>OZ252019.1:3155000-5810062 GCA_965247435.1 Ilyomonas sp. | reverse complement strand
TTTTGCCGGGTCGGGCGCAAACAAACAATGCAACGCTCTATACCTACAAGCAAAAGCAAGGGAACGATAGCCTTATGATGCTATTCCCCGATTTGCAGAAAAATAATGAAAATGGGCCGGCCCGGTATAATACGCCGGCAATTAATTTACTAAACGAAAGTGTATTGGTTGGGGCAAATACTTTGGGAGGCGTGTATAAGATGGAGACAGATAATATGCTGTGCCTGAAGCCTAAACAAACCAATGCAACTATACCTAATGCGTTTAAGGAAGGCCGGCTTACTATACCACCCAAAGAAAAATAGCAGCCATCAGGGTGTTAGTAAACCTGTGTCTTCGTAAATGTCGCTTACCTGTATATAGAGCTGAATAGTACGGATATACAACTCATTCGCAGCATCTGTATATTCTTTCAATTCCCAAAAGCCTTGCCCGTTAATAGAAAAAGCTTCAATACTCACCGCCTCCGAATCAATCAAAATATATTCCCGCAGAGAAGGCAGATCGCGGTATAATTTAAATTTATCGCCACGGTCGTAGTTTTTTGTAGAGCGGGATAAAATTTCAATAATCACAGCCGGATTCAGCACATTAAAATTGTCATTGTCCCTTGTTTCAATATTACCACACACAATAAAAAGATCGGGATAAGTAAACATGCCGTTTTTTTGTATATATACCCGCTGGTCGCTGTTGAAGGGCTTGCAGGGCTTACGCCGCAGATGATTACCCAACTCTCTCGACAAATTCATTGCAATAATTGTATGCGGCACTTTTACACCAGACATGGCGAATATTTCACCCTGGTAATACTCATGTTTTTCCGGCGATTTTTCTTCCATTGCCAGGTACTCCTCTTCGGTAATGTACTTTTTATTATAAGCAACGGCAGGCTCTTTTACTTCTGTTTCCATAGAACTAAAAGTAATTAAATTATGAAAAAGAGAAAAGTTATTTGCTATTAAATGAATCGCAGGAGTGGCTTCCTGTTAACCTAAAAACAATATTACAAACAAAGTGCGGCGGCTTGTATAATACCTAACATTTATACCGTCTAAGCATTACACTTCTTCTTCGGCACCTTTTACGTGCCGCTTAATAACACCGCGAACGCTCTCCCGGATAAAAGTGAGGATGTCGTCCCGCTCATCTGTTGCCGGCAGTTCTTCTTCTATATACTCCATCGCCTGGCTTATATTCAGGCTTTTGTTGTAGATAATGCGATAGATGTCGAGTATATGATTGATCTGCTGAAGGCTGAAGCCGCGGCGCTTAAGGCCTACGCTGTTTACACCACCGTAGCTAAGCGGTATGCGCACGGCTTTAATAAAAGGCGGCACGTCTTTATTTACATGGCTGCCACCGGCGATATAAGAGTGCGGACCGATACGGGCAAACTGTTGCACCGCGCACACACCGGCCAGAATAGCCCAGTCGCCCATTACTACATGCCCGGCCATCTGCGAATTGTTACTCATGATGCAGTTATCGCCTATCAGGCAATCATGCGCAATGTGGCAATAAGCCATAATAAGACAGTTACTGCCGATTTTGGTTTTGCCACGGTCTATAGTGCCGCGGTTGATGGTTACAAATTCGCGGATAGTAGTATTATCACCAATCTCAATAATCGTTTTTTCGCCCGCAAATTTTAAATCCTGCGGTACGGCGGCCAGCACTGCACCCGGAAAAATACGGCAGTTCCTGCCAATGCGGGCGCCTTCCATAATGGTTACATTACTACCAATCCAGGTGCCTTCGCCTATTTCCACATCTTCATGTATAACCGTAAAAGGATCAACTTTTACATTACGGGCAAGCTTTGCATTAGGATGTATATATGTATGCGGATGAATCATTATTTGAGTTGCTGATAAAGCGGCGGCAAAAATAGCCTTAATAATTAAATAACAATTTAGCTATGGTCTTTTAACAATTTGCGCAATAAGGTCGGCTTCAGTAGCCACTTTTCCATTAACATACACGGTACCATGCATGTCGCACAGGCCGCGGCGCACCGGTGCATTAAACTCCATTTTTAAAATCATGGTGTCGCCGGGCCTTACCATTTGCTTAAACTTACAGTTGTCAATTTTTACAAAATAAGTATCGTACTTACCTTCCGGGCTGCTATTAATGGCAAGAATACCGCCGGTTTGCGCCAGTGCTTCTATCTGCAAAACGCCCGGCATAATCGGGTTGCCCGGAAAATGCCCCTGGAAAAACCATTCGTTGATGGTGATATGTTTAATGCCCACAATCCGGGTGTCTGTGAGTTCTATTATTTTATCTACCAATAAAAACGGGTAGCGGTGCGGCAGCGTTTTTTCTATGTGCTCATAATTAAAGACCGGCGGCTGTGCAGGATTATAAACAGGCACGTCTTTTACGTGCTTGTTTTTGCGGATGTACTGTTTTATTTTTTTTGCAAAAGCTACATTGGTGCTGTGGCCGGGCCGGTTGGCAATTACCCGGCCTTTTATCGGGTAGCCTATCAGCGCCAGATCACCTACTACATCCAGCAGCTTATGCCGGGCAGGCTCGTTGGCAAAGCGCAGTTCCAGGTTGTTGAGGTATCCTTCGCTTTTAACTTCCATCTTATCGCGCCCGAAAGCTTTGGCAAGGCGGCTCATCGCGGCTTCGGTTACCGGTTTATCCACGATCACGATAGCATTATTAATGTCGCCGCCTTTTATAAGATCATGCTCCAGCAGCATCTCCAGCTCGTGCAGAAAGCTGAATGTGCGGCAAGGTGCTATCTCCGCTTTAAAATCGTGCATGTTTTTTAGCTGCGCATATTGCGTACCAAGCACCGGGCTGTTAAAATCTATGAGTGTGGTAATCTGGTATTCCATAGCAGGCATAATCACCATTTCTACCCGCTTGGCTTCATCGTAATGATAAATATTTTCATCAATGCTGTACCATACTTTGGTAGCTTCCTGCTCGGCTATACCGGCTTCTTCTATCAACTCTACAAAAGGCTGGCTGCTGCCATCCATGATAGGTATCTCGGGTGCATTTAATTCTATCAGCACATTGTCTATACCCATACCTACCAGGGCTGCCAGCAAGTGCTCTACGGTGCTCACTTTAGCATCGTTCACCTGCAGCGTAGTGCCCCGCGCCGTATCGGTTACAAGGTCGCAATCAGCTTTTATAACAGGCTGGTGCGGCAGGTCTAACCGTTTGAACTGGATACCAAAGCCGGCACTGGCCGGGCATAAAGCCATATCAACCAGCATACCGGTATGCAACCCTTTGCCGCTGATGCTGATCGTAGTTTCCAGTGTGTGTTGCTTATCGGGATTAAAATTCAGGTTCATCAGATATTATTTATTTACAAATCCAGTACTTGTATTTTGTAACAAATGGCACAAAAGTAAGGCTTTGAATAAAGCGGTAAAACTGCTGTATATATCTGGCTGATAGCAAAAGCGTTGTATAACTACAATTTAAGATGTCAAAATATTTACATTGCAAATTGCAATTGGCGCATCATACACCGCAAATTATATAGCTGCAATTCCTACGGTTGTATCAGCATAAAACAGTCTTTAATAATTACTGCTTTAAACTCTTCGCTGGTTGCTACCGGCTCGCCATCTATATGAAACGGTGCGTGCTTAAAATTACGAACGGTAATGGCAGGCGCCTGGAAGTACAGGATGTTCTTTTGCGACATATCTTCTACCAGTTGCTGCAGCTTGTTGTTGCCCCGTATTTGTTGCAACACTGCAAAAGGCAGGCGGGCCTTGTGCATTTTCTGCACTACTACAATATCCAGCAGGCCATCGCTCAGGCTGGCTTTCGGCGCAATGGTTACATTATTGCCAAACTGGTTGCTGTTGGCAATAGAGATAAAATAAGCATCCGTAAAAAAAGAAAAACCGTCTATCTCTATTTCAAACTGGTATGGCTGCGCTTTAAAATAATTAATCAGGCTTTGCTGGGTATAGGTAAGCAGGCCGCGGCTGGCGCTGGCCGCAAAATCGTGCGCTACCTTGGCGTCGAAGCCGATGCCGCTAAGCATACAGGAAAAATGATTGTTGATCGTAAATGCATCAGTACGTTTTGCCCTGCCATTAAAAATAAGCTGCAGCGCCTGCAGTGGCTTTTTGGGTATGCCGGCCGCAAAAGCCAGCCCGTTGCCGCTGCCCAATGGTATAATGCCAAACTGCAACCCGGCAACATCCCGTAGTGCATTCACCACCTTGTTTACAGTGCCATCGCCACCGATTATTACTACATCGGTAAAGTGCTCTTCTTCTATTTTCTCTTTATGTAAAGTATAATTACCGCTGGCAGTTGTATAGGCCACTTCGTAAGCGATACCCTTTGCAACCGTTTGTTTTTCTATGGCAGATAACAGCAAATCTTTCTTAGCCGTACCAGAAATGGGATTTACCAGGTACATAATTTTTCTTGGGGTCATACTTCCTGTTGTACTTATGGCACGGGTTAATGATAAAATAATGCCAGCCTTATACAGACAAGGTCTGCTTATATTGTAAAATCTTCTAACAGCCGGGCAATCAGGCAATACATCAACCTGTTAAAACTAATTGCCTAAACAGCTTCTTCCTTAGCTTTTACTTTAGAATAAATAATGGAAGTTGCAATACACACTACAATTACCGCCAGCGATATATAAATAGAAATATGAACATAGTACTCAATCAGCATTTTGATGCCGATAAATACCAATATGGCTGCAATGCCCTGCTGCAGGTACTGAAACTCGCTGGCCGCGCCGCGCAGCAAAAAAAAGAGGCTTCGCAGGCCTAACACCGCAAATATATTGCTGGAATAAATGACCATAATATCATCCGGCTGAAAAGGCACATTGGCCTTCTCCCGCACCAGTGTAACCACCGTCGGAATGCTATCAAAAGCAAATAAGACATCGGTGCCTGCCAGCATAAAAACAACCAGTGAAAGCGTAGTGAAAAACCGTTTACCGTTTTCCCGGATGAAGTATTTGCCCGGCGCTTCTTTGTTTGTAATGCGAAATACTCTTGTCATCAGTTTATACACGCCCGACTCCTGCGGCTTGTATTCCTCATCCTGCTTCTGAAAAAAGAGTTTAATACCGGTATATAAAAGAAAGGCGCCGAAGATATACAGCACCCACTGAAACTGATTGATAATACCAATGCCGGCAGCGATAAATACAATGCGGAAAACAATAGCCAGTAAAACGCCTATCAGCAAAGCCCTGCCAATATCGGCTTCTTTTATTTTAAAGAAAGAAAAGATAAGGATGAAGACAAAAACATTGTCTATACTCAGGCTCCACTCCATCAGGTATGCGCTGATATACTTGGTAGCTGTATGGCTGTCTTTTTCTATCCAGATAAAGGCCCAGAAAGCCAGCGACAAACCTACCCAAAGCGCTGTTTGCAGCAGGGCTTTTTTTATAGTAATTGTTACATTCTTCTTACTGATCACCCCCAAATCAAAGATGAGTGCTACTAATAGGGCAACACCAAAAACAAGGTAAATAATCTGTGTTCTATCCATAGTAGTAAAAAATAAAAAAGAAAACCAAAAGCTTTGCTGAACACAGCACAAAGCATTTAAAAAGTGTAATAATGCCTTTTCAGCCGCAGGTTGTATTATTAATATTATAGCAACCTATCCGGTTCAAACTACAGGACAGAGGCGTTTGCTTCCCGCAAAAGAAATGTTTAATGTACAGGACGAAGCAACTGTTATGCATTTACCTGCATAGCTATCAATTGCTGTAACTGCCTTTCCAGTTCAACAATGCGTTTTTCCATATCAGGCAAACTGCGCATAACGGCCTGGCTGCGCAAAGCAGAAGTATAATCGAAAGCAGGTGAGCCGGTAACGGCTATATTAGGAATTTTAATAGATTTGGTAACACCGCTTTGTGCATTTATTTTGCTGCCATCGGCAATATGCAAATGGCCTACAATACCCGCCTGGCCGCCTACTACCACGTTGTTGCCTATCTTGGTGCTCCCGCTAATACCTGCCTGCGCGGCAATCACTGTATTGGTACCAATCTCTACATTATGCGCTACCTGTATCAGGTTGTCGAGCTTGGCGCCGGCATGGATAATGGTAGAGCCGATAGTAGCCCGGTCTATACAGGTATTGCAACCGATCTCTACAAAGTCTTCTATCACCACGTTACCGATCTGCGGCACTTTTTTATAGGTACCATTTGCCTGCGGCGCAAAGCCAAACCCATCTGCACCTATCACCGCACCGGCATGGATAGTTACATTTTTACCAATCACGCAATCATTGTAAATTTTAACGCCGGCATACAGAATGCTGTTATCGCTGATACGCACATTATTGCCAAGAAATACACCCGGAAAAAGCTTTACGTTGGCGCCTATTTGTACATGCTCGCCGATATAGGTAAAAGCGCCCACATATACCGTTTCGCCGAGCAAAGCACTGGATGCGATATATGATGGCTGCTGAATACCGGTAAGCTGCTGAGTCACTATCTCCTGGTATTTACGCAGCAGGGCAGCAAAAGCGGAGTAGGCATCCGGCACACGGATAAGTGCGGCATTTACCGGCTGTTTTAACTCCAGACTTTTATTGATGATAATTATGGAAGCTTCGGTAGTATAAATAAATTCCTCATACTTTGGATTGGCTAAGAAAGCCAACTGCCCTTTTTGTGCTTCTTCAATCTTTCCAAACGAGCTTACCGCGAGGTTGGCATCGCCTTCTACCTCGCCACCAATTATCATGGCTATTTGCGCTGCGCTGAACTGCATAGATTAGTTTAATAAATGTTTTATAAACCTAACAACCGTTATGGTAGTTGACAAAAGTAGAATTTTTTAACAGGCATTGACAATGTCTCACTAATTAAAGGGTTATCAACCTGTGAAATTTCTCTTACAGTACCGTTTTTAAATAAAATATTGATGTGTGCATCGGCCAGTTTGTAAGTAGTGTTTTCTGCATTGCCGGAAAACACCAGGTAAGCCGCATCTTCTTCGGTTATTTTTAATTGCCTGGCAACCGCTTTACGGGTTCGTGCAATCTCATCTGCATCAAACGGCGTATTTTGCAATGTGCATTTAAGCAGTTTCCGGTTAAGCAAGCCGCTGCACAAAGTTGCCAGCACTATATCCCGGTGCCCGCTCCAGCGCTTAATGGCAAACAGCACATCCGTATCATCTATTTTACAAAATGCATCAATAAAATCTGTTGGTGTATGGCCATCCGGCATTATAAATGCATCCATGGCAGCGCCGGTTTTAAGCACTGTGTCACCGGGCTGGTAAATGTCTTTTACCCGCTGCACCGTTTGGCGAAGCATTTTTTCGGCAGCCAGCACCGCTTTATGCAGATATACCTGCCAGTACATTTGCCGGCGGGCAATTAAAAACTTTTCTGCGCTATAAATACCTTTTTCCTCTATCATCAGCTCTCCTTTATGCACCATCATCATTTTTAAAATCCGGTCGTAGCCAATTACGCCTTCACTTACGCCCGTAAAGAAAGAGTCCCGCGTGAGGTAATCCATCCGGTCCACGTCCAATTGCCCGCTGATAAGGCTGTGCAAAAAAGTTTTAGAATACCGGTTGGTAAAAATAGCAATAGCCAATGTAAGCCGGCCACCCAGGTCTTCATTCATTTTATGCATAATCTCCAGGCCTATTTCCTCGTGGTCTGCAGCAGGAATAAGCATATTCTCCAAAGCGTGCGAGTAAGGGCCATGACCAATATCGTGCAGTAAAATAGCTGCCTTTGCAGCTTCGCCTTCCTCCTCCGTTATCGCTATGCCTTTATTGCATAATTCGCTGATAGCCCCGCACATAAGATGATAAGCGCCGATAGAATGATGAAAGCGGGTATGTACGGCGCCGGGGTAAACATAATGCGCCAGCGCCATCTGTTGAATACGCCGCAGGCGCTGGTAATAAGGATGGGCAAGTATATCGAAGATCAATGGCCGGCTGATGGTAATAAATCCATACACCGGGTCGTTGATTATTTTTTGCTTGATTCGCTGCATAACTAAAAGCTGAACATCAAATGTAGCAACAGAAAAGAAGGAATAATGTAAATCCTTATCCCGGCTGCTTTTGCAAGTGCCTGTTATTAAAAGAGCTGGTCTTTAATATTCATTTCCGTAGCCCGCAGGTAAAAAACAGCTATGCTAATCTTATTTTTCATACTGCCCGCAGCAAATAAATGATATGAAAAAAAATATTAATAGAATTTTTTAAATTGATTTTGCTGAAAGTTGTTTCTTTGCAGTTCGCTTAAAAACTAACCGGCATTGTAAATATCTTTTGCAATACCCTTTTGTATTTAAACTTTTTTCTATCTTGTATTTCTTAGTCAACTGCCTTTAACAAGGCAATCTGACTTACAAGCCTTAAACGTAACTAATTTATAGCTGGTTGAGCCAACCAGGCCTCGTTAAACTATTGCGATGATTTCTATCCACAACCCCACTGTAACTGACCTGGAAGTTGAATACGTAACAGATGCTGTTAAAAACGGATGGGGAGACAAATGTTACGACTATATTAACCGCTTCGAAAAAACGTTTGCTGCCTACATCGGAACCAAATATTCCCTGGCCACTTCCTCCGGCTCGGGCGCCATCCATCTTTCCCTCGCAGCGCTGGGTGTTAAAGCAGGCGACGAGGTAATTCTGGGCGAGATAGACTGGGTATCCTCTGCAGCTTCTATCAGTCATTTAGGAGCAAAGCCTGTATTTGTAGATGTGCTGGAAGATAGCTGGTGTATTGATCCTTCCAAAATTGAAGCAGCTATCACGCCTAAGACAAAAGTGATTATTGCTGTGCATATCTACGGCAATCTTGCCGAAATGGACAAAATTATGGCCATCGCAAAAAAGCACGACCTGCCGGTGCTGGAAGATGCCGCCGAAAGTTTAGGCTCCCTGTACGAGGGAAAAAAAGCCGGCAGCTTTGGCGATATAGCCATCTTTTCTTTTCATGGTACCAAAACCATTACTACCGGCGAGGGCGGCATGATTGTAACCAACAGCAGCAGGCATATAGAAAGAGTGAGAGTATTAAACAGCCATGGCAGAGACCCGAAAAAGAATAACGACCCGGAAGTAAACCGCACTTTCTGGATGGAAGAACTGGGCTACAAATTTAAAATGTCCAATATAGAGGCTGCATTGGGCTGTGCGCAATTAGAAAGGCTGGATGAAATAATTGCTAAAAAAAGAAAAGTTTTTAACTGGTATGCCGAATTTTTTGCAGCTATCGAAGGCATTTACCTTAACCCCGAACCGGCAGGCACTTTCAATTCTTACTGGATGCCCACAGCCGTTTTTGATAAAAGCTTAGCAGTAGATTCGCATCACCTGATTCAGTATTTAAAAAAAATTGGAATAGAAGCCCGGCCGTTTTTCTTTCCGCTGTCCTCCCTGCCCATGTTTGAAACGGTAAGCAGTAATAAAGTAGCGCACGGTTTATACAAAAGAGCTGTAAATTTACCCAGTAATTTCAGCCTTACAAAAGAAGAAGTAAAAACGGTATGCGCAGGAATTCTGCAGTACCTCCAACTGAGGCCGGCGATAGAAAAGAAAGCTGTTTTACAGAATCAGTAAACAAAAGATATCTTCATCACCCTTAACTAATATAAAAAATGGAACCAAAACCTGTAGCCGAACCGTTAAACCCAACGGGCATCTTTGATAACCCCAAATATGCAAAAATGGCGGTAGATAATCACGGGAGCTATGTAAATGCCGATCCGTTTCCGCATATAGCTTTTGATAATTTTATAGATCCGCAAATTATCAAGTCACTGGCAGAGCAGGCGCCCAAACCCGGAGACATCAGTTGGGTAGTTACCGATAATCCCAACAGCAAACGGGTATATCAGCACGACGAGCGAAAGTTTACGCCCCTGCTCCGCATGATGCTGCGCGAATTAAATTCCAGGCAGTTCCTGCTTTTTCTGGAAACCCTTACCGGCATAGACAACCTGATTCCCGATCCCTATTATATTGCGGGCGGGCTGCATTCTTCCGGCAAGGGAGATTATCTTAAAGTACATGCCGATTTTAACTGGCACCATAAGCTGCTGGCGCACAGAAGAATTAATGCATTATTATACCTTAATGAAAACTGGCAGGACGAATGGAACGGAAGCCTGGAATTCTGGGACAAAGAAATGACGCACGCCGTAAAAGCGTATGCGCCGGTTGCTAACCGGCTGATTGTTTTTAATACCACGCAGGATTCTAACCATGGTGTTCCGGCGCCGCTGGATTGCCCCGACGATGTGCGGCGCATACAATTAAACCTCTATTATTATACTACCAAACGGGAAGAAGACCTGGCAGACCCGCATTTTACCAAATATAAAACCATTAATTCTCCGTTTGCAGTTGGCTTAGGTACCGATTACCGCGAGTCGGCTACGGGCGGCGCAGGCATGTAGCAGCAGTTTGATGTTTCAACAGTCTGTAAAAATATAAAGGTTTGTAATGACTTATAACGAACAAAGGCTCAATATTAAAATATTGAGCCTTTGTTGTATAGCAATCAGGTGCCCGATAATCGGGCTGCCATAAAGACGTTTCCGCTGCGGATAGCGTGTTTACCTTTTTCTGTTTAATATTTTACCTATCACTACAAGTGCAGGCTTTATAAGTACATGCTCTTTATTTGCTATCGAAAAGGCGTGCATAAATATCTGCCGTTTTTCCTTGTTATATAGCTGTGGCAGCACCTTGTACATTACTTTAGCACATTTGGCTGCCCGCATTTTAATTACCGCATCTATATCTATACCGGAAGTGTCTATATCATACCCGTTGTGTTCTTTAATGGCTTTGCTGAGGTAATATTCTTCAAAATAATTAATAAAATTGTGCATTACTTTATTGGTAACCTGAGACCCATGGATACGTATGCAGGCTAAAGGCTCGGGAATAATGTAACAGTTGCCGGCCGTAAGGTGCCGGAGCCACATTTCTGCATCTATCAGCCAGGTAACGTCTGTGCGGAAAGGGCCGACGTAAAGATTCTCCTTTTTTATCATTACTGCACTTGGCTCGCCAAGCCAGCCATACGTATTAAGTGTATGATTAATTATTTCCTGCCCGCTGTGCCAGCCCGATAAGGGAACTTTAATGATAGCGGTGGAACCTTCAAAAGCCTGCCGGTAAGAGGTTACAAGCGATACATCCGGATATTGCTCTATCGTATTCACAAATTTCTCCAGTAGTTGCGGGCTAAACTGGTCGTCGGCGCACAGAAACTTAATATACTTACCCCTGGCATACTCAAGGCACTTGTTCCAGTTGCCGGAAATACCGAGATTAACGGCGTTCTTATGATACGAAACCCGCTTGTCCTGTAAGTATTGCTGAACCACCGCATCGGTATTATCAGTAGAGTTGTTATCTGAAATAATTAATTCAAAATCCGTAAATGTCTGGTTTAACACGCTTTGAATCGTTTCCTCTAAAAAATGAGCATAATTATACGTAGTGATGCAAACAGAAACCAGCGGTGTAATCATGAAAATAAATAATTTAACCAGTGAGCTATAGGAAATCAAAAAGACATACCATAGAGCTAACAGAAGGGTAATCTATGTATTTAGAAAACAGCTTCCTTTACTTACCGATCTGTAATCGAGTAAGTATTTTAAAGCTTTCTTTCAAAACCGGATGTCTGCTGTTTTCGAAAAAATTATATTATGATGGTACTTATACGTTTGGCTAAATAATTCAAAAATAAGTGTAGAATACCGGAAACCGGCAGAAAATACAAAAATGCTTGTGGGAAATCATTACTTTCTCCAAAAGAATAACAAGCGTCTTTGCAAGATAATGCCATTTATCAGCGCTCAAATCCATTCATCATTTATCCAAATAATAGAAACTAAACTAATATTCTGATTTACAGTTAATTGTAGTAAAACTATATCCTTCCTTAGCAAGTTACTTTAAAAAAACTGGTACTATGTGTTGCATAGTACTTATTATCTTATATCTTTGTGCTGTCATTCATCAAAAAACTCCTTAACAATGGATATACAAAACACACAAAGTCAGATGCGCAAAGGCGTGCTGGAGTTTTGCATTTTATCTATCATCCGGCACGGAGAAGTGTATCCGAGCGATATCGTAGAAAAAATGAAAAATGCCAACCTCCAGATTCTGGAAGGCACTCTTTACCCGCTGCTTACCCGGTTGAAAAACGCCGGTTACCTCACCTATCGCTGGGTAGAAAGCCTGAGCGGGCCGCCACGCAAATATTTTGTCATGACCGATCAGGGGCTATCCTTCTATGCCGAGCTGGAGCGCACCTGGAAAGAATTAGCAGATGCCGTGCATACATTAACCCAGACACCGGAAGACAATCACAACCAACTATAACCAATAAATATAATTTACAAATGAAAAAGGTAATCAACATCAACTTCCAGGGAAGAGTGATACCTATAGAGGAAACGGCTTACGACATACTTAAACAGTATGTGGACAGCCTGCGCCGCTATTTTATAAATGAAGAAGGCCGCGACGAAATAATCAATGATATAGAAAGCCGCATCGCCGAACTGTTTGGCGAAACGCTTAAAAAAGGCAGCACCTGCATTACCGATGCAGATGTGGCAGCCATCATTAACAGCATTGGCCGCCCGGAAGATTTTGACGGTGCCGGCGAAGAGGAAAAAGTAAAAAGCCGCGTTTATGAAGAAAGTGGCCGCAGCTATACCTATACTAAGGGAGACAGGATGTACCGCTCGGAAAATGACAAGGTAATAGCCGGCGTTTGTAGCGGCATTGCGCATTATTTTGGTATAGACCCGCTGATCGTGCGCATCCTGTTCGTGATTTTTGCACTTGGTTTTGGCTTTGGCTTTATAGTTTATTTAGTATTGTGGGTTGCGGTGCCCAGTACCGCTTCTACTGTTATCGGCTCTGCCAAAAAACGCCTCCTGCGCGATGCAGAAGATAAGATTGTTGGCGGTGTATGCCGTGGGCTGGCTTACTATTTTGGCGTAAACGTGTGGATACCACGCATCATTTTTCTTATTCCTTTTATTTCCTTCATCTTTAGGTGGAGTAACTGGGGAGTTTTTCACTATCCCAACTTTTTTTCCGTCTCATTCAGCCCGGCTGCCACTATCATCTATATTATTCTATGGCTGGTATTGCCCGAAGCCAAGTCAACTTCCGACCGGTTGGAAATGAAGGGTGAAAAGGTGGATCTTAATTCTATCAAGAATAATATTACCGAAGAAATGAAAGGCGTTGGAGAAAGAGTAAGCAAATTTGGTGAGGAGCTTGGTGAAAGGAGTAAGCAATTTGGCGAAAAAAGCAAGCGCTTCAGCAGCGAATTTTCTAAAACGGCCAGGTACGGCAGCCGCGGTATAGGCAATGCATTTGCACTGCTCATTAAAATATTCATCTACTTCATTATAGCGGTTGTATTATTTGCTGTCGTAAGCGCGCTGTTTGTGGCGGGCGTGGCAATGATTGGTTTATTACCGCTAAAAGGGTATATACTTAATGATGGCTGGGAAACCGTTTTTGCCTGGGGCACCTTATTGTTTATCTGGGTGCCGGTTATCGCCATTATTACTACGGTTATCCGCCGCATCGCAAAATACAGAAACAATTCGCAGGTTATACGTGTTAGCTTTTTATCACTATGGCTGTTAGGCCTGGCAAGCGCTGTTGGTTTAATTGTATGCCTTGTAAACGATTTTAGCTACCAAAACAATCCGGGTATCGAAAATATTGGCCTCTCCAATGCTGGCACTAACAGACTTGAGCTAAAAGCTACGCGCTACGATAAATTTTATAATGAATTTCAGTGGCTGCAGATGGAACCTTTTGCAAGAATTGATGAAGACAGCATGTATATTAATAATGTATTTGTCCGCATTACAAAAGCCGATACAGACAGTTTTGCAGTATCTATGGTAAAAAGGAGCAATGGGGCCAGCAGGCGCGAAGCAAGCGAACTAAGCAGCCACATTAACTACAACATCAGCCAGCAGGATTCTATGCTTTGGGTAAAAAGAGGCATTGGGATTACCAAAAATGAAAAATTCAGAAACCAGTCTGTAATTATCAGCATTGCAGTGCCGGTTGGCAAAAGGATAAAAATAAACAGCAATGTTGGTGGCTGGGAAGGCAGACTGCACTTTGGCTGGCATAACGACGACGACTGGCGCTGGAACAATGACGCAGATTATGGTATGCCCTGGGAGCACGATGTAGAGTATATAATGACCAAAGACGGGCTGGAACGCACTGATGGCAAAAAAGATAACAACGATAATAACGATAACGATGACAACATTAGTCCTGATATAAATGACTTTAACCAGCAGCGGGAGCAATTGGAACAGCAAAGAGAACAAAAACGTAAAGAGTTACAGCAATTAGACAGTGTATTGAGAAAAAATACAGATTCGGTACCGGCAACTACTACGCCTGCAAAGCCTGTAATGCCTGCCAAAACCGCATCGGTATCAGCAGAAACGCATTTTACCTTGTCCAATATTATTCTTCCAAGATTTTATCTGTAAACTTGGTTATAGTCGGCAAAAAGGAATCCTGCTTTCTACGGAAGGCGGGGTTCTTTGTTTCAGGGTTCCTGCATTGCTTTCAGAATAAATTGCGCAGCCGCCGCATTATCAAACTGACCGTATAATACTTCCTTTCTTTTATCAATATCTGCGGAGCCAAATGGCTGCTGCCAAAGCGATTTTATCAGTTGCCGCATTGCTGCAGGTGTGTCTCCAATATGGCATAATACAGCTAAACCCGTACCATCTACGGCAGCCGTATTGGTAATGCAGTGCCGCCCGTTGTACAAAGCGTTCAGCAGTTTTAGCTTAATACCGGTTGCATTAAAAGAAGGCAAAACCTGTACCTGTGCATCGGCAATCAAGATTTGCATTTCTATTACAGGCACATTGGCTGCAACCCTGATGCCGCCTGCATCTGCAGCCTTTAATAACTGTGCTGACGGATTTTTTCCCGCAATTACTAATGGAACATTCAAACCGGCAAACACCTCCCTGATCAGCCACAAAGCAGCCTGCTCATTTTCTGCTACCGATAAATTGCCATGATAAATGCAATAACTGCCGTTTCCCAACTTGCCTGCTACCTGCCAGGGTGGTAAAAACAGCGGCAGGTAACTTACTTTTTTACACCCGAACTCTTCTTTATAAACAGTTGCGTCTTTAGAGGAAACTGTCCATACAGCAGTGGCTTTACGGGCAACGCGGCGCTCCTGCTTTTTTAGCAAAATGCTTTCTGCGAGGTAATACATTTTTTTGAAACCTGCCGCAGCACTTTTGTATAAATGATAATAATACCGGTACTCCACATTATGTAACCGTACAAACAGCTTGCGATGCCGGAAACGCTTGTCGAGCAAAGGATACGTGCAATGAATACCTTCCATTAAAATAGGATAATCGTCCTGTAATAAATTATTCAGTAACGCTTTATTTTTCCGGCTGGATACTATATAAGGAAGCCTCGGGCTGACACCTTTGATACCCGTTTTACGCGGATAATAATCAACTGAAACACAATATCTCTCTAACTCTTTTTGCGGACTGCGGTTGTAGGTAAAGCAATGCAGGTGAATGGCAATTCCTGCCCTTTGCAGCGCGGGTAATTTATAAAACAAATCGTAGATAGCGCCATAATCTACCGGGTAAGGAACAGTAAAGCAAACGATATGTAAATGTTGCGGCAAGCAGCAAAGATAAATATGGTGTACACGAAGTTGACAGGTTCAAAGGTTTAAATGTTCACGGGTTTAAAAAGTTTACCGGTCGGCCATTTGTTATCTGGCAGGATTAAATGATGAATAAGTCTAACGTCTCCTGCCCGGATAAGTTTGCATTCTGCTAATTTAATCCTTTGCAGTTGCCAAGAGAAAAAGGAACAAAATATTGGTGACTATCCTTTTTAAGTTTGTTTATTGTAATTAAACTCCTGCCGTTATTGATAATTGTATCGCCGAAACGAAAGGGTTTTTCCGTTTTGTATTTCAGGTAAAATGTATCTCCTTCCTGGTGGTATATTCCGGTAAACCACTCATCATACCCAAAAACACCGGTCCAGTTAATCTCGAAGGTTTTGTCTTGCCTGAACTTTATAGAGGCTTGGTTTTGTGTTCCTTCAAAACAAGCCCTTAATATTATTTTACGCTCCAATATTTCAGAGCTGACCCGCCAGGGACTAAAAATGGTATAAACTAAAGTAACCAACGCGATAATTACCGGCAGGCAAAATTTAAAATTTAGGCTGCTTCTGTTAGAAGAAATCTGAACAACCCCTTTTACAGCATACACTACGATTGCAATAAAAGTTATTGGAATAAGAAGTGTCAGAAAGATGAAAACAATACCAGTTAAATACTTATCAATGTGATAATAAAAAGCTGTAAGTAATAAATAAACAGCACAAATAAGCGAAACAATACCCAATAACCTGTTCTGCTTATTATCGCCCATTTCAGTCATTAAAATTTTAGTTTGCAGTGTTTTAAAATCTAACGATTGCTAATAATCCATCAACTGCTTTACCATTGCATCCAGCCTCGACTTTGCCAGGAAGTTTTTTTCCAGCTTACTGTTAAAAGGCACCGGCGTATCGAGGCTGGCGCACCGCAGCACCGGCGCATCCAGCAGTTGAAAGCAATGCTCGCCTATCCAGGCCGCCACTTCGCCGCCAATACCGCCTGTAAGTGTGTCTTCGTGCAGCATTATTACCTTCCCGCTGCGCTTCACCGATGCGGTTATAGCTTCATAATCCAACGGCAGCAGCGTTCTCAGGTCAAGTATATCAATAGAAACATCCTTATGCCCCTGCGCATATTCCTGTGCCCAATATACGCCCAGCCCATAAGTAATAATACTGATATCCTGCCCTTCCTGTACATGCCGGGCCTTGCCGATTTCTATCTCATAATATTCAGTGGGCACTTCGCCGCTGATGCTGCGGTACAAGCCTTTGTGCTCAAAATACATCACCGGGTTGGGATCGTTGATGGCCGCAATCAGCAAACCTTTGGCATCCATCGGCGTGGAAGGATATACCACTTTTAAACCGGGCGTATGCACAAACCAGGCTTCATTGCTCTGGCTATGAAAGGGCCCTGCGTCCATGCCGCCGCCGGTAGGCATACGTATTACCACATCGGCAGGTTGTCCCCAGCGGTAATGTATCTTGGCGAGGTTGTTTACAATCTGGTTAAAGCCGGCCGTTACAAAATCGGCAAACTGCATTTCCATCATGCTCTTAAAATCTTCAAGGCTGAGCCCGAGGGCTGTTCCTACTATCGCGCTCTCGCACAGTGGTGTATTGCGCACGCGCGCCTTACCAAATTCCTGCACAAAGCCTTCGGTAATTTTAAAAGCACCTCCATATTCCGCAATATCCTGCCCCATCAGGATAAGATTGTTGTGTTGCTGCATACTTTGGTGCAATCCTTCCCGGATGGCATCTACAAACCGCTTTTCGGTTGATGGATGATCGTTCTTAACCAACGGGGAAGCGTTATCAATTACGGTAACCGCAGGGCGGCGGTAACCGGCTGCGTACATCGCATATACATCGCGTATTTCCTCACCGGTGTCTGGCTGCAGGTCGGCAGCTTCCTGCGCCTGCTGCAATTCGTCTTCTATATGCTGCTTTATTTCGGCACGAAGCATCAGCACATCTTTATCCGTCAACAGGGCTTGCTGCAGCAAAAAATCTTCATAATTTTTTAGCGGGTCTTTCCTGCCCCATTCTTCAAACAGCGCCGGAGGTATATACCTGGTACCACTCGCTTCTTCGTGGCCACGCATGCGAAACGTATTGCACTCCACCAGGTAAGGCTTCTGCTGCGCAATGCAGTATTTACGTACATTACCAATCGCTTCAATCACTTCGAGGATGTTATTGCCATCTATACGTATGCCCTGGATACCATAGCCTTTGGCTTTATCTACAAGATGCTCGCAGTTGTATTGCTCGTTTACCGGCGTACTCAACCCATAGCCGTTGTTTTCAATTAAAAATATGGCCGGCAGGTTCCATACAGCGGCTACATTTACCGCTTCATGAAAGTCGCCTTCGCTGGTGCCGCCATCACCGCTGAAGGCAAGGGATACTTTGTTCTGCTTTCTTAATTTATAAGCGAGCGCTACGCCATCTGCAATGGCCAGTTGTGGGCCCAGATGCGATATCATACCACAGATATAGTGGTCTTTTATACCAAAATGAAAGCTCCGCTCGCGCCCCTTGCTATAACCTTCCTTGTTGCCCTGCCACTGCATAAACAGCTTTCGCAGCGGCATATTGCGGGTTGTAAAAACGCCGAGGTTGCGGTGCAGGGGCATAATCCATTCGTCCGGCTGCAACGCATAGGTACAGCCTACGGCAATGGCTTCCTGGCCAATGCCGCTAAACCATTTACTGATCTTGCCCTGCCGCAGCAGCACGAGCATCTTTTCTTCTATTAACCTTGGCAACAGCAACTTTTTATAAATCGCAGCAAGCTGTTCGGTAGTAAAATTTTCCCTGTTAAACTGCATGTAGCCTTGTAAATTGTAGCGGCTAAAATAAGGAAAGTTAAGTGCGTTGGATAAGATTGGTTTCCGGCGTTATTTGCAAAGCGCTGGTGGTTAAAAAAACGTGTATTAAGAGGGCATTTAGAATTAGATTTTTAATAGTAAAGAAATAAAGGATGAAATAAAAAAGTTACCTTTTAAAATCGTCATACCGCTCCCGCGTTAGAAAAGAGGCAGCGCTGCTGATATTTGCAATAACATGGCTGAACTTTCTTCCTGAAGTAGAAACGATGATGCAAAATCAACACAGAATAAAATCCTGAACAGCTCCGGTATATGACTCGTAATTCTGCCATTCCTTGCTGCCTTACTGGTAATATAAAATTTTTGCCTGCATTCTTTTTTGTTGTTTCTGTATATAATACTAACAGCAATCAAGAATTTTTTGGGGCACCGGAAAAGGATTTTAAAAAATATTTATCTTGCAATCGCTTGTTGCTTCTTATTCGAGTATTTTAAAAATATAGTTAACCTGAAACACTTTTAAATTTTTGCTTCCGCCAGCCAACCTGCAAGACTGTACCTCCGTATATTTTTCCTTTTTTATAACCATTAAAAACCTGAAAACACATGAAAGCTTTGTTACAACACGCTGCCAGCTTTAAAACATTATCATTTGCTGCGGCCTGTATGGCCGTACTGCTTCTTTTTGCCGGCTGCCAGCAAGATCCGCACGTTCCTACACTGCACATTACTACTGCAGCCGCTGGTTTGATGAGCCCGATGGGGCTGGAAACCGATAAGGCCGGTAACATCTGGGTTGCCGAAACCGGTACTGCTGCCAATGATGGAAAAGTAGTAGTTATTACGCCGGGTGGCAGCACGTTTGATGCCATCGTCAACCTGTCTTCTATCCACAATAAGTTATCCGGAGAAGTAGAAGGCCCGGCGCATTTGCTGCTTGATAAAGGCATGCTGTATGTATTAGCCGGCAACTATTTATATACAGCCGATGTATCTCATTTTACACCGGGCGATGCAGCACTGGACGCTGTAAACATTCCCTATGAGGATATAGGCAGTTTTGTATTGTCGTATCCGTTTATACACAACGCATACGACACGCACCCTTACAACCTTACCAAAGGCCCTGAAGGTGACTTGTATATTGCCGATGCAGGCGCTAATGCCATCATACACCGTAAAGGCAAGGGCAACTATACTGTACTGGCCGAGGTGCCTGGAATACCTAATACGACCGGTATAGGCAGCCCGGAAATTGAAAGCGTGCCAACCGGTATTATCTATGACGGACAAAATTTTCTTGTGACCACTTTACTCGGCTTTCCGTTTCCCGGCGGGCAGGCGCTTATTTATAAAATTTCAACATCCGGCGCTGTGTCTGTTTACCAGGATGGATTTACTTCGCTTGTTGACCTTGCACAGGGTAATTACTTAGGCCGGCTTGCCCTGCAGTATGCTACGTTTGGAGAAACAGGCTTTGCAGCGAATAGCGGAGCGCTTGTGTGGGCAAACGGCGCCTTTATTCATCCGTTTAAAGGCGGGTTTAATTTGCCCGTAGGCATTAAGCAGTACAATGCAAACACCTGGTATATAACCTGCATGGGCGATGGAACAGTACTAAAAGTTGCGCTGTATTAATTATACTGCTGTTATATGCCTCCTAAGTACCGTCCCGCCCTGATAAGCAGCGCGGTGCTTTTATACACGCCTCTACTTCTGTATTTTTTATTGTACCAACGCGCTCATTCTGTCCGGAGCTTTGTATAAAACGGAACAGGCATAGCTTCTATTTTCAGGATGATAGTTCCTCACAATTGGAAACTATATACAGCCTTTTTTAAATAAACGTTTCGTTATCAACTTATTAATTTTTCGGCATAACTGTTGACTCTAATGCGACTGATATTGGATTCCGGGGCTCAGGCATGTTTATGCCGCCCCTTTTTTTTATTTTACCGCTTTTATTATCCCTTTTACCGGAACTTTTCTTACGTACTACATCCTTAGCTTAATATTATCCACGAAATGGCTATCGTCTTTGACAGGGTATTTCAGGCCTGGAGGCAAGTGGTTTGTGCGGTTCGATCAGGAAGTTTCATACCCGTTCGGAATCCAATATCCCACAGGTTGGTGCACTTGCCTCCTGCCTGAATGTATATACCGCATTTAACTTAATCCATTGTTTATTAAGACGTTTATACTATTTATTTCAGCGCTGGTTATACTATAAGCAGCGTTGGAAGCTGCTGTTTACAAAAAAACAGGACTTCCCAAAACAACAATATCTGCAGCTTCAGTTACTCATCAGGTTTATAATGGCTAATTTTTTTGCTGATTAAATTCAAGGCAGGTGAATTTTACAATTGCAGCAAGCAGCGAATAATAAGATTATTTGCTTATCTGTAATTAACGCGACAGCAGTGCTGTAACAACGTCTGCAATCACAAACTGGCTGGTTTCTTTTAGCTCCACTTCATGATAAAGTACTGAGGTTTGCAGCCGTACATGAGTAATCAGCTCATCCTTTAATTGTTGGACATACCTGGTAATATCTATAAAGAACCCAGCTTTTGCTTTAGTAGAATAAGTATATGCTTTGCCACTGTAAGGTATGCGGTAATACTTGTCTTCCGCCGTTTTAAAATAAGCATAATGATGGCCGGAAATGGTGACAGCCGCAGCAGGTATATCGGAGGGATAAAAGTAAAAAAACAACCAGTAAGTGCTCTTTTTTCCGCTAATGGTTCGTACGCCTACTACATTGTCTGCCGGTTTGGTAGTATGGCCGGAATCAGCACCGTAAAGGGTTTGAAAATCGGTGCTTATAGTAGTATCGCCATTATATACAGAAGTTGACATATGCATCTGCGCGTTTGCGGTAAAGCATACAAGGCTGAATAATATAAAAATATAGAGCGATTTCATACGTTCGTTTTCGTCTTTTACTGCAAATTATATACAACCAAGTAGTATCAGCTTCTATGGCAGCAAGTTGTAACAAGCAATATCCAACAGTGTCATCACCAAAGAGATTACGAAAATTAAATAACCCTGGTTTCAAGAATATAAAGAATAACAGTTTGAATGAGTGAAGTGCCGGCTTGCAAATAAAGAGAAATTTTTTTAAAGTCTCTGCACCCTTTCACCCGAATGCTGGACATCTGTAATAAAACGGCACTGTGCAATAAACAAAATAAAAAGCTTATTGTATCAACATTTTACTAATTTTGTTAGTAATCAAATATCGGCCTTATGCAAGTAAAGAATATGGTGATTCATAAACTGGAAAAAAAACAAGGTGGCAGCGCTATACTTACCAAAGCGGCCAAGCAGCTAACGATAACCGGTGTGCATCAAAATTTTATGAATGAAGTAAAGCAGGTGTATTATAATAAATCAAATCCTGTATATGGCAGTTTTGATGAAGCGGCAACCGATTATCCTTACCAGTCATATCTTACTAATTATTTATGCGGTCAAACCAGTTTTTACGACTTCTCGGTAAAAGCTATTCTCCACTTTGAATCTGTTATAAACGAAATAACATTAGCTACCGGCGGCTACGTGCTGTTTTGCCATTTTGAAAGAAGCGAAGATTTTGTAGCAGTGATCGTACTAAACGATAAGGAAAGCTATATCATCAACGACAACCTGGATGTGAATGCCAATGCCCGTTTGGATATAGAAAAACTGGATGTTGCCAACTTTACCAATTGCTGCAGATGGAACAGTCAGGAAAACCGGTACCTTTCTTTTACCAAAGGCAAAAAAGAAATTTCCAATTATTTTAAACGGTTTATCGGCTGTACCGATACCACCTCTGCAAAAGAATCGTCGGAAAGTCTGCAGCGGGCAATTAATGATTTCTTATCGGAACAGAGATATAATAAAAATGACACGGAAGCAACAAAGGAACTGGTATTTGCATATTGTGCTGCGCAAATGAAAGCTAAGGAAGACATAAGGCTTAACTTTGTATCCAGCCTTATCAGCGGAACAGAACCGGAGAAATTTATGGGTTTCGCATCAGCCGAAAAATATGGTGTAAGTGCCGTATTCAGAGGTTATCCTACTTTAAAAAGCCTCAAATATTATACCTACAACAGCAGGGAGCTGACGCTTGTTTTTGATGGCAAACTCCTCGGCAGCACCATCATATATGATGCTGATAAAAATAACTTACTAATTAAAAATATCCCCGATCATTTAAAAAATCAGTTAACCAAAAAGCTTCCAATATCTTCGGAAAGCGATGAGTAACCAAACGGTATTAGATACTGTAATCAATATACGCCAGCAATTGCTTCAGCCACGCTACGATAAGGGCGAACTGAATGGGTATATTGTACTATCGCCCGTGCTAATAACGCAATTGAAAACACTGGCAGCGGCAGGCATTACAGAAAATGTGATTGCCGTAAATAAGGAGTCGGTTGCGATAGAAAAAATTTCGCCCGGCGTTGCAGGCGAAACAAAAGTTCCGGTTACATTATACACCAGAAACATAAGCCCGGCCGGTTATTATGAAACAGTGCAGGAGCTGATTGAGGATAACCCTTACAGCTATCCTGCAGGTATCTTTTATGTTCAGGAAATCCGCTTTATCTCTACAGGTCCGAATGTGCCGCCTGTCATAGATAATTATAAAGATGTGCTCCGGTTTATAGAAGTGCTGAGTATGCTTTCCGATTATGTCATCAGCAATATAGGCGAACCGAAAGAGCTGGTTTTTTTCAATAAAAGAAAGCTGAGCATATTAATGCAATACAATCAAAATGCACTACGCCCTGTTCCTTATTTAGACCAGTTGTTGCTGCAATTGCAGGCGGCACACGATAACGAAGAACGCAAGCGTATTTTTGTGGCCGAACTGATTTCATTTTTACTTTCCTTTTCCACAGCAGAAAGATTTGTCAAGCTGCTAACATCGTTAGACGCAGTGTACGACAACTACCTGAAAAGCCACTTGCTTTACCTCGAAAAGTTTTCTTACCACGACCTTAAATCTAAAGTTGATAAAGACAAGCTGGAATACACCAAGAAGATTTATGCTACGGTAAATGATATACAATCAAAGCTGATTGCCGTACCGGCAGCTTTCCTGCTGGTACTGGCCCAATTCGATTTCACCAATAAAACCGGTTTTAAGAATATCCTGATAACTATCGGTGCTTTGCTGTTCAGCATCCTTCTTGAAGTGTTGCTGAGTAATCAGTTTGGTGTATTAAAATATATTGAAACAGAAATTCTTCAGTTTAACGGAGAATTGAAAAATGCAGATACCAGTATTGATTTATCAGCATTTATTAATTCTTTTTACGACCTGAAAAAGATTGCGAACAGGCAGCGCACCTATTTGTGGATATTCCGCATCATTGTATGGCTGGTTCCGCTGTTTTCGTTGATTATGCTTGTTTACAAAAAATAAACGGGTACGGCTCAAAATAATAAAGGAATAGTGTTGAAGAATAGATGCCGGAAAAAAAATTTATGCAAAAAGATTATTGCAGCAGTGCCTGAAATTCGCCTTCGGTAATTACTTTCTTATTGCGGCCATTGCCCTGGTTATTATAGTAGGTACCACTGAAAGTACCTTGTACATATTTGTCCGTAAGCCCGGTAATTTTAATTTTAAAAGGTGCTGCCTTATCAAGTTGAACACCTCCGAAATAGATACCCAGCTCATCAGCCCTGTTTTGCGGGGCATATACGCCAAGGATATAATAGGCAGCCTGGTCACCTTCTATATAATCGCCCACGCTAATCTCATTAAGCGCATATACCAGAAGGTCCATCTCATCGGCAGAGGCGGCGCTCTTAATACCTTGTATTTGTATCAAACAAGTGCCGTCATTTAAAGTTCGCAAGGCTTTAACGCCGGTGGAAAAACTTTTGGGCAGCACCATTCATTTTCATTTTTACGTAATAATTTTCTGTAGTGGGCGGAGGCATTTCTCCGCCTCCGGTATCGCCGCCCGGATTTGCAGGTTTATTTACCTGTTTGCTACAGGATACTAAAGCGCTGATAAGAAGCATAAGTGTTAGGCTGCGGAACAGGGTTGATTTTTTTATTTTCTACTGCAAAAGTAGCAGCACGTAAAACCTGGGAAAATAGCATAAATAGGTAATACTACGCTGCAATTGCTTAACGGGCACCGGTGCGTAGTTTGTTTAACAGCAGCGCTAAGAAATTATCTAAAATAACTGCGTTTCGTTTTACTTTCAGGTTGCCTGCAGAAATACAAGCAGCGGCCACTGCACCATTAATGGCGCCTCCTGCATCAAAAGGGATTTTCCTGCAATCTGTTTTAAAATGGCGTTCAGAGGAAATGAAACGGCGCTCTATAAAAACAACAGGGCCTTGCTGCAAAGCAAGGCCCTGTTTATTAAGAACAACCTTTATCAATATACTAATACCGCTTATTAAATTTATCGTCCCGGCCTCTATCGTATCCGCCACTTCCACCGCCGCGGGGTCCGTTGTAACCGCCACCGCTGCCACCGCGCGAACCGCCGCCATATCCGCCTCCGCCACGGGGACCGCCAAACCCACCACCACTGCTTCCACCACCTCTTCCCTGCTGCGGCTCTGCTTCTTTTACAGAAATCCGCTTCTTGCCTAAAACCACATTATCGAGCGTAGCAATAGTTTCTTCAGCTTCTGTTTTATTGGGCATATCAACAAAACCGAAGCCTTTACTTTTTCCGGTTGCCCTATCAGTAATAATTCTGGCAGAAGCAACTTCGCCATACAATTCGAACATTTCTTTAAGATCAACATCATCAAAATCGGTTGAAAGGCCGGCTATGAACAGCATCATGGTTTTCAGGTTTAAAATATTATTGGATCCTTAATTATTTAAGATAGTAAAGATACGGGTAACATTTTGCACAGAACAAATGAAGGCATTTTATATTTTGAAAGGTATATGGTAATGATTTCCGGAAGAAATTTAACCGGAATACACTTTTCGCTTTCTTTCTTCGGGTTACAAAATAAAGCATACACCAACTGAACATCTGCCTTAATTTAACCACCAACATTTATACCGTAAAATAAAAAAAGCCCTGTATTATCTACAGGGCTTCTACTACATGCTATATAATTATTTTACTTCTTCAAATTCTGCATCGGTTACGGTTTCGCCATTTTCTCCGCCGGCGGCAGCCTGCGTACCTGCATCTGCACCGGGCTGTTGTGCACCAGCAGCCTGCGCTTTATATATCTCTTCGCTGGCAGCCGTCCATGCAGCATTCATCTCTGCCAAGGCGGCATCCACAGCAGTGGCATCCTGACTTTTATGCGCTTCTTTCAATTTGCTTAAGGCAGTTTCAATCGGCGCTTTTTTATCAGCCGGTATTTTATCGCCAAACTCCTTTAGCTGCTTTTCAGTCTGGAAGATAAGACTATCGGCCTGATTTAATTTTTCCACCTTTTCACGGGCTTGCTTGTCTGTTGCCTCATTGGCTTTTGCTTCGGCCTTCATCTTCTCTATTTCTTCCTTGCTTAAGCCACTGCCTGCTTCTATCCTTATCTTTTGTTCTTTGCCGGTGCCTTTGTCTTTTGCACTTACATGCAAAATACCATTAGCATCAATATCAAAAGTCACTTCAATTTGCGGTACACCGCGTGGTGCAGGTGGTATGCCGTCGAGGTTAAAGATACCCAAGCTTTTATTCTGGCTCGACATCGGACGTTCGCCTTGTAACACATGTATCTGCACACCCGGCTGGTTATCGCTGGCAGTAGAAAATATTTCCGTCTTTTTAGAAGGGATGGTTGTATTGCTCTGGATCATGGTTGTCATTACACTACCCATGGTTTCGATACCGAGACCAAGCGGCGTAACATCAAGCAGTAATACATCTTTTACTTCGCCGCTTAATACAGCACCTTGTATGGCAGCCCCTACAGCTACCACCTCGTCGGGGTTTACACTGCGGTTCGGCTTTTTGCCAAAGAACTTCTCTACCAATTCCTGTACTTTAGGTATGCGTGTACTGCCACCAACCAGTATTACTTCATCTATATCGCTTTTGTTGTAGCCGGCATCTTTCAGGGCTGCTTCGCAGGGTGTTAAGCAACGGGTGAAAAGGCTGTCTGCCAAAGCTTCAAATTTAGCACGGCTCAGTTTTTTTACCAGGTGCTTGGGCACGCCATCAACGGCAGTAACATAAGGCAGGTTAATTTCTGTTTCGGAAGAAGAGCTTAATTCAACCTTCGCTTTTTCAGCCGCTTCTTTCAGGCGCTGTAAGGCCATCGGGTCTTTGCGGAGATCAATATTTTCATCTCTTTTAAATTCTTCTGCCAGCCAGTCCATAATTACTTTATCAAAATCGTCACCGCCAAGATGGGTATCGCCATTGGTGGATTTTACTTCAAATACACCGTCGCCAAGATCAAGGATAGATACATCGAATGTACCGCCACCAAGGTCGAACACTGCAATCTTTTGTTCTTTGCCGGCTTTATCCAAACCATAGGCAAGTGCTGCTGCAGTAGGTTCGTTTACAATACGGCGAACGTTTAAACCGGCAATTTCACCGGCTTCTTTAGTAGCCTGGCGCTGTGCATCATTAAAGTAAGCCGGCACGGTAATCACCGCTTCATTCACTTCCTGGCCTAAGTAGTCTTCAGCCGTTTTTTTCATTTTCTGCAATATCATGGCAGAAATTTCCTGCGGCGTGTACATACGGCCGTCAATATCCACGCGTACCGTATTATTATCACCTTTACTTACTTTATAACTCCAGTGGCTTATCTCGTTCGTTACTTCATCAAAACGACGGCCCATAAAGCGTTTTACGCTCATAATGGTATTTTGCGGATTGGTAATTGCCTGGCGTTTTGCAGGGTCACCAACTTTACGCTCGCCATTTTTTAAAAACCCAACTACCGAAGGCGTTGTGCGGCGCCCTTCATCATTGGCTATTACAACAGGTTCATTGCCTTCCATTACCGAAACGCAACTGTTGGTTGTACCAAGGTCTATTCCTATTATTTTTCCCATATTTTTAATTGTATGCTTTAAGTAAGCTTTTTGATTTACAGCAAGAATAATCAATCATTATGCCATGGGTAAGAAGGTGAAAAAATGGCAGTTGCAGGGTTGTAAAACTGAACAGGGATACCAAAAACAGAAGGTAAAAGCGGCGGCAGGCCGGAAGTTGGCGAAGCAGCAAAATGAATAGCAGGCTGATGCAGACAACTCCGGCAATTGCAAATTCCATTATAAACACAAATCAGAAAAAAATATAACAAGAGTGCAGGCATCAATAAGCTTACAGACAATATTTGATAAACAACTATTGGCGCCTGCAACAGGATTTGAGGCGATTAATATATACCGCATTGCTGCAAAATAAAAGAGGCGGCGCGCCACCTCTTTTAAAACATTATAATATGGTATATATAAAGCTGTTGCTGATTATTAAAAGTGCAAAATTATCAATGAACCGTAACGCGTGTTTATTTAATGAAATAATTGCCTCTTACGGGCCTGATTTTGATATTTTTAAAACTCACGCCGCCGCCATGATCCTGCAAATCTATATGGCCGGTTGCAGTGGCGGCATAGCCAACTACCTCTTTCCATTTACTCTTTTCTTTATGCTGCTGCCAGGAAGCTGAGCCGATTTCATATTCTGCCGTTTTTTGTCCGTTCAGCCAGTGCTCTACATGCTTATTGTTTACTTTTATCACTGTATTATTCCATTCGCCTGTTGGCTTTAATGCATTGGCAGCAGGTGCATCCATATCGTAATTGGCGCCGGATTTCTGCGAAGCATGAATCGGATCCGTTGGATTGTTAAGATAAGAACTATCATCCAGCAACTGGTATTCTGGCCCGCTGTAAAAAGGATATTCATACTTTTCATTTACCATATACAGGATACCGCTGTTAGCTTCCGGTTCTATTTTCCAGTCGAGTGATAATTCAAAATTAGTATATTCTTTTTCTGTTATTAAATCTGCATGCTCATAATTGTGGCTGGTATCGAACCTGCAGCCCATTATACCATTATTTACATACCAGGAGGTTTGCGGCTTGCCCTGATAGGTACGCCAGCCTTGCATCGTTGTACCGTTGAAGAGCAATGCCCAGCCCTGTGCTTTTTCTTCTTTGGTAAGGGTATTATCGGCTGTATGCTGTTGTATCTTTTGCTTTTTATCTCTAAAAGCTGCGCCGGCCCCGTATTGCAGGCAAACAAAAAGTGCAATGGCATAGATTATCAGTAAGGTTTTTTTCATAGTTGTTTTATTGGGGGATGAAGATAGGAAGAAGCATTACCATTAAAAAGGCTTTTAGTTACTAAAAGCAATTACCATTTTTAAAGTAAAATGGAATAACTGCAAGCATTACTGCTGACTGTTTTCTTCTTCGTAGCGGTTGGGTATCTGTACATGAAAGGAAGTGCCCTCGCCAAATTCGGATTTCACTTCTATCTCCCCGCCGAGCCGGATAACAGCTTCTTTTACAATATACAATCCAATGCCAAGGCCGGAAGCATTTTTTGTACTGCGAAAAAACATCTGGAAAATGTTTTCTAAGTTTTGTGCCTGTATGCCAATGCCGTTATCTTCAATAATAATTGTTGCATAGTTTACATCTACATTCACTTTAATAGTAATTACCGGGTTAGGTTCAGAAGGCTTCTGGTATTTTACCGCATTGGACAGCAGGTTATTAAGCACGACCGATAGCCTGAAATAATCTGACCAGAAAGGCACCGGCTGTGTAATGTGCTGCCGGAAGGTAATTTTAATATTTTGTATGCTGCACAGGTCAAAACATTCCTGCACTACCTGGGCAAAATCTATAAAGGTATTATCTTCATTTACCCGCACACTTTTATAGTATTCTATAATTTTCAGGATGAATGTATCCATGCGCGTAGCACACACTTCAATCATATTAAAATAGTTGGCATAATCTTCCGGCGAAGATTCTATTTTAGAAAGATTAATAATACTGATGATGGAAGCAAGCGGCGAGCGCAGATCGTGCGAAGTGCTGTACACCAGGCGGTTGAGCTCGTGGTTTGATTTTTCCAGCTCCTCAATTTTTTGGTACAACTGCATACGTACCGTATATAGCTCATACGCATTTTTTATGGCATTGTGCATCTCAAACTCGTTCCATGGCTTATTGATAAACCGGAAGATTTCGCCTTTATTAATAGCATCTACAATAATATTTACATCGGTATAGCCCGTAAGTAAGATGCGGATTGCGTTTGGATACGTTTTGCGAATGGATTGAAAGAACTCAACACCGGTAATCTGCGGCATACGCTGGTCGGCAATAATAATATGCACCGGGTGCTGCTGCAGCAACTGTGCACCTTCGGTAGCAGAAATAGCTGTAAATATATCATAGCTCCGCCTGAAGCTGGCTTTGAAAGCGGTTAGGTTTCTGCTTTCATCATCTACATACAGTATTTTAATCCGTTCCTTGTTCGTCGTCATCGGTCTTGAAGATGGTTGAAATGTGTGATTGCTGATATGGAATACTTAAAATTATTTCGGAGCCGTTGCCGGGCGACGAAACCAGAGCAATTTTACCCTGGTGTTTTTCGATAATTTTAAAGGTAATAGACATGCCCAGTCCGGTACCCTCGCCTACTTCTTTAGTGGTGAAAAAAGGATCGAAAATTTTATGTTTAACTTCCTCCGTCATCCCGACACCGGTATCTTTTATACTTATTTTCATGTAGCCTTCCGAGTCGCAGGTGCTAATGGTGACAGTTTCATTGCCATGCATACTTTTAGTTTTGATAGCCTGCACTGCATTGGTAAGGATATTCATAAACACCTGATTCAGCTTACTGGGATAGCATTCTATCTCCCCGTTTGCATTAAAATCGCGTACAATTTTTATATACGCAGGTATTGTGTTTTTCAACAGCACCAATGTACTGTCTATACCCTCATGAACGTTGGCTGTTTTTATCTCACTTTCATCGAGGCGGCTAAAGTTGCGAAGGCTTCGCACTATTTCAGCCGTACGCTCGGCGCCTTCTTCAATACCGCCTATCAGGTTCTCGATCTCTTCCTTTATAAAATCGGGATCTATCTTGTCTTCGAATGATTTTATTTCGGTTAGCATCGGCAGCTCTTTGTGTTCGGGTGCGGTGTGCAATTGCTGATACCGGTTTATCAGTTCAAACAAATCGTGTACATCAAGCTGCAATGGCCTTACATTACTTTTTACAAAATTGATGGGGTTATTAATCTCATGTGCAATGCCCGCAGTAAGCTGACCCAGCGAAGCCATTTTCTCTGATTCTACGAGCTGCATCTGTGCATCTTTAAGATTGCTCAACGTTAATTCAAGCGCTTGTGTACGCTCGGTAATTTTTTGCTCCAGCACAATGTTTTGCTGCTGAATCAACTGCTCGTTTTCTTTAGAGATACGTAACGATTCTGCCTGCGACTGTTCTTTTTCATTCCGCAGAATATTAATCTTGTTGGCCAGCGCAAAAGACAGCAGCACTGCCTCTAAGGCAGATCCGATATATAAAATAAAATGCGTGAAATCGTTGAACGGAATGATATTGAGATTTTTTAACAGATAAATGATAAACCCTAATAAAAAGGCTGACCAGGCTATTAAGTAAAAGAGGGCTGAGGTATTTCCTTTTTTATAAATAACAACAGATGTGTACAATAAAAGAATACTGGCGGCAATACCTGCATAATTAAATACCATATAGCTTATCCAGGAATAACTGGAGAAACTTATTGCAATACCCAAAATATAAAATATAATAAGTACTGACAACGCTTTGTTGAGCAGCGGCGTATAAAAAGCAGTATTTAGAAAAAACTTAGCGAACACTATTCCCATAATTCCACCTAAAAGGGATGTGCATATAACAACATAAGAATTAAGCTCCGGAAATAAAGGCCACAAAAACTTAAAGGCCCATCCTTCAAAAGTGATTTGTGCAAACCATAGGATAAAGAGATAAGCAACATAGAAAAAATAGTTTTTATCCCGCGTAGCGAAAAATAAAAACAGGTTGTATAAAATGGTGGAAAGAATGATACCGCAGTAAAGCCCGATAATTAAATTTTCCTTGAAACTGGTAAGGCTGATGGTGTGAATGTCATTTATAAAAATGGGCAGCTCGTATGGATGCAGGCTGCTGACATGCAGGTAGAAAACCTTTGCTGCGCCTTGCTTCAGATTAAGATTAAAATTATAGTTGATGTTATCATCGCCTCTTTTATAAAATTCGATATTATTTCCTGAATTTTTTACAAGGCGCAGTTTATTGGAACTGTCTTTTTCGTAGAGCAGGATACTGGAAATATCAGCATAATTAATAGACAGGTTCAGGTTTGGATTGCTGCCGGAGTTTTGTATTTTAAACCTGATCCAGATATTGTTTTTCGGTGCATTAAATAAAGGTACCGGTTTATCACTGTTTGTGAACGCTTTCTGAACCAGAATGTTAGCGCTGTTGTATCGCTCGTTGTTATCTACCAGCACAGCGATGTTTTTACCAATAGAAAGCGGGAGCTTTTGTTTTACAATAACGATAGTTTCCTGTGCCGGTAAAACAGATGTTGAAAACAATAAAACAAGGACAAAACACGACCTTAACAAAAGTAGCCTGTAGTTGGGTAGTATGCCATGCCTGACTTTCATATTTATTTAAGTAAATAAAATTTCATTTAGTGGTAACCGTAACGAGCGCTTCACTACATTCTCTGCCCTGAAAATCCGGAATAACAAAATTTCTCCCCTTTGCTCATTGCCGGGAAATACCTGCAAAAATCGTTTATGCAAATCATTTACTTCCTTAAAAGTGTTTAAGTTCAACCCTTCGCCATTACCAAAAACAGTTCTGTAAAAAAGGTACAACGGCACCACCATAGGATGATAGGCATAGCCCAATGCTGTAGCCTTAAGCCACTGCCGCTGCACTGCCCGGCCACCGTTTATAAAGTCTGTGGCATCAAAAGAAGGCATTGTTATAAGCCCCATGGCAGCAGCATTTACAGCGTTGGGGACAGAGGTATTCTTAAATGCCTGCAATCCGTTTATATCGCGCAGCACATTTATTATAGTATCATTTTTAACCAGTTGCAATGCCATTTGAGCCGTTGGCGGAAGCTCCAGCGTTGCTACATCCATGCCGTTTCGCTTTAGCTCCGCTTCTGCTGTTGTCCATCGCACTTCCCGGTTAAAGAAATCGTAGTGGCCCTGCGGATCCATTATCCGAATGCGGTCTCCGGCAGAAATTATAGTACCCAATGCCTGCAGGTTGTCTTTATCCGAAACAAAATAAGCAGTTGCGCCTTTTATACTTTCGGCTGCTTGCAACAACTGTTGCAGTACCGCTTCCGGCGCGGGATCATTAGGCACTACTTTTCTGTTGGTATATCTTTCAGTTATAAACGGGTACAAACCATCCTGTTGGCGCTTTTCGGTAGTGCCGTCAGCAGCAGATTTAAAATTAAAAACAGCTACGCACTTGTCGTTGCCTGCCTTGGGAAAAAGCTGTACAGCTACTTCCCGCTGATGATAGTGTGCACTAAGTACTACGTTTTCTATAGCTGCACCTAAGGAAATATAGGAGGCTCTGTTTTTATAATCGCCGAATGAATAAGACCTTGCAGCTTCATGAAAAAGAAAGAGGCTTCCTTTGTTGTAAAGAAACTTCCAGGGCTGATCGTTGCCGGAGGAGGGCGCAGTAGCAGCGTCCCTAACAACGGCTTTTATAAAATCTTCCGAAGGATATTGATGGTTTACCTCACCGCCAGCCGCAATAGTACCGGCGATGCTTAACATTTCATCTCTTGTTAATTCTTTAAGCACCGGCGGCGTATAAGATGCGCCGGGCGGTGCAGCATCGCGGATTATACTCTCCACATCTATATAAAATCTCCCCGAAACGCTTAACTGCTTTAATAATATTCTTCTTGCAACATCGGTTACAATGCCCGCGCCCATAACCACGGTAGAAGCAAGCTGCGGCCAGGTAGCAATACTTTGGCCCAGTTCGAGCAACGTAAGCCTGCCACGCGCAGACACTGTACTAAACCCAACCAGCTTCATCATTACCGGTACTTTTTGTTCGGTAGTAAGATTTTTTAATCCTTCCCAGCTAATATTTTCTATCAGGTTATGCAGCAAAGGGTACTCCGGGTTAAGATCAAACCGTTCAATATCTACCATGCCGCGGTCATTTGTTTCCATTACTACCGGAATGCCGTATTGCCTTGCTTTTACCCTGGATAAAATCTTTATATCCAGGCTATCACATTCCTCTATTAACAGGTCCAGCTTTCCATCTTTAACCAGAAAGTCATCAATATTCGCTTCAGTAATTCCGTCGGTGCAGCAAACCACATTAATATAGGGATCTACTTCTGCAATTTCTCTTGCAACCTGAACAATCTTTTTTAAGCCCAGGTTGTACAAGCCGGTTTTAATCCTGTTTAAGTTGCTTAGCTCAAGATCATCAAAGTCGGCAAGCCGCAGCTCACCGCAACAGCGCTCGAGCATTAAAGTGCTTGCAATAGACTGGCCTACCGATAAGCCGATGATACCAATTTTTTTCTTACGTAAAACGGCCAGCTCGCCTTTGGTTATTTTGTGCTGGTTGCGGTTGGTACGCACTTCTATAAACTCTTCTTCATCAAGTATATGCACTATCTTATTTAACCATGGATAAAAAACCCATACGCCATACTCTTCCATCGGTATATGGTTAAGGTGTGCCTCTATTAGCTGCCCTGCGCCAACTGCGTTTTTATGTTGCGAAAGGTTTTTTATTGCCATCAGTTCGGCTAACTGCTCACTCATACGATCGTATAGCCGGATGGATGGATTATTGCTGATGAGATTTTCCAGTTGCTGTCTTTCGTCCGTGTTTACCAGGCGAAAAAAAACAGGTCGTACTATATCTTTATCTTCTTCTGAAGCATTAACCTTTTTTGCAAGAAACTGTGCAAAGGAAGAGATCATAAAATTAAAATTTTATTAAACCGGTCACTTAAAGAGGGAAGGGAGAAATGCTTATTTGCCGGCAATTAATTCACTATTGAGCCGGCTCTTTCTTAAGCTTGAATTCATTCTTATCAGCAGAGGAAATTGCCAGGTCATAGTGCACGTTTACATGCAGGTTTTTGAAAGGAGATTTTTCTGTTACAATTGCTGTGGGATAATTTCGCAGATAAAGCATTTTATCCCGCTCGCGCGGATGCGCATTTTTTAAAGTAACAACATCTTCAAGAAAGCAAGCAGTAGCCAGCAGGTCAAGTTTTGGATAATAAAAGGTGCCGTTATTTCCTACAGAAGTTAAAATACTGCTGCCAATCCATTGATTAAAACGAACAGTGGTAGGCGAACACAATGAAAACATGGTAGTTAAACCGATCTGCTCTGCTATTATAACGGATGCACGTGAGGGAAATAAGCTGCCGATACCTAACCCGGCTACTTCTTTGGAATTCCACAGGCCAGACAATTCTCCTGTTCCGAACTGTGAATGATGGTTTACAACATCATGGATTTTTGGATCCATTTTTCCGGTTGCTTCTTCTATCGGCAACATGTTGATACCATCGGCCGCCTGCAGCCTTGCACCACCAAATAATTTTTCTTTATCAAGCGACTCTACAACTACAACAAAAATGGATGGATTATATACCCATTCTTCTGTATTGGTAGTAATATTTTCTATACCGTATATTGACAATACTTTTCTATGCCCCTGTATAAACTTAAAACAAGTTTCAGGATCATCCGGAGCTCTAAAAGCTCTGATGCAGATGTCTGTATTAGCTTCCATTTGTGGGATTAATGTCAGGATAAATTTAGCTTAAAATTCAATGCATTCCACATCCATCGCTGCAAAGCAGCAGAGTAATGTCTAAATTTGTAAACATATAGAAGGATTAGCATCTTGCAATATTAACTTAATAGTAAGGATTGCAGTACAAAAACTAAAACAAATAACACAATCAACAAAACCAATTTCCAATATTCATTAACAAATATTTCCTTATGATTAATGTTTTGTACATAGATGATGAAAGGCATAATCTTATCGCCTTTAAAGCCTCGTTCCGCCGCACGTTTAATGTTTTTGTATGTGAGTCTGCAGAAGAAGGCAAGCAAATAATTGAGCGGGAAAACATTCACGTTATTCTCAGTGATCAGCGGATGCCTAAAACAACAGGCATCGAATTTTTTGAATCTATTTTACAGGTGTATCCTGATCCGATACGAATATTAATAACCGGCTATACCGATATTAATGCGGTAATAGATGCCATCAACCGCGGGCAGGTTTATAAATACCTTACCAAGCCCTGGCATGAAGATGAAATACGAATCTTTATAGAGCGGGCTTTTGAAGTGTATAATCTGCGCAAAGAAAACAAAGAACTTACCGGTAAGCTGATAGATGCCAACCATAAGCTGGAGTTTCTTGCCCGGCAGGCTTTACTGTCATAAGTTCATCAAATTAAATGCAACAACAGGCCATTTCTGCATTCGCACTGCTTTGGAATTATCTTTGCAACTATTAACTCAATAAAATAATTTCAATTATGGCTTTAGAATTAACCGATTCAAACTTTCAGGCCAGTGTGCTGGAAAGCGATAAATTAACAGTTGTAGATTTTTGGGCAGAATGGTGCGGTCCTTGCCGTGCAATCGGCCCTGTGATAGAAGAATTGTCTAAAGAATATAGCGGCCGTATAAATGTTGGTAAAGTAAACGTAGATCAGAACCCGGATCTGAGCGTTAACTATGGCATTACTTCCATCCCTGCTATTTTGTTTATAAAAGGCGGACAAGTAGTGGATAAGCAAATAGGCGCAGTGCCAAAATCTGTATTAGATAAAAAGATTGCTGCTCATCTATAACCGCAAAAACTTTCAATAAAAAAGCAGGAGTTTAGCCACTCCTGCTTTTTTATTGTATATCGTTTTAGTTACTATTAAAGAGTATTGCTTTTTGTACCCAACTCGTTACCTGCAGCTATTAATTGCCTGATGGTAAGAAATACTATATAAAACAAAGCTGCGAAAGCTACCGTGAAAGCCCATAACTGAATACTCTGGTGCGGATGAAAAACGCTGTGTGCAGAAGCTTTAAACAAAGCTTTGGGTTGTGCAACCACATCCCAGCTATTAAACCGCCAGTACCTGCCGATATAAACGCCGTAACTACATAGCAAGGCAACTGCCACACATATCAGTTTTACCCATAAAGGTTTTAACTGCACCGCTAAAAAACGCTCCGTTTGCATGAGCGATACCAGGCCAAGTAACAGGCCATTCCAGGCTCCGGAAATAACAAGCACCAAATCGAACCATAAAGGAACGCCATAGCGCTGATGGAAATGAAAGACATCCGTGATAAGGTAAGGCGCATTGGGCAACAGCAGAAGCCAGCCCGTTAGCAGTAAAGCATTTATCCATTTCTTGTTCCCGGCATTTAGCTGTCGTGAAAAAAGGTAAGGCAATACCGCTAACACCAGGTTCCATGGATAAAAGAAATAGGTATAATCGCCGGTAAACAGAAACCGGGCAAGAAGCAAACTGAGCGTAAAGCCGATAGACAGCAGCAGGGTTCTTTCAAAGCCTGTTATTTTTTTAAACATATAAAAATATTTTAGGCAGATAAATGCAGCAAGCAACTGCAATGCTGATGAGTGATGCCCAAAGCACCGAGGCCGCTGCTACATCTTTTATAATTTTAATGGCCGGGTGATAGTCTTCTTTTACAATATCACACAACTTTTCGAGGGCGCTGTTCATCATTTCGAGCGATAAAACTGCGCCAACACACAATAAAATACATACCCATTCTATGGCGCTGATGTGCAGCCATGCACCAAAACATATTGCCGCTATTGCTGATGCGCATTGTATTTTACCATTCCGCTCATGCAGAAAAAAATACCTCAGGCCGTTAAATGCGTGTTCGAAGGCGCGGAATACTGTTTGTCTTTTATACATACCGGTTAACTGCGATTGCATACGCTGTAAAAAGTTTATAATTGGTTTTGTTAACGATTAATTCAATACCGTTTTTAAGAAAGGTTTAAGGTTGCTGATGCGCTTTGTTATAGCATCATCCACAGCATTTATTGCAGCCGGACTGTTTAACCGGCCCAGTGTTTTACTGTATTTTACGCTCATCTTTTTAAAGTATCGCTTAAAATTATTGCCGCCTGCTTCAAAAACTTTACGATGCGCCGCCCATACAATAAAAGCAGTAGAAAAGTAAAACAGCTTGTACCATTTCCTGCGCAGCCATCGCAACGTTGTTGGCTTATTGCTGTAAATAAGCTGCATACGCTCGGCCTGAAAATTTATATGATCTGCTTCGTCTATGAGTATATCAGTGCATATTTGTTTTAACAACGGGCAGCCGGTAGCGTCTTTTAATGATTGATAAAATACCTGCGCGGCGCTTTCTACGGTTATTACCGCCAGCGTCCACCATTCCATGCTGGTATTGAGGTGGCGGATTTTCCGGAATAAGGTGTCGCCCCAATTTTGCTTAATTCTTTTTTCACCAATTATAGCAAGGTACCGGCCTAAATTGTTGCCATGCTTTTGCTCTTCTTTTATAAACAGCGCAATCGCATCTATGTACGCCGGCTCTCCCGTTGCCAGTGCATATTTTGTAGCGGCGCAAAGCAGTTGGCTACCGTCAGAAGTTTCGCCTAATTGCCAGGCTTGTAAAGAAGAAAGAATAACAGCCGTTTCCGCTGCAGTAACAGCAGGCGCTATCGTCCAGTCTATCCGCAACCGTGTAAGATTGTTAGTGAAGTGCTTTACCCATTTTATACTGTTGTTCATAGAAGATAATTTATTTTATTTTGAATACTTAAAAGAAAAACTAACCAACGCTTACCGGCATATAATCCACTCATTGTTTAATGATAAATCTTTGAATAAGCCCGTGCATGGCTATAATGCAGCAGCCTACAGCCCATGCGGCAATAACCATTGTACGCAGGTTACGCTCCCGGTTTTCCACTTCCTGCAAAGAGCGGGCAGCCACCACATACGCTGTATCTGTATTACCGGTGTATTCCGCTACGGCAGCTAAGCGAACACCGGCTGCCGGCTGCCACGTAACTACATTCTCACCGTGCTGCTTTGCAATAGTTAATACGCCTTTCGGAATAGTAAATGGTATCTGATTAATGGCATTGCCGGAAAGGATCAACTGCCCGCTACCATCGTACAGTTGTATAAAAGGAGCAAGACTTTGCTGCGGATTAACCATGCTGTTGATAAAATCATGATAAGCACGGTGTAACCCGATGTCGTTGGCTATATCGCGTGCAATTTGTATTTGAGGGTCGTTGGCAGCCGAGCGATAGGATTGCTGCACCGCAGCGTATATCAGTATCGCAAGAGTGCTTAACAGCGCTGCCGCAGCAAGGTGTGTAATTATGGAAGCGGTTTTCATATTACTGATTTCAGAAGTGTTTTCAGAATAATCCATACCGGTTTTACCGGTATGGATAAACAACGGATTTATACTCCGGATGCCAGCAACGACTGATTTTCGTTTGCAGCTGCAGGCCTATACCAGTTGATGCCACGGCTTGCATACATTACAATTGCCAATACTGCAAAGAGCGCAATACTGCCTACCAGCAGCGCCGTATCTTCGAGGCTGATGAGTACATAAATAAATGCATACAGACCAGTAAGTACGCTGAAAAAAACACTGGTCGTTTTCCAGCTTTTAAAATGGCTTTTAGTATATAGTGTAATGAGAACTATGGTGGCCGCAGCAGCAATGCTGTAAGCGTAGCTGAAAAGAATAAACTCGCTGATAGATACCAGTAATGAATAAAAGATCACCAGCGCCAACCCTACGAGCACATATTGCACCGGGTGCACCGCTTTTTGCTGCAGCAACTCTACGATAAAGAACAGCGCAAACGTAAGCCCGATAATAAGAATCGCATACTTTACACTGCGCATTGTTTTGGCGTACTGATCGGCAGGTTGTACAAGACTTACCCCAAAGGCAAGGTCGCTGTAAGGTTTAATATCACTGCCCGCCAATACATTGGTAAACGGCAGGTTGGCATTGTTAAAACTCCATCGCGCATCAAAGCCCGCCTTACCGTCATTAAGGCTTTTATCGGTTGGTATCACACTGCCATCAAAAGAAGGGTTCTGCCAGGGCGAGCGCACTTCAAAAGTGCTGTTGGTACTCATGGGTATAAAATGAAATCTGGTGCTGCCCTTTATATGCAGCGCCAGATTAAAAGAAGTGTTACCCAAAAAGTCAGTTGCACTAAGGGCGATAGGTGCTGAAAGCCCGTTGCTATCCAGCCTGGCAGGAAGGCCTGGTATCAGCGTTACATTGGCGCCATTCACATGCGCAGTTACCTGTTGCTCGATACCTTTGAAATCACTGATACCAATACAGAACTTTGCCTCATTGTACAGCATCACTGCGCTTTTCATATCCTGCGGTAAAGCGAAATGAAAATTTCCACTGATGTCCACATCACTTTTATACAGCAACACATTATAAATAGAGCGCGCTCTTTCTACCGGCAACACTGCACTCTTCACGTTTAAATTATCCGGTAGCAAAACAAGGTTGTACCGGCTGGCTTTGCTTAATGAATCTGCATAGTAGGGTATAACTATATAAGGTGTAGTGATGGTTTGCGCCAGCGCCCATTTACTGCTTACTTCTTTTACAATCTGCTCCTGCCTTTCCTGCCGCTCCGTTATAAGATTTTGGATAAAAGACACGGGTATCAGCATCAGTAAAATAAGCGCTGCGGTAATGCCGGCTTTAATGAGCGTTTTGTTATGCCTGCTTTGCGTTGCAGGCTTTGTTGTTTCAATTACAGGTTGTTCTTGCTGTTCCATATTTATAAGGTTTATTTGACTGAATGAATAGTTCAGGTAATTGGTTTTGTTGCTACCGCAGTTAAAATAGCTCGTTAATGCCCGGTAATTGATAAGCACCGCTACGCCTGTAGCTGCGAAAAGAACTCCGGTTACTGTGCCCGTCGTTTCAAAAAAAGATTGCCAGAGAACAGGACGGTAACTGAATGAAGTACTAAGGAAAGCGGCAGCAAGACCGTAGGCAATAGCAATTGACAAATGAAGCAGCAACAGCAGAACAAACTGTTGCCGCGTGCTTATAAACAACCGTTCGATGCGGTAAACAGTAGCGTGAAGAATAAGCAATGCGGGTATGCTTCCGATGCCGGCACAAACAAAAGTGGTCATCAAAATACCCAGGCCATCTAAAAGAGCTTGGTAACTGCTCATCTCAAAGATGTAAAAGCAGTAAGCGCCTGCAGAAAAAGACAGCACCGTATGAAACCAGATACGGCTGGCTATTGCGGAATGAGTGTATATCTTATATGTTTTCATTTAAAAAGTACTTTGTATTTCAAAGTAAAAAGACAAAAAAATTTATCCTAACGATCTAATCATTTTTTCAAGCGCATCTATGTGCTCTTTAAAAGCTTTCTCGCCGGCCTTCGTAACGGTGTAAGTAGTATTGGTCTTACGCCCGATAAAGTTTTTACTCATTTTAATATAGCCGTTATCTTCCAACGTTTTTAAATGACTGGCTAGGTTGCCATCGGTAACTGCCATTAGTTCTTTCAGAGAATTGTAATTCACATTCTCATTCACCATCAGGGCGCTCATAATGCCCAGCCGGATGCGGCTGTCAAATACTTTATTTAGTTTTTCGATGGGATTATTCATTACTGCTGCGCTGTTAAATGCTTTAGTTCCGTTCATATTTCCACCACATAAAAGCGCCATACATAATATGCATTACGCCAAAACCAAGCGCCCAAAACAATAAGCCGTTGCCGGCAAACCACAGGCTGATTATACCTAACAATATTTGCGCATAGCCCAGGTACCTGATCTCTGTAAGCGTGTATTTACTGGCGTTCAGCAAACCTAAGCCATAAAAGATAAGGCAGCCGGGCGCAATTAAGCCATAGCTGCCGCTGTCAATCAGTTTCAATAAATAGATACCCCCAGCCAGCATCGGGATACTTACATTAATTAGCAACCGCCTTGCAGTAGCGCCCCAGATAGGCGTCCCGTTTTTTTTGCTGCGTAAATAGGTAAATAAAAAACCGAGTAAAAGTGCGGCCGCCAGTACAAGTAATGCAATCTGAAACAGGGTGCTACTCATATAAGCCTGCAGTGACGGTCCGTTGTGCAGTTCTGTTTCGCCTGAGTGCCGCATCGCTCTTATTTCCCTGTAACTGTTTTCATTGCTGCCTTGTATTACGCCATTTGCAAACCAGGCGCCCGTTAATGCGCAGGCGCCGGCAGCGATACCGCTCAGGCCGCTCAGGCTGATGAAACGACTGCTCCGCTCCATCATCTGCTTGATATCTTTCAGGGTATTTAAATGCTGCAACTGTTCATCCATAAAAAGCACTTTGAATTACAAAGTAAAAGAAAGAAACGCAATACGGCAAAATATTTTTTTATTATGCCGCTTAAGACTTAATAACAACAAAAATTTATAGCCGGTAAATGTTCAAGTCCCGAACGTAAAAGCGAAGAAGCTTTAAAATCAAAAGCAGAGCCGGCAAAAATTATACTATAAATATAAGCCTGTAACCGCTGTCCTTTTACTCGAATTCATACCCGATATCCCTTCGGTAATACATGCCCTCAAACGATACGGTCATCAGCGCTTCTCTTGCCCCATGCGCCGCTTCACTGATGGAATTGCCAAATGAGGTTACTGCCAACACACGTCCGCCATTAGTTACCACATCATTGCCCTGCTGCTTTGTGCCGGCATGAAAAATGATAGCGTTCCCGCCGTTAGCCACACCAAATTGTATTTGTTTGTTCTTCTCATACCTTCCGGGATAGCCCTGGCTTACAGCTACTACCGTGCAGCAGGCGCGCTCATCGGTTTCGATCATTATATTCTGCAGTGCCGACTCATGCATTGCCATAAACAGTTCAACAAGATCATTCTTCAAACACGGCAGCACCACTTCGGTTTCCGGATCGCCCATACGGCAGTTGTATTCTATCACCATCGGCCCGCCCAGTACGTTTATCAAACCAAAAAATACGAAGCCTTTGTAAATTAATCCTTCCTGCCGGATACCATTAATAGTGGGTTGTATAATCCGAAGTTCTACATCTTGCATAAATGCATCGGTAACAAAAGGCACGGGACTTACACAGCCCATCCCGCCGGTGTTTAAGCCGGTATCACCTACTCCGATACGCTTATAGTCTTTAGCATGACCAATTATTTTATAGCCGCTGCCATCCGTTATTACAAACACGCTTACTTCAACACCTTCAAGGTATTGCTCAATCACTACTTTGGCAGAAGCTGCTCCAAACTGTTTATGCACAATCATTTCCTCAAAAGCATGCAGCGCTTCTTCGGTACTATTGCATATAACTACGCCTTTTCCGGCAGCTAAGCCATTGGCCTTTAATACAATGGGCAGGCTATGCCGCTGTATATATTTTTTACCCAGCTCATAACTGTTTTCATCAAACTCTTCGTACGCCGCTGTAGGAATGCCGTGCCGCTGCATAAACCTTTTGGAAAAACTTTTACTGCCTTCTAATTGTGCAGCCGCTGCAGAAGGCCCGATAACGATCCCTTTCCAGGTGCCTTCGGCCTGAAAAAAATCATAGATACCCCGCACGAGCGGCTCTTCCGGACCAACCACCAGCATGTCTATCTTTTGATCTTCGCAGAATGCATTGACAGCTTCAAAATCGTTTATATTAATCGCTGTATTGCTTCCGCATTGCGCCGTGCCGGCATTGCCCGGCGCTATAAACAATTGTGTACAACGCGGACTTTGCTGCATCTTCCACGCCAGTGCATGCTCGCGGCCGCCGGCGCCCAATAAAAGAATATTCATGTAACTGCTTTAAGTTGTAAGTGGCTGCGAAAGTAAAATTTAGATTGTAAATGATTTTCCTGTACTTTGAGCGAAGCAAAAATAAATACTCATGAATACAGTTGCTGCTGCTAACGCCAAGCATCCAAGGGGCTTATATGTATTGTTTTTTACGGAGATGTGGGAGCGCTTTGGCTATTACTTAATGATCGGTATTTTCTATCTGTATTTGCATGATACGGTTGGCCATGGCGGAAGAGGCCTGGATACGGCAGCAGCAGTAAGCATTGTGGGTACTTATGTTGCATTAATATACTTAACGCCTTTTATCGGCGGCCTCGTTGCAGACAGAATTTTAGGTTACGCCAAATCAATTTTTTTAGGCGGCGCGTTATTAGCGCTTGGCTATTTTTTAATTGCACTGAATGGCAGCGATGCGGTGATGTACGCCGGTTTATTTTCGGCGATCGTTGGCAATGGCTTTTTCAAACCCAACATCAGTACGTTATTAGGTAATATTTATAACAGGCCCGACCTCAAACCTAAAAAAGATATTGCCTACAATATCTTTTACATGGGCATCAACATCGGAGCGTTCATCTGTAATTTTGTTGCCGCTTACCTGCATAATAAATACCAGGATAACAACGGCTGGGGCATTGCTTTTTCGGCTGCAGGTTTTGGAATGGTAATCGGTTTGATATGGTTTGCTTTTGGATTGAAGGATGTAAAACATGCCGACGTTATAAAACCGGTTCAGGAAGGCGATATGCCGATAGGAAAAATATTTGCCAGCGTGTTTTTACCGGCATTGGTTGCCGGCGCTATCGGCTGGTTTTTACCCGGAAATCTTTTAGGCTCCGACTCAAATGATGCGTTCATTTTTGCCTGTGTGCCCATCATCTTTTTTTATTTCAGTTTATGGTACAAAGCAAAAGGTTTTGAAAGAAAACGCATCAGCACCTTATTAATACTATTTGGTGTTTCCATTATCTTCTGGAACATCTACAATCAAAACTCAACAGCACTAACGATCTGGGCGCAAACTTATACAGATCGCGAAGCGCCGAAAGCCATTCAACCTGCCTTAAAGCCGTTCGGTTTCTTAGAATCAGTTAATACAAAACCAACTGAAGTACCGGTGGTTGACCAGCAGTTTCGGGCACAATCGGATGCTAACGGAAAAGTGATGACCAGGCAGGGAACTGATCTGTATTTTCAGAATTTACCGAAAGAAAAGTACCCGCCGCAAGGGCAGGATTTGAAATTGATATCCACCGAAATTTATCAATCTATCAATCCATTCTGGATAATTGTTTTAACGCCGGTTGTAGTTGCCTTTTTTACCTGGATGAAAAGACGGAACAGAGAACTGTCCACACCCAGCAAATTTGCATGGGGAACCCTGATTGCAGGTTTGTCTTCGGTGGTGATGGTGGTAGCCTGTTTGGCGACCGATATTTATTTCAACAAAGCATCGAGCTGGTGGATATTCAGCAGCTATGGCGTATTTACCATCAGCGAATTATTTGTAAGTCCGGTTGGCTTATCGCTTACCTCTAAAGTAGCACCAAGAAGGCTAACGGCTTTGATGATGGGCGGCTGGTTTATCACTACTTCGCTGGGTGGAAAAATCTCCGGTATCCTTGCCGGCTTCTGGGATAAGTTTGACAACAAAGCGGTATTTTTCGCCATCAGCGCCGTTGCGGCCATCGTCGCCTGCTTTTTATTATTACCATTGGCAAAACGTTTGAACACAGTGGTAGAAGAAGCTGCGGCATCCGATGAATAAGCAGCTACCTTATTATTTTTTGTTAAAAGCCTTGGCGCACCGCTGCTACGAGTGCTGAATAGCTATTTTTGACGGTATTAATTATTTATGAAAAGAATTTCCTTAGTTATGATAGCTGTATGCGCCGGAGTATTAATAGCCGGAGCACAGCAACAGCAACGGGTGGTAGCCGATAAAATTATTGCGCAGGTAGGCGATAAAATTATCCTGCAAAGCGATATTACCAATGCCATTGCCGATTATAAAAGACAGGGCCAGGATGCGCAGTTGCCGCCCAACCCCGAGTGCGCTTTCTTAGAAGGGCAACTGATACAAAAAGCATTGGTATTGCAAAGCGAAAGAGATTCGCTGCCCGTATCCGACGAAGACCTGGATGCTTTGCTTGATAACCAGATACGCGGCTTTATACAGGCATACGGCACCAAGGAAGCGCTGGAAGAGATTGCAGGCAAAACCATCTACCAGATAAAGGAAGATAACCGCCAGCCTTTTAAAGAGCGCAAGATGGCCGACCAGATGCGCAGCAAAATATTGGAGAGTGTAAAAATTACACCGACAGAAGTAAAAGATTATTTTGATAAAATACCGAAAGACAGTTTGCCTTTTTATGAAAGCCAGGTGGAGGTAAGCCAGGTAGTGCTTAACCCCAAGGCGAATAAAGATGTGGAGGATTATGTAAGTACGCAGTTGCTCGATTTAAAAAAGCAGGTAGAAACGGGCGTTAAGAAATTTGCTGATCTCGCACGGGTGTATTCGCAGGACCCCGGCAGTAAAGACCAGGGCGGACAATTTAGTTTGAACCGCAACGACCACAACATTGATCCTACTTTTCTGGCAGCCGCTTTTCGCCTGAAGGAAGGACAAATCTCACCGGTTATAAAAAGTAAGTTTGGCATGCACATCATCCAGATGGTAAGCCGCGCCGGCGATGATGCGATTGTTCGGCACATCCTTATTATTCCGCCGGTTACCAATGCAGAAGTAGCGATTGCCAAAACAAGATTAGACAGCATCCGCACCGATATTGTAAATAACCGCGCTTCTTTTAGCCAGGCGGTAAACAGGTACAGCGACGACGACAATGGTAAGTTTACCGGCGGTGCTGTTACCGCGCAGGATGGTTCTACTTTCGTAACCATTGATCAGTTGGACAAAGACCTGGTAGTTACGATAAAGAACATGAAACCGGGGGATATTTCGCAGCCTGTGGCCTATACCGATGAACGCGGTACCCAGCATGTACGGCTCATTTATTTTAAAACCCGCACAGAGCCGCATGTGGAAAACATGAAAGACGATTATAACAAGATTGCAGGTAAGGCTTTAGATGAAAAGAAAATGCAGGTATTGGAGCAATGGTTTAAGACACATATTCCTACTTATTACATTCATATTGATAATGATTATGCAGGCTGCAATAGTATAAAAGATTGGTGGAACGCCTCTAACATGGCGAGCAGTAAATAAGCCGGCAGTTAATGGCTGACTAAAAAAGGCGAGAAGGTAAGCGTATTATTCACGTTTCGCTTCTCGCCTTCGCTTTTGTAATTTTGGGTACCTGCGGCAGTTTTTCTCCAGACCTATATTTAGCAGGCAGTTACTTGCTGCACATCCGTACCACCGGCACAATCATTTCTTCGAGCGAAATACCGCCGTGCTGAAAAGTATTTTTATAATAATTCACGAAATAATTATAGTTGTTGGGATAACATAAAAAGCCATCTTCTTTTGCAAAGATGAAAGAAGAATTGACGTTGGGTACGGGCAGCCCCACCTCGCGGGGATCGCGGAAAGCCAATACATCTTTAGGATCGTAATTGAGATTACGGCCATGCTTGTACCGCAGGTTGGTAGTGGTTTGCTTATCGCCGATTACTTTATACGGCGTCTTTACCCGTACACTGCCATGGTCGGTGGCCAGCACAATATTTATTTTTTTATCTGCTATTTTTTTTAGGGTCTGGTGCAGGGCGCTATGCTCAAACCAGCTGCGCGTAATACTTCTATAGCTTACTTCGTCACTTGCCAGCTCTTTCAAAACCTCCATCTCGGTGCGGGCATGGCTAAGCATATCCACAAAATTATAAATGATCACATTGAGGTCGTTATTCAGCAGGTTGTGAATATTATTAAGCAGGTGTTGGCCATCATTGTAATGCACCACTTTGGTGTAGCTGTACTTAATGTCGTCCCGCCGGAGTCGGCGTAGCTGACCTTTAAAAAACTCTTCTTCAAACAGGTTTTTGCCTCCTTCCTCATCATCGTTTTTCCATTGTTGCGGAAACTGGCGTTCTATCTCTATCGGCATTGTGCCCGCCATCATGGCGTTGCGGCAATACTGGGTAGCTGTAGGCAAAATGCTGTAAAAGGTATCTTCTTCAAGGATGCGGAAACTCTCCGCAAAAATGGGTTGTATGGCCTTCCACTGGTCAAGGCGCAGGTTATCTATAATAATAAAAAAAGTAGGCGTTCCCTTTTCTACAAACGGCAATACTTTTTGTTTAAACAACGTATTGCTCATAATGGGCGCATTGCCATTGCGGTTGTTGATCCAGGAAGCATAGTTTTTACTGATGAATTTATAAAATTCCGTATTGGCTTCCCCTTTCTGCGTTTGAAAAACCTCCTGCATTTCGGGGCTGTCGCTCTTTTCCATTTCCAGTTCCCAATAAATCAGTTTCTTGTAAATCTCCATCCACTCATTATGGTCCGGATTGCTATTGAGCGCCATAAACAGGTTGCGAAACTGCTGCTGGTATTGCTGCGTGGTTTTCTCGGCCACCAGCCTGCGGTTATCTATTATTTTCTTTAGCGAAAGCAGCACCTGGTTTGGGTTCACCGGCTTTATCAGGTAGTCGGTTATCTGGCTGCCGATGGCATCGTCCATCAGGTTTTCCGTTTCATTTTTTGTTATCATCACTACCGGCACCGTAGGGTTTACTTCCTTTATTTTCGCCAGTGTTTCAAGGCCGGTAATGCCGGGCATACTCTCATCCAGCAGCACTACATCTACTGCATTATCCCTTACATAGTCTATTGCTTCAAAGCCATTGGTAAACGTCTGTACTTCATAGCCTTTGCTTTCGAGAAAAAGGCGTTGCGACTGCAGGTTTTCTATCTCGTCATCGGCCCAGAGTATCTTTGCTATTGCCATTGTTATTATTTGAAATGTTTAAAAGTAGCAAAGCCCGCCAACAACTCATTAAAATGTTTTGGTAAAGTACAACGTGGATATCTCCGGAGAGACGGCTGTATAAATTTGATAATGCTTTTGAAATTGGCTTCGTTTATTGCAACAGCAGTGATGTAGCGCCGTTTATAAACTTTTCTTTGCTCACTCTCACGGCTTATAATGCTGACCATACGACAATGAGATAGCGATGCTTTATCTATAAATCAGGAAAGGGAACTTTTCTATTACAAAATTTACAGTTAGCTTACAAGCAATCGTTTTACAATATCACCCCGTTGTATAGTTCCTTCAAAGGCAACGTAAAATCAATCGTGGAAATAATAAGATTGTCTGTTAACAACCGCCACTCCTGCAGCAGCCACGTATTATCAGCATTACGCTTATAATGCTCGATGCCTGTCTTTTCTGAATCTATCAGGATATATTCCTGTAAAGAAACAATAGAGCGGTACAACATAAACTTATCACCACGATCATACCGCTGCGTTGAGGGCGATAAAATTTCTACAACTACAGCAGGGTTTAACAAAGTATCGAATGCTTCTTCCTGCAGGTCCGGCTTGCCGCAAACAATTACGGCATCGGGATAGGTAAAAAGTGTATTGGAAGGTATATGAATACGTAAGTCGCTTCCAAAAACATCGCATGATTTACCCTTTAAAAACGATCTCACTTCGCCCGTAAAATTCATCTGCAGTTTGTTATGGTTAAAGCTGGCGCCAGCCATATCAAATATCTCACCTTTATAGAACTCATGTTTTTCCGGCGATGCTCTTTCAAAAGCTAAGTATTCCTGTGCCGTATAATATTTTAAGACGGGTTCGCCCATAACTAAATAATTGCTCCAAAGTTCTGCAATTTCCGGCAACTTATATTCGTATTCACAAAATCCTGAAGCAACAGCGTCGCTCCAATAGCAGTTAGATTTTTATCAATCTGTCTTTTTAAATTTATATTAATATCTATCTACCCATCATTATAATAATTTTACCCACTTAAACAGATATTCCATTGATACAACGACTTATGTATTGCTACCTGGCGCTGCTCATGATTTCCGGCGCAGCCGCGCAAACAAAAAACAACCTGGCCGTCTCCGATACCGGCGGCTATAAGATTACTGCTACCGTGGCGCCTTTTAAAAATACCTTGCTGTACCTTGGCTCCTACTACGGGAAGTATAAAACATTGGCCGACTCTGCCATGACCGACGCTACCGGCACTGCCGTTTTTAAAGGCAGTAAAAAATTGGATGGCGGCATTTATTTTCTGGTAAGTCCGGACAAAGCCATCCTGTTTGAAATATTAATGGATGACAAGCAGCATTTTACCATAAAAGCCGATACAGCGCATAACGAGAACATCAGCTTTGCAGGCTCTGCCGAGAATACCGGCTTTCAGAATTATACTAAGTTTTTATCGCAGCATGTACCGGCACTCACCCGGTTGCAGGCAGCTTTAAAAGATGCAAAAACCAAAGGAGACACAACGCGGGTACAAGGGGACATCACTAAAGAAAATAATGCGCTGAACAGCTATCGCGAAGCAGTTATAAAAAGTAATCCCGGCTCCATGCTGGCACTTTTTTTTAAAAGTGTAAGACGGCCAGAACTGCCGGCCACGATGAGCACCGGCAGCAAAGAAGCTTTCTATTTTGTGAAAGACCACTATTGGGATAACACACCTTTCGACGATTCGCGCCTGCTGCATACGCCATTCTTCGACCCCAAAGTGGAAGAGTATTTTAAATACTATGTATCGCCGGAGCCGGATAGTATAAAAGAAGAAGTGAATTATATGTTGCTTTCGGCGCGTACCAACAAAGATATGTTTCAGTACCTGCTGGGCAAGTTTACCGATAAGTACATCAACCCGGAAGTAATGGGGCAGGATAAAGTATTCCTGTTTTTGTTTGATAATTATTATTCCAAAGGCGACACCGCCTGGCTGAAACCTGACCAGCGCAAATATATTTTTAACCGCGCCTACAGCCTGATGGCGAATCAATTGGGAGAAGCCGCGCCAACGCTTGACTTGACAGACAGCAGTGGCAAAACAAAATCGCTGTACGATTTGAAGGCGCCGTTTACGTTTGTGCTGTTCTGGGACCCTAACTGCAGCCACTGTAAAACAGAAGTGCCGCGTGTTGACAGTATTTATAAAGCCAAATGGCAGCCTGCCGGCGTAAAGGTATATGCTGTAAATACTGCCGAAGCAGCAGTAAAAGAATGGAAAGAATTTGTAAGCGAACACCACCTTGATAGCTGGACACATGTGTATCAGACAAAAGAAGCTAAAACAGCCGATGAGGTAGCCAACCGGCCCAACTACCGCCAGTTGTACGATGTGTTTCAAACACCTACCATGTACCTGCTGGATAAGGATAAGCATATTATTGCCAAAGGCCTTAGTATATTGCAGTTTGATGAAGTGATGAACCACCAGACAAAGACCGAAACAAAATAACAGATGCCTCCAGTGATCAGCCAACCGTCTTTTGCAAGGCGCAATCAACCACTTAATTACCTTTCCGCTATGAAAACCATTTTATTAGTCACCGCAACACTTGCAGTTTTTATAAACCTATCGGCGCAAACGTTGTTTACCTACGGCGGCAAGCCGGTGAGCAAAGCAGAGTTTTTGCAGGCTTTTAATAAAAACCCTTCTGCTGATACGGTAAACAGAAAAACAGCTTTGCAGAACTATCTGAATTTATATATCAATTACAAACTGAAAGTGCAGGCTGCCCGTGATGAAAAATTAGATGTTACCGATGAGTATCGAAGCGAGTCGGCCAACTTTAAAAAGCAGTTAACGGATGCAGCGGTAAATAACGAAGCTAACCTCAACAGCCTGGTAGAAGAAGCTTACCAGCGCAGCCAGAAAGATTTGAATATTGACCAATTATTTATACCGGTAGCGGCCGGCGGTGATACAACAGCCGCTTACAGGAAGATATACGAAATATATGAAGCGCTGAAAGAAGGCAAAGCGCTAAAAAACGATACGGTAAAGCAAACACCGATAGGTTTTATCACGGCCTTCACATTGCCGTATGAAGCCGAAAGCCTGGTGTACTCCCTGAAGCCCGGAGGTTTTACAATGCCTTATCACAGCAGCGCAGGCTATCATATTTTTTTGCTGAAAGACGAAAGAGCGGCTTTAGGTAAAAGAAAAATTCAACATATACTGTTTGCGATGCCCGAAACCTTTTCGGATGCAGAAAAAGCGGTTGTGGCACGGAAAGCTGATTCCGTTTATCAACTTATAAAAGAAGGCGCTTCCTTTACCGAAATGCAAAGCCAGTATAGCAGCCAGCACAGCATTGGCCGAACAGACATGGAAGTAACCGTAGGCCAATACAACAGCGATTTTGAAAACCAGGTATTTGCGTTACAAAAAGAAGGGGATATGTCTAAGCCTTTCCTTACGGCGTACGGCTACAATATCATCAGGCTTACAGAAGAAATTCCGGCGGCTATTGATGCCAACGATCTTACAGCCAAAGGATTGCTGCAGGAAAAAGTAGAGCAGGACGACCGGCTCAGTTTTGCAAAGCAAAATCTTACCCGGAAATGGCAAATAACTGCCGGTTACAAAGCGGCTCCCTATGATACTGCGCTGCTTTGGAAATATACAGAAAGTGCTTTAAAAGGCAGTTCGCTGGCGGCTTTTAAAACCATTAATAAATCCACGGTTTTGTTTTCGTTTGCGAGGCAAAAAATTACGGTAAATGACTGGCTGCAGTACCTGCAGCAGCAACCCCGCAAAGGGCCGTATTCCCAACTGATGAAACAGTTTGTAAATTATACGACCGGCAATTATTACGAGGCGCACATAGCAGAATACAATGCAACGATAAAGCCGCAGTTGGAAGAGTTTAATAATGCCAACCTGCTCTTTGCAGCTATGGACAAGTATGTATGGACGAAGGCTTCGCAGGATAGTGCGGCGCTGCAGCTCTATTACCATACCAACCATACAAAATACATGTGGGCTCCGGGCGCCGATGCTATTGTGGTAAGCGCAGGTACCAAAGAAGCCGCAGATGAAGTTGGGGCTAAAATAAAAGCAGATCCTGCGCACTGGCGCGATATTACAGCTTCGTATGGCAGCATGGTGCAGGGAGACAGCAGCCGATTTGAGCGGGACCAGTTACCGGTAAAGCAGGCGGTTACCTTGCAAAAAGGCTACCTCTCAACACCCGAACAAAATGATAGTCATGATGCTTATTCGCTGATATACATAACTGCCGTGCATCCGCAGCCGGAGCAGCGAAGCTTTGAAGACGCGCGCGGGTTGGTGATTAACGATTACCAGCAGGTGGCAGAAGCAAAATGGGTAGCGGAATTAAAAAAGAAATACCCGGTAGCTGTAAATCAGCAGGTATTTGCTGCTATACAGTAATGCTGCTGTTTATTAGCCACGAAGTTGCAAAGACACGAATGAATTGTGTTTATAGAAAAAATTCCGGACTTTTAAAAGCTGGCCTTTTAGCGGTACATAAATATACAGCGATAGCTACTTTTTAACCGCGTATAGAAGACAGCATTTCTGGCATAATAGACAAAAATGGTTGGTAAAATCCTCTGAAAAGCAATATAGGTAAGGATTGTAGCAAAGTTTACTGAAACCATTTTCAGTAAACTTTTTTTGCTTTATGGAAAAGACAAAAAAAACGTTGTTGGGCTTGCGGATTTCTTACAGTCATCAGGTGGGGTAAACGTTTAGGTAAACAGCGTTTTAAATGTAAGGTTTGTGGCATTTTATTTACCCGAAATTCTCCTGAACAGCGTCTTGAGAATCGCTTTATTTGGTTTCAAAAGTGGGTTTTGGAACGGCAGACTTATAAAACTTTAAGCAGGGATAGCGGTCTTTCCAATCGCACCTTACAAAGAATATTTTATACTTTTTTGGAACTATCTCCTGAAGTAAAAATTATCAAACGCAGCAGTGTTCATTTAAGAATGGATGCGACTTATTTTAAACAAATGTGCTTTGTATGTTATCAGGATGATGAAGACGGATATACGCAACTTATCAGCGTTACTGATGGAGAACATTACACAGAAATTAAAGAAGATTTAGATAATCTTATTAAGTTAGGAGTGCAGATAGAAAGCATCACTACAGATGGCCATAAAAGTGCTCTTAAAGCTATCAGAAAAGCTCTTCCTGACGTAACCGTTCAACGTTGCCTGGTTCACATTCAAAGAATGTGTTTGCTTTGGCTGACAAGGTTTCCCAAGCATGAGTCGGGTGTAGAGCTAAGGACTTTAGTTCTTATACTGCTGAAAATAAAAACACACAACGATAAACTTTTCTGGATTGAAAGATTGGAGTTATGGTATAATAAACATCATGACTATCTGCAGCAGAAAACCTATCATGAAAATACAGGAAGGTATTGGTATACTCATAAACTTTTAAGACGCTCATACTTCACCATTAAAAGAGCTTTACCCAACATGTTTCATTATTTGCTTAACTCAAAAATACCATCAACAACAAACGGAATTGAAGGCTTCTTCAGTCACCTCAAAAATCATCTTGACCTGCATCGTGGCCTTACATCAAAGCACAGAATAAACTTTATTAAATGGTACATTTATTTGTCCAACAAGAAATGAGTTTATAAGCCATGTGGCTTACCAAAAAAAGTAAGGATTGAACAAATTAATGTCCAACCCCTTTTTTCGTATAAGCATCAATCTTATTGCTGACAAGTTGGTCTCCACCAGAGCCTGCTTCCTCTTCAGATTGACAACGCATATTTAAAAATAAAAACTGAATAAATCACCAACCATTTATGTCCACATTACCGCATTTCCCAAAGCAACGTTATATACAATCAATCCTTTAATGCTGCCGGCATATATATAATACTTTGAGCTTTCGCACCTTTATAGTGAAAAGAACTTATAAAACACCCTTTGTGCTGGGCAGATAATTACTAAGCGGATCACGTTTTACGGCCATGCGGATGGCTTTGGCAAAAGCTTTAAAAATGGCTTCTATTTTATGATGCTCATTCTCTCCTTTACATTCAATATTCAGGTTGCATTTCGCGGCATCGCTGAAAGATTTAAAGAAGTGGAAGAACATTTCGGTTGGCACCGCCCCTATTTTTTCCCGCTTAAATTCAGCATTCCATACAATCCAGCTTCTGCCACCAAAATCAATCAGCACTTTGGCTTCTGCGTCATCCATCGGCAAAGCAAAACCATAGCGCTCCATACCTCTCTTGTCGGTCAATGCCTTCGTAAAAGCTTCACCTAAAGCAATGCCGGTGTCTTCAATAGTGTGGTGCTCATCAATGTGTAAGTCTCCTTTCGCTTCTATTGTTACATCCATCTTTCCATGCCTTGCAATCTGCTCCAGCATGTGATCGAAAAAGCCAAGGCCGGTATGAATATCCGCTTTACCGGAGCCATCTATATTCAGCCTGATTTTTATTTTTGTTTCATTGGTAGTACGCTCGTGTATTACTTCCCGTAAGCCTGATTTTAAATATTCATAAATAGCTTGCCAGTGCTGTGTTTCCAGTGCTATTACGGTATCCAGCGCTTTGCGGGAATCCTGTATTTCGGCGCCGCCAAGGTTGGAGTCGTTATTTAACCAGCAAGCTTTGCAGCCCAGGTTTTTGGCAAGCTGTACATCGGTTATCCGGTCTCCGATTACATAACTGTTGGCAATATCATAATCCGGATTATTTAAGTAGGCAGTAAGCATACCGGTGTTGGGCTTACGCGTTGGGGCATTATCTTTTGCAAAAGTCCGGTCAAAGAAAAAAGCGCTGAAATGCACGCCTTCATTTTCAAAGCTTTTGGCTACAAAATTTTGCACCGGCCAAAAAGTATCTTCCGGGAAAGAAGGGGTGCCAAGACCGTCCTGATTGCTTATCATCACCAGCTCATAATCAAACTCCGCAGCTATTTTCCGCATGTATTCAAACACATCGGGATAGAATTCCAGCTTACTGAAACTATCAATCTGGTAAGTGGGCGGCGCTTCTTTAATAAGTGTACCATCGCGATCTATAAACAGTGTTTTTTTCATAAATAAAACAGGCGATTGTAATTGACAACCGCCTGCAAAATAAAGTTGAATTTAATGTAAAGAAATTATTTAACTGCCGCCCGTACCGCTTTTACTTCGGCCGGAGCTATAGCGCTGGCCTTATTGCCGAAACTGCTGCGGATGTACGTAAGTATTTTAGCAATTTCTTCATCTTTCAGGCCTGCCTGTGGCGGCATGTTGTTGTTGTAATAACTGCCATCAATCGGTATTTTTTCTTCGCCCGAGCCTTTTAGTACCCAGCTTATGAGCTTAGTTTTATCGCCTGACACATAGGAGGTTTTTATCAGCGGCGGGTTAAGGTTCGGTACGCCGGCGCCATTTTCCTGGTGGCAGGCAAGGCAATATTGCGTATATAATTGCTTACCGCCGGCAACAACCGGTTGCTTCGATTGTGCAAATAAAGCAGTGCAGCCAAGCAATGCAACGGAGAAAAAATATTTGAACATCATATTACAATAGAACTTTCATTTACGGAAACGTTTAACTGTTGCCTCTTTTACTTCTTTATTTCTTATACATAATCCGGTAGATGGTTCCGCCGGTGTCATCGCTTACATAGAGCGAACCATCCGGCCCCTGCGCCAGCCCGCACGGACGATGCTTGGCACTGCCCGGCTGCATAAAAGCCGCACCGCCAGCAAAGCCATCGGCAAAGACTTCCCAATCGCCGGAAGGCCTGCCATCTTTAAACGGCACAAAGGCAACGAAGTAACCCTTCTGCGGTTCGGGTGCCCGGTTCCACGAACCATGGAAAGCTATAAACGCACCATTTTTATACTTTTCCGGAAACTGGTTGCCTGTGTAAAACAATAAACCGACCGGCGCCATGTGGCCGGGAAATCCAACCACCGGGTTGATCGCATTTCCACCGCCTTCTTTCTTTCCATCGCCCCCATATTCGGGACATAACATTTTTTTATGCTGTATCTGATCGTAATACATATACGGCCAGCCGGCATTATCGCCTTTATGCAACTCGTACATACACTCGGCCGGCAACTCTGCGCTCTGTTGAGCGGTATAATATTCGGGGAAAGTAGTACTCAGGTTGTCGCGGCCATGCTGCATTACAAACAAGGTATTGGAAGTGCTATTCCAGTCGAGGCCAACTACATTGCGCAACCCACTGGTATAGCGTACACCATCGGCATAACCCTGGTTTAATTTATCCGCTTTAAACTCCCAGATAGCTGCGGTAGAGTCGAGCAGCGGGCAGGGCTGCGTACCCAGCTTTTCATTGCCGCGCTGCGCGCAAATGTTAGATGGTGCGCCAATATTTACATATATGTTTCCGTTGTTGTCCAGCACAATAGATTTGGAACTGTGGTGGTGGCGGTTAATTAAACTGCTGATTACCTTTTCCGGCTTACTGCCATCTATTACCTTATTATTTTCATCCAGTTTGTAGCGGTACACATCATCATCGGAGGAAGCATACAAATAGCCGTTTTTGATAGTTAGCCCGGTGCCGCCGTAATCTCCAAAGCCATCTGCCGTTTCTGCCTTGCCGTCTTTGTTATCATCATGCAGCCAGATAATGCCTTTACCATTTTTAGGGCCGGCCAATTTTACGTAAATATCTCCCTGCGGCGTAATGGCTATATGCCGTGCGCTGCCAATATTATCCGCTACTTTCAGGGCAGCAAAGCCGGAGGGCAAAGTAAGCCCGGCATTGTCGGCATCGGGTTGTATTGCCGGTGCTTCCGCTTTAACAGTAGAATCGTTGCAAGCCAAAACATGCGCAGAAACAACCAACATCAGGAAAGCGGCCATCAGCTTTTTGTATGTTTCATTCATAGGTAACAATTTTTAGGTATATTCATTTATCCACTCAATCAGTGCATCAACCAAGGCGGTATTCTCTGCTTCTGTGCCGATGGTGATACGCAGGCAATCGTTGCAAAGCAGCACATTGCTTCTGTCTCTTACCACGATACTTTTTGACAGCAGGAATTCATACACTTTCCGTGCCTTTTTTATTTTAACCAGTAAAAAATTAGCATCCGAAGGATATACTTTTTCTACCCCCGCCATCTCCTGCAACACTTCCGCTAATGCATTACGCATACTAACGAGTTCGGTAATCATATCGTTTACCTGGCCTACTTCTTCCAATGCCTTTAAGGCAAGCTCCTGTGTAGCCTGACTAATGTTGTATGGCGGCTTTACTTTACTGAGCACACTAATGATTTCGGGTGAAGCAAAAGCCAGGCCCAGCCTTAAACCGGCTAATCCCCAGGCCTTGCTGAAAGTTTGCAGCACTACAAGATTAGGATACTCTTTTAGTTCCTGTATAAACGATTGCTGGCGCGAAAAATTGATGTATGCCTCATCAATCACGACCACGCCGTTAAAATTATTGAGTACCGTTTCAATATCCTGCCGGTGCAGGGAATTGCCGGTCGGGTTGTTGGGCGAACACAGCCAGATAAGCTTGGTATGCTCGTCGGCCAGGGTTTCTATATGTGCTAAATTCAGTTGAAAATCATCGAGCAGCGGCGCTTTACGCAGTTCGATATCGTTAATGTTCGCGCTTACTTCGTACATGCCATAAGTTGGCGGGCAAATAATAGCGTTATCGGTTGCCGGGATGCAAAAACAACGGTACAAAAGGTCAATACACTCGTCGCTGCCATTTCCCAAAAATATATGTTCAGGCGGCAGGAGTTTTATTTTACTTACAGCCTCTTTAATACTGCGCTGGTAAGGATCGGGGTAGCGGTTGTACCACTTAATCAGTGGTGAGCCGAGACTGTTTTCGTTGGCATCTAAATTAATTAATGCTTCTCCGGCAAATTCGTCCCGCGCAGAGGAGTAAGGTGTAAGCTGGCGGATGTTTTTGCGAAGCAATTGCTGCACATCAAAATTCATGGTGTGAAGATAATATGCAAATAGGTGCAGGTTAGCAGGAAGTATAGCACGGGTAGAATGGATATAAAAATGAAATTCTTTACGATGCCTGGCTGTCCATGTAGTTGGAATAGATGAGACGCTCGATAGTTTTATCAATCATATCGCGGGTAAACGGTTTACCAATAAAAAAATCTGCGCCTTCTTCATAAGCTTTACTTCTGTCTGAATAAGTATCAAAAGCAGTAATCATTACCACTTTAGTGGCAGGGGAAAGCTTTTTTAATTTACTGATAAATTCAACACCTTTTCCATCCGGCAGATTATTATCAAGAAATATTATAGAAGGCTTCTCTTTTTTTAAAATGCTCTGGGCATCGGTAAGGCTGTTTACATAGGACGTCTGAAACTTCTTCTGCTTTAAGATACCGCTTAACAAGTAGCAAATGTCTATCTCGTCATCTACAATCAATGCGCTTTCGCCGTTAATTTTTATCGGATTCACTTGTGTATATTTTACATGTACTACCTTATACTCAATTTATCTGCCATTTTTTAAGAAAATCTGCTAATACCTTCACAATCAAATTCTTTAAATTTTTATATAAAAAACGTTTTAATAAATTTTATGTTATTTGTACAAATTTTTCTGCAAAATGCTTTGAGTGCAATACATTTGTACCCATGAGCTTCTACTGCTCCTTATGTTACCCACTTTAATAATCCTTTATTTTCGGGTATGAAGATTTTCAGTTCTAAATTAGATAATTCATTTGCTTTTACTTAATATTGATATTCAATAATTAAAAAGTTATAAATACGGCGAGGTTGTATGAAGAAAAGAATTCTGATAATTGATGATGACATTGATATTTGCACACTGCTTAGCCGGTTCCTTAATAAAGAAGGTTACGAAACCGAAGTAGCTTACACAGGCAATAAGGGTGTTTCAAAGTTTAAAGAATCCAGCTTCGATATTGTACTTTGTGATTATCGCCTTGGCGATAAGGAAGGCCGTGACGTACTTGCCGAAATTAAAACGATTAATCCTCAGGCGGTTGTTTTAATCATTACCGGCTACTCTGATATTAAAACAGCGGTAGAAGTTATTAAACTTGGCGCTTACGATTACATAACCAAGCCACTTATACCGGCTGAAGTGTTAAATGTATTATCCTCAGCCCTGAAAGCGCCCCAGGCCGCACAAAGATCTGTATCTGCTATTGCAAATGCAGCTAACTCAGGCGCCACCCCCGCGGCCAATAAAAAAGCAACTTTTAAAACCAATGGCGAATACCTGGTAGGCGAATCGGAATCTACTAAAGAACTGTACCGCCAGATAGATATTATAGCGCCTACCAATTACAGCATCATCTTATATGGCGAAAGCGGTACAGGCAAGGAAGTAATTGCCAAAACCATTCATCAGTTTAGCGAACGCAAAAACAAGCCTTTTATCGCTATGGATTGCGGCACTTTATCCAAAGAGCTGGCTGGCAGCGAAATGTTCGGGCACGTTAAAGGCGCTTTTACCGGTGCACTGGCTGACAAAGAAGGTCATTTTGAAATGGCCAACGGCGGCACCCTTTTTCTGGATGAGGTAGCTAATTTAGGATTAGACATACAGGCTACGCTGTTGCGCGTAATACAGGAGCGTAAGTTTAAGCGGGTGGGCGGCACAAAAGAAATGGACTTGGATATCCGCATTATCGTAGCGAGCAATGAAAACCTGCAGGACGCTTATCATAAGGGTAAATTCCGCGAAGATTTATACCATCGCTTCAATGAGTTTTCACTTAACCTGCCCCCGCTACGCCTGCGTAAGCACGACATCCCTCTTTTTGCTCAGTTCTTTTTAGACAAAACCAATGATGAATTGCGCAAAGATGTACAGGGTTTTGAAGAGGATGTGATGAATATGTTTCTTAATTATCCCTGGCCCGGCAACCTGCGCGAGTTTAGAAATGTAGTACGCCGTGCGGTTTTGCTTACAACCGGCACTAAAATATCTTCCAAATCGCTGCCCTGGGAAATTACCAATACCAATATTTTTGCAAAGCATTCCGATACACCGGCCGTGCAGCCTATTACACCTTCTGCATCTTCCCCTAAAGAAATAGATTTAAAAGATGCAGCCGCCAAAGCAGAATATGATACCATTATGAACCTGCTGAAAGAAGTAAATAACAACAAATCGAAAGCTGCAGAGATTTTAAAAATTGACCGTAAAACATTGTACAATAAAATTAAGAGCTACGAAGAATCTAAAGAACTGAATTCGTAGATTTCAATTTTATTCTCGTACAACAAAAGCCTCCACTTACCGTGTGCGGCTTTTGTTTTTTATACTATATCCAATGCATGTTGCAAAAATTCATTTTGCTACATAAGTTTTCTCAATCTCAAAAAAAGTTTAGAACCTTTTAAAAGGTTCTAAACTTTTTTTATTAAAAATATTTTCGTGCAAATCAGTAACCTTTAGCACTCACAGACCTTTTACAGATCCGCTTTCAGTTTATGGCAGGCTTAAATGATACAAACAGCGGATATCTTGTTGTTTGATAATGTAAAAAACCAGCAGATAATAATTTCACTGCTCATTTCCCAACGGCTTATCAGCAGTTCAAAGCATTTAAATAGAATCAAGGTCCAGCTTTAACCGCTCTTTCAGCTCACGCACTAAAGGGTAATGCGAAGCAATAAACTCATAACGTTCCCGGCTGTTCATCGTAAGAAAAGGCGAGATATCTTCTTTTACATCATCGGCTACCATAATCTGAAACTGAATACCGCGATTATTAAACGACTGCTGAATGCAATCGGAGAGCATAGTACGCTCCTGCTCTATAAAGCGCTGCTGCGTGATGGCGTTTACGGTAATAAAAAACTTTGTTTCGTTCTGTATTTGCAGCTTCGCAATTTTAAAAGTGTTGGCAGCGGAATGCTTTTGCTGCTCTTCCAGCTTTTTTGCAAAAGAATGCCAGCATTCCAGCAGTTTTTGCATTTCCAATGGCTCCGCTTCTTTTACTTCTTCTATGTTGTATTGATCTCCATATTTATCCCGCAATGCTTCCAGCAAACCTTTGCGGCTTTTGGGTAGCGCTGCTGTCTCATCAGACCCATTTGTATAAACCGTTACCGGTTCTTTAACGGCTATTGCAGTCGCTGCAGCTTTTACCGGGGCTGCTTGCTGTATAAATAATTTAGAAGCAGGCTGTAGCCGGCTTTCTTCCGGTACGCGCACCGGCTGGCCATTTACGGCGGGCTGTAATGGTTTTGGTGTGTGTCCGTTGGCAGGCGGTGGAGTAACCAGAGCCTGCAGCCCGGCGGGAAGCATAGCAGCAACCGCACTTTTCGGCTGCACCGATGGTATTGGTTTCAACTTTAGAGCGACCGGCGCATCAACCCGTTTTTTTTTAACAATTTCCCCGTCAACGGCAGTTACATCCAATGCCTGCTGCAGAAAGTTGAGCTTAATAATCGCCATCTCTACATGCAGGCGTTTGTTGCGCGCCATTTTGTAATTAATTTCCGCCTCATTTAAAATATTCAGCGCGCTTATAAGGAAAGAGAGGCTAATGCTGTTGGCCGCTTTTATGTAGCGTGGCTGCATGCCTTCCACTACTTCCAGCAGCGGCGCTGCTTTGGCATCTTTGCACACCAGTACGTTCCGCAAAAACATAGCAAAGCCATTCAGCACCAGGTCTCCTTCAAAACCTTTACGGTTTATTTCGTCGTACAGGAGCATCGCTGCAGCCAAATCCTGTTGCAACAAGCTTTTTAGCAGTTTGAAATAGTAATCTTCATCCAGAATATTTAAGTGCTCCAGTGTATTGGCGTAGGTTACTTCGCCGTTTGTAAAGGAGACAATTTTATCCAGGATACTCAGCGCATCGCGCATGCAGCCTTCGCTCTTCTGGGCAATGGTTTGCAGAGCGCCCTTTTCGGCCTGTATATGTTCTTTATCTGCAATTTCCTGCAGGTGCACTACCGTATCGTTGGTAGTAATGCGTTTAAAATCGAAGATCTGGCATCGGGATAAAATAGTAGGTATTATTTTATGCTTTTCGGTCGTAGCGAGGATGAATATAGCATAGGGCGGCGGCTCTTCCAGTGTTTTTAAAAATGCATTGAAAGCATTGGCACTTAGCATGTGCACTTCATCTACAATATATACTTTGTACTTGCCGGCCTGTGGCGCAAAGCGCACCTGCTCTACCAGTGAGCGTATATCGTCCACCGAATTATTACTCGCGGCATCCAGCTCGTGTATGTTCAGCGAAGTGCCTTCGTTGAAACTGCGGCAGGAGTGGCATTCGTTGCAGGCTTCGCCGTCGGGCTGCAAATTTTCGCAGTTAATGGTTTTGGCCAGGATGCGTGCGCAGGTGGTTTTGCCCACGCCGCGCGGGCCGCAAAACAGGAAAGCGTGCGCCAACTGACCGTTTTTGATCGCGTTTTTAAGCGTAGTGGTAATGTGCGCCTGCCCTACAACCGTATTAAATGTTTGCGGGCGATACTTGCGGGCCGATACGATAAATTTCTCCATAAATCTGATTCAAATTTAGGAAGATGGCCGTTACGTTTTTCGGGATGTTATGCACATTAAATCCATCATTAACTATCGCAATGCACAGACACGAAGCATGTTTATTTTTTTCTTACTTTAATAAAAATACAAAAGCTCCAGAATGGCACGAACAATCCTTTTTGCTTAATAGGAGATGCGGATGCCTGCAATTAATCCTAAAACAGTTTTATAAATTTTAGGCTCTGGCTAACAGGCTTCTGAAGAAGATAGCTTACCAACCCGGTAAGATTATTAATACAAGCAGAACAAAAACTCATCAATCTTAAATATTCTTTATTAAATATTCCTAATCTATACTTCACATTTTACCAGTTCCCCATGTGTTCTTTCACAATCCGCTCAGGATTTTTTATATCGTGGAATTTCCAGTCTTTATCATACTTCACAAACCAGCTAAGCCACATCGAACGTGCAAGCCGCATAAATACCGGCTGTAGTGCCAGCATCAGCACCGAGTTTACACCCAAGTACCAGAATAAACTATTATCGTAAATAGAAATACCGAGCAATACCCACCAGGCTGCAAACACCGCCACCGAAAAGGCTACTGCCAGGGCATAGCTTACATAGCTGGTGCCGTAGTAAAACCCGACTTCCAGCTCTGTAGGCTGGCCACATACAGTGCAATGTTCATACATTTTAATGTACTGACCCGCTTTTAAGGCATAGGCGTTGTGGCTTTTAAAAATATCGCCTTCCCGGCAGCGCGGGCAGCGGTTGGCAAGTACGCTTACAAAATAATTGGGGGCTTTTTGTTCGTTGCTCATAGGTCTGTTTTTCACAACTCAAAGTTAGCCCATACCGCTGCAATAATTCATTAATGTTTAGGCAATCACTCTTTCCATCTGCATACTGCGCGAGCCTTTCACCAGTATTAATGCATTGGTAAATTGCTGCTCCTGCCACCATGCTCTTGCCGCCGCTGCATCGGGCAGGTGTAAATAGGAATGATGAATATTCTTAAAATAATCACCTATCAGCACTACCTGCTGAAAGGCATATTGATTGAGAAGGCGTATCAGTTGCCGGTGCTCTTCCTCACTGTCTGCACCCAACTCTGCCATGCCGCCGAGCAACACGATTTTATTGTTGCCTGCAACCGAAGCAAAATTTTCTATAGCGGCCTTCATGCTGGAAGGGTTGGCATTGTAAGCATCCAAAATGATGGTATTGCTGCTCTGCACTACCAATTGCGAGCGGCTGTTGGTAGGCGAATAGCTTTCGATAGCTTTGATTATTTTTTCTTCGGGAATATTAAAATACGTAGCTACCGCCACTGCACACAATACATTGGGCAGGTTGTAGTCGCCTACCAACTGCGTTTTTATTTGGGTAAAAGAAACGCCCTTTGTGAATTGCACGGTTAAGAAGGTATTGTTTTTTGCTGCGTAGCCACATACGGTTCCTTCCTTCGTACCATACCAGTGCGTATTGATTATACCGGCACTCATGCTGTGCAGGTAGTCATAATCGGCAAATGCAAAGGCGCTTCCGGCATGTTGCCGCAGGTAATCGTACAATTCGCCCTTGCCCTTACGCACACCTTCGGCCGAGCCGAAGCCTTCGAGATGCGCTTTGCCCACGTTGGTAATAATGCCATGCGTAGGCTGTGCATAGTTGCAGTACCCGGCTATTTCCCGCAGGTGATTGGCCCCCATTTCTATAACCGCTATCTCCGCGTCTTTTTTTACTTTCAGCAAGGTGAGCGGTATGCCGATATGGTTGTTAAAGTTGCCTGCAGTAGTGTAAGTGGTGTATTGGGATGACAGCACTGCGTGTATCAACTCTTTGGTAGTGGTTTTGCCATTGCTGCCGGTGATGGCGATAAACGGGATGTGGAACTGTTCGCGGTGGTATTTTGCCAGCTCCTGCAGGGCAGTTAATACGTCCGGCACCTGCAACAGCCTCGTATTACCTGCATCTACCGGCTCATCTGCCACAGCATACGCAGCACCTGCCCGGAGCGCCTGCAAGGCAAAAGCGTTACCATTAAAATTTTCTCCTTTTAATGCAAAAAACAAATCGCCGGGTTGCAGCTTGCGCGTATCAGTCTGCACCTGCGGGTGCAGGGTATAAATATCGTATAGCTCTTTAATGGTAACCAAAGCAACAAACATTTAGTGAAGCTGCAAGATAATAAAGTTGCGTGCAGGCATCACCAAAGCGGCAAACGTTTTACAGAAGTGCGATGTATTTATAATGCAGATTGCTCTGTTATAAGCTTGCCCGACAGATCTGATGCATTGCAATTTTTTCTTAGTACAAATGATAAGTATTAAGAGAAGATAAATTGAAACCGGGAATAAACTCCGGCAGGGAAAAAGCGAATACCATGCCTTTCGTTTCGTTGTTGCTGATGGTCATTATGCCTTTATTAGCCTCTATAAAATCTTTACAGATACTCAATCCCAGGCCGGTACCTTTTTCGCCAATCGTACCATAGCAACTGGTAGCATTGGTACCTTGCAAAATTCGGTTTTTTATCTCTTCTTTTATACCGGCTCCTTCATCTGCAATGCTGATGCTTATGTCATTGCCGGCAATGCTTGTATTTATTGTAATAGCCGACTGTACCGGCGAAAATTTAATGGCATTGGAAACAACATTCCTGATGACTGTTTTTACCATATCCATGTCTGCATACGCAACGGCCTGCGGATGCAGGTTGTAGTGTACGGTAATATTTTTTTCTTCCAGTTTTTCCTGCAAAAACTCAATAGAAGTATAAATGACCGCAGATACGTCTATCTGCTGCGGCTGGCGATTTATGCGGTTTTGCCGGCTTTGCCCCCAAAGCTGCAGTTCTTTCAGGAGGTTCAGGGCTTTATCATTGCTTGTTTTAACTGTATTAAAAAAATCCAGTAATTCTTCTTTAGACCAGGCTTCCGCATCTCCGGCTACCAGTTGTGCCAGCGAGCTGATCAGCGTAAGCGGTGAGCGCAAATCGTGTGCAATTACCGATAACAGCTTGTCTTTATACTGATTTGATTCTTCCAGCAGTTGCTGCGCTTTCACTTGCTCGGTTATATCAACTGCCCAGCCCGCAACCATTCTTTTCTGCTCGTACTGAAGCGGAAATTTGGAAACCAAATAAGTAGTGCTGCTCCCGTCTGCTTTAGCGGCTTGCTCCACAACGCTTATAGCTTTATTATTTTTAAGTACACTTGCGTTATTGGTGTAATAGTCGTCTGCTATCGTTTTAGGAAACAGATCTTTAATATTTTTTCCCAATGCTTCCTTCGTAAAAAAAATTTCTTTTATATAATTGGGATTCATATACCTCATGATACCATCCTCATCTGTAATCCAGGCTGGCAAGGGACAATTCTCCATAAAATCTTCAAACAGGCGCCTGCTCTGATACAAATTTTCTTCCGCTTCTTTTTTCTTCTGCTCAAAAAAAGCCGCCCGCTTTTCTTCGGTAAGGTCTTTAATAATTATGGCGACATGGGTTACATTGCCATAATTATTTTTTACAGGCATATACGTTATGTTCAGATAAATTCTAAACGCCTCTTCCCCATCAGATGCGGCTTCGTGCGTAATGGTTTCGCCGGAGAAAGCTTTATTGTAGTTTTCAGATACTTCTTCCTGCTGGTTTTCCGGTATGTATTTCATAGCAGGGTCGCCAACTTTATAATCGGACTGGTGAAAGGCCTGTACATTCTTCTTAGGACTCAAGAAAACAACCTTCCGGCTTCTGTCAACTATCAAAAAGCTTTCTTCCAGAAAAGACAGAACCGCAGTAAAATTTTGCAAGGATTGCTCCGCTGCGTACTGGTGTGTTATATCCCTGTTAACAGCTACATACCCGGCAATCTCCCCCCACTGGTCCTTTACCACGCTTGCCGACGACTGAAGATAAATAGCAGTGCCATCCTTCTTCGTAAACTTTAAAATGCCTTTCCATTTATTAAAATTTTTAAGCTCTTTCAACAATTCTTGACTGCTGGAATCCATGTATTCGTACTGCAACAGTTCGGCCCGTGTGCGGCCGATTGCATCTTTTGCCCGGATGCCGTAAATGCGCTCGGCGGCTTTGTTCCAGTTGGTGATGATAAAATATTTATCAGAAGCTATCAGTGCATCGTTTATACTATCGAGCAGTTCTTCACTGTAGGAAAGATATTGACTGATATCATTTGTGCAAGGACCCGGCATGGTCTGACAGATTTATTATGGTGACCTTTAATTTGAAGATGCAATAGTATTCAATGTATATATCCTTTATCTATAAAAAGAATTAAATAAAAATGGTTTATAATTAAAAGATTATTAACCCGTTGCGCGGTGTGCTTTCTGCGCGTTAGGCCAGTGAAAAACCAGCATCCGCAATGCGTGCCGCTGCTGATCCTGCAACGCCTTAAAATATTCGCATTTTGTTAAATTAATGTGCATCAGACGGGGGAAACGACTATATTAGTACCGAATTCAATGCGCTTGAATCCGAATATCTTAAACGTACGCAGCTTAAACCTGAGAATTAATGTTTATTGAAGAGAGTGATGCAGTTTCATGTGGGAATGATGCCGGCGATACCTTCCGCTCGTTTAACCTGATCTCCCGAAATTTTGATGAGGAGGATATAAGTGCCGGCCAGCACCAGCAGATATTTACGCAGCTTCCTGTTGCCATTCTTATTTTAAGAGGGCCTGCCTACATTATAGAATCTACCAACGATATAAACCTGATGATCTGGGGCCAAACCCGGGAAGTAATTGGCCGGCCTTTGCTGGAGGTAATGCCAGACTTCAAAGATCCGGATCATCTTAAAATTTTAGAGGACGTATATACTACCGGGAAGCCTTTTTATTCCACAGCTTTGCCTATTAAGATTACCAAAAAAGGCAGGTCTGAAACCGGCTATTATAATGTGGAATACCAACCGCTGAGAGCGCCGGATGGCAGTATTACCGGCCTTTTTGTTATAGGTTTTGATATAACCAGCCTCGTTACTACCAAACTGCAATTGCAAAAAAGCGAGCAGCAGTTCAGAGACATGATTGTGCACGCACCTGTAAGCGTTGCTATTTACCGCGGCCGCAATTTCGTTTTTGAGTTTGCCAATACGCATTATCTATACAGGGTTGACCGTACCAGCGAACAACTTATTGGCAGACCTTTTTTTGAGGCATTGCCCGAATTGAAAGGACAAGGCCTGGAAGAACTGCTTAACAAGGTGCTTGATACCGGGAAGCCTCACCACGAACGGGAGCATTCACTCAGTTTTACAAGTCATGGCAGAAAAGAATATCGTTATTCCAACTTCGTTTACCAGCCGCTCCGCAATGCTGATAATGAAATAGATGGTGTAATGATTATACTCAACGATATAAGTGATATTATTAAATCTACCAAAGCCATTAAAGAGAGCGAGCGACAGTTTCGCAACCTGGTAATGCAGTCGCCGGTGGCCATGGGCATACTGCGCGGCGAGTCGTGGCGGATAGACATGGCGAATGATGCGCTGCTGAAGATATGGGACCGCACCGCTGCCGAAGTAAGCGGTAAAAAATTAATGGATGTTTTTCCCGAGCTGGAAGGACAACCTTTTCCGGCGTTGCTGAAGCAGGTATATAAAACCGGCAAAACTTACGGGCAGGATGAAGCTGTTGCTTATATAAAAAGCACCGCCGGTGAAATGATGGAGAAATACGTGCAGTTGCAATACACGCCTATGCTGGATGCCGATGGCAGGCCAGACGGGATCATCATTACGATTAACGATATTACTGCCCAGGTAAAAGCACGGAAGCAGATAGAGGAGAACGAACTTTATTTTCGTAAAATGGCGGATAATGTGCTGGTTATTATTTTTTTGTGGAAAAGCGATGGTTACTGCACTTACAAAAACCGGCAATGGTTTGAATATACCGGCGCCAACCTCGAAGATGCCCAGGGTTTTAGCTGGTTTAATTATGTGGATATTAATAGCCGCCCGGAAGTGCAGCAAACATTTTTCAGCGCTGTAAAAAACAAGACCAGCCTTAAGGTGGAATTGCAACTGCGAAGAAAAGATGGTGCTTACCGCTGGTTTGAAAAAGCAGTAACGCCACGCCTGAATGAACAGGGAGAAGTAGAAGGCTATATAGGCACACTTACCGATATACATGAGCGCAAGCTAACAGAAGAAAAGCTGAAAGATGCCGAGGAGCGGTTGCGCCTGGCTGCAGAAGCTACAGGCCTGGCCACCTTTGACATGGATTTGCAAAACCTTGTCACCATTGGCTCGCCCCGCCTGTTCGAGATTTTAGGATTAGGGTATAAAGAAGCAACAGCAGTATCGCGAACAGAAGTGCTGAGAACTATATACCCCGGAGATTTGCCGGTTATAGATAATGCCTTCCGGCAGGCACACGAGAGTGGCAATTACAGCTACGAAGTAAGAGTATTAGCACCGGATAATTCTATACGCTGGATTACAACAAGAGGTAAAATTTATTTCAGCGGCTCTCATAAACCACTACGCATGATAGGTACGGTGGAAGACATTACAAGGCGTAAGCAACTGGAGCAGCATAAAGATGCCTTTATGGGCATCGTAAGTCATGAACTGAAAACACCTGTTACTACCCTTAAAGTATATACGCAGATGCTGCAGCAAAATTTTGAAGCAGCTAACGATCATAGAGCTGTACACATGCTTTCCAGGATGGACAGCCAGATAAACAAGTTGAGCACGCTTATTAAGGATTTGCTGGATACGGCGCGTATAGACAGTGGCAGACTGCAGGTGGAGCACCAGGTTTTTGACCTTAACAGCGTTATTGACAGCGTGCTGGAAGACCTCGCTATAACCGGAATTACCCACCAGGTTGTTAAGCAAAATAACCAGGCTTATTTTATCCTGGGCGATGCGGCACGTACTGCCCAGGTAATTACCAACCTGCTTGCCAACGCCGTTAAATATGCGCCCTGCAATACGGATATTATTATAAATACGCAGGAAAAGAATAATTTTGTGTTATGCTCGGTGCAGGATTTCGGCACCGGCATTTCTTCCGATAACCTGATAAATGTATTTGACAAATATTTCCGCATTAACAACAGTTCGCATGGCACGTATCCGGGACTCGGTCTTGGCCTGTTTATTTCTTCGGAAATAATACGCCAGCAGGGCGGAGAAATCTGGGCCGACAGTTACGAAGGCCAGGGCTCAACTTTCTGGTTCAGCCTGCCTTTGCACAAAGAAGTGAGCCCCGCGTAATGAACGCAGGCTTCTTAGTAATCATCCCTGTTAAATACTTTTGCAGTCCTTTTATAAAACACCATGCAGCTACACCAGTATATAGACCATACGATTCTTAAGCCCACCACCACGATGGCTGATATAGCAAAGCTTTGCAGCGAAGCCGTGCAGTATGGCTTTGCCGCCGTATGTGTACCGCCGCCGTTTATACAACAAGCCAAAATTTTCACGGCGGGCACCGCTGTAAAAACCGCCACCGTGATCGGGTTTCCGTTTGGCTATTCGGCTATTGAAGCTAAAATTGCAGAAATACTTTTGGCCATGGTAGATGGCGCAGATGAACTGGATATGGTGATCAATCTCATTGCTTTAAAAAATGGCGACTGGATTTTCCTGGCTAACGAAATCAATCACATTATGCCGGTAGCAAAAGGCCAAAATAAAACAGTAAAAATTATTATAGAAAGCGGCGTATTAACTGCCAGTGAGATAGCCAAATGCTGCGAACTGTATGGCGCCGCGGGCATTGATTATTTAAAAACTTCTACCGGCTATGCTGAGGCAGGAGCTACGATAGCAGCCGTACAACAAATGCGGCAAAACCTGCCTGCGCATGTACAGATAAAAGCGTCCGGCGGCATACGCACCTATGCGTTTGCAAAGCAATTAATTGATGCCGGCGCTACGCGGCTTGGCTGCAGTGCCAGCGTAGCTATTGTACAGGGCGCGCCGGCTGCAGCAGGTGAATACTAAAGCTGTTGCAAGGTTATACCGGCAAGCACAATACGGTCTTTTTTACCGCAGCGAGGCAATACCAGCAACGGATTTGCATTTTCATTCCATTATTGCGGTTTAATATTGCATTGCTGAAACAGGATATTATGAAATGTTTTTTAAGCTGTATCTGTTGTTGTATATTACTGCAGGCCTTTTCGCAGGATAGTATTATTGTGCGCAAAGACGGGCGGCTCGATCTGCTGAACGCCAGGCAGGCCAGCCTTAATAAGATGGCGGCGAGGTTTACCAGTACCGGTTTGGTACATGGTTACCGGCTGCAGGTATTGAGTACGCAAAACCGCGAACAGGCTTACCAGGTAAAGTCGGAGCTGCTGCAGCGCTTTCCGGAGCAAAAAGCTTATACATCTTATCAATCGCCTTACTTTAAAGTACGCTTTGGTAATTTTACCGACCGTACAGAAGCTTTACGGTATAAAAATTTATTGTCTTCGCTTTATCCGCAAGGCGTTTACATCATACAGGATGATGTGGAATATACACCGCCCAAGGAAGAAGATACAGGCAACCCATAAACGGATACTCGTAGAAACACAGCAGCTTTTAACTGCAGCGGATGATAACATCAATGCGCCTGCAGTAATTTTCAATTATAGCATTTTATTTTTTTAAACAAGGACAGCAGTATGCTGAAGGATACAATACAATTGTTGGCGCAGCAGTTTGAGGAGGAAGGAATGGCCATTCGCCACTACCTGCATGCACACCCGGAACTCAGCTACCAGGAATTTGAAACGGCCGCTTTTATAAAACAAAAATTGCAAAGCTGGGGCATTCCTTTTACGGCAATGGCCACCACGGGTGTAGTAGCGTTGATACAAGGCAAGGAGCCAGACAGCCGTGTTATTGCACTGCGTGCAGATATGGATGCGCTGCCTATAAACGAACGGAACGATGTGCCCTACAAATCGGTGAAAGATGGCATTATGCATGCCTGCGGCCATGACGTGCATACGACCTGCCTGCTGGGCGCCGCCCGCATTTTACAAAACATCCGGCAGGATCTGCAGGGTACAGTAAAATTAATTTTTCAGCCTGGCGAGGAACGCAACCCCGGCGGTGCCAGCATTATGATAAAAGAAGGCGTGCTTACCAACCCTGTCCCGCAGGGTATTGTAGGTATGCATGTACATCCCGGCCTGCAGGCGGGTAAATTAAGCTTTCGCAAAGGCAGGGTAATGGCCAGCGCCGATGAGATATTTATCACCGTTAAAAGCAAAGGCGGCCATGCCGCAGCGCCACACCTCACGGCAGATACCATCCTGATTGCATCGCAGCTCATTGTAAGCCTGCAGCAGATTATCAGCCGCAACAACAATCCAACCTCTCCTTCTGTTCTATCCATCTGTTCGGTACAAGGCGGCCATACGACCAATGTAATACCCAGCGAGGTAAAACTGATGGGCACTTTCCGGGCAATGAATGAAGCCTGGCGGTTTAAAGCGCATGAGCTGATAAAAAAGCAAACGACAGGGTTGGTAGAAGCGATGGGTGCGGAGGCCGACATACATATAGATGTAGGCTACCCAACCGTAGATAACGACCCGCAGCTTACCGAAGAAGCATGGCAGTTGGCCATACAGTATCTGGGCAGCGAAGCGGTGGAGGAAACAGAACTGCGCATGGGCGCAGAGGATTTCGGCTATTATACCCAGCAGGTGCCGGGCTGCTTTTTCCGCCTTGGTGTGCGCAACGAAGCCGCGGGTATTATACACAATGTACACACGCCCGATTTTAACATTGACGAGTCGGCCATAGCAACGGGCGCGGGTATGATGGCGTGGCTGGGCGCCACCTTAAAATACGGAGTTTAGGCTAACAATTGGTAGCGCCGCTTTATAAAAATCTGAATAAGTATGTATCTTCACCGCCCCTTTGTTGCTGCATTAAAACCACTGAAAGTATTTTTTTAAGTATGAAAAAACGTGTACTTATTTGTGATGATGATACGGATATACTTTTTATCTGCAGCTATATTTTTGAAAAACAAGGTTGCGAGGTACATACCCGCACGCACTGCAATAATATTGTAGAGATGGTAAAGGAGGTGGAACCGGATGTAATACTGATGGATAACTGGATACCCGACTCGGGCGGGATTATTGCATCGCGCGCACTTAAAAACGACAATACCCTCCAGCACATTCCTATCGTGTATTTCTCTGCCAACAACGATATCAAGGCACTGGCCCAGGAAGCCGGTGCAGATGCTTTTCTTGCCAAGCCTTTCGACCTTGAAGAGCTGGAGCAGGTAGTAGATAAACTAATAGACAAAAATGCCAGGGCAGGCAGTGTGTAGCTGCAGCTTACTTATTACATTTTAAAATTATTGGCCCCATTGGCAACCAAGGCTTTTACAAGCCTGTTTCCGGCCGCCGGCTGCGCAGTTTTCTAAACCCTGTTTCTACCTTATGCAGCCTGCTTTTGTTGAAAGCCAGCGCTGCCTGCCCGGTTTTAGAAACGCCATTGATACCGGCAAGCCCCTGCATAGTCCAGTTGTAATTGCGCCGGTTGCGGCGAAACCAGTTATCTTTAAATATCTTTCCGTTTGGAAATATATAATAGTTGCCCTCTTTGATAAGATAGTAGCTGCAGGCCATGTGGGTTACTTTTTCTGCCCACACATATATCAGTTCCGGCGCCGGGCTTGTAGCAGGATCGATAACATAAAAAAATACTTCCCCGTTTTCATGCACCGGCAGCAGGGCGGCTACATGATAATTCCAGAAGTTGACTAAACTGCCTTCTTCTCTTTTTAAATAAGCGCCGGCAAATACCCAGGCTTTGTAATTGGGTATTTTCCATTCGTCTAATAAAATACAGATTGCGTTGGCGCGGTCTTCACAGTCGTTATTGGCATCGCTCCAGCGAAAAAGGGGGTTGCTTTTAAAGAAGTTAAATATGGCTGTTGCCCTTTCTTTGGTAATGGTGCTGGTGTTAAGCGCTACATCGGATAAGTATGCTTCATAAATTGTTTTTGTATAACCGGGTTGCATAATTTGGCTGGAATAAGAATGCTGCACTTTGTGCAAGAATGCAGCCAAAGAAAAACGTATTGTAGGCAGCAGATTATAAGGTGCAGGCAGCAGGCTGTACGTTATAACCTGGCAGGATGAAATGACAGGGTTGGTATTGCTGCTATGGAATGGATACCAATAGCTTACTATGCTGTGATGGCGAAAATGCAAAATTAAAGTGAGCATAGCGCGTGAGGGATAGCGGCAAGTACCGCGGTGAGGCGCTTGTGCGGCTGGCTTTGTGCCGCACCTGCCTGCCGGCAAAGGCAGGGTACTGCCAATAGCCCGACCCTGCGCTGGAGAAAGTGTACAACCGGAAGTATAAGACTTAAAGTTGCCTAACCGGAGAGCGGCGCGGGAGCACGCCCAACTGTTCTTGAGCAGCATTACTACTATTGGAAGTTTATGAATGCCGCTGCAATTTGCCGGCAATGTTCTCAAACTTATAACGCATATCATAAACCATTCAACTCCCTACATCCTTACCTTTGCAACCGAAAATTTTAAGACAAATGAACGATGTGTTAGCAGAAGCGCCGGCGCCTGCAAAGCCGGTATTACCGCTTACCGCAAAAGACTTTACCACCGACCAGGAAGTACGCTGGTGCCCCGGCTGCGGCGATTATTCCATATTGGCGCAGGTACAAAAGGTGATGCCAACGCTGGGCATTCCTAAAGAAGATATTGTAATCATCAGCGGTATCGGCTGCAGCAGCCGATTTCCGTATTATATGAACACCTACGGCATGCACTCCATTCACGGGCGGGCTACGGCAATTGCCAGCGGCTTAAAAGCTACGCGCCCGGAGCTGAGTGTGTGGATTGTAACCGGCGATGGTGATGCATTGAGCATTGGCGGCAACCATACCATTCACCTCCTGCGCCGCAATTTTGATGTGAATATATTGCTGTTTAACAACCAGATTTATGGCTTAACCAAAGGACAATACTCCCCTACTTCGGAAGAACAGAAGATAACCAAGAGTACGCCGTACGGCAGTATAGATCACCCGTTTAATCCGCTGGCTTTGGCGATGGGCGCCGATGCAAGTTTTATTGCCCGCAGCATGGACCGCGACCCGAAGCATTTGCAAAGCATGTTGCTGCGCAGCCATGCGCATAAAGGCGCTTCGTTTTTAGAAATCTACCAGAACTGCAACATTTTTAATGATGGCGCTTTTGAAATATTTACCGAAAAGAGCACCAAACCGGAAGAAGCGCTCTTTTTACAACAGGGCGAACCTTTGATATTTGGCGCTCAGCAGCAAAAAGGCATCAAGCTGGATGGCATAAAGCCGGTGGTAGTGACAATTGGTGAAGATGCGGGCACAGATGATTTGTGGATACACGATGAGCAGGACTTTTACAAAGCGCAATTGCTCATCCGTATGTTTGACGATCCGCGTGTGGAAGGACATTTTCCGCGTCCGTTTGGTGTTTTTTATGAAGCCGGGCGCGCCTGCTACGAAGATGTGATGCGCCTGCAGATAGAAGAAACGATTGCCACTAAGGGTGCGGGCGATCTGGATAAGCTGCTGCGGGGAAGAGAAGTGTGGGAGATTGCGTAGCCTATAACTTTGTATAGGGAACATCCGGTTATCATAAGCGTGATTACCGGATGTTTTGTTTTATGGTTGTAAGTACACAAACTCGAAAAAACTCTTCTTACAACTTACCTGAAGCAATGATTGCTTCGCGTATGCAAATCGTGAGATTGAGTAAAGAGGTGCTGCTATAATTCAATAAAAGCGGCTGATAATTTAAATCCGGCAGCCGTTATTTTAGTAAGAAATGTGTTGAAAGCTGTGTTTTCTCCGCTTACAGTTACTGGTTGTTATTAGTCGTCAAAACTTATATCTTAAAAACTTATAACAAAAATAAGCCTGTGTTAATAAAAAAGAAAGGGTCATAATTAGAAAAGGTGGCCACATGTCCTTGGAATCATTATCACTATAGAAAACAACAAGTACCGAAACTAAAATGGGCAAACAGAAAAAAGTCAAACTGCTTAGCAATTTATTTTGCCTTATTCTTTCATTAAGGTTAAAGAAAATTGTTAATGAGGATATAGTTAGGATCAAATTCCACAATATACCAGCCAATATTATGATAATGAGTCCGGAGTTTCCTTCTATACTTCCGATTAAGTCTGCATAAAAAAGTGAAATAGATACTGCCATTAGAAAACTTCCAAGAAGGAATGTTAATCCTATATTTGTAAGAAGTCGTTTCACAATTCTTTTCCTAAGCATTATTGCTTGTTTAACTGATAAATTAGGCAGCAAGTGTTTACTGTACAGCTTATAATATTTAAGTGTTCGCAATAGGTTGGCAACAGCATTCCTTCAGATGAATATACAAAAAATGCATTACGGAAATTTTTAGCCCCGCGCGCTTGTTCCTGTTATTCTGCAGTCAGCCTGCTAATTTCAGCTTGAATGTCGGCTAATACCGTTTTGTTTTGAATTTCTTTTTTGTTCTTCACTTTAGCTGAGAAAATAATAATACTTTTCCTCCGTATTTTTCTTCAAAAGCTTCAAAGTTTGCCTGCATTCTTTCAGATGGCTTATAGTTTCCAAAATTCGCATTGGCAGTTACTGGTTTAATCTGAATGCCAAATGCCTTTGTTCCGATTTTACCGATGTAATCAATATCGCCGGCGTGGTCTAAGTCTGCATCAGATTCTTCAAAAACCACATCCGGAAAAGCTTTTATCAACGTGTCGTTAATAACTGACTTTTCAGTTATAAAGCCGTCATAAGTCCGTGGAATTGTAACTTCATAAATATAGTCATGGCAATCTTGTAATGTTATTTTGCTAAAGGCTTCAGTCCATTCAGGAATAACGACTTCCGTTATCTTTTCATAAAGCCTTATACCCAGTTCGTCCAGAATCGCCTTAGTTACCTTAACAGGTTGTTTTTTTGATTTAGTATGTGCCTTTTCAAAATAAAAGTGCCGCCATTCTTCAAAGGTCTTGGGTTGGCACTCACGAATAAGTTCCATGACGGCACCAACCTTATTAGGTCGTGTTAACTGATAAGCATTACTCGTATAATTTAAAACCTTCTCTTTCTTTCCAAAAGGTCGGGCGTATTTATAAACAGGTTGTTCCTGCTCTTGTTGTTCGTCCAAATCTTCAGTCATGTACGACGTTTGACAAGTTTACGAATTTTGCTTTATGCTTGTAATTAAGGTCGGTATCCACCAGGGTTAACCTATGCTTAATCAAGTGTGCGTTCAGAAAAGTTTTATTTTCAAGGTACAGATAGCAAAGCAGGTTGTTTTCAGCATCATATTTTAAGGCGTCATATTTTAGAAAAACGCGCTTACCTTTTGTTTTTTCCCGCAAAAACTCAGTTGCTTTACCATTAATTTCTTTGTCTTCTTTTATCCCAAGTAGTTTAATAGTCAAATCATTGCTTAACCGTAAAAGTTCAGGGCTAATTACCTCTTTCACTGTAAAGAATTCTTCTCTTTTTCCTGTACTGTCTCTATCTATTTTTGACCCGAACTGAAATTTCTTGATGTCAATTTTCTTATCAAGTTTGTGCGGATCATTAAAAATATAGGGTAACGCCTGAATATGCTCATCATAGTTTACGACCTGTAACTCTCTTTTTAAAAACTGATACAGAGTGCCGTCAATATCTTGTTGGATTGCACCTATCTTTTCTTTAAATATGGGGATAAATTCAGGATTAATTTCAAAAGAGGCAGAATTACGACCTAAATTCTTTGCTGCAAGTGCAGTTGTTCCGCTGCCACCAAATGGGTCTAAAACATTTTCTCCGTAAAAAGAAAACATTTTAATAAGCCTCCGTGGCAATTCTTCAGGAAACATTGCAATATGATTTGTTTGCCTCGCACCGGCAAAATTCCAATGCCCGGCAAAAAATGTGTTCCATTCTTCCGCAGACATTTTTGATGCCTCTTTTTGTTCCCTCGTTGGCTTTGGCGCTTCGCCTAATTTCTTAAAAATCAGAATAAATTCATAGTCAAGTTTAAGGATACCGTTTCTTGGATAAGGATAAGAGCCCATTTGGATACCGCCGCCTGTTGTATTTGAAGTAGTTACCTTTTGCCAGATAATAGCGCCCATATAATCAAATCCGGTATTCTCACAGAATTTAATTATTTCTTCCCTGATAGGGATGACTTTGTATCTGCCGTAATAAACAGAACGCGCGAACTGGTCTCCAATATTTACGCAAAGTCTGCAGCCATTGTGCAGCACACGGTAACACTCTTTCCAAACAAGATTGAGATTATTGATATAGGATTCATAACTGTGGTGGAAGCCTATTTGATCTTCTGTACCATAATCTTTTAGCTGCCAATATGGTGGCGATGTAATGGCAAGATGCATTGAATTATCCTTCAATTCGAGCATTTGCCTGCTGTCACCGTTAATGATTTTATGGTAAGTACTCAAATTATCTGTTGTTGTGCGGCAAATTTACGTTTCCAAAGACTCGCTTTGTTGCGATGTTAAAAACTTGCAGGCAGCAGACTGGTATCTAAGCTAACTTCCAAATATACACAACTTCGTTATCCAAACTTGCGCAACTTCACCAAAACCAACCCATTTACACAATCCCAATCTGTTGCCTGTTTTTGTTAGTACAATAAACTAAAAATCTGCCCTGCTGAACTATCTTTATTGCGCGGTTAACAAGGGCAGAAGCTTTACGATTGCGGCAGCTCCTGTTCCATGCAATCCATGTATTCATTTACCGGCAACGATTTCTTTTTTACATACAACACCAACCATTTACACATGCCTATCACTAAGCAACGCACTATGAAAACAGGAGTAGCTTTTTTTATTTTTCTTTTCCCCTTTATCAACACTGCTTTGGCGCAAACCTTAAGAACCATTGCGGTCGAAACCAACAATAATGCGCTGGTATTGCAGACCGATAAGGACAATAGGCTGAACATCGTGCACTTTGGTAAAAAACTGAATAACGCTCAGGAATATGCGGCTGCATCGCAGCAATACAACGGCAGCACCGACGGCACCAATGCCTACACACCGGCAGGCACTTTTAACCTTGGCGAGCCGGCAATTGCGGTAACACATGCCGATGGCAACAATTCGCTGGAACTGAAATATGTATCGGACAGCAGGCAGCAGGTAGATGCGAATACCATGCTTACTTCGGTACTGCTGCGCGACCCGGTGTATGCCGTGGAGGTTACGCTTTTTTATAAAGCCTGGAAAAAGGAGAATGTGATAGAGCAATGGAGCATGATAAAGAACGGAGAAAAGAAGCCGGTGAAGCTGGAGAAGTATGCGTCGGCAAACCTGGTGTTTAAAGCCGATGATTATTACCTGCTGCATTATCATGGCGATTGGGCGCAGGAAATGAAGCCCGAGGAAGACCACCTGGCGCATGGCATTAAAAGCATTGACAGTAAATTAGGCACGCGCGCCGATTTGTTTGAGCCGCCTTCGTTTATGATTTCGTTTGACAAGCCTGCCACCGAAGATGATGGCAAAGTGCTGTTAGGACAATTGGCCTGGTCGGGCAATTTTAAGATAGATTGCGAAGTGGACCCATACAACAACCTGAGATTAATTGCGGGCATCAATCCATATAATTCGGAATACCAACTGGCTGCGGGTCAGGAATTTCAAACGCCTTCCCTCATTTACACGTATTCCGAACATGGTAAAGGCGAAGCGAGCCGCAACCTGCACCGCTGGGCTACGCACTACCGCATTGTGGACGGAGGCGGCTCCCGGCTTACCTTACTCAACAACTGGGAATCTACTTTTTTCAATTTTGATGAAAACAAACTCGTTTCCCTGTTTAAAGGCGCCAAAGATTTAGGTGTTGACCTGTTTTTGCTGGACGATGGCTGGTTTGGCAATAAGCACCCGCGCAACGGCGATACGGCGGGCCTGGGCGACTGGCAGGAGAATGTGCAAAAGCTGCCGCATGGCATTGGCTACCTGGTAAAAGAAGCACAGGCTGCAGGTGTGAAGTTTGGCATTTGGGTAGAGCCGGAAATGGTGAACCCGAAAAGTGAATTGTACGAAAAGCATCTGGATTGGGTAATCCGCCAGCCGCAACGCCCCGAACTGTATTTCAGAAACCAGTTGGTACTCGACCTTTCCAACCCCGAAGTACAGGACTTTGTATTTGGTATTCTGGACAATCTGTTTACTAAAAATCCCGGTTTAGCGTATGTAAAATGGGATTGCAACGCGGTTATTTACAATGCGTATTCTGCTTATCTGCAAAAGCAGGGTTTGCCGCAATCGCAATTATATACTGCTTATGTGAAAGGGTTGTACAGTGTGATGAAACGCTTTCGCGATAAATATCCCCAAGTGCCGGTGATGCTGTGCAGCGGTGGCGGTGGCCGCGTGGATTATGGCGCGCTGCAATACTTTACCGAATACTGGCCCAGCGATAATACCGACCCGCTGGAACGCATTTTTATACAATGGGAAAATTCTTATTTCTACCCGGCCATTGCCAGTTGCAACCATGTAACCGACTGGAGCAAAGTGTCCCTGAAGTTTAGAACCGATGTGGCGATGATGGGCAAACTGGGTTTTGATGTGGATGTAAATAAACTGGAAGAAAAAGACCAGCAATTTAGCAAGAGCGCCGTTGCCACCTACGACAGCATTAAGAATATTATATGGCATGGCGACCAGTACCGGCTGGTAAACCCACGCGAAAACAATATTGCATCGGTGATGTATGTAGATAGCGTTAAAAGTAGTGCTGTGATGTTTACTTATCTGGTAACGAGCCGTTATGGGCAAATGAGCACGTCTTCACCGGTAAAGCTGAAGGGTTTGGATGGGGCTAAAAAATACACGATCCGGGAAATTAATTTATATCCCGATACCAGGTCGCGCATTAATGCTTCCCAAACGTATTCGGGCGATTTTTTGATGACCATTGGCTTTAACCCGGATATGAACGGGCGCAGAACGAGCGTGGTATTGGAGATTGACGAAGCTAAATAAGTATATACCTTTCTTAATAACGTTTCCACCTGTTTTGAAATTAAACATCCCAATTTCCTTTTTATCCCCTTCAGCGTTTAAACACTGAAGGGGGCCAAAAAAAGACCCTGCAAGCTTTCGCCTACAGGGCTTAACTCCTTTTCCCCACAAAAAGAAGCATTACAACGGAACAAACTGTTGTACTCTATATACGGAAATAGGAAAACTCCGGTTTTAAGTGTTGGGAAAAATTTTTGTTATCTGTTGGAACAAGCAGTCCATTCAGCTATGCTTTTCTTTATACATACGGGCTGCCTTTCATTTATAATGCTGCTGAGTGTAAGAAGCTATGCGTTTATTTAAAAGCTGTACGTATAGTGATAATGTTTGGCCGCTGTGTATAACAGAACTACAGAAAATTTTTAGTGTTTGTTTGGAATTGCTTTATAAAAACCTGAATGATGATGGCCATCATGCCGGTGGCGGCAAGTGGCCGCTGCTGCTTTAAAATGCTAAAATTTCTCCTATACTTTGAAAATAACTCGGTAAAGCAGGCAGGACATCCTTTTGAATGTGGTTGTGTAAATAGAATTCTATTAGCTGTCAGGTTACCCAGGATTATTTACCTCCAAAATCTTCAACCCTGACCCGTTAAGCCAACTGTTTTGAAAGGGACATACTGGCGGAATTTTAAGCATCCGCTTACAAAATGTAATAGTTGGTCTGTTATCTGCTGATAAAATATAGTATAAAGCCTGTTCCTGCGTTATAAATAAGCCAACCAGTGTATTTGTATAGCGCATTACTGTTTTCATTTTTCATTAATATATTTTACATGATACCGCAACCGGTTATTAAACTCTTTCAAAGAGGAGTAACAGCTTTAGCAGTCTGGACAATTTGTTTTACGGGTATGGCGCAGCTGTCGGCAGGTATAGAAAGCGGCTACAACCGGACTTACCTGCAAACCAATTTTGCCAACCGCGATTTCAGTAATTATAAACCCGGCAATGGCTTTTCTGTTGGCCTGCCGGTACAGTACAAACTGGCTACCTGGTTTGCTATAGAAACCGACCCGACCTTTATACAAAAAAGCTATACGCTGGAAAGGTCTTCTTTTTACAGGGGCATTTATCAAACCAGCACCAACAGCTATGTGCAGCTTCCGCTGCTGGCGCATTTTATGTTTGGCGGTCAAAAGCTGCAGGGCTTCTTCAACCTGGGCGCTTATGGCGCTTACTGGGTTACCGGCCACGTAAAAGGCACGCTGGCCAATGTACTTGATCCGGTAGATAGTGTAACCGCGACGAACACATTTTACAACTTTACCAACCCTTATGCCTACAACGAAAAATATGCATTTGATACGCGCCGCGATAACCGGATAGAAGCCGGCTGGGTAGCGGGTGCCGGCATCAGCTATGCACTTAACAGCAGTTACCAGCTGTTTGCCGAAGGCAGATATACACAGGCCATCACCGACATGCAGAAAAATTATATGATTAATCAAACGCCCCGATATAACGAGACGTACAGCGTTACGATTGGCTGTATGCGGAGTTTCGGAAAAAGGGCCGCCCAATAACAATGCTTTTAAATACAGACTTATGAACCGGAAAACACGCGCTTACCTGTGCCTGCCCCTACTGCTGCTGATTATGCTTATCAGTGCCTGTACAAAAAATATTGAAAACGTAAACAGGCCGGAGAACTATGTGGATGGCACTTTCAGCGAGGTGTTTGACGCTTTCTGGAATGGCATGAATAATAACTATGTTTTCTGGGATATCGATACCACCAACTGGGATGGCATGTACACGCGCTACAAACCGGTTTTCGACAGGCTGAATATTAACGACTCCAATGATGTGCGCAAATCCGTTAATTATTTCCGGCTGATGACGCAGGGATTAGTGGACTCACACTATAATCTCAGTTTCAGCTACCCGCAAGTAACGGATTCCAGTATTAACCCTTCGTATGGCCGCAAGATGAAAAGCAGCGACTTTCATGGTTATGTGTTTTACCCTAATTATGCAGCGGAGTATTTAAATAACGATTTTGTGTATGGCTACGACAGTACTACTGATGCCAGCGAATACCGCTTTGCGCTTGCCGGTACAATTAATCAAAATATCCTTTACTTCTACTGCAATATATTCGGCCTTAAGTCGTCTTACGAGTCGGGCACCGGCAACGGCGTAAAACCGGTATTGGATTATTTATTTTCAAAGCTGGCCAACCCCGCCTCGTTAAAAGGTGTGATTATAGATGTGCGCGGCAACTTTGGCGGCGAAGTAGAAGATCTGAATTTCCTGCTGGGCAGGATAATAACATCGCCATTAACGTTTGGCGCTACCCGCTATAAGAGCGGCAACGGCAGGCTTGATTATACACCCTGGGCACCGGCGATCATTACTCCTCAGCCCACTGCCAAAGCGATTACGGTACCCATCATTGCCCTTGCAGACAGCTACTCGGTAAGCCTTGCCGAACTCACCACTATGGCTATCAGCACAATGCCCAATGGTACGTTTATCGGCGAAATAACGTGGGGCGCCAACGGCCCGCTCTCGCCCAATCCTAATTTTAATGGCGGACAATTTACGGCTGCTAATTTCTTATTCGCCTATACTTCCTCCAGCGAATTCCGGTACATTAACAAGACTGTTTATGAAGGCAAGGGCTTTCCGCCGGATGTTGTTGTGCCCTATAATGCGGCTGCGCTGAGTAGTGGCCGCGATGCCGCACTGGAAGCAGCCATTACACAAATAATAGAATAAAAAAAGCGTAAACAGTATCACCTGCCTACGCCGGAATAAATTTTAACCGCTTATCTACTATTCACCAATATTCGTTCTCTCTTCGCCTTTCATCCGGTCGAAAGCAGTATCGTTAAGGTCGTCTTCCGAGGCTTCCATGGTTGTGCTTTTACCGGGGTCCACACTTTCGTCGTGCCGCTTTTCATCCGGCGTTTGCAGTGTGTTGTCATCATCGAGGTAAATAGGCGTAAAGCTGTCGTCGCCTGCATTATCCGCATCCGTGATGTTGGCGCCCGTTTCTTCTTTCTCTAAAAAATTTATGTGTTTGTCCTGAACAGCTTCACCCGGCGCCTGCAGGTGAATGTCCTGCTCCTTTTCGTTGTTTTGTGTATTCATAAGTGTATCTTTTAGCCTATAGCTTACTAATATAATGCCATAGCAAGGAGAAATTTATATTACAAAATTAATCGGCTCTTCAAAGTCTTTGCTGTCTTTCACCACGGTCTGGTGCTGGTGATACACTACGCTGTGCGCCGGTATGCTGTTGGTAAGCCAGGTGTTTCCGCCGATCACACTGTCGTGGCCAATAATGGTGCTACCGCCTAAGATGGTGCTGCCGGCATAGATCACTACATTATCCTGCACCGTCGGATGGCGCTTGCGCGTAGCGTCTTCCTTGCGCACGGCCAGGGCACCCAGCGTTACACCCTGGTATATTTTTACGTTATTACCAATGATGGCCGTTTCGCCGATTACAACGCCGGTGCCGTGATCTATAAAAAAAGGGCTGCCGATGGTAGCGCCGGGATTGATGTCTATACCTGTTTGGCTGTGTGCCCACTCGTTCATCATGCGGGGCAGGATGGGTACTTTCATCCGGTATAATGTATGCGAAAGCCGGTGCACCGTAATAGCCTGGAAGCCCGGGTAGCAAAGGATAATTTCTTCCAGCGAAGAAGCAGCCGGATCGAAGTCCAGGATTAATTGTGCATCGCGCAGCAGGGTATCTTTTGTGCTGTGCAGGCTATTAAAATAATCTTCAATAATAGCTTCGTGCGGTAATGCATCTTTTTTATCTGTAAGGTTAAGCAACTGCCGGAGCTGCGATTGCAGCGAGCCGCATTGCTGCTCGTGCTGCTTCAGAAAAACCTGTGGCTCCCCTGCTACCGGAAACACATAATGGGTAAGCCCTTCTATAAAACAACTGACCTGTTTTTTGGTAGGTAAAACATTATTAAGAATAAAGCCGGGATATTGCATTGAATACAAAAATTTAAATAGCTGCAAAAGTACAGTGGCTGTTGGATAGTTGGTTATAGATAGAGCGCCGGCAGTTATTAGATGACAGTTGACAGACAAATGAGCTCTCCTCCCTAACCCTTCGCCACTTTTGGAGAAGGGAACGAAGGTGGATAATAAATGATTAATAGTGAGTTATAAAAGGTAAAAAGCGGGCAGCAGGAAATCAATGGCAACTCATTTCCTGCTGCTTAAAATTAAAACAAACCGGTAAACACTGAAACTTTTAAACGTTCTTACTTTAGCAATATGAAAATTGAATTGCTCAGCGTGGGCAGGCGGCATGAGGCTTATATAAAAAGCGGGGTGGAAGATTTCACCAAACGCATCAATAATTATTTTACGGCGGAATGGATATTGGCGCCGCCGGTTAAAAATGCAGCGTCGCTGCCAGAGCAGCAATTAAAAAAAGAAGAAGCCAAACAGGTATTGCAACTGTTACAGCCGGACGATATTTTAATACTGCTGGATGAGCGGGGCAAGCAAATGACCTCCCCGCAGGTAGCGCAGCTAATGCAGCAAAAGGCCAACGAAAGCTGCCGGCGGCTGGTGTTTGTAATCGGCGGTGCGTATGGTGTGGAGGAAGCCCTTTTCAAGCGCGCGCAATTGGTATGGAGCCTTTCGGCGCTGGTATTTCCGCACATGCTGGTGCGGCTGATACTGGCCGAACAGGTTTACCGGGCCTGCACCATTTTAAGAAACGAAAAATACCATCACGTATAATTAACGATTATCTTGCCCTCCATGATGAATGCTCCTATTACGCTGGCCATTGTGGTGATTACCTGCCTTGTTTCTGTGCCGGCTTTCCGTAACCAGAAAATGATCAACGATCTTATTTTTTACCCGCCGGCCATAGCCGAGCAAAACCAGTGGTACCGCTTTTTTACCTGCGGCTTTATACATGCCGACATTATGCACTTAGCATTTAATATGTATGCCTTTTACGGCTTTGGCAGAATCATAGAACTAACGCTGGTAGAGGTTTTTGAAGGCACCGGCAAACTGCTGTATATCGTGCTGTACCTGACAGCCTTATTTGTTTGCCTGTTGCCTACTTATATTAAACATAAGGAAGATGCCTATTACCGTAGCCTCGGCGCATCGGGGGCAGTATCGGCCATTGTATTTGCCTACATGCTGCTCAACCCGGTTGATAAAATAGGGCTGATTTTTATACCGATCGGCATACCGGCTTTTATATTAGGCCCGATCTATCTTATCGTTACTTCTTACCTGTCCCGGCGCGGCGGCTCGCACATCAACCATTCTGCACACTTCTGGGGCGCTGTGTATGGCATTGCTTTTATTATCGGCACTTTTTATTTTTTTAAGGATATTAATTTACCGGCTTATTTTATCAGCCAGGTACAAGGTTATTTCGCCAACTGAGGCGTTGCATTTCCGGCCGTTATTGTCAGTGTTTCTTTCGTACTGTCTGTTATCTTAAAACGGTCGTCTATCCGGTAGCCGATTACCCAAATTATTTTTTTATCCGTCTCCAGCACCCACACTTTTTCCTTGTCAGTCTTAGAGAGTTTGAGATCAATAAAAAATTTACTGAGCTTCTTTTTTTTCTTCATGCCTAACGGATAAAAATAATCGCCCCGTTTCCATTTGCGCAGCAATAGCGGATACCGGATATGGGCGGCATTAAGCGTGGCAATATTATTAGCGGATGGAATATTAAATATTGAATATTGAATGTTTTTTAAAGTAAGCGTACCATTTTCATATATTACTTCGCTGTCGCTTTCCTCAATTAAAATATGAGCCGCCGCCTCGGTTTGTACAGGCGCAATAATCAGCCAGTTACGGTTTCTAATGATGCGATCGGTAGAAGAAGCTACATACTTTCCGTTCTCTGCATCAAGCAATTTTTCCACTTCGCTTACCTGGGCAGCAGTAAAATTATATTCTTTAATTATTTCCCAGATAATGGCCGCAAGCGGCACTGTTTTTTGCAGCTTTAAAACGGGTATGTGCACTTCATTGCCTTTCGCTTCAAGCAGCTTTTTTTTGTGTAAATAAACAGACTGGTTATAGAGCTGTTCCGCCTCCTGAAAGCGTGCTATGTTCTGCAGTAAATTATCTTCCGCATTTGCAAAAATTTCTTTAACAGCAGGAATAACCTGGTGCCGCAAAAAATTGCGCGTGTATTTGTCTGATGCGTTGGAAGAATCTTCTACCCAGCTTAGTCCGTGGTCCAGCGCATATTGTTGTATCGCTTCCCGCTTTGCAAACAGCAGCGGGCGGATGATATTGTTTTGCTTAGGCAAAATACCATGCAGGCCGCTGATACCGGTGCCACGAAAAAAATTGATAAGCAACGTTTCGATGTTGTCGTTGGCATGGTGAGCGGTAACAATATAATGATAAGTTGCGGGTTGAAGGTTGCGGGTTGCGGGTTGAAGGTTGCGGGTTGAAGGTTGCGGGTTGCGGGTTACGGGTTGCGGGTTGGCGAATTCATTACCGGAATGAACATCTGTTTTTTTCCATCCGTCAAGTATCTCCGAAAACCAGTCGTAGCGCAGCTTACGGGCTGCCTCCTGGATAGACAGCTTGTGTTGCGCTGCATAGCTTTCGGTATCGAATTGCCGGATTACAACCTCTTTATTGTATTGCGCAGCAAGGCTTTTTACAAATGCTTCATCCCGCACACTTTCTTCGCCGCGCAGTTGGAAGTTGCAGTGCGCTATGGTAAAAGAGAAACCGGTTTTAGCCACAAGATCGGTGAGCACAACGCTGTCGAGGCCGCCGCTTACCGCCAGCAACAAGTGGCTGTTGGCAGCGGATACATACGGAAATTGTTCTTTGCAATACGACCGGAATTGTTGCAGCAGCATAGGGTAAAAGTAAGAAAAGCAAAGTTGTTAAACTTATGCGCAACCCGGCGGTAAAAAGTATAAATAAAGTATCTTTAAAAAGACCCAAGGAGTAAACAAAATGCAGCAACGCCTTACCAAAGAGCAGGCCTGGCAAAAAATAAAACATTACTGCGCCTACCAGGAGCGCAGCCATTACGAGGTAAAGCAAAAGCTCTACGGCTTCGGCCTGTACAAAAGTGAAGTAGAGACATTGATTTCTCAGGCGATTGAAGAAGACTACCTGAACGAAGAACGCTTTGCAGAACAATTTGCCGGCGGCAAGTTCCGGATGAAGCACTGGGGTAAAATAAAAATTACGTACGAGCTTAAAGGAAAACAGGTAAGCGCCTACAACATCCGCAGGGCGCTGCAGGCCATTAAAGAACCAGACTACCTGGCCGCGCTGCAAAAACTGGCATTGACCAAATGGCAGCAGTTGCAGGGTGAGCAATACATTGCGCGGCAGGTAAAAACCACCAGTTACCTGCTGCAGAAAGGGTACGAGATGCCACTTATACAAAGAGCCATTCAGCAAATCAGAACAGGCGAACAGGCCTGATCATCCGCCGGCCCGGATGAGCTTTTTTAAAATCACCATTTGCCCTAAATGGTAGTGTGTATGCTCGGCAGCACCGGCAAACTCTTTATAGGCCGTTGAATTGCGCGCTGCCAGCGGTTCGGATAACTTAGCCTCCTCAAAAGTACGGATAACGTCGGCCAGCTCGTGCGCTGATTTAGTATTATCCGCTATTAAATGCTGCCAGTCTTCTTCGTTATGCACCGGCGGATGATCGTAACCATTCGCTTCATTAATTTCCGGCTCGATACCGTGTGCGCGTTGCACTTCCACTCTATTCCAGAAACTGATATGGTGCAACAGGGAAGCAATGGTATTAGGCGACGCTTTTGTATGCATCGTTGCTTCCTGCCACGTTACGTCTTTTACTGTTTCAGCGATATCTACTTCTGTCCAGTTGCCGCCTTCGTGTACGTCAATAATATGCTGTGCGAGGAGTGCTGTTATTTTCATAGAGATAACAAATTAATAATATTTTTCTACCACACCCAAACCGAACAGTGCAAAGTCGTACTTGACCGGGTCGGCAGGGTCTAACGTTCGTAAGTAATGCGTTAATTCCAACGCTGCATTCCAGTCGGTTTGCCCTCGTTGCAACAAGCCTAAGCGCTTTGCTACACGCGCCACATGCACATCAATCGGGCAAATAAGCTGCGAAGGTTGTAAAGTACTCCAGATGCCAAAATCAACACCATTCTTGTCTTTGCGCACCATCCAGCGCAGGAACATATTCAGCCGCTTGCAGTTGGAGCCTTTCTCCGGTGTGGCAACATGCTTCTTCGTACGCGGTGGCGCATTTTCGAGCGAAAAAAAATAATGATGAAAATAAATAAGCGCTTCCTCTACCGGCTCTTTTTCATCACCGCTCAACTGCATGGCGAATGCAGTTTCCAGGCTTTGGTGATATATGTAATGATAGTGCAGGAAGTGAATAAAATACAGGAGATCCGTAGCATTGAAGGTGCGGTGTTTAAACAGGGTAAACGGCTTTAAGTCGTCTGTAGTATGATGGACAATAAAATCGTGCGGCGAGCCTTCCATCCATTGCATTAACTGTTTGGATTTATTAATGATCGTAGTGCGGTTGCCCCAGGCAAAAACGGCTGCAAAGAAGGCCGCAATTTCTATATCCTGCCGTTTGGTAAAAAGGTGCGGAATACAGATGGGATCGTGCGGTATAAAAGAAGGCTGGTTGTACTGCCGGACCTTGCTATCGAGAAAATCTTTAAGCGCTGCAGCTTTTAATTCTTTTACTTCCGCCATAACGCTGTTCTTGTTATTTCGATGTCTCAATGCCGACAGGGTTCTCAACCCTGTCAGCGTTTACGCTAACGCAGCTCCCAAAAAATTTTGTATAAGCGCTTCCGTTTCGGCGCAGGCCCGCTCCAAATACTGATTAACGACAACCGCATCAAAAGCATGGCTGAAAGATAGCTCATACGCAGCTTTATTAATACGAGCCTGCAAGCTTTCTGCACTTTCGGTGCCGCGGTTTTCGAGGCGATGGCTTAATACTTCTACCGATGGCGGCTGTATAAAAACGGATAAAGAGGCCTGCGGAAACTGCTGCTGTACATGAATGGCGCCCTGCACGTCAATATCGAGCAGCGGTGTTTTACCTTCGCTCCAGATGCGCGCTATCTCGCTTTTAAGGGTGCCATAATACTTGCCTTCATACACCATTTCCCATTCTATAAAAGCACCTTGCTTTATCTTTTGGCGGAAGGCTTCTACGCTCATAAAGTAGTAATCTACACCATCCTGCTCCGCGCCGCGCGGGCTGCGGGTAGCAGCAGATATAGAAAATGCAAGCGACGGATATTTGTGCAGCAGGAACCTGGTGATAGACGTTTTACCGGCGCCCGACGGCGCCGTAATAATGATGATCTTGTTTGCCTGCATAGCTGGTTGGTTGCCGGCAAAAGTAAGGCAGAGTTGGCTACGGGCTGCGGCTCTTTAATTCATCGGGCGTTCTTCTTTGCGGATAGCATCTAATAATATCTGTATGACGGATAAACTCATCGTTGTGCTAAGCGGATTTAAGCACTGCTTACTGTATGATATTGCCGATAACAGCACTGCTTATACCAAAATCAACTTATCGCTTGCTCAAGTATCCTTTTTCTATATCGTTTTATAAACGATGGCAATTGTTTTTTAATGATAGCTATTAAAATCGCGGACAGCTATGCTGGCGCTAAAAAACAGAGCTGCTATTTATTTATACCGATTTCCTTTTTTGTGACCAGTAGTACATTTTAATTTGCAGTTGGTAACTTAGTCCTAACTATCAGTAGGGACTCAATTTGAAATTCAGGAACTATGAAAACCGGTGGGGTTAAATAGCTTTGTAAGATAAAAACGTGTAGTAACGGGAGGGGTTAATCGCTGTTATTTTCAAAGGGAGTTATTACCTAAATATTTTTTAAGAGTTAAACGAATAATTTTCTGTACCGGGTTTGAGTACGCTTGTTAAGCACTGCCGTAACAATCATTTAATAAAAGCTTGCTTTCAAGAAAACAGTTTTGATTACCTGCCTGTGCTTAAAGCCGACCAATAGCTACAGCGCTTATAACCAATCTTTAAATTTAATTACCCTATTGATATTTCCTGGTATTGTAGAAATGTTTGTTCTGGTAATTTTCCATTGTCCCGTTTAAATAGCAAGTCAGACTTAAAAATTACATCCGGCTGATAATTCGAAGACAATCAGTAACGGTTGAATAAAAATAGTTACCTGCAAAAATTCAGGGTTGCACATCCGGTGTGTTTGCTTTATAGCACCGGGAATTTAATAAACGTAGCTCCGGTTATGGCAAGCCGGCACGTTCAAAAGTCACTTATATTTATTCTATGGTGTAAGGATTTACGGCCGGATAATTTTAACGCCTAACGGTTTGTGTCTAACACGTTTAAAATGCATATACCTACAACAACGGAACCACTGGTGTCCTGCATCATGCCTACTTACAACAGGCGGAAATTTATACCTTGTGCTATCCGGTATTTTTTAAGGCAGGACTATAAAAACAAAGAACTGATAATCATTGATGACGGCGCCGATGACATTAAAGACCTGGTACCAAACATCGGGTCTGTTAAGTACTATCGCTTAAACAGTAAGATCACCTTGGGCGAAAAGCTGAATCTCGGCTGCCAATATGCTGCGGGAAATATTATTGCGCATTGGGACGACGATGACTGGTATGCTCCAACGCGTTTAACTTACCAGGTGAATGCGTTGCTGACCGAAGCAAAAAACCTTTGTGGTATTAACCGGTTGCTTTATTACGATCTACGCAATGGCAGTTCGTATCTATACATTTACCCGCCCGACCAGCGTCTCTGGCTGATAGGAAGTTCTTTATGCTATACCAGAGCATTGTGGAGCAAAAACAAGTTTGCCAACATTAATGTTGGGATGGACGGCTTGTTTGTGTGGGCTACTGCGCCAGACGATATAATAGCTTTACCTGATTCAAGTATAGCTGTTCACATGATCCATGATAATAATGTAAGTCCCAAAAAAACAAGCGGAAGCTGGTGGCACCACTATCCGGGAGAAGAGATACGCGGGATCATGAATACAGACTGGATTTTTTATACCGGTGAAACGGATAAAACCGGAAGTATAAAAACAAATGAAGGCGCAGTAAAAGAAAAGAATACACCCGTAATCTTTAAAACTATTAAAAATGTTTATGGCTGCCTGGTGCATGAAAAAATGGATTGTATAATTGATCTTGTACGAAACCTACATTATCAAGATTCTGCTTCTGTTATAATTCTGTATAATGGAAGCGATAATGCAAACCTGCTTAAAAGCACTTTTCCGTTTGAGAAATTTGGAGCGGTTATCCATCCTGCGCCCCACCCTGTGAAACATGGATACCTGCACAGATTTGCACTTGATTGTATGCAGTTTGCCATAGACAATTTCGCTTTCGATTCATTCACCTGTATTGATTCTGATCAGCTCTCCATCCGCACAGGATACCTGGAATATCTTGGAGCATATCTCGGCACTCTATCCAATACAGGGCTGCTTTCCAGCAGGCCCGAAAGAATAACGGTTAACGACGCTGATAATATAAAATTCTGGCCTGCCGTTCGGGCCTTATCAGAATATGAATTATGGAAACCTTTACTAAAAACATTTCCGGAAGGCGAATCCAGCTTTGTGCACTGGACCTTTTGGCCGTCTTCCGTATTTATGCAGGATGCGATACGGGATTTGCTTAAACTCTTTAAAGAAAATAAGCAGTTGCAGGACATAATGACCAGCACAAAAATCTGGGCGACCGAAGAGGTAATTTTACCCACGCTCGTTAAACTGTTAGGCTACGAAATTGTTTTAAACCCGTGCAGCTATGATTTTGTTAAGTACCGGCAATCTTTTGTACTGCAGGACATGGATTATGCTTTAAATAAACCGGATGCTTATTGGGTACACCCGGTTGAACGGCAATATGAAGATGCCAACCGGAAATATATCCGTTCGCATTTTAATCAATACCTAAAAGAAAAAAAGGAAAACAACAGTAATAATCCGGCTCCTGATTTTTGTCTTACCTTACCCTTACTCGAGCGCATAAAAAAAATTGAAGGATGGCTGGATGACAGCGAAGCGGATTTGTTGCTTAGCCTTATGCATAAGATAGGCAGGAGCTTGCTAAACCCAAATAACATTGTTGAAATAGGCAGCTACCATGGAAAGTCCACTGTTCTTTTCGGCAGCGCTGCCAAAGCGTTTTTGCCGGAAGCCAAAGTATATGCCATTGACCCGCATGATGGTAAATTGGGAACCGCAGGCGAAGGAGTACAATATTTTTCTCCTTCGTACGAGGCCTGTAAACAAAACATCGCCAGCGCCGGCTTGTCTGATGTGGTGGAAATTATCCGCGATTATTCCTGTAATGTAGTATGGCAAAAACCCATTTCTTTATTGTTTATTGACGGGCTTCACGATTATGTTAGTGTATCGGGCGACTTCTGGCATTTTTATGATTATGTGACACAGGGCGGCTATATCGCTTTTCATGATTACGCAGATTATTTTCCCGGTGTAAAGACTTTTGTTGAAGAGCTGATAGCGATGGGTGGCTATAGTAAAGTACACCAGGTAAAGAGTTTGGTAATTTTGCAAAAGGTTTAGTTTTTAATCAGAACCTTGCTGCTTAAAGTAGAATCATGCCATTCCGAAGCTTACATCCAGAGGTTTTATTTTTGCATTTTTAAACAGATACAACCCGTATAGCCATGCTTGCCACGTTAAACGAAGATGAAACAGGTGTAACGATAGTTATCATTCCCCATAACGATGCCGCAAGATTTAAAACAAGATTAGAACGGGATATATTACCAACCATTGCGGCGCATCCTGCCTGGAAGTTTCAGATAGTAATTATTGATAACAGCGATGAAGACAAAAAGCAGCAATATAATTTTCCTGCTGTACCTAATGTTGAGTATGTTTATAAATGGCCCGGAACAAACATTATGTACGGGCCAGCTATGAACCTCGCGCTATCAACCGGCTGCTATCCTTACCTAATATATGTTTGTTCTAATCACGGTCACATGTACGACCCTACCTGGATTGACGACCTGATAAATCCCATGATAACAAACCCTGCAATAGCCATGACAGGCTCGTATTACCCCAGTTGCGCTCCGGAGGTTATGGGCTTTCCATCCCACTTGCCGCCGGTTCATATCCAGGGTGGCGTTTTCGGGGGCCGTACCGAAGCGCTGGTTACGCATCCTTACAACACTTCAGAGCAATGGAAACACTGGGGATCTGATATTTACCAGAGCTTTCAACTACTAAACGCCGGCTTTATCCTGCAGGATGTTCCTTCTGTAAAGTCGGTCTGGAGGCAATCCGTTAATTCACCGGAGCAATGGAAGTTCGTTCATGATTATACTGAATAAGAAAGAAACAAACAGATTTTAAACAGCGCTTATTTATAAATAATACCTATACCCCAGCCACCGGAAGCATTATATATTTCCAGGTACTTTTTCCCCTTTTTCACTTCGTTCCAGTATTTGCTTACTTCCTCAAGGCCAATAACATCATGGAATACGATCATGCCTTCCGGCCTTACAAATTTTGAGTAGTTTTCATAATCACTTTTTACTGTATTATAGTCATGCCCGCCGTCAATAAATAAAAAATCCACATTTGCCGCGGGAAAAACAGCAGCCACTTTTTGTACAGTAGCGTCCTGCGTAGAATCGCCGGTAATTTCCGTAAAGGTTATCGTGCTTTTTATCCAGTTTTTCCATAACGCTTTTGAAGCTATCATCTTCGCATACCTTTCGTCTTGGGGCGGGATAGGACAGTCTATCGACACCACTTGGTCGAGCCGCGCAGCATTGTTCAACCAGAACCACAAAGTGCCGCCAAAGAAAGAGCCTATCTCCAGTATATGCTCCGGGTTCAACTGCCGGTATAATTTTACCAGCGTTGCGAATTCCCATTCTTCCTGTAATATTTGTACCGGGCATGTATTTAAAAGCGTATTTAAAAATTTGTATGGTTTGTCGTGCAAATAGTTGTAATAGCACAAGGGCGTGTTCCTGATAAAAAATTTGTTGCTGTTATTGTTGAACAGCGCTTCTAAGAAATACCCGTCTCCGCAATAACTTTCAACATATCGCAGCCCGTCGCGCAAAGCCTTCTTCCTGAACAGGCACATGGCCGTATCAACATGATTGACCTTAATTGAATCCGTATTTGCATTTAACCGCAGTGTCCCATCGGCAAGGATTTGTGCAAATAAAGCAACATCATAATTGTCCAGTTCGTTGTCGGTGAGGAAGAAATTTATAAACCCGGGATGCAGGATGTTATCGTCGTCTAAGTTGTAGATCCATTGTTCGTCATCGCCTTCCAACAGATCAAGTACAAAATTCCGGTGCGCATGGCCGCCGGGAGCACGCGTGTGCGGGGAAACGAGCAGATTTATTTTCAGGTTGTCACTTTCAGCCAATCGCAAGCTTTGGTAATTCGTTTTGATTGCATTGTCTAATACCACCCACCACATAATTCTGACTTTTTCTGAGTAGTATGAGAGGTTATCATGGAGGCTCTCTATGTTTGTGATTCGGCTGACCGGCGTTATGATGTTTAATCTTTTCATTTTGCGAGGGAGTATTAAGAAGGATGTAAGTGAATGGACGGTGATTTAATATCTATTACTTATTTCTCCGGTGCAATTATCTATTTAAACTAACAGGGAGATTGATTTACAAATTTCCGCAGCTATATAATTAAAACTTGTACTCTTTTGTATAAGCAATATCGCCTTCAATGTAAAAGGAAGATTGTTTCATAAAGGCAGAGTTAATAAATGGCAATAAGTAATCAACAAATTTTATTTAACCGACCCTATTGTTTCTTCAGTAAATAAAATTTTTTCTCTCAGCCAATTCCTGGCGTTGTCAATCAGTGGTTCTGTTAAAGGCTGATTAGCTTCCCATAAAATTACCTTTACCAATTCCTCATTGTACTTATCTTCTGATAATACTATTTTAGCAGCCTGAACGCCTTTGGTTATAAAATTTTTCTGTTCTTGTGTGCTGCTTTTCATTAAACGTATGATGGTGTCATTATCTAAATCACTACCCCAGTAAACCCCAATAAATTTTCGTAATTCCTTCATCGGATCATTAATCGGAGTATTTGTCAGCATTGTAGAATAATTCATATTTCATATTTTTAAACCATCACATTCCACTGATTGTTGGAAAGCAGGTAATAACATAATAAGTAGGCGGAGTGCCGGGAACTAAAAGGATAGTTACCCGAACCATGTTGGTTGGTACGGGGCCTACGGCCTGAGGCGGATTGGCCGTTCCATAATTTTTATTGAAGTAACCATCTCCTACCACTTCCTCTGCCGGAAAAACACCTGTGTGAGCGCCATCAGTGGCCAAATCTGATCTGACATTCTCCCAGTTAGCTCTTAAATACCTGTTAAGTACCCTGTCAATAATTCCAATACTTCGCCATTTGCCCGAAAAATTAGCTCTTTCGGTCCAAGGCGGATCTCCATAAACCCGTCCTTCAATTGTTCTTGTACCATCCGGTGCTCCGGTTGAGTCAACACTTCTTTCCAACGGTATCTCAGGGCCATGTCTGCCTGGGTTTGCGCCCGAACCAAGCGTGTGTGCATCAGGGTGCATTGCATCATTTGTTGCGATATCAAAACGATCTGGCGCTTCACCCAGGGCTTCATACGTCCCAAAAATTCTTCGGTGTTCTAATTCAATTCTTGCCGCTTCCACTCTCCTGGCAGTATCTGCTGCAGTTTCACCTGTTTTGAGCGCAGGATCTAAATCTGCCCGAAGTTCTGCTTCGGTTTTTGGCGCCGGCGCCGGTGTTGTGGCCGCAGGATCGGTCGTTTCTGCGGGCAAATCAACTGCGCCCGGAGCAGGCTTAACGGTAGCACCGGCGCCAGGGGAGTCCGGCTTTTGTGCATCATCCTGTTTGCCTTTCTGCTCCTCTGCCGGCCCGGTATTTTTATCGGGCGTGCCTGCAGCAGAGCGATCAGGTTTCGCCTCCGGCTCAAGTGTTCTCATTTCATCAGCACCTATTGATGAATGCTCCAAAACAGGCTTGCCATCTTTCGTTACAATATGTTGCGGCCGTACATCTGAGTTTGAATACCGGTGTAACTGGTATCCGCCATTTTGTGTTTCATAATAATAGTGACCGGGAGGAGCCGGCGGATAACCCAAGGCTTCGGCAGCCTCGTTTTTAGGTACGGTTGCTGCAACAAACCCTTCTCCCAGCTCCATATCCATCATATCAAGCGTACGGTTGTGCCTGTCCACTTCCGATTCAAGAAATGCGATGTCTGCTTTTAACTCAGACCGGCCGCGTATATCGTCGAGCGGAAGACCAGACAACAATGCTGCTTTGGATTCAATAATCGTTGGCAACTTTTCTATCTCCAGTTTTGCTTCAAATGCCCGCGATCCGGGCAATGGGATCATGTCTGCACGCGACCCCGTAAAACTCATGTAAAGATTGTATAACCGTTTCAGAAGTACCTTGACCTTTCCGGAGAAATGCTGGTATTGCTGTAATAATTGTATGGTAGGCAGGTGCTGTTTTAAAAGCGTAAGGTCTGCATCAAGGCCTGCTTCAATAAAAATTTTCTCAATAACGCCATTGGCTGCAATCTCGTACCGCACCTTCATCTCCCGGTTTTTCTGCCCGTTGGAGAAAATGCCATCAATGCCGGGTACGATGCTTGTGTGTTCTGCCAGGGTTGGGTGTGGTGCAAGTCCATCGGTAGAGGAGCGTCCCGGAATAAGATCTGTCACCATTCTTCCTTCCGGCTGGTGAGACAAGGTTTGCATATCCGCATCGGTAATCCCTACGGCTGCACGCTCCTGGGATGTCATTCCATCGAGATGCTCTTTAAACTTAGCAGTTGCCAAATGGGTTATACCCATTATGGTAGCCTGGGTTGCAAGCATCTCTGAGGCTATTTTTATTCCGGCGGCATTAATATCGGATTCAAGACTTCGCATCTGATCCAGGTCCTGCTGCAAAATATCCGCAGGCGCATGCTGCTCCTGGAGTATGGTAACCCTTTTATACACTTCCGCCAGTTGACTTACGAGGCCATCCCGCATCTTATCGATACTGCTGATTATATTATCGGTAATCAGGTACAAATTGCCTGCAACTCCTCCTACTTTGCTCGACAATCTAACAAGCCGGAGACCAACGCCTGCTTCAGACGCAGCCGGTCCTAAAAAGGGTATTACATCAGCTATTACCAGAACGACGTTTAAAATATCCGAAGCCGTAATGGATCTCCCGGTATTGATCTTACTTGCGATATCGGCTACCACCTGCGCTCCATTGTAAAGTACGCCCAATGTAATGCCCAGTGCAGTAGTGGGCGGGAAGATGGTAAGAATACCGGCTATAATATTTGTAATAATCTGTACGGGTAAGGAATAAGCCACCGCTTTAATATCTTTCCAAACGGTGTCCGTTACTCTTCTGTAAGTAACCGTTCTGGTGGTAGGTGCATCGCTGTTGTCGTACAATTGAAAAGTCGCTTCAATATTCCCAACCGGGTATTCACTGCTCAGCTCTACAAAAAGAGCTTCCAGCATGGCCTCGTACGTAAATCCCATTTCTTCGAAGTGAAGATTTTCAGCATCAACAATATCACTCCGGTCGAAGAGGTTGCCGAAATAAAAGTGCTTTGCCATTCCTGCTTCTTTGTTGGAATGCGTGTACCAGGCAGCCAGTTTAAGAGCGCCGCTGCCTACGCCCGGCGTTCTGCTCACATAAAATCCCTGTACCTGGATTTCTTTGTTATTCGGATCTTTTTTGTCGTTGGATAATGTGCCGATCGTATCGCGCAGGCGTTTGATTTTAGCATCAACCCATTCTTTATAATGTCCTTCTCCGCCATAGTGTTTTTCCAGGCTTTCCAGGTCTGCAATTTCTTTCTCCAGTATGGTAATCTGCCTCGCTATTCCAAAGGATGCACCCGGAGTCATATTTCCGTAGGCTCTGTCGCCTTCATCGTTCGAGCTAATGTCGTTGATGATGCCCATTGAATAATTATAGGCACTAAAAGCGCCGACATCCGCCAGTTGTTCGGTTTTATTGGAATCGGCTCTCAGCGCATTCAGCGCTTCGCCGGGTTTAACCACAGTTATTGGTTCGGAGAAAACAGCAGGGTAATAAAAGTTGTGGTCAACCTGTGCATGAATAATATACTCGCCTGCGGCTAAAGGCTTTACCTCAAATATTTTATCATTTATAATACTGTCATCCCGTACATCAATATAATGCGTGTATTCGGCATCTACAGCTTTCTTCTTTTTATTGAAGGCATGCCAGTGAATATGCACCATCGGCACTTTCCATGCATCTACTTTATCATATACCTGAAATGCAAAATGCAGCTCCTGCCATTCTACTGCCGGGCTGTTCATAGAAATAATTTTTCCATGAACCGGGCGGTTTGCCACCAGCTTTTCATCATTGTGGCCGGCACCTTCCTTCATGCCATACTCAGCATTGTCGTGCCTTATCTGCTGCATTGCTTCCACTGTTTCTATCAATTCGCCAAGCGTCATATCCGGCGACATGAATTTGCCGGATTTCTTATCCTTGCTTTGCGTTATGAAAGCAATAAACCTTTTTAACTGCGCTTCATTACCCGGCAGGTAAAGCTCCCGTATCTTATCTATGTCAATCCCGGTAACAACATAGGGCGGCAAGGGATCTTTGCCCGTGTAGTCTGCAACAAGCGGCTCCATATCTTTCAGAAACCTTTCCACCAGCGCTTTTTGGTCCATCGGGGCGCTATCCATTATTATTTCTCTTTTACCCGGAGGCGTAGTAAAATCCGGGCCGGACCCGACCGCGTCGAGCATATCCATGATATCGTTCATCGAAGCGCCATCTTTATCCGTGGGCTTTGCACCGGCGGCTTTAAATGATTCCCAAGTATAACCAAGTGCTGCTAACAAACGATCGGAGTAAAAGTCGCTTAACACGAAGGTGGTCATGGCGTATCGGTTCGCCAGTAAATCTGCTTCCGCCATGTCAAGGTTCTCCCTATACTTCGTTTCCCCGCTTTCTTCATAATTGATATTGAAATCTTTTAAACTGCTCATGTCGGTTAAAAAACTTTCCACATAGGAATAGACCTGGGCATCGGATAACTTTTGCGGGCCTAAAATGCCATAGGCACGAATGAATTGGTAAATGGTATTCTGTGCAGATTTTTTCCAGGGCATTGAAATGGCATGAGACGCTGTTGCATCCGGCTGCTGTGGCGCCGCAGCCTTTACTTTTCCCTTTTTTCTTTGAACCAAAGGGGCTGAACGAGGTTGTTGCTGTATAACATGCGTAAGCTCATGCGCCAGCAGTTGTTTACCGCTATCGGAATATGGCTGGTACTGCCCCTCATTAAAATAAACATCGTTACCTACCGTAAACGCTTTCGCATTTAACTCGCGGCTTAGCTGCACAGCTTCGTTATCCGTATGAACTTTTACATTGCTGAAATCGTTGCCAAAGCGGCTGCTCATAAAGGAGTGTGTATCTCTGTTCAGCGATGTGCCAGTACCTTTTGAAGATTCAATAGACTGGCTGACAGCCGGGTTAACCGGAACACTGTTTTCAGTTTTAGTCTGTATAAACGGGGTAATACTTTCACTTAACGGCTTGCGGTGAATTTTTTCTTTTTCTTCCCCCTCACACGCCGCACATTTCCGCTGAATAAAATTGGTAGCTGCGTTTCTTTTTAATTGGACATTTTCGGCTTCTTCCGGTTTACGCTGAATATTTTCTTCTCTCTCGCATTGCGCACATTTATGCTGAACAAAACTTTGCTCCGGCATTCGCATTACTTTATCTTCCACGGCATCCGCCTCTTTTTCGTAAGGGTCATCCGGGGCGCCAACGGTAAGCTTTGGTTGAATACAGTATTGCTGTACCTGTTCCATTTCAGGTGCTGCATCAGTAGCTTTAGCTGCCGCTTCCAACGAAGCGGCAGGTGCGGCTGTTTTTTCGGGCGCCGATATCGTTGCAGATGCTGCCATTAATTGAAGTAGTATTTATCAGGGTCTTCTGCAACTTGTTATTCCGCTTAATCTGCCCTGCGCCGTTGCCAGAAATTCATCCTGTGAAAAACCTACCTGGTCTGTCGTTTCGCAAGTGTCCTTTGTAATATTTTTGACGTACGCTAATATTTTTGAGAATTGGGCTGGCGTCAGCTTTCCATTGATCCCGTCTTTTAAGCTAACAGGCAATGGCGTATTTGTTAGGTACGTAATAAAATCGGTGCCATGCTGGCCTTCATGCGTTCTGAGTGTTGTAGTCTCATTGCTTTTATCAGCAGCAGTTGTGCCTTTGCCATACCCCGAAGTATCGTCGGGGCTATTTTTATATTTGGTCAGAATAGTTACTTCAAGGCTGGTAGGATTAAAGGGTGTACCATTTTTTTTAAGCCCGGTTATCTTACCGCCGACGGTCATCCATGTGAAATTACCTGTAAAATTAGCAGTGGGTCCTGTTTCGTTTTGATTGGAGCCAGATGTATCCGGCATCACCGTTATATTAATATCATTTATACTTACAGAGAAGCTGTCAATCATGCCGGGAAGCAAAAAATTGACCGTAGCATTATCAGGCATAGGTGTTGAAATAACTTTTCTTACCTCCAGCCATTGAATAATTTTGACCGTTGTAACCGGCTTTTTTTTGTCCGGATCTTTCACATCGGGGTCTTTTATGTCCTTATCACGTTGTTCCTGAAAAGCCTTTATTTTGGTTATTAAATCAGTGATTTCAGATGTTTTTAAACCAGTCATTCTATTTCTTAGGCTGTTATACTGCAAATCAGTATCCTCCAATTCACCTTTTTGTAATCGCTCAAGCGCATTTTTCCAGCGGTATTTTTCGTAATCCGCTCTCATCATTTCCATTCTTTCCGTAGGGTCGGTTATCATATCATAGTCTATCGGAATAGTTTCCCAATCCGGTCTGCTGTTAAGGGGTTTACATTGTATGCCTGCCGACTGCTGCACCACATGCGTAAGCTCATGCGCCAGCAAATGCTTGCCGGCTGCAACGCCTGGCTGGTACTGCCCTTCATTAAAATAAATGTCCTTACCGGTGGTAAACGCTCTGGCATTTATATCGCGGCTGAGCTGCACGGCTTCCCTGCCGGTATGGATTTTTACATCGCTGAAATCCATCCCGAACCGGCTGCTCATAAATGAGTTGGTATGACTATCCATGGCGCTGCCGCCGCCCCTGGAAGATGCTATGGATTGCGCCGTTTGATTATTTACAATTGGGGTGTTATCGCTCTTAGCCTGGATGAATGGCGTAACGGTTTCGCTTAACGGTTTGCGCTGCAGTTTTTCTTCTCCTTCACAAGCTGCACATTTACGCTGCACGAAGTTTTGCTCCGGCATCCGCATTACCTTATCGGCAACAGCATCAGCTTCGTGCTCGTACCGGTCATTCGGTTGCCCTACTTCAAGTTTGGGCTGAATAAACGGATTAGCAGCGTTATTAAACGCACGCTTACTACGCTTATCAACAGCCACTGATACCGGAGGAACTGAGGCGGCAGAAGCAGGCAAATCTCTAGGTGAAGCCGATATGTGTTTATACATTGAGATATAATTTTGTTGTTTAAACTAAAACCTTTGTTGCCTGGATAAAAAAAATTTATTCGTTGCTATAAAAACTGGTTGAACAACTCAGGTACAAGCGTATAGCGTTGCAAGAGCTTTAAAAAGAGCCGTTCGTGCAAGGTTTTAACCGCCTGATTTTTTAAATCAATCACATACTTTTCTAAATCTCAGGAGCAATGTGGACATTTAAATACCACCAGGTATGCTGTTATTAAATGCTGCTTACAAAATAAATCAGTGCATCAAGGCAGCCCGTCAACGTCAAGGAATAAGCCTTTTCTACCTTTTTTTATCATGTACACAGTTGTCGAATCTTTAGTGGCTTTAAAATATATATCGCTCGTGGTGGAATAGTCTAAAATTCTATTGCCGTTAAGAGAGCTCATGGAAACAAATGTGGCGGAGATACCTGTTAACCATACCCATTTTCTGTCAATCCAGTGCGCAACTTCAATCTCAAGTTTTTCACCTATAAAATAATTTGGTTTTGATGCATTGAGTTCCGGCACCACGTGCCCGTAAGGAATACCAATAATACCCGGAGATGATAACGGATACTCGTCAACAGGCGTTCCATCAGGTGGTTGCGGCACCTGTATAGCTACGATGGCATTACCCTCGCCGCCTTTACTACCGCTTTGCGTACCTGTTTTTTTATCAGCCACGGCTTTATCCTTTGCCGCTTTAGCAGCTTGCTCTGCTTTTTTTGCATCGGCAGCTCCTTTAATCAGCTTTTTCTCGGGTTCGCTATAAGCTGAAACATTTTTAAGAAATTCCTGTAGGGGCGCAGGAATCTCTTTTTTATCATCGTTTGCTGCATCTTCAAGCTGTTTTGCTTCTACATTCTTTAAGGCATCCTTTAATTGATTAATACGTTCAAGCGTAAGCAGCACCCATGGCCCTGCGCCTCTCTTAACGGTGAGCTTTAGCAACGATTTAATCTTCTCCGGCCCTTCTTTTTTAACAAGCTCAAAAATTTCACGCCTTTCGGGTGTAAGTGCTGCATCCCCATCTCCGCCTTCATTACAGTCAACTTTAAACTCGGAATTGTTAATAACGATAGGGGCAAATATTTTTTCGAAGCCTGTGGGAACGGGGATATACTCGTTGGCAACATCTGCAATTTTTGCTGCCACTTTAGTTGGAAAGCTGCTTACAATTTCAAACTTTGATATAACCGGCGCATACACCTCTTTAGTAAACCAACAGGTCTGCATGAGCCTGGCAAATATAAATTCCAATGCAGATATGGCGAGGTTCCATAAGCAACCAATAGCCGGTGGCGAAGCACATGCCAGCAACCTTATACCCCATTCCACCAAAGTAACGATGTCGCTTACTGTATCGGCTAATTTTTCAAACTCTTCCAGTTTTTCGAAAAACTCGAGCTTATCGCCAAAAAAACGCTGTATCAGCTTATCTTCATTTTCTTCGATGATAGCCTGGTATTGTTCCTTTAAATCTTCGAATTGCTGAATTTTTGCTTTTACATCGTCGGGAGTCACTTCTTCAATAAGAATTTTTATATTATTAAAAATCCCTTCTTTAAGCGAAGCAAGCAGTTTATCGAGTATTTTGGAAATGGCCCAGGAACCGACCATTTTAAATATCTTGAAAATAACTTTTGCTGCTGCTTTTACCCAACTGCCAAAAGAACTGCTGCCTACTTTTTGAACCAGCTTTTGTACTTTTTCCTTTATTTTTTTGGCAAACCCTGCTACTTTGCGATAGATGAAATCAAACTTTTCGCGTAGCCAGCCTAAGATGCCACCAAACCTGTTCCAGTGCCGTATAGTAGATAGCGCCTGCCCTTTTTCCATAACTTCTGCAGGTACCGGAACCATAGCATTGCGATGCTTAACATCAACCAATGCTTCTGCTACCTGAAGTTTTTGTACTTCTGATTTGTCACCTAAAAGTTTTTCAGCATCTGTTTTCCAGGGATTAAATTTTGTCTTCTTCCAGTCTTCATCAGAAAACTTTTCATCTTTTCGCTGAAGTTTTGGTTTTACAGGGGACACAACAACCGGCTGCGGATTGCTGTTTCGCTTTGGCTGGATTCCGGTTGTACCAGTTGACACTAACGGCGGTATTACATCCGTTCTTAACCGGTTTAATACTTCATTTACCCTGCCACTGCCTGAGGAAACAGTACCAACATTATCGGGTATCCACTCGTACGACCAGATACCTGACTGCTGGTCTTTGTAAACATACAGGCTTCCAACCAGGCCGGAATCGGGCACTACCGTACCGGTAGCATCGTACACTGCCAGCCTGTTGCGGGCAATACCACTACCGGGATAAGATAATTTAGCCGGTATATTTAACGACAACATCTTTCGCACAAAAACATTCCATCGGTTGCTTCCATCCGTTTCGCCGGAATTTTTTTGCAGGTATTTATTTGTTGCCTCTGCAGTGCTATCTATTCCTTTCATGTAGTTTGAAAGCTGTCCTCCGCCTAATATAACTTCACCTGAGCCCCCAGGCTTCAGATCTCCCACCTCTATCATATTGGGAGCTGCGTCCATCTTTTTTACTTTAGGCGTAACTGTAGTGCCCTGCGGGGCAGCATCTTTATTGTGGTTGTAGGCACCTCCGCCAAAATCCAACTTCGTGTCTTTAGTTAAAAAGGAGGGAGACTCCCCGTCAAAGTTTAACCCTATAGTGCGGGACTTTCCCTGGGTAGGTTCCGCTTTATACAAATCGGCAACGCCAAAGCTGCCCAATACATTACCCGCTTTGTTTCCTCCCGGTATTTTTACCTCTACAAAAAGGTCAGTATTATTGTCTTTCAGCATGGGCAGCAAGGTGCCGTGTACCAATCTTCCAAGGCTTTGGTCGCTTCTGTCTGCCGGTGCAAAAGATTTTGACCGCTGCACTTTATTTTCACCAACCAGAGAAACCGGCGAAGTATGCTGATAAACTGATGAAAAAACTTCTTTAGGCTTTTCCCGTATGCCGGGAGACTGCTGAATAGTATGGGTAAGCTCGTGTGCAAGTAAATGGTCGCCTTCATTAGAGCCCGGCTGAAACTTGCCATGGTTAAAATATATATCATTGCCTACCGTAAAAGCCTGCGCATTCAGTTCCCGGTTCATTTGAACCGCGTCTGAGCCTGTGTGAATATTAACCGAACTAAGGTCCCTGCCAAACCGGCTCTCCATATACGAAAGCGTATTAGTATTTAATTTACTGCCGGCACCCCGGCTACGCTCAATCGAGGAAGAAACCGCGTCGCTTACAGGTGCAGCTTCCTGGCTTTCAGCCTGTATTATAGCAATGTCATTATCAGCCGGTTTGCGATGCAGTTGGTCTTCTTCTTTACAAGCTGAACACTTTAACCGGATAAAACTTTTATTGCCGGTTTGCTTTGCAGAAACGGATGACGTATTATTCTCCATTGCTCCGCCAGGCTGTGCTTCATTTTTAGCTTCCGTATTTACGCCTTTCCGTTGAATAAAGTCTTTGGCCGGCATCCGCATTACCCTTTCTGCTACGGCATCGGCCTCTTTTTCATAAGGGTCATCCGGGGCGCCAACGGTCAGTTTGGGTTGGATGGAGGCATACTTAAGAGGCAGTTGCTTCATTCCGTTTTGCAAACTTTCCTGTGAAGGCATTACCTCTTTTGCTGCAGCAGGTACGGCAGCAGCTACAGTGGGCGCTATGGCGGAATGATCAGGCAATTAATAAAAGAATTAGATTTTTATGTTGCTACTCTGTTTTCAAAGAAATTTTCAATCTGTTATATCCGGTCAGCGGCTTTTATAATAAAATCTGCCCATTGTTTTCCCACTGCGGGATCACTGCCTCTGCTCACCATTTTTGCATTTACCATGACAACGGGAAACTCCTGGTACATTCGGTAACCCAATCTTATTATTTCATGAAGCTGGTCGTTTTTACTTAATCCCATAAATGAAGGGCATATTATAAATGCAACGGGCGATTTATTGATTTCAATATTTTGCCCGATACATCTCGGGTCAGTACGACTTTCCATTTGAATCAAGGCACTTGCTATTAAAGTTTTTATTCCCGACAACCCCTCATACAGGAAATCAGCACTTACTTCCTGTCCAAATTCCAGCGCTGCAGTTTTGAGGATGGTCTCCCGTGCAAGCGGTATCGTATGCTCATCCGCTCTTGGGTTTAACAGGGTTGCCGGAATGAAACCAGCTATTACTTCAAATAGCCGCTGCACTTTACCGAAAGCAGCAGACTTTATCGCATAAGCCGGATAGTCCAGGGCTTTACGCTTTGTGATGCAATCGGCTTCTGCAACGGCATCATTTGGATTTATAACTTTACATACATCTTCCGCCATTATCAAATTTCCTTTACCCATCAAGGAGTTTGACTTATTAATATCTTCTGTCCGGTTAAATTCCTCCGTAAACCAATGTATGCGGTTAGCAATAAACATTTTTTTATTTTCCGAATGGCTCTCTATGTAATTATACCTGTCCGGAAGATTGAGGAGGTGATGTAACTCGTGCGCCAATGCATCAACACCCATCACCCAGTTTCCTGCAGTTGGCCATTGTGTGGGGTCTACGTCTGTTTCAAAAACATCTGCGCCCGATTTTTCTGTAAATTCAAGGTTGACCGTATATCCCGAAATAGACGCTGCTTTCTCTATGCCATCTTCCATTTGTTTTACCTTTCTTGTATCATTTTCATTTCCATTTAATTTTACTTGTATAAACACATAAATATTATTGATGTCGGAACTATCCACATAATATATTTTATTGTTCTTCGCATTTCTTATTGTTCTGCCGGTTCTTTTTATATCCCGTGTTGCATTCTCTTCAAAATTTCTATCAGCGTCCGGCTCTTTTTTCAGGCGTTCTGTTTCTGCGTCGGCGCTGTCAGTCATTATCTTTCTAAATGTATCGCCAATTTCTCCAGGCGCCTCTTCTGCTGTTGAAAATAGCATTTGCAAAAACTGTATATAGTAAAGACAGTTGTCCCTGCCTTTTGCTTTTGCAATTATATCATCGGCTTTCTGTTTTGCCTGCGATGGCGTAAATATGGCTTTTGGATGCTTTGGTGTATTGAGATAATAAGGAAGTGTTTTAATATTGGCTGCTACCTCATCATATTTTACCTGATCTTCAGCACTGCAGGCTCTTTGAATAACATTGAAATGATTTTGCTGTATAGTATGCGTAAGCTCATGCGCCAGTAAATTTTTACCACGGTCAGTATTTGGCTGGTACTGCCCTTCATTAAAATAAATGTCCTTACCGGTGGTAAATGCTTTGGCATTTACATCGCGGCTGAGCTGCACGGCTTCCCCGCCGGTATGAATTTTTACATCGCTGAAATCTTTTCCAAACCGGCTGCTCATAAATGAGTTGGTATGACTATCCATGGCGCTGCCGCTGCCTTTAGAATATGCTATGGATTGCGCCGTTTGATTGTTTACAATTGGGGTGTTATCGCTTTTGGCCTGGATGAACGGCGTAACCGTTTCGCTTAACGGTTTGCGCTGCAGTTTTTCTTCCCCTTCGCAAGCTGCACATTTGCGCTGTACGAAGTTTTGCTCCGGCATCCGCATTACCTTATTGGCAACGGCATCGGCTTCGTGCTCCAGCGGGTCGTTTTCTTTACCAACGGTTAACTGCCGCTGCATACTCACCCCTTTTCCCGAACCGGCAGCCGGCGCTGCTTTCGGTCCGGCTTCTTTAGCTGTTGCTTTTACAGAAAACATAACATGCCAGTTTAAAACGTAAATACTACAAGCGGTGCGCTATCACAACTGCTTGCTCAGATCGTTTTCCCTTCTTTTCTAAATTCTTTTTTAATGCCTTCCAATATATCCGGGTAGCGGATGATATGTTCGTTGCGATGCAATGCCATGAGCGAAGCATACTGCACGACATTAATAACAGACCCGCCCGCGAGCTCATATTTTTCAGCGATCTGTTCCAGATCAACATCGTTGCACAAAGCAGTATGCCTGCTGAATGTTTGCTGCCAAAGCTTTAACCGCTGCGCAGGCTTGGGTATCGGGAAATGAATAATAGACTGCAACCGCCTGCCAAAAGCTTCATCCACATTGCTGCGCATGTTGGAAGACAAAATAACCAGGCCGTTATAATCTTCTAACCGCTGCAACAGGTAAGCAATTTCCTGGTTGGCGTATTTATCATGCGCATCGGATATGGAAGTTCTTTTCCCGAACAATGCATCGGCTTCGTCAAAAAATAAAATCCAGTTTTTATGCTCTGCTTTTGCAAAAACCTTCTCCAGGTTTTTTTCCGTTTCGCCAATGTATTTGGAAATAACCATAGACAGATCAATACGATATACATCAGTATCAGCCAGTTTGCCAAACAGGCCGGCAGTAAGTGTTTTGCCAGTACCCGGCGGCCCGTGAAACAAAGCTTTATAGCCGGGCTTTAGCCTGTTTTTCATTTCCCATTCGTTCATCAGCTTACCACCATGCTCCAGCCATATCTTTATCTCGTTAAGATGCTGCATCGTATATCCGTCCAATACCAGGTCATCCCAATCAAGTGTAGTATTGATTTTTTTAGCAGGAAAATCCATACTGAATGTTGGCTTGCGTAATTTTCCGCCTGTAAAAAAATCAACATACTCATCGTTGATCAGCAACTGGCCGCAAAAAAAAGGTTCATTGGCAGGCGCAGCAGAAAGATGAAGGATATTGTGCAGCCGGAATATATGATCGGTATTAAACAATTGCTGCAGCCGGAACCGCCGGCCTAAATCATTACCGGCCAATAAAAAAAGCGCTGTTTCTCCCGTTGGTAAAAATCCGCTGTGCGCTGTTCCTTTTAAACCGCCAAACTCGGTACGGCCTCTTTCGGTGCTTCCATTGCGGCTAAAAAAAACATCAAGCAGTTGCGGATAAATATGTGGCAGCAGGGCCAGCATTAAAACGATACGTTCGTTATAAACAAGCCCATAAAAATTAATAAATTCGGCAAATACAGACGCGCTGCCGGTGTGGTCAGGCGGTTCAATTTCATAAATACCCGGATACTCACCATCCTGCCCAAACTGGAGTTTCATTCTTGCAGCTATCACTTGCTCTACCCATTCAATTTCTTTCAACAGGTCGGTGGCATTGAGCTGAAGTGCATCCTTTTTCAATATCGTGTCGTTAGCTACCATTCTGTATAAATTAAATGCTCTAACCAGGGCAGTTTAATAGTATTATAACCCCAGGGCAGGCGATCCAATAAAATATCCGCGCCCGTCCGTTCTACCTGTATCAGCCAGTATTCTTTTTTCCAGGTAATTTTCCCTTCCCGCAAAATGAAGGTATTTTGGAGCGCTTCGCCGCTGGCGCCTTTTAGGGCTTCCCAATAATCGGCCGCAGCCTGCAAGAGCGCTTTAGCTTCGTCTTTTTCTTTATCGCTGATGACTATATCGTTTGCTAACACATCCTCCGAAGCAATGCCGCAAAAAACTTTGTTTAAAGCCATTTCCCATTCCTTGTAGGCTTCGCTGCCGCATTGTAAATAATACAGCAATACCGCTGCCTTCTGCTGAGCAGAAACGGAGATGAACTTACTCTGATTGGTTAGCAGTCCGGCTTCCGAAAAATAAGCAGACAGAAACGGGTGTAATAACACAAGGCCGGCATTACCGATATAAATACCTTCCTGCTCTATTGCAGCGGCCTGCTTTTTTTTCGCCGTTGCCTCATCCTTTGGCGGGGCTGTATTATCTTTTTCCTTGCCGGCTTTTTGGCCTGCGGTAATAATCTGTTTCAGCGCATTGGCAAACGGAAAATTATTGCCTTCCAGTGATTCTATTCTATCGTTCAATGTTTGAAGAGACATGTTTTCCGCTTTCAGGAAAAGCAGGATGAAATTATAAATAACAGTATCCTCGCGACCGGTATTTTCAGCAATCAAAAATTGAAAAAGCCGCCTGTACAATTCTTTTGTTGTAACAGCAAATAACCGGGTAAGTTTATCTTTATTATCAAGCAGCAGCCCCGCATTGGCGGTAAGCGAAGTGTTGTTATACTCCTCAAGCAGGCGGTAAATGATGCGCTCCTTATTTGTTTCCGGCAAATAGGTAAAAAGGCGCTTAACGATCTTTTCTTTTTCTTCTTTTAAATGCTCTGCAGACAGCATCCTTATCAGCAGTATTTCCCTTTCCGTTTCCGACAAATTATTTAACAGCTCACCGGCAACCGAAAAATCTTTGCTTTCTATTGCCTCAATTCCATCGCTTAATACCTGCAGAGAAATATTTTTTTCCTTTGTTAGTTGCAGAATGAAATTATAAACTATGCGTTCTTCCTGCAGGATAACATCGTTAATTAAAAACTGAAAAAGCTGCCGGTAAAACTCTTTAACTGAAATAGAAAATAACCGGGTAAGACTATCTTTTTGATTAAGCAATATTTTGATACTTGCGGTAAGTGAAACGTTGTTGTACAAAGCAAGTAACCTGTAAATAATACTTTCACTCTTTGCTTCCGGCAGGTGCATAAAAAGCCGCCTGCCTATCTTTTCTTTTTCTTCCTTTGAATAGCCGCCTGATAATATCCCTTTCAGCAGTGCTGCTGTTTCTTTGTCCGACAAATCGTTCAACAGCGCCGCCGGTGTTTTCTGATACTCTTTTTTGTACCACCACGGATATACGCCATGTTGCAGAAAATACAGCAGGGCGGTTAGCTCGTGCTGGTTGTTGGTGCCGGATTGCGGAAATTTACCGGCAGTATTAATATCAAAATTCTCCGGTTTGATAGATGTAACCGGTTCGTTATTTTTTTGCAATACTTTTTTGAATTCACTAAGCAGCTTCGGCTCTGCAAATGCAGAAAAATGTTTTTCAAAATCCTGCAGCGTAATGCTACCAAGGTCCACTTTAAGCGTATCAATATTTATATATGCATCTGCCGGAGCATACGCTGCAAACATTTTCTCTATTAAATCAATCAGCTCATATTGCAATGTATCGTTCAACAGCTTTCTTATATGAAGCGCCAGTTGCTCGCTCGAGGTATTAATCTTTATTTTTTGTTTCCGTATGATTACCGTTGGCGCCATCGTATCTGCAATTTTCGTAAAACAAGAACACACTATTTTTTTGCTGTGAATAAGAGGGCTAACCAGCCGGGCAATAAAAGTTTTTACGGGCGGATTCTCGGGGTAACTCCTATAATTCCGCCGGTACCTGCCCGTACATTAAGATCAACCATCCGCTGATCAAGACCGCCTACCTTAGTATCCAGGTTGAGCATCTTACTATCAATGCCACCTACTCTTGTGTCAATGCCGCTAACTTTTACATCAAGCGTTCCCACCCTGGTATCCACGGTCTTTACTCTTGTGTCCAGGGCGCCGATTTTACCATCCATATCCGTGAATTTATTGTCCTGACTGCTAAGCCTGGATTCAAACGCGGAAGTTTTTGTATCGAAATCGGTAAGCCGTCCGTTGTAGGTATTTAACTGAGAATTGAACTGGCCGATCTGTACGCCCTGGCTCGCTGTTCTTGTATCTACATCATTCACTTTTGTATTCATTTCGTCGAACCTGGAGTCGTAGGTTGTAAACTTTGTATTCAGCTCATTAAATTTAGCATTGAAGTCAACTGTTGTTCCGGTACCGCCGCTTTGGGCAGGAATGGTACCCACCTTAAAATCGAGCCCCTCTACCCTGGAGGTCATGCCAATAAATTTAGAATCTATGCCGGAAACTTTGGAATCAACCTGCGCTATTCTTGAATCAAACAATGCAACCTTGGAATCGAATAACCCTATCCGGGAGTTAAAGGCCTTTAAATAAGTAGGCTCTATCTCTATCACTTTCGGATCGAACTTTTTGATAATCCTTGGCGGGAAAGCAGATACTGTGGGTACCGGCGGATCGTTCACAATATCCTGGTCTATACTGGCATACGGCAACATAAAATCGCTTACTACCACGCCGTCCTGAGACCTGTAAACCAATACAAATGTGCCGCCTCTTAATACCCCGCCTGCATGTTCCAGTCCCGGGTTTTTCTGAATGAAATTTGCAAGAATAAATCCCTGTATTTTTTTATCAATTTTCTGGCCTGTAAAATCAGCAAACAAATCGGTTTTGCGCCCGATGTCGGTATTGATAACAAAATCATGCGGCATAGCTGTATTGGAAAAAGCAAATTCTTTTGTTTGCCTTTTAACTTCATTGGTCTGGCTGATCAGGTTTTCAATGTCGCTCTTAAAACTAACGGCTTCATTAGCGCCTGCCTGCGTAATGAGCGGATGCGCAAGCACCGCTTTTTTTGCGATGCTGTAACTATTGGTAGAATCCTCGATGTTGCTCTTCTTTAACTTGTACGTTTCTATGTCTTCTGTGCTGGTGCTGGTCCTGATTTTCTCGTCAAGACTGTCTTTAAGGCTGTTGTGTACAATATCCACCTGGTCCAGTTGATCTATAAAAGCATTCCGCACAAAATGCTCGTACAGGTGCAGTTCGGGGAAGTACCAGTTTTTAATGGGGATAGTAGCCTTATTACTTTCTATCTGTACAGACATTACATTAATGGGCAGATTATTTTCAATAATCATGGCATTCAGCTTCTGCTCCACATCTTTATAATTAAAACCAATATGTCCTTCCACCCTGAAAAAACTATAGGGCAGGATGTTGTAGCGAAGCGGTGTAACGACAGCCGGATTATTAGAATATTTATCGGAGAAATACGAGTAAATCTGGTTCTCTGTTTTACGGATATTGGCTTTAAAATTCCAATACACATTCAGGGGCATATTACTGTCGTACTTATAATAGAAAGGAATGCTCCGCTCACCCAACAACCTGTCTTCGAAATGGCTGGGCGTAATCTTCAAGCCCTGGTCCAGCGCCTGGAGCTCCTCCATAACAGGGATTTTAAAATTTTTAATCATGGCGTCAATCCGCATAAAGCAAAACCTGGTTTGCCTTACGTTCTCATCCTTATTGTTCAACACCGGCGATTCATAAAAATGGTGCCGGTATTCCACATCAATATGGATTGGATGAAAGCGGCGTATAAGCGCGCCTATGTCGAACCGGATTTTACCGGTGAGCATCGTGCTCATTGCTGTACTTAAATGAATATTACCACCTACAAATAATGGAGTAACCGAAGGCGGAGAATCAATCTGTTGACTTATGGCAGCAGTTTTCACCAGCCCCATCAGCACGTGTTTCGGAAATAAATCCACATCCGGGCAGCACATCATATTATCGCCAAAAAGTGTTTCCCGCAATTCGTTGTATGCATAGCTCATGTCCCTTACAAAATCATATACATACTGCCCGTAAATAGTTTTTGCCATATTAAAATGTGCATCCAGCAAGGTATTCCAGTTGCTGGTAGGGTCTGCCGAGCCGAACTGATCTTCCAGCATTAAGCTGCACACCTGGTAGGCCTTCAGCAGTTTGCTCTTTATATCTTCCTTTATAACCAGGCTATCGTTAAAAGCTGCGTTCAGCTCATCGTAAGTATCAACGGTTGTTCTTAGGTTTACCCTTGGAACAGAGATGTCTTCTAACGCAAAATAATTTTTATTTACATCCGGCATACTTTGCAGCAACAGCCTTACCTGGTCTTTATGCACCAGCAGCGTCCGCAATTCTTTGGCCGCTTCTGCGCCTTTATTATCGCAGTCGGTGCCGGTACAAACATCAGGGTTGCTGGTATAATCTTCCAGGTACAGGATGCCTACATGATCCTTCAGAAAAGTGCCTGTTGTTTCCTCAAACCCGGCAAGGTCTTTACCGGCTGACGCCCCGGCACTGCTGCTATACAAGGCATACATTGGCAGTACCTGCCCGCCTGCGGTTCTTAAATAATTATATTTTGCATTCACATCGTCAAATGTATCGTACTGGTCAAATTGCTGGTCTGCATCAAAGTGCAGCAGGTCGCCATCTGTTGTGATGGCAGCGCCCTTCGATACAACAATCTGCTTACTATCAAGTATGCCTATTTCAAGGCCGCAAATAATGCCCACGCCGATTGCCCTTGTACGCGTAAGCCTTGTTTGTACCTCTATGTAATTGAAGAGGTCGTTTAACTGATCGGCGGTAAGCACCTGGTCGTTCTCAAAAATGGTAACCCTCGTATTATCCTTTGAGATATTGTTTAATACATTACCCATACATTATGTTTTAAGTGTTCCTAAAGAATTTTGATTTAAAAGAAAAAGTGTACGTTGCTCATCACTGCTGCAATCTTCCAGCCTTGCGGGCGGATAAACCGTTTTAACCGTGGTGAGTATATCAATGAATTTTTGAAGAATATTTTTTCCCGGGTCTTCTTTAACGCCTGCCTTTACCTGCAGCCATTCTTTATAAGCCACTTCAAATTTTTTAAGGTCCTCATTATTTACCCAGCAGATTTTTGGATAAATATGCGAAGGCGTCTCCATACGTATTACCCGTTCGCAATACCGCCGGAAATCTATCTTCAAAAAACGCCTGGCATACGCCGGCAGGATAATACTGATTCTGAAAGAATAAGGATCCCGTGTTTCGCAGTCGTCACAGTTGTCATCTGCACAAATGGGCATCAGCCCATCGGCCGGAGCCTCAACGGGAGACATGGGCGGTGCTGGCGGAGAAGCCGGAGCCTGGGTTTCGGGAAATAATAACAGGTGCTCCACCAGAAACATCCCTTCCTCGCATTGATTACCCGAAAGCAGTACTACCAATGCCGCAACGCTGGTAAGGGTTTCTTCTGCAGACGCATACCCTTTGCTACCTGTTGCAACGATTTCACCAGTTCCCTTTTTTAACCCGTAAGTAAATGTCTGAAGTGCTTCGTCTTTAATCACACTGTAATTGCCGGTAGTCTCTGCCAGGCCGAGCGCAGTATCCAGCTTGTTTTTGGCAGTTTCGGCACTTGGAAATTTATCAGCAGCTTTCAGCAAAATATCACCCGTGCGGTTGTCCATTATTTCAAACCAGTATTCGGTGATGTTCACTGCGTTTGTCGCCTGCTGAATAGTACTATACACATTTACCAGGTCATGCCGCTGTACATTTTTCAGTCCAAGTAACCGTTCAAGCCTTTTTTCGAGGCCGCTTGTATTAGCAGTGTCCCAGAGGTTAGTAGTATCGGTATAATTAAAAGCCGAAAAGCGGCCGCTGCTGTATTCAGGATAGTTTTTCAAAAAATTAATCTTTGCGTCAATCACCTGTTCCGGGCCGGAAGGCGATGCCCCGGCAATCGCCTGTTCCGAACCGGGAGGGAACACCCTGTTAAGCGTACTTACATAGTCAAAAAAAGATTCTGCAAATCTGGAAAGCAGGTGATCGAGAAAAATATTCCTCCGCTCATAGTATGCATCCGAAGCAGGGGATTCTGCAGCGCCCTGTATCTGATCGCTGCTTGCTGCAAAGGGATCGGCCTGGCCCTTGTTGTAATGAACAAAAATATCGCCTGCATCTTTAAAGGTATTGGCAATTTGTGTAAAATAGGTTTGCGTTTCCTTTTCGGTAGAAAACAAATTACGCAGGTGCGCCAACTGGGAAAGGTAATTGGCCAGTTGCTGATCGAAGAAAAACAGGTATGCCTGTAACTGTTTTGCCTGTATTTTCCGTTCATTGGTTACATCTGCAGGAAGCCCCCAATGGCTGATGCCATAGTTCTTGGGATAATCGTTTTGCAGGGAGTGATAGCTGCCTGTATTTTTATAAGTACCGGTTTCGTAGGTAATATCTTCCGTTGATACCGAATCGTTCGTGTTGATATAAGCGGACATCAGTTTTTTAAATTTCTCCGCCACAACTTCGGGCCTGGGCCGGAAGGGTATGCCATCTGTATAAAAAAGCACATTAGATCCTAAAATATTCAAAAGGGGCTGTTTGCCTTCGTCTATACGGATTACCCATTTGTCCTGCGCAGTAACCGGGCCACCGGTGTTAAAAACAATATCCAGTATATTAATCACCGCTTCCTCTTTCAGTATTTCGCTCATGATATCCGAAAGATGAATTGCTGTTTTCAGTTCAGCATTCAGTAATTCCTCCTCCTTGATAAAACCGTGTGCAAGCAGCGGACCCTGGAATATTTCATCCGAAGGAATTCCCGCATCGAATAAATTTTTTAAAGAATAAAATTTAATCAACGGGGTAAGGTACAACTGGATATTAAAAAAGATGTTGGCTAATAAATCAGACGGATCAACACCATGTTTTATTTCTATCTCACTGCAAAGCCTGAATTGCTGCTGCGTAACTTCCGCTACATTCAAAAAATCTTCAGAAAGATTCCTGTTCGCCATCAAAACCTTCTTCGCTTCCTCCTTGATAGCCCCTTTATTACCTTCGGCTACTTCCGTATCAAATTCAAGCAGGATATCGTAATAACCTTTTACGTTTACGTTTTCCCATTTCCTGGTAACCGGCTGCAGAACAGAAAGCTTTTTATTAATCAGGTCTGCAAAAGCCGGCAGGCTCCTTTTCGTAAGCCATGCATTTTTCACGCCTTCTATATCTATCAATAGTTTTCGATAATCCGGAATGGTAACCGCTTTAACCGGTAAAATTTGTTTTGCAGAAAAAAAATGGCGCTTTATATTTTCCGAAGTATCTTCTGCTGTTGCCAGTAAATCGGGAATGGAATAAGTAGTGCGATAAGCCAAATCGGTAAGCGCATAACACAGCAATTCCAACGTGGTAATACCCGGATCATGGGTATTGTAATCGGTCCAGAAAGCGGAAGCGGTTTGCTCGATATATCTGATACCTGTTTTTCGCAACTCCCCATAATCAAAGGCAGCGTTGACCGGTTTTTGCGTTGATATGGTAAAAGTATCTGCCATTGTTAATAATTAAAAATTTCATGATGCACATGCGATACAAGAATAGCAGCCGGATTGGAAGCCTCGGCGATGTCAGTATCATTTCCGAAACCGGCGCTATTATTTGTTGACTGAAACAAACGCAGGTCGGTTAAAAAATCCACATACTCCAGGCCTTCCAGAAATTTCACGATTAATGATTTGGTGATTTTACCGCCAAAATGAATATCACTGCCGGCGTTGTTTATCCACGGAGACAAAAATGCCTGTAACTGCTCATCAATTATTTTTTCATAATAATTAAACTCGAAGCCGGTTTTGAGTTTGATGCCAACAGAAATTTTTACAGGCTCGTAGTAAGGATTGCTTACAAACGGCTCGGCCCAGCCTGAAGCATATTTTTTTAGAAAAACAGTAATTTCATCCAGCGTATTTTTATCAACCGCCGGTTGAAACCTGTTTACCGCATTCTGGTTGGTGAGCGCCGGTACTACAACGATCATCACATTGCCGGACGAATAGAAAGAACCCGGCGCTGCATGGTTAATACACTTCACCTTATATACCTGCGGAAAATGCTGAAGTATTAGCCTTTCATAATCCCAAAGCGCGATGCTGCGCTCTTTATGCCGGAGGCGTTCGCTCACACGAGTATAAAAAGCGCTGTCATCTTCTGCTCCCCGGCCGCCAAAAGAAGCATAAGGCTGTGCCACCGTTTTTATAGCAGCAGCATCCTGCTCCAGTTTGCTGATCGAGCCTGCGGCCAATGCCGTTGCGAAATGAAGCGGATCGTTGTCCTGGTTATTAAATTCAGCGATGGCAGCGTTCGCCTTCACACCGGTAAGACTGCAAACCGCATCTGCATCTTTTTGTATGGCAGCTTTCAGCCACAGCAGCCCGCCCGGCATTATGGTATTGGTTGTGGTTGCTTCGCCCGGTATAATAAATTTAATGATGCCGCTTGTAAGGAAGTCGTTCGTCGTATCAAAAACAAAATCTTCATTTATTAATTCCTTCCAGTAGTTATCGCACAGCACACTCCATTTTAAATCGGCCTTTGGCTTTAAAGGATTTGCGCTTCCTTCTGCGGCCTGAAACAGCACACAGGCCGAGTCTTCGGGGTTTAGCCCGCTGAAGCCAATATAAAACTCTCCTTCATTATCATATTGCGGAAGCAGTTTTACCAGTGTATTATTAAGAAAGGCAACCTGGCTCCTGGTAAATGCATGTTCGCGCATTTGCCCGAATGCACCAAAGTGAAAAAACTCAATTTCCTCATCTATATAATCGTTAAGGGTAACGCCGTTGAAACTTGTTTTGGAAGTGGTTGCGGTATAATTTAACAGCAGGCTTTGCATCTCCGGAGCAAAAGGCTCCGACGGAAGTTGCAGCGTGCCTCCTTCTTTGCTGTATCTTACAATTTCATCGGTATATTTCCGTGGATATTCCTTAGCGTAAAAACCGCGGGTCAGCCGGAAACTGATCATCCCCTTGCGTACGTCTTTATATGCATTCAGCATGTTCTGTAAAACCGGCCCGTAAAGCACTTTCTGCGGCGTTAGGTTTGCTACCTGTAAAGATGCAAATGCAGGAATGAGGTAAGACATTTTACCGGTAACTTTCTGCAGCACCGATTGGCCTGTCATTACCTGCGCTTTAACAGATACGAAAGGTATATTCAATACCAGGTATTTTAAACCAAAAGACGGGTTGGTAAATTTCCACGTAGTGCCCCCCTGCGCATTGGAAGTGTTGAAAATGGCAATTTCATTTGATTTTTCTTCCCAGCTATACCCGTCTTTAAAAGCAGCCAGTGCTTTAAAGTCATTATTGGCCGAAGTGCCAAAAGCTTTATAATAATCGCCAATATTTTCGGAAGGAATATTTTTCCATTCAACATCAAACGAAAATTCTTTTAACCGCTTGGCAAATGCTTCTTCATAAGCAACAGAGAAGTTTGAATTTTTTTCGGGAACAGCGCCAAAAGGCTTAAACGCTTTTTTAGGATTCAGAGACCCGGAATCATTCTCTAACTGCAGGTTTTTAATGCCCTTTACATTTACTTCAATGGTTGCATCTATAAGTTCGGCGCCCATTAAATCCCGGTATCCAAAACCTGCTTTTTCGTTACTGATTATAATTAGCAGCACCGGGTTGAGTGTTTGAAAGTCGTATCCATGAACGGCAGTGGTATAGGCCGTTACAGCCGGCTCTTCTTTAGCTATTAAAAACGAAAACTGTACGTTAAAAATTTTTTTATCGTAAGAGGAAGCAGTTAAAGAAACTGTCTTGGGGCCTAACCATCCTTTTTCACCGGTAAGGCTTACTTTAAATAAGTTAGCCGTAAGCGAATTGTTTAGCGCTGCCTCCGGCAGGTTACTAATCGTAAGATTTACAGTAACGGTACGGTCGCCCTCCTGCATTTTAAGAACAGGTGCAGCCAAACAAAAACCTACCTGTGCCAATGGTAACGTATTGTTTCCAAAGGCGTTCCATTTGGGATTATCCTTATCCGGCTTTCCGCCCAAGCCATCGGAAGAATTGGCGACCGGGGCATAGTAAACTGCATTTTTATTCAGCGGGTTTATGTACAGCGATTTTAACCCTGCTACTGCCGACTTATTTACAACTATATCATGCGCAAGCTTATAGTGAATGTCTTTTTTGGCTGCGTCTTTTCCGGCGAGTAAAGAAGTGCCTGCTTTAAGCAAGATAGGTACCGTATTTTTTTTCAGATCAAAAGTTACGTGCACCTTATCGTTTACCGGAGCATTTTTCTGCAGCCGCAAAACAGTGTTGTAATAAAAATCAAGATGGCGGCCCGTAAGCTCATTCATCAGTTGCTTAGGCTTTTCGTACAACGCTATAAAAGTATTCCACAGGGCAATATGCGGAGGCAGGGAAGCTTTACCGGCAAGGTCCTCTAATTCGCCGGCTTCGAAGTTGAAAAATTCTTCCCAGTTACCATTCGGGAGCGGTTCTTTATTATCGCTTACTTTATAATTATCCGGATCGTAAAAATTTATTTCTTTAGCTACCGCTTTTATGTAATTAAAGAAGTCTTCTTTTGTACGGGCATCAACCGGCACTAGCGACGGATCGAGCCATTGCGGCATGCGTTGCTGCTGCGTTTGCCCGTCACGCTTTAGTATAATTTTATAGTCAATGGCTTTAATGCTCATGCTGATTTATTGTTGGCCTCATTCAAATAAAACGGATACACCAGATTGTATCTCGAATTGGTGCTTATAACTTCATACTGTACGTTAATATCAACCCTGCCATCATAGATAAATGCGGTATCCAGGATTATGCTTAACAGTCTTATCCGCGGTTCAAACAGGATAATCGCATTCTTCACCGTTATTTTAATAGCCGTTTGTACAGAAGCATTCATCGGTTCAAAAACGTAGGCGTCAAGGTTGCAGCCATATTCCGGCTGCAGAAACCGTTCGCCAATGGCGGTTGACAATAAGATTTCAATACTTTTCTGAATATCTTCTTCATCAGCAGTCATCAGCACCTCGTTGGTTCTCCGGGAAAAGACTGGCGGAAAACTCCAGCCCCGGCCTAAAAAGGAGCGCTCCTCAATATTTTTTTCGTTTGCCATACCGCAGTTGTTAAACAAATAATTTATCTGCTTTTTCCTGTATCCGTTTAGCGTACAATAATGCTGTTATCTTTTTATTTCGATGGTTGCTTTAAGGTCCTGAAAACCGCTGCCGGTTACGGTGATTACAAATGCCTCCGGGTGCGCTGCAAGATGTTTCACCACCCCTTCTGCAACCGCCGCAAACAACATCTTCATCTCTTTGGAAGTATTTAGGGGCAATGGCCCCATTGCAGACGGCCATATTTTTTCAAAAGCTTCCTTTATTGCATTTGCCATGCTTCCCGCTGCATCTATATCTGCGAATGTTCCCGGTACAAGTGCCATAGCTGTTATTTTATCCTGTTTTTACTTTGGTTGAAAGCAGGCTGGGTGTTGGCGGCGTAAGCGGTGGCGCGGGTGGCGCAGGTGTTACAGGCATCCCAAGCGCCAACTGCCCAGGGTGCAGGTGCGAATTAAACATCGTTACTACCTGGTTAAGGTAAGTGAGCAGATCATCCCCAAATACCAGCGGGTGCATAGCGCCTTCCACAAGCTCAATCTGCGGCGCTTCCACAACCACCTTTGCCGATCCTTTTATCTTAACTTCCCCGCCCTGCACTTTCAGGTTAATCAACTCGTTGTTGCTGGTATCATTTAAAGTAACGCCATCTTTATTCATCTCTATTTTGTTTCCATGCTGGTCTTCCAGCACTACAGATTTCTGATCATCGCTGATGGTTACTTTATTACCCGCAGGTGTTTCAATCTTCACTTCTTTTTTTCCATCGTCAAACTGAAGGATCAGTTTCTCTCTTGAGGTATATCCTTTCAGGTTATTGTCTTTTGCCGGCTGCAGTGGCGACGGCAATGCAGAACTGTGCAACATGCCAAGGATTACCGGGTACCGGGGATCATCATACAAAAAGCCGGTAACTACCTCATCGCCGATTTCAGGACGAAAGAATAATCCTCTTTCGTTACCGGCATCCGTTAGGGCTATGCGTGCCCATACGCCATCGTCATCCGGGTTTATAAAAGGAAATTTTACCCGCACCCGCATTTCTCCATCCGGGTCTTCTATATCCGTAACGATAGCGGTATGCAAACCGGTAACGCCCGGGAGTAAACCGCCGGCTTTTTGATTACTTACTGCATGTTCTTCCGCAAACCACTCCGGCGAATGGCCAAACTGCGCCTGTGTTTTCCAGCCCTGTACGCCATCGTAATCCTGCCGCACGCCGCTTACAAAAGCTTTCCCGTTAAAATGGTCGCCGAGGCCCTGCAGTTCAATCACATCACCCGGATTTATGGAGGCAACACCATCAAATTTCACCCTGCCCCTTATCTTGGATAATCTGGACTTAAGCAGTTGTGCATCTGCCCAGGCTTTACGCTCTTCTGCGGTAAGTGCGCCGGCATGGCTTAAAACAAACTCCTCCAGCCCCATAACACCGGCCAGGTCCAACACCGGAAGATTTCCCTGCTCTTCCACATCAGGCGGCGGGCTCCCTTCAGATTCCGCAACTTCCTGGCTGGCCATATCCCACGCTTTTGCTTTTACTTCATTGTATTGATTGCGGCTATCCATTTCCGCATCCAGCTCGATAATGTTGTGTCCATAGTGCAAGGCCAACACCGCATCGCCGGAAACGGTTGGCGCCTGTATCGAAATTTTTTCGTCGTTGGTCAGTATTATTTTCCCAATCATCTCTGTACGGTTCAGTATAAAATCCCAATCGGTGCAATTGTATTGCACCAGTTCTTTGTGAGACAGGGAAGATGATTGTATAGACAATTCGTTTGCGGCAAACCCGTTGTCTTTTAATATTTTTTCAAAGATTTCATTATCTGTCTGGCTATGAAAACTGGCATTTTTCCGGCCGATGGTTGTTTTAACCGCCTTGTGCCTGCATTCGATAATTAACTGCGGCGATCTGCTGCTTTTTATTTTAATGGATTGCTTGATAATAATTCCATTGAAAATGGCCTCCGGCTTATTTACATCGCCTGCAAGAATGGTTATTTTATTGCCCGGCGTAAAGACAGCTCCATCGGTTAAAGGAAAGGTTTCAGAAGCAGGATCGCCGTCCTGCATCACAATGACGGCAGAAGAAATCTTGTTGGCCGTTTTCGTCACATTAACAGCAACAATAATTATCTCCCGTGGTATCTCTTTATCATTTACCTGGATAATAAATTCTGCAACTGTGCCGGCGCCTGTTATCGTTTGCTCTTCAGCCATTGCTATTTCGGTTTTTTGTCAAAAGGCGGAAAAATTATTTTCTGACCGGGAGAGAGGTTGCGAAAGTTTATAAGCTTATTGATCCTTGCCACTTCCATGTAATATTTAAGATCGCCGTATATTTTATATACCATACCAGGAAGGGTATCGCCTTCTTTTGCTATCCGTACATGTGTAAGATCGGGCGAGTGTTTTAAAAACTCAGCAGCTACGATCTGATCGCTTAACGCTTCGGTAAACGTTGCAGAGATGATTACCCGCAGCGGCAAGCCTTGTTTATCAAAGAGCTTATATTGCAGCGAAGCGCTTTTAAGAATACATTCCAAAGCAAACTGGTTGCTACGTAAAATGGTAAGCGAACCCCAGGTTATACGCAGGTAGCGGATGCTGTGCTTTTTTCCTTCTTCATCGTACCCAACCGTTTTATAAAATTGTTTTATCTGCTCGGGGACGACGCATTCGGTTCCGGTAACACCCGTTCCATCTAAAAAAAATTTGAGTGTTAGTTCCAGCGGGGCAGTACCTAAAAATTTTCCCAGGTTTGCGTTGGCGCCCGGGGTTTTACTATCACTGCTTTCAACAAAGACATTATAGTTGATGGTGAACTCATCCGGATTTATAAAAGCAGCAAAAGTGAAAGCAGGGTCGGCGGTCTCGGTTCGCTTAATATCGCTCCACGATTCAATCTTCAGCTTATCAGGACCATCTTTGCCGGAAAGGCCTAAAGCACCCACTACCGTATCAAGTAAGCCTGCCATTACCGTTCATTTTTCTGATTAATAAGGTCCATTATTTTTTCTATACATTCCCTGATGATCGCTTCTCTTGAAAAAGCATCAGCACCGGATGCAGCAGCACTGCCATTTGTATTATTATTGGGCGTTACTTCTACAGCTATTTCTATTTCGTTTATTACAATCGGCATAATTAAAAGCTTACGGATACAGAACCCGAAACAGAAGCTGCCGCACCGAGCGCACCTGCAAGCGACACATCCAGGCCTATTGTTTTGTAGTATTGATAGGCAAGTTCCAGTGTTTCTATTACCAGCGTGTTCTGCTCTGCATTAAATTCGGAGATATTTACCTTAACGGGGTAGGCATTGAATACATGCCAGGTGGCGACAGGTATGTGCAGGTTGTTCAACAGGGAGATCAATACATTATGCGGCTCAAATTTAAAATCCTCAATAGCATTTTTACACCAGCCCGCAATGAACGATCCATTAAACAACCCTCTTTTCAATACCAGCTTATCGTACTGCGGTACGGTAGGAAACTGGTGTTTAAACCGGTTTTCGCCACCTTCCGCAACCGTTTCCGGCTGCATGCTTACGCTTAACCCGGTCACGCTCTGAAAGCGAAAGTCCTGCGGCGTTTGCGGAAACATTTCAATGATTACTGAAAAATGAAACCCCACAGGCGGGTATATCAATCCGTCTAATATTCCGTTTAAAAGGCCCATCGTTTATACGTTTACCGTTGATAATAGTATTGAAGCCTGCTGCAGCACAGAACAGTATTAGCCTGCATTCTCGATGGTCAGCCCTTCGTGCGCAATGTCTATCTGTTCGATTGCCACCTCGCTTCCGTCTCCTTTTAAATCGGTGCTTTGAATTTTCAGCGGAAAAGCATTCGTCACTTTCCATACTACTACGGGCTCATGATTCTCATTAAGCAAACTGATCGTAATGTCCCTTCTTTCTACCTGGTTAAGCGAAATGGTATTAAACCATTCATAAAACTGATTATCCCCTTTGAATACGCCACGCTTCATGGTAATATTGGGATACTCTTTTAAACCAGGCATTTTAATCTTGCTGAACTCCGGAGAAATGCCGTCCCGGTATTCTATTGGTTTGGTTTCGATATTTAAACCGCTTACTTCTGAAAAACCTAAATTCTGTCCGCCCCATTCAACGCGGAAATGAAATTTCGGTAGGGGATAACTGTTTGCCATAGTTTAAAATTTTGAATTGCTTAATGATTAATAAATAGCTGCTGCCGGTCCGGCCGGTTGTGTTTCCTTCTTTTAGCAGGCTGTTACTTTAAAAAAGTTAGTCCAACGTTTTATCAGGATTCCTGCAGTTTATGGGAGAATTTAAGAATGATGAATTCTGCAGGCCGCACTACGGCCATCCCGATCTCCACATTCATTCTTCCTTCCAGTATATCCAGGGCAGTCATCGTAATACCCAATCCTACATTCACAAAGAAGGCCTGTTCCGGTTTGGAGCCTGCAAGCGCACCGGCCCGCCATTGCTTGGTAAGAAAATTTTCGATCATGGCTTTTACCCGTACCCATGTGTTGGCATCGTTTGGCTCAAATACCACCCATTCCGTTCCTTTTTTTATAGACTCTTCGGCGTAATTAAAAAACCGGCGTACAGGTATATACCGCCACTCATTATCATTACCGGCCAGTGTGCGGGAGCCCCAGATTAGCACGCCCTTGCCGGTAAAGTAGCGGATGGCGTTGATTGATTTGCCGGAAGTTGCATCTACATTCAGGTTCATCTGGTCGTTGTGTGAAATTTTTACTGCTGCGGCATTTACATACGACAGGGATACATTTGCAGGCGCCTTCCACACGCCACGGTTACTATCTACGGAAGCATAAACACCGGCTACCGCGCCGGAAGGCGGCAATTCAACGGTTATCTTTCCTAATTCGGATTTGATAAGGTTATAGAGCTCTGTATTACCGGTAAGTTCGGGCGAGGCAGGCGGCGATAAAAGCGGTGATTTTTTCTTTAAATTAAGGCCATCGCGGATGGAAGCATTGATGGTGGCCGGCGGATTGAGAATACTGGAAAGGCTGATGTTTTTAGAAGCGTCTGCTGCGTTTGTAAGCGTGGTGGCGGTACCGCCGGAAACTGTTTTATACACAATAGCCACATCAGCAGGATCGTACCGGTACGTTAGAGCGGTCTCCAGAAAAGGGAAATAAGCAGCGCCATATTTTAATTTATCAATCCCGCTTTCCATTAACTGCGCATTACGAAAATCATTCATCGAATCTTCCACCACATTCGTAACAGTAACCGGCTTCACATCCATTATGGTAAACCGGTCTTTCAAATCTGCACACTGGCTTAAGGCTTCCCCCATCAGGGCATTATAGTTGGAATTGCTTAAGGCGGTAGCATCCGGAAAAACCAATAAGGTAGGCTCATCAAATTTTGCGATCTCCGCTAATCCCTGGCTTAGCTTGCCTTTGTCAATATCCGTATCGGCATAGGCCGTGCTGGTAGCAATGTTTTTGTAAGTACCGGCAGCTACAATATAACATGGCCCGCCGCCATTGGCAAAGAACATTTGCAGGGCGTAATACATTTTAAACCGGGAGCGTTTTGCTTCTGTATTCGTTGCGGTAATGGTTCTGGAGGTAGTAGTATCGGCATCCAGCGTATCCGTAATAGTAACGGCTATGGCATTTTCTTTTTGTGCTGTGCCAAACATACTTTCATACTCCAGCAAAGAACTGATACGGGTTGGCCTCATAGTAAGGTCTAAGCCATTAAAAGTGGCTGCTTCTGTATAGCCGATAAAGGCCGGGATAGCGGTTTCTACTTCAGCAACAGAAGGTGGAAAAAGAGGTATTTCTTTTATATACACCCCCGGGGTTTTAAATACATCTGCCATAATGATAGGTTTAAATTGTTTAAATGGTTATGAGTATATCTGAAAAAATAGCGGTCTCTTCCACCCTTATCATCGCCAGCGACGGGTTGGGCAAACTGGCTACAATTACCTTACTGGCCTGGTCGCTTAATTTTATCCCGCCAACCGGTTCCTCTTTAAAAGGCAAAGGATTGTCAGATACCACGATAAACTGATCGGTTGGCGGCGACCCGGTGATTTCGGTAAAGCCGATAACACCCCCGTTTGTTTTTGCAATCGTTATCCCCGTAACGGATTGATTAAATTTTCTGGTAATTACATACCGCCATTTTACAGAGCGATTGGAAAAAGCAATTTTGTAAAATTTTGTTTCGATAGCATTGTCAGGCTGCTGAAACTGGTAAGCAGCCGGCAGGGTATTCCGGTAAAATATCTCCGCTACTGCAAACACTTCCCTGCTGTCTGCGGCATCAATGGCATACACAAAAGATTGCTCGGTTCCTTCAATAAAAAATTTCATCCTGCCGCCGGAGGCTTTGTTAAGGTCGTATGTAAAATTGAAAGTGTCCCTGTTATTTTGCAACAACTGCTGAAAACTTTCTCCGCTGTCAATAAACCGCAGTTCGCTGTTCTGTGCAGCGGCGGCAGCGTTGTGCGTATAAGAAAAACTGTTAGTTACAAAAGGCAGAAGGTCGGTATCAGAAGCAGTTTTACTTGCGGTATTGGCTACTAATAACGGAAAACCGGAGGCAGAAATATTGTTGCTGAGATTGCTGAAATAATAGTGGCTCGCCCGCGGTTTCTTTAAATTGAGTTCGGTAAAATTTTCAAATACCTTTCTTTTCAGTTTTACTAAAAAGGTAAATTTCGTTCCATCCGGTATGGGGTTTTTTATGAGGTCTTTCCCGCCAACGGTATTTACTTTTGCAAACAAGGCTCCGCCAAATGCGGTCGGCAAAAAACGAAGGCCAAGGTATTTTATCAGGTTACTGCAAGCCGCTGTTGGCACCAGCAGGAGGTCATCACTCTTGCCCGACTGGTAAAAGTTATGCAGAAATTCTACGTCGAAAAGCCGCTTATATTTTATTTGAATCATACTAAAAATATTAAGGAGGTATCCTTTACGAAAGCAAATCCAATCCTTTTACTGCAGGTTGTCTTTTCAAAAAAATTCTTTCTGTCTTCTAATAAATTCAGTTATCAGTAATCGTAACTTCTGTAACCGGCGGAGCTTCCATCTTAGGTTCGGCATCAATAAATGTCATCGTCCGGATTTTATAAATTGCGGAGGGCATATATTTAGCTCCCAATGCCGCCCACAGGTTATTTTGCTGCTCAAAAGTTGTCTGGTGCAAGGTGGCCAGCAACCGCCCGATTTTTTGCCACGGCATATTTGCTTCCACTTTTCCATTCATCTGCGGGTACTGTTCGCTATCAAAAACAGCGTTGGTTTGAAAAAAAGAAATGATGTACGACAGCAGGCGAAGTGCCGTTGGATAATTATTAGCAATTACAGAGAATAATACATAGGCATTGATATTAACCGGCGGATTAACAATTTGAATTTTATCGTTTACCCGTTGATAGTAAAGCTGCGATTCTGCAATCCGGTCTTCTTCCAGGTTCACCAGTGTAACAATAACTTTAAAGGTCTCATTACCCTGGTCAACCGGTAAAGCAAAAGTTCCATCCGGTTTCATTAAATTGGAAAGTACCACGCAATCAATGTTTCCAAAGTTGGATGGATCTCTACGCTTCAGGTAAAGGTTTAATTCATCTGATAAAAACTCTAAAGCGGTCCTGAGCATCGCTGGTTTTTTAAAACTTGGTTAAAAGAAAATACATCGCCGGGGTTAAATGCGGTTTATTAGTTATTGAAGGTTTTATTTCCGGTTCCTCCGTTTTCAGGCATCCCTTTTTTATACTTACCGGATAGCCATATAGTTTTATATTAACACGCCTGTTGGTTACTGTAGCACCAATCAACAGCAGCTTTGAATGCTGGTTGTCAATTGTTTTATCGTCTTGCTTCAATAAGCTTTGCACCCGGCAGCAATAAATAGTTACCCTGCTTTTTTGCCATTCAGATAGCCTGAACAACCAGATATTATTTCCACGAACATTCAGGTGGCTATAAGTAAAGGCATGGCCAGCTCAAACACACGATAGTTAGCGGCGGTGTTTTATAAGTGCTTAATCGCAAAACAAAAACATCATCCCCGGTATGTAACCGTTAAGCGGTTGCCTTCTGTATGCAGACTTTATTATCAATAGCTGCTTTGGTTGTGGTAATAAGAATACAGCCTAATAATGTTTTAAGCGTTGCGGAAGACGATGAATAGCGGCAGGATATAATTAACAGGCGGCAGCAATTATTCCTGTGGGAGAATAATTAGTTTTAAAAATGATTGAATAAAAAAGACTCTTTTTTTTGTTTAATCAAACAGGAAGACCGTACTAATCGAATATATATTAACAGTGTAATTTCCGGATGATGCTATCGGTTCAAACTTATTATAACTATACGTATTTACGGGGCAGTAACAATCAAATGAAGCTTATCAATCACACTCAACGAAGATCTTTTTCATAATCAGAAAGCAAATGCAATGTAGTAATTTTTTTAAGAAAAACATTTTAAAAAATATTTTGATAGCGGCCCATTTTAAAAACAATGAAGCGTAACCTGGCTGGTTATTAAGCCTTTTAGCTATAAAGCGTTTCAACCCCACAGGCTTTATAACTTGTACATTTGAAACTGAGTAATTACTGATATTTTTAAGAACGCCGGGTTTTTATCCGCAAGGATGCCGCACTTCAGATAACTTTTTGCCGTCGAAATGCACAGCTCATTGCCGGCAGCTATTGCTGCAGTTTTTGCAACCAGCTTACCATATATCGTATTCAGTGCTGTTGCAGGCAACACAATTATTCCCTTTTTTTTAAAAACAATCCTACATTAGCATAACGATAGATTCTTTCTGTTGTTTTGTTGCTGTATCCGCGAAGTTGCACGACACATACACACAGCAATTATTTTAATACCGTTACTATGAAACACCGGTGCTGTTAGGCAATCCGTTATCTTAACACAATGGCCAGCGCTTTTACAAACCATCAAACATGCAATCATTCACCAAACTCTGTATATGCCTTATATAAATGACGTTTTTATATCGTACAAACGGGGAAGGATTAACGAGCAGTGGCTGAATGAAATATTCCTGCCTTATTTTTCCGATTACCTCAACAATGCATTGCCGTATGAACCTAAAATTTTTGTTGATAAAAGCGGGCTGACGCCGGGCGTGGATTTCAGCAACGAACTGTTTCGCAACCTGCTGTATTCCAAATGTCTCGTGTCTATCTGGTCGCCGCCGTATTTCCGGCGCTCCGACTGGTGCCTGAAGGAATTTCTAACGATGAAATACCGCGAGCAGTATATGAACCTGAGCGCAGATACGATACCGCAAACGCTTATCTGGCCGGTACTCTACCGCGAGATAACGCCCATGCCTGATCTTGTAAGTAAAATTACGTACCTCGATTACAGCGATTTTAACGTGGTGGGCGAAGCTTTCTTCAGAACCGAGAAATTCCTGGCTTTCCAGGAGAAACTGCAAAGCGACATTAATACCATCAGCAATATCATCGTTAACGTGCCGCCGCTAAGTGCCGAATGGGATACGCCCGACGGGCGCAAACAGGTACTGCGGGAATTGAATCAGTACTTAGCTGATAAATGTGAGCTGGAAACCATTCCTTCCCAAAAACCGATCTCATGGTAAACAGCAAAGCAGGTGGTAAGGTTATCACCTTTTATTCGTACAAAGGCGGCGTTGGCAGGTCTATGGCCATGGCTAATATCGGCGTGATACTCGCGCAGTGGGGCTTTAAAACATTGCTTATAGACTGGGACTTAGAAGCGCCGGGACTCGAAAACTACTATCATAATTTTTTAAATATTGAAGACATCATCTTAAAGCAGGGATTGATAAACCTGCTTACTTTAAAGCTGGAAGACAAGGATGTAGCGGTGGACCGGATTGACTGGCAGGCCTACATCAGCCCGGTTATTATTAACAATAACAGTAACCTGCACCTTATTACTGCCGGCAAGCGGGATGAAAATTATATCCGGCTCGTACGCGAATTTGACTTTACTTCTTTCTACAGCGAAAACGATGGCGGGCAGTACCTCGAAGACATAAGGGAAGCCTGGCTGGACCGGTACGATTTTGTGTTGATTGACAGCCGTACCGGCCTTACCGACAGCAGCGGCATTTGTTCTATACACATGCCGGATATTCTTGTATTGCTGTTTACCCCAAACGAGCAAAGCTTTAATGGTATTAAGAACGTTGCTAAAAAAGCGATTGAAGGGCAAAAGCAAATTATTTTCGACCGCTTTCGGCTGCGCGCGGTGCCTATACCAAGCCGTATAGAAAATGCAGAAACAATTTTACTGGATGAATGGCTGCAGAAGATATACAGCGAATCGGATGAGATGCTGGAATGGCTGCCCAAAAAGCCCGAGAACATGAGCGAATACAGCATTACGCCGGCGCAGCTTATCAGCCAGATAAAGATTCCGTACAAGTCTTTGTATGCCTATGGCGAACGGCTGGCCGTGATAGAAAGAGGCACCAGCGACCCGCAGGACTTAGGCTATGTATATGAAACCATTGCAGCCATACTGGCCAACGACCTGCAGGACATCCACCTGCTGGACAGCTCGCGGGATAACCTCGTAAAGAAAGCAAAGGGCGAAGACATTGTTGACCATAGCGAGCTGATGCGCACGGTTGTGTATGAGAAAGAGGAAAAGAGTAAGCTGGAGGCGCAATTGCGGCAGAAGGAACTGCACGAAGAGGAACTGAAGAAGGCTTACTCCAAAAAAAGGCAACGGCTGATTGCGTATAGCGTTTTGGCTGCTTTTGCGCTCGTCTTTATAATTTTTATTTTAGTCCGCAAAACGGGCTCCCCGCAAATAGTTCAAAGCCCGACCGCCACTACCGATTCGCTGGCGGCAGCTAAAACGTATGCTGACTTTGTAACGTCTTACACCACCTCGTCCCAACAGTATGACTTAAATTTTAACCTCGATAAAATAAAGCAGTACTATACGCTTGATAAAGACTACCAGGACACAGCGGCCGGCATAAAAAAGCAAATAGAAAATGCGATTACCTATAAGTTTCACAACCTGGCTGATTCCGGTTATTACGCGATCAGAAAGAACCCGTCTTTGCTTAATAATTATTTAGCCGACAGCCTTACAATGTTTGGGAAACAAAAAAATATTCAACGGGCGGCACTTATCAAATCTTTATTAGCATATACCAAAAGCAACATCATTACCAACAAACCGGTTGATTCTACGTTTTCGTTAACGAGCGATTCATCGGGTTTTACTGCAACCTTTGTAGAAACAGGAAACGTATTGCTGGATGAGCTGCAGGAAAACCAAAGTATTAAAAACCTGGTGACTGTTACCTTTAACCGGAACCTGCGCATTACGGCTTACAGCTATAAAAACTTGGAAACGGTAACCAACAAGATGACGGTTGAAATATTTTTTTGCAGCACCAAAAATCCGCAGATGTTTAATGTGGGCAACAAAATAGTGAAAGCGCTAAAGGCAACGAATAACTATAATATTTACACCAAGAATAATTTCAACAGCTCCAGCGATCCGTCATCGCCCTATTATATCCAGGGCAACCAGATCCGTTACAACGGTGCGGATGAAAGGAAAGCAGCAACCGTTATTCAACAGGTAATTAAAAAAGCGAACGGCCCGGCTATTGATTTAAAAGAAGCCAGAACGGTAACGCCCAACTATATCAGTATTTTCTTTTGCGAGGCGTATGCTGCCAGCGATATAAAACAGCAGGCAGCTTATTAATGTTCCGCTGCTAAAAGCAGCGCAGCTCAAAGAATTTACAGCTCTACAATTCCTGCGTCTTTAACCTGTTTACCCGCAGCCTGGGTGCATACCAGTACAGGAGTACGCCGCCAATCATTAAACAAAAAGAAATGATTTCGGCCTGCGTAGGATGAAAACCAAAAATGCTGTACCGGGTGTTCACTCTTATCTTTTCTATAAAAAAACGCTCAAGCCCGTTTACAAATAAATATACTGCAAACAGGCGGCCCGCAACATGAAATTTTTTGCGGATGCGCCATAGGAAAACGCACAGCAACAAGCCCATGATGATTTCGTAAAACGGTGTGGGGAAAACTGGCAGCGGCAGGTAAGTACAGTAATCGTCCCAGGTACAGTTGGCAAGCGGGATGCCTTCTTTATTTACGTTGTGGGTGTAAGTAAACGCAAACATCCAGTCGGGCAGGCCGGCAAACGATTTAACGGCTAAATGCTGCACGGCCCCGGTAGAAGCGATATGATCCTGGTACAAACTTTTATAGTGCTCCAGCATCACATCAAACCGGCCCGGCAAGGCAGGGAGTACCTTGCCATTGGCATCGCTTACATACGCGCTGTTGATAATGCCCCAGTCACCATCGCCGGCTACCTGGCAGCCAACGCGGCCCCAGCCATACGCAAACATAAGTCCCGGCGAAATAGCATCTGCCACATGGGTAAACGAGATTTTATTATTCCGCAGGTAAATATAAATAACCGTTGCAGCTACAATAAGGCCGCCGTAAAAAGTAAGGCCGCTGCGCGAAAACAAATTTTCAATCGGATTCTCGATAAAGCGGTCCCAATTTTCGAGGTTATCAAAAATTTTAGCGCCGGCAAAGCCTGCAACAGCAGCTATCAGCACCAGGTCTCCTACTCTATCGCTCGGCCATATTTTAAGGGTGCGCTTTTCGGGCTGCGCCAGCTTTACTTTGTTTTTACTTTGCCATTTTAAAAAGGCTAACAGCAGGCCCAATGCAATGCCGGCAAGCAGGTTGCCGGAAGTGGAAAATATATAGGTAGCAGGATCAGCCGATGCGCCGGGCGTAAGAAATAACCCAACGAACTTAAAACCGAACAGGAAACCAAAAGCAAAGTTGATCAGCAAGTCTATAACAGACGCAGGCTCGCCTACCGTAATGCTTACTTCTTTATACGTAAGCAAACCTTTGGCTTCCCTGCGTTTCAGCTCTTTGATAAGCAGCCATGCACACACCAAAAAAGAGATGGCCACCACCGTACCGAATGTATTGAACACCTTCAAAAAAGGCAGACTGATGCCGAATGCCTCTTTAAAGAGATAATATAAGTTGGGATACATGAACAGTTTTTAAGTAAAGCTGCAAGTATAAGCAATAAACACTTAGCCGATAAGTGAAAATGAAAATTTATGAAGGGTGAAACAGCTATTGTAATTAATCAGGAAGGTATAAAAAGCAAATAAAGTGTAAAATATAAGCAGTGCAAAATAAGAAGCCGCGGTTCTGTAAAATAGGCCAATTGCCAGTTGCAGCGCAGGCGCAAGTAAGTTGAATAGACCACTTGTTACAAACAACAAGAGGGCGATGCCGCATAGCGGCATCGCCCTCTTAACTAAAAAGAAAAATGCTATTTGTACATTAGCTCATAATACTCATTGGCCATGCGGTTACTGTCAAACTGGAAACGTACATCACGCATCCCGTTTTTCATAATCTGCCGCCAGGTATCTTTGTTTTCGTAGTACAGCGGCAGTATCTGGTTTTCCAGCATATCGTACATCGTGTCGAGGTCATACTTATCCTGCTCCATCACATGCATATTATTGTAGTCGGCCTTGGGCACTACAAAACCATTGTGTCCCTGGTCTATAAATTCGGGTATCCAGCCGTCATCGGTAGAAAAGTTAACGGCGCCGTTCATCGCAGCCGTCATACCACTGGTGCCCGAAGCTTCGCGCGGCACGCGCGGATTGTTAAGCCAGATATCGGCGCCCTGCTTCATGCGTTTGCTCAACGCCAGTTCATACCCGATAAGCACGGCAACATTTTTGTAATTTTTACTCAGTTGCACCAGGCTGTTAAAAGTAGATATAGCCGAATAATCGAGCGGGTAGGGCTTGCCCGCCCATACAATCTGTACCGGGTGCATCGTATTGCTCATCAGCTTTTCAAAACGTTCCTTTTCCTGCGCCAGAAAATCGGCCCGTTTATAACCGGCAAAGCGGCGTGCCCAGATGATGGTCAGTACATTCGGATCGAATATTTTACCCGTTTGATCGGCTATAATTTCAAAGGCTCTTTTCTTTAAGTATTTTTTGCGGTCGTCAAAAATGGGGTCGTTGTTTTCTTCCATTGCGCGGTAGAGCTGCTTATCTGCCCAGTAACGCCAGTTCTGTGCATTGGTAATAGAAATGATCGGGCAGATATTATCGTACTTGCTCCACATCTCGCGTGCTACTTCGCCGTGCAGTTTCGATACGCCGTTGGCCTGCTTTGCAAACCGCAGTGCGACTAAAGAATGGTTAAACTGATCGTCGTAATTACCGGTAACTTTTCTCACTTCATCTACACTTAACCCGCAGAAATAACTCATCTTATGGCAGAGATAAATATCGTGTTTCTCGTTGCCGGCTTCTTCGGGCGTGTGCGTGGTAAACACAAGGTGCTTACGCAATAAATCAATACTCTTAAATTTATTCAGCAGGTAAAAAGCAGCCGATAAGCCGTGCGCTTCGTTTAAATGATAGATGTCCGGATTAAAACCTAATTCATCTACCAGCTTGGCGCCGCCAACACCTAATAAAATAAACTGCGCTACTTTGGTAGCTACATTGGCATCGTACAGGCGATGGCAAATCGTTTGCGATACATAATCATTTTCCGGCAAATCGGTACTCAGGAGAAACATCGGCGCGCTGTTAAAAGTATCCGGGTTTACATAATAGGCTTTTACCCACACCGGCGAATCATGCATGAGTATCTGAAATTTAATGCCGGTATCTTCCAGAAAGCTGTATTGCTTTTCCATCCAGGTTACCTGCAGTGTCTGGTCCTGGTTGCGCGCCTGGTCGTAATAGCCATACTTCCACAGGATGCCAACACCGATCAGGTTCTGGCGAAGCTCGTAAGCGCTGCGCATGTGCGAGCCGGCCAGAAAGCCTAACCCACCGCTGTATATCTTAAGGGGCTGGTGTATGGCAAACTCCATGGAGAAGTAAGCAATCTTCTTGGTATAGCGCTCATCAATGGTATAAGGAACCTGGAAATTTTTAAAACTCATAGTTATGTTTTTGGTAAAAGGGTTTGCAATATAGTAAAATGTATTTTGTACGCATTTAAAATGCAGTTAAGATGTGCTTGAATAAAAGTGAAAGCCTTACACAACGGGTAAGCGGAAGACAGTAAAATAAGTAGCAAAAGAAGTAACAATACACTACATTCCGGACTATGCAGCGTATTATTGAATGTATATAATGAATACTAAAAACGATAAAAATCACCTCTTCACTTAAGGATTGATACATCGCGCGGCTTTACAAATACCAGCTACAAGCGGTCATGTTTTTTGGGTGATGAAATGATAAGCGAAGTACGGATGCGGATAATCTACAAAAAGAAACGGGTTGGTGTAACGAAGGAACCGCCTTTGCAGGATGCCCGGTAAAAGCTATCCGTTTGTGCTTAATAAATCAGTTCCATTAATACTATTACTGTCCTGCAGAAGTAAGCAATCAATCCAACGGGGCAGTGCTTACATTATATCGGTTCATTAAATCTGAAATTTTTTGCAAATAGCTTAGCTACTGCTCACTGGTTACGATTCTCCGCATCCAGTTTATCCAGAAATGCATTTGCCGCCTGCAGGTGATGCTGCCTTGTTTCAACGGCCATTTTATCCCAGGTTTTCAGTAAAAAAGAAAGACGCGGATTACCTTCAAAGAAATGACGGTGCACGTGCATAAAACGCCAGAACAAACCATCCCAAACGGGCTGCCATGTACCCTTACGGTAATTACTCATCTTCATAATATAGTTACTGCCGCTGATGTACGGCTTGGTCATCATCAGGCCGCCATCTGCAAACTGGGTTAACCCATACGTGTTGGGCACCATTACCCAATCGTAGCTGTCTATATACATTTCCATAAACCACTTATATACCTCGTGCGGGTTAAACTCGCAGAGCAGCATAAAATTGCCCATAATCATCAGCCGCTCTATGTGGTGCGTATAACCGCATTGCAGTAGTTTTTTTATTACATCGTCCACCGGCGCTATGCCGGTTTCGCCCGACCAGAATATGTGCGGAATTTTACGCCCGAAGCCCCAGAAGTTTTGTGTACGTTGCCTGCGGCCTTCCCGCTCATACACCAAGTGAATGTATTCACGCCAACCCATGACCTGCCTTACAAAACCTTCCAGCGCATGCAGGTGAATTTTATAATCAGCAGCAGCTTTTAACGCCTTTTGCAATACAACATCGGGCGTAAGCAGACCGGTATTTAACAGGGGAGAAAGTAAGCTGTGGTACAATATATTTTCGTGGTGTACAATGGCATCTTCATACACGCCAAAATGCGAGAAGCGGTTCTCTAAAAAATCATCCAGCCATTGCTCCGCTTCCTCAAACGTGGTAGGATAACAAGCCGGCCGGTGCTGCAGTGTACAATGTATTGCTCCATAATTGCCGGCAAAGTGTTTTTGCACATATTGCCTGGCTTCCTGTACATACTTATTCTCTGCCGGAAAATTATATTGCGGCAGCAAGCCATTATCCGGAAATTTTTTCCGGTTCTCCGCATCATACGTCCAATTGCCGCCTTCCGGCTGCTTATTGGCAGTAAGTAAAATGTTTCTTTGCCTGCGCTGCTGTATATAAAAATCTGTCTGGTGATAACCATGCTTGTCAAAGAAATCTTTTACGGCCGGCAGCGTGTTCAGGAACATCGGCGTTTCGTATTCGTACAGTTGTATGGCGTGTTGCCTGGCGGCTTTCTGCAGCCGGCGCTGCAGCCAGTCGTCTGCGGTATGTGCATAGTGTAGTTCGGCATACTTATCTGCATGCAGCCGGCTTATCAGTTTTCTTATATCCGCCGCTTCTTCATTGGTTTCTATATACAACACCTGGTAACCGTGCTGCTGTAAATAGCCTTTATAAGCCTGCATGGAAGCACGATGCAAAACCAGCTTCTGCTTATGAAAATTGTATTGTTTAAAGTACAGCCATTCTTCTACCAATATTACCAGCCTGCCCTTCCGTAATGCAGGATGCTGCTGAAACAACTGGTGGGGAAAAATGAGCGTAGCCGAATGCATGAACAAGCTTTACGGTGAATAAGAATGCTATTGCTTTTCAATAATAATGCTACAATAAAAATGCGCAGCAATATTGGCCGGCTGCTCATTTATTCTTAATCTTTCAACAATCCTTTTAATCGCTTTTTACTTAGCCTGCTCTTACCGATATTCGCACCACGAACCGTTGACCTATGGATATTTCATTCGACAATACAAAAGTGGCTTTTGCTTATAAAAGCAATAAAGAACTAAAGGGCGCCCGTTTCCTGTTTAATACTATGAATTATCCGTGGTTCTCGGCAATGGGTATCCGCCTTACTCCTTTTTTAATGAAGACCGGCCTGCCGGTGGACGGGCTTATCCGCAGCACAATTTTTAAGCAGTTTGTGGGCGGCGAAACGCTGGAAGAAACCGCTGTTGTTGGTAAAACATTAAGTGATTATCATGTGCAGGTAATACTCGACTATGGCGTAGAAGGCAAGGAAGGCGAGGCAGCTTTTGAGCAGGCCACCCAACAGTTTATCCGGGTAATAGAATATGCCGCCACGCAAAAAAACATTCCTTTCATCAGTATAAAAGTTACAGGCTTTGCACGCTTCGCTTTGCTGCAAACCCTCAACGAAGCGCCGCGCCTGCGCAGCGGTATCCACGATCACGAACTGGAAAATGAAGAATGGGACAATGTACGCGAGCGCATGTACCGGATATGCGAAGCTGCGGCTAATAAAGGCATTGGTGTGCTGGTAGATGCGGAAGAAAGCTGGATACAGGACCCGATAGACCGGCTGACGATGGAAATGATGGAGGTCTTTAATAAAGAAAAAGCGGTAGTTTATAACACGATCCAGTTATACCGGCACGACCGGCTCAATTTTATGAAGCTGTCGCACCGCATTGCGCAGCAGCAGCAGTTTATCCTTGGGGTAAAGCTGGTGCGCGGCGCCTACATGGAAAAAGAACGCGGGCGCGCAACACAGAAACATTATACATCGCCCATACAGCAGGACAAATCGTTTGCCGACGGCGACTATAACGCGGCAGTGGAATACTGTATTAACAACCTTGATAACATCGCGGTTATCATCGCCTCGCACAACGAGTACAGCAACCTGCGGGCAGCCGAGCTGATGGATGCAAAAGGCATTATGCACAGTCATCCGCATGTACATTTTTCGCAGTTGTATGGCATGAGCGATAATATTACTTTCAATCTTGCCAAAGCCGGTTATTCGGTAAGTAAATATGTGCCGTTTGGCCCCATCCGCGATGTGATACCTTACCTCATGCGGCGGGCGCAGGAAAACAGCAGCATCAACGGGCAAACGAGCCGCGAGCTGGTATTAATCAATAAAGAACTGAAGCGAAGGAAAGGAAAGTAAGGAACAAGAATGCAGGAAGGTATTATGGTTCGGGCTATAGTGCTGCTATCAGGCTTTACTTGCGTCGCACACTTCAACGTTTTATTCTTTGCTCAGCAAAGCGAATGTTTAAATATTAAATATTAACTATTACTTCTTACATTATTCCATGCAACAATACCAGCAGTTACTGCAATATATTTTAGACAACGGCGCTACCAAAACCGATCGTACCGGCACCGGCACCATTAGTTGTTTTGGTTACCAGATGCGCTTCGATTTAAGGAAAGGTTTCCCCATGGTCACCACTAAAAAACTGCATTTAAAAAGCATTGTATATGAACTGCTTTGGTTCTTACGGGGCGAAACCAATATTCAATACTTAACCGACCATAACGTAAATATCTGGAACGAATGGGCAGATGAAAAGGGCGAGCTCGGCCCGGTGTATGGCAAGCAATGGCGTAGCTGGCAAGGCGCGGACGGAACGACGATTGACCAGGTGAGCGAAGCGATTAAACAGATAAAAAATACGCCCGACAGCCGGCGCATTATTGTGAGTGCCTGGAATGTAGCAGAGCTGAAAGACATGGCGCTGATGCCCTGCCATGCCTTGTTCCAGTTTTATGTAGCTGACGGTAAATTGAGTTGCCAACTCTATCAGCGCAGCGCCGATGTGTTTTTAGGCGTGCCTTTCAATATTGCGTCGTATGCCTTGCTTACGATGATGGTAGCGCAGGTATGCGATCTGGAATGTGGCGATTTTGTGCACACGTTTGGGGATGTGCATTTGTACAGCAACCATATTGAGCAGGCAAAGCTGCAATTGAGCCGGGAGCCGTATCCATTGCCAATTATGAAAATTAATCCCACGGTAAAAGATATTTTCAGCTTCCGGTTTGAAGATTTTCAATTGGAGAATTACCAGTTTCATCCGCACATTAAAGCGCCGGTAGCGGTGTAAGAGAATGTACGGTGTTAGATGTACGATGTAACTAATCCGGAGGCCGTTTTTAAAACATAATTTTTGCGCAGTATGAGCGATGCTACCGAACGTGCAGCCATGCCCAAAGGCACCCATGCGGCCATGGAAAACCGGACTGTCTTTAACGCCAATAGAAACCTGCTGTCCATTATTAAACCGGGCGATAAGGTATTGGATGTTGGCTGTGGCTCCGGTTCTGTTACCGCCAGCCTTGCAGCATTGGTTGGCGAAGAAGGTACCGTTACGGGTATAGACACCAGTGAACATCTTATCGAAATAGCCAGAGCGCAGTACAAACACATCGGCAATGTGCATTTTGAAATAGCGGATATACTCAACTATCAACCGGCAAAAAAAATTGATGTGGCAAGCGCTGCTCGTGTGCTGCAATGGGTTGCTAATCCGGCATCGATCATTAAAGAAATGGCAGCTTTGCTAACAACAGATGGCTATCTTTCGGTACTGGATTATAATCATGAAAAAATACAATGGTCGCCCGCCCCGCCGGAAAGTATGCAACAGTTTTATAAAGCCTTTTTGCAATGGCGGAAGGATGCAGGGATGGATAACGCAATAGGCGATCATCTTGCCGGTATATTCAACACTGCAGGACTGAAAAATATTGCCGTCACAAATCAACATGAAATAAGCAACAAAGAAGACGAAGATTTTATGAGCCGCTTAAATATCTGGGCGGTTGTTGCAGACACAAGAGGACATCAATTGGTAAAGGATGGTTATATAAGAGAAAACCTTCGGGTACAGGCGGCTGAGGAATACCGGCTTTGGACAGGTACCAAAGCGAGGTCTATGCAGCTTTATCTGCTGGCTGTAACCGGCCGGCAATAAGTTTCCTTAACGGTGCAAACTATGCACCATTACCATTAAAATTTTACATTCATTATGCTGTTTTCCCTTGTAGTTGCCGCCGCTGAAAATGGCGCTATCGGAAAAGATAACGGGATGCTCTGGCACCTGCCCAACGATATGAAATTTTTTAAAAACATTACCTGGGCAATGCCGGTGCTGATGGGCCGCAAAACCTTTGAAGCGCTTGACAGCAAGCCTTTGAATGGCAGGGCTAATATTATTCTTACCCGTAAAAAAGATTTTAAACCCGAAGGCGCCGTTGTGGTAAACCATATAAGTGATGCTGTTTTTTTTGCGGAGCAAAACGATTACAAAGAAATAATGGTGATCGGTGGCGGCGAGATATATGAAATGCTGATGGCGAAGGCAACTAAAATTTATCTTACCCGCGTGCACCACAGCTTTACCGATGCCGATGCTTTCTTTCCTTCCCTGGATGAAAAAAAATGGCAGCGTACCGGCAACCAGGACTTTGGCACCGATGATAAGCATGCCTACGCCTACAGCTTTGAAGTATGGGAGCGCAGGTAAAATTAATGGAAGCAAGGAGGAAGGAGCTTGGAAGAATGTGTTGCTAATTTAAACTTGTAAACCAAGGAATCTGTAAACTTTAAACCTTCGTCACAAACCGCTAACATTGCAGCATGTACAGCAAACGGCAAATGGCAAAGCGATACCTGCTGTATTGGCTGCATGCATCCAACAGCAAAGGGCATGGCGTACACTCGCCGTTTGTATTTGATTTTATTATTAATGTTTTAAACGACCGCCGCTTTTTCTATTGTTACAATACAATTGAGCACGCGCGCAGCGGATTACTGGTAAATAAAACATTGCTCACCATTGAAGATTTCGGGGCCGGCTCGCGCATACACACACATACACAACGAAGCGTCGCCGACATCGCATCTTCTTCCCTGAAACCCAAAAAATATGGCCGGCTTCTTTTTCGCATGGTCAATTACTTTCAGCCCGCCACTATACTGGAACTGGGCACTTCCTTAGGCATTACAACCGCTTACTTAGCCAGCGGCAACGCCAATGCACAGGTTATTACTATGGAAGGCGCTGTAGCCATTGCGGATACTGCACAACAAACGTTTGCGGCATTGCAGTTAGAAAATATAGCGATGGTAAAAGGCAATTTTGATAATACCTTGCCTCATGCGTTACAGCAATTGTCAACTGTTGACTTCGCTTTTATTGATGGCAACCACCGCCTCCGGCCAACGCTTAATTACTTTGAGCAGTTGCTCCCGAAAACCCACGAACACAGCGTGCTGGTTTTTGACGACATCCATTGGAGCAGCGAAATGGAAGACGCCTGGAATGCTATTAAAGCGCATCCTGCGGTAACGCTTACCATTGACTTATTTTTTATCGGTATTGTCTTCTTCCGGAAAGAACACAAAGCAAAGCAGGCATTTGCCATCCGTTTTTAGTGCCCTTGGCCAACAGCATTTCTGCGCAATCCGCAAACCGTCTCTTTATTATCTTTGCCGCCCTATGAGCGTACAACAAGACAACAAACTGCAGGCAATCATTGCCCATGCTAAAGAATACGGATTTGTTTTTTCGAGCAGCGAAATATACGATGGCCTGAGCGCCGTATATGATTATGGTCCGTGGGGCAGCGAGCTGAAGAAAAACATCCGGGACTATTGGTGGAAAAGCATGACGCAACTGCACGAGAATATCGTAGGCATAGATGCGGCTATTTTTATGCATCCCACTACCTGGAAAGCGAGCGGGCATGTGGACAATTTCAGCGATCCGATGATTGATAACAGAGACAGCAAAAAGCGCTACCGCGTAGATCACCTGATAGAAGCGCACGCCGATAAGCTGGCGATGGAAGGCAAAAAAGAAGCAGAATTTGCATTGCTCAAAAATATGGAAGCGATGCTGGCGAAAGATGATTACGCGGGCTTGAAAAGACTGATTGAAGAGAACAACATCAAATGCAGCATGAGCGATACGGTCAACTGGACCGACATCCGGCAGTTTAACCTGATGTTTTCCACACAGCTTGGCTCGGTAACGGAAGAAGCGGATACCATTTACCTGCGCCCCGAAACGGCGCAAGGCATTTTCGTGAATTTCCTCAATGTACAGAAGTCGGCGCGTATGAAGATTCCGTTCGGCATTGCGCAAGCGGGAAAGGCCTTTCGAAACGAGATTGTGGCGCGCCAGTTTATCTTTCGAATGCGCGAATTTGAGCAAATGGAAATGCAGTTTTTTGTGCGTCCCGGCACCGAAGGAGACTGGTACAAGTATTGGAAAGAAGCCCGTTTAAAATGGCATATGAGCCTTGGCATTCCCGAAAGCGAATACCGCTACCACGATCATGTAAAGCTGGCGCACTATGCCAAGGAAGCCTGCGATATAGAATACAATTTCCCGATGGGTTTCCGGGAGGTGGAAGGTATTCATTCGCGCAGCGATTTCGACCTGACCCAGCACCAGCAATACAGCGGTAAAAAGATGACGTATTTTGATACAGAACTGAACCAGCATTACATACCCTATGTGATAGAAACCTCTATTGGCCTGGATAGAATGTTTTTACTGATCATGTCGCACAGCTACGAGGAAGAGATTATACCTAAAGAAGATGGCAGCAGTGATAGCCGCGTAGTACTGCGTATTCCGCCGGTACTGGCGCCCATTAAGCTGGCTATTTTGCCGCTGACCAAGAAGGATGGCTTGCCGGATCTTGCCCGCGATATCATGAATAAATGCAAACCTTATTTTAAATGCTTTTACGAAGAAAAAGATACGATTGGTAAGCGTTATCGCCGGCAGGATGCAATTGGTACGCCGTTCTGCATTACCATTGATCATCAAACGAAAGAAGATAATACGGTAACTATCCGCTACCGTGATACCATGCAGCAGGAGCGGCTGTTGGCATCGGAAGTAATGACAAAAATTTTTGAGTTGATAAACCACCAGTGATCATCTGCTCGCCACAAAGACACAAAAGCTCAAAACAGGCTTACTGCTTCTTTGTGCTTTCGTGCCTTCGTGGCTAAATTTACTTAGCCATACAACTCTAAATGTACATCATGCTTATCGTAGCCTAATGCTAAAATCTTAGCTTTCGCTTCGTCAATCATTGCTTTCCAGCCGCATAGGTAAAACCTGGCGGCCGGTTTTTTTTGGGCCACAATTTCCTCATACACATGGTGCACATAGCCGTGGCGGATGGCGCTATTGAAATGTTCTTCGCGCGAGAAAGTAGGCAGGTAATGAAATCCTTGCATTTTGGCGGACAATGCTTCTAATTCTTCTCTATACAAACAATCGCTTAGTAACCGGCAGCCGAAGATGAGATAAATATTTTGGTGGGAAATGCCGTGCTGATGTATATAATGCGCCATCGAGCGGAAAGGTGCTACACCGGTGCCGGTGCATATCAAAAACAAATCTTTATCAATCACTTCCGGTAATACAAAAACACCTTGCGGACCGCGCAAGGTCAGCTCGCTGCCAACGATGATATGGTCAAATAAATAATTGCTGCCCAGGCCACCTTCGAGCAATACAATTACCAGTTCTATTACATTGGTGCCATCCGGGTGCGAGGCGATAGAATAACTGCGCCAGCGCTTGTTGCGCTTTTCGGAAATAGGTAAGTCCAGTGTTACAAACTGGCCGGGTTTAAAATCGAATACATTTACATCCTGCACTGCTATCCAAAATCTTCGGGTGTTGAACGTAACATTTTCAATCTTAATTACTTTACCGGTGAGCCAGGGCTGGAGCATAATACTTATTTATACAAATGTATTTAGGATAAAGAGATACAAGTGGAGAAATTTATCGTTGCAAAAGTGGATATAATACCACGAAGGCGCTAAGGCTAATGACTATAAATTATACGCTTTTCTACTTGGTAACTTAGTGCCTTTGTGGCGGCACGATCGAAGGTTCCGTCAGCCCGAATAGATGCCCAAAGCAGCACAAAAGCTGCAAACTTGAATTGCCGATCGGCGCTGTTCCGTAGAGCCGTGAATCGTAGCTGAACGAAGAACTAAAGTTGCTGCTGAATTATGTCAGTCGTGCTGACACAAAACCCCTTGTTATGTGCACACTTTATGCTGTCAAACAGTTGTATGCCAGCCAAAGCTACCAATACATATAAAAAGTTTGCTGCCAGCGCAAACTCGTCAGCCTTGTCAAAGTACAACCACTAACTAAAAATGAGAATTGACTGCTGTCAAACAAAGCTGCACATAACTTAGTGCCTTTGTGGCTCTACATCAGCTTCTGCAATTGCCTTTGCAGCCATCCAGCCGCTTGTCCATGCATGTTGAAAATTGAAGCCCCCGGTAATGCCATCCGCATCCATTATTTCGCCGGCAAAATATAAACCGGGCACAATGCGGCTTTCCATGGTAGCTGCATTTATTTCGGATAACCTGATGCCGCCGCAGGTTACAAATTCTTCTTTAAATGTCGTTTTGCCCTGCACCTCAAAAGGCTGGCCGGTAAGCATTTGAATCAGTTTGTTTTGTTGCCTGGCGGTTACTTCGGCCCAGCGGGTATTGTTGTTTATTTCCGCTTGCTGCAACAAGTATTGCCATAGGCGGGCGGGTAAAAAGAATGGATTTTTATTATTTATATTTTGCGCAGCTAACTTGCTTCGTAATAAGTGCCAGTCAGCTCGTAATGTTTGTTCACTAAATTGCGGCAGCCAGTTGATGAGTATCGAGAATTGATAATTTACAGCCGCCAGTTCTTTTGCCGCCCAGGCTGATAACTTTAATACTGCCGGCCCGCTCAATCCCCAATGCGTAATTAATACCGGGCCTTGCTGTAATAATTTAGTACCGGCAATTTTTACAATGGCATGCTCTACACTCACGCCCATAAGTGCTCTAATGCTGTTGCCGGGCATATTGAAAGTAAAAAGCGAAGGAACGGGTGTTTCAAAACTATGTCCCAGTTGTTGCAGCCATTTTAAATGTTCCGGTTTGGAGAAGCCGCCGCAGGCAATACATACATAATCGGCTAATAATTGTTTGCCATCGGCTAATTGCAGCACAAATACACCGTTGTCTTTGTTCACCTGCTTTACATCGGCATTCATTCTTATTTCAATGCTGTATTTATTGGCTTCTTTCAGCAGGCAACTAATAATGGTTTCCGAAGTATTACTTTCCGGAAACATGCGCCCATCGGCTTCTGTTTTTAAAAGAATGCCTCTTTCTTCAAACCAGTCAACAGTATGTTTGGTATTGAAATGATGAAATGACCGTTTAAGAAAATGCTGGCCACGCGGATATTTTTTTACCAGTTCTTCTATCTCAAAACAATCGTGCGTTACATTGCACCTGCCGCCACCGCTCACCCTTACTTTGCTCAACAGCTTGTTGCTTTTCTCTGCAATTATAATCTGTAAATCGGAGTTCATTCGCGCTGCGTTTACGGCACAAAAGAAACCGGCAGCGCCACCACCTATCACAGCTAAAATTTTACTCTTATTATTCATTCAGATACATGACAAGAAAAAGTACAGACATTAAGCAATAACAGGTGCCTTTAAGTCTTTATTATACAGCATTTAATAACCTGTATTAAGATTCGGATTGGTCTTTTCAGCCGCCTCAATAATGCTGTAATCGGACAGGATGAGGGCTTTATTGCGCTTGACACATACATCGTGTTCAAAGTGTACAGACGGCTTGCCATCGCGGGTGCGTACCGTCCAGCCATCGCTGTCTGTATAAACTTCCTTAACACCCATGTTTATCATAGGCTCAATTGCGAGTACCATATTTTCATTCATTTTCGGGCCGTTGCCACGCTTGCCATAGTTAGGCATCTGCGGATCTTCGTGCATGCTTCTGCCTAATCCATGGCCTACCAGTTCCCGTACTACGCCATAACCGTTTTTCTTTTCCGTGTATTCCTGTATCGCATACGCAATATCGCCAATCCGGTTGCCAACGATTGCTTTTTCAATGCCTTTGTAAAGTGAATCTTTAGTAACCCGTACCAGTTTTAAAACATCTTCACTTACTTCACCTAAAACAAAAGTATAAGCATGGTCGCCATGCCAGCCATTGAGGATTACACCCATATCTATCGAAACCACATCACCTTCTTCAAGAGGTTTATCGTTTGGAAAACCATGAACCACTACATCGTTAATGGAAGCGCAGATATTATGCGGATAGCCACGGTAGTTTTTAAAAGAAGGTACTGCATGATGGTCGTGCACAAACCCGGCGCACAACTTATCCAGTTCCTTCGTGGTCATGCCGGGCTTAAGTACTTTAGCAACTTCGGTGAGCGTTTTGCTTACCAACTGCGCACTTTGCTGCATCAGTCCTATTTCTGCTTCTGTTTTATAGATAATCATATTGAAACGTCTGCTCATTATTTACCCTTATAAAAAAACCTGTCAGAATCGCTCCAACAGGTTTTGCAAAATTATTTTATTTACTGATTATACCGTTCGTTTAATAACCAACAGGCGCTGTTTGCCGGCCTTGCAAGCGGCCGCCCTTCATTAATCCATCGTACTGGCGCATCAGCAGGTGTGTTTCTATTTGCTGCAATGTATCTAAGATAACGCCAACCATAATAAGTAAGGAAGTGCCGCCAAAGAAAGTACTGAATTGCTGCTGTACCGTAAGCAACTGTGCAAAGCCCGGTAAAATACCAACGAAAGCTAAAAAGATAGCGCCCGGCAAAGTAATCTTATCCATGATTGCACCAATGTAATCTGCCGTTGGCTGACCTGGTTTTACACCCGGAATAAAGCCATTGTTACGTTTAAGATCTTCGCTCATCTGCTTTGGATTAAAGATTAAAGCAGTGTATAAAAAGGTAAACGCAATAACCATGATGGAGTAAATAACCATGTACCACGGATTGCTGTGATTACTGAATATACTGATGATGCCACCTTTTGTAGTTTCTGTAATACTGGTAAAAGATACCAGCGTTGGCAAAAACATAATAGCCTGCGCAAAGATAATGGGCATTACACCAGCACTGTTCACCTTTAACGGCAGGAACTGGCGGGCGCCGCCATATTGCCTGTTACCTACAATTTGCTTGGCATAATTAACCGTTACTTTCCGCACACCCTGTACCAATATAATTAATCCCATAATAATGGCGATTAAAATACCAATTTCGATTAGGAAAATTAATAAGCCGCCGCCACCTTTGTTTTGTCTTGCATCAAACTCCTGTATCAGCGCCTGCGGCAACCGGCCAAGGATACCAACCATGATGATGATAGAAGTGCCGTTACCCAAACCTTTATCCTGTATTTTTTCGCCAAGCCACATTACAAACAATGTACCGGCAGTAAGTACAATTACGGTAGAAGCAAGGAAAAAACCTGCATAAGCCGGTATCAGTGCTTCTGCGTAACCCGGTGTTTTAAGATATTGCACGTATGCAATAGCCTGAAAAATCGTAACAATCACCGTGAGATAACGTGTCCACTGGTTAATTTTTTTCCGGCCACTCTCGCCTTCTTTCTGAATTTTTTGCAACTGCGGTACCAGTATAGTGGCAAGCTGCATAAATATGGAAGCAGAGATGTAAGGCATTACGCCCAGCGCAAGAACAGAGGCGTGGGAAAAGCCGCCGCCTGCAAAACTATCGAAGAGGCCAAGTAATCCGTTGCCTTGTGTTTTGCTGGCTGCATCCTGAATTTTGTTTGGATCCAAGCCTGGTAAAACAATAGCATTGCCCAACCGGTAGGTGAAAATCAAGGCAAGCGTTACAATAATTTTTGTACGTAGCTCCTCAATACTCCAGATGTTTCTTAATGTCTGTGCAAACTTTTTCACTAAATGAGGATTGTAATGTGATAATCTTAAAAGCCAAAAAACGCATCGTTATTAATGATGCGCCCATCTGCCCTTGAAAGGCAGGGTTGGCAAATATCGGAAAAATTATTTTATAATTTCAACGCTGCCGCCAGCAGCTTCAATTGCTTCTTTGGCTTTGCCGCTTACCGCGTTTACTTTAAAGCTGAGTTTGGCTTTGAGTTCGCCTGTGCCCAATACTTTTACCTTATCTGTTTTACCAACCAGACCGTTGATGTATAAATTATCAAGGCTGAAATCGCTAAAGCCGTATTTTTCGTTTAATTCATCAATTTGCCCCAAGTTAAATACCTTATATTCTATGCGGTTGATATTTTTAAATCCGCGTTTTGGAATACGGCGTTGTATAGGCATCTGGCCGCCTTCATGAGCGTTTTTGCGCTGGTAGCCGGCACGGCTTTGCCCACCTTTATTACCTTTGGTAGAAGTACCGCCTTTACCACTTGCTTCACCGCGCCCTAAACGTTTGTCTTTGTGTACTGAACCTTCTGCAGGTTTTAAACTGTGTAGTTTCATTATAATTTGATTTTTACTTACGGGGAATCGCCCCTCGCATTCTATGTAAATATTAATGAGTAACAACTCCCATTAAAAGAGGGTCACCTGACTTATCCTAATTCTTCAACCGTAACAAGATGATTTACTTTTGTAATCATTCCTAATATCTGTGGTGTTGCCTCTACTTCCTTAACAGCATTCATCTTAGTTAAACCTAAAGCTATCAAAGTTTTTTTCTGGCGCTCCGAACGGTCTATACCGCTTTTTACCTGTGTAATTTTAATTTTTGCCATTGCCCTTAACCCCAAAAGGGAATATTTTAGTATTAAGAAATATAAATTTATTGCGATCTTCCAAAATGGGTTCTGTTTTTTTTATCCGTTAAATACTTTCTTTAACTGGATATTACGGTTTTTTGCCACTTCAATAGGCTCGCGTAGCAGGGTTAAAGCTTTTAGTGTTGCTTTTACCACGTTATGCGGATTAGCAGAACCAAGACTTTTAGCCAGCACATCCGTTATACCTGCACTTTCAAGTACAGCGCGCATACTGCCTCCGGCAATTACACCGGTACCATGTGCCGCCGGTTTTATAAGCACTTTAGCAGCGCCTTCTTTACCTAACTGATCATGCGGTATAGTACCATGCATTACCGGAACTTTTATCAGGTTTTTTTTAGCATCTTCAATGCCTTTGGTAATAGCTTCCTGCACTTCTTTTGCCTTACCTAATCCCTGGCCTACAACACCTTTCTCATTGCCCACTACTACCAGTGCCGAAAAGCTAAATGTGCGTCCGCCTTTGGTTGTCTTTACCACACGGTTAATCGCTACCACTTTTTCTTTCAGCTCTACGTCGCCGCCGGCCTTTACTTTATTTGCTATTGGTTTAAACATGTTATGGAAATAAATTATGAATTATGAATTATGATCTCCTAATGATCACACCATTACCAATCATACATCTAAAATCTAAAATTGCAATCCGCCTTCTCTTGCACCTTCTGCAACAGCCTTCACACGGCCATGGTATAAATAACCGCTTCTGTCGAAGACAATTTTTTGTACGCCCAGTTCAGTTGCTTTACGGGCTATAATAGCGCCTGCTAATTTCGCTTTCTCCGATTTGGTACCTGCCTGTGCAGCAATATCCTTGTCCTTTGTAGAAGCAGCAGTTATTGTTTTCCCGCTTGCATCGTCAATCAGTTGCAGATATACCTCTGTATTACTCCGAAAAACAGAAAGTCTCGGTTTTTGAGCAGTGCCTGCTATATCTTTACGAATACGGTAACGTATTTTTTGTCTTCTTAAACCTTTTGTATTCATTGTTTATAGTTATTATTTCCTGATACTGCCAGGAAAATGAATATGCAAATTACCAACTGTATTACTTACCAGCAGCTTTACCGGCTTTACGGCGAACCACCTCATCGGAATACTTAACACCTTTTCCTTTGTATGGCTCTGGTTTGCGCAGGCTGCGTAGCTTTGCTGCTACCTGACCTAACAGTTGCTTATCAATACCTTCTAATGAAATTTTAGGGTTTTGCCCTTTCAGGGTTTCGGTAGCTACTTTAATTTCTTTTGGTACTTCAAATACAATATTATGAGAATATCCCAAAGATAAATCTAAAATATTACCCTGATTAGAAGCTTTATAACCTACCCCAACCAACTCCAAATTCTTTTTATAGCCATCGGTAACACCTTTTACCAGGTTGGCTACCAATGACCGGTACAGACCATGCATAGCACGGTGGCGTATCTGATCTGTATTACGGCTAATTAATATTTCCGTATCTTTTATCTCTACAGTAATATCTCTGTCTATGGCTTGGTGCAATTCGCCTTTTGGGCCTTTTACACTTACCAGGTTATCTTTTCCTACAGCTACTGTAACGCCTTTAGGTAATGCAACCGGCTTTTTTCCTATACGGGACATAATTTTAATTTGTAAAAATGAAAAAATTTTAAAACAATGCTGGCTGAAAGTGTTCAGTTCCCCGTATTGAAAACTTAATTGTCATTCACCCAAATTACATTTGAAAACCATTGTTTAATTTTCAAATTTCGATTTGCAGATTAAGAAATATAGCAAAGCACTTCGCCACCTACATTCTGTGTTTTAGCCTGCTTGTCGGTCATTACACCTTTTGAAGTGCTGAGAATAGCTACGCCCAAACCATTAATCACTCTGCGGAAATCTGCCGGCTTTGCGTATTGACGCAATCCCGGGCGGCTTATTCTTTCCAGCGAACGGATGGCAGGCTGCTTTGTAGAAGGATCGTACTTTAAAGCTATTTTGATTAAGCCTTGTTTTGTATCATCCTCAAACTTATATTTCAAAATGTATCCCTGTTCGTATAAAATTTCGGTGATACGCTTTTTTAAATTAGATGCAGGAATCTCCACTATCCTGTGACCGGCCAACTGTGCATTTCTAACTCTCGTAAGGAAGTCTGCAATAGGATCAGTTACCATTATTATTTTCTGTTGATAATTGTTAATTGACTTATTTATTTTTCTATTGCCAATAAAAACTGACAAATTGAAAATTTTTTTACCAGCTTGCTTTTTTTACGCCTGGTATCTTACCATTCAGCGCCATATCACGAAACATGATACGGGATAAGCCGAAATAACGAATATAACCTCTTGGCCTGCCTGAAAGCTGACAGCGGTTTTTCAAACGGACCGGCGAAGCGTTACGCGGCAATTGATCCAGTCCTGCATAATCACCGGCTTCTTTCAGGGCAGTACGCTTGGCAGCATACTTGGCTACCATCGCTACGCGTTTCCTTTGCCTTGCTTTGATTGATTCTTTTGCCATAATCTTATTGATTATCTTTTTTTATGTTTTTAAAAGGCAACCCTAATTCTTTTAATAATTCGTACGCTTCCTGATTGCTCTTAGCAGATGTTACGAATGTGATATCCATTCCGGTAATCTTCGTTACCTTATCAATATCAATTTCAGGGAATATAATCTGCTCTGTAACGCCCAGTGTGTAATTACCACGACCATCGAAAGCTTTATCGCTGATCCCTTTAAAATCGCGAACGCGCGGCAAGGCAACTGCTATCAGGCGATCTAAAAATTCATACATCTTTTCGCCACGCAGGGTCACACGGGCACCTATCGGCATGCCTTTACGAAGCTTAAAATTGGATATGTCTTTTTTACTTTGCGTAGATACAGCCTTTTGTCCGGTAATATTGCTTAGCTCATCTACAGCAACATCTACAATCTTTTTATCAGCTACGGCTCCATTCACACCGCGATTAACGCAGATTTTCTCCAGTTTAGGAGTTTGCATTACACTCTTATAGCCGAATTTTTTTACTAATGCAGGCACAACTTCTTTTTTGTATTTGTCTGCAAGGCGCGGAGTATATTTTACAGTACTCATTTGATAACCTCCCCTGATTTTTTAAGTGTGCGTACTAACTTACCTTCTTCGCGGGTACGTTTTACTTTTGAAGGCCCGCCGGTTTTAGTATCCCATAACATTACATTACTGATATTAATCGGCGCTTCAATTTTTATAATACCGCCTTTTGTATTCTGCGCAGATGGCTTTGTATGCTTTGTTATAATATTTACGCCTTCTACCACAACGCGTCCTTTGTCTATAATTACTTCTAAAACCTTACGAGGTTTTTTTAAGTCCCTGTCATCGCCAGTAATTACCACTACAGAATCGCCGCGCTTAATGTTGTATTTAGGTTTAAATCTGTTGCTCATTGTATATTATTTAAGGTGTTATACCTTACTCTTTTCAGTTTTCTCAACCTTCCCATAGAAGGCTCCGCAAAAAATTTTTTTATAAAACTTCCGGCGCGAGTGAGATAATTTTCATATAACCTTTATCCCGCAGCTCCCTGGCTACCGGCCCGAAAATACGTGTTCCGCGCGGCTCATCAGCATTGTTCAACAGCACAACTGCATTATCATCAAAACGTATGTAAGAACCGTCTTTACGGCGAAGCTTATTAGTTGTGCGTACTATAACGGCTTTGGAAACAGTACCTTTTTTTACGCCGCCGGCCGGCAAAGCATCTTTAACGGTTACCACTATTTTGTCGCCAATCCTTGCATAGTCCTGCCCGGAATTTCCTAACACCCGTATGCAAAGCACTTCTTTTGCTCCGCTGTTGTCAGCTACATTAAGCCTGCTTTCCTGCTGAATCATTTTATTTAAGCTTTAAACCCGCTGCTTTAGGCGTTGGGTGTTTAATACATTAATCAATAGCGCGATTTTGCGGCTCATTACTATAATTAATTCGCAACCACTACTTATTTTGCCTTTTCCACCACCTCTACCAATCTCCAACGCTTTGTTTTACTTAGCGGACGTGTTTCCATTATTCTTACTACATCGCCAATAGTACACTCATTTTTTTCATCATGCGCATGAAATCGGGTAGTCTTTTTCAGGAATTTACCATAAATAGGGTGTTTAACCTTTCTTTCAACAGCTACCGTAATGGTTTTCTCCATTTTGTTGCTGCTTACAACCCCTATTCTTGTTTTGCGCAAATTTCTTTCTTCAGCCATTGTATTCGTTTTACAATTGTATATTCAATAATCCGCCATTGTTTAAAACCTCATTGTACAATTAACCTGTTGGCGAACCGGCTAATCGTTTTATAATTTATGCCTGTAATATTCTTTTCTTCAACTCCGTTTTTACCCTTGCAATATCTTTTCTCAGATTGCGAATACTCATTGGATTTTCAAGCGGAGAAATCGCATGGGCAAATTCCAGTTTTTTTAAGCGAACAGCATCTTCCTGCATACGGGCTTGTAAATCTGCTTCACTAAAATCTTTGAGGCTTTTATTAAATTCAAACTTTTTATTAGCCATTGTACAGCTTTTATTATTTCAGTAATAGATATGCTTTATACCTGCAAATCCCTTCTTACTACAAATTTTGTTTTAATCGGTAATTTTTGTGAAGCCAACCCCATTGCTTCTTTAGCCACTTCTTCCGGCACACCATCACACTCAAAGATAATGCGTCCCGGTTCTACTACTGCAGCCCAAAATTCGGGGTTACCTTTACCTTTACCCATGCGTACCTCCTGAGGCTTGCGGGTAATAGGCTTATCCGGAAATATCCGTATCCATACATTGCCCTCACGTTTCATGGCGCGTGTCATTGCCTGGCGTGCAGCCTCAATCTGGCGATTGTTTAACCATATAGGTTCTTCGGCTTTTAAAGCGTAAGAACCAAATGCAATACTGGTACCTCTTTTTGCCACATTACGGATACGACCTTTTTGCGCTTTTCTATGTTTACTTCTTTTTGGCTGTAACATTTCAAAACTATTTTAGTTACTGGTTGCTGGTTTCCCGTTGCCAGTTATTTCTTTTTTAATAAACCGGATACCAATAATGGCTTAACCGGCAACTCATTTTATCTTCTTCCACCGCCACCACCCGGCCTTCTATCGCCACCGCCACCGCCCCTGCGGTCATCTCTTCTATCTCCTCCGCCGCGGCGGTCATCCCTTCTGTCGCCGCCTCTGTCTTCGCCCCTGCGGTCGTCTCTTCTATCCCCGCTCACGTCTTTACCGCCTATAAAGTTTGGATTCAAGTCGCGCTTGCCTAATACTTCCCCTTTACAAATCCATACCTTAATACCAATTTTACCATAAACCGTTTGTGCAAAAACATTGGCATAATCTATATCCATGCGCAATGTATGTAGCGGTACACGACCCTGCATAAACTTTTCGCTGCGGGCAATTTCAGCTCCACCCAGCCTGCCGCTTAACTGCACCTTAATGCCTTCTGCACCCATACGTAGTGTTGAAGCAACCGCCATTTTTGTAGCACGCTTAAAATTGATACGGTTCTCGATTTGGCGGGCAATAGTATCGCCTACAATATTTGCATCCAGCTCCGGACGGCGTATTTCCAGAATATTAATCTGAACGTCCTCTTTACCCGTAAGCTTTTTAAGTTCTTCCTTAATACGGTCAACTTCACCGCCGCCTTTACCTATAATAATACCCGGCTTGGAAGTGTGTATAGTAACAATAAGTTTACCTAACGTCCGCTCTATTACTATCTTCGAAATCCCACCTTTGTTAATACGGGCGTTCAGGTAATTCCTGATCTTGTTGTCTTCAATCAATTTGTTTGCAAAATCATTTTTGCCACCATACCAATTGCTTTCCCAACCTCTTATAATTCCTAACCTGTTACCAATAGGATTTGCTTTTTGACCCATATTGTGTTATTTATTCTATAAGCTATTGCTTATATTAATGAATTTAGATTTTGCTATCTACAATTATTGTTACATGATTGCTGCGCTTCCGTACACGATAACCACGCCCCTGCGGTGCCGGACGCATACGTTTTAAAACACGGCCGCCATCAACAAAAACGGTTTTAACCAACAGGTTTGCATCGGCAGCGCTGGAACCTTCATTTTTCTGCTCCCAGTTATTGATTGCGCTTTTGAGCAGTTTAGCCAGCGGAACAGCATTGTGCTGCGGGTGAAATTCTAATATAGCCAGCGCTTTTTCTACTTCCATGCCGCGGATAACATCTGCCAGCAAACGCATTTTACGTGGCCCGGTAGGATAATTATTTAATTTAGCAACAGCTTCCATTATTATTTTTATTTCAAGTTTGATGTTTAGCACTTATGATTATTCTGTAACCGTAAGCTTAAAACGTTAAACGATTTATTTTTTAGAACCTGAATGTCCTCTGAAATTACGGGTAGGTGCAAATTCACCCAACTTATGACCTACCATAAACTCAGTTACATAAACAGGAATAAATTTATTGCCATTATGCACTGCAAACGTGTGGCCTACGAAATCCGGTGAAATGGTAGAGCGGCGGCTCCAGGTCTTAATTACACTTTTCTTGTTTTTACCCTCATTGATATTTAAAACTTTAGTTTCAAGTTTTACATCTATATAAGGACCTTTTTTTATCGAACGACCCATGGTTTGATGAGTTGATTTGAAAATTAAAAATTTAAAACCTATTGCTATTTAAGGGTTAGCTTCTTACCATCCCGGCGCTGAAGTATCAGGTTATCCGATCCTTTATGCTTGCGTGTTTTTAACCCTTTGGCATATTTACCGGTACGGCTGCGCGGATGACCACCGGAAGATTTACCTTCACCGCCACCCATCGGATGATCTACCGGGTTCATCGCCACACCACGTACACGCGGGCGAACACCTTTCCAGCGGTTAACACCAGCTTTACCAGCCTGCTCCAGGTTATGGTCGCTGTTAGAAACAACGCCTACCGTTGCATAACAATTAATTAAAACTTTTCTTAATTCACCACTTGGCATTTTAAGTACTGCATATCTTTCTTCCTTGTTGGTTAACTGAGCAGAGGAGCCGGCGCTTCTTGCCATTTTTCCACCCTGCCCAGGCTGCAATTCTATATTGTGAATAACAGTACCTAAAGGCATGCTCTTCATTTGTAATGCGTTACCTAATTCAGGTGCAACTGCGTCACCGGAAGTGACAGTTGTACCTACCTGAATGCCCTGAGGCGCCAGAATGTATCGTTTCTCTCCATCTGCATATTGCACCAGTGCAATAAATGCGGTACGATTAGGATCATATTCGATAGATACAACCTTGGCATCCATGCCTCTTTTATCGCGTTTAAAATCTATTATCCGATAGTGATGCTTGTTTCCACCGCCTTTATAGCGCATTGCACGGCGCCCCTGTGCATTACGGCCACCGGTGCTATGCTGAGGCTCCAGCAGACTCTTCTCCGGCTCGCTGGTAGTAATTTCAGCATACGCATTCCCAATTCTCCAGCGGGTGCCGGCGGTCATGGGTTTGTATTTTTTTAATGCCATTTGATTGAAAACTTTTATGCGAACTTTTCAGCTTCGCAGCTATAATTTAAATATTAGAATACAAATCTATTGTTTCGCCTTCGGCTACTGTAACATAAGCCTTTTTGTAACCCGGCTTTGTACCTTTTATAAAGCCTGCTTTTGTAAATCGGGTTTTATTTTTCCCCGGTACGATTGCAGTATTTACATCCTCAACAGTTACACCATACATCTCTTCCACTGCTTTCTTTATTTCCAGCTTATTAGCCTTTTTGCTTACTTTAAAAGCAAACCTTCTCAGCTTTTCCTGCTGGCTGTTTACTTTTTCGGTGAGTACCGGTTTTATTAATACGTCAGTCAGATTCATTATTGATAATTATTGAAATGTTATTAATTATACTTCCACCTCTGCGGTTTCTTCCTCGCTAAAAATCTTTGCTGCGTTCTCTGTAAGAATTACAACATCTGCATTTACAACTTCGTAAGTGTTCAGATCAGCCAGCAGTGTGCTTGTTACTTTAGGCATGTTGCGAAGACTGAGATAAACATTGTCGTTATAATCCGGCAGTACAAACAGTGTCTTTTTGCCGGCAACATTCAATGCTTTCAATACATCGTTGAACTGCTTTGTTTTTGGCGCTTCCATAGCTATATCTTCGATAACGACGATCGCGTTGTCTTTAGCTTTGTAGGAAAGTGCACTTACCTTAGCCAGGTCTTTTACTTTTTTATTCAATTTAAAATCGTAGCGGTGCGGCTTTGGGCCAAATATCGTACCGCCACCTTTATATAAAGGATTGCGAATGTTGCCCTTACGCGAGCCGCCTGTGCCTTTTTGCTTGTGCAGCTTGCGGCTTGCACCCTGTACTTCTGCACGGGTTTTTACTTTATGCGTGCCTTGGCGCTGTGCAGCCTGATATTGCTTTACAGCAAGATACAGTACGTGGTCGTTTGGCGTTGCACCAAATATTTCTTCCGGTAATTCAATGGTTCTGCCGGTTGTTACACCCTGAATATTTAAAATTGCTACCTGCATGTTACTTCTTTAATTAAAAGTGATTACTTCTGGATTAAAACGATAGAACCATTATGCCCCGGAACCGAACCGCTTACCAGTATATAATTTTTTTCCGGAAATATTTTTACCACTTTCAAACCCTTCATTTTTACACGGTCGCTGCCCATGCGGCCTGCCATGCGCATACCCTTAAACACACGGGAAGGATAAGAAGAGCCGCCGATAGAGCCTGGCGCACGGCTACGGTCGTGCTGGCCGTGCGATTGCTCACCCACACCATGAAAGCCGTGACGCTTAACAACGCCCTGGAAGCCCTTACCCTTGGTAGTACCTACAATTTCCACCTTATCGCCTTCAGCGAAGATGTCAACAGTTACGGTTTCACCTAAATTTTTATTGAGAGAAGAATCGCGGAATTCTTTTACAAATTTTTTCGCAGGGGTGTTTGCTTTAGCAAAGTGGTTGATTTCGGCTTGCGTGGAGTGCTTTTCTTTTTTGTCGCCGAGTGCGAGCTGGAGGGCGTTGTAGCCATCTGTTTCCTGGGTTTTCACCTGTGTAACTACACAAGGGCCAGCTTCTATAATTGTAACAGCGGTTTGCTTGCCGTCTGTTCCGAAGATGCTGGTCATCCCGATTTTTTTACCAATAATACCTTTCATCGTGTTTTGCGGTTTGTGCCCCGCTGAGGTATAGAGGACATCACACCGATGAAGCGTGATTCAATCCTTGTTTTCCTGCCGACCTTTTCTATTGTTTCTACGCCGTGGCGTAGAGAAGAAGTACCGGAGGCAAACAAACCTCGAAGGGCCTGTTTATATGTCTGTGACCAGGGTTTAAAAAAATTTTTGGATTTTCCTAATAACCCGATCTAATTTTTAATTCAGAGCTCTTTTTTCACCCCGGTTGATCAGGAGATTGAGAGATGAGATAATGTAAGAACTATTGCCTTTTCGTTTACGCCTTAATTTCCACTTCTACACCACTTGGCAGGTCGAGCTTTGACAAAGCATCTACTGTGCGGGAAGAAGACGTGTAAATATCCATCAGGCGCTTATGCGTAGCTAATTGAAATTGTTCACGACTCTTTTTATTTACGTGCGGCGAACGCAGAACTGTAAATATTTTTGTGTGCGTAGGCAAAGGTATCGGACCTGTAACTACTGCGCCGGTGCTGCGAACGGTCTTTACAATTTTCTCTGCAGATTTATCTACCAGGCTATGATCGTAAGACTGTAATTTGATGCGTATTCTTTGAGACATATCCGTATCCCAAATTTCAAATTGGGAGCGCAAAGGTAACAGGTTGAATGATAAGACACAAGCTTTTTGTTGCTTTTTTTAAAAAGAAATCTAAAAATTTGTTCTGACAGGCTATTTAGCGGCTTATTAGGGTTGCCTCCGGCTGTTATAGTCTCTCCGAATCCGTAAACAAGCTTCGATAAAGCCTTATACATTTGTTCAACTGTCCATCTGCTCTTGTTGCAGACAAACGAAAAGGCCGGCTCACTACAGGCCGGCCTTTTACCCAAAACACCACTGCTCTATTTCTTCATCAGGTAACCGAATAGTCCATGTGCTTCGTCATCTACGCCGGCGGTAAAGAAAATCTGGCCCGGATCGGTGCCCGGCACATTCGTTTCAAGCGCCCATAAGCCTTCTATTTCCACAGGCATTCCTTTACTCAGCAGTTGCCCTCTGTACTGGCCTAATGCACTGAATATATTAATATGCCCATCCCCGAAATTACCTACCAGTATTGCATCGCCTAAACCGTCGAAACCCGGTGTGGATGCGGCTAAACCCCACGGTGCATTGAGTGTACCATAAGCAGCAAAGCGCTTTACAAATACGCCGGCGGGTGTAAAAACATTGACAATACCCAAGCCTACGCCTTTCTCTTCTTCATGTGTTGCCGGGTCTACTTTAGCATACGCCACATACAGCAGATGATTAATGAAACGGATATTAAAGGGAGAATAATCTGCAGGCAGATTAGGATCAGTAAATGACATATTTACCCAGTGAAAATCTTTATCCCATGTATCAATTTTTCCTGCAGAAAAATTAGCAGCATAGATGTAGTTTTTACCGCTTGCGTTTCCTATAGCAAGGCCGGTATAGACCGACGTTCCTGAGTTATCAGCAATAAGCGTAGCTGCGCTGCCGCCATTCCAGGCAGAAAGGATACCATCTGTACCTACGTAAATAAATTTGCTCGGCAGGCCGGTGCCGGGTATTACAAAATCAGCGGTGCCATTATACACGATGCCTGTAGGGCTGCCCGGCAATTTAGGATCGTGGCCGGGTATCATGACCGGCGGAATAAGCTGCGCGCCGGTGTTGTCGTACACCTGGCTCATCCCGGTGCCGTTGGAGGCAATCCAGATCGGGCCATTCGGGTTTACGGCAATACCCCATGGATTTACAAGTGTAGCATCTATGCGGGCTGCTTCATATTCATCATCTTCGTGATCACTCACCAGATTTGTTTGCTCATACTTGTGTATGGGAACGGTATCGAGCCGGTTACAACCAGCCAGCGCAATAAAGACCGATAATCCTAAAGAGGCATAAAGATTAAAGCAGGATTTGTTCAGAACATTTTTCATAAATGGCAGATTTTAAGGTGATAATTGAGGAGGTTATTACAATGAATACGCAGTAAGCGTGTTTTGGTTGCCAGAGAGCGAAAATTTAGACAGGTGAAATACAGAATAATAAACGACAGCGATACTATTACGAAGTAAAAATCATAAATGCTGTATTGTATTCAGCGGTAGAATAGCAAGCGATGCTAAAGCATTTCTGGGCCGGAGTTATTAGCAGGTGCGATAAAATAGTAATGATTTAATAAAAGAGAACAGGATACGGAAAGCATCTTGCTTTATCTTCATTTTAAAATAACCGGATGAAAAATTTGTATATACTCGTGTTGGCAGTGCTGACCGCACAATGCCTGACAGCGCAAAACCAAACACCGCCATCTGTTAAGAGAATAGGACTTCCGAATGGCTGGAGCTTAACGCCGGCCGGTACTTCGCTGCCGCTCGGCGATCTTCCTTTAAACATCGCCATATCGCCTTCTAAAAAATTAATGGCGGTTACCAATAACGGCCAGAGCACGCAAACTATCCAGTTGATAGATGCAGTACATAACAAAGTGCTCAGCAATGTTGAGATTACTAAAAGTTGGCTGGGGCTCTGTTTCAGCGGTGACGAAAAGTATGTGTATGCATCCGGTGGTAATGACAACCGGATTTTACAATACAGCATCAGCAATAATAAGTTAGTGCTAAAAGATAGCATTCAATTGGGTGAACCCTGGCCATTAAAAATCTCTCCGGCCGGCATTGCACTCAATACCGCAACACAAACAATGTATGTCGTTACCAAAGAAAACAACAGTTTATATACGATAGATCTTGCAACTAAAAAAATGGAATCGCTGGCCTTGGGCGCTGAAGCATATACCTGTTTGTTATCGCCTGATAAAAAGGAATTATATATTTCCTTGTGGGGCGGCGATAAAGTTTTAATCTATAACACACAGGCAAAAAAGCTTACCGACAGCATCGCCGTAGGTGATAATCCTAATGATATTTGCTTAACAAGGAAGGGGAACTATTTATTTGTTGCCAATGCCAACGACAACAGTGTATCGGTGATTAATGTAGCACAGCGCAAAGTAGTAGAAACCCTGAATGCGGCGCTTTACCCGGCGGCGCCTGCCGGCTCTACTACCAACAGTGTGGCGCTCAGCAGCGACGAAAAAACATTGTATGTAGCCAATGCCGATAACAACTGCCTCGCGGTATTTGACGTAAGCAAGCCCGGCGCCAGCACTTCCAAAGGTTTTATCCCTACAGGCTGGTATCCTACCTGCGTGCGCACCATCGGCAACACCATTTATGTGGCCAATGGCAAGGGCTTTACCTCGCTGCCCAACCCGCATTATAAAGCATTCGATACCAGCACAGCGCTGTCTTTTCAAAAAGGCGCCATCAAAAGTGAGTATATCGGCGGCTTGTTTGAAGGCACTTTAAGTATCTTCCAAACGCCATCGCCTTCGCAACTGAGCCGGTATTCGCGGCTGGTATATCAAAATACCCCTTACAGCAAACAAAAAGAGCTGACGGCAGTGGGCGAAAAGGGCAATCCAATCCCGATGAGGCTTGGCGACTCCTCGCCTATCAAATATGTGTTTTATATTATTAAAGAAAACCGCACCTACGACCAGGTGCTGGGCGATGTAAAAGAAGGCAACGGCGACAGCAGCCTTTGTTTGTTTGGTGAAAAAGTAACGCCCAACCTGCACGCTCTGGCCAGCGAATTTGTACTGCTGGATAATTTTTATGTAGATGCCGAGGTAAGCGCCGACGGGCACAACTGGAGTATGGGCGGTTATGCCGATGATTACTTAGAGAAAACATGGCCCACCGGCTATGGCGGGCGCGGCGGCTCGTACGATGCCGAAGGCAACCGCGAGATCGCCAACAACAAAGGCGGTTTTATCTGGGACCATTGTGCGCGGGCCGGTGTAAGCTACCGCACCTACGGCGAATTTGCCGATGACTACAAGCCCAACATCCCCGTGCTGAATAACCACTACTGCACCTACTACACCAGTTGGGACCAGAAGGTACGCGATACTACCCGTGTAGGCCAGTGGAAGCGGGATTTCGACTCGCTCGTAGCGAACAACGCATTACCACAACTTAATACGCTGCGCATTATCAACGACCATACCGAAGGGCTGCGCAAAGGCCGCCCCACGCCATTTGCGCACTGCGCCGATAACGACCTGGCCGTAGGCATGCTGGTAGAATATTTGAGCAAAAGCCCGGTATGGAAAGAAAGCGTGGTGTTTGTGCTGGAAGACGACGCGCAGGACGGCCCTGACCATGTGGACGCACACCGCAGCACCACGTATGTAGCCGGTGGTTTTGTAAAGCGGCACTATGTGGACCATACCCTATACAGTACTACCTCACTGCTGCACACTATCGAGTTGATTCTTGGCCTGTCGCCCATGAGCCAGTACGATGCGGCGGCGGCGCCTATGTGGCGCTGCTTCTCCAACACGCCGGACCTTACGCCTTTTACTGCGAAGCCGCTGCAGACCGACATCAATGCTAGGAATAACGTGGAAAACGCCTGGCAGCGGAAGAGTGAAACTTTTGACTTTAGCAAGGAAGATTGCATACCTGACCGCGCTTTTACCGAAGTGATCTGGAAAGCCGTGCGCGGCGCCGATGCAGTAGTGCCCGCCCCGAGACGGGCGGCTTTTGTGAAGGTGGGTGCGAAGGAGGAGGGGAATGATTAAATAAAAAGAAAGGTTATAATACTGAAAATCGCTTTTACTGCACTACCGCTTTAAAAATTTAAATATTTAGATTAAAACTTAATGGCTGCAGATTAATTGAAAGGACTATTTATATCCATTCTACCCCTTTCAATACTTTATCACCATATTTTTTGAGCATTGCAGCGTTTCTATTTAATGCTACTTCATATCCTTCAGCGCTCGGTTGAAAAATTTTCATTTAATGTTTCATCATACTTTTTAAATAATTCATACAATGGCTTAACATTATCAACGTCTAAGTTGTTTGGCACTTTTGTTTAGGTTCTTTTACTAAATAAAATAAAATTTATCCTCTTTATAATCATAAAAGAGATGAAGCCGAAGTTCATCTCTTTTATACTCTAAGATAAACCCATAACTTGTTTCATCGCATAAAATCAAATTAAACTGATATGAGATAATAAAATGCCTTTTTTACTTTTTCAATGCGATCCATAATTTTTAGAAATCTATTTTGTGTTATTCTTTTTTTTCGCATGTTTCCTTCTGTAGTTCATTGTCCGGAAAGCTAAGAGACATTGCGGAAAAGGCGGATACATCGGTGCTGCCGGTTAATATGAATAATAGACTGGCAGTTAAGGTAGTAAAGCCATCTGCGTTAGTATTTGGGAAGCTGCCCGCAGGGTAATAATAATCAACAGAGACACTGGGTTTATCCCCGGCCATCACCTTCAGAAGTTTGGCTGCAGCAATAGCATCAGCAGTGCTGGAAGACTTGATTACTTTCTTTGCCTACGAGCCATTGGTTGTAGTAGTACCCATGCTTGCAGGCCGTGCTGTGCGTGTGCCTATAACATCAACGGCAGTGCCGGTGCTATTGTATCCAAGCAGCATTCTGGTTGATAACTGCTTGGCTTTTTGCTGCTCCTTCAAAATCAAGCGTTGGATAAGTATCTTTCCTTTGTTCATCGGTAAGCACTACCCGCACATTGCCCAGATAATCTTTCTCAAAATAGTCGAAGCAGTAAACATTATTAGGTACCGCATCGGTACCGGCATTTACTTGCCGCACCTGACAGGCTGCTTTTGTGAAGGTTGGGTCGAAGGAGAAGGATTAAATGTTTGTTGGAAGTTTTTTGGGTAGTTGATACAATTATTTTTATTTAAGCGAATCAAAAGTTAAAGAAAAAAGGTAAAGAAAGCGGCGGGAGGTCTTCTAAACATATGCACGAGCAGTCCTTTTACAGACCGAACCATTATAATGCTAATTGTTTAAAGCATAAAAAAAATTATATGAGACAAGGCAAAGAGTTAGTATTTACTCAAATATTCTTTCCAATTATTAGGATAGTTTTTTTGAACTTCCTTAATAATATACTCTGGAATAGGCGCTTCTTTGTACTTTAAACCTTTTTGATTTAAAAAATCAACAATTCTCATTTTTACTTGATATTGCTTAGAATCAAGTGGTAGTAACATTTCCCTTAATATATTACTAATATAAACTTTTTCTCCTTTTTCAGAAAATTGAGACCTATCGATGATGATTTTATCATATTCAACCCCTTTCTGTAATAAAAACAGCACAACATCTAAGTGTTTATATAATAATGCTTCTTTAAGAGGAAAATCATTAAACTCGTTAATATGGTTGATATTGGCACCTGCTTCGACTAATATTTGTACTTTATGTAAAGGCGAGTTTATTTCCTTGGAATCACTACATGCCATTAACAGTGGAGTTTCTCGAGTATCATCTCCTTCCCTTTTTTTACCTGTTTCTTCATCGTTGGGATCGCCTTTATGTTCTAACAATAACTTTAGAAATTTGCTGCTAACATCTCCGTTTTTAATCCCGGCAGAATAAATTATAGGGGAAGTGCCAGAGTAATTATCGTGTTTATTAGGATTCGCACCATGCTCTAATAGAATCTTACATGCATTGTAATTTTGGTTTATGACAGCTAACATAAGAAGAGTTTTACCATACTTTGGCTCTTGAAAATCAATATTTACGTAATCTTTAATTAGCAGTTGCCTCATTCTACTTGTATCTTCATTTTGAGCAGCTTTTGCTAAATCCCATATAGGTGTGACTTCAAATAAATTAAAATCATCACCTAATAATTTATTATTATCAACTACCTGACTACAGCCAGAAGTTAAAAATAAAAGAAAAAAAATATTTAATATATATCTGAAGATTATTTTTATACCAAGATTTTCTATCATAGAAATGTTCATTTTTATAATCTAATTATTCCATCCCATGTTCTTTGTATATCTTCACTTGTTGGAGTGAAATCAGTTCTTACAGGTTCATGTAAAGAATATTTAGCAGGATCTATATCAAAAGCTTTAAGCATATTTTCCATACTATGTCCATTGTAAAGAGACGGTTTATCAAGCGGAAGAATATAATGCCTTACCCCATCTACATTCGGAAAAACATCTTTTGAACTACCATTTTGTATGAAGTTTAATGGATCACTCATCATTATGGCCACATCAATTCTACATTTCTTATTGGCCTTAATTGTCAAAGGGCTTACACCCGCAGCATTAAATGTTATAGCATCTCTTCCTGTTGCATAAGCATTTGCTGCTGCTTCACCACCACCTAAGGAATGCCCAGTAAATGTAAGCTCAATACCTTTACCTAATATACCATCTATCCTAATAGCATTTTTTATTGAACTATTATATTGACTTGATAAACCTGAAGGCTGTATAACATCGTGTAATATATCAGTCCAATCTTCCGTACCAGCAGTGGCATAGACATATTCAGTTTTGCCACCTCTTGTTCGCTCATAAATTTGGGATTTTAAACCATTGTCTTGATCTTTCTTTATTCCAAAATTTCTTTCAGAAACTTTCCATCTACCTTTTAAAATCTTATCTGTCTTATCTCCATAAACATGAGCTGCAATAGCAGCCGCTTCTCTTGGAGTCGGTTTATCTCCGAAAGGATCATGATGTAATATTGGATTATTAATGAATGTTGAATAATCACTTGTACCTATTGCTGGTTTAGGGTCTAAATTCCATCTTCTACCTATCCTGCTATCATACTCCCAGTAAATAGCTGTTGTGATATTTTCATTCAATTCTGTCTCTCTTACCTGCCCATTTATGGAGTACCTATACGAGGCTGTATTAAATGCTCTTCCAGGCATTTGCATGCCAAAAGGATAGTTGTCGCTTGCACTTGTAACATCGGAAGTATAATAACTAAGTAATGTACCGTTGGTAGACACGCTTATCTTCTTATCACTCACCGTTGCCAGTACATTTCCCAAATGGTTAGCCAGCTCATACGTCTTTTCGCCACGCGTAAAGGTACTAACGGTTCCACTTCCCCAGCCTGCAGTTAGTGCTATGGATTGGCCTGCGGCAGTTGGCTGACCGGCCATAGTACCTAAACGGCTGCTGCCATACAGGTCTATTTCTACCGGCACTACGGTATTGCCGCTATTCTTATAGATACATAGCACATTGCCCTGTGCATCCCGCGCATAATACTCACTATACGCACCGGTACCAGTTACTGCCTTACTTATACGCTGGCCCCCGGTATTATATGTATAGGTAATAGTACTACTGCTTTTTGTTATGCTTTGTATTTTACCATATACATTCCAGCCGATGCTGGTTATTCCAGCCTGTGCATCACCTGTTAAGTTGCCGATGGCATCATAACTGTAATTACCAGCATTTTGCTTATCTATATCTGTAGTGTAATTTGCTGACGCTACCGCATCATTGATACTGGTAAGCTGGTTTGTATTGGATGCATACGTGTAAGTCAGGTTATCCATCAGCACATTTACACTTGCTTGTCCATTGCGTAAATACGTCATGATATTACCATTGGGATCGTACTTGATGCTTTCTTTATAATCAGTAGTTGCCGTTAAAGTGCTCCAGGCATCATTGGATGATTTAAAGGCATCCATGCCTATCAAACGGTTCAACTGGTCATAGCCATAGTTATACACCATTGCGCCGCTCAGCTTGCTGATGTTTACACCCATCGCTGATATATTGCCATTGTATAAAGGCTTGTATGCGGCGCCTAATTGCTGTACCAGTGCTGCCGTGGGCATAGCACCGGCGATACTTTTATAATCGCCCGCATAATAATTCAAGACATAACTATACGCATCATGCGCTACTACGCTGCCTGCTGCATTGTCCGCATCACCACTGCTTCCAGCTACATTTACGCCTTTTAACCAGCCCTGTAACGTATAAGTGTAGTCCAATCCCTGCACTTGCTGCTGTCCTAATACCGTACGCGCCAACGGGCCGTGCTTATAGTAAGCATAATTTGCATCCCGCTCCCAAACCATACTATCGCGGCTGGTATAGGCATTGAGGAGCCGGTTTTCTGCGTCATATTCATAACGGTGATAGAAGGCATCCGGCTGTACTACCCAGACTTTATTATCGCTATCATACACCGGTGGCTGATAGCTTACTGCATTTACTTTACCGCTTATCAAATCATAATCATACGCAATGCGCTTAAAGCGGTTAGCGGCATTCATCAGCGTGGGCTGGTAAACGCTGTTGCCAAAGTCCTGCAACAAGGTATCTACATTACCATGTATATCATACGTATAAAAAGTGGCAGATGTAAATTTAACGGTACTGGTTAAGCTGGCTGCATCCGGATATACGGCCGACCAGGAAACACGGTTGCGCAGGTTCTTCTGCTCAACCTGGCCGGTAAGTAACAGCGGATAAGCAATATCATAGTTAGTGACCGTAATCTGTTCTTTGGGAGTTCCTGTTAACCAGTTATTTAATGAGTTATCATCTTGGCTTATAGCCTGTGTCATTGCAGTATTCTGAAGCGTTTGTCCAACTTCCGTTATACGCCCGAGCACATCGTATAAAGTATAACTATATTTTTTTGCCGCGGCTTGTTGTGCATTGCCGCTTACTGCAAGGCGCCCCAACCGGTCGTACCAGAAACTGCTGATACCGGCATCGGGTGTTGATTGTTTTATCACCGCATTTAAGCCATTATAACGGTAATTGGTAGCCAGTACATGGGCAGGAACCTTCGTTTTGTTTTTTTGCTTTGCCGTTTCTACTGCACTGACAAAAGCAGCCGAGAAATCCGGTCGCACACCTTTGGGCGGTACCGTTTTTACAAGGTTGCCAGCCATGTCGTAATAGTATAAGGTATAATGATACTCCTTGCTGGTATAGGCCACACTAAATTGTTCTATGTCTTTTGCGCTTAAACATTTTTGCCGGTAGAGCGAATCAAAATTGGCTAATAATTGCTGCTGCCGCTGCTGATAAATATTCTCTGCAATATTTACTGACAGCTCATACGTGTGTGCACACGGTGCAGGCTTCTTAAACATACCGGCAGTATCGGTTAGCAATTGCTGATTACCACAAATAACCTGCGTAGCATTACCGGTGTTTGACTGTGTAACGGTGCAGCCTGCCGCGTCAGCCTGCTTTGCATAATCTGTCCAGCTATACTGAAAGCCGGTACGGTAGTTAATAAACTGCTGATACAATATATTGGCGCTGTCCTGCTGCAGTGTAAGGCTGGCGGCATCAAATACCGGCGCTGCATTCCAGGGAGAAGTATTGAATATCGTTTTAAATTCTGCGGTTAATGTACTCAACTGGGCGCAACTAATACAGTTATAATCGCCGGTGTAGCCGCACTCTAAAAAACGCGGTATCGGCTGCGGAGAAGTGAGCGGGAAAATATAAGTGGTCTGGCAATCATAAAGAGGACAACTAAGTGTGACAGTACAATTGCCGGGGTCTGTACCAATCGTTGTTTGATTGGTAGCCATTCTTGCTAAGTTCGAGCACTGCGGCTTGGTATTACAAGGGTAAGTTACCGTTTCATCATGATACGTGGTCTTACAATTCGATACGCCAAATACGCTGCAAACACTGAGCGAATTATACATTACCTGCGTTATGGTATCATTATAAGTGAGGCGCAGGTATTGATTAAGCGAAGTAAGATTACTGGTGTTGTAACCCGCTGCTTGCGCTTCCTGTTGTATCGTTTTAAACCGGCGGCAGTTGCACGTATCCACCGTGGCAACAAAATCGGCATACATAACAGGCCCTTTGGAATAAGGCTTTGGATAATCTATCACAAATGCATTGCACAGGTTATTTTTGTTAATACTGTTTTGCAGCAGCGCATTATTGATCACTTCCTCAAAGCTGCGGGGGCTGCCATCCACAGGTGTAGCGGGTGCAACCGTGGAAGCGCCATACGGATTATTCTGATCGCTGCCTTTCTCACACACTTTTTCCATGCCGCTGGTTATCTGGTTGAGCAGTACTGCGTTATTTGCTAACGCGGCGCATTGTGACAACTCTAACTGCCACCTGTACATATAGCTGCTGCACCGGCCGGCATAAGCTGTTTTTATATCGTTCTGTGTAGGGATGGGATTGGGCTGTACCGGCGCATTATTAGCAGGATACCAGGTCCATCCCATTTGTGAAGCAGCTTCTGCATTGCTGTTGGGGAAATGAAGTTTAAAACCTTGTGCCACCAAAACAGCAGTATCCGCCAATACTACTTTAGTATTCAGGTACTTGTTCACCAGCTTGTTTCGTTCAGCGGCATACAGCGCTTTAAAGTTGCTCCATGCCTGGTCTTTTTCATCATTTGTAAGCGCATTGAAATTAGCGCCGCCAGGTGCATTAGCCGAAGGATTGCTATAATTTGAAAAGCAACTGTTACGCGCCGATTCGTTAGTAATAGCACTGCATTTTATATTGCCGTAAGCCATCATCCACATATTGAGATTGGTGCCGGAAGGATAGCCGGAAGTTACCCATTGCCTCATGGTAGCCTGCTCGGCTGTCGTTGCTTTGGTGGTATAATACGGATCGTTGTATGGCGTTGCAGTAGTGCTGCCGGGTGTATATACATAACCATTGGCTACGGCCTGGCTGTAAGCATCTGCACTATTAAAATTATCTATCCAGCTATAGCAGGCAGCGAGGTTATTAGTAGCATAATTAAGTTTATCATATTCGGGATGGTGCGGCAGTAAAGCGTTCGCCCAGGAGTAAGCAAACTCCGCCTCAAAATCGTTATTGCTAAGTGCAGGTAACGTACTGCTGCTTTTGGAGCCGCCGGGATAAATAAGCGGGTCCAACACATTAGCTGCCGTATAGTAGGCATCGGCCCCTTTGCTGCTGTTCCAGGGGTTTTTGTAAAAAGGCTGGCCACTGTATGATGTAGAAAAGATATTGTACTTGGCTGCCATGGCAGATGGTGTTGCTGGCAACTGCACAGCGTACTGGCCGCTGTATGGCATCATATCGGCAAGCATGGCCTGCTTAAGGATATCCAAAGAGCGCGAGATAGTTGTATTGCACAGGTTGCCGGGGCAGGCAACTACCGGTGGTTTATCTGCATTGCAGCCCGTAACGATTATCATTGCGCTGTACACAGAATCTATAATATTCTGTTCTGTTTTGCAAAGCCCCTGTGCCAGCCAGTTGTCCCGGTACTGCTGCAATGAGGCTTCGCTTACCGTAAGTGTTTTACGCACAGAATAGGAACCCGGCAACAGCGTTTCGCTGAAAGTAATTATGTTGCCTGCAATGGAAGAAGCCGCACCGGTGTTAACACTCTGAAACGGATTAACCGGAGTGCTGCAGCTATTATCTGCATTCAGTTTGATATTATTAAATTTCCGCACAACGGGCGATGCCTCGCCTCCCTCGTCGGTAATGGCAATTTCCAGGTCGTACATACAATCGTAGCAAAGCGATGTATTGGTGCAGGAGGTTAAGGAAAGGGCCTGCGGGTTTAGGTTGTAGGTAAACTCATATTTAGTAGTTGCCGGTACTAAAATAGTATTGACTGATTCTATGGTGTTGCCTTTTACAATATTGGTGCTTCTGTTTAACAAGTTGCGGGTAACAGAGGTACCGGATTGATTCGGGTAATTTGTATTATCCGGCACCAGCGCCTGCATGCCTGCTGCTGCGTCACCGGCAAGGGCTGTTGCAATCGTGCGGCCATGCATGTCTGCATAGCTTACGCTCATTTGCCCGTTGGCATCTTTCACCATATTTTTAAAATAGTGTGTATTGTTGCCTGCCTCGGTACCAAACAGCGCATCCAGTTCTTCCTGCGATGCCGTACCATAATAATATTTTGTCTCCTGCCCGCTGCCCATTTTAAGCGTAGCGCCTACGCTGCTTTGCGATTGTACCCTGCCGGTACCATCGGGGGTATAGCGGGTATAGGTATATGGATAGCCTTCTGCGTCGGGAATATTTTTGTTGAATCCGGTATTTAGCTGCGGGTTGGAAGCGCTATAATATTGCGATGCACCGCTGGTTGTTTTGAGGGTTGTTGGGGAACCAACGGTTTGCAGATCGAAGAAAGGAGCCGGATCGGCATTATCGCTTTGCCCGTTAAACTCATTCAGGTTTTCTATATACTGGATAACGGTTGATATAGACGGCGCAGGCAGCACCTGGATAGCCGGCCGGCCTTGCTGGTCGTATAATGTTTCTGCGCTTATAACCGTATTATCGGTATTGTTTTTTGTTACCGTTTGCCGGCTTCTCAGCGAGCCATCAAAATATTGTACCACCGATTTACGCTTGCCATCTTCCGCAAAAGAAGTAGTTGCCTGCCAGTTCAGATTACTTTCGTGCCCGTTGAACGCATAGGCCTGAACAGTGCTCCAGTCGGCATCGTCCCGGTTACCATCGCCCTTACTGTTTACGCCACGGGCATGGTAGTACAGCTTGCCTGTACCATCGTACAGCAGCGGAATTTTGTAAGCATTTACGCCGTAAGGAATATCAACCCGCGTTGCATTATTCTTAAATAAAAGATCTGTGTTTAATTTATTCCCCACCGTGTACATTCCCGCCAGTTCATCTTCCAGCCAGGTCCATTCCAGCTCTGTATAGTTGTTGCCGGCAGCAGGCGCCAATTGCCACTGTACTCCTAATTCATCAGCGGCAGGGGTTTGTATAAATGAACCCGGAACATCCGTTTTTGAGAGTTTGTAGTACCGGCGGACGCGGGCTTCGTTTTGTACAGTTACAAACTGGCTCATATCTACGCTGCCCGACGTTGCCGGCGAGATGCTGATTTTTTGTATAACAATATTTACATATTCGGCTCCTTTAAAAGAGAATAAATTTTTGGCGTTGTACTTTACACCTTCGCCTTTGGTATAGCTAACCGCAAGCGACACTGCCTGCGTTTTTTTGTCGGCCGCCAACCCGGTATGGCTGTACTCAATCGTTATATCTGCGGTGGCAGAAAAGTCTGCCGGAATATAGTTAGCAGTCTCCTCTTTTATGTTGAGACTGATGATATTGGTAATCTTCCGCAAGCCGGTTTGTTCGTTCGCCTCACCCGTTACCAAAGGCAGACTTAAAGAAGCGTCTTTCTTTAGCGCAGTACCTGTTATTACACCCACATTTATTTTTTCTATACCGCCGTCGCTCCCTACGGTAACGGTTTGCCCCGGTGCGTTGCTGCAAATAATAAGACTTTGCAGAAAGGCAATTAACAGAACGCTTTTTTTCAGGAAAGTACAGTAGTGTGGTTTATGTGCCATCTTCATCCGGGTTGGGTTGAGAAACATACTTAACTAATTTATTTTCTAAGGGGCTTACTTATTTAATAAAATTCAATGCGGCCGGTTCTACTGCGGGCTATAATGTGTTATCATTCCGGCAATGGAGGTATCTGTTTTTATACCTCGTTTCCTTTTTACAAAATATCCTGCTTCCTGCTGTTGGTGACCTCACCTCCCGGCCTTCTCTCCGGTGGAGAGAAGGCGCCTTTGCGGAAAGTGAAAAGTTATATTTGATACTGCAGGTAGTATCTCTGTTATTTAAAACATGACTATTTTGGTTGAAAACCGGTAACACTTCTTTGGGTGGCGCTCCTGGTTTCGTTGAGGGTTTTAATGCCTGCTATTGTTTCTGCTTTGGTTCTTATCAGTGTTCCTTCCTCATTATACTCATAAAAGGAGGCGTAGTTGTTGGCGTCCAGCTCTGCCAAGAGGCGCAGGCTGACCGGATCATATACATAGCTCTTCATATTGGCATTGTAAGGATGCATACGTATATCATCGAAATAGATGGAATCAGCACTGCTGTTGATTAAGTTCATCGTCATAGCCGTAGCGGCTGACGGCGCGGTAAAGTATCCCTCGCAACGTTGCCAGCCTTCTATTACCGGCCCGGAAGGAATGATTTCAACAGGCTTATTGCTGCCATCGTCAAAAGCAAGTGCTATCTTACTGTTGTTATAACTCGTACAAGGCAGGCTATTATTTTTCGGATCAGTACATTTTTCTCTTACCCAGGCACTGAATACCATTTGCTTTCCTGCCGGAATTGTAAATACAGGGTTGAGCATGGAGTCATTTGCAGGTATTGGCGTAGTGTATTTACAACCGTTAATGGTGCTAAGTGTTTTATAGCTATCGCCATCAAGATTCTCAAAATAAAAAGCATAATGATCACTAACAGACTTTGGACCATTACAATTACTATAACAAGTGGTGGGCCTCCAACTTGAGTAGGAACCAACAATTTTATATATTCCTTTAGGTAAACATACTTGGCTTCTTACAATGTAACCATTGTATAACGTTGTATTACTTAGAAAAGATTGCTTTACCGCAACGCCAGAATTTTGGGCAAATATTGTTACACCACCTGATGGACTCATAGCGCTCCAATCTGTAGCTTGATATACATTTAAATTGAGTATATAAGTTCCAGATTGGCTAACCTCGATGTATTGTTCTGTAGAATATGTATACCCATAATCCGTATTGTAACAATCTGTAGTTGAGTAAGCTATTTCCACCAAAGTATTTAATTTACCGTTTTTTGAGTAAGATTCTTGATTAACCACATAGCCGTTTAAATTCATGCAGGGTGGCTTTGTTTCTTTTTCCTTTGTGAGCGTTCCGCCTATCTGAGATAATGTTTTAGTAGTATCATTGCCAAACTGTATAGAATAATCAGTTGGTAACTCGTTTGTGACTGCAATGCTTTTTGATGCGCTACTGCTTTTATTTACAGTTAATACATACTTCCCGGTATGAGCATTAAAGCTTTTTGAATCTGTGTTTATGACTGCCGCATTAGTAATGGTCCCAAAATCAATATGCTTCCTACCACAGGCATTCTGCGCAGTATTATTTACACTTTCTGAATAATTATAATCCTCAAAATTTTCATAAGCCGCTTCATCGTAGCGGGCATTATTCGTAATGGCTACAGGAAGGTTTTTATTATACCCATATTGTGCAGCCGTATATATATTCAGTGCATTTTTTGTTTCCAGTTCCATTCCTCTGGCATTGGTTCTGGTAAGCTGGCTGTTCCAGATCCATTTTGTACTGGCAGCATCCGGAAGCAATTTTTTGGAAGTATTAAAATCCCAATACAATTTAAAATTATCCAAAAATCCATTCTGCGAAATATTGGTAGCGGCAGCAGGATCTTTCTCTGTTCTATCACCATAAAAAACCAGGCTTCTATAGGGCTTAAAATTCCCGACAAGCCCCTTTCTGTAAGGATTGATATGTTTTTCCAAGTATCCGTTACAATCAGAAACCTCATTCACCGTACAGGTATTATTGTCATACACCAGGCTAAGCTTATTAAAAACATCATTGTCTGTCTGCCACTTTTCTTTGTACTCTGTAGCAGAGGCAGCTACAGTTTTACTGGTAGTAGTTATCGTAAGCTTTCTTGTACTGCCGGATGTAACGATGGGATTAACCATTGTAGTAATACCCGCCACCTGTGCATCCAGCATGTTCCGTTTGCCGCTTCGAACAATCCTGAACTGAACATTATCTTTATTAAAAAGATTACCCTGGTCATCCATAAATATCAAATCCGGTGTGCTTGTAAGCGTAGCTGAGTTTTTATTTTTATCATAAGCCCAAACCAGTTTATCGAAAGATTCAAAATTTTTAGCGCATGTATTGGAAGGAGTATTACCTGCCATAATGTAAAGCTCATCGCCGCTTTCAAAAACACTTTGATCAAAACCAGTTGTAACAATCTTACCATCATTAAAACTTGCGGTATAAACAGCATCAATGTTCTTATACGCTGGCCCCATACCGCTATATGCCCACCATGCCGGATAATTGGTGTTGTAAACCGGTTGATCAAATTCGTTATTGGTACGCGTAATAAGCACATCGCCGGTTTCAGAATCGTAAACTAAATTTTTGGTAGAAACCTGGCTACCTTTATCAATCACCACTACACTATCCAACACGCTATGATAATTAATCACTTTTGTGGCAGTGACTGCACGATAGGTGTTTTCGCTGTTGCCGGATACATTCCATATAAAAGGTAACCAGAAGGGTAATACAGCAGGAAAAAAATCAAGCTGGCCCTGAATATCATCGCTGCTGCTCTTTACAGAAAATTCCCGCACATCATTCATAAGTTCAACATCAACACCCATATTACCCTGGTCTATTATACCACCTTGCGAAGCGTACAGGAAATCAAACTTTTCATTTAAGCCATTTACACCGGTATTACGGTAAAAATTCTGTGTATATTTAATGGGTGTTTTGTCATCATTCTCCGGGTAAGACGTTTGCGATTTCATCTTTCCATGCATGTCGTTGGTAGCAATCAGAAACCCTTGCGATAAGGCGCGACTATCGTAGGCATACTTGTATATAAATGCGGTGGTATTGGAAACGTGCGCCTGCTTGTCTGATGCCGGATCCAACGGGGTATAGCTGCAATAAGTAGGAAAGTCTTTGGCTGTATAAAATTCTGTAACCTGCTTACCGATGCCTGAACGGATTTTAGGTTTAGTGTTGTCTGCATTGTTGTGCGTGGACCTTACAGTAACCTTGCTATAGCCTACTACCGGAGAAGGAAAAAAAGCGTCTAAAACAGGCATCTCGATAGCGCCATAAGAAGCCGGGCCTAACGGAAGTTTACTTGCAACCTGCACAATCGTTTGAAAGGGGTTTTCGTCACCGCCTAAAGAGGGCTCATATGAAGCTACACCACTGCTGATTGTTCGCTCGCTTCCGTTAAAAACTTCTGTTGTTGTATAATCATATACCTGGCCATAGTCAGATGTATATTGCCCGGTCATTTTTTCCCAGTTGTCCTTCAGCTTTACAGCTTTTACACGATAGCCGCCGCCTTGCTTAATGCCATCCGGGTCATTCAATCTTACAAATGATTTATTTATTACAACCGACTGCGCTAAATATGCTTTGCGCAAAAAATCTATCGGGTCATCGAATGCTTCCTTAAACGATACCAGCATCCCAACGAGTGCATGACCTACTTTTTGCCAATCCGTTTCATCAGACGAAACATCAGACGAAGGATACGCCTGGTCCGGCAACTGCTCCCGCAAATATTCAATAGCCGTTAACGATAACGGGCTTCTGCCATCTACTTCACGTAACTTAATCCAGATTTTTTTGGTAGTCACATCGTTTTTATAAGCCCCGTACGAATCTATAGTAGCATAAGAAGTCAGGTATTCAACACCATTCGGCATGTTTACAGATAACCGGAATGCCAACTGGCCAACGCCTTGTAAATATTTTTGTAAAATCTCTTTTGAATCTGTTGAACCAAGCGCCTCGGGCAGATTGATAAAAACGTAATCATTTTCAACAATTCCGCTTCCGGATATATCGTAAAGATTATTGGTTATGGTTGTAGATGTGCTGCCGAACCCTGCAATACTCATCATCGTTGCTGCCCGCTTATTTTGAGTAAAAGCATAGTCATCGCTCTCATACTGAACCTCCATTTGCCCGCCGGAAGGCAACAGGATTTTTTTTAGTAACCATGCGCCTGCATTCTGATCAATTGCAGCTTTGGTATTTGTGTTATCCGGCTGCACAGCGTAAGGATAATCTGCGTTCTTCATGCTTTGAGGGTTCATGGATACCGGCTTGTAAGTGCCCCACCGGTCAGAAGCATTAAACGCATAATCCGGGTTATCCGCGGACGTATTTTCGTAAGAAAATAAATATGGATTTTTAGAACTTCTGTCCTGCCCGTTATACGTAAAATAAATATTTTTTAAAGTTAGTTTACCACTGCTGTCAGCAACAGTATTCGCATTATCCGGCGTATGCCTGCAAAGCTCATACGTATATTGAAAATGCACGGTCTTGATAGGCTTTGCCGCCTGCAATCCATTCTTTTTAAGATCCGATTTGCTATATAAATCAATTTGCCTTAGCCTTTTTATAGAGTTATCCGCATTATTTACGCCACCATAATCAGCATAAGATACCCCTTTGCCATCCTTTCTGTCTTCAAGTGTAAATATGGCAATCATTGTTTTGGATTCTATGCTTTGCAGGTACCAGGACTCGCGTGTACCCGAGGCAATAATTCCTTTATCGTCTTTGATTTGCGTTCTGTTGCCGGCATTAAAATTGGCCATATTAGCAGTTTCAGGAGATCGCCATAAATGGTTTGACCAGTTGCCATCCGTATTCTTCATGCGGCTATAATTGAATTTTACAGCATTACCCAAATCATCTTCGGTAATACCATTACCTGTTACATCTACATAATCCTGAGACAACAAACCTGTAAGCAAAAACGAATGTGCATAAGCGGGTGTTTCGGTAGATTGAAAATATCCGTCTTTAGAACTTTTTTTATCAAGAAAAGGGTTTTTATCTACGTCGGTTTCACCGTTTGCAATCGTCACTTTATCGGGATCCGTCAACGACTCTGCATTCTGAACAGTGAAGCTAAAATCTTTCTGGCTGATGTTATATACCGGCAATCCGTAAACATACCTTTTCCCATTTGCCTCTGTGATGTTTACCTGCGAGATATGATTACTCTTTCTATAATATCCGACTCTGCGGATCGTATCGAACTGTAGATTATTAGCTGCATCCAACAAGTTTTGATAATTATAATTTTTGATCACCGTATCCAAGCCAATTTTAGAAGCCTCGGCGGCTGTAAGAAAACTGATAACCTGGCTTCTTTTCTTACGTTCTGATAAGTTGGCAACGTTGGCACTGGTTGTTGTAGTGGAATAACCTGCTGCTGAAAAATGCTGCAAGGTCGGCTCAACGGTGGGGTTGTCGGAAGATGTTCCAAGGGCAAAACGCACAAGATCAGTTCCGCCGATTTTGTCAAACTGCCCTTTGCTGAGTACACTGTTTTCACCGGGGTTGCGCAGGTACACGTTCTCCTGCATTCCGGATGCACTGCCAAACCTTACATTAGCACTTGTTTTAAGATTATTGCCAGTTACCCATTCGCCAATTGTGGTTGGTGTTTTTACAATATTGAAGTTGCCGCCATAATGGCCCGGCGGTCCAATATCAACACCAAGGCCACTACTCACATCCTGCGAGTGCGAGCTGTTGTCACGCACGTAGCCCAAATCATTCCGGTACGCCCGGAACGAGCCTCCGGTTCCTTCACCTTGTACCGAGAAAACGTCGTACGTATATTGTGGCGCCGATATGATCGGTGTATTAGGTGTTACTTCCTTATCATTCAATCTGGTAAAATCCATTACTGCATTAGCGTTGTTCTGTGCGTTCTGGTAATACAGGTAACCTACCAAAGGTTTTACCTGTTTAACGTCTGCTGCAGCAACATAGGATGTTTGATTGTACACTTCCATTTCCTCCGATATGTAAGTTCCAAAGATTCCGGTGCCTAACTGGAAACGTCCTGATATAGCGCTGTTGGTAACCGGCATTCTTATAGCAGGAATATAACTTGGCTTTGCAAAAGATATGGAAGTTCCAAGTATGGATTCACTCATGAAGCTTGAGCTGGTTAATTTCCCGGTTACCGCTCCTTTCTCATTGGTCTTAACTTTTTCGCTATAAAGATTAAATGACATCTGGTCACTCAATTGCAATTGCTTGATTCCGGATCTGGAATTATAGCTGGTGGCAAGGCTGATACCATTGGATAAAAGGTTGTGCTTTTTAAATGCGCTGGCAGTAAAAGATACATTGGGTGATAAAGAAAAGCCGTCCCTTGAACTTAAATTGGCATCTACGTTGAGACTTGCTTTCAGCTTAAGCGAATCAGCAGCACTCTTTTCGGGCAATGTCTTGTTGGCTATCATAAAGTTTAAACCGCCTTTAATGCCCAGGTCAAATGCAACTCCCAGATAGTTGTTAAAAGAAACACCTATAGAGGGGCCTGCAGAGCCTGTTATATTTGCAGGCACTTTACGACCGCCAAATTCCCAATCTGCTCCTACCCGCATACCCCAGGTAACATTTGGCTTCATTTTTTGCGTTTGGATTAAAGAATCCGTACCATCAAAATCATCCGGAATGCCGCGCATATTGCGGTTGATATTACCAGGATTGATATTCCAGCCTAAGCCTACCCAACTGGCTTCCTGTTCCATGCTTACATTGCCATCGTAAAATATATTTACCGGATAGCCGCCTACATCAAGTAACGGGATATTGTAGCTAAAATCACCGGTAAATAAATTCACCATGTTATCGGTATTCACCGATTTAAAAGAAGACATTTCCGGCTGGCTTGGACCATCAATATCTTCTGCAGCGGAAGATTGTAAAACTTGTCTTTCCCCATTTGCATATATTGCCTTTTTTACCATTGCACGATCAGCCTGATAAGGTGCTCTTGCTAAAGCCGGACGAAATTTAAATAAGGAATTATTACCCGAACAGGTATATACTGCAGGATTGTTTCCTGCATAAGCTGGAGCCAGTAAAGACAGATAGAAAACTAAGAAAAAACTGAAGGCAATGCCTTTTTGATATTTGGTTGCTAATTGCAGGATCATAATGAGAAGTCAGTTAGTTTTGGCTATTGGAGGATAAAGGAAGTTGTAAGCTTTTGAGTATTGTTTAATTGTATTTCTACCAGATAAGTTTTTTTAACCTTAAAGGAATTATCAAGGATTAGCCTGAGAAGATTATCACCATATACAATCTTTTCTTTTAGCTGTTTTACGATCTTACTTTCCGGGTCATAAAAGGTAATTGTTACAGTATGGGCAGGATCAAAGGAATAATATTTCAACTGCAGGGTTTTATCCTTTAATATATTAATTCCGGACGCCTCCTGCGTATTTTTCAATTCGATAAAACTCTGTGATTTTTGCTGAATGGAATCGGCATTGGAAGTGATTAATTTGAAAGTCCATACCTCGCTTTGTGCGCTATAAAAATTTTTATTCTTTGCAATTACCTGCCAGGCGTAAACTTTCCCTGTATCCAACACAGGATTTAAGGAAGGAGTTAAAAACAAATTTTGATTATTATTGTTAATGACCGGTATATTCTGCTGAATAGCTTCTGCAGCCGTTTGGCCAGCCTGTACTTCAGTAACGATGATATTATAAGTGAGGTTATTAAAAATATTTATCGGGGAAGGTGGCAACCAGGAGAATTGTGTGATTGACTTCAACACACCCTGGTTGGCCGGCATATTCAGCATAGGTGGCATCAGCGGCTCTACAGTGAAATCAATGCAATCTTCCAAGGTTTCTACTTCGTGCACATTTGTTACATCAAGCAATGTATAACAGGCTTCATAATTGCCGGCACTTAAAAACCCATTTGGGTCTCTATCCATTGTAGAAGCAGGTTCGTAATTGTACAAAACAGAAACGTCTGATGCTCTCAATTGTTTAGCGCCGGCACTTATTAAAAACGGCATTGTTGTGGCACTTAAAACAGGCAGATGTGCATCTAAATCAGATAATACCAAACTAAGTTTTAGTTGCCTGGAACCAACCGCATTATTTACTATTAAAGCGTTCCAAAGCTGATTTTTGAGTAACACACCTGTAGGCGGCACCTGGATAGTCATGCTGAGTTGGGTGTGTGCCTGTAGTGATGTTAAAACTATTGCTATGAATAAAAAATGCTTCATGTGCTTTTAAAAATTTTTAAAGTATGTTACTCTGCCAATATTGTTCTTAACTAATTGTCTGTGCATATCTGGTATAAAATTTTGCTCGCTCAGTAGTTGTATTGTTCCTACAGTTTTTATAGCCCATAGTATGTTTGCGGAATAGCCCATTTGTTTGTTATCAATTACCGTTTGCCGGTTATACTTCAAACCTCCGCCTATACTAAAATTGCTGCCGGTCTTGTATTGAAGGTTACCATCAAATACATACAGCCTGTACTGATCGTTTTTAGCCGCAGAAACATTTGTTTGAATAGTAAACTCCTTTAAAAAGATACTATGGCTAAGTAAAAAATTGCTGGTGTTGAAATAGACGAAATTGCTGTCGCTTGCACGGTTGTAGAACCGGGTATATAAGATGCTGGTATTCATCTGCACTGCATAGCAGCTATAGTAGTGGCTAACGGAGCCGGTAAGGGTATAAAAAAGATTTTCAATATAATTGTCATTGCCCAGTTTGGTAAGCTGAGAACTTGGGTAGTAGCCAACCGTAAGAACCGGATATTTTTTAATGCATACAGTAGCCTGGATACTTTTAAAAATGGTGTTGCTGTAGTACTGGTTGTCGAGATAAGGATTGGTAAAATCATTGGTGCGCACAGCAGCCGTTACACTTAACTGCTTTTTAAAAAATGCCTGGTCTGCCTGTGCCAGCCAAACCTTTTGAGCAACGCCCGAATTGAACAAACTAAACGATTGAAAGTTGGCGCCGAAACGTTTGTAAGAAGCAGTAAGCTTTGTAGCGGTATGCGGTATATAAGATTGCAGTTTTAGCGAATATGCTTCGTTGGTACGGTCTTTAAAATCTATAGTACTGCCGGCTATGGTCTGACCTTTTGCAGCACGGTTGTAGTAAGGCAAGGAAGATTTTGCAAGCTCTGCAGTTGCATACGTATTGGTGTTTATTTTATACCTGCCCTCCAGTGTAATACCCATCATACGATAGTTTGGCCCGCCGGCAGCATTAGCAGCCGTTATTACCCCATTGTACAATTGTTTCTTGCCGCTGTAATAACTAAAAATAATACTGTTGCCTTCTTTACTGCCCCGCCCAAACCGAATAATATTCAAATACTGTTTTGGCCGGCGCGCCTCATTAATAACAAAATCGCGGTAGCGATAATCTATATAGCCGCTGGCTACAGCATAATAGTTAGCCGGGTTGTACTCGGCCTGGATACCGGTGATGCTGATGTTTTTTGCAGACAGCTCGGAATAATCAACCACCGTTCGGCCAATGCCAAACGACTGAACGGCTAACAGTGTTTTGTAGTTTGTTGGCAATACGGAATCCGGCGGATGCAGCGCTTTTATGTTACCGGCAAGCAACTGCAGACTGCCGGCACTTCTTATTTTTTTTATATGGCTTTGCAGATCGGGTATTGCTTCTTTGCCCAGCCTGTTGTAAAACTGCTCCAGTAGCTGTATTTGCCGCCACAGCGAATCGTATTGCTGCCTGCCTTTTGCGTAATAGCCGCTTGTTGTATCTGCTACAGCAGCGATGGATTTTGAAACGCTATCTGTGCTGTTTTTTACATCAATAGTGGGCGAAGCACCGGTGCTATTGGCTGCCACGCTGTTGAAATGGGAAGACCGGTTGGCGGTTACCCATTGCTGCTCTTTTAATTCGATAGCCTTCTGCGATTGTGTGGGTGCAGCAATAGCGGCTTGCAAAGCGGCTAATTGTGTTTGTTTCTCTATAATGAGTGCCTTCAATTTATTTAACGCTTCGCTTGTTGCAGCTTTACTTTCCAACCAGTTTACCAGCTTATTTTTAAGCGTATTTTTAAACTCCCGGCTGTTAAACTGAAGATTGAGCCCGGTAATATTGCGAAGCAGGGCGGAGTTGCTAAACTGTGAAGAAAAGCCGATACGTAAAGGGTAATCTTCTTTCACTTTCACATCCAGGTAAGTGCGGATAGTATGCTGGTACAGGTCTTTGGCGAGATAGGGCGTATCTATATTGGATTGATAATACACATCATAATAAATATTACCGTGTATCGTAAACAATGGCTTTTTTAATTCGCCTGTTTCCGGGGCACTACTCCGGCAGGTATATAAATAGGTGCGGGACTTACAACCCCATTTTTCTCCGGCCAGCAAAAATGCAGGATGAAGTGTATAAAAGCCGCTTGTATCAGTAGTGTATAAGAATTTGCCGCTTGTATCCAGGTTATTCAAACCCGGATTATTATGCCATATAACCTGCCCTTTAGCGCCGGAATATAAAAATAGCAGTAAAACAATAATAGTTTTGAACGACAATTGCATAAGGGGAATAGGGAAATAAAAAATAAATATATAACGTTTTTTTATTTAACGTAAATTTTATTAAATATTTTTTTATTACTTGCTGTTTGATGCAATAGGCAAGCTTTATTGTTCACCGGCCTGAATAAGGCTATATACTGCAAAGCGCCGCGATAGTTATTCTATAATTATTAGGCAAATTTGTTTATATAATTATATTGTTATTACCAGCATTGGCTTTCGCACGCAGCTTCGTTCAATTCAGCCTTTAATTACTTTATTCCTCATTTAACTCATTCCTTTAATACTTACATCTGTACTAAACTGTACGCCTTATAAGCTGCTTAATAATTTAATTACAAATTAATAAAATTGATAAGATGACAAATATATAGAGGTTATATTGTGCGTCTATTCATAAACAACGCATGAGACATATACTAACGGGTGCAGCCCTGCTTTGCATCCTGCACCTTGCCGCCCAGCCAAGACACGCTACCGGCGCCACTTTCAACCCCGCTACCATTGCCAGAACGCCACAGAAAGTGCAGCTTTCCTTTCGCTCGTTTCGCGGCTTGCCATCGGCTTATTCATTGGAAGCGTGGTGCCCAACACCCGCCGACCAGGGCAATCATGGAACCTGTGTTGCCTTTGCCAATGCCTATGGCGTGGCCACTATTCTGTATGCAAAAACACATAACATTACCAACAGAGCTATCATAGATAAGTATGCTTTTTCACCCACGTTTTTATATGAACAAATCAAGGCAAAAGATGACAACGATTGCCAGAACGGAAGCGATCCCATCAATGCACTGGTAGCTATGATGAAAGGCGGCGATGCACTCGAAAAAACAGTACCTTACCAATGCAATTATTCGTTGACAGATGAGGCAAAAGCCGAAGCTATCAATTATAAAATACAAGACGCCGCCATCTTGTTTGCAGCGCCCGGTATGATGGACAGCGACAAATATGTATTGCCCAAAGAAGCGATGATCGCCACCACCAAAAAAGCCTTGCTCGAAGGCACGCCCATTTCTACCGGCTGGCACCTGCCCGAAAGCTTTTTTCATATCACCAGCGAGGTATGGAACACTACGGACAACGACATCAACAGCGATTGGAAACACAGCGGTCATGCAATGGCAGTCGTAGGCTACGATGATGATAAATATGGCGGCGCTTTTCGCGTGCTGAATAGCTGGGGCACCGCCTGGGCAGATGGCGGTTTCATTTGGGTGCGGTACGATGATTATGCCAAGTGGTGCGCTCTGGCATTACAGGTATTTGCCGATCCTTATACGCCCGATCCGCCGGAACAAAAAAAGGAAGAACCATCACCAACCCCAGAGCCGAAACCCACTCCCGCACCTGCACCACAGCCTGTGCCCACTCCTCCGCCAACACCCACGCCGGTGGAGAACAAATTTGTGCTTAGCGGCAGCGTAGATTTTAAACTGAACACCGGCGAAAATATGTCGGTCAGCAAAACCTCTACCCGCAACCTGCAGGTGGACGATGATAAGCCTGCGGCGAAAGAAGATTTGGTGGCTTACACCATGGCAGACAGCTACACCAGCGGCACCAAATTTCGCTTTTATCTGAACATAGATCATGAAGCGTATGTGTACGCATTTGCAACGGACTTAACAGGCAAGGTGAATTTGATTTTACCATACGATGATATGATTTCAACACATGTAGGAGCGAGCAGCACGATTGCCTTTCCATCGGATACAAAAGTGATAAAGATGGATGAAAATAAGGGCACCGATTACCTGCTGATTTTGTATTCGGCAGAGAAATTAGATGCAAAAAATATTGCGCAGCAAATGAATAGCATGAATGATGCGCTGAGCAATAAAATTAAAACCGTGTTGGGCGATAAGCTGATTGATAAAAATAAAATCAAGTATGCCACTGATGCGGTTTCCTTCAGCGTAAATGGAACGGCTACACGCAATCTTTCGGTATCGAATGATGATGATGCGACTTATACCGGCGGCACCGTTGTGCCGTTGATGGTAGAGATTAAGCACAATTAATTTGAAAAATATAGTTTAAAATCACAATGGTTTTTTTAACCGTTTAATCTCTATTCAATGAAGCTTTTGTTCTTCTGCATAGCTGTTTGTTTTGCCACAACAGCAATGGCGCAACAGCCAACTCTCATCATTCCTGATGGTCATGCCAGCCCTATCGGCAACAACATAAGATTAGACAAGCAGGGGAAGTATGTATATACTGCCGAAACGAATAAATGTATTATGTGGGAAGCCAAAACAGGAAGACAATTGTACACGTTTTCTTTACCGTATGCTACCTACGGGGATGGTTATGTTGGGATAGATATAAATGCAGAAGGAAATAAAGCAGCGATTACTTCGGGAGGATTTATTTTTTTATACAATACCATTACCGGTAAAGAAATTGCGGAGAAGTTAGATGTCGTTTGTTCCGACCTGACCTTTTCGGAAGACGGAACGCACATTTATGCGCTGGGAAGCGGGCGTGTCAGCATATTGAATTCCAATACACTTGTAAAAGAAGAGGTGATTGAAATCAGTTCCGGCTCTATTGCAAAAATATGGCTTTTACCTGCCGGTAAAATCGTAATTGCCGACCAGCAGCAATTAGAGACTTACGACATCAGCACCAAACAAAAAATATTTGCTTTTACTTTCCCCGAAGGAATGAATGATCACCTCATCATGCCCGGTCAAAACTTATTCGCGCTTTATAATAGTTTGCCATCAGGCGGCATCTCCTTTTACGATATCAATACAGGTGTCAAGAAAGGCTCGATCGCATACAGCGGAGATATAACATCGGCGAGTATTCTTCCTTCGCAAAACACCAACGAAATTTTAATCTCTGTACCGGCAGCAAAAGAAGATACAAAAACGACATCATTAAATTTATACAGTACCCAAACATTTCAAAAAACAGGTACGTTTACCGATATAAACTTCACGGCAGGGCAGGGATATTTTGATGGGCTGAAAAAGCAGGCGTGGATAACAACGGATCCTGAGGAAGTCGGCAGGTTTGATTTTACTTCGAAACAATACGGCGTTCTTTTAAAAGGGAACGTTCCGCATTATGTCAGTGAATTCGACAACATCATTTACGAAAATGAAACCGGGAAACTGTACCTGACTACGGATAGCTACAACTTCAAAGCGGTTGACCTGGTGAACATGAAAAGCCTTTTGCATGCCACTTCTAAAATATATGAATCTGAAGTGGCTGTTTCCGCGACAGGCGATACGGTGGCAACCTTTTATGATGATAAGGTGATCATTAAAAACATTATTACAGGCGCTGTCATAAAACCTTTGACCTCATTGGGTGCAGCCAATATATTAAGCAGTGATAAGAGTAATTATTTTTTTAGCCCCGATGGGAAATATCTGTTTTATAGTATCGGCAGCAACATTATAAAATTCAACCTGGCTACAGGTGTTAAGCAGCCGTTGGTAAAAGTGCAGGGATTTGGATATACGGCTGTTCATCCCGATAAAACAATGATGGCGGGCTTTGAAATCGCCTATCAGGTAAGCAATGCTTTTGTATGGGATTTAACGACAAACAAAAAAGTATTCAGTAAGGCAACGCCGCAAACTTTTATTCAGTTATCAGGCGATAAAAAAAGTGTTTTGCTTGAGGAAGGAAAGAATTTGAATACCTACAGTATAGCAGGCAGCCAATTGGCAAAAAGCATCACCATACCTGATGAGTTTCCGCATTCGGCTGAGGTTGCCACCAAAGATTTTTCGTTGGTATTGCGGGGAAGAACTTCGGGCGAAGTTACGCTGTACGATGGCAAAAGCGGGCAATCATTATATACCATTCAAGCCCATGCCGGCAACATCGGGAACCTCTTTTTTTCGCCCGATGAAAAGTTGTTTTATACAATAGCAGAGTTTGACAATACTATTAAAACCTGGGAAACATCAACCGGCAGATTGATAGGAACGCTCTATCTTTTCAGAGGTTCAAATGACTATGTGTTTATGGATGCCGATGGTCGCTTCGACGGCACACAAAAAGGCGTTGAACAAATTTATTATGTGCTGAATCAAAAAGCATTGCCGTTAGATAAACTGTTCGAAAAATACTTCACACCCAACCTCTACGCCCGCTCTGTAGCCGGCGAAAAATTTGCACCGATAGACATTGTTGCCAAGCCGTTGCCACTTGTAAAAATCACCTACGCCGAGAAGCAGCGCAACCTCGAAGTGAGTGAGGACGTGCCTTCTTATCAAAATACAACCGGCGTGGCGGAGATAACGATAAATGCATCAGCGCAGGATGATGCCATTGATGAAATACGTTTATTTCAAAATGGAAAAGTATTGAACCTTGCCACCAGAAATTTGATTGTAGAAGATGATAAGAGCAAGACATCAACTAAAAAATACACGGTGAATTTATTGCCGGGCAACAATGAAATAAGGGCGATTGCACTGAACACGCAACGCACCGAAAGCGAGCCGGATATTATAAACGTTAGCTATAACGGTGATGCTGCTGCGGGTTCAATAGTTACACCTGTAAATAACAGCAAGACGAATGTGATTCTTGATAAGATTGATAAGAACGCAACGCTTCATCTGGTTGTCGTTGGAATCAATGCGTATCAAAATCCGAAGATGAGTTTGAATTATGCGCTTGCTGATGCAACGGCTTTTAAAGAAGAAGTAGAGAAGGATGCGAAGACGATTATCACCAATGTAAAAACGTATTTCGTTACCGATGCACAGGCGGATAAAACCGGCATCAGCGCAGCGTTTCAGCAGGTACAGCAAAATGCAAAGCCGCAGGATGTATTTATCTTTTATTATGCCGGTCATGGCGTGATAGCCGAAGGCAACAAAGAGTTCTATTTGGTTCCTAACGATGTTGCCGATTTGCATAATGTAGATGAAGCCCTGAAAGAACACGGCATCGCAGCGAAAGACTTGCAGCAGTATGCCATCAATATACAGGCGCAAAAACAGTTGTTTATTTTAGATGCCTGCCAAAGCGCCGGCGCGTTTGCCGATATGCTAAGTGTGGATGGCAATCAGCAAAAAAAAATAGCCGTAGTTGCCCGTGCCACCGGCACGCACTGGATGGCGGCGAGCGGTGCGCAGCAATTCGCCAACGAGTTCTCCACGCTGGGTCATGGTGCGTTTACGTATGTATTGCTGCAGGCTTTGAAAGGAGAAGCGGCAAGCAACAAAATGATCACCGTTGACGGCTTGAAAACCTACATGCAAAACGGCGTTCCGGCGTTGATGAAGAAATATAATGGCAGCCAGCAAACGCCCGCCTCTTATGGCTTTGGCAACGATTTTCCGGTGGAGGTGATAAAGTAAAACGATGCAGGCTTGCGTTTCGTCATTCCGCAATTGCCCTCAACATTGCTTTATAATTTAATCAATCTTACGAGGGCTTTGTGCGGAATCTGATGACTACATTATGATTTTCTTGAAGTAATATAAATCATTTCACAGTATTTAGAAGTATGAAACTATTGAAATCAGATTCCGCATGGCGTTAAAGACGCCACAGGCTAAAGCCCTCGCAAAAGCGTAAAGGTGCAGCATCGTATCGGGGGTCCCGCTTTAAGCGGGACGGAATGACGGCGCGGTTATCTTTTATTCAAATAAAAATTTACTGATAATACAAACAACTGCATTCTTAAACATCTTATTTTCTATGCTAAAAAAAGCTTACCTCGCTTTCCTCTTTTGCTCGTTTATACTATTGGCATTCGCCCAAAAACCCGAGCTGATGATTCCGCGCGGACATGCCGAAAGCATTACCCAATTAAGCATTTCACCCGATGGAAAATTATTAGCCAGCGGCAGTTGGGATAAGTCGGTGCGCATTTGGGATATAAGGAGCGGGCGTGAATTGAAAGCGCTGGAAGGGTTTCCCAACTGGGTCAATTCGGTTGCCTTCAGCCCCGATGGAAAAAAATTGGTTGCCGGCAGTTATAAGGAACTGCGTGTGTACAACATAGGCAGCAATGCGAAAGAAGTTTTTGCGGCACAAATTCATCCCGATGATATTATAGCGCTCTCCTTCAGCCCCAACGGCAGCGTGCTGGCAACGGCGAGTGCGTTTAAAAAGCCGGATGCAAAAGACGGGCATTGGTTTGAAATAAAACTATGGAACGCTGATGGCATGACATTGATAAAACGCATAGAAGCGCAGGGCGATCTGGAATCGCTTCGCTTTGCATCCAACGAAGAATTACTGGCAATCACCAAAGGCAAAATCATTCACATCAATCCATCAGCCGGCGTCCTAACCGGCACCGAAGATTTCGGTGAGAATATGGCGCATTACCTAAGCCCCGACGGCAAGTGGTTTGTGGCGGAAGGTTATGTATTTGTGGATGGTAAAAACGATGTGCTGAACAGTTTGAGCCTGAATGATGATGACACCAAAGAAATGAAAAGCAATCATGCCAGCCTTACCATTATCAACCGTGCTACAAAAGCCGTTGCGCACATTTTTGAAGGACAAACAGGCGCCGTTAAAACCGTAGCGTTCAGCCCCGACAGCCGTTATGTAATGAGCGGTGCTGACAGCACCGTTTATGTATATGATTTGCAAACAATGAAACGCATAGCAAAGCTGACCGATAATATGTCTTTTCCATCAGGTTTTGCGTTTACGCCCGATGGTAAAACCATGTTTCTCGGCAACTACGACCAGATCATCCGCCAATACAATTTTGCACAATTTAAAATGACGAAACAGTTGGGCGGCACGGCAGATATTATTTACAATATGGCATTGTCGCCCGATGCGAAATCGCTTGCTGTTATGAGCAGCGGAGTCTTTCTCCAGAATGGATTTATACAGGTAATGAATCTTGAAAAAGGCGTGCTGGGCAAGAGTTATAAAAGCACCGGCAGGTTTAGCGATGCGATGCAATACACACCCGATAACAAATACCTGGTAGCCGGAAATTTCGACAGGCTGAAAGTATTCTCTACAACTACCGGCGACTCTGTTAGAAATGGCTATCGCGCGCCCGGAACTGTTGTGGCTGTAAGCGCCGACGGGCAGCAACTGGCAATCAGCGATTATTTTGCAGACAAGCCGCATTTATTCATCCGCACATTGCCAACAGCTACGAAAGCCAACGACTTCTTATTACCCGAAAAAACCAAAAGTTTATTGTTCAGCAAAGATGGAAAGTATGTGTATGCCGGCTTATCGAACGGTGATAAAGTTTTGAAAGTAGATGCACAATCAGGCGCCATCAAACAAACCTTTTATCATGCAGGACAGTATGCTGAGGTAACCAGCGTGATGCGTTTATTAATGAGCAAGGATGAAAGCACTTTAATCACCGGCGATGGGTTTGGCAATATCCGTTTCTGGAACACGGAGAGCGGCAGGGAAACCGATAGCATCAAAGTTGCAACCGGCACCATCAACAGCCTGATCTTTTTGCCCGGCGAAAAGCAGATTGCCGTGTGTACCGGCGAAAGCGCCTTCCCCGATACGACTATTAAAATCGTTGACATCGTTACGAAAAAAGTAACGGCTGTGCTCACGGGTCATAACAACTCGCCTACCTCGCTTGCTGCTTCGCCGGATGGCAAATTTTTGTTCAGCGGCAGCTTCGACAGAACCATTCGTATATGGAATCTAAGCACGCGGGAAATGGTAGCCACGCTGGTATTTTTCGGTGAGAATGATTGGGTAATTGTTGATAAAGCCGGGCGCTTCGACGGCACACAAAACGGGATGCACGGGATGTATTACACGCGCGGTTTGGAAGTGCTTCCGCTGGAGTCTGCCTTCGAGCAATTCTATACGCCTGGCTTGCTGCCAAGACTGTTGAACAACGAAAGTTTTGCGCCGCCTATCGTTGATATTAACACCATAAAGCCTGCCCCGAAAGTGAAGATTGTTTACAATCCAAAGCTTCGGAATTTAGTGCTGGAGAATGCCGTTGCCACCTTTGATACCGATAACGACCAGGTCTCTTTTTCGGTGCAGGCAAGCGCGCCGGATGATGTGATAGATGAGATTCGTTTGTATCAAAACGGCAAGCTCATTACCACCACCAGCCGGAACTTAGTGGTGGATAATGATAAGACGAATGAGCAAAACAAAGCTTTTACACTTACACTCACCAATGGTGCGAATGAGATAAAAGCCGTTGCCATCAACAGCCAGCGCACCGAGAGCGTGCCCGATGAAATCATCCTGAATTATAAAGCGAAAGAGAACACGATTGCGGATAATACAACCACGCTGCACCTGATGGTAGTAGCCGTCAACACCTATAAAAATCCGAAGTACAATCTTAACTATGCGCTGGCAGATGCTACGGCTTTTAAAAACGAAATGGAAAAGAACAGCAGCGCCATTTATGGCTCCGTAAAGCTGCATTTTATTACCGATGCAGATGCCATGAAAACGAATATCGAAAAGAATTTTAAAGCGATAGAAGAAGAAGCCAAACCGCAGGATGTGTTTATCTTTTACTATGCCGGTCATGGCGTAATGAGCGATGAAGCGAAGAAAGATTTTTACATTGTTCCTTATGATGTGGTGCAACTCTATGGCGCCGATGATGCGTTGGCGCAGAAAGGCATTCCGGCAGCCGAGCTGCAGGATTTCTCTAAAAATATCAGGGCGCAAAAACAGCTTTTTATTCTTGATGCCTGCCAGAGCGCCGGTGCGTTGGAGGCTGTAGCATCGCGTGGTGTAGCGGAGGAAAAAGCCATTGCGCAATTAGCCCGCAGCACCGGCACGCATTGGCTTACGGCGAGCGGCAGCGAGCAATATGCCGAAGAGTTTTCGCAGTTGGGGCATGGCGTGTTTACCTATGCTTTGCTGCAAGGCTTGCAGGGCGGTGCCGATAGCGGCGATCACCAGATAACGGTCAACAAACTGAAGGCGTATTTGGAAACGGCGGTGCCGGAACTCACACAGAAATACAAAGGCGCTGTGCAATATCCCGCGAGCTATGGCTTTGGTAATGATTTCCCGGTAGAGGTGGTGAAATAAAAATTTGTTTTGCCTGATGAATAATGCATTTCGCTAATAAATTTTGCATTGTATTTGACAAGAAATAAACAAACCAACAAGAAAGCAAATATGAAGTACAATTTTAGGTTACCGGATTTTCCCAATGATAATTTTGAAATGGAAACAAATGCCTGGACGGGCAGGATGCGATTGTTTAAAAACAATATTCCGGTAGAGCAACTGCGTGAACGGGGAAAACCTTTTCTTATCCCAACAACCAACAAGGAGGTTGTAAAAGCTTTTCCCAAACCTTCTTTCCCCGACATGGTTCCTCAATTAGCAATTAATGGCATTAAGCACCGCATTGCAGATAAGCTGACGCCGCTTCAATATATTGTTGGCGCCATTCCGCTGCTGCTCATTTTTCTCGGCGGCGCAATTGGCGGCGGCATCGGCGTGGCAGCCACGCTGATCAGTTATAATATCTTCCGGCAGGCAGGTGCACCGTCTTCAAAATGGGGCAAGGTAGCCGGCGTTATTATCGGCGCTTATGTGTTGTATAGCGTGATTGCAGTTTTTGTCGTTCAATTGTTTTACCGGTAGAAGAAACGGCATAAGTAGGCGATTAATATAAATACATACTCATTGTATAACAACAAAAAGGCTGCTGCTTTCGGGCGCAGCCTTTTTGTTGTGGAAAATTTTGTAAGCGATGTGGTTATAAGCTGCCAACAGTACAGCGTTCATGTATGGTTAAAACGGCATCTTTGCACCTTCCTGTTGCGCGCATGAAATATCTGGAACAGCAATCAGCAAGCGCTCTTCTTCTGCCAATTTAACGCTGTTAATTTTTAACTGCCATTATAGCGTTTTACCATATTATCTCTATCGGCTGCGCAAAAAGAAAGAAGGAATGACGGCTAAACCGGATCGGAGATTTTTAATTGAGGATGTCCTTTGCAAATGAGTATAATTCCACTGTTTTGAAAGTCAAAGTAAAAAGCGGTTTACTGTTTGGTTAAAGCGGCAGATCAGCATTCTTACTCAATAAATCTATATCGGTAATTTTTGTTGGAAACCACAGCATCATTTCCCCTTTGCCCCGGTTGGCCCAGGCGTAATATGGAATGGCTATAAAAGGCTGCCTGGTGGTAGAAACACTATACCCGTCTGTGCCCACAATAACCGCCGGTACCTGCGTTTTAATTACCGTTACGCCGTTCAGCAAATCCGGCTTGTACTCCGTAGTAAAGCTGGCATCGGCCGGCATAATAATATTGGAAGTCCTGCCATTATTGTCCGGCCACTCGGCGCAATACATCAGCGGCCCGCGCTGCAGCGCCACTTTACCAATATCGTCTTTTATATTGGCATTGGCGGTTACTTTTCTTACTTCCATCGGCAGGCTCACTTCTACCACATCCCCTTTTTTCCATATTCTGTTCAGCACCGCGTAGCCGTTTTGCAGGGTATAATCCGTTGGCTGACCATTAATTTTAATGGCCGTTTTTGTATCGGTTGTATTGGTGTAGGTGTAAAGATCAGAAGGTATGGCCTGGTTCTGCGCCCAGCCCGGAATGCGCACCAACAGGTTAAAAGAGAGCGGACTGTTAGGAGTTACCGAAAACTTCAGGTCACCGCTCCAGGGATAATTATTTTCCTGTACAATTTTTACCGCTTTGCCGCTAACCTTTAAGGTAGTGTTGTCATTGATAAATAGATTGACATAAACGGCATTGTCCTTCTGTGCATACACATAACCGGGGATAGACGGGATAAGCCTTACCACATTGGTAGGGCAGCAGGAGCAGGGAAACCAGCCCGAACGTGTGGCTTCCATATTGGGATGTGCAAAGCTGTTTTTTATTTGCATGGCATTGGTATAAAAGAATGATTTGCCATCCATGCCCACGCCGGATATCAGGCCATTGTACAATGTTTTTTCCAGCACATCAATGTACTTCGCGTCGCCGTGCAGCAAAAACATGCGCTGGTTAAAATATACATTGGCAATAGCCGCACAGGTCTCATTATACGCAGTTGCATTCGGCAGTTCATAATCGTCGCCAAACCGTTCGCCGTTGCCTACAGCGCCTACGCTGCCCTGTACATAAATCTTTTTGCTTACTTCATTTTCCCATATTTTATCAATGGCGTTTAAGATTTGCTTATCGTCTGTCAGTGCAGCAATATCTGCCATAGCCGAATATAAATAACCGGCGCGCACGGCATGGCCTTCTGCTTCGTCCTGGTCAACAACAGGTTTATCATCCTGCCAGTACGAGCCGTTCTTCCACTCATCTTTGCTGGTAGAATCGTAGCCGTTGTAATGGCCTCTTTGTTCAATGAAAAACCTGGCTGTTTGCAGGTATTCCTTTTTACCGGTAATGCGGTATAGTTTCACCAGCCCCATTTCTACTACTTCGTGGCCGGGCGCTACTTTTCTTTGCGCAGGCGCAGGACCAAATACAGCGCATACAAGATCGGCATTCTTTAAAGCAATGTTCAGCAGGTTCTTTTTGCCCGTAGCCATATAGTGTGCAGCCGCCGCTTCGTACAGGTGGCCGGAGTTATATAGTTCATGGCTCAGTTCTCTTTCCTTTACCCATCTTTCCGGGCCTGCCCATTGGTGCGGGTGCGCCGGGTCAATAGTTCTGGCGGTGTATAAATAACCATCCGGCTCCTGTGCTTTTGCTACCTTGGTTATCAGGCTGTCCATGTACTTTTCCAGCGCCGCGTCCGGGAACAGGCTGATAGAAAAGGAAGCACCTTCAATCGTCTTATAAATGTCCGTATCATCAAAAGGAAAAATGGTACAAAACTTACCGGTACGGGCAGCCGCCATTTCAAAGTTTTTCACCCGCCCGGTAGATTCGCACCGCTGGAACGAAGCAGGTATGGTAACATCCCGGTTGATTTTAATACGCGGCAGCCAGAACATATCGGTGAGCCTGACCTGTGTAAAAGGCACAGCTTGTATGGGATAGTCTTTGTTTTGTGCAAATACAATACTGCTCATGAGCAGCGACAGCGGCAATACGATTTTTTTCATACGGTTATATTGTTGAGGATAATTTCAGGAATTAAATAAGACTGCAAACTGTTTGGCAATCAAAGTCCGGCCAGATAAAATTATAAGAAGTAGTTGTACCGAAATAATTTTTTGTACCGGATTTGATTTTTAAAGACGCACCATATTTGTTTTTTATGCGGGATTAGGTATAATACTCAGAAATGGTTGGTAAAATCTTCTAAAAGGCAATGCAGGTAAAGGTTTGAAGGAAGTTTACTGAAAGTGATTTCAGTAAACTTTTTTTGTTGTATGAACAGTAATACAAAAAGCGGTGCTGGGCTTGCGGTTCTTTGGCAGTAATCAGGTGGGGGAAGCGTGGAGGTAAGCAAAGATTTAAATGCAACAATTGTGGGATATTGTTTACCAGGAGTGCTCCTGAGCAGCGTCTTAGAAATTATTTTATCTGGTTTGAAAAGTGGATTTTGGAAAGGCAAACCTACGCGACATTGAGCCGTGACAGCAGGCTGTCAAGAGCTGCTCTGCAACGATTGTTTTATACTTTTTTAGAGCAGTCTCCTCAGGTAAAGCTTATTAAGCGCAAGGATGTTCATCTGCGAATGGATGCAACCTATTTTAAGCAGTTTTGTGTAGTGTGCTATCAGGATGATCAGGATGGTTATACACAGCTCATCCGCATTACAGACGGAGAACATTTTAGCGAAATAAAAGAAGACTTAGATAACCTCATCAAGCTGGGTGTTCACATCGACAGCATTACCACCGATGGACATAAAAGTACGCTTAAAGCAATTAAAAAATCCCTTCCCGGCGTTGCTGTTCAGCGATGTTTGGTACACATCCAAAGAATGTGCTTGCTGTGGCTCACAAGGTTTCCAAAGCATCCGGCAGGGGTAGAATTGAGAACTTTGGTTTTGATGCTTCTTAAAATCAAGTCTTCTAATGACCGCCTCCATTGGACCAACGAACTAACCGCCTGGTACAACAGGCATAAAGATTACCTCGCTGAAAAAGCCTATAACAAAGACACAGGAAGATACTGGTACAAACACAAGCTGTTAAGGCGCTCTTACTTTAGCATCAAAAGAGCTTTACCTAACATGTTCCATTACCTCAACAACGACAAAATACCAGCTACTACCAATGGTATTGAAGGGTACTTTGGGCATCTTAAAAACCATCTCGACCTGCATCGGGGACTAAGCAGGGAACACCGTGTCAACTTCATCAAATGGTATATCTTTTTATCAAACACCAAATGAGTTTTTTTAGACATGCCGCTTACCAAAAAAAGGGGTTGAACACCACAAGTGTTCAACCCCTTACTTTTTTCGTATAAGCATCAATCCTATTTCTGACAGGTTGCTCTCCAGCAGCGCCTGCTTCCTCTTCAGATTAACCACGGCATATTAATACTAAAATATCAAAATACCACCAACCATTTTTGAGTACATTACCCGGGATTAAAGGAAATAATAAAAGTTTCTTCTGCCGCAGCAAGCGAGAGTGGCCAAGGCTGCACATCTCACATTCAGGCTTCTTCATTACGATAAAATAAGCATCATACCGGTAAACACAACGTCCCATCTGTACCTGCTCCGGACAGATGAATGTAAAAAATATTACCGGATGATTCGGAGATGCAGCGATAAATTTTACAAATAAGTTATCCCAACGCCGGCGCTTCTTTATTAAAAATATCTTTCAACGCTCTCTTAGCTGCGTGATAGCCGCACATGCCATGCACCCCGCCGCCCGGCGGCGTTGAAGCCGAACAGATATACAACCCTTTAGCTGATGTTTTGTAAGGCGACAGGCGTAAGGCTGGTCTTGTAAACAACTGGCCGGCATCTATAACTCCGCCGTTGATATCGCCGCCGATATAGTTGGGGTTATACGCTTCTATCTGTGCTGTGTCCATCACATGCCTGCCCAGTATCCTTTCCCGGAAGCCCGGCGCATACCGCTCCACCTGCTGCTCTATCCTTTCCGTCATATCCGTTGTTGATCCGTTGGGAACATGGCAATATGCCCAGGCTGTATGTTTGCCTCCCGGCGCGCGCGACGGATCGAACAAGCTTTGCTGAGCGAGTAATACAAAAGGCTTTTCCGGGTGTTTGCCCTTTGCCGTCAGCCTTTCCGAAGCGGCGATTTCTTCCAGCGTATTGCCTAAATGAACCGTTCCTGCCGCTCTGCAGGCCGGCGCTGTAAAAGGTATGGGGCCATCCAGCGCCCAATCTATTTTAAACACGCCCATGCCATAGCGGTACCGTGCCAATTGCCACTTGTACAGGGAAGAGAAGCGGTGCCCTGCAATCTGCAATAACTGCCTTGGCGTTACATCAAACAGTACCGCATGGGCGGATGGCAATTGCTGTAATGAACGAACGTGGAAATTTGTTTCTATAGTGCCGCCCAGCGCCCTGAAATGGGTGGCAAGTGCAGTGGCTATTGCGTTCGACCCGCCTTTGGGTAATGGCCATCCACTCAGGTGCCCGTTAACCATTAATACGAGCGCAATAGCGGAAGTAGTGACGTTGGATAAAGGCTGCATAGAATGCACCGCCATGCCAGCCCATAAGCCTCGTGCTTCCCTGGTGGTAAAACGTTTGGCCAGGTATGTGGCAGCGGTAACGGCATGTACGCCAAACCGCGCCATGGCAAAAGGCTTGTTGGGAAAGCGCAACGGCCCGAGTACATCAGCCGCAAGCCCCGGCCAATCTCTAACCAGCGGTTTCATCAGTTGTAAATACGAATTTTCATCACGGCTCAGCAAGGCTGCGGTCTGTTCTGCCGAATGGTATAAGGCTGCAGCAGTACCGCCGTCAAAAGGATGTGCCGCCGCAATTGTCGGCTGAATAAATTGCAGTCCATACTGCTCCAGCGGAAGTGTTTTAAAAAAAGGCGAGCCAACTGCCAGCGGATGAATGGCCGAGCACACATCATGCACAAAACCGGGTAAAGTAAGTTCTGCAGAGCGCAGCCCGCCACCGATCTCTTCTTTTGCTTCTATCAGAAGCACAGACAGTCCTGCCTGCTGCATGGTAATAGCAGCAGCGAGGCCGTTTGGGCCCGAACCTACAACGATGGCATCATAGTCTTTTCTCGTCATAGTAATGCAGTTTAATTAAGCGATAACATTTAAAACCGCTTTCAATATTATCCGGTTGTTTTTTATTTAAATGACAATTCGGGCGTGTCCGCTGTGTTACAAGCTTTACTTCCGGTAAGAATAGTCCCGCTACTCTTCCCTATGCATGCGCCACCAATTCATACTTACAGTTCATATTACATTATACAGCCAAAGAAACAATCATTATTCATCATCAGTTTTATTCCTCATTTATCGGAATACTTGTAGCTATCTTAAAGAAAGATACTATCTAACCATTTGCCCCTTTATCTTACATAGAACAGCGTGGATAGTTAAAAAATCCTCCGATGTATTTATCTAAGCTCTATCGGAGCTGCCTGTTTATAGAGAACAGTTATCATAAAAGCGGTCAAGCTCTGTAGGAGCTTCCTGTTCACAGGAGATTCCTACGAAGTCATTAAGAACATTATATTTTCTGTATTAACAAGATGCTTCTACAAGACAAATATTCCTGAGCTACCTACATAAATAAATTATCATTCCTGGTCTAAAGTTTAAGAAACAATGATTATTGTTCCGGCATTATTTACCATTGTTCAATCCTTATTAACGTGTTCATTTTACCGAACCCATCCTGCCGTTTTTACAAAATCAATCAGCCTCGGATCGTCTGCCGACATGGCCGGCAGCCAGAGACGCACCCGCCCTCGGTTCCACCAAAGATGCTGCAGATTGCCGGGCTTTGCAAAGGCATAGCGGTACAATACGGCCCGCACATATTTCGGCGGTTTGCCCGGAAAAGGGTTACCGGCAAGCAAACTTACCGCGCCGCCATTATTATGCAGCAACTTCCACACAAGGTTTACCGTCCACGGATATTCATTGGGCGTGGACATAGCGGCAAACCACATCTGCCAGTCCAGCCGCAACTGGTAAGGCGCAACCTGCGGCGGTTGCTTATCCGGCAACACCGGCAGGCCTTTATAGATATAAGGCTGCCAATGCGCATTATCGGTAGAGTCATTATCCGCTGTGCCTTCAAATACCACGTTCAGCCGTTCCTGCCCTACGGTACCGAAGGCGCCATACGTATTCACAAGATCGAGCGGATCAAATGACGTATTCATCACCTGCCCCGGCGACAGGATATTAAATACCGGCTGAACGCTAAGGAATACTATAATTACGGTTACCACCCAGGCGGCCGTGAGCATAGACCGGGACGGCTCAGAACGTTCAGCGGCAGCGGCCGCTTTGCGAACAAGCGCGTGTGGAAGAAGCTTCGCCCAGAAGCCATCATCGAAACAGGCTAACGCCGGGATAATGGTGAGCCAGTTTAAAAAAGAAAGATTGCCGCTAAGGACAATGTTTAGCTGGAATAATACAATCACTACACCGGCGATATGGCGGGCGATCCGCGGCCAGAATACGAACAGTGGCGCAGCCACCTCGCCCAGCCAGTTAAACCATACGCCGCCCTTCAGCACGGCGCGTGGCAGAAAGTGAAACCAGCGGCTAAGCGGGCCGGGTATAGGCTGCGTTTCGAAGTGGTAATAAAGCGCGGTGCCGTTCCGCCAGATTTCATCGCCGCGCAATTTGATCAGCCCCGCGCCAAGCATAATCCGGCAAATAAGCCACCGGAATAAAACGATGACGGGCATTGGCGGCGGGTAGCGCGGAAACGGCCGCGCATCGAGCAGTGGGCAAAGAAAGATGGCAAGGAAGCCGGTTTCGGTAAGCTGGATTTCCCAGCCATAGCCATACCATTCCTGCCCCGCATGAACGAACGACATATATAGAAACCACAATACAAAAAGCATTAGTGCATTAGCGTAGCCTGCTGCTACCATGCACGACACCAGGAAGCCAAGCCAAGCGATAGTAAGCAGCGCCATATCGGAATGCCAGAGCCAGAAGACAGACGGCAGGCGCAAAAAACCTGCTCCGTCAGACCCTAATGCCCCGCTTATATTTTTTAAATAAAGATTCAAAGGCGTGAGACCATCCGCACCGATCAGGGGAAGGATTTGATTGATAGCGACCAGAAAAGCTACAGCATAAATAACTCCTAACAGGCGCAGGATAACAAAGCGGGTAAGCCAATACGTTGGAGGGATGCCTGGTGCAGGGCTGAATGCGCTATTCATCTCCTTCTTCGCTTCCATAGGCCGTTGCTTACTTCAGGTTTGTGAATTTTATGAACACTGATTCAGGTTGCAAAAATTACTCCTGAAATAGGACAGAAAAGGAACCGGAGAAGTTGTTAAATTAATAAGGGTACCGGGAAAAATATCCACCGGAAACAGCGGGGTGAAAAGCAGTCTGAACAAATGCTTCATTGGGGGGATGCTCAGATACGCCCGCAATTTGGAAAGCAGGACACACTTTTTTAATAGCGGGAAGCATTGATATTGGTAAAGGCTTAAGCGATAGCGCCTTTTCCAATTGTCGTTTCAGCAGTTTCCGGCAACCACCTGCCGCGGTAAAACCAAAAATTTTTCAGAGGCGGTATATTTGTTGCAACAGCTAAATACTAAACTATTTAGTTAATTTTGCCTAATAGCAGTGCTAACCAAGCAAACTCCCGGTTAATTAAAATTTACCTGCACTATAAACACATTGCGCTCCTAAAAGGAAGCATGGATAAGGTGCTGAGGATGCAGGTAAGATTGTGAGTAAGCTGCAGGCGAATTGCTTTGCAAGAAAGCTTTCATTGTTTAGCAGGCTGGTTTGATTACTATGAAAACAATTAATACTTCCAATGAACGTAGAAGCAAAGAGCGGTGTGGTGTACAATCCTTCCGCCATTGTCAACATCTTCAATAATGCGCTTAACAGCGAAGCCACCAGGAAGATCATTACTGCCAGAGGCGTTTACCTGCCGGGCCGGGGGCAGAGCTACAGCGGCTACTACTACGACCAGCTAAAAGATGAGGCGTCCGATGCCTGCATTACACTGATCGTGCCTGCCCTCATCAGAACAGGCCTTGCAGCGCAGCAAACCATCGAGTGCTGCGCTTACCTTACCAAGAAAGTGCAGGTCAATGGCGCCCGGATTGAACTGCAACTGAACCTCACAGAATTATTAGAACAAAAGGAAAGCAAATACACCGAAGAACAGGTACAGGCTTTTAAAGTACTGCAGCGCAAGGCAGCAACAGGGTACAAAGATGTTGATGCATTTGTTAAGATGAAGATTATAAAGGGCGAGCCATTACAAGTTATCATCCTGATAGGAAAGACCGGCATTATAGACAGCGATATCCGGCACCAGCTTGAGGAAACCATTTCCTGCTATGATTTTAAGTTTGTGCGCATCAACCTCTCTTCTGAACAGGACATTGTGGAAGCATTGCAAAACCATCACAGCAGTAGTGATATATTAATTATCTCCAGGGGCGGCGGCGACCGGCTGGAAGTATTTAATAAACCTTCCATAGCAGAAGCAGCGCTGCAGGTCAGTTGCCACTTCATTACGGCTATCGGTCACCAGCAGGACAATTCGCTGTTGCAAAAAATAGCAGACAAAGCATTCATTACGCCTACTGCGCTGGGCCAGTATTTTAACGATATTTACAACCGCACTATCGAAGAGTTGCAGAACTCAAAGGCAAGACTTGTAGAAGATATTACCACGCAACTGCAGGCTAACTATGCAAAGCAGATTTCTAACCTGGAAGCGCAGCTAACAGCGAAGGAAGAATTACACTCCAAAGCAAGCGCGGGCACGGCAGCGCTTTATAAACAAGAGGTTGATTTATTGAAAAACCAGATTGCGGCAACTATGCAACAGCAGGAAGCGCGGGCAAAAGAACGGGAGCGGATTAACGAAGAAAAGATTCGTTTGGCAAAAGGACGGCAAACGCATATCCTTATCTACCGGATACTTATTATTGCATCGGCTGTATTGGGCATTGTTTTAGGAAGAGGCTGCCGGTAGAATATAGCATCACTCTGTTTACATTATTGGTATAGATGAAACTTATGTTTTGAATAAAGTTTAACTGAATAGTTTGTTTTACACTGATGCAAACGTCATTAACTTCTGTTTTAAATCCGCGGCACTGACGGTAGTTGTATGAAGCCAGCCTTTTGCTGCAATTGTATGTATGCCGGCAATTTACCATGCATTACTTTGCGCCTGTTCAATTTATGATTTTCGTGGCTTACTGCGCTTTCGCTTTCGAGACCCGATAAGGTAGCAGGTCTTTCTGCTTTTACAGTAAGTTCATTCGCTGCGCCATAAACAGGAACACGATTTTTTTAATAATGGTTATCAACATTAGCATCGTTACTTCTTTACCGGATTATCTGTCATGTAAAAAGTGAGCTTGCCGCCACTCATAATCTCTGCATGGGTGATGTAGCGGCGGTTTAATGGTTTGCCATTCAATAACACCTTTTGCACATACACATTTTTATCGCTTTGGTTAATAGCTTCCACGGTAAATGTATTTCCGTTTTCCAGCGTTAAAACAGCACCGTCTATCGCCGGGCTTCCCAGCCAGTATTGGTCGGAGGCCGGCGCTACGGGGTAAAAGCCAAGCGTACTGAAGATGTACCAGGCGCTCATCTGTCCCGCATCATCATTGCCACCCAAACCATCCGGCGTGTTTTTATACTGCATGGGCAAAATCTGCCTTATCCTTGCTTCGGTTTTCCAGGGCTCATCCGTCCAGTTGTAGAGGTATGCCACATGGTGCGAAGGCTCGTTGCCATGTACATAATTGCCAATAATGCCGTCGCGCGTGATGTCTTCTGTTTCTGCAAAATATTTATCCGGCAACTCCATCGTAAAGAGCGAGTCGAGGTGCTTTACAAAGCGCTTCTTTCCACCCATCATGTTAATTAACGATGCAGGGTCCTGCGGCACATACAGGCTGTAATTCCAGGCGTTGCCTTCAATAAAACCTTCATCAATCGTGCGCATCGCATCAAACTCTTTTTTAAAGCTGCCATCGCTCAACCGCGGGCGCATAAAGCCGATAGCAGCATCGTACACTTTCTTATAATTTTCCGCCCGTTTACTGTACGTATCATATATATCCGTTTTGCCCAACTTTTTTGCAGCCTGCGCTATGCACCAGTCGTCGTACGCATATTCTAATGTTTGCGATACGGAAGAACCGCTTTTATCTTCAGGCACATAGCCGCTGTCGAGGTAATACCCTAAGCCTTCGTAGCCGCGGTGGTTGGACGTAACAATGCACGCTTCCAAAGCCCCGGCCGCATCAAATGGCGCATTGCCTTTTACAATCGCATCGGCTACTACCGATACACTGTGATAGCCCGTCATGCACCAGTTTTCGTTACCCGAATTACTCCATACCGGCAGCATGTGCTCCGCGCTTTGGCTATAATGCGCCAGCATAGACTGCACCATATCGCTGTTGCGTTTTGGCTGGATAATATTGAACAGCGGATGCAGCGCGCGGTATGTGTCCCACAGCGAAAAGGTGGTATAATTGGTAAAGCCGGAAGCAACATGATCGTTCCCGTCCAACCCTTTGTAGCTGCTGTCAACATCCATGTAAATTGTTGGGTTGATGAACGCATGGTACATGGCAGTATAGAAGTTCTGCTTTTCTTCTGCGCTCCTGCTTTGGATTGTTATCTTACCCAGTTCCTTTTGCCACTGCGCCTGCCCGGCGGCTTTCACTGCTTCAAAGTTCCAGCCCGGCGCTTCGGTACGCAGGTTTAGCAGCGCATTAGCGGTACTTACGGGCGATATGGCAAACTTTATTTTTACCTGTTCGCCTTCGGTTGTTTTAAAATCGAAGTAAGCCCTGAGCTGCCGGCCGGCTATTTCCGGGAAGTTCCGGCCCTGGTTCCATTTGCCCCAGAAGCCGCGATATACCTGCTTTTTAGAAAAATTTTTATTGCCGTACTGGTAAAAGGGTTTGGAAAAAGCCATGGCAAAGTACAAGGTTCTTGTTCTGCCCCAGCCGCTCGTTTGGCGATAGCCGGTTACCAGCGTATCGTTTTCTACCCGCAGGAAAGTCCATACATTTTTATCTTCATAATTATAAATGTTGTGCATAAGATCGAGAATGATATGCGCACTATCGCTCTTCGGAAATGTGTATTGGTGAAAGCCAACGCGGGTAGTGGCAGTCAGCTCTGCAAGGATGTGATAACGGTCTAACTGTACCTTGTAATAACCGGCTGCCGCTACTTCGTTTGTATGCGAAAAGGCGGACCGGTAGCCGCTTTGCGGGTCGGCTGCCGTACCGGGGTTTAGCTGTAAAGCACCAACGGTTGGCATAATTAAAAAGTCACCTAAATCAGAATGACCGGTACCGCTGAAATGCGTATGGCTGAAGCCCACTATCGTTTTATCATCATACTGGTAGCCGGCGCAATATTTATATACATCCGGGTTGTACTTCCCGTTCATTTCGTACGGTATGGTATCGGTATCCGGGCTTAACTGCACCATGCCAAAAGGAACCGTAGCGCCGGGATAAGTATGCCCCATGCGTTGCGTACCAATGATGGGCTTTACATACTGCACCAGGTTCTCGCCTGTTTTACTTTGCGCAGTTGCATAGTACGATACAAAAGCTGCTATAGTTAATAATAAACCCGACCTGAACATGTAAGATGAATTTTATGGTAAAAAGTAATACACAGCGGTAAAGATATAGAACGATCAATTGCCTAAGGCAAGACTTGTGTGCTATGACTGCGCTTATGATTTTTACTTCGGCAGAATTCAAATCATTTGGATAATAGACCAGATATAAGTTACCCAACAGGTCAGAAATGTTCGGCAGATTTAAGGCTAAAATTTTCTTACTAAGCAGATCGTCGAAATTAGCTGTTACATATACCAATTGTTTGTTGTTCTTTTTTGTGGAAGCGGGAACGAAAAAAAGCGGCATGAAAACGATATACATCACGTTTTCCTGACACGCCCTGATGTAGCTTTTGTACTGCTGTGAACTCAACAGTTGTAATGCTATACCGGAGCGAAGAATTTAGCGTATAACCATACTCATTTTAGTTATCTGATTTTGACAACTTACTTACTAAATCTGACTTGTATAAACTCTAATGCATAGTAGTAAAACGATTGCTCCGGCGGAGTACAGAATGATTATAACTTTTAAAACATAAGTGGCTACTCAACTGCTGCAAAGCATTTGTCTTTATTATCAGTAATTGTTATTTTGTACATTTGAATTTTGCAACTACTACTTTAACATGGACATCACTACAATCGAGGAATTTTATAAACAAATTGCGGCCGGTACCGAAGGCGGCATGGACTATCTTTTGCCGGAAGGCTATACTAAAGAAATCGGGCACTTCAACGTATTTAATGTAGAGGAAGTACGGGAACGGATTAAGAAAAAGCCCGTTATGCCTTACAACCGGAGGGCATACTATAAAATCAGTTTAATCAGCGGGAGAAACAAAGCCGAGTATGCAGATAAGGTGATTGATATAGAAAAGAATGCGCTCCTGTTTGCTACGCCAAAAGTGCCTTATCACTGGATACCACAGGATGCTGACCAGTCGGGCTATTTTTGTGTGTTCACGGATGAGTTTCTTATTAAAAATAAAAGCGGCGTTATGCTGGACGACCTGCCTATCTTCAGGGCAAACGGGTATCCTGTGTTCCAGTTGTCGGATGCGGAAGCCGGCGACATCAGCATCATTTTCAACAAGATGCATAAGGAATTAGCGTCGGACTACGCTTATAAATACGACCTGCTGAGAAATTATGTACTGGAGCTGATTCATTACGGGCAAAAGCTGCAGCCGGCAACCGCGCTGTACCCGACGCATACTGCTTCCGCCCGCGTATCATCTCTTTTTTTAGAACTGCTGGAACGCCAGTTTCCAATCGAATCGCCGCAGCAACAGTTGGCTTTACGAACCGCCAAAGATTATGCAGACCGTTTGGCGGTACACGTTAATCATCTGAATAAAGTACTGAAAGAAAATACCGGCAAAACAACGACCGGCCTTATCAGCGGCAGAATTATTAAAGAAGCAAAAATTCTTCTGAAACAAACAGACTGGAACATTTCTCAAATCGCTTATTGCCTGGGGTTTGAAGAGGTGGCGCATTTCTCCAACTTCTTCCGGAAACAAACCTCGTATGCGCCGTTGGGCTTTCGCTCCTGACGCTTCCGTTTGAATTTTGCAAATAACGGATTGATATTTACAAACAAGCCCATTTGTTTTGCAGCCACCTTTGTGCTCTTATTTTAAAACATACAAAGATGATACTGGCAAACAACAAAATTTTAATTACCGGTGGCGCAACGGGCATCGGCTTAGGGCTTACCAAAAGGTTTATCCGGGAAGGCAATACCGTTATTATTTGCGGAAGGCGGGAAGCAGCTTTGAAAGAAGCAGCGGATCAATTTCCTGGAGTAATCACCAAAGTGTGCGACTTGTCGGCAGAAGCCGAACGCACGGCACTTTTTGAGTGGGTTTCCGGTTATCACAGCGATGTAAACGTGCTGGTAAATAACGCAGGCATTCAAAACTGGATGAACATTGGAGAAGCAGATTTTTTTGAACGGGCAAAAGACGAAATTAAAATCAATATTGAAGCGCCGCTTCATTTAACATCGCTGTTCCTGCAGTTACCATCCTTAACTACCATTATCAACATTACGTCGGGTTTGTCTTTTGTGCCTTTTGCAAAAGTGCCGGTGTATTCGGCCACCAAAGCCTTTTTCCATTCGTTTACCCTTTCCGCCCGCCACTTGCTCAAATTAAAAAATATTGAAGTGATTGAAATGATTCCGCCCGCGCTTGATACCGACCTCGGCGGCAAAGGCCTGCACATGGCTGCGCCCCCGGTAAGTGATTTTGTAGCATCTGTTTTTGAGCAATTAAAAGAGGGAAAAACAGAACTGACATTTGGGTCCAGCAAAGAAAGGGCTACCTCAAGTGCTGAAGAATTAAAGGCATATTTCAACAAATTAAATCCGGCATAAGCAGAGGAACGAACCCGCTGCTGCAGTATTTACCTGCTTACTTTAATACAACAAAATGAAACTAACCAACAATACGGTTTTAATCACCGGCGGAACTAGCGGGCTTGGATTGGAGTTTGCCAGACAACTGCTTTTGCTGACTAATACGGTGATTATAACCGGCCGAAACCAGGCAAGGCTGGACGAGACCAAAAAGCAATTACCGGGAGTGCATTGTTTTAAAAGCGACGTTAGCGACCCTGCAGCCATTGTTGAATTATATACAAAAGTAATACAGCAGTTTCCTGGTCTTAATATGCTGATTAATAATGCCGGTGAAATGCGTAAAATAAACCTGCAAGACAAGGCTATAAATTTACAGGACATCACCCGGGAAGTGGAAATCAATTTAACGGGACCGATCCATATGGTGCAGCAATTTTTACCACATTTTAAAACAAAACCTGTGGCTTGCATATTAAATGTCAGCTCCGGGCTTGCCCTTGTTCCTTTTCCGCTGTCACCAATTTATGGCGCTTCCAAGTCGGGACTTCATTCATATACACAGTCCCTGCGGGTACAATTAAAAGGCACAAATATTAAAGTGTTTGAGCTGCTTGCGCCGGCCGCCAACACCCCGCTGATTGATAAGTTTAAAGAGGGAAAAGGGTTTGCTGCGAAGATGCTGATGGAACCCGGAAAAGTTATTAATAAAGCCATCGAAGGATTAAAGAGGGATACTTACGAGATTTATCCCGGCGCGGCGCGTATGATAAAAATCGGCAGCCGTCTTGCTCCGGCTATGCTGTTTAATCAAATGGCGAAGATGGCAGCAACATCCTTTGCAAAAGATAATTCTTAAACAAAAAATTTAAAAAAACAAAATAACAATGAATAGCAAAATCGCACTCGTAACCGGCGGCAGCCGCGGGTTAGGTAAAAACATGGCCATCAGCCTGGCTAAAAAAGGGATTAATGTAATACTGACGTATAACAGTAAAAGGGAAGATGCGCTTGCGGTAGTGGCCGAACTTGAGCAAACAGGACAAAAAGCGGCGGCGCTGCAATTAAATACCGGTGATATACAAAGTTTTGATGCATTTTTTGTTCAGCTCAGCGATGTCTTAAACAGCACCTTCCATGCAACACACTTCGACTTTTTAATAAACAATGCAGGGATTGGCATCAACGCACCATTTGCAGAAACGACCGAAGAGCAGTTTGACCAGCTTATGAACATTCACTTTAAAGGCGTTTATTTTTTAACCCAAAAGGCCTTGCCGTTTATCAACGATGGCGGGCGCATCATTAATTTATCTACGGGCCTGGCCCGGTTCAGCTCACCGGGGTACGCCGCTTATGCTTCTATGAAAGGCGCCATTGAAACGCTTACCCGGTATATGGCTAAAGAACTTGGCGCGCGCCGCATTGCCGTAAACGTGGTAGCGCCGGGCGCTATTGAAACAGATTTCGGTGGCGGTGTCATCCGGGACAATACCGGCGCTAACAAACAGGTAGCGTCCGTAACGGCATTAGGTCGTGTTGGCCTGCCTGATGATATTGGCGGTGTTGTTGCCTTCTTATGTTCTGAAGAGGCCGGGTGGATAAATGCTCAGCGTATAGAAGTTTCCGGCGGCATGAACCTGTAACGAACGGGCCAACTTAAGGACTAACTTAAAACAGGTGTGTTATTTGCGCTGTTATAAAAAACACCGTATGAAAATTCCTGCTTTCCTTTTATTAATATTAATAGTTGCTTTCGGTAATAACGGCAATGCACAAAATACTCATGGATGGACGCCCCTATTCAACGGCACTTCCACTGCGCAGTTAAGAGGCTATATGTTAGATTCTTTTCCTGAACAGGCATGGAAGGTAGAAGACGGTGCGCTGGCAGCACAAACCGGCGTACCGAATATTGACCTCGTAACGGTAGATACCTTTACCAATTTCGATCTTACCTTTCAATGGAAAGTTTCCAAAGCGGGCAACAGCGGTGTGTTTTATAACATACAGGAAGCATCGGCGCATGAATCAAATAATGGCAACAGCCCTAACTGGTTAGACAATTTTGAGTTCCAGCTATTGGATGATATAGATTTTAACGACAAAGCGCCCATCCGTTCTGCCGGCTCTTTGTATGATTTAATACCGCCGGTGAACAAGCATTTAAAGCCGGTTGGCGAGTACAATACCGGGCGGTTACTGGTGGATCATGGACATGTAGAGCATTGGATAAACGGCGTGAAAGTAGTTACGTATGAGATAAACTCTCCGCAAATAAAAGACTTAATCAGCAAGAGCAAGTACAAAGACAATCCGAAGTTTGCCAAAGCCACCAGCGGGCATATTATGTTTCAGCACCATGGCCAGCAGGTATGGCTGAAGGATATACAAATTAAACGGTTGTGATGGTGATGTAGTTGGGAATTTAAGTTAGTTATTTATGTACCTTTTCATTTCAAAAAAACACTTTATGAAGCAACACGATACCATTGAATCCATCGAAAAATTTACAGACAAGTATATTTATAAATTGCCCAACGTGACGGTTGCAGAATACGCCCTGTTAGCCGTCGTTTGCTTTTTCATTGTGCGTCGTTTATCGTGAGGAAGTGGTGGTGTGGTGGGTGAGAGAAAAGTATTTGCAGGAGTTGAGTAAATTTCGCCGGAAGTTATAAATCATCAAATAAAAGAAACGGAAGCGCGTCCATTATACGGCGTTGGGCAATCATTCTCCTTATATTTACAATCGGTCTAAGCTGCTAATTAAGCTTCCATTTAAAAACCCAATGACTGTACTATATTATTTTATTGACATCATCTCATTTCAGGTTGTACATACGACCTAATAATACACAATGGTGCTTTTACCATCTGTATTAAAGTTCTCAGTAAGAATTGGTTTGTTGGTTACACTATTTAATAATTTTACAAACGTGCAAGACACATATCCTTTACCACCAAAGAGGATACTTTTCACTCGCCCGACCCGGTTACCAGCTCCATAGTTAATAGTTCCAAGGAGCGTACCATTAAGCTTTATCGTAGCTATGTCACTTTTTAAAACCAATCTTAAGGTAGCAAATGTTTCAAAGTCGTGCACAAGTTGTGATTTCCCGTAAAATTGAGCGTCGCCAACAAAGGCACGGGTGTATTGGCTATACGCACTATCAGCTACGAAGCTTACATACGCTTCATGTTCTGTTCCTTTTATATCTGCAAATACATCCCAATCCGGGTGGTAGTTGTCTTTAGGGTTTTTTATTCTCAATTCGTATATCAGGCTATCTCCGGAAATATTATGATCTGCAGGGATAGCGTAATTAATAATAGAGAACACCTCTCTGCGATTAGAATAAAAAGGCATTTTCGCTAATCCGTTCTTTATAATGTCTGCAGCGAAAAGTGTATCAGAATTAAAAACATCCGGGCCCGCATAAAAACCATACCATCCAGGATCGGCAGTAAGTGTTTGTACAGAGGCAGTAACCGATTTCTCTAAAGAAAGTGCAGTGCTTTTACTAATCTCAGCCACTTCTTTTTTACAACCGGATAGCAGGAAAATAGCTGCTATAAAAAGCAGAAAGAGTTTTGGTAACATAAGTGGACTAATTTAGATTAAAGTTATAGGAAAAGTGTAGCCGAATAAATTAAATTTATAAACGCAATCTGAAGTATTATAAGAATAAATATCTTATTTCTTATCCTTCTATTGGCATCTTTTAAATTTGTACTCTTTATATAATAATAGAATAAATTATAAAGATCACACTTTCATTTTTTTACTTCTTTTTTAAGTATTCACAGTATTTTGTATAAAAAACTAACCGGCAACAAGGCGCTATCATTCAATACGTTACCACTTAAAACCTTAAAGCAGTATCTCACCCACCGATAAAAAATTCAGACAGTAATCTTCATTACTGCACAATCTAAACCGCTACTCTCCTTTACCTGCTTCGCCAACTCCTTTATCTTTTCAAAAGAAAGACTGCTCAGTATTTTTTTCATCTCAGAAAGCCGTTGGCGCTGTAGTTCGGTAAGCGCGTGATTGGCCGGCAGCGCATTGTTTTTATCAGGCTCAGAACAGATTATATCTTTAGGCGTGTAATTGAGCAGGCGACATGTCTTTTCCAAATAATAACGCTGGAACGCAATACATAGTAGTTATTACCCTCACACCTCCACCCGCAAAATCTCCAGCGGCGGCCTGTTGAGCGCAGAGCGGCTGTTAAATACGCCAATCACCACCGTTAAGATACAAATGGAAAGAAAGATGAGCAGCAGCGGCAGAACGGGAGGCGCAAAAGTAGTCTCAAACGTATATTTAGCCAGCGCCCAGCTTCCGGCCATTGCCAGCAAGATACCGGTGGCCGCTGCCATCGCACCCAATATAAAATACTCCAGCGCGGTAATGATAAATATCTGTTTGCTTTTAGCGCCCAATGTTCGCAGCAATACATTCTCCTGCATGCGCTGGTATTTGGAGATTAACACCGAAGCAATCAATACCACCAGGCCCGTCATCATACTGAAGGCAGCCATAAAGCGGATGATGAATCCGATCTTACCCATCAGCTCTTTCAGGATGCCCAATACCAGCGCAAGATCTATAACAGACACATTTGGAAACTGCTTAACCAGCGCCTGCTGAAAACGGGCAGAGGCCGCCGGCGAAGCAACCCGCGTGAGCAACACATGAAACTGCGGTGCCCCTTCCAGCACACCGGCAGGAAATACAATAATAAAATTCGTCTGCAACCGGTTCCAGTCAACCGTGCGCAGGCTGCCCACTATCGTTGTCATGAGGGCGCCCTGCACATTAAAGTGCATTGTATCGCCCACTTTTATGCCATTGCTTCCCGCAAACCGGGCTTCCACCGAAACAGGGATAAGGCTGCCTTCGTTTGCACGGCCTGTCCATGTACCCGTCGTTATTTTCTCTGAAGAGATGAGGCTATCCCGAAAGGTTACCCGGTACTCTCTTCCAAACACCCAGCCCTGCACCGGAAGGGTGCTATCGGTACGTAAACGGGCCGGCGTAATGCTATTGATGGCTTCGAGGCGCATCGTAACAATGGGTACGGTTCCGGTTACCGGCAAGCCTTGCCTTTTGGCCAATGCCAGCACGGAATCTTTTTGCGCAGTTTGAATATCGAACACCACCATATTGGGCTGGTTGCCGCTGGCAGTTACCGACACGCGGGCCAGTAACATCGTTTGAATAAACAATAAAGTGCAAATGAGCGCTGTGCCCAACCCGATGGATACGATTAATATCCCGGTCTGGTTATTTGGCCGGTACAGGTTGGCAATGCCCTGGCGCAGGAGGTAGCTCCGGGAAGCGGGAAAGAAGCGCCGGACGGTCCACATGAGTAAAGCGGCAATGCCGGTTAAGATGAACAGTGCAACTGCCAGCCCGCCGGTAAATACGGCCGCCTGCTGCCACGTACCTAATTGCAGGTATGCAAATACCACTACAAAAAGGAGAACGAGCAGATACACCAGCCATTTAAGCGGATCCTTTGCCCCGCTAACCGGCTGGAACGACACCCGCAAAGTATGGAGCGGAGAAATCTTCCGGATAGAAACGAGCGGTAGCAGGGCGAATAATACGGCAACCACAACGCCTGTTACCACACCCTGCACAATGGCAGGCCATGATACTTCCGTTGAAATATGGATGGGCAGCAGTGTTTGCAAAACCTGTGGCAGTAACTGCTGAATGCCTGTACCCAACGCTGCGCCGATAAGCGAACCGGCAATACCTACGGCAATAATTTGTACCAGGTAAATAAGAAACGCCTGCAAAGCCGTAGTGCCGAGGCAGCGCAACACCGCGATGGTAGTAATCTTCTCGCGGATATAAATCTGTATGGCGCTGGCTACGCCGATACAGCCCAGCAGTAAAGCGATAAAACCTACCAGCGAAAGAAAACGGGTAAGGTCGCGAAAAGAGCGGGCTGTATTTTGTTTCTGACTTTCAATAGTACTCCAGTTTACGCCTTCGAGGTCAAACGGTTTTTTAATCCGGTCTTCTACCCTTTTCATAACCACCGGGTTGTCCCATTTAATGTGGTACCGGTAATTGATGCGGCTGCCCTTCTGCACCAGTCCTGTTTGCGGCAATGTTTCAATAGGTATATACACCATCGGCGCAACGGCTGATTGAATGCCCGCCTGCCCCGGCGCTCCGGTTAACGTGCCGGCAATTACAAAGCCTGCATCGCCGATATGTATCGAATCGCCAACCTTCGCACCAAACTGTAACATCAGGGTTTGATCAACCAAAGCCTGCTGCCCTTTTCTAAAATCCTTTTGGGCCGCCGCAGGTATTGTTTCCAGCTTGCCGTAATAGGGAAAGTCGCCACCCAGCGCCCGCACTTCTATAATGCGGGTGCTGCCGGTTTTTGAGAAATACACCATGGAAGAAAAGCGCTTTTCCTCCGAGCGCCGGTCGCCGAGAGAATCAATGAGTGTTAGCAGCGGCTTGGAAAAAGGCTTGCTGTTGCTGATGTCCAGGTCGGCGCCGATGAGCGTGGCGGCCTGTGCATCTGTTTCCCGGTTCAGATCGTCGGACAAGGAATAGATAGCCACCAAAGCAGCGATGCCCAGTACAATCGCGGAGATAAAAAGCAATAAGCGCGACCGGTTTCTCCGGCTGTCGCGCCAGGCCATCTTCACCAGCCAACCGATATTTAATCCTTTCTGTTGATACATTTATTATTACAATTGTCGGAGCCACGAAAACACAAAGTCACGAAGGATAAAAAATAATCTGTTCTATATTATTTATCCGCAAGTAGCTTCTTTTAGATTTATTACTGTGCCGCCTTTATTCATTTTTTAGAAAATGAAAACACGACCGATAGCGTTTGCTTCGTATAAAGCCAGCTAAGAAATAAAGAGCGCTTTCATAAATTTTTTTATAATTTCTCTTATTAACCAAAACATGCACACAACCACATAAATCCATCTTAGAATAAGTGGAGGCCCCGCCTGTTTGGCGGGGCAGAGCGAACCTGTTTTCCTCCATCTTTCCTGCCTGCCGGTCGGTAGATAGGGTTTGTTTCTTTTTTTTTTCAAAAGAAAAAAGAAAGACAACAAATTGCTGTAAGCAATCACTCACACAATACCTAGTGCAGGCTCCCTGTAACCGATATACGCTTGCCTATATAAAAGTGTTTGTGATAGTTCTAAGCAAAGCGTCAAAAATATTTATAGTTGAATTTTTATAGTTTACTATTCTTTTTTTGTAGAAAAAAAGAACGAAAAAAGCCACCCGAAAACAATATACCCCACGTTTTCCTGCAACGCTGCGATGTAACTTTTGCATTGCTGTGAATTCAGCAGCAATAATGCTTCATTGCAGCGAAGAATTTAGCGAACAATATTACTAATTTGAGTCTGTTTAATGTTGACCATGTACTTATAAAATAAAATGCCAATAACCATTTATACCGCCTGTGCCACCAACTCATCTGCAGCAATCTTCCCGCCCCTAATACGGATAATCCTGCCGGTTTTAGCAGCAAGCTCCATATCATGCGTAACCAGTATTAAGGTGGTGCCTGCTGCCGTATTCAGTTCAAACAAAAGGTTCACTATTTTTTCACTTGTCTCTGCATCCAAATTGCCCGTTGGCTCATCGGCAAATAAGATAGACGGGCTGTTGGAGAATGCCCTCGCCAAAGACACGCGCTGCTGTTCGCCGCCGCTCAACTGTGCCGGGTAATGATGGCCGCGGTCTGCAAGCCCTACCTTATTCAGCAGCTCCATTGATCTTCGCTTAATATTCTTTTCGCCGCGCAGCTCCAGCGGCACCATCACGTTTTCCAGTGCCGTGAGCGTAGGCAGCAGTTGAAAGTTCTGGAAGATAAAGCCTACATGCCTGTTGCGCACCTGCGCCCGCTTGTCTTCGCTCAGCTTATCCAGGACAATGCCTTGCAACTCTACCGTTCCGGAAGAAGCCCGGTCCAGCCCCGCGCACAAACCCAACAATGTGGTTTTGCCGCTGCCGGACGGACCTACGATGGCCAGTGTAGCACCTTCTTCCACAACAAATAAAATGTTGTCTAACACCGTTAAAGTGCGGTCGCCGCTTCTGTAGGTTTTGCTTACGTTTTTTACTGAAAGTATCGTTGCCATTCCTGTTTTAATTAATTTGCTCTCTTTCCGTTACTGCGTTAAATGTACTGGAATAAGATAAAAGGATTTGTTACAATAGCATAAACTTTCCTATGAACAAAACGGCCCTCTTTTTTATGGTTGCTTTCACGTACTTCTTCGCCGGGTGCGGCAATGGCAATACAACCTCCGGTAATAAACAATCAGCCGCAGATACGAGCAAAACCACTGCTCCTGTTGTTGCCACAAAAACGATCCTGTGCTTTGGCAATAGCTTAACGGCTGGCTACGGCGTAGAACCGGACGAGGCTTTCCCGGCACTCATCCAGCTTAAAATTGATTCGATGCGCCTGCCATATAAAGTAATCAATGGCGGCGTGAGCGGCGAAACGGCGGCCGGCGGCAACCAACGTATTGATTTTGTACTGAAGCAACAGCCGATAGATGTTTTTGTGCTGGAGTTAGGTGCGAATGATGGCTTGCGGGGCGTAGCGCTCACGGGCACAAGAAAAAATCTGCAGGCTATCATTGATAAAGTAAAAAGCAAATATCCGAAGGTCAGACTGGTACTGGCCGGTATGCAGATACCACCGAATATGGGGCAGGCATACGCAACGGAATTTAAAAACCTGTATCCGGAACTGGCAACAAAAAACAATATGACGCTTATTCCTTTTTTACTGGAAGGCGTCGGCGGAGACCCGCGGCTGAACCAGGAAGACGGCATTCATCCAACGGCAGCCGGCTACCTGATTGTTGTGGAGAATGTGTGGAAGGTGTTGAAAGATATTTTATAATAAAATTTTAATTAAAAACTGCGGAAGCTGATTAGTGTTTTGTTGCTGCTGTTTTGAACATGGAGTGAAGTAAACCATTGAAACGATTATGGTTGCATTCATTGTTTTTTATAGCTCATCATTTAAACGGTGGCTACAGAGCAACCAGCTACTTATCCTTAATGGATTTATCCGTTTATAATATTATAATAACACTGAAATTGCCATTCCGCCAGCATACCGAAATAGAAAGCTTTCAAGAATAAAAGATTATTTACCAGTTAGGTATAGTGTTCATCAAAAGCTTAACATAGAATTACATCGAATATTTTGCTTGGCAGAAAACATTCTTAAGTTGGCTGTACACTTAAAGATGGGACATATTCTTTCTCTTGTAAAGAACACTTTTAAGCCTGACTTTGACCCAAAAAATCTTGAAGAAATTGAAACAGCACTTAGAAGCAAACAAATCGGAGAAAACAAACTGCAGGCATTGGTAATCAGAAACATGTAAGCAACTCTTTCTTTAAGGTGTTTATAAGTAATATTTGCCACCTAAAGAACAGCATTTTTCTTTTCTGTGGGCGGCAAGTTATGGATGCTTTGATAGTTGGTAACCGATTTGCAAATCGTCGTGCGGCTGATGCCTTACTTCCAGTACAGCTTCCTGAAGCCGACGCCATGCTGTAAATACTTCTGAATGCTCTGTTCTTTTAAGTCCGTAAAATAGTTGATTCTAAGCCAACCTGTGTAAGGACTAAATACACGAAGTACACTGTTGGAAGGATAGTAAAAGGTTTCGTCATAATTATTACCGCCGATCAATATTTCCCCGTCTGGCTGCAGCAAGGCAATGCTTACTTCTTCAAATTTGCCGTAAGCACCAAATACTATTTTTTGTTGGGGCCAAATGAAATGTGTAAAGTTGATAAGGCGCATGAAAATATAGGTAATCGGAAACACGTGGTTATGTTTGCGTATTAAAATTTTACTCCTAACTACTCTTATTGTATAATCGGACAGGGCAAAAGCAGTGTAAATGAAATAAGTATCTCCCGCAATTATCCTTTGTTTCTTATAAAATAATATTGCTTTAAATCGCTCTTGCATATCACAATCACTTGGTAGCTGTTTTTATAAAGAGCTTGGTATATTGTACTTCTAAAGGTTGTTTGCGTTTTTTCATTACCATACATTTTTCTTCTTAACAAATTTTTTCACAAAAAAGATTTGCTGGTTCAAACATTTTGATAGTACCTTTGTTTAACGGTGTTAGATTATTTTACACCAATAAAAAATGGCAAGCAAAGACCGCATACAAAAATTGAAAGATGATACCAGATGCAATATCCTTGCAGCTTCTCTCGAGATAGTGAAGGAAGAAGGATGGGCAGCTTTAAGTATGCGTAAAATTGCCGATAAGATAGACTATACTGCGCCCATTATCTACGAATATTTTGGTAACAAAGACGCTTTGCTAAAAGAACTTACCCGTATTGGTTACATAAAACTGGCTAACCAGATAGAAGAGGCTAGCAGTAAGTTCACTAACCCGCCGGAGCAATTGGAAGCTATGTGGATGGCCTACTGGAATTTTGCTTTTAAAGAAAAGGAATTATACCAGATCATGTCTGGAATAGAAGCGAATTGTTGTGCTGAAAACGCGTGCGCTGAAGTGCAGCGGGCAAGTAATTTACTGTGGGATAAGATTGAAGAAATAGTACCGGCAGATAAGAGAACAGAAGAATACATAGATACCAAGTACTACACATTTTGGTCGGTAGTACATGGATTGATATCAATTAACATGACAAGGCAGCAAGCAACAGGCGACAGCGAGCTACATCGGTTTAAAGATCTAAATAAGCAAGTATTAAAAGACGCCTTGGAAGGAATTATCAGCTCTATCAGCAGATAATTTTTTGCTCAATGGTTAACGGCGTTAGATAATCTAATATTGTTATATTTTAAATAATAAAGTACTCAGATACAGCAGTTTGGAAACTGTTTTTTTTAAACTCACCATTTAACACTGTTAAATAATCTAATTATGAAAAATTATCCGCTTTACCTCGTATTTCTTTGTTTAGTTGCCTGGGCAGGCAACCATGTTTACACGCAGGCGCCCCCGCCATCACCTGTTACTGCTTTACAATCAGATACGCGCGGTGTTGTTAAACTGCAGGAACAACCTGAAACCGTTAAGACCGGCACTTATATACATCCGCAATAGACGGCTTTTTCAAAAAATTTCCAGACGAAAGCAAGCTGCCTGTAGTGGCAACCTGATTATCTAACTCATAACATTTTATAAACCAATTCAATTTCTATGTCATCATTTTTAACCTCCGCAAAATCATTTTCCTTAACTACCAAATTGAATAACAGTATGAAAAACTACTTCTTATACGCAGCACTACTTTTTCTTGCTGGCTGCGCCGGCAAAGCCAGTAATTTACAGGCGCCCCCACCTCCACCATTACTACCCGTTGTAAAATTAAATACCGGCTCTGCTACTACCTGGCAGGAATACCCGGCTACAGTCCAGGGAACCGAAAATGTAGAGATCCGTCCGCAGGTAAGCGGTTACCTGGAAAAAATATATGTGGAAGACGGCGCCTGGGTTACAAAAGGACAGCCGCTCTTTCGCATCAACAGTAAAGAATACAGCCAGTTTAGCACCACTGCGGCTGCCAACATTCAGGCAGCAAAAGCGGCCGTAGAAAAAACACAGGTAGAAGTGGACCGGCTGCAACCTTTGATAGATAATAAAGTGATTGCTGAAGTGCAGTTAAAAACTGCCCAGGCCAATCTTCACCAGGCACAGGCTGCTTACACGCAGGCAGTTTCCGGCAAAAACAGCGCTGATATTACATTGGGTTTTACACTGATTGCTGCACCGGTAAGCGGCTATGTTGGTCACATCAATTATAAACAGGGCAGCCTTGTTGGCAGGGGCGAAACTGATCCGCTCACTGTAGTAAGTTCAATAGATAAAATGCATGCTTATTTTTCTATGAGCGAGGCAGACTTCTTTACCTTCTTTGCCAATGTGCCTGGTAAAACAGCGGAAGAAAAAATCCGGAATATTCCTTCGGTTGACCTCCAGCTTGCTGATAACAGCATTTACAACAGCAAGGGTAAAGTAGAATTGGTGGAAGGTCAGTTTGACCACAACTCCGGCAGCATTAGCTTCAGAGCAGTATTTCCTAACGCTGAAAAGTTATTGCGTTCCGGCATTACCGGCAGGATACGTATTCCTTTCCTCCAGGAAAATAAATTGCTGGTGCCGCAACAGGCTACTTACGAGCTGCAGGATAAAGTATATGTATTTGCGTTAAGCGATAGCAACAAAGTAGTAAGCAAACAAATTACCATTACGGGCAAAAGCGAAAGCAACTACATTGTAACCAACGGCGTTGCAAACGGTGAAACCATTGTATATAGCGGGCTGCAGCGTTTGCGTGATGGTGCCGTAATTACACCGCAAAACATATCCCTGGATAGTGTGCTGCACCAGGCAGTGGCAATCAGCAACTAAAAATGTGAAGATCACTTTTATTACCAACAGCATTTAATTATCGTTTTCCCGGCAACACACAACACCATTTAAATATTATAAGTTGAACCTGATTTTTTTCAGCATTCGTGCTGACAGGGAATGCTTTGCCCGGAAAATGACCCAACTATAATAACAAACCAACAGTCTAAATCATTTTTATGCTCCAGAAATTTATTGAACGCCCCGTCTTATCCACCGTTATTTCTATACTGCTGGTATTGATGGGTATCATTTCACTCACCAGGTTGCCCATTACGCAGTTCCCGGACATCGCGCCGCCTGCTGTATTGGTAACCGCAGCTTATCCCGGCGCCAGTGCCGAAGTAGTGGCGCGCTCCGTAGCTACCCCGATAGAAGAAGCCATTAATGGCGTGGAGAACATGACGTATATGACCTCCAATTCCAACAACGATGGCACGATGACGCTGAGCGTTTTCTTCAAGGCCGGTACTGATCCGGATATTGCTTCGGTAAACGTGCAGAACCGCGTGGCAAAAGCCAGCAGCCTTATTCCGCAGGAAGTATTACAGGCTGGCATTACCACGCAAAAACAGCAGAACAGTATTATCATGGCCATTGCCTTGTATAGTAAAGACACTGCTTACGATGAAACTTTTTTGCAGAACTATGCCAAGATTAATATAGTACCCGAGATACAGCGTGTGCATGGCGTGGGGCAAGCTACGATATTTGGTTCTAAAGATTACGCGATGCGCATCTGGCTGAAGCCCGACCGTTTGGCTGCCTACGATTTGTCTGCACAGGATGTGTTAGCTGCTGTAAAAGAGCAAAACCTGGAAGCGGCACCCGGCAAGTTTGGCGAAGGCAGTAAAGAATCTTTTGAGTATGTAATCAAATACAAAGGAAAGCTGAGCAACAACGGGGATTATGAGAACATTATCTTAAAAAGCAATACCGATGGGTCAATGATACGGTTAAAAGACGTTGCAAGAGTAGAGTTAGGTTCCTTTAATTATAGCGCTGTTGCTACAGTTGGCAAAGGCCCTTCAACCGGTATTCTCATCTACCAGACGGCAGGCTCTAATGCCAACGATATTCTGACGGAAGTAAACAGCATCATGGACAAGGTGAAGAAGGATTTGCCTAAAGGGGTGAATGTGTTTGTGCCTTACTCCTCCAAAGAATTCCTGGACGCTTCCATTGAAAAAGTAAAGCATACATTGGTAGAAGCGTTTATACTGGTGTTCATCGTCGTATTTCTTTTCTTACAAAATTTTCGTTCTACGCTTATACCCGCAATTGCAGTACCGGTAGCCATATTGGGTACTTTCTTTTTTATGCAGTTGTTTGGTTTCACTATCAACCTGCTCACGCTTTTTGCATTGATACTGGCAATTGGTATTGTGGTGGATGATGCCATTGTGGTAGTGGAAGCGGTGCATACAAAAATGGACAATGAACACTTAACGCCAAGGGCGGCAACCATCAAAAGCATGAGTGAAATATCGGGCGCTATTATATCAATTACGCTGGTGATGGCTGCAGTATTTGTACCTGTAGGTTTTATGCAGGGACCTGCCGGCATCTTCTACAAACAGTTTGCCTTTACATTGGCAATTGCCATCTTAATCTCGGCAGTAAATGCATTAACGCTCAGCCCTGCATTGTCTGCATTGTTCTTAAAGAACAATCATCACAGCAACAATGGTGTAAAGCCGACAGGCTTTAAGAACAGGTTCTTCAATGGCTTTAATGCAGGCTTTGAAAACCTCACTACCCGCTACAGCCGTAGCCTCCGGTTTTTAATCAAAACAAAATGGGTGGCTTTAACCGGGCTTGCAGTCATTACCATTGCCACTGTAATATTGGTGAACAAAACGCCCACCGGTTTTATTCCAACAGAAGACCAGAGCATTTTCCTGTATTCGTTAAACATGCCGGCCGGTGCTTCGCTGGAGCGCACTCAAAAGGTGGTAAAAAGTGTTGATAGCATTATAAGTACTGTTGAGGCTGTGGAAAAATCGTACAGCGTTGCCGGTATGAATATCATTACCAATGCATCCAGTCCCATCAGTGCATTGGCATTTGTAAAACTAAAGAAGCCAGGTACCCGCGGTCATACCGAAGACATTAATAACATACTGGGAGAAGTAAATCAGAAACTGAGTGTTATCTCTGCTGCAGACCTGTTCACTTTTACACTGCCTACGGTACAGGGCTTTGGCAACACCAATGGTTTTGAGCTGATACTGCAGGACAGGACCGGCGGCAAGCTGGAAGACCTGAGCAACACCGCTAATGGCTTTATTGGCGAGCTGATGAAGCGCCCCGAGATCATGTATGCCTTTACCACATTCAATACAGGTAATCCGCAATATAAACTGAATATTGATGAAACAAGAACGAAGCAATTAGGTGTTTCCATTAGTGATTTGCTGCAAACATTGCAGGTGTATTACGGCAGTTACCAGGCATCGGATTTCAACCGCTTTGGTAAACAATACAAGGTGATACTGCAATCGGATGTTGCCTACCGAATTGACCCTTCCACATTGAATGATGTACAGGTAAAAAATAATGCGGGGCTGATGGTTCCGGTAAAATCGCTGATCAGCCTGGAAAAGGTGTATGGACCGGAGACAGTAACAAGAAATAATCTGTTCAATGCGGTTACAATTAATGGGGTTCCCAAACCGGGTTACAGTTCGGGCCAGGCTTTGAAAGCCGTAGAGGAAGTAGCTGCTAATTACCTGCCGCGCGGCTACAGCTATGAGTGGGGTGGCTTGACAAGAGAGGAAGAACAATCCGGTTCGCAAACCACCTGGATATTTGTGATGTCGCTAATCTTCGTGTACTTCTTGTTAGCAGCTCAGTACGAAAGTTATATTCTTCCGCTTGCAGTAATATTCTCTATACCAACCGGCTTGCTGGGTGTATTTGCTTTCATTGGCATAACCGGTATTGAGAACAATATTTATGTGCAGGTAGCCATCATCATGCTTATCGGTTTGCTGGCAAAGAATGCTATTCTTATCGTGGAATATGCCGTGCAAAGGAGAAAGGCAGGGCTTTCTATACCGCGTGCAGCCATTGAAGCTGCAAAGCTCCGTCTCCGCCCCATACTCATGACCTCTTTTGCATTTATCGCCGGACTTATTCCCTTACTCACAGCCACAGGTGCATCTGCTATGGGCAACCGTTCCATAGGCACCGGCGCCGTAGGTGGTATGCTTACCGGTGTGCTGCTTGGTATTTTTATCATCCCGGTATTGTATGTCATTTTTCAAAGCCTGCAGGAAAAGATCAGCCGTAAGAAAACGATAGAAGCGGAAGAACCAAGTGTAATGCAACCAGCATATATGAATTAACGGAGTACTTGGTATTTGACCAGATTTCGATTTAACAATAAAACCGTCATTCCGCACTTGCCGCCGCCATGCACTTACACTCATTTATAAGCAACGGCAGCTTTGTGCGGAACCTGCCGGTTACCTTAAATTAAAAATAACCTGAGCAGCTATTGCTTTTAAAATAATTTATCATGAAATCAATAATTATAATATTCATCACAACGCTACTATTGTTCCTGGCCGGGTGCAAGGTCTCAAAAGATATTGGCCTGCCAAACGATGCAGCACCCGCTGCATACAGGAATGCAAGTGCCGCAGATACCTCCACTATCGCAGACATCCAATGGAAGCATTTTTTCAACGATGAAAACCTGCAACAACTGATAAGCAGCGCTATTACCAGTAACTACGATATGCAGGTAGCGCTAAAGAATGTGGAAGCCGCGCAACTGATCGTAAAGCAAAGCAGGTTAGGATATTTACCCCAGGCAAGCCTGCAGGCAACAGGCTCTGTCAATCGCCCTGCTGATAACAGTTTGAATGGTTTAAGCTTAAGCAAGTTTGTTGGTAAATCTTATATAGAAGATTACTCCGTAAGTGCTGCACTTAGCTGGGAAGCAGATATCTGGGGTAAGATAAAGGCCCAAAAAGATAAAGCACTGGCAACTTACCTGCAAACAACAGAAGCCAGGAAAGCTATACAAACCAGCCTCATTGCTGCTGTTGCACATGGCTATTACAATTTGCTGATGCTGGATGCACAAATGGCTATAGCCAGAAAGAATTTGCTGCTTAACGACAGTACCCTGCATATTATCCAACTGCAGTACAATGCGGGGCAGGTAACAGCGCTTGCAGTGCAGCAGGCAGAAGCGCAGCGTTTAGTAGCGGCGCAATTGGTTCCGCAACTGGAGCAGGATATCACGGTGCAGGAGAATGCGCTGAGTGTATTAACAGGTGAAATGCCCGCTGCCATCAGGAGAACTGGAGCGGTTGATAATGGCTCCTTCATCAACGGGTTATCGGCAGGTATTCCATCCGCTTTATTGCGCAACCGGCCCGATGTAAGGGCAAGAGAATTGGAACTTACCATCGCCAATGCCAACACCGGTATTGCCAGGGCCACCATGTATCCTTCCCTGAGCATTACCGTATCCGGTGGCATCAACTCATTCAAAGCCAGTAACTGGTTTACCATTCCGGCATCATTATTTACTGCCGGTGCAGCCGGAATTACACAGCCGCTTTTTCAGCAAAAGCAATTGAAAACACAATATGAACTTTCAAAACTGGAGCAGCAAAAGGCAGTGATCCAATTCAGGCAATCAGTTTTAACCGCAGTGGGCGAAGTAGCTGATGCATTGGTAAAAACAAGCAAGCTGCAGGAACAACAATCTATTGCAGCAACAAGAGTAAACACCCTGCAACAGGCTACAGGTAATGCCAATCTTCTTTTTAAAAACGGAATGGCAGATTATTTAGAAGTAATTACGGCACAAAGCAATGTATTGCAGGCAGAATTGGAACTGGCTGTATTGAATAAGGAAAAGCTGGATGCCGGGATAGAACTGTACCGCTCGCTGGGCGGCGGCTGGAAATAATTTATTCATTTATGAGTGCCGGAAAGAGGAGTTGCAGGCTCCTCTTTCCGGCACTCTATAATTACCTGAGGTCATACAGAAGCATTAGCAACCCGACACCGCACAAAGCACATTCACCGCATCAAAATTTGATTAGAAATAGAAAACGAAAGCGCATGATCTGTAAGGCTCCGGCAGGAGTAAAATATAAGCTGAAAAGCTATTTAAAGTAACCTTGTAAAATACTGTAAAGCGCACACCATACTAACTTATTAACCTGCAAAATTTTTCAGCCTGAGACAACGTTTAACGATATGGAAATACGAGTGCTGCAGTTGCAAAAATCGTAGCGGCAGCATATACTAACCCGCATTGACGTTGCTCTTCAACTAGCAATGGCACTTAAGCGGTTTTTGAACCTGCAGGCTTTTTAAAATGCACTACATTCGTTTAAAGCGCCTTATTGCTTCCATTTTATGAAACGAATCCTGTTATTGCTGGCTGTTGTATTTATTGGCGGTACTATCCGGGCACAACAAGAAAAGTTATCGGCTGCATTTAGAGAAGATTTCAGCGATTCTGTTTTACACTATTTTCATTATGGCTCTACCGGCAACAAAGCCACTTTCAAATGGAAGTCCGGCGTTACCGCAACAGCAGAGAACACCAAAATGCTCGCTTTCAAAATAGACCCTGCAGACAGCGCCGGTGCCGGCCGTGGTCCGGAAATCATCTCCAACCATTTTACTTATTTTGGTACCTATAGCGCCCGGCTTAAAGTACCGGATGTAAGAAAAGTGCAGCCGGATGCCGGTGCGGTGGTGGGCTATTTTACGTACTATATGGATAGTGTGTACGGATTGAGCGAGATAGATTTTGAATGGCTGGTGGCAGATCCTTCTATCGTGTATATCGGTACCTGGACCGGTGAGGAGGGGCCTTTGAAAAGAATAGGGCGAACGGTCAACTTAGCCAAAGGCATCATCTACAGCACGGCTTACCGCGAAGGCTATGAGGGCGAAAATATTCCTTTCACGGGTACTCAAAACCTGCCAAACACCGTGCAGGCTATAGACGGGTATGATGCTTCCGCCCAATTTTATACGTATGGGTTTAACTGGTATGCCAATCGCCTCCGGTGGTGGATGATTCACCCTTTAACCGGAAAGAAAATAGTGTTGTGGGATTACCCCGCCTCTCCAAGAGGCATACCGCAACATGCAACGCTGTACCGGATGAACTTCTGGCATACGAACAATTGGGCCGTGGAAACCAACGCGAGTGCTATAGAACAGCCATTGCATCCCTATGAACTGCAGGTGGATTGGATGAAGTATGAGCCGTATGAGCAGTGATTTTTTTCATTTGATACCAGTAGTATTTGGGATGACTGTTTTGGTTACTTATTTATTTGTCAAAAAAAAGAGCTTCACTGTTATAGCTGCTGCTTGCAGTAACAAACTTCCTGATCAGTTAAAAGAGCTATCCGAACGAAGGCGTATGGAGCGCAAAATAGGTGACAAGCTGCAGCGTACCCGGAGGGCAGTGCAGTGAAAACAGCTAAAAATATAAAAAGCTTTTGTCTGCACTGGCTTGGAAAATACGTTGCTGACAGCGCCGGATAGAGTTCTTTCTGATTACGATTTATTTTGTTCAATATTATCAGGATTTATATTTAAATTAGAATTGAAAACACTGGCTTGTATGGAGCCTGGTAAACCAATGTATAAAATGGTCAAAGCAACATCTAAACAGTAATCAGTATTCAATATAACAGTTAACCAATGAAACCCATATTCCTCACTCTTTTTTTGATAATGGCAATTGTTGCTTTCTCCCAAAGCAGTAAAGATTTAAAACTATGGTACAAGCAGCCATCAGGAAGTGTATGGGAGAATGCATTACCTCTCGGGAATGGTTTTCTGGGCGCTATGGTGTATGGCAACGCAGATACAGAAACGGTGCAGCTAAATGAAAGTACCGTGTGGAGTGGTAGCCCTAACCGTAATGACAATACCCTTATCAGGGATTCATTAAACTATATCAGGTCGTTGATATTCGACGGTAAACAGAAAGAAGCTGAAACCATGGCAAACAGAACCATTATCAGCCAAACTTCACATGGACAAATGTTTGAACCGGTAGGAAATCTTCGTATGGCCTTCGATAAGCATGACAATTATACAAATTATTACCGGGAACTTGATATAGAAAAGGCGGTTCAAAAAACCACTTACACAGTTGGCAATATTACTTACACAAGAGAAGTAATCGCTTCTTTTCCCGACCGTGTTATTGTTGTGCATCTGACAGCAAGCCGACCACATTGTATTTCTTTTACAGCGCTCTTTGAAACGCCCCAGCCGAAGGCTACAATTAAAACCAACTCCTCCAATGATCTCACCATTTTTGGAACAACCATAGACCACGAAAAAGTAGAAGGTAAAATTAAATATAAAGGCATTGCCCGTTTCAAATTGAATGGCGGCAGTATATCACGTACCGATACTTCTCTCTATATTAAAGCGGCTGATGAAGTGACCATCTATATCTCTATTGCTACTAATTTCAATAACTATAATGACATTAGCGGCGATGAAAACAAAAGAGCCGAAGCCTATCTGAACAAAGCTTACACAAAGTCATTTCCCGATATTTTAAAAGGGCATATAGCAGCTTACCAGAAATATTTTGACCGGGTGAAATTAGACCTTGGAGCAACAGATGCTGCGAACCTTCCAACGGACGAAAGACTTAAGAAGTTTGATTCAGCCAATGATCCGCAGTTTGCCTCCCTGTACTTCCAGTACGGGCGTTATCTCCTGATTTCATCTTCGCAACCCGGCGGGCAACCCGCCACCCTGCAAGGCATCTGGAACAACAAAGTATATCCGCCCTGGGATAGTAAGTACACCATCAACATTAATACAGAAATGAACTACTGGCCGGCAGAGAAAACCAACCTGGCAGAACTTCATGAGCCGTTGATACAAATGGTGAAGGACTTGTCTGTAACCGGGCAGAAAACGGCGAAAGAAATGTATGGGGCAGGCGGGTGGATGGCACATCACAACACGGATATCTGGCGCGCCAACGGTGCTGTAGATGGAGCGTTCTGGGGTACCTGGAACAATGGCGGTGGTTGGCTGAGTCAGCACCTTTGGGAGCATTACTTATACAACGGCGATAAAGCTTTCTTAAAATCTGTCTATCCTGTTTTGAAAGGTGCCGCTGCTTTTTATGCAGACTTTTTAGTGGAGCATCCAACGTATCACTGGCTTGTTGTTTGCCCGGATATGTCGCCGGAAAACGCGCCCCTGGCACACCAGGGTTCCTCACTTGATGCCGGGGTTACTATGACTAACCAGCTTGTATTTGATGTATTCAGCAATGCAATACAAGCAGCACTGGCATTGCATACCGATACTGCTTTTGCTGATAGTTTAAAGCTGTTGCGCAGCCGTCTTGCGCCGATGCACATTGGTCAGTATGGCCAGTTGCAGGAATGGCTGGATGATATAGATAACCCAACGGATAATCACCGCCATATATCTCATTTATATGGACTGTTTCCATCGAATCAAATTTCTCCGTATCGTACACCACAACTGTACAATGCGGCTAAAGTAACCCTTACCGAACGGGGTGATATATCAACCGGGTGGAGTATGGGCTGGAAGGTAAACTGGTGGGCAAAAATGCTGGATGGCAATCATGCTTATAAACTTATTCAAAATCAACTGACGCCGGTTGGTACCAATGCTGGCGGTGGCGGTACTTACAACAATCTTTTCGATGCGCATCCGCCCTTTCAGATAGATGGAAACTTTGGTTGTACGTCCGGCATTGCGGAAATGCTGATGCAAAGTGAGGATGGCACACTTGACCTGCTGCCTGCTTTGCCGGATGCGTGGCAGAGCGGAAGTATTACCGGCTTGCGCGCGCGGGGTGGCTTTGAAATTTTGGATATGGAATGGGAAGAGGGCAGGCTGGTAAAGGCGGTTATCAGATCAGATTTAAGTGGGAATCTGCGTTTGCGGTTACCTAACGACATGAAGCTGAACGCCAATAATTTTCTGAAAACCGCAACGGGTGAAAATTCCAACTTTTTTTACCAGACAGAAAGAACACCCGAGCCGGTTATTTCACCAAAAACATCGGCAGATTCATCTTTAAAAATAAAAGAAACTTTCCTTTATGACCTTCCAACCCAATCCGGTAAAACTTACACTTTAGTTCCCAGGTAAGTTATAATGGCAGGCAGTAATAAAATTGTCATTTTTACTAACAGCTCCTTGTTGCTTTGTATTATTTAATAAGCCTATGGTGGCAAAAGCTGACGGGATTAGCAGATGCGCCGGCATCGCCAATAACGTTTATAACCGGGTCAGGCATTAGCCAAACCAGCCAGAGAGTCGTAGCGTTCAGGCGTTTAACAACCACCAATATAAAGAACCGCATATTAGTGCAATGCAGGTACGAATGCCTGGTTTTAAGCATGGTAGTTTAACCGCCACTTAACTTATGAATTTGAACGCCAAATTATGTGTGCTACCGGAAAATATAAAAAAGCTTTGCAATCGGTTGCATTTAAATAAAAACTTCCTACATTAGCACGGCGGTTGTGCTTTGCAGTAATGATTAAATAGAAATGGTTGTTTGAAAATTGATAAGAAGAAATTTGCTGTTCCCAATATATGTTGCTGGTTTGCCTGCCATTCTTTTTCATCATTGCGATCGTTGAAAATATTATACTACAAGAAAAAGCCGCTGCTAAACAAAATTGCTAAACAGCAGGTCCTTATCAGATTTAAGCAAGCTATCATGATGCAGAAACATAGAAATTACAACAAGAAAGCCAAACGGGCTTTATGGCTGTTCTGTACTTCTTTACTACTGATTACACAGGCTATTGCACAAAGCAAAACCAAAACCGAAACAACTCCTGTCAAAGGCGCTTTTTATACCGGCAAGTATCCAAATCTTTTGAAAGAAACGGGCTACAGCGGGGCTGATATTGATGCGAAACTTACAACCGCTTATCATGATCTGTTTGAAGGCGGGAACAAAATCTATTTTAAAGTTGGCGATTCGATGGGCTATGTATCTGATTTGAAGAATCACGATGCAAGAACAGAAGGTCTTTCGTATGGACTGATGATAGCCGTTCAACTCAATAAGAAAGAGGTATTTGACCGCATCTGGCGATGGTCGAAGAAATATTTGCAACACCAAAATGGTCCGCTCGAAGGCTATTTTGCCTGGAGCATCAACCCGGAAACAATGAAGAAAAATTCAGAAGGTCCGGCGTCTGACGGCGAGCTGTATTTTGTTACGGATTTGCTCTTTGCTGCCAATCGCTGGGGCAACAGTGGCAGCATCAATTATTATAAAGAGGCACGCTACATCCTCGATAACATGTGGAAAAAAGATGGCACCGGCAAAGTGTTCAACTTAATCAATACCGAGCATAAGCAAATCACATTTGTTCCTGTTGCGGATATGTACAACTGGACCGATCCATCTTATCATTTACCTGCTTTTATGGAAGTATGGGCGCTATACGCAAAAGATGGCCACGAAGCGTTTTATAAAGCCTGCGCTGATAGCTCCCGCGCCTTTTTACACAAAGCCTGCAACCCCAATACAGGTCTCAATTTTGACTATACTGAATTTGATGGATTGCCGCATGGTACGAGGTGGATTCCGGATGCGTTTCGCTACGATTCCTGGCGCGTACCGATGAATATTGCCATGGATTATTATTGGTTTGGGAAAGACCAAGCCTGGCAGGAAGATTACGCTACTCGCTTTCAAACCTTTTTGAAAGGAAGAGGAATTCACGCCTTTGAAGACCAGTTTAATCCGGATGGCTCGTTACCCGATTCTATCCTGCAAGCGGGCGGTTATAAAAAACTAAGACATTCGATTGGGTTAGTAGCCACATCAACGGCTGCCTCTGTCATTACCAAAGACAAAGACTTTGTGAGCGAGCTATGGAAAAGTAAGCTGGAGCCTTATCCGGATGGTTATTTCGATTCGTATTATGACGGCCTGATGTATCTGTTTAGCCTGATGCACCTGAGCGGCAACTATCGTGTGATAACACCACAACATCAATAATCAACATCATTCATCAACCTGCAAATTCACCGTATGAAATACACAACTACTAAGAAAATTTTACTGCTTTGTACCGCACTTTTCCTGATCGCATTTTCTTCTTTTTCCCAGGATAAAAAGTTCTGCATTTTTCTGTGCCTTGGACAGTCCAACATGGAAGGCAGTGCAAAGTTTGAACCGCAGGATACCACCGTTGATAGCCGTTTTCGCGTGATGGAAGCGGTGGATTGTCCCGATCTGAACAGAGCAAAAGGCAACTGGTACACGGCGGTGCCGCCTTTATGCCGTTGCCATACCGGCTTATCGCCTGCAGATTATTTCGGAAGAACCTTGCTGGCTAATCTTCCCAAAGGATCAAAAGTAGGCATCATCACCGTTGCGGTAGGCGGTTGTAAAATAGAATTGTTTGATAAAGATAAATACCAGGCTTACGCCGATACCGCGCCGGTGTGGATGAAAGGAATGATAAAAGAATACGACGGCAACCCGTATGCGCGGCTGGTAGAAATGGCGAAACTCGCGCAGAAAGATGGCGTTATCAAAGGCATTCTTTTACACCAGGGAGAATCGAATACCGGTGATACTACATGGCCACAACAAGTGAATGTGGTTTATACAAACCTATTGAGCGATTTACATCTCAAAGCAGCTTCTGTTCCGCTGCTGGCGGGCGAAGTAGTGAATGCCGACCAGGGCGGTATTTGCGCAAGCATGAACAACATTATTGACAAGCTGCCGCAAACCATACCGACGGCTCATGTGGTATCATCTGCCGGTTGCACAGTTGCCGGTGATCATTTGCATTTTAACGCAGCAGGTTACCGCGAACTGGGCGCACGCTATGCGGCGGCAATGTTGCCCCTGTTAGGTCATAAAATGAAAGGGCAATAATCGCTTACTAATCCATCCAAATAACACATTCCAAAATGATTTTGACGAAACAAACATTCTTTGTAAAACCGTATTTCCTGTTTGCTGTTCTTGCTATTTTCCTAACAGCCGGCTTGCAGGCGCAGGACTTTATAAAGCATTCACCGCCCGGTTTTGATTCTGTGCAAAGCAACATTCCGCACGGTAAAATTGATACCATCACGTATGTGTCAAAGACCGTTAGCACTTCAAGAAGAGCGTTGATTTATACACCGCCCGGTTACTCAAAAAAGAAAAAATACCCGGTGCTGTATTTACTGCATGGCATTGGCGGCGATGAGAAGGAATGGTATTCACAAGGTCATCCCGAAACCATACTGGATAACCTGTATGCACAAGGTAAAGTAGAGCCGATGATCGTGGTATTGCCGAACGGCAGGGCGATGAAAGATGACCGTGCCACAGGTAATATTTTCGACAGCGCGAAAGTGCAGGCGTTTGCTACATTTGAGCAGGATTTACTCCATGATCTCATTTCTTATATTCAACAACATTACCCGGCATATACCGACCGCGAACATCGCGCAGTGGCAGGCTTATCAATGGGTGGTGGACAGTCGTTAAACTTTGGCTTGGGCAACCTAAATCAGTTTGCCTGGATTGGTGGTTTCTCTTCCGCACCCAACACCAAAACACCGGAAGCGTTGGTACACGATCCGGAGAAGGCGAGACAGCAAATCAAGCTGCTTTGGATTTCGTGCGGTGATGCTGATGGCTTAATGAGTTTCAGCAAGCGCACACACGATTACCTGGCAGCACACAATGTCCCGCACATTTTTTATGTAGAGCCTGGCGTGCACGATTTTAAAGTTTGGAAGAACGATTTATATATGTTCTCACAGCTTCTTTTTAAACCTGTTGATGCATCCCGTTTCAATCAATACAGCGTGTTGGGATTGCCAGCCGAAACCAATATCCGCAATGCGAAGTATCCGCAGATTTTGCCCGACTGCCGCGTTATGTTTCGCGTCAAAGCGCCCGATGCACAGAAAGTACAGGTTGACCTGGTTAAAAAATACAACATGCAGAAAGATACCGGCGGCTATTGGATAGCCACAACGGATTCTATCAGCGAAGGCTTTCATTATTACTCTTTGCTGATTGATGGTGTTGCAATTTGCGACCCTGCCAGCCAGACTTTTTATGGGATGGGGCGCATGGCGAGCGGCATCGAAATTCCTTTTGCCGGCGGCGATTATTATGCGCAGAAAGATGTGCCGCATGGCGATATGCGCATTAAAAAATATTTCTCTCCGGTAACCCGCTCGTGGCGCGAAATGTACGTTTACACACCGCCGGGCTATGACTCCAATACGGCTGCAAAATATCCGGTTTTGTATATTCTGCATGGCGGTGGCGAAGACCAGACCGGTTGGGCTATACAAGGCAAAACCGACCTCATTATAGACAACCTTATTGCCGAAGGCAAAGCCAGGCCAATGATTGTAGTAATGCCCGATGCCAACCTCGGTGCCGGCGGCTTCAATGCCGGTGGAATTGAAAGTGCTATGAAGCTGTTTGAAGGTGAAATCAAAGGCGCCATTATTCCTTTGATTGAAAAAAATTATCGCGTTGTAGCTGATGCTAATCATCGCGCTTTGGCGGGCTTATCGCTCGGCGGTATGCACACACTTTATACGGGCATCAACAATACGGATATGTTCTCTTATCTCGGCGTGTTCAGTTCGGGATGGATTGTGCCTATGATGAACGATATAGCCGATAAACAATATGCTTTTTTGAAAGAGAATGCCGCTAAGGTAAACAGCAATCTGAAAGCTTTCTGGATATCGCAAGGCGGTAAAGAAGACATTGCTTACAACAATGGTAAGATCCTGGTAAGTAAGTTAGACGAACTCAATATTAAACATACTTACTACGAATATCCGGGCGGTCATACCTGGCCGGTTTGGAGAAATGATTTATATCATTTTACGCAGTTGCTTTTTCAGAATTAATCATAACAAAATAAGTTCAGTCAGTAGGAAAGTTGTAAGCTTTTGTTTGCTGACTAAATCTATTATAACACTACAATGTAATCATCTAAAAACTTGCACATGAAATTAAAAGGCGCCATTTTTTTAGTAGCAATATTGGCCGGAGGAACCTGTTTAGCGCAATCTGATGTAAAGGAAAACTTCAAGCCTTCGACGCTCAACCAGCCGGGACAACTATACCCGCAGGTTAATTCGCAGGGCTACGCCCGGTTCCGGATTGTGGCACCTTATGCCGACAGTGTAAAAGTGAGTCTTGGCCTGGGCGGGAGAGGCGGCACAAAGCTTACCAAAACGGGAGATAGTATCTGGACAGGCACTACAGAAGGTCCGATGGATGAAGGCTTCCATTACTACCACCTTACGGTAGATGGCGGTATATTTAACGATCCCGGCACTTTAAATTTTTATGGCTCTACGCGTTGGGAAAGTGGCATTGAAATACCGGCGCACGATCAGGATTTTTATGCTTTGAAAGATGTTCCTCATGGCAATGTTCAGCAGGTTTTTTTTCCTTCTAAAAGTACCGGCACATCGCGCCGTGCTTTTGTATATACACCGCCGGGCTATGAAAAAGATAAGTCAAAAAAGTATCCTGTGTTATACCTGCAGCATGGTTGGGGTGAAGATGAAAATGCCTGGAGCAACCAGGGACATGCGAACCTGATAATGGACAACCTGATTGCGGAAGGCAAGATAAAACCATTCATCATCGTAATGACTTATGGAATGACGAACGAATTAAAATGGGGTCATTTGCAAGAGTTCAAAGTTGATGCTTTTCAGACCGTATTGGTTGATGAATTGATTCCTTATATAGATGCTAATTTTCGCACACTCTCTGATCCTTCTCATCGCGCTATGGCAGGGCTTTCTATGGGTGGTTTTGAAACGCATTCCATCACGTTAAACAAGCCGGATGTATTCGCGTATTATGGTCTGTTAAGCGGCGGCATCTATACACCGGAAGAACTGAATGGCAAAACAAAACCTAAGCTCATTTTTATAAGCTGTGGCAGTCGCGAAAGTCCTGACCGTATAAATGATGCGGCGGCTAAATTAAAGGATGCCGGTTTCAATGTCGTTTCGTATGTGTCTCAAAACACAGCGCACGAATTTCAAACGTGGCGCCGAAGCCTGCAGGAATTGGCTCCGCTGCTGTTTACAAAGTAACCGCTGTTGTCATCTTAATCACAGAAAAGACAGGATAATAAATAGAAAGTTCTTCGTTGCTTTTTGGTCAATCATTTTACCCTTATTAGAACTAATAAAGCACTGATAAATTATGAAGTGGAAAATAAAAAAAATCATCAACCTGAAAAGCCGTTTACTGATACTGCTCGCAGCCGGTTGCATGGTTCAAATGGCAGTTGCACAAACGCCGGTCCTCACGCTGGATTTTACAAAGCACGGTGCCAATGTTAGTCCCATGTTGTATGGCTTGATGACAGAAGAAATCAACCATTCTTATGATGGTGGTTTATACGCCGAGCTGATACGAAACAGAGTTTTTAAAGATAACAAAAACACGCCGGAAGGATGGAGTCTTGTGCAGGATGATTCGGCTGCAAAAGCGAACATCCAATTAATCGGTGCTTCGGAAGAACATATTCCTTACGAAGAGCGCTATCTTGCCATCAATGGCGCGCTCTCTACGTGCTTGCGGCTAACGGTAGAAAAAGCCGCTGGCAGAGTCGGCATCGCCAACGAAGGATATTGGGGCATTCCTGTAAAACCTTCCACCGCTTACAAAGCCTCTTTTTATATAAAGGGAACAGACAGAAGAGAACCTTTCCGTTATCCCTGGGAGCCAAAACCCGCTACGCCACCGCTTCCGGTGATTGAAAATAATACCGCCGGACCGATTACGGTTACAATAGAGAGCAACGATGGAAAAACCGTGTATGCGTCAGGCACCATCAATCTTGAAAAAAGCGATTACTGGAAAAAATATGAACTGACCTTGACAACCAATTCAGGTATCAAGCCAACCAAAGATGCCCGTTTGGTGATTGCAACGAATCGCATTGGTCAGTATTACTTCAACCTTGTTTCTTTATTTCCGCCTACCTACAACAACCGGCCGAATGGGAACCGGACAGACCTGATGCAAATGCTGGTAGATATGAAGCCTAAATTCCTTCGTTTTCCCGGTGGTAATTTTTTAGAAGGTCCGTTGATTACGGATGCCTTTCCCTGGAAGACAACCTTAGGACCGCTGGAAAGCAGACCGGGGCACAAAGGCTCGTGGGGCTATCGTCCTTCTGACGGCATGGGCTTGCTTGAATTTTTAGAATGGTGCGAGGATATGGGTGCAGAACCGCTGCTGGCGGTGTATGCCGGCTATTCGTTACAGGGCGACCATGTGGATGCAGGACCGCTGCTGAAACCTTATGTGGATGATGCGTTGGACGAAATACAATATGTGACCGGCGATACAAACACCTATTGGGGAGCGAAGCGTGCGGCAGACGGGCATCCGGCTCCGTTTAAGCTTACTTATGTTGAGGTTGGAAATGAAGATTGGTTTGACCGGTCAAACAGCTACAAAGGCCGGTTCACTCAATTTGAGACGGCAATTGAAGCAACATATCCGCAACTGAAATGTATTTCAACCATCGCTGATGCACAATACCCCGATATGAAAGTGACGTCGGGTAAAACGCCTGAAGCAGTAGATGAACATTATTACCGCAACTCGTGGGATATGTGGGAGAATGCATCGCAATACGACAAGTATGACCGCAATGGTCTGAAGATTTTTGTGGGCGAATGGGCAACGCGCGAAGGAGCGCCAACCACCAATGTAAATGCGGCTCTTGGCGATGCAGCCTGGATGACGGGCATGGAGCGGAATGCTGACCTTATCATTATGTCGTGTTACGCGCCGCTGTTTGTAAATGTAAACACGTCAACCGCCACCGCACCCAAAGCCTGGCAATGGGATTCGGACCTGATCGGCTACGATGCCTTGTCAAGCTATGGCTCGCCTTCTTATTACGTGCAAAAATTATTCAGTCAATACCTGGGTAACAAGATTGTTCGAACAACAGCTATTAATGTTCCGGTTCAGAACAGGCCACTTACGAAGAAAGATAGTTCGGATGGCATCAAAGCGAAAATGGTTCCTGCCTTGTTTTATTCCGTTACTATGAGCGATACTACGGGTGCCGTATATCTTAAAATGGTAAACACAACGGCAAAAAAACAAGCCATCAAAATCAATCTTAATGGTGTTGCTAAAGTTTCTCCAGATGCAACGCTGGTGGTTGTAAAAGGCACAAAACCGGAGGATACCAATTCGATTACTGATCCTGTGAAAATAGTCCCTATTGCAACAACTATAAAAGGAATAAGTAAAAGTTTTACAAGAAACCTGGAGCCTTATTCGGTAAGTATATTACAACTGCAGACAGGCAAATAAGATAATTGGATGATACAAAAAAGGAAGAGATAAACTAACCATATTGGTACAAGGGAAATAGTACATCACTACGAATGAAGGAATAGCAGTTGCGGGGCAACAATGTTTTTATAATCTTGTGTCAATCGCATCTTCAAAAGATTATATAAAAATAAACGCGTAAGAAATGTGTTTTAAAAAAGTTTCTATTGGTACTGTTGTATGCTTATTCGTTGTGCTGTTGCAACACACTGCAATCGCCCAAAATATACATGCCGACATGGCAACGGCACTTATACCAACCCATTGATTTCGGCTGATTTTCCCGACCCGGATGTTATTCGCATAGGCGATACTTACTACCTGGTTACTACTACGATGTTTGTGTTTCCGGGTTAATTAAAGCACTGATACAATCTTATTCGAATTATTTTAAACTATAACAGATAATCATTACTACTATGAAAATGCAATCGGTTGCTTTGCCGGAAAAACTGGTTCATCGGGCAAGCTTTACTTTGCTTTTTATTCTCCTGGCTTATTCTTCGTTTTGCCAGTCATTAACCGTCAACGATTCCGGCTACTTTGAGAAACCCGGAGTGAATGTATTTGTCTTCAGCGGGCAGTACAACGGAATGTTTTTCGATGAAAAAACTGCAGGTATCGAGCTCATTCATCATGGCGTACGAACAGCTACCGGTGGTGCTGTACGTTTACAAAATACACCGGAGCAGTGGGACTTAATACCTATACTAATGAATCGAAAAATTGATAAAGCTACCAACACCATTGAAGCAACCTTGCGTTACAAAGAATTTGATTTTGATTTCCGCCTTGTGGTAACCGCTAAAGGAAAGGGCGTTGAAATCAGTGTGTATCTTGATAAACCCGTTCCTAAAAAGTTAACCGGAAACGCAGGCTTTAACATGGAGTTTATTCCATCGGCTTATTTTGGAAAGTCTTACCTGATGGATGGTGCGCCCGGTAATTTCCCCCTGTACCCTTCCAGCAATACAAAAATAGAACCTGTAGTTAAAAAGATACATCAGTTCGAAAATTTCAGCACGTTTGACGACCGGGGAAGAGGCGAATTTATCGTACCTGATCCGTTAGCTACCGGCAAGACCATTGTGATGGCACCGGAAGACCCGGAGCGCGCCGTGAAAATAACGGCAGAAGATGCGGGCCTGATGTTGTTTGATGGCCGGAACCTGGGACAAAACGGATGGTTTATTGTGCGTAGCTTATTACCGGCAAACAAAATAGGCAAAGTGTTAAGCTGGTACCTGGAGCCCAATGGGGTAGTAGGCTGGAAGCGAAAGCCGGTCATCCAGTCCTCACAGGTGGGCTATCAGCCAAAGCAGGAAAAGACAGCGGTGATAGAATTGGATAAAACCGATGTGCCCCTCAAAACAGCTTCTTTATTTCAAATAACAGCAGACGGAAAAATGGTAGAAAAGCTGAAAGGCAACGTTGCTGTTTGGGGCAGGTATCTCCGCTACAATTACGCTAAGTTTGATTTCAGTTCGGTAAAAGAACCCGGTCTGTATTATATCCAGTATGGCGATCAAAAAACAAATACGTTTTCCATCAGCGATAGTATATATAACAATATTTGGCACCCCACGCTGGACGTTTGGTTTCCCGTACAAATGGATCACATGGAAGTGAATGAAGCTTACCGGGTATGGCATGGAGCGCCGTTCCTGGATGATGCCTTGCAGGCGCCTGTGAACATACCTTTCTTCGATGGCTACAGTATGGGACCTTCTACGCAAACGAAGTATAAACCACTGGAGCACATTCCGGGAATGGCAACCGGCGGCTGGTTCGACGCCGGCGATTTCGATATTCAAACCGGCTCGCATTGCAATGCGGTATTAAGTCTGGTGGATACCTGGGAGAAATTTAAACTTATGCGCGATGAAACCTTTGTGGATTATCCAACGCGTTATGTAGATATTCATCGTCCCGATGGCAAACCCGACCTGTTGCAGCAGATTGAACATGGTACGCTAAACATGGTGGCACAGGTGAAAAACATTGGTCACCCAGTGCGTGGTATCGTGGTGCCAAATTTACATCAGTACCATCATTTGGGTGATGCAATTAATGAAACGGATAACCTGCTTTATGATTCAACATTAAAGACATACGAAGCAAAAGGAAATCGTAGCGGAACATTAGACGACCGCTGGGCATTTACGGAACGAACTACGTTTCTTGATTACTATACAGCAGCAGCATTAGCAGCGGCAAGCCGCGCCCTGAAAGGGTTTGATGATATTTTATCGCAACAAAGCTTGTTCTATGCACAAAAGTTGTGGAATGAAGATGACAGCATCAGCAATAAAGATACATCCGGGTTTTCAAAGCGTTTTGGCGCCAGTCTTAAAATGTCTGCAGCACTTCAGTTGTATATCACAACCAGGGATGAAAAGTATGGAAAGATATTTAAAGATGCGGTTTGGCAGTCGCTTGACCGGGCGCTTGGATTTGGTATGATGCCCGCACTGCAGGCTGTGCCTTACATGGATGAAGACTACAAAAAGAAGCTGAGAAGCTATGTAGTAAAATACAAGGCTATTTGTGACGATTATGCCAAACAAAACCCTTACGGCGTGCCCATTGCAACCGGTGGGTGGGGTGGCAGCGGTGGTGTTGTAAATTTTGCCACGGCAAACTACTATGCAAGCAAATTTTATCCGGATGTAATCAATGCTGAATATGTGTACAAAGGTTTGAATTACATCTTTGGCTGCCATCCATATTCCAACCTTTCTTTTGTGTCTTCGGTAGGTACCGTGTCAAAGCAAATTACTTATGGAAACAACCGCGCCGATTTCAGCTTTATTGCCGGTGGTATCGTACCGGGCATACTGGTGTTGAAACCCGATTTCCCTGAAAACAAAGAAGACTGGCCGTTTTTCTGGGGCGAGAATGAAGTAACGGTTGGCGGCTGTGCCGATTATATTTTGCTCGCCAATGCAGCAGCGAATCTGGCTGCCGGCAGGTAATAACAACAGGCAAACGTAAATGCGAAGGTTGGTTGTGCAAGGAAGATTATTATGTATTCTTTCCGATAAAAGAATATCCTGGTTAGATTAAGGGCAATATTCAAAGTTTGCCTTTACAAAAGAAGAGCTGGAATAACTAACGCCGTTACTTTAACCGATTACAAAAAATGATTCATTTTTGTTTTGCTTATTAAAAATTATTTTCTCAAAACATCCATTCAATATGCTTGACCACATTCGTCGTAAAGACATGATAGCAGGGTTTATTTTACTTTCGGCAATCGTTTCAGTAAGTTGCAATAACAGCAATACGAATAGTGCCGGATCAGATTCGGCTGCGGTTGCTAAGGATTCAAACAGTATCACCTATCTATCGCAGCCTTTAGTTACCAACATTTACACCGCCGATCCTTCGGCGCACGTGTTCAAAAACAAGATTTATATCTATCCGTCGCATGATACAGATGCCGGTATTCCGGAGAAAGACGATGGTTCTCACTTTGCCATGAAAGACTATCATATTTTGTCAATGGATAGTGTAGGAGGAAAAATAACAGACAACGGTGTTGCCATTGATGTTAAAGATATTCCCTGGGTAAAACGCCAATTGTGGGCACCGGATGCAGCTTATAAAAACGGCACTTACTACCTGTACTTTCCTGCAAAAGACAAGCAGGATATTTTTAAAATCGGAGTGGCTACCAGCACATCACCGACCGGGCCTTTTAAAGCAGAACCGCAGCCGATAGAAGGCAGCTACAGCATAGACCCGGCAGTGTTTACCGATAGTGACGGAAGTTCCTACATGTACTTCGGTGGTATCTGGGGCGGGCAATTGCAACGCTGGCAAACGGGCAAATATGACTCTGCCGTTGGACAAGAACCTACAGACACATCAGCGCCTGCACTCACGGCCAAAGCGGCAAAGATGAGCAAAGACATGAAGCACTTTGATGGTGGGGTAAAAAATATAATGATCCTTGATAAAAATGGTAAACCATTTAAAGCCGGCGATCATACGCATCGCTTTTTTGAAGCTTCGTGGATGCACAGGCACAATGGCAAATACTACTTCTCCTATTCAACCGGTGATACCCATTTTATCTGCTATGCAACCGGCGATAACCCGTTAGGACCATTTACTTATCAGGGTATAATTCTAAACCCGGTGCAAGGCTGGACTAATCATGAATCCATCGTTGATTTTAACGGCAAGACGTATATTTTCTACCACGATACGCAGTTGTCGGGCAAAACGCACCTGCGCAATGTGAAAGTAACCGAATTGCATTATCGCCCTGATGGAAGCATAGAACCGATCACAACATTTACAGAAAAGAAATAACTGCTCTGTCTCTAAACAAAAAAGGAAGAATGTTCAGTTCTTCCTTTTTTGTTTAATCGCCCAATTGTTTTGGAGCAATCCTTTCCATTCTTTCTATAAGCCAGTATAGAAATCGGTTAGTTATGGCTGTATAGTGTTCAAAATACAACAGTTGGCAAGGGCGGCGGAAAAGTTTCTAAAATAATTAAAGCCAAGGCCTGTGCGAATCTCAGAAGGCTGCCTGCTGTTGCTGTGCATAATATCCGAACATTACCGGAACGCTTGAATAGGAAAATTACTAACGGCTATTCCGGGCAATAACAAAGCGACTAAATATACCGGTTAATGATGTTTTCCAGGTATTCCTGCCTGCCGCTGATAGTTTCCGGTTCGCCCTTCTCAATAGCGTAAGCGCGCAGGTCTTCGAGGGATACCCTGCCCTCTTCAAAGTCTTTGCCTTTGCCGCTGTCGTAAGACGCATAACGCTCCTGCCTTATTTTCTTATAGTCTGACTTGTTTAAAATCGCATCGGCCGTAATCAGCGCCCTGGCAAACGTATCCATGCCACCTACGTGCGCGTAGAACAGATCTTTAGGATCGGTAGAAGACCTTCTGATCTTTGCATCGAAGTTAATACCGCCACCTTGCAAACCACCTGCTTCCAGAAATATAAGCATCGCTTCTGTTAATTCATTGAGGTTGTTGGGAAACTGGTCCGTATCCCAGCCATTCTGATAGTCGCCGCGGTTAGCATCCAAAGAACCTAAAACGCCTGCATCTGCCGATACCTGCAGCTCATGCTGAAAGGTATGTCCCGCAAGGGTGGCATGGTTCACTTCAATATTGATTTTAAAATCATTCAGCAGATCGTGCTGCCGCAAAAAGCCAATTACGGTTTCACAATCATAATCGTATTGGTGCTTCGTTGGTTCCATTGGCTTAGGCTCGATTAAGAAAGTGCCGGTAAAGCCATGCTTTCTGCCATAGTCTTTTGCCGCATGAAGAAAGCGGGCAAGATGTTCTTTCTCGCGCTTCATATCAGAGTTCAGGAGTGTCATATAACCTTCTCTTCCGCCCCAGAATACATAACCCACTCCACCGAGTTCTATCGTGGCATCAATGGCAGTTTTTACCTGTGCTGCTGCATGGCTCAGGACATGAAAATCGGGATTGGTGGAAGCGCCGTTCATATAGCGGGGATTGGAAAATACATTAGCCGTTCCCCACAGCAGTTTAACACCACTTTCCGCTTGTTTTTGCTTTGCATAGTCTACCAATGCCCGCAAGCGGCGATCATTATCGGCTACGTCTTTTCCGTAATCCACCACATCCACATCATGAAAGCAATAGAAGGGAATGTTCATTTTAGTGATGAACTCAAAGGCCGCATCCATCTTATCTTTGGCTCTTTCTACCGCGTCAGCCTTCTGGTTCCATTCGAAGACGTGCGTGCCCGGTCCGAAAGGATCGGAACCATCATTAACAAAGGAGTGCCAGTAAGCGCAGGCAAAACGGAAATGATCTTTGAGTGTTTTCCCGGCAACCAACCGGTTCTCATCGTACCAGCGAAAGGCGAGCGGGTTATCACTTTCAGGTCCTTCATACTTCACCTGGCTGATGCCTTTGAAATACTCTCTGTCCCCTAATAGAACATGCATGATATATCGTTTTATAAATTGGAAAATAAATACAGTTATGCAGATAAGAAAATTTACTATCAGCTTTTATCTTCAAATGGAGTTAGAAGGCAAACTTCGCTTTCTCAATGTCACAAGCGATCGTTTTACTTGTAGTACATACCACTCTGAATCTGTAGCAATGCTAAGCAAAAAACTGTAACCGATTGCATCTGTTGTTATTTTTACTTTGGTATCCGGTTATTCCTCATTAAAAATTCTGAAATTGCCTGCCAGGCAGTATAAATTTATAGTGCTTCGCCTCGCATCCGGCGGCAAATATCAAGGTAGTATCGGCAAAAAGAATGCAGCGTAAAATAGCGATAGTAACCGGTGGCGGTTCCGGTATTGGTTTCGCGATTGCCAAACGGTTTGTATCCGGCCATTATACAACAATTATTGTGGGTCGTGACGAAGAAAAGCGGAGCAAAGCGAAGGCTCTATTAGGCGATTGGTGCGTGCCGATGTCATGTGATCTGAATAAACTGCCGTCGATTCCTTCTTTGGTTCAGAATGTTATAAAAGAATATGGAACTATTGATGTGCTGGTTAACAATGCCGGCATCAATCAGAAGAAAGAATTTGTGGCGGTAACAGGCGAAGAATTCCGGCACATTTTACTACCCAAAATAACCGCAGTTTTTGCTTTATCAGGAGAAGTAGTAAAGCACATGCTGATACAGGAAAAAGGCGCTGTTATCAACATCAACTTTATGGTTTCGCAATATGGCATTCCTAAAGTGATTGCTTACACGGCTTCCAAATCTGCCACTGAAGGCATGACAAAAGCGATGGTAACAGAATTGTCGCCCAAAGGCATTCGTGTGAATTGTATTGCACCCGACAATTTGCAACCATCACCGACGTAAGCACCAAACAATCGTATGCAGGGAAAGTAAGGAAAGCAAGGCTTAGTACACTGTAACTTAAGTTAGTTTACATATCCTGTATAGTCCGGATGTTGCGGCGCCACCCGGTAGCATGGCTATGGGCGGGCGTCCCCGCCCGCCTAAAACTTGAAATAATTTAAGTTACACTGTACTTATTTATATTGAAAAATGGCAACCGGAAAAGAATGTGTATTCCATCATCAAACCGCATTCTTATCGCGTGTTCCAAAAGAAACAGGAGAAACAATACTTCTCATAAATGTTGATGGAGGACTTCTATCAACATTTGTTGTTACTTAATTGTAAACACTTTCAGGTAATTATCATTCACCGCAACCAATACAAGCTTTTCTCCTTTTGTGGTTGTTATCATCTTCATGTCTTTTACATCGCCGTTCAGTAAAAAGCCGCTTTGCGCAGGTGGAATAGAAGTGAATGCTTTGTTTTGATTGCCTTTTAAAAAACAACCATAAGAAGCATCGTATCTGCCCGTTATTACATCCGTCTGGTACTCGTTGCCAGCAAGTAATAAATCGGGGATACCATCGCCGTCTGCATCAGTGCAAACAATCGCATTTACCGGCGCAAACTGCGCTTCCTGCGGTAAGATATGTTTCGCGAATTTTCCGTTGCCGGTATTTTCTAACCAGCAGCTTCTCGATTCGTCGCAGGTTAATACCTGCAGGTCTTTCTTATCTTTAAATATGGTTCCGGCGGTAGCCGTTGCATAGTCTTTGTTCAGCAGAAATGTTTTTTTAACAGCAGGCACCTGTTCCGCCAATTGATCGCGGCTGACAGAAGGATACAACTGCCGTTTGCCGTCATCATCTTTAATATAATAAAACATCACCGGGTCTATGCTGCCGTTGTTATCAATGTCTTTTGCATACAGTTGCATCGGGTATTGCGGCGTGATGTGATAGCGGCAATTCAATCCTAAATTACCCGCTACCAGATCGGTATTGCCATCACCGTCAACATCAGCAGCAATAAGGCTTCGCCACATACCATTCATGTTTTGCAAACCCGTGTTGCCGGTTGTTTCTCTTAGCTTATTGCCATCGTTTGCAAAGAAGCGAACCGGCATATATTCTCCTGCAATCACAAGGTCGGGTTTGCCGTCTTTGTTGATGTCAAACCATTGCGCAGCGGTGACCATACCGGCGTTCTGCAATGCCGGGCAAACGAGGCCGGTTACATCGGTAAAATCACCTTTGTTGTTGCGTAGCAGGTAACTGCGCGGCGATGCAGGATATTGCTTAGATACGCGCCCGCCAATGAACACATCCATGTCGCCATCGCTATCCATATCAGCGATTGAAACACAGCCTGCAATGGTTCTAACGCCCGCTGGTATTGCGTTTACGCTGAATGTAAAATTGCCTTTACCATCATTCAGGTATAGCCTGGGTGTATAATAAACCGATGTATCTTCATAACGCATGTCTCCATACGTTACCAGCAAATCCAGATCACCGTCGCCATCGGCATCAAACAAAACGCTGCCTTCATCTTCTTCCAGCTTCATGCTGTTGGTTAGTTTTTCCGAAGTAAAATGACTGTCTTTTCCCCCTGTAAAAACCTCTCCCGAAAAATTAAAAGCACCGCCGATATAGAAGTCTGTTTTTCCATCGCCGTTCACATCGCCGGTTGAAATAAACGGACCCAACTGCGAAAACTTTTGAGGTAATAAGCGCTGGCTGGCATAATCGTAAAACGGCGCATCGGTATGTTTATAAAAGGTGTTTGATGATACGGTAAGATCGGTAAAGATTGGATTCGATGATAATGGCGTCTCCTTCATTTGTGAGGCATTTTTTTGCCAAAGCGTATAAACAGAATCGGCTTTAAGACCGGTTAATTTTTGTTTGTGGTAATTTGCCCAAACCACGATAACGGAATCAATCTTTATAGTGCTGCCGGTACCGAACAGGAGCTTTTTATCAACAGAAGACAGATAACCGCGAACCGGCGCTTCTTCCTGTATTTGTTTGCTGCCGCCCGCATACAGCAATACTCTGGCGCCAATACCTTTTGTGTTTGCACTATCACCTTTCAATATAAAACCAACGCTGTGCTGCGCAATGGGTTTGTTTTTACCGATGGTATTGTTGATGAAAACAAAAGCTTCTTTGTTGATGTTGTTTACTACAAGATCAAGGTCACCGTCATTGTCCAAATCAACATACGCCGCACCGTTTGAGATAGAAGGTTCATTCACACCGGAAGAATCAGATGCATTGATGAATGTATAGTCTTTGTTATTCAGAAACAAGTAATCAGGCAGCTCCACATGATTTAACGACATCAGTTTTTCCCTCAGTTGTTTCTTAGCGTCGTCTGTTGTTTTTGCACGGTTGCCAACATCGCGGCTGAACTGGATAAAATCGGCATTGATAAAGTCGCGACCGATGCCATTTGTAATGTGCATGTCTTTATAGCCATCGTTATTAAAATCAGCAAGCAATACACTCCAGCTCCAGTCGGTTTCGCTGATGCCGGCCATCTGCCCGATCTCGCTAAAGAAAGGAATGGCTGTATCGCCAAGATGGTAATTGCCGTTATTCAACTGCAGCATGTTCCGGGCAAACTCTGGCGAGTAACCTAAGTTGCGCTCTGCTTCATAACGGTCGTAATTCATAAAGGAAAATGTAAGCTTTTTGCGAAGGTTATTTTCCGGCATCATATCGAGTGTAGCAAAGTCAATGTTGCCATCGTTATTGATGTCTGCCGCATCGCAACCCATGCTGCTGTAGCTCTGGTGTTTAGTGCTCAGATCAAGCGTATTGGTGAATGTTCCGTTTTTATTGTTCAGCCACAATTCGTCGTTCGATACGAAATCGTTTGATACATACAAATCCGGCCAACCATCGTTATTAAAATCACTTACCGCCACACCTAAACCATACCCATCTTCTTTAATGCCTGCCTGCAAAGAAACATCCGTAAAATGCGGATGTCCGGTATTAGTTATATTGCCATCGTTCCGGTACAGTTTATCATTTGCCGGCGAAAATCCGCTGAGGTTTTTAGGAAAAATATTGTTGGCAGAATACGATGCGTTCAGCATATAATTGGCGAGGTACATATCAAGATCGCCGTCTTTATCATAATCGAAAAACACAGCCTGAGAGGAATAACTCGTATCAGCCAATCCATATTCTTTTGCTTCTTCTTTGAAAGTATTGTTGTGTTGATTGATGAACAGCAGGTTGGGGGCGCGTTTCGACAAATCTTTTCCGTACGTGCAAACATACAGGTCATCATAGCCATCGTTATTGATGTCCACAATACTTACGCCGGTTGCCCATACGTTTGTACTAACACCGGCTGGTAAGGTTATGTCTTCAAAATGGTTGTTGCCTTTGTTTACATACAGTGTAGAACTTACCTGGTTGCCGCAGAAAAAGAGATCAGGCAAGCCGTCGTTGTTTACATCCAGAACACCCACGCCGCCGCCCATGTAGGCAAATTCATTCAGGGCATCGCCCGGCATTTTTGTTTCGTCAATCGTGTTGCTGAAATGGATGCCGGTTTGAGAAGCTGGCATGGATATAAACAGATGATTCGCTTCTTTATGCGTACAGCCATTTGAAAAAAATAATAAAGTAAAGAGAATCGGAACTAAGATAGCGAAGCAATTTGTTTTCATACAAGCCATTGGGAATATGAGAAGCAACAATAAAGCAGATGAACAGGCGGGTTATTCCTGTTCCTTTAACTTACCTGTTCGCAACGAAGATTCTCTGACAATAAGAGATGATCTTATGTAAATGTTTTTGGTAACAGTTGTGTCGTCCACACCTTTTAAATGATTAATCAGTTGGCGGCAGGCGATCTCTCCCATCTGGAATCCCGGGTAGTCAATAGTGCTCAGCTTAGGCTGCGTGATGCGGCTGATGACATCATTATTAAAGCCTATTACCGCAATGTCTTCGGGTATCCTGATGCCTGTGTCTTTCAACGTTTGCATGCAGACGGCCGCACATAAATCTCTCGTTACAAAAATGCCATCCGGCAATGGTTTCATTTTTAAAATAAGCCTGGCTGCCTCTACTCCGTCATTTTCTTCCAAATTGTTGATGATAATATAGTCCTTTTTTGAACTCAGCTTTGCATCTGCCAGTGCCTGCTTATACCCTTCCAGCCGTCGTGCATATACATTCCGATTCAAATTACCGGTAATGTGTACAATGCGCTTACAGCCTTGCTCTACAAGGTGCATCGTAGCCTGGTATGCAGCTTTGGCATTGTCAATAATAACCTTGGTTCCTTCTTCCGATTCATACACGCGGTCAAAGAAAACAACAGGCACCTGCTTTTCTTTAAAAATGGCAAAATGAGATAAATCATTGGTATCATAAGCTAAGGATGCCAATACACCATCAACACGTTTGTGAAAGAAGTTATTGACATTGGCAATTTCAAGGCTTGTAGTTTCGGACGAGTGACCGATGATAAGATTGTACTTAGATGCGGTTGCTACTTTCTCGATACCTGCCAGGACCGAAATAATAAAGTGGCTGTTCAATTCGTGAAGGATGACGCCAATGGTATTTGTGCGCTGAAGCCGCAGGTTGCTGGCAAACGTGTTGTGGCGGTAGCCCAACTTTTCGGCCAAGGCATTTACTTTTTTCCGGGTGGCATTACTGATGGAAGGATTATTTTTTAATGCGCGGCTTACGGTTGCCGGTGACACCCCCAGTTGATTTGCAAGATCGTAAATGGTAATTTCCTTCTCTCGGTTCAATGAATATGAATTAAGGGGATAAATATAAACAGAAAGTTATCTTTAAAATTTAGGCAATCGGTTACAAGAATCTAAATAATCATTTACTGTAGCGGCGAAGCGGCAAAAATTACTTGGTGACTGCCTTTTTGGTTGTGTTCTTACCTGTATGATGAATACCTTTTATACTTACTGCTGATTTTAATCATGAAATAGCAACAGATCAGCTTTTTAAAAACGTACACCGTTTGCCTTAGCAACTTATACCTGTATAACCGGCGGCTTATCAGGTTTTACCAATCGCTTACGCCACTTTTTTCTCTGTGATGCAATTTCTAACCGTACATGTAAAGCGCTATCTGGGCGAACAGGCTATCAATCCGTGTTTTCCTAAAGTAAAATCAAAGCGATCAAGCTTATAGGTATTCAAGTTATTATCGCCTTCTTTAATGCTGATGTTTGTATCTGCCGGCGGGTTTTGAAATGCCTGGACTTTCCCCGTCGCCGGCCATGTTATTTCAATCTTTTCAATTGTTATTGCCTGCCCGATTCCAATATGTTGTGTTAACGGATTAGAGCCAAAACTTCCTCCCGAATTTACATCGCGGTAAACCGCACGCTCCGTGTTGTTTTCTTTAAACGTGACTTTTATTTTGGCGCCGATGGCTGCGCGGTTCGATACAACGCCCTGCAAAGTGAGATTAATCCAATGATTTGCATTGTTTTGACCAGGGTTCAAATAAAATGAATTTTCATAAGCATCGGCTGTATAAGCTCCGCCCATTTTAATATAGATATCTTCATTGCCGTCATTGTCGAGATCGGCAATAGAAACCGCATGACCTTTTTGTAAATTTCCAACGCGTGCCGAAGTGGTAACATCTAAAAAGCTTTTGCCATTGATATTTTTAAATAGCTTATTCGGAACGGCCGATTTAAGTTGCGGGTTTCCTGTGCCAAGATAAAAATCTAAATATCCATCGTTATCAATGTCGCCAAAATTAGATCCCATGGTAAAGGCAACTTTACTCAATCCTGCTTTATCTGTTACTTCTTCAAACGTGCCGTCATGCTTGTTTCTAAATAAAAAAGCTTTGCCTGCGTTGCCGATTGGTAAATGAACCGCTTCGGCGCCTGCATAATAAGAAAGCGATTGCGTAAACTCGTAGCCGCATACCAGGATATCAAGCCAGCCATCATTATCATAATCCCAAAACCAGGTAGGGAAAGTACGGGTTAAATTTTTGCTTAACCCCGCTTCCATACTCACATCTGTAAACTTTACAGCGCCGTTTTTCACCGATTCATTCTTCAACAGAATTTTATTGCCGTTCATGGTAGAAATAAAGATGTCGGCCAGGCCATCGTTGTTATAATCGCCGGACGTAACACCTTTCACAAATTTTATCACCGCGCAACCGGCTTTTGTTGCCACATCCGTAAAGGTTCCGTTTTTATTATTGATAAATAGCTGGCAAGGATGCGCCTCTTCATTGGGCGAGGTTTCATTTCCTATAAACACATCCAGCCAGCCATCGTTGTTAAAATCTGCCCAGGTTGCTGTTTGTGAAGGATGAAACGAAAGCAGCCCGCTTTCCTTTGTTACATCTGTAAAAGTTCCATTGCCGTTATTTTTTAATAGAGAATTCGGGTTCTTTCCAAACCTGCCTTTCCATCCGCCCCGTAATACAAATACATCTTTCCAGCCATCGTTGTTATAATCTGTTTGTTCAATGTGCAAACCGCCGGTTAAGTATCCCAGTCCTGAAGAATCTGATACATCGGTAAATGTTCCGTTGCCGTTACTCCTGTAATAGCGCATTGGTTCTGAAAGCGACCAACTGCTTAATATTATATCCGGATAATTGTCGTTGTTAAAATCATCAACGATGCAGCCACCGGCAATATATTTAGCATTCAAACCTGCAGGCGCCGCCACATCTCTGAAAGGCTTAATCAGATTGGTACTGTCATCATTTTCAATAGTCAATAAAAACTGCGGCGGTACCTGCCGTGGATAACCGCCCGTGGTCATGTAGGCAATGTTGAGCAGCCATCTCGATTCAAGATCGCTTGGGTCATTCATCAATACCGTTTTATATAGCTCAATTGCTTTTTCCGAGCCGGTTTTATCAGGATGCATGCCACCGGCAGAAATCGGGTAGATGCAGGATTCCGCGCTATGGTTGTGAATGCAGTTGGTTCGTTCCCCCAATCTGAAATAAGCATTCGCCATATCTTTCATTACCGATTGCTTTTGATCAAGATTACCAGGCGGTATTTTGGTGAGTAAGTCGTGGTAAATGGTAATTGCTTTTTGTTCTTCTCCCAATTGCAGAAGTGCACTGGCTTTGTTGTTCAGCGCGCCGTTTATAGTATTCTTGTCAGAAGAATTTTCTATAACAGAATCGCAGAATTTCAGTTTCGCTTCCGGGCTGAATACATTACCAGGATTGTTATCATTTTCTTTTGCAATCTTCAAAAGATCAATCATATCCTGGTTGGGCAATGTTTTATTCCGGCAGGAAATAAAGGAAAGAAACAGGAACAATAACAGTAAAGCAAGAAAAGGTAAATGCCCCCAACGACGATGCAGATACCAACTATGGTTAACTGAAAAATGATGATGAGCAGAGCGCTTTTCCTTCATGCGGCCATCCGTTTTGCAAAATGAAAATAGTAAAAATAACAAGCAGGGCTACAGGCTCGAATGTATGCTGCTGAGTCCTTTTTAAAGGAAGGTAAGAAATTCCTTTTACAGTGTTGCTTGCCGTTTTAGGCGCTTTCTTTTTCAAGGTAGTTTACCGGAAAAATCAGAGCAGAAAATTCTGCAGACACAGTAATAAAAAATCAGAGGCTATTGCAATAACCTCTGATTTTTTACTTTAATTCTATGTGCTATTTAAGCAGCGGGTTGGCTGCAATTTCACTTGCCGGAACCGGGAAGAACTCAACCTGTCCTGGTTTAGGATCAGGCCTGATAGACGGGTAATAACCCCGCTTTCTCCACCGTAAGATGTCTATGTTATTAATTTCTTCACCAGCTAATTCAACAGCCCGCTCATGCATCACGGCTGCTAATGCCTGCTCTTTGCTTCCTGTAGTAACGGGAGGCATCTTTACATCGGGGCGTGCACGCACTTCGTTGATGTATTTTGCTGCCTCAGACGGAGTACCTGCTTCGGCTTCACACTCTGCCAGCATCAGGAGCACATCAGCATAGCGGATCACTCTTTGGTTGATGCCATCAGGATGAAAGCCATCATCTGTCCAGTCCAATACGGAATATTTGCGATACACTCTTTTTTTCAACACACCATTATGGTTGCTTTGCGCCACATTCATACCATCCTCTGTAAGCGTTTTACCAGTTTGTGTACCATCCAGTGTAAGTATGTTGTTGCCCGACTCGAAGAAAGTATATTTAAACCGCGGATCATTTGCTTCAAATTCGTTTAATACCTGATCGGAAGGAACGACATTACCCCAAACGATGCCATACTCCTGGCTGCGCATAGTGCTTACATCTGCCGTTGGGCCTTCGCCGGTATAACCCCAGTTGAAGTTGTTATCTCCCTTATCCACAAAAGCAACTTCAAAAATTGATTCGGGATTATTGGAAAATTCGTGGCTACCGGCTGCCTGTAATATACCATTTGAGCCTAACGTAACATCACCATCAAAATTATAAGAAAAGCGAGGCGCGAGGCTGTACTTGCCATAAACCTGTAACAGCGCAGCTTTAGCAGTTGCATAATCGCCTTTCTGCATCTCAACTCTTCCCAGTAAAGCATTGGCTGCACCTTTTGTGGCGCGCCCTTGCTGGGCAGCGGCATCAGGCAGTTTCGAAGCAGCATCTGTTAAATCACTGACGATCTGAGCGTAAACTTCATCAGCCGACGATTTGCCCTTATAGCCACTGGCAGTAGTCACCGGCTCTAAGTACATGGGCACATCGCCCCACATACTTACGAGTTCAAAATACGCCCAGGCTCTTAAAAACTCGGCTTCACCAACCGTTACATCTCTGAGTGCGGTATTGTCTGTTACATCCGGGCCTTTGGAAATAACAAGGTTTGCTCTGTTGATCATCTGGTACGTGCCGTTCCAAACGCTTGTCATTACAGAATTCGACTGGGAAGGTACGGGCTGCTTTAACAACTCGGCCCTTGGTGCTTCTAACTGGGCGCCCCCAGGTGCCGTTTCTGCCCCTCTCATATCGTGCGTAAAAAACCATTCGCGGCCCAGCAGGTTACCGGCTCGCAGGCTGGAATATACCGCATTAACACCCTGTTGCAATTCGCTCGCCGTCTTAAAATAACTTTCGGTAGTCGGGTTATTTTGATCGGTCACATCCAGCTTTTTGTTACAGGCAACAATAACAACTGCTGCCAAAACAGTTCCTGTAATCAGCAGGCTAACATTTCGCTTAATTATGTTTGATTTCATCTGTTTGTTTTTATTTGTTGTACTTAGATAGATTCCCACCGGTTATCGCTCTTTAAAAGTTTACATTGACACCTACCTGATACCCTTTTGGCTGCGGATATACAGCATAGTCAATGCCGTTGGTTAATGAGGACCCGGTGCTGAATGTTCTGTTACCAACTTCCGGATCGTACCCTGAGTATTTGGTGAATGTGAGAATATTCTGAGCTGATACATAAAGGCTGAGGTTCTTTACAGTGCCTTTTGTAAGCGACTGTAAAGCCGTATTTGGTATGCTATAGCTTAGTATCACATTTTTAAGGCGGAGGTAGGAACCGTCTTCAATAAATCGTGTGGAGGCGCGTGCGTTTTGATTCGGATCAGAGGATATAGCACGGGGAATATCAGTATTGGTATTATTGGGTGTCCATGCATTCAGCACCTGTTTGCCGGCATTAAAGAAACGAATCATGCCTTCGGTAGCAGTGCGGGTGGCGTTATAAATTTTATTGCCTTGCACACCCTGGAAGAATATGGTAAGGCCAAAACCCTTATAGTTTACACCAAGGTTAAGCGAATAAGAGAACTTAGGAATAAAGCTGCCTAAGAAGGTCCGGTCTTTTAAATCAATGGTATCGTTTCCATCTAAGTCCTTAAACCGGATGTCGCCGGCTGATGTACTGGCAGTTTGGAAAGGAGCTTTGCTTACTTCCTCCGCACTTTGAAAAATGCCGTCCGTTTCCCATCCGTAAAAAGACTGAACCGGGTGGCCAACTGCCGTATTTGTTACGTTATAACCTTCTGTAAAATCCGCATCAGATCCGGATTCGATATTCGAAACGCCGGGCGCCAAACCCAGTACCTTGTTCGTAATAACACTGATATTACCCATCGCATTCCAGGTAATATCGCCTTGCCTGTCGTTGTAGCCGGCCTGCAATTCAAAGCCCTTATTTCTCATGGAGCCTGCGTTGGTAATTACGCTACTTGTTAAATAGCCCATTGAAGGAGGAAGCGGCACAGCCAGTATCAGGTTGTCTGTTTTACGCTGATAATACTCTAAAGAAAGGGTAAATGCATTCTTTAGCAGTCCCAGATCCAAACCAATATTTAATTGTTTGGTGGTTTCCCATTCCAGGTCTTTGTTTCCTAATACCTGTATAGAAGAAGCAGCACCGCTGGTAAGTATATTGCCGAAAGGATAATAGGCGCTGTTGGAACTAACACTTGCCAGCCAGGGCGTAGCGCCTAAAACAGCTCCGTTAAGACCGGTAATTCCGTATCCTGCCCGCACTTTCAATTCGGAAATCTTTGTTTGGCTTTTCATGAAATTTTCCTGGTCTATCCTCCAGCCTACAGAAGCAGACGGAAACGTTTGCCATTTGTTGCCTGGTGCCCAGTAAGAACCACCATCACGGCGAACAGCCCCGTTCAAAAGATACTTGCCTTTGTAATCGTAGGTTAAACGACCGATATAAGAGATAATATTGAGGTTGGCTTTAAGTGTTTGAACAGATACATTGCTTGCATTGTTCAATGTTTTTAAATCATTAGAAGCCTGGTTGCCGCTTGCGTTTTCATTACTTACTCTTTGTCCCTGATACTCATATACAGCGGTGGCATTCAAATGATGATCGCCAAACGTTTTATCAAACGTAAGCTGCTCTGTATATAACTGAACTGCAGAAATCGTCCTGTTGTTGGTGATAGTAGCCTGTATGGCGCTGGAACCGGCAATGGTACCGCTATCGTTGAATATAGGGGAGAAGCGGTAATCCAGCCCATTGGAATAATCTATACCAAAAGTGGAGCGAAACCTTAACCATTTTGTAAAGTTGATTTCGGCATAAACCGTTCCTAATACCTTAACATTGGTTCTGCTTCCCGGATTTTTTGCTACTGCATCTTCTACCGGATTGGTTGGGTCGCCACCGTCCAGGACAGAATTAACACCTCTGAATCCATCAGAAGTAGTGGGGTCATATACCGGCATATACGGCATCATCCTGATCACATTCAATAAATTTGACCGGGAGCCGGTTGCATTATTATCATAATCCTGATCACCATAAGCGATGTACAGATTTTCTCCAAAGGAGAATGCTTTGCTAAGCGTATGTTCGGAATTAATACGGAAGTTATAACGCTTATATCCTACGGTAGGCGCTGTGCCCGTTTGATCGAAAAAGCCGGCAGAAGCATAGAAGCGGGAAACATCGTTGCCACCGCTTACGCCTAAGTTGGTTTGCGTCATATTGCCCTGCTTAAAATAAGCATCTTGCCAGTCGGTTACATTAGAGCCGTAAGTAGTGGCTGCGCCCTGATATATAGGAGCGCCCGACAATGGTACATCGCGCCTGGACACTTTACTTCCTCTGTAAGCGATTGCATAGGCATCAAACTGTTCAGGATTCAGCAGGTTTAGTCTTTCAGTAACGTTTTGTAAACCGTAGTAAGAACTTAAGCTGACATTAAATTTGCCGTCTCTTCTGCCTTTCTTGGTAGTAATCATTATTACACCATTGGTAGCTCTTGAACCGTAGATAGCCGCCGTGGATGCATCTTTCAAAACATCTACTGATTCTATGTCTCTTGTATCAATTGTAGAAAGGTCACCTGTAGGAAATCCATCTACCACATACAACGGATTGGAAGCGTAAGAGATAGAACTGATGCCTCTGATGGCAACAATCGGTTCTGTTCCGGGGCTGCCGTTATTGGTTACCTGCAAACCCGCTACGCGGCCCTGCAATGCCTGCTGCACACTTACAACGGGAAGCTCATTCAGGGTTTTGCTGTTAACAGATGAAACAGCACCTGTTACGGACGTTCGCTTTTGCGTACCGTAACCGACTACAATTACCTGGTCAAGTTGCGAATTGGCAGCACTTAATGTAATAGCAATGTTACTTTCTTTTCTTATAGTAATTTCTCTGTTTACGAAACCAACATAGCTTACAATCAATACATCGCCTGAGGATGCAGAAATACTGAAAACCCCGTTTTCGTCTGTGGTTGTTCCTCTGTTAGTTCCTCTTACACTAACAGAAGCAGAAACTACCGGCTTGCCAGCCTCATCTGTAACTGTTCCCCGTATCGTTGAAGGTTGGGCAAAGACAGGCTTTACAAAAGTTAATAATAAGCAGAAAACTGCCATTTTTAGTACGCCGGTCACATACCTCGCTTTGGAAATTTTTATCTTTTCAACCATTGCAATCATAAGATTAGTTTTTAAAAGTTTTCACTGGAATAAATGAAATTCTACTGCTGGAAAGAGCCATTGCAGCATTGGCTTACAGAATTTTTTTTATGTAGTATTCATAATGAGTTTATTGGACTGTTATCAATTTTGTTACATTATTGTTTTGTACGGCAGCACTAATTAAAATTTGCTACAGGTAAATTACGCGTGGTTCTATTAGAATCCAAGCGATATTTTGTCCCGTTAGATAAAGCATTGTAAATAAAACCAACTCCCAAGCAGAAACTTATTCTTTAAACGATAGCAATCGCATAAGCAAGCCGATTAATAAGACGCTAAAGATAGAAAACATTTCAATACTTATGCAATCGGTTACAAATTTTTTTTAAAAGTGTCGTACAGCTTATAAACAGATAGATTCGGGCGTAGTTTAGCGGCTGTACATTTTAAAGCGAGAGTACTGTTGGGAAAGAAATCCGGAATTAATTACAACTAATTAAACAATTGAGTAGTTATTAAGGAAGAAATAAAACAAACATCAGAAGAAAAAACGGAAGCAGATGCTCTTAAATAGAAGGCTTGACATATAAGCCTTTACTCAAAATGACTGAAGTATGCAAGTTGTTCGGAATTTGCAGGCCTACTATTATGGTTGGATTAGCTATGGCAAATTAAAACCCTGTAGAGTCAGAAGAAATGTCTGTTTCTTGTGGAATGATATACAGCAGTTGATACAACGATAGTTGTCCAGAGAAGTCAGTCTATACTATAATTTTTTAAAAGACTCTTCTTTATGACGCAAAAAAAGTAATGAGATGCTGTTTATACTTTTACAGCACTTTATAAATATATCCAAAATCAAATTACCAAGGTTGAGTAAGTTATTTGGCTTTTAATCCTTTCTATTATAGCAATCCAAGCAATTTATTATCCGGTTATTTATACATGAGCAGATTTATGTTTCAGGATTGCTCTCTTTTGTTATCACGTATAAATCAAATCATAAACAGCAACTTCTGAAATTCGATCAATAGTTCATCAATTAATTAAGCAGCCTGTTACCAATCCTAAAGGTTTGTTTGTAGCTTAAAATCCGGATTAATAAAGCTTCTTATGAATTAAGATTAGTAACAAAAACAGTAACTTTATAAGGATATGCTGCTCTTTGTAAAGCAGTGCGGGAAACTCATAAGCAGACAACCTCAATTCGACTAAAAGTTCAACTAAAATAAAAAAGCCCCTGATAATCAGTGGCTTTTATTACATTCTTGCGGACCGGACGGGACTCGAACCCGCGACCTCTGCCGTGACAGGGCAGCATTCTAACCAACTGAACTACCGATCCGTTTCCTTTTTAGGGACGGCAAAGATAAGGGGAAACAATTTTTGTAATGCAAAACTTTCTACCTTTATTTTTACTTTTTCGTTTTACCTAAAACACACTATGCCGCAGTATCCTAACCGCCAATTTCTGGATTTTGAGCAACCTATAAAAGACTTGTATGAGCAGATAGACCAGACTAAAAAACTGGCCGCTAAAAATCCTAAAATCAACTACGAGGCAACCATTGAACAGTTAGAACATTCTATTTTTGAAAAACGCCATGAAATAACAGAGCAGCTTACACCCTGGCAGCGGGTACAATTGAGCCGCCATCCCGACCGGCCTTATACCCTGAAGTATATTGATAAAATGACAACTAATTTTATAGAGCTGCACGGCGATAGAAATGTAAAAGATGACAAAGCAATGGTGGGCGGCTTTGCACAGCTAAACGGCGAAACAGTAATGTTTATCGGGCAACAAAAAGGAGCTAACACCAAGCTGCGGCAAATGCGCAATTTTGGTATGGCCAACCCCGAAGGCTACCGTAAAGCCTTGCGGCTGATGAAGCTGGCAGAGAAATTTAATAAGCCAATCGTTACATTAATTGATACGCCCGGCGCATTCCCCGGCGCAGAAGCGGAAGAGCGCGGACAAGGCGAAGCGATTGCCCGCAATATTTATGAAATGATCCGGCTGAAGGTGCCGGTTATTTGTGTTATTATCGGCGAAGGTGCCAGCGGCGGCGCATTGGGCATTGGCGTAGGCGACCGCGTATTGATGATGGAAAACACCTGGTACACCGTAATCTCACCGGAAAACTGCAGCTCCATACTCTGGCGAAGCTGGGATAAAAAAGAAGTGGCTGCCGAACAGTTGAAACTCACTTCCAAAGACATGCAGGGCTTCGGGCTCGCAGATGAAATAGTGCCGGAACCGGAAGGCGGCGCTCATTGGAACTACGATGAAGCCGCCCAACTATTGCAGACGGCTATTATACAAACGCTTACTGAAATAAAAAAAATACCGGCTGAAGAGCGCATACAGCAACGCATTGATAAATTTGGTAAAATGGGCTTTTGGGATGAATAGCACAATAGCTTATTCATTTTTCATAATGCAATTACTAAAGAAGGCTGTAAAAGCACGGATTATATATGCCGCTAAATAGTTCCGGAAAACTGTCGAACCCCGCCAAAAGCTATCTCCACGCACGCTCCTGTTAGTGATAGCGTACAATTTTATCTGCTGTTATAATTGTTTTATTTTATAATTAAAGCAAGTTTTCTGTTAGTAAGAGCAGGAGAAAGGAGAGAGAAGCATTTGAGATAAAGATATTTTTGAGCTGCGAAAACAAAAACAGCTACTCAAATGCTTCCGGACAAAGTTGTTGGAATCTGCTGGCTGCGCTCTATTTCAAAGGTAATAAGGCCAATGCCGTTAAGTACAGGCGTGGCCAAAGTCTCTTCTCTTGCCTTTGCCGATCAACTCAAAACTATTACCTGGCTATCAGAAAACTTACGGTAATTGATATCATGCGCTGATAAAGAGCAGGCGTATGCTTGCCTTTTTTGCCATCCTGGCAGCATATTGAAGATACCTGTCCTTCAACAATCGTTCGACGCTCCTTCGTCCATCCTTCGTCTTTTATAAAATGTGAAACAGATTCAATTATGATATTTTGTCGGAATTATCAAATAGGAAAATAACTATCGGGCCGGCAGTGGCCAACAGCAGACAGTTAATTCAAAAGTATTTTAAAACAGGGAAGCTGGTTATCCGTAAGGCTGGATAAGTAAGCGGAAATAATACCTGCTAAACAGGAGCGGGTTTTAGAAAACAAGGAAAATAATCAAGGAAGGGTAGCAGTTATGCAGCGGTGAAAATACCTGGTAGCGCTGTTAAAACATCAGGTCATGGTCGCCGTCGCAGGCTGCATAGCAGTTGTAGCGTTTAGAAGAAGTAGCCGGTAAAAAGAAGAGTACGGTAAGTACTAATGCAGAGAGTAAAAAGTATGTTTCAGACATGCAGTATAGTAGCCAAGCACAATGCCAAAATTTTTTACGCTGACAATGAGTTACTTATGTAATAAATGCATAATACGTTTTTCCATATTTGGAAAAGTGCTATAGTAACGGGAGCACTTACGATTACTATAAGTTGGACTTTTTACTAATAACAGGTCCGGCAGACAACCGTTTAAACAGGACATACAAAAACGTCCAAGGCAATTGATAACAGGTAAGGCGTATAAACAGGAATTATCATTTACTATGTGCTTACATTTATATCCGGCAAAGCATACTTATCAGTACTTATAACTTTGCTACTTCAACCTCATCACGCAGATCAGCATACTACCAAAAGCGATTACTTATGAAACCTAATGTTTTTTTTCTCTGTTTATTTTTTACCATTACAACTGTCGCTTTTAATACAGCTAACGCACAAGCTGTTGACATCAATGATTCCCTTGCCCTGGTTGATTTGTACAACAGTACGGATGGCCCTCACTGGAAACAGCATTCCAACTGGCTTACAACAATGCCCGTGAGCACCTGGAGTGGCATAACAGTAACCGGCACGAGAGTAACGATCATTTATTTGCCCTATAACAATCTAAGAGGAACTTTGCCTGGCACACTTGGTAGCCTTAGTATGCTTCAGTCTTTACGTTTAAGTGATAATAAATTAACCGGCAGTATCCCAGCTTCAGTTGGTACTCTTACTAATCTTGATTATTTATATTTAGATTATAATCAATTTACCGGCAGCATCCCCTCTTCTTTCAGTAATCTAACTAATCTATTCTATTTAGATTTGTTTGATAATCGGCTAAGTGGTTCGATACCTGCTGTAGTTGGAAGTCTTGTTAATCTTGGCTTTTTAAGTTTAGCTGCCAATCAATTCAGCGGACATATCCCAGACACTATTGGCAGGCTTGTAAATATTACTACTTTAGATTTATCATACAATCAATTAGACGGTCATCTTCCTTCAGCTATCTCTAATCTTAAACGCCTTAATTATTTATATTTAAACAACAATCAACTAAATGGCACTATATCACCTGTTAGCAAACTTGTTAACCTCTATGATATATTTCTACATAATAATCAATTTACCGGCAGCATACCTGTTGCTATTGGCAAAATGCGGAGACTGTCTAAACTACTTTTGGATACTAACCAATTAACTGGCAGCATACCTGCCTCTCTGGGCAATATAAAAGCACTTTATATCTTACGTTTAAACAACAATTACTTAAGTGGAAAAATACCTTCTGAAGTTTTTCAAAGCGAATATCTGAACAGTTTAGATCTGAGCAATAACAAGCTGAGTGGTTCCATACCTTTTACAATTGGTAATTTAAAAAGTCTTAATAATTTAAACTTAAACAATAACCAATTAACCGGCTCTGTTCCTCCGTCTATTGGTCATGATAAATACCTAAGCATCTTAGACTTAAGTAATAATCAGTTAAGCGGCAACATACCTACAGCTATTAATGAGTTTTTAAATTTGCGTATTTTAAATTTGAACAACAACCAGTTAAGCGGTGACATTGGCTTTTCCTTTAAAAAAAGAAGTAAACTTATACAATCTGTTCAGCTACAACACAACCAGCTATATATAAGCGACAATGTTACTTATCCTAAATCTAAATTTCAGCAGCCTGTTAATTTAGACATTTCTTATAATCAGGTCACTTTTAATGGTCTTGAGTATGTAGCAACCGAAGTACTTAAAGCTATCTACTCACCGCAGGCTCTTATCCCGGTTCATCAAAATGGCGGTGTCTTATCGGTATCTGCCGGCGGTGCCCTCAGCAACAATACCTACAAATGGTTTAAAGCTGGCGACAGCAGTCCAACCATCATTAAAGGCGACTCTGCTTTCACGCCCGCGGCAAGCGGCCAATATTATGCAAAGGTTATCAATGCTATTGCCACACAGCTTACACTTTATACAGATACCATCAACTACGTTGCGCCTTTACAAAGCAGCAATACCGCTTTACCAGGATACACATCGCAGATAAAAAGCGGCGGCCATAAATGGTTGGTTTACCCCAATCCTGCCAACAACAGCATTTATATACAAATAAACGGTACTGCTAATATCACCCTTACCAATAGCGCCGGTAAAGTATTGCTTACAAAAAGCATTAGTAAAAGCGGCAAGTTGAACATAAGCATCTTTGCCAATGGTATTTATTATTTACAAAATAAAACCAGCGGCGAAATGCAGAAGTTGGTTGTTGCACACTAAAAAACTTAATACTAACTTCATCCCTTATAAATCTGCCTTATGAAACTTTATACACCACTTCTCTCCCTGTTGCTTGCAATAATAGCAAACTGTTTTACAACTGCTAAAACCCAGGTTAATACCTATGATTCCCTTGCCCTGGTTGATTTGTACAACAGTACGGATGGCCCACACTGGAAAGAGCATTCCAACTGGCTTACAACCATGCCGCTGGGCACCTGGTACGGCGTAAATGTAACCGGCAAGCGGGTAACTTCCCTGTTTTTAAACAGCAACCGGCTTAATGGTACGCTTCCTCCTGCCATCGGCAATCTTACACAACTCACCGGTTTGTACCTGTACGAAAACCGGTTAAGCGACACTATTCCTGCTACTATCGGAAATCTTATACACCTTACCACTTTATCGTTGAGCGATAACCGGCTGAGCGGTATTATTCCTGCCTCCATCGGGCTTCTTATACATCTCCAATACCTGGATTTATACAGTAACCAGTTAAGCGGCGCAATTCCCATTGAGATTGGCAACCTTACAAACCTGATCGGGTTGTACGCATACAACAACAAGCTAAGCAGCGAAATACCTGCAGAGATTGGCACTATGGCACAGCTTAAAGAGTTGTATTTATACAATAACGAGTTAAGCGGCGCTATCCCTGTTACCATTGGAAACTTAGCATATCTCACTGCTTTAGAGCTAAACGACAACCAGTTAAGCGGCAGGATCCCATCCGCCATCAGCAATTTGCTACGGATTCAATATTTGTATTTAAACAATAACCAGTTAAACGGAATGATCCCGGAATCGCTGGGTAAACTGAAACGTTTGATAGCCCTGCATCTGCAACACAACCGGCTGAGCGGCGGTATTCCTTATTCTTTTCGCAAGCTTAACCACCTATCGAATATTGATCTGAGCTATAATGGCTTGTCGCAAGACGAAAATGTAGCGTTTTCTTCGCCGGCTGAATTTACCTCCGGCAGTCTCAGCCATAACCGTTTTACTTTTAACGCATTGGAGTTTGTTGCAAAAAAGTATATCAATATTATTTATGCGCCGCAAAATACGGTGCTGCCTGTTCATCAAAATGGCGGCGTACTATCGGTATCTGCCGGCGGCACCCTCAACAACAATACCTACAAATGGTTTAAAGCTGGCGCAACAGATAGCACGATCATTAAAGGCGACTCTATCTTTGCGCCCGCTAAAAGCGGCAGGTATTATGCAAAAGTGACCAATGCCGTTGCCACGCAGCTTACGCTTCGTACAGATACAATTGACTTTACAACAAATAACCTTCTTGCTGATAGCTATGCAACGGCTGCTGCAAATCAAACTCAGCGCAAACAAGGCCTGCAGGTATATCCTAATCCTGCCCGAAACGTTGTTTACCTGCAAACAAATGGTACAGCTATCATTACACTTATCAACAGCGCAGGTAAAGTAATGCTTAGCAAAAGCATGAGTAATAGTGGTGAAATAAACGTAAGCGCCTTTGCTAATGGCATCTATTACATTAAAAACAAAATTACCGGCGAGGTACAGAAGGTTATCATTATACACTAAGCGTACATGCGCCTTTGCTTTTATAAGCGCAGTGTTCTTATAATGAAAAAAGGGAGAGACAACAGTATAATAAATAAAATCTGTTTCAACGTTATCACTCGCTACATTTATTCATATCTTGTTTTCACTCGCCGGCTATTCGCTTTGCTTTTTATCACCATAAAACCGCTCTCTATGAAACGCAGTTTTATTCTTTGCTGCTTTTTATGTATCGTGGCTGCAGGCAGCTTTACCACTGTCAAAGCCCAGGCAATAAATACCACCGACTCGCTTGCACTGGTTGATTTTTACAAAAGTACCAATGGCAATACCTGGTATGTGCATGACAACTGGTTAACAATTAACCCTGTAAGTACCTGGTATGGTATAACTGTTACCGGAGACAGGGTTACATCATTAACAATGTATTTTAATAATGTATCCGGAAAGCTTCCTTCCTCTATCGGCAATATTACGGGGCTGGTTACATTATCCTTAACTTTTAATTCGATAGGCGGTGTTCTTCCATCCTCGATAGGCAACCTGACAAACCTTGTATATTTAGAATTGATTTTTACTCAGATAGGTGGCAATATTCCAAAAAGTATTGGCAATCTGAAGAATTTATATAATTTGTATTTAGAGCAGAGCGCATTTGCCGGAACCATACCGGCAAGTATCGGCAGTATGACAAATCTTAGAGATTTGAACCTGAACGGTAATCAGCTAACCGGTAGCATACCACCCGAAATTGGTAATCTTCCCAGTATAACCAATCTGGATTTGAGTAGTAACGGAATAAGCGGCACTATACCTCCTGAACTTGGCAAATTGAAAACGCTGCAGAATCTGGTGTTTTATCGCGATCAGTTGAGCGGTGAAATTCCTGCCGCTCTTGGCAACCTTGAACAGCTTACAGGGTTAGGCTTGCATTACAACCATCTAAGCGGCGAGATTCCTGCATCTATTGGTAAGCTTAAAAACCTTAGAATACTTAACTTACAATATAACCAGTTAACCGGCGCTATTCCTGCTTCTTTCAGCCAACTTAGCAACTTAACCAACATCGATGTCAGCTACAACAAATTAACGAATGATAAGAACATCTCTTCTTCGGAAGGTACAACGTCCACATACGTTACTATAGATCATAACCGTTTTACTTTTAACGGTGTAGAATTTATAGCCCAGCATTATAAAAGACGTGCCTATTATGCACCGCAAGACACTATTCTTCCTATTCACCAACATAACAATAGACTATCGGTATCTGCAGGCGGCACCCTCAGCAATAATACCTATAAGTGGTTTAAAGTAGGGCAATCAACCGGCACTACCATTACCGGTGATTCTATTTTTCTTCCAACACAAAATGGTAAATACTACGCGCAAATAACAAATGTCATTGCAACACAGCTTACGCTCACTACCGATACCATTACTTACACTGTTCCTTTGGCTAAGGCTTCCTTTGGCGCCGATGCTGTTGTGGCAACCAATGCTACAACGTATTTTTCTGTTTATCCCAACCCGGCAAAAGACATCATTCATCTGCAAACAAACGGCACTGCCAGCATTACTATCACCAATGCTGCAGGCAAAATAATACTTAGCAAAAACATTAAAAACAATGGAAATATCAATGTAAGCGCCTTTGCCAATGGCGTCTATTATGTTCAAAACAAAACCATCGGCGAGGTGCAGAAAATTGTGGTGTTGCATTGAACCGGCCTGTGCTGCAACCAACCACCGTTTATGCTCCTATATCTTGAAAGATGAAAATTTCTTTAAAGAACCGAAAGCCACCGCTACTTAATTTACCGATAATTTATCACTACGTATAAACCCACGTTTTATTGGTTACCGCATTGTTGTTTATCTTGCAGCCCTTTTTAATAATAACACGCACATGGCAGATCTGGAACATTTTAATCCCAATGCGGCGGGCAATCCTAACAACAATATTTTTGGCCTTCCTTTTACCGAGGAAGAGTCGAAGGTAGTAATATTGCCGGTTCCATGGGAGGTAACCGTCAGCTCCGGCGCCGGCACTTCGCGTAGTGCCGAACAGGTTATGCGGGCAGCTTTACAGGTTGACTTATTTGACATTAATGTGCCCGATGGCTGGAAAGCAGGCTTTTTTATGCGTGAAGTGAACCGCAAAATCCTGATGAAAAGCGACTACCTGCGCAAAGAGGCGGAACTGTATATAGATTACATGACCAAAGGCAATGCAGTAGATCAGAACAAGTTCATCAGCAAAAGCCTGAAAGAAATAAATGAAGGCGGCATTTTCTTAAACGGCTGGGTGTACGACCAGACAAAAGAACTGCTTGCCGCCGGTAAATTAGTCGGTCTTTTGGGTGGCGATCACAGCGTGCCTTTTGGTTACATAAAAGCGCTTGCTGAGCAACATGGTGAGTTTGGCATTCTGCAGATAGATGCACATTGCGACCTGCGCAATGCCTACGAAGCCTTTGTTTACTCGCATGCCTCTATTATGTACAACGTACTTGCCGAAGTGCCCGGTGTAAAGTGCCTCGTGCAGATTGGCGTCCGCGATTTTTGTGATGAAGAATGGAACCGCGTGCTGCAAAGCAACAACCGTATCATTACCTATCTCGACCAGCATGTAAAAGAGCGGCTGTTTGAAGGCGAGAACTGGAAGCAGATTGCAGATGAGATTATAACGCACCTGCCCGATAAAGTATACGTAAGTTTTGATGTGGACGGGCTTGATCCTAAGTTGTGCCCTAACACCGGCACGCCTGTACCCGGCGGCTTCGATGCAGAACAGGTGTTGTACCTTTTGAAAAAGATGACGGATGCTGGCAAGCAGTTAATTGGTTTCGACCTTGTAGAAGTAGGCATCGGCGATGGCTGCGTAGATACAAACGTAGGCGCCCGGCTGCTTTGGCGGCTTTGCAACCTGCTGGTAAAAAGCAACGGTGTAAATAAGCAGGAGGTTGCAGTCTAAGAAACACAGCTTTACTTCAGAAGGTGTTAGTTATGAGTCAGTACAATTATGTAATTACTATAAAGCAGCCGGATTATAAAACGACAGACGCTATAAGCCTGCTGATGCTAACGCTTGCACTGGCTATGTTTGGCTATGTAGCCCGGGCAAACTGGTCTTCCCGCGTTTACCACAATGCCGCCATTTTATACGTGGTGCTCGATGGTATCATTATAGCATGGTGTTTATACAGCCTCGCATTTGCAAAGAAAATAAAGCGCATTCCTTATTACCGCATTGCACTCGCAACTGCAGCGGTTGGCTGGTTTACAGAGCCGCTGAGCAATTACTGGCTGGGTGTGCTTTATATAATAGCTGCGCTGATTGAAAGGCAGGTAAAGGTTCCGACGGAAATCGGCGCAGATGCAGCAGGCATTACTTTTAATAGCTTTCCAGCTACAATGCACGTATGGCAAAACATTACTAACGTTGTACTGAAAGATAATATACTGACCATAGATTATAAGAGCAATAAATTTTTTCAAAAAGAAATAGAAACTGACGTTAGCGAAGCGCTGGAAAAAGAGTTTAATGCCTATTGCGGGGAGCAATTAAACCGCACCGCTTTATCAATTATTTCGCCTGATTAATCACCCATGCCACTTACACAATCACCATACGTCCTGTACTCCGATGGCAACGGTAATATCTTTGAAGATACGGACCTGTATGCGGTTGGCCGTGCCGGCTGGGATGCATTCCCGGTACCGCAAGAAGACTGGATACTGCTGCCTGAAGGCGGCAATTTGTATGAGCTGCCCGGCCGCAAAGCCATTGGTATAGACGTACGCACGGGGCAAATGCGCCTTTGCACAAATGGCTGGGCGGTAGCTGCATTTATTCCGCCGGCGCATACCGGCCTTTTTTTAGCTGCTTACGAAACAGCGCCCGGCGCGCCTACATTACCACTTTTTTGCTATACGGCAGCAGGCTGGTACAACAACCGGTTTTATGTACCGGCGGTGCGTATAGAAAGCGACATCCGGCAGGAAAGTACCGGCTATAACGATGCCGCTGTTCAAAGCGGCGTACAACATTTGCTGCAGGCGTACCCGCACAACCGGCTGGTAAAACACTTAATGGACAACTGCTGCAACACCTATCATTGCCCGGCTGCCCGCAACTTTGCCATCGGCCGCTGGGAATGTCCCGTGCCGTCGTCGCCGGCCTGTAATGCCAACTGTATCGGCTGTATCTCTTTTCAGCCCGAAGAGGAAACTATTGTTTCCACACAGGACCGGCTGCAGTTTAAACCAACGGCCGAAGAGATTGCAGAGTTTACCGTACCGCATCTTTTACAGGCGCCTTACCCGATTGTAAGCTTCGGGCAGGGTTGTGAAGGCGAGCCGTTGTTGATGTGGCCAACCATCCGCGAAGCCATTTTAGAAATACGCCGGCATACCGGTAAAGGCAGCATTAATATTAATACCAACGGCTCTAAGCCGGATGCCGTGAAAGCCTTGTGCGATGCAGGCCTGAACAGTATCCGGGTAAGTACCAACTCAGCACGCGAGCACATTTATACCAAATACTACCGGCCTAATAATTACCGGTTTGAAGATATAGTGGAAAGCCTGAAAGTAGTACGTAGCTATGGCGGCTGGACAAGCATTAATTACTTTGTTTTTCCGGGAATGACGGATAGCGCAGCCGAATATGAGGCATTGCACCAACTGATAACCGACACCGGTTTGAATATGATCCAGTGGCGCAACTTTAATATTGACCCCGATTGGTACCTTGGACTGATGGGTGAAACAGACCTGGGCGAAATCATGGGTATAAAACAACTGATGGAACTGATACGGGAAGATTTTCCGCAGGTAAAGTTTGGCTATTATAATCCGCCGATAGAACGGATTAAGGGGAACTTCGAGATGGACTTCGCCAAATAAATTTTACTGTGAATATACTTGCCACAAAGCGCAGATTGGTTTTGCAAATTTCCCGTTCCCGGTAATCCTGCAGATCTCACTAATTGGTAATGTAGTCAGGAACAGTTGGCGAGTTCATTGGTATTGATGTTGAACCTTGCTTATTAATTCTTATCTGGACTTTAGGGTAATGTACTCAAAAATGGTTGGTGGTATTTTGATATTTTAGTATTAATATGCCGTGGTTAATCTGAAGAGGAAGCAGGCGCTGCTGGAGAGCAACCTGTCAGAAATAGGATTGATGCTTATACGAAAGAAGTAAGGGGTTGAACACTTGTGGTGTTCAACCCCTTTTTTTGGTAAGCGGCATGTCTAAAAAAACTCATTTGGTGTTTGATAAAAAGATATACCATTTGATGAAGTTGACACGGTGTTCCCTGCTTAGTCCCCGATGCAGGTCGAGATGGTTTTTAAGATGCCCAAAGTACCCTTCAATACCATTGGTAGTAGCTGGTATTTTGTCGTTGTTGAGGTAATGGAACATGTTAGGTAAAGCTCTTTTGATGCTAAAGTAAGAGCGCCTTAACAGCTTGTGTTTGTACCAGTATCTTCCTGTGCCTTTGTTATAGGCTTTTTCAGCCAGGTAATCTTTATGCCTGTTGTACCAGGCGGTTAGTTCGTTGGTCCAATGGAGGCGGTCATTAGAAGACTTGATTTTAAGAAGCATCAAAACCAAAGTTCTCAATTCTACCCCTGCCGGATGCTTTGGAAACCTTGTGAGCCACAGCAAGCACATTCTTTGGATGTGTACCAAACATCGCTGAACAGCAACGCCGGGAAGGGATTTTTTAATTGCTTTAAGCGTACTTTTATGTCCATCGGTGGTAATGCTGTCGATGTGAACACCCAGCTTGATGAGGTTATCTAAGTCTTCTTTTATTTCGCTAAAATGTTCTCCGTCTGTAATGCGGATGAGCTGTGTATAACCATCCTGATCATCCTGATAGCACACTACACAAAACTGCTTAAAATAGGTTGCATCCATTCGCAGATGAACATCCTTGCGCTTAATAATCTTTACCTGAGGAGACTGCTCTAAAAAAGTATAAAACAATCGTTGCAGAGCAGCTCTTGACAGCCTGCTGTCACGGCTCAATGTCGCGTAGGTTTGCCTTTCCAAAATCCACTTTTCAAACCAGATAAAATAATTTCTAAGACGCTGCTCAGGAGCACTCCTGGTAAACAATATCCCACAATTGTTGCATTTAAATCTTTGCTTACCTCCACGCTTCCCCCACCTGATTACTGCCAAAGAACCGCAAGCCCAGCACCGCTTTTTGTATTACTGTTCATACAACAAAAAAAGTTTACTGAAATCACTTTCAGTAAACTTCCTTCAAACCTTTACCTGCATTGCCTTTTAGAAGATTTTACCAACCATTTCTGAGTATTATACCGACTTTAGCAATTAAGCAGCCCTTGTAAAGCGGCCGGTAAGCTGGTCATAAAGTAATTTAGGCATATTTATCATGTCGTTGTTTTGAGTGGATGTGCAATAATTTATTGCTTTCCATATACTGCTTCTTATGGCAGCTACAGCATCATTAAAGGCAAGTCTTTGTTTTTTGACACCTCGCAGTCTGCCCTATAAGTAACCATTGTTGTTGGTATAACTGGTCTGCCCGCAGGGCAACCATACTGAACAGTCCCAAAAGCACAGGGATAGCACTTGCTATAGCTTTGTCTGTCTATTGCCTTTGCGATTCCACGCTTAGGTGCGTTCCTGATTCTTTAAACGTTATTTCCCTGGTTCAGCACCGGATAAAGCAGGCAACTAACGCTGACAGGGTTTTGAACCCTGTCAGCGTTTAAAATTAAAGTTTGTAAGCTTTGTTCAATAGATAGCAAAGCGCACAAGTGTGCGACGCAAGTAAAGCTTAATAGCAGCAACGCAGCTTGTCCCAAAATGCTTTTTGTATTTTGCTGCGCTGTATCAGTTACCAACCAACGCCTGCCTGCAACGTTCCCTTGTCCATTTATGCAGAAGCCTGCCTGCCGGCAAAGGCAGGAGTAAGGGATGAGGCCTAATCAAAGCTCTGGTTGCCGGCGGCGGCCAATTTTAGCAATCTGTCGTATTGTTCCGGCGTTAAATCGTTGTAAAAGAAATATACCGGATCTACGGGTGTACCGTTCTTATGCACTTCGTAGTGGCAGTGCGGGCCGGTGCTTTTGCCGGTGCTGCCTACATAGCCTATTACTTCGCCGCGTTTTACTTTTTGCCCGGCGCGTGCCTTCATGCGTACCATGTGGCCATAGAGGGTTTCATAACCATAACCATGATTGATTACTACATGGTTGCCATAGCCGCCTTCATTAAAGGAAGCTTCTTTTACAGTGCCGTTGGCTGTAGCATAAATAGGCGTGCCGATAGGCGCTGCAAAGTCGAGGCCGGCATGCAGCTTCGTTACTTTATACACCGGGTCTATGCGATAGCCAAAGCCGGACGCGATGCGCGTTAAATCTTTATTACTCACCGGTTGTATGGCCGGAATGGCCGCCAGCAACTGCTCTTTGTTCTTCACCATTTCCTGTATGTCGGTATAGCTCCGCTGCTGGTACGCCATGCGCATGGCGAGTGCATTCACCTGCGCCGTAACGCTCTTTACCAGCGCATCTTCGCTCATGCCCTGCACCAGTTTTAGTTCTTTGGTTTTTTCTATTTCTTTCAGGCGCGCGCTGTCGGGCACCGGCTGCGCCTCAAAGATGGAGCGATATACGTTGTTGTCGCGGTTTTCCAGTTCCGCCATCTGCTGCTGCAACAGGCTAAGCTGCTTGTTAAGCACCGAATAGTCTTGTTGCAGATCGTCGTTTTGCTGGCGCAATAGTTTCTCGCGCGGCGAATCTATATACCGGAAAGCAACGGCCACAATTAAGGCCGCCGATACCGCAGCGGTTGCTAAAAAGCCGAATATCCGCAGCAGTACAACCCGCAGCGGCGTGATCAGCTTTTCGTAGCGCAGCGTATGCGTATTATAGAAGTACTTGATTTTTTTCATAACCTCATCCATGGCTCCCGACAATGTCAGAATAAGCTTTCTCCGCAGATGGAGAAGGGAATTTGATTGTCAGCTTTGCAGCAATGATAATGTAGTAGTAACAACTAAAAAGAGAAATTGAATAATTTTAACGAAGGATGCATCGCTGCAAATATTCAATATTCAATTAACAATATTCAATCTTTACCTTTGCCAGCCGTTTTCAAAAGCGTTCAAAGATAACGGCATTTTAAACGATATATTTTCTATGACTTCTTCCGAAATACGACAACAGTTTCTCGATTTTTTTAAAAGCAAAGGACATACGATTGTGCCTTCGGCGCCTATTGTGGTAAAAAACGATCCGACTCTTTTATTTACCAACGCCGGCATGAACCAGTTTAAAGATTATTTCCTGGGTAATAAACAGCCGGAACACAAGCGGGTTGCCGATACGCAAAAATGCCTGCGCGTAAGCGGTAAGCACAACGACCTCGAAGAGGTAGGTGTGGATACCTATCACCACACTATGTTCGAGATGCTGGGCAACTGGAGCTTTGGCGACCCTGCCCGCCCGGCAGGCGGGTATTTTAAAAAGGAAGCGATTGCCTGGAGCTGGGAATTATTAACGGAAGTATATAAGCTGGATAAGGACCGCTTGTATGTAACCGTATTTGAGGGTGACGAGAAAGAAGGCCTGGCCAAAGATGAAGAAGCATTTACTGAATGGAAAAAGTACGTGCCGGAAGACCGCATTTTGTTGGGTAATAAAAAAGACAATTTCTGGGAGATGGGCGATACCGGGCCGTGCGGGCCGTGCACCGAAATTCATTACGACAGCCGTAGTGAGGATGAGCGTAAAACCACTGCCGGCGCAGCTTTGGTGAATGCTGACCATCCGCAGGTAATAGAGATCTGGAACAATGTGTTCATGCAGTTTAACCGGCTGAAGGGCGGGGCATTGGAAGCATTACCCGCAAAGCATGTGGACACGGGAATGGGCTTTGAGCGGCTGGTGCGCGTGGTACAAAAGAAACAAAGTAATTATGATACGGATGTATTTACCGGAACGATTGCAGAGATAGAGAAGATAACAGGAAAAAAGTACAGTTACAGCGATACTAAACAGGATATTGCTTTTCGGGTTTTAGCAGATCATATCCGCGCGATTGCTTTTACGATTGCGGACGGACAATTGCCTGCTAATACTGGTGCCGGGTATGTGATAAGAAGAATTTTACGCAGAGCGGTTCGGTATTATTATTCTTATTTAGATTATAAGCAGCCGCTGTTATTTCAACTATTACCTTTTATAGCAAACCAGTTTGAAGATGTATTTCCTGAATTGCTACAGCAGAGGGACTTTGTAAGCAGAGTAGTAAAGGAAGAAGAAGAAGCGTTTTTGAGGACGTTGGAAAAGGGATTGAAAAAAGTTGAAGAGTTGATATCAGTTCCATTGCATACAACAAGTTCAACCACTACTACAACGACAACATTAAGAGGAGAAGATGCTTTTGAGCTAAATGATACTTATGGATTTCCGATTGATTTAACTAAATTAATAGCAAAGGAAAAGGGTTGGAATGTTGATGAAGCTGGTTTTGAAGCTGAACTTCAACAACAAAAAAACCGTTCCCGCGCAGCCACCGCCATTGATACAGAAGACTGGGTTGTATTACACGATAATGCAGCGAATGAATTTGTTGGTTATGATAGCCTGGAAGCAAAAACAAGAGTGGCCCAATACCGGAAAGTAAAGGCAAAAGGCAAAGAATTATACCAGCTTGTATTGCAGCAAACGCCCTTTTATGCCGAGAGTGGCGGGCAGGTTGGCGATACCGGCTTTCTCGTTCCCTTCTCCCCCGGAGAAGGGCAAGGGATGAGGTTAAACATCATTGACACGAAGAAAGAAAATAACCTCATTATTCACTTATCAGAAACAATACCTGGCGATTTAAGCAGTGAAGTAACCGCCATTGTTCCTTCCGGCAGGCGCCATATCATCGCCTCTCACCACAGCGCCACACACTTGCTGCATGCGGCTTTGCGCCAGGTATTGGGCAGGCATGTAGCCCAAAAAGGCAGCCTGGTTAACGACGAGCAGTTGCGTTTCGACTTCTCGCATTTTGCCAAAGTAACCGATGAGGAAATTGCACAGGCAGAAGCCCTGGTAAACGAAAAGATAAGAGCTAACATCCCGGTTGTTATACAGTATATGAATAAAGAAGAAGCGGTGCAAACCGGCGCGATGGCTTTGTTTGGCGAGAAATATGGCGACGTAGTAAGAGTAGTAACAATTGACCCGACTTACTCTGTTGAGTTGTGCGGCGGCACGCATGTAGGCGCAACCGGTGAGCTGGGCTTATTTAAAATAAAGAGCGAAAGTGCAATCGCCGCCGGCGTGCGCCGCATAGAAGCGGTAACCGGGAAGGTTGCTGAAGACTTTATCAACGAGCAATTAGGCGAGCTGCAAGAAGTTAAAGCACTATTCAAAAATCCAAAGCAGTTAAGCAAGGGCATTGAGCAGCTATTAACAGAACAAAGTGAGTTGAAGAAAAAGCTGGAATCGTTTGAAGCAAAGCTGCTGAACAATTTAGAAGCGGAACTTTTACAGAAAGTTATTACTATAAACGGCACAGCGTTCATTGGTGAAATAACAGCAGTAAGCAGCGCTGATGCACTCAAGAAATTGTCCATTGATATATCTAAAAAAATAACCGGCGCTGTGGTGCTCTGCGCAACAATCAGCGGCAAAGCATCGGTGGCCGTTGCGCTTGCTGAAAGCCTTACCGGCAAAGGCTTTGATGCGAATAAAATTATTAAAGAACAGGTAGCGGCGCTGATAAAAGGCGGCGGCGGCGGCAACAAAACCTCCGCTTCTGCCGGCGGACAAGACAGCAGTCAATTTGAACAGGTGATTGAGCGGGTGAAGGCCTTGTTGTAAAAGGCAAGGTTCCAAACGCTTAAAGCGTTCGGAACCTTCATACTTAGTTCAACGCAGACAGGGTTTTAAACCATGTCTGCGTTTTTTATTGACGGTTTTACTTCTTGATTATAACAAAACACCCTGCAGAAAAATATATGCAACGCTGAGGTAAATGATAATACCGGTAACATCTACCAGCGTAGCTACAAACGGCGCTGAAGAAGCAGCCGGATCGGCGCCCAGCCTTTTTAAAATCATAGGCAGCATAGAGCCTGCAAGCGTACCCCACAACACAATACCGATCAGTGAAAAGCCAATGGTAATAGCAATCAGCAGCCAGTGTGTGCCGTACAAATCGTGGAAGATGCCATGGCTCATCAAGTAATGCCAGATGCAGATACGCGTAAACCCGATGCCGCCTAATATCGTTCCTAACACCAGCCCGCTCAGCAGTTCGCGGCGCATTACGCGCCACCAGTCGGTAAGATATACTTCCCCTACGGCCATCGCCTGTATAATAAGCGTAGAGGCCTGCGAGCCGCTGTTGCCGCCGCTGCTGATAATGAGGGGCACAAACAGGGACAGCACCGTTGCCTTCGCCAGCTCATCATTGAAATAGCCCATAGCGCTGGCAGTCAGTAATTCACCGATAAATAAAACAATCAGCCAGCCTATCCGCTTCTTGATCAGCTTAAAAAAAGAGATGTCTAAGTAAGGTTCGTCCAGCGCTTCGGTACCGCCCATCTTTTGCATGTCTTCGCTAAACTCTTCGTTGGCCACCCAAAACATATCGTCTATTGTTACAATGCCTAAGAGCACATTGTTATCATCCGTTACCGGCAGGGCCACGCGGTTATTCATTTTAAAGATCTGGCTTGCCTGCTCCTGGTCGTCGTGCACATTCAGGGCTACAATCCGGCCGTCAATAATTTCGTCAATATGCTTGTCAGGCGCAGCCAGAATAAGGTCGCGGATGCGCAGGTCATCAATCAGTTCGCCTTTTTCATTAATCACATAAATCACGTCAATGGTTTCACTGTTCTTAGCCACTTTGCGTATGGTGGCAAAAGCCTGCTCTACGGTGTTGTATTTATACACATACACATAATCGGGCGTCATCAGCCGGCCTACGCTGTCTTCGGGATAGCCGAGCATGGAGAGCGTTATTTTACGCTCTTCATGGTCCAGGAGTTTTATCAGGTCGCGAATTACAGCCTTGGGCAATTCTTCGAGGAAGTCGGTACGGTCATCGGCAGGCAGTTCGTTCAGCAGTTCGGCAGTCTTGTGCGGCGGCAGTTCTTTTACAATCCTTTTCTGCGGGCCGATGTCTAATATTTTAAACACCCCGGAAGCGCGGTGTATCGCCATATTTTCGATGATCAGGGCTTCCTGGTCTTCGTATTCACTAATCAGTTCGGCCACATCGCTGATGTTGAGGTTGTTCAGGAAGTCGCGCAGCGGCTGCTTGTCTTCGTTGTTCAGCAGTTCTTCAAACTGTTCGTTTACTGATATTTCTTCTGCTTCCGTGCTCATGCGCGCAAATTACTTTGAAGCCGCTAAATAAAGCAAAGCGATATGGCTTATTTGTTTATTTTCGGTTTTTACACCAATCTCTTCTTCCTTATGATATTGCCACAGATAGATGTTGCTATTGCCGGAGTTAAAGGCCGCGGCGTATTTACCAGTAAAGCCCTACCCGCCGGTACCGTAATTGAAATCTCGCCGGTATTGGTACTTACCGCCAAAGAACGCAAGCAGATTGAAGGCACCAAATTATACCATTATATTTTTGAGTGGGGCGAAACCCGCCGCCAGGCCTGTGTGGCATTTGGCTATGTAAGTATGTACAACCACGATTATACCGCCAGTTGCGAATATGAAATGGATTTTGAAGAAAAGATCGTAACGGTGCGCACTGTGCGTGCCATTAAAAAAGGTGAAGAGCTAACCATCAACTACAACGCCAGCCCGAACGATAAAACGAAAGTATGGTTTGATACGAGTGAGTAAGTAACAATAAATTATATGGGGAGAAGCTGCGTGTTTAACCAATACGCAGCTTATTTGTTTTTGGTAAGATAGTCTTTAATAGCCGCGTGATAGACCGATGTGCCTGCCGGCAACGTTTTACTATAAGCTGCTTTCCTTTTAGGATTATTGATAATGGCCTGTGCATACACTACCGCCTCCCTGAATTTGCCGCGCTTTGCTTTCTGCCCCCTGCTGGGTTTGATGCCACTCATATCCGGGTATTTAGACACAACAACATTCCCTGCATACTGCTTTACTACTACCTGCCTGCCGAGCGCGCCGCTCATGCCTTTTAAAAGTATATTGTTGTTGCTGGTTGCCATAAGGTAAAGATAGCTAAAAGTGTGCATTGCGTGTACGCATCCTTCGTCGATCCTTCGTTCATCCTTCGTCTTTGGTGTACTTCAGGATAACTTGTTGGTAGCTGACTATTATATCATAGTTGTTTACATGAACATGCTAATTTTATGATGTGATAGTAGTTTACTCAAGATGTTGACAAATTGTTCTTTTACTTATCACTTAAATCATTAGTTTCATAAAAAGAATTCCATTATAGGTATGAAACTAAAGGAGCCGATAACAGATTTTATAAATTTCAATTATCCTGCTGATTCAGAGGTATATTGTGGAGACACGTTACAGTATTTACAAAAGTTTCAGCCTGCAAAGTTTGATCTGATTGTTACTTCGCCACCATATAATATTGGTAAATCTTATGAAGTAAAAAGTACAATTGAAAAATACCTTCAATCACAAGAAAAAATAATTAAGGAACTCGTAAAAGTTTTGTCTGATAAAGGAAGTATTTGCTGGCAAGTTGGTAACTATGTAGATAAGGGAGAAATATTTCCTTTAGATATTTATTATTATCAGATCTTTAAAAGTTTTGGGTTAAAGCTTCGAAATAGGATCATCTGGCATTTTGGTCATGGATTACATGCTTCCAATCGTTTTTCCGGCAGATATGAAACCATACTTTGGTTTACAAAAGGGGATGATTACATCTTTAATCTTGACAACGTAAGAGTGCCATCCAAATATCCGGGCAAACTTCATTTCAAAGGAAATAAAAAAGGGCAACCTTCCGGTAATCCACTTGGTAAAAATCCATCTGATATTTGGGAAATTGTAGTAAAAGATTGGGAAAATGAATTGTGGGATATACCTAATGTAAAATCCAATCATCCTGAAAAAACAGAACATCCTTGCCAGTTCCCGGTTGAATTGGTTGAGCGTTGTGTATTAGCACTTACAAATGAAAATAGCTGGGTACTCGATCCTTTTGCCGGTGTTGGTTCTTCCCTAATTGCTGCTGTTAAAAACAATCGGAATGCCATTGGCATAGATAAAGAAGATGCCTATTGTAAACTATCTAAAGAACGGATACAACAATTAAAGGAAGGCAAACTAAAACTAAGACCCATCAATAAACCCATACACAAGCCTTCAGCAAATGATAAGGTGGCTCAAGTACCTGCAGAATGGTTATTTTAATTTAATTAATCTTCTGCGGAATCTTCAAAGCTCGCAACAGGGCCTGTTTCTGATCTTTCACTTATACTTTCAATTGGAGTATTAGAAAGTAATCCATTTATTATTTTATATCTATTCGCAGTTTTACCCTTTCCATTAATTGATTTTATATCTGGCAATTGTGAGAAAGCTACGTTAATAACAGGTGTATTATTGTCTATTCTCAACCCAATGAGTAATATTGGAAGTGTTATTGAAAGTTTAGCAGAAGGTAATTCTCTAACACATCTTTCAAAGTTTGTGATATTTGAATCTATGCGACTTGCTAAAGAATTAGTAGGAACTATACATAAGCCGATGTCAATCAAATCTTGTGAGTAAGCTGTTTGAAACTTAAAAATATCACTATACCACCTTGCCATATTACCAAATTGTACTTCTACTTGAATTCTCAGCCCATTGAATTCCTTTTTATAATCTGCTGCTAAATCCGAGTTAGGTATTCTCGTTGCATTTGGATGATATAACCAGTTTAAATCGCAGGCAAACCTTCTATCGAAGAAGGTATTAAAGAGTTGTTGAACAACATCTAATCTGGAATTTTTTGAAGATTTATTTGGATAAATAAATAAAGGACATTGCCTTACAACAGTTGTAATTTCTTGAAATGCAGTTTGATAATTCGCATGTTCAATAATTTCATGCGAAAATCTATAACTATGGATATCGAAATTCACTTTTAAACAAGTATTTAATTTTTACAAAGTTAGCTATTCCTTTACATCTTCTTCACTTCCCCTCCTTTCAACTGGTATTTTTCACCGCTTAATTTGCACACCGCAATACCCGTTTCCTCAAACTGCAACTGGCTGCCCCACTCGCTCATCCAGCCCTTTTGCTGTGCCGGGTTGCCAAGCATCAGCGCATACGGTGGCACCGCTTTGGTAACCACGGCGCCGGCGCCGATAAAAGCATACTCACCAATGGTATGCCCGCATACAATCGTTGCATTGGCGCCGATGGTGGCGCCGCGCTTTACGAGGGTTGGCTTAAACTCGTGCTTACGGCTGATAGCGCTGCGCGGATTGATAACATTGGTAAATACCACCGAAGGGCCGAGAAACACATCGTCTTCGCATACCACGCCTTCATACACCGTTACATTATTCTGCACCTTTACGTTACGGCCAAGCGTTACACCGCGGCCAATCACTACGTTCTGCCCGATGTTGCAGCCATCGCCTATCACACTGTTTTGCATAAGGTGGCAAAAGTGCCAGATGTGTACGCCTTTGCCAATGGTGCAGGGCTCATCTATGTAAGAGGAAGGGTGTATGTAGTAATTTGTGTTATCCATTACAACTGATTTTATTTATGAAAACCAAAATTTAAGCCTGCTTACTATCAAAACCTTATCTCCCTTTCAGTTTTAATAGCGGTGTATTTCAACCTTAGCAGAAGAATACACATCACTTTTCCTACCTTATTACCTTATCACTGCTCTAACTTACCATACGGATATAAAGCCTGCTGATAAAATTTTATAAATCTTTCGTATTCTTCCGCAAAGCTCCTTGTTCGATGGTGTTCCGGTTGGCTGAGTATATATTTACAAACCCGGTCAACATCCGACTTTGACACAGAAAAGGCAGCAGCAGTCTTCTGCCATGCAAACTGCCCATTACACAATTTATTCTGATTAATAAATTCTTGTGAGCTTTGCGCTATGACAGAGGCTAATTTTTCTTCTGAATGTTGAGGAGAACGGGATACAAGAAAATGCACATGATCCGGATTAGCATAAATGGCATATAATTGAGAATCATTGTTCTTAATGATGCCGGTCATATATTTTTCGATTCTTTCCCGATGTTTAGCGTCAATAAGCGGTAAGCGATGCAGCGTTGTAAAAATAAAATGGGTGTAAAGATTGTTGTATTCTATTTTCATTTTTGAATAAGGTAATAAGGTTGAGTAGTTTAATTACTATTTTGTACTAAGGTTGATAGCAGCGAACTTACTAAAGTCTGTAAGGTGAACAGGATAAATTAATAAGGCATTTGAAATAAATGCGAGATACCGGTTCTGCAAAAAATGCAATTTGAAATAGATGACAAAACCTTAGTAGAAAATTCAGACAACCGGATATAACAACCTTATTGCCTTATTTTAATAAATACAGGCTTCTTAGCAAATTAATAAAGACTTTCGATTTATAAAATTTGCAACACTATCTGATTACTATTTTATATTGTATAACCAACCTTTTTTATGAAAGAACGATATTATTCGCTGGATGTGTTTCGCGGCGCCACGGTTGCCCTGATGATTATGGTCAACAACCAGGCAGGCACGCCCTATACGCCGCTCGACCATGCGCCGTGGCATGGCTGCACGCCTACCGACCTGGTGTTCCCGTTTTTCCTGTTTGCCGTAGGCAATGCGATGGCTTTTGTAATGCCGCGCTTCGAGCAAGGCGGCACGGGGCCTTTTCTGGCTAAAGTGTTCCGGCGCACGATACTCATTTTTCTCATTGGCCTGTTCCTCAACTGGTGCCCGTTTGTGCGCTACGATGCCGCCGGCCACCTTGTTGGCAAAGGCTGGGAATGGATTAATAATGACGGCCAGTTAGCAGGCATCCGCGTCATGGGCGTGCTGCAGCGTATAGCCCTGTGCTATTGCTTCGCATCCCTGATTGTGTATTTCTTCAAAACACGCGGTGCGTTTGTCATCTCCTTTGCGCTGCTGATGTTGTACTGGATCTTATGCGCTACCCTGGGCGATAAGGCAGACCCGTACAGCCTGCAGGGCTACTTTGGTACGGCTATAGACAAAAGTGCTTTTGGCGATATACACTTGTATCATGGTGAGGGCGTTGCTTTCGATCCGGAAGGCCTGGCCGGTACCATCAGTGCCATTACGCAGGTAATTTTCGGCTATTTTGTGGGTCAGTACATACAGTTAAAAGGCAAAAATTACGAGATGCTGAGCAACCTCTTTGTGGCCGGTGTAATCCTGCTGTTTGCCGGCTACTGCTGGGATATGCTGTTCCCGATCAACAAAAAAATATGGACCAGCAGTTATGTTATTTATACAACCGGCTTGGCAATGGTTATCTTAGCAACGCTGATCTTCCTTATCGAATTTAAAAACAAGCGGGGCTGGCTCTCGCAGTACTTCAATGTCTTTGGCAAGAACCCGCTGTTCATCTTTTTCTTAGGCGGTTTTCTGCCGCGGGTGCTTGGTTTAATACGCATCAGTAATGGCACAGATGCCGCCGGCAAACAGGCATACACGTCGCCTTTCGGTTGGTTTTATATTCATATCTGCCAGCCGCTTTGGAGCGATGAGCGGGCGGCATCACTTTTTTATTCTATCTGCCTGATTATTATGTTCTGGCTTATTGGCTATATCATGGACAAAAAGAAAATTTATATCCGCGTATAAGCTTGCTGTTAGCATATTAAAACAAAGCAGCGTCCTGTTAAGCATCAGGCGCCGTGGCCAATCGTAAGCCGTGAAAGGGGGAGAAAGGAACTTTCGCAGTTGATTGCTGCCAATTCACTTTTAGGTAATGACTCAATTTGAAAACAATAAATTGTAACCTGTCAGGTTATTAAAATCTTTTAGCTGCAAAGCGTCTTAACCTGACAGGTTTGATAGCTTGCAAATTTCAAATGGAGTCACTACTCACTTTTACTATAACGGTATAATACTGAAAAATAGTTGGTAAAATTCCTTGTAACTCAGTGCAGCAAAGGGTTTGAGAGAAGTTATGTGAAAGCGCTTTCACATAAGTTTTTTTGTAAATGAAAAAGCTTAAAAAAAGCGATGCTGGGCTTGTAGCAGTTTACAGGTAATAGGCTGGGGTAAGCAAGGCGGTAAACAGCGGTTTAAATGTAAGCAGTGCGGCATTTTATTTACTTATAATGATAGGGTTCAAACTATAGAAAACCGGTTTGTCTGGTTTCGTAAATGGGTAGTGGAAAGGCAAACTTACAAGACGCTCCAGAGAGATAGTGGTTTATCAAAAGATACCCTTCAAAAAACCTTTTATTATTTTCTTGACAGAGCCCCTCTAACGCCTATTATTCATCATGATAATATTTACTTAAGGGTAGATGCCACTTACTTTAAAAAGTTTTGTGTAGTATGCTATCAGGATGATCCCATCAGCTATACACAGTTGTTCCGGTTTTCAGATGCAGAGCGGTACGAAGAAATAAAAGAAGATTTATTGAACCTGCTGAACCTTGGCTTACAGATAACTTCTATTACCTGTGATGGTCATAAAGCTACCCTTAAAGCCATCAAAAAAACAATGCCTGGTGTTACCATTCAGCGATGCCTTGTACACATCCAGAGAATGTGTCTGCTGTGGCTTACAGCCAATCCAGGCTACGATGCCGGCAAAGAATTAAGGGTATTGGTTTTAATGATACATCGCATCCAAACACATAATGACAAACAATACTGGATACACCGGTTAACCGATTGGGAAAATAAGCATAAAGACTTTCTGAAAGAAAAATCATACAAAGCTGAAACGGGCAGATATTGGTATAAACATAAATTAATCAGGCGTTCTTTTTTTACCATCAAAAGAGCTTTGCCCCATATGTTTTGTTACCTCGCTGACAGCAACATTCCTAAAACAACCAATGGCATAGAATCTTACTTCGGGCATCTCAAAAATCATTTGGACCTGCACAGAGGATTAACCAAAAATAACAGAATCAACTTTATCAAATGGTATATCTACTTCAGGAATAAATCCCGGCTTTGAGTTTTCTGAGCCATTGTGCTTACCAAAAAAAGTAAGGGTTGAACAGCTTAACTGCGCAACCCTTACTTTTTTCGTATAAGCATTAATCTTATTGCCCGGCAAGTTGCTCTCCAGCAGCGCTTGCTTCCTCTTCAGATTAATAGCGCCAATAAAAGAAATTTTATCCGAAAAACTACCAACTATTTTTCAGTACATTACCACTATAACAGGAGTTGTAAGAATTGAGCGGCAACAGCCACCGGTATGAACTATTTTATGGCACCTGCTTTTCACTATTGGTAGCTGCGATGATACTTTTTAAAAAGGCATCCTCATCAAAGGATTTATCGAGGGTTAATCCTAAACGAACGACTACTAACTTAAGAGAGGGAATGACATAAATGGCCTGGCCGGCATAGCCATCGCAATAAAACATATCGGCAGGTGCAGCCGGGTAAATTCTCTGCCTCCTATTACCTTCTTTAAATCCGTTGAGCCAGAACTGGTATCCATAGTTCTTCTGTTTGGCTGCTGCCGTCGGGGTAAACGTTTGCTGCACCCATCCCTCGGGCAAAATCCTTTCCCCGTTCCATACTCCATCATTGTAATACAGCAACCCGAACCGCGCATAGTCTCTTGCTGTTGCATTGATGTAGGAAGACCCTACAAAAGTGCCCGATGCATCCGGCTCGAATAAGGTATGATACATGCCTATCCTGTAAAAGAGGGCGGTGGCAGGATAAGCCGCATATTGTTTTTCACCTACCGTTTGCCGGATAATACGCGAAAGAATATTACTGTTTCCGCTGGAATAGCTGAACACTGTTCCGGGCGGATGCGCCAACGCATGAGCGGCGGTAAAGGCAGCCATATCACCGGTTTTGTACAGCATATTGGTTACATCGCTTGCTTTGGTGTAATCTTCCAGAAAATCGAGCCCGCTGGCCTGCTGCAACAGATCTTTAAGGGTAATAGTATGCCTGGGATCCCTGGCAGCGCGCCACTCCGGCACCGGCGCAGGCTGCGTAACGCTAAGCTGTCCTCCTTTCACCAGCGTACCTATTAAAGCGCCGGTAACACTTTTACCCATAGACCAGCCGTACATCTTCGTATCTCTATTAAAGCCCGGCGCGTATTCTTCTGCCACTAACTGGTTATCATAAATTACTATCACCGCTCTCGTTCTTTGTTTCTTACCCAAACGGGGCTCGGTAAAAGCTGCATCCACCGCAGCTTTCAGTTTATTCCTGTCAATGGCGGCGGGCATAGTATCGGCTATCTTATCGCCGTACGGCCAGGGCATTGTATCGGTATTTACCAGGGGTGCTGCGGCTATCGCAACTACCTGGGCGCGTAGCTGCGCTTCCGTTGTTTCATTTATAAGCGTACACCCAAGACCTTTGCGGTATATCGCTTTTTTCTTAGCCATGCCCAGCACCGTGCTGGTAACAGACGAGTCCTTCAGATCTACTTCGTTTGTGGCAATGCTCAACGGCAAATCGCTAAACTCGCTGGTATCCATGCTGGCCTTATCCCGGCCGGAGACAAACACGCAGGAACACATCTGCTTGGCGTTGAAGCCACTGATGACAGGGAAAGATATCCAGGCATAATGCACTGCCCCTGCCAGTACAAGCGCAATAATGGTCAGCACTAACCGGCGGATTATTTTTTTCACGAACGTTGTGTTTTAAAGCGGGATAAAGTAAAGTAAAGAATGGACTACAAGGTAAAGAAGCTATCCTAAGTTTTAGCTTTCTTGTAAAATGCTGTAGTATTGGTATTGCAGCCCTAACTTTATATCAGCATACAGTTGCCCTGCAAATAAAAATACAATAAAAATTATAAACCCGTTAAACGATAATACCGAATACAATTCCAATTGTTGTTTAGGGGCTGCGGCTGGTGAGATACCTGCCGGCAATAATTTGAGATACAAGCCTGATGCTCTGCCATACTAAAACCGCCTGTATCTACCTTATAATAAACTAAAAACCTTAAATACAATTTAAAAACACGCCAGAAAGAAATAATCTACGTAGATAAGCAGTTATACCATTATACCAAAACAAAAAATTTTTTTATGACAGCCAATCAAGCCAACATTCAGCCCTTACATCAGCCTGATTTTTCACAGGCACACAATGCCGTTAATTTAGTAGCCGCTTTGCAATCGGAGCTCGTACTGTTGCAAGCCAAAGTAGCCAAATATTACCACGAAGAGATCGTGCTTCGCGGAGATAAAATAATGATGCGGGAATATTGCGGGCATTTCGGTATAGAACCGGTACAGTCTTCTAACTGAATTGCCGGTTGCCTGGTAAAAAACTTAATGAATTACAGAACAAGATTTGTTGCTGTTTAAAGCACGGCCTGCGTTAGCTGTTCCTGTTGCATTAAACAGCAACTGTTTTGTATTATACCTGTTTACGTTCCGTGCTTAGCGGCTACGTCTTTTTATAAATTATTACGGCATCTGTACCAACATCTGCTGCGACGAACCTTCCAAATCATCTGATACGGTTGTGCATTGCTCTTGAATAACTTGCTTTGCGCTACTCTGCATACCGGATTTTTATTACTACTTTTTTATCAAGCTTGTTACCGCCGGGCGTAACGTTGGGCCGGTGCCCGTCTTGCGGAAAAAAGAGAAAGAAAGTACCCGGCCCTGCAAGGTAAAAGTCGCCTTCCCCGGAGTAATTAATCACATCTTTGGCGCTATCATACGGCATTGTAACAGCAAGCCTGCTGATGGGTGCAACCGCTATTTTTTCTTCGCCAGAAATAACACAGTGGAGGTCTGTATAATGGCGATGCGATTCCCACTTCGTGCTATCATAATCCTTTGTTAGGTTTTGTGTTATTATTGCATACACCGTATCCCCTGCTATTGCATACCTGCCGGCTGGCAACGTTTGCAGGTCCTGGTCTTTCAGGAAGGAGAAAGCTTTGTCCCAATACACTTTATTGATAGCATACTGGCGCGCGAAGGTTACTTTATCAACAGATTCGTGCGGCTGTAACGGCAAGCTACCCAGCCATTCTTTTTTATAGAACCAGTCATCGGTCTGTTGCTTCGTTAAATGCGCAGAATCGCTTTGCGCAAGGGAAATATGGTAAAGTAACAGCAACAGGACTGTAAGTAATAAGCTACCTCTTTTCATGTTATTATTCTACTATATTTTTCTGTTTATATTTCGCGAATACTTTTTTTGGGGAAATCGAAAAGTGTACTTGTAATAATTGGAATAAAAAAGATTGCAACGGTCAAAATAGAAATTGATATGTCTGCTGTATGGCTCGATAAAAATTTACTTAAACTTGTCTCTGGATAAAAGTGCTCGTAGATAGAAAGGAGTAATTTAATCCCCAAAATTGCAATAACAACAAAAGCTGCTGTCTCAAGAAAATTATATTTTTCCATTAGATTAACAAACCATTGGGCAATAAACCTCATGGCCAAAATCCCAATAAATACGCCAATACAAACAAGGATAATATTCTTTGAAAATGCTACTGCGGCAAAAACATTGTCAATGGAAAATGCCATGTCCATTATCTCCACTAAAATAACAGTTGACCAAAACACTCCAATTTTGTTATGAAAATATTGGTAAATAATATTATTGGATTTATTTATTTCGCCGTCATCTTCTTTGTCTTCTTTAAGCTTAGCTAATGAATAGATTAAATACGCGATAAACAAACCCGCTAAACTTCTTAAAATCCACAAAGCAATTTCATTAATAGTACCATCATCTTTTATCAATAGAATGATACCACTTAATGAAAGTATTTTAAAAATAATTGAACCCTTTTCCCCATATCCGAATTTATCTTTAAATTGGTCTACAACTAGCCACAAAAGATACATTCCACCCAATGGCTTTAGCCACCAAAAACCTAATAAAAAAGCAGCGAACACCATTGCCATACCTCGAAAAATGTAAGCACCCCAAATACCATATTTTAAAGCTTTGCTTCTTTGGCTTTGAGGTAAGTCTAGTACCATTGTTGCCAATACTGCTGCATTGTCAACTGAAAGTAAACTTTCAATAATAATTAAATTTCCAACAACAGCTAATGATGCTCCTGGATTATCAAATATTTGCTGAAATAATTCTTGCATATTTTATGTTGGTTGAGGATGTTTATCTATTAGCTATTGAAATTATTACTACCCGTCCTCCTTCTTCTTTTGAAAGTAAGAGCTTTTTCCCGTCTGTTATTTCTACCATCGAGCCAACGGAAATATCTTTATCATCTGTAACATCTTTTAAAGATGAAAGCTTTTCATTTACGAATACCCATTTGTTATTGTAAAATGAAAAATACCCAATTCTTGTTTTTTGTACATCGGTTAATTTTTCATTCCTAATTATATTTCTGTTTGAGTGCCATTGATGAAGGGTTGAATTATTGTAAATTACTAACCTTTGATTCTCTGACTTCCAAACATTTGGTTTGAATTGATAGAAAAAATCAAAAATAGGAATGGAGTTATTATATTTTGTGTTGCAAAATGGACATATTGTATCTTTTGTGTTGTTGTAGATAAACCATTTCTGTTCACATCTTGGATTACTGCATTGCAGTTTGAGGTCATTTGTTTTAATTAGTGCTTCCTCCCACATTACTGCTGGAGGTCTCTCATTTGGATTGTGTAAGCCTTTTACAAATGCTTGGTCGAACAGTTCTTTTAAATAAGGTCCAGTTATAGCATACCCTGTTTTTTTTAAGTCTGTCCACGGGTGAAACTTAGCAAGATTGTCACTATATTCTCTTTTAAAATTTTGATTGCTTTTGTCCGTTGGATGTTCAACAAATAATGCTTTAGAACCCATCAATAAATCTTCTTCTTTTTCAGTTTCCATTTGTCCAAAGTAGTTTCCACCTCTTAACGGATGCCTGTAAAGCAAATACATATAAATTAGAACTGCTAAGGCGTGTAAATCTGTTAACCTGTTTGGTAGCTTCCTGTTTGGGTCTGTTTTCTTCAGGTGCTTGGTTGATAAAACTTCGGGTGCAATAAAATCTGCTGTACCAATTACATCAGGTGGAAATAAATTGGGAACAACTAAACCATCAATATCTATAATTGCAGCCGTTTTACTAACTGGGTCAATAAGAACATTAGTATAGGATAAGTCGGAATGTGCTAAACCAGCGGCGTGTAATCTTTTTACTCCTCTTGCAATATTTACACAAACTTGAAAATAACTTAACCAGTTGCCTAATTCCGTATCGTCTAATTTTGATTTTGATTGTGTTGCCCTGAATTTTGCACTTGCAAACCATTTGCCTTGTTTCTCTTTGCCCTTTAATAAATCATTGTTTGCATATCCTTGTTTAAAAAAGAAATTGCGATTGTAGCAAGGAACTATGATACCAATTCTTTTATCTAATTCAATCACATCCGTAGGCCAACTATAAAGTTCCTTATAGTATGCTCCGCCTTCTTTATTAAAAAAACTTTCAAAGTAAGTTGTAACAATTCTTTTTAGTCTTTCTTTAGAATTGAAGTCTTGAACATCTCTATAAAATGCAACAACATAAGATTTATCAGGGCTAAAGTATACATCTTTCATACCGCCTCTCATTGGTTCGCCATTATCAACGAATTGATATGTTTTTCCTGCAGTTATTATTGATGTTACTGTTTTTGTAGTCATTGCGATCTTTTAAAATACAATTGCTAATGTTCTGTCATCGTGGTTTCCTGTACTCCAAAAGTCCATCCAAGTTGAAAGTTGATTCGCAATTTCAGTATTGTTAGGGTTGAAATCTACTTTTATGTTTTCCTCGTTTTTGCCTTGTAAATCTTTTACAAACTCACTCCATTTTTCATTTTTTTCTAAATTAGCTTCTACAACAAATTTTGCATCGTAGATGCCATCGGTCATTAAAAATAGATATGAAAAGTCTGGAACAACTTTAATATTAAATCTGGTAACTATTGGTCTTGCTGTACTTATAAAAATGTCGGGTTCAGTAATAAATCTTGTGCCGCCGCCGTGTTCTCCAACATCAAGCCAGTTCAACAAGGTAGTTTCGGTTTGCTCTTTATTCATTACAGCGATAGGGCAGTCGCCAACTCCAAAGGTTAATATGATAAAACCGAAATCATATTTTTTAAATAATGAAAAAATTAATGTTGTGTGATAATAATCTAAACAACTTTTTGCTTTTGGGTTATTAAATAATTCAGGATTGGTTTTAAATGTTTCTTCTGAATGTTCTTTAATTTTATTGTGAACAAAAACGGTGGCTTTGTACAAATTTTGCTTTGCAAGTATCTCAATTTCCTTAAAAAGAGTATCGTCTTTTGAATTATTATACTCTGATAACTTGGTTTCAAATTCTTTAGCTTTCTCAATATCAGCGTTTAGCTCAAAATATTCTATAACGGCATTACAGGCAATTTGCGAACCCTTTCTTGATAAAGAATAACTTCCTGCACCATCTGAAACAACAACAACTGACCAGCCTGTTTTTCCAAAATGTTTAAATGAAAAATCATCATCACGGAATGAACCAACATTTTTATGTGAACGACCTCTTTTTGAGGAAATAACAATATTTTTTTCACCTAATTCTTCTGTAACAGAAACATTATCCTCTTTCCAAAAAATATCAGTTATATCACTGGCTATATCCTTCCATAAAGTTTTTGGGTCTGGGTTAACAACCAATGATATTAGTTTTTCATTTTGTGGTGTGCTTTCTGATTCTCCTTCTATATTGAAAAATAATTTAAACTTAATATCTCCGCTTTGGGTTGGTATACCTTCAATAGTATCTGTTAGTTTATTAAAGTCTAAACCTATTTCAGTTAGCCCTTCAAACTTTTCAAAAATTAAATCTGTTAAGTTTAATTTTTGAAAATCCAATTTACCTTGATAGGATTTACCAATTGTAGCGTTTGGAATTATAATTTGTTGTGCCAATATATCTGCAACCCTATTTTTTAATTTCCAATTATCCATTAGCTTATTTTGATTTTCTAAAATACTTTTAACAGCTTCTATACATTCTTCATTACTGATAAAATCTTCAAAAAGGCTTGCCCTGTTTACTGAAATATTAATGCCTTTTGCATTGAATAAGGTTTGTATGTATAGTTTCGCTTCTGTCATTATTAAAATTTATCCTTGTGTTCTGTTTACATCAAATCCACCTTCGCCCATTCCATACGTTCCTTCATTACCACACCAAGGGCAGGTGCTTGTGTCTTCGTCGCCTATGCAATGCAATTTGCCGCAACTGCATACTGCAAAAGCAAACTGATTACCACAGCAAGGGCAGGTAGGAGCACCAATTAATTCTTCTGTATTTACTTTGAAATTTGTCACTGAACTATCGGATAATTCAAAATAGGAATTGTCTACTTGAAATGCTCCTACTAATCTATAAGACAAAGTATCTAAATCAAGCCCACCAATATTATTTGATGAAATTTTCTTTTTGTATTTTATTAAATAGGGTCTTTTTGTATTTTGGCATTTTGCTGCCAACACTACAAAATTATTATCAACTATTTGTATGTTCGGTTTGGGTTTTGATAAATCAATTTTGCTAATAGTGTCTCCGTCCAATTTCGCTAACTCAAATCCTGTTGAATTATTTTCAACACTTATACTACTTGTTTTAATAGAATCTGTAACCCATTTAAAGAATTGTTTGTAAGAATTGGTATCAGTATTATTGAAGTGTAATACATTTTCTGTAAGCTTACTTAGCAGGTGTGTATCTGTTTCGCTACCAAAGGAAATTGCAACAATATTTGCTGTTCTTTGCCAGTTTTCTTTCCATTCTGCAATTGCGTTTTTACAATCATCTGTTGGTACGCCATCAGTAAATAAAAATACAATTGGTTTCCAATCGCCTTTTTGTTCTGCTGTTGTTTTTATTGTGTTTTTTCTTAATTCAAACATTAAATGTCCTAACCCTTTGCTTAACGAAGTGCCGCACCCAATGGGGAACTTTGGCGGATAGAAACTTATAATTTCTTGTAATGGCACTAACGTTTTAGGTTGCCCGGCAAAAACAATTATAGAAACCCAAACGGTTTCTATTGCATTAGGGTCTGTTTTCAATGCTTGAATGATAGTTGCTAAACCTTCTTCAACTTGTTGAATAGGTTCACCAACCATTGATTCGGAAATGTCTATTACAAAATATATTGGCAACCTTCTCATTGCGTTATAATGTTTTGGTGATTAGTAGCAATAAAATAAGTAAAACCAGTTGTGTCATATCAACAGCTAATCCTTGCCCAACTTGAAAAGGTTTGATATACTTTTTTAAAAAATTTAGGATTGGTGCAAATACGCCATTGAAAAAATTGAACACACCTTTATAATTACTGTTTAATTTTTCTTTATACGGTAATAATTTAGAGTAAAGAAAAAGCCCTACAATAAATATACTTGCTATGTATGATAATATCATTCTCATATTACTAAATGTACTTCTGATGGTGGAGCTGGTAAGGCAACATTCTCAACTGTTCCCATACTTTTATTTCCTTGTTCAATGGTTTCAGATACCCATTTAAAAAATTGTTTTAATGTTGAACTGTCGGCTGTATCTAAATGAACAACTGTGTCTGTTAATTCTTTAAGTTTTGAATTGTCGGCTAACTTTCCTGCTGCACATCCCACTATTGCACCAAAGTTTAAGGATTTTATTTTCGGTATCATTTCAGCGTAAAGTTGTGGGTCGGAGGGTTTGCCATCTGTAAATATAAATAGCAATGGTCGCCAATCACCTTTTTGGATTGGCGAACCTTTTCTGATTTCTTGCTTTACTTTTTCATAAAGCACCTCTAACACTTTTCCTGTATTTGTTGGTCCACTTTGCGGACAAATTATTTCAGGTAATTGAAATAATGGTAATTCTGTTAGCGGGGCAATCTCGTTTACTTCTCGGTCAAAAGTTATAATGCTAATCCAAAGTGTTTCTGATGCTTGTGCATCTGAACGTAAAGTGTTGATCATACCACTTAAGGCGTTGTTCAATGCTTGTATTGGTTCTCCATTCATTGAACCAGATGTGTCCAATAAAAAATAAACTGGCAATCTTCTCATTATGATTATTTCAGCAGGGATTCAAGTTTATCAGGAAAAGATTTTGCGTTTTCCTTCAGTTTATTTAATAGCGCTTTTTCTATATCATCAATTTGACCGTCTCCTTTAATTTTATTATAAAGCCATTCTGCTTCTACTGTATCTATTTCTCCAGGAGAATTTTCATCTTCTAATAAATAACTTGAAATAGCTTTTATAAACAACGTTTCCCAATTACTGTGATTTGCTTTGCCTGAAACCGCATTATTTATTTCAAAAATAAATTCTGCTTCTTCTGAATCAATTTTGCCATCGGCAAATAAAACTTCTTCAAGTTCTGAAACTTCTGCTGCATCAATTATTCCATCAGCAAGTAATTCTGTTTTTAACTGTTCTAAACTTTTCATTTTTTTTGTTATTTTTTCCTACCAGTAATTTTAAGATGGTTAAGCCAATTTTTCGTTCAACTTTTGCTTTAGATGTAGAAATACTTGTTTGTCTTGCAAATTTTTGTTTTGCACTTGTAATGTTTAATGCTCTTTTACAAAAAAATGAAAAACCAAACTTTCCTTAATTACTTACTTGTTTTAAACAACAATATTTAATTCAGATGGTGGTGGTGGCAACTCATTTAAACCTGTAACTTCTTTACCTGAATCTTCAACTTTGGTTGATGAAACGCCTATGGAAGCAGTAACCCAAGCAAAGAATTTAGAAATGCTTTGACTGTCTGCTGTGTCTAAACTCACTACATTATCAGTTATTTGTTTTAACACATTAGTATCTGCACCACTACCAGCAGCACAAGCAACTGTAAAAGCAGTTTTTCTTTTTTTAAATTCATTTAATCCGCTTTGCCAATTGTCTGTTGGGTTTCCGTCTGTCATAATAAAAACCAGCGGCTTCCAATCGCCTTTTGTTTGAGGTGTAGTTTTGGCAACCTCCTTGTCAATGCAATTGCTAACCACTTTTAATGCTTCGCCTAAAGATGTTGTGCCTGTTGCTTGAATATCTAACATTTGAAAAGAACCTAGATCTGTTAAAGGAATAATTTGTCTTGCTGAGCTGTCAAAAGTGATAACACTTAAAAAAGCGGTCTCCTGTGCCTGCGGATTTTGGCGTAATGAACTTATCATTACCTGCACACCATTTTTTACGGCTTCTATGGGTTCACCACTCATTGATCCTGAAGTGTCTAATAAAATATATACTGGTAATCTCCTCATTTCAATTGTTTAATAGTTATTTAAGAATATTTTTTTAGTATATCAACGAAATTGTCTGTTTGGTGTGGCTCTCCAATTGCTCTAAACTTCCAACCGCCATCTCTGCGGTATGCCTCCGCAAAAACCATTGTACACATTCCATTTAATGAAGCATCGCCTGACAAACTATATTTTGTAATTTCTTTTCCTTTAGCATCGACGGCTCTTATAAAAGCATTTTCAACCATACTAAAATGTTGATTATTTTGTTTGCCTTGATAAATAGAAACTATGAAGAGTATTTTTTGATATTTTTCATCTAATGAATCAAGTTTTACAATTATTTGCTCATCATCGCCATCTCCGGCGCCAGTCCTGTTATCACCTGTCAACCAAATATGTCCTGAAGGGTGTTTCATTGAGTTAAAAAAAATAATATCTCCTTCATACAACCCTACGCTTCTACCATTGCTGGCTTGGACGGTTTTTCCAAGGTTTGCAACTTTACCGTTATTGTCCAATAAAAATGCAATTGCATCAAGGTCGTATTCTTCTTCCTTTCCGCCACCGAAAAGTTTACCCAGAAAGCCACTCTCTTTTTTCCGGACATCCCAACCTAACCCCATTGTAACTGATGAAAGGTCATAAACACTTTCGCCTTTATCATTTTTACGAAGGTCAATTGTCTGGCCTTTTTGTAAGTTGATTGCCATAGTTTGTTTTTTTATTTTATGATTACTCCTTTGTAATATTTTGCAAGAAAGAAAGATAAATCTTCTTTGTACCCAATTCCTGATGCTTCAAATTTCCACTTTCCGTCCCTTCTGTAAAGTCTTCCAAATTCTACTGCCGTTTCAATTGAGAAGTCTTCACCTAACTCATATTTAGCAACTTCTTGCCCTGTGGAATCATCAACAATTCTTATGTAAGAATCTCGAACTTGTCCGTAGTTCTGTTTTCTTTCATCAGCAGCATGAATTGTAACTACAAATAAAATTTCCTGAATATTTGAATCTACTTTGGAAAGGTCAATCTGAATAATTTCATCATCGCCGTCATTACTATTTCCACCTGTAGGGTCGTCTCCTGTATGGTAAGCTGCACCGTCTGGTGAAATAATCTTACCGTTTTGTTTAAATTTTTCATCCATCCCATAGAAAACAAAAAATGCCTCTGACGGAATTAATCGCTTGTCATTAATCATAAATGCCGAAGCATCTAAATCGAAATCGAAACCTGTGCCTTCGTTGGGCGTCCAACCAAGACCTACACTCATTTTGGTAAGTCCAATATCGATTTTTTGTCCTTTTTGTAAGTTGATTGCCATATTGATTTATTTAAATTAGAAAGTGTCCAAAGATAACTTTATGAAATTAAATTTTGTATGATTACACGTGTGATTATGTCCTTATTTTAGGAGCTTTAATTGTTCATGTATTGATTCGTCTGTTAGGCGTAAACTTTGGAGAATTAAGGTTCTTTTGAAAGGTCACCTTTAATAACCTGGCATTGTATGCGTTGCAAACGTATCTTAGTTGTGCTTCAGTGCTCTTTAAAGTTTTTAAGTTTTTTAAGTTCTGAGTTAGTATTAAACAATCTATTCAGGTTATTCCCTACCAAAGCGCCCTAATTATAAAAAATAATTATAAGTTTAATAATCTCTTTAGATGCTTCCTGCTTTAGGAAACTACCATGAAAGCTGTTAGATAGATATGGTCATTCTTTCTGTAAAAAGAAATACTATTACAAAGCAGAATATCTTAAACAAACACTAATGGTTTACAAAGTTTTTTTATACATAAAACTTTAAACCACCAGCCGATACAATATTATACAATCGCTGTTGATAGCTTTTGCCGTTGTGCCACATTACTGTCTTTCATCGCTACAACTGTAATAACAGCCGATAGTAATAAAGAGCCGGCCATAAATATATAGGAAGCGCCAAAGCCGCCGGTCGTTCCGTTTAAATAGCCAACAAAATAAGCGCCGGCAAACGACCCCAGGGCGCCAAAGCTGTTAATGAGGGCGATAGCCCCTGCCGTAACATTGCCGGGCAGCAGCTCGGTGATAATGGCAAAGAAAGGCCCGTATGGTGCATACATGGCGGTACCGGCAACAACGAGCAGTACAAACGACCACCAGAAATTGGTAGTGCCAACAAGATAAGAGCCATAGAAAGCTAAAGATGCAATGAGCAGGCAAGGCCAGATAAATGCTTTCCTGTTGAGTGTTTTATCGGAGAAATAAGAAGCGGTTAACATACCGATAGCTGCAAACAGGTAAGGCAAGGCCGCCCACCAGCCTGTTTTAATAATCGTCATTTGCGGCGCTGCCTTAATGATAGAAGGAAGCCATATAACGAAGCCGTACACGCCAATGCTCCATAAAGCATATTGCAGGCAAAGCAACACCACCATTTTTGACTTAAATGCGGCTGCATAATTCTTCACTGGTTTAATGCCCTGCTGCTCTTTCTGCAAAGCGGTTTCCAGGGATTCTTTTTCACTTGCACTTAACCAGGCCGCATCTGCAGGCTTATCCTGCACCAGCTTCCACCAGAAAAAAGCCCACACTATTGCCGGCAGGCCTTCCCAGATAAACATCCGGCGCCAGCCGGTGGCATTGATTAAATAGCCGGATAAAATGGACATCCAGAGTATCGTAACCGGGTTGCCCAGGATTAAAAAGGTATTGGCTCGCGAACGTTCTCCTTTTGTAAACCAGCGGCTTAATAAAATAAGCATTGCCGGCATTACTGCGCTTTCTACCACGCCCAGCATAAAGCGGATGATGATCAGCAGGGTAATATTACTTACAAGGCCGGTTGCCCCTGCCAGCGCGCCCCACAGCATCAGCGACCAGAAGATAAGTTGTTTCGCGCTTTTAGTAGCTGCATAATGCGCTCCCGGTATCTGGAAAAAGAAATAGCCGAGAAAAAAGAGGGAACCTAATAAAGAGGAAGTAGCCGCCGTAATATGCAGGTCTTTCGCCATCTCACCGGCTGCTGCAAAACCAAAATTCGCCCGGTCGAGATAAGCTAAGCTATACGTGATAAAAGCTACCGGTATTAGGCGATACCAGCGTTGTGGAGCAAGCTTACTATTCATAGCGTAATTCTTTTTGACGTCCTCCCAAACCCTTCTCCAAAGGAGAAGGGCAAGAAGATTCCCAGGTCACTTTTCTACTCGGGATACGAACACGGTTTCAAGTCCTCTCCTTCGGCGAGCCTGCCGGCGGGCAGGGATACAGGTGAGGTATTAACTGAATATCCTGTCGTGCGAGCGCTTTTCATTCCATTGCGGCGTAGGCTCGAAGTAACTTTTATCCGAAGGGTGCAGGTGTTGTTTTACCACTTCATCATTCAACTCAATGCCCAGTCCAGGTGCGGTAAGCGGAATATTGGCGAAGCCTTTTGTAATCAGCTTCCTGTCGTCTGTAGTTTTCACCAGGCTTTCCCACCAGGGCAGGTCAATGGAGTGATGCTCTAAGGCAAGGAAGTTTTGCGTAGCGGCAGCGCAATGTACATTGGCCATAAACGAAACGGGCGTGCCTGCCTGGTGCATCGCCATCGCTATGCCGTGCTCTTCGGCATAATCGCCGATCCGCTTGGTTTCCAGCAAGCCGCCGGAGGTGGCAAGGTCGGGATGAATAATATCCACTGCATGTGCATCTATCAGCGGCTTAAAGCTTTTCAGCAAAAAAATGTCTTCGCCGGTAAGGCAGGGCGTTTCCAAAGCGTCCGACAGCATTTTCCACTGATCGGTATATTCCCAGGAGATTACATCTTCGAGCCACGCAAGCCGGTATTGCTCCAGTTTCTTGCCCAGCCGGATGCCATTATTCACATCAAAATGCCCGTAATGATCGGTAGAGAGGGGTATGTCGTATCCAAGCATACCCCGTACGTTTTCAACTAATTTAGCCAGCTCATCCAGCCCTTTTTCTGTTATCTGTATTTGGGTAAAAGGATGCGCCGTATTGCCATACGACATATAGTTACTGGCATCGCCCCATTGCGCTAAATCGCCTTTATCGTTCTGCCAGAACTTATCATTTACCAATGCGCCTTTGATGCCTTTCAGCTCCCCAATACCAAGGTCCATCTTCAGCCAGGTATAGCCCTGGTCGTTAATGCGGTAGTCCATCAGTTTCTTTTGCTCTGCAGGCGAACCCGCTTCGGGGGTATCGGCATACAGCCGTATGTTATCCCGGTATCTGCCGCCCAGTAACTGCCAGGCAGGAATGTTATAGGCTTTGCCTACAATATCCCACAATGCCATCTCCACGCCGCACACACCGCCGGCCTGCCTGCTCTGCCCGCCAAACTGTTTGATGGCCCTGAACAATTGCTCTACATTGCAGGGATTCATTCCCAGCAACCTGCTTTTCAGCATCAGGGCATAACGCTCGTCGGCCCCGTCTCTTACTTCGCCCAAGCCATAGATGCCCTGGTTGGTATCTATGCGGACGATGGCTGTGCGGCCCAGCACGGTGGTAACGCAATACCGCATGTCGGTAATCTTTAAATCGGACGGAGCCGAATAGCGCGGCACTTTTTGTGTGCTTTGTGCTATCAGATCTTCCACCGTCGACAACATAAAAGCACTGCCTAAAGTGATGCCGCCCAGGGCAGACTTCTTTAAAAAAGAACGGCGTTGATTTTCCGGTGCGGCTTCTTTATTGCCAATGGTTGTTTCATTAATATCCTGGTCTTTCAAGCCAAGTTTGTGCAGGTATTTTTGAGATGGAGTCATATTGGTTTTTGTTATTATGGTGAAGCAAACGATAAATAGTTTTTTTAAAATAATTATTTGCAGGATAAATATGCACCGCGGAGAACAGGAGGGAACAGAGGTTTCGCAGATAGCTAACAACCTATGCCAAAATGCTGCTTCTTAGCCCCGCTGCGGTGAAAAGATTACCAGGTTCTGTCTTTCATATAAGCATCTAATTCCTGTTTCGTCATGGGCAAATCTTTTTGCGTTCCAATCCATTGTAAAAAGTCTCCCTTTATCTCCTCCGACCATTGCTGGTCTATCTGTCCCGGCGTGTATTTGCCCTCCCGCAAACGCTGGTGCCCGAACGCATCTTTCAACTGTACAAATTCCGAGTTCAATACAAGGTCTTCCAGAAACTGCGCAGGTATAAAAACGATGCCGCCCTTTTTAGCCAGCACCACATCGCCGGGCAGCACCGTTGCTCTGCCAATACGTATCGGAACATTAATGCCGGCCAGCATCATCTGCTGAATATAAGAAGGATCGTAGCCTTTTACCCAACCGTTAAATCCTTTTATTTCTTCGAGGCCTTCTATGTCGCGCACCGAGCCGTAGAAGATAACGCCGGTACCGCTTTTAGCATAGATCGCATTGCCAAGGTTGTCGCCAATCAGTGTTCCGTCCACAATCTTTCCATAGCTGTCGGCCACGTAAACATCGCCGCTTTTCAATACATCAATGGGCCAGGAGTTGGTACTGCCGATACGGCCTTCTCCCTTGCCTTTATCGGTGATCAGCTTATTATAATCCGGCCGCAGCGGCAGGTACTGCGCTGTTACCACGCGGCCCGTCATTACCGAGTCGGGACGTATAATTGTCCAGTCGCCTTCAAACTGGTTCTGGTAGCCTTTGTTGCGCAGGTAACCCCAGGCTTCTTCGAGAGAAACATTCTTTAAACGGTTTAAGAACCGGTCTGCTGCTTTAGGACGGCCATCGGCAAAGCGTTCGCCTTTCCAATCGGGCGTTAATGCTTTTATCCCATCGGGTGTTAATGTAACCTGCTGGGCATATAAAGAAGACGATGCACAAAGCAGCAGCACAAAGCAAATAAGTGTTCGGTTCATACGGCAATGATTTAGTTAGCGATAGTATTTTGTATGGATAAAGTAAAGTAATTTTTGAATAGGATGACACAGATGTTTTATGCAGGAATAACGCATCCCGACTTTGGTTGTAAGAGGAGCAGCGAAACCGGCCTTTTATTAAAAAAAAGGAAGAAAATACGATTGTACGATAAGCGGTTAAACGACATTTGTTTATACAAAAAAATAGCTATAGGTTTACCACTCCAAAACCTTCCAATGTCCCTGTCTGTATCCTGCAAATCACTGATTACGCGAGCCCGGAATTCTATAATGGTCAGAACCTGTTGTTTAACGAAGGCATTTATATAGTAAGGTGTTTATTAATGTAAGTATAATGGCGAATCCGGTACGAATACCAAACATATTTAGTGTGGCAGGCAGAAAAGGCATGGCCGCCCTGCTGCCGCTTGTATTTATTATCACCTGCTCTTATAGCCAATCAAATGCCGGCGCAGTAAAAGGAGTACTGAATTTACAAAACCGTAGCTGGACAAAGAATGGCATCACCGATTTGAACGGCGAGTGGGAATTTTACTGGAACGCATTATATACGCCTGCCGCTTTTGATACTGTTGCCATTGCACCTACGGCTTATGCTATTGTTCCGGGTTTTTGGAACAGTCTTGTGCCCCGCCTCGGTTTATTTAAACCTGCTTTCGGCTATGCCACGTACCGGCTGAAAGTCTTGTGCCCGGCATCGGATGAAAAGCTCCGGCTGAAATTTTTAACGGTGGCATCTGCCTATACCTTATTTGTAAACGGGAAACAGGTAGCAGCAGTAGGAAAGGTGGGCACCGGCGAAGCAACCACCACGCCCGCTTACCAACCTTTAATTGTGCCGGTAACGCCGGTAAATAATGAATTAAACATTGTTGTACAGGTCGCCAATTTTAACTACAGTACCGGTGGTATATGGGACTTTATAAAACTGGGCACACAGGAACAGATAGATGCTTACCAGGTAAAAAATATTGCCCAGGATTTCTTTATTGCCGGCAGCTTCTTTCTAATCGGCATTTTTTACCTGGTGATTTACTTTTTCTTTAGCAGGCGGCGATCGCCCCTGTACTTTGCCTTGTTCTGCCTGCTGATCGGTATGCGCCCGCTCATTACCGGCGAACTGGGTATTAACTATATCACCAACTGGAGCTGGCAACTGACCAAGCATGTAGAGTTTTTATCGCTGTATTTAACCGTTCCGGTGGTGTCTCTTTTTTCCTTCGCATTGTTTCCTGCTGAATTTTCAAAGCTTGTACTCCGCAATATACTGATCGTTTGTGTACCCTTTATCGCTGCCGCTTTATTTGCCTCTCCATTCATTTTCCGTTATACATTAAGGCCTTTCCAATTACTCATGCTGCTTACAGCCTGCTATGGATTATACGTGTATATATGCGCCGTAAAAAACAAACGAACCGGCAGTGTTTATTTTCTGGCCGGGTTTGTCATTCTTTTTATTGCCATCATCAATGATATTCTTTATACAAGCCTGGTTATAGAAAGCGTAAACCTGCTGTATGCCGGATTGTACATACTGGTTATCTGCCAGGCAACGGCGCTTGCCAAACAATTTTTCGGCGCATTTATAAAAATAGAAAAGCTAAATAAACAATTAGCACAAATAAACGAGGAACTTAACTTAAAGAACGATACGATTAATGAACGGAATGAGCAGTTAAACGAATTGAATACGGAACTGGATACGCTGGTATTCAGGACATCGCACGATTTGCGCTCACCCATTACCTCCCTGTATGCGATGGCGGATATTATAAAAGAGGAAGCAGATGCAGCAGTAAGAAATGAATACCTCCATTTCCAGAAAAAAACCCTACTGCGGTTAGACGCACTGATCACGGAAATACTGGTATATGCAAAAAATAAAAGCACCGCCTTGTGTTACGAGCAGATAAACCTGCAGGAGTTTGTAAACACCGCTTTGCAGGATCACCTGTTTGCCGCCCATTCGAAAAGCATTACAAGAATTGTGGAGGTAAGCCAGGAAGATATTTTTGAAACGGACAAAGCGCGGCTGGGTATGGTGATGAGCAATTTAATATCGAATGCCTTGAAACACCACAAGGGGGAACAGCAACATCCTTATTTAAAAATTGTTGTGCGGGCTACCCGGCAACAGGCGGAGATTGAAGTAGCAGATAACGGGCCGGGCATTGCACAACACGAGCTCAATCATATTTTTACGATGTTCTACCGCGCCAACACAAAGCTCACCGGCTCCGGTTTCGGCTTATATATCGTAAAGGAAGCAGTAAAAAAATTAGGTGGAACGATTAAGGTAGAATCGCAGCTTTATGCAGGCACCAAGTTTTATATTGTGATACCTAATAGTGCAGGCAGGTAATTGGCTTGTAATGATAATTTATTTCAGATTTCCGGTGCTGATAAAGCAGGAGCTATACTAATAAGATAGTGTTTACCCTTACATATTGTTTTTACTTATCACTTCATCAATGTATGCTGCCATTTTCAACGCATGTTTTTGTATGATGTTTTTGTGTTCTGCAACCAAGTTTTTAAAATAAAACCGCCCGCTGATGTGCTGCTTCCAGCAGTGCCCGTGATCTTTAACTTTAAATGCGGTGCGGCTGGCCTGAAAGTAAATACAATTATTGATGGCATACTTATAAGATATTGCTGCCGTAAAGGATTCAATGCCTTTTAAAACAGGTTTTGAACTTTTATTTGCCAGGCTTCCTTTTAACCATCTTTCGTATTTCTTTTTAAAAATACTCCGCAAAATTCCATAATCCTTATTGTTAATCATTTCGCGCGCAATGGCCATCAACATTTCCGGCATACTGCGCTTGGGTTTGTTTTTTCTTATGCCGAAATAACCGGGCTTGAGATAATAAAGCGTATCAATTAAAACGCAATACGAAACTTGCGGCAGCAGGCAGGCCAACTGGTGGGCTACATAGCCATTAAAGCTAAAACCCATAACAACTGCATCAGTACTCCGGCTTATAATACCAACCAGTTGTTCCGTCAGTACCTGATTTATATCCGAACGGCTGCGTTTTACCTGTATATCAAAAAATAATTCAACGATGTTATACTTTTTGTGTAATGCCTGTTTCAGTGCATCCGCTTCTTTACTTACCGGAAAATTTAAAAGATAGAAATCTTTTTTTGTGCCGCATCTGCTTGCTGCTTCCACTACTTTTATCAGGCTTTCCTTGTTTTCTTTCTGCGCAAGGTATGCGCTTAGCTTTACCGGGGTAGGATGGTCAATCAGCTCATAAGAAATTACATTTAGGTTGATACGGTTTTCTATTTCGGCTATGCAAAGCAGGCCGGTAAGCGATTCGCCGCCGCAATCGAAAAAGTTGCTGTTGCCGTCAATATTTCCGGTTTGCAAAATTTTTTTAAAGCTTTCGGTAATTACCTGTTCGTAGCGGTTAGCGGTTGTACCATCTGCTGCACTTACACCATTATTTTTTATAAAACTGCTGCTATCAAACTTCTCCAGGCTCCTGCGGTCCAGCTTCCCCGTATGGGTATAAGGTAAATGGTCTAAAGGAACGTAAAACTGCGGTATATGAGAAGGAGGCAAAGCGGCCGCAATATGTGTTTTAATAGCTGCAGCATTAAAACCCGCGTTGTTTGTTTTGTAAAAGCATACAAGTCTTGGTACTCCGGTATCTGAACTATTGATTACCGTTGCTGCCTGCACTATATCCGCCAGCTTTTCCACTTCATCGTCTATATCTGTAAGGTTAATTTTTATTCCATTGAGCTTGACTTCATTTTTTTTACGCCCGGTATAATACAAATTGCCCGATGCATCAACGTACCCCAGGTCGCCGGTTCTATATTGTATCGTATCGCCGCACCGCTTAAACGAAAGCATGCTTTCTTCCGGCTGTCCGTAGTACCCGCCGGCGATAACGGAAGATGCCACCACTATCTCGCCGGTAATATGCGGAGGCTGCTGCTCATCCGCTTCATTTAAAATATAAACGCGCTTATCTTCCTGCGGCCTGCCAAGCAGGTTAGCGGCGATAATGGCCGGTTGATCGTTTACTATTTCAAGATCGGCAATCGTACGGGTTTCTGTAGTAGCATAAGCCATGTTTAAAACCGTTGCAGCAGGAAACTGCCGGTAAAAATAATCGAGGGTAGTCTCTTTTACCGGCTCTGCGCTAACGGATATATACCTTAACGAAGAGAGGTGCTTTAGCGATGGCGTAACTTTGCATACACCCTGAAAAACGGAGACGGAAAGGGTAGAAAAAGTAATTGCGTTGCACTCCCAAAAACCGGCAAGCTGGTGCAGGCCATTTTCTTTCAGGTTAAAAATATACAACCCGGCTCCGGATAATAACGACGGGAATATACAGGACAGCGAAGCACTGAAGCTCACTGAGAATACAAGATCCATCCTGTCTTCGCAGGTTATGGCATCGGCTTCTATATCGTGCAATGTTTGTGTAAGAATCGTTCTGTGATTATGAATCACGATCTTCGATTTGCCGGTGCTGCCCGATGTGAAATAGGCGCACAAATTATCATCAGGCGCTGTTTCCGGTTGTACGTATGCAGCAGGCGGCAGTTCCGTTTGCAACAGTTGCTGCAGCAGCTCTGTATTTATAACCTGCCCTACAGGCAATACATTTTCATTGCTGAAAAAGGGCTTGTTCTCAGGCGTAACCGACACATAGTAGTTGCCGGATAACACGATGCCTGCAATACAAACAATATGATCTGCCGTATCTGCCACTTCGATAGCGATACAGCTTTTTTTAAAGCCCCGGCGCATAAGATATACAGCCACTTTCAGGCTTTGCTCCTGCAGCGCTTTGTACGTTACCTGTTTGTCATCTTCGCTTAGCGCTATGCGCTCTCCAAACTCACTGAACGAAGCCAGAAGCTTATCTGCAATATTCATAAACATTAAATTCCTGCTGTGTTTTCATTTGCAATTTGTACATGTTGTGCAGGCTTACAGAATCTTTGTATGCCCATGCAGCAATACTTGCATCCTGCCTGTTTTGCAATGCAAGCTGAATGCGAAAAGCAAGGCTGCTCTTATGAAAGCCCCGGTTGCGGTACTCCGGTACCGTAGTACCTTCGGCCAATAAACTTTCCGCCTCCGTTTCGTACAGTACATTAATTCCAACATAATCATTTTTATATTTCACCAGAAACAACGACATGCCGGCTACTTCCAGCATATTGATAAAATTACAAACAACCTCCCCGGTATTACGGTTATGCGCATCAAAACCTTGCAAAAACAACTGTGTAAAAACCGGCATCAGCGCAGCATCTACCCGTACAAACGCTACCTCTTTTTTCGTTGCCGGCAGATTTGCCGGCGTTGCGTCAAACACCGTTTTCACAATTGTTTTTGTATGCGTGTAACAACTGTTACTGCCGAATACAGCATTACTGTATTTGCAATTTGCACTCACAATTATTCTGTGCTTTGGGATCTGCATGCTATAATAAAAATCTTCGATAAGCCTGCAGTTGGTGTGCGTAAGCGGCTGCCCGGTAAGCGTAAACGTGTAATTGAAATAATTGACATCCTGAAAAGCCATCATCATATACGTTTCTTCTGAGGCCGTCTTTATCTGATCGGGAGCAGTATGTGCATAAGCAGTCAGTCTGTCGAAATCGTACTTGAATATTGGTTGCATTTTTCAATAGTGGATTGAAAACGAAAATAATAAAAAGAGAAATAAATACTGCTAAAACTTAAAATAACCGGATAGCCGTTTGGCCCTGGTGTTATATTTCTCTTTTTACTAAAAAGGCAGATAAACCAATATTGTTTTTTACTTTCCGGTATTCAGTTGATACAGTATCAGAAATAAACTTATAAATTTATACTTAGCTGCGTATGCTACCCCTTTAATTAAATTGCAATGCCTGAAAAACTCCTCCTGCCGCCCTTAGTTTTGTTGCTGGTTATTTCCATCTGCTGCTCTAAAGACCATCATACCGGAACAACTAACCATACACCGCCGTTAAATGAAGTACAGCAATACTTCTTTGATGTGGCTTTTGGCAATGAGTTTGGCACTGCTTATACCAACCTGCGCAAGTGGCAGCAGGATATATATATTTATGTGCCCAACAGCTCTTTAAACGAACTGAATGAAGAGCTGAATAAAATTATTAAAGAGCTGGACAGCCTGCAGACCGGAATAGTGATTAAACGTGTTACAGACAGTGCGCAATCCAACTACATCGTATATATCGGCAACAGCGATACGTATGTAACCAAATATGAACCCGCAGCAGCACCGTATGTGGCCGACAACTACGGCCTCTTTTATATTTACTGGGATGATGACTATACTATTACGAGGGGCAGTATGTATATAGACATTGTGCGTACTGCCGGCAGCGATTGCCGCAAACACCTGCTGCGCGAAGAGCTCACTCAATCACTCGGTTTAATGAACGATTCCTATACCTATCCTGAAAGTATTTTTTACCAGCCCTGGACCTGCGGCGATGCGTATGCGCCGGTTGATGTTTCATTGATACAGTACCTGTACAACCCGCGTTTAAAAGCTGGTATGACCAAGGAAGAAACAGAAACGATTATCGAAACGCTCTGATTATTTTATCACTAAATAAAGCGAGGAAACTTCGCAGTCGTTGTGCCGGTAAAAGGAGTAATCTCCTTCGATGTTGATATGCTTTAAGTGTGCACATTAATCGTTTTGCAACACTGGTCGGTAATGCAGGCCACATAATAAAAGCGCATCCTTTCCCAATTAGCAGCGCCTTACAAAGCACAGTGCCGGCTTCTTCTTTTATGGCAGATGATTTGACATAACAGGGAGGAAAAAACACCGTGCCCTATGCTGCACAACAAAACGATAACCGACCTGCTTGATATAAAAGAAATTTACTTAGAGCCCGACATAGAACAATACCCGCGCGGACAGGAGATCCTGGCAAAGTACCCGGATGCCAAAAGAATCATTGTGCCCTCACACTGGAAAATTCCGGAGCTGCATGGCTTCGAGGGCTCGGTAGAGGACTGGATAAAAATAAAGCGGCAGGTGCTGGTGCTTGGCGTTAAAAAGTCGCTGGCCTGCCGGCCCAATACCCGCAGCGCCAACTTTATCGCGCCTTTTGAATCGAACGGCTGCACCATGTCGTGCTCTTACTGTTACGTGCCGCGCCGCAAGGGCTATGCTAACCCGATTACCCTATACGTAAATATAGAGGAAGCGATAAAATATTTGCGCAGGCACGCGGCGAAGCAGGGCAGCAAAATAATACCGGACGAAGTGGACGCGCAACATTGGGTATATGAGATAGGCGAAGGCGGCGACTGCTCGGCAGATGCTGCTATCTGCGATAATGTAAAAGACCTGGTGAACCTTTTTAAAGAGTTGCCCAATGCCAAAGTAACATTTGCCACCAAGTTTGTAAACCGCGAACTGCTTACCTACGACCCGCAGCAGAAAACAAGAATCCGCTTTAGCCTGATGCCGCACAAAATGTCGAAGTTAGTAGATGTGCGTACATCGCCCATCAGCGACCGGATAGAAGTAATGAACGACTTTGTGGATGCCGGCTACGAAGTAAACGCCAACTTTTCGCCGGTGATTGTGTATGATGGCTGGGAAGAAGACTGGCAGCGCCTGTTCGAAGAAATTAACGACAAGCTGAACGATACAACAAAGCAACAACTGGTGTGTGAAATTATCTTTCTCACGCACAACGAGCAACTGCACAATGTGAATATGCAGTGGCACCCGAAAGCGGAAGAAGTGCTGTGGCGGCCCGAACTGCAGGAAGTAAAATATAGTGAAAACGGCGGCCGGAACGTACGCTATAAGTCGGGCACCAAAAGAGGCTTCGTGCAAACGCTGGTGGAGATGGTGCACCGGCAACTACCGTATTGTGCGATCCGCTATGCATTTTAAAATTACACCAACACAAGAGTTATGTAACCGTTGAAACTGCTTTGTACTGTCAACTGTTTTCTATCCCACGGTTTAAAATGCAGGCTATAAATAAATGGTTGCTGTCCTGTTTACCTGCACCCGTTTATTATCATTCTTTTGCAAACGCATCGGACAATATATTCAACTGCGCTGGCGAAAGCGTAGTGGTACCATCTTGTATCACGATTCTATACCGGAAAATAACCGATGCTCCTCTCTTAAGCTGCAGGTTCTTAGCGCTTTTTCCATTAGTAAAAATATTCTCACCCAAAGGGTTGGCGGCAAACAGGCCGTAGCCGCGCGCATGCCAGAAAGTTGGATAATTAATATTAGCAGGATGATCTATAATGGTAATACTGACAGAATCGCTACCCATTTTTCCATATACTTTACACCAACTCGCCCTGGTGCTCCAGGCATCATTGCCTTCCCTGCCTTCGCTGGTAATGTAGTTGCCATTGGCTATCGTATCGTTGCCGCCTTTCACAACGGTTACATTGCCTTTGTCATCCGTGTATTGCTGGTCTTCTCCGGAAGGTATCTGCAACGCATGGTCGAGCCGCAAGCCAAGCAGACCATCTTTGGCGTCTTTAAAGGCAACAGTTGTGTCGGCTGTTAAAGTAGTAATGCGGTCAATTATCCGCTGGTACTTATCACCGCTGAAAGTATAGCGCGTTGTTTCTTCCAGCAATACCGCATTGCTTTGATTTGTCCAGGCCGCATGATAAGATAAAACGCCTTTACGCCCGCTTTTAGTTTCCAGAATGCGGTCCGTTTTTATCCATCCATATCCCTTCTTTTTTTCTGCAGCAATCGCATACGAATTGTTCCAGAAGTCGAGCCCGTTCACATTCTCGAAGTTGAACCACAAACCGATGTGATGCGGATGATCGGTAGGGTCGCCGGCGCGCGTTGCCAGCGGAAAGCCCCGCGTTACCGTGGTTCCGTTGGCCGCAACGATCGGAAAAAGAACCGGCTTTTCCAAAGTATCCGGATATAAAAAAGCAGTGAAAGGCCGGCCGCCAATGGTAACGGTGATTTTCTTTTGTGCTGCATCTTTTATCACCTCCACTATTTCTTGTTTTTGTGCAGCCGCATTAATAAAAAAGAATAGCATACATAACCCTGCAACTGCATTTTTAACATTTATCAGCATAAGAAAAATAGTATTAATATTTAAACACTTTGCCATTGGCCATTACTTCCTGCGCCTTTTCATCAAAGGTTACTTTGGCGCCCATGTGTGCTGCTGCATTGGTCATAATTACCGCAATCGCATGGGCATAGCCGGCCTCTACCGGCGCATTAGGCTGCCTGCGGCTCCGTATGCATTCCATCCAGTTGCGAACATGGTTGGAAGTAAGTGTATCGCCGCCGGTATTGGCAGCAGCAATTACTTTTTCGGTAGCTGATAAACTCATCTCGGGCAACAGATTTGCCTCCATACCCATTTGCGCAGCCATCGGTTGGGTAAGGCCGCCCTGCGGCGTCACTTTATTGGTGTTGAGGTTTAACTCACCACCGTTGGAATAATAAATTTCAGTTGGGTTTTCATCGCCGTTGTGCATGCGCGAAGCGAACGTTACCTGGAAGCCCGAAGCCGCATCGGTAAGCGGACCATAATCCATAACCGCCGTAATGGTATCCCAGTTTTTCCTGCCGTCTTTCCACATGTAAATACCGCCGTTTGCCGTTACGCTTCTGGGGTGCGGCAGGCCGGTAAACCAATGCACCGTATCTATCTGGTGGCTCATCCATTGGCCGGGCAGGCCGGAAGAATACGGCCAGAACAGGCGGAACTCGAGGTACTTTCTCGGGTCGAAGGTATCGTACGGCCGGTTTAGCAAAAACCGTTTCCAGTCGGTATCTTCTTCTTTCAACTGCGATAACAATGCCGGCCTGCGCCAGCGGCCCGGCTGGTTTACATTCCAAGTAAGCTCTACCATTGTTACCGGCCCAAACTTGCCCGACTGTATGTAATCGTGAGCAGCATGATAGTTAGCGCCGCTTCTGCGCTGCGAGCCGATCTGCACAATCCGGTCAGTGGCTTTAATGGCCTTCAGCGCAGCGCGGTTGTCTTCCATCGTTTCTGCAAAAGGCTTTTCTACATACGCATCGCAACCGGCGCTTACCGCTTCGATGGCGTGCCGGGCGTGCTGAAAATCTGCGGTACTGATGAATACTGCATCGGCTAACTTTTTATCATACAGTTCTTCATTGTTGCGGCAGGCAACTACATCGTGGCCCATTTTTTCTTTCCACGCAGCAGCGCCTTCTTCCCTGCGCCTGTTCCAGATGTCTGAAACAGCCACCACATCAAAGTTCAGCTCTTTATAATGATTCATAAAAGAAGGCATGTGCGAGCTTTTATGCCGGTCGGAAAAGCCTACGACGCCTACTCTCACGCGGTCGTTGGCACCGATAATCCTCCGGTAGCTCGCAGCGCTGAAAGCATTGGCGCCCAGCATAGCGCCGGTTGAAGTAAGTGCAGTGTGTTTAATAAAATCTCTGCGGGATTGTGGCATGGCAAATATGGTTGGTTAGTATGCTGTGAAGGTATTTATTTAATAGCGCGCAACAATAATGCGAAAGAATTTATTGTATAATAAATGGTATTAAGCAGGACGTCAGCATTTAGTTAGCTGATGCAGATTATGATTCCAAAATACCGGTAACAATAACTTAAACTGGAATTGCTTCAGTAAAAGATAATTTAACTGATTACTTAAAAACAATTCCGGATTAAACCATTCACTTCGTAAGCAGCAATATAGTTAACGGTCTTCAAGGCGGCTCCGGCCGGAGCCATGATTTATTCAATAAGGCTGTTTAGTTTGTTGTGGCTGTGTCATGAATATGGCATAAACCGTTGAAACGGTTAAGGTTGCGTCCGATGCTTTAATATAGCTCACCGTTTAAATGATGAGCTATAGCGTTGCCAGATAACCGGTTTAATGAATTAATCCATTTACAGGGGTTGTAATGCGTGCGTATCCATAGTGGCATGACAAATATTTTCGTTATAAAAAGGAAACATCAAGCAGCTTCAATACTAAATAATACCATCACTTATTTATCATCTCTCTTCCCAAAGCTTTTTTTACTCCCTGCTTTGTACAATTAATTGTAAACTTGTTTTTATATCTTGCAGAGGCACCTGTTTTGAATACCATAACAAAAAATATTTATGAATACACGCCGCGATTTCCTGCAAAAAATAACCGCCGCTTCAATCGCCTTACCCTTGTTAAAAGGAGCCAATGCACCGGATACGCATGTGTACCAAAAGCCATACGAAGGCCCGGTGTTGCGCGTTGCTATTTTAGGGTTAGGCGGCTATGGTACCCGCGTGGCCGATGCGATGCAAGGTTGTAAAAAGGCGAAATTAGTTGGTGCCATCAGTGGTACGCCGGCTAAGCTAACCGCCTGGCAACAGAAATATAACATCCCGGTAAAAAACTGTTACAACTACGAAAATTTTGACAATATCAAAAACAACCCCGATATAGATGCGGTATATGTGATTACGCCCAATGCGCTGCATCACGACCAGGTAATACGGGTGGCAAAAGCAGGCAAACAGGCGATCTGCGAAAAGCCAATGGCCGTAAATGCAAAGGAAGGCCAGGAAATGGTGGACGCCTGTAAAAAGGCCAACGTGCAATTGCTGGTTGGCTACCGGATGCACTTTGAGCCGCATACACTTGAAATCATCCGGATGCGCAATGGAGGCGAGTTTGGAAAAATCACCTTCTTCCAGGGCTTGTCTGGTTTTGTAGCAGGCGATCCTAACCAGTGGCGCTTAAACAAGCAGCTCTCCGGCGGCGGCTCCCTTATGGACATTGGCATTTATTCCATCAACGGCTCGCGCTATATGATTGGCGAAGACCCCATCTGGGTTACCGCGCAGGAAACAAAAAACGATCCTGTAAAGTTTAAAGAAGGCATAGATGAAACCATCCAGTTTCAATTAGGCTTTCCCGGCGGGGCGGTTGCCTCCTGCCTGTCCACGTATGCGATGAACAACCTCGACCGGTTTTTCTTAGACGGCCTTAACGGTTTTGCAGAATTGGACCCGGCTACCGGTTATGGGCCTATCAGGGGCAAGACGCACAAAGGAGAGCTTAATGCGCCGGTAGTAACCCACCAGACTGTGCAGATGGATGAAATGGCCGCTATTATTTTAGAAGGCAAACAACCGCCGGTACCGGTAGATGGCAATGAAGCAGTGAAAGATTTAAAAATTATAGATGCCATTTATGAGGCAACAAGAACCAGCAAAAAAGTGTCGCTGAAGTTGTGACGTTGCAATATAAACCAATAGTTAATAAAAGCTGCAGACTATTGCTATAACATTTTAAAACGGTAGGTATTAAGGAAGTTCATAAAACAAAACAGGGCCTCCGTTGGGAGACCCTGCTATGGCCATACGCTTTGGCCGCTCTGTGGGTTTGATTTATTTTTTTATTTCTGCTGCATACGCTTTACCGTTAACATCCAGGGAGCCATCATTAAAATGCAGGGCCCGTGCGTGTTCGCCGATGTTGCTGTTACCGCTGTACCATAATACATAAGGAATACTCAGCGCTTTGTACTTGCTGATCATCGCTGTTGTAACCTGCGGGTTGTTGCTGTCCGACTGGCCGGTTTCATTCGTGATAACCGTTTTGCCGGTTTTACTCCTTATATAGTTAACAGCGCTTTCCAGGTCCTGCGTATCGGTGGTATTCTGGTACCAGTGAAAATTCACATAATCAATATTCATTGTTCGCATTGCATTGAGCACACTGTCTGCAAAAGCTGCTGACCTGGCGGTCTTATCGCCACCGATACCGCCGCCCATGCGTTGCTGAAAGCTGAGGCGCTCTGTTCTGCTCATTGTTTGCAGCAGCAGGTATTTGATGGCGCCGCTCGTCATACCGGCGTCTGCTACTTTTATGCCGCGACTGTGGAAGAAGTTTAAAGCAGCGGTAAGCTGTTTAATATACTGACTGGCGGAACCGGAATAGTAAAGTGCATTGTTAGCTTCGTTTTCTATCACTACGATTTCCGGCATTTTCTGAAAAGTTTGCATCAGCGTATCCAGCCTTTTTTTATACAGTACCGTGTCGTCTGCAAAACGGGCCTGCACACCGGGTACCGGTGTGGAAAGATTAACGTTCAGTACAATCTTTTTGTCGGTGGTCAACAAGCTTTTTGTCTTGGGGCGGTCTATGTTTGTGCCATCGCGCATATAATCTATGCCGAGCAAACCGGCTACGCTTAATTTAAAATCTAATGCGTCGAGGTTTCCGGTTGTCTGTATCAGCGCACCGAAGTTGGTTGATTTTCCGGTAAGGGCAGCAGTAGCGTCGGCACTGGCCGTGCTTTGTGCAGTCTGGCTACCATTAAATACTGCGTCGGGCCTGCTCTTTTCGCAGGAGACAAAAGTGAAGACGAAAGCTGCCAACAGCAGCGCTAAACCTTGTTTGATTTTGTTTTGGGATAACATGTTGATATTGAATTTTGATATTGGATGGCTTTATTGCCAATGGGTGCAAGTTGCAATTTGTTTGTATTCGTTTCAAAAGATTAAAAACAATTAACCCCGTTTATACTGACTTTTAATATCTAACGATAAAATTCATAATATATAACCATTAAAAATTAAACAAAGATCAAGAGATACAAATGATTGATTTTGAATACTAAACTTTTTGAAACGGGTTACATCCGGACCGGGTGCAACAGCCCCGTTGCAACCTCTGCCCTTTAAGGTTTACATAATGGCTGCATGTGGCTTTTTAAATAAGCCTTTAATAACTTTTGCCCCTGGTTAGCAGTGTTTTGTAAATAAACCCGGTGATGCAGGAAGATATTTAAACAGTAATCCATGGTATTGCTTCCTGCTTCACAGAAAAGCAGGAATGCTTTGTCAGGAGAATAAGGCAGTAATGTTCAGCAGGCAGGTATGGATAGCTTTGCAGGCATAGAAACCGCCGCCGCATAGCCGTAGGGGGAGATTATCGTTTTTACAGGGTATCAATTTACCAATCCTGAAAACCACAGAGCAACGATGTTGCCATTGCGGTAAAGAGAAGGCTTTTCTCCCAACTTTTTCATAATGCCAAATCCTGCCGATCCAAACAGTTGCTTTAGGTGCGCCGAATCCAGCGGATAAGGCACCCAAAAGCCGGAGCGCAGGGTGTCATACTCAATAATAAGGAAACCCCCGCCGGGCGCTAAATGCCTTTTTAATTTATCAATAAGAAGTGCTTTGTCTTTTATAAAATGAAGCGAATTGGCCATGAGTATGCCATTGAGCGAAGAAAAAGGTAAACTATCTTTTGCAAAGTCGGCCCGCTGAAACGTAATGGCAGCGCCGTTGCCGGCGGCTGACTGTAGTTTTTGCGACGACTTGTCTATTGCATGAATAGTGCTGTGCGATGATAAGAGATTGGCTAATGCATACGTAAACATGCCCTTGCCGCAGCCTAAGTCGGCCCAGGCTGATGGGTTTGCTTTATCAATATCAGCGGCTTCTATTAAAGTAACAGCATCGGCTAATTGCATGTTGAAAATATGATGACAGTTGCAAAGTTACAGACCGTTGAAATGATTGACCGTTGAAATGATTACTGCATTCGTTGTTGACGTTAAGATTCCGTTTTAAAATTTCAATTTAAAGCTTATTGCAACACTGTTTTATTATGCCGCTTAACCGTAAAAATCTCTTTGTGTGGGGCAGTTGTAAGATCCTGTATCATTTTTACCAAAGGCGTAACTTGCGGAAAGCCGGAAGAAACATCAAATACACCTGGCTCATAATCACCGCCCCGTTTTGTAACAAGGCGGTTCCAGCCGTAAGATCCAAATAAGGCCCATACGGTTAATGCACGGATATCAACACCTGTGCTGCTTAATTTCTTCATGTCGTCAAGGATATAATTCATCCAGTCCATCCGGTGTTCACAAGATCCGTTGAGGTGGCATTCGGTAATGGCTAAGGGAATATGCAGGTGGTTCCATGCCTCTTTCAATAATATATCCGGGCCGCCCGCTTCCCGTTGGGGCGCTAAAAAGGTGTCCACATCTGCATACCGGTGAACATTATTACCGCCGTGGTATTGCTCCGGAAAGTCGGACAAGCGTTCACTTAAAAACCGTTGGGAAGTAAGATAATAATTGAAGCCGGCGATGTGGGGAACACAAGGGTTGGCTGCGAAATACAAAATCTCGTCTTCTTTAATGCCGGCATCTATAAGGGCCTGCCACATATAGTGCTCCCGCGTTACCTTACCGCACAACAGGTCGTAAGACAGCCATCGCCGCTGGTTTTCGAAATAAGCCTGGTACCGGAGCAAGGGCGTACTGTAGCACTTGGCCAGGTCTTCGGTTTGGATAAGCTTTGCATGGGGATTTACGGTGCGGATTTCCTGCATCGCCATTACAATCGCCTTGCACTCACTCAATAATATTTTGTAAAATGTATAATCGTCTTTACCGTGCGGGTACCAGTGTCCGTACAAACCGCAAAAGCGGGCTGTAGTTAGCGGTTCGTTTACCGGTGTGTAGTATTCCAGCCAGGGAAACTTTGTTGCTATCTCCTTTGCATACGCTGCAAGGCCGTTTTCAAAGCTCCCGTCAAAGAAGTTTACATGTTTGGGGCCGCTGCCATGATGAACAAGGCTGGCAATGGGCGTTATCTGCAGTTTACGCAACTGGTTTAAATTCTTGGCCGTAAAATACCAGTCAATTGCTGTGTGCGGCCATTGCACATGCCTTTCCCAAACAATGGGATAACGAAGCATTTTAATACCCAATGTTGCAATCAGGTTAATGTCTGTTACCGACCTGCGGTAATGACCTGAATATTCCAACTGATCAAAATAGTCCTCTCCAACCCTGTTAATCGTACATTCCAATCCGCCCCATAGTTCTATCTCTTCGTGTTTTTTCTCGGTTAAGCGCATCTATTGTAAAGATTTAAGCGTGTTTATAATAATCCTGACGGATGAAATACTTACCGTAAAAGGTTTGAAATATTAAACACACCGGGAAGGCGTGAGATCGTGTTACGAAATCTCTCCGCTATTCTTTATTCTATTTCTATGCCATAGTGTTAACAAAGGCTTTTATGTGTGTAAAGGCGGCCTTCCGGAAAACAATATTTTACAAAAGCTTTAGGGTCGGATGGCGGCTATAATTAAGAATAAACTGTATAGTTGCTGGGGTTAACCTCCCTGCTTTGCTAAACAGGCAGCTGTGATGCACGAACTGGCTGGCTGCATCTGGAGTTTGATGACAGGCGCAAAACCATAGCCCACGGTTTAAACCGTGGGCTATAGATATATTGGCTCAGATTGTAATGGATTCATCCATTTTACCATGGGCTTGAAATCTCTGTTTCTTCGGTAAAGCCATGTAGCTTAATGAATGCAGTGTATTCCTGTAAAAAGGTTTTTTTCCGGTGATGCTCCTTCTGATTGACGATGTACCGGTAAACTTTTTCTAATAGCGATTCACTGACTGCATAAGCTGCATAGCCCGTTTGCCAGGCAAATTTTTCGGGTATGCTGTTTTGTTCGTTTATCCAGTGCGAGGTGCTGCCTTTTACCTGCTTTATTATTTCTGCAATTGATTTTTGAGCATTTAACAGGAACAGACAATGCACATGATCGGGCATTCCGTTAATTATTTTTACAATACAACCGTTTTCTGTAAACTGGCTACGCATTTGTTTAAAGATGGATGTTTCAATATGCGGACGAATAAACGGCTGCCGTTCTTTGGTTGCCCAGATAGCATGAATTCCAATCTTTATAAATGAATGTGGCATGAGCAAATGTAATAATTGATACTATTCTTATAAACCGTTGAAACGGTTATTATGGCTGGATTTGTTTTACTATAGCTCACGGTTTAAACCGTGGGCTATAGATATATTGGCTCAAATTATAATGGATTCATCCATTTACATTTATTTATTCTAAATGCCTACGACAATGGCGGTGTAATTCAAACCGTTGAAACGGTTATTATGGGCGGGGTTGTCTTCTCATAGCCCACGGTTTAAACCGTGGGCTATGGTTGCATTAAATTTGTATTGTAATGGATTCATCCATTTACCGATTTAGCCGCTACCCAATTCCCGGCATTCTATTCGTTTGTTGTATCGGTGCGCAACTCGTTTCTTTGCAATCTTTTCTCACTTCAATAGTTTGCTGTATGTGGTTTAGCTTAGGCAGGTTTATTCTTCGCTTCCGGTTGCCCTTATTGTTGCTGTTATTGGCCGTTACGGCAGTAATGGGCTACTATGCCAGCAAGGTAGAGCTAAGCTATGAGTTCTCCAAAGCCATACCCACCGATAATGCCAAATACATAGAATACCAGCGCTTTGTAAAGCAGTTCGGGCAAAGCGGCAATACGCTGGTGCTCGGCTTTCAGACAAACCATTTATACACTACACAAACGTTTAACGCGGCGGGTAGTTTGCACCAGCAACTGCGCACCATCCCCGGCGTGGAAGGATTGCTAAGCGTACCGGAAGCCATTAACCTGGTAAAAAACGATTCGCTGGATAAGCTGGAAACAAAGCGCATTTTTCACTATCCGTATGCCAGCCAGTCTTTGCTCGACAGTGATAAAGCCACCTTTGAAAACCTGCCTTTTTATCAGCACCTGTTGTACAACCCGCAAACGCACAGCTATGTAATGGCACTGCAACTGAATAAAGATACTGCCAACAGTAAAGCCCGCACGCCGCTTATGAACCGCATTGTGGATAAAGTGCAGGCTTTTGAAAAGGAAACAAAAACGGATGTGCACATCAGCGGGCTGCCGTACATCCGCACCATTATTGCCAACAAAATATCAAAAGAACTGAACTATTTTTTATTGGGCTCTTTCCTGTTATCCGCTATTACCCTGCTCTTATTCTTCCGGTCTTTCCCGGCCATGTTTATGAGTTTGCTGGTAGTAGGCATGGGCGTGGTATGGAGCCTGGCTACGATGGTATTTTTCGGCTATAAAATCACGCTGCTTACGGCGCTCATTCCGCCCCTCGTGGTCGTAATCGGCATACCCAACTGCATTTATTTTTTAAACAAATACCACGCTTCGTATCTGGAAAAAGGGGACAAGCAGGAAGCGCTGGTAACCATGGTTGGCCGGATGGGTATTGTAACCCTTTTCTGCAATATTGCAGCGGCTATCGGCTTTGCCGTATTTGCATTAACCCGTAGCGACTTACTAAAGGAGTTTGGCGTGGTAAGCGGCATCAATGTGATGGCTTTGTTCCTTATCTCGCTCATCTTTATCCCATCTGTGCTCAGCTACCTGCCGCCGCCTAAGCCCCGTGAAGTAAAGTACCTCAACAACCGCTTTTTAGTAAAAGTGCTCAGCAAGATAGAACATATCACCTTTACCAAAAGTGGTTGGGTATATGCAGTAACGGTTGTGGTGCTCGGCTTTGCGATAGCGGGTATTTTCAGATTGAAAAGCGAAGGTTATATCGTGGATGATTTACCCAAAACCGATGTAATCTATACCGACCTGAAATGGTTTGAGCAAAACTTTAATGGCGTAATGCCACTGGATATCGTAATAGATACAAAGCGAAAGAAAGGGCTCTTTAAATCGCTGGTGCCGATACAAAAAATTGATGAGTTTTCTGCCTATATCGCTTCGCGCCCGGAGACGGCAAAGCCGTTATCCTTTGTGGAAGGGTTGAAGTTTGTAACGCAGGCCTTCTATGGCGGCGATAGTACCAGCTATGTAGTGCCTTCGGAGTTTGATGCGCCGCTGATCGTGGGGCTTTTACAAAATCCGGCTGCGGGCAGCAACGCCAAAGGCAACAGCGTTACGGGCCTGATGAACAGTTTTATAGACAGCAATAAGCAGATGGCGCACATCAGTGTAAACATGAAAGATATTGGCAGCAAACGCCTGCCCGTTTTACTCGACAGCTTCCACAAAAAAGCTATGGAAATTTTTGATACTTCCAAATACAACGTGACGATTACGGGCACCGGCGTTACTTTTTTGGAAGGCACGAGTTTTATCATCAACGGCCTTAAAGAAAGCATTCTGTATGCATTTGGGTTAATAGCCTTATGCATGTTGTACCTGTTTAAATCTTTCCGCATACTGTTGTGTTCGCTTATCCCTAATCTGGTTCCGCTGGTAGTAACGGCCGGGGTAATGGGCTGGACCGGCGTTGCCCTGAAGCCTTCGACCGTATTGGTTTTTAGTGTAGCACTGGGTATAGCTATTGACGTCACGATACGCTTTCTTATTAATTACAAACAGGAGCTTCCCAATCACAACAAGCAGGTAAATATTACGCTCCGGGAAACCATCCAACATACCGGCATCAGCATTATTTATACGTCCCTCGTACTTATTGCGGGCTTCATTATTTTTTGCTTCAGCGAGTTTGGCGGCACCCGTGGCCTGGGCTGGCTTACTTCGCTCACGCTTATCGTTGGTACGCTCACCAATTTAATTTTATTGCCGGTGCTGATGAAGAAGAAAGCCTGAAGGCAAAGTATGGGTAAGCAACCGCGTATCAGCATACTGCTGCGCCGCTCCCGGCCTGCATTGTCCGCCTGTGCAATTTTTATGGTAATCCCCTGCAAATTCTTTTACTTTGACTTGTAAATTGTAAAGCCGAAAAACAATAACTATGGCTATTTCATGGAAAAGCCTCTTTGTAAGAGAGGAGGAAGATGCGGCCGGCAAACCAGCATTGCAAAAACAGGAGCCTGTTGTTTTTCCTTCCAGTATGCCTCCTGCTTCCGCTACGTTTGCGGCGCCTGCTGTTACCTTTACCTCCGCGCCTGCCGATAAAGATGTAATGGAAGTGCTGAGCATTTACGAAAAAGGCCTCGAATCTATCAACATGCCGGGTTATGATTTCTACGAATTCTTCTGCGCGGTAAATGCGGTGGGCGCCACTTCGGAGCCGGCTTACAATATGGCCTACCAGATGGCTAAAACAATGGACCGCACCATCACCACACAAAAGCTGCTCACCGATGCGGAGTTTTATATCAGCAAGATTAATGAAGTGCACAGCCAGTATGTAACGCAGGGACAGGAAAAGTTGAATGCGCTCGCTGGCCAGCAAAACGCCGAAAAACAAAAACTGACCGATGATGTTAACAATACGGCTGCCGAAATAGAGCGCTTAAAAAGCCAGTTGGCCGTACTTGAAAATACGCTGCACGAAAAAAAGACGGCACTGGCACAGTCCGACCAGTTGTACAAGCCGCAGGAAGCCACCATCCGGCAAAAAATGCGGGCTAATGATAATGCGCACCAGATAAGTATTCAGCGATTAAATAATGTAAGAGAAGGCATTCGTCAATATCTTCAAACCAAACAATTATGAGCTCAGAGATAAGCAAGGTAATGGAGTTACCTATCCTTAAACACTTCGATCAGGAAACCATTTCGCTCAATCCAAAAAACTGGCGCAAAGGTGAGAAAGGCATCGCCACTTTTTTAGGCATCATTCTCCTTGGCGTGCTTGCCTGGGGGCTTTTTACGTTTGTGCTGCCTATCGTTTTTGTAATGATCGGCAAGGCATTGGGCGCCATTGCTACGGCCATTTTGGTTATCGCTTTTTTTATAATGCTGCCGGTACTTATCAAGGGATTAAAAAAACTGGCGCGCGGCTTTCACAAGTTGCTTATCAAGTACGACCCTTTTGGCGAGCTGGAAGAGCAGAAAGAAAAAATGGTGGCCAACCGGCAAAAGTTCAAGCAGGGTAAAGCTAAGATCAAGTCTATTAAAGCTAACATGGAAGGCGAGGCTGCGAAGTCGGAAAAGGAAGCGCAGGAATACCAGGATAAAGTAGTAACGCTGCAGGCGCGCGCCGAAGGGGTGAAAACTAAAATGATCCAGATGGAACAGGCGCAGGGCGAAGCAGTGAAAGATTCTGATGACTACGTAGAACTGCAAACCGGCCTGATGAAAACCTTATCGGAAGGCCAGCGCATCAGCCAGATGCTTAACCAGAGCACGGGCCTTGTACGCAAGTATGGCTCCCGCGCGCACGTGATCGGCAAGCTCGACCGCAAGCTGAATATGGTAGATGCGGCGATGGAAATAAAAATTGCCGACTTTGATGTAAGCATTGATATGCTAAAGAAAGAATATGCCTTTGCACAGGCCGCCCGCGAAGCTACCGACCAGGCCAAATCGGCCATGCTCTTTACCAAAGGCTGGGAACTGGAATATGCAATGGATGTAGTGACTTCTACTATCTCTATGGACCTTGCCACTACGCAGGAAAACCTGCTCGATCTCGATTCGCTTACGAGCCAGTATTCTTTCGACAGCGATGAGCTATATACCAAGCTGGACAAGCTGGCCGACCAGATTAAAACAGACACGTACGCACTACCAGAATCGAAAAAATATACCAATCCCAACTACAAGCTCACCCAGCAGGACAAGCTGGAAAGCAAAGGCTTCGGCGATATTTTTAATTAAATTGTATAGCGGGCTTTACCATACGATAAAGCTTTGCCTGCATAGCTTTATTACTTATTTTTTATTGAAAAAAGACAGCGCTTTAATAAAAATCAATGCTGTCATTTCCCGATCCTCCTTATACTATAATATTTTCTCCAAATGAAATGGTCTAAACTTACTTTCCTGTCCAAAGCCTTAATTGTGATTATTGTGGCAGGCATTATCGGTGGCGCAGTATATTATTTTGCGCCCGGCTTACGCGTAGGCGAATCAAAAAAATTAGATAGCATAGATGTAAGCAACAAAGATGTAAACAATGTAAGCACCAGCGCCGAAATGCCGCTGCCAGCCGCTAACACCTCCTCTAAAGTAAGCGATAAGCCACTGGTGCGTATGGCCGGCTATGCCTGGAATGCGCAATCCGGCATTATCGTGGCTAATGGCGGCGCTAAAACAACGGAAGGCTCGCTGATGGAGCAGAACGGAATTAACCTCGAAATCATTCGCCAGGATCAGCTTTCCGAACTGCGCAACCTGCAGCTAAAGTTCATTAATGAATTTGACGGCGGTACTGCCCAGCCCAAAGAAGGCGTGTTTGCATTGATGATTATGGGGGACGGCGCACCGTATTATATCAGCTCTGCCCAGCAAGCCATTGATGATAAGTATGGCAAAGGTAAATATCACCTGCAGGTTATCGGTGGCATTGGCCTGAGCTACGGCGAAGACAAAGTGATAGGCCCCCCAAGCTGGAAGATGAACCCGCAAAGCATGAAAGGCGCTTTATTGTCTGCCGTTATCGGCGACGGCGACTGGGTGGTAGCGGTGAATTATGCTTCTGCCAACGGGCTTAAAGTAAATCCTGACCCCGCTACGTACGATGCCGACGCAGTAAACTTTGTGCCTGCTGCCAATGATGATTATATTGAGGCTGCTAAAGATGTGATCAAGTCGCAGTCTCAGGGTTATACGCTGCCGCTGAAAGAAGTAAAAAACGGTAAGCTCACCGGGCAAACCATTAATAAAAAAGTAGATGGCTGCGCTACCTGGACACCCGGCGACAAGATGGTATTTGATGCAGTGGGCGGGTTTACCGATGTGATTTCTACCAGGGAATTTAATAACCAGATGGCAACCTCTGTAATTGCCGTAAAGGAATGGTGCGATAAGAATCCCGACATCGTATCCGGTATTTTTAAAGCAACATATATAGCTTGTAACCAGATGAAGCAATACGATAGCTGGCGCAGGAAAGCAGCAGATTGTGTTGCCAAAACATTTCAGCAGGAGACAGGCGATTACTGGTACAATATGTTCAAAGGCCAGCAGGGCGAAAAGAGCGGCATCTCTTACAACATGGGCGGCACGAGGGTTTTCAACCTGGCCGATGCACAACAATATTATGGCATTACCGATGGCGTAAACCGCTACCAGGCGGTGTACAACCAGGTATCCAAGTATTTAAAGGACTTAAACCCCGGCGGATTTAATGAGAATGTAAAACGCATTGTTCCGTATGAGGAAGCGGTGAACCTTTCTTTTCTTAAAAACATTAAAGATATTGAAACCGGAACTGCAACCGCTGCCGACTACAGTAAGAAGGCAACAGTGGTAATGGCATCCGGCGAGTGGCATATCAATTTTGATGTAGGCCGTGCTTCGGTGCAGCCGGAGGCAAAAGATGTGCTGGACCAGATATACAATTTATTGGTGCAGGCAGAAGATGCTAAGCTGGATCTCACCGGCCATACCGATAATACCGGCACACCCAATAAAAACTACGCGCTCTCCGCTGCCCGCGCCGAAGCCGTTAAAAGTTACCTCATACAACGAGGGATACCGGCAACCCGCTTTCAGAAAGTAGAGGGCAAAGGGCAGGATGAACCCATTGCCGACAACAATACACCGGCAGGAAAAGCACAGAACCGGCGTGTGGTGGTTACGCTGCTGAAGTAGTTGTGAAGGCTGCACTTTAAAAACGAAAAAACCTTCTATGCAGAAGAAGGCTTTTTTAAATTACATGTATTAATGTTTAAGCAGATTATTAAACCATTTGAAATAGTTAAGCAGCAAAGCTACTGGGGTATCGTAGGCTTTTGGATAGTGCTGTTCCTCGCTTACTGGCTTATTGCCACATCCGGCAGCCGGCATATCTTTCCTTCGCCGTCGCAGGTAGGGCAAGGCTTTCACGATTTGTTCAACGAAGGGCTGGTAGTGCATATCGGCAGTTCCTTAGCGCTTTGCCTGCAGGCAACGCTTATCTCTATCATTGTGTCATTATTATTCGCTTACTTATCACCGGTGCCCCTGATGCGCCCGCTGGCAGTTATTCTCAGCCGCATGCGTTACCTGCCGCTTACGGGCATTACTTTTTATCTTACCATGATGGTCACCAATGCACGGTCTATGCAGGTGTGGGTGCTGGTTATTTTTATGAGCCTGTATTTTATTACCTCCTTATTAGGCGTGATAAGAGACATACCGCAGGAAGAGCTGGACCATGCCCGTTCTTTAAAATGTACACGCTGGGAAATATTGTGGGAAGTAGTTATTAAAGGCCGGCTGGATTATGTGATAGAAGTGCTGCGCCAGAACCTCGCTATTGTATGGATGATGCTCGTAACGGTTGAGTCTATACTGGTAGCTGCCGGCGGGCTGGGCGTATTGATAAAAAACAGCGATAAGTTTGCCAACCAGGGGCGCATTGTTGCCCTGCAGATCGTGATATTGCTGGTAGGTTTGGGAATAGATGTATTGTTGAACGCGGTGCGGAAAGGATTGTTTCGCTACTCAAAAATTTAAGTATGGCGCATCATGCGTACCAGTTGAAGGATATTATTCTGCATGCAGAAAATGTAAGCGTGGTTTACGGCGACCGGAAGATTATCGGTGATATTAACTTCCAGGAACGGGATACTGTGCGCCCGGAAGTAACACAAGGGCAGATTGTTTGCTTTCTTGGCAGGTCCGGCAGGGGGAAATCCACTTTGTTCAGGGTGCTTACGGGACTAATAAACCCTACCAGCGGCCGGGTACTGATACCCGACATGGGCAAGACGGCTCAGAACGGGCAGCAGCCGGCCAAAGTAGTGCAGGAGGGCGACGTAGGTTTTGTAGATCAGAAATACACGCTGTTCCGTCACAAGACGGTATATCAGGCGCTTTTTTATGCCATGCGCGTTACAAGTGCGTCCCCTGCAGAAAAGAAAGAAAAAATAAACTATTATTTGAACGAATGGGGATTAATGCCGGTAAAAAACCAGTATCCGAATGAGTTGTCCGGCGGCCAGCGCCAGCGCACCGCGATACTGGAGCAGTTGTTAAGTTCCTGCCTCTATATGGTGCTCGACGAGCCTTTTTCGGGGCTGGATGTGGGCAATATACGGAGTGTAAAAAATGCGTTTAACCTTATCAGTACCGGCAACGAATTAAGCACGGTTATCTTCAGCACGCACGACATTGAGCTGGCTGTGGAATTAGCAGATTCTATTTACATACTTGGCTTTCCGGATAAAACTGCAGAAAGCACCAGATACGGAACGATTATTAAAAACTACGACTTGAAAGAAATGGGGCTCGCCTGGCAGAATGAGATTACACCTGATCATCTGTCGCTGGTAAACGAGATAAAAGAAACGCTGCTGAAATCGTAAGCCTGTTAAGGCCGTTAAAATTTATAAAGCTTATTAACTACAGCTATTTCAGTAGTTTGAATTCTGGTTGTGCAATCCATTATGAAGCGTAGCCATTGCTTTTTATCCTCTGAATTAAAGTTTTTTAAAAGCGGCTTTTGAAATCGCCGGTTTATTTCCATCACAAAATACCAGCTTCTTTTAACATTTCCGAAAGTTTTCGTATTTGATAAATTCCTTTACATTTGATCTACTAAACATTTCGTACTAAAACCTTTTTATCATGAAAAAAATAATTGTTCCTGCTGCTTTGCTGATGGCTTTGATTGTAACTGAAACAGATGCACAAATACCGCCGGCCGTTCTTGCACCACCGGCAAAAGAAAAAAGTGAAAACATTATTATCCGTAAAAACGGGAATAAGAAAGAAAAACTCACCATCGTGGTTGATGGCGATAACATAACCGTTAACGGAAAACCCGCAAAGGATTTTAAAGACAGTGATATTGAAATCATCCATGATAACGATGATGCTATTGACATTTTTCCACCGATGCCGCCCATGCCACCGATGCCTGTACATGGCGGCGCAAAAACCTTTACCCGTAATTTTACTATTCATAGTAACAGCGCAGTACTGGGCCTTATGCCGGAAGATGGAGATGACGGCGCACGGATTACAGAGGTAACCAAAGGCAGTGCAGCCGATAAAGCAGGCTTGAAAGAAGACGATGTAATTACCAAAATAGGCGATACAAAAATAGACGACGCCGGTGATGTATATGATGCTATCGGCAAATACAAACCCAACGATAAAGTAACCATCACTTATAAGCGCGACAAGAAAGAAAATACGGTAACCGCTACCTTAGACAAGAACACAGCCCGCACATTGTACAACAATAGTGAGGATATGTTTAATGCCGCGCCGTTTGTAAATGGTAAAAGCTTCAACTTTAGCTGGAACAGCAAGCCACGGCTCGGGCTTCGCATACAGGACACCGAAAACAGCGGGGGCGTAACGGTAACGGACATTGATGACGAAGATGCGCCCGCAGCTAAAGCCGGCCTCCGGGAGAAAGACATTATTACGGAAGTAAATGGCAAAAACGTGCAGAGCGTAAAAGATGTAAAAGACCAGTTGAAGGATATGAAACCGGGCGATGACATTAAACTGCAATACAAGCGTGGTGCGGCTTCGCAGTCTGCCACGATACATATCCCCAAACCACTGCAAACTTCTGATTTATAAAACCAGTATAGTTTTTTCATGTGCAAAGCCGCTGTCTTTACAGTGGCTTTTTTATGCATTTGTTCAGGCAATTTAAAAACAGACCATAAATGGCACTGCCGCAGTGTACAAGCGTAACAGGAGTTTACGCAGAATAACTACAACATCATTTTGTTTACACGGCAAACTGGTAGCAGCTATACAGCACGCTATTATTGAGAAAAGCAGTATTAATTTCTCAGCACAAATTATGTCTCACTGCATACAGCACAATACCTACGGTGCCACGCACGCCTATCTTTTCCTGTATCCGCTGCCGGTAACCTTCGGCCGTTCTGGAACTCATAAATAAGAGGTCGCCGATTTCCTTATTGGTTTTTTCTCCGCAGATAAGGGCAATCACTTCGCGCTCCCGCTCTGTAAACATTACGGCAGGCTTTTTTGTAAATGGATTGTAGCGGCTGCCGGCTATCAGTTTAGCAAGCCTCGCCGAAGTAGAAGCGCAGAAATACGGCTTTCCATAGTAAGCACTCCTGATCGCTTCCCCGATTTCCTTTTTACCGGCATTTTTCAGGAGGTAACCGATGGCGCCGGCTTCCAGCATATCAATGATGTAATTGTCTTCGTTGTACATAGACAATGCAATGATGCCGATACCCGGATATCGGCTGCTGATTTGTTTTGCTGCGCTGATACCATCCATCACCGGCATCGCAATATCGGTTAGCACTACATCCGGTTGCGCCTGCGCTATCAGGGCTACTAATTGTGCGCCGTCCCCGGCTTCGCCCGCCACTTCAACCCCTTCACTTTTCGTAAGCAGCAGCTTCAATCCATCGCGGTATATTTCATGGTCATCGGCCAGCACAACTTTAATAAGTGGTTGACTGCTCATGTATGTTGGTTAATGGAATTTCGATGGTATAGGTTACCCCTTTGCCCGGCGCTGAATCAAAATATAAAGTACCGTTTAATATTTCTGCCCGGCTGGCTATATTTCTCAGCCCGAATCCCTGCTTATTGGCTGCAGCCACGTAGCTGAAGCCTTTGCCATCATCGCTGATTGTAATGGTAAGTATGGTTGTTTGCTGGATACTGATGTTGATATGCGAGGCGCCTGCATGCTTTATGCTGTTGTTTATAATTTCCTGTACAATGCGATACAGGTGAATCTCACTATTGTTATCCAATAAAAGCGTAGCTGTATTGGCGCTGCAACTGATCTGCATTTTACCTGATAAACTGATATGACTTACATATTCCTGTATGGCAGTAACCAGGCCCTTCCGCAGCAGTACCGATGGCATCAGATCAACGGCAATCCCGCGCATACGAACCAGGATGTCATCAATATATTTCCCGGCATTATCTACCAGTTGCTGGTTCTGCGCATCGCAGTTATCAAGGCTGCTAATCTGCATTTTTACAACGGATAAGAGCGGACCTATTTCGTCGTGCAGGTCGGCTGCCACGCGCCTTCTTTCCTTTTCCAGCGTATTGATTTCTGCCAGCAATTTTTCGCGGTGGAGCTGTATATTTTTCTTATGCTGTTTAAGAAGGGAAATGATAAAAAAAGTAAGTATCAGCGCAAGTACAACGGCGGCTATCAGTAGGGTAGTATAAATTTTTGCTTCGTTGGAATACATAACATCGCCCAGGCATACACCAGGTTGGTAAATAAATTTACAAATACCAATATCATAAAGGTATTGATGTAAAAGCTATTGCTCATATTCATTTGCAGCAGGAAAAAAGTTTCGTAAGTAGCTTTATAGGTGTAATAAAAAATAAAAGACAGGCAGATGATAAACTGAGCGTTTCTAAAAAGGTTAGTGCGCTCCCTGAAAATAACTTCATTCAGTTTATCAATGCTTAAATACACGACAATAAAAGAGTACACGATCCGGAATAAAGAACTGAATGTAAATACAGAGTGCCAGATAATATTGTCTGTTATCCAAACGGCCAGCCCTAACAGCAGCAGCAGTGCATAAACAGACCTGCGCTGTTCCTGTTCATTCCACCGCATAAACAAAATAAGGATCGCCGCATACTCTATCAGCACATACACATTCCCATTCACCGTATTCTGGTGAAAAAGCCGGACACAGATAATACTCATCAACTCATTCGCTGCTGCCAGCCACATCAGTATTACAAATGGCCGGAAAGCAGGGAGGATACGCCGGTACCGCACTGCGCCTGTAATGGCGGCAAACAGCACCGAAAAACCAGTTGCCTGGGAGAAGTAATAGTTTAATACCATACCTGTTTAGTCGCTGTTAAGCTTCGAGCTTTGGGGGCATTGCGGCGGGCAGCGGGCGCCGTCTTCCAGTATAAGTCCGGCTATTGCATTAGTTGTTGAATGCGCTTCCTGCCGCTCTTGTGCAGGCGGCAGAATATCATTGCCGGCTGCGTCTGCTGCCACCAGTATCGCATGTACAGAACGGTCTTCCTTCATCCCATAATAAATGCGCACAGCGGCACAGCCTTCTACACGCAAAAGGCTTTCTATCGCTTCGCGGCTAAAAGTTTCGGAAAGGCACAGGCCGGCAGTCAGCTCTTTTTTTAATTTCCTGAAACGGGCGGTAAGCTCAACAGCTTTTTCCAAAGAAATTTGGTGTTGTACATTTCCATTCATAAATAAATTTGTTTAGATTGTGTTATACAAAGAAAAGTATAACCTGCGCTATATAGCGGGGTTATATAACAGCAGATCAGGTAAACTAAAAAAGGTTAGGGTTGAGTTGCGTTTTTAAAGAAGTACTAATCAGTTGGGTTGAGAATAGTATCTAACGGGTCGTGTTTTTAGTGATACAAAATTAATACGGCCCACATTAGTAAAATTGCGTAGAAATACGCATTTTGTGTTGTTTAAAAAATTGTAAGCACAAACGATATTATAGTTGCTGCCGCAGATAAATAACCTTCTTTTATACGCTTTGACATACCTGTGATTTATGAAAAAAAAATTAATACCCCGCGATTTGAGTTGGCTTTCTTTCAATGCCAGAGTGTTGCAGGAAGCCAGCGACAAAACTGTTTCGCTTAAAGACCGGATCCGTTTTCTGGGCATTTTTTCCAACAACCTGGACGAATTTTTTCGCGTGCGGGTAGCTACGCTTAAGCGCATGATAGAGTTTGGCGGCAAAAAATTAAATATGCACCGCGAGGCCAACCCGCAGGCGGTGCTGGATGATATACAGCTAACGGTTTTAAGGCAGCAGAGCGAGTTTGACAGGATCTGGACAAACATCTGTACCGAAATGCAGCAGCAGCAGGTATTTCTGGTTGATGAACAGCATTTGGATGAAGGGCAGCAGGAGTATGTAAAACAATATTTTATAGACAAGGTGCGCTCCAACATTATCCCGCTGCTTATCGAGAGTGTGCCGCAATTGCCTTACCTGCGCGAGAAAAGTATTTACCTCGGCGTGGTAATGAGCAATTCGGCCAAAGCATATACGCAAAAATTTGCGCTCATCGAAGTGCCATCGAGGGTATTGGGCCGCTTTGTGATATTGCCCGGCGAGGGCGACAAAAAATACATTATCCTGCTCGAAGATGTAATCCGCTTTAACCTGCCCTATATTTTTTCTTACTTCAATTACGAGCATTACGAAGCGCATATTTTTAAGATCACCAAAGATGCAGAGATTGATATAGATACAGACCTGGCTACCAATTTTGTACAGAAGATAGAAAAGGGGCTGAAAAACAGGCGCAAAGGCAAGCCCACCCGTTTTGTGTATGATAAAGAAATGAACAGCAGCCTGCTGGAATACCTGATACAGCGCCTGCACCTTACCCGGCGTGATAATATTATTCCCGGCGGGCGCATTCATAACTTCCGGCATTTCATAGATTTCCCCAACGTATTTCCGGTGCAGGGCAAAAAGCAGCCCGCGCCGTTTATGCACCCGGCGCTGCAGCATAGCCCGCGCGTGACCGAAGTAGTGCTTGGGCAGGATATTATGTTGTATTTTCCCTATCACACCTTCAGCACCATTACCGATCTGCTGCGCGAAGCAGCTATTGAGCCGGATGTTATATCTATAAAAATCACAGCCTACCGGCTGGCCGAGCATTCTACTATTGTAAATGCATTGATTAATGCAGCACGCAACGGCAAGCAGGTAACCGTAGTGCTGGAGCTGCGCGCCCGCTTTAACGAAGAAGCCAACATCGAATGGAAAGAAAGACTTGAAGACGAAGGCGTAAAAGTGCTGGTAGGCCTGCCTAACCTAAAGGTACATGCTAAAATATGCGTAATTAAAAGGCGCAACGGCAAGCGTACTACAGAATATGGCTTTGTAAGTACCGGCAACCTCAACGAGAAAACCTCTAATATTTATGTTGATTTTTGCCTGCTAACGGCTAACCGCGCTATCATGGCAGATGTGAACCGGATTTTCCGCTATCTCGAAAATCCCAAGAGTACAGCGCCCCTGCTCGCCTGCAAAACACTGCTGGTAGCGCCGGTGAACATACGGCAACAGATTATGCACCTGATAGACCGGGAAATAAAAGCGGTCAAAGCAAAGAAGAAAGGCGGCATTACTCTAAAGCTTAATTCGCTGAGCGATGAGAAACTGATTATGAAACTTTATGAGGCAGCGCACGCGGGTGTAAAAATCAATTGTATTGTACGGGGCATTTACTCGCCAAGGTTTGAAGGTGTAAAAGCCAGGGGCCGCGTTACGGCCGTCAGCATTGTAGATCAGTACCTGGAGCATGCACGCCTGTACGCTTTTCGCAATGGCGGTAAAGACAAAATGTATATTTCTTCTGCTGATTGGATGGTGCGCAATCTTGACCATCGTATAGAAGCTGCCGTACCTATAAACGACCCGCAGATACGGCAGGAAATCAAGGATATTATCAGCATTCAGTTGAGTGATAATGTGAAGGCACGAAGTCTCGATGACGAGTTGAATAATGAATACATGGCCGCAGAAAACGGCGCAAAAAAAATACGTTCGCAGGTAGAGATTTATAAATACCTGTTACAAAAACTGCATCCGCACAAAAGCGGTCAGTAACACCCGCCGCTTATTTGCCGGAAGCAGCCTTCTTGGTGGCCGCTGCTTTCTTTGCGGAGGCAACGCGGGCTTTTTTTACTGCAAGGGCTTTCGTGGTTGCCGGCAGCTCGGCTGCTTCTTCTTTATGCAGCCCTTCCGTAAGCAGTTTTGCAGCCTTTTTAAGGCGGTGTGCAAATTTTTTTTCGCCTAACAATTCCCGCAATTCGGGCAGTGCCTGCTCCATTGCTTCCGCTAACTGCTTTCTTAATTCTTTCTTGGGAGGTAGATCTTTCTGTACATCATTTTGTATGGCTGCCATTATCGTTTGGTTTAATGAATATGCAAATGTAAACCGGGCTTATGGGCTCTAATGTTAAGTTTTATTGTAGCTGATAAAAGAAGCTTTATTATGCCTGGCGTAGCAATTATCTTTTGCAACATAGCCTGCAGACCAGCAAAGGGCAATGCAGGTATGCAGGCGGTTTTACCGGTTGCTTCTTTGAATAACAGGGGAATGGAGGTGAATAATTTGTGGCAGAAACGGGTTCAGGCAACGGCAAGGCACATAATAGCTGTTCAGGCAAATACCTCTTCAAAAGACATATTAGCCCATTGCTGCTTCTCTTCTATCCAGGTGCAGCCATGGCTTTTTATCTGCTCCACTATGTGCCATCCATCTTTTACAAGCTCGCTGTTTGCCATTTCATATTCCTGCTCATTCAGCAGCATGTTGCCTATTATTTCGCCTTGCTGGTTGTAGATACAATGCCGGCGTGTTTTGCCTATATAAAGGCCCTGCCTGTTAAATACGCAGTTGCCCAGCACTACGCCGATCGCATTAAAATTGCTGAGATTAATAATAATATTTTTCACGAGGTAAGCTTCCGGCTTGCCGGATTGGTTGCAGATCTGTACCATAGGTTAACTATTGATATAGGGTGCAAGTTAGGCTGCCTGCTGCTAACAACTGCATGCCTTGGTTAATTGGGGATAAATGGCTGATAAGAAAATAAAAATTACCGGGCAGACAGGCGTTTTGCAGCCGGCTTATTTGTTTACTACGTTACTGCCCCGGTGCTACATTTTTGAGTACCGCCTGTAAAACCAGCAAATTTTTCATCAAACAAACTGGCACTTATGCATTTAGCATTGCAAAATAATATTATCAGCTATAGCTTTGAATTTCATCAATTTACACTTGTGTACTTTAATTAACTGGTTGCCCGGAACCTTAACAATTTTGTGCTAAAAACATTAGTCTTAAAAAGTTTATTGTTGTACATTTACATGCTAATTAAATTTGAAGATTAAAAGAAAAAAATAACATGAGCAGTAATACCAATGCAGACAAACTGAAAGCCCTTAAACTGACTATTGACAAAATAGACAAAGATTTTGGTAAAGGCAGCGTAATGATGATGGGAGATAAACCGGAGCGGATAAATGAAGTTGTTTCTACCGGTTCTATTGGCCTTGATGTTGCGCTGGGCATTGGTGGTTTGCCTAAAGGCAGGGTAGTAGAAATATATGGGCCCGAATCGAGTGGTAAAACAACCATTGCTACCCATGTTATTGCCGAATCGCAAAAGAAGGGCGGCATTTGCGCCTTTATAGATGCAGAGCATGCTTTTGACAGTGCTTATGCGCAAAAATTAGGGGTGGATATTGACAACCTGTTGATCTCGCAGCCGGATTATGGCGAGCAGGCGCTGGAAATTGCCGACCGCCTCATTCTTTCGGGTGCGCTCGATGTAGTGGTAATTGACTCTGTAGCAGCATTGGTACCCAAAGGAGAACTGGAAGGTGAAATGGGTGATAGCAAGATGGGCTTACAGGCGCGGTTGATGAGCCAGGCATTACGCAAGCTTACTGCAACCATTAGTAAGACCAATACCATCTGTATTTTCATCAACCAGCTACGCGAAAAGATCGGGGTTATGTTTGGCAATCCGGAAACCACCACCGGTGGCAACGCTTTAAAGTTTTATGCTTCTGTACGCCTCGATATCCGCCGTGCTGCACAGATAAAAGATGGCGATGAAGCGATTGGCAACCACGTAAAAGTGAAAGTGGTAAAGAACAAAGTAGCGCCGCCTTTCAGGTCTGCTGAGTTTGATATTATATTTGGTGAAGGCATCTCTAAAATTGGAGAGATAATAGATATGGGCGTTGAATTGGGTATTGTAAATAAAAGCGGTAGCTGGTTTAGCTACCAGGGCAATAAGCTTGGCCAGGGCCGCGATGCGGTAAAAGCCTTATTGCAGGATAATGAAGAAATGGCAAACGAAATAGAAGGTAAGATAAGAGCTAAGATTGCAGAAACGCAGGGCAATGGTGTTGCAGTGGCTGCCCCGGCAACTGCAGATGTTGAGTAATAAATAAAATAGAACCCGCTTTGCAGCGGCTTCTTTTAAAGATAGTTTTTAGTTGGTTTAGTAAGTAAGTCGTTCTGTTTCTACAGAACGACTTTTTTGTTTAAAAAAGTAATTGCTTCCAGTCAACATTCCAAGGTTATTTGTATCGCTGCTTGTTACACAATGCAATATAATCAACGGCAACAGCTATGACACCAGACCGTAGTAAAAGCCGGCCGTCAATGCATTTGCAGTTATTCATACATCAGCTTGCTGTTGGTCTTATTATTCCGCTGGTCAATAGCCGAGCATAAAGCAGCAAAAATAGCTTCTATACTGCCTTCTCCATTGATAGTAACTACCTTATCCAGCTCGCGGTAGTAATCGGCCACAGCCGTCGTTTTACGCTGGTATTCTGTTATCCTTTCCTTTATTACCAATTCGTTTACATCGTCTGGCCGGCCGCTGGTAAGGCCGCGGTTAAGCAGCCGTTTGGTTAATTCTTCTTCGCCTACTTCCAAAGCCAGCATTACGCCGATATTGGTTTTGTGCAGGGCTAATAGTTTGTCCAGCGCTTCGGCCTGCGCCTGTGTGCGTGGAAAACCATCAAACAAAAAACCGCTTATTGCAGGCCTCGCTTCCAGCGCAGAACTAATCATACCTATCACTACTTCATCGGGAACAAGGATGCCATTGTCCATAAAGCTTTTTGCCTCCATGCCCAAAGGTGTTTTAGCGGCTATTTCGTTGCGCAGCAGGTCGCCGGTGCTCAGGTGTTTCAGGTTGTATTTTGCTACCAGGCTTTCACTTTGTGTGCCTTTACCGCTGCCGGGCGGGCCAAAAAGAATAATGTTGAACATGCTGCTTTCTCAGGTTGGTTATACAACAAAAATAAGATGCAGCAAGGTAATAAGTACAGAACAACAAATAAAGGCTGTTGTAAAAACGATTTTCCCATAAAATTAGTCTTATACAGACTTTAAACCACTGTTGGATTAACCGTAAGCGTAACAGGCATTTGGATTCAGCTTACTTTAGCACTTCAAAAAATAACCTGTTATGATTGCCCAGGCGCTAATGCCCGAAATGCAGCATGAATATGCCAATACCCGTAAGATGCTGGAAAGCGTACCCTTTGAAGCTGCTGACTGGAAGCCGCACGATAAATCAATGACCCTGAAAAGGCTGGCCGTGCATATAGCTACCTTGCCGCAGTGGGTAAATATTATACTGTCCACAAAGGAACTGGATATAACCAGCAGCCCTTTTTCACCGCCTGCAATTACGGGCAACGAAGCCCTAATGCAGTGGTTTAATACAACAAGCAAAGCATCTTTAACAGCATTGGAAACAGCTTCGGATGAGGCGTTACGCGCGAGCTGGATATTGAAGCGTGGCGAACTAATTATTTTTACACTGCCTCGTATTGCAGCTATACGCTTTCTGGTTGCCAACCATAGCGTTCATCATCGTGGACAGCTTTCGGTTTACCTGCGCCTGCTGAATATAAAAGTGCCGGGTATGTATGGCCCCTCGGCTGATGAAGTATAAAATGCACTGCCACTAATTTTAAAATGTATCCGTTGCGCATAACCGTATGCTGCTATCTGCCATCGTTATAACTATAAATTTTTAGGGGTACTAAACCCGCTGCATTCAGCATTGCTTTTTGTATGATCGAGGCTTACTTCATCATTATTTAAGAGTTAGGTCTAATGGACAAAAAGTAGGTTTTTTTCAAGACGATTAATTCAAGTGGACAAAAAGTAGGCTGTTTATTTTAGCGAGGTTAAAAATTACTAATATACTTCTTTACCTTTCCCTCCATCAGGCAAAACGGAAGCGGGCGCTGCTGGAGAGCAACCTGCCAGGGATAGCCTGATGTCGTCGAAATAAAATATAATGGCTGTTGCTTCTATAGTGATAGCCATTTTATTTTGATGACATTATGCCTTCAAAAACTCATCTATAAATTTCTTCTTTCTTGCTATTGATAATCCGTTATGATTTCTCAATTTATTCTTCAAATCAGCAAAATGCCCGTCAATGGCATTAGTCGTATTGGGAATGTTTAAGCCAATGTTATCATACCATGTAAACAGCCATGGCAGATTCGTTTTTACACTTCTGTAAGCGCTTCTGAGCTTTTTATGTACGTATCTGTTCTTACCGTTAATGTCTGCTTTTCGTTCGTTTAAAAACCGCTCCCATTTGCTGTACCAGGCTGCTAATCCGCCTTCAAAACTTTCTTTATCTGTCTTTGATAAAAGTAATACATGCGCCCATAACTCTTTACTGGCTTGCATTTTAGGCTTCTTTGTAAGATAACGCCTGATAATAGCTGCCTGATGAAAGTTGCACATCTGAACAGGAATGCCTTCAAACATTTGTAACAAACCTTTACGCCCATCGCAGATAATAGCCTGTATTTTTATACCTCGCCTTGCAATTTCTTGCAGTCCCGCCAGATATAGTTTATTTGTCTCCTGCTTCACATATTGCTTGTATAAAATTTGTCCGTTAATGCTGTCTTTGTAAACCATCACGCCCAGCTTTCTTCCAAAATAAGTAGTGTCCATGAGCACATTTGCAACATCTGAAAATGTGGTTTCACGGCTCGCTTGAACTGTATCTATTTTTCGCTGAATTGTTTTTGCTGAACAATGATATTTGGCAGCTAACTGCTCATAGGTTTGCTTGCCTTGAATATATTGCTGCCATAATACACCTGGCTGAAGACGTACAATATCTATAAATTGCTTACCACAGGCAATACACTTATATAGTTGTTTACCCGATTTGATGCCGCTTTTCCTGGTAGTCCCTGAACCACAGTAAAAGCACTTTTTTTAATCTTTCTCTCCATTTCCTTCAAAGCTATACTCACAAAGAATTACAGAAGATTTTAGCCTACTTTTTGTCCATTAACCCAAGAGTTACAATTTGGTGAGGGAATGGAATGCGTGGTGGGGTACATTCCACACCCATTTGTTTTGGCACGTTTTCTGAATTTCTTAAGGTATTATCACATTTTCTTAACCTTAAAATATTAACCTATGTTACGCTGGACTATCACCTTTCTTGTTATAGCCGTTATAGCTGCTATATTCGGTTTCGGAGGCATCGCTGCCGGAGCTGCAGGTATCGCAAAAATCTTATTCTTTGTATTTATAGTATTGTTCCTGCTTTCGCTGATAAGAGGAAGATCAACATTATAATGCAATGGAAAAAAGAAATTAAAAGCTGTGTTTTACGTATGTTGAACACAGCTTTTTAATTAAAAATCCGTTATTGTGAATGATTATTATTGCTAAAAAGGTGCGGATTTTAAGCAATCATTAGAGATAAACATCTCCTTTGTTGCGTTTTACTTCCGCTACATACTCTTTAATAGCCTGCTCTTTTTCTTTGTGGCAGATAAGCAGCACATCCGGTGTATCCACTACAATAAAATTATTAAGCCCCTGCAGTACCAGCAGCTTATTTGCTGGCGCCGAAACCATACATTTTACGGCATCAATTATTATTACATTGGTGGCAGATAACGCATTACCTAAATAATCTTTTTCCAGGTTCTCGTAGGCGCTGTTCCACGTGCCCAGGTCGCTCCAGCCAAAAGCGGATGGAATTACAAATACATTGTTTGCTTTTTCCATAATTGCATAATCTATGGAAATATTGGTACACTGCGGGTATATGCGCTCAATGGCTTCCTGCTCGTGCACCGTATTGAAATTGTCGTGCTCAACCGCAAATACTTCGTACATCTCGGGCTGGTACTGCTCAAAAGCAGTGATAATGTCTTGTACATTCCACACAAAAATGCCGGCATTCCACAAAAAATCCCCGCTGGCTACAAATGTTTTTGCCAGTTCTATGTCCGGCTTTTCGGTAAATGTTTTAACCTTATATACATTAGGCGCCGCGTTTTCTGTTTCGTGCTGTATATAGCCATAGCCGGTATTAGGATAAGTTGGCTTAATACCTAACGTAACAAAAGCCCTTTTTTCTTTGGCAAATGATAATGCCTCTTCAGAAATTTTTTCAAACTCAGCCGCATCCAGCACCATGTGATCGCTGGGCGTAATAATAAGGGTAGCATCGGGATCTTTCTGCTGCAGTTTAAAAGCCATGTATGCAATACAGGGCGCTGTGTTCTTGCGGCTGGGCTCCGCTACTATATTGTGTGGCGGTATGCCTGGCAGTTGCTCCTGCACGATATGGGTATATTCCTGCGAGGTAACCACATAAATATTTTCTGCCGGTATAAACTGGTTATACCGCTCAAACGTCCATTGGATAAGGGTTTTACCGGTATTAAGAATATCAAGAAACTGCTTGGGATAAGTTACCCGGCTCTGCGGCCAAAAGCGGCTGCCGATACCGCCCGCCATAATTGCTACATAGTTGTGCTGTTGCATACCACTTATTTTGTACTGGACTTATAGAATGCCTTCTCTTAGTAAATCGTGCAAATGTAGCACTCCTGCATATACATTGTTATTCATCACTATCAATTGGGTAATGTCGTGCCGCTTCATTACTTCCAGCGCTTCTATAGCAAGCGTTTGCGGCGCTATGGTTTTAGGATGGCCGGAGTAAATATCTTTTGCCTGCAGCCGGCTGATGTTATCGTGCAGCTCCAGCATACGGCGCACATCGCCATCGGTTATAATGCCCGTTAACTGTTCGCTTTCCCCCAGCACGGCCGTGCAGCCGAGGCGGTTGCGCGATATTTCTACAATTACTTCTTTTACAGGAGCAGAGAGCCGCACGCAGGGTTTAGCGTTCGTTTTATATAAATCATCCACCCGAAGGTACAGCCGCTTACCAATATTGCCACCGGGATGATAACGGGCAAAATCAACTTCGGTAAATTCTTTCAGTTCCATCAGGCATACGGCCAGCACATCGCCCATTACCATCTGCGCGGTAGTACTGTTGGTCGGCGCTAAGTTATTCGGGCAGGCTTCAGCGGTTACGGAGGCATTAATAGTAAAATCGGCATGGATAGCAAGATACGATTGCAGGTTGCCCGCAATCGCAATGAGTGTATTGCCAAAACTTTTTACCAGCGGTACCAATGCTTTTATTTCGGGGCTGTTGCCGCTGTTGCTGATGATGATTACCACATCTTCTTTCTGTATCATGCCAAGATCGCCATGTATGGCATCCGCAGCATGCATAAAGAGCGCGGGTGTGCCGGTAGAGTTAAGCGTAGCCACTATCTTTTGCGCCACAATAGCGCTCTTGCCAATACCACTGATGATTATGCGCCCTTTACTTTGGTGAATGGCAGCAATTGCTTTTTTAAAATCTTCGTTGATAAACGCAGCAAGTGCTTCTACACTTTGCGCTTCGGAGCGAATGGTTTGTATAGCTATCGTAAGAATATCTGCCGGCATTGCGGGCAAAGGTAAACGTATAGCTGAATACCTCGCAGGTATGCCCGATACATAACGCCCGTTATTATAGAGCAATGTTAAATTGCAGGTAAGACCCATCTGAAAAAGTATATAGCAGCATCCTGTAAGCGTATATACACCGAACAATTTTTTTATCAATTACTTTTGTCTTGTTATGAGGAGCAAACGGATAATTTTTTTACTGGCTGTACTATTGGCTGGCTTTACAGCATTGGCACAAACCAATACCATTACCGGTATAATAGCCGACAAGCAAAGCGATGAGCCAATTCCTTTTGCAGCCATTTCTTTTCGTATAGATGGCAGAGGAACACTTACCGATTCTTTGGGCAAATTTTCTTTATACACCGGTGGCATAAAAGCCAATGATACGCTGGAGATAAGCAGTGTTGGCTACAAAATTGTGCGCCTGCCTTTCAGCATACTTAAAGATTCACTCAGCTTTACGGTACAGTTGGAAGTGCTGCCGCCGCAAAATGAAACGGTGGTAAGAAGCAAGTATAACAGGGCCTTATGGTTTTGGAGAAAAGTAATAGCCGCGAAGCCGCGCAACGATATGCGGCGTTTTGATAATTACAGCTATGAAGCTTATAACAAGCTGGAGCTTGACCTGGATAACGTAAACAAAGAAAAGCTGGGCAACACGATGTTTCTAAAAAAGCTGGATTTTGTACTGGCATATACCGACACCACTTCCGAATCGAAACCGTACCTGCCCGTTTATCTTACCGAAACCCTTTCAGACTTTTACAAGCAGCGGCAGCCGTACCGTACGCGCGAAGTAATTAAAGCGTCTATTACGAATGGTATTGATAATGAAAGCCTGATAAAATACTTAGGCAATACGTACCAGAATGTAAATGTGTACGACAATACCATCCCGGTTTTTGATAAATATTTCATCAGCCCCTTCAGCGATAACGGCGATGCGTTTTATAATTTCAAGCTGCAGGATACGCAATACCTTAACAAAAAACGGCTGGTGCATTTCCTGTTTCAGCCCAAGCACCAGGGCGTTAATACGTTTACCGGCGATTGCTGGGTGAACGATACTTCTTTCGCCGTGCAGAAGATTACCATGCGGCCTTCGTCGGATGCTAATATCAACTTCATCACCGGCTTAACCGTAATACAGGAATACAAGTTTTTGGGAGATAGCATCTGGTTTTTATATAAAGACCGGTTTGTGGCCGACCTGTCTCCGCTCGGCAAAAAACACCTCAGCTTCAAAGGCCGCAAAACCACTACGTACCAGCATATACACATCAATGATACCAGTATTAATAACGAGCTTGCCAAAAGCAAGCCCAGCGAAGACTTAGTGGTATTGCCGAATGTATTGAACAAGCCGGATTCCTTCTGGCAGCAAAGCCGCCACGAGCCGTTAAACAATAATGAGCAAACCGTGTATAAAGTGCTGGATACGCTGGAGAAAAACAAGACTTTTGTGCACTACCGGAATGGCCTTAATTTCTTTACCACCGGTACCAAAGACATCGGCAATATCCGTATCGGGCCCTGGTTTTACTGGCTTACGGCCAACCGCTGGGAGGGCACACGGGTACGGTTTGATTTGTCAACCAATGTTGGCTTTAACAGGCACTGGTACTTTACCGGTTATGCAGCGTATGGCTTTACCGATGCGGCATTAAAAGGGCGTATAGAAGCCCGCTACCGATTTCAAACAAAACCGTATTCGTACATCAGCGCTTCTTACAAAAAGGATATTGATAATGGCCAGACATCTTACGACCAGTTGAGCAGTGATAATGTATTCGCTTCTTTTTTACGCAAGCCGGGCATTCCTTCCAAATACCAGCAGATAGAAACCCGCCGCGCCGAATACTATGGCGAAACTAATAAGGGCTTTGGCATGGGTGTGATGGTACAGAACCGGCAGTTCACGCCGCTGCTCAACCTGCCTTCCAAAAGTCTTTTCCCGGTTAAAGGCGGCGATCCGTTAAATAATTCTGAAGCTACCTTTCATTTTCGCTATGCATACCAGGAACGGACGCTGGACGAAAACTTTGACCACTACCTGCTTGGCAGCTCCTACCCGATCGTAGATCTGTACTATACGCATGGCTTCAAAGGTTTGCTCAACAGCAGTTATACCTACAACAAGATAGACTTTACAGTGCACGATTATATTAAGCTGCCGCCGTATGGCGAGTTGTACTACAACTTTTTTGCAGGTAAAATATATGGCGCTTTGCCATATCCGCTGTTGGATATTCAGCCCGGCAACGAGTGGTATTATTACAGCCGCAACTCGTTTAACCTTATGCGACGTTTTGAGTACCTGACCGACCAATATGCAGGCTTCAACCTGGAGCATAATATCGGCAGTGGTATTTTCAGGTATGTAAAACTTACCCGCAAGCTCAAGCTGCGCCAGTTTTGGGAAGCCAAAGGCGTGGTAGGCAACTTAAGCGATGCCAACAAGCAACTTAATTTTGTAGATAATCATCCATTTACTTCCCTCGACGGAAAGCTGTATATGGAGGTAGGCACCGGTATAGATAACATCTTTAAATTCTTTCGCATAGACTTTATCTGGCGGGTACTGCCACAACCGCTGCCCTCCAAGCAGAACGAACGCTTTGGCGTATTCTTCGGCTTCCGGGTAGCCTTATAAGAAATGATAAACCGGCAATCTTCATTACTAATAGCCAACCGTTTTCTGCAATGCTTCCAATGCATTGGAAAGATACACGAGTGGCGCATTCCAGTTGATGGCAATCTCATTGCTGGCATACGCGCAGTCGCTGTCCACGTAAGCAGTTTCCGGTTCAAAGTAATAATACGTGCATTTATCCTGCCTGCCGGGGTTTGGTCCGCCGGCCATCAGGCCCGGCACCGGTTCTTCAATGCCATCGGCCACCGACGGGCGGTGGTGCGGGTGCAAGGTGTTATGCGAGCCGATGCCGGTGAGGAAACAATAACCGGTTGCATTTCTGCCTAAAATATAATCGAGGTTGCTCAATGCACCATCAATATATTTTTTATCTTTTGTAATAAAATAAGCATTGATGAGTGCAATGCCCTGGTTAGCTGCATTGGAATTGCTGCCCCAGTTAAAGTCGCTCACCGAGCCGCCCATTACTGTTTTAAAAGCGGTGCTGTCTTTCTGTTGAAGGAGGTCGTTGGCTAAGGTAACAACCTGCTTTGTAATTCTTGCTACCTCCACTAAATGCTGAGCCGGCTTTGTTCTGTTTAATGTATAAACGCCCAATGCATACACATTGCTCCAGGATGGCAGCGTGAACTTTAACTGAGCAGTGTTATTAATAGTTTGCCAATATTGCTCGTCCTTAGTAGTTGCATACAACTCGCAGGCGGCCCAAAACCATTCATCTGTAAAGTTATTGTCGCCATAATCGCCGGTGGTAACGGCAGGCTTGTACAGCTGATTGTTCCTGTTTTGATTATAGGCTGCATCCGGATGTTTCAACGCCCATTGCCATGCCAGTTGCGAAGCCTGCAGGCAGCTATCCCCAAGGCGCGGCAACTGCATTTTATATTTCTGTAAAATGCGGGCTGCCTGCGCGGTAACGGCTGCAAAATCGAGCGTGGCTGCTGTGCCTTTCTGCACCACATAACGCGGCAATCTGGTAACGCCCGGCATCACCATGCCATCGAAGGCCGCATTGGAGCATTTGTGATATACGCCGCCATCATTAGGGTCCTGCATGGTAAGCATCCAGCGCAGGTTATAAATGTCTTCGTTCAGTATATCCGGCACTTTGTCTTTGCTTTCGGGAATATTGATTTTTAAAGTATCGAAGTAAGGGGCAAAGTCTTCGTACGCCGATAATAAGGTCCCCATCGTAATACCGCTGTTGACAATGTACTTGTTGTAATCGCCGGCATCGTACCAGCCGCCGGGTGTAGAAATTACCGTGCCTTCGGGACGTGCTGCTGAAGCGGCTGACGAATGCACCAGTACCGCCGTATCGGGATGGCCGGCACCGCGATGCCATTTGCCTGCATACGCTTCTTCCAGCGGCATACCGGAACGGATAAAATAAAAGCCTTTGAGCGAAGCAACTGCCGCTGTATGGTTAGCATTTTTATGTATGCTAAAAGGATAAGAGTTACCAACATTTGGAACAGATAAATAATAATTCCCTTCTTTAGCAAATTCACTGAAATCGGCAATGCGTGTGATAGTTGATGAGTTATGCGACTGTAGTTGCCCGGTTAATATGCCTGTGTACGCCGTATCGTTTTTAGCTTTACTTATTATATGAAAAATAGTATCCGCTATACTGCCTTTTACTATGGCTATCTTGGGTGCATGCGGGTAAAAGCCAAGCTGGTTAAGCACAATGCTGTCGGAAAGGGGCTGGCTGAATGCAACGGCAGTTACAAAAGCCGACAGAAGAAAGGAGAAGATTTTTTTCATAGGTGGTGATTTAATGCGAGATTACAAACCCTTTGGCTACGCGATTTTAATATGCTCTGCAAAGTGATAAATTAAGACTAAGCTTCTTTTTCGCTAATTTTGAGATGATTAAAAAGTTATTTATGCCGGTAAATTACTTGTCGGATAATAATGGTGCAACTATCGCTGTACAGATTTCTATTGAAGACTGGAAACGCATCAAAAACAAATATCCGGATGTAGATGATCTTGACAATGATCTATCTCAATGGCAAAAGGAATTGATTGATTCCCGTCTCCAAATGATTGCAGATCATCCGGAAAGACTTAAACCTATAAAAGAACTTTTCGACGAACTAAATAACAACGAGCAGTCTGATGCCTTATAAAGTTCTATATTTTGATGAAGTAAAACAAGATATCAAAGAGGTAAAAAGCTGGTACCGGCAACAGTTGAAAGGACTGGAAAAGCGCTTTGCATAAGATATTAAAACAACTATCAACCGTATCAGCGAAATGCCTCATGCGCATACTATTCGTTATAAAAGTATTCGCATTGCGCATCCGGATGTTTTTCCATATTCTATTCACTACTACATTAGTCAGGAAAATAACACAATTATTATTACTGCTATAGTTCATAATAGCCGTAATCCTCCGTTTACACAAAAACGTACAGAACTATAAAACCTCTTACCAACCCATCACCTCCTGCACGTACTTCGTCAACTCTGCGGCAATTGCTTTATGTTCAGCCACATCCGGATGCGTATCGCAGCCATGAAAATATCGTTTCAAAAAAAAGTAATGCGAGACTTTATCATCGCCGCTATTATGCATGGATGCTTCTATGCCGGTTAGGTAATGTCTTTGCGAAGCCGCCAATAGGCTGTCGGCCATCGGGCTGGTGAGGCAAATGAAATGCGCTTTCGGATAATCGCCCCGCAGGCGCTGCAGAAAGGTTACATACGCGCTGCAAAACAGCACCGAATCCTGTATGCCGTCGTTCTGCCCGAGACAAACCGTAACCACGTCCGGCTGGTAACTATTAAAATTCCATTTCAGGCTGTCAGCTTGGCTGCGCATGTTTACATTATCGTACACCTGCGGCATCACCACTTCCATATTGCAGCAGCTATGCACGAGCCCGATGCCGGACACCGAAGACAGTATCCATTGGGCGTTGAGGTTGCGGGCAGTAGTTGGCCCGTACGCTAAATATGCATTGTGCTGGTCCTGCCAAACGCCGGTATGGCAGGGCACTTCGCTAAGGTCTGCACTGGCGCCGCAGGTAATGGAATTGCCGATGAATTCCATCTTTCTCTCTGGCTCCGCAGGCAACGGCAGCAAGGCTTTACATTGCAGGCCTGCAAATTCTATGTACCCGATGTTCGCCTCCGTATTCTTGGCAATTAATATCGTATGATCACCATTTTTCAGGCCGCTTGCTACTTTGATGGTATCCTTTTTCCCTTTCGTTTGCAGCCGGTACAAAACGGTATCATCAACCACTATTTCAAGATAGTTATGGTTCTTGCCCCAAAGCATTTCATCGTTTACCAGCACGTTGCAATAGGTACCGGCAAACTTTGCTTTTACATACACGCCGGGCTGCCAGTACCGGGGCAGTTTGGGATTGCTAAAGTCTATGCGGCCAACATATTGAAGGAGCTTATTATCTGCGGCAAAGAAGGCTGGTTTTATTGCTGATTGTTGTGCATGGGAAACAGTATTTATTGCAAATAAAAAACAAAGCTGCAAGTAAAAGAAGGCTGGTATCCGGCGATAAAGTTTCATCATTTTATTTATTTAAAATTCAACCGCGAAGGCGCGAAAATGCTAAGAAAATTTTAAATCATGGAACCTGCCAGATGGCAGACAGGAAAAAAAATTTACAAAGGAATATCTGGTATTGCGCTGTGCCTTTGTTTTTGTGGTTCCGGATTATTGTACATTTTTTCTGATAACATCCCTGTTGTTATCCATACTAAAATTGCTTCCGGCTTCTGCATATACACGATGCGCGGTTTTATTCACCGGTGATGCTGCTCCGCTAAAATCTTTTACTACCACATTCTCAAAATGCTGCAGCAACAGGCCATGTGTAAAATAAGACATGCGCGTGCCCGTCCACTGCAGTGCGACATCTTCCAGGCGCAGGTCTTTTACATAACTGGCACGGATGGCCGGAATATCGCTGGCAAACAACCCGTTCTTTTCGCCTGTTACACCACGCAGGTCAATGTTACCACCCGCTACCGCATTCAGCTTGCTATCAGTTAATTCAAAGCGAATGTTTTTAAAAGAAACATCTTCAATCACACTTGCCGGTGTTCCATACAGTAAAATCTGGTTTTCGCCTTTGCAGATAATGTTACTGAACAGCACATGTTTGATACTGCCAAGCTTTACACTATCCTTGCCGCGGATGGCAGAAATATGGATGGGTTCGCCATTGCCCCACCAGTCGCCGGTGCGCAGTCTGGTTTCTATATAAATATTTGAAAAAGTAATGTTTTCGAGCGAGCCTTCATCGCGCAGAAAGATGCCGATACCACGGGTAGCGTTGGTAATATTTACATTGGTCACATGAATATTGCGCACCGTATTCTGGTCTAAAAATCCAATGCGGATGCCGCTGGAAGCCGATTGTAAATTGCAGTTGGCAATGATTATATTCTCCGAAATATGCCGCAGGTGCCCGAAGCCGGGTATTTCAAAGTGATGGTCGTAGCCAACAATCGCAACGGCATCATCGCCGGTGCGGATGTCGCAATTTACAAGCGTTACATTGGTACAACTGGTAATGTCAATACCATCGGCATTCGGTGCCAGCAGATTTGTCCAAAGCCTTATCCCGCTTATATTTACGGCATCACAGTCGGCAAAGTGCATACACCAGAACGGAGAGTTGGTAATGAACACATCTTTCACCGTTACGCGTTTGCAGTTGCTGAAAATAAGCATCTGGTATGGCCGGTCTTTCGGCACTACGGGGCCATCACCGATGCCGGTTGCCACCTTTCTGAAATCATCTTTTTGCCGCGTGTATTGCGTAGCAGACGCCGGTAAATGTTTGGCTTCATTAAGTATAAAGAAAGCATCGCCGTTACCATCAATATTGCCTTCGCCGGAGACAGTAATGTTTTCCGCATCGTGCGTATAAAACAAGCCCCAGTGAATTTTCTCATACGGCTCATAATCGTTCACATTGGCGCTGCCTCTCAGTATCGCGCCGCTTTCCAGATACAGGTTGATGTTGTTCTTTAAATGCAAAGTGCCACTGATGAAAACACCTGCGGGAACAACCACCGTACCGCCACCTTTGGCAGCACAGGCATCAATGGTTGTTTGGATGGCTTTGGTGTTGATGGTTTTACCATCGGCAACAGCGCCGAAGCCCGTAATAGCATAAGTGTTTGTCTGGCTAAAGCCGGTTGCAACAACAAACAATGAAAGGAAGAGCAAAGCGTATCTCATTGCTGTAATCGTTAAATAAGTGTAAGAAGTCATTTTCGGTTTTTAGAAGTAAGCACGCCTTCATTTGCAAATACCGCTAACAGAATAATTTTATTAGATACGTTTTGCAAGCGGCACTTATACGGCATCTGATACACCTGCAGGTGTTTGAATCGGGTTCCGCATAAGACCGCCGTAAGGTTAATTATAATAAAAAGTTTAAACGGCGGTTTTACGGAATAACGATAACCAGGCAGGTGCATAAAATTTATACACCATAGCAATAAAGTTCCGAACCTTTGAAAGGTTCGGAACTTTAAAACTTTACTGCTTTACGATCTTCTGCGAAGCTATCTTCCTGCCCTGTGTATCGGTTACCGATAAATAATAAACGCCCGTTGCCAATCCGGCTACCGGTATTGTTGTTGCCTGGGCATTAGCAGCAACAGTAAAAGATCTGGTTAATAAAACCCGGCCCTGCGCGTCACTTATTTTTGCAGTGTACGTTCCGGCGTCTGTAAACAGGCGCACATACGCTTTTGCAGGATTGGGATATACGCTGAAATGCCTGCTGCCACTACTATTCAGCAATATAATGCCGGAAGTTTCTATCCTTCCGTCAGCATCCTGTATCCGCAGCCGGTAATAATTGTTGCCCGGCAATGGCGCAGCATCAATATATACATGGTTTCCTTCCGGTTTATTCCAGCCGTTACCCACATTCGCAAGTGTTGCAAAGGCAATTCCATTACTGCTTCTTTCCAGCACCACTGTTTTTACATTCGTAGCTGCGGCAATGCTAATGTTTAAATAATTGCTGCCGTTTTTAGTTTCACCGGTAAAAGAGTTAAGCGTTACGGGTAGCACGGCATTGTTGGTAATGGTAAACGCTGCATCCCAGGCAATATCCGGCAGCGCAACCGACAAGGCACCGTTGGTCACCGCTGTAGTAGCGGTACCGGTATTAGCGCCTGTGCTGCAGTTAAAAAACTGTATTGTGTACTGACCGTTTTTCATGCCTGATACATTCAGCGAAGCGCCGGAAATAACAGGCGGTGCTACATTACCATTGCTCTTTAAATACTGCCAGTTGTACTGGCTGTTCAGCTCCCATCCGGCAACCTTGTTACTATCGGCAGATTTGATGAGATACGTGCTGAGCGGCGAGCCGATATTGGTAAATACATAACCCGTTACATTAAACCAGTCTATACCTAAGTTATCAACCGTAATGGTATGCGCGCCGGCAGCAACATCTACACTGTAAGTGGTATTGGTAACGGCTGCCACATTCGTCACCTGCACATTATCAACCTTAATGGTAACCATCGGCGAGGAGCCGGAAACGCCGCCTACATTCACCTTAAACTGTCCTGCTACCGGGTAGGTAACTGTAAATGTTGGCGGGTTGCGGTATTGTGTGTTATACGTACTGCCGAAAATATACTGACTTAATTGCGATGCGTCGGGCGTTAATTTTCCATTGGCATCAACCGTAAAGTTTGATGCGGGTGCTTTTACAAAACCAGCGCCTGGTGATATAGATAAATCAGAAGCGCCGCCGCCGGAAGTGCTGCCCGTGGCCGGCTTGTAGTTCTCCTCTTTCAAGCTAAGGCTGCTCAGAAATGCAGCTAACGGCTTGTAATAAGGATACAGGTTTTGCGGGTTGATGTAGCTGTCCCACCACCATGTCATACCGCTGCCCATTGCACCACTTAAAGAGGTAGCCCAGATAGCATTATGAATGTGCACGCCGGCAGGATCATCAACCGATAAGGTGGCTCCGTCGGGACCCAAACCAAACTCCCCGTTTAATGTAGGCTTGTGATAAGCTGATAGATAATTGAGGTTATTGCCAACAAGAATGCTTTCTAAATTCGGTACGCTGCTGTAGTTATGGGTTTGTGTAAAATCTATATTGGGCAGGTTCCAGGTATTCGGGTCATACGCCGCATCGGCATAGCTGGTAGTTACGAGGTGCTTGTTTACATCCAAAGCCTTCAGGTAGGTGCTCATTTCGTTGTGCCAGCCTGAAACATCCGTTTGATGCGATGTAAACTGGTCGGTAAAATTCACTTCGTTAAACAACTCCCAGCTCATAATATTTTTAGAATAGCCGCATCTTGCCACGAGGTAGCGCATCCGGTTTTTATAAATTTCTTTTGCGGTTGTGTTGGTAAAAAAATCCCAGGTGTTGGCGCAGGGCCCGCCATTCGCTGCATTATACGGATTGTCCTGCCATTCTGGGTTAACCGTTGTGGATACCTGCCCGTGATTGTTCATACAAAGCATAATATTTACATTTTGCTGATCGCAATAATCCAGCAGCCAGTCGAGGTTAAATGCATTGTACTGGTTGTAGCTTTTAAGGCCGTGATACAAGCCCTGGCTGTACACATCTTTCCATTCGTAGGCAAACGCCCACGAACTCATCCAGACGCGGATATAGTTACCGCCGTTGCCGGCAAGCTTCGGCAGCCAGTTGGTATAATCGGTATACACGTTCGCATCCTGCCAGCATATATTTTCGCCCACCGGAATATACTGGGTATTATCATCGTAGCCAAGATAGTTGGTGCTGTTCTTTCTTACAAAGCCATGCGCCGCAGATGCAGTGCTGGTAAAGCTTTGCGCCGGTTGCTTAGTGGTGCCCGATTTGCTGATGCACGAAAGTACATAATTGTAAGTGCCGGTTTCTGCAGGTGCAAACCGCACTTTAAAATGAGGCGTGCCGGTGCTGGTAATGTTGCCGGTGGAGGCATCCAAGGTGTAATCCTGCATGTAAAACCCGTCCACGGTATCTTTTACATTACCGGGCGAAGTAAAGATGCACTGCACATTAATATCGCTGTAATCGTAAGGGTTGGTGTAAGCAGCGGTAAGGTCAATGGTGAGCTCAAACTTGCGCCATTTTTCAATGCTTGTGCTGTTGGCGGTAACGGCGTTGAATACCGGTGCCTGCGCTTTGGCTTTCATTATGCCTGTGCAGGCAACAAAGGCGAGGAAGAGTAGTGTTTTTTTCATAGTAACTGCTTTTATGTGTAAAAAGGTTAATCCATCAGATTAGATTTTGATAACTGCTTTACTGCCGAAGTGTATTCCACTGCTGAACGGAGCGTCCACCGCCGTTGGCGGGACAGGCGCGAGGAACGATTCATAGCAGCAATGCAGCCCGTAACAAAATCCTGTTTTTGTATTACAGATGCTTTGTAATGTATATGGTTCATTAATGTATATTTATAGCTATCCGCTTAATCACTTCCATACAGGCGCGTGCATTGTGGTACGGGCATTTCCAGAAGCCTGCTTTGTCTTCGTCCCGCATAATGTTGTATGCATCATCCACGCCCCAAAACCATTCGCCGTTTGTGGTATCCAGTAAATATTGCTGCGTAAATTTCCAGGCATTTATGGAATGCTGCAGGTAAGCATCTTTGCCGGTGAGCTGCCATGCATTGAAGTAGCCGATCATAGCTTCTGCCTGCGGCCACCAGTGTTTTTGCCTGATAAGCCCCTTGTGTGCCGGCTCGTATTCGTACCACAAGCCGCCGTCTTTGTCCAGCCCTTCGGAGGCTGCGTCGGCAATGGTTTGCGCGTGCTGCCGGTAAACAGTTATCCAATGTTCACTGCCGGTTATTACGGCGCATTGCTGCAGCAGCCAGGCAGCTTCAATATCATGCCCGTAAGAGATAACATCCGGCTGTTCGTTCCATTCCGCATCGAAGAATAAAGCAAGATGCCCGGTTTGTTTATCAATGAAATATTTATCAAACAGATATAACAGGTTTTCTATTCTTTCCTTCAACGCCTCATCCTTCCATACTTTATATAGGTTGGCATACGCTTCAACAATGTGCAGGTGCGTGTTCATCGTTTTGCTGGCGTTGGCATCTTTCGCGCTCAGGCGCAAATCCTGCGCAGGCCGCCAGTCGCGGGCAAAAGCCTCAAAATAGCCGTTATATGTACTATCAAAACTGTACTGCTCTATAGTATTATATAATTCTTTAGCAAACCGGAGCGCTTCTTCGTTGTGCGTAGCCGCATAATACTCGCCGGCGCCATAAATAGTAAAGGCGAGGCCATATATCTGCTTACGGCTTTCCAGCATTTCGCCCTGCGCCGTTACACTCCAGTACACGCCGCCGTATTCCTTGTCTTTGAAGCAGGTAGTCAAATACTGAAAGGCGCGCGCCGCAATAGCAAGATGCTCTTTGTTGCGGTTGATATTATATGCTGCGGCAAACGTCCATAAAATGCGGGCATGCAGCACCACGCCTTTAGCAGCGGTTATGTCCGGTACATTATTGTTATTTATTTTACCATAAAAACCGCCGTTAACCGTATCTGTTGTATACTGCTGCCAATAGCTTAGAATAGAAGACAATTCCACCTTCATTTCCTGCTGATATTGTATCAGTATGCTCGATATTGTATCAGTGTTCGTCATAGGATAAAAAACAAAACCGGGAGCCTGCCCGCAGCCCTGCCAGGGCCTGAAGACGAATAAGTAATAATAAAACTATCGCAGTTATACTTTAAGAAATTAAGAATGTTGCTTTTGCAGCACACCCGATTTTTTGTTATTGTCTATAATTGCATAAATCGTTTTAACTGTTTCTGCCGAGCGCCATCCGTCCTGCGGATTTTTAATTATGTAATCCAGTAATTTTTCTATGGAAGAAACGGCCACATGCATACGCGTATCGGAAGATGCATAATAGATAAACACCGTTCCGTCCTCATCGGCTATCCATCCATTGCTGAATACTACGTTCGACACGTCACCAATGCGCTCTTCGCCTTCGGGCGCGATAAAATAGCCGGCAGGCTTATGAATCACTTTGGTCAGGTCGGCGAGGTCGGTCATAAACATATACAGCGTATAACGCAAGCCTGCTGCCGTGTTGCGCACGCCATGCGCAAGGTGCAGCCAGCCTTTCGCTGTTTTTATCGGCGCCGGGCCCTGCCCGTTCTTCGCCTCGTAGATCGTATGATAGACTTTACGGTCCAGTATTTTTTCTTCCGTTATCACCGCCCGTTCAATGTCATCGGCCAGTCCAAAGCCAATGCCGCCGCCTTTCCCGGCATCTATAAAGCCATCCTGCGGGCGTGTATAAAAAGCGTATTTGCCCCCTACAAATTCGGGATGCAGCACTACGTTGCGCTGCTGCGGCGATGGCGTTTGCAGGTCGGGCAGGCGCTCCCATTGCACGAGGTCTTTGGTGCGTGAAATAGCGCATTGTGCCACGGCCGCACTCTGGTCGCCGGGCGCGGCAGCCGGGTCGCGGCGTTCTGTACAAAACAAGCCGTATATCCAGCCATCCTCGTGCTGTACCAACCGCATGTCGTACGTATTGGTATCAGGCTCATCGGTTTCGGGCATTACCACCGGATAATCCCAGAATCTGAAATTATCTATCCCGTTTTCACTTTCTGCAACTGCAAAAAACGACTTGCGGTCAATGCCTTCCACGCGCGCTATCAAACAGTATTTATTATTAAACTTAATTGCTCCGGCATTCATTACGGCATTAATACCAAAACGCTCTATTAGAAACGGGTTGGTTTCCGTATTTAAATCGTAGCGCCAGGTAAGCGGCGCATGTTGTGCCGTAAGCACCGGGTAGCGGTAGCGTACATATACGCCGTTACTATCTTTTACTTCTTCATTATCGCGCAACAGCACCGTATTGTACTGTTTTTCCAGTTCAGCCAGGCGTTTAAAAAAATACTCTTTCATACGATTGTAGTTTCAGTTTATGATTAGGAAGGGTTAATCTTCTAATTTATTCCACCAGGTACGTTTCAGAATAAAAATAATTATAACTAACAGGATAATGATTACCAGCAGCGGTAGCTTCATCCACAGCACAATATACATCGGAAGCAGAGTAAGGCAGCACTGCGCAACAATACCCAGCACTACATTAAACATATCCAGCTTAAATCTTTTATTGGGTTGAAAAGAAGGATTTTCTGCCATTACCAGCTCGTGTACCGGCTGCCAGAACCCCCAGGGGCGCACCGTTGCATAAAAGCTTTTCAGGGTTTTTATATCGGTAGGCGGCGCTGCAAAGGTACCAATGATGCAGCCGACGACAGAGATTACAAACAAAAGAGGCCAGTTGTATAGGTCCAGTTGAAAAAACATACCCGGAAACCACACTTTACAATACGGAAAAATAAGCGCCGCCGCAATGCCGCTTGCCATGCCCCAGAAGAAGCCGCTGGCATTAAACCGCCACCAGTACCACTTAAGTACATTGGCTGCAATGTAGCCGCCATATAATGCGCCTACGATCCATTGCAGCACCGTGTTTACATCTTTTGCAAAAAAGCCCAGCACAATACCGATTACCACTACCAGCGACCCAACAATATAATTCATTGAAATGATCTTTTTGGTAGATGCATCGGGGTTTACATACTTCAGGTAAATATCATTTACAATGTATGCCTGCGCCGCATTTAAGGTACCCGAAAAAGTGCCCATGAAAGCACCTAACAGGCCGGTGAGCGTAAGGCCCATAATGCCCACCGGCAAAAAGTTGTTGATAGCGCCCGGCAGTATTCTTTCAAAGTCGGTTCCTACAGGAGAAGACAGATCGAGCTGATGATAATACAGCAGGGCGAGCACCGTTAAACCGATAATCATTGAATAACGAATGGGCAATAAAATAACCGACACGAAACCTGTCATCTTACTCGCTTCTTTGGGCGAGCGCGTGGACAATACCTTTTGCATATCGTAGTTGGGCGCCGGGCCGGCCAGCGAAGCAAAAATGCCTTTGAATACCATCATCATAAAAAAGATACTAAAGAGCGAAAAGCCATCATCCTGAATTTTTTTAGCGGCATCCGGTATAATGTGCGACCAGTCGAGCCCGACCGTTTTACTAAAAAAAGGCGTGAGCCAGCCATCGGGTATATGCAGTGCCTGGCCCTGCAGGTGAATCATGGCAATAACGGCTATAGAAATACAGGCAACCGTCATCAGGGCATACTTTATAAGGTCGCCGATAACGATGCTGTGCATACCACCAAGAATAGAGTAAAAGGTAGCAAACAAGGTAAAGATGATGCCGTAGAAATGCGGTACAAACTCGGCCGATACCGTGAACGGAATGTAGGGCTGAATAAGATTCCACGGAATAAATATCTCTACGAACTTTCCTAAACCAACAAACCCATACGCCAGAAAGCCAAAGCAGCTTAACAAGGCAAACGCCACTACTACATTATGCGATGCTTTAACGCCGGCGCCCGATGCGCCGAACCGTGTAGCCAGCCATTCTGCACCGGTGGTAGCATTGGAGCGGCGCAGCCATTTGCTTAAAAACATCATCATGAAGATCTGGTTAAACACCGGCCACAGCCAGGGAATCCACATACTCTTAATGCCATAGACAAAACACAGGGCTACCATCCACATCGTGCCGCTGATGTCGAACATATCAGACGCATCGCTTAAGCCCAGCAGGTACCAGGGCAGCGACTTGCCGCCAAGCAGGTAGTTCTCTTTGTTGGTACGGGCTTTTTTGCGCAGCGTCCAGCCCACGACCAGCATGCTGAGGAGGTAAGTAATGATGATGGCAATATCAATCCATTGAAGTTTCATGTGCGTATTTATGGTTAGGCCACAAAGGCAAAGGCGCAAAAAGTATCAAGGTATTTTGGTAATGAGTCCATTTAAAACTATTAAGCTTTTTTAGCTGTACAGCATTTTAACCTTGCAGGTTTTTAGCTTGCACATTTTAAATGAAGCCACTGCTTGTATTTTACAAACCCGTTTTTTTAATACATTTATGCTTATTGAATTTTACACCTGTATTAGAAACTGCAGGTTCTTTATTATAAACCAACTGCTTCTAAAACGCTGACAGGGTTCAAAACCTTGTCAGCGTTAAGAAAGGCTAACCTATTACTGGTACAGCTTTTCCTTCGCTGCGTCCCGTGCAAAAAAGGTTTGTGGTAACTTATAAAACTGTAAAAAATCAGCAGCCGATTGCTGGCCTTTATACGGCACCCAATATTCTGTTTCCGTAGCCGATTTTTTGCCTGCATTACGCCATGCCAGCGCATACGCAATATGATGATCTTTTAAGCCCTGCCATAAAACATTTGTCCACCAGGTGCTGTCAGGCACTTCATTATAACCAAATTCGGTAAGCGCCGGTATCTTGTTGTGTTCTTTTGCAATAGCTTCAATGGTAGTAAGGCTTTTATCCAGATCGCTGATGAATGCCCCATTGACGGCCACATCGCCTTTCTGGTAAATGTCAAACCCAACAATGTCTGTCCAGGCATCACCGGGGTAGCGTTCCATAAATTCTTCTTTTGTAGAAAAACGGTCGGTATTATAGGCATACAATAAATTATGCACGCCTTTTACATCGCGCAGGTAATGCGCTGTAAACTGGTATAAACTTTTCAGCTCATCGGGTGTGCAGTGGTTTTTGCCCCACCAGAACCAGCTTCCGTTCAGCTCATGAAACGGCCGGAAGATTACCGGGATGGCTTCGCCCCTGCTGCCTTTTAAACTTTGCATATAGGCAGCAATTTTATCGAGCCAGCCTTTGTAAACATCAACTTTTTCGCCGCCCGGTAAAATGGCAGCCACAGTGCCCGGAGCCGGGTCCCAAGCGGTTTTGCCGGTGAAGGGATTATTCAAATGCCAGCTAACTGTTATAACGCTGCCGCGTGCATAAGCCTGCTGAATATAAGCTCTTGTACTGTCGAAAGGTACACCGTCCAAGTCTTTACTCCAGTCTAATTCTATGCGGCCCAACTCACAACCTAACACGCCGGGGTAATCACCGGCTACTTCTTTAACATCGCTTCTGCCCGCTTCATATTTCCAATTTACACCATACGCATAATCGTCCTGATGACCAAACAGCACGCCTTTCTGCCTGCTTTTTTGCAGGTTACGGTATAAGTTAATAGTTTCAGGCGTAGCGTGTTTATCAGCAGGCAGATTTTGCTGTGCACATATTTTAACGGCATTAACTAAAGCAAACAGGGCAAGTGTACAGGCAAACTTCATAAAGGGCAAGACTTTAAAACAAAAACAGGATGATATTTAAATTATACTTCTCAAATATCATCCTGTTTATCAAATATAAATTAAATTTTACTTTATAAAAATCACATCATCGAGCGTAAACACTTCATCTTGGTTATTTGGTCCCTGGATGCGCCAGCCAATCTGGTTAAACTGGTCTGCAGTAGCCCAAAGTTTCAGATCGGCCACCGGTAATTTAAAATAGGTCCACACATTTGCAGGCACCATTATTTTATCGTAATCGTTAAAGGAAGCGAAGCCGCCTTCACTTGCATTGGTTGAAATCCAGAGCGGGTAATCAACCGAACCGCCATGAATCCAGAAGGATAAATACTTAAAATTATTTGACTTATCAATATTCGTCCAGCCAAAACCAAGCTGGTGCCAGTTGCCTTTTGCGTAGTTTTTAGAAACAGCAGCCGTCCCGCTTTTTACAACGGTGGTATTGATAAAACCGCCGTCGCCCCATGAAGCGTCCTGGAAGCCGGGTGCATAACCATCAGTAAAAATCGGAAATGCATTATCCACATTCACAAAAGACTGCGTGGTTGTTACGGTGCCGGCTAAATTAGTAATACTTAGTTTCGAATCGGTGGCAGCACTGGCAGGCATAGATACCGTGAGTGCTGTTTTTGTTGCAGACACGATCGTTGCCGTATCAGTGGAGCCTGCAAATGCAACGTGACTTACGTCATCCAGGTTCTTTCCTACCAGCGTTATCTGTGGAGCTGCAGCACTGTAGTTGTAATTGGAGACATCTACAATTGTAGGAAGGCCTAATACGGTAAAGGGAACAATCACCTGCTTACCTAAAGCATTAGTCATAACAATATTCTGTACTGCAGGTATCGCTTCGGTAGGCACCCGGAAAATAATGGCATTGTTGGTATTGAATACCGGGTTAAAAGAGGCTGCAACCTGGCCGCTGTCGAACATAATAGTCTGGATTTGTCCAAGCCCGCTACCGGTGATGGTGATTACAGCGTTGGCAGCAGCGGCGCTGGAGGGAGACACAGAGTCCACGCGGGGGCTTGAAGAAGCTTTGCCGCCTACTGCATCATTCTCCTTCGTGCAGGATACCAATGCCGTTAGGGAGAGCAGCAGTCCTGCTGCGAATAAAAGACACTTTATATTTTTCATAATACTTTTTTGTGATGATTAATAATACGGAACTGCTGCCTCCAATAGTTTTGGATCGGACACCGTTTCTGTCTGTGGTATAGGCAGGAACAACTGGCTTTCCGAATTAAAGCTCGCTTTTACATGGTCAACTGCGGTACCGTTGTAGTTAAGCGTTCCCCGCTCCTGTGCATTGATGATGCTGCTTGCTTTAGCAAAGCCCTGCCGCTGAACGTCGTACCACCAGTCGCCCTCAAAAGCAAACTCTACCCGGCGCTCGTGCAGAATCTCGTCCTTTGTAAGCGAAGAAACAGCAGGAAGCCCGGCCCTTGTATGTACCTGGTTGAAGGCTGCCACAGCAGACGGATCGGAAGTGGTACCGGCGCTGCCGGCAACGGCTTCTGCATAAATCAGCAGCACATCAGCATAGCGTAAAATATATGTACAGATAGAAGTATGACCAGTGCTGGCCACTTCTTCGCCATTGGTACCGGGACCAACCACATACTTTAAAATATTCGACCTGGTGCCCAATTTAATTTTATAAGGATCATCGGCAGAGGTAAGATACGTAGTGTCATACACAAAGCCATTGGGGAAATTCACATTCGTCCAATCCTTTTTTGTGAAACCTTGTTCCATTACTGACCAGCCTCTTCTTTTGTCGCCCGGCTCGTATGCCGCTAACATATCAAGCGATGGAACAACAGAAGAATATCCGTTACCGGTTGTGGGCTTCAGCAGCGTAGAGGGAGACTCATAAATCTGGAGCGGATTACCACCGCCATACGTAGCTGCAGCAGTCCATTGCAAAGCGAAAAGAGATTCGATGTTATTATTAGCCTTTGCACTGGTAAACATTCCTTCATAATCCGGATATAATCCTATTTTACCGGTAGCTGTTGCATAATCAATTACTTCCTTTGATTTAATTTTTGCACTGTCGTAGTCTTCCGCAGTTCCAAGTAATGAAGCCCGGTACAGGTATAGTTTTGCTTCCATACCTTTTGCAGAATATTTGTTTACTCTGCCGCCGGCATAAGACTCTTCCGGTAAGGCGGCTTCCGCTGCTTTAAAGTCTTCCAGCGCAAAGCGCAATACATCTTTTTGCATATACCGCGGCACATTGTAATCGCCGGAGCCGGCTAAGGCAACCGGGTCGGATACGATGGGCGCATCGCCAAACGTGCGGGCAATATCAAAATAAGCCATGCCCCGTATAAAGCGGGATTCTGCAATTCCCAGATCCAGGTAAGCAGGATCACTTACGCTGCCCTTTTTTTGTTCAAACGTGGTTATAAGCACCGTAGCATTACCGGCCACTTTGTAAAAAGACCGCCACGAGCTTGATACCAGCGGGTCGGTACTTAAGATTGTAAAATATACATAACTGTTGCTGCCATAGTTTACGTCGCCCGAAGAGGTGAGTGCATTGCCGCCTAACACTTCCCCGATTGCATGGAACGCTTTGTCTTCCCAGTTAGACCAGACGGCATTGTACAGGTAACCGGTGGCGGCATTTACTTCTGCTGGACTGTTATAATAAATATCCAGCGTAGGACCGTTTTCGGAAGGGCGGTTGATAAAATCCTTTTTGCACGAAGCGAAAAGTGCTATTGCTGCTATTAAAAAATAAAGGGATTTATTCTTGTTTCTCATTGATACTTTCATTTAATAAAATTCATTAAAACTCGATGTTGGCGCCAACAGTAATGGTACGCGGATTAGGATAGTGTCCGTTATCCACGTTTTGAGACAATACACTTTTGTTGTAAGAGCCAATTTCCGGATCATACCCCGAATAGTTGGTAAACGTGTAAACGTTTTGAGCAGAAACATAGACCCGCGCATTCGCCAGTTTTGCTTTACCAATGATATTTTTTGGCAGGTTGTAGCCCAGAGAAATATTTTGAATTCTCAGGTACGAGCCGTCTTCAACATACCGGTCGGAATTCCTGGTGTTGTTGTTATTGTAATTATTAACGAATCTGGGCAATGTTGCATCTGTATTACTAGCTGTATAACGGTCTAATACGGTTGCAAGCTGATTCGTATAAGGCGAGTTTAACGCTTCTGTGTATTTGCGTGTCCAGTTAAAGATCTGGTCACCCTGCACGCCCTGCACAAATATGGAGAGATCAACTCCCTTGTAGGAGAAAGTATTGGTAAGGCCATAAGAAAAATCGGGATTCGGATCACCGATAAACGTTACATCTTCACTTCCAATCTTACCATCGCCATTTAAATCTTTATACCGTATATCACCTAAATAAATACCTGTTGGTCCAACGCTAAGACCGACCGGCAAAACAGCCTTATCCAGGTCTGCCTGCGTGCGATACAAACCATCGGTTACGTACCCGTAAAACGAACCTACCGCGCGGCCGGCCTGCGTTAAGTTAACAATAGAAGGGCTTCCAGTAAAATCATTGGGATTGCCCAGGAAAACAGCCGTAGCAGAATTGAGGCTGTTCAGCAGGTTTTTGTAATGACTGAAAATGAGGCTGGTATTCCACGTAAAATTCTTTCCCTGGATATTATGGCTGGTAATACTAACATCTATTCCGGTATTAGTCATTTTACCGGCATTCGTCACCGGCGGCTCTATGTCCTGGTAGCCGTTAGAAGGCGGCGTAGGATCAAGCCCGGCAAAAATGGGTAAAGAAGAAGGAAGAATCATGTTTGTTGTCACCTTTTTGTAAATATCCACACTTACATCTATTCTCCTGTTAAACAAGCTGGCATCTACACCTCCATTATAGGTAACTACAGATTCCCAGCTTAGGGCAGGATTGCCCACATTTGCAGGAACGCCACCTGCACCATACGGAGCGGTACTGAACAAACGAATATTGGTAGAATATGCATTTCCTACCGGGGAGTTTTGATTACCAACAGCGCCTACACCGGCTCTTAATTTAAGATAGCTGAGTGTTTTTAAGTTTTTTGCAAAGTTTTCATTGGTGATTGTCCAGCCGGCAGAAGCAGCAGGAAAATAGCCCCACTTTTTAGCAGGTCCGAAATTAGAAGAGCCGTCTCCCCTATAAGAAACACTTAAAGAGTATTTATTATCGTAGGTGTAATTGGCCCTGCCAAAATAAGACTCTAAAGCGCCTGTTCCTTTACCACCGCCCGAGTTGGCAGCATCAATAGTACCGGCTGATGTGGACTCTATATTCAGATTTAGGTTAGTGGCAGTAGTGTACTGGTTATCGTAACGCGAAACCCAGGCTTCATGGCCAACCACTGCGTTTATAGAATGTTTGCCAAAGTTCTGGTTGAATGTTAAGTAATTTCTTAGCAACGCAAAGAGACTATTGCTGCGATCCTGCCTTAACCTCGAAGGCGCCAGTATGGTTTGGTTAAGGTCGTTGGTTATATACGGCTGAAATGCGGTATTCTGGTTCAGTTGAAAATCGTAATTAAATTCGTTGCGCAACGTGAGCGATTTGGCAAACTGCAATTCGGCATAAATACTTCCAAACGCTTTGGATTGCTGGGCATTTACATCCCGTAAAGAAGCGGTTGCAATCGGGTTGGTTCCGTTACCAAAAGGAATATTACCAATGGAAGCAGTAGTAATGTATTGACCAGCAGCATTTTTAATAGGCGTTGCCGGGCTGTTGAACAATACAATGTTGGTAACTGCATCCGTACCATCGGTAAACGTAATCTTCTGGTTTGTTCTCGATAAGTTAGCGCTTACGCCGGCTTTCAGCCAGGTTTTTACCTGCTGGTCAATGTTGAAACGCAACGCATACCTTTTAAAGCCGGAACCGATTACCGTACCGGTCTGGTCGTAGTAGTTACCCGAAAAATAATAGGTAGTTTTGCCTTGCCCGCCGGAGAACGACAACTGGTGATTTTGAATATTGCCGGTTTGAAAAACGGCATCCTGCCAGTCGGTGCCCTTTCCTAAAACAGATGGATTGGCAAATTCGCCGATGGTATCTATTCCGCCACCTGCCGCCCTTATTTCGGGCACCAGCGAATTGTAGTACTGTGCATACTGCCGCAGGTTCATCACATCTAATTTCTGCGGCACATTCTGCCAGCCGTAATATACGTCATAAGATAGTTTCCCTTCACCACTTCTTCCTTTTTTGGTCGTGATTAATACAACACCATTTGCACCGACAGAACCATAGATTGCCTGCGCAGAGGCATCTTTAAGGATGTCTATGGATGCAATATCAGATGGGTTAATAGTGGCCAGTACGCTTTGGTTTGACTGTCCGGCCTGACCTCCTAACTGGTCCTGCGGAATGCTGGAACTATTGGTGAGAATTGGCACGCCGTCAATAACATACAATGGTTCTGCACCATTTACAGAAGTGATGCCGCGCACCCGGATAGAAACACCACCGCCGGGCTGCCCCGAGTTGCTGGTAACACTTACGCCGGAAACTTTCCCCTGCAGCATCTGGTCGGCACCGGCAACAGGCAGGTTCTTGATGTCTTTTTCACTTACAGAAGCAATCGCCGAAGTAACATTTGCCCTTCTGGTGGTGCCATAACCAATTACTACCACATCATTTAAGGTAGTGGTAGAAGGCACAAGGGTAATTTTTTGCGCTGCAGCACCGCTTACCTCTAACTGTGAAAAGCCAACACTGGTAATCACAAGTACAGGTGAAGCAACGCTGGTTTGCAATACATAAATACCCTGATCATTTGTAATAACAGTGGCTTTAGTACCCTTTACATTCACGGTGGCTCCTGCTACGGGTGCACCTTTATCATCTGTAATGGTACCGGTAATGGTTTTAAGCTGAGCAAATAAAAATTGAGGAACAATCAATAAAAACAACACGAAGAATCTCAGAAACACAGGTGTTCGCATATAGCAAGTTTATTTCTACAAAAATATAGTGATAACATGCGATATAAAGCATACTTTTTTAACCGTCTTTTGATTAGTTTTAATTATTTTAAAACACATTAAATTCTCTGAATTCATTGAGCATCAACAGCAGCAGTGAGTTTAGTGTTTAATTATGTTATTATAAATTTAATTTTTATGTATTTATAATTGTATTATTTTAGCTTATAAAACGATTATAAATGCCAGCCAGCATCATGCGGGAGATCATTCCGCTTACACAAAACGATTGTTTCACCATCTTTTCAAGGGTAAAAGACCACTTCGATTTTCCTTTGCATACACATGAAGAATTTGAGTTGAATTTTGTTGACAATGCAAAGAACGCCAAACGTATTATCGGTGATCACATCGCCGAAATAGATAACCTCGAGTTGGTTTTAGTTGGACCCAACCTGCAGCATGGATGGTTTACACATAAATGCAGTTGCAAAGGCATTAATGAAATTACTATCCAGTTTCACAAAGATCTTTTTGATGAAAAATTTTTACGGCGCAACCAGCTCAGTTTTATAAAAAACATGTTTGATAAATCCATGCGCGGTATCCTGTTTTCCCAGCAAACTATTCAGGCCATTAAGCCGCGTATTATTGATCTTACCAAGAAGCACGGATTCGACTCTGTACTGGAACTGATGTCTATACTTCACGATTTGTCAATATCGCGCAATATGAAGCTGCTGTCGGACTCTTCATTCACCAATTTAGAAAGCCTGTCTTACAATAGCCGCCGTATAGAAAAAGTAATGGAATATATCAATAACCATTTTGATAAAATTATTACACTTGCCGAAGTTGCCAGGATTGCTGCTATGAGTGAAGTTGCTTTCAGCAGGTTTTTTAAAATACGTACCGGCAACACTTTTATTGATACTTTAAACGATATACGTTTAGGCCATGCTTCGCGCACATTAATCGAAACAACCAATAGCATCACAGAAATTGCCTATAAATGCGGCTTTAATAATATTTCCAACTTCAACCGCATTTTTAAAAAGAGAAAGAATTGTACTCCTAAAGAATTTCGGGAGACTTATACTGATTCGGGAGTCAGAAACTTTATTTAACCGGCGCTGTTCTGCGCTTTATTGTCTTATGAAAAATACTTTTGAGACCTTCCTGCCAGCAACAGGAATCGTTCTGCTAATATGAGTAACGAAAATGGTCAGGATTTTTGCCTGTTGCAAAACATACTGTAACAAAAAGGCGCGCCGGTAATTCCGGCGCGCCTTTTTGTTACTTATCATCTAATTTTTACTGTTTTATTATCATTCGCATAACGCTGCTGCTTCCACTCTGTAGCGTTACATAATAAACACCCGGTGACCAGCCGGCTGCATTAACCTGGTACGAACTGCTGCCATACGACGGACTCGCTTTAAGTACCACTTTTCCATCACTGCTTACCACCTGTAAAGAGAGTTTATTTGCAGCAGGAGCGTTATAGCTCACTGTCATTATATTTTTAACCGGGTTCGGTGCAACAGTCATAGAAAGCTGGCTTAAAGAGATGGGTTGCTTTATAGCAAGGGCTGTAGTAACTGTGGCTGAAGAAGACACTATCTGTGTACCCTTGGGTTTTAGTGACTGACTAGTACTCAGACGCAATATCCACATATCATTGAGGCCAACGGTATCTATGGTTTTGTCGCCGGAAAGGGGCGAATTGGAAGTACCGCCAATCAGGTACTCACCGGTACTTAATTGTTTTACAGCTACCAATTTATCTGCACCACTGCCGCCGAATGTTTTATCCCATTGCTGATTGCCGAGGCTATCAATTTTTACTATCCAAAAGTCGTAGCCGCCAAGCGTACCTTCGCTCTTGTTATTACCTGCATTGGAATTAGAATAGCCGCCTAATAAAAAGCCCTTATCGGTTGTTTGTACTACCGACTGCATATAATCTCCGCCGTCGTTACCAATTGTCTTATCCCACAATTTAAGGCCCATGCTATCGGTTCTTACTATCCAATAGTCACTAAATCCAAGGCTCGGTTGTGTTTTATCGTAATAAACAGGTGAGCTGGAATATCCGCCAAGCAGGTAGCCGCCATTAATAACCGGTGATACACAGGTCATATAATCTCCATAAAGACCACCATAATCTCTTTCCCAGATTTGCTTACCGGTTAAATCAGTACGTGATATCCAGTAATCGCTTACTCCGTAATTTTTCGACTTCTTACTTAGTTTTGCAGGTGAATAGCTAAAACCGCCTAATAGCCTTCCGGTTGCATTGGCATATATACAGGTCATAAATTCATCGTTGGTAGAACCATAGATTTGACCGTTTATAAAAGCACCAGTGGTCTTTTTTAGCCTGGCTACCCAATAATCCGGGCTGTTCTCGGAGCCAAAGTTATCAGTCTTCTTTTCGCCGGTTGCGCTTTTATCAGAATAGGATATACCGCCTAATACATAACTGTCACTTACTTCTGTAAGGCAGCTAAGCTTATCAGTATAGTTACCACCTATTGAATTCTGCCATTTAAACACACCGTTTTTGTCCAGTTTGATAGCCCAGTAATCAAAACTACGGTTTTGTACAGTGTCTGTCTTGTTACCGGATATATTTGATATAGTAGAACCGCCAATCAGAAACCCTAAATCGGTAGTCTGAATAACTGCAGTTGCCATATCTATATTATCGCCGCCAAAAGTTTTGTCCCATAGCTTGTTACCGTTACTGTCAAGCCGTATAATCCAGAAATCGTAGGTATTGTTATAAGAAGTATCTGTTTTGCTACCCGATTTATTAGAGGTGGAGTAACCGGTTATAATCATTCCTTTATCCGTAGTAACCTGCATATCTGTCATTACATCGTTGCCGGTACCGCCTAATACTTTTTGCCACTTAATGGTTGGCACTTGTGCAACTGCAGAAGATCCGGCCGCCATCAGCAGGTAACATACACAGAATGAGAAAATTGTTTTGAATGCGTTGTTCAACATATAATGATGTTTTGATCTTTTGAAAGGTTGAAAAATTACTGCGGACAGCTTGATGTGTAATAAGTAAGGTATTTACTATAAGGCTGCTTGTTAATCAACCCTTTCAGAAAGCAACCGACATTCTCTGAGCAAAATATATCATCGTAAGCAGCATGTACACCCAACGGGTTATAGTGGAAAACGCAGGGAACGCCGGCAGCAATTGTTGGGTCGTATATACCAGAGCCTGCTATGTATAACGGATAATTAGGACATCCCTGGTAATGCCCGGAGCCATCGGGCAAATTAACATCCCGGCCACCCTTAAATAAAATTGTTGGAAAAGCGGTTTGTGGGGTAATCAATCCCAAATCCGGCAAACCGCCCCACATAGCACAGATAGCTTTTACTTTATAATTGTTCGGAAGTGAATTACCGGAAGTTGTAAGACTTCCCAACGTATTATAGGCAATCGGATAGTGCTGTTGTGCTACGGAATCATTAATGTAGCTGTCCCACAAAGAGAGCGTAGCACCGGCGCTCGTACCACCGATGAAAAATGCGGAAGTATCTAAATTATAAGCATCAGCATTGGCATTAATAAAACGAAAAGAGGCATTTACATCCTGCATAGCACGGTACACTGCAAGCATAAAACTGGTAGTATCTGCATTACAGGCTGTAGAGTCACTATCCTGTAAATAGCCTACGCGATAATCAACTGCAACCAATGCAAAACCCTGTTGCGATAAAAGGTCGCAATCGCTTGATACGTTCAGTTTGCTGCCACCAATAAAACTGCCGCCATGGCAAAAAACAATAGCCGGATACTTTTTATCGGAGGTAGCTTCCGGAGGATAATATATATCTAACGCCAAACTATCAACACGCCTGTTTTGCCAGTCTCTTAACCCGGATGCAAATTTTACATTTCTGGTTATTGTAAGCTTTGTTTGAGCCTGGATAGACAGATAGGTACAACAAGAGCACAGAATTAGTATTAACAGTCGCTTTGGTTTCATAACAATTTAATTGGAAATGCAAAAATATAATTTTTCGAGATCATTTATGTGAATTAATCCTCCTAAAATCAAAATAAATATATATGTCTATAAGCTATTGATAGTGAGAAGATAATAGAACTAATAAGCTTTAATTAAAATACTTTGTATATAAAAGAATTATATCCTATTTTTTCTATAGGAAATAGCCCTTTTTAATATTTTAAATGTATTTAAAGGTACTGTGTTTCAAAATGTACTCAAGGTGCTTCATTTACCTAATTTCATAAGCATCCAAGTTAGCATAGGTTAAATTACTATATTCTGTTCGCTTTGGTTTTAAAATAGTAATATTTTTTTTAAAATAAATTACAGCGATCTGAGTGCAATAATTATTCCTAAAATTGGAATAGCAATGTTATTTCTTTTGATCAAAATAAAGTATCGAATATTTTTTGGTAGTTTTAAGATACAGCATTGCCGGTTTTCACCACAGAGCTTTCCTGCCAGGCTAAGAACAAAAAGCACAAGCGGTTATTACCTTCGCAGCGCCATGCTTTGCAGAACTGCTATTCTTGTTGCTGCCAGCGGTAAATTTAAATTTTATTATCCTGATTATAATGCTTTTAATAGCACAACTCACTTTTAACTTTGTGTTGAATTATGAGCCTATAACAGTTAACTTTAGACTACTATGAAAAAAATATGTTTTGCCGTTGCCATATCCTCTCTCCTAAGCGTTAAGGCGCAAAAATTTGAAGGTCTTGCGCCTACGCCTCCAATGGGCTGGAATAGCTGGAATACATTTCAAACTAAAATTAATGAAGACCTGGTAAAAAATACAGCTAACATCATGGTGTCGAGCGGTATGAAAGCTGCCGGTTATACTTATCTGGTACTTGATGATGGCTGGATGACCATGGAGCGCGACAGCGTTACCGGTAACCTGATACCCGATCCGCAGAAATTTCCGCATGGCATGAAAGCCCTTGCAGACTATGTGCATTCTAAAGGCCTGAAGTTTGGATTATATAACTGCGCCGGTACTAAAACCTGCGCCGGCTACCCCGGCACACGCGGCTACGAATACCAGGACGCCCGCTTTTATGCATCTGCAGGCATTGATTATTTGAAATTCGACTGGTGCTCCAGCAATGGCATAAATGCAAAGGAAGCCTATACAACCATGAGTAAAGCGCTTAAAGCAGCAGGAAGGCCCATCCTTTTTAACCTTTGCGAATGGGGTCAGAACAAGCCGTGGGAGTGGGCAGAAAATGTAGGACAAATGTGGCGCACTACCGGCGACATATACGCGCAGTTTGACGGCACACACAGCCAGGGTAGCTGGACGGCGAACGGTGTTATGCACATTGTTGACCAGCAGGCTGACTTAAACAGGTATGCCGGCAAAGACCACTGGAACGATCCGGATATGCTGGAAGTAGGTAACAGAATGACCCAGAGTGAAGACCGCGCGCATTTCTCCATCTGGTGTATGATGGCGGCACCCCTGATTGCTGGCAACGACATTACCAGAATGTCGGCACAGACTACAAGCATATTAACCGACAAAGATGCAATAGCTATAGACCAGGACACAATGGGAGTACAAGGGTTCCGGTATGCAAAGAAAGACAGCCTGGAAACCTGGATAAAGCCGCTAAGCAATGGTAATTGGGCTATCTGCTTTTTAAACAGGAACGACAGGCCGCAGACAGTTAATTTCGACTGGAAAAGTGAAGCTATAGCAGATACAGTTGCCAAGGTAAAAATGAATACCGGCGCTGTGTACAGAATACAGGATGTATGGGCAAAAAAACCTGCCGGCACTACCGCCAGGGCTTTTACGGCTACGGTGCCGCCCCATGATGTAGTGCTGCTGCGCCTGAATAAATAGAAACAACTTATGATTGAAAAATAACAAAAGTGCCGGAAATATTTCCGGCACTTTTGTTATTACTGATAGCGTTTGAAAAAGTACAATATTAATTACTATACCCGCTCCATCATCCGCATCCATCTTTCGGGAATATCATTTTTACAGGCTGTGAGATAATCTTCGTAGGTACAGGCCACATAGCCGGTATCAGGCATGTGCATCCACCAGCGGCCGGTTTTTTTGCTTTGCAAGAAAACCGTATCCATTTCGGCAAAAGCCATTTGAAATTCATTGAAGTGGTGCGCTTCGCTAAAGTCGGCCTCCCCCTTGCACTTATATACGCCGTCCATCAGGTACCAAAGCATGTGACTGATCTGCTTAGCCGTTAACTGCTGTACATCTGATTGCGGCTGGTAACCGTAAATGCCGATGCTGCTTATGTTCTGGCTCATGCCGGCGTACTGCATTAAGGTGCATGCCTCTTCGCCGTTGAAGCCATTGGGTGTAAGCAGATTGGCAGGCGCGGCTGCGTGCTGCAGCGCTGCAATATCAAAACTCATTAAATGACTGTTGCGGATTGATGGCTCCATGTCTTCGATTCGTTCTTTCACTTTGCCTACACGATAGCAATCAAAACGCAGCCGGTCTATCGTCTCCAGCATTTGCGGATGCACAAAATAGCTTTGAAAGCCAATGTGGTTGTAATGCCTGATAAAGTTGGGCGAGGAAGTAAGCATTGGCAGCAAAAACCGGTCAGCCGGCAATACGCTGTCCATGTCAAGGTCTATTCTTGCATCCACACAGGTAGCTTCTATTATTATTTGCCGGCTGGCGTATGCATTGTATTGTGCCAGCGTTATATCGTGCGAGCCGCCGATAATTACCACCCGTTTGTTCTGTAGCAACAGCTCCTTAGTTACAGCTTCTATGGCTGCATACGTATCTTTAAGCGTAGCGCCCGATTTTATGTTGCCCACGTCTGCCACCTGCACTTCCTTATGCCAGTGGTAGAGATTATAAAAAGCTTTGCGTACGGCATCCGGCGCTTCAAAATTGTTGGAGCCCATGCCTGCGCCACGCATTTCACCGCAGCCAACGAGTACCACATCTGCTTTTTCGATGTCGGGAAAATCATCATCATACACATCTATATGTTTGCCGATCTGCGTTTGCTTATAAGCTTCATCTTCGGATATTTCATATTTATGAACCGGCTCTAAAAAATCTATCAGCGACATGATTGCAGTTTATTAACAACAAACATACGCAGGCTATCAGGAAGTTTTATTAAATGTGGATTAGCTTTGTATTTGCAAAAAATTATTCTATCAATGGAAGCAGTGATAAAAAACAAGGTGGCAGAAAGCGGGATTGTCACCATTGACCTGGAAGACTTTTATCCGAAAGAAGACAAAATTGTGTTTGATATAAAAGACTACCTGTTTATGGGCCTGATTTTAAAGGAAAAGGATTTTCGCCTTGCTTTGCAAAATCTGGAAATCGAAGCGTACCGCGATAAATATGTGGCGGTTACCTGTACGGCCGATGCCATTATTCCTATGTGGGCGTATATGCTAATCGCAAGCGCCTTACAACCGGTAGCGAAAGCTGTTGTATTTGGCAACGAACAAACACTGATCAACACCATTTTCATCAAAAACCTCTGTCATATCAACGCGGAGGAGTACCTCGATAAACGGGTAGTGGTAAAAGGCTGCGGTGAAGTGCAGATACCCGAAACTGCTTACCTCGAGATCACCAATATTCTCCGCCCTTTTGCCAAAACAATTATGTACGGCGAGCCCTGCAGCACTGTACCGATTTATAAAAAAAGGTAATTACAACCATTCATCTCTTTACGTAGCGACTGCTTAAGAGAATTGAAGGTCGTTTTGTTCACAGGCTTTTCAGCACACAGCGGCTCTTGTGCTATTGATGGCGGGAACGTCATCAAACAGGCAACCCCACCATTGTGACGGCTTTAATTATTACTAACCAGAGCTTCTTAAGATAGGCCTGCAGCATAAGTGCTTACTTTTGTTGCTATAGCATTGTTTACATGCAGTTTAAAAAAACCATCGCCGGCGCTTACAGTAGAAGCATTTATGTGGCTTTGCTGCAATACTTGTTGCTGGCCATGTTTTTCTATTCCCTGTGCAGGATAAGCTTTTATTTGTTCAATACTTCCCTTTTCCCCGGCCTTTCTGCGGGTGGATTTATGCAGGTGATGTGGGGCGGACTCGTGTTTGATCTCGCTGCAGTACTGTATAGCAATATATTATTGGTGCTACTGGTTATCATTCCGCATCCTTACCGTTTTAATGCTACTTATAAGCAGGGATTGAAATGGATTTTTATCGTTGTTAATTCTATAGCCATTGCCACCAACCTTATTGATTGCATTTATTACCGGTTTACGCTCACCAGAACCACACTCAGCATCTTCTCGCAATTTGAACATGAACAAAATATCGGCAAGCTGTTTTTCCATTTCTTTCTTACGTATTGGTACGCAGTGCTGTTGTTTGCAGTACTGGTCTGGTGTTTCAAAAAACTAAGCAACCGGATAGATTATGAAGGTCCGCAAATAAAAAATAAATGGTGGCATTACAGTACCAGTATTTTACTGATACCGGTTATCGTCAGCTTGTTTGTAGGTGGCGTCAGGGGCGGTTTCAGCCATAGCACCCGTCCTATTACCATCAGCAATGCAGCCGAGTACAGCAAAGACCCCAAGTATGCCAACCTTGTGCTCAATACGCCGTTTGCCATTATCCGCACTTCCACTACACTTATAGTAAAAAAAGTGTCTTACTTTAAATCGGATGCAGCGCTGAACAAAATATTTACGCCCCTGCATATCCCTGCAAACACGGCAGCTTTTAAGTACGACAATGTGGTGATACTGATATTAGAAAGCTTCTCTAAAGAATTTATCAGCGCTTATAATAAAGACCTTGGAAGTAGTTACAATGGATATGCACCTTTTTTAGACTCGCTTATCGGCAAGAGCCGCGCCTTCCAATACTCTTTTGCCAACGGCCGCAAATCTATCGAAGCAATGCCTTCGGTATTGTGCAGTATTCCTTCTATAGAAGTGCCTTATATACTATCCCATTACTCGGGTGATAAGGTAAACAGCCTTGCTTCGTTATTGAAAGAAAAAGGCTATTACACGTCTTTCTTTCACGGCGCGCCCAACGGGTCTATGGGTTTTTTAGCTTTTTCAAAAACCACCGGCTTCGATGATTATTTTGGTAAAGATGAATATAATAATGATAAAGACTACGATGGCATCTGGGGCATTTGGGATGAGCCGTTTCTCCAGTTTTTTGCTAACAAGCTAACCACTTTTAAACAACCCTTTTTCACTACGCTCTTTACCGTGTCCTCACACGATCCTTTTAAAGTACCGCAGCAGTATGCCTCTGTATTCAAAGGCGGACCGCTACCCCTGCAGCACTGCATACAATACACCGATCATTCGCTGCAGCAATTTTTTAAAACAGCTTCCGGTATGCCCTGGTTTAGAAATACTTTGTTCGTAATCACGGCCGACCATGCGGCTTCCCAATCGCAATATGCCAAGTACAGTTCTGTTCCCGGTGCTTTTTCCATTCCTATTTTCTTTTACCATCCCGGCGAAGACTGGTCTTATTTTAAGCAGGAAACGATAGATCAGACAGACATTATGCCTACGGTACTGGATTACCTGCATTACAACAAACCTTATGTTGCTTTTGGCAGGAATGCGTTTGCAGATAATACAACGCCATACGCTTTCAATTATCTTAATGGCACGTATAACCTTTTCTGGGGTGATTATTTATTCCTGTATAATAATGACAAAGCCGCAGGCATATACAATTATAAAACAGATTTTACCCAACAGCATAACCTGCTGCAGCAGCTACCGGATACGGCAAAAATGCTTACTACAAGATTACAGGCTTTTATACAGCAATACAATAACCGCATGGTGGATAATAACCTGACTGCGGAAGGCAGCCAGCTACACCTGCACACAGAAAAATAGCTTGCCGGTTTTAGTATAGTAAGTGCTAACTTTAAGTAAAACATTTGCCATGAATAAAGCCATCGGTAGTATCCTGCTCTTATTTTTTATATCTTTTATCACCGTAAAAGCGGAGGCGCAAGGCACAACCGGCAGGTTTGTTTTTCATGGAACCGTTTCAGGGCAAGATACCGGCTTTGTGCACTTGTATTACCTGAATAAAACCGGAAACGTTGTTAAAGATTCTGTACAGCTTGCTAAGGGGAATTTCTCTTTTACCGGTTTGATAAGCGAACCAATGAGAGCTGAATTTACCGGAAAAACAAAAACACGGTCAGTAGATGATCCTAATTATACGGAAGTCTTTTTAGAACCTGCTGAGATGACGGTAACCGCCAGTGCAAATGATTTTAAACATGTTCATGTAACCGGTTCCAAAACACAGGCAGAATATGAAAAAGTAAACGAATTAAAGGAGCCCATCCGGAAAGAAGAAGAACCTCTGAACAATGCATTTATAAATAATATAGCAGCGCTCGAAAAAGATGAAAACAACACAAGCTTACTGGCGAGGGGCGATTCAATCCGGGAGGCGTTTGAGCCATTTAACGAACGCCTGAATAGAATAGACTACGAATTCATTGCTGCAAATCCCGCATCCTATGTAAGCGCCTATCTCCTGTTGTACAGCTTAAGAGATTTATCGCCGGACTCTTCCAAAATGTTGTACAATGCATTTTCAGAACCTGTAAAAAACAGCCAGCATGGAAAAATGATTATCAGGGAGCTTGAAAGGCAGCAAAAAGGCTTGCCCGGTACAAAAGCTGCAAATTTTTCTTTTATTGAAAGTAATGGTAAAAAGCTAAGTCTGTTTTCTCTAAAAAATAGTTATGTAATTCTGGATTTTTGGGCAAGCTGGTGCAGGCCATGCCGCGAAAGTACTCCACACCTGTTATCGCTTTACAACCTATACCATTCAAAAGGGCTGCATGTAATTGCCGTTGCTATAAAAGATGATCAGGCTGCATGGAAACAAGCGATTAAAAAAGATAACACCGGCATATGGCACCAGGTGCTCGATACAAATGAAGCGGAAAAAAGTATTAATGATTTGTATGGTACCTCAGCGATTCCATTAAAGATACTGATAGACAAAAACGGAACAATTATAGGCCGCTATGAAGGCTACGATTCAAAAGATAATGACCGCGAACTGGAGAAAAAATTAGCGGAGCTCTTGGTGAATAAATGATGATTTACAGAACAGGAGTCATCTTACAAAAAGGGTTCCGAACCTTTTAAAGGTTCGGAACCCTAACATCTTTAAAAACTACTGTTATCCTTAAACTGCAAGGTTATAATTACTCCGCGCCATCCACCTGCGCCCTCGCAACCGCTAAGTCGCCAACTTTTTTGCCGGCTTCCATGCCCGCCTGGCAATCGCTGCGGTAGTGAATGCCGCCATACATACGTGACAGGGAAGCCTCCTGCGCCATTGACATATAATCGGCAGCACGCTCCGGATTGAGATGACCCAATATTTCGGCAGCCGCGCCGCTGAAAGTAGAATGGCCGGATACATACGATGGAAAATTAGGAACGCCGGTAAGCGTTTTAATAGCCGGGTTCATTTGCGAAGGCCGCGGGTTAAAATAGTAATACTTTGTATTCCAGCAAACGATCGCAGCATCCATCATGCTCATATTCAGCAGGGCCATATTACGCGCCCAGCGTACTTCGCTCCAGTTCTTCTTTATAAAATCTTCGGCAGCAATTGCATTCCAGTGGCCCGGCGGTGTATAGGTACCGGCGCCATCCGCCCAAAACTGTACAATGCGGATATGATCGGGCGTAGGTTTCTTTACCAGGTCGTAGATTTCCGCAGTCTCGTCTTTCATCTGCTGGCTGCCGGTTGATGGCGGCGGGCCTGGACGCAGTGAAATACAGGTCAGCGAGTCAAACAAAAATGCTTTTACATTGCCATACATCGGCAGCATTGGCGGGCGCTTCGGTGTTTCAAGGCTGTACCAGGGCGTTTCCCCTTTAGCCATGCAATCTGTTTCCAGCTTTGCCCAATCGGTTGGCGTACCTACTGCTTTGCCGGCATTGTCTGCCTTGCCACGGGCAATAAAAGCCTGCGCTACTGCCCTGCCCAACGCTTCGCCGGCAACAATATCACTGCGCACATTGGCGCCGGCTAATAACCTCGCCTGCTCGGCTTCGGCCGCTTTTTGCTCGATGAAAGCGATTTCTGTAGGGAAAAACAATTTCATCATCTCAGCAGAAACGCCGGCTACCACCGCATCTTCGGACGGGTAGGAAGGCAGATCGCTGCCGGGCACCAATTTATGTGCATTAATAAGCGAATCGGTTTTGTATGGCGCGGCGCGATTATATAATTTCTTATAATACCAGGCGCTTATTAAAGCATCATATTGTGCAGCACTTATATAGCCATAAGCGCGCGCTGCATAAGGCGGGTTGGAAAAAGGGAACTGCGGATAATTAAACGGGTTGGCAGCATTGGGGATGGGATAGCTACCATCTTCATTCTGATACGGCGGCAGGTTATGCTTAGCCACCAGCTCGCGCAGTATTTCATTCCAGCGCAGCACGGCACCGGCACTCCAGTACTTTACAATGTCTCTTTGCGCAGCGGTGAGGTTTTGCTGCAACCCCTTTATTTCGTTCAGTTCGCCAACGTAGGTACCGGCGGTAACAATAGCAGGCGCGGCTACGGCAAATGTATCCGGCCGCTTCAGCAGCACCATTTTCCAGTTGCCGGCATCTGTATCCAGGTCGGTTGCATTTAATGCAGGCAGGTCATCGGTCCTGCCCTTTATCTCGCGGGAGCAGGATAAGTTTAGTAAACTTACAGCAAGCATAGCCGTAAATAAAAAGCAATATTTTTTCATATCAGTAAGTTTTGAATTATCGGTTGTAAATAATGGAATTGTAAAGCGCTTTACGGGTGCGTAGCAGGTTCGGTTGTTTTTTTATTAAATGTAAAGAGGTAATAAGCGCCAAACCCAAACATCGTTGCCTGGCCAACATTGCGGCCTTTCAATACATAACTGCCATCGCCGGTAAGCTCCACATGTGTGTAAAAAGGCAGCGTATATTTTGCATGAATGCCGGCATTCGTCATGTTCATGCGGTTGCTCGGGAAAGGCATGTCGTTGCGGCGGATGTCGAAGCCGCCCAGCGTGGTCATATTGCTCAGCATGGCTTCCGCTATCAGGTATTTCAGGCGAACGCCGGCACTCAGCATATACGTAGCAGCATCCGGCATAGCTACTTTATCGGAGTAAATCATGTGATCGGTGTAGTAAGCAGTGCGGTTGATGGTTACATCGCTGCGCAAGGTGTAGCCGGCAGAAGCTGTCGTGAAAAGTTTACCTAACTGGTAATCTGCTATTGCGCGGCCTGTAAGATTGGTAGATCCCAGGCCAAGAGACAAGGGCTGAAAGTCGGCCGTATATTTACTTGCCGGCGTACCGGCACCACCCACCGCAAACAAGGATAAACGCGATTTGCCCCATTTAACAGAGTAAGGCCGCCATTTAATGTACAGGCTTGCATCCTGCAGGCCGTGCATACTGTGCAGCGTGCCGCCGGAAACCTCATTCTTTACATACGGCAACCCTACCATTACATTGAGGTTATCCGTAATGCCATAATTGCTCATAAACATCACCGACTGGGAGGTGAGCACGCCGATGTTTTCGTTGTCTCTTTTTAAAGTACCTTCCCAATAGTCTTTCCATTGCGAGTGCATATAGCTGATGCCGTTGCACCATTGATGTTTATTCATCATAATGGCATCGTGCTCTGTTTGTGCGTTGACTGTGGAAGTTGCAATGATGCAAAAGCTTAACAGCCAGTAAAGCTTTTGTTTGGTTAAATTAAATCTCATAAAAAAATAATTGAAGCGTTAGTATTTAAATTAGTGTGGTTTTTTACACCTTGAGAAATGCTTGTTTTCTTCGGTGCCGGAAAAATGACGGAACGATTTAAAATAACGGAAGTTGGTAGCCAGTACCCGTTTGCTGTTGCTGGTGCTATCTGGATGCGCCATCATACAGGTGTGCCGGTACTGCGGATGGCTACGCAGCCCTGTTCGGCAGCCTGATGAAACTGACAGGTAACGATTAGTAATAGTATCGCTATACAATTAAAAGATATCTTTTTCATAATCAGTTTTTTGATTGTTCCGCTATGTAGCGAAAAATGTTATTAGTAATAATGCGTGGTATCATCTGCAGGCGCTATCTCCTGCTCGCCCTTTTTCATGTGCAGCTTGTTGGCAATATAGTCACCTACTTTACGTCCGTATTTGGTTGCCGTAATGCAGGAGCTATGAAAGTGAATGCCACCATAGAAACGTGCCCAATTGTTCTCAATCGCTGCCGCCCGGAAAGACAAAAATGAACGGCTGTCTATGCCAAACTCCAGCTCGGTAGTATCGGTGTAAGAAAATTTTTCTCCGAACACACTGGTTAATGCTTCTGCGGCGGCTGAGGAAATGGTGGAGTGCCCGCAGGTATATTCGGGAAAGGCCGGCGTTTGTAGTAGCGGCCGCCAGTTGGGATCGAAATACCTGTTAATAACACTCTCCGGGCGGATGGTGTTGTAGGTGTATTTAGCGTCCCAGCATTGTATAAATGCATCGAACATAGCAATAGATGTTTTTGTGTAGGCATATACCGTTTCTTCAAAGTCGGCTTTCGCTTTTTCTGATGCGATGCCTACAATACTCATCCAGTGGCCGGTGGGCGAAAACTTTTTGGTGCCATACATCACATGCCCGTTTACATTTAATTTAAACGGGTTGTCATCCCAGAAATTGGCAATGTGCTGCTGCTCCGGCGTAAGACTGTCTGTTGTTTTTTCAATCAGCATTACCTGTTTGTAATAGTCGCTGGTGGAGTCTTTCACATTAAACTTATAAGGCGGCGGCACCCGGAACTGGGAGGCGCTGTCCATTACCATCGGGCGTATCTCCATCCAGTGCGGCTCTACGGCCTGTGCATACATTGGCGCGGTAGGCACCCAGCGGCCATCTTCCTGGGTTACGGTAAACTTGCTGGCACTGCGTGTTTGCAGGTAATTGTCTTTTTTGCTCCATTTTAAAACAGAAGCTGCGATAGTATCGGCAAAAGAAACACTGCTGTCGAATATCTCTGTTGGCAGGTCTGCATCTTTTGCTTTTTGCTTTAAGACTGCTACATAATCGTCCATGCTGCCTTCAGGAAAAGTAACCGCATTGCCCACTTTGCAATAAGCCAGTAATGCCGCAAAAGGAAAATCTATCTTGCCGGCGTTGGCTGGTTTAGGCAGGGCGGTTAAGCCTTTTAACTGGCCCGCGAGCGAAGTGTATTGTTTGCCATTGCCGGCAGCTATTACTTCATACGCGGCAATGTTGGCGTAGGTATAGTTGCGCGATGCTACCACCGGCGTAAAATTGTTGCCCATTACAATGTTATTCAGTTCGTGCACCGTTTGCGAGTACAGCAAGGGATCGTGCAGTACCTTTTTATATTCACCGCTGTTTTTGCATGCATTGAATACTACAATTCCAAAAAGAAAAAAAAGAAATCTGTTCATAATACTTGTTCTTAAATACTGAAACACAATCGCTTAAAGCTGTATATAATTTAAATGGTTAGTAAGGTTATTGGTAGTAACTGTACTTATCTGCCGGCTGGCAGGTTATTTCTATTCCCTATCAAACAGCCAATTGCTAATTTAAAAGTTTTGTAAACCACAACCGCTACATTACAAAAGAAGCAAGGAGGTATCTGCTTGTAAAAATCCAACTCCGGGCCTTAAAAAGCCCAAATGCATTCTTTTATAGTTAAGATTGTATATCTGTATCCGGGCGAAACAATCAATTGGTGAACAGCGAAGCGGCACGAAGCATCTGCTTGTAAAAAATTTCTGCTTCAAACTTAAAAAAGTCCTGATGCGGCGCTTTACTGTTCCTTGTTTAGCGATTCCGTAAGGATACAATAAAATAAATTAATGAATGAGGTGATAGTAACAACCTGCCAGCCGGCAGGCAAATGCAGTCGTAAGAATTTATGCAGGTACATTATAGCAGTTGTAAAACTGCTTTAGTTTAAATCCGGCGGCTGTACCGGCGGCGTGTGTGGAGAAGTATGTAATTTATCTTCCTGCTGCAGGGAAATGCAGTTGTTGTATGTACTTATTTGCGCGATATTACAGGTAGCCGTATGCTGATCGTACTCGCTTACCAGATTTTTGAAGACGCTGGTTTTGGTATTATCCGATTTTTTAGAAGAATTATTTTGAATATCGGCTGTATTTTTAAAGAAATCTGTCTTGGCCGATTCTATGCGCATTTTGTGCTGGTCGGGCAGGCACAACAGCACCATTTCTCCATCTACAATCCTGCGCTTTACATATTTGTAAGTTTTACCGTTAAAATTAATTTCACCGTTTACCCGTTCAAAAGAGGACTGCACCGTTTGGTAGGGCATGGAAAGCGGCACTTTAATAGTGATCAGATCCGCATCATTGTATTGGTTGTTATCCAGCGATGATTCTAATTGTATATCGGCCTGCTGCTGCGCATAACTGAACCATAGCCGGTAACCCACTAAGTTGAACAGGAAGAGTAAAAGAAGTAATATGGCAGCTAATTTTTTCACGAATAAGATTACAATATTAAGGAAAGAAACGATAAATCTCTTTCCTATGTAAAATTCTAATAAAAATTAAATGATTTTCTTTTACCTCTACTCCCATTTTATAATCACCAATCCTTATTCTGTAATAAGCTTCAAAACCAGTCAGCTTTTTATATTTTTAATTTCTGAAAACTGATCAGTCGCAATAATTTGTTCAATACAAGCTGCAACTTTGCTGTTCAGCGTTTTATTTTTTATTGCAGCTAAGTCTTTTTGAAAACTCTTATCAATGAGTACTTGCATTTTTTAACTTGTCCAAAAATTTATCCGTGTTTACATATTTTTCTGTCTTCCCTTTTATCATTGCATTTGCCAGCGCAATATCTTCTTTTTGATTCGGCTTTAAAACAGCTACTTCCTGCACACCTTTTATCTCTTTCAAAAGTTGCTGTAAAAGTTTAGAAGTTGCCTTATCTTTTGATTTGATTAATATAGTTTCCATACTTTAAAAATACGATTATTGATTATAAAATTTGGCATTAAAATTTTATCATTCATCATCAGCTTTTAATTCTGCTAAGCGGTTTTTAAGTTTAAGGAAGATAGATTTGAGCGGGCTGCTGGTTATTTCATTATAAATGTATTCGGTAAAGTTTTTTATTTGCTCTTCTGTCGGTTCCAGATTTTTGCGGGCATACTGCAAATAATTTTTACGAATTTTATCTGTCTCATATAGCAGTGTGTCTTCTTCCTCAGTAAAGTTTATTTTATTTATCTTGTCAAGATGTTTTATTCCTTCAGCATTTAGTTCTACTGCAATACACATGTATTCCGCATCTGTCATTAAGTCTTTTAACCATATCTTGAAGTAAATTGGTGCTTTAGCCGAAGCATAAAATCTTAACCTATCAGCATTTGTTGCTTTCAGTTCTAATCCCATATTTAACTGTTGACAAGCGTCATCTGCTTGTCTAAAAACATCAGCAACAATTACTTTATATAATTCAGCAAGCTCTCTAATTTTCTTTTCGTGTTTGAAGTAAAAATCATATTGTTCATTCAACTCATTTTTTAAGGCCATAGATTTTATATTTTGAAGAAATTCTTTTAATATAATTAGCTGTTTTGCTTCAGCATTTAAAAAATAAGAACCTGAAGCTTCCTGAATTTTATTTATAAATTCTAAGTGAGTAATATTTATGTATTCTATTGGAAGATTCTTTTCTTTTTTCAACGATAAAACAACGCCAATTTTTTTATTCTTTACTTGAACATGCTGGTAATAATCAGCAAGATTATTATAGACAGGAGCATTTATTTTATTTTCAATAATTATAGCATTTTCATTTATATTTTCATTTGCAGATGATTCGGTGATGACTATGTCAATAAAGTTGCCTTTATCAGTTCCTACTTCTTTATCTACTTCGCAAAATTTGTAATTCTTAATAATTTCATCTAATCCTGTTTTACTTGCTATTAGTTTTGATAGAGTTGAAATAAACAAATCACCAAATCCATGTTCACCTAAAGGATAAAAGTAAAAGGTGTAAAAATTGCTGATTACTCTTTCGCGCTCTGGAAATTCGGCAATATCAAAAAGCGTTGTGATTCTCTTTGGCAAACCTTTGAAATCAGCAGTAAGCACTTCAAAGAATTCTTTTTCTAAAGATTTAACCACTTTCATTATTTAATTTTATTTTCTTCCCTCCACCTCCCCAAATCCCTGTTTTACTTCACCACATACGTTTTCTTATCCACGCCAATGCCTGTAAGCGTAAGCGATTTCCAGTTGGATGGCAGTTTTGTTTTTAACTGCGTAATACCGGCCGGCGTTATTTCCAGTCCGCCAAAACCGTTGAGCATTGCCTGTATCATGCCGCCGGCGCCGGTAGAAAAATAAGGATTGTTGCCCGTTGCCGTTTCGGCAATTACGCCAAACGGCGGACGCATATTGGGCTCAAAGCCTACTTTAAAAGCATGGTACGCACTATCCGGCATTCCCAGGCGGGAATATAAAATAGAAAAGATTGCGTGCGTCATTGCCGGGCCTTCGCCTACACGCGGCTCGTAATAATCCAGGTCTTTTTTTACAGCCGCACCCGTTACTTCATGCAACGGATACGCTAATAAATTTACGTCCGCCTGCTTTATTTTTTCGCCGGCATAAGCGGCATGCTCCTTTGTTACACCATCCGGAAATTTAAGGATCGGAATGTTGTTATATACATTCATCCAATCGGCATCCGGCGCAATGCCAAGCAGTTTTGCGGCATCGGTTGCATACTTCAAATTGGCTCTTGCAGCAGCATTGGTAAAGGCATTGTTGTCTATATTTTCCGCCCATTCATCCGCCGCTACTACGTTCTTAATATCGTAATGTCCCGCACCATTCCGCTCTACCCGGCTCGCCCAAAAATCGGCGGTTTCTTTCAGCAACGGGTAGCCCCGTTCGCGCAGCCAGGTCTTATCCTGCGTAACACTGTAATAGTTCCAGGCGGCAATAGCAATATCGGCGGTAATATGATGCTCAAACGGTCCGCTGAGCGCCCACACCGGTGTTTCTTCGTTGCCGCTTGCCGCGCTTTCCCAGGGAAACATGGCGCCTTTATAACCATGCGAGAACGCATTATTTTTAGCGGTTTCCAACCGCCGATAACGATACTCCAGCAACGACTTAGCAATATCCGGTTGCAGCAATAATAAGGATGGATACATCCATAATTCCGTATCCCAAAACGCGTGACCATTATAGCCCAAACCACTCAGGCCCATGGGTGATAAACTGTAAGCCGTACCGGCGCGCGCAAAAGAATACAAGTGGTATATCATGCTATGCACTTCCTGCTGAGTCTGGTTGTCTCCATCAATTACAATATCGCTTTTCCAAAGGCTGTCCCAGGCCCCGTTGTGAAACTGCAACAGTCGCTTAGTGCCTTCCAGTGCGGCAAAAATGGTGAGCCGTTCGGCTTCATTCAGCGGGTCGTCGTCGTGCGCCGAAGTAATGGTAGAACCTACAATGGCAAAGTGATAAACCTGGCCTCCTTTAAGGTTTTTTTTAAACTTCAGCAGGTGCAGATTGTTATCCCACATTTCATGAATAACACTGGGCTCGCTGCCATGCGGCTCATCAAACATAAACGAGTTGCTGGCTGCCATAAACAGCTTGCCGGTAGGGCTTTTGGCGGTAGAAGTAAGCAGGGAAATAGTTACATGCGGGCGATCAATCTGGTTAAAATAATTTTCTACATCGCGCAGCATATCCGGCGCTTCCATCACGCTTGCGGGAATGATTTCAATGTCTTTTTTCGCAGTAATCGTTACTTCTGCCAAAGCGGTATAAGGCAAATGCCGGAGCGAATAATAGGTATAGCTGATGCTTGCTTTATCGCCCACGTCAAACGTAGTCGTCAGGCTGGCATGATGCATATCCAGCACCTGCTGCATGTGCTGCACCTGGCTGAAATTGTCTATGCGCTGCCCGTCAATATCGAGGTGCATATTTAAAAACTTGAAGGTCTTGAGTATATTGCTTACACGGCCTCTTCCATATAAATCAAACGCGCCATTGAGCACTATATCTTTCACCGCAAAAGGCGTTGGTGAAGACACAATGCCAACCATGCCATTGGCAACGGTTTCGCCATAATAATTATTGGGGTTAATGTTATCGGCTTTGATGGTCCATGCGTCCTGAGCGATGACAGATGTAAGATGACAGATGACAGAGATAAGCAGTAATACAATGCGCTTGTTCATACGGTGGCTGTTAGGTTGTAAATGTAAACGGAGATTTCGGGAGATGAAGAAGATAAAAAAGATTTTTTAGGCATAAGCGGAAGACCTGAACTTGCTGTTGTGCATTCGCCAACTATTTAAACTTATGTTTATCCAACAAAACACGGGATTAAAATATAATAGCAGGAGTACCTTTTTATATTTAATCTTTAGCAAACTTTGCATTGATCCTGCGCAGTTTATCATCATACACAAAAACACTCATAATGCTCAGTTTAGACAACTTTGAGACACAGGTTCCTGCCGCCATTTTAAAAAGAGGAAAGGACTATTTTAAAAGCGGGCAGGTTGTAAGTTTAGAAAAAACGGGCGATGCAACCTGGAGTGCGGAAGTAGAAGGCTCGGAAACTTACACGGTAGAAGTGACCCTGAAAAATGATAATAAAATAAATGATCATTTCTGCGATTGCCCGTATGACGACGACACCTGCAAACATGCAGTAGCTGTATTTTTCGCCTTGCGGGAAGAAATAAACAACCTCAAAAACAAACCAGCAGCAGCACCCAAAAAAGAGGTGTTTGCCAGCCTGCTGCAAACCATTTCGCTGAAAGAATACCAGGACTTTATCCGCATACAAGCCTCAAAAAACAAAAACTTTAAAACAGAGTTCGAATTGTTTTTTGCTGACAAAGACAACCGTATTGATGTTGAACAAAAATACACAGACCTCATTCTTAAATTAATAAAAAAGCATTCCGATAAGGGCTTTATCGACTATCGTGCAACGTCTGCACTATCAAGAGAAACGGATAAGCTGTTGGCGGATGGAGCGGCTTATATTCACAAACAAAACTTTAAGGATGCATTCGCCCTGGCAAAAGCGGTATTAAAACCTTTGATGGAAGCGGTAACCGATGCCGACGACTCTAATGGAAGCATGGCCGGCAGTATATTTCAGGCTATTGCGTTGCTCCAAAAGATTACAGATGCCAACGCTGCTGCAATAACGATTAAGGAGCAAGTATTTCAGTTTTTGCAAACCGAGCTGAATGATAAATTATATTTTGATTATGGTGATTTTGGATATGAACTGTTTGCGGTATTTCAATCATTAGCCATACAGTTGAACAGCGCAACTGCATTCCTGCATTTTGTGGACGCGCAGGCTGCAAAGGGAAAAGGAGAATATGAAAATTATCGCATGGAGTATTTTAGAAAACGGAAGATTGAATTTCTGCAACAAACCGGCAATACAGGCGAAGCCGAAAAACTGATTCAGCAAAGCATGGATATTGTAGAAGTGCGTGCGGCGGCGGTAAACAAAGCACTGGAGAAAAAGGAGTATGCTGTCGCAAAAACATTAATAGCCGAGGGCATCAGGATAGCTGAAAATAAAAAACATCCGGGTACTGTAAATGAATGGCTGGAAGTGCTGCTGCAGATAGCCGTAAAGGAAAAAGACATCGCTGCCATCCGGCATTATACCAGGCATTTTGCATTCGGCCGCGGCTTTACTGCAAATTATTACCGGCAATGGAAAGCAAGCTACCCGCCTGATGAATGGACTGCTGTTATTGAAAACCATATAGCAGAAACAATTCTCCAAACAACAGAAAAATGGAGAAACGAGCGGTATTATAAACCAGCGCATCCGCCGCTTTTAAACAACCTGGCGCCCATTTATATAGAAGAAAAGTATTTAGACCGGCTGCTGGCATCGGTGCAGCAAGAAACAAGTCTTGACATTATATTGCAGTACCACAGCTACCTTGTAAAAGAATTCCCACAGGAACTGCTGGCCATTTACCTGCCGGCATTAGAAGCGTATGGAATGAAAGCAGATAACCGCAGCCAGTATGCCGACCTTGTAAAAAAGATGCAAAAAATAATAAAGGATATTCCTGCCGGTAAAGAAAAAATCGTAGCGGTTGCCCAACAACTGAAAGACCGGTTTTCGGTAAAGCCACGCCGCCCGGCGATGATAGAGGAGCTGCATAAAATATTGGGATAAGTGTTGCGGATGATGTGTATAGCAGCGCAGAATGCGGGCTTTATTTTTACACGTCAACAAAGACGTGGAAGAACATAACGGGTGCGAAGTCCGGAGACTTCGTACAGCATAGAGAACATAAGAGATACGAAGTTTTTATGCCGCTTTTTTTCGTTCTCCACTTTCCATAAAAACAAAGAATACTAAACAATAAGTTATACGTGACAGATAATATTAACCGATTATTTACCACTCATAAAATAGTTCCTGCCTCCTGCACAAATTGTTGCCTTATAACTACAAATGTGTACACTTTTGAAAAGCGCAACTGTAACAAATACTGCATTACTGCGTTAACTAATCAAAATATAACTGATGAAGTCCTTTGCTGCTTTACTGATTTTCTGTCTCGTACTTTTTATAAGCAGCACTGCGCAAACGAAAGCTATTGTAAAAACGTTGCCCGCAAAGCGCACTGCGGGTATTATAAAGATTGATGGACTGCTAACCGATACTGCCTGGAAAAGCGCGGCGGTAATGAGTGACCTCGTTGAGTTCCGGCCAAAAACAGGCGCGCCCGAAGATTGGACAAACAGAACCGTTTCTTACCTGATGTACGATGATGAAGGCATCTATTTCGGCGGCTTTTGCCACGAGCGGACAAAAGACAGCATCGCTACCGAATTAGCGGGCCGCGATGGCTTTGGTACCAACGATTATATAGGGCTCATCTTCGATACGTACAATGATAAACTGAACGGCTTTGAATATTTTGTAACCCCGCTGAACGAGCAGTGGGATGCGAAATCGAACCCGCCGAAACCTGATGCCGACAGTGAAGACTTTACCTGGAACGCGGTATGGAAAAGCGGCGCCGTAATTACCGACAGCGGCTGGAGCTTTGAAATGTTTATTCCATTCTCCGCCATCCGTTTTGGCAAGAAAGAAGTGCAGGACTGGGGCCTCAATATCACCCGAAGACGGCGCAAAACGGAGCAGCAATACACCTGGAACCCGATAGACCCGAATGTAAACGGCTTTCTTACGCAGGAGGGCCTCTGGCAGGGCGTTTCGCACATTAAGCCGCCGCTGCGCCTGCAGTTTTCACCTTATCTATCGTTCAACACCAATCATTACCCGTATAACCAGGAAGGCATTAAAAACTGGAGCAGCGGCATAAATGGTGGTATGGATGTAAAGTATGGCATTAACCAGGCGTTTACGCTGGATGCCACGCTGATACCCGATTTCGGGCAGGTACAAAGCGATAACCAGGTGCTTAACCTTACGCCGTTTGAAGTAAAGTATAATGAGTACCGTCCGTTTTTTACCGAAGGCACCGAACTGTTCGGCAAAGGCGATTTGTTTTATTCGCGGCGCATTGGCGGTGCGCCGCTGCACCAATATGATGTGTATAACGGGCTCGACAGTAATGAAACGGTAATTAAAAACCCTACGGAATCGAAGCTCATTAATGCCACCAAAATTTCCGGCAGAACCGGAAAGGGTTTAGGCATCGGTTTTTTAAATGCCGTTACCAGCGCCGAATATGCTACTGTTGAAAATGATCTAACCAAAGCGCAGCGGCAGGCGCGTACCTCATCGCTCACCAACTACAATGTATTTGTATTAGACCAAACCCTCAAGCACAATTCAAGCATTTCGTTTGTAAACACCAATGTATTGCGCTCCGGCAGCGATTACGATGCCAATGTAAGCGCCGGCCTGTTTGAGCTGAATGATAAAACCAATACCTGGAATGTGGGCGGCAAGCTGGCCACCAGCAGCCTGTACAATTATTTGCCCGGCGGCAAGACGCAAACCGGTTTTAGCCACGAAGTGCATTTTCAGAAAACGAGCGGCCGCTTCAACCTCAATCTATCGCAGGAAAGAACGGATGATCAGTTCAGCAGTGATGATATGGGTTATTTTACCAACAACAATTATTTGAACCATTACCTGTACCTCGGCTATCACTGGACGGTGCCGAAGAACTGGTACAACCGGATTAATGTAAACTTCAATAACAACCTGCGGTTTCTATCGAAAAAAATTGCACCCATTGATACCAAATACGAGTACAACCGGATGAATGTAAACGCCAATGTGCAGAGTAAAAAGTTGTGGTTTCTCGGCATGTTCGTCGGGTACAGCTTTAAGCAGAACGACTTTTATGAACCCCGGGCTGAAGGCTGGTTTTTTAAGCGCGGCGCGCGGCTCAATTTAGAATCCTGGTTTGAAAGCAACGAAAGCAAAAAATATTCCTACAGCATAGATGTGTCGGTGCATCCGGCCATCCACTTTTATGGCGCCGTTGGCGGGGATGCCGAGTTTTCGCACAGCTACCGGTTTAATAACAAGCTATCCGTATCCCAGGATATTGAATACAGCCCGTCGGTTAACGACATAGGCTATACGTATGTAGATGGCAGCGCCGACATCAATTTTGCAAGGCGCACCGTGAATGTGGTGGAGCACGTTCTTAGCGCCAAGTACAATTTCACCAACAGGATGGGCATTACTTTCCGGGCGCGGCATTATGTAAGCACCGTAAGTAATAAAGCCTTTTACCTGCTGCAGCGGGACGGCAGCTTAACGCCGCACGCCAATTACCACCCCGATGCCGACCAGAACGTAAACTACTTTAATATTGATATGGTTTATACCTGGCAGTTTGCGCCGGGCTCTTTTTTAAATATCGTATGGAAAGACGCCTCGCAGAACTATGCCACTTTTGTAGAGCGCAACTATTTTAAAAACGTGGGCAACAGCATTACGGAGCAGAGCAATAATAATTTCTCGGTTAAGTTTATTTATTTCTTAGATGTGCTGAAGCTGAAGAGCGGGTTGGGAAAGAAGGGGTAGATGCGCTATTGTTAATTGTGTAAATTTAAAAGTCATCCGGCAGTTTGAGAAAGCATTATTCCTGCGTCAACAAGTGCACTACTTCGTTCAACAGAACCGGTATATCTTTTACCACAACCTTCCAGATAATAGTTTCATCTACAGCATCGTAAGCATGTATAACGCGGTTACGCAGGTTAACTATTTTTCGTGCCGAAGAGAGTGGAAAATTTATATTTATTTTTAGCAGCTTACTTGTTGCTTCGCCTATTATTTCCAGCTCCCTTTCTACAGCTCTGCGCTTGGTAAGACTATTTATAAATTCTTCCCATACTCTTTTTCCTTCCAAGTGTACATCTATATGTGCTACTGCCAGCTGAATATCCGTCAATAACTTCTTTTCTTCTTCGGTCATAATAATTGCAGTTTATGCCGGTTAATGCTTTGCAACAGGTAGGGATTTATTAGTGTTTTTTCTGTTACCAATTCTACTTTCTTATTCAGCAATGCTTCTAATGCATCTGCGAGGGCAAAGTAGTTATCCGCATACGTCGTATAATGCATATCGTCCGGAAACTTTATAATAAAATCAACATCACTGTTCTCCTTCATAGTGCCACTAGCAGCGCTGCCAAACAGGTACGCTCTTTCTACTGCATATTGCTGCAGGAGCGCTTTTATCTGCGGCAGGTGTTGCTCCACTATTCTTTCCATGGCTTAAAAGTAAGATTTAAATAAACAGTAGTGGAGAGATAGATAAAGCTGGCCTGATAAAGAATTGTTCTGATAAGAAAGTAAAATGAAGTATAGGATCCGCTTAAATTCAAAATTAAATCAGTACAATTTTGTTGAGAAAGGTTATTATTCCGGATCAATATTTCTTATCTTCCTGTCGCGCAATTGAAACCTGTTTCTGAAATTATTACGAAACTTTTCGATATAGGCAACTAATACATCCCCTTTTTTCTCAAGTTCAATATCAATAGTGCCGGTATCTTTTTCTACATTAAGAACGGCGAAGACAAGATTGCGTAAGCCCCATAAAGGATGACTTAATTCCCGGTCAATAAAAGCACCATCTTCGGAAGAGAGGAAGGCTGTAATATCATTTATAAATGTCTCCGTCTGCGATCGGCGCAAAAACACTTTACCATCCTTTTGCCGGTATGCCATAGAAAAAGGGTTCTCTTTCCGTACCGAAGCACTTTTTGCTGCCGCATACAATTTTTTATGTGCATGAAGCTGCTCTTCATCCAGCATTTTCTGGAAGTCTGCATTGCGCTCGAATCGCAGGTTTTTACGGGCAAACCAATAACCACCCGCTGCACCCGCTATACCAACAATAATGGGCACAACTAATATGGAAAAGAATGAATTTGTTTGCTGGCTGCTGCAAGGCGAAACAGTATGGATAAAAATAAAAAAATGGTACATCGCGTAAAGATAAAAGCTTTAGTGCATCATTTTTTTTGAAAAAAAATGGCTCAAACAACTGGCAATAAAGCGTTTGAGCCAAAGCATGTGTGATTGCCTTTCAAAACTAAGGTTCCTCCACCGCGCCGGATTTGGGGCTGCGTACAGCCTTTGTGTGATTGCCTTTCAAAACTAAGGTTCCTCCACCCTCATTTTGTCCAATTGATAAAAGCTGAGTTGTGTGATTGCCTTTCAAAACTAAGGTTCCTCCACCAATGAATTGAAAGCCTATAAAGCCAGCAGCTGTGTGATTGCCTTTCAAAACTAAGGTTCCTCCACCGAAAGCCACCGCATTAGGAATCTATTATGTTGTGTGATTGCCTTTCAAAACTAAGGTTCCTCCACCAAAAATGATTTACCGCTATTATCTATTACTTGTGTGATTGCCTTTCAAAACTAAGGTTCCTCCACCATAATGTAAATTTCACATTTCAACAACTATTGTGTGATTGCCTTCCAAAACTAAGTTTCCTCCACCCGATAGATTTTACAGTGTCATTCTATTTGATGTGTGATTGCCTTTCAAAACTAAGGTTCCTCCACCACCTTTGATAACCTGAGCCACACACATAATTCGCTTAAAATTTTTACATATTCCGTTGCCTTTGTGTAGGATATTTCACATTGTTACCTTTTCTGTTTTGCTTCCTGTCTTCAGCCGCTGCTTTTTTCTGTTTGCCTTCTGCATCTAATCTTCTTTTAGTAATGCCCAGCCTGGCCAAGATTTCCTCTGCATCATCAAAGCTGTAATACACGGGCAATTGATAATGCATAGCGCAGTTACGCAGGTAGCGCAGCAGTTCCACTTCCAATTCTGAAATTACTTTAGGTACTTTGCCCTTTTTAATCATCGCGCATACTTCGCCAAAGCCAACATGAGCATCTTTTGCGACAATCTTTTGCGCTTCCTGCTGGTGGCACTGCAATACTTCCTTTTCGGCATATAAAATCAGTTGCCTTGCGTCGGTAGCGGTAAAACCTGTATTGCTGTTTCTCGACATCGCTTCATCTATAAAAGTTACAATAGTTTTAAAGTCAACAATACCCTGCAGGTTTACTGTTTTGCATTGCAACATGGCAGCGCAAAGATTATTGCGGTTATAGTTAATGCGGTTGGTATTCAGCAGGTAAGGCGGCACCTGTAGTTGTATGCCTGAAAATTGTATTTCCAAAGCTTCTTTCTTAGTCCGGTTTATAACTGCTTTATCTCCAACATCAGGCATTTTGGCGTGAATCCCGTTTAATAAAACTTCGGGTATGTGCTCATTTATATACTTATGGGTGAAGGAAAGAATAACCGTGCTGTTTTGAATTTCCTTTAACGTAGCATCCGAAGCAAATTGCGTCTGTCTGTCTTTCCTGTGCCTGCGATAGTAATATAGTGCCATCATCCATAACAGCCGGTCGAGCGTTTCTATATTTATCAGTGGTTGCAGTGCTTTGTACTTTTTCTTATTATCTTCTTTTTGCGCTGCTGTTTGTAAAAACGCTTCGATTGATGTAAACTTTTTACCGGCAGGCACATTATCAAAATAATAAGGCATCAGTTGTATAGTACTGTATTGCTCTAACGCTATTGGTTTACCAGGCGTATAGGCAAGGTCTGTAAATTCCATCTTCCTTATTTTCGCAGATAAATTATAACCTTCATCTTTTTTATTAAATACTTCTCTCTTTATAAAGCCGGGCGGAATGATGTGATAATAGCGTCTCTTATCCGGTCCTGCGTTGAGTGGTTCTTCTCCAAATTCTTTCCCGTTGAATGGCAGCAGGCTTTCCATTTTTTGATAAACTTCCTGTGATAAATCTGCGCTTTGTAAGGCTTGCAGCTCTGCTGCAACTTTTGCAAGAATACTTTTACTACAGGTAATGAACAAGTCCTCAATGCTGTTTGCCTGTTTAATAAAGTGGTTAGCAGCAGTATTATTATAGGCTTGCAATATTCTTAAAACAAAGTCTTTATTGAATTTAAACTCCCAGCGAATCTTTTCCTCCATTTCTTTGTAGTCTAACCTGTTAAGGTGATTGCCTTGCAACAAAAACCTGTTAAGATAAAGCATAACCAGCTTTATCTTTCTTTTTGAGGCAAAACGCCACCGTTTAGCCTCGGGATATTCCCCATTTTCAACTACTAATTTTTCTGTTGTGAATTGTATAAACCGGAGCCGATTCTCTAATTTTTCTTTGGCAGTCTTTGTTTCAATAGTTGTTTTCCTTGTTGCCATCTGTGCATCAAGCACAAACTTCTGCAACAATTCATCCGTTCCCTTACCCGCCAGCAACGCGAATACCCAGTACTTTAGTTCGTGTATTCCAATGCTTATATAACAGCTTCTGTTATCTTTTGTGATTTCGGAAAATACATTTTTGTACGTAATTACATATTTATAATCGTGCAGGGCGCCGGGTGCAAATCCGCGGTATATTATTTTTTCAATAGCAGGTTCGCCAGTTATGCCATCATGCTTTTTGTGTTTTTCATAAATCCTGCTTATTCCCGTTTTCTTTCCCCCTTCATACTCCTTTTCATACACTAAAAAATGCAATTGTAATCCCCTTTTTCTTTCGCTGTGAAAGTCTTCAATAAACCTTAATGCCCATGTAGTAAAGATTCTTGCGCTGTTTCTTCTTGTATTTATCTTTTCTGTTTGCTGTTTCTCTTTATGCAGTTTATCTATAACTTCTTTTGCCAGTTTTCCCCTGCTTAAAATAGTTTTTTCATAAAACTGGGGATTTACTATTTTTTCATACTCCAATGGTTTGGCGTATAAAAAGTTTACCAGTTGCCTGAAAATAATGTTATTGTCTGTTTCGCTAAAAAGGTCAAAGCCTTCGCGTAGGCTATATCTTGTAAAAAACTCCCGCCGCGGCTTGCCATAAAATCTATGTATGCCATCATCTTCATTTACATTGGTAGCTTTAAAACCTTTCAGTTTTCCGAGTATATAATTTGCCTGCCATTTGTATAAAAAAAGGTTCATAAAAAAGATAGCGCCATAATCATCTGTAAGCACATTTTTTTCATGCTCAAACAGCGTTATTTCCTCAATCTTTTTAATGGTGTTGTTTACAATCCTGTTTAACTCTTTGTTCAACTCTTCCGCTGGTAGCTTCTTTTCATTACCTAATGCATCCATCTTTTTAAGGTGGGCTAACCGGCTTTCTTCTGTTTTTTTATAAGCTGCATCCCTTGCTTTATCAAAAAAATTCTGCAGGAATTTTACGACGGCGGCATTGGTTATAAGCAGCTTATCTCTTGTATGGCAAATATGGCTATGATAGTTACGATAATTTTTTAAAACAGCTTTTAAGTCTAAATAGAATCTTGCATTATTATCCGAAAATAACTGCTGATAAAATCTTTTATCATTTTCATCACCGCTACTAAGATGTACGTTAGTCTTTCTTGCAACAATAAAATCAAAAATGGATTGTTATCTTGCTTCAGAAAGTTGTGACGGATGTTTGCCGTCATCAAGATTTGCAATATTTTCTTCTGCCCAGTTAAAACCTAAAGAAAGATAAGTTGGATATGCACCGGGTGTTTTGAGGTTTAAGGAGTCTTTCATTAGCAGCATTTTATTGGAAATAAATATACAGATTTGAGGGATAAAAAATCTCTCATTAACTTAATTATCTACATATCGATAATGTGCGTTATCAGAATGCTACCGTGTGTTAACAAGTAAGTGCCTACGCTTCTCAATACATGTAGGTATTAAACGGTAACATAATTTGCCCTTATTCTGTCATATTTTAAAACACATGACAAAAAGCCAATTTTTTGTCATACGTTTGTGCAACAGGAGACAAAAAAGTGATTAAACCGTTGCCATTAGATAAAGAAATAGAAACCAAAAAAGTATTGCGTAAAGTGGCGCAGGCCCATAAAGCGCTGGCAGAGCTAAAAGGCGTACTCACCAGCATTCCCAACGAAAACATCCTGATAGAAACACTTGCATTGCGGGAAGCAAGGGAAAGCTCCGCTATCGAAAATATCATCAGCACCTTTGCCGAAGTGTATCAAAGTAATTTGCTTGCTCAGCAGTTTGCCTCGCCGGCCGCTAAAGAAGTACACCAGTATGCGGAAGCGTTGAAGACCGGCTTCGGATTAATAAAAAAACATGGATTACTCACCAACAACTTTATTCTGCAGATTCATACAATTGTGGAGCAGAACAATGCCGGCTTCAGAAAACTGCCCGGCACTAAACTTTTAAATGATAAAACCGGCGCTGTTGTTTACACACCGCCGCAAGACCATAAGGCCATTACAGAACTCATGTTTAATCTTGAAAAATTCATCAATGAGGATGACATGATGGATACAGACCCGCTGATAAAAATGGCCATCATTCATCACCAGTTTGAAAGTATTCATCCGTTTTACGATGGCAACGGCAGAACCGGAAGAATTATCAATATCCTGTACCTCGTTTGCAAAGGCTTGTTGCACCTGCCGGTGTTATACCTGAGCTGGTACATTATCCGCCATAAAAACGATTATTATCGGCTGTTACAAGAAGTAAGGGAAAGGGGCGAATGGGAAGAATGGATTTTGTACATGCTTACGGGTGTAGAGCAAACGGCATTGGAAAGCATAACCCTGATTGGAAGTATAAAAAACCTGATGCAGCAGTATAAACAAACCATCAGGACCGAACTGCCTAAATTGTATAGCCAGGACCTGCTGAATAACCTGTTTAAATACCCGTACACAAAAATTGAATTTTTAGAAAAAGACCTTGACATAAGCGCCCGCACAAGCGTGCGCTATTTAGAAGCGTTAATTGAAAAGGGTTTGCTGCGAAAACAAAAAGTAGGAAGGGACAATTTCTACCTGAATGAGCCGCTATTTAAGCTGCTTGCCGGGAAATAAATTGCATTTTACTTCTGATCAGTCTTTCTCCCAAATACCTTCAGCGGCGCATTGTTCATCGCCACTACAATGATGCTGTCGCCATTAGCTCTTTTCAATTGCAGTATATCGCGCGCTTCGCCATTGATAAACAGGCCGCTTTGCGCCGGGGACATATAATTAAAAGTGTGGGTAGCATTACCCAGCAACATAGTGCCGTAACCCGCATCCATCCTGCCGGTTTGCGGCTTGTAGCCGTAAAAATTGCCGGCTAAAAAAAGGTCGGTACTGCCATCTTTGTTAATGTCTGTTGCGAGGATGCCAAACACGGGCGATAACTGCGCCATTACCGGCAGGGGCTGCATGGTAAAACCACCCTTACCATCGTTGATAAAGACACAGGTTTGTGGTTGGTTGACGGTTAAAACGGTAGCGCTTTTTAGTTGTTCTTTGGTAAAAATCTGGTCAATGCTTTTAGAAGCGTATTCACTGAAATGCAGGAACTGTTTTTTTAAAAAGGGCAATTGCGCCTGCAGTTCGCCCTTAAGGTTATACGGATAGGCTTTGCCATCCCTTTTATAATACACCGGCACACAATCGGCCTGGCCGTTATTATCGAAGTCGCCAACATATAATTTAGCGGGCTGTTGCGGCGTGGCTGTAATGCGGGAGTTTAACCCAAAGTTGCCGCCGATAATATCGGGCCGGCCATCGCCGTTTACGTCTGCAACCTGCAGGCAGTTCCACCAGCCGGCTGAGTTAGGAATAGTCGTATCAATCTGAAGTCTGTTGTTCGTCCATTTCAAAATGGTTATTGGCATCCAGTCGCCGGCAACAATCAGTTCACCTTTCTTATCGCCATTCAGGCTCATCCATTGCGAGGTAGTTACCATGCCGAGATGCAGTAAATCCGGCGCTGCCGTTTTGGTAACATCGGTAAATAAACCGTTGCCGTTATTGAGCAGCAACACGCTGGCTGGAGACTTCCCGTAGCTGCCGGGCACACTGCGCGCGCCGATAAAGAGATCGGGTTTGCCATCTTCATTTACGTCGCAAACCGTTACGCACGAAGCATTGATTGCCACCGGCGGAAAATCTTTAATGTCTTTTGTGAAGCTGCCCCTGCCGTCATTCAGATACATTCTTGCCATCGAATAATACGTGCCTTGCTGCGCTTCATTGCCGCCCGATGCAACAATTAAATCAAGGTCGCCGTCGCCATCGGCATCCACAAAAGCAGCGCCGGCATCTTCGTAATATTTGTCTTTAATAAAAGCCGGCTGAAGCAGTTGTATAAAGCGCCCATCCTTTTGCTGGATAAACAGCTTCGCGGTATCAGCAGTGGCGCCACCCATAAAAAAATCTTCGAGGCCATCGCCGTTCACATCACCTTTCGCCAGCTTCGGACCTTCGGTGGAGAGCAGCTTTGGGATTAATCTTTCCTTATCAAAATCTATAAAATCGTTTTCGCGGTGCGTGATGCTGCCCTGCACCGCTGAAGCGGTTATATCGGTATAGATGGCGTTTTGTTTTGCCGGCTGATGGCTGCTGTTTTGCAGCGCCTCCTGTTGGTATAACGTAATGGTAGTATCTGCTTTTACGCTGGTCAAAACCTGCTGTTTATCATTCGGCCATTCTACGGTTATGCTGTCTGCAAATACAGCGCTTCCCAGTCCAAAATGCAGCACCGGCTCCACACTGCTCTGAAAGCCGCGCGTTGGCATTTGCTCCTGCAGTTGCAGTGTGCCGTTTGCATAGACTTTTACTTTGGCGCCGAGGCCAAAAGTATTGCCGCCATTGCCTTTGAGCGCTACCGATACGTAATGCGGATGCGCTTTTTCTTCCGTTGTATTGCGGTAAACAAACGCATCCATGTTGATGTTGTTCACCACCAGGTCGAGATCACCATCGCCGTCGAGATCGGCGTAGGCAGCGCCGCTGCTAAAGCTGTTGGTATGGAAGCCCAGGCCTGCAGTTGCATTCCTGTACAATAAATTTTTCTGGTTGATAAAGCCATAGTTGGGTATGGCTACGGACGGAATTTTTTGCAGCAGGCCTTCCATCGTTACGGCAGCGGGTGAGATAGCCCCGCTGGCTTTTTCTTCATTAATATATTCGAGAAAATCCTGGTCGGTCAGGTCTTTATACAAGCCGTTGCATACATACAAATCTTTCCAGCCGTCCCCATCCATATCAAAAAACAAAGCGCTCCAGCTCCAGCCCGTTGCATCCACGCCGGCCAGTTGCGATACCTCGCTGAAGGTATTATCACCATTATTCAACTGCAAACTATTACTTGTAAACTGATGATGAAAATCGAGCCGGTCTTTCGTACTTTCAATATCGTAGTCGTCAAACTTTACGGTGGTTTTTAAACGGTAGTCTTCTTCAGGCAGCATCTCCGCCGTAAAAATGTCGGGCCGGCCATCGTTGTTGTAGTCTGCCATGTCCACGCCCATCGAGCCATTACTGATATGCCCCATGGCCGAATCAATCACATCTTTAAACATACCATTGCGCTGATTAATGTACAGATAGTCACGCTCGTAAAAATCATTATCTATGTACAGGTCGTCCCACCCGTCGCCGTTTACATCGCCAACGGCAATGCCCAGCCCAAAGCCAATATCGCTGCCCCAGATATTGGCGGCTGCGCTTACATCGGTAAAATGTGCCTTACCGGCAGGCAGGTGTCCGCCATCATTTCTATACAGGCGGTCACCGTTTTTCGGGTCGCGGACATTGCGGTTTATAGCCGTATATCCAAAGTTGTCAACGGAACGGTTGCTGTTGTTCATTACAAAACAATCCAGATCGCCATCATGGTCATAATCAAAAAATGCAGCCTGCGTTGAAAGCCCTTTATCATCTAATCCATACTGTTTTGCTTCTTCTTTAAACGTGCCGTTGCGCTGGTTAATGTATAGCTCGTTGCTGTTGTCATCGCCCGGCACGATGCCCGCATTGCATACATAAATATCCAGCCAGCCATCGCCGTTTACATCGGCCATCGTAGCGCCGGTATGCCATTGGTGTGCGCTGGCCAGGCCTGCTTTGCCCGTAATATCTTCAAAGTGCCAGGCCCCCTTGTTGAGGTACAATTTATTGCTGTGCTGATTCGATGTAAAAAAAATATCCGGTTTACCATCATTATTAATATCGCCGATGGCTACGCCGCCGCCATTGTAAAAATTGTGATAGTTAAAGATGTTCATCGCCTTTGTATCCTTTACCGCATTGCGGAAAAAGATACCGGTTTGTGCAGGAGTAAGTAATTGGAATACGGTATCCGGCGCAGGTTGTTTTTTTGCGGAATGGCAGGCAACAAACAGCAGGCAGGCAAGACTACAATATATACTACGATTGATTGATAACATGATGATATAACAACAGCCTTTTTTTGCCGCGGAAACACCAAGATAGGAGAATGGCAGGTGAAATCATTAATTTGCGTCTTTGTGCTTTTGCGGCTAACAAGCCGGTAAAATAAACCGATTTTTACTAAACTATTGTTTGCTATTTCTTAAATGTATCCAGAGCTGCTGTTTGTTTAACCACTCCATGGTATGTTTGCCGGTAACAAAACGGCTTACAAAAGCGGTTGTTTGCTTATGAAGAAAATTATTATTGTACTGGTCCTACTTCTCGCGGCGGCATGGGGAGGCATTTATTTTTTTATTCCTGCCACGCTTACGGTATCCAATATTGCAACCCTTCCCTGCTCTAAGGATGGCGCCAGCCGCACCCTGCAACAGAAAGAAACCTGGAAACGGTTGTGGCCCGGTAATACCCGGTTAACGTTAGGAGCAGGACTAACGCCGGACTATTCGTTTATTTATCAAAACGATACATTCCGTATAACGCGGGTATTGCAAAACGCATTATCCATCGCTGTTTCAGGTGCGCAGCCCACGATACAAACCACGCTGCTAACGATACCGGTAACACCGGATTCGCTGCTGCTGCAATGGAGCTATACTACTGCTACGGGAACAAACCCGGTAGCAAGAATACAGCAATACCGGCAAGCGGTGGAAACGAAAAAGACCATCGCCCTTGTGCTGAACAGGGTAAAAGAATTTTTAAGTAAAAACGAAAACATTTATGGCATTACTATCTCGCAAACCTCTACGGCCGATACGTTTCTGGTGAGCACCGATAAAATTATAAACGCGTATCCCTCAACCAATGAAATCTATAGCCTGGTAAACAAACTGCAGGCGTATGCAGCAAGCAGCAATGCGGCGCAAACAGGCAACCCGATGATGAATATTACACAGTTAACTGCGCAGCAGTATAAGCTTATGGTAGCCATTCCCACGGATAAGCTTTTACGGGAAAATGGCGATATCACGTACAAACGGATGGTGCCGGGCAGGTTTTTAACAACTACGGTTACGGGCGGTACCGGCGCGGTAAACAACGCGTACAACCAGCTACAGCAATATTTCCAGGATTATCAGCGTACGTCTATGGCTATCCCTTTTCAGTACCTGATAACAGACAGAACTAAAGAGCGGGACACCAGCAGGTGGATAACGAAGCTGTACTTCCCGGTGATGTAAAGTGCCGGACCTGTTTATCCTTAATAAATACAGCGTAACCTGCAATGCGTGCAACAAAAGAACCGATGTGGTACAAGTAAAAGACATAAGTATCAGGTCAACATTATCCATCACTCAAGGCTTATCGTTTGTTGTTCTTTTTTAGGTAATGTGGAGAACGAAAAAAGCGCGCCAAAACAATAGACAACCCGTTTTATCCATACATCCTGATGAAGCTGTTGTATTACTGTAAATCAGGCGGCAATAACACTGCATCGCAACGAAGAACAATATTGCTTTAAGTCTGTTTAACGTTGATAATATACTTAACTATTTTAAAACTAATAACTGAATTACATTGCATCTTACTATATGCTAAATGCGTAAATGGAAGCGGCCACAATGATAGGGTTTAAAAAATATAACTGCGCTTTGCTAAGTATTTGCAGTCTGCTAACTACGCTAACTTTATCAGCGCAGGATTGTGACAGCAACTACTTCGCCTATAGCTATACCGCTTCAGATTTTCTTACTTTCTCAAAGGCGCTTGTAACACCCGACAGCAATGTTCTCTGCCTGCAAACCAACAGGCTTTATTATCATGGCCTAACTAAATTTACGCCGGGGGGAAACGTCATTTTTTCTTACCAATACACGGCGCCGTTTGCAGCCAATGGCAACCATCCATGGACAGATTTGGCCTTTACCGATATGGCTATAGGGCCGGAGTCGGCCTGCTATCTTTCCGGCTCCGTTACAAAGCATGGTGTATTTTTCGATAATACGGAAGTGCCGCCGCCACGCACAGCGGCTGTTATTGCCAAAACAGACAAATACGGTAACGTTTTATGGAGCCGGTTTTTTGCCAATGCCACCACCGATCCGCTTTCGTTTTCCAATATCATTACCCTTGCTAACGGCGACATTGCAGCCTATCTCACAACAGCGGTAGCGCATCCTTTTTATGGAAGACTGGTTTGTTTGTCCGGGGACGGAACTATAAAATGGATGACTACGCTCAACACCGGTGACTTTAGTTCCGGGGCTATTGATTTTCCAAAGAAAGTAATTACTCAAACCCGGAACGGAAACATTGTGGTAGGCGATGTTGTTTATAAGTATGATACCAATTTTAATAACGGCGAATATCATTTCCTCGCCCTCAATGCTTCAACGGGCCTGATAGCATGGGAAAGCAGCTATGCGTACGACGACCCCTTGTTTGTACCCAATATTAGCGGTGCTGCGGAACTGCCGGATGGAAGCCTGTCTTTTCAAACCACCACCAATATTGCTACTGCCGGTGATCCGCTTGGCGTATCAAAAGAACTGAATATAATAACGGATGATAAAGGGAATATAAAAAAGATGATCACGCTGCATCCGGCAAACGATTTCATTGGTATTATTGATGCAAAACCCGATGGCAGTTCGGGCAACCAGGCCCTGCTGCTGCTTTCCAGCGACCAGAAACCGGTAGTAACACAAATTGATAAAGATGGAAATATAAAATGGAGCAGGAAATATGGTAAAACAGCGGAAGACGCGCAGCCATTGTGTTTTGTAAAAGCGAATAACGGGTATGATGTTTTTCTTGGCAGCTTAGCTAAATCTTTCCGCATGTTGCGCACCGACCCGGCAGGCAGGCTTGATTGCGATAGCATGGCTGTAAACATGATACAGGAAACAATACCATCCTTCCATGGCAATACCAACAACATTCATACAAGTAATATACCCGGAGTAAATGATCCGCAGCTTTCAACCGGTTTCTTTGTTGTTCAGAATACGGTAAGTACGGCTATCCGGCGAAGTACCGTTTGCCAGAAAAATATTCCCTGCTGTATTGATGTTGTTGATACAACCAACATTCATGCGGTTGCACTGTGTGAAGGCGGCGCTTACCAATTGCCTGATAAAACGATAGTAAGCGATTCAGGTATGTATTACGCTTCGTACAAAACCAGTAAAGGCTGCGACAGTGTAAGTTTGTATAAAGTGAGTATTTATAAAAATCCGGCAGCTTTGTCACTCGGGTTGGATACCTGCCTGCATAAAAATGACAGCCTCATCCTTCGTGCAACCGATGGTTATAATAGTTATACCTGGATGAATGCTTTGCCAACCACGGCTTCTCATTACAAAGTATATCAACCGGGGATCTATACGGTAAACGTTTCGAATGTTTGCGGAAGCAAAACAGACACGGTGCAGGTATATGACCAGTGCGATTTCCCCATTTATATGCCCGGCGCATTTACACCTAACGGCGATTTTTTAAATGATGTGTTTAAAGTACCTGCATCTAATTTAAACCGGCTGATACTGCTAACCATTTATAACCGGTGGGGCGGGGTTATTTTTCAAACCAGCAGCAGTAATAAAGGCTGGGATGGAACAGTAAAAGGCAATCCGCAGCAGGCCGGCCTTTACCTGTACGATTTGCAAATGGAAAACCTCATTGGGAAAAGAATACACCAGGCAGGTACTGTTGTATTAATCAGGTAAAGCTGATTGTTGTTTTGAAATTTCCAAATTAATAGACGATTGTGCAGCGATTACTGTTTTAACACCACCGGGTAATGAGCGTCTGTTTTATGCTAAGTACTTATTGATTAAAAGCAGGCAGTTAAAAAATAAATTAGTAAATCAGGCAATGCTTTTTTCCAGTATCATAAACTCCAGTGGCTGCAGGTGTTTACCGGTAACGGCATCTTCAATAAAAGGCTTTGTTTCGCCCGTAGCTGCGTAGCCATGCCGCTCGTACCATTGGATTAATTCGGTGCGGGCAGTAATCACCGACATGTAGATAGCTGTGCAGTGCACCTGCCTTGCATATTCTTCGGCCGCCTGTAAAAGCTGCTTGCCAATACCGCCGCCCTGCAGTTGCGGCGCTACACAGAACATGCCTAAATACAATTTATGGCCGTGCTGCTGCAGGTTTACACAGGCAATGAGTTGCTGCGCATCGTTGGTATATTTTAAAAATACACTGCCCGCCTGCTGCATCACCTGTATCAGGCTTTCTTCGTTGGTGCGGGAGTCGCCACTGATCAGGTGCGCTTCAGTGGTCCAGCCTTGTTTGGACAACTCACCACGATAAGCGCTGTTGAGCAGGTCTTTGATAGCGGTAATATCCGCCATTGTTGCAAAGGTGATATGAGGATTGGAGAAAGTGTACATAAAAATCGGGAAAACAAGCTTTTGAAAATGGGTAAATAAATAAGTGTACGAAATTGCATTTTTCTTACAATCTGTACAGGTGGTAGACTTGTGTTTTGGTGCAGGCTGGGCAAATAGCTTACAAAGCAAAGATTATTAAACCATTTATTTATCAAAAATTGTCCCTCGAAAAATATATTAGCGAAGCCGTATAAAAATGCTGGCTGCATAGGTGTTAACCGTATCAATAAAGTTTTGCGCTGTTAATGTATCATTTTCTTTATTGGCTTTAAGAATGAACGGACCACGGTAGTTAGTGGAAACGTCGTTAAAAGGCTTTACCAAAATACTATCCTTAAAACGGATGGCGATAAACCGGTAACCGTGCGTGAGGCTGGTATCCGGTGATTGTTGCCAGTTTTTGGAGGCATAATATAAAAGAGGATCATGATTATCCACATTGGTAATGATGGTGTCGCTTCGTGTTGCAGCATCTATCCAAACCGTTTGCGGAGTTGCCGGCGCATCTAAAAGCTGCCCGTTGCAGGATGACATTACAAATACAATACTAACGATAAAGTATTTCATAGCACGAATGATGATTATACCAATCAGAATGCTGCCTGTTCTTAAAAATTATACTTTAAACTTTCCTTTATAGCTGTATGCAACATAGGAATATTACAACAAAAAGAGCTTTGCATACAGGTTTGTTATTCTTTCTTATAAATTACTTCTAATGCATACCTTAACCGGCTCACTTTGCCGTATCAAAGATGTTTACACTCTGTCTTATGGTTGCTGCCTTTTACTTCCCTTTGCCGTACACCTTCATAATGTCGGGCACCTCGTCGCGGGTAATGATGAGGTCGTGGTTGTAAACATATTTCAGGTATGTGGTATCTACGCCCTTTATAAAATTGGTATGCCATTCCATCCACCACGACCATACCACCCCTTTTTGCAGGCAGCTATCCGGGTTGGGCGGTACGCCGCATTCGTGGTAGGTAATAGGAATGCGCGTGCCCACAATATCTTTTACCGCCTTATACATTTCCGGCTTGGGGTTGTCGCCAACATTGTAGGTATCAGCGCCGGCTATGTCCACGTACTGGTCGCCGGGATACCAGCTACTGTCCGGTTTGCCGGTATAGCAAAGCACCCATACCAGGTTGTTCAGCTTGCGGTCGTGCACATAATAGTTGTATAGGGTTGTCCATAAGCGTTTAAACTTTTCCGGTCCCTGCTTTCCCCACCAGAACCAATTGCCGTTCAGCTCATGAAACGGGCGCCAGAGTACCGGCACCTTTGCAGCCTGCAACCGCTCCAGCAGGTCGGCCTTTGCTTTTAATTCTGTCCAGAAAGAATCATACTCTACCGTTCCCTTTTCAAAGCATTTGTCTATATCTATTTCCTTCTTACTGTTCTCATACCCTTCACCGATGCCCGGTGCACCCATGTGCCACATGATGGTTGGAATGCCGCCGGCCTTCCACCATTCGATGGCCGCCTTTACCACCGAATCGTTTTCCCTTGCATGGATAAAATCCAGCCCTTTAATAGCCGGGTATTTACCGGTAATACCATTGATGTATTTGATTTCATCAAACCCCCAGCCCGAAAACATTTGACCGGACAATGTTTTTTTGCCAAACATATCATTGATATAACGGTACAGTGCAACCGCTTCCCGCGTAGCTTTTGGATTGGACAACGGATGGCTGTTTTGCGCAAAAAGCCCGGCGGTAAAACACACTGATACAATAAAAAACAATGAAATGGTGCAGGTGATTTTCATAGTCGTGCGTGTGATGAGGTTAAAGAAAATTTTTATAGCGCTGCTGATGTGTATTCAAATATTATGCAGCTTTGGAGTGCAGCGCGCAGCGGTGCGGCAATGACTAAAAGGAGTGATAAAAAAGCAATCAATTACTTTATAATTGTTTGTCTATTATAAGTAACGGCGTGCGTTGCAGGTTTTATTTGAAATGCATTGCACCAACGTATTCAAAAACAGGCCTTGTTCAAAACAAACGGGTATCGAAACTAATAAAACCTCCGCCTTTATGCACCGGAAAAGAAACCTTTTTATAAGCCTTGCCATATTAGTTGCGCTACAGACTGCAGCTCAGCAAAAGCAACTGCTTGTTATGCACCAAAACAGCAATACAAAACCATTGAATGTTATCTTCATTCTCAGCGATGACCACCGCTACGATTTTATGGGGTTTACCGGCAAAGTGCCCTGGCTGCAAACGCCGAATATGGATAAAATGGCGCATGAAGGTATATGGATAAAGAACGCATCGGTCACCACTTCGCTATGCTCGCCAAGCCGCGCCAGCATTCTCACCGGCATGTATGCGCACAAGCATACCGTAGTTGATAACAGCTCGCCGCTTCCGCCCAATCTTATCTTTTTTCCGCAATACCTGCAGCGGGCGGGCTACGCCACCGCATTCTTTGGCAAATGGCATATCGGCGAAGCCGGCAACAACCCGCAGAAAGGTTTTGATGAATGGGAAAGCTTTCGCGGGCAGGGCGTGTATTATAACCCGACGTTAAACATCAACGGCAAAGAAAAAACGTTCGGCGACAGTACCTATATCACCGACCTGCTTACCCAAAATGCAATCGGCTGGATGAAGCAGCAGGATAAGCATAAACCGTTCTTCGTTTACCTCTCCCACAAAGGCGTTCATGCCGAATTTATGCCCGCTAAAAAGTACCGCGGCGTTTACAAAGACAAACCGGTCCCTTATCCATCCACCATCAATCTTACAGCTTCCGACAGCAGTATTGTCTATGGCAATACTGCACAAAGCCCAACCGGTGCCATGGTAAAGAATGATACGAACTATAATGTAAACGATATTCCCCGCTGGGTGTATAGCCAGCGCTATAGCTGGCATGGTGTTGACTATCCGTATCACGGCGCCATCTCTTTTAATGATTTTTACAGAAGCTACTGCGAAACACTGCTGAGCATAGACGAAAGCATTGGCGGGTTAATGCAGTACCTTAAAGAAAGCGGGCAGGATAAAAATACCATCCTCATTTATATGGGCGATAATGGCTTTTTGATGGGGGAGCACGGATTGATAGACAAACGCAATATGTACGAAGAAAGCATGAAAGTGCCGCTGCTCGTATATGCCCCCGGTATCATTGCCGGTGGCAGGCCGCTGGAAGAGATAATTCAGAACATAGATATTGCGCCAACCATACTGGATATGGCAGGCCTGCAAAAGCCGCAGCAGATGCAGGGGCAGTCTTTTTATCCGCTGCTGAAAGGAGAACGCATTCCGTGGCGCAACCGCGCTTTTTATGAATATTATTGGGAATATGCTTTTCCGCAAACGCCCACTACATTTGGCGTTCGCGAAGGCGATTATAAATTTATCTTTTATCCCGGCATTTGGGACATCAGCGAGTTTTTTAATGTAAAGAACGACCCGGAAGAAAAGAAAAACCTCATCCGTGCAGCGGCTTACCAACCGCTGATACAAAAAATGCGGGGCGAGCTGTATGACTGGCTGGAACAAACCGGCGGCATGCAAATACCCTTAAAGCGGTTGGAAGAAAAGAAGATAGATAACCGGTATATGGATACTTATTAAAGCAGCAGTGGAAACGGGGTTGATACCCGCTTTGCCTTTGAATAATTTTTAATTTTTAGGCTCTTCCGGATGGCTATATGCTTAAATCATACGCCTGTTATAACTGCTTGCCGATTTCCCAGTGCAGGCCAAACGGGTCTGTTAATCTTCCCAACCGCCAGCCGTGCTCTTCGCCTACGGGAAACACTTCGGCAGCGCCGGCTGCCAAAGCCTGTTTAAAGAGCTTATCCGGGTCTGCAACCGTTAAGATCATCCGCACGGAGCCGCCGCCAATTGCTTCGGGGCTGGCATCATCAGCCGGAGAATCACTCAGCCAGAATGCAGCGCCGTCAACAGCAAGTTGTACTACGGCGTTGCCGTCCGGGTCTTCGAGGCGGTACGTTTCCACGGCGCCAAATGCAGCGGTATAAAATGCAACAGCTTTTGCGCTGCTGCGAACGGATAACCACGGCGCTATGGATGTTGGGATAGAACTGGTATCAATCATAAAGAAAAGAATTTAGAAGAATGATTAAAGGAAGTGTTTATACTGTAACGCCGCGCTTCAATAAAGTAAATATCATAGCAATTTTTGGTAGTAGCCCGGTTTGAAAATAATGGAGCGTAACCTGTGATGTTGTAAAGTCTTTTAGCTGTAAAGTGTATTAACCTGACAGGTTTTTTAGTTTGTATATTTCAAATTGAGTCATTACTCGATTTTCGGCTTTGCGGATTGTTTTATGCAAGTTCATCATGTTTATCAACAGGCCAATACTGCGCAATCTTCTGTTTCAGAAACTGTACACTGCGTTGCAATTGCGCTATCCCGTCAACGCCATCTTCAATGCTTATCCAGCCGTTAAAGTCAACACGTTTCAACTCGGTAAAAATGGCATCATAATCATTTAATCCTTTACCTATTTCTCCATGGCTCAACCGCTTTGCATAGCCGGCAGTACCTTCTTCTTCCCGGCGCAAATCTGCTATTGTTCCTTCCTTTACATAACGGTCGCTGGCGTGCATCGTAACTATGCGATGCGATATCCGTTTCAATAACTCAACCGGGTCTTCGCCGGCAAGGTAAGCATTGCTCGGATCGTAATTTACACCGAAATAAGGATGCTGTATAAGATCAACCAGCTTGCAAAATGCATCTCCCTGCTGAACAAATTCGGGGTACTCCCAGAAATCATCTTTGTAATGGTTTTCGAGTATCAGCGTAATCTTATGTTCGGCTGCGTACGGCAGGCAGGCATAAATGCAATCGGCCGCTAACCTGATGCCTTCGTCTTCTGTAAGTTGAGGCCGGCGCTGACCGGAGAGTACCCGGCAATAGGAGCCGCCAAGTGCAACGGTCATATCAATCCAGGTCTTCTGCTTACTGATTTCTTTTTCACGAAAAGATGTATCCGGATGTGTAAAATCGGGCGAGCAGCAAAGCATAGGTATTACCTTCCCGCTGTCTTCAACCATACGGCGAAAGATAGTCCAGTTATTTTGGTCCTGCATTTCCAAAAAGCCGGCGTACCATTCGAGTCCGTCAATATCAAGTGTAGCTGCAAGCTGGATCCAGTCTGCGACACGCATAGTGCCGTCTTTGCAGAGCGCCTGCATGTAGGCTTTGGGAAAGGCTGCTAACCGGGGCATGATAAGTTTTGTTGTTTGATGTATTGCTCCTTCGGAGCAGGCTGTTTATAAAAATATTAATTGAAATGAATTTTTTGCTCTGCAGTGCCTGTTTTGCAAAGCGGGAAGCTAACCCATGTTTTACCAATTGCTTTTACCAGGCATTGCTCAATTCATTAATTGCTTTTATTGCTCAAGCCGCATGGCTTCGTTGTTTCAACAGCGCTGCTTTCGCTTCTTTGAAAAAATTACCTTCGGATTTTTCCAACCGCGCCTTCGGCGCGACCGAACCGAAAAAGGCGCCTTATGAAACAACTGGTAACAGCGATTACAAGATTGCAATTCTACGTTTATTTATGTTCGAGGTCATCCTTCTCAATATAAAGTAAGCCTACACTGTTTGGTTTGTTTTTAATTATTAATGGCACGTTAAGTATATAGTGTTCTAACCAATTATCAGCGGTGAAAGGTGAGAACAGAGATTTTCAATTTTAATGTTTGTCGTTTTACCATTAACATAACACTTATAATTTATCAGTGCAGCATGTTTTTATCTGAAGTCATACGCTTCGTAATGCACTACTTCGGGTTCAAACTCCAATAAGTAGTTTTTGTCTTCTTCGTAATAACGGGCGTTGGTATAATCTTCCCCGGCAAACGCTTTTATACTTTCATAATCCTTCCACCACGAAGCGGTCCAGATATGGGTAATGTCACCTTCCTCCTTTTGCCAGATTTGCGCACCTGCATTTCCGCTGATTGCCGTATAATCCTTTATTCCGCTTTGGATCACAAATGCACGGTAAGTTTCCGCGTTTGCGGTGGTGGTGCGGCCATGCCATATCCTTACAATCATAAAAATGTTTTATTGTTGGAGTGAATTGTATTGTTATGCCAGTTATACTGTAAATCAGTCTGTTCAATTTGCCTGAAACTATTGCCAGAAAAGCATTTCAGCGGAATATATCAGGTTATAGTCATTGTATAAATGGTATCACTGCTGCTATGTAAACGGAACTTTGAACCGAGCCTGCCTGACGGCAGACAGGCGTGGCAACAGGCGTTGCCATAAAAAACAGCAGCCCGTCACCAAAAAATTATTCTTTCTTTATCGCATCATTATTTTTCGGCGGGTTGCGCCCGATAAAGGGATGCTGCTCCAGGTCCATTACCTGACCGCTTACCGGCCCGCATTCATCGCTCAGCCAATAGACTGCTGCGGCTGCAATCTCTGCAGGCTTTAAGATGCGGCCTGCCGGTGCATATACAGGCGATATAGCCTCGTACCAATTGTTGGGCAAGCCATGTTCTTTTTTGCGTAGTATCTCTGTTTCGGTAAGTACCCAGCCAGGGTTTACCTGGTTTACGCGCACGCCGTTTTCGCGATGTAGCGTATCCCCTAAGTTACGCGTCATTGTCATCAGTGCGCCTTTCGTCATGCTGTAAGCCAGCAGGTTGGGCTCGCCGCTATAGGCATTCACCGAACCGATATTGAGCACACAGCCTTTGGATTGTGTAAGATGCGGCAGGGCTGCTTTTATCAATGCAAAAGGTGCAATGGTATTGATGCCCAGTATTTTTTGCAGAAAGGCAATGTCTGTTGTTTGAATATTGGACGAAGCAACCAACGCCGCATTGTTTACCACCGCATCGAGCTTACCGAAAGTGTTGATGGCAAGATCAACCAGCCGCTGCGGCGCGCCTTCATTAGTAATATCTTCAATGTGCAGTACGGCTTTATCGTTTCCTGTTTGCTGCAATACCTCGTTGCCCCAACCTTCTTCCAATCCATGCAATATTACCTGTGCACCTTCCGCAATACAGCGCAGGGCAATAGCTTTGCCAATGCCGGTTGTGCTGCCCGTTACAATGATTACTTTGTTTTGTAGCCGCATAGATTAAACAGGTTTAAGAACGCTTTTTACAATATTACCGTTGTGCATTTGGGTAAATGCTTCTTCCCATTGGGCAAGGGGCCATACACCACCAATAATGGGCTGTACATTTAATTTACCACTTGCCAATAAGTCAATAACTTTTTCCCACACCGGCCAGTTATGGCTGAAGCTGCCCTGCAGCGTGATGTTTTTTTGCACCAGCGGATCGAGCGAAAAGCCCAGCGGCTGCGGGCCCCAGCCTACTTTGGTGATATGACCATTCGGCCGTACTAAGTCCATAGCAATCTTCAAGGTATAGCTGGTGCCTGCAGCATCAATGATAGTATGGGCGCCTAAGCCGTCTTCCTTTTTCGCCCAGGCCGTTGCATCGCCGATGATGGTTTCGCAGCCGTATTGTTTGGCGATATTCAACCTCTGTTCATCGCTTGCAAGACCGGTTACCGCCACTTCTGCGCCGCACAGTTTTGCCATCGCTGCGCAGAGAATACCGATAGTGCCCGGACCTAAAACAATTACCCTGTCGCCGGGTTGGATGCGCGAGTTGTTCACCACTGCATTGTAAGCCACGCAGCAAGGCTCGGTAAGGCATGCCTGTTCAAAAGGCAGGTTGTTTGGCACATGATGCAGGCATCTCGCAGGTACTTTTACATACCGTGTCATCGCACCGTTTACACCGTAGCCAAAGCCTTTTCTACCGGGGTCGAGATTGTATAGCCCGGCGCGGGTTAGCGGGCTGGCGGGATTAATAACAGCGGCGGTTTCGCTTACTACGCGGTCGCCCCTTTGCCAGGCAGTTACGCGGCTGCCCAAGTCTGCAATATGACCTCCAAATTCATGACCCAGTACCACCGGGTAATTCACCGGCCAGCTATGACTGGCCGTCCATTGATGGAGGTCGCTGCCGCAAACGCCCACATTCACTACTTCCAACAGTACATCGTCTTCACCGATAAGAGGCTGTTCTACTTCGCGAATTTCAACAGCGCCTTTTTGATTGGCATAATTTACAACGGCTGCGGATTTCATAGTGGGGATGGCTTTTGAGCGTTTACAGAAATAGTGTTATTGGCTTTTGAAAAAAGTAAAAGGTTGATAAGGGTATAGAAATATGGCTAAACAGGGAACTTCTTCAAATACCAATTACCGGAATGTACCGGAACAGGATTTAACCTGAAATTTAGCAAAAGTGTATCGTCACTGATTATAAAAACACAATTGTTTTGAACAGCAAGATCGAAGAGATAATTATCTTTAGGATCGGGACTTATAGCGTACACTGCTTTTTCAATATCTGCAATTGCTATCTTTTTAATAAAATCAATAATCATAGCTGCGCCCCTTTGATGCATCTATTTATTTTCAATAATTGCATCGAATATTTCTGAAAGCAAATAATTATTAATTACAGGAATAAGACGATAAATAGTAAATTTATTCATAAGCGGAGTAATATCTCTACTCCTGGCATATTTAATCCACACGTTGGCATCAATTATCATCTAATGCATGTTGCCCCTGGTAGCGGTTCTTTTGAATAGCTTTTATAATGTCTTCTTCTGTAGCATTTTTAAAACCCGTTTCCTGTGTGCTATTTTTCCATTCCTCCGCTAAGTCATTTGCAAATAACTGTGTGTATAATAATTTAAGTTCTGCTTCACTTTTGTCACGAAGTTTATCTACCATCTGTGCAAATATTGAAGGCTGCTGTGCTATTTCCATAACAATGTGTTTAGTCAAATTTACGATCTGTTTTTGCATTACTGATTAGAAACTATCAAGCTTCGACTTTATAAAAAATACTTAAGCAAATTAAACTGTAATATGCTATTTGCCGTTAGCCTTTCCATACGCATGAACAGCCCTGCAAATTAAGCGCAGCGAATCTTCCATATTATCATCCGCCGCTTTAAAAGCATCCGCATCAATGGTTACAGGCGCACCCAACACTACGAGCGGCGCGCCATACGCCGGGCACTGTACTACCTGCTCCAGCGTTAAGCCGCCCACTGCCTGCACCGGGATGCTTACTGCAGCCGCCACTTCGCGCAGTTGATCCAACGGACTTGGCATCCGGAAGCCTTTGGCCGCAATGCCGCGCCGCTCGTCATAGCCGATGTGGTGCACGATATAATCGCAGCCCAAATTTTCCAGCCGTTTGGCGGCGCCGATCATGTCTTTGCAGGCCAGGTTATCGCCCATTACTTTGCCGCCGAAATCCTTACCCGCTTTTACCACGCACTTTATAGTTTCCTCGTGTGCGCGTGCCATTACCACCACATGCGTAGCGCCGGCTTTAAACATCATTTCGGCTTCGAGGTAACCGCCGTCCATCGTTTTCAGGTCGGCCACAATAGGTATCTGCGGGAAAGCCGCACGCAGTTTTTTTACGCCGTGCAAACCTTCGGCAAGAATAAGCGGCGTTCCTGCTTCCAGCCAGTCGAAGCCGGCCCGCACCGCCATGGCTGCGGTTGCCAGCGCTTCATCAATAGACGTAAGGTCGAGCGAAATTTGGATAATAGGTTGCATGGTTGTATTTATGTGAATTATTGCTGAACAAGCAAAGCAGTAAGCTATAAAAGGAGCGTTATACAAATAAAGCTATTTATTCTTTTTTTAAATTTCCTGCAGCAACGAAAAAGTTTTATACGAATTTTATTATTAAAGCAAAGAATCATGGATAATGATAAACCCCTGAGTGACGAAGAAAAATTAAAAGCGGAAAATGATTTTCTTAAAATGAAAATCATGCTTGAACATGGCGCCGATTTTTATCAGCCGGATAAACAAGATATATCACTTAACCCGGAGATTGAGCATGCATTTCTCAACCATATCATCGAATTTGAGAAGCAGTTTGAGATGCATAAAACGATAAGTGTATTTGATAAAATCGGCCAGCCGCAGCATTTCAAAAATGTACGTGATATACCCGACGCTGACATAGAAGATGAATGGAATAAGCTGCTGGAATATATGCGCGGACATGGCGTTGACTTAACTGCCTGCAGCCCGAAAATATCAGACAGAGAATTGTATCGCTTTACTACAGAAGAGCTGTTTAAACATGAGCTGGATGATATGCACATACCCGGCATGATGAGCGGTTTTATTTATGATGAATTTTATCCGGATTATGAATACGATAACACGCGTTATGCAGTTGAAGATTGTATTAAGCCCATTCTTTGCAAAGCGCCTTTAAACTTTACGCCCTGGTTTGCGCACGAAAATATTTGCCTGAATGCGCACATCGGCCTTACCGAAGAAAGCCTGAAAGAAGTAGTAAACCAATGGAAGGAAAAGTTTGAGGATATAATCTTGGATGAAAATAAGAATATATGCTGTGAAATACAGGATACCATCTGCACCGTAACCGGTACGCATGAAACGATCCTGGATTTTGGTGATGCGCACGCAACTGTAATTGGTAACTGGCGGGTTAAGTTTATGGAGGACGATGGATTTTGGAATATTGTACAAGTGGAGATAGAGAATGTGGATTTGTGAAAAATTTATTCAAGGTTTGTAAAATTTGATTTCCGGAATAAAATCAAAATCTTTTTTGTTTTCTGTATATAAAGTCATGTTCATGTTCACAGCAGTAGCAGCAATGAAAGCGTCGGGTATTTTAATATGATGGTTGTAAGAGTAATTTAAAACAATACCCCTGAAAGTTTTTGAAATGCTTGCATCAATTTCTATAATGCGAAGGCTGTCAAAGAATTTTTTTATGGTATTCAGTTTTGCTTTTCTCGTACCGTAAATAATCTCTGCATATGTGATAATACTTAAAGCAATATTTTCATTTCCAACCTTAGTTAATGCCATTTTAACGTCTTCCTGGCCATTGAAAAGATGAATGAAAATGTTGGTATCACACAAAATCATTTCGTTCTTTGCCATGCTTTTTCTCTAATTGAGTTTAGGCTAACATTCTTGTCTTCCCAAATACCGAAAACCGTATTTAAACTTGTTTTATGCCTTGTTACATTTCCTTTTTTTATATTTTTATACCTGTTATAACTTTCGGAGTTTTCTGCAACTAAATTATTGGCTTCTGCTGTTATATCGTTAGACAAAAGCTGTGCGTGCAACATTTTCAATTCCTGTTCACTTTTATTTCGGAGTTTGTCTATTATTTGTGCAAATGTTGAAGGCTTTTGTGTGGCTTCCATGTTTATATCTTTAAATCAAAATTACGAAACGAAAGTAATCCCATAACCACATATAATTATTTTATCGTCGGACTGAACAGCGATTGCCTCGGCATCGTAGCATAAATTTCTTATAACTGCAATTCCTTTATGCCCAAAAGAAGTATCAAGAATGCCATCATAAGAATACTTACATGCAAAGAAACCTCCATAAGCACTATCAGATGCAATTATGCCACCAACAACGATAGAACCATCTTTCATTGCAGCGGTGCAGGTAGATGCAGGATAAAGGCCCAGAGAATCGGTTAATACTTTTCCATTCTTTCCAAAACTTAAATCAAGTAAACCTGCTTTTTGTGCGTTAACTGCCAAGCAAGACAAAAGAATAAAGGAGGTTATAGAAATCATTTTCATAAATATCGTTAAAGGTTATAACGCTCTGTATAAATAACACTACAAACCGGCTTTAAGAGCATTACAAAAATTAAGCATCCTAATTTTCAATATGAGTATGTCGCAAACCATAAATTTTAATTATTTGTAGTTAAATTCAAGCTGCCATTCAGCAGTATATCTTAGCCTGATCAAAGTATTTTTCAGTTGTTATTCTTTCGAACTAATAAACCCCTCCACCCCCCTTATCCTCCTTCTCCTTCAGGTTTTTCACCATGTCCAGCGCTTCCGCTACCACGTCGCACATAATGGTAATCACAGAGCCAGGCACCGCATTGTCGTGCGCATACATAATGGCTTCTTTTTCGTTGTAAATTACTTTTACGGGGATGTCTTTTTGCTTTGCCTCATCAATACCGCTGATAAGCAGGTTTACAATTTCTTCCGGTGTCCGGCCACGTAGGTTTTTATCGCAGCGGATAATGATTTCGTCGAAAAACTGTGCGGATAATTTACCCAACTCTTTGATGTCTTCATCCCGCCGGTCGCCAGTACCGCTGATGATGCCTACTTTGGGCGTGCCGTTCAGCTTGCTCTGGAAATCGCCTAAAAGGCGCAGCCCGGCCGGGTTGTGCGCAAAATCAACGAGGAACTGGAAGTTTTTAAACTGGAATAAATTAAGCCGTCCCGGCGTTTGCGTAGGCGAAGGAATGAAAGTTTCCAAACCGGTGCGGATGTCCTCGATTGAGATTTCTTTAAAAATATAAGTAGCCAGTATTGCCGGTAAAGTGTTCATAATATTATGTACCGCTTTACCTTCATACGTGATTGGAATGTCCCGCACATGCAGTACGCGTATTTTCCAGGTGCCTTTTAAAATGGACACATAACCGTTCTCATATACTGCTGCGTAGCCGCCGCCTTTGCAATGCTTTTTAATGCGCGGATTATTCTCATCCATGCTAAACAGTGCTATATTACACTCCAGCCCTTTGCGCATGTCATATACCAAATCGTCTTCTGCATTGAGTATCGCAAAACCGCGCGGATATACGGTTTCGGGCACTACACTTTTTACGCGCGCCATCTGCTCCAGGGTATCAATACCGGCCAATCCTAAATGGTCGGCCGTAATGTTGGTAACGATGGCTATATCGCAATGCTCAAACGCCAGTCCGTTACGCAGGATACCGCCACGCGCGCTTTCCAGCACTGCAAAATCAATGGTTGGGTCGCGCAGTACAAACTGTGCACTTACCGGCCCGGTGCAATCGCCTTTCATCATCAACTGGTTTTGAATATATACGCCATCGCTGGTGGTATAGCCAACCTTTTTACCGGCCGCTTTGCAGATGTGCGCCGTGAGCCGTGTAGTCGTGGTTTTGCCATTGGTGCCGGTAATGGCAATAATAGGGATACGGCCGTTGCCACGATTAGGGAACAGCATGTTCACCACCGGTTCGGCAGCATTGCGCGCGATGCCTTCCGAAGGCTCTACGTGCATCCGGAAACCGGGCGCTGCATTTACTTCCAGCACCGCACCGCCGCTTTCCGTTACCGGCCGCACCAGGTCGGGCGCCATTACATCAATTCCGCAGATGTCCAGGCCGATAATGCGGGCAATGCGCTCTGCCATAAAAACATTCACCGGGTGCACTTCATCGGTTACATCGGTGGACGTGCCACCGGTTGATAAGTTGGCAGTGGATTTTAAAAACACTAATTCGCCGTTTTGCGGAATTGTTTCTAAAGTGTAGCCCCGCTCATCCAGCATTTTTTTGGTATCGTTATCAATCGTAATCTGTGTTAACACTTTTTCGTGGCCATAACCGCGGCGCGGGTCTTTATTTACTTCTTCAATAAGATACTGAATGGTGTGTTCGCCATCGCCGGTTACAGCAGCCGGTGTGCGCAGGGCTGCGCAGATAAATTTGTAATTCACTACCAATATCCGGAAGTCAACACCGTTAATAAATTTTTCCACGATCACGCTGCGGCTATAGCGCTGCGCATTTTCCATAGCCGTAACCGCCATTTCGTAAGATGTGATATTGGTCGTGTTTCCTTTGCCATGGTTGCCATCAATCGGCTTTATCACCAGCGGATAACCATAGCGGTCAATAGCGCTTCTCAGGCCTTCTTCATCACGCACGGTGGTGCCGCCCGGCACCGGTATTTCTGCTCCGCCCAGCAACTTTTTTGTTTCTTCTTTATCGCCGGCGATGTCCACGGCGATGTTGCTGGTGGTAGAAGCTACCGTAGCACGGATCCGCTTCTGGTGTACGCCGTAGCCCAACTGCACCAGGCTTTGCCCGTTGAGCCGGATGTACGGAATGCCGCGCTTTGCGGCTTCTTCCACAATAGAGCCGGTGGAAGGCCCGAGACGGGTATCTTCCCGTATTTCGCGCAGTTTTTGAATATCTTCATCTAACGAATATTCAACCCCGTCAATCAGCGCCTGCGCCACTTTTACAGCCGCTCTCGCAGCATACATACCCGCCTCCTCTTCCATATAATCAAATACCACAAAATATTCGCCTTCCACACCGGTGCCGCGGGTGCGGCCAAAGCCACAATCCATGCCTGCGAGCGTCTGCAGCTCCAGCGCGATATGCTCTATTACATGCCCCATCCAGGTACCATCTTTTACCCGCAGAAAAAAACCGCCCTCCACGCCTTCGCTGCATCGGTGCTCGTACATGGTGGGCAGCAAGGCTTCCATCCGTTCCGAAAAACCTTCAATAGTATTGGTAGGCCGCTGCTCCATCTCCTGCAGATCAAGACGCATTTGAATGAGTTTGCCGCGGCGGATGCTCCAGTAGTTGGGCCCTTTCAAAACTTTGATGTCATTGATTCTCATAGATGAAATTTTTAATTTTTAGTGGTTAGCTTTACGCTTTAAAGCATGCTTTGTAATTCATCATTCAGCGTTTCTCCCTGCATTCACCGGCTCAATTTATTGCATATTTCTTTTGCAGTGTAAAAATTAATTCCGGTATGCAGCAACTTAATCATGCATTTAAAAACAGATGAAAAATGAAAATGATAAAAACAAAAAAGCCTAATATAAAGCGGAGCCTGTTTCTTTAAGTTTATAAAAAGAAGCATAATCAGTTGCTTTTGTTTTGCCTGTTGTTATATGCAACTACTTGAATATGCTGCCATTTTTTTTAATTTATACAACCGGAAAAGGGTTGCTTCTTCAGCACATTTTAATAAATCCGGAAAGTGTGTGTTGCATTGAAATCAATTATATACATTGGCATCTATATACCTTTCCATACTGCTGTTCATTTTATGTGAACTATAAACCGTCTTTTATTAAAGTTCCTTAAGCTATATTTGTTATTGATCGTTCACTATTTTACGATTGCCTGCAGTACTCATAAACGATTTTTATAATGATGATACCAACAGGGAAACTAATAGCTATTGGCGGTGCAGAAGACAAAGGAACACTCACCGAACGCGGCGACATTCACAAAAACAATCTTAACTTTTTTGAGCTGGGTATCCTGCGCCGCATCGTGGAGGAAACCGGCGGGCAGGATGCACGTATAGAAGTGATCACCACCGCCTCTACCATACCGTATGAAGTAGGACAAAACTACCTGAATGCTTTTGGCGAAATAGGCTGCACCAATGTTGGTGTGATGCATATCCGCACCCGCGAGGATGCTGCACGTAAAGATTATTTTGAACGCTTGCTGCAATGCGATGGTATAATGCTTACCGGCGGCAACCAGTTGCGGCTAACAGCTACGTTTGGCGGCACTGATTTCTTAAAAACCTTGTGCAGCAAATACTTCAACGAAGCATTTGTAGTTGCCGGCACTTCTGCCGGCGCCATGAGCATGAGCAGCACCATGATTTATGAAGGCAATGCTTTTAAAGCGCATTTAAAAAGTGAAGTAAAATTAGCCACGGGCTTACGCTTTACCGATAAAGTAATTTTCGATTCGCATTTTGAAAAGCGCGGCCGGTTTGTACGGCTGGCGCAGGCAGTAGCCGGCAACCCCGGCTGCATCGGCGTTGGCTTGGGCGAAGACACCGCCATGCTGATAACAAACGGCGATAATATGGAAGCTTTTGGCAGCGGATTAAACGTAATAATAGACGGGCACGACATTATGCACACCAATATTGCAGATATACCGGAAGGCAACCCGATGAGCATTGAAAACCTGCGTGTGCATTTTTGCGCGCGCGGCAACGGCTACATCATCAGTGAGCGGAAATTTATAGAAAAGATGGGCAAAGAAAACACACCGCACATGACGAGCCTGTATTAAACAGACTATTCTAATCAATATAAAAAAGTCATTCCGGAGTAAAGGAATGACTTTTTTATATTACAGTTTTAATTAAATGGCATGAATGACTTTATTCTGCAAAGGAAACAGGAGTTTATCTTACTACTCGCTGATAAAAATTATACTAATATTTTGTTTGATGAAAGTACAGGTGCTTTACAGGCAACACATATCGAACATCATTTTGATACCAATAAAGGTTATTATGAGAAACAAGTGCAAAAAATACTTTTTGTCAATGGCAATAAGATAATCCTGGAAAGTGAAAAGAAAGCACCCGGCATCAAAACTCCAGATGGCACATTGAACGACGTTTTGTTTGAGATAAAAGCTGTAGAAGGAAATGGAAAAAATAATATAAAAAACAAGTTTAATCAAGCTGTAAGTCAGGGTTGCAAACACATTGTATTATTTTTTCCAGATACTACTCTGTATAATCAAAATATCATAAATGAGGGTTACATAAAATACAAAGGAGTTTTGAAAAGAGAAGACCGGGAAGATGAGTTGTAATTTATTTGGATAGCAGTTAATAACAGCATTATTAAGTATAAATAAAGCCAAGTATTGCTACCTGGCTTTGGCACGGCACAACGCAATTTACTGCGCTCTCCCGTACTTTAAAAGTAGATATTTTTATACACTTTTGTCTAAACTGCCAACGTTAAATTATCTTTTTTGAAAAGATTAGTATTCTTATAAAAAAAGCTTGACTGTATCTCTGTTAAAAAACATTTATCAGTGAGCGGAAATTTATAGAAAAAATGGGCAAGGAAAACACGCCGCACATGACGAGTCTTTATTAGAATGCAATAGCAGCTATAGCTTTTATTTGGTAAAATGATACCGCGCACCAAGTAACAATCCTGCTTTCTGTATTTTCTCTTCAAAAGGCTGAAAAGAATTGGCAATACTGCGGGGCTGATACCTGAAATAAGGCTCTCCGAAAAGACTGGTTTTATGGTTTGGATTGAATACAATATGTAAGCCTCCATAGTAACTTAACGCCATATTATTCCTGTACACATTTGCCTGCCGTATATTCACCGGCTCGCCTGCTGAGGACGAAATATATCCTTTGTACGATGAGCTGATATTGAGAATAATTCCTCCGTTCACATCAATTTCAAACTTGTTTTTGTAAACCTGGTAGCCTGCCAATACAGGAACATCCATACTTTTATAATGGTTAAAAGACGTCTTGTTCTGCATCTGTATTTTCTCATTTACCTGTGAATATTGCACTCCGGTATTCCAAGACAACCGGCTGCTGATATTGATACGAAGCCTTGCCCCCGCTGAATATGATAACTGCATGGAAGCCTGGCTGTTCCTTAGTTGCTGGTAAGTTTTATCTGCAGCACTTACATGGGCTAACGGTAGATCCGGCGAAACGAACAAGTAAAGAAAAAACCGTTGCGAAGTTTCATTGCCGGCCGCAGGATCGGCTGCCGCACTGTCTGTGGGTTCCGGTAAAGATCTTTTTTCGAGGTTGTTATTTCTGTCTTTCTCATTATGTAAAACGCTGCCTGTATTTTGTTTGCCTGTGTCCGTTCGTATTCTGCCGGGTTGTATTGCAGTATACAGGTTGTTTGTACTATCTGTAGCAAGAATACCTGTGTTCAAAGCTATTGGTTTTACCTTCCTCTTCTGCCTGCTGTTTTTTACAAACCATGCATTATTGTTTACCGGATTATTATCTGTCAAAACAGTATTACTGCCAGGTATATTAACCGTTTTATCTTGTTGGTTGGCAGGAACAGGAGTTTCCATGTTATCCCTTTTCTCAACAGAAAATCCGGGTAAAATATTATGACCTGGCCGGATCAATTCATCAGTAGTATGAAATGTCAATATCAAAAAAAATAAAACAATTGCATATCTCGTTGCTCCCTTTAACGGGTTCTGTTTTTGAATAGTGTTGCCGTAGATATTCTGCCATAAAGCGTCCGGTACTGCAGATGAAAAATCATCCAGTTTTTTACGAAAAAAATCATTGTATTGTTTATCATTCATCATTTTACAAAGCCATTTTTCTTATTGATAAAACTTCCTGCTGCAGCAACCGCTTGGCTTGCAGAAGCTGACTGCGGCTGGTAACTGCTTTAATATGCAGCATGGCGGCAATCTCATCATGTGTGTATGCTTCTATAACATATAAGTTGAACACAATACGGTAACCGTCTGGCAAGCTGCTGATAAGATGCAACAACTCTTCTTCCGAAAGGCTTGACAAGGCATCCGTATCCGGCGATGCTATACCGGCAGTATCATCACTGCTTATTTCAATAAAGTGAATTTTCTTTTTTTCCATCCATCGCAACGCGCAATTGACAACAATCTTTTTCAGCCATTTATTAAGGGCACCTTTGCCGCTGTATTGCTGAAGGTGGGAGAATATTTTAATGAAAGCTTCCTGCAAAATATCTTCTGCTTCCTGCTTATCACTTGCATAGCGCAGGCAAACAGTCATCAGCCTGCCCGCATATTGCTTAAAAAGCAGGTGCTGGCAGGAGGCATCTTTTTTAATGCAGCCTTTAATTAGTTCGTCTTCCGTCAATCCGTATTGTGTAAGTTTTGTGCCCGAAATGAAGGTATATCGTTTTGTAAAGATTCAGGTCTTCCGGTATATTCATTACTGTACTGTATAATTAAAATTCTCACCGGAAACAAAATCTCTTGAACTTCCTGTTTTTACCAGTTGCCTGTTTACATAAAAATTGACGGTTACGTTACTTCCTTCAGGTGAATAAGGAAGAATACTCATTCGCATTGTAAAAGGAAAATGCTCCGGCCTGAATGTACGCCGCCAGCCGGATGGCATACCAAAAAGGTTAAGCATGGAATTGGTATAAGGATCACCCGTTCCATCAGTAACGGTAGTGCTCCCCTGGCCATCGGCTTCCACCCATACACCCAACCAGGAGTCGGACTGGAACTTAGAAGTATCCGGATCAGTAACCAAAACTTCATAGGTTACAATAGGATTCTGTGCTGTTCCGACCAAACTATCGGTTTCTGCCAGTGAAATGAGTTTTGCAAAACCAATTACCGGGTTATTAGTACTGCTTTTAATCAACCTTCCATTCTTATATAAGTTCACGGTAATATCATCCTGAAACTCCGCTGCATCCACCGAAATCAATGCCTGGAATGGTTGGTTGGGGCAGGTAAAAGAATACGTCCAGCCGCCCGGAAAAAATACGGGGTTACCATAGGAAACACTATCAAGCTTTCCGGTAACAAGCTTCCCGGTTGAGTCGCTCCAGGCACCAAACCAACCCAACGAATCTTTTGTTATCACTTCATACATAACCTGATCGCCGGCTCTTATTATACTGTCATTGTCTTCGGCCGTGCCATTGCCAATACCATCCATATTTACTTTCTTCTGACAGGCTGTTACCAATATACAATAGCTGACAGCTAACAAAACAAGTTGTTTCATGTGTTTTGATTTTTATTGAAGTAATGCGTGATTTATTATAGGATACGGCGTCAGCAGAATAAGTTGTATGTGGCTGAAACTTTTTTAAAAGTGCTGCCGGTTTGCAACTGCACTTCCTTTATTGCTCAACCGCACGGTAATAAAGCATTTGCTCTCAATCATTATGACATTTATACAACAAAAAATCCCGCACTTGTATGTGCGGGATGTTGAATCTTACAAATAAGGTATGCGCTTATACCAGCTTCATATTCACAGGATCCCAGTTAATAATCTTCTTTTGAAAATAGCTGTCGTTGCAGGACAAGGCCGGTGCAGCCGCCCGCAGGCCAAACACCGCATCTTCCACTACCGGCTTACCGGTGCGTATAGAATCGAAGAAATTGGTTAAATGATCTAAGTGTTCATCATAGCCATCAGGAGCCTTAAAAGAAACATCCTCTTTTTTGGGGCGTTTTCTTTGCGCATCTGTCCACTTGGCATTGTATTGTTTTTCCAGGTCCTCCTGCATTTGTTTAGAAAAAGTAAATACAGAATCATAACCGCCGAAGCCCGGCGCTTCCGGCAGAATGCTGTGTTTAATACTAAGCCCGTCACCCCGTACTTCCATCACGCCTTCCGAGCCGATGAAACGGGTAATTTCTTCGCCGCCCGTACCGCTGATAAAGTTTACCTGCAAGGTCAGTTCAAACGGCGGATGCTCCGGCGTATCGCCATACTGCATCACACTGGCCATTACATCCGGCATATTGCGGCCATCTTTCCAGTGGCACAACTGCCCGCTGCTCAGTATCGTATGTGGCCCCTTGGAGCCGGTGATGAAATGTGTACCGCTTAATAAGTGGATAAACAAATCGCCGGCAACGCCGGTGCCCACTTCTTTGAAGCCGCGCCACCAGAAAAACTTTTTTGCATCGTACGGCATCTTATCCAGCCCTTCTATATATTTATCCCATTCGGTTGTTTCGGGCGATGCATCTAAAGGTATAGTATATTCCCAGGCGCCAATAGCGCTCTGCCGGTCGTACACTGCATTTACCATATTCAGCTTTCCTATCTCGCCTGCCGCCAATAATTCTTTTGCTTTTGCAAACACGATGCTGCTTACCCGCTGGCTGCCTACCTGCACTACTTTGCCGGATTTTTTAGCAGCTTCCACCACGCTCATGCCTTCGCTTATTTTGTGTACCATTGGTTTTTCACAATACACTGCTTTGCCTTTCTGCAGGGCTTCTTTGGTAATGCGTGCATGCCAGCAATCGGTTGTTGCAATAATTACTGCATCCACATCGCTTCTTTCTAATATCTCTTTATAATTACGCGTGGTAAAAATATCGTTGCCATATTTTTCTTTTGCATTCACAAGGCGGCCGGGATACAGATCGCAAATACCTGCCAACTGCACGCCAGGCACTTTTAATGCATCCGCTAAATCGAAGTGGCCTTGTATGCCAAAGCCAATCACGGCCACGCGAACAGTATCGGACGATGCGATTTTCTTTTCGTAAAACAATGTTCTTGCTTCTGCCTTTTCTTTAGCAGCCATGCTGGTTAGGGGCGAGACCGCAGCTAATAAGCCCGTAGCGCCGATCTGGTGTAAAAATTTTCTCCGGGAGTCCTGATTGTGTTTTGTTGACATACGGCAATTTTTGTAGTTGAAATGGTTAATTTAAAATGTCAATTTAGTGAATAACTTGTAAATACAGCTTTCTTTTCCAACAAATACTTTTCTTATCTCGATGTTAAATTCCAAGCGTCTTTAGAAAAGCCGGCAACACAGGTCACTTCTGTCCATGTATAATCTCGCCCTAACCGCTTCGTCCAAAATTTAACAAACGACTTCCGTAGCAAACAATCCTTGCGGCGTACCTTTAATAGCCGGCAACAGGGCACTATACTTGTACCTGTTTCTATAGCAGTTAATTTATTCAAACATTTTACAACACACTATTGTATGGCAACAGCAGCAGAAATACAGGATGGCTATATAGACTATGTGCTTACGCACGATGAAGAGCCAAAATCGGTGTATGTTTTCGCTAAAGGGCTTAATATTACCGAGTCCGAGTTCTACGCATTTTATTCTTCTTTTACCGCGATCAAAAAAGCGATCTGGTCAGACCTTACAACGAAAGCGATCACCGAAATTCAGCAGCAGGAAGTATGGGTAAATTATACTTCGCGCGAAAAAATACTGGCCTTCTTTTATGCTTACATCGAATTGCTGAAAAGCAGGCGCAGCTTTGTTGTCTATAGCCTGAAGAAACATGCAACCGGCATTGGTACGCCGGAAGTGTTGAGCAGCGTAAGAACCATTTTTGAAAACTTTGCCGATAACATCATTAAGGAAGGCCTCGCAAGCGGTGAACTGGCAGACCGCCGGTTTTTATCCAAACGCTATAAAGACGCGCTGTGGGTACAGTTTGGCATCATCATTAACTTCTGGATTAACGACAACAGCACCGGTTTTGAAAAAACAGATGAAGCTATTGAGCGGGGCGTGAATGTAACATTTGATCTGTTTCAGCGCTCCCCTTTGGACAACATCATAGATTACGGAAAGTTCATCTCGCGCAACAGCCGGTTTAAAGAGAAAATGAGGTTTTAAAATACGTATGAAAGAACAACAAAGCATACCGGTAACCAAGGTAGCACGCAGCGCAAAGTTTGTAAAGACAGGCATACAGGTAGGCGGCAATTACATCAAACATTATTCAAAAAAACTCTTCAATCCGCAGTTGAGCCGCGACGAACTGAATGAAGACAATGCGGAGGATATTTATAACTCGCTGAGCGAATTAAAAGGCAGCGCGCTTAAAATAGCGCAGATGCTCAGCATGGATAAAAACGTGCTGCCTACGGCATACACCGATAAATTTACACAGGCACAGTATAGCGCGCCGCCGCTATCCGGCCCGCTGATCGTTCGCACCTTTACGAAGCTGTTTGGCAAAACGCCGGATAAAATTTTTGATAAGTTCAACTTAAAATCGGAGAACGCCGCCTCCATCGGGCAGGTGCATAAAGCGGAATTAAATGGTAAACAATTAGCCATAAAAATTCAGTATCCCGGCGTTGGCGATAGCATTTCTTCGGATATTAAATTAGTAAAGCCTTTTGCCTTTCGCCTGCTGGGCATGAGTGAGAAAGAGTTGAATACCTACGTAAACGAAGTAGAAGAGCGGCTGCTGGAAGAAACAGATTATGTGCTGGAAGTAAAGCGCTCGATAGAAATATCGGAAGCCTGCAGCGGGCTGGAGAATATTGTTTTCCCGAGGTATTACCCGGAGCTTTCGGGTCAGCGCGTTATTACCATGGACTGGATTAAAGGGTTGCACCTGAAAGAATTTTTGCAAACGGCTCCATCGCAGGAGCTGCGCAATAAAATAGGCCAGGCGCTGTGGGATTTTTACAATTTTCAGCAACACGAATTGCGTAAAGTACATGCCGACCCGCACCCCGGCAACTTCCTGATCACGCCGGATGAAAAGTTAGGTGTGATAGACTTTGGCTGCATCAAGCAATTGCCGGATGATTTTTATTATCCCTTCTTTTCGCTTATCTCTTCCGATGTGTTGAGTAACAAAGAAAAAACAATTGATGCCTTCCGCAAGCTGGAAATGATATTGCCTGCCGATACGCCGCAGCAGGTACAATTTTATTATACCGCTTACAAAGAAATGATTGAGTTGTTTGCAAAGCCTTATGCCAGCGAAACATTCGACTTCAGCAAGAATGCATATTTTGAAGGCTTGTATGCCTATGGCGATAAGATAGCAAAAATGCCGGAGTTTAAACAGGCGCGCGGCGTAAAACATTTTATTTATATCAACCGGACCAACTTCGGCTTGTACAATATTCTGCACGATTTAGGAGCACAGGTAAAAACAGATAAATACAAGCCGCATCTGAAGTAAGCATCTGTCATTAAACGTACAATAATATAAAAGCCATGGCGCAGGTTGCCATGGCTTTTATATTATTGTAAAATAAAGGCTTTGCCCAGCCTAAAAAGTACGGAACAGTTTTATCCCAAAATAGGAGAGCGAGCCGCCCGTTACCGAAGTGGAAGTGTAATGGGCAAGTATCTGCAGCCGGCTGGCTTCATAGCCTATCTGCGGACTATACAGGAAACCGCTCAACGGATCGCCGCCGCCATTATAAAATCCATAACCGGCACCGGCACCTGCAAAGAAGCCGCCGGCTTTAAAACGCGCGCCCACCATAGCCGGGATGTGCAATACACTGGACGCATCGCCATAATAATCGTCGCTGCCTTTAAAAACGTGCACGCCGGCCTGTGCAAAAGCCTGCAGGTTATCGGAGATGGTATAAAACCCGCCCAACTCCACACCAACGCCAAACTTGGTTGCATCTTTTAAATCGCCGATAGGTAAAGAAAGCGCGGTGCCAATGCCAAACTTAAAAGTTTTGTCATCGTCAACATCCCACTGCGAAAAAACAGAACAAGAGACAGATACGAACAAAGCAAAAAGAATACATTTTTTAATCATCATAGTTTTGGTTAATTGATACCCTGCAAATATATTTTTGGGCTTTAATTCCGGCAAATAATATATTATATTTTAATCATATTTTCAGCACGACAGCAGTCCGGCATTAAGGTTAGCGCTGCAAGCGCTTGCAGCACTAACCGTTCAATCGGCATAAAGCCGTTGCTATGTACTTATAGTTGTGTATTTAAAAAAGGGTTATTCGCGCTCGTACTTATAATACAGGCCGGCAAACATGACGAATGCGATAGCCGCTACACATAAGCCTTCAACAGCAAAGCTTTTAAGCGGTGCAATGAATAGCGAAAGCACGGTGATTAAGCCTATATACAGCAGGTAGTTTTCTATTTTTATTCCTTTCTCGTAAGATAGTGCTGTAAAAAACAGCAGCATGGCTATATAGTAAACAATAAGTGAAGTAACAGGTACCGACAGCGCTACCCGATGGCTGTAATGCCATAGGATAATAGCTTCGGGCAACAACAGCAACGTGTAGGTAATAAGGAAAAGCAGGAACAGCTTATACAGTGGCAAGGGTGTATTGCGCAGCACTTTAAAATCGTTCTCCAGGAATTGAATGCCATCAAATATAATCACCGCATGTGCGGCAATACTTATCCCGAAAAAAATTATAAAATCACTGAATTCAAAGTGATCGCCATTCCATACCAGCGGTATGAAAAGCAATACAAAGGAAACAAACTTAACGGCCGCTGTTTTTACTTTGCCTTGGTACAAGTTGTAGTATAATAAAAAACTGTAGAAAGGCTTGGGTAAATGATAATGGAAAATAAGAGGCAGCGTAAACCTGACTTTTTTTGCCGGCGAGGCTATACAGTAATAATACAGCACCACGCTTATTACCTGCATACCTGCGATTGATAAAAGTATAGCAATGGCTGCAACCGGCTGATGTATATAAAAACCAACGCCGGCTGTAATCATTTCATATACCAGCACCGGCAGCAACAGCAATGCCTGCACCGCATTCAGCAAAACAAAAATTTGCCGGAACGTAAGCGCCTGCAACTGGTAAAGAAATGCATGCTCTTTTTCGGCCAGGGCTTTAAGAATAAATACTACACATTTACAGCCATACAATACCCATATTATTACTGCAATAACCAGTGTGGTATAAGACGATACGATGCCCTGCATTAAACTGAGATGGTACGACAAGGGATTTTGCACTACACCAAACAGCACTACAAACAGGAACAGGAAGAAGCCGGTGTTGCGCAGGTAAAACTGTTGTACCAGCACTTTCAGCAGTATCCGGAGAACAGGCTTCATACGGAGGTAACGATTGTTTTATCTTTTATCCAAAGTGTTTGCACCGGCAACGAATGGTGCGGGAATACTACATCCTGGTGAGAGGTAAGTAAAAAGGAAATACCTTGTTCATACTGCTGCTCTATCAACTGTATTATTACCGTTACGGCTGCTGTATCGAGGGTAATTAACGGTTCATCCAGCAGTATCCAACGGGGCTGGCCGATAAAAGCTAACAGGAGCGACAGCTTCTTTAGCATACCGCTGGAGTAAGCGCCTGTTTTCTTATGCAGTGCGTCGCTCATTTGCAGCAGTGCTGCCTGTTGCAGGCAAATTTTCTTATTACCACTTTTTGTTGCTATGAAAAAGTCAATCAGTTCCTCACCCGTTAAAAAACCAGGATACACCGGTTCCGCTTCGCCGTAATTTACGGTGCGGCGATGCAGTTGTTTATTTTTCTGAATGCTGATGTTATTTATTGCAACGCTTCCTTCAAAAGGCAGCAGTCCGGCCAGCGATTTCAGCAGCGTTGATTTTCCGCTTCCGTTTGTTCCTTTCAGCCAGTAAATGCCATTATCTAATTTAAAAGATGGAATATCCAGCGCTTTATATTCGCCATACTCCTTTTTAAAATCCTTGAATTGTATCATTTGTATAAAAATAAAATAAACGGGTGCCGGTGTTTTTGATTCCTACACAAAGAAAAAAGAAAACACAGACTTTGTAATAATACCGCTGCAAGTAACCGGCAACAATCAACAGGAACAGGAAATTTAATTTTTATCTTCAGTAACTTTTTTAAGTACTTCCTCAAAAGTATGTTTACTTAATCTGGCTACAGATTCCGCATGGCGCTCAAGCCGCCGTTGGTTTGATTGTAATATAATTTAAGGCCGGCGGCAACTACGGAATGACGGCTTAAAATACGATCATTTAATTTTGGCGAATACTTGTTTTTAAAAGAAAATACCTATGCCGCCATTTAACGGTATGCCTTACGGCCCTGCTCCTGCCTATTGCTTTCCACTTACCGAAGTGTGCATGTATGTACTGTTCGTATTATGCTTTCTCCATGCCCTTAAGCAGGGCGTTACGCAAATGGGTTACCTGCTCGGCGGCCTGGCGTTCGGCCTGCTGCTCGAGTATGTAAATGTAATTTCCAACATGGGCTATACGTATGGAAAATTCATGGTCATGTTTGGCACTGCACCATTGGACATTCCGCTGTGCATTGGTATGGGCTGGGGTGTTATTATGTACACGGCCTGGTTATTTACCAATGCGCTGCACCTGCCGCTGTGGGCAAGCGCTGCTTTGGATACGTTGCTGGCCATCAGCATAGATGTAAGCATGGATACGGTAGCTTACCGCCTGCACATGTGGCATTGGGACTGGTCCGACACCAATCTCAACCCGTTAACAGCCGACTGGTTTGGCATACCGTACGGCAACTTTTTCGGCTGGGTCTGCGTTGTTTTTTTCTATTCTTCTTTTACGCGCTTATTGCTGTTATGGAGCGGCCGTAAGCATAAAAAGAACGCACGCTTGCTTGCGCTGGTACCGGTTGCGTCGGTAATACTTTCACAGGTGTTGCTGTATGTAACACTGGTGTATATAGATACTTTTTTGCATGACCGGTTTGGCATTACAGCACAGCATCGCTTTATTACTGCGGTGTTCCTGTTATTTTTCGCAGTTGCGTATGGCTGGAAAAGGCGAACCGCTGCCATCTCAGCCATGCCTTTTATTACGTGGCTGGTACCGCTCTGGTTTCATGTGTATTTTTTTATCTGGTTGCTTACCGGCGCTTTTTATAAAGAAAACGGCTGGATGCCCGTTGTAGCTATTACCAACGTTGCTGTTTGTATTATTGTTCATACTATTGTTACTAAAAAAAATAACGCATTACAACTACAGCAGGCTTAAGTTAAATTTTTTTCATTTCGTTTAGATTCCTGTTCATCAGTTACATTATATTTTTGGCTTTGTACTGTTTAAGCCGGCAAGCAACCGCATTTCAGTATTGACCGCTTTCTGCAGTTAGTTATAAAAACTTCTTCCATTTCCCGATAGGATTCTTCTGAAATAAACTATACAAACATTGCCTATTTTTAAATTATGATAAGCTGGCTTAACTGGAGAAATTTACTGGCTGCTCTTGCCATCCTCATCGTATCGGGCAGTATTTTTTATTCGCGTTACCTATCGCAAAAAATCGCGCTGGACGAAACACAGAAAGTACAGACCTGGGTGGAGGCGCAACGGACGATTATGAATACCGAAGGGCAAACCATACCGCCGGTTGCCATAAAAATTATCCGCGAAAATGTGGACATTCCCATCATCGAAACCGATGAGCGGGACAGCATTACCAACTTCCGCAATATAGACAGCACAAAAGTAACAGGGGATGCCGGCTATTTAACGGGTGCGCTGCAACAGTTTAAAAAAGAGCGGGCGCCCATTATATTAAAGCTTTCCGACACTCCTTATATCGCCAACCGCTATTATTATGGCGAGAGCCGGCTGCAGCAGGAAGTAAGGTATTACCCGATTGTTCAGTTACTCATCATCGGGCTGTTTATCACCGTGATTATTATTGCGCAGCGCAGCAGCTACCGCAGTACGCAAAACCAGTTGTGGGCGGGCATGGCCAAAGAAACGGCACACCAGTTAGGCACGCCCGTTACGAGCCTGCAGGGCTGGATAGAAATGCTGAAAGAAACGGAAGGTGCAAGCCATATAGCGCCGGAAATAGAAAAAGATGTAAACCGCCTCTTGCTCATCACCGACCGCTTTGGAAAAATTGGCAGCACACCTAAGCTGGAGGAACATAACCTTGTAGCCCAGGTGCAATATATGGTTGATTATATGCGTAAACGGGCAGGTGGCAAGGTACAGGTGATAATGGATACGCATGGCGAGCAGGTAATACCGGCTATGATATCGCCGCCGCTCTTTGACTGGGTGATAGAAAATTTATTAAAGAACGGGCTGGATGCGATGGACGGGAAAGGCACTATCCGCGTTGATTTGTTTAATACGGCTACGCATACTATTATTGAAGTATCGGACACCGGCAAGGGTATCAGCAAGACGAATATAAAAAAGGTATTCAAGCCGGGCTTTACTACCAAGAAACGCGGCTGGGGCCTGGGCCTTACCCTTACGCGGCGCATTGTAGAGCAATACCACAAAGGGGCTATATTTATTAAATACAGTGAGCTGGGCAAGGGTACCACCTTTCGTATAGAATTGAACAAAGCAGTGTGATTAGTGTATGCGAAACGATTACATTTGCACGGCTGAAAATAATGCGGCAGGTGGCGAACCTGCCGGCAGGCAGGCAGGACTGGCAGACGCACTACTTTGAGGTGGTAGCAGATTCAAAGAGTTATATAATAATGTTTTATGTTTATGCAATGTATAGTCTTGATAGAAATTATATCTATGTAGGATTAACAAATAATATAGACAAGCGTTTTGCACAACATAATAAAGGACAAAACAGATCAACAAAGGCTTATAAACCATTTGCTTTGTTTTATACAGAAACAGTTCAAACAAGGCAGGAAGCAAGAATAAGAGAAAAGTATTTGAAATCAGGTGCAGGAAAAGAATTTCTTAGATTGACTAAAAATAATGCGGAGGTGGCGAAACTGGTAGACGCACTACTTTGAGGTGGTAGCGCCTGTAACGGGCATGGGAGTTCGAATCTCCTCTTCCGCACTAAAAAGACGAAGTAAACAGCTTCGTCTTTTTTATTTAATACTGCTTTGAGGTGGCAGTCTCGCTACAAGCGGGTTGGGAGTTCGAACCTGCTTTTGCCGGCCGGCAGGTCTTCTTTTCCGCATAAAAAAGACGATGTAAGAACTGTTTATTTTTGATTATACAGCCGCTTCGAGACGGTTTAAAAGTTGAATTTCTCTATATACACCGGCCCTTTGTCCCGCAAACAGTGGCTTCTCTGCCGTTGATGGTATCCCCGCCATCAAATGATATTCTCCGGCGTAACGCCTGCAATTATTTGTAAACAACCACTTATAAATCAGTAAGAAGATCACCTGATCAGTTGCACCGTACCTTTCTTAGTTCTTACACTGCACCCGTTGCCGCTCTGATATTGCGCCGTCCAGATATAAGTGCCCGCCGGCTGATCCGTATTTTTATACTTTCCATCCCATTTATCCTGCTTATCGCTGCTGCTGAAAACGGCTTGCCCAACGTTGTTATAAACTGTAAAGCGGACGCCGGTAAGGCTGCGAAAAGATAATACGCTGAAGAAATCGTTAAGGCCATCGCCATTAGGCGTGAAAGCTGTTGGTATAAATGCCCGTGCCTTATCGGTTACAATATTTACTCTCATAAACAGCGAGTCAATGCAGCCATTCTCATTTGTTGCAGCCACTTTATATACAACAGAATCTTCCGGCGTTACCACAGGGTTATTAATAGTACAATTACTCAGGTAAGTACAAGGCTGCCAGTTGTAAGTGTTTCCGCCGGACACTTTTAACTCAGTGCTGCTCTTCTCACATAAGAGCACTTCAGCATAAGCGGCAGTTAAAAATTTTATTGGCTTAAGCGAATCAATGGTAACAGCAGTAGTTGTTGTGAAGGAAGTGTCTTTGCCTTGCAGTGTTAGTTGTACAGTATGATTGCCGGTGGTGGTAAAAATGTAATCAAGACTATCCGATCCGGTAACTTCTCCGTTATCAACTTTCCAGATTCTTTGTTCAATAGCAAAGTCTTTTATGGCAGATGCGTCTGTAAAGCGGTAATGGTCTGGCCGGCATGGATCGGCTTTTGCTGCAATCAGCGGAGTTACTACCGGGATAATAATTTCCTTGCATAATGTATCGGCAAAAGATTTTACTTCTTCATCAGTTAAGGCTCTTTTGTAAACACGCAGCTCGTCAATCTTACCTTTAAAATACCGGTATCCGTATTGAAAACTGCCTTGCGGTACATTGCCTAAGCTAATCTGCATGGGCTCCGTACCGCACAGATCACTTATGGCAGGATAGGTATTCTCCCAGTCATTTTCTGTTTTACAATCATGAAAAACCTTCATGGTGCCTTCCTTGTACACGTAGGCAATGGTAAGCCACCGGTGATCTACCAGATCGCTGTCCTGCACGTAACCGCTTCCGGTGATTACATTGCCGATACACCAGTTCATCACATATCCTAAATAAGTTTTGTGCGGCTCGCCTGCAGAAGATGGCGGCGACCATGCAGTTCGTATTTTCGAACCTAAAAAGGCTTGTAAACTATCTGGTTTATTACGATGCAAGGTGAGAAAATTATAAGCGGTGCCATAAGGGTACTGTACATCCGGCTGCGGAACTATATCCATTGGATACAGGCGTATTAAAACAGTAAAAGCCTTCAGCTTGCCATCCAGCACTGCAACATTTGGAATGATGATAGAGTTATTGACGCCATTAAAATAGTAAGCAGTATTGGGCTCATTCCCTGCGCCGGTTGTAAGCATAGCGCCATTAATTACACCATTATAATGATTGCCGCTACTATCGTTGGCATTGCCATTAAAAGGCAGGTATAATACCAGGTCTTTTGCATCAATCTGTGCCCCGCACCTGATGGCAAACAAAATGCAGGCAGTAAGCAACCGGTATCTTATCAAGGTATTAAAGTATTGCTACTAAAGATACGCAAGAGAATGATTGCGTTGCATATAACCAATAAAAAGACCAGACTATTTATAATCCAGCCTTTTACACCTACAACAGATTTTCATTTCGTAAATACTCTGCAATCTGCACGGCGTTGGTGGCAGCGCCCTTGCGCAGGTTATCGCTTACTATCCACATGTTCAGGGTATTGGGCTGGCTTTCATCCCGCCGCAGGCGGCCTACAAATACATCATCTTTATCGTGCGCCCACACCGGCATCGGGTACTGCGCATTGGCAATGTCATCCTGCACCACTACGCCCGGTGCATCATTCAGCAACTGCTTTAATTCGGCTAAATCAAAGTCATTTTCAAATTCAACATTCACACTCTCGCTATGCCCGCCTATTACGGGTATGCGCACGGTAGTAGCCGTTACTTTTATACGGTCATCACGCATAATCTTGCGGGTTTCATTCACCATTTTCATTTCTTCCTTCGTATATCCATTGTCTAAAAACACATCAATCTGCGGTATCGCATTCAGGTCTATCGGGTATTTATAAGCCATCTCGCCCTGTACCCCTTTACGCTCATTAAACAATTGGTCAACCGCCTTTTTGCCGGTGCCGGTTACGCTCTGGTAGGTGCTTACCACAATGCGTTTGATGATGTACTTTTTATGCAGCGGGTTAAGGGCGACCACCATTTGTATGGTAGAGCAGTTAGGGTTAGCGATTATTTTATCTTCAGCAGTTAGTACATCTGCATTTATTTCGGGCACTACCAGTTTCTTGGCCGGGTCCATGCGCCAGGCGCTGCTGTTGTCTATTACCGTAATACCCGCTTCGGCAAAAAGGGGCGCTAATGCCAGCGAGGTGCTGCCACCGGCCGAGAAGATGGCTACATCCGGTTTTGCAGCAATAGCGTCTTCGGCACTTATTACTTTATAATTTTTTCCTTTGTATGCTACTGCTTTTCCAATTGATCTTTCGGAGGCTACCGCTATCAGTTCGGTTACCGGAAAAGCCCGCTCTTCCAGTACCTGCAACATTTTGGTGCCTACAAGACCCGTGGCGCCTATAACTGCTACTTTCATTGTGTGTTGGTTTTTATGATGGTTATTTGGTTTATATAAAATGCCGGTAATAAAAAAGCCTTCCGCTGTATTGGGAAGGCTTTTTTATTATGTTGTGTATGTACAAGCGATAATTACTTCCCCCGCGAGAGCGGCATCTTAATACGCTTTGCTGTATATAAAATTATGTTCATTTGCTGTGCGAAAATAACAAGGAAATTGGATTAAGGGAAAAAAGAAATTTGCAATACTAAATTGCAGCCATAGCGTAAACGGTAGTAGCGCCGGCATAATCGTGCGTTTTTATTATCTTCCCGACATTCGATAACATAAGAAATTATAGTACCGATGGAAAACAACCTGCTGCTCATTATTTCGCTGCTGTTTGCAGTATCACTGCTGGCCATGCTTAGCAACAAATTGCATATCGCCTATCCCATCTTTTTAGTAGTTGCCGGGTTAATCATCGGCGCCATCCCAGATATCCCCAATATCAGCCTCGATCCGGACCTGGTATTTATCATTTTTCTGCCACCCCTGCTTTATTCTGCTGCCTGGAACACTTCGTGGAAAGAATTCTGGATGTACCGCCGGCCTATTGCGCTGCTGTCTATCGGTCTTGTTATTTTCACTTCCTGCGCCATCGCCTATATCTCCAATGCAATTATCAGTGGCTTTACCCTGCCGCTTGGCTTTGTACTGGGCGGCATCATATCGCCGCCCGATGCGGTAGCGGCTACCAGCGTTATCAGTAAACTAAAAGTACCCAAGCGCATAGTAGCGGTGCTGGAAGGCGAAAGCCTGGTAAACGATGCTTCCAGCCTTATTGTTTTCCGCTTTGCATTGGCGGCTGTCGCTACCGGTCAGTTTGTAATGTGGAAGGCGGGCGTTACTTTTTTGGTAGTAGCCGGCGGCGGTATTTTTATAGGTATTGCCATTGCTGCCGCTATTTACTTTGTCCATCGTTTTTTACCTACCGATCCGGCTATAGATACCGGCATCACGCTTATGGCACCCTATCTTATGTACCTCGCTGCAGAGCATTTTAATTGTTCCGGTGTATTAGCGGTGGTAAGCGGCGGCCTTGTTTTAAGTTACTATGCGCATCATTATTTCAACTACGATTCAAGACTGCAGGCGCAAGGCGTATGGAACACCCTGGTGTTTATGCTAAACGGTGTGGTATTTATTCTCATAGGTATGCAATTGCCCTTCATCATGCAGGGGCTGGAAAGCTATTCTGTGCCGGAAGTTATCGGGTATGCCGTAATCATTAGCATAGCTTCTGTAATCATACGCATACTATGGGTATTTCCGGGCACTTACCTGCCGCGCCTGCTTAGCAAAAAAGTAAGGATTACTGAACGCAGGCCCGGCTGGAGATCGGTATTGATTGTTGCCTGGAGCGGCATGCGGGGTGTTGTGTCGCTGGCATCGGCGCTTACCATACCTGTAACCCTGCAAAGCGGTGAATTGTTTCCGCACCGCAACCTTATCTTATTCCTCACTTTTTCCGTTATTCTGTTCACGCTGGTACTGCAGGGTCTATCACTGCCGTGGCTTATAAAAATTTTAAAAATAAAAACAGATGACAACGATGCCAACAAGCAAAAGCTACGCATCAATACGCAACTTGCAAAGGCGGCCGTTGCACACTTAGATAATAAATATGCAAGAGAACTGAGCAGGAACGAAATGTATAAAAGAATACGGGAACGTTATGAACGGATAGCCGAGGAGAACGAGCAGATGATAAACGAACCGCAGCAAAACCCCACCGGTAAACGTACCCTGCTAAAGACAAGAATAGCTTCGCTGGACCTGATAAAAATACAGCGGGCGCAATTGGAAGAGTTGCGTAAAGACCAGCAGTACGACGATGAACTGGTAAGGAGTAAAGAATACGACCTCGACCTCGAAGAAGCCAGGATAAGACGGATAGGTGTATAAGCTACAAGCTATAGTTTAGGCAATGATCTTATTGTATTGACTTACTCTTTATTTATCTGCCGAAACCGAGAGCAAATGCTTGCCAACAGAAAATTCTGACTAAGTTTGATGTTTGAAAAATTAAGGCAACTTTTTACGATGGGCAAATTGTTAAGTGCATTTTTATTACTCGCAACCATTCATCTCTATGCACAGGCACAGGCACCGGCTACTTACAACAGCGATGATATTTACCTGCAACTAAAAAAACTGAAAGTATTAGGCAGCGTGCTGTACATAGCAGCACATCCCGATGATGAAAATACGCGGCTGCTCGCTTATTTCTCTAAAGAAAAACAATACCGTACCGGCTACCTCAGTCTTACCCGCGGCGATGGCGGGCAAAACCTGATTGGCGATGAGCAGGGCATTGAACTCGGTATGATCCGTACACAGGAATTATTATCGGCGCGGCGTATTGATGGCGCAGAACAGTTCTTCAGTACCGCTATAGATTTTGGTTACAGTAAAAATGCTACGGAAGCTTTAAGCATCTGGAACCACGATAAGATATTGAGTGATGTGGTATGGATAATCCGCAAGTTTCAGCCGGATATTATCATTACCCGCTTTCCCGGTGATACACGCGCCGGCCACGGCCACCACTGGGCTTCTTCCCTGCTGGCCAACGAAGCCTTTAAAGCAGCAGCCGACTCTACAAAATTCAGGGAACAGTTTGCACTGGGCGTACAGCCCTGGCAGGCTAAAAGAATACTCTGGAATTCGTACAATTTCGGCGGCAACAATACCACTTCGCCCGACCAGTTTACGATGGACATTGGCGGCTTCAATCCTTTGCTGGGTAAGGGGTATGGCGAGATAGCGGCCGAAAGCCGCAGCCAGCATAAGAGCCAGGGCTTTGGCGTATCGAGGCAAAGAGGACAATCCATAGAATATTTTTCGCTTACCGGCGGCGCACCGTTTAGAGACAGTTTAATGGATGGTGTTGCAACTAACTGGCAGCGCGTTGCCGGCGGCAGTGTTATAGAAGCAAGTATCAACAATATTATTACCCATTACAATTTTGAACATCCGGAATATTCGGCAGATAGTTTAACAGCATTACATAAAATCCTTACGGCCATGCCCCGCAGCTATTGGATTAGTAAAAAGCTGGAGGAAACAGATAACCTCATTGCCGCCTGCAGCGGGCTGTTTGCAGAGGCCGTGACCGATAAGCCTTTTGCAATAACCGGCGATACGCTTGCTATTAATTATACAGTTAATAAAAGAAACAACACAACTGCTTCGCTCACCCATCTTTGGCTTGAGAAGTTTGATACAACACTTAATCAACTTTTATCAACCAACATCAATTTCAACATTACCAGGCCACTCCCGGTAGAAAAAAGCAAACCGCTTTCACAGCCTTACTGGCTGGTAAATGCTTCGCAAAAAGGCAGCTTTACAGTAAACGACCAGCAGTTAATCGGGAAGGCCGAAAATGATGCAGCCTACACAGCGGTTTTTAGTTTTACGATTAACGGTACCGCCATCAAACTTACCCGGCCGGTACAGTATAAATATACCGATCCTGTAAAGGGCGAAGTTTATGAGCCGCTTACGGTAATAGCTCCATTATCTGTATCGGCTACGCCCGGCATTGCCCTGCTGAACGTACATCCGGATGCCGGAAAAGCCGCTGATCCTTTATTGAAATTTACATTTATGTCTTACATCACTGCGGCACACTTACCCGTCAGGCTGCTGGCAGCGCAGCAGGATAAAGTTATTTTTTCAAAAGACACCGTAGTGAACGCAGCGGCCGGTAAGGAATATACATTTACAGAAAGTCTTGGCAAGCTGTTCAACAGATCGCTCACCAACTATATACAAACAACAATACAGGTTAATGGCAATGGCAGCAACACCAGCTATAATACGTACCTGCGCAGTATTCATTACGATCATATTCCGGATATACATTATACCCAGCACGATGGAATAAAAGTAATAACAGAAGAGATTAAAACGCGGGGCAAACACATCGGCTACATTACCGGCGCCGGCGATAAAGTGCCACAGGCGCTGGAGCAGATGGGATACGAGGTAAAGCTGCTGAGCGAAAATGATATTACCCCGGCAAACCTCGCGCAGTTTGATGCAGTAATAGCCGGTGTGCGGGCTTACAACCTGCATGAGTGGCTTACGGCTAAATATGATGTACTGATGAATTACATAAAGGGCGGCGGCAACTATATTGTGCAGTACAACCAGCGCGATATAGTAACAACTACAATCGGGCCTTACCCGTTCACTATTAGCGGCACACGCGTAACCAACGAAAGCGCTGAGGTGCATTTTTTATTACCTGCACAAGGCGTGTTCAATTACCCTAATAAAATAACTGCAAAAGACTTTGAAGGCTGGGTGCAGGAACGGAGTACTTACCAGGCGCAAAACCTCGATGCCCATTACATAGCACCTGTTGGCATGCACGATCCCGAGGAAGCAGAGAGCAATGGCAGCCTGATTATTGCGCCGTATGGCAAGGGCAATTTTATTTATACCGGGCTTGTTTTCTTTCGGGAGTTGCCGGCAGGTGTGGCAGGCGCTTACCGGCTGATGGCCAATATCATTGCAATACCACAAAATAAGTAAATGAAAACCAACCGGCGGGGCGTAAGTATCTGGCTTCTGGTAATAGTAGGCCTTGCTGTTGGCTTTGCCATAAAAAACGTGAAAGCAGGTCTTATTATAGGCCTGGTTATCGGGCTGCTGGCCGGCAGCCTTGCAGGTGGAAGAAAATAAGATATTGCTAATGGGCTATTGTTAATTGTCAATTTAACCATTACCAATATAAAATAAAAAAGCCCTCCTTAAGAATAAGGACGGCCTCTAACGATTGCTTGCCATATAAAAAAGGTTTACACACGTATTCCTGCAAGCGGGGAATGATCTATCTGCACTAACCTGATAATTTATTTTACTTTTTCAACCGAATCTTTCAACGCTTTGAAAGAAGAGTCTATTTTCTTTTTATTAGAATCGGCTTTTATAGATACCGAATCTTTAGTAGCTACTTTTTGCGAATCCAAAACATGCACGGTTGAATCGCTGGTTGCTTCCGCAGATGACTGACTGTTACATGCTGCAAAAATACCCGTAATCAAAATAAACAAAATACTTTTCAACTGCTAAATGCTTTAACCGGTTTGATAGTTAATACCCGGAAAGAAGAAAAGTAACCCGAAGATTATATGATACGGAATATTGTTAATTGAATATTGCATAAAAATTTCAATCCTGCTGTTCAGTATCCAATTTTACTTACTCAATATCCCGATCAACCATTACCCACATTAAATAAAAAAAAAGCCCTCCCTAAGAATAGGGATGGCCTCTAACGATTGCTTGCCATATGAAAAAGTTAATCAGCTATTCAGTCAGCAAGCATTGACTTTTTTGAATAGCCTACTATAAATTATTTCCTATTAGTAGTATCCATCATTTTAGATGTATCAGAACCCATCATTTTAGAAGTGTCGGAACCACTACCCATCATAGAAGATGAAGTATCCATTGTAGATGGAGCTACCATTGTACCGGTATCGCTGCCGCTGCTCATAGTTGAAGAGTCGCCGTTTGCATCGCTTGAGCTACCGCCGCAAGAAACTGCGAAAGTGCCAATTGCTAAAACCATTAAAAGCTTTTTCATTGTTGTGAATGTTTTGTGTGAGTGAATTTTGATAGTTAATACCCATAAAGGGAAAAGGTAACCTGCACTTTTAAAAATTTTCAAAAAATCTTTTTACCCGCTATTTGGGTTACTTTTAGGGCGGTCATGGTATTAAAAAGACATCAGGAGTGAAACCAGAGATAAACGAACAGCTTCTTCTGCGTGGTTTAGCCGAAAACGATACGAAAGCTATAGAAACTATTTATAAAGACAACTTTAAAATGGTGCAGGCTTTTATATTAAACAACAACGGTTCTTACGACGATGCAAGGGATATTTTTCAGGAAGCAATGATTACCTTGTATGAGAAAGCGAAAAGCGATTCTTTTGTTTTAACCTCCCAGATAAAAACCTACGTTTACTCGGTGTGCAGGCGCTTATGGCTTAAACGGCTGCAGCAAATGGGACGGTATGTAACACAACCCGAAATATTAGAAGAAACAATAGCTGTTGAAGATGATATAGCAATACACGAAAAGCGGAATGCGGATTTTGCTATTATGGACAGGGCGCTTAACAGTCTCGGAGAACCCTGTAAAAGCTTACTCGAATCGTATTACTTACAGAAGAAAGGAATGCATGAAATAGCAGCGGATTTTGGATATACCAATGCCGACAATGCAAAGAATCAGAAATACAAATGCCTGATGCGGCTTAAAAAATTATTTTTCTCTCAATACAATATAGGTGAGTAAATGGAAGACCTTCAATTATTAGATACTATCGAGCGTTATCTCAACGGCGCTATGCTGCCCGAAGAAAAAAAATACTTCCAGCAAATGCGTAAAAATACGCCGGAGATAGACCAGATGGTGGTAGAGCACCGCCTTTTTCTCCAGCAGATGGACTTATATGCCGGGCAAAAGGAGCTGATGCACAGTCTTACCGAAGTACACAGCGGTTTAGTAGCGAAAGGAAATATATACGAAGGAGAAGAAATAAGTACCAAAGGCAGGGTTTTGCAATTCTGGAATAAATACAGGCGCGTTACCGGCATTGCTGCTTCTATTGCCGGCATTACGGCATTAGGCATCAGCTTTTTGGTTACTCAGTTCTCTCCGGCCACGCCTACAAAATCCGATCTGCAGGAACTGAGCCGTAAAGTAAATGTGCTGGAGAAAAAGACCAACGTATTAAACGCCGAAATAAAAAGAGACCAGAAAATACCGGAGAATACCACCTTCACTACCGGCGGCACCGGCTTTTTAATTGATGGCCGCGGCTATATCATTACCAACGCGCATGTGTTGAAAGGCAAAGGAGTAATAGTAAGCAATAGCGATGACCAGGAACTGAGTGCTACCATTGCCTATAAAGATGATGAGAAAGACCTGGCACTCCTGAAAATAGATGATAAAGATTTTATTCCGGTTAATTCATTACCCTACTCCATTAAAAAAAGTAACTTCAACTTAGGCGCAGAAGTTTATACCTTGGGTTATCCGCGCGATATAATTGTTTATAGTTCTGGTTATATCAGTGCAACAGCAGGCCACGACGGCGATACGGCCAGCCTTCAAATATCTTTGCCGGCCAACCCCGGTAATTCCGGTGGCCCGGTACTGAACAAAAACGGAGAAGTAGTAGGCATTTTAAGCACCCGTGAAACGCAGGCCGAAGGTGTTGTGTTTGCTGTAAAGGCTAAAGGCATCTACGAGATGTTAGAAGACTTAAAGAAAGTAGATACGGCTTATCAAAGTATAAAAATACCATCTTCGTCTGCACTTAAGAATCTTGACCGCGAGCAGCAGATAAAGCAGGTGCAGGATTATGTGTACCAGATAAAAGTTTACAATTAGTCGTTCCTTTTTTGTTCCATAGGTTTTTCCCGCCGGCTTTGCCGGCGGGTTTTTTATTACTTTTTATAAATGCAATCCGCAATCTGTACAGGAAAGCCATATTCAACAACGATACCCGTGAACCGGATCTTTGACGAACAAGCAAAGAAAAAATTTCGGCCGCTCAAAAGCTGTAATATTGTCAATAGTCCCGAATTTTGTTCTTACCCCGACTCTTTATTATGACGCTTACTAAAAACCAACGACTACCGCTGCTTGATGCCTTCCGCTGCCTGGCCATCCTGTTTGTCATGTTTTATCATTATACGAGCCGCTATATTAATGAAGACATGTATCCGTATAAAGATTTTTACGGCTCCTTGTTTAAATACGGGCGGCTGGGCGTTTCCTTTTTCTTTATTATATCGGGATTTGTCATTTCGTTCACGCTCGAAAACACAAAAGGCAGAGCTGCTTTTTTCAAAAGCAGGTTCATCCGCCTGTTCCCGCCCATGCTTTTATGTTCTGTTATTACTTTTTGTTTTTTCCTGCTGTTTGATACTGCTCACATTTTTCCCGAACCGCATAGTACCGGCAATTTTTTACTAAGCCTTACTTTTGTTCCACCTTATATTTTAGGCAGGTTTTTGCATCAGCCTTTAGATTGGCTCAACGGCAGCTATTGGTCGCTTTGGGTAGAAGTGCAGTTCTATGTTGTTTCCTGCCTGTTTTTCTTTAAAAATCAGCAAAAGTATTTTATAAATATGCTTTTGTTTGCTGCGATTGTAGCCTCCGTCAGCCTTATCTCCCTTATTATTTATTACCCCGGCACACATTTTGGAAACCTGTCAGTTCAAACAAAATCTGCTATATCGTTTTGGGTGCACGATGTATTTAGCTTAAGCAGCAAAATACAATATTTTGCTGTTGGCATTTGGTTTTTCAGGTTATATACAGGAGATAAAATACAAAATCGTTTTACACGCTGGCTGATCGTAATTGCTTGTTTGTTCTGCCTTATAACCTGCCGGAGCGTAACCGAAGTAGCGCTGCATTTGCTCATGGGACTGCTGTTCTGGTCAATGATTTACAAGCCTAAGCTGTCTGCTTTTTTATTGCATCCCTTATTGGTACGTATTGGTGTATTATCTTACTCTATCTATCTTATTCATGAGTCTATAGGTATTTTTATTCTAAAACAATACAGCGGGCTGATGGGCAGATGGAGTGCTGCCGCGCCTTTTGTATTACTGCTGCTGATTGTGCTTTTTGCAGAAGCGAGCTACCGGCTGTACGAAAAACCGGTAATGCGGTTACTAAAAAAGCTGTTATTTAAAAAGGATCAACCGGCAGATACGGTGCCGGCGGCAAACCATGCAGGCGCTATAATGATGGGTTCGCAAACGATAGCTTCCTAAAAAAGGCAGCAGCTATATTGTTAGCTGCTGCCTTTTTAACTATAACCTGCCTTGTTTATTTACTTGTATCCAGCGCTTTATCCACCATAAAGATAATATTGCTGCGGTGGGCTTTTGTTTGTTCATTCGTACTAACCGCCGTTGCCATTAATGCTTTTATTTTCTTCAGCGAAGCCAGCACGCCGGCTTTGGAAGCATAATCGTAATAATGCTCATCCTGCAAAATGTCGGATAAATCTTCCACGTACATGGTTTGCAGGTTTTGGCGGTACAGGTTTACATTCGTAGCAAGGTCTGCGCTAAAAATGTCTTTGGTAAGATCATTCATCATCTCTGCAAGGCTGTAGGTATTACCATACAAACCGCTGTTGTTAATCCGCTTCAGCGTAACCGGGTGCAACAGGAAGTCGAGCGTATTGCCTTGCAGCATCATAATGTTATTTTGTGGTTTTGGATCTTCTGTATTACCAAAAAACTCATAGCTGCGGCGCTGTAGCTGCAGGTATGGAAACAGGGCAGAATCTGCAGTGAAGGCATTGGGTGCATAAATATATTTGCTGATAAGTGCCAGCGCTTTTTTCTGGTAATCGGCAGGTACCGGCGTAAAAGGCTTTACGTTGGCCTGCTGCGCCGGAAAGTTTCTGTCCACATATACACCGCCAATATAGCGGCTGAGCGAGCCGGCCATATCGAGGCGCTGATAAAGCAAAGTATTGTACCGGCCACGCAGTTCCTGGTAGCTTTGGTCGGGCTTCACAAACTTTTGTCTTAGCTTGGGTATGATACTGTTAACGAGCTTAAAACGGTCTTCGGCAAACGTTACCATGTCATTGCTCATATCGTTAATCATCACACGCGGGTCTATGCCATTGCCGGGCGAGCGCATGTCATCGGCATCGTTACCAAACAGCAGTCCCGGTTCATTACTCCTGCTGAGTATTTTGTTAAGGCCGGCTTCTTCATTCTGCGGTGTAAAAGGCGTGTAGCCATATTCGATAGCCCACCAGTCGTAGGGGCCGGTTTTGGTGGTATAATAATCACCCTGTTTACTACGGTCCTGGCTTACATTAACAGCCGGGTAATCCATAACAGAGCCTTGCAAGCCCACGCGATGCGTAAGCGCCGTATCGTTTAATTGTGCCGGGCTGAGCATCTGAGATGCTTTCATATTATGGTTAAGGCCTAATGTATGTCCCATTTCGTGCAGCACCAGGTAATATATAAACTGCTCATGCAGCTTATTAACCGCCGCCATCTTTTCCGACTCCGTAGCGTCTTCATCCATTGTTTGAATAGCTGCCATACCAGATTGGTATTGTGCAGCCAACTCCTTAGCTAACATGCAGGAAGCAAGATGATTTTTTCCAAAAAGCGCATTGCCAACCTGTTGTTGTTCTTCGGCCGCTTTTAGTTTTTGCGGCAGCGACTGGTGGCCGGCGGCATCGTCGTACAGGGCTAAGGAGCGCTCTATGCCGGCGCCGGATTTCCACTCGATTGTAATATCTGCACCTAAGATCTGCCCGGTTAGCGGATTAAAAAAGCTGGGGCCGATGGCGCCATAGCTTGGATACGGTGAAGACACCCAGCGGATAACATTGTAGCGCACATCAGCCGGGTCCCAGGTAGCCGTGTCGGGCATCTCTTTCATTACCACCGCATTTTTAAATCCTGCTTTCTCAAAAGATTCATTCCACCGTTCACCGGCGGCTTTTATAATCGGCCTTAGTTCTACCGGCGTTGTATTTTCTATCCAGAATACAATCGGTTCTACCGGCTCGCTGAGGGCGGCAGCGCTGTCTTTTTTCTTTAGATACCAGCGGCTGATAAAGTCTTTATACGGCGTGTAAGAAAGCGAAGTAAGATCATCTACTTCGGCGCCGAAATAGCCGATACGCGGATCGTCGCGGCGGGCGCGAAAATCGTTTTTCGGTATTGGTAAAAACGAATGCTGCATACGCACCCGCACATAGCGGGCATCGGTAATGTCCTTATCGCCAACATTCAGCGGCGCGGGGTTGTCGTAGGCAAGGCTTACTACGATGTCTGTATTTTCGGGGAAAGAACGGATCGTTTCATATTTCGATTTGGAGGGGTTCAAACCGCCTAAATTAAACACGGCACCGGGTGGCAAAGTGGGTGGAAAGGTAGGTTTTACAGGGTCCAGCTTGTCGCCGAGCAATAATCCATCCACAGAAACAAGGTAACCACTGCTGTCCTGTGCCGCATATTTATCGGTAAAAAATATGGCATCAGCCACATCTACATTAGCAGCTTTACTTACGGCATTTTTAGGGTCGTAATAAAAATTGGTGTTCTGCTCCGCAAATTCAATTTTATCAAACGACTTGGTTATTTTAAATACAAACGTCGTCCGGATCATATTCTGATTAAGAAAAAGCTCGGTAGGGCCGCCCATGGAAAAGCTTTGATAAATAAAATCTTTGCCCAACTGGTCTTTTCGGATATACATCTGTAAACTGCCGGTGGCGGTATCCTGATAAAGGGTAAATAAACCATCTAATTTATGACTGCTTTTTATTTTTTCCGCTATCGTAGCTTTCTTTTCAGGCTCTTTATTAGTAGCAATAGCGGCAATGCTATCTAATTTTGCCGATGCATTGTCTTTCTTTTTTTGCGCAGGCAGGTTGCTGCATAGCAGTAAGAGAAGAGCAGATAGATACAATGTTTTTTTCATAGCAATAAGTATGGATGGATTAAAGAATAAAGGAAAGATAAATTAAATATACTGTTGAACGATAGAAAGCAACTGATAAAACGGGATGGAAGATAATCAGCTTTTACGGATAATAAACCGGTAAGCGTGTAAAAATTATAAGCGGCATTATAAAAACAAAACAAGCTTTTAACTGCGGACTTACGGCAATTAAAAGCTTGCTAAAATAATGTTCCATTCAGGATAATAAAGCAATATGCGAAAGCGATACTATACAATTCCTTTTTCGCTTAAATACCGTTCTGCATCCAGCGCTGCCATACAGCCGCTGCCGGCAGCCGTAATAGCCTGCCGGTAAATTTTATCCTGCACATCACCGGCGGCAAATACGCCTTCTATATTTGTGCGCGCAGAACCGGCAATTGTTTGAATATAACCTGCCTCATCTGTATGCAGAATGCCTTTAAAAATATCGCTGTTCGGGTGATGGCCGATCGCCACGAAAAAGGCGCTTACCGGTACTGTCTGCAGCTCGCCGGATTGTATATTTTTTATTCGTACGCCTTCTACTTTTTTGTCGCCTAATATTTCATCAGTTTCACTGTTCCAGTAGATTTTTATATTGGCTGTATTCTTCACCCGGTCCTGCATTATTTTACTGGCACGCATGCCGTTTTCGCCTTTGCGTACGATCATGTGTACGGTAGAAGTTAGCTTGGATAGGTAAATGGCTTCTTCGCACGCGGTATCGCCGGCGCCAACAATCGCCACTTCTTTTCCCCTGAAAAAAAAGCCGTCGCACACGGCGCAGGCACTTACGCCATAACCGTTGAGGCGCTGCTCGCTTTCTATATTCAGCCACTTGGCCGAAGCGCCGGTAGAGATAATAACTGCATCGGCTTCAATCCATTTATGCTCATCAATCTCTACTTTGTGCGTGCCGTTGGCAAAGTCAACCCTGGTGGCTAAACCATAGCGGATATCAGCGCCCATGCGCTTTGCCTGCGCTTCAAAATGGATCATCATTTCGGGGCCTTGAATGCCTTCGGGATAACCCGGATAATTTTCTACATCTGTAGTAATAGTAAGCTGGCCGCCGGGTTGAATGCCCTGGTATAAAACCGGCTTTAAATTGGCTCTTGCTGCATAAATAGCGGCGGTGTAGCCCGCGGGGCCGGAGCCGATAATAAGACAATGTGTTTTTTCTGTTATTCCGTTTTCCATACACCGGATTTCCTTTTCTCTTCTCCGCCTGCGGAGAAGAGAACTAAGGCAAGTTTAAAGTGAATAATTAAATTTATAAAGCTGCGTGTTTTGCTGCATAAACCTGCCTGCCGGCAGACAGAGAACAGAACCTAATAACGGAGCGCCGCAGCCAAAGCTTGATAGCAGCAATATAGCCTGACTCATCATGGCTGTTCTGTACGCTGTTTCTTATGCTGTTAACCGTCATCTAACAATTGTAAACTGCTAATACAATCCCTCAATACTTAAATACCGCTCGCCGGTATCGTAGTTAAACAGCAATACCTTGCTGCCGGCAGGTATTTCCGGCAGTTTTTTGGCTAAAGCAGCCAGCGTTGCGCCGCTGGAGATGCCGCCAAATACGCCTTCTTCCCGTGCTGAGCGCTGTGCATACGCAAACGACTCTTCTTTGTTTACCAGTATTACGCCATCCAATACAGCAGTATCCAGGTTAGCGGGTATAAAACCGGCGCCGATGCCTTGTATCGGGTGCGGGCCGGGTGCGCCGCCGCTGATAACCGGCGATAGTTCAGGCTCTACCGCAAATATTTTAATCCGGGGAAAATGCTGCTTTAAAACCCTGCCCAAAGCAGTAATATGCCCGCCGGTGCCTACGCCGGTAATAAGGTAATCAAAACCTTCCGGAAAATCGGCGAGTACTTCCTGCGCTGTAGTGTGCAGGTGTACTTCTATATTGGCCGGGTTATCAAACTGCTGTGGTATCCAGGAACCCGGGGTTTCCTTTTGCATTTCGCGGGCTTTTTCTATTGCTCCTTTCATCCCTTTCTCACGCGGTGTCAATTCAAATGTAGCGCCATAAGCGCTCATCAGCTTTCGCCTTTCCACGCTCATGCTCTCCGGCATTACTAAAATGAGCTTATAGCCTTTTACGGCAGCTACCAATGCCAGCCCAATGCCGGTGTTACCCGAAGTCGGTTCAATAATAATACTGCCTTCTTTTAATATCCCTTTGCGTTCGGCGTCTTCTACCATGGATAGTGCAATACGGTCTTTAATACTGCCGCCGGGGTTTGCCCTTTCCAGCTTTGTCCACACTTCTATATTATCCGGAAACAATTTGTTTACCCGTACATGCGGCGTATTCCCGATAAGACTAAGTATATTTTCTGCTTTCATAGTATGCGAATAATTATTGTCTGTGTAAAAATATTTTGCCGCTTTTTGGCAACAAAATTTGTCAAAGATAACTCATTACAATTTGTAAGCAACCCTATTGTCCTTTGCAGCGCGCAATACCGGCTTTCGCCTTCTGGTCTATTGCATCCTTATAGTCGTGGTTTTTCATGTTCAGGCAATGTTCGTAATAGCTGATCGCTTCCTCTTTATTGCCCTGCTGTTCATACAAAATACCTGTTTGCCAGGCAGCGCGGGCTGCATAATATTCTTTGCTGTCTTCGCCCAGTCTGATAGTTGCCTTATAAGCCGCTATCGCTTCTGTATCTCTGCCCAGCTCGTCGTAAATGCGGGCCACGCGATAATTGAATTCTAATTGCTCTTCCGGCTTTGTAAAGTCGGCGGTTGTTTTACCAATCAGCAGCGCAAGTGCCTCTGTATTGTAACCGCCATCACTTAACAGCCGTGCTTTCAGGAGTAACATATTAGGATAAGTGCCTTCTTTTGCCTCGCGGTTAGCCTGCTTATCAGCATCGGAAAGCAGGTTTCCGCGCTTTAATAAAAGATGGCGCGCGCCCTCGGCCGCTTTCATATTGCCCTGCAGGTAATAGCACCAGCTTAACTTTTGATACGCATCTTTTACATACAGATTGCCCCGGAAATTGTGCAGGAAACGCTCAAAAAAGGTGATGGCATCCCATAGTTGCAACTGGCGGATTTTTACAAAAGCCATTTCATAATCCCACAGCGGCGTAGTAAAATAATCCGGCGAACTGTTGCGGCTAAGGATAATACTTTTGGCATAATCGGTTTGTTTGTTGTTGAGCGCAAGGTTAGCTGTCATATAAGCAAACAGGTGGTTATTAACGATGTCTAATTTGTTTTGCTTGATAAACAGAAACGCCTGCCCGGGATCGTTTTGAATATAAAACAACAAATAGCAATAGTAGAACGCCGCTTCATTAAAAAAGAAACGTGCCGTAGCATCGCTGCTGTTTACAAAGCTTTGCATTCCTTTCATGCCATCTTTCACCGAACCTCTTAAGCCAAACAAGCCTGCCATGCCTTTGTAGCCGTCCGGTATCACGCCTACAATTACCTGCATAGGCGCATAGATCATGGTATTGGGCGAAAAAGACGGGAAAGACTGGCGGTTGGCTTTGATGTAGGAGAAGGCTTTCCGGTAAGCCATAAAAGCGGTAAGCCGTTCATTAAATTTAATGGCTACCATCGCCTTTTGAAGGTAGGCAACAGAAAGGCAATATTTGTAGTAAGGTGATTTTTCGTTCCCGTTTTCGAGGCTGCTGATCCGGTCTTCTATACGCGGTTTTAATGTTTTATAATCGGAAGGATCTTCATTAAAAAACAGGATAAAAAAATCTATATACCCCTGTAAAAGGTCTGGTATCAGGTTGCCTGCGTTTTGCTGCTTAGCCGTATTAACCAACTGCTGGCCGCTGTTTAGCTTAAGGCTGGTAATATCGCGGTATGCCTGCTGGCAGGTGGCATTAAAATCGTACACCTGTTGCGCATGTACGCAGCAACAGAGCAATATACCGCAGGTGAGTAAAAAAAATTTCATCCGGTGCAAAAATAAAAAAGGGCGCTCATTAAGCGCCCTTTATAAATAAATTTGACTAAATGCTGATTAAACTTCTACTACATCATTTAATTCGTCATCTACCAATATGCGGCCGCAGTTTTCGCAAACCATCACCTTTTTACGTTGCTTAATTTCGCTTTGCTTTTGCGGCGGAATCGCATTGTAGCAACCACCACAGGCATCGCGGTCAACCGGCACCACAGCCAATCCGTTTCGGTAGCTTTTGCGAATGCGGTCGTAAGAATACAGCAGCCTTTCGTCCATGCCTTTGCGCGCGTCGGTTGCAAGGTCGTTAAAGTGACCTTCTTCTTTTTCTGTTTCGGCAATAATCTTTTCGAGGTCGCCTTTTTTATTGTTCAGCACATTTTCCTTATTACCAATCTGCTTATTGGCAAACTCCAGGTTCTTGGCTTTTTCTGACAATTCTTCGTTCGCATCGCGAATGTGTTTTTCAGCCAGCTTGCCTTCGAGCTGCTGCATTTCCATTTCTTTATTAATAGCTTCAAACTCACGGCTGTTCTTTACCGCTTCGCTTTGCTTTTCGTATTTTTTTACCAGTTCTCCCGCTTCTTTAATGGCATTTTTCTTTTGTTCAATAAAATCGGTGATGCCGTTAATTTCTTCTTCAATGCGGTTTTTGCGGCTGGTAAGACCCTGAATTTCATCTTCGAGGTCGCTTACTTCCATCGGCAATTCGCCTTTCAGGATTTGTATCTGGTCGAGTTTAGAATCTATCTTTTGCAATTTAACCAGTGAAGCTAATTTTTCTTCTACTGAATACTCTTTTACTGCGGGCATGCTTATTTTCTATTTTTAATTGTAAATGGTTAATTTATTTGGAGTAAAACATAAGCTTTTGATGGCTTTCCTACACTTCCCTTTGGGGGATTGGGGCTCCAAAATACTGAACCGGGTTGGTAACAACGCCGGTTTTAAGGACGGCGAAGGTAGGAAATTTTGATTGTAAAATGTCGGACAGGAGGTCAATGGTAAACTGTTCGCTTTCCCAATGCCCGATGTCTGCAAATACAATTGTATCGTTAGCGTCAAAAAACTCATGGTATTTTACATCCCCCGTAATATAAAAATGGGCACTGGCGGCAATTGCTTTCGGCAATAAAAAACTTCCGGCCCCGCCACAGAGCGCTATTTTTTTAACTTTTTTGTTAAGCAGTGGTGTATGCCTGATAACCTGCAGATGAAAGCAGTTTTTGAGCTGCCACAAAAAATCTGTTTCACTTAGCGCTTCCGGCAATTCGCCGATGGCGCCGCTGCCCACCAACTGAAAGTCGTTGGCCAGCGTAATTACATCATACGCCACTTCTTCATACGGATGTGCTTCGTGCAAGGCTGCAATTACCTGCCGCTGTATATGCGCCGGAAAAATAATTTCCAGCTTTATTTCTTTTGTTTCCGCACGCTTGCCCACTTCGCCAATATACGGGTCGGCGCCGGGCTGCGGTTTATAGGTGCCGATGCCCTCTATATTAAAACTGCATTCACCGTAGTTACCAATATCGCCGGCGCCGGCTTTAAAGACAGCAGCCCGCACCTGCTCTGCCTCCGCAACCGGCACATACGTATATAGCTTTTTTAAAAGATTGGGTTTCGGATCCAGCACTTTACAATTTTGCAGGCCTAATTTTTCTGCCATGCGCCGGCTTACACCGTTGTGTACATTATCCAGGTTAGTATGAATGGCATAAATGGCAATATCGTTTTTAATGGCAGTAATAACAGTTTGCTCGATATAATTCTTGCCGGTCAGCTTTTTCAACCCGCTGAATATAAGGGGATGATGCGCTACAACTAAGTTGCAGCCCTTGGCTACCGCTTCCTGCACAACCGCTTCGGTGGCATCGAGCGTGCAGAGGATGCCGGTACACTCCCGGCCTGCATTGCCGGTGAGCAGGCCGGCATTATCATAGCTTTCCTGGTAAGGCAAAGGCGCATAGGCTTCGAGTGTTTGTATTACTTCGAGGATGATCATAGGAAATAAAGATAGCCGGTTATATGGAAACGCTTATTTTCATTATTATAAATGACATCTGCAGAACATCTCCTTTACAACGGTAAATTTTATCCTTCCAATGCATTGCTGATTTCGCCCGACAACCGGTCTTTCCGCTACGGCGATGGCTTTTTTGAAACCATGAAAATGATTAATGGTACCATCATTTTGCAGGGCCTGCATTTTGAAAGATTGTTTGCTTCGTTAAAACTCCTGCAATTTGATAAACCGGGCTATTTTACACCAGCTTATTTATTGCAGCAGATGCAGGCGCTTGTAAAAGCTAATCATCATGATCAATTGGCAAGAATACGACTGACTATTTTTCGTGGCGACGGAGGTTTGTACGACATAGGAAATAATGAACCGAATTATACCGTACAAAGCTGGGCGTTAGCGGAAAAGCCTGCTTACCATAACGAAGGAATACGGATTGCTGTTTACCGGGAAGCGCGTAAAACGGCAGATGCTTTTTCTGCTGTTAAAAGCAATAATTACCTGCCGTATGCGATGGCCGCAAGGTGGAGTAAACAGCAAGGGCTGGATGACGCGTTGGTAATGAATGGCTATGACAGGATTGCCGAAGCAACTACTTCCAATATTTTTATTGTAAAGGGTGATAAAGTGCAAACGCCGGCCCTGAGCGAAGGCTGCATCGGCGGTGTTGTACGCAGGTATTTGATTGAGCAAATGCAGCGGCACCGGATAGTTTATGAAGAGACAAGAATTACCACAGCGCAGGTGCTGGAAGCAGCGGAAGTGTTTTTAACCAATACCGGATTTTATATTCGCCCGGTAAAGCAATGCGGGGAAAAGATGTACAGTAATGCTGTTTCGCAAATGATATTTACTAAAATAATACTTCCGTTAATAAAAAATACTGCGGCTGGTTGAAAAGTTTATTCTTTATAATTGTCCAATGCATCCGTTGCCGTTAACCCGTCACTCGTCACCCGTAACCCTTAATCCAAAACAAACGCATTACTATGAAGCCAACAGTAAGCATAATCTGGTTTAGAAGAGACCTGCGGTTAGAAGATAATGCAGCGCTGTATTATGCTTTGAAAAACAATATTCCGGTTGTTCCTCTTTTTATTTTTGATAAGAACATCCTGGATGACTTAGAAGATAAGCAAGACCGCCGTTTGGAATTTATTGACGAGGCATTAAATGCGATGCAAAGCCTGCTGTTGCAACAAGGCAGCACGTTGGAAGTTTATTACGGAAAGCCGTTGGAGGTGTTTGAAAAGCTGGTGGAGAAATATACTATTACGGCCGTATTTGCCAATGAAGACTATGAGCAATATGCCCTTAACCGCGATAATGAAATCAGCATTTTGCTGCGTAAAAACAACAGCGAAATAAGGCTGTACAAAGACCAGGTGATTTTTAGCAAAGACGAAATAAAAAAGAGCAATGGCGCGCCGTACAGTGTATTTACACCGTATAGCAAAGCCTGGAGACTTATGCTTAACCCATTTTATTTAAAAAGTTACCCGACAGAAAAATACTATACGCGTTTCTTCAGGCAGGCGCCTTTTGTAAAACCGTCTTTAGAAAGCATGGGCTTTACAAAAACAGGTAACCCTTTTCCGCCCTGTACAATTGATAAAGTACTGATTAAAGGTTACCATACAACCCGCGATTATCCGGCGGTAGAAGGCACCAGCCGCTTTGGTATTCACCTGCGCTTTGGTACCATCAGCATCCGAACATTGGTGCGGGAAATAAAGGATTTAAATGAAGTGTTTTTGAAAGAACTCATCTGGCGCGAGTTTTACCAGATGATATTGTGGCAAAGCGACCGCGTACGCAAGGCACAGTCTTTCCGGGAAGGGTTTGACCGTATTGAATGGCGTAATGATACAGAAGAGTTTAACCGCTGGTGCGAAGGCACTACCGGCTACCCGATGGTAGATGCCGGCATGCGCCAACTGAATGCGTTGGGCTATATGCACAACCGCGTACGCATGATTACCGCTTCTTTTTTAAGTAAGCATCTGCTGATAGACTGGCGCTGGGGCGAAGCTTATTTTGCCAAGAAACTGTTAGACTACGATTATGCTGCCAACAACGGAGGCTGGCAGTGGGCGGCCGGTACCGGCTGCGATGCCTCGCCATACTTCCGGGTGTTTAATCCTGCGCTGCAGGCAAAGCGTTTTGATAAAGAAAGAAAATATATAAAGCAATGGGTACCGGAGTATGAAAGTCTTACTTACCAGCCGATGGTAAACCATGAAATGGCAAGGCAACGGGCCATTAAAGCATATAGGAAAGCGCTGGGGAAAATATAGTTGATGGTTAACAGATATTGGTTGACGAACGGCAGCCTGCCAAAGTATTTCTTCATACTATCTGTTATCCTCTGTCATCTCAATTCTTACGCAAACACTTCACTGTATCTCGCCTGTACCGGGTATAAATGCTCATACACTTCCAACAATTTCATCACTGCTTTTTTGCCGTCAGTACCAAGTGCTACGGAATAATCATTTACGTATAAATTGATGTGTTGTTTCATTACGGCTTCACTCATCTCCTGTGCATGTTGTTTAATGTAGGGAGTAAGGTTTTCGTAATTATGTGTAAAAGCATATTGCACACTTTGCCGTATCAATGCATCCACTTTTTGTATCAGATCAGTGCCCAGTTCACGGCGCATCACAATGCCGCCAAGCGGTATCGCCACGCCCGTATGTTGCTCCCAGTAATTACCTAAGTCCATCAGCTTTACCAATCCTCTTTGCATGTAGGTAAACCGGTTCTCATGGATAATAACGCCGGCATCCACTGTGCCTTCCAGCACCGCATTTTCCACTTCATTAAACACTACAAAACGCTTGCGCAGGATATTTGGAAACGCTAATGAAAACAGCATGTGCGCCGTTGTATTTCTGCCGGGAATGGCTACGGTGAAATCTCTTTCCGTAATGTCCTCTTCACTTTGCATTGCAATGAGCAGCGGCCCAACGCCCATACCCAATGCACCGCCGCTGTTGAGGACTATATATTCATTCAGGATCATCGGCAGTACGCCATAACTCACTTTTGAAATATCCAGCTTACCCTGGCGCGCCCAGTCGTTAAGCGTTTGCACATCTTCTAATTGCACTTTAAACTCAATGCCCTGCGTGTCAATTTCCTTGTTTACCAAAGCATCGAAAATAAACGTATCGTTGGGGCAGGGACTAAAGCCTAATTGTAGTTCCATCTATTCAACTCTTTAAAATATTTTTTATTATGGAGCGAGCCGCGGTGCTGCTATAATGCTTTGCTTGCGACGCTCCGTTCAACGTTCTTATCATTATTGAGCAAAACTTATAACCAATACTTATAAAAAAATTCGTCAGCACATTTTCTTTCATCATTTACAAATCGCCATTTACCATCTTCACCAGCACATCATTTAAATTATCCACCGCTTCTTTTATCTTCCATTTGCTCTTATCTCTTTCGCCTGCATAATTGGAGATAGCTCTTAGCTGTATAAACGGGATATTCAGCAACCTGCAAACATAATGCAGCGAAGCGCCTTCCATGCTTTCAATTTGCGCACCGTATTTTGTTTGTAACATGCTTATGCTTGCTGTGCCCGTTGTTATTTGATTTATGGTTACGCCTGTTACTTCCGGCAATTGCAGGATATTATATTGCTTAAGCCATTCATTGGGTAAAGATTTCTCAGTAAAAGGGGCATCATTTGCCTTCTGAAAGCCCATATCAAACAAATCTTTCCATTGCATCTTTTCATTTACGCCGGTGTCTCCGAGCGTTTCATTTTTAACGATTACTACGTTTCCCGACAATATGGTTTTATCAAAACTGCCACCGATACCAGCCTGTATTATCAAGTCCGGCTTCTGCTGTAACGCATGCTGCGTAAGGCTTACAGCGCTCGCCAGCATACCAACGCCTGTATAAAGAACAGTTACGTTGTGCCTGCCCTTTTGCTGTATCCTGTCCTCCTGTATTTCCAGCCGCGTAGCCGCCGCAATAGTTATCTGCATGGCCTGCAAAGGTCGTAGTAATTCGTATTTTCACCACTATATAAATGCCGTATGAAAAACTTTACCGTATCCTTAATCGTTTGTTTTGCCGTTTGCACTGCAGGCGCTGCAGACACCTTGCACCTAACCTCGCCCGATAAAGTAATAAGCGTTAAAACATGGTTTGATAAAGGATTGTGTTACGCAGTATTTTATCAGGATACCTGCATTGTTGCTCCTTCCTTTATTGATATGCAGTTGGTGAATAATGGAAGCATAAGTACAGACAACAGGATACAATCGAGTGCCCTGCAAAGCGTCTCTACACAAATCATCTCTCCCGTACCGGAAAAAAGAAAAATTATTCCGGATGTGTATAATGAGCTGACTGTTCAATTCAGGCAACCCTTCACCGTACAAATACGGGCGTACAACGATGGCGTGGCTTACCGCATTCTTACCCGTTTCAAAGATTTTATTACCATACAAAGCGAAACAGCAGCGTTTCATTTTCCGCAAAATCATCCGGTATATTTTCCGCAGATTGGCAAGCGGGATGATGCGGACAGCTTTCATACTTCCTTTGAAGAACTATATCCATTAAAAACGTTAGACAGCATCAGCGCGCAGGCCCTGGCATTTACACCGGTACTGGCAGCGCCGCCCGCCTCGCCAAAAATCGCGGTTACCGAGTCAGACCTGCTGGATTATCCCGGTATGTTTTTGAGTGGCAACAGCAACCAAAGCCTGCATGGCGTATGGGCGCCGTATCCACTGGAAGAAACCATAACAACGGCAGATTACCCGGAGCGCATTGTTGCCAAACGGGCTCCTTTTATTGCCAGAACAACAGGCACACGCAGCTTTCCGTGGCGGGTATTGCTGATTGCAAAAGAAGACAAGGAACTGCCATCCAACGACCTTGTGTACCGGCTTGCTTCGCCCTCCAGAATCGGTGACGTATCCTGGGTGCATCCCGGCAAGGGCACCGATGAATGGACGATCGGCATCAACCTGTTTAATGTGCCTTTTAAAACGGGCATTAACACAGCAACCTACAAGTATTATATTGATTTTGCAAAGCGGTTCGGCTTTAGCCGCATTATGATGGACGCCGGCTGGAGCGATTATAACGACCTGTTCCGCATCAACCCTGATATTAATATGGATACGCTGGTTGCATACGCCAAAATGCAGGGCATTAAGCTAAGCATGTGGACCTTATCGCTTGCACTGGAAAGGCAACTGGACAGTGCGCTCGACCGGTTTGATAAGTGGGGCGTTGATTTTATTATGACTGATTTTATTGACCGGGACGATCAGAAGACCGTGAACTTTTATGAGCGGATTGCAAAAGCCTGCGCGAAGCATAAGATAATGATTATGTATCATGGCGCTTACCCGCCCAAAGGCTTCAACCGTACCTATCCGAATGCGATTACGCGGGAAAGTGTTCTGGGCAGCGAATACAATATCTGGAGCGAAAAGCCATCGCCTGCACACGATCTTATCTTACCTTTTACCCGCATGCTTTCCGGGCCGCTGGATTATGAGCCCGGTATATTGGACAATGCCACTAAAACTACGTTCCGGCCTATCAGTGAAAAGGTAATGAGCCAGGGCACGCGTTGCCACCAGCTTGCGATGTTTGTAGTGTATGACAACCCGATGCAGATATTCTCCGGCAACCCATCACAGGGTTTGCTGGAGCCGCAGTTTATGGAGCTGTTGGGCAGCCTGCCTACAACCTGGGACGAAACAAAAATAATAGATGCCAAAGTGGGCGATTATATCATCACAGCGCGATTGAAAGAAGGCAACTGGTATATTGGCGGCATGACGAACTGGACTGCGAGAGACCTTACTGTACCGCTTCCTTTTTTAAGTGCCGGCAATTATACAGCCACGCTTTGTGCAGACGGTATAAATGCAGACCGGTATGCTTCGGATTATACTATTGTAAACTCAATACAAACAAAAGACAGCACACTGCATGTACATCTTGCGCCCGGCGGCGGCTTCCTGATAAGACTGGAGAAGCGGTAACGGGCTACGCCTTTGCCGGAACAGTTAGCACTTCCGTAACTTATATTCAGGTACGTCTCTTTATATGCTTGATTCTCATGAGATAGCAAAGCCTTTTGCAGAAAACCGGATGGCAACGCGGACAACGTTATTACTGTGTTAACCGAAATCTTTGCAATGCCATTTTTTAATGCGTATAAGGGGAATACAGCAATTTGATTGATAGGTATAAAAATGTGCTTGGTAAAGGATAATGGTAATTATTATAAGCAGATCATCGAAAGTATCTGTTACCTATTTTCTATTGTTTATTGTTCTTTTTTGTAGAAAAAAGAACGGAAAAGCCACAGGAAAACGATATATAGCGCGTTTTCCTGAGAGGTTCTGATGTGGCTTTTGTACTGCTGTGAATTGAGCAGCGGTAATACTACACCGGAGCAAAGAACTTAGCGAATAACCTTACTATTTTTGGTTTATCTAACTTTGAGGACACACTTAAGTGATTATGACCGCAGTTAAGTTTACCGCAAACAAAAAAAGCTACCTGCTAAGGCAGCCTTATAATCTGTAAAAACTGATTGCTGTTATCGCTGTACAATTATTTTACGTGTTACCGTTGCATGCCCGTTACTAATATTTATGTAATACAGACCATTCACCAATCCGGATACGTCCAGCCTGTAAAACCGGCTTTCCGTATTTATTGGTTTCACGCCAAGCATTTGTCCTAAGCTATTGGTAACAGTAAGTGTAGCCATGCCTTTCCATTCCGAGCCAAACTGTATATCGGTATAAGTAGCTGCAGGCTGCGGATATATGATTACACCGCCTTTTACATCAATCACATGGTCGCTTGTTTCTTTAAGCGAATTACTGCTCGCAATTACATTTAAAGTGTAACAACTGGCAGCATCGTAAGCGCCGCTATACCCATAAACTTCCACTTTGTAGGTGCCGGCAGCACCGCCATTGTAAGTGATTGTTTCGCCTGCGGTGCCGCTTTTCTGAGAAATACCGATCTGCGAGCCGGCCGCATTCAAGAGCAGCAGGTCGTAATCTTTAGGCAGGCTGCTGAGTGTTACTTTAATGTTGCGTGCGGCACTGGTGGTTGTAAAGCTAAAGAAATCAAGATCGCCGGCAGCAGCAATAAAACCGGTAACATTGGTATTAACAGCAATCGCTTTTGCAGCAGCTTTTGTATTGTTGGGTTCGTAGTTATCGCTGCAGATAAGCGGTACGGCTGCTGTAATAAAGGAGGAAGCACTGCTGTAGTTGCCGTTGCCGGATGCGCAGCTTGCCCGTACCTGGAAATAATAAGTGGTGGATGCCGTAAGGCCGGTAAGAGAATAAGAAGTAGCTGTAAGGCCGGCGATGGTGGTATAACCCGGTGCTGTGGCCGCCTTGTATTGCAGGTCGTAGCTTTTAGCGCCGCTTACCGTGCCCCAGCTAACCGTTGCCGAGGTCTGTTTGATGTTAGAAGCAACGAAGCCGGCAGGCGTACCACAACCACCACCCGGTGCCGTACAGCCCTGCGAAGTGGTGATGGATGCCCTCGCGCCGCCTGCCTGCAGTACCGCATACATCCGGTCACGCTGGCCGGGCGTAAACAGTTGCATACAGGCATCGTCGCTGTAATCCATATAGTTCATAAACAGGTCGCCGTCAGGGCCATTGCTGCAGGTAACATGCGGAAAGGAAGGACAGCCGTAGTTGGCATCAGCAGCATTGGGCGTGTCGCCTACAAGGTCGCTGCCGGTGCAGGCGCCGTCGTCATCGCCCCAGATATGGCGCAGGTTAAGCCAATGCCCGATCTCGTGCGTAGCGGTGCGGCCTTTATCGTAGGGCGCAGTTGCCGTACCGGTATTGCCGAAAGCCGTGTATAAAACGACTACGCCATCCGTTGCCGCCGGCCCGCCCGGAAACTGGGCATACCCCAGCAATCCACCGCTCAGGTTGCAGACCCAGAGATTCAGGTATCTGGAAGCATCCCAGGCATTATCACCACCGGAGCTTGCCCGCTTTACACTGTCATTATCAGTAAAAGACGATTTGGTGGTAGGTACATGCAGAATGCCGGTAGTTGCATTGCCGCCAGGGTCCTGCCTGGCAAGACAAAACCGGATTTTACAATCCGCTATCAGGGGCTTAAAAACCGATGGTACCAGCGCCGTATCGCTGTTCAGGGCTTCGTAATCTTTGTTCAATATATCTATCTGGCTTTGCACCTGTGCATCGGTAATGTTTTGCAAAGCGGTTTTATATACTACATGCACTACCACCGGAATAGTATAAACCACCGTGCCGCGGGCAGTAAAGCTCAGGCTTATTGCCGTACCGTTTTTAAAGCAGCGCTGCGTAAACGCTTCGATTTCCTGCTGCTTTTTTGCAAAAGCCGGGTCTGCTGCTAACTGTTGTTTAAAAATGTTGTGGCTGGAACAGGTACGCTGGGCAAAGACGCCGGATACCAGCATACAGCTACCAATGATAAGGGATAACAAGCAGCACCTGGGCATATTGGATGATATTGAACCGGCAACTTAGTACTATAACCTTGTAAACCAATAACCCGGCCGGATTTTAAAGCAGACTTAATAAAAATTAAAGCTGTCTTTCAGCAGGGATTCTGATTGTTGAACAGGTAATAAACCCGGCTTAATAGTAGCGCCTGTTGCCGCCGGGTAAAAGTTGCGGCAACAGGCTCCAATACAGTGTGGTATGGATGCAATCAGTTTACAGCTACCGTTTTATCAATTTTACCAATCAATCCCTGCAGCACTTTGCCGGGACCGGCTTCCGTAAATTGTGTTGCACCATCGGCGATCATTGCCTGCACACTTTGCGTCCAGCGCACAGCGCCGGTAAGCTGCTCCACTAAGTTTTGCTTTATTTCGCCTGCATCGGTTACTGCTTTAGCTACCACATTCTGATATACCGGACAGCGCGGCTCTTTAAAAGTAACCGCTGCTATGGCTGCCGCCAGCTCGGCCCTTGCAGGCTCCATTAAAGGACTATGGAAAGCGCCGCCGACCGGCAGCAGCAAGGCACGCTTGGCACCGGCGGCTTTCAGTTTTTCGCAGGCGATCGTTACGCCTTTTACCGAACCGCTGATCACGAGCTGGCCGGGACAGTTGTAATTAGCTGGCACCACGATCTCGCCGGTTTCCTGTTGTATGCCGGCGCAAATGGCTTCTGCCTTACCATTTTCCATTGCCAGTATTGCCGCCATAGCAGAAGGTTGCATTTCGCAGGCTTTTTGCATGGCTGCCGCCCGGATACTTACCAGCTTTAAGGCATCTTCAAAATAGAGCACGCCGTTAGCAACCAGGGCAGAAAACTCACCGAGCGAATGACCGGCCACCATATCGGGCTTTGCATCCGGCAAAGCCTTGTAAGCGATTACCGAATGCAGGAACACGGCAGGCTGTGTTACGGCGGTTTGTTTCAATTGTTCCTCGGTTCCGCCAAACATCATATCGCTTATCCGGAAGCCCAGGATTTCATTCGCCTGCTCAAATAATTGTTTGGCCATATCACTGGTATCATACAGGCTTTTACCCATACCGGCAAACTGGCTGCCCTGGCCGGGAAATACATAGGCGTGTTTATTCATGAGGTGTTTTGTTTACATCAAAAATAGAGAGATAAAATAAAACCGGTTACTACAGGCATATCAGCAACCGGCGAATCACTACCGGATAAGTACGAATGAATAACCCGGAAAGTAAAAATGCCCGGCGTATCTACTTAACCAGATTAACGGGTTAACAACGGAATGCTGACCGGTATTGTAAACGCCCGTATACCTGTTAAAGAGAACTACACACTATAGCCATACCGGGATAAAATAACAAAGGCCGGCAAAGGATACAAAGGCTGGCTCACCTCTTTTTTAGCCAGTTTGTCAGCCGTTCATCAAAAGTTTATCCTTTACTTATCCTGTACTTGTCCTATGCTCATTCTATACTTCCGGCGTACGGCAATTGCTGTGCTCCGTTGACACGTTGGCATACCCGCCTGCAGCAGAAAACGCGGTCTTCCTGCCTGCCTTTTACCGGCAGGCTCTTTTCTCCCGCAATATAGCATACCGGGAATGTTATATTTAATACGCCGCTATTCATATTCCAACGGAGCAGCTATTAAAGCGCCCGGTTATCTTATTCAAAGACCACCGTTTTATTCTTATACACCAACACGCGGTCTTCCAGTACCAGTTGCAGGGCTTTGGTTAATACCGCCGTTTCTATTTCCCGCCCGGCCTTTACCATATCAGCAGCCGTAAACGCATGATTGACGGGGATAATCTGCTGCGCAATAATCGGCCCTTCATCAAGGTCGTTCGTGACAAAATGCGCCGTAGCGCCAATCATTTTTACGCCGCGCTCGTATGCCTGCCGGTAAGGATTGGCGCCAATAAATGCAGGCAAAAAAGAATGGTGGATGTTAATGATGCGGCCCCCAAACCGGGAGACAAACTGCGGCGACAGGATACGCATAAATTTGGCCAGCACGAGGTAATCTGTATTGTATTGCTCAATAACACCTGCAAGGTGTTGCTCAAATGCTTCTTTGCTGATGCCATCGTGCGGCACATAGTGAAAAGGCACTTCAAATTTTGTACAGAGCGCTTCCAGCGTGGCATGATTGCCGATTACGGCCTGCACAGCGGCGCCTAAATTGTGAAAATAATGCCGGATTAAAATATCGCTGAGGCAATGGTATTCCCTCGTTACCAGCACCACGATTTTCTTGTCGGGCAGCGGGTTCACTATTATTACTGCGTCGTCCGGTAGTACGCTTTTCAGTTTGCCTTCGGTATCCACCGCATTACCGTTACCGGCTGTTTCAAGGCGTACAAAAAAGCGGTTGCTGTTTGTATCTACAAACTCGCGCATCGAAATAATGTTGATACCGTCCTGCATGAGTACGCCGGTAATGGAGGCAACGAGCCCAACCTGGTCTTTGCACTGGATAACGATAACCATGTTTATTGGTAATTGAAAATTGCTAACGGCCAACTGTTGTGCCGATGTGTGCAAAGGTGTTATGTATTTGCAGATTGCGCAAGACTAAATGCAATGCTTGTTATCTTGCAGTAAACGAAAGCGCTGAACTTCTACGAAACCTTATATAACTACAGTCCTGTTTCTCTGCAAAACCTGCTTATCTCCCTTTATGGATACGGGTGGAAAAAGCGAAGGTTTGGTGGTGTTTTTCCTGCTGCTTACGAGGCTGCAAAAGCGCGCGAGCAGTATACACGTACGCAGTGGCTCGATCATCAGAATGCTGCATTGCGGAAGCTGCTGTTTCATGCAGTAGCGCAAGTGCCTTTTTATAAAGAAAGTTTTCGCCTGGCAGGCATCAGTTATCAGCATTTACGGCATTTTACTATAGCCGATTTGCATCTGCTGCCGGTATTGGAAAAAGATGACCTGCGGCGGTTTGGAAAGACTACTTTAGTAAGCAATCAAAGAGAAAAAGGCGGACTTTTTTTTAACAGCAGCGGCAGTACCGGCACACCCGTAAGCATATTGCTGTCACCGGCTATGCACCAGCGTTGGTTTGCAATTTACGAAGCGCGGGTACGCAACTGGGCAGGCGTAAGCAGCGCCATGCCGCGGGGCATGATCGGCGGGAGGAGAATTATTGCAGATGCCGGCGGCAAGCCTCCTTTTTACCGCTATAATTATTTTGAAAAACAGGTGTATTTTTCTGCCTATCATATCAGCAAACAAAATGCTTATAATTATTTAAAAGGTATAACCAGCTATGGTGTTGAATACATGACCGGCTATGCCATGAGCAATTATTTACTTGCACAATTTTTTAAAGAAACAGGCCTGCAGCCACCGCAGCTACAAGCAGTGGTAACCTCGAGCGAAAAGCTTACAACGCCAATGCGGCGTTTGTTTGCAGAGGTATATGGCTGCAAAACATTTGATGGCTGGGGCAGCGTGGAAAGTTGTGGCCTTGTAACGGAGTGTGAGCAGGGCAGTTTGCATATCAGCGAAGATGCCGGTATTGTAGAACTATTGAATGAAGCAGGGGAACCCGCGAAGCCGGGTGAATGGGGAACCGTGTATTGCACCGGTTTACTAAACTACGACCAGCCCTTGGTACGCTATAAAATCGGCGACACCATGGTCGCTTCTGCTGCGACATGCACCTGCGGAAGAAGCATGCCGTTGATAGCGGAGATTACCGGCCGTGTGGAAGATATAATTGTGGGTACAGATGGCCGCCGCATGGTGCGTTTCCACAGCGTGTTTAATGGTCTTGCTACCATAAAGCAGGCGCAGGTGATTCAGGAGAGCCTGGAAAATATTACTATAAAAATAGTGACTGCGGGAAAGCCGGATACCAATGAATTAAAACTGATAAAAGAACGGATCATCAGCCAGTTAGGCGCTATACAAATAACTATTGAAGAAGTAGCTGCGATACCGCTTACTGCAAACGGCAAGTTTAAAGCGGTGGTGTCTAAGCTGGATAAGAAATTACCACCGGCAATGAATGTAAAGGTTTGATTGCAAGATTAAACTTTGGAAGCGGAAAGTAGCGATAACATTATATTTAAAAATCTTATAAAGATGCAAATTTGCAATGAACAAGAGACTATATATCTTTTTCAGAACAAGACAAAAAATCCCCGGTAGAGGAACCGGGGATGTATGTATAGCTTTCGCTATCCTCATGAACGTTTACTTGCCCCAAACTGCCCAACCGGTTGTCCAGTCGTTAGTGGCATCCATAGCGCCTATAAACGAAACTTTATCAAAGAAGGTATCTGTTAATGATGTGAGATCAAATGCGGCCGGTATTGTTAAAGCAGGAGCGCCTGCCATTGGTTTTACATTCGGCGTTAGATTATTATACGGATCGGATAGCATAAGGTCGGTAGCATTGGCATAAAACATACTCTTATTAGTAGTCTCTGTGAGGGTTCTTAAGCTTGCAGTATCCCACACTGGCGGAACTACCAACGGATTTAGTTTGTCTATTTTGTAAGGAACAGCAACAGTGCTTACATTTAAAAAACTATTGTAGAATTTACTAATCCCTGCTTTATAATAGGCAACAGTAGAATCATCGTCTAAATCAAGACCTGCCTTTTGGCTACCCATTACTATAGAATTGGCAAGTACAAATTGGCATCCTCTTCTCCAGCGCATTCCATAACCATAATCCGTACTTGTTCCGGTTGCATTGTTAGGACCAACTGCTGTAAAGTTTGATAGCACCGGCGAAGTAATTGGTGCGCGAGTGAATAAAAATCCATTAGAAGGATTCACATTATCAACCTCGAAGTTATTGGAAATATCACCGGTTGTTCCTTTATTATCAGTAAACTTTGGATCTTTTACCGAGATAGCAAATTGTATTTTACCACGAAAGCCGTCGTCCATATCAAAATCGTCGTCAGCGCAGTTGTAGGCGATCAGGTGTTTGCAGTTTACATCTCCGCCAAAGAATTCAAACGCATCATCTAATCCCCGTGTAACCTGAACGTAATCTATTGTTGTGCCGGAGCCAACAGCATAAAGCGATAAACCATTTACCTCATCTCCCGGGTTCACTGCTTTACCGGCATATTCAATACGTACATATTTAAGAATGCCAGAACTATGCGCATCATTTGTGCCGCCAAAAGAACTATATGCAGGATCTACGCCGCCTTCAATCACACTATGGTTGCCGTTTGTTTTTGCCTGACCAACAAGTATTACACCGCCTAAATCGCCTGGTGCAGGCGCTGTTTCACCGGAAGTAAAAACAATAGGATCTGTGGCTGTGCCTTCTGCTGTAATAGCAGCATCTCTGTAGATAACCAATACACCGGCAGAATCTTTATTGGAAACTATTTTTGTGCCTGGTTCAATAGTGAGGGTTGCGCCGTCGGTTACATATACATAACCACGTAAATGATAGGTTTTAGTTTTTACCCATGTTTGACTTGTTTTGATAACGCCACGTATAAATACGTTTGATGAGGTGTCTGTACCGCCACCAGTATTCGTAGTATCCACCGGATCGGGTGTACTGTCACTCTTCTTACAGGACGATGATGATGCTACAATCATCGTTACTGCTAAGACCGCAAATGCAAGTTTCTTCATAATGAATTTCTGTTTTGTTTAAAAATTTGTAAAAATATAGGCGCTGAATTATTAAACTGTTACGCCAGTTTTATTAAAAGGTTATGAATACGTATTATAGTGTTATTTGCCTAAGCTATATCTTAAACTCAATGTTGTGGTAGCACCATACTTATAGCTGTTTACAATCCTGTCAGCAGATGCTTTATAATTAATGTTGGAAGGGTTAACGTCATATTTGTAATACCATACATAAGCATCAGCAAGTAAATCGCTAACAGTGAGCTTGAGCTCCATCTTATTTTTTATAAGCTTTTTGCTTACCTGTAAGTCGAGCACATCTCTTGGCTTTTCAAAAATGTTTCTACCACCGCCTAATGGTGCCCGGAACTTCAATCTTGGACCTATTCTATTGTATAGTACATTAAAGGAAAGATCATCATTGTCTGTACTATAAGTTAAACCACCATTAATAAGATAAGGGGATTGGCCCTGTAACGGGTTATTGAAAGTAACGTCACCAAATTTTACTTTGCCTTTTATATAAGCAGCATTGGTATAAAAAGTAAGGTGCCTGAAAAAATTATCACTTATAAAGCCAAGTTTCTTTCGCAATTCAAGTTCCACACCATAGTCCTGTGCATTTTTTGCATTTGCAAAACTTAATACATCATTAGCTTCATTAATCTGCTCAATCGGCTTATCAAAATACTTATAAAACAAGCTGACAGAGATTATTTCGCCAGCTGAAGGAAACCATTCATAACGCAGGTCTGCATTAGTAATTTTACTTCTTTCCAGCTTATTGTTACCCTCTACAATATAATTATTCTCGTAGTCGTACACCCGGTAAGTAGCAAGCTCCCTGAATTCGGGCCGGTTTACACTTTGAAAAGCGGCAGCACGAAAATTTGTTTTGTTATTGATACTATAAGTAAATAAGGCTGAAGGTAAAATGTCTGTATTGTCAAGCTTGATATCATTTTTTCCCTTTGTAACTATCTTTTGTAAATATCTTTCTGCTCTTACGCCCCAAGTAAGCTTTGCTTTATCCGAGAACTTATTGTCAAGCATTGCGTAGCCGGTGTTTAATAAGCCTGTACCCGTATAATCTGTAGAATTTGAACCTATATTCGCGAGCACAATCTGATTGGCTGCTATGTTGGAAGGGCTGAATATATTATTGAATGTATTACTCTTTGATTCAAAAATCTTCGTTCCATAATTGCTTAAAGAAGAAAATCCTAAAGCATCTACCTGCACGTCTCTATCACGGTAATAAGTTGACGCTCCAAACTTAAGCTTCTGATTTTCGTTTAACCATTTAAACGTTTTGGTTGCATTAATAGTAGCCCCATAAATATTTTCCTTTAAAAAGGAATATACGCGTCCTGCATTTGTAATATCAGGAGAATTTTGATTACTTAAACTTAAATAGTAGGTACTGCTGTTTTCATCGGTATGAAAAGTGAGTATGCGTTGGTCTGGCTGCCAGCGATAGGTTAAGCCATACGATGCATTCCAATCTATTGTCCAGTTTTTATTTAAACTATGCAAGCCTTCCAGTACCGAATTTAATATTCCGTTAGAAGCTGCTTCTGTGTTATTGCTTTTGTAGTAAAACGGAGATGTTACACCATTCACTACATTTACGCCGCTCCTAACACCCAAGGTATTTACAAAATCATTGTTGAAAAGGTTTTTAAGAGAAATTTTATTTTTACCATACGAATACGTTACGTTTAGCAAACCAGACAAGGTGCTGCGCATATCGTAGTTAATAGTGTTGTACTCATAGTCTTCTACATTATACGTCTGAAATTCACTTCTTGTACGGTCTGCAATGCGCCTGCCGTTACTATAATTAATGGCATAGATATAACCTAATTTTTTATTGTTATTAAGCAATTTAGTATTGCCGCCAGTATAGCCAACACTTATATTAGGCTGGCTTTGATTAGCTACCTGTGAGCCGAATGTGTTGGGGAACTGCTGTGTAATTGCAATTTTACTTGCATCGCTAAGATTAATAAATTGTGAGCCGCGGTGCCTTTCGTAAGAGCCGGGAATTAATCTTTTATCATCAAAAAATCCAAGCCAGTCCAACGATCCATTCGGATAGCCTTTATAAAAATTTTTAAATGTAGTTAATGAATTATAACCTATTGAAACAGACAATTCACCCAGGCTTTTGGTTGGATAATCTTTGGTTGTCACTTTTACTGCACCACCTGCAAAGTCGCCCGGCAGATCCGGCGTAGCAGATTTATAAATGGTTACATTATCAATTAGAGACGATGGTAAAATATCGAAAGAAAAAGCTTTCTTATCAGGTTCTGTACTTGGAAGAATAGAATTGTTAAGCAGCGAACTGTTATAGCGTTCACTTAATCCCCTTATTATTACAAACTTATTATCCTGTATAGACGTGCCGCTAACTCTCCTTAATACTTCACTTGTATTGCGATCCGGAGACTTTCTAATAATTTCTGCAGAAATAGCATCAGAAATAGCAGATGAATTCTTTTGAGTAACATATAAAGAAGCAACGCCTTCACGGCGCGCACTTGAAGTTACTACCACAGCACTTAACTCTGCACTCACTTGTTCAAGCGCTACATTGATAGCTGCATTATCGCGGTCAATAGCTTTAATATCATTTATAAGTTTTGTTTGGTATCCAATATTAGACACTTCTATTGCATAGGTCTCACCGGTGTGCACCTGTAAAAAAAAGTTTCCTTCAACATCAGTTTTGGTACCTGCCTTTGTAGAAGTAAGTATTACTGATGCGCCTACTATTGGCGAGCCTGAACCGGCATCCGTTACTTTACCTGAAAGCTTCATTAAATTGCTTGATTGAGCAAAAGTTATGGCATTCAAGAATACCATGACTAAGCAAGTAATCAATTTGTTCATGAGGTATTATTTGCCGGCAAAACTACCATTACAGCATTACGGAATTGTTACCGCAAGGTTATGCGAACGTTACGGCATCGTTACGGGAAGGTTACCGCAACGTTACCGAAATGTTACCACTACTGATAATGAGGCTGCTGTAGATAAAATAGAAGGACATATATGTTGTATGCGGCAGATTTGGTGATATTATTGCCGGTGCCATAATAAACACAACAGCTTAATAAAAGTTTAAAAAGGGATGGTGGTGCTGCCGTACAAAGCTCCTGTTTACTGGTTCTGTTGTTTAAAATATTCTTCTTCCACCCACTCGCAAATGATATGGCCAACAGTAATGTGCGCCTCTTGAATACGCGGTGTATTAAGAGAGGGGACATTAATCAGATAATCGCAAATATCTTTCATAAAGCCGCCGGTGCTGCCGGTAAAAGCAATTGTAACCATGCCGGCTGTCTTAGCTGTTTTAAATGCTTCAATAATATTTTTTGAGTTGCCGGAGGTAGAGAGGCCAACCAGCACATCGCCCCCGGCGCCAATACCTTCTACAAGGCGCGAATAGATAACATCATAGCTATAATCGTTGGCAACCGCAGTAATATAAGAAGTATTGCAGTGCAAAGCCTCTGCGGGTAAAGCCTTACGGTTAATATAAAAGCGGCCGCTGAATTCTGCTGCTAAATGCTGTGCATCGGCTGCACTGCCGCCATTGCCGCAAAACAGAATTTTGTTACCGCTTTTTAATGCCTGCAGAATTGCAGCAGAGACCTGCTCAATAATCTGTAGCAATTGCTCATCTGCCAGCAAATTATTTTTTGTTTCGATAGACTCACTGATGCGTGACTGTATAAATGATTTCATTGGTTGTAATTTTTAACCGGAGGTTAGCGAAGCAATTCCTGTACAGCATTTTTTATTTTATAGTCCAGCTAAGCTGGCCCTGCTTGGTAAAAGAAAATTTAAAAATCCTGCCGCCAAACCGGCCCAGGGCTTTTTCTACTGCATATCTTTTATTGCCGGGGCAATAAAAAAACATAAATCCGCCACCACCGGCTCCGGATATTTTTCCACCGGATGCGCCGGCCTCCTTGGCTGCATAGTAAATCTCCTCTATGGATGAGTTGCTTATATTGGCAGCCATTTTTCTTTTTTCCTGGAAACCTATATCCAATATTGCACCTATTTCATGCAGCTTACCTTTTAGCAACGCTTCTTTCATTAATATAGCCTGCTCCTTCAGGCGGTGCATGGCTTCTATAGATTTTTCGTTCTTTTCGTTTACGTTCTTTTGCTGTTCGGCGATAATCTTTGCCGACTCCCGGCTGGTGGACGTATAGTATAAAACAAGGTTGTTTTCCAGCTCGTGCAGGTATTCACTGCGGATGCGCAGCGGGTTTACAATCACATTATCATCGCACAGAAACTCCATAAAATTAACCCCGCCAAAAGTAGCCGCATACTGGTCCTGCTTACCACCGGCCAGTTGCAGGTCTTCGCGTTCTATTTCATACGCATAGCGCGCTATATCGTACTCGCCGAGGGGCAATTTTAAATATTCTACAAAGGCACCCAATATAGATACCATGAGTGTAGAAGAAGTACCTAAACCGGAACCTGCCGCTGCATCCACATACGTAGAAAGCCGAAAGCCCTGGGGAGGCAGTTGATAATCTTTAAGGATGCGGTTGATAACACCCTTGGCAAGGTCGAGACAACCATTTATAGGTAAGGGTGCGCCTACCGGATAGGTTTCCGTTTCGCCCCGGTCGAGCGCTTCAATAATAATATCCGGCGCTGCCAGCAGCTCAATGCTGGTATGCGCGTACAGCGAGATCGTAGCATTGAGGATAGCGCCGCCATACGTATCACTGTACGGGCTTACATCGGTTCCGCCACCGGCAAGACCGATACGCAGGGGCGCTTTGGAACGATACAACATATACAATTATCTTTTTTAATAATGCGGCGGCAAAGTAACGAATATGCAGCCGCATAAACCGGCAAATAGTGCCATTGCCGTTTTTCTTAGCCGCCATTTAACAGATAGGTATAGAAAATGGCAGTTGTATAAAGAACAGGGTAATATTTTAAAATATTGTTTAATACAGGCGTTATTGTTGCTGCCAGACTTACTTCTTAATGGCGTGGACGCCATCAACAAGACTTAAAAGCTGTTTAACCTCGGCGTTAAAGCGTTTGCCGGCTTACCTGGCTACGTGCAGCCTTAAAATTCAAAAGCGTTATTACCACAAGAATTTGTTTATAGATAATTACCCGTATTACCCCGGTGATTACTATTTAATAGCAGGGACGCCATCAATGGCATAAGAACCGCTGCCTGCAGGGCAAACAGCCCCGGCGCAAAACGAATGTCATTTTACAAATAGTTTTAAATAAAGGCCGGTTATCATTTCCATCAGCCATTATTAATATCTCATCATTTAACCAGCTACTTTTGCGGCTCATCATTACAACAGCTATGAATAAGCTAAGCAGCATGGCAGACAGCATGACGGGTTCGGAAATTGTGCGCCTGGGCAACGAAATAAGTGCGCGCATCCGCAATGGCGAAAAAATTTACAACTATACCATCGGCGATTTTGACGCACATATTTTCCCGATTCCTCAATTGCTGGAACAATTAATAATAGAAGCTTACCAACAGCATTACACCAACTATCCGCCGGCTGAAGGCGTATTAGAGCTAAGACAGGCAGTAGCCGGTTTTATACAAGACAGGCAGGGACTGGAGTATGCAGTAAACGAAATACAGATAGCCAGCGGCGGGCGGCCATTGATATATACCCTTTTTAAAACAGTAGTGGAAGAAGGTGATAAAGTAATATATGCAGTGCCTTCGTGGAATAATAATCATTATACGCACCTGAACAAAGCAGTACATGTGATGATAGAAGCTACGCCCGAAAATAATTTTATGCCGTCGGCGGCGGCTATTGCACCGCACCTTGCCGGCGCGGCGCTTCTTTGCCTGTGCACCCCGCAAAACCCTACCGGCACAACGCTGGAAAAAGAAGAGCTGGAAAAAATCTGCCACCTGATTGTTGAGGAAAATAACCGCCGCGGCGAAGGAGAAAAGAAGCTGTACCTGATGTTTGACCAGATGTATGGCACACTTACTTTTGGTGATATACAGCACTACAACCCGGTATCGCTGGTGCCGGCGGTAAAACCATACACCGTTTTTATTGATGGCATTTCCAAAGCTTTTGCCGCTACGGGCGTACGGGTTGGCTGGTCATTTGGCCCGGCTGATGTGATTGCAAAAATGAAAGCTTTTCTAAGCCATATCGGCGCCTGGGCGCCGATGGCCGAGCAACATGCTACCGCACAATTTATGGTAAACAAAGCGGCTGTTGACGAATACCTGCTTCCTTTTAAACAAGGAATTGAACTGCGGCTGCGCCGGATTTACGATGGCTTTATAGGTTTGAAGCAACAGGGCTTTGCAGTAGATGCCATTGCACCGCAGGCCGCCATTTACTTAACCATACGGCTCGACCTGACCGGAAAAAAAACAAAAGAGGAGGTGCTGCTGGCAACGCAGGCGCAGGTGACCGGTTATATTTTAAGCGAGGCTAAACTGGCCGTAGTGCCTTTTTATGCATTTGGTGCAAGCGCACAATCGCCGTGGTACCGGCTAAGTGTGGGCACCTGCAAAACAGAAGAAATTGAAGAGATGCTGGGCAACCTGAAAGGGGCGTTGCAAGGGTTGCGGTAAAAGAAAAACTCTCCGCAGCAGGGGGAGAACTTACATACTTTTACCAAAAAGCGCAGGGACAATCTTGTTAGTTCTTACTAATGATAAATACAAAAGGAGGTAACGCATCACTGCTGATTATCTGCTGTACAAGGTGTGGCTTTTGAATAATTCTGCATTTGTTTACGTCAAGTATTTCATTGGCTGTGCAGAAGGCATTTCTTTTTTCAACATTGTAAAGCAAATCGTTAAGAAACTGAACCTGCAATTCCAGTTCCTGTTCATTCATCGTTTTTTCCCCTGTAAGTACCAGTAAGTCGTGATGGGGTGTTCTCATAACTTAAATGGAATTTACGGTAATAAAATATTTACAAAATCATCCAACTATTCCTCTGTGAGCAGGGCAGCCGCAGTTCTTACTTTTCTTGCCATTAAACGTGTAAGTGCGCGAACTGCAAGCGCTTAGCATCATACCAGTGAGCAACAATAATACAACACTTCGGGCAACTTTCCTTTTCATATTCAAATATATACTTCTAATTTTAAAAACTTCCTTAAATCACTAATCTCTTTTTCTGAAAAAACATCAACCCCTTACTGTACTTGTTGCACCGCTCGACTGGGGCCTTGGCCATGCTACCCGCTGCATACCATTGATAAAGCAATTAAAACAAGCGCAATGCCATGTTTATGTAGCCTGCAACGCCACTGCCAAAATATTGCTACAGCAGGAAATACCGGGGATTGAGTACCTGCCACTGGATGGTTACAACATCCGCTATACTTCTAAACGCTGGATGGCTTTAAAAATTTTGCAACAGATTCCTAAAATAATTGCAGCAATAAAAAAAGAACATCGCTGGCTGGTAGCGGCGGTAACAAAATACAATTTCGATATTGTTTTTTCGGATAACCGCTTTGGTCTGTACCATAGCAACAGCACCAGCATTTTTATTACGCACCAGTTAACCATTAAAGCGCCATACCGCTGGCCTGAAAAAATAATACAACAATTAAATTACCGCTTCATCAACCGGTTCTCCGAATGCTGGGTGCCCGACTATGCAGGCAAATTAAACATCGCCGGCATTTTATCGCACCCGCTGCACTTACCCCGGAAACCGGTGCGGTATATCGGTCCGTTGTCAAGGCTCCGCAAAACCGGTAATTTTAATATACAGTACAAATGGCTGATTGTATTATCCGGCCCCGAGCCGCAACGCAGTATGCTGGAAACAATGCTGCTTAAAGCTTTTACTGCTTTACAACAGCCGGTGTTGCTGGTTCGCGGTTTGCCCGGCGAGACTGCTGTTCTCAGCGCGCCTTTGCATTGCACCGTTGTTAACCATCTGCCTGCAATTAAGCTGCAACAGGCGTTTGCGCAGAGCGCGTATATTATCAGCCGCTCCGGCTATACTACCGTTATGGAAATTTTAGCACTGCAAAAAAAAGCGATTTTAATTCCTACGCCCGGCCAGACGGAGCAGGAATATTTAGGCCGGCATTTAATGCAGCAGCGCTGGTGCTACAGCTTTACGCAGGAGCAGGATGTTCTCTTCCATTTGCAGCAGGCGCAGGCGTTTCCGTATCAGCTACCGCAACTGCCCGATACCGGTTTGCAGGCTGCCGTAACGGGCTTGCTGAACCGGTATAATTAACCACTTACCAATCATTTACAACCGGCCTTATACAAATGAGCGCATACGTTTTTCAACGCTCGTTACACTTTTTACAAATACAACTCACCCTTTACAACTCATTATTCTTACTTATCTTTACCCGCATAGCCGCTATCTATTTTTACTTCAATATATGCTAACAAAAAACACTTGTCATGGGAATAATCAAAGAGCGATTTAAAACCAAAGCAGATGCAGAAAACGCAGTTATAAAAGATATTTTAAAAGAACACGGCACTAAAAAGATCGGCGAGGTTACGCTGGCGCAGATATACCAGGGCATGCGCGGCATCACCGGCCTTGTATCCGAAACCAGCCTGCTCGATGCACAGGAAGGCATTCGTTTTCGCGGCTACACCATACCCGAGCTGCAGGCTAAACTTCCTAAAGCAGAAGGCGGCACGGAGCCACTGCCGGAAGGTCTTTTCTACCTGATGCTGATCGGCGATATACCAACAGAGGAAGATGTACATCACGTAACATCGGTATTACAGCGCCGCAGCCATGTGCCTGCGCATGTATTCTCGGTAATAGATGCTTTGCCCTTAAGCACGCACCCCATGACGATGTTTGTAACCGGTGTAATGGCGTTGCAGACAGAGAGCTGTTTTGCAAAAGAATACGCCAAAGGCATCAGTAAAAAAGATTACTGGGAGCCGGTGCTGGATGATGCTATGGATCTTATTTCGCGGCTGCCGCGCATTGCTGCTTACATCTATCGCCGCAAATACAAAAACAACGAGCATATACAGCCGGATGGCATGCTGGACTGGGCCGGCAACCTTGCCTATATGATGGGCTACCAGGAACCCAGTTTTATGGAGCTGATGCGGCTGTACATGACCATCCACGCCGACCACGAAGGCGGCAACGTATCGGCACATACCACGCACCTCGTAGGCTCTGCGCTCAGCGACCCCTACCTTAGCTTTGCGGCTGGCATGAACGGACTTGCCGGGCCGCTGCACGGCCTTGCCAACCAGGAAGTAATTAAGTGGATTTTTGAGATGCGGGAGGAATTAGGAACGGAATTACCTACAAAGGACCAGATTGTAGAATATGTAAAGAAAACATTAGCTGCCGGCAAAGTGGTGCCGGGTTATGGCCATGCGGTGCTGCGCAAAACAGATCCGCGGTTTGAAGCGCAGATGGAATTTGGTAAAAAGCACATGCCCGACGATCCGCTGGTGCAAACCGTCTGGAATATTTATGAAGCCGTGCCGCCCATACTGCAATCGCTGGGGAAAATAAAAAACCCATGGCCGAATGTAGATGCCCATAGCGGCGCTTTGCTGGTGCACTACGGGCTGGTGGAGTACGAATTTTATACCGTACTGTTTGCCGTAAGCCGCGCGCTGGGTGTGCTTGCCAGCCTCTGCTGGGACAGGGCTTTGGGCTTTGCACTCGAGCGGCCAAAATCGGTAACTACCGAATCTGTAAAGCTTTGGCTCGAAGGCAAAGAAGAAATCTGGGGAGAATAATTTATTGTCGGTTGATTATTGTTAATTGACAATTGAAAATTTACAATTAATAATATCCATGCGGCTGAAGCAAAAAATTACGCTATCTAAAATAACGAACAAGACCCTGCAACTTTTTTTGCAGGGTCTTGTTGTAATTGTACCTATTGCTGTTACCGTTTACGTAGTAGTGAAGCTCTTTGTTGCTATTGATAGCATTTTACCCAATATCGCGTATGCCCTGTTTCCGCATAATGCAACCATACAGGAAAAAATTACGACTATTCCGGGCATCAACTTTATCATCCTTTTATTGCTGGTCATTTTTACAGGCTGGGTATCTTCCCTGTTTTTCATCAGCCGGCTGGTATCCTTTTTCGACAGGCTGCTGGAGCATACGCCGGGCATTAAATTTATTTATACTTCGGTAAAAGACTTTTTAGAAGCGTTTGCCGGCAACAAGAGAAAATTTGATAAGCCGGTATTGGTAAATGTGGATGGCGCGGATGTGTGGCGGGTAGGGTTTATTACCCATGATAATGCTGTAAATTTTGATTTATTGCACCATGCTGTTGTGTATGTGCCGCATGCGTATGCAGTATCAGGCATTACGTATATTGTTCCTAAAGAAAAGATCCGCTTGCTTACGCATACAACGCCTGCTGATGCTATGAAGTTTACGATTTCGGGCGGCGTAACAGAAGTAGATTGATGGTGGTTTATGCTGTGAAGGCAGGAAGGCGCAAAAACAAAAAATAACAGCCGGTCTTTTGTGAACCTTTTTATCACCTTTGTGTCTTCACGCCTTGGTAACTATGGCTGCCACACAATCAGTTTTACAATTTCTTCCAGGTACCGCTTATCAGTTTCATCGTAATGCGCCGGCAACTCACTGTCTGCATCCAGCACACCCACCACTTCATCACCTTTAAACAAGGGCACCACAATCTCGCTCTTCGATAAACTGCTGCAGGCAATATGCCCCGGAAACTGTGCTACATCGGGCACAATAATCGTTTGCGCCTGCTGCCAGGCAGTGCCGCAAACACCACGGCCTTTTGCAATTCTTGTGCAAGCTACCGGCCCCTGGAACGGGCCTAATACCAGCTCTTCTTTTTTTACTAAGTAAAACCCGATCCACCACCAGGTAAACTGTTCTTTTAATGCGCCGCAGATATTGGCTAAGTTGGCAACTACATCCTCTTCACCTTCTACCAATGCTTTCAGTTGCGGCAGTAAAGCCTTATACTGCTCTTCCTTAGTGCCCTGGTGTATATGCAGGTCTTCGGCCATAGTAAAAATCAAAAGGAATTTAAGGTAATATCGAATATCAGATCAGAGTTGCCGGGTATGTCCTGATAGTCATTTGGACCGTACCCTAAGCTTGGCGGTATATATAAGGTAATAGAGCCACCGGCGCCGATAAGCGGAATGCCTTCCTGCCAGCCTAAGATCAGGTTTGATAAATAAAACCCGGATACATTGGTACCACTGTCAAACTCGGCATTGTTGAGAAACTTGCCGGTATAGGAGAAAATAATGGGTGAACAGATGGTCGGTTTTTTTGCACTGCCTGCAGCATGAATTTTATAGTAAAATCCCCTTGGGTCGGCTATTGCGTCTATATGATTAGAATCAATAAATTTTTTCAGTACCGCTATTTCAGCAGCAGGCGCTGCTATGTTTATCGCAGAACAGTTTTTGTCGTTGGATTTGGAACAACTGCTCAGCAGCAACATTAATAACAACGCACCCAGCATCGTGTTTTTCATAGTCTTTTTTGTAGTGAGGGCGGCAAGATAATATTTCTGCTGATAAATTTTTGCTAAAGCATCCGCGCCTGCCGATTATGTAAAACCTGCGATTCCGAAATTTATTCCTGCTGCCGGTACTGTTTAAAATATCCTGTTACTTTTTAACGCGCCTTTCCGCGTTTAATCAGGCGTATTTTCTATAGGTGGCAAAGCAGTTGTATATCATCGGTCCACACAGGTCTGGATGTTGAATTTGTATGCAGCGGCAAAGCAGCACCAGACGATATTAATACGCACAGGCCATCACGCAGCAAGGCGCTGCATTTTTAATTAGCTGTACAGTTATACCAAAGCCGCTTTTTTATCCTCTTTCTGCTTCTTTTTCCGGGTGCTGTTAATCTTATCAACATTTGTACAGGCCCAGTCGAGCATTACGACCAGGTGCTGTAAAAATTCGTGCCCCATCGGCGTAATCGTATATTCAACTTTGGGCGGTATCTGCGCATACATTTTACGAACAAGCAAGCCATGCGATTCCAGGTTTTTGAGTGTAACGGTGAGCATTTTTTGCGAGATGCCAGTAATCGCATTTTTCAGTTCATTAAAGCGAAGTACTTCATACTGGCCTAATACCATCATTGCCAGTACCGACCATTTATCACCCAGGGTGTGGAGTACATCCTTCACCGGGCACAGCGGAAACTTGCCTGAAGGCATTACCTGCAACATTTCTGAAATTTTTTTTTGCGTCTGCGATGCAGTCGGGACTTTAATCGTATCCATTTGGTAACTGTGTTTCCGGCACGTGCCTTATTGTTTATGAATAAGTTTCTGTTTTACTTTGAGTTACCAAAAGTAACCGAAAACCTTTTGGTAACTACAAAATTATATAAAAATGAAAAAGAAAGTAATCCTGATTACAGGCACAAACAGCGGTTTTGGATGGCATTATGCGCATACATTAGCAAAGGCAGGCCACACCGTATATGCCACCATGCGCGACATTAACGGCAGAAACAGCAAACAGGCAGCAACGTTAAACGGGCTGGCAAACGTACAGGTGCTTGAAGTGGAAATAACGAACAGCCGGTCTGTAAAAATGGCTATTGATACAATTATCCAACAGGAGGGAAGGCTGGATGTACTTATTAACAACGCCGGTCATTTTATCAGCGGCCTTGCAGAAACTTTTACGGATAAAGATGTGGACGGTATGTTTGATGTGCATGTAAAAGGCTCGTGGCACGCCATTAAAGAAGCATTGCCCTACATGCGGCAACAGGGCGAAGGGCTGATCATAAATACCTCCAGCGTACTGGGCAGGTTTTCTTCCCCGTTCATGACGTTTTATAATGCGGCCAAATTTGCGGTGGAAGGCATCAGTGAAGGATTGCATTATGAAGTGCGCCCGCTGGGTATTGATGTAGCGATTTTGCAGCCCGGCGCTTTTCCTACAGAAATTTTTGCAAAAGCCGGTAAAAGCTCTGATGCATCGGTAATTGCCGGCTATGGCACGCTGGCCGACATTCCCGAACAGATAGGCGCCGGTATGGCAAAGCTGTTTGAAGATCATAAGCCTGATCCGCAACAGGTAGCAGATGCGGTGCTGCATTTAATTGAATTACCAAAAGGCAAACGCCCGTTGCGCACCGTTGTGGATAATCTCACGGGGTCTATTGTTGAAAAGGCGAACGACCAGGTAGAAGAAGGCTATAAAAACTTTGTTACCGCCTTTGGATTGCAGGAATTATTAAACTAAAAATAAAATCAAAACCAACTTTTATGACAAACAAAAAAACCATAGTTGTTATCGGGGCCACCGGCAAGGTAGGCGCTAAAATATCGGCAGGACTAATCGGGGCAGGACATCATGTGAAGCTAATAGCACGGGGAGAAGCGAAGCTGCTGCCTTTTAAAGAACAGGGCGCCGAAATCTTTGCGTTCTCGATGCTTGACATTGCGAAACTTACCGGCGTACTTACCGGTGCAGATGCCGTGTTAACCATGCTTAGCTCAAACCAGCAGGCAGATGACTTTTTGGAAGACCAGCGCCGGCAGGCCGATGCGCAGGTTGCAGCGATCAGGCAGTCAGGCATCCGCTACGTGGTAAACCTTAGCAGTGTTGGAGCACACACCATTGAGTGTAACGGTGTAATGCATGGGCTGGCAGAAATGGAAGTATTACTTAACCGTATAGCGAATGTGAATGTACTGCACCTGCGGCCCAATTATTTTATGGAGAACACCTTTTATACCATGGACCTTATCCGCCACCAGGGTATTAACGGGCTGCCGGTACGGGGCGATATCGCCTTCCCGATGGTGGCAACCAGCGACGTAGCGGCAATAGCTGTTGAAAAGCTGGCCAGCCTTAACTTTCAGGGCAAAACGGTGTTACCGATCTTGGGTCCGAAAGATTATACCCTGCAGGAAGTTACAGCGCAATTAGGCAAAGTAATTGGCAAACCGGATTTGCCCTACATAGAAGTTTCGCCGTCCGATTTTATAAACGGCATTACCGGCAGCGGTCGCTCCTTAAGCTTTGCCAACACCTATCTGGAAGCGATGACGGCTACAAATAATGGCTTACTCAATTATGAAAAAAGAACGCCGGACAGTACAACACCAACTACAATTGAAGCGTTTGCAGCGCATACATTTGCACCCCTATTTAACAACGTATAAACCGAAAACCACCCGATGGAAACAGTTATTAAAGACCCGCTTTATCTTAGTGTACAAATTGTATTGACGGGCTGGAAAGAGTACGTAAACCGCGCTGCTGCATTGCTTGAACAATTGAGTGATGAGCAATTGGCGCAACAGGTTGCACCCGGTAAAAACAGGGGCGTTTACCTGCTGGGGCACCTGATTGCTGTTCACGACAAGATAGTTCCGCTGCTTGGCATCGGCGAACGAAACTATGAATCGTACGATATGCCTTTTCTGCTTTCCCCGGATAGTGCCGCAGCTTCTTTTCCGGATACAAGCGAACTGCGTGCTGCCTGGAAAGCATTGCATGAACGGCTAAACCGGGACCTGGCGGTATTACCGGCAGAAGCATGGTTTGAAAGGCACCATGCAGTATCGGAAGAAGATTTTGCAAAACAGCCGCATCGCAATAAACTTGCTTTGTTTCTGACACGCACCACGCATCTTGCTTATCATTATGGGCAATTGCTGCTGCTGAAGTAATGCCTGAAGATTATAAGCATAAGCGTTTACCACCTTTACGAAAGTCCTGCCCTAACAGGGCTTTTTAGTTACCAGGCTATGCGTTTGTATCAATTCAAAAAGAACATTGAAGGCGTATGCTGGTGGCTGCAATTCCTGCCTGCCACACAGCACATCTATACCGGTTACTTTTAAAACAATTGAAGCCCTCTACCATACCGGAAGCGTTGATTGCCGGTACACCGCTATCAAATTACAGTAAGAAGTACGGGTTTTAAAACAAACGAAAGAAAATAAAATGCAGACAGGCTTTGAATGATGATAAGATCATTTACGCTCACAAGTTTTTTATTAGCTTTACTACTATTCTGCTTGTAAAAAAGATTGCACCGCTATGAAAAAACTATCTTTCCTGCTGTTATTCATTTTTACCACCGCTTACCTTGCTACGGCACAACAGTACGAAGCCAATTGGGCATCGCTCAATAAGCGGGGCATACCGGCCTGGTTTCAGCAGGATAAGTTTGGCATCTTTATCCATTGGGGCGTATATGCCGTGCCTTCTTATGCGCCGGTAATAGAAAACAGCGGCGACAGCTATGCAGAATGGTACTGGTACAGGCTGCACGAAGGCAACAAAAACTTCACCGCCTTTCATGATAAAAACTACGGCGCTGAATTTTTATATCCGCAGTTTGAGCAACAGTTTAAAGCGGAACTGTTTAACCCGCAGCAATGGGCAGCCGTATTTAAAAAGTCGGGCGCTAAGTATGTTGTCTTAACTTCCAAGCACCACGAAGGCTATTGCCTCTGGAACAGCGCTGAGGCAGACCGCGACTGGCAACGCCCGTGGAACGCAGTAACCGGCACGCCGCACCGCGACCTGTTGGGCGATCTTACCAATGCCGTTCGTGCAGCAGGCCTGAAGATGGGCTATTATTATTCCCTCTACGAATGGTTTAACCCGTTGTGGCAGACCGATAAAAAGCGCTTTGTGTCGGAGCATCTTTTTCCGCAGTTTAAAGACCTCGTGACCAAGTATAAGCCTTCCATTATTTTCTCCGACGGCGAGTGGGAACTCTCTGATACGGCCTGGAGAAGCCCGGAGTTATTAGCCTGGCTGTTTAACGAATCGCCTGTTGCAAAAGACGTGGTAATAGATGACCGCTGGGGCAATAACACGCGCGGAAAAAACAACGGCGCTACTTACACCACTTCGGAGTACGGCAGCGGCATGAGTGCCGATGTGGTGTGGGAAGAAAGCCAGGGCATCGGGCATTCGTATGGCTACAACCGCAATGAGCAGCTTGCCGATTATAAAAGCAGCCACGATCTTATTTTGATGCTGGTGGATATTGTTTCGAGAGGTGGCAATTTATTGCTCGATATTGGCCCGGCTGCTGATGGAACCATCCCCGTGATTATGCAGCAGCGTCTTACCGATATGGGCGACTGGCTAAGCAAAAACGGAGAAGCGATTTATGGAACCACTGCCTGGAAGCAGCCGCACCAGTGGAGCGAAGGCAAGCAACCGCAGAAGAGCGGTGAGAGCTTTATGTCGGGCTATAATGTGGCGCAACTGGTCCAGCCCAGGAAAGACGAGGCGCACATCGAATATTTCTTTACCACCAAAGGCAGCGATCTGTATTGTATTGTTCCTGCGTATGCGCCGCAGGTGCGCCTGCAGGGGGTCCGCCTGCCGGCATCGGCAAAAGCTACGGTGCTGGGCAGCAATAAAACGGTTGCCTGTAAGCAATCGGGCAACGATTGCATAGTTGATCTTTCTACGCTTAAGCCCGGCGATGCGCCTGCCGAATTGTTTGTGATAAAGCTGGAAGGCGTGGTGAAGTGATTTAGCGGGTATAAATTTTTTCTATCGTTACCGCTGCTGCTCATAAGTCTGCAGCAAAAATGGTAGCAATAAAAATGGTAACTATATAGGAATTGGGACAAGGTGGCATTTAGAATGAAACGAGCGGCTCAAAATACCAACAGTTATCAATAATTATATCATCCTCATTCTTTGTTATTTCGTGAGCACTAAGGTCTAATATTAATTGTCCAACGTGGAAATTTCTTTTCACATAATAATACTTATCTGTTTTGCCGCAATAAACTTGCATTCCTACTTCTATTTGATTGATATTATCTTTCGTTATTAGTGTTGTCATAAATGAATTTCATGCAATTTATAACCAGTAAAGCAATAAAAAAAAGGCTTCAAACGAAGCCTTGTACATATATAGCATTACGTGAAAATTATTTTCCTGTTAGCTTATCGTAAGTAATTCTTGCATTGCTTACCTGCTTTAAAGCATCTTCAAAACGTTCTATACTTGATTGCTTACGTGTGTTATAGCGATAACCAAATTCAGTAGTGTATCTATGAAGATGCTGCTTGCTCATGTAGTGGTAAATGCCAATGTAACCACGTTTGAAAATTGACCAAAAATTTTCTATGTTTTGGGTATGAAATTTATGTTCACCTACTGTTGTAACGTAACCGCCATCTTGATGCTTTACTACAATGTGATTGTATTTCTTGTTTAAGCCAACATAAGACTTATAAGCATCAGTAACGATTATAGACTCATTAGAAACGTTGTTATCAATGATTTGATGTAAAGTTTCAGCATCGGTATTTTCAGCAACAAAGGTCAATACTCTGCCATTGCGTTCAACCAAACCAACAACAGGTGTTTTGTCTTTAGCTGCACGACCTTGTGAATTTTCAACTTTTTTATCTTTATGACGATTCTTGTTTTTTCAACCAACGTAAGTTTCGTCAACTTCTACCATACCTGTAAATGTTTGTACGTTGGTATCTTTCAGCATTTCACGAATACGATGTAAAACAAACCATGCAGTTTTTTGAGTAATGCCTAATTGTGTACCCAATTGAATAGAGCTTACACTTTTCTTTGATGTTGAAATTAAGAACATAGCAGCAAACCAAACACGCAATGAAATTTTACTGTTTTCAAAGATAGTTCCAACGGTTACGCTGAACTTCTTATAACATTCTTTGTTGGCACATTTAAAGCCTCTGTTTGTACGATAAACTTTTGTATGAGCGCAATGCGGACAAACAACATTACCATTCCAACGAGCTTGCTCATAGTAGGCTTTGCATGTTTCTTCGTCTTTAAAGAAGTCTAATAGTTGTTGTAAGTTTTTGAACTGGCTCATGTTTTATTTTGATACATCAAAGATACAAATTGTCCCTTAATATGCCTAACATTATATCACATCAATTCAGAACTATTTCGGTATTAAGATGATTTAGACTTTTATAAGTTATCTAAATCAGATTATACGATAACTATTTTGTACATTAAAAGATTGATTATAAGGATTTAGTAAATAATGAAAAGATATTTATGAAATAGTTTGCGTTCGTAATACCTAAATCTTTATATCTTTGGACTACAAAGTTTAAATCATGCCAGAAGAATTGTTTGAAGGTTCTGCTGAAGCAAGCACAACCAATGGCGCAACTAAAAAAACGCCTCATATTCGTAGCTCGCCATACCCCGCATTTACAATTGAATCAAGTAATGCATTTACTGCACAGATTGACAAAGCGTATGGTTCAAGCGGCTATATTTCAAAAGATGACATTTCAAAAACTCTTAATCTTTCTGGTGGCGGATTTTTAACAAAATTGAGTAGTGCTGTTCAATATGGCTTGTTGGAGGTAAAACAAAATCAAGGCTATAAGCCTACTGAGCTATTCAACAAAATCAAGAAGCCTCTTGAAACGGAAAATGTTAGGGATTTTCACATTGAATGTTTCAATAATCCTAAACTTTATAAAACTCTAATTTCAACGTATAGAGATAAGCAAATTCCCAGTGAATCGGGACTAATAAACCTACTTGACAGAAACTATGGTGTAAAGGGCGGGGCTGCTATAATTGCCACAAAGATTTTTTTAAAGAATGCAACATCTCTCAATCTTTTAGGGGAAGATGGAATTTTGCGAATGGGTGAATATATTCCATTTGTAGAAACGCCAAAAATTACTGACAAAGATGAACGTGAGCCTATACAAGAGCCAACAGTATATTTAACTGTTCAAGAAAAAAATCCGCCGTCTCATAATAATCACAATAGTAATCCTGCAAAAGCAAGGACAATACCTGTGTTTTTGCAGGGAGAAAATAGAGAAGCAACAGTTATTTTACCGTTTGATTTTAATGATGATGATCTAAAAAGAATAGTCAAAATAATGACTGCCTATATCGCATAAAAAAGGCTGTTGTAGATACAACAGCCGGTACAAAGTTTAAATCACTTTTGACAGTGAATATGCTGCAAAAGTAACAAAAAAGGGCGAATGAACGCCCAAAAATTAGTAAAATCAATGTGCGCAGTCAATATATGCTGCGGCTTGCAAAAGTTTGAATATTGAGACGTGTCTCATTAGCATAATCTCAAAAATCAGCGGATTGTTTTAATTACAAGAACCTGCACGTTAGAGGATGGAAACGTAGCAAAGTCCAAATTTGCTACGGCGGCTAATGTGTCTGGAAGCAGGCGGCAGTTCCAATGCCGCCTTTCTTGTTTTTACAAATGTACAAACAATTTTTATTTTCATTAATTTTGAAACATGGCAAAGCAAATAAAAACCGCAAAACCTAAAAAAGAACGTCCCGGAACATACGAGCCTAAAGTATCTTTCACTGGTACTTTTGAGGACATGATTAAAATATCTACAACAGGCGCAGGGGTTAAGAAAGATAAACCTAATGAGAAATGATACTTCACCCGCAAGATTCTTTAGACTTTTGGAAGCATAAGGGGCATGCGCTGTCAGAAATATATCATTACGAACCCACCTATATAGAATATCTAATTGAATATTTACCTGGATTTGAAATAGACGTGAAGGAATTTGAGGCGTTGCCAAAGCCTGTAAGATACTGTAATAACGACCATACGGTTAAAACCTCGGCAGGTAATACCATCACGTTAGCATTACGCTACCGCCCTAACTCAATTAAGGATTTTCTTTGTATCCCAAAAGAATACCTCCAAGAATTTGATTATAAACTCCCTGACAAATTTATCAATATCCTATCTCTTAAAAGTAAAGGAGAATATAAGTATAAGCCTTATGAATTTGCTCCAAAGGCGCGAACATACAATGTAAAAGAAATGTGAGAATGGATTAGAAAGAAAGGATTATAACCCCCTTGTCCCAACTCCTATATAGTTACCATAAAAATAATTAAATGCTTGCCCTGAATACATAGCCTAAGCCGGTTCCGCCCATTGGTTTATTGTAAAGGAATTATTCAGCACCTGTAACCAAACATCTACGAAGTTCTTTTCAAACTACCTTTACCGGCGATGAGAAGTTACCGTATTATTTATGGCGTTATTATAACATTTTTAGTAAGTATTGCAGCCAATGCGCAGCCTGCAACCGGCAGCATCAGCGGCCGGGTAACGGACAAAAACACACAGCAACCGGTAGCTAATGCCAGCATTATTTTACAGGACAGTAGCTATGGTGCTATCACCGATTCTTTAGGCGCCTTTCGCATTATGAATATCCCGCTAAAGACTTATACGATTACGGTTAGCTCGTTAGGTTATGTTAGCCAAACCATTTATAATATCGTGGTTAATGCAGGCAATGAAAAAACCTTTAGTATAGAGCTGGAGCCGTATAGCAAATCATTGGCAACCATCACCGTCAGCACCAACCGGCGCACGGCGAAAGCGGCCACTTTGGAAACACCGTTGAGTGTGCAGCGCCTTACGAGCGAAGAAATACGGAGCAATCCCGGCGGCAACTTCGACATCAGCAAAGTGATTCAAACGCTGCCCGGCGTAGGTGGCGGCCAGGCCGGCGGCGGCTTCCGTAACGACATTATTATCCGTGGCGGCGCGCCTAACGAAAATGTTTTTTATTTAGATGGCATTGAAATACCCGTTATCAACCACTTTCAAACGCAGGGCAGCAGCGGCGGGCCGCAAGGCATGTTGAATGTATCTTTTATAGAGGATGTGAAGCTTAGCACCTCCGCTTTTGATGCGCGCTATGATAATGCGCTCAGCTCGGTGTTTCAGTTTAAACAGCGCACCGGCAATCCCAATAAAATACAGGGCAATGTACGCCTGAGCGCTACGGAGCTGGCGCTCACCGGCGAAGGACCGATAGATAAAAAGACAACTTTCTTATTATCCGCAAGGCGCTCTTACCTGCAGTTGGTTTTTTCGCTGATTGATTTGCCGATAAGGCCCAACTACTGGGATTTTCAAACGAAGGTTACGCACCGCATTAATGATAAAACAACCCTGTCGTTTATCGGCCTGGGCGCTATTGACGATTTTAAATTTGCCGCCATCAAAAGCGCAACGCCGGAGAAATTGTACGTGCTTAATTCCAACCCGTTTATCCGGCAGTGGAACTATACCGGCGGGCTGACGCTAAAGCGCCTTATCCATAACGGTTTCCTGAACATCGCCCTCAGCCGCAACAGCTTCGATAACCGCATTACGCGGTATGAAGACAATACGGTAAAACTGCCATCGCAGTTGAGCCTCCTGTATCGCAGCCGGGAGACGGAAAACAAACTGCGGCTCGACGTGAATCAGACCATCAGCGACTGGAGAATCTCTTACGGCTTATCTACGCAATTGGCTGATTATACCAATACGACTTACAACGTTATCCGCAAAGCGCTGGAGGATAGTACCGGCGGCGTCATTCAGCCGGCTATCGTTTACAATTTTACCAGCCCTTTACATTCTTTCTGGCGGTTCGGCGCTTTTACGCAGGTAAGTCGCCGGTTCTTTGGCGATGCGCTGGGTGTAAGCGCAGGCATACGTTCGGATGTTAACACCTTCACTACGGATGGCGATGATCCTTTAAAGACCTTTTCGCCGCGGGTGTCGCTGAGCTACGCTGTAGCTCCGAAATGGACGATCAATGCTTCGGTGGGGCGGTATTATAAACTGCCGCCTTATACCATCTTAGGCTTTGCGGATAGTAATAATGTATTAATCAATAAAAGGAGCAGCTACACCCGCAGCGATCATTATGTGGCAGGTATTGAGTACCTGCCCAACGATGGCCTGCGTTTTACACTCGAAGGTTTTTATAAGCACTATGCGCACGTGCCGGTATCGCTGCGCAACGGCATTGCCCTGTCCAACTTAGGCAGCGATTTTAACGTGCTGGGCAACGAGCCGGTAATCACCAATGGAAAGGGCAAAGCGTACGGCATCGAATTGTTTGCACAGCAAAAGCTGACCAGGCGCTTCTTTGGCATCGTATCGCTTACGTTGTATCGCAGCCAATACAGCGGTCTTTCTTCTAAATATATTTCCAGTTCTTTTGATAACCGGCAATTGCTCAGCCTGACGGTTGGCTACAAAGCGCCGCGCAACTGGGATTTCGGGTTAAAGTTCCGCTACCAGGGCGGCGCTCCCTACACGCCTTATGAGGAGGCGGCTTCGCGGGTTAATTATCTGTCGCTGGGCGAGGGCATATTAGATTATGCAAGATTGAATCAGGAGCGGCTGGCGGCTTTTAACTCGGCCGACATACGTATAGACAAGCGGTGGAACGGGCGAAAGCTGACCTTCGATTTGTTCTTGGACGTTACCAATTTTTACGTAGCCAACACACCGGCTTCGCCCAGCTATACGTTTACACGAACACCTGATAACACTGCTTTTCTTACTACCGACGGCGGGCCGCTTAAGCAAGACGGCAGCAATGCCATACCGGCTTTTATTAATAACGACGATGCGCGGTTTACGCCGACGATTGGGTTTATTGTGGAGTTTTAGGGGGAGGAATTCTACCCTTTTGCCTTAGTCCTACAATTCATCTTTGAACATGATTCTCTTTTTTAGTGTGGTAATTACCTTTTGCTTTCAATAACTCCGCTTCCGTTACAAGCGTTACGCTTAGTTTAATTGAATTAAGAAACAGGTTGCCAATATTCATTTACCGACGACTGACAATAAAAATGTTGTCAGTTTAATTTGACAATAATATTGTTGCCATATATTTGTGACAATAAAATTATTGTCAAATGGCAGAGAAATGGATTTCTCCTAATACTATTACGGGCGATGCAGCAACCAATAACAGGTATTTAAGGAGAGAAGGTATTAATGAAAATTTTTGGAGGGAAGTAGAAAAAGGAAATCATATTTTGTTCGTAGCACCAAGAAGAGTTGGCAAAACATCAATTATGATGGATTTGTCAGAAAACCCTTTGGATGGATACACTTGTTTATACCAGAATATTGAGGGCGTAAAATCTAAAGATGAATTTTATCAACGGTTGTTTTCACTTATTCTTCAATGCATTCAAAGAAGTAAAGCGCAAAAAGCTATTGCTTTTTTAAAACGGTGTATGGAAAAATACAGGATAACTGAAATTACAAAAACCGGAATTAAAATAGATGCTGCTCAATTGGATTATGAAAAGGAATTGCGGGCGTTAATTCCAGAATTGAAAGAAACTGAAATTTACACTGTTATCTTTTTGGATGAATTTGCTGAAGTAATCAATAAATTAAGCAAACAAAATGAGCAGAAAGATGCCGTAGATATTCTTCACACATTAAGAGAAATACGAAGTGATAAAAATTTTGAACATTTTACATTGGTGTTTGCGGGTTCAATAGGCTTGGAGTTTGTGATTAAAAGTATTGACCGCCCAAAGTTGATTAACGACCTGCATAGGATAGAAACACCCGCCCTTAACAAAGAAGAAGCTAAACAATTAATAAAACAACTTACCGGTTCTGCAACAATTCAATTAGAGCCGGCTGTTATTGACGACCTATTGAATATAGTAAAACATTTGCTTCCCTATTACATACAATTAATGCTGGAAGAGATTGACCTTATAGCACGCGAAATGCAACAATTTGCAGTAACAAAAGAAATGGTTGAGGCTGCTTTTGAGAGAGTACTTAAAAAGAATAAAAATTTTGATGATTGGCTGGAAAGGTTAAAGGATTATCAAGCGGGTAATTTTCCATTTATCAACGAAATTTTGAAACACGCGGCACATAAAGGCAATATTTCTATCCAGGAAATTTATAATAAAGCCAATGATGCAAAGTATAACAAAAGTGAAGATTACATGGACTTTGTGGAAGAGCTTATTAACGATGGCTACCTGATAGAAATGGATAGACATAGTTACCGCTTTATATCGCCCTTTCTTCAACAGTTCTGGCTAAAAAAATATCCTGTTTATCATGGTTAGTCAAACATTACAAACGGATTTCCATTTTTATCAGTCTGCCAATGCGGATGCTGAAAAAATTAAGAATAACTTTCTTATACGCGTTCATGAATATGAAGTTATTATAGATGATATAAGGCGAAACCCTATGAAAGGTTCTGTGCAACATTATTTGTTGATAGGCCGAAGAGGTAGTGGTAAATCAACATTAATAAAGCGCCTGCAGGTTGAAATTGATACAGATAAAGAATTAAGCAAAACGCATGTTGCTGTTAATCTGGCAGAAGAGCAGGCAAATATTTATAAACTATATGATTTACTGGAAGGAATTATTGATGAATTGAATTTTAATAATATAGCAGTTGAGCAACCGGAATGGGAAGATAACATGCATGCCTATTCGAGAAAGTTGTTTGCTGCAATACATGGCGCTATTGAACAGTCAGGCAAAAAGGTTGTATTACTGCTGGATAATATAGACCGGATTTTTGAAAACTTGCAGGAGGATGCGGCTCTGTTAAGAGAATACCTGCTAAACTATGATGATATAAAGATTGTAGGTGGCAGTACCCGGATGACGGAACACTTTTGGAAGTACAATAAACCTTTTTACGAGTTTTTTAGAGTGTTGGAATTGAAGCCTTTAAGCAGCATTGAAATCAGAACCTTGCTATTAAACTGGAGCGAACGGTTAAACCTGCCGGAACTGAAAGACTTTGTAGAAGACAAACCTGGACAATTAGAAACTATTCGCATATTAACGGATGGCTTACCACGAACATTTCAATTCTTTGTTAACATTTTGCTTACCCGCACACAGGAAACAAGCTATGAGTATTTACGGCTGATTATGGATAGCGTTACGCCTTTGTACCAGGAACGTTTAAACACATTGCCACCATCGCAACGAAAAATTGTTTTGCAAATGGCATTTATATGGGAGAGTGCTGGTGCCAAGGAAATAGCGGAAGCAACTAAGATGGATAGCAAGGTTATTTCAGCCCAATTGAAACAACTGATTGATAAAGGTATTGCAGAAAGAATAGCAACCAAAACAAAGAATCATCTGTATCGTTTATCGGAAAGGTTTTTTAACCTGTGGCTCATCTTTACGCAAGGCAGCCCGAAAGAAAAACGAAAAGCTAAATACCTCACGATTTTCCTTGAAAATTTCTATGACGCTGAAGAATTAAATAATATAGCTATTGAACATCTGAAAGCTTTAGAAAGTGGAAGTATTAATAGTAATAGTGCTGCTTTACTTACAAAGGCTTATGCACAATCTAAGTATATCGATTCTATTCTTAGGGATTTATTAATTAATCGAACTTTAGAATTAAAAAATGTAGCAGAAGATTTGAAAGAACAATTACCTGAAACAAGTAAAAAAATATTCGAAGAAGTAAAAGAATTAGTTGCTAAGGTAAAATATAATGAGGGTATAAAAAAAGCCGAACTAATTGAGCAGGAAGATGGTTTGAGGGAGTATATACTCGGGATGATATTTGAGGTATCCGATAAAACAAAAGAAGCAAAATTGTATCTAGATGCTTCCTTAAAAAAGGGTTATGCGGAATCAGCCTTTTTTTTAGGAAATCTGTATTACAACTCGCAAGAATACGAAAAGGCAAAACAATACTATGATCAAACTGCACAATTAGGTTATAATGCAGAACTGGTAGCAAATTCAATTTTAATGCTTGCAGAAGTATATTTTCATTTAGGAGGATATAACGAAGCAGAAAGGCTTTTTTCAGAAGCGATTGACAAAGGAAAAGAAGAAGCAATACTACGTTTGGGATCATTCTATTTAGTAACAGATAGAAAAGAATTAGCTGAAAGAAATTTTAAGATAGCAATTGAAAAAAAAATCCCCTTATCATCTGCGCATTTAGCTTTTCTCTATTATTACAATAATATTGATAAAGCGAAAGCAGTTGATTTATTAGAAGCAGAAAGAAATTATTTAGACATAAATGAATATAATAGTGCTTTTGAAGCATTGAAAATAAAAATAGACGCATGGACAGGAAATTTTAAAAAATTAAAAATTGAAGTTGAACTTTTTACGGAAAATGGCGACTTAGAAGATTTCGATGATTTAATAGAAGATCTTCTCATTCATCATCAAACTAATCTTTGTTACAAAATATTCATAGATTCGAAATTTAGTCAGGAAATAAGAGAAAGGTTTTTGCCATTATATTATGCAACTCTGGTAATACTTAGTAAAGAGTATAATGCAAAACAAAAAATTCCACCTGAATTGCAGGATACGGTTAGTAAAATCTTAGAGGATATAAGAGAACAACAGGATTTTTATTACGGAGAAAAGAAAGAATTAGCTTAATACATATAAAGTTGTTGCTATAAATATTTAAGCAAAATTGGTAGACAAGTCCACCTTTACCTTTACACCACAAAACCTGCACATGAGAAAAATACTAACCTGTTTATCGTTATTCTTCTTATTAAAAGCCGCTGCCCAAAATGCAGACTCCATTTGGATGGTAAACAACTACACCAAGAAAGAAGTGTCCATACCCATGCGCGACGGTAAAAAACTGTTTACCGCCGTGTATATTCCCAAAGACACCACGGCGCAGCACCCGCTGCTCATGAAAAGAACGCCGTATTCCTGTGCGCCTTATGGCGAAAATAATTTCGATGCTTCGCTTTGGAGCAGCTATCTGCTGGCCTATTGCAAAGAGCACTACATCATGGTGATGCAGGATGTGCGCGGCCGCTGGATGAGCGAGGATGAATTTGTAAACGTGCGTCCCTTTAACCCTAATAAAAAGGGCAAAGAAACAGACGAAGCAAGCGATACCTACGACGCCATAGACTGGCTGGTTAAAAACATCCCGCACAACAATGGCAAGGTGGGTGTGCATGGCATTTCGTATCCCGGTTTCTTTTCTACCATGGCGGCGGCCAGTAACCACCCGGCCCTTAAAGCGGTAAGCCCGCAGGCGCCGGTTACCAACTGGTTTATCGGGGACGACTTCCACCACAACGGCGCTTTCCTGCAGATGGATGCCTTCGCTTTTTATTCTGCTCTGGGCTTTGCTTTTGGTCAGCCACATGCGTTTCCTACCGGTACTGCTGCCCGTTCTATCGGTTTCCCGGTGCATGACAATTACGACTTTTTCCTGCAGCAGGGCAGTTTAAGAAACTTAACGAAGCTCTTAGGTGATTCGGTTGCCTTTTGGAAAGACCTGATGAACCATCCAAATTATGATGACTGGTGGAAAGCCCGCGATGCCCGTAACGCTACGAAAAACCTGAAGCCGGCCATGTTGTGGGTAGGCGGCTTGTTTGATGCGGAAGACTGCTGGGGCGCCTGGAACAGTTATAAAGCTGCAGAAGCTAATAACCCGGGCAAGGCATTCAATAAAATTGTAGAAGGTCCATGGTCGCACGACCAGTGGGCGCATCATAACGGTAACAACTTAGGCAACCTGCAGTTTGGCGCTAATACCTCGGAATATTTTCAGCAGCGCTTTGAAGTTCCGTTCTTCGATTATTTCCTGCTCGGCAAGGGCAATACAGACAGCATTGCCGAAGCCAATATTTTTGTAACCGGCGCCAACCAATGGCGCACCTTTACGCAATGGCCACCAACAGGCACAACCAATAAAACCTTGTATTTTGGAGCGAATGAGCAGCTTAGCTACCACAAAGATGCTGCGCCCGGCTCTACTACCGGAGAGGGGTCGGGGATGAGGTTTAGCGAATACACCAGCGACCCGGCCAAGCCTGTACCATACGAAGGCGATGTACAGTTCAACCGGTCGAGAACATACATGAATGCCGACCAGCGCTTTGCGGAGCGGCGGCCCGATGTATTAACTTTTAAAACCGATACTTTAACCGAAGCCATTACGGTAACGGGCAGCGTAGTGGCCGATTTGCTAACCAGCATTTCTACTACGGATGCGGATTTCGTGGTGAAGATCATTGATGTGTTTCCGGAGTATGAAGGCTATAATGATGTAGATATTTATGCAGAGAACGATCCCGTAAATCCTTACCCGATGGGCGGTTACGAGATGCTGGTGCGTGGCGAGATTTTCCGCGGCCGCTACCGCAACAGCTATGAGCATCCTGCCCCATTTACGCCAGGCAAAGTGGAAGAAGTAAAGTTTAGTTTACCCGATATTGCGCATACCTTTAAAAAAGGGCATCGGATTATGATACAGGTGCAGAGCTCGTGGTTTCCGCTGGCCGACCGCAACCCGCAGCAGTTTGTGGACATCTATCACTGCGATGAAAAGGACTTTATAAAAAGCGATATTAAAATATGGCATGATGGTGTACATGCATCCGGCATTACACTACCGGTGCTGCAATAGCTTTTGTTTCGTAGCACCTGCAGATTCTTAAAACAATCCTGAATAGCTAAATCCGGTAGTTGTTCCCTTTGAAAATAATAGTGAATAACTTGTCAGGTTCTGTAGTTTGTAAATTTCAAAGGGAGTTTTTAACCCAAATCCTGCTATGCCGAAAAATTATTTTTTAACCATGAATACTATTTTAGCAGGTGTGGGCAATGATTGAATTATTTTTCCTTAATAGCTTTATTTGTATAAAAGATCAATTTCCGCTTTCTATTCTAAAAACAGTTTATTGAACTATTGTGCTTATAAGTGTCAGACATTTCTAAAATGTCAGACACTTATAACATCCTGGCGCATAGTTATTCTAATAAAAATTTGGCGGCGGGTTCAGTGTTAGATTTTGCCGCTGGTGCCAGTAAGGATAAATCGTCGGTACTTCACTCGCCGCGTCTAATCTTTTCACCTGATCGGCAGTCAGGTTCCAGCCTGCAGCGCCTAAGTTTTGCTGCAATTGTTCTTCGTTGCGGGCGCCGATAATAACGCTGCTCACCGTAGGCCGCTGCAGCAGCCAGTTAAGCGCCACCTGCGCTACTGTTTTGTCCGTTTCCTTTCCTACTTCATCCAGCGCATCTATAATGTTGTACAATACCTTTTCATCTATCGTGGCTTCGGGCACCGGGCTTGCTCCCTGGGCAATGCGGGTGTCTTTTGGCAAGGGCTGATTCCTTCTGTACCTGCCGCCCAGCTTGCCGCCTGCCAGCGGGCTCCAGATGATAGCGCCTACCTGCTGGTCTATGCCCAGCGGCATCAGTTCCCATTCGTACTCGCGGCTGGCTAAAGAATAATATACCTGGTGAGCTACATAGCGGTTCCAGCCCCGCTTCTCAGAAATGCTTAACGATTTCATGAGGTGCCAGCCCGAGAAATTGGAGGCGGCGATGTAGCGCACTTTGCCGCTTTGCACCAGGTCGTCCAGTGTGCGCAGCGTTTCTTCTGCCGGTGTATTGCCATCAAAACCATGCATGTGATAGAGGTCTATATAATCGGTGCCGAGGCGCTTAAGGCTGCCTTCTATTTGCTTTAATAAGTGAAAGCGGGAAGAACCCTGGTTGTTGGGCGCTTCGCCAAATGGAAAAGTGGCTTTGGTGGAAAGTAACACTTTGTCGCGCCTGCCGGCAATGGCTTTGCCTAATACTTCTTCCGCCGCTCCGTCCGAATAAATATCAGCCGTGTCAAATAAATTAACACCGGCATCCAGACAGAGATCAACCATACGCGTAGCTTCCTTCTCCTGCGTGTTACCCCATTTGGTAAAAAAATTGCCGCCGCCAAAAGTGGCTGTTCCAAAGCTAAGCACCGGTACATACAAGCCGGATGCACCTAACTGCCGGTATTCCATAGTGTGATTTTTTTTTTTTTTGATTAGCGCCATGAAGGCGTAAAGTTGCGAAGAAATTTATTGTTATAAAATAGTATAGCCCGGTGCGGACAGCGTATTTTTAAAGCTGTTCCAAACAAATACCGTAGATGCTGTCTGTTATTATACACCCTTGTAATACCTTTCTGAAACTTCATGCGCTGCTCATCTCCTCAGCTTCTTATAACACGAATAAATATTTTGTATCCTGCATACCATCTTCCTGATCATTTCAGTTTATCTATACACATACTTCTCTTATATTCACAGCCGCTAAAACCCAAATAACCATGCGTGCCAGCCTTCGCCTGCTGCAACAAACTACTGTTTGTATTCTCTTATTGCTTTCAACCCTGCTTTTCACTACCTGCCATACCAAACAGGAACTGATCAGTGTGGACCCGGCTTTCAGCCAGTATATTGAGGGCTACAGCTCGGGCGTTATTTCCAAAAAAAGCCCGGTGCGCCTGCAGCTTGCGGCCGATGCCGGTGTTACGCATACACTCAATGAAACGGTACGGGAAGACCTGTTTGATTTTACGCCTGCAGTAAAAGGAAAAGCGTACTGGACAGATGCACGCACCATCGAATTTAAGCCCGAAAACGACCTTGATGCAAACAAGCTCTACGATGTGTCTTTTAACCTAAGTAGGGTAATGAAAGTGCCCTCCAAATATGAGCACTTCCGCTTTAATGTGCAAACGGTTAAGCCTTCTTTTGAGGTACAGGAAAATGGCTTGCGCTGCAATACCGCCGATGTAATGACGCTCTCCGGCCAGGTACTTACTGCAGATGTGGAAGGGAGTAAAAAAGTAGAGCAACTGCTAAGCGCAACGCTCAGTGGCGCCGCCGTTAAAATAAACTGGCAGCACAATGAAGCCAATAAAACGCATGGCTTCATAATTAATACTATCCGGAAAAGCAATAAAGAGCAGGCGTTATTGTTGCAATGGAACGGCGCGCCGCTAAACAGTGAGCAGAAAGATAGCAAGGAAATTACGATTCCTGCTGCCGGCGACTTTAAAGTGTTGGCAGTACGGGCTGTGGGCGAAGATGAGCAGTATGCATTGGCGCAGTTCAGCGAGCCGCTGGCCATTAACCAAACGCTGGAAGGATTGATCGGCATCAGCGACCAGCAGCAACTGAGCTACAGCATCAATGGCAGCGAAGTAAAAGTCTATTCCACCGGCTCGCTCGATGGCAGTTACGCTATTAATGTAAATGCCGGTATTGAAAATAAAAGCGGTAATAAACTAACCAAATCTTTTGCGGCCAATGTGTTTTTCGAGAACCGTTTACCTTCGGTAAAAATCAGGGGAAAAGGCGTGGTACTGCCATCGGGCGGTGGCAAAGTGGTGCTACCTTTTGAAGCGGTTAATTTAAAAGCGATAGATGTTTCCATTATAAAAATTTATGAGCATAATGTAGCCCAGTTCTTGCAGCAAAACGATCTGAACGGCGAGAATGATTTACGCCGCGTAGGCAAGCCATTAGTGCAGGCTACCGTAAAATTAGATGATGATAACACGCTCAACCTGCGCAGGCGCAACCACTTCTCGCTCGACCTGGACAAGTACATTAAAACCGAGCCCGGCGCTTTGTACCGCGTGTTCATAGGCTTTAAGCCGGAGTATTCTTTATATGCCTGCGACAGTCTGGTAAAAGATGAAAATGAGGAAGGAGATTATTATGAAAACGATGATAATACCAATGGTGTTGATGACGATGATGCTTTCTGGCAGTGCTACGACGATTACTATCCGTATGGCTACAACTGGGAGGAAAGAAAAAATCCCTGCGCACGTTCTTACTATAATAAAGAACGCTTTGCCAGCCGAAATATCCTGGCGAGTAATATTGGTTTGATCGCGAAGCGCAGCAATAATAATAATTTGCTGGTAGCGGTTACCAACCTCCTCAGTACGGCCCCGATGCAGGGCGTGGAGCTGCAGGCGCTCGATTACCAGCAGCAGGTAATTGGTAAAGCGAATACCGGGGATGACGGGCTGGCAACCATTGCTGTTAAACGCAAGCCTTTTTTACTGGTGGCCAAACAGGGAACCGAAAGAGGCTATTTAAAATTAGATGAAGGCAGCAGCCTGCCGCTGAGCCGCTTCGATATTAGCGGCGATGAAGTAAAGAATGGAATCAAAGGCTTCATCTTTGGCGAGCGCGGCGTATGGCGGCCCGGCGACAGCTTGTTTTTAAGCTGCATTATCCAGGATAAAGAGGACAAGCTGCCTGAAGACCACCCGGTTGAAATGGAACTGATTTCGCCCAAAGGGCAACTGTATAAACGCCTTGTGCAAACCAACGCCGGCGATGGCTTCAACGTGTTTCGTACAGCAACCGATGTGGATGCGCCAACAGGCAACTGGCTTTGCCGTGTAAAGGTAGGCGGCGCCTCTTTTGAAAAGAAACTGAAGATAGAAACGGTAATGCCCAACCGGCTGAAAATAGACCTCAGTTTTAATGGCCTCGACGCGCTGGGTAAAGATGCCACGGTAAACGGAACCCTGAGCGCCAAATGGCTGTTTGGCGCTACTGCGCAAAACTTAAAAGCCAAAGTAGATGCGCAGTTATACAGGAAGAAAACAACTTTCCCGAAGTTTGAAAATTATGTATTTGATAATCCGACCGCTTCCTTCACGCCGCAATCCACAACTATATTCGACGGCACGCTGGATGCAGAAGGAAAAGCGGCCATCAGCCCGGCTTTCCAGCCCGGCGAAGACGCACCGGGACAACTGCTTGCCAACCTGATGATAAAAGTATTTGAGCCCGGCGGCAACTTCAGCATAGATAATATTTCCATGCCCTTCAATCCCTATACTTCCTATGCAGGCATTCATGTGCCGGAAGGCGATAAAAACTGGGGCTTCCTGCAGGCCGGCCAGGCGCAGCATTTTGATATTGTGGATGTAGATACCAAAGGTCAGTTAATGGCCGGCGCCAGCGCCGTGGAAGTGGAATTATACAAAATACAATGGCGCTGGTGGTGGGATAACAGCGGCGATAACCTCAGCAATTTTACACAGGATAATTATAACAAACTCATCAGCAGGCAAAGGCTGAACCTGCAAAACGGCAGGGGCGTTTACAGCCTCAAAATCGGGAATGAAAACTGGGGCCGTTACTTAGTATTAGTGCGCGATAAGCGCAGCGGCCACACCACCGGCAGTACTTTTTATATTGATGATTATGGCTGGCAATCGCGTGGCAACAACGATGATCCGACTGCTGCTGCGATGCTGTCTTTTACAGCCGATAAAGAAGCCTACAATGTGGGCGATAAAGTAAACCTGACGATACCCAGCAGCGAAGGCGGCCGGGCATTAATCAGCATCGAAACCGGCAGTAAAGTAATAAAGACATATTGGGCAGAAACGGAGAAAGGACAAACCCATTTTTCATTTACAGCCGATAAGGAGATGTCGCCCAATGTGTATGTAAATGTAAGCCTCGTACAGCGCCATGCGCAAACGATCAACGACCTGCCCATCCGCATGTATGGCGTGATACCCATCTTAATAAATGATAAGAACACCACATTAAAACCGGTAATTAAAATGCCGGATGTTATCCGCCCGGAGCAGGCTACTTCCATTACCGTTTCGGAAGCAACCGGTAAAAAAATGAGTTACGTAATAGCTATTGTTGATGAAGGTTTGCTGGACTTAACGCACTTTAAAACGCCCGACCCGCACGAAGCTTTCTTTGCCAAAGAAGCGCTGGGCGTACGAAGCTGGGATATGTATGATTTTGTGATTGGCGCCTGGAGCGGCGAGCTGGAAAGAATACTAACCATCGGCGGCGATGGAGAAGCAGAATTAGCCGCTAAAACCCGCAGGGCAAACCGCTTTCAGCCGGTGGTACAGTTTATGGGTCCGTTTACGTCGGATGGCGGCAGCAAGACACATCATTTTACCCTCCCGCCTTATATGGGCAGCGTGCGGGCAATGGTAATTGCCGCCGGCGACAATGCATTTGGCATGGCAGAGAAAACGGTAACCGTAAAAAAGCCGCTGATGCTGCTGGCCACGCTGCCGCGCGTACTTGCGCCGCTGGAAGAATTTAAGATACCGGTAACTGTATTTGCAACAGAGAATACTATTAAAAATGTATCGCTCACGTTGCAGGGCAATCCTTACCTGCAGGCTGCGGGATCGCAAAATATTTCGTTTACTAAAACGGGCGAGCAACAGGTTTACTTTACTGCCAGAGTGAAGCCGAACACCGGCATTGGCAAAGTGAATATTGTAGCTGTGAGCGGCAGCGAAAAGGCGGTTTACGAAGTAGAAATAGACATCCGTAATCCTAATCCCTATACAACGCAAACCACCGAAACGGTGTTACAGCCGGGCAAAAGCTGGAGCAGCAATGTTACTATGATTGGCGATGCCGCCGGCAGCACCGCAACGCTGGAAATAAGCAGCATCCCGGCGCTGAATTTACAACAGCGGCTTACTTATTTAATCACTTATCCGCATGGCTGCATTGAGCAAACCACTTCGTCTGTTTTCCCCCAATTAGTATTAAACAAACTGCTTGACCTGAGCGACCGGCAAAAGGCAGATATTGACGGGAACATTCGCGCAGCAATACAAAAAATCCAGAACTTTCAAACTACGGATGGCGGCTTCAGCTATTGGCCCGATGAGGCTAACAGCGATGAATGGGGCAGTAACTATGCAGGCCATTTTTTGCTCGAAGCATCTGCCAGCGGCTATAATATTCCCTCTTCGTTACTGCAGCAATGGAAGCTGTACCAGCGCAGCAAAGCGTTGGCCTGGAATGTAACGCAGCCGCCCTGGTATGGCACCGATCTATCCCAGGCATACCGGCTGTATTTATTAGCCCTGGCCAAAGCGTCGGAAGTAGGTGCGATGAACAGGCTGAAAGAATGGAAATGGCTGACGCCCGAAGCTAAATGGCGGCTGGCGGCGGCCTATCAACTGATTGGCCAGAGCAACGTGGCGCTGCAATTAATCAGCGGCCTGCCGGTAAGTTTCCCGGCGCGGAAAGATCCGGGCTTTACCTACGGCAGCTCCCTGCGGGACGAGGCGATGGTACTGGAAACCCTGACCATTATGAACCGCCGTGCCGAAGGTGGCGCACTGGTAAAAAGTGTAGCCGCGCAGTTATCGCAGGATAGCTGGTACAGCACGCAAACAACGGCGTATGCGCTCATCGCAATAGCAAAATATACCGGCGCTAATACCAGCGGACAAAAGATAAATGCGGGTGTAAATATTAACGGGCAAACCAGCAGCATTAATGCAGGTAGCACGGTGGTGCAAAACAGTATTAACTGGAAAAGCGGTAAGGGCGCTGTGCAGTTAACCAATAAAGGGAGTAATGTATTGTATGTGCGTATCATCAACCAGGGACAGCCTTTAAGCAACCAGCCTTTGCCGGTTGCAAATAATCCGGCAGTGCTGCAGGTAGGAGTAACTTATCTTTCTGCAACCGGCCAGCCGCTGGACATTGCGCAGCTTAAACAAGGCACCGATTTCGTAGCGAAGGTAACGGTGAAGAATCCCGGCGGGCGCGGTGCTTATCACCAGATGGCGCTTACTCAGATATTCCCTTCGGGATGGGAGATATTGAACACGAGGTTATACAACAGCGAAGGCGCTTTTACTTCTTCACCGGCAGATTATATGGACATCCGCGACGACCGCGTGTACCATTATTTTGATCTGCAGCCTGCGGAAACACTAACTTATTACGTGCAGTTGACTGCCGCCTATACCGGCACTTTTTACTGGCCGGGCGTGTATTGCGAAGCGATGTACGACCATACGATCAGCGGCGGTGTGCAGGGGAAATTAGTAGAGGTGAAGTGAGTCCGCTAACCGGCTGGAAAATAACTTCAGTTATTAAAAACCCGCTTTGCGACAGGGCTGCGCTTTAAGGCAAAGAATATATTAAATAGTGCCTGCACTATAAAAGACTCCCTGACATGCATTTCCTGACTATACACCTTTCAATAAATAACAAAGGCTGGCATTTTTGCCAGCCTTGAAGTTCTTCCGCGCTATAATAGGTTGATAACTGCAGGTTTTGAGCATTTGGTTCCAACATTGGCCTTTGTAATAGCTCGTAAATCACTCAACGGTAATCATCTTTCATCAGTACCCTGGGCTGCATATTGTCAGCAAAGCTGAATAAAATCAATCAGCATTCTTTAACCAACTTAGCTACTGCCGCATAACCTCTATAATGGCAGCCATATACTTGTCGGGAAAACTGATCTCAATTAACTTCTGTACTTTGGCAACCTTGATGTTAAGATTTTGGGGGTACACTAATTTCATAGTTGCATTGGCTTCGGTTGGTATTAATACTTTGCCATTGCCCTGCAAACGCCACACTGCTATGTATTCTTTTTTACCGTGCCGTAAACCTGCTGACACCGTGCTGATACTGTCGGCCATAGCAGGCATTCCTAGTGGAAAAAACGGTACCGCCTGCGGTATGAAAGACGCCATTACGTTTTTATACAAACTAATTCCGGTACTAACCTGTTGAAAACTTTCTTGCGATAAATTGGCCAATTGCCCACTTTGATGGATGCGGCATAGCATAACCGATACCATATTAAATGAGGCTTCCTTCGGGCCGCCATCGGCCTTTGGATAGGCCCACACCGCCAGCTGCTCAGGTACAATAGCGGCCATTGCTCCTACCAGTATCGCCAGGTATTTTCGGTAATTGGTCTGGTCGCTCGACGATTGAATTTGTGTTTGCGATAACATTGCATAGTCCACACGCAGGCCGCCGCTGCCGCAATTTTCTACGATCAGGTCGGGGAATTTTTCTCTTATGCTGCGGTACCAATCTAACACCGCCCGGTTGTGTTGTAACATACCCTGCCAAGATCAGCATCTGCAACATCGGCACCCCAAGCCGAGTTATTATAATCCATTTTTATATAACAAATTGAGTACTCATTTACCAGCCGGTCAACGACCGAAGTCATATAATCGGTCACCGCTTTATTACGGAAGTCAAGCATAAAGCGGCCATTGTCTATTATTCGCTTGCCATGCTGTAACAAAAACCAGTCATCGGGCTTTACCCGTAAAGCAGAATTTATGCCGGCCACCTCAGGCTCCAGCCATAGACCGGGCTTCATTCCTTTTTGCTTAATGTAGTTCAGCAATTTTTGTAAACCGCCTTCAAACCTTGTGGTGGACGGCTGCCACAACCCTACAGTTTCCCACCAGCTCTCTCCCTTTTCGGCATACCAGCCTGCATCTATAATGTAGTAATCGCAACCTGCTTTTGCCGCAGCATCTATCAGCGGTATTTCCTTTTCGCTGGTAGGGTTGCCCCACAGACAGTTCATATAATCGTTGAAAAAAACGGGGAATTTAGATACTGCAACATGTGGCTTCACCAGCATGGCCCGCCTGTAGTTGGTGAGGGCAGCAACGGCTTCATCCATTCCACCCTTTACACACCCTATCGCGACCGGCACTGTTTGATAGCGCTCGCCGGGTTGCAGGTTTTTCCATGCATGGCTGTGCATGGCATCAGGCCCACCAAGGTACAGATAGTTGGTATTGTCTATTAAGTTGCTCATTTCGGCATACCACGAACCATTGTGTTCTATTTGCCAAAACCATGTAACACCGGCCTTTACATTTTCTATCATACCCAGCGGCAAATACCGCATGGTTGACCATGAGCCCGTATTGCTGAAACTTGCGCCGGTTACATTGTAAGTGTCATTATAATTCCATCCCAGTTGCCATGGGCTGGCGGTTTGCCATTGCGCCTCGCTTTGCCAGCTATTATAAGCGTAGTGAATTTTTACATTTTGCTGTGGCGTGCCCATTTCAGGATTGTTGAAATTGTTTATAATGGCGGAACTGAGGTAGTCTATGCCTACTGCCTGCGATCCCCGGTTGGTAACAACGCTATACCTGCGAATGGCGGGGGAAGCATCGCTGTATTCATAATAGCTTTCCACGTTCAGGTTGTTTACGGTATCTACCTGTTCAATAATTACCTGCGTGCCATAGGGCATGGCGTTTTGTTTTTTGCTGATGAATATCAGCCGCCGGCCAGCACTTCCGCCGGCCAGTTTAGTACCGTGATGGGCACTCTGGTTTTCACCGGTGCATTGCAGGTACACTTCGTTACCAAAATCGTCGCTTTTGCCATTGTAGGCCGCTTTCTGGTTTACTCCTGCAGGCAGCATAGTTAGCAGCCGGAGATTGTTTTGACTGGAAAAATCTAACGACAATCGTAACCCAATCGGTTGAATAACAAATGGAAGGTTTTTACTTCCCACCGGTTGACACTAAGTAACAGCAGGACTGATCCAACATACCAGCAGCAGCAGTTCAATGCATTTTTTCATCAATTCTTTTTTTTAGAAACCAAAAAGCCGGCTATCATTATTAGATATTGGCAATATGATAATTTGAAAATCTATTTCTGATTAAAGAAATTGCCGAAAAACAATAATTGGTATTTGATAGCATTTACCCAATAAGGCCATTCGTGGGCGCCGGGGCGGCTGATAAAATCGTGTGGAATATTCCGCTCCAGCATTTTTTGATGCACTCTTATATTGGCATCGTAAAAAAAATCATCTGTGCCGCAATCAAAAAGCAGTTTTAACGACTTGCCGTTTAATAAATACAAAAGATTGATCACCGAATTCTTTTCCCAGTTGTCAGGATGTTCGGCATAGGTTCCCAGCCGTTTGGCAATGTCCCAATTGTTGGGAAAAGGCCTTATATCGAGGCCGCCGCTTAAGCTGCCTGCCGCCCCCCAAACATCCTGGTGGCGAAAAGCCAAATAAAAAGCGCCGTGGCCACCCATGCTTAAACCTGTAATACCTCGTTTACTCCTGTCGGGTATTGTACGATAATTGGCGTCTACCCATGGCACCAACTCTAAAGATATGAACGTCTCATATTTCATGGCAGGGTCTATCGGGCTGTCGAAATACCAACTGGTTTTACCCCCATCGGCACAAACCACTATAAAATTATATTGATCAACATAGCTGTTAAGATCTTTAATTTGTTTTGGCCACTCGGTATAATCGTTACCAGCGCCGTGAAGCAAATACAACACCGGGTAGGCAACTGAACCACCTGCATAACCCGATGGCGTAATTACAATATCGGGTATATTTTTATTCATGCTCTTGCTGGGTACCATTACCGTATCTACCGTTGCTGCATAAGCGGTAACTGTTGTAAATACAATACAGGCGATGATTAATAACTTCTTGTAGTGGTTAGCCTTCCGACAATTCATATAAAACGTTTGAAATAAAAAAGAATTAACAGGGCTAAAAGAATGTGGACGAAATTAGTTAAAGGGCGGCGCTTGCGGCCTGCGGGGCGTGCCACCACCTCTAATAGAATTAGGCGGATTGTTGGTTACTACATATGTGTTGCTGCATATCTTTCCCGGCCGTTGAAAGGCCATTTCTTCGGATCTCTAGGCTTTTCGTTTTTGGCACGGGCAAACGAAAGAAAAGCAATAATTACTACCACGTTTACGTTCGCCGGCAGGCTATCTCTGATCCTTTTCATGCCCACTTGATTTATAGTATTTCGAAATGAATTTTTATGCTTTTAAAAAGCGTAATTCATTAATAAACCTGCTCAGGGTCTTTCCACACCACAGTATCTTCATACACATCTTCATCTGTATATTTTTTTGCAGGTACTTTAAAGCCGGCAGTACGGAATTGCTCTTTTAGTTTATCCAATGCTAAGAACTGGTCATATTCATATTGCCCCCGCATAAGGTTGCTCATTACTTTCCAATACCCGGAAAGATCATAACACGCTTCCTTCCACTGTTGCGGATATTTGGACTGTAATGCAGGCGCGAGATCGAGACATACAGCCAAATAAACTGCTTTGGCTTTTTCCTGTTGAGAACCGTTTTGTAAAGCGCCTGCTATCTGTGGCTGTAGTTTTTTTTGGAAGTCGATTTTATAATCATTTGTTGTTTTAAGCGCAAGTACAGGGGAAGGCTGTTCTACCGGAATCTTAAAAACCCTGACGTCGTTGATGATTTTCTCTTCACCACCATTTTCTTTATTTATTTGTGTAAAGAGATTAATGAGTCTGTCGCTAAAACTTGTTATTGTTTCATCATCAGGCATGTAGTCCCGTGTTGTGTTGTGATACCTGTCTTTGATGTCCCAACCCTGCGCCATGATCCATTTGTATCCTTTCAAAACGCCGAGAATAGTTCCTGCTGTTGCAGCATTGCAGTCGGCATCCCAACCGAAATTGAAAGCCATTTTAAGGGTTTCTGAAAAATCTCCTTCTCCGTATAAAAGAGCGCTCAGTACACAGGAAGTATTTATTTCGTACCCGTTCCTGTCCCTGATTCCACTATTTTCCTGTGTATAAGTATCCTTAATCAGCTGCCGCGTTTTTGTCCAGTTTTGCTGATATAAAGCATGCCATTTTAAAATATTTTTCACTACACCGTAAACCCGGCTTGAAGAATCTATGGCAGATAAACCTGAGGCTATAATTTTATTGATGTCATTTTCAATGAAAGCTTCCGAGATCATTGAAGTAAAAAGCTGTGTTGTTTGTGCAGGTTCACCTAATATAGCGACAGTCGTATAATGAAGCCCGATCTTGGCAGCCGTTTGGGGCATCGCCGGTGCTATTAATCCATAAGTCTCACATAAAAATTGCCCTGAAATATTAAAGTCTGCCCAGGGATTAAAAACCTGGTTACCTGTATAAGGAGGCTTTATACCAAGATCCATCAGGAACCTTGCGTACCGGTTGGCGCACCAGATTTTCTTATTAATTCTTTGCTTCCAAAGGCTGTAGATCGTATCTATTGGTAAATAGGGTGTTCTGTATTTCTCCATCATGGTTATGTAAACCCATTCAAAATCTGTATCATCATCTGTCCATGCTCCGTTGGGGAGCGACGGAATATAATTTTTTACATGACCGGTACTTTCAATATAGCGCATTTCATGCGGAAGACCATTGAGGTTGCCAATCATCTGACCCAGCATGCCACCTCTTATTTTATCAATGATGATATCCGCAGGGACCTGAATAAACGGGGATTGTTGTTTGTAAGACTTAGTATCTTGTGCCGAAGCCTGTAGACACACTAACATAAAAAGGAGGCTGCTTACGTTTTGAATTTTATTCATTCAATAACTTTTTTGCTTCTATAATGAAATTTGCTTTAATAAATATTTTAAAGAACAGAAAGTAGAAACTTTCCGTTTTTATGATTGTTAACCAGTTGTGATGCTGGCTTATGAGAATTTTAGAACATTGAACCAGTAATACCATTAACTTTAAAAAAGACCTGGCTTTACAAAAATGTTTACTTTAACGCGCAGCAATAATGAGGCTTAAGCCGACCAAATAAAACAGCAACATAATATTCAGTGCAGTTGTTGTTCCTTTTGGTGCATTGCGAAATTCTTTCCAGATAAAAATCCCCCAGATGGCTGCTACCACGGTAGCCCCCTGACCCAGCCCATAGGAAATGGCTGGCCCCGCCTTTCCGGAAGCGATAATGCTGAAAGACATACCTATACACCAGATAGCGCCGCCAAGTATGCCGGTAATATGATTTTTTAAACCCCCTTTAAAATAGTCTTTATAGGAAACCGGAACGCCTGTAAAGGGCCTGCGCATCAATACTGTATTGAACAAAAAATTACTCAATAAAATACCTGTGGAAAAAAATACGACTGCTGTATATGGACTTAGTTTACCTGCTTCGGGGATATTAAAATCAGGGAACATGGCCGCTGCAACATATTTATAGAAAAAGCCCATCAATACACCGGCAACAATAGAAAGCAACAGGCCTTTTGAAGAAGTATTTTTATTGCCAGACTGCATTTTTCGGTAAGCATTTGCATTAAGCAATATCGCTACCACAATTAAAACCACGCCGCTAAACAACAGCATATTATTGCCAACCGGGTTAGCTATATAATTAACAACTACCCCTATCACCAATGCTAAACCAATTCCTACGGGAAAAGCAACAGCCATGCCTGCTATAGAGATTGCTGCAACCAATAATATGTTCGCGGCATTAAAAATTATACCGCCCAGAACTGCTGAGAAAATGCTGTTGTTATCTGCCTGCGAAATATCATCTGTAAAACTTCTTCCTCCGGATCCGGAACTTCCAAGTGTAAAGGCAAAAACAAGCGAAAGCAATACAATGCCCAACACATAATCCCAGTAAAATAATTCAAAACGCCAGCTTGCTGCTGCAAGCTTTTGAGTGTTCGCCCAAGACCCCCAGCATAACATGGTAATAATGCAAAACAATATTGCCGTTGAATAATTTTCTATGATAAACATGGTGACCTGATATTGTTAAAAAATGAAACTAATTTTTTGCTGCGTTCATATTTACCTGAATACCGTCAACAGGCTTGTCTGAATATATAATCGCCTGCGCCGGCCTTATAGCATGCTCACCTGAAGGATTTAGAAATTTGAGTTTTACCGAATGCTTTCCTTTTGGCAACTGGTATTTGAATGCAAGTTCATTACTGCGGGTAGTATAGTTTACCGGCAACCTGATTTTTTGAACTAATTTTCCATCAACATAAAGTTCTGCATTGAAAACATAATCCGATTGGCTGTCCCATTCTGAAGCATCTCCGTTCATAACAAATCCGATTCCATCGAAATCAAAGCTTAACTCATCCTTGGTGCTATTCCAATCCGCAGGAATTTTTGCAACGGGATAATGTCCGTCAAAACTTTTTTCAAACTTTACTGCAACAGGTTGTTGAACCGGCACAACAACATCCTTATCATTCACTTTTCCTCCATTATGCTCTATGTTTTGTAGTGCATGTTTATAGCCAATTTCATACACATCGTTTAAACTCAGAGTGGTGTATTTAAAGTCGATGTCTTCTGCCTGCTTCAAACTTCTTTTCCAGTAAGCAGGTATCTTTTCATAGCCCAGTATAGCGCCAAGAATTCCACCCACTGTAGAAGGGTTGCAGTCTGCATCCTGTCCGCAACGAGTGGCTATTTCCATGGATTTTGTAAAATCGCCGCCGCCGTATAACAGCCCCATCACCACGTAAGCCGCATTTACTTTTGCATCTATATTGAAAGGCGCAAAAACCCCGTCAGGGCAGCCAATATCATTTGCCCATTTACGCTGTACTTCCAGCCAGGTTTGTTTCCAGTCGGTTGGATATTTTTTATGCCAGCCAATTACATCATGAATGCATTGGTAAAATTCGCTTTGTGCAGGCACCGCTTTAAGGCCTTCGTTTACGATATAACTAACATCTGCGGAAGTAAAAGCAAGCGCATACATGGCTCCTACATAAATGCCTCCATACCAGCCATCACCATAGTTCATGATGTGGCCAATTTTATCGCTGATCGCAGAAGCCGCATTGGGCATTGCAGGACTCATCAACCCTGAAAAATCACTTTCTATCTGGTAATCTATACAGTCCGCATGCGGGTTATTTTGCCATTTACCACTTTCAGGTGCCCTGATGCCGTTCAGAATATTATATCTTCCTGCCTGGTTAGCGTGCCAAAGCATATAGCCCGCATTTGCGTATGCATTGGCAAATGAATCGAGCGGTGCATTCAACCCATACTTTTCAAATACATCAACAAAGGTTAAGTCCATATAAAGGTCATCATACAAGCCTGCATTATAAAGCATATTGTGTTTTACCAAACTATCATTCCACAGAAGTGGCTGGTAATCGCCTATAAATGTGCCCTGGAATCTGAATTCATAAGGACCACCAAACGTAACCCCGATAGTTTGCCCTGCCCATCCGCCTTTTATTTTATCTTTTAAAACTGCTTTGGAAATAGCCAACGTTTTTTGTGCATAAGAAAAATGTGCTGCAAAAAATAACAATCCAAACAATAATCTTCTTTTCATTTTATTACTTGTTTTTTTATTTGCCAAACTTTATGATTAGATATGATGCTCCTCTTGCGTTTCACTTTGTATTGCGTCACCGGTCTGAACTTTTTTATAAAGCTGAAAGCTTCCTTCCTGCATGTTAAATTTTGTTCAGAACGTAAGTGTGCTATACAACTAAAGATGCCATATATGCTATTGCCGGGTTCACAATAAATCTACTTTTAATTGCAGCAGAACTCTTCTGCCTTATTATTCTCATACTACTGATATTGAAAAGCACCTATATCCGGCATGCTGTTTACAGGCAACATCTTATTTTCAATATCTCCGTGATAGCCAAGTTTTTGCCCGCCTTTTATTGCCGGGCTGTTTGCATTTAGGTGGTAATCTCCGCCAATAAGGTTTTTAAATTTGGGATCACCAATCTTCTCGCCTTTACCAAGTAGTTTTCCGCATGGATCTGCAACGCTGGAATCTGTACAATAATATAAATTGTTTTCGTGTACCAGCTTGCCATAATTGCCAACCTCATAGGGAGCTGTAACTAACACTTGTATTTTATTTGCTACCAGGAAAATATTGTTTTTTAACGAAAAGTCAGGGTTGGTCATTGTAAATACAGTATTGACTGATCCATGGTTGGATGGCCTTGTTCTGATAACAGTATTGTTTTCCACTTTCGAATGGTTGCCGCCCCAATAAAAAATAAATTGCTGAAAATCGTCACTAAAATTGTAATAAACGTTCAGGCTGTCGCCGGTTACTTTGGACTCAATTTCAAGAAATCCCTGGTTGGCAACAGACTTGTTGTGATGTACATCTACGTGATGAACTTTGTTGCCAAAGTAACGGTCTTCGAATTCTATAAAACCACCGTCTGCGCCATAGTTGCCACCAACTTTTACATAGTTGTTACAGATGTTGTATGATATATCATTATACGCATTTCCAACTACAATGCCTATTGGCCCCCAATCAGGTTCTGATAGAAAACGATTACAATCGTGTAAGTAATTCTTAGTGATTAAACAATGCTGGCTATTTATATAAATACCGATGGGACAGTCGGTAAATTCACAGTTTTTTACCGTTAAATAATCTGCGCCGGTAATGGCATACACTGCCCCTACTAAAAGTATTTCCTTATCAGCTTTGGAAGGTGAATTGGCGCAGTTTTTAAACGATAGTCCATCAATATTTATATGTGCCCCTTTGATTTGTATTGCATTGCCATGAAGATTATTATAATCAGTATTTGAAAACAATGGCATAGATCCCTCTTCATAGCTGGTTAGAACGATTGGCTGATTTTCACTACCTGAATTTTTTATGATAAACCCACCTGTAAAAACCGAATTTTTAGCAAATAAAATACTATCCCCGGGCTTGAAATTTATTACCTGCAAATGTTTTAAACTTTTCCACGCAGCGGTTGGAGATATACCGCTGTTGTCGTCTTTTCCTGTGGTGCTGTTGATATAATAATTTTGTGGAAGAAAATTATTGCTATCTGCTTTACAGCATACAGTAAAAAACAGTAAAAAAGTGACCAGGTTTACATACATGTCTTATCTGTTTTTAGAGAACAGTTGGCAAATCAGCAATAAGATTTGCCAACTGATTTATATTTATTGAACCTATAGGCCGCTTCCGCTGATAATCAATTTTTTGATGAAGTTCAGGTTATTTGAATGTAGCTGAACATAGTAGAAGCCAGCGGGCAGGTTTAAATTTACTAAACTTAGTTTAATTATATTATTTCCGGGACGTAAGAACTTATATGTCTTGTATTTTACGTTTCCGGATTCGTCAATTATTTTAATCATTGAGTTTTCAGTAACGTTGCTGTTAACTTCCATTACAGCATATTGGCTTGCCGGATTAGGGTAGAGGCTAAAATTATTGCTGATATAAGCTGGCAGTTTTGCAGAAGCAGGACGACTGGCACTACCTGTTTTGCCAGCCGCCTGTATGGTTACATTTCCGGTGCCGGCTGTTTGAATCCATGAGATAGTAATTGTTTGACCAGTTGCACCCGCATTATAATTAATAGTATATAAAGCGTCAAATGATCCCGATATGTTTGCGGTGGTATTTACATAATTTGTTGCTGCACCATTTGAAAGGCTTGCAGTTAGTTTGCCAGCGGCATTGTAACCACCAACATACACGTACAAAGTATTGTTGCCATTACCGGCAGGAGCAGTAAACGAAAATCCTTTGTTGATACCGGCAATGTATCTGCCTGTTTTGTTATTGGTACTGCTTGCGGTGGGTGTGCCATCTGTCCAGGATATATTGCGTACATCGTCCGTGTAGCCACTCGCAGTTCCACCAATTACGGTATAATTGCTTATTGAATTCGTTCCACTGCTTTTGTGAACATTATTATAAAAATGTTTCCAATCACTCGTTCCTACAGAAGTGAGATTCACAGCATTAGTATTCAGCGCAACAGACCCGGTTAAGGAACCACCAACGGCAGGGGTAACGGTAATGGAACTGGTAGCAGTTTTACCACCATCAACAGTCGTAACCGTAATCGTTGCTGTTCCTGCTGCCTTGCCGGTTACTAATCCGGTAGCGCTTACCGTAGCAATGGTTGAATTAGAAGTAGACCAAGTAACACTTTGGTTGGATGCGTTGGCAGGCGCAACCGTTGCTGTAAGCTGGGTTGTGCCATTTACTGCAACAGATGCAGAAGTTGGGCTTAGTGAAACTCCTGTTACTGCAACGGCAGAACCAAAAGGCGGCGCCAGTGCTACACGGGGCGTGCCACCACCACCAATAGAGGTTGCACTGTTATTGTTTACCACTTTCAACTGCACAACAATCTTATTGATATCAGCAAGAGCGGCTGCTCCGTCGATTAGGATACCGTAATCTCTTTGGTATTGCTCGTAAACCCCGTCAAATCCATTGTATTCTGTGGAAAAATCATAATCATCCCAATACGTATCGTCTACAATATAGGCTCCATAATCCTGTAATGCCTGTGCAATTTTCTGTCCGTAAACGGTAGTAAGACCGAGAGTGCTGATACTTACGCCGGGAGGAATAGCTACCAACGATCCTGGCCGCACAGCGGAATTAGTACCTCCATAGCCACCCTGGTTTACAGGATCAAGAGCATAGCTGTCGCTATTAAGTGCAGGCCAGCGGTAACAGTTATTGAGGTTAGATCCGCGATAGAAGTATTTTTTTGCCCAGGCCTTAAACTGAAGCGCATGGCGTATGGGGCCGGAACCAGGGCTCAATTCACCTAATCGGATGGTGCCACCCATGGCATTTAAGCCCGATCCACCGTGACTGCCCTCTATTCCACTACCTGTTTCAATATTATTCTCCACAAAGGCTGGATCGCTTGAAGTGGTTATTACACTACCAGGAGTACAACGGGCTATCCATTGATGCTCTTGCTCGATCAATCTGTTTACGATAGATCCACAAGCGTTACCTCCATCATTTGGAATAATGGCATTGGTTGGAAATTTTATATTGCCCAAAACGCCGGATTGGGGAGTACACCTGCCTGCATCGGGGTTAGTGTTATAACGAATTTGTGTTAAGGGATCTGAAGGTGTAGCAAGAATGATATATTCAATTTCCTGTTGAGCATGAGCTTCAGGCTGAAAGCCGGCATTCACATAAACAGCGTTTGATCCGATTGGCATATTCCAGATGCTGTTTTGGGCAAAGGGCCAATAACGGGCATCACGTGTTGACTGTGCAAATAGCGCACTATAAATAAGCGTTGCTGAGAGCCCTAAGAAGAATTTTATTTTCATAATTTTATTTTCTAAAAATGACAAATAATAAAGTGCACAGAATTAAATAGGAGATATCAACTATTTTCAGGAGTACTGATCTTTCAATCAACTCAATTAATATCAGGGATAAGTTTATTCGTTGCAATTAGCAGGATTGAGTGTTGTTTTTGGACGATGAACAATAACGAACTAAAGTATACAGCGAGATATAACGATGCTTAATTGTAGTTATGCGGTCAGGTGCATTTAAAAAAATTGTACTGAATGTTATTATTAATAAATTATAATTACATTCTTCCGCACCATAATATTTTGAATATCTGTAAGTTCAATTCGCATCTTGCATTAATATGTCGTAAGTTGCTACGATTCTTTTTAATTTTTTCATCATCTTGTTTTAATTATAAATTTAAATTAAAGCACAGCTTACTTAATAACCCGGATTCTGCTGTAGATTTGGATTCTTATCAATTTCACCTTGAGGTATTGGTAGGTAATACAGCGCATTTCTCCATGAACGTTCTTCCATTTCTTTCACCTCATATGAAAATGTATTATTTGCTTCTTTTGTGATATCCATTTTATGCACCGGAATTCCCAGTAATGCTTCGGCTGTTTCCCAGCGGCGTATGTCAAAAAAGTGCAGTTCTTCAAACGAAAGTTCTACCGTTCTTTCATTGCGGCACCTGTTCATCAAATCATTGCCGGAAATTGATGCTGGTAGATCCGGCATCCCTGCACGTTCCCTAACCATATTTATATAAGTTATTGCTTCGGCATTGTTGCTCAGGCTAATTTCTGCTTCAGCATAATTGAGCAATATCTCTGCATAACGTATAAGTATCCAGTTTTCATTTGCTTTATCTGTACCGCCTACAGGATTATTTTCATTAATAAATTTACGGCTGTAATAACCAGTCATGGCTATTCCAGTTGCATACTGATCGAATTGCCCGGGACCATTGGCACCATCAGTAAATGTTTCTACAACTCCTCCACGCCATGGTGCATTATTGTAAAGGATGGATTTGTAAAAACGGGGATCTCTGCCTTCATAAGGATTATCTGGATCATAACCGGAACCGGCATCTGTAATGGCTTTACCATTGCTCATTTCATAATAATCGATCATTTCCTGGGTTGGTCTGCTGGCGCCAAATGCTCCCTGTAATCCCTGCGGATTGAGCCAGTATTCCGCACCTTGTGTACGGGTGGGATATGCATATTGAATATCAAAAATTACTTCCTGATTATTGTCTATATGAAATAGCTGATAGTAATCTGGATATAAGGAATAAACTCCAAGGTCGATTACAGCTTTTGCAGCATCGGCAGCTTTTTGCCATCTTGAAGCCTCATTGCCGGGGTTATGAAGAGGGCTTGCAGCATAAAGAAGGATTCTTGATTTTAATGCAAGAGCTGCACCTTGCGTAGCTCTGCCAATATTACCGCCATCCCATTCGACCGGAAGCAATGATGCAGCTTCATCAAGGTCTGCGGTAATAAATGCAACGCAGTCATCGTAAGAACTTCTGAGTATAAATAAACTGTCAGTTAAACTTTGCGGTTTTGTTATGATGGGCACACCCCCAAATAAATTCACGAGTTCGCAATAATAATATGCTCGCAGAAAAAGCACTTGACCTTTCAGCACATCAATTGCATTTTGGTCACCTGCAAGTGTTGTATATTTCTGAAGGAAAGTATTTGCATTTCTAATTTGTGTATAGCAGGTATACCATTCATCTTGTAATGGTTCTTCGCTTGAGCTAATATCACCCGCATTGAAAGGTTGTGTATCCATCCAGTTATGCCCCTGTTCCCCGATTTCTGTGGCACAATCCAAATTGCGTTGTATACCACCTGGTAAACCCAGGTACATATTGTTTACATACAAAGTTGCAAGGTTAATATCTTTCCAAACTAAGTTTTCATCAATTTCACCCAGCGGGTTTTTGTCGAGTACATTTTTCTCGCAAGAGAAAAATAAGATACTTATTATAATTAGGAAAGTTAGTTTATAGTATTTCATATGGTTTTTTGAAATAGGTTTAAAATGAAAGATTTGCGCCAACGCTTGTTAATCGCGTTATCGGATAGTAATACGGAGCCCCGGATGCAGACTCCGGATCAAAATCCTTTTCCTTGGAGAAAGTGATAAGGTTGGTGCCGGAGGCATATATCCTTAGTTTGGAAATAAACTTATTTCTAAATAGCTTATCGGGGAAAGTATAACCTATCTCCAGATTTTTTAACCGCATATAAGCAGTTGTGTGCAGCCAGAAGGTTGATTCTTCCTGTTTATAATTATAGTCAGAAAGTGAAAGTCTGGGGTAAGTGGCATTAGGGTTTTCAGGAGTCCAGTTATTTTTTATATAGCTTAATGCAGACCCGCCATAGTTAAACTCGCTGAATGATTCTCCTGCCCGCATAGCGTTGTAACCTGATGCACCCTGCCAAAGCATACTTAAATCAAAACCTTTAAACTCTGCACCCAGCGTTAAACCAAATAAATTTTCAGGGGTTGCAGATTTGCCAATAGCGGTAATATCATAGCTGTCAATCTTGCCATCATTATTTATATCCACATACATAAACTGGCCCAGCTTCGGTTCAACGCCTTCAATTTTCGGATGTTCATTAATCTGTTTTTGTGTTTGATAAAACCCTTCCGCTAGGTAACCAAAAAACTGCCCTATAGGATGCCCTGTAGTTTGCTGGTAAACGGGAATATTTGCGGCTTCATCAATAAATTTTATTTTATTGCGGGCAAACGTGTAGATAAGTGTTGCATAATAAGAAAAAGCGCCTGCTTTATTTTTATAATTAACGGTAGCTTCATATCCATGATTGCTAACGCTGGCAATGTTCTCCACAGGTAAAGTAGCGCCGAATGTGCTGGGTACAGCCTGGTTTCTCGTAGAAAGGATATTATTCCTGTCCTCAAAAAACACATCCACTGTTGCTGTAAGCATGTCATTTTTAATACCTGCATCTATACCAAAATTTGTTTTCTTAGCTCTTTCCCATGTAACATTAGGATTAGCTAATTCGCCGGCATACAGGGTTTGAACCGGCACAGGCGATGAACCTCCAAATACATAATTCTCCCCGAAATAAACAGGCGCTTTATATAGAAAACTCCTGTAGCCGACATTATCATTACCGACTTCGCCATAAGAAGCACGTAATTTCAAAGTGCTGATAGCATCTGCATGTTTCATAAAGCTCTCTCCTTTGAGGTTCCAGCCTAATGCAACAGCCGGAAAGAAACCGAAACGATGACCTGGTGGAAAATTTTGGGAACCATTGTAACCAAAACTTGCTTCAAGAAAATATTTTTTATCATAATTATAATTAATCCTACCCAATATACCTTCTCTGCCACCTTCACTTGCTCCGCCATAATTATCTATATTGGTTCTTGGCCCTGCAAACAGCTGGGGCAATGCTGAGGAAGCATAATCAGTCCTGGAAGCATTAATATTATTAGAATAATAAGCAGACTGCGTATATAAAACAAGCCCCGTTAATTCATGTTTTTTGAAAGACCGTGCATAATTCAAATGAGTTTCAAATGTATTATTACTATATTTTGAAAAGCCTTCGTATAAAGCAGGTTTAAAATCTGCGCCGTATTCCTCACCTGAAACACTATTATAAGATAAGTAAGGTGTGTACCAATCTTTATAATTTTCATAACCGAAATCGTGTGCCACTACAACTTTTAACGACAAGCCCCTTGTAATAAAGTCAAGCTTCTGATTGATATTGGCTGAAGTTTGCATATTGATTGGCGAATTCTGACGGCCACCTGATAGAGTAACATCTGCCACAGGATTAGCACCCCATAACGATGCCCATGTTCCATCTTCATTCTTTACAGGAAATGCATTAGGCGGCAAATACACAATAAGGCTAAATATGCCGCCATCGTCTTTTGCATTGCCTGTTGCAGGCCTTGCACGTTGCTGAAAATCTCCTGCAACCGTAGCCGATAAAGTAGTTGTTTTTGTAATATCTGCATCAATGTTAATTCTTCCATTGTATTTTTTGAGGTTATCGCTCCTGTAAATACCCTGCTGATCAAAATAGCCAAAGAGCATAAAATACCTGAACTTATCAGAACCACCTGAAACTGATAAAGAATGCCTTTGCTGAAATGCATTTGGCTGAATAACAGATTTGTACCAGCTAATATCAGGATGACCATAAGGATCATTATGATCTTTATATTTTTGTAAGTCGTCACCGGAATAAGTAACATTATTCGTATCCACACCGTCATTTATTTCCGCCTGGTTGTATAGCCTTGCGAAATCATAAGAATTAAGATAATCCGGTACATTAATTACATTTTGCCAACCTGTATAAGTAGTATAACTAAAGTTTGGTTTTGATGAGATTCCTCTTTTGGTTGTGACAAGGATTACACCATTTGCGCCTCTTGTTCCATAGATAGCTGTAGCAGATGCATCCTTTAAAATACTAATGCTGGCAATTTCGTTTGGATCAATCTGAGAAAATTCCCGCTGAATTCCATCTACCATTATTAGTGGCGCATTATCGTTAAATGTAGCCCTCCCCCTTATAAGTAGTTCCGCATTGTCATCACCCGGTTCTGCACTACGTTGTATAGATATAAGACCTGAAACTCTTCCTGCAAGTGAATTGCTTAAACTTGGCGCATTGCTCTTTACAATGTCATCACCCTGTACTGATGAAACAGAACCAACTACATTTTTTTTATTCTGTTTGCCATATCCCACCACTACCACATCGTTAAGTTTGGCTATATCTTCAGATAAGATAATAATTAAATTTTTTTTATCTTTTATAGAAATTTTTTGGGTTATATAACCTGTAAAACTAACCTGTAAAACAGCGCTGTCCGGATTCACTGTTATATGAAACACGCCATCTTTATCTGAGCTGGTGCCAACAGAGCTGCCAACTATCAATATACTTGCACCCGTTATTGGCAAGCTGGTTTTTAAATCTATTACTTTGCCGGTAATATACAGCGGCTCCTTTTCGTATTCACGGGCAAAGGATGAGTAAAATGTTACAAACACGGATAGTATAACCATCAAGGTTATATGTAACTGCTTTCCAAAGTATTTAATCGTTAGTTTCATAGACAATCGTTTATATTATTATAGGAGTATAGTTCTGAAGCTTATAATAGTCTAACTCACATTTTCCGAAGGCCTGCTTTCATTTTATCAAACTGGATTATTACTTTCCTTGCAGTAGATTATGTATTTCAATAATTACCGGCCTGTTCTTTTTCAGCAATCGCTTTATTTTTTGTAAATACCTCCACTTCATTTCTATATGGAGCAGATGATTGCGCACCCATCCTTGTAACTGATATAGCGGCTGCACTGCATGCAAACGCTACTGCATCCAATATAGAGCTTCCTTCGGAGAGCGCAACTGCTAATGCACCATTGAATACATCTCCTGCAGCAGTAGTATCAACAGCTTCTGCAAAAGGAGCAGGTACCATTTCAATAATTGTATCACTGATAACAAGTGCGCCTTTAGGTCCGAGTGTTATGATAACTGTTTCTATACCCCTGTCTTTTATAATTTTTCCTGCCGCGATAGCAGAATCCAGATCAATGACCTTTATACCTGATAACATTTCCGCCTCTGTTTTGTTAGGAGTGATAACAGAAATATTTTTCATTAAGGTGGCTGGCAGTTTGCAGGCAGGCGCAGGGTTCAACACCACCCTTACATCATTCAGTGAAGCAATACCAGCAACCCATTCAACGGTTTCAACTGGTATTTCCAATTGCATTAATACAATTGCGGCTTTGGTGATTTCATCATATGCTTTTTGTAAATCCAACGAACTAAGTGTTGCATTAGCTCCTGAGGCAACCACTATGCAATTTTCTGCATTTCTGTCAACAGTAATAAGCGCTACACCTGATGGATTTTTATGGTCTGATACTATATACTTTGTATTGATACCTTCTTCTTCAAATAATTGGATGGATTGGCGGCCAAAAATATCATTACCTGTTTTTGCAATAAAAATTACAGGCCCGTTTAATCTTGCTGCTGCCACAGCCTGGTTGGCACCCTTGCCGCCGGGATTCATAAAAAAAACACCTCCTAAGATTGTTTCGCCGGCAGCAGGCAAATGTTCTGCTTTAATAACCATATCTGTATTTGAGCTGCCGATAACTAAGATGGATGGCTTCATGATGGTTTGAATCGATTTATCTTTTCGCATTCGAAATTATGTTTTGATGAAAATATATTGATACCATAAATTGAATAAATAAGACAATCCTAAACTTACTTTGTTTGCTTGTTTTTAGTTAGTTTCGATGGTAAGATACCCGAATTGCCTACATTTTTAGTGATGTGTGAAGTTATTGCTTATGATTATTATTATACATAAATAGACAATCCTACGATAGAAATGGCAAAAATTTCTACCTTAATACTGCTGATTAGTTCTCTTTCCAAGACAGAAAAGCGATATTTTAAGCTTCACAGTGCTTTACAAAAAGGGCCTAAAGATTATTTAGAGCTGTTTAATATTATTGAAAAGTGTAAGAATGATTCTATGCTGAGGAATTCTTTCTTAAAACTTTGTCCGCAAGCATCTTATGCAACTACTATGAAACACTTGTATAAGGTACTGACTGATTGTTTGCTGCGGCTGAGAATGGAACAGGATAAGAACAGCACCCTGCTGACCCGTCTTTTAAAAGCAAATATCCTGTTTGAAAAATCCCTATATGAAGAAGGGTTTAAACAACTTCAAAAGATACAGGCAAATGCACAAGAACATGAACAATATATCATACAGCTATGGGCATCCCGTTTAGAATTGTATTATCTGGCGAACCTGAATTTTCATGCGATCACAGAATTTGAACTTATACAGAAACAGATGAAAATCCAGGAGGTGCTCCGATATGCAAGCATTAACCTTCAGCATAATTCTCTTTATGAATTGTTGCACCACAGGTTCATACACAAAGGGAATATAAGGACGGCAGACCATAAAAGGGAATTAAACGACCTGATCGTAAGCGAGATCAACCTGGTCTCCAGCGCTGTTAACGAAACATTTGAAACACAAAAAATTCATTTATTGTTTCAGTCCCAGTATTTTATTACTATCAACGATTACAAATCAGCTTTAAAGACATTCTATGAATTGAATGATCTCCTTGAAAAACATCAATATTTGTGGATTGATTCACTTATAGACTATATCTCAGCCATTGAAGGTATTTTACAAAGTCTGCGGGCTATGCACCAGTATAAGGAAATGAACTATTTTCTCAGCAAGCTGCAAAAACTGGAGAAAAAATCGGTTTTCCTGCAGGTGTTGATCGAAAAAGTATGTTATATATACAGTATAGCAGGCTTATTAGACCAGGGCGAATTTAAAAAAGCTGTACGTTTAAAAGCCGAGTTTCAACATTCCTTATTCAAAAAAATATCGGTATTGGATCTTGATAAACAAGCGGAAGTATATCTCTATACTTCCCTTATTTATTTTAGCGATAATAATATGACTCAGTCACACTACTATCTGAGTAAAGTTTTGTTAGACGGCAGCCGCTATTATAACCTGCCTATATACCAAACTTTCAGACTTATCCATTTGCTGGTGCATTACGAATTAGGCAATACTGATTTCATTTTGCATGAAATACGGTCTGTCAAACGAAAACTAAATAATATGAGAAGCAAAACCTATAAACTGGAGAAAATTGTATTCAGGTTTATTCAGATTTCTATAATTTCTATTTCAACTAAAGATCGGTTGACCTTATGGTTAAACTTTAAGCAGCTATTCGATAAAATCAGTTCTGATAAATATGAGATCCAGATTCTAAAAATATTTGATTTTGCTTCGTGGATAGAATCAAAAATTACCAGAACCAATTTTGCTGAATTATTAAAGAATAAATCTAATACAAGTGTTTAACAGACTTATTAAGCGACATAGAAAAGCTAATTCATTTATGGGCTAAATTCCGGCATCAGTGTTAAACATCGTTGCCTCGCATACTCGCACGGTAAATCATTAATGTGCAGTGTCACCTATTTTATGCAGTACTTTATATACACTATCGCTATTACACCAAATCAATATCCAGCAGCAGTAACATAGGGAACATATTTACAAAATTCAATAGGATTTGTAAACGCTTTGATATTTATAATTCCCTTTCAAAAGTGTCGGTTGTGTTATCAAATGTATGGTCGGTGTTTATTACGAATACTGACAGCCACTTTGATGATGAGATGATGATAAAGCGGTTTTTTTAGAAACAGGTAATACGCCTGTTAAGTCTTATGAGTCTTACTCTAAATCAGGTGTTTATGGCAGGGTAGCGCTGCTTTGAATGCTTACTACTTATCGCTCAGATAAAAATCTGTTTTTAATCCTGTTTTGGCGTCTAACGTCCGCCTGAATATTGGGCAAGGTTAAAGTAAAGTGTTCTGGCTTAATGAGGAGTTTAAATCTGCTAATTGGACTATGTTTTTGCCGATGCTGCTGAGGGTTATGCTGATGCTACAAAATGTATTTAATTTGCAGAGACCTCCCGGCAGGGCCAGGTCTTCCTTTTCCTTTCCATAGCCTCTTGTTTTTCGGCTACTTCTCCCGGCGTTAAGCCATGAAGCGGTGTGCGGCGCTTTTATTACGCTTTGGACGTTTGCGGGTATCCAGTCCTTCTTCCCGGAAAATGCGGTGCACACGCTTATTGTTATCCTTGAAGCCCTTCCTTCCATGTAAAGTGTAGCTACGCCAAATACCGTATCTTACCCTGGCTGCTGCATCTCTTTGATTCTTTGCCTTACCGGCCCCGTCTTCCCTTCCTTGCGCCTTGTAGTACCAGCCTGGCCGATGTATGCAAATCACAACGCACGCTCTTTTGGCAGACACGCGGCAGTCTTCTATCAGTTTTGTGGCCACCTGCTTTAGCTGCCGCAGCTTCAGGCATTTTTTAGGACTTCCTGCAGCATTTGTTTGTTTGAAGTCAGATCAGCTACATCTGTTTTAACCGGTTATTCTCTTCTTCCGGTTGCCGGAGCCTGAGCAATTCTATAACACCCAAGCCTCCAGGTTTTTTCTTCCGGTTGTACAACGTGGCTTTACTCATACCCACCCATCTTCTGGCGTACTTCTTCAATCCTTACACCGCCATCTGCCTGGCATAGCGCAAAAACAATTTGTGCTTGAAGTAAACTTTGTCTTTTTCAGGAGTAACTACCCAATTTTTAAATTATGAATTTTCTCCGTTTTCTCTACTTTTCAACTGCCCGGCTTTTCGGAAGGATGAATGATAAAGAAGTTGAGCATACTTTTTTTGCATCATACAAGCTAAGTCCAGCCCTTGTTGGTGTTGTCACCAACAAGGAGTTCAAATATATATTTATACTATCAAAGTTTGCCGGTCACAAGACCAGCAAAGGCAGAAAGGCAGAGACCAGCAAAGGCGGAAAGCGAGATTATATACAGCTCGCAATAAAAGATCATCAAGTGGCAATAGACAGGCTTTAATAAGAATAATATTCTTTGTTTGTCTTGTGAGTTGAAGGTTATAAAAGATAAGTCTTCGGCTATTTCAATTGAAGTATATGTTTTTGCAAAATCAATCTTTATCATTTAAAGAGGAGAATTTAAGTACACGATCAATAATATACAAAGCTTATTTACCATCCTGCTATGCAGTAATAGTTAAGCCATCTTATTGGCAGTACGTATTCAATAAATACAGCTACCTGATTTTATATTAAATGCCTTTATTATCTTTAATCCAATGAAATATCCGCGGCAGCTTTCTTCCGGTGCTAACAATACAGTTATCGCTTTGTCTAAAACAGAAGTGGCGAAGTTGTATGTGGGCGATACCCGCTCCGATATTGGCTCTGAAGCAGAGAAAATGAAATTTGCTAACGGGATCAATGACCTTATTGTAAAATTTATACGGCTTGATTTTGATGAAGCCTTAGACGCAGAACTGCTGGTAATGGAACGCTTGTATCCAATAGATTACCGGGCACATGAAATAGAAAAAAGAGCACTGTGGCTGGATGTCTTTGAGGACGAATTATTGCAATTACATAAAGGCGGTTTTGTGCATCGCGATATTAAACGGCCGTCTGACCTGAAAGGTTTTCATTTTGATAATGTGTTATTGACAGATGAAGGCCTGCGGCTGATAGATGTAGGCATTTCCGCTGTACAGCAACAAGTGGGCGAGGCAATTTTTGCGAAATATATAGCGATAGAGAAGGAAGAACTGAAATTGTTTAAAACGTATTTTTTGAATAGATGAGTTAGCTAAAAATATCGAAATGGGTTATCATAGTTTACAGGCTCTTTTGCACTGGCTGGGGTTTAATTCCTGGCAGCAAATTTTTAATGCGGAAAATGACAGAAGGCTACTCCCTCCCATACCGCTGCCATAATAGTTTCGATAATTTCCGCGTAAGCACCCAGGCTTCGTTGTTGTAGTTCCAACTGGTGTCTTTATTATTTTTAGTGCAGATGCAAAAAACATAGCGGCTTCGCCTGCCGTTTACAAAGAGTACTTCGCTACGGCTTTCATCCACCGCGCCGCTTTTGCTGGCAACAAATACATCGGTTGGTATTTGCGAAATTGCTTCTTCATCCCAGTAATTCCGGCCTAAGAGCCGCAGCATTTTCTCGCTGGCGGCTGTATTGATAATTTGCTTGTTAACGATTTTTTCCATGAGTGTTGCCATCTCGCGGGGCGTTGTTTGCCCCCAGCCGTATTGCGTTCTGGCTTCTTCCCGGCCGGGCGTGCGGCTATTGACACGCGTAACTTTTATACCTGCGCTATCCAATAACTGATTAATGCGCAATCCGCCGCCGGCAATGCTTTGGAGCCAGAGGCTCGCCGTATTATCACTCATGGAAAGCATCAGCATCATTACCTTGCTTAGTTCTATATGCTCCGTGTCTTTAAAAGAACCTAAGATGTCTTCGCCTTCATACAGTAGCGAATCGCGGTAAGTAAGCACCTGGTGATATTGCAGTTCGCTATCCCTTATTTTTTGCATGATGCCAATAAGAATCGGAATCTTCACCATACTGGCTGTTGGAAAAATAGTGTCGGCATTTATAGCAACCGTTTTACCCTTCACCAAGTCGTGCACATATACGCCCACATTACCCTGAAAGCCTTGCAGTAACGCTTCCACTTTTGCCCTTAATTGCTTGTCTGTTTTCTGAGCTGTTGCTTGCCCAGGCGCATAAAACAGCAGGAAAAAAATAAGATATTTATGCATAAAGGAAAGGTGATTAGCACTCAAGATAAGCCATTGGTTATTTACTCAAATCAGTTTCTACAGACGTGTATATTAATTTTTTAAATGGATAAATCTATTGGAAACCTATTATTCAATAATATAGCCCGCCGTTTAAACGGCGGGCTATAAAAAGCATTGGCTATAGTGCTAACCGTTTTAACGGTTTCTCTATGTACACAACATGAAAAAAACGCTTAACAGCCTTGCTATTCCACTACCTGAACAACCTCTTTCAGCCATTGCCTCGCTTCTTCCACTGTAGTAAAGAACCGCGTGGTTACAGCGCCCATCATCAGGTCAACACTTTTCTCCGCCGCTAACTTACTGAATGTTGCAGGCGAATATATCCAGGCAAAATATTGCAGGCCGGCCCCCTGCATCATCGGAAACCACTCCCTGCCGCCCCACTCCGCCGCATCGCCCCAGCTACCCAGCACATGGATGTTATTGTTGAGCACTTTATGGTATTTGTTTTCCTGGAGTATCCTCAGCATTTTCATGCAGCCATGCTGCACCGATTCCAGGTTGTGAAAGCCTTTCCAGTCCACTTCCATTATTGCATCTGCTTTGTTGGAGGTGATAGAGACAGCATCGGAAATATAAGTGGTAGCAGTATCCTCGAAGGCCACAAGGCAGGATTGCTGCGGCAGGGGCAGCCGGAAGAAAAAAGTAGAGCCTGCGCCGGGTTCGCTTTCTATCCAGAAATTGCCTTTGTGCCTGTTTAAAATTTCGGAAGCTACATAGAGCCCAAGCCCGAGGCCTTCATATTTCATGGCGGTATTATCTACCCGGTAAAACCGGTCGAACAATTTCCCTAAGTGTTCCTTTTCTATCCCTATTCCAAAATCCTGAACAGCAACGATAATATTGTTTTGCTCAATAGCAGATCTGATAATTACTTTATCGCTGCCGGGCGAATATTTAACGGCGTTGGTAAGAAAGTTGGTGATTACCTGCTCTATACGAAAGCGGTCGCCTTCAAAATCAACATTCACATTTTCTGTTATAATAAGCCGGTGTGTGGCTACTGCAAGCTGCACACTTTGCACGGCTTCCCGAATGGCTTCAGCAAAGTTGAATGTAGTGATATTATAAATAATTTTACCACTGGTTATCTTTGATACATCCAGCAGGTCGTCCACCAGTTTTTCCAGCCGCTTCAACTGCTGCAGGCTCTTATCCACAAATTGCTTAGTCGTAGTATTGGCACCAGGGATACGGTCTATTAATTGCAAATACGCCTTTAAACTGGTGAGCGGCGTTTTCAGCTCGTGGCTGGCGATACTGATAAATTCATCTTTCTTTTGTTCTACCTGTTTATGGTCTTCAATGTCTGTATTAGTACCCAGCCATTTTATAATTTTTTCATTATTTTTAAGCGGCAACGCCCGGCTTAAATGCCAGTGGTAGGCGCCGTCATTTCTTTGCAGGCGAAACTCTACCTGGTATAGCTCGCTGGTTGCTATGGCGCGCGACCAAAGCCCGATGCACTGGTCAATATCATCCGGATGAATAAAATGCTGCCACCCGGAACCAGTAATGAAGCCGGCGGTTCTGCCAAAATATTGTTGTGTTACTGTATTTACATAATCAAGTGCGCCATCTGCATCGGCAGTCCAGACCTGCTGCGGCATAGATTCGGCCATTAACCGGAACTGTGCTTCACTTTCCACAAGTTTTTGCCTGCTTTCAAACTGGTCGGTAACATCTGTAGCCACAGCCACCACGCCTGTGATATTGCCTGCTGCACTGCGCAACGGCTCGTACACAAAATTGACGATAGCTGTTGTTGCTTCCCCGTTTTTCTGCAGCGGTACCGGTATTTCTCTGCCGATAAATGGTTTCCCGGTAAGCCTTACCTCATCCAGCAACTGCTCAAAACCTTTGCCTGCGGCATCAGTGAGCACCGAAAACACCGGTTTGCCCAGCAGTTCTGCCTCGGTTTTTCCATACAGCTCACACAACAGCGGGTTTACCAGGTCCACTACATACTTTTCTCCCGAAAAAATACCGATGGCTACCGGCGCCTGTACAAATACCGAACGCAACTGCGCTTCACTCCTTTCCAGCCTGCGCTTGCTTTCGTTCAGGGTTTGCAGGGTCTGCACTTTCTCGGTGGTTTCGGTGCAGGTAACAAATACACCTGCAGGTTTGTCCGACTCATCATTCACAGGGCTATAACTAAAGGTCCAATACACATCTTCCAACCGGCCGTTGCGATAAATAGGTATCAGTTGGTCTTCACTCCAGGTGGCATCTCCGTTAGCTAATACGGCATCAATAAGCGGCTTAATTACCGGCCATATTTCCGGCCATACTATTTCGCCCCGCTGCCCCATAGCAGAAGGATGTTTGCCGCTGTTGCCAAGGCTGGGGCGATAGGCATCGTTATAAAAACAAATATGCTCCGGGCCCCAGAATAAAAACATCGGGAACCTGGAATTAAGAATAATGCTGAGTGTGGTACGCAGGCTTTGCGGCCAGTTGCTTACCGGCCCCAGCAGGCTGTCGTACCAGTCTATAGAGCGGATAAGTTCACCTGTTTCGCCGCCTTTATTTAAAAAGCTATAGGCAATGCTGTTGTTGGTAATGGCCATCTTTGTGCAGAGTAAAAGTAGATTGCTTACTTATTACTCAAAAATAAGCGATACTAAAATAAGGCTGGTGCAAATTGAACGTATTGATAAGATTTTATCAGGGTGCTGCCTTAAAATTTGTTGCTTGTTACAAATAAAAATTTCCACCGGTGTGCGGCAAGCGCTTTAACCCTACCTGGCAGGGAGCGCCGCAAGGTTACCTTTTTCTATTTGCCGTATCAATGTGTATAAAGTACACATTTAATAACCATTTAAATTTACTTATTATGAAATCAATAGTAAAAACCCTGTTTTTCGATAAGGAAATCGTTTCAAAAATAAAAGCAACAAAGTTGAATAAAGAAGTTTTGTACAACCACTTATTCAATGGTAAAATTACCATGCAGGAATACCTCGCAGCGAGTAAATAATCAGCCGTTTATTTATTTAGGTACAATGCCAGGCGCTGAAAAAACTTTGTGAGAGGATATTTAAATGCCGCAGCAATGCGGCATTTTTTATGCTTTGGATTAATTGTTTTTTGCTGCTGTATCAAATTGTTTACGCTGCACAAACGGTTAATACAGCTTTATCAGGCTTACCGCGGGCTGCTGCATCGCTTGCTGCGGCTTATCATTACCTCATAATTTTTATCTGCATTTCCAACCGTTTCTGATACATTAAAGCATCTTTAACTATCTTGCATTGATGCGCATAAAGACTGTTTCTTTTTATTTTTAATAAGAACAATGGTACTATTGCAACACAGCCTTATTGCCGTCCTGCAGTTTATCTACAATTAAATTCAATGCTATGAGAAAACCACTGTTGCTGGCAGTAAGCATGCTGCTATTCTTCCATTTTTGTTTAGCCCAGTTAAAACAAGTCTCCGGAAAAATTACCAACGCTAAAAGCGGGCTTCCTATCGCCGGTGCAACCATAACCGCAAAACAAAGCACTACAGCTACCATTTCCGGAACCGACGGCAGCTTTACTATTTCGGTAAAAAGCGGAGAAAAAGAACTAACGGTTACTTATATAGGCTTTGCAGATGCAACAGTGCCGGTTACCGGTACCGAAGTATCTGTTCAACTAACAGAAACTGCCCAAAACCTGAATGAAGTAGTAGTAATCGGATACGGCACTACCACGAGGAAAAACCTTACCGGCAATATAGCGGTTGTAAAAGGAGCAGATATACAAAACATGCCGGTACCCAACTTTAACCAGGCACTGCAGGGCCGCGCGGCGGGCGTATTTGTGGAGAGCGAAAGCGGCAAGGTAGGCGAAGGCATAAAAATCCGCATCCGGGGCTCCGGCTCACTGTCCGCCGGCAACGACCCGCTGTATGTAATAGACGGCCTGCCCATCAACAACACCTCCTACGCCAGCAATGTAACCTCTAATTCAACTACCGGCGCATCCGGCAACCCGCTGGCTACGATCAACTTCAACGATATAGAATCATTCAACATACTTAAAGACGCTGCAGCCACTGCTATTTATGGCTCGCGGGGCGCCAACGGCGTGGTAATTATCACTACTAAAAAAGGGAAGGCCGGCAAAACCAGCATCCAGGTAAACGCACAGTATGGCAGCAACAAGCCAACACATTTGCGGGGCTTTTTAAATGCGCCGGAATACATTGCATTGCTGCGCGAAGCAGCCATTAACAGCGATTTGTATTTTGACGGAATAGACCCGACAGACCCGGCTAACTATGCGGATTCTTACCTGGAATATGCAGAAGGCAGGCTGGACAGGTACTCGCACGGCGCCGACTGGCGCAATGGAAAAACAGTAAATACCAACTGGGAAAAACTGGCTTTCAACGATCATGCAAACACAGCAGGTTTGGATATATCGGCCTCCGGTGGTAATGAGAAAACAAAATTTTATCTCAGCGGCTCTTATCTCGACCAGGAAGGCATCCTGATAAGAAATAATTTCAAGCGCCTTTCCGGCCGGATAAACATTGACCATACTGTAAGCGACCATGTAAAAATAGGCGCTAATCTCAGCCTCTCGCAAACGGTTGCCGGCAGGGTAACGTATGACAACAACTTTGATAATCCGCTACAGATTGTTGCACTATCGCCCGTCACGCCGGTTAGAGATGAAGATGGCAACCTGTATAATATACCAACCACTACGTATTACAACCCGCTGGTTGACGCCCGGGATGGCAAGTACCGCTCGGAAACTTTCCGCAATATCGGCAGTGTTTACTTCGACTGGAAAATACTAAACCATCTTACATTCCGCAGCGATTTTGGCGTGGACCTGCAGTACCAGAACGACGACCAGTTTTACCCCGAAGGCACCATCAACGGAACCGGTATCGGCGGCTATGGCCAGTCGGACTGGTATAAGTTTGTAGATTATAATACCAACAACTTCTTTACCTACAACCAGGGGTTTGGCAAGCATACCATTAACGTAGTGGCCGGCATGGCTTTCCAAAGCTACCATTACGATTTTGCGAATGTGTACGGCCAGGACTTTCCTACGCCGGAGCTGCAGAAACTGGCAAGCGCTGGTAAAATTACCGGCGGCACTTCCTCGGCGCAGGACAGCAGGCTGCTTTCTTATTTTGCCAGGGCAGACTACAGCTTTGCCAACAAATATTTAGTAGGCCTTAGCGGCCGCTACGACGGTTCTTCCAAGTTTGGCGCCAACAACCGGTATGGATTTTTCCCGGCCGTATCTGCGGGCTGGGTAATAAGCCAGGAAGATTTTCTAAAAAACTCCGATCTTATCAGCAACCTCAAAATCCGCGGCAGCTACGGGCTGGCGGGCAATGATAATATTCCCAACGATGGTTCGCTTACGCTGTGGCAGGGCGCGCCATACGCAGGCAGCTCGGGGCTTACCACCTATCAACTGGGCAACCCGGACTTGAAATGGGAAATCTCCAAACAAGCGGATATAGGTTTGGAAGTAGGCATTCTGCATAATAAACTGACTGCGGAAATAGACTGGTACAACCGTAAAACAAGCGAGCTTATTTACAACGTGCCGGTGCCCGGCAACAGCGGCTTTACCACGCAGCTTGTAAACGTAGGCAGCATGCTTAACCGGGGCGTTGAGTTTGTGCTGAATACCGAAAACGTATCCGGAAAAGATTTCAAATGGACAACGTCTTTCAACTTATCATACAATAAAAACAAAGTGTTGAAACTTGACGGTGCGCAAACCAGTATTCCGGGCAACGACGGGCGGTACCTTAATTCGCTGATTGTAGGCCAGAGCATCGGCATCTTTTACGGGCCGAGGTTTGCCGGCGTTGACAAGGCAAACGGCGATGCTTTGTATTATGCAGAAGACGGCAAAACCACCACCAACGATTATAATGCCGCGGGCAACTTTATAGTAGGCAATCCTAACCCCGACTGGATCGGCGGCGTTACCAATACATTCTCTTATAAAGGACTGGAATTGAATGTATTGTTCCAGGGCGTTTTTGGCAACCAGATAATGAACGGCGCCGGCGGCTTTATGAGCGCCAGCTTCGACTATTTTGATAACCAGACACGGGAAATGCTCGACCGCTGGCAGAAGCCCGGCGATATTACCAACGTGCCGCAACTAAGGCTGCTTGGCGGCAATGGCATCAGCGCTTCCAGCAGGTACATCTATGATGGCGATTATGTGCGGCTGAAGAATATTACCTTGTCTTATACGCTCCCGGCAGCCTGGATGCAAAAATTGAAAATCCAAACGGCACGGCTGTATGTTACCGCCGTTAACCTGGTTACCTGGACCAATTACCCCGGCTGGGATCCTGAAGTAAACTCCGACTACCGCAGTACCAACCGCAACCAGGGCGCTGATTTTTATTCTGCGCCGCAAATAAAAAATTACACAGTGGGGATAAATCTTGGCCTCTGATTCAACACTAATCAAAACGCGTTATGAAAAACATATTTTGTCCGATACTTGTTCTTTTTGCACTTGTGCAACTGCTTTCTTCCTGCAACAAAAAATTAGACGTTACGCCACCGCAATACCTGCCGCCGGGTATTGTATTAAGCACCAGCGATAATGTAATAAAAGCACTGAATGGTGCATACGATGCAATAAGCTATAGTTCCGCGCTGGGCGGCGATATGCAATTGTATTCTGAATTGCTGGCGGCAAACGGCGAAATATTCTGGGACGGCACTTACAACCAGCCGGATGAAATTTTCCAGAAAGCCATCCTTACCAACAACAGCTTTGTAGCCAGCACCTGGGCGGGTGCTTATTCGGCAAATAATATTTGCAATAATATTTTAAATGCCATTGGTGTTGTGGATGCAGATGCGCAAGACCGGGTAAAAGGTGAAGCGCTTTTTTTAAAGGGCCTCCTTTATTTTGAGCTGGTAACCCTGTATGCAAAACCGTACAGCGACGGTAACGCCAATACCAACTTGGGCCTGCAAATAGTATCGCAGCCAACACGCGACAATATATCCGATGCTAACTATACACCGCGCAGTACGGTAGCGGCCACCTACGATACGATTATCAACGAGCTTACCCAGGCGCAGCAATTGCTGCCGGAAAGCAATGGCGTATATGCAACAAAGTATGCGGCGGCGGCCATACTCAGCCGCGTGTACCTGCAAATGGGCGATTATCAGAAAGCGCTTGATGCGGCCAATGCCGTGATAGCTTCGGGCAAGTATGCGTTGACTGATACCTACGCAGAAGAATTTAACAACAGCGCCAATACAACGGAAGATATTTTTGCCATACAGGTAAGCGCGCTCGATGGCTACAACGATATGCAGCTATTCTGGAGTACGACCGAAGATGGTGCAAGAGACGGCGATGTGGATGTAGAACAGGAACACATAGATCTGTATGAGGATGGCGATGCCCGCAAAGATTTTTTTTATATAGATGCCGATGATGTGTATCGCAGCGGCAAATGGAAGCTGCTGAATAAAAACCTTTCCATCATACGCCTGGCAGAGCTGTACCTTACAAGGGCCGAATGCAATTTCCGCTTAGGCACTTCTGCAGGAGCTACACCTTTCGCAGATATCAAAACCATCCGCAGCCGGGCTGGTTTATCTACCGCCCAGTCTTACATCACACTCGATAATATTTTGCTGGAAAGGAAATTAGAGCTGGCGCACGAAGGGCAGGCGATACAGGATGTAAAGCGGCTGAAAGAAACGGTTGATGGCTTTGACTATGATGCCAATGAACTGGTGCTGCCGATTCCGCTGAGAGAAGTAAATGCTGCCAATGGTGCGCTGGTGCAGAATGACGGCTATTGAGCTAAAAGGTAAATTCTATAATTTATGCCAGCTAAATTTCGAGATAGTTGACAGGTAAGCAGGCATTATAGTTCAGGGAAATTTTCAGGCGGGTTTTAATATAGGAATGGTAATATGTTGCAGCATAAACGGATTACCCCATTAATCAAAAAACAATAAATATTAAACCGTTATCAGACTCCTGCCATTGCCGGCTGAAGATCGGCTTTTACATGCACTGACCACTTTTCTAATTTTACCATCAGCTCTTTAAAAACAACCGGCTTGGAAACATAATCATCCATGCCGCCATTCAGGCAAACCTCTCGGTCGCCCTGCATCGCATTTGCCGTCATCGCTATAATTATGGGTTTCACCTCAAAATTGGCTTTCATAAAACGGGCAGCTTCCATGCCATCCATTTCCGGCATCTGGATGTCCATAAAAACAATATCATACGCCTGCTTAGCCGCCATTTCGATAGCGATCTTCCCATTCTTTGCAATGTCTATTGTATAACCAAGTTTCCGGAATACATGCATGGCCAGCTTTTGATTAACCGGCTCGTCTTCCGCAATTAAAATAGTAAGCGGGTGCTGCACGGCAAAACTTACGGATAAGTCGGTATCCTTCGCCGCCCTGGATATTACCGGCACTTTTAATTGCCGGCACAGTGCATTGTGTACGTGAGCGCACAACACCTGCTGTTTTACTGGCTTGTTAAGGATAGCCGTAAACAACTCCGCGTGCCGCCGGCATACCGTATCGCCGATGGAACTTAATACAATTATGGGCAGATCGGGATATATTTTGCGTATCTGCTGCGATACCAGCACACCATCCATGCCGGGCATTTCCATATCGGTAAGTACAAGGTCAAACGATGCTCCGCCGGCAATTATATTCAAAGCCTGCAACCCCGAATCGGCAAGCGTTGGCACCAGTTTCCATTGCTGCAGTTGGGTCTTTAAAATAATACGGTTGGTGGCATTGTCATCAATCACCAGCACTTTCCTGCCTTCGTAGCCAACGAGGCTGTTATTTACATACGTACGGATTGCCTGCACACTATTGCCGGCCCTGATTGTAAAGGAAAAGACAGTGCCTTTGCCAACGGTACTTTTCACCGCAATGCTTCCACCCATCAGGCCTACCAGCTTTTCGCAGATCACAAGTCCAAGGCCTGTACCGCCGTACTTTCTTGTTGTAGAAGAATCCACCTGTGAGAAAGCCTTAAATAAACGGTGTAATTTATCTTCCGGAATGCCAATACCTGTGTCTTTAACTTCAAAAGCAAGCTCTAAACGGCCATCGGGCAACGTGGCATTCAGGCGCACGCCTATAAAAATTTCTCCCGCTTCTGTAAACTTAATTGCGTTGCTTACAAAGTTCATTAAAATCTGCCGCAGCCGGTGATGGTCGCCAACAACCTGAACCGGCACATTGTAATCTATCTGGTAGATCAGGTCAATACCGGCTTCGGAGGCTTTGCCTGCAAATACATCCAGTATATCTTCGATGCAGGAGCGGAGATCAAAATCTTTTTCTTCCAGCTCCATCTTGCCCGATTCTATTTTGGAAAAGTCCAGTATATCATTTATCACGGTTAGCAGGCTTTCACCGCAGGTGCTTATCGTTTCGGCAAAGCCCCGCTGCTCTTCATTAAGTTGCGTTTGTACCAGCAGCGCAGCCATGCCCATCACCCCGTTCATAGGCGTACGGATCTCGTGGCTCATGGTGGCGAGGAATACGCTTTTAGCCTTATTGGCATTCTCCGCCTCCAGCCGTGCATGTTCTGCAGCAACATACGCTTTCTCCAATGCTTCTTCGTTCTTTATCCGCTCTGCCGCTATCAGCGCTTCTTTTTTCAGCCTTGCCATTTCAATGGTTTGCAGTATGTGCAGCTCCCCCGATTTTTTAAACTGGTAAGCCCATAAACCGCAGATAAAAAATATGGAGGCGGCAAGCACGAGATGTATGATAAATGTTTGCAGCTCGAAATAATCGAGCTGGGTAAAATATAATTTATCAAACCCAACATCCTGCAGATAACCTAATACTGCATGATGCAGTACCACAAATAGCAGCATGGGTAATTGCAGTTTCCAGTTTTGATAGGTAATGAGTAAGGCACTGCCGATAAATGCAAAGAAATGCATCTCGAACAAGCCATGCATCTGGTAAATGTATTGCGCCATAAAAATGCCCAGCACTACGCTCAGCACATATTGATACAGGTTGGAATTTGGCAATGCGATTTTGGCGGAATAATAAGCGCCTACGCAAAGGCCGCCTACACCAACCGCCATCAGCCAGGTATCGTAAATAACTGCGAACACCAGGCCCGACAAGAAGAAACCGGGGATGAAATAATTCATCAGCCGGTCAGACCTTTTTTGCACTTCCTGCCGGAAGGCAGCAATAGACAACTGCTCTGTATCGCTCTTATAAGGGGTATGGTTTTTCATTTTTTGGTACAATTTGGCAATCCGCATCCATAAGCCGTTAGTGCAAACTGGTTGAAAGCGGTCGTTGTTTTATTAGTAAGCAAATTTTCGATAGCAATGCGCGCATAATTGGTTTTTTCGTCCGCACAATAGCGGCTGCGGTTGTAATTGCCCCGGTAATGCAGGATGTTACCGGCACCGATTATTACAGCCTGCGGCGTTGAGTAAACGCCGCATGTTGCAGCTAAGGTGGTATCGAATAAAACCGGTAAATCCAACTGAAATTTTTCCTGTATCTGGCCGGCAGTGTACGGCTTTTTTACAATGGGTACGATTACAAAATTTACCTGTGCCCCGTATTGCTTTACCAGCAATTTAAATTGTGCGATATTGAACCGCGAGCAGGGACAGTCGGGATTAAAAAAATGCAGGAAAAGAGGTTTATTATTACCGGTTTTCAGGTTTGCCGGCAGCGAAATTACAGAACCGGTACTTATGGGTTTGTAACCGGCCGGCACCGGCGTTGGCAAATCGTACAGCCAGGCATTATACCAAAAAAGCGATACGATAATAACAAATAAAAAACCCAGCCAGGTCATTAATGCTGCCTTTCTTAAAAAGATGGATTGTGAAGGTTGTATATGCATATTGTCAACCCGGATACTGGATTTATGTACAAGTGCAAAAGTGTACATATTTTAAATAAAGTTAATTATAGAGTGCTTAAATCATACATAAAATAAACTTGTCCGTTATACTTTTTTTAAGAATAAACTATTAAGGTTGTTGTGTTTAGTACGCCGTGCACCTAATAGTCCTGTTTCAGGGCAAATTTTTATGCAGCCGGTTAATAATAACCGCCTGGCATACTATAAGGGCTGTACTTTACTTCGTGAATTAATTTTGTTTCGCTGTTATCTTAGTGTTTTAAATTATCATAACATAAACAACCTATCCAGCCAATGCAACGCCGACAATTTGTAAAACTATCCGGTGCTTCCTTAGCCAGTCTTTTGTTTTTGCAACATACCCATGCTGCCGGCGAAGCTGGCGAACAAATACAACTGCCCCAAAAAATAAGGATAAAGGGAGATGATGGCTTTCAGGATATGACAAGCGCCGATAAAATGAACTGGACGTATGAGCGCATGTCTGTACAGCTTACTTACACGGGCAATGCTTTGAGGGTAGCGGTTCAATCGCCCGGAAAAGCATTGCACTTAGTGCAGTTGCAATGGCAGTATAGGGCGCCCGCAACAGCAACAATGCTGGGCGACCATTGGGAAAGAACGTACGGCGATGTTTCTTTTCAGCCTGCCGTCTTCAGTAAAAAAATGCCGTGGTATTTTATACAGCACAATAACCATAGCACCGTATGCTTTGGTGTAAAAACCGGTTGCAGCGCTATTGCTTACTGGAATGTTGGCAACGGTATTATGCAGCTTACCTTAGATACCCGCAACGGCGGCGAAGGCGTATTGCTGAAAGACCGGAAGCTGCATGCGGCGGATATTGTAACCACGCAAAACAGAAGCGATGAAAATACTTTCTATGCGGCCCGCCGGTTTTGCAAAATCATGTGCCCGCAACCGCGCCTGCCGAGGCAGCCGGTATATGGTATTAACGACTGGTATTATGCGTATGGCAACAACACGCCGGCGCTGATAAAAAACCAGACTTCAATAATGACAGACCTTGCGGAAGATACGGCCAACCGGCCTTTTTCGGTGGTGGATGCGGGCTGGGCTGCCTACTCGCCGCTGCTTCCCGGCGATTGCTGCTGGCAGGACGATTTTTCGCGCCCGAACGATAAGTTTAAAGACATGCACGGGCTGGCTGCTGACATTACTACACTGGGTATGCGGCCCGGTTTGTGGACGCGGCCATTATGCGCTGCGCATGACGACAAGCAAAACTTATTACTGCCCATGATTGCAGGCAGGGACGATGCTAAAAAACCGGTGCTTGATCCTACCATCGCAGAAAACCTGGACCGGATACAACGCAATATCTCTACCTACAAACAATGGGGCTTTGAAATGGTGAAGCATGATTTTTCCACCTTTGATATGTTTGGCAGATGGGGGTTTGAGATGGGAGAAGAAATGACTGCAGGCGGCTGGCATTTTAACGACCGGAGTAAAACAAACGCAGAGATAATACTTGCCCTATACCACACTATCCGCGCGGCAGCAGGCGATATGTACCTCATTGGCTGTAATACAATGAGCCATTTATCAGCCGGTCTTTTTGAGCTTAACCGTGTGGGCGATGATACAAGTGGTAAAGAATGGGCGCGCACCCGCAAGATGGGTGTAAACACGCTTGGCTTTCGCATGGTGCAGCATGGCATTTTTTATGCGGCCGATGGCGATTGCGTGGGTTTAACCAATGAAGTACCCTGGCAAAAGAATAAACAATGGATGCAGTTGCTGGCCGAAAGCAGCACGCCTTTATTCATTTCGGCGCAGCCTGATGCGCTGGGAAATGAACAAAAGCAATTTATAAAAAATTGCTTCACAAAAGCCGCGGAACATCTGCCCGCAGCCGAACCATTGGACTGGCTTACCAGCCAATGGCCTGCTGCCTGGAAGCTGGATGGAAAAGAAGTGAACTTCGATTGGTGATGGCTATTAATTATCCTGTAATCAAGTTGCCCTGTTCAGCCATTGGCCAAGCAGTTTCTTATTTATCTTTAAACAATGAAAAACCCAATACTTCCACCTGCTTTTCAACGGGCGCTTATAGCTATCTGCATACTATTCACACTATACCCGCAATTATCACGGGCACAGTCGAATCCTGTTGTTCTTCCACTGTGGCCAAATGGCGCGCCCGGCTTTGAAAAGCTCCGCAACGAGCCGGAAGAAGCAAAAGAATATTGGGTAAAACATATTAATAACCCTTCTATCGCGGTGTACCTGCCGCCGAAAGAAAAAAGCAACGGTACCGCAGTCGTTATCTGTCCCGGCGGCGGTCACCGGCTGCTGGTATATAATGCCGAAGGCACCGAGCCTGCAGCTTTTTTAAATAGTTTAGGTATAACTGCCATTGTGCTGAAATACCGCCTTGCCCGCGAGCCTAATTCGCCCTATTCGCTGGACAAGCATCCGCGCGAAGACGCGCTACGCGCTATGCGGCTAACACGCAGCCATGCTGCAGACTGGAGCATTGATACTAACCGCATTGGCATGCTCGGTTTTTCGGCAGGCGGCGAAGTGGTTGATATGGTTGCATTTGCTTCCGGCAATGGCAATGACCATGCGGCTGATGCTGTTGACCGGCTTAACGGGAAGCCTGCATTTATAATGCTGGTATATCCCGGTCCGCTGGCCGTACCCGATACTGTGCCCGCTACTGCGCCACCGGCATTTTTACTCGCCGCCAACGATGACACCTGCTGCTCCGAGTCTATAGTAAAACTGCTTCATGCGTACCGCGTGGCCAAAGTGCCCGTGGAAGCGCATTTGTTTGCGCAGGGACAGCATGGATTTAATATGGGCAACCGGTCATCGCTGCAATCCATCCATAGCTGGCCGCAACGTATGAGTGATTGGCTGGCGGATAATGGCTGGCTGAAAAAAGAGAAATAAATTTACCTGCCTTAATACATTTATATCCAGCTTAAAGCCGTATGCCACTACGGTAAATAGCGGCTTGCCATTCATGCGGTCTAACATAATACCTTTTATAATTGTACAAAGGAATACGGATAAAATAGCGCTTGCTTACCCTTGGCATATTTACTGATGTAGTTTATTGCACCGTTTTATTTAAAGATCAGGCAACTACTATGAAGGCACCGCTCTCCGGTTTATCCGCACTATACTTATGTCTTATCCTTACCCTTGTACAGCAACATAGCTATGCCCAGATGAAAGGCATGGATATGATGGTTGCTACTACAGCAGCCAAACGCCCTGTAACTGCAAAAAGTAATGAAGCCACCAAAGAACAACTGGCGTACGCCCGTGCCGAAGGAGATTCGGTAGATAAATGCACGGGCTGGATTGTTGCGCAGGCAGGCACTATGGGCGGGCAGTTGCGGGCCGGCGAGTACAAACTTTCTTATGCTGTTGCCGCGCCCGAAGGCTGGTACGGGTTTAACAACGGCGCGGTAAAATGGCTGGCGCCTGCTGCTGCCAATGCACACTTCTGGCTGTTTGTGCAGGACGGCGCCGATGGACGCATAGTACCGCCTTTAAACATCCAACTATCTATAAAAGATGCGGCCGGAAAGTTAATTGAACAAAAGCAGTTGCCTTTTGCGTGGATGCCGCTGGTGAATGGCTACGGCGATAATATTCAGTTGCCGGGCAACGGCGCTTACACCTTTACAGTAACTATTGCACCCCCATCTTATCACCGCCACGACCCGTACAACGGCGACCGTTTTACAGAAGCAGCGACGGCCGTTATTCCTTTACAGATAGCTGCGCTTACCAGTGCAGCAACCTTGAGCGACGGCATGGAAGCGCAACAGGAACTGGCTAAGAAAGCAGGGCAGGCATACAGCAATACGTTGAAGGCAATGTATGCACAGGCCAACGATGGCAAGGACACCACCAGCGGCGATTATTTCCTGGCTTGCGCAGTAGAATATTCCGAAGGCTACTGGTATCAGCATAATAGCAAGCTGGTATATAAAAAGGAAAATGACTTAAGCGCCGAAACAAATGCGCATGTGGAAATTGTAGCACGCGACCGGCAAACAGGGCGTTTTCTGCACGACTTGAATGTAGAAGTTACACTATATGATAGCCATAGCAAAAATATAGGGCACAAAATGGAAATGTTTATGTGGCATCCGTGGCTGTATCACTATGGCGAAAACTGGCGCGTGGCAAAAGCCGGCGCTTATCGCGTGCATGTGCATATAGACCCGCCGCCTTACCGGCGCTATGGAGGAACAGGGGGCAAACAATTTGTACTGCCGGCTGATATGGATTTTAATAATGTAACCATTAAAACCGGACAGAAATAAGATGAAGCAGCTAAGGAAGGTTTGTGCAATAATTGCCTGTATAGGTATGTTCGCAGCGGTACACGCGCAGGAATCTTTTTTCAGGGTATATCAGTTTGAAACGCCTTTTAAAGGACATTTAGAACTAACCAAATGGACCAGCTTTATTGCCAACAGTAACGAGCCTTATGAGCATTTTGGCAAATCCCTTACCCGCAAAGGTTTGCTGGCTTCTTCCATAGAAGCGGAGTATGGCGTGGGTGACCATTTGGTGCTGGCCGGCTACGCCGATTTCGAAGACCCAAAAGGCAGTCACCTCGATTATACAGCCGCGAGAATTGAAGCCCGGTACCGCTTTGCAGAGCGTTTTGACTATTTTGTAAATACGGCTGTGTATGTAGAATATTATTTCCCCAATCATTCCTATTCCAATTCGCCGGAGCTGGAAGCGCGCCTGATTCTGGATAAAGACATCGAAGATTTCCGGCTGGTTATAAACCCGATGGTAAGCAAGTACTTAAGCGGCGAAGAAGACCAGCGCTGGCAGTCGGGCGTAAGTGCCGGGGTATATTACCGCAGAGGAAAAGTTGTGCAACCCGGCGTTGAATATTATGAGAATTTTCATGAGAAAACCATCACTGTCTTTCCGACTATTGATCTGAATATCAGCGGCAGCGTGTTATGGAATCTGGGTGCAGGCTTTGGCGTGCATCAGCCCGCAGACAAGTTGGTCATTAAAAGCATTTTACAGGTAGATTTGCAGGCCATCCGCCCTGCAAAACTGATGCGGAAAAAACTTAATTCAGCCGAAATGCATTAAATAAAACTGCTTCAATTTTGCAGGTTGAAGCAACAGCAGGTAAGCGAATATGAACTGTTTATAAAGACCTGCAGTACTACAAAATTTTTTTATAAAAGATAAATCAATTCCCTCACTCCTTCAGCGCGTCAATAGCTTTCCGGTAATTATCCAGCAGGCCGGGCACTCTGTCTATCACCCGGCCATGATAATTATCATGCAAGAGCGTTGCAACGATCGCATTTTAAAAGGCTGCGCAGGTACACAACGATGGTTGATCTAACCTCGGCAATACCGTAAAAAAGAAAAGCTGTTCCTGCTATACTTTATTACTGAAACTGCTGCATAGCAAACAATTATTTGAATAAAACATATTTATTTAATACCGACATTTCCCTTTCTTGCACAGTTTTCGCTTACTAAATAGCTTTTTAAATAAATTACGTATCTGTAAGTACTGCATAACCCTTAACCTATGAAGAATGTTGCATCCGGCCGTATTGAAGTTATTGATGTATTGCGGGGCTTTGCGTTGCTGGGTATTTTACTGGTACATGCCTCGGGCGAGTTTGCCGGTTGGAGCGCTATCTATATTTCGCCGGTAAACCCGCAATCTTTATCTACTGCGAGGCTGGATGATGCTACAAATTTATTCCTCAATATTTTTCTGATTAATAAATCGCGCGCACTGTTTGCCTTTCTGTTTGGTGTAAGCTTTTTTTACCAGTTAGACAAAGCCAACCGGCAGGGTTACAAAATAGAAGGTAAGTTTGCCAGGCGTATGCTGATGTTGTTTTTAATTGGCGTACTGCATGCCTATCTCATTTGGGCCGGCGATATATTCCGCATCTATGCAATTTGCGGAATACTCCTGCTCTTTGTATATAAATGGCAACCTAAAAAACTATTGATCACCGGCATCTTCTTTACTGTTTTAGTGCCTGCACTTAACAGCATCATTCGTTTTTATCTGCCTTACAGCAGCCTTACCGATAGCAGCAAAATAGAGATGTACCAATATTTTGCAGGTGATAGCTATGCAAGCCTCTTACATGCCAATCTCCTGCGGGATGCAGCCGTAAATCTTGACCCGTACATGGCCGGCAGTTACCTGTTGGTTGTTTTTGGCAATTTTGTGCTGGGTTACTGGGCTGCTAAAACGGGCTTTTTCAATAAGCTCTCTGCCGATAAGAAACTTCTATATACTTATCTTTCTGCATCGTTCGTTGCCGGTTTACTGTGCAGCCTGCAGGCGATAAGAGGCGTATGCCGTTTGGTCGGCACTTCCGAAGATGCATTGCCTGCTTTGGTGCGTAATGCACTCAATTTGTTGTATAGCTTTTCGCAGGAAGCAATGGCGCTTTTTTTATTATGTACAGTAGTGTTGCTGTACCGACGCCCTTTCTGGCAAAAGAAATTGTCTGTGTTAAAATATGCCGGTCGCATGACGCTTACCAATTACCTGATGCAATCTGTATTTGCGGCCCTTTTCTTTTTTGGCGCCGGCCTGGGTTATATAAGCCATTTCGGGCCTGCTATTGCTTTTGTTATGGCTATCTTTTATTTTGTTTTCCAGGTATGGTACAGCCGGCAATGGCTGCAATATTTTACCATGGGTCCGATGGAATTTTTATGGCGCTCGCTGATAGAAGGTAAGTGGCAGCGCATCCGGAAGCCGGCAGTAAGCCTGGTTACTATATAAAATTTATAACGGGTTGCCGCTAATACCTGCTTTAATTTATTCAGGTTTTCGAATCTGCCTGAGGCGATAATACAATACTCTGACATAATTTTTTTACTTATAAGAATTTATGCATCACTACTTACAAATTAAAAATAAAATTAATTTTATTTGTTTATTTGTTAAAAAGACTGTTAATTGCAGCCTTTTATTTCCCTAAGAAGCCCACTCGTGAACAACCAAAACTTAAAAGACCGCTTTAAAAGCATTGCCTTATCCGTACTTGGCCTGCTACTGATGCAAACCCTGACCGCACAAACCAGGAGCCTGTATGCTTATCAGGATCTGTCAAACATTTACTACGCAAAACAAAAAGATTCACTTACTAAAAATTGGGTTTGCCCGGTATTGTCGGGCGATAAAGCAACGCAGAAAAAATACAGGGAAATCTGGGATTCAAGAACGGAGTTCATCACCGCTGCAATGGCCGGCAACAACTTTGTACACGACGAGGAAATTTACCGCTATATAGACAATATTATTTCGCAGATAGCCAAAAGCAACACCAAACTCATCACTGCCAAACCGCTGCTGCTGATAGACCGCAGTGCAGCCGTAAATGCGTATGCCATCGGCGGAAATATCATTGCTGTTAATTTAGGACTTATAACGTATGCGCAGACCAAAGAAGATATTGCCCTGGTAATAGCGCATGAACTGTCGCACAATATTTTGAACCATGCCGATAATGCTATGAAAGAAAAAGCCGGGTGGCTTGCTTCTGATGAGTATAAAGCTTCGCTGCAATCGGTGCTTTCTTCCAGGTATGAGCGCTACAGCCGCCTGAAAAAAGTATTCGAAAATTATTCATTCAGCCGCAGCCGGCACCAGCGCTATCACGAGAGTGATGCTGATTCGCTGGCTGTTGTTTTATTGAAAAACAGCAACCTTGCGTTTGAGCCTTCCTTTTTTCTAAGCCTGGATAGCGCTGATGATAACTATCAGCAGCCGCTAAAAAATGCATTGCCAACTTATTTTACCGCCTATGCGCTTCCCTGCGAGGAAGCCTGGCAGCAGAAGCGCACCCGCGGACTTTCTACCCATGCTTACTCCTTTAAAGATACAACCGGCGTAGCCGATTCTTTAAAAACGCATCCTGACTGCCAAGCCCGCTACGAAGCATTATTACCGCAGGCCACGCAGGGTGCAAAGCTGACGGTGATACCGGCAGACCTGCAGGAAAAGGCAAACAAAATGCTTATCTGGAACATGTTTGACGGGCAGAGCCTGACGCCCTGCCTGTATCGCGTGCTGCAACAGAAAGACAAGGGCAATAAAGACGAATGGTATGATATGATGCTGTATGCTATTTTCTCCGGCTTATACTATGCTGATAAACAATTGAGCCGGTTTAATGCCATTGGCATTACCCAGAAAGAACACGTCTCTAAAAGCTATTACGAGCTGCAGACGATGCTGGAACAAATGCCAAGAGAAACGCTGGAAACTTATTGCAGGGAACTATCCAATAAAAATTTCTGGCAAAATATGACGCCGGACGCAAAAGCGTTAAAAGCTTTATTTAATACAGTAAACTTTAATATAGCGGCAGGCGAAACCAAAGACCGGGAAGAAGCCGCGCGGCTGTTTACCAATACCAATGTAAACAGTATGTACTGCGAGTTTGCCGACCATTTTAAAAAGAAGTAAGTATATTTTTTATTAATAATTCAACCAAAACTACAATGAGAAAGTGCATCATTATGCTGTGCGCCATGCTGGCAATATCTTTTGCCCACGCACAATCAAAAATTTTTAAAGAAGTAAGCGACGAAATTTCGAGCAAGATGAAGGTCATTATGCAGGATAATACCCTCGTAGGCTACCTCGTTTTTACACAATTGGAGAAAAGCAGCGAAGACTCTTTTAACTACAAAATCGCTATTATGGATGAGAACCTGAATGATATCGGCACTGTAAATTTCCGCGAAGAAAAGCTGGACCTGCGGGCGGTATCTTTTGAGCAGGATGTATTGTGCCTGGCGTATCTGAAGAGTAATATCCAGGGCGAAACTTTTAAGAATTACAGAACGTATAAAAAGCAGGTAGCCGATGCCAAACATGCCATTGTAACACAGTTTTTAGGGCTGGATGGAAAAATACTAAAAACAAATCAGGTGACTGCAGATGTTAAAGTAAGCGCTGATTATACAATTGGTGTTGCCAAAGTAGAAGGCATGACAGCATTAAAGCAGAACATACAATTGAAAAATATTCCGCAGAAAGGCTTCGCTTTATTTTATGGCGATAATAATGGCAACCGGCTGATTACTTATGACCTTGCCGGTGCACAGGTATGGAAAAAGAATATGCCTGATGCACAGGGTTTTGAAATGCTTGCTTCCGGTACGGATATTTATATGCTGTCGAAACAAAAAGATGGGATGCTGGAAGGCGGCTACGAAGTAAATGGCTTTGGTTTTGCCGACAGTATAAAGCACGATACTTATTTTTTAAAAGACAAACATGGCAACCAGTTGCGGGTGCTTTCTTTTGATAACGACCCGGTAACGGGTAAACCGTCAATTGCAGGCAACATCATTGATGCCAGGAAGGGCAACAATGTGCTGATAGCAAAAAGCATTACCAAGGGCCCCTACTGCGGTGTATTTAATGTGGTGCTGAACGGCCCAAAAAAAGCAGACCGCATAGAATCTTTTTCCTACTGGAATGACGGCACACTGGCGCCGGCTATCTCTGAGCGTGGCCGGTTTGCCGATAACAGCGCTTATTGCAATTATGCAGGCTCTTTCCGGGATTTCCAGGGCAATACTTATTTTGTTGGCTCGTCCGTTATCAAAAAACCGAAATGGGGCGCTATCGCTTCGTCTGTAGTATTATCACCGCTCCTGTTTATTTCTCCGGCAATTTTAGCAATTGGCGGTACGCATAAGTTTAAAGCAGCAGATGCTATGTTGCTGAAGCAAAATACTAAAGGCACTTTATCGTTTGATAACACAATCCCTTGCAACAGTTCAAGATTTGTGCAGGGCAATGTGCCGGCTTCCTCTATAAATACCAAGTCGTTTTATACCGTTGCCAATACTGCCAACAAATCGAATTATGTGATTATAGATGATACCAAAGACATTGTAATTTATAATGTAACCAAAGAGAAAGTGATGCGCACGGTGCCTCATAAAGATGGCAAAACAATAACGGATATTTATCCTGCCAAAGAAGGTTATGTAATGGTAGAGGAATACAATAAGAAAGATAAATACCTGAAGCTTTCGATAGAAGCGCTTTAGTTGTAACAGGTTTTTTAGAGGCCGGTTCTGAAATAAACAATTTCTGAACCGGTTTTTTATTGCCCTTACCTGATTGAGATTGATACTGACGCTTACATTCCATCTGTCAGTATTTATAAAACAGCCTGTTGGCAAGCGAACCAATCGTTAGCATGAATTATAAAAAGCACTTAATGCATTGATCTTAATTATCTGCATTCTTAACAGCAGGTCTTGTATCATTAGGATCGCGATGCTCATACCGGATTTTAAACTCGCTAAGGTCCGGTACATGTTCGCGGTGGCGCTGCAAGTCGTAGTTATAGATCGTTTGTCCAAGCTGATACAAGAATGGCAGGCCTGTACTTTCAAACTCGTACTTATCATCGTTGAGCGTATCGTCCTTATTTACATAAATCGTTGCCGCGAGCAGGTACTCGGTGCTGTGTGCAAAATCAACAACATACGAGGCATCGGTTAAGAAACCGTACGCCCAGCCCACTTTATTAAATACCCGCAAGTTCGGAGGCATTTTATGCGTACTGTCGTTGAAAAAGAATTTTACATAACTGTCGTAATACTCCGCGGTATCGTATTTGGGATAAGGTGTTTCGGAAGGATATTGAGAGAGGTATTGCCGCAGGAATTGATAATCTGCTGTGGTAAGATTAAAACGCTGCTTTGGCGGCACCGAAGCCGGAAATAAAACAGCCTTGAGCATCTGCTGCAGATCTTCCAGCGGAATGGTATTCTGCCGTGCAAAATCCATCGGCTCGTTGATCAGGCTATCGTTGCGGTTGTAGTAGGCTTTGCCAACAGGTATTGCAGCAGGATAATACAAAGAATCGGTATTAAAAGCCATTGGCTGCTCATACACTGCTTTGCCCTTTGCGTCTATAAATGTTACCGGATTAGTATGCCGGTTTTCCTCATCGGTAAAGCCCATAAACTGCCGCACGATGCGTGTATGCCTGTAACCTTTATGATGCAGCTTCCTGTTAACAGCTTGCTGCCCCACAAACTGGTACATGCGGTTATAGGCATCGTTATCACTTATTAAAAAAGCTTTGCGTATAAACTGCGCAATGGAAGGCAGGCCTGTTTGCGAAGTGCTGTCGGCATACTCTTTTACCTGTCGCGGATAAGCGCTGTCAAACTGCATAGACGTGTATTTGTCTATACCTTTCTTATGCAGGGCGTTTAGCTTTTCCAAAGACAGTGCAGCCAGCGGCAGCTTTACGGTAGAAGCCGGGTAATAATATAAATTGGTATCTGCATTAAAGTAGTAACTGGTAAAATGCGGCTTGTTGTTTTTGTCCCGGTTTATTTGGGTATAAATAATTTGCAGGCGATAGGTGTTGGGGTGAGCGATGACTTGTTGGAATAAAGAGTCTTTATTTCGCTGTAAAATGTTTTGAAGTAACCAATCTGTTTTAGGTTGTGCGTATAAAACAGTAAAGACCAGGCAAAGTAAAAAAAGGACTAATAAACGCATGGCTTAAAAATAAGGAAAAAACAGGTAGCCAGACAGAAGGCCAACTGCCCCTGTTTATAAAGGAGCCGCTTTTAAATCTGTTAATATTTTTCGACGCCGTAATTAATTAAAGAAACTTAAAACATTACCGGAGCAGTAACACGGTGCCTCTTTGAAAAATTTCACCCAGTTCGTTGCGGGCTTTTATAATATAGAGGTACGTTCCTGTTGCCTGATACAGATTGTTAAGCTTGCCATCCCATCCTTTTGCAAGGTCTTTGGTTGAGAATACAATACCTCCCCAGCGATTATAAACAGAGAAATTTTCCAGTGTTAATGATGCCGGTGGCGGTATGCGAAAAACATCATTAATACCATCGCCATTGGGCGTAAAGCCGGAAGGCATGTGCAGGATGTAGATCACTTTTATTTTGCTTACACCCGTTGCCTCGCAGCCATTAGTGCCCATGGCACGTAAGGTGTACGTAACAGCAGCAATTATGGGGGTGGTAAACGGTGCAAGCGATTGAGAAGATACCAATTTTTCGGCAGGCATCCAAGCATAACCGGAAACCTCTCCCTGCAAAACTGTTCTTAACTGCACCTTGCTACCGCTTACAACAGCAGTATCAGCAGGCAGTATGGTTATAACCGGGGAAGGCTTTACTGCTATGCGGATACTATCAGAAATCCATTGCGGTCTGCAGGCATCATCCGACTTATAAATGCAGCGCACATTATCTCCGTCTTTTAAGGCGGTAGTTGTAAAAGGCTGGTACATAGAAAAGGTCCGGACATCCGTATCGTTGATTTGCCAGGTAAAGCTGCCGTTCTCTGGCAAAACATAGTCTGCTGTAAAAGACACATTCTCACCGGCGCAGGTATTAGTAGCAGAAGACGAGATATTGAAATGTGCGTTATCAAGCTTTGGAGCTATGGTCACTTTAATTACATTAGACGAAACAGTAGTTGGCGTGTAGCAGTGCTCGGAGGCATCTGCTGTAAGTACACAGCTTACCGCATCATCATTACTCAGGTTGCCGGTGGTAAACTGTGCTGAATTTATACCTGCAATATTGCCGTTTATCTTCCATTGATATGATGGGTTGGCGCCGGCATCTTTTACAGCGGCCGTAAAGGTAGCTTCGCTTTCCCCGCAAAGGGATGAATCGGGTATTGAAATATTAACGGAAGGAGTTTGTGAAGGATAAGCCACTATTTGAATTTCATTGGATATGGAGGCCCAGTTGCCGCCACAGGTATGGGCGGTAATGATGCAGTTGATTTTAGAGCCGCCTGCCGGGGCAGTAAAAACAAATGTATCCTTCAGGGCATTAACTTCTTTATCATTCACCAGCCAGTGGTAACCGGCTTCCACGCTGTTATTTGCATTGGTAGCTACAACTGTAACGGCTGTACCTATACACACCGTTGTCTTGTTGGCAGCAATGGTTACTGCGGGCTGCCCGTTGTTAACGCCGGTCAGGGTAATACTGTTGCTGTAAACCGTATCGTTTATACAGGGATTATCTGGCACCAGTGCACAGGTAACTATATCGCCGGGATAAAAGCCGGCTGTATAAGTCGGGCTGCTGACGCCAGCAAGCTGATTATTTTTTTTCCATTGCAGTACGCTGCTGACGCCTGCATTGCTGATGGTGGCGGTAAATGTAATACTGCCGTTTCTGCAGGCGTCCGTACTGCTTGCCGCTATAGCGATGGCAGGAGCGCCGGTACCGGCAGATTGTATAATTTTGCGGATGCGGTTATTAGCATTATCGGCTATATAAATGTTTTCAAAGCCATCTGTACAAAGGCTTACGGGGTTATTCAGCAGGGCGCCGGCAGCAGCCATACAATCACCATTATAGCCGTTCTCCCCGGTGCCGGCAAGGGTATTGATGATGCCGGTAGCAGCATCAATTTTCCGGATGCGCGAATCATCGTATTCTGCCACATAGATATTTCCGTCTCTGTCTATGCTCAAACCGGTCGGGTCAAACAAACTGGCATTTATAGCAGGTCCGCCATCGCCGCTGTACCCATAAGAATTATAACCGGCTACGGTAGCTACAATGCCGGTAGCTTTATCTATTCTTCGTATGCGGCAAGTACTGCTGCTATATACTTCAACAAAGTATAAATTGTCGAACACGTCTGCGCATACACTCACCGGATAGGGAATGCCGGCCAATGTAGCCAGCCCGTTGTCGCCACTATGCAAAATACTTCCGGTACCGGCAATGGTAGTAATGATATGGGTAACGGCATCTACTTTACGGATGCGGGAGTTTTTATAATCGCAGATGTACAAATTACCGCTATAATCGGTGCAGATGCCGTGCGGCTGGGCGAGGGATGCACTGGCTGCCGGACCGCCGTCACCGCCAAAGCCTTCGGTGCCATTGCCGGCTACCGTGCTAATAATATGGGTGGCCGCATTTACTTTGCGCACACGATGACCACCGTATTCAGCAATGTAAATATTGTCGTTTATATCAGCACAAAGCCCGTCCGGAAACCGCATGGCAGCAGCCGTTGCGGGCCCGCCGTCGCCGCTATAACCTGCTATGCCCGTTCCGGCAAAAAGGGTAACAAGACCGGTTGTTTTATCAATTTTTCTCACAGTGTTCGTACCGCCAAAAAATACGTCGCCGTTTGCATTTACACAAATGCCATACGGAGCCGGCGTGCCGGCGGCCGTTGCCAGCCCGCCGTTACCGGTTTCGGCATTAGCGCCGGTTCCTGCAATCGTTGTAATTACCTGGGCACCGATGGTACTATAACTCAGCAGCCAGGTAAGCAGCAAACATAATTTTATACGTGAAAATTTTTTATACAGCATAGCAGGCATTGCCGGGATAAAGCTAAGTCAAAATGATATGAGCGCAGCGTAGCGAGTGGTACTTGATGATTTTGGTTGTTGAGGAAGAAAAATGTGAAATTTTAAATACAAAATGCATTTTCATGTCGATTATATAAACATGAAATCTACCTCGCCTAATAATGAACTTCCGCCTCTGCCGCCTGATATAGACCTGGAAAGTCCTGTTTTATTAAAGGCAAGTATTAAAGCCGGCCGGTTTTACTGGCTGAACTGAAAGGATATTGCCAAACGCTTCCCAATCCAAACTTATTAATTAACACGATTATTTTACAGGAAAGCAAGGACAGCTCTGCAATAGAAAATATTGTAACTACACAAGACGAACTCTACCGGGCGGTGATTAATACGGAAGATTTGCCAAGTATTTCTTCTGCCACAAAAGAAGTTTTATCGTACCGCGAAGCTATGTACACAGGATTGGAATTGCTTCAAAAAAGAGGTTTAACTACAAATACAGTAATTGCCATCATGCAAAAGCTGAAACATACAGCCGCCGGTATCAGGAAAACCACAGGAACAAGGCTTGCCAATCCAGCTACCAACGAAAGTATTTATACCCCCGCCGGAAGGTGAAGACATCATTAGGAATAAACTTGCAGAACTGGAAAAATTTATTCATGATGATGAACAGGATACGGATGTTTTGATAAAAATGGCATTATTGCATTACAAGTTTGAAGCGATTCATCCTTTTGCTGATGGCAATGGAAGAACCGGCAGAATACTAAATGTGCTTTATTTGGTTGATAAAGGTTTATTGAACTTGCCGGTGCTTTATTTAAGCTCGTTTATTATTAAACACAAAAATCAATACTATAAACTGCTGCGCGAAGTAACTGAGAAGGGAAACTGGCAGGAATGGATATTATACATGCTGTCTGCTGTTTCAGAAACCGCCGCATTAACATTGAAAAAAATCAGCGGTATTCAAAAGCTAAAAGAAGAAATTATCGTAAACGCAAGAGAAGCATTGCAAGGTTCTTACAGCCGTGATTTTATAGAACTCATTTTCAGTTATCCGTATGTAAAGATTAAAACGCTGGAACTGAATGGTATTGCGCAACGGCAAACAGCTTCGGTGTATTTGCAAAAACTAACAGCGGCTAATATTTTACATGCTGTGCGGATGGGGAAAGAGATTTATTATATTAATTATAAGTTGATGGAGATTGTTGGTAGCGGGGAGTGAGAAGTAAGTTCAGGAAATAGATTAATTATTTAGTTATGTTGATGTTTTTGTACCTATTAGCGAAGGGTGCCAATATATGTGGAAAATTTATTCCTCTATCAGATACATTAATTCGCCTTTATGAATAACTGAAGAATTCTTAGTTCGTATGTTATACTGCAATTTAATATTGTTTGCTGTTTTAATTAATAGTAAACATGGCAATGCAATCTTCTTATTTGGGTTTATTTGACCTATTTGACATTTGATTTTGATTACTCCTTTTACATCATAGAACACTTCATAATCAAATGTTTTAGAATATTCATTTCTAAAACATTTTTGTAAATACTTTTTTTCTCCTTTAGAATCAAACATGAAAATGGACTTCATGCTATGGATAGCTTCGTAAGATCGGGGAACTTTTAATCTGGGATATGCTTCTATAAAACTATCACTTTTTGATACCAAGTAATCTTCAAAAAAATCATTCTCTATTAGTAAATAGATAGCATCTTTATCCTCAGGAACATACAAGTCTTCTTCCGTTAATACATTTACATAATCCGGAAAGTCAATAGTTATAGAGACTTCTTCATCATAAGTTTCTCCTGTATTTTCTAATATAATAGGCAAGGTATAGAAGCCCTCCATAAATTCTAAAAATTGAATACACTCATCTAAAGTTTTCAGCTCCCAATAAAGTTTACTTAATAGTTGCCGTTTTATCTTTTCGTCATCTGACCCTATATATGAAGGACCATTCATGAACTTTAATAAGTTGTAAGGATCCTTTTCTATTAGTTCTCCAACAAAAAAGAGTGAGTCAGTAACATCAATATTGAAGTATTTATACATTTTTTCAAAAACAAATTCTTTTAAACTTTTGGGGAAATCAGCAGGCTCTGATTTATTTAAAAAGCTTGGTATAATGAAATTTGATTGTTTTGTGAGATCATTCAAATTTTCTTCTATTTTCTTCCTTGGAGGTAAAACAAGTGTATCGCACTCTTTGTAAGCGGCCAACACTTTTTCCTTTTGTGTATTTATAAAACTTAAATGTTTGAATTGAAAGCTTAATGCTTCAATTTCACAACTAAAATCATTTGTGCTAATATTGTAAAACTTTAAAGATAAAGCTGCTTGCTTATGTAATTGCAGATTTATTCTTGGATAATTGAATTTAACCCATTTAAGCAGATCATCTATTACCTCTTTCTTACTTGTTTTTTCATTAATAATTGATCGCAATAGAAACTGAGAAAGTAAGCCATCGGCAAGCAATGCTATATGCTGATGAGATAAACTAAAACCTAAGTTTGACAGGAACTGAGATAAGCTATCTCGAATACTACTTTCCATCATGGAAGTAGAAAATATTACTTTTTCAATTCTGATTTTTTGAACATGTTCATTGATGATTGAACTATCAGTAACAATATTTTTATTTTTATTAATAGCATTTATAAAATTAACCGTGTCAGAAGCGAAAGATCCAACTAAAATTAACTCAAATCTTTTTGCCTCTGGTTCGTCTTTAATTAACGATTCAAGCATGCGGATGATAGCTGGCTTTGGAAAGTTGTTTTCTGAAGATTTTACTTGCTGAACTGTTTTTTCACCAAGTTGATTCTCCCACAGGATGTCAACTTTATCATTTTTTGTTTGCGGCTCAATTTTTACAAATTCCCAATCGGGAATAGTCAATGCTTTTATAACACTTATAATAGTCTGATAGATGTACCCTCTAATTCCATCTTTGCCGCTCATTTTGAAAATTTAGTATAATATACTTTTAGTAAACTTTCATAATTCCAATTATTCCAACTTTCTTTACCCTACACCACACGCTCCACACTCACTCCCACCACCTCCCCATGCATCCGCTTCAAAAAAGAATGCAGCGCGTGCATGCCTTTTACATCCTCCCCAATCAATAAAAAGTTTTTACCGGCCTGCTTCAAACGTGCTTTGTTCGTTCCTGTTTGCAGGTAATCAATCACACGCTTAAACAAATCACTTTCAAAGTACGGAGAGTCCGGACGATTGATAAAATAACAGCGCAGGGTATCGTCTTTCAAGGTCATCTTTTCAAAGCCTATATCAATGGCTAAGCGGCGGCAACGCACAGTGGTAAACAAGTCTTCCACCGATTTTGGCATTGGCCCGAAACGGTCCGTCATTTCGGTATGAAAGCCTTGCAGTTCCTGCTCGTCTTCGCAGTTATCCAAACGCGTGTACAGCGACAAACGCTCGGTAATACTTTCTACATAATCATCCGGTATTAATATTTCCAAATCGGTATCAATCGTACAGTCTTTTACAAAATCATCCTGCTTGCTAATCTCCTCTTTAAATAAATCTTTGAAAGAGGTACGCTTTAGTTCGCGCACGGCTTCTTCCAGAATCTTCTGATACATTTCAAAGCCAATTTCCGCCATAAAACCGCTTTGCTCACCGCCTAACAAATTACCGGCGCCGCGTATATCCAAGTCGCGCATCGCAATCTGGAAGCCGCTGCCCAAATCGCTGAACTGCTCCAACGTCTGCAATCGCTTGCGGCTGTCTGTTGGCAAGGTGCTCATGGGCGGAGCTAACAGGTAACAAAATGCTTTCTTGTTGCTGCGCCCAACGCGACCACGCAACTGGTGCAGATCGCTCAGGCCAAAATGGTGCGCATTGTTTACAATAATCGTGTTTACATTGGCAATATCAACGCCGCTCTCTACTATGTTGGTACAAACTAAAACGTCGTATTTTTTATCTATGAAATCCAGAATTTTTTCTTCTAACTGGTCACCTTCCATCTGCCCGTGCGCATAAGAAATACTTAGGTCAGGACATTGGCCTTGTATCATGGCTGCCATCTCCGGCAAGCCCTGTACGCGGTTATGGATAAAGAACACCTGGCCGCCGCGTTCTGTCTCGTAATAAATAGCATCGCGGATGGCTTCGGCATTAAACATTTGCACTTCGGTTTGTATGGGCTGGCGGTTGGGCGGCGGCGTGTTGATAATACTTAAATCCCGCGCGCCCATGAGACTAAAATGCAACGTTCGCGGGATCGGCGTAGCAGTGAGGGTAAGACAATCTACATTCGTTTTCAACGTCTTTAATTTCTCTTTATGTGCTACGCCAAACTTTTGTTCTTCATCAATAACCATCAGCCCCAGATCTTTAAACTTTACGTCTTTACCCAGCAACGCATGGGTGCCTACGATGATATCCACTTTACCATCTGCAACCTTTTGGTATGTTTCCTTTTTTTCTTTGGAGGATTTAAAACGGTTTACATAATCTACCGTAACCGGGAACTCTTTTAAACGGTCTTCGAATGTTTTATAATGCTGAAACGCAAGGATCGTAGTCGGCACCAGTATAGCCACCTGCTTGCCATCGAGCACGGCCTTAAAAGCAGCACGGATAGCGACTTCCGTTTTTCCAAAACCTACATCGCCGCATACTAACCTGTCCATCGGCGCAGACTGCTCCATGTCTTTCTTCACATCAGCAACCGCCGTAGCCTGGTCGGGCGTGTCTTCATAAATAAAAGAAGCTTCCAGCTCTGCCTGCATGTAGTTGTCAGGCGCAAAGGCAAAGCCATGCTGTGCCTTTCGTTGCGCATATAATTTAATAAGGTCAAAGGCAATTTCTTTAACCTTTGTCTTCGTCTTTTCCTTCAGCCTGTTCCATACATCGCTGCCCAGTTTGTTCACCTTTGGTACGGTGCCTTCTTTGCCGGTGTACTTACTGATTTTGTGCAGCGAGTTAATGTTAACATACAACAAATCGCTGTCTTTGTAAATAATGCGCACCGCTTCCTGTATTCTTCCATTTACATCTATTTTCTGCAGGCCGCTATAGGTGCCCACACCATGGTCTATATGCGTTACAAAATCGCCGGGTTGCAGGTCGCGCAACGTTTTCAGCGTAAGCGCCTTGTTTTTGTTATATGCCTGTTTAACCTTGTATTTGTGATACCGTTGGAATATCTGGTGGTCGGTGTAGCAAATTACTTTCAGGTCTTCATCTATAAAACCTTCGTGTATGCTGGTGGCAACCGGAACAAATTGAATCTCTGTTTTAAGATCGGTGAAAATAGTATTGAGCCGCTCTAACTGTTTCGCCTGTTCGGCAAAAATGTAGAGGCTGTATTTGGCGCCTTCATGCGCTTTCAGGTCTTTTATCAGCAGATCAAACTGGCGGTTGAAGGAAGGCTGCGATTTTATACTAAACTCAATTTCGGAAGAAGCGAATTGTGGCTTGTAGCCAAATTCTACTATATGCCGCTGCTGTATCTGCCGTTCAATGGTTGCTGCCGGCGAAAAGTCCTGCAGGCTTACCTCTTTTAAAATGGCAGTGTCGTCGTCTTCATCATCACTTTCCAGCATAGCAGCCGCTTTCCGCGTCATACCGTCGGCTATCAGCTTATCGCTTTCCGCCTTTATCCGTTCGCCTTCTGCTTTTGTTCTTTCTAAGAATAAGCCTAAATCTTCTTCCTGCACTTCTATTTTTTCCTTAATCACATCCCAGTCCTTCAGCCAAACGATGGTATTTTCAGGAAGAAATTCAAGTAAGGAAACCTTATCGCCGGTATCAAACTGCGTTTCTATATTAGGTATAATGGAGACTTGTAACAACTTACGTTCACTCAACTGTGTTTCGGGATCGAAGATGCGGATGCTGTCCACCTCATTACCGAATAACTCTACCCGATATGGTTTTTCGTTACCGAAGGAATAAATATCTAAGATGCCGCCGCGAAGCGCATATTGTCCCGGCTCATATACAAAATCGCTTCTCCTGAAACCGTACATAGCAAATAATTCCAGCAGGCTTTCCAGGCTAATGGTATCATTTACTTTGATGCTGATAATATTCCCGCTCAACGTTTTCGGCAGCACTACTTTTTCAAACAAAGCTTCGGGATAGGTAACAATAATTTTTTTCCTCACCCCCAGCCCCTCTCCACCGGTGGAGAGGGGAGACGCAAGTTTTGTTAATGCTTCGGTTCGCAGCATTACATGTGAAGAGTTGAGCAGCCGGAAGTTCTTACGGTTTTTAAACGAAGAAGGAAAATAAAATAGGTCTAACGCGGAGGTTAAATTCTCCAGTGTGTTCTGAAAATAAGCCGCTTCTTCCGCATCATTCAATACAATCAGATGATTTAAACCCTGCGTATCCGGATGTGTAAAAACAGAAGCCACCACAAACTCGGCGCTGCTGCCCTGCAGGTTTTTAAGGAATATTTTTTCGGTAGAATGTTCGGTCGGGGCAAAAGAAAGCCGGTGCGTTAGTTGTAAAACGCGCTCATTACTTTGATACTGCTGAAGCAGTGTATGTAGATTCATAAATTCGGGTACAAAGATACGCCAAGTGCAGGTTCTGTGCCGGAGTAAGGACGAAAGGGAATGTTAGAAAAGGTATCGAAATAAAGACTATGAGCGCAAATCAAGAACCATTATACCAAAATCATAATATCTTGCTTTTGTTCCAACACTAATAATGAAACGCTGTATTAAAAAATATTTGTTTTATTAGTGTTTATTCACCCGCTTCTGTTAGTCAGCCAATATAGTACCGCGCAAACGCCCAACAAAACTACGATTCCGCCCTGGCTAAAAAATCAGGCGCCGATGAACGCGGCATGAAGATGCATATATCAGCCATTCTGAAAAGCGGCACCGCGAAAGATGTAACCAAAGCAGCGCGTGACAACATTTTTGCCGGCCATATAAAGAATATTAACCGCTTAGCTGAAGAAGGTAAACTGATGACGGCCGGTCCCTTAGAAGACAATCCACAAAGCGATCGCGGCAATTATAGCTTTAATGCAGCGACACTGGAAGAAGGAAAGAAACTGGTAGCAACAGACCTGCTGTACTGGCTAAGATGTTTGACTTTGATATGTATTTGTGGTAGGGCACCGCCCCTATGATGCAGCTTACCGGCATCCACAGAAAACTTGAGAAATATACCTGTTAAAATACCACGGCTTGTTTATAAACCGTAGAATAAATTTTTCTGAATAGTTTTTTGTGGCTTGCCCGAAACCTTTATTTTTGCCGTCCTCCAAACAAAGGGGAATTAGCTCAGTTGGTAGAGCGCTTGCATGGCATGCAAGAGGTCAGCGGTTCGAACCCGCTATTCTCCACCTGACAATCAAAGCGCTATAACCAAGATGTTGTAGCGCTTTTTTTATACTAAATACACTGTAACTTAAGTTAGTTTACATATCCTGTATAGTCCGGATGTTGCGGCGCCACCCGGTAGCATGGCTATGGGCGGGCGTCCCCGCCCGCCTAAAACTTGAAATAATTTAAGTTACAGTGTACTAAAAACTCAACTAAAACTAAAACATGGTTTTATTTGTTTTTACCTGATTCTATCCTGATGATGGAAGCAATGCAGATGATGAATATTAATGTCCCGGCTCAATACAGGTTCTATCCTGCATTTTTGCGGTAAGCATCGGGCGCCGGTAAGAAAACTTGTCCTGCGTAATCAAAAGCTGCCGGTATGTTTACCTTATTGCCTTACAAAGCCAATCTATTATTGTGTTAACTGTGTTTCCGGTCCGGAAGAATACAAAACATACGAAGTCAGAGATTTCATGCATAGCAGAATAAGTCTCCGAACTTTCACCTTATAAGGCGCCCTTTCCACTTACGGAGAAGCCTGCCCGGCAGCAGGCAGGGGGTTAGGGAGGAGGCGAAAATACTTTGTTAATCATACGGCAAGCAGTATAATCCGTGCGTTGATTCCTTGCACAAACCTTGTGCTTTTTGTATCTTTGTACACTATGCAATTAGCTTCCGCCTTACTTGAAAACGCCGTTAACGAGTTTGCAAAACTGCCCGGAATCGGTAAGAAAACAGCTTTGCGGCTGGTGCTGCATTTATTGAAGCAAGACACGCCGGAAGTCGCCCATTTCAGTGAAACCATTACCCGGATGCGCACGGATATTAAGTTCTGCAAACGCTGTAACAACGTTAGCGATGGCGAAGTGTGCAGCATCTGCATCAACCCCTTGCGCAACCAGCGGTTGATATGCGTGGTAGAGAATGTGCGCGACGTTATAGCTATAGAAAGTACACAGCAGTTCAGCGGTACCTACCATGTATTGGGCGGTATCATTTCGCCGCTGGATGGCGTAGGCCCCGATCAGCTAAATATAGAATCCCTTATCAGCCGTATCCAGGCAGAAGAAACGGAAGAACTCATCTTTGCACTTAATCCTAATATACAGGGCGACACTACCATTTACTACATTCAAAAAAAGATTCAGCAACTAACCTGTAAAGTTACCACTATTGCCCGTGGCATTGCATTTGGCGGCGAACTCGAATATGCGGATGAGTTAACCCTTGCCCGAAGCCTGACCAACCGTTTGCCCGTAGGCAGCTATATTTCCAACAGATAATCTATCTTTGCGCCCGCAGGCAGATTTGTTTATTGTTCGGCCTGCATAAAAAAGCTGAACTAATAAACGCCAAGAAACTTCTTCACTTCATAGTTTCCCACACGTTTTATCAGTTTTATTTTTTGTGAGCCGGACAGTATTACTACTATGATGCTTCCGTTGCGTCGCACTCTTGTGCGCTTTGTTCTCTGTTGGGCAAGGCTTAATAAGTGTACCGCATGTTTATAATTGCCGGCTGTTTTAAATCATGATTCCTGTAAGAAAACAGATACTATGAACAACTTTTCACAATCTATTTCAAAGGACAAGAACGCTATCCACGCTGCCTTACAACAGCGCATTCTTGTAATTGATGGCGCTATGGGCACCATGATCCAGCGCTATAAATTATCCGAAGCCGATTATCGCGGCGAACGCTTTGCCCATTGGCATACCGATGTAAAAGGCAACAACGATTTACTGTGCCTTACGCAGCCCCAAATTATCAAAGCGATCCATAAAGAATACCTGGCTGCCGGTGCCGATATTATTGAAACCAACACCTTCTCCAGCACGTCTATTGCGCAGGCCGATTACGACATGCAGGCATTGGCTTATGAGCTAAACGTAGCCGCTGCTACCTGCGCGCGGGAAGCCATAAATGAATACCTCATCCCCAGCCCTTCTCCACAAGTGGAGAAGGGAGCAAAAACAAAATATGTTGCCGGCGCCATCGGCCCGATGAACAAAACTTTGTCGCTGTCACCGGATGTAAACAATCCGGGCTACCGCGCCGTAACATTCGATGAAGTGTCCAACGCTTATTACGAACAGATAAGAGGCCTCATTGATGGCGGTGTGGACTTATTATTAATCGAAACCATCTTCGATACATTAAACGCAAAGGCGGCTATTTATGCCATCAAAAAATATTTTAGAGACATGAAGCAAAAAGCGTTGCCCGTTATGATCAGCGGCACCATCACCGACGCCAGCGGCAGAACCCTGAGCGGTCAAACCTTGGAAGCGTTTTATGTATCGGTAATGCATGCCAAACCATTAAGTATCGGGCTTAACTGTGCGCTGGGCGCGCAGGAAATGCGCCCTCATATTGAAGAGCTGAGTAGCATCGCAGCGTGTTACACTTCGGCATACCCGAATGCCGGCCTGCCCAACGCCATGGGCGAATATGATGAGCAGCCGCACGAGACTGCACACTTTATAGAAGACTGGGCAAGGGAAGGCTTTGTGAATATTGTAGGTGGCTGTTGCGGCACTACGCCGGATCATATAAAGCATATTGCAGATGCCGTGCGCAAGCTGGAACCGCGCAAGCTGCCGGTGTTGGAAGAAGCATTAATGTAGCCACCAAGGCACAAAGAATTTAATAATAAAGAAGTTGTTTATGCCTTTGTTGCCTTATTGGCTATCAAAAATTTTATAGTTATCAATTGTTTCCCTTAGCGACTTTGTGCCTTTGTGGCTGAAACAAAAATATGAGTATCAAACCTTATTTACGGCTCAGCGGATTGGAACCGCTGGTCATTCGCCCCGAAACAAACTTCATCAACATTGGGGAGCGCACCAATGTAACGGGCAGCAAAAAATTTGCACGCTTAATTAAAGAAAATAAATATGAGGAAGCGTTGAGCGTAGCGCGGCAGCAGGTAGAAAGCGGGGCGCAGGTAATAGACGTGAACATGGATGACGCCCTGCTGGATGGGGTGCAGGCAATGACGACCTTCATCAATTTAGTGCAGAGCGAACCGGACATTGCGAAGATCCCGGTGATGATAGATTCCTCCAAATTTTCGGTGATAGAAGCCGGGTTGAAATGCGTGCAGGGCAAGTGCATTGTCAATTCTATTTCCATGAAGGAAGGCGTGGAAAAATTTATCGAGCAGGCTATTATCTGCCAGAGCTTTGGCGCTTCGGTAGTCGTGATGGCGTTTGATGAACAGGGACAGGCAGATACGTTCGATCGCCGCGTAAACATTTGCTCCAAAGCGTATGAGATATTGGTAAATGAAGTAGGCTTTGCACCGCAGGACATTATCTTCGATCCCAATATTTTTGCTATCGCCACCGGCATTGAAGAACACAGCAATTATGCGGTTGACTTTATAGAAGCTACAAAAGTTATCAAACAGAGGCTGCCACTGGCAAAAATCAGCGGCGGCGTAAGCAATGTGTCTTTTTCGTTTCGTGGTAATGATACGGTGCGCGAAGCGATGCACAGCGTTTTCCTCTATCATGCTATTAAGGCGGGCATGGACATGGGTATTGTAAATGCCGGCCAGTTGGTGGTGTACGATGAGATAGAACCGGCGCTGAGAAACTTATGCGAAGACGTGATTTTAAACCGCAACAATGCAAACAATGAAGCTACTGAAAAGCTAATCACATTTGCCGAAACGGTAAAAGCGAAAGGCAAGGAAATAAAGAAAGATGATGCCTGGCGCGGCACATCGGTAAAAGAGCGTTTGAAACATGCGTTGGTAAACGGCATCACCGATTTTATAGATATGGACACAGAAGAAGCGCGCCTGCAATATCCCAAGCCATTGGAGGTAATTGAAGGCCCGCTGATGGACGGCATGAATGTAGTTGGCGACTTGTTTGGCTCCGGTAAAATGTTTCTGCCGCAGGTCGTGAAAAGTGCGCGGGTAATGAAGAAAAGCGTGGCCTGGCTTACGCCGTTTATTGAAGAAGAAAAAAGGAACAACCCGCTCGCAAAACAAGGCGGCGCAGCTAAAATTTTATTAGCAACGGTGAAAGGCGACGTGCATGATATTGGTAAAAACATTGTAGGCGTTGTGCTGGCCTGCAATGGCTATGATATTATTGATTTAGGTGTAATGGTATCAACCGATAAAATACTGGACACGGCCGTTAGAGAGAATGTGGACATTATTGGGCTGAGTGGTTTAATAACGCCTTCGCTGGATGAAATGGTGCACGTGGCCAGGGAAATGAAACGCCGCAATATGCAGCAGCCCCTGATGATTGGCGGTGCTACTACCAGCCGCATGCACACCGCCGTAAAAATTTCACCGGAGTACGATAAGGGCATCGTACATGTATTGGATGCCTCCCGGAGTGTTACGGTTGCAGGCACTTTGCTGAGTAAAGAAAACAAACCCGTGTTACTGGAAAATATTTTAAAGGAATATACCAAGCTGCGCGAGGATTTTGGAAACAAGCGAAGTGCAAAACCGTATATCTCCTTTGCCGATGCGCAAAAGAATACGGTAAAAATTGACTGGCAGGCTTACCTGCCGCCAGCACCAACGTTTTTAGGCGAAAAAGTTTTTGAAGAATATGATTTAGCGGAGATCAGAACCTATATAGACTGGGCGCCATTCTTCATTGCCTGGGAAATGGGTGGCCGTTTCCCGGATTTGTTGCAGGATGAAACGATAGGCAAAGAAGCTACAAAATTGTACAATGATGCCAATGCACTATTAGACAAAATCATTTCCGAAAAATGGTTGCATCCGAAAGCAGTGATTGGTTTTTATGAAGCAAAGAAAACAGCACCCGATACGGTTGTTGTGCAGCATAATAATGAAGCGATTTCACTGGAGTTTCTGCGCCAGCAGGTAAAGAAAACGGCTACCGAGCCTAATATTTCCCTGGCAGATTTTATTGCACCGGCTGAAACTAATTTACAAGATTATATCGGCGCATTTGCCGTTACCATCCATGGCATTGAGCCGCACATCAAACAGTTTGAAGCAGCGCACGACGATTACAATAAGATTATGCTGCAGGTATTGGCAGACCGCTTTGCGGAAGCCTTCACCGAATTACTGCACAAAAAAGTGCGCACCGGATACTGGGGTTATGCAACGGGCGAAATCCTAAACAACGAAGAACTGATCCGGGAGAAGTATGTGGGCATCCGCCCCGCGCCGGGTTATCCTGCCTGCCCCGACCATACCGAAAAATACAAGCTGTTCCATTTACTAAATGCGTCTCAGCATACCGGTATCACGCTCACCGAATCGCTCGCCATGTATCCGGCCAGCTCCGTATGCGGCTGGTATTTTAGTCACCCGCAAAGCAAATATTTCGGTATTGGTAAAATACAGCAGGACCAGTATGAAAACTATAACCGGCGCAAGGGCTGGAGTGCGGAAGAAGCGGAGAAGTGGTTGCGGCCGGTGATGGAGTAATCTGAACCACAGACATTAGTTCATGCATTAGCAACATCTCTTGATAAATCAGCAGCGGGATGATAAAAATAGAAAGATTGTATTTTCCTGTCAGTCCTGCAAATGTTCTTTTACTCAACCCCGCAATTTTAACTGCGGACTTATTCCTCTAAAAGAATGACACTTTGTTCCAATCCACAACTTTTTAATGTTTCCAGCACCTCATTCTTTGTCTTCGGTGGATTTCTTAATCCTCTTACCTGGTTGTTTAGTGCTTCAATTGCTTTCTTTTTATCAAGGTTGATAAGGTTTGAAATAAACGTATCGGGATGCTGTGGTTCAAGGCCAAATGTTTTAAGGTAATCGGGCGGAAAATCTTTCAGATTAAATGTAATGATTACACCGGCATTTGCTCTGATTGCAGCGGCAAGAACATGCTTATCATTTGCATCTTTCAAAGAGAGGCCTTTAATTAATTTATCGTGGTTAATTACATTAGCGTTTGGGAAAGCCGAATTCATTGCATCTTTTGTTTTATCCAGTTTATCTCTAATTAAATCATCTCGTTTTAAAAGAAGATTATCAATCCATTCATGTTGGATTTTATCCGTCCATTTTGGTTTATACAAGTTAAGATTTGCGAGATGCAATAAATAGTCCCTTAGCGGTGCCGGATATAATACGTTTGCATCAAGTAAAGCTGTAAATTTTCCGGAATGAATCATCAATAACCCAGGTTAAGTTCCTGTGCCTGTTTTTCTAAAAAATCCAATTGCTGCTTTCTGTTTTCTTTTAACTTTTTCTCGTAGTCCAATAAATGTTTTAATTCAATTCTCCGGTGCGTTCCAACTTTCTTAAAAGGAATTATTCTGCTTTCCAGCAGTTTAACTATATGCGGTCTTGATACATTCAACATATCCGCTGCTTGTTGGGTACTTATTTCTGTATCAGAAGGGATTAAGGTGATTGATTTTCCCTCGGCCATGTTATTTAAAATCTCCACCAATAAATGAAATGCTTTTTTAGGGATCCGTAGAAATTTTCGCTGCTCCTGAACTTTAATTGTAGTAAAGCTAGCATGTTCAATCCCCACAGCAGCACGACGGAGCTGCAAGATTGAAGATTGGGCTAATTCCTGGTCTTGTTTAGTAGTTCTTTCTGATACAGTTTCCATAATAGTAATTCTAAATCAAATTTACGTAAACGCAATAAACGAAACAAGGTTTTATTTTTAAACGGATAATAAGTTGATAGTTGAAGCTTGTGTATAATGAGTAGTGCTTGTCGATATACGGGCATTACACTTACCGAATCGCTTGCCATGTACCCGGCAAGCTCTGTGTGTGGCTGGTATTTCAGTCACCCGCAAAGCAAGTATTTTGGCATTGGTAAAATACAGCAGGACCAGTATGCAGATTACAACCGGCGCAAAGGGTGGAGTGCAGAGGAAGCGGAGAAGTGGTTGCGGCCGGTGATGGAGTGATTTAAAATTTTTACTGATGAATAATACTGGAAAAGGCGTAAAATCATTATTGTTTCAAAAACCCGTATTCATAAACCTTTTGTTCGATTTTGTTTGCAAGTAATTTTAGTTTTCCTCTTAAGTCGCCAATCAGTTTCATGTAAGTTTCGTCGTCGCTTTTGTTATTCATTTTTCCAACATTATTCCTGCCCTGAAAGTGTTCTCTGATGTCGTAAAGCGAAGCGTTTACATTGCAGTTTGGCTGCTTATGATAGTATTTCCAGAGCTCACGACCTGTATTGAAAACATCTGTTGCTTCCTGAGAAAAAACAAGTGGCGTTGTCCGCTGGCTTTGAGTGCTAAACAAGTCAACATTATTTTCAATCTTCAATTTACCGCTTATGAATTTGCTTATCAAATTACTATCGAACTTTTCTCTTGCGTTTACTTCTTGTTCAGTGAAAGGAATCCAGTGATTGGTGCCGTATTTACTTTGAATATTGTTACTGAAAAGCGTAAAAGTTAAGCAGTCATTTTGAAATTCGCTATCATTTTCCCAGCCATTATTTGGATATAAAAACTGATCTCGATCATTGAGCCACGTTGCTTCTATGCTATGACGAACAGTAAAATATATTGAAGATTGAATTAGATTACTAACAGAAATAGGCTTGTAATAGGTAGAAGTTTGATTGCTTTTGGTCAATTGAATAAATACACCCGCTGAATTTTTAAAATCATTGCTATTGCAAGCAAGGTAAGCCAAGCGATTGTCTGTATTTTTCCACGTTGGTCTTAGCCAATCATTGATGTTTTTAAAATTATCGTAGCTTGAAAATAATTTCTCCGCTTCAAAAATTCCTTCTGAATTATAGACATCTGCGTGCTTCTCAACAAACCGAATTTTATTACTCGTGTCCCAAATAAAAAACCCGATTGGAAACCTTCCTGTTACATTGTCAAATGAATTTGCAGGTACAACAAACATTGATTTCAAGTCGGCTAAAAAATAATTCCTGAAACCAACGAAATATGGCGCTTGTATAATTTTTAATTTTGAAAACTGGGCAATAATTCCTCCCGGAATTTCTTCATAAATGCGCGCGAAGAATTGAATAAACAATTCCCGTTTTGCATAATCGTCAAGTATTTTAGAATACTTTTTATGAACTATAGTTTGATTTGAAACGTTCGTTTTTGCATCTCCTTTTATTGTGCTTCCTGCTTCCGCATAAGGCGGATTAATATAAACAACCAGCTTCTTTCGTTTTTCGGGATCATTAATGATGTCTTGCAGCGGTTTTGGTAATGTTGTAAAATCGTCATTCAAAAAGTCGAACTGAAATACGTGGTCGTGCAATAAATTTGAGCCATTACCATCAATAGAATTCTGGTTCATCGTGTCTATTCTATCGTGCATTACTTCCACATCTTGTTTGTCAAGGGTAGAAGCCCAGATGTTATACTTGTTGGTAAGGTTGGTTAATAAATTGCCCGTACCTGCTGCACAATCCCATATATAATATTCGTCTTGCCAGTCAACTCCTAAAACATCAGTCAGATATTTTTGAGAAAGTTCAACCCACATTTGCGGTGTAAAAAAACTTCCTTTTCTCTCCCTCACATCTTGCGGTACAAGCAGGTCTCTGCGTTCTACAATATAGTCCCAATATTCTTCTTTTGGTGGTCGGTCGTATTTGTTCCAGAATTGAGTATGCGCAACTTGTTTGTCTTTAAAAGCTGTTTCACTATGACTAAATAACCCTGATTTATTTAGAGTTCGGTCAAGTTCGTAGTGGTCTTGTTTCAGTAATACAAAAAGCTTCTCTTTTAAAGTATTGTTTTCGTGCGAAAGGAGGTCGGCAAGATAGAAGTCGCCATCAATGATTCCGCTCTTTTTCGCAACGTCCCAATTCACTGCAATAGTTGGCTTTACATGTTGCAGCCACTTGTTGTAAATGACCATAAAATTGTTTTTGTCAATCCTGGTCTTTGTCAATCCAAATTTGCCAACAATGAAATTCTTTTTGATAAATTGCTTTAACTCTCTGTCGTCTTTCAGGTAATTAAAAAGTAGCGTTTTGGTATCAATAATCGTCTTCACCTTCCCGTGAATGAATATAAACTCTTTGGTATTATGGTTGGAAGGTGTCACATTCCAGTTGAAGTCGTTTATATAAAACACTTCGTAAATGTCGGTGTAAGGGATAAATGCAATTTTTTCGCCGTCAAAAGCGCCAAGCATGGGAGGCGGAAGAAATTTATCGAACGTTCTTGCCTTGCCAATAGTTAATATAAGTTGAACGAGGGAATTATAAATATCAGATGTGCCTGTTTTTGCTTCTGCCCACAATAAAGATTCCTGTTCAAACAACTCTTTTTGGCTTTGGTGCATACATACACTAAAGTCAACGTTGCCAACTATTTTAGAGCAGTCGTAGATCCAAAAATAATCTTGTGCAATCTTGTTTTTTAGTTCTTCTTCTCTTATGTTTTGGTATTTCATTTATCTTTTCTATTGTCATTGGTTACTGTCTATCTGTAACTGCCGCTAACTCCCAAATATACATAACACAACTCTATAACTTGCATCAACACAACCTATGTATCCTGCTTTACGTATCAACGATTCCTTTCCTCATATGTATAAAAATAAAAACACTTTTTACTTCTTTTTCAAATAGCTACCAACCATTTTATCTTAATACAGCCGCAATCCAACACAATGCTAAAAAACTACAATTATTTTGTTTCCATTTCAAATAGTACAACCTTTATAGTATTAAATAACGATAAAAACACTTGCCTGTATGAGTACCGCAACAATGGCTGCTCCCAAATCTACGGTAGCCGCCCGCCCGCAATTCAAAGACCGCTACGACCATTACATCAACGGAGAATGGACAGCGCCATCCGGCGGCGAATACTTCGATAATGTATCACCGATTGATGGTAAAGTATTTACACAGGCCGCCCGTGGCAATGCACAAGACATAGACAAGGCACTTGATGCCGCCTGGGCTGCTTTTCTAAAATGGAGCAAATCGGCTGCTGCCACCCGAAGTAACATCCTGCTAAAAATTGCGCAGCGCATCGAAGACAATTTAGAGTACCTGGCTATTGTAGAAACCATTGACAATGGTAAAGCTATCCGCGAAACGCGCCTGGCCGATTTGCCCCTGGTGATAGATCATTTCCGCTATTATGCCGGGGTGATACGTGCCGAAGAAGGCACGATGAGCGAACACGACGAAACTACCGTAAGCCTGCAGGTGCATGAGCCGATTGGTGTGGTTGGCCAGATTATCCCGTGGAATTTTCCGCTGCTGATGGCCACGTGGAAGATAGCGCCGGCGCTGGCTGCGGGCTGCTGCGTGGTAGTGAAGCCGGCCGAACAAACGCCTACCAGCATCATGGTGCTAATGGAATTGATTGGTGATTTACTGCCGCCCGGCGTACTGAATATTGTTACTGGTTTCGGCGTAGAAGCTGGTAAACCCCTGGCAAGCTCACCCAAAGCAAGTAAAGTAGCTTTTACGGGTGAAACAACGACCGGCCGGTTGATTATGCAATACGCGTCTGAAAACCTGATCCCGGTAACAATGGAATTGGGCGGTAAAAGCCCGAATATTTTCTTCCCGTCGGTAGCGGACGCCGATGATGAATTTTTTGATAAAGCAGTTGAAGGCGCGGTGATGTTTGCCCTTAACCAGGGCGAAGTATGCACCTGTCCCAGCCGCATCTTAGTGCACGAAAGCATCTACGATAAATTTATGGAGCGTGTGGTGCGCCGCACGCAAGCCATCCGCATGGGCAACCCGTTGGATGCAAACACGATGATGGGCGCGCAGGCATCGGAAGACCAGTACAACAAAATACTAAGCTACCTGGATATTGGTAAACAGGAAGGCGCGCAGGTGCTTTGCGGCGGCGAGGCTTTCCACATCAACAGCGGGCTGGAGCATGGCTTTTACATACAGCCAACCATCTTTAAAGGGCATAACAAAATGCGCATTTTCCAAGAAGAAATTTTTGGGCCGGTGGTTTCTGTTACTACGTTTAAAACGACTGAAGAAGCGATTGCAATCGCTAACGATACCTTGTATGGCTTGGGCGCCGGCGTATGGACACGCGATGCACATGAGCTGTACCAGGTACCACGCGCCATACAGGCCGGCCGCGTATGGGTCAACTGCTACCATGCTTACCCGGCACATGCACCGTTCGGCGGCTATAAAAAATCGGGCTTCGGCAGGGAAACGCATAAGATGATGCTGAACCATTACCGCCAGACGAAGAACATGCTGATCTCCTACAGCAAAAATAAGCTGGGTTTCTTTTAACCGCTGTTTAGCAGAACTTGTACGCTGTAAAAAGTGTAAAAAGGTGTCAGACACTTCGAAAGTGTCAGACACCTTCTACTGGCGATTTCAGTATAATTTTATAAGGATATAATCAAACCACAGCGGTACCTGCAAAAACTACAAACGCTGTGGTTTGATTATATCATTCCAAAATCTCATTAATCCTGGTCCATGATACAACGAATATTAGCAACGGATGCTGCTATAGAACTGATAGAAAAACTACGTGCTGCAAACGGGCCGCTGATGTTTCACCAGAGCGGTGGCTGCTGCGACGGCTCGCAGCCGATGTGCTTCCCCGACGGCGAATTTAAAGTGGGCGGCAGCGATGTGTGCCTGGGCGAAGTAGGCGGCTGTAAATTTTATATGGGTAAAGACCAGTTTGAATATTGGAAACATACACAACTGATACTCGATGTTACGCGCGGGCGGGGCAGCAGTTTCTCCCTGGAAATCCCGCTGGGCGTTCGTTTCTACATTAAATCAAAGCTATTTACAGAAGCAGAACTGGAGCAATTAGAAGCGGTAATATAGCTATGTAATATTATACTATATCTCTTTACTTATCATCACTCAGCGATAGTAAGGACTGATCATTAAATATACTACCGGCCCCGTAACTGCTACATACAGCCATAAGGGCCAGGTGTATTTTGCAATTTTTTTGTGCTGTGCAAATTCGCCGGTTAAGCCTTTGTAGGCAGTATATAAAATAAAAGGAAGGATAACGCTGGCTAAGAAGATATGTGTGATGAGAATGGCAAAATACAACGTCCGTGTGCCGGCAACAGCAGCTAACTCCGCGGCCGAAACATCGCCGTCGTGGTTGCTGTCGCCATACCTTGCTTCGCCGGCCAGCAGGTGATGCGCAATGTAGGATACGAGAAAAAGAACGGATAATATCAATGCGGCAATCATTAACTGTTTATGTAGTTTGTAGCTGCCCCTTTTTACTGCCAGCAACGCAGCTATTAAAAGTATAGCAATTGCACTGTTCATAATTGCATTGGCTACTGCAAAAATGTGTACATCAAACGGTACCGTAATAGCAAAGTGTACGTTGCCTAGCAATACCACTGCCGCAAACACTACAAACGAAAAGACGCCGATCAGCCATTTGGCCCTTTTATCATTTTTTTTAAACGTCGCTGCTAACATATTATACAGTTGGCTGGGGTTTTTTTCTGAATAAAAGCCTTATTGCCACCACTACTATAATGATGGTTAATGCAAAGAAAATGGCCATCATTACGGGATCGAATGGCAGTGGTTCGGGGTTAGTAGCTTTTTCTACCATCAGCAGGCCAATATCCTGCGCTAATTTATTAAGTGAAGCACTATCCAGGCCATCGTAAAAGCCGCGTACCTGGTGCAGTTTATCTATCAATACAAAGCGGCTGGTATGCGCAAAGTTAGAATCAATGGGTTCGGTGCTGTACTTATCTACCTTTAGCTGTTCAAAAATAAAATTGTAAACAGAATCGCGGTTGCCGGTGAGCATCCACCAGTTATCATGGCTTACACCAAATTTATCTGCATAGTCTTTCAAACGCTTTACCGAGTCCCGCTCCGGATCTATGGTAAATGATACAAACTGCACTACCGAAGTATCTACCCGGTGGTATTCGTCGCCGCCCTTGGCGAAGGAGCGTTGCAGCTTTACCATATTGGCTGTTAGCCTGGGACAAATGCCGGCGCAACTGGTAAAAAAGAAATCGCATACGATCACCTTGTTCTGAATATCGTAGAGGTTTACGGTATCGCCCAACTGGTTTTGCAGCCGGATATCCGCTACCGTATGCCACACCGTATCTTCGATCATCTTACCATCCTTCACCCGGTTTACCGTGCTATCCGGTAAGTAATGATGCGGCATGTCAATGGCTTGTTCACTGGCATATTTTACAAATAAGTAACTGATAACAGGTATTAATATCGCGATGCAAAGGGCGAGTAAAACAGGCTTCTTCATTGTTGCGGTTATGTATCAATGCAGCACCGCGTACAGCGGTATTGGTGGCGCAAAAGTAATATCCAAAAAAATAAGAAAGCCTTTGGCAGCAAAAGTGTGCTACTATAGTTATGCTAAAGTTTATGGTCTTGTATATGCGTTAGGCCAATGACTGCTACACAATTTGCATTCCGTACTTAATGCATTGGCAATTGAATAACTCTATAATATCCGAATCAGTTGCTGCTGCAATCGTACATAATATGCTTGCCAGCTAAACAAAAGTTACAGGCATGAAATCAAGCTTTCTAAATCCCTGGTGTCCATATTCAATAATAAATGAGTTGTATAGTATGGTACTTTACTTAAACAATAATATTTCAGCTCACTAATCAGCCTATACACTCAAACACCTTCCAGCAACGCAACGGGGAACTTCGCAAACACCTCTTTCAACAACAAGGATTTATCAGTTGCTACTATTTCATTGGTAAAAACATTTTTCCATTGCGCGGGCGCGTCTGCAGGCAGTTGCAAAGTGCTGTTGCTCCACGCTTTTTCGCCCAGCAAGGTGCCGGCGCTATCGGTAATTGCTTTAATGTTTACCGGGAAAACAATTAGCGCCCATTGGTCATCGCGTTTGCGCGCATACGCCACTACGTTATCGTTACCACTTACCGGCAGGTACCCGCCCTCCAAAAACAAATCGTTATGCGCATTGCGGTAATTGAGCGCTTTGTAAGTGACAAACAATTTTTCGCGGCCTTCCTGCTTGTGTTTTTGTATAAACGATAGCAGGGCTTCCGTGCTTTCGCTTTCCTTCTGGATGATACTATCCAGCGCACTGATGCGGCATTCATAATCTACCGGCCTGCGGTTATCAGGGTCTACATAGCTTAAATCCCACAACTCGCAGCCCTGGTAAATATCGGGTATGCCGGGCGCCGTTATTTTTACCAGCACCTGCTCCAGCGAATAAACGATTGCATATTCTATCACGCTTTGTAAAAAAGGAATAAAGCTTTGTAAGAAAGTATGATTGCTGCTAAGGATAGCGCTGATAAAATCTTTACAGGCATCTTCATAGCCCGTGTTCGGCGCATCGTAAGTGGTTGCTACTTTCGCTTCGCGCAGCGCCTTTTGTATAAAGGCGTGTGAGCGCTCTATAAACGCATCCGTTACCTGCAGGTCTTCGGGAAAAGCGCCGAGGAGCGATTGGTAAATAAAATATTCATCGTTGGTAGATGGCGCAGGTTTGTTGTCAATCATTTTGATATAAGGCGTGTTTGCCATCCGCCAGTTATTAACAGCCTGTGTCCATTCGCCCGTCATTTCTGCCAGTACATTAATACGCATGCGCGCATCTTCGCCCCGCTTGGTGTCGTGCGTGGAAGTGGCATTTAAAGAATACGGATTGTTTTGTTTCCGGCTTACCATTTTATCATGAAAAGCAGCAGTGTCAACACCTAACTGAAAGGGTGAATCGCCTACTTCGTTGTGCGAGATCAGCGGGTTATACACGTAAAAGGTAGTGTCTTCCACGCCTTTGGCAGCTAACGGGCCGGTAAACTGCATCAGCCGCATGAGGAACAATAATTTGTTGCCGTCCCCCGGCCCGGCGCCATCGGCAAAAAATACGCTTTCCAGCAGGTCTAATTCCTGTTTCGCGTCTTCTCCAAGATGCGCTGCCGCTTTCTGAAACGCCTGCTGTACAATAGGTACAGCGATTTCATTTATAGGATAACCATCCGGATAAATACGGTAAACCGGGAAGCAGGCCATTAAAACGCCAAGCGCTTTTTGCAGATCTTCTTTGTTATATTTTTCTTCTTCAAAAATCTTTAGGTCGGCCACCATCTGCAACAGGTTTTGCAGTTCGCCGCCCATCTGGTCGTATAGAAAATGATGTTTTTTATCAAACACCAGCTCCTCGTAGTTTTTTGTAGCCGGCACTAACTCTTTGTAAAAACTTAGCACCTTTTCACCGCCCTCTTTACTCGTCAGCAACTGGTTGGTGAATGATAAAAACTCGTAGCCGCTGGTACCCTGCAGGTCCCAGTCGCGCGCCATATCTTCATTATACTCCAGTATTTTTTCGGCAATGATATAGCAGTCGCCGCCAAATAAACTGCGCAGCCGCTGCACATATTGCTGCGGATGGTACAAGCCATCAATATGGTCTATGCGTACGCCCTGCACAAGGCCTTTTTTGTATAGATTATAAATGAACCGGTGATAATCACCGAACACAAATTCCTCTTCCATGCGCAGGCACATCAACTGGTTTACGGTAAAGAAACGGCGAAAGTTAATTTCCTGTTCTGTTACCTTGTACCAGGTTAAGATGTAATACTGCCTGCTGAGCAATTGCCGCAATAAGCTTTTATTATTGTTGATTTGTTCAACGCTTTCCCGAACGCTGCTTTCAAAAGGTTTTAGCTTTTGCAGCCATTCTTTTTTATAACTGTTCCATGCTGTTATGTCGGCGCTTAGTTGCGCGTACAAGTCTTCATTTAATGCAGCTAATTTCTCATCTTGTAATGAAGAAAAAATAATCGTGTATGTATCTGCCGCCACCGGGTACTGCGCATTAACATAAGCGATGTGAAAACCGGCATCGCCATATACTAATTTCACTTCGTTGCTATCTATCGCTTCATCCAGATCTTTACCGATAAAGGGCACCATCAGCCTGCCGTTATATACCGGGTCGGGGTGGTTCCAGTTAATGTCGAAATAGTTGTAGTAGGCCGACTGCGGGCCACGCTCCAGCACATCAGCAAGGCGCTCGTTGTCCATCACAAAAGCCATGTGGTTCGGTACGATGTCCTGCAGCCAGCCCATGCCGTACTCCTGCAGTTGCACCGCCATTTGTTCCAGTTGTGCTACGGTGCCGATTTCGGGGTTCAGTATATCGGGGTTGCTTACGTCGTACCCGTGTGTGCTGCCTTTGGTAGCCGTGGTGATGGGCGCGCCATACACCGTAGAAATCCCGAGCCTATGCAGGTAGGAAATAATTTTTTTTAAGTCGCTGAAGGTATAGCTGCTGTTGAGCTGAATGCGGTATGTGGAAGAAGGAAAATACATACGGTAGTTACTTATTTATTGGTTGTAAAATGATAGCGGAAAACGGATTAAGCTTAATGATTTCCCGTGCATCAATGGTTAGCGGCGCCAGCTCTCCCGGGCCTTTCCATTGCGGCGAAGAAGAATCGAATAGCTTAGTACATGGAGTGGCTGCCGGAAGTGTATAGCTGTTTTGCTCTTTATTAAAATTAAAGAGGATGAAAAGGGTCTCCGCACCGCTTTTTCTTTCAATCGTTAATACTTTGCCCTTGTTTACCGGGTGCACTACCATAGAGCTGCGGCTCTTTGCCTGTAAGGGCTTCAGGGTTTTTCGGAGCTGAATCAATTGTTTGTAAAACAAAAGCATTGCGGCCGGTTCTTCATCGCGGGTATTCCAGGACAGTATTGATTTTACGAAGGTGTGCGCGTGCTGCGGATCCGGAAATTCTTCTTTAAAATTGAAATGGGCAAACTCTTTTTTCCGGCCTTCCGATACGCCCTTTATCAGGTCTGCATCGCTATGCGAAGTGAAGTATAAAAAAGGCGATTTTTCTCCATATTCTTCCCCCATAAAAAGCATCGGTACATACGGCGAAAGCAAGACGAGGGCTGCAGCTAATTTCAGCGCTTCGAATGATAACGTTGCAGTAAGCCGGTCGCCGATGGCACGGTTGCCGATATGGTCGTGGTTTTGAGAGAAAACTACAAACTGCCCGAAGTGATTGTCCGTTGCACTGCCACCAAACAGCTTTTTGCGGTGCGGTGAGTAGCAGCCATCATATACATAAGTATCGCGGAAAGCTTTTTCTACTTCCTGCATCGTTCCGAAGTCTTCATAATAGCCGTCTCTTTCCCCGGTAAGCACAGCATGTATGGCATGGTGAAATTCATCCATCCACTGGCCATCCAGCCCGTAGCCGCCTTTAGTTGCCGGGTTAATGTAACGCGGATCGTTAAGGTCCAGCTCTGCTATTAAAAGCTTTTTCCTGCCGGTTCTTTCGGCCAGTTTGTTTACTTCTTCTTTCAGCAGTTTCATAAAATGTTTGGCGCTATAGTCTATGATGGCATGTACCGCATCAAGGCGCAGTCCGTCAATATGAAATTCGTCCAGCCACATCAGTGCATTTTGCAAAAAATAATTGCGCACGCCATCGCTGTATGCTTCACCAAAGTTGAGCGCATCGCCCCAGGGCGTTTTGTGCTTGCTGGTAAAATAAGGCGCGTAACTGCCAAGGTAGCCGCCTTCCGGACCAAGGTGGTTATAGACAACATCCAATATCACGGCAATGCCTTTTGCATGGGCGGCATTCACTAATTTTTTGAGTCCGGCCGCACCGCCGTAAGTGTTTTGTACAGCAAAGCAATACACGCCGTCGTAACCCCAGTTGCGCCCGCCGGGAAACTGGCCAAGGGGCATTATTTCAATAGCGTTGATGCCCAGGTCAGCTAAGTAATTGAGTTTACTGATAACGCCTTCAAAGCTTTGTTGTGGTGTAAATGTGCCCGTATGCAATTCATAAAGAACCAGGTCTTCCAGCGGTAAACCTTTCCAGCCATTGTCTGTCCAGGCAAATTTTCTGTCAATTACCTCCGACGCTTTGTGTACGCCTTCGGGCTGCGAACGGGAAGCCGGGTCGGGACGCTCCTCCCCTCCATTAATACGGTACTGATAGCGCAGGCCAGGTTGCACATCCTGCAAAGTAGTTTGCCAATAACCCCACTCATCTTTTTGCAGCGCGTACGTATTTTTATATGGATGTGTAATGCTTAGCGTTACCGATTCTTTCCCGGGCGCCCATACTACAAAATCGCAGGCGCCGTCTTTATAAAACGAACCTACGGGACGGTATAGATTGTTCATGAATGTTTTCCAGGTTTTACGGGTGTGCAAACAAACTATGTGCTAAAAATGCGGTTGCCGGAAGTAAACTCAGCACTTCCTTTTTTACTATATATACAGCACCTGGCATACCGGACAATAATAAGTGCGGCGCTCGTTTTCGCCCATATAGGTTTTTACAAAAAGCGTATTGTCTCTCGGGCACAACTTGCGCGCATTAATCAGCCAGTGCTGCCGGAACACGTTGGCTTTGCGCCACTCCAGGAACTCGTAGCTGTAAACAATCAACTGTTTTAAAATTTCATTCCACTGCTTCGCCGGTATTTTACCAACCAGGCTTTGCGGCTGCACCTGCACGCGAAACAAAACTTCGTTTTTAATAATATTACCGATACCCGAAAAAATTTCCTGATTTAATAAGGCATTGCACACCAAAGCATCCGGCATCCTTTTCAGTTTCTGCTTTGCCTTTTTTACGTCCCATGCATCGCTCATTACGTCGGTGCTCCAGTCGTATAGGGTCTCCAACGGCTCTTCTATAAAACGCATGGCGCAACTGTAAAAAACCAGTTCGCCTTCCTCAAACTGCAGGCTTAATTTGATGGGTTTCTCCGGCGGCTTACGGTGATTGATAAACAAATCGCCAAACATTAAAAAGTGGATGCGCAGCGTAAAGCCGTCGAAGCAGATTAAAAAATGTTTGCCCCATGTTTTAATGCCGGTAATTGGCTTACCCAGCATACGTGCTGCATCTAATTTGGTATTGTTTTCTATAGCGGTTACCCGTTTCCCAATAAACGATTGCACCTGTTCTTTCCACATTACTAACAGCGGGCCTTCGGGCATTTTAATTTTTTACAAAGCCTGTTCAAAAGATAGGCCAAGCAAGTAAAGCTGCAAAGCAGCAATACCTGATTTTCAGGGTAAGAACAAACTGTTTTTATAAATATAAATCGCTCAGGTACCAATTAACTCAGAAAAAAGGTTATGCAACTTTTTTACTTTGTGGCTTTGTGGTTCAAACAATTATTTTTATGCTATGAAAATGATTTTTCTTTTCTGTGCGGCAGTGCTTATTTACATCAACTACAGTTGCTCGCACAATCCTTACAAGGCTACCAATAAAGTATATAAGCAGCAGGCCAAAGCGCTGGCAAAATCAATCCGGGTCTTTCCATCCAACGACAGCCTGGATTCTATAGCGCCAATGCCTTATGCGGTTGGTACGGTCAACTTTAATCTGCGTAAGCCCAACTATGTCATTATTCATCATACGGCGCAAGACTCAGCCAGGCAAACGTTGCGGACATTTACCCTTGTGCGTACACAGGTAAGTGCGCACTACGTGATTGGCAGAGACGGCACCGTATATCACCTGCTGAACGATTACCTGCGCGCGTGGCACGCCGGCCTTTCGCGCTGGGGCAGTAATAAGGACATCAACTCTTCTTCTATTGGTATAGAGCTGGACAACAATGGCTTTGAACCGTTTGCCGGGCCGCAGATTACGGGCCTGCTGCACCTCTTAACTTCGTTGAAAAAGAAATACAATATACCGGCAGAAAACTTTATCGGGCATGGCGATATTGCACCCGTACGTAAGAACGACCCCAGCCCTTATTTTCCCTGGAAAGCGCTGGCAGAAAGGGGTTTCGGATATTGGTATGATGATACGACCAATGTGGTAGTTCCGCCAGACTTCAGCAATCTGCAGGCCCTGCGCATTATTGGTTATGACGTAAGGGATACTACCGCTGCTTTTACAGCTTTTCACCGGCATTTTGAAGGAGATAGTTTACAGGTATTGAGTGATGCGGACAGGAAAGTTTTGTTTATGGTACTGAAGAAATATATGTGACGCGTTGTGGATGCAGGGCAGTGAAAAGGACAAAGGGAAGAAGGGAAAGGTAAGCCGGGAAACGGCGCAGGCAGCGCCTTATAGCAGCAGTATTGCCTGCTTATAAAAACAAAATGAATAACCAGGAATATGCAAACGTTTAGCAGTTCAGTTTCGGGCAAATCTTACCCGGCAAAGGAAAAAGTAACCGGTAACCAGGTACGCGAATGTGTGCTGAAAGAAATACAAAAAGAACATCCTGATTTTAATGAAAACAGCCAGCTCTCATTGACTGAACTCAATGACTACCGCAACAAGTATATACAAAGCTCACTGCAGCAGGAAACCGGTACGCTCGGCGAGCTGGAAACAAAAGTAATTACGGCCTTGCAGCGGCATGAAATTGTAAGCCACGATATAGCGGAGGATAAACTGGACAAGCAACTTACATTTGGCGATAGTTTATCGGATAAGGTGGCCGCCTTTGTAGGTAGCTGGAAGTTCATTATCATCTTCAGCGTTTTTCTTTGCTGCTGGATGGCTTTGAATGTAGCTATTGCCGCGCGGGCATTTGATCCGTATCCGTTTATACTGCTGAACCTGCTTTTATCCTGCGTAGCAGCTATGCAGGCGCCGCTGATAATGATGAGCCAGAACCGGCAGGAAAAGAAAGACCGTGAGCGTGCTAAAAGCGATTATATCATTAACCTGAAATCGGAACTGGAGATCCGGCTGCTGCACGAAAAGATTGATCACCTGATTAATAACCAGCAATCCAAAATGATGGAGATACAGGAAGTGCAGATAGATATTATGAATGATATCCTGGGCAGGCTGGAGGGGAAAAGGGGTTGAAAGGTTACGGGTTACGGGTTTAAAAAAAGTGTTTAAGTTACACATATCATGCACTGTGCCCGATTGACCGTTGGCATTTTACAATTGGCAATCAAATATCACTGCCCGCCTTTCGCTGCTTCCTTCTTAATAATCGCCTTGTACACGGCATCGAGCATATTGCGGCGGACACTTAGCGTACTTAGCAAGTTGTTTTCGCCGCCCTGTGGACACACCCGGTTCGACAGCATAATAAAAAGCAGATCTTCTTTCGGGTCGGCCCATACGCAGGTGCCTGTAAAGCCCGTATGGCCAAAGGCTTGCGGCGATGCATACTTAGATGGATAAGGATCGCTGTTGGTGGCATTGTCCTTTTCCGGCTTATCGAAACCATAACCCCGGCGACTGATATTGCTATGATAACCGGTAAAAAGCGCAATTGTTTTTTTATCAAAAAAGCGTTTGCCGTTTCTGCTGCCGCCGTTCAACAGCATCAGGTATAATTTAGCTAAATCATAGGCATTGCTGTATAAGCCTGCGTGCCCGGCAACGCCGCCATACATCGCTGCACTGGGGTCGTGCACATCGCCCCGCAGCAATTCCATCCGGAAAAATTTTTCTTTTTCGGTAGGTGCAATAGCCGCAATAGAAAAGCCCCGCTCTTTAGGTATAAAGGTGGTAGTGTACATGGTAAGCGGTTTATAGAAATTTTCCGCCACATATTTATCCAGTGTTTTACCCGACAACTGCTCTACTATCTTACCCAGAAAAATAAAATCAAGGTCGCTATACACATACTTAACAGGCAGCAGGAGCGGACTTTGTACAATACGCAGATTCATAGTATCCGGCCAGTCTTTGCGCAGGTACATATTATCGGCTACCCGCACGGAGTACAGTGCATCCGGAATTTCTTTATAAAAATTGGCCAGGGGCCTGCCAGTAGCGGAGTCTAAAGTTTCTTTACTAAAAATAACATCGGGTATCAGGCCGGCCTGGTGCAGCAGAATATCGTCAATGCGCAGGCTGTCTTTATCACTTCCCCGCACCCACGGAAGATAAGTGCCCAGGGTTGCATGCAGGTCTATTTTCTTTTGTTCATACAACTTCATGATTGAAACGGTGGTAGCCGATACTTTGGTTACCGACGCTAAATCGTATAGCGTACTTTTTGTAACCTGCTCCAGGCTATCGTAGTTTAAGTAGCCGAAAGTTTTATAATACACCACTTGGCCTTTGCGTGCTACCAGCACTTCGCAGCCCGGTATGGCATGTGCCCGGATGGCGCTGTCGGCAATTGCAGTAATGGCTTTGTTCAGCCTGCTGCTGCTGACCCCAACCGATTCGGGTATGGTGGTTTTATAGGAAAGGGAAGATGCAGTTTTTTGTGCTGTTGCGCAAAAGAAAACAGATGTACAGACGAGAAGCAGCGTAAAGCATTTCATAGTGCATGAAAGTAAGGCGCATTTGGTATAATGCAAAAGAGAAAAAGAATGCTGCTGCTTTTAACTAAACGTTTACTTCCTTACCTGCTAATGCCTGCAAATCGTTGCTGACAGCTTTCCTTTCACTGTGGAGAATAAGAGTTAAGGGAGGTAGAGTTAGCGGGGGAGGTAAACAGCGCTCCGCGCAGCCGCTGCTTACTCATTGCTTAGCGGCTAAACTATCAGCCTATAGGTTAGCACACCGTTCGGATGCTTACAATATTCAATAGCTAACTATTATTTTTTCAATTAACAATCAACCATTTACAATAAATCGCTGCCCAGCGCCTGCTGCATTGCTTTTGCTTTTAGTAAACATTCTTCATATTCTGCCGCAGCATCGCTGTAAAACGTAATGGCGCTGCCTGCGGAGCAGCTAATATATTGCGTAGCCGCATTGTACAGAATGCTTCTTATAACTACATTAAAATCGAAATCATTATCCGGTGTTATGTAGCCGATGCTACCCGCGTACAAACCGCGCTTAGCAGTTTCATACTGCTCTATCAGTTGCATTACCCTGCGCTTGGGCGCGCCCGTCATAGAGCCCATCGGGAAGGTGGCCTGCAGCACCTCTGCTATGTTTATACCGGCCGGTACATCGCCGGTAATAGTCGTAATCATCTGGTGCACCTGCGGATAGGCATAAATGCCAAACAATTCTGTTACCTGCACGCTGCCTTCGCTGCTTATCTTACTAAGGTCGTTACGCACCAGGTCGGTTATCATCACATTCTCACTCCGGTCTTTTGCGCTGTGCAATAACTGCTGCTGTAAGTCCGCATCTTTTTGCCGGTCGCCATCCCTTTTTGCAGTGCCTTTAATGGGCTGTGCGATGAGTGTAGTTGCTGTCTTTTGCAGATACCTTTCGGGGCTTGCACACAGCGCGTACAGTTCATTCAATTTATAATAAGCTGCAAACGGCGTAGGTGAAATGTTCACTAAATTTTTATATACTCTCAAAGGATCAATAAGGCAGTTTTCTGCATAGAATTGCGGACAAAAATTGATTTCGTAACAATCGCCGCGCAGGATATGCTGCTGCAATTTTTGTATAGTTGCTATATACGCCTGCCTGTTAATACCTGACTGTAAAGCAACCGCCGGTAGCTGGTTGCCGGTTATGGCGATTGGCTCATTGCTTATTTGCCCGTAAATGTCTTGTGGCGCTTCATTAATGCAGGCGATGGTAAGCGCATTGCCTTTTAGCGTGATAACCGTTTGCGGCTGAAAGAAGAACAGCAGCGGAAACTGAATATTATCGGGGTGCGCAGAAGTAAGGCTTTCTATCTCATTTTTTACATCGTAGCTGATGTGCCCGAACAGCCAGTCGTTGTTTTTCCTGGTAAATTCTTTTAACTGCGGAAGCAGGTTGCGCGCCGGCGAAAAAACTGTTGCCGCGCCAGCCGCCAGCAGGCAGTCGTACCTGCGGTAGCCGCCGGCGTAGGAATGGCTATCCAAAAAACAGCAAATGCCAAACCGGTTAGCCCAGTTCAGCATTTGCTGTTTGTAAGTAACAACATCGTCAATAATAAATAACCCGGTGCGGCGCTGCAAAATGATACCGGTTAAAAGTCATCATCGTCATCGTCGTAGCCACCGCTTTTGTCGTTAAAGAGATCAAACTCTTTAAAGTCTTCATCCGGCTTGAAATCTTCTTCCTCAGTCTTTTTGCCTGCTGCCTTTTTAACGCTGCCGCCACTCTTTGATTTTGGAATATCAAACTCATCAAAATCTGGATCCCAGTTATCTTCTTCCTCTACTTTTTCCCAGTCATCTTCCACTTCTTCGGCCTCCTCGTCATCGTCTTCGCTTTTAGACCTGGCAGCTTTGGCATTTTTACTTCCCACTTTGGCGGTAGTTTCCTCCTCGTCTTCTAAGTCGTCGCCATCCTCTTCCGGTTGTTTTTTGCTTTTGGGAGAAGGCTTTTTGTCAGCTTCTTTGCTGTTTGTTTTTGGGGTTGTACCCGGTGTTTTCCTGTTCACAGATTTTGCCATAGTTCCTAAAATTATCAACGTAAAATTTCAACGAGTTTTTCAATCAGCAAAAAAAATTTTGCCTTTCCGGCAACATTTATATTGTTACTATCTGTTCGCGGCCCGGGCCATTGGAAACGTATTTTACCGGGGCCTTAATGTAGTCATTAATAAAGTTAATATAGGTGGACATGGAAGAAGGCAAATGCGCTGCATCTTTTATAGCAGTGGTATCCATGTTCCAGCCGGTAAAAGCCTTATAAACAGGCTGTATTTTTAATTTTGCCATTTGAAAAGGCACTTCGGTTTTTTCTTCGCCGTTTATATTATAGGCGGTGCAGACGTTCAGCTCTTCAAAGGCATCCAGTACATCGGCTTTCGTCATTACCACCTGCGTTACGCCGTTAATCATGCAGCAATATTTAAGGGCCACCAGGTCTATCCAGCCGCAACGCCGCGGCCGGCCCGTAGTGGCGCCAAATTCGGAGCCGATCTTTCTCAGTTCTTCGCCCGTAGTGTCTTCCAGCTCAGTAGGAAAAGGACCGCTGCCTACGCGGGTGCAGTAGGCTTTGGTAACGCCCAACACTTCCCGTATTTTTTGCGGCGCCACGCCCAAGCCCGTACATACGCCGGCCGAAATGGTATTGGAAGAAGTAACAAACGGGAAAGTGCCAAAATCAACATCCAGCATACTGCCCTGCGCACCTTCGGCCAATATTTTTTTGCCTTGCGACAAATGATTATTGATAAAGTATTCGCCATTGACTACCGGAAGCGTGTGCAAAAACTCCATCGCTTCAAAAAACTCTTCCTCCCATGCGGATATATCTTCGTTGAAATGATAGCTGTCTAATATTTTCTGGTGCTTCAGGCGCAACTTAATATAATCGGTCGTAAAATTTTTGCCCAGCATGTCGCCCACACGCAATGCATTGCGGCCGGTTTTATCCATATACGCCGGGCCAATGCCTTTAAGCGTTGAACCAATCTTCGATTCGCCTTTGGATAGCTCCGAAGCCTTGTCCAGCGCGCGGTGTGTAGGTACAATAAGATTGGTACGCTCGGAGATAAACAGGTTTTTGCGCACATCAATGCCAAACGATGCTACGGTATCGCACTCCCGCTTCAGCGTTACCGGGTCGAGCACTACGCCGTTGCCGATGATATTAATTGTGTTCTGGTGAAAGATGCCCGACGGTATCTGGTGAAGCACGATTTTTTTACCTTCCACATACAGCGTGTGGCCGGCATTGGGCCCGCCCTGAAAGCGTGCAATCACATCGTAGTTAGGCGCAAAATAATCTACTATTTTTCCTTTGCCTTCATCGCCCCATTGCAGCCCGAGAATTACATCAACCATTATAATAATTTTAATAGAGCAGCAAAAGTAACGGCAGTATTTGGTTTTGGGTAATAGATTTTGGATTGCGGCTAAGTGCATGGTAAAGTGTGCAAAAGAAGGATACGAAACCGGATGAATTTATTTAAAAAGAATTAGGTGCAAGACGTAATAGACAGTCGCTTAAGTTTGTTGGAGTTCTCCATTATATTCCGGATGGTGAGGCATTATAGGTGTTGGAAAGAACAATTCCGTTGGAATTGCCCCTTTATAGCGGGAGAATAATCTGCTCACCAGGCGACTCTGCAGGAGTCGTATCGCCGTCCTTTACTCTTTTTTTATAAACAGGTGAACCCTGCGGGTTCCTGCTTTGCTTACTTTATTTCTTTAAATATTTCTTTCCAACACCAGCGGTAGAGGCATCTGCCGATAACCTGAAATAATTCAAGTGGCAGCATACTTATCCGGATTGTTTTAAAATTTAGTTCAGGTCTTTTCTCAGGCCCTTTGTTTCACCAAAAGCAGCGTCTGTGCTGTTGATGGCGTCCCCGCCATCAACCGGTAATTGCCGGTGCAGCTCCGGTAATTATTGCTGAAGGGCTTCTTCCCGCTACACCACCAACAGACAAGGGCTACCTGGTTAATCAGGCAGCCCTTGTAACAAAACATTCTAAAATTATTGCCCTTAAAAGAGCAGCTTAATTCTTAATGTTGGTATCGCTTTCTTTATGAATAATAATTTCTTTAACCGCTACGCCCTGCGGCCTTAGCGTGGCAGGCACCGGCAATTGTACCGGCTCTGTGTTTTCGGTAAGCATGCCATCTGCATCTACCGCCAATGCGTGGAGGTAGTTGTAGCTGCCAATGCTAAAGTCTTTGTTGGTATGCTGGCTTACCACATACAGGGTTTTGTAAGAAGGTGAAAAATTAAGCGAGAAGTCTTCGCTGGTAGTAAAAGAAGCACCGTTGTTTGTGTACAAAGGCCCCGAGTTTTTAAGGGTAAGCTTGCCCAGGCTAACAGGCATCCATGGGTTGGAGGTGTTATATACCGACACGGTGTTTTCACCGGAATTAAGTACATACAACCGGTTGCCGCTTTTATTGGTTCTTATCCAGCAGGCGGCTGCACCTGCAGCTACCGCAGTCTTATAGGTAAGGCCACCGGTAGCAGCATCAATTGCATATACGCCTACTTTATTTACCACCGGAAAACCAACGTACAATACATTAGCAGACGGGTGCTGCCACAAGCCCAATGCACCGCCGCTCATATCGGGTAATTCCTGTGGTGTGCCGGCTACCGGCGTTAGCAAACCGTTGCTGATAGTGAATGACCGCAATGTACCTGCCGGCGGCACCAGCATAAACCCAAGAAAATCGGCGCCAAATAAAAACTTACCGTCGTTGGATACCAGTGCCTGTGCAGGCGAAGCGCCGGGCGTTGTTTCGTAAGTGGAACCGGCTACCGGCATAAGCTTACCGTTGCCGTCAATAGTAAAAGTGGTATAGTTAGGTTTTTGGGTAATGGGATGCGCGTAGTCATCGCTTTTATTTACTACATACACATAGTTGCCGCGGATGTCTATGCTGGAAGGCGTTTGTCCGCCGGACGGGAAAGGCGAGCCGGCTACCGGCGCAAGCGTACCGTTGGCGCCAATGCGGAATACGGCAATGGTATGTGTGCCGGGGTTGATGGCCAGCAGGTATTTACCATCGGCTGTAATTTTTAGCTGCGAGTCGGAATCTTCGGGGCCAAGCGCCTGCATCAGGTTGCCAACGCCTTCGCCATTAGTAAGAAACGGCGCGCCGGTTAAAGGTTCCAGCATATTATCCCCTGTATTTATATAAGCCAGCACTGCATTGTTGTTACCGCTATAATCGTTGGTTTCTACATATACCACATCGGCTGTTGTGTTTCCGGGCAGGTGTTCCCGTATTTTTTGGCAGGAGGCAAATAACAGGGAGACGAATGCTATCAGCAGGATATTACTGGCTTTCGGGCGCTGTAACACGGCTAATAGTTTTGCTTTTGCATGTTGTGTTTTCATAGTTTGCAGATTTTTGGCAAAGCTACCCTACTATTAAAGGTCAATTATCACAAAAGCATCACATATAATCTTAAAAGTGTATTATTTATTGGCTTCTATCACGTCCATTGTAAAAGTAAAGCTGTTGCCATCATCAGGATGCGAAGAAGCCTTAAAATCGTACCCATGGAGGTGCAGGATACGCATTACAATGGCTAAACCCAAACCCGTTTTGCCATTGCGTCTTGCATACGGCGAACCTATATTTTCTTTATTGTTTATTTTATGTATAAATGCTTCCGGCAAAGGCTCGCCCGCGTTTTGAAAAGTAGCTGACAACAGGTTGTTGCGGCGGAATAATGTTATCCTTATCCTGCCTTCTTCCGGTGCATTTTTTATTGCATTCTCCAGCAGGTTCTGCACTACCCGCTCCATCATTTTTATATCTGCATTTACCCAGGACAACTCTTCGCAGCCAATACACGCTAATTGTATGCGCTTTTTATCAGCAGCAATCTGGAAGGCTGCTACGTTTTCCTGCAGTATTTCCGAAAATACAAACGGTTCTCTTTCCGGTGTAAAATCCACCGCTTCCATTCTTGAAAGCTCAAAAAGCTGCATTACCATTTCCTCTACCTGTTTTAGCTTGGCGTTTACAAGCTGCAGGTATTTTTGTTGCTGCCCGGCCGGTTTGCTTTCATCTGTTTTTTCCAGCATCGTTTCTGTATAGCCGCTGGCGATGGCCAGCGGTGTGCGCAGGTCGTGCGAAATGTTAGCTATAAAATGCTTGCGCTCCGACTCGGCATTGTGCAGTTGTTTTATTTTGTTGGAAAGCTGCTCTGCCATGGTATTGAAGGATAAAATAATGGGTGCAAATTCATCGTACCGGTCATTACGAAACCTGGCCTGCAGGTTGCCGGCCAGGTAATCGTTGAGCACACCGATAATATAATTGTATTTGCGCTGTAAGCGCCGGATGTAGTACAGGCTGATGAGCGCCGAAATAAGGAGGATGATAAAAAACACCTGTATCACCAGTGAACTTAAATGACTTTTAAACAACAGCTCGTTTACCGTGCTGTATTCTTTGCCGCCTAATATTACATAGATGTAGCCCAGCTTTTTAGCATGGCTATAGACCTCCGCAGCAGAAAAAATTTTAAGCTGATCGGGATTTTTAGGGTCTGGTGCGGTTGTATATGATTCGCCCTTCGAAGAAATGAGCTTATTGATATTTTGCAGGGGAATGCGCCATAGCCGGATGGCGCTGTCCGGCGCTTCGTAGTATATTACTTTGCCGGTTGTATCGAGAAAATACACTTCGATACTCGGGCTTATTACCATGGCATTGTAAAAGATAGAATCGGCTTTGTGCCTGTTGATGCCGCCTTCTTCAAACGGCGAAGTAAATTTGGCAATATGGGCAGCTACATCCTTATTCAGCAACTGCGTGGTAGCATTAAAAAAGTAAGAGGCCGATAAATAGGTAACGATGATAAATACCAGGCTCAGGCAGGTGATCAGTATAAAAATGAGTATGCCGATGCGGCGGAAAATATTGTTGTGCTGCATAGTTTATTCAGTAAACCGGTAGCCGATGCCCCAGGTAGTAAGTATATAAACAGGGTCGTTTATATTGGGTTCTATCTTTAACCGGAGGCGGTTGATGTGCGAGGTGATCGTATGCTCGTACCCTTTAAAAGTGTATCCCCATATCGCTTCCAGCAATTGCTGCCGGCTAAAGGTCTTGCCCCCGTTGGCTGCCAGCAGGTACAACAGGTCAAACTCTTTAGCGGTAAGCTCAAGGCGTTGCGTACCTACGCTTACCTGCCGTTTTTCTTTATTGATCAGCAGGTCTTTAATACCGATTTCATTTTGCTGCCCGGCGGGCTGCTGTGCCGCAAGAGGCGATTGCTCCGACCTGCGCAGCACGGCTTTTACCCGCGCCATCAGCTCACGGATGCCAAAAGGCTTGGTTACATAATCATCGGCGCCCATTTCCAGCGCCACTACTTTATCAATCTCCTCGGCACGCGAGGTAAGCATGATAATAGGACAGGTTACTTTATTTGCCCTTAATGTTTTACAGATTTCAATACCGTCCATATCCGGCAGCATAATATCGAGCAAGACGAGGTGATAGCCGGATGTGGTTAACTGCTGTATAGCTTCTTTACCGGTGCTGCTTACCGATAGCCCGTAGTTCGGTGCAGTAAAATGCAGGGCAAGCAACTGGGCTATTTCCGGGTCATCCTCAACCAAAAATATTTTTTTCATTAATCGAAATACTTATATAACGAACAGTGATTAAAATTTAAAACAGGTTATAGCTGACTCATTCTGCAACCGGCTTGTGCAGGCAATACTCAAAGGCTCTTTGCAGCGTATATACAATAAACAGAACAATTAATATTTTATAAGTACTCAATGGCTATTCTTTTACAGAAGCAATTATTTTACCGAAATCCTGACAAATGATTTTTACTTTTTACCAGCATCGGCCGGAAAGCCATCAGCGTTAATTAATTTTTAATAAAAATAGTTATTGCGATTTGTTTTAAAGAAGGATCTTAAATGAAAAAATTCAGTACACAAACCTGATTTTTAATCTCCTGATTTATTCTATTGTATAACATAAAAGCCTCTGTACAGAGGCTTTTATGTTAATCATGCATCCCGCTTTCCATGCAACTTTTTTTAACCTGTTAGTTACCGGACTAATTGGAAGAGCTACATTTTCTTTTTCATCATCATGGTGCTATCCATTTTACCACTCATATACATACACTCACCATCCTTCATCATCATCATTTTTCCGTCCTTCATTTTAACACTGCCGTCCTTCATTACCATAGTACCATTTTTCATAGTCATATCTTCCTCCATCATCATCATCTTACCATCTTTCATCATCATCATTTTACCATCCTTCATCATCACGCAATCTTTCTTCATGCCATGCTGCATTTTGTTCATAGAAGAATCCTGGGCGTGCGAGGTAAAAAACATTACTAAACACAGGCATAACAAATAAGTTAACTTTTTCATTGTTGTTTTTATTTATGAATTAATAAATGCGAAAAAAATTTTAAACCGTGCGGTTGCGGGGTTTATTCTCCAGAGGAATTACAAAACCTCCAAGGGTAAGTTTTATTTGGTTAAAATTAATAAGATACAAGCCCTGCAGCATAAGTTGGTAATGTAGTAACGGCGCCGATCAACGCTATAGCTCCGGCAGGCATTCTTTTATATTCACTTATAGTGTGCGATCCTGAATTAACGTTGTAAACATATTTGTTGTCATGACTTACAGTTATATCAATTGGCTTTGTACCATTTTGTGCTGCCACTGCCTTCAGCAGCGTTAAAGCACCTGTGGTATCTACATAGTAGGATGAGATATTATTTGTGCCTGTGTTACTTACAAAAGCAAATGAACCATATTGGGTAGTAGCAACCCAGCATGGAGCAGTTTCATAATCAGAAACAGCACTGTTCACGGCTTTTAAGCCTCCGTAGCCATTACTTTTATAGGCGGTGCACGAACCTGCACCGCTGAAGCCATTGGCAGCATTGGAAACCACCATAGCTCTTGCCCGCCTGCTAAAGTCAAAACCGAAAGGTGTTACACCTATAGAAGGTATCTGTCTTACGGAAGATATAGCGCCATTATTATCCAAATCAAATTTGTCAATAATATTGGTTGCTTTTTCGGTTATATATACTGCTTTACCATCGGGCTGAAAACTGATTTGCGGAGCATCTACACTAATGCTGCTTAGGTTGTGTTCAGATCCGGGGATTTTGGAGAAAAAGCCATTAGCCTCTACCGTAAAACCGCATACAGCAGAACTCACCGTATTTAAGACGTATAAAATATTCCCATGTACCGTTAAGCTATTGGGTAAAACCCCGTTAGAACTTAAAGTAAATAAAAGTTGCAGTGTTCCATTCCTGCGGATGCGGAAGGATGAAATGGTACCGGAGCCCGCATTAACTGCAAAAAGCAAGTTCATGTCTCTGCTGATACAAAGCGCGCCCTGCGAGCCTAAACCCGCACCAATGCCGTAGCCACCGGAGGCAAACTCATTTCTGTTTATTAAAGAACCGTCTATTTTTTGTGTAAACTCTATAATCGTATTTCCTTTGGCATTGTTACTTTCAGTATATAAATAGCTTTCGGCACTGCTTGTTGCGTTGCTCTGCAAGGAAAGCTCATCCGGATTGTTTCCATTTTCTGAGGTCATTTGTTCTGACGAAATTGCTTGGGAAGCGGTTGCAGGCAGCAATAATTTATTATCCATTTTATTGCACGCAGCCATTGTACAAACAGCAGTAATAACTGTAATGGAAAGGATGTGATTTTTAACTTTCATAGGTTGTGTCTTATTGCCTGTAAAGCTAAAGGTGTTATACCCGCTAAATAATCACAGAAGTGTACCTTCTATATGCTGATATTGTCACGTCTTTTTAGAAAAATAATTACTTCCTGTTGTTCGGTAGTATATGCTGTAAAGCAGCGTAGTTACATTTGAAACGGAGCTTTGCTGATACAGTATGTACCGGCGATAGCTTTTGTTTTTAAAGTAATAAGGCAATGGCACAACAGCAATGCAATCTCAATTTCACCAATAAAATATTCTTCCTTCGGGTAGTTAGGTATATCAACAGAAGCAAACAATAGTAGCATGGCGGCAACAGTGTTGCTACTACAGGATTTATCAATTTAAACCTTGTACTGACAATAGATTTATTACTGTAAAACGTTTCCTGATAAACTCATAAGCACCGCTATAGCGGCCTTGCAGCGATACAAATACTGAATTAATTACAATGATTGTAAAAACCAGGTAAACAGATGTCTTAATTTATTAATGTACATTACGAATACAGCTTGCACTTCTAAAAAATAAACAGGAAATTTTTATGCTTCTTCCTGCAATTCTTCTTCATTCAATAGTACTTCGGCTTTCCGGTAGCCCGGCCTTGTTTGCGCCTGTGCCGTAATAAGCGATGCCACAAGCGACGTCCAGCCGGTCTGGTGGCTTGCGCCTAACCCGTGACCGCTATCCCCATGAAAATATTCGTAAAACAGGATAAGGTCTTTGTTTTCGGGACGGCTGTAAAACCAGTTATAGTCGCCGTGCAGGCGCCGGTTATTATTGGCATCTGCTTCAAACAAACTCACTACCCGGCAGGCCAGTTCGCTAAATACCTGCTGCAGTGTAAGATACTCACCGGAGCCCGTTGGATACTCAATGGTAAGGTTATCGCCATAAAACTCGCCGTACTTATTTATAGACTGAATGATGAGGTAATTAATGGGTATCCATACCGGGCCGCGCCAGTTGCTGTTGCCACCGTAGAAATTAGAAGTGCTGTCGCCCGGATCGTATTGAATGGAATACTCAACGCCTTCAATATTTACAGAGTAAGGATGTGCTTCGTGGTATTTTGACAAAGCGCGGATGCCGCCCGGTGAGAGAAATTCTGTTTCGTTAAGCATACGCTGCAACAGGGCAATCAGGCGCTCTTTGGGTATAAGCGACAGTAACGTTTTATCTTCCTGGGCACGCTCTTCGTTCGGCCAGAATTTACCGTTGCTCTTACGGTAGTTTTCAAACCACAAAATGCGCTTCTTAAAATCGGTCAATTTTTTCAGCACGTCTGTTTCTATAATGGAAACGGCAAATAAAGAGGTGAGGCCTACAATTGACTTAATACGCAACTGGATAGGACTTGCATTTACCATCGCCAGCGTATCGTAATAAAACTTGTCTTCATCATTCCACATACCCAGCTCGTTCAGCGCTTCTGCTATCAGTACAAAATGCTCAAAGAATTTAGTGGCGGTATCTTCAAACGAATCGTCGTGCATGGCTATTTCAATAGCCATATCCATCATATTCAGCGCATACATACCCATCCAGCTTGTGCCATCGGCCTGCTCCAATTCCATTTGCCCGTGCAGTTGCATACTGCGGTTAAATACACCGATGTTATCCAGCCCCAGGAAGCCACCCTCGAAAATGTTGTTACCATTGGGGTCTTTGCGGTTTATCCACCAGGTGAAATTGATAATCAGTTTTTGAAAAACCCGCTTCAGAAAATTGATGTCGCCGGTGCCGGTGTTGTTTTTTTCTATGCGGTACACTTCTAATGCCGCCACTGCCTGTACCGGTGGGTTTACATCCCCGAAATTCCATTCATAAGCGGGCAGTTGCCCATCGGGTTTCATGTACCATTCGCGCATAATCAGCAGCAGTTGGTGCTTGGCATACGTAGGGTCAACCAGCGCCATCGGTATGCAGTGGAAAGCAAGGTCCCAGGCAGCATACCAGGGATATTCCCATTTATCCGGCATCAGAATAATGTCCTGGTTTTTCAGGTGCGGCCAGTCGTGGTTACGGCCTTTCTTTCGCTCGTTGCTGATAGGGGTAATGCCGTCGCCGGTAGAGATCCATCGCTCAATATCGTAGTGGTAGTATTGCTTGCTCCACAGCAGGCCGGCCAGCGCCTGCCGCTGTATAAGAAAATGATCCGCCGAAATATTAGCCGGCAGCACGGCTGCATAAAACGCATCTGCCTCCTGCCTGCGCTGGGTAAAGACCTGTTCAAAACCTGTTGCAAAAGGCGAGGTTTTCATTTCATCGCTCAGCCGCAGGTAAATAATTTTAGAACCGCCCGGCGGTACGGTTGCTTTATACACCGGCGAAAATTTGGTGCCCTGTTTTACTTTGCGCAGTTGCGCCACATTTGCCCCATTGACCACCGCATCGTTAATTGCATCTTTTACATAAATGCCGGTAGCGTTTGGCTTGCCAAACAGCTTTTGCATATTGGTTTCATTTTCTGTAAAAAAGCGGTCATCGGGTTTCGGATAATAAAAATAATAGTTGCCCAGCCTTTCATGCGTTGCGCGTACGGTAAGCTCATTAACTTCTTTTAGCACCGGCCTTTTTTCCAGCCCGCCATAACTCCAGCGGTTATAAAACCAAAGCGTTGGTAAAATAGTAACAGGAGCTGCCTTTTTACCACGGTTGACCACTTCAATTTTTATGGCAATGTCTGTTTTGGTATGCTTTGCATACGTAATGTACACATCAAAATAATTATTATCGTTGAATACGCCGGTATCCAGCAATTCATACTCCGGCTCCAGTTTGCTGCGGTGCCGGTTGGTATATACGAGGTCGTCGTACGGAAATGCCTGCTGCGGATACTTATACAGCATTTGCATGTAGTAGTGCGATGGCACATTGTCTAAATAATAATACAGCTCCTTTACATCTTCGCCATGGTTGCCTTCATAGTTGCCAAGGCCGAACAAGCGCTCTTTTAAAAATTCGTCTTTACCATTCCACAGCGCTACGCTAAAGCAGAGGTTTTGAAAAAAATCGGAAATGCCACCGATGCCGTCTTCGCCCCATTTGTAGGCGCGGCTGATGGCATGATGAAACGGGAAATAATTCCATGCATCATTGTTTTCGCTGTAGTCTTCCCGTACGGTACCCCATTGCCTTTCCGATACATAAGGCCCCCATTGCTCCAGGGGTACCTGCTTACCTGCATTTACCTTTAGCCGTTGCTGCTCTGCTGTCATCATAAGTTTACAAAAGTAAGGCTGTAAGACTGGTATAATGTACAATCGGGTGCAGTACAGGGCATATTGGAAAGAAATTTAAATTTTTCACGGCCAAAAATGCTATCCGGTAATCCGATCATTCACATTAATAAATTGTTTATAATCAATAATGCGGCCTTTTCTTTACCGGCCAGCCTGTTTAATAGCATAAAATAGTTGGATAAATTTTTGTTCTCCGGTTGTACTTATCACCGATAATGGCATGGGCAGCGCCCGTAGCATACGAGCCGGAGTTACTTACCATTGCAGGGCTTAAGCCGTTACAGGCCATCGCTATTGTTGCGTTAAGCGCAGCAACTGCTTTAAAAATTAATAAAGAACCGGGTGGCCTGCGGACAAACAAAAAGCAGGTTTTATACTGCTTACAAGATTCTTTAAACAGTATTAAAAAACGCATGAACACAGCACCGGATTGAAAGGCAGTGATAAAGTAAGCGCTGGTTTGTTATAATAGAAACTGCAGGTGGTAAAAAAAGTTAAATGCGCTGCTGCATTGCAGGTTGAAAAATGCAAGGCATAGATAAATAAAATTGAGGAGTTGCAGCGCATACTCCTGTAGTCCGTTTTTGTCCGGTATTATAAACCGTATTTTCTTTTTAAAAATTTGTATGAGTAAACCAACAATCGGCTGGATAGGCCTTGGAAACATGGGGCTGCCCATGTGTAAAAACCTGCTGAAAGCAGGCTACCCGTTAATCGTTTACAACCGCACGCCCGGTAAAGAAAAACCGCTTACAGATGCCGGCGCAGCTACGGCAGAAAACCCTGCAGCATTATCGGATGCCTGCAATATAGTCTTTACCATGGTATCGGACGATGCGGCCGTAAAGGAGGTTTATACCGGAAGCGATGGCCTGCTGTCTGCTGCAAATGCCGGCAAGCTGCTCATCAACACAAGTACAATTGCACCCGAAACATCTAAATACATTGCGCAGCAGTGCAGGGAGAAAGGTATGGATTACCTCGAAGCGCCGGTATCGGGCAGTGTAAAGCCAGCAGAAGATGCCACACTTATTATCTTGGCCGGCGGACCGGCAGAAACATTTAATAAGGCAAAGCCGGTACTGGATTGCCTGGGAAAGCTGGTAATGCATATCGGTGATTATGGGAAGGGCAGCGTAGCCAAATTAGCCATTAACCTGCTGGTTGGCTTCAATATGCAGGGACTTGCCGAAACGGTTTTATTTGCGCAGCAGCATGGCATTAATGCAAAAGATATGCTTGCCATTGTAAACGAAGGCGGCTGTGGCAACAGCACTACAAAGGCAAAGACACCGGTTATTTTATCCGGCGATTACCAGCCTGCTTTTACAGTAAAAAATTATGCAAAAGATTTACGCCTTGCCAAAAGTACAGGCATCGCAACGCCGCTTGCAGGCGTACTGCACGATACCTACCAGGCGGCACTGGATAAGTATGCGCAGGAAGATGCGATGGCGGTAATAAAATTGTTAGCAGAGAGAATATAGCAAAAAGCATTTGAACAAATAACTTTAAAAGCAACTATTATGGAATACAGGCAAATCGGGACAACCAACCTTAAACTTTCGGCAATAACTTTTGGCGCCTGGGCTGCCGGTGGCTGGATGTGGGGCGGTAATGAGCGCAAAGACAGCATAGCCGCCATACAGGCGGCTTACAACGAAGGGGTAACATCAATAGATACGGCGCCGATATACGGCCAGGGCGAAAGCGAAGAAATTGTTGGCGAAGCCATCAAAGATTTACCACGGAATGAAATACAAATCCTTACCAAATACGGGATGCGCTGGGATGCAGCAATGGGAGACTTTGCTTTTAAAAGTAAAAACAACAACGGCCAGGATATTGATATTTATAAGTATGCCGGCCGCGACAGTATTATAAAAGAATGCGAAGACAGCCTTCGCCGCCTCGGCACCGATTACATTGACCTGTACCAGATTCACTGGCCCGACAGTACAACGCCTATACAGGAAACGATGGAGGCCGTTGCGCAACTGATTAAAGAAGGTAAAGTACGCCATGCAGGTGTGTGCAATTATAATGCAGCGCAAATGGCAGAAGCCGAAAAGTATATAACCCTTGACAGTAACCAGGTGCCGTACAGTATGGTAAAGCGCGATATAGAAAAAGAAGTAGTGCCTTACTGCATAGAACATAATAAAGCGATACTGGCATACAGCCCGCTGGAGCGTGGCCTGCTTACCGGCAAAATGAAACCCGGCTATCAGTTTGGGGAAGGCGATCACCGTGCTAACCTGTATTTTTTTAAAGACGAAAATCTCCGGCGCACCGATGCTTTTTTGCAACAGCTACAGCCCCTGGCCAATGATAAAAAAGCAACGCTCGGGCAGTTGGTGCTGCGCTGGACAATAGAGCAGCCCGGCATTACCATAGCGCTTACCGGCGCACGCAATGCTGCACAGGCTATACAGAATGCGGCCGCTGCCAACCTACAGTTGAGCAATGAAGAGCTGAATTTTATAAGTAAAGAATTGAGTGAACTGCAGTTGATAAAAAACCTATAAGATTTATTAATAGTGGCTCAGTTAAAAATGTACAAGTAAAGCCTGTAGGGCTAAAACGCTTTACACTTAAAAAGAGTTAATAACCTGACAGGTTATGCCTGATTGTTTGCAAAATGAATTTCTACCGATTTATTAAATAAAAATATATAACGGCTCGCTGCTATTAACTGTTGCTGCTTAATCCATATCTTATTTGGTGCTTCCAGGTGAACCAAATTAATGGCTGTGTGCCAAAAGACACAAAATCCACAACATATAAAAGTTTTGTTGTACTTAATAAGCACAAATTCAATGTAAATAAAATGGCACTATTATTAATCATAATGACACAATGCAGCCTTTAAAGTTTCAGGTACATATTTTTTGTTAAAAAGTGTCTCCTTTTATTTTTTATATATAACCTAAAAAAAGAAAATGCGCTATGGATGTTATTTGCTTTTCGCATCTCCGGTGGAATTTTGTGTATCAGCGGCCTCAACATTTACTCAGTAGGTTTGCCCGTATTTACCGGGTTTTTTATATCGAAGAGCCAGTATATACCGATGCAGACGATGGTTATACCATAGAACAGAGCAGCGAAAAAGTTTGGGTAGTGGTGCCGCATTTAAAAAAAGATACGGATACAGATGCAGTGTGCCGGCAAAAAAACATTTTAAACAGTCTCTTTAACGAAAGGTATATCAACCGATACCTGTTCTGGTATTACACGCCGATGGCGTTGCAGTTCAGCAATCATTTTTCGCCGTTGCTTACCGTGTACGATTGCATGGATGAACTGTCGGTATTTAAATTTGCACCGCCGCAATTGAAGGAGCTGGAAAAAGAACTGATTTCCAAAGCCGACCTTATGTTTACCGGCGGCCATAGCCTGTACGAAGCCAAAAAACACCTGCATGCAAGTGTACATGCATTTCCGAGCAGTATAGATAAAACGCATTTTGCCAGGGCCAGAGGCAAGGTAGAAGAGCCTGCAGACCAGGCTGCTATACCGCATCCGAGGTTAGGATTTTATGGAGTAATAGACGAGCGGTTTGATATTGACCTGATTGGTGCTGCCGCTGCTGCAAAGCCCGATTGGCATTTTATACTGATAGGGCCTGTTGTAAAAATAGACCCGGCTTCCCTGCCGCAATATAGCAATATTCATTATTTAGGTGGAAGGTCTTATGCCGAGCTTCCTGCTTATTTAAGTGGCTGGGACATTGCTACAATCCCCTTTGCACTTAACGAATCTACCAGGTTTATCAGTCCTACCAAAACGCCGGAATACCTTGCTGCCGGTAAGCCGGTAATTGCTACCGCTATCCGGGATGTGGTAAATCCTTATGGTGTGGAAGGCCTTGTACATATAGCCAACGCACCGGAAGAATTTGTGCAGCAGGCCGAAGCCGAACTGGCCTTATGCGATAAAACAGCCTGGCTAGCGCAGGCCGATGCTTTTTTAGCTAATAACTCCTGGGACAATACCTGGCAGCAAATGGTACAACTGATAGATGGCCGCCTCGCAGCAAAACAAGCTTATCATATAAATAAAAAGAAGATAAAAAACGAACCTATGTTTGACTATATAATCGCAGGAGCCGGCTTTGCCGGTAGTGTGCTGGCAGAAAGGCTTGCTACCAAAGCCAATAAGAAAGTATTGCTGATAGATAAAAGAAACCATATTGGTGGCAACACGTACGATTATTACAACAACGATGGCATATTAATACATAAATACGGTCCGCATATTTTTCATACTAATTCCAAAGAAGTATTTGAATACCTGGGGCAGTTTACGCAGTGGCGGCCTTATGAGCACCGGGTGCTGGCAAGCGTGGATGGCCAGTTGGTACCGATACCCATTAATCAGAATACTATTAATTCTTTATTCGGGTTAAATCTTTCTTCTGATGAAGTGGAAGCTTTCTTTAAATCGAAAGCAGAACATATAGATCGCATACAAACCTCCGAAGACGTGGTGGTAAGCAAAGTAGGCCGCGAGTTGTATGAAAAGTTTTTTAAGAATTATACCCGTAAGCAATGGGCGCTTGACCCGTCGCAGTTAGATGCTTCCGTAACGGCGCGCGTACCTACCCGCACCAATAAAGACGACCGGTATTTTACAGATACTTTCCAGGCAATGCCGCTGCACGGCTATACACAGATGTTTCAGAAAATGCTGGCGCATCCTAACATTAAAATCATGCTCAACACAGATTATAAAGAAGTGGTGGACATGATACCGCACAAGTCGCTCATTTTTACCGGCCCGATAGACAGCTTTTTTGATTATTGCTATGGCAAGCTGCCATACCGCTCGCTCGAGTTTCAGTTTGAAACAATAGAGGCTGAGAAATTTCAATCCACCGGTACGGTTAATTATCCCAACGAGCATCTATATACACGCATTACCGAGTTTAAATACCTTACCGGCCAGAAGCATGCAAAGACTTCTATTGTATATGAATATCCCAAAGATGAGGGCGATCCGTATTATCCTATTCCTACACCCGACAATGCAAAAATTTATAAGAAATACCAGTTGCTGGCAGCAGCAACGCCCAATACGTATTTTGCGGGTCGCTTAGGTACGTATAAGTATTACAACATGGATCAGGTGGTAGCGCAGTCGCTTACGTTGTATAAGAAACTGATGCAGGCCGAAGAGCAGCAAGTAACCCCGGCTTCTGTAAATGGTGTAAACGGACATAAAATTTCTATGACCCAGTCTTAAGACACCGGCAGCTATACCATTGTATTACTATGACGAATCATTTTTTTTCGGATACAACTGCTTTGATGACCGGTAATTTTGAAACGCAGCACAACCCGTTCGCTTCCTTCTGGATGGGCGGGTTTGAGTGTACAGATAAGCTGAATGCATTTGGGAACCGTGTGGACTTTTTGAAACTCACCGGCCATTTGCAATTGCTGGAGGAAGACTACCGGTACCTCCGTATTTTTAATATTAAAACCGTAAGGGAAGGCATACGCTGGAGCCAGGTAGAGCAGCGCCCGTATGAGTACGACTGGAGTACCGTAGCCCTGATGATGCAAAGTGCAAAAGTGCAGGGTGTGCAGCAGGTATGGGACATCTGCCACTTTGGTTTTCCGGACGATCTTACGCCGCTGCACCCCATGTTTGCGCGCCGCTTTGCGGCCCTGTGCCGTGCCTTTGTGCAGTTTTACCGCTCGCTGGATACAGAAAGCACACTGATCGTTACGCCTATTAATGAAGTTAGTTTTTTATCGTGGCTGGGCGGCGATGCGCGGGGCACCTCACCTTATTGTACAGGGCAGGGGTGGGAAGTAAAATACTACCTGATGAAGGCTTATATTGAAGGGATAGCTGCAATGAGAGCCGAAGACCCGGGGATTCGCATACTTACCACCGAACCGCTGACGAGTATTGTACCGCAGCTTTACGCTGATGAAACTGCAAAAGTAAGAGCTGCAGAACTTCATGAACACCAGTTTCAGGTACCGGACATACTTACCGGGCGGATGTGTCCCGAACTGAATGGCCGCCCGGAATATCTGGATATTATGGGCTTCAATTATTATTACAACAACCAGTGGGTTGCCGATACCTATACTTTTTTGCCCTGGTTAAATGAGGAACCGGATGAAAGATGGCTTCCGGTGAGTACTTTACTACGTAATGTATATGAACGGTACAACCGCCCGTTTGTATTAACCGAAACCAGCCACCCGGGTATAGACCGGCCTAAATGGATTAAATTTATTACAGAACAATGTGCTGTGCTGCTACAGCAAGGTATTCCGCTTTGGGGTGTATGCTGGTACCCGATTATAGACCGGCCGGACTGGGACCATCTGCATCCATGGCACCAGGCAGGAATATGGGATGCTATGATTGATGACAATGGTTTTCCGCAACGCATTTTACACCAGCCTGCCGCCGAAGCCTTGCGGCGCGCGCAGCAAACATTATCAGCTATCTTAACAAAACAGGAATATTTGGTGTAATCTAATTTTTATCGCAGGCATTACCGCCTGCCCAGCCAGGTAATTAATGCAGAAGCTCCGGCATTTTTGATGGTATAATTCATAGTTCCCGTTACATCGTTTATATCCTGTGTATCCTGCATAAACTGTACATTTTCCAGCAGCAGGTCTTTACTGCCGGGGAGCGCCTGAATGCGCACCGCTGAAGTGGAAGAATACAGTTTTGTTTCCTTCATCGTAATATTTTGTACTATGCCCGGTATCCCGTAGCAACCTACGGTAAAGGCGCTGCTGTTGCCATTTGCGGCACGTGTATCCACGGTACCGCCAACAATAGTTACATTACTCGTGATAAGCCCTGTCCAGGCGCCTATAAGTATGCCGCTGCTGTTACTGCCTTTTGTAGTTACCTCCGGATATAAAATCTGTACATTGTTCGTATTCACATTGGTTACCGAGCCTGCAGAAACAGCGATCAGCCCGGCCTTTACCACAGGATGGTCAATAATGTTATTACTCCCAAACAATTCATAACCGGAGCGCTGGTTGCCATTGCCACCAATATGCTGATTAAAGCCAAAAGTGGAATTAGTGAAATAACCGGAAATACCGTTGCCGCCTAAACCGGCTGAATCGTAAAAAATATTGTTGGAAATAGTGGCGTTGCTTACATTAGCTGCTGCGCTCTCTATGGCAAACTGGGTACCTGCTGTATTTTTAAATGTGCCGCCGGTAATAACCACGTTGGAGCACTGTTGCGATTGCAGTTGTACGGCAGCCGAAGCAGGATTTTGCTCTCCCCAGCGGGTGATGTATGGGTTAGTGATATTCACATTCTGGCAACCGCGGAGTTCGATAGCAGTACGCCCGGTATAGGGAAACCGGCAATTGGTAATATTGATGTTACTGCAATAGCCGGTTTCAGTACCCTTTATCTGTAAGGCGCCGTAATCTTTTGCATCTTTAAAGCATACATTCTCCAGGGTAAGGTTCACTACCCTGTCGGCCACCGCATAAGCAACGATGTTGCTGCCGGTATTACCGGCGCCATTGGCATTCAGTGTCAGGTTTTTAATGGTAATGTTGCTCTTAACCGAAAACGCTCTTAGAACAGAGCGGTTGCTGCCGGTACCGCTGCTTAACAACAGTACTGTTTTACGGCCTGCGCCTTCTATACTGCAGTTGGAAGGCGTTTCCAGGTAATCAGAAATAAGGAACCTGCCTTCGGGCAATTTTAAAGTCGTATGCGTAGTAGCTGCATCGTTAATCATCGTTTGCAATACGCTGCGGTTGTCAGTTATGCCATCACCTACCTGGGCATAAGAAAAACGGATCACTGCTGTGCAGAGGAAGAGAAGAAGAAACTGTTTCATTGGTACTGTTTGGTTGCGTTCATTTTTCTTCTTCTAAGCACGGGTGGTAGAAGCAGTGCCGGAAGAAAAATTTAGATGCTGGATTTTTTCAAATCTAACGCCAAACAGTAAAGTGGTATTATGAAAGATGATTATTTAAGGGAGATTTAAGAGAATTATCAGCCCTTTATAAGCAGCAGCAGTATTACTTTATTAAGATCGTATTAATACAATGAAAGAATGTATTGTGCTGTTGAATCAGAATGAATAAGCAATTTATTAATATGCTTTAAAAAATGCCTGCTGCGTACGCATTGGTTATTTACTCATGCGCTGCCTTATGGATAGTATAAAGTAAAACGTTGAACCAGTTATAACTTGTTTGATAAATGAATGACTTGCAATTTCATCTGCAGGCAGCAATATTATAAGTTGACAAAGCAATAAATATATCCTGTTTTGCTCTGCATTTACATGCTAAACAAACACCTCAGCCTCCGCATTGCTGTGCTGCAGACAGGCTTCTAATTGCATCACCATATTTGCGCTACCCATAAAAACAGGTGATACCTGGTGCAGGTAGTACGGGCCTATTTCGAGTATTCTTTCTTTACCATTTGTTGCTTTGCCGCCGGCAACTTCTACAATAAAGGCGAAAGGGTTACACTCATACAGCAGCCTTAATTTACCATCAGGTTTCTGGTGAGTGGCCGGGTATAGAAAGATGCCTCCTTTGAGGAGCGTACGATGCATATCGGCTACCATGCTGCCTACATAGCGTTGCGAGTAAGGCTGCTCCTTGTTTAAAGCCTGCTGCTGGCAATAGCTGATATACTCCTGCACACCGCTGCTGTACTGAAAAAAATAGCCATGGTTTACAGAGTAGGTAGTGCCGGCAACGGGGCATCGGATATCGGGATGACTTAAACAAAACTCACCGATGGAAGAATCCAATGTAAAGCCGTTAACGCCCCTGCGGGTAGCATACACCAGCATGGTAGAGGATCCGTAGATAATATAGCCGGCTGCTACCTGCTTAACACCCGCCTGCAGAAAATCGGCTTTGCTGCAGGGCTGGCCAATTGCGCTTACCCGGCGGTAAATGCCAAAGATAGTCCCGATAGAAATGTTGGTATCTATGTTACTGCTGCCATCCAGCGGATCAAACATTACTACATATTTACTCCTGTTATTCACTTCGTCATCAAATACAACTATATCGTCCATTTCCTCGCTGGCAATGCCTGCGCAGCTCACGCCATACCGCAATACAGCGGTTAACTGGCTGTTGGCAAAAACATCTAACTGCTGCACCTGCTCGCCTTGTATATTAATGGTGCCGGTGCCACCCAGCATATCGGCCAGGCCGGCTTTGTTTACCTCTACATGAATACGCTTGGCAGCTAAGCCAATATCTCTCAATAGCGTACTCAGTGCTCCGGTTGCATGTGGAAAAGCACGGAGTTGCCGAATCGTAAATTCATCCAGCGTTAATACATTTCTGCGTACATTCATTATACAAAAATTAAAACTGCTGAGCTGGTATCATGGGGGCTGCATTGGCTATCTCACTGCTTACGCCACCGGCATACTGCTCAAAATTTTTCCGGAAGCGGAAAGCAAGTTCCGCGGCCATCTCATCATAAGCTGCTTTATTTACCCAGGTATTTCTTGGGTTCAATATCGTGTCATCAATGCCCGGGCAGGTTTGCGGTATCGCTAATCCAAACAACTCCTCTTCGTCATAATCCACCTTATTTAATTTTCCGTTAAGTACTGCATCAATAATAGCGCGTGTATCGCGCAGGGCTATACGCTTACCGGTACCATAAGCGCCGCCGGTCCAGCCGGTATTAATCAGCCATACAGCTACAGTCCCCGCTTTTAGTTTATTACCTAACAGTGCTGCATACCTGGCCGGGTGAAGCGGCAGGAAAGGCGCGCCAAAGCAGGCGCTGAAGGTAACTTTCGGCTCCGTAATACCATTCTCCGTGCCGGCGATTTTTGCCGTGTAGCCGCTTATAAAGTGATACATGGCCTGTGCCGGCGACAGCCTGCTTACCGGTGGCAGCACACCATACGCATCGCAGGTGAGAAAAAATATATTTTGCGGGGAATGACTTATAGATGGCGCTATAGCATCCGGAATATACTGCAACGGGTAGCTGACCCTTGTATTTTCGGTAATGGCCTTTGAAGCAAAATCTATGGTATTGGAATCAGGTAAAAAAGTTACGTTTTCTACCAGGGCGCCTTCTTTAATGGCCGCATAAATGGAAGGCTCTTTTTCTTTGGTGAGATCAATAATTTTTGCATAGCAGCCGCCTTCAAAGTTGAAGACTGTGTCTTTCGTCCAGCCATGCTCGTCATCGCCAACCAGCCTGCGGCTGGGGTCGGCACTCAGGGTAGTTTTGCCGGTGCCGCTAAGGCCAAAGAAGATAGCCGTGTCGCCCTGGCTGCCTATATTAGCGCTGCAGTGCATACTCAGTACCTGTTCGTTTTGCGGCAGCAGGTAATTGAGTACGGTAAAGATGCCTTTCTTCATTTCGCCGGTATAGCCGGTGCCGCCGATAAGTATGGTTTTCTGCTTAAAAGAAATGATGGCAAAGTGTTCACTGCGGGTTCCGTCCACAGCCGGGTTGGCTTTGAAGCCGGGCGCCTGTATAATATGCCATTCGGGCTTAAAGGCCGGTAATGCTTTATCGTCCGGCCGTAAAAACATAGTATAGCAAAAAAGGTTGCTCCAGGCGTTTTCATTAATCACGCGGACCGGGAGCTGATAAGCAGTATCTGCACAGGCATACATATCTCTTATCCATACTGCTTTGGCAGACAGGTAGCGGAGCATTTTACTCTTCAGGCTAAAAAAGAAATCTTCGGCTATCGGGATATTAAATTTGTTCCAGTCAATATGAGGTGCGGTAAGCGCATCCTGTACAATAAATTTATCCTGCGGGCACCTGCCGGTAAAAGCGCCGGTGGCAATGCATAACGCCCCGGTATCACTCAATACGCCTTGGCCGCTTGCTACTGTTTGCGCTACCAGTTCATCCGGCAAAAGCTGGTAGTGTATTTTTCCAGGGCTAAATTCATACGGCAGCGAATTCTTGAAAATATGTTGGGAAGCAATCTTCATAAAAACTATCAGTTGTTAGTTTGCAAAAATAAGGCGGCAGTAAGTACACATAACGCCAATTGTTTAAATTTTTTCTAAAGAAGTGGAATCTGATCAATAAAAATCTAACAGAAGCACCAAAAAGACCCGTTTGATTAGATTATTTCTATTTATTTAAAATAATAGAAACAAAACTTCCTGTATTTGCGACTAATTTTTACTGATACGTTTTTAATCGCCCTTCTTTTTTACAGCGCTTATTATTGGCGATAACAATCTCGTGTATAAAATCTATGGAATCAATTACATTTGATAGCATTATCCTCACCCAAACAAATACCTATGGCTACTTCCAAAGACCTATGGGGTCCGCTTTACGATCGCTACCACAACGATAAGCCCCGCAAAATCTTAGCGCTCGATGGCGGCGGCATCCGCGGCGTTATTACCTTAGAAATTTTAGCCGAACTGGAAAACCAGCTCCGGGCACAATCGGGCCTCGGCGATAAGTTCAGGCTAAGCGATTTTTTCGATTACATCGGTGGCACCAGTACCGGTGCTATTATCGCGGCCGGCTTATCGCTGGGTATGAGCGTGCAGGACCTGCTTGATTTTTATCTGGAGAAAGGGAAAGACATGTTTGATAAAAACTTTCTCCTTAAACAATGGAAGGCGCTGTACGAGTCCGGTCCGTTGCTCGAAATGCTGAAAGAGACATTTGGCGGAGACACGGATATGGTGCTGAGTAATAACCGTTTTAAATGCCTGCTGATGGTATGCACCATGAACCGCAGCACCGACTCGCCCTGGCCTATCAGCAACAACCCGGATGCGCATTATAATGCACTTGACCGGCCAGACTGTAATGCCCGGATAAAGCTGCACCAACTGGTACGGGCCAGCACGGCGGCACCGGTATATTTTCCGCCCGAGACTTTACAATGGGACAAAACCGATCCGCATAAAACTTTTGTATTTGTAGATGGCGGCGTAACGCCGTACAACAACCCGTCGTTTCTCCTGTACCGGATGGCTACCCAACCGGCTTACAATCTTAACTGGCCGCTGGGTACCGATAAGCTGCTGATTATATCTGTAGGCACCGGCTCGGCGCCAACCGCCGGTGAGTATAGCAATATCGCTACTACCCTGGCCGGACTGCCTACTAACCTTATGTATGCCATGCAAACTGACCAGGACATTAACTGCCGCACCATCGGCTGTTGCACCTATGGCGCACCGATAGACCGGGAATTAAAAGACATGGTACCTATGGATAAGGAAGGCAATATTCTTGAGCCTGGGCTGGATACCAAACGGCAATTTTTATACGCCCGCTACAATGCCGATTTAAGCGAAGACGGTTTAAAAGCCCTTGGTTTGGAAGATATAGATTCCGGCCATGTGCGGGAGATGGATTCGGTAAAATACATTAACGAATTGCAGCGGGTAGGCAAGGCAGCAGCAAGCCAGGTAAAAATGAAGCACTTTGGAAAGTTTGTAACAGAAAATTTTGCGGTAAAGGCGTAGCCTGCTTATGCTGCTCTCCGGCGCGGACGTTTCTTTTATGCTGTTATTTATTGATGCAGCAGCTATTTGTTAACAAGCATAACTATAATAACTTTTTAACCGGATAGATTACTGCATTTTACTCGTTACAATTCACTGCAGAGAATAAGCGTAGCAGGAAACTTCGCAGGTTGTGTTTTTTGCTCCGCGTAAACTTCTATACATCCTGTGCCCTGTATTAAAAGACCTCTTTTTATTTTATCCGTTATCTATCCTGAAGGCTATCCAATTAACCATTTACAATTATCAATCTACCATATCAATAACTTATGTCGCAGCAAGCTTTTATCGTACGGCCGTTCGGGGTAAAATCAGACATTGACTTCGATAAAGTAGAAGAAGAACTGATACAGCCTGCGCTGAAGCTGGCCGGTATTACTGGCAGCACGACCGCCGTAATCATGGAGGCCGGTAATATACGGGAAGACATGTTCTATAAGCTGCTGACAGCCGATATTGTGGTTGCGGATTTATCTATCCACAATGCCAATGTTTTTTATGAATTAGGTATCCGCCATGCGCTGCGCGATAGAAAGACCTTCCTGATCCGCTGCTCCAAAGACGAAATACCATTTGATCTAAAAACAGACCGTTATCTCAGTTACCCTGCAGAAAACCCGGCGGCTTGTATCGCCAATTTAGTGAGCGGCCTGCGGGAAACCATGCTTTCTGATAAAAAAGACAGCCCGGTTTTTTATATGCTGCCTAAGCTGATGGCGCAGGATCCGGAATGCTTCCTCGCCGTGCCGCCCGATTTTGGCGAAGAGCTGGAGATTGCCAGCAACTGCGGCCATCGCGGCAAGCTGGCTTTGCTGGCTTCGGAGGCGGAAAGCTATGCCTGGGAGGTGCCGGCCCTGCGGCTGGTAGGCGAGGTGCAATTTAACCTCAAAGACTTTGACCATGCTAAAGAAACCTGGGAAAGAATACTGGCTTACCGGCCCGATGACATAGATGCGAACGACCGGCTGGCGACTATTTACCAGCGCCTCGCTGAAGGCTTCCCGCATGGGAGTGCGCAGGCCAGAGATCTGGTAGCAATGTCGGATGTTGCCATTAAAAAGCTGCTCACCAATTATGCAAATTTCGACAAGCAAAAGCTGGCGGAAGTCTATTCTTTAAAAGGCCGTAATTATAAAACAAGATGGGTAAACGCCTGGAAAGGGGAAGTTAAAGAGGAGGAGGCAACAGCAGCGCTGCAATCCGATTTTTTATATGAGTCTTACGAAAATTACCTGCATGGCTTTTATGAAGACCTGAACCATTATTACTCCGGTATCAATGCTTTAAGCCTGCTTACGGTAATCACGCTGCTGGCCGAAAGATTGCCTGAAGCATGGGAGGTAAGATTTGACAACAAAGAAGATGCGGATGCACAGCTCAGAAGTTATATAAATGAACATAAAAAGCTGACGGTAATGGTGGAAGCCGCCATCAAAGCAGAGCAAAGAAGACTGGCGGCTGATAACAAAGAAGATTCCTGGGCTAATATTTCGCACGCCGATTTTACCTGTATTACGCTCAAAAATCCAAAGCGGGTGCAAATGCTGTACGAGCAGGTGATACAAAAAGCAACCGATCTTAATTTTGAGGCCTCCAAGAGGCAATTGCTTATTTGCCGACAGTTAAACATATTAACGGAAAATGTAGCTGCCGCCTTACAGGCTTTCGAGCACAGCACTGCTTTGATACAAAAAAAATGCAATTATCTCCTATTTACAGGCCACATGATAGACAAGGAAGGGAGGGGAAAACCCCGCTTCCCCAATGCTAAAAAAGATGAAGTAAAAGCAGCCATTAAAGAGAAGGTGCAAAAGGAGCTGGCCGGTATCCGTGGCTCGGTAATCGGTATTGCGGGCGGCGCTTGCGGCGGCGATATTTTATTCCATGAAGTATGTGCAGAATCAGGCATTCACTCCAAGCTGTACCTTGCTTTGCCGCCCGAGCTTTTTATTACAGAATCGGTAGCTTTTGCCGGTGCAGAATGGATAGACCGTTTTAACCGGCTTTATGCGAAATTGGAAAGTAAGATTTTGTTCCAGACCAAGAGCCTGCCGCACTGGCTGCGGGCTAAAAAAGATTACAACATCTGGGAGCGCAGTAACCTGTGGATGCTCAACAGCGCCCTCGTATGCGGCGGGCAGCACATGAGCCTTGTAGCTTTGTGGGATGGTAAAAAAGGCGATGGTACCGGCGGTACCGATCACATGCTGCAGGAAGCAAAAAAGCGCGGCGCCAAAACAGTGGTGGTTGAAGTACCGGGGTGAAACGGTGAATAATGTAAACTTATGCCGTAACAGTCATGCTACGGGCAGAGTAAAATTTACTGGTTTTGTTGAGAAGGGTGCTATGTACAAGGTCGTTCCCGGGGTAAAGCACGGAAGACTGCGCATTGCCTTTCTGCTGGTGAAGGCAGGCTTGCCATAACAAAGCAGGCTTTGGTTTGAAGTTGAAAAATGGCTTCCTAATAGCTTTGATTTTCAGCAGAATGCATGCTAAAAAATAAGTTTAAGACATATCTGCGATAACAAACAGGTATAAACACTCTATATTCTTATTAATGATACAAGGGACAAAAAACTATATAGGAGTTACCTGTTTATAGTAAGATAATCATACAGGACTATTTTTAATAATCAGTTTATCGCGGTAATCAATTTGAATCCCGTATTCTCTCTCATCCCGCCCAGCCTTCTCTATCCAGGCTTCTGTATTGAATGGCTTCTGCCAGATGCTCCGGCCTGATACTTTCGCTGGCAGCTAAATCGGCAATGGTACGGCTTACTTTCAAGATCCTGTCATACGCACGGGCACTCAGGTTGAGCCGCTCCATCGCACGCTTCAGCAGGTTTTCACCAGCCTGGTTGATAGCGCAGATTTCACGGAGTTGTTTGCTGCTCATCTGCGCATTGGCATACATGCCGGCAACCTCTTTATAACGCCCGGTTTGTATTTCCCGTGCTTTGATTACCCGCTCGCGGATGGTTGCCGAAGATTCGCCTTTGCTGTTGGTGTTGCTCAGCTCGCTAAAGGCAACAGGTGTTACTTCCACATGCAAATCAATCCTGTCCAGCAACGGCCCGGAGACTTTATTTAAGTATTTCTGCACGGCGCCGGGCGGGCAGGTACATTCTTTTTCGGGGTGATTGTAATAACCGCAGGGGCATTCCTGCGTTGCCTTTTTCCCGATACAGCAAAACGGTGAAAAAGCCGATGAGTGACAACTATCCGGCAAATCCGGTGACTATTGGAGAACATATTAAGAAAACTCGCATGGAAAAAGGACTGCTCCAGGAAGACGTTGCAAAGTTATTTGGCGTTTCAACTGACACTATTACTAATTGGGAAAATGAAAGGGGAATACCACAAATTCAGTTTTTTCCAAAGATTATTGCCTTTCTTGGGTATCATCCTTTTTTGGCAGAGCCGAAAACATTAGGCGAACGAATAAAGCGGTATAGAGAGCTTCATGGGTTAAGTCATAAAAAGATGGGAAAACTGGTTGGAGTTGATGTTCCACTATTTGCAGCTGGGAAAGCAAGATGACAAAATTTTCCGATAACACTCTTAAAAAACTATCATTGATTTTATAGTTAGTGTCAAACTGTCTGTTATGGACAGTTTTTTTATTTTCCCTTTTGAATCGAATCTAAATACCCCTTTTACAATTTTAGCTATACCGTCGTTGTAAACACTTCGCGCTTTATGAGTTTTAAAAGATTTTTAAAATCTTGATTCCGTTCATCCGCAATCAATAAAGGATCAATAATATTCGTTTCGTACCAAACTAAGTACGAACTCAAAAGGTTTATTAATAAGCCCTTGTCGATTACCTCGTTTTTTGATAATAACGCCCACTTTTCAAAAAAATGAATTATGGCAAATACATGGTATTCAACGGTACCGCCTTCATTTTCAATTTTTGTTAAGCTTGGAATAGCCGAATTTTTCTCAAACTGTTCCTTTGTCCAAGCGCTGACAAATATTCTTGCCTCTCGCATTTTATCACTGTGCCACTCATTGTATAATTCAATTGTATAGGTATGCTTTGCTACTTCTTTGTTTATCTGTTGTCTTTTTATTGCATTTTCTTCGCTGGTGTCAGGTGCTCTATGTAATGGCTCTCCCAAAACATCAATAATTTTTGCAATTGCATTTGAAATTCCTCCATCGGTGGTAGCTGCAATTTTATCCAATAACGGTAGCGCCATCTCTTTAATGTGTTCAGGAGTGATCTTATGCCAAATCGGTAAGATGACTTTTTCACCGTGCAAGTTCTCTCGGGCAATCAGACCGCCTAATTCATAGTTTGTCCACTGTTTTTTTAGAAACGGAATGCTAATAATAACGATGCCATATCGTGAATCTGCTAACCCTCTATTTATTGACCGGCTAAGTGAATCACCTAACTTTAGGCTAAATTCATCAAACCAAACGGAATACCCTAAGCTTTTTAATTCTTTCGCGAGCGGCCGGGCAACCATCTCTTTATCTTCAGAGGCATGTGATATGAATGCATCAAAATTCATCTGTATAAAGTTAGGGAACACTAAGTAAATTCATTGCAAGACGGAAAGCATTTGCCTGTTTGTATGTAAAACGAAACTTACTAAGTTATTAGAAAGAGAAGCGCTTATGCGTTGGTATGTGATTGTTGCTTTTCTGCTTTAATTCTTTTCGCTATCTAAACTAGATTATTAAAGTAATCCAGTTTAGATTTTTTATAAAGTAAAGCTTACTAAAATCAGCGAAATGCTATCCTACTCAAGCAGTTTATGAATGATAGGCTACCTGTATTACTGCGCTTGTGCATTCAATTGAGTATCATAAGATTTTAGAACAGGGATTGTTTTCTCTCCTGTCGCTATTTTTGGAGAACTTAAATAAGGTGTTTCAATCATATCTGCCTTATAAGCAAGACCTGTATCAAGCGTGTTGTTGAAATCACCCATCAGGGAAGTTTGCGCTGTTTGAAAATATAGGTAACATTTGCGTGTCGTACCAACAAACAGTTTGCCCTTCATATAATTACATAAAAGATAGACAGAACCTGTTGGTGGCAACCAGTCATCCGAAGTGCCTGGTGAAGCAGTGACAACATCTCTTAAACCATTGTTTCCTAAAATACCTTTTAGTTTATTCACTTTTACAAAATAATCAACAACACTTTCAGCAGAATCAACATTGTTTGAAACTGTAAAGTTATACTGTTGATTAAGATCATTTGGATTATTACATTTTAACTCCTGCAAAGGGCTGAAACATAAGCTGCGATGGGTGAATTGCCAGGCGCTATCCATAATTGCAATACCCCTGCGTATCGCATAAGAGTGGTTTTGTGAGGTGAGGCCTGCAAGGTATAGGTTCTTCGCATTTAACCAGGTAGGATTTGAAGGATTATAACTAAGATTTCCGACGCCTCCGCATTTAATAAAAAAGGGCTCAACAGTAGTAATGTCTCCGATAGCACCTGTTACTTCGAGCACGTTTTGGCAAGTATCATACTTTTGTCCAAGCTTCATCATAAAGCTTTTGTAAGCATCTATATAGCCAGCATCCCAATACCTGGGTAACTTATCTGTTATCGGGTTATTGTCCTCATCCTGTGTTTGGAATTGTATGGCTTTTGTGCCACCCCCATATACTATATTTGTTTTCACCCAATCAGGTGCGTACAAGCCTGCATAAACTCGTATTTTGATCTTAATACCAAACAAACTAGCACTATCTGCCGCGAACTTAATGATTGAATCAATTGCGTTATTAAGATTGATATCAGCTCCATAACTGTTTTGAAGATCCTTCCAATATGCCTTTACAACAATACCATTACAAACAGTTAGGGGTCGGTTTGCTACCAGCTTATCCTGCGGGTCATAATAATTGATACTATCAAGTACATTATGAAAGTCTCGATTAACAAGTCCTGAGAGCACACCTTTTAAGGAAGTAACAACAGAAGTACTGGCATCTGTATTGTCTGTCAAAACCTCAGTAGAGGCATCTTTCAATTGCTTTGTACAGGCTACGAAAAGAAGAATTAAACAGAGAAAAAATAGGGATTTCTTTTGCATATTTTACATTTTGAATGGGAACACTACATAGGTTAAAGCCGTACCAGTTCAGGCAGCATGATATCAGACGCTTCTATTTTCAAAAATAGTTATTTGTTACCTATATTAGGATAAAACATTGTACTACCTTAAAAAATTCAGAATGAGCAGGATATAATGGAAACGTATACTAGTGCTAAGCAAGAGGTGCTTTAATAAAACTTTTTAATCTACAATTAGTGTATAGAATAAGTTTCTACCAAAGAATTTTTTATTAGAAAAAATAGCGCATAAAAATTAGTACTCTACATTTGATTTCACTGAATTTTACATCCGTATGCCAGAGTTCGATTTTGATTGTTCTAAATACCGACCGCTTAAAAACCCTTATACTGGTATGCTCTACGCCAGCCCTAAAAAAGCATTACAACAAGCCATTACAGAGCAAATGAATATAAGCCTCGGCAGGCAGACCTTGCCGGCAATGGTATTAGTGATAGAACTTAAGAAAAATGATAAAAACATATATGAACTAACTGAAGTGTTAGACCAATTTCCTTTTGAAGATTTGACGGGTATATTGATTGAAAGCGAATAAAAATCTTTACTATTTCATTCTTATAACCCAACGAGCCGCGCACATGCGCGGCTCGTTCTTTTGACTTAGCTCATAAAAAAGGCAGAAACACTGTTCCTGCCTTTAAGATTCAAAATAAGATTTAAAACGGCAAATCTTTCAAAGCTTCCTCATTAGTGCTCGTAGCTGCCGGCACCTCTGCAACAGTCTTGGGCGAAGCATCCTTTACCTTGCCATGCAGTTTGATGTTGTTTACATGCAACGTAAGCGTGGCTTTCACTTCATCTTGCACTTTGTACGCCTGTACACCAATACGCCCTGATAGCTCAATTAAAACTCCCTTTGTAATAAAGGGTGCAATTTTACTACTTACCCAATAGGCACATTGTACATAGGTAGTGACTTGCTTGCTTTCTGAACTTCCTTTTTGCTTATAGTAGTCATGCATTGCAACACTGAAATTAACTACTGTTCTACCGTCTTTGAGTGTGGCAACCGTTGCATCTTTGGTTACCCGTCCGATGATTTCCATACGTGTTTTGTTTTAAATATGAATAAAGGATTGTTGAAACAAAATAGAGCTTGAAAATGAGTGTTTGATCTTGTTACGAACCAAACACCTTGTTGTATGCTTACTTTCCGTTGCGGCACACCGGGCAAATACAGCGTGCTTTTTTACGGTTCTTTAGCTTGCGTTCCAACTCGCGGTCACCCTGCTCCCATATACGCACTATGTCCCAGGTAATACCTTTATTGTTGATAGCCATTAGTAACTTTGCGCCTTTGTTGTCTTTATGCTTTTTAATCCGGCGCTTCAAATTTTTTTCAACAAAGCCAATGTAGTGTTGTGCGTGGTGCAGCTTCTCATTAAAGTGAATTAGGTAAACCATAAAAATTGTTTTGTAAAAGAAAAAGGACAAAAAGAAAGCGGTTAAAAAGCAGGCTATGCATAAGCCAAAAGGAAACGGAATAAATAGATGCTTTGCGCGTGGGAATCTGCGTTTATGCCGTAGTCTTTTAGCGGCTATTGAGTATGTTCAATAGTATAGCCTGCGCAACTTTGCTGCGCTTTTTGTCCGCTTTTTACAAAACAGGGATAAGGGTTTTTGGTTCAATGAAGTAGGCCAATCATAGGTTTATTGTGAGCGGGAAGGCGAAATTTGAATTAGCAATGTCGGAGGTAACAGAATCTTTGAAAACCGGTGCATCTTGCTGTTAATAGCTACCTCCTTTTTCTACATGCTGTGTAAACAGTATGTAGCAATAAAAAAGCACGTGCAAATTGCTCGTGCTTTGTCCAACTTATTTCCATTCTTCTACTATTCGTTTATTGCTTCCAATTCTTTTATCTGTAACTCCAGTATAAAAAACTATATAGCTCCGAACGATAGCAAAATTTATAAAAAAAAGATGACCAATACCAATGAAAATAATAAACAAGACGATGTAGATTATTTGTGCAGAACTATTTGGCAAGCGAGAGTATACGAAAGCACAGAGCTTGCTTTGGGTAAGACGGGTAGGATTTTCGCGAGGCGGACAATAAAAAGGGGTATATAAGCTGTTGTATTAGGATTCCGTTATTAAATTACTTTGAAAACCATTTGTATATTGTTATCTAAAATAGATAAGATAAATAATCATATCTTCGAATAAATCAAAAAGGTGTAAAGTTAAAAAAGAACAAAGCAGAAGTGTGAAATTCATATTATATAGTGAATGTAAAAGTTTGACTTAATTACCGATTGCAATGCCACCGCCGCTAATCAATTTCATCTTGTTAGAAAATAGCCTTGAAATATAAGGCTGTGCAAGCGACCCAATTTGGCAGGAATTTAATCTTAATGCTTCCGCAACAAGTTGTAAAGCAAAAAGAGCAGCTCCAGCATCTCTCCAAACTAAACTATGAGGATTCTTGTAACTTGAACTGGTTCTTGGCAGATCAACTATTAACCAAAGTAATGCGGCGTTAGCCAAGCTCAAATTATTATTTACATGCTGAAAGAAATTAATAAGTTTTTTTTGATCAACCTCAAGATTTATTATGGCATGATTAAAAGGGTCGTAATAGTGCAAAGTTCTATTAGACAATTCATGAGGTAGTGAAATAAAAATATCAACAGGATGAATAGCACCAGCAGAAGGATAAGGTCTATGAGTTAAAATATTTTCCTCTTTTGAAATAACTACCGTTTTAACTCTACACGCATACCACAAAAGATCACTTACTTGTTGTAAATTAATCTTTGAAAAATGCCTTTGCGTTTTTCTTGTTTCTAATACATCTAAAAACGATGTGTTTGGCTTTACTTCTGGATTTGGTAATTTAACAGATTGGCCTAAGGGATAATTAGGACTTTGGATTTTGTGAGGATATTTTAATGGATTAGGATTTGAACCATCCTTCATATTTTAATGTTTCTGTTACTTGAATGTATTTGTTACAGCCACGACAATTGCCACATGGCAAATTACCTTTATGGCATGAATGCGCATAATAAAGTATAGCCGGAGGAACCTGTGATTTCAAAATCAATTGAACCGATGTTAAATCTATAGCTGGTGATGTTACCTTTACATTACCTTCTTGAAAGCTAACTAATTCGTTTATCTTCTCATAAAAAAGTTTAGTACCATCCTTATGAAAGCCGTCTGTAAAAATTGAGCCAACCATGATTTCGTCAACTTCCAAAAAAATTCCTTGCATACTAGCCAAAGTGACTAACAATTGATTTCGAAATGGCCACCATTCTGATGAAGGTGCAATTTCTAAAGCTTTTCTTTGTGAAAGGTCACCACTACCAAGCATACTACAATCAATACTTATGATTTTATGTTCAATTTGGAGATGTTCGCAGACAGCCTTACTAGCCTTTATTTCCGCTTTAGCCGGCTTCTGTCCATAATCTATTGTAAAAGCATACTTTGGTGTTTGCCAGTATGCAAGAGCTATTGAATCCATTCCACCAGAAAGTAAAATAGCCTTATTCATTTTCAGCAATTTGCCAAAAGCATTTATAAATAGCGGTGGTTAAATCTTTTTCTAGGATGCAACTTGTGCCTTCAAGCATTTTGGTAGATTCAGAAGTCTCATTTTCTACATATCCGATAATAGGTATACCTTTTTTGACGGTATAGCCGATTTCAAATAGTGTTCCTGAATCTAAACCATCTAATACACTGAAAACAATTGCAGATGCATCAAGAGCCTCTAAGTCTTTATAAACTACTTCAGACGCAATTCCATGACCAACATCATGCCATGGAGAGAAAACTTTTAAATGAAAGTCATTTAGAGCATTTCTAATTTGATCAATAAGCCATCTTTCCGAAAAAGTAAAAAATGGACCAGCTAAATAAATTTGATTAATTGGAAATTTTTCAATTTTCAAAGGAATAAAAGAAGGAATGCTGTTTATCGGATGAAATTCAAAATCTTTAAAATTGCAATAGCAAGCAGTTTGCCACGATGCTTCTTGTGCAGCATTAAAAACATCATTATTATTAAACCAGTTATAAGCAAAAACTGCAGCAAAGATATCCCCAGATCCAATCGGCCATACATTATCTGTTTTGTAAACAGGTATGATTTGTTCTTTACCATCTGGAGTAGAAACCAAAGCACCTTTAGGTCCCATCTTTAATACTAATACTCTTACTTGCTCAACTTGAAAAAAGTATTCTTTTATTTCATTTATATTGAATTTCTTCGATATAATTTTAGCTTCTCGTAGATTTATTACATACGCTAACTCTTTTGCAGTCGAGTTTGTTGCGGTGAAGCTTACGGGTGCAATTGGAGATTGAGGATCATAAACAACTTTGTTTCCTTTCACACAGGCTGAACCTTCAAAAAAACCGTAATACAATGTATTTTCAGCTTCAACACTAAAATTATTTTCAGACTTGGCAATTGTATCTGAACGGGGAAAGATTCTTGGGTTAATTAATGGGTGATCATAATAAAATTGTATTGAATGCTCTATCCTGGTGACAGCGCTTTCTATCTTCGTAAATTTAGCAAGTACATTTAAATGTGATTCTATTTTTTCATCTCCGAATGTAAAAAAAGAAATTGTTTGGTCTGGAGCTAAAGCATTAATCGCTTGACATGCTCTTAAACCAGACCCATATATTTGTTTCCAATAAGGCTCAAAGCAGAGCTCTTCATAAGTACCTCCAACTACAGTAATCATTTGTGGCTAATTAAGATTTGGCAATAACCGCCATTAATGCTAGTAACCTTCGCAATGAAGACATGATTATTGACCATGCATTGAATTAATTCAGGCAAGTCTGCAGATGAAACTGCTCCAGCAACTTGACCTGACTGGGTAACAACTTGAACTGGCCCTACAGGAGGCATAAGAACTAAATTTAGGATATCATCAATATTTAATAAAGAAACTACCTTAGGTTGGGGAGACGATATTTGTGTTCTTATTGTAAGAGAGTTACAATCTTTCTTTTCTTGGGAGAAGCCACCGCCACCTCCCGATCCACTACCAGACATATGAAAGCATTTAATTAAGAGTTTCGAGTATTTTCAACGCTAATTTATTAGTTTTTTTCATACACTCCCAAATTATTGCATCCATTTTCGAAGGGCGTACATCTATTGCCTTACAAAAACTGATAAAACAGTTCTCCAATTCTAAATATTTTTTTGAAACATCATCATGCTTAAATATACCGACAATTTTTCCAGCTCTAAAAATATGAATATCAAGAATAGCTACATTTTCACTGTCTAACCAATTTCTAGTTATCCATGATGCGGTTTTGAAACCTATGCCATTAATACTGAGCAGCCATTTCCGAAACGATAAATCATTTTGAAAAGGAATTTCATTTAAGTCTTTTCGTTCTAAAAAGGAATGTATATAAATACTCTTTTGATTATAAAATCGGTATCTTTTTGAGATTCCATTACCCAACTGAAATGGTGTATATAATGCTTCTTTTAAACGCAGTATCGATACTCCTGGTTGAATTAATGAACCATTTTTAAGTCTCTCAAAAGCAAGTAACCCAAGCTCTGATGGCATTCCGTAACCTCCAAGCATACAAGCTACAATCTCCTCAAGAATGTTAGAGCTAAGTTTATGACTGTTGGTTTTTGAATTGAATCCACGCGACAAATACAAAAACTTCCAGAAAGCAGGAGTGTATAATTGACAACAACTACCCCACTTAACTCCAGGCAACAATTCAGTTTCTGGCTTTGGCATAATTTGGCTAAATTCGAACGGATAAAATTCATCACTACATTCAATATCTTGTTTGCGCTTTTCAAGTTCTGAATAGAAATTCATATAAGTTGGTTTTAGCAGGCAATGTGAAAATATTACTTTAGAAAATAGATGATCATTTTTATTTCAATTTGTAGATAAAATATGGTTAAACGCACTTTTGTTAACAAGGCAAATTACTTCTATATTCTGTTTAAAGTATAGACCTAAAACTTAATTTTATCTTTACTAAAATTCGATTCGATTTAAAACTTTAAAGGTAACTACATACTACTTTAACCCAAAGGGAAAATTCTAATCTGGAATGTTGTCTTCGTATAAAAGAGCTAATGGATAAGAACCGCTTGAATTAAGGATTTTATAATCTGTATAACCGTAAAATAAAAAAGTACCAGTTTTATCAGTAACAACATTTTTATAATGTATCAAACAGCCTATAAATATTTTTCGGTTTTTAGCTTTCATTTCTTCAATTTCCTTATCCGGGAACTTGAAAAAGTTTTGATTTATATCTTTTTTAGCATTTCTACCAAAATAAAACTGTTCGTTTTGCAAATGACTTTTACATTTTTGAAAACAAAAGTCTCTTATATTTTTTTTCTTACCCTTAGCTGTATCTGTAGTCAAAATATGAAAGCCGATTTTATCAGTTATAACAGGTTGAGTGCCTATATTTTCGATTCCAAAAATCACTGTATTATTAATACCATCTTTCGCGTCTTGAATATCAATTTTATCCATGTCAAGAAAGGCTTTGTGTTCCTTTTCAAAATTTCTTCTTGTTTCATTAAGAGTATTTATTTGAGTTTGCAAACTCTTACTATCAAATGTAAATCTATTATTACTATTCGTGCTGTCAAGTACAAATTGTTTTCTTCTTTCAATTGCAATCTGCTGCATCCCTTTTTACCTGTATCCGTTTTGTTTCTTCGTTATCCCTTTTACTTTGTTCAAATTGCTGTCTGCTAAGCTGCAAAGTACTGTCAGAAGTATTATTTGCCTTAGTTGTTTCCCCATAAAGTTTGTAAGTATAAATAAGGGCAATGGCTGCCAAAACCACAGCACAACCAGAAATAATATTTGCTACAACAGATTGTGCGTTACGCCTCTCATCCTTCTCAATAATAATTCTTACGGGTTCTTGTGGTGGTGTTTGGGTGTTTTGTGTCTGCTGGGTATTGTCGGGTTTGTCGGCTGGAGCATTTATGATTGGTGGCGGTGGATTATTGTTATTAAGATGTTGTTCGCTGTCTTGTGCATTTTCGGCTTCCATTTTTTTGCGGATATTTTATTAGAATAATATATTACAATTTTGACAGTCAGCAAAATAAACATGTATTTATTTTTGCAGTTAACAAAAACGTTGTAACTTTATAGGAGAAAGATAAAGCAAATTTTATGTTCAATAATCATATAGAAGCAACACAATATTTTTCTGATAAACAGACTTGTATTGATACCTGACAAAGATGCGTTGGGCTGATGGTAATGTTACCTGTACTTTTTGTAATCATAACAAGGTATATGAACTGAAAGGAGCAAATAAGCGTTACAAATGTGCTGCTTGCCGCAAGCAGTTTTCGGCTATCAAAGGAACTATATTTGAAAATAGCCCTATCTCATTACAGAAATGGTTTGTTGCTATGTACATTCTTTCATCTCATAAGAAAGGTATTAGTTCTTGCCAGCTTGCAAGGGATATAAGTGTTACGCAAAAAACAGCTTGGTTTATGGGGCAAAGAATTAGATACGCTGCACAAACAAAATCTTTTTCTAAACCTGTAATGGCTACAATCGTTGAATGTGATGAAACCTATGTAGGCGGCAAAGAAAAAAATAAACATAAGAGCAAAAGAATAGAAGGTTCGCAAGGTCGCAGCGGCAAAGGTAAAACGGCTGTATTTGGCTTAATAGAGCGCAATGGTATCGTTGTAGCTATGAAGGTTAGCAATACTCAAAAAGAAACTTTACAGCCTTTAATTGAACAATATGTAAGCGAAGGCAGCACTGTAATGACTGATGAATGGATGGCTTACAAAGGTTTGCAGTGGTATCATTGGTATTTATCACCAAGTAAGCCCAAAACATTTAGACAGGTACATTGATGAATTTGAATATCGTTACAACACAAGAAAAGAAACTGAATTTTCAAGATTTAATAACATGCTATCTTTGTCAGGTAAAAGGCTTACTTACAAAAATCTTATAGCTACAGCCTAATGAAAAAAAAGAAAGCTGACATAATAAAACTTGATAAAGATTTTTCTTTTGAAGAATTAGTGCAACATATTGCTAACGTTAAATCAACCGATGTTGACGAAGTAATGGAAAGTCAAGAAAGCGAAGATTTGCCGGTTAAGGATCAAGATTGCGAACCGCCACAAGAATGTTAAAATAAAAAAGCAGTTGCTCTCAACAACTGCCATTCTAAATTAGGATTAGTTAGCTAATTCCTTAAAGTAAAAATACAACTTTATGGAAGAAAATAAAATAGAATGGTATGACATAAAATACCACAATAAGGTTTCAGATATACATGCTAAATTCATTTTTGACCAAGCTGAAAAGCAGGTTAAAGAAACTTCTGATGCAGGCAATAATATTGTAACAAGATCAACAACACTATTAACCCTAATCGCTGGTTTGTTAATTGCCTTATTTGGGTATGGTTTTTCGCAGTGGTTTGCGCTATCAAAACAATTTGACCATATTGTATATAGTACATTCTTAACGTGTATATACACAGGCGTTTACCTATTTATCATAATTGTTTTACTAACCTATAACCTTTTCGGAAAGGATTATGCTATTATAGGAAGCGAACCAAAATCCCTATTCAAAGATTTATTTTTTGATAAAAACAAAGCGGATGATATAATTATACACTTTTATGTTTCAGAGTTTGTACAATATCAGCAAAGAATAGCTACTAATAAGGAAATAAATAATAGTAGATGGAAAAAATATCACTTAGCACTTATAATGATAGTTATAGTTCCGGTGATCATTTTCTTAATATTTGTCATTATCAATCATCTGTATTAGGGGGCTTGTTTCCTCTATTAGACGATTCAATATCCTTACTTTTCTTTATAATAGCTGCTGAATTGGTGTCTACTATTTCCCAATTTCTTATTTTGGAAATATCATTATCATCATTAACTTTTATTTCAAGTTTTGGTTGATCTTTTGGCTTTTCTTCTTCTGGCATAATGGCAAGTTTAGAATTCAAATATAACAAATTTGAAGAAATGGGTTAAACAAGTATGTAGTTACCACTTTAAATATTCTAAGACCTAGAAATTACGCAATACATTATAATATATCCATCTAAACTAATTTATTAGTTTATTTAAAATAATGTGCTTTATGAGGTTAGAAATTTACTAACAAGATGCTGAGTTAGTGTTGCATAACATTGAGAGTAATTAAATTGTTTGATATAATTCAAAATTTTTTAGCTTTATTGCAAATACAAATCCGATGCGTAAATTTATTATCCTACTTCTCCTTTCTTGTACGCTTTGCACTAATGTGTCGCTCTCTGCTCAGCATGAAATGCATGTTACCAACAAAGCAGAAACGTACGTGTACATCTGCGACAGCAAAACTGCATACGCGTATCATGCCTCGAAAAAATGCAGCGGACTTAATCGTTGCTCACATGAAATTTTGAAAGTAAAGCTGAGCGAAGCAACAGACACTTACAATAGAAAACCTTGTAAATTGTGTGAGTAGGTAATAGCTTTTTTAAAACGCCCGGATTGCCCGTACATAATAATTTGAGTTCTTTTGGTCGTAATAACTGTTCGCAAATGCTGTATTAAATTCAACATCCCAGGCGCGGAAATAGTCGTATTCTGTAGAACTCCAATAGAAATATTGGGTGAATTGATCAGGCATTGGGAAGCCTCCAACGGCCTGTTGTCGTAGGGCTAAAAGTGATAATTCATCAGCAGCCGGTAAGTACCAATCACTATAGCCGCCGCCTTTATAATCGCGACATAGTTTTGCAGCATACCTATCAAAATTCCCATAATTATTTAGTATTTGGTCGGTGTTGTATGAACCGTTTGAAACACTGTTTGCGTATGTTGTGGTAGCAAATAAATTCCCTGGTGCATATGGTACGTCTTTGCCCTGGTCATAGGGCGCTGCCACTAAGCCATGCGTATATGAACTATCATAGCTAAAGATAATACCACCTTCATACGCAAAACCAATGTCTAAAGGCGTTGTAAAAGACACATCATTTCCATATACAGTGCCTGTTGAATTTACTGCATACGCACGTACATGATAGGTTTGTTTCGCATTTAATCCAACTAATGTTACCTCTATATCTGGTCCCGTATTAGCATAGAAGGTATCAGCTTTGGTTGGATTTGCGTTGGTACCCCAACACATTCCGTATTCGGTTACAGTGGTGCCGCCATCATCAGTGATCTTGCCAGTGCATCCGTATGCGTTAACAAATGTTCTTTCTGCTTTATTAGTTACCACCGTTAATTGCTTTGGGGGAGGCGGTGGCGGAGGGTCTGGAGTTGTGCTATCAGAATCTTTAGAACATGCCTGTATTGTGCAGATAGAAATAAGAAAAATACTGTACAGCAAAGAATGATAAAGTGTTTTCATAGGGCTTTGGTTTGTTATGTGGTGTCTCCAAAGGTGCTAAAACAACTTTCACATTCCTACCACAAACCGTGATACTTTATCCCTTTTTGTGCTACTTTTAAACAAATTTCAGGTATATGTATGGTGAGAAAATAAGGATGATTCGGGAGCTTAGAAATCTCTCTCAGGAGACTATGGCAGATAGTTTAGGCATAAAGCAAAATAGCTATAGTAAGATTGAAACCAACCAAACTAAGCTTACGGCTGAAATGCTGCAAAAGATTGCGACCGTACTGCAAGTTTCACCGCTTGATATTATGAATCAGCAGCCGGCAATCATTAACCTACAGCCAAACCAGGGAACGCAACACGCTATAGGCTATATTGAAACATTTGTCTCTACACAAAAGGAGATGGTTGAGAAGCTTGTAGCGGCAAAAGATGATGAAATAAAAACACTTAAAGAGGTTATTGATAAGCTCCTTTCAAAAGATAAAAAGTAGAACCGACCTAAAAATTACTGCTTTACAAACGTTGATTGATATAGTTTTTCCCTTGTATTTACCACAATAAAATAGGTTCCGGAAGCTAACGGGGGAAGGTTTATAGAATAACTTGTTTGCCCCTTAGTAAATGTTGTTATAACCTTAATTCCTGTTGTTGTATAAATATAGGTTTGTGCATCGCTATCAAGTGCCTTACTGAAAGTAACGGTCAAAGCATTCTTTTGTGAAAGTGGATTAGGATAAATTTTTATTGCAAAAGGATTTTCAAAGGTTACCTGCTTAACCTCCGAATAAACATATTTTCCATCTTTATCAATCATTTTTAAACGGTAATAGTTAATGCCTGAAATAGGGCAGCAATGTAGTGTTGAATAGTTAGCTTTGGTTTGTAGTCCTTTTGCTGGTACAGCTATAAATGATTGAAAGTTTCTGCCATCAATGGAATGTTCAATATCAAACTTTGCACTATTATTCTCCTGTATAGTTGCCCATGTTAAAAGTGCTTGGGAGCCTTGCTTGACTGCATTAAAGGAAAGTAGCTGAACCGGCAATACTCTTGGCGTTATGGTCGTACTTATCCGATTGCCGTTTGGATCATATTCGTAGGTGGTGATATCAATAGAGCTGATAATTTGCTTTAAGCGGTTTGCATTATCGTAAGTATAACTTACTGACTGCGCATAACATTTTACTATGAATAAAAGTAATGGCAGTACAAAAGCTAGTTTCATAAAAATGTCTTAAAGTTCTATTAATTAGTTTCTATATGTACTGAGTAGTTTATTTATCGATTTTAACTCATCTTTCTTATCCTCTTCATTATATATTTCATCAACTCTATCCTCTAATAAGTAAAATTCGTCAGGGCTATTAATTTTACTTTTTTTAATGATTTTTTTTATATTTTTTAAACGAATAGTCTCTATTTCTTTAACGTTTATGCCAAGCTCCTTCTGAAAGAGTAAATTTAATTCAGTTAATTTAGATAAAGGTATTTCCTTTAATTGCTGGTTAATATCATTGTCAGCTGCTTTGAGCTGTCTAACGTTTTTTTCTCTATACGCTTTCTCTATAAGGTCTTTAATTTTTATAAAGTGTGTTGCTTGCATACCCATATTATCAATAAGGAATTGATAATATAATAAGCATTTATTTTTAAAATAGTTTAAATTATTGTTGTTCATTGTGGTTGTATTGCACCAAATGCATCTTTTGCTGCATTTATATATATTCCTCTAAAAGTATTAAATTTTGAAATAGGATTAATGGTGTTTCCAAGACGAGGATTAGAGTTTCTAAAATAAATTCCGCCATATGAATCAACTAACATTTGTTCTCTTCCTCTAATAGCACTATATCCTACCGGGAAACCAGTCATATATTTATCTAAAGTTGGATTAATATACCCAATTTCAGCCATATCATGACCAGCATATCTTTTAGCTAAAATTTGTTGAGGTGTACCGAATCCACTTGATCGACCAAAATAGATTTTACCATTTGTCGAATTAGTAAGATTATAAGTTATATAAGTTCTTTGTGATTCATCTTTTATAATATTTTGTATTTCATAAGCTAATAATCCAATAGCGGCTGTAGCGCCCGCTAACTTTCCTATACTTGTAGATGATGAACTATATTCAAAACCAAACGCTCCTGCATCTACTGAGATTTGTCCTTGGGGATCAATATTGCTTAAAGGATTATTATCTCCATAATTAAAAAGATTTGTGCTCCAATTTCTATCTTCACCTTGAAACCTACCAATGGTTGGATCGTAGTAACGCGCTCGCATGTAGTATAAATGCGGGCTCTCGTACATTACACCATATTTGCCTACAAAAAGAAAGGGTGTCGCTGTTTTATTTAAATCTGATGATTCGGTAATCTCTCCGAAAGGAGCATATTTATAATATTGGGTAAGGTTCTGATTATCATCTACAAGCGCTATTGTACTTCCTCTAAAATCGTATAAGTAGTATGTTTTTGCATTTGTGTTAGGGTCGATACTACACACCATTCCATAGGGTGAATAGGCATAAAATTGTTGATATTCAGATGAACCTTTTTGCTGGATTGCTAATACGTTACTATTGTTTACATAATCAAGAACGAATTGCATGTTGTCATCTCCAATCCTGTTTTCCTGTGCATCATAAGTAAATGATTTGATTTTCCCATCTACACTACAGGACAAAAGATTGTTATGCAAATCATACGTAGCGTCTGTAAATCCGTGAAAAAGATTATTTAGAATATTTCCGTTGTGATCGTTGTTAACAGCAACATTGTCCAAACTAATAAGGTGATCATTAAGATCATAAGTATAGGAATGAGGGTCAGACAATTTTTGGCGATAATAGCCATTAGTCCAATTTACAAAAGTGGATTCTCTTATATGGTTACCAACATTGTCTAATGAGCACCCGACTGAGTGCAATAGTGTGCCATCGCTTTTTGCACTCCAGATGCTATCAAGACGTGACGCGGCATCATAATGATAATGTACCATCACTCCGTTGCCTAAGGTCTCGCTTTCTAAACGTCCATTTGATGTATAGGAATACTGAACAAGCAAAGCATTATTCCAGTCTGTAATGGACGAAATACGATTTAAGGCATCATAGTTATAATTTAGAGATTTATCCTGCGGAAGAGAAACTTTTTTAATATTACTGGAGATGTCATATTCATAGGCAGTAGTTGAAGAAAACTCCGGAGTATAACAACTTTCTGATTGTATTCGTAACAAATCATCATATCGGAAATTGATATCATTGGGTGAATTTTGAACTAATTGAACTGCCTGGAGTTGCTTATCACCATCTAAATATACAAAGTTTTGATAGCCATTACTTTTCAATTTGCCTTCATTCGGATCACCGCTTGGGTAGTAACTGTAATTGAATTGATGGATATTTTTATCTTCATATTGCTGTATTGTACCATCAGCATTATATGTCCAAGATCTTAAAAGATTACCTTTTGTTTCTTTTGTAAGGTCGTCCGAATTATTATAGAATAACTGTATTAGCGTTTGATTAGGGTCCTTTATAGTTGAAAGGTTATTATTTGCATCGAAAGTATATTGTTTGGTAATCGCTAACCCTCCTAGGTCTTGTATGACTTGTGTAATATTATCGAGAGGATCGTAGGTATAGCTGGTTATAACACTTTTCGGATTTGTTAGAGTTTTAATACGGCTCAACCCATCATACTCTGCAGTTTGCGAGATACTTGTCCCTTCTATAGAAATGGAATTTAAATTGCCATAGCTATTGTATCCCAGATTAGTTTGGGTAGTTCCATCAGATATAGCTTGTATCCTTCCAAGTGCATCCCGAGTATATGTTTTATTATATCCTAAAGGACCAGTCTCTTTAGTAAGATTGAAATTATTGTCATATTCGCAGTTGATCGTAGTTCCATTCGGCCAAATATGTGTTTTAATATTATTCGCTTGGTCATAGGTAAAGTATTCTTCAACATCATCTTCGTTTCTGCCTTGTCTGCTATGTCTTTTGATATTTCCTATACCATCGTATTCAAACACTTCAGCAAGGTTATCGTATTCGTTTCTTATAATTGTAGGTAGTGTTGGATTGTTCGGATCACCATAGACATACGTTGTATTAGAAATGCTATCTTTTGCGATCACTATGTTACCATAAGTGGTATACGTGTACGCTGTGGTATATGTTATTCCAGTTGAAGGAGTAACTGTAACTGTTGTTTGAGTACTATTATTTGAATTAGTGTAATCTGGGGTAAAAGTTACTGCTGCGCTATACTCATTTGTAGAAGTATGGGTTAATTTTTTATGGTCATACAGATTTGTAATACTATTTCCCTTGGGTCTAATAATTGAATACAACAAATTTTTAGAGCTATTGTCCAAATAATAACTGTAATGAGTAGTCCCATTTACCTGGTTTGTAACTGCATTTAAAGTGAGAGATTCTTTATTTACATCAAATAGAATATTGCGCCCTGTATTATCGCTTATTTGCCTTAATAAGTCTGTTCCTTGTTGATAAGAAAATTGCAAATATCTTCCTCCAACAAAATCTACTACCTGCAATAAACGCTTAGAAGAACCTATATCACCATAGCCTGATTGTCCACATACAGATGGTTCATAATTAAATTGTAGTAAATTATTGTTTCTGTCTGTAATTGATTGTAATAAAAGTAGTGCTCCGTCTCTTTTAAATTGATATACCAATTGGTCTTTTGTCCTTACATCAAGAATTTGTACTTTATTATTATCTAATATAGCAGTGCTAATATCGTATACTCCGGAGGTAACATACCTATTAGCAATAGGATCAAATATGTCAGTTTCTCCATCACCCCAATGTATAACTAAGTAAGGTTCATTTCCATTATTGTCTGAAACAGGCTGCGCATAAATGTTATAGGTATGAGTCCATCCAATACCTAATGGGTATAGTAATTCCTTGGTGCTTTCCATTGCTAATGAGCCTGCCAAAACTTCGCTGTTTAATAAAGGTTGTTCCGTCAAATCAGAATGGTAATTGTAGCCGAAATGCAGGCCTATTCCACTACTAGGAATGTTAAACCCATCTTGTTCATATGTTTCAAAATATCCTTTGGATATACCTCTATCATTAGACTGACTAGTTAATTTTAAATTATTGGGTGTATAAAATGAAACATTGTTTATTGATGGGTGTAAGTATTGATATTGAGAATGAACCCTTTGAAGCATAAGTAGAAAGAACTCACCTGGAGTGATTTGGGATTGGAATGAACAACCTGAATAATAACCATCTAATAGATGCAGTTCGAATGCTTTTTGGAAATATCCATAATTATTATCATCACTGTAAATATTGCAAAAGAAAGAACTTGACGTATGTGAGAAGCCGTCATATCCATTGATATCAGGAGCTATGTTGTATGCTTCTAACACCATTCGTAATATATTTCCAAGTGAAATTGCATTCGTCGGTTGGATGCAGTAATAGTTGCGGTTGATACAAGAAATACCATCTCCGTACTCCAGAAAAGTCATAGCTTTTATTGCATGCAAATAATTGCTTGAAAGATTGTCAATGTCTGTAAACATTGAAGGGAAATAATCTGAAGGTAAGGATAATGGAATTTTAGTTAAACCCTCATAAAGGGAGGAAAGTGTATATTGAGCAGCATCTTGAACTGAATAATTGGGAAAGGTAGAAAGATCAAGGTTGCTATTAATGATTCCTTCTTTGCAAAGCTCTTCGGCAGCGTTAAAGACATTGATATCAGCTGGCTTTGCATCATTCGCCCAATTGACACAACCAGTCGTACCAACATTATCAAGTGTTACAATTAAAGATACGTCATCGATTCTAAATACTGTAATAGTATTATCTACAGATTGGACAGAATAAAATTTAAGTGTAATTTTCTGGCCTTTATGCTGAACCAAAAACGAAGTAATATCAACAGGTGGAATTTGGAAGCAAAAGTCTGGAGAAAAATTTAAATTACTTAACTGGATAGGCTGTATTGTTTGGTCGATAGCTATCAAGTTTACGTTCAAAAAGTCAACAGCAGAAAAAGTATTAGTCGTTCCGGTTCTATGCTTAAATGTAAATGTTCCTCCGGTACAATTAGTGGGTATAATAATATCTTGTGATAAAGTACCAGAAGCATCATTGGTATTATTACAATTTGGTGACGTGTATGCGTAAGGATTATCAAGCTCACACGGGATAGTTGTACATACATTATAATTGAAAGATCCTGTAGTAATCCAATCGGAATTAGAATTTGAGAAATCACTATTACGAATTAAATTATTTTGAGTAAAAGAAGTAATAACTGAAAAAAAGGTTATTAAAAGAACATAGAGTTTTTTCATAGTGCCAAGTTTCAATATTTGAAATCTATAGATACAAGAATGTAGGTTCCAATAAATTATATTTGAAATTCTATAACTCCTATTAATCAGAAATTTACACTCATATTTTGATTTCCAAATATAACTTTATCGACTGTAGTCTTAACTCTTATTTTATTGATGAAGCCTTTTTAAACGAGCTAAGTACTGCTTTAGCCCTTCCACTATTCTGTGATTCACCCCCATTTTCATATTTCACTTTTACACGGTAGCCTTTTATAGTAGTTTCCTTTGGCGTTTTATCTATAGTCTTTGAATCTAAATACTGAAACAATTCTTCCGGCTGTAATACCTGCACACGACTTTGAAGTAAAGATGAAAGCGAAGCTTTGATCTTTTGTTTTATAGCCTCAATACTTTTTTGTTCTTTAGAACATACAATGACAGTGCTATACCCGGCCTGCAGACACTTTTCAATGTTATGCAGTTCCCAAGTAGCATCTGTTGTTACGGAAACCTCGCAAGCTATTTTTATGTTGTCTTTCTCTAAAGCCACATCCACTTTGCCACCATTTGCTGTCGGAACTTCTAAAGCCGCTTTATATCCTCGTGCTTCTGCCATTTTCTTAATCAGCAACTGCATGTACCGGTGCTCAGTTTCTGCTTTTTTTAATACAGCGTCATCATCGCCAGATGATTTTTTGCTTTCCTTTTTTGCAGGAGGTTTATTGATTAATGGCTTGTTCTCCTTCTTTTTATTTTCAATAGGACTATCTTCATTTTGCTTATCATTCACCGGTTCATAGGAAATGTACGTATGACTTTCTGCTGGCGCTTTTTCCTTTGGTTCTTTTGATACATCTGTCACATCTTCTACCGATTCAAAAGGAATGTCCTCCATTATCAGTTTTTGTATGGCGTACATCTCCCTGGAGCGGTCAATAATAGTTTGAGTATAATCAGTGGCGTTTATTCTTTGCAGTGGCAAGACCTGCATTGAAAAATCTTGCTCCGTGCGATTCGCACGATTGATGGTGTGCCCTATAGGGAGGTTTTGTAAGTCACTTGCATCAAAATACGAAAATCCGTCTTGCAACCGCTTTGCGTCTGTGTCTCCCAATCGAAAACAAATTCGTGTGCCGGCATTAGCAAGTATTGCATTAGAAAGCTCGCTATCATACTTTATTATCTGGTGCATGTCTTGGTGCGCTAAGACAAGCCCTAAGTGATATTTACGCGCTCCGCTTAATATCATCGCCATACTTGGTGTCACAAACGAACCAAACTCATCAATGTAGAGCCAAAAATTATTGCGTGCTGCCTGGTGTTTGGCTTGGCGCGCCATTGCGGCTTGTTGAATTTTGGACACGATAAAAGCACCTAAGAGAAAACTGTTTTCTGCACCGATTAACCCTTGTGAGAGCTTCACTAGAATAATCTTCTTCGAATCCATCAAGTGCTCAAAATCCAAACTTTGTTTGTCGGAAACCATGTTTCGAATCAGCTTTGGACGAAGAAAGCTATCAAGCCTGGTTAATATCGGACCAATGGAATTGCTCTTTAATATTGGAAATTCTTTTTGCCAATAGTACACAACATTTTGATCAGTGACCGTCTTTAGAAACTTTTCCCTAAAGTCTTTTTCAATCAGGAACCGGCGTAAATCAACTAACGTGCCGCCGGTGGTGCTTTCTAAAAAGGCAAGAATGGCATTAGCAAATACTGAATTCATCTGATCACCCCAGGAAGTAGAAAAGCGCTTGAAAAGCGCAACAAGATCGGACGAAAGAATTTCTTTTTCAATATCAGAATGTGCGTGAAGAATGTTAAATGCAACCGGATATTCGCTATCAAAGGGGTCAATGAGTACAACATCGTTAACGCGGTTGGCTGGAATGAGTGTGAGTATTGTTTCAATCAAATCACCATGTGGGTCTAATACACAAAAGCCTTCCTTATGGTGAATGTCCTGATTAATGAGATTAAGTAATAGTGTTGATTTGCCGGTACCAGTTGCGCCAATGATATGCATGTGTCGCAAACGCTGTTCAGCACTCAGTGACACAATACGATCTATCCCTTGATGACTGTTTATGCCAAGCATGTATGCTTGACCTTCCGTGTTAGCTGGTGCTGCTTTTGTTTTTTGGATATCCCGCACTAATTTTTCAGAAGTGATGGAAGCTGAAGGGAAGTGAGCAAGCGTTGCAAGTTCCCGAACATTTAAGAGCATCCCAACACGATGTGATACCCGAAGCAAAACGTCTTCAATGCGTGTATTGACATCATACGCTGAATCACTTAAAGGCAGTAGGGAATTATATTTAGAAGCGGAAAGATGCGTGAATAAAGTAGCAGCACGTTCTAATAATACTGCTGCATGTTCCACCGATTCGCTTTGCGTCACTATCCGTGCCGTCACTGCGCACAATGGCTTTGATACTTTTTCTTGCGCCAAAGCAAGCATGTCCGGTGCATCGATAAAAAAAGAGCCGTTTCTTCCGTCGGAGACGGAATTTAGAATACTTGGTGTCCAGGGATTTTGAGTACCATTAAAAAGTAGTTGTATAATGATACGCTCATCTTGTCGTAATGCATCCAAAATAGCAAACAAGCTCATATAGGGGTCATGATCATAGCTTGTCACTAAAGACAGCGGCCGCATGAACTCTTCTTTCAAGCCAAAGTCCACAATATAAAAAGAAAGCTCATCTGAAAAAAGATCAAACAGAGTTTCACTTTTGTCCTGTACGTTACATTCCGGAAAATATGCTTTGAGTTGGCTTTTAATATAGTGCTCATCAACTTCGCGTAGAACTAACTGTACTTGAATATTGGTATGCGTTGCAACAATCTCAAAGCTTATCGGTTGTTCCGTGCAAAAAGAAAGCATCACGAAGAATTGCTCCATCATTTCTGCACGTACCTTGTAGCCTCGTGGGAAGGCTATCTGTAGCAAGGTCAATGGTTGTTCATCTTCATAAATGAAGGGATCAATAGGAGGTGTCTTGTAGCTTTCAATAATTGGCTCTTTTGTTCCGCCCTTTAAAAAGTCAAGGGCCTTGCTAAAGACTGTGTGCTGTTTGCCGTCATCAATATAGGAAGTAGGAACAAAATGAAAAAAGAACGGATGAAAGGGGGATTCAAGCTGCACCAATTCATCTGCTAACAGCCAGCCGCGGCCACGAGCCTCCCACTCATAGAATTGCTCTGTGAGTTGCCTCCCTTTTTTTATATCAGAATCACTATTCACTATTTGGTGTTGTAGTCTTTGAATATTCGTTCCTCCGGCGCTAATTGCCGAACTCCTTTTTCCTGCGTCACTTTATCAATCACATTTTGGATAATAGCATTCACACTTTCCTTAAACATCGTTTCTGTGTCCATTTGATAATAGGTACGCTGTTGCGCTTTGCGGGCCAAGAAGCCACCAATGAAGGGAATACGAGCAAGCAAATCAACCATTGCACTTCCTTTTTCGCCAAGCCACCAGGAGATAAAAAAAGACTTGCCAAAGGGTGCAGCGCAAATGTCAAAGGCATATTCATTTCGTGCAATGCGCAGGTATTCGCGATTTGCGGAAAGCAAGCCTCCTTCTGATTGTGAAATACGTTTGGAAGAGACATTTGGAAACTGATATGTTTTTATCTTTTCCTGAATCTCTGAATAGAACTCATTTACAGAAAGTTGCATGTTGTCGAAATGGTGATGCCAATGAGAGTGGATTACAGCAAGGGAAGACATAGGATTGGTATTTTGAGGGTTAATAAAAAAACGTAGGTGAGAGGAAAGTGTACTAATTCAGGCTTAAGGTTATATGCCGGGCTTAGAAGCAATGCTGAACTAAATGTAGAAAGAATATTGAAATGAAAAAATTAAATTCCTTTTTGATGTTGATTTAAAGGCAATGTATTCTTTAGTTGGCAACTGCTATACCGTTTTGCATATCTTATTTTCATTCAGACTTAGGATTGAGATTGGACTGATAGCTTCCTGAAATGAAGCGGCCGAAAGTGAGGCGTCTTGATCGTGGAATGAAGCTCATAGGCCAGCGACTAAACTACTGGCCTCTTTGCGCAGGGATTTATGAGGGTAGGGAAAGAGGGCATGTTTAGGAGCGCTTGTGCAAAGCAAGCGTAATGGAACGTCATAGAGCCGAACGCGGCAAGCTTCATAAAGGTAGCTATCAGTCCATAGGACGGTTAGATAAAGCATAAGAAGTGCTTGAGTATATGACAAGCTACTGCGTACCCGAAGGGCAGTGCAGTGAAAAGCAGCTCAATAAAAACCATTGCTTTTGACTGCACTGGCTTGGCGAATAGTTTGCAACATGCACAAATACATGACTACGACCCTAGCTCAAATTAGTGTAAGTCTATTTTATGTATATATAAGTTATCACAACACATAACTTAAAAGTAATTTTAAAAAATTTGCTTTTCTTTAATAAATCCCTAACTTCATTTTAACAATTCAATTCTTAGCCCAATATGAGATTGCTTGCATTCAAACTATTAATGTTCTTATTAATTTTTTGTTTAAAAGCAAAGAGTCAAAAACTTTATGCAATTGAGAACTATGAATATAATAAAGATTCAATAATCAAAATAATTACAAAAGACACTACCTCATTCTTATGTCTCACACCAGGAATATTCGCTATTGTTGATAAGAAAACTGCCAAATTCCGAAGATTTTTATTTGTCGAAAACAATGTTACAGCGCTAAAAGACATTGCGAAAGCAAACCTTAAAAATGAATCCATCATCAAAATTCATGGAAATATTTATTACGATGTCTTATATCAATCAAATGTAGACACACCCTACTACGATAATAATATATATCAACACACAATAAGAACGTATCTAGATGTAACGCTCAAGAATGAGTATCCATTCAGGGTTGGTTTTTCAACTCACTTTAGCAATTCTTCAATGCTGCGAGATATTACCGGAATAAACTTCCAATTTAATAGTCAAGAATTTAGAAATACGCTTAGCAAAAAAGTAGAACAATGGCTACTATATCAAAGTATTCAGGACAAAATGTTAAATCAGTTAAAAGAGCTCGTTAAAGAAAAAGAAGCGGAAATCGGAAGCTTAAAAAAATGGCTCTTAAATCCATCAATTATTCAAAAAATGGTGGAAGAAAAGGAAAAGCAACTTTATAGTAGAATAAATACTACTTCTAAATCTGATTTAACTGTCAACCTTTCTGACTCTTTGCTTAACATATCAAAAATCCAGGATGCCCAAGATTCAATGCTAAAAAAATATTACGCAAAGGAAAAATTGCTTGATACACTAACCAATCAGCTAAAGGATTTGGAAAAGGAATATCAAAAAAGTCAAACAGTATTTGAGAATGCACGAAATAACTTAAAAAATCAGTCTCGAAATTCTAATAATCTAAAGTCACTGTCAAATACAATACGTGCAAATGCAATTCCGGATTCTGTATTACCAAAGGGTTACAAGAGCCTTATGGCACTAAAATCATTTAATATAGGAAGAAGTGTTCTGAACTATTCTGATCTTACTGCAAAAAATATAACTATTAATGGATTGCAAGTAGAATATAATCCATCCGCTTATTATGCAGTAGCAAGTGGCTACATCGACTATCGATATAGAGAATTTATTGTGAATAACCTTACGAAACAAAAGCAATACTTAAATATAGTCAGGTATGGCAGGGGATCAAAAGAAGGAAACAATATTATTTTTACTTTTTTTAGTGGTAAAAAGCAGCTTTATAATAATGTATCGAGCATGAATGATAGCATTATAAAGCCAAATTATAATCTAACAGGTTTTGCAATTGAGAGTAACTTTAAAATCACACAATCTACTTTTATTACATTTGAAGTTGCTAAATCGTCTCTTCCTTTCTATAACCGTTCCCTTACTAAGCAAAGTACATTAAGCAGTACATTTTCATTTAAGGATCATTCTAATGAGGCTTATTCGTTCAGAATAGCATCTTACCTTTCTAAAACGCAGACAAGGTTTACAGGATCGTATAAACACATAGGTACAAACTTTCAATCTTTTAGCTTATTTAATACCAATTCTTCTCAGTCTCTATGGGCCGCTAAAATTGAGCAGCCTTTCTTTAAAAGAAAACTTAATGTTATTGCCTCAATCAAAACAAATGACTTTACAAATCCTTACCTGGATAATCAGTTTTATAGTAAAACTTTATTTAAAAGCATACAAGCCACTATGAATATCAGAAGGCTTCCTATTATCTCTATTGGCTATTTTCCAAGCTCGCAACTAATAAAGTTTAACACAGATCAATACACTGAAACTTTATTTTATACCCTTAACAGCTATGTAAGCCATTTTTATAATTTTCGGCATACAAAAATGAATACCTATTTCTCGTTTTCCAAATTTTACAACCGTCAAAATGATAGCGGATTTATCTATTTTAATACAAAAAATCTTTTACTAAGTCATACAGTTTTTTTAAAGCGATTTACTCTAACTCAAACGCTAGCAGATGCGGTAAACCCAGATTACCAGCTATATTCAATCAGCAGTGCAATGCAACTCAAACTAAACAATATTATTCAGTTTGGGTGTGGTTTGAAATATACTAAACAAACCATTATAGCTAATAAACTGATAGGCTATAATGCTAACATCTTACTAAAGATTAAAAAATTAGGTGATTTTCAATTCTTTGCGGAGAAAGGATACATTCCAGGGCCAAGCAGGCAACTGGTGCAGAATAATGTTGGCAGATTTAGTTATTTCAAAATTTTCTAAAACACACTTATGAGCAGGAATATTATGCTAATGGTATTTCTTTTTTCAGGGTTATGTTTAAACGGACAAGTTACTATGACTTTGCAGGTTCCTCCATCGGGAGTGATGCTAAAGCCACAATTGTGGAATATGACATTACTGAATAGTACACCAGAAACGCAGGTTAAAATTGGACTTGTGCTTTCAGACGTAACTACAGGCCAAGCTGTTTTAACAGGCATGACCAATTCTTTTCTATTAATGAATGGAGCTAAACAAATACAAGCAAATGATATAGTAATAGACTATGATTACCCATCCCCCCTAATAAGTGATCATGATCCTAATGGTTATCTCGCTATAGGCAATTTTGAAGCTTGTTATACATTGTATAATGTAAGTAATGTACATATTTCAGAAATGCTTGATGAATGTATTAATGTCAATGTAGAGCCACTGAGCCCCCCTATCTTATCCACTCCTTTTGATCAAAGTACTTCTGAAAATGCATTTCCTTTATTTACCTGGCTACCTCCTTCTCCGCTTAATCTGTTTAGTTATTTAACTTATGAATTTAAATTAGTTGAAGTACAGCCGGGACAAGCTTCCTCTGACGCCATTCAAAATAATATTCCTATTATGAACAGTGATGCACTAACCGATTTGTTTATTAATTATCCTTCCTCAAATATGCCGCTGGACACTTCCAAGACCTATGCCTGGCAGATAATTGCAAAAAATAATTCCCAATACGCTGCTGAAAGTGATATATGGACTTTCAAACTATCTGCAAATCAAAATATTGTTGTGGAAGGCAATATCCCATACATAAAGCTAAAGAAAGAGGAAGATGGATCTTTGTCCGCATTCTATGGCGTACCTAAATTTTATTATTATAATGAATCAGAAGACAGTATTGTAAGTTATAAAATTTGGAATGTCGATAATGTAAATGCTGAGCCTTTTAAATCTGGAAGCCTACATGTACTAATTGGACGAAATTTTATAGAACTCCCTATAGAAAATGAATTGTTAGATAAAACTACTTATTTGTTTGAACTTTTAAATTCAAGAAATGAATCTTGGAATAGCAAATTTATATACAATGAGTAGCCAAACCGACAACTAACTTTTTTGTTCTCAGAACTAAATTAATTCCCAATGATTCAAGCATTCGCAGGTAAGGCAAAAGCAATTGCTCTAATTTTTTTATCCTTATTTTATTCTCAGTTTGTTTTAAGTAACTATTCAATTCTTTTAGCAAATAAAGTTGAATCCACCCACTTTAATACCCACTATTTTTCTAAAGATATTTTAGTTGCTCATACACAACCTGGAAAATATTTTCCAGTAATTACCTCACCGGAAGCTATAGTGATTCCTTCAAAAAAAGTTATTAATAGTAAAGCACATAATTTAAAAAACCTCAAGTTAAATACAAGTGGCCCCACTCAACCGGAGATGCAATCCTTTCAGGCTGTTAACAACTCTAATATGGTTGATTTATTTACAGGTGATTTTTCTTACAATATACCGCTGCTGGATGTAGGCGGGTATCCTGTCAATATTTTTTATCGCAGCGGGATTACTATGGATGATGAAGCAAGCTGGGTAGGTCTTGGATGGAATATTAACCCGGGAACAATTACAAGAAATGTAAGGGGTATTCCTGATGATTTCAATGGAAAGACAGATACCATGACTAAAATAACTTCCATTCTTGATAACCTGACTGTTGGTGCTTCTATTGGAGGAAGTTTAGAGCTAAAAGGATTTCCAATATTGAACGCCAGTGCAAGTGTCGGAGCTTTTTATAATAATTATAGCGGATGGGGTATTGAAAATAATATTAATGCCAGCATTAGTTCAGGAACTGGCAGTGCAGGAACTTTGACCGGAGGATTGTCTTTAAATAATAGCTCCCGTGATGGTTTAACTATTAAACCTTCTTTAGATGTTACCCTTTTTCAATTGGCAGCAAAAGAAAATGCAACGGCAAGCGGAAGTTTCTCCATAGGTTCCTCATATAATTCAAGGAGCGGCTTAAAATCCCTGGAGATGTCAACAGGCCTTAGATTATATAAACATTCTATAATTGATCAAAGCTTTAACCCTTTATCCTCTTCTATTTCATTTGCCAGTCCTTCTTACACACCAACTATCACAGTTCCCTATACAAACTACTCTTATACACTAACATTTAAACCGGGAGGTGAATTTTTTGCGGCACATCCAAACGTTTTTTTAAGTGGTTATGTATCAAAACAGGGGATTGCTGTGACAGATCGTAAGAGAACGATACCTGCCTATGGCTATTTAAATTTTCAGAATGCTGTAAATATTGGCGACGCTTTATTGGATTTTAACCGGGAAAAAGAGGTTGTTTACAGGGAAAAACCTGAGCTTCCGAATATTGCAGTACCATCATACACCTATGATATTTTTTCTATTTCCGGTGAAGGAACCGGTGGTATGTTCAGACCATACCGGAGTGATATTGGCTATATTAACGATCATGTTTCGACTACAAAAGATATGTCAGGAGCTTTAAGTTTAGATATTGGTGCTGGCAATCTTGTACATGCGGGCGTAGATTTTAATATTAATAGTTCTAAAACCAGCAGCGGAGCTTGGATAGCAGATAATCAGTTGGCTAAAACGGTTGCTTTCAAAAAAAGTGATAGCACTTTTGAATCCGTCTATTTTAAAAATCCAAGTGAAAAAACAGTTACTCCAAAAGATTTTTATACTGCAGTTGGTGACGACGATGTTGTAACTGCAAGTTTATATCAGAATGGCTTGTCGCCTACAACCCTTGCTACAAACTATTTGCACAGGTATCGCGGGAAGAATTTTGTAGGAGATGCTTTACTCACCCCTCAAAATAGTTATAAGAAACAAAGAGACAAAAGAAGTCAGGTTATTTCTTACCTCACCGCAGATGAAGCATCTAAAGTTGGCCTGGATCGCAAGATCAGTAACTATGCACTTAATCAATGGGGAAGCGCTCCTTGTGCCACAATTATTTCAAAGGAAGATAGAATCAATTCTTTCAGAAAAGCCAATCACATCTCAGAAATAGATGTATTAAATAATGATGGGAGAAGGTATATTTATGGGCTACCTGTTTATAACTTATCACAGAAAGAAGTTTCTTATTCCATAGGAACGGGAGATAAAGCTGCCGGATTAGGCGATTATAATACTGCAGATGCTTCGACAGATAACTCGCAGGGGAAAGAGCATTATTATAATGCGGAGCTTACACCGTCCTACGCTCACACATTTCTTTTAACCGGCGTTTTATCTCCTGACTATATTGATTTAACCGGTGATGGAGTAAGTGATGACGATCCGGGAGATGCTATTAAATTCAATTATAGTAAAGTTGCAAGTTCTACCAAGCCCTTCTCTTGGAGAGCCCCTAACCTTCCAGGGAAAGTAACCTACAATGAATCTTTGCAAACTTACAGTAGAGATGATAAGGGAAGTTACATTTATGGCCAAAAAGAATTATGGTATCTCAACACTATTGAATCCAAAAATATGGTAGCTGTGTTTATTGTTGAAAACCGCGCAGATATAAATTCTGTGTTGGAAAATGGCAATCTTCAAACGGATACTATATCAAAGAGACTTAAAGAAATCAGGCTATATACAAAATCAGATTTCGTCAAAAATGGAGCAAAAGCGGTTTCCATTAAAACTGTTCATTTTGAATATGCTTATGACCTTTGCAAAGGGATTAACGGAATCACTAACCAAGGAAAATTAACTCTTAAAAGAATTTGGTTCACCTATAACGGTAATGATAAAGGCATAAAAAATCCATATGCCTTCAACTATACAGGAAATAATCCAACATATAACACCTACTCTAATGACAGGTGGGGGAATTATAAAAACACTGCAGCCAATACCAAAGGCGGTAATCAAATCAGCAATGCAGATTATCCATATGCCGTACAAGACAGTGTAACTGCAGCTTATAATGCAAGTGCCTGGACATTAGATTCTATAAAAATACCCTCTGGCGGCCGTATTAAAGTATCTTATGAAAGCGATGATTATGCTTTTGTACAAAACAAGCGGGCTATGCAGATGTTCAACGTAGTAGGTCTATCACGAGCAAAACCAACAACTTTATATGCAACTGCAGGCAGTGGGAACTTAACGAATGTTCTTTATGATAAATCAATTTCCGTAGACAACAACCCAGACAATCTCTATGTAGGCATTAGGGTTTCCATGCCGGTAATTAATAATCAGGACTTGTATCAAAAGTATTTAGAGGGTATAAATAAAATTTATTTTAAACTAAAAGTGCAAATGCCCACAGATATGTGGGGAAGCGGATATGAGTATGTTCCATGTTATGCAGATATTGACAATACTGTTTCTGAATATTATGGCTACTTATCCGGTAATACAACAGTCATATGGGTCAAATTAAAAGGAATAAGCCTTCAGGGAGATGCTGATGGAAATTACAGTCCGCTGGCTAAAGGCGCTATCCAGTTTTTAAGAATGAATTTACCTTCAAAAGCATATCCCGGTTCTGAAATTGGAAGCAACATTAGTCCTACGAGTGCTATTAAAGTAATTGGCGCATTAGGAACAAACCTTATCAAATCCTTTGAGTCTTTTGACAGAATAGCCAGGCAAAATAATTGGGCCTACCAAATAGATACAAATAGAACAATAGTCCGCCTTAATACTCCTACTTATAAAAAATATGGAGGTGGGCTCCGGGTTAAAAGTATTATTATGTATGACAATTGGCATTTGATGACTACCCAAAAAGAAGCTACTTATGGGCAAACCTATACATACACAACCAGCAAAAATATAAATGGCAGTATTACTACTATTAGCAGTGGGGTTGCTTCCTATGAACCTATGTTAGGTGGAGAAGAAAATCCATGGAGACAACCTTTAGAATATACAGAAAAATTATCTCCCCTTGCTCCGGTAACCCTTGGATACTCAGAAGAACCGCTTGGAGAAACCTTTTTTCCATCGCCTTCTATAGGATATAGTGATGTACAAGTAAGAACAATCCATGCAGACGGAATTAAATCAGCAACGGGTTTAGAAGAAACAAAATTTTATACATCCTATGATTTTCCGACTCTTGTAGATCATTCTATGCTTTCCCCGGAAAACGTAAAACGGTATAAATCGCCACTTAGTAATTTTCTAAGAATTAATTCTCGCCATTATCTTAACATGTCGCAAGGGTTTAAGATTGAATTGAATGATATGAATGGAAAGATGCGCTCACAGGCTACTTTTTCAGAAGCAAATTTTACAACACCAATAAGTTATATTGAAAATTTCTATAAAGTTGACGATAAAAATGCAGAATTAAAACATCTAAATAATACTACAAGTACAATTAGTGCAACTGGCTTGATTGATACAACATCATCAATTGGTAAGGATGTAGAATTGATGATGGATATGCGGGAGCAATCTACTATTACAATCGGTGCGAATGTAAACATAGACTTAGATGCATTTGTAGTATTTCTTGTTCCTATTCTATTAACTAGTGTGTTGCCATTGCCTCAATATGAAGAAAACAGATTTAGATCGATTGCCACAACAAAAGTTATTCAACGGTATGGAATATTAGATAGCATCGTCGTGATAGATAAGGGAAGTAAGATCAGTACCGAAAATTTATTGTATGATAGTGAAACCGGTGATCCCTTGTTAACCAGGACAAAGAATGAGTTCAATGATACCCTCTACAACTTTCAATACCCTGCACATTGGGCTTATAGTGGAATGAGCATGGCCTATAAAAATATAGCTGCGTCCTTTTCCTCAGAGAACAATAGTAATATAATTATTGCCAAGGGTATATTAAGTTCTTCCGGTAAATATCCAAACTTACTAAACAACTTCGAAAGCGGTGACGAGATACTTGCTACAGGACGCGAAGCAATTAAAATAGATACTCCCTTTAATTGTAATGGGGTCCAATCAGGTTGTATTTCAATCCAGTATAGTCCAGCCACTTTTACTGCAAAAAAGATTTGGGCAGTAGATGCCAGGAAAATTGATACTGCAAGTCCCGTTGGCATCTTTTTTTTAGATTCTGCCGGAAATCCATATAGTGCGACAGCAGTTACAATGAAAATTGTTCGTTCCGGCAAACGCAATATGGGATCCACCCCAATTGGCACTATCACTTGTTTAAAAAATCCTGTGAAGTTTGTCAGTGGAGAATCACGATTAGTGATTGATAGTACCGTACAGATACTAAACACATCAGCAGCAGCTTACAAAGATTTATGGAAGGTAAAGGACTATTTGTATCTTAAAGATAGCGCGGTTACTGAAATTCAGAATACAAGTATAATTCTCAATCCTCTTAATGCTACTACTTTTGTAGAATATAAGGATAATGGTTCACCAACCTATACAAAATATTCTAATTCAAACAATATACTAACTGGTTTTGAATACCACGACAATTATTCAGGATTATCAGGCTGCCATACTAAATATTATAGTTATAAAACTGCTCTTAATTTTAATTTTAGTGGTGTTCCTTATCAGTCGCATATCGTAAGTGCTACTATTTCTTTCACGAATAAAATACCTTCCGATTTCAATTATCATAGTGGCGATTGTAATGAAAATTTTAATTTTACAACTAGCACTGCTTCATATTCTGGGGTATCTGCAAGCTATCTCAAACGGATAACAGGAGCATGGAATTCAACAACTACGTATAACAATCTTTCAGCGACAGATACAAACGAAAGCACTGTTGTTTATACGAATACTCAGTCTTCTCCTGCCAATTGTACAAATCTAATTCAGGATATTGTTGATACTTCTCAACAATATGGCCTATTGTTTCAAATTCAAAAAAATTCTTTTTCTATTGATGGTCAAAATGAGACTAACTATCTAAACTTCTGTGCCAATAACGGAAGTGGCTGTTATGCGCCTGCTTTAAATATTACATATGCTCAACCAGTAGTTAATCATTATTATGTTTGCCGCTCACCTATAACACAGCGAAGTGTAAATCCATATATGTATGGTATTTTTGGTAATTGGCGGGTTGATAAAGCCTATGTTTATTATGGAGACCGCCGCGAAAATAACTTAACAGATTCAACCAACATAAGGACAAATGGAGCAATTAAAAATTATACATCATATTGGTCCTTCTTAAATAATAAACTTAAAGCAACTACCGATACAACAAACTGGATATGGAATACACAGACAACAATGTATAACCGAAAAGGGCTTGAGTTGGAAAACAAAGATCCTTTAGGCAGGTATAATTCTGGGCAATATGGTTATAATGAATCTCTTCCAATAAGTGTAACGCAAAACAGCCTGTATCAAGAGCAGTTTTTTGATGGCTTTGAAGATTATTCCTATTCTTCTCAAAATTGCTTTGTTAATTGTACTTTACCAAGAGATGTTGATTTTACCAAGTATGGAGGAGTACTCATAGATTCGGTAAAGCATAGCGGTAATTATAGCTTAAGAGTCAAGGCAGATACTACCATAAATATTCCGATCTCGCTCTCTGCACCTCTTCAGCCATCGCTCAATCCGCTAAAAGTCAGTATCGATACGCTAAATTTTAAGGACACCTCGGTTACGTCAACAGGTAATGGGCAATTTACTGTAGGGTATGGCTATATCGGACAATGTATTGGAAATCCAACGTCTTATACTACAAGACTGGAGCCTGACACATCCGGGCTTTATCAAATAGTCATGTCCAATATTAACTGTACGCAATGTGCTAGCGGATCACAGAATAAGCTAATTTTTACGTTAACAGGGTTTGGATTGAATATTTATGATACGGTCATTGCTAACACGACTGACTTTTCGATTACTGTAACACTCGGAGCAGGAAATGTTTATGATCTCGCTGTTTTTTCTGTTCCCGATGCCAATCAGTGTTATATGAACAACCGTCCCACATTTAGCTGGAAGCGGTTGAGCAACTGTGCATATGGTCAACAACTTGTTCAAATTCCTAACAGATATATTTACTCCGGAAATATTACAACAGGCGTTACCAGCTATCAGTCGCATCAATGCACCCAAGTAAATGGAATCTATGGGTATAACAGCATTTTACTACCCGGCTTCTCAATTTTTGATAGTAAGAAATATATCTTCAGCTGTTGGGTAAGGGAGGACAGGGATTGCTCTTGCGATACATTTGATCTTAATCAGGTAAAGTTCATATTCACTGATAGTAGTAATAATTCGGTCAGCAGAACACTTAAGCCATCAGGAAATATTATTGAGGGTTGGCAGCGATATGAGGATACGGTTACTGTCCCATTTAATGCGGCCGCCATGAAATTATCGCTGCAAGCTACGGGAAGTTCAAACGTATTTTTTGATGATATCCGGATACTTCCTTACAACGCTACCATGAAATCGTTTGTTTATAATCCTCTTACCTTAAGGCTAATGGCTGAACTGGACGAAAATAACTACACTACTTTCTACGAGTATGACAATGATGGCACTCTAATCAGGTTAAAAAAGGAAACGGAACGAGGTATCAAGACGATTAAAGAAACAAGAAGCTCCTTGTCAACACAAAGCGATCAATAAACAAATTAAAATGATGTCAAAAATTTGGTTTTTAATTTCTTTTATATGCATATGCGTAGCACCTGTCCATGCGCAAAAAACAAAGGAAGCGGAAAAGATCATCGCCGAAATAAGACAGGTACACCTTAAATACTCTTCAGCCGATAGTCTTTGCTTTAAAATGTCTTATAAATATATGGACGAAGCTGAACCCTCGATCATATTAGATAGCCTGCATGGCTTTATACAGGTCTATGGTAAGAAAGTACATTCTCTATTAGGTAATATGGAAACTATAGCGAATGATAAATACATGATTATGCTTTTTAAAGATGAGAAGATTATGTATATAACCAGTACAAATTCTAATAAATCTTTAATTGATCCTGTTGCCATGATTGATAGTGTATTAGAACATGTTGATGGAGTTGATTGTAGTATTCAGCAAGAAGGGAGTTTAGAAAACATAGGTATCAGTTTTCCACCTAACAGTCTGTATAAGCATATCAATTTTTTAATTGAAGCCAATACAAAGTACCTAGATAAAATTATTTATCAAGTGAGATCAGAAGCTCTTATAAATGATATTGAAAGTAAAACAACAGTTGAGAAACCAAGTGAGTATGCCATTGTAGAGGCGAATTTTTATGACTATAACCAATTGTTGTTAGATAAAACAGTGTTTAATGAAAGTAATTATTTTATCAGGCAGGATAAAAAAATAACAACAACAAGCTATTATAAAGATTATAAAATTTACATAGGCTCTCCAAACCTATAAAAAAAGGATATGAAAAAGTTGTCAAGACAAGTCTGGTATTTTTGTTTAATACTCTTAAGTCAAACATTCTTTAAAGAGGTAAAAGCTGCGGACAATCCTATTCTTACTTACTTAGATGGAAGTAAAAACCAAATTGCTGTTGACTCTTCTGTACTAAGTGTAGACAGTTTATACTATGATCCTACTTTTGCTGACAATTTAATTAAGCCATATGATACCAAAAACATCATTACATTTAGAATTGATGAAGATTCAAAAATTGTTCTTCCTGCCCAATTTAGCGCTACAGTAACAGTGCGCATTATTTATAGTAAACCAGATAACACTAGTGATTCTATTCAACAAACTTTATCAATTAATTATAAAGCAGACAGCATATATACAGGGCGTTCCAGTTACATTTTCAATGGCGCACATGCAGTAAAAATCAAAATAATAAGTACTAATATTCCTGCTACAGTAATAACTGCATTGCTGGTTGAAAATGAAATAATTCCTAACCGCACTTACAATTTTACATGCCTTACAAAACAAATAAAATTAATCAAGGCTGTTGATACTACAAATGATGAACTAACAGTTAGCTGGGCAACCAGAATCGGAGCGGATGAATATGATTTAGAATGGTGCTATATAGATTCCAGTGCATTAGCTGCCGGACTATACAATACGCCGACGCTTAAGTTTGCAAACAATGCAACCAGGGTATCAATACCTGGTGTACGGTATTCAATTCCACTCATCTTCCCAGGATCTGGAAGTTTATTTGTAAGAGTGAGGCCAGTACAAATAATTAATAGCAATAGAATTACAACTGCCTGGAGTTCTGACTTTTTACCGGATGGACTTTTGAAATACGATTATCTAGGAGGGCATGAGAAAAACTTAAATTGGCAATCAACAGTAAGTTATGCAGAGGATGGTAAACGGAAAGTTGTTGTTCAATATTATGATGGCAGTTTACGAAGCAGACAAACGGTTACTAAAGATAATGTAATAAATAATCTCATAGTAGGTGAGACTTATTATGATTATCAGGGAAGGCCTACTATTCAAGTAATGCCTGTTCCTACCCTAAACACAGTAATCCAGTACTCGCAGAACTTCAATAAAGGTATAAATGGAGTAGAGTATGAAAAGGGGCTTTTTGATGTTTTGCCTCATGATTCTGCTGCGTGTGGATTTGCAGCGCCTGCTATGGATAGCACCGCCGGAGCAGGAGGGTATTATTCCTATAATAATACTTCAAATGGGGGTGTAAACAGGTACACACCTCTGGCAAAAGGATATCCTTTTTCACAAACAGAATATACGCAGGACAATACCGGACGCATTAGCCGCCAGAGTGGTGTTGGTCCTACTTTTAAGCTAGGCAGCGGACATGAGACAAAATATTTTTACAGCATCACGCCTGACCAGTCAGATTTAGATGGTTTGTTTGGAACGGAAGTAGGTGAACGGACACATTATTTTAAGAACTACGTACAGGATGCTAATGGTCAATACAGTGTTTCCTATGTAGATATGCATGGACGAACAATAGCTACAGCTTTGGCAGGTGATCCGCCCTCGAAGCTAAACGCTTTGGATTCTTATGATACGTCTAATGTTATAGAGACGTTGGCGGATGCTTCAACCAATATTACTAAAGACATGGTAATGGAAAGTCATAAGAGTCTCATGGTAACCAGAAATGGCAATTTTGCCTTTCACTATGACCTTTCACCCCAAACATTACAAATTAATAATTGCAGTACACCCGCAACAAGCATCTGTTACGATTGTTTATATGATTTAGTAATAACCATATCGGACGATTGTGGAAACAGGAAGTTAGGCGGTCAACCAATTAGTATAAAGAAAAGCAACTTTACGCTCCAAACTATAGATGGTGCGTGTAATAATAATGGGTTTGTTTTTGATACGACTATCTTTTTAGAACAAGGTAATTATGAGGTCTCTAAAACGCTTTCTGCCAGCAAATTCGCGCAGGATTATTATAAAGACAGTGTTTATGCAAAAAACAGTGTTTGTAAATCATTGGCAACTTTTATTAGTCAGCAAAAGTTAGCTGTACAGCAGAGCTTATGTGAACCTTCCTGTGCTACCTGTCTTGCAAATGTTGGGAGTTTAAATGATTACAAGCATACCTATTTATTAAAAGTGGTGGGTGATACTACAAATGAAACTCCTTACCTGTCGGCCATCCAGGCCTCTTACAAAGAAGCAATTGCTGCTTGTAATCAATTTTGCGAAATTGGTGATACTGCTGTCAATTATGTACGGCAAAACCTGTTGCGAGATATGACCGCACCGTCTGGACAATACGCTAATCCGGATAGTACGCAGAATATTTATTCTATTTTTTATACCGGAAATGGTACTCCAATATATAAGGTAAGTTCCATTGTTTATACTGATGAATTTAATAGCCCCGATTCAGTATTTGACAACAATACAGGTATTAAAGTCAAACCTCAAGATTTAAGTGCAGTAGATTTTGCGAAGAATTTTAAACCATCCTGGGCAAAAGCTTTATTGCAATATCATCCGGAGTACTGCAAATTGCAGGCATATGAATCTCACTTAGATAGTTACAACTGGGAAAAAGGCTTTACAAAAATTGAAACCTATATTCAGGCGGTAACAGCAGGATATGTAGCTCCTTTATCTTCTTCAAATCCTAATAAAGACCCGATAAGTACCTCTTCATTCGGATCACCATTACTGAGCGCTTACAATAATTACCAGACTATTTCCAACGGAAGCACAACTTATAATGTATCAATGTGGCAGATGGCTTCATTGATGGCAAAATGTCCAACTGGCAGCAGTGCATGCGCTTCCAGCTTCTTGACAAAACAGGATACTACACTTGTTTGCGTAGGGGATTCGAATATCGCATGGAAAAATTTTCAGCAACTTTATCTTGCCAAAAAGAAGGATCTGCTGGATCAAAGCTATTATAATCTTTCATGTACACGTCCGGGCCAATCCACTGCTATTACAGCGCTGAATCTTTTGTATGCTAATCACTACTTAAATTTTATTTCCACCAGTGCTGCTTTAAATCAAGGCAATCTTAGTGTTCTTGCCGGCACTACTGATACAACGATTTTAAAAGCTGCAATCAGGGATTCCATGCACAATGCTTATCAGAGCACGTGTCAGTCTTACGCAGAATTCTGGATGCAGCAATTAGCTGCCGGTTACACTCAACAGCAGATAAATGAGATTATACCTATGCTCGTAGATGTGTGCAGGAAGGGTTCAGATGTAGACCATCCTTATGGATCGAGAGATATAAGTCCTGATAGCGCATATACGTATTCAAACTTTGATGCAGTAATCAAAGCATACAATATAGCGCATAGCTTGACTACTACATTAACCCGCAATGCAGATGTTATTACTTTTCCTTCGCCTTACAATGCGCAGCCGGCTTACACAAAGCCAATCATTTCCAGACCAGCACAGGAAGAATGCGATAAGATCAATGTGTATTATCAGCAGTACACTGCCTATAAACAGACTTCTGAAACATTCTCCCAGTTTTTAAAGCGTACGGAAAACACAGATATTAGTGATAATGATTTAACTACTTTGCTTAATACATGTAGTACTTCAGGAACTGGCTCCTGTACGTATCTGGATCATCAAATTTCCTTACCTCCTATCTTTCAAAAAAGTACCGGTACAGCTTGTATTGGCTGCACCCAGATGAATGATTTGTACAGCCAGTATAAAATAGCTTATCCAGATACAATTGCTTTTAAACCAGCTATAACGAATCAAAGCGATACGACACAGCAAAGGGCAAATACTGTGTTTGCTGCATTTATGAATAACAAGTTAGGTTTTAGCTATAGTGCGGTGGACTATCTGGATTTTATGAATCAGTGCGCTATTGCTAATCCTCCACTTCAGTCGTATAACACCTCAGGCTGCCAGAGCTGTGACAGCCTGCAGCGGCTCATTAACCAGTATTTTGATACAACTACGGTAAGCACTGGCAGCGACAGTGCCATGAAGCACTTTGTGTTTGCCAAATTGCTGGCTAAAGGAGTTAATGTGGATTTACAGAGTCTTAGCCAGGCAATGGCTAATTGTAATATCGGCTGGCAGAAGAATATTGCGTTTGGAGCCGCAGCTAGTTTCGGGCTAATAAATAACGCTACTGTCTATGGAAGACCATATAAATTCCAGGGTGTGGAAGCTGCAAATAATATGAATATAAATGCTAATGGTAGCAACTTTACGATAGAATTTCAAATGGATAACAAAATCACAACAAAAATTCAACCTATACTGTACTATGTGTCGGTAAAAAATTATACTTATATAAATGATACTATCCACTATTGGCGGGGATACTATATATATGTAGATACAATCAATTCAAAAAGATATTTATTCTGCCATTTTAATGATACTACTTCTCGTAAAGGGATGCTGATACGTTCATCTGACACAATTGTTTCAGGGAAATGGTATCATATTGCCATCACTAGCGAGGGAAAAAATTATAGTGATTTTAAAATTTATTTAAACGGCGCTCTTACCGGCACTATTTGGGTAAAAGGTATGACTAGTTTGATAGGTAATGTAAGTCCAATCGGCGTTTATCCATTAGACCCCAATCAGGCTTATAGTGATGGAGCGTTACAATTATTGCACAATGCAAATGCATCTGGACCTTTTGCTCCCACGGCTGTCTATCTAAAAAATTTACGGCTTTATAGAAGGAAGTTAGATGCGCAGGAAATATTCTACAATTATATCAATTGTAATGGAAACCCTTATTCTCTCGATTCCATAAAACTCTATGCAAAACTAAATGAAGGCAATGGAGCGCCTGTGGATTATAGCAGTAATGCTGTTCAGGGTTCTTGGTTTATAGGATTGTCTGGCGGTATTCCTGTGTTTAATCCGCCCAATAGCAATGAAATTGCCTTATCATGGACGGGCAAAGGGGGCGCAGCTATGCGTGATTCCTGCATCTCCAAAGACCTTGTTCTATTCTGCGCGCAGCCGCCTATCAACGGGCCTATGCTCTGTGGCAAGTCGCAGCCAGCCTATCCGGAAAGCCAGCCAGATACCATTAATAGTTGTACGGATAGTGTATTTTATGCAGTAAGCACTGCGACAGAGCTATATAAGAGTTATCTAGATTCTTTAAAATCTTCTTTTGACAGTATTTACAGGAATAAATGTTTGAAAGCCTATCAATACGAAACTTTTACGGTTACCCATTCAACGAGTGAATATCATTACACATTATATTACTACGATCAGGCAGGAAATCTTGTGCAAACAGTGCCTCCTCGTGCAGTGCATCCTAATCGCAGTGCGACCTTTTTACAGCAGGTTAAAAGTAAACGTATAGCTGGGCAGCAACTGCGGCCGGTTCATGATTTTATTCTTGGCACCAAGTACTTATATAATTCGCTTAACCAGGTAATAAAGCAAGTCTCTCCGGATGGCGGAAGTTCTGCTATGTATTACGACCGGCTGGGCAGATTGGTTCTGAGTCAGAATGCTAAGCAACAAACTGGAAATAAATACAGCTATACAAACTATGATGTGTTAGGAAGAGTAACAGAAGTGGGTGAATTAACGAACAGCAATACCATGAATACTGTTATCAGTAAAACACCGAATCAATTACTAACTTGGTTGAACAATGCTGCTTCGACAAAAACGCAGATTACATCTACGGTCTATGATGAGGCGTATACACCACTTAATAACTTAGTACTTACTGCTGACAATCTGCGCAACCGGGTATCATATTCGCGCGTCTTCGCTACAGCTACCGACCAATCACAGGGAAAGCACACGTCTGCTACGTTTTATAGTTATGACATACATGGCAATGCAGATACCGTAGTACAGGACTTTACTATTGCTTCTTTGCCGGCAGGCAGTAATCGCTTCTGGAAAAAAATGGTATATCAATACGATCTCATTAGCGGCAAGGTCAATCAGGTAGCTTATCAGCCAGGCCAGGCAGATGCGTTTTATGAGCGCTATAGTTATGATGAAGAAAACAGGCTCACCAATGCAGAGTCAAGTACTGATAGTATTTATTGGGAGAATGAGGCCTATTACCGGTACTACCGTTATGGGCCGCTTGGTCGCATTGTTTTAGGGCAGCAGCAAGTACAAGGTCTAGATTATGCCTATACATTACAAGGATGGCTTAAAGGAGTTAATACAACGGCTGTTAACACCAGTAAAGATATGGGCGGCGATGGATTTACAGTAATTGGATTAAATAATCTGACCGTAGCAAGAGATGTGTACGGCTTTGCACTGCATTATTACGGCAAGGAAGATTATGCGCCAGTCAATGGCAGCTATCAGCCCTTTGCACAAGTGGAGCCGCTAAGTACCGCTTTCAAGGCCCTGTACAATGGCAACATTGCTGCCATGAGTGTAAACATCACCCAGTTCAGCAAGCCCCTGCTGTACAACTACGGCTACGACCAGCTCAACCGGCTGGTGAGCATGCGGGTGTACCGCAACACACCGGCGGGTAACCTCAACACCAATGCCTGGAACCCGGTGAGCATTAACGACTATAATGAAGATATCGCTTACGATGCCAGCGGCAACATACTCAAGTACAAGCGCTATGCAGACAATGCTACCCTGATGGATAGCCTGAGCTATAAATATTACCCCGGCACCAATAAGCTCAGCAGCATCAAAGACAATGTATCTTCAACCGCCTTTACGACCGATATAGACAACCAGGGCAATACCAACTACGACTATGATGCTATCGGTAACCTGACGAAGGATTCAGCGGCAGGCATCGGGGCCAGCGGCATTGAGTGGACGGTGTATGGCAAGATTTCAAAGATTACGAAGACCAATGGCACTGTTATTACCTACACCTACGATGCGGGCGGCAACCGGCAGAGTAAGAAAGTAGGGGGCGCTGCCAGCGGTAACGGCGAGACCTGGTACGTGCGGGATGCAACCGGCAATGTGATTAGTGTATATACGGTAGGCGATAACACCGTGAATAGTGGTGCCATGACGCTTACAGAGTTGGACCTGTATGGCAGCAGCCGCTTAGGGATGCTTAGGCCACGCATCAACATGACGGCTACAGCGCCAGCCAGGACGTACATGAATGGGTTGGGCAGCGTAGGCTACAGCAGTATCTTTATGCGGGGCAGGAAGCTCTATGAGCTGACCAACCACCTGGGCAATGTACTGGCTACCATCTCGGATAAGAAGATCGGGGTACCTTCCGGAAGTACTATTTCATATTACACCGCTGACCTTGTTTCTGCCCAAGACTACTATCCCTTCGGAATGCTGCAAATCAACCGCAGTTATACCGCTGGCAGTGCTAAGTATAGATATGGGTTTAATGGGAAAGAGAATGACAATGAAGTCAAAGGAGATGGTAACCAGCAGGACTATGGCATGCGCATCTATGACCCAAGAGTGGGCAAATTCTTAAGCGTTGATCCGTTATATAAATCTTATCCTTGGTACACACCATATCAGTTTGCAGGCAATAAACCAACGAGATTTATTGACCGGGATGGTTTAGAAGAAGCCGACCCTGAATTAGACAGAGAGGACGACGAGGAAGCAGAAAAGGAATTAGAAAGGGAAAGGGAATCAAGAAATTTAAGAACCCCAACTGAAGAGGAGATAAGCAATGGAAGAAAGAGCTTTGAAGAATGGGAGAAACGGACTCCTAAGCAAAGAGCTGAGGAAAGTAACAGGATATTAAATAGGGTATCAACTTATGTTAGAAATGGTTTAGACGCTGCTAAAGAAATTTTTAATCCTTCCGTCGCTCCTGGATTAAGAAAAATCACTTGGAATCAACTTTATCCACCCGTTACAGACCCATATACAAAAGAAAAAGCAGAGCAATCTCCATTGCCAGAAGCTATGAGAATACGTGATTATGTAAAACAAGGCGGTGCGGTTTTCAGACTTGGTACCAGAGGAATATCTAATGAAGGACCCAATGCTCAGTTTTGGTCAACTATTGATCCCCGCATTAATCCTGCTGGATACGCTAAAGCGTTAAACATTCCGCTAAAAAATGTTGAAAAAGCCGACTTTGTAGAACAGGCGCAAGTTAACACATTTGCAACATTTATCACAAGGCCAGCTGCAGAAGATAAAACATCAGGGGCTACTAATATTGGGACAAATATAGAAGTAGTTGTTCCATTTGGTGGAACAATGAATAATAAAATCACAACTCACAATAAACCACAATGAAAAATATTTATGATCTTTTTGATGAGATAAAAGTGATATGGAAAGAAAAAAATAGAACATTTTACATAGCAGAATTGGAAAAACGAATAGGGCGAGGTTCAACTGGAGGAGAAATATTTAGTGATGTAGTTCAATTTTTTAAACAAATAAGGAACAATTCGGATGAAGCTTATTTTGATGTCAAAGATTACATTGATGAAACTTGTGTCAGGTATGAGAGCTTTATTAAGCAGACGTAAGTCTTTTCAACAGTAATTAATTTATAGACCTACTATCCCTTCGGAATGCTGCAAAATAACCGCAGCTATACTGCTGGCACTGCTAAGTATAGATATGGGTTTAACGGAAAAGAAAATGATAGTTCCATCAACGGCAATGGTGTGGATTATGACTATGGTTTCAGGATTTATGATGCGAGGGTAGGTAAGTTCTTGAGTGTTGATCCGTTAACTGCTAAGTATCCGGAACTTACCCCTTACCAGTTTGCTAGCAATAAGCCAATAAACAGTATCGATCAGGATGGACTTGAATCAATTGATGCCATTAGGGCTCAACAGGCGAAGTATCATTCTATGCTCTTATTCCAAACTAATCAACCGCTTTCACCTCCAAAAGTAGTAGTACAGCCAGTGCATTCGGAAGCAATACCTGAATCTGTTCGTACAGTTATGGCAAGGGTGCATAATGAGCAGAATGTAATTATCCCTGCTCCTGCCCCTCCTCCCGTAATTTCAGCATATGATATACCAACAGGAGATGTAGCTAAAGATGAGGAAGATAGAAGGGTAGCCAGGCTAAATGTTGAAAATGGGTTAAATGCAGATGGAAGTAAATTATTTATTGATAGAATAAGGGAAAATCCGCATATTCGAAAGGGTTTAGATAATGTTATTATACCGTTAGCCACAGCCGCGGCGGCGGATGGCTTGGGAAGACTTTTTTTTGCTGCTGATGCTATTGCTAGTAATGCTGTTGCAAAAGGCGGAGATAACATCGTTTACCGCGCCTTGACAAGTGAAAACTCACAATCTTTTGCGGCTGGAAGAGGAATTTTTGCAAAAGCTCCCGATGGTTCTTGGACATTAGAAGATCACCTTATACACGGCTCAAGCGCTAAGTCGTTTACTAATGATCCTTGGATAGCAACTTCAACTGATATTAATATTGCAAAATCATTCTCTAGCAGTAATGGTGTAGCAGAAATCGATTTATCTAAAATATCATCAAGTTCAATTCAGAAGGGATGGATGAATTTACCAAGGTCATCAGCAGGCTATCATTATTCAGTTTGGCAACAAGAAGTTTCTATTTTCGGACAGATTCCGCAAAGTGCTATTAAAAAAATTAAATAATATGAATGAAATAAAATTCTATAAAGTAAATGAACCTTACGGTTTCTTCTCTAATTTTTCCCCGCATCCTATCTTTGTTGATGGAGAGGTTTGGCAAACAGTTGAGCACTTTTTCCAAGCAAGCAAGTTTGAAGATGTTGAAATTATAAATAAAATCAAAGTGTTGGATTCACCAATGACAGCTGCTATTGAGGGGAGAAACAGGAGCAATAAAATAAAAAGTAATTGGGATGATGTGAAAGAAAAGATTATGTTTAAAGCTCTCATGGCTAAATTTTTACAACATCCAAATTTGAAAAATGAATTATTAAACACGGCAGATTCCATATTAATTGAGCATACAATAAATGATAACTATTGGGGCAATAATGGTGATAATACCGGTAAAAATAGGCTTGGTATATTACTTATGGAGATTAGAGAAGCAATTAGAAATTTAAGCAAAAATAAAGGCGAAGTACTTCCACCTTGGATTTCATTTCCTAATATTAGTCAATACGACATGTTTTGGCGGATGGGTCTTGGAGAAGAATATTTATTAAAATGGTACAAGTATTATTTAACTACAAATAGTAAAATATACCAAGAAAAATTTCCAGAGGATATTGAATGGAAAGGTATATACGACTGACCTATGACATATTTTGGCTGTATGTTCATATCTATGATGCTGGATTATTTCCGTAATAAATAATGGATTTAATCATGGCATAATGGTATAGCTTCCGGAAGGCACTCCCTTTTCTCAACTTTTCATACTTCATTATGAAAAATTACTAAGCAACATAAAAACACTACCTATACTTTGTTTTATTTATTTTAAATAGGAGTGCTATACAAATCGCTTGGTAGTGTTATCAAATGTATGATAGGTGTTTATTTCGGATACTGATAGCCAATTTGATGATTGCATAGAGATAAACGAGTTTTTTCGAGAAGCAGGTGGTTAGTCTGTTAAGCCGTCTGATTCTGACTCGGAACCAGGTGTTCATACCTTCAATGGCTTTGGTGAACTGCTTGCCAATCAGATGATGGTAATAGGGCAGTTCTGCTGCAAATGCCTCCCATTTGTCTGTCAGATACCAGTTGATTTCCAGTTCCTTTAGTTTCACCAGCAGGTTGCGTACCGTTTTGCTGTTGCGTTTGCCCATTGTAAAGGCCAGTATCTCATCCCTTTGATAACAATAGGCATACAGGAGCCATACTTTCTTCCCTTTCTTTGCCACATACATCCATAACTCATCTATCTGCACTTTGTCGTAGTAGTGTTTTGCCGGTTTGACTGTTGCAGCAAGCGATTCATTAAGAAGGCAGCGTAGCACGGTAGCCAGACTGACACCTGATACTACTGCTGTGTCTCTGACCCCACTACCTCTTAACTGCATTGTTATCAGTTGTTGCTTAACCCCTTTATCAGCCCCCCGGTACAGCTATTCATTCTGAAACTGCTTATGGCAGTTGTTACATTTCCAGTTCTGCCTGCCCGTTCGTTTTATACCGTTCTTTACTACCTTTACGCACAGGCAGCAAGGACAACACTCCGCTTTGTCTTGCTTCACAACCTGCAAAGCTATCTTGTTCCTGCTGCCTTTCTTCTCTTTCTAATCCCATCATACATTTGATAACACTACCAAATAAACTTATGTTTGAAAACTAATTAAACGGAATTACCCAATTTTCTGGCACATTATCTAAATCTAAAATGCTCAGACCATCAATCAACGTCAAAAATGGTTCATCTGGAAAATTATTTAACCTTAACAATAGCAATTTTCCATCGTTTAGTGAATAAAAATAGCGTTTATTAATAGAATGTTTTTGCCATAGAAGTGAAATTCTCATAGCAGGATGTATATATAGAATTTCCATAGTTTTTACTTCATTTTAAATTGCTTATTTACTTCAACATTAGGCTTATTTCCAGATTCAATAATTTTTTTCCATAATGATTCTCCATTGTAACCGTCTGCTTTATACTTATTAACGTAGTAATCAAATGAATTTATTGGATCAGTTAAATCTAGCGCTGATGCAGCTTTTCTATCGGCCATCAATGATCTTGCTTCTATTTTAAAAAGATTTCTTTGTACAGAAACAAGCTTTGCATTTTCTTCTGTAGCAGCAATATTAGTATTAATAGTATTTAATTGTTGATTATACCATATTCTAACCTCCATGTTACTCATGGAAATTCTGGTTGAAGTATTAGGAATAAAATTTGCTTCACCCTTAAATTCAGGCTTTGACAAAAAGCCTTCACCGGAAACACCACCAAACGAGAATGCCATCTGGTCGCCGGCTGCTCCGTAAAAAGATGCCTTTTCTCCATAAAACATATATGTTCCAGCTCCAATAGGACCACCGGCTATATTATCGCCTACTGCATTGTAATAATTTTGCTTGCTGATGCCAAGGTCTTCTTTAACGGGCCGATCAAACCTCTTTCCCGTTGATTTCGGGCCGATCAAACCTCTTTCCCGATAAGTATCTGGCGCAGCCATATGCTCCTCCGGCACCCTGCTTGGTACAAATGCTGCTTGTTGGCCCGACTTTACGTACGCATTATCCTTATAAGAAGCCTGAATTGATGATGTGGAAACAGGAATTGTTACAGGTGCCGGCTTAGGTAAGTTCAATCTGGGACTACGATGATAATAAGTATTTTCTGCTGTTTTATTTGCAAACTCTAATCCATCCAGATCAATTCCATCTATTGGTCTGTTGCTTGCAAACTGGTAAGGGGTCAATTCCGGATACTTAGCAGTCAACGGGTCAACACTTAAAAACCTACCCACTCTTGGGTCATAAATCCTCATTCCATAATCCTGCTGGTTACCGTCTCCTTTGATCTCATTATCGTTTTCCTTCCCATTAAAGCCATACCGATACTTAGTACTGCCAGCGGTGTAATTCCGGTTATTTTGCAGCATTCCGAAGGGATAGTAGCGTTATGCGCTTAAAGCCTGCACTGCCTTGTCTTTCAAAGATCGCTGTGCTGATAAAAATACAGCTTTAATGGCGTAATTAAGCGCTATTTTATGCAGCTAAACAATTATCGCTATGCCGACTAAACAATGGGAAATGACGTTGCTTTTCGAAGGGTTTGTACAGGACAGTTACCGGGGTAAACGCCTGAAAAAGGATGGTAAAAGAATAAAGCCGCAGACGGCTGATAACTACCGCTATGTCCTGCTGCTGTTGCGGGAATACGAAGCAACCAAAGCTATTAGCATCCGCATTAAAGAGGTAAACGGGCGTAACAAGCGGGAATGGATAGGCGAGCAGAAGTACTGGAACCGGTTTTACCTACAGTTTACCAACTTCCTGTACGGGGATAAACACTGCTTTGACAACTATGTAGGCAATGTCGTTAAGATCATCCGGATCTTCTTTGCGTACCTTAAAACAGAAAAGCTGCTGCAGACCGGCGACTTCTATAAGCGCTTCTATGTTTGCAGGGAAGAGATACCCATTCATACCCTCCTTCCCGAACAGCTTAAGTTCCTCATTACCGATGTAGCCTTTCACGATTCACTGACTGTACCCTTGAAAAAGTGCAAGGATATTTTTGTATTTGGATGCACGGTTGCTTTACGCTTTTCAGATTTAATGCGAATAAAACGTTCGGACATAGAGTATACACTGCAAGGTTATTATCTTTCTATCACAAGCCTTAAAACAGAGACTGCTACAAAAGTGAAATTGCCGGACTACGCAATAGCTATTCTACTACAGTTTATAGCCCAACAAGGAAAAAGAAAGCGGTTGTTGCCATCCATATCGAAAAGCCAGTTTAACAAGAACATCCGTCTTATCGCAGAACGGGCAGGATGGGTACAAGGGTTATGCAGATGGAGAAGCCGGCGTGGTACACCAATTGCGATTAAAAAGGATAAAAAAGAATATAGGTTCTGTGATCATGTATCTTCTCATACCATGAGAAGGACAGCAGTTACAATGATGCTTATGCTTGGCATGCAAGAACATATTGTTAGAAAAATATCTGGGCATTCTGCAAATAGTAAAGCATTTTATAGGTATGTAAATGTTGTACAATCTTATTTAGATAACCAAACAGACCAAGTATTTAATAAGCTTGCAAAAGTCGAAGAACAACATGTAACTAAAGTCACAAAAAACACTATAATCCTAAAAAATATGATGTAATACATTGTAGAGCATGATATAGATTAGTCAGCTATTTAGTCAAAAGTATTTTTGCCGCTGCTAGAATTTGTTAAGGGAGTTATGTGTCAGAAAACAATAAAAAGCCCTATAAAGGGCTTTTATCAAAATAGACGTAATTGCGAAGCATCTGTTTGTTTTTTTTCACTGGAAGGTGTTTTATCCTCCGTACTACTTATGCTATCAGCGTTTGCTTCCTTTATTAGAAACGAATGTTGCCGTGATTGCCACAGGATTGATTTTTCCTTTTCCTCAATTTTAAATATTCCAAGCGGAATAAATGAAATGTGGTACGCAATGACAAAATCAGTTGAAATGAGTGCATTGGCACACATCACTTCACTATTCCATATGCCATTTAAAAACAAATTGAGTGCAGTCATCTTTACACAGATTCGGTCAATGTCTATACCATAATACTCATGTCCGGTTCCATACACTTTTTGCGCTGCTAACAACATGCGTCCTGAACCACAGGCAGGGTCAAGAATTCGTAAGGGCTTTCTTTCTGCCATAGCTTCCTCATTTGTATTGCCGGTATGCAGTATCGAAGCCATCAGCTGGCAGATAGCTGGAGGAGTGAAGAACTGACCATTGTGTCCATGTGAAATATGCTGTTCGAAGAAATCTCCAAGAATATCATTTCCTGATTGAGCGCCTACTTGTGCTTCCATTGCTTCTATCAGGTAAGCAAATGCATTTGGAAATTCATGCCGCAATTCTGAATCCTTGTAGTAGCCAATTGTTTCAAGGTATTCTGCCTCGTAATAGGAAAGATGTGTTGCAATATTTTGTGTACATGCAGCAATAGACATGGTAAGGAAATCATCGAAAACGCGTGGGAGTGAAAACCGGTATCCGATTTTAAACAATGTTTTAGTGAATGCATTTTGAGAAGGAACGAAAGCAGCAGCCTGCTTTTTACTTTTTGATGCCATAGTATTTTTGATACTAGTATGGCATACAATCGCAGTGCTTTAAATAAGGAAATGCCTGTATGTATGAGTATTCATATACCGTATTGTTGAATAGTTGAAGACATAATCACCATATGACCTTTGAATTTTTAAATTACCTTCATTATGTATTTTGCTGGTGCAAGGCACTATTTCCTTGGATGTATTTGATCCTTGCTTCTATACCATTTTGAAAACAAAGTGTATGACTATACTCAAGTATAGGCGATGTCAAATCGTTTTATTGATAGTTTCAATATCCGTATTTTCATTTGGCCAATATGAGTTAGGTAGAAAAAATAAAAGACTAAAAGAGTTAGAAACAGCAGTGAAGGAAAGGAAGCAGAATAGTAAAATTATCGTTGTAAATCGCATTGTTACAAACACAAAAGAATGAACCGCTGTAGAAACAGCAGTTCAAAAGTTTAAATCTTTCCAAATTTTGGGTTAGTAGCTATTTTTGTTGTCTTACTTATTAAGCAGATAAAACAGTTCTAGTTGCATTTTCATTGCTTTACATTGTTATCTAAGTAAATACGCTGCCAGGTTCTTATACTATAACGAGTGCAGGCATAACGATACACAGATAAACCAAAAAACATCCAATGCTTAGGCTACCTGTACTGCTTGTATATCTTTAGAAAAAATAGAGCGCAGATGATTAGACAAAGGCTTTTCCAGATACTGTTTTACAAACGGGCTTTTAATAGCTTTCTGATGATCATAATAATTAGCAGCGGTAGTAATGATATATACGCTTAAATATTTTTTTATAGGCTTGGGTAGGTGCTTCAGTTTTTCCAGCACTTGCCATCCGTTAAGTCCTGGCATATTAATATCTAAAAAAAGTACCGTCTTTTTAGGTTTTGTAAAAAAGGAGCTTGTAATATACGCGACCCCTTCTTCCGGATTGGTAAAGCCCATCATGGTAACATCAGTGGTTTTAAATAATTTTTTAAGTGCTAATGCACAAATGATATTGTGACAACAATCATCGTCAATAATAAGCAGTTCCTCAAAGTTTGGATGCATGGTGATATCTGGATATGATTTTTTATGCTCCTTTAATGTCTCACTACTGCGTATATGACAGGTAGCACCTTATTATTGGATACGTCCTAAAGCTACGCAGGTAACAAGTACACAATGCTTAAAAACTCATTAATTTCTTTACATAGATTTATTTTTTGTTTATTTCGGTAAAAAACCGAAACGCGACTTTATACTACAAATCAAACCATTTGCTTACCTACAGCTTTTCTAAGGGCCTTATTTTAATAGCACTTTAATATACAATAAAAAAGCCGTGCAGTTAGCAACGGCCTTACGACTATAACCATCCCCATAATAGGTTATGTCCGCATAATTATATACGAACAATTTTAAAGTACGGATGAATAAATTAGGTGTCGAACATTCAAACAATCAATTATAGTAGTACGCTACATTATATTAGGATAGTATTTCTTCGATCTTTTCTGCAATTGCTTGCAGTAACGTACCGTCCAGCTTTTGTATTCTTTTATCATCTACATCAATAGCGATTGCTCTAAACGTGCCCCTATCGTCTCTTTCAAAATCAATATCTATTTCATCAATAGTGACGCAAATTTTGTAGGTGTACCCAAAGGTGAATAGTTGCGCACCAAAATTTCTCTCGTGGCCCTTGTACGATACTGTGATACTAAATGGCTCATCCATATCTAAATCCTTTGTATGCTCAGAAGCTGTTTTGTTGTTTATTTTTAAGTAGATACAAAATTGCAGGTAATTATTTAAACTATCTGCCCAATAAAAGATTGATTAGGGCTGCTGCAATAACAAGTACCCAATAAGCAGTTTGTGTTTGTTTGTTTACTTTTTTCCAGGCGTATCTTTTCTTTATTGATGCGATTGATTCTATATCTGTCTAGGGAAATGGATAATGTTGTTGAAGTTTCTGTGTGAATGCGTGTGCTTTTTTGTATATGGATGCAATCATTCAAAGTAATAAAACCTCCGTAAATACAGAGGTAGTTTTTACAATCCTAAACCCTTAAAAAACATTGTCAAAATACTGCATGGTTGTTATTTATCCAAATGAAATGTAGCCATTTTACACTACCACTTAAATTATGATTAGAATTAATCACTTTCAATAGTACCTGCGATGAATGATTTATTTTTACACTCAACTTATCACATTAGTGTTAGTTATTTTGGTTACGGCTGCAGTTTCTACTGTAGCTTTTTTGTTTCAGCAATGCATTGCAATTCGAAGCGTACTACATGCCCGAAAAATTGCTTCCCCAATAATCGTTATTACTGCTGCCTTCTTAATCAAAAATGATTGATATACCAATTGATCACTATCTGGATTGCTATAGAATACGAGGCGCTCCGGTAAATCGCTTATGAAAGGGCTAACATCCACTACAATAAATTTAACGGGTTGCCGAAAAATCTTGTGAACATTGGCATGGTAAATAAGGCCTAAATACACAAAAGAAATAACGAAATTATGCATCGAGTATGGTTGATGCAATAAATATAACAACTAATTGAACACTACACTACGCAGATTAAATTAAACTTATAACTTAATTAATAAAAAAAATTGTGGCAAATATGTAATTAGATTTGTGTTCCTATTCAGATTGCAAAATTGGGATAGGGAAATAAAAAACCGGCTGGTGTTTCTACATCAGCTTTTTGTTTGCCTCAAACGCTTTAAACATAAAGCAATCTGGCTACTAAAAATCCTAAGATAAATGACAGTACTGAAAATACAATAATCAGCATGCCGCGGCTCTTATAGCGCACACGGTAGTATTCAGCACGTTCAAAGTCAGTGAGTAGGTTCTTCATAAAGGAATAAGTTTCTCATATTAGTGATTAGTCGAACAAAAGCTTAATGATTTATATTTATACATATAATATAGCCGTAATGCTTCCTCCGTAACTTTAAATTTTGCAGGAGCAAGTAAGGCGGCATTTTTTACTTTAATTAAAAGTAACAGTAGTAATAAAAAAAGACCCTTAAATAAGAGTCTTTTATAAGTTTTATTCTACTGGTTCCTTTATTCTATTTAAAATAAAGTCGGTAGCTTTTTGTGCCTGAGAGCTTGCATAGATAATAAATCGCTTATCATTTTTAAGTCGTCCAATCCATGCATCAAGATACGCAATACTGTTTTCAAACCATTTGTTTTCTATACCGGTGTGTGACATCAGAAAACAAGCACCAATTTCAGCCGTCAGTTCTTCAATAGAATAAGCCTCTGAACCAATACCGGTAGTGCCGATTAATTCTTTACGGTTTAATCTCAATGGATGCCCCGTGCTATGCACCAGCTCATGAAAGAGGGCACCGTAATAACTTTGGCTATCGACAAAACTTTTGCGCTTTGGCATATTAAGAATATCTGTTTCAGGTTCATAATACGCCTGGTATTCCTTGTGTTGAATAGTGGGTGGGTTCGGCATTTCTTTTACTACTATTTCACACGCAGTAATCGGCGCATTAGGGCGTTCTATAACAGGAATAATATCAGCAGGGATATCAGAGCACTGTGCTATGTTAAACACATAATAGTAACGAAGCAGGTACAAGGGTTTGGATTGCTCCTCCCGTTCTGTGCCATCTATTTTTTTGCCCATTGGTTTCCAGAAAATCACTAAGTGACCCCGCTCCCCGCGGTTGACCTTACCTCCCAATTCATTTACCTGTTCAAAGGTGAGGAAAAAGTTCTGATCATAGCCAGGAGACGCCAGCATCCAGACATTAATACCGGTATAGGGGCGCTTACTCACTAAGTTCTGTGGTGATCCGGCAGCTGTCCAGGTCTTTTGCCAAGGTACAGAACCTTTTTGCAGTTCTTCAATGATACGGTTGGTGACAATGGCATACACATCCAATGTAGCATGTACGTTTTGTACGTCTGTTTGTTCGTTCATGATTAATTGATTTAGTTGTTAAAGAATGATTGTTTACAAACAGTATAGTCAGATCGCAATATTTAGATAAGAGAGAAGGAATGTATAGAAATAGGGAAGTGTAATTTGCATTAGCTGTTATACCACATACATAAACAGCCTCTTAATAGAGACTGTTTATGTAGGAACTTATAGATAGTGGTGTTGCTTGCTGAAAAGTTCTGCGGCTGCGATGGCTTCAAACATTTTAGTGTAATGCTTATTGCGGTTTTGGTGTTCTTTCTTGCAGATATTATGCAGTTCAGGGTACTTCTCTGCAACGTGCTTTACGAGCGCTTTCTTAGTTTTCCGGCCATCTGTTGTAAGCTCTGCCTTTAACTCAGGAAGTGAGTAGACTTGAAGCGATAACATTTCTGCGGTACAGTACTGGTGTATTGCCAATATAAGGGCTTGGAGGCTTTCAGTATGATGGACAATACTCGGAATTTTTAAAGCAAGTGCAGTGATTGGAAATGGCTGCGCTTCTTTTTTTATGGTCTCAATAATTTGCCTGAGCTTTTCTTTTGACCAGGGACCTTTGAAGGAACACACTTTCCATTCCAGGAGCCGGTTACTTTTCATCACCGCAATCCCTATCTTACGCGTTCCGATGCTGATACCCAAAACGTGCGGTGTTTGTTTTTTCATTTCCTTGAAGTAGGTGAGTGAATAATGCACCCCTTGACTTCTTTATCTTTTCTTGTGGAATAGAGCATACTTTTTTGAGGATTCTGCGTAGCAGGGTTTCATCATATTCAGCTACACAATTTCTGTAAAATGGTAACGCATCGGTATCATCTAATGTAGCGGCAATTTCTTGCGCCAATTGTTCTTTGGTGAAGTTATTCATTGGGGTATAAACGAATCGAACGAACGATTCATTCTTTGTTATTTATTTCGAACGAACGGATGAACAATTAAGAGAAACATTATGCAGCTAAAAAACGGGTTTGTTCTTTTTGCATAACAATCTCTTGTTGTTCTTTGAGAAGATCGAAGTATAGCTCGTTTGGTAACGTGCGGAAGATGATGCTGAGCTTAATGAGATTGAGCACGCTTGGCATAGCTTCGCCACGTTCCCACCTGCAGAGTTGGTTCGTGCTTGAATGACCGAGCAGAAAGGACACATCCTTTTGCAAATAACCGGCTATCATCCGATGCTTCTTAAAACTATTTGGAATACGTCGACCTGCATGCTCCATACATTTAAAAATAGCATCTAACCCATAACCGGAAATAGGAGGAAAGAGTACATAGAAGTGTGGATAAACATATTAGTCATCCATTTAAATTGTGTCGAACTTTATTATAATAGAAAATGTATAAGGTATTATCTTTTAATTATTTGAAATTTCTTTTTGTCGTTTAAAATTATTATTGATACCTTCGGCAATCTTCTAATCTCACGGAATGGAAATAGCTCATTTGCATACATTTATAATTTACAAAGAATTGCTTTATGTTGTTTAAATGCTAAACTATCAGATGAAGTTAGTTTAAAATAAAACCCAGTTGTGGAAACAACTGGGCGGGGTGTGTTTAAAACAGTATCCTGAATTTCCAACTCGCAAAAGTGATAAACCAGGAATACATGTAATGAAACACATTCGTACATGTCGGCGATGTTAACATCGTCTGTATCGACCAATCTATTATGCTGGCAGCTATTTGTAGTAGCAACCAAAATAGTATGGTCTTAAGAGCTCGAACAAAACGGGCTCTTTTTTTATCCCCTAAATCAAACTTACCCATATGATGGAGGATTTGATGACGGGCTATAGAGACTTTATACCTATAATAAAGTATTCTTACTCAGTAGAGAGGTTAAGTATATTATGCAATCTATTACAGATTGAGCAATGCTATGAAAAGCAGAGGCTATTGGTTATATGAGAAATTATTTGATAGGAAGTAAGTACTGTAAAGTAATTAATTATTTTACTCATAAAAAATTAATTTCTACGTTTTGGAATTATAATTCAAAATGAGATTTATCCTACCTGTTAAATAGGAATTATATAACTAACTAACAATCATTAGTTTATTTCTTTGATAACTAAAATAACTTTTAACAGGGTTGCAAATATTTATTTTTTTAATACGCTATTATTAGCTGAATCTATTAATGAAAGTAATTTATAGATAATTTGAGTAGTAAATTTTCATGTTAGTAATCGACTTGCTCCATCCCTATTGTCGCAATATATCAAGCAGTTACTTTCATTGTGATCTTAAGGCTACAGATACAAAGTAGATTAAAAGTACAGAGGGTGTTTTGCATTTGTAAACCATTGAATGTTTACCGCGATGGTTACATTTGTTTGCTATAAATTCTAAAAATGAGAATTGCTAAAAATATAAAGGGCATACTTGTAGAGATTGCGCCGAATTTAAAAGGTGAATATCGTTGTGTAGATTGTAATAAGGTGCTTGTTAAAAAAAATAATAACCCTGAAACACGCATAAGGGAAATGTACTTTGCACATTCTTTTAACGAAAGTTGTTCAGGTAATGTAGAAACCTACTTGCATAAAATAGCAAAATGGCTCATAGAGAATAATAATGAAATTAATCTGCCTAAAACTGGTAAGACAAGGTATGTAGATAGTGATATAGAAAAGAGTTTGGGAAGTTTTACTCCTGATGTACTAATACATTTGGATGAAACTAAGATGGTGCTTTTAGAAATATATGTTACAAACAAAAAAGAAGAAAAAGAAAGAGAAAGATTTAGGCAGTTCGGATGTCCTGCATTTGAGATTGATTTAAGCAACTTGAGTTATGATACCCCACTTGAAATAATAAGATTTGAAGTATTGGATAATACAAAAAATCGCAGTGACCTTCTTGAAGACACCATGAAGGTTAGAAAAGAAATAGAACTGAAAAATCAAGAAAATCCTTGGGGATTGTTTGCTTTAATTTTAGGTTTAGTTGGGTTGGGCTATTTTGTTTTTAAAAAACCTAAAATTAATAGTTCACGGTATTAAAAATCTACAATCCGTATCCTAATTAAAGTAATAAAATAGGTATGTTAATGCATCACTACACCAATGAAATTATGTTTAAAAAATATTTAATAGTATTCACAATCTTCGCCTTACTAAGCACATCATGCATAACACGTAAAAAGACTATAGTTACTGAAGATGGAAAACCAATAACAACAGAAAATGGTAAGCCAATTAAGACTGAATAGCATTTATTTTACGCCTGACATGGTTTGCAGTGGCCTTTGAAATAATATAAGGTGTATGTGTAGTCAAGACACAAGTCTAACGACCTTATAAAAATAAAAAACCCCGCTAACTTTGAGCGGGGAAATCAAATGAATTAGTAAATTTATATTATCTACCTTTTCTAATGGTTTGAGTGTACGTTGTTTTCGGATTACTCTTAACCGTTGATTTTTTAACAATCCTGCCACTTATGGCGCTCTTGTTTAGTTTTCCTTTTGGCATGTTAGTGCATTTTGAGTATTACAAAATAACCAACATTTAAAGTGCGTGGTTGTTCACACTATCCTGCAAAAGCTGGAACTCTTGCAGGATTTTTTATTTATAATCTCCTTTAACTTCGCGCTATGGCAAAGAAAAAAAAGAGCGTTTGACGCCGGAACAATTAGACGCTAACTATAGCAAGTTTATAAAAGACAAAGAACTTAATCCTAATGGAAAAGGATTATTTGAAGGGACTTTAAAAAAGCCTCTAAAGCATCTGGTTCATAATAGATTCAAACATTGTATCCTGCTTGTCTCTGTGCATGTATCTAAATACAACTTCATCGACATATTTCTGCAAGTGCTTTTTAGACACTTTTATGTGCGTTCCTTTGATCGTTCTTTTCAATTGCGACCACACCCCTTCTATGGTATTTGTATCAAATGCACCGCGAACATATTCGTTTTCTGAATGATTAATTAATACATGCTTAAATTCGTTTGTTAAGCCCTTATAGCCCAGCCATTTATCAGTAATAAGTATTGAGTTGTCTTTGTCAACAAGCGTTTCTATTATACGCTTTAAAGTCGTTCCTGCTGTATTTTCAACCACACGTGCAATTACAATACCGCCACGTTTAACCATACCAAATACAGGTACTTTATCTTTCGTGCTTCTCCCTTGCGAATCAGGTACTTTTTTATCTGCATGTCTGTTTTTATTCAAGCCGCCTACAAAGGTTTCATCGCACTCAATAACGCCGGTAAGCATATCAGTATCTTTATTAGCCATCAGCTTTTTTATTTGATGTGCCATGCGTAAAGTTGTCTTGTAAAAGATAGATATTTGCCTTTCAAATTCCTCTGCAGCAACACCATTTCTTGTGATAGTTTGTAAGTAAATAGCATAAAACCAATATGTAAGGGGTGTAGTTGATTTTTCAAAGATTGTTCCCTGTGTTGGGTAAAGCTGAAAGCCACAGCAAGGACATTCGTAAGACCTGCGATTTTTTACACGTGTGAAAGGTTTATCATTCTCACATTTAGGGCAAACCAAATTTTTATAACGAAGCTGAAAGATTTTATCTAAGCAAGCATTATCATTAGGATATTGCGCTCTAAATTCTGTGATAGTAAACTTTTTCATTGTGTTCCTTTGTATTCCAATTTGATTAAAAAAATTACTTTCTGCCTTTTTCCTTTTCAACGACTTTGACTAACTCCAACCGTATAAAATCGCTCAACTTTCTGTTATCCCTATCGGCCAACTTTTGCAATTCTTCTTTAATGTCTTTGCTTAACCGTATTCTTAAAAATTCATCATTAAGCATCATATAAATTTATAAAACAAAGATACAAAGGAATACAATGTGTTCCAAATTGGTTTTGCAGTTTTTTTTATTATCTCATACCTTTATAAAAAAGAGGCAGATGGAAACTGCCTCTTTTTGAAATACGTTAGCTTGCCGATTTAGATTTTATCTGCTTGTAACAAAGATAAAAAATATTTATCTTATTGGAAATAACTAATTCAATATAGTTAGCGTTTTCAATTACATTAAACACTTCAATGGCAGAAAATAAGTTTGTACTAAGAATTACAAAGGATGCAAACGGACAAGACATTGATATTAAAGCTATGTCTTTGGAAACTGTAAAGAAATTTATGGTACTGGCGGAGGCGTTTACTAAAATTGTTGAATTAACTCCTAATAACCAAAAGATAACTCTTAGTATAACCGGTAATTCTATTGGAATGGTTGCGGAAGGTGAGGATGTAAAGACGATGAAGGAGCAATATGAAAAAGCCAAAGAAGGCGACATGCAAGTAAGGTCTTTATTTCAGCCTTACAACGCTATACAGTCCCTTATTTCAGCAAACGGATATGAGTTTGAAGCAATTCAATTTACAGATGGAGAGGAAAAATCAATACAACAAGAATTAAAAGATAATGGTGTTTTTAAATCTAAACCTGAAAAGAAAATTTTTAACTTTTTTCCCATTTTTGTTACTGGATATTTTTATGAAGGAGGCGGTAAAGTCAAAAAGAATTTACACATACAGACAGTAGAAAGCGACAAAACTTACAAGGTTGCGTGTACTCCAGAAACATCACGAAGGGCAAGAAAATTTTTAGAGGGAACAATTTTTATCAGCGCATGGAAAGGAAGTTCGACAAAAGGGGAGGAATACTTATTTTGTGATGCTTACGATCATCCTAATATGTTTAATGAACTTAAAAAATTTATAGATGACATTCGCGATAAGGATGAAATTGAAGTATTAAGTGAGATTCACGATAAAATAAGACAATATATTGATAAGAAGTATTTTGGTCGTCTTAGAAAGCTAATACGTCTCTTTCTTCATGAGAGTGTAGACATCAATATTTTAAATGAATTTTTATTATTAACACCGTCTGTAAGACACGAAGAAAAAATAAAAGATGAAATAATAAAAATGGAGGCTTTGTTTAATGAAAAGATGTCGGCATACAAGAAAATAAATCCTAAAAATTCGTGGCTACTTTAAAGAAAATTTCAGATGCACTTATAAAGTGTGATACAATCGATTTGCCTGAAAACTTAGTTGGCGCAGCAGTTTTGATAAACAAAGAAGCAACTGCTTATCATGCTGCAATCTTTGTAAGATATAGAGGTAATTCTAAAATATTACATTTCACAGGAACAAGAATATTATTTGAAGATGTTGAAAGGGCTTTAAGCAAGAATCATGTCTATATCTTCAAATATATAAATTTTGTATCACCCATATTGTTGCCTTCCTTTTATAACAACTGTAATAAAATAGAAAAGTATACAAAAGCAACGTATGGATTTCATATTGAACCCAATGCAGAGTTTACTGATGAAGGCAATTTTAATACTCCAAACGGATTTCCACCATTTATGACTTGTGTCGGCTTTTGCCTTTACTTTATTAGAGGATTTATAAGGCGGGATTTGTTCTATTATGACGACTGGGATATAAACACGATTGAAGATGCGCCACCAGAACCACTTGCAGCCTTTTTCAATGAGGTGACAAAAGTAATACCCGATGAACAATATGATGAGTTCATAAAAAATATCAGGCGTATAAAACCAGTTGAATATTTAGCGGCAGCTTACAGCAGAACGATACCAATTAGAAAAATTTTTACTGACCCCACATCGCGAAAATTGGAAAGAATTTTTGCAAAGCAAAAAGCTGTTTAATTACTTGTGTTTTGACTACACATACACTTAATATAAATAAAATATAGATAAAAATGCGTTTTAAAAATCGCAAAGAAATTGAAAAATAAAAAGGCCGACTTGTGTAAGTCGGCCTTTTTATTGGGTGTTTGGTTACAGCTTATACTTGGCCGTGAGAGGACGAACCCTCCAAACACCTTTGAATAGGTTAACACCTTGCTATGTACGATGTAAAGCTTAAGCAACTAAAAAATAGTGCTAAAACCTACTGCTTATTACCTGCAGCATCATAGTTGTTCTTGTATTTATTTTGCTCTACAAGAATTTTATTAAGAAAGTCTATATCAAGCTGGCCATATAGTGCTGCTGCTGATCCATTTAGTGGCGTCATTATTATAGGTTGACTTTCTCCACCAGCATTATAATACAATCGCGCTTGAGCAGTTTGCTCAGTATCATTATCTTCCTTGATGAAAAATAATACACCGGTACCATTATCAATAGTGTACACACTTTTAGCTGGAACAGAAGCTTTAAACTCAATTGGTATTGTTACACCCGGAAGCTCATTATTTGCTGCATTCATTGGGGAAAATGAAGAGTTTAAATTGCCACCGCTTTTGATAGTGACTTTTTGAATATCAAAGGTAAATGGCTGAGCGTTTTTATCTTGATTCACAATGCCTCGTAGCATATATACATGCCACATTCCGGTAGCGTCTGCACCTCCTTTACCACTAAGATACCAGGAAGGAAAGTTTGCTAATTGCTGATAGGTAACTGATACTACTTCATCCTTTTTGTCGCAGGAAGACAAGCCCGTAAATAAGAATAAGTATAGGCAGGATACCATACACATTTTTTTGAAATTTTTCATTTTGATTTTTTTATGTTTTACTCTTAGTCGCTCAATGAATCACCAAGGAAACAGCAGATAAAACATTTGGCTTTAGCCTTATGGTCTGTATTTTTTAAGCCACTCCTTACCATATTGTTTCCGCTCGTGCTTACTCCTCGACTATGTATGCAGTATTTAAATTCAAAACAAAAAAACCCTTAAAATGTACTTCAATTTCTCTTTTAAACTCAGTGCTTTAATTATTAGTTGTGCAACTGTACTAACGTCACTCATTGGCTGCACCACTACAAAACCAGATTCAGACAACACGCCTCCAATTATTAGCAAATGGACACTCTATGATTACACGAGTACTCAAACGCAGACGTTTTCAGCAACTGACGGAAAAGCAACTGTTGTGCCTGGTCAACGGTATCGCTTAGCGTGTATAGCTACTGATGTTGAAGGTGTACATAGTTTGAGTGTGGGTGCAGGTGGGACCTTTACTGTTGAGTATGAACAGGATGGGTCTCTAATCCAGAAATCGAATACGTACGTTAGCTTTTATCCCTATGAAAGTGTGTCTGACATACCTGATAACAACAATCAAGTTAAAACAGAACTTTTGTATGTGAAAGATTTTGTGATTGAAAAAAAGTATTCGTATGATTTAAAAGTGATTCCATTTGAAGCAACGGCGGTAAACTTCAGTAGCCAAAAAGGAAAGGGTAATTTGACATTGGAAATTAAGTAAAATGTAATTCTTCTTAGCTTTATAAGTGGCTTTTTACTTACCAAGTTCAATTACGCTTATAAACTCAATCTCAGCATTTAAATAATGCAAAAGAAGCTCATATTTTTAAATCACTTTCGTGTTTCTGCAATTAAATACAAAACCCGAATTTTGTTATACTTGTAAGAGGGTTAAATTAATCCCCCTCTATTTTATTATGGAATTTAAAGCTTATGATATTCTATCTTCTCTTTTACCCGGCTATTTACTTTTATGGGTAGTTTTGAAAGTGTTTGGAGTTTCCTTTGATAATAATCTAATTATTGTTTATACTGCTTTTGCATTTCTGCTTGGTTATATAATCAATACTCTTTCAAGTTGGCTTGAGGATTTTTATTATTATACTTGGAATGGTAAGCCTTCAAGCAATCTGTTAAATGGCAAAGGTATATGGAAAGTGAAATTTTATCATTATGCAAAAGCTAAACTTCTGTTGATTGCAGATGCGCAAAATCCGACTGCAACCAATGATGAATTATTTTCAATTGCTATGAGACATGCAAATGGCGAAAAGGATTCAAGAGTTGATGACTTTAATGCAATTTATTCTTTTTCACGTGCCTTATTAACTTCTTCTGTAATAGGTACTATTACTTTACTTATCGAAAATTATAATGATTGGCGATATTATATAATTTTACTACCAACAACATTTATACTTTGGTTAAGATGTAAGCAAAGGGGATATTATTATGCTAAAGAAGTCTTAAACGTTTATTTAAAAATAAAGGAACAATAAGCTATGGCAAATGTTGAAATGATAGTTTGGGATGTACAGCATGGGAATGCCATTTATGTGAAAACTCCAAATAATAAAAATTTAGTTTTCGATTTAGGAGTAGGTGATTATTCAGGAAAAAACCGATCATTTAGTCCTCTAATAAAATTATGGCAATCATATAATGTTCGACATCTTGATTATGTTTTGATTACTCACCCACATTTAGATCATATCGATGATATCGAAAATCTCGCATCTTTCAACCCGGTTGTATTGCATAGACCAGTAAATCTTACAAGGGACATAATTATGCCTGGAGTACGTAATTTAGATAGGTCAAAGTTTGAAACATATTTTAACTTTCATGAAAATTATAATATTGATATAAGTGGAACTTCAGAGGATTTAAGTATTCCTGCAAATTATGGAGGTATAAGTTTCAAACATTTCACTACGCCCTCACTTCCAATCAGCAATATAAATAATCATAGTATTATTACTATTCTTGAACATGTCGGTATTAAAGTTATTATTCCTGGAGATAATGAATTTGCTTCTTTAGATATTCTAATGAAGCAAAATGATTTTAGGGAAGCAATCAGAAACTGCGATGTATTAATTGCCCCACATCATGGAAGGGAATCAGCTTATCATAGTGATTTTATGCGTCTGGCAAATCCGAGGATAACAATAATATCTGATGGTTCTTATTGCGATACAAGTGCAAATCCAAAGTATTCAGCTATGAGTAGGGGATGGAAAATCTGGAAAAAAGGAACTAGTGTTTGATCAATTTAATTTTTAAGATTAACGTTTTGATACCTGGTGGCCAGTTTATCTCTGGCAATATCTACAGTAAAGCTCCAGTGTATTTTCATTTTATTATAATTCCTGTTTTCTGTCCATGTGCTTACCGTTTGTTTCATCTGTTCAATAGTAGCTATCCTCGTGTCTAAACATTGCCTTGAAAGGGCAGAGAACTCTATTTCCGCCATATTTAGCCATGAGCCATGTTTGGGCGTGTAAACAAAGTCTATCAAAGCATTTAATTCAGCTGCCCTTTGCAGGCAAAGATGCTCATAAAAAGAACCTTTACTGTGGGTATTTAAATTGTCCTGTACAAGCTTTACCTTGTCTGCATCCGGATAATGTTCTGTGATCACTTCATTGATAAACTCAGCATAATCTTTTTTGCCGCGATGCTCCCTTACTTGCGCATAACGCAGGCCGCGATCTATGTCATAAGCCAACAACACTACGCACGTTCCCTCTCTTTTATACTCGTTATCAATACGCTTTGGTGTACAAGGTTTACACGGCAGCGGCATCATTACTTCACTTAGCAACTGGCAGGGCCTTTCATCCATGCAAAGCCTTACCAGGCCTTGTTGTTGCTGCTGGCTGTACAAGTTCAGCACCCCTTCCATGTTTGCCAGATATTGACCATCTACCTTACCGATGCACCACTGTTTTTTAAGCCAGGGCTTAAGTTTGCTTTTTTTAAAACCTTGCGAACCGTCTCATAACTCAAGTGAACAGCAAGGCCATCCTTTACCATTTTGCCTGCCATCAGATCTAATGTCCAGCAACTGCGGCCATCAGGGCCTTCATCAGAGCAGGCAAGGGCTGTAATGTTTGCTTCCAGCTCCGGGGTAATAATGGTGGGCTGGCCACTTCTTGGCTTTTCTTCCAAAACTTCTTTTATTACGCCCTTGCACTCGACATAGCGCTTAAGCAGGTTAGTGACACTGCCCTGGCTACAGTTACAATCCAGGGCAATTTGCTTTTGATTTTTAAGGCCCTCACCAACCATCAACAGCATACGTGCACGGCGTATCGCTCTGGCTGAATGATTGCCTTTACGAATGTATTGCCTTAAAAACGTCTTGTCTTCAGCTGACAATTGTACTTTTGTCTTTTCCATCATTACTGATTTGAAAAGCAAAATTAATATGATTTAAAAACTATGTTGATAGTGCACTAGTATATCGACTGAGAGGAAATTAATAACAACTAATACTGACGGAGAAATTTTTATAAGGTTTGGCAACGATAATCCTCCAAATAATAATAGCTTTTTAATGATTGAAACCTTATAACTCTTTCAGGGCTTTAATTTATTCTTGTCTTATATGCAATTCATATATGTTCAAATTGTGCATAAAATAATCCCAATTTTTTTAGTAAAAAGCTAATTTTGTCATTAAAATTATTTTAGAATGACAATAGCAGAAAAAATATTAAAACCAACAAAAGCGGGCATATTTAGAATAGCTTTCCTATATACTGGTCAGGGAGAATCAACCCTGCTGGTTATTCCCAATGGACCCAACTTAAATGATTATTTGTATGTTTTGGTGGATTCAGATAGAGACAAAGAAAAGAATGAAGTTGATCTTGTTGAGCTATTTAAAGACTTATTTAAAGGGGGTGGAGAATTGAGCATCTTCATTAATACTCATCCTCATAACGACCATATCGGCGGTATAAAAGATATTTATGATGAGGTAGGTTTTTCAGAAGTATGGCACTCTAACCATAAACCAGGTCCAAAACATAGGGATAAATACGAAGGTCTACACTACGTTATTAAAAAAGTTGGTAAAAAGAATGAGTTCTTTTTGTTAGCTTCAAACGATCTAAATAAAGTAAGGAATACAGATGATAAAGAGGTGATAAAGAAATTAGGTAATATTGACTATCAGGTTTTATCACCCGCCGAGTACCTATGTGATGATGTAAACGATGAAACTCAGGATACAAGAGATGCTCGAATTCACGAACAGTGCGGAGTAATAAAGTTTACCTATGGAAAAGATGCCAAGAGTATCCTTATTACTGGTGATTCAGATAAAATTGCATGGAAAGATCATATTACTGATTATCATACAAATAACCTTCCTTCTGAGATTTTAAGCGCAAGCCACCATGGTTCAAGAACATTTTTTAAAACTGGTAAAGATGATAAAGATGTCTATGAAACACATATAGAAAGTATAAAGCCGACATATGTGATCATCAGTGCTCCAAAACAAGAGGATAGCCCTCATGATCATCCTCATGACGATGCAATGGAACTATATAAGAAGCACGTAGATGAAGATGGTATTTTTCATCTGGGTTCTGGTCCTTATTCGATTATTGTGGATATTGATTCGGATGGAAATATGGAATTAAATACAGATACGGAACTAATAGAGGTTTATGGGAATGGAGGTGATGACGGTGACGAGGATGTAAAGAACGACGAGTTCAATTTCAAAGATATTTATATAGCATCTCAGACAACCAGATTAGACAAAAAGCCAATGGGAAGTAAATGATACACTGGTTTAAGAAGCACCCAAAGCATTTAGCAGCGGAAAGCGCTGCTTTAAAAAGGGATATTAATTACAAAGAACTTTATCAGCAAAGAGATAATCTTTTTATATCGCATGGCGACATCGTTATTAGATTAGATAAAATCTATCGATTTCCAATCCTTATAGTTTATCCAGAAGCTACACCTTATGTATTGCCTTCCATTTACCCATTAAAAGAAAGCTTATCCAGCGAACAGGTGGAATCCTTAGCAAAAGAACCTTTTGAAAAAGTGTTTTCAGAACTACTTCCCTATATAGAGTTTTACTACCATTTACGACATCAGAATCAAAGTGGTAGTCTTTGTATATTAGAATGGGACAATATAGATGATGGTTCTAAGTTTTATGGAATATCCTCTATTCTTAAAAGAGTGAGGGACTGGTATAAAGGAATTATTACAGGTACTTTTCCTCCCGATAGCCAAGAAGTAGAATTTCATGCTCATTTTATTAATGTAGAAGAAGGATTTAAATTTATGTATCCAAGTAGTTTCCTGGATGAGAAATATTTTGAAGGTGAAGTTTATGGCTTATTTTATAATTATTTGCCGAAAGGTAAATACTATAGATATGACCGTCATATCTACTTTGGATGTTTGATGGTAGGAAAAAATAAGAACGGATTTTATGAATACAATGATTTTCCGCTTCAAAGTTTCTTTTTTGAAGAAGGTATTAAAAATGCAATCGAGTTAATAGAAAAGGAAGAATCATTAAAACGTCTAATACATAGCAGGAGACTTATAAAAACAGGTTGGTATCAAGTTTCGACTGAGCCTTCACCCTTTAAAACCATTGAAGAATTAATAAAAATAATTGGTGAAGGAGACTATAGCTTAGGTTTAAAAAGAATCCAACCATTTTATCTACTAGAATTAAAAACTAAACCTGAAATATTTTATATTTCCATTCGCTTTCCTACTCGCAAAGGTTTGCAGGAGTTTCAGCTTTTTAAAGTCATTAAAAAAGTAGAAGTTAGCGGTGTACTAATTGGTGCATCCGATGATGAAACTTTTAAACAGCTTATTAATTCGTATGAACTTGTTTATGCTGTTCAATGTGAAAAGTTTACCGATGAATCTTACCATCAAAGAAATATTGGCAGGGCAGAAAGAAACATATTAAAGGACAAGATTGTAAATGTAATTGGAGTTGGCGCTCTTGGAAGTGAAATTGCTGATGCTTTAGGTAAAGCAGGTATTGGTTCACTATATTTATTTGATAACCAAGAATTAAAAGGATCTAATTCTGTAAGACATCTCGCCGGAATAAATCAAATAGGAGTTAGTAAAATAGAGGCCGTAGCAGAAATAATTAGTAACCATAATCCATTTATTAATCTTAGTATTTTAGGCAGCAATATAAATTCAATAGACTTAAATGACTGCTTTATTGATGGGTCAATCGCCGTTTGTAGCATAGCGGATGACAATACAGAAGGCTTTTTAAATGAAAGGGCTGTAATTGCTAATAAAGTGGTTTATTATACAAGAGCTTTGAGGGGAGCAAAAGTCGCCAGAATATTTAGAGTTATTCCAGGAAAGGATGCTTGTTTCAATTGTCTTGATTTATATAGAAAAGAAGGCAAAGAATTTATTACAATACCAGATGATGAGGATTTGCCAACACTAAAGAATGAATGTAATAATCCAGTTCGTCCTGCAAGTGCAGCAGATTTGAAACTTATATCAGCATTAACATCAAGAATTATTTTGGATGAATTACAGCAAGGTTTCGGTGAAGTTAACCAGTGGATATGGTCTTCGGAACTTATTGAGCCGTTGGAACCATTTAAGCTGCATATCCAAACTATCAACCCTCACATGCATTGCTATTATTGCAATCATGAAAAAATGGTAAATGTCACTTTACCCTTACTTATTCAGGAGCGAATGCAGGAGTTAATTGCTCAAAACCCAGTTGTTGAAACTGGTGGTGTTTTAGCTGGTTATCTTGATAAAATTGGTAATGTAATTGTTACTAATGCATCTGGACCTGGTCCAAAAGCTATTCAGTCAAGTTCAAGATTTGAAAAGGATGTAGAATATTGCCAAAGTTTTTTGGATAATTTATTTGTTAGCTCCAATAAACATATAAGTTATATAGGGGAGTGGCATTCTCACCCTTCTGAAAAAAATAAACCAAGTGGAACAGATATAAAAAGTCTGACTGCCATTGCATATCAAAAAGAATATTTAACGGACATGCCTATTATGATTATCTTTTCAAACACTGGCGCTCCTTCATGCACAGTTCATCCTGCTGGAAAGACATATTATGAAGCAGAACTTAAAGTTCAAACGGACATAAATTAATTAAAGGTTTTCAGATACACTTGACCTATCATAGGTGATTTATTTGAGCATCTACAAAATGGGTCTGAATGACACGATTGATTTAGTTGGAAAAGTTGTTATTTTCAAAAGTTTCGACCGGATTCAACTTGAATATTTTTGCTTGTAATCAACATTTTATCTTTTTGATAAAAACTAAAATATATAACGTGTTTAACATCTATGTTTTAATATTATGAATGCTACTACCTTTATGGGTATTATAACTGCATTCGCTCTTCTATGCTGTGACATACTTTTTACTACTGCTATTTATCAAAATCATAAAGGAATAAGTATAGGCATGTTGCAATTTAGCAACGGCAACTTTACTCCCTGGCTTCATAAGCTAACTGATTCAATACCCAAGCAGATAAAAATAAATTTTTAAGAAAATAAGTATTTGCTAATTCTATCAAATATCAGATTGCTATAGCGGCAGTACTTTTATTAAAGTGAAAATGAATTCCTTACACTTCGATATGGTATGATGTTAACCATGTTGCTTTATCAGCCAAAGCCTGGCACTATTGTCCGCTGTGATTTTAAAGGATTTATTATACCTGAAATAATAAAGAAGCGGCCTGTTGTCGTGATTCATTCTCACAAATCAAATTCAAAACTGGTAACAGTTGTTCCAATAAGCGCAACGGCTCCATCTCCTATTCAATTTTATCATCACGAATTAGACCTTTCGATTGAGCAAAATATAGAACCGTATTTAAGTAACTGTAAACGATGGTTTAAGTGTGATCTTGTGTATGTCTTAAGCATTGAAAGGATGGATAGGCTGAAACATAAAGAAACAGGTAAACGTAATTCTCCACAGATTTCATCAATAACGCTTAAAACAATAAAAGAACTGGTTAGAAAAGTAAATGCATTGTAAAGCAAAACAGCCGATAAAATCGGCTGTTTTAACTAAGAATGTAGAAAGCTTGCTATCGCTTATTTTCTACATTCTGCCTAAATAATTTAGGTCTTCAAGCCCCCTATGGGAACAAAATAATAATATCATATGGCAATTGACTATGTCAAGTGTCAATGGTGTGAACAAATCAAAATTGTAATGTTTAGTTCTACAATAATTCAGATTGATTTTTTACGGTTGCACTTAGGTAACAAAGGCTGGATTTATTTCGTAGTTAATACAATCTCTGCTAAAATTTCTTGCGGCAAGCGCAGTTGTTCCGCTTCCGACAAATGGATCAAGATTAATCTCGACCAAAAACGAAAACATCTTTATTAGTCTCCTTGGCAACTTTTCCGGAAATATTGTTGGATGGTTGCCCTGCTTTACATCTGGAAAATTCTAATGTACCAAAAAATATTCCACTCAGAGATAGTAAGTTTTGAACGTTCTTTATGCTCTTTAATGGGTTTGGGTGAAATAACTAATTTTTAAAAATTAGGATAAACTTATAATCCAATTTGACATTGCAATAGCATGGGCAGGACACAAACCCATTATGAAACACCCACCTGAGGTATTGCAGGAAGTCTGTTTCTTCCCGATAATTGCTCCCATATAATCAACGCCAATGGTCTCTGAGAATATCATACGATTTATTTCCAAAAAGGAACAACCTTATAACATACATAGCATTTGGCATGTGTAAATATATCTTCAATGTTTACACACAATTTGCAACCTTCATGAAGTACGCGATAACATTCTTCCAAAAAATATTTAAATAATTTCATATTTGTAAATATGAACTATTTAAACTTTTTTAAAACTAAATTTTTTAATTTTCCCTAAAAAATTTAGTTTTAACAAAAACCTGCTATGCCTGCTCCTCAAAAATTATTTGAAGATGATTCAAAATTGCTGAGTTCGGTTTTATCCGATAAAGAAATTAAAGATTATATAGATAGAGACTTATTAATCTCACGATCAACATTCAATTCTAGTTCTTTAGAAGCATCAAGTTATGATATAAGAGTAGGTGCAAAGGGAATTATCGGTGGAGAAGGGATAGAAATTAATTTAACCGAAGAAGGCGTAATGGTTATACCACCTGGAGCATATGCAGGAGTTGTGTCACACGAAAAGATGAACTTTCCTAAAAATATATTCGCACGTCTTGGAGCTAAACGTGCTCTATCTTATGAGGGAATTATATTACTAACTGGTAGTATAGTAGACCCCGGATATATAGGACATTTATTATTTGGTCTTTATAATGCCTCACAAAGAAAAGTCCATATAAGACCAGGTAGAAAGATCTGTAATATAGTTTTTGAAAAACTTTCCATTGAACCAGAAAAAAATGCACAGCCTGAACCAAACTTGTTGTACGGTAATTTTCCAGACGCCTTTTTAGATAAAATTTCTAACATGGATGTCTTGCCATGGGCACAAATAAGTGAGAGAGTTAAACAGATAGAAAATATTACTAAAGAACTATTTGACCTTAGGGCAAAATATGAAGATGTTCTTAAGCCTATAAAAGAACTAACTGATAATGTCAGATCATTAAGTCAAACTGTTCACTCTATTTCAGAACAGACCAAAGCATTAGGGATAGATTTAGATAAATCAAATACATTAATAAATGAAAATGGTCGACAGATTGCGGAATTAACCAACAGTATGCGACTTTTCTCAGATAGACAGGAAAAATCAGAAACAAAGTTAAGTGACATTAATATCACAGTGAAAAGTCAAAAATTATGGACCCAGATACTGGGAGCAATTTTTCTTTTAGTCATAGGAGCTGTATTAGCTTGGCTACTTTCATTAATCAAATGGCAATAAGTAAGATTAATCTTTGTTACTAACTTAAATTAATTACATCAACCTTATTTGCAAGTATGTTCTAAATCTTTCAATTAAATTTGCTTTTTTCTATGAAGTTTTATCTGTAAATCATTTTTCAACCGATGTTTCATTATGCCTTTTGTTAAAATACTTTTTTAAAGGAATCAATGAAATTATTAAACGAACTATAAGAAAAAAACCGGAGTGATTCCGGTTTTCGTTTTACCATGTAACAATTGCAGTTAGCTGTATGAATGGAACACTTAGGGCTCCAAAACCAAATGCTGATGCGCTTCCAATGCTTTGCAGCCAAGTAACTTTCGCTTCGCTTTTCTCTCTTACATACGCTTGCACTTTTTCTTGAAAATTTTGAATTTCTATATCATTTTCTAACCATACTTTACTTTCGTCAGAATCAAAATGTAGATTACAAACAGAGGTGAATATTCGTATATTCATATTTTTTAAATAACACTATAACAATAATATGTTAATGTCAATTTCTAAGTAGTAGCCAAGATCAATGCATAGTTATTTATGCAGATTGTTATCTACACTTCTTCTTCAAAAAGGGGTCAGATTCACCATCTTCGGGTGGATGAGTTCTAACTTCGTCTATCAGGCTCCGCAATAAGGGACGGGTAGGCTCAAAAGCACTGTATTGCCCTTGTAAACAAAGCTTATTTTTTGGTTCCAACCGTCCAATTTTTGCGTTTAAGATGTCTCTTATTTTTTCAATGACTTCCAGCCATCTAACCTTTGTAATAAAGAGCTTTTGATCTTTTAACTTGTAGTTCCAACCTAACGCGCAAAAGATAGTTTTCTTCTCATCTTCCGTTCCGTCCTTAAAGCGTTTACCAGCAGTACAAGCAAAGTCAAATCTTTCTTGTAAGTATTGCTTCCAATCCCAAGTGTTTTTCTTAGCCTCTTTCAATTCCCAATCTAAAACAATTATTTCCTTTTGTAATTCGCTTTTACGGGTAATAAATATAGTATCATCAATCAAATCTCGAAGCCGCAAAGAAATAAGGTTTTCTATTTCCTTCTGTGTACTTACTATTGCTTGCTCCTGTGAACGACTGATTGTATGTTGTTGATCTTCCACTGCGCCATATTCATTATATATAACGTTCACGGCCCAATCTCTAAATTCTTCGGTTATTGTATGCTTGTGTAAAAAGGAAATAATCATTCCTTCAAGTTGTTGCACCGTCACATATTTATTTTGTGTGCAGGGAACATCCGACTTTTTATGCCTGGTACAATAATAGAAAGTATATGATTTAACTTCTCCTGTGCTTTTAATGACTTTCTTTTTTTTGACAGCTGTTATGGCGCTGCCGCAAACGCCACAAGTCATGGTACCAGTGTATGTAAAGGTGTGCTTCTGTGGTCTTGGACGGCCATATCTACCTAATAACATTTGCACCCGGTCAAATTCATCAAGCGTTATCATGGCTTCATGCTTTCCAGGATATAACTGTCCTTTGTAATAAAATAAACCAGTATAAAAAGTATTAGTGAACATGCGGTAAATGGAACTTCTTGATATGGATTTATTGCCCTGATGCCTGGTCTTTCTGGTACGCATGCCCCAATCTTCATTCATAACCTTAAGAATCTGTGGCGGTGTATATTTTCCTGTAAGCATTAGGTCCCATGCTTTACGCATCAAACTAAAACGCTCCGGGTCTTTAATGATATAATTTTCACCCCGCAATTCTGTTTTAGTATTTAAATAACCTAACACTGCCTGTCCTGGCTTCCAGCCCTTTTCCAACTTCTGCTTTAATCCACGCTTTACATTTTTCTGTAAGTCAAGAATAAATTGATTGGCTGTACCACCTTCAATACGTAATAGCAATGCATTATCACCCGGCAGATAAATTCTATCTATCGTTTTAATTGCTTGTACAATTCCATTTTGCAGCAGCCATTGAATCGTGCCATCATCTATAGGGTTTCTGGAAAGCCGGTGGTAAGCCCAAATCAAAATGCCATCAGCTTCACCCTTTTGAATGCGCCGTATCATATCAGTGAATTTAGGCCTTCCTGGCGCTTTAGCGGATTGTTCTTCTGTAAAGGTGGCAATGACCTGTAAACCTCCCAGCTTTAGCTGTAGGCTTTCTAAGTCGTCTAATTGCCCCTGTATGGATTGGACTTGTTTATCCTTATCATCCTCTGATTTACGGGCATAGATGAACCAACGTAATTGTTTGAGTGAATCATGCATAGTAATGTGTATGTAAAGCGCAAAAAGGGATAACGGTTAAAGCTCTTGTCGTCAGACACAAAGCACCGTTACCCCTCTATGCGTTCAACGCGAACGGTTGAATCCGCTTTATTGTAACCTTGTGTCTGACAATCAGATTGTATCATTTCGTCCGGTATTGGTGAAGCTGCCGGCGGCTTTCCAAAGCAAACTATCCTCACTAACTGCACCAGCTTACATGCTTCTTCATACGCAGCTTGCCGGTCCAGCTGAATACCGTATTTATCAAAATATAATTGGATGAATTCATCTAGTTGGATGTCTGTAATAGCCATTTCTTAATGGTGTCAAACAATTGTTAGTTCATATAGAGAGGCTAAAGCCACAGAAATAGTAAAAATGCCTGTCTGTTTGTACCAGGGTTCTATCGTTATGATAATAGAAATGATAGAAGAGCGAAGCATAATTACTCCAATCGGCATAACGAACTGGCACAACACCAATCAGCGCTTTGGCATCAAGGATGCTGACCGGTTACGGCATATCTATGTCATCGGAAAAACGGGCACCGGGAAAAGTACCATGCTGCAAAACATGGCAATCTCAGATATCCAAAAGGGTAAAGGTGTCTGTGTCATTGACCCGCATGGGGATATTGTAGAAAGCCTGCTTGACTATGTGCCAAAGGAACGGATACAAGATGTTATTTACTTCAATGCTGCGGATACTACTGCACTTATCCCTTTTAATCCGCTTTATAATATTGCGCCGGCGCATCGGCATATCATTGCAGCAAGCCTGGTATCAACGTTCAAAAAGATATGGAGTGATTCCTGGGGACCACGACTTGAATACATTTTAAACCTTTCCATTCTGACCTTGCTGTGCTACCCAACAGCAACCCTTTTAGATATTCAACCGCTACTTACCATCAAAGATTTCAGGGATGAAGTATTAGAGCATGTAACTGATATTCATGTACGCTCCTTCTGGCTGAATGAATATGATAAATATCCTGCAACGCTCCGCATGGATGCAATTTCTCCGGTCTTGAACAAAATGGGGCTATTTGCCATCAATCCAATTCTTAGAAGCATTGTTACACAGCAAGGAAGCATAAATATGCAGGAAATTGTTAATGGAGGCAAAATTCTGCTTTGTAACTTTTCAAAAGGTAGTATTGGCGAAGAAGTGTCTTCAATACTTGGAAGTATGGTTTTAACAGCCTTGCAGCATGCAGCATTGCAACGCTCAACTAAGCCAGAAGAAACACGAAAACCTTTTTATACCTATGTTGATGAAATGCACTCCTTTGTTACGTTGGCTTTCACCTTTCTTGCAGAAGCACGCAAATACGGCTTATCATTCTTCTTAGCACATCAATATCTTGAACAACTTGACAAGCGAATACATGCAGCCATTTTCGGAAATGTCGGCACTATCATTTCTTTCCAAGTTGGAAACACTGATGCAGAAGTCTTAGCTAAAGAATTCTTTCCGGTATTTGATGCAGCCGATTTTGTCAACCTTCCGAAATTTTCCATGTACTTAAAACTAATGATTGATGGCACTGCTTCAAAGCCGTTTAGTGCTATGTCAGATAGTCTTTCAAAGTCTAATTTTTCAAACAAAGAAGCAATCATTGACTTAAATATGGCACGAAATAAAAGTGTAGCTATTAGTATTCAAAGAGAATCAAAAAAGGTACAAAGTAAACTTTTTTGATTTTTTAATGTTTTTTTAAGATTTTTCTTTGCTTATTTTACGTCTATTTTAAGAAGAACACTTAAAGAATTTTTAATATCGCATAGGTTGATAATCAGTATATATTTGACAATTAAAATTCTTTGCATATAATATGAATAAAGATGTATTTAAAAAGTTTTGTTTAAAAACAAAAGAAATGTGAGGTTGGTTTCGTTATTGATTGACATTTGGCGTACATATTTAGTTGTGCTATCTTGAGTTAATTTTTAACCCAAACTTTAGCTACAACTGAATGGCTGATAAAAATTTTTTCAAAACGAATGCTGGTTACATCATGAAAGCTTTTATATGGCTTTTCGGTAATGCATGTTTTGGACTCGTTCCTTTTCTTGTAATAAAACTACTGAATTCATTATCTTTAAGTAGTGAAGAAATCAGCATTGCAAGTAAAGAAAGTATTCATTTATTAAGAGATTGTGCAATAATGTTTGCAAGTTGTGTAATTATGGGAGCTGTTTTCATAGACTTTGTCTTATCAAAAGTTAAAGCCAAAAAGCACCTTGTCCTATTGATTACATTTCCTGTATTTGCTGTGCTATCTCTTGTTGGTTTGGTTTATGTACTATTATTAATCGATAAAATCGACGATGAAGGCTTTGCCAAAGTTTTGGTACTTCAGGAATGGATTGGAGTCTTCACCCTATTCTACGCAATTTCTATTAAACCTATATTATACAAAAAGGAGGATCTTTTATGACTACTTCAGTGCTATATGTTGCAATTGCAGCTATAATAACTTTTATAGTAGGTGTCTGTTATGCAAGCTATAAAATACTTAATACCTTGGATTCCAAAGAAAGTGAAATTGCAACAACACAATTAAACAAAACGTTACCACAAAAAGAAAAATCAGTACCAAGCAGAGCTTCACATAGAAAAGCTCAAGGTAAGTTTGCTCACCTTTAACGTTTTATTCTTAGCTTCCACTCAGTGGAAGCTTTTTGTTTTAAGTAACACTTCTATGTAATTTTTCTCCCTTACCCACCATTCTTAATAGAAATAAACTTTAAGAAAAGCTCTTTCATAAATTTTAAAGATGAAGTGAGTATTTCTTAAACATAAAACCCTATAATAATGGAAACAAAAAAACCGGTGGGTATTTGGATTCGGGTGAGCACTGACTTTCAAGTACGTGATGAATCCCCAGAACATCATGAGCGCCGGGCAAAAGCATATGTCGAAGCAAAAGGATGGGAAGTAATTGAAACATATCGCCTCGAAGCGGTGAGTGGCAAATCAGTCATAGAACATCCGGAAGCAAAGCGAATGCTTGCTGACCTCAAAGCTAAACGCATTAACGGCCTCATTTTCTCCAAACTTGCCCGCTTAGCCCGTAACACAAAAGAGCTACTTGAATTGGCTGAAATCTTTCGCTCCTATAGCGCTGACCTAATTTCACTTTCTGAAAGCATTGATACCAGTACGCCAGCCGGCCGCTTGTTCTATACCATGATTGCAGCTATGGCTGAATGGGAACGAGCAGAAATAGCTGAACGTGTTGCAGCATCGGTACCGATTCGTGCCAAGATGGGCAAACCATTAGGTGGCCAGGCAAGTTTTGGGTATCGGTGGGATGGAAAGACACTGGTTATTGATGAAAAAGAAGCGCCCGTGCGAAAACTGCTCTATGAAATATTCTTAAAATGTCAGCGGAGAAAGGGCACTGCAACGGAATTGAACAAGCGTGGCTATCGGACGCGTAATGGCTCAAAGTTTTCGGACACCACTATTTCGCGTTTATTACGCGATCCTTCAGCAAAAGGAGAGCGAAGGGCAAACTATACGAGAAGTTTGGGAGAGGGCAGGAATTGGGTGATTAAGCCACAAACAGACTGGGTCTCTGTTCCATGCCCTGCAATTGTCTCAGAAGAACTTTGGAATGATTGCAACCGGTTGCTTGATGAATTAGAAGGGAAACGCAAAAAGCGCGGACCAAAAGCCGCGCATCTACTCTCAGGGCTGGTCATGTGTTCCTGCGGAAAAAAGATGTATGTGTATCATACGTCCCACGTGTATACCTGTAGAACATGCAAGCGGAGAATTGCAGTTGATGACATTGATGAAATTTATCAGGTATATCTGAAAGAATTTCTAAACAGCATGGATAGTTCTGAATTCATTGAGCAGTCAAGCACCATCATTCGGGAAAAAGAAACGCTCCTGAAGGGAGTAGCTACTGAACACGGAAAGCTTGGAAAGAAAATGCATGAGTTGGTGAACCTGCGAATAAATGGCGATTTAGCAAAAGAAAGCTTTCCGATGCTCTATAAGCCGATTGAAGAGCAGTATCATCAGCTAGAGCAACAGATACCAGAATTGGAAGCGGAAATTGACTTTTTGAAAATTCAGCAATTGTCTTCTGATACTGTTCTAAACGAAGCGCAGGAATTATATGATCAATGGCCGGAATTAGCATTTGAAAACAAACGGGCAATTGTTGAAACCATCACGTCCCAAATCCTTATTGATCAAGATGAGATCACCATTACGCTTGCATACATGCCCACTTCTTTTCAAAATAGCGGAAAAAGGCAACACAACCTCAAGGATTCATAGAAGCAATCAGCATAAAATTAGCAGGAAAATCCAGCGCCACTTTAGCCCGCGAGATGGTTACCCGCCGCTCTTCCATCGGCTGCCGCATAACTTCTAAAACGGTGCGTTTAAACTCCGGCAATTCATCTAAAAACAATACGCCGTTATGCGATAAAGAAATTTCGCCGGGTTGCGGCACATTGCCGCCGCCTACCAGCGCTACATCGCTGATGGTATGGTGCGGCGAGCGGAACGGGCGCTTGCTGACCAGCGAACTGCCTTCGGGCAATTTGCCGGCCACGCTATGTATTTTTGTGGTTTCCAGGGCTTCCAGTAAACTTAATGGCGGCAGGATGGTAGGCAAGCGCTTTGCCAGCATGGTTTTGCCCGCGCCGGGCGGGCCAATTAATATTGCATTATGCCCGCCGGCAGCAGCGATCTCCAAGGCCCGCTTAATATTCTCCTGCCCTTTTACGTCATTGAAATCAACATCGAAAAAATATTGTGAATCGTAAAATTCTTCCCGGGTATTTACGATCACCGGTTCTAAAGTAGCCTCGTTTTTAAAGAACTCAACCACGTCATTCAAATGCTCCACGCCATATACTTTCAGGTTGTTGACCAGGCCTGCTTCCCGCGCATTTGCCGTAGGCACAATCAACCCTTTATAGCCTTCCTTGCGGGCTTGTATAGCTATAGGCAGTGCACCTTTAATGGGTTTTACCGCGCCATCAAGACTTAATTCACCCATCATAATGTATTCACTTAAGCGCTCCGGCTGTTCTATCTGCTCTGTAGCGCCCAATACGCCAACGGCAATCGGCAGATCGAATGCAGAGCCCGTTTTCTTAATGTCTGCCGGCGCTAAGTTTACTACCAGCTTGGAGCGGGGCATGTAATAATTATTATTTTTGATAGCGCTTTCTATACGCTGCAGGCTTTCTTTTACTGCATTATCGGGCAGGCCTACAATAAAATAATGCAGACCGGCGCTTACATTTACTTCAATGGTTATGGTAATCGCTTCTACGCCATACACCGCGCTGCCAAAGGTTTTTACAAGCATGTTATTCGGGTTCGATATTGAACAGGGTTAAGGTTGTTGATTGTTGCAATATACTTTAAAATACATTATTCTTTAAATTGATATGAAAAGAAGCGGCGGGTATAGCAGGCAGGCACTCTTATCCCGGCAGCTTTTTATAAAACGCCACCAGTTTTTTTTCTTCGCTTTCCCAGTTCAGCACTTTTCTTGCTTTTAGGCAAGCCGCTTTCAGTTGCTGGTATAAAGCCTTATCGTTTAATAATACATTGAACGCACTGGCAATGGTTTCGGGCTTCGTATCTGCTATCATGTATGCCACGCCGTATTTATCGTTGATGGCTTTATATTCAGGATAATCAATGCACACTTGCGGAATACCTGCCATAATGTAATCGAAAAAGCGGTTGGCGAGCGAATGGTACTGATTTAACCCGGTTTGTTCAAACAGCATGATGGCAATGGTGGCTGCCGGCGTTATCTTTTTCAATTCATCGGGTGGCACCATGCCTTTCAGCGCTACCTTATTATCTACTCTGTATTCTTCAATAAGCGCTTTTGTCTGTGCAAAAAAGTTTCCGTCCCCGCATATCACCAGTTTCGCATTTACAAATTTCATAGCTGGTATCAGTGTTTCAAAACTGCGGCCTTCGTTTACTGCACCCTGGTAGATAATGATGTTTTCTTTGGCCGGTGACAGTGTTGGCAAAACTGTTTTTACCGGCATATTCATAACCGTGCTGTAGCGTACACTGTAGCGCCTGTTCAGTTCACCAACAATAAACTCGTTAACCGTATAGCCATGCGGAAAACGGGGCACTGCATATTTTTCCAGGGAAAGCCAGAGTTTATATACGAACGGGCGCGACATAATTTCCTTTTGCTCGGTAAACAACTCATGCGCATCATATACGCGCTTCCAGCCTTTTATTTTAGAAGCAAAGTAACAGGCCAGAATAGTATCGAGGTCTATAGCGCATATAATATCGGCCTGCTCGGTAAGCAGCCAGGAGAATAGGCGGATGTTGAAAAAGGCATAAAAAATAATGGTCTTGTTTACGAGACAGGACAGTCTTCGCTGCCGGTAAGGCTGTGCAGTAACGGGTAAAGAATTTTTTAGCTTTCTGCCGGCAAGCGTAACCTCAAAGCCATGCGCCGCAAGTGAAGTACAGATGCGCTGCATACGCTGATCGTAGGTAAGGTCGTTGGTAACCGTAAAGATGATGCGTTGCAAAAGAGACGGGGATTAATAAAAAACAAAGATAAGTTCAAAGGAAAGAGCCGGAGCTTAAAGCTGGCTTATGACTTTTTCTTCCGGTATTGTATGATTACCGGCGCTACGCCCTGCTGTAGCATGCCTAACTTTTTTGCGGCTTTTTTACTTAAATCTATAATGCGGTTTTGTACAAAAGGACCGCGGTCGGTTACTGTTACTTTTACCGTTTTGCCATTGTTTACATTCTTTACTTTCAGTTTTGTACCAAAGGGTAAAGTGCGGTGTGCAGCCGTTAAGCTGTTTTGATGAAATACAGCGCCGCTGGCCGTCTGGCGACCATCAAACTTATCGGAGTAATAAGAAGCAGTGCCGTCTTCTTTTACTGTTTTGCAGGCAGTAAACAGCAGACAGAGAATGATCACTTTATCTCTTGTGCGCATAAATATTGGATATTTTTAGAGTAAGAAAAATACGTTTTTCCATAATGACCTCACCTAAATCCTCTCCAAAGAAGAGGACTTTGAACTTGCACGAAATATAAAACTGATGATTTTACGCGCCCTTCTCTTTTGGAGAAGCCTGCCTGTCCGGTGGGCAGGGGTTTAGACGAGGTCTGATATATAATTATGTTTAAGCCAATTTTTGTCTCTGGTTTCGGCATACACTCCTGCTCAAATCGAATACGCGAGATACCGGCGCCTGAATAAATGTTGATAAATGTATAACCGGCATGATCTACTTAAATGGAAACTTAACTACTTTGGCTTTTACGAGGCTGTTGCGGATGTCAATGTAAATCTCGCTGTCTAAAGCAGCATGTGCTATACTTACATAGCCGAGGCCGATGGCTTTGCCCAGTGATGGCGCCTGCGTACCGCTGGTAACCATGCCTATTAAATTGCCGTCCTTGTCTTTTATCTGGTAATGGCTGCGCGGTATGCCGCGGTCTATCATTTCAAAACCTACCAGTTTTCTTTTAACACCTTCCCCTTTTTGTGCAACCAGTATTTCTTTAGCCGTAAAGTCTTCTGTTTTGTTCAGTTTGGTTATCCAGCCAAGACCGCCTTCCAGCGGCGTGGTGGTGTCATCTATATCATGGCCGTATAAGCAATAGCCCATTTCGAGGCGCAGGGTATCACGCGCGCCCAGTCCGATTGCCCGAAGGTTGTACGGCTCTCCTACGCCAAAAATGTAATTCCATATTTTTTCGGCATCATCGTCTTTGTCTTCAAAATATATTTCCACACCGCCCGAGCCGGTATAGCCCGTGGCACTAATGAGTACATTGTCAACACCCGCAAACCTGCCGCGTACAAATGTGTAATACTTCAGGTTCATAATATCCACGTCGGTTAACGGCTGTATGATTTTAGTTGCATTAGGACCTTGCACAGCCAGCAGGCAGGTCTTTTCGCTAATGTTCTGCAGGGTGGCGTTTAGTGTGTTGTGCTGCTCCAGCCATGCAAAATCCTTTTCTACATTGGAAGCATTCACCACCAGCATATATACAGCGTTCTCTTCGATGCAATACACGATCAGGTCGTCTATAATGCCGCCGTTGATATTTGTAAAACAGGAATACTGCGCTTCGCCGCTTTTCAGCTTTGATGCATCGTTGACCGTCGTGCGCTGGATAAGGTCAAGTGCATCTTTACCTTTCACCATAAACTCGCCCATGTGGCTTACATCAAACACGCCGGCATTGGTGCGCACGGCAATATGCTCATCGTTAATACCGGTATAAGAAATAGGCATATTATACCCTGCAAATGGCGCCATCTTAGCCCGTAAGCTTACATGCTTCTTTATAAAAGGTGTTTCTTTAATCATAAATTAGGTAATTTGAATGATGAGCCTGACCATAGTATATCAGCAATGCAATATCAAACTTTTTGGATAACCGAACCCGTAAAAATTGTTACTGCTGCTGCCGGTAAATGCTAACGCCTTCCTTGGTAAGCACATACAGATTATTTTGCTGCCAGCTTGTTTTTATAACACCGGCGAGGCCGATGCTGCATTGAATAGTGTGATAATCTATATCGCTTTGCGTGGCATAAAAAAATTGGTTCTCATTACGGCCGCTCAGTTGCTTATCATCCGCAGCTACATCGCTCCAGTTAGCAAAAGGAAGCCTTTTTTTAAACGCCGTGTAATAATCAAAAATGAGCCAGCCAAGCTTATTATCATATATGTACAACTGGCTGTTATTATCCATAATTTTTACCGGGTTCAGCGAATCATCAAACACCAACCGCAGGTCGGATGATTCGATCAGCAGATTGCCGTTTTCATCCAGTTTTTTCAGCTTTCCCTCGCCTTCATCATACAACCAGAAATTACCATCATAACTCGAAGCAACTGCCTTTGCCTGTGTAATGCCCAGCCTGCGCAAGTCAACAGTAGTACGGGTAGTAAGAAACCGGTCGAGCAATACAACCGTAGCAAAGTCTTTGTAATACACGAGTATTTTTAAAGGATTGCTTACATCCATTAAAGATACTTTGCCGTAGCGGGTAACATTGTTAAATACCGCCACCGAATCGCCGTTGCTGTTCAGTTTTTTTACCTGGCTGGCAGCACCCGAAATAAGATAGATATTCTGCAGGTTATCTATATAAAAACTGCTGTAGGTGCCGCCGATTGTTTTTATTAATTGCAGGTGCAGGGAAGTATCGCCCCCGGCAAAAGATGGTACGGATGTAAATAAGAATAAAACAATAATCAGCCTTCCCATTTTTTTAGTTGTGTTGTTTGACCATCGAAAACGGCATACGTAAAATTACTTATCCAGTCGCCTAAGTTAATGTAGCGGCTGCTTTCGGTGAGCTTGTAGTCTATCGGGTAATGGCGATGGCCAAAAATGAAATAATCAATATGCTCCCTGGCCAGTGTTTGCCGGCAGAAGATAATCAGCCATTCGCCTTCTTCGCCCAGGAAATGAACATCTTTATGGCCGGTTTTTGCGCGGCTTTTACGACTGAAGAAATTAGCCAGTCCAATACCCCAGGAAGGGTGCAGTGCTCCAAACAACCACTGGCTAAGCGGGTTGCGAAACACCGACTTTAGAAATTTATAATTGTGGTCGCCGGGGCCCAGGCCATCGCCATGACCGATGAAAAACTTTTTGCCTTTCCGCTCAAATGCTTTGGGATGAAAATAAACAGGGATGTTTAGTTCTTTTTCAAAATAACCGCTCATCCACATATCGTGGTTGCCTACGAAAAAGTGGATGGCAATGCCGGCATCCGTTAACTCGGCCAGCTTGCCTAAAAGCCGCACATAACCCTTGGGTACTGCCGTTTTGTATTCAAACCAAAAATCGAACATATCGCCAACAATAAAAATTTCGGTTGCGGTATCCTGAATACTGCTGAGAAAGGCCACTATTTTTTTTTCGCGTACGAGGCTATCGGCGTAGGAAGGCGTGCCGAGGTGAAAGTCGGAGAGAAAGTAAATGTTTTTACTGGAAGGTTGTATCATTCAAAAATGATTGATAACGCAGGCTATTAAAATTTAATCGCTAAAGTAGCTTTTAGCCTCGGCAAGCAACTTTGAGCTTTAAGAAGTTTTAGGGTTTTACTACTGCCTGCGTAAAGTAGTATTGCGCCTGTTAGAGATAAAAAGTTTAAAGTAATAATCACGACGATTAAACATTTATTTAATCCTGCACCAAAAAACAAAAAACTTCTTTGGGCCCGTGTACACCTACCACCAATGTTTTTTCTATATCGGCTGTGCGGCTTGGGCCGGTAGCCAATGTAATGAGCGACGGCAGTTGCGGATATTTCTGCTGCACATTCAGCAAAGCATCTTTTATATCATACACTAATTGACTGGTAAATGCAATGCAAATATGTGCCGGTGCGTATATGCTTACGGTGCGGCCACTTTGCTGGGCAGTGCTCATAACAATGCTGCCGGTGCGGGCAATTAGCTGCTCGCAGGTAGTAATGGAAGCGTCGCAACCAGCCAGATCATCTGTATAGTTTCGGGTAAAGCCATTATGCTGTAAAGCACTGATAAGGCTATCCTCGCGGCAATAAATGTGAGTCCAGCCCCGCGTTTGTATAAGCGTTTGTAACTGCTGTACTGCTTCGCCTATACTGCCGGCAAAGGAGAACCTGCCTTGCAATCTGGTAAAATTTTCTGCAAACTCTATTTCTATATCCTGCTGTAAAGGCGTAAACACATTATTGTTGCCTTCGCTTTGCGGAAACGGAACAGGCACTGATTGGTTCAGTGCCTGCCGTATTTTACTTAATATATTCTCTCTGCTTTGTTGCTGATCCATCAGGCAAGGTTTGGAGCTTTTATACTGCTGTCGTAAGGTGGTACGCCTTCATCTATAATTCCTTTTTCATGGCCATGTTCGGAGCCATCTACATCCACATCCAGCAACTTCTTCTCTTCGTAAGGCCGCTTGCCAATTAAGGCTTCCACGTCACTTTTAAACAATACCTCAGTCGTTAATAATTCTTTTGCCAGAATTTCCACCTGTCTTTTCTTATCTCTGAGCAAAGCTTTTGTACGCTCGTAAGCAATGTCAATCATTTTCCTTGCTTCTTCATCTATTATTTTACCGGTTTCCTCACTAAAGGGCTTCGTAAATGTATTTTCCGCCTGCGGGTCGTAATAGCTGATGTTGCCTACTTTATCATTCATACCATACACCGTAATCATAGAATACGCCATCTTGGTAATCTGCTGCAGGTCGTTGCTGGCGCCGGTAGAGATTTTTCCAAAGAAAATTTCTTCGGCAGCACGGCCACCCAGCGTCATACAAATCTGGTCGTTCAATTGCTCTGTATTGTACAAATATTGTTCTTTGGGGGTGTATTGGGCATAGCCTAAAGCTGCAGTACCGCGCGGTACAATGGTTACCTTCAGCAACGGGTAAGCGTGTTCAAGGTACCAACCGCAAATAGCATGTCCGGCTTCGTGATAAGCGATGATTTCTTTTTCTTCAGGAGAGATGATTTTATTTTTCTTCTCCAGCCCACCAATTACGCGGTCTATAGCGTCCTGAAAATCGCTCATATCTACCGCATCTTTGCCTTTACGGGCGGCTATCAGGGCGGCTTCGTTGCATACATTGGCAATATCGGCACCGGCAAAGCCCGGCGTTTGCTCCGCCAGTTTAAACACATCCAGCTTCTGAGAAATTTTAATAGGTTTCAGGTGCACTTTAAAAATGTGCTCCCGGCCTTTTACATCCGGGCGGTCTATTGATATCTGCCTGTCGAACCTGCCGGGGCGGAGCAGCGCTGTATCCAGCACATCCGGCCGGTTGGTTGCTGCAAGAATAATGATTCCGCTTTCGCCGCTAAAGCCGTCCATTTCAACCAGCAACTGGTTCAGCGTATTTTCCCGCTCGTCGTTGCTCATGATCGCATTGCGGCCACGGGCGCGGCCAATAGCATCTATTTCATCAATAAAAATAATACAGGGCGATTTTTCGCGGGCTTGCTTAAACAAGTCACGCACACGGCTGGCGCCCACACCCACAAACAGTTCCACAAAATCGGAGCCGCTCATGCTGAAGAAAGGCACCTGCGCCTCGCCGGCCATTGCTTTAGCCAGCAACGTTTTACCGGTACCCGGTGGCCCTATCAGCAGTGCGCCTTTGGGTATTTTGCCACCCAGGGCAGTATATTTTTTAGGATTTTTTAAAAAATCCACTATTTCCATTACTTCTACTTTGGCTTCGTCAAGACCGGCAACATCAGCAAACGTAATATTTACCTTTGTGCCTTTTTCAAACAACTGGGCTTTAGACTTACCAATATTAAAAATACCGCCCGGCCCGCCGCCGGCAGGCCCGCCTACCTTACGCATAAGCAATACCCAAAGACCCGCAATCAGCAGGAAGGTAAAAAGGAAATTAGCTACGGGTCCAAACCATTGTATCTCATCGTCCACCGGCTGCTTTACCTGCTCTACACCAGGGTGCATTTTATAAAAATCGTTCATCGAAGCATTGAAGCTTTCCCAGTCGGTAACTTTAAATTCGAACAGCGGGCTGCTGGTTTTGGAGGCATCCGGCAACTGGCCGTTCCATTTACCGTTGTAATATGTTTTCCGCAGACTATCTGGCTTTATAGAAACCCTTACCGCATCTTTATTCCGTATCAGGTATAGCTTTTCAACGTCGCCCTGTGCCAGCATGCTTTGCTGAAATTCCTGCAACGTGATAGGTTTTAAATCGGGATCGTTTTGCTTTAGCAGGCTATAACCAAGTATAACAGCAGCGATGATAGCATATAACCAATAAATATTTACACGCGGACCTTTTTTCAAGCCCCGGTCGTCGTTGTTTTTTTCAAATAAATCAGGCCTGTTTTTTTTATCTTCTTGTGCCATGTTTTTGTTTCCGCAAAATTTAAAATGATTTGTATTAAACCTTTATTCTTCGTGTGGTCTTATCACTGCATCGCTCCACATATCTTCCAGCTTATAAAACCTACGGGTATCTCCCTGCATAATGTGTACTACAACGTTTACATAATCTATCAGCACCCATTGCAATGCCTGATAGCCTTCCTGCTTATAAGGGTTTTCGCCACATTCCTGCTTTACCTGGTCTTCGATATTATCGCTGATGGCTTTGACCTGAGTAGTACTGCCGGCCTGGCAAATAATAAAGAAATCCGATACTGCTTCGGGTATTTTTCGCAGGTCAAGCGAGACTATATTCTCCCCTTTTTTTGCCTGTATCGCCTTTATGATGGTTTTGAAAAGTTTGGAATTAGTGGTAAGCTTCGTTGCTTTACTCTTAGGACGTGAATCTAAAACAGATAATGGTGCCAATAAACTATCAGGTTTTTAAATTTAAAATTCTTACTGCATGTCCGAATGTAAGCGCCCCTGCAGGGCTTATACAACTTATATTTTATTGCTGTATAAAACAATCCGAACCTGAATAAGCTATCTTAGCAAAAATAAGTAAATCTTTGCCTTTTTCACTTTCCGCTGCAAGTATTGGTAATCCTTTCACAGAATTAACCGAGGTGGACAGCACCAACAACTATGCCATGGCACAGGCACAGCAGGGTACTGCCAATCATGGTCATTCGTGGTTTGCGTGGCGGCAAACGGCCGGTAAAGGAAGCCGTGGCAAAAGCTGGACAGCAGCCGATGGCGAAAACATTATCTTATCGGTTTTGTTGTCTCCGCCTTCCTTGCTTCAGCCACATCATTTTTATCTAAGTGCCGGAGTAGCACTGGCGGCTCTTGATTTTTTCAGAAGTTATACAGATAGCGAAACAACTATTAAATGGCCAAACGATATCTACTGGCGTGACAGAAAGGCAGCGGGCATTTTAATAGAAAACAACATGCGTGGTGCTGAATGGCAGTGGAGTGTTGCAGGTATAGGTATAAATATTAATCAAACCAGGTTTGATAGTTCGCTTATTAACCCGGTTTCGCTGAAGCAGATAACCGGAAAAACGTATGATGTAACAGCACTGGCCAAAACACTGTGCCGTTGCCTGCAGGTGCGCTACAAACAGTTGCAGCAATGTAAAGAGAGCATCCTCGCAGATTACAATGCTGTGCTGTATAAACAAGGAGAAACAGTAAAGCTGAAGAAGGGAGCTGTAGTTTTTACCGGTACCATACAAAGCGTAAACGAACACGGCCAGTTGGAAATAGCCGGCGGCTTGCAGCCGAAAGTTGATTTTGGAGAATTGGAATGGGTGATTAAATAAAGTTGACATTGTCCAACAAGCTTTGATCTTCTTCTTTATTTCTTGCTTCGGCCTCAAAGCGATTGTTGTAGTAGCCTTTTTGTGCTGTTTCCATCAGGTATAAAAAAATAAAGCGCAATACGCCATATTGCTGATACTGATGCACGTGCGCCACTTCGTGCCTTGTCCAGGAAAGGTTTTGCAAAAAGGCTGTTTTGCTAACACCCCACAAATGGATATCATTTTTAATTACGATAGCGGCGTTTGGAGATTTCAATCTTCTTGCTGCCTGCCTGCCCAGCCAGCTATTTTCCTTAATGATAATATTCATAAGCTGTAAAAAAATATAACCTGCTAAATTTGAGCTAATAAAACAGGCAATTCTGTACATTGGATTGTCTGAGTAAAAGTAACTGCTTGCCGCATGATAATAGTAAATCATCTGCGGTAAAAGCGGCTATTTATTTTTATAATAACGGTTTAAAGAGTTTTTGCCATTGTATGAAAAAGAATTCTGCTCTTATAGTCACTATGCTTGCCTGTTGCTGCTTGGTTTGCGCGCAAAAGACAACTACTAATACCAATGCTGCTGCCCGGCCAAAAAACCTCTCAGATTCTGCATTATTAGACCTGGTGCAGCAGCAGACGTTCCGGTACTTCTGGGATTTTGCACACCCGGTGAGCGGCTTGGCACGAGAGCGCAGCAATATAGCCTACGATTACGGCAATGAAGTAGTAACTACCGGGGGCAGCGGTTTTGGAATTATGTCTGTAATTGTAGCTGTTAACCGGCATTGGATTACCCGCGATACGGCGGTTGCACATCTGCTTAAAACAATTAAGTTTCTGGCAAAAGCCGGTTCTTATCATGGCGTGTTTCCGCACTGGATGGATGGTGCCACCGGCAAAACGATTCCGTTTGGCAGAAAAGATGATGGAGGCGATTTGGTAGAAACGGCTTACCTGTTTGAAGGCCTGCTATGCGCCCGCCAGTATTTTAATGCAGACAACCCTGAAGAGCAGGAACTGCGTAACCGCATTACCTGGCTTTGGAACGAAGTGGAGTGGAACTGGCATACGCTTGGCGGATTGGATTTGCTGTACTGGCACTGGAGCCCCAACAATGGCTGGGCAATGAACTTTGAATTGCGTGGCTATAACGAAACATTGATTACCTATATTTTAGCAGCTTCTTCGCCTACATACGGGATTGATAAGAAAGTATATACCAACTGCTGGGCGCAAAGCAATCACTTTATCAACGGCAAAGTGTACTATGGAATAAAGTTGCCTTTAGGCTTTGATTATGGCGGCCCGTTATTTTTTGAACATTATACCTATTTAGGATTAGATCCGCACGGCCTGAAAGACCAATATGCAGATTACTGGCAGCAGACTACCGCACATACGCTTATTAACTATAAGCATTGCGTTGCTAATCCCAACCACTTTAAAGGCTATGGAGAGAACTGCTGGGGATTAACCGCCAGTGATACTTATGATGGCTATAATGCGCACTCGCCCGACAATGATTTAGGAACTATTTCGCCTACAGCCGCCTTATCTTCTTTTCCTTATACACCGGAATATTCTATGAAGGCGCTTAAACATTTTTACAACGATTTAGGTGACAAAATCTGGGGCGAATACGGCTTTACCGATGCATTTAACGAAAGCAAAAGCTGGTATGCAAAATCGTATCTTGCTATAGACCAGGGCCCTGAGATAGTAATGATAGAAAATTACCGCACAGGCCTGCTCTGGAAGCTGTTTATGAATATACCGGAAGTGCAAAACGGTTTACAAAAATTAGGCTTTGAAAGTCCATATTTAAGTACGAAATGATAATTTGCATTGCCAGGACAACCAATAGCTTATCCACCACAAACCAATATTCATGAAATACCATTTTTCATTCCTGCTTTTATTGTTTGCCTTACTTGCTCAGGCTCAGCAGGCGCCCTTTCAGGAGGAGATTGATCATTTTAAACAGCAGGATAAGGCACATTTTCCTCCAAAGAATGCTATCCTGTTTGCAGGCAGTTCTTCTTTTCGCTTCTGGACAGACGTACAGGATTATTTTCCCGGGGTTACTATTATCAACCGGGGCTTTGGCGGCAGCAGCCTGCCGGATGTATTGCATTTTGCACCGGAAATTATTTATCCGTATTATCCAAAGCAAATCGTAATTTATTGCGGTGAAAACGATCTGGCCAGCTCAGATACTGTTACCGCCAACGTAGTGCTCAAAAGATTTAAAATACTTTTTGTGGCTATACGTACAAAGCTGGTTAATGTGCCCATTGTTTTTATATCCATCAAACCAAGCCCGAGCCGGGCGCAGTTAATGCCCAAAATGAAGAGGGCCAATATGCTGGTGCGGCAGTACCTGAAAACACAAAAGCATACCGCTTATGTAGATGTATTTAACCTGATGCTTAATAAAGAAGGCGAACCCAGGCAGGAGCTGTTTAAAGAAGACATGCTGCACATGAAGCCGGCCGGTTACGCCATCTGGCAAAAAGCAATAGCACCTTACCTGATAAAATAATAACCACAGGATTTATTTCTTCAGCAACTTAAAAGCGTGGCCTGCCCATTCGTTTTTTGCAAAGCCGGGAATGCACCACAAAATACAAAGCGGCTCAATAGCACGCGCAGCTTCTGCCTTGCCCATATCTGCTGTTTCCCAGCCAAAGGCATCCAATATTTTTGTGGCAGTTGCCTTTGCATCTTCGTCATCACCGGCAATAAACATAGTAGGTTTGCTACCACCAAAATCAGGTTTATACATCAGAGAGCTGCCAACACTGTTGAAGGCTTTTACAAATTTCGCTGCCGGTACCTGCTGCTGCAGTTTTTCCATCAGCGAAAAATTAATATCGGTAAAAAACTTTAAAACCCCGTTTACCGGTGCTTCTTTAGCAATCGGGTTCGTAACATCAATTACCAGTTTACTTGCGAAGTTATTTATACCGGCTTCGCTAATGACTTCTTCAGCTACATCGCCGCCGACAGCAAGCACCAGTATTTCGCCAAAGGCGGCTGTTTCTGCAAAACTGCCTGTTTTATTGCCCGGATTGTCATTTGCAAATAGTATTACCTCGGGCTTTGATGTATTTCTTGTGCCAAGCATTACTTCGCAGCCTTCCTGCAAAAAAGCCCTGGCCAGTGTTTGCCCGACTGCGCCGGAGCCGATGATACCTGTTACCATAAGATAATTTTTAGTGATAAAATTAATATTTGTATATACAAATGTAGAGGTAAAAAAATTATTCCAGCTTATCTGCTATGGTGTTCATAGCAACTATCATAGCAGCACTTTCTTCCTTACCTAATAGGGCTGAGTATTGCTTATAAAAGTCCGCTAAACAACTTTTCAGATCGGGCAATAGCTGTTTACCTTTTGGTGTAGGATATATATTCGTCAGTTTTCCTTCACAGGTGCGAACCAGCAGCTTCTTTTGCTCCAGTTTATCTATCAGTCTTGTAATAGTACTGGGCGTTAGCTGCAACTCGGCAGCCAGCTCGCCGGGTTGTACACCGGGCGATTCGCAGGCAATCATCAGCAGGTACGCATGGCTGGGCGACAGTTGTACTTTGCTCCAGCTTTTAACAGCCAGCTTCTCCGTTTTTCTTGCCAATGCACTGGCCGAAAAATACATGCATTTACAATACCGGCTTTGCGAAGTTTTCATTGATTACACAAAATGAATTAATTTATTTGTACATACAAATATTTCCTAAAAACTTTTTCTTTTCCCCCTATCCCTGCCCGTTTTTGTATCTTTACGCATAGCGAATTTTATGGCAAATTCTAATTTACAGACAGATAAAAACGTGTTGACTCCGGCAGAAAAGGAGTTTGAAAATACAATACGCCCGACAGAGATTGACGACTTTAGCGGGCAGCCTGCATTGATAGAAAACCTGCGTATTTTTATAAAGGCGGCCAAAATGCGCGGCGATGCATTGGACCATGTACTGTTTCATGGCCCGCCGGGCCTGGGCAAAACCACGCTTAGCCGCATTGTAGCCAATGAATTAGGGGTAAATATTAAGGAAACGTCCGGCCCCGTAATAGAAAAGCCCGGCGACCTTGCAGGCCTGCTTACCAACCTGGAGAAAAACGATGTCCTTTTTATTGATGAGATACATCGCCTGAGTACGGTAGTGGAAGAATATTTGTATGCGGCCATGGAAGACTACCGCATAGATATTATGATAGACAGCGGTCCCAACGCCCGAAGCATCCAGCTTACCCTGCAGCCGTTTACCCTTATTGGCGCCACTACACGAAGCGGCCTGCTTACTGCACCTTTATTATCAAGGTTTGGTATTAAATCGAGGCTTCAGTATTATACAGCCGAAACGCTGCAGAAAATATTGATTAGGAGCGCCGGTATTTTGAAAACCAATACTACCCCGGAAGCCGCCATGGAAATTGCCGGCCGCAGCCGTGGTACACCGCGTATAGCTAATGGCCTGCTGCGCCGGGTGCGCGATTTTGCGCAGGTACTGAATGACGGGCAGATAGATATAGGTATTACACAGCACGCACTGCGCGCTTTAAATGTGGACGAATATGGGCTGGACGAAATGGACAACCGTATATTAAGTACGATAATCGAAAAATTTAAAGGCGGGCCGGTAGGCATTACCACTATTGCTACGGCGGTAGGTGAAGAGCCGGGTACACTCGAGGAAGTATATGAACCATTTCTGATACAGGAAGGCTTTATACAGCGTACACCCCGCGGCCGCGAAGTAACCTATAAAGCGTATGCGCATTTAAAAAAAGAAGGCTACCGGAAAAGTGATAACCAGCAGAATACGTTATTCGGGTTATAGAAATGAGGGAGTTTTAGGCTGATTCCTAAAAAGTATTAAGGGTTCTATGGCAAGCAAATACGAAAGACTGTAAACATCAGTAAATAATCGAAGTAATTTACTAATGAAATATTTTTAACCATTTTAGATTTGAATATTGGAAACAATTTAAAAGGGTTCAGGGCAAGAGTACGGGTCTGAATCAGTTTGGCTGCGGCCCCCTTACGATGCCTATTTTTTGTCCTTTTATTAGTCCGGCTGCGGCCCTTTTTAATTAGTTTAGTTACGGCCCCCTCTGGTATGCGATTGTTTCAAGGATACAAAGGAATGTCAAAAAAGCTGTACAAATGTAAAAGGAAAATTTTTGCTTTTTTGCAAAAAAGCTTTTTAAAGAAGCTTAAAATAGGCTGAAAAAAAGATTAATGCAGCAGCGCTTTTATATCGGCATCGTCCTGAATATTATTCATCTGGCGCATAATCCAATTACTTTTCCAGCTTACAAAATGGCTTAATGGCTTCACAGTGTACAACTTAGGGTTGGGCAGGCAGGCAATAATCATTGCTGCTTCTTTACGGTTCAGGCTTTTTGCCGCTTTGCCAAAATAAAATTTTGCCGCTGCCCCAGCCCCGTAAATGCCGCTGCCCATCTCTATTACATTCAGGTACACCTCCAGTATGCGGGGTTTCCCCCATACCCATTCAATCATTTTGGTAAAATAAAACTCCGGCACTTTACGCAGGTAGCGCATAAAACCCTCGCCCTGCCACAAAAAAACATTTTTTGCTACCTGCTGGCTGATGGTACTGGCAGCGCCACCGCGGATACGGCCCTTCTTTTTCGGATCGGTTGATAAACTTTTTTCCAGCGATTTCCAGTCGAAGCCGCCATGCAGCGGAAAAAGCTGGTCTTCGCCGGCCATAGCTGCAAGGCGCAGTGCAGGCGAGATATTTTCTTTACTTACATAGTCGCGTTTTAACCCATCGCCACTTATCCAGGCGCTCAATTGCGTAATAGTAATAGGCGGCATTACCCATTTACAAACAAGCAGGTATATAAAAGAAGAAAGGAAACCAAACAGAACTATGCGTTTGCACCATCGCCAGGTAGCAGCAACTGCAGATTTAAACGTAGCCATGTAGAAAAAAATTAATTAAGCTGCTTGCCAGCCATGTGCCCGGTAAAGATACCGTACAGGAGCACAACGCCAAACACTGTGAGTATGATGCCGGAGATACGATCAATTATGTGAATATTGTGAGGTGTAAGCCGGGTGCGTATTTTGCCTGCCAACAGCACTTTGCAGATGTCGGCGCTTAACACCAGCAGCAGGCAGGTACAAAAAACAACAAAACGGTACTGTTCAGGGGCGGCAGCCGTTTCAGAATCATCGAGGATCGAGGCAGAGGCAGCAAACCAAAACAGCAGTACGCCGGGATTAAGCGTATTCATAAAAAAGCCCTGAAAAAAACTGGCCGCAACGTCCCGCTTCCGAAAGGCCTGAACGGTTGTAATTTCATTAGGCTGGGGTACTTTCTTAAAAAAAATATTATACAGGCCCATAAGTATAAGAAAAATGCTTCCGGCAATACCAATAAATTTTTCATGGCTCATTGCGGTTTTAAATAATTGAGAAAATACATTGCAGATAAGCACCAGGCCGATATCGCTTGCCGATACGCCGGCTACAAAGGCAAAGCCGCCCCGGTGGCCATTGTTCAGGCTTTGCCTGATGATAGAAAAAATAACGGGACCAACGGAGATGCTAAGCAATAAACCCAGGGCCAAACCTTTTAACAGGGCTGCAATCATTCAATCCGATTAAGTAGTGAAGTGTATAAGCCAAAGAAACAAAAATTAAGAATAGGTATTTGAAAATATGTGCAGTAAAAGGCCTTATGATGCGTAATAAAATGGATGTATGAAAGGCAGGCTTGCAAGCTTGTAATCAGGTATAAGATATGGAGCAATAAAAAATTTATACCAGTTCGCCTACCAGAAATTTCTTCCAGTCTTCGAGCATACAGCCTTTCAGCACCCGCGGAAATTTGTGCTGGCCGCCTACTTTCCCTTTCGCTTTCATAAACTGCATAAATTGCTCCTGCGGCAACACATCGAGAAATATGGCTTTCAATGCTGCCCCGCGCTCTACCCGGTAATCGTCATTCAGGTCTTTTAGCTTTTCATCAATTTTAGCGCACAGCAACTCTGCGTTCACAATATCATCGCAGCCAACATACCAATGATGAGCAAAAAATATATCATACGGTTCCCCGGCAACGGTATATTCCGGTATGCTGATGTTTAATTCTTCTGCTACCAGTTGGATGGCTTTGTTCATATTGTCAACACTCAGGTGCTCGCCTACAAGGCTCAGGTAATGCCGCGTGCGCCCGGTAATTACAATTTCGCAACGTTCTTTATTGGTAAACCGGATGGTATCGCCCAACAGGTAACGCCAGGCGCCGGCACTGGTGCTCAGCAGTAAAGCGTAGTCTTTACCTTCCTCTACCTCATGGATCATCAGGGCTTCGGGCTTTGGCAGCACATTGCCATCGGCATCAAAATTATGGCCGTCAAAAGGTATAAACTCAAAAAAGATATGTTCGTTGGTAACGAGCCGCATGCCCTGCGAGTACTGCCTGTCCTGGTAAGCAATAAATCCTTCGCTTGCCAGATAAGTTTCGATATAAGTAATGGGTTTGCCTAACAGCTTTTTAAACCCTTTTTTATAAGGCTCGAAGCTTACACCGCCATGCACAAAGAAGGCAAGATTAGGCCAGATGTCGTGGATCGTATTCAGCTTATACCTTTCAATTATCATTTCCATACACATCTGTATCCAAGCGGGCACGCCCACCAAAAAACCAATATCCCACTCCGGAGCCTTGGCTACGATGTCTTCCAGTTTTTTGTTCCAATCTTTTTCACGGGCTATTTTTCTGCCGGGTTTATAAAAGGGCTGAAACCAGAACGGAGATTTTTTGGCGGTAATACCGCTCAGGTCGCCGGCATAATAACCGGGACCTTTTTCCAGATCGGTGCTGCCACCCAGTGTAAGCCAGCCTTTGCCAATAGATTTTACGGGAATATCGGTATAGTTGCGCAGACTAAGCAGGTGCTTAATCATCGCTACTTTATTACCTTTTAACAGATCGTTGGTGATAGGGATGTACTTGCTGGAAGCTTCACTGGTGCCGCTGCTAAGGGCGTAGTATTTTATTTTGCCCGGCCAGCAAACATCCGGTTTGCCTTCCAGTGTTTTATACCACCATTCGTCGTAGATAGTGTTGTAGTTGTAAACCGGTACCAGTTCCTGAAACTTTTTACCAATGTGCCTAAACTGCATCACCACATCAAATCTGTACTTCTGCCCAAACTCTGTAAAGCGGGCTCTGCGCAGCAATTTCTTCAATACACGTAATTGCTGGTTACGGGGATTGTTTTCGGGCAAGCGCAGGGCCCTGGCAATACGTTTAGGCAGCTGAATATCAAAAATTGCCATTTTTAGGAATAAAGGTTATGTACGAAGCTAAGCTAAAATGGATGAATAGCAGATAAGTTGCCGGTTGGTTTAAGAATTTTTATAGAAAAGGATTGCTAAGGTAATGCCAAAGCAGCACTGGGCAGTACACCAAATGTAAACAAAGCATCAGCGGTATTGATAAGGTAGGAACAATATTGTTTTGGCAGGATACGATTAGCAAAATTAGGTTGCAGTACACTGCCTTAGAGCAATAAAAACAGAGCCTTTGCGGGGCAAAGGCTCTGTTACAATTTTGTATTAAAACGATTATGGTGCTACCAACCGAAAGCCATTGCCATGGATATTCACAATCTCTATATTAGCGTCTTCTTTCAGATATTTACGCAGCTTGGCAATATATACATCCATGCTGCGACCGTTAAAATAGGTGTCGCTGCCCCAGATTTTTTTAAGAGCCCGCTCGCGTGGCAATAAATCATTTTTATGTTCTGCCAGCATTTTCAGCAACTCATTTTCCTTTGGCGAAAGCGTTTGTGTTTTGCCTTCGGTAATCAACTGGCGCAGCTTTGGGTTGAAATGATAGCTGCCTAAATCGAATTCAATATTCTCCGATTCTTTATTCAGTTCTTCATTACGTTTAAGTATAGCTTTTATTTTTGCCAGCAATACTTCGCTGTCGAATGGTTTGGTGATGTAATCATCAGCACCTAATTTATAACCATTCAGAATATCGTCTTTCATGGTCTTTGCACTCAGAAAAAAGAGCGGCACTTCCTGATCTATATCACGGATTTCTTCTGCCAGTGTAAAGCCATCCACATTCGGCATCATTACATCGAGCAGGCAAATATCGTAGCGTTCGCGCTGAAAAGCAGCCAGGCCCAAACGGCCGTCACGCTCCAGCGTTACATCATAATCATGCAGTTCAAGAAAGTTTTTTGTTACCATTCCTAAGTTCGTATCATCTTCACACAATAGAACTTTGTATTTTTTGTCCATGATTTCCAGGTTTTTAAGATTTAAAGTTATCCATTTTTATGCCACGGACAATGTGACAGCCAGCTTTTGGTATAGCAATGGTTGTAAATTTGATATAAATTTAGTTATGAGTATTTTCAGGCAACTGGCAGAATATCTATATATCAAAAAGCGCGATCCAAATGCGCCGCATACACCCTGGATGAAATATATGCACGGCATGAACCGCATTTCCCTGCTGATGTTTTTAGCGGCGCTGGTGTTTATGCTGATAAAGCTGGTAATATTACCGCTGTTCAGGTGAACGTTATAAACAGCTAATGCAGTAATACATCAGCAGAAAAAATTATAAGCGCAGTTTTACGCAAAATTCACCATTCACAATCATTACAATCCCGCGTAATAATCATAGCCTCTTTCTGCCCAGTAATCGGGAGGCTTTTGATTACTGAAGAACATGGTGCCGACACATTTGAGATTTTTTATACCATATTTTACCGGGATAATTAAACGTAACGGATAGCCATGCTGATAAGTTAGCGGCTGCCTGTTCATCTCATAGCACAGCATTGTTTGCGGATGCAATGCGCTGGCCATATCCAAACCTACGTAATACTTTTTATCAGGTGTTTGCAGGCCTACATATTTCATTTTTGTTTCTTCCCGCAGGTTGAAAGCGGTAATAAAATCTTTCAGCGGAACACCGCTCCAGTATTGAATCTGGCTCCAGCCTTCCACACATTTAAAGTCGTAAACAATATCTTTTTTAGGCAGTTTTTTTATATCGTTCAAGCTTATCGCTGCCAGGCTTCCGTCTGCTTTTTGTACGTTAACCCGCCAGGCGTTTCCATCTGTATTTTTTTCCAATCCTATCAGGCTGTTTACACGCACATTTTTAGCAGCTTCTGCCGGTGTGTAGGTTTTAACAAGCCGGTGCTCGCTAAAGGCAGAAGTCAATATTTCTTCATTTGTCTCCAACGTTGTGCGTAAGGGTTTTAAAGCGCCTGCTTCCTTAGGCTGATTGTTAAGCCATTTCCACGAAAAAATACTGCCCGCGCCGGCTATCGCAAATACAATAAAAGAAAAAAAGGTGCGGCGGCGGATTTTGTCATTACTCTCCTGTACCGTACGGTTAAAAAAATTATTCTTTTTCATCAGCAGGGGTTTGTTGGATGGCAGGAGGATAATCCGGGTAAGTAGCATTAGGAATTACTTCCACGCCGGTAATCATCGCCTGGAAATTGTGCCAGCCGGTTTTTATTACCTGGGCAATATGAACTATGAAAAATAAGACATACCCGATGGTTAAAATAAAATGCTCCAGGCGGGCTGCTCCGTACCCGCCGCAAAGCGCGCACAGCCAGTTAAATTGTACCGGTTTATAAATAGCCACCCCGGTGATAAAAGAACCAATGCCCATAACAATGATGGATGTATAGGCAATGCGTTGTGCAGCATTGTATTTGTCCTGTGGCGGATGGTATTTACGGATATGCAGGTCGTGGAGCAATACCTGCCAGGCCTCTTTGAAAGCCTTTTTATTGGGTAATAAAAACCGCCATTCTCCTGAGAATATCGTGTACAGCACATAGAACAGGCCGTTGATAATAAACAACCACATAAATGCAAAGTGCAGGCTCATGCCTTCTGCAAGCCGGAAGGGGATGTGCAGTGCTTTGTAAAAACCATCCGGAAAAAAATGAAAATATTCCTTGCCGGCAATTTTTACTTTGTACTCGTCGTTTGCCCAATAGATAAGCATGCCGCTCCATATCATAATGGTAAGTATCGGAAAATTTACCCAGTGAAACCAGCGGATAGCAAGCGGATGTTTTTTGAGAACGATTTTCATGGAGAAAAATATAGAGCAAATCTCCGCTTTTAGTTATCATTCAACATTAACTAATTATTCTTTTTCTATCACATTTTTATTCGCCACGAAGACATAAAGGCACGAAGTTTTGCCTTCATTAAGATTTGCATGATTTCATAAGTCTTATATGTCTTATGTTTTTTAATAAAGCAACAATATACAATAATACACAAACCACCTATTAAGGGTGGTTTTTAAATTTTATGAAATATGAAAAAAATTTTTGGAAACATTTTTCCCTTTTCTTTTATTGAGAAGACCAGTCAGAACCAGCAAGCTATTTCATTCATTTTTATTTTTTAGGTATTAGAATTTACTCAAATCGCTACATTGGCAGAGGTGCAAAAAGATAATCACTTTAATTGCCAAACTTCCTTTTCTAACTCGCTTCTATCTATTCCTTTAGATACAGAGCAAATAAATCTTACGCTATCTTCAGTCAAATTTATATTCGCTGTGATGAAATAAGTAGTATGCCATTTATCCTTAGATTCTTTATTAAGAAAGTCTTTTACTCCCTTTTCATCTCTATATCTTATATAAAAATCATAGATAACTTTGATGATTACAACACCTAAGCCCCCGAATATTCCCTCAAAAAAACCTATGAGTATTTCAGATTTATAACACATAAAATGTTGGTTTATGATTATAAAAATTTCTGTTTTAAGAAATGTGCTTTTTTACTATTTCATTATATTCTGCTTGGTTTATTCCTATTGATTCCAATAAATCTAAAGCATCAATTGATTTATTAAAACTCGTTTTACCTGTACATTCAGTTAATTCATAAAGTGATATGGCAAACCATTCTTTTTGCGAAGAACTTAGTGTGCGAAAATTGGTTTTAAATCAGTGATTGTATAGTTTAAATATTTTGAAAGTTCAGGACCTTTAAATGAAAAATGTAGCACTTTGGCTGTGTTATGAACATGTAAATCCTCATTTGAATGTTTGTACTCTTGTGAATTGACTATAATTTTTTGACTGCCTATAACTGCAACCTTCTGCTCCTTTGTAAAAGTTGCTGCAAACTCTTTTGTTTCCTTTGGAAATGGACTTTTGAATAGAGTAAACATGCTTTTGTATTTTGAGTAATTAAAAACGTGAACCCCATTTATTACTTGTAGTTTAATGGAGTTGAAGCCCTATATACACAAAGTAAACTAAAGCTCATACATAAGTATGGGCACTTAAAATTTACTTTCCTTGTATGTAATTGAAATTTCGATTTTTCAGACCACAGGTCAGTAGGTAAGTAACCAGTACTATTTTCAATTCAAATTTAGGGGAGGCACTCAAAATTTAGCCAAGTAGTATTTAACACGAAATAAATCTTCTTTGCGTCTTAGCGCCTTTGTGGCAAAACATTTTTACACTGCACCTCGAAACTGCTTTAGAAACCGCACGTCGTTCTGCGAGTACAGGCGCAAATCGTTTACGCGATACTTCAACTGGCAAATTCTTTCTACACCCATACCAAAAGCAAAACCCGTGTATTTTTCGTTGTCAATACCAAAATTTTGCAACACGTTGGGATGCACCATGCCACTGCCTAATATTTCTACCCAGCCGGTATGCTTGCATACTGTACAGCCGGAGCCGCCGCAAATCAGGCAGCTAATATCCATCTCGGCACTTGGCTCGGTAAAGGGGAAATAACTGGGGCGAAAGCGGACCTTCACTGTCTGGCCAAACATTTCCTGCACAAAGAAATACAGCGTTTGCTTAAGGTCGGCAAAGCTTACATTCTCATCTACGTATAAGCCTTCTACCTGGTGAAAAAAACAATGCGCGCGGGCACTGATCGTTTCATTGCGATAGACTCTTCCCGGGCATATCACGCGGATGGGCGGGCGTTGTGTTTCCATTACGCGCGCCTGCACACTGCTGGTATGCGTGCGTAGCAGCCAGTCTGGCTTTTGGCTGATATAAAAAGTATCCTGCATGTCGCGCGCCGGGTGATTTTCCTGAAAATTCATGGCGCCGAAGTTGTGCCAGTCGTCTTCTATTTCCGGGCCTTCGGCTACGGCAAACCCAAGGCGCTGAAAAATAGTAATGATGCGGTGACGCACAATGCTTAGCGGGTGGCGCGCGCCCATTTCAACAGGCGTTCCGGGCAGCGTAATATCTATGCGGTTTTCAGCGGCCGGTTGACTGTCAGCGGTGGTTTGTTTCAGCACTTCATGCCTTGCTTCCGCAAATTGTTTAAACTCATTCAGCACCTGGCCAAACTCTCTTTTGCGCTCATTGGGCACATTTTTCATCTCGGCCATTATTGCCTTTACAATGCCTTTGGTGCCTAAATATTTTATACGAAATGCTTCTGCAGCTTCGGAAGTATCCGCAGTAAAAGCAGTAATTTCCTGCCTGTGCTTTTCTATTTGTTGCAATAACGCTTCCATGCGGCGAAGATAATTGAAAGCGATTAGTTGCCGGCCATCCGCCGCCGGAATATCCTTCGCTGATAGCTGTATTAATGGGAATGGCAGAACTGGCAGTATCTTGATGAATTTAGCAGGTTAACAACAGGGTAATAAAAAAGTGTTGGCAGGCAATCTTTTTCCTGAAACGGCGGATGTCTTTTATGAAATAGGATTGCCAAATGAAGCTGATTGTAACTTCAATTTAAAAAGAATGCAACGGATCAAAATTGTTTGCAGCTTATGAATAAAAGCACACCAATTTTCACTCATAAATCTCCTAACTGCGGTCTTAAAATTATGTCTTCCACACAGGCTTGCGGCGAAAGACGCGCCGCCGCATACATCATTTCGGCAACATCGCCTGCTTCCATAATGCGGTGCGGATCAATACCGCTGCCACTCCAGCTATCGGTCATTACTGCACCGGGAAACACGGCAGTTACTTTAATGTTGTGCGGCTTTAATTCTTCCCGCAGGTTTCTGTTAAAGCCCATCAGTGCAAACTTGCTGATGCTGTAAGCGCCGCCATTGTTATACGCTTTTAAAGAAGCCACAGAGCACATGTTGAAAATATGACCGCTCTTCGCTGCTATCATTGCCGGCAACAAGGCACGTGTTAAATAGTAAGCGCTGTACAGGTTTACGGAGATCATCTGCTCCAGCGTGCCTTCTGCTTCATCCGAAACATTGCCCGGTAAATACTGGCCGGCATTGTTCACCAACACATCTACCGTGCTGATTGTACGCAGTATCCAAGCGGCAAAAGAAAGCACTGCTTCTTTGTCGCCCATATCACATTCGTAAGTGCGCACAATAGTTTGCCGGTAGCGGGACTGTATATCATTTTCCGCCTGCAACAAGGCACTTTTATTCCGGGCGCAGAGCAGTAAGGTATGCGGATTTCCGTCGCTGGCAAATCTTTCTGCAACTGCTAATCCTAAACCTTTGGACGCACCGGTAATAACGATATTCATAAGTGATGTTTAATAAGCGAAGTAAGAAATAAAAAGTAATCCTCCGGGTATTGCTGTTGCCTTTTTTATTAAGAACTTACTTTATAAATAGGTAAGCGTACTGCCTTTTAAAGCTTAATTTTATTTTCAATCTTATGTTTGGTTTCTAATTCTCATTCATGAAATACCGGCACCTTTTTTTTGACCTCGATCATACGTTGTGGGATTTTGAAGCCAATGCAAGTGAAGCGATACATGATCTTTATGTAAAGTACAACCTGGCACAGCGCGGCGTTTATAATTTCGATTCTTTTTTTAATAAATACAGCTATCACAACAACCGGCTTTGGGACCGGTACACCAAAGGTTTTATAAAACAGGAAGAGCTGCGCTGGAAGCGGATGTGGCTGGCACTGCTGGAGTATAAGGTGGCCGATGAAGTGCTGGCTAAGCAGATGGCTGCAGATTTTCTGGAGCTGCTCCCTTTTAAGAAGAACCTGTTTCCTTATACGATAGAAATACTTACTTATTTAAAAGATAAAGGGTACCGCTTACACCTTATTACCAATGGCTTTGACGCGATACAGCACAGCAAACTTCAAAGCAGCAACCTGCGCGGCTTTTTTGAGGAAGTGATTACTTCTGAAAACAGCCAAAGCCTGAAACCCAGCCGCGCCATATTTGATTTTGCCATGGCAAGATGTAATGCGGTACCTGCCGAGTGCATTATGATCGGCGACAACCTGGACGCGGATATAGCCGGCGCCATGAATGCCGGGCTGGATACGGTATTTGTAAACCACCTGTGCATTGATGCACATATCCGGCCTACTTTTATGATCCATCATTTGCAGGAGCTGGAAGAGATATTTTAGCCTTTTTTCCATGCCTTTACCATGATTGCCCGCTCACAATCTTTCTTCATTATTATACACCTTTCCGATGCTGCCATACGGTTTTAATCATTACTGTCATACAATACCATTTTTAGCTTTGTATGGCTGCCGGCTGTTTTCCGCATTGCGCGCCTGATTATTAAATAAACCTTAGCAGTGCCTTCTGCTATGCACATTATTAGACATAGGCGGCTATATTTGGCGCTATGAAAGTGCACAGGTACAGCGAGCAGCAGCGAAGGCAGTGGGTGTATGAAATGCAGCACAAGCTAAAAAGCGTCAAACAGATTTGCAGGGAAGCTATCATTTCGCGCGCTACTTTGTATAACTGGTTGAAAGAGCTTGCAACCGGTGCCGAGGACAATAAAGTGCAGGGCGAACAAGGCGATGCTGCTGCATGGCAGCCGCTGGATAAACATAAAATGCTGATTGCTGCATTAAGCAAAATAGACCCGGATAAAACCGTTAGCAATAAGCTGGTAAGCGAATTGGTAAAGCGTTATACCCTTACGGCAGCGCAGGCCTGCGCGATTGCAGGTGTTGACCCATCAGCATACAATTACAAGCCGCGTAAACCCGAAGTAGAAGACCGGCTGGTATATGATGAATTGCTGCGGCTGATAGCGGCAGATACGGCCAGAAGCCTGGATGATTGCACGGCCATTTTACAGCAAACACATCCGGGCTGGACTGGCAAACAAATCAAACGTATTTACCGGCAGGGAAGATTGTACTTAAAACGTACGAGAGCGCGCAATACAAAACTGCTGGCCAAAGCAGGAATAACTGCAGGCATAGCAATAACCCCGGCGCATAAAGGTACCTGCTGGCAAGTGGGCGCTATAGCAGCAATATCCGCTGATAACAGGCCTTTTCATCTGCTGTACATCATAGATTATAATGATGGTACGCCATTACATGTAGTAGTGCCGGAAGGTAATTTAACAGCAGCAGGCCTGGTGAAATTTTTATCGCTGGCTGCAAAAGAGAATGGTGCGCCAAAAAAAATGCGCGTGGTAGCGCAACCACCATTCAATAGCCGCGAAGTAGCCCGCTGGATATGGGACAATAAAGTGGCTTTGTATAATCTATCGCTCGCGAAACCGGAAAACCAGTTAGCGATCGGCCACCTCGAAGACAGCATCCGGCAACAGTTGCTTACAGATGCTACGACTGTTGAGAAAATAACGGAAAAAGCGGAAACGTGGATTGCAGGGTTTGCTGCGAATGGTGTTACTGCGAATGAAATGCAGCTACTCATAAACGAAGAATTGTAAGCGCTATAAATTTAAACGCTGACAGGGTTCTAAACCCTGTCAGCGTTAGTAGTAATCTTGCTACACCGCATACTTATTCCTTCTGAAATACTGGAACACCAATCCGAATACAATAACCAATACTATCGGTACAACGATATTGATAAACTGCCATTGCGTGCGCTGCTCCTGTATCTTTTTTTTGTCTAATAACCGCAGGGTAAAATCTTTGTTGCGGCTCTCGAAAATACCGCTGTTGCTCACCATATAATCCACGCTGTTCAGGAAGAATTCACGGTTGGCAAAGCGGTAACTTTCCAATGGTAATTCGCCCATCGGCAACGGGCCTGTTGTAGGGCTTACCGCATTGGTAACAAGGTCTGCATCCGACACTACAATCTGCTTTGTATCTTTATCGCCTTCGGCCGCGAAAGGCTTACCGCTGCTGCGTTGCACCGAATCCTGCGTAGCCGCATCCAGCCGGTTGGCAAACAAACTGGCAAACCTGCCTTCGAGCAGTACTGCTACCGGGATATAGCTCCTGTTCATCGTATTAAAATCCTCATCCGTGCGGATACTGTTCAAACTTACCAGTGCAGGCGAACTCAACACGCGGCTGTTGGTATCGCTGGAGAGCAAAATGGTCTTTCGGATGCCGGGTGCTTTTACCGTGTCTATGCTGGATGGAAAAAGCGGCAGCACACGGTCTAAATTTTTTGAAATGGGGTTATTGTTGGTTGCCTGCAGAAAAGGATAATACGGCCACGGAACACGCTGCATCCGCGGACTGTTATCGGGGTTGTAGCCGATAACGATCGGTATCTTGGAACAGTTTAAATCCTGCAATAAATCGCCGTTGATCCGCACGCCGTACTTAAACAAAATATCATCAATATTGAGGTTACGGTCAAAGGCTACAAAGTCGGCCTGGCTGCGCATCAGGCTGTCCAGTTCGGCATACAATTTATCTACAAACCAAAGCACTTTGCCGCCGTGCATTACGTACTGGTCTATCTTCAGCTTGTCTTCATCCGTAAAAGGCTGGGTAGGCTTTACAATCAGCAAGGCGTTGATCTGGTCAGGGTTTGGATAGCCTTTTTTCAAATCGAAAACTGCCAGGCGGTATTCATTGCGCAGGCTTTCACCAATATCATTCACTTTTAAATCGGTTGGCTCGCCATTGCCAACACAGTAAGCAACAGAAGGAATATAAGTGCGGGTAAGCTTATCAATCGCATTGGCAAATTTAAACTCCAGTAAAGCTTCGGCGGCGTTGCGCGTAGCTTCTTTGTCGGGCTGCGGCTCTTCGTTTACTACGTTGAAACTTTTAAATACGGTGCGGCTGCTCCGCAAGTCAACAGCGAATGGCTTTTGATTTTTATAATACACCAGCGCCGACGGAATAAGAAGTTGGTTAGTAGCTTTGTTGTCGGTTACACTAATATCTTCATTGCGCTCAAACACAACACCGGCGCGGCTCAGGCTATCGTACAACTGCGCCTTTGCACTGTCTGGCAAGCCTTCGCCGGGCGTTTCAAAACTCACCTGTATGCGGTTGTTAATGTCTTTAAACTCTCGCAATAAATCCTGCGTGGAGATACTTAGCTTTTTATAATCGGCCGGTAAATCACCGTTCAGAAAAACCCTGATGCGGATGGTTGAATCAACATTTTCCAAAAGTTTCCTTGTAGAAGGACTTAACGTAAAGCGCTTCTCCGCCGTAAGGTCTATCCGGTAATGCACCAACGAAGACAGGCAGATAACCGCTGCAAAAAAAAGGAGGAGCACCAGCCACCAGTATTTATGTTGAAGCAATCTGTTCATTAGTTTATAATAAATAATCCTCAGCCTATAGATATAAGATGTGTTTTACTTTATCCTTTTAAACTTTTTATACTTAAAGTTCAGCTATTAATTTCTAACCGCTGCTTCTATATCGAATTTACCATTTTTGAAATAGTATGTTAGCCAAGCACCTGATTCTTTACTCCATCCTTTCAAAAAAACATTTTCATTAGTATTCCACTCAATCTCTTGAATAAGCTCAAAAGTTTCTAAGTTTTTTGTAAAGTCAATTTGAAATGTTTCTCCTTTACCCTGACTTTCAGAAACGTACTTTTCTATGAAAAATTCTTTCCAGCCTTCTATTATTATTTCTGTTTTACCAAACCAGTTTTTATCGCTTATTCGGTAACAATTATTTGAAATAATAGTAATTAAAGATAGCTTTTGGTTAAAGGTCACTAAGGTTATAGGTATATCTGATAAACTTATATCATTAATATTCAGTTTCATAGATAATCGTTCATCTAAATACAATCAATAACATTTTCAACTTTTATAGCTTTCATCATCTGTCTTATAATCATGAGCTACTTCTTTTGCGCCAGCAGCCAGGGCAATAAATTAGGTTCGGCAAAAGCATTGTCCCAGCTATTGTGGTTGGCTTCCGGGTATTCGGTGTACTGCACGTGAACGCCTTTTTTATCCTTCAGTGCCGCATACAGGTAGCGGTCGGGCTGCGGGTTTACCACATCGTCTTTAGCGCCATGAAATATCCATAGCGGTACTTTATAAGCGCGTTGCGCATACAGCGGCACATTGGTCATACCGCAAATAGGAAAAGCCGCCGCAAAATAGTCCGGGTACTTTGTAAGCAGGTCGTATGTACCAAAGCCGCCCAGCGACAAGCCGCCGATGTACTGGCGCTTTTTATCGGCAATACGGTGCTCTGCCAAGCTATCCATCAGCGCTTTCACCAGCCGCTCCGGCGTAGAAAGTCTTAGGGACAAATTAAGTGATAAATAGAAGCTGTCGCCACGCGGGACAGAGCGGTCAAAGGCGCTCCAGGCGCTGTCGTCCGGGCACTGCGGAAAGATAACAATGGCGGCATTCATGCGGCGGATGCTGTCTTTCAAAAATAAGGCGCCGCCATGCCACAGTTGTTTTTCGTTGTCGTGCCCGCGCTCACCGCTGCCATGCAGAAATACGAGCAGGGGCGCAGGTTTGCTGCTGCTGTAATTCTCCGGATACAAAATGCGGTACTGCAAGGTATCGTTGCCTTGTATAAACAGTTGCTTTTGGTATTGGCTAAACCCGGTAGTATCATCCATCTGCGCGCCTGCGCAAATAACAAGCGTGAACAGGTAAAAGGTAAGCAATAATGTTTTCATAGTATAATTTTAACGGAACAGCTAAACCACAAAGAAACTAAGAAGTTTTTAAAATGATGCCTGCACTTCTGCCGGTGCTTTCAAATGATCATTCCGGCCGGGCCGCTGTAGCCAAGCCTTCTGCCGGCTGGTGCTGCTACCATAGGTGTTGGGAAGATTATATCCCGGAGGGATAAGATATTTATAGAAAACATAAATACCTCAAAGCCCGGTAGTGTACTAAGTTGAAAGTTTATGGAAAAGAAAATTAAAAAAAGGGAAAGAGCAGATATAGCCAGGGCGGACGCATGAAAGGTCACTGTTTTTTGGTATTAAAGGACAATAAAATATCGAGTAGATACTCGTTATCTCTGTTTGCCATTTTTCGTTTTCGTATCATGCTTATCTTTTTAGAGCCAATGACTTCATCTGGCTTGTAATTTTTTATCATATTCAAGGCTACTTTGTTAATAAGCGAAAAGTTTTGTGCACTGTCCCGTGCTTGTTTTTTGCTTTTATCTTCCCCGAATATTACATCCATGCACCAATGAAGTTTATTTTCTATGCCCCAGTGGGAACGAACTGCCTCATGAAAGTATTTTGCACTCGCCGTTTTGCTGCTTATATAATAACGCACTGATTGCTCTTCTGCTCCTGTTTTTTTATTGTAGCGAGTAGCAAATACCATTATAATACATGCTAATTTCTTCCAGTCTTCTTCATTGCATATCCAGCTTAAGTCTGTAATTACACGGGTGGTGCGGCTTTCTACACGACCGTGACCTACTGCTTTTTCTGTGTACTCATCTTCTGTTTTACCGTGAGTAAAGGCTTCTGTTATATCATCCAGTAAAACTTCCTGATTGCTTTTTACAGATAGCAAATAATCTCCTTGCGCTTCTACAATCTTTTCAGCTATGGTACGCTGACAACCCATCGCATCTATTGTTACCATGCAGCCTTTAACTACCAGTATTTCAAGTAAAGCGGGAATGGCTGTTATCTCATTGCTTTTCTCATCCACCTTCTCTTGTGCAAGTACCATATTATTGGTGTTGCACCAGGCACTTACCATGTGCACAAATGAGGGATTATCACCCTTGCTTCCACGAAGACATTTGCCATCAATGCTTATAATCCGCCCTTCTGTTATAGCGCATACAGACCTTATCCATTCTATAAAGCACTGTTCTAGTTTCTTTGGATTAACCCACATAAAAAAACGACGGTAGGTATCATGCCCAGGTACACCTTTGGGTAAATCTAAAAATGTACGGAGCCATCCTTCTTTTTGCCTTCCATAATCTTCTATTTCATACCAGTTTTCACATCCGCATATTACTGCTGCTATAGTAATGGCTATAATATTGTCAAGCTTATGTTTTACTTTTCCTAATTGTCGGAAATCATCCATAGCAGCAAAATACATAATAGGGCTTTGCATTTCTTTTTTTGCTGCTATTAATATAATTTAAACCTGCTTTCATCCCCATCTGAATAACTTGTATGTTTTTCCATGAAAAAATACTTATTGTGAACAACCCTTGTTGAAAGCCAAATCTTCGGCTTATTGAAATTTCATGCGTCTGCCCTGCAGATATAGCGGTGAAAGGCATTAGTTATGACTTTTGCGCTAAAAGAAATTTTATACACTGCTCAATCAAAAGAAATAAAAAAGGTTTGATTAAATTTGAAAAGGATGCAAATGGTAGCTGGTTATTCAATATAGCCAGCTAAGTTCAATATTTCAAACTCCTGTCTTGTGGACAAGATAATAGGTCTACCGTTCTTGTTGGTGTTGTCTAATCCTAATAAAAAAGCAAAAGGTTTGTTTTGTGGCAAGCTGTCCTTAAATGCCTTCAACTGATTTTTATCATATTGAAGACCAGAAATAGTAATGTGAAAATCCTCAACCGCATCAATAAAACTGAGCTCTAAATTCTCGCCTTCACTAAATTTTAAATATGTTGTTTTATGAGATGATATATCAAACAAATCATTGTATGCAGTAATTCCTTGCGTTTTGTCAAATACCAATATTGTTAAACCTAGCTCTTGTGATTCTCTTTAAAATTCTATACGCATTGCTTTTGCAAAGGCTCTCTGTATTTCTTCCTCTAAGGATGAGGACTCAAGTTTAGGATTTAATGGTAATACATCGGGGTTGTATCTATATTCTTTCCCCTGCTGCCTTTTATTTTGTATCCAAACCCCATTGGTAATAAATGTAGGCGATCCTTGATTTAACCAAGTGAAAGGCGGATAACTAAAGCCTGTCAAACCAGAAAACCAAACCATTAACAAAGCTGAATCTTTGAACTCAATTTCAAATGCAAATTCTTGATTTGTGGGGTGTGTTTTAGCTTTAAATGAGAAGGGGTACTTAGATAGAATTTTTTCTATAAATCTATTTCCTTCTTCATAAGTATCAAACATAAGAATGATAATTATTGCATCCCTATCATTAATTTTTATGACTGCAACGTCATTCCATTTAAAATTTTTTAGTTCATTGTCATTAATCATTACAACAGTGTTAAGGATAATTAATTCATTGTGAAATTTGATGCAAGCCTTACCAGTTTCAGCCAACACTTTCATTACAGTCATAATACTTGTGTCTGTTAATCTTGATGTAGCTCTCATGCTTGCACCTTCAACAAGTTGGTGGATTATTTGTTTGCGTTTTTCTAATGGCAGGATGTACATAACGGTAAGATTTGTTATTGATTTTTTGAAATCTTACCTATCTTTATTGCAGGTAGGAAATTATCTAATCTGTAATAAGCTCCGTAGGCGTACAAACTTTCGGAGCTTATTTCTTTTATGAAATAAGAATTTAATTGGAATAAATTAACCTATAGCTTAATTTTGTGAAGAAAAACTTTGTACTTTACCAAGAATCGAGAAGATTTAAAAGAAAAGTTTGCTTAGATGAAGATTCGGCTGATACAATACTTGATTTCTTAGAAAAAAAGGGAAATAAAAAGAAGTTTGACTACATCGTTGGTCGGGTGCTTGAGCAGGATTGTAGATTTTATGAAGATTATATTCAAATTAAAAACTATGAAAATCTTACAGAATTTAGATTGTTTCCGCAAGGAGCAAATTCGCGAATCTATTGTAAAGAAGTTGTAACTGAAAAAGGTGAACTTTATATTATTGCAATTGAGCCACTACCTAAAAAAAGAGATGCTGATAAAGCATTGAAGTCTCGTTGGGATGCAATTTCAAAACACGAATACGATGTTGACTAACAAAGAACGTTTAGAAGAAAGAATTAAGGCTTTAAAAAGTCAAGAGACAGAAAAGTATCAAATTGAAAAAGAAGAAGATATTCTTAGGGCAAATTATCTCTCTGAAATAGAAAGGCTAAAAAAGCCATTAAAGCTTAATTGGGAAGCATTAGCGAATGCTATAAAAGTATCTCCAAGTTATTTATCACAAGTTTTTCGGGGAAGAAAGCCTTTGAACTTTAATACGATTGCCAAACTTCAAAAAGTTCTAAATATTAGATTTGAGGTCAAAGCAATAATGTTGAATGATAAAAGCGGCTTTAAATTTTACCAACCAAAAACACCTAAAGAAATAATTAGGTCTGTTGATAAGGATAGTAGCACAGTTTTAGAAGTCGCATTTTTTGAAAATAAACCGCAGATTTTAGAACGTCAATCTATGTCAAAATATGGATGAAAAATATATAAATATTGCAATAGCAATACGGAGAATAAAAACAATTCACTTTAATGTAAACGAAATATTGTTTAGGAATGATAATGCCAAGACTGCTATAGATTTAGGAGTGAGAAACGAGTTTGTGCCAGAACTCAATATTCTAAGTATCATTATGAGGGCTATCTTTCGATATACAGATTCGCCACAAAATGAAGCTCTTGCTACAATTGAAGTAAACACCACATTTGAAGTTGAAAATCTTGCAAGTTATATAGATTCCGAAGAAAGAATTTTATTGCCAGAAAATGTTTGGCTAAGTTTATCTTCAATGCTTATAGGACATACAAGAGCTTTGTTTGCAGACAGACTTGCAGGTACTCCCTATCAAAGTTTTGTAATCCCTATTATGGATGCGCAAACATTAGTTGATAGATTTTTCCCCAAAGTTCCTATGGAGCAATTAGAAGATACAGTAAAAGAAAAAGCCTCAACTTAATGAGGCTTTTTCTTTGAAGTAACTTTCTTTTTTGGTGGTGAACTTGTTTTACCATCCTCACCTAATAATTTATCTACTACTGCTTTTGCGTTTTGATTAACGTCATATTTTTGGACGGGCTTTTTCATACTACTAAATTACTGCCTTTCCCCTGCAAAGCCAATCAAATTTCAACTTGGTACACCACCCAAAGCACTGCGACTCCTTCGGAGCCGAACAAAACATTACGACCAATATCTTTTATAAAAACTGCAACCTGCCTGGTTCAAAAAATAACAATTGTTCCAGATGAAATTATCATACGGACAGTTGCAACATCCCGCCAGCCTGCCACAATTTTTTATTTGCCCTTGCTGCCTGCCGCCTCATTATCAGTAAAATGTAAGTTTATAGCTTTCTTAGTCCTTTAACCCCATAGTGCATTCCACCATTTTCAGTATCATTGCCCTGCTTCACCTAATCCATTGTACATGAAAAAAATAGCACTTATCCCGGCACGCTATGCCGCCACCCGCTTTCCCGCCAAGCTGATGCAACTGCTGGGCGGTAAAACAGTTATCCGCCACACCTACGATAATACAGTTGCCACCGGCTTGTTTGACGAGGTGCTGGTGGCTACCGACAGCCTTATTATTTATGAAGAAATAACGGGCCATGGCGGCAGGGCAGTAATGAGTAAAAGACAACATGAAAGCGGCAGCGACCGCATTGCCGAAGCGGTAGAAAATATAGATGCAGATATCATTCTGAATGTGCAGGGCGATGAGCCGTTTATGCAGCGGGAACCGCTGGCCAGGCTACTGGCAGTATTTGAAGGGGAAGGCAATATTGTACAGGTTGCCAGCATGATGAAAGTGTTTACCGATGAGCAGATGGTTGCTAACCCCAACAATGTAAAAGTAGTGGTGGACAGCAACATGAACTCATTGCTCTTCAGCCGTTCGGTTATCCCTTACAACAGAGCTGCTATGCCGGTTAATTATTACCACCATATTGGTGTGTATGCCTTTCGCAAAGCGGCGCTGATGCGCTTTACCGGATGGCCTGCAACACCGCTGGAAAGCGCGGAGAAAATAGAATGCCTGCGCTACCTCGAGCATGGCGTACCGCTAAAAATGATTGTTGTTGACTTTAAAGGTATTGGCATTGATACACCGCAGGATTTAGTGGATGCGAAAAGGTACTTATAGCCAAAGCAGCCAATAATTATTTTATTCTGATTAATTCTTCGTGCCTTTGTATTTCCGCAGTAAATAAACACCATGCAAACACTCACATTCACGCTTATACAAACAGCACTGCACTGGGAAGATAAGGCGGCGAACCTGGCGATGCTTGCGCAAAAAGTAAACAGCCTGCAGGGCGCAACAGAAATTGTTGTACTGCCCGAGATGTTTAGCACCGGCTTTTGTATGCAGCCGCAACTGCTCGCCGAAACGATGGAGGGCAGTACGGTGCAATGGATGCGGGCACTGGCGCAGCAAAAAAAAATTATCCTTACCGGAAGCGTAATTATAAAAGAAGAAGACCGGTATTACAACCGGCTTATCTGGATGCTGCCCAATGGCAGTTCCGGCTTTTACAACAAGCGGCATTTGTTTGCCTACGCCGGCGAAGACAAGCAATATACGCCCGGCGATAAACGGCTTATCGCATCGGTAAAAAACTGGAAGATTAATTTGCAAATTTGTTACGACCTGCGCTTCCCGGTGTGGGCAAGGCAACAGCCCGATCACCCCATAAGCAAATCGGGAGACGGTACGCCCACCGGCGCAGAGTACGATGTACTGCTGTATGTAGCCAACTGGCCCGGCCGCCGCAACCTTGCATGGCAAAACCTGCTCCTCGCGCGCGCTATAGAAAACCAGTGCTATGTAATCGGTGTAAACAGGGTTGGTACCGATGGCAACAATATCGGTTATTGCGGCAACAGTACCGTAATAGACCCGCTGGGAAATGTTTTGTATAACAAAGAAACCGAAGAAGCTATTTTTACAATTACACTGCAGAGCGAGGTATTAAAAGAGGCAAGAACCAAATATCCTTTTCTGCAGGATGCAGATCATTTTAAAATTATTCATGAGTAATAAAACAGCATATACCGCAGGCACCATATACACCGGCACCGATGAAGTGCGGCACCATGCCGTAATGTGCACCGATGGCATTGTTGAATCGTTGCTGCCGGCCATTGCCATACCCAAAGAATACGAAACTATCAATTTTGGCGATGATGCGTCTATAGCACCTGCCCTCATTGACTTACAATTGTATGGCGCCAACAGCAGGCTGCTATCGGTATATCCCGATGCGCAAACCGTAGGCAATATTGTAACGTACAGCAAAAATGGCGGTGCGGCGTGGTGCATGCCTACCGTTGCCACCAACACCTACGAAGTAATTTTTAAGTGTATTGATGCAATAAGAGATTACTGGAGTACCGGCGGCAGCGGCGCACTGGGCCTGCATGTGGAAGGGCCCTGGATAAGTATGGAACGCCGGGGTGCGCACAATGCAAGCTGGATATTCTCGCCAACTATGGCACAGGTAAAAGAATTGGTGGAGTATGGTAAAGATGTTATTAAAATCATCACGCTGGCGCCGGAAGTATGCACACCTGAAATATTAGAATACATACAATCGCAAAACATTATTGTGTCTGCCGGGCACAGCAATGCTACCTACGAGCAGGCAACGGACACGTTTAACAAAACCGGTGTGGATACCGTAACGCACCTGTACAATGCCATGAGCCCGCTGCAGCACCGCGCCCCCGGGCTGGTAGGCGCGGTGCTCGATCATCCGCTGGTAAAAGCGGCCATCATACCCGACGGGCATCATGTGGACTATGCAGCCATCCGCATAGCGAAAAAAATATTGGGTGAGCGCCTGTTTGCTATTACCGATGCAGTTACCACAACTACAGAAGGCCATTATCAACACCTGTTTGAAGAGAACAAATATACTTCCAACGGCATCCTCAGCGGCTCGGCGATCACTATGCACAAAGCATTTAAAAACTTAGTGGATTATGCAGCTATCAAACCGGTAGAAGCGCTGCGCATGTGCAGCCTGTACCCGGCGCGCGTGATTAAGCAGAGTGACGAAATTGCATTATTGAAAAAAAACTATCCGGCAAAAATGATCGTGCTGGATGGAGCGATGAACCTCATAAAACTGATTGATTAAACTATTTACGCTTATAGCTGGTTTATCATGATAATACAATATGGTTTGCTCTCGCTGATACTGACAGGCGGCGCATTGCTAAGCATAAAAGCGGGCAAGCTTACGGTAGCCGGGGCATCTGCCGGCATCTTACTCGGATGGCTTGTTTTTAAGGGCGCCGGCTTTACCGGCATCGCCATGACGGCCACCTTCTTTTTACTTGGCACTGGGGCTACTTCCTTTGGAAAAAAGCGTAAAGAACACCAGGGTTTATCAGCAGTAAACAGCAGCAAACGAAACGCCGGGCAAGTAATGGCCAATGCAGGCGTAGCGGCGCTTTGCGGGCTTGCCGGTTGGTTTTATAAAGACCATATTTTTATCTTCAGGCTACTGATGGCTGCGGCTTTATCATCGGCAAGCGCCGATACGTTATCCTCCGAATTAGGGAATGTATGGGGCAAAAAGTTTTATAATATACTAACTTTAAAGAAAGATAATAAAGGATTGAACGGTGTTGTAAGTGTAGAAGGAACGGCCATTGGCGTTGCAGGAAGTATTATGATAGCAACCGTATATAGCGTTGGTTTTGGCTTTGCCATACAAACATTCTTAATTATTGTTGCTGCCGGAACAATTGGTAATATATGCGATTCCCTTTTAGGCGCCTCACTCGAAAGAAAGCACTATCTGAATAACGATGCGGTGAATTTCTTAAACACCTTCGTTGCGGCATTATCAGCATTCGCTTTTTATAGTTTACTATAAGCAACTGTTTGTAAATTACGAGCCTGTCTCTTACTTAAGCGGGTACGATAAGCGGGACGCTACCATTAGCGTTGTACTCGTTCATACCTTGCGGCTTTGTGATTTAAAAAATAATTTCTACAATATGTCATTCTCCAACAAAACAGTTTTTATTACCGGCGCCAGTCGCGGCATTGGTAAAGCCATTGCCTTACGTCTTGCAGCCGAAGGCGCCAACATTGTTATCGCTGCCAAGAGTATTGAAGAAAATGAAAAGTTAGGTGGCACTATTTACACCGCCGCCAAAGAAATAGAAGGAGCCGGCGGCAAGGCTTTACCGGTACAGGTGGACATCCGTTTTGAAGTACAGGTGGAGAACGCTGTAGCGCAGGCCGTACAAGCGTTTGGCGGCATTGACATCTTGATCAACAATGCTTCTGCCATACAATTGAGTAATACCGAACAGACCGATTTAAAACGGTTCGACCTGATACACGACATCAACGTGCGCGGTACGTTTGCGGTTACCAAAGCCTGCCTGCCTTATCTTAAAAAAGGCAATAATCCACACATCCTCACCTTATCGCCGCCCATCAGTTTACAACCTAAATGGTTAGCGCCGCAAATTGCCTACACGCTCAGTAAATTCAGCATGAGCATGATGGCGATTGCCTGGTCGGCCGAGTTTAAGAAGTACGGCATTGCCTCCAATGCATTATGGCCAAAAACAACGATTGATACCGCGGCCGTGCGCAATTTGCTGGGCGGCGAAAAGCTGGCGCTCATGAGCCGCAAGCCCGCAATAATGGCCGATGCTGCCTACGCTATTTTGAGTAAAACGCCTGCCGGGTGTACCGGCAATACTTTTTTGGATGAAGACGTGTTACGTGCTGAAGGCATTACTGATTTTGAAAAATATGCCGTAACGCCGGGGGGGAAATTATATCCGGATTTGTATGTGTAGGGTAAAAGAAGTATTTATTTAATAAAACTTATAGTCTATCGGTTGTAATTTACTTTTAACTTCAGTAATGTTAATAGTATAATGTATTAGTATCTGCTTATTAATGTAATTAAAGATATTGAGATAAAAATCTGTAAAAAAAATTAAACAATTTATATTTATACTATTGTCATCAACCAATGGAAACAATTTTGAGCATTCTTGAAACCGAAACCAATGGAACTTGCTATACTCTCAACCGGTATTGTGTAGATAACGAGTTGAATTCTTCTTCAATCATTTATGATGAATTACAAAAAATGTCTCTGCTACATGATCGTTTTGGAGAAACTGATACAACATTAAATACGACGAAAGACATTTCAACACTTGCAAGAAGAACTAATAACAATGAACCACTTTTTCACTTCTTTTTAGATGGTTCGAGACGAACATACAAAGTAGATGATATTGAAATTAATCGAAGAATTTACCCAATTATAGCAGGGCAAATTGGTGTTGCTTGTTGTGAAAGAAAAACGCCAAACCAGTTTAAATGTGCAGAATTAGAACATACTTTAGTTTTATCGTTACCAACTGTAGGAAACCCAAATGGTAAAAATTCTGAACAGTTCTTTAATCTATTAACTTCAAAAATCAATAAGACAAAACGTATTCAAAACACATATGCTCAGTTCTCGAAAATTCTTACTTATAAATCAGACATTCAGAAAGACCCGAAAGAATACGAAAATTTGGGTATTGCCACAATTCAGGATGAAATGGTAGAAGCGGAAAAAAAGATTGTAGCACATTTACATACTAAAAATTTACTTAATCAAAATAGTTATCTTATTAAGGATGGTTCCTTACAATATACACCGATCAAATCCGGTGACTATAAAGAGCTAGCTAAATACAAAAATCATTATCGCTGTGTTGTGGGCGTCTCGAAAATGTTTAATCCTGATTTGTGCAGAGATAGAAAAGATAAAAGCAATGCAGACAAAATCGCAAGGTTAAAAGTTGGTCATCGCACGCCTGCCTACATGTACAAAAGTGATATGGTAGGTAATGTCAACTTTGCGATATGGTATGTGAGAATAAGAGATGCCAAACATACCAATACAGCTATGTCGGGTATATTAAAAATTGAAAAGATTTTGATTACCGATGAAGAAAGCACAAATGGATTGGATAGCGATGAAATAGATTTAATAACGGCTAATATAGTCAACGAAAGAAATCCTGTCTGTTATGGAAAAGATGCTAGATGGGCTAACCATCTATATCCCGTTTATCTAACTGAATCTTACATAAAAAGTAAATACCTAAGCGATATACATTTTCTAAACTTATTTTAATGAAGCAAATCGGGAAGATTGTTGCCACAGAAAAAGTACCAACTACTGTAGATGAATTTTTCTTTTGGACAGATAAGGAGTTAATCATTAAACCTTTTGATGTAGTTAAGGTAGCTCACATCAAGAACTCTGTAACCTTCGGCGTTGTTGAAGAAATTTCTCATTTAACCGATAGTGCCAGTTCGTTAGCTGGCTTTATATCAAGCGATTTTGGAGACGTTTCGGCAAAAGCTTATACGCAAAGAATCGGGATGAACTATGTGAAAGCAAAAGTGGTAGCTAATAGTGCTAATATTTACACACCAGCTCTTGATGGTTCTTTGGTTTCATTAGCTAATGAAGATGATGTAAAAGAAGCATTGGGATTAAAAGATGTAAAGAATGCCTTGCCTTGCGGATATATCGAAATGTATGAAGCTCCCGATAACATTACGATTCCTGTCAACTTTAATTCGCATTTTTTAATTGGTCCCGAAGGAGCGCATTTAAATATTTCAGGAATTTCTGGTTTAGCTGCTAAGACATCTTACGCAATGTTTTTGTTTAAAGCAATTCAAGATCAATATATAAAAAGCAAAAGCAAAGAATCTGTTGCTTTTGTGTTTTTGAATGTGAAGGGTAGAGATTTATTAGCTATTGATGAACCAAATGACGAACTAAAAGAAGAGGATCTTGCTAAGTACGAACTTTTAAAAGTGAATACAACTCCCTTTCAAAACGTAAAATATTTCTATCCTTATTCAAAAGATATTTCTTCTTCAACTTATGGCAAGCGGGAGGATGTAAAAAGTCAAATGACTTTAAGTAAAGCAGAATTGTACAAATACATTTTTGAAGATGACAAAGAAAGTATTGACTTATTGTTTGCCAATGTTGACGATCCCAATCAAACAATGGAATCGATTGTGAATGTCATAGCTACAGGACAAGGCGATTTCAGTAAAATAACTAGTTGGGAGGACTTATCTTCAAAAATCTATGAGCATACTAAAGCAGGCAATACAAAAGATAAAGAAGTTACTGTATTAAGTTGGAGAAAATTTTATCGGCTATTCAAAAAGACAATTGATAAAACGACAGTTTTTGCCAACTCGCTAAGTAAGCCAAATAATGAAGTCCGATTGCAAGAAGCCATCAATGAAATTAAAAAGAATGATGTTTATGTAATTGACATAGCAAAGTTAGATGAGGATACGCAAGGTTTCGTTTTTGGTGATGTAATGCGAGCTATCTATAATTTGAAGCTTGGGCAAATAGAAAGAAAAGAAGCAGATATACCTTCAAAAATCATCATCTTCATTGACGAACTAAATAAGTATGCGTCTAAAGATGTTCCTAAAAATTCACCTATTTTAAGACAATTACTAGATATCACAGAAAGAGGACGGTCATTAGGAATTATACTTTTTGGAGCAGAGCAGTTTAAAAGCGATATTCATGATAGAATAAAAGGTAACTGTTCCACTCATGCTTATGGAAGAACGAATGCTATCGAGGTTAGTAAACCAGATTATCAGTTTGTACCTACAGTATATAAATCAATGCTTACAAGACTTGAGCAAGGAGAATATATTGTGCAAAACCCGGTCTTTCGCTCTCTCTTAAATATAAAATTTCCAAAACCTATTTATAAACAGTTTAAGAATGGATAAGAGCTTTACAACCATTATTGGAAAAGATGTGATTGAATCGCTTACCTTAAGTATGTATGAGGATTCAAAATTCATTTTTCGGGAGTACATTCAAAATGCGGCTGACCAAATTGATAAAGCAGAGAAAGAACAAATGCTCAAGTCGGGTGAAGGGGAGATTCATGTTGTTATAGATAAGGAGAACAAAATAATTTCAATAGAAGACAATGCGACAGGTATTGCCGCAGATGATGTTTTAGATAAACTTAAAAATATTGCCCAATCAACAAAAAAGCGTGGTGAAGATAAGGGCTTTAGAGGAATAGGACGATTAGGTGGTTTAGGCTATTGCGACACATTGATTTTTGAAACTTCTTATCCAGGCGAAACGAAAAAATCCACAATGACATGGAATGCAAAACTTTTTAAAGAAATTATAAATAATAGAAGCAAAAAAGAAGAAGCAACCGATGTAATGGATACAATAACGTCATTGGATGTTGCTGATGAACTTTCCAACAACCATTATTTTAAAGTAACGATGGAAGGCGTTTCAAATGAAGAGTTGCTTGATGTTGCAAACGTTAGAAAGTATCTTTCGATGATTGCTCCTGTTCCTTTTCCAGCAAAATTTCTCTATAGAAAGAAAATCTATGATGAGCTACAAGCAGATAATATTTCTATTGATGAATACAACATATTTATTAATACAGAACAATTGTATAAAGGCTACTCAACTTCTATATACGATGGTGATGATGAGAACAAAAAGCAGATTGGTGAGATTATAGATGTTTTGTTTTTTAAAGAAAAAGATAAGAACAACAGTTTCTTTTACTGGGGTTGGTATGGCATCACAGAAAAAACCCAATCAATCAATCCCGTCAATTATGCAAGAGGGTTTCGATTGAGAAAATCGAATATAGCAGTAGGTGATGAATCTACCCTTACCAAATTACATAGAGATAGACGTTTTCAGTTTTATTTTATCGGAGAAATTCATGCTTTAAGTAAGGATTTGATTCCTAATGCAAGGCGAGATTATTTTTCAGAAAATGACAGTTGCTTAGAGTTGGAACATAAACTCCGAATGTTCTTTCATACTACTATTCATAAACTATGTTACACTGCTTCCGAAATCAATAGTTCTATTCGAAAAATTGAGAATTACAAGAATTTGCAGAAAGAGTTTGAAACGAAAGTGCAAGAAGGCTTTACAGATAAGGCAGAGCACGAAGAATATCAAGGAAAATTAGCTCAGAAAAAAGATGAAGCTGTAAAGGCTGAAAACAAAATCGAAAAAATATACACGACTTCCAGCAATGGTGTATCTTCTCCTATAACTAAAATTCTTGATAAGGTTGCTGAAACAAAGTCTGTAAAAGTTGACTTTTTTGATAATAGTATTCAGCAAGTTAAATTCAAGCTACGTACAGATAATCTTGATAAACTCAATAAAGGACAACGTACTTTTTTGGGCGACATATTTAGGATTATTAAGAACGTATTACCAAATGAAGTTGCAGAGAACTTAATTAAAAAAATTGAGGAGGAATTGAAATGAAACTTTCTATACAAAATTTCAAATCGATTGAAAAGCTGGAGAATTTCGAACTAAAGCCTTTGACAATATTATCAGGTAATAATAGTTCAGGAAAATCTTCTTTTATTCAGCTATTACTTATTTTAAAACAAACATTGGATGTTGGCTCATCAAGAAAGCGATTATTTATACAAGGAGAATATTATCGAGCAAAAAATTATAAAGATTTGATCAGAGGGAAAGATGATTCAAAAGAATTAGGAGTTGATTTTTCTATTTCTAAAGCAGAGCTTAATGGATATGGGGGATTAGTACAAAAATCATTATTTGATAGTTTTCCTAATTACACATGCAATTTGAAATTGCTTTTCAATTTGGATAAAAACGAATTACAGGTAAAAAAATTTCGCTTAGAATATATAACTGACATCAAAACTGAATATGTAGATCTTAATGCAGGTAAAACCGAAGAAGCAGTTGTTGGTACAAATAATATTTCAAACTTCTTAAACTTAGAAGATTACCTTAACGACACTACATCATTAACAAGAAGGATTATAAAGAAAGTCAATTATTCTTCATTTTTTCCAATTTCTTATGAGGAATCGATTAAAAATTATACAAACAATGAAAATTCAGACAACAACTTGTATAGTGTAAGAGATTCAATTACACGAATCAATACTGACTCGATAAAATCTTTTTTGGAAGTATTCACGACAGGACTTTACTACATCGGTCCTTTGAGAACAGAGCCACAAGATTCTTATACTGGAAATTCTGAAAAAAATTGGGTAGGAATTAAAGGAGAATACACAGCACAACTATTAGAATTATTACAAGAAGACAAAATAGCTTGTAATACTCCAATATTTAAGGATAATGCAGTCGAATTTGAAACAAAACAACTGTCTTTATTGGAAGCTACGAACTATTGGATGTGCAAAGTGTTTGGATTTGGAAGTAAGTTATCCGTAAAAGAAACTGGTGATAGTTATAGTATACTCGTTATTAATGAAGACAATCTTGAAACTACTTTAAAACACGTCGGTTTTGGAATTAGTCAAATACTTCCTATTATAGTTCAGGGTTTAATAATGAAAAAGGGTGAAACACTCATTTTAGAGCAACCGGAAATTCATCTACATCCAAAAATTCAAAGTTATCTTTTTGACTTTTTGTATTCTTTAATCTTACAAGGAAAAAAATTTATTGTAGAAACGCATAGTGACCATTTCATTACAAGGTTACGAAGAAGAGTTGCTGAAGATGAATCTTCTTGGCTCTTAGATCAAATCAATCTGGCATTTATTGAAAAAAAGAATGGCAAACTTGATTTTAGAGAAGTAAAGTTAGATGAGTTCGGTGTCTATAATATTTTTCCTGATGATTTTATTGAAAATCCGGAGAAAGAACTGATGGCTTTACTTAATGCGCAAATGAGAAAAAGAAAATCAAAAAGAAACTAAAGTGAAATTTACAGCGGTAATAGATGTTGCAGCCTTTATCTGGGATGAACATCAGTTTAATATTGATGAAACTCAATTTTACTCAGTAATAGATTCTATTCCTAGTATTCTTAATTTCATAATTAAGGAAAGGATACCTGTTGCATTTAGGCTTGAGTTATTCGACGAAGTACAAAGTAATTTTCCCTACAGATTTATACCACAAAAATTTAGTGATTTTCGGAAAAATACTATAAGCCAACTAACGAAACTGAAGATAATTGATTATCCAAATACGAATTTTACCAACTTGACCTGTGATCCTTCATTAATTAGGGATCACTTTAGTGATTCTACACAGCAAGAGCTAACGCATTTAATAAGTTACTTGTACTCAGAGAATGAAAGTGTTCAAAAGCTATTAACCTTTAGTCTCTTCTGGCAAGACAACAGAAATGTGATAATTAGTAATGGAAATAGCAAAGAAGTTGAAACAGAACTATGCGACGATAAAAACAGACATAGAGAAATTACGAACAGCTTAAAAAAAATATTTGAACATAATCCTAAACATAGACAAGTAGCAAGGATTGTTAATGGGAAGAAAGCTTCCGCTTTAAGATGTTATAATACAGGGCTAAAAGACACAACAAAGGCTCAAAAAATTCTTGACAGTTCAGTTTTTGTTGAGGGAAGTTTTTATGGTTATGATAGTGACCACGAAACTTATGTCAGGTTTTTAAAAACAGAGAAAAATCTTTTTCATGGTTTTGAAATTACACCTGATAGTAAACTAGAAGAAAAAATTAAAAAAACTTCGAAAAATGGCTGAAGTTTCGACTCCACATATTGGTAAGAATGTCATTGAGACACTGACATTAGGAATGTATGAAAATCCTCTCTTCATTTATAGAGAATACATTCAAAATGCAGCTGACCAAATTGATATTGCTGTAGAACAAAGTATTCTTACAAATAGAAATGAAGGTTTGATAGATATTACTATTAATCCAAATAAAAAGACTATTACTATATTAGACAACGCGACAGGAATAAATAAGGATAAAGTTTGGAAGTTTTTAGGTGATGTAGCGAACTCCGAAAAGGATTTAAGTAAAAGAAAAGGTTTTAGAGGAATTGGACGTCTTGGCGGTTTAGGATATTGCAACAGATTGGTTTTTGAAACAAGTTTTAAGGGTGAAAATACTAAGAGTATTATTACTTTAAATGCAGAATTTTTAAGAGCCATTTTAGCAAATATTCAAGACAACCGTGATGCAGCAAGTGTAATAAGTGCTATTACAACTGTTTTACAAGTGGAAGAAAAAAAAGATTCGCATTATTTCAAAGTTATCCTCGAAAATGTATCGGACGAATTATTAAAAATAAACGAAGTAATAACATATTTAAGTGTTGTTGCACCAATACCTTTTTCTTCTAAATTTTCTTTTTCAGAAAGAATTACTTCATACTTCAAAAGTCGCAGTATAACGTTTGACGAATATGTAGTTAAAGTTAACACTGAACAAATTTTCAAGGCTTATAAAGATGCTTTGATATTTACACAAGGCGATAAAAAGGATGGACGTATTACAACTGTGGGCTTTTTCGATGTATTTAATAAAAATTCAGTTTTACTAGCGGTCGGCTGGTATGGTATTTCCGACAAAGTTAATTATGTAATAGAGGAAAAAAAGAATCCTGAAAGAGGTATTAGAATTAGAAAAAGCAATATTGCAATTGGAGATGAAGCTACGCTTTTTCCAAGATTCAAAAGTGAAAGAACTAATCTTCGATATATTGGTGAAATTCATGTATTATCCAATGGCTTTATACCAAATGCAAGAAGAGATTACTTTAATTTAACCCCGACTGTTGAAGAATTTGAAGCGTCGTTAAAAGTAATATTTGATGATTTTGAAAGCAATTTACCTCATGTTGCTTCAAATCTTCATAATCGCTTAAAGTCAGTTCAAAGTGCTCGCGAACTAATTGTAAAATACAAACATGACATTAATAAATTTAATACAACAGAAGAACGTGAACAAAGATTTCAAGAAGTTATTGATGGGGTTAAAACAGCAAGGGATGCTGCAAAGAAAATAGAAAAAATTAAAGCGGATGGTGTTAATAAACCAACTATAAATGAATTATTTGAAGGTATAATAGACGATTATAACTATGAAATTTCAAATAAAGAATTATATGGGATATACAAAGAAGATGTTATTCCTCCTCTTAAGTTCACTAAGGTAACTGCAAGTCAAGAAAAAATTTTAAATGAAGTAGTTATTTTTTTGCAGCAAGAGTTGAATCACCGTTCGGCAGCTCCACTAATAGTGAAGCTTCAAAAAAAATATAACTAAAATGAGAGCAAGGAATATACTTTTACTTGAACCTAATTATAAAAACAAATATCCACCAATCGGATTAATGAAGATTGCAACATATCATCGAATGCTTGGTGATAACGTTGTCTTCTTTAAAGGCGAATTAAATGATTTTGTCATTAATCAATTATTCATTGACTGCTTAGATAAGCTTAATAAGATTGACAATTCCATAAAATGGAATTTGAAAGTACCAATCATTAAGCAATATATAAAAACCAGGCAAAGTAGTTGTCTTGAACAATTACAAATTGACAAATCATCTTATCAGCTTCTTATTTTAAATTGTCTTACGACTTATGCAAACAGTTTCAAGAAAAAGCTTTGGCAGTTAGATCCTAAGTGGGATAGAATTTATATAACAACATTATTTACATTCTACTGGAATATCACAATAAAAACAATAGAGTTTGCTAAAAAGCTAGTGAAGACTCCTGACCAGCTTTGGGTAGGTGGTGTAATGGCATCTCTTCTACATAAAGAAGTAGAAGAAGCAACAGGCATCAAAACACATCAAGGATTGTTGGATAAGTCAGGACAATTAGATCCCGATATATCCAAAGCTCAAAGCATTATCATTGATGATTTGCCATTGGATTATTCTATTTTAGATGAAATAGATTACGAATATCCAACCAGAAGCGCCTACTTTACTTTCATGACAAAAGGTTGCACACGTAAATGTGCCTTTTGCTCTGTCCCTATACTCGAACCAACTTATAAACCAAAAATTGACACAGCAGATAAGTTCTTTGATATAAAAAAGAAGTTTGGAGAACAACAGAACTTATTATTGATGGACAATAATGTATTAGCTTCTCCAAAATTTCCGGAGATAATTGAAGAAATAAAGCAAATGGGTTTTGTAAAAGGTGCTACCTATATTGAACCTAATCAGTTGGAAATAGCTATTAGAAATTTAAAAGAAAATTATAATGATAGAGCTTATATATACAGGGCTTATCGATTGTTACACGAATCGTTGAACCGGCATATTGGTGAAAAGAAGCAATGGTTTTATAATATTTTAGATTGTTATAGTCTTTTAAAGTTAGAGACCACTACAAAGGAAAACCTCTTAAAAGCTTGTGAAGAACTAAAAGAAGATTATGAGAAATATCGCAATAAATCACCAAAGCTTCGGTACGTAGATTTTAACCAGGGAACAGACGCCCGATATGTTACCGAAGATTTAATGAAATTAATGAGCGAGATTCCAATCCGACCGTTACGTATAGCCTTTGACTATATTGGAATTAAAAAGCAGTATATAAATGCTGTAGAATTAGCTGCCAGATATGGCATTAAAGAACTATCAAACTATATACTTTATAATTTTCAAGACAAACCTGAAGACTTATACAACCGCCTTCAAATAAATATTGAATTATGTATAAGGCTTAACATTGCTATTTTTTCATTTCCTATGAAATACATTCCTTTATTTGGTGAAGATGCAAAGCATAGGGAATTTACAGGCAAACACTGGAATAAGAAATTCATTAGGGCTATACAGTCTATATTGAACGTAACTAAGGGTATAGTGGCTCCGGCACACAAAAACGAAAAAACATCCTTTTTTGAAGAAGCCTTTGGAAAGAATATTGAGGAATATTTTGAAATCTTATACATGCCTGAAACTTACATCATTTACAGGCATATTTTCCGATATAAACTTGCCTATACTTCTATATGGCGAGATGAATTCTACAACTTATTAAACGAAGAGGAAAGAGGTGAAGCAAAAGAAATTATTAAAACTAATAATTTTCAAAACTTAGCAGAACGAACATCCAATCAAAAGATTATTCATTTTTTACGTCATTACACAATACAGAGAGGTAGTATTCCAAAAAATGATCCTGATTATAAGAAGGTAAAAGATGAATATGATAAACTGATAAAAGAAGATCAGTTTATTAATTTGACCTTAACTTATGATTTTGAGGATGAAGAGACAAGCAGAACACAAATGGTTATAATATAACTTTATACATCAATAAACATACGTACATATTTAATAGAATATTGGCTTATCTTTCTATTTTATTAATTTTTATCGCATTGTAACAAATTAGTTCCAATTAATTTGCGAGCGTTGATAAGATCAATTTTGTCAAAAATCACAACAATATTCAGACTAACTTCATTTACGCTTCCTCTTCCATCTTCTCCGGGCGCATTTGCGGAAACAAGAGCACATCCTGGATGCTCGGCTGGTTGGTCATCAGCATACACAACCGGTCTATACCAATACCAATACCGCTGGTAGGCGGCATACCATATTCCAGTGCGCGAAGGAAATCATGGTCTATAAACATCGCTTCTTCATCGCCGCGGCTCATCAGTTCTGCCTGCGCTTCAAAGCGTTCGCGCTGGTCTATCGGGTCGTTCAGCTCCGTGTACGCATTGGCTATTTCTTTGCCGTTCACCAAAAGTTCAAAGCGCTCTACGAGGCCGGGCTTGCTGCGGTGTTTTTTGGTAAGCGGACTCATCGCTACCGGGTAGTCCATAATGAAGGTGGGCTGCACATATTTTGCTTCCGCTGTTTCACTAAACAATTCATCTATCAGCTTGCCTTTGCCCATGCGCTCTTCTACGTGAATGTTTAATTGCTGGCAGGTGTTGCGCAGCGCTTCTTCATTCATATTACTTACATCAATGCCGGAATGTTCCTGTATCGCTTCAAAAATGGTAACCCGTTTAAAGGGCGCTTTAAAGCTTATTGTTACATCGCCAACGGGCACCTCCGTAGTGCCGTGTAAGGCAATGGCAATGCGCTCCATCAGTTGTTCGGTGGTTTCCATCATCCAGAAATAATCTTTAAACGCCGTGTACCATTCCAGCACGGTAAACTCCGGGTTGTGCGTGCGGTCCATGCCTTCGTTGCGGAAATTGCGGCTAAATTCATATACCCAATCAAAGCCGCCGACAATTAATCTTTTTAAGTATAATTCATTCGCGATGCGCAGATAAAACGGCACATCCAGCGCATTGTGATGCGTGATAAACGGCCTGGCTGCCGCACCGCCGGGAATATTCTGCAGTACCGGCGTATCTACTTCCACTGCGCCCTGCTCATTTAAAAAATCGCGGATGGTATTGATGAGTCTGGTGCGTTTGATAAACGTGTCTTTTACTTCGGGATTAATAATCAAATCGGCATAGCGCTGGCGGTAACGGAATTCCGGATCGGTTACCGCATCATATATATTGCCCTGTTCATCCCGCTTTACCACCGGCAACGGCTTCAGCGATTTAGCCAGTAAAGTAAGTGTTTGCGCATGTACCGAAATCTCGCCGGTGCGGGTGGTAAACACGAATCCGGTAACGCCGATAATATCGCCTAAGTCAGCGCCTTTTACTACTTTTTCAAAAAGGGTTTTGTCTTCGCCGGGGCAGATGTCGTCCCTTTTCACATACAACTGGATGATGCCTTTGCTGTCCTGTATTTTAATAAAGAACACTTTGCCCTTGTCGTTGATGCTCATGATGCGGCCGGCAACAGTTACCTGGCCAAACTGCTCTTTCGTTTCCTCGCTAAAGCCTTCTTTTATATTGGCGCTGTAATGCGATACCGGGTATAGAGCGGCCGGGTAGGCCTCTATACCGGCTTCCTGCAATGCTTTCAGCTTGTCTCTGCGGATGATTTCCTGTTCGGATAATTGTTGATTCATTACATAGTGTTGAAGAGGGCGCAAAGATAACTGCTGAGGTACTAAATACGGAGGAGGCAAATAAATTAGCAAAAGCTGTTGCAGGCATATTGCAGGTGCAGAAACCTGACAGGTTAATCTCTGTTATTTTTCAAATTAAGACACTACTTCAAATGTCATAAACCTGTGCTGCTGATCATTACAGGAAGCCCTTTTAAAAACGTTTGTGTATATAATAAATAGATCTTAGCAGTTGCTATCCAGGGCTTGTGCCGCTTCATTAATTTATCTATACAAAAAAGAGGAGTCCGTTTCTAAGAAGTGTTGCTGAGAAAAGCCGGTGTTTAAAGGCATAGAAGCCGCTTCCAAAATTTTCACAATTGGAAAGCGCTAAAAATACTACCTTCCGCAAAATAGTTATATGACAAACGAACAGATAGAAAAATTTCTTACGCCTACGGCATTTTCTAAAGTAGTGAGTATCAGCTTTAAAACACGTAACAATCTGCGCGGCATGTTTTTGAATACGGGCGATTACGAAGATCTGAAATCGAAAAATTTCTGGCGCATCATTGCCGAAAGCAAAGTAGAAGATTTTAAAAGAACAAGAGATATGGGTCTTGCCCGCATTTATAACGGGTCGGAATTTACCAAGCTGATTGCACATTAAACAACCGAAAATACTTTTACTTTTTTAAGTACGCCTGCCTGCGCCTTTGTGCAGGCAGGGCTATTATAAAGCATACCCCGATAGCTGCTAACTATACGTTTTATTAACAATCTGCCGGATCACCGCATCTAACTTTCTGGAGCTTTCCTGCAGCATATCTATCATGGTCTTCAGGCTTTCGTCCATCTCCATCTTGTGCAGTATATTGATAAGGCCGAGTATATTGGACAGCGGCGCCCGCACCAGGTGCGACTGCTCAAACGCAATCTGTTTAAGTGTATCTTTTTTCTTGTCCAGCTCCGTAATATCGAAGCCAAGACAAAACATACCGGTAAATACACCTTCATCGTTGAACATCGCTTTGTATTCCCACTGCGTAATGATATAGCCACCACTGCCGTTGTGTTTTCTGATCGTAGCCGGAAATGTGGAATCCGGATGCTGCATACACTTGTAAGAAGTTTCTTCGCAGGTTTTCCGGTCGTCCGGATGCATGGTAATGTAATAAGGCTTGCCTACAAAGTTGTCGTCTATGTAATGAAAGGTACGCGCATAATTGCGGTTGATATAGCTATAATTGCCGTCTGTATCCGTACAGATAATATAATAAATCAATGAGTTGTCGAGCAGGGCAATAGTTCCGTCAAATTCGTTGATCACAGGTATATTGGTTGAAGGAGGAGTAAAAATGTTGTACGGCTATTAATGTGCCGGATTAGTTTTATGCCGGCGTACGTTGGGTCTGTGATTGTATAACGATGCAGAAAAATGCATGTGTCTTATTCCCCGAAATACTCCACATAGATGCGCGGCGTTTCATACAGCTTGATGGCATGTAACTGCACCGTACGGGGCAAATGAGGCAATAGCTGCTGCCAGATAACCATCGCTAAATTTTCGGTGGTGCACATCATACCTTTCAAAAAAGGCACATCGAGATTAAGGTTTTTATGATCGAGCTGCTCCAGTATATGCTCATTAATTAAAGCGCTTAACTTTTTGGCATCCATTAAAAAACCGGTGTCCGGGTCGGGTTTTCCTTTTATCGTTACATGTAAATCAAAATTGTGGCCATGCCAGTTATCATTGGCGCATACGCCAAAGACTTCCTCGTTTTTCTCCCGGCTCCAGCCCGGGTTGTACAGCTTGTGCGCCGCATTAAAATGTTCTAACCGCGTGAGGTAAACCATGCGCGCAAAGATAGCCCACAGTTGGTAGAAAGCAGCGCCGGCCGCCGCCGGATCAGGGCGGACGCATGAAAGGTCACTGTTTTTTGGTATTAAAGGACAATAAAATATCGAGTAGATATTCGTTATCTCTGTTTGCCATTTTTCGTTTTCGTATCATGCTTATCTTTTTAGAGCCAATGACTTCATCCGGCTTGTAATTTTTTATCATATTCAAGGCTACTTTGTTAATAAGCGAAAAGTTTTGTGCACTGTCCCGTGCTTGTTTTTTGCTTTTATCTTCCCCGAATATTACATCCATGCACCAATGAAGTTTATTTTCTATGCCCCAGTGGGAACGAACTGCCTCATGAAAGTATTTTGCACTCGCCGTTTTGCTGCTTATATAATAACGCACTGATTGCTCTTCTGCTCCTGTTTTTTTATTGTAGCGAGTAGCAAATACCATTATAATACATGCTAATTTCTTCCAGTCTTCTTCATTGCATATCCAGCTTAAGTCTGTAATTACACGGGTGGTGCGGCTTTCTACACGACCGTGACCTACTGCTTTTTCTGTGTACTCATCTTCTGTTTTACCGTGAGTAAAGGCTTCTGTTATATCATCCAGTAAAACTTCCTGATTGCTTTTTACAGATAGCAAATAATCTCCTTGCGCTTCTACAATCTTTTCAGCTATGGTACGCTGGCAACCCATCGCATCTATTGTTACCATGCAGCCTTTAACTACCAGTATTTCAAGTAAAGCGGGAATGGCTGTTATCTCATTGCTTTTCTCATCCACCTTCTCTTGTGCAAGTACCATATTATTGGTGTTGCACCAGGCACTTACCATGTGCACAAATGAGGGATTATCACCCTTGCTTCCACGAAGACATTTGCTATCAATGCTTATAATCCGCCCTTCTGTTATAGCGCATACAGACCTTATCCATTCTATAAAGCACTGTTCTAGTTTCTTTGGATTAACCCACATAAAAAAACGACGGTAGGTATCATGCCCAGGTACACCTTTGGGTAAATCTAAAAATGTACGGAGCCATCCTTCTTTTTGCCTTCCATAATCTTCTATTTCATACCAGTTTTCACATCCGCATATTACTGCTGCTATAGTAATGGCTATAATATTGTCAAGCTTATGTTTTACTTTTCCTAATTGTCGGAAATCATCCATAGCAGCAAAATACATAATAGGGCTTTGCATTTCTTTTTTTGCTGCTATTAATATAATTTAAACCTGCTTTCATCCCCATCTGAATAACTTGTATGTTTTTCCATGAAAAAATACTTATTGTGAACAACCCTTGTTGAAAGCCAAATCTTCGGCTTATTGAAATTTCATGCGTCTGCCCTGCACGCCGGATCGGGCGTACAACCGAAAAGATAAAAGGTTACAGGCATCAAAAGTTTCATCAACAGCCCTGAAACGCTGTCGCAACAGGCTTTTTGTATGCGCTAAGGGCGTTTATTTCCCGCGCAGCGGTTTCCCGGCCGCTGGTGGCTTTGCTCATCAAATGGCAGTTGGTATGCTGTTGATGGCGTCCCCGCCATCAAACGGTATTCCGGGTAATTCTTGCTTATTACTACAGGCTAATTGTATGGGGCATGGCCGGCAATCTGAACCTGCTGCAAGCTAAAGAAAGGTTTGCCTGCCGCTTTGCTATCGCTGCGGCATTTTATCTGCGGCTATTAAACCGGTCATTAGCGTTTTATCAGGTTTCGTTGTGTTATCCATAAAAACAATACAATTATTCCAATAAAATAAATAATATCCCGCAGGTCTATCACGCCGCGGCTGATGCTGTTGTAGTGAAAATTAATACCCAACATTTCTATATAATAATCCGGCCCTGCAGCAAACACGGGCAAGCGGCTAATGGCCTGGAAACCGGTGTATAAAATAAAGCAAACGAAAGCGCCGGTGATAAACGCAACCACGGTATTGCCGGTAAAACTGCTGGTGCAAATACCGGCTGCCGTAAACACAGCGCCCAACAACAGCAGGCCGATATAGCTGCCTGCGGTAGCGCCTGCGTCTATGCCGCCTACAGCGCTCAATTGCTGGATGGACACTGCATAAATAACTGTTGGCAACAAGGCTAACGCTACCACTAACAGGGCGCCGAAATATTTGCCCCATACAATTTGTGATGGCGTCAGCGGCATCGTTTTCAGCAGTTCAAAAGTGCCGCCCCGGTACTCATCGGCAAAGCTGCGCATGGTAATGGTGGGAACCAGGAATAATAATATCCAGGGCGCTAAATTAAAATAGCCGCCAAGCGTTGCATAACCAAAAGTGAGCAGGTCTGTATCAGGAAAAACAAAGAGGAACAAGCCGGTGAGCAGCAGGAAAATAACCAGTGCTATATAGCCGGTAAGACTGCTGAAAAACTGCAGCCATTCTTTTTTGCAAATCATCCACATAGCGCCAAAGCTAAGATTATTACACCTTCGTTATACAAACGACGATCGGCAACAAATGGTGTGATGTATTTATCGTTTTAAAAAATTCTTGAAGGCTCTTTAAAAATAATTACCGGCGTTACACCAGCAATTGCTGTTTAATGGCGGGGACGCCACCAACGGCACTGAAACTGCTGTTTGCAAGACAAGTAACTTTGGAGTAAAATGAAATTCCATTCGGTATAGTTTCTGAGTCAATAAATATTTCTTTAAACTCCGCAAGTTTCGGGTTGCTGTGCGCGGTGGCGGCTTTTACTTTTGTATAATTAAACACAGCAACTATGAACGTGCAGGAAGCAACCAATTACAACCGTATTGCAGCAGCCATCAGCTATATACAAAACAATTTTAAAACGCAGCCCGGCCTCGGCGAAATAGCAATGAACCTGAACATCAGCCCGTTTCATTTTCAAAAATTATTTACCGACTGGGCAGGCGTAAGTCCTAAAAAATTTCTGCAATATATTACGGTAGCACATGCAAAGAAACTGCTGAAAAACCAGGGAGCAACGTTGTTTGACGCCGCTTTGGAAACCGGCCTGTCGGGCACCGGGCGGCTGCACGATTTGTTTATCAGCATCGAAGGCATGACACCCGGCGAGTATAAAAACGGTGGCGAAAACCTGGCTATCCATTACAGCTTTGCCGAAAGCCCGTTTGGTATGCTGCTGGTAGCTTCTACACCAAAAGGCATCTGTTATATTTCTTTTGCCGATGAGGAAGCGCCGGCGCTGCAGGCACTGCAAATAACATTTCCCAATGCTGTTTATAAACAAATGGTTGATCTTGCCCAGCAAAATGTGCTGTATATTTTTACGCACGACTGGAGCAGGCTTAGCGAAATAAAGCTGCACCTCAAGGGTACGCCGTTCCAGCTAAAAGTATGGGAAACGTTGCTGAAAATTCCAATGGGCGGTTTGTCAACATACGGAGACATTGCACAGCGCATCCAAAGCCCGAACGCTTCCCGCGCTGTGGGTACCGCTATCGGCAGCAACCCGGTTGCCTTTTTAATTCCCTGCCATCGCGTTATCCAGTCGGGCGGCGTTTTCGGCGGCTATCATTGGGGCAGTATTCGGAAGACCGCTATAATTGGCTGGGAAGCGGCGCGTACACTTGCAGATGCAGTTACAGAATAGCGCTTATTATAGATTGATCATTCAACAGTCAGGTTATAAACTATTAAAACGGTCAGCATTATTTTGCCTTCTTTACAGGCTATGGATATATTTATTGTTACTGATTAATTAATTCCATTGATACAACACAGCAACCTTACAGATAAAGAATTGTGGAGGCAAATCCACCAGCATACAATTTGCTTTGCGGGTAATAATAAACTTAAGATTTATGGCACACTTGGTTGTGTCTCGGGTAAAAAGATGAAGAGAGAAAACCGTGTTTTTTTTCGATCAGAAAAAGAAGCTTTGCACTGCAGTTTCCGCCCTTGTGCGCACTGCATGAAAGACAACTATAAACAATGGAAAAATGAACTTATTCGCGCCCGAAGCAACAGCTAATGTATTGCCATCCGATGGCGTGGTTAATTACTTTGGAAAGATTTTAAACCACCCGGAAGCAGCCGGTTATTTCGATAGCTTACTGAATAGTATCGAATGGAAAAACGATGAAGCGGTAATCTTTGGCAAACACATCATTACCAAACGTAAAGCAGCCTGGTATGCTGATGCGGCTTACACATATACGTACTCCAATATCACCAAACAGGCATTGCCCTGGACGGCAGCATTGCTTCGTCTTAAACAGGTAGCAGAAACGCTTACCGGCGCTACCTATAACTCGTGTTTACTTAACCTTTATCATGATGGCAATGAAGGGATGGCATGGCACAGCGACGATGAAAAAACATTAGCAAAAGGTGCAGCTATTGCTTCACTGAGCTTTGGTGCAGAAAGAAAATTTGCTTTCAAACATAAGAAGACCGGCGAAGTAGTTTCGCTGATGTTGGAGCATGGTAGTTTACTGGTAATGAAAGGAGCTACGCAAACCAACTGGCTACATCGCCTGCCGCCATCTAAAAAAGTAAATCACCCGAGAATCAACTTAACCTTCAGAACAATAGTAAACCAGGAATGATGCATTCCATTTTAGAAAAATGGAAACACAAAGAGAAAATACCGGAAAACAAAGCAGTTATTCAATTTGAAATTAAGTAGCTATAAAACCTGTGAGGTAAATCTCTGTTATTTTCAAGGGTAGTCATTACCGAAAACAAAGTCGCCACAAAAACAAAACGAAGTGATAGGAAAGGGGGCTGACTGGCGGAAGAAAAGCCCGTACGCTCTTAAATCATATAATAATAGCAGTGCGGAGAAAAACCACTAAACTTGCGATTCCGTAACACACCAATTACCGCTACTATGAAAATAATTCACCTGTTTTTTCTCCTCTTATCATTCCAGTTCATTGATGCACAAACCAATCTTCTTCAAAACATCAACGCACGCGCTTCCATAAGCCTCAACGGGCGCTGGCATTACATTATAGACCGGTACGAAAGCGGCTTTCGCGGCTACCAGGGCGGCACTGCCGATGAGCATGGCTTGTCCGGTTTTTTTGAAAACAAACAGCAGCAAAGTCCGGGCGAGCTGGTAGAATACGACTTTGCAAAATCGCCTACGCTGATCGTGCCCGGCGACTGGAATTCGCAAAGCGCAGAACTCTTATTTTATGAAGGCACTATCTGGTACCAGCGCGATTTTTACGTACAGCCGCAGGAAGGCAAAAAGTACATCCTGCGCTTTGGCGCCGTGAACTACGAAGCCTATGTTTCGGTAAATGGTAAAAAGGCGGGCACGCACATCGGCGGCTTTACACCTTTCGAGTTTGATGTAACAAGGCTTTTGAAAAACGGGAACAACTCCATCGTTATAAAAGTGGACAACACCCGTAAAAAAGAAGCGGTGCCAACAGACAATTTCGACTGGTGGAATTATGGCGGCATTACCCGGGACGTAGTGCTTGCAACGTTGCCTGCTGCCTACATCAGCGATTATAAAATACAACTGGCGAGGGGCGATTTAAAAAGCATTACCGGTTATGTGCAACTAAGCGATTCCGTTGCTTCGCAAAGCATCCGCATTAATATACCCGAAGCCCGTTTGCAAACCACAGTTACTACTGATAATAGCGGTAAGGCATTTATCAGGTTACCCATAAAAAACCTTACTTACTGGCAACCCGAAAATCCTAAGTTATACGATGTTACTATTTCTGCTGCAACAGATACTGTAACGGATAAAATCGGTTTCCGCACGATTGAAACGCGGGACAAAACGATCCTGCTGAATGGCAAGCCTCTCTTCCTGCGCGGCATCTGTATTCATGCAGAAAACCCGTTGATTCCCGGCAGGCCGCGCGGCATCAGCGATCTGCAAATGCTGTTGCATTGGGCTAAAGATTTAAACTGCAATTTCGCCCGCCTCGCCCATTATCCGCACGACGAAAACATGAGTCGCATTGCCGATAGTATCGGCTTGCTGTTGTGGGAAGAAGTACCGGTCTATTGGACGATAGACTGGACAAATCCAAATACCTACAACAACGCACAGCACCAGCTTTCGGAATTGATAACCCGCGATAAAAACCGCGCCAGCGTTATCATCTGGAGCATTGGCAACGAAACGCCCAACAACAGCGACCGCGAACAGTTTATGGAAGGCCTGGCCGGTTATGTGCATGCAACAGACAGCACAAGGCTGGTATCCGCCGCGCTGCTTACGAGCAGTGTAAGCAACAACAATATTGTGGTAAATGACCCGTTGGGCAACAAGCTGGATGTTGCTTCCTTTAATGAGTATTATGGCTGGTACAGTAAAGAAATGCCCTGGGAAATCGGTAAATTCAATTTTAAAATTGATTACAACAAACCGGTTATCATCAGTGAAGTAGGCGGCGATGCATTGGGCGGCTTTCATGCCGATTCTACCGTGCGTTTCTCCGAAGAATACCAGGAATCTTTTTATAAAAATCAATTGCAACTCATCAATAAAATAGATGGCCTGCAAGGCATAACGCCGTGGATACTGGCCGACTTCCGCTCGCCTAAAAGATTGAATCCAACGTACCAGATGTACTGGAACCGTAAAGGGCTGATTAGTGAAAGCGGGCAAAAGAAAAAAGCGTTTTATGTATTAAGAGCATTTTATGAACAGAAGGCAAAGCAGCAGTAAATTTTTTAGCCGCAAAGACGCAAAGAATAGAAGCTGCCTGAAGAACATGCGTTGAAACTGATGCTTCACTTCTTGTATTCTTTACTCCGTTGTAATTTATTATTACCGGCATTACCTCACTTTATCTATAGTAACTTTAGACCTTAAACTTTAAACATCTTTTGCATCTTTGCAGTCTAAATTTTACAATTATGGCAAAAAAGAAAAGCGTGGCAGCGCTGGCAGGAAACACGGAAAAATTCCTGAAGAAATTTGTAAGCGAAAAGGAGCAGTTGGAATGGTGCATGGAGCAGTTGGAATACGAAGGTCCGGAGCACAAACAGGTAATGAATGCATTGCTGGTAAACAGCCTGCAGCCGCTGGTAAAAGAAATAGAAAAGCTTAGCGGCACAGCATTCAGTTTGCAAAAAGGAGAGGAGCTGTATGGCATTCATCCGGAGCACCTGCAGGAAATACCAATTCCTTTTCCGGTGGTTGTAAACGACGCAGGCGCCGTGAAAAAAATAACAAAAGTAATTGCCCATGCGCCCGACCACGAAATACTTACGTATGCACTGCTGGCGCAAATAGTACAGTGGAGCACAAAAGCATTAAAAAAAGCAGGTAAAGGAATAGCTGCAAAAAATTAGTTGCCTTTGTGCAAGGTTATCAACAAATTGCCATTGTTTAAAGCCCTGTGCTGATTACATCATTCGGCAATATAGCCGGCACTAACTAATTCAAGCTGTCCGTTAAAAGTATATAGGCGCGGTACGCCGGTAGGAATATCCGTTTGCGTAATCGCATGTTCGCTTATGCCTTCGAGGTGCATCATCAGGGCGCGAAGGCTGTTGCCGTGTGCCACTATCATTACGTTTTGTTCCTCTTTCAGCATGGGTTCTATGTGCCCGTAATAATACGGCAATACGCGCTCCTGCGTTTGGCGCAGGCTCTCGCCGCCGGGCGGCACTTCGTCAAAGCTGCGGCGCCACAACTGTACCTGGTTAGCGCCATATTTCTCCGCCATTTCTGCTTTGTTCAGGCCTTGCAGCCTGCCATAACTGCGCTCGTTCAGTGCGGCATCTTTGTACAGTTTTATGCCGGGCTGATTAATTTCTTTCAAAATAATATCCAGTGTTTCCTGCGCCCGCCGGAGCAGGGAGGTGAAGGCAGCTTCAAATGAAATATTTTTATTTTTAAGCTTATTGCCGGTAAGCCGCGCCTCTTCACGCCCCTGGCTTGTAAGATCAACATCTGTATCGCCGGTAAAGCGGTTTTCGAGGTTCCAGACCGACTGGCCGTGGCGCACTAAAATGAGGTAAGTCATTAGAAGTTAATATTTGTAAAGAGCGAATGGTTTTATGTTATTTAAGATTTGCAACTTTAATATTCCATGTTATACAATTTAAAATTCCTCCATCATAAGCAATGTCATTTCCATTTACCGTTTCAATTTTTTGCCCTTTAAAAAGTTGTTCAAATTGTTTTACAACGTCATCATCTTCCTTCATGCCAAACGTAGGCAAAATTATTGCCTGCTGCATTTGAAGAAAGTTAATGTAGATACCATTTGCATGCTCATCCTTCTTATTGTTGTATGGATTGTACGGAATTTCAATATACTCAAGTCCGGCGTTATGTAACGCTATTAAAAGTTGTAATTTGAAGTCTTTATCTTCTTCCGAAAAAGCATTTATCAGCACTGTATTATCATCATAAAAACGAATCATTCCGTCTGCATGTCCTGTATAATCAATTGACCGTTTTTGGGTTGGAATAAAAATCAGTTTGTCAACCTGAAATAAATGTTGAAGTTGTTTAATTAAATCCTTCTCTTGTACTGCAGGATTTTCTTTAAATATCTTATCACACATTATTACTTTGCCGGTTGTTTTTACAACATTTCCTCCATCGAGCAATATGCTTGATTTTTGGGGTAAAATGTTTATTGCTTTACAGATAGCATCAACGTCTGAAATTGTTTTGCTCCATTTTTTTGTATCGCGCAAATAATCAGGATTGTAAACAAACTGAATAAATTTTTCTTCTTCTGTTTGAACAGGCATATAATCAACTGCCCACACATCTTTTGTTTGCGGCAATAATTCGTAGTTGATATTACACTTATTAAGAACCGTTGTAAACTGTTTAAAAAACGCCGGATAATTTTTTGGCAATGTATCTGCCAGATAAAGGAAGTTGGTTTGATTGTCGGGTATCATTTAGGTAATTTGTTTTTATAATAATTGATTTTCTCCGACTTAGACATTCTTGCATATCGGGGAGAGGGCGATGGTAAACATTCTGAATTAGCAACTTCCGGAAAAAGTTTTATAAAGTGCTTTTCTACAAATCTGCTTGTAAAAAAAATGGAATTAAAATCAGTGTTTCGAAGTAATAGTTTTATTACTTCGTCATTGTATTCTTCTATATAAATATTGCTATCAAGGTTATTACTTTGTTTGCGTATAATTTTTAATAAAATATCAGTAATACCAATACCTTTTTCGCTGAAAAGCGCCTTTTTTTCTTCAGCAGTTTTTAATTCAACTTTATATACAGCATATGATTATCATTTTTTTCACCGGTAGTTTGCTCTTTTCCGGGGAAGCTTCCTACAATCAATACAGTTGCCTTATCTGGAATAAAGGGTTTAAAAGGATGAATTTCAGCTTCTCCCATAGTAAATTTTTTTATCTGAATTTTATTAACATCACAAATTAACAGTACAAATCTGATTTACAGGATTACCCAATAAAATTGTATACAGCCTTTTACTTCTAAAAACAATATTGATATTTTACAGTAGGTTTGTTGCTGCTGCCTACTTTTGCGGTTGTGTGCCTTGCCGAACAGCGTACAAAGCGTACAAGTGAGTGACACAACGGAAGCGCAATAGTAGTATTGCAGCCTGCACCATACATCAAAAACAGTTACAACACCACATAACGATTAAACTTTTTAACGATGAAATTTATAGTGTCTTCTTCTTCCTTACTCAAGCACCTGCAGCAGATAAGCGGCGTTATCAATGCCAATACCGTATTGCCGATATTAGAGGATTTTTTATTTGAAATAACCGATAAGAAACTCAACATCGTAGCCACCGACCTGGAAACGGTGATGCGGGTGCAGATGGATGTGGAAAGCCATGAAAACAGCCGGATATGCATACCTGCCAAGATATTGATAGACTCACTTAAAAATATTTCCGACCAGCCGCTTACATTCGGTATTGATAAGAATTTCGGCCTGGAAATAACCAGCGACAACGGTAAATATAAAGTGATGGGTGAAAACCCGGACAACTTTCCGAAAGAGCCGGTGGCCGACGATACCAACAGCTTTACCATGACGAGCAGCGGACTCGTTACCGCCATTAATAAGACGTTGTTTGCAGTAAGTTCCGACGATTTGCGCCCGGCGATGACCGGCGTTTACTTTGAGCTGGCTAAAGATGCGCTGCAATTTGTAGCGACCGATGCACACCGCCTGGTGAGGTACAAGCGCACCGATGTAAGCTGCCCGAAGGCGGATAGCTTTATCGTACCCAAAAAACCCCTGAATTTATTGCGCAATGCCCTGCCCGACACGGATGACGAAATAACCATTAATTACAACAGCAATCACCTGTTTGTAACGCACGGTACCACGCAACTGATCTGCCGCCTGATAGACGCACGTTTTCCCGACTATAAAGTGGTAATACCGCAGGACAATCCATACAAATTAGTAGTTAATAAAAACGACTTTCAGGGTGCGCTGCGCCGCATCAATGTGTTCAGTAATAAAAGCACCAACCAGGTGGCACTCAGCATTACGGGCAGCGAGCTGAAGTTAGCTGCACAGGACGTGGATTTTAGTTTTGAAGGTAATGAGCGCATGGACTGCCAGTATGATGGCGAAGATTTGCAGATTGCCTTTAATGCTAAATTTTTAATAGAAATGCTGAATGCTGCAGATAACGACGAAGTGCGGGTAGAGCTTTCAACGCCCACCAAGGCGGGCATTTTAAAACCGATAGAGCAGGAGGAAGGTGAAGACCTGCTGATGCTGGTAATGCCGCTGATGCTGAATAATTAAAAACAGAGCATAAAAAAATAAAAGCCTGCGCTTCGATAAAGCGCAGGCTTTTATTTTGAACGAACTTTAATAATAAGGTGCTATTCCATGTAAATTTTTTAATCAGCTCACAACTGTTACTGTGCGAAGTCTCCGGACTTCGCATTTTCTATGTTAAACCGGGTCTTCCACTCAGTACATAAAGCATACGAAGCCAGCGTAACATAACCATCGCACTAATTGTATTCACTTAAAGCAATCCGGTTTGGAGTTATTGTACTTGTAAAGTTTTTACAATGCTTTCGAAATCGCTGCGGTATTTATCCATTTCTCCTTTGGGCGTAGTGGCGGTAAGTCCGTAAGCAATGCCGTTCTTGGGCAACACATAAAATATATTTTCTGCTGCCTGCCCGTTTTGAGATTGGGAGTACCGTACCCATCTTCCCTGCATATCGCTTACCTGTATATTTCCGGAATCTATGATATGAAAACCGGTAATGTATTGCTCCATTGTCTGCATGTTCTTTTTCATATACTCCTCATAAGAGTAGCCGCCCATCGCTTCGCTGATAACATTCAGGTTGGGATGAAAAGAAGCAGCAGGATCAACCGGTGCATAAATAAAAAGAATCTTAATCCCGTTCATCGTCGTATCCTGCTTTATCCAGTTGTCCGGCGCCTTTATAGAATAAGTGCCGATGCCTGCATTCAGGCCGGGCGCTTTGGAGGCCACCTTCATAATGTCGGCGGATGACTGCTGGTTACTGTTTTTACAACCTGCTGATAGAATAAAAAATAAAAGAACAACGGAAAAGGAGCGCATGTTTTGTTGATTTAGAAGTTATTAACTGGTTTTATTTCCTGGCATAGTTCAATTAATACGCCATTTGTTTCTTTCGGCTGGATAAAGCACACCAGCTTATTATCGGCTCCTCTTGCAGGAACATTGTTTAATAAGGTGAATCCTTCCCCTTGCAGCCGCTGCATTTCTTCCTCAATATCCGCTACTTCAAAAGCAATATGGTGCAATCCTTCGCCGCGCTTTTCAATAAACCTGCCAATCACACTTTCCGCATTCAGGCCTTCCAGCAATTCGATCTTACTTTCGCCCAGCCTCAGAAATGCAGTATTAACGCGCTGAGCGACTATTGTTTCTGTCTTATAACAATCCGTATTAAACAGTTTTTCATATACCGGCACCGCTGCTGCTATGCTCTTTACAGCAATTCCTATATGTTCCACTTTAAGCATGTTGTAATTCTCCTATTTTGGTAAAAATGAAGTTAACTAAAAACTATCAAGATTAAAATACACAGGTTTGGTGTAAATTTGTGGATAATTAAGAAAAAGAATAAATAACAATTTTGTTATGTTGAAACTCCCGATTTATTTAGATAACAATGCAACCACCCCCATGGATCCACGGGTGCTGGAAGCAATGATTCCTTATTTTACCGAGCATTTTGGCAACGCTGCCAGCCGTAACCACCCGTTTGGCTGGGAAGCAGAAGAAGCAGTGGATTATGCACGCGAGCAAGTGGCTAAACTGATTGGCGCCGACCCGAAAGAAATTATTTTTACCTCCGGCGCTACCGAAGGTGATAACCTTGCTATTAAAGGCGTGTATGAAATGTATGCCAGCAAAGGCAACCATATCATCACCGTTGTAACCGAGCACAAAGCGGTTTTGGATACCTGCAAGCATATTGAAAAAACAGGCGGCGAAGTAACTTACCTGCCGGTGGCAGAAGATGGCCTGATTGATTTGAAAGAATTGGAAGCTGCCATAAAACCAACTACTATTTTAATAGCGGTGATGTATGCGAATAATGAAGTGGGTGTAATACAGCCTGTGAAAGAAATAAGCGCTATTGCACGCAAGCATGGGGTATTGTTTTTTACAGATGCTACACAGGCAACCGGTAAAATACCGGTTGATGTAAATAAAGATGGCATTGATTTATTAACTTTCACAGGTCATAAAATGTACGGACCAAAAGGCGTTGGCGCCTTGTACGTTCGCCGTAAAAACCCGCGTGTAAAGGTAACCGCGCAGATGGACGGCGGCGGTCATGAGCGCGGTATGCGCAGCGGCACATTGAATGTGCCGGGTATTGTAGGTTTTGGTAAAGCCTGCGAGCTTTGCCGCCTTGATATGGAAGAAGATACCAAACGCATCAGTAAGCTGCGGGACAAACTGGAAAATGCTTTGACCCAGATAGAAGAATCTTATGTAAATGGAAACCGCGAGCACCGCCTGCCGCATGTTGCCAATATTTCTTTTAAATATGTGGAAGGCGAAGGCCTGATGATGGGTTTTAATAAAAACATTGCATTATCATCCGGTTCCGCCTGCACCAGTGCGTCTCTGGAGCCAAGCTATGTATTAAAAGCATTGGGTTTAGGTGATGATCTGGCACATAGTTCGCTCCGTTTTGGACTGGGCCGGTTTACTACCGAAGAGCAGATTGACTATACCATTGAGCATGTGCGGACAACCGTATTAAAGCTCCGCGAAATGAGCCCGCTGTGGGAGATGTTTAAAGAGGGCGTGGACATGGAAAAAATTGAATGGGCAGCGCATTGATAGTGAATATTGGCTATTGTTAATTGACAATTGAAAATAATAAATAAAACAATAAATTATGGCATACTCCGATAAAGTAATTGATCACTACAGCAACCCGAAAAATGTGGGTACGCTGGATAAGAGCAGGAAGAATGTAGGAACCGGTTTGGTTGGCGCTCCCGAATGTGGCGACGTAATGCGCCTGCAGATAGAAGTGGACGATATTACCGGCGTTATCTCCGATGCAAAATTTAAAACTTTTGGCTGTGGCTCGGCCATCGCTTCTTCCTCATTGGCTACCGAATGGCTGAAAGGCAAATCGGTTGATGAGGCGCTCACAATAGATAATATGACTATTGTGGAAGAACTGAACCTGCCGCCGGTAAAGATTCACTGTTCTGTATTGGCAGAAGATGCCATTAAAGCTGCTATCAACGACTACCGCCAGAAGAATGGTATGGAAGTGCTGCAGTTTGAAGAAAGGATACATTAGCCCCTAACCCCCAAAGGGGAATGTTAGAGGCTATTCATATTTAAAACTCCCCTTTGGGGGCTGGGGGCATTATGGTTGCAACAGATAACGCGATATACGTAAGCGAGAAGGCTAAAAGCAAAGTGCATAAGCTAATGGAAGATGCCGGTGTTGCGGAAGACCCTTCTTATTTTTTAAGAGTGTCCGTAGTAGGTGGTGGCTGCAGCGGTTTAAGTTACAAACTTGATTTTGATAACGAAACAAAGCCGATGGATCAGGTGTTTGAAGACAATGGCGTAAAAGTAGTCACCGACCTGAAGAGCTTTCTATACCTGGTAAATACGGAACTTGATTTTTCGGATGGCCTGAATGGCAAAGGGTTTTACTTTAACAATCCAAATGCCAGCCGAAGCTGCGGCTGCGGGGAAAGCTTTGCGGTGTAAGGTTTGCCACGAAGGCACGAAGTGGTAAAAGAATTTATAAAAGAGCCGGGCAATTGCCCGGCTCTTTGCATTTAGAAGTATTACTCTTTATTTTTCCGTATTGACTGTTTTAAAAGGCTTAATACGTAATCAACATCTTCAAGATCTATTAATTTGATTTCGTAAGCTCCATTACCCCAATGTCCCACGTTAGATACATCACGAGCTATATTCTTTTGGTCTTGCAATTCTCCACTCTTCAAATTGAGATAAATCTTAAGTCCTTTACCTTGTAAAACAATATCACAAAAAATATTATTATCAATTTTAAAACCTATAGTCTGCTTTTTAGGCTGAACAGTTACATTATCGTCCATATTTAAAACTCTATCTTTAAACAGGTCATAAAACTCACGTGTTTCAAAATCCACTTTATTTAGATGGTCTTGCTCCGTATAAACTTTTACTTCTTTACTTACTACCTCTACAGTATTATCACTACGCGAAATAGTTTTGATACTTTCTTTAGCTGATGCCTTTTGTACTTGTTCAAATGAAATAGTGTTATTCTCAAATTTCTTTACTTCCCACAATTCAATTGGCAAATCTTTAAAGTTTATTGCTTCGCGCTGATAGGTTGTGAATAGGGGAGAAATAAAAATTACTTTGGATTGTGTCCAATCAACATCTGTTCTTTTTAAGCTTTGATTTTGGCGCTCATTATACTCCAAAATAAAATCGGCTTTGTTATTAAGCATCAAAGATAAATAGGCATACCCTTGATCAATAACACTAAAGGTTTTATCCCGCTTATACTCAATAATAACAAAAGCTTTTGCTTCGGTATCAAATGCTAATGTGTCAATGCGGAAGTTATTTAGAGAAAATTCAGAACGTATAAAATTCAATCGCAACAATGCTTTAAGATTTTGCTCCGTCAATCGCTGAATCTCTCTTTCAAATTTGAAGGATGTTTCTCTGATGTATTCCAATTGTTGTCCAATTCTGTATAATGGCATAGCAAATTAATCTATATATTGACTTGTTATCAAATATACGGAACTCTATTATGTAACAGGGGGATAAGCAGACCTGCTACCGACAGCAGTGTTCATGCTTCAAACAAAAAGCACCTGCCGACATTCATCAGCAGGTGCTTACAAAAAACTTATAAATAATCTACACTTTATCTTTCTCCTTCGCCCAGGTATCTCTCAATGTTACAGTGCGGTTGAAGACTAATTTTTTCTCGCCCGTGCCCATATCCAGTGTAAAATAACCTTTGCGTAAAAACTGGTAACGCTCCGCAAATTTTGCGCCCTGCAAAGCCGGCTCTGCATACGCATTGCTAACTACATGCAAAGAATCTTTATTGATATGGTCTTTAAAATCGCCCGGCGCTTCATCTACATTTTCTGCCGTGAACAAACGGTCATATTCCCGCACTTCAACGTTTATAGCATGTGGTACACTCACCCAGTGCAATGTGCCTTTTACTTTTAATTTGGTGTGGTCATCACCACTTTTACTTTCCGGTAAATAAGTACAATGCACTTCCGTAATGTTTCCCCGTTCATCTTTTATCACTTCTTCGCACTTAATAATGTAAGCACTCTTCAAGCGCACCATTTGCCCCGGCGCTAACCTAAAATATTTCTTTGGCGGGTCTTCCATAAAGTCTTCCCTTTCTATATACAGCTCGCGGCTAAACGGTATTTCGCGGTACGTTGTGTTTTTATCTTCCGGGTTGTCTTCGCCCTGCAGCATTTCCACTTTGCCTTCTTCGTAGTTAGTTATCACCACTTTCAGCGGATCAAATACCACCAGCCGGCGAAGGGCTATTTTATTCAAATGCTCGCGTATGCAAAACTCCAGCAGGCTGTAATCTATCAGGTTCTCTCTTTTAGCCACGCCTATCTTATCGCAAAACTCCCGCAGGCTTTCCGGCGTAAAGCCACGGCGGCGCATACCGCTGATAGTAGGCATACGCGGATCGTCCCAACCTTCTACCAGTTTTTCATTCACCAACTGCAGCAGCTTGCGCTTGCTCATCACCGTATAAGTCATATTGAGGCGCGCAAACTCGTATTGATGCGATGGAAAAATATCCAGCTTGTCTATAAACCAATCGTACAGCGGCCGGTGCGGGATAAACTCCAGCGTACAAATGGAGTGCGTAATATTTTCAATGCTATCACTTTGCCCGTGGGCAAAATCGTACATCGGGTAAATGCACCAGTTATCGCCGGTGCGGTGGTGGTGCGCATGTTTGATGCGGTACATCAGCGGGTCGCGCAGGTGCATATTGGGAGAAGCGAGGTCGCCTTTGGCGCGCAATACCTTTTCGCCGTCCCCGTATTTCCCGGCACGCATAGCGGCAAACAGTTGCAGGTTTTCTTCTACACTTCGGCTACGGTAAGGCGTTTCTGTACCGGGCTGCGTAGGCGTGCCTTTGCGTGCCGCAATTTCTTCGCTGGTACTGTCATCTACATACGCTAAGCCTTTCTGTATAAGTTCAACCGCAAAGTGGTACAACTGCTCAAAGTAATCTGAAGCATACAGTTCTCTTGCCCAGTTAAAACCCAGCCATTGCACATCGGCTTTTATACTTTCCACATATTCCGTTTCCTCGGTGGTTGGGTTGGTATCATCAAAGCGCAGGTTGGTAGCGCCGCCGTATTTGTTGGCCAGGCCAAAATTTAAGCAAATACTTTTAGCATGACCAATGTGCAAATAGCCATTCGGCTCCGGCGGAAAACGCGTAAGGATGGTGGCGTATTTCCCGCTCCGCAAATCTTCCTCTACGATCTCTTCTATAAAATTCAATGATTTTTCTTCGCTCATGCTCATTGAGTTAATGGTGGAAAACAAATATAGGGATTACAGGATGGAAGGAGCCTGTTGCGCTGGTTAGAAGAATGGTAAAATACATTGTCTTATTAATTTGCCTTTTATCAAACTTTAAGGCCGTTTCATTAAACTTTCACAAAAAAATAAACTCCCATTTTACAAACATGATTAACTTTACGCCGATTTAAAAATTTGGTTCACCTTTTTATACAAGAACTGAAATTGAAACAGTACACAACACATACTCTTTTTACCGCCTTCCATCCTTTGCTGATGGGTGTTGTTGTTTTTCCTAATCCTTGTTGCTTCCGACCGGCACGACGACCTCGTATCTAATATTCATTTCTTCCTGTTAGAAATAATTATGCAAGGCTTAGCAAAGTCAGGCATCGTTTTCGTCACCCAACCAATTTCTTTTCGTTTTTAATTCAGACTTACAGTGGAGCAGCAACAAGATAACATCATCGTTAGAATAGCCAATATAGGCGACATACATTTTGCAGAAACAATCACCTCCGAAATGGAGGCCTCAGCCAAAGCGCGTGGTACAGGTATAGCGAAACGCAGTCCCGAATACTTAGTAGATAAAATGCTGGAAGGCAAGGCCATCATAGCAGTAACTACAGACAACCGCTGGGTTGGCTTCTGCTATATCGAAACCTGGAGCCATGGCGATTACGTAGCCAACAGCGGCCTGATAGTAGCGCCCGAGTTTCGCAAAAGCGGCGTAGCCAAACGCATTAAGCAAACGGTTTTTAATTTATCGAAAGAAAAATATCCGGCCTCAAAAATCTTTGGTCTCACTACCGGTTTAGCGGTAATGAAAATTAACAGCGAGCTGGGCTACGAGCCGGTAACGTACAGCGAGCTTACACAGGATGAGGCTTTTTGGGCAGGCTGCAGAAGCTGCGTAAACTTTGACATCCTAACCATGAAAGAGCGCAAAAATTGTTTGTGCACCGCCATGCTGTACGATCCTGCTGACCATTACGAGCCAAAAGAAACCAAGGAATATTTTGAAGAAAAAAGTGAAGCGTACGGGCGATTGATCGAGAGTAAGAAGAGCCGCTTTTTAAAAGCTTTTCGCAGAAAAGATAAAGTGAAAGAGGAAAATAAACAACGCCGCTCGCTGGTAAGTATGCTGTTTACTTTATTTGCTTAACCTCATCCCAACTCTTGCCTTTGCCGGCAGGCAGGCTTATCCACAAGTGGAGAAGGGCAAGAAGAAAATACAGAACAGCAATTATGGACCGAGCAACTGAAACTCTGATTGAACATCGTTGCGCCTGCACTGCCAAAAGCGGTGGACACTCCGTTTTAAGATTCTGTTCCTTGTTCAGCATATAAGCGAATGTGCTGTAAATTATAAAACACCACCTGTTATCACATGCAAAACATCAACTCATCTGCAGATACTTCTAAACAAGATGACGCTTTCTCAAATCCTCCTTTAGGGGAAGGCGGCACTGTTGTTCTTGGTTTTAGCGGCGGGCTTGATACTACTTTCTGTGTAAAATATCTTACCGGAGACAAAGGCTACGAAGTACATAGCATCATTGTGAACACCGGCGGTTTTACAGCAGAAGAACTAAAAAAAATTGAATCACACGCTTACGCATTAGGTGTAAAAACACACACTGCCGTTGACGCCGTAAAAGGCTATTACGACCGCATTATCAAATACCTTGTATTTGGCAATGTGTTGAAAAATAATACGTACCCGTTAAGCGTAAGCGCCGAGCGGTTAGTGCAGGCTTTGCACATAGCCGATCATGTAAAAAAGCTGGATGCAAAAGCAGTGGCACATGGCAGCACCGGCGCCGGCAACGACCAGGTAAGGTTTGATATGGTGTTTCATATTATGATTCCGGAGGTGGAAATCATTACACCAATACGCGATTTAAAACTGAGCCGCGAACAGGAGATCGCTTATCTCCAAGACAAAGGCGTAGCAATGAATTTTGAGAAAGCTGCTTACTCTATCAATAAAGGTCTCTGGGGCACCAGCGTTGGCGGCAGGGAAACACTCAACAGCAAAGGCTTGCTGCCCGAAGAAGCCTGGCCTACGCAGGTTACAAAAGAGGGCAGCGAAGAAGTGAAGCTTCATTTTGAGCAGGGCGAATTAACCGCAGTAAACAACCAGTCATTTAATCATCCGTCCGAAGCTATACAGTACCTGCAAAGTATTGCCGGCGCTTATGGCATTGGCAGAGATATTCATGTGGGCGATACGATCATTGGTATTAAAGGCCGTGTGGGTTTTGAAGCCGCTGCGCCCATGGTTATCATCAAAGCGCACCACGCATTAGAGAAACATGTGCTTACCAAGTGGCAGTTGAGCTGGAAAGATACCATTGCCAATTTCTATGGCAACTGGCTGCACGAAGGACAAATTCTCGATCCGGTAATGCGTGATATAGAAGCCTTTTTACAAAGCTCGCAACAGAACGTAACCGGAGATGTGTTTGTACAATTACAGCCCCATCGTTTTCAGATCATCGGTATTGAAAGTGAGCATGATTTAATGAATAGCAAGTTTGGCAGCTATGGTGAGATGAACAGCGGCTGGACCGGTGAAGATGTTCGCGGCTTCAGTAAAATATTCGGTAATCAAACAGCGATGTACCATAAGATAAACGGACAACTGCAAGCATCTCCGAACACTTTTTAAGTTTAATTATTTATTGATTTTTGAGAAGAGAAAAACATGAATAATTTAGAAGATAAATTTGAAAGCGCCGCTAAAAGCTCCCCTTCAGGGGCGGGGGGGGATAGTGGTATCCGTGTTGGCATTATCGGCGGCGCAGGTTATACCGGGGGTGAACTGATCAGATTATTAATTAATCATCCGCAGGCGACCATTGCCTTTGTACACAGTAATAGCAATGCAGGTAAGCATATATACCAGGTGCACCAGGATTTAACAGGCGAAACCGATTTGAAATTTAGCAGCACTCTGCCTTTCCCCCCTTCAGGAGACGGGGAAATTGATGTTCTCTTTCTCTGCACCGGCCATGGAGAGGCCAGAGCATTTTTAGAAGCGAATGCCATACCGGCGCATATAAAAATTATTGACTTATCCAACGACTTCCGCCTACAACAAAATGCAGCATTTCAGCAGCCAACAGCAGGCCATCATACCTTTATCCGCAACTTCATTTATGGCCTGCCCGAACTTAATAAGGAAGCAATTAAAAATGCACACAATATTGCCAATCCGGGCTGCTTTGCAAGCGCTATACAATTAGGCTTACTGCCCCTCGCCAAAGCAGGCTTATTAAAAGAAGTTTATACAACCGGCATTACAGGCAGTACCGGTGCCGGGCAAAGTTTAAGCGCTACTTCGCACTTTAGCTGGCGCGCCAATAATATCCAGGCTTATAAAACACTTGCACACCAGCATTCAGGAGAAATTCATCAATCATTAAATCAACTTCAATCTTCTTTCCCTCTTTCCACCGGTGAAGAAGAATCAGGGGTGAGGTTTGTTCCCTGGCGCGGCGATTTTACCCGGGGCATTTTTGTAAGCTCAACAGTTAACTGCCGGTTATCATTGGAAGAAATAAAAAAGCTGTTCCGGGATTTTTATGCAACGCATCCGTTTACCACAGTAAGCGAAGAACCTGTTTTTTTAAAGCAGGCGGTTAACACCAACAAATGCATCATCCAACTGGAAAAAGTGGACAATAAATTGGTAATACATTCTATTTTAGATAATCTCCTGAAAGGTGCATCCGGACAGGCGGTACAAAACATGAACCTGATGTCCGGTCTGGAAGAAGCAACAGGACTCAGATTAAAATCAACCTATTTTTAAAGCTTCTTGTTCTCATTACCGGGAACAAAAGCCCCCATCAAATTATAACACTATTATGAGCAATTCAGAAAATAAAACAACCGGTTTACAAGCTTCCACTTCCGGGAGTGGCGAAGGCACGCTTTTCGACGTTTATCCGCTTAACGACATCACCATTACCAAAGCACAAGGCTCGTACGTATGGGATGATAACGGCGTACAATATCTTGATATGTATGGCGGTCATGCCGTAATTAGTATCGGCCATACCCACCCGCACTGGGTAAGAAGAATTGAGGAGCAACTGGAAAAAATTGCTTTCTATTCCAATAGTGTGCATATTCCTATCCAGCAGGAACTGGCCGATAAATTAGTAAAACTCAGCGGCAAAGAAGGGTACCAGTTATTTCTCGTAAACAGTGGCGCCGAAGCCAATGAAAATGCAATGAAATTAGCTTCTTTTCATACCGGTAAAAAGAAGATCGTTGCTTTCACAAAAGCCTTTCACGGCCGCACTTCCTTAGCCGTTGCCACTACAGATAATAAGAGCATTGCGGCGCCGGTTAACGAAACAAGCAATGTTGACTTTCTTACCTTTAACGATGAAGCTGCGCTGAAAACATATTTTCAAACACGCGGCAAAGAGGTGTGCGCCGTAATTGTGGAAGGCATACAGGGCGTAGGCGGCATCAATGTGGCAACGGATAGTTTCTTGCAGTTGATCCGCAGGCTTTGCGATCAGCATGGCGCTGTATTTATCGCAGACAGCGTGCAATGCGGCTATGGCCGTACCGGTAAATTTTTCAGTCATGATTTTGCAGGCGTGAATGCAGATATTTATACGATGGCAAAAGGTATGGGTAATGGTTTTCCGGTTGGCGGCCTGCTCATCGCACCGCACATCAAACCAAAGCACGGTATGCTGGGCACAACGTTCGGCGGCAACCATTTGGCCTGTGCTGCTGCGCTGGCCGTTTTGGAAGTAATGGAAGAAGAGAACCTGATTGAATTTGCGAAGCAACGCGGCATGTACCTGATGAACCGTTTGCGAACGATTGACGGCATCGAGAATATTCGTGGCAAAGGCCTGATGATTGGTTTTGATGTACCGGATAAATTGAAAGATTTGCGTAAAAAACTGCTCTACAATTTCAACATTTTTACCGGCGAAGCAAAGCCGAATGTAATTCGTTTGTTGCCTTCTTTAGCACTTTCGCGTAAACAGTCGGATGAGTTTTTGGAAGCCCTGCAGGAGGCGATAGAAGAGATACAGCCAAAAGCAAAAAAAGCAGAGCAGGAAGCGGAAGTAGATTAGCAATAAACTGCAATTATAAAATTTTATAATTGCAGTTTCAGCGTTTTCTGCAAACAAGGATTTTTATATTTGCAGTTATGAAACAGTTGGACATAGCCGATTTTAAATCCGGACGCTTTATACAGCGTATTGAATATAAAAGCTTTAGTCCTAATAATATTTGTTTACAATGGCTGATAACCGACCCTTCTGTTTTGCAGCTACTTAGTGAAGCAGACCGGTCTATTGGTAAAGCAGATGCTTTTGCTGATTTGATACCGGACATTGATTTTTTTATCAAAATGCATGTTACCAAAGAAGCAACAGTATCGAGTAAAATAGAAGGTACGCAAACAACCTTTCAGGAAGCGCTTTTTAAAGCAGAAGATTTAAATCCTGAAAAAAGGAATGACTGGAATGAAGTTCATAATTACATAGAGGCTTTGAATATGGCGATAAAGGAGATGGATACTGGTGCTGTAAGAAGTCTCCGGACTTCTTACATTTTATGTTCTTCAGGGTCTTAGACGCCTTAAACAAACATATAAAAAGGCAGAAAGCATTGTACAGCAGCGCAAAAATAAATTGCAAAATTGTAAGTGCTGCTGCATAGCATTACAGAACGTTGAAGTGCGTGACACCGGCCTTTGCCGGCAGGCAACCGAAGCTAAATAGTATTACATCAGTTTGTAGTATAATAATAAAAACTTCTTTCAAGAACCTGAGCGTAACATGAAACAATTCATTTCCGTACACGATGTTACCGACATTAATGCATTGGTGGCAAAAGCATTGGCCTTTAAAGCCAATCCGTTTAAAGACCGCACATTGGGCGCCGATAAACGCATTGGCCTGTTGTTCCTGAATCCTTCGCTGCGCACACGGTTAAGTACGCAGATAGCAGCCCGCAATGTAGGCATGGAAGCCATTGTTTTTAATGTGGACAAAGAAGGCTGGGCGCTGGAGTTTGAAGAAGGCGCTATCATGAGCGGCAGTACCGTAGAACATGTAAAAGATGCAGCGCCAATATTAGGCAACTACTTCCATATTCTGTGCATCAGAACCTTTCCCTCATTGAAAAACCGCGAGGATGATTACAGCGAACTGTACATTAATGAATTTATAAAACACAGCGGTGTACCGGTAATTAGCCTGGAAAGCGCCACGTTACATCCGCTGCAAAGTTTGACGGATGTTGTCACTATCAAAGAAACACTTAATACGTACCCTGCAAGCCGTAACCAGCGACCAAAAATTGTACTCACTTGGGCGCCGCACGTTAAGGCATTGCCGCAGTGTGTTGCCAATAGTTTTGCGCAGTGGATAAACGCTTGGGGAGAAACGGAATTTGTGATAACGCATCCCGAGGATTATGAGCTGGCAACACAATTTACTAACGGCGCAATTATTACACACAACCAGGATGAGGCTTTGAAAAACGCAGATTTTGTGTATGTAAAAAACTGGAGTACCTATACTGATTATGGTAAAATTTATGAGAACGATCCGCGCTGGATGCTCACCAGCAAAAAGCTCGAACTAACCAATAATGCCAGGGTAATGCATTGCCTGCCGGTGAGAAGAAATGTGGAACTAAGCGATGAAATACTGGACGGACCGAACAGTGTGGTAACACAACAGGCAGCTAACCGGGTATGGGCGGCGCAGGCGGTGATCTCTTCTATTCTCAATGGTGTTTAGTAAATTTAATAAAAACAACTATGTTATGATTACTGTGAAAGGTGTATTTGAAAATGGAGAAATTAAATTGTTGGAAGCGGCACCGGTTAATAAAACAAACAAGGTTTTAATAACTTTTATTGATGAGGAAGAAGATGCATTACGAAGTATAAGTTTACAACAATCTCCTAAAGCATTTAAAAGTTATTTAGAAGATACTAATGAGGATTTGTACCAGGATTATGTAAACAAATAAGCGATTATGCAAACCGGCGATATTGTAATTGTCTCATTCCCGTTTACCGATTTAGTTTCTTTTAAAGCAAGACCTGCGGTTGTGATTGCACAAACGAAAGATAATTATAATGATGTGATCATAGCTTTGATTTCCTCAGTCATCCCTGCAACATTATTACCTTACCAGATCGTATTACAGCCTGATAATATTAATAACCTGAGAGCCCCGTCTGTAATTAAAGTTTCAAGATTAGCAACAGTGGAAGACAACAAAATTGTGGCTGTTGTTGGCAAGCTCTCACCGGTACAGCTTACAAATTTTAAAACAGCATTTAAATCGTTGATTGATTAGCTTTCATGGGCAAACTCTACATTATAAAAATCGGTGGCAACATTATAGATGAGGAACAAAAACTGAAATCATTTTTACAAACGTTTGCTCATTGCTTTTCACCACGTCAGAAAACAGGAGCTGCAATTCTTGTTCATGGTGGCGGTAAATTAGCCACTAAGCTCGCTGTCCGATTAGGCATCGAACAACAGGTGATTGATGGCAGAAGAATAACCGATGCCGAAACATTGAAAATAGTAACAATGGTATATGCAGGCCTTATTAATAAAACCATCGTAGCGCAGCTACAGGCGAATGGCTGTAATGCCATTGGCCTGTCCGGTGCCGATGGCAACCTGATTCAATCTCACAAGCGTCGCTCTAAAGCCCTCTCCTATGGAGAGGGTTTGGGTGAGGTGGATTATGGTTTTGCCGGTGACATAGATGTTGTTAACACGGCTCTCTTACAAAGCCTGCTACTGCAAAACATAAGTGTGGTTATCGCACCTATCACCCACAACAAGGAAGGCCAGTTACTTAACACCAACGCCGATACCATCGCGCAGGAAATAGCGCAGGCCCTGAGTAAATTATATGAAGTGCATCTTATTTATTGCTTTGAAAAATCAGGTGTATTATTAGACATTAATGACGATAGTTCAGTAATTAATTCTATTAATTTGTCTTCTTATAAAGATTTAAAAGAACAACAGGTTATTTATGCCGGCATGATACCAAAGTTAGACAATGCCTTTGCTGCGCTCCACAAAGGCGTACACCGCGTAGTGATTGGCAAAGCAGAACAATTACAACAACTGGCAGCAGGCGCTGCCGGTACAAGCATTATACATGAATAACGATATAACATTACTAACCGGCAAAGCAATTGATTTATTAAAGCAGCTCATCAGCACGCCTTCTTTTTCGAAAGAAGAAAACGACACGGCAGCATTAATTGTTGATTTCTTCAATAGTAATACAGTTCCCTGTTCAAGAGTCGGTAATAATATTTATGCTAAAAATGCTCACTACGATGCGGCCAAACCTTCTATCTTATTAAACTCGCACCATGATACCGTAAAGCCAAATAAAGGCTACACCATAGACCCGTTTACGCCGGTGGAAAAAGAAGGCAAACTGTTCGGGCTCGGCAGCAACGACGCCGGTGGTTGCCTGGTATCGCTGATGGCTACATTTCTACATTTTTATAATGCGCCCGGCCTTGACCACAACATTGTTTTTGCTGCAAGCGCCGAGGAAGAAATAAGCGGTGTAAACGGGATAGAACTGGTATTGCCGTACCTGGGAAACATTGATTTTGGTATTGTGGGCGAGCCTACAAAATTAGAGATGGCGATTGCCGAACGCGGGCTTATGGTTATCGATTGCACAGCGTATGGCCGTGCCGGTCATGCGGCGCGCAACGAAGGCGAAAATGCCCTGTATAAAGCGGTGGATGATATTAACTGGATACGCAGCTACCAGTTTGAAAAAGTAAGTCCGTTGTTAGGCGAATCGAGATTGAGTGTAACGATTATAGAAACAGAAAACAGGCAGCACAATGTGGTGCCATCGCAATGCAGGTATGTAATAGATGTGCGGGTAAATGAACTCTACACTTTTGAAGAAATATTAGAGGCACTGAAGCAAAATCTGAAGAGCACTTTCAAGCCACGCACTACGCGAATGCGTTCCACTTCTATTTCTATTGATCATCCCTTGGTGCAGGCCGGCATTGCATTAGGTCATGGCTATTATGGCTCGCCTACCACCAGTGATAAAGCCCTAATGCCATTCCCGGCATTAAAGATGGGGCCGGGCGACAGTGCCCGCAGCCACACGGCGGATGAGTTTATTTATATAGAAGAAATTCGCAATGGCATAGAAACCTATATTAAGCTGGTGAGTGCGGTGGCGGGGCAGGAGTGACGGGTTACGGGTTTGTGGGTTTGATAAAAAGCGGTTAATAAACAACAAGATGAAACAGGAAATTGCCTACATAGCACTGGTCGTAAAAGATTATGATGAAGCAATCCGGTATTATACAACAAAGCTCCGTTTTGAATTGGTAGAAGATACGGTTTTGAGTAGTACAAAAAGATGGGTGTTAATAAAACCAGCAGGCTCAACAGGATGCAATGTATTATTAGCAAAAGCAGCTTCCAAAGAACAGGAGAGCAGGATAGGTAATCAAACGGGCGGACGGGTATTTTTGTTTTTACATACAGATAATTTTGAAAGAGATTATCAAAACTTACTGGCTAATAATATCTCCATTGTAAGAACGCCATCAATTGAAGCTTATGGAACAGTAGCTGTGTTTGAAGATATGTATGGCAACCTTTGGGATTTAATACAACCTGTAAAATAAAGCAATCAGGCCACTGGTTACAGGATTCCTGTATTTGACAATATTGTTTGTTATAAAAAGTTATTGGGAATTAGAAGTTTATATTGAATTATAAGATTGGCATTGAAGTGCACAAAGTAAGCTTATCGCTACCCAAATTTGAATTGTACGAAGCAGGCAGCCAGATAAGACGTTTTTCAAAGGCGGTGACCATAGCAATTGTGGAAGGATATAGCAGAAGACGCTGTAAGGCTGATTTTATTAAACATCTTTTATTTATGCGCAAAGTGATGTGACAAAACGATTGTTTATTTTAATTTTCTATTTGAAACCGGCTCTTGGAAGGATATATTAAAGTGAATGCATAATTAAAATTACATAGACTTAAATAAATCCCGTTATTCGCTACATTCTTCGCTTTGTTGTAGCATTACTGCAGCACAATTCACAGCAGTGTATAAGCTACATCAGGGCATAGCAGGGAAACGTACTGTATATCGTTTCCCTGTGGCTTTTTTCGTTCTTTTTTTCCACAAAAAAAGATAATAGATTATAAGCAGTAAGTGATGAATAATTTTAAAGAATTACTTATAACGAATTATAAAAAGAATAGGATGCTTTGAGTAAAAGAATAAATAAGTTCACTCAATGGTAGAAACGAATTTAAATGACTTTCAAAAATCAGCATCCGACAACCGGTAACCATTATGAAACTGTGGCAAAAAGACGATAACACTTCCTCGGGCAACGTTGGCAAAAGCGTTGAGGCTTTCACGGTTGGTAGAGACCGCGAGTTCGATCTCCTGCTCGCGCCGTTTGATGTGCTGGGCAATATTGCCCACGCAAAAATGCTCGCAACCATCGGCTTATTATCCAACGAAGAAGCTAATTTGCTTATAGAGGAATTAAGAAATATCTATCAAACTACACAACCTTCTTCAATTGACAATTTACCATTTACCATTGATGATAATATTGAAGACGTTCATTCGCAGATCGAAATGCTGCTCACGCAAAAGCTTGGCGATATAGGTAAAAAAATACATTCCGCCCGCAGCCGCAACGACCAGGTACTGGTGGACATCAAACTCTTTTTGCGGGACGAAATAGAAAAAACAGTGCTCGCCGTTCAATCCTTTTTTCAATTGCTTATAAACAAAAGCAATGCGTTAAAAGATGTTTTATTACCCGGCTATACGCATCTGCAGTTAGCCATGCCCTCTTCCTTTGGCTTGTGGCTCGGCGCGTATGCCGAAGGTTTATCCGATGACGTGATTACACTTAAAGCGGCGTATGATATAGTGAATAAAAATCCGTTGGGTTCTGCCGCCGGATACGGTTCTTCGTTTCCGATTAACCGCACCTTAACTACCCAATTGTTAGGCTTCGCCGATCTAAACTATAATGTTGTGTACGCGCAAATGGGTCGTGGTAAAGCAGAGCGTATTGTAGCCTCTGCGCTGGCCAATGTTGCCGATACATTGGCGCGTTTAAGCATGGATGCCTGCTTATACTTAAATCAAAACTTCGGCTTTATTTCTTTTCCGCCGGAGCTTACTACCGGCAGCAGCATCATGCCCCACAAAAAAAATCCGGATGTGTTTGAACTGATACGTTCTTACTGCAACCGCATCAAAGCTTTACCAAACGAAATTATGCTGATGACGACCAATTTACCTTCGGGTTATCACCGCGATTTACAACTGCTGAAGGAACACCTTTTTCCTGCGTTCCAAACACTGCGCAATTGTATAGACATGGCGGGTCTGATGCTTAGCAATATGGAAGTGAAAAACGACATTCTGCAGGATGAAAAATACAAGTACTTATTCAGCGTGGAAGAAGTAAATAAACTCGTATTACAAGGCGTTCCTTTTCGCGATGCATACAAACAAATAGGTTTAGCCATTGAAGCAGGCAATTTTCAATATTCAACGCACATTTATCATACACACGAAGGCAGCATTGGTAATTTGTGCAACGATCAGATAGCAGCGAATATGCAGCAGGCGATTGATAGCTTCAACTTCAAACAATACCATACTGCTTACGAAAAGTTACTCGGTTAAAAACCATCTTTCTACGTTTCACCGGAATATTTGCCCTCTTCCATTAACTATTAGTCCTGCTCCTGTTCACTTATAGCGGAATAGAATATTTTTGATAAGCAAAAACGCTATTGTATGGACTTTATAAGCCTGCATCCACTTTAAGTTACACCGACAGATCATTAATGGCAAAACAGATAAAAGCAATCAAATGTCCGCAGTGCGGAAGCACGCAAAACACAGCGGTGAAGCCGGATTATTATCGCTGCAGCAGTTGCGGTACCGAATATTTTCTGGACAACGATGACATCAATATTAATTATAACTATAAGCATGTAACGCCACCGCCTGCCGTTGCCCGGCCAACAAAAAAACTTGTCCTTTTTATCCTGGCTGTCTTTTTTGTATTTATTGGCTTCGGTTTATTAATCAGCCTGAGCGAGCGCAATTCGTCCACCACCGGTTATTTAACTGCCGGCCAGTCTGTACAGCCGCTTGCAGCCAAAGACAATTTTTCTTTGTGGAATTCTTCCATAGAGCTATTTACCCGGAATAACAACCAGCAACCGGTTGCCGTAATGGTTGCACAACGAAACTATTACAGCGGTACTACTAAGAACGGGTTTTACCTCTCCTTTTATGATGTGCAAAACAAGAAGGAAATCAGCAGCCGGCTGTTGCAGGTAACCGGTAATAATTCGCCGATGTCGGATGTGAAAACACGTCTTTTTGCTAATGGCGATTTGTATTGTATCATCAATAAAAATAAACTGTATAAAATAGATAAAGTAAGCCTTGCTGCAACAGATATGAGTACCGCTTTATTTAAAACCCAGCCCCGGCTGCAGACTGGCATTGCCACGGTAGAATTTATGTACGATACGTATGGCGATGGCCTGACACTGCTGACAAACGACGGCAAAAATTTTACGTATTACCCGCTGGCAGATAAGCTATATACCAAAGACGAATTATACGATGCGGAAAGCGGCTTTGCTACCTTATTGCCCGGTGCTACTGAAAAAACATATTTCACCTTTACTCGCCAGGGCTTCGATTATCCCGATGAGAAACTGCAACTGCTGAAGATCACCTACAAAGACAATGGCGGCGGACCAAAGGATATGCTGACGTCACCATCCTGGACCAGGGATTATGGCGGCTCGGGCATATTCACTGACGCAGATCCATATAAAAAAATACTGATCAGCAAAACGAGTATGGAAAACGCGCGTGTACTTTCCTTTAAAGACGTAACGCCCGGCAGGTTGTACTTCGCGCCGGAAGTTTTGCTAAATAATAAGGATGACCTGCTGATAGTAGCGAAAGTAAACGCTTCGCCCGATGCGCCGCTTAACCTGCAAAGCCTGGAAGTAAATACCGGCGCTGTAAAATGGACAACCGGCCTTACAGATATCAAGCCTTCCAAAGCTATCTCCTTTGCTAATGGCTTTGTATTAATGGACTATACGTCGGTGGTAGTTATCAGTAAAACGGGAACGATTGTTAACCAATACAAACTAAATTAAGCGCTATGAGCCTGACCCATTTTTTTAAAAAACAGTTTGCTACCGTTATCGAATGGACGAACCAGCAGCCAGGTATATTATTATACAAATTTCCTGCGCCTACGGAAGAGATTAAAAACAGCAGTAAGCTAATTGTAGCGCCGGGACAAGGCTGCCTGCTTGTATATGAAGGCAAAGTGGCAGATGTACTTTCGGAAGAAGGCGTTTATTTTTTAGAAACCGGCAATCATCCGTTTATAACCACGCTGCAAAAACTAAAGCAGGCCGGTGAAAGCGAGCATAAGATGCACCTTTTCTTTTACCGCAAAGCCGAATCGGTAAACCAGCCCTGGGGCACTGCATCGCCGGTTAAATATGTGGATGCCGTATATGGTTTTCCGGTAGAGTTAGGGATGAATGGAAATTATTCTTTTCGCATACAAAAACCACAGGCGTTTTTTACAGAAATTGTTGGATTTAAAGATGTGTATTCTACGGCTGATGTACGGGCGCTGCTGCAAAGCCGCATTGCACAAAAAATTATTTCTTATCTGGCGGAAGCCAGGATTTCTTATCAGCAAATAGATGCACAGTTATCAGCCATTTCAACCGTACTAAAGGAAAGTTTAAATGCTGAATTTGAGATGATTGGTTTTGAGCTGACTGATTTCCGGATTGGCGGAACCGCTTTTGATGCGCAAACCCAAAAACGAATAAACAGTATAGCCGATGTAACCGCCGAAACAATGGCTGCTGCACAAGGCGGCCTGAATTACGTAGAAATGGAAAAGCTGAAAGCCCTGCGCGATGCAGCCCGTAATGAAGGCGGCCTGGCCGGCGCAGGATTGCAGTTGGGCGCCGGCATGGAGATAGGAAAACTGTTTGCTGCTCAACAAGATGCGGTTACCGCCAACAATGCGAATGCCGACCCTGTTGTGCAACTGCAAAAACTAAAACTGCTGTTAACCGAAGGCATTATTACGCAGGAAGAATTTGAGGCAAAAAAGAAAGACTGGCTCAGCAAAATGTAACGCCGGGAGACCTATTTTTAAATATTCATCCATTAATTTTTATGAAAAAACTGATTGGCTTTTTAATCGCTCTATTCAGCATTGCCTTTATTCTGCTGCTCATTCTAAAAGTTTGGAATATCACCCTTATCGGCTGGGCCGATATCCTGCGCTCCGGCGTAACATTACTGCTGATGGCAGCGGCTGTCGTCATTCTGCTAATCGTGCGCTTTCTGTTCTTCCGCAAAGACAATTATAATAGTGAGAAAGGCAACCGTGCGCACCCGATGTAAAAAACGCTGCAAGTATTTTCCTTATAAAAGCAATGCAATACCTGTATTAACTAACTGCGCAAAATGATTATGAGGATACAGGTTGATGATACCATTGCATTAGAGCCATTTAGTTTGGAATACGCAGCCGATTTTTTTGCACTAATCAATGTTAACAGAAGACACCTGCGCACGTGGCTGCCCTGGGTTGACAAAATACGTTGCGAAGCTGATTTTGAAAAATTTATGGAACGTTCGCGAAAGCGGCAGGCCAGCCATTCTGAAATATCTTTTGCCATCTTGTGCAATGGCGTTCTTGCCGGAAGAATCGGGTTGTATTCCATCAGCCGCCAGCATAAAATTGCACAGATTGGTTATTGGTTAGCCAAAAGTTTTCAGGGCAAAGGCATCATTACAAAAGCGTGTACCTCTATTATCCAATATGCATTTATGAAACTCTGTATGAACCGCTTAGAAATACATTGTGCAACGGGGAATTATAAAAGCCAGTCCATACCCGAAAGGCTTCATTTTAATAAAGAAGGCATCATACGGCAAGGAGCATTTCTAAACAATATTTTTGTTGATTTATATGCTTACGCTTTATTAAAGCACGAGTGGCACACATCTCAGCTACCTGCGTAAAAAGTAATGTTTAAAATTAACTCTTCCCACCCACACATCATTTATTGAATAATAAAATTTCAAGCGCCGGTTCGTTATTTATAGCTTACCCGCCACACTGTATTACCACTGTCATCTGCCAGCAGCAAAGAACCATCCTGCAGCACGGCAAGGTTTACCGGCCGGCCATATACCTCTTTCTTATTTTCATCCGCAATAAAACCTGTCATAAAATCTTCGGGCTTGCCAGGCTTACCGTTAGCAAAGGGTACAAACACCACTTTGTACCCACTTAACGCAGAACGGTTCCAGGAGCCATGCTCGCCAATGAAAGCACCATTGGCGTACTGTGCCGGAAACATATTGCCATGATAAAAAGTGAGCCCCAACGCTGCTACATGCGAGCCCAGCGACACATCCGGAACAATCGCTTTTTTTACCAGTTCCGGCTGCTGTTTGTCTTTCATCCGCGGGTCTTCGTGTGCACCGTAATAACTATAAGGCCAGCCATAAAAGCCGCCGGGTTGCACGCTGGTAAAATAATCCGGCACCAGCTCGTCGCCTAATTCGTCGCGCTCATTAACCGCTGCATACAGTTTGCCGGTACTAGGCTGGAGGGCAATGCCGGCCGGGTTTCTGAGGCCGCTTGCGTATGTTATTTCGCCGCTGCCATCAGGGTTTACCTGCAGCACGTCGGCGCGGCGCACTTCGTTTGCTAAACCATGCTCGGCTACATTGCTGCCACTGCCTACAGCAATAAATATTTTGCTTCCGTCTTTATTGGCAATAATGTTGCGCGTCCAGTGGTTGTTGTAACCACCGGCAGGCAATTTCACAATTTTTTTGCCCGGCGATGTCATTATGCTATCCTGCGGGTTGTATGGATATTGCCACACGCCATCGGTATTGGCTACATAAAAGGCATTGTTTATTACCAGTACACCATACGGCTGGGTAAGACCAGCGAGGTAAACAGTACGGCTTTCCGGTACACCATCTTTGTTTTTGTCGCGCAGCAAAGTAATGCGGTTAGCACTTTCGTCCAGCCGCTGCGATTTTGCTTTGCCGTTCAGCTTATCCTTAATGCCTTTGGATTCGGTATTCGATTCTACCACAAATACATCGCCGTTGGGCGCCTGATATACGTTGCGTGGATTGATCAAATCTTTCGCATAAGCAGTAACAGTGAAGCCTGCCGGTACAACGGGCGTTTTGCCTTGTTGCCAGCCAATTACTTTACAATAGTTAGCGACAGATTTGGTATTGTAAGGCGCCGGCAGGTTAAGCTCCTGCGCGGTGGTGGCCACAGTATCGGCCTTGTCCTTATTTTCTTCTTTTTTAGTGTTGTTGCAACTTGTGCTCAACAGCGATGCCAGCGCAACACTGCACAAAAAGGCATATTTCATCAGGTTAAATTTGAAAAAGAAGAGGGACAATTTAAGTGCCGATAAGTTGTGTGTTGCTCTTCGCAAAAGCTGAATACTTGCCTTTCTTAATGCATCCTTTAATAAAAAGCCGGGACATATAAGCTCCGGCTTTCAACATTTTACTTTCCACGTGGAATATTTCAACCCATTATAATGCCCTTCATGGTATCGCCATTATCAACTGCTTCCACCGTTTGGGTAATGGCTGCCATGCCTTCTTTGTTATACTGTAGCTGGTGAACACCAATGGGCAGCGATTGTGTGGTATACCGGCACCGCAGGGTGCCCGCTTGCATATAGTTGCAGACTGCACCTGCAGGCTTAAAAAACAATTGGAAACGGAAGATAAAAGAGGTTGGGAAATGAAAAAAGCGGTTCAGGAGATTTTATGGGGCGATTAAGGAGATTTTATAGAGGGTAATTTCTGCTTAATTCTTTGTTTAGGTTTTATTTGGTACAAATTCAGAATTAAAAACAATTAGCTTGTTCCAGTTAATACTTCCATCTATGTTACAAAAGTCTTGCATAAATTCTAAAGTTAATCTGTTAGTAAGGTTGTTAAACATTTCATTAAATTCATCATTCCTTTCCTGAGCTTTGTATCCTAATGGAATAATAAGATCGGTGTACAAAGTAGCATTTCCTGAAATTAATTCCCAAAATCGCTGCCCACAAACTTTATAGTAATTACCCTTTGCTTTATATTCATATCGTTCTCTGGTCTTACCATAACAACAGCCGTTTATACAAACCAGATTAACAATACCACCGGAAGTACTAAATCGTTTTCTTGCAGCATTAAACTCATTTATCAAATTTATAATCTGGCCACCATTTGCCCAATTTGGACCTGACTTATCCAGATAAACCTGCTTTTCTTAAAAGCTAAGTTGTTACAATAGGATTGAATTCTTCTTTTGCTCTAATTATTTCATGAATAGCATCTTTTGTAATCTCATACCAACTTATGTTAGAGGAAATTACTCTTTTTACACTTTCAATTTCCATGTCGTCAAGCTTTCGTTTAACTACTCTTTTTGCAACATGTTGAATATCTTGTTCATTCAAAGAATAAAAAACAGTATTTTTCTTTTGACTTTTCATATTCTATTTTTTATTAAAAACATTTTCCCGATGCCATTTGATCGAGTTTAGATGTGGATAAACATTCTCATAAGAGGGTAAAGCAATCTTTGAAACAGATTTAGTAAGTGCTTTTACTAAATCGTAGTTACCAAGTTTACCGAATTCATCCCTTAGATTGTTTGCTTCAGGAGAAACAATAATTGAATAATTATCAAAAATACTGAACCAGGCTACATCAAATGCCCAATGGTGTAAATGGCAAAGTGATAAACCATTTAAAATATCATCTTTCCCTTTAAAACTATGTGGTACTATATGCGCTGCTTCAACTTCCCAAATAGTACGTTTTGGAGAATTAATTTTTAATCCACAAACTGCACACTTAAAATCGTATACTTCAATAACAGCTTGCCGGAAACCACGTTTTCTAATTGAAATCTCTTTAGTAACAATAGTAGACACCTTTCTTTCTTCGATTGGCTGATAATCATTGAGTCTTGGTGTCTCAATTAATTTATTAATTATTTTTTGAACTTCATAAGACCGAATTGGTAAGATTTCTTTTTGTTCTGTTGGAATGTTTAAATGATTCAAAACTGCATCATAACCATTTTCAGTAAGCATCCACTCTTTCCTTTTTGTAAGTAAAAGTGTTTGAGTAGGGCGAGAAACCAATTTCTCCTTTGCCAAGTTATCAGCAGCACGAAACAGTAAACGATGCCAAAGTGATGACCTTTTAACTCTGTTTTCTTTCTTATAAATAGTTGATAAATAAGCATTTCTCTGTTCTTCGTTTAATCCATAATTTGTTGCTATTACATCTACAATATCTTCACCTGCACTAAATTCTTTGATGGTGCCATTATTTTTAAATAATGCAAGCAGTAGTGCCTGTTCTACTTCCTTTCTTGAAGGCATCTTTAAATCTTCAAGCATTTTGCCTTCATAACTCATACTAACCAGATTATTTTATGGCATCAAACAATTAAAAATTACTACCGCTTTATATCCTTCGCATAAAGCTTCACTACTTTACCATCCTGCGATACAACGAGATAGCCGTTCTCTTTGCGCGTTTGTTCTATTAAGCGCTCAACGGCTAATTTTGTGCCTTGCAATACTTTATTCCTAATTTCTTCCGGCGTCATCTGTTATCAGTTTATGTATGGTTAACCACTTTTCAGAGTTAATAATCTGTAATTGTTCTTTTCCTCCTGTTGCAATAAATACTGGTTCTGTTTTAGAATTATCCATCAACATCCAGTAATCTACACTGTCTTTGCACAAATGTATAAAGTTTCGCAGCCCAGCATCATACCGTCGGATAATAGTCTCCGTTGGAATATTATGTCCTCCTAAAACACCTCTTATCTTAACACGTTCAATTGCAAGTTCTACACTGTTCAACCAATAAAATATAAGATGAACAGTATAACCAATTTGCTTTGCCTGATTAATAAAACTAACAAAGCTGCGGGTAGCAAGCATGGTTTCAAAAGCGAAATCCACCTTTTGATGGAGCAAATCCTGCAGCCGCCGAAGCATTATTTTACCGGCTTCAATAGCCACCTTATCCGGCTGAAAAGGAGAAAGTCCCTCGCAATTTCATCTGCATTTACAAACTCTTTTACCTGCAACAGTTCGGGAAGTACGGTATAAGATGCAGTTGTTTTTCTGCACCATTACAACCGGCAATTATAAATAAATCGGGCAACTGCTTTTTCATCACAAAATAGCACATCTTACTTCATCTTCCACTATTCACACCACCCCTGTGCATAACCTGCATAACGGGTGTAAAAACACAAAAATCATCATCGCATTTGTGCAAACGGATTGAACAAATGCACCGTTTTATACCCAAATTGCGGAAAGCAGTAAAATGCAAACCATTTATCCGCCCTTAATGCACAGTGCATACCTGTGCATACTGCAAATGTGCAGTGTGTATTGCTCTTATACTTTAGATGTTTATAAACCGGTAAAATGCAGGCCCGCTGTATATTGCTGCTGTTAACGTTTATGTGAATACCTGTGAAAAACCTATGGGATAATTAACTTTGCACCCTGTGTATAAGAAAGTTATTACGATATACACACCCGTAATAGTAATAGCTTTTTTATATAAATAAGTATTATTAAATACATACTACAAAAGATATGAACATTGAAGAAGCAATGCTGAAAGTGCCCAAAAGAGGGTTCCTTGATATTGATATTGATCCGGCGATTGACTTGTTTGCAGAAATAGAACGGCTGAAGAAGGAAAAGAATGCTGTGCTGCTCGCGCACTACTACCAGGAGCCCGACATCCAGGATGTGGCCGACTATATTGGGGATAGCCTGGGGCTGGCTCAATATGCATCTAAAACAAACGCCGACATCATTGTATTTGCCGGTGTGCACTTTATGGCAGAAACGGCCAAGATCCTGAACCCTTCCAAAAAGGTGTTACTGCCCGATTTAAACGCCGGCTGCTCGCTGGCCGACAGTGCGCCCGCGCCCTTGTTTAAGCGCTTTAAAGAGCAGCATCCGGGCCACCTGGTGGTATCGTACGTCAACTGCTCGGCCGAGATAAAGGCGCTGAGCGATATTATCTGCACCAGCAGCAATGCGGAGAAGATTATTGAGAGTATTCCGGAGGAACAACCCATCATTTTTGCACCGGATAAAAACCTGGGCGCATACCTCAACAAAAAGACCGGCCGGAATATGGTCTTATGGAATGGCGCCTGCATGGTGCACGAAATTTTCAGCCTTGAAAAAATAATAAAGCTAAAAATGCGCCATCCGGCTGCTAAGGTCCTCGCCCACCCCGAATGCGAAGACGCTATCCTGCGCGTGGCAGATTATATCGGCAGCACTACGCAGATCCTCCGCTATGCAGTGCAGGACAGTACGCAGGAATACATTGTAGCCACCGAAACCGGCATACTGCACCAGATGCAAAAGGATGCACCGGAGAAGACGTTTATTCCCGCACCGCCCGACAATAGCTGCGCCTGTAACGATTGCCCGCACATGAAACTGAACACACTGGAGAAGGTGTACCTATGTATGGAATACGAAACGCCGGAACTGTTAATGGAAGAAGGCCTGCGGAAGGCTGCTTTAAAGCCCATAGAGCGCATGCTGGAGATCAGCCGGAAGGTTGGCCTCATCGGTTAGGAAGAAGGGCTTAAAAGGGTTATATAGGCAGTGAGCAATTTTATTCCACCCCTAAGATCGTGCGCCTTGCCGGGGAACTCATCTTTTGCCGGGTATAGTCTTTAAAACAGAGTTGTACATAATAGCCTAACTCGAGGTCGTTCATTTGTTGGAGTATGTCGTATTGCGGCCGGTAAGCTGTCATAAAAGAATCAATCTCGGGCGGCTCCAAGGCAGTTAGTTGTTTTACCAGCCGTTTGCTGTAGCGGTGATCAATATATTTATCCTGCTCTTCCTGCAGCAGCCTGTTTTGAAAACTCTGTATTTGCCGGTTGCGGCGGAAGCGAAACATATTTATCAGTGCATCCAAATCGAGGCCGGCTGTAACGGAGCCGGGAATATAAGTAGGTGTAGTATTGCTATTGATGCGCAAGCCCGGTTTTTTATAGTCAAATATTTTGGCGTAATCCCTGCGGTTTTGAATAGAATCGAGCCGGTAATTATGTGTGAATACCTTTACTTCGGGCAACCACCTGGCATCTATATGAAGCCCGATTTCAAAGTCAGCAATATTTTTAATCGTGTCCAGCGGATATTTAACCGTGTTTTTCCCCAAGTAAGAGAAATAAACAGAGTCCTGCTGCGAAACCCGGAGCGTATAATGCCCGTTTGAACCGGTAACCGTGCCGCTACCGCAGGTACATATTACCGACACTGCATCCACCGGTTGCCGGTTGGCATAATCATATACGGTACCTTGCAGCTCAAAAGTCTGGGAGTTAGCTGTAAAGCAACAAAATATGAATAGTATTAAAAATATATGTTTGTACAACCGCAGGCGGGTTTTTGTGTAATATTACTACAGCGGCGGGTACCTGAGTAAGTTATAGCAGCTTTTAACCTGTATTTTGCAAATAAGCAAAGTACATCGTGCAAAACTAATCAGGACTAAGAACTTGTTGTTGTAGCGTTACCGGCCGATATAAACCATAAGCATTTGTATATCACTTGGGTTTACACCACTTATACGGCTCGCCTGCCCTAATGTTTTAGGTTTTATTTTCCGGAATTTTTGAAGTGCTTCATTGCTTAAAGCCGTTATGCGGTTATAATCAAATGTTTCCGGAATGGTAAGTGCTTCCAACTGGCTTAAGCGTTTTGCCATGTCTTCTTCCTTTTCAATATAGCGTTCATATTTCACCTGTATTTCTGCCTGCTCCAGTTCTTCTATAGTATACTTATTAAGCAGCACTTGTATCTTATCCGATGTTTTAATTAAACCAGCCAGGCTGATGTCCGGCCGTAATAATATTTTAGACAACTTTTGCTTTTCAGTAATCAGCGCAGAATCCTGTTCCTGTAAATAAGTATTTATTTCTGAAGGCTCTACGGAGGTAATTTCTAAAATACTTTTTATAGAAAGCGTATTAGCTTTCTTTTGTTGTACTTTTTTTAATCGCTCTGTTGTGGCTAAACCAACGGCATGGCTCTTTTCTGTTAGCCGTAAGTCGGCATTGTCTTGCCGGAGCAATGTTCTGTATTCTGCGCGGCTCGTAAACATGCGGTACGGCTCATCGGTACCTTTATTAATCAGATCGTCTATAAGTACGCCAATATATGCTTCGTTTCTTTTTAAAACGAAAGCCGGCTGGTCTCTTACCGCAAGATGTGCATTCATACCCGCAATTATGCCCTGGCAGGCCGCTTCTTCATAGCCGGTGGTACCATTTATTTGTCCTGCAAAAAATAAGTTTTTGATCAGCTTTGTTTCTAATGAATTTGTTAGCTGAGTCGGCGGAAAATAATCGTATTCAATGGCATAACCCGGCCGGAACATTTTTACGTTTTCAAATCCCGGTATCAGTTGCAACGCTTTGTGTTGTACCTCCTCCGGTAGAGAAGTAGAGAAGCCATTCACGTAAATTTCTACCGTATCAAATCCTTCCGGCTCTACGAATATCTGGTGCCGGTCACGCTCGGCAAACCGGTTGATTTTATCTTCAATACTCGGACAATACCTTGGCCCGGTACCTGCTATCCTGCCGGTGTACATCGGGCTTCTATCAAAACCGGTTTTTAAAATATCGTGTACCGAAGTATTCGTATAAGTGATATAACAACTAAGCTGAGCTTCTGCTTTAATAGCCGGGTTTTCCATAAATGAAAAACCGGTCATTTCTTCGTCGCCTTTTTGCTCTTCCATTACCGAATAATTTAAACTTCTTCCATCCACGCGCGGTGGCGTACCTGTTTTTAGCCGGCTACTGATAAAGCCCAATTTTTCTAATTGTTCGGTTAGGCCAAGTGCAGCTTTTTCAGCCACCCTGCCACCGCCAAATCGCTTCTCACCAATATGAATAACGCCATTTAGAAATGTACCGCTGGTTAGAACTACAGATTTTGCAAAAATTTGGTGCCCCAGACCGGTAGTTACACCATATACGGTATTGTTTTCAACAACCACCGTTTGTAGAGTATCCTGGTAAAAATCTACGTTTTGTGTTTTTTCTAATAATGAACGCCAGGACGATGCAAACAGCATACGGTCGCATTGCGCGCGCGGGCTCCACATTGCCGGACCTTTACTTTTGTTTAACATCCGGAATTGTAACAGGCTTCTGTTCGTTACCATTCCGCTATAACCTCCCAACGCATCAATTTCTTTTACAATCTGCCCTTTCGCAATGCCGCCCATTGCCGGATTGCAACTCATCTGGGCAATTGTTTGCATGTTCATAGTTATCAGCAACACTTTACTGCCCATATTAGCGGCCGCGGCTGCTGCTTCACATCCTGCATGACCGGCTCCTGCCACAATTACATCATATTGATTAAACATCGGTTAATATTAAAAATTTACTTCGTTTCCACGTGAAACGTTTCAAATTGCTTCAAATAAAAGTTTTCTTTTTGTCTCATTAAAACTTTATCTGCCTGTGAAGAATCATTATAACCACATAAGTGTAACAAACCATGAAAAATCACCCGTATTAATTCGATTTCATAAATAGCTTCAAATTGAATCGAATTTTCTCTGATTCTATCTAAACTAATATATAATTCTCCGATTATCGTATCAGAATGATCAAAAGAATTATTGAATGTTAAAATGTCCGTGAAATAATCGTGATTTAAAAAATGCCTATTTAGCGAAAGTAAATATTCATCTGTGCAGAAAACGACATCAATTTTTTTAAGAGATTTCTTTTCTGCAATAAACAAATGCCGTACAAATTGTAACAGTTTTTGCTTTTGCCGGATGCGTGATTTAATATCAGCATAATGAAATGCCACCATAGACATACGCAAAAATAAGTTGCCGTCAATTCGTATCGGAAAAGTAAATCCGGATTGCTCTTGTAATAACAAGGTTTTAAGAAGATTACTTTTGCAAGTAACTATGAAAAAGCTTTCAGAGATAAAGACCGGTAAAAGTGTAAGAATAGATCATTTTGCAAATGATGAGATATTTATAAAATTAATGGAGATGGGTTGTGTGCCTGGTGAAATGATAAAAGTGGAAATGATTGCTCCGTTGGGAGATCCAATTTCAATATCTGTAGCCGGCTATAACCTAAGCTTGCGATTGAACGAGGCGGCGTCCATCTTTGTAGAAGAAATAGATAAATAATGAAGATTGCTTTGTATTTCGGTTCGTTTAATCCCATTCATATCGGCCACCTCATTATTGCCGAATTTGTATATAATAATATAGCGGTGGAACAAGTATGGTTTGTATTGTCCCCACAAAATCCTTTAAAGCCTTCTAAATCATTGTTAAATGCCTATAACCGGCTTTACTTGCTGCAATTAGCAATAGAAGATAATCCGGCTTTTCAAATATGTGATGTTGAATTTAAACTACCAGTGCCTTCCTACACAATTGATACGCTTGCTTACTTGCATGAGAAATACCCGCAGCATGAATTTGAAATAATAATGGGCTCAGACAGTTACCGGAATTTGCCGAAATGGAAAAATTATGAGGTATTGATAGCGAAATATAAAGTTATAGTTTATGAACGGCCGGGCTTTAACACAACAATACCTGATATTGGCCATATTGTACTTTTAAAAGGAACACCAATGCTGGATATCTCTGCAACCCAAATTCGAAACCAGCTTAAAGAAAAGAAAAGTGTCCGTTATATGTTACCGGAGAAAGTATATAAAGAAATTGTAAAAAGCAGGTATTATCTGTAGCTATGCTAAAAAGCCTAACAGCAAACAGCCGAGCGCGATAAACGGCGCTTTAACACGTGTAAAAGACAACAGGTAAAACGTAGCAATAATTACAAAACTGTTGAGTATGGTGTCCTCTACCTGCCAGGAAGTGTTAAAAAAAATATCCTTTAGCAAATAAAAGCTTGCGCCACTGATAATGCCGACTACAGCCGCATTAATACCTTCCAGCGAACGATAAATAATAACGTACTTTTTTAGATATGTCCATACAGGGAAAAAGAACAACACCAACAATGCACTTGGTAAGAAAATAGCTGTTGCACCGATAATACAACCCAAGAACTGGTAAAAATAACCTTTGTTTCTTAATACCATACCTCCAACAAAAGCACCTATTGAAAATACCGGACCTGGGATAGCACGTACCATTCCGGAGCCGGTAAGAAACTCAGCTTTGGTAAGATGTAATGCATTCGGATTTTTTTTAGCTACTACAGGTGTTTGCGGTCGTGTAACATATTGCTCATACATCATTGGCATCAATACATCACCTCCGCCAAATACAATGCTGCCAAAGCGATAGCAGTTTTCAAACAAATTGTACGGGCCACGATTTTTCCATTCCAGGTTTCTTGCCGTTTCGCTTAAAAATCCGGCTAAAATAAAGATGGAAAAAAAGATAAGAAGATTACTCCATTTAATTTTAGTCTTTTTCTCATTCCGGTTCGGGAACCGCTTGTTGCTAAAGTTGGTGATAATACCTGCTGCAACAATAGAGCAGGGAAATACCCAAGGTGATCTGAACAGCCAAAACGTTAGTGCAGCGGTCACCAGCATAATAACAAATGTGATTGTGTTACGAACTGATATTTTAAAGAGCCGGTAGGCTGAAAAAGTAATGAATCCCACAGCCATAGATTGTATATAATGAAAAATACTTATATTTATATCTTTATCATCAATTAAATTAAGTAGAAAAGACAACAAACTCATCAGAGTGCAGGCCGGTAAAATCCAGATGATTAACGTAAGTACCGCTAAAGGCAGGCCTCCCCGCTTGTAACCAATTAAGGTAAGCATCTGCGTAGAAGAAGCGCCGGGTAACATCTGGCAGAAAGCATTATATTCTATTAATTCCTGTTCTGTTACATCCTTGCGCTGCTGTACAAATGTCTTAAGCATCATACCAAAATGCCCTTGTGGTCCGCCAAAAGCAGTAATACTGTGTAAGAATACAGCCTTAAGAAAAGGAATATGCCGTTTTAAAATCAAGCAGTGCGTATTTAATCTGGTTAAATAGGGACGATGGTAAAAGTAATATCTTATTTAATAAAAAAACCCGCTCACTTACAGAGCGGGTGCCTTCGTTGGATTTTATTATAATGTAATGGGAGTCAGCTCTTCGTGTATCGTACCGACTTAACAAAACCAATATCGTTAAATATATTAATTATATATTTTCCTGTTTTCAGGTCATCAACATTTACCGAAAATTTATAGGCGCCATCTTCCAAGGTTTCTTTTATCGTTTTTGCAATCTTACCCTGAATGTCTAAAATCTTTACTATTAATAAGCCAGAGCAATTGGCAGCAATGTCAAAGTAATTATAAGTATGATTAACAGCAGATGCAGTTTCATGCACAAGCATAGTAAAGATTTTAAAAATTTGGGAGATCCTTTTAAAATTCAAACGGTATGCCAAGCAACAGCAGCTAATCAGGAGTTAGGAAAATTAATAAAATTCAAGGTTGGGTAAGAAAAGATTACTGTTTTAATAAATTTAGTTCCTTTTCATTAGCATCCATCAAAATATAGCGCTTAACATCGTTTATAGTCATTTCATCTAAAACATTCACAACGTTTTCGTAAGTGCAAACTGCGGTTGGCTTTATCAATACTACTGTTTCTGCTGCATCGCCAAACTGTTTTGCTACGCGCTGTTGTTGCAATTGAATGGTATTTCTGATACCGGCCGGAGAATAATTGGTCAGGCGCATAAGAGCCGGGTTATCTCCGGTATAATACTTTACTATATTATTTTGACAAAGCAGGAGGCTTATTGTTTTGCTTGCAGCCGTCTTGCTTTCCCCGTTGTCTTTTGGCAGGCTAAGCTTTAAGGCGGTTTGCTGAGTAAGTGTGGTTGTAAAAATAAAAAATGTAATTAACAGGAAACCTAAATCAACCATTGGCGTTAAATCTATACGGATTGATCGTTTTTTATTTCCTGAAGCGCCTTTTCTTACAGGTAACTGATTGCTTTGTACGTCTGCCATAAATGGTGGTTTATTAATAAGAAGCTACCATTTAAAAATTCCACAGATAAAAAAAAGAAAACCCGCTTTGCCTGCAAAACGGGTCTTCTTTTTAAAATGCTCTTACAGGCTGGTTCTAATTGCCGTATTCACTAATAAACTTAATTCTCATAATTTTTAACTGCTCCCAGTTGTAATTACTATCAGCAAGTTCTTCCTGCGCTACCTGTAAAGAGGAGGTTTCACAACTGCGGAAATAGTCAATGATCTCATCCTGGTCATCTTCATCCAACATGTCTTCGATGGCATAATTAAGGTTAAGCCTGGTGCCGCTTGCCACAATGGTTTCCATTTCTTCCAATAATGAATCTAAGCGCAAATCCTTGTTACGGGCAATTGTTTCGAGTGGTATTTTTTTATCTACGTTCTGAATGATATATATTTTATTACTGCTTTTATTTGCAACGCTCTTCATCACAAAGTCATCCGGCTTCTCTATATCATTGGTTTCTACATAGTTAGCAATCAAATCAATAAACGGTCTGCCATAACGCACAGCTTTACCCTTGCTTACGCCCTGGCATTTCTCCAATTCTGCCATTGTTGTCGGGTACATAGTAGCCATGTCTATCAGTGAGCTTTCCAGAAATACAACAAAAGGCGGTAATCCTTTTTTCTTAGCCTCTTTTTGCCTTATATCTTTCAGCATCTCAAATAGCTTTTCGTCTGTTGCAATACTGGTTGCATTAGCGCCTTCCGATTCTTCATCATCCTCATTGGCATCTTCAAAAAGGTTGTTAAGCACAATTTTAAAAGAATGCGATTTCTTCAGAAACTTTTCGCCGGCTTCCGTAAACTTTAGCAAGCCATACTCTTCAATGTCTTTGCGTATCAGGTTGGCTAATAACAACTGGCGTATCAGGCTGTTCCAGAAATGATCGTCTTTATCTTTGCCAATGCCAAATACGTCCAACTTTTCGTGGCGATACATGCCCACTTGTGCAGTTTGCCTGCCCAGTAAAATTGCAACGGCATAATCGGCAGGAAAACGTTCATCCAATGCTTTTACCACTTTCAGCACCTTGCACGCTTCCTCTTTGGCTTCTATCTTTTCTTTCGGATGCAGGCAGTTATCGCAGTTGCCGCAATTTTCGGTAGTCCAGTCTTCTCCAAAATAGTGCATCAGCACTTTGCGGCGGCAAACCGAAGTTTCGGCAAATGCCAGCGTTTCATTGATCAATTGTGCCCCTACTTCCCGCTCGCTCAGGGGCTTATCGCGCATCAGGTGTTCTAATTTAGATACGTCTTTGTGAGAATAATACAAAAGGCATTTTCCTTCCAGACCATCTCTGCCGGCACGCCCGGTTTCCTGGTAATAATTTTCAATAGACTTAGGAATATTAAAATGAATTACAAAGCGGATATCCGGCTTGTCTATACCCATTCCAAAGGCAATCGTTGCTACAATTACCTGCACATCCTCATTCAAAAACTGGTCTTGCCGGTCGGCGCGCAATTTAGCATCCAAACCAGCATGATAAGCCACTGCCTTGATGCCATTGGCTACTAATATTTCAGCCAGTTCTTCTGTTGTTTTCCTGTTTAAAGTATAAATAATGCCGCTCTTATTTTTCATCTGGGTAATAAAGCGAACAATACTTTTTATAGTCTGTTCCTTCTTTACTTTAGGCACGATCTCGTAATACAGATTCGGGCGGTTAAAGGAAGAAATATATATGTTAGGATCGCGCAGATCGAGGTTTTTTACAATATCGCTCTGCACTTTAGGCGTAGCAGTAGCCGTTAAGGCAACAACAGGAATTGCAGGATTAATAATATCCATCATTTCGCGCAGCCGGCGATATTCGGGCCGGAAATCATGTCCCCATTCCGAAATACAATGCGCTTCGTCCACCGCAAAGAAGGATATTTTCAAATCTTTAAAAAAGTCAAGGTTTTCCTGTTTGGTCAATGTTTCCGGGGCTACATACAGCAGTTTGGTTTTGCCGTCCAGCAAATCGGCCTTAACCTGGTTTATTTGTCCTTTATTAAGAGAGGAGTTGAGAAAGTGAGCTACATTATCATTCTCACTATAACCACGCACCAGATCCACCTGGTTCTTCATCAGGGCTATTAACGGGCTTACGATAATAGTGCAACCATCCAGCATTAACGCTGGTAGCTGATAGCAAAGACTTTTACCGCCGCCCGTAGGCATAATCACAAATGTATCTTTACCACTTAGTAAACTATTAATCGCCTCTTCCTGCAAGCCTTTAAATGTTTCAAAACCAAAATTGGTGTGCAGGTGTGTGTGAATATCAAAATTGCTGAGGGTGGCTGCTGCATTAGCTGCCGGTGATGGACTTTTTTTAGCTGCCCGGGCTTTTCCAGTTTTTTTAGTGACTGTTGCCATAATTAAAAATCTCTGTCCGCTTATCTGAAAGGGGAAACTTTAAAAAATTAAATTAAACATTTCTGTAGAAATACAGAAATAAACAATACTTAACATGCATTGGATACAGACGAAATTAAACCCAAAAAAAGGATTGTACCAAGGTACAGGTGTTAAAGTTTGCCCCGGATCATTAACAAGGCCGGCGTTTGTTGATAACGGATACTTCTAAGTATTAAATAAGCACAATATATTTTTTCATCAATTATTCAGGTATAGGTAATTTCTGAAATGAATAACACCCGGCATTATCTGTCTGCACCGGTATTCCCTGATACAGGTGTACTTTTGCGCTTGTAAATGAAAGAAAGATGGATACAGCAGCACTATATGATAAAGCCCTGAACTTAGAATTTCTTACTATAGAAGAAAGTGTTTTTTTATTTCACCAGGCGCCGGTTGCAGAACTGATGCAGGTTGCCGATACCATTCGTAAGCGGCAGGTGCCGCATGGCAAAGTTACCTGGCAGATAGATCGCAATGTAAACACAACCAATGTGTGCATTGCCAATTGTAAGTTTTGCAATTTTTACCGTATTCCCGGCCATGCCGACGCTTACATCACCGATATGGACACCTACCGCCGTAAGATTAAGGAGACTTTTAAATATGGCGGCGACCAATTACTGCTGCAGGGCGGTCACCACCCGGGATTAGGATTGGATTTTTATACCAAAACATTCCGGCAGATAAAGCAGGAATTTCCAACGCTCAAGCTGCATGCGCTTGGCCCGCCGGAAGTAGCCCACATTTGCAAACTGGAGAAAATGAGCCACCACGACGTGCTGAAAGAATTACAGGCAGCAGGCCTTAATTCTTTGCCGGGCGCCGGTGCCGAAATATTAGTTGACCGTGTACGCCGCCTCATAAGCAAAGGAAAATGCGGGGCTGACGAGTGGCTGGCTATTATGCAGGAAGCCCATAAACTTAACATTACTACCAGCGCAACCATGATGTTTGGCCATGTGGAAACCATCGAAGAACGCTTTATTCACTTGGCGCGCCTGCGCGAAGTACAAGCGCTTAAACCTGCAGGCGCTAAAGGTTTCCTCGCTTTTATCCCCTGGACATTCCAGGATGTGGATACCCTGCTTACCCGTATCCGGGGCGTTCACAACCTTACAACTGCCGAAGAATACCTCCGTATGATTGCGCTTAGCCGTATAATGTTGCCGAATGTGCTGAATGTACAGGCGAGCTGGCTTACCGTAGGCAGGCAAACGGCGCAGTTATGTTTGAATGCCGGGGCTAATGATTGGGGTAGCATTATGATAGAAGAAAATGTAGTAAGCGCTGCCGGTGCACCGCATCGCTTTACTTTTAAAACCATACAGAGCGCTATCCGGGAGGCGGGCTTTGAGCCGCAGCTCCGCAACCAGCAATACGAATGGCGGAAAATTCCGGAATTGATAGAAGAGCAGGTGATTGATTATTAATAAACGCTGACAGGGTTCTAAACCCTGTCAGCGTTTATTATGTAGCGCAGTGCAACTTTAAAGCGCATTATTATACAAAAACAAAAGCCTTCCTGATATCAGGAAGGCTTTTTTGTACAATAATGTATGCCTTAACGAAGCGGGAAAAATACGCCTGCATGAAAATTTACAGAACTAAGATTGTTGTACCCAAAGTTTTTATAAGGTACATAATTATAATCAGCTCCTACCTGCAACCCGGAAGAACTGAGCTTGCCAAAGGGTATCATTACACCCGCACCACCCTGCGCAATAAAGTTAGTGCTGCTTTTGTCCGTAGAGCTAAACTCGCCCAGATACTGCTTAAAGCTTACAAAACCGGCGCCGGCGCCGGCGGTAAGGTACGGCTGCACCAATCCTTTACCACCAAGCGGCGTATAAGTAGCTTTGGCTACAAACGGCGATATTTCGATGGAATTGGTTAAGACAGCCGATACAGTTTGTGTTTTATCCAGCGGATATAACGTGCGCGGATACTTCTGGTAATAATCCTGGTAGCCGGCGCCAAGGCCTGCCGCCCATTTATTATTGATGCCGTACTGCAGCGAGCCGGTAAACCCACGGCCGCTGCCTTTATTAATCAGGTCACTTTTGAAGCTGCCCAGCGGCAGGCTGTAGTTGTAATTCAGGTCTAACTTTAATTGTCCCGACTGTGCATGGCCTGCAAAAGTGCCCGCCATCACCAATACTGCCGCTGCTACTATATTTCTAACGTGTTTCATACAAATTATTGATTTGTTTTTAAATAAGAAGATTGGTCGAATAATGCTTTCACCTGGCTATCGGCGGTAGCCGCGTTAAATATTTCTTCACCACGGATCATGCCGGTCCATACAAGGTTGATTTTGTTGGAAGCCGCTGCATTTTTCAGGTCTAATAAATCTATCGCCAGGGCGCCTTCGCGTACGGTATATACATCGTACGAGTACGGCACATAATAATCATAACCACCGTAGCCCCAGTAATACGGATCGTAATAGCTGTCGTAGTAGCCCCAGTAATCCGGATAGCTTACCACGCCGGAAGTGGTGTTAACGATATGGCTGATGTCCACACCCAAATCGGGATTTGCATTTTTGCTTACCTGCGTATAGCCCAGCGCATCCATGTACTTTTTTACGGCCGTTATATAAGCCGCATCCGCCGCGTCTAACTGCTTGGCGCTCTGGTTGCCATCAATCACTGCCACCGAATCGGAAATGCTGTACGTTTTATACGCTGTAAAATTTACGGTAGAATCGTGATCGGTAATATAAATGCGCGATTCTTCATTGGTAAGATTACTCACCACATCTTTACGGCAGGCCGATAGCAGGCACAGCCCGGCCGCTACTGCCAGTAATACGCTTGTTCTTTTCATATATCTGTCTTTTTAATTGCTTTTTAATAAAAACGCTTTTTGGAACACAAAAAATATGACAGGTTAAATACTAAAAACACTTTTAGGAAATCATTTAAAAAAACCATTAACAAAAATTACCGGAAGCGCAGTTGGGCGTGCCCGCCCGCCGCTTTCCGGTTTGCAATCTTATCTTTCAATATCACCTTCAAACATATCGGGCGGTCGGTCGGGCTTTCCGCTATTACTCCGCCACAAAGCCATCTGCACACAAGCCTCAGCGGGGTAACCGCTGCTATCCCTCACGCAATAAACAGCCTGCGGGTATGTGCGCTCCGTTACTGCCTGCTTTTATTATCCGAAACAGCTAAAAAATGCTGTTATGCACGTTTCGAAAAGCCGGAACGTGTAAATCCGCCCGGATGCATATTTTTTACCAGGCCTTTACCTAACCTTTTCAGTATAAAAGTCTTGCTTTCCCTATTCTTAACCCAAGTATGACCAAACTATTACTGTGCATACTTCCTTCCTGCCTACTTTTGCTTTCTTCATTTTTAAATACTTACATGAAAATTTTATATCAGTATCTTAAGCCTTATAAAGGGCTGGTGGCGCTTACGTTGCTGCTGGCCACCATCAATACCAGCTTTTCCCTGCTCGACCCGATCATTTTTGGCAAAATCATCAACCTTGCTTACGAATTTAAAAAGAACCCTGCGCAGTTTAAATATCCCGCATTTGGTGTTTTTGGCTGGGCAGTAGGCTGGCTGCTGCTGCAGTCAATTGGTGTGGCAATGGTGAGCCGCATTGCCAAAAACTTCCAGGATTATTGTATGAATGTAATACAGCAGAAGTTTGGTGCCAAGGTGTTTACTGATGGTCTGCGCCATGCGATGAAGCTTCCTTACCAGGATTTTGAAGACCAGCGCAGCGGCGAAACGCTGAGCACACTTACCAAAGTGCGCACCGATACGGAGCGGTTTATCAGCAGTTTTGTAAATGTGCTGTTCGGCATTATTGTAGGCATTGTGTTCATCATTATTTACTCGCTGCGCATTCACTGGTCGCTGCCCCTGGTTTATTTTGGTGGTATTTTTATCATTACCTGGGCTACCAGCGTGCTGAGCCGAAAGGTAAAAAACATTCAGAAGAGCATAGTTGGACAGACCAACGCGCTGGCCGGCGCTTCTACCGAGTCGCTGCGCAATATCGAACTGGTAAAGAGCCTTGGCCTTACCCAGCAGGAAGTAGAGCGCCTGAACAAGAACACGTATAAAATTCTGGGGCTGGAATTAACCAAGGTAAAACGCATCCGCAGTATTTCGTTTATACAAGGCACTATGGTTAATACGCTGCGGCAGGCAATCCTCTTTATTCTCATGTGGCTTATTTTTCACCGGATAATGGATGCCAGCCAACTGGTAACGATGCAATTCTTTTCCTTCTTCGTGTTTAGCCCGTTGCAGGAAATCGGCAATATCATTATTACCTACCGCGAGGCAGAAGCATCGCTCAACAATTTTCAATCGCTTATACAGCGGCCTGTGGAGGCAAAGCCTGCAATTCCGCAACACGCCGGCCTTGTAGAAACCTTGCAGTTCAACAATGTTTCCTTCAAGCACCAGACGGCCCATTTTAAAGCCCTGGAAAATATCAATTTCCGGGTAAAAAAGGGCGAGACCATTGCTTTTGTGGGCCCGTCCGGCGCCGGCAAAAGCACACTGGTAAAATTGCTTGTTGGCCTGTACCATCCGCAGGAAGGAACCATTTTATATAACAATATCCGTGAGCAGGATATAGATTTTGATGAACTGCGCGGGCAAATCGGGTTTGTAACACAGGATACGCAACTGTTTTCCGGTACTATTAAAGAAAACCTGCTGTTTGTAAATCCGGCTGCAACCGAAAAAGAGATACAGGACGTGTTGTACCAGGCAAGCTGTAACGGCCTGCTTGCCCGCGCCGAAAAAGGCTTAGAGACCATGATCGGTGAAGGCGGCCTTAAACTGAGCGGCGGCGAGAAGCAGCGCATCAGCATTGCACGCTCCCTGTTGCGCCACCCGCGCCTCCTGATATTTGATGAAGCTACTTCTGCGCTGGACTCTATTACCGAAGAAGAAATAACAACCACCATCAAAAACATTTCTGCCCAACGCGAACAGATAACGGTTTTAATTGCCCACCGGTTGAGTACTATTATGCACGCCGACATGATTTATGTACTGGAGAAAGGCCGCATTGCCGAGACCGGCACGCACAGCGAACTGGTAAGCGAAAAGGGATTGTACTATGCGATGTGGCGCCAGCAGATTGGCGAGCGTAAATATGCGGCAGCGCCAACGCCTGTGGCAGCACCTGCACCGGCAGCAGCACCGGCTATGGCGTAATTATTTGTTTGAAAGTTTTCTTTTTACCCGTTAAAAAATACTGCCCGGATGGCATAATTACTGTAATCTTTATTGGATAACCTATTTATCAAACCTATAAAACAGCACTAATATGTCAGGACGTGGAGATAACAACAAAAAGGGAACTTCGGGCCAGGGCGCCGGCAACCAGAGCAATGAGGGATTTATTGCAGATGATCAGCACCAGCCAAAGTCAAATCATAGTAAAAAACCAACCGGTGGCAAGCCCTCTGTACCTCAGGAAAAGACGGCAGACCAGGATGCTAACCGTAACGACGCGCTGGTGAATAAGCCGCAGGCGGAAATATAATCAGGAATAAGTGAAAATAATTATTGTAAAAAGGACGCTTCAGCAAAGCGTCCTTTTTTATTAACCAAAAAATTATTGTACAAACCAAACTTTTTATTCTCCTTTTACCGTACCTGTACAGGTGTGGTAGCAGGGATTAAAATTGAATATGTTTTTTGAAGGTTGAAGAATGAAAGGCATTGCGTAAGCGGTGCCTTTTTTTATGTGCCAAAACCAAATTGTTTGCCGGCAGTTAACTTTAAAATATCGGTTAAATGGTTTATTTACAAACTATCTCTTTAATAAATGCCGGCTTTGCTATCTTGTAAAAAATTACAACTATGAAAACTGCTTTCCTGTTATTGCTATTGTTTGTATGCTCAGCGCCCTTAGTACATGCCCGCGCCCTTGATACCGCCGGCGGTAAAATGCTACGCCACGTAGTGTTGTTTAAATTTAAAGAAGGCACCAAACCCGAGGACATTAAAAAAGTAGAAGATGCTTTCCGGGCTTTGCCATCGCAGATAAGTGTGGTAAAAGCGTTTGAGTGGGGCACCAACAACAGTCCGGAAAACCTGAACCAGGGATTTACCCATTGCTTCTTTGTTTCCTTCAGCAGCGAGAAGGACCGCGCGGTCTATTTGCAGCACCCTGCTCATAAAGCATTTGTTGCGGTACTTACCCCTTATCTTGATAAAGTGCTGGTAATTGATTACTGGGCAGGAAATTAATGTACTACTTACAGGTACTGCTGTAATCACTTTGATGGTTCGCAGGCTAATCCCTTACTATCTTCGCCGGTACAATGCAGGCGCTTATTTATAAATCTACCGGTAGCTGGTACATAGTAAAAACCGACAACGGGCAGCAGTTTAATGCCCGTATAAAAGGAATATTTAAGATTGATGGTATTACTTCTACCAATCCCATTGCGGTAGGCGATATGGTACAGGTAATGCCTGAGACGGATGAGGGCGATACGGCTACTATTACACATATTGAAAACCGCAAAAACTATATTGCCCGCAGCTCGCCGCACAACAGAAATCAGCACCACATCATTGCGTCTAACCTGGACCAGACTTTACTGTTTGCTACCATCCGCGAGCCACGCACCTCGCAGGGGTTTATAGACCGGTTCCTCGTTTCGGCAGAAGCGTACCATGTGCCGGCAATTATTGTATTTAATAAAGCAGATGTGTACCGGCAAAAAGAAACGGACAAATTTGAAGAAGTAAAAAACATTTATGAAGCCTGTGGCTACCCGGTAAGGAAGCTGAGCATGCAAACGGGCGAAGGACTGCAGGAGCTGAAAGATTTACTGCACGGCAAAGTGACCTTATTAAGCGGGCATAGCGGCGTGGGCAAGTCCACCTTTATTAATGCGATGCTGCCCGGCACCAACCTGCGCACTACCGAAGTAAGCGACTGGAGCGGCAAAGGCATGCACACAACCACCTTTGCCGAAATGTTTGATCTGCCGTTTGAAGGGAAAATTATAGATACGCCCGGCATCCGCGAATTTGGGGTAATAGATATTCCTAAGCAGGAGCTTTCTCACTATTTCCCCGAGATGCGCAAGCTGATAAATGATTGCCGCTACAATAACTGCCTTCACATCAACGAGCCGGACTGTGCTGTAAAAGAAGCCGTAAACGAAGGCGCTGTGTCTGCAGACCGCTATGTCAGCTACCTGAATATCCTGGATACAATAGAAGAAAAGCGTTTTTAAGAGGTTGTATTATTAAACAAAAAGCAAGGCTATTCAGGAAATATTGTTTTTCTGTGTACAATAATAACCGCTTCGGCCGGCTGTTGCGATATGCAGGGAAATAAAAAACCTGGTGTTCTTACACCAGGTTATGAAACAGCTTACACGGTTACGCGAAAAGCCATTGAACCTTTCCTTTAAAAACAAGCAATAAAGACGCATCGCGCTTTATAAAAAAAGATAATAAATTGAATGAATCGGAGATGGCTGCTACCTGCGCAGCAAATCGGCCAGTTTGTTTATTGCCTTACTGTCTTTGCTATACGCTGTATGCAGCGATACACCACTATATATATTGTACTGCAATACGAGCTTTCGGCCGCGATAGGTAAAACGCCACTCAATATTGTCGGCCTCATCGTTTTTGCCGGTAAAGCGTACAAATCTTGTTTTGCTGAGCTTATTGGTAAGATTATAAAATTCGGTAAGGCTGCCTGTTTCGTTAATAACCTTTTCGGTAGTGGTAGTGTGATAAATTGGATGCATAGCTCGTTTCCCCCATTATTTGCTTTTATATATGTTAAGCTTTAAACTTTTTTCCTTTCTTTATTGCTTTTATTGCCTTGGGGTCACCACTTAAAATTCTTTCAGCACCGATATTGGCTCCGTTGCTTGGACATCCCCGCTTTACAGCACAAGAGGTACAAACAAACACAATGCAAAAAAAAGGGATAGCTTTTCTGAAGGGTCCGAAAACCATAATAAAATAAGCAATTAGTTTTGTTGTAAGAAAAGCTATCCTATTATAACAGACAAAAGCTCTTTTTGTTTCGCTGCATAAAAAATTAATTTTTTTTAAACCAGCCTGCATATTTCACATAATTACCGGCAATGCGGTTTATTTCACCGGTTATTTTTTCGGGAGCAATATTTTTTACTTTTTTTGCCGGCACGCCGGCATAGATACTTCCGGCCTCTACAATGGTACCTTCCAGCACAACGGCGCCGGCCGCAATAATGGAATTGGAGTGTACAATACACCTGTCCATAATAATAGCGCCCATACCAATCAGCACATTGTCGTGTACCGTGCAGCCATGTACGATGGCACTATGACCAATAGATACCTTGTTGCCGATAGTGGTAGGGTGCTTCTCGAATGTGCAGTGGATAACCACATTGTCCTGTACATTCACCATATTGCCGATGCGGATATAGTTTACATCGCCCCGCACTACCGCATTAAACCAAACGCTGCAATCGTCACCCATAATTACATCACCGACTACCGTGGCATTCGGAGCCAGGAAACAATTGTTGCCCATTTGCGGTTCTTTACCCAAAACCGGAAGAATGATAGCCATACTTTTTTATTATGCTGCAAAGGACACAAAAAGCTGTAAGCTTTACAAAGTAATATTTGTATATTCTTTTGAACATGGATTAGAGCAGGTCGAATCAGTAACTAATCTTCATGAAAAACGGATGATTGAGCTATCGGTGCTATTGCTGAAAGCCAGATAACAGGTATTATAATCTTTTACGCCATGCCACCGGGCAGCAGCTAATTTTGCTGCTGTCACCCATCACCTTTCATCCGTCAACTTATATGGATAACCGTTCCTTATTCCTTCGCCATATTGCCCAGACATCGCCTGCGCCTATCGGGCTGGAGATTGTGCGTGCAAGCGGCATTTATCAATATGACGTTAACAATACAGTGTATCTTGATCTAATTTCCGGTTTTAGTGTAGCCAATATCGGCCACAGCCATCCAAAAGTGGTAGCAGCCGTGCAGCAGCAGGCAGCATCGTATATGCACCTCATCGTGTATGGCGAATTTGTACAAAGCCCGCAGGTAACCTATGCGCAGCTATTAACGGGCCTCCTGCCGCCATCGCTCAACTGCGTTTATTTTACCAACAGCGGTGCAGAAGCTACGGAAGGCGCCATGAAGCTGGCCAAGCGCAGCACCGGCAGAACAAAAATTATTGCATTCAACAACAGCTACCATGGCAGTACGCAGGGCGCACTAAGTGCCATGGGCAGCGAATACTACCGGAATGCATACCGGCCGCTATTGCCCGAAATATATCACTATAATTATGGAAGTGAAGCGGCCATTATTGCTGTTGACGAAACAGTAGCCTGCGTGCTGGCCGAGCCGGTGCAGGCAGAAAGCGGTATCACCCGGCCGCCGGAGGGTTGGCTGGCTGCGCTGCGGAAAGCCTGCGACAAGCATGGAGTGCTGCTGATTTTTGACGAGATACAGGCCGGCTTTGGCAGAACCGGCTCGTTGTGGGCGTTTGAGCAAACCGACGTGATACCGGATATTTTATTGCTGGGTAAAGCTTTGGGTGGCGGCATGCCGCTGGGTGCTTTTGTTGCCGGGTACGAACGGATGCAGACCCTGACGCACAACCCGGTGCTGGGACATATTACCACATTTGGCGGTCACCCGGTTTCGTGTGCTGCCGGAAAGGCCGCGCTGGAAGTGTTGCTCCAAAGCAATTGCATAGCACAGGTTAAAAATAAAGAGCAACTGCTTTGCCGGTATCTGCAACACCCGGCGATTACTTCTCTTAAGAGCAGCGGATTATGGGCATCCATTGGGTTTAACAGCTTTGAAATTAATCTTGCGGTGGTACGCCAGTGTTTAGCCAACGGTTTAATTACCGACTGGTTTTTATTTGCGCCGGAACGTATGCGCATAGCACCGCCGTTGATTATTTCGGAAGAAGAATTAATAGCTGCCTGCAAAACAGTAGTACAAAGTATAGAAGAGGCAACGAAAAAACAGTAATGCTTTTGTTTAGCTGGTAAATGTTGCGGTTTAAAATTACAAACTACGAATAGCGGCCACCCGGTTATAGGTTATAAGTGGCGGGTTGCGGGTGATCTGTTGTGGGTTACAAGGTTGAATCGGCTTGTCGGTAAGAATTTAATAAGTACTAACAATTGAGTGCATTATTCCTGTTTGTATTCATTGGTAATCAACCCGCAATCCTTAATACCTATAGCAAACAACCGTCTTTTTTATTAAGCAACCTTTAAGCATTTTTGGCAATCTTTAATGCCAGTACACTAATGCCGGTCATACTTTTACAAAGCACTTAATTGTCCAGTATTCCGCACTGATTTTTTACTGCATTGCCACTATAAAATTGTTGCTGAATCCGGTATCATCCTCAAAAATTTTACTGCCATGCTTTCACCAAATGTTACGCTATCTGTACAGCCATTAGCCGAAGAAACAACGTTGTCTGCAACTGCACCTATCGGGTTTGCGCCGGCTACTAAAAACGCGTTTGTTTCCTTTTTCCAGGGTAAAGGTTTCCGGTGTATGGAAGATGCACAACAGCAATTAAAAGCTACGTATAGCAGGCTTACCGTGCGGCTTGCCATGAGCGACTCGCAGGTGGCTTGCGGACAGGGACATGCTATCTATTATTTAAGTATTGCGCCGCTCAACAAGCGCTATAAAATAGTGGTAGAAAACGATGGTAAAAGCAGTGCGCAACAGCGTCAAAAAGTAGTCCCCGGGTTCTTCGGGTTGCGTGGTTTGTTTGCAGGAAAACAGAAAGTGCAAACAGATGTTACCCGGGAACATACAGCGGTGCCACAGTTGCTGAAAGGTGCATTTACTTATACCTTACTGGAAAATGTATCTTCTAAAACATCGGCTACATTTATGCAGCGTACTACCATCTTTTACAGCCTTGAAGAGTTGTTGGGAACTATCTTCCCCAAAACAACTTCCTTTACAGGTGCGCGTGCATTGACTTCTTTTTTAAGTTTTATGTTTTTATAGTTTGTAAGTACAGTGTAACTTAAATTATTTCAAGTTTTAGGCAGGCGGGGACGCCCGCCCATAGCCATGCTACCGGGTGGCGCCGCAACATCCGGACTATACAGGATATGTAAACTAACTTAAGTTACAGTGTAATAAGTACTCAAATAATAGAAAAGAACCGGCGGGAAGTAAACAGGCACAGCAAAAAAAACCAATCATATTTAATATAAGGTTGTGGTTAATCTGCAATCTTTTATTTAAATGCTCTTTGTAATAAGTACGGCAAGCAGGCCACAATTTGGCAGTGTATTATTTTGAATATTGTTATGAAAAGGAGATAGTATAACCTGCCAGGTTGAAAGACTTTGGAGGTAAAAAATTTTGCTTTATCTGGCAGGTTAGGCTGGTTATTTTAAAGGGAGACACTACCCGCAATTTATATTTGCGCCTGATAAATGTATTACTTATGCCAACGGTTCACCTGCTGATAAAAGGAAAAGTACAGGGCGTTTTTTATAGAAATACAGCTAAAGAAACAGCCGAAACCCAAGGCATAAGCGGATGGGTACGCAATACAGAAGACGGGCACGTGGAAATAATGGCCAGCGGCAGTGAAGCAGCTTTACAGATTTATATAGCGTGGTGCCATGCAGGACCAAAATTAGCCAGGGTGAAAGAAGTAATGGTAACGGATATGCCCGACCGTTCTTTCGAAAAGTTTGAAGTAAAAAGAGAAGAAAAGTGACGGCAAAAACGCAGGCATTTATAAGCCGCGCAGGCTCTTTTGGCAATCTGTTATTTCTTTCTTCAGAAAGCCGGTAGTTTATCGCCTGTTGGTTTCAGGCTGTTAAAAAATCAATTTGTTTAGTAACTATATCGTTGTGCATTGTGTAGCGGCGGATATTGCTCCAACATTCAGTTCTGTTGTTTGCCACAGTATCAGGGCACTGTATGGTCAACACATTGATGAAAAGATAACAAGCCAAAGAATAGTTTAGAAGAGAAGATGTTTTAACAGAATGCACCCATCTATCTTTTATAACATTCTATACTGATAAAAAGTAATCCGGTTAGCGGTATTATTCGTATTTTCATTTTGTAAATATAGACAGCAGGCTTTCTGCCGGTTTATAAAAATCTATCTTTTAGCGCATGCAAGTCATTATCCTGTTCTTTCTTCTCCATTGGTTTTTGTCTCTTTTCTTTCACTCTTTCTTCCTTCATCGTTTTGCTTCTCATCAAATGTACACTACCAGTAAAGGTTGGGAAAAAGTGTTTTATGTGTCCACCTGGCTGGTGCAGGGTTCCTCTTATTTGGTTCCCCGCGCTTATGGCGTTATGCACCGTATGCATCACACCTACAGCGACACCGAAAAAGATCCGCATTCACCGCACTTTTTTAAGGATGTATGGCAGATGATGTTTAATACGATTAAAATTTTTCGCTCGTTTAACACCGGAAAAAACACACCGGAACCCCAGTTTGTAAAAGAATATTTACCGGCCTGGAAACGGATGGATGCCATTGGTCATCACATCATAACAAGGTTAGTCTTTGCTGCCGCTTATACTACCCTTTATATCCTATACGCCCCGTCCTGGTATTGGTTCCTGTTGTTGCCTATACATTTTTTAATGGGGCCTATACAGGGCGCTATCGTTAACTGGTGCGGACACAAATACGGGTACAGCAATTACGATAATGGCGACCATTCCAAAAACTCTTCACCGTGGGGCGTTTTGCTAATGGGCGAGTTGTTTCAAAACAACCATCACCATGCAAAACACAATGCCAATTTTGCACGCAAATGGTTTGAGTTTGATATGACGTTTCTTGTTATGAAGCTCATGGACAAGCTTACTATTATAAAGCTTATCCCCGTACCTGCAACACAACAGGCCGCTCCTTTAACCACTCCACAGTTTATACACTAAAAGCCGAAAGAGCAGTACATCAGCAAGGCGCCGGACCGGGGAGGGCAACTTATGTACTTTGGTTTGCGCGGCTTCAAAATTAGTACACAACTGAGCCAGCGCAAATCATCAGTGAATAACTACGTTTGTTATATACATTCGATCAGGTAGGAAGCGATAGGGAATAATATACTGCCTCTTTCACTTTTAGATATCCTAACTGTTTATGCAGCAGGGGCAGTATATAAAGAAGGCAGTATAGCGGAATAAGCAAAGCAATATGGTGCCGGGAAGCGCATACTATTTTTGGTGAAGTTGCTATTTCTTAAATGAAGTATCTTTACCACCAGCACGCTCTTCTCCACATCAAATACAGAGCTTATGAAAACCAAACACCTCTTCTTTTACCTGGCAATTATTATTTCCCTGCAGGCCTCCACTTTTGCTACTGCGCAGGCTGTAAACACTACCGATTCGCTGGCCCTGATAGACCTCTACAACAGCACCAACGGGCGTGGCTGGACAATGCGCACCAACTGGCTCGGCGGACCGGTAAAGACATGGTATGGAGTTGTTGTAGCCGGTACGAGGGTAAAGCAAATTGTATTGCGCAACAACGAATTAAACGGAGCACTTCCTGCTTCTGTCGGCAACCTGTCTGAACTGGATACGCTGGACCTGGGATATAATTACAACTTAAGCGGCCCCATTCCTCCAACCATCGGTAATCTTATCAATCTTGCTTATCTGAACTTAGAAACCTGCAAGCTCAATGGCCGGGTACCGATTGTTATCGGCAACCTTAAAAAACTGCTCTATTTAAACCTGCTCAACAACCGGCTAACGGGTATTATACCTGCTTCTATCGGTAAGCTTACCAAAATAAAGTATATCAACATAGCGGTAAACCAGCTAAGCGATACCCTCCCTGCGGTGATCGGCGACCTTACCGGCCTTACCGATTTATATTTATCGGATAACGGGCTTACCGGCGCCATTCCGCCTTCTTTGGGCAAGCTTACCAATTTGCTGAACTTAGTGTTGCGGAACAATAAGCTGAGCGGCGTATTACCTGCTACCCTCGGCAGCCTTATTAACCTGCGGTATTCGTATTTCGACCGCAACAACCTTACGGGCGGTATTCCCACTTCGATAACAGATTTGAAGAACCTTATCATTCTCGATTTAAGTGAAAACAGGCTGGCGTTCAACCATAATATTGATACGACTATCCAGTTAGGTAACAGCCGGGTGTTTATGAATATCGGGTATAACCATTTTACGTTTGATGGCAACGAGCTGTTTGGCCAGAAAAATAAATACCCCAACATAATTTATACACCGCAGGCGCAAATAAGCATACACAAACAGGCCACCACCTTAGCGGTGTCGGCAGGCGGCACCTTAAGCAATAATACCTACAAGTGGTTTAAGATAGGGAGCGCGGCTGTAAGCACGATCAGGGGCGACTCTACTTTTCACCCTGCAGTTAGCGGAAGATACTATGCAACCGTTACTAACCGCATTGCCACCGATCTTACACTCTATACCGATACAACAAACTATACCGCACCGCTGGGGGCTACAAAGACCAGTATCACTATTTATCCTAATCCTGTGCATGATGTGCTTACGCTAAACGGGCTTGATGCCGGCACGGCCAATGCAATAGTGATAGCGGATGCCGGCGGCCATGTATGGCTGAGCGCTGCAGTGGAGCAGCAAGCCACGGCAACGCTGAATGTAAGCAGGCTGAAGCCGGGGTATTATGTAGTAAATGTGAGCAGCGGCAGCAGCACCGGTTCGGTACGGTTTATTAAAGAATAAAGCCGATGCAAAGCAATAGCGGCTGTTGAAAAGCTACGGCAGGCAACGAGCGAAGGCGCCGGGCTTTACCGGTAAAAAGGCGCTAATTCCCTGTCGGCTCCTTTCCACTGTGCAATTTTAGCGAGGGCCTGTATTAATGGCTCCTGGATAAAGCCGGGAATACCCGGCAGGTACGAATCGCTGTAGCCCAATATCAGGAATAAATGCCAGGGGTTTTTAGGCATCCCGTCGGGCGCAGACCCGCCGGTGTTCATCAACCCGTAAGCGGAGCGGATGGTTTTCTCAAAGCTGCGGGCGGGCTCTATTTTTACCGTAAAGGTCACCGGTTTATCAGACGTGTTGTAAAACTTATGCATCAGGCCTTTGCGGGCAACGGTGTCCTGCCCCATGGTGATCACCACGCCCTTTCCCTCCATGCCTACAGTTAGCTCCCCATCCAGCACATGAAACCGCTCTACAAAGTCTTTATGGTAATGCCAGTCGTTGCCGCCCTTTGGCTCGAGCACTACTTTTACTTCTTCATACGCGCCGCCGGTTTCTTTGCTCGTCTTTAAAAAGGTAACGCTGTAATGATCGGTGGAATTAACGATGGTACGGTCGCTGCGCACACCGATGGTGCGGTCGAGTTCCGGGAGGAAGGACGCGAACACTACGATGCCGATAAACGCGTACAGCAGGAGAAAGAGGGGGAAACCAACAATCGTGTACAGCCATTTGAGCCACACGTTGATCTTGCCTCCCTTCCAGATGGTATAGACGCCTGCCGGGTAGCAAACGAAGAACAGCAAAAGCAATAGGGCCGCTTTTGGCTTTTTAAGGGGAGCGCTTGTTGCAAGGCGGGGTTTGGCTGGTGTTGCTGCTAACATGTTGTGATCTTTTAATACGGTAATAATTAGTGATGCTGAGAATTTGCTGCCGGTCTTCTAAAGTAACAAGCTGTAAATGCTCTGTTTTTTCCAGAGAGCAAAACTACCGGCCGCGCCGGCCGCTGTTACCACGCCAAACGGATTTAAACCAACGTGAAACGGATGATGATTATTGGAGTAAAAAGCGCTATACCTGCAAAACAGTAGTATCACTTTGATAAGCCTGAAGGATAAGGGCAAATAAAAAAGGCACAAACCGGAGTTTGTGCCTTTTTTTGTCAATATGTCATCCTGTTTGCGTAAGCTATTTGTTCGTCGATCCTTCGTCTCCCCTTCGTCGATGGTTAAGGAAGGACAGTTTGCTTGGTTGACAAATTGTCGGGCGTATCGGTAGCCGTTACGGTTATCTTATCGCCCTTTAAGGATGCGTTGGCAGCCGTAGCGGTATATACATAATACTGGCCGGTGCTGTCGAGCTTGGCATCGCCGGTTTCTACCAGTGTGTTATCCGGGTTTTCAATTCTTACATGCACTGCTTTTACGGCGAAGTCGTCTGTTACCTGCACTTTGATGACATCACCTACTTTGCCCTTGTAGGTACTTACATCCACCGATGTAATATCAGGCGCATTAAAGAAATCGGCTACGGCAATGTTGTAACCGGATTGCCCGCCTGTAGCGGCGGCATCATACACCGCTATCGCCGTAGGATTGGCGTTTACGGTTTTTCCATAAATAACTGCCTGCTGAAATCGGTGCCGTACCTGGATCTGGCCCTGGGTTGCAGGCTTGCTGCTCTCCCGTGGCGCCTGTGATACAATTGTTTTGCCTGCGCGCTGACGAAATACTAAAGTATCGCCAATCATGCCTGCAAGGCCCTGGGTGACGATGTTGTTTTTGCTCTCTGCCATGTGAATGGTTTTTTAAGAGGGTGAAAAAATAAATGAAAAACGGTTTGGCAGTTTATCAGGAAGGAGTAGCAATGGTTTGTTGTAACAGGAACAAATATAAAAAAAGGTGTATATATTGGAGGATTAAAATTTGCTTAAAGAGGGGAGAAATTTTTCCTTAATGTTAACTACTTTCAAGGTTAGTTCTTTTACGTCTTAAGTTTTATCTGCACGGCACCGAACGGGTTGTGATTTGCTTTCAACTTTAGTTCTTTTACATCATTAATAACAGACACTTTCAGCGCTGGCGGTTGTGATTTGCTTTCAACTTTAGTTCTTTTACATCTGGAAACAATTAAGGAACAGTTATCAAGTCGTTGTGATTTGCTTTCAACTTTAGTTCTTTTACATCTCAATCGCAGTAGCGGCTTTGGATGGCAAGTTGTGATTTGCTTTCAACTTTAGTTCTTTTACATCCTGCGGATGAAAGGGTATGATAAGTTGCACGTTGTGATTTGCTTTCAACTTTAGTTCTTTTACATCGGGCACGAAATGCAGGGTCGAATGTGTCGTGTTGTGATTTGCTTTCAACTTTAGTTCTTTTACATCCACAGGATTTGCTTTGAAACGCTTTAAGTCGTTGTGATTTGCTTTCAACTTTAGTTCTTTTACATCCCCGTTTGCCTTTTGCAAAGTAATGCCGGTGTTGTGATTTGCTTTCAACTTTAGTTCTTTTACATCAACCCTTACCCAATGTCCAAGCATGTTTCCGTTGTGATTTGCTTTCAACTTTAGTTCTTTTACATCTATTGGAACGGGTTTAAGTGGAATAAGTGGGTTGTGATTTGCTTTCAACTTTAGTTCTTTTACATCACACCGCGCATAAAGACCCGTAGATGAATAGTTGTGATTTGCTTTCAACTTTAGTTCTTTTACATCAAGAAATCATTTGCTGTATTGATTGAAAAAGTTGTGATTTGCTTTCAACTTTAGTTCTTTTACATCATCGCTACGTTAGTTGCCGGTTTTGGTACCGTTGTGATTTGCTTTCAACTTTAGTTCTTTTACATCATGCTTTGATAGTCCACCCGGCGCCAGTGCGTTGTGATTTGCTTTCAACTTTAGTTCTTTTACATCCAGGCAGCGTAAAACGAGCGATCTGGAACAGTTGTGATTTGCTTTCAACTTTAGTTCTTTTACATCGTAGCACAATTAACCAATCCACAATTGTTTGTTGTGATTTGCTTTCAACTTTAGTTCTTTTACATCTACTGTCGAGGTCGGAAACGCTGACACTACGTTGTGATTTGCTTTCAACTTTAGTTCTTTTACATCTGCAGCCAGGGCGCAACCGATCTAAAGAGTGTTGTGATTTGCTTTCAACTTTAGTTCTTTTACATCAGTATTTCTCTTGAATCCAATAGGAAGTTTGTTGTGATTTGCTTTCAACTTTAGTTCTTTTACATCGTGGCGGTGCGGAGCCCCAGGCACCAGGCAGTTGTGATTTGCTTTCAACTTTAGTTCTTTTACATCGCAGGCAGAAGCACACTTAAAGGCTGGTTTGTTGTGATTTGCTTTCAACTTTAGTTCTTTTACATCGGGGCAAACGGGGACAATGATAGAAATGTTGTTGTGATTTGCTTTCAACTTTAGTTCTTTTACATCTTCTCCTATTTTTAAATCCAAAGCCCAACAGTTGTGATTTGCTTTCAACTTTAGTTCTTTTACATCTTGCGCAATGTCTCTAAGCTGCTCGATGGTGTTGTGATTTGCTTTCAACTTTAGTTCTTTTACATCCAAGCGCATTCAGGCTGGCATAGCGCTATAGTTGTGATTTGCTTTCAACTTTAGTTCTTTTACATCCCCTCTTCCGTTGTGGTTACGCTGTTTTCAGTTGTGATTTGCTTTCAACTTTAGTTCTTTTACATCAAGCGAATGTTACAAAAATGTTGGAATACCGTTGTGATTTGCTTTCAACTTTAGTTCTTTTACATCTAAATGCGGTAAATTAATACTTAAAGCCAGGTTGTGATTTGCTTTCAACTTTAGTTCTTTTACATCATTGTATTTACGCTGCCGTCCGATTGCCCGTTGTGATTTGCTTTCAACTTTAGTTCTTTTACATCTTCTTTCTGTGTGGCCTGAATAACGTTATCGTTGTGATTTGCTTTCAACTTTAGTTCTTTTACATCGGCGTTGCCGCAATACCGGTAGCCAGCGTAGTTGTGATTTGCTTTCAACTTTAGTTCTTTTACATCCCTTGCAGGCAAGGTTCAACAAGCACAACAGTTGTGATTTGCTTTCAACTTTAGTTCTTTTACATCTCACCGGTTCGTATATATCCCTCACGTTATGTTGTGATTTGCTTTCAACTTTAGTTCTTTTACATCCTTCCCGCTGAATGTGTGGTCGGCTTCTGCGTTGTGATTTGCTTTCAACTTTAGTTCTTTTACATCGAAAGTTTGTTTTGTGTGCGCATCGGGATTGTTGTGATTTGCTTTCAACTTTAGTTCTTTTACATCGGTAGTAGCTATGTACACTTCTGTCTGGCTGTTGTGATTTGCTTTCAACTTTAGTTCTTTTACATCATTTACATAACTAATAACAGTAGTTAAATCGTTGTGATTTGCTTTCAACTTTAGTTCTTTTACATCCCGGAGCGGTTGAAGCCGCAGATACTGCACGTTGTGATTTGCTTTCAACTTTAGTTCTTTTACATCCACGACTCAGTGCTTATGGTATCCATTACAGTTGTGATTTGCTTTCAACTTTAGTTCTTTTACATCCACTCTATCTGCACCTGTTTTAATCGCTCTGTTGTGATTTGCTTTCAACTTTAGTTCTTTTACATCGGCGTTATTAGGATTAACCGAAAATAATTGGTTGTGATTTGCTTTCAACTTTAGTTCTTTTACATCATACATTACTAAATTTGTCGGCTGCGATTGGTTGTGATTTGCTTTCAACTTTAGTTCTTTTACATCAGCGTTAGTCATACACTTACCACTCATGCTGTTGTGATTTGCTTTCAACTTTAGTTCTTTTACATCGGTTACGATTTGCGACAGGTTGATCCAGGCGTTGTGATTTGCTTTCAACTTTAGTTCTTTTACATCGGTTAGGAGTAAATAATGCTTCGCCGGCTGTTGTGATTTGCTTTCAACTTTAGTTCTTTTACATCTGGTATCACTTCGCTCAGTTCTCCCATCGCGTTGTGATTTGCTTTCAACTTTAGTTCTTTTACATCTGCTTTCTCATTTTTTACCTTTAAAATACCGTTGTGATTTGCTTTCAACTTTAGTTCTTTTACATCCGGCTTTGCATTTTTAAGTAAATCTGCATTGTTGTGATTTGCTTTCAACTTTAGTTCTTTTACATCATGCTTATCGTTAGTAATTCTATTCATCTTGTTGTGATTTGCTTTCAACTTTAGTTCTTTTACATCTGACCACCACGCACCCGCAATTCTCCGCCGTTGTGATTTGCTTTCAACTTTAGTTCTTTTACATCACCGGCGCAAAAGGCGACAAAGGTGATACCGTTGTGATTTGCTTTCAACTTTAGTTCTTTTACATCACGGCGATGAGATACGGCAGAAGGAAAACCGTTGTGATTTGCTTTCAACTTTAGTTCTTTTACATCATCCTCCACACCATGACCACACACCTCCCCGTTGTGATTTGCTTTCAACTTTAGTTCTTTTACATCGGTATAATCTTCTGTAGAAAGTCCTTTGCCGTTGTGATTTGCTTTCAACTTTAGTTCTTTTACATCTTTGGCACGCAGGCCATCAGCGCCCATCAGTTGTGATTTGCTTTCAACTTTAGTTCTTTTACATCTTCTTTGGCCGCGGCTGCCATCACATTCATGTTGTGATTTGCTTTCAACTTTAGTTCTTTTACATCTGCGACTTCATCCTTAGCAACCTTCAGCACGTTGTGATTTGCTTTCAACTTTAGTTCTTTTACATCCTCGCGGTACTGGTGCGCCCGGTGCAGGCGGTTGTGATTTGCTTTCAACTTTAGTTCTTTTACATCTGCTACTTTTGAAGTACCAACGGGCACCGTGTTGTGATTTGCTTTCAACTTTAGTTCTTTTACATCCAATAGAAATTTTGAAACCGTCGCTTTTATGTTGTGATTTGCTTTCAACTTTAGTTCTTTTACATCGGTAAAGCCACCGGCATCAACATCGCTTTTGTTGTGATTTGCTTTCAACTTTAGTTCTTTTACATCATTGTCAATTTTAATAGCGCAAACATTCATGTTGTGATTTGCTTTCAACTTTAGTTCTTTTACATCTGCTTCAATGCTTTTACGTTGGCAGAAATAGTTGTGATTTGCTTTCAACTTTAGTTCTTTTACATCAGAAGTTTGTTTGCAAACCACGTACTTCGTGTTGTGATTTGCTTTCAACTTTAGTTCTTTTACATCACGAATCGCCAAAAGCTTCAACAGGACTGTATCAGAGCGAACAAGTGCCAACAAAAAATGAGGCTTAATAGCCTCATTTTTTGTTTTTGCATCCTTTTTTTTAAAACATTTCCAACTGCTGGATAGTGCCCGGCGCTTTCGCATTTTCCCTGCCGTGAAAAATCTCCATCATGCCAAACTGTTTATCCGTAATGCAGAGAATACCAACGTGACCTCTGGCCGGCAAAATTTTCTTTACGCGCTTCATGTGAACCTCCGCATTTTCTTTACTGCTGCAATGGCGGATGTACATGCTGAACTGGAACATCTGGAAACCGTCCTGCAAGATCTTTTTGCGGAAGATGCTGTACGCTTTCCGGTCTTTTTTAGTTTCCGTCGGCAAATCAAAATGTACCAGTATCCACATAATGCGGTAAGCATTTAAGCGTTCAAACATTTGTGTTTATTTTATCATTGTCACAAAGACACAAAAAAGTTATTTAGCGCCTTCGCGACTTCGTGGCTAATCATTCCAATTCAGCATATACGACCTTTTTCGCCTTTCCTTCAAAGCATTTGGCAAGCGATGCGGTGGTGCGCTGCACGGCCACCATCAGCGGGCTTCGCTCGCCATCAATAAATACATCCATCGCCGGTACTGTCAACAATTGTTTTTTGTGAGCCGGTGTTAAGTCCCATTCCGGTTCCAGCGGGTTTACCATTGTGCACACCAGCTTATCTACAAACGGGCGATACGGTTCCATAATATCATCGGCAAGGCAATAGGCATTGTATTGATTGCGATGAAAAATGCCCACCGTTGGCAGCAGGCCACTGCCTACGAGGCTGCGCGCTACTACCGCCCGTAGCACGGCATATCCATAGTTGAGCATGTTGTTGGGCGGCATACCCATACGCTCTCTTTTAAATTCAATAAACGAAGGAAATATATTCTTCCAGTAGTACACGGCAGCTTTGGCTTCGTGGTTTTCTACATCGCCGCTCTTCACCTCCTTTGCATAGTTCAGCAGTAATTTGTTTTCTTTACCCTGCTGCTTCAGCAGCATCGCCTGGTTGTAAATTTTTGCCGTAATCGTTTGTTGCCACAATTGTTTCTTTACCGGCAGGGGGGATTCCAATTGTGCCGCAAATATTTTGCTTTGCAGCGTATGTCCATCAAGGTTCATCATCAGCCCGGTCGGGTGATGGGTGGCATCGCAGGTGATGAAAGCAACATTCTTTTCGAGCAGTTTTGCCATTACACCCGAAGTGATGGTTACCTGTGGATGATCAACGATGAGCAAGCCGATGTCTTCAATGGGTATGATAGTCGGTTCGTCCCGTTCGGCTGATTCGATAACGAGTTGCTCGGTTTTGGTTTTGAGATAGGCAGGATTACCGAAGTAAAGGGTGCGTTTTACCATGCTTTGTGTTCTTTTGCTGCTATTTAACTCACAGCATTTTTTAAGAATGTAAAATGATTAGTTACATTTTTTTACCTTTCTCCTTCAGCCACAATTTCTCCCAAATGATTAATTTTAAGTTTGATTGGATTCTTTTCTAAAAATGCACCTACACTTTTAAATAAATGAAATCGCTTGCTTTCTCTTGCACCTATGATTTGTTTCAAATCCGAATTTTTTGTTTCTAAATGATGGCGAAACCAGTATTGATTTTCGCCAATGCTCCAAACCAAATACAAGTGCTTACTGATAAGCGGCTTGTTATTATCTTGCATTGCTTGGTCAAATTCTTCTCGCTTAAGTCCTAATACAAACATCTCATTTTGTTGCAAGCTATATTGTAATTCGAGGTTGTCAGCAGGTAGTTTATCCATAAATGATTGTGGTAATGTTTTATCTATTACATTACTCCACAACTCTTTTGTATTTTTAATGATATAGGGTAATTTGTACTTCTTTCTTTCTACGGCATGCCAGAAAGTGCAATTATGCTGTATCAGTTTCCCTGCTTCATCTTTATAAATAGCAATGTGGTGGTTGTTGCCTAAAACAGCAAAGCCTATACTTTTGCCTTTCTCATCTTTTTTAATAGCTTCTACAGCCGATAAGTTTGTATAGCAACGAATGGTTCTGATGGGAATTTGCTTCTCTTCATTAAACCAAAGTACAGTTCTAAAGGCTTCCTTCTCTTTGCCGTTATTTGCATCCAACCTTGCTTGCACCAAAGCTTTTACTTTGTCATCAACAATAAAAGGAATGTCTTTAGCCTTTAGATTTTCAAGTTTGTATTTAATTACTACTTCTTCCTTAAAGCAATCTGCTTTGTCCAGCAGCTTTGTGTTTGCGCTATCCAAATACAAGGGTTCTTTTTTTAAAGAAGCTAATGCTTGTTTTGTATCTCCATCATACATCTTGAGGCGTGTTTCAACGAGGTATTTTACATGTTGGCTGATAATTTTATCCTCGTTCTCAAATAGATATTTTAACAGCTTGTCTTTTTCTGTAACTTTTATTTTGCCATAAACAAACTGCTGATGTAGCGGACCTCTTGGTGTAATCACTCCAGTTTGCTCATTCTTTCCAACTGCTTTAAACTTACTTATTGTTACTACTTTTTTTCCGGCTTTAAAGGATGCCAGAATTTTATCAGCTTCATCCTCTATATATTTGGTTGTAAAGCTTTTTGGCTTCTCTGAAATCAGATACACTTCCAGTTGGGTAAGGCGGTCTTTATGATACCTTACTTTTTCGTTGTTTTCTCTTAGTACAGTTTCATCAAATACTTTTCCTTGCTCTTGCTTAGCTCTATCTATTTCCCGCTGCATGTCATCTTTTGTTTTGTCGGCATTCAAAGTATTTATTCGTTGAATAAAACCCTGCTTTGTACAGGCAATTACCAAGGCATCTATCGCATGGTGGCGATGGTCGTCACGTTTTGACCAGTTAAGAATTTCTTCTTTTTGGTGCATTCGTTTACCATGATCGCTGGTCCATTCTTTAATTACTGTTTGACCTATTTCTCTATACTTTGACAATTGTAGGTTCATTAGCACGTCATCCCATCCCCACAGCGCTCTTAATTTAGCGGTAACATTACCTTCGGTAAGTTTTAAATTATTACAAATCTTACCAAGAATATCGCGTGATTTACGGGTTATATACTGAGTCTCTCTTATCTGGCGGTCAATAAAATTCTCCCATAGCTTTTTATCTGCTTCTGTTTCCTTTTTTGCTTTTTTCCTTTCCAGATACTGCTTGTGAGATACCTTAAGTCTATTCATTTTTGAATAAGAGACAATACCTCTTTTAAACCAGTTATCAACGCGATATAAATAATCCTGCAATACAGCATCACCTTTTCCATCAATGTAATCATAGGCCGTTTGATTGGTTTTGTGGCTATTGCATTTACGATGCACTAATACTTTATTCGTTTGTGAATCGTCAAATAATAAAGCTTTAGGCACAATATGATCTACATCGAAACTTTCACCCGATAGTGCTTCGCTAAGGCTAAAATGCTCACCACAATAAATACATTGGTTCATAACCTGCGCTTCTTTCCAGTTCTTATCCCGTACAGGAAACATGAATTTGTACTTTTCGATAAACCGTTTTGTAGTAGGCAATCCTAACTCTTTTAATCTGCCTGCTACTTCTTCATTTACCTTTTTATTAAAATTGTTTTGCTTATCCGCCGCTTCTCTTTCATCCTTGCTCTGCTTAAGCTCACGAGCTAATTCTATTCTTATTTCAGTAGGCTTTCCGTGTTTGTCAATAATAGCATTTACCACATTAATCATTTGATTCAAAATCTTTTCAACCACAGGCTGCCGCAAACTATTTTTAGGCAGCAATGTTAGCTTTTCATCATTACCTGTTTTAGCCAATTGCTCTTTTGTCAATGAGCGAGAAGCATATCCGGCAAGGCTTTCAGCTTCTGTAAGGTTGTAACCTTTCATCAGGTAAGGCAATATTTTTCGTATAGCTCTTGCCGACTTATTACCATAACCCTGCTTGTCAAAATCAATGCGTGATAGTTTATCTGCCTTATCTTCATCGAAATCAAAACGCTTAATCAATGCTTTCTTACACTCATCCAAGTCTTTAATAGAATAGATGGTGTGCCATAATTGATATAAAGGTTCATGCTCTGTTTCCCTGTTTATAATCCAACTTTTATCTTCTGCTAATACTTCTCCGGTCTTTCGGTCATATACATAAGCTGTTTTATGGGTGGGTACTGCTTCAAAATTGAATTGAAGTAAGGCATCATTGCCTATTATTTTCGAAAGTTCTACATACGTCTTATTACCCGGTATTCCTCTTAAAATCTGCTTATTGCTGTAAACTTCTTCCTTCTTAAGGTTCATTATTTTCAGCAGTTCAGCAAGACTTAGATTTTCATTCTTCCACAAATAATCTGCAATCGCTTGTTTCTCTTCTTGTGTAGGAAACCTGTCACTCCACTTGTATTTAGAATCTGCTGAATTTTTTATTTTCAAAGAGAAATTATTTACCGTTTCCCAAATACGGCTTAATTGAAATAGAGGTGAAGATTTAGCTGCAACCTTAGGTCCTGTGGAAATAGTTTTTTCTTTATTTGTTTCTGTATCTGTAATTGTTCTTACTACCCCTTCCAGTTCACAAACACTTACCAATCCTTTTTGAGATTTCAATTTGCGTTGGTAATAAATAATTTCGTCCCGAAGCGAATGAATAAGTTCATCTGTAAGAAACGGATGATGATTTTTCTGAACATTGACAATGGTATCAAATTCTTCTATATAAGCTTCTCTTGGATATACTTCTTCCTTTATCCTGAAATACAGGTTGTTATTTTTAGCTTCTTTCAAGCCATCATAAAAAAACTGCCCAATAGTTTGTCTTCGTTCTTTTAATTGTGCGTACCGACCTTTTACTGCCTGCACATAATCTGTATCTTTTTTATCGGCATTGGCTTCGCTTCTGGCAGATTTGTAGCCGCGCTTTTGATTCAGCATGTATAATATCCTGCCTAATTGCTCAGATTCTATTGGTTCATTGGCTGCATCGCTTCTCAATTTCCATAAATCCAACATTGGAAGATTAAACAAATCTTTCGATGGATAAATATTGCATTTCTCAAGCGCTTTTTTTAAGCTGTATTTAAAATCATCACTCTTCTTCAATTGTTTTCTGTCATAGCTTTTGCGTTGTGTACGGGCGGTTGTTCGTTCTTGGTTTTTAGAAATGGCTTGTCCTTTTTGAAACTGATCTCTTTCATCGGAAGCCAATGGAATAATACGCGTACCCATTGCGATAATACGTACCGGCATTTCTTTATTATCAACTTCGATTAACGCCCAGCCAATAGAATTAGTGCCGAGGTCGAGTCCGAGGATTGTTTTCATGGAAGCAAATAGGTTTAGTCAGTAAAAAGTTGGAGTGATGAAAATAAGAAAGTATCAAACAATAAAAGCCTTTCTTTTAAAATATTTTACTTTGTGTTCTTATGTATCATTTCATGTCATACAAAACCAAACTGCAACAGCAAAAGCAGCAACTACTGCAACAATACCCCATCAAATCCATTGGGTTCTTTGGCTCTGTGGTAAGAGACGACTTTACCGACGCCAGCGATATTGATATGATTGTTGAATTTACCCGGCCCGTGGGCATGGAATTTATAGAACTGGCAGACCGGTTGGAGGCAATACTTGAAAGCAGGGTTGACCTGGTATCGCGCAAGGGATTGCGGGAAAGCAGCTTTGAAGGCATTAAAAACGAAATCCGGTATGTCTAAGCGAAACGATGCGCAATTGGTAACCGACATTATAGAAGCGGCAAACAAAATTGAGGCTCGTGTAAAAGGATTTTAAAATTATTCATCACTATCATAATTCCATCCGTCCGGGATTGAAAACAAGCTACTATATCATTGTAAAAATTTGATCCGGTTGCCTTGTCAAATTACTTTTATTTAAGGGAGGTTTCTAAAGACATGAACCAAGGCAGGTGTCTTTGCTAATTAGAGCCCTGCTAATAGAATTCGTGCCGAGTTGCAGCCATAGACTTTCTTAAAGCAGAAAATATATTTTGCAAAAAGGGAAATAATATTTATAAATAAACAGATGCGAATTTTTTAATAGCGATTCAGAATATAGGTTCTAAAAAATCAAGAAATTACTTTTAAAAACTATTTTGCAAAATGCGAAACGCCTCATTGCTGAGGCGTCCATCCGAAGATGCTATCTTCGGAGCTGTTCTTGTGTTGCAAATATAGTTATCAAAAATTACAATAGCAAACAACATGGAAAGAGTAATTGCTTATGTGGATGGCTTCAATCTTTATTTTGGAATGAAACAAAACGGGAATGACACGCTTTGGTTAAACATTCAACAGCTTTCTCAATCGTTACTCAAGCCTAACCAGCAGTTAATTCATACCAAATACTTTACTTCCAGGATACGCAATAATCCTGCGAAAGAACAACGTCAAAAAACATATATAGAAGTACTGGAAACACTATCTGATTGTGATATTATCTATGGACATTACCAGTCGCACATTGAACAATGCAGAAAATGCGGACATACTTATCCTTATTCTAATGAAAAAATGACTGATGTGAACATCGCCGTAGCACTGTTGGAAGATGCGTTCAATGATAAATATGACACTGCCTTCCTGATAACCGGTGATAGTGATTTAGTACCTCCAATCAATTGTATTCATAAGCTATTTCCATCAAAAAGAGTGTTTGTTGCTTTTCCGCCAAACCGGTTTAATGTGAGTATGAATAATATTGCGAAAGGCAGCATGACCATCGGAAGAAAAAAATTGAAAGATGCACAGTTTCCTGATTCTGTAACAAAGAAAAACGGATTTGTTTTAGTTAAGCCTCAGGTATGGCAATAAATATTTTGATAAATGCGAAAAGGTTATTTTCTTTACTATCTAATTTGAAAGCAAATCACAATAAGGATTATTCCGTTGTGAAAACATTCGAGGCGGCGCAAGTCGCCTTTTTTTATGTACAATACTTTGTGGGCTGGAGCGGAATAGGTACTAATTAAACGGAAGCCGACGTAACGCTGTTACAATGCCGCTTATCACTCCGCACATAAGCTGTAAAATGAAACCTGCAGCGAAAAGGGTGCAGTATTCAGGTTACTCCACAACGCCATATTGCGCCCCTGACGGTGGTGAATTTCTAAATTACTCATCACTATCAAAACACCAACCCTCCGAGGTTATAAACAGGCCGCTTTACCATTGTAGAATTTTTACTGCGTTTGCCTTGTTCAATTACCTACATCACCCGCCTTACCTTTGCGCCTAAATAGGTGCAGATGCATACGAAGGCGCAAACGTACCGGTTACCTCCCGGCTATTCCCTGTTGGCAACAACACTACGGTCGGTGGCCGTGTTACAGGACCCTATTAAGTTTATTACCGACAGCATGGTTGCTTTTTCGGGCACCTACACCGCTTTCCTGACGCCGAAAAGAAAACTCATCATTACGCAGGACGCAGACTTTATCCAGTATATTTTAAAAGACAACCACCGGAACTACCACAAGTCGGAAATGACCACCGAACGGATGGTGCAGTTCTTCGGCAACGGGCTGCTGCTGTCCAATGGCGCGTACTGGCTGCGGCAACGGCGCCTGTTGCAGCCCGCCTTTCACCGCGATAAGCTAAAGGGCCTGTACAATATTATGATCGCTTCCATCGAAGCATCGCTTGCCGCCTTCCCAACCGGCAGCAACATAGACGTATTTCCGCTCGTGCACCAGCTTTCCTTCCGGGTGTTGCTGCAATCCCTGTTCGACATTAAGCTGTCACCCGAAATCATTGCCGAACTGAGCGGCATTTTCGCCGGCCTGCAGGACTTTTTATTTAAAGATATTAACCAGCCCCTGCGCAAGGTGCTGTACCCGTTTACCGGCGAAGAGAAGGCGCGGCTGCAACAGGCGCAGCGGGTGCGGGAGATATTAGGCGGCATTATCGAAGACCGGCGGAAGAGCAGCGAAGGGCACGCTGACCTGTTGGATATGCTGCTGAACAGCCGGTACGAAGACACCGGGGAGTTGATGACCGACGGGCAGATCATAGACGAAGTGCTGATCCTTATTTTTGCAGGGCACGAAACCACGGCCAATTCGCTCTCCTGGCTGCTGTACCTGCTGAGTGTAAACGGCAATGTGCTTCAACAATTAACCGCTTTGCTGGCCGGCACGGCGGTATTGGACTCCCTCCACAACGACTACCTGAAAGCCACCATCAACGAAGGCATGCGCCTGTACCCGGCTGCGTGGATGACCGAACGGGTGGCGATAGAAGACGATGCATTCAAAGCGTTTTCGTACCCGAAAGGCACGATTATTATTCCTTTCTTTTATGGCCTGCACCGGGATACAAGCCATTGGCCCAACGCGACTACCTTTGAACCGGAGCGGTTTATGACCGATGCGCAGCTTGCGAGGTCGAAACACTTCTTCCCGTTTGGCGCGGGGCCAAGGCTGTGCATCGGCAACAACTTCGCCATTGCCGAAATGTGCTTTTTCGGGTGTGCTTTTTTACAGCATTTTCAGATTACTTCCACCGGCCAGGTGCCGGCGATGAAGCCCCTGATTACGCTGCGTCCGGATAAAGTGCTGCTGCATATCGAAAGAAAGAATGCATGAGCGTTTGTTTGATTGGAAGCAACGTGCATCTACCGGTAAACAGTTGCCGGCATATCCTTTTAAATACCGGCTGTTATTACGATACGGATAATCTTTTATTAACACTTTTAAAATGTAAACCATGATCGAAAGAAAGAATTTCAATACTGTAAAAGCGCCAAGGATGAGCGAGCTTTTTCCGCAATCAGTAATTGCCGGGGATTATATTTTCCTTTCCGGAACACCGGGTTTACATCCTGCATCCGGTAAAGTAGTGAGCGACGGCTTTGAAGACCAGGCAAGACAATGCTTTATAAATATTAAAACAATTTTAGAGGAAGCCGGAAGCAATCTGCAAAAAGTAGTTAAGACAACCATCTTCATGGTTGCCGGCAATGATTTCAGCATTATCAATAAAGTGTATCCGGAATTTTTTCCGGAAAATCCTCCGGCCCGCAGCGTTCCTCAGGTATTGGCCTTCCCTGCCGGGATTCTTATTTCAGTTGAATGCATTGCGCTTAAATAATTACGGCAACAGCTACCTGCCATATACGGTTTGGCGTTATGGCAGGGCAATGAACAAACCATCTGCAGTTGTTCATTGCTGTGTATGTGACTGCCTCCTTTCGCTTCCACCTCTTTTAACTACCCTTCCGCAGGGAAACTGCCGCCTTGATTGAGAAAATCTTTGCCGGGCTGTACCATAAAATAGTTTTGTGCTGTTCACCTGTTCTTCACCATTACAAACTATTTTATGGCTCCTGTTTTTACCGCTCACAAACGCACCCTCGCTGCACATTGGAATGTTTATAAACGCCTGCTTTTATTAAGCAGCGGCGCGGCGCTGGTCGCTTATACAACGTCGCTGTCGTGCCTGTACCCGTACCCTATTGCTACCACAGAAATTGTTACCATCTTACTAAAAGCGCTCTTATTAAGCGGAGCAATAGCGCTGGCAATCTACTGCCTTTTTGTAACGGGCGGCTTTGTATGCACCCGGTTGTTGCAGGGGCTTCGCCTTAAGCCTGCCGGCAATGCTGAACAACCAAAAGTGCAGGTCCGCCCCGCTTCCTTTACTGCCTGCATTAAGCAAGCCTGCCCGTAAGTAAAATGCTGTTCGTTGTTCGTCCTTCCAAAGCAATGGAATATAGGTGGTTATCAGCCGGCACCGGCCGGTTAAAGACGATTAGCGTAAGCTTCAGAGGATACGGAGCGTCACCAGTGTAAATGTGCAGAACAGCTATGACTGCAAACCGATCTTTACCGAAGGCTTTACTGTTAACGGACAAACCCATGCGGTGTATTATATCAATAGCTGATGACTACCTTTTTGGAAAGGCCGCACACAGCACTCCGCGATTCGTTGATGCTGGCAGTAAGCGCATTTATTTTTCAGTACACATGCATCCATTTCCTCCGTATCCAATTTATACCTCAACGATGCCGGTGAGCTTATGGGCGGGCGCTTTATACATGGGCGTACCAGCTTTACACCCGGCCTGCTAACTGTTCTTACACCAAAAAAGCATCTCAGCGGGCGGCTGCATAATAAGTATCATAAACGGCAATACAAATACACATAAAAATGCTGCTTTCAGCCTGCGAATAATTAGTTTTACAACGAATGTTTTATCCACTTGTAAAGCGCCTAATAAACCGTTACGCCATGCCTGCACTTCAAAAGGTCAAGTTTATCCTTTCTCTTTTATGCATTGTTTTTTTTATAACGCAAACCACTGCGCACGCAACTGTTACCGCTTACCGTAAAGCGAAAGACGGCGTTCAGTTTACACTGGATAAAGGCAGTATGTACCTGCGCATCGTAAGCGCCGATATAATAGAGGTTAAATACACGGTGCTGGCGGCCATGGCCAATAAACAATCGCTGGTCGTATTGCCCGGTATTGCAGGCACAGCCGCTTTTGCAGTAGCCGAAAGGGGCGATGTTATTCTAATAACCACGGCCAGGCTGCGGATAAGCGTAAACCGCGCTACCAATGCAATTGCCTATGCCGATATAGCCGGGAAAGAAATCCTGGCAGAAAGCAACGACGGCAACAAATCCATGCGCGATACAACCATTGCAGGCATTAAAACCTATAGCTGCGCAACTACCTTTAACTCACCGCCAACAGAAGCGCTTTTTGGCCTTGGCTGCCACCCGCTCGATTCGCTGTCCATCAACTACAAAGGGCGGGACCAGAATATGGCCATCAAGTATTTAACGGGCGCCATACCGGTGCTGCTCTCGGTGCGTGGCTATGGATTGCTGTGGGATAATTATGCAGAAGCTAATTTTTACGGCAGCGAGCACAGCAACACGCAGTACAGGTATGTATCGGAAAGCGGGCAGTTGATAGATTATTATTTCTTTTACGGGCCTTCTTTCGATAATATCATCAGCGGTTACAGAACGGTGACCGGCAAAGCGCCGATGTACCCGAAATGGGCGTTTGGATTGTTTCAGTCGCAGGACCGGTACAAGACGCAGGAAGAAGTGCTGGCGCCCGCAGCAGCCTACCGCAGTGCGCACATTCCTGTAGATGCGATTGTGCAGGACTGGTATTACTGGTATCCCCTGCCCATCGGCTCGCATGTAATGGAACCGAAAGCCTATCCCGATCCAAAGGCAATGATTGACCAGTTGCACGAAGAAAACTTTCATGCGATGATCTCTATCTGGCCCTGCTTTGGAAGCGGTACCAACAACTTTAAGGCATTGAAAGCAGCAGGCAATTTAACTTCTCTGGTATGGGATAATATCATCACGCATACACCCGACACCTACTACGATGCGCACAGCCCCAAGGCACGCGAAATGTATTGGGACCAGGCAAGAGACAGCCTTATAAAAAGGTATGGCTGGGATGCCTGGTGGGTTGACCAGTGCGAGCCGGACGTATCGGACCCGAACGACCGGAAACGGGCTGATATTTACACCGGCAAAGGCATTGATTATTTCAACTCTTATTCGCTGGTGCATACCGAAGGGCTTTATAACAAATGGCGCCGCGACATTGCCGGGAAACGAATTTTCTTACTGGTACGCCAGGCATTTGCGGGCCAGCAGCGCAACGCGGCTACCCTATGGTCGTCGGATATTACCACTACCTGGTCTTCGTTTCGCAGCCAGGTACCGCAAGGGCTTAATGCCTGTGTTTCGGGCATTCCGTACTGGACGTCCGACATTGGCGGTTACCTCTCGCGCACCTCGCCGCAGGGCATACCCGACTGGTCCGACCCGCAATACCGCGAGCTGTTTACGAGGTGGTTTCAATTCGGTGCTTTTTGTCCCATCTTCCGTATTCATGGCAAAGGCGAGCGGGCGTTATTTTCTAAAAACTGGGACGATAGTACCAGGGCTGTTTTGATAAAGTATGACGACCTGCGCTATCGCCTGCTGCCCTATATCTATTCGCTGTCGGCTAAAGTAACCGGGGACAATTATACGCTCATGCGCTCGCTGGCTTTCGACTTCCGGGAAGATGCGCAGGTCTATACCATTCCCGACCAGTATATGTTTGGCTCCGCCTTCATGGTAAGCCCGGTAACAACGCAACTGTTTACCGGCGCCGGCGCGGATGCCAAACAAAAAACACGAAGCGTTTATTTACCTAAAGCAACTACCTGGTTCGATTTCTGGACAGGGCAGCAACTGCAGGGCGGGCAGACCGTTGCTGCCGCTACACCAATGACCACCATGCCCATATATGTGCGTGCCGGATCCATTGTACCGATGGGTGCGGTAATGGAATATGCTACGCAAAGACCGGCTGACACTTTAGAGCTGCGCATTTACCCCGGCGCCGATGGGCAGTTTACGTATTATGAAGATGAGAACGACAATTACAATTACGAGAAAGGCGCACATGCAACCTTCACCTTTGGCTGGGCAGACAAGCAGAAAACGCTGACAATCTCTGATACCAAAGGCGCTTTTCCGGGTATGCTGAAAAGCAGGGTTTTAAATATTGTGCTTGTAAGGGAAGGCAATGCTGCCGGCGAACAGGAAGCAACGCGATTTGATAAAAGTGTTACGTATGCAGGCAAGGCCATGAAGGTTGCGTTGCCATAAACTTTATTAAGTGCCTGTCCTTGTATTTTCAGTTTGCCTGTAAAAGCAGGACAGGCTTTTTTTTCGCCTAAGTCTGTTACAACAAGTCAGAAGAAAAAGTAAGAATCAAGATGTGTTTATTAAATCAGCCATCTTCATATAGTGTATTAGCTCTACAACGCTTTCCATGAACCAACATTTCTTTTTGCTGCCCGACGGACGGAAATTATGCTATGCTTTATACGGGCAGCCCGGCGCTAAACCTGTCTTTTATTTTCATGGCACGCCCGGCTCCCGGTTAGAGCCACTATTGCTCCATGTTTATAATAAAAATATAGAGTTGCTGCTGCAAACATTCGGTATTCGTTTGATTGCGGTGGACAGGCCGGGCTTAGCCCTTTCCGATTATAACGTAAACAACAGTTTCCGGTCTTTTGCAACCGATGTAAGCCTCCTCGCTGCTCATTTAGACATCAGGTCGGCCAATGTTTTGGGCTGGTCGGGTGCAGGTACTTTTATACTTGCTTTAGCCTTTCATTTTCCGCAACTGATAACGGGGGCTTTTATCATTACCGGCTTCACCAAAAGCTTCAGCGATAAGGATGTGTTTACAAACATGCATGCCAATAAATATTATTTCGGTGCGGCAAAATATACCCCGTGGCTGTTACGAAGCGCACTGCACATAGTGGGTAAAAAAGCTACCGATAAGCCGATGCCGCAATGGCTTTCCGGCCTGCCGGAAGTGGATTACGAATTAATGAAAACACCGATGGTGATGCGGCAGTTCAGCACCGTTACCATCAACGAAGCCTGCAGGCTGCACACTAAAGGGGCAGTGCAGGAAGCTGCGCTTTATTTTAAAGAAACCGGGTACGACCTTTCACAAATACATCAGCCCATCCATTACTGGTGGGGCACCGCAGATAATGTGGTGATAGATGCGCATCCGAAAGCGGTGGCGGAGGAAGCACCCAATGCGTTTATGCATTACAAAGAAGGCGAAGGGCATGTTTCTATATACGTCCGATATTTTGAAGAGGTGCTGGCAACGATAGCGAAGCAATGATTTACGGCAAAAGCATTAGCTGCTTTTACCTGCTTAACCTTGTTTATTTGTACTATTACCTGCTCTGATTTTTCGTTTTGTTACTTCTATCTCATCACCAATTTTTATCCCGCCTTCCCCCTTATGCAACAGGTTTTGTCCGAAATATATTTTGTTGTTGCGCAGGCGATAAGCGGCGAGTGCGCGCAACGGCTCTTTGCCCTTTTCGGCAGTGCCTGGATTGATCGTAGTAATCACGCAACGGGCGCATAGCTTTACTCCAAAAAATTGTATTGCCCCTATGGTAAATGCTTCCAGCTCATCTTCTTCGTACGGCGCGCCGCCGGTAAAAACAATGTTGGGCCGGAAACGCTCTATAGGCAACGCTTCCGGTAGCTTACTGTTCAGATCATCCAACGAAGACTGCCCGATCAGCAGCATCGGGTAGCCGTCTGAAAAACTCGTAATTTCTTTAGCCAAAGCGTACCGGCCGTCCACCCTTCTTTTTGTAGTGTCCGGCATATACACCAGTTTGCATTTTATACGAAGTATTTCAGAAAACCAGCTATTTGCTTCTTCGCTTACCAACTCTGCCCGGCACCGGTCGCTCCATACTTCCACCATCACTATTTCGGTTGTGTGCGGTTGAAAGGGAACCGTTATGGAAGCGGCATTAAGCCTGTGCGTTACCTGCAAGCCTTCGCCCGTTATAGCCACCTGCAGCAGGGCCATCCGGGGCAGTTCGCGCTGCGTAAGAAAGTCGTTGTGCTCATCTACCAGCATCCAGCGGCGGTCGTACTGAAATCCGCGGTCGGTAACCATGGCGGACGAAACTGCAATACCGCCTAAAGACTTGATGGGATAGATAAAAAGTTCGCTGACGGTAAGCATAAAAATATTTTGAATACTGGTTTGCGTAGCTGTAAAATGAGTAAGGCACAAAGTTGAATGAAATAGTGTTGCTTTATTGCGGTTATTGGATAATTTGAAATCGCGTGTTTAAATCTGTGATGACACATTTGCCGCTTACCTGTCTTTGCCGGCAGATTAATGATGGAATAAATTTCGGGTTTTAATTACAAGTAAAGAGTCAAAATTATATAAACTTGCAACAGTATAGTTGTTCGCTAAGTTCTTTGCTGCATTGTAGCATTACTGCTGCTCAATTCACAGCAGTGCAAAAGCTACATCAGGGCGGTTCAGGGAAACGTGCTGTATATCGTTTCCCTGTGGCTTTTTTTCGTTCTCCACTTTCCACAAAAAAAAGAACATTAAGCGGTAGGCGATAAATAATTTGTTGCATTTTTTACAGTAAAAAACACAGCCCGAAATCTAACCTGCTTTCATAGCGACTGTTGTAATAAGCTTTGCAGATAAACCTATTTTTTTTCCACCGCTTTTATATGATACTCCTGTACCAGCGGCGGGTTTTCGGGCGTAAGTGTAAACGTAATTTCTATATTCTTTTTCTCGCCTTCCATTATAAAACTGCCACGTAGTTGGTTAAGCGCAACAACGTCATCAACCCTGATAATTTTCCCTGCCTCCGCAAACACTGCAGCCGCTTCCTTCTTCAGCGAATCCGGCGGGTAGTCCATAAAAAAATTTACCGCAAAAATGTTGCTGGCAGCAGCGTTGTTCCAGGCCGGTACTATTTTCACCAGTTCGTTCCGCCGTTGCTGCAGCATGTTGGAAGGCGGTAATTGCCCTGGCTGCAGACCGGCCAGCTTAATGATGGTATCCAGCACCTGCAGGTTCACAAAGCCGGTGCCCGCATACGTGAGGTTGGCAAAGGAGACGATGCCGATACCATACTCCGGCATCATCTTCCACTCGCTGCCAAAGCCCGGCAGCCCGCCGCTGTGGCCTACATATACTTTACCATCGCAGTCCTTCATCCAGCGCAGGCCGTAGCAGTAAGCCGAAACCGTGGCGCAGGTTCTCCCATCCGGAAATTGGTAAGCCGGGTTAAAAACACTGATGTTCCAGGGCTGCTGCATTTCGCGCAGCGAGCTTCTCTTTACCGGTCCTTTTTCCGGATCGTTGGTTGGCGGCCACGCTGTTTGGTGCAGGGCGATGTATTTGCTGAAATCTTCGATAGAAGTAATCAGGCCGCCCATAGCGCCGTAAGCGCCGTCGTGCAGCAGGGGCTGCTCCACCCACTGCTCGTTCTGCCAGCGGTAGCCATGCGCTAATTGTTGCGGAGGCGCCTGCGTATATTCCCATAGGGTGTTCTTCATGCCGAGCGGCCGTAAGATGTTTTCGGTAATGTATTGCTGATACGGTTTGCCGGAAACTTTGGATACGATATGCCCGAGCAAAGCAAAACCGAGGTTGCTGTATTCGTAGGCTACACCCGGCACATTGGAGAAGTTAATGCCCTGCTTTACGAGTGCTGTCAGCGCGCTGTCTGTATCTTCCAACTGGCGGTCGCCCCAGGGGTTATCTTCCGGGAAGCCTGCGGCATGCGTCAGTAAATTCCTGATTGTAATGGGCGATGCATCAGTGGTGAGGTACTGCAATCCTTTCATCTCCGGGATGTATGTATATGCAGGATCGTCCAGCCTTAATTTACCTTCATCGCGCAGCTTTAAAACAGCCATGGCGGTAAAGCTTTTGGTCATGGAAGCAATACGGAAAAGCGAGGTGACGGAAGCCGGTGTTTTTTTATCCATATCCGTAAAGCCGAATGCATCGGCATAGATCAATTGCCCGTCGGCAACCAGCCCGAATGCAACGCCGGGAATATGATTTTTAGCTGCAAACGCATGATAAATACTATCCGCTGTTGCGAAGGTTGTTTTGATCTTTTGTAATCTGTTCTTGTCGCTGAATACCGGCGGTTTGTAGTAATGCTGTTGCTGGCTGTACGGTGCAGTAATCGTACAACAAGTTATAATCAACAGTATCAATTTGCTGAAATAACAGGCAGGGAGGATCGTTTTATTTTTCATAGTAGCGGTTTATTGTGAAGAACCGGTACAACAAATTAAAGGTTTTTGTTTGTAGGTGTTGATGGAAGCCCTAATGAGATGGCAAAGTTGACGGCGAAGGCAGTATCAGTAGCAGGGCTCCCGCTGTTTGAGGGCAGCAGGTTAAGAAAAAAGTAAATGCGTTTTTATAGTAAAAACAAAGCATTCCTGAAACTCCGGCTATCTGAAAGTCCCTAAAAAATAGCAGGCACATAGTAATAACTTCCTGTAAATAATGAGCCTTTGATATGAAATAATACAGTACAATAAATTACTTACGAATATAGACGACTTAAACGAGCTGCCCGAGTAGAACGACCGCCATTTTGATGATGAAGACGAGGAAGACGGGGGACGGCGAAGAATGGAAGCCGGATGTCACGAAGGTGTTAAACAAAGCTTTATACGAAAAGTGGAATGAAATAATTTTTTTAGTGAAGGCTGCATTCGACAGTTTAAAAGAGCCGACGGACGACACCGTATTTACCAAAGAATATACAGAAGACATTAAAGCGATGGTGCTGGGCGATGCGTATGAAGTAGCGGCCAAAATAAGAAGCGCAGGCGGGATCTGTATATCCTGCGGGTGGAAAAGGCGGCCATCATCCGGCAGAAGGCGCAGTTTATTAAAATATCGTTCAACAACTTTGTTATGGAAGACGGGATGGAAGAAGCGCACCGGCAGGTGCTGTACAACAAGACGGGTGCATTCCGCGAATTGTTTAAACAATGGGTCGCTTCTTTTGAGCAGGACGATTGTGAAGATGAATGGGGCTTGTTTGTATAAATAATAGTAATTGCTACGTGGGTATAAAAAGCAAGATCGGATAACGCTTCCTGCGGCGGAATGATTACTTTTAAATATGCTTTTAGAAAAAGATTTATACCGGCGCATTGTAGCAGCGAAGCTTTTTATAGATGCGCATTATCACGGGCCGGTAAGTCTTGAACAGATTGCGCAGCAGGCTTGTCTTTCCCGCTTTCATTTTCACCGGCTGTTTACAAAAGTATATGCTAAAACGCCGCATGGATATCTTACGTACATCAGGCTGCAGCAGGCTAAGCGATTGTTACAGCAGCAAGACATCAGCATCGGGGAAATATGCAGCAGCGTAGGCTTTCAAAGCCTTGCCTCCTTTAGCCTTTTATTTAAAAAGCACAACGGCTTTGCGCCGCAGCATTACCGCAACCTTGCGTATATGAAAAGGAAATTATTAAAAGAAGAGCCGGCGCATCTTATACCGCATTGCATCAGCCAGAAATGGCAGTTTAACAAAGCAAGTATGGATAAATAATTATTACCTGCAACCTGTAGTTTCGTTTTAAAATACACACCATGATTACCAAAATGTCGCACACTACTTTATTTGTAAAAGACCAGGATAAGGCATACGATTTTTATGTAAACAAGCTGGGCTTTACGGTGCATACCGATGCGGCCTTGCCGAACGGATTGCGGTGGCTCACCGTTACCACACCGGAGCAGCCGGAACTGGAGATTGTATTGCTGGCACTACACGACGAGATGGAATTTGATGAAGAAACCAGGAACGCCTTTAAAGTATTACTGGAAAAAAATGCTATGGGTGGCGGCGTTTTATACACGCCCGATTGCTATGCTACCTACGAAGAACTGAAAGCTAAAGGTGTGGTGTTTAAAAGCGAACCGAAAGAACAGTTTTACGGCATCGAGGCAATGGTAACAGATGACTGCGGCAACTGGTTTAGCATGACGCAGCCGAAAGAAATGTAAGCTGAACCCGCAGCGGTGTCAGACATTTTAAAAATGTCTGACACCTTTATAATATAATACCTCATTGCTTTTCAGCAGCCGTTTCGGCAATAGCTTTTAATAAAGATTTTGCGCCCGGTGCATCGCCCTGCAATTGCCAGATCATAATACCGGAAGCTTCCTTTTTTGCCAATGCAGTTTTCTTTCTAATAATCGGAATGCCGTTATAATACAGCGTTTTGCCGTTGCCCGTCTTCACCTCCTCTTTCCATTCAGCACCGGGAAACTGCGCTACAATCTCGCTGTAATTCATATCTATACCCGGTGTGGCAAGTGTTGGACCAAAGCCATAACCGTAAAAAGGTACGCCCAGTGTTAGTTTTTCTTTCGGTATGCCCCTTACTGTTTTAAAGTAAGCGATGTCTGCCGTTGCCTGTGCGTAGGTAGAGTGCGGACCGGGTTTTTCCGGCGCCCAGGAGCCGGTATGATCATAACTCATGACGTTCATAAAATCGTATTGGGCGAGGGCTTTATCGGTATAGTCTCCTTTATAAAAAACAGCAACAGCCGCCGTAATTAGTTTATTATGCTGATGTAATGCAGCGGCCAGCTCAATAACAAAGTTGTCGTAGTTTTCATCCATGTCACTGCCTTCAATATCCACATCAATTCCATCAAGGTCGTACTGCAAAACAAGCGTGCACAAACGGTCAACCAGTTTAGCCCTGTTGCTGTCCTGCAACAGCTTTGTATAATACGGATGCCGCCCGCCGCCGGCAATAGAAAAAAGCACCTTTACGTGTTGGGCATGTGCCGCCTTTACAAAAGCTGACAACGCTGTAAGATTTTGCGGAAAATTGCCCAGGGAATCGGGGTTAAGAAAGTACAGGTTAATGTGGGTGAGTTTATCAAACGGCATTTTGCCAACGTCGCCTGTAAGGGCCTGTTGCAGCGAATAATAACCTACTATTCTAAACGGAGATTTCTCGCCTGTTACCTGCCCTTTTACAAAAAATAAAGAACAGACAAAAGCTACCAGTAGATACAATTTTACTTTCATGAATTTATAACGCTTATGGTAAATGGTTAAAGTCTATTTCCGGATGTTTGTTGCTGGCAGCCCTTGTAAAAGTTTGTTTCAGCGGAGTATAGTTATTAAGGAAGCCGCCATTCTGCAAAAAGAAAACGCTCTTATCGCTGCCGCCTTTATAATCCACCCGGTACTGCACACCGGCAATATCATCGCCGGTAAGGTATGCTTTGGTAAGTTCGTGCCAGTTGCCATCGGTATCCACCGCCCATTGGTTTCCGTACAGGCAATAACGGGTGAGAAAGCCATTGGTGTCTATAAAATTTTCGATAAACGAATGCAGCCGCGTTAAGTAAGCAGTAGTCTTCGGCCGCCGGAAGGATGCGATCAGCCGCCACGTGTTTTCTTCAGGCGCAAAAAAGTAAGCAGTGTAAACCGTGCCACCTGTAGTATCCGGCGCCGCGTGTACAAGAAAACGATATGTGTTACCCGCGCTCCAGGGGTAGCGGAGATAGCTTTGCCCGCCCGCGCCTTCATTGCCAAACTCGCCCGTGTGTACGCCTGCTCCTTTTTGCAGTACAATAATCTTCTCCTCATCCGGAATGGCGGCAGGGTCGTCGGTGCTGTAAGCGCTCCACAGCGAAAACAGGATCCTTCTTTCATTTGTATCATTAACCTGCATACCAAAATAGCCTTCTTTAAAACCGTTGGCCATAAAGTAAGAACCAATGGCATCGCCGCCTTCCGGAACCGTCAGTTCGCTGTAAAACCACGCTATATTTTTATCTGCCGGCGCTTCGTAAGAAAGATGCAGCGAAGGTCCTCTCCGCCCCCAGTAAAAACGGTTGCCCGAATCTTCTTTCACAAAATGAAAAGCACTTGCCGGCGCGGCCGTTTTTATAACCAGGTTCTTTATAAAAGGAAACTGTTCGCCGCTTTTTTGCAAACCTTTCAAGACAATTTTTGTATAGCCTCGCTGCAGCGTAAAAGTCTTTTGCAGCAATATTTCCTGCAGCCTGCTTCCGCTAATTTTCAGCGGATAATTTTTGTTGTTGATGGTGATGCTTATAGCGCTGTTATTAGCAGCACTTAGCTCTAATCCTGCTGCAACAGTGCATGTTGAATCTGTTTGAAAATAGATAGTAAACTCACTCGCGGTGCCTCTCCAGTTGGTGATGCCTTCGCCTGAAATGCTGTCTGGCGTTGGGTTTGCGGAAGTAAGGAAACAATTACCTGCCAGCGGGATGCGCAGTTCTGTTTGTGCTGCTGCAGTGCCGGTGCCTATGCAGGAGCAGACAAATAACAGCCAATGCAGTATTGCGATGCGCATGCTTCAACAGGTTATTATAAAACTACATTGAATGTATTATAAGGGCAATGCGCTAAGCAGGCTGAAATAAAACGACGGCTCTGCTTTACGGGATGCTATATTTTATTTTTTCTGATATACCCGCACATAATCTACATACATAAGCGCCGGCAGCTTGCTGTCGTCAATAGTTTGCCCCGGCCAGTCGCCGCCGAGCGCAAGGTTCAGCAGGATAAAAAAGGGCTTATGACATTCGTCGGTGCTGTTTGCATTGTTATAAATATTCACTTTGTGATACTCCACGCTATCGAGTAGCCAGCGGATAGAAGTTGCATCCCATTCTACTGCATACACATGATATTGAGAAGGCATATAAGTAACAGAATTACCGCTTTGCTGATGCCCGTTGTTATCCCAGTGCAGCGTGCCATACAGCAGGCTATCGGCGTTGATGTGCTCCATTATATCCGTTTCGCCGCAGGCCGGCCAGCTTACCGTATTAATATCGGCGCCCAGCATCCAGAAGGCCGGCCAGATGCCTTGTCCTACCGGTATTTTAATGCGCGCTTCTATTTTACCATACAAAAATTCATGCCTGCCCTGCGTAGTCATTCTCGACGAGGTATAATGGCTGGATGCTGCGTCTTCTTTTTTGCCGGTAATAACGAGGTTGCCATCTGCTAAAGTAGCGTTGGGCGCCTGGTAAAACTCCTGCTCGTGATTGCCCCAGCCCCCGCCGCCGGTTTCAAAATTCCAGTCGGCGGTATTTACTGCGCTGCCATCAAATTCGTCCGACCATACAAGCTTATACGTGGCAGGAATAGTTGTAGGTACGGTATCGGTTACCGGCGGCTTGTCTTTAGATGCCGCGCTGCACGAAGTAAACAGCAATACCGTGAAGAAGGTAAACAGCGCCTGGTACTGCCGGGCATAGCAATGATAAATAGTCATAATCGCAAACGTTGATTTGATAAAGAAGTATTGCAATGTAAAAGAAAGTTGATAAAAGCCTGCCGGGTTTTTTTGTTTATAATGCCAGCTACACTTCTTTCTTCAATGGCAGCCGGTGCTTTTATGTATAGCCGTGTGTTTATTATACAATGCATACGGCAAAGCAGGCAGGCGCACCTTTGCAATTAACAGTTGCCTTAACAAGCTCCGCGGGCGTTACCTGTTTGCAGCATTGCTATTATCATTTACATAGATTTAAAAAGAGCCTGTTTCCCCCGGGCTTCAGAAAGCTGATGAAAATGTTTCTCTTATCGTAGTTCTTTCTGCAGCCTTTTACCCAATATCGTAAAGCCGGCGGCAACAACAAAACAAATGCCTGCAACCAGCCACCACACAGCGTTGTAGCCACTGCGCGCGGCTACCTGGCTGCCCAGTATAGGCGCCGCTATCTGTGCAATGCTCCATGCAATGGTGTACATAGCGGCGTATTGTCCGCGGTTGGCTTCAGTGGTGCGGCTTACCCATAATGCATTCATAAAAGGCATGGCCAAAATTTCACCCATCGTACTTAGCAGTATAGATACGACGGCTACCCACGCAGCCGGCGGCAGCAGGTTAAGCACCGCATACGAAAGGCCGATGAGTAGTACACCCGCACGTATAAAAGAAGTGGACGGCTTGCTGCCTTCGAGCGAGTACACCAGTATCATTTCGATAAACACAATAAGCAACCCATTAACAGCCATGAGTACACCCACAAACTGCACGGATAAATGCCACTGCATTTTATAAAAAACCGGTTGTATGGTAAACAGGTGAAAGAAGCTGTAGCCTAATAAAATAGTTAGCGCAATAAACAGCAGGTATGTCTTGTCTTTATAAGCCGATTGCGTAACAACCGCCTCTTTTGTACGGTTGTGGCGGGAGCCGCTCTTTACATACGGCAATAATTTTAATAATAACAATGCCGCAACAATATTGGTGCAGCCATCTACCCAAAACAGTAAATGGTAACTAACGCCGGCAATAAAGCCGCCTACCGCGCCGCCCACCGCCCAGCCTAAGTTTACCGCCAGCCGGTTGAGCGAGTACGACCGGGTGCGGTTGGCCGGATTGCTGTAATGCGCTACTGCCGTTGCATTGGCCGGCCGGAAAGATTCGTTGCAGGTACTTAAAATAAAAGTGCCGATGCACAACGAGCCGTATGTATGCAAATAGCCCGTAACGATAAACATGATACCGCCCAGCAGCAGGGCCGCTACCTGTAACGGATAAAAGCCAAGCTTGTCGGTAATTTTGCCGCCAACAAATGCACCCACAATAGCGCCCAGGCCAAACAGCCCCATTACAAAGCCCGCCTGCGTAATGCTGAAGTGCAGCGCCTGCGTGCAATAGATCGTCATAAAAGGCACGACCATGGTACCGCTGCGGTTAATGAGCATTACCGCCGATAAGTACCATGTATGCAGTGATAAGCCCGTGTAGGCATTTTTGTATAACTGGCGCGTGGCAGTAAGCATAGCTAAGGTGTAAAAATAAAAGGAAAGCAGCCGTTTGGCAGCATTGATTTACTAACAACTGATGAGCGTTGCATCCGGAAAAATCCCGGCAGGGCTACAACTCATTGTAAGCATAACAGGCAGGTACACTCCGATAAATTATTGCTGCCGCCATTTTAAAATTTTTTTTTCATAGGTCTTTCCGTAGTTTGCTTCTGATTAGTTCAGCGTATTTCTTTTTTAAGTATATTTTTAAAATCAGATAGACTTAAATAAATTATTATTATTCGATTTGATGTAGCATTACTGCTGTCCGATTCACAGCAATGCAAAAGCTACATCAGGGTGTTTTGGGGGAAACGTGCTATATATCGTTTCCTTGTAGCTTTTTCGTTTCCATTTCCACAAAAAAGAACGATAGATAACTGGCAGGAAGTGGCAGATAATTTTGACCGATTACTTAACTTACTTTATATAACTCTTCCTATAAAAAAAGCACCTATGCAGTGCCCGGCTTTTCTTAAACAACGCTGTATTTTGTTTTTGTGTGTTAGTACAACCCTGATAACGCATAGCCAGAATATTACAAACATGCAGATAGGGGTTTCTCCTTTAGAGCTTACTCTTTTAAAATTCAACTCGCAGATTACGCAGCATGACATTAAAAGCAAAAACAGCTATATCTGCCAGGAACAGGCTAATGACAACGAGCTGGTAATAAAAACCGTCGGCGATACGGCCATCACTACAAAGCTTACCGTTACCGAAGGCAACCGGGTACACTCGTTTACAGTGGTTTGCCTTCCTGCCATAGATTTTAACCGGGTAAGCCTGGTTTACGATTTTTCGGATTTAAAGAAGCTAAAGAAAAAAGTGGACGAGCTTAACCAGGGTGTCAAAACCAGTATTATTCCCGACCAGCAGGAAGCGCCGGACAATACAAGCACTATTGCTGAGGAAGACGAGCGTGCCCAACAGGCTAAGGCGGCTGCTGCAAAAGCGGCCAAAGCGAAAGCCATCGAAAACGCCCGGCTTGCCAAAGCGAGCGCCGATGCCGCCAAAGCAAAAAAAATAAGGAACGCGCTGCACGATTCTACGCCGGCACAGGAAGCAGCAGACGGGCAGACCGCCGAAAGAAAAAAGAAAATAGCGGACTCCATAGCAGCGCTTCCAAAATTTTATACCCATACAGAGTTGTGGTTGAAATACGGGCCCTCTTTTAATTTTGAAGCGCCGCCCGAAGGGCAATACCTCGCCGGTGATTATTTTATTGACCGCGATACGCTGGAAAACGCACGGGTGAGTTATTTGATTTTAAAGGAACAACCTAAAACAGCACGATATTCCAATACCGTTAACCATATCAGCTTTGCATTGCAGGGCATTTATTTCAGCGGCGCCAATTGTTATATGCGAATCCTTATCGAGAATAAAAGCGATGGCGATTACCTTGTAGGACCGATGAATGTAAAATGGTACCGCGATTCGGGCATAGCCTATAATGCCTTTCCCTGTTTTATTACGAGTTATCCTTCCCGTGGTTTAAGAACAAGTTTCCCGGTTATGGCGGCGGGTTCTGAAGAAACGATTGTATTAACAACAAGAGCATTAAATGTAAAAGAAGGCGAACTGTTAAGCTTAACGATAGGCGACCGGTTAAACAAAGTAAAGCTGCAGCTCTCCATACCAGCCAAGGACTATCTCACCAGTATGGAAGGAACCAGATAATTTTTAACCAATATAACCCGGCAGTGATGAGTACCGATTATATTTTGTGTAACGGTAAGCATCCGGCTTATTGCCTGCCGAAGTAGCGGCAATAGCATTCTGCCAAGCCCGAATACAGTTATATCGTTCAATAAAATTTATGTTGATGACTGGCTTAAATCAGCCGCTATTTTAGCCGGCAACTATTATAAGCAGTCTTAATATCCCATTTGTTTCAATGCAATTCTGATAGAGCTTGCACTTTTGTACTTAGCTTTTTTTTCTTTACCGTCAAAACTTCCCTCTTCACAAGAGAACTTATAATCAAAGTGTTTCAGTCGTATTAGTTTGTCGGAAAGTAAATGAGGGTTAGGATTTTCATACAAATAGGTGTCATATAAATAACCGTCTGTGGAAAGCCCCTTATGCAATTGTCGCCAACTCACCATTACTGCTATTTCTCTTTCCTCGTCTGTATCTGCGTTTACAAAAAAGGCTGTTTCAATGTGAGCCATAGCTCCTTCTTCTTTAAAAGTGTCAATCAATTCTCTTTGGTATTGATTGCTGCCAATGGGAATAAACACATAGCCTATCACATCTTCGTCAGGGTCAGGTCTGTCCTTGCTGATAAATGAAGTAATATTGTCGTTGATGAAAGCAAACAATACTTTTTTTGCAGAATACCATTCTTTTGTTTCAATAGCCGGATGTGCAAGTTCATCCGCTTTTAATACTCTTTTTAAAAAGACCTCTGCACTTTCGTTTGTCTGCCTTTGGTAAGTCTGGGCAAATGTAAAAATACTCATAGCCGCAAATAATGTTGTCAGATAATGTTTCCTGTAAGGTTGTTTATAACATGTCAACATTTCCATCTCAGCTATCTTAAGTACAGTGTAACTTAAATTATTTCAAGTTTTAGGCGGGCGGGGACGCCCGCCCATAGCCATGCTACCGGGTGGCGCCGCAACATCCGGACTATACAGGATATGTAAACTAACTTAAGTTACACTGTATTAAGTGCCCAACCGGTTTTACTTATTATTCGCTGCTGCCAGTTTCCCTGCATCTTCCGGGTTAAAAAGACTCCAGAAATTATGTTTGCGATACCGGCAGGTTTTATAATGTTCTTTTGCTTTTTGATTGTATTGTTCTTTAAGCTTATCCCACTCTTTGTACGGTATGATCTCTATTTTGCCGGTTTCGATATTCAGCTCGTAGCCGGTACAGGCTTTTGCCTGCAGTTTAAATAAATCTCCGGGTATATCCATGTCAGTACCTGCATCCCAGATGCGGGCAGTCTTATCGGCTCCTGCTGTAAGCAACTGTGTACCATTGGCACTAAACACCGCACTGTTAACGGCTCCTGCCTGCTTCATGGCAAGACCGATCTGTTTACCGCTTTTTGCATTCCAGAGCCTGGCGGTAGAGTCGCGGCTGGCGCTAAGCACTTCCGTACCATCGGGGCTGAAGACAGCGCTGTTAACCGCACCTTCGTGTACCATATCCCTTCCTACCTGTTTGCTGTTTGCCGCATCCCATACACGCACGGTTTTATCGTCGCTGGCAGTAAGTATCCATTTGCCATCGGGGCTGAAGACAGCGCTGTTAACCGCACCGCCGTGTTTCATGGCCCGGCCAACTTCCCTGCCGCTCCCGGCTTCCCAGAGCCGGGCAGTCTTATCGTCGCTTGCCGTTAATATCAGTTTGCCATCCGGACTAAAAACGGCGCTCAGGAGAATACCTGCATGCCGCATTGCGGGACCGGTCTGCCTGCCATTCCGGGCATCCCAAAGGCGGGCGGTAGAGTCACGGCTGGCGGTAAGAATTTGTTTGCCATCGGGGCTGAAGACGGCGCTTCTAACAGCGTCTTCGTGTTTCATAACAACGCCGGTAGGTTTACCGCTCCGGGCATCCCAAAGCCGGGCAGTGCCGTCAAGGCTGGCAGTAAGTATCCATTTGCCATCGGGGCTAAATACAGCGCTTCTAACGGCACGTTCATGTTTCATATCCTGCCCTATCTGCCTGCCGCTCCCAACATCCCAGATCCGGGCGGTTTTATCGTAGCCCGCCGTAAGCACCTGTTTGCCATCCGGGCTGAATACGGCGCTAAAAAGAATGCCTTCATGCTTCATATCTTTTCCGGCCTGTATGCCGCTCCCGGCATACCACAGGCGAGCAGTGCCATCCAGCCCTGCGGTGAGCACGCGTTTGCTGTCGGGACTAAACAGGGCGCTTATTACAACGCCTTCCTGCTTCATAGGTAGGTTTACCCCTGGCGCCGGCACTGCATCCCAAATGCGCACCGCCGAATCCCTGCCGGCCGTTACTATTCCCTTACCGCCGGGGCTGAACACAGCACTGTTTACATAGTCTTCGTGTTCCATTTCCGGGCCGATCTGCACGCCGCTTTCTGCATCCCACAGCCGGGCGGTGGAATCGTCGCTGGCGGTAAGAATTTCTTTACCGTCGGGACTAAACACAGCGCTGTTTACCTCATCTTCATGTTGTATTACCAGCCCTGTTTGCAGGCTGCTGGACGCATCCCAGATGCGGACAGAGCCATCGGCACAGGCTGTAAGTACCTGTTTGCCATCAGGGCTAAAAACAGCGCTGTTTACATAATCTGCATGCCTCATACGCGGCCCGGCCGGCATATCGCCCGCCGCATCCCACAGCCTGGCAGACGAGTCGTCACTGGCGGTAAGCACCTGGGTACCATCGGGACTGAAGACAGCGCTGTTAACGGCATCTTCGTGTAACATAGCTCTTCCTGTCTGTACATCACTTATAGCGTCCCAGATGCGGGCCGCCTTATCGTCGCTGGCAGTAAGTATCCATTTGCCATCGGGACTAAATACAGCGCTGTTAACCGCACCGCCGTGTTTCATAGCTGCACCGATCTGCCGGCCTTCCGTATCCCATACACGAGCCGTAGAATCTCTGCCGGCCGTAAGAATCTGTTTGCCGTCGGGGCTGAAGACGGCACTGTTAACCGTGCCCGTGTGCTTTATCTTTTTTCCAACCTGTTTACCGCTTTCTGCATCCAGTATGCTCACCGAGCCATCAGCGTCTGCCGTTAGTATCCATTTGCCATCAGGGCTGAAGGCAACCGTACTTATCGCACTTTCGTGGTGTATAATATTTTTTAAAGAACAGCGGGGAAGGAAAGGCGCTATATCGAGCAGCATATTACCGGTAAGGCTGCCGGCCTTGCTTATGCTTACACCCTCTGCTATGAAGTGGAGCGCTTCTGCTAATTTTTTTTCCGCTCTTTCATCCTGGCTGCTGTTCCAGTAATTTGTAGCTAACTGGTTTTGATTTGCCTCCCGCTGGGCAATTGCATCCCTTCTTGCAATCTCTGCTTTCTGATATGCAAAGAATAGTATTAAAGCAACGGACGTAATAGCCACAATCACGCCACCCACAATCATTTTCCTGTTATTCCTGCTTCTTTTTTCCGCCCGCTCGCTTTCCTTCAGGTAACCAATGTTTTCTTCATTGTTTGCGCTGTATTTTTTTGCCCATCCGGGGCCCGGCTTAAAGGTGTAGTACCATTCCAGCATCTGCTGCAGTTCGTTGCCCATCAGCAAATCCTTTTTCCTTTCTTTATACAGCTCTGCCGACTCCGATAACCGTACATAAGTTTTAGCAGAGTCTGCTTCTTCGTCCACCCAGCCATTCAGGGTGCTCCATTGCCGTATCAGGCTTTCATGAGAAATATCTATTACTTCGCCATTCCGTTCTCCTGCTTTATTAACAACAAGAAAACATCTTTTGTTTTCTATAAAACGGTTAATGATGGATAATATCTGCTCTCTTCCCGCTCCCGTAATTTCTTCCAATTCTTTCACTTGCACGGGACGCCTTGTTTTACGGCCGTTTTCATCAATAACAGTAAGCGCCTGAAACAATTTTTTGGTAAGGACTGTCTCCATCTCATTCATTCCTTTCAGCGCTTCGTCGGCATGGTTGGAGAGCGCTTTCTCGATACCGCCCACCAATTCATAATCGTGAAGATCAAGCTCGCAGCTTTTGTCGGCATTTTCTTCATAATCCCATACCCGCATCAGCGCATGCTGCAGCAGCGGCAGTTCATCTTTTACGGTGCCTACATCGTTTAAAACTTTAGAAATAAGGGCGGCGCTTATAGAACCGCCGTATAATTTTACCGGGCCTTCAATCGTGTTTTTAAGTTGTACCCGGTTGAGGCGCGGCACGAGGTACTGGCTCTGGTTCATAGCCTCCGGCAAGCCATAAAACTGGGCGCAATCGCCAATAAAATCCGAGCGCATGGTGATAACAATATAAACGGGCAGCGTTGTTTGCTTCGACAGCTCCAGTATGATATTTACAAAGTCAATTGCGTCATCCCGTTTGGCTACTTCTTTTTGCTCTATCGAAAAGCGGAACAGCTCCTCGAACTGGTCAATCAGTAAAAAAAAATTTGTATTTTTTTCTTTCCACAAATGCCGGATGGCATCCAGTATCGCGTCTGAGCCTTCTTCTTTAATGGTTGTAAGCAGGCCTGCAACGCGCAGGCCATCCGGGCCGGATTCCAACTGGCCCAGTACTGCACCGGCAAGGTTGTAGAGCGGATTTTGTCCGGGCTTCATCACAGCAATGGCCCACCGGTCGCGGTCGTTAACAAGGTAGCCCGCCTTTAAAGCCGGTACAAGGCCGGCTCTTATAAGCGATGATTTGCCGCTTCCCGAGCTGCCTACCACTGCAACAAAATGGTGCTGGTGCAGGCGCTGCAGCAGTTCCAGCGTCTGGTCCTGCCTGCCGAAAAACAGCAGGCTTTCGTTGCTTTCAAACGGCCGCAACCCAACAAAAGGATTAGAAGAATGTATTGCATTCATGCTATTTCCCCTTTTAAATTTTTTAGGAATTGCTGCAGCGAAACCTCATCCAGATGCGGCGTATTGCTGCTATCTACCACCGATACTTTAAGAAACCGCTGGCGGAGCGAAATATCGTTCGGGTTCTTATGCGGCGGCGCCAGGTAGATGTAAAAATCATCAACGGGATAGTTGTTGGTGATGATCAGTTGCAGCGCTGCGCTCATCCGTTCCAACACCCAGTCTTTGGATACCTGCCCGTAAAAAAAGATGAGCTTGCTTACCTGTCTTATCCTTTCCGATAAGATATTGATGTTTTTACGCGGGTCATCTTCCTGCGGGTTGATGAAAGGCTGTATCTGGTTTTCGAGCAATGTCCTGCTCAGGTCCAGCGCATAAATCTGGTCGTTGAAGTGCGTATCGAGCAGCACGGAGATCTTTTCTTTGGGGGCTCCTTTTTGCTGCAGTTTTACCTGCTCTGCGAGGTCTGTAATTTCCTGTGCCAGCGTGCTCTTGGCGCCGCGTATGTATTCGTAAGTTTTTACAGCCGCTTTTCCATCTTCGAGGCTGTGCAGAAAAACCTTGTAATTTTCTTCTTCTATCTCTGCAATGTCAGTTTCTGCGGGCACCCATATCATTTGCGGTTTTGCCAATTGCAATCCAATCGATGCCTGCTTTTGCGGATACCATATCTCCTGTGCGCCTTCTATTTCCCTGCCCGGATACTGATCGAGTAAATGAACGGTAAGGTCCGATTTTTTTATTTCTTCCTTCACCCGCTGTTCATGTGCAACGGCTTCATCCGGCGGCGGCACGCCGCATACAACGCTGTATCCTTTTTTCTCCAGTTCGGTAATCGTACGTTTTCTTACCGTGCGCAGGGTATCAGCAACTTCTGCCATGTAAATGGTAAAGCCCTCTTTTTTTGTTTCCGCTTCTTTTACATCCGGCTGAAGGGCGGGGTGATGTTCTTCTTTTGGAAAATCATTGATCAGCTTTATAATGGCGTCTCTTAAATTCTGCAATTGATTTCTAAAGTCCGGCGAGCCCGTATCGAGCGGGTCGCCATAATCGTCTGCTTCTTTTCCATCATGAAAAGCAAAGCCGGTAGTGCCGCTTAACGCAAAAGGCCAGTCTATATACGGGATGTTGTACAGCAGTACATTGATAAGGCGGGAGCGGTTGGCAACGTTTAAACCGGAAGCTTCGTGCCTCGCCTTTGCATGAAATAACTCAAGCTCTTTTCTGCAGTAATCGGAGCCTGCATAGGCGGGAGAATTAAGGCACAGCATAATCGCCGACTGCCGGATGCCCTCCTCTATCGAATCGTCGAACAGGATACTGCCATCCAGCTTCCTGTTATCCCACCATATTTTTATAACGCCCGCCCGGCCTATTCTCCTGGTAAGCAAAGCATCGAGGTCTTTATAAAATTTCTCAATCCAGCCAAGGTGCTCATACGATGTTGGAATATTATCCAGATGAGCATAGCTTATAAAAATATCGTAGGTAAAATCTTTAATGTAAGCCATGGTGAAGGTTTAGCAGTCCGGATCCGAAGCAGTAAAATAAAGACCAATTTATACATAAAATATTTAAACAGCAGGATTTGTTGGTCGGCGGGCTTTTAAAGAAGAAACGACCGGCAAATACACCGGTACAAAACGCTGCTGTTGCGGAGTAGCCGTGGCGCCGGTTGCACAAAGCAGCACTGTTTTTTATCAAAAAGCCTATTTTAGTACCAAAATTTAACCTATGAAGTACCCTGTGTTGCTGCTCTCTTTCCTGCTGCTTACCGTAATAAGTGCCCACGCTCAACGCCAGGCGCCGGACGCTGAAAAAATTAATGGCGGCGGGCTTACCATACAACCTGTTATGCACGCTTCGCTGGTACTTGGCTGCCAAGGAAAGAATATTTATGTTGATCCTGCCGGCGGTGCGGCTCTTTTTGCCGGGCTTGCCGCACCCGATATGATCCTGATTACCGATATACACGGCGATCATCTGGACACGGCAACGTTAAGCGCGGTGAATACCGCCAATGCCATGCTGATAGTTCCGCAGGCAGTTGCCGATATGCTTCCGGCAACGATGGATAAGCAAAAGATGATCGTGTTGAAAAACGGAGATACGACTACGCTGCAAGGCATTGGTATTGCCGCAATTCCCATGTACAACCTGCCCGAAGCGCCCGATGCTTTCCATACCAAAGGAAGGGGCAACGGTTATGTGCTTACCATTGGCGGCAAACGCATTTATATCTCCGGCGATACCGAAGACATACCCGAGATGCGGGCACTTAAAAATATTGATATTGCTTTTGTTTGTATGAACCTGCCTTATACAATGGACGTTAACCAGGCAGCGCAGGGCGTACTGGCTTTTAAGCCCAAAGTTGTATATCCTTATCACTACCGCGGGCAGGATATAAACACTTTTAAGACACTGGTGAATGCAGGGGATAAAAATATAGAAGTGCGGCTGCGTAACTGGTATCCCGGCGCTAAATAACCTTGCTGATAATTAGCGTTGCAGTTGCCGGTTGCTTATAGGTAAAGAGTATAAAATCTTAGCAAAAAAAAGATTTGCGAAAGCAGGAATCAACCTTATAAGCCCGGAGTTTCCCAACGTTTTTTACTGTTAGGATTTATAAGGCAATTAACAGACTAATAAAAAACATATCGTATAAATACCAGGTTAATTGCCCGCAGCACTTCGTATGCAAAAAAGCTAAGAACGGATGGCTTTTATTTTACCGGTACCCACAACACGGCATCAGCCGCCACAAACCCATCGGCGTCTTTTGTGGTAATGGTTACGCTGGTTTTGTTTCCGGCAGGTAAAGCATAAGTGCCAAGCGAAATCCACTCACCGCTGGTTTGGCCCTCAACGTGTATTTGGGAAGGAATAAATACATCTCTGATGACAGCGCCACTGTTAATGATGAAATGTGTTTGGGCAGCCGCACTGTCTGTCACCGGCAGGTAGGCATACAAAGCATACTTACCGGGCACTTTTACAGATGGTGAAAACCGTACCTGTTGCGGCGCTGGCGAAGGCGCAGCAAGGAGCCACGAAAGGCCGTAACCGCCGGCTATCTGTTTGTGCCAGCCGCCTGTAACGGTTACATAACTGCTGTCCTCATTGTCGGTTAGTATTTCGGGCGTGCTGCCATCTAACAGCGGGTTTTGCTTAAGCAGTTTTTGCAGTTGCGGCACATCTGCCTCCTGCACTGTCTTGTGTGCATCAATAGCGCTGCAGGCCGCTGCCGCGCTGGATTGCGCCAGCACCATAAATACCGGCTCCATGCGGATAGACCCATAAGCGATATGGCTGGCGCTCAGGCACACCGGCACATACAGGTTTTTACAGTCTGTTGCTTTTGGTATCAGTGCGCGGTACGAAACCGGGTAGGGCGGGAAGCCGCCCTTCTGTACATCGCCTTCATTTTTTACCATCCCGTTTACCACCAGCCGCTCGCAGTTGTGCGAGTCCATCGTATAGGCCGCCATGCCCGCGCCATCGTTAATTATTTCGCGGCTTTCACAGTTGGCCTGCGTCATTACATAAGCGCCAATCATACGGCGGCTTTCGCGGATGTATGGCTGCGGGCTGAAGTGTTTGTTGTCTTTGTACTCATCTTCCGGGTAGCCCCATTGCCGCATCTCATCGCGGAGTGTTTGCGGCACCCGTGCATCATTGCCCATAAACCACAACAAGCCTTTAGTGTATAGCTCGTGCTGCTTGATAATGGCTGCCCGCTGCGTGTAATTTCCATCCGGATAATTATAGTTGGCGCCGATCATATCGGTAGAAAAACCGCCGTTGTTATTGATGTCTGTTTTACTATTTGGCATCAACCCGAAGAACAGGTAATCACTCGGTTTTCGCTTTAGCGGCTGTGCCTGTATAAGGCGCAGCAGCAGTTCGTACCAAGAGGAATCATAACCAGCAGGCCTGGTAACAGCTATCTTGTTTTGCGGGTTGCTCGTTAAACAAATTCTATAGTTATATGCCTGCAACTGTTTGTTGCCGGCACCATTTGGCAACAGTTTGTTATCACTGATCCCCCACAGCAAACCACTCGTTGAATCTCCTTTTATAATATACGGATCCACGCCATCCGGAAACTGGTGCTTGTCCAGCAGTTGTACCCCATTCCACGTTTCGTTGTACCGGCTGTTGTCTTCTCTGCCTACCATATAACTCACCCCGGCTTTTGCCATCAAATCACCTTCGTAGCTGCAGTCAATAAACATTTTTGCAGTAATGGTTTTATTAGTTTTTACGGATGGTTGTATTAAATTTTCAACTATTATCTTTTGTATAAAACCGTCTTTTTTATCAGCCCCGATTATACGGTGCCCGTAGAGTACCGGCACTTTCGCTTCGCTGATATATTCATTAAAAATTGCTTCTGCCACATGCGGCTCAAAAATCCACGTTTCAAATTTGCCGTAGTGCCTGCCCATTCTTCTGTAGAAGTCTCTTGCCAGGCCGGTGATGGCATATTTATTACCAATATCCGTATAGCCCAATCCGCCGGAAGTAAGGCCGCCTAAGTGCTTGCCGGGTTCAATCAGCAATACTTTTTTATGCAGCTTCGCTGCACTGTACGCAGCTATTACACCTGCCGATGTACCGCCATATACACATATATCGTACGACTGGGCGCCGCTTTCAGTTGCCAGCAATAAGACGAACAGCAGAACAGGTATGCGCATGTAAGAAGATTTAAAGCGGTTAATGTAGCCATTTTTTTCTGCTGATGCTGTATAGTTGCTGCCAATGGTAATATGGTACCTGCAGTTTTACCGGCAATAGCCATACTGCTGATATAAAGGTCTGCAGGATGAATGAATGAAACTATCATTATGCGCTATACATTTGTAATGCAATACGATTTTTCAGTAAACCTGGCCGCGTATGACTGCTGCTGCTGTTAATAATCAGTACATCATAATACACTGCAGCTATAGCCCCTTTTTATAAACCGGGTAACCTGAATAAAAACAACAGGCCGCGTTTAATTTTTTTGAATTTTGAATTTTGTGTTTTGTGCCTTTGTGGCAATAATATAATTTACATGCAACAAACAGATTTTTTAGTTATTGGTTCCGGTGTGGCCGGGCTTACTTATGCTCTGAAAATGGCGGGTTATTTTCCCGACAGAACGATAATCATCATCACCAAAACCCAGGCCGATGAAACCAATACCAAATATGCGCAGGGGGGTATAGCCGGCGTAATGGACGAAGCCAAAGACAGCTTTGAAAAACACATAGAGGATACCCTGATTGCAGGCGATGGATTGTGCAATGAGCAGGTGGTAGAAATAGTGGTGAAAGAAGGCCCGGAGCGTATCCAGGAAATCATTGACTACGGCACCGAATTCGATAAAAATGAATCGGGCGATTATGCGCTGGGGCGCGAGGGAGGCCATAGCGAATTCCGCATTCTGCACCATAAGGATATAACCGGCAAAGAGATAGAACGGGCCATGCTGGCCAAGCTGGCTGCCTGCAAAAACATCCGGTTAATCAATCACTGTTTTGTACTCGATCTGATAACGCAGCATCACCTGGGCTACCTCGTTACCAAATCTACGCCCGATATCTGCTGCTACGGCGTTTATGTACTGAATGAGCATACGCACAAAATAGAAAAAATACAGGCTAAAATAACGGTGCTGGCTACCGGCGGCTGCGGCCAGGCGTACCGCACCACCACCAACCCAACCATTGCAACCGGCGATGGCATTGCCATGGTATATCGTGCCAAGGGCAGGATAGAAAATATGGAGTTCATACAGTTTCACCCTACCGCTTTGTACGAGCCCGGCGTATCGCCTTCTTTCCTGATAACAGAAGCGGTGCGCGGCGATGGCGGCATACTGCGCAACCGCGATGGCGAGGCATTTATGGAGCGTTACGATGCGCGTAAGGATTTAGCGCCGCGCGATATTGTAGCGCGCGCCATAGACAGCGAGATGAAGCGTACGGGTACCGAGCATGTATATCTTGACTGCCGGCACATGGGTAAAGAAGAGTTCATCCATCACTTTCCGAATATTTACCAAAAATGCCTGGGCATCGGTATTGATGTAATGCAGCAACTGATACCCGTAGCGCCGGCAGCGCACTATAGCTGCGGCGGCATTAAAACCGATGAATGGGCGCGCACTTCCATCGAGCATCTGTATGCCTGCGGCGAGTGTGCCAGCACCGGCCTGCATGGCGCCAACCGCCTTGCCAGTAACAGTCTGCTGGAGGCAATGGTATTTGGCCACCGGGCTTTTATGGATAGTTTGAAGACGATTGAAGGCATAGCATTCGGCAAAAATATTCCGGACTGGAATGAGGAAGGTACTGCCGATCCTACCGAGCTGATCCTGATAACGCAGAGTGCTAAAGAGCTGCAGCAGATCATGAGCGATTATGTGGGTATTGTACGCACCGATATACGCCTGAAACGGGCCAGCAAACGGCTCGATCTGCTGTTTGATGAAGCCGAAGCTTTGTACAAAGCAACACGTGTATCGCCGGAGCTGTTCGAGCTGCGCAATATTATCACTGTCGGGTATCTGATTGTAAAGGGTGCATCTTTCCGCAAAGAAAGCCGCGGCCTTCATTTTAATACCGATCACCCCCAAAAAAGCGACCTGCTGCAGAATATTATTTTGTAATTGCCTGCCGCTAAAAATCCGGATTTATAAAGCACTTTTTAAAAACTTAGTATTCGCGCCTCTGAGGCAACTATATCTTTGCCCGCATGTATTACCTGGTGTATGGATTTTTTTATCTTATCTCCCTGCTGCCGTTCTGGTTTATGTACCTGCTGAGCGATGTGGCCGGCTTTGTCCTGTACTACATCATCCGTTACCGGAGAGCCGTGGTAAGCAATAACCTCGCTATCGCCTTTCCCCAAAAAACCAGTGCAGAAAGAAAGAAGATCGGCCGGGATTTTTATACGCATTTTACAGATAACTGGGTTGAATTTATTAAGCTGATTTCTATTTCCAAAGCAGCGCTGAACAAGCGCTTTACCGGCGGCTATGCAGCGCTGAACGAACTATACAACAGCGGTTATAAAGTACAGGTGCATCTTGGCCATTGCTTTAACTGGGAGTATGCAAACGTAGCCTACGGCATGAATGTGCAGTCGCCGTTTATAGTAGTGTATAAACCGATCAGCAGCGGGATAATGGATCGTATTTTTTATAAAGTACGTACCCGTTTCGGTTCCAATCTAATATCCAGCTACAACTTCCGCAAAGAGTTTGCACCCTATATGCGCAAGCCTTTTGCCCTTGTGCTGGTAGCCGACCAAAAAGAGTTTCCGAGAAATGCATACTGGACGCCGTTCTTTAGTAAGATGACCACCTTTGTACAAGGCCCGGAGCGTACGGCCCGCTTTAATAATGCCGCTATTACCATGAGTAATATCGTGCGGCTGCGGCGGGGTTATTATCACTCCGAAATTGTATTGCTTACCAAAGAGCCGCGTACCCTGCCCGAAGGGGAAATTACCAAACGCATGGTTGCATTTATTGAAGACTGCATACGCCGGCAGCCGGCCAATTACCTGTGGAGCCATAAGCGATGGAAATATACCTTCGATGCCAGCCAGCACGTTGCTTTGTAGAAACGGCTATACTTATTAACCGGGCACCCCCTTTTCCGGCCCGTAAAACAGCGCATGGGCTTTGTGGATTTTATACCACGTAAAATATTTCGGTTTTCTCTAATACGGTGCTCTTGTTCATTATGGTATAATGCTTGCATAAGTGTAGCTGTTAATCAAACATCAAAAAACAAAATAGTATGAGCAATTCAAAATTTGTTGCAGGCCTCATTCTCGGTGCGGCCGCAGGTACATTCATCGCGCTTTTTGCTAATTCTGATAAAGGACAGGACTTTTTGGATGACGTAAAGGATAAAGCCGGCGACTGGAAAGATAAGGCCGGTGACTGGAAGGATACCGCAAAAGGCAAATACAGTGATGTTGGTGATGAAATAAGTGATTTGATCAGCAAAGGAAAAAAATTCATTTCCCAACTGGAAAAGAAAGCGAAAGACGTAAAAGATGCAGCCACAGCCTAATTCAATACACAGTACTATGGAGCAGCAACACGAACCTGATTTCTTTTCAGAAACAAAAGACTTGCTTAAGAAGTACGTAAGCGACCGTATTGCGCTTGTAAAGCTTCTGGCTATCGAAAAAGTTTCTACTATAGCTGCCGGCGTTGCCGCTGGCGTAGTGCTGGCTATACTCGGTCTTTTTTTCCTGGTATTCCTAAGCATTACCCTGGGCTTTTTCCTTGCAGGCCTGCTCAGTAGCAATACAGCCGGTTTTGGTATTGTTGCCGGTTTTTACCTGTTGCTTATAATCATCATTATCGCATTTGGCAAAAAGATATTTGGCAACATGGTTACCAAAAAAATTATTCAAAATTCCTTTAAGAAAAAAGATGGCCAGCAATAGCAGAGACTTATCCCATATTCAGTCGCTGACAGACCTGCAGAGTGAAATACGCAATATAAAAGCAGGACTGATAGTGCAGGAAGTGCATTTAAAAGAGCACCGCAAAAAGCTTCCGGCGGCGGCAAAGCAATATGCTATAAAAAAAGTGGTGCCTGCTGCCTTAACCAAAGTAGTACCTTTTTTAATTACAAAGGGTGCCGTAACAAAGAGCTGGGGACTGATGCGAAACGCAGTTGGATTGATATCAGTATTTAAGAAACAAAAAAAAGGCGGTATCAAAGACAAAATTGTATCTACAGCAAAAAATGCAGGAGTAGCTGCTGCTATTAAAGGCGTATTCAATTTTATAAAAAACCGTAAACATTCCTCACCTCAAAAAATAGAAATAAAATGAGAAGTATCCTGTACATCATCGCAGTTATCCTGATTATCGGCTGGCTGTTAGGCGTATTTTATTATTCGGCTACCGGCCTGATACATGTATTATTGGTGCTGGCTGTTATTTCCTTGTTAATCGGTGTTATCAGAGGCGGCAGGGTATAAACCGCTAACCGAAAAAATTTAATAACACTCAAGTAAAAACACAAAAGCTCTTTACAAGATAAGCATCAGGCAGTGCAGCAGTTATTCAGCGGCACTGCCTGTTATTTTAAATGCACGGTTTTTGTTTTTAACTGACTGCAGTAATAAAAATTATTCAGAAGACTGTTTATTAATTATGTATCCTTGTTTTATAAGCTTAGTATTTTAATTACCTGCGCAAAAAATAAATAACTAAAGCTGCAATCTCTTGAATCGTACCGTAAAAAAAATTTTAAAAATTTTCGCCTGGATAATCGGAAGTATCGTCTTCCTGTTACTCCTGATATTTATTGCTATACAAATACCGGCTGTTCAAAACTTTGCCAAAGACAAAGCAGTTGCCTATCTTGAGAAGAAGCTGAAAACAAAAGTGGCCATCGGTAATTTGAGCATTGCTTTTCCCAAGCGCATTGTATTATCAGACATCTACTTCGAAGACCAGAAAAAGGATACCTTATTAGCCGGTAAAGAGATACGGGTTGATATTGCTTTACTCAAGCTGCTGAGCAGCGAAGTAGATGTAAATTATCTCTCGCTTACCGGTATCCGCGCCAATATCTACCGCGTTAATCCGGATACCGCATTCAACTTCGATTATATAACCAAAGCTTTCAGCAGTGCCCCCAAAAAAGATACGAAGGCGGATAGCAGCAGTATGCAGTTTCACTTGGGTAAGATTGTGCTGAAGAATATTGTAACCACCTTTAAAGATGATAAAACCGGTAATGATGTTTATTTTAAGCTGGGCAGCTTTGAAACGAACATCACCAAATTCGATCTGGATAATCTTGTATTTAGTATTCCAAACATAGACATCGCCAATATTGATACCCGTGTTTATCAGTACAAAACCCTGGTGCAGGAAGACACTTCGTACAACGGGCCTGCAAACCCTGCAGCAGCGGCTAAAAGCCCGACCATAAACCTTGGAGCGGTAAGCTTACGGAATATTAATTTTAATTATAAAAATGACATCTCTGCGCTGCTTGCCGACTTAAAATTAGGCGAGCTGATCACGCATCCCGATACGCTTAACCTGCAGCAACTGCACATAAAGCTAAAAGACATTACCCTGAATAATACAACTGCGAAGATTGTACTGGGTAAAAGTGAAGAAGCGCAATATACCAAGCAGGTGGTAACGCAGCAAACCGGCGAGCAACTGAAAAATCCGTGGAAGTTTGAACTTGCAAAAGCAAATTTCAACAACAACAACTTTGCTTTTGATAATAACATTAATCCCAAAGCACCGGCCGGCATAGATTTCAGCCATCTGAATATTCAGGGATTTACGTTGCATGGCGATACATTAGCCTTTACGCCTTCTTCTTACAGCGGCAACATCCGCCAGATAACTTTTAAAGAACAAAGCGGCCTCGACCTGCGCAAGCTGCAGACAAAATTTTTATATACCGATACGGGTGTAAGCCTTACCAATTTTGTGTTGCAGACGGATAATACAACATTGCAAAATAAGCTCGCTGCTTCATGGCCGTCGCTGGCATCTATCTCCAAACAGCCCGGCGATATGTATATAGATGCCGACCTCATGCACTCGCAGATTGCAGCGAAAGACATCCTTACCTTTATGCCTGCTTTTAAGCGCAACCTGCGCGGCAAAGAAAACGCGACACTGAAGCTGAATACGATTATTAAAGGCTATGTAAAAGATTTATCCATCCCTGTTTTTGAGCTGAGCGGCTATGGCAATACAATAATGAAATTATCAGGCAGGATAAAGGGTTTACCCGATGCCGGCAAGGCTTATATGGACATCAACATCAACCAGGTAAGCTCAACCAAAGCAGATTTGCTGCCGTTTATTCCATCAAAAGAATTAGCCAATTTCCGCCTGCCGGACAACCTCTTTATCAAAGGTTATTTTAAAGGCACTGCCAAAGATTTTAATACTCAGCTTGCACTACGCACCAACAGGGGAAATATAGACGTAACAGGTGGCATGCACCCCAGCAAACCGTATAGCGTAAAGGCCGTTGTTAACCGGCTGGACGCAGGCTACCTGCTGAAACAGGAAAAGAATGTCGGTATCATATCGTTGAACGCCAACGTAAGTGGTACCGGCACCGACCTGAAAACGGCTAATATAAAATATGCGGTGCGTGTATTGGCGGCACAGGTAAAAGGCTATAACTACCACGACCTTGATTTACAGGGAACGCTGCGCAACCGGGTAGCTACGCTCAGCAGTGTTATCAACGATCCGAATATTGCATTGAACCTCGATGCGTCGGCTGATCTGAAGCCAAAATATCCGGCTATAAAAATGGACCTGCTGCTGGATACCATTAACCTGAATGCGTTGCACTTAATTACCGATACCATCAGCATGCACGGGCATATTATTGCCGATGTGCCGGTAAGCAATATAGATTCGCTCAATGGTTCTGTTTACATCAATGATCTGGCGGTAACACAAGGCGGCAGGTCGTTATCTACGGATAGTTTATCGCTTATTGCATCTGCCACCGCACAGCAAAAAAGCATTCTTTTAAATTCCGATGCCATTAAGCTGGCGCTGACCGGGCAATATAAAATTACCGAGATAGCAGCGGCGTTGCAACAAACCATTAACCGCTATTATAAACTGCCGGGTTACAAAGACCAAAAATTCGCCGCTCAAAACTGGGAACTGAATGCGAGCATCGTTCCTACCGGCCTGCTGATGCAGTTAGCGCCGTCCCTTAAAGGCAGTGACTCACTGGCATTGCATACAAGGTTTAACAGCAGCGCCAACGATTTGAATTTATCCCTGCAGGGAAGAAAGATAATGATGAATGCGCTGCAGATAGACAGCGTGAATGTGGCTGCACAAACCAATGCCGATAAGCTGGATATTGGAGTGAGTTTCGACAACTTAACCACTGGCACTTTTAAACTGTATAAGACCGCATTGGATGCTAGCCTGGCCAACAATACCCTGGATTTCGGGCTGAATACAAAAGATATTAAAAACCGCTCCCAGTTTGCATTGGGCGGTTTGGTAAACCAGATTGCGAACGGTGTAAAATTTAGTTTGAAAGATAGCCTGCTGCTCAATTATGATCGTTGGAATGTAGGACAAGGCAACTTCATTCAATACGATTCTGTGGCCGGTATTTTAGTAAATAATTTTGTCATCAGTCAGAACGGCCAGTCGCTTACCATCAATAGTACGCCGCAGCAGGCCAATGCGCCCATTCGTGTTGATTTCAAAGACTTCCAGATAGCCACGATCACCAGGATGGCACACCAGGATTCGCTGTTGGTAGAAGGTTCTATAAATGGCAATGCAATTGTAAGAGATGTAATGAAGACGCCCATCTTTACTTCCGACCTGCAAATCAATAACCTCGTTTATAAACGGGATACCATCGGCAACCTGGCCATAAAAGTAAACAACGAGCAAGCCAACACGTATGCCGCCAACGTTTCTATACAAGGCAATAACACTGATGTGCAGCTTAATGGTAAATACTATACCGGTGAAAGCCGTATGGACCTGCAACTGGCCATTAACCGGCTTAACCTCGCTATTATAAAACCTTTTGCTGCCGGCCAGTTAAAAGACATCGGCGGTGCATTAAAGGGCAATGCTGCTATCACAGGTACGGTGGACAAGCCATCAGTCAACGGCGCGCTTAATTTTGACAATGCCTTTGTGATACCCGCTATAACCGGTGAGCGCTTAACCCTGCCCAACGAAAACATTAATATAGACAACCAGGGTATTCACTTCGATAACTTTACCATGCAGGATACGCGCAATAACAAAGCGGTGCTGGATGGTGATATCCTCACTACCGATTTTAAAAATTATAATTTCGATCTTAACCTCAATGCCCAGAATTTCCAGGCGGTGAATGCGCCGCAGGCAACCAACCAGTTGTTTTATGGTAAAATGAACATTAATGCGGATGTGAATGTAACCGGCAACATGGATACGCCCAAGGTTGATGGCGACCTGCGCGTGAATAAAGCCACCGATTTTTACCTTGTACTGCCCAGCAACGACCCGGAAGTACAGGACCGCGAAGGCGTGGTATTATTTGTTGATAAAGACCACCCGGAACAGGCAGCCAAAGCACAGGCGGCACTGGACTCGCTTATTGCAAAAAGCGAAATGAAAAGACTGGATGTAACCGCCAATATCGAAACTGACAGCGCTGCAAAATTTACCGTTGTAATAGACGAGCGGAATGGGGATGCGCTTACCCTGCAGGGCGCAGCCGACCTTGCCGGCGGCATAGATAAAAGCGGGAAGATAAGCCTTACCGGCAACTACAAGGTATCCAGCGGCTCGTACAATTTATCGCTTAGTTTTTTAAAGCGCAAATTTGATATTCAGCAGGGCAGCACACTTACCTGGACGGGCGATCCTACATCAGCCAATATTGACATCACCGCTACTTACCTTGCTGAAACGCCACCGATAGACCTGATGGAGTCTTCGCTCTCCGGAAGATCGGCGGCCGAGATAACCAGCTATAAAGAGAAACTGCCTTTTAATGTACTGCTGCACATGACCGGCGAGCTGCTGAAGCCTACCATCACCTTTGATGTGACGCTGCCGCAGGATGAGCTGAGCCGCTGGCCCGAAGTGGATACGAAGCTGCAGCAGATCCGCACCGACGAAGCAGAGCTGAACAAGCAGGTATTTGCCTTGTTGCTGTTAGGCCGCTTTGTGCAGGAAAACCCCCTCGCCTCTTCCGGCGGCGGTGTTAGTATCGAGTCCAGCGTGCGCTCCAGCGCCAGCCGCCTGCTTACCGATCAGTTAAACTCTTTGGCTGGTAACCTGATCAAAGGCGTAGATCTCAACTTCGATCTGGAGAGTGAGCAGGATTACTCTACCGGTACAGCGCAAAACCGCACCGACCTGAATGTAGGCGTAAGTAAAAAATTATTGAACGACCGGATAAAAGTAAACGTGGGCAGCAACTTTGCCGTAGAAAACCCGCAGGGCAGTAACCGTGCTGCCAGCAACATCGCCGGCGATGTATCGGTAGATTACCAGGTAAGCAAAGACGGCCGGTATATGCTGCGTGCGTACCGCCGCAATAACTATGAAGGCGTGGTAGAAGGCCAGGTAATTGAAACCGGCGTAAGCTTTATTCTTACGTTTGATTATGATAAACTGAAAGAGCTTTTTGAAAACCGGAAAGAGAAAAAAGAAACCCGCAAGCGCATCCGTAAATCGAATAAGGAAAGTAAAGCGGTAAAGAACGAGCAGGATAAGAAAAATAATATAGAAACGCCTACGGGCAGCAGTCCGAATACAACAACCAATCCGTAGCATTTACCGTAAAAAGTTGTAAGGAAAGGATACTGGAAGCGTTGACAGGTTGTAAGCCGGGCCGGCTGCCGGAAGCTGATTTTAAACTATTATTTATAGCTAACACAGGAATACGAAGACACCACATGAAGTACCGGCTTATATATCTTTTTCTTATATCAATAGTGCTGCTGGCAGCCTGTGACAATACCAAACACCTAACAGCCGACCAGAACCTGTTTACAGGCGCTAAAGTGAATATGAAAGCCGACCCGAAAATTAAAAAGAAAAACAGTAAGGCATTAGCCGGAGAAATGAGCAGCCTGATAAGGCCAAAGCCTAATTCTAAACTATTAGGCGCCCGGGTAAAGCTGGCATTGTACAACAGCGTGGATACGCCCAAAGGCAAAGGCCTGCGCTACCTGATAAAATATAAACTGGGCGAGCCGCCGGTAATCGCTTCGTACAGCGTACTGGAGAAAAACCGCGCAGTGATACAGAACCGGCTGGAAAACCGCGGTTACTTTCATGATACGGTAATGCTCGATACTACGATACATCATAAAAAGCTTACGGCTACTTATAATGCGTATATCGGTCAGCAATACACTATACGCAAAATTGTTTACCCCCACGATTCCAGTATTTTGAGTAAACGTATCCGAAGCAGCAGAGGCAGCAAGCATAATTTAAGGCGTTCACTTTTTAAGCAAGGCGAGCCTTACGATCTGGATATTGTGAAAGCAGAGCGCTCGCGTATAGATGCTTTTTTAAAGGACCGTGGTTTTTATTATTTTAATCCTGAGTATCTTATTGCCCACGCAGATTCTACGGTAGGTAAGCATAAAGTAGATATTGAAATGCAGGTTAAGCCTGCTACACCGGTAGCTGCAAAACAGCCATACCGCATTAATGATGTAATTGTATATGCCGATTATGATATAGATGCTGATACAAGCACCGCCGGGGCAAGACAATACCATGGCTATACTATCGTAGATCCTAAAAACCGCTTCAATCCCAAAATATTCAGGCGTAGCTTAATATTCGATTCCGGAGATTTGTACAAGCGCAGCGATCATAATTTGTCGCTTAACCGCCTTACAACATTAGGCGTGTATAAGTTTGTAAAGGCCCGTTTTGAGCCTGTCCCCAACTCAGACAGCCTCCTCAACGCTTATTATTATCTTACGCCTACACAAAAAAAGTCTTTGCGTGCGCAGGTATCCGGGCTTACAAAATCTAATAATGCTACCGGCGGCGAATTGTCGCTCAGTTGGCGCAACCGGAGTCTCTTCAGAGGTGCAGAACTGCTTACACTTACAGCTTATGCAGGTATTGAGCAGCAGATTTCCGGCGGTATCAGCGTTGGCACCCGCCGCACCGGTGTGGAGGCTAATTTATACGTGCCGCGTATTATTGCACCCTTCCATATAAGATCTGCCGGTGCCTATGTACCGCAAACAAAATTTACCGCGGCGTACGAACTGTTTAACCGTACTACCCAGTACCTGCTGACTTCTGTGCGTGGCAGTTATGGCTATGTATGGAAGAAAAGTGCATTAACCGAGAGCCAGTTTAACCTGATCAATATCAGCTCGGTGCAGCCAACCAATATCACCGATAGCTTTCAGCGTGCGCTGGATACAAATATCCTGCTACGGCGCAGCATAGAAAAACAGTTTATTATCGGCTCGACCTACAATTACAATTTTAATACGCTTAATAAACCAAACAATCACCGGCACAACTTCTATTTCAACGGTAACCTTGATTTGTCAGGCAACCTGTTGGGACTGGCCTCCGGCGCCAGCTACAATAAGGGGAAAGAAAAATCTATCTTTAATACCCCTTTTTCACAATATACCCGTGTGGAACTGGAGTTCCGGCACACCTTGCGGTTGGGGCAATTTAGTTCCATTAATTCGCGCCTGTTAGGTGGTGTAGCGTATGCTTATGGCAATAGCACTTCTGTTCCTTTTATTAAAGAGTTTTTTGCGGGCGGTACCAGTGATATCCGGGCTTTCCGTTCGCGCACGCTGGGACCGGGCACTTACTATGCCGGTAACCCGCGCGATAGTTTTGTAGTGGACCAGCCCGGCGATGTAAAACTGGAGCTGAATGCAGAATACCGGGCTAAATTATTTTCTATCGTGCGCGGCGCCCTGTTTATAGATGCCGGTAATGTATGGACAAGGAAGGAAGATTCCACAAGGCCGGGTGCAAAATTCACCAGCCAGTTTCTAAACCAATTGGCCGTAGGCGTAGGTGCCGGTTTGCGCTTCGATATTAGTATCCTGGTGCTTCGGCTCGATATAGCCATACCGGTACGGATCCCATACAGTTCGCCGGCTAATCCTGCAGGCAGCGGCTGGGTATTAGACCAGATAGATTTTGGCAGTAAAGATTGGCGGCGGAACAATTTAGTGTTTAACCTTGCTATCGGCTATCCGTTTTAGCCATGGCTTTTATTTATAATCATTACTTATAAGCCCATACTTATCAGTGCAGTATTTTTGCACGCTTTCTGCCTGTTGTAAAACTTAGGAAAGCAAAAATCAATTGTACGCTAAAACGAGCAAGTAATTCATGAAAGCAGTAATACCCGTAGCCGGTGCAGGCGCTAAGCTGCGCCCGCATACCTATACACAACCCAAGGCATTAATACCCATAGCCGGCAAAACTATCTTAAGCTTTATTGTTGATCAGTTGCACACTGCCGGCATCAATGAATTCATTTTTATCGTGGGCTATTTGGGCGAAAAAATTGAAGATTATGTACGCCAGACTTATCCGCACCTGCATTGTCATTTTGTGCACCAGAACGAGCGGCAGGGCACCGGCCACGCCATAGAGCTTACCCGGAATATTATTGACGGCGACGAAGTATTTGTAACCCTCGGCGATACCATTTGCGAGTACGACGTGGAGCAGGTAATGCGCAGCCCGTACAATATGCTGGGCGTAAAAAAGGTAGATGATCCGCGCCGCTTTGGCGTAGCCGATATTAATGCGGAGGAGTTTATAGAGCATGTGGTAGAGAAGCCGGCTATCCCAAAAAGCAACATGGCGCTGGTAGGTATTTACAAAATTAAAGACACGCATTTTTTGTACGAATGCCTGCAGCATCTGTTTGCGCAGAATATAAAAACACTGGGCGAATATAACCTTACCGATGCGCTGGAATGCATGATCAAGCGAGGGGTAAAATTCAAATCGTTTAAAGTAAAAAGCTGGTACGACTGCGGCCGTAAGGAAACGCTGCTGGATACCAATGCGATACTGCTTAAGAAAATGGGCAGTACGATACACGAAAGCGTACAGAACGAAAATTCTATCATCGTGCCGCCGGTAACCATCGGCGCAGGCTGTATTTTAAAGAATGCCATCATCGGTCCGCATGTATCTATCGGCCCTAATACTACTATCCAGTACTCTACCATCCGCGACAGTATTATCGGCGCTTATACAACGCTGTACGAAGTGGTGATTGATAACTCTTTAATCGGCAGCGATGCATCGGTAAAAGGCCTGAGCCGCAGCCTGAATATCGGGGATAATACAGAGATAGATTTTGGATAGGGAAAAAACTATTTTTAAATAATTATACAATTGAAGGTGTTTTTAAAGTAGGAAGCATTGATTATGCTCCTGTTTTTTTACCGCAATGCAATAAAGAAATGTGCAGTTATGCAGTGAATGTTATTCTCTGCGTAACTTTTTTTAGTTCCTGTGCTCTGCGGTAAATAATAAGTTGGCAGGAAGCAATCCGCAAGTCTCATTAATAAACTATGGCTATAAATTTTAAGGAAATTCCCGAAGCTAATTCAGGAAGTGACAACCAAGATACTTTTGAAAAATTTTCTAGAGATTTTTTTCAATTAATGGGCTATGAAATAGTTCAAGAACCTGGAAGAGGTGCAGATGGTGGAATAGATGTTAAAGTGCTTGAAATTAGAAAGGTAAACAGAGTAGAGCAAAAAATGCCTTGGTTAGTTAGTTGCAAACATTATGCAGTTTCTGGGAAATCTATTAATCCCACTATCGAACATGATATCGTTGATAGAGTAATCAGCAAAGAGTGTAACGGGTTTATTGGTTTCTATTCTACTATTGCGACTTCTGGACTTATAAGTAAACTTCAAGGATTAAATAGCATGATTGAGTATCAAATATTTGACGATAAAAAAATTGAAGCTCACATTGTAGGAGTTGCAAAATTTGAAGAACTCTTTTTAAGATATTTTCCTCAATCCTACAGAATCTGGAAAGAAAATTATTATTACTTAGAGCCGGTAAAACTATTAGAAGCGTATTTAGATACAAGCATAGAATTGAAAAATATCAAAAGCATATTTAAGCATATATTCAAAACGACAGGGAATATGATAAAGTGCATTCGAAAGTTTGAGACTTGGAGAGAAGCAGTTGAAATAAATGATTACATGATTTGGGATGACCAAAATCGATTATCTCCTGAAATAGCTTCACAGCATGGACTGGAATTAAATATCAATTGGTTTAAAGACCCAAATATGAATGGCATTATTGATGGACATTGGGACTACACTGAAAATAAAAAAAGTTGTACACTATGGCGGCAGCATATGGTAGTAAACAAGGAATATGACATGTATCTTTCTGGAAAATATGAAGAGATTAAAGGAATGCTAGGTTGATTATGCGACAAACTTGCCTGCTGCCAACAGCAGGTTTTGCAATAGGCTGGCTGACGGAATAGCAATCGGCTATAAATCAATATCAGCAATAGTTCCAGCTTGACATTATAAATTGGGCTTTAGTTCTTAACTTCATCTTAGTAGCAATTTTCAGCTTTGGTTCCGGGCTTGACAAGCAGTGAATGCTAGCCCATCGCCAAGCCTAATCCGTACACATCCGAAGGCGCAATTTCTAAATGTATTTTCGCTGCTATGGCATTCTCCAACAGTATTACACAACTTTTCGGCATACAATATCCCCTCGTACAGGCAGGCATGGTATGGGTAAGCGGCTGGAAGCTGGCAAGCGCCGTAAGCAATGCCGGCGGGCTTGGCCTGATTGGCAGCGGCAGCATGTACCCGGAAGTGCTTAAAGCGCATATACGCAGGTGCAAAGCCGCAACTGACAAGCCTTTCGGCGTAAATATTCCGCTCATGTATCCGGACATAGCGCAACATATCAATATCGTTATAGAGGAAAATATAAAGATCGTATTTACTTCAGCCGGTAATCCTAAAACATATACAGCAAGGCTTAAAGAACAAGGCATTACGGTGGTACATGTGGTAAGCAGCAGCCGGTTTGCCGTAAAGGCGCAGGAGGCCCGCTGCGATGCAGTAGTAGCAGAAGGTTTTGAGGCAGGCGGGCACAACGGTCGTGAAGAAACAACCACATTGGTATTGGTACCTGCTGTATGTGCCGCTGTAAATATCCCGGTGATCGCAGCCGGCGGCATTGCTACAGGCCGGCAGATGCTGGCGGCGATGGTATTAGGCGCACAAGGTGTGCAGGTAGGCAGCCGTTTTGCAGCCAGCGAAGAATCATCGGCGCACGGGGCTTTTAAGGAAGCAGTTATCAGAGCAGGGGAAGGCGATACCATGCTAAGCATGAAAAAAACAGTGCCGGTGCGGCTGCTGCGCAATAATTTTTATGATGTAATAAAAGCGGCGGAAATGCAGGGCGCATCTGCTGAAGAACTGCAGCAGTTGCTGGGTAAAGGCCGCGCAAAGAAAGGCATGTTTGAAGGCGACCTCCATAACGGCGAACTGGAGATAGGCCAGGTAAGCGCAATGATTAACAGCATTCAGCCGGCGGCGGCGATAGTAAAAGAAATGTGGGAGGAATTTCAAGCAGCCTTGGCAAAGCCGTTGCGTAGTAGCACGGCAATTTGAAATAAAACTGCTTAATCGGCAGTAAATCATTTTTGTAGAAAATCTTAAAGTATGCTTATAAGATATTAACCGGCCTGCGCATTCTGATGAGAAACTCTATTTTTACCCGCAAACAACTATTTGAAATGAACACTTTTTTTAAGCGCAGCCTCGCACTTTTGTCTGCAGGCATCCTACTGCTTAGCCTGCTTACAAGCTGCAAAGGCAGCAAGGACGACAAGGCCGGCAAAGACTCCACCAAAACGGTAGCCAAAGCGCCTGCGCCCGGCGATACCATTACCCTGGACCCTAACAAGCGGTATATCTATCTTACCTGGGATGACTCGCCCCAGCCGCCCGGCACCAATATGTGCAGGCGGGTATTTAAGGAGCAGGGGGTGAAAGCTACTTTTTTTGCCGTAGGCTTCAATATGTTTGAGCCTTCACGCCGCCGCATGATAGACTCCATCCGTACCTCCTACCCGCAATTTTTGCTGGCCAACCATAGTTTTTCACATGGCCAGCAGGATCATTATAAAGAATTTTATACGCATCCGGATAGCGCGGTAAACGATTTTAAACACGCAGAAGATTTATTAAAAGTTCAGGTAAAAATTATCCGTATGCCGGGCAGCAACTCGTGGGTGGGCAAAGACCTGAATAAAGGCCCGCAATCGGCTAAGCTGGTGCGCGACCGGCTGGACAGCCTTGGCTATAAAGTGATTGGATGGGACCTGGAATGGAACCAGAAAGGCAGCAGCAAAGCGCCCCTGCAAACGCCTGCCGAAATGGTAGATGCCATCAATAAAAGATTTGAGCAGGAATATACAACAGAGCCGAATGCTATCGTAATATTATCGCACGACCGCCTGTTTGGCACACAGCAATATGCAGACTCGCTTACGAAGTTTATCACCCTGCTGAAGCAGGACCCGCGCAATGTATTTGAAACGATAGACCATTACCCGCTGGTAATGCGCAAGTAGCTTTAACTGTGCAATAATTGCAAAATATAATAACGCTGACAGGGTTTGAAGACCCTGTCAGCATTTAATTAAAACAGACTAACCGATATTAATAGTAAACAACAGTGCCTGCACGCTAACCGCCATATAGCCTCCGTTAATTGCCTTTAATAAAATAATATGGTTTTAAAATAGCTATCTATATGTATGTTTACAGTACATGAAGCGTAAACTATCTGCATACTGGTTGTGCCAGATCGGCGGCTGGGGACTTTTCGGCCTCGTTAATATATTTTTCTACCTGACGCTAAGCTCCAAAACAGAAGTTGATTTTTACAACACCCTGTCTTTGTTTATGGTGGAAGGCCTGGTGATAAGCCACCTGATGCGCACGGTAATCAGGCAGTACAGCCTGCTTAACCTGCCCATTACACGACAGATATTTTCGTTGTTTGCACTCACTTTTTTATTTGCTTTTTTATATGCCATCATCGACAACCTGATGGTAGGGGTGTTGGGCTGGGAAGCAGAATCAATAAAAAAATATTCCTTTTTAATCAAAGTCATACGGATTGCGGTTGGCACCTTCTTTTTCCTGTGCATGTGGAACCTGATTTACTTCAGCTACCACTACATTATGAAAAGCCGTAAAGACCAGTTGGATAAGGTGCGGCTGGAGAGCCTGGTGAAAGAGCTGGAACTGAAGACTATTAAAGCGCACATCAATCCGCATTTTATTTTTAACGCCCTCAACAGTATCCGCGCGCTGGTAGATGAAGACCCGGCGCGGGCGCGTACGGCCATTACCGAGCTTAGCAATATTTTGCGCAGCAGTATGTACGCCGAAAAAGTGGAAACCACGCCGCTGGAGCGGGAGCTGAGCATCGTGAAAGATTACCTTGCGCTGGAGCACATCCGCTTTGAAGACCGGCTGCAGGTGGAATACGATATTGATGAAGATACCTTGGACCTGCCGGTACCGCCGATGATGCTGCAAACGCTGGTGGAAAATGCTATCAAGCACGGCATCAGCAAACAAAAGCATGGCGGCGTAATAAAAGTAAAGTCCGATTTTAAAGACAACCACTACGAACTGATTGTGCAGAATACGGGCCATCTGAACGGCCATACCCTGCGGGATGGCTTTGGCATCAGCGGCACCATCAACAGGCTGCAGTTGCTTTTTGGTACCAATGCTTTTTTTGATATAAAAGATATGGATGACAACCTGGTGGAAGCTAAAGTAATACTGCCGGTATCGTAAATTGAAATAAAGCAGTAAAATTTTTTGACCTTTGGTTTTTTATTTTTTACTTCATTAAATAAATATCAACCTATACAACTGTCTGCCATGCCCATTAAAGCCATTATTATTGATGATGAACGCCTTGCCCGCAACGAGCTGAAAAAACTACTGCACGATCATGCCGCGGATGTGGAAGTGATTGACGAAGCCGCCAATGTGGATGAAGGTGTGGAGAAGATTGAACTGCAGAATCCCGATCTTATTTTTCTGGATATACAGATGCCCGGCAAAACCGGCTTCCAGTTGCTGGAAGAGCTGGAACGCGCGCCGCACGTGATTTTTACCACTGCCTACGATGAATATGCACTCAAGGCGTTTGAAGTAAATGCACTGGATTACTTATTGAAGCCCATAGAGCCCAGGCGCCTGGCCGATGCCATCCATAAAGTGCAGTACGAAATAAGTAAGGAGGCGGTTGCTAATAACCTTAATCGCGGCCCGCTTACCGACGCCGACCAGGTGTTTGTGAAAGACGGCGAGCGCTGCTGGTTTGTAAAGCTGGGCGAGATACGCCTGTTTGAGAGTGTAGGCAATTACGCCAAGGTATTTTTTGCCACCAATAAGCCGCTCATTTTAAAATCGCTGAACGCCCTGGAAGAGCGCCTTGACCCGCGCACATTCTTCCGGGCCAACCGCAAACACATTATCAACCTGCGCTGGATAGAACGCATAGAACCTTACTTCAACGGCGGGTTACTGGTAGAACTGAAGGGTGGCGAAAAAATAGAAGTAAGCCGCCGGCAAACCGTAAAGTTTAAAGAGATGATGAGCTTATAAGTAGTTGCGGGTTGCGTGCAAAAAGTTGCGGGTTGCAACGCCTTATCAATATCCTGTCAACCCGCCACCCGCAAACCGCAAACCGCAAACCGCCACCCGCCACCTGCCACCCTAACTTTAACTTTAACCTTAGCATTCTCTTTTATTCCACTTCGCCTGCCTATTTTTGCAACTGAAAGAGGGTTAAATAATGAAGAAGCGAACGGTTATGTTTTTAATGGGTATCTGGCTGGTTTTTGCTGTGCAGGCGCAATGCTCTATCTGCACCAAAACGGCTCAGCAATTGGGCGAAGGCCCGGGCAAAGGCCTTAACGCCGGTATTCTTTACTTAATGTTTACACCGCTGGGCATAGCCGGTTTTATCGGTTATAAGTGGTGGAAACGGGAGCAGCAGATAGTATAATTTTTAGCCTTCAAAACTGGCTGGCAAAGCGATATAGGTTAAATCCATTTTTGTAATAAGCCTGCTGTAATGCCGCCTCTAATATTTCCCTGTTTATACCTTGCATCCGGTTATGTTGAATTAGCTGATAAGCCCTTTCGGTAAGCAGCTTTATTTTTTTTTCCGGTGATTGCGTTGCAGCCTGTTGTTTTTCTATCTCCCGGAATAAGTCTTCCACCCCTTTTTTTTCTGTAGCTATTGTCTTTATTACCTTTAATTTTTTGGCCTCTGCGGGCTGGTGTGCTATTAATGTTTGCAGGTTGCGGGCAAACAGTTCTGCGCCAGGCCGGTCGGCTTTATTCACTACAAAAATATCAGCAATCTCAATCAGCCCGGCCTTCATCGCCTGTACCTCATCGCCTCCTTCGGGCACATATACAACGATGGTTACGTCAGCCAATGTGGCTATCGCTACTTCGTTCTGCCCAACGCCAACCGTCTCCAGTATAATATAATCGAACGGTGCTGCTTTTAATACATCTGTAATTTCTATTACCGCAGGAGACAGGCCACCCAGCGCACCGCGGCTGGCTACGGAGCGGATATATACATCCGGATGGTTGTACCAGGTATTCATCCGGAGCCGGTCGCCCAGCACCGCGCCACGGCTAAAGGGCGATGAAGGGTCAACGCATAGTACAGCTACTTTTTTATTTTGCTTTATTATTTCGCCAATCAGGCCATTGGCCAGCGTACTTTTACCGGCGCCCGGCGAGCCGGTAATGCCGACGATTGTTTTATGGGCAAACGGTAGTTCGGCCAGCAGTAACTCGTACCCGGCGGCCCTGTTTTCGGCCAGTGAGATACAGCGCGAAACTGCCCCTATATCGCCCGCTGCCAGGCCTTGCAACAGTGTATGTATTATATTCATACCATAATTAGCAGCAACGGCATCAATACTGCTGCTGAGATACCAAAAGTATTGGTAAACGCCGGTAAATTTGTTTTAACATTATTGCATTTACGCACATTTATTATCCGTTTGCAATTACTAATATCTTTGTCCGCATGATCAATTTCGTTCCTGTTTTTCCTTTGGAAATTGTAGTATTTCCGGGCGAACAACTTAACCTGCATATTTTTGAAGACCGGTATAAACAGCTTATTACTGAATGTTTTAAAGAAAAAAAGCCTTTTGGCATACCTGCCGTTTTAAAAAGCAATATAGCAGAAATGGGTACGCTGGTAGAAATAATAGAAGTAGCTGCCGTGCACGATGATGGCAAGATGGACATCCGCACGCGGGGACTTACCGTATTCCGGGTGCTGGAAATAATAAAAAATGTGCCGGACAAATTGTACAGCGGCGCTATTGTAGAGTATCCTGCCAATAACGATGCAAGGCAGGTACGGATGATGCAAAAAATAATGAATGGCCTGCGCGAACTGCACATCCTGCTGAATGTAAATAAAGATTTTAATAAGCCGGACGAAGAATTGCTGAGCTACGATATTGCGCACCATGCAGGCCTATCGCTGGAAGAAGAATATGAACTGTTGGGTTTGCTGCGCGAAGATCAGCGCCTTGAATATTTGAAACGGCATCTGAATAAAGTGCTGCCGATTATTGCCGGTGCAGAACAGTTGAGAAAAAGAGTAAAGCTAAACGGGCATTTTAAAGAGCTCAAAGGATTTAATCTCAACATCTAATCCTGCATGAGTGCACGCAAGGCCTTTATATTTTCTGCTTCGTCAAAAATAGCAGCTACGGGTATGGCAAAGCCTGCCATGACTTTACTGGTAATGATACCGGTTTTTCCTTTGTATTCTAACAGGTAAACATCCTGTTGCAGAAAATATTGCTCCACCGATTTTTGGGCGGGATCAACCAGCCAGTACTCGCCAACGCCATGCAGGGCATAATCGGTAAACTTGATGCCGCGGTCATATTTCTCTGTGGACGGTGATGTCACTTCCACAATTAAATCCGGGGCCGGAAAAAGCATCTGGCCGGCGGTAAAGTATTGGGCTTTTTCTTTTTTAAAAAAGACAATATCCGGCTCATAACTGTTGCGGGTAAGCTGTATCATTAGTTTTTCTGTGAAAACACTGCCCAGCTTTTTTAATATTGCATAATACTGCATTAATGAAAACAGTAAACCCGAGTATCCTGCATGTTCTAATTTTACCGGCGAATGCATTATTACTTCGCCGTTAATGAACTCTGCCTTATCGCTTTCGCTGATAGTATTATAAAATTCAGTGCGCCGCCGCTCTTCCTCCTGCAATACCTGAGTCAATTCATTTACCAATATCCGCAGGTCTGGCTTTTGCTTTAATTCTTCTATCAACACATTCATCGTAAACTTTTGAAATTTAAAGTTACGTTTTTTTGTAGTGTATTACTTTGAATATTGCTATGCCAATGAGATACAATAACCTGTCAGGTTGAAATACATTGAAGATAAAGAATCCTGAAAGGGAGACACTGCTGTCTTTTCAGGATCGTCTTATTGCCAACAACTGCCGTTAACCAAGAATTCACCTAATTTAGCCGCCGCTACCTGTATCTTATGCAAACAACGCTGTGCTTCGACTTTGGTAATTCACGCCTTAAATGTGCTGTATTTTATGATAAGCACATGGAGGAATTGCTGGTGCTGGAAAATGATTCCGTTGAAGCGGTTGACAAATTGCTGCAGCAATACCATCCTGATAAAACCATTCTGTCGTCTGTTATTAATCATCCGCCTCCGGTTGAAGAGCTGTTGGCCACCGGCACTTCTTTTCATAAGCTTACGCATACCAGCAAGCTGCCTTTTGCTACGCCGGTTGGCAAGCCCGAAACCATTGGCGCCGATAGACTGGCGTTGGTAGCTGCCGCGGTGGATCTTTATCCCGGCCAGCACAATATTGTGGTTGCTTTAGGCTCTTGCATTACCTTCAATTTCGTTAATAAATTTCACCAGTTTTTAGGGGGCAGTATTTCACCCGGCCTGGATATGCGCTTTAAGGCGATGCACGATCACACTGCCCTGTTGCCCTTAATAAAACCGGATTGGAATTTTCCGCTCGTTGGCTACGATACGCGCACCAATTTACTGAGCGGCGTGATACTGGGAATGAGCAAGGAGATTGATGGCTTTATAGATGAATATGCATTGAAATACAGCAACTTTAACGTGCATTTAACCGGTGGAAATATGGCTTTCTTCTTACCGCACCTCAAAAACAAGATATTTGCAGACCCTTATCTAATCTATAAAGGACTGTATGCTATCAGCGAAGCGAATCACTAATTATATTGTATTAACTGCTTTTTTTTTATCCCTGTATAATATACTATCCGCCCAGGAAAACTCCCCTTACTCACGGTATGGTTTAGGCGATATTTACCCGGGTCAGACCATAGCCTCAAGAGCGATGGGCGGCCTTACCGCAGCTTATACCGACGGCCAGGCCCTCAACACAGACAACCCTGCCACGTATGGCGATATACGTTCTTTTCTTAATGGCGGGCTGGCTACGTTTGATGTGGGTATAAGTATAGATTCACGCACGCTGCACAGCGCCAACCCTATACTCAAGTACAACTCTGCCAATTTTATTCCTTCGTATATACTCATTGGTTTTCCGCTTAGTAAAAAACATATCGGCCTTGTAGCCGGCCTTAAGCCGATGACGCGCGTTAACTATAACATACAAAGCGACTTCCGGGATGAAAAAGGAGACAGCATCCGCAACCTCTTTGAAGGCAGCGGCGGTCTTAACCAGGCCTTCATTGGTATCGGCAAGCGCTGGGGCAGCTTTAGCATTGGCGCCAATGGCGGCTACCTGTTTGGCAGAAAAGAGATTTCTACCAAAGTGCTGGTCTTGAATGACAGCGTTGCCTATAACAACTCCAATACGGCCGAGACGCAGAATTACGGCGGCTTATTTGCCAACTTTGGCGCCCAGCTCAACATTAAGCTGGAAGAAAAAACAGATAGTTTAAGCAAAGTAAAAGCTACTTACGGCCTGCGGCTTGGCGTGGCAGGTATGCTTAAGCAAAACCTTGACATCACCTCGGATGTGCTGAACGAAACCTTTACCTACTCAGCCGATGGCGGCATTACCCCGCAGGATACGGTGCTGTACCATACAAATGCAAAGGGCAAAGTAACGCTGCCTACCATGTTTAATGCAGGGTTCATGTTTGTAAAACAGCTTTCCTTGTATAATGTGGTTAACGAATATAAATGGATGGCCGGCGCAGAAATAAGTGTGGGCAAATGGGCCAACGATTTTCGATACAATGGCCGTACAGATCCATTAGTTAATAGCTGGCTGGTGCGGGCAGGTGCGCAGTTTGTGCCCAGTCCTTTATCAGGTACCGGCGGCTTTTTTGGCCATGCTATTTACCGCCTTGGCTTTTACACCGGTAAAGACTATACCAATGCCGATGGCAATGAATTAAAAACCATGGCCATTACATTCGGCGCCGGCTTCCGGGCAAGAAAATTTACCAATTACAATAACCAGTCTTCGCTTATCAATACTTCTTTCGAAATAGGCAAGCGCGGTACCAATGTTAATAACATCACGGAAAACTTCTTCAAGCTTTCGCTTGGCTTATCTTTGAGCGACATCTGGTTTATCAAGCGTAAGTATGACTAATCTTCTTTTGCATAAACGTACTATTAAAGCAGTCTTACTCTCAGGCTGCTTTTTTATGTGCGCCTGCGAAAATGATATACAGCAGGTGCAGGCGCTCAGTAAAAAAACGATTGGCGTGGAAACGGCGGTAAACGTAGAAAGCTACCTGAGCCAGGCGGCGGTAGTAAAAGCAAAGCTTACCGCCCCGCTGATGCTGCGCGTACAGGCTGATACGCCCGTAACCGAGTTTCCTAAAACATTGCATGTGGATTTCTATAATGACAGCATACAGGTAGAAAGTCAGCTATTCGCCAAATACGGCCGCTACATGCAAAACCAGGAAAAAGTACTGCTGAAAGACAGCGTGATCGTATTTAATTTAAAGGGCGATACCCTGCGTACGAATGAGCTGTGGTGGGATCAGAACAAAGGCAGTTTCTATACAGATAAACGGGTGATTATTCACAAACTGCACAACGATGTGATTGAAGCCATCGGCATGACGGCAAACCAAGACCTTACCGATATCAATCTCTTTAAAATACAGCCTTCCACTTTTCTGCACGTTGCCGATAGCACGATACCGCAATAGGAAATTTAATAATTTTTTTGTTTATAAACAAAGCTATCCGCATATTAGCCATAATAGTTTAGCGGTGAATTAGTATAATAATTTCTTTTATAACTTGGCTGGCGAATGCAATTATATTTGACTTTGCATTTTAAGAGAATAAATTATGGGTGAAAGAAAACGGAAATCAGCACGCGCAGAATTTATGGTCTAATGGACAAAAAGTAGGTTTTTTTCAAGACGATTAATTCAAGTGGACAAAAAGTAGGCTGTTTATTTTAGCGAGGTTAAAAATTACTAATATACTTCTTTACCTTTCCCTCCATCAGGCAAAACGGAAGCGGGCGCTGCTGGAGAGCAACCTGCCAGGGATAGCCTGATGTCGTCGAAATAAAATATAATGGCTGTTGCTTCTATAGTGATAGCCATTTTATTTTGATGACATTATGCCTTCAAAAACTCATCTATAAATTTCTTCTTTCTTGCTATTGATAATCCGTTATGATTTCTCAATTTATTCTTCAAATCAGCAAAATGCCCGTCAATGGCATTAGTCGTATTGGGAATGTTTAAGCCAATGTTATCATACCATGTAAACAGCCATGGCAGATTCGTTTTTACACTTCTGTAAGCGCTTCTGAGCTTTTTATGTACGTATCTGTTCTTACCGTTAATGTCTGCTTTTCGTTCGTTTAAAAACCGCTCCCATTTGCTGTACCAGGCTGCTAATCCGCCTTCAAAACTTTCTTTATCTGTCTTTGATAAAAGTAATACATGCGCCCATAACTCTTTACTGGCTTGCATTTTAGGCTTCTTTGTAAGATAACGCCTGATAATAGCTGCCTGATGAAAGTTGCACATCTGAACAGGAATGCCTTCAAACATTTGTAACAAACCTTTACGCCCATCGCAGATAATAGCCTGTATTTTTATACCTCGCCTTGCAATTTCTTGCAGTCCCGCCAGATATAGTTTATTTGTCTCCTGCTTCACATATTGCTTGTATAAAATTTGTCCGTTAATGCTGTCTTTGTAAACCATCACGCCCAGCTTTCTTCCAAAATAAGTAGTGTCCATGAGCACATTTGCAACATCTGAAAATGTGGTTTCACGGCTCGCTTGAACTGTATCTATTTTTCGCTGAATTGTTTTTGCTGAACAATGATATTTGGCAGCTAACTGCTCATAGGTTTGCTTGCCTTGAATATATTGCTGCCATAATACACCTGGCTGAAGACGTACAATATCTATAAATTGCTTACCACAGGCAATACACTTATATAGTTGTTTACCCGATTTGATGCCGCTTTTCCTGGTAGTCCCTGAACCACAGTAAAAGCACTTTTTTTAATCTTTCTCTCCATTTCCTTCAAAGCTATACTCACAAAGAATTACAGAAGATTTTAGCCTACTTTTTGTCCATTAACCCGAATTTATTAATTGGTTCGGTCCAACATTAGACGCTTTACGGCAATTAGGCGGTTCTGGTAAACCGAAAGAAGTTGTTGATCAGATTGCTAAAAATTTAAATATACCTGATCACACACTTGAAGAAACAATGAAATCTGGGATATTGCGTTTCCAGAATCAAGTTGCATGGGCAAGGCAGTATTTAGTTTGGGAGGGATTTTTAGAAGATAATACACGCGGCGTATGGACCCTTACGCCATTAGGTTATAAGACTCACTTAGACGAAAGCAAAGCAAGAGAGATTTTTTTAAAATGGGTTGATATACACCAGAAAGCACGAAAGCAAAAGGGCGAAAAGGAAACGATTGAAGAGCAAGAGGAAGAAAAGCTGGAAATAATTGAACCTTCTTATACACTTCTTGATATTTTACAAAGTATATCACCTAAAGGCTTTGAAGATATTTGCAAGCGACTTTTAAGAGAGCATGGTTTTGAAAATGTAGAAGTTACTGGTGGTTCGCATGATGGCGGAATAGACGGATATGGTACTTTAGAATTGAATCCGTTTGTAAGTATTAAAGTATTATTTCAGTGCAAACGTTATAAGGGTACTGTATCAAGAGCACAAGTTGGAGATTTCAGAAATGCTATGTTGGGAAGAGCCGAAAAGGGGATTATATTAACCACAGGAACTTTTTCAGAAGATGCAAAGCGAGAAGCATCCAGAGACGGAGCGCCGCCTATAGAGTTAATAAACGGAGAGAAACTTGTTGAGCTTTTTGAAAGCGTTAGGCTTGGAGTAAAACCAAAGACAATATTTGAAGTTGATCTTAAATTTTTTCAACCATATATGGATAGAAAACAATTCAACGGTTAACAGTAAAAGTCAAAAGCTTTGCTGAACAACGAACAGAACCTCAAAATGGAGCGTCGCAACCAAAGCATCATAGCAGCACCGCAGCCTGCTCCATAAAATCAAAAATGCTGAACACATTTCTCCTTTATCTTAGCACATGCGCAGGCTGCTTCAAAAGTTACTCACCAAACCGATCATCCGGCTGGCCGATAAATGGTCTTCGCGTCCTGATGAACAGCGTATTCACAGCGCATTAACGGCTTTGTACAACGATATTATTTCGGGTAAAATAAAGAAAGGGCTCACCATTCCTTTCAATATGGAAACCGATAAATTTATTATTCTGTCCGACCAGCACAAGGGCGCGAAGAATGATGCCGATGATTTCGCCATCGCCGAAAAAAACTACCTCGCTGCGCTGGATTATTATTACCACAACAATTATTTTTACATCAACCTCGGCGATAGTGAGGAACTGTGGGAAAATACGCTGGCGCCGGTGAAAGCAAAAAATACGCTATCGTTTGAAAAAGAAAAAGGGTTTCTGCAGCAGGACAAGTTTATAAAGATTTTCGGTAATCATGATTTATACTGGAGCAACGATCCGATTACCGCGCCGCTGGAACTGAAGAACATTTATGGCAGGCCGGTAACGATTTACGAAGGCGTTATTTTACAGGCCGGAACAGGCGGCGATCATACTATCCAGGTTTTTCTTACTCACGGCCACCAGGGCGATTTGCAGAGCGACGGCAACTGGTTTAGCAAATGGTTTGTGTCGAATGTTTGGGCAAAGCTGCAGGCTTATTTATGTATTAATCCCAACACGCCGGCTTATGATACCCAGTTAAAAACAGAGCACAATAAGCTGATGTATAAGTGGAGCAGCGAAAGCAATGTGGTGCTGATTACGGGACATACGCACCAGCCGGTATTTGAATCGCTTACGCTGCTGGAGCGCTTATACAACAAGCTGGCCGAAGCCATGAAAGTAAATGACGAAAAACGTATCGCAGATTTAGAATCGCATATCCACCACCGGTTTACCAAAGGCGAAGTGCTGCCCGATTTTACCGGCTTCAAACCCAACTATTTCAATAGCGGCTGTTGCTGTTTCAGCGATGGCGATATTACCGGTATCGAGATTGCAGACGGTTGCATCCGGCTTATAAAATGGGAGTACGACCAACTGGGGCAGCCGTACAGAATATTGCTGGAAGAAGCGGGCATTGCAAAGCTGGCTGCCGATACAAAAACACCGGCGTTATAAAACTTTTCTCCTCCCGCGGCGAAGGCAGGACAATCTCCGGCTTTGTCCACAAAATCTATAGATTGGTAACGCCTAATTTTATAAAAATTTAAGGGTATGAATACCAACGGGGCGCCGGTAGCAGCCATAATAGGCGGCGGTTTTTGTGGATTAATGACTGCCATTAACCTGATTGAAAATGCAGCGCAGGAACTGCATATTGTTTTAATAAATGATGGTTTTGCAACAGCAAAAGGTGTGGCTTTCAGCGCGCATACCGATGCTTATTTACTTAATGTGCCGGCTTCCAATATGAGTTGCTATGCCGATGATCTGCGGCATTTCCTGCGCTGGCTGCAGGGAAAAGATGCCTATAAAACATTACCCGAAAACCTGCTGGAACGCACTTTTGTGCCACGTAAATTATATGGCGAATACTTGGAGGAAACTTGGCAGTTTGAAAAGCGGAATAACCCATGGGTAAGTGTGGAAGAAATTGAAGCAACGGCAACCGCTGTAGCTGTTGACAATAACAAAGCAATTATACATTTTGAAGAAAGACAGCCAATACACGCCGATTATGTGGTATTGGCAACCGGCAACGAAAAGCCTTCCAGTCCGCATATCTCCAATATGCCGTTTTACCAGTCTCGAAATTATTATGCTAATCCCTGGAATGCAGCCGCTGTAAGGGATTGCGGCGATAAGGATGTGCTGATTATTGGTAATGGACTAACCATGGTAGATACCGTTTTAGGCCTGCTGGAACAAAACTTTAAAGGCACGATCTACTCCCTTTCTCCCAATGGATTTTCATTGTTGCCACATATCAGCAATGGTGTGTTGTACAAAGAACTGCTGCATGAGCTGAAACCGCCTTACAGCCTGGATAAACTGTATAAACTGTTTTCAAAACACATTAGGACAGTGAGCGCTATCGGTTTATCGGCCGAGCCGGTAATAGATTCGGTACGGGTAAAAACGCAGGAAATCTGGGCAGCGCTAAGCATAGCAGATAAGCGGCAGTTTCTCCGGCACATTAAGTATAAATGGGGTATTGCGCGGCACCGCATTCCGGCGCATATTCATAGAAAGCTGCAGCAGTTGCGCATTGATAAAAAGCTGATTTGTTACAAGGCTTCTTTACAAGATATAGAAGAAAATGAAGAAGGAATTGTTGCAACCTTTTATAACAAAGAAACAAAAGTAACGGAGCAGGTAAAAGTGACGCGGGTAATTAACTGTACGGGGCCGGTTTGCGATATCAGCCGCTCGGATAACGCATTAATAAAACAGATGGTTGAGAATAACCTGATAACACCGGATCCGCTGCGCCTTGGCATCAATGCTACTTTCAACGGCGAAATCATCAGCGCCAGCGGAGAAGTTTCGGATACACTTTACACATTAGGCTCGCACATGAAAGGCATTTTGTGGGAAAGCACCGCCGTGCCTGATTTGCGGGTGCAGGCAGAACGCCTGGCGCTATTGTTGTTGAACAAAATGGATAGGTACATCAATAAGGAAAGCGGTATGAAAATAGCAGCACCGCGTATAAGTATTAAAATACCGCAAGTATTGAGAGATGAAGAGCTGATTGAATATTATATTTGAAGCGAGAAATGGCTAACACACATATTGTCATGATTAGCAAACTATCTGATAAGTCAAAATTACTTAAGCCTTTTTATAAACCAACCAGGTTTCCGGTGCTGATGGCCAACTGCCAAAGTAAAAACTATTCGCTGATATTCATTTATTAAATACAAAATTTCATAAGGGAATACTTTTATAGTTACACTCCTTACTTCATCTATTATTGAGTAGGGTAAGGCATAACCACATAGCCATAGCTGGTTACCAGTTCAGTCTGTAGGTATTAGAGTGAAAAATAACAACCAAAAGACAAATTCACGGTGAGGAAAGTTGAAGAGCAGTTAAAGTATCTACAGTTATCCATATTTCTCGCAGCGGAACATGAGAATTCTCTAAAGAATTTAAAAGTGTCCTTCCCGTATTTTTATCTCGATTGATTATTGTCATTTTTCCTTCATTGAATGTGAACATGCGATCATCATAAAATCCCTTTTTGTAATCTTGCCCTTCCTTCCACAACCAAATACTGTAAAGGTTAGTTTTTTCTCCGCTCCTTATCAAACCAGCACTGTCGTAATCAAACGAAATTCTAATCACTGCGTAATCAAGCACATTATTCGATGCCGGGTAGATTTCAGGGTCGCATAAATTAACACCATAAAAAGTCACGGCATATACTGATATATCCGCATGCACGGTATCTAAATACTGTCTTGCCAGCGTAACGTAATCATAGATGGATAATTTTTGTGCAGTGCTTTTGTCTACGAGTAGATTATCCGCATATGCATTTATTTTATCAGCCCCTCCAACACCATCTCTTGACATGAAAGTAAATTTTTTGGTAGTATCTTCGGCTGAACGACATTCGCCTGAGCAATCTGCAAAAAAAGTCAGCAAGAAAAGTAGATTAACTAATAAATATTTCATGCTTATCTGCTTATACTGGTTTGAACTGTAACTCGCCAAATAAATGGAACAAAACTTTTACCTCTTACGCTGTAATAATGTTGTAATGTATACATCTGCGGCACTGCAGGAGCAAAATCCGGTTTGGTATAACTCGCTTCCGCATCGAAATAATCTATAAAGGTGTAATTAATAGTCAATGCAGCATTACTTACAGCAACACTAATCAATAAATTTTCGTATCCAACCATCACTGCGTGCACATAAAAATCATCAGTCAAAGGGATTATTCCATTAAATTTTGGAGGCAATCGTTTCAAAAAATGATTACTATTTTATTGTGTGATCCATCGATTAAAGTTTCATTATTGTTTAATTCGGTCTTAAGTAAATTTTACAATACACACGCAAAATTCTGAAATACTGAAAATTTTGCTATTCTATTACTCAATTAAGAATTACTTGGAAAGTTCATCGCACTACCCGGAGGAGTACTATTGCTGTTGAGATAGTGGGTAAGCATACTTGTGCTGCTCCCTGCCCTTAACGCCGCTATAATTCAAAAACGTAATTCAACAATCAGCCAATTGCCTGCCGCAAATCTTCAATCAAATCTTCTGCGTCTTCAATGCCCACGCTAAGTCTTATCAGCGAATCCGTCAGGCCGTTTTTCAATCGTTCTTCGCGCGGTATGGAAGCATGCGTCATAGATGCCGGATGGTTAATTAACGACTCTACGCCGCCGAGGCTTTCTGCCAGCGCAAATACTTTGGTGGAGGTCAATACGTTCATTGCTGCCTCAACGCTGTTATCTTTCAGTGTAAAGCTCATCATGCCCCCAAAGCCACGCATTTGTTTTTTGGCAACCGCGTAGCCTGGATGGTCTTCAAACCCGCACCAGTACACCTTTTCTACCTGGTCGTTGCTGCGCAGGTAATGCGCAATTTTTTCACCATTCTCGCAATGCCGCTGCATGCGCACGTGCAGGGTTTTAATGCCGCGCAATACTAAAAAGCAGTCCTGCGGGCCGGGCACTGCGCCGCAACTCTTTTGTATAAAATACAGCTCATCGCGCAGTTTATCATCGTTCATAATCAGGCAGCCTTGTATTACATCGCTATGGCCACCAAGGTATTTGGTAGCCGAGTGCAACACAATGTCTGCACCCAAATCCAATGGGTTTTGCAGGTAAGGCGAGGCGAAGGTGTTATCCACACATACTACAATCTGCTGCGGTTTTGCAATGGCTGCCACCGCTTCAATATCCGTGATATTCATCAGCGGGTTGGTAGGTGTCTCTGTCCATATAAGCTTGGTGTTTGCATTAATAAGCGGCTTTATATCACCTGCGTGCTGCATGTTTACATAGTGAAACTTAATGCCGAACTTCTCAAAAATTTTACTAAACAAACGATAGGTACCGCCATACATATCATTCGCCGCAATCACTTCATCATCGGGCTTCAATAGTTTAATTACCGCGTCTGTTGCTGCTACGCCACTGCTGAATACCAGGCCGTGTTTGCCGTTTTCTATGGCTGCCACGGCGCGCTCCAATGCAAAGCGCGTAGGGTTTTGCGAGCGTGCATATTCGTAACCTTTATTCTTGCCGGGCGCTTCCTGTACGTACGTAGAAGTCTGATAAATCGGCGTCATGATGGCGCCGGTGGAAGGGTCGGGTTCTGCGCCTGCATGAATCATTTTTGTTCCTAAGCCTATGTTCTTATTTGTCATTGGTTACCAGAATTATTACTTATTTATTACATTTTTTTGAAAAATACATTTTTGTTGACAAGCCCTGTTGCTGCTATCGGGCTTTGCTTGCGACGCTCCGTTCAGCATTCTGTTTTCTATTCAGCTATGCTATCCGAAGTCTCTGACTTCGTATGTTCTATGTTTAACTGAGTCTTAGACTCATAATAACATAATTTGTACGAAGTCAGAGACTTCGTACAGCCAAGAGGCTTCGTACAGCCAGACAATAGAACGTACGAAGGTTCCAAATTCGTACAGCGCCACACTGCCAAACACCTTTTCAAAGGCCAGTACCAAACATAGCCGCCGCGCTTAAATACCGGAAATCAAAGTTGCCCTTTTGATGCGCCTCTTTCGGTTCCATCTTTTGCTGCAGTACGTTCTCATCCAGCACTTTTTCGTGTACCAATCGCTGCTTGCTTTCCCATATCATCTCCTGGATTCTTTTGTGTTGCATCCATTGCTGCTGCGGTGGCTCATAACCAATTTTGTCTTTGCGCCAGCAGATAGCCGGCGGCAATATAGTATCCATGCTTTTGCGCAGGATCCATTTGGTAAAGCCGTCTTTTATTTTGAGCATTGATGGCAAAGAAAAAACAAATTCCACCAGTTCGTGCTTTAAAAAAGGCAGGCGTATTTCCCGCGAATGTGCCATGCTGTTTCTGTCGGCATAGCGCAGCAGTTCCTCCAGCCCAAAAGTGAACGTATTATAATGTAAAATATCCTCTAACTGCCGCACGGCCGGCTTGGTGAATGTATCAAAATTCTGATAGCGATGTACGAAGGCTTCATTCAGATTGGTGTTATTGGTCATTTCTCTGAAAGCTTGCTGCTGCAGGCGTTTTGCAGCTTTCTCCGGATAATAAGCAGCGAGATAATTTTTCCAGTTCCACTTTTCTAAAAAATGATTGCTCCACAGCAATTTCTTCTCTTTTCTGAATAGCGAGGCATTGCTTATTACCTGCTGCTGCAAAAACCAGTGCACATACTTTTTATAGCCACTCAACACTTCATCGGCGCCCTGCCCGTCCAGCAAAACGGTGATGCCTTTTTCTTTGGCTAAACGGTACACCATGTACTGCGTAAGTACGCTGCTGCTTTGCACCGGCTCGTCCTGGCAGTACATCAATTGCTGCCAGTTGGTAATCCAGTCGTCCGCTGTCGGCGCTGTAAAATATTGCTGTACAGCAAAAGCGTTTGCGACCACTTTGCTGTATGCCGTTTCATCCTTTTCAAAATCTTTGAAAGAAGCCGTGAACGCCACATTTTTCCATTGTGTTCCTTTATCCTTCAACCGGTGAATGGCGGCGATAATACTGCTGCTGTCCAGCCCGCCGCTCAGGCTTGTGCCCACCGGCACATCGCTGCGCAAGCGCTTGCTTACCGAAGAAGAAAACAATTCAGCAAAGCGCTCTATCGCTTCGTCTTCCGATATGCTGATGGTGGACAATACCGGTTTGTACCACTTACGCATCTTTATTTTACCGGCAGCGGGAGTAATGCTTAAACAATTGCCGGGCGGCAGCGACAGAATATGACTGTAAAACGTTTCTGTTTTTTTAACCGGGTTTTGTACATAGCCAACAGCCAGATAATTCAACATCATCGTGCCATTTAAATGCTTTGGCGCGCCCCCCGCAAACAAGGCTTTTATTTCGCTGGCAAAAATGATCTGCTCAAACTTTCCGCGGTTTTTATATACCGGGTAGTAGTATAAAGGTTTCTCCCCAAAACGGTCTCTTGCAATGAATGCCGTTTGCTGTTTTGCATCATACAACGCAAACGCAAACATGCCATCAAAATGCTGCAGGCAAGCTTCGCCCCAATGGTCGTAAGCGGCCGGTATTACTTCGGTGTCTGTTGCAGTAAAAAATGTATAACCTGCTCTTTGCAATATTTGTTTTAGTTCGATATAATTGTAAATCTCACCGTTAAAAATAACGGTATAGTGGAGGTAATGAAACGGCTGGCCGGCAGCAGCTGATAAGTCGATAATGCAAAGCCTGCGATGTGCGAAGCCAACGGTTGTTTGATCGTTTATCCAGAAGCCTTCGCCTGCCGGTCCGCGGTGCTGTAAGGCATTGGCCATAGCCTGCAAACTGTGTTGCTTTACAAAGGCTGAATAAGGGGAAATTATACCGGCTATACCGCACATGGCGCGAAGGTAATCAGATTGCCATAAGATGAGCTGTATAGGATTTTACAGCAATTAAGATACAAATTTTACAATGGCTAATACACCACCGGGAATTGCAAGCAGTTGTATAATTCCTGTCCAGAACATTGCTTTATAAATATCAACTTTTGATTGTTCTAATTTTATTTCGAGGCGGTGAATATCTTCTTTTGTTGCGGCTGTTTGTTTTTCATTTTTTATTTCAAATTCCACTACATTTTCCAATGCTTCAACAAATGCAGCAGCCCTGTCATCAGGAAGATGTAAATCTTTTCTTAATAAATCATAAAACTTTATCTGAACAGTGTTCATACTTACAAAAATAATTGTTTTTATAAAAAGTAGTAGTTATCAATTTCCGCTTCCTGTATTCAATAATTTCAATTGTTCTTCCACATACCGTTTTACTTCCGGAAAAAAGCTTTCATAGCATCCTTTCAGTTCATGGTAATGTTGCTTAAATGCATTAAACGCTGCTGTGCTGTTATCTAAATAGGCGGCCCTGCGCACGAGGCCGCCAAAACTATTTTCGATACCGGTAACCGTATGATAATTATACAGCCAGTCCTGCGCCTTCATATACGGAAACATGCGGGCAAATTTTTCGGGCATCACCATTGTAAACGCTTCTAACATAGTGTAGGTTCTGCCGGCAAATTCTTTTAATTGCGGCAGTGTATGCTGTGTGGTATCCAAGGCTAAAAAATGGTCATACACAATGTCCGCAAAAGCCCCGGCATATAAGCCCACCGCAGGTTTGAAGTATTGCTTTGCTGCGTGCGTGGCTGCATGTGTATCGGTAAAATGATCTATCAACCTGTGCAGCATAATTCCTTTTTGTACGCCTTCGCTGTAAGCAAATTTCTGTTTGCCTTTCACAAAATCGCTGATCATATTGCCTGCTAAAATTTCCGGCTGCGCAAAAGATAAGTAAGCATGTGCGAGGTAATTCATCCGGTGAAGTTCACCAGGCAGGCGCAAAGTTCCAAATGGCCTGCAAATGCTGCTCACCAATAAAAGCCGCGCAGACAAAAGAACAGGAAAAATTATTAAACTTATAATCGTACCTGTTTCATGGACGGTGACAGCAAATGCATAATGAACCAGGCCAATAAGTAAGCGCTGCCGCAAATAGCGAAGATGATGTTGTAGCCGGTGCCGATACTGCCGGCTGCTTTAAAATGATCCAGCAAAATGCCGATGAGCAGCGGGAACAGGATGCCGCCAACCGAGCCGGCCATGCCGCCGATGCCCACTATCGAGCTTACCGCTTTTTTTGGAAACATATCGGAAGCGGTGGTGAAGATATTGGCGCTCCATGCCTGGTGTGCAGCGGCTGCGAGGCTGATGAGTGCAACGGCTGCCCAGATATTGGTTGTAAACTGCACAAATATTACCGGAACTACCAACAGGGCAATGAAGAACATCGCTGTTTTCCGTGCTTTATATACCGGCATTCCTCTTTTAATAAGCCAGCCCGATAAGTAACCACCCAGTATGCTCCCGAAGCTGGAGGCGATGTAAACGGCAGATACATGCACCGCCGATTTTCGTAAGTCTAAGTGATACGTTATATTGAAATAGGAAGGAATCCAGAAGAGATAAAACCACCAGATCGGATCGGTTAAAAACTTACCCAATACAAAAGTCCATGTTTGCCGTACGGACAGTATTTTAGCCCAGCTAACTTTCGAGTCATTCTCCGGATCAGCTTCCGGCGCATCGCTGTTGATGTAGTCAAACTCCGCCTTACTTAACTGCTTATGGTGCGCCGGTGTTTCATAAAACATCCGCCAGAACACCAGCCATACAAAACCGAGCACGCTCGTCCATACAAACGCCTGCTGCCAGCCATACGCTGTAGAAATCCATGCGATCAGCGGCGGCCCGGCAATTGCAGCGATATTAGCGCCGCTATTGAAAAGGCCGGTTGCCAGCGCGCGGTCTTTCTTCGGAAACCATTCTGCCACGGTTTTGATGGCTGCAGGAAAATTACCGGATTCGCCTAAGCCTAAAGCCGTACGCGCAATGCCAAAGCCCAATGTACTTTTGGCAAGTGCATGCGCCATAGCTGCGAGGCTCCACAGTACTACTGAAATGGTATAGCCCAACTTAGTGCCGATGCGGTCTATTAACCGGCCGAATGCTAATAAGCCCAGTGCATACGCAGCAGCGAACGCCATTACGATGTTGCTGTAGTCCTTCTCCGACCAGTTGAACTGCCGTGCGAGGTCGTCTTTAAGCAAGCCGATTACCTGCCGGTCGAGGTAGTTGATCGTGGTGGCAAAAAACAACAGTATTACGATTACCCACCTGTACTTTCCTGCCACTTGCATACACTGTTTGTTTTTATTATTTATAGGGATAGCCTGCTACATTATTTGTCCTTTACCGCTTACCGTTTGTTGTTTTTGTTCTTCTTTTTGTGTAAACGGAGAACGAAAAAAACGGCAAGAAAAAGATATAACCCTACGTTTTTCCAAACGCCCTGATGTAGCTTTTATACTGCTGTGAATCCAATATTAGTAATGCTTTCTAACAGTAATATCAATAGCATTTCGAGCCTGTTTACTGTTGACAGAGTGCCTGAAACAAATGCTATATGAACAGCAGTAAGTAGTACTCATCAGGCGCTGCAACCTTATTGCTTCGTCTGTTTCCGTACTGCTTCGATAGTTTGCAAAACATCCTTCGTACTCCTTATAATAACAGTGTAATCTTCTGCATCCATTACTTTTTTTGATACCAGTTTGCTGCCCATGCCTACTGCGCAAACGCCGGCGCCAAACCATTGCTCCAGGTTTTCTTTTGTTGTATCCACACCGCCGGTCGGCATCATCAGCATACCCGGAAATACTTCTTTTACCGCACTTACATAAGCAGTACCTAATATATTGCCGGGAAACAATTTTACCAACCGGGCGCCCCCGTTCTCCGCCTGCATAATGTCTGTTGGCGTCATACAGCCTGGTATCCATAATACATCGCGTTGCCTTGCTATTTCTCCTGCTTCCTCAGACAGTCCCGGACTTATAATAAAGTCTGCGCCGGCCTCTATAAAGGCCTTTGCTGCTGCCGCATTTTTTATGGTGCCGATACCTAAGTACATATCCTTTAATGTTGTTCCGCAAAGCTGTTTTAAAGCGATAAAATTACTCGGCGCTTCCGCACCGCGGTTGGTGTATTCCACTGCCCTGACACCAGCGTCGTATAAGGCTTTCAGCACACCGGCGCTTATATTTTGCGAGGGATGAAAATACAGCGGTAACAAGCCTGCTGTCGTTATGGTATGTATTACCTGTTGTTGCTTATTCATGATTGGCTAATATATGTTGTACGGCGGCTATATCCTGTTGCGTGGCATCGCCTTTTTCGTGCAGTTTGCCAAAGGCAGCGGCAGCAGCAAAGTCAATTATATTTTGTGGCTGATGCCTGTTGCGAAGGCCATAAATCAGTCCTGCCATAAAGCAATCGCCGCTGCCGGCTTTATCCATTATCCGAACGCTGCGAAACGCTTTGGATATAAACTGCTGCGACCGGTGATGCAAGGTAGCATAGTAGTGAATGCCGGCGCCATCTTCAAAGCGAAAAGTATCAGCCGTTATTTTACAATTGGGAAAACGCTGCTGTATGGTTTCCTCTGTGCGGCAGGCCTGGTCTATATAAGCTTGTTTGCTCCCTTTTTCATGGATGTTTTTGTCTATCTCAATGCCCAGCATTGTTTCGGTGCTCCATATATTGGCCATTATTAAGTCGCAGTAGGCTACCAGCGCCGGCATTACCTCAGCAGGCGGTTTGCCCCATTGCCAAAGCTTCGACCGGTAGTTTAAATCTACAGATATTGTAATGTTTTTTTTGGCTGCTGCTTCCAGCGCTTCTTTACAAACTGCTGCAAGGTTAGCGCCAAGTGCCGGCGTAATAGCGCTGAAGTGAAACCAGTCAACGTCTTCCAGCACATTCTCCCAGTCAATCATCCCCGGCTGCAAAAAGGAGAAAGAGGAATATGCCCGGTCGTAAATCACGCTGCTGTGTTTAAGGTCGGCGCCCCCTGGCAGAAAGTATAACCCGATACGGTCTCCATTGTAAAGAACAGCAGCAGTATCTATATGTTTATCGGTTAAGTCTTTTATAATTTCGTGCGACAGATAATGGTCCGGTAATGCAGTGCAGTATTTTACGGGCACCTTCCAGCCGGCCAAGGCAGTCGCTACATTCAGCTCTGCGCCGCCAAGATACACGGGCATCTGCGCCCCCTGCAGCCACTGTTGCTGCAATACCGGCGACATGCGCAACAGCAGCTCGCCAAAGCATAGCACGTTCTTCATACAGGCAATTTTTTATTGTATTATTCATTGCAACTTCTCTGTCCAGCCAAAATATTGCCCCGCATTGTGGTAGCAAATATCCTGTATGATTTTTCCGGTCCAGGAAAGGTCGTTTGGCAGTTCGCCCCTTTCTATTTCTTCCCCAAACAGCGCGCACAACAGGCGCCGGAAATACTCGTGGCGTGGAAAAGATAAGAAGCTGCGCGAGTCGGTAAGCATACCCACAAAGCGGCTAAGCAAACCCATGTTGGAAAGCGTATTCAACTGCCTCGTCATGCCGTCTTTCTGGTCTAAAAACCACCAGGCCGCGCCCCATTGTATTTTACCTGCAACGGTGCCATCGTTAAAGTTGCCTGCCATGGTAGCCATCAGTTCGTTATCGGCAGGGTTGAGGTTGTACAAGATGGTTTTAGCGAGCCGGTTATTTTTATCCAGTGTGTTTAAAAATGTAGCCAATGATTTCCCCTGTGTAAAATCGCCGATAGAATCCCAGCCGGTATCTGCGCCTAATTGCAGCAGCATGCGGCTGTTGTTGTTGCGCAGAGCGCCTAAGTGAAACTGCTGCACCCAGCCCTTTTCATAGTCCCATTCTGCCAACTGAATGAGCATGGCTGATTTAAACTGCAACACTTCTTTTTCTGTTAATGACCGGCCCTTTGTTACGGCATCAAATATGTTTTTTATTTCGGCTTCTGTATAATCTTCTGCATATATTCTTTCCAGTCCGTGATCGGATACGGTGCAGCCATTTAACGCAAAATAATCGTGGCGTTTTTTTAAAGCGTCTAAAAAATACTGGTAAGAAGAAATACTGGTATCGGCGCTCCGCTCCAGCTTTGATACATAGCGGTTAAACGCAGCAGCATCATCCACATTCATAGCCGCATCGGGCCGGAAAGCAGGCAGCACCGGTATTTCGAAGCCTTCCCTTTTCAACTGCTGATGACTGGCGAGATCATCGGTTGGATCATCGGTGGTGCAAACAAGGCGAACCTTCATTTTGCGCAGCAGATTTTTTACACTGTACTGCGGGGTATTCAGTTTAGCGTTGCATGCCTCATAAATTGCATTGCCGGTTTTTTCATTCAAGAGCGTATCAATATCAAAATACCGCTGCAGCTCCAAGTGCGTCCAGTGATACAACGGGTTGCGTAGCGTATAGGGCACGGTAGCCGCCCACTTTTGAAACTTTTCTGCATCGCTTTTGTTGCCGGTTATAAAGCTTTCGTTTACGCCATTCGCACGCATAGCCCGCCACTTATAATGGTCGCCATAGAGCCATGCCTGCGTAATATTTTCAAATTGCTTATCGGCAGCAATCTGCTGCGGCGGTAAATGGCAGTGGTAATCTATAACCGGCATATCGCGTGCATAGTCGTGGTACAACTGCAGCGCCGTTTTGTTGGGCAATAAAAAATCTTCGTCAAGAAACGTTTTCATAGTCCGTTAATTTGCTGCCGGAAGTTGTTGAATAACAGCCATTGCACCATCATTTATGAGCCGGTTCAAAAAGCCGGTTACTGTGTTTGCGAATCCATTTAAGGTTGTTAAATCTGTTTTCCAGAGTGCTGTATTACCCAATATCGTTTTTACTACTGCGTTTGTATCCTGTTGCTGCCAGGCGGCTGCATAAAAAGCCGCATTGTCATCATTCACCGGGTATGTTTCACCGTTCCGGCTGCCATAATATTTCCCGTCTGCTTCGCTGCATTGCATAAATAAAATATGCGCCGCAAAACCCAGCGCCATGTGCAGCGGCGCTTTCGTCAAACGCTGTATATAGCTAACGATCACCGGTATGTTGCGCATGGCCATTTTAGAGGAATATTGCAGGGTGATGTTCAGCCACTTGTGCCCGATATACGGATTGCGGAAACGATCCAGCACTGCGGCTGAAAAATGGGCTGCTGCATCCGCTGACAGTGCATTACCGGTAATGGCAGGCGTAATTTCATCCTGCATCAGCGCCTGTATAAAACGGGCGAAACCGGCATTGTCCATCGCTGCATTTACGGTATCAAAACCAGCTAAGTAAGCCAGCCCGCAGCTAAAGGTGTGCGCACCGTTGAGCAGGCGCAGCTTCAGCTCGCGGTAAATGGTGATATCCGGTGCAATAACGATACTGTCATTCGCTTTATAAAACGATAGTATTGCTTTCACTTTATCATCAGCCGTTTCAATAGCCCAAAGGCTGTACGGCTCCGAAGTAATCATAAGATCGTCGGTGTATCCGAGGCTTTTTTCCAAAGCGTCTTTTTCTGCCATTGTCAGCTTGCCCGGAACGATGCGGTCTACCAGCGAGCTGCAAAAATGATTGCACTGTTGCAGCCAGTTAACAAAAGAATCATCAAGTTTATTAAAGTATGCGAGCTGTAGTAAAATGTCTTTCAGCTTTGTACCATTATCAACTATTAATTCCGTAGGAATAATAACCAGGCCTTTGTCTGCCGCGCCGTTAAACGCCGTAAAGCGGCGGTATAAGAAAGCCAGCAGCTTGCCGGGAAAAGAGGCCGGCGGCGCAGCGTGTATGTCTTCTTCTATAAGCGCAATGCCTACTTCGGTGGTGTTGGAAATCACTATCTGTAGCTGTTCATTTTCAGCGCATTGCAAAACCGCTTCCCATTGTGTGGCTGCGGGCAGTACGCGGCTGATTGCGGCATTAATAACCGTATAGTTTACGGGTGCGCCTTTTTCGATGCCGCAGATGTTGTGCGTGTACAAACAATCCTGCCTGTCAAACTCGCTTACATCGCTGCCGGTTGACTTCACCACTACGATACGCCCGTTAAAAATCCCTTCTTTGTTGGCTTTGTCTATGTAATAATCGGGCAGCCCGCGCAGCAATACGCCGGTGCCAAACTGCAGTACTTTTTCGGGTAAATTAAAGTAAGCTTCCGGAGGTGCGCCGGCTCCGCTCAGCGGGGCGACGATGTGTTTAGACAATTGCATGGTACTGGTGTTTCTGTACCTTCAAAGAAATGACATTCTACGCATTTATTTTCATTGTGCTTTAAAATGCCATACCGCTGTTTGTATGCGCCGGCGGCAGAAAGATTGGTTTCCGAAAAAGCCGGTTTAATAACCCGTACGGTTAAAAAATTCTTTTTACGAGGTAAGCTGGTTTCAATTGCAGACCGGTGTTTATTAAACATTTCCTTTACGGCTACCTATCAACAAAATATCGGGCGTCTTGCTGCCGGCAGCTACCAGGTGGTTGTTACATCAGGCAGTTATAAGCAGACTATATCGTTTATAAAACTATAATAAAAGAGATGGCATAAGCTTTGACCAAAAGCTTATGCTCCGCGTACCACGCTTACCCGTATTGCTTTTAAGCCCGTAACGCCCTGCAGTTCTTCTAATTCATACAGCCGGGCATCCTGCTGCAGCAAGCCTTCCTGCTGCAGCCGCCCTATATACTCCATATATTCTTCTTCATGGCTCTTTTGGGTATATACAATGGCAATAGCATCCGGCTGCGTAAGCCGCTCACCCGTATCTTTAAGGTGTACTTTATCAATACGTTTTTTTATTACATGATACCGTATGTTGTAGCCGCCTTCCACATCAAAGCGCTTCTCATCTCTCCGGAAGCTGATGTCAATCGCCGATGCATTTACATAAATCAGTTGCGTGGTTTGCAGGCGCACCGGCACCCCTGCTTCGCCGGCCGCTACGATTCTTGCAATGGCAGCCATGCTGCGCAATTGTTCCAGCCGTAGCTGTTGCAGGTATTCCATTTTGTATTCCTGCGCCGGCGCAATAGACTGCCCGATGTACATATCGTACTCCACCCCATCGGTTCTGAATTTTTCAAAATAAAAAGGATACGACTCCTGTAAGCGGGCCTGCATTTCTTCCAGTTGTTTATTAATAGCGCCGTTGATGATTTGCATGGCCGTTTCCAACGCCCGGCGCTCCCCGTGCACGGCGCCGGCAGCCGGTTCCATGGCCGATAGGTACGCGTTGATGACCGCCGCCGCAGCCGGATGCGCAACCGCGAATGATTGCAGGTACGCGGTTACTCTCTCTGCAAACTGCTCAATCGCCGCTTCTTCGCTACCCGAAAAGTATAAGCCGGTCTGCTGCTGCAACTCCTCCGCTTCGCCCAGCAAGTCGCTTATGGCGCTTATATTATCCGTATTAATGCCCTGCAGCGTTTCTGCTAAAAAAGAAAAATAAAACTGCATGTCTTTGTACAGCGCCTTGTTGCGCTCTACCGTAGAGTTGCGGATGTCTATAGCACCGTATAAAGGATGTACATGCTCGAAGCGGATTGGCTCGGCATCTGCGGCTTTACCTATTTTGTCTCTCAGGTATTTCCAGGCTACCTCGTTAAACTTCCATTGTACGGCCGGCTGTATGGCGGTAAAATTGGTTTTGATTATCTTATCAATGCCGGCCTCAAATTCAGCCTGGTTGTTGTGCATCAGTTGGGCAAGAATCGGCATCGCTGCGTCCAGCCGGGCGAGCGTAATTTCCGTAACGGTATTTGCCATCGTTGCACTTACTTCCAGCATGCCCGTCAGTTCGTTGTTGTGATACACCGGCAGCAACGCATATTCTTTAATACCTGCATTTACAAAAGCCTTATAAAACAAATCCTGCGCTTTTCCGGTATCGCCTTCTTCCTTAAAAAAAAGCATGCGCGGATTTTTAAAATGTTTATTGATCCATGCTAAGAAATACGTTTCTTTTATCTGTTGCGCCCGTGCCACGTTGATGGTGATGCTGAACGGATAACTTTTGTAAAAAGATACCAGCCGGTTGTTTAGCTTAATGAACGGAAGCAGCCCGAAGGCAATGTTTTTCGTACCGCAGAAGGCCTGCAGCAAGGAAAGAATGATCCTGTAGGTCGCTTCAACATTTTCGGGCGCGTGCGCGATGATGGCGCTGCGCATTTTATGCAGGGCATACCGCGCTGTAATGTCTGTAACGATAACAATTGCAAAGCCGGTAAATGTAAACGACGACAGCGGTATGCTGCATTCCATTTCGCAAAGGCTGCTGATGGTTTGCAGTTGCTGGGTTATCGCATTTTTATCAGTAACAGCGGCTGCTCCCTCGTTTCGCTGTACCGCTATAAAACGGTTGTCTGCAGCAATGCTGTAATAGGTTGGTAAACCCGTTGTTGTATCGGTGGAGGTATAAACAATCTCTTCTTTTGTAAAATGCTGCAGGTGATAGTATCGCTCTAATATCAGTGCATACTTCATCTGGTCGATGCTGTTATAAAAGGCTTTTTTATCGGTTTCCGCTGCGAAGATGCCCGGGTTTTCCTGTAAGGCTGAAAAGACTTTATAAAAAGCAGGTGTTCCATAAAAAACAGTATCCATGTCGGGCGTACTTAACGCCCACAGCACGTCTTCCTCGTTGCTGAGCGGCGGGAAAAGGCAAACATATAACAGGTCTAAAAGGCCGGTATATTGCTGTAGCTGGTGGAGGTTAAAAGGGGTTGCTTCACCGGCATAATGATGGAAATGCTGCAGTACAAATTCGTAAAATTTTTGCCGGAGCGAGTGTTCTGTTTTTACCTTGTCTTCGAGATAAGCTACAAACCTGTTGAACGACAGGCCCCGGCTATGGTTTTCGCTTTCGCCTGGCCTGGATAGGAGCGGAAATATTTTTTGTATCATCATTCAGCATATTATGCGGGAAGATGCCTGCGCCGGAGGTATCTGCGGACCGTAGCCAACGCATTGCATCAACAAATAAAATTATTGTTGACCACTATTGCTTTTACAGGTGTTCCTCGCTTTGTATAAATGCGGGTGCAGGGCACCTGCTAATTAAAACCGGAACCCCAAAGAGATATACGGATACCAGCCTTCTGTTGAATAGGTAGCCAGCACTCTTAACAGTGCTGCCCCCGCAGGAGCAAAATAAAAGCCGCCGCCGGTGCCGCTATGCCATTTGTTGCTGTGCTCGCCCTTTTCCCATACCCTGCCAATGTCGTACAAGCCAATCATACCCAACTGCCCCGGTAATACATAGCTTGCAAAGTCGGTTAGCTTTATCCGCAGTTCCAGGTTATTGTAAAGCGAATATTGCCCTGCAAAACGATACTGCCGGTAGCCCATCAGGTTGTCTTTTCCATCTAAAAAAAGCGATTGGTAAAAAGCGGTGCTTCCAAGGGTTGCGCCGCCGCCAATGCGGTTGGCCAATACGATAGAACGCTTTGCATTAAGGCTGCGGTAAACAGCCGCTTCGGGCGCTATCTGCAGGTAGGATTTCGAATAACTGTTGAGGCCGGCAAAGCCCTGCAGCTTTATGTTTACATACGATCCGGACGTAGGGATCAGGCTGTTGTTGCGCCTGTCGTTTATAAAATTCAGCGCGATGCCGCCATGTATTTTATCTTTTGCAAGCGTAGCACTGTCGTAGCTGTTAAGCCCTGCGGCGTTAAGTATAAAACGCCCTTTGTTTTCATCAGCATTAAAGTGGTAATACTGTAGCGCAGGCCCTATGCTAAAGCTGGTGTTGCCACCCCATTTTAAAGCGGCGCCTGCATCGTACAGGTTGAACCTGACGCGGTAATACTTTTTATCATCAGGGCTTTTTATAAATACTGTTTCGTTGCCCCGGCCAAAAAAGTTTTGTGTATTGTCGGGCGCATATACATTGGCATGCAATAATATATTGGCTTTACCGACTGCACTGTTCCACTCGCCGCTGTACTGTACACGGAATGCATTGGTGGAAAAAGAATGGGTGAGCAGGATTTTTTGCATGCTTGCCCAGGGTGCTTTTCTAAAGCCTTTGTGCGTATATCGGAGGCCGGCGCCCAGCAGCAAGCCATCATCAACATTAAAGCCTGCAGTAACGAGCGGGGCCGTTTTATTATACAGGTCTGCAGGTACGAACGCAGTATTGGCGCTGTCGTTGGACAAGTGCCTGCGCAGCTTCTTTTCATCGCTGCCGGCAAAGCGTACATTGTCCTTCCTGTTATAGACAAGTATCTTACCTGCAGCCTGTTGTATGTTGTAAGTCTTTTGCCCTTCGTTGCCCACTATGCGCAGTTTTATGTGCTTGTTACCTGTATTAATAACAACACTGTCGCTGCCGTTGCCGGTAAACAATCTTACTTCTTTTGTTACGGAAGGGTCAAATGTTTTGCAGAACAGTTGCTGTTCGGTTTCGCCTTTTTTATTCAGCTTGCGGATGCTGACCAGCAAGCCGTTGTTTGCGCCGCCGGTTATCTGCACCAGTTCATTCTTATCAGATGTTTGTATGTCAACTATTTTATTAATGAAATGATAATAGGTATTCATCTCTGCCGGTAAATCATCCCTGCGCGTTTTCAGCGTACGCAGCAACAGATCGTGCCGGATGGCATATACAGATGGAGGCAGTTTTTGCAAGGCGGTTTCCAGTACCGAATCGGTAATGTTGTTTGCAAATTCATGCGTTATGCTCATCCAGTTTTCATAGCTGAACTGATTGAGAAACCGGCCGTTCAACTGCCGGCTTTCCCACATAAAATCGTTGATGTTTCTAAGTTTGCCACTAAAGCCCTGCATAAACCAAAGCAGCCAGGGCCGCGTAGCAATTTCGGGCACAAGGCCTTCATTAATATAAAATACCTGGTCGCGGTCGCGCGGTATGGCCGTATAGGTTTTGCCGCCATAGCTGTTTTTAGCAGGCAGCCAGCGCCACTGGTCGTTGTGCCGGTCCCAGTCGTTTACCAGTACATCCAGCAGCCTTGCTCTTAAAAACAGGGCGCTGTCCATATTGTTGTCGTTGTCTGCTATCAGGTTGCTTATGGCTTTCTCCGTATTGTCCGACTTGCCGAGCGGCTCGCGTTCTTCGAGGAGATCTACCGTGCCGGCAAAATTTTTATTAAACAGGCCCAGCTTTTCATCCGGCGCCACCCAGCCGATAACCGGGTTGCTGTGGGGCACCTCCGCCGCGTTTGCAATCGGCGGTACGATAAGCGCCGAATAGGGATGCTGCGCGCTCATGGCGTCTTTTACAATATCCGCAGCAAAGGTTTCGCGCAAAGCCGGTGGCAACAATACTTCCGGGTATTTGTTCACACTGCGCAGCACCCATTCTTTACCCGCTTTATCCTTCAGGCGCAGGGTATAAGACTGGTGCCCGCCGCCGCGTTCCGTTGGCGTTAAACCGCCTTTAATCTCCGAAATTTTTATGACCGGCAACGTAGTCGGGGCAGCCCATTCCTGCCGGTAATTTTCGCCAAAAAAGCGGCGGTGCAGTTTACTTACACTGTTGTACGGTGCATGCGCACTTACCGTAATGCTGTCTGCCGGCAGTACGGCAATGGCGGCGGCTTCCTGCGCTTTCACGGGAGTATAAGGCTGATTATAACGGAACGCCTGCGCAAAGCCGGTATCCTTTTCAGCACGTGTATAATACGTAAAGCGGATGCTTTTATCCTGCAACTGGTCGGCCACCACAAAGCCGGCTGCCGCTGACGCATACAAGGTGTATTTCCCCTTTTTTACAAACGCTTCTTTGGCGCCAGCGCCGCTAACCACCTGTATTTCGGTACCGTTTTTAATAAACTGCATGCCATGCTCGTGGCCCGATACCTGCATCTTGTTTGGAAAGGCATCAAACGCACCGTCTATACGTTTCACCATATCCCGGTACAGCGGGTTGGCGGCATCTTCGGGGGTTGCAAAAGCCCGGCGCAGCAAAGGATACAGCGAGCCTGCAACGGGCAGCGGTATATATAGATTTTTGTTGATGGCCGTAAACGGAAACAGGTGATCTTTTAAGCTGAAGTACCCGCCATGGCGTCCATAACTTTTAAAAGGATGATGGTCTGCGAGCAAGATCATTTTGTACCGGTTGCGGTACCGCATTTCCTCAAACCTTGCGATGCTTTCTTCCTTTGTATTACAGTCGCATCCCGCTTCGGCGTTGTCTTTATTATGCGGAAACAACCACCATTCGCTGTCGAACGCAAGGATTACAAAATTGGCGGAAACAGGTATTTCCACAGGGCCGGGGCAGCCGTTTGGCGGCACCAGTTGCAATAAGGAATCCTGCTGGCCCTGCAAAAAATTCCACTGCGCTTTTATCTTTTGCAGGCCTTCCTTTCCCATGCGATCCCAATCGTGGTTGCCGGGAATAAAATATACCGGGGCGCCTTTGCTGCGCATAGGCCCGTATTGCGCCCGCAGAATATCTTCTGTATGCATTTCTTCCTTACTGCCCGGCAGCCCCATACCGGTTGGATAGACATTATCACCCAAATAAACAACGGTTGTTTTACCCTGTAAAATATAACCGGCGGCGCTGCTGATTATGCTGTTCTGCCGGTTATTTATTTCGCCGGCATCGCCAATCAGTATTACCCGCTGTTGTATGCTGTCCTGCGCCTGCAGCGCCGGAAGCAACGCAATAACTGCGGGTAGCAGGAGGAGAAGCCGTTTTATCATCTGCAATACTTTTAATAGATGCTTTTAATTAGCTGCAGAATTAACCGCCTGCTTTTTATCATCAGTCTTAAAAAATTTTTTGGTAAGCCAATGGCTGAGGTAACCGCTGCCGATACCTACCGCAGCGCCGCCTATTATATCGGATGGCGCGTGGTAGCCTTTGTACATCCTGGAATAGCCTACCAGCCCGGCCCAGGTATATGCCGGCACTACTACATACCACTTCTTGTATTCGAGTGCTACGCTGGTAGCAGTGGCAAAAGCCAGCGTGGTATGCCCCGATGGAAACGCCTTGCCGTGAATAGGCTTGATCACATACACTTCGGCCGGATATTCATCGGCGGGGCGCTCGCGGTCAATAGCTACTTTTAACGCTTCCGACACCACCGTACTGATGCCGATACTGATAAGTGTTTCGTAAGCGTGGCGCTGCGCTTCCTTATCTTTTTCCACTAAGCCATAAACCAGCGTGCCGAATGAAATGCCACCCGATAACCAGTAGGCGGAGCTGCTCGTAACACCCCAGAAATCGGAGTTTGGGTGGCGCGGGTTAATGCTTTTTAAAATATTGATGTCCACGTTTTGTGCGGTTGCCGGGAAACTGAATAACGTGATGGCTGCACAGATAAATAAAAGAATGGCTGCATGTAAAAAAGACGGCTGGCAGGGCTGGCTGAACGGGCGTTGATACTTATGGCTCATACTTTATTTTTAAAATTGTGGCGGTGCCGGTATTTCCTTTTTCGTTGGAAATATACAGGTTGCCCGCGTTATCGAAGGCAATACCTTCCGGCTGGTTATACAAAACCGGGTCTAACGGGTACACCTCCTTTACCTGCCATGCACTATCCGTAACAACAAGCATTTTATTTACAGAAGACACGATATACCATTCATTGCTCCGCTTATTTTTTGCCAATGCCGACGGCTCGAAGTTGATCTTCCGGTCACCTGCTTTTTTAATAATTTTTTTTACATCAATGGTAAAGTTTCCGGTATAGCTCAGGCTGCCATCACCGGCCGCAGCCAATATATAACCGCTGTTAACGGCGCTTAGCTTTTCGTTGCAGTGTTTGCAAAGCACATACAGGCTGCCGGCAGCATTATCGGCATACATGCCTTCGTACTCGCCGCGAGGCAACAGGCTGATAAATTGCCGGACCTGCGCTGCATTTTTATTATTTTTTTCTGTAACGGGAAAGGTAAACAACGCGCCATCGCTGCGCAGCAGCACTACATAATTATTGCAGACCTGCACGTCTTCATAATCGCCTTTTTTGCCAAATTTATTCTCCGCTACTTCCGTATCGCCCAAATGAAAATAAAAGAGCTTGCCGTCTTCATCCTGCTCTGCATAGATCGTATCGGGAACTCCGTTTTTAAAAGCAATACCTGATATTTCATTCAGTACACGGGGCATTGCAAATACCTGCGGCTTGTTTATATTATAATGTGCAGGCTGCAGTTGCTGCGCAGCGGTTTGCGCCTTCTTGTCGGGCTGCGCGCAGGCCAGGAAAGAAAACACAAAGAAGATGTAACAAGACGCATACAATTTCATACAACAATTTTATGGAGCCGTTCCGGCGCTAAGTTTATTTTGCAGCATTTCATAGATCGCTTCCTGCGAATTAATGGCCGCTTGATCCGCCTCTTTTTCAACAGGCATGTTATCCATGTTTTTGTTTATCCATACTGCCTGTATATTATCCTGCAACTGCAGTTCTATTATTTTTATCATCTCCGCTTTTATCGCTTCATCGTAGATGGGAAAGCATACTTCAATGCGCGTATAAATATTGCGGTTCATCCAGTCTGCCGAGCCCATAAATACTTCCGGCCTGCCGCCATTGCAAAAGATAAAGATGCGGCCATGCTCCAGGTACCTGCCAACAATTCTTTTGATGCTGATGTTTTGGCTCATGCCATCTATGCCGGGTATGAGGCAGCAGATGCTGCGTACGATCAGTTGTATTTTTACGCCGGCGCCGGATGCTTCGTACAGCTTGCTGATGAGCACCTGCTCTTCGAGGTTATTCAGCTTGATAATGATGCCTGCAGGCAAGCCCTGTTTTGCATTTATTATTTCCCGGTCTATCAACTGCAAAAATTTTTGCTGCAGGTTAAACTGTGCTACCAGCAAATGATTGAATGGCAGATAGTCTTCGCTGCCGGGCTTTTTGCGGCCGGTTAAAAAGAGAAAGAGCAACTCCATCTCGCGCAGCATTTTCCGGTGCGCCGTAAGCAGCACATGATCGGTGTAAAACCTTGCCGTGCTTTCGTTGAGGTTGCCGGTAGCCAGCAGGCCAACAGCGGTAATGCTTTTGTTTATCTTTCTTTTTACCAACGCTATTTTAGCATGTACTTTTAGTTTGGGTATGCTGTAAATGACGCTTACACCGGCTTCTTTCAGCTTTTTTGCCCAGCGGATATTATTGGCTTCGTCAAACCGCGCTTTCAGCTCTACAAATACCAGCACTTTCTTGCCGTTCTTTGCTGCGCTGATGAGCGCATGGGCAATTTTAGAATCAGCGGCAATACGGTAAAGCGTTACATATATTTCTTCCACATGCCTGTCAATAGCAGCTTCGCTGAAAAACCGGAGCACCACCTCGTAGCTGTTGTAAGGCGGATGAATAATGATATCCCGTTTACTTATTACATCAAACAAAAAATCCGGCGGCTGTATTTCCAATGGAGGCAAGGCCGGTTGCTTTGGATAAGTTAGGTGCAGGCGGGCCAGCGGCAGTGCGGCTATATCTTTCAGGTTGTGATATATGCCGCCTTCGGTTGCATAGCTCAGTTTTGTTTTGCACAACTGGCACAGCAACTGCAGTTGCCGCAGGGGCATGAGTGGCTGGTGCAGCAGGCGGGTAGCCCTGCCTTTATCTCGCCTTGCTATTACTTTTTCTATTTTTTCAGCTACGTTTTCCGGTAACTCATCTTCGAGGTCAAGCCCGGCATCCCTGGTTATTTTAAAACTATAACAGCCGGTGATGGTGGCATTTGTAAAAAGGTAGGGCAGGTTGTATTTTACAATATCATCAATCATTAAAACATACTGCTTGCCGTCGTGGTTGACACTCAGGAACCGCGGCAGGTTATCAGACGGAATATTCACGATTACAAGCTGTTCTCCTTCTTTGCTGTGCAATGAAACCAAAAAGTAAAGCCTGCTGTTTTCCGGAAAAAAACTGGTTTCGGGCCGTATAAAAACGGGCTGCAGGAAAGCTGCAACCGCAGCAAAGAAATAGTTGCGGACGAAGCCGGCAAGTACTTCGGGTATGGGCCGGTTGTACAAGAACAAAACATTTTGCTCCGCTAATAAAGGCAAGAGTTGCGTTGTAAGAATTTGCCCGAACCGGTTCTGCTGTATATTAATGATTTGCCTTGCCTTCGCAAACCCGGAAGATGCCTGCCGAAGGTGGAGGGTATCGTGGGGATGCGTTGCCGAAAACTGTTCTTTCGCCATCAGTACCGGCATCCGTACCCGGTAAAATTCATCGAGGTTAGAGGAGTAGATAGATAAAAAGTTCAGCCGTTCGGCAAGCGGTACGGTTGCCTGCGCAGCTTCGGTAAGTACGCGCTGATTGAACGATAACCAACTGATATCCCTGCTGAAAAATTGTTGTTCTGCCATGGTTAGTAATACTCCGTCTGTGCTTAATAAATTGAGCTGTGATCACCGGTTTCGTTCAACAGGGAAAAGGTGTGGCGCCAGTACATCTGCCTGCAGCACTGCGCCTGTAAAAACGCAGGTAACGATCTGCGGCAACCCGCAACCTAAACCGGCGTTGTTAACAGCGATGCGATAATGAAAGCGATAACCGACACAATAAGCCCGAACATGAATACGCTGTACGCAGCCCGCAACAGTTTATATTTTATGCCCAGTACCACGCCCTGCGCATAGATGTCGCGGATAAGCGTATTGTATAAAAAGTCGCTGTCGTCCATTACTTTCAGCATGCCCGCAGTATAGCTTTCAATACTCATACGGTAAAAGTTGCCGAAGAAGATCAGGTTTACTTTTTTGTCGTCTAATTCGCTTTGTGTGAATACGCCGTTGGGGATGTGCGGGCGCGTTGCAATGATAGCCAGTACAATGGTTACCAGGCTTACCAGCAGCAATAAAATTGCCGGCAGCGCGAGGTAATTGTTGGTATCGAGCTTGCGCAGCAAAAGGCTCACCACTACCGAAATAATAATAGAGTTAACGGTAATCAGAATGTGCGATTTGTTATCCGCCATATCGCTTAGCCGCTGCTGGTTGGACGAGCTGATCCGGAACATGGTTTCGATACCTTTATCGGGCCGGCTTCCCTTTTTTTTACCGGTATCCCCATTAGGGCCTGCTTCTTTTAGCGGCTGCTTTTTTTGGATCGCTGCCGGCGTGTCCTTTTGCTGCTTAGCCAGCAGCGCTGCTGTATTTTCCCCTTTTTTTGTGTCTAACAAGGCACGGCAGTAGGCTGTAAAATAACGGTGCGACCGGAGCAATTGAATGGTGTTGCTGCGCCATTCTTCCTTACTGATTTCTTTGCCATACAGCGCTTTAAATTCCTTGCGGAGCAATTTGCTTTTTTCAGTAAAGCTATCGGTACCTAAATGAAAAAGGTCGGCATCGCATACAATCTCCTGCGGCAACGTCTGCGGGTGTTGCGGCATTTTAGTAGCTAAAATGCACTGCTGCACCGCTTCGATATCGGCGCTGCTTACCTGCAGGCCGGCCAGGAAAGCGCCAGCCTGCTGCGCGCCCTTCTCTTCATGGCCGCTGGCTTCCTCCAGATAGCCCACATCATGAAACCAGGCTGCCGCAATAACCACAAAAAAGTCCCGGTCGCCAAGTCCGTAATGATTGCCGATTTGCGTAGCTGCAGCCACGGTATTTTCGGTATGCGCCAGGTTGTGGTAAATAAGCGCCGGGCGCACATTCATCTTATACTGCGCCTCCACATGCTCCTGTACCTGTTCTGTTAAAAGCCGGTAATTCATCCGCTTGAATTTGGAATAATATTACTGAAAACATTTTTATTCAGTGGCTGAAAATATCATTGGCGCTGTGCGATGCCGGATGAACGGTGGAATAGGTAAACGTTTGCTTTGAACAGGCAGGTAATAAAAAGGCGGTTATTACAAGCGTTGTTAAGAGATATTTTTTCATAATAACTGTTTATGTTTTTTATAGTGTAGTCCCTTGCCGGCATTTCGGTGGCGTTGCATGGCGCAAAGCAGTTGGCGTTGGTTTAGCTGCAGAAAATAAAAGCTTATTACAAACAGCAAAACGCCGAAAGCTTTGCACTAAAGCATCTGACCGATGCGGCTTGTCTTGTATGCTAAGGGCAATACAAAACGGATACAAAGGCAAAGCTACAGGGGCAGGCAGGCGGCAGACATAGCTAAAAGTGGTAAAAGGATGTCTGTTTTACCTGTTTTGATGATGGTGACAGAAAAGTGCTGCTGATATGGCATTTTGAATAATAGACAGAACGCCTTAGTTTGCACAATAGTGCTGCGTAATACAATGTGTTTCCAGATGTTTGGTTTTTAAGCAGGCAGTTAAAATCAGGCACACTCAACGCAATATTGTTATTCGCTAAGTTCTTCGCCTTGCTGAAGCAGTACTGCTAAGTTCACAGCAGTACAAATACTAAATCATAGCGTTTGGGTAAATGTGGAGCATATCATTTTTCTGCCGCTCTTTTCATTTTTTTTACAAAAAAAAAGCGATTATACATAGATAATTTTGACCGATTATTCAGATATAATAACCGGGGCTAAGCCGGACAGGTTAGTTTTCATAAACAGGCGGATGACCAGTTACTGTACAGACTAACCCGTATTTCTTTACAAGGGGCAAAGGGTTGAAGTAAACTGCAACAGGCGGCAGGCTTCCGGCTAAAGAAACGATTTCGCTACTATGAATGCATGTAGCTATGAGCAATGAAATTTTATATTTCCGGCTCTGCTAATAATATCGGCCGATGTACGGGTTGTCCACAATCTTTTTCTTTACTTCCGCAGGATCAATTTCTCCTTGTTTGCTATATACAATTTTGCCGCCGGGCTCAACAATCAGCGTATAAGGCAAAGCGCCTTCCCACTTAGGATCAATCGCTTCAATCAGCTTGTACTTATCATCAATGCCGAATAAATAGTTAGTGGCAGAAGCTTCTTCTTTTTGTAAAAAACGGAGCACTTTATCTTTATTCGCCGGGTCGTCGGCGGAGATGCTTATAAACTCAAAATCCCGGCGCCGGTACATCCGGTTCATTGTTATAAATTCCGGAAATTCGGCTACGCAGGGCCCACACCAGGTAGCCCATACATTAATTACCCGCAGCTTGTCGGAGCTGTTTTTTATCAGGTTTTGAATGCCTTCCACGCCAATGGTATCAAGGCTTACCGGCTCGCCTTTCCATTTGGCGGCCGCTTTATCCATCCAGTCTTTTTTTTCCGCCCATTTTACAGAGCAGCCAAATACTTTGGTTGTAGCTACCGGCACTTCTTTATTATTCAGCAACGCTTCTATTGCATTGCGGGCATCGGTTGTGTGTGGTGTTTTGGCAGGTTTTTCCACATCATCTATGCGGCCGCTGTAGCGCAGCCTGCGCGCTTTATCAAATATAAAAATGTGCGGCGTGGCGATCGGCCCGTACGCTCTTGAAATAGTTTCTGTTTCGCCATCGTACAGATAAGGAAAATTGAAATGCTTTTCTTTGGAACGCAGCTTCATTTCTTCAAAAGAATCGCCCAGATCGGAATATCCTAATTCATCTAAATTCACCGACTTCGGATCGTTGGGCATAATGGCAATAACCGCTACGCCTTTGCCGGCATAATCGGTGGTAAGCTTAATAATCCGGCCTTCGTATGCCTGCGCCGTAGGGCAATGGTTGCAGGTAAAAATAATCGCCAACAGGTTTGCTGCTTTAAACGAATTAAGCGAGTACGTTCTGCCATCGGTAGCCGGCAGGTTGAATTCCGGCGCTGCGGCGCCAATGGCCAGGGTAGGATGTGCGGAAGAATCGAACGCATACGAGTAAGCTGCAGGTAAAAAAGACAGGATCAACAGCCAAAGCAAGACGTTTTTCACGGCTAAAATTTTTGAAAAATTACAACAAAAAGCAGCGCTGCCACTGCGTCAAAAGCGCCTTTTAAACCCTGTAGTAGTAATGATGTAGTATAAATCGGCACAGATGATAAAACTTCACTTATTTTTATCTTCGTTAATCTATTTGTATCTATGTGCGTCTTTCTTTTTTAAACCATAAAAATATAACGATGACTTCCAGAAGAAACTTTGTTAAATCTGCCTCCCTGCTTTCGGCGGGCTTTTTTATAGCCCCGCATGTGCTTAAGTACAACAAGTCGGTAATAGGTCTGCAATTATACACTGTGCGCGATGCGATGCAGGCCGACCCGGCCGGCACCCTGGCAAAAGTGGCGCAGATTGGCTTCAACTCGGTAGAAACGGCTACCTATACCGGTACCGAAACTTTTTATGGAATGGATGCCGCCGCCTTTGCAAAACTGCTGAAGCAAAACGGGCTGACGGCAAGAAGCGGGCACTATCGCTTAGGCGAGGAGCAGCAAAACGGCGCCGACGTAAAAGGTACGATGCTGCACGACTGGCAGAAAGCGGTGGACGATGGCGCTGCATTGGGTTTGAAGTATATGGTATGCGCTTATTTATCGGATAATGAGCGAAAAGGATTAGACCATTACAAACAATTGGCAGGAGATTTTAACAAAGCAGGCGAAATATGTAAGAAAGCCGGTATCCAGTTTTGCTATCACAACCATGCTTTTGAATTTGATAAGCAGGAAGATAAATATCCATACGACGTATTACTGAATGAAACGGATAAGAACCTGGTAAAAATGGAAATGGACCTGTACTGGATTAAGAAAGCAGGGCAGGATCCTGAAAAAATATTTAATGAACACCCCGGCCGTTTTCCGCTGTGGCATGTAAAGGATATGGATAATACGCCGGAGCATGCGTTTACCGAAGTAGGCAACGGCACTATTGACTTTAAAGATATTTTTAAACATGCAGATAAAGCAGGCATGCAATACTTTTTTGTAGAGCAGGACAAATGCCCCGGCGATCCGTTTGTAAGTATTACGCAAAGCATTACTTACATCAAGAAAAATCTGGTGTAAATCAGGTAAAAGGTGTCAGACACTTCAAAAGTGTCAGACACCTTTGAAAGGGTTCCAAACCTTCAAAAGGTTTGGAACCCTTATTTTTTCTAATCCTGGTAACTCACCTGCAATAAAAAATTAAACAAGTTGGTTTCTGTAGGAATCTGCAATTTCTTTCTCAGGCGGTAACGGCTGATTTCTACACCGCGCACCGAAATGTTTTCCAGCTGCGCTATTTCCTTGCTGGATAAATTCATTCTCAAATAAGCGCACAGCTTCAGCTCGTGGGCGCTTACATGCGGATATTTCTGTTTTAGAATTTTTAAAAAACCGCTGTGTACCGTATCGAAGTGGATGGCAAACTGCTCCCAGTCTTTGTCTAATTTATTCTCTTCTTTTAAAATATGGATGATCTTTTTAAAATCGTCTGCCGGCCGGTCTGCAGATGATTTTTTTATGCGTACCAGCTCGTCTTTCACGTTGGCCAGCAAATCCCCTTTCTGCACCAGGTGCATGGCGGTAGAAGCCAATTCCGAATTTTTATATTCTAATTCCGCTTCTAATTTTTCGTTGCGCAGCTTAATGATTTCTTTCTCCGATTTCTCCATTTCCAATTGGTGCAAATACTGTAATCTTCTTTGTTCTTCTTCGTGCTGTTGCTGCTGTTTCAGCAGCATGTTTTGCTGCATGCGGTAAGCGCCAAACCCTGCCGCAAGCGCCAGCAACAGGTACACTGCATACGCCCATGCGGTCTCGTACCAGGGTGGCAATACAATAAAAGCATACGTATTAATGGTTGATTCGCCGCTCAGGTTGTTTTTGGCTTTTACTTCAAATGTGTAATCGCCCGGAGGCAGGTTGGTATAGTCCTTTTCCGCTTTCTTAGACCACGAAGACCAGTCTTTATCAAACCCTTTTAAATAATAACTATAGGCAATGCTGTTCTGGCTTTCGTAAATGGGTGAGGAGTATTCAAAATGCAGCGAACTCCATTGATTGGCCAGTTGGGCAACCGCATTTTTTGTATCGCCTGCAGGTTCGTTCACTTCACCATGATAGCCGCCAAACAGCAGGGTATCGGTTTTTCCCAAAGCCTTTACCGCGCTTATTCTTACCCCGATTGCATAGTGGTTGTTTTTATAATCTTCGTAGTTGATGTGATAAAAACCTTTTTCCGCACCCACAAAAACATTCAGGTTGTTATATGGATAAATATATTCAAAACCGCTTACCATTTTGCCGTTCAATTCCGGAAAATAAATCATCGCCGGTTTATCGCCCGAGTAGTCAATCACGCCTAAATTCTTATCTTCTATAAACCAGATGTTTCCCTTTGCGTCTTCTTTCAGATGCCGGATGTTTTTGGTGCCGAAAAAAGGCTTGTAAAATCCGGAAGGTTCAAAAGCATCTCTTGCAGAGTTGTACTCATACACGCCCCGCTCGGTGGTGATAACAACGCGGTTTTTTATTTTAAATAAATGATTGTTGAGATAAGAAGGCAAACCGTTTTTATCCGTATATAATTTGGCTGCGGGATGTGCCGGCTGCGAAATATCTACTTTATATACGCCCCGGTACGGATGCGCCACCCAGATAACACCGCTGTTGTCCATAGCGGTAAACTGGCAGAACTCGTTGAAGCCCGGCAGGTTGCCCCTGGAAATAAATGTATTGTTTTTGTACTCTAAAAAATTCAGTCCGTTTTCGTTACCGGCTATTACCAGCGCCGAGGGCTGCACCGCATAGTAGGGCAGAAAATTAAAATAGGCCGGGTGCGTAGCGATGGAGGTTACCGTGTTATTATCAATCTTATAAGCGCCGTCATGGTGCGCCATCAGCAGGTTGTCGTTCACTTCATATAAGCCCCAGGCCGAGCCTTTGGTATCGGGCACCGAGGTAAATTCTCCGTTTACAAAACTCAGGTCTTTCTTGTCTGCAAGCGGCACTTTATACAACCCGTTGGAGGTGCCTACATACAACTGGTTTTTATGGATGAGCGCCGTATAGCCTTCGCCTTCATTTAATTTCTCCGGGTAGATGTGCTTGATGGCATTGTTGTAGGCAATAAAATCAATTCCGTTATCCAGGCCGATCCATAAGTTTTTTTTCGCATCCGCAAACAGGTATAGTATATTATTAATCTGCAGGCCTTCTTTCCTCGAAATATTCTGGATCACTTCGCCCTTTTTATTAATGATATAGCAGCCTGCGAGGTTGGTACCAATGGCTATCCAGTCTTTAGTAACCGGCGTAGCCGTAAGGATGCGCTGGTTAACAAACGGGTCTCCCGCAGCAAACTTAAACTTCGTAAGTACATTATCCGCAAGTATATAAAAACCCGTGTTGATGGTAGTAATAAAAGAACTGTCTTTACCGAAAGGTATAATGCTGGTTGCGATAAATCTGGGTGGCAGCGCTGCGCCTTTCAGCAAAGGTTGCCAGAGGCCATTGGCAAACTGCAGCAACCCTTTTTTTGTGTCCTGTGCAATAAGTCCGTTGCTGCCGGCGCCGAGGAATTCCCACTCGGAAGCTGCGGGATATACCGACACGGTATTGTTGTTTAACTGGTATATTTTTTCTTTCGACCGGAAAAAAATGTCATCACCGTATGCTACGGTATTCCAGATATCGCTGCAGAAAAAATCTTTTTGCGAAAGAAAAGTCTTAAGCGACTTATATACCAGCCTGCCGTTTTTATCCGGCGTGAAGTAGCCGAAGTCGTCCTGCCCGCCTACATAAATGCGGTTGTCTTTGCCAATGGCTACCGACCGCACAATCGTTTTGTTGGGCAGCGGGTAAGTCTTCCAGTAAGTGCCGTCGAAGCTGAGCAGCCCTTCGTGGTTGGCAAAATAAACAATACCGTTTTTGTCCTGCACGATGCCGCGGTTTTGCGTGCCGGCGTTGTATGTTTCTTTGGGGTAATTGATGATGTCCGGTATGCCAATCGTGTTCTGGCAAAAAGACGTAAAGATTGCAACAAGTAATAAAATGGTAATTATTCCTGCTTTCATATAGCACATCGGATAGGTTAACAATCAGGATTAAATCTATAAATATTTTGAATGCAATGAGCGATTATAGTAATCAAAATTTAAAAATAAAAAATTTATTCAGGAGGCAGTTAAGTAAACTATCAACATTAAACAGACTTAAAGCGTTGTAGTTACTTGCTAAGTTCTTCGCTTCGGTGTAGTATTACTGCTGTTGAGTTCACAGCACCACAAAAGCTACATCAGGGCGTTTGGGGAAAACGTGGGGTATATCGTTTTCCCCTGGCTTTTTTTCGTTCTCTTTTTCCACAAAGTGGAGAACAATAAGCTAAACTACAAATAACGCTGATCCGTTACTTACCATACAAAAAAAATAGCATATAGATTACCAGCAACAGAGATGTAAGAGATAAGAAGCTGTTTGGAAATTAATTCTTTCTTGTTGCAAACTGTTTGCGTCCCCGCAAAGGGGCAATGTATTATTAAACCATATAGCACTTAAAAAGCAAGCTTATAATATACACAGGTAATTATTTGTAGCTATAGGCGGGTGCAAACACCACAGGTATTTGGAAGATTTTTTAACAGCCTAATCATAATCTATGAAATAGCGATGTAATTTAGAATTAGTGGTGGCGCTGGCAAGGAAAACTATCTCACTGAGACAATAAGAAATTATTATTAACGAAGTAAATGCGCGGAGCGATCATGTTTTCCTTGATCTTTCCTGTCTGCCGTCAGGCAGGTTGGTTACTTTTTCCATCAAGGGAAAAAGTGACAAACAAGAACTTAATTCTAAAATCATCTTCCGAACAGTTGTGGTAGGAACACCCACCGAAAACCTGATATAATTTAAATTCTGTGTAATTATAATTAACAAAAAGTATAAAAATGCAGGATATGAAAATACCCCGCCACTGCTTGTTGATATTAATTATATCCCGGGTTTTGTTTAAGATTTTCTACGCCGGTCGCGTTCTCTGCATCTATCTGCACCTGCGGTATGGCAAAGTATTCATTAATGCCTTTTTTAAACACCGCTGTATTTACGATGTAATAAAACGAATACCTTGTTTTTTCTTTAGCTACGTAGGCGTTCAATATATCGGCCATAGAGCCGGTGCCATTGTCCCAGCGCTGCAGGTCAAAGAAGCGGTGCCCTTCCATAGCCAGTTCCAGCCGGCGCTCAAAATGTACGGCATTGCGCGCATATTCCTGTCCGCCGGCGGCGAACGCGCCTGTCGGGTACGGCTTAACGTTGTAGTTGGCTGCAGGCGTTGTTTGTGGCGTGTACTGCCCGGTTGCTGCGCTATACGTAGCGCCGGCATACACCCAGCCGCTTTTATCGGCAGCCCGGTTTCTTATCCTGTTTACATATTCTTCCGCTTTGTCTAAGCTGCCTGCTTCCGTTTCGCATTCGGCAGCCCATAGAATTACATCGGCATAACGGATGATGTTGTAATTATTGGCGGTGATTTGCGTAGCGCCCCAAAACACGGTAGCGGTAGAAGAGGCGGTACCGGCCTGGCTCTTGGCATATACATTTTTCTTGGGACTGAAGCGGCCGTTGCTCGTTGGGTCGCGTATCCAGGCTACAGTATGTGTACCCCAGTCTAAATACGGAATACCCGGCCTGCCCATGTTCAAATCTATGCGCGGGTCTAACGTGCCGGAATAGGCATTGCTGGTATCGCTTACCAACTGGCCATCGTTGTAGCTGCCATCGAGCAGCGGCAAACCGTTTGCATCGGTTTTATACGCGTTGGCCAGGTTCCAGGAAGGATTGTTGAAGCCACAGCAGCCGCCGGGCGCACCGGCGCCGTTGGGATAATTCAATACATCGCCCATATTGCCGTTGCCGCCATCGTTGGCGGTAGAAGAGCCATCGTTTACCGACATCTGGCAGGCGAATACCGATTCTGGTCCGTTCTTTTGCTGTGCATTAAAATTGCTTTCGTAATTCACCAGCGCATACTTTAACCCGCTTGCAGTTACGCCGTTTGCTATTACCTGGTCCAGTAAAGTTTTCGCATCCGTATATTTATGTTCAAACATATACGCTTTCGCCAGCAAAGCCATCGCGCCCCACTTATTTATACGACCGATATTGGGTTGTATTTCGGGTAAATTTGCAGCCGCATATTGCAGATCGGCTTCTATACTTGGCCAGATATCAACATTATTAGCAACAGCAAGGTTATTATTCAAAAACGAAATAGACTCACCTACATACGGAAAATTATTGAAGATTTTTTTACCATCAAAATGATAATAGCCCCGCAGGAAGCGCGCTTCAGCCGAAATCTTAAGCGTATCAGCCGGTTCAATATCGGTTGCCAGCCGCATAACGCGCAGCACATCGTTGCACCGCTGGATGCCCGTGTAAAGCACCGTCCATTTTTGATTTACATAAGCCGTAGTTGGCTGCGCCAGCGACCACGATTCTACGGTAGTTGCATCCGGCTGGTCGGTAGGCACCGAGCCTTTGTACGAATCATCTGCGCAAATACTTCCATATACCCAGTTGGAGCCGGCGCTTCCGTAAGCGTTGCCCGGGCCCGGTAAATTTTCACCGTCAAGCAATGCGTAAGCGCCAATCAGCAGCAGGTCAACACCGGTTTTGTTAGCTACGTTTTCGGGCAGCAGGTACCCTTGCGGCCGTATGTCGAGGTCTCTGTTACAGGCATAAATGAGAACAACGGAAGCAACAAGTGCAGGTATAATAAATTTGAAAGAATACTTCTTCATACAGTTTGTTTTTTACTTGTTCAATTAATGAATGGCGATGTTTAAGCCTACGGTAAACGTCTTTTGATTGTTCGGATAATTGCTGCCGTCAATTCCAAAAAGTGTATTGGAACCGCCAATTTCAGGATCAAGTCCGGAATATTTGGTAGCGGTAAATAAATTAATCGCCTGCACATACATTCTAAACCGGTCTATGTGCAACCGCTGCAACGTTGCAGCAGGAAAGACATAGCCAAGCGTCATGCTTTTATTTCTCAGGAACGAACCGTCTTCGAGGCGGTAAGAATTTAAAACAGAGATATTGCTGAAGTTGCCGGATCTTTCTAAAATAGGGATTGCACTGTTAGGATCAGATACGTGTGCAGCAGGATCGAGAATGTTGGTTGGCTCGCCGGCATCGTTGAGCAGGGTAGGTGAATGTAATGCCACCCGCTTGCTCATAGCGTTACCAAACTGCTGCGGAAAATCGGTGGAAGCACGCACATTATTCAGGATGTCGTTGCCAACAGAAGCGTAAAAGAAAGTAGAAAAATCAAAGCTTTTATAACTTACAGAAAGGTTTAAGCCAGCCGTAAAATCGGGATTGGGATTGCCAAAAAATGTCCGGTCATTGGCATCTATTTTACCATCGCTGTTTACATCTTTATACTTAAAGCGGCCCGGCGCTGCTGCATCCTGGGTGGGCGATTTTGCTACATCGGCCTGGCTCTGGAATAAACCGATTACCTGGTAGCCAAAGAAAGCGCCAACGGCTTGCCCCGGTTGCAGGCGGGAGAAAGTTGTATTGCCGCTATTGATGTTGACATACTGCTCGCCTGCCGGTAAGCTTTGTACCTTATTGTTATAAGAGGTAAAAGTTCCGGTTACATCAAACCGCAGGTCTTTTTGTATGGTTCCATGATACGTTACAGAAGCATCAATGCCTTTATTAATAATATTGCCCGCGTTAACATACGGCAGGGCTGCGCCGCCGCCGGTACCAATTGCTAATGGCTGAAAAATCAACCCCTTAATTTTTTTCTCGTACCATTCTGCTGTTATTTCAATTTTGTTTTTTAACAGACCCGCATCAAAACCTATATTGGTAATAATGTCCTGCTCCCACGAGGTATTTGTGTTGCCATACTGGCTGGTATATAAACCGGGATTGGAAGAGGTGCCCGTGCCGTTGATATCGTAGTAAGACTGGTTGGCCGCCTGCCCGAACAAGGTATAAGGATTAGTGGGTGTAATGTTGCTGATAGAACCTAATTTGCCCCAGCCCCCACGAATTTTTAAGTCGCTGATCCAGTTGACATCTTTCATAAAATTTTCCTGCGAAATACGCCAGCCTGCGGTAAAGGATGGAAACAAGCCATAGCGCTTGCCGGGTGCAAATACAGAAGAACCATCCCGGCGTAGCGTGGCGCTGAATAAATACTTATCATTAAAGCTGTAGTCTATACGGCCAAACAGGGAATACAAGGAAGATTGATAAGGTGTTAGCCTGCCATTATTGCTTACGATGTTCGAATTGGTTTGCCCCGCAGGGGAGCCGAAGTTAAGCGTCCATAAATTCGGATCAACCGTAAGGTTGCCTGGGTCTGTAATAAAATAGCCGCCTCTTGTAGCACCGGCAGCCCGGCCATTTTCTTCAATATATTCACTGCCTATTAATGCACTCAGGTTATGCTTCTGCGCTATAACATTAGCATAGCGAATGGTATTCGTCCAGGTTAAACTGCTGTTCCAGCCATAATTCTCCAGGTAACTGTTGGGGTTAGTTGCATTCTCCGCATTTTCGTAGGCCGTGTATACAAACGCGTTTCTGTAAAAATTATCTACCTGGCCGCCAACACTGGTGCGTGCTGTAAAATGCGGCAGAAAATCAACCTCGGCAAACACATTACCATTCATCTGCCAGTCGTTGTTGTGATTGTTTTTTTGCCTGTCCATTACTGCAACCGGTTGCTGGGAATTACCCAGTCCCTGGGAACCTGTGCCGGCAAAATTTCCCCGGATGTCATATACCGGAATAATAGTAGGCGCAGAATAAGCCATCGTAATCGGGTTAGAGCTGTTTACGCCGGGTAGATTTAAATAACCTGGATTTTGCTTGTACAGTACGTACGCATTTTCACCGATGCGCACATGGTTATTCGCAAGACTGAATGTAGTATTCATTCTTGCAGAGTACCGCTTGAGCGAGGTATGAATTAATGTGCCTTGCTGGTCCAAATAGTTAAATGAAAAATAGTAGGTTGATTTATCACCGCCGCCGCTTGCCGAAATATTATGACTCATGATCGGTGCAGGCTTAAATATTTCGTGAAACCAATCGGTGCCGCTTTTATTGGCCTTTGTAATCTGGTTGGAGTATAGAGCGTACGTAGATGGGTCGGTTCGCGGATCACCTGCACTCGTGCCATACGGTGTAATATAATCAGGAACAACCGGTGTTGCGCCACTGCCATATTGCTTATCTAAAGGAGTAAGCCCGTCATTAAAATACTCCTGCCAGATAGCATTGCCGGTTTGGGTTGGATTCGCTAAATCATACGCATGTTGTATCGGACGTTGCGTACCGTAGTAGGCATCATAAGCCAGTTGTACTTTGCCCGATTTTCCGCGCTTGGTAGTAACGATGATAACACCATTAGAACCACGTACACCATAGATAGAAGCTGCACCGGCATCTTTCAATACCTGTATAGATTCTACATCGTTGATGTTGATATCGTGCAAACTGCCCGGGGTTCCGTCTATAATAACCAGCGGGTCGGAACTGCCGATAGAAGTAACGCCGCGGATGCGCACATTGCTGGCGCCGCCGGGCGCACCGGAATTAATAACCGTTACACCGGCCGCCTGGCCTTGCAAAAGCGACTCCGTGCTGCCGGAAGGAATCTGTTTTGCATTAGCCACATTTACTACTGCCACAGAGCCGGTAATATCTTTTTTGCGCTGGGCAGAGTAGCCGGTAACGATTACATCGTTCAGTGTGGCGGTGGCCGCAACAAGCGCAATATCGCCCATTGCTGTTTTGCCGGTTGTCGGCACTTCTACCTGTTCGTAGCCAATAACGGAAATAATCAGCGCGCTGCTGTCTGCAGGTACCCTTACAGAAAAGCTGCCGTCGTTGCCCGTTTGCGTAGCGGTTTTGGTATCTTTTACCTGTACCGTTGCGCCCGGGATCGGCTGCCGGTCGCCATTATTAATAATCCTGCCCGTTACCGTTTTTTGGGCAAGCGCGCTGCACGTTAAAAAGCATAGGAGCAGTAAGCTGCATACACTTTTTACAGGGGTGTAATGTTTCATAGGCATAAGCAATTGATTTAAAAATTAGAGATTTAAGTGGTGTTTAAATAATACGTCTATCGTTCGCTGCAACAGGTTGCAGCAGGTTAGTGCCGGTCTTTTTTTATGTGAAGTGTTACTTTTCTGCTTTTGCAGAGTTGCTTACAAAAGCAATGCTTTTACTGTCCGGCGACCAGGAATTTACATTCAGCGTGCCTTGCCCGCCATAGAGGTAAGCAATTACTTTGGGCGCTCCGCCGGCAGCCGGCATCAGCCGCAGCATTACCCGCTCGTACGAAGGGTGCGACTTGGGGTCAATTTCTATCGGGAAGGAAATAAAAGCAATCCATTTGCCATCGGGCGAAATATGCGGAAACCAGTTATGGTATTCATCAAAGGTCATTTGCTCCTGCCCCGAGCCATCCGGTTTCATGCGCCATACCTGCATGGTGCCGGTTGGGTTGGCGTTGTAGTAAATGTACTTGCCATCAGGCGAATATTCCGGCCCGTCCACATGCCCTTTGGTATTATGCGTAAGCGCTACTTCTGCGCCGCCGCTGATGGACTGCTTGTAGATATTGTATATTTTGGAGCTGTCGCGCTGTGCTACAAAAGCGACTTCCTTGTTGTTGGGGTTCCAGCCATGCCAGTAGGAAGGTGTTCCCGGTGTAAGCAGTTTGGGCGTACCGCCAGTTAGCGGAAGTATATATACGGTGGAGCCGCCGCCATACAAGCCGGGCCGGCTGTTGCTGATGGCCAGCATTTTTCCATCGAAGGAGATGCCATGGTCGTTATTAATGGCCGCCGCATCGCCGGTGTTCAGTTTTTGCGGGGTACCGCCGTTGACCGGGATAGTGTATAAAGAGCCCTTTTCATTAAACAGCAAATTTTTGCCATCGGGCATCCAGTTAGGCGCTTCAAAGCGGCCGGTGCCTTCGTGAATTACTTTCCGCATCCCATCCGCTATGCTCATTACTTCGAGGCGGGAGCCTAACTCTTCCGTAAGCGGCGGTGTTGTCACATGCGGGTTGGAAGTATAAGGATGGATAATCGGCTTATCAATGCGCACATTCCATACTTTGGCAGAAGCAGTATGGTCGGAGTCGTGCGAACAGATATATAAACCTACCAGCACCGAATCTTTCAATTCAATTTCTGCGGTGCCAACCGTTTGCAACGGTTCGCCGGGGTGCGCAATACGCATGGTTACAAGCCTGCCGGTACGCTCTAGCTGGATGGTTTGCCCGCCCTGCTTCGGATAAAAAAGCTCTTCTTCCGGGTCGCGCATAAACATGCCGTGATACGGGCGCCATTGCAGCACCGTAAGGCCGTCAATATGCTTGCAGGCATTCATGCTGGCGGCGCCGTCATCGGTAGATTCCCGGATCATCCAGCCAATCTTGCGATGCCCAACGGCATTGGCCGTATCACCACTGAAAGCAAAATCGGCAGTTACAATAAAATTGCCGCTGAGCTTTTTGTAAACAAACTGGAATTCATCATGGTTAAACCAGATATTAGCACCCGCACCGGTAATGGTATATTCCTGCGCCGCAGCATCGTAGCGGGCAGTGCCGGCCAATTTTGGGTGGCCAATATCCTGGTGGTTCTCAAAAATGCCAACCGGATTCTGGGCAAAAGAAATAAGTTGTAAAAAAGCAAAGCAAAGGAGTAGCGGGAATTTCATATGGGTTTGTATTTTGTTGCAGGCAATCTATAATAACTGTCTAACAAAACTATACGCAACCCGGCTTTTCTTTCTTTTTTACACTACATCAATGCTACATCAGTTGGTAGAATTAGTATCGAAATGGGCTAAAACATGCTCATCAACACTACATCACTTTATTGCTTTCCTGCATTTGCCGGTGCAGGGAGTAAAAGCAACTGTTGTTTTATATTCCAGCCTTCTGTTTTTAAAGAAGGAACCTGACCGCTTATTTTGTTTAGAGCACAGCTTACGGTTACTGTTTTGCTGCTGCCGGCCGGGATGGAGAAGTAATTATCCGACCAGTAACCTGGCAGCACTTCTTCTTCGCCGCTCATTAGCTGCGGATTAATAAAGAAGGCAAGCTGCTGACCCGTATTACTGAACTGCAGCGTCCACCGACAGGTATTGGAAACAGTAGCTGATTGCAAAACTTTTACCTGTACTGCAGCAGCCGGCATTTGCCGCAGGGAAGTAAAATCGTGGGCCGGCGAAAACCAGTAGAGGTTTTGAGATACCGGCCTGCCGCTTTTATCCTTCAGTGTAAGGCTGATAAAGCTGATCCCGTTTATTTTTTTCAGTACATCCGCCATAGGCAATATTTCCCGCTCACTGGTGGTATCTGCATTAATAACTGCGCTTTGCCTATACAAAGATTTGCCGTTGATATCCGTTACTTCCGCTTCATATACAAGCCCTGATTGCGGATGATACGTGCGGTTAATAACTGCCACGGCCGAGTCGTCTAAGTTGAGTTGTATATGCACCGGCTCGCAGGCCCGCTGCATAAAATAATAGCCGGCATTCGGCGCCAGGTACCAGTCGTATATCTGCCAGATCACACTCGGGAAAGCGGCGTTCAGTTTCCAGAGCATTACACCACCGGTCTCGTTCAGCTTATGACCGGCTGCTTCAAAAATGCCGCGGTAGCCGCCCGCATTCAGCAATTGCATTTTATCGGAAAAATCTTTCATGCTCTCCGGTTCGCCAAAGCGCTTAACCATCGCTTTGTAGTAGGTTTCGTAATGGCCGTTGCCGGAGCAGGCATCGTGATAGCCCCAGGTATTATTGAGCGGGTAAGGCAGGCTGCTATCGGGCACAAGGTTAGGAATTATTTTTACCAGCGTGTTATAAGGTGGCTGCGATGGCAGGCCGGTTTCATCTTTAAACACCCAGCCTTTGCCTTCATTTACCAGATCATAATATTCCGCATCGTCCTGCCAGGAGTAAGGCCCGCCGCTATATACACCGGCCGGCTTATCGTCGGGCCACGAGCCTTTCCAGCCCGGCGCCTGTTTGGCAAAGCCCGAAGAAGACGGGATAAAAGGCCGCGTGCCATCGAGTGCAACTACATTGTCGCGCATCGCGTCGTACAGGGGCTTGCGCGCATGACCTTCGTTGCCGCCTGTCCATACGAGCAGGCTGGCGTGGTTGCGGATACGGTAGATGGTGCTGACAACATTATTTATAAAAATAGTGCCCTGCAGCGGCCAGTCGGGCGAGCCTTTAAACTCGCCCTGCGTATCGCCGGTAACCCAGAAGTCTTGCCACACCAGCATGCCATAGCGGTCGGCGGCTTCATAAAAATCGTCTGTTTCGCCGATACCGCCGCCCCAGATGCGAACCAGATTTACATTGGCGTTGCGGCACAGGTGCAACTCATCGTCATACCGCAGCGAGTCGCGGTTCAGCATCATGTCGGGCACCCAGGCGCCGCCGTTCAGGTGCACCCGTTTTCCATTCACATAAAAATCTCTTCGCGTCCAGCCATTTACATCCACTGCTTTGGAACTCACGGTGCGGATGCCGAAAATAAAGGACGTATCATCCGATACCTCGTTGCCGGTTACATACTGCACCCGCAGCCGGTACAGGTTAGCATTGCCATAGTTGTTCGGCCACCAGAGATGCGGCTTGCTAACCAGCAGTTCTTTTACATTGTCGGCAGACAACTGCATGTCTTTATGGTCATTAGCATTCAGCGTTGCTTCGCTCGTGAAACTTATGGATTTGCCGATGAAGTTTTCAGGGCTGATGGTAACACGTAACTTACCCTGCTCCTGTTGACTGCCATTGTTGTATAGCGAAAGATTCAGGGAGAGTTTTGCAATGCCGGTATCCGGCAAAGAAGGCAACTCTGTTTTGATGAATGCATGGCTGATGGTTACCTGCCCGGTAGTGCGGAGATAAACCGGCAGCCAGATGCCCATATTGCGGTCGCGCACTTCCGGTATCCAGTCCCAGCCCACCGAACTCAGCATTGTTACGTTCTTGCCGATATCGCCGGTCGGGCCGCCGTTGTCGTAGAAATCGCCGAGCGCTTCCAACTGCGGGTGCGAGGGCAGGCCGGGATAATCGAGCGGGTAGATTTTTACCGCCAGTATATTATTAGCACCTGCTTTTATCGCATTGCTTACATCTAAACTGTACTCGGCAAACATGCCGGCCATCTGCGAAGAGTCGGCTATCTTTTTTCCGTTTACCCACACTTCTGCACGGTAGTTAATGCCTTTGAAAAGGAGCTGGAAATGCTTGCCTTTATCCCCAGCCGGTACGCTAAACTGTGTGCGGTACCAGTACGGCTTTTTCCAGGGATTAGGCTCATTAGGTAAAAAGCTGTACTGCGCTAAATGGTACTGGCGGTTAAACGAATCGGAGGCATCCGGTATCAGCATATTGTTCATGCCGATGTACGGATCGGGATATACTTTGTTGGCTACCAGGCCGGTAAGCACCGTGCAGGGAACGGTAACGGGAAACCAGTAATCTTTGGATTGATAATCTGCAACGGATACTACTGCGCCCCCTTCATGGATAACGGCAGTGGATTGCAGCGCAAACTTCGTAAGCCTTACCTGCTTAATAGCGCCGGATTGGGCGGTAGCGTGTTCTGCTGATAAAAAAGTACTGCAGAGCAGTAATAAAAGAAGTGAATATTTCATAGGAATCTATTGAACGGGATATGTGAAGCCGAACCCGGGCGAGCGCAGGCATTAAATGTAAGTTATCCGGTTACAGGTTGCGCCTTCCTGCTAAAAATTCATTGAAAAATTATATAAAATGATTGGCTGCTATGCCTACAGGTATAAAGAAATAAAACAGCGTTTTCTTTTACCGCAGAGAATAGGAGCAGCAGGAGATTTCGCGGAGCAAACCTGCTCTGCAGTAACTCAATGCATTACTTTTTTTTGCAATTAAGCTAACTTATAGGTGTCAGACACTTCAAAGTGTCAGACACCTTATTTCCATACCTTATGTTAAAGCGCTTTTTCTATTATCCTTAACCCATCCTTACCGGCGATAATGGCTTTGTGTGCCATATTATAAAACAGCGATGTTTCTACAACGCCGGTAATGCTTTTCAGCAACGGATTTAGTTGAGAAAGTTCGGGCAATGGGCTAAACCATACATCCATAAGATGGTTTCCGTATTCGGTAATTACTTTTTCGCCGGTTGCGGCGTTGCGCCTTATTACTATACTGCTGCCGTTGAATAAATGCTCCAGTCGCACCGCCACAAAAGAGACGGCTGGTGGCAATACTTCCAACACAATTGGAAATTTCGTTCCCAACTGTTCTGCGTATTTCGATTCATCGCCAACTAATACGAACGCTTTAGCCATAGAAGCCAGCAGCTTTTCCATGGTATGTATGCCGCCACCGCTTTTCAATGCGTTCAGGGCTTTATCAAACTGGTCGCAGCCATCAAAATATATATCGAGTGCGGCTACAGCAGCAATGTCGTTTACTGCAAAACCATGCTGCAGCAATGCCGTTTTGGTGGCCGCAGACGAAGTATATAACTGAAGAGTAAGTGATTCCTCTTTTAAATAATCCACCATATAAGCCATGGTAGCGCCTGCGCCAAGGCCGACGGATAAGCCATTTTTAATTAAGGAAACCGCTGCTTTCGCTGCCTGTTGTTTTAAGTCCATGCCTTTCTGTTTACTGGTTTTATCGTTGTTATGTCGGCAGATTCCGAACCTTACCTGTTCCTATCCATATAGCGGTACTCCTGATGAACCGCTATCAATTTTATCGGCATAGGAAGGGCTCATAATCTGAAAAAAAATTATTTTATCTGTTTTGATAGCGGTTTATCATAAAGTACGGTTACGGTTGCGTATCATCATTAACTGGTAGAAGCTGTTATTACCGGTATTGCAATTCCTGCCATTCGCATAGCTCCGTAGGAGCATCCTGTTTATAGAATGCGATTCAATTTATTCAGTTTCTGCTCCATCGGAGCCACCTATATAACACCGGATTCAATTCAAAGGCGGCTCCAATGGAGCCGGTCGAAAATTAACTGATGATTGCTATAAACAGGTGGCTCCGGCGGAGCCTAAAATACACTCAGATCTACTTCAGTCAAGAATCATTGCACAACTTAACCTAACGTTCTAAATGCCGGCGGTGAGATCGCCATAAACGGCGTTTCAATAATGATTGTTTTTTATCTCTAAGAGGTAATCTAAATTTAAGTAATTAAGAGTCAATGATTTGAAATCAGGCAACAAGAATAAACGCCATTGAGACAATAACGATTCTATCAATCAGTAATGTTAGATCAATAGCTTTTACAACTGCTCGTTTTATCTTTTACACGTGGGAATCAATTCTTTATCAAAATACTCATTTTCAATTACTTAAATTTAGATTATCTCTAAATGTATTGAAAAAAATCGTTTGAAGCTACCAAGTCAATATAGGATAACGCTTATTTTAAACCCCCGCTTTTGCTAAATAATTATAATCATACGCCATGCTTTCAAAAGCCGTATGCGTATATTCTTCCTGCTCCACAAAAAAATGCTGCATACCCGATTGCTTCGCCTGCTGCAGCAGGCCTTTGATGTCCACACCGCCTTTGCCAAACTCGGTGCTTTGCTTTTTGGTCAGGTCCATATCCTTGAGGTGCCACAAGGGAAACCGGCCCGGATAGTTGCTGAAATAGTGCAGCGGGTCTTTACCGGCGGCGATCACCCAGCCCAGGTCCATTTCCATCGTTACGAGGTCGGGCTGCACGCCTTTTAGCAATACATCGTACAGCACCTGCCCGCCCGCTTCTTCAAATTCCGAGTCGTGGTTGTGGTAGCCGAAAACAATGCCCGCTTTTTTACATTCTTCACCGGCCTTGTTAAACAGTTCCGCGCTTTGCTGGTAATTGGCTACCGTTTGCCCGGCCGATGGCAGCACCGAGCAGATCAGGTATTGCTGACCGGCCTCGGCGGCTTCGTCAATAGACTGCTGCCAGTCTTTATCTATACGGGTATGGCCGCTGCGCAGCACCATGCCGTTATCGTCCATGATCTTCTGGATTTCTTTCGGGCTTAAGCCATAATAATTGCCCTTTTCGCTCTTGGCCGACTCAATTTCTTTGTAGCCGATCTTCGCCAGCTTCACAAGTGTTCCGGCCGCATCCTGCTGCATTTCTTTACGCACCGAATAAAGCTGGATGCCGACCGCCTTTTTGGTAGCGGCGGTGCCTGCTTTCAGCAGGTGCGGCGCAACTAAGCCGCCCGCCGCGAAGAGGGAAGCGTTTTTTAAGAAGTTACGTCTTGTGTTCATAGGGCAAATGTTTTAAATGGTTATATAGATTAAGATGTTTAAGATGGTAAGTTTGAATATTGCAGTTCAGGGAAGTTTTATCTAATAACTCTTTCTGCTTTCTTTTTGCCTTGACGCAAAAAGGCAACCGGAATAAGAGGTTGCGTAAAAAGTCAAGGAAAACATGATCGCTCCGCGCATTTACTTCGTTAATAATAATTTCTTATTGTCTCAGTGAGATAGTTTTCCTTGCCAGCGCCTCCACATTGCCTAAAAGGGATTATTACTATTGAGCTTATGATCAGGCAGTTTAAATTTTTCTAAAAGTTATAATAGTAAAGTAGCAGTTATGATGCACGTCATTCCGCAATTGCTGCCGATACGCACTTGCATTAACTTGTAACCAACCGGCAGCTTTGTGCGGAACCTGGCTACCGTCAGACAGGTCTGCTGCGTAAATCAGGTTTGAATGCAATTGTATGGAAGCTATCCCATACCTATCTCATTCGGATAACACTACATGTGGCCTGAAAATTTCAAACTGAGATACCGTTAGCAGGGCAACTGCATCAGCACTTTGTGCTACTTCGTTACTTATTGCCTTTGTGCTTTCGAGTCTTTGTGGCTAAATATTCTTATTGCCCGCTCATACCACTGTTACTGATAAACGCAATCCTTTTACTGTCGGGCGACCACGAAGGCGTATTGATCGTGCCCTGTCCGCCATAGAGGTAAGCGATCACCTTTGGCTCGCCGCCAGCCACCGGCATCATCCGCAGATATACATGCTTATAAAACGGGTGATCGTCCGGCCGCACTTCAGACGGAAGGAACGAGATAAAAACAATCGTTTTTCCATCGGGCGAGATATGCGGAAACCAGTTGTTCAGGCTGTCGCTGGTCACCTGTTCCTGGCTGCTGCCATCGGCCTTCATCCGCCATACCTGCATCAGGCCCGACCGGACTGAGTTGAAATAAATGTATTGCCCGTCCGGCGTATATTCCGGCCCGTCGTCGAGCCCCGGCGCCGTGGTTAAACGCACTTCCTTGCCGCCGGCGGCCGGAACTTTATAAATATCAAACTCCTTATTGCGCTGACCGGTAAACACGATGCTCTTGCCATCGGGCGACCAGCCATGCGTGTACGAGGGACCAATGGGCGTAATCTGCCTGGGCGTACCACCGGTTATAGGTACGGTGTAAGAGATAGAGCCGCCTAATTTTTCAACACCGCTGCTGAGGCCCAGCATTTTACCGTCAAAGGAAATTACATGGTCGTTGTTGTTGTTTTTTACGTCGCCGGTGTTGAGTACCTGCGGCGTGCGGCTGGCAAGGTCGAACGTATAGATGGAGCCTTCGCTGTTGTAAAGGAGGGTTTTGCCATCGGGCATCCAGTTGGGCGCCTGTATCGAATTGGGTACGGTATAAATGATTTCGCGGTTGCCCGAAGCAACATCCAGCAGTTCTAAGTGGCTGCCGAGATACTGCTTATACGGAACTAAGGTTGCGGGAGCGGGAACTGCAATCCGCACATTGCTGAACACGCCGGTTTCCACCACATCGGCATTGTGCGAGCCTACGAAGAGCCCTACATATACCTCGTTGCCAAGATCAATGCCCGAAACGGAGTCAACGGTAAACAATTGCCCGTAAGCCGCCGCCCGCATAATGTAGGTATCGCCGCGCCTTTCCAATTGCAGGATATTGGCTTTGGTAATCTTCATCTTCCGCTCTTCTGTTTGCGCGCCGGCCGTTCTGCGAAACTGCAGGGAAGTAAGGCCATCGCCATGCTCCACCGCGTTTACATGGGGCGAGTTGCCGTCGAGTGTTTTGCGCACCATCCAGCCTACTTTGCGGTGATAATCTACCCACGGGCCGAGAAATTCGGCGCGGGTGTACAGTATAAAATCGCCGGTCATCTTTTTCCATACAAACTGGAACTCGTCGTGGTCGGCCCACACATTATAGCCCGCCCCGGAAATAATGTATTGGCCGGTTTGCGGGATATAGGTAGCGGAGCCGGGCTTTACGTTGGTACCTACATCGCCGTGACCGTCGAAAAGGCCGATTTTATCCTGGGCATTAGCAGCGAGCCCTGCGAGGCAGAGAAAGAGGATAACAGTGTTCTTCATGTTTGCAATCGTTTTAAATGAAATAGATTGGATGAATAAAATTTAGGAAACTCAAATCTATAGCAGGAAAGGCAACAAAAGCTTTTTTCTCCTACATCAATACTACATCAAACGGGTTGCGGGCGCAAAAAAGAAGCATACGCTGCTACAACAAAGCGAGATCAGTACCTGATATACAGTAGAGAGATATAAGGGGAATAAAGGGCAGCCCTGCTGTACAGAAATGGTATAGCTGATGAGTATAGCAAGCAGTGAGTATATTTAGTTAAGTGTGTGAATTAAGCCACAGACTAAAAACTCTTTTAAACAAGCCTCATCAATTAAAGCTTTTCCGTATTTTTCGCTGTGAAGGTATAGATGTTCAATTTTTTACCAGGCGTACCCGGAATGCTATTTTAAAAATTTTCATCTGTGCTTCTGCATATTATTTTATCATAAACCTTTAGGTCAACCTTATGAACCCGGAATATAAACAATGGCTTACCCATTTAAAAGCACAAGTCCGTTCAGCACAAATTAAAGCAGGACTTAAAGTAAACGCTGAACTCCTTGCTTTGTACTGGCAATTAGGAACCGAAATTGTACAGAAGGAATCCTTTTCACAATGGGGAGAAGGTCTCATTCCGCATTTATCAAAAGATTTATTGTCAGAATTTCCTGACATGAAAGGGTTTTCCCGCTCCAATCTATACTATATAAAGAATTGGTTTTCATTTTATGGTCAGAAGTCGTCAATTGTCCAACAACTTGTTGGACAATTACAATCTGACAACCCAATAGTGCAACAACCTGTTGCACAAACCGCCCAATTTGTATCAGAACCTGTTGGACAAATTGGGCAACAAGTTGTTGACCAAATACCAGCTCTACTTACTACTATCCCTTGGGGGCATCACCTGCAGATTATTACCAAGTGCAAAAAACTGGAGGAAGCCTTATTTTATATAAAAGAAACAAGCACGCACAACTGGAGCCGCAATGTGCTCGTACACCAAGTAGAAAGCGGCCTATGCCATCGTCAGGGCGCTGCCATCACCAACTTTGAAACGGCTTTACCCAGGCCGCAAAGTGATCTTGCCAGGGAGTTGTTGAAAGACCCTTACAAGTTCGACTTTCTCAGTCTCGGCAATGAGTATGCAGAAAAAGATTTAGAGAACGCATTAGTGGAGCACATCACCAAATTTCTGCTGGAGCTGGGCGCGGGCTTTAGCTATGTAGGGAAGCAATACCCGGTGGAAATAGGTGGCCGGGAACGCCGCATCGACCTATTATTTTACCACCTGAAACTGCGCTGCTTCGTGGTGATTGAATTAAAAACCGGCGCCTTTGAACCGGAGTATGCAGGCAAGCTGAATTTTTATCTGAACGTAGTGGACGACCAGTTGCGGCATGCAACAGACGAGCCTTCTATCGGTATCATCATCTGCAGGGAGCGGAATAAAGTGGTGGCCGAATATGCTTTGCGGGGCATGAATAAACCTATTGGTGTAAGTGAGTACCAACTAACGGAGACGCTACCCCTTGCGTGGGAGGGTAAGCTGCCAACGATTCAACAGATTGAAGAGGAATTAAATGATAGCAGCACATGCGAATAATAGCCTTAGGTGATACCCACGGAAGAGACGACTGGAAAAAGATTACTGCCAACGAAGATTTTGATGCCGTAGTATTTATCGGTGATTATTTCGATACGCACGAAGGTATTTCGCCGAAGCGGCAGGCCGAGAATTTTAAAGACCTCCTTGCGTATAAAGGGGCCAACAGGGAGCGGGTAGTCCTCCTGTTGGGCAACCACGATTATCATTACCTCCGTGCCGCCGGCGAAACGTATAGCGGCTACCAGGTAACGCATGCGGCTACCTTTGCCCAACTCCTGGAAGCGGCGATAGCAGAAGACCTGTTGCAAATCTGTTTCGTGCACCGGCAATTCCTGTTCACCCATGCAGGCGTTACCAAAACCTGGTGCCGCGCCAATAACATTGACCTTACCCAAATAGAAACCGCTATCAATACCCTGTTCCGGCAAAAGCCCGGTGCTTTTAAGTTTACGCCCGGCGCCAATTGCAGCCCGTATGGCGACGATATTACCCAATCGCCCCTTTGGGTGCGGCCGGATAGCCTGCGCATAGATGCGATAGCCGGCTATGTACAGGTGGTGGGACATACCACCCAGCGGCGGCTGACCGTACAACCACCGGTAGTATTGATAGATACGTTGGGTACCTCCGGTGAGTACTTGTCGGTTACCGATGGGGAGGTGGCTATTGAGAAGGGCGGGATGGGGTGGTAGGGAGGATAAAAGCATTAGACAACGAATACTTTTTTCTGCTTTGGGATAAGTCTTTATATTCAGCCTGTGTATAATATCTAATGCGTAAAAAAGATATTCTAAATAGCATTAGGAATAAAATCATATTATGAATTCAAAGGAAATAGAAAATAATCTCAGTAGTCTGGTTGAAAACCTAAACTGTGAAGAATTCATTTATGATTTTCTTTTAGCATATGGAATTTCTAAAACCTCCATTACCCGTCTGAAAAAAGGAGATTTCAACTTTTCGAAAGTCAAAGGCGAAGTGATATACAAAAACAAGATTTTCTTCAAAACATCCAGTTCAGATAAACTTTTAATAGACATTGAAGAAGCTGCAGGCAATGAGCAAATCTTAAAGCATAACCCAAGATTTATTATTGTTACTGATTTTGAAACGGTTGTTGCTAAAGATGTAAAAACAAAACGGAATAGGGATTTTAAGATTGGTGAACTGCCTAAATATTTTGATTTTTTTCTTCCATTAACCGGTGCAGAAATTTATAAATCTTCTAACGACAATAAAGCGGACCGGGATGCAGCTTATAAGTTGGGGCAGTTGTATGAAGTACTGGTAACTGACAATCCGGACTACAATACCGAAAGTCACAACCTAAATGTTTTTCTTTCCCGGCTTTTATTTTGCTTTTTTGCAGAAGACACGAGCATTTTTGAAATTAAAAGTGTCTTTACCGAAACTCTTTCTCAACATACAGCAGAAAATGGGAGTAACGTTCATGAGTTTTTAAATAGCCTATTTAAAAAGCTTAATACTGAAAAAGGTAGTTTTCCGGCTTATTTAGAACAGTTTCCTTATGTTAATGGAGGCCTGTTCAGAGACAGTATTCAATCTCCTAAATTTTCTGCGCGATCAAGAAAAATATTGTTAGAATGCGGTGATTTGGATTGGAGCGAAATCAATCCTGATATTTTTGGTTCTATGATTCAGGCAGTGGCTGACCCTGAAGAGCGCAGCGATTTAGGAATGCATTACACTTCGGTTCCTAATATTAAAAAATTAATAGAGCCTTTGTTTCTGGATGAACTGTATGAAGAGTTTCAAAGACACTACGACAACGCTAACAACCTGAAAAAGCTTATTAATAGAATTTCCAGTATCAAATTTTTCGATCCTGCATGCGGAAGCGGGAATTTTCTGATTATCACCTATAAGGAAATACGACTTCTGGAGATAAAGATCATTCAACGGCTTGTTGACCTCGACCTTCAAAAAGGTAAAAAGTTATTATACTTCACCTGTATCCAATTATCGCAATTTTATGGTATTGAGATAAAAGATTTTGCTCACGAAATGGCGATCTTATCTCTTTGGCTGGCAGAGCACCAAATGAATAAAGTGTTTGATGAAGAACTGGAAGGTTATGGTCAGTCGAAACCGATACTACCATTAAAAGAGGCAGGGAAAATTGTTTGTGGTAATGCTGCCAGAAAAGATTGGGAAGAGGTTTGTCCTAAAGGTAAAGAGGATGAAATTTATATTTTAGGTAATCCACCTTATTTAGGAGCAAGAGTCCAAGATGAAAGCCAGAAAAGTGATATGGATGCGGTATTTAGCCATCTAAAAAAGTATAGGGATTTAGACTATATCTCTTGTTGGTTTTATAAAGCAAAAAATTATATAAAAGGATTTAATGCAAGATTCGCCTTTGTTTCTACTAACTCAATATCACAAGGACAACAAGTTGCTCTATTGTGGCCTCAATTGATTTCTGATGACATTGAAATTAATTTTGCCCATCACTCTTTTAAGTGGACTAATAACGCTAAAGGCAATGCAGGTGTTTCGGTTATAATTATAGGCCTAAGGAATAGGTCTAAGGAGCCGAAATATTTGTACTTTGAAAAGATCAAAAAAGAAGCTAAGAATATTAATGCTTATTTGATGGATGCAGGTGATATATGCATTTACGAAAGAAACGTTCCTCTTTCTAAATTTATAAAAATGAATTTCGGAAATATGCCGAATGATGGAGGAGGTTTAATTATATCAGAACAAGAGAAAAGTGACTTAACAAATAAGAGTCCAGAATATGAGAAATATATTAGAACATTGCTCGGTTCTTATGAGTTTATTAATGGAGAAAAAAGATATTGCCTGTGGATTGAGGATAAGGATTTAAAAGAAGTAAATACAATTCCTTTTTTAAGAAAAAGAATTGAAATAAGTAGACAACACAGATTAAATAGTAAAGACAAAGGAACCAATAAGCTAGCAGAACGATCTCACCAATTTAGAGATAGAAATATTGCTAAAGATAATCAGCTAATCATTCCTGCTGTTTCTTCAGAACGTAGGGAATATATTCCAATTGGGTTTCTAGATATCAACACAATTATATCAAATTCAGCGATGGCTGTTTATGATGCCCAGCCTTGGCTATTCGGCGTACTTCATTCCAAAATGCACATGACTTGGGTAAATGTAGTGGGCGGGAAATTGAAAACAGATTATCGCTATTCAGCCAAATTATGCTACAATACTTTTCCATTCCCTGAAATAAATGCAAAGCAAAAAGAAACCATTAACCAGTATGTATTTCAAGTATTGGATGAAAGAGCGAAATATCCGGAAAAAACGATGGCATGGCTGTACAACCCGGAAACCATGCCCAAAGGATTGAAGGCGGCACATAAAGAATTGGACGAAGCCATTGAACGCATGTATCGTCTAAGCCCGTTTGGGAGTGATGCCGAAAGACTGGAATATTTATTCCGGATGTATGAAGAAATGACAAAGAAGAATACACTTTTTGCTAAACAAAAAAAGACAAGAATTAAAACAAAGTAAAGTGAGCGAAAAAGGAATAAACAACACTAAATACGCAAAGCCTATCAACTTGGTGGAAGTTACCTATGCGCAAACCGGCGAAAGTAAAAAGATCAGTGTTTTAGGCATGCGTGAAATGCAGGCAAAAGCATACGAGGCCCGAACGGCTAAATATCTTTTACTAAAAGCCCCACCAGCTTCGGGAAAGTCAAGGGCCCTGATGTTTATTGCTTTGGATAAGCTAATCAATCAGGATATAAAAAAAGTGATTGTTGCCGTGCCGGAGCGTTCCATCGGCAATTCATTTAGCCCAACAGAATTAACCAAATATGGGTTCTATGCAAACTGGGAGCTTCATCCTAAATACAACCTTTGTACGCCGGGAGCTGAAGGGAGCAAGGTGCAGGCATTCCTGAACTTTTTGAAATGCGATGAAAAGATTTTGATTTGTACACATGCTACACTCCGGTTTGCTTTTGAAGGATTAGCTGAAAAAGATTTGGATGATTGCGTAATTGCTATTGATGAATTTCACCATGTTTCCGCCGATGGCGACAACCGGTTAGGAGAAGTGATCAGAAATATTATGGCGAAGTCCACCGCACATATTGTGGCTATGACTGGCTCTTACTTCCGTGGTGATAGTGTGCCGGTACTGCTACCTGAAGATGAAGAGAAATTCACAAAGGTTACTTATAACTATTACGATCAATTGAATGGGTATGAATACCTCAAGTCTTTGGGAATAGGTTATCATTTTTATCAGGGACGATATTATAAAAAGCAGCATGACAGGGAAATGTCGGCATTGGAAGAAATACTGGACGAAGACCTAAAAACCATTATTCATATTCCAAGTGTAAACGCTGCTGAGTCATCAAAACAGAAGTTAGAAGAAGTAAGCCATATTATTGATTGCATTGGCGAAATGGAATATCAGGATAGCGAAACAGGTATTTTGTACGTAAAAAGCAAACGGTCAGGACGAATTTTAAAAATCGCAGATTTGGTAAACGACATCCCAAAAGAGAGAGATAAAGTAGTGGCTTATTTAAGAGGAATAAGCAGCCCGGAAGATATTGATATGATTATTGCTCTTGGCATGGCTAAAGAGGGCTTTGACTGGCCATTCTGCGAACATGCGTTGACAATTGGTTACAGAGGTTCTCTAACGGAGATTATTCAGATCATCGGTCGTGCTACACGGGATAGTGAAAATAAGACTCATGCGCAATTTACCAACCTCATAGCACAACCAGATGCAGTAGATGATGATGTAAAACTGGCAGTAAACAATATGCTGAAAGCTATTGCTGCTTCTTTATTAATGGAACAGGTATTAGCACCAAACTTTAAGTTCAAGCCTAGATATCCAGACAATGAAGATGACGAGAATGAGGATGATGGAAACGGTAGAACGATACGGATAAAAGGATTTAAGTTGCCCACCTCGCAACGTGCAAAAGACATTATTGAAAGTGACCTTAACGACCTGAAAGCGAGAATACTTCAGAATGATACCATGCTGAAGGCAATGCCTGGAAATATAGAACCAGAAGTGATTAACACGATTTTGATTCCTAAAATAATCAGGGAGATTTACCCTGACTTGAATGCAGAAGATGTGGAAGCTGTAAGGCAATATGTAGTTGTGGATTCAGTAATAAAAAACAGTACTATTGAGGAACAAGGCGATAGAAAATTTATCCGGATGGCAGGCAGCTTTGTGAACATTGATGATATTCATATAGATCTGATTGACACGATAAATCCCTTTCAGAAAGCTTTTGAAATCCTTTCAAAGTCTGTTACCACATCTGTATTAAGAGCAATACAGGACACTATAGCTGTAACCAAAATTGATATAACCGAGGAAGAGGCTATAATATTATGGCCTAAAATAAAAGAATGGGTAAAGAAGACAGGCGAACAACCTAACATGCAGTCATTCGACCCTAAAGAGCAAAGAATGGCGCAGGCGTTAATATTTTTGCGGGAAGAAAAAAGAAAAAGGGCACAAAATGTCTAAAACCCTAGATGATATTTTTAATGATGATGACTTTGGATTATTAAATGCCAAAGAGAAATCATCAGCTATTAAGACTGATGAAGATCGAATGATTGATTCATTTGAAGAGATCAATACCTTTTTTGAAAAGAATAACCGGGAGCCGTCAACTGGTAGCATGTCGGAATATAATTTACTGGCAAGACTTAAAGGCTTTAGAAATGATGAAAGCAAGAAGAAAATATTAAAGCCTTTTGACAGATTTGATTTGTTGGGCTATGTAGAAATGGAGAAAAAAACTTTTGAAGAAATAGTAGCAGAAGATGATTTGGGATTGTTAGATACGGATGCAGATATATCAATATTTGAATTTAAGCACACACCTAAGCAAGATAAAAGAGCCGAAACAGATTTCGTAGCGCAAAGACAGGCTATGTCAGAAAATGTGTTCAAGAAATATGAAGCCATGTTTCAGCAGGTTCATGCTGAATTGAAAGCAGGGAAGCGAAAATTTTTGAATTTCGAAAACATAGAAAAAAATCTTCTAATTGGTAATTATTATTTACTTGATGGTATAATGCTGTATCTGGAATCGGCAGAATTGGAATCAGAAGTTAGAAATCTTAAATCTGGAGATAGACTTAGGGTTGATGGTAGAACTGTAACCATTTTTGAAAATGGTACAATGTCTAATATGCTTTTTAGGTCGTTAGGTAAATCCATTCAAAAAAGTGGAAAATTAATTACTCAAACCGACGAATCAATACAATATGATTTTGTTCAAAAAGCGAATATAGTTTCCGAAGAAGATTTACAAAGTGGCTGGATTTATGTTTTGAAATCGAAATCTAAAAACCCCAAAATTTCAGAATTAAATGATTTATATAAGATTGGATTTTCTGAAACTAATGTCCCAGACAGAATAAAGAATGCTTCAAAAGAAGCCACTTTTCTTTTCGCTGATGTTGAAATTGTTGCTACTTATCACTGCTATAATATGAATACCCGCAATTTTGAAAACTTGATACATAGATTCTTTGCGGAAAGTTGCTTAAATGTTGATTTAGAAAATGAACAAGGGCAACGCATTACACCAAGGGAATGGTTTGTTGTGCCATTAAAAATTATTGACGATGCTATTAACTTGCTAATTAGCGGAAATATCATCAACTATAAATACGATAAGGATAATCAAAGATTGTATTCAGGTAAATAACTTAATTTTTGATATTCCAGCACTATCCCATGAAAAGGGAAAAGTGTATGAGATTGAAGAGAAAATAAGCATCTTATAATTCTAACTAATCATTGACTAATGTGGGACATTAAAAGCAGATTAAGAAAGGAAATCTCTGTCAATTCTTCTGGCAGCTTACTTAATTTTAATTTGATTCCTCAATTAAAAAAATGCAATTATCATGTAAAAAGTTTCCCGCTTGATGGCGATGCACCCAAAGAGTTTATCAGGGCATATATTTATGAAGAAGACAGTAGTATACGAAAAATTAATACCAGGACATGGCCTTCGTATATTGCTAAGACAGCAGAGAAATGGTATCCGCACGAGTCAGTAATCGAATATATGATTAATCGGATAGGGCAGGTTTTACAACTGAACATGAATAATGTCAAACTTGTAAGAGCAAATGGACAAATACGATTTCTTAGCGAATATTTTATGAATGCTGACGAGCAGTTAATTCATGGTGCAGATATATGTGGTGAACATTTAGAAGACATGCCGTTAGCGGAGCAGATTGCAAATGACATTTCAACCGCAAGAGAGTTATTCACTTTTCAATTTGTAAAAGAAGCAATCACAGAGGTTTTTCCTTCGGCCTATCCGGACATTTTAATCGCCTTTATCAAAATGCTTACTTTTGATGCCTTAACAGGTAACAATGACAGGCATTTTTACAACTGGGGTGTTATTGCAAACAAGAAGAAGAATAAGCAAATACCTATGTTCTCTCCTGTTTTCGATTCTGCAAGAGGTTTGCTTTGGAATTGGAGTGATGTAAACATTGTACGACAGAAAGAGTCAGCCATTCTGGGTGGCAGGAAAGTTGAAAGATATATTGAGGATGCAAGTCCCAGAATCAGTTTAGAGAACAATAAAAAGGCTAATCATTTCGAGCTGATCGGATTTATTAAAAACGATAATCCTTTATATAAAAAGATAGTAAACGAGCTTTCTTCAGAAGAAAATGAGAATAAGGTATTAAAAATGCTAAATAAGGAGTTTTATCTGTTTTTTATTAAAGAGCGAAAGGATTTAACGACATATGTATTAAATCACAGGTTTAAAAAAATAAGGAGGTTGTAGATGTTGAATTTTAAGAAGTGGTTTAGTAAAGGAGATGACAATTTGACCATTACTCCTAAAGCTGAGATTGGAACATTTATTTTAAAAGTTGATAACATTAATTTAGGTGTTCTGAAGTATGATGATGGTGAGTGGAGCTTTTCTTATACAGATGAATTTAAGGGGCACAAAAACGAATACAATCATATTGTAGGGTTTCCAGACTTAAACAAGATTTATCGTCGTAATACATTGTGGCCTTTTTTCTTAATTCGTATTCCGGGATTAAAGCAACCCGCGGTACAGGAAATTATACAGAAAGAAAAAATTAACCAGGAAAGTGAAGTACAATTGCTAAAGCGATTTGGACGAAAAACAATTGCAAATCCTTACGAATTACTTCCCGCTTAATAAAAAACCGAAGATTAATCTTCAGTTTTTTATTCTTTATCTTCCAACGGTATTTTTTGAAAAGGTGTAAGCAGAAGTACTCTCAATTATAACAGGAAAATAGCTTGTATCAGTTGTGAAACTTCGTTATTAAGCTTAATGAGGTACTTAGCATTTAGAAGTAGAGCAAATGTCAGACACCTATCCTTTCCATTGTTCCTTTAAAAATTGTTCTAACCGGTCTGCGAGGGATTGCGGCGTATCACTTACGTCGCTTTTAAAATGGAGAAGTGCAGTCTGCACGACAGTAAGTAAACCATTATACTGGTCAAATTGCTTGCCCAGCACTGTTTCATCACCACTTTCCCAATAGCCGCCTTCATCATTCAATTCAAACGAGGTAAAGTAACGCCCCGACAGGTATTTCAATAGTTTAATGATGGCTATATGTATCTCTATACCGGCATATTGTGTTTTTACAGAGATAACAGTAGGAGGCTGAATATGGTACAGTAGTTTGATTCTTGAAACCAGTTCGCCACTTTCGGAAAACGTAAGGCAAAGCGTTTCGCATTCCGGTGGCGTAAAGGAGATGCCTTTAATGTGTTCTTCTTTGGTGAGCTGCCAGCGCCAGTTAAGAATCGTGCATATTTCCTGTACTTCTTCCGTCAACTGCGGTATCAGCACCTTGTCTTTTATGCTGCCGCTGTAATGAATGGATAAACCCATACCGGTAATTGATTTATTCAACTTTAAAGATAACAAAACAGAACGACATGCACAGAAGGTAGCTGCTAAGTCCCTGTCACTTAAACTAACAGGTCAACCTGCAGCAACAGGATATTTTGGTGGCAGCGTTTACGGCATATTGAAAAGTTGCAGCGCAATATCATTGCACCAGTAAAAGTTAAGCAGGACAATCTATTAAGGGCATAACCTCCGCAAAGCTGCGCTAACAACATTTTGTGAAAATATTTAACCGTCAAAAACGCATCGCAGTAATTTAGCAATAACCGCCTCGATACTCCCGGGCGCCCGCTCTTCTCCAATCCCCATCATCCGTACCTTTGCCGTACTCAATACTACCCAATGAATAAGGAAATTAAAGAAAGCCTGCAGGAGCTGTTTGACCGGATTCCCCGGCGGCATACGGCCGACAATGTAAAGGAAATATACAGCATCCTTGATGCATACGAAGAGCTGCTGCAACAATTAGAGGCCGATAAGCAGTATGAGCAGCAGGTCATACCGCTATTCGAGGCGCTCGATCCTATCCGGGCAACCATTAAAAAGTCGAATGATAATAAGGCTTCCAAGAAAGTAAAAGATACACTCTTCGATGAAGCGTCCGGCGCACTCAAAGACAGCATCGAAGGAGCTATGCAACTGTAGGTGCGGCGTAGGTATAGGTGTCAGACACTTTTGTAGTGTCTGACACCTATACTATATTTATTGCATGAACTTTCAACCCAATACCATCTATCACATTTACAATCGCGGCAACCAGCAGCAACCCATTTTCTTTAGCCGCGACAATTACCTGTATTTCTTACACAAGGTCAGAAAATATATAGTACCGCGCTGTTCTATACTCAACTGGTGTTTGATGCCCAATCATTTTCACTTTTTAATTTATACCACGGAGCAATCGGCCATGTTTCTTACAAACACCATTATTCCTGCGCAGCAGCTTACCGAAGGTATCCGGCTGCTATTAAGCAGTTATACCAAAGGAATTCAAAAACAACAGGCCTTTACAGGCAACCTGTTTCAGCAAAAAACCAAAGCAAAATGCGTAAGTGATCAGAAGGGAAGTTACGCGCTCACCGCTTTTCATTATATCCACCAGAACCCTTATACCGCAGGGCTTGTACCAAAAATGGAGGATTGGGAATTCTCTTCTTTTCCGGATTATATCAACAAAAGAAACGGAACCATTTGTAATAAAGAACTGGCAGCAGAATTATTGGATTTGGATAACCGGCATTTTTATGAAGAATCCTATTCAGTGATTTCTGATAACAATATAAAGATGATTTTTGAGTAATTGCGTTAGGTATCAGACACTTTAGAAGTGTCAGATACTTATTTTCCAACATTCCGCTGTAGCGGATAGATAACCACACAATGGAATTGTCTCACTTTGTTTTAAAGATACACGTTGGCAGCAGGTGTGTTAGGTATCAGACACTTTAGAAGTGTCAGATACCTAACTTTAAACTACCTCCTTCACTAAGGGAATTTTCACCAATAAGCCTGCAATGCTAAACGATATAAGCACGCCCGCCGGTGCCGCAAGCAGTAATTTAAAAGCCGGGTCTATCGCCCACGGTGTAAGCAGGAGGCAAATGCCCACCACTACAACGGGATGAAAAATATACGTGGTATAGGCCGCGCGTGCCCCCCTTTTCAAAAAGGGCGTCGTATAGTTCCACCGGTGTTGTGCCAGCGCAGTTAAACCAACCATAATGGAAATGCCGGTTAACTGTTCCCACACCGCAGCGAGCAGCGACTGCCATGTGCCTCTCCCGCTAAAGGTCTCGATAGGGCTGTGAATCAATACAAACATCAGCGGGAAAACTACCAGCACCAATAGCAGCGCGGTGATGATCCAGCGCCTGCCCTTTTTACTATCTATAGGGCGGAGCCAGCCCCGCCGGCTGGCAACAATACCCAATATAAAAAGGGCGATGTACTGCGGAAAATGGGCCAACTGGAACCCGAGCGGGTGGAGCACCCAACCCACCGGGAACACAATCCGCACGAGGTAGCTGGCGATGCCTAAACCCAGCGCGAATAACAGGATAGCCTTGTTGGAGGGAAAAGGCCCGGGCGCTGGCTGTCCCATTTTATACACCTGTTTAACCGCCACATATACAAGGGTAAACAAGAGCAGGGCTACCACAAACCACAGCACTCCCGGATCGAGCCAATCGTCGTACCCGCCCAGGTATTGCATAAAAGTGGCTTCCTGGTGCCGGCCATAGCGGTAAATGATAAAATTGAGTACCGGCGAAAGCACGAAGGAATAAAAAAGGATCGGGATGCCCAGCCGTTTCAGGCGGTCCAGCACAAATCGGCCGGCACCTTTTTTTATATAGGAAGGCTCTGTAAACAGGGCAGAGAGGAAAAAGAAAAAGCCCATAAAAAAAGCCTGGTTGGTGGCCACAAAAAGGGTCATGGCAATGAGTGCCGGCGCATTGGTTGTTTTGTCAGTATAGTACCAGCCGCCGGGCCCGCCATAGGCTATTACCGTATGGTGCAGCACCACCAATACCGTCATTAACACGCGCAGGTTGTCTATGTAGCTGATGGTGGCTTTTTTAGCTGGTGGCTGCATGTGGTACTTTTTGGTAATGATAGAAGCGTCAATAACAATTGTTTTTTGCCGGTCCTGTGTTTGGTTGGTAACAAATTGCTTTCCGCTATAATATGGATAGGAAAGACCGGCTAAAGATATACCGATAAACGGATTGCAGTGGCGTAGTTGCAACTGTCGTGTTTTAAAGGATAGCCGGCCGCCAGACACTACCGCTGTCTGGAAGATTATCCAGATAATCTATCCGAAAATAAAGATGTAACTTAACGTTAGTGTTGGCGTTCGCAAGAAAAAGCATCTCAGGGAGGCCTATAAAAAATTTTCCCAAAGTAGATGCCGGAACAAACCTGTTTCCTTTCGTTTTTTTACGCAACCGCTTATTCCGGTTGCTTTTGCATCAAGGCAAAAGAAAGATAAGAATTGAACGTACACATTTTCGTCCGACTACCTGTTATGTTTCTGCCTGCCGAAGCCATATAAACGAAACAACAATTGGAAAGGCGCCCGGCGCTATACACAGCGCTATGGGTTAAATACCTTTAGCCTGTAAACATAAGGCGCTGCCATTACCTGTTATCAGCAATAAGCTACCATACATTCATACACAACAGCCGAAAATGAACAGGAAACAAACGTACTTTGCTCTTAAAACGCAACAATGGACGGAACAATCAGGGCAAATATCAAACGCGGCCTGCTGGTGAACATTATTCTTAAAAAAGACCAGCGCAGCGGCATACTCACCGAAGGCATTGTCAAAGACATACTCACGCCTTCGCCAAAGCATCACCGCGGCATCAAGGTGCGCCTCGAAGACGGCCAGATCGGGCGGGTGCAGGAAATTTTGGAGGAAGCGGAATAACGATTAAACGGCAATAGCCTGCTACTTTAGTAGATCGTCAAAATTATCTGTTACTTATTGTCAATTGTTTATTGTTCTTTTTTGTAGAAGTGGGAACGAAAAAGCTACCGGAAAACGATATACAGCACATTTTCCTGAAGCGCCCTGATGTGACGTACTGCTGTGAATGGAACGGCAGTAATACTACGGCGGAGCGAATTACCATACTAATTTGAGTTTATCTAATTTTGACAACATACTTATATGCTTTTAAAAGATACATTGCACAGACCTGCTAAACGTTCACTCATCAACAGGCATATTAGCAACTTTCGATTGTTATACCGTATGAAAATTATATTCACCACCGTCTTCTTCTTTGCGCTCGTTGCACTGCAGGCCGCAACCGTAGATACCGCGATCATCTACAGCAACAGTATGCATAAGAATGTAAAATGCGTAGTAATAAAACCGGATGCTTATACAAATAAAGCCAAACACTTTCCGGTTGTTTATCTGCTGCATGGCTATAGCGGCAACTATAGCAACTGGGTGAGCATGGCGCCGGACCTGCTAAAGACAGTAGATGAGAATAAAATGCTGGTGGTTTGTCCTGATGGCGCCTACGGCAGTTGGTATTTTGATAGCCCGGTGGACAGCAGTATAAAGTATGAAACAGATGTTGCTATTGAAATTCCGGAATACATTGATGCGCATTACAGAACGGTTGCCGACCGCAAAGCCAGAGCGATCACCGGTTTAAGCATGGGCGGCCATGGCGCGCTTTACTTAGCTGTTCGCCATAAAGATTTTTTTGGCGCGGCTGGCAGTATGAGTGGTGGGGTGGACTTCCGGCCTTTCCCCGATAACTGGGACATTAAAAAAGACCTCGGTGATTTTGCAACCCACGCCGATAATTGGAATAAAAACACCGTTATTAATGTGGTTGACCAGTTGCAAAACAATGAACTGGCTATTGTGTTTGATTGCGGCGTGGATGATTTCTTCCTAACCGTAAACCGGAACCTGCATCAGAAGCTAACAGATAAAAAGATCAGCCACGATTACATCGAGCGGCCCGGCGGCCATGAATGGAACTACTGGAACAACTCCGTAAAATACCAGTTGCTTTTCTTTAAAGAATACTTCAGGAAGAATAAAGTGATGGATTAGTGCCTTATTGCTGGTGGGTACACTATCAACCTTAAACAGGCTCCAATGGGTATCGTTCTTCTTTTCGCAAAGTGGTGAACAATGAATATAAGCAGCAATGGATAAATATTATTGACCGATTGCTTACTACATTGCCACTTTAATTACTTCAGGTTATCGGCGGATACTTCCATCGTAACCGTTTGGAAGCAATGTTTAAAGGAAGCAGGAACCCGCAGGGTTCACCTGTTTATAGAAAAAGAACAAAGGACAGTGATACGGCTCCGCAGAAGTCGCCTGATGAGCAGATTTCCCTTCCTCAATAAACATATAATTCCTGCGGAATTGTTCTTCCCAACAGGTATGGTACCTTACCATCCGGAATATAGTGGAGAACTTAAACAAACGTAAGCGGCACTGCACTTAGCTTAAGGAAAGTAATTAGATGGTTAACTGTGCCACTGATGGCGTCTCCACCGTCAACCGGTGGTTTTTCTAAGAAACTCCTGTATGCACTTTTAAAAGTTTACATTGGGCAGCAAGACAATGGGCGCTGCTATAAATATTTCGTAGCATAGAGTGAACAATCAATAATTCCTTTACCTTGATGCTGTAATGATTACCGATAAATGATCGCCTGTTACATGAATACGCCTGCCGGTACTTTAGTGCATTTAGAAAACGAAACGGCTGCTCTTACAGTTGATTTATTCGGCGGCGTTATCAAAGACTTTCATTTAAAAAGAAATAAGATCAACCCGCTGAGCTTTGCATTTTCCAAAGAACAAATGCCGCTAAATAATAGGAACGGCGCGCCCTACCGCGGGCATTTTTTATGCCTTGGGCGGTGGGGCGAGCCTTCTGCCGGTGAGAAAAAAGCAGGTGTACCTAACCATGGCGAAGCCGCCAATATTTTATGGCAGCTAACGGCGAACGATCAGCATCGCTTACACATGCAAACGCTTGCTAAGCTGGAAGGTTTGCAAGCAGAACGTACCCTGGTTTTAGATAAGCAACAGCCGGTATATGTGGTAAAAGAAACGGTGCAAAATGTAGATAGTCTTGGCCGTTTGTACAATATGGTACAGCATCCTACACTGGCAGCGCCATTTTTAAGTAACGACATGATAGTAGATTGCAATGCGTCAACAGGCTTCGACCAGGCCTTGTATCAGCAAGCGGAAAAGCATCCTTTGCAGTGGCCGTTTGCAAGAGATGCGGCACAAAATAAATTCGATTTACGCAGCCCAGATATTGCTTATAATTCAGTCTTCTCATTTATTGTAAAACCAGAAGCAACCTGGGGATGGATAACGGCGTATTCGCCCCTTCATCGCCTGCTGATGGGTTATGTATGGAAACGCAGTGACTATCCCTGGATACATCTTTGGCAGCACTGGAATGGAAATAATATTCAGTATCGCGGTATTGAGTTTGGAACCGCAGGTATTCACCAGCCGTTTAAAGAAATACTGGACACTGCAACGCGTTTATTCGGCGAAAAAACGTTTGCTTATATAGATGCCGGGGAAATGGTTTCCAAAAGCTATGTGTCGTTTATGCTTGCAACAGAAGCAGATTGCAGCGGAGTTGAAAACGTTTGCATGACGGATGGCTTCATCTGTATAAAGCTGAAAGAAAAACCGGAGATTCGCTTTCCGTTAAATCCCGAATTATTACATGAACTATCATAATACAACAGCGGTAATAACCGGCGGCGCCAAAGGCATCGGTGCTGCCTGCGCCAAGCTTTTTTTTAAGGAAGGCGCTAATGTTGTGGTGCTGGATGTTGCCGCTGATACAGCAAACATACAGGATGAACGCTGGTTGTTTTTGCATTGTGATGTATCCTCTGAAAGCGAAGTGCAACAGGCGTTTGAAAGAATAGTTGCGCGGTTTGCCACAATCGATTTTTTAGTGAATAACGCAGGCATCCAGCGGTATGGTGCTGTTACCGAAACCAGTTTGGAAGAGTGGGACCTGGTAATGAACGTAAACCTGAAGAGTTTATTTCTTTGTTCCAAGTATGCGCTCTTCGCCATGCTGCAGCAACAGAAAGGCGTGGTGATTAATATTGCCAGCGTGCAGGCATTTGTAAGTCAGCAAAAAGTAGCCGCTTATACAACTGCCAAGACAGCCATACTTGGTTTAACGAGAAGTATTGCGGTGGACTATGCGCCCCATATACGGTGCGTAGCGGTATGCCCCGGAACCATTGATACGCCTATGTTACGCGATGCAATTGCCTTATCACCCGACCCCGGTGCAGTAATGCAGGAGTGTGTGGATATGCACCTTGCCCAACGCATCGGCACGCCGGAAGAAGTTGCGGAATTAGTGCTGTATTTATGTGATGATAAAGCCGCCTTTATTACGGGGCAGGCCATCCGTATTGATGGCGGGTTAGGAGTTAGCATACCGGGCAGTAAGCGGGCTTCACCTTTTGAAGGGGAATGAAGGGAAGAAAGGTAAGTGTGATAATACATTATAGTCTCGCATAGTCGAATAGCGATAAGAACGTACCTGCCTTTGCCGGCAGGCAGGCAAGTGAGTGACACAACAGAAGCATCATAGTAGTAATGCAGCTTGTACCATAAACACAAATAGTAGATTTTTTACTCTCATACTGCTTACATGAAAATAACAGACATCAGAGCAACGACGGTTGCAGTGCCTTTGGAAGCCCCGATCCGCCACGCCAACGGCGCGCATTGGGGAAGGTTTATCCGGACCATTGTGGAAGTGGAAACCGATGAAGGCATTACCGGGCTGGGCGAAATGGGCGGCGGCGGCGAATCGGCAGAAAGCGCTTTTAAAAGCCTGAAGAGCTACCTGGTCGGTCATGACCCATTCCAGTTGGAAGCGATGTACTGGAAGATCTGCAACCCAACGGCATCGCTGTACAACAACCGGACGCAACTGCATGCCGCGCTGGAATTTGCCTGCATGGATATTATGGGCAAAAAGCTGGGCATCCGGGCCTGCGATCTGTTAGGTGGCGCGCTGCGGGAAGAAATTCCGTTTGCCTCTTATTTGTTCTTTCGCTATCCCGATGCGGCAACCGGCAGGGGCGGCGAAGAAACCGCAGATGAAATGGTGAATCATGCCAAGGATTTAGTAACGAAGTATGGCTTTACCACGCATAAATTAAAGGCAGGTGTTTTTCATCCCGATCATGAGGTAGAAGTCTTTCGGGCGCTGGCAACTGCCTTTCCAGCGCATCGGCTTCGGATTGATCCCAATGCAGCCTGGAGCGTGGAAGAAGCCATCCGGATCGGGCAGGCAATAGAAGGACTGAACAACGATTATTTTGAAGACCCGACCTGGGGCCTGGAAGGCATGCGCCGGGTAAAAAGCAGGATACGCATTCCTACGGCCACCAACACTGTTGTCGTCAATTTTGAGCAGCTTGCCGCCTGCATCCGCGCCGAAGCGATTGATGTGATCTTACTGGATACAACCTTCTGGGGCGGCTTGCGGCAGGCATGGAAGGGCAGTATTGTTTGTGAGAAATTCCAGGTAGGCGTAGCGGTGCACAGCTCCGGCGAGCTGGGCATACAACTCGCTACCATGCTGCATTTGGGCGCTGCCATTCCCAACTTATCTTTTGCCGCCGATGCGCATTACCACCATCTTACAGATGATATTATCAAGGGTGGCAAAATGCAATACCAGGATGGCTGTATAAAAGTTCCAACCGGTCCGGGCCTTGGCATTGAACTGGACAGGGACAAGTTGAATCAGTACGCGGAATATTATAAAGAAGTGGGTGGCTATACGTATGACCGTGATCCCAAACGGCCCCATTGGTACAGCGTATTGCCGGAAAGAAGATGGGCGCAGGTGAAAAACAAATGATGCATTATAAATGATGAATGCAATTATGTTGTCAGAATTATATTATAATAATCGAAGCCGTCATTCCGCAGATGCCGCCAACAATACAACAGTGTTATAATCAAATTAGTGGCGGCTTTGTGCGGAACCTGGCCTGTTGCCAGGCATGTCCGTAATTAAATTAAGTAAAAAATTTTGACTGACTACTTAAGTAAATTTTACTAACATTTAAACCTACTAAATTATTCACTGATGGCGCTAACGATTGAAGACATATTGATCTATGCAGACGGCCTTGATCACCCGGAATGCATCGCCGTACATCCTGATGACTCGGTATGGGCGGGCGGCGAAGGCGGGCAGATATACCGCATAGCTACAGACGGCAGCACAGCGGAGATTAGCCATACCAACGGCTTTGTGCTGGGCATTGCCTTTTCGCCCGATGCGTCCTGGCTGGCGGTGTGCGACCTTAAAAATAAATGCGTATGGAAATTAGATATAGCCACTAAGCAGCTTAACCTGTTTGCAACCGGTGCCGGCGGCGTTCTATTCAACATTCCCAATTATGCCGCTTTTACGCGTAGCGGCAAATTATTTGTAAGCGACAGCGGCGGTTTCCGGCAGGTAACGGGGAAAATATTTTGTTTTGATGAAAGCGGCAGGGGAAGCATCTGGCATTCCGGACCTTTTAGTTTTGCAAACGGTCTGGCGCTGGATGCAAAAGAAGAATGGCTGTATGTTGTTTGCACCTGGCTGCCGGGCGTTGAACGCATCGCTATTAATGCAGACGGCAGCGCAGGCAAACGCGAAGTCTATTGCACGCTACCGCAAACCTGTCCGGATGGTATCGCCTTCGACAGGGAGGAAAACCTGTATGTAACCTGCTATGTGCCCAACAGTATTTTTAAAGTAACGCCGCAGCGGGAGGTTTCGTTGCTTATCAACGATTGGGAAGCGCATACACTCAGCAACCCTACCAATATTGCTTTTGGCGGCAATAATTTCGACCAGTTGTTTACAGCTAATCTCGGCAGGTGGCATATCAGTAAAATTAACATAGGCGTGCAGGGATTGAAGCTGGCTTGCCATCAATAGCGCTGTACAATTTTTTGTCTCCTCTGTATTGGCTATGGTTAGCATCCTGCCAACAGTATCAAAAGATTCTGAAAGGGTTCCATAATTATAATACGGCAATAAGAATAATCAATGTGGCCCCGCTGGGATCGGATACTTGTTTTATACCAATTTTCTACAAACAGGCAACTACATCAGAGATAATATTATTCTTGCTGAAATTTCATTGATTGATTAATGCTTTCGTTGGCGGGACGATAATTGGAGCAGAAAATAAAAACTACATTTGTTTAAACAAGAAATAATATGTCAGGTACAGCAATAGATAAAGAGATAAACGATTACTTAACACAGTTGACAATAAAACAGAAAGAAGCTGTGTTAGGCGTTATAAAAACCTTTGCTGAAAAAATGCAGGAGGATATGTGGAAAGATACGACATATATAAATGAAATGAATAAGCGGTTTGAAGAAATGGAAAAGGGAAAAGTAAAAACTTTTACCCTGGATGAGGTAGAAGTAAATGCAAGAAATGGATACCAGGCAAGGAAAAGTAAAATATGAGTAATTCCTACTATTTGCACCCCAAGGCAAAGGAAGAATATAAAGAAGCTTACGCCTGGTACGAGAACAAACTGGAAGGCTTGGGAGAAAAATTTATTGTAGCAATACGTGAGAAAATAGAAGCTATTGCACAGAGCCCTGAAGTGTAAGGGAGCAGAAACAAAAGGATTTCCGTGAAGCGATGGTGGAAGGCTTTCCGTAAATTGTTGTTTACGAATTTAATAAACGTGAAAAAATAGTATTTATCAGCTCCGTATATCATACAAAAAGACATCCTGCACACAGATATCGAAAGGAAAAATAATGTTGTTGATCCTGTTGGCGTCCCCGCCAACGATGCTCAATGAACTGACTTGCTGAAGCAGACATTAACAGGTATTAGCAAGCTCCATTTACATACGCTTAGAAACATTGCAAAGCTTCCTGGTGTTATGCTAAACGTTGAACTGACTGCCTTCGTTGGCGTCCCCGCCAACGATTCTCCGAAATACATTTCTCAGCAACTCCAATAACTTCTCAACATCGTGTATATTTTAAAAGATGATCAAATCCTATCACGCTGAATTTTTAACGGCTACCATTTTAAACTGGCAACACCTGTTGCAGGATGATCAATATAAACAAATAATTATTGATTCCTTAGCATGGCTGGTGGAAGAAAAAAGATGTGCTGTTTATGCCTTTGTCATCATGCCCAATCATATTCATTTGCTATGGCGAATTATGGGTGGATTGGAAAGAGCGCAAGTGCAGGCTGCGCTGTTAAGCTTTACTGCACACACTTTTAAAAGATACCTGAAACAACAGGATGCCGCATTGCTGGCAAAACATTTTGTAAATGCGGCAGACAGAAGTTATCAATTCTGGCAGGGCGATCCGATGGTAAAAGAGTGCTGGTCGGAACCCTTTTTCTTACAAAAGCTTAACTACATACATTTTAACCCTTGTCAGCCGCATTGGAGGCTTGCAGTAGTACCGGAAGATTATCCCTGGTCGTCTGCAGCATTTTACGAGAAAAACGATGCGGCATGTTATCCATGGTTAATACATTACCGGACGTAGTAAAATTTAAGCTGCCGGCGGGGACGCCGGCAGGGGCAAAAGAGATAAAGACATCCTGCACACAGATATCGAAAGGAAAAATAATATTCCGTTCACTCACTTCAGCTCATACTTAAGCTTAATAAACCGTGGATGATAGATGTCGGCATTTTGCTGAATATCATTCCAGAAATCAGCGGTAATGGTATTGTAACTGATGAGCAGTTCGCCGGGCTTCGACAGGCAGGGATGCGCTTTAGCGTTGTACGTCCACAAACCTTGTTTCCATTCCGGCGCCGTCCATATTTCCGTGATACCGGAAAACGGGCCAACCGGGCTTTCGCCAATGCGCATGCCTACTTTATCTGATAAGCCCATTACCTGGAAGATGAGTAAAAACCGGCCATCGGGCAGCGGTGTCATGCTCAGCTCGTTGGAGACCGAATTGGTTACAGCTTGCAGGTCATCTTTATGCTCGCTCCACGCACTGCCGTTCCAGAAGCGCCATTGGTCCTGCTTTTCAAAATCTTTCGGTTGTATCCTTGCAACTACAAGGCTCTTATCCTTGCCCATGCAGCCATACACATATACATAGCCGTCCGGCGAGGGTGCGCCTGCCCATTGAGTGTTCACTAATATGCCGGCGCCCATATTGCCTTCGCCAAGCTTATCACTCTTTATATGCAAAGGGGTTGCTATCTGGCGTTGATGGCTGAACGGCGGGCGGCTGCCTTTCGGAACAGCAATTATAGAAACATCAGGTTCCGTAAAATCAAACACGCCGGCGCCCGTTCTTTCTACTTTGTAACCAAAAATGAAGAGGGTGTTATCCAGTTCCTTATTTACAAAGCCATCGCCGAGCCAGAAGAGCTGCGGCTTTGCGGCGGTAGCGGTTTGCGGTACAAAAAATGTTTCGGGTTTTCCGCTCCCCGACTGCTTGTAATAGAAATGGATGTTTGCAGGATCAGGGGTATTCCCTTTTACATAAGCCACCGTATTATTCACCATCGTAGTGCCGGGCCGGGGCTTGCCGTTCTTTACTTCGCCGATATACGTATCGCTGAAAAGCAACAGCGTTGAATCATTCTCTCCGGTAGCATTATCGTTGCCGCTCACCGGAATAGAAAAAATACCATCCGCGCCAAACCATCCGGAAGTACGCCTGAATAAATTGCTCCATTCGGGCGCTGCTGCTACCGTAAATTTAAAAGGTACTGATTTCGTTTTGACGGACGTATCCTGTGCACTGAGCGACAGGTTCAGAAAAAGCAGGCTTATAGCGAGTAATTCTTTTTTCATAGCTATTGGTTTGATAAAAGGAAAGGGCTTGTTGCAATCGTTTGAGGGGTGAAAATAGTTGTTAATATGGAGTAAAAAAATATTTTGTTCACATGTATGAACATATTGCCGAAACAGTTACTTTTATATTATGTATGAACATGTAAACATGTTAAGCCAATGATAGAAGCCTTTGTAATTGATCACAGAAGCATATTGCCGCTGCATTTACAGGTAGAGGAAATATTGCGGCAGTTGATTGAGAAGCCGGAATACCAGAATGGCAAGCTGCTGCCAAATGAAGTGCACATTGCCAAAAAACTCGGCATTTCAAGAAATACGGTACGGCAGGCTACTAATAAATTAGTGTATGAACAGTTGCTGGTGAGAAAAAAAGGCGTGGGTACAAAAGTGGCGAAGAACAACATTACCACGAAGCTGAATAAGTGGACAAGCTTTACCCACGAAATGGATGAAAAAGGAGTTTCGTTTAAGAACTATACCATCAGGGTAAGTAAGGTACTGCCGGATAAAGAAATACAGCAGCTTTTCAATATTGCAGATGGTGTAAAGATTATAAAGCTGGAGCGGTTAAGAGGGTTGGAGAAAGGCCCGGTTGTGTATTTCATTTCTTACTTCCACCCGCGGACGGGGCTTACCGAAAAAGAAGATTATACGATACCGCTGTATGAGAAACTGGAAAAAGAACATCACATTACGGTGGCTATTTCAAAGGAAGGCATCAGTGCGATACTGGCCAATAAAAAATTAGCGGAGAAACTAAAAATAAATGTAGGCGACCCGATACTTTTTCGCAAGCGTGTGGTGTGCGACCCGGGTGACCGGCCAATAGAATATAACCTCGGTTATTACCGCGCCGACAGCTTTACTTATACGATCGATATAGAAAAGGATTAGGTTGTTATTTTATATAGGTAATCATGTATTTTCTTTAATTGTATAACACATAAAAGTTGCAATGCCAGAGTGAGCGGAGCGCGTGAGGGATAGAAGCGGTTACCCCGCTGAGGCTTGTGTAGCAGAGCTTTGCGGCGGAGTAATAGCGGATAGCCCAATCCGCTTTAGGCGGACACGCCAACCACGTTTCAAAACCATGTTGTTTTGAAACGTGGTTTGAACTTTTATAAATGAGGTGAAATGTTTTTTGCCGGTTGCTTTTTCTAACGATCAATTTTTGCCGATGAAATATTTTAAAAACTTAACTGCCGCTGCATTTTTAATCGTTTGTATATGCTGCTCCCGGCAATTGCTGGCGCAGGCAGGAGGCAAAAGAATAAGTGGTAAGATAACCTCGCCGTCGGGCGAAGTTTTAACCGGTGCAAGTGTTGCCATTAAAGGTTCTTCCACCGCAACAGTGTCGGATGATAAAGGCGGATTTGCCATTACTGTTCCGGATACAAAAGCAGTATTGCTGATCTCGCATGTAGGCTATAAAGTAAGGGAGGTCGCTGTTAAAAACCAATCTTCTTTAACCATCGTACTGGAAGAAGAGCGGAACGAGTTGTCGCAGGTAGTGGTGATTGGCTATGGCGCGGTAAAGAAAAGCGATCTCACCGGTTCTGTGGTGTCTATCAAAGCGGATGAATTAAAGGCCGTTCCGGTCACTTCTTTCGACCAGGCATTGCAGGGCAGGGCAGCAGGTGTACAGGTAACACAAACATCGGGCAAGCCGGGCGCAGAGCCATCTATACGCATACGCGGCACTACCTCTATCAATGCCGGTAACGAGCCCCTGTATGTGATTGATGGCATGCTGGTAAGCTCCGATGGCGGCGACATGACGACCGGTGTTACGCTCGGCCCGCGCATTGGTGCACTGGCGGCTATTAACCCAAGTGATATCGAATCCATCGAAATTTTAAAAGACGCTTCTGCCACCGCTATCTATGGATCGCGGGGCGCGAACGGCGTGGTGTTAATCACCACCAAACGCGGCAAAGCCGGAACCGGCACGGTAAGCTTCGACAGCTATTATGGCGAGCAGGAAGTAGCGCACAAGCTCGGTTTGCTGAATGCGGCGCAGTATGCCAATTTTGTAAACGATGCCAAGCTGAATGCAGGCGCAACACCGGTGTATGTAAACCCGAAAAACTTAGGCAGCGGCACCGATTGGCAAAGCGAATTGTACCGGACTGCACCGATGGCGAATTACCAGTTATCCTTTTCCGGAGGAGATGAAAAAACAAAATATTCCATCTCGGGCGGCTATTTTAACCAGGATGGAATCATCATTAATTCTAATTTTAAAAGGTATTCTTTCCGTACAAACCTCGACCGGGAAATCAGTAAAAATTTATCGGTCGGCAATAGCCTCAGCTATGCCCGCATTGCTTCTTCCGGCGTACTTACCAATGCCGGTACTATCGTGCCCGGTGTGGTAAGTGCTGCGATATTATTTAACCCGGCGCTGCCGGTGTATGACTCAACAATCAAGGGTGGTTATACGTTTGAAAATGATAGAGGGAAAACACTGGGTAACCCAATTGCCGATGCGAAGGAATACAACTCTTACACCACGAGTTCGAGGCTGTTGGGCAATGTATATGCACGGTATAAAATATTGGAAGGCCTTGAATTGAGAACCAGCTTCGGCATTGATGCTTTTACCCAAAAGGAAAATTCTTTCGGGCCTAATTATCTAAAGCGTACACAGGCCAGTCAGGGCGAAGCGGCGATTGGTACCGTGCAGGGCCTGACATGGCTGAATGAGAACACACTTACATTTAATACAACCATAAAGGAAAAGCACGTTATTAATGCAGTGGCCGGTTTTACGGTGCAGCAGTTTCAGAATGAAAGCCTGTTTGCGTATGCCTTTGACTTCCCCGACGACCGCACAGGGTACCACAACATTGCGGCAGGTTTAAAGCCGCAAAAACCATCCAACGGCGAATCGCAGTGGAGTCTTGTTTCTTACCTCGGCCGTATTAATTATTCGCTGGCAGATAAGTACCTTTTTACGGCGACCGGCCGTGCAGACGGCTCTTCCAAATTTGCGGCAGGCAATAAATACGGCTTCTTTCCATCCGGTGCTTTTGCATGGCGGGTATCAAAGGAAAATTTCATGAAGAAGGCAGAAGCTATTACGGATTTAAAGTTCCGGGCAAGCTATGGTGTTATCGGCAACCAGGCGATTCCGCCCTACCAGTCGCTTGCGCTGATCGGGCCTTATGGGGAAGGCGTTTTTAATAGTTCCAACGGCAGCGAAGTATATACCGGTTTGGAGCCGCTGAGCTATGTAAACAAGAACCTGAAGTGGGAAAGCACACGGCAAACAGATATTGGCGTTGATTTATCCCTGTTTAAATCAAGGGTGAATATAACGGTTGATTACTACCAGAAGAAGACGTTCGACCTGTTGCTTTCCACGCCTATCCCTACAACCAGCGGCTTTGCTACCACCTTGCTGAATGTGGGCAACATATCCAATAAAGGTTGGGATTTCGATGTCCGTTCTGTCAACACAACCGGCGCTTTGCGATGGAATACTGCGCTCAATATTTCGATGAATAAAAATGTAATAACCAACTTGAATACAGCGACCGATATTTTGCTGGTTGGCGGTAGTTTATTAAGAACAGGATTGCCTGTTGGAACGTTTTATGGATATATTTTCGATGGCATTTTTCAGAGTGATGAAGAAGCCGCCAAAAGCCCGGTGCTGGTGGGGCAGGAAGCCACTTCTTCCAATCCCGCTGCAAGAGCTAAAGCCGGCGATAGGAAATACCGCGATATAAACAACGATGGTAAAATAGATGCCGGTGACCGTGCCATTCTCGGCAGTGCGCAACCTAAATTTACCTGGGGATTAAACAATAATTTGTCTTACAGAAATATTGAGCTGAGTTTCATTTTCCAGGGATCGCAGGGTAATAAAATGGCCAATTTCAATTCCTTCGATCTCCTGAATTTTACCGGTCAGAACAATGTACTGGCAGATGCCGCATTAAACCGGTGGACACCCGACAATCACAGCAATACATATCCGCGCGCCTTATCATCCGGCAGCCTGGATGCAGGTATTTTCTCCTCTGCCATAGTGGAAGACGCTTCGTATCTGCGGCTGAAAAATGTAACACTCGGCTATAATCTTCCGGCAACAATTTTACGGAGGGCGAAGATCAAGAACCTGCGCATTTACGTAGGCGCCACCAACATCTGGACGCTTACCAATTACACCGGCTACGACCCGGAAGCCAATACGTACGGACAAAGCACTACCCTGATCGGTATTGATGCAGGCGGTTACCCGCAGGCGAAAACCTATACAGTTGGTATTAACCTTGGATTATAATTACATAAAAAGCTTAGCAATATGAAAAAGTTTTCAATAATTATTATAACAATTCTCTGCTGCGGTTTTATACTTGCTTCCTGTAAAAAGTTCCTGACGGAAGACCCGAAAAATTTAGTGGCGATTACCAATTTCTATCAAACAGAAAACGACGCCGTTGCTTCTGTAAACGCCATTTATTCCTATTTAAATTCAACCAGTACCGGCTCTACCGCCGGCGTGTATCACAGCACCTTTTGGGTAATTGCAGGTTGCGCTTCAGATGAACTGAACAACGAATCCATCTTCACGCCGGACATTGACCAGATCAGTAAGTTCTCCGAAAGCCCGATCAATAATGGGTTACAGGAAACATGGACGATGCATTATAAAGCCATTACGCTCGCCAATATTGCCATCGCACGAATTCCCGGCATCGACATGGATGCGACCTTACGGACAAGGCTGGTGAATGAAGCGCGTTTCCTGCGCGGATTGTTATACTTTGATATGGTGCGTATGTTTGGCAGCATTCCGTTGGTGCTGTCAGAAACAGAGCCGCTAACACCACCGGTAGCTGCAACAGATGCCATCTACGCACAAATCATTCAGGACCTTACGGCAGCAGAAGATCTGCCCGATATTTATCCGCCCGGGCAAGGCCGTGGCCGTGCTACAAAAGGCGCGGCAAAGGCTATTCTTGCAAAAGTGTATTTAACAAGAGAAGACTGGACGAACTGCGCAGCCAAATGCAACGAGGTGATTAATTCGGGGCAGTACCAACTGTGGGATGATTTTGCCGATGTGTTCAAGCTCTCCAGCCGCGGCGGCAAGGAAGCCATTTTTTCGGTAGGTTTTGGCGATGCCGGCGGCGCTATTATTTTTTGGGAGGTTGGTCAGTTCAATGTGCGCTTACTGCCAACGCAACTAAGTGTGGAAGGGGTTCAGAACTCGCAGGGCTGGCAGGTGCCCACTCAAAATTTATACGACGCGTATGATGCGCAGGATCGCCGCAGGGAAGTAACGTATATCACAACGATTCATAACCCCGATGGAACCGTTACTACCATCAAGCCTTACATACAAAAATACTGGGATCGTGCTGCAGAGCCGCAGGGCAACGGTTCTGCCAACGATTACCCGGTAATCCGCTACGCCGATGTGCTGCTGATGTATGCAGAAGCGGAAAACGAATTGGGCAATGCTGCGGAAGCGCATACGTACATTAACATGGTGCGCAAGCGGGCGCGCTGGGATGGTACAGTTGAGCGAAGCACGGTGCCCGATTATGCAAACCTGAGCCAGGAAGCGTTTCGCGCGGCGGTATTGGAAGAACGGCGACTGGAGTTTGTGGCAGAAGGACAGCGCTGGTTTGATCTTGCCCGTACACACACGCTTGAAACGCTGGTGCCCATTGCCAAGCCGGGCATCGTGCCACAACCGAAGCATTATTTATTTCCTGTTCCACAAAGAGAGATTGATTTGAACCCGAACTTAAAACAGAATGAAGGGTATTGAGTCCGTATATCCTGAAAGGGGAAAGAACAGAATAAGTTTGAAGTTTTGTTTGTTACAAGTATATCATAATAATAAGAAATCGTAGTCGAAGCCGTCATTCCGCAAGCCTGTGGCGTCTTTAGCGCCATGCCGCCAATGCGGAAACTTTACAAAGCGCAAACTATCGGCGGCTTTGTGCGGAATTAGTGAGTAAAGCAACATTTAATATACTATCCTGCTTTCATAGAAACCAGGAGTAAGTCTTTTCAGCAATATGTAATTAACCATGAGCAAAAACATAGCAATAGCAATGGACCTTGGCGGCACCAAAATCAAGCTTGGCTTGGTGGAGAACGGAACATTGCTATGCAGGAAAGAAATGGCTGCTTATTCTCAAAACGGGTTGAAGGGAAGATTGCCGGTGATAGAGAATTTGATAAACAAAATGCTACAGCAACAAGCCATCAGCCTAAGTAACATTTCCGGAATCGGCATCTCCATTCCCGGTATTGTTGACAGCATAAAAAAGAAGATTTTGTCTATTGATAACAAGTTTAATGATGCGCCCGGCTTAGACTTAAGTGCATGGGCATATCAAACATGGAAGCTGCCCATACAGTTGGAGAATGATGCCCGTTGCGCGCTGATTGGCGAATGGCAGTATGGTAAGGGAAAAGGCTATGATAATGTAGTGCTGATGACCATTGGTACCGGCGTGGGCTCATCGGCGGTAATAGAAGGAAAAGTACTGCGCGGAAAGCACTTTCAGGCAGGCTGCCTGGGCGGGCATTTTACCGTTAACATCAATGGTCACAGGTGCAATTGCGGTAATTATGGTTGTGTGGAAGTGGAAGCCTCAACATGGAATATTGCACGGATAGCAAAAGAAAGCACAGACTTTGAAAAGAGCAGCCTGGCAGCTGAAGACACCATTGATTTTGAAGCTATATTCCGGTGTGCAGCAAAAGGAGATGAGCTGGCGATCCGGCTACGAAATCAATGTATAAATGTCTGGAGTGCATGTGCGGTCAACTTAATTCATGCGTATGATCCGGAGATCGTCATTGTAAGCGGCGGTGTAATGAAGAGCGCCGGTTATATCATTCCGCAATTGAAACAAAAAGTAGCTGAACATGCGTGGACGCCCTGGGGCAAAGTAAGCGTGGAAGCGGCAGCAAACATTAATGCAGCAGCCCTGTTGGGAGCAGCTTATTTAGTATATCAATCATAAAAAAACAGTGTTGAAAAAATCAAATTTTGACAAATTCCCGGAGGTAACAATTAAAGGGCACACTTGCATTGCAGGCTGGAAAAGCATTGCAGCGGAACTGCTTCAAGCCATCTTGCAAAAAAGTAAACAGCAGGTAATAATTGCCATTGATTGTTATCACGGTGTTTATATAAAGGAGATTGCTGCCTGCTTGCAGGAAAATTTTCCGGCTGCCACACTTTACTATACTTCCACTGCATTGAAAAGCAAGGAAGAAATAGAAAAAATGGTATTTCCTTTTGTAACCGGCGACCCTGTTTTTGGTTATATCACCTCACTGGAACTGGAAAATTTTTTTGATGAACAAAAGGTAACATCATTAAAACACGAAATCAGTACAGCTACGTCTGCAATTACCTTTATTATCGGCTATGGCGCCACGTTGATAACACCGGCAGACCTGATTGTATATGCGGATATGCCGCGCTGGGAAATACAGTTGCGCTACCGTAACAACAGCATCAGCAACTTGGGCGCAGATAATGCAGGCGCGGAATTTTCATATCAGTATAAACGAAGCTTTTTTGTTGACTGGCGCGTGCTGGATAAACATAAGCAAACCCTGATGAATTGCTGGGATTTCGTGTTAGATACAACCATTAAAGAAAGCCCTAAAATGATTAGTGGTAAAGCAATGCAGGATGCATTATTACAAACCGCTGAAAGACCCTTCCGCCTTGTTCCGTTTTTCGATCCTGGTCCATGGGGCGGGCAGTGGTTAAAAGAAGTGTGCGACCTCGACAGGAGTCAGCAAAATTATGCATGGGGCTTTGATTGCGTGCCGGAAGAAAACAGCTTGCTGTTTCGCTTTGAAAATATATTGTTTGAGACACCAGCCATCAATTTAGTGTTTGCACAGCCCCAAAAATTATTGGGCAAAAAAGTGTATGAAGCTTTTGGTGCAGAGTTTCCCATCCGCTTCGATTTTTTAGATACTATGGAAGGCGGTAATCTGAGCCTGCAGGTGCATCCGCTGAAGGAGTATATCCGCGAACATTTCGGTATGCCTTATACGCAGGACGAAAGCTATTATATCCTCGATGCTAAAGAAGGCGCTTTTGTTTACCTCGGTTTAAAGGAAGAAACAGTTCCGCAAAAAATGCTGCAGGAATTGCAAACAGCACAGGAAGACGGGAGTGACTTTGATGCAGAAGAATACGTAGCAAAACGGGCTATCAAAAAGCACGATCATATCCTTATTCCGGCGGGCACCATTCATTGCTCCGGCGCCGATACGGTAGTGCTGGAGATAAGCGCCACGCCATACATCTTTACGTTTAAACTGTGGGACTGGGGACGAATGGGTATGGATGGCAAGCCGCGCCCTATTTCGCTGGAGCATGGCAAACAGGTAATTCAGTGGAACCGTACAGCGGAATGGACAAAAAACAATCTCATTAACCGGTTTGAAGAAATGGCGCAAGGCGATGGATGGGTGGAAGAAAAGACAGGTCTCGATGCTACTTCCTTTATTGAAACAAGAAGGCATTGGTTCACCGGCAAAGTATTGCATAATACTAATGGGAATTTCAATGTGCTTAACCTGATAGAAGGCCGGGAAGCCATAGTAGAAAGCCCTTCCAACACCTTTGAGCCTTACGTTATTCACTACGCAGAAACCTTTATTGTGCCTGCAGAGGTGGGTGAATATACCGTACGCCCGCATGGTGAAAGCGAAGGCCAGCAATGTGCAACCATCAAAGCTTTTGTAAGAACGGCAAACCTTATTACTTACCGCATTAATTAAACAACATGAATAGTACTGGCAGTAAAGCGTATGTATATAAAGCAACGGTGGTGGCAGCAGTTGGCGGTCTTCTCTTTGGCTACGATACGGCGGTGGTAGCAGGGGCTATCGGCTTTATACAAAAGGCCTACGGCCTTACGCCTGCCATGAAAGGCTGGATTGCTTCCTGCGCCCTGATCGGCTGTATCGCAGGCGCTATGTTTGGAGGCAAATTAAGCGATGCGGCGGGGCGTAAAAAAGTGCTGGTATTAGCTGCTATTTTGTTTGCAGTATCATCGGCTGGTATTGCCGTTCCGCTCTCGCTTACCTGGTTTGTAGTTTTTCGTTTTATAGGTGGCGTAGGTATTGGCGTTGCCTCCATGCTGGCGCCCATGTACATTGCCGAGATTGCGCCGGCTAATATCCGCGGGCAGTTGGTTTCCATCAACCAATTGGGTATCGTTTCCGGTATCCTGCTCATCTACTTTGTAAACGCAGCCATCGCCGGCTGGCACGATGAAGCCTGGAATATAACCACCGGCTGGCGCTGGATGTTTGGCTCCGGTTTAATTCCTTCGGCTGTTTTTTTAATCCTGCTATTTTTTGTCCCGGAAAGCCCGCGCTGGCTGGCGCAAAAGCAGCAGTGGAGCAAAGCGAAAGATATTCTTACCAGGATCAACGGAACACAAAAAGCAAAAGAAGAGCTAACAGAAATTAAAGCAGCATTAAATACAGAAAGGAGCTCGTTTGCCGATATATGGACACCTGCCGTCCGCAAGCCTTTATTGATCGGCATTGTGCTGTGCATCTTCTCGCAGGTTACCGGCATCAATGCCATAATGTACTATGCGCCGGAGATATTTAAATCAACCGGTGATGCTACGGGTTCTGCCTTGTTGCAAACCGTGTTGGTAGGTGCCATCAATGTGTTGTTTACGCTGGTTGCCATCAGGTATGTTGACCGCTGGGGCAGGCGAACATTGCTGCTGGTTGGTTGCGCCGGTATGGCATTTTGCCTTGCCCTTGTTGGCGGCGCATTTTATTTCAATCTTGCCAAAGGCTACCTTGTATTGGTTGCCATTCTTGCCTATATCGCTTTCTTCGCCATCTCGCTCGGACCTTTGGCGTTTGTAGTGATTGCCGAGATATTTTCTAACCGCAACCGCGGCATGGCAATGTCGGTTTGCATCTTTTTCCTGTGGGCTTCGGTATATGCGGTGTCACAATCATTCCCGATGCTGCTGGCTACTATCGGCAGCGCTTTTACCTTTTGGATATACATGGGGATGGCGGTGCTTGCTTTCATTTTCGTGTATAAGCTCATTCCCGAGACTAAAGGAAAATCGCTGGAAGAAATAGAGGGTTATTGGATGCCAGACAGCATGGCAACAAAGCCGGTGAACATGCCGGAAAAGAGTGCTGTATAAGATCCGGCTTTCAATAATTATCATTCAATTATATCAATATTCAGATACATGAAACGATATGCTTTATTCATCAGTTGCTGCATTGTGTTGCTGCTAACTTCCTGCAAAAAAGATTCAACCGATCCTAATCTGCCGGTACTAAAATTATACCCGGTAAATGTTACGGGAAAAAGCGGTCAGCAGATCAGGGACACACTGGATATACAAGCGCCAAACGGTGCTAAAACACTGGTAATTTCAAAGACCATCAATCTTGTGCCGGATGCTGCTTTCGGAACAAGAACCGTAACGCCGGAAAGCGTAGGCGCCAACCTGTTCCGGTATATTTTTACCTACACGTATCAGCCCGAAGAAGTGGACAAACTGGTAGGTATCAATTTTCATTTTGAAGATGAAAAAGGCAATGCGGCAGAAAAAGATTTAACGGTAAATACCACTGCTTCCGGCGCACAGATTATTTACTCGCACAAATGGAAGCTTACTTCCAAACTATGGACCACCGTTGACCCGGTAGAAGAGAACGAACAGGATTGCGAAAAGGACAATTTCTTTCTGTACAACCGCGATAGCAGCATTACCGTAAACTATGGCACGCAGGCTTGCTTATTCGACGGCTTTAATATTTTTGATACATGGATGCTGAGTGAAGACGAGAAGACATTTACCCAAACGTATCATTCGGTATTCGATACCACAAAAATTACTACCGAAGTATATAATGTGGAATCACTTACAAAAGATAAATGGGTAATGGATATAGCATTGGATTTATCGGCTTTTGGGTTGGGCGATCATGAAGTATTTGTATATACGTACGAGTCGGCAGATTAAGAAGCCCCAACCCTGAAAGGAGGAGAGACAAGGAGCGAAAACTTATAATTATAACTTTTAAACTCTTCAGGGGCTTGGATATAAAACTTTAAAATGAAGCTATATAATCATAGATTGAAGTTTGCTGTTGGTGCAGGCATGTTTATACTTGCTTCCTGCACATCCGGCAAACATATCTCCAAACAGCCGGTCAATACAGACCTTACTTCTTTGAAGTTTACGGTGGAAGCAGCGGATGACTGGAACAATTTATTCCTGCGTACATCGGGCTGGTTTGGCGCCGATGGCATTTTTGCGATTGCAAAAAATGGTGTGGATACGATGGGCGCAGGCAGGGATGGCGAGACTACATTACTGTTTAGCGACACCATGTTTGGTGATATTGTTAACGATAGTCTGCAGCCCGGTTATACAATGGTGCATAATTCTGTTGCCATCCTCAAAGGTAATAAAGCGGTAAAAGATAACCTGCAGTTTTATATAAATAAAAAAAGGGACGGCAAGCCGGAATCCATGTTTATTCCGAATACGCCAACCACAAAACCGGGCGATTATTTTTGGCTGGGCGATGGCTTTGTAAATAACGCAAAAAACGATGCGACGTATGTTTTCGGTTACCGCGTGCGGGATACCAGCGCGGCTGCCTTTGGCTTTGCCGAAGTAGGCAATGTACTGATCAAAATTCCGAAGGAAAGCAAGCCGCCTTATGCCGATCAGCAGCAACTGGATACACCATTTTTTTTAGGCGGCACTGCAGAAACCTACGGCTCGTTTGGCGCTTGTATTTTCCCCAATACACAGGCGGCAGGCTACAAAACGGCGGATGGCTATGTGTATGTGTATGGCGTGCGCGGCAAACAAAAAAATGTAATGGTCGCAAGGGTGCTGCCAACAAATTTTGAAGACTTCGGCAAGTGGCGTTTCTGGGATGGCGCCGGGTGGAATAAGGACATCAGCAAAGTTGCTGATATTACCAACCGTGCATCCAACGAATTAAGTGTTTCGCCATTACCGGATGGAAGGTACGCCATGGTGTTTCAGACAGACGGTATAGGTCGCGGTGTTGGCCTGCGCCTGGGCAATCATCCGCAAGGCCCGTTCGGTCCGGTCATTACATTGTGGGAATGCAAGGAGCCGGATATCGCAAAGAACTTTATTGTATATAATGCAAAGGCGCATACCAATCTTTCAAAGCCCAACGAATTACTTATCAGTTACAATGTAAACTCCTTCGATTTCTGGAACGATATAAAAGTGTATCCCGATTTGTATCGTCCAAGGTTTATCAGGGTTAAATTATTACAATAAAATGAGCAGGAGACCGGTAAGAACATATATAAGCGGCAGTGTATTGCTGCTGCTATTTATAAGCATTTCGTGCCGGAATGCAAAAGGGGTTGCTGCAAACAATATTGTATCTCCTGCAAGATGGTACGAGCAGGATTCGGCCAGCCAGATTGTTACCAAGCCTGCGCCGCAATGGGCAGAAATGCTGCGCCACAGCAAAGGCTGGATTGGCGCCGACGGCATTTACAGCATGGCAGCCAACGGCGTGGAAGCGCCCGGAAAAGCTACTCAGACGAACACGTTTTTCTGGTTCAGTGATTGCATCATCGGCAATATAGTGGCAGATACGTTGCAGGCTGATTGGGAACTGCTGCACAACTCTGTTGCTTACCTGCAGGGCGGCAAGCCAGACCCGAACAACATTCATTTTTATTACCGGAAAGACAGTGCAGGGCATTCTCTTTCTATGTTTGAGCCGCATACGCCCAGGTCGCAGCCCGGTAATTATTACTGGCTCGGTGATGGTGTTTTTGACCATGCGGCAGACAGTACCATTTACCTGTTTGCCTACTTAATTAAAAGCGTTCCCGGCGGCATTTACCCGTTTGACGATATCGGGCTTTCGCTCATTGCAATACCCAAAGGAAGCAAGCCGCCTTATACAGATCAAAAGCAATACGATACGCCTTTCTTTTTGAAGGACAGTAAGGGAAAGGGCAAGGTAGTATTTGGCATAAGTGTGCTGCCCAATACGGTTGGCGCCGGAGCGCCGCACCCGGACGGATACATATATGTGTATGGTGTGCGGGGAGCGAAAAAAGAATTGTTGGTAGCCAGGGTAAGAGATACGCAATTCACCAGCTTCGATCAGTGGCGGTTTTGGGATGGTGCTGCCTGGAATGAAGACATCAACGCGGCGGCGGCGCTTACCGACCGGATCTCCAACGAAATGAGTGTGTCTTTTATGGATGACGGACGGGTGATTGCCACGTATGAGTTAGACACCAATTCTCCCAATGTAGTGATACAAGCGGGCGCATCGCCGGAAGGTCCTTTTCAGCCCTATAAAAAAGTGTGGGAAACGCCGGAGATATACGATGCCATTGACTTCTACACATACAATGCCAAGGCGCATCCGCATCTTTCAAAACCAGGCGAATTGCTGATCAGCTATAATGTAAACGCCTTCAACTTTATTGAGAATATTACCAGGCATCCCTACCATTTACGTCCAAGGTTTATCACCGTAAAATATAAATGAAACCAGCATGAAAAGCAGTATAATTTTTGAGCATGAATATGGATGAAACGGCTACGTTTAACCGGCATTTTTACTTTATGACGGAGGCATGCATTTACATTCTTTAACTAACAAATTTCTATTATGAAAAAAAGTTTACTACTCGCCGTGATGCTGGTTGCCAGCTACCAGCTTTTTGCATTTACCACCCAAGGCGTCTGGCGGTGGCGCAAAGATGACGGCACAGAAAAATCTGCTACCTGGATGGCTGCGCAAAACACGCCCGTTATTATTGGCTCTGCAGACAGCATTATAAGACTGCGTATCGAACTGTACAACAACGGTACCGGCGGCGTTTTGGATGGCGCCTTGTTTGAAGACTCCAGCAACGAAACCGGCGGACATTGGGATACTATTAAAGTGAAAGCTAATGCTAATGCTTTTGTATTGGCAGGCATCAGTGCGAATGTAACGGACCTCGAAGCAACGACTTCGCAGTTAAGCGGTCAGCCTTACCCGTTTGTTGCAGGAAAGATGATTGTATCTACTGATAGATTGCCGGTGCAAACAGTACCGAGGGGCGCCCGCACGGAGTTTGAATATGTGATTAAGCCTTCGGCGAACATTAAGCCCGGCGTAACGTATTATTTCAGGGTGGATGCCGCCAATTATCTGATCGGTTATGAGTTTCCATCCTTAACTACATCGGCGGTATTGCCGGTGAATATCACCGATTTTAATATACGGGCTGCAGATAACCGCGTGCTGCTCCGATGGACAACCGTAACGGAAATAAACAATGCGCGTTTTGATGTGGAAAGAAGCGGCGATGGCCAAACCTGGAAGGTCATCAACAGTACAAAAGGAAGCGGCGCTACCGGCGCACATACTTATGCAGTGTACGACAACAGCCCGCTGCAGGGAATGAACTTTTACCGCATCCGGCAGTATGATATAGACGGAAAGGTGAGCATCACCGGCACCCAATCACTTAAAATAGGGGCAGAACACGCTTCGGTTATATCGGTATTTCCTAACCCTGCACAGCGTAATACTATCCACTTTAGCCTGCAACATTACAGTGGCGGCGATTTGCAGGTTACCCTATCGGCAAGCAATGGCAAACCGGTGCACAGCGAAGTGTTTAAAGGGGCGCAGCCAGGCATAACATACAGCCTGCATATAACCAATTCTTTGAACGCCGGTGTATATATACTGCATATAAAAGGCAGCGATGTAGATGAAAGCAGTAAGGTGATGGTTCAATAAAATGAATTGATACAATAGAAAAGGAAAGAACCGTTATTTGTGTTCTTTCCTTTTCTGTTTTGTGTTTCCATCGGGGAAGACAGGACTGACAAGCACTTACAAAACATAAGTCAGTCTCTGCAAAGCCTCCGTTTACGCTTGTTACCGGCAGTAAAAAAAACCGGTGCTGTTTTAAAAATAAAATTATATACATCAACAGGCGGTAGCTACAAGCGCTGAGATTTATGATAACAAAGCTGTTTAAGAATACTTGGGCGGGACCGCTGATTGCAGGCATACTTACCTTTATTGCAGTAAGCCATAGCAACTTCTTTTTTGCATGGCTATGCTATGTTCCGCTGTTCCTTACTTTATTCAACAGCTCCTCAAAAAGAGCATTTAAATGCGGATGTATATTCGGTGCTGCAATTGCCATTTTTGCATTTTACTGGATGATACCGGGCGCAGAAAGATTTACCGGCAGCAGCATCTTTTTTGGCATTGGGGTTTTCCTTATTTCAGCCCTTTTTCTTGCCTTGTATTTTGGCCTGCTGATGTATTGTTTTGGCAAGCTTAAAAGAGGTACTGCGCATCCAAGCACTGTTATCACTAATGCCTTGGTTGCTGCCGCTGTTTTCACCATAGCCGAAGCTTTACTGATGCTGGTATCAGCCGGCTTTCCGTGGTTTGATTTCCATTCGGCGTATGCTATAGCGGGTAACGAATATGCCATTCAGCCGGCAGCTTATTTTGGCATTCCTATCTTAAGCTTTATAGTGGTGCTGGTCAATTACCTGATTGCGGCTTATCTCTTTCAACAACAGTATAAACAGTTGTTTATTCCGGCAATTGCCATTATCACTTACCTGTTTATTGGCTATTTTATAGAGCAATCTTTTAATAACGGAGTTACGCGGGGTAAATCATTTACGGTTGCCATACTTGCCGAAAATATTCCGCCCGAAATGAAGTGGAACGAGGCTAACGGCAATATGCTTGCGCAGCGCTTATTAAACCTTAACCGCGAAGCCGCGCAACTGCATCCTGACCTTATTGTATGGTCGGAATCGGCCATACCGTGGACATACCGAAAGGATGATGACCTGGTAAACGAAGTGCTGAAAATCACTGCATCATCAAAGGCTACGCATATCATGGGCATTAATACCGAACGCACTGCTACCGAAGTGTATAACTCGGCGTATTGTTTACTTCCGAACGGCGATGTAGCCGGGCGTTATGATAAGCAATACCTGCTTTCCCTGATCGAAAACCCGGTACATGGCATCATTATTCCCTTCTTTTCCAGCAAAGGTTTTACAGAACGAAATGATGCTGCCCATGCAGCGCCTTTAAACACTGCGTATGGCAAAGCCGGCATTATGATTTGTAATGAATGCACCGTGCCGCAGGCTGCTTGTAACGCGGTACAACAAGGCGCCACTTTTTTGTGCAACATGAGCAACGATGGCTGGTTTAATAATACCTACATCGTTGGCATGCACTACTATAATGCAAGGCTGCGTGCAGTAACCACGCGGAGAGATGTAATCGTTAACTGCAACAATGGCTATTCGGGATTAATGCAGGCTTCGGGGCGTATAGCCACACAGGAACGCAGCACAGAACCCTTTGTAAAAATGGTTACCGTGCAGCCCAACGATGCGATTACCCTGGCCACGAGGTATCCTTTACTGTTTGTATATGGCAGTGGTTTTTTTACAGGAATTATGCTGCTGCTTCCGGTAGTAAAAAAAGCCAATTTGGCAGGGAAAAGAAAGGCATAAACAAACTGACGCAGGAAGGCTTTATTTATTAAGAGGCCGGCCAGACAAAATTTAGTTTCTCATTACGCAAGCAGGTGCTCTGCTCCAAATCAGCATCCCTGCGCCATCAGCTTTTCATCTAAAAATTGTTTGGCGCGCGGTACGTCGCTTTCTTCCAGATGCTCAATAATAATAGGAATATTAGGATAATACCGGCTTAACAGTTTCAGGTACAAATCATAATTCAGCGAGCCTAAGCCGGGCGCCGGCAATTCAATCATCCCAACACCGCGCAATGCATGCGCTTCACTTGCATCAATATTGGCCATTTGCACACCTTGCGAAGCAGAAGCTAACTTAACATCTTTGGCATGGGCTATTTTTACTTTGCCCGCCAACGCATTAAAGATCTGGTGTAACGTGCTGTCCATTTTATCAATGTTGTGCTCTTCAAAGTAGTTGGTCGGGTCCATCAGCAATCCAAGATGCGGATCGGTAATATCTGCAAACAGGCGCAGCGTTTCTTCAATGGAACCAATCACATTGTTTACATACGTCTCCACCAAAAAAGTCACGCCTTGCTGCCGTGCAAAATCCACTAAATCTGCAATCACATCCCGGCAGTCTGCATAGCCTTCTTCCGTTTTATTTTTAGGATGATGCACCCAATCGCTTTCCGTGTCAAACGTTCCCGATTCGCTGATTACATACGGCGAGCCTAATTCGTTGGCATAGCGGATCAACTGCTTCAGATGCGCGAGGTTGGCCTTGCGTTTATCTCCATCGGGATGTACTAAATTGGTATAGCCCGAAATGCAGGAAACGGGTAGATTATAATGGCGGAAAGTATCCCGTATCTTTTTGCATTTGCCGGAGGTAATCTGATCTGTAGCAAAATCCATGTCTTTAAAACTTACATCCAACTGAACCGTGTTGAAACCAATGGCACGAATCTTTTGTGCCGTTTCTTCGAGCGAGTAAGGAAAGTAACCGGTGAAAATACCAACCTGTATCATGTTGATTTATTTTAGTTTTTGAAATGAAAGTTTATAAAAGTTAATTAGATTGTCAACTAAAGTATCAGGAGCTTACAGCAACTATACGATTACAGGTATGCTAATTTTATCGTCAGCCAATCATTACACAAAGCATTAACGATGTAACTTAGGCAATTTGGCAGCCCCGCCAGCCGGCGGGGCGGAGCAATCATGCCGTCCTTGATTTTCCTGTCTGCCGACAGGCAGGTTGGTTACTTTTTAATCAGGCAAAAAGTGACAAACAAAAACTTACTGTAAGCAATCAAACCTGTAACCTCCTCAGTGTTCACACTTGTTAAAAAATGAAATAAATTTATGTGAGGTTATACTTACTACACTGTAACTTAAGTTAGTTTACATATCCTGTATAGTCCGGATGTTGCGGCGCCACCCGGTAGCATGGCTATGGGCGGGCGTCCCCGCCCGCCTAAAACTTGAAATAATTTAAGTTACACTGTATTTAAGTGACACATAGAATTTTTTTCAATTAAAGTAAAATACAAAAACCGCACAAAGCCGCCATTAAGTTTGATTGTACTATTAATAGCTAATAACAGCAATTGCGAAATGATAAGCTTGTATTATCAACTAATTTCTTTAACACTTATCCCGCCATAATCTCTGCTATCTCAACCGCCCGGTGTACTTTATAAGACTGGTAACACGCATCTACCAGCGCCATTGTTTTCAGATTGTCTTTCCCGCTGATCTCCGGTTCCTCTCCTTCTTCAACCGCACAAATCAGTTGTGCCATCGGGCCGGCAAATGCATCGGGAAACCATACTTCCTTCCAGCGCGGCTGCAGCCATGCACCCGGATGCTGCACCGTAGTAAAGTCTAAAGTACTGGGCGTAGGTGTTGGATAATACGGCCAGCCAATGGTGCCCCTTGCCATGCCTTCCGTTCCTTCTACCCGCCAGTTGATATAAATATCGCCTGCACTTCCTTCGCGGCAGGGACCCGCCCACACATCATCCCACGATGAAGCTCTCAGGCCATTTTCATATTCTAAAATATACAGCGAAATACCATCTTTATGGGCAAACTTTTTGGCGGTGCGCGGATCGCCTGTTACGCTGCAATACACACGTTGCGGATCGCCAAATAAAAAGCGAAAAGTATCTAAGTGATGAATGCTCATGGTGCGTAGCGTAGCCCATCCCAAACGCTCCTGCCAGTCCATCCAGTGCGGGATGGCCCGCATATCAATGGATGCAAAAACAGGTTTGCCCAGCAGCTTTTGATCGAGTAAAGATTTGCAGGCGCGGATAGACTGGTCGTACCGCATATTTTGATTAACGCCAAGGGCAATACCGGCATCTGCACACAACTCTACAATCTGTTTCGCTTCCGCATAGTTTCTGCCCATTGGCTTTTGCGCCAGGATGCCTTTGATGTGCGCCGCGTGTTTAACTGCTTCGCCAATAACCTCCATTAATATATCCGGCGGCACCGCAATATCTATTATCGAAATGGACTCATCATTCAGCAATTCTTTATAATCAGCATACACTTTTTCTATGTGATGCCGCTCTGCAACAGCTTTACTGTTTGCAGCGTTGCGAGAAGCAATCGCTACGGGATTAAAGCCTGCCTGCCGGTAAGCCACCAAATGGCAATCGGCCATAATGAACCCGGCGCCGATACAGCCAATCGTCATGCTTTTGTTTTGCGGCATACGCGGCAAATAGTCTAATTCAATAGTGTTAGCTTCCATTCCGTAAAAGAGTTAGTACGTTAAGTACATAATTACCTGAATAAATTTCAACTTCTGCGGGAAAAAAAATTATAAAAGACGCTGCTAAAATCATTGTTAGCCAAACCAAACTCTCATAAACAGGAAATTTCTCTTAGGCTATGTGGCGGTGCAGGCAAGGAAAACTGCGTTACCGAAACCAATAAAATATTTATCAACGAAATAAATGCGCGGAGCGAACCTGTTTTCCTCCATCTTCCTGCCTGCCGGCAAAGGCAGGGTTTGGTTACCTTTTGATTAAGCAAAAAATGATAAACAAAAACTTACTGTAAGCGATTATACTTAAAAAACCTTTGATGCGCAAGGCACTTAAAATTAATTTTTACGTTTTAAGCAGGTCGTCGAAATTATTATCCTTTACTACTTATCGTTCATCGTTCTTTTTCTTGTGGAAAGTAAAGAACTTAGCGAATAGCCATCCTTATTTAAGTCTAAGTATTTTATCAAAATTAAATGATCGTATTTTAAGCCATCATTCCGTAATTACCGCCGGCCTTAAAAACTATATTGCATTCAAACCAACGGCGGCTTTAGCCCCTGGCGTCTTGAGCGCCTGGCGGAATCTGTAGTCAGATTAAGTAAATATACTTTTGATGAAGTACTTAGTTGATACTATAATAACCAATATCAAACAACCAATTCAACCAGCTTCTTATTGTACGTTCAGGGTAATCTCATTTTCCTTGCGCAGGAAGTCTGTTCCTTCCGATAAACCGGCCCCGGCGGAACGGAGCACCGCATCGTCCGGCACTACCTGTACCGGCGTAATGCAGGAGGTGTTTTTCTCCCGGAACGGAATATTATAACTTAGGTTATATACGGAGATCAGCGACCAGCGCGGCCTGTCGGATAAGTTGGCTTCGGACATGTGCAGGATATTGCTATGAAAAAATAAGGCATCGCCGGCTTCCACTTCCACATACACTTTTTCAAAACGGTCTAACGCCTGCTCTACAAACGGGGCGTCGGCGCCTTGCTGCTCGCCTGCAAAATTGTGTTCTATCCTGCCCATTTTATGCGAGCCTTTCAGCACCTGTATGCAGCCGTTTTCTTTATTGGCTTTCGTTAATGCAAGCATTACACTGATCATGGCATCGGGAAAAAGAAAACCGTTTTTATACCAGTAGCCATAATCCTGGTGCCACTCCCAGGCCCCGCCCACCCTGGGTTCTTTCTGCATCAGCTTAGAATGGAAGTGGCATATTTCAGCTTCTTCATTAGCCAGGGCTTTTACAGCGTTTACTATTTTTTCGCTGCGGGTAAGCAGCCCGAATGTATCGTTGCCGGGCGTAAACCAAAGCGTGAGCTTGGTGCTTTTCCCGGTTTGATCGTTCAGGTCGAAAGCATTATTGCGCAGCACGTTATCACCGGTGGCGAGGCCGTATAACAGGTCTGTCTCGTCCCGGTCTAAAAAGTTTTTTACTATCAGATAGCCGTCGGTATCGTACTGTGCTTTTTGCGCCGGCGTTAAGGAGGTATATGGCATAAAGTAGGTTTTGAATGGATCAATCGGTAGCCCTAAAGTAAACGATAATTATTTACATACAACTTCACGGAATTATTTTTTTATATTCAGTACCGTGTCAATTAAGTTTGTTCATCTATTCAGATAGATTGGTATAATACTCAGAAATGGTTGGTAAAATCTTCTAAAAGGCAATGCAGGTAAAGGTTTGAAGGAAGTTTACTGAAAGTAATTTCAGTAAACTTTTTTTGTTGTATGAACAGTAATACAAAAAGCGGTGCTGGGCTTGCGGTTCTTTGGCAGTAATCAGGTGGGGGAAGCGTGGAGGTAAGCAAAGATTTAAATGCAACAATTGTGGGATATTGTTTACCAGGAGTGCTCCTGAGCAGCGTCTTAGAAATTATTTTATCTGGTTTGAAAAGTGGATTTTGGAAAGGCAAACCTACGCGACATTGAGCCGTGACAGCAGGCTGTCAAGAGCTGCTCTGCAACGATTGTTTTATACTTTTTTAGAGCAGTCTCCTCAGGTAAAGCTTATTAAGCGCAAGGATGTTCATCTGCGAATGGATGCAACCTATTTTAAGCAGTTTTGTGTAGTGTGCTATCAGGATGATCAGGATGGTTATACACAGCTCATCCGCATTACAGACGGAGAACATTTTAGCGAAATAAAAGAAGACTTAGATAACCTCATCAAGCTGGGTGTTCACATCGACAGCATTACCACCGATGGACATAAAAGTACGCTTAAAGCAATTAAAAAATCCCTTCCCGGCGTTGCTGTTCAGCGATGTTTGGTACACATCCAAAGAATGTGCTTGCTGTGGCTCACAAGGTTTCCAAAGCATCCGGCAGGGGTAGAATTGAGAACTTTGGTTTTGATGCTTCTTAAAATCAAGTCTTCTAATGACCGCCTCCATTGGACCAACGAACTAACCGCCTGGTACAACAGGCATAAAGATTACCTCGCTGAAAAAGCCTATAACAAAGACACAGGAAGATACTGGTACAAACACAAGCTGTTAAGGCGCTCTTACTTTAGCATCAAAAGAGCTTTACCTAACATGTTCCATTACCTCAACAACGACAAAATACCAGCTACTACCAATGGTATTGAAGGGTACTTTGGGCATCTTAAAAACCATCTCGACCTGCATCGGGGACTAAGCAGGGAACACCGTGTCAACTTCATCAAATGGTATATCTTTTTATCAAACACCAAATGAGTTTTTTTAGACATGCCGCTTACCAAAAAAAGGGGTTGAACACCACAAGTGTTCAACCCCTTACTTTTTTCGTATAAGCATCAATCCTATTTCTGACAGGTTGCTCTCCAGCAGCGCCTGCTTCCTCTTCAGATTAACCACGGCATATTAATACTAAAATATCAAAATACCACCAACCATTTTTGAGTACATTACCGTTAGATTCCGGATGAGGAGACACTATCGCGTAGCGCGGCAATCTGCGGGCGTCCCCCGCCGGAAACTTCAAATAATTTAATAGACACTGCATCCAGGCTAATAACCGGAATGTTTGGATAACAGTGGCTAAGCGCTCATTTGCCAGTCAGCTTTATCACATAGCTGTATGTATAGGTTTTATCCAGCAGCCGGTACTGATCGTGCGGCAAAGCGCCCCAGCTATTGTCGCCGCCCACACCGCGTTGCTTCAGGTCTATGTTGAGGAACACAGCATTTCGCGGCCTGATGTCGGTTGGATGTTGTTGCTTTTTGGTAAGCCCGGGGTCAAGATCTTCGGCCATATTGTTGATAGCGCTAAAGCAAATGGGCTGCAGGCCTTCAATAGTAATACCTTTTCCATCACTACTGGTTAGCGATACCCAGCGCACATCTGTCCGGTACCCGCTTTCCTGCGGGCGGATATAGTTCCAGGCATACTGGTTGGCTACACTGTCGTTGTACAGCCCGACAAATGAAGCGGTATTGCGGTCGGTATAATTTTCCCAGGGCCCACGGCCATAGTAGCTCAGGTGGCTGTACTGCTGCGGCAGCTCCATACGCATACCAAAACGGGGCAGTTCCGGCAAATCCCTGCCGTTCATATCAATAGACGCGGTAATGCGCACCCCGCCGTCGTTCTCAATAAGGTATTCAACCGTATAGGGAACATGAATACCGGCAAGCTCATACAACACTTTTACAGATAAGCCGTCTTTCGTCTGTTCGCCTGCGGTTACACTTTTTACGGTGGGGTTTACATGCGCTGTCCGCCAGATACCGAGGTCGGCCGGCATGTTGTTGCCAAAGTCATTATCGGTTGGCGCGCGCCAGAAGTACGGCTCGGGAAACCGGCTGATCATCCCGCGGCCGTTGTTTAAAGCGTACCTGGTAAAACGTCCCTGGCGAAGGTCGAATTCGCCGCTCACAGTACCGGATGAGAAGGTAAGTTTATCGACTTCTTTCTTTGTTTGCAGTTTGCTGTCTGTTGCAGCGGCGCGTGTAAAATAATCGCCCCCGGTTTTAAATTGCTCCCGCGCTATTTCACTGCCCGCCGGCACCAGGTCGGTAGCCGTTTTTGTGGTGGCATACACATTTAAGTAATACTCTGCGCCTTCGGCTGATTTAAAAGAAGGCAGTGGAAGGGTGATGTCTTTTTGTTGCTTCGGCGCAAGGCTTACGGCAAAAGTGCCGTCCTTTATTTTTTCTCCGTTGCGCATCAGCTCCCAACTGAAATTGAACTGGTCCAGGTTGGTAAAGTCGTAGATGTTTTTTACCGTGATGCTTCCTTTGGAAATATCCTTTGGCAGGAAGAGAATTTTAGCATACACCTTTTTTACTTCGTGGAGGCCCGGGTGTGGTGTTCTGTCGGCAGCCACCAGACCGTTGGCGCAAAAGTTCTCATCATTTTGCAGGTGATAACCGCCGAGGTCGCCGCCATAAGCATAAAAGATTCTGCCGTCGCCGGTAGTCGTTTGCATGCCTTGGTCCACCCAATCCCAGATAAAGCCGCCCTGCATTTTTTTGCTGCTCCGGATTACGTCGTAATACTCCTGGAAGTTGCCGTTGCTGTTGCCCATGGAATGGGAGTATTCGCACATGATATACGGCCGTGTTTTGGTGGCGTCTTCCGCATAGCGCTTCATCGAATTGATGCCGGGATACATCGGGCAAACGATATCGGTGTTCCAGTCTTCGCCGGCCTGCTCAAACTGAACGGGCCTGCTCCTGTCCCGCTGCTTCAGCCACAGGTAGGCATCGTGGAAAACCTTGCCGTTGCCGGTTTCGTTACCCATTGACCAGATGATGACGCTTGGATGGTTTTTATCGCGTTCTTCCACCCGCCGTATTCTGTCGAAATATTCGGGCGCCCACAGGGGCAGGTAAGCCGGGTGTTTGGTCGTATCGAACCAGCCCTGCAGCGAAGCGCCCATGCCATGCGTTTCTACATTGGCTTCGTCCACCAGGTAAAGTCCGTATTTATCGCACAGCTTGTACCAGTACGGGTCGTTGGGATAGTGCGAGGTGCGGTCTGCATTAATATTATTCTCCTTCATCATCCGGATATCTTTCAGCATCAGCTCCCGGTTGGGCACATGACCGTTTACAGGGTCGTGCTCGTGCCGGTTTACGCCATGCACATAAGTAGCCACGCCGTTAATAAGTAGCTGCGCGTCTTTTATCTCTACTTTTCTAAAACCGGTTTTAGCGCCGGTGTAAGTAACGGCGGCGTCTCCGCCGGTGTTGAGCGTAATAATGCAGTCGTAAAGGTTGGGCGCTTCGGCGCTCCATTTCAGCGGATTTTTTACGGTGCCGTTAAAGCGAACGGTTGTGATGCTGTCTGCCGTAAGCACCGCTCTTTTTTCCTGGGTAAACACGGCCTTGCCTGCTTTATCCAGTATTTCCAATTTCAGCAGGCCGCTCTTGCCGGTATTGCCTGCAAATTGCCGCAGGTCAACATCGGCACTAAAAATGGCGTCTTTATATTGCGCATCGAGGTCGGTCTTTAAAAAGAAATCCCACACACTCAGCTTCGGCAGTGCGTACAGGCACACGTCCCTTTCGATACCGCTGATGCGGAAGAAATCCTGGTCTTCCATATAGCTGCCGTCGTGCCAGCGGAATACCTGCACGGCCAGGAGGTTACTGCCTTTTTTAAGATACTTTGTTATATCAAATTCCGCGGGCGATTTGGAGGCTTTTGTGAGTCCCACCTTTTGTCCGTTTACATACACAAAGGCGCAGCCGGTGATCGAGCCGAACTGCAGCATTACTTCACTGCCGCTCCAGTTGTCGGGAACCGTAAATACAGTGCGGTAGGTGCCTACCGGGTTGTTCTCGCCGATGAAGGGCGGATTTTTTGGATACGGATACGTGATATTGGTATAAATAGGAATGCCAAAGCCTTTCAGCTCCCAGTTGGAAGGTACGGCAATAGCATTCCATTTGCTGTCGTCCAGATCGGTCCTGTAGAAGTCCTGCTGCCGGTCTGCATATTTATCTACATACACAAACTTCCAGGTTCCGTTCAGCGATTTGTAATAGGGCGAGCGGCTGTAATCGTCTCCTGCAACGTCTTCTTTTTTATCAAACAGCATAAAGGTAGCATGCGGCTTTTCCTTATTCAGTTCGTACAGTTGCGGGTTTTCCCAATCGTTGTTTTCCGGTTGTCCAAAAGCGATGTTGCTTAGCAGGAGCCAGCACAGGAGCGCGCTCATCATACTTGTCATTACATTTTTCATACGGTAGTTTTAAGTGCTTTCCCCGGCCTTCCGGTGCTCCTATACAGGCAAACCGCCCGGCGGGATAAACAATTTATATGCTGCTACAAACATAAGTAACCGGCCGGTTATTATGGCATCGTTCTATGTAACTGCTATACCGGGCGTTGCTTTAAGCCAACCACAAACGGCCGGTATAGTAACAGGGCAGCGAAAGGAAAAGCCCGTAGCGGCTGGTGGTAAACTACCGGTGAATGAACGGAATACTCGGTTTGCTTGTGCTTTTGCTTGTCAACCTGGCAGCCGATCCTTACAGGTTTATCCTTTACTTATCCTATACTCATCGTGTACTTAAGGGTATTGTCGCGCAGCTTATTCCGTTGCCAGATTGTCGGGTGCTTTTGCAGTTCTTTTCTCTATATTCCTTAACTTTAAAATTGCTAACGATACCGGCGCTGCCCTATGCCCGTAATCTATAGCGCACAGCTTTATAAAACAATTTATCCGGAACCCTTAACCAAAAAGCAAAAAAGGAGAACAATGAAAAAGCGAAAACTGGTTATACCGGCCAATACTTATCCGTTTCAAAACAGAAGTCTTCAGAATCTGCCCGATGAAGTATGGAAAGCCTTTCCGGATTATGAGGAATACTATGAAATCTCGAATTACGGGCGCATAAAAAGAATAAAGCGCTGGACCTCTTTCCCACAGTTTAAAACAGAAGGGTTTATACAGGAAAAAATCATGTCTCAAAAAGTATTTATACAGGCAAGCCCTTTTAACCATGATTACTGCTGCTATATCGTGTGCTGCTTTAGGGTAAACAAGCAGGCAAGATATTTTAGAACGGCGAGGTACGTGTATTACCTGTTTAACAAGCGTTTTGATTTAGACGCCCATCGGGAACTGCTGGTTCAGTATAAGGATACGAACGGCTTAAACATACACGTGGACAACCTGGAACTGAGCAACCCGCAGAAAAGGCAAAACCGAACCGTCAAAAGAAAACGGACACCCTTCTTAAAACCGGTAACGCAGTTTAGCCTGCTGGGTGAAAGATTAAATTATTATGAGACGCTGCAAAAGGCTGCAACACAGTTACATGGTACGGCCAGCGGCGTGCTTCATGCATTAAATAAGCCGCCGCATTATTATAAAGGCTATTTGTGGCGGGAAGGAAATGTAGCACGTGTGCCGCGGCTTATTACATCGCCCGTTAATGATCCAAAACCGGTGATCCAGTGCGACCTGGCCGGTAAAGAATTAAAAACTTTCCCCAGCCTTAACCAGGCGGCACAGGCAGTAGGCGCCTTTACGGCTAACCTGCGCAAAGCGATAATTAAGGATAAGCATACCTGCTGCGGTTTTACCTGGAAATGGAAAGAAGATTGAGCGTTTGTGCTTACTTCTCAATCGGCTGATGCTGCACTAATTGAAACCGGGCGGCTGGCGGGTGAAATGCTCAACAGCAAAATAAATACAGTTAAACTGATATTGACTTTTTCAACCGGCCCGGTTCTTAAACCCGGCCGGTTAGCCTGCTTCTACAAAGAAATTACTGCGAGCGTGTTTTTAATGGCTTAAACGAACTGATAATGTCGCCGGCGGCAATGGCATACGGGTCTTTGATTCCCGCCTCGCCAAGGTAATTGATGACATACGCGATGCGCTGATACAGGCAATACAACTGTTTTACATACACATATTTACCGTTAACAAGCCCGTTGGCTACCACGAGGAACTGCGGAATGCCATCGTGCGAAACGTCTTTTGTAATCATCACCCGGCAATCCTGCATGTTTTTCCGGAACTGCCCGAAGCTGGCTTCTGCAAACTGGGCAACCGTTACTTTTTCGCCGCCTGCTGGCAGTGCAAACGCATCAACCGCCACATTTGCCCGGTATTTGGCGCCTTTATACACCGGTGCATAGATGATGCACTTGGTATGGTTCGTGTCCTGGTGAAATTCCCAGCCGGGCGGATAGGAAAGCGAGAAATAAAATTCTTTATCATAGTATATTTTCCAGCCGCTCTGGTCGGTAACCTGGCCCTGTGCGTTGATAAACATAAGGAAGAAGATAAGGATGAATAAAGCTTTCATAAACTAAAGGTAAGACAGGTTTGTAAACTCCGGCCTGCCCCATTCCTGAACGGGACAGGTTAATTTTAAAGTACTATTTTTTATGGCGGCATTAAGCGTAATAACAGCAGTGCTGTATCGGCAGCAAAGGCTCGTAAGGACGCGAACTGATATGGAGCTATGAATTTTACCTCGAAAATAAGCCTAACTGCGTACTGGGCTTTGATATATCTATCAGATCAATAAACCGGATTCTCGGCTTTTTCTCCACTTCGCTTCCTTCCTCATTCGTTCTGTCAACATAACCTTTAATCAGGCAGTTTGTAAAAAGCAAACGCTTATACACCCTTATGCTTCCATTGGCAGGCGTACAGATAAGTATATGATGCAGGTAATCGAAACCGATCGTATTGGTGTTTTCGTTTCCTCTGGTTACATGCCCTTTCAATTCGGCGTAGGCGCCATGCGTAAGTTCCGGGAAAACAGTAGTGTTATCATCTTCCCTGTCTGTAAACACATATTTCTCCCTAATGGCTATTCGTATGTCTTCCTTACTGTCATCCGCATCTGAGGATTGATCCGGATGAAAGCCTATTACCAATGTTCTTTCTTCCTCAACAATCTTCGTTAATTTAGAAAACAGCTTTGGGGGACATTTAGCGTATAGCTCCAGGTACTTTTGAGGCACATACATTATACGGTCTTCATCGTTCCGGATACCCGCTGCTATTTCGCCATTTTCGGCGGTTCTGAAATCCACGTTATCGAACTTTTTTACAGTCATCGAGTGTACATGACCTGCAATTGTCAACACCCATTTTATAGCTTTTACCGCTTCCCTGGCAATGTCTTTCCCGCCTTTGTTTTCAACGTCGTGTTTTTCCATATCCGTAAGCGCGGTATATACATATTTACCAATACCCGTTTCCAGCATACGAAACAACCATCCGCCAAAATCAGGCGGTAGCAGGGCTTCCCAGCTTCCTTTCTGCATCCTTACCGGTATATCAAACTCCAGCTTGCTTAAGTCCTGGTTTACCTGGTACAAAAAATATCTCAGTACTTCATCTATGCCGGTTAAAGCTTCTGCCGACTTTCTTGCATCTAAATAGCCATGCTCCACTAATTTTCCTTCGTACTTTATAAAAGCTAAATAATCATTGTTGTTTGCTGCCATGGTATTGATTGGTGGTTAATTGTTTTCAACCTGTCCCGTTCCTGAACCTGACAGGTTGAACAGTTTCAATCAACTACTCTAAAGTAGTAATGAAACCGCTATGTTGTGTTTAATGCTAACAGATTGCCTGTTTTATCACTTATCAAAATAGAAAAAAACCAGTTTTGCTTTTATCAAACAGAACGCCCTATGTTTATGTTATAAATTTGCACTAAAATTTAAAGAATGGACTGTCTGACATATAAACCTAAAATATCAGCAACTTTTGAAAGCGTTAGAAAGTTTTCTTTTGAAGAGAAGCAAGAAGGTTTCTTTGATGAAGAAAAAGTCAACAGGTTTTTAGACAAAGTTTTAGATTTTAAACAAGTTTTTTCTTCAAAAACAGAAAAAATAAATTCTCTTGTCGAACAAATCGAACAAATATCCTGGTTCAACGATTTGGATACTGAGTCTTTAATACTAATCAATGATTTAATCTCTTCTATAAGAGACTTACGCTCTTCATTATTGAGACAGTACGTTTCCTTAAATTTTATTAGAGCGAAAGGAATTGCGAAAGATGAAATTAAAAATTTTAAAACTGCTATAGACGACCTTAAAGAAGTTGCAAGTGACCTTGAGTCAACTTTCTTTTTTTTACCAAACATCGCGGAATTTAAGGAAACTACTAAAGAGCTATCGTTAATCTAAATGACAATATTGTGTTTGGAGGACTTTAAAGTCCAATTTGAAAAACTAAAGAAAAAGAACTCGTATTCTTCAATAGAAAATGACATTATTGGTTATTTCTTCAATAAGGAAATTCCTCAATTAGTTTCAGGGACAAGGCTTAATAACAGCGACGAAACCCCATACATAAAGAAACGATTAAATGGGAGTGGCGGGTTTAGAGTATATTTTTTATTGCTGATAAAGGATGAAAAATTGTATTTAATGTTTTTGCATCCAAAGACCGGATCTTTAGGATATGAAAACATTACTGATGAATCTAAAGCCTTATTATATAAGAAAGTGTTAGAAAACATACGAACTAACGATTTATATATAGTTTCTGTTGGCAACAATAAACTCATATTCACGAAAACATAAGCACTAAACACAACATCCGATTTTGTGCAATCGGGGCAGACAGCATTCTATTTCCCAACATTTTACTATCTCTTCCCAACCTGTCCCGTTCCTGAACCTGATAGGTTAAACCAGGTTAATTAATTCGATTCAAGTTGTACTGAATAAACCTGTCCCGTTCCTGAACCTGACAGGTTAAAGCAGGTTCAATCAACTACTCTAAAGTAGTGTTGAACCGCTATGTTGCAACTGGTGGTACTGAATAAAGCGTTCATACCCGCCGAAGAACCGTAATACTTTTTCCACACTCACTTTGGTACCGGCAACGCCCATCGCTTTCCTCTTTGCTTTCCCAATAGCCCCAGTCGTTGCGGATATAGTCTTTAAGCGTGCCGTCGGGCGTAATGATTTTGCCCCCCTTGTTCCTGGTAGAAATCTCGGCAATCAGCATCAGGTCTTTGCTGCGGGCGTATTCATTCAGCAGGTAATAAAATGCGGCGCGGATAGCGGTTTCTTTTTTACTGCCACCGTATTGAATGATCTTTTCCAGTTCGTTCTGATATTGGGTGATGGCATACAAACTCATGGTTAGGATGGTGGTTTAGTTGGTATAAGACAAAGAAGGTCAAACCTACTGCAATTCGCGGGATTGGCAAACGGGTAATGCATTGCGCTGTCTGTGTTTATACTGCCGGTTACATTGTTGTTGCCCGCCGGCTGCACTGCTGCAAATATTGTAAATGTAATTATACGTTTGGCGTTATCAGATTTTTGTACTTTAGTTATGGAATTACCTGCAACCAACCGGAACTGCTACCTTCTTTTTACCTCAAACAACGCCTCTTAAAAACGAAAAGCTATGAACAAGTTTTTACCCCTTTTTCTGATCTTTTGGGCTATAGCCATGAGTGCAAAAGCCCTCCCCACCAATGTAAGCGGCCACATCACCGCCAACACTACCTGGAATATCGCCGGCAGCCCGTACACCATTACGGGTGCCGTTACTGTTGACCAGGGGAAAACACTTACAATAAAACCGGGAGTCACCGTCCAGTTTCCAAACGCAGGTGGCAGCACTTCTACAATCTACGTAGATGGTACCTTAAAGGCTATTGGAACTGTTGATTCAGTTATTAATTTTACAAGTACTGGCGGCTATGCATACGGTCAGGTTAAAACCATTGCTATCAGTACCCTCAGCACCAACTCTATTATGCAGTATGTAACAGCCGATGGACTTGGGCAGTACTTCAGCAGTGATTATACTGCAGCTATCATTTTGAATTCTCCCACATGCCAGCTTAAGAACTCCAATATTATTAATGCCATAGGTACGGCAGTGGAGCTGGATGATGCTAACATAGTAAGCAATAACAACATTGCAGGTTACCGTAACTTAGCCATCATCGTGCTACTGGATAACATCAATAAACTAAGCAGTAATAATGCAGGGTTATACATAGGTCTTTTAGGGGGAGCAGGCATTACTAAAAATGCAACACTCACTCCGGGTAATTATTATCGCTTACTGGGGCAATTAATTGTTCCTCAAAGCAAAGTTCTTACTATAAAACCCGGTGTAACTATACAGTTTCCAAATGCCGGCGGTGATAATTCTACTATGTATGTGGATGGTACTTTAAAAGCGGTTGGCACTATTGACTCTGCTATCAATTTTACAAGCACCGGCGGTTACGCGTATGGTCAAGTTAAAACCGTTACTGTCAGCAGCTTGAGTGCCAATTCTATCATACAGTATGTAACGGCTGATGGACTTGGACAGTATTTTAGTAGTGATTACACCGCAGCTTTCATCTTAAACTCTTCAACCTGTCAGCTTAAGAATAGCAATATTATTAATGCTGTAGGCACAGCAGTAGAGCTGGATAATGCCAGTATAGTAAGCAATAATAACTTCAATGGCTACCGCAACCTGGCAGTTATTATTCTGCTGGATAATCTCAATAAACTAAGTAATAATAATACCGGTCTTTACATCGGTCTTTTAGGCGGAACGGGAATTACTAAAAACGCAACAATTGCTCCCGGCAATATCTATCGTTTATTAGGGCAATTAATTATTCCTCAAAGCAAAATACTAACTATTAAGCCGGGTGCAACAATTCAACTTCCAAATGCAGGTGGCAACAGTTCTTCTATTTACGTGGATGGTATCTTAAAAGCAATTGGAACTGTTGATTCGGCCGTAAATATCACAGGTGTTGGCGGATATGCTTATGGTCAGGATAAGACCATTACCATCAGTAATCTAAGTGCCAATTCCATTATGCAGTATGTAACAGCCGACGGACTTGGACAGTATTTTAACAGTGATTATACTGCTGGTATAATTTTACAATCGCCTACCTTTCAACTGAAAAACTGCAATATTATAAATACTAAAGGAACTGCTATAGAATTGGATGATGCCAGTATTGTAAGTAACAACAACCTTACAGGTTACAGCAACCTCGGTGTGTATATTTCTATTGATAACCTTGGCAAATTGAGCAATAATACTACTGGAATAGGTATAGGTCTTGCAGGTGGGAGCATTGCCAGGAACGCAATACTTACACCGGGAAATTATTATCGGTTATTAGGGAAGCTGGTTGTGCCACAAAGCAAAATACTAACTGTTAAACCAGGTGTTACTTTACAGTTTCCCAATTCAGGTGGCGACAACTCTACAATCTATGTGGATGGCACCTTAAAAGCGATTGGCACTATTGACTCGGCCATCAATTTTGCGGGCATTGGCGGCTATGCATACGGACAGGTTAAAACTGTTACTATCAGCAGTATCAGTACAAACTCTATTATACAATATATAACTGCTGATGGGCTTGGTCAGTATTTTAATAGCGACTATACTGCAGCTTTCATTTTAAATTCTTCTACCTGCCAGTTAAAGAACAGCAGTGTAATTAATACAAAAGGTACAGCAGTAGAATTGGATAATGCCAATATAGTAAGCAATAATAGCTTTACTGCCTATAGTAACTTGGCAGTCATTATATTGCTTGATAATCTTAATAAATTAAGCAACAACAATACAGGGCTATATATTGGCCTTTTAGGAGGAGCAGGTATTACAAAAAATGCAACACTTATATCAGATTATTACTACCGTTTATTAGGACAATTAATTGTTCCTCAAAACAAAATTCTTACTGTAAAGCCTGGCGTAACTATACAACTTCCAAATACCGGCGGTGATAATTCTACTATTTATGTGGATGGTACTTTAAAAGCTGTGGGCACAGTTGATTCTGCTATTAATATCACAGGTATTGGCGGCTTTGCTTATGGCCAGGTTAGAACTATTACCATTAGCAGCCTCAGTACAAACTCTGTTATGCAGTATGTAACGGCTGATGCACTGGGACAATACTTTAATTCAATTAACACACCAGGCATTTATGTTAACACAACAAACTGCTCTATTAAAAATTGTAATATCATAAATTCAAAAGGCGTTGGTATAAGCCTGTTGGCAAATACAAGCACTTTAATTTCCAACAACTCTTTTTCTAATAATACCAACGGCGATATTCTGGCCGATGCTACCTCCGTTTCCAATCTTTCCGGCAATAGCAACGCATCCGTTTATTTGCCGGCCGCCGCCATACAGCAGGATGCTACCTGGAGCAATCCCGGCAACACTTCTAAATATATTTTGAATGGCGCTGTTACCGTGAACGAATCTTATAAACTTACCATCGCTGCAGGCACCACCATAGACTTTCAAAACAACAACGGTAACCTGTTTATCAAAGGAACGCTCACTGCCATTGGCACCAAATCAAACAAAATACTCTTTACAAAAACCGGGAACGGCTACGGTGGCAGCGTAAGCTTCGATTCGGTAAGCAAAGGCTCGCTTATTTATGTAGTTACCAACAGGCTGGGCACCGCCACCAGCCCCGGCAAAGGCGCTGCCCTTGAGCTAAATAGTAAGTACCCCATTACCATACGCAACGACAGCATCCGGAATTCGGAAAGCAACGGGTTGGCTATACGAAAAGGAAGCCCCGTAATTGTAGCTACCAACTTCACCAACAACAAAAACGGCGTGTATTCCTATACAGGCAAAGCGCTGTTTACCAAAAGCAGTTTTACCGGTAATGGAAGCTACGGAATCAACAACGCCAGCCCCGCGCCCGCCGATACTATTGATGCCCGTAATTGCTGGTGGGACGATCCTTCGGGGCCTTACCAGAGCCAGACCAACCCGACCGGCCTCGGCGATTCGGTAACGCTTAAAGTATTATATAAGCCTTTCGCTAAAAAGCCGTTTGAGCCAAACGATGTGGGTGTTATCAGCATACTAAGCCCGGTTTCGGCCTGCAGCCTTTCCGGCGCGGAACAGGTGAAAGTGCAGATTAAGAACTTTGGCATCGAAGAGCAGACCGGCTTCAACGTAAGCTATAGAATTAATACGGGTGCGGTGATTACAGAAAATGTGGGCAGCCTTAAAATAGCCACTGACTCAACCGCCGATTATACGTTCGCCACACTGGCTAATTTATCGCAGCCGGGGAAATCGTACACCTTGAAAGCCTATACGGCGCTGGTGGGCGATACGGTAGTAACCAACGATAGTTCGACCATTGTGACCAGCAACCGTAAGCCAAATCTTGGTAACGATACGGCTGTAAAAATCTGTAAAGAAAGCGTTGTCAATCTCTGGACGCTGTACGATACAACCGGCTATAAAACCAAAAACTGGTCGGCGCCGAAACCAGACAGTGCCAAAGCAGGAACTTATACGCTCATTGTAACCAGCAGTGCCGGTTGCGCCGATACGGCGGTTGCAAGCGTTACCAACTATAGCTTAGCCACGCCAACTGTTTCGGCATCGGGCAATACGACCTTCTGCAAAGGCGCAAGCGTAACCTTAACTTCTTCGCCGGCGCCGGACTATTTGTGGAGTACAGGCGCTATCACCCAAAACATTGTTGCAAAAACCTCCGGTAATTATACCGTCACCACCAGCAACGATACGGGCTGCCATGCTACTTCTGCGCCTACACTTGTGCAGGTTGACTCTACCGCGAAACCAACCGTTACACCGGCAGGTCCGGTTAATTTGTGTCCGAACAGTTCGGTAACACTTACCGCATCGGTAGAAGATACGTATGCCTGGAGCACCAATGCCGTTACGCAAAGCATTACCGTTTCAGCACCCGGAAGCTATACCGTTACCGTTAAAGGATTAAACGGATGCAAGAATACGTCCGACCCCGTAGTGGTAACACAAACCTGTGATAAGCCTGCTAATTTACAGGCGTCGAGCCTTTCAGCCACTTCTGAAAAGCTAAGCTGGAGCACCATTGCCTGCGGGGTTGGTTACTCGGTTCAGTACAGGAAAACAGGCACAACCACCTGGACACCGGTATCAGCCGCTGCTGCAAACGTTACGCTCACCGGGTTAACGGCCAATACGAATTACGACTGGGAGGTTGCTACCACCTGCCAGGCAAGCCCGCTTATTCAAAGTCCGTTTACAAGCATCGCCACCTTTACAACAGCGGCCAGTTTAGTAAACAAGGGCATCCCGGATGCAGCAAGCAATACCGGAACCGGCACTTTCTTAGCTGCAACCGTTTACCCGGTGCCGGTAACCAACAATGCCGCTACGCTGGTAATTAAAAACAGCAATGGCAATGCTGCTGTAACCCTGAAAGATGTATCAGGCAAAATATTATGGTCGGTGAGCAATGTAGCGGATGGCAAAATGGTGTTGCCGGTGGGCAAGATTGCACCGGGTACTTACATCATCAATGTATATAGCGGTAAAGAGTTTGTAACGGTTAAACTGATAAAGCAATAAAGATTTGTTGTTCCCCGCCGGTTAAAACCCGGCGGGGAACTTACTTTCACAAGGCTGCTTTAATGCTTTTGTTAACTATGCGATAAGCGCGAAACAGGAATACGCTTTGGAAGCCGGTGTAGCTTTTAAACACTAAGCCAGCGGCGTACAACGAAAACAGGTGGATTGTATCAAATGCAATCCACCTGTTTTTTATTGGTAATGTACTGAAAAATAGTTGGTAGTTTTTCGGATAAAATTTCTTTTATTGGCGCTATTAATCTGAAGAGGAAGCAAGCGCTGCTGGAGAGCAACTTGCCGGGCAATAAGATTAATGCTTATACGAAAAAAGTAAGGGTTGCGCAGTTAAGCTGTTCAACCCTTACTTTTTTTGGTAAGCACAATGGCTCAGAAAACTCAAAGCCGGGATTTATTCCTGAAGTAGATATACCATTTGATAAAGTTGATTCTGTTATTTTTGGTTAATCCTCTGTGCAGGTCCAAATGATTTTTGAGATGCCCGAAGTAAGATTCTATGCCATTGGTTGTTTTAGGAATGTTGCTGTCAGCGAGGTAACAAAACATATGGGGCAAAGCTCTTTTGATGGTAAAAAAAGAACGCCTGATTAATTTATGTTTATACCAATATCTGCCCGTTTCAGCTTTGTATGATTTTTCTTTCAGAAAGTCTTTATGCTTATTTTCCCAATCGGTTAACCGGTGTATCCAGTATTGTTTGTCATTATGTGTTTGGATGCGATGTATCATTAAAACCAATACCCTTAATTCTTTGCCGGCATCGTAGCCTGGATTGGCTGTAAGCCACAGCAGACACATTCTCTGGATGTGTACAAGGCATCGCTGAATGGTAACACCAGGCATTGTTTTTTTGATGGCTTTAAGGGTAGCTTTATGACCATCACAGGTAATAGAAGTTATCTGTAAGCCAAGGTTCAGCAGGTTCAATAAATCTTCTTTTATTTCTTCGTACCGCTCTGCATCTGAAAACCGGAACAACTGTGTATAGCTGATGGGATCATCCTGATAGCATACTACACAAAACTTTTTAAAGTAAGTGGCATCTACCCTTAAGTAAATATTATCATGATGAATAATAGGCGTTAGAGGGGCTCTGTCAAGAAAATAATAAAAGGTTTTTTGAAGGGTATTTTTTGATAAACCACTATCTCTCTGGAGCGTCTTGTAAGTTTGCCTTTCCACTACCCATTTACGAAACCAGACAAACCGGTTTTCTATAGTTTGAACCCTATCATTATAAGTAAATAAAATGCCGCACTGCTTACATTTAAACCGCTGTTTACCGCCTTGCTTACCCCAGCCTATTACCTGTAAACTGCTACAAGCCCAGCATCGCTTTTTTTAAGCTTTTTCATTTACAAAAAAACTTATGTGAAAGCGCTTTCACATAACTTCTCTCAAACCCTTTGCTGCACTGAGTTACAAGGAATTTTACCAACTATTTTTCAGTATTATACCTTTTTATTTATCAGTCAATGTCCCTTTAAGCGAAACCGCGCTGGAAGTATCACCGGTAAGATGCACTGCCGGTTGAGGTATATCTTTCGTTATGTATATACTAACTAAAAGCCTTTCATAGTAAAATGCACGGCGACAGGAGGTGTAGCTGCCTGCCAATAAGATTTGAAATTACTATTAATACTATCTGCATCGGCCACCGGCGGTACAGGAATATTGCAAAGGTTCCAAGACCCTTTATGGGTTTGAACAAAACCATGAACAATTGTGTCTTCATACTGATAACCAGTACCGTTATGATATTCGGTAGGAGGACTTAGCTGCACCATTGCATTGGGCAATACTGCCCCGGATGAGTAAGTTCTGCCCACGCGCGCCTGCCTTTCGGTGGTGTGTACCCATTAATTTAATTTGTTGATCCTGTTTTCCAATTTGATTAATGCTGCACTTTATTTATAGTGCAATTCAACTCCCTGCTTTGTTAATTACTTTTATAAACCTGGTAAAGCAAAATCCGTGAATAACTAATCAACCAGATTCAACTTCTTTAACTCCGCCAGTGCTTCAAACAACATTACACCGCTTTCCTGGATAGTAAAATCGGTACTGCTGCCGGGCGCTTTGTCCCAGGCGCTTCCAAACAATACATTGTCTTTGTTCGTGCCTTTGCTCCACAATGTTTCGCCGCATTTTTTCATACAACTGATGTACGTTGTTTTTTTCGCGGCATCGAGGCCGCCTTCAATAATCAGCCGGTTAAAATAACGCACAAACACGCCTTTAAACAAACCGCCATCACTTCCGCCTTCATCTTTCAATACACCATTGGAGGTATAAAAACCGCTGTTCAATGTATAATCCGCCGCTTTAACAGCATCATTCAGGTAGGTGACATCTTTTGTTATTTTATACAATTCCAAAGCAGCGCCCATAAACGTTCCCTGGTTATAAGTAAACTTCCACGACGTGTTTTTTGTACCATCGGCGCCAATATTATCATATACCAGCCCCGTAGCGCTTTCATACAACACGCTTTTCTCCCAACTATAAATTTTCTTAGCCCAGTCCAGGTCATCGGCATTATTAAAAGCTTCATACAAACGGGCCGCTAAAATGGCTGCCGGCATGTTGGAAGGCGTATTTTTAGACGGATTATCTTTTCGCCACCAGATGCCGCCGCCCAGCGCATCGCTCCAGCCTCCCTTTATATCCATCCATAAAATATCCGTCACATTTTTAAACGCAACATCGCTGGTAGCTGCATAGGCGCGAAGGTTGGCAAGCGCCATCCATTCCATATCGTCGTAATAGTAGTTAAGCCAGGTATTGCCGTTTTTTGCATAAACGCCTGTGAGCAGGTCGCTCATTCTTGTTTTGAAGGTAGCCGACGAAGTGCGTAAATATCCATCTGCCGCTATATCCAAAGCATGCGCATTGGGCCAGTATTGCGCCCAGTCTGTTGCCGTGTTCGACTGTAAATAATACTTATCGGATGGCGACCAGAATAAGTTCATGGATGTTTGGGCGCTGTCTGCAATTCTGTTCCAGTCGTAGGTAATCACCGTAGCGCTGTCTGCTGGTGGTGTATAAGGTGGATTATCCGGATTTTGTTTTAGGCAGGCGGATAAAATTGTGACATAAAGAAATGCAAAAACTATTTTTTTTATACCAATAATGTTCAACATGTGCTGTGGATTTATTTTTTCATTAATACGGTTAAACTGTCATTGTTTTTAGCCAGCAGCAGCAGTTGCTTGCCGGTAATTGTGGTGATGCATTGTATCTTACGTACACAACCTTTTTCATTGATAAAACCGGTTTGTGCTGCTTTTTGTTTATTAAACTCAAAAAGGGTTGGCAGCATTGCATCGTATCTGCCTTCATAAGGAGATACTTCAAAAAAATTACCGCCGGCTACATAGCTTTTCCGGTTGTCTTTATTGTTGCATGTTGCAAAAGAAAATACAGGTGCGGTCTGCAAAAAAGAAGGCAATGCTTCCAAGTGCAAGGTGCCGTTGTCATTCCATAATACGGATGATTGCAGCGTAAATGCCTGCAACCGGCGGGACTGTGCTACGGCATCTTTACCAAAGAGTTGCGCTGTTGTTTTGCCGGCCGCATCGCTGTACTTAAGAAACTGTTTTTTTATAAAAGGCAATCGTTTTTCAAGGTCCGATTTATTTAAAAAAGTATAATAATCTCCATTGTTTGCAACGGAAAGAACAGGATCCGTTTCTCCGTTGCCATCCCAATCGGCGAGATACATTTTCAATGGAAAACCGGGCGGGGCTTTTAGCTTGGAATTGGTTCCCCAGTTACCTGATAAAAAGTCTTCATCGCCATCTCCGTCTATATCAGTTGCATAAATGCAATTCCACCAACCCGATGTTTTACTTAATGCCTCACTCGTTTCTTTTTCCAATTTTCCTTTATTGTTTTTAAACACAGTTACCGGCATCCATTCGCCTACAAGAATCAAATCTTTCCAGCCATCTTTATCAATATCCGACCATACGGCGCCCGTAACCATGCCTGCATTTTGCAAGCCCCCGGCAACGGCATTTGTTACTTCTGTAAAGTTGCCTTTGCCATCGTTTTGCAATATCACTGATGCAGGAATATAACCATACATGCGGGCATTGGCTCTGCCGCCAACAAACAAATCCATATCGCCGTCTTTATCCCAATCACAGGCCGCAATACAGGATTTATTTTCATACACCGGCGGCAAGCCGTTGCTTTTTGCAAAGTTTCCGCTGCCATCGTTTATATACAAGCGGTCTCTCAGCAATTCGTTCCTGCCATACCATTCATTGCCGCCGCTGCATACATACAAGTCCATATCTCTATCGCCATCTGCATCAAAAAACAGCGCATCGGTATCTTCATAAGCACTGTCGCGCAAAAAATTCAGTTGCGGCGATTTTGCAAATGAGCCATCCCTTTTTTGAATAAACAATGCGCCCGCTTCGCCTTTCGCGCCGCCGATATACACGTCCTGCAAGCCATCGCCGTTTACATCAGCCGTTGCCAGCGCCGGTCCTTGCGTAGCAAGGCTATGCGGCAGTAAAGGCTGCACATTTAAATCATCAAAGGCATCTTCTTTATGCAGAAATTGCATGCCTGATGCAGCAGTTGTATTTGTCCAGCTTTCATCTATGCAGGTGCGCGGTTTAAAATGCTCGTATCGGGCAATTGCCTCTTGCTCATACAATGTAATTGTTTTGTTTGCTTTTATGTTGGTAAGCCATTGCCCTTTGCCGGAAGGCCATACCACGAGCGCCGAATCTATGATGGAAGCAGTACCCAGCCCAACATGCAGTATGGGCGATACCGAAGACATAAAACCGCGAACGGTAGATTGCTGCAGCAATTGCATGTCATTCTTTGTAAACACATATAGTTTTGCGCCAATGCCATTGGTGTTGTTCCCGGCTCCTTTCAATTGTACCTGTACATAATTTTTAGGCGGCATGTTATTTTGATAAATACCAGCCGGTTCATCTATGCGGTTCACAATCAAGTCAAGATCACCATCATTGTCCAAATCGGCATAAGCAGCGCCGTTGCTTAAGGTGGGCGTTGTAAAACCTGCTTCAGCAGACGCATTGGTAAAACCCTCTTTTTTATTCAGATAAAAATAATCGGGCACCGCACCGTTTGGAATGTGTTTAACCAAAGCAAGTTTATTGGTAGTGATACTTTTGCGCTGGTTACTTACCAATGTGTTTTGTACAAATGCATTGAAGTCCAGATCATTTACGCGGTACTTAAAACCATTGCTGATGTAAAGGTCTTTATAGCCATCATTATCAAAGTCGGCGAGCAGCGGCGCCCAGCTCCAGTCGGTGGCGGCAACGCCTTGTTGCAAGCCCTTGTCTGTAAAATATTTTCCATCCACATTTTGCTGCAGGCAGTTTTTGGAGAACTGGTAGTGAAACCCAAAGTGATGCTTGTAATCATACACTTCCATATCATCGTCTGCAACGGATGACTTCACCACTTGTTCATCCTGCGAAAGCATGTCCAGTGTCATTATATCGGGCCATCCGTCGTTGTTGTAATCAGCCATATCATTGCCCATCGAAAAGCGGCTGGTATGCGCAAATAAAGCAGTTGCTTTTTCGCTGAATGTGCCATCGCCATTGTTGATGTAGCAATAATCGTTTTCTTTAAAATCGTTGCTTACATATATATCCTGCCAGCCATCGTTATTGATATCGCCAACCGCAATGCCCAGGCCGTAGCCAATACTGCTGCTGTAAATACGGGCGGCTACTGTTACATCTGTAAAATGACCGCTATCATTGCGCAATAATTTATCTCCCGAAACGCTGTCTGTTATTTTTCTCTGGGCGATGGTTTTGTAATCATCGGCATAGCTAACCGGATGGTTTAATAAAAAACAATCGAGATCGCCATCATTATCATAATCAAAGAAAGCCGCTTGCGTCGTGTGCCCCGAAAAGGCTAATCCATACTGCTGCGCTGCTTCTGTAAAGGTTCCGTTTTTATTGTTGATGTATAATTCATTCGCACTTTTTAATAAGCCCGCAATTGTAACTGTACTCACATAAATGTCCATCCAGCCATCACCATTGATGTCAACGGTGCTCACACCCGTGCACCAGTCTCCTTTGCCCTGTACACCAGCCTTATTTGTTACATCATCAAACTTAAAATTGCCCTTATTCAGGTATAATTTATTGCTGCTTTTTTTATTACCCGTAAAAAAAATATCTTCTTTTCCGTCCCGGTTAAAATCGGCAACTGCAACGCCTGCGCCATTAAAGAGATACGGATAAGTCAATATGTTCAGCGAGTCGCTTTCCGTTACGTGATTAATAAAATGAATGCCGGTTTGTTGTGGTTGCAATTGAATGAACAACGGGCTTTTGTTGTTGCAGGAAGTAAAAAACAACAGGCTAAGAAAGCAGTATGTAAAGCAATTGATTTTCATTTTTACAAAACGACCGGTATTCATTTTTGCGGCAACTCAGCTTACTATTTTTCTATTACCGTTGTGCAATCTATATTCATCCATATCACATCAAAGGTCTGATATAAAAACGCCGGCTGAACAACCGGCGTGTTTTTAATCAATTGCTTTTTGTGCCTATTCCTTCTTGTAATTCTGAGTATAAGTGCTATCGCTGCCGCGAAGCGATACCCAAAAATCGGCAACGCTGCCTTGCGTTAAATAGTTGCGGTCAAACTTCCAGCCCCAGTCGTACTGGCTGTTGTTGTTTACGCTGAGGTTGATAGCGCGGTAATCTTCGCTGCTGGGATATTGCCCGTCCTGTCCGGCAGGATCGTTAAAATCAGAGTTTACCCACTGGTCTTTATCGCCGGTGCCATCGTCAATTATCATCTTGTATTTATACCGGTCTTCCAGTCCCCAGGCAACCTGTATGAGGTTGACGGTCCAGCCATTATGCCGCCAGAGACCATTCGATTCGTAAGGAAGGGTAAACAAAAAATCATTTGCCTGGCAGTACCAGAACTGCACCGTTTTTACGGTTGCATACTTCGCATTGATATTATTGAAATCGAGCTGAATGCGCACAATTTTCGGCGTATCGGTATAATTAACCACGCTATCTATACCAATGGTGATTGCACCATTTTTTTGGTATGTATAATATTTGTTCGGCGTGCCGGCAGTGGCATCCACAAACTGGTAGGTGCCGGGTTTTAGTTTGGTAAAGATTTCAAATTCACCGGCAGCGGTTTGCTTCATTTGTAAAGCATTGGCCAATGTTTCGCCGCCTTCTGTGGCAGAGCCGGTGATGTACAACTGACCGGGCAATACATCAAAGCCGCCGGGACGTTCCAAATCAATGGTGCGTGTTTCGGCAGCAGGCACTACATTGGTGCCTTTGGATGCCAGCACCGACCAGATGAACTGTTTACGCTCGAAGAAAGCAGCGCCGCCCAGAGCCGCAATTTTGCTGAGGTCGCCATCACTAAGCGTCAACTGGTTTTGTACGCCGCCGCCGTCAGAAACTTTGGTGTAAAACGGTTTGGAGAAATCGCCGCCCGCCTGGTCAAAAGCTACTTCGTACAGCACCAGCGAGCCATCGGCTGCTCTTGCCTGGTCCCATTGAAACACATGCGTAGGATTGGTAGTCGGGTCGAGTTTGATATACACATTATCATCCGGTGCAAATAAGGTAGGCACGGCAGTAAGGTTCTGGTCAATGTTTCTCGTATCTTTTTTACAATTATTGAAAACAACCATAATCAGTAACAAAGAGACAACGCCTGTGGCAATCGTATATTTCATAACCGTTCTTTTAGCTTTTTTAAAAATTAATAATTCGGATTTTGGGTGAGGTTTGAATTTAAAGCAGTCTCTGTTGGCGGAATCGGCCACAAATAGTTTTTACCCGGATCGAACACACGTAGCTGCGCCCGGATGTAACCGCTGTCCACCGTAGGATCGCCATACTTTGCACCATGCACCCAGCCGCTCAATGCAACCTCGGCTATCTTCCAGCGGCGGATATCGTCTATGCGAATGCCTTCCAGTGCAAACTCGCAGCGGCGTTCGTTGCGGATAATGCTCGTCATATCAGCGCCACTTCCGGGATAATTCAATGCGGCATCATCGGTAAAGCCTGCCCGCACACGTAAAGGGCGTATCGTTTTATTCCATACATCTTCCGTCATTTGTCCCAACGCATTCTTTGCTTCGGCATACATCAGCAATACTTCGGCATAACGGATTAAATGGATGTTCAGGCCCGAGCTAATGCCCGGTGCGGTATATTTCGGATCCCAGTATTTTCGCCAGTAATACCCCGTCTGCGTGCCTTGCCCGGAGTTGCTGTATTCGTTGGCAGCAGAAGCGCCTGCCGGTGTAGCGCCAGGTTTTATATAAATGATCTGCGTGCTGCCATCGGGATTTTTCCATACGTATTGATCATATACAATCGTGGCTGTAAGGCGCGGATCGCGACCGGTATAAGGGTCGTTTTCATCGTAGCCAGAGCCTGCTTCCTTAATCATTTTTCCATTAAGCATGATATAAGCATTCACCAGTTCCTGCGTGGGCGATAAGCCGCTTGTGCGGGCGCCGGCAGAAATGGGCGCAAAGTCGAAGTAATCGCCCCAGGTGCGCAACGTTGGTACGTATTGTATAGCCAGCATACTTTCACTGCTGGTTTTATTTACTGTCATATCGCTGAACAAATCGCTGTAATCTGTAGCTAACGCATACGTTCCGTTTGCCGGCTGGTCGTTGATGAGCTGTTCGCAGATGGTTGCTACATCCTGCATTTTATCACCATCATACAACAGCATTCTTGCCTTCAGCGCCAGTGCAGCGCCTTTGGTAATGCGTCCTCTGTCGGCATCGGCATAGCCCGTATTGGCCGGCAATACAGCCGCTACTGCATCCAGTTCATCACTGATGAATTTTTCAACATCTGCCTTTGGCGTGCGTGCAATGGTTTTGGCTTCATCGGGTGTAATGTCGTGGTCGAGCAGGGGCACATCGCCGTACCATTTCATCAGGTTAAAGTGATGCCAGGCGCGGATAAACCGCACTTCGGCTTTCATTCTGTTTATCGTTGCTTCGGGCAGCGTGGTATTTTTATCTGCATTTTCTAAAAAGATATTGCACGATTTGATGCCGCTGTAATAAAAAGCCCAATCGTTGCGAAAGCGGTCCAGTGCAGGTGTAAAATTGCCGCTGGCAATAGTGCTTGTGCCATTGCCGCTGCTGGGCTTGGCAACCGCATTATCGGAAAGTCCTTCGTTGTAAAAAACAAGGCTGCTATTGTAAATACCGTTGTAGCAATTGTTGAGCGCATTGTTTACATTTTGATCCGATTGCCAGAAAGTGAGTTCCGTATAGCGGTCGGTCGGCGCTAAATCCAGCTTTTTACATCCCGCCACTATTATCAGCAGGAACAACAGGCGTAATGTATGTTTAGGCAAACAATATTTCATAGTTCTTTTTGTAAATGGTTAAAACGTAATATCTAACCCGCCGCCATAAAATATGGGCAGAAAATAAGCGCGGGCACTGTTGGCGCCGGCGCCGAGGTCGGTATTGTTGTTAAACTCCGTGATTTCCGGATCGAGGAAAGAAAGCCTGGTAAGCGTAACCAGATTTTGACCGGTAAAATAAATACGCACGCTGCCCATCCCTGCCTTTGACGTGATGCGGTTGGGGATGGTATAGCCCAACTGCACATTTTTCAAGCGCGCATAGGCAGCATTAAACAGGAAAATATCGGAGCCGGTCCGGTAATTATTTGCATTGTCGGCAGAACCATTCTCCGACAGCTTCGGCCATTTGGCATCCGGATTGGCAGGCGTCCAAAAGTCGGTTTGATGTGTGTACATGGTACCGCCATAACCCACATGGAATGGCTCTACCTGTTCGCCACGGATCATGGCATCTCTTTTACCTACGCCTTGTACAAACAAGAGCAAATCGAACCCTTTAACGGCAATGGTATAAGTAAAGCCGAAGGTGTAACGCGGGAACGGATTACCAAGGATGAACTTATCCTTATCGTCAATAACGCCATCACCGTTGCGGTCAGCAAACTTTACATCGCCCGGCGATACTACCTGGTTGGCGAATTTGGGAGCATTTTTCAGGTCGTCGAGGTTTTGAAAATAGCCGTTGCGCTTATACCCGTAATACACGGTAATAGGCTGGCCCACCCGGCGCAGAAACTGGAACTCTTCTTTACCCAATACCTGCTCTGTAGCGCCGGAGCTGAGCGCCATTAATTCATTCAGGTTGTCGGCGAGATTGGCACTGATGGTTTGTACTACATTCTTGCCCGAAATAGTATAGGTGGCCTTCGCTTCCCAGCCTTTGTTGCGCACTTTGGCTACGTTGTACGAAGGAAAGCCGGCGCCAAACAGTTGCGGTACATCTTCGCGCTGATACAGGATATCGCTGGTAACTTTATCAAAATAATCGAACGAAACGGTTAATTTATTTCTAAAGAAACCCGCATCCACACCGGCATTGAAGGTAGCCGCTCTTTCCCATGTTAAATCAGGATTGCCGAGGCTGTAACCGGCACCGCCAACTATGTTGTTGTTAAAACCATAAGCATTGGGATAATTAAAGAAAGTAGTCTGGTACTGGTAAGCGTTTACATTCTGATTGCCGAGCACGCCATACGAAACACGCAGTTTAAGATTGCTGATGCTGTTCTTTAAACCCTGCATAAAACCTTCCTGGCTTACGCGCCATGCAAGCGAGCCCGAAGGAAAAAAGCCTGCCCGGTTGCCGGCCGCAAATTTTGAAGAAGCATCTTCCCGGAAATTAAATTCTGCAAAGTATTTTTCATTGAAGTTATAGGCCACTCTGCCAAACAGGGAATTAAGACTCGTTTCGGTAGTAGCCTGGTTGGTAGTGTAGCTACGCGTTTGATCAATGATGGTACCGGTAGTGGGAATGCCTAATGCCGGGTCTGTTAATATCAAAAACAGTGCACTGCCTTTATTGTCAAACGATTCGTTGGAACCGCCCGCCAATACACTGATGTTATGAGCGCCGATGCGCTTATTATACTCGGCAATGAGCTGCACATTGGTGAAAAGCGATTTGGAATTAATATTACCCACATCGCGGTTGCTGCCGTAAGAGCCGCCCGGTAAAAAACTTACCGGCAACACGCGGTCAAATTCGCCATTGGAACGTATCGTACCACCAAACAGGCCTCTTATTTTAAGGTCGTTGGTGATGGAGTATTCTGCGCTGAAGTTGCCAAAAAATTCATCGTCATCATGCTTGCGGTAACCGCCTTTTTCGAGTATGCCTTTCGGGTTCAGTTCGGCAGAAACGGGGTTCGTTAAATAATTGCCGGCCGTATCCTGGAAAGAATAATACAAGGGCACACGGCCCGCATCTACAATCAGGGTTCCGGAGCTGGAAGAATGGTCTTTGTTCTGCACTTTGGTATAGCTGATAATGGTATTCAGTTTTAACTTGCCAATATCGTTGGAGAGATTCAAGCGCACGTTGTAGCGCTTGTAGCCATAATCGGGACCAATAAAATTGTTCTGCTGGTTAAGGTAGCCTGCAGAAAGCAAATACGTATTGTTGGCGCCACCGCCGCTTACGCTGATGTTGTGCGATTGCTGCGGCGCATCCTGCACTATATTATCAACGCGCCAGTCGCCGTTGCCTTTGGCTTTAAATGCCTGTATCTGCTCTGGTGTGTAGGCCGGCGCCAGCCCCGAATTAGCCAGCGATACATTTTTGTAATAGGCATTTTCCCACGCATCTACCGGTGTGTAGGTAATGTGTGGCGATTGCATGCCATAATTGCCGGAATAACTCACGGCGGGCTTTGCATTTTTACTGCCTTTTTTAGTAGTAATCAGGATAACGCCGTTGGCAGCGCGCGAGCCGTAAATGGCTGCTGAACCAGCATCTTTTAAAATGGAAATTGAAGCTACGTCGTTAGGGTTGATGAGGTTGATATCGCCACCGGTAATACCATCTATTACCACGAGCGGCGTATTGTCGCCCAGTGTTCCCAACCCGCGGATGTTTAAGTTGGGGCTTTGCCCGGGTTCAAAGTTGTTTTGCTGTACAATAAGATTGGGCGAAGTGCCTTGTAAGGCAAGCGTAAGATTGGTAACCGGGCGGTCTGTAAGCGCCTTACTGCCTATCACATCTACAGCGCCGGTAACGTCAGCACGCTTTTGCGTACTGTAACCTACCACCACTACATCGTTCAGCGATGCGCTTTCTGAAGTGAGTGATACGTTCACTGTTTTTCTGCTGTTGAGCGGCTCTTCTCTTACTGTAAAGCTAACAGAAGAAAACACAAGCGTTCCGGTTAGCTGGTCGTCCGGAATGCGCAAGGTATAGTTGCCATCTTTGCCCGTAGCAGTGCCGGTGGTTGTTCCTTTCAGGGTAATACTTACGCCTTCAACCGGCGCACCTTTTTCGTCGGTTACTTTACCGGTGATTACCACATCGGCTTTCTGCTGATTGAAGTAAGCGGTTGTGGCTTCCGCAAGGTTGTTGGTATTGGCAGCGCCCTGCAGGCTGTTATCAGTAGCCGGCTGCTGTTTGCTTCGCAATATAATTTTATCATTTACTATTTCGTAGCCTTTATCTATCTGCTTCGCAATAATCTGCATTACATCAGTAATGCTTGCATCTTTAACATCAACCGATAAGCGCTGTGCAGTGTTTACATCATCGTTGGAATATACGAACACATACGCTACCTGCTTTTCAATTTTATCGAAAATGGCCGCGAGCTTTTCCTCTTTTACATGCAGGTTTATTTTCTGAGTCTGCCGGGCGGGCTGTTTTCCCGGGGGCTGAAATGCATAAACCGTTTGCGCAAAGCCGTCGGCTGCCACCGTAAGCAGCAGGCAAATGAGAAATGCATATACAAAACGGGATAACAACAACATCTGTGTTTTAAACAGGTAACTATTTATTTTTTTCATACGGGCAACTATTTAGTTAGTCATCGGCTTCACGCCTGCTGTTGCTGTGCTGGCAGCATTTCCTTATTGTACTATCAACAGTAGGTATTGCAACCGGGGCGCAGCTTGAACCTTGTTTAATAATCCTGGCATGTAGTGTCGCTGCTAATCCTATGGCGTTATTTACCAATTACAATTTCCTCATCCGTTATCTTATACGTAAAAGGCTTTGAAAGCGACAGGTAATACAATATCTCCTCCAGGCTGTTGTTTTCAAAAGCGCCTGTAAGCCGGTATTGCTTTACTCCTTCATTGGTAAAGACAACCTTTTTTCCAAAGGTTCTTTCCAGTTCTGTTGCAATCTCGTCCAGCGTAAGCGCTTTAAAAATGAGTTCGCCTTCTGTCCAGGCTTTATCATCGGTGCTTGCAGTAGAGCGTGTTTTTAATTCGCCGGTTTGCATGCTGTAAACCGCTTTTACATCATGCGTAAGAAACGTGGTGTCGGTAGCTGTTGCCCTGTTTTTCTTTTCGGGTATAAATGCTACGCGACCTGTTGCAACCGAGGTTTCAATAACCCGGCTGCCCTTGTAGGCCTTGATGTTAAAGGATGTTCCGAGTACGCGTACGGTGCCGCCATCGAGGTGAATAATAAAAGGACGGGCAGGGTTTTTGGCTACTTCAAAAAAGGCTTCCCCGCTCAGATATACTTCTCTTGTTTTTCCTTCAAACACATCGGGATATTCCAGTTTGCTGTCGGCATTCAGCCATATTTTGCTGCCATCAGACAGCACTATGGACGAACGGATGCCTTTTGTATTTTGCTTCTCGGAAAGATTAGCAACCTGTTCCCGGAAAACAGCTTCTGCCGTGTTTGCAGTAGCTGCTTTTTGTTGTAATAAAAAATAAGCTGTGCCAATACCAGCCAGCAAAATAATGGCAGCAGCAATGGAAGCAAAACGCACGGAAAACAAATGTTTACGCTCGTGCATTGCAGGTGGCGCAACGGTGATTTCTGTTTTCTCATTGCGCAACTGTTCCCATACTTCTTTTAATGCGTTTTCTACATCAGGCTGCTGGTCTTTTTCCTGCTGTGTATGCATTTTCTGAAATACCTTGTATTTTTCATACAGCAACGCATCCTGCTTCAGCATATCTTTTAACTGCTGCCTTTCTTCCGCTGTAAGTGCTCCGGACAACTCGCGGCATACTAAGTAAACAAATCCGTTTTGAGGCATGATGATGGTTGGTTAATAAGTAAGACAGCCGTTTTCGAACAATTACGTACAGCGCTTGTTTGTTTAATTAAAGCCTGGTACAATGGAAGTAAGAATTAAAAGAATAACCGGGATCAGTTTTTCCGGATGATTGTTTTTAGGCTGATGCCGTTCATTCAGGATGCTGTCCAACCGTTTTACTGCACGGTATAACTGGGTTTCTACCGTACGCGGCGAAATGCCCAGTATGTCAGCCACCTCTTTTATCTTAAAGCCTTCTTCTTTCACCAGCCGGAAGACTGCACGGCATTGATCGGGCAATCCATTAATAGCTTGTTGCAGCTTGAAGTACAGCTCTTTCCATTCAACATCCTGTTCCGGGTTGTGCAGGCTGATGAGCTTGCCGGTATTGGCATCGTCTATAGCAATGTGATACTGCGAATATTGTTTGATGTAATTCAGTGAGCCGTTTTTAACGGCAACAAACAGGTAACTTTCTAACTGCTGCACTTCTGATAAACCGGATCTTTGCTTCCAGATTTTTATAAACACATCATTTACCACCTCTTCGGCAGCTTCGTGCCTGTGTACATATTGCACCGCAAAGTGGTAGAGCGACTTATAAAAAAGCCTGAACAGCGTAGTAAAAGCGGCTTCATCACTATCCAGGCAGATACGTTTTTGCAGTGCGTGTATTTCAGTCAGGTTTTTTCGCATTCGTTCTTAATAGATAGCAACTGTAAAGCAATCAAAGCACAATCAGAGGATGAAATTTGTGGTGCCGTATAAAAGAGACAATCATTTTTATTAAAATTACGTACAACGCTAAAAAATTTTTAGCGCATCGGTTCATCTAAAGCAAAGACCGCCTTTTTATGGGTAAGTTTCATACGCATTCTCCGGTAACAAAAGGTCTGATGGAAACTGGCTGAAAAATGAGTTAGATATGATATTGATAAAAAACGATTTAATTAAAGCGCATAGCTTATTGATGATATAGAGGTTGCACCTGTTTAAGAATTGACAGCGGGAAGTGCCTGTTACACTGATTCAGGCGTTTGGCTTAGATAAGTGTTGGGATTTAAATAAGTAAATAAGAGCGGCGCCTTAAAAATGATTTGTCTCAACTGCTTTTATACGCTCACCTGCTACAGGAAAAACTGAATTGGTTATGGATAGTATAGTTCGATGTACAGTAAGGTTAACCAAAAAAGCATTGATTATCAATGCTTTTTTGGTTGTGACTCCGCAGAGACTCGAACTCTGGGCCCGCTGATTAAGAGTCAGCTGCTCTACCAACTGAGCTACGAAGTCAGGTCCGCTTTTTATTAACGGGCTGCAAAAATAAATGAAACTGCATAACTGCCAACTATTCTTTGGGAAAGTCCTGCAAATTTTTACATTTTATCATTGGTAATTAGTATGATTATTGAATGGTAAAAGCCGGTGCTGTTCCTGCAGTTACGGTATGCATGGCAGGAAGCGCCACTTAAAAAATAGTTATTATGAACGAAGAAAAAAATCGGGTGTATTCAAAAACAGACGACGGCAAAGTGGTTTTAAGCGATGCGGAATGGAAAAACATTTTAGCGCCGGAAGTGTATTATGTAGCCCGCCAGAAAGGCACCGAGCGGCCTTATACCAGCAAGTACGAAGAGTCGCAGGAGATCGGCACTTACTACTGCGCTGTATGCGGCAATGCCCTGTTTAAAAGCGATACCAAGTTTGAAAGCGGCTGCGGCTGGCCCTCTTTTTACGAGCCGGTGAGTAAAACGTCTGTGATCTATGAAGCCGATAATACCCATGGTATGCGCCGTACCGAAGTAATGTGCGGCCGATGCAAATCGCACCTCGGCCATGTGTTTGATGATGGCCCGAAGCCCACCGGGCTGCGCTATTGCATCAATGGAGTTGTGCTCGATTTTGAGAAAGCGCAGGAAGCAGAAAAAAATTACAATAACGAACATAATAAATAGTAAGTCGGCTACTTATTAAAAAGGGCGTACAACAATAATGGTGCGCCCTTTTTTGTGTAAATTACCAGGCCTGCCTGCTTTACCTTTTACCCTCAAAAAATAGCCGGTAATATAAAGCCATTAACTGCCAATTAATAATAGGCGCCGCATTTTATTTACGCACAGCGATTGTGCATTAATCAGGGAAAACACAGGAATAACTTTTCAGGCCTGTGGAAAAATAGCTAAATTTATGTGCAGCAGTTACTTAAACCGGTGCATAAAGGTGTGCAGCCGCTGTGGAATAAATTTGAACAAGAAAAAGTTTTTATTACCCTTTTTGTTTGCCAAATTCGTAGGCTCTTACCCGGAGATAACATGCAGGACATATAAACTTAACGTTTATTTCATCTCGTATCATTATACCCGGCAAGCCGCTCACTATTGCTGAACCTTTAAATAATTAACCATGGATTTCAATTTAAATAAAGACCGTAAAACCCGGAGAAAGCCTCCTGTTGATGTAAGTTCCATGGTATATGGCAAAGTGCCGCCGCAGGCCAAAGAACTGGAAGAAGCGGTGCTGGGCGCTATTATGCTGGAAAAAACAGCATTCGATACCGTTATTGAAATTCTGAAGCCCGAATGCTTTTATGTAGATGCGCACCAGCGCATTTACCGGTGCTTTAAAACCCTGGCTGATAAGTCTATGCCGATAGACCTGCTGACGGTGGTAGAAGAGCTGAAGATAAAAGAAGAGTTGGACATGGTAGGCGGCCCCTACTATATTACCAAGCTTACCAATGCCGTAGTTTCCAGCGCCAACATCGAAACACATGCCCGTATTGTATTGCAGAAGTTTATCCAGCGCGAGCTCATACGCATCAGCGGCGAAATTATCGGTGATGCGTATGAGGATTCAACAGATGTATTCGACCTGATGGATGATGCAGAAGGAAAGATATTCGAGATTACCAACAACTTTTTAAAGACCGATTACCGGGAGATGAGCAGCGCACTGGCGCAGGCCATCAACCGCATAGACGAACTGCGCACGAAGAAAGACGATATTTCGGGCGTGCCGAGTGGTTTCCCCTCGCTCGACCGCGTAACGTTTGGCTGGCAGAATACCGATCTCATTATCCTCGCCGCACGCCCGGCCGTGGGTAAAACGGCTTTCGCCCTTAACCTTGCGCGCAATGCAGCGCTGAGCCCTACCAAGCCCACGCCGGTGGCCTTGTTTTCGCTGGAAATGAGCGCCGCGCAATTAGTGCAGCGTATCCTTTCGGCCGAAAGTGAAATCATGCTCGAAAAGATTTCGCGGGGTAAATTAGAGGATTACGAATACCAGCAGTTACATGCCAAAGGCATTAAGCGCTTAGAGCAGGCGCCCATTTATATTGATGATTCGGCGGCGCTTAACATCTTTGAGTTTCGGGCTAAAGCCCGCCGGTTGGTACACAAGCACAAGGTTGGTCTGATCATTATAGATTACCTCCAGCTCATGAGCGGCAGTACCGACCGCAATGGCAACCGCGAGCAGGAAATCAGCACCATTTCGCGCAACCTGAAAGGGCTGGCCAAAGAGCTGAATGTTCCTATACTGGCGCTTAGCCAGTTGAGCCGCGCTGTAGAAACGCGTAAAGAAAGCAAGATGCCGCAGTTGAGCGATTTGCGCGAGTCGGGCGCTATTGAGCAGGATGCCGACATGGTCATGTTTATCTACCGGCCGGAGTATTACGAGCAGCTCTCTAACGAAAATGGCGAAAGTACACGTGGCGAAACGCATATCCGCATTGCGAAGCACCGCAACGGCTCGCTCGAAAATATAAAGCTGCGCGCCCTGCTGCATATTCAAAAGTTTGAGGAGTGGGACGAAAGCGGTGGCGGTGGCAGTTTCCCGTCGGGCAGTACCTGGAAGCCGGTGCCGCCATCGCCGGCGGGTGATAGTGGCGGCAATGACGGCGGCGGCAAATTCTTTATACAAAAAGGCAGCAAGATGAATAACGGCGAGTTTGACGAAGGCTTTGAAGGGAACGATGTGTTTTAAGAGCAGTAATGAGTTCCGTGTTATAAGCTTTTACCAAACAAGTATCATCAATAAAAATCTTTAAGCCACGCAAAGCGTGGCTTTTTTGTTTATGGGGTGAGCAACAGTGCTACTAGGAAGCTTCGGTTGCCTGCCTGCCGGCAAAGGCAGGTGTCACTCACTTCAACGCTTTTTTCTCTGTTCAGCAAGGCTTATAACTTTTAGGTTCAATATATTAATTTCAAGCTGTTGATTTGATCTCTTATCTTTCCTGTATCACACAACTAATAACAACTCTATGAAAACTGTTTTTGCTATGTAGCTATATTAATAAATTTATTATGCTGAGCTTTTTCCAGCTATTAAGCAGCAAGCATGCTATGTGAAGTGCAATCCTTTCACGACTACCTGTGCACGGCCTAATTGCGGATAATTTAAAACTATCAAAACTATAACGGTATGAAATATCTGTTTTTTACTATTGCCTTCTTATTCATAGCCATCTCGAATGTATTGAGTCAGCCAGGCACTTTAGACAAAACTTTTGGGGAAGGCGGAATTGTAATTGGCAAAAATTATGGAGGCTGCAATGACTTGTTAATAAAAAAAGATGGTAAAATAATTAGTATTGGTAGCGGAGCCGATGATGGGTCTATAGGCGGATTTATGGCAATGCGTTATAATACTGATGGTACACTTGATATTTCCTTTGGAGACAGTGGTAAAATAGTTACTAACCTTGATTCAAGAGGCAATGAAGGCTTGTATGGCGCTTTGCAGGCGGATGGTAAAATAGTCGTAGCCGGCTATGTAGCCCAGCAGGGCGATGGCAACAACCTGGCCGTTGTGCGCTATACTGCCAATGGCATATTGGATTCTTCCTTTGGCACCAATGGCGTAATCGTAGAAGCCATCGGCAAGCAATACGAGTTTCCAACCGGGATAGTTATACAGCCGGATGGCAAAATAGTAGTAGGCGGCTATACAGAGGACTTCAGCGATGACAATGCGGAGCCTTCCGCCATTTACTTTGTCCGCTACAACGAAGATGGCAGCCACGACTTAAGCTTTGGCAGTAATGGCATTTACAAGGAATACTCCCTTCTTCCTGTACAATCAGGCGGCGTAGCACTGCAGCCGGACGGCAAGCTGCTCATTGGTGGCAATTACATCGTTTCAAATGGCTATGCTTTTTTTGTAAAAAGATATACTATGAATGGTACACCCGATAAAACATTCGGCAACAACGGGCAGGCAACCCATTATTTCCTGCAGGGAAGTGGTGGTTCCAAAACGTACGCTACCGCTTTGCAAAACAACGGTAAGATAATCGTTGCAGGCAGCACTTACCACAACACAAACCCCTATGCTACCATGGTGCAGTTTAATGCCGATGGCACCATCGATAATAGCTTTGGCGACCAGGGCGAGGCCATTGATACGATAGGAGATTATGGCTCCATTATATACGATCTGGCGCTGCAGGGGGACGGGAAGATCGTTGCGGCTGTAAACAGCCTGGACGAAAACACAGGCGAAGAAGCTTTTGCCGTAGCCCGTTACCTCCGTAATGGTGAGTTAGATTCTGCCTTTGGCGTAAACGGCAGCAATACAATGGTTATCAACGATCAGCCTACTTCGGTTGCCGTTGCGCTGCAACAATATGGTAAGATTGTGCTGGGCGGCTACTCGGTAACCTACAATCCTTATTTCTACCATGTCACCCTCGCCCGCTACAATGGAGACAATGGCAAGCAGCCCTTGGCTATACGCATTAAACGCTGGCTGCAGCACCACGGCATTAGCTGGCAGAGCGTGCAAAACAGCAATGCTATCCGCTATTATGCAGTTCAACGCAGCAATGATGGCGTTACTTACCAGGAAGTCGCAAGGGTAAACAGCAGCATCAGCAACTACGAAGATGCAACCGGAATGGGCAACTACTACCGGCTGGTAGCCATAGCCAAAGATGGCAGCCGTACGTACTCCAATACTATACTGGTAGATGAAGCGCAAGGAGCCCGCATCTTTCCCAACCCGGTGCGGGATAACCTGCAATTGCAGGGTTTGCCGCAAACAGGCAAAACCAATATCAGCATTATGGATCTCAACGGCAACGTACGCAGCACCGCTACTGCAACAGGCAGCAATTATTCGGTCAGCACGGCTAACCTTGGCTCCGGCAATTATTTACTTAAACTGCTGCACAACGGCATTACCACTACGCAGCCGTTTGTAAAAGAGTAAAGGGCGCAAGTGCTGCTATGAAGCTTTGGTTGCGATGCTCCGTCCATAGTTCTTATCGCTGCTCGGCAAGGTTTGCAACTCTCAAATTCAATAATTAATTTCAGTCAATTATCTTAATATTAAATTCTCTCTGCCATACCTGATGGTGAGATTCATTAACTTTTTAAACAATTATGATAATATGAAATATCTGTTTACGCTTCTTACCCTTTTATGTGCAGCTTCTATTACTGTTTATGCTCAACCCGGTACACTGGATAAAACTTTTGGTGATGGCGGTATAGTAATTGGCAAAACCTACAATGGCGGTTGTAATGACCTGCTTATTCAGCAGGATGGAAAGATCATTGGTGTTGGCACAGGAGCTTATGGCACACCTGATGGCAGTTTTTTATTGGTGCGCTATAACACTGATGGCACACTTGATTTATCGTTCGGTGACAGTGGCAGAGTTACTACCAACGTTTCATCCCGCAGTAATTATGGCTCCTATGGTGCCTTACAGGAAGATGGTAAGATAATAGTAGCTGGCTATGTGGCACAACAGGGGGATGGCAATAATCTTACAGTACTGCGTTACAATGCTGACGGAGCTATAGATTCCTCCTTTGGCACCAATGGCGTAGTAATAGAAGCCATTGGTAAGCAATTCGAGTTTCCTACCGGTATAGTTGTACAGTCGGATGGCAAAATAGTGGTAGGCGGCTATACAGCCGACTTTAGCGAAGGGAGTAACTATTCAACTATTTATCTGGTGCGCTATAACAAAGATGGCAGCCATGATTTAAGCTTTGGCATCGGTGGCATTTATCAGGAAGCTATAGCTGCTGTATTTAAAACAGGCGGATTGGCACTGCAGCCAGACGGAAAACTGCTGGTGGGGGGTTATAATAATTTTGCCGGTAATCCCTTTTTTGTACGGCGCTACACTAAAGATGGTGCCTTGGACAGGGAGTTTGGCAATAACGGAGAAGCCAGGTACTATTTTTCACAGGAAGCATACAACGGCTCGTCTTTGCATTCGCTTGCTTTGCAGCCGGATGGTAAGATAATAGCTGCAGGCAGCGCTTACAAAGCTGGTGTTCCCAGTGCAACACTCGTGCGGTTTAACACAGATGGAAGCACAGATAACACTTTTGGCCAAAAAGGATCGGTGATTTCCGATATTGGTAAGTACAATTCAGATGTTTTTGACCTGACATTACAACCCGACGGGAAGATTGTTGCAGCAGTAAACAGTGTAGATATTAATGAATTGGGTAGTATAGCATTTGCAGTAGCTCGTTACCTTAAGGATGGCACATTGGATTCTTCCTTTGGAGTAAACGGCAGTCAGACTACCGTAATAGATGAACAATCTACTTCCGTTGCTGTTGCGCTGCAACAAGATGGTAAGATTGTGTTAGGCGGCTATTCTGCAACACTTAATCCTTATACTTACCATGTAACGCTCGCCCGCTACAATGGAGACAATAGTAAGCAACCCCTCACCATTCGCATCAAACGCTGGCTGCAGCACCACGGCATTAGCTGGCAAAAGCTGTCGGGCAACAATGTCCGCTATTATACCGTGCAGCGCAGCAACGATGGCATTACTTACAAAGAAGCAGCAAGGGTAAACGGCAGCATCAATAACTACGAAGATGCAGCAGGTACGGGCAATTATTACCGACTGGTAGCCGTAGTCAAAGACGGCAGTCATACTTATTCCAACACCATACTGATAGACGAAGCGCAGCAAGCCCGTATCTTCCCCAACCCGGTGCGGGATAACCTGCAATTGCAGGGTTTGCCCCCAAGCGGAAATACTAATGTAAGTGTACTGGACTTATATGGCAACTTACGCAGTACCGCTACCGCAACAGGCAGCAATTATTCTGTAAACACCGCTAACCTTAGCTCCGGCTCTTACCTGCTTAAAATACAGCACAACGGCACTACTACTACGCAGCCGTTTGTAAAAGAGTAACCATCATCAACGCAGACAGCATTCCGAATGCTGTCTGCGTTTACCATAAAATACAATAAGCAGCTTCCGCTTACCGTACGCAGGAGCAAAGAGATGTTTACTTTTGCATACAGCAGTAAAATCTCTTTACAACTTGATCCAGCTTCCTTATTTCTACGAGCCGCATATTACTTCCTCAGCTACTGCTTTTACCCTTAGCGAAGCTACGGGCCGGCATTGCATACAGGTGCTGCGCATGCAGGTTGGCACACTCTTGCAGCTTACCGATGGCCGGGGAAACTTATTTACCGCTGCCATTACCAGGGCCGATAAGAAACATTGTGAGGTAAAGGTGCAGGATTCAAAATTTGAACCGCAGGGTTCAAGAAAAGTGTGTTTGGCAGTATCGCTGTTAAAAAATGCCGCCCGCTTCGAATGGTTTGCAGAAAAAGCTACCGAAATGGGAGTGCAGGAAATTGTACCGCTCCTTTGCGGGCGTACGGAGCGCCAGCATTTCCGCTACGAGCGTATGCAGGGCATTGTGGTATCGGCCATGCTCCAAAGCCGGCAATGCTGGCTGCCGCTGCTGCACGAGCCCGCAACGTTACCGCATACCGTAGCCAACAGTGATTACACGCTGAAGCTCGTTGCGCATTGTGCAAGTGACGAAAATAAAATGTCCATCAACACAATAACACTAAACAAAAACGTACAAATGCTTATCGGCCCCGAAGGCGACTTTACGGAAAGTGAAATTGCTTTGGCACTGCAACAGGGTTACAAGCCGGTAAGCCTGGGCACTACCCGCCTTCGTACCGAAACGGCCGCTGTAATGGCATCGGCTTTGCTTATATACTCTCAATAAATTATATTTACCGTAATGAACAAATTTTTCCTGCTTCTTTCAACCCTGTTCCTGCTTTTTTTATTCGCCTGCAAAAACAACAAACAACACCAGGAAATCAGTATTGATAATTCCATTAATCAAGCCACCGCTTTCAACAATCTTTTTTTAGACAGCAATAAAATAAAAGATTTCATTGCCGGCCATCCGGAATACAGTAGTTACGAACAGCAGTACGAAGATTTTTACAAACGCCGCAATTATGAATATGCCTGGTTTGATACCAGCGGCCTGGGCGAGCAGGCCACCAATTTTGTAAACCTCCTCAGCACCACCATCGGCGACCTGAAAGACAGCAGCCTGTACAATAAAAAGATGATGCAGTTGTACAACCAGTTCTTTACCGATTCAACAGCGCATGATGAAAAATCGCCGCTGCAGACAGAGCTATACCTCACCGGGCAGTTTTTTATGTACATCGCCAAAGTGTATAACGGCAGTGATGTGGACGCCGAAGAATTAGGTTGGTTTATACCCAGAAAGAAAGTGGATTTTTCGGCCATGCTCGATTCGGTGATTGCGGCTAAGGGCAAAGACGAAGACAAGTATCTACCCCTTAACAAACAGTACAAGCAACTGCAGGCGGCGCTTTCCCAATATTATAATATTCAGCAAAAAGGCGCCTGGGATTCTATTGCCGAGCCGGCGAAGTCTTATAAAACCGGTGATTCTTCAGCGCCGGTTGCACAGATAAAACAGCGGCTGCAATTGCTGGGCGATCTGCCGCAGGGCGATACAACGGCGAAGTTTGATACCACCACGAAAGCGGCGGTTAAGTCTTTTCAGCGGCGTATGGGCCTTACGGTTACCGGTATTATTACACCGGGCGTAATGAAGGAACTGAACTACCCGATACAAGAGCGCATTAAACAGATACTCATCAACCTCGAGCGCGACCGCTGGATGCCTGCCGAGAGCGACAGCAATTATATTATGGTAAACATCCCGGAGTATAAACTGTATGTATATGACAGTGGTAAACTGCAGTTTGATATGAATGTGATTGTAGGTAAAGAAGGTACCGGCACGGTGATATTTACCGGCAACCTTAAGTATATTGTATTCAGCCCGTTCTGGAATATACCCGAAAGCATTGTAAAAAAAGAGATTGTGCCGGGCATAGCGCGCAACGCAAGCTATATCGCTAACCATAATATGGAAATAACCGGCCACAACAACGGCCTGCCGGTGGTACGCCAGAAGCCGGGCGGCGATAATTCGCTGGGCAATGTAAAATTTCTCTTTCCCAACAACTACGATATCTACCTGCACGATACGCCCAACCGCGATTTGTTTACGGCTACCAACCGCAGCTTTAGCCATGGCTGCATACGCATACAATACCCGGCTAAAATGGCGCAGTATTTATTACGTCGCGATACTACCTGGACGACTGCTAAAATAGATAGCTGCATGCACCTGGCAGACGAAAAATGGGTAACGATAGATAAGCCGGTGCGGGTGTTTATCGGCTACTTTACTACCTGGGTAGATAGCAAAGGAAAGCTCAACTTTCGTAAGGATATTTATGGCCACGATGAAAAGATGAGCGATAAATTGTTTGTGAAAAGATAGATCTTATCCCTACCCTTCTCTACTTGTGGAGAAGGATGAGGCCTACAGGTTATAAGCAATTTAAAAAGAGATAACCGGAATAAGGTTCTTGAATTATTAAGTATTCAGTGAGCAGTATTAAATACCAGTTAATGCTTGGCGATGGGCTGGAAATTTATAATGTCAAGCTTGGAATTAAACCAAATTGTTACTGAATTCGCTTTGTTTTCAAATTTCTGCCTGCGTTTTTATGTGTTCTAAAACTCGTTCATGAATTTTATGAACAACATAGTCACTCCAGATAGTCCAGTAAAATTCGGGTTTTATTTTGTTTACGTACCATGTTGTTCCTTCAAGCAATGTGTGTCCGTTTGGTAATGTCGTTAGCTTGAATTGTCCCTGCCTGGAAATCCAGTAACCATGAAGGTGATTTGGATGAATGTTGTAAGGACTTATCTCTTTCATCGGTTCAGGTTGTTGGTCAACTGAAAATTTTAAAAGTTTAGGTTCGTCCCAAGTGGTAATAGGCTCAACAAAACTTCCGGTTGAAAAGTTACAATGTCTGACTGCACCAACGCCTTGCCCGCTAATAGTTGCATTGATTGGATAAGCAATTCCTGTTTTAAATATAAATTCAATCGGGTCTTTGAGTTGCGGAAAAGCAATAACATTTTTCCAAACAGTTTCTGGCGAAGCATCGATTTCTACTGAAGTTGTAACCGAACGTAATTCGTCATTAATTTTGATATTATTTTCAAAAGCCATTACCAAAGGAACAGAAAGCAGTAGTAAAATTATTGTTAACGGCGAGTTGTTGCTCAGTTTGCTTTTAATTAAACTCTGTGCAATTAAAAAGCCTGAATAGGTAAACAGAAGCCCAACAGGCGCTGCCATCGCTAAACAAATTATACCTTCCCAGGCAAAGAATAAAAGTCCGATGCAGAAAATCAGCAGTGTCAAATATGCATTGTTCCGGAGCGTCTTTCTTGCTGTTGGATTTTTATATGCAAGTAATAATGTTGAAGTCGCACCTAAAACTAAAGGAAGCCAAACAAATAAGCCATAAGCATAATCTCTGAAGACATTTGTCGCCAAATAGGTAAACGTCCAGCCGAGCAAACACGGCAATGCGATTGAAAGAGTTTTTTGCAAAGAGATTCTCTGTATCAAGTTATTTGTTTCTATCGTTTAGGAAATGTTGGTCTAAGGTAACGCACAACAAGGTTACACGCAGCGTTCATCAGGCTCTTCATTCTTTAATTATCGCCGCAGCTAACAAATAAGACTTAGCGTTTATCACCCTTAACTCGTCACCCGTAACTCGTCACTCATCACCCGTAACTCGTCACTTAAAACTCATCACCCGTAACTCGTCACCCGTCACTCGTCACCCGTCACCCGTCACCCGTCACTCGTCACTCATAACTTCTCAACCTCACACCAGCTCTTTCACCACATTAAAAATCGTTTTTGCCTTGCCAAGCGTATAATAGTGCAGCACCGGCGCGCCAAACTGCTTCAGCTCTTTGCTCTGCTGCACCAGCCATTGAATGCCTACTTTTTCGCAGTCTTCGTCCGTTCGGCATCGCAGGATTTCTTCGGATAACTCCGTAGGAATATCAACATGAAAAATGCGCGGTAAAACACTTAGCTGCTTTTTGGTAGTAATTGGTTTAAGACCGGGAATGATAGGCACCGTAATATCCATAGCACGGCATGCATGTACAAACTCGAAGAATTTTTTATTGTCGAAAAACATTTGCGTCATAATATAGTCGGCGCCGTTGTCTATCTTTTCTTTCAGGCGCTTCATGTCCACTTCAAGGTTGGGCGCTTCAAAATGTTTTTCCGGGTAACCCGCTACGCCAATGCAGAATTTTGTCTTGCCGCCATTAAGAATATCTTCATCTATATAAATGCCGTTGTTGAGGTTAACTACCTGTTTCAGCAGGTCTTGCCCGTAGCGGTGGCCGTCGGGTTCCGGCTCAAAAAACGCTTCGTTTTTAGGTGCGTCGCCGCGCAACACGAGTACATTATCAATGCCCAGAAAGTTCAGATCTATTAAAGCGTCTTCCGTTTCGCGGCGGGTGAAACCGCCACAGATAATATGCGGCACCGCATCTATCTGGTAATGGTTCATTACCGCTGCGCAAATGCCTACGGTGCCGGGGCGTTTGCGCACTTCCACTTTTTCAAATGTACCGTCCTGCCTGCGCTTGAACATAGTTTCGCTGCGGTGATAGGTTACATTTATCCAGGATGGTTTAAACTCCATCAGGGGGTCGAGGTGATCGTAGATGGAAGAAATGCTTTTACCCTTTAAAGGAGGCAATACTTCAAAAGAAACAAGCGTATCTTTTGCCTGCCGGATGTGATCGGTAATCTTCATTGTTGCTACAAAATTGCCGCAAGATACTATAGAACAGGGACAGGGATTTGAGTAGATTTAAGGGACAAGATGATTTATGAAATATTAACGAATAGCAGGAACTGAAAGCCGGTTGTAAAGAAACTGCCGGAAGCCTAAAAAGGCAGCCCTGGTGTAATAAAAAATCGTTGTACATCATAAGTGAGATAGCAGTGTGCGGTGCAGCTTCCTGTAATCCTTAAAATCTCCCCAAATCACCGGCATTCGCTGTTCAATTACATTATTTTTGTGCAAATCACTTATCCGTTGAGCCTTACCATCCATACCGAAGATTTAGTAAAGACTTATAAAAGCCGCACGGTGGTAAACCGCGTATCTGTAAAGGTACAGCAGGGCGAAATTGTAGGGTTGCTTGGCCCTAATGGCGCCGGTAAAACCACTACCTTTTATATGGTGGTAGGATTGATAAAACCGGATGAAGGCATTGTTTATCTAAACGATACAGACATTACGCGGCTGCCGATGTACAAGCGTGCAAAAATGGGTATCGGCTACCTGCCGCAGGAAGCTTCTGTTTTTCGCAAGCTGAGTGTGCAGGATAATATACTCGCGGTGCTGGAGATGACGAAAATGACAAAGGCCGAACGCTACCATAAACTGGATGAGTTGCTGGACGAATTTAACCTGCGTCATGTACGAAAAAACAATGGCGACAGCCTGAGCGGCGGCGAGCGCCGCCGCACCGAAATAGCGCGGGCGCTGGCAGTTGATCCAAAATTTATTTTGCTGGACGAGCCTTTTGCGGGCGTAGATCCGATTGCTGTAGAAGATATCCAGAGTGTGGTGGCACGGCTAAAATATAAGAATATCGGTATCCTTATTACCGACCATAATGTAAACGAAACGCTTTCTATCTGCGACCGGGCTTACCTGCTGATCGAAGGCAGTATTTTTCAGCATGGCACCGCCGAAGAATTAGCCGGAAATGAAACAGTACGCAAGCTGTACCTCGGTACTAACTTCGAACTCAAACGTAAAGACTGGATTATAGAAATGGGGAAAACCGGCGGCGTGGATGTATTGCCATAAGCCCATACTTTCTCCGGAAATTACAGTACCCTCTCCCTTGAAGCTGTTCAAAAATGATTGAAGGCATTACACCAGAAAATACCAGATGGCTGGGAAGCTGTCAACAGCACTGAAGCGCTGCCTGCGGAACAAGAAATCTAAAGGTAAACAGATGCCCGATTGCCGGCTTTGTTATTAATCTGTGATGATTGGAATGGAGGGATGTTATTTTACCGCTGAGCGGCAAATAAGATAGCGGTATCGCAGAGAATAATACAACGAAACCGCTGTAAACTCATGTTCTCTGCGGTAAAAGCCGGCGCTGCTACATTTGGAAACACCGCCCGGTTGTGAAACCGTTCCTTATGTACAATCTTCTTAAAATATTTGATACACTATAAAACTCATCAGGTAAGCCAGGCCGGTCATGTAAATAAACTGTATAGACGGCCATTTCCAGCTACGGGTTTCTCTTTTGGTAATGGCGAGCGTACTCATGCACTGCATGGCCAGCACATAAAAAACCATCAGCGATAAAGCGGTGGGTAAGGTATATACTTTGCTGCCATCTTCCCGCGTGGCATGCTGCATCTTTTGCTTCAATGTAGCATCATCACTTTCATCCACACTGTACAGCGTAGCCATCGTACCTACAAATACTTCGCGCGCCGCAAAAGAAGTAATGAGCGCAATACCGATTTTCCAGTCGAAACCGAGCGGTGCAATTACGGGCTCAATAGCTTTGCCGGCTATGCCTGCAAAAGAGTTTTGCAGCTTTTCCGTTTTGTGTTGTCTTTCAATTAATACTTTTGCGGCCGGTGTGGCAGCCTGCTTTTCCAACTGCGCATACTTGGCATCTACCCCATTCATCCTTTGGGTAGGTCCGTAAGAGCTGAGGAACCACAACAGCAGGCTGATAACAATAATTACCCGGCCTGCGTCGCGTACAAAAATCCTGGCTTTTTCTACCATGGTAATGCCTACATTTTTCCAGCGTGGCGCCCGATATACCGGCAGTTCCAGGATGAAAAAACTTTTCTCCTGTATTTTTATCAGCCACTTCATTACATAGCTTACAATCAGCGCCATTACAATACCCAACAGGTACAAGCCCATCATTACCAGGCCTTGTGCGCTCAAAAAACCTAAATAGTAATGATTAGGAATAACCAATGCAATAAGAATGGTATAAACCGGCAACCGCGCGCTGCAGCTCATCAGCGGCGTAACCATAATGGTCAGCAGCCGCTCTTTGCGGTTTTCTATATTGCGCGCGCTCATAATAGCCGGCACGGCACAGGCAAAACCGCTGATCATCGGCATTACGCTTTTGCCATTCAGGCCTACTTTGCGCATAATCCGGTCGCTGAGAAAAGAGATCCGCGCCATATAGCCGGTGTCTTCCAGTATCGTTATCAATCCGAATAAGATCATGATTTGCGGCACAAACACGAGTATGCCGCTGAGGCCTGCCAGCAAACCATTGGTGAGCAGGTTGCTCCACCAGGCTTGCGGCAAACTATTACTAAGCCAGCTATTGAGCCGTGTAAAGCTCCAGTCAATAAAGTCCATCGGGTATTGCGCCAGCCAGAAGATGCTTTGGAATAATAAAAATAAAACTGCCAGTAAAATAGTGTATCCCCAGATACGATGCAGCAACACGTTATCGAGCTGCTCGGTAAAAAGCTTTTTCTGCAGCGGATCGGGCTCTACCACGCTTTGCTGCATAATTTGCCGGATGCGGGTATAGCGCTGCACAATTTCATCGGCCTGCGTTTTCACCGGGTTAAACCGGTTGGTAACTTCTACCTGTTCAATGGCTTTTTGGGTAAGGTTGTCTAAGGGAAAATTTTCGTGGTTAATGAGATAATGCAAGGCAGCATAATCGCTGAGGTGCGGCACCAATTTCTTTACGCCATCCACCGCAAAAGCGGCTAAGTCCTTATTCGCAATAAAGTCGAATTTCGGTGCTACATATTGTTGCCTGGCCGTTTGCAGCAAGGCTTTTTTCAATTGGACAATGCCTTTATTTTTTCTTGGATTAATGATAACAACCGGCACGCCCAACTCGCGCTCCAGCTCGCCCGTATCAATCTCATAGCCTTTTTTGCGGGCAATATCCATCATGGTCAGCGCAATAACCACCGGGTACTTCAGGTCAATAATCTGGCTGCAGAAAAGCAGGTTGCGCTTAAGGTTGCTGGCATCAGCAATCAGTAAAATAATATCCGGCTTAATGTCTTTATCAGCATGCATTAAAACCTTGTAAGCCACCCATTCGTCGCCGCGGCGCGGGTACAGGCTGTAAGTACCGGGCAGGTCAATAATATTGGCCGCAACAGCATCGTCTAACTGGCTGATGCCGGTTTTTTTATCTACTGTTACACCGGGAAAATTACCTACTTTTTGGTTAAGGCCGGTGAGTGCATTAAACAGGGATGATTTGCCGGAATTAGGGTTGCCTACGAGTGCTATGTTTAGTTGTTTTGCTGCCAAAGCCGATGTTCCTTTTTTTCAATCGGCAAATGTAACAGCAAACTGTTCTTTCGCATTACGAGATAAGGAAGATTGCAAAAGCGAGATGTTAAAAGCTTTTGACTATTGGTGTTTACCGCTTTTTTAAACGGCAGGAACGGATAGTAAAATAAAAGCGGGAATAATATTTTCAACCTGCTGTAAAGCCGAAGCGCAGGCTTGCTAAGCCACTAATGATAGCGCACAAACATAACAATGCCGTACGCCAGCAAAGATAGAAAGAGCACAATGATTAAGGCCTGTATAATCCAAGGCAGGTCTTTCAGGCGGCGCCTGTGGTTGCGCTGCTTTTGTGCGGCGGTTTGCTGCTGCAGGTGCTGGTTAAGCTGCCGCACGTAATCATCTAATTTTTTGTTGGAAGAGAACTGCTGCAGGCCTTCAATAGCATCATTTACAAATGAGTCGTTGATCATTTGCTGCTCTACCTCATGCGCATCTCCGGCCGACAGGTTGCCGTTGAGATAGCTTATCAACTGTTCATTGCTCCATTCGTCGTTATCAGGTAATATGTTGTTGGTGTCAGCCATGTTTCTGCTGCAGTTTCTTTTCTATGAGTGTTTTCAAATTACGTTTTCCGTTTTGTATATGGCTCTTTACCTGCATCATTGAGTAGCCGGTAGCTTCGCAAATTTCGGTGTACGATTTCTTTTGCAGGTAAAATAAAGTTACACATGTTTTTTGATCCTTGTTCAACTGCGGGATGGCTTCTTCCATGCAGGTAAGCAGCCTGTCTTTCTCCATGCTGCTGTTCTTTGCAAAAAAATCATCGTCGGCAGCGATGGATTCGCTGAGTTCGCGCGTGTTCTGGTGCCTGTCGCGCAGGTAAGTGAGGCAGTAGTTGCGGGCAATGGTATAGAGCCAGCTTTTAATATGCGCTACCTTGTATTTATGCAGCTCGCTGATAGCTTTTAAAAAGATGTGCTGTACACCATCCTTGGCGGCTTCTTCATTCTTCAGGTACTTCATACACACCCCTAACAGCAGGAGCGTATAACGCTGCAACAGCGTGCCCAGCAGGCGGTTGTCGTGCGTGGCATAAAACTGCTCCAGCAGTTCGTGGTCGCTTATAGGTGCATTACTGTTGCTGTTCACGCTGGTAAGGTAAATATTTTTAACAGTAAGATGCAGGCGGTCGCTAATTCCATACCTTTTACGCCAAAATATTATATGCAGTTTGTAGTAGCAATCGTGGCGGTGTGCCCCTTGCGGGGTGAGGCCTCGCACCGCAGCGAAATGGTGAGCCAGTTGCTCTTTGGCGAAAGCGCAGCAGTATTGGAAAGGGAGAAAGATTTTACTAAAATAAAATGCCTGTATGATAACTATGAAGGCTGGGCGCAAGACAGCCAGTTAGCAGAAGTGGAAGAAGCAACTGCCAAAGCAACCCCGGCAGGTTATATGTTTAAAAGGAACTCGGTTGTGTTGCTAAATGATACGCAACTGCACCTGCCGCTGGCCGCACCGGTATTAGGCAATAGGTATTTTGATAAATATAAAGTGGAATATGCAGAGGAAGAAACGGTGTTGTTTGATGCTGCTTTCTTTACGCAGGAAGTGATAAGCATGGTAGCGTTGCTATATGAAAATGTACCGTACCTGTGGGGCGGTAAAAGCTCGTTTGGCATTGATTGCAGCGGCTTTGCACAACAGGTGTTTAAACTGTTTGGCAAGCACTTGCTGCGCGATACCTACCAGCAGGCTGCGCAAGGCGAAGTGATTGGTTTTTTGGAAGAAACGCAGTGCGGCGATTTAGCTTTTTTTGATAACGCGGAAGGCAGGATCGTGCATGTAGGTATTTTGCTAAACAAAGAAACGATAATCCATGCGTCAGGCTGCGTACGGGTTGACCGGATAGACAGCTACGGAATTATTAATAAGGACAGCGGTATGCGGACACATAATTTGAGATTGATAAAAAGGGTTTAAATTAAATTTTCCTTTGGTGCAAAAAGGCAACTTAGCCTGCGTTGCACTTTTATTGGTAGCGTTACTTTATAATCAAGCTATTTGCGCTTTTCTACAATTCAATCAATTCAAAGCCCACTTTCAACTGCTCAAACGCCTGCTGCAGGCGCTCTTTGTGCGTATCGGTGATAAACACCTGCGCCTGCTGCTGCACGCACACTTTGTGCAGCAGGTTGTGCATACGCGCAGCGTCTAATTTTTCAAAAATATCATCTAACAGGAGTACCGGTGCAAAGCCCTTATGTTGTTTTATAATGCTGAACTCGGCCAGCTTCAATGCAAACAGCAAACTCTTGCGCTGTCCCTGCGAGGCGATGTTTTTAAAGGCCTGTTGCTGCATCGTAAACTCCAGATCGTCGCGGTGAATGCCGGCGCCGGTGCGCTGCAGGTACAGATCGCGCGGCCGGTTTTCGCGCAGCAGGTTCTGCATGGTGTTGTTGTGCAACTGGCTGTAATAGTTAATGTGCACCGCATCGTTTCTGCCGGCAATGTTTTCGTATTCGGCGCCAACGGCCGGTATAAACTCCTGCATAAAGGTGCTGCGGTAGTTGTAAATATTGGTTGCCCGCTCGCCTAACTGTTCATCCAAAATATCCAGCAGCGCATCATCGAGGCGGCTGTGCTCGGCGGCGGCCTTCAGCAGGCTGTTGCGCTGCTGCAGAATTTTAGTATAGTCAATCAGGTTTTTTAAGTACTCTTCATTCAACTGCGATAAAATGGTATCAATAAATTTTCTTCTTTCCTCGCTGCCGCCGCTGATCAGCGCTACATCATCCGGTGCAATCATCACGCAGGGGAAGCGGCCGATATGCGCGGAGAATTTTTTATAGGCATCATTATCCAGCAAAAATTCCTTGCGGTTGTTTTCCCGTAGTATGCATAGCAGCTCAAATGCCTGCTGCTGGCGGGTTACAGCCGCCTGCAGCCGGAAACCCTGCGTGCCCTGGTGTACATTTTGCACATCGGGCCGGGAGAAGTAGCTCTTTGTAAAACAGAGATAATGGATGGCATCGAGCAGGTTGGTTTTACCACTGCCATTAGCCCCGCTGATGCCCACTACCTGCTGCGTAAACGTGAAGGTTTTAAAAACATAATTACGGAAATGGGTAAGCGCCAGTTGCCGGAAAAATAACATAGCTGCAATGTACAACAGCCGCTATAATGATGCAGTAATTATGTGTGAAATTGCAGACCTTTGCACCGGCATTATTTAAATAATAGAAGGCAATGAATTTTGTAGGAACCGGCACGCGCGTACTTACTTTTCTCGTAGATACTCCAATCGTGTTACTGCTTACCTATGCAGGCTACCGGGGCTGGAACTTTTATGTGTTTTATTATGATTATCCCTACATCCCGCTTTTCTTTTTCTGGGCGGCAGTCAGCTTTTCCTATTACTTTTTTTTTGAAGGAATATTCAACCGGACACCCGGTAAATGGATGTCGCTTGCAAAAATTGTAACTGCAAAAGGCGGCAAGCCTTCACTCGGGCAAATACTTGTGCGTTGTCTGGTGCGCATAGCGGGTATAATCGTTATTGATAGTATGTTTCTGCCTTTTATCAACAGAACGCTGCACGATTATATCAGTAAAACATACATTATTGAAATTTAATACTTATTTTGGCAATGTAAATCTGCAGCTTCCTATGAAATACCAAAACTTGTTTCTGCTTGCCTTTATTTTATTTATTAGTTGTAATAACAATGATGACCAGTCCATACCTGCAACGGCTGTTGATTTTACGGTGCCTGCCGATTCGGTTAAGCTAAATCCTTATGGCTATACACCTTTGTCGGCGCTTGTTAATTTTACCTCCGGAAAGACCGGGAGCACGGTGCTTATTGTTAAAGGAAAACATGGAGCTTACTCCGACATCACGCATCACTTTCAAGATGAAGGCACCCACCACTCGATACCGGTAATCGGCCTGTATGCAGATAATGCCAACACCGTGCTTTTAAGAGTTGTGAATACCAATGGCGATACGCTGGAAAAAAGCACCCTTATTATTACTACGGGCAGCCTGCCGGCCAATATGCCCGTTTCTATTACAGCGCAGGATTTTGATACCGCTGCAGTAGAGCCGGGGCTTACACTGGTCAGCAATTTAAGCACCACCTTTATTCCCGATCGCCCTTCTATCCCTTATTATGTTGATGGATTCGGAGATATTCGCTGGGTGCTGGATTATACCAGCAACAGCGATTTACATGCTATGTTTTTTGATGACGGAATTGCCCGCTTACGTAATGGTAATTTTTATTTTGGCGATGCTAAAACAAATAAAATTTATGAAGTAAATCTATTAGGTAAAATAATAAATACCTGGAGCATGCCGGGCTATGCATTTCATCATAATGTACAGGAAAAACCGGATGGTAATTTCCTGATAACGGTAAGTAAGGATGGCAGTGTAAATACAGATGGCGTTGAAACAATAGAAGATTATATTATTGAAATGAACAGGCAAAGCGGCGCCATTACTACGGAATGGAATTTAAAAGAATCGCTTGATGAGCACAGAATGAATCTCACTGCGAATGTAACCGACTGGATACATGTAAATTCAGTTATGTACGACTCTACGGACAATACTATCATTGTATCGGGTCGCTGCCAGGGTTTAGTGAAGCTGGATTATAATAACAAGGTAAAATGGATTTTAGCGCCGCACACCGGCTGGGGCAAAAACAGAAGGGGCGAAGATTTAAACCAGTTTCTATTACAGCCGCTGAACGCCGCCGGGCTGCCTATTGCAGACGCCGGTGTAATTGCAGGCACAGCTACTGCTCCGGATTTTGAATGGAACTGGTACCAGCACTCCAATATCTTTTTGCCCGACGGCAACATAATGATATTTGATAACGGTACTGCCAGAACATTTGATGTTGCAGATGGCAGTAACGCCAACAACTCGGCGCCCGGTAAGTACAGCCGCGCAGTAGAATATAAAATTGATGCAGCTAATAAAACAGTGCAGCAAATATGGAGTTACGGAAAAGAAAGAGACCAGGCTGTTTATTCTTCCATTATCAGCAGCGTACAGTACCTGCCCCAAAAAAATCACATTTTATTTGCACCGGGCTTTAATGTGCTTAACAACGGCGGAAGCGGCGGTAAAATAGTGGAAATAGACTACGCTACCAAACAGGTAGTAGCCGAAACCAGCATTAATACCGCCAATACGTTCGGCTTTCACCGGGCAAAAAAAATAAGCGCTTATCCGGATGGAATGTAATGCATAAAAAATGCTGGTTGTACAGCCAGCATTTTTATATAAAAGCCTTTACAGGTAATTATTCAGTCATCCGCTTCGGCGATGCCGCTTTCGCTTTCTTTGCTTTTGCCATTTCCGATTTTACAGAAACTTTCTTTACCTGCTTTTCTGCTGTTACCTCATTATCATTATCCGGTTTCAACACCCATTCGTAATCCAGTTGCCGTTTGTCGAGGTTGGCACTTACCACTTTTATCCACACCTTGTCGCCCATACCAAAGCGGCGCCCGCTGCGCAGCCCAACCAACGCATAGTCGCTTTCGATCAACCGGAAGTCATCAAATTCTGTAAGGCTGTTAATACTTACCAGGCCTTCGCATTTTTGTAATACCGTTTCTACAAAAAAGCCGAAGGAAGTAACACCGCTGATGACGCCTTCAAACTCTTCACCAAGATAGCCGCGCATATATTCCACCTGCTTGTACTTGTTGGCAGCCCGCTCGCACTCCATGGCAGCCCGCTCGCGCTCGCTGCAATGCTTGCACTTTTTATCCATCTTTTTATCTATCACCGGCGCATTTTGCAGGCAGCTTTCCAGTACGCGATGCACCAGCACATCGGGGTAGCGGCGGATGGGTGAAGTAAAATGACAATAATTATCGAAGCCTAAACCATAGTGTCCGATATTCTCCGATACATACACTGCCTTTGCCATGGTGCGGATGCCTAATTGCTCCAGCACATGCTGCTCCGGCTTGCCCTGCGCTTCGGCCAGCATATTATTAAAGCTCTGTGCAATTTTATCGGGCGTGGAAGTATCGAACACATGGCCGAACTTTTTTGCAAAAACCATAAAGGGCTTTAGCTTGTCTTCGTCCGGCGTATCGTGCACGCGGTACGGAAAAGGGATGCTTTGCTTATTCACCTTTACTTTGGAAATATTCTCCGCTACTGTTCTGTTGGCCAGCAGCATCAGCTCTTCTATCAATTGGTGCGCTTCTTTACTTTCTTTTATCTCTATGCCAACGGGCTTGCCCTGCTCATCTAATTTAAAACGCACTTCCTGCGACGAAAAATTGATAGCGCCTTTGGCAAAGCGTTGCTGCCGCAGGGTTTGTGATATTTCATTCAGCAGCAGCACTTCTTTTGCATGTTCGCCCTTTTTATGTTCTATTATGTCCTGCACCTCTTCGTAAGTAAAGCGGTGGTTGGAGTGAATAATTGTTTTGCCCAGCCAATACTGCTTTACGGCGCCTTTCTTATTGATCTGGAAAACAGCGGAGAAAGTAAGTTTGTCTTCGTGCGGGCGCAGCGAGCATAAAACATTGGAAATATGTTCCGGCAGCATCGGGTTTACACGGTCGGGCAGATAGACAGAAGTAGCACGCTTGTACCCTTCTTCGTCCAGCGGGGTCTGCGGCGTTACGTAATGACTTACATCGGCAATATGTACCCCTACTTCGTACCAGCCGCCGGTGAGTGTGCGTACAGAGATAGCATCGTCAAAATCCTTCGCATCAACCGGGTCTATGGTTACGGTTAAAATGTCCCGGAAGTCGCGCCGCTTCTGTATCTCCGCTTCATCGGCGTTATCCGGCAGGCGGGCCGCTTCTTCCATCACCTCATCAGGAAAAGAAAGCGGGAAACCACTTTCCGCAATCAGGTTTTTCATGGCGCTGTCGTTCACATCCTCCGGTTTTAATACCGATGTTACTGCGCCTTCGGGCTTGCGGGCGCCCTGTTCCCATTTTATTAACCGCACGCTTACTTTATCGCCGTCTTTTGCCTCGTTAATGTTGTCGAGCGCGATGTACAGATCAGGCATTGGCTTATCGCTGTCGGGCACCACAAAGGCAAAGCGCTTACCCATCTGCAGTGTGCCGATGAATTCTGTTTGCTTGCGCTCGATCACTTCGGTAATACGGCCTTCTTTTTTGCGGGTAACCGGGTTTTCCTTTACCACTTTCACGCGCACGGTATCGCCATGTAAGGCAGTGCCAAAATCGTGCGGGCGCACCAGCACATCACCGTTGCCATCGGCTATCACTACATAGCCAATGCCGGAGCGGGTTACTTCCAGTGCGCCCTTTAATAAATGACCATCTATATTTTTATAGGATTGCTTTTTCTTCTTTTTATCGCTCATGACGCTTAATTATTATCAGGGGCTGTAAGATATACAGCTTATAGTATTCAAGTATTAAAAATTACTTTTTAAAGATAAACAAGTTTATCGCTTTTCAGCTTATCTGTTTGTTGTGATTTGTATAAAATGGAGTATAATTGAATAGTGATGACAACAAATAACCCGCTCATTTTAACGGCCACACTCAACAGGGATGCACAACATTTTTTTGATGCGCAGCGAAAGCAATATTTTCCGCCGGATAAAAATTTTTTAGCGGCGCATCTTACCCTTTTTCACCACCTGCCGCCCGGTATGCCGCTGATAGAAGAAGCTGTTGCAAACGCCTGCAACAGCCAGCAACAAATCGTCGTTACCATTACCGGTGTCATATTCACTGGAAAAGGAGTTGCCTATAAAATAGAAAGCAGCCTTTTAAAAAAGCTACATAAAAGGTTTCAGCAGCAATGGCTGCCCTTACTTACCATGCAGGACAGGCAAGGCTTGTGGCCGCATATCACCGTTCAGAACAAGGTATCGCCGGCCGAAGCGAAGGCTTTGCAAAGCCGGTTGCAGCAGCGCTTTACTCCATTTGATGCCAGTATTACCGGCTTTAGTTTATGGGAATACCTGAACGGCCCGTGGCAGTTGCGAAAGCAATATTTTTTTGAAGCCGGGGTATAAGAACGTTTCCGGTATTATCAATAATCCTTATCATTCGGCGGCTGCCGCAAAATTCATTACAAAATCCTGCACTAAAGTATTAAATGCATTGCCTTCGTTAAATAGAAACCGGTGTTTTACCGGCAGTACGTATAAAGGAATGTCCTGTAATACATCGCTGAATTTAAGCAGCCGTACAGCATCTTTTTCGGTGGTGAGTATAAACTTATCATTACCCCCCAACTGCTCATGTTTTTTTTGCATTTCTTTTAAATCGTCAATAGTAAAAATGTGATGATCACTGTAAAACAGTTCCATATAAGACCCGGCATTATCCGAAAGATATTGTTTTAACGGCCTTGGGTTGGCAATACCGCATACCAGCAAAACATCGTGCCTGTGCGTAATGCGGATAGTTTGTTTATTGGTGATGTGGTATGGCAGGCTATAATCCATAGTGGTAAAAAAAATGTGTTGTTGCTGCTGCACCTTAACCTGTTTATTTATTGTATTTTTTGCTTCTTCATTCATAGCTGCCGGGCACTTTGTAACGATTATAACCTGCGCCCGTTTGTAAGCTTTTCGCTGGTCGCGCAGATCGCCGGTGGGTAAAAACCAGTCGTTATAAAAAAGATTGCTGCAGTCGGTTAATAAAATGTTGAACCCGGCACTAATAGCGCGGTGCTGAAAAGCATCATCCAGAATAATAACCTGCGTTGCCGGCCGGTCGTGCAGCAATTGCGGTATGGCTTCTATGCGTGCTTCGCCAACAGCTACGGCGATCTGCGGAAACTTGAGGTGAAACTGCATCGGCTCGTCGCCTATTTCCAGTGCGGTGGTAGCAGCATTTGCCAATGCATAGCCCTTTGTTTTGCGCTTGTAGCCGCGGCTTAAAGTGGCTACATTTAAACGGTCGTGCAGCAGTGCGGCCAGGTATTCTACCATCGGGCTTTTGCCGGTGCCGCCCACCGCAAGGTTGCCAACACAAATGAGTGGAAAATTGAAGGTGGCAGACCGCATAATCTTTTTATCGTACAGCCAGTTGCGCACAGTTATGATGATGCCATACAGCAATGCGAATGGCAGCAGCAATATGCGGATAGAGCGTGCGAAGATGGAGTTAGAATGCATAAATAGTGTGCGGCGTGATGCAAAAATTTAAAGGTATATCAAACGGGTGCAAGTCGTCTATGCTTTCAACGGGATCGAAATAAGAGAAGCCAACCTTCCGCACTTCTTCGCGGCACTCATTCAGGTAACGGTCGTAAAAGCCTTTGCCATAGCCCACGCGCTGGCCTTTCTTATCGCAAATAAGCATAGGAACAAATACCAGATCTATGTGCCCCGGCTGTACGATTTCTCCGCCGGCGGGCTCTTCAATTTTGAAAGTATTGGCAGTAAACGGTGTATGTTCATCTACCAGCACTGCCTCCATGGCACCGGTGGTAAAATCGCTGACCGGGTAAGCCGTTTGCAGGCCGGGAATAAGGTGCTGCAGGTAGCGGGTGTACAGGTAGGTATCCGGTTCGGCTGTATGCTGCATGGGCGCGTAAGTGAGCAACACATTTATATTGTTGAACGATAAATGCTGAAACTGTATTAACAGCAGATCGTCCAGCTTCATTTTTTCTTTTTCGGTGATGGCTAAACGCTTTTGCCGGTACAGCGTTCGCAGTTCTTTTTTAGTCATAGGCATTTAATTAGCTGGTCTTGTATAAGAAACGCCTGTTCCCGCACAAAGGTTTTATCAATGGTTGTCGCAGCGGGTATAGCGGCAATTTTTTTATACCCGCTCCAGGCTGCAATTTCTTCTTCGTAATGCAGGTACTGGTCGTTAAAAATCCAGCCTATAACATCCATATTGCCGGCTTTGCAAAGCGCCGCCGTAAGCAGGGAATGATTAATGCTGCCCAGGTAATTACGGCTTACCAATAGTACACGGGCGTCTAATTTTTTTATCAGGTTTAGCACAAAATCGCGATCGTTTAGCGGAACCATCAAGCCGCCGGCGCCTTCTATGATAAGCGGTCGCCGGTTATTGGCAGACAACTGCAGGTAAGATTGATAAATAGTTTCCAAGCTGATCGTTATGCCTTCTTCCCGTGCTGCGATGTGCGGCGAGGCGGGCAGCCGCAGTTTATATACTTCTTTATGAATTCTGCCTTGCGTATTGCTTAGTAAATCCTGAACAGTTAAAGCATCAGTGCCTTCCTCAAAACCGGCTTGCACCGGCTTCCAGTAGTCGGCCTGCAACGCCTCGGTAATAATAGCTGCCACTATTGTTTTGCCAACGCCGGTACCAATGCCGGTAATAAAAATGGGTCTCATAGGAAAATCTTATGTGCTGTTGCTAACAGCAATCAAACCGGTTAATTAAGAAAGTTGGAGGCGGTGCTGTTTGAAGTTATTTGCTTTTTGCCTTCGCGGCTTCCGCCTTCGTGGCCAATTGATCATTGAAAAAATGAAAATACCGTAGTGCCGTAGTTGCGCTGAAAACAGAAGCCGGCAAATGTTTCGTAGTTGTTGCGTGGCGTGTGCTCCAGTATAAAATAGCCTTTGGGCGCTATCAGTTTTCTTTCTCCGATTGTTGTAGGCAACGCATCAATGGTTGTTAAAGCATACGGCGGGCCCGCAAAAATAAAATCAAACTGTTCGGTGCAGGTATTTAAAAACCGGAAAACATCCGTCATCAGCACCTTGCAGTTTTCAATCTTAAGCGCAGCAATATTTTTTTTGATGAATGCGTGCATCGCTGCATCTTTTTCTATAATGGTTAAGTCGCCCGCGCCGCGCGATGCCAGCTCGTAGCTGATGCTGCCGGTACCGCCAAAGAGATCGAGCGTTTTAATGCCATCGAAGCTTATCCGGTTTTGCAGTATATTAAACAGGCCTTCCTTAGCCATGTCGGTAGTCGGGCGTGTATGCGGCATATCAGCCGGCGGAGCGATGCGCCTGCCGCCTAAAACGCCGGAGATAATCCTCATAAGGCTGTCAGGTATAAAAAGGGGTGAAATAATGTGCCGGGTATTCGTTCTTCAGCATACCCCGCCCGGCCGTTTGCAGCAGCGGTATGTACTGGTATAGATCTTTGTACAACGCAGAATTGATATCTATAAAGCCGCTTACCGATACAATAGTTTCATCGAGCGGCAACTGAAGCTGCTGCATCGTGTTTAAGATATGATACAGGCAATCTTTGGGCGATTGATAAGTAAACGTGGTAGCTAATTGTAAAGTGCTGTTTTTTATGGCGATCAGTATAAAATGATGGTGATAAAAAACCACCCGTACAGCGGAAGGCGCGTCATTTTTAAGGTCCTTAGACAACTGGCAGATCTTATGGGAAGAAGAAGCTTGGGGGAAATACTGCGCTACAAGCTGCAACGCATCCTGCTTTACCGGGAAGGCAACCGTGTATTCTTCCTGCCGGCAGGCCAACGCTTTATTAAAGGCATCGTTTTCCAGGGCACTTACATACTGTTCTACCGCATCTGGTACAAAGAGCGAATTGGGAACACAGGTAAACTGCGCTGTTTCCCAGATTACCTGCGTGGTTGCGAAATGATTATTCAGCAATACAGAATGCAGCCGCGCTTCTTTAAAAATGTTTTCAAACGCTTCATGCTCATCTACATCATAAAAATTAAAATATTCAAATGCCTGCAGGCTTTGCTGGTCGCCGGTGCAGCAGCAGGCAATATGGTGTTTGCCGATCTCAATAGAAAGGCTGTTTTTTTCATCCGGTGTAAAGTAGATGCTAAATAGTTTTTGAATCATAAGTAATGTGCTAAGATACAAATGCGAAAAATGAAAATTTATTGTTCCGGTTACGGTCAGCGTTAAGGTACATTAATATACTTGTGAATCTGCAGGCTGAGCTGCCAGTGCGGATTGGCTTTAATATAAGCTACAATCAGGGGCGTTATTTCAGCGGCTTTAGACCATTCAGGCTGCAGGTACAGCCGGCAACGGCTGTTTGTTTGCTGCGCAAAGCGCTCTGCCCAGGCAAAATCGTGTTTATTATAAACCACAACTTTCAGTTCGTTGGCCAGCGGAATATTCTGCGGCAGCGGCGCTTTAAATTTTTTGGGCGAAAGGCAGATCCAGTCCCACGACCCGCTGACCGGGCCGGAGCCGGACGTTTCGATATTCGTTTGGAAGCCGGCGCTGTGAAGGGTGGTAGTCAGTTCGTCTAAATTGTGCAGCAGCGGCTCGCCGCCGGTTACTACTGCAATCCGCGCCGGCTGCGCAGCGGCACCGGCTACAATGTCTTCGATAGATAATTGGGGATGAGCGTTTGCGTCCCAGCTTTCCTTTACGTCGCACCAGAAGCAGCCTACGTCGCAACCCCCGAGCCGGATAAAATAAGCCGCCTGGCCCTGGTAAAACCCTTCGCCCTGCAGCGTATAGAAAGCTTCCATTACCGGAAGCGTTGTTTGCGTAAGCACCATGGAGCAAAAATAAGGTGGTTGCAGGTTACCGGCTGCCAAATGGCAAAGGGGGGTAAAAAAATTACAATATCGCTAAGTGTTTAACCGGTTGCGCCGCTGCTGGTAAGCCTGCAGCGTGTTTTTCAGCAGGCCGGCAATCGTCATCAGGCCTACGCCGCCGGGCACCGGAGTAATAAAGGAAGCTTTAGGCGCTACTTCCGCAAATGCCACATCGCCTTTTATAACGTATCCTTTTTTGGCAGCAGCATCTTCTACGCGGGTGATGCCTACATCTATTATTACAGCGCCTTCTTTTACCATATCCGCTTTTACAAATTCCGGCCTGCCCAGGGCGGCTACCAGTATATCGGCAGTACGGCAAATTGCTGTTAGGTCGTGCGTATGGGAGTGGCAGAGGGTAACGGTGCAGTTGCCATACGGGCTGTTGCCGCTCAGCAGGATGCTCATTGGCCGGCCTACGATATTGCTGCGGCCGATAACCACGGCATGTTTGCCTTTGGTAGGTATCTTATAATGCTCCAGCAGCAATAAAATGCCGTAAGGCGTGGCCGAAATAAATGTAGGCAAACCCAGCACCAGCCTGCCGGCGCTTACAGGATGAAAGCCGTCCACATCCTTTTGCGGGTTAATGGCTTCTGTAATTTTCTGCTCGCTGATGTGTTTGGGCAGCGGCAGTTGTACCAGGATGCCGTCAATAGCATCATTATTATTCAGATTGTCTATTTCCTGCAGCAGCGTTGCTTCGCTCACCGTTGCTTCGAGGCGGATAAGGGTAGAGGCAAAACCAATGTCGGCGCAATTTTTTACTTTACTGGCTACATACGTTTCGCTGGCGCCGTTACTGCCTACCAGTACCGCGGCTAAGTGCGGTGGCCGCTGTTGCGCGGCTATTATGCGGTCTGCTTCTGTTTTCAACACGTCTTTAATATGCTGCGCTGCGAGTTTGCCATCAAGTATTTGCATGGGGCAAAGATATTTTTTGTTTTTAAAGATTGATTTTGTGACAGATGTAGTTTAAAAATATAAAAATGAAAGTTAAAGCAGCGGTATCCGTTAAGTTTGTGTCAAATTTAGAAAAACACCAACCATTCAATTCTTTATTTTTTATCCTCTTTTTTCACAGTAAAAAACCTATGCACATGAGAAAAAATCTAACACTATTAGTAGTGTTGATGCTCTGCATTTTTGCAGTTCATGCACAAACACGAACCATTACAGGCAGGGTGACAGATAACACCGGCAAGCCTGTGGATGGAGCTTCTGTAGTAGTAAAAGGCACTTCCACAGGTGTAGCTGCCGGAACAGACGGCGCTTTTTCCATTTCGGCAAAAAAAGGAGATGTATTAACGATCAGCGCTTTAAACTTTGCGCCGGCAGAAGTAACCATTGATGAGCAGACTACTTTGTCTGTTACCCTGTCACCAACTTCCAGCGTTATTAATGAAGTGGTTGTAACTGCGCTTGGGCTTACAAGAACCCGTAACCAGGTGCCTTATGCGGCGCAAACCGTGTCGGGCGATGAGGTAAGCAAAACCAGGAACAACAATTTCGTAAGCAATCTTTCCGGCAAAGTAGCCGGGTTGGAGATCAGGCAGAACAACTCCATCGGCGCTTCTACGAACGTTATTCTGAGAGGCGTAAAATCTCTAACAGGAAACAACCAGGCCCTTTTTGTAGTTGATGGCGTTCCTTACAATAACAGCAATACCAACACTTCAACACAACGGCAGGGCGGCGGCGGATACGACTACGGTAATGCGGCAGCCGACATCAACCCCGATGATATAGAGTCCATTACGGTATTAAAAGGTGCTGCAGCCAGTGCCCTTTACGGCTCTATCGGAGGCAATGGCGTAATTGTGATAACAACCAAAAAAGGCAGGAAAGGATTAGGTGTATCTTTAAATGCAGGGGTAAGCGTTGGTTCTATTGATAAATCAACCTTTCCAAAATACCAGAATAAATATGGTGGCGGCTACGGTGCTTATTATGAGGACCCTACCGCCCGCTTCCTGTATAGGGATATTAATGGTGACGGGGTAGACGACCTGGTGCAAACAACAAGTGAGGATGCTTCTTACGGCGCACCATTCGACCCGAGCCTGCAGGTTTACCAATGGGATGCGTTTGATTCCACTTCTCCCTACTATGGTAAATCCCGTCCTTGGGTAGCCGCTAAAAATGGCCCCGCTTCCTTTTTCGATCATCCTACATCCTATAATAACAGCATTGTGGTAAGTGGCGGCGGAGACAAGGGCAGCTTTAAACTGGGCTATACAAGAACCGACGACCGGGGTTTGTTGCCAAACAGCAGCATAAAGAAGAACCTCCTCGATTTTTCCAGTACCTACAATATAACCGATAAGCTTACTGCCGGTGCTGCAATCAACTTTTCTAATATTGAAGGCAAGGGCCGGTATGGTACCGGCTATGATGGCGCAAACGGCAGAAATGTAATGACCAACTTCCGGGAATGGTGGGAAGTAAATGTGGATGTGAAGGAACTGGAAGACGCTTACAACAGGACGGGCGGAAAGAACATTACCTGGAACTGGGCTGACCCCACCGACTTAGTGCCTATTTATTGGGATAACCCCTACTTTGTAAGGTATCAGAATTTTGAAAGCGATTCGAGAGACCGGTATTTTGGTAATGTAAACCTTAATTATAAAATTACCGACTGGCTGAATATATTAGGAAGAGTATCGGTAGATAACTATAGTGAACTGCAGCAGGAAAGAAAAGCGGTAGGCAGCGTGGGTGTGCCATATTATTCAAGATATAATCATACCTGGAACGAGACGAATTACGATCTGCTGATCAATATGAGTAAAGATATAGCAACAGGTTTTAATTTAAAAGCCTTGCTGGGCACCAATATCAGGAAGCAGCATGACCAGAGTATCTATGGCGTAACCAATGGCGGCCTGATAGTACCGGGCATTTTTTCATTAACCAATTCGGTAAGTACACCCAATGCACCGGTTGAATATGATGGCAGGAGAGAAGTAGATGGTGTTTTTGCAGGCGCAACGCTCTCCTGGAGAAATATGGTAACGATTGACGGAACCATCAGGAGAGACGCTTCCTCTACCTTGCCGGCAGGCAACAACCGGTATTATTACCCCTCCGGATCATTAGGCTTTGTGTTTTCGGAGCTGATGAAAAATGTGACCTGGCTTTCTTATGGTAAACTGAGAGGTAACTATGCCCAGGTTGGCGGCGATGCGCCTATCTATTCGGTATATGATACTTACTCAATCGGATATGCGTTTGGTTCCAATGCCCAGACGTCGGTAGCCGGTATTAAAAATAATCCGAACCTTAAGCCCGAGCGTACCCGAAGCGCAGAAATAGGCCTGGAAATGTCTTTTTTGAAAAGCAGGGTAGGCTTTGATGTAACGTACTATAAGGCCAGAACTATAGACGAGATAGTACCTATTACGCTTTCTACAGCCACGGGATATACTTCTCAATATCTTAATTCAGGAACGGTTCAAAACCAGGGACTGGAAGTTTCGGTAAATGCTACGCCGTTTAAAACCAAGGATTTCTCCTGGACGGTTAACCTGAACTGGACGAGAAACAGGAACAAAGTAATCGCCTTATTTAAAGATGCTACCGGCCAGCAGGCACAGAATCTTATACTGGGCTCTTTCCAGGGTGGCATTACCTTTAATGCATCGCTGGGCCAGCCTTACGGCACCATCAGGGGAACAGATTTCATATACGATTCTGCTTCGGGCCAAAAAGTGGTTGGCACTAATGGCAGGTACCTGAAAAGCGGAACCTCCAACGAAACAATCGGTAATGTAAACCCGGATTGGGTAGGCGGCATTAATAATACCTTCAAGTACAAAAACGTATCGCTTAGCTTCCTTATTGATATACGGCAGGGCGGCGATGTTTTTTCTACCGACATGTATTATGGTCTGGCAACAGGTTTGTATCCGGAGACCGCTGGTAATAACGACTTAAGCAACCCGTTGAGAAGTACGATTGCAGATGGCGGCGGATTGATAAGAGAAGGAGTTGGCGAAGATGGTAAACCAAATAAAGTAAGGGCAGAAACCTATAACTATGGTGCATACGGGTACCGGTATTCTCCGGACAAGGCATTCGTTTATGATGCCAGCTATGTAAAATTGCGCGAAGCCGTTATCACCTATTCACTTCCATCCAGCGTTATTGACAAATGGAAATATTTTAAAGGCATAGATTTTTCACTGATCGGAAGAAATTTATGGATTATCCATAAAAACCTGCCTTATTCCGATCCGGAAGAAGGCCTGAGTTCCGGGAACATCCAGGGCTACCAGGTAGGCGCCTATCCGACCGTGCGGACATTTGCTTTTAACGTAAAAATTAACTTCTAAAGAACTATGAAAAAAATAATTATATCTCTTGCATCCCTTCTGTTGGTAGCGGGGTGTACAAAAGATTTAACCACGCTGAATGTTGACCCGATCAATCCGCAAAGTGTTCCTTCCTATTCGTTGTTTACAAGCGGTCAACGGGTATTTACCAACATCGTTACCTCTTCCAACGTTAATTTAAATGTTTTCAGGTTAATTGAGCAGTACTGGCAGGAAACCACTTATACGGATGAAAGTAATTACGACATTGTAACGAGGCAAATTCCGGATGAAATCTGGGATGAGTTTTACCGTGATGTATTGCAGGATTTTAACAGGGCAAAGACTTTATACCCAACTGATGTTACGGATGCAGCCGTTGTAAAAAACGAAACAGCTATTACGGATGTGATGATGGTATATACTTATTATTACCTGATTACCACTTTTGGTAATATCCCTTATACGCAATCGCTGAATATAGACAACCAGTTTCCGGCTTACGATGATGCAAAAACCGTATATGCCGACTTATTAAAAAGGCTGGATGCTGATATAGCTGCGTTGGATGTTAATGCCGGCAGCTTTGGTGATGCCGATATTATCTATGGCGGTGATATAGCATCGTGGCAAAAGTTTTCCAATTCGCTGAAGCTAAAAATGGGTATGCTGATAGCTGATGAGGACGCTGCTGTTGCAAAAACCGTTGTAGAGTCTGCGGTAGCGGCAGGCGTATTTGCATCAAACGCAGACAATGCGCTTTTTAAATATTTAGCTTCTCCGCCAAGCACAAACCCTGTGTGGGTAGATCTGGTGCAAAGCGGCAGAAAAGATTTTGTAGCCAACAGCACAGTGATAGATACCATGCAATCTTTGAGCGATCCAAGGCTTTCTTATTATTTTACATTGGATGCAAACGGAAGTTATTCCGGTGGCGACCCCGGCGCGGGCAGTAATTATGCTACTTATTCAAAACCGGCAGGAGCATTGCTGGTAAAAGGTTCGGTCGGTAAAATTACCAACCCGGATTTCCCGGGCGACATCCTGGATTATGCAGAAGTTGAGTTTTTGCTTGCCGAAGCTGTTGAAAGAGGCTTTACTGTTGGCGGAACCGCCCAGCAGCATTACAACGCCGGTATTACTGCTTCTGTTCTTTACTGGAACGGTTCTACGGCGGGCGTATCAGCTTATCTGGCGCAGCCTGATGTGAATTATACTACTGCCGATGGTAACTGGAAACAAAAAATCGGTCTTCAAAAATGGCTGGCATTATACAACAGAGGCTGGGATGCGTGGGTAGATACGAGGCGGCTTGATTACCCGGTATTGGAATTGCCGGCAGAAGCCGTCAGCGATTTTCCTAACCGCTTTAGCTATCCGATTAACGAACAGAATGTAAACACCATTCATTATAACGAAGCATCGGACGCAATTGGTGGCGATGATGTAACAACTAAACTTTTTTGGGATACATATTAATTATTGTAATGCAAAAAGGCTGCTTTCAACAGGCAGCCTTTTTGTTTTGAGTGATCAGAATATTTTTTAAGGAAATACTTTTGTATTTAAAGAGCAGGCGGTACCTGTTTAACCGGTTTTACAAATCGTGCTCTAAAATTTTAAGCCTGCACTTTATACCGGAAATGACTGCTTTAAAATAGCAGAAACACAGCTTACAAAACAGGATCATTATTGCCAGCCAAACGGCTTAATAAACTAATCGATGCTGTAACATCAGCTCTAAATGGGTGTGCAAAAATTATCAGGTAAAGATCACTATGCTGCTGGCTATATCTTTTTTTATAAGCCGACCGCCCACTTCAGTTTTACAGCATAAATTTTCTTAAAACACAGTAGAAAATTCAAAATATTAGTGTTTGTGCAGCATTATTCGTTAAGTCTGTGTCAAATTAAAAAATTAGTGAGGTCTTTAACGTTTTATTGTTTATTCCCTATTTTTACCGCAGTTAATTAAAAATTATTATGCACATGAGAAAATTTCTAACACTGCTAACAGTGTTGCTGCTTGGCATTTTTGTAGCCAATGCACAATCTCGTACAATTAAAGGCAAGGTGGCAGATAGTACCGGGGTACCTGTACCCGGCGCCTCCATACAGGTAAGAGGAACATCAAGAGGCACTACCTCTACCAATGATGGTACCTTCTCGATCAGTGCTAAAAATGGTGATATTCTGGTAGTGTCTGCCCTGAATTTTAGCAGGCAGGAAGTGCAGGTTACAGGCGACGATAATTACACAGTAACACTATCCAACTCAAACGCCAGCCTTGAAGCAGTAGTTGTAACAGCCCTGGGAATTAAAAGGTCGGTAAAATCCACAGGTTATTCCGTTACCTCTATTCCCACCAGCTCTATTACCCAGGCAAGGGCTACCAATATTGCCAATGGCCTTTCCGGCAAAGTAGCCGGTTTAGCGGTTTTTACTGTAAACAACAGCGTAAACCCGCAAACACGTATCGTATTGCGTGGCGAGCGTTCTATTTTGGGCAACAACCAGGCAGCGATCGTATTGGACAATATACCTGTCACATCAGATTATATAGCTTCCATCAATCCGGATGATATTGTTGCTACCACTATTCTTAAGGGCGCTAATGCTGCTGCGCTGTACGGCTCTACAGCAGCCAATGGCGTAATTCTGCTTACCTCCAACAAAGGGCAGAAAGGCAAGCCCCGGATTAGTGTTACGCAGAGTACAACCATTGAAAAGATTTCGTTCTTTCCTAAATTTCAGACCCGGTTTGGCGCGGCCTCTACCGAAGGTGATTTTGTAGATCCGCTAACCGGTTATTTTCCGCATGTGCCTTATGAAAACCAGCAGTATGGCGCCGAATATAATGGCGCTACCCTGCCGTTAGGTGTTCCTGCTCAATATACCGATGCAAACGGAAATCTAAGGGATACCATGCAGACGGTTGTGTACAGCAATAAAAATGCAATTAAAAGATTTTTTGAAACCGGTATTACAACCCAGAATGGTGTGAGTTACTCAGACGGCGATGATCATGGAACCTTTTATCTTTCAGGCCAGTATGTAAACACATCAGGTACTGTTCCAAAAGACAAATCAGAAAGGGCAGTAGTGAGAATGGGCGCTACCAGAAACTATGGCCGTTTTTCTGCTTCTGCCGCGGTGTCTTATACGAGCTTCAATACGAACACTGCCGGTACCGATTATAGCCAGGGCCGCCCTGCATACTGGAATGCTTTAAATACACCCGGTGAAATTGATATAAGAGCTTACAAAGACCCTAACGGCTTATTCTCCAACGAAAGCAATTTCTATAATGCCTACTATCCTAATCCTTACTGGCAGATTTATAACAGCCGCATCATTACACGCAGGCAGGACATTCTCGGCAATGCGGAATTGAACTTTAAAGCTGCTGACTGGATTAACCTTACTTACAGAATCGGTATAGCTGCCACCTCTTACCAGGACAAAGCTACCAAGGCGGGTGTCGTTTTTTCTGATTATGCAATCTCCGACCCTGCCGGAGCAGGCAATACCGCCTCTGGTTTTGCTAATGGCGTAACACCTAAAGAAGGGGATGATTTAAATATTTACAGTACCGTTCAGTCTGATTTCCTTGCAACGTTTGACAAGAAATTTTTCAATAATGATTTTGGAGCAAAACTGATAATAGGCGGTACTGTAAACCAGTTTTACAGCAGGTTTTCGAATGTTGGCGGCGGTCAGGCTGCACTTACACAATTGCAGATACCTGGCTTATACAATGTTTCCAATGCGATCGGCGTTCCTGTTGTTGGTGAAGGCCGGGTACAATCAGGTTACTTTGGCGCATTTGGTGATTTGCAGTTGAGCTATAAAAACTTTTTGTTTGTAGAAGTAACCGGCAGAAACGACTGGGTTTCCGTATTGGCTCCATCTAACAGGTCGTTCTTTTATCCGGGTGTAAATGGATCTTTTGTTTTTACAGATGCTATCCCCGGAATTAAAAATGCGTTGCCCTGGTTAAGTTTTGGAAAAGTTACCGCCAGTTATACCAAAGTGGGTACCGTGTCGCTGGGCGCTTACCAGTTATCAAATACCTTCGGACAAACAAGTGGTTTTCCTTACGGTAATTTAACCGGCTTTTCTTTGGGAACCAATCTTGCGAATGCCGGCATAAAACCAGAGTTTACAGCAGCCCAGGAATATAGTATGCATTTAACCATGTTTAAAAGCAGGGTAAACCTGGAGGCGACTTATTATAAAGAAGATGTATCCAACGAAGTGGTACCAATCAGCCTTTCTTCAGCAACAGGTTTTTTAAGTACTACACAAAACCTGCCTGGCCTTATTCATAACTCCGGTATTGAGCTTACCGGTGATATCACACCTTTACTAAACCTGGGACCGGTAGAGTGGAGCGTAGGCGCTAATGCGTCTTTTATGCAAAGCAAAGTTGATGCAGATATAGCCCCTATACTAATAGGTGGCTATGGAGCTGGTTCAGTTTATACTATTAAAGGAAAACCTATCCGCGAATTGCAGGTTACTGATTGGGTTAGAGATTCTTTAGGCAGGGTTATTATTAATCCAAAAACAGGTTATCCAACTGCCGGTACAAAGTTAGTAGATGGAGGCAGGTCAACGCCAGCCGTAATATTGGGCGTAAATACTTCGTTTAAATACAAAGGATTCTCTTTGAATTTACAAGGTGAGTACAGGGGCGGCTATAATGTATTTCAGTTTATAGGTAATGCAATGGCATTTACCGGTACAAGTGATATTACTGCAGTTGCCGGAAGAGGCAAGTTTATATATCCTAATTCTGTTATTGAAGATGGAAAAGGCGGCTATGTTCCTAATACCTCCGTTGCTATACAAAACGGCGCTACTGCCGGGGGTTTCTGGGTTCAACGATATACTTCTGTAGGTTCTCCATTCGTTGCGAGCGGTGCCTACTGGAGAGTGCGGGAAGTAAGCTTGGGTTACAATGTTCCCTTAAGAAATTCAAACAGTATTAAGGAATTGCATTTTAGCCTCGTAGCAAGAAACCTGTTTACCTTTTTGCCTAAAGACAATCCGTATGCTGATCCTGAATACAGCATTTTTGGTACTGGTAATGCTCAGGCCGTTAGTAACGAGAATCTGTCACCTCCAACCCGTATTTTTGGTGCATCTGTAAATGTTGTGTTTTAATTAAACGGTGATTTTTAACGTAAAACAAAATTTGGTAATGAAGAAAATATTTATAGGCGTTTTAGCTCTGTCCACTTTAGTGCTCGCCAGTTGCACTAAAACGATTTTAGATGTTAACAGCCCGAACCCTAATGCGGCATCAACCTCTACGCCGCAACTTACAACACCGGTGGCGCTGGAAAATGCTGCCAGCGCTTCCCAGACAGATTATTTGCCATTAAGTGAGTGGTTAGGCATTACTGCAACCAATGGCGGCTTCTCTTTAGATCCTGCACTTAGCACCTACCAGCTTACTTCTACTTCTTACAACGCTAGCTGGCAGGATTTATACTTAAATATTTCCAACTGGAATTATGTAAAAAAGCAGGCGGCACAATCCAACCTGCCCCTGTATGAGGCTGTTGCAGACTTGTTCGAGGCTTACGATTTTAGTTGCCTCGTTGATCTCTACAATGATGTGCCTTATACAGATGCATTACTTAACAACAATAATTTTTCACCTGCCTATGATAAGGGTTCAGACGTGTATGATTCCTGTGTAGGGTTGATCAACAATGCCTTAACTATTTTAAATGATCCGGCTACTATACTAACGATCTCCTCATCAACAGACAATGCAAGTATAATCACCTTTAAAGGGTCGTTGCCCGATTTAAGCAAATGGATTAAATTCGCTAATTCGCTTAAGTTGAGGCTACTGGTCAATCAATCACAGGTTTCCGGTAAATCAGCCTTTATTAATGCCCAACTGGCAACTATAGATCCTTCTATGCTTCTAAGCGTGGGAGATGATGTTACTGCCGATCCCGGCTATATAGCTTCCTCTGGTAAGCTAAGTCCTTATTACAACCAGTTTTTCTCTGCACCCGGTCAGTCGTTGGATGCTTATAAAATATACCATGCCAGTAATTATGCGCTGGATTTTTATTCTACTACCAACGACCCCCGCATTTCTTATTTCTACGATCCGGTTGATGACCAGGGAAATTACTCCGGTAACGATTTTGGCGATAACAGTGCTACAGTAGCTTCGGCACTTGGCGAAGCGTCCTTGGACCCTACTGCACCAAGCGTGATAATGCTTGCCGCAGAAGCGCTTTTCGACCAGGCAGAAGCGATTCAAAGAGGCTGGTTAACCGGTAATGCCAAGTCGGTTTATCAAAGCGCTATCGAAGCATCGTTCACCTATACCGGTGTCGAAGATCCTGCCACAGCAGCAGCAGATTATGTTTCTCAGGATAATGCAAATACTAACTGGGATATGGCAGCAGATAAAATAAAGCTGATTATCACTCAAAAATGGGCTGCATTAAACACTACCAGCATATTAACAGTATATAACGATTACCGGAGAACCGGCTTCCCCGATGTTCCCATCAGTATTTATGAAGGACACCTGCCAAGCATTCCTACAAGGTTGATTTATCCCCAGTCAGAATACAATTTAAATGCTACTAATGTGGGTGCGGAAGGAACAATCAATCCGCAGACGGATAAGGTATTCTGGGATCAATAATATATACAATTCTTAAAATTAAATAAATGAAAAGAGTAATAAAAAATTCGGTTATATTTTTATTGGTTGCTACAGTACTGGGCGGGTGTTTAAAGAATAATGACCTTTATGAAGGATTTAATGATTTAGCTCCGCTTGCAGATATTCCTTTAAGCCATTTGTCATCTGATACTTTAACAGTTTATGCTTTACCCGTGGCACCCTCCGCAGATGCTACTATAGATACTGTGGTAGCTGTGCACTTATCAGCAAAGAACCATGTAGGTAACGTAACATTCTCACTTGGGGTTGGTGCAAGTGATTCTGCTTTTGCTGCTTTTATGACGGCACATCCGGAATATACTTTAATGCCTTCTAATTTATATTCTTTCGATTCAACAGTTACCATTACAGATGCCGGCGTATTAAACACCGCAACTTTTCCGGTTAGATTTAAAACAGCTACTGTTGATACAGCAGGAAACAATTTATTTTTATCGAATCAATACGTTCTCCCGATTATTATAAAAGACGCTGGCGGTTATGGTATTGCAACTAATTTCAGGATGATTATAATGAGAGTGCTGGCAAAGAATAAATATGATGGTATATATGATCTTGTAATCAGCACGACCGGCTGGGCTGCTTATGGCATTGCTGACGGAGGCTCAAATGATTGGGGCGATATTGGTTTGGCTACCTCCGGAGGTAGTTCTGTTGTATTTGATTACGGCGCAGAACCTGCTTTTACAACCGCTGGCGCCGCTACAGCATTTGGAGCTACCAACCCGCAATTTACATTTGATGTTACTACCGATAAATTGATTAAAGTAGAAAATTTGGCACCAGATGATGGAAGAGGCAGGGCTTTTCAGATTAATCCGGCTGTTACAGACAGCAGGTTCGACCCTTCTACAAAAACAATATATGCAGCTTACCTGATGTTTCAAATCGGCAGACCAACTCAGTATTTTTATGATACCTTAACTTATAAAGGACCAAGGTAAATTCTAAATTATTTAAATTAAAGCCGGTCTGATTAAGGCCGGCTTTTTTATTGCCCTGCAGGTACATTTTTCTGATAGATCTGTTTTTACTCGCAGCTACACTTACATTACAGACAAATAGATTTACTATTCCAGGTTAAAAACCCGCAAACACTTATGCTCCCCACATTTGATTGTTTCGATAATAAAAAATGCAGGAGCGTTTAGTAAAAATCTAAGCAGCAATCCAATATAAATTGTTGTCTGAAATAACCGGCATTACATCTATCTTCTTCCACCTATCAAAAACACTTTGTTCATGAGAAAATTTTTTCCATTTCTTCTCTGTATGCTTTTCGCTGTTTGCTCAGCATTCGGGCAGAACCGGGCCATCACCGGGAAAGTAACCGATGAAAAGAATAACCCTATAGCCAATGCCTCCGTTACTGTAAAAGGAACTGCACAAGGCACTACTACCAATGAAGCAGGACAATTTACTTTAACAATTGCTTCTTCCGTTACAACGCTCGTTGTTTCGTCGGTTGGTTATGCTACTGCAGAGGTTAATATCCGGAACGACAATAATCCAACTATTAAACTGCAAAGCACTACGGGCGCACTGAGTGAAATAGTTGTAGTGGCTTATGGAAGCCAGCGCAAAACGAATGTTACAGGTTCCGTTGCAACGGTAAGTGCTTCCTATTTAGAAAATAAGCCGTTCAGCTCGGTTGATAAAGCCCTGCAGGGTGCAGTACCCGGACTGCTTTCTACTTCTGCTTCCGGGGCGCCCGGTTCGGCTACAAACATCCGGATAAGGGGCATTGGTTCTATTAATGCCAGCGCAGCGCCGCTGTGGGTAATTGATGGTGTAATTGCTACCAGCGGCGACCTGACATCCAATACAACTTCTGCTAATGCACTAAGCTCTCTTAACCCGGATGATATAGAAAGCATATCTGTATTAAAAGATGCCGCTGCAACTTCGGTTTACGGGTCACGAGCTGCAAACGGCGTAATTATCGTTACTACTAAAAAAGGAAAGGCTGGTAAAACTACGGTAAACGCTTCCGGCGAGGCGGGTACGATAGACAGAGCTTATACGCCCGATAAAAACAGGCCGATGACAACGGCAGAAAACAGGACAGTGCTTGCTGAAGCACTTATAAACGCAGAGTATGCCGCCGACACTACAGAAGCCGGCCAGTTGATTAATGATCCAACTAATTTCGGGTTTAACAACAACGTAAATACAAACTGGCTGGACGTAGTAACCCGCAGGGGAACACAGCAACAATACAATATCAGCCTGAGCGGCGGCACAGATAAAACGCAATTTTATGCTTCCGGCGGTTATTTTAACCAGGAAGGAACCACTATTGCCACGTATTATAAAAGATACAATGGAAGTTTATCCATTACACATAAGGCCTCTGATAAAATAATATTTACAGCAGGCATCAACGGCAGTAACAGCGAACAAAAAACGCCTGCCAATGGCGGTGCGTTCGCCAATCCGGTACTGGCGTCTTTTTTTCTTGCACCCTGGTACAATCCTTTTAATAGTGATAAAACACCAAGGTACGGCGATACAACAGAGTTTACTACCAACGGTGGTATTTTTAACCCGGTTGCTACTGCTGTTTTAGACAATTCAACTGCCAAGCAAACAAGCTTCAGAGGTTATGTTTCCGGAGAATACCGGATAATTGATAACCTGAAATTTACCAGCCGCTACAGCGCAGAGTTGCTCACGGTACAGGAAGACCAGTACCGTAACCCTTTTTATGGCGACGGTAATGCGAACGGAGGCGATGGCTTTTCTTCGTATCGAAGAGTATATGACTGGACCCTGACCAACCTGCTGGATTATAAAATTGACCTCAACGACGCTAAAGATGTTTATCTGAACCTGCAGGCCGGCCAGGAATCGCAGCAATACAAGAATTATCTGTTGCAGGCTGGCGGCCAGGGTTTTCCGGGCACCCTGCAGTTAAAATATTTAGCTTCTGCGGCTACGCCTACAACTGCTTTTGCCTTGCCATCTGATAACACAACCACTTCTTATTTTGCCATTGGTAATATCAATATTAAAGACCGGTACATTGTAAGCGGCAGTTTTAGAAGGGATGGCTCATCTGTATTTGGAGCCAACCATAAATGGGGTAACTTCTATTCGATTGGTGGCTCGTGGAATGTGAATGAAGAAAAGTTTCTGAGCGATTCTAAAATTATCAGTTTGCTTAAACTGCGCTCTTCCTACGGCGAAAACGGGAACGCATTAGGCTTTGGCAATTATGCCTCCTTAGCTACTTATTCGTATGATGCTAACTATAACGGTTCTCCCGGAAGCCGCCCGAACAATGTAGGTAATCCGGACCTTACCTGGGAAAAGAATAAGGCATTTAATATTGGGTTAGACTTTGGTTTATTTAAAAACAGGTTGTCTGGTACATTTGAATACTATGATCGGAAAACGTCCGGCCTGCTGGCTAATATTCAGTTATCCCGCACTTCCGGCTTTTTCTCACAGTTGCAAAACATAGGCGCTTTATCCAATAAAGGCATAGAATTCAGCCTTAATGCAAGGCCAATAAGTTCCAAAAGCTTTACCTGGGACATTGGCTTTAATATAGCACATAACAAAAACAAAGTGACGGAATTATATGGTGGCCGCCCCGTAGCAAGTGGGTACTACAATTATACCGTAGGCCACGATCTCCAGTCTTTTTATTTGCGTCAGTGGGCCGGGGTTGATCCTGCCAATGGTGATCCGCTCTGGTACTCCGATTCTACGCACAAAGCCACTTCCAATGATTATACTTCTGTTAAAAGGCAGCTTAATTATTCGGCAGCGCCTAAATTTTTCGGTTCATTCACAAATACCTTCACTTACCAAAGTTTTTCGCTGCAGGTTCAGTTTAATTACAATTATGGCAATTATGTGATTGATGGATGGGGAACTTATACATCAACGGAAGGTGCATACTTAGGCAGTTTTAATCAATTGTCAAACCAGTTGAACAGTTGGAAAAAAACCGGAGATATTACCAATACACCGAAGATCATTTATGGCGGTAATAATACCTCCTATGCAACTTCAACAAGGTATTTATACAAAGGCGATTATATCAGGCTGAGGAACGCGCAATTAGCATATACACTGCCAAAATCGGTTTTATCAAAAGCCCATCTTGCAAATGCAAGCTTCTATGTGCGGGGCACCAATTTGTTTACACTTATAAAAGATAAAAACCTGCCTTTTGATCCGGAGCAAGGCATAGACAGCGAGGGTAACCTGGAAGTCTTTATTCCAAGAACGATAACAGTGGGTATCAAACTCGGCCTGTAAATTTTATCTGGTTTATTTTAAAAATCAAACAATGAAACAACTAAATAATATACTATTCATTTCTTTTTTAGTGCTTCTCCTTGGCTCCTGCTCTAAAAAATTTATTGAACGCACGCCGTTCGACTCTATTGACGAAGGCGACGCCCTGACTAATGAAACCTCTTTAAATGCTGCTTTAAATGGTGTTTATTCTGCCCTTAGGTCATCCTCTTTATATGGCCGCGATTTTCCGGTTATCGGCGATTTGATGGCAGACAATACATTTATCGAAACAAGAAATTCCGGCAGGTATCTACAACAATTCCAATACAACGTTACTGTTGCTGATGGTACCGCTTCCGAAATGTGGGCTGAATCCTATACCGCTATTATGCGTGCTAACCGTATAATAGATGCAGATGTTACCGGTACAAATGTAGCTGCCATTAAAGCGGAGGCTTATGCGCTGAGAGGATTGATGTACTTTAAGCTGGTTACTATTTTTGCCAAACCGTTTACCGATGATCCGGGTGCGCTCGGGGTACCACTGGCCCTGCACTATAACCCCTACGATTTGCCTCAGCGTAACACTGTACAGGAAGTATATGCACAAATCGTAAGCGATCTTAAAACGGCCTTCACCGATGCCAATGGTTATAACTCTTCCGTTACCTTAAGCAAGTATGCTGTTGAAGGTTTGCTGGCGAGAGCTTATCTGTATATGAACGACATGCAAAACGCTCATGATGCGGCGGTGGATGTGATTAATAACAGTGGGTTTTCGCTGGTGAGTGCCGACTCCTACCGGTCTTTCTGGAACGATGCTGCACCAAGAACGGATGCCGTAGAAACATTATTCGAGGTGGATGCCGATGTAATTAATAATAACGGGTTTGATGATATTGGCGCGATCTACGAAAATGGCTATTCTGATATTTATGCTTCCATGCAGCTATACAATTTATACAGCGCAACGGACGTGCGTAAAACCGTGATGATTGAAGGCGCCACGAAAAACGGGGCTGCTGCTATTGTAGTGGATAAATATCCCAACGCGCAAAACGGCGACCGGGATAACCTTAAAGTAATCCGCTTGTCAGAAGTTTACCTGATAGCAGCCGAAGCAGCCGCGAGGTTGGGTAATGAAACCGAGGCAAGAATGTATTTGAATAGCCTCCTGTCCGAGCGCGATCCTTCGTTTGCTGGTTATACCTCTACCGGCCAGCAACTGATTAATGATATTGTAAAAGAGCGAAGAAAAGAGCTGGCTTTTGAAGGCGACCGGCTATACGATCTTAACCGCCTTAAATTACCTGTTGTAAGAGAAGACAACGATGGCTCACTGCCTCCCCAGGAATTGGATATACCCTATCCTGATGACAGGCGGATAGCGCCTATTCCGCAGGACGAAATTCAGGCGAACCCTAATCTTGCCGATGAGCAAAATCCAGGATATTAATGTAAACATTGATTTTATTTAAAAGGCGTTGCTGAAGTCAACGCCTTTTTCTTTTCTTTGTAAAAAAGCTTTTCATGCCCGAACAACAACCGCCAAGCCAGCTTAATATAGAGATTTCCGAAGAGGTAGCCGAAGGGTCGTATGCTAATCTCGCCATCATTACCCACAGCCATGCAGAGTTTGTGATAGACTTTGTAAACGTAATGCCCGGTACGCCCAAGAGCAAAGTAAAATCGCGGATTATTTTTACGCCGATGCATGCCAAGCGTTTTATGAAAGCGCTGCAGGAAAATATAGAGCGCTATGAAGATGCACACGGTGATATTAAAGACCTCGAGCAGGTAGAAATACCGCTCAACTTTGGCGGTCCTACCGCCCAGGCTTAAAACATATCTTACTGCTGCTGTCAGCTTTTGCTTATCTTACTCACTACAAAACCAAATTGCTATGCCATCTAACCGCCGCAACTTTATCAGGCAACTGAGCGGGTCTGCCATGTTGCTTACTGCCGGGTCACTTAAAAGCCTCGCCGCCCGGGAAGGGCAAGAACAGCGCCTGCTGCAGGCAGCAAAGCGCGTTGCCGCCAACGACAAAATAAGAGTAGCCACTATTGGTATGGGTATTATGGGGTTTAACGACACCCGCTCTGCACTTAGTGTGGAGGGCGTAGAATTAGCTGCCTGCTGCGACCTGTATGACGGCCGGCTGGTACGCGCCAAGGAATTGTTTGGTAAAGACCTTTTTACTACCAAGCACTACAAGGAAATACTTGACCGCAAGGACATTGATGCAATAATCGTTGCTACCAGCGATAACTGGCATTCCCGTATCAGTAAAGAAGCCATGCTGAAAGGCAAAGCAGTTTACAGCGAAAAGCCGATGGTGCAAAATCTTGCCGAAGGGTTAGACGAAATAAAAGTGCAGCGTGACACCAAAGCCGTTTTCCAGGTAGGCAGCCAGGTAATTAGCAGCATCGCTTTTGCCAAGGCAAAAGAATTGTACGAAAGCGGTGAAATTGGAAAGATAAACAGCGTGGAAGCTTCTTTCGATCGCCAGAGCGCTTTGGGCGCCTGGCAATATACCATTCCGCCGGACGCTTCGCCGCAGACGGTGGACTGGCAAACGTTTGAAGCGCCTGGCAAAGAAAAGCATCCTTATGAGAGCAACCGCTTCTTTCGCTGGCGCAATTACCGCGAGTATGGCACCGGTGTAGCCGGCGATTTGTTTGTACACCTGCTTACCGGCATTCACTTTATCACCAGTTCTAAAGGCCCTGAAAAGATTTACGCCATCGGCGGCACCACGTATTGGAAAGACGGCCGCGATGTGCCCGATGTAATGAACGCCGTATTGCAATATCCTGAAACGCCTGAGCATCCTGCTTTCCAGGTATCCCTGCGGGTAAACTTTGTAAGTGGCAATGGTGAAACCAGTTCTACCACTATGTCCGGCACCGAAGGCGTGATAACTTTTAAAGACAACGGCTTTGTAATTCGTCGTAATAAAATGCCTAAAGCGCCCGGCTATGGTGGTTGGGATGCTTTTGAAACGTATCCTGAAGCGATGCAAAAACAGATAGCAGCAGATTACAATAAGCGCTGGACCGACGATGATAAAAAAGCGCTGAAGCTATCCGATATTGTATATAATACGCCCGAAGGCTATAACGAGCACCACGACCACATGTACAATTTTTTTAATTCTATACGTACCGGTAAGCCGGTAGTAGAAAATGCGGAGTTTGGCTTTCGCGCCGCTGCTCCCTGCCTCGCCTGCAACGACAGTTATTTTCAGAATAAAGTAATTCATTGGGACCCGGTAAATATGAAACTGGTATAAATAGATACCGGTTACCTGCCACTTGCCGATCTTTTAAGAGTGCAGCACTGCTTTACATCACACTTATAGATTTTGCAGAGGAAATTACGTTCAGGTACTTAGCAGTAATTACATTGCTGCTAAGTACCTGAACTATTTATTTAATAAAAACGGCCCGGAATTTTTCTACGTGTAATGCCGCCTTATATTTCAATAGTTTAATACGTGCTACGTATTTCGTCAATATTAAATGATAGTAACCGAAGCCGTCATCCTGTAATTGCTGCCAACGTGAGGTTGCGTTTCGTTGCAAGTAGCGGCGGCCATAGCCTGTAGAGCCTCATGCGCCATAAGGAACCTGCCGGCAGGCAGGTCTGCTAACTGAATGGGTTAAATATAATTTTGCAGAGGTACTTGTATTACATATCCGGATGGCATTAGCTGTAAATTAATACCGGTTGCTTTTTAAAAAGTATAGCTGATTACGTTTATTACACAGAGGGTGCCTTTAAAAAAAACTTATTTATCTTTTTCCCGAATTCAGTATGCCTTCCGGTACTCTCAGCTCGCCGGTTTGTACATCTATCAGGCCGTTCTGTTCTTCCTCAATATTCGTGGCCTGGGTGTAAACATCGCCTGCTATCTGCCGCTTGCGCAGCTCTTCTTTAAACAGTTTTATTTGTGCTGCGCGCTCTTCGTTGCTCTGCGGGCCGCCATAATTTACAAAGCCGAAGCCGCCCCATTCGCTTACAATCAATGGTATCTGGTGACGATAGAAAAACGGGTCGCCAACCACCAGCGGAAAAGCCGCTACATCATCCAGCTCACCATTCACCAGTTTGTCGAGCAATTGGCGCCAGTGGTCAATATCGGGTGTATATAAATGGGCCGTAAGCAAATCGCTTTTCAATCGTCCTTCGCATGATACGTGTTGCCAGCCATCGTTATCCACCACCAAAAACTGCGGATGATGGATTAGCATATAATGATAGGTATCTATAATGTAGCTGCGCGTTTCTTCATTGGTTGCAATATCCTGCGCCCCCCAGTCTTCATTGTATAAACTCCAGACAATTACGGATGGATGCGTTTCTATCAAAGCTAACATCCGCAGTAATTCCGCCTTATGGTTTTCGCGGCTCAATTTGCTCGAGCGATGCGGGCTGGGGACTTCTACCCACAACAGCATACCTAATTTATCGGCCAGGTTGTAAATGCGCGGGTCAACACCGGCAATATGTATGCGCACCAGGTTGCAGCCGAGCTGCTTCATGGCCAGCATGTGCTTTTTTATTTCTTCATAGCTGGAAGTGCCGGGCTGGTACAAAATACCATCGAGATAAACTTTTTTATTATTAAGATACACACAGCAGCCGCGCGATTCCACTTTGCGCAATCCAAAGTGCGCTTCTATTTCGGCGGTGTAGCCTTCTGCATCTATTAATTGCGCTACCAGCCGGTACAGGTGCGGGTCTTCGGGCGACCATAACTGTGCGTTCGGCAATTCCACCACTACGCGCTGCTGTTTCTGGCCGCCTTCGAGACGCAGTGGAAAATCGCTTTGCGCCAGCGGTTGTTCATTCTCTTTTCTTTCAAATATCTTAAGCCGCAGTATATACTCGCCGGGGTCTTGTATGCGGGTGGTAACATTAAAGCGGATAATCTGATCTTCAATTATACTGATAACGCCCAGCCGGGAGCGGAGGCGGTTGCGCTCTACCGTTTCCAGCCAGATGCTGCGCACGGCGCCCGTATAAGTCTGGTACCAGATGCCGCCGCGTTTATATACATGCGACTCCTGCTTGCCACGCGGAATATCCGCATCCATGCTGCTGGCTATGCGTACCGTTAAGCGGTTAACAGGCCGTAATAGCTTCTCATTCAGCTCGTAAGAAAAAGAAGTATATTCTCCCATGTGTGCCTCTTCTCCTTCCACCGTACTAAGCGGGTAACCATTAAGCCATACCCGCGTTTCGTAGCCGGAAGCCCCGAATGTTAGCTGCATCATACTCTTTAGCCGGTTGCCGTTTTGCTCCGGTAGCGGAAAGTCGCGCTCGTACCACGCTACTACTTTATCTTTCCAGAATTCTGTTTGCTGCTGTTCTTTTCCTTGGGTCATGTGCTGCTCAACACTGCCCGGCCAGTGCGCTTTCTGCTCATAATTATGCCCGAGAAACCAGCCATCCTTGATGCCCTGGTCTTCCGGGTCGAGCGCAAAGCTCCAGTCGCCATCCAGTATGATCGGCGTATTATGGCGCAGCACTGCACGGGGCAACGGGTTAATAAAACTATCTGTATCTTCTAATGCCTCTTCCTTGCTTTTGGTAAGACTAAGATTGGGATGCGTGACTTCCATAAGACTATTTGATTGTAAGACGTCCATGATAGATGATAAATATATAGATGGGTTATTAACAGCAAGTGTTAGTTACAAACATTGTGCAGCTAAAAATTCAACGCCGTTAAATATGTATTTATAATTATTAAGCAAAGCAATGCAGTATTTTCAAACCGCTACAACGTAGCGCTGTCCTGCCTTTGCGGGCAGAGGGAGGAATACAGAACTACACAAAACTTACAAACTGCTAATACAATAGTAAGACGATGGAATGTAGATTACTGCGTTTTATATATATTTTAAGGAAGGCTTAATATTCTTTTATACTGGCTTAAATACCTAACTTATCCAGCACAATTTTAGCCATTTTATAAAACGCTTCCTGGCTGTAGCCGGCAATGTGCGGGGTGATGATAACGTTGGGCTGGGCTGTAAGCCATTGCAGTTGCTCTGTTTCTGCAGTTGTATAAGTACTTAGCTTTTCATTTTCTAATACATCAATGCCGGCACCCGCAATTTTGCCGCTTTGCACTGCACGGAGGAGCGCGCCGGTATCCGTTACTTTACCGCGGCAGGCAGTAAGGAAATAAGGTTGTTTTTGCAGGGCATTAAAGAAAACATCGTTGGCATAATGAAACGTTTCTTCCGTTAACGGCAGGTGCAGGCTTACGACCTCGGCATAGCGGGCAATTTGTTCTCCTTCGGCTTCTCGGATAAAATTTTTGGCAAAGCCATGCCTGTATTTATCATGCGCCAGTACCGTTACGCCAAACGGCTCCAGCAGCCTGGCAAAAGCGCTACCCGTGTTACCAAAGCCAATGATACCAACGGTTTTGCCGCTAAGCTCGGTACCGCGGTTGGCATCGCGTATCCACTCGCCCTGCTTTACTTCGTCGTAGCTGCTGCTTATTTTATTCATTAAATTCAACAGCAAGCCCAGGCTATGTTCTGCAACAGCATTGCGGTTGCCTTCGGGGCTGCTTACACAGGTAATGCCTTTACTTTCGGCATACGGCACATCAATCAATTCCATGCCGCTGCCAAGGCGGCCAATCCACTTAAGCTCTATTGCATTGTCTAAAATTACTTTGTCAACTTTTATCCGGGTAGTAATAATTAATCCATGGATGTCGTGAATTTCCTGTACTACTTCTTCATACGTAACCGCAGGTTTATACACCACTTCAAAGCCGCTTTGCTGCAGCCTGCTGAGGAGATACTGATGCACTTTAGCGGTGACTAATACTTTTTTCATAGATAAATTTTATTTGCCACGAAGACACAAAGACGCAAAGGATTTTTAATAAATAATTTTAATGTCTTCGCAATATTGTTTATATAAAAAGTTGTTTTACTGTAAATATCAAATCATGTATAACGCTATTATTTTTTGTGTCTTTGTGTCTTCGTGGCAATAGCATTATTTCATACTAAATGTTAGCTGCGCAAAATCAGCGATGCTTAATTGTTCTGCGCGTTTATTAAAGATATTTTGCTCTAAAATAACTGCATCGAACAGCGCGCGCGTGGCATTGCGCAAGGTCTTGCGCCGTTGATTGAAAGCGGTTTTTACGAGTATCGTAAATGCCTTTTCACTTTTCACCGGCAACACTTCTTCTTTTCTTGTTAATCGCACCACGCCACTCATTACTTTAGGCGGCGGATTAAATGCACCCGGCGGTACATCAAACAAATATTCAACCGCATAATAAGCCTGTATAAGCACGCTTAAAATACCATACACTTTACTGCCCGGCGGGGCAGCAATACGCTGCGCCACTTCTTTCTGAAACATACCAATAATGACCGGGACCTGCGCTTTCCATTCAATAATTTTAAATAAGATTTGGGAAGAAATATTGTAAGGAAAATTACCAATCACCACGAAGGAGCCGTCGAAAGGCGCAGCGATTTTCAGAAAGTCCTGTTGAATAATTTTGCCACCGATTGCCGGATAAGCTTCTTCGAGATAAGCCGCTTTCTCCCCGTCTATTTCTATGGCTTTAAAGTCTGTGTCCGGCAATTGCAACAGGTATTTGGTAAGCGCGCCTGCGCCGGGACCAACTTCTGCTAACTGTGTGAACCGGCTTTCCTGCAAGGCGGCAATAATTTTCCGGCAAATATTTTCATCTTTTAAGAAGTGCTGGCCAAGCGATTTTTTTAGCGTGTATTGCTGCATGGATAATAACAAAAGTAATACACACAGGAAGAAGAATTCAGGAATAAGGTTCAGTAAAGACAGTTCGAAACTCCTGAACAAAGTTTTTAACTGTCCTCACAAAATTATAATGGATATTAAAAATAAAGCAAACAAAGGAATAGCTGTTATTATCAGGCTACTTTACCAGCCGACTATGTAACGATGACCATTCTTATTCGGGATGACATTGCTTTTCAGAAAATAAACATCTCCAATCTGGTTGCCCGCTGGAATGTATTTCCACAATTACTGGCAACGCAATTAACCGGCGACCGATTTATAACTGAAAACAAGTTTTGTGTGTTACAAGTGCCGTCGGCGGTAACTAAAGGCGACTATAACTTTCTGCTTACTCCTCATGATACTTATTTTAAGTACAGTATCAACTTTACGTAGACTCCGATCAGTATTGTTGTTCGCTTTGTTGTAGCATTACTGTTGCACAATTCACAGCAGTACAAAAGCTAAATCATAGTCTTGCAGGAAAACGTGCTGTATATTGTTTTCCTGTGGCTTTTTTTCGTTCTTTTTTTCCACAAAAAAAGAACATTAAATGAAAATCAGTAATGGATAAATAATTTTAACGCACTACTTATCAGGATTAAAAATAGCAGATGTTGAACCGTTTCCTTTTGATGAACGGATTTTTAAATAATGTTACAGCGATTTCAAAAACTGTATTACCGCGCTTCTGTCTTCTTTGCTTAAATTCATAAAGGCTGCTTTGCTGTTCTGTGCTTCACCGCCATGCCATAAAATAGCTTCTTCTATGGTGCGGGCGCGGCCGTCGTGCAGGTAATAAGGGATGCCGTTCGTTTTTTCAAACAGGCCGATGCCCCAAAGCGGCATGGTGCGCCACTCGCTGCCCGTTGCTACAAAATCGGGCCGGCCATCAGCAAGTCCATCACCCATATCGTGCAGCAGCAAATCGGTATAAGGATGGATGCGCTGCCCGCTCAGCGCTGGAATAGCAGTGTTTAACCCGGTATAAATAGTAGGCTTGTGGCAGCCGGAACAATTGATTTGCACAAACAAACTTTCTCCCTTTTTATTCGTAGCATCATTCACATTGCGGCGCGCAGGCACGGCAAGGGTTTGTACATAAAAAGTAGCGGCGCGCAGCGTACTGTCGGGCAACTCTGTTTTTGTTTTGGTTTGGAAATACTGGGTTTGTCCTTTGGAACTTTCATCGGGCAGCACCGAAGACGTAACGCCCATATCCTGCTGGTAAGCAAGCGCTACCTGGTGCGACAGGCTTACGGTGTTGGCTTTCAACCCAAAGCGTCCTAAGTCTGTACGGTTATTCGTAGTATCAAAAATATAATTTGGCCGGCCGCTGATGCCATCGCCATCCTTATCTTCTTCATCGGCAAAAGAAAGAATCGTACGCTCAGGTATGCTTTCTATTAAACCTAAACCAAATACCGGTGGCGCCAGCCGCGGCGACAAGTTATAAATTCCCGGTAACGGATAATAGGCATTCTGAATAGTATATACGGGCTTGCGCAGCATAACGGCGGTACCATCGGGATAGGTAACGGTTTGCTCCGTATATTGGATATCTATATGCGCTTCGGGCTGTACGCCAATGAGCGCTTTGTCCTGTATCTGGAAGCCGTAACCCGGAATGCTGACCGGTGCGCCATGCTTGTCTTCGCCGGGCAGGCTGACGCGAAACAGCAAAGAAGAGTTGGGAAAGCCTGCGGTAGGCGTGCCTTTGCCATCGTTGTGATGGCAGGAGATGCAGGAAACGTTATTATAAATCGGGCCTTTGCCGCTAAAGATAGCCGAGTCGGCCACGAAGGTTTGCTCAAAAGCCTGGTCGCCAAACTCGTGCACGATTTCATCACGGCCATCGAGGCCGTTAATGCCGCGGGTAAAGGCATGCGAAGTTTCATCAAATACAGTAGCCAGTCCGCCGCTCAGCCGGTCGTCGAAAGCAGCATCGGGCAGCTCCCTGGCTTTGTTGCACATGGCAAACAGAATTACTGATGCACTCAATAGCAGTATCACAATAAGTTTCTTCATGTGTTGTTCCAAGCCTTTCAGCTTTCTCCCCTTAATTTTTAATGTTGGTAATAATAAAATTTTGTAAATCCGTTTGTAAAATAGTGCGCACATCGGCAATGGCATTCATCAGGAGCTGTAACTGGTCGCGCTGCTGAAAAATGGCTTTTTCAAAAGGGACATTTATATTGCTGAAAGCATTGATGGCCGTCTCAAACTTTTGCCGGATACGGTTATCAAGGTCCCGGTTGTAGAGCTGTACAAGGCTGGTGATGCCGGTTTGCTGCGTCTTGTATTTCCCGAGATATACGTTATAAGCGCCGGTGATATTGTTCCTGAAATCGGTCATTGAGTTTTCAGAATACGGCGACTCTACAAGGCTGGAATCCCGCGCTATAAAAGGCGTATAGATCTTTCCTTCCTCACCTTCGTCGGTCTTGCCTACCTCGTTGCAGATGTCTATCATGCCATTGTTAAGGGTAGTAAAAAAGTTCTGGTACGTGGTAAATTGAGTGCTGCCCCTGCCGGCGGTCGTTACCTGCGCCAGGTAACTTTCGGTCCATGCAGCCTGCAAAGAAGTGCAGATTGATTGCAGGTCGGTACTTAAAGCAGAGAGATACAGCAACTGGCGGTTTGTAAGCGCCCCTGCTGTTTTATTACTTCCCCTGCCCCATAACATATATTCAATAGGATGGTAACCACGCAGCGAATAGTCCAGTAACTGCACATCTTCGGCCTGCAGTGCATTATTACTGGCCAGCAAGCTATCCATCTGCGCATAGTCAGTAGGCCAGGTATCGGTTTGCGGATCGTAATCGTTGTCTTCCACCGGGCCAAAAAGAAAGCCTTCCGATAGCTCCCATACAGCCCGCATGTTGCGCCAGGCCGTTTGCGCGGCTGTTAGCCCTGCATCATCCGGCGAAGCTACCAGCGCCCCGATTTTTGTATTCAGGTCTGAAGCAGCAGCCTGCAGGTCGGCATATACCGGCATGGCGATGTTGTTGCCGAAGTCTTCCGTTACCGCCTGCTCTATCGCTGCGGGTGTATTGCCGGCAGTATTGTCGTTGTCTTTATTGCGCACACAGGCCCCCAAAACACTAAGCAGTAAAAGCGAAAGAAGTATTTTTTTCATATATACAGTTACACGTGAATAATTAAATTATTTTGATCAATGCTGGTTTGATACCTGGTTAATGGCTGCGCTGCCGGGCCCTTGCGCACCCGGCCATCTTTATCAAAGTCGCTGCCATGCAGGCTGCAATGAAAGCCGCTGCCGGTAGGCGTTAAGGCATTTTCCTGGTGGGTACATTCCAGCAGCAGTGCCTGGTAGGTATTGTCGTCTTTTTTCTGCACGGCAATATCGCGGTACCAGCCGGCCGGCCGTACAAACCGGGTAGGCGCTGCATCAAACAGGCTTAGCGGCACTACCACACTTTTACCCACTACCGGTGTTTTATATACAGCGTACGATGCGGTTTTGCAACCTGCTAACTGTGGCAATACATACCCGGCTGCGCCAAGCAGGCAAACCGTACAACTATCCTTTAGAAAAGTTCTTCGCTGCATCTTATGTTGTTCTTTGTAGTAAGTTTTGTGTAATACCTTCCGTTACCTCATCCTTCGTCCATCCTTCGTTCATCCTTCGTCTTTTGAAGCTGTTTACTTCTTACTGACTTCATCCAAACCCGCTCTGCAGAAGCGTACTTTTGCAGATTACATTATACTTCTTAAGTTACCGGATCAGAAGGAGTAACCGATACCGATATTTAATAACTGGTTGTTTTGCTTATAAGGCAACGCATTCGGCGGCGGGTTAATTACCAGTGCCGGGTTTTGCGCTCCGGTGTGCAGCAGGCGCACATCGGCTTTTATAACCACATTTGGAATGGGCAGGTAGCTGATGCCGGCAATAAGGTGCTGCTGCTTTAAAGTGCCGTCGTACAGGTTTTTTTGTGCAGTTGTAAGTGTGCTGTTTAAATCCAGCATTTCAGCACGTGCAAACGTGATAAACTGCTGCCCGTTTCCTTTACTATACAACCAGTCGTACGCCGCTTCAAGGTAGGCGCCCCACATGCCTTCCGCAATATTTTTTCCATAAGCCAAAGAGATGTCATGCGCACCGGGATAGCTGATGCAGGCGGCGAGGGCTTTGGCTGAAAACCCGTTGTGCCCGTATTGCACATTGGCTTCGCCTAAATAAAGCGGTGTGCCGAAGGCGCCGCTGTTAAGCGAAAGGCTGTCGGCGCCGCGCGGGCTAAGGCCAACCGTACCACCGGCATAGCCGGATACCTGAAATTTAAAATCGCTGATGTTGTACTGTACCGAGGCGGTAACAGCCAGGTTATTGGCAAATACATTACTGCCGAGTCCGCGGGCCGCACGGATGCCATCGCCGTGCTCCAGTGCTGCGCCGTTAAGCCCGTTTAGTAAAGCAATACTGTAATTAAGCGGCAGGTTACTGGCCGAGCCATACAAGCCCACACCCAACTCGCGCCAGGTGGCCGGGATAATCAATTGCTCTACAATAGGGCGTTCAACGCCGTTAAAATTTACCGGTAAATGGTTCTCGTTGAGGATACCGATGCGCGGTGTAAACAGCCCGGCTACGAGGTACAAACGCGGGTTGAAGTTGAATTTTAGAAAAGCCTGCTCCAGCGATATATCGCCCGACGCGCCGCTGGCTGCTTCATCGCTCCCGCCACTCGCTACGACTGCATTTTCCACTTCCAGCTCACTAAAAAAAGCAATCCTGGGGTTGAACTGGTGGCCTACAAACAACACCACCCGTTCGAGTGAGGCGCGGGATTGATGCCCATAAAAGTTGCGCTGGTAAAAAGCGCTGCCATAGCCCGAGATCAGGGTTTTGTTTTTGGCCGTACCGGCATTCAGCGAGTCTTCATTGGTGAGTACTAACTGTTGGGCAGGCGTTCTTGTTTGCGCATTGGTTTTTATACATACAAAGGACAATAGAATTGCAGCTAAGAAGAAATATTTCATGTGGCTGCAAAAGTATTTTTGTGCAACAGAGGCGGCTTACGGTATAGGGAAACTAATATTACGAAATAGGGAAAAGAAGAGGCAAAACGTTAATGCAGTACCTGTTAATGCAACAAATTGCAAACTTAACCTGCTCCGTTTTTAAGCAGTATTCAAAATTCAATATATTTGAATGATGAAGACCGTAATACTTAGTTTACCGGATACATTAGATATAGATTCAAAGGAAATAGCTATGCTGGTTTCAACACGCCTGTATGAACAAGGTAAACTTTCGCTCGGCCAGGCAGCAACAATAGCGGGGCTTACAAAACGTACTTTTGCAGAACTTTTAGGCAATTATAATGTTTCTATATTCAACTTTCCTGCATCAGATTTATCTAACGATGTAGCCAATGCATAAAACAATTATCGCTGACACCAGTTGTTTTATTATCTTAACAAATAATTGGTGAACTCAATATTTTGCAAAAAGTGTATGGACAAGTTCTTACAACTACCGATATAGCTGCTGAATACGGCGAAATGCTTCCTGATTGGATTAAAAATCAGGGCTGTAACTGACAAATATAAAGCAGCTATTAGAAATGTAAATTGATAAAGGTGAATCAAGTGCTATCGCTTTAGCTCTTGAAACACCAGATGTAACGCTTATTTTGGATGATTATAAAGCTCGGAAAATTGCAAAAAATCTTGGACTCCTTTTTACGGGTACAATTGGTGTTATTAATAGAGCAAAATTAACAGGTATTATTCCTTCTGTAGTGCCATTAATCGAAAAAATAAAACAAACTGATTTTTATATATCGGCGGAGGTTGAGCGGCAAGCTGTAAAAGAGGCGGCTGAATAACTGATAGTAAACAAGAAAAATAACCAGGTTTAATTCCTGCTTAATGCAACAGCTCACACGGCTTTAACCCCGTATGTTTTTTAAAAGCCGCAGAGAAATGTGAGATAGAAGAATAGCCCAGTAACACCGATACATCGGTTACACTCAGCCCTTTTTCATACAACAGATACTTGGCGTGCTCCATCCGCTGCTGCTGGTAAAAATCGAATATCGTAGTGCCGAATACTTCTTTAAATCCTTTTTTAAGATAACATTCATTAATAGCCACCTTGCGACTTAATTCTTTGATGGTAATGGGTTCCCCAATGCGTTGCAGCAGTATTTCTTTGGCTAAATAAATACGGTCGCGGCCATACTCATCGGCAAGGAAGCGGCAGGAGAAGCCTTCTTCTTTTTCATCCGCGAGGCATTCAATACTGTAAAGCAGCAACTCGTGCACTTTTGCATTTACAAATACGTTTTCCATAGCGCCGCCGTAACCATGTGTAAGCATCGCTTCCAGCACCGCCCCTTTTCGGCTGCACAGCGGAAACAGCTTGGTAAAAGATTGCGGGTAATGAAATGCCAGTACTTCGTCTTTGCGGTTGGTAAGCTTTACATTATGTACAAACTGGCGCAGGAATGTGGAGGTAAAGTGAAAAGTAAACACATCTACAACTTCCGGCTCGCCGGGCTCATTGCTGCGCCCGCTTATATACCGGTTGTTAGTGGTGCAAAAACAAAGTTCAAGACGATTATGCTCAGGCTCCTGTTTATTAATATGATAAACCAACATGCCTATATCTTCGGCCGGCCAGGGTTGCTGGGTGTAAAAACGGGCAATCGTATAATTGATTGAGCCGGGAATATGCTGTTCTTTTTCGTAAAACATATCCAGCATCGGCTCTGCAGCGCTTTTACAAGCTACCTTTAATATATCTGTTACCTGCGTCATAGCAGTTGCAAAAGTAGGGTAGTGCAGATTCAATTAAAGGGATGGGGGCAAAGCGTATCTATTGTTGACAATTGAATGACATTGAGCTAATGCACTACTTCGTACATAACATACCGGATTTTATTTGCTTTGCAGATTACGAAATTGTAAAAGCATAAAATGGTTTAATCCGTACTTATTAAATTTTTTAAGGATATTTGTGCACACGAATTTTAAATCCATCCTTTTGCTCCGATCCCTACAGATACCCCTATTGTTGTTAGGTTGCTTTTTTTCTCTTTTTGCAAAAGCCCAACTGCGAGCTGCGTTTACAACTGACATGTCCCAAGGCTGCCCTGCGCTGCCAATATCGTTTACCGATAATTCGGCCGGCCAGCCTTCTGCATGGTTCTGGAGCTTTGGCAATGGTGATACCGCTACGGTTCAAAACCCGCTTTATACCTATACTTTACCTGGAAGTTATACCGTAAAACTGAGGATCAACAAAGGAGCAGCGGCTGATTCAATAACAAGTGTAATAACCGTATTTGATACTGCAAGTGCAGCATTCGGTTATACCTATGATGACATTTGCACGGCTCCAGCGGTTATTAATTTTGCAGCAACCACACCGCAAAGCACTACACTGTATAGCTGGAGCTTTGGTGATGGAGAAAAAGGTTTAAACGCAACCATATCGCATAATTATACTGCCAGCAGGCATTATACAGTAATGCTTACAGCCACCACCGACAAAGGGTGTAAGCGTACCGTTGCAAAAGAAATTCAGATTGGAAAGGGGGATGCTGCTTTTTCGGCGCCGGCTTTTGCATGTGCCGGCCAGCCCACTGTTTTTACAAATCTTTCTATTCCGCTGCCGCGCACTTCTGTATGGGTAATAGATGGCAATACTACGATCCGTAGCCAAGATTTAACTTATACATTTACGACGGCCGGCACACACACAATACAACTGACTGCTGATTTTGGTACCTGTAAAGATGTGTTGCAAAAGAGCCTACCGGTAAATGCAACGCCAAAAGCCGGTTTTACAGCAGGCGGTACCTTGCAAAGCTGCGTATATCCGCAAACGGTTACTTTTTCAAATCAATCGTCCGGCGCCGACACTTATTACTGGATTTTCGGCGATGGTGAAACGGCTACGACCGCTTCTCCAACGCATATTTATAAAAATGCCGGTTCTTTTTCAGTCAGCCTCATCGCTTTTAATGCCAACGGCTGCAGTGATACCATTCGCAAAGAGGCACTGGTGCAGTTAGGTCCGCCGGTGATTAAAGGTTTCACAGGGTTGCCCACTTCGGGCTGTATCCCCAAGACCGTAAATTTCAAAGCAGATATTGTTTCCGGAGATCCGGTTACAAGCTATGATTGGGATTTCGGAGATGGGTCGCCCCACAGCAATGCGGTATCGCCAGGCTACACATATACTAAAGAAGGCTATTACCGCGTAACGCTGAATGTAAAAACGGTTAGCGGCTGCACCGGCACGTATAGCCTTTTTCAGGCGGTAGCTGCCGGTACGCCACCGGCGGGCGTGGATTTTACGGCAGATAAAACCAATATCTGCGCTTCCGATTCGGTACAGTTTAAAGGCACTGCCACCGGTAACGTTACTTCGTGGACCTGGGATTTTGGCGATGGTACAAAAACGAGCGGCCATGATACTGCCCGGCATCACTACGTGCCCGGCGATTATACAGTTACTTACTATCTATCCAATAAAGGGTGTAATGCGGCAGTCGTTCAAAAGAAATCCTACATCCATGTACGGCCGCCGGTATCCGGGTTTAAGCCAACTTATTATTGTGATGACCGGTTAAAAGTGAGTTTCACCGACCAATCTATCAACCCGCAAACCTGGACTTGGGATTTCGGCAATAATCAAACAGCTACTACCCAAAATCCTACAACAACCTATAACAATTCAGGCCAGTATATTGTAGCGCTGACAACCACCAATTCCGGTTGCAGTTTTACAGTAAAAGATACTATTACCGTAGTAGGGTATAAGCCTGCTTTTGCCTATACGCCCGGCAATGCTATTATTTGTAAGAACACAGCGCTTACGGCTACTATCAACGATCCTTCCTTTATAAACAGCTATACCTGGTACATGGGCGACGGGACAAAATTGTACAGCGATACAAGCGTTACGCATGTTTATACCAAAAGCGGTATGTATGCACCATCGCTGGCAGTACAGTACCTTAATGGCTGTTCGGATACTATTTATAATACAAAGCCGGTAACTGTATATGGTGCTTCAGCATCTTTTAGTAATAATCAGTCCATTACATGCCCGCATGCAGCTACCGTTTTTACAGACAAAAGCAGCACCGATGGCACACATCCGGTTAAAACATGGCTCTGGGAATATGGCGATGGCAAAAGCGACCTTTATACTGCTGCGCCTTTTAAACATATTTATGAAGCCGCCGGAACTTTTGATGTACAGCTTACGACTACCGATGCTTACGGCTGCACCGATACGGCCATTAATACTGTAACTGTACAGCAGGGTGGCGCAAAAGCGGACTTTAATTATACTATTGCCAAAGGTTGCGACTCGGTAGCTGTTAACTTTTCCGATGTTTCCGTTGCTTATAACGATGCCATTCAATCTTACCGGTGGGACTTTGGAGACAATGGTACCGCAACCCAACAAAACCCTGCCCATTATTATACCAAAGCAGGAGCGCAACCGGTAACACTGGTTATCAATACCACAGCCGGCTGCACAGACACCGCAACCAAAACCATTGATGTCTTTATTCCTGTAAGTCCCTCCATTACTGTTACTGCTCCTGATGTAGCCTGTGCTGCTGCCACAATTGATTTTAAAGCAGCATCTGTTGACAATACCACTGTTAAAAGCTGGCAATGGAGCTTTGGCACCACCGATAAAGCAGATACGCAGAATCCTGCTTATACTTATGCTGTTGCAAAAACTTATACTGTGCAGTTAATTGCTACCGGTAATAACGGGTGTGCCGATACGGCTTTGCATACTATTATTGTTAACGCACTGCCTGCGGTAGTTGCAGGCCCCGATATAAGTATCTGCGCCGGCAACAGTACAACGCTGACAGCATCCGGAGCCGATAGTTATACCTGGCTGCCGGATGCAGGCCTTAGCTGTACCAGTTGTGCTGCTCCCGTTGCTCAACCAACAAGCCCTACCCGATATTATGTACAGGGTAAAGGCGCCGGAGGATGTTTTGCTGAAGATTCGATATACATAAATGTTATCAATAAAAATGCAGTTACGCTTGCTGCTGTTGCACCCATTGTATGCGCCGGCAATACTGTGCAATTGGCAGCTTCCGGCGCTTACAGCTATAGCTGGCTGCCGGCTGCAGGGCTAAGTAATGCAGCTATCGCCAATCCGGTTGCCCGCCCGGTTGCTACTATTACCTATACGGTTACCGGTACTGATAGCCTGCATTGTTTTGAAGATAGCAGGCAGGTGACCGTAACCGTGGCACCAGCGCCGGCTTTTAATATTATAGATACGGTATTTATAGCCGGCCTCAACGGCAACAGAACCCTGCAGACTACTAATTCTCCGGATATTGTAAGATGGCAATGGCTGCCTGCGGGCGGATTAAGTTGTTATGACTGTGCACAGCCGCAGGTACAAACCACCACGCCTGTTATTTATACGGCTACGGCATATAACAGCGGGGGCTGCAGCATAAGCGATAAAGTGAGGGTAGAAGTACTGTGTAATGCATCAAATATTTTTATCCCTTCTGCATTTACGCCTAATGGCGATGGCAGGAACGACCGGTTTTACCCGCTGAGCAGCGCTGATACCAAAGTGCTTTCTTTTGTAATTTATAATAAAACCGGTGCGTTGATTTTTAGTAAAAAAGATATAGTCACTAACAATTACAGTGATGGTTGGAACGGGCTTTACAAGGGCTTTGCATTAGGAAGCGGCATCTATATATACCGTATTACCGTGTTGTGCAACAATAAGATATTGCCCTTTACCGGCACTGTTACGCTTATCCGGTAGTTATGTACTATGTATTAATTCAACCGATGGGTAAATTACATTTCGTCCACCAGTTCCAATATATTTTCTTCAGCATGAATATCAAATTTTCTTGCAAACAGCGCATCTGACTGCCGGATGTTGCTGATATCTTCCTTTAACAATATTTCCGGATGGCTGTTGTACCGGCTTGGCCAGTTCATATACCGCAAATGGTTGTTACAGATGCTTTTCTGTATTTTTTCATCCTTGGAATTAAGTAAAATGGTCTGAAAAAAAACTTCATCCGGCGCAAAAGTGCTTTTATGAAAGGTAATATACTCAGGATTGTTTTTTACAAAATGGAGTATGTATTTTAAAGCGTAATCGTCTATAATCCACCACTGGGCACCAGCATAAGGGTGCATGTAATGCGGATGTTTTCTTTTAATAAGAGGCAGGTAGTCTGATAGAAAGTTGAAGGATCGGGCTATGAAACGCTGATACTTTTTTAATCCGAAAAAATATTTATCTATGCGAAACAGTCCGCCGCGGGGCTGCCATTTGTCGTGGTTGGGTATAAGAAAATATTCTATAAAAATGCAGAACGGCGAAGATTTAAGATACTGGTTAATATAATCGTTACTTTTAATAGGATAATCCTGGCCGCTCAACAAAATAATGCGGTTAAACTTTACCGGGCATTCTCCTATAGCCTGCATCGCATGTAAGGTGGCTTCTACCAGTCCAAAACTACCCCAGCCGGCATTTGATCTTTTGGTAAAGATCACTTTATTAAACAGATAATGCAATTGTTCGAAACCGGTAAAGGAAGCTTTCTTATCTATATGAATAAAAAATGCTGAGTGTTGATCGTCTAATTTTTGAATGAGCCTGTAAAGTTGGTGGGGATTTTTGTGCGCGAGAATAATATACGCCTTCTCCATAAGTGGTGTTTCGTGTCTGAATAGGTAGCTGTAAACAGATTTTTTTTATTATTCACATTCATTACAAAAATTGTTCGGTTATGAAAAAATAGCATGTATTGTTTTTGTTAAATGACTTAGCAGTAGTGTAAGTGCCTGATAGTTAGCCACGCATGAACAAAAAAAATTTTTGCAACAGCACGATAAAGAAAACAATAGACTGTAGCAGATTCTACACATGTAAAATAAATATTATAAATATAATTTCTGATGTAAAATTGTAACCTCCTTAAAATCAGCCAACTATCTGGCTATTTTAAAACCGGCATAGTTTTTATAGTTTTGTGCTGGCGATTTGGTGTTGTTGCACTAACGTCTTTTTGATAAACCCTTAATGATTGCTAGTACATACACTGTAATGCACATATATTAAAATATGCAAATTAAAAGTATGACCAATCATAACAGCCCGACCCTGATTTTAAGTATTCTTTTTACACTGCTCATCAGTATATCTTCCTGTATTGATACCAAAAAAGCAACTTATTTTAATACTCAAACAAGTACAGATATTGCTTCTGCTGCGCAGATACCACAAACAGTTATTCAGAATAATGATTTATTAGGTATTGCTGTAAGCAGCTTAAACCCCGAAGCATCTGCCATATTCAATGCGCCTAATTTTTCTTATGCCAATGCTTCTACGGCTACCGGTGCTACCCTGCAGGTATCCGGCTATCTGGTAAATACAGGCGGAGAAATACAGTTTCCTATTCTTGGTACAATAAAAGCAGCAGGCTTAACAGTAGGTCAGTTGCGTTCAAAAATCACCGATACCATCAGAAACAGGAAGCTGCTGGCCGACCCGATTGTAAATGTACGTTTGTTGAATTTTAAGATTACCGTTTTAGGTGAGGTTGCTCACCCTACGGTGATAAATGTTGTTAACGAAAAAATATCCTTGCTGGAAGCTTTAGGCCTCGCAGGTGATATTACTATTTATGGCAAAAAGGATCATGTAATGGTAATACGCGAGGAAGCGGATAAAAAGACGATCAAATACCTGGATTTAAACTCCAGCGAGATTTTTAACTCTTCTTTTTATTACCTCAAATCCAACGACATCGTATATGTAGAGCCTAACAAAGCCAAGGTAGGTGGCTCAAGCCGTACTACTCAGTTGTTGCCTATTATATTAAGCGGACTATCTTTTGCCGCTATTATTATTGACCGTTTAACCAGATAGTACTAATTAAGATAACACTAATTTATATGGAAATTATTAAGAAAGCTGAGGAGAAAAAAGCAACTGACGGATTTGGTCAGGTTGTATTTAAGTATTTGCCCTATTGGCCCTTGTTTGCGCTGCTTTTTTTGGCGTGCATAGGTGGAACCTGGCTGTACCTGCAATATACTACCCCTATGTACCAGGCTAATGCCCGCCTGCTGATAAATGATGAGATGAAAGGTGTAGAGCAAAAAGGCCTGCAGCAGCTTGATCTGCTGGCAACTAATAAGACCATCGAAAACGAAACGGACGTTATTCAGTCTAATACACTGATAAATAAAGTGGTAAATCATTTAAACCTTTACGCACCGGTTTACCAGGAGCAAAAACTGCGGAACGTATCGGCCTATACAATTTCGCCGGTACAAGTAACGGCACAGGATTTAAGTCATCTGAAAGCCGCCAAAAAAGTTTATTTTACTTATAACGCTGCTGCCGGTGCTGTAACTGCGCAGGGCAAAACATATCCGCTTAATCAATGGGCAGCTACCCCTTACGGCACACTTAAATTTACTGCCAATCCATACTACCGGCAACCGGAAGCAGGCGGAAAACTGTATTTTTCTTTAATTGACCCTAAATTTATTACCGAGCGTATTGTTCGCAACCTTAAGGTTACCACTTCCAGCAAGCAATCCAGTATTTTAGGCCTCAGCTACCAGGACGAAGTGCCGGAAAGGGCAGAAAATGTGCTGGACGATTTATTGAAGACGTATAATGAAGCTTCTGTAAGTGATAAGAATAATTTAGCTGCAAATACTCTAAACTTTCTGCAGGATCGCCTGAATAGTGTAGAAAAGGATTTAAACGGCATTGAAAAGAAACTACAGCAGTATAAATCTCAAAGTAATGCTACCGATATTGGCACACAGGGAAGACTGTTTTTAGAAAATGTAAGTACAAACGATCAGAAATTAGGGGATGTGAATATGCAGCTTGCCGTGCTAAACCAGGTAGAAAGTTATGTAAGGTCAAAAGATAATGCCGGCGGTATTGTTCCTTCTACATTGGGCGTAAACGATCCTACTTTATCGTCGCTGGTTGATAAGTTGTATTCTTCCGAATTGGATTATGAAAACCTGCGTAAAACTACCGGCGAAAATAACCCGATTACGCAGGGCGTGGCAGACAGAATTGAAAAAATAAAGCCAAGCATACTCGAAAATATTCAAAGCCAGAAAACCAGCCTGCTGGCGAGCCGCAATGATCTGTCAAGCACCAACGGCTCGTACAACTCGGCGCTGCAAACTATACCGGAGAAAGAAAGACAACTGGTAGAAATAAGCCGTGAGCAAAGCATTAAAAGCCAGATATATACTTACCTGTTGCAAAAAAAGGAAGAAGCGGCTTTGTCGTATGCATCTAATGTACCCGATGCTAAAATAATTGATAAGGCGCAGGCCGGCGACGACCCGGTTAGTCCCAACAAAAAAGTCTTATACCTGTCTTCCGTTTTGTTTGCTTTGTTTGCAGGCATCGGTATCATCTTTGGCAAGGAAACCCTTAACCGCAAGATTATGTTCCGCCAGGAAATTGAAGGTTATACCGACCGGCCGATAATCGGTGAAATCATTTCCCAGCCGGCACAGGAACCCATTGTAATCGGTTATGATAAAAGAACGTTTATTGCCGAGCAGTTCCGGATGCTGCGGATGTCGCTGTCTTTTATGGGTATTAATGCTACGCAAAAAAGAATTCTTGTTACCTCTTCCATTTCCGGCGAAGGAAAAAGCTTTGTAGCAGCCAATCTTGCGCTTAGCCTTGCTGCTGCAGGTAAAAAAGTGGTGCTGGTAGATTTCGATTTAAATAACCCTTCTCTAAGTGCCAAGCTGGGCATTAGCAACGACAAAGGCATTACCGACTTTTTAATGGAAAAAAGTGAAGTGCAGGATATAATTGTTAAAACTGCCATTCACGATAACTTTTATTTTATCCCTGCCGGCGATTTGCCCGACAGCCCATCAGAACTAATGATGAACGGGCGTACTGAATTGCTGTTGAATTACCTGGATGACCATTTTGATGTTGTATTGATAGACAGTGCTCCCGTGGTACCGGTAACCGATGCTTATATACTGTCGCCCTATTGTGATGCTACCCTGTATATTGTACGGCACGGCTATACGCCTAAAACGTTTGTGCAGCGCATAGATGATAATAATAAAATTAACTACCTCAAAAATGTAGCTATTGTGTTCAATGGCATTAAATCGAGAGGATTTAATAATAAGTTTTACGGTTATGGGTACGGATATGGCTATAACTACCGGGGCAAAAAATTAACTTCAAAAAAGAAGAGTGAAAAACTGTTGCAGGTTTCTAATTCGTAAATGATTACCTGAGCCCTTTTATTTTTATAAAATCATCACCTATGGAAGCCCGAAAAGAGTGGTATATTGTATATACAAAAACCGGCTGTGAACAAAAAGTTTGCGACCTGCTGACCAAAAAAAAGTTTGAATGTTTTTTGCCCTTCAACCGGGTCGCGCGCAACAGCAGCCACAGTAAATATAAGATCGTCTATCAGCCGTTATTTGGAGGATATGTATTTGTATATATGGATATAAGTGAAGCGCCTGTGGTAAGGCAAACAACGGGTGTTTTAAATTTTGTTTACTGGCTGAGCAGTCCGGCAGTGATAGGTGAAGAAGAGATATATACACTGCGCCGGTTTTTAAATACCTACGAGCGGGTAACGCTGGAAAAAACGGGTGTTGTGCAGGGGAGCTCTCCAACAACCGAGCATGAGAGCGAGGCGGTATTAAACGCAGCCGAGCGGCATATCGTGAAACTGGTGCTGCCATCGCTTGGTTATACTGTTAAAGCAACGGATAAAAATACCAACGTTACCGTAATTACTGCCGGTAAAAACCAGCCGCTGCCAGACAGTTTTTATGCAGGTACGCGGTAGCTGCTTGTAAGTATGTTGCAGAAAAGCGTCTTTATTATATCACTGCTTTGTTAACCCTTAATTATTAAATAAACTGATTACTGTATTATGCCAAAGCTTGTTGTAATGCTACGCGTAAAAGACGGAATTTTTTTTGTACAGGACTGGCTCGATTGTTTTGAAAAATTAGCGGATGAAATCGTTGTATTGGATAACGGCTCTACCGATGGTACTTATGAAACCTTAAAAGCGCATCCTAAAGTTGTAAGTATAGCGCAAACCTGGGATTATCATGAGGGTCGTGATAAGAATATGATGTACGAGCTGGCACGCAGCCGCAAGCCGGATTGGTGCCTGTGGATTGATATAGATGAAATATTTGAGCCGGAGCTTACGCGTGCCCATTTCGATAAATTAATGAACCGCAGTTGGGTAAACAAGTATGGCTTCCGCAGGTTCCATTTTATTGACAAGGAATATTTTGCCGGCTCCTGGTATCGCCTCAATTACAGCTCCGGGCACGACCGTATTATGTGGCGCGAAGCGCCGGGCGGATATTTTCAAAATATTATAATTGACTCTCCTAATGTAAAAGGCATTGGCGGCATACAGTTGAATACGAATTTCCGGCTTAAACATACGGGTTATATCAACAAAGCCATCGTAGATAAAAAGGCAGTTATTTACCGGGCTATTATACCCGAAAAAGAAAGTACATTTCAGAAAATGTATATGCAGGGCGAAAAGCCGGTTAAATGGATAGACAACAGAAACAGCCTGAAAGTAATCGGGCTTAACTGGCTGTTGAGTCTGATGCAATTCAAGAACCTGTTTCCGCGTGCTTATTACAAAGCAGCAGGCATTTTAAAAAAAAGCATTAATAAAGGGGCTGCAGAAAAATTAACAGCCAGTGTGTAAATGTATCGGAGCTAAATTATTCTTATGACACGCAGCGAACCATTCATGATCCGGCTGTTCAACTACCGCTTTCACCTGAATGAATTCATATTACTTTTCCTGACTTATTTTTTTGCAGAAGGCGTTTTTTCCTGGCTGCTGATACCCAGTTCGGCCATTACGCTTAATTACGCAAAAGTGCTCAGCCTGCTGGTATATGGCTTTGTGTTGTTTTACTTTAAAAGGCTGAAGCGCAGTGAGAAAATTGTGATTGGCCTTTTTACGGTGCTCATGATCAAACTGGTATTTGAATCGCTGGTAACGTATGGCACTTTTTTCCAGCAGTTTACGCTTTTTTCGGTTGTTTACCCGGTGGTATATGTTATTTTCATTAAGGCTGTTTGCCGTTCATTCGATTTTGATTTGCTGGAGTTTATAGCTAAGTTTTATCTCTTTACCTATATCCTGTTTATGCTTGTTTACGGGCATGGCTTTTCGTTTAGCCTTGAGCAGGTAGATATGGATGATTACGGGCCTTTCTCCGGCGATAGCCGTATTATACATGCACGGTCTATCTTAATGATTATTATACCGTATCTCTGGTACCTGAACAAATATATTCAAACACGTAAATGGAGCAACCTGTTATGGTTTTTCCTTTGCTTTACCATTATACTTATTCATCAGCACCGCTCGGTATGGAGCTGCACGATTTTCGCAACCGTTTTTTATATTCTGCTGGCGTTAAAAAGCAGCAGGAAAAATGCTTCCGGCTTCTTTAATCTGGTTACCATATTACTGCTTGCTGGTTCTCTTGCGCTGGTTTATCTATCCAACCTTTATCCTGGTTTCCTCAGTTTTATGTCGGACAGGTTTAGCGAAATACTGAATCCCGCCAAAGAAGGCAGCACCGGTAATTTTCGCATAGACCAGACAGAAGTATATGGCGAAATGATAAAGCAAAAGCCCTGGCTCGGCTGGTCTTTCGGAGGTTTTTATGTGCGTAATCCTTTAGTGGACTGGTGGGACGAAAATTCCGGCCAGCATTTTCATGAGGGTTTTATTGAAATTTTATTTTATCATGGCATTGCAGGGTTGCTGCTTAAATATTTTTTCCTTGGTGTTATTTTAATAAAAGCCTTTACCCGCACCCTTTCGCAGCAGGCAATCATACTCATACCGTTTTGCGTAAGCGGCCTGTTGTTTTCACTGAGCTATGTATTGCCGGTGGTGTTTTGGGCACATGTAGGATTGTGCCTGTATTACCTGGAAAAGAAAAATGAAACCGATGATTTACACAGTTATTCCGGTGCATAACCGGCTTCATTTTACAGCCGCCTGTGTACAGTCGCTTATGCAGCAACGTTATACCAACCATACCATTATTGTTGTGGATGATGGATCTACCGATGGCACGGCGGCTTACCTTAAGCAACATTACCCCGAAGCAATAATTGTAGGCGGCGATGGCAATATGTGGTGGACGGGCGCTACCAATGCCGGTGTGCAAAAAGCGTTGGAGCTATCTGTTTCCGATGCCGATTATATACTTACTTTAAATAACGACCTCGTAGTAAAGGAAGATTACCTGGATGCGTTGCTGGCTGTTGCCGCTAAACACTCCAAGGCAATTATAGGTTCGGTATCGGTGAATATAAATGCGCCTGATACTATACATTTTGCCGGTACGCGCTGGAACTCAAAGACGGCCAAATACGGGCCGGGACTTACGGCGCCGTTATCTTATAGCGATTTAAAAAGCAGTACTGATGCGCTGTCCACCGATTTGCTGCCCGGCCGGGGCATATTAATCCCGGTAAAAGTTTTTAAAGAAATAGGCTTGTACGACATACAGCATTTCCCGCATTATATGGCCGATGAGGATTTTTCGCTGCGTGCAAAAAAAAGGGGCTACAAACTAGTAATCGCTACTGCCGCCGTTGTATATAACCATGTGGAAGCTACCGGGCTAAATAACCGGAAGAAAAACTGGAAATATTATAAAGATGTTTTTACTTCTATTAAATCGCCGGCAAACAGCAGGTACCGTTGGCACTGGGCCAAGCGCCATGCTACCATTTATCCGCCGGTATATTTTACGATAGATGTGGCCAGGATTGTAAAAAGCCTGCTGGTAAAATAACATTGTATGAACGACGTTGAATATATATATGCCCCGGTTTGTCTGTTTGTTTACAAGCGGCTGGATACCTTAAAAGAAACCATTGCGTCGCTGCAAAAAAACAATCTCGCCAAACAAACAGACTTGTATATTTTTTCCGACGCAGCCGGCAGTCCCAAAGATGAAGAGCAGGTAACCGCCGTGCGAAATTTTGTAAAAGCTGTAAAAGGTTTTAAATCTGTGACCCCGCATTTTGCCGCTACCAATAAAGGCCTCGCGGAATCTATCATAAGCGGTGTAACAAAAATCATTAATGACGCACAGCGGGTAATCGTGCTGGAGGATGACCTCGTAGTATCTGTCAACTTTCTGGATTACATGAACGCAGCATTGGCGTATTATCAAAACAATACCTCCGTATTTTCTGTTGCGGGCTATACAGTGCCTATTAAAGCAATGCCGGATACCGATGTTTATTTTACGAAGCGTGCTTCCTGCTGGGGCTGGGCTACCTGGAAAGACCGCTGGGAGCGCATAGACTGGAAAGTGACTGATTATAGAGCATTTATGGCCGACAGACGCATGCAACGGCGATTTAACCGGATGGGTTCTGATATGACAGGCATGTTAAAAAAACAGATGAACGGCGCTATCAACTCCTGGGCCATACGCTGGACCTACAACCAGTTTAAAAATAACAGCTATACCGTTTTTCCCATTGTGTCCAAGGTGTCGAACGAAGGTTTTGGCGGTGCAGCCACCCATACCTCCGGCATCAACCGGTCAAGGTTTTCTACTGTGCTCGATCATTCGGATAAATCCAGCTTCTGCTTTCCCGATGAGCCACACATAAATCCGGAGATTTTAAAGCAGTTTACCAATACGTATAGCATTAAAACGCGCCTTTTGTATAAGCTAAAAAGCCTGCTTAACTAAACCCTGTTATGAAAAATATTATTGCTACCTGGATATGTGTAGATACCGAGGACACAGGTACTTATTTTCCTTCTGCCAAAGGCAAATCTTCTGATGCCAGCGTACAGGATATCTACTGGCGCTGCATCTGTTGTTTTTATACCATGGCGCGGCACTATAACCCCGGTGCAACACTGGCGCTGTTTAGCAATACAGATAAGTTGCCGGTGGTAGAAGGCACAGCAGTAAAAGCGTTGCTGCAAAAGCTGGATGTAAACTTTTATGTTACGCCTTTCGAGTACATAACACCACAAGGTTATTTTAACCAATGGCGCAACCAGTTTTACGAATTTTCTATTTTTAAGTTTATCAGTCAGCATGCCGATTTCAAGGAGAATGATAACTTCCTGCTGCTGGATTCTGACTGCATTATTACGAGCGACCTCTCCGGCCTGTTTAAGGAAGTAGCCGCTGAGCGCTGCATTACTTATGTGATAGACTATGATCCTGCGCACATCATTAATGGTAATTCGAGAAAAGACATGCAGGCAATTTTCGGCGTGCTGGCCGGTAAAGTTGTGCAGGATTTGCCACAGTACCATGCCGGCGAGTTTTACGCAAGCACAATTGCTGTAGTTAAAACCATCATAAATGATTTTTATAGCGTGTGGCAGCAGTTGATGAAACTGTATGAAACAGCGCAGCCAAAGCTGCATGAAGAAGCACATGTATTAAGTTATTTATTTTATAAAAACGGGTTTAAAGGCGGCCAGGCCAATAAATATATAAAGCGCCTGTGGACAGATCCTACCTCTTTCAGAAATGTAGAAAGCAGCGATGTAAACCTTGCTGTATGGCACCTGCCCGCAGAGAAAAGGTTCGGGTTTAAACAATTATTTGGATGGCTGCAAAAAATTAATTTCAGACCGGAAAGCGTGAGCAAAGAGCAGATACGGCAGCGGCTGCAGCACACCTTTCTTATACCGTCTATTCCCTTGCAACGCCGGCCTTATTTCGCAGGTAAGTACCTGGTTAAAAAGATGTTTGCCTGATGATGAGACAATCTTATTAAGGGGGAAAGCGCGGGTATTTATGCGCTTCCCTTTACTGATACAGCGTATCAAAGTGAGTTAATAAAAAAATTATATATAACCCTGTAATTTTGTTTTCGATGGCCTGATAGTTGATATATCACGCTGTGAACCTAAACTTGAATGTGTAACAAACTCTGTGTATTATAAATTTCGTACATAAAAAATTAATAATCATTTGAGAGATCACCATTGAATACACCGCACAGCTTTCAACTCCCCACTGTAATAGCTGTATTTATAGTATCAGGATGGCTCCTTTTGCTTGTCTATAGAAAGAAAAAATGTATAAATCGTAAACGATGAAGGTGGGTATTGTGCATACTTCTTATTTGCAAAAGGGCGGCGAGGACGTAATGGTAGAGCAGGAATACCAACTGCTGAAAGGCCATCAACTTCCTGTAAGTATTTTATATTTTAAAAACGCAACCGGCAGAATAAGCCAGCTCACCGGCTTCTTCAGTGGTATTTATAATACTGGCTCCAGTAAAGTGATTAACAATTGGATTACGGCAGAAAAGCCCGATGTGATACATATACACAACTGGCATTATGGCGCATCGCCCTCTGTTATAAGGGCTGCAAAAAGGAGAGGCATTCCGGTAGTGCATACCCTGCATAACTATCGCCTGCTGTGTCCTTCCGGCACACTGCTTAGCAATAACAAGCTGTTTCTGCAATCTATGTACGCTGCCTTCCCATGGGCTGCTGTTTTTAAAAAAGTATATCGTAACTCATACCTGCAAACTTTCTGGCTCGCTTTTACTATCTGGAGCCACAAAGTAGCCGGCACCTGGAGGAGCATTGATAAATACATTGTATTAACGGAAAATGCAAAAAGCATTTTTACAAGATCGAATATTCATTTTACGGCTAACCAGTTGGTGGTAAAACCCAATTTTATAGCAGATATACAAGCGGAAACACGTACCCGGCAGCAACACTTTTTGTTTGTAGGCCGGTTATCTGAAGAAAAAGGTATTCGTACACTATTGGATGCCTTTGCCGGCGCTGCTTATAATCTGTCTATAATCGGAGATGGGCCGTTGTGCGACCTGGTGCTGAGTTACGGAGCAAAGTATGCTAACATTAAGTACTTAGGTTTTCAGGATAAAGCTGTTATTCTTGAGGAGCTGAGAAATTGCACAGCGCTCCTTTTCTCCTCTATCTGGTACGAAGGCAACCCGCTTACTATTATTGAAGCCCTGGCCTGCGGCACGCCGGTTATAGCATCGCGTATGGGCGCTATGGAAACAATGATAGAAGATGGCTATAACGGATTGCATTTTGAAGCCGGAGATACCAACGATTTAAAAGACAAAACAGAACGCTGGCAAACGATGCCGGCAGAAGAGAGAGACAATTTTTATGCTAATGCCCGTGCGTCTTACCTGCAGCGGTACACGCCGGAGAAAAATTTTGACCAGTTGATGAAAATATACAAATCCGTAACCCGATGAAAAAAACAAACCTGCTGAGCATTGCAGTTAATACAGGCTCGTACAGTACCATTACACAGGATATTCTTAACACGGCTAAAACCGGTAAAAGCGCTTACACATGCGTAGCTAACGTACACATGCTGGTGGAAGCTTACAGGGATAAAAATTTTGCAAAGGTGGTTAGCGAGGCAGACATCACCACACCGGATGGCAAGCCCATCACCTGGGCGCTGCGCCTTCTCTACAAGCAAAAGCAGGACCGCGTAGCCGGCATGGATTTGCTGCCCGACCTTATAAAGGGTGCGGAAGCGCAAAACTTATCCGTTTATTTTTTTGGTGGCACGCAGGCTATGCTGGAGCAAACAAAGGAATACCTGCAGGTACATCATCCGCAACTGATTGTTGCCGGACTCTGCAGCCCGCCGTTCCGGCAGTTGACGCCCGCTGAGGAAGAAGCAATGGTACAACAGATAAACAATTCGGGCGCCCAGCTTGTTTTTGTGGCACTTGGCTGCCCTAAACAGGAGAAATGGATGGCTGCCATGAAAGGTCGCATCAAAGCCTGCATGGTAGGTATCGGCGGTGCGCTGCCGGTAATGATTGGCCAGCAAAAACGCGCCCCGCTATGGATGCAGGATTACGGTCTTGAATGGGCTTATCGCCTCAGCCAGGAACCTAAACGCCTCTTTAGCCGCTATGCTGTTACCAATTCTGTTTTTGTATGGCTGCTGTGCCGCGAGTACATTACCCAGGCATTTGACCGGACGCCGTCTGCCGGGTCCAACATCACTTATCAATGATCTCCGCATGAACGTTAAGTTTTTACGATCACTCCAGTTTTCGCTGGCACTTATAGACTTTGTTACTATTAACGCGGTATTTTTTTTAAGCCGCTATTTCTTTCATGCCGAAGGCCTGATATCCGAAGGCACGCAATACGACTTCTTTGGCTTGTTTTTAAGCATCGCCTGGTTAAGTATTGTGTTGATTGAAAATGTATATCACGAAAAGTTTGTAACCTCTGTAGAATACCTGATCAGAAAATTTTTGCAGGCATACATTTATTTTTTGCTGGTAACGGTTGTGTATCTTTTCTTCTTCCGTATGATGGAGCTGTCGCGGATATTCATTACAGTGCTTCTTACTTTTATTTTTGGTGCGTTGTTAAGCAACCGGTTTATTTTTTCTATACTGCATCAATATTTCAGAAAGCGCAATGGCTTCTCCGGTAAAGTGCTGGTGCTGGGCTATAATAATATTTCCAAGCGGCTCGTCAGTTATCTGGAGCGCGACGAAGTAAATAAACAGATTATAGGGTTTTGTGAAGAACACGACAAGGTAAACGAGCTTTCTGCTTATCCCATTCTCAACAGTGTAAAGAATGCATTACAGGTATGTAAGCAGCATGGCGTAACAGAAATATACTCTACCATAGCGCCGGAGCACAACCGCTACATTTACAGCCTGATGAAAGATGCCGACCAGAATTGTATCCGTTTTAAAGTGGTGCCTGATCTGGGTTTTTTTATTAACCGGAAAATGCATGTGGATTATATGGAAGGCATGCCGGTAATGTCTATGCGCCGTGAGCCGCTGGAAGACCTGAACAACCGCATTAAGAAGCGGACATTCGATATTGTGGTTAGTGCGCTGGTAACAATCTTTATTTTATCGTGGCTCATTCCTGTCATTGGTTTATTAATCTGGCTCGAAAACCGGGGACCTGTATTTTTTACGCAACCACGCAGCGGTAAAAACAATAAAGACTTTATGTGTTTTAAGTTTCGCAGCATGTATGTGAATGATAATGCTAATAATATGCAGGCTTCGCGTGATGATAAGCGGATTACGCGCATCGGCCGGTTTCTGCGTCGTACCAGCCTCGATGAATTTCCACAGTTCATTAATGTGCTGAAAGGTGATATGAGTATAGTAGGCCCGCGACCGCACATGCTGAAACACACCGATGAATATTCGCGCCTGATAGACCAGTATATGGTGCGTCAGTTCTTAAAACCCGGTATCACGGGCTGGGCACAGGTAAACGGCTACCGCGGTGAAACAATTAATGTATTACAGATGGAAAAGCGCGTGGAGTATGATCTTTGGTACATGGAAAACTGGAGCCTGATAATGGATTTGAAAGTGGTGATGCGTACGATTGTAAATACTATCCAGGGCGAAGAAATGGCGTATTAATAATCGGGAAAGTGGCATTCGTTTGACTTAATGAAATACAGGTTTTGCAATTTAAGATTGGGCTGATGTTAAACCAATATAAGTAAATAGATGTTGTGCATTTACTTATATTGGTTTTTTATTAAAGCCTTATATAAATAATGCCTGCTTTTACTGTTTAAAGCTGGTTATTTAGTTTTTGATTCTCTAAAGCTGCCACAATACCGTTGGCTGGTCAATATTAGCCAACAGCGCTTTTGCCTTTTTTAACACCTAATGCTTTAAATACCGTTAAAAGCCGGTATTCCTACAGCGTTAATTAATTTCGAATTATTAATAACAGTTGTAGTCTGTTTTTATATGGTTAGTTAATAAGAAATAATGGTAATGCAGGAATATAAGTATGCTCAAGCCTGAATTTTGGGTTAAAAAAAATAAGTAATAAATCTCCTATCTGTTTCGCCAACCTTAATTCCGTTTATTAAAGACGGCTTTTGCTATCTTTATTTAAGCTTGTATTGTAAAAAGACCATCCCGGTATCGTACTGTTTTGTTGCTATTAAATGCATGTTTGTATAATGGCTGTCTTTGGGAAACAGCGGCCTGCCGCCGCCAAGAATTGTTGGACAAATGTGCAAGTGATATTCGTCTATCAGCCGCTGTTTCATCAACGATTGGACTAAAGAAATGCTTCCCCAGATAACCATGTTTTTACCTTCCTGTGTTTTTAGCTTTCTGATAGTATCTTCTGCATCTCCGCTAACAATCTCCGCTTCCGGCCATTTACCCCAGGGCGCACTTTCCAATGTGCCGGAAAACACAAGCTTTTTGGTGCTGTTTAGTTTATCGGCAATTATTTCTATGTCTGTGGTAGCAGTTGGCCAAAATTCAACAAACAAATTATAGGTATTCCGCCCTAAGATAATGGTATAAATATCGTCCATAAATTGTAGCTGGCTCTCTTCAGCATATTTATTTGCTTCGCCGCTGATAGCTGTAAAGAAGTCGAGCTTCCCGTTTTTATCTGCCACATAACCATCCAGCGAGAGCCATTCCTGTACAATAAGTTTTCGCATCGGTTGTTGATTTAACGAGCTGCCAAATAGCCGGTAAGGATTAAGGTGTATGATTATGGCAACAGTTGCTTGATTCAACCAGTTTTAAATGCAAACAAGAAACTGCCATCAGCCTGCAGATGGCACGTCTGCCCAGTTCTCACCCCGTTTTATTCTCAGTATCTGTGTTTCCGTTACCTTGAAATATCTTACCAGTTGTTTCATTGGCTTACCCTGGTTAAGCAGCTTTTTCAGCAGCATTACTTTTGTTACGGTTAGCTTGGTCGCCCTTGAGTTTTCTTTAGGCCGGTGCCGTCGTTCCAGTTTTTCTTTTATTACCTGCGGACTGTTTTTTTGGTGCTCATAATTTTCCTCTGGTGTCATCCATTTTAGATTATTAGACCGGTTATTTAATTTATCATGGTCAAGATGGGCAACAATGGTTTGCCCGGCCGTTGGTTTGTTTAAAAAATACGCTGCAACAAGCCTGTGAATAAGCGAATGATAATTAATCGTTCTTTCTTTTAAATCGTTCTGAAATTTCTTACTAAGCTGTTTTTTTAGACTATCTGATAATGCTGTTGTTTCAATGATTGTTTTCTCACACTCTTTGTTTTCTTTGAGCAGCTTCAGATTTTTTGTCAGGCTTAAAACCTGTTGCTGTAAATAATCAAAGGCTTGCTGTGTCTTTTCATCCCGCGGCTTATAAAGTTTGAGCCTGATGATGCGATAGCCGTTGATCATCGAACCGCTTAGAATGTTGCCATTAGAAATTTTATTGAAGGTCCGCAGCCTGCCGAAACTGGAAACCTCAAGACGAAAATCATTGGTGAAGTTAAAGTCGAATGTAACCGGCTTCCATAGTTCGCCGGGATAATTTTTTATCATGTGTTGTATCAGGAGGTTAATTGGTGAAATGTAACCGGGAGGCATTTCCGCCGGTGCAAAAATAATTAAAAGTTAATAACCGGAATCAGTAAGCCGTTTGCTGCCAAACCGGCTTTGCGAATGTTTTTGCAACTATCAACACTTACTTAAAGCAAAGCAATTTTAATCCTTTACCGTAAGCGTTTCCTTCAACTGTATATTTAGGGAAGAAGGCCCAATCATAATTCTAAAACCTCCCGGCTCAACCACCGGTTTCAAATCTTTACCCAGTATGGTTAATAAGTCGGGCGTAATAACAAACGAAATTTCTTTTGTTTCGCCTTTCTTTAAATGCAGCCGCTGAAAGCCTTTCAACTGCATCACCGGCTGCGCTACCGATGCCAGCATATCGCGGATGTACAATTGCACCACTTCATCGCCGGCATAGTTACCGGTGTTGGTTACCTGCAGGCGCACAACAGCGGAGTCGGTTGCTGCAATATTGTTCTTATCAAGTATAAGATTGCTGTATTGAAAAGAGGTATAGCTTAATCCATAGCCAAAAGGAAATAGCGGCAGCCCGCTGAGGTTGTTATAATCATCACCGCGGCCGGTCGGCTTATGGTTGTACACAAGCGGCAACTGCGCTTCGTTTATGGGGAAAGTAATCGGCAACCGCCCGGCAGGATTGGCATCGCCAAACAATACAGCCGCCACGGCACCACCACCTTCTTCACCGGGATACCAAACGTCCAGTATGCTGCTTACTTTATCCAGCCAATTGTTCATGGTGATGGCGCTGCCGCCGACAAGCAATACGATTACCGGCTTTCCGGTAGCCGCTACCTGTTGTATCAGTTCTTCCTGGTGGCCGGGCAGCGATAGCATCGCCCTGTCCTGAAACTCGCCCTCGCGGATGCCTGCTGTAATGATGGCTACATCTGCTTTTCGCGCAGCGGCAACAGCTTCCTGTACCTGTTGCTGCCAGTTATTTTTAACGCCAACCGTCCAGATTAATTTAATTGTTGCATTGCCCACCGGCTCATAAAACTCTACCCGGAGGTCGTACCGTTTGCCCTGCTCAAAGGTGTATGGAACAAAGCTGGTAGCGTAGGTTTGCTTCTGCCATTTATTAATCACCGGTTTATTGTTGATGTACAACCGGTAGCCCTCATTGCCATCCAGTCCAATATCAAATGTTCCGCTTTGCGGCGCCTTAAGCTGGCCGGTCCAGCGCACCGAATAAAAATCCAGGTTAAGTTTTGCATCGGGTGGAAAAAGCGTCCAGTGAAAGTTAATATTCTTATCAGTTCTTATTACTGCCGGCGCGCCGCTAAGCGTGATATTGTTGAAGTATTCCGCCTGCAATCCTTGTCCCGATGGGTTGCTTAAGTAGGGGGTGTCTATCACTGTCCACTCCTGTGTTTCCCGGCCGCAACCCGGCGAATAACTTACTGCAATGTTGCTGCCGACTCTTTGTTTAATACCATCCAATATAGATACTTTGCCATTGCCCGGGCCGCTGTAGCCGCCCAGCCTCGCCTCCACTGCATCTCTGCCGATCACAGAGATAGTATGTACACTTTTCTGTAAGGGCAACAATTGCTTGTCATTTTTCAGCAGCACAAACGATGCTATGGCCGCCTGCTTCGCCAATACTTTATGCGTTTGGTCAGCAGCCCGTTTCAATATTTCTTTTTCATCCACGTACGGCTGCTCAAACAAGCCCAGTTCAAACTTTGCCTTTAACACTCTTGCTACCGCATCATCAATTCTTCTGATGTCAATACTGCTATCAAGAAATGGTGGAATAAATAATTTGTAATGCTCGTATGCCGTTTGAAAAATCACGTCCAGGCCATTCGTGATCGCCTGCCTCGATGCATCGGGATAATCTTTAGCAGTATAGTGCAACACATTGGCGCCGCCTACCGCGCTGGCATCGGAGATAACAAAGCCTTTAAAATTCCAGTCCTCTTTCAGCTTCTTATTCAGCAGCCATTCGTTGGCTGTAGCCGGAGAGCCATCCAGCGAGTTATAAGCCGTCATCACACTGCGCGAGCCGCCCTTTTCTATGCAGGCTTTAAAGGAGGGCAGGTATATTTCATCCAGCAGCCGTTCATTAAAATGTATCGGGTAGCTGTCGCGCCCGCCATCGCCCACATTGGCAATAAAATGCTTGGGCGTAGTAATGATGCCCATCTGCTCGAACGGTTGTACAAATGCAACGCCCATTGCGGAAGTAAGAAACGGATCTTCGCCATAGGTTTCTTCGGTGCGGCCCCAGCGCACATCGGACGCGATGTTTACCACCGGCGTCAATATATCTCGGATGCCACGCAGTTTTGTCTCCTGCGCAATGGCGGCGGATACCTGCCGCATCAGGGCGGTATCCCAGGTAGCGGCCAGTGCAATCGCCTGCGGAAAGGCTGTGGCGCCGCTGCGCACCAGCCCGTGCAGGGCTTCATCAAAAGCAATAATCGGGATGCCCAGCCGCGTGCGTTCCACAAAATAGCGCTGCATGGCATTAATCTTTTTAGCCAGCGCCAGCGCATCCTCCGCGGTGTTGTAGTTTAGTAGCTGACCGGCTGCATTACCGGCCTGCGAAGCAGCGCTTACCTGGAAACCGAAAATCCCGTTGCTGTACTTATCCTCCTCTCCCTTTTGCATCTCGCCGGAAATCATAAATAACTGCCAGAATTTTTCTTCTATGGTCATGCGTGCGAGTAAATCCTGTACACGCGCTGTTACCGGTAAGGCTGCATTTTTATACGGCAGGTTTTGCTGCGCAAAAAGCACAGTGCCGGAAGTTAAGAATAAGTACAGGAAGAAGATTTGTTTCATGAAAAACGTATGTGGTGCAATAATGAAGCATATTGTCAACAGCAAGCTATTGAAAATGAACAGAAGGCAAATACATTTTATCCTGCTCTTTTATATAACAACCAATCACAATAGCTTGCAACAACTATGAAAAGTGCTGTTGTGTTGTTGCTTAAAAGCTGCCTGCCTGCAATGCTGTTTTCAGGCGTAATAGATACTTGTTTTGCACAGCAACCTATTGTTCGTAACAACTATAGCACTCCACCGGGTTTGCCGCGTTTGAAAACAGAGCGGTTTATGATTTATAAGCCTGCAGACGGCCAATGGATGTATGCGCACCATCCTTCTGTTATCCATTTCAAAAACCTGTTTATTACCATCTGGAGTAATGGCCGGAAAGACGAGGATGCACCCGGCCAGCGGGTGGTATTTTCCACTTCCAGGGATTTCAGTCACTGGTCTGCGCCGGCGCCGCTTGCAACGCCATCTATCTATAGCGGCGATACGCTGAATGTGCTCACCGCTGCGGGTTTCCATCAATACGGCGATACATTAATAGCTTATTACGGAGAGTATTCACCCCACAAGGCCAACACGCACCTATGGGCAAAATGGAGCACCGATGGCCTGCACTGGAGCGGAGCAACAGACATGCACGTTCCTGTAAATCCTAACCACGGCCCGCAGGCAACCCTTTCCGGAAGGCTGATTATCAGCGGCAATTTTACCTTTCCGTACACCGATGATCCGGCAGGCTTGTCGGGCTGGACAATGAGCAGTTTTTACGCGGATAGTTTATACAAAGAAGATAATCCGGCCACTTTTTACCAACCCGCAGCAGCCATGCATTTGCCGCCGCTTTGCGAGGGCTCTTTTTACCAAACCGATGATCGTGTTTTACACATGCTTTTGCGCGTAACCGGCAAGGGTTGGAAAGGAAGACTGTGGCTCACAGAAAGCGGCGATAATGGGGAAAGCTGGAGCCCGCCCGCAGAAACAAGGTTTACGGATAATGACAGCAAATTCCATTTTGGCCGCCTGCCGGACGGGCGGTTTTATTATGCCGGTATTCCCGATACTTTACATCATTACGCACGCACGCCGTTGGTTGCGGCAACCTCGCAGGACGGGTACTTTTTTGATAAGCAATATATTGTTGCAGACGAGCCTTATACATTGCAACAGGAAGGTTTATGGAAAGGCGGCCAGTATGGCTATCCGCACACGATGGTGTATAAAGGTTATTTATACATCATCATCTCGAGGCAGAAGGAAGCGGTTGAAATCATCAGGCTCAGAACAAATCAGTTACAGTGAAACAGCGCTGGAAACCATAAATTCAGCATACAAGATTCAGTAAAGAAAAAATAAAGCAGAAGAATAAGGGACTTGCAGAGATTATATTTTTTAAACTAAAGCCAATACAATTAATGTATAAATACATAAAATTTTAAAAAATGTATTATACTTTTTATTTTTTTTAAAAAGATATTCTACCTTAACTTAAAATTAAGACAAAAATAACTGCCCGTTAATGGCTAATAAGAACCAGCTATATCAGCGTAAAATACTGAAGCAATTATATTTTGGTTCGCTTCTGTCCTGTTTGGACATCAGTCGTTTGCTGGGCAAAAGCATACCGCTTACTACAAAGATGCTGGGCGAAATGGTGGACAACGGGGTCGTATCCGAAACAGGCTTTGCACAGTCCACCGGCGGGCGCAGGCCGTTGATGTATGCCATCCGTTCCGGTGTTTTATATGTTGTAGCAGTAGCGATGGACCAGTTTATTACGCGGATTGTAATTATGGATTTGCAAAACAGGTATGTAACGCCTGTTGAAAAGTACGAACTGCCGTTAAAAAAAAATGAGGAAGCACTAAGCATATTAATTGACAGAATCGGTGAAGTAATACAGCGTTCGGGAATAGAGAAAAGCAGGATTGCAGGTATTGGTATCGGTACGCCTGGTTTTGTAGATGTAAAAAAAGGCGTCAATTATTCTTACCTCGCCAATGATGGAAACAGTATTGTAGAAACTATTGGTAAAAAGCTGGCGCTGCCGGTATATATAGATAACGACAGCAGCCTTATCGCATTGGCCGAGCTGCGCTTTGGCAGTGCCCGGAAAGCGAAGAATGCTGCGGTTATCAATATAAGCTGGGGTATTGGTTTAGGGCTGATTTTGAATGGTGAGTTGTTTACGGGTCATAATGGTTTTGCCGGTGAGTTTAGCCATATTCCCCTGTTTGTAAATAATAAGTTGTGCGATTGTGGCAAAAGCGGCTGTTTGGAAACAGAAGCCTCCTTACTGGTAGTAGTGGAGAAGGCGATAGAAAGGCTGAAGGAAGGCCGGGTATCACTGCTTAAAAATTTAGATATAGAACATTGCGAGCAGGGGTGCGAAGCTATTATTGCAGCAGCCGTTAAGGGCGATAAGTTTGCGGTGGAGCTGCTGTCGGAAGCCGGCTATACGATCGGCAGGGGCGCAGCTATTCTTATTCATTTGCTCAATCCCGAGATGGTTATATTCAGCGGCCGGGGCTCGGCAGCCGGAAAGCTTTGGAAAGCGCCTATCCAGCAGGCTTTACACGAATACTGTATCCCGAGGCTTGCGTCCGACACGGTGATAGAAATTTCGCAATTGGGCTATGACGCAGAGCTGATAGGCGCGGCAACGCTGGTAATGGAAAACTATGACAGAGAGATCAGTAGAAAAGAGGCATTGTCCTTTCACGGGCTGGATGCGCAGCCCAACTAATGCATCAGGCAGCTTGCTTTAATACAAGGAAGCGGCTGTTGACTATAAAAATAAAAGCGTAAGACTAACTATTAAAAAACCACAAAGATGAAAATACACCTAAGCAGCGGATGAGAAATTCTTTCTGTCTTCCTGATAGCTTGCTTTCCTTGGATACTATTTTATAACACTTTTAATTTCGACTAACAATGAGAAAACTTCAACTCCTTTTTATGTTGCTCCTGTTTAGTTCCGGCGCCCTCTTCGCGCAAACGCGTGTGCTTACCGGAACTGTAAGAGACTCGTCGGGCAATACGCCTTTGGCTTATGTAACTGTAAAAGTGAAAGGCCAGAACATCAATGCTACTACCGGTACAGATGGCGCCTTTAGTATTAACCTTCCTTCTGCAGGTGCAGTGTTGGAAGTGTCGTACGTAGGTTACGAAACACAAACAATAGATGTAAGTGGTGAGCAGACAAATCTGCTGATTTTATTAGGCCGTTCACAAGCAGTATTGGGTGAGGTGGTTGTAACTGCTTTAGGTATATCTAAAGATGCCAGAAAAGTTGGTTATGCAATTACAACAGTCAACGGCGATGTAATGAACAAAGCAAGAGAAACCAATGTTGCATTGTCATTAGAAGGCCGTGTAGCGGGTTTAAGTGTGCATGGAACTAATGGTGGTCCGGGCGGTACTGCTCGTATTTTGCTAAGAGGTATGCCCAGTATTAATTCTTCCGGTGCACCATTGTTTGTTATTAATGGTGTTCCAATGGATAATACGCAGCGAGGTTCTACTAATGAGTGGGGTGGCGCAGATTTAGGTGATGGCATAGGTAATTTAAACCCTGATGATATAGAGACCATGACTGTTTTAAAAGGACAATCAGCTTCTGCGTTATATGGTGCCCGTGCTTCTAATGGCGTTATATTAATAACAACGAAAAGCGGAAAAAAGGGCACCTTTTCTATTGATTACAATACCAATTACACGCTTGAGAAAGTAATAGATTATACAGACTTCCAGTATGAATACGGGCAAGGTGAACAAGGACTGAAACCCACCGCCGCTACTGCGAGAAACACTACCCGCTTAAGTTGGGGTACCAAACTAGACGGCACTCCGGTTCCGGCATTCGATGGCAACTCTTATGCATATTCAGCAGTTAAAGATAATATGTCAAACTTCTACAGAACAGCACCATCTTTTACAAATACAATTGCTGTAAGTAGTGGAACAGACAGAGGTAATTTTAGGTTGTCTGTGTCTGATTTAGACGGTAATTCTACTGTCCGCAATAGCGGTGTTTACCGGAAGTCATTTAACCTGAACATGGAACAGAAAGTAACGGATAAGCTTAAAGTAAGCGTTCTTGCGAATTACATTGATGAATTCTCAAAAAATCGCCCGCAATTAAGTGATGGGCCTATGAATCCAAACAATGGAATATTCCTGGCAACTAATGTAGATGAGAATATATTGAAGCCAGGCTTTGATCCAATTACAGGCCATGAAATACAGTTTAGCGACGATGAATATGTTACCAATCCCTGGTTTGTTGTTAACCAGTTTGTCAATAATCTTAATAGAAAGCGTTTAATATCTGCTGTAACTGGAAGGTATAGTTTCAATAACTGGATATATGCACAGGCACGTGTTGGATATGATCTTATAAACGACCGTGTGTTCCATGTTACACCTTGGGGTACAGCTTATACTACCGGCGAAGCTTTCAAAGGCCAGTTAGATGAATTGTCACAAACACAAAGAAGCGAACTGAATGTAGATGGTTTACTTGGCGCATCGCATAAATTATCTACTGATATAAATTTAGACGTTGCACTCGGTGCAAATCTCCGTAAATCAAGGTATGAGGAAACCGGCGTAAGCGGCGGCCCGTTTGTACTGCCTTACTTATATAGTTTTACCAATGTTGTAAACTATGGCCGATCTTATGGCTATTCACTCAAAGAAGTGCATTCGGCATATTATACCGTAGATCTTACGTATAAAAACTTCCTGACTTTAAATACTACCGGCAGGTATGATACTTATTCAACGTTGCCAAACAGTAACAGAGATTTATTCACACCATCTGTATCTGCAAGTTTTGTATTTTCTGAACTTGCACATATAAACAAACTTAACTATGGAAAACTACGTGCTTCTTATGCACAAACGAGTGGTGAACCTAATAACCCGTACCAAACAACACAATATTACGGTGTAGGTAATGCCTTAAATGGAACTCCAACCGGTAATTATGGAGGTGGACTTCCAAATTACTTTTTGAAACCCTTTACTTTAGACGAATTTGAAATAGGTGCGGAGTTGAAGTTTTTGAATAACCGTTTAGGTTTTGATATCGCTTACTTTAACCGGACAACGCATAACGAAATTCAGTCAGCCGGTTTAAGCCAGACCACCGGTTATACAAGTACGCTTGTAGGTACAGGATCTACATTAAATAAAGGTTTGGAGGTGATGGTTACTGGTACACCAATACAAACAAAAAATTTCGCCTGGAATATTTCTTTGAATGCCACTAATGTAGCTAACAAGATTCTTGAAACTGATAAGAGCGGATCAAATATTTCTTTAGGTACAGACCGGTTTAATCATGGTGCAGTAAACACTGCTTTTATAAAAGGTATGTCAGGTCCGCAGATTCTAGTGCATGATTATAAATATGATGCAAAAGGTAACATAGTTGTGGATGCTTCCGGCTTGCCCGTAGCAGGTAATTTGGTAACAGCAGGAAATGTATTGCCTACGCTGTATGGGGGCTTGAATAATGAATTCACGTATAAAAATCTTAACCTGTCTTTCCTGCTGGATTTTAATTATGGTAACAAGATATTATCTTCTACCAAAGCAGAAGCCATCTACAGAGGTTTAGATAAATCAACATTAGTTGGCAGGGAAGGCGGTGTTAAAGTAGGAGTTCAGGAAGACGGTTCGGCAAACACTATAGCTGCCAATGCTCAAACCTACTATCAGAAACTTTCTCAAAATGTGCAGATTCAGGATGTCTTAAACGGAGATTATATCAAGCTTCGTCAGATTACTTTAGGTTACACTATTTCTGAAAGGGCGTTTGCGCATGTTCCTTTATTACGTTCGTTACAAATCTCTTTGGTTGCGCGTAATTTACTGACATTGGTAAAGCATTCAGACAATATAGATCCTGAAGCAACCTTTGGAGCTGTCATTAATTATGTTGGTATTGAGGGAACTGCTTTACCATCAACAAGAACATTTGGTATAAATGCAAACTTCAAATTTAAATAATAGAATTATGAAAAAAATACTGATATATATATGTTTTGGTGCAGTTATACTGTCCTTGAGTTGTACCAAAAATTTCGATAATATCAATACAGACCCGACCCAAGCCTCAGGCGGGTCTTTTAATCCGCAATTGCTTTTGCCCAGCATTGAATACAATTATGTAAATGCGCTGGCTGGCTATAATGGTCCCATTTTATTTCAAAGTATGTGGGTGCAGATATTTGCTTCAACATCCACCGGTGCTGCAGTTTACTACAACAATGCTGATAAATATGTTCAAACAAGCGGCACTTTTGGTTATGCGAGTAGTACTTGGAATACGCTTTACAGCGGGGCTGGTTACGCATACGAAATACAAAACTTAACCAAAGACGATCCCAATCTTGTAAACTTAAATGCCGCCGCCGCTATACTAAAAGTACTATGCATACAAGGTGTTACAGATACGTATGGAGATTGCCCTTATACCCAGGCATTACAGGCAAAGACCGGATCGTTTTTGCCGGTTTACGATAAACAACAAGATATTTATCCTTTGTTGTTATCACAGTTAGATTCAGCAATCAGCACATTTGATGAAACGAAATCTCCAATAACAAATGATGTATTGCCTTATAAAGGAAATATAATACAATGGAAGAAGTTTGGTTATTCAATTATGCTAAGAATGGCTATGAGATTAACCAAAGTTGACGCTGCTACCGCACAAAAATATGTAGAGAAAGCTGCGGCCGGTGGCACTTTTGCAAGTATTGCTGATAATGCTTATTTGGTAACAGATAACGCGCATGGCTTTGGCAATGCGAATGCCGGTCCGTTAAGAACACCAGGTGACATTTACGAAGTAAGGTGGAGCAAAACGTATATTGATCAGCTTAAAAGTACCAATGATCCGCGTTTGGGCGTTATTGCTGAAGTTCCCCAGGCCGGTTTAGCGGAGAACTTTACATTAGACGCAGGTGATACTAACCCTGCTAATCAAATGGGATTGCCCAATGGCTACGATTTAAAAGGTGGTGCAACCGATATTTCTACTTCTCCCGGTTATCCCGGAGGCACTGGTAGCGGTGCCGATGCAACAGCGATTGGAAAGTACTCCCGCCCGCGCGCCTCTATCTATACCAATCAAAGCGCACCACTGTTTATATTAACTTATGGCGAAACGCAGTTGTTATTGGCTGAAGCTAAGGCAAGAGGTTGGAATGCAGGAAGTAATACTACAGCTCAATTCTATGCTAATGGAGTTTCAGCAGGAATTCAGTCACTTGCGCCGCTTGGTACCGATGCTACAATCAGTGCAGGAACTGCAGATACTTATGCTGCAGCGCACCCGCTTGATGTATCATCTACTGATGCTTCTTTAAAACAAATCAACGAGCAATATTGGATCATTGATGGCAGCTTCCTCAATTTTAATGAAGCGTGGACAAACTGGAGGAGATCCGGTTATCCTGTTTTAACGCCTGTTAATTATACAGGAAACTTCTCCGGAGGTCAGATACCAAGAAGAGAAATTTATCCTACTTCAGAAAGTACACAGGATCCTGCAAATTATCAGGCAGCAGTAACCAATATGGGCGGCGATACATGGATAGCACATGTTTGGTGGGATAAATAAATAGTCACTTATTTTTTTACAAAACAGGCTGCCTCAAAGCAGCCTGTTTTGCTTTAAAGTAAAATCGGAAGTGCAAGATTAACGAACCGTTGTACCGCCGCTTCACTTCGTTCCTTAACTTGCCTTGCTGCTTATACCGAACCTGTGTAATTATGAAAATGCCGTTCTGTTTTCTTGCTTTACTAAAAATCAATTGCTGCTTTCTAATGCTTGCGGGTGTTACATTACAGGCCAATGCACAAGCGCCGCTTTTTCAAATGCTTTCTTCCAAACAAACCGGCATCACCTTCAGCAATACGATTAATGAAGATGAAAGCCTCAATGTATTGGCATACGAATACTTCTATAATGGCGGCGGTGTGGCGGTGGGCGATTTAAATGGCGACGGCCTGCAGGACCTGGTATTTACGGCCAACATGAAACCCAATAAAGTGTATCTTAATCTGGGCGGCATGAAATTCAAAGACATTACTAAAGAAGCCGGCCTGGAAGGCAGGAAAGGAGGCTGGAAAACCGGCGTCACCATAGCGGATGTAAACGGCGATGGCTTACCGGATATTTATTACTGCTACTCCGGCAAACTGCCTGAAGACGCCCGCCGCAACCAGTTGTTCATTAATAAAGGTGGTCTAAGATTTACAGATGAGGCAAAACAGTATGGGTTGGATGATGGGAGCTACAGCACGCAGGCCGCCTTCTTCGATTATGATAATGATGGCGACCTCGACATGTTTTTGCTCAACCACAATGTGAAGAAGATTGATAACCTGGAGCTGGAAAAATACCGTAATGAAGCGGATTCTTTTGCCGGCAGCAAGCTCTACCGCAATGATGGCAATCACTTCACCGATGTATCCAAAGAGGCCGGCATTCACCAGTTCCCGCTCACGTTTGGTTTGGGCATTGCGGTGGCCGACATCAATAAGGACGGCTGGCAGGATATTTATGTAACCAACGATTACAACGAGCCCGATTATATTTATTTGAATAATCACAACGGCACTTTTAAAGAAGACAGCAAAATGTGCTTTCGCCATATCTCGCAGTTTTCGATGGGCGTGGACATTGCCGACTTCAACAACGATGCCCTGCCCGATGTGCTTACACTCGATATGCTGCCCGAAGACAACCACCGCCAGAAGTCGTTGCAGTTGCAGGAAAACTACGAATCTTTTGCGCTGATGCAATCGCAGGACCTGCACAGGCAGTACATGCGCAATATGCTGCAGCTCAACAATGGCGACGGTACCTTTAGCGAGATAGGCCAGTTGGCCGGTATCTCCAATACCGATTGGAGCTGGTGCCCGCTCTTTGCCGATTTTGACAATGACGGCTATAAAGATTTGTTTATTACCACCGGCTACGAGCGCGATTATACCAACAAAGATTTTCTGCGTTACTGGGGTGATTATAAAGTAAAAAAAGCGATGGACCGCGAGCCGGCGCTGCTGATGGATTTGATTAAAGCCATGCCGGTGACACCTTTTCACAGCTATGCTTTTAAGAACAACCGCAACCTCACCTTTACCAACGAGCAGCAGCAATGGGGTTTTACGCAGGCTAATATGAGCAACGGTGCGGTGTATGCCGATCTCGACAATGATGGCGACCTTGATCTGGTAGTGAATAACCTTAATGCAGAAGCAAGTGTTTATAAAAATACGAGCCGCGAGCAAAGCAACACTGCCTACCTGAGTGTAGCAGTACGGGGCGCCGGCGCCAATACCAATGCCATCGGCGCCAAAGTATATGTGTATGCCAATGGCAGTACGCAGTACGGAGAAGTAAACCCGGCCCGCGGTTATCTTTCCTGCCTGTCCACGGTATTAAATTTCGGTTTGGGCGATGCAAAAAAAGCAGATTCTGTAAAAGTTGTTTTTCCGGATGGAGCGGTGCAGGCAATGCAACAGGTAAGCGCCAACCAAAGGCTTACTATTGCTTATAATAAGCAACTGAGCGCACCATCATTTGTGCCCGAAAAAAAAGCCGTAACACTTTTTCGCAAAGCGCCGGCAATCATTCCTTATTCGCACCAGGATTTTTCAGAAAACGATTTTAAGCGGCAGCCGTTAATGCTGTTTATGTATTCCAAAACTGGGCCGGTGCTTGCAAAAGCGGACGTGAATGGCGATGGCCGGGAAGATGTATTTATCAGTGGCGATAAAAACAATCCGGGCGCTGTTTATATTCAACAATCCAATGGCGGTTTTAGCACCGGTACAGCCAGTATTGGCGATGAAACTACCTCAGCGGTTGCTGCGGCGGCTTTTTTCGATGCGAATGGAGACGGCCACCCCGACTTATACGTAGCTAAAGGCGGCTACTCGCTCTTTGAGCCCAATACGCCGGTGCTGCAGGATGAACTGTATATGAATGATGGCAAAGGAAATTTTACGATACAAGCAGATGCCTTGCCCGATGTAAGCAGCAGCAGTAAAAGCTGTGTGGCGCCCTGCGATTATGACGGTGACGGCGATATGGATGTATTTGTAGGCGGCAGGGTGGTGCCGGGTAAATATCCAACCGCGCCAACAAGCTATTTGCTCACCAACGATGGCCGGGGGAAATTTACCAGTATGCTGGTTCCTTTTGCCAATGCAGGTATGATAACGGCTGCGCAATGGGCAGACATGAATGGCGATGGCAGAAAGGATTTGATAGTATGCGGAGAGATGATGCCTATTATGATTTTTGAAAATACACCAACCGGTTTTGTTGACAAAACAACCGGTTACTTTGATAAGCCGCAAACCGGTTTTTGGTTTGGGTTAACAATAGCGGACGTGAATGGCGACGGCAGGCCGGATATTATTGGCGGCAACCTGGGTTTAAACACGCAGATAAAAGCAAGCGACACGAAACCGGCCGAGTTGTACTATGCCGATTTTGACAACAACGGCTCCATAGATCCGTTCTTCAATTTTTACATCAAAGATTCCAGTTACCCCTTTGTAAGCCGCGATGAACTGAACGATGAGATTTACCCGATGCGCAAAAAATTTACGTCGTATAAAAGCTATGCCGATGCACACATGAATAACATTTTTACGGCGGAAGAGCTGGCAAAAGCGCAAAAGCTCACAGCAACCGAAACAAGGTCCCTTTGCTTTATAAATGAAGTGGGCAAAATGGTCGCAATGCCGTTGCCAGCCGAAGCGCAGTTTTCGGTGGTTTCCAGCATCCTCACAAAAGATATAAATGGCGATGGTAAATTGGATTTGCTCCTCTTTGGCAACCATTCCGACAACCGGTTGAAGCTGGGCAGTATGGATGCGAATTATGGTTGTGTACTTACCGGCGATGGCAGGGGCAATTTTACGTATCTGCCGCAGGCCACTTCCGGTTTGTGTGTAACGGGCGATGTAAAAAGCGCTGACGAAATGACGATTGGCAGTAAAAAATATTTAATGATCGGCATCAATAATCAGGGCCTTCAGTTTTATAGTGAACCGTAATTTTTTTCGAAGCAATATGATCTTTGCGATTATTGTTTTTATTCATTTTATCAGTAGGTATCCCACTTCTGAAAAGAAACTCGTAAGAAGTTCAATTAGCTTGGGCGCACATGTAATTAAAGAAATAGTAAACTAAACAAAACAAAACTTTTAATACCTAAATTCCATCTTAGGCAATGTGGAGGCGCAGGTAATGAAAACTATCTTATGGAGGCAAACAAAAAAATTATTGATAAAGTAAATGCAGGGAGCGAGCCTGTTTCTCTTAATCTTTTTACACAACCTTCTATTTAAGTTTTTTTTCTTTAAATGAATAGCAGCAGCGCTTCTAACCGGTTAATGTAAATATGATAAACGCTGCACTTTTTTCACCAGTAGCTGCACAAGGCGCCTCACGCGGTTCGGTAGCGCCGCAGGCGGTATTGAAAAAATCCGAAGGATAATTTTTTCAAAGAAGCGTATGCAGCGCTGTTGCAGCTACGAAGCCCAGCGGCTTGAACGTAATACATATTCGGATTATTAAAAAGTAGAAAATAAAAGAGGGAACTAAATACGAAATTATTCTTCCTAACACTTATAATGCTGCCATGAACATCAGTATTTTTATAGTGAACCATAATTATCTACGGCAAATATGAAAGCTATAATCAGTAATTTTTTACTCCTCCTCTTATCGCTTTCCACGCACGCGCAAAAGCGCAAAAGCGATTTTGCCGCACTGGTACAGCCGGCCATCTTTGCCCAAAGCAACGTAATGATGCACGATGTGGTAAACCCGCCCGCTGCCTGCCGCTATTATGCGTATGGCACATTGGGCGCGTATGCCATTGTTGCGCAGCACAACAAAGCACTTCCCAAAGCAGAAACCTTTATCCGCAACTTTAAAAGTATCTCCATCAATATGGCAGATCAGGCTTATGATTATCAGGTTGCAGCCCTGTATTGCATCCTGGAAACCGGTCGCCTGATGCTGCCCTCGGGTTATATGATTGAAGAAGACGAAGCGGCTTTTATAAACAAAGCAAAGGCGATGCACCTTTCCAAAGCGGTAGTGGATAGCTCTATTGCGGTTGCCAAAAATGTAGCCGCGCAAGTCATAGCTTTTTCTAAGGGCGACCATTACAACGGGCTTAGCGCAAGGCTCCGCTATACGCCCCCGAAAGGCGACAGTTCCTGGTATCCTACGCCGCCGGCTTATATAGAGGCCATAGAACCCAACTGGAAAACCATCCGCCCGCTGCTCATAGATTCCTGCAACCAGTTTATACCGCCGCGCCCGGTGCCTTTCAGCAAAGACAGCAGCAGCGCCTTTTACCGGCAGGCCGCTGAAGTATATTCAGCAGGCACGCATCCGAAGGGCGATGAAGTGGCCATTGCTTCTTTCTGGGATTGCAACCCGTTTGCAGTAGCAACGGCCGGGCACATGTCTATCGGTTTTAAAAAAATAAGTCCCGGCGGGCACTGGATGAATATCGGCGCCATTGCCGCCCGCGATGCAAAGCTCGATTTCGATCAAACCATTGCCATAGAAACATGCATTGCTGCTACCATGATGGATGCCTTTATCTCCTGCTGGGACGAGAAATACCGCAGCAACCGCATCCGGCCCGAAACCTACATTAACCGCTACATAGATGCCAAATGGCAACCGCTTTTGCAGACGCCGCCGTTCCCGGAATATACGAGCGGGCACAGCGTGATCTCCACGGCTGCAGCGGGGGTGCTTACCTATCTGTTAGGCGATAGCTTTTCGTTTACCGATGATTCAGAACTGTTATTTGATTTGCCGGCACGCCATTTTACCTCATTCAATCAGGCCGCCAATGAAGCTGCTGTCTCGCGCCTGTATGGCGGTATTCATTATCATGATTCGGTAGTGTGGGGCCAGGAGGAAGGAAAGAAAATAGGAGCTTATGTAGTGGAGAAATTGAAGGGTGCGGGGATGAGGGTGATGAGGTGAAGCCTTTTTTTAGCGCTATAATCTCATTATCTCATACCAACAAATATTAATTCAGGTCAGTTAGCAGAACAAAGACGGGCGTTAGGATGCTGTTTATTTTAATCGTTGAGTTCGATGCCAGAGAAAGTACAATCAAATTAGTTCTAATCTGGACTGAACACGTAAGTATTTTCTTTGCGATTTTATCTTTTTCGAGTTGTTTTTTTCCTTTTTTACAAAGTCTTTTTCAACAAATTCTAATATTGAATCATCTGGAATGGCGTCCAGTAAAGAAGGCTCCTGAACTGCCTGGCGAATAAAATCAAAAGCTAACCCAATATTTCTGTTTACTGCTTCTTTCTTTGTCATGATTTTAGTTTTTTTAATAGCGTTCTTTGTAAAACTCCCATCTGTCTTTAATGTCCTGCTCCGCATAATGTAAAGTATCTTCAAGCTTAATAATATTGATTAGTTGCTTTTCTTTATCATTACCCGGATAAAGTACATCGCGATGGAAAAATCCATGGGAACAATCGTAACGTACAATGGGTGTCCATTTATTGCTTATAAAACTTTCATATTGCACAACCACATCCAATATTTTTCCTTTATCTGTGTAAAATTTTATTCTTAGCCGTTCAATTCCGTTTACATCTAAAAAAATTTTGTAGGCAATTTCTTTCAAGCTTACTGTTTCATTAAAGATAAAGCTTTTCAAATTTTTTTACCGCTGATTTTTCTTTTCTAATAAACTGCGGTATCCTGATAAACTGCAAAGCAACTATTTGCATATTTTATACTCAAGCCATACCTTTCATTTCTGCTAACAGCGCTTCTTTACCGGTAGCAATAAAGTACACACGGGAACGCCTGTCACTTTCTGCAGGTTTGCTTTCAATCAGGTCATCCGCAACATTCAGCTCTTTTTTATATTTGTTATTAATGGTTCGCAAGGTATTATTGCGCTGCACCTTTTGTGTATCAGGCGTTTTTTTTGCTAATCCTAAAATGCTGTTTAGTTCTTCCACCGTTGTATAGTAAGCGTGGTTGCTGTTTTTCCAGATCAGATGAATCACCTGCATTTCTTTTTCATCAAATGGCAATGCCGGTTTTGCAATTAGGGTTGTTGCATCATTTTTGGTTTCTTGTACTTCGGCTGTTGCAGATATATCAGTTGCTGCTGTTGCTTCCGGTTGTTGTATATATGTTTCATCTGTGGTTGTTAGTGGCGGTGCAAATAAATGAACAAGCTGTTTATTGCGCTTTCTTTTCCATATAAAAAACGCAACCAACAGCATAATTAATGTAGCAACAATCCATTCATTTATAAAGGTTGTAAAGGTTAACGGCTTTTCATAAACCGTTATACCTGCCTTTACAAAATCGCTCAGGTGTAAAGCAAGGGAGCTTATCCTGTTTTCTGCAATATTGCCGAAGTATAAAGTAGAATCTAAACAGTAATACAAATTGGTAGCAGGATATTGAAAAAGCACCGGGCGTATAGTGTTCTCTACTCCTTCTTTTAAGTGCAGTAATTGGTTGTTTGCATAATCTATCAGCAGCAATTTATCGCCAAACGACACCAACTGTCCCCAGGGCGTAAAAGCAATATTTTTAAGTAATGAAAGTTTATCTTTAAAATAATCATTAAGCGTGCCGGCGGTCTTCCACTCTTTGGTTTGCAGGTTGAGGCACCGCACTGTATAATCAAAACTGGCATCATTGAGGGAAGAAAGTTTTATTGCCTGGTTGCGTTGTATAGAATAACCAATGTATAATCTATTGCTTTGCTCATTGTAACAAATCAGGTCGTGATTATCTTCCTGCATCAGCACGGGCACTTCCTCGTTCAGCGGCACAATATCCCATGAGTGCGCCTGCGGAATATACGTGCGTAGTTGACCATTGATGCGCCAGATGCCGTAACCGCCAAGCGAATAAATAGTGTCATGGTACACAAAAGGAAAGGAGCCAAGGTTATAGCCAAAAAATATGGTGGAATCTATACGTTGCGCCTGCAGGCCTGCGCCGCTGTCGTGCAGTTGGTACAACCTGCCCGAGCCGTTTACAAACAGGTATAAGCCGGCCGATGTTTTAAGTAGCTGTTGCGGAAACGTATTAAATGGCGAGTCGGTGATGGCGATTGCTTTATCGCGCCAGTTGACCGTTACAGCCTGTTTTGCAGAGAGCAGTTTTTGTAAAGGATAAACGGAAGCGTTTGTTTGGGCGATAGTAAGATACGACCCTGATAAAGCGATTCCTAAAAGCAACATTTTTCTGCAGCACATATCCGTAAGTAGCCGTTTTGGATGAAGGAGGTAAATATAAAAGAAGTAAACAATATACGAAAAAAGTAAATTGATGTATGTGTAACTTATTTATAATGAATGAGTGCTGACTATTTGAATAGGTAATTGGGTAAAGAGTGTTTAATTACCCATTTTTTTTACCTATTACTTTTTATAATATGATTGCTTTTTCTAATTTTGGTTTTCAGCCCTAAACCTTTAAAAATTTAAAATCCAAAACAGTGAACAGACCAAAACCTTTGACGTAAAGCTGAAGCTTAAGGACGGGAGAACATTCTTAACTACTATTAATACAGAATCAGATTTAATGCGTGGCGGCTTATTAAGTTGCATTAAGGGATGTGATATAGTGAGCATTATGTGAGTTGTGTGCAATAAAATCATTTAATTATAAACTTAAAATCTAAAATTATGGATTCAAATCCTTGTCATTGCAATGGGTCAAGTGGCACTGATTGTTATTATTGTGGAGGTTCAGGATTTAAAACACTACCAATACGTTTGGTTACAAAACAACCTAAAAGCTACTCTGAAAATGTACAAGACAAAGAAGAAAACTTAGACACTTACAAAGGTGAAAAATTATATGATTATAAGCCTAATATAAGAAAACCCACTTGCCAGAAACGTATTCATATTTTAAATTTAAGATTACAAGGTATTTCTGTAAATAGCAATGAGCAAATTATATTAAAATTAAAACATGATATACAACAGCTTGAAAGCGATATAAAAAAATTGAAAAATCGCATTCAGCACAAAAAACATCAGGAAGAATTTGACGATCTTGTTTGTAATGTAACAAAACTTCAAGCAGCTTGGGTTAATAAATATAAACCTGTATCAATTAATAACAAAAGTAAAAACAAAAAGACGCAAAGAAGAATCAGTACTAAAAATATTCATAAAAATACCAGAGAAAGGACAACTTATTTACCAAGCTTTAGTGATAAGTTTAAAAGTTTATTTGAAGCAATTAAGAAAAGTTTAAAGTAATTTTTAAGTATAAATATTAAACTAAGCTTCGATAAAAGCAAAACCAATAACTAACAAATTTTCCTAAATAATGGATTTACGAGACTATCAGCAACAAGCTGTAGATGATGTTTTAAATGCTTTTGAAAAGTATGACAGAGTAATGCTACAAATGCCAACTGGTACTGGCAAAACAGAAGTATTTTGTGAGATAATAGATCATTTGCCTAATAGAAAGTTAGTACTTGTTCACAGAAGAGAATTAGTAGATCAAATAAAAAAACGTTTGCAACTTAGGTGTGGTATAAATGCATCAATAATATTGGCGGGACATCAAAATGACTACAATCCTGATTATCAAGTTCAAATTGCTAATATTCCTACTCTTATAAGGAGAAAATTGACCGATTATCCTAAAAATATTTCATTAATCGTAATAGACGAAGCACATCATGCAAAGGCAAGAACATACCAAACGATAATCGAGCATTATCGAAATAAAGGTGTAAAAATATTAGGTGTTACTGCAACCCCATGCCGGTTGAATGGTACAGGATTTTCAGAGAGTTTTGATATTTTAATTAAGTCATGGTCGATTAAAAAATTTATCAAAGAAGGATATTTAGCTAATTTTAAACATTGGGCTACTTCATCTTTAACTCTCGATTTATCTCATGTTGCAATCAATCAAATAACTAAGGATTACAATGAGCATGACTTAGCATTAGTTATGATGCAGGAAAGAGTGATGTCTGATTTAATCGAAAGTTATAGAAAATACGGAGAAAAGAAACAGTCTATAATATTCGCTGTTAACAAGGCACATTCTGAAAAAATTGCTGAGCGGTTTAATGCTGAAGGTTTCATAGCAAAGTCTATCACTTGTGATACTTGTAGGGATGATAGAGATTTAATAATTGAAAAGTATAAAGAAGGAAAAATTCAAATTCTTTCAAACGTTGCTGTTTTTACAGAAGGTTTTGACTGTCCTTTAATACGTGTAGCACAACTTGCGCGCCCAACAAAATCACTAACGCTTTATCTTCAAATGGTTGGCAGAGCATTAAGACCAAATCCAGACGGTTCAAATGCAGTCATTTTAGACAATGCAAAACTGTGGAAAACACATGGCTTAATAACTAGAGAACACGAATGGACATTGGATGGAGTTGACAGAAATGTTCAGAATATAGCGGAGATAAATGAAAGAGAGGGAGAATGTGAAAGAGAGGATGAAATTATGTATGAAGTGAAAGAACTTGATATGGAACAAGTAGATGAAATATTAACAACTTCACTTCTTATTACTATACATTTAGTGGCAAAGAATATAGTTATTTATGAAGAGTCAATTAAGTTAAAACGGTTTCCTGATCCTAACATGCAAATTTCAGGGCGTCTTGCACAACTTAAAACAGAGTATTGTTTTGATACGGTTGCAATATTTGCTAAAGGTGTTTTTATTTTAAAAGAGGTTAGCTTAAAGAAGAAGTGGTCTAATTGGAAAAAAGATGGCTTTGAATATCAGCTAATTCAAAATGAAACAATAAAAAATCAAAATAGACTGAGTCAGGATTATTCATCTGATATAGATAATTCAATAGTTCCTTTAAGTTACTGCTGCAGGGAATTATTTTATTTAGTTTTTATTCAGTACATTTTAGTAGATGTCTGCGGTTTAAACCACTTTAGTTTTTTTGAAAACATTGAAGTTGGAAAAAAGTTTTATATTAATTTAAAATCTCCATATTTCAATATTGATTTTTCAAAATTAGGAATAGAGTTTCCATATAAGGAATATAAAAGAATTAGGGCATCAATCAACAAAGATGATTTCAGTTTCAAAGATGTTTTAAGTAAATTTAATACGCTTAACAACATATATCATGAGATTAAAAGCTGGTTAGATATTATTGGATAAAAATATTGTTAAAAAATAAATTTAATGAAATTATGTCATCAAAAGATAACAAAAAGCAAAAGACCTTACAACCGAAAAAACTAAAGTAAGTATTGAAATAAAAAACGATTATAAAGCTGAAAAGGATTCCAGTTTACAAAATCCAGTAAAGAGCCGCGAAGATTATAATCAACACGCCAAGTTCTTTACAACAAATACTAAAATAGTTAAGTAAAAATTCATAACAAATCACTCAAAACCCCAAACATTCATGCCTCTACAAACCCTTCGCGACAATATGGGTCGCGTAATCGCAGAAATCCGTCAGCAAGGTGCTGGTCTCGCAATCTATGATGGCAACGGCCGGTTCCTTGGCAGCTACCACGAAAGCAGGAACATTACCTACGACAGCAGCGGCCGCACCGTCGGCACCGGCAACCTGCTTACCATGCTCATACGGTAAAACATCATTAATCAAAACAGTAGCTCATGCCGCACTTTGCACTCAACGGTTTACCACATAATCATCATAGCAGCGATACATCTGCCATTCAGCAATTCGCGCTTTCGTACAATGCGGTCAACCTGTGGATTTACTTTGTCATTATCCCGCTTACCTGGACGCTGGTGCTCGACAGGAAATGTAAGACCCGTTACAAAATCACCATAGCCTACAGCTTGTGCCTTGCTGCCGCAGGCATACTGGAATATAAAAACAAGCTTGATCTCTTTCAGCTTGGCGTTGACTTTTGCGTATATATGCAGAAAGTGCATCATTGCTCGTATGCCGAAAGCTGCATCATCTGGTGCATACTGATGCCGCTCGCCATTACCATTATTTTTATTTCATTACCTGCCAAAAAGAGTGCTGCAAAAGAAGCTGCCGTTAATCGTTTCAATTTGCAGCAGTTATAAGAAATGCAGTAATCACAGCGCCACTCAACAACCTGGAGATAGCGTTGTGCAGTACTGTATTTTCCTGTTGTTGTGGTTTAAAAACTGTTTCTATGTACGAGCTTTGGCTGCTTAGCCTTTTTTATCGCATTTTCAAGGCTTTTATTCAATTTATCAGCAAGCACTGGGTGCTGATGGTGTTTGCCTTTTTCCTGGGCGTACTTGCCGGCATCGCTGTTGGCAGCTTCTTTATTTCACTATACGCTTTGCTCAATCACCGGCAGCAGCCAACGGTGTTCAACACGAGAATATTCATCAGTATAGTGCTGCTTCTTTTTGCCTTTTACTGCCTTACCACCGATTTTTATAAAGCGTTTCCGCTGATGCACAAAGCCACTGCTGCCGGCAATGCAATGGGCTTGTTGTTTACGGTTGCATATATCGTGCGCTTTGCAGCGGGCGGCGCCAATACCGGGTTGCCGCAAGCAGTTGGTATTGGCGTGGTGGTTACGGGCATAGCCTTATTTACCTGCAACCATTATTTTGATGTTGCCGGTTACTTATCATCGCCGGATAAAAATTTTCACCTGCTGCTGCAGGAAGAAAAGCGGGCGAAATACCAATCCGATTTTGAAGCCTTTGAAAAGAGTCATTATCAACTGGATGCAAAGGACATAAACCGCTTTTCGGCAGACGACCGCGAGCGCAGCGAAAGCCTTGCCGGTACCGGCGCCGCAGAAACGCACAAGGGCACATTACTCATTAGACGGTTTACTGCTTTGTTCCGGGTAAGCTATTATTCTTTTTCGCGCAGGGACGGATATGATGTGAAAACTTTTAAGGCGTTTATCAATGGCGTAACTGCAGATTATAATGATGGTCATATTATTTTTCCGCACGGCGAAGTAACAGACATGGACTTTGATAAAAGGGACTATGAGCAGGAAATGCATACGCCCCTGCTTACAGAAATTGCGGTACAGGCAGAAGTACTGCCCGATGACATTGACAGCTATGTACAATACCGCGAAAAGGGTTACCTCGTTGATCAGCCGGAAAGCTATATCATATCGGAAGCATACCTGCAAAGCAAAGGCATACCCTTTACGATAGATAAGTTTTGAACCGGGGTACATTTCAAATGGTTGTTCCAACAGTGCTGCCGTCTGATGCCCCGCTACAGATGTTCGGGAGATAATTGTTATCCAACAAGGATTGTTTTTGAACCAAAGTGGGTTCAAATATATTAGCGAAGATATTTGGTCGGATTAGCTTGTTCGGCTCCAAAAGAGTCGCAGTATCTTGGAAATAATTCTGTTTTCTATCAACATCCTGCTTCTCCACGGCAAAATGTTCCGAACAGTTGAGGTGTTTCCACCGGCCTTAACAAAATGAACGCCCTTAAACCCTTCCATCGTTGCAGGAATGAAAACTGGCTCATCGTAGCCTAAGGAAATGTAGCCTGTCCTATGAAAACTGACCTGTGAGGCGCAAGCCTTCCCATTCGATGAAAAGGGCAACCCGTCCGGCGAAATGCTTATCCCGTGTAGCGGAAGGAACAACCTGTCAGGCGGAAGGCTTTATTCTTGTAATGAAAAGTCTAACTCTCGTGATGAAAGGTTTAACCTGAGCAGCGAAAACGCTAACCTGTGTAGCGGAAACTTTATCCCGTGTGATGCAAGCTTCAACCCGTGTGATGAAAACTACTGCCGATGCCATGCACTCTTTCCAAAAGGGTGGAAATAGATTCTTAAGTCTGGTATTACTGCCTTATAGCCCACGGTTCAAACTAATTGAATACACGGGGAATGAATTTATCCGTTTACCACCAGTAATCGCTTTACAGGAATTTTATAAACCTGCCAGGGCGGACGCATGAAAGGTCACTGTTTTTTGGTATTAAAGGACAATAAAATATCGAGTAGATACTCGTTATCTCTGTTTGCCATTTTTCGTTTTCGTATCATGCTTATCTTTTTAGAGCCAATGACTTCATCTGGCTTGTAATTTTTTATCATATTCAAGGCTACTTTGTTAATAAGCGAAAAGTTTTGTGCACTGTCCCGTGCTTGTTTTTTGCTTTTATCTTCCCCGAATATTACATCCATGCACCAATGAAGTTTATTTTCTATGCCCCAGTGGGAACGAACTGCCTCATGAAAGTATTTTGCACTCGCCGTTTTGCTGCTTATATAATAACGCACTGATTGCTCTTCTGCTCCTGTTTTTTTATTGTAGCGAGTAGCAAATACCATTATAATACATGCTAATTTCTTCCAGTCTTCTTCATTGCATATCCAGCTTAAGTCTGTAATTACACGGGTGGTGCGGCTTTCTACACGACCGTGACCTACTGCTTTTTCTGTGTACTCATCTTCTGTTTTACCGTGAGTAAAGGCTTCTGTTATATCATCCAGTAAAACTTCCTGATTGCTTTTTACAGATAGCAAATAATCTCCTTGCGCTTCTACAATCTTTTCAGCTATGGTACGCTGACAACCCATCGCATCTATTGTTACCATGCAGCCTTTAACTACCAGTATTTCAAGTAAAGCGGGAATGGCTGTTATCTCATTGCTTTTCTCATCCACCTTCTCTTGTGCAAGTACCATATTATTGGTGTTGCACCAGGCACTTACCATGTGCACAAATGAGGGATTATCACCCTTGCTTCCACGAAGACATTTGCCATCAATGCTTATAATCCGCCCTTCTGTTATAGCGCATACAGACCTTATCCATTCTATAAAGCACTGTTCTAGTTTCTTTGGATTAACCCACATAAAAAAACGACGGTAGGTATCATGCCCAGGTACACCTTTGGGTAAATCTAAAAATGTACGGAGCCATCCTTCTTTTTGCCTTCCATAATCTTCTATTTCATACCAGTTTTCACATCCGCATATTACTGCTGCTATAGTAATGGCTATAATATTGTCAAGCTTATGTTTTACTTTTCCTAATTGTCGGAAATCATCCATAGCAGCAAAATACATAATAGGGCTTTGCATTTCTTTTTTTGCTGCTATTAATATAATTTAAACCTGCTTTCATCCCCATCTGAATAACTTGTATGTTTTTCCATGAAAAAATACTTATTGTGAACAACCCTTGTTGAAAGCCAAATCTTCGGCTTATTGAAATTTCATGCGTCTGCCCTGAGAAACCTGCTTGTCCAATCAGATTTTAAAGCGGACATTAGCAGGCAACACCATAAAACGCTTGCCAAGTGATACCGCCAATACACAGCCGCTTATTCCTGCTATCAGTCTTATCAATTATTGCAGCGGCAGCCACAGCGCAGGAAGGCGCCGCAAAAGGTCCGGCTATACAATTTAAAAAGCACACAATCAGTAGCCGTTTTATTGCCGAAGGTGTTGCTGCAGGCGATGTAAACAGGGATGGCAGGATAGATATATTAGCCGGTAATTATTGGTTTGAAGCGCCTGCCTGGAAGGCGCACCTGCTGCATGCCGATACGGTGGGCGGCGTGCCCGGCTATAGCACCAGTTTCCTCAATTTTTGTATGGATGTGAATAACGACGGCTGGCCGGACCTGATACGGTTCGATCAGCCCGGCGGTGTTTGTGCGTGGTACGAAAATCCGCACGATACGGTAAGGCTGTGGCCAACGCATATTATCTTAAACAGTGCGGGCATTGAAAACCCGGCCTTTGTTGATGTGGACAAGGACGGAAGAATGGACCTGATATGTAATGATACTTTGACAAAGCAGGTTATCTGGCTACAATCGCCGGTGGCCAAAGGAGATACAGCCTGGCAGCGGCATATCATCAGCCGGGAGAGCGGCCGGGGAACCGACCGGTACACACACGGCTTAGGCTGGGGCGACATAAACGGCGATGGCCGCAACGATGTGCTGATTAAGAGCGGCTGGTGGGAGTCGCCGGTGAATATACAGGAGGCCGACTGGACGTTTCATGCTGCGGACCTTGGAGACGACTGCGCCAATATGCTGGTGCTGGATGCGGACGGCAACGGCGATGCGGATGTGATCAGTTCTTCGGCGCATAAGTATGGTATCTGGTGGCACGAACAGGTAAAAGATGAAAAGGGAAGTAGTACCTGGGTTACGCACGAGATCAGTACACTATTTTCTCAGTCACATGCGCTGGTGCTGGAAGACATGAACGGCGACGGTCACCCGGATCTCATTACCGGCAAGCGCTACCTGGCACACCAGGACGGTCACGATCCCGGTTCTTATGAGCCTGCTGTTTTGTATTGGTTTGAATACCTGCCGGGCAAAAAGCCGCAATGGATTGCGCATGAAATTGATGCTAATTCCGGCATCGGCAACCGGTTTGTGGTAATGGATATCAATAAAGATAAACGGATGGACATTGTTACGTCTAACAAAAAGGGCGTGTACTTTTTTGAACAGTTGACACCGCAATCGCACTAAGAAAACGATCTAAGGCAGTGCTGCAGTATTGGTGAAAAATTGAAGTACAATAACGAAATCAGATAGCGTTAACAAGCATAATTATTTGCTCTGATGATATAGCGCTGCTGTTCAATTCACAGTAGTACAAAAGCTACATCGTAGCCTATCAGGGAAACGCGGGGTGTATCGTTTCCATGCCGCTTTTTTCGTTCTCAACTTTCAACAAAAAAAGAATCAACAATAAATAACTTTAATCGTTTACTTACTTTAAGTACCTATCAAAATTATACAGACTAAAAATCAGTGTTATTGTTCGCTAATCTCTTCGCTGCAATGTAGCATTACTACTGCCCAATTCACAGTAGTACAAAAGTTATATCAGGGCACATCAGGGAAACATGGGGTATATCGTTTCCCTGTGGCTTTTTTTCGTTCTCCACTTTCCACAAAAAAAAGAACAATAAACAACAAATAATTTTAATCGATTATTTACTTTAATGTAAATAAACATTTTACTTGTCCTAAAAATGCAGTGCCTGTCACAACCGTAAAATGAGAAAGCTACAACAGGATTTAGCAACACAAAGAATTCTCCTCCGGAGAGGAGCAAGAAAGATGAAGTTGTCCAAACAGCCGGTTAACATTTCAAACTATTATTAAGTTCAACCTGCAAAGGAACATCCTGTGGTTTAGGCTCAATTATTAATAAACGCCCGTTTACGAAGTCACTACATTTGTGCAGTACCCAACGGCCTGCTTTATGAAAAAAAATCTCCTGTTGCTTATTGTTTTAGTAATACATTTTTTCGCTTTTGCGCAAATACACGTCAGCCCCAACAATCGCTATTTAATGGATAAAAAGGGCCAGCCGTTCTTCTGGCTGGGCGATACCGACTGGGAGCTGTTTCACCGCCTGACCCGCGAAGAAGCCGCACACCTGCTGGACGTGCGCCGGCAGCAAGGTTTTAACGTAATACAGGCCGTTGCCCTCGCAGAATTTGCCGGCCTGCATCAGCCTGATCAATATGGCGATACGCCGCTGGTGGATGACGATCCTTTAAAACTAAACACCACGCCCGGCAGCAACCCGGCCAACGCACAGGAATACGATTATTGGGATCATGTGGATTATGTGATTAAAACAGCGGCAGACAAAGGGTTGTATATCGGCCTGCTGCCAACCTGGGGCGATAAGGTAGCGCACCTGTGGGGCGATGGCCCGATTATCTTTAATGAGCAGAATGCATACACGTATGCCCGCACGCTGGCCTTGCGCTACAAAGATCAGTGGAATATTATCTGGATCTTAGGCGGCGACCGGCCGGGCGTATATGAGCGGGGAAAGGATACCTTGCCACACGACGACCGGCCTGTATGGGCGGCTATGGCAAAGGGCATCCAATCGGTTTTCGGGAAAGATGTATTCATCGCCTATCATCCTGCCGGCGGCAGCTATTCCACTTCGCAGTATTTGCCGGCGGCAGATTGGCTTTCGATGAACGCCTTTCAATCCGGCCATGGCTCGCGCGAAGCAGATGCCTGGAACTGGGTGGTGCGCGATCAAAGCTATGCACCACTGAAGCCGGTGCTGGACATGGAGCCCTGCTACGAAGACCACCCGGTAAACCCGTGGGACGGGCACTGGACGCGGCAGCGCGGTTACTTTACCGCGTACGATGTGCGGGCGCGTATCTACCGCGGCGTGCTGGCGGGTGCCTGCGGCGTTACCTACGGGCATCACCAGGTATGGCAGTTTATGGATACAAGCCGCAACCCCGCCGTGAACCCCGGCGATACCATTATTCCCTGGCAAAAAGCGATTTTGAGCGAGGCCGCTACTGAAATGCAGTATCTAAAAAAACTGATGCTGAGCCGGCCGTACTTTAGCCGCATCCGGGATGAATCGCTGGTGCTGAGTGATACGGGCACTACCTACATCAACCACATAGAAGCTGCGCACGACAGTGCCGGTAGCTATGCCCTGATTTATTTGCCGCAAAGCAAACCTGTTACAATTGACCTGCATAAAATAACCGGTGCTACAAAGAGGTACTGGTGGTACGATGTGCGGAGCGGTACTGCTCGTGTTGCTGCGCCTGCAAACACTGCAAACACCTTTATACCGCCTGCTGATGAAAAAGACTGGGTACTGGTGATAGATGACGCATCTAATAAATATGGCGTGCCGGGAAAGAATAGCTCGAAGCCGTAAGCAGCTACCTGCTGCTTTTTTGTTGCAGCATGATTGGCCTGATGATGATGAACGTAACACCGTATAAATTTTTATAGTCACAACGGGGCGGCTTTCGGCAGATTCCCCCTTTGCCCGGCTTGTGACCAGCGAACTTCCGTAAATCTTGTTTACTGGTGTTGTCACCATAACTGTCCGGAAGAAGTGTTTAAATGAACAGGCGAAGCAGTGAAAGAACCCATAGGGTTCACCTGTTTATAGAAAAAGAGTACTGTAATTGCAATACGACTCCGTAGGAGTCGCCTGAGGAGCATATTTTCCTTCCGCTATAAACAGGGAATTCCTGCGGAATTGTTCTTCCGGATTCCTGTGGGGACGATACCAATAAAAACAGGAAAATCTAAAGTTTACAATTTTGAAATACTGCTTTAACAGATCGGGTTGATAAGCCTGACAACCCAATGTTTTTTAAACGCAACCGGACAATCTTTTCTATCTGATTCTTGACAGACATTTTTCTTCTATCTTTGGGTAAAATGTCTCTTATGCCAGTTGCGATAACTAATAGAACACCGGTCAGGCAAGCGCCTGCTATTGCAGTCACCTTAAAAAATTATCTTACAAAAGGCGCCTCTGTTAATGCCCTGGCATGGGTGGTATTGGGTGGCAGGCACTTTATGGCGGCTGCTCCGGCAACCGGGCTCGACTATATTACTGCTACCCGGAAAGGCATCCCGAAACTGGCGGTGCATAACCTTGCCGAAGTAATTGATGTGCCCATGAAAGACATGGCAACACTATTAAACGTATCGTATAAAACGCTGGGGCGAAAGAAAAAAACAGACATGCTGGATAGCCTGTCTTCTTCTTTATCTATAGAAATTGCCAACACCGTTGCAAAAGGCTTAGCCCTCTTTGAAGACATAGATAAATTCAGCCGGTGGCTGCAAAAAGACAACAGGGCTTTGGGAGGACAAAAGCCATTTGATTTACTGAATACGCCTACCGGTATTAAAATGGTAAATAAGCTGCTTGGCAGAATAGAAGAGGGCGTTTATACCTAATGACGGGCTATGCTTACTTACAGAATTGTAAAATCGGAGAAGCGTACTGCCGACCTAACCGGAACAGGCGCATACAATGAAGGCGGACGCTGGAACAGCGAAGGCGTCTATGCATTGTACACCAGCGAAAACAGTGCACTTGCCATGCTGGAAGTACTGGTGCATGTGGATGAGGCGGAACTGCCGCCAGGTATGTTTGTCATAACCATTGAAATTACGGACACCGCACCCATTTTTACGGTACCGGACGAAGACCTGCCCAAAGACTGGCGGATACCTGAAAATATTTTTTTAAAGGAAATGGGCGACAAGCTATTTATTGAGAGAAAATTTGTAGGCATAAAAGTTCGTTCAGCGGTGATGCAGGACGCTTATAATTATATCCTCAATCCGCTTTTTCCCGGCTACTACGATCTGGTGAAAATAAGGGAAGTAAAACCTTTGTCGGTAGATCAGCGATTGAAGTAAGCAGCCAGTACGTTTACTATACGCCGGTTTTATTTTTGATGAATACTTTCAATACTTCACCTGTTACTGCCTGTTTTTTTAAGAGGCCGATTGACCTTCTGCCTTTGCCTGTCTTATGACCGGCAAACTTCTTCCATGTTACTTGTTTATGACAATACCACAGGTGTCCGGAAGAAAATTCCGTAGGAATTATATGTTTATAGAGCGAGGAAAATACGCTCATCAGGCGACTCCTACGGAGTCGAATTGCTGTTCTCCATTCTTTTTCTATAAACAGGTGAACCCTGCGGGTTCTTGCTCTGCGCTGCTCACTCCTTCAAAATTTCTTTCGAATACTTTAATGACAACACCAACATGGGCAGAAATGCTTCAGTTCCCGTCCTGATATTGAATTATGCTGCCATGAAAAAATACCGTACAAGTGTGTGACACCTGCCTTTGCCGCCAGGCAGGCAACAGGCGATGCCACAAAGTATTATAGCCGGTAACATAAATATGCTTCCAATTACTTGCCGCATATTGCAGATATCTCGATCACCAGACCTTTTGCACTGGCGCGTGTCCTCACGCGCCAGTGGTGCTGAATAAAATTATAACTGTTCACAGGCTGCCGGATAGCAGCGGATACCCCGCTGAAGCTTCTGTGCCCCCGCTTTGTGGCGGAGTAGCAGCGAATAGCCGGAACTACTGTTCCATTGAAATATAACTGCTCACAGCCCCCAATTTTTATTGTTCCGCTTTCCTCACCAGATTTGCACCCTTTTCTCTTTGGGTAAATAATTGGAATCGCCGGGCTGCACGCTAAAGGCTTCATAAAAATGCGGCGAGTTCATCAGCGGGCTGTTTACGCGCCACAGGGGCGGGGAATGCGGATTGTTATTGATCCACAGGCGCAGGAATTCGTCTTTCATCTTTACGCGCCAGATCCGCGCCACGGAAATGAAAAACCGCTGAGCCGGCGTAAAGCCGCCAACCTTTGCGGTGTCTCCGCCTTCTTTGGTCATTTTAAAAGCATCATACGCAATGGCAACGCCGCCGATGTCTGCCGCGTTTTCGCCAACCGTCATCGCGCCTTTAACGTGCACGGTATCCAGCACCGTAAACATATTATAGAGGTCAACGACCCGTTGCGTTTTTGCCTCAAACTTGGTATAGTCGGCTTTCGTCCACCAGTTTTGTACGTTGCCTTCTTTATCAAACTGGGCGCCCTGGTCATCAAAAGCGTGCGTCATCTCGTGGCCGATCACCATGCCAATGCCGCCATAGTTAAGGGCATCATCCGCGTTGTTATCAAAATAGGGTGACTGTAAAATACCGGCGGGGAAAACAATTTCATTGGCAGCCGGATTGTAATACGCGGTAACCGTGGAAGGCGTGGTAAACCATTCGCTCCTGTCAACCGGCTTATTCAGTTTTGCCAGTTGAAACCGGTAATTATTGGCCGCGGCAGACACCACATTTTCAAAGTATTTGCCCTTTACAATCGTTACATTACTATAGTCTCTCCACTTGTCGGGGTAGCCGATCTTTTTGGTGATGGCAAACAGTTTTTCTTTCGCTTTTTGTTTGGTGCTGTCGCTCATCCAGTCCAGGTTAGCCATTCTCGCCGCAAACGCTTTCTGCAGATTGTTTACCAGTTCCAGCGCCCGCTTTTTGGCAGCTGCTGTAAAATATTTCTTTACATACAGTTGCCCCAGCGCTTCCCCCAGCGACTGGTCAACCATGCCTGCCATGATTTCGCCACGTGTTTTTTGCGCCGCTTGCCCGGTCAGTATTTTATTAAACCGGAAGGAAGCATCCGCAAAAGGTTTGCTTAGCACGTCGGAATAGGTGTTGATGGAATAAGCCCTCAGGTAAATTTTCCAGTCGTTTATTGGAATGGTTTTTAAAAGGGCATTCAGCTTGTCGTAATACGCAGGTTGCGATACGTCGATAGAATCTGTCTTCGCGCCTAAGCCATTCAGCAGGGCCGGCCAGCCGATAGCCGGTTGCCGGTTTGCAAGGGCTGCTACCGACATCTTATTATAGTTGGCAGCCACATCGCGCAGTTCGATATTCGTCCGGTGCGACGAAGCAAGTTGTTTGTCTATGTTGTAAACAAGATTTGCATTTTTTACTGCCGTTGCAGTATCGCTGCCTGTAAGTTGAAACAAGGTAGCCAGATAGGTTTTGTACACCTGCTGAATAGCGGTGCTGTTCGGGTCGGTTTTGAAGTAATAATCCCGCTCGGGCAGGCCGATACCGTTTTGAGAGATATGGGCAATATTCAGGTTGCTGTTTTTATTATCCGGCCCTACATAAAAAGCGACAAGAGAAGTATTGTAAGCTTTTGCTTCGCCGGCAACAAACTGCAGTAAAGCGGCGGCATTGCTGATGCTGTCTATACGGGCGAGTATGGGTTTAATAGGCGCATACCCGCGCTGGTCAATGGTAGTGGTATCCATGCCGGAAGCATAAAAATCACCGAGTTTTTGTTCAATGCTGCCGGCGGTGTTGCTGGCCTTCGCCACACTATCCAGTATGCCCTGCAGGCGCAGGCGCTGGGGATAGTTCATAAACATGTATGCACCCACGCCCGCCTGCGAAGGTGGTATCTGCGCCGAGTCGTACCAGGTACGGTTGACATACATAAAAAAGTTATTCCCCGGTTTAACGGAAGAATCGATGCCCTGTATAGCATCAGCAGCCGTATTATTGTCCGGCGTGTTGTTGCATGCCGCTAAGGAAAGCAAGACTGCAAAAAACAAGAATGATCTTTTCATAAGCAGGGGTTTAATGGAAGTAAAAGGAGTAACAGCCAACGGCTTTACCTTTTTTACTCAGAGAAATTAAAATTGATTTTTGTTTGCCGAAGTTAATGTTCCGGCTGTTCTGTAAGGCTGAAAAAATTGGGCGCTGTTAGTAACAGTATTCCAGTGGAGCTGTTGTACCGGCAGAACAATGTTCGCAAGTTTCGTCAAAAGCAACCTTTAGTTGCTTTCTGCTTACTTGTGCTTATAGTCCTCGCTGCGCTGAAGGCTACCGCTGCCGGCATCCGTCATCCGTGGAACTGATGATTATAAACCGTATTTTTTGTGAGGATAGAGGAACAATAACGATTGCATGTCTGTTGTCTTAATAATTTTTGCTTTTTTACTGCCGGTTAGCATCTCACGAACCAGTGTATAATCGGGCATGTTGGAGCGATGGATACGGGAGGTAGGCATCTGGTCATTTCAGTTCGGCCGGTGTGGCACCGACCAATAGAGGAAGGTGAATAGTTGTAAAAAGTTATTATTTTTTCCTTAATGAGTCAATTTCAATGTTATACAAAAATACTTCGGGAATAGTTACCAGCGAATCAGGACATCTGAGCTTTACTTTTCCTGAATAGTAAACTTCAACAGGATTATTATTTGAAAGAGCCAGCGATGCGATGTCTTTGATTTCAGGGTTACAAATCCAATAAATATTTAAAAAATTATATTGAACAGTATCGTGTATGGAGTAAAGGTTGCTTGCAGAGTCAAAACTCAGCCAGCCAACAGAGTCTATACAATTAGTAAACGCAGAATCCGTATCACAACCACAACTTATTTTCTGTTGTTGTCTCTGTATTTGAGGTTTGTCACAACTGTAAATAACCATTGTGCAAATTAAAATGATCAGCAACTTCATAATTCATAAGTTATACAATGAACAGATCTTATGCAGGCAACAGCTTGCTTTTGTAAATGTATTGAGTTTTATTGAGCTGTTATCAACGCTATGTCGTAGGTAGCCTTCTAAAGGAGCCCCACGTCAAATGGAACTTCTCCAAAGCCGGGCCTCCTGCTGCCGCAACAGAGCTATGCAAGGAAGACCCTGCTGCGATAATGTTTAAAGCCGGCTGTATAAAGTAGTTGCAGATTATGTCATCACCTTTTGCAATCACCGGTTCGCTTACTGTATCCGGAAGTTTTGAATTGCTGCCCGCATTAAAGGAGGCTTAGTAAAAGTTGCAAACTATTAATATTCCAACCATAAATTCTATATCCAGACATACATCCATCATCGTCTTTGCGAGGCACGAAGCCTGTCTGCCGGTAAGGCAGGCAATCTGTACTTAGCCTTTAATCAATATAAATGGCGCTGTTTGATCTTTCTGCCCCTGCCCGTCTTGTGACTGGCAAACTTTCGTACAGCAAGGTGTCAGACACTTTCGAAGTGTCAGACACCTTGCTGTAATTGCTCCAACCAATCTTCCCAACAGTTCTGGTATAGTAACCGGCAAATTTTCCTGCCCTTGTTGATGTCAACAACAAGGGCAGGAAAATAGCAGTCAAATTCCTTCCCGACACCAGTGGTCATAAACTCCGCCGGGCCGGAATGTATTCTGTAAACTGCTCACTGCACTTCTATCGGTGCCGCCCACCGGAAGGTGCCCCATTCCATGATAAGTGTTCCGCGGTGCGTATCAACCGGAACAATGGAAATGGAGAATGCTTCCACGGGCGTTGTAAGTACGTTGCTGGTAATCTTTGCGGTGCCCAGGTTGAGCGCGCGGTTATATTCGGTGCCCCACTGGCCGGTCTGTTTGTTCACGATCAGGTCCACAGAGCCTGTATGGGGCGCTGTCCACAAGGTATAGGTTCCGGCCGGTACCTGTAGCCCCGCAAGCTGTACCGGTACCGACGTTGTAAACTGTTTGGCCGCATTGGCCCCGGTGCGCCACACCCGGTCGTAGGGTATAACGTCGCCCAGCAATTGGCGTCCACGCAGCAGCGGCCTGCTGTAGTCAACCGTAAACAGGGCATTGCCAATTTGTGCCCGCGCCGTATCCCGTACGCTTAACTGCCTCACGATCCCTGTTTTTGACTCCACCCTTTCAAACCGCTCCGCGATACTTTTTATGTCGGGTGGCCGGGAGAGGCGGCTCACTTCCACTTTATAGGTCGTGCGGGCGCCGGAGTAGCGGAGCAGGTGATTGCCGGAGTCCATGGTCGCCTCCCCGGTGCCGGAGAGCCAGTCGTGCGTTATCTCCGCTTTGCCACCACCGAGCGGCGTTACGCGGCCGCTGCCCAGCGGGAAGTGGTCGAATTCCCGGTCAATATAAAACTGCCGTATCGCTACCGGTTTACCCGCTCCGGTCTTAGATGCCGCTACGTGTTGTAATCCTGCAGCAAAGTAAAGCTCGTAGAGGCTATACATTTGCGGTACGTGCGCTTCTACTATACCGCCACCGGTTGCAAAGTCAAGCTTCAAGGTGCCCGTGCCATCCGTTTTAACGATGTGCACTTTATCGGCAGTCACATCGGCTGTCACGTTCAGTTCCCGCCCGTTTGCCGGCTCGCCGGGCGTATGAATGTCCATAACAAGGTGTTGGATACTGCCGTCGGGGTTAAGCTGGATAACGGTATGCCGTACCCGCACCTGCGGAAACCGGTCCGTTTCATCGCTGGTTACAGTATTACCCTCCCGGGTTACACTTTCAACGGCAATGGTATCGGTGCCGAGTGTTGTAATAAAGCCGTAGTGTTCGGCCGGCGAGCGCTGGCAGGAAGCAAGCCAGAGTAAGGTGCTGAATAAAAAGCAGGTGGCCCGCAGGCTGGTGGTATGGCAGGTACGCGACCGGGTAAGTGGATGGTGCATAGAACAGATAATTTAGCTCGATGTTAAACTAACGAATTAGTTTGTATCCGTCACCAGCAAATAGGTGGGGTGAGGCCTTGTTTTTTAAATGGTTGATTAACCGGTTGAGTGGCTTTGTGCAATGATGTAAGCAGATTATTATGGAAGAGCCATAGTGCGCATAAAGGAGGCAATGTATCAGAAATAAATCCTTCACAAACGTTCTATAAACTCCGCCATATGTCCCATAATATAATTTATCCTTCGTTGCTCACTGTATTCTAAATGAACACTGATCCATTCATCCAGATACGGGTTGTCGAGCAACGCAGAAAACTCCTGCCGGAGATAATGATGCAAATCGGGTGCTGCACCGGCAAGTTCCTGCCAGAGGCTGTTCCTGTTGTTCAACAGGTAAACAATATCCTCGAAGTCTGTACTGGTTCTACCATCCCGCTGTCCCCTGCTTTTGAAAGCTTCCAGTTTCGTGGCTAAAAAATAAGCAGCAGTAAATAGGCGGATAACAGTTCCCTGTTCAACTTCTTTTTCTATTGAATGCGCAGCGGCCGCTGCATACCATCGGTTAGTAAAACCCAAAATCTCTTTAGCAGTCGGCATCACATCTACGGTTATCCCGTGAACCGTATAGCGGCAGATAACTCCCGATTCACTATCATTAATAAAGCCTTTGCTTCTTAGCTGCTCGTCCAGCGCTGCATACCCGGTGTATTCCATTAGCTCTATTAAAATGTCCACATCATCCGTAGGGCGGATGTCACCGGCAGGGCGGTCTGCATACAGCGAAACAGTAGCCCCGCCTATAAAAATAAACGCACCCGCCAACTCTCCCAGTGCGTTGTGCACCGCTTTAATTCTTACAATATTTATGTGGTTATTCATGCAGGATAATATTGCTCAGTTCAGTCAGGGCAACCGTTAATTCCCGCGTTTTTCCAACCCTGATAATATCTATACTGGCAAGCATTTTATAAAGCGCACCGTCTGTTTTCACGGCTTTTACTACGCCATTGTATAATGGTTCAATGGATAATCCCCGCTGGGAGCCGTTTTCATCTGCCCATACATAGTTCATCTCGCTCACAAACAGGGGCTGATAAAAAGGGTGCGAATGTGCGGTTGCAATACCGGTAACCAGCCTGCCAGGCGACTGGGGAAACACGTAATGCAATCCATGCTCAATAAATTCCATCAGGTTTTGGCGATACACTTTTCTGCGGCGCTCATCTACCAGCCCGGCAATATGGCTTCTGTTTAGCGATTCGGAGATTTCGGAGATACTGATGAACAGCGATGCCGACAAATCCCGGTATTGCCAGGCAGGTTGCTCTATCGTAAGCATTTTCAATAAGATAACCACATCCTGCGGACGCATACCATTATGTGCTCTCATATACCAAATGTAGGCTTTCCGTTCTTTGTTCGCAAATCAGGAACGGAGAACGGGATTGTTATTTGGTTTTTCACGAACAAGAAAGAAATGAGTGCAATAGATAAAAGATAAAGGGACAACCTGATAAATTGCCTTATACAGTGAAAAAGTGCAGCATAGAAATGGATTACTAAAAGCGCAATGGGGTTAAGCCATGGTCGCCGCTTTCGTCTATAAAAAAGTAGGTTTGGTTTACACCGCTATTCATTGGAAGTAAGTGGAAAGATGATCGCAACAAATGTAATGGTAAGCGGATAGATTTCAAACCGGGTTGGATACCCAATCCACGGTCTTGAAGCCGGTATGGTAGGTGAAGCGGAAGCATAAAAAAGCAGTGCAGCAGGCTATTATTATGGAAAATAAAAGGTAAAGTAGAGGTTAGCTTTTTAGATACAATGAGAAAGGCTTGCTGATGCTATGATGCGGAAGAGTTCTCTTTATCTTTTGCTGTAAGTTGCGCTGTGGTAAACCTTGAAGAACGTTAACTTTAATCTAAATTCACCGTGTCTGCTAAAGAAGCATTGTAGAAAAGAATTTGTACTTTGCAAATTCCCTTTGATTTACTAGTTTTTTATGCCTAATGAAGAAATAATACTTATTCCAAAAGGTAATACTCCTGAAAGAATAGATACATCAATCCGCGCTTTCAATGAACCATTGGCAAACCTATTAACGCACATTGGTCTTCCGACGGAAAATATTCTCTCGCCAGTTCAGGAGCGACGAAAGGTGATTTTCGCACTTGAACATACTTTAGAAGTTCTTCCATTAGATGAGAGGCGAAAGGCTCATTATCTTTCAAAGTTTACTGTAGCTATTTCTGTTGGTCTTTTCGATGGTGCTTTAAATTTTCTTTGGGATGAGACTGTAAAAGCCATTAGAAATTTAGCAGTAGCATTTGATCTACAATATTTCTACAACATTGCTGCAACTGTAAATTCAAGATATAAAGGTTTACAAGTAGTTGAAGATTTTGAGGGAATTTCTGAATATGATTTATTGGATATTTGCCGGCGAATTGGTTTGATTAGTGATATTAATTTCAAAAGGCTTGAACACGCTAATTATTTGCGGAATCATGCAAGTGCTGCACATGTAAACGAAAATGAAATTTCGGGAAATGAAATGCTTGGCTTGTTGGACAATTGCTTACGCTACGCCATAACAGCAAAGCCAGATCACTCAGTCATTCAAATAAAGCAACTTTTTCAAAATATACGTACCAAAGAAATTCCTAAACCGGATTTTGAACACATTGGTCCAGAGTTAATGAAGCAGCCACAGGAAAGAATCGATGATTTTACTTTATCAATTTTTGGTCTTTATTGTGATCCGCGACAGGAACAATTCGTTTTAAAGAATATTGAACGCTTAATGCGTAAAATATGGCATGTTGTAACTGAAGATGTCAAATATATTATTGGAGCTAAGTTTGGGCTTTACCGTAAAAATGGCGATACAGATAGAAAAAATTCCGTTCAAAAATTTTTAGAAAATGTAGAGGGCTTAAATTATAGAGATGAAGATAGCTTAGCCGCAGAACTACTTGAAAAACTGCAAAATCTTAAATCGGTTCATTTTGCTGACAATAACTTCTATAATGAATACTACCATGCAAAATCTATTGATACTTCCATACCGAAAGAAGGAATTCCAGCAAGTGTAAGAAAGTTGTTTGTAAAAATCATATGCATGTGTTATATAGGCAATGGAAAAGGTTTTAAAAAAGGCGTAGATGAATCGGCACTTCCATTTTACAATAAGTTCATACAAGGATTTACAATAGATGAAGTTAAAGACTTTATTTTCCTATTTCCTGACTCTGAGTTTACATGGGATTTTAATCGCTCTATGGCTGATCCAAGAGTAAGACAGCTTGCTGAATTTTTAAAAAGCAAAACAAAAGATGTTCAAATCACAAAAGTGCTTGATTTAATTATAGGATTTCCTAGTGGCTCACTACCAAGTTTAGCTAGAAGTTCAAGATATACCGAAGCAATAAAATTTATAAAATAGATGTTTACATCCTTAAACTTAGATGAACTCTATATCGCAAGACGATTATTTCAACTTGAAATTTACAAACGCAATGGACAAGACTTCGAAAATCTTTTCTCTAAGACTATGCGGTTGTATAATACTGAATTTGTGCAAGTCAAACCACAGGGTATATTCGGAGACAGAAAAAATGATGGTTTTATAAAGTCTCAAGGCATTTATTTTCAAGTTTATGCACCTGAAGATGCCACAACTAAAGAAAAGGAAACAATTGAGAAGTTAGTAACTGACTTTAATGGTCTTTACTCTTATTGGAATGCACAAGTAACACCGATAAAAGAGTTCAATTTTGTTTTGAACGATAAGTATAATGGAGCTTATGCCACACTATATGTAGAACTCACTAAAATTGAGACTAAACATTCAATAATAAAATGCAAACCGTTTCTTGCTCAACATCTCGAAGATATCTTTCTTAAACTTCCTCATTTGCATATTGAAGATATTTTGGGTAAGATACCTAATGCTGAAGATATTAGTTTAGAGGTTTCTGTTTTAAATGAGGTTATTGATTATCTTATTTCACTTAAATCTGGATATAAAATAGACAGTTTTCCAGTTAATCCAGATTTTGAAGAAAAATTAAGGTTTAATTTATTAAGTGAGCCTATTGTGAATCTTCTACAATACGGATCGTATCAAAATGGAGCTTTAGAGGAGTATTTTAAAGTAAATAGCACATTCACAAAGGAAGACTTAAAACAAACGTTTTATAAGTTGTATCAAAAAGCTTTAAATGATATAGACGAATCAGAGAAAAAATCAGATCTTATCTTTCTTTACATTTTGCAGAATGCTTATCCTAAAGATGAAAAAATTTTTCAAGATGCTATTCTGGTTTTAATGTCCTATTTTTTTAGTTATTGTGATATTTTCGAAGAGCCACCAGTAAGAAAGCAAATCACATTATTTGAATGATACTCCCTTCAAAACATATAAGGATATCGGAATCGCTTCTTGGATTAGGGGCATACGTTTTATCATATCTCAAAGATGGACCAAAAGATATTGATCATTTATGGTTTAAAGTTTCTAAGCAAAACCAATCTAAGAGAGCCTTTTCGTATCATGGCTTTGATAATTTGATACTTGCCTTAAATTATTTGTTCATAATAGGTTCGATAGACATAAATTCTGAAGGATTAATTTATAATGCGACTAATCAAGCTATCAGCAAATAACTCTGGATTCAAGACTGTCGAGTTTAATAGAACCGGACTTTCCATAATTATTGGAAGAAGGCATAATAGTGATTATACTCAAAACAGAAAAAGTACCTATAATAGTGTTGGCAAATCTTTTACTATAGCTCTTATCCACTTCTGTTTAGGGAGTTCAAAAAATCCAGAGTTTGAAACAAAACTATCAGAATGGGAATTTACACTTAAATTCGAAATAGATAATTCTATACATATTGCAAGTCGTAAATGTAATGATCAAAATAAAATTATATTAGATGGAGAAGAGAAAGGAATTAAAGAATACACCGATTTTTTAGCAAACAAAGTTTTTGCCATTCCAGCAGGAACAAAATACATATCGTTTCGTTCTCTTATTCCTAGATTTATAAGGCAAAAAAAGGCTAGTTATAATTCATATGATAACTTCATTCCTGAAGAATCAGAGTTTGCCAAATTACTTAATAACTCTTTTCTGTTAGGACTAGTGTTTGATCAATTTAATTTTTAAGATTAACGTTTTGATACCTGGTGGCCAGTTTATCTCTGGCAATATCTACAGTAAAGCTCCAGTGTATTTTCATTTTATTATAATTCCTGTTTTCTGTCCATGTGCTTACCGTTTGTTTCATCTGTTCAATAGTAGCTATCCTCGTGTCTAAACATTGCCTTGAAAGGGCAGAGAACTCTATTTCCGCCATATTTAGCCATGAGCCATGTTTGGGCGTGTAAACAAAGTCTATCAAAGCATTTAATTCAGCTGCCCTTTGCAGGCAAAGATGCTCATAAAAAGAACCTTTACTGTGGGTATTTAAATTGTCCTGTACAAGCTTTACCTTGTCTGCATCCGGATAATGTTCTGTGATCACTTCATTGATAAACTCAGCATAATCTTTTTTGCCGCGATGCTCCCTTACTTGCGCATAACGCAGGCCGCGATCTATGTCATAAGCCAACAACACTACGCACGTTCCCTCTCTTTTATACTCGTTATCAATACGCTTTGGTGTACAAGGTTTACACGGCAGCGGCATCATTACTTCACTTAGCAACTGGCAGGGCCTTTCATCCATGCAAAGCCTTACCAGGCCTTGTTGTTGCTGCTGGCTGTACAAGTTCAGCACCCCTTCCATGTTTGCCAGATATTGACCATCTACCTTACCGATGCACCACTGTTTTTTAAGCCAGGGCTTAAGTTTGCTTTTTTTAAAACCTTGCGAACCGTCTCATAACTCAAGTGAACAGCAAGGCCATCCTTTACCATTTTGCCTGCCATCAGATCTAATGTCCAGCAACTGCGGCCATCAGGGCCTTCATCAGAGCAGGCAAGGGCTGTAATGTTTGCTTCCAGCTCCGGGGTAATAATGGTGGGCTGGCCACTTCTTGGCTTTTCTTCCAAAACTTCTTTTATTACGCCCTTGCACTCGACATAGCGCTTAAGCAGGTTAGTGACACTGCCCTGGCTACAGTTACAATCCAGGGCAATTTGCTTTTGATTTTTAAGGCCCTCACCAACCATCAACAGCATACGTGCACGGCGTATCGCTCTGGCTGAATGATTGCCTTTACGAATGTATTGCCTTAAAAACGTCTTGTCTTCAGCTGACAATTGTACTTTTGTCTTTTCCATCATTACTGATTTGAAAAGCAAAATTAATATGATTTAAAAACTATGTTGATAGTGCACTAGATACATCGCTCATTTTTAGAAAACTGGAACTAAAGGATGATCTCGACAAAACTGAAGAAATGAAGAAGGCATTCGAAAGTGATACAATAATTAAATCCTTTTTTGAGCAAAATGAAGATGAAGACTTGGAAATTGATCTTGTTGATTTAAAGCAAAAAATAAAAAAGCTCGGAAGTGATTTACAAGGTTTCCAAGTAGCCGAAGATTATTACCAAGTTGTGAAAGAAGCTGATGAGCTAAAACTCGAAATCAAATTTTTAGAAAACAGAGCAGCCACTGTCAAGACAGCAATAGCTAACATTGATAAAAGTCTGAGTATAACTCCAGATATACCCAAAAAGCGGATTGAGCAATTATATCAAGAAGCTCAAGTTGTTTTGCCAGATTTTATCGCGAAGCGATTGGCAGAAGTAGAAGAGTTCAATAGTAAAATACTTGACAACCGTTCTAAACGATTACTCAAAGAAAAAAGAGATTTTGAAAAGAAGCTTTTTGAACTTGAAGTAACAATAAGAAAATTAGGAAAAGCGAAAGATTCTAAACTAGAATATCTCAATACGAAGGGAGCTTTAGATGAATTTACTAAAATGAATGAGCAACTAAAGGATTTGAAAATTAAACTTGACAGTATTGAGAAATATCGGCAGTTAAAGCAGGAATATAAAAACAAGACGGAAGAATTAAAACGTGAATTTAGTCTGGAAAATACTAAGTCATTTGATTATATTCAAAAGCAAAGGTCACTTATCGAAAATAATATATTGTTATTCAAAAACTTAACAAGTGAATTTTATGAAAAGAAAAGAGCAGGTATAGATATTAAAGTTAATGATGGAATCAATAAAAACAGATTTGATATCAAAGCCAAAATAGATGATGACAAAGGTGACGGAGTTAATGATGTCAAGATATTTTGCTTTGACTGGACTATCTTACTTGCTAAACATAATCATAAGATGAACTTTCTATTTCATGACAGTAGATTGCTTTCAGAAATCGATACTAGACAACAAGCGTCTCTCTTTAATGTTGCTTTAGAAAAATCTAAAGAGAACAGTTTACAATATATTATCGCAGTAAATCAAAATACAATTGACTCTCTTAAGAGTGAGATAGAAGAAGAACAGTTCAACAAGATATTTAATGATGAAACAGTTATTTTGGAATTGACGGATGAATCTAATGAATCTAAGCTGTTAGGTATGGAAGTCGATATTGATTATGATAAAGAGTAAAATTGCGAGATTATATAAGAAATAAATAGTTGTTCGTTATAAACGATATACCTTTTTCAAATGTTAACACACCATATTTAAAAATAAATAAAAGAACATTATTAATCTGCCTGTCTATGTTCTTCTAGTGTTAGCGAAGTGCACTGTTAAGTAAAAAATAACGAAGGTTTTAGACCTGCTTATAGCACAACCACTTTCCCCTTCCCTTTTCAGCAACTTTTAACCCTTCACCCTAAACTTTTAAGTTCTTTTTCAAGCCTTTCAGCGGAGCAAAAAATAATTTGCGCTCCTTAAAATTACAATATCATGGATTCATTAATTCGCAATTATCGTTGTAAGGATGTAGAGCTGCTCACCGTTAGCAGCAGCATCGTGCTCTCCGCAAAGGACAATCTTACCGCCATCGGCGCCAAACGCCCGCTTTGGAAAGGCGCTTTCTTCCCCGATCTCGAAACCCGTATAGATGCCGCGTTTAAAACCTATATCGGCGCCGATAACGCTGCCGACCTGCGGGGCAAAACCGGCGCGGTTAAGAAAATAGCCGGCCCGGCCAAAGATGACTTGTCCACCTTTAAGATCAACATCACCGCCGATTTTAATGGCGACAAAGCCCGCCTCGCCGAGCTGCTCACCACGCTGGGCTTCGCCGCCTTTTGGAAAACAGCGAGCGGCAACGACAGCCAGGAAGCGCTGGTAGAACTGCTGTACACCTTTAAAGTAAATATGACGCCGGCGCTGCAAACCGAAATCGTAGCCGCCGGTACCGACATCCATTTAATAACCGCGATCACCGGCTATGCCGATGCGCTGAAGGAGGCCAACGTAGGCCAGGAGTTTGCCAAGGCGCTGCGCCCGCTTACCAGCGCCGCCGCGGTAGGGGAGTTTAATGCGATTTATGCGGAGATTAATAAAGTGTGCCTCGTGTGCCGGAATATGTTTAAAAACAATCCCGCGCTTAAGAATAATTTTTCCTTTGCTGCCGTAAAGCGCCGGCTCAGCGGCGAGGCAGGGACGAAGAAACCGGTAGCCGCCGTAGCTTAATTAGTAAATGCTCCTGGAAGACCAGGAGCATTTTTGTTGATGGGCCAATAGCAGGCAGTAAGTAAATGCGTCATTCCGCAAATGCGCTCTATACGAGCGTTTTTTTTTATTTAGAATGCACGAGCGCTTTCCCGGCAGGTAAGGCGCTCGTGCGGAATCTGCAGGCGGTGCTGCTTATCCTGAACCTGTCAGGTTTGCTGCAGTTACGACTTTCTTTAAACAGAAATAAACCTGACAGGTTGTTTAGCATGGGGTAGCAGGCAATCGAGTCATTCCGCAAATGCTGCCAGCATGATGATTAAAATAAATCGAACGTAGCGGCGGCTTTGTGCGGAATCTGTGGGTTGTAATGCAATCAAGGCTGCTATTAATAGTTGCGCTGCTAACAATCATTTGCAGGTGAAAGCAGTCTGCGGATTCCGCACAAGTACCGCTGATAAAGTGATTAAATTTAATGCTACAATTAGCGGTATTTGCGGAATGACGCATCCACAGCCTACATATAAGCCGATGCAGTACCGGAAAAGCAACCGGTGCGGCGGAAAGTGTAACCCGTGTGGCGAAATGTTTATCCCGTGCGATGAAAGGAGCATCCTGTCATGCGGAAGGACTAACCTGTCAGGCGGAAGCTTCAACCGGTGTGATGGAAACGTTGACCCGTGTGATGAAAAGGCTAACCCTTCCGGTGAAAACAATATCCCGTGCGGCGAAAACACTATCCCGTGTGATGCAAACTTCGCCCCCGCTGATGAAAGCAAACCCCTGTGGCGCAAAATGACCTGTGGGGCGAAAAGCAATAGCGGCAATCAATACGTGCCTACGCGTTTCTAACCTGTTTTATTGGCCAACACCCGGTTCCTTATCACTTATATATGCCCAAACCCCTTTTTACATAATCAAAAATCAACACTACTAAAATCTGGTTCGTTCAAAGCAGGAGAATGTACATTTATCTCCTTGCAGGTTAGTGTTCGCACCACAGGCGGTTACAACAGTTTTGCGGGCCAAACCCCATTACATAAAATCTAAAATCCATCTTAGGCAATGTGGTGCAGATGCGCGGCGCGATGGTGCCGTTCCTGATCTTCCTGCCGGCAAAGGCAGGGTTGGGTTATTTTTTCCATCCAGGGAAAAAAGTGACAAACAAGGACTTAATTCTAAAATTATCCTCCGGGCGGTTATGCTGCTTACGTTTTACGGCTTTGCGATGTAGTGGTATTCCGTGTTCCGTCAGTTTAAATTTATTACAAAAGTTAAATAGTATCACAATCGCTCAACACTTGTACTTCTGCCACCCTATTGCTAAGCCAATGTTAGCGGCATTTCACGCTGTTGCTGGTGTTTTTGTTTAAAATCTCTAACCCTTGGATTTACTCACCAATAACCTGTTCTATCGGTAGCATGTTGTTGATGGAGCGGACTCAGCTCATAGCTGTTTCTTATTTAGAACACCACAGGTGTTAGGAAGAAATGTTAATAGTCATCACATGGCACAAATCGCTCGCAAAGTCCCTCTCCTTGGGAGAGGGACTTAGGGTGAGGTCTAATAAGAGCACTGCAACTTTTACCACTTTAACATTTCTTCCCAACAGTTCTTATTTAGAACACCAACAACGGCGTGAAAAGGTTTACAATATGCCCGAGCGGCTGACCTTGATCAAATAGGGTATATGCCCTTATAGGTATATCTTCGCTTACTTATATTCTGGCTGTGCAGTTGCCGCTTCGGAAAGTACAACATGGAAGAACGGGAAGAAATACGCTGCAGCCATAAGTAAATAATTCACTAACCTTAAATTTAATTGTATGCCGAAAAAGACAACTGAACCGAGGAAGAATAAGCCTGCTAAAAAGAAAAGCTCAGCACAGAAGAAAGCAGATCCAAAGAAAAAAGCACGGTAAGGTCAAACGTAAAGAGCCCGGTTCACAGCGCCGGGCTTCTTTCTTCCCACGCGGGTCTTCCGCAGCGGACTTGCGGTGTGGTTCAAGTGTACATACCTTCCCAATCCAGCAACGTTTCATAGTGAATTACGTCCTAACAACCCTGCTCCCCACGAAGATAAAACTGCGCAGAGAAATAAGGATATGCTGCTGCACCGGCTGCCAGGTTCCACTTACCGCTTACAGTAAACAATTACAAAACAATCGTTTAATCAGCAGTTGAAGATACCATCTGGCAGGATAAACAGCAATTCAATAATGTTCCTATCAGCCGGTTCCTTATCGTTTACAGGTACCAAAATACCTTTTTAAACAATCAAAAATTTACCCTGCTAAAATTTTGTGTCAAAATTTTTATTGTAAATCAATGCGTTGCAAAAGCACGTTACAAATTTACCTTTTGAAAGCTTGGAATTTGGTACTTATTTCTCTTACCTTCGCAACCCTATTTAAAAAACCGGCGGGATAGCGCCGGCTTACTACTAAAGTTTAAAATTATCATGAGCAAATTACATTTCACCACCAAGCATGCGAATGCGGCTACCGTGCAGCACAACTGGTACGTTGTGGACGGTACTAATCAAACCGTGGGACGTATGTGTGCAAGAATTGCAGCGATTTTACGCGGCAAGAATAAAGCATACTATACCCCACACGTGGATTGCGGCGATTACATTATCGTAACCAATGCCGACAAAGTTACCTTCACCGGCAACAAGTTAGAAGACAAACAGTACATTAATTACTCCGGCTACCCCGGTGGTAAAAAAGAAGAATCTGCCAAAGACCTGCTTCGCCGTCGCCCCGAAATGGTAGTAGAGAGAGCAATAAAAGGTATGCTGCCTAAAAACCGCCTTGGTCGTCAGATGATTAAAAAATTATTTGTATATACCAGCGCCCAGCATCCGCATACTGCGCAGCAGCCGAAAGAATTAAAATTTTAGCGCCGCACCAACGCCCGGAAGGGAGTAATTAAATACAATAACTATTAGCCTAAAGCTATAACAATGGAAAAACAAAAAAATGCAGTTGGTCGCCGTAAGGAAGCCGTAACCCGTGTGTTTCTAAGCCGGGGCGAAGGCAAAATCACGGTAAACGGTAAGGACTATAAACAATATTTTGCGCTGCCTTACCTGCAAAACCAGGTGGAAGCGCCTTTGAAAGCTGCCGAATTAACTGACAAGTTTGATATTATCATCAATGCAGGCGGCGGTGGCCTGAAGGGCCAGGCAGAAGCTGCAAAACTGGGCATAGCCCGCGTGCTGCTTGAAGTAAACCCCGAACTGCGCCCGGTATTAAAAGCAGCCGGCCACCTCAAGCGTGATCCGCGCGGCGTTGAACGTAAGAAATTCGGGCATAAAAAAGCACGCCGCAGCTTCCAGTTCAGCAAACGTTAATGACCCTAACCCCTAAAGGGGGGAATAAAGGCGCTTTGAAAAAGAAATCATTATTTAAAAATAATCGCTTTCAAAAGCCTCTCCTTCAGGAGAGGTTTGGAGAGGCTTCAAATTAACTTACAATGGAACAAGTTCCTTCTTTACAGCAACAACTGCTCGATGCCGGTGTTCACTTTGGTCACTTGCGTAAGAAGTGGAATCCTAAAATGCTGCCTTATATTTTTGCGGAGAAAAAAGGCATTCATATTATTGATTTAAACAAAACCGTTGATCACCTGCAGGAAGCGGCCGCCGCTATGAAGCAAATTGCCAAGAGTGGTAAAAAGATCATGTTTGTGGCTACTAAAAAGCAGGCAAAAGAAATTGTAAGCGAATGCGCCAACCGCGTGAATATGCCGTTTGCAACGGAGCGCTGGCTGGGTGGTATGCTTACCAATTTTAACACCGTTCGGAAGAGCGTTAAGAAGATGCAGAGCATCGAAAAAATGCTGGGTGAGGGCGCCGCTGCCGAAAACCTGACCAAGAAAGAACGGCTTACCTTAAGCCGTGACAAAGAAAAAATGGAGAAAGTATTAGGCGGTATTGCGCAATTGGGCCGTTTACCGGCTGCCTTGTTCCTGGTGGATATCGGCCATGAGCACATTGCATTGGCAGAAGCCAAACGTTTGGGTATTACTACCTTTGGCATGGTAGACACCAACAGCGATCCTAACAAGGTTGACTTTGCCATTCCGGCTAATGATGATGCTACCAAATCTATAGCCATTATAACTAACTATATCGCTGCTGCCATAGCAGAAGGCTTGCAGGAGCGTCAGCAGTCAAAAGATGAAGAAGTAGAAGAAACAGATAACGAAGCGGAACGGAAAGCGGCCCGCATACAAGCGGAAGCAGAAGCGGAAAGCGGACGCGGACGTGGCGAAAGGCCAGCAGGCGGCGGACAGCCGAAGCGCAGGGTACCAGGCGGTGCCACCCGCAGACCAGGCGGTGGCCCGGGCGGTGGCGGTCCGCGCAGATAGGACTTCCCTTTAAATTTTACCAAATCTTCCCAATTTCTCTATGTCATTGGGAAGTTGTTTTATAAATATCGCCGTCTGCTATCGGGATGGCTTACAATACAATCACATTTTAAAAGAACCCTTTCAGGGAGAAAGACATCAGATTATGTCAACTACAACACAGATAACAGCAGCAGAAATTAATAAGCTTCGCCAGTCAACAGGTGCCGGCATGATGGATTGCCGTAAAGCACTCACAGAAACCGGCGGCGATTTTGAGGCAGCCATAGACTGGTTGCGCAAGCAAGGCCAGAAAGTAGCTGCCAAACGCAGCGACCGCGAGGCTAAAGAAGGCGTAGTGATTGCACAAACAACGGGTGATAACAAAACCGGTATTGTGCTTTGTGTAAGCTGCGAGACAGATTTCGTATCGAAGAATGCAGACTTCGTGGCGTTTGTGCAAAGCATTGCCGATGCAGCCATTGCCAATAATGTAAAGAGTGCAGATGAATTGAAAGAAGCTGCTGTAAACGGCGCCAAGGTTTCCGACCTCATTAATGATAAGCTGGCAGCCATCGGCGAAAAGATAGATATTACCCGTTTTGAAAGAGTGGAAGCGCCGTATGTAGCTTCTTATATTCATGGTGCTAACCGTATCGGTGTGCTGGTGGGTATAAGCACCGTAGCACCCGAAGCAGGTAAAGATGTGGCGATGCAGATCGCCGCACTAAACCCGGTTGCACTGGACGAAAACTCTGTGCCTGCCGAAACCATTGAGCGGGAAAGAGCGATTGTGACGGAGCAGATTCAGCAGGATCCGAAAATGGCCGGCAAACCTGCCGACATGATTGCAAAAATTGCGGATGGCAAACTGAAAGCTTTCTTTAAAGAGCAAACTTTGTTAGCGCAGCCTTTTGTAAAAGACAATGGTAAATCCGTTGGTGAATATTTAAAAAGTGCCGGCGCCGGCGTAACAGTTACTGAATTTAAAAGAGTAGCTGTAGGATAACTGGCTTAAATAATTTTTAAGAGGCTTCCTGTATGGGAAGCCTTTTTTATTTTTACCGCATAAAGACCGTTGAATAATAGCTTACGAAATTTTTAAAAATACATTTGGTGAAAAAGAGGCCGAATCTATTTTCGAATATTTTGAGTCGGCAAAAGCAGATGCTATCACACCAAAACAGGTAAATGACGGGCTAAAAGATTTTAAAGATGTTTTTGCAACTACAAAAGATGTAGCAATTACAAAAAGGGAAATCATAAAATGGATGTTTATCTTTTGGGCAGGTGAGTTAGCAGCCATGTTTGCTTTTTTAAAATTTCTTAAATAATTAAATGCTTGTATAGTTTTGAAGGAAAGTTCTCGAACGGGCATTCCTTTTTTGTTTTCTGTTATTTTTGAAGCCACCTCAAACGTATAACCGATGAAGCACTTTACACTGTTGTGCCTGCTATGCTTTTGCTCCGGATTGTTTGCACAGAATCGTATTTCCGACCATAATACGATTGGCTGGTATGCCATTAATATTGATCCGGCAATTACAAAAAAATGGAGCGGGCATATCGAATACCAGTGGCGCCGCGATGATGTGATTAACAGTTGGCAGCAAAGTTTGCTGCGGCTCGGTTTTACCTGTAAGCTAAATGCGCAGGTAAGCATTGGGGCCGGCTACGCCTGGATCGAAACCTTTCCTTACAGCGAACACTTTGTAGCCGGCGTTCGTAAGACTTTTCCGGAACACCGCTTTTACGAGCAGGTAGCTGCTGCAGCTAACATTGGTAAAGTAAAACTCACCAACCGGCTGCGCCTGGAGCAGCGGTTAAATGGAAAGTTTACCAGTATAGAGGAAGAAAAACCGGAGACCTTTACGTACCTCAACCGCCTGCGTTTTATGCCGCGTATAGACGTGCCAATGGATAAGCGAAGCAGGCTGTATGCAGCGTTGTACGATGAAATCTTTATAGGGTTTGGTAAAAATGTAGGACAAAATGTATTTGACCAAAACCGCGTTGCCCTGCTGTTAGGGTATAATTGTAATAAATTTTTCCGGCTGGAAGGCGGCTTTTTAAATCAAACGCTGCAACTTGGCAGGCAGGTAGATGGTAAGAACGTGTTTCAATATAATAACGGGTTAATTGTTACAGGATATGTCGCTTTATAACACGAAAAGAGCGAATTGCACTAATTACACGAATTAAATAAGTTGACACTATCCCATAAAGTGTGTAAGTAAAAAATAACAGGGTTTAGTTTTTCAATGACGCTTCTCCAAAGTTTAAGATGATACCTGATTTAATTGAGGAAGTTTTTAAATAATTAATTGTTTGAATTACAAATCCATCCATAATAGCGCTGGTAACTTTTACTTCCAATAAAATTGAATGATTGATTACTAAGTCGGCAAAGTATGAATGCGGTAAAATAATTCCTTTGTATCTAATTTTAAACTTCTTTTCTCTTTTATAAGGAATATCAACTGCTTTAAATTCTATTTCCAAAGCATCTTTATAGATAATTTCTTTAAAGCCTTTTCCTAATACCCGGTGCACTTCCATGCAAATGCCTATCAGTTTATAAAATTCTTCGTTTTATAAAATATCAGCCATTGGTTTAAAGTGAGCTCATTAAAGATTTTGTGTAATTCGTTCTATTCGTGTCTTACTCCTTATACTTTGTGTCTATCACAATCGTTACCGGTCCGTCATTTAATAAACTTACTTTCATATCTGCACCAAAAATCCCGGTCTGTATGCTTTTGCCTAAATCCATCGTTAACCGGTCAATCATTTTTTCGTACATGGGTATTGCAAAGCCTGGTTTGGAAGCGCGTATGTAAGATGGCCGGTTGCCTTTCTTCGTGCTGGCATGCAGGGTAAACTGGCTCACCAGTAAAATGTTACCGGTAATTTCCTTCACGCTTTTATTCATCATGCCGGTATCATCATTAAAAATGCGCAGGTTTACAATCTTATTGCTAAGCCATTGCAGGTCTTCCGCTGTATCCGCATCTTCAATACCCACCAACACCAGCAACCCTTGCCGGATACTGCCGGTTATTACACCATTTACCGTTACAGTTGCTTCTGAAACCCGTTGTATCACTGCACGCATAAGCTATCCTATATTTGTGTCGTTATGCAAATGAAGATAGACATTACACCGGAAATAATGTTTCAAACGGCACGCAGCGGTGGCAAGGGCGGACAAAATGTAAACAAGGTGGAAACGATGGTGGAAGGCCGGTGGCTTGTTGCAGCATCGCAGTTGATAAGTGCAGAACAGCAGCAGGTTATTTTTCAGAAACTCGGTAATAAAATTACGGCCGAAGGTGCGCTGCTGGTAAAATCGCAGGCAGAAAGAACACAATTAGGAAACAAACAGCTTGTGGTTAAAAAAATGAATGTGCTGGTGCAGCAGGCATTAGAAAAAAAGAAAGCCCGAATTGCCGTAAAGCCTTCCAGAGTAATGAAGGAAAAAAGGTTGGAAAGCAAAAAGAAGCAATCGGAAATTAAAGCGAACCGTAAAAGAATTAACTGGTAAAATGGATTATGAAGAACCTATTGCTGTTATGTTTTATACTGATGAACGTCGTAACCTTTGCACAGGCTTCTTTAGAAAACAATAAGCGGGGCAGGCAGCGTCTTCAGTTCATCTTTCAAAATACTGTAAACGGTGCTGTTTTGCAAAGCGACAGAATTTACCGGAATGCTTTTGGCGAGCCCTTTACCATACGCAGTTTTAAATATTATATTTCTGATATTGAATTGCAATACCAGGACCGGTCTTTTAAAGAAACCGGAGTTGCATCGCACCTCGTAAACGAAACGGATAGCGCTTCTAAAAGTTTTTATATTGATGCACCTGCAGGCAATATTACGGCCATCCGGTTTTTATTAGGTGTTGACAGTGCTGCAAACAGCAGTGGCATACAAACCGGGGCTTTAGACCCGGCAAAAGGCATGTACTGGATATGGAATACCGGTTATATCATGGCCAAATTAGAAGGCAGCTCGCCGGTATCGAAAGCGCCCGGTAAACAATTCAGCTACGATATCGGTGGTTATAAAAGCGGCGAGCAGGCGGCTCGTGAGGTTACTTTGGCTTTGCCCGCAACCGGCAACGGGCAACCGGCAACGATGATTATACAAGCGGATGTGGCAAAATGGTTTAGCGGCCGGCACGATATTAAAATCAGCGAGCAGCCAATGTGCCATGAGCCGGGTAAGTTAGCCATGCAGATAGGAGACAATTATGAAAGCATGTTCAGTATGTACGTGCAATAATCGTTTGCTTTAGTTCTTTCTGCCCGACCTTTGCTTTATGGCGTACGCATCGTTGGAGCAATGTTTACTGGATCTTGAAAGGCATGGTCAGCTCATCCGCATAAAGGAAGAAGTGGATCCTTTTCTCGAAATGGCGGCTATTCACCTGCGGGTACACGAAGCTAAAGGCCCCGCGTTGTTGTTTGAAAATGTAAAAGGCTGCAGTTACCGCGCTGCATCCAACATCTTCGGAACGCTGGAGAGAAGCCGCTTTATCTTTCGTGCTACCTACCAAAACGTACAAAAGCTGATTGTATTAAAAAACAATCCTGCTGCGGCTTTCCGGCAGCCGCTAAAAAATATAGGTGTGGCTTTGGCAGCTTTTCATGCATTGCCTCTTAAAAATCCAATTGGCAAACCAGTATTGCAAAACGAAATTTTTATTCATCAACTACCGCAAATTCATCACTGGAAAATGGATGGCGGTGCTTTCGTTACCCTGCCCCAGGTTTATACCGAAGATATGGATAAGCGGGGCGTAATGAATGCCAACCTCGGCATGTACCGCATCCAGCTATGGGGCAATGAATATATACGAGACAAAGAAATAGGCCTGCATTACCAGTTGCATCGCGGCATCGGCGTACACCAGACAAAAGCGAACAAGCGGGGCGAGCCTTTGAAAGTAAGCATTTTTGTAGGCGGCCCGCCGGCGCATACATTAGCTGCCGTGATGCCGCTGCCCGAAGGCTTGAGTGAACTGACTTTTGCCGGCGTATTGGGCGGAAGGAGATTCCGGTATGTATATAGAGATGGCTACTGCATCAGCACCGATGCAGACTTTGTAATAACCGGTGAGGTGCATCCCGGCGATAACAAGCCCGAAGGACCTTTTGGAGATCACCTGGGATACTACAGTTTGCAGCACCCTTTCCCGCTTATGAAAGTGCATAAAGTATATGCCCGTAACAAGGCCATCTGGCCATTTACCGTGGTTGGCAGGCCGCCGCAGGAAGATACTTCTTTTGGTGAGTTGATCCACGACATGACCGGTGATGCCATACCTGCCGAAATTCCCGGGGTAAAAGAAGTACACGCGGTAGACGCAGCCGGCGTGCACCCGTTGTTGCTGGCGGTAGGCAGTGAGCGCTATACGCCTTATGCACCTGCAAGGCAGCCGGCAGAAATACTAACCATTGCCAACCATATTTTAGGTACGGGTCAGCTGAGTCTTGCCAAGTTTTTGTTTATTACGGCCGATGAAACAAATACTATAAAAGCGCATGCGGTGGAAGTCTTTTTCCACTATGTATTATCGCGGATTGACCTCACCCGCGATATTCATTTTTATACCAACACCACTATTGATACGCTGGATTATTCCGGCGATGGCTTAAACAGCGGCAGTAAAGTCGTGTTTGCGGCTTACGGAGAGGTAAAGCGAACGTTAGCTACGGAAGTGCCGGAGGCAATACAGCAGTTGCAGCAATTTGCCGGTCCAAAACTGGTACTGCCTGGCGTTGTTTGTTTGCAGACGAAGAAATATATTTCGCAATTGGAGGCTGTGAAAGAAATAGACTTGTTAAACGATCAGTTAAAAGATAAAACGGCAGCTTTAAAAGAAGTGCCAATGATTGTATTGTGTGATGATGCTGCCTTTACATCTGAAAAACTAAACAACTTCCTATGGGTTACGTTTACCCGTTGCAATCCATCGAATGATATACATGGCATCAACAGCTTTTACAAAAACAAACACTGGGGTTGCAGCAATGTAATTATAGATGCACGGATTAAACCGCACCATGCGCCGGCAGTAGAAAAAGATGCTGCAACAGAGAAAAAGATTGACCGGTTGTTTGCAAAGAGCGGCAGCCTGTACAATGTTTTAAAATAAAAAGAGAAGGTACTGCAAAAAAGTAGGGGCTCCGGAAAACCGGTGCCCCTTTTTTCAACCCTAAACCCTTAAAAAACATTTTTATGATGTCGAAAATCATGCCAACAGAAGTTCTTAAAACCATTAAATTTTTAAAAGTTAATTTATAAAATGGATATGGTAATTTATTAATAAAATTCCAGGCCCGAAAAGAAGAAGGCCCCTTCGATGGCTGCATTTTCATCACTGTCGCTGCCATGCACTGCATTCTCGCCAACTGATGCGGCATACATTTTACGGATTGTTCCTTCCTCGGCTTTTGCAGGATCGGTTGCCCCTATCAGTTTTCTGAAGTCAGCAACTGCGTTCTCTTTTTCCAATATAGCTGCTACAATAGGACCGCTACTCATAAAATTCACCAGTTCTCCATAGAATGGGCGCTCCTTATGTACTTCATAAAAAGCGCCTGCCCCGTCTTTGCTGAGCTTCGTCCATTTCATAGCTTTTATGCTAAAACCGGCTTTCAAAATCATATCTATAATTCCGCCGGTGCTGCCATTCTGCGTGGCATCGGGTTTAATCATAGTAAATGTTCTGTTGTTCATCAGTATAATAATTTGGCGGCAAAAGTAAGTATTTGAAAGATTAACTTATAGACTAAAATCAGGAGCTTCTTTTTAAAACCATCGCCTTCATATTAGAGCAGTTGTATAAATGTATCGCTTACCAGACAGCAGCACTCTTTTAATACCGGATTTATTAACCGCACTAATCCCGGAAAATTATTTTTTCAGGCAGGTTTCCCTGCTGTTAATAAAACTTTAGCGCTTCTGTTAATGTTATGCCTGGCGTGCCTGTATGCTGCCGGTTGCAACTGCATACTGTTATGGTAAAGAAGTTGATACGCCCGCATTTCTCAATACATCAGTATGGCATGTTTTTTACTCCTCTTTTTACACTAAAAAAAAATTAATTATATGAAATTCATCAAATCAAAGGACGCTGCAAGCGGCGAAGCGGTGAAGCTTGCTTATTTCGATTACGGCCATGGCAAACCAGTAGTCTTAATACATGGCTGGCCCCTGTGCAAAGAGCAATGGGAGTACCAGTTAGATGCATTGGTAGGTGCAGGCCTGCGGGTAATTGGCTACGACCGCCGCGGCTTTGGCAAGTCTGATATGCCCTGGAGCGGATACGATTATGATACGATGACTGCCGACCTGAAAGCAGTGCTGGATGAATTGGACCTGCACGATGTAACCCTGGTAGGATTCTCCATGGGCGGCGGTGAAGTAGCCCGCTATTTTGCCCGCTACGGCGGTGAGCGGGTAAGTAAAGCAGTATTAATCTCAAGTATAGTTCCTTTTCTTGCGCAGACCGATGATAACCCGGATGGCGTACCGCAGGATAAACTGCAGCAAATGGGTGAGCAGGCAAAAGAAGACCGCATCGGGTTTCTCGACACGTTTGGCAAACAATTCTTCGGCGTAAACTTAGTAAACCATCCGGTGAGCACGCCGTTGCTCGAGTACTACCGTATGCTGGCGTCTATGGCATCGCCCAAAGCAACGATGGATTGTATGAAGGCATTTGCTTATACCGATTTTAGAAGTGATGCAACAATGATTAGTGTGCCTACGCTTATTATTCATGGTGACAGTGATAAAACCGTGCCTATAGAGACCAGCGGCAAGCATGCTGCTGAACTGATACCCAACAATCAGTATGTAGTATATGAAGGTGCGCCGCATGGCTTGTTTTACACAGAACGAGAACGCCTGAACCAGGACCTGATTTCGTTTATTAATCATGGCGCAATCAGCGCTTATGAAGCAGGGCTGAATAAAAACAGTGTTTCGGCAGCTAATTAAGCTTGACCATACAACATATAAAAAATAGCGGCGTGCAAAGCCGCTATTTTTGTTTACATTTTGTTCTGATTTTTTGCAAAAACATTACAACTATATTATTACCGGTGCGGGCTGTGCAGGCCTTAGCCTGCTGATGCACCTGCTGCAACATGATTTTTTTAAAGCGAAGCGCATATTGCTGATTGATAAAGACATAAAGCAAAGCAATGACCGCACCTGGTGTTTTTGGGAAACACAGCCCGGCCTTTTTGAAAGTATTGTACATCACCGCTGGCAGCAGCTCGATTTTTACAGCACTGCTTTTTCGGCGCGTTTCGATATTGGTCCGTATGAGTATAAGATGATCCGCGGCATTGATTTTTACAACTACGTTTTGCAACAGGTAAAACAGTATGGTACTATCCGCTTTATACAGGATACGGTAGTACGTATCGAACAAAACAGCGCACATGCAATTGTAACAACTGAAGATGCTGAATACACCTGCGATTATATTTTTAACAGCATTGTTTTTAAGCCGGAACTGCTGCAGCAGGAAGGTAGTTTGTTGCAGCATTTTAAAGGCTGGCTTATCCAAACGCCGGAAGCGGCATTTAACAAAGAAGTAGCTGTGTTTATGGATTTCCGGGCAACGGAAAGCGCAGCCAATACGTTCGTATATACATTGCCGGTTGCCGGCAACAAAGCCCTTGTTGAATACACTGTATTTTCGCCGGCTTTGCTGGAAAAGCAGGCGTACGATGAGGGTTTAAAAAATTATATCCGGCAGTATTTGAAATTGTCAGCATATACAATATTGGAAGAAGAGTTTGGTGTAATACCGATGAGCACTTATACATACAGCCAAGGCTATAAACGCATTGTAAACATGGGCACTGCCGGCGGGCAAACGAAAGGCAGCAGCGGCTATACTTTCCGGTTTATACAAAAACATGCAGCCGCTATTGTGAAGGCGTTAACGGAGGGCAAAGCGCCGCATACAGAACCAGGCCTTTTTAATAAACGGTTTCAGTTGTACGACAATACGCTTTTAAACATTTTGTATAAGCGGCAGTCCTATGCTTCTGATATTTTTTCGGATTTGTTTAAAAAAAACAAGCCGCAGCAGGTATTTAAATTTCTTGATAATGAAACCACATTCGGGGAAGAGCTGAAGATTATGAGTACGGTGCCATTTACCATTTTTTTACCGGCTGCTTTGCGGCAATTACTCCGCTAAAGAATACTTTTGAAATATGAGAAATACGTTAATTACAGCAATGTTGTTTGTATGCTTTATAACGATGAGTGCATTTGCGCTGCTTGCCCTGCACCCGGTTGACAGCGACGATGCAGTAACCTTTACCATTAAAAATTTTGGCATCAGCACTAAAGGAGAATTAAAGGGGTTGAAAGGCAGCATACAATGGAATGAAGAGAATCCGGCTGCCAGCAGTATTACTGTAAGTGCAGCGGTAAATACTATCAACACCGGTGTGGATGCAAGAGACAGTCATTTAAAAAAGGAAGAATATTTTGACGCAGCGAAGTATCCGCTTATCAGCTTTGTAAGTACCGGCATTGCAACGGCTAACAGTGCGCTGACAGTAAGCGGTAACCTTACTATCAAGGGAACTACGAAAGCTATTGCTTTCCCTTTTACTATTAATAAAACGGCCAGCGGCTATGTTTTTGGGGGCAGCTTTACCATTAACCGCCGCGACTTTGGGGTAGGTAAAAACAGCATGGTGCTGGGCGATGATGCCCAGGTAACGCTTAAAGTGCAGGCGGCGCCATAACCTAAAGTTGAAAACTGATGCTTTACAATTTATAAAGAAATAGCGGTATCGGGTTAAGCAATGGCAAGCTCTATAGTAAACGTAGTGCCTTTGCCCGGCTCACTTTCTGCATAAATACTTCCCTTGTGGTTAAGCACAATATTCTGGGTATTGGTAAGGCCTAAGCCCGAGCCTTTCATTTTACTTGTAAAGTAAGGTTCAAAAAGCCGCGGCATATACTCTTCAGTGATGCCGGCGCCATTGTCTTTAATACGAACAATACATTTATCTTTATTTTTCAAGGTTATAATTGCCAGCACGCCTTTGCCCTTTTCCATTGCTTCTGCTGCATTTACAATAAGATTCAAAAAAGCGATCTTCATTTTTTCTACATCTACATATACCTCCGGCAGGTCTTCTGCATATTGCTTATTTACTGTAAAACCTTTAAGCTCCAGCCGGTCTTTTGCCCATTCCAGCGCTTCATTTAAAATATCGTTCACATTTGCCCTGCTAAAATTGAGCTGGGCAAACTTTGTAGAATTTAGCAGATCGGTGATCAACTGATTAATGCGTATAGTGTTGCGGTCAATCATGTGCACCAGCAGCTCCGTTTCTTCGTTATGTGGTATTTCTTCGTGCAGTTGTTCTGTAGCAAGGCTGATATTGGTAAGCGGGTTGCGCACTTCATGCGCAATAGTGCGGGCAATACGTCCTGTAGCGGCAAACTTTTCAATACTGCGCAGGCGTTTTATTTCTTCGTTGGTGTCCCGCAGTTCTGCTATCCTTTCTTCCAACTGGCCACGATAGGCATTCGCCTGCAAATCGGCATGCCGGCGGGCTTTATTTTCTTTAGTATAAGTAGTGATGGAATAAACAGACAATAAAATAGCAATAAGCAGCGATGTAATATTGATGATCTGCAACGTATTGATATACCGGTCCAACTGGCTAAGCCGGCTCAGCATGGTTTTGTTTTCAATATGCTGGATATCTCTTATTTCGGCATCAATATAATCCATCAGCTTTTTATTCTGGTATTCGTACCGGATAATGCTATCCGAAACCCTGGATGCGTTTTGCCTGAAAGTAAGCAGCGCATTTTCTATTATGGCATACTCATCTTTAATCGTATCCTGCAATTGCAGCAGCCGCTGGTATTGCCCGTTGTTTATGGTAGCGAATTTTTCATCGAGCAGCAGTTGTTTTAAATTGGTACAAGCCGAATCAACTGTTTTAAAGCTGGTGCGGTGCGGTGTAAGGAAAGTGGTATCGCCTACGATAAAATAGCCCCGGGAGCCGCGCTGCGCATCTTTTACACCGGACAGCAGGTACTCAAAATTGTTGATAAGCCTGTTGGTATGATCTACCAACAGGGACTGATCGCGCAACTTTTCTGCTGTATAAAAAGTAATGGAGTAAGAAAAAAATAAAAGAATAAATGTTGCTATATAGCCGGCACGTATTCTTTCATCAATAGTTGATTTCATGAACTTCCTGCCCTGGTTTTTGATGGCCAATAATAGTATAAAACTATAGCCGGTCTGCTGCTCGGTTTTGTTAAAAGCAGGGACTTGTAAAGGCTGTAATGTTACTTACGGCCACCCATGCGGCTAAAAAGCCAGATGATAAGTGCAACTACTATTACTACGATGATGATACCTGACCACATACCCGCTTTAAAAATGTCGCCGATAGCCTGGCAACTGCTAAAGGTAACAGCTACTAAAAGGAGCATTGATAAGAAGGAATACTTTTTCATAGAATGATTGTTTATTGGTTAATAATATTTTCTTTTAGCACCCAAACGCATACCGAGCCTGGCGTTACAAAAAAAGTACCCCGGCCATCTTCGTTTATCAGTACTTCTGCCGGATGTTTTTTTAGCCAGTCAGCAAATACTTTACCGGCAAATTTTTTACCTACTTCCATTTCTTTAAAGCCTTCCTCACTATTAGATACCAGTATTGCACAGCCTGAATTTTCATTTTCCTCTAAACCTTCTCTTGTCCAGCCAATACAATTGGGATGATCAAAATAATCGCGTTGCGCGCCAAAGGCAAACTGCTTTCTTGCAAGCAGCAGGCTTTCCAGTTCAGAACATTTATTAAGCCATATTTCGTATTCGTTGCCATCCCTGCCATAATCTTTATACTGCGCTCCATACAAATCCGGGTAAAAGACACAGGGGTAACCGCCTTCGCGCAATAATATCAGTGCATAAGCAATAGGCTTAAACCATGCCTCTACCGGCGCTTCCAGCGATTGTAAAGGTTGCGTATCGTGGTTATCAACTACCGTTACAGCAAGCTGTGGTTTTGTTTCGACCAGCGAACCTTTAAAAATTTGCGTAAGGTCAAAATCTTTACCTTTCTGAGACGCTTCGTGCAGGCACTTATGCAGCGAGGCGTCAAATAAGCTCATGCTTTCGTTTACAGCAGCAAGGTATTTTTCCAATAAAGGCAGATTGCCGGGCGCCCAGTATTCGCCTACGGCAAACAAATCCGGCTTTACTTCGGCACGCATATAAAACAACCATTCATTATAAAATTCGGGCGCAATATGTTTTACAGCGTCCAGCCGCACACCGTCGAAGCCAATAGTATCATGCAGCCATTTGCCCCATTTCTTCAGTTCATCCCGAACGGCAGGATTGCGAAATTCTATATCATTAAACATCAGGTAATCGTAGTTTCCTTTTTCTTCGTCCACTACATTTTCCCAGCCTTCTCCATATTCATTTAAAATGCTGAAGATGCCATTCTCGCTAAGGTCGGCTGCATAATCAACGCCGCTAAAACAGCGGTGGTCCCATATAAACCCAGAGTATTTTCCTTTACGGCCGGGAAAGGTAAATTTGGTATAAGCTTCTATTTCAAAAGCCTCGCTGATAAACTCATTCCTGTTTTCGGGATCAACTTTTTTTACGCTTATTTTTTCTTTTTCGTCTGCGCCGCCGAGGTGGTTTACAACAATATCTGCATATACCTGTATGCCGTTTTTATGTGCAGCATTTACTGCCGCAATCAATTCTTTTTTAGTACCGTATTTGGTTCGTACACTGCCTTTCTGGTCAAACTCGCCAAGGTCGTAAATATCATAAACATCATAACCGCTTGCATTGGGGCCATCGGCGCCCTTTTGCGCCGGCGGCAGCCATACCGCGTTAATGCCCAGCGAAGCGAGGTAGGCTGTATCGTCTTTTAATTTGTTCCATAAGCTGCCATCGGCAGGTATATACCAGTGAAAAAACTGTAGTAATGTTCCATTAATCATTGTACTGCGTGTTTGAATTTTTAAAGGTTTATTAATTTGTAAGCAAGGTTTAATTTATGTAAAAACAAACATATCCCTATAGTTATTAATTTATAGGTGTATGTTATATAAACAACTCTGTGCCATTCATTGGCAACAGCATAAAAAGCCCGCTACTGTTGCATTACGGTGTTTGTTCATTTTATTTTATAAGAAAAGAATCTTCTTTTTTGAGGAATAACTTACTCAACACATTGAAATATGTTGAGTTAGAAATAAGTGAAAACTTTACGCGGCTTCCAGTATTTTCATCAGTAATTTTTCTTCGGCTGTTAAGTCTGCTTTATTGTCGGGCTTTTCTATGGCCTCTAAAGTGGCTATGTACTTTTCCAGTTCCTTGCTTTCGTAAAGTGAAATTATTACCGGGTGCACATAATATTTTTTGCATACAGTTCTGGTATTGCCTAAATGTTTGGCCACATCATCCAGCGCTTGTACAACCTTTTTCTTTGTTTCGGTTTGCGTATCAAAAAAACCTATTTCTTTAAAGGTCAGCAATGCCTGTACGGTACCGGCCCAGGTACGAAAATCCTTAGCCGAAAAATCGCCGCCGCTTATTTGTTTTATATAACTGTTTACCATCCCCGAATCAACACACTTTTTAGTTCCCTGCTCATCATAGTACTGAAATAATTCTTTACCCGGGATATCGCGGCATTGCTTTACAATATTTGCCAACCGTTTACTGGTTATGTCAATATCATGCTCTATGCCTTTTTTACCCCGGAAAGTAAAACGCAGGTGCGTGCCTTTTACCTGTACATGCTTATCTTTTAAAGTGGTGAGACCAAAAGAGCCATATAGCTTTTCGTACACGTTGTTGCCAATGCGTATATGTGTACGTTCCATCAGGCTTACTACCGTGGCCAATACTTTTTCTACCGGCAAGCCCGGCAGGGCAATATCTTTTTCCAATTGCAGCCGCATAGCCGGTAAGGCTCTGCCAAATTCGTGCAGGCGATAAAACTTTGTATGGTTGCGCAAGGCATTCCAAAGCGGGTGATAACGGTATTGCTTGCGCATAAGCTTATCAAGGCCGGTAGCCTGCAGGTGGCCGTTGGGCAGCGCGCAGATCCATACGTTTTGCCACGCCGGCGGAATAACAAGACTTTTAATGCGCTGCAGTTGTGCTTCATCTTCCAATGGCTGGTCGCTAACCAGGTAAGAAAAGGATTTGCCGCGCTTAATACGTTGTATTCCCGGTATTGTATCACTTACATATATAAGATCTACTGCTTTGGCGGCCTTTTCTGCGTCGTGTAAAATGGCCTTGATTTTTCGTTCCGGTAAGTTCAATACCTGTTCTGCTGGTGCTTCCATGTCTTTAGCTATGCAGTTTTTATTCCACCGTTTTACTGTTTACCATTAGCTTAATAGAAATGTGTAAGTTTTTGAATAATAGTTTACAAATGGGAATATATTATACCAATATGGTAAATTTTTATATTATGTTTAAACGTTTTGGCAACCTTTTGCACATCTTATAATTAAAAATTATTACCTAAGCAGCGTATTGCAACCGGGCAGCGTCTTTATCATGAGGAAAAACTTCCACAAAATTTAGCAAAACAGCAACTTTTATAAAAACTCTCTTACACTATTGCTAACTGGTACAGCATTTGAATTTTAAATAGTATAAAACAATTTCTATGCACCCTAATGATACTACGCTGGATTTTTTAAAAGCAAAAATTGAAGATATCAGAATTGCCCTGTTTAAGGCTGAGATGAATTCTGTGCTGCAATTACCTAACAACATTATCAGTACTTTAAAAGTGGACAACGATGGATATATCTGGTTTTACACATCATGCAACGGCAACTATGCGCCACAGGTTGACAAAGAGTTTTTTGCATACCTTGACTACTATCAGAAAGGGAGAGATTCGCGTTTACGGGTTAGTGGAAGAGCATGCATTATTGAAGGCTGTGGTGCAGATGCTGCTACCATAGACAGCTCCAGCCTCCTGTTGTTGAAGATGAAAATTATGCAGGCCGAATATTTTGGAAATGATGTAGAAAAACAACAATCCTGGATGGGCAGAATAAAAACTACGTTTACCGAATTGTTATCAGTTTCATCACCGGTAAAGAAGTATTTGTTTTCTTAAGGGTAACTTTTGCTGTAGAAATTTGTTTTATTCCATATAATATATTTACAAAACCCCGCAGTTGCGGGGTTTTGTTTTTTAATGTCTTTTGACATTATACATACTTGGTAACGCCGGGCACGGCAATGGCATACAACCCGTTGGCATCGGGTACCACCGGCGGCGCTGCATCCCATGCATATACTTTCGGATGCAGATCGAGCCCGGAATTGATAGCTTTATCCCACTCTACCACCTGCCCGCTGTAGGTAGCCAGGCGCCCTAAAATAGAAGTCATACTGCTCCTGGCACCATACTCTGCATTAGCAAATTTATAATCGCCTTTGGCGATGGTTTCAAACAGTTCATCATGCTCGGTCTGGTAAGGATTGTTCTCACCTTTCTTATCAAACTGGTACAGTACTTTGCCCTTGCCATCTACAATATTAGCGTCACCGCATTGTATTTTTCCTTTTGTGCCTACAATCAGTTCATCTACCTTGCTCATAGTGCCCGGGATATGCCGGCACTGGCTGTTGAGTTTAGACCCATCGGCATATTCAAACTCTACGAAGTGGTGATCGAATATTTCGCCATTGTCTTTTCCTTTGCGCACCTGCCGCCCACCCATGCCTTGTGCACGTACCGGGTAAGCATCCTTAAACCAGCATACGGCGTCTAAATTATGAATGTGCTGCTCCGTAATGTGATCGCCGCAAAGCCATACGAAGTAATACCAGTTGCGCATCTGGTATTCCATTTCTGTTTGTTCGGGCTTGCGCGGACGCACCCATACGCCATCGTTGTTCCACCAGGCCTGCATCGAGGTAATGTCGCCGATCAGGTCTTTACGTTTATATAATTCCTTGTAAGAATTCTGGTAGCGGCGCTGCAGCCCTACCACTACATTAAGTTTTTTTTGTTTGGCAATAGCTGCTGTAGCCAGTACTTTTTGCACACCCGCAGGGTCGGTAGCTACCGGCTTCTCCATGAATACATGTTTGTTCTGACTGATGGCTTCTTCAAAATGGATTGGCCGGAAGCCCGGCGGCGTTGCCAGCAGTACCACATCGGCTAATGCTATAGCTTTTTTGTATGCATCAAAGCCAACAAATTTTCTTTCTTCGGGCACATCAATCCGGCTTTTCAGGCTCGTTGGTTTACCGGCAGCATCCGTCATATCATCGGATGTAAGCGCATTGTAGCAATTATCAAGATTGTCTCTAAAGGCATCTGCCAGCGCTACCAGCTTTACATTTTGTTTGGTTAATAAAGCCTGGGTAGCAGCGCCGGTGCCGCGGCCGCCACAACCGACCAGTACAATTTTGATAGTGTCGGCTGCGCCGGAAAAATAGTTCGCTTTGGAGAGCATCGGCATTACGATAAGTCCGCCGGCGGCAAGGCTTGCCTGTTTTACAAAATCCCTGCGGGAAGAATCTGTTTTTTGCAAAGCATCGTTGTTCATGAGATATAGTTTAAAGTAAAAAGAATTTATTTGCCAAGATACTGCTTAAAAAAATCATCGGCCCCTGCAGCAGTTGGCCCTTGCAGCGGACGGATAATGCGGAAGCCGGTAAAGGCCGCATCGGTAATCCACCATTTGCTGCGTGGTATCTGCGGATCGCGCCGGTTCCAGACAGGCTCCGATGCCAACCGTGCAGCGCTGCGCAATGCAACAGCCTCGTCTGTAAAGCTGCCGCCGCGCAAGGTTTTTGGATATTTAGCTTTATTGGCAGGCGCCATCGGATCGGTAGTTTTTTCGGCTAAGTTCTTTAAGTAATTTTCGTCATAATGGTCAAGTGTCCATTCGCTTACATTACCCAGCATATCGTACAATCCCCAGGCATTGGGCAGCTTCTGGCCGGCCTTCTGAAATTTGTTGCCGCTGTTTTTATTATACCACGCATATTTATCTAATTGTGTGCTGTCATTACCAAAAAAATAAGTAGCTGCGCTGCCGGCACGGCAGGCATATTCCCATTCAGCCTCCGTAGGCAGCCGGTAAAATATACCGGTTTTATGATACAGCCAGCGGCAATACATGAGCGCTGCGTACTGCGATAAACTGTTTACAGGATAGCCGCCTTCTTTGCCCATACCAAGGCTAAAATCTATGTATTGCGGGCTGGGCCGTGTAATGGCATCTACGGCCGAATTCTGACTGATCGTTTCATCCTTAAAAAAAACATCGAATGCATCCCGGCTCACTTCGTAAGCGTCCATCCAGAAAGGGGAAACGGTAACGGTGCGTTGCGGCGTTTCGTCCTCCTTTTTAGCCTTGTCGGCTGCAATGCTGCCCATTAAAAAAGTACCGCCGGGTATGGGTATCATTTTGCTGCGGAGTTCGCTGCCGGGTATCGCTTGCTCATATACTTTAAAGGTGTCACCGGCAGGCTGGGCCGTTGCAGCCAGCGAGCAAGTGATACAAAGAATTACTAATAAAAAATTTTTCAATGGTAGCATAGTAGAAAGCTGAAATATAGTAAAGGAAACAAAACTAACCATCAGATTTTTCAGGACTAAAATAATGAGCGAAGCCTTTGGTAAAATATAATAAAGCCTTACCCTTTTTTTGAATTGCAATCATCAATTCCGCCCGCATAGCAACAGCAACCCCCTTCGCTTTGCGTAATGGCAGGATGCTGCACGCGGTAGCCAGCCAGTCTGCGGTAGCGCCGTCTTTTGCAATTACGGTTACATTCCGTTGCAATGTAACGCCGTAGCCGGTTCGCGGGTCGGTAATATGAGAATATTTTTTTCCATTGTGTTCTATATACTGATACACATCACCGGAGGTTGCCACTGCCCTGTTGTGCAGCAGTATCCTTTTATCCTGCAGGTCGTCTTCCGTTTCAGGCACGTTCACACCAATAGTCCAGCCTGCTTTTTCCGGTGGCGGATCACCGGTGGCCATATCACCGCCGGCATCTGCAAGCGCCTGCGGGATGTTGGTTGCTTTTAAAAAATCAATTACCTGCTGGGCTACATAGCCTTTTGCAATGCCACCGAGATCAAGCTGCATGCCCCGCTGTTGCAGCAGCACCGTATTAGCCGCACTGTCAACCAATAAATCTTTAAAGTTAGTAAGCACTAATGCTTTACGGATGATGGAGTCGGGCGGAAACGTATGTTCCCTTCTTGCAGTACGCCAGATTTTTATCAGCGGTCCAATGGTTATACTAAAAGCGCCGCCGCTTTTTTCATAAGCTTCGTTACTGCGCAAAATTATATCCAGCAGGGCTGGCGAAACGCTTGCCGGCCTGCCGTTGCCTGCCGTGGATGATAGCCTGTTTAGCTCGCTTTCCGGCAGGTAATCGCTGAAGATAGTATTGAAAGAATCTACCAATTGAAAGCATTGCCGGGCAAGTTGATCTGCCCTGGCCGAATCAGTAGTATAAAAAATAAGATTAAAGGGCGAGCCCATTTTAGACTGTGAAAAAGTAAACCGCTGCAGTTGAGCCCTGCAGCAAAGCGACAGTAACATGGAAAAACTGAAAATTGAAAAACGATACAAATTTTTTTATTGAATTTGATAAATGGTCAGTTGTTAATTGGGACCGGCTGCTTAGAAATTACTTGGCAAATGAATCTTATTTTACTGTCAGGCTGTTGTATGTCACCCTAAATAGCATCCTGATTAAATTCAAACACCCATGACCTTGCCACCCGGCCCCATGCTATTTTTAGCACACTGAAAGGCTTACAAAACCCCGACACAAGGCCAACCTCGCAAATAGCTAAAAAGCCAAGGCATTACCACCCCAGCGGACGGGACTCTCCTCAACTTTACTGCAACACATCAGCAAAACAATTTCTATCGACAGGTAACCTCTTAACATCTTCTCCTCCATTATTTACCGGCAACAGATTTTTCATAAGACCTGTAAAAAAATACAGGAAAGAAAAGTGCTACAAGCAATACAATGCCAGCCAGTGAAAGTATATCGGCATAAGGGTAATGCAATACTTTAAAAGCGCCGCCAATAGCTATTATTGCTCCTGCACCGGCACCCGATACTATTTGTACTTTCTCGTTTACGGGTTTTTGGGGAAATCCCGCTAATGAATGAGCAAACCACAGCAAAGAGTATAGCAACAGAATACCGAAACCTGCTAACAAAAAAGTCCATCCGCCATCCCAGTGAAAGGTTTTGAGCATAAGGCCTAAAGCAATGCACGTAGCGGCAATATAGCCACTGATGAAAACGGCTTTTTTCATTGTTAAATGTTTATGGGTTAATAAAAAAGATTTTTCAATTTCTATTTCACTAATGCCATTGGGGCATACCAATGCAATGGCATCGGCTAATGCTTGTTCAAAGGAAGTTTCCTCAATCTTGCACGTATCTTCTATCACGCAACAAACATGGTCAAGTATTTCAGGCTCTATACCATTGTTTAATGTAGCGCTTGCCATTAGCTTGTTATGTATTGTGTCTATTTCGTTGTTGCTAAGCCGGTACATTGTTGGGCAGGTTTGGAATTAATAAATGTTGCATTGTTTCAATAAAACTTTGCAATTCCTGTATAGCGGCTTTAGTATATTTTTTCCCGGGAGGCGTCAGGCTGTAATATTTCCTTACTCTTTTACCTATATATACTTCTTCGGATTTTATAAATCCGTCTGCCTCTAATTTATGCAAAGCAGGATAAAGTGAGCCTTCTTTTACTAATACTGCACTGTTTGATTTTACTTTTACCAATTGGGTAATTTCGTAGCCGTACAGCTTTTTGTTATCACTCAGCAATTGTAAAATGATAGTACCTAAAGTTCCTTTTAAAAGTTCCCGTTGATTAATAGCTTCTTGTTGCATTGTGTTTCTATGTATTGCAAATCTATATGAATATTTTAAACAACCAAATTTTTTTAAAAAGGGAAATATCAGCAAAATCTTACGTTCTTTTTTGGTGCAGATATTGACCAACTTCCTGTGTTTTGGATGTATCTACATTGGTGGGTATCACTATACAATTTTCTGTAACAGACACATAGCAATATACCGCTCCTCAATACGCTGACAAAATGTTTGACCCTTACTCCGCATACCTGGAACAAAAAAAGCAGGTACAGTATTAGTGCTTTTTATTAGGAAAAAATTGATTGGAGCATAAGTCGGAACAATAAATGTAAAAAGCGATTTTGGAACAGGGAGTACATTTTTATTTGTGCTTAAACAGCTTGCAAGGCTACAGCAATAAGACATAATCCTTAAATAAGCCAACGCACCATGTCAGGCACATTTGCAAGGCACGCAAAGCCGACACACAAAAGCCAACCTTACAAAAGAGCCTGCCTTGTGACAACGCTTCCCGAGACACACCCTGCTTCATTGGACACAGTATTCATTTTGCCACACTAAGACGAAGGGCGAACATAAAACATGGGTTTTGTGCAAGCAGGGCTGGACGTTGAAGCTTCGGCTGTTTGCATCGCTGTACTTTGGTTCGGGCTGAACGGAATGCTGCCCAGGCTTTTAGTTGTTATCTTGTACTTTTATTTTTTTACCGGGCTTCAGTTCCGGGCTGGACAAACAACAATGCCCTGCCTGCACAAAGCCCTGCTTGTTGGTTCCGCGGGCAGCAGTTTAATTGCCGTTGATAGCGTCTCTGCCATCAATCCGCATTCCCCGGTATAACGCCTGTAATTATTTCTTACATTTTATTGCGATAAAAATATGGTCTCTACCGCTGTGGAAAGCAAAAAGCTGCCGGTGCTAATAGGTGTTGTAAATCTATACCATCCGTGTTGCAACAACCCCTATTTTTGCGCAATCTTACGAAATGAACAACACACTTTCTTCCAACGAGTCCATTCCATCTACAAAAAAAAAGATAATAGTGCTCGGCAGCGGCCCTAACCGGATTGGCCAGGGTATCGAATTCGACTATTGCTGTGTTCATGGCTTAATTGCCATTAAAGAATGTGGTTATGAGGCCATTATGATCAACTGCAACCCTGAGACGGTATCCACTGATTTTGATATGGCAGACAAGCTGTATTTTGAGCCGGTGTACTGGGAGCATTTATGGGAAATAATAGAGCTGGAAAAACCCGAAGGCGTTATCGTGCAACTGGGCGGGCAAACCGCGCTGAAACTTGCGCGGCGGCTGCATCAGAAAGGCATCCGCATCATCGGTACCTCGTTCGATAATATGGACATTGCCGAAGACCGCGGCCGCTTTAGCGACCTGCTGAAAGAACTGGACATTCCCTACCCGGAATATGGTACCGCCTATACTGCAGACGAGGCGATAGAAGTAGCTAATAAGGTAGGCTACCCGGTGCTGGTGCGCCCCAGCTATGTGCTCGGCGGCCAGCGTATGCGCATTGTGATAAACGATGAGGAAGTAGAAAAAGCGGTCATCAGTTTATTAAAACATATTCCTAACAATAAAATACTGGTTGATCATTTTTTAGACCGCTGCCAGGAAGCGGAAATAGACGGCATTTTTGACGGGGATGATTTTCATGTAATGGGTGTAATGGAACACATTGAACCTGCCGGTATCCACAGCGGCGACAGCAATGCCGTGCTGCCTGCCTTTAACCTTACGCCGCTGGTGATAACCACTATGGAATATTACGCAGAAAAGATTGCACGCTCATTAAATATCCTTGGCCTTATCAATATACAGTTTGCGATAAAGAACAACAATGTATTTGTAATAGAAGCTAACCCGCGCGCCAGCCGCACCACGCCTTTTATTGCCAAAGCTTACCAGGTGCCTTTTTTAAATATCGCTACCAAAGTAATGTTAGGGGCTGCCAAGCTTAAAGATTTCACTATCGAGAAAAAGCTGGAAGGCTTTGCCATTAAAGAACCGGTATTCAGCTTTAATAAATTTCCCAACGTTAATAAAGAACTCGGACCTGAAATGAAGAGTACCGGCGAAGCCATCCGTTTTATCAAAGACCTGCGCGATCCTTACTTCCGCACCCTGTACAAAGAACGAAGCATGCACCTGAGCAAGTAAATAATCAATAAAATTTCTTTTGAGCAGGGTAGAACTTCTCAAGGCATTCTACTAACCCTAAACGGCGCTTGCCCGGTGGCCTTATTGATATAAATTTAAAACCAACCTGTACTAATTTAATCAGTTTGATCTCCTGTTTGTTTTCAGACCCTTAAAATCTTTTATATGTGTCACCCTTTTTCCTACAATCATTGTTTCAATTAGCAACTGTTTGTTATTAAGAACTAAACTACTGATTGTATGAAAAGAAACGCTGCTATGAGCAAACATTCCTGGTTTTTAGTGTTGCTGCTGATGTTGCTGCAGATTAACGCCATGGCGCAGCAGGCGCTCTTAACCGGCGTCATCACCGGGGAAACCGGAGACTTCCTGCAAGGCGTAACGGTAACTGCAACCAATGTTAATGAGAAAGAAGCTTTTACCACCACCACTACTGACAAAGGTGTATTTATCTTCCGTAACTTAAAGCCCGGCGCTACCTACCGGTTTACTGCCACCTACATTGGCTACGAAACTGCTGTAAGCAGCAGTACAGTGATAAAGCTGGGCAATAATACTTTACAACTCAGCCTTAAAGGCGCTGCCAACTCGCTCGACCAGGTGGTGGTGATTGGCTATGGCACACAAAAGCGGGAAACCGTTACCGGCGCCATCGCAACGGTAAATGCAAAAGACTTTAACAGCGGCCAGATTAATGATCCTATTACTTTAATTGCCGGCAAAGTGGCTGGTTTGGCAGTAAGCAATACCAGCAGGGCAGACCCTAATGCCGGCGCTGATTTTTCGCTGCGCGGACCGGCAACCGTTACCGGTTACAGCGCGGGCCCGCTGGTAGTGATTGATGGCGTGCCTGGTGGAGATTTACAAACCATTGCCCCAAGCGATATAGCTTCTATTGACATATTAAAAGATGGATCGGCTGCAGCTATTTATGGGTCGAGAGCAACTGCCGGCGTTATTATCGTAACTACAAAACGCGGCAGGTCCGGTACCATAAAAGTAAACTACAGCGGCTATGTTACCACTTCCACCATCGCAAAAAAATACGATGTGCTGGATGCCGCCGGGTATAAAAAATACGGAGCGCAAATCGGCGCCGATATTGACGATCAGGGTGCAAATACCAACTGGTTTGATGCAGTAACCAGAACACCGGTAAGCCATTCGCATAACTTGTCGGTAAGCGGCGGCAACGAAAAGACTACCTATTATGCATCGGTTAATTACCGTAATAATCAGGGTATTGATCTCCGGTCTAAAAGGGAGTTTGTAAATGGAACCTTCCGACTGAATACAAAGGCGTTGAATGATAAACTGGACTTTGGCTTAACGATAGTGAATTCGTTCGACACAAGAGATTTTGCAAACTATGGTGCCATAGCGCAATCGCTGAACATGAATCCTACTTATCCGGTTTACGATTCTTCCGGCAATTTTTTTCAGCACGATGTGCCTTTTCATCTGCAATGGAACCCGGTAGCCAATATTTACCAGAATACCTATAATACCAAAGAGAAACGTTTTTTAGGCACTGTCAATGCAGGGTATCATTTGCTGCCATCCTTAACTGCTTCGGTTACCTATTCATTAATTAAAAACGATGTTTTAGACGGCTCTTTCTCCGACCGCGATGAGTATTTCCAGGTAATAAACGGAACGAACGGACAAGCTTCGAGGTCGGAAAATAATACGACTAACAATATACTGGAAACAACACTTGGCTATGATAAAGCATTCGGCAGTCACCATGTAAATGCTATTGCCGGTTATTCGTACCAGGATATTTTTGATGAAGGCTTCAGCGCCGGGAATAATAGTTTTTTAACCAATGCCTATTTGTACAACAATCTGGGGGCGGGCGCTGCTTTAAACACGCTTGATCCCAACTTTAACAGAGGACCCGTTTTTATAGGCAGCTATGCCTCTGAAAGAACGATACTTGCCTACTTTGGAAGAATCATTTACGATTACAAGCAAAAGTACCTTTTGAACGTCAGCATCAGGCGGGAAGGCGCTTCGGTATTGGGAGCCAACAACAAATGGGGAAACTTTCCCGGTGTTTCTGCAGGCTGGGTGTTGAGCAAAGAGAATTTTCTGGCAAACTCTTCGGTTGTAAAATTTCTTAAAATACGTGCCGGTTACGGGGTAACCGGCAACCAGGGCGCATTGATTCCTTACCAGTCGCTGGCAACCATTGGAACCTTTTTTAACGGATCGCAAAGCAGTTATCTGGGTACTCCCGATGGCGGCACCTGGGTTTTACCATACGGGCCTACTACCAACGCAAACCCATTGCTGCGGTGGGAAACAAAATATGAAACGAATATCGGGGTTGACTTTACCTTGTTTAAAGATGGCTTGCTAAGCGGATCTTTAGATGTGTACGACCGGAAGATAAAGAACCTGGTAGGTAACTACAATGCACAACTGCCTTCACAAATATTTCCAACCATTTTTGCCAACGCAGGCGAAATGGATAATAAAGGCATCGAATTGTTGTTAAATGCAAAACTGGCAGGCACGAAGCGCTTTAGCTGGAACGTTATTGCCACTGCAGCGTATAATAAAAATGAAATTGTTTCTGTAACCAGCGACCAGTTTTTTGGGTCGGCCATTGATATTACACATATATCCGAAGGTGTTTCTGTACAAAGATTAGCGCCGGGCCAACCGGTAGCGGTCTTTTATGGGCCTCGCTTTTCCAGCATCACCGATGATGGCCAATGGAGATTTAAAGATAAAGAAGGCAAAGAAATTACAAGCAGCGACCTTGGGCCTGCTGATTATGTTTATCTTGGCAATAGCATACCCAAATACACGTATGGCCTTACCAATAATTTCAGCTTTGGAAAATTGGATGTTTCCCTGTTATTAAAAGGGGCGGCCGGCTATAAAGCGGTAAATGGTAAAAAACTATTTCACGAAAACGGAAATTTTTATGCACGGTACAACCAGTTTACCTCGGTGCTTAATTCAAAACTCAATGATGTGCCCATTTTTTCAAGTTATTATATAGAAAACGGAGCTTACCTGAAAGTTGAAAATCTAAACATCGGTTATACCATTCCGCTTAAGCATTCTGCTTACGTGCAAAATGTTCATTTTTATTTTACAGCCGCCAACCTGCTTACGTTTACCGGTTTTTCGGGCACCGATCCGGAGTTGCAAGTCAATTTTTATCCGTCCGATCCAAACTCTGAAACCGACAATGGGCCGGGATTAGAACCCAATTACAGTTATTATCCAAGTACCCGTACCTACACATTCGGTGTGGACATTAATTTTTAATCTTTCAAACATTGTTATGAAAAAATTGAATCATTATATATTGCTGTTGTTTGTACTAACCGCAGCCGGCCTTAGCTGCAGCAAAAAACTAACAGAGAAAGTATATAGCAGCGATACACCCGGAAATTTTTACCAGACCGCCGACCAGGTGGTTGCCGCTTATGTATTGCCTTACAGCTTTATGCAAACGCATATTTACCAGGTGCATTTTCAGGTAACAGAGTTTACAACCGATGAAGCGCTTGTACCGGTATTGTTTGGCTATGTTGACCAGGAAGGCCAGTGGATACGGCTGCACCAGCATACCTGGGCGCCGCAGGATGCCTGGTTACTTTCCGAATGGCAGAATATGTACCAGGCAATCGGTTACTGCAACAGCTTTATAGATAATATACAGAAAATAGATGTAAGTAATATGAACCTGCCGCTCAGCAAAGAACAGATGATTGCTGAAATACGGATGGTAAGAGCCTTACATTACTACTGGGCATGGAGCGACTATGGTAATATCCCGGTTGTAGAGCATGTAGGCGGCGCCAACCCGACCAATGGCACGGCTGCCGAAGCCTTTGCATTTATTGAAAAAGAAATTAAAGAAAGTATCCCCGCTTTAAGTGAAAAGGGTGATAATAACTGGTACGGACATTTCACAAAAACGGCGGCTTATGCTTTGCTTGCCAAGCTGTATCTCAATGCAAAATCAATTACCGGCGAAGACCACTACCAGGATTGCATAGATGCCTGCGATAATATTATCAATTCAGGTAAATATTCGCTGGATACGCACTGGAACGATCCTTTTAAAGTGCATAATGAAAACAGCAACGAGAATATCTATGTCGTTCCTTTCGATGCAAACAACGCGCAGCAGTTCAATTTTATTGAACAGAATATTCATGAATACATCATCAACTACAAGTACTGTGATGACTTTTCGGCCGATTACGGCTGGCGAAAAATCAGCACCCAGGAATCGTTTTATGATCTGTATAAACCGTATGACCGCCGTATTAATCAGTGGATAGTTGGTCCGCAAACCTACACGGATGAAAACGGTGATATGCAACCGATCCCCTCGTACCAAAGTGATGATAATGGCGATCCGGTTCCATTGGATATAACACCGCATATCGAAGACCTGTTTAATGCAAATGATAATGAAGGCGTGATGAATATAAAATATGAAATTGAATACAACTACGGAAATTATGGAAGCGACGGATATGTAAATATGAACAATGATATGGTGGTATTCAGGTATGCCGATATTTTATACATGAAAGCAGAATGCCTGATGCGGTTGAATGGTGGCGATGCTGCTACCCAGGAAGCAGTTGATCTGGTGAACAGCGTGCGGAAAAGAAACTTTTCAACCGGCGATTTCAACAAAGCAAAATATACCAGTGCTACGCTTACAATGGACGAATTGCTGAACGAGCGCGGCCGCGAGTTTGCGTACGAAATGTTCCGGCGGGAAGACATGATCCGCTTTGGGAAATTCGGGGATGCGTGGTGGGAAAAAGAGCAGGATGCAGACAAGCATTACGAGTTCTTCCCGATACCGTTTACGGTTATTACCGCCAATCCGGCATTACACCAAAATCCGGGATACTAATTTTTGAATACCAGCCACGAAGGCACGAAAACACGAAAATATTTTCATTTGCGTTCACCGGGTCTTTGTGGCGCAGTTTATTTATCTTTCGCATTTACTATAACGATGTTTATGTCAACGTTTCGCTTCGCTTTATTTCTTTTATTGCTTTATCATTGGTTATATTAATTGCCTGTCACAGCAACGATGCGGGAACAACTTACAAGGGCTGGGACAGAGCAACCGGCAATTCAGACGGAAATAAATATTCTTCGTTAACCGAAATTGATACAGGTAATGTAAAACAATTGCAGGTTGCCTGGGAGTTTCATACCGGCGATATGGATACTGCCGCGCACTCGCAGATACAATGCAACCCGATTGTGGTAGATGGCGTTATGTACTTTACATCGCCTATGCTCAAAGTGTTTGCAGTAGATGCGGCAACCGGCAAACAGAAATGGGTGTACTCGCCGTACGATACCATTACAGAAGATAAGAACGGGCATTTCAACTTAAACAACAACCGCGGCGTAACGTATTGGAGTGATGGCAAAGACGATAAGCGCATTTTTTATGCAGCCGGACCTTACTTAAATTGTATTGATGCCAATACGGGCAAGATCATCAGCAGCTTTGGCAAAGATGGTAAAGTGGATTTGCATGACGGGCTGCAAATGGATGGTGTAAAGAATTTGTTTGTAACGGAAACTTCACCGCCATCCGTTTATAAAGATTTACTGATTGCCGGCACCCGTGTAAGCGAAGGCATGGATGCGGCGCCCGGCGATATTCGTGCGTACAATGCAAAAACCGGAAAAATAGCCTGGCAGTTTCATACTATTCCACATCCCGGCGAGCCGGGCTACGAAACCTGGGAAGATAAAAATGCCTATAAATATACCGGCGGCGCCAACAACTGGATGGGCATGACGATAGACCAGCAACGCGGCATTGCCTACATCCCTATAGGTTCGGCGTCTATGGATTTTTATGGAGGAAAAAGAAGGGGCTCTAATTTGTTTGCCGATTGTATGCTGGCGCTGGATGCCGCTACCGGCAAAGAGAAATGGCATTTCCAATACCTGCATCATGATACCTGGGATTATGATCCGTCTTCTGCTCCTGTGTTATTGACCGTTAACCGCGATGGTAAAAAAATTGATGCCGTTGTACAAACCACCAAAACCGGTTTTGTCTATGTGTTTGACCGCGACAATGGCAAGCCACTTTTTCCGGTGGTAGAAACGCCGATGGATACGGTAACCGATCTGGAAGGGGAGAAGCTGTGGCCTACGCAACCGATCCCGCAGAAGCCGGCGCCATTTGTAAGGCAGGTGTTAACACAAAACGATGTGAATCCTTACCTGCCAAAAAACGAATATGACTCAGTAAAAAAATTGCTGGGCATTGTTCATACCGGCCGGATGTTTACGCCGCAATCTAAAACAGGTACAATCATTTTTCCCGGTTTTGATGGCGGTGCAGAATACGGCGGGCCTGCAGTGGATCCTGAAACCGGCGTGTTATATACCAACGATAACCAGATGGCATGGATACTCCAGATGTTTGACATTGACCCTACCGAACACGAGGAAACATTTGAGCAGGCCGGGCCGCGCTTGTACAAAGCCAATTGCATGGCTTGCCATGGACCGGAAAGAAAGGGCAGCGGCAATTATCCGTCTATTGTGGACGTTAATAAAAAGCTGGATAAAGACCAGTTCATTTCCTTCATTAATGTAGGCAGAAGAATGATGCCTGCATTTCTTTATTTACCCGAATCAGATAAAGAAGCCATCGCTTCGTATGTGCTGAATCTGCAAAAAGAAAAGAGCCGGAAATATGAGTCGAAATTAACAGCGATAGATTCATTCAGAGCCTTGCCTTACGAAATCTCCGGCTATAATAAATTTTATACGAAAAGCGGCTTGCCGGGCTTGTCAGCGCCATGGGGCGTTATCAATGCGATAGATTTAAACACCGGCGACTACAAATGGAAACAACCATTTGGCGAAAACCAGTTTCCCAATGCACCGGCAAATACGGGCTGCGAAAACTATGGCGGACCCATTATCACCAAAGGCGGTTTGCTTATCGTGGGTGCCACCAAAGACGGTATGTTCAGGGCATTTAACAAACGAACCGGTAAACTGCTATGGCAAACCAAATTGCCGGCCGCTGCTTTTTCTACACCGGCAACGTATGCCGTAAATGGAAAACAATATGTGGTGATCGCCTGCGGCGGCGGAAAATTAGGTACCAAATCGGGTGATAGTTATGTAGCCTTTGCGCTGCCGGAGAAAGGTGCAACGGCAAAGCAATGATGGCTGCTAAAGCCCTCTCCTTTGGAGAGGGTTGGGTGAGGTCTTTACAAACTATAACAATGCAAAATCATACTTCACGCCGCCGTTTCCTCAAAAAAGCAGGAGTGCTGTCAGGCGCTGCTTTAATAAACGGTGCTGAAGTCTTTGCCCATCATCGCTCAAACAAGATATTTCTTGCCGGGCACGTGTGGGCGTATGCAAGCCGCTACCCGCCCAACTGGGATTGCACACCGATACTTGATGCCATCTTCAGCGATATGAAATATGCCGGGCTCAATGGCATAGAAATTATGGAGTCTCTTCTACATCATGAAGATGCCGTGCAGCGCTTCAAGGACTTAATTGGCAAGCATAATATTCCGGTTATCGGCACATCGTATTACAACGATATGTGGGATGAAAGCCAGCAAAAAAAGATACTGGAAGATGTAGAGCTAACCGTAAGCCGCCTGCATCAGATCGGTGCTACCATGCTTGGTATTTCTGTAGGTGATGCCGGCCGTGAGAAAACAGGAGCTGAACTGGATGTGCAAGCCGACTTACTGAAAAAAATAATGGTTATCTGCGCTAAATACAACGTAGTTCCCAACCTGCACAACCACACGTATGAGATGGCTTACAACCAGGTGGATTTTAAAAGCAACATTACCAGGGTGCCGGAGATTAAATTAGGTCCCGATTTGAACTGGCTTGTGCGCAGTGGTGTTGATCCGGTTTGGTTTATTAATACCTACGGTCACCGGATGGTGTTCATGCATATCCGTGACCAGGATGCAGCCGGCAAATGGACAGAAACAGTGGGCAGCGGCACTACTAATTTTAAAGCTATAGGCGAAGCTTTACAAAAGATACATTATAAAGGCAGAGCGGCAATTGAGCTTGCCTTTGATACGCCGCCGAAAAATGAAGTAAGGGAAGATTTTAAAGCCAGTCGTGCCTATGTGCAGCAGACATTCGGCTGGAGTTAAACGCAACGAAAACGCCAGGTGTTTTTCTTTGTGCCTTACTGCTTAGCGGCGATAAAAAATAATACATGGGTTTCACCAGCGATAGTACGAAACAGGTAAATATCAACAGCGGCGGCATTGCGCAAAACACGTACGATGCCATTGTTATCGGCAGCGGCATGAGCGGTGGCTGGGCTGCAAAAGAGTTATGCGAGCACGGCTTAAAAACTTTGGTGCTGGAACGCGGCAGAAATGTGGAGCACATTAAAGATTATCCAACAGCAAACACACCGCCCTGGGAGTTTAAGTACCGCAACAATGTATTACCCAAAAAACTGCTGGACGAAAATCCGGTTGCTGCCCGCTGCTATGCATTTACGGAAGCCACAGAACATTTTTTTGTAAAGGATAAAGAGCATCCGTACATACAGGAAAAACCTTTCGACTGGATAAAAGGTTACCAGGTAGGCGGCAAAAGTCTGATGTGGGCAAGATGGACTCAGCGCTGGAGCGACCTCGACTTTGAAGCCAATGCAAAAGACGGCGTTGGTGTAGATTGGCCTATACGTTATAAGGATATTGCGCCCTGGTATTCTTATGTAGAAAAGTTTGTCGGTATCAGCGGAAACAAAGACGGTATACCGCATTTACCCGATGGTGAATTTTTGCCGCCGATGGAGTTGAATGCCATCGAAAAGCATTTGCAAACAAGCATTAAAGATAATTTTCCGGGCAGGCAATTGATCACTTCGCGCACCGCCAATATAACAAGAGGCATTAATGGCCGCAGCCCCTGCCAATACCGTAATATGTGCTCACGCGGCTGTCCGTTCGGCGCCTATTACAGCAGCAACTCGGGTTCTTTGCCCGCCGCAAAAGCTACCGGTAATATGACGCTGCAAACCTTTTCGGTTGTACATTCCATCATATACGACGAGGCAACACAGAAGGCAACCGGTGTACGGGTGATAGATACCCATACAAAAAAAACAACAGAGTATTTTGCAAAAATAATTTTTGTAAATGCCGGTACTATCAACACAACATTGCTGCTGCTCAACTCTGCTTCCAAACGTTTTCCCAACGGCTTTGGAAACGACAGCGGCGCGCTTGGCCATTACCTCATGGATCATAATTACCGCGGTCATATAGAAGGCGCTTATGAAGGCCTGCAGGATGTGTATTATTATGGCCGTAAACCAACCGGTGTGTATATTCCGCGTTACCGGAATGTAGGAGCTGATAAGCGTACCGATTTTATTCGTGGTTATGCGGTTGCTGCCGGTGGTTATAGGGGCACGGGTGTTGATAACGGCGCTGTGGGCGCCGCTTATAAAGAAGGCTTAACAGAAGCCGGCCAGTGGGGATTCTGGATGAATGCGATGGGCGAATGTTTGCCTTATAAAGAAAATAAAGTATGGTTGGATAAAGATAAGCAGGACGAATGGGGAATGCCGTTATTGCACATTAGCTGCGAGTATAAAGAGAACGAGCTTGCCATGCTGAAAGACGCACTGGCAACAAGCGCTGATATGCTGGAGAAAGCCGGCTTTACCAATATAGAAGCGTACGACAGCAACCAGGCGCCGGGGCAGGGCATCCACGAAATGGGCACTGCGCGTATGGGTAAGGATCCGAAGACCTCTGTGCTCAATGGAAACAACCAGGTATGGACTGCTAAGAATGTATTTGTAACCGACGGGGCCTGCATGGCTTCCACGGCTTGCCAGAACCCCTCACTTACCTATATGGCGCTTACGGCGCGCGCAGTAAACTTTGCAGTAGATGAATTGAAAAAGAGAAACCTGTAGCTGCTTTAAAAGGGTAGCGGTATTATACAGAAGAATTTTAAAATTGATAAACTGTTTGTTAACAGAATAAATTTTATAAATTTGCCCATCCGAATCTGGGTCATTATCCTGTGAAAAAATAAGTCCCGCAATTGCGGGACTTTATTATTAAAATACATTCGGTTATTCAACTTACTAATTTATACTAAAACCATCCGCCGGCTATATTGCGGAAAGGCCAGGGCACCGATAACAGGATTACCAACAGGGCTATTGTATAAAACACGGCTGTACGGTTATGTTTCGATTTATCGGTAATTACCCTTTTGCCCTGTGCTTTACCGATGTGAAGCAGTATAATGGCTATAAGCATGGCCGTGATATGTTCGATACCATAAAAGCGGGTAACCGGGTCTTTCATCGCAGCGGCAAAGCCACCTGCAGCCGTAATTAAATTATAACCTTTCGGACCCCAGTACCATAGCGCCAACCCTATCAGCAACATCGTATCGGCAACGCTCACCAGTATTAAACCGGTTCTGTTATCACTTTTAATAAAAGGTCTTTGCCCGGCCACTAAGCTGTTAAAAATTGCAATCAGCAACAACAGCAACAGTATCCACCTGCCTATACTGTGTACGTGCAATAGAATACTGTAAAGATCTCCGCTCATTGGTTTTAGTTTTTTGATTCAATCAAAACTACAGCGGCACACTATACTTTTGCGGTATGCCTAAATATTTTTTTTTATTGCTGACAACTGCCTGCCTGTTTGCCGCCTGCAAAAACGATACAGATGCAGGCAACGGCAGCGAAGTAGTGCAACACAAAGATGCAGCAGCATTGCCGCCGGAGGTTGTTGCACTGCAGCAGCAGGTAAATCAATATCCGGACAGTGTAGGCAAAAGGCTTCAGTTGGCAATTGCGCTGGATAGCATCGGTCAGTACCAGCCGGCACTTTTTCAAATGAATATTTTAATAAAAAATGATAGCAGCAATTATGGTTTATGGTACACAAAAGCGCAGGTAGCAGAACATGCAGGCGATACGGCACTTGCTGTAGAAGGCTATGCGCGTGCGTTAAATATTTATCCTTCGGCAGATGCAATGCTTAACCTCGCTGATATTTATGCAGCGCAGAAAAATCCCCGCAGCCTGTTGATCTGCAACAGGGTGAAAGAACTGGGCATGGGGCGCAGCTATGACGCTGCCGCTGCTTTTATTGCCGGTGTTTATAATGCCCGCACCGGCCGGCAGCAGCTTGCGCTAAACCTTTTTAATGAAAGCATTCAAAACGATTATACGTATATGGAGGCTTACATAGAAAAAGGATTGATTTATTTCGACAGCGGGCAATACCGGCAGGCATTGGAGATATTTAGCTTTGCGGCGCGGATAAATCATTTATATGCAGATGCATACTACTGGATGGCGCGCTGCTACGAAATGATGAATACGAAGGACAGTGCTGTATATTATTTTAAACAATCCCTGGCTTTGGATAAAAATGCGCCGGAAACCCAAAAAGCTTTACAAAGGTTAGGCGCCCGGTAAGCAGTGCAATAAGCCGGAAGCCTGCAAGGCACATCAGTTGTATTTTTTATAACGAATCTATATTTTAATTCATTAACCAGCAGTACCATGCCCATTATAGCCCCGTCATTTTTAGCATCCGATTTTATGCACCTGGCACGCCAGTGCGAGTTGATAAACAGCAGCGAAGCAGAATGGATTCACCTGGATGTAATGGACGGGCGCTTTGTGCCCAATATCAGCTTCGGCGTTCCGGTGATAGCGCCGATTTGCAAAGCAACCACGAAGCATCGGGATGTGCACTTAATGATTGAAGAACCTGAAAAATATGTGGCAGATTTTAAAGATGCCGGTGCGAACAGTATAACGGTGCATTATGAAGCCTGCCGGCATTTGCACCGCAATATCGAACAGATTAAAAACATGGGTATCCATGCGGGGGTGGCCATCAACCCGCATACGCCGGTCGGTTTATTACAAGATATTTTACAGTATGTGGATGTTATACTGATTATGAGCGTGAACCCGGGTTTTGGCGGGCAGCAATTTATAGATTACAGCATTGATAAAATAAAGCAACTGCGCCGGATGATTGATGAAAAAAATTATCGTGCCCTGATAGAAGTGGATGGCGGTATTGGTTTAAATAATGCGAAAGCGGTAGTTGCTGCGGGGGCCGATGTGCTGGTTGCCGGCAGCAGTATTTTTAAAGCTGCAGATATTACCGCAACGATTCAACAATTAAAAGCATTGCAGCCTTAATAGTTGCAGTATGTATGGCCGCTCTGCCGGTGTTAATGTTGCTAAATAATTTAATGTTTGTAAAAATGCTGTTACTTTACCCCTAACTTTTTGGTTATGTTGTATTCAATGACAGGCTATGGACGTGCAGAACAAGCTATTAATGATAAAACATTTCTGGTGGAAGTACGAAGTCTTAATGGTAAACAATACGATGTAAGGCTTATGCTTCCTTCGCTGCTTAAGCCTTACGAATTTGAAGTACGGAATATACTAAGTGAAGGGTTGATGCGCGGTAGTATCGAATGTAACATTATAATCCGGCAAAACGGATCTGCCAAGCCGGTAACCATTAATACAGAACTGGCAAAATCGTACTATGAGCCCGTTGCGCAATTAGCAGCGGAATTGGGTATTAATACAGACAATATTTTAAGCAGCCTTTTGAAATTGCCTGATGTGGTAACGCCAAGTACCGATATGCTGGGCGAAGACGAGTGGGCGGCTTTTGAAACAATGATAAAACTGGCCATCCGGGAGTTGAACGACCACCGGGTGGAAGAGGGCCGGGCGTTGGAAGCTGATTTACTGGAGCGGATTGCCAATATAGAAGCGCATGAAGATGCGATTGTAAAGCTGGAGCCGGAACGTCGTAAAAAAATACGGGAGGGACTTGTAAAAGTGCTGGAGGAGAATGTTGGCAAAGAGCATTACGATCCAAACCGCCTGGAGCAGGAACTTATTTATTACATAGAGAAAATAGACATCAGTGAAGAGCAGGTGCGGTTAAAAAATCACTGCGACTATTTCCGGCAGATATTAAATGAGGCAGATGTAAGCAAAGGCAAAAAATTGTCTTTCATTCTGCAGGAGATTGGCCGGGAAATAAATACAACAGGTTCCAAAGCATACCATGCAGAAGTGCAGAAATGCGTAGTGCTGATGAAGGATGAACTGGAAAAAGCAAAGGAGCAGGTATTAAATGTATTATAACGGGTTATGTACTTTTGTAAAAAAGAAACATTGAAGGTTTGTTATATAATGTTATTAATGTCTTTAACTGTCGCCGGTTGCAGGCAGATAGACGTTTATGAAAAATCAGTTGCCTTTTCCAGGCAGCAATGGCACAGTGCCGATAAACCATCTTTTATATTTACTGTAACCGATACCACCGTACTATATAACATTTTTGTTGTATTGCGTCATGGCGATGCCTACCATTTTAATAATCTCTGGATTAATATAACTACGATTCCGCCCGGCGATACTGCACAAACAGTGCGTGCCAACCTCAAACTGGGCGATAACAAGCAATGGCTGGGCAATGCTATTGATGATATTGTAGAGCACCGGATACTGATTAATAGCAACCCGCTCCGGCTTAAACAGGGGAATTATAAATTTATCGTTCAGCAGATAATGCGGGAAGACCCGCTGGATTATGTTCTTAATGCCGGTATAAGAGTAGAAAAAGCCACCTTGTAATTCTTCATCCCAACTGATACTTATTTAACAACTCTTGCCTTTATTCGTCATAACAATCGGTAAGAAAGTATGTTTTTTCGGTGCAGCGTAAAGCTTACAGCCAATGTCTTAATAAACTGTAAAAAATTTATTTTTATCTTTTTGTGTCTAATGTACACAAAGCGATTATTTTTACTTCTTTAAAATCTGCTTGTTTACTATGAACATTAACCGACTTACAAGAGTATTACTCTTGTGCCCCCTATTGCTGCTGTTATTACAAACCTCAGTTTGGGCTCAAAGCAAAACAGTAACCGGAACCGTTACTGATGAAAAGAACGCTCCGGTGCAAGGCGCATCTGTATTGGTAACAGGAACCACCACCGGCACCGCAACCGATGCATCCGGAAAATTTAGTTTAAACGTACCTGGCTCTGCCAGAACGCTCACCATCAGCTATGTGGGTTATACAACCCAGGAAATCAGCATCGAAAACACAACAACTATTACGGTATCATTATCTTCTGCAGCACAGGCCAACCTGAATGAAGTAGTGGTAATTGGTTATGGTACTGCCAAACGCAAAGATTTAAGCGGCTCTTTCTCAACAGTATCGGCCAAAAGCTTCAACAAAATTCCGGCTACAACACCCGACCAGTTGTTGCAGGGTAAGGTTGCCGGCCTGCAGGTTACTGTTAACAGCGGTCAGCCCGGCGCTGCTTCCTCTGTAAGAATAAGAGGCAACAATTCCATACGTGCCGGTACAGACCCGCTGTATGTAATTGACGGCGTTATTCTGGATGGAAGATCTGCCCGTCCGGGATTTTCTACCAGCGGCTTAGGAACTTTGCCTGATGCCAATCCGTTGATCTACCTAAATCCTAATGATATTGAGAATATCTCAGTGTTAAAGGATGCTTCTGCTTCCGCTATCTATGGCTCACGCGGTGCAAACGGTGTTATTTTAATCACTACCAAAACAGGTGCAAACGGACCTGCGCGTTTCGATATTACTACATCTGTGGGTACCAATGGTTTAATGACACAGCCTGATGTGTTAAGTGCCAGTGATTATAAAACTACTTTGACAAAATACGGAGCCAAGTCAGATTCAGGTGCTTCTATAAATCCTTTTAAATCTATCATTCAACATAAGTTAACCCAAAACTACGCTGTAGCCTATAGCGGCGGCGGCAGTGAGAATAGTCGTTTCCGGGCTTCTTTCTTCACTTCCAAATATCCTGGTTTAATTAGCAAAACCGGACTTAACAAGTATATAGGCAATGTAAACGGCAGTTATAAGTTTTTGAACAATAAGCTTTCTTTAAAATTTGGATTAACTGCTGCAACTACGAGGGAACAAATTGCTCCTATCTCTAATGATGCCGGAAGTACCGGTAACCTGGTTTCCCTGGCAATGCAATGGAATCCGACGCTTCTTTTACAGCGCGGACCTACCCAATACACGGTTAATCCGAATGGTCAGGTAAATCCATTATTGTTTTCTAAAGCTTACAATGATTATGCAACGGTTACAACGTTGTTAGGTAATATCTCTGCCGGCTATAAGATCCTGCCAGAATTAGAATATATGTTCTTTTATGGCGTAAACTACAGTACCGGAAACAGAGGTCAGGAACTACAGGGTTTTATCACCGGTACCGGTGGTAATGCCGATGGAAAAGGGCTTGCTCAAATTGGAAGTGCACAATTATTCTCTCAAACATTAACCCACACGCTGACGTTTACCAAAAGCTTCGGCGATGTAGATCTGACAGCTCTGGCAGGGTATGAATATTATGCTACGAGTTATAAAAGCCAAAACAGTGGCGTATATGACTTTAATTACAATTTGAATTTGAATAACCTGGTGCCTGTTCATTATTACGACAATATCCAGGATGGTAAGCAAAGTAACCTGATTACTTCTTCTAATAACGATCCAACCACAAATCTGCAATCCTATTTTACCAGGGTTCAATTCTCTTATAAAGACAGGTATAGTGTTACGGGCTCTTTCAGAGCAGACGGCTCTACGCGGTTTGGTAAAAATAACAGGTATGCTTATTTCCCGGCAATATCCGGAAAATGGTCTATCAGCCAGGAAGATTTTTTAAAGGATAATCGTGTTATCAGTAATCTGGCACTTCGTATTGGATGGGGCAGAACGGGTAACCAGTCTTTTCCTGCAGGTACTTCTCAGGACCGCTATTCTTATGGCTCTAACGGAAGCATTGGGGTAGTAAATTTTGGAAATCCTAATTTGAAATGGGAAACAGTAACATCAACTGATGCCGGTATAGATTTTTCATTCTTAAAAAACAGGCTTAGCGGTACTATTGATGTGTTCTTTAAAAAGACGACCGATCCACTATTTCCGGGAGTGCTTGCAGCGCCTTCACCAGCAGGTATAATCTGGCAAAACCTGGATGGATATGTATCTAATAAAGGCGGTGAAATGGGTTTAAACTGGCAAATTATTCAAAACAAGAATTTTGCCTGGTCAATAAACCCTACAGTGACGTATGTTAAGAACAAGTTTGTGTTTCCTGGTGGCGGAAGCGGCCCGCTTGTGCTTACAGGAAACTTAAACGGTAAAGGTACTTCTGCTACCTGGGTTCAGGCAATAGCTAACGGACAGCCGGTTGATGTATTTTATTTGCGCCAGTTTCATGGATTCGACCAAAGCGGATTTGCCATGACCGACAATGCTGCTTCTTATGCCGGTGATCCAAATCCTAAATGGACTGTTGGTTTTAACACGGAAGTAGATTACAAAAAGCTGTCGTTAACAGTTAATATGCACGGCGCTTATGATTTCCTGATCTATAATAACACCGTACAATCTGTAACGGGTCTGAGTTTTATAGGTAATGGCAGCAATATCTCCAAAACATTAATTGGAACTCCTGAAAGTCTTGCAAACCCGGTTTCTGCTTCAACAAGGTATTTGTATAAAGGCAACTATATGAAGTTGGGAAATGCAACAGTAAATTACCGGGTAGGCGATATTGGAAAGGTAGTAAAAAATCTGAATTTCTACTTTACTGGTGTTAATCTGTTTGTACTTACAAAATATCCGGGTTTTGATCCTGAAGTGAACGTATCTAAAGGTGACATTAACGGTACCGGTATTCCATCTATAGGTATTGACTACGTTGGCTACCCTACCGTACGCTCATTTATTTTTGGTCTTAATTTGGGCTTAGGAAACTAAAGTGCAAACTGTTATCGTTAATGCATTCGGATAATTATAAACAAAAAAAAATGAAAATCAATCAATATATAATAATTGGGGCATCAATGGTTTTACTTGGTGCTTGTACCAAACTGAACGAATCATTCAATGATTCTGTTACAAGCCCCGGTAATAGTGGCTCTGCCGATATTACTGCGCTTTTGAATAATGCGTATAATGATATGAATACGCCTTTTAATAATCAGGATCAGATTTTTTCATTAGAAGAAAATACCTCTGATGAATGCCTGGTGCCTACAAGAGGCGGTGACTGGGATGATAACGGCGTTTGGCGGGTGCTGCATAAACATACATGGGATATTACACATCAGCAATCGCAGTCTGTATTTATTAATTTAGGAAAATTAGAAAGTGATGCTACTACGGTGTTGGCTTTTAAGCCTAATACGGAACAGGCAGCCCAGGCCATTTTTTTAAGATCGCTGGCTCAGTTTTATCTGTTGGATTTGTACGGACAAGTGCCGTATAGAACGGTTGATGAATACAATTCAATTGATGCATCTCCGGTATTAAGCCCGGCTGACGCAATTGACACGATTGTAACTAACTTAAGGGCTGTCATTCCTCAATTAGCCGCCGCCAATCAACCATACAATGCAAGCCCGAACGCTGCCCGTTTTTTGCTAATGAAAGTGTTGCTAAACAAGCAGGCATTTCTAAATCGTCAAACGCCGGGTACGCCTGAAGCCGCAGATATGGCAGAGGTTGTAAGTTTAGGCCAGGCTATCATGACCAGCGGAAGCGGACTTGCACTTACGCCTTACTACTTTGATAATTTTGGGCCTAATAATGGCGGTAAAGCTGCTGCTTACGGATATGGCGTTGGGAAAGAAATGATTTTAGCGTTTCCGAATCTTCCCGCGACATCTAACAATAATGGTAGAAGTAGCGTAGGGATAAATGCAAGATGGATGATGACGTTGCATTACAATTCTTATGGTCACAAAGCTGCTGAAAAAGGTGTTGATCCGGATTTCGGCTTCTTTGGCGGTGCAGGCTGGAACGGCTTTAGCACCGTTGCAGATTTTTATAATGCTTTTGACCCTTCGGATACTATGCGTAAAGGAAATGTTTATTATCCGGGTGTGACTAATACATCAGGTTTAAAAGTCGGGTTGTTAGAAGGCCAGCAGTATGATGAAAAAGGCGCTCCAAGATTAGACAGAAACGGAAACCCGTTAACTTTCAATACGCAGGTTAGTTTAGTTGAAGCTGATCCTCAGACATTGGAAGATGATGGTGTACGTGTAATAAAATATGCTCCGGATTATGGAAATTATAGTGGCGGCCAGCAGGCAAACCAGTTACAATTGTTCCGGTTTGCAGATGTTTATTTAATGATGGCAGAAGCTTATTTAAATCAAAGCAATACCGGTGATGCTTTGACAATGGTGAACCAACTGCGTGCTGCAAGAAAAGCTGCGCCGCTTACAACTCTAACCCTTGTAAATGCAAGCAATCTGTACGACCCAAATACCTTGTTAGCAGAGCGGCAGAAAGAATTGTATTGGGAGAGCTGGAGACGCCAGGATTTAATCCGTATGGGTGTTTACCTGCAGCCATGGGCATTAAAAGATGCCGACGATCCAAAGTACCTGTTGTTCCCGATTCCATCCACTCAATTAATTGCTAATCCAAACCTCGTTCAGAATCCCGGCTACTAATAAATTTTTCTATTAACGTTTTATATCTGTAAAAGGTCATTACTTTAATGACCTTTTACTTTTTATAGATAGATGCAAACATGCGACTGCTGATCAGCTTATATATTTCTATTGCTTTTTTTTCTTCCTCTCTATCTTCCTGCCGGCAGGAAATTAAAGCACCGGTCTTATTCCAACTTATGGATAAAACCGGTATCTATTTTAATAACAAAGTAGAAGACGGTAAAAAAGACAACAGCTTTCTCTTTCGCAACTTTTACAATGGCGGTGGTGTTGCTATCGGCGATATTAACAACGATGGCCTGGCAGATGTGTTTTTCACTTCCAATATGGGGGATAATAAGCTGTACCTCAATAAAGGCGACTTTAAATTTGAGGATATCACTGCAAAAACGGGCATGCAGCAGGATAGTATGTGGAGTACCGGTGTAGTAATGGTGGATATTAACAACGATGGCTGGCTCGATATCTACGTATGCAACTCCGGGCACATGAGCACCGGCCGCCGCAGGAATAAGTTATACATCAACAACCATAATGCAACCTTTACAGAAGCCGCCAGGCAATATGGACTGGACATCTCGGCATATACAACGCAGGTTTCCTTTTTCGATTATGATATGGATGGCGACCTGGATTGTTTTATGATTAACAACAGCCCGATTCCTATTAACCAGTTGGGCTATGCCAACAACCGCGATTTGCCGGAGCAGCAATGGCCGGTTGGCGCCTTTTTGAAAGGCGGCGGCGATCACCTCTTTCAAAACAACAGCGGGCACTTCACCGAAGTGACAAAGCAGGCCGGCATACATGGAAGTCTTATCTCTTTTGGCCTCGGCGTTTCCATCGGCGATATCAATGGCGACGGCTACCCGGATGTGTATGTATCCAATGACTCTTACGAACGGGATTACTTATACATTAATCAAAAGAACGGTACTTTTAAAGACAGGTTTGAGGAGTGTATGGAGCATACCAGCTTTTCTTCCATGGGTGCTGATATCGCTGACATTAATAACGATGGTTACCCCGATATTTTTACAACAGACATGCTGCCCGGAGATGATTACCGTATAAAAACAACCGGAAGCTTCGACAATTACGATGTTTATAATATTAAACTGAAACAGGGCTTTTATCAGCAATATATGAAAAACTGTTTACAGTTAAATAACCAGCATGGAAAGTTTTGTGAGATCGGTAACTACAGTGGTGTATCGGCTACCGACTGGAGTTGGGGGGCGCTTATGTTTGATGCGGATAACGACGGCTACAATGACATTTATGTATGTAACGGCGTAAACCGCGATGTGACCGACCTGGATTTTATGGACTTTTTTGCTAACGATGTTAACCAGAAGATGGTGCTGACCGGTAAAAAGGAAAGTGTTGATAATATATTAAAAGAAATACCACGCACGCCACTGTTAAACAAGGCCTATCGCAACAAGGGCGATCTTCGGTTTGAAGATGCCGGTGAGCGCTGGGGCTTTACACAAACCTCCTGGAGCAATGGCGCAGCTTATGGAGACCTGGATAATGACGGCGACCTGGACCTCGTAATTAATAATGAAAATGGGCCTGCCTTCATTTACAAAAACAATTCGCGGGAGCAGAATAAAAATAATTACATAAGTGTGCAGCTAAAAGGGGATAGCGGGAACACCTATGCTGTAGGCAGTACAATAAAGCTATACCTTAATAAGCAAATTATCACGCGGGAAGTAGTGCCCAGCCGCGGCTTCCAGAGTTGTATGGATTATAAACAGGTAATCGGCCTGGGCAAAACAAATACCATAGATTCGATGCTGGTGATATGGCCGGATCGTACCTACGACAAATACGAGCATCCCGCCGTAAATAAGCTTTACCAACTTACTAAAAAAAGCAGCCGGCCCTACCTTTTTGCGCAGCCTGCAACCGCTTCAACTAATGTCTATTTCGACTCTGTAAAAGCAAACTTCGACAAGCATACCGAAGACGATTATGTTGATTTTTATTACGAACGAAACATCCCCGAGATGTTGTCGCGCGAAGGGCCGAAAGCTGCTGCCTGCGACGTAAACGGCGATGGGCTCGAAGACATTTATATTGGCGGCGCCAATGGCCAGGGCGGACAGTTGTATCTGCAAACAGCGGAAGGCGCATTTGTAAAAAAAGAGGAACCGCTTTTCGAACAATTTACCGATTTTGAAGATGGGGCTGTTTTGTTGTTCGATGCCGATAAAGACGGTGATCCTGACTTGTTTGTCGGTTCCGGTGGCAACAACAGTGTGCCCGGTGTAAGGCAAACGCAGAACAGGTTGTATAAGAACGATGGAAAAGGCAACTTCTCACTGGCATCACCGAACATGCCTTCCAATGCCGGCAATATAGGCGTGGCTGCTGCTTACGACTTCGATGGCGACGGCGACCTGGACCTGTTCGTTGGCGGGCGCAATGTTCCGCAGAATTACGGGTTAACGCCGGAGAGCTATTTGTATATAAATGATGGCTCGGGCCATTTTGCCGATATTGCTAAAAAACAGAACCCGGGCATTGCAGACATGGGCATGGTTACCGGTGCCGTATGGACTAATATTGTTGGGGATGCACGCAAAGAGCTGGTTGTAACGGGTGAGTGGATGGCGCCGCGGATATTTACGTTTAACGGTAAAAAATTCAATGAAGTAAAGACTAATTTGGGTAACCTGTATGGCTTGTGGCAAACAGTAACAACCGCAGATGTGAACGGAGATGGAAAGGAAGATTTGCTGCTGGGTAATATCGGGGAGAATTTTTATTTGCATCCCGATTCTGCAAGGCCGGTAAAGCTTTTTATAAACGACTTTAACCAGAATGGCAATACCGATAAGATATTAACCTACACGGTTAGTGGCAAAGACATGCCGGTGTTTATGAAACGCGAACTGCAGGACCAGATACCTGTTATTAAAAAACAGAACCTGCGGCACGAAGCGTATGCTAAAAAATCGTTGCAGGAACTTTTCCCGGAAGCCCTGGTTAAAAAAGCGTTGATAAAACAATTCAATTATTGCAGTTCTGTAATAGCTATTAACAAAGGCAACGGGCAGTTTGCCATACAAAAAATGCCGGCTATGGCGCAGTTGTCATCCATAAATGCAATTCACTGCATGGATGTAAACGGCGATGGCTATACCGATGCAGTGCTGGGCGGAAATATGTATAATTTTTTGCCGCAATTCGAGCGGCTCGATGCCAGCTTTGGCGATGTGCTTATCAACGATGGTAAAGGAAATTTTAATTTTACACCCCAGCAACAAAGCGGCTTACAGGTAACGGGCGAGGTAAGAGATATTGCAGCATTAAAAGATAAAAGCGGCAATGCCTCTTTGTTGTTTCTTATAAACGACAGTTACCCGGCGATGTATCGCCTGCACAAAACAACCGCCGCAGTCCGGGACAATACGCCGCATTAAAAAGTAACCCGCAGAGCATAATACAGCAAGTATTGAGCTGACTGAAACCCTATGACGATACCCTGAACAGGCAGGCATCTAAATTAACAAGACCAAATAATGACGGCAATACCGAAAAACAGGATTGAATCACTTGACTTATTAAAAGGTTTAGTGATAGTAATAATGGCAATTGACCATGTGAGAGACTATTTTCATTATTCATCTTATATTTTTGACCCAACCGACCCGGCACTTACAACTGTTCCACTTTTTTTGACAAGATTTCTCACTAACTTTTGTGCCCCTGCATTTAGTTTTCTTGCAGGACTTTCTGCTTTTATAGTTGGTAGAAGAAAAACACCGGCAGAATTATCAGGTTTCTTACTTAAACGAGGATTTTGGTTAGTTTTTGTAGAACTTGTTATTATGAACTTCGGTTGGTGCTTTGACATTACTTTTAGATCTGTTCATTTTCAAGTTATCTGGGCATTGGGAATAAGTATGATTATTTTAGCAGGACTAATACATCTTCCCAAAAAGATAATTCTCATTTTTAGTTGTGCTTTGATTTTTGGGCATAATTTACTTGACAACCTTCACTTTGACAATAGTATTCTTTGGACATTTTTACACGAACGTAAACCATTTTTGACGACACCAAATCATATTTTCAGAGTGGGTTATTCCATAATTCCCTGGGTTGCTGTTATGTCTTTGGGCTATTGTTTTGGTTCATTTTATGACAAGACTTACGACCCTTTAAAACGTAAGAAACTATTTAATATCATTGGCATTACTGCAATTTTATTTTTTGTAATACTCCGAGTAGTAAATATTTACGGTAATATATTGTCTTGGAAAGACTATAGCAATTTAAAGCAAACAATATTTTCATTTTTTAACCTAAGCAAATACCCACCTTCTCTTGACTTTTTATTGGTAACATTAGGCGGAGCTTTTCTGTTTTTAGCAAATACTGAAAAGCTAAAAGGTAGCGTTGTAAATTTCTTTTCTGTATTTGGCAGAGTTCCATTTTTATTTTACATCATTCACATTTATCTCATACATTTTTTAGCATTGATAGTTGCCGAATTTACAGGCTTTGGGTGGAAAAAAATGATTTTACCTGCATTACCATTCAGAGTTGAAGAATTGAAAGGTTTCGGTTTTAACTTAGCAGTGGTATATCTGATTTGGATTTTTGTAATTATTATGCTTTACCCCCTATGCAAAAAATTTGATGCCTATAAACAAAATAATAAATACAAATGGTGGTTGAGTTATTTTTAACAACCCGAAAAAGGGCATTAGCCAACATGGGTTTTGTGCAGGTTGGGCATACGTAGTAACGATGAGCATTTGTAATTCTATTTAACTCTTGTTCGACAGAAAGTACATCGCTGAACTATTGTTCTTAACTTCAGATTCAGTATTTTCAATCAGGAGCTGTTTCAGGCAGACGGAATGCTATTTCCCAACCTGCACAAAGCCCTGCTCGCTGAATGTAACAATGAAAAAAGTAAACCCGGTTTATCCTGTTATTATTCCAATGCTTATAGCACTTGCTATACTCACAACTATGCGTGCCGGATTCACCTTGTACGACATTTCTGTTCATAAAAGATTGTTGGAGCATCAGCAAGTAAGTGCTGGAGAGCGTTCCTTTTTTAATGCGCAACTGCAGGTAAGGGCCTGGCTGTTTACAATCTTAGGAATCGTTTATGTCGTGTTGTTATGTATATGGATATACCAAGAATATAAACAAGTGTACCGGATAAATAACGGCAACACAAAGTACAAGCCTTTGCTCGGCGCATTATCGCCGGTTATTCCTTTGTTCAACCTGTTTGCGCCCATTATGGTGTTGGCAGAAATCTGGGATACGTATTGTAAAGATATTGCGGATCATGCAAAAGGACTACGCCTCGTGAAGCAATGGTTCTTCCTGTTTGTGGTAAGTATGATTTTTGCGCGCATACTCACAACTATTAATAGCGGCAAGGGTGAGCATACCGATCTGCTTTATTATAACCTGCTGTTATACCTGGTGCAGATGCACTATTTTACTACTACCATCAAGCTTATAAAGAAGATAACAGAAGCCCGGAAAAACTACGAATTGTACATTGATTTTTTAGTACAGGAAAACAACGCTCCGGAGCAGGTGTAGCCGGCAATTGCAGGCGCCTCACGTAAAAAAATTATCAGTAAAAAGTCTAAAATAACGCCGTAGGTAAGCCATCCAGACTGATGCGGTTTTTTTCCTGTTTGTATTTTTCCAGCCCTGCTTCGCCTTTGGCGGCTGCCCATTTTTGGGCATGGTCACGCTCACCAGCATACTGGTAAAGCGGTACGCTAAAGCCGCAGGATGTTTGTACTTTGTATATGTGCGCAACAATAAGCTGGCGCGTTGCGGGTTGTAGTTGAAAGTGCGAAGCGAGCTCCGGCCATTCTTTGCCGCAGGGCAGTACTGTAAACCCTTTCCCATACAGGCGCAGGATATTGGGTGCACCTTCAAAAGCGCAGAACATAAAAGTAATGCGGCCATTCTCCAGCAGGTGTGCCGAAGTTTCGTTGCCGCTGCCGGTAATATCCATATACGCAACCTGTGCCGGCGAAAGCACCCGGAAGCAGTCGAGCCCTTTTGGTGAAAGGTTGATATGCCCTTCTTTACCAAGCGGCGCGCTGGCGGTAAAAAACATTTTTTGCTGTTGTATAAACGATACATGCTGTGGCTGAATGCAATCATATAATTTGCTCATAAAAGAAGATATTAGTAAAAAGATAAATGGCGATAGTTGTATAATTGCTATACGGTATAAAGATAAACGATGAAAATATATGCGGCAATAATACACTATGTGTGGCGGCAATTACTGTATGCACTAAGTATAAAGACGGATGTTTTTGATAAAAGTATCAGCGTATGAAAAATGTAAAAAAGCAGCACCTGCCGCAAAAGACCTGTGCCGCCTGCGGCCGGCCTTTTACCTGGCGAAAAAGGTGGGAGAAAGTCTGGAATGAAGTGAAATACTGCAGCGACAAATGCCGGATGCATAAAACGCATTGATGCTTGCTGTAATTGACTTATCTATTTGTTTGCAAAAAGCGTATTAACAAAAATTCTTGCAGATAAGCCACAAATACAACTAATTTAGGCGCTCCTTACGAACGACGATATAAGTGCACAACCGGTTACTCTCTTTTCTCCTGGTACTAACTGCAATGGCGGGCTGTAAAAATGATTCACAGCCTGCGTTGCCGCCGTTGTTCACTGTACTCGACAGCAAAACTACCGGCCTTACATTTGCCAACAAACTCACGCCCACCGAGGGTTTCAATGTATTTCATTACATGTACTTCTACAATGGCGCCGGCATTGGCGCCGGCGACTTCAATAACGATGGTAAAACGGATTTGTTCTTTGCTGCTAACCAAGGCAGCAATAAGTTGTTTTTGAATAAGGGCAACCTGCAGTTTACCGATGTAACGGCTGAAGCCGGCATACCCAACGATGGCGCATGGAGCACCGGCGTTTCGGTAGTGGACATCAACGGTGACGGGCTGCTGGATATCTATGTTTGCCGGGTAGGCAAATACGAAATTCTCAACAGCCAGAACCAGTTTCTTATTTGTACCGGCATTGATAAAAACGGCGTGCCGCATTATACCGACAAAGCAAAAGAAATGGGGTTGCTGTTCTCCGGCTTCAGCACGCAGGCAGCATTTTTAGATTATGATATGGACGGCGACCTGGATATGTACCTGCTTAATCATTCCATTCATCAAAACGGCACTTTTGGTCCGCGTAAGCAAATGCTGGCCAACACCAGCCCGTTATCCGGTGATCACCTTTTTCGCAACGATGGCAATGGCAGGTTTACCGATGTCACCGGCAATGCCGGCATCAACTGTTCGGTACTTGGCTACGGACTGGGCATTTGTGTTGCCGATATTAACCTCGACGGCTATCCTGATATTTATGTGGGCAACGATTTTCACGAAGATGATTACCTCTACATCAACCAGCGCAACGGCACTTTTAAAGATGAAGACACCACCTGCCTGATGCATACCAGCCAGTTCTCGATGGGCGTGGACGTGGCAGACATTAACAACGATGCATATCCCGAAATCATCAGTATGGACATGCTGCCCAACGATCCGTATATTTTAAAACGCTCGTTAGGCGAAGATGCTTATGATATCTTCAATATGAAAATCAGTTACGGCTATACGCATCAATATACACGCAACAACCTGCAGTTAAACGACCGCAATGGTATGTTTAGTGAAGCTGGTTTGTACAGCGGTGTAGCAGCCACCGACTGGAGCTGGGCACCGTTGTGGATGGATTTTGATAATGACGGGCTGAAAGATCTGTTCATCTCGAATGGTATTCCTAAACGGCTAAATGATATTGATTATGTAAACTTTGTGTCCAACGAAGACCTGCAGGAAAAAATGCGTACCAATACGCTGAATAAAAAAGACCTCTCGCTGGTTGATAAATTTCCGCAGATAAAGCTCCCGAACAAGTTGTACAGAAATAGAGGCAACCTGCAGTTTGCCGATCTGTCCAATCAGGTTAAAGGCGATGTGCCCACTTTTTCCAATGGTGCGGTATATGCCGATCTGGATGGCGATGGCGACCTCGATATTGTAGTGAATAATATTGACGACCCCGTACTGGTATATGAAAATAACAGCAACGATAGCAGGAAGAAAAAATACATAGACATTAAACTGAAGGGCACTGAAAGCAATATCAATGCCCTTGGTTCCAAAGTGATTGTATTTGCCAACGACAGTATCCGAACATATGAAAAATATCCGGTGCATGGTTTTTTGTCGAGCATGGAAGCGCCGCTGCACATCGGTCTTGAAGGCGCCAAAATAGACAGCATGTTGCTGGTATGGAATGATAATACGTATCAGAAAATTAACTGGCAGCAGGATACGATGCAAACAGCAACGCTTATATATAAAAGCGGGCTGCCCCATTTTAATTATGACGAATTGAAAAATCACTGGCAGAATAATACAACGCCGGTACGCGATATTACCAAAGAAACGGGCCTGAATTATAAGCACAACGAAAACCCGTTTGTTGAGTTTGACCGCGAGCGGCTGATGCCGCACATGGTCTCCCGCGAAGGTCCGGCGCTGGCTGTTGGCGATATCAACGGCGATGGACGGGACGATATTTTTATTGGCGCCTCCAAGCGGGAAAAGCCGGCTTTGTTTATACAGACTGCTGCTGCAAAGTTTGAAAAAATGGCAGCGCCGGCGCTGGATAAAGACAGCATGTGGGAAGATGTGGATGCCGTATGGGCAGATGTAAACGGCGATAAAATAAACGACCTGATAATAGCCAGCGGGGGCAATGAATACTATGGAACCGATGAGCATTTGCTGCCGCGTGTTTACATAAACGATGGCGCCGGAAACCTTACTAAAAAAAGCGATGCCTTTACTGATTTATACATGACCGCATCCTGCGTGGCGCCCTGCGATATAAATGGGGATGGCTTTACCGATCTGTTTATCGGTGGCCGCGCCACACCTTTGTACTATGGTGAAGTGCCGAAGAGTTATCTGTTGCAGAACGATGGTACCGGTAAGTTTACAGATGTTACCGATCAATATGCGAAAGGCTTATCCCGCATAGGTTTTGTAACCAATGGTTTGTGGTACGATCTGGATAAAGATGGCGATAAAGATTTAATCCTTTCGCTGGAGTGGGACGGCATAGTTGCCTTCATCAATAATAAAGGTCATTTTACGAAACAATACCTGACTGATAAAAAGGGCTGGTGGAATTTTGTGTTGCCGGTTGATGTGGACGGCGATGGCGATGTGGATCTGGTTGCCGGCAACCTGGGCCTCAACAGCCGCCTGAAAGCCAGCGATGCGCAGCCGGTGCGCATGTATTACAACGACTTTGACAACAATGGCACTAAAGAGCAGTTACTTACCTATTACCTTGACGGTAAAGAACTGGTATTTGCCAACAAAGATGAACTGCAGCGGCAGATGCCGCCGTTGAAAAAGCAGTTTTTATATGCGCAGGATTTTGCCAAAGCAACATTGCCCGAATTGTTTCCGCAGGATAAGCTGGACGCATCGCAGCTATTTACCGCCAACTATTTTTCCAATGCTTTACTTATCAATGATGGGAAACAGCATTTTACGGTGCAGGCAATGCCCTGGCAGGCGCAGCTTTCGCCGTATAAGGATGCCGCTGTAGTTAATGCCAACAACGATAACCTGCCCGACATTTTGCTTTTTGGCAATTACGATGAAAACAATATAGAGATGGGCCGGTACGATGCCGACTTCGGAACTATTTTACTCAACAAAGGCAATCACCGGTTTGCCGTACAAAGCCTTAACGGCCTGCAGGTAAAAGGCGAAGTGCGCCACCTGCGTAGTATAGGTATCGGCGGTGAAAAAGCATTCGTACTCGCGCGGAACAACGATAGTGCAATGGTGATACAATTTAAGCAACGCCCCACAGCATCAACGGTAAAAAAATAGTACTGCAGAGGGCAGTTTTGGGCTTCTGCCTTTCCTGTTCAACGCCCGCACTACCCATTAATTATAACTATAAAATTTACACTCGCCCGTACATGCCTCTTAAAAAAATTCATAGTGTACTTAATTATTGCATTGCAACCGTTTGGCTGATTAACGGCCTATTTTGTAAAGTGCTCGGGTTGGTTCCAAGGCACGAGCAGATTGTTGCCGGTATTTTGGGTACTAAATATGCAAGGCCTTTAACGGTGCTGACCGGATTATCGGAAGTTGCTATGGCAATCTGGATTATCAGCCGCCTGCAGGCCCGTTTAAACGCGGTAATTCAAATGGTCATTATCGCAATAATGAACGTGCTTGAATTTTTGCTTGTGCCCCATTTATTATTATGGGGCAAATTCAACGCTGTGTTTGCAGCGTTATTTATCTTACTCATTTACTATAACGAATTTATACTGGGCAGACAATCAGCTTATCAACAGTAGCATGCTTTCCTTTTTAAAAAATCATCCGTTTGCCGTAGAAGCTTTTTTTGAAAGCTCCGTGGTGTTAACCTTTGCTGTTTCCAAAGAAGCGGTTGCAGGCCTGATTCCGGAGTGTTTGCAGCCGGATACCTTCCGGGATAAATGGGCATTCATAGCAGTTGCCATGGTGCAAACAACAGCACTCCGGCCAAAAGGCTTCCCTAAAATTCTGGGTAACGATTTTTTCCTGACAGGCTACCGGGTATTTGTAAAATACACGAACAGTGCAGGTAAAAGAAGGCGGGGTTTGTACATCTTAAAGTCAGAAACAGATAAAAGATACATGAACTTGTTAGGAAACCTGTTTACGCACTACAACTATACGGTAACCGACATCAGTCAGGTTAAAGACGAACAAAAAACTGAAATCAGTTCTGTGCAATCGAACTTCAACATTATTATAGACAGATCAGCCGGAGAAGTTACGCTGCCGCCGGGCTCGCCATTCAGCGATTGGAAGGAAGCACGCAGGTTTGCCGGGCCGCTGCCATTCACTTTTACATACAATGCAGCTAAAAAACAGGTGCTGATTGTGGAGGGCGTACGGCAAAACTGGACGCCGGAGCCCGTAAAAGTAGCTGCATATCATATTTCTTTTATAAATGAATTAAACCTGCAGAATGTTGTTCTGGCCAGTGCGTTTCAAATCAGTAACATTCCCTATTATTGGAAAAAAGGAATAACCGAGCAATGGAACAAATAAGAAAACCTTTCCAGGGCGTATGGAATATCATCCGGTTCAATTGGCATCTGTATTTCCTTTCTTTTTTATTGCTGGCAGGTTTGCTCCTGCTTACACAATACGCCAGCAGTTCAATGAATAAATACCTGCTTCTTTTATCCCTGCTGATCGCGGGTACCATCTTCATTTCGCTTACTGCCTCTTATTACATCTACGATTATTCAGATTTCTATACTTTAAACTGGTTAGATAGCTTGCCGGCTAAAGACGGCACACACATCATTAATATGCATGCCGTTTTTGATGAAACCAGTAGTTTACTAACAAATAAATTTCCGGATTCAATATTAACGGTGCTGGACTTTTACGATTCTGCAAAGCATACTGAAGTGTCTATCAAACGGGCAAGAAAGGCGTATCCATCTTTTCCGGGCACGCAACAGGTCACTGCAACCCACCTGCCGCTACCTAACAGTACTGCAGATTATATTTTTGTGATTTTTGCTGCGCATGAAATAAGAAACGAAAAAGAACGCATTGCTTTTTTCGGGGAATTAGCCAGACTGCTGCAGCCATCCGGAAAAATTGTTGTTACCGAACATCTGAGAAATGTTGCCAATCTATTTGTTTATAATATCGGTGCTTTTCATTTTTATTCAAAAGCCTTCTGGCTGGCTACCTTTCGATCGGCACACTTAACGGTTGTAGCGGAAACGCAAATAACACCATTTATTACAACGTTTTTATTAGAGAAAAATGGAGCTTCATCTTAAAATAACCGGCTGGCTATTAATCGGGCTGGCAATTATTCATGCTGTGTTTCCAACATATTTCAACTGGAAAAAGGAGCTGCATTCTTTAAGTTTAATTAACCGGCAAATGGTATATGTACATACCTTTTTTATTGCGCTAATTGTTTTGCTGATGGAATGTTATGTATTTGCGCAACAGCGGATATTATTGAAACAGGCCTGGGAAAAAAGCTGTCTTTAGGACTTTGCATTTTCTGGAGCGTAAGGCTGCTGATACAGTTGTTTGGTTATTCATCCAGGCTATGGAAGGGCAAAGCTTTTGAAACCGGCATCCATATACTCTTCCTTTTTCTCTGGACTTACTTTGCACTTGTTTTCTTTGCTGTCTTTTATACTGCTAACAGCGTATAAACAGCGTTTAGAAACCGCTTTGATAAATTTGGAAACTTCCTTCACCGGCACAAAGTAACCGGCTGCACTTAGTAACTGTTATACCTTACCTGCACAGATATACAAATGCTAACCGCGTTTACTTATTCCGATACTATATATGCATTATGGGCTACGCATTCCTGCAACCGGCCGCCGCCGCTAAATTTTTTTAAAGAAAAACAATAAATTAAATCATAAAAAGAAGTAATGGCCTGAAAGTAGCAGGTAAAATCCGCTATCCTTTACTTTACTGATTTGGTGTGAACAATAAGTTTATTGTATATATGTGTTCTTCTGTTATCTTTAATCACTTCCCCGGTTCGATCAAATCTCAATTATATACTGCTGCTTAACACTTAAACCATGCTTATCTATGATCAGACAACTTTTACTATTACTAATACTATTTTGTATTGCGGGCATAGCCCGATCTCAGGTATCAGTCAGCACGCAGCACAACGATCTGCTGCGTACCGGCTGGAATAATAAAGAAGCAAAACTCTCTCCTGCCAATGTAAATGTGCGGCAGTTTGGTAAGGTATTTCAGGTAGCGGTGGACGACCAGCTATATGCCCAGCCTTTGGTTGCAGCTAACGTAATAATAGGCGGAAAAAATCATAATGTAGTGTATGCCGCTACGGTAAACAATACGGTATATGCGGTTGATGGCGACAACGGCACTGTTTACTGGAGTAAAAATTATACGCCTGCTTCGCAACGCGCTCCTAAAAATACAGATCTCACCGGCGCCTGCAATGGCAATTACAACGATTTTAGTGGTAAAATAGGCATTGTAGGTACACCGGTGATTGATACGGCAACCCAGCTTATGTATTTTGTTGCACGCAGTATTAATACTTCGGGCAGCTTCTTTCAGTATTTACATGCCGTAGATATTAAAACCGGCAATGAAAAGGGAGGCAGCCCGGTATTGATTGCTGCTGCAGTTACCGGCGATGCGGGCGATGGTAATTTAAACGGGACTATCCTGTTTGATCCGGAGAAGAATAACCAGCGGCAGGCACTTACTTTATACAATAACCGGGTATATATTACTTTCTCTTCGCATTGCGACTGGGGGCCGTATCATGGCTGGGTATTAGGGTACGATGCAAATACATTACAACAAAAATCGGTGTATAACACTACCCGCTATGGCGCTTATGCCGGCATCTGGCAAAGCGGCGGTGGGCCTGCAATTGATGCCAATGGCAATATGTATATCGTTACCGGCAATGGCACGGTAGGTTACAACGGCAATCCTGCCGACCCTATCAACCGCGGTGAAAGCGCTGTACGGCTTACGCTTAAAAATGATTCTGTAAAGGTGGCTGACTTTTTTACGCCAAACAATTACCAGGCACTGGAGAATGCCGACCTCGACTATGGCAGCATGGCTGCTTTTCTGATACCCGGCGCAAACTTATACTTCACCGGTTGCAAGGATGGTAATGTATATGTATTGAATACCGCTAACTTAGGCGGCTACAATGCTTCCTCCAATAATGTAAAGCAAACCATCGCTTTGGGTTCCAACATTACCCTGCGTTGCCAGCCCTCCTATTACCGCAGTGCTACCAAAGAGTTTGTGTATTTATGGTCGGAGAACTCGCAACTGAAAGCCCTGCCCGTAAACAAAGCTGCGGGTAATTTGGATGTTTCGAATCTGGTTACCGGATCAGCGCCCGGGCCAACAGGCGCCAACGGTGCAGTGCTTAGTACCTCTTCCAACAATGGGGCGGATGGCAGCGGTATTGTATGGGCAAGCTATGCCGCCAATGGCGATGCCAACCAATCGGTACGGCCCGGTATTTTGCGGGCATTTGACGCGAATGACATTACCAGAGAGCTTTGGAATTCCAACCAGAACGCTGGCCGTGATGCAGTCGGCAATTATGCTAAATTTTCTGCGCCTACCATTGCCAATGGAAAAGTATATCTGCCTACTTTTTCTAACCAGTTGATCGCGTACGGTATTGTGGACAGCAGTGTGCAAACCGGTTGTACCACCAATCTTGCAGTAAATAAGTCTGCTACCAGCTCCTCTGTGGAAGATGGTACGCTAACTGCACCCAATGCAGTGGACGGCAGCCAGAGCACACGCTGGAGCAGCAAGCACACCGACCCGCAATGGATATATGTAGATCTTGGACAACGCGATTCTATCTGCAAAATTACTTTGCAGTGGCAGGCAGCATTGGGCAAAAATTTCCAGTTGCAGGTAGCGGACGATACTACCAACTGGATACCGGTAAGCACTATAACCGGTAATACTTCGTTAACCAACACCATAGCTGTAAATGCTGCCGGCAGGTATGTACGCATGTATGGTACTGCGCGGGGTACTACCGACGGTTATTCTTTGTATGAACTCCAGGTATTTGGTTCGGTGGTACAGGGCTGCACCGTACCTGCGGGCGTAACAGTAAACAATATAGATACTACCAGTGCCACTATCAAATGGAACAAGGTTAATAATGCTGCGAGCTATAACGTTCAGTATAAACTCTCCGCAGCTACCGGCTGGCAAACAATCAGCACAACGGCAAACAGTTTGAAATTAACCGGCCTTAGCTGTGGCAATTATTACAATTACCGGGTACAAACTATTTGTAATGATGGGGGTTTCAGCGCGTACTCACAAACCGGCAGCTTCAATACGCTTACCTGCACCAACTGCGGTTTTCTGCCAACCCGCTTTTATACCGCAGACATCGGCGATATCGGTGTTGGCGGCCAGGCTTGCTTCACGGCGCCCGATGTGTATAGTGTAAAAGGTTCCGGCAGAGATATAAGCGGCACGGCCGATGCTTTTCGCTTTGTATATAAAACCTTTAAAGGCGATGGGAAGCTGCAGGCATTTGTAACTGCGCAGGATGCCGTTAATGCACAAAATAAAGCCGGCGTTATGTTCCGGGAATCTTTAAGTGCAGGCGCCCGCACGGTGTTTATGGCCTTAACGAGCGCCCAGGGGGCGGTTTTTCAAAAAAGAAGAGTAACAGGTGAAGGCACTGCTCTTACGGCAGTGAGCGGTATAAAAGCACCTTATTATGTGCGCATCGTAAAGCATGGCAGTACTTACAGAGGGTCAGTTTCTCCTGATAATATTACCTGGACACTGGTATCAAAGGCTTCGATACCCGGAATGGGAGATAACGGAGCGCCGATCTATGCAGGACTTGCGGTAACGAGCCATGACAATACAAAGCTGTCGCAGGCAGTATTTAAAAACCTGCAAATTGTTTTTGATACAACGTCAGCAAACGAACTTATTACCGCCACCAATACCAGTAAAGCAGCGATACAGCAAAACGAGCCGCTGACAGTAAGCGTTTACCCTAACCCGGCAACCAACAATTTTGCAGTGGACTTTACGGTTGCCCGTAAGCAAAATGTAATCGTGCGTATAGCCGGGCTAGGCGACGGCCGTATTTATTATACCGAAAGGCTTACTAACTTTTGGGGCAATTATCATAAAGATGATAAGACATTTAAACTTGGAAAAGGCGCTTACGTAGTGTTTGTAAAAACAGATGCAGGTACCAGCAGTAAAGTGCTTATCAGAGAATAGCTACCTGGTATCAAAACAGTGCTTCCTGCCTCAGCAGGCTGATAATACAGCCTGCTGAGGTTTTTTATTTTCAGCAGGCCATGTTTAGACTGCACGATGCAGCTCTCAGTAATGCAGCATGAGTTAACCGATTAAGGTTGTAAAGAAAAGGAACCGGAGAGTACTTTTATACGGTTTACCTGTTATTATAAGGTGCCGGTGATACAAGCAAAGAGAATTATCTTTATGCTCCTGCAATACTAAAACGCCGGCAAGGCCTTCTGAATAGAGGAAAACCAATTTCTTTCATTTCAATAAATACCACATGTACAACCGGAGAAAATTTTTACAGCAGGCCGGCGCCGCTTCCGCGGCAGGTTTGCTGCTTTCAACAAATTCTTTTGCTTCGTTTTTAAAAAACGCGTCGGCGCACCCGGTTGGGTTGCAACTGTTTACTTTCTTCAATGTAATTGATGATGACGTACCGGGCACCCTGAAAAAAATTGCAGCTATCGGGTACAAAGAAATTGAATCTGCCTTTAGCAAAAAAGGTGGTTACTATGGTATGCAGCCTAAGGAGTTCGCATCCTACCTCGGCAGCATCGGCCTGGCGTGGAAATCGCACCATGTATTGGGCGCGCCATTTAAGCTGCCGCCCGGCACTAAACTGCCCGCCGGCGCCGATGGCAAGCCAATTACCATTCCGCCCATGCGCAACCTGAAAGACAATATGCAGCAGTTGGTGGATGAAGCGGCGACAGGCGGTGTGGAATGGCTGGTATGCGCCAATACACCTATCGATACTTTAGAAGAAATTAATACTTCTATAGCCGTGCTGAACAAAACAGGTGAGGCTTGTAAAAAAGCAGGGCTTGGCTTTGCGTACCACAACCATGATGCAGAGTTTAAGGCGGTAGAAGGCAAAGTGCCGTACGAGCTGTTTTTGCAACAATTAAACGGAGATAATGTAAAGTTTGAACTGGACCTTGCCTGGGCTATCAAAGGTGGCGCCGACCCGGTGGAGCTGTTTGAGAAACATCCCGGCCGTTTTCCGCTCTGGCATGTAAAAGACTTGGATGCCAGCCGCGAAAATATTTTGCCGGTGGGCAGCGGAACGATTAATTACCAACGCATTTTTGAGGCGGCCTCCACCGCAGGCATGCAGCATTTTTTTGTAGAGCATGATATGCCCGCCGATGCGTATGGGAGTATTACCGAAAGCTACCGGTATCTGACTGGCGTATTGAAAGTATAAGTTTTTATATTAACGCTGACAGGGTTTTAAACCCTGTCAGCGTTTTTTTGTATTGTTTGTAAAAGCAGGGCTGATAAACTAATTATTCTTTAATAAACTTAAGCGTCTGCTGATTCGCCCCTGTTGTTATTGTAAGCAGGTACATGCCTTTTGCCAAACGGCTTACATCATACACTTTAGTGCTGGTGCCGGCGGGTAAAAACTCAGAAAATAATTTCCTGATTTTTCCATCTGTGCTCCTTATCTGTATTTGTGCCGGCCCGCTTCTGTTAATGCCGGTAGCTACATAAATGTTATGTTGAACAGGGTTTGGATAAGCAGTTATATTGAATGGCTTGTTCCGGCTGTTTGCAGCCAGCATGTTTTTGGTAACCGGCACATCGGAAGGCGCAGTGCTGTTGCAAAGCATATACGTATCACCGGCTGCGGATGATATTACTTCTGCAGGTGTAAAAATCAAACGCGGCGCCTGCTCTATATGCAAATCTTCACGGTACAAATGGATGCTGGTGTGTTGTATCGCTGTATCAATAGCCGGAAGTATAAAATCAGGGCATATCCTTCCCAGGCTGTCGTATTTTTCAACATGTATATACGATTTATGATTAGTTCGGGTGCTATCCGATACTATATTCATGCTCTGGTCTTTATTAATGGTAATGCAGGGTTCATCATCATCGGTATATAGCGTTCCGTTCACTGGGATTATTCTATTTGTTCTGAAAAAATGCTGCAGGCTGAAAACATCATCCTTTATAGAAAGCACCTGTAGCATCACCTCATTTGGATGTATAGTAAGGTACGAGAACCTGCCGTTATCTATCGTTCGAGAAAGTATTTTACTTCGGAATAATATATGTATAATGCCAGTACTATCCTCGTCTAAATAATATGCAGAAGATGCGTACGTAAAATCCTGTGTAAAAGAAAGCATTGATTCCGGGTCGCCATTCTTCTTAAATTTTAATAAGGAATACTCAATACAATAAATGTCGCAGCCTATGATATAAACGGAAAGCAGGACGCCGCCGTCTGCAGCTTCCGCAATTCTGTCCACGCCATAACCATAGCCATTATAATTCAGGTTAAACGTTCTGTACCATAGCAGGTTTCCCCCGCTGTCAAATCTGTCTATGTACGTTAAGCTGATATCGTCGTGAACAAGATAAAATCCGCCATCTTTGGTTTGAATAATTTTTTCGCAGGAAAGGTAAGAGCGCTTTTCAACAGTCATTTTCTTTGTCCATTGAATGTTGCCGCTGCTGTCGCATTTAAAAAGTACGATGCCCACGCCATGCCGGTGTACACTGTCTATTCTTGCTGCCGCTATAAAACCGTTATCGGCCGTGGGAGAAATAATTGCCGCGTAGGTAATGTAGCCGGGCACTGAAAAATTTTTTGACCACATCACGCTTCCATCGCTTTTCAATCTTACGAGCCGTAATTTACTTTCTGTTGTAAGGGGCGACTCGCGACCTGCAACAATATAATCTCCGTTGGCCATCGGATAACTGTTAATTAAATCAACACTTTTATCTATCCCGATATTAAGCTTGTACGTATGTTGTGCAATAGCGGTTTGAAGCAACAGCACAAAAAACAGAAAAGTAAACAGGCGTAAATAATTTTTCATAAGGAGTTTTAGTAAATGTAACCGAATAAGCTTGTATATAAATTTGTGATACTGATAATGTAAAAGTCACCGCTCCTAAGCCGCTTATATCAGCTATGTTGTGTTTTAGTAAACAGATTTCTTCTAATTTTAAACCAAAATATTCTATGCGCTCACCTGTTGCTATCTACCTGCTGTTGTTGCTGTTTATGTCTGTACAAACCGCCTGCGCACAATCACCTATGGATACCACCCTGTATGGCAGGAACGATAAGGCCGGGCACTATGTAAAAACCCGCGGCTTTAGTATGTACTACGAAACCTATGGCCAGGGCGAGCCGCTGCTTATTATCCATGGCAATGGCGGCTCCATCAACAATTTTATGTACCAGATTCCTTATTTCGCCGACCGTTATAAAGTGATTATTGCCGACAGCCGGGCGCAGGGAAAATCAACCGACACCGGCGACTCGCTGAGTTATGAAATGATGACCGACGATCTTAATGCACTGCTCGATACCCTGCACCTCGATTCGTGCTATGTTATCGGCTGGAGCGATGGCGGCATCAACGGGTTATTACTGGCCATCCGCCACCCGGAGAAAGTGAAAAAACTGGCTGTTACCGGTGCCAATATCAGTCCGGATGAAAGCGCCATTGCGCCTTTCGCCTATCGCTGGGCAATGAACTACAACGATTCGCTGAAGCGCCTGCCGCAAACGCCGGCGGTAAAGCAAAGCCTGAAGCTGGCGCACCTGCTGTCGTATGAGCCGCACATTACGGTAGATCAACTGCATAGCATTAAGTGCCCGTCACTCGTTATCGGCGGCGACCACGATGTGATATTGCCGCAGCATACAATGCTGATAGCACAGGCTATTCCCCGATCTTATTTATGGATATTGCCCAACTCCGGCCACTCAACGCCCATTTATTACAAAGATGATTTTAATAAAGTCGTGGCGCGCTTCTTTGCCACGCCTTACAGAAAAATGGAAGGGTTTGGTATTTTTGAATAGATAGTGAATGTATAACAGCCGTTTTACAGCAGAATGTTAGAGGCAAATAAGACTACACAAAGTATATTATTCTCTGCGCAACCTCCTGTTTATCCTGTTCTCTGTGGTGAAAAAAACAGTAGATATTCTTAAACAGTACTGCTTTCAAAAACACATTTAAGTTTGTAAATCTTTAGATTCAGCAGCAGCCAAAATTAATAAAATGATACGTGCTGCTTCATCTGAACCCGGTAAGCGTTTAAGATTATCATACACTTGCATCGCTTTTTGTTGACCGGTAATTTATAACCTCGGGCAGCCAAATATCTTTTGTCCCAGCTTACCTAATTTAGTATGCGGTTGCGGTATGTCTTCGCTTTCGTAATCGCGGTAGCCAAAGAAAGGAATGCGCAGTATAAAGTAAGCGTCGCCACCTTTGCCTTTGCCCAGCAAACCGGTAGTAATGGCGGAGGCCGACCCAATTACCAACGGGCCTAAGCGCAAGGCAGCGCCCATTTGAAAGCCTGCCGCAAAGTGATAGCTGACGGGCATATAAGCGCCGATCCACGGCAGCTCTGCGCGTGGCGTAATAGTAAGTACAGACAAGGTATGCGTGCCGGTATAATACGGATGCGGCGATAAGATAACCGGTATGGAGAGATGCGCGCCGGCGGAGAGCCAGGCATTAAAACTATAATCGAAGAGGAGATGCAGGGTGGTAGGCAGCGCCATCGTAAAAGAGGGCGCACCACTGCTGCCATTAAATTTTGTTTTATAAAACCGGGCTATCTGCTGTATGTCAGTGCTATCTTCCGGCACTACAAGGTCGTTAAACAAAAACGTTTGTCCGCGAAAATGCACGCTGGTTGAGTTGGGCGAAGCGGCATACCGGATGTTGCCAATATCAGTAACAGAAGCGCCGGCTTTCCATTTATAATTCAACGTGCTTTCGTTGTATGCAGTTCCATATACCTGCATCGCATCGCGGTATTCGTACGTTATGCCAATATCTGCCGCTACGCCGGGCTGGCGAAAAAAACGGTATTGGTATTTATCCGCCCAATCATCCATAAAGCCGGCATAGGCAAGATTCACATTGCCGGTAGTATTAACCGCGCCGCCGTATTTTACACGCAGGTTTTGGTCTGCCGCCAGCGAATCGTTGTATTGAAACTGCAGGTTGCCGGCATTAAAATAAACCGCGCCCTGGCCGCCGGTAAGCTTGAGCGAAACCGCTGCTTTCCATACTCCAAAATCGCTGATGGCTACCTGACGGCTGTAGGTAAAAGCCAGCTCGTTCCAGGCATGCGCCTGTATAGATCCGCCTTTTATAACAATAGGTAAATTATTCAGGCTGCTTAATTTATCTGCATCCTGCAGGCTGAGATTGAGTGCAGGCGCGCTTAACTTATCGGCATTGGCCTGCACGCGAAAGCGCGTTGTTATTGCCAATGCATGTTTATCGGAAAGGCGGAGCATAAAGGAAGGTCCCAATATATCTGACTGGAAAGCAGCCCGGCCAATTTTATTGATGGGAAAAGGAAACTGCGCCGGGTTATCCTTATTGCCCCGCTCCAGGCTGATGATATTATTGGCTGCACCCAGCGAAAAGCCAATAAGGTTAATATCTGCGCGTACGCGATGGTCGAGAATGTTTGCAGGGTTGTATAAAGTGCCGTAAACGCCGGTGTAAGAAGCAGCATCATAGCCGGTAAAAGACTGTGCTTTAGCTGTAATCGGGTTAAAGAGAAACAGGTGTAAAAAGAGGCAAGCGACGCTGCAAATACATTTCATTGAAGCCGGTATTATATGCAAGAGAAACAGGTAATACAGTTATTCAGGTGATGAATATAATAACGAAATCCTTAATTTAATATTTTAAGTATGATGCCGCTTGTTTTTCTCCCTGCCACCGGTGAATCAACTGCGGTAACACAGGCTTCACCGGTATTGCAGCATACGGCGTGTATTGTATATGCAGGCTTAGATTTTACTTAATGCTGCTGTAAATTTTCAACACAATTTAACCTTGTTTGCTACTGGCCGCATTTACTTTTGCGCAAAATCCAATATCAAACATGAACAAGCAAACTTGTAAAATGGCTGTGCTTGCTGTTGTACTAACAGCAGGCTTAGCCGGTTGTAAAAAAGAAACAGTCAGCCACCCGCAAAGTGCAGCGGCTACACAGTCCCCGGCAGCTAAAAAGCCCGCCGTTAATGCAGCATTTACTACTTATACCATCCGTGCAGGAAAGCACTATTGCGATGGCAACAGCTATCCGTATTTTGCTGCGCCGGCCCTGTACTTTACCGTAGTGTTTGACAGCTCTGCCATTTACCAAAATGTAAATCCGAAAAACCAGCACGACGAAAATAAACTGTATGGATTTGCCGATAATAACAGCCATCACCAGCAATACAGCGCACGCTTTGGCTGGCGTTGGTGCAACGGGCAATTAGAGCTGTCTGCTTATACCTACAACAACAGCATCCGCAGCGATACGGTGCTGGGCAGCGTCGCAATCGGTGTGGAAAACAAATGCGCTATCATTGTGAAAGGAGATCACTACGATTTTGTGATTAATGGTAAGACCACTTCGGTACCTCGTGCAAGCACTACTCCACAGGCAGAAGGGTATAAGCTGCTGCCTTATTTTGGTGGCGACGAAGTAGCGCCACATACCGTAAGTATTCGCATCAGAGAAGATAAAGGGTAAGGCATCTGCATTTGTTACCGGCTTTAAAAAGTAAAGCCTCACTGCAAAAGATAATGCTTTTACAGTGAGGCTTTAACCCGTTTCCATCATTCATCTCCCGGACTTTTTTTCCGCGGAGCAAAGCATAAACAGCCATTGGTGTCTATACCCTAAGCTGAATCTTTTTTAGTCATGCCTTTGCTTTTCCTGCTTTTGCCCGGATGTTATAGAGGTAAGCTTGAAATGACATGCGATAATAGTTTAAAACTGGACTGCTAACTTTCCGGTATATGCCGGAGTATTTTTTTCGTCTTTGAGCTTATGGTAGAAAATGTAAGACACCACTAATATAGCAAAAACAACCAGCGGAAAAATAGCCTCACCTCCAAAGCCATCTACAACCCAATGCGAGATAGCGGCACAAATAAAATCAATTCCAAAGCCTGCATACGCCCATTCTTTAAACCGGCCCTTTATGGCGGGTACTACCAGTACAATAGCGCCTGTTACCTTAAAAAAAGTGAGCATTACCCGGAAATAATCGGGATAGCCTAAATGGCTGATGCCTTGCCTGGCCAGTTCCGTATTGGAGGTTAATGCCGGCATTACGCCCTCTAATAATACAATAAGAATAGTAGCAGTCCAATAAGTGATTTTTGTCTTTTTCATTGCTTGCACTTTTAATAATTAATAATGATTTTGTAAGTATAAAATTAGAAGGCTTACGCTTAATAAAAGCTGTATGGAAACGACAATGTAAGGGTTGATTGCGACATAAAATTTTATAAGCAACAGGAACCGTTTTGTTGTTGATATTGATTGCATCATTGCAAAAGGTATCAGACACTTAAAAAGTGTCAGATACCTTTAATCTGCCTGTAATTGTACATTTATTCTAAAAAGTATTTTCGACGACGACTGCTGTTTGGCTAAGGATAAGTTTTTATAACCATGTTGAATGTTTTACCGAAGATCCGGTAGCGTTTTCTTTTCAAAATAGTTAGCCTAACCTGCCAGGTTACCCCCAACTTTTTACATACAAAGGCTTTCAACCTGCCAGGTTATATTATCTCCTTTTCGTAATAATATTCAAAATATTACTCTACCGAAAGTCTTCATCTGCGTTTATTATTTTCAACGGCAAAAATTTTATATAACTCCTTCCTTCTTAAAGTGTGCACTCATCGCTTTCGGATAATCTGCTAAAGCAATTTCAGGTTCCGCAATATCAGGGTGCCATAGCTTTTCCCATTCAAAACTGAAATACCCTGTGTAACCACCTTTAATCAATGCATCGATGCCTTCAAAAACAGGCGCTTCGCCTTTGCCTAACAGTGTATATTGCTCTTTGCCGTTTACAATAGTCAGGTCTTTGATGTGTGTGTGCCGGATATATTTTTTCAGTGTTGCATACACTTCTGCCGGTGGCTCTTTGGTTACAAACCACATATTTACAATATCCCAGATAAGGCCAACGTGCGGATGCGCGGCAGCTTGCATAATGGTTTCCAGCTCGGCACTTTGCACTACCTGGCCGTGCGACTCCAGCAAGACGCTTACCTCGCTTCCTTTGGCATAATCGCCCAACTCCAGTAACCCTTTTGCAATCAAATCCATCGTAGCCGCCCGCTCCTGGCCGGGCGGAAAATCGTTGGGAAATACGCGTATATAAGGACAGTTTAACCCATGAGCGAGATCAATGAACTGTTTGGCTCCGTCTATATTCTTTTTACGTTCGGCAGCATCGCTGTAATGCAGTGCGGCAGATGTTCCGAGATCAACAATACGGAGCCCGTTGTCTTTTACCAGTTTCCCGGTGGCAGCAATGTGTTCGGGGCTATTAAATTCTGCGCGTTTCGGCAAATCCAATTCCCGTTGAATTACCCGTATCTCCAGGCCATCATAGCCGTTTGTATGGGCAAACTGCACCGTTTGTTCAAAGCTCCAGTCGGGGCAGCCCAAGGTAGAAAAAGAAAGCAGCGGTTTGTGTTTCTTCATACTAAATGCACTTCCTGTTACTGCCAGTGCAAGCAGGCCGGTGGTGGTTTGCAAAAAGTCTTTGCGGGAGTATTGTTTCATGAGTAATGAGGATTAGCAATAAAAGAAACAGGAAGATACAGAACAATTTCGGGCAAAGAAGGGGCTGAGGTGGAAGCGAAAAGATTTTATGTTTTAGATTTGATGCACTAACCGATATAGGCCTACCAATGATAAATAAATTGCTCCTTATTCCGATTATCCTGTTGATCCTGTGGTGCAACAGTGCCTGCCACCCCGGAACACCTGCAGATATCGCCGCGGGGGAACTTCTTTTTAACCAGCAGTGCAGCGGCTGCCACAACTTCCGGCAGGATGGTATCGGGCCGCAGTTAAGCGGGCTTACTACTACACACCCGGCCGCATGGGTTAAACAGTTTATACAAAATCCGCAGGCGGTTATTAATTCAGGAGATAAAGAAGCGCAGGAAATATTCAAAAAATATAAAGTGGTAATGCCATCGTTTGCGCATTTTTCGGATGCACAGTTAATGCAGTTGGTTGCATTTATCAATACACATAAACAGCCGGACGGCAAAGAAACAAAAGAGGACAAAACCGCTTTGTCCAATCCTATACCGGATACAATTCAACTTTCCAAACTGGTGGTAAACATAGCACAGGTAGCGCAATTTCCGCCGTCGGGCGATAGCGGCAAGCTGCCGCTGACAAGGATAACCAAATTAGATGCTCAGCCGGCTACCAACGCGTTATTCGTCCTTGATTTACGCGGTAAATTATACAGGCTCCGGCACAACAAACCGTTTGTTTTTATGGATATGGCTAAGCTGGAACCCAGGTTTATCAATGAGCCGGGACTGGCTACCGGTTTCGGCAGTTTTGCTTTTCATCCGCAGTTTGCCCGCAACGGTCTGCTATATACAACGCATACCGAACCGGCTGGTTCGGCCAAAGCAGATTTTGGCTATGCCGATTCTATTAAAGTAACGCTGCAATGGGTGCTTACCGAATGGAAAACGGACAACCCGGCGGATACCGTATTTATCGGAAAGGGCAGGGAGTTGTTAAGGATAAATATGGTTTCCGGTATTCATGGCGTGCAGGAGATTACCTTCAATCCTCTGTCTAAACCCGGCGATGAAGACTATGGACTTTTATACATCGGCGTTGGCGAAGGCGGCTGTGTAGAGAATGGCTACCCGTTTTTAGCGCATAGCCCTGGAAAGGTATGGGGTACTGTTTTGCGCATCAATCCTGCAGGCAGCAACAGCGCGAATGGCCGATACGGCATTCCGCCACAAAATCCTTTTGCCAAAAGCCAACATGCATTGGGCGAAGTATATGCGTATGGCTTTAGAAATCCGCATCGGATTACCTGGACAAAGGCCGGGCAGATGCTGGTGAGCAATGTAGGCCACGGCAATATTGAATCGCTAAACCTGGTAGAGAAAGGTCATGATTATGGCTGGCCTATACGGGAAGGCAGTTTCCTTTTAAATCCTTTGGGTGACTTAAACAAAGTGCATCCGCTTACCGGTAACGACAGCGCCTTTCACATTACGTACCCCGTTGCGCAATACGACCATGATGAAGGAAAAGCTATCTCCGGCGGCTTTGAATATACGGGCACCGCCATCCCGCAATTAATGGGGAAGTTTCTGTTTGGCGATATTCCTACGGGAAGGTTATTTTATATCAATATAGCGGATATAAAACAGGGGAAAAGGGCGGTTATACAAGAATGGAAAGTTGCGGTTAATGGCGCCGTTAAAAGCATTGTTCAGCTATGCGGCAGCGACCGTGCCGACCTGCATTTTGGTAAAGATGCAGCCGGTGAATTGTACATACTAACGAAGCCCGATGGGAAAATGTATAAGCTCATTAATGCAGGCGAAAAGTAAGCGCATTGAATTTTTATAGTTGCTTTATCCATCTCCTGCACATCCACAATGGAATAATGCCGAGAACACCAAACGAGCAATCAATAAATTGCCAGTATAACGGTATGCCTCTTACCGGGCCGGCTATCAGCGCAAGCGGCAACACACCAACACACGCAATCATTGCCCATTCTATAACCCAGCTATTTTTTTTAGGATCTTTATACGGGCCCATAAACGCAAGTGCTATCACAATATGGGCAAACGCCAGCCAGTCGTAGCCATACATCAGAAACGGATAGCGGCTGTTTGTTTCCCGAAGCGCAGTATAAACCTGCTGCAGCCAGGTATGTACAAGCGATGGACTGTTTCCGGTAAACTGTAACAACCATTTTAATTCTGCCTCTGCCGGAAAAGCGGTGATGCCGCTGAGCGCGAGCATAACCATAACGAAAATAAGGAGCCTGCGGATTTTTGCGAGTTGCTTGTTGGGTTGCATGATAAACAGTGACTGCAAGATAAAAGGTGTACTACAAACTCTTTTGAATTGTTAGTACACCTTTTAAATGTATATAGCCCACGCTATTTATTATTTGGTAAACACCAGCTTGTATATTTTGCCGGTATTGCCCTGCGGGCCAATCTGGCCGGAGGTGAGCACATACAATTCGCCGTCAAGGCTCTGGCCAAAACTTTTAATGTATTGTCCTAAATCTTCCGGAAAACTTTTGAGCTCCAACTGTTCGTACGACCATAAGCCGGCTGCAGCAGGTTTGCCTAAAAATAACTTACCAGCCGCTTCTTCCTCATCGTCTGATAATATGCCAAAGATATATTTGCCAAACAGGAAAGGGATGGATTTGCCGCGATATACATTGCCGCCCACAATGGCCGTAGCAACGCCACCATCGGGGTTGGCCTCGTTGGGCAACTCGATAATAGGATCTAATAAAGGGTTGCCGGCAGAGTCTTCCATCGGGCAGGCGGCTCTTTCTTCGAGGTCATTATCGGTATTAAAGCAGTGCGTGCCTTCCTTTACATTCCAGCCATAATTGCCGCCTTTTTTTACGATGTCTATTTCTTCCCACAAAGACTGGCCGGCATCGCCTGCATACAACTGGTGGCTGCCATCTATATCAAACGAAAAACGGTATGGATTTCTAAAACCATACGCATAGATTTCGTCTTTGCCTTCTGTACCCACAAACGGGTTATCGGCTGGTATGCCATAGCCCATTTTTCCGGAGCTGTTTACATCTATCCGCAAAATATTGCCCAGCAGGTTTTGCTTCACATCCTGCCCGTTGCCGCCTTCATTTATTTTATACCAGTCTTCTACATGGCCGGGGCCAACATCGTCACCGGCGCCGCCATCGCCTATCGAAATATATAAATAGCCATCCGGCCCAAAGGCAATCGTACCGCCGTTGTGGTTGCCCTGCGGATGGTCTTCTTCCAGCACCACTCTTTCGGAAGACAAGTCGGCTTTGTTAGGGTCGGAGGCAGAGACTTTAAATTCGGAAATGCGGGTTAAGTTGTTCCATAAGGTGCCCGGCTCCGGCCCGCCGGCGCGTGGCGGTGCGGTATAAAAAAGATAAAATTTGCCATTGTTTTTAAAATCGGGATGAAAGGCAAAACCCAGCAGGCCGCGCTCATCGTAAAAAGGCGACAAGGGCGCTACCAATTGGCTGCTTACATCAATAAAAGGTTCCGGCATTTTAGTGCCATCTGCATTAATGATCCATACTTTACCGGGCTGGTCGGCCACAAACAAGCGGTGCGTACCGTCCGGCGATTCGGTAAGCGTGAGCGGCGAGATAAAGCCATCGCTTACCAGCTTTAAATCGTACGCACCAACGGGCGGCGGGTTAAAATCGCGCTTCTTGCAGCTTTGCAATGCCAGCAACAGAGCGAATAATAAAAGCAACAGGGAAGAAGGGAATGGAAAAAGAGGCTTAACGGTAGGTGTACCGCTTTGTTGTTTAATTAATTTCATAAGGAAGCGTTTTATGGAATTGATGAATGGAAAACCGGTGTATTTAGATTGCTGTGTGGTTTAAAACTGCAGAAAAGGCAAAAATGTTTTAAGCAACAGCATAGTTTGCAGCATAGCAAATGCCATTTTTACACACAGCATTTTAAATGCATACTACCAGTTAATTAATACGGAGATATTACAGGAAAGTTGCTTTGCAATAAAATTTTTTAGTGCATTTTGCAAAAACAGAACGGTTGTGCGGTTAGATACGGTAGCAGTTTAAAAAATCAGGTTCCGTACAATGCCCCCGCAATAATGATTTATGATGAATATCGTTGTGGGCAAATGCTGAATAACGACACACGTTTTCAAACTAATGCCCTGCCTGCGGTTACTTCAGCAGGCTGTTTCTTTACAAGGCGTTTCTTCGGTTTCGGTTTCTATGGTGCTGTGCTGAATATGGTGATGCAAAAAGGCGTGTTTCAAATCTTCTTTTACTACCTGCACCTGTTGCATCGTTAAATTGTTTTGTACAACAACGTGCGCCGTCAGCGCGTTCTGCGTAGTGCTCATGGCCCATACATGGAGGTGATGTATGCGTACCACGCCTGCTGTTTTTAATGCTGCAGCTTTAAGTGTATCCAGGTTAATATCTGCCGGTACGCCGTCCAGTGCAAGGCGTACGCTGTCTTTCAGCAATTGCCAGGTGCTTGCCAGTATCACCACCGCTATAACGATGCTAAAAGCCGGGTCGAGCCAGTACCATTGTGTATAATGAATGATGATACCCGCCACTACAATGGCCAGTGACACGGCTGCATCGGCCATCATGTGCAGGTAAGCGCCTTTAATGTTGATGTCTTTTTCTTTATCCTTCATAAACAGAAAAGCGGTGCCGGCATTAATAAGGATGCCGATGCCTGCTACAATAGCTATTGTATTGCCTTCCACCGGCTGCGGATGCAGAAAGCTGCGAATGGCTTCATACACAAGAGCGCCGATCGTGATCAGCAGCAGCACTGCATTAAATAAAGCAGCTAACACCGATGTTTTCTGGTAGCCATACGTATATTGTTTGCTGGATTTGCTTTTTACCAGCCGGAATGCAAGCAGCGATATCGCCAGCGCGCCCACATCAGTCAGGTTGTGGCCGGCATCACCCAGTAGCGAGAGTGAATGAATAGATAAGCCAACAACCGCTTCAATAACTACAAACAGCAGATTAAGTACAATGCCAACAACAAAAGCGGTATTGATGTTGTTTATTACCGGCACATGACTGTGGGCATGGTTGTGATGACTGTGGCTCATGGTTGTTGTATAAGTAATATTGTGCCGCAGGCTGTCGGGCGTTTATATTATTGCAGGTCTTACTAACAGAGTGTGCGTTTGGAATAAACTTATTATTCACATTTCGGCCACATTCTAACCTTTTCATTGGAGAAAGACAAAAAATGGCTGCTACTTGATTGATCTTTTCAAGTCTTCAGATAAGTCTTTTTTAAAGTAGATATTTCTTTTATCCCGAATTCAAATAGGTCTCGCTTTAACTAAAGTTGAGTTTTATTAAGTCTTTCAACTGAATCCTGCCTTCATAAATAGCCTTGCCTATAATGGCGCCCTTGCAGCCGATTTGTTGCAGTTGCTCCAAATCGTTGATAGAACTTACACCACCGCTGGCGATGAAATGCAGTTGAGGGAATTTAGTAATAATGTTTTTGTATAACTCTACGGATGGCCCTTCCAGCATTCCATCTTTACTTACATCGGTACAGAACACCTGCCGGATGCCCTGCTGTACGTAGCTTTCAATAAAATCGTATATCCATACATCAGTTGTTTCGAGCCAGCCGCCGACTGCAATCTTTTCCTCTTTTACATCGGCGCCCAGCAAAAATTTACCGGCGCCAAATTGTTGCAGCCAGCTTACGAACAGGTCTTTATCTTTTACCGCCAGGCTGCCAATGGTTGCCATAGCTGCGCCGGACTCAAAAACAATCTGTACATCCTTTTCCTCTTTAATGCCACCACCAAAGTCTATTGTTAAAGCTGTTTTGCCGGCAATGGTTTCCAGCACTTTCCAGTTCTTTACTTTGCCTTCTTTCGCGCCATCCAGATCTACCAAGTGCAGGCGTTTCAAACCCGCATCTTCAAACTGTTTGGCTACCTCCAGCGGATGCTCGTTGTATATTGTTTTCTGTTGATAATCGCCTTGCGAAAGTCGCACGCATTTGCCTTCAATAATGTCTATCGCGGGAATAATGAAGCCTCCGGCATATAGCGGCGGGCCTGAGAGCGGTAATTTATTGGGAGATTGATTTTCCATCTAATTATTTGCGCAATGCTGACAGGGTCCTAAACCCTGTCAGCGTTTATATACTGATAAAATTTTTCAAAATCTGTTCGCCCACTTCGGCGCTTTTCTCCGGGTGAAACTGAACGCCGTAGAAGTTATCCCTGTGCAATGCGGCGCTGTAAGGCTGCACATAATTGGCAGTAGCAATCGTGTCGTTGCCCAGGGCTGCAAAATAGCTGTGCACAAAGTAGCAATAACTGTTATCTTTCAAATTGCTGAATAAATCCGATCGCAAATTATAAATATCATTCCAGCCGATCTGCGGCACTTTTATGGCCCCTGTTGCCGGCGCAAAGCGTTTTACTTGTTCGTCAAAAATACCGAGGCATTCCGTATTATTTTCTTCACTGTATGCGCACATCAGTTGCATGCCCAAACACACGCCCAGTATGGGCTGGCGAAGGTTTTTAATTACTTCATCCAGTCTTCTCTGGCGCAGGTAATTCATGGCGGTACTGGCCTCGCCCACACCCGGAAAAATCACGTTATCGGCAGCCTGCATTTCCTCCACATTATCTGTTACCACCGCCGATGCGCCAATGCGCTCCAGCGCATACAGCACCGATTGTATATTGCCCGCATTGTATTTTATAATGACTGTATTCATTTATGATTAGGTTTTGTTGAGGAGGTAACAATTGTTACCATAAGATTCTATGCTGATACAACGGTTTTTGAAATGGTCCTTAAGCTGAGGCTCCTGTAGCAGGTCAATAATCTTATCGTACGTTGAGCTGAAAGAATTAGCAACAACCGGAAATTCATACCCCCATTTTCAAATAATCTGATAGACAACTCTATCTTATAAAGCATCAGATCAATAGTGTCAGCAATATGTACCGATACCTTAAAGAATTCTTTTATCAGCCTGTTAACTTCCGGCATTTTAGGATCAGCACCAAAACCGAGCGGAAAGAATATTTTCTCCATTTTTTGCTTATACGCTTCCAGCAGCGCCGTACTGTCTTCTCCTAAATCCATTGTATAATATTGCTGAACAAGTGAAAATTTTTGAAATAACTTTTCAACCTCCTGTATTAGTTCCTGCTTGGACAAATTTTCTAAATGCTCATTCAGTTTCTTTCTTGAAATCATTTGTACAATTGGTTTATCAGTGGAAGTGGCCCGGTTGGCAGCTTGCCCAGGGCGGATCCCAAACTAAAGGCAATAGGTTCGGGGCCCGTGTTTTCCGCTTCGTCATTTTTATTTTTTTGCAGCATCAGCGGCAGTACAGATCCGGTCTGCAGTTTCCCGCTGTTCGCTGCAAGCCTTCGCTGCGCTGCGGGCTTTCCGCTTCCATCGGGGCTATGCCCGGCAGCAGCCCATCTATCAGCAACAATTACTGCAGTATACCGGCCAGAAACCCTTTTGTTGCTTTATTAATGTCTGCCGCACCTTCCAATGCTTTAATATACGCCGAACCAATAATTGCGCCGTTTGCATACCTGCACGCCGATTGAAAGGTTGGCCTGTCTTTTATTCCAAAGCCAACCAATACCGGGTTCTTCAACTGCATGTTTTGCAGGCGTTGCAAATAACTTTCTACCGCCGAAAAATCTTTGTCGCTGCCGGTGATGGAAGAAGCGGAAACCGCATACAAAAAACCGGTGCTTAATGCGTCTAATTTCCGCACTCTTTCTTCCGACGTTTCCGGCGTTACGAGAAACACAAAATCCAATCCGTAGCGTTTGATAATATCGCCGTACATTGTTTCAAATTCATACTGGGGCAGGTCAGGTAATATCAGTCCATCCACCGGCAACTCTGCTGCTTGCCTGCAAAATTTTTCAAAGCCATACTGCAGTATCGGGTTCATATAACCCATCAGTAATACCGGTATGCGAATGGCATCCCGCTCATCCGGCGTATTGCGGAAATCTTTTAGTTGTTCAAACAGTTTATTTATCGTCATGCCGTTCTGCAAAGCAATGCCATTGCTCGCCTGAATGGTTGGTCCATCTGCCAGCGGATCGCTGTAAGGCATTCCTAATTCGATGATGTTTGCACCATTGTTTTGCAAAGCTTTCATCACTTCAAGCGTGCTGTTCAACTGTGGATAACCGGCCGTACAATAGACATTTAAAATACTGTTGTTTTTATGTTGGAATAGATTTTTTATAAGGCTCATTACAGGCAGAATTAATATTCAATAATCAATAAACAGTAAGCAATGCTCAATATTAAGAACGCGTTCACTTTTTTATATTATTGCGTTTAGCAGTTTCAATACTTTTGGAGCTGATGGCAATCAACTCTTCATTCTCTTTAAAAACCTTATTTATTCGCGTTGCCGGCTTAATCATTTCTCTCTTTTTTATAAGTTTCAAACAGACTCTTGTTTCTTTTAATTCTTTTACTGCAATTTTCATTTTATGGATAAAATCATCCCTTGATTCTGCTGCCTGCACTTCACCATAGAGTAAGCAAGGCGCCAACCCGCACCTGATAAGTTGCCCTGCAATGTAGTTACCGGCTCTTGTATTAGGAAGACTTTCTACAACATCAATAATTCTTGAGGAGAAGTCAATAAGCCTGTCTTCCAGATCAAACTTTTTTTCTTCCATTGATTATTGTGTATTGAGCATTGATTACTGTATGTTTCATTAAACTTCCATTGCTTTCATATACGTACTCAAATCTTTATCACCCCGCCCGCTCAGGCACATGATCACCACGTCTTTCGGATTGAGTTTTAACTGGTCTAAAGCGCACAGGGCATGCGAACTTTCCAGTGCCGGTATAATGCCTTCCAGCCTTGCCAACTGAAAGCCTGCGGCCAAAGCTTCTTCATCGGTGGCGCTTAAAAATTTGCCCCGCCCGCTGGTATATAAATGGGCATGCATAGGCCCGATGCCCGGATAATCCAGGCCAGCGGAGATACTGTGCGGCTCTACCACCTGTCCGTCGGCTGTCTGCATCACAAGGCTTTTGCTGCCGTGCAATACCCCCGGTTTTCCCAACTGCGTGGTAGCTGCGCTCCTGCCACTGTTAATGCCACAACCCGCTGCTTCCACAGCTATAATCTGCACACTGTCTTCGTCTAAAAAATGATAGTAAGCACCGGCTGCATTGCTGCCGCCGCCAACGCAGGCTATTACGTGCGTTGGCAGTTCGTTGCCGGTATGTTCTTTTAACTGCCAGCGTATTTCTTCACTTATCACACTCTGGAAGCGCGCTACCATATCGGGGTATGGATGCGGACCAACTACGCTGCCAATCACATAATATGTATCCAGCGGGTCGTTTATCCAGGCGCGGATGGCTTCGTTGGTGGCATCCTTCAATGTTTTGCTGCCGCTGGTGGCAGGCACTACGGTTGCGCCCAGCATCTTCATGCGGGCTACGTTGGGTGCCTGGCGTTCTATATCCACTTCTCCCATATATACGGTACATTCAATGCCTTTTAATGCACAAACTGTGGCCGTTGCCACACCATGCTGCCCGGCGCCGGTCTCTGCAATAATGCGCTTCTTGCCGAGCCGCTGCGCCAGCAATACCTGACCGATGGCATTATTGATTTTATGTGCGCCGGTATGGTTGAGGTCTTCGCGCTTAAGATAGATGGTAGTGTTGTATTTTTTACTTAACCGCTCGGCCAAGAATAGCGGCGTTGGCCGGCCTACATAATCTTTCAGCAGGGCCTGAAACTCCTGCTGAAAGCTTGCATCATACATAATTTCTAAGTAGCGCGCCTTGAGTTCTTCTACGTTCCGGTGCAGCATTTCGGGGATGTACGCACCGCCAAAATCGCCGTAGTAGCCAAAGATGTTCGGCTGCTTGTACGTGCCTTTGTTATTGAATGAAGTGATGTTGATCATAATGAATTAAAAATAAAAGTGACAAATTAAATACCATCCAACCGTTCCATTTCCTTTTTCATTTCAGCTATCAGTTGCTGTGCTGTTGGTAAATACATTTCGTACTTACTGGCAAAGATCTGCTGACTGTTTTCGGGTAAGGAATATTTTACAACAGCGTTGTTTTTATCTGCACATAGCAGGATGCCGATAGTTGCATTTTCGTGCGGCAATTTTTCATTACGGTCGAAATAATTGACGTACATCTGCAACTGTCCAATATCCTGGTGTGTGAGCTTGTGTGTTTTTATTTCTATGATAACAAAGCATTGAAGCAACCGGTTATAAAATACAAGGTCTGCAAAAAATTCGTCGCCTTCCAAATGGATGCGTCGTTGCCGTGCTACAAAAGAAAAGCCATTGCCCAACTCTAATAAAAACTCCTGCAGATGTGTAATAATGGCTGCTTCCAAGTCTTTCTCGTAGTAAGCGGCTTCCCGTTTTAATCCTAAAAATTCTAATACCAGCGGGTCTTTAATAATTTGCTTTGCTTCGGATGGCTGCTTGTCACCGCGTGCAATAGCCAATACACTTTCTTTATCGTTACTCAGCAGTAAGCGTTCAAACAACTGGCTGTTAATCTGGCGTTCCAACTGGCGCGAAGTCCAATTATTTTTTATAGATTCAGCTATATAATACTCCCGTTTATCTTGATTATTAATGCGCATAAGCATACGATAATGTGTCCATGTGAATTGCGAACGCAGTGCGTTCGCAATCGGAAAAATCCGATAAAATTGCCTGAATAACTCTAATTGCCTACCAGAGAATCCACTACCGAACTCCGGCTGCAACTGCTCCGATAAATACTTAATCAAGTAAGAACCATAATCGGCTCTCTCCTTACCCTGTTGCTCTTCTTCTAGTATCACTTTGCCAATTTGCCAGTACATGAGCACGCGCTCGTTATCTACGGCGCGGATAGCTTTTTCCTTAGCGCCGGCGATTATGTTTTTTATTTCCGTTAAAATAGAAGCATTGATGAGCATAACATATTTTTGATCCTGATAACCTTAAAAACCCCGGTTAAATCATCTCTCCCAATCCCAGTCAAATAATCAATTCCAGAAACTTCAGATCCAGCCAGCGGTTAAACTTATAGCCTACTTCTTTAAAATGCGCTACTTCCACAAAGCCAAACTGTTTATGTAAATGAATACTGACTTCGTTGGTGGCATCAATGCCGGCTACAATCGCATGCAGTCCTAAACGCTTTGCCGCATCGATCAATGGCTGCATTAATAATTTACTGATGCCTCTGCCCCGGCAGTCCCGTTTTACATACACCGAGTTCTCAACCGTGAATTTATAAGCCTGCCAGGCGCGGAACGGACCGATAGAACTAAAACCAACGATTACCTTTTCGTCTTCTGCCACAAATACCGGGAAGCCTTGCTGCAGCTTTGTTTGAAACCACTCGGTGCGCATTTCCAAAGTATGCGGATCATAATTATATACAGCCGTGGTGGTTAGAATTACATCGTTATAGATATCCAGTATCTGTGGCAAATCTTCTATTACAGCTTCTCGGACTACAATGTCTCCATCCGCCAATGGGGTGTTTGAAAAATTCATGTTGAATAGTTTAAAACATCAAATTTACCTGAACTTAAAAACCTTGCTGAAGAGTGAACAGAACGTTGAACGGAGCCTGCCTTTGCCGGCAGGCAGGCGTCGCAACCTCAGCCCCACAACAGCACTGCAGCTCGCTCCATAACCTCATCCCAACCCTTCTCCCTTGGAGAAGGGCAAGAAAGTGCTAATCATTTATAACTCATCATCCATCAATATTCAGGCATTCTTCATACTGCTTATAAATGCACGTACTTTCTCTATATCCTTGATGCCCGGTTCTGTTTCAAATTTGCTGTTGATGTCAAGCGCAAATAAGTCTTTGGCAGCCGGCAACTGCATGAATGCTTTAATGTTTTCTACATCGTCCGGTGCAATGCCGCCGCTTAAAAAGAAAGGTTTGCCCACTATCACATCTTTTAATAATTGCCAGTCAAATTTTTTTCCGGTGCCGCCATAGCCGGCGCCTTCCGTGTCGAACATAAACATATCTGCAACATCATAGTAATCTTTAATCTTCCAGGGTATGTTATCCCCTGCATTAATACGGAATGCCTTAACAACCGTAATGTATTGTGAAATTTTCTCGCAGTAGCGCGGCGACTCATTACCATGCAGTTGCACCAGATACAAGCCGCAATCATCCACCGTACGCAGCACCTCTTCTACAGGTGCATTTACAAACACGCCGACTTTGTTGATGCTCCGCAGCTTCTTTATTTCTTCGGACGGCATAGTCCGGTACACATACCTCGCCGAAGGCGGATAGAATATAAAGCCTCCAAAGTCAGCCCCGGCTTCGCTTATCGCTGTTGCCTGCGCTGCCCCGGTGATACCGCAAACTTTTATTCGCATGGTGTTGTCTTTGCTTTTAACTCATTGATAAAATCAGTAAAAGCAATCGAAGGATCGGTATGTTTCATAAAGTTTTCCCCTATCAAAAACCCTTTGAAACCAGCCTGCCGCAAAGTTACTATGGTATCTACATTGCTGATGCCGCTTTCTGCGATGGCAGGCTTATCTCCCGGCATTTTGTTGATTAATTCCAGCGAAGTAGTGATGTTTACTTCAAACGTTTTAAGGTTGCGGTTGTTTACACCAACCAGATCCACCTCATCGCAGATATGGTCCAGTTCCTGCTCGTTGTGAATCTCTAACAATACTTCTAATTGCAGCGACTTTGCAACCTGCGCAAGTCGTTTCACTTCTGCCACCGACAGGTTGGCGGCGATCAGTAATATCACATCCGCGCCGATCGCACGGGCTTCATACAACTGGTATTTGTCTATAATAAAATCTTTGCGCAGCAGGGGAATAATTGCTGCTTTTCCTGCGGCTATTAAATCATCATTTGTTCCGCCGAAATAAGGCCCGTCGGTGAGTATAGAAATGCCTGCCGCGTGTTGGCTGTAAGCGGCTGCAACCTGCGCTACATCTGCATTAGCATTGATGATGCCTTTTGACGGCGATCTGCGTTTAAACTCCGCAATGATGCCGGTTGAACTCGCCGTTTGCAAGGCTGTTTTCAGTGATTTTGTTCCTGCGTTAAACAAAGGCATTGTGGTATAGGCGTCAACTGGAATGCGGCTTTTTTTTAAAGCTACTTCCTTGTACTTATCGGCTATTATCTGTTCGAGTATGTTCATAACTTCATTCCTTACTCCTTCTCTGCAGTTGAAGAAGGGCTTTTGTTTGATTGTAAAGAAAGTTTTGTTCGTCATCGCTAATGCTGTAAACCTGTTTTTTATCCCTCCTTTAGAGGATGGGCGCTTTCTGCATTTCCAATAACGTTTGCAAACATTGATACGCTTTACCACTTTCCAAACTTTCCACGGCTGCTTTGTAAGCTTCGTTATAGCTGCTGAAATCGCCGGTGCAGTGCAGTGCCATGGCAGCATTGGCAAGCACTACCGCGTGTTGCGCCCAGGTGCCTTCTCCTTTGATGATTTTTGTAAAAATTTTTGCCGCCTCCTCCGGCGTATTGCCGCCGTATAAGTCTTGCTGCTCAACCGTGCGCCTGCCCAACTCTTCCGGCGTATAAAGAAATTCTCCCCCCGCCGTAATGACCTTTGTGTCGTTGGTCAGTGATATTTCATCGTAACCGTCAAGGCTGTGAATGATGGTAAACGGCCTGCCGCTTTGCTGTAATAAATAATTATAGATACGCGCCATTTCCAGGTTGTACACACCTACTAACTGGTAAGCCGGCGATGCAGGATTAACCATAGGCCCAAGCATATTGAAGAATGTGCGCAAGCCAAAATTCTTACGGATAGGCGCTACCGTTTTTAAGGCCGGATGAAACAGGGGCGCATGCATAAAGCAAATATTCGCCTCCGCTACTTCTTTTTTCAGCTTGCCGCTATCTGCTGAAAAGGTATAACCTAATTCTTCCATTACATTGCTGGCGCCGCTTACCGAGGTTGCCCCGTAATTGCCATGCTTGGCTACTTTTTGCCCGGCGCCCGCTACAACAAAACAAGCCAGCGTAGAAATGTTGAACGTGTTTTTTCCATCGCCGCCGGTGCCAACAATATCAATGGTTTGGTAATCTCCCAGATCAACTTTTACACACAGTTCCAGCAAGGCATCGCGAAAGCCCTGCAGCTCTTCTATCGTAATGCTCCGCATCATAAATACGGTAATAAAAGCTGTGATTTCGGTATCGTTGTATGCACTTTTAGATATAGCTATCAGTGTTTCTTTCGCCTGTTGGCAGGAAAGTGTTTTGTGTTCGAACAGGTATTGTAAAAGCTTCTTCATTGTCTGAACCGGGATTAATAGGATGATTGGGATGAAAAAGGATGAGATATAGAAGCGTTGTACTTTTTGTTGGTGAAACGGTAAAATTCCAGACGCTTACTGCCAAAGTTGATTAATAAGCCAATTTCTAAATTGTAAGCTTCGAGGTAATTTATTGCTTGTGCAAGATGTACATCTTCCAGTTTGATGATGGCTTTCAATTCCACACTAATCATATTCTCTACTAAGAAGTCAACTCTTCTTGTACCAATGTGCTGATCTAAATAAAAGATAGGCATTTCAAATTCCCGTATAAAGTTCATTTGTAATAAACCAAGTTCAATTGCCAAGGCCCGTTGATAAATCACTTCCTGAAATCCGTTACCTAACGTGTTATGCACCTTAAAAGCTGCACCAATAATTTTTTCAGTTATATCGCCATGTTTAAATTCCGCCATAAAAAAGATTTAATAATTTATCCAACTCATCCCAATCATCCTATTAATCCCGGTTCAGACAATTAACCAGTTCCGCAGTATCTTTTCTCCATCCGGCGTCAATATACTTTCCGGATGAAACTGCACGCCCTGCACATCGTATGTTTTATGCTGCAAGCCCATGATGAAACCATTGTCGTCTTCTGCCGTAATTTCCAATGTATCCGGAAAGTTTTCTTTGTCCACCACCCACGAATGATAGCGGCCAATTTGGAGGTTTTGTGGTAAGCCTTTGAAGAGCGGAGAGTCAACAGCCGATAGCTGGCAATTAGTGGCCACCCCATGAAATACACTGGACAAATTGGTGAGCGTTCCGCCAAATGCCTGCCCGATGGCCTGGTGCCCCAAACACACGCCCAGTATGCTTTTGGTGGCTGCATATTCTTTTATTAAGGACAACAACAAACCTGCTTCTTCCGGAACGCCGGGACCCGGTGATAATATAATTTTATCATAGGCTTTTACCTTTTCCAGCGGTAGCTCATCGTTGCGGTAAACATCCGGTTTTTCGTGCATAATCTTCTCAACGAGGTGCACAAGATTATAGGTAAACGAATCGTAGTTATCAAAGACTAATATTTTCATGACAACCCTAAAGGGTGTTTTATAATGATTGAATACTTGTTTTATCAGAGATTACACTTATTGCTGAGTAAAGAACAGAACCTGCCTTTGTCGGCAGGCAGACAACGGAAGCTCAATAACAGCCATACAGCTTGCACCATAACCTCATCCCTAACCCTTCTCCGCAAGCGGAGAAGGAAACGTTAGCAAATGGTTGCTGCCAGTTCAATTGCCTTTTTTAGTGCCCCTAATTTATTCTTCACTTCCTGCATCTCGCCCGCCGGATCGGAGGCTGCTACAATGCCGCCGCCCGCCTGGCAGGTGAGTGTGTTTTCTTTGCTTAGAAACGTGCGGATCATAATGGCCTGGTTGCAGCTTCCATCGAAGCCCATAAAGCCGATGCAGCCACCATAATAGCTGCGTGCAGTTGGTTCGTAATTGTCTATCAATTGCATGGCTTTAAATTTAGGCGCTCCGCTTAAAGTGCCGGCCGGGAATGTTTTTGCCAGCAGCATAAACGGGTTGGTACCTGCCGGAACAGCGCCGCTTACTTCGCTTACCAGATGAATAACATGCGAGTAGTTTTGCACCTGCCGGTAATGGTCCACTTTTACATCGTTGCACAAGCGGCTGAGGTCGTTGCGTGCAAGATCAACCAGCATCGTATGCTCCGCATTTTCTTTGGCGTCAGCAAGCAGTATAGCTGTTAACTGCCTGTCCTGCTCCTCATCGCCGGTACGTTTTGTAGTACCGGCGATCGGATGAATAACTGCGCGTTCGTTTTTTATAATCAATTCCGCTTCAGGGCTGCTGCCCATCAGCTTATAATTGCCGTAGTCGAAATAAAACAAATATGGCGAAGGATTAATGCTGCGCAAGGCACGATAGACATTAAATTCATCGCCGGTAAACTGCTGTCCGTAACGCCTGCTCAGTACTATTTGAAATACATCGCCACGATGGCAGCTTTGGATGCCCTTTTTTACCATTGTTGTGTATTCGTCATCGGTCATATTGGTAGCTTCTTCTCCTTTTGTCTGGAAAGGATACAGGGGTACGTCTTTGCTTTTAATAAGTGATTCAACCAGGCTCATTTCGCTTTGCACGCCCGGCGTTACGTTCTCGCACAGATACATTTCATCTTTAAAATGATTGATGGCAATTACGTACTGGTACAACCGGTAACGCATTAGTGGTATGGCAGGCTTTGTGCCCTGCGATTGCAATTGTATGGTTTCGAAAAATTGTACCGCATCAAAAGATGTGTAGCCGAATAAGCCTTGTGCAATAGTTACCGCTTTGTCGCCGGCTTCCGCCACATCAAACTGCTGCATGAAATTCCAGACTATGACCGGTACATCCTGCGCTTTTTGCAATGCCTGTTGCTGCGGCTTCTGTGCCGGGTATTTAAATTCTATCGTTTTATAGTTGATGATTTCAATGCCGGCAATGGCATTGATACCGATAAACGAAAAGCTATTTTCTGCAGCGCTGTTGCCGGCGCTTTCCAACAAAATGGTATCCCGGAAACGGTCGCGCAGGCGAAGGTAAATGCCAACCGGCGTGTATATGTCAGAGAGCATTTTTCTATAGGTGGTGTGCAGTTGTATCTTCTTCATTGACAGGGATTGGGGATGATGGAATAGAGATTAAGGAAACTGTTTATGATTATGAATGTTTGCATTTTAACTGATTTATCTTCTTATTTTTCATAGTGGCTGCTGCGCTTAAAAAATTAGGGAAATTCATGAACCACCTTTTCATCTTAAAGTCCCTTCTATTTTCATGAATCCACTAAATAAAAAAACCCCGACAATTGTCGGGGCTCGCATTATAATGTGATAACGTACTGGCAATGCCACTACAAGCCCCGGCTGAGGAATGTATGCCACCACCAATTGTTATGTAAAATTTGTTGCTTCATTTGCGGTGCGAATATAAAGACAAAAATAATAAACAAACAAAATTATTTAAGGCTTTGGCGTTGCGCTTTCATGGCTTTGCGCGGGCTGTCGTAGTATTCTTCGGGCAAGCCTGTTTCGTAGCCAAACACATTACCATCTTCATATTCACCACAGTCTTTGGTCCATTCCGATAAAAATTTGGTGTCGCCGGCGGTACGATTTGCCCCTAAGATATAACCGACTATTATACCCGTGAGTAAGCCAGCGAGCGTAGCGCCTAATATTTTTTTGTTGATATTCTCCATGCTTTAAAAGTTTTATGTTTATCGGTTAATCCAAACAGCTAACTGTGTATTCCTGTTACAACAATTGCTTAAAATTACAATATTGTCCGAAATAATAATGCCATAAATATGCTAATCGCTGGCAACATTAAAAAGCAACAAAACAGTAACAGGCGATCAGTGCCACTACTGTCAGGCAATTATGTATATATTTTTTAAAATCAATAGTAAAAAAAATGCAAAGCTATGTTTCAATAGAAATGTAGCCACGATCTGTAAAGGCTGAACAGGCATGCAATGCTTTTGAGCTGTAGCAATTCTCCTGAAAGCAGCCCTTTCTTTGTAAATCGTTTTCATGTTGCCTGCTACCTACATGGCGATTGCGATGCCTGCACAAGTTGTGCGGTATAGTAGTAAAAGGGGGCTTTCAAATAAATTCGGCTTAAACGGTCGTATGTTTTACAGAAGCACCTTATTTTTGCAGCCTTAATTAAAAGCAATGATCGAGGAATTAGAAGAAATCCAGGAAAAAGATTTTAAGTACGACTGGGTACGTTCATCCCGCTTTTTATTTTATGTAGTCATATTTTGTATGTTGTCGTGGACGCTGGGCGCCTGCTACAAGCTTTACCAGCATCGCTGGCAGGGTAAGCCCGATGTGGAAGTGCCGGGCAATACCAAGTACACCCCGGAATACAAATAAAAGGCATAATAAATTTTGTTTTGTAACCGGGATTGTTATTTTTGCAGCCCGTTAAGCTCTTTACAGTTTTTTGTATTAACCAGCGGAAGTAGCTCATTTGGTAGAGCACGACCTTGCCAAGGTCGGGGTAGCCGGTTCGAGCCCGGTCTTCCGCTCTGTAAAAATCCTCTCCTTTTTCCGGCAGAGGATTTTTTGTACATGGCCAGCCCTGGTGGTGAAATTGGTAGACACGCAGGACTTAAAATCCTGTTCGCCGCAACGCGAGTGCGGGTTCAAGTCCCGCCTGGGGCACTTAGGATCAAGCCGTTACTTACGTAGCGGCTTTTTTAATTTTGTAAGGAGGTTAAAAATGGTTAGTCCTTATCTTTTGGCCACTTGGAATATATTCCTATCATAAGTTCCTTCTTTTGTAAAGCAGCAGCAGGTAATAAGTTGTGTAACTATTTGAGTAAGGAGATATCAGAAGTCATTATCGAAAGGTTCTTTTGAGTTAAGCATAGAATCTATAACTTTTTTCAAACTTCTAATATAAATAATTCAAAAATTAGTAAAAGGTTTATTAGAATTAAGCAATGAATCAATTACCCTTTTGTCTTTAGGAAAGCGGCAATAATAAGTTTCGTGATCACCCTTTTCCAAATGGTCGCTGCGTGTAGCTGAAATTTTTAAGTCAGAGGAGTATCCTTGGAAATAGTGGAAGTGAAACTGAATCCTAATAATGAATTTTTACTAATTTTTCCGGAATAATCGTCAAACGCATCTTCCGGCAATGAATTAAAGGGTTTCTCGCTTACGAACGTAACAGCTTCTACTATTTTATCTGCCTGAACCGTATCCACATATTGTTCTCCAAACTTATACATTTCCTTTGCGGTCAACGAGTTGTTTTGATAGTTAGTTATTTTAATATAATCAAGATACTTTGTTACTCCATTAATACAAATTTCCACCCGATCATAAAATTGAAAATTGCTATCAGCCAGAAGGGCGCAACTGCTCAATATAAGTAGCGAAAAGCTTATTATGTTGTATAAAATCAATTTAAAATACCTCATTACACCTGCTTTTTGATTTCACATTCGCAATTTATATTTAAGCTTTAGTTTTCTCAATTACATTTCCACACTGGCCTTTAATTATAATTATTTTTTAATCTTCTATTACAGGGCTGGTACAGATGTTGGTAATGAGGCAGAAATTTTTATTGTCATTAGATATAAAAATCGGATGTAATATAACCATTGTTAAACACCAAAACCGCCTCTCATGGACACTCCCCACTATTTATCTATTCATGATTCTGAAAGTTTTTTTACCATCAGTAAAAAAGATAGCAAGTACATAAATGCAGCAATATTTTCTGCTATATATGTTGCCGGTATAAAATCTCCTGCCTTCAGATCCGGTATTGCTAAAACCTGTTTTATCCTCGCGGCAGCGATAATTTTTATGTTGTTGTACAGTTGTAAAAAGGAAACAGCCGGTCGTACTACCTGCAACACAATCAGCAGCAACGCATCTGCGGCAATGTCTTCCGTAGTTACCACCTCCCGCTTTGTCCGGGACAATACGATTGGCTATGGCGCTATGATCTGCGCGCCTGATGACGCCAGCAGCCTCAGCTTTCAGTTGAATGTAGCCGATGAACTTGGCGTATCCTGCCTGCGATCGCGAACGATTGTGCCGGGTGCCGGTGATGTACCTACCCTTAATTCAAAATATAAAATCCTGCTGAATTTCAGCTCCGATTACAAAGGCGCGCCCATGCCTTTTGTTACCGACCTGGTGAAGTACAAAAGCGATTTAAAAAGTATCCTTTCCACTTTTACCATAATGCCCGTTATAGCGGTTATCGAAAATGAAGAGTCGAACCTGAAGTACTTTATGGGAACGGCAGTACAATATATCAGCCAGCTAAAAACCGCTATTGACGTAATGCATGCTAACAAAATTAAAGTGGCAAACGGTGGTGTTACCAGCGTCGGGCTTTGCTACCTGGTATATCAGGATTATATGAGCCAGGGTAGGGTTGCAGAGGCCAAAGATTTCCAGGCGCGTACCAACCTGGGCGTTAATGATCCTGTAACGCAGAACCGGGGAGCATTTATAGATACGTTGCTGAAGTCGTATGCGACCTCGAAACTGGATTATGTAAATTTCCACTGGAAAGGCTCTTCCCCGGACCCGCAGGCCCTCGGCGAAGCCATTGCTTACCTTAAAAAAGCAACCGGTAAAAATATTATCAGTAACGAGCTTGGCCAGCTCGATACCGACCCGAATACTTTATTAACGCATGTGCAGCAATGCACCAACAACGGGCTTCCGTACATAACCTGGTACAGCCCTAATGAAGACCTTGGTAAAAGAAGTACCTCCCTGCAACACAACGACCAGTCGCTTACGCCTAATGGCGTTACCTACAAAAATTATCTGCGCTGAAACGGAGCGGTTATGCGGCCTGGTGATAAACTTTTAGGGTTAATGGACAAAAAGTAGGCTAAAATCTTCTGTAATTCTTTGTGAGTATAGCTTTGAAGGAAATGGAGAGAAAGATTAAAAAAAGTGCTTTTACTGTGGTTCAGGGACTACCAGGAAAAGCGGCATCAAATCGGGTAAACAACTATATAAGTGTATTGCCTGTGGTAAGCAATTTATAGATATTGTACGTCTTCAGCCAGGTGTATTATGGCAGCAATATATTCAAGGCAAGCAAACCTATGAGCAGTTAGCTGCCAAATATCATTGTTCAGCAAAAACAATTCAGCGAAAAATAGATACAGTTCAAGCGAGCCGTGAAACCACATTTTCAGATGTTGCAAATGTGCTCATGGACACTACTTATTTTGGAAGAAAGCTGGGCGTGATGGTTTACAAAGACAGCATTAACGGACAAATTTTATACAAGCAATATGTGAAGCAGGAGACAAATAAACTATATCTGGCGGGACTGCAAGAAATTGCAAGGCGAGGTATAAAAATACAGGCTATTATCTGCGATGGGCGTAAAGGTTTGTTACAAATGTTTGAAGGCATTCCTGTTCAGATGTGCAACTTTCATCAGGCAGCTATTATCAGGCGTTATCTTACAAAGAAGCCTAAAATGCAAGCCAGTAAAGAGTTATGGGCGCATGTATTACTTTTATCAAAGACAGATAAAGAAAGTTTTGAAGGCGGATTAGCAGCCTGGTACAGCAAATGGGAGCGGTTTTTAAACGAACGAAAAGCAGACATTAACGGTAAGAACAGATACGTACATAAAAAGCTCAGAAGCGCTTACAGAAGTGTAAAAACGAATCTGCCATGGCTGTTTACATGGTATGATAACATTGGCTTAAACATTCCCAATACGACTAATGCCATTGACGGGCATTTTGCTGATTTGAAGAATAAATTGAGAAATCATAACGGATTATCAATAGCAAGAAAGAAGAAATTTATAGATGAGTTTTTGAAGGCATAATGTCATCAAAATAAAATGGCTATCACTATAGAAGCAACAGCCATTATATTTTATTTCGACGACATCAGGCTATCCCTGGCAGGTTGCTCTCCAGCAGCGCCCGCTTCCGTTTTGCCTGATGGAGGGAAAGGTAAAGAAGTATATTAGTAATTTTTAACCTCGCTAAAATAAACAGCCTACTTTTTGTCCACTTGAATTAATCGTCTTGAAAAAAACCTACTTTTTGTCCATTAGACCAACTTTTATTACCTGTAAAAAAACATGTTTAAACACAAAGGTTCATTCTCCTGCCAAGAAAGAGAATGAACCTTTATATCATAAAACCACTTATGAAAACGGTTGCTCTTTAATAGCGTTGTAAACAGTACTGATGCCGTCTTCCAGCGTAATAGTTGCCTTCCAGCCCAACCCCGTCATTTTAGAGACATCCATCAGCTTGCGCGGTGTACCATCCGGCCTGGTGGTATTAAAGCTGATTTCGCCTTCAAAACCGGTAATTTCTTTCACCATAACTGCTAAGTCTTTAATGGTAATATCATGACCTACCCCGATATTTACCAATCCTGCTTCGTTGTAGCTGTTCATCAAAAAAATGCAGCCTTCGGCCAGGTCATCTACGTGCAGAAATTCGCGGCGCGGACTGCCGGTGCCCCATATTTCCACCGTTGGATGCTTTTCTCTTTTTGCAGTTATGAATTTGCGCAGCAACGCCGGTAATACATGCGAGTTATTGAGGTCGTAATTATCATTCGGACCATACAGGTTGGTTGGCATTGCCGAAATAAAATTGCAACCATACTGGCTGCGGTACGAATCGCACAACTCGATACCTGCAATTTTTGCAATAGCATATGGCTGGTTAGTTGGCTCCAGCAAACCGGTGAGCAGGTATTCTTCTTTCAGCGGCTGTGGCGCCAGCTTCGGATAAATACAGGAAGAGCCGAGAAACAGCAGCTTCGTCACCTGCTGCTCATACGCAGCATGAATGATGTTGGCTTCTATCATCAGGTTTTTATAAATAAAATCGGCGCGGTAGGTATTGTTGGCAACAATGCCGCCGACTTTGGCCGCTGCAAGAAAAACATAGGCCGGTTTTTCCTGTGCAAAAAAGTCGTTAACTGCCTGTTGGCTGGTAAGGTCAAGCTCCTGCGAGGAGCGGGTTATAATATTTGTGAATCCATCCCGTTCCAGTTTTCGCATGATGGCAGAGCCTACCATGCCGCGATGACCGGCGATGTAAATTTTATCTGTTGCTTGCATCTTATTTATTTATTCGTACTGGTTTTTAACCGCAAAGCCTGCTTCTCTTAAAATTCTTTCTTTCTTAAACAACTGCACATCGGCTTCCACCATTTCTTTTACCAATGCTGCGAGATCGTACTTGGGTTTCCAGCCTAATTTTTCGTTGGATTTGGTTGGATCGCCAATCAGCAGTTCCACTTCGGTAGGGCGGAAATAGCGCGGATCTACGCCCACCACTTCAGTGCCGGCTTCCACCTGAAACTCTTCGTTATTGCAGGCTACCACGTATGCTTTCTCCTCCACGCCTTCGCCTTTAAAAACGATTTCGATACCAACTTCTCCAAACGCCATTTTAATAAAATCTCTTACCGGTGTGGTAACGCCGGTAGCAATTACAAAATCTTCCGGTACCTCCTGCTGCAGTATCAGCCACATTGCTTCCACATAATCCTTTGCATGGCCCCAGTCGCGGCGTGCATCCATATTTCCCATGTACAGCTTATCCTGCAGGCCCATGGCTATTTTGGCAACGGCGCGGGTAATTTTGCGCGTTACAAATGTTTCGCCGCGCAGCGGGCTTTCGTGGTTAAAGAGAATACCATTACAAGCAAACATATTGTAAGCTTCGCGATAGTTAACCGTGATCCAGTAGGCATAGAGCTTGGCAACGGCATACGGCGAGCGGGGATAAAAAGGCGTGGTTTCCTTTTGCGGCACTTCCTGCACCAGCCCGTATAATTCGGACGTGGAAGCCTGGTAAATTCTTGTTTTTTGGGCAAGGCCTAATAACCTTACCGCTTCTAATATTCTCAATGTACCAATACCATCTGCGTTGGCAGTGTATTCGGGTGTATCAAAGCTTACTTTTACATGGCTCATGGCGCCGAGATTATAAATTTCATCCGGCTGCACTTCCTGTATTATACGGATAAGATTGGTGCTATCGCTGAGATCGCCGTAGTGGAGTTTAAAACGGATGACTTTCTCATGCGGGTCCTGGTACAGGTTGTCTATTCTGTCCGTATTAAATAAAGAACTTCTGCGTTTGATGCCATGCACCATATAGCCTTTGGATAATAGTAACTCGGCTAAATAGGCGCCATCCTGACCGGTAATACCGGTGATAAGGGCTGTTTTCATGAATTGAGATTTAATGTATTTTTTTGATTTAGGTTTGACCGCAAAAGCAGCGGTCGCGGGTATTGTACGATAATGCTGTTAATTATGTATCGGGTTAAAACGGGTTGCGCTATTGGTTGACTACAGTACAGTATAAACAATTAATAAAATTGACTGATGTTATGAAAATAAATCATAAGCATAATGGTTTCAATAAAAATTGTGCCTAAAATGTAAATTGTAAAGAAATTATATATTAAAATGACCCTGCCTTACTACTACAGTGTAACTTAAATTATTTCAAGTTTTAGGCGGGCGGGCGTCCCCGCCCGCCCATAGCCATGCTACCGGGTGGCGCCGCAACATCCGGACTATACAGGACATGTAAACTAACTTAAGTTACAGTGTACTACTATAAAATTTTGCTGCAAATTTAACCTGCTTAAAGATTGCCGGTAATAATATTCTTAACCACTTATATTTTTGAAATAGCTGTTTAACCGTATAAATAAAAGTATAGTTAATTTTTACAGTTAATCTGAAGCCATGCGCTGTCTTATTCACAAAAAACCGCCATGTGGTATTGCCGAACCGGCGAAGTGCAGGTTTGGCAATTATTCGACCCATGAAATAAAGTTCCTGTCTGCAGGCACTTATTTGCTGATTAAATGTACGTATAGTGCATAGATGGATTTATTCATTCGCTCTGCAGTAAATAAATTCTTAAATCTTTCGGAAGCATTAAAACTTAATTCCTTATATAGTTGCTGATCCGACAAGACATCTGTAATTGCGCCTGCTAATTGCTGCTCATTTTTAGGAGCTACATTATAGCCCGTTACATTGTGTTTGTTTACCCAGTTTACGCCCGAATAAGGGATATTGGTAGCAACAATTGGTTTGCCAATGCTCAGCGCTTCCAGCAGCACCACTCCAAAAGCTTCCGAACGCTCAATGGATGGCAAACAAAAAACTTTGCACCTGCTCATTAGCTCATTTAATTGCTCATCAGATATATTACCGGCGAGCTCTACCTTATCCAATACATTCAAAGAAACAGTAAGTTCTTTCAGCTTTTCATATAAGTTGCCATTTCCTACAATCACTATATGGCAGTTGTCATCCAGGTACTGCGCAGCTTTTATTAAATACTCAAATCCTTTATAATAAACTAATCTGCCTATGGAAAGGATCAGGTCTTTGTTATTGCCGGTTTGTTTTGTTAAAGCTTTCAACGGGGCAATACCGATAGGAATAACTTTAATTTTATCCCGGCAGGACATAAGCGGTTTTGAGCCTTCGATATAATTTTCAGAGGTAGCTATAACAGCCGCTGCAAGTGCAAGCACTTTTCTTTCTATAAATTTAAAATAGGGATAAATAAACTTTTGCTTTACAATATCACTGTGCCAGTGTACAACTATTTGCGCTTTAGGCGGGTTGTAATAAACGGCAAAAAGGGCTACCGGATTTGGTACGTGTATATGAACAATATCAAACGCATTGCGTAGCTCGGTGTATTTTTTTATGTATTGTAAAGAAACAGGCGTTGAACCTATTTGCTTATTAATACCTGCTATATAAAAGTGAAAGTTTTCTTCCTTGTATTCTAATGAAGTTGCATTGGCAGAAAAAAAAAGGAAGTAATGAAACTGCGAACTATCTCCGTTAATGGCAGCTTTAAAATATTCATACATGCTTTTGCAAACAGATTCTATACCACCATTATGTGTCCGGAAATCATATTTACACAAATGCAAAACCCGCATGCAGCTTATAGATTAGTTTTTGTAGAATTTTTATAATAAAGTTGAATGTGTACGAGTATGGGTTGATAGATTAATTTTTGCAGCACGCCTGCAAGCATAATAATTAAAATAACGCCGTCTAACTACTGTAATACAGTCGGATGAAAGTATGTTTTTAGTTATCAGCATCGGTTATTAAAATAATTGGACAGCTATATTGGTTAAGGTGCAAAAGCAAATGTCCGGTTTACGTATATGCGTCTTTGATAACTTCATAAATTTTTTTTGCGGTTTCTGACCACGTATAAATTTTTGTTCCGGCAACGGCCTGTTGCTGCAGGGCGGTACTGCGGGCTTTATTGTACAAGACTTCTTTTATACCTGTTACAATTTGTTCTGTATCAAGCGGATCAACAACTAAGGTATAATTACTGAATAGCTCGGATAAAGAAGCTCTGTTGGAGCAAACAACCGGGCATCCGCAAAACATGGCTTCGATCACCGGTACTCCAAAGCCTTCGTACAAAGAAGGAAATAAAAAGCAACGGGAAACTTTATACAGCGCTTTCAACGCTTCATCGCTTATCCTTCCAAGATAAGTAATATTTCCATTCATCTGCTGCACGTCATCTTTATCCCTAAAAACCTTTGTGTTGATGGCTCCTGCTATTACAAAGTGAATATCCGTGTGGTCTTGCAAAGCTGCAGCCGCTTTAATCACCTGGCTGAAATTTTTGTTTGGATTAAGGCTTCCTACGGCCAGTACATACTTTTTGCCGGTTGGCAGCCTGTTTAAAACAGAAACATCTTCCCCAACATTTACGATGTGATCGCCACCGCTATAAACAATTTGTATCCTGCTTTTGCTGATGTGCAAAATTTTTTGCAGCCTGCTGGAGGAGAAAACGGAAACTGTAAAAACCTTTTTTGCAGATAAGGTAATTATAGCGTTCAACAGCTTGTACCAGGTTCGATACAAAACCGTAAACGCCGCCGGCTCGTCGTAGATGGCTGTATCGTGAATGGTAAAATACTGATTGAGTTTAAATACGGGCGCTCCGCTGGCAAAGGTAACCAGTGGCTTGCCAAATGTATAGATAAACAAGTCTAACTGCTCCCATATTTTTCCGTTGGTAATTCCGATTTTTTTTACCCTGATGTTTTTATAGATGTGCGGATTAGGAATAGCTTTATTGTTGGTAAGAACAACGATCTCTATAGCGTCTGATGCGGCCAGGGAGTCAAGTTCCTTTAGTACTTCATTGCCAAAACGCTGAACACCCGTAATTGGTTGTGAAAGAAAATTCCCGTTTATATAAAGCGTTTTACTATTCACTTACTATCATTTTTTAAAGCAGTTTTTTAAAATTACAGTTTCTGATATTTACCAAAGAAACCGGATAAACAACTAAAGGCAAGTTAATTTCTGATATGGCTTGCCGGTACTATTTTCTACACTCCGTTTATAATAAAATCCGTTTCAGGCAGGTGAAACACTTACCCGTATAATACAACGTTTATTTTTTGTTTACCCAGACCGGAGTGTAAAAACTAAGGGCCATCTGTTTTCTATACGTACAAACTTGTACGGAATAAAGTCATGTTGAAACACATCCAGTGCAAGCATTTTATAAACAGTGTAATAACAATATACGCATACAACCAGCCAGATAATGTTTTGCATCTTCCGGTTATGTGTAAACAATATGAAATTTGGCAGAATAATACAATCCAGCAGCCGGAAATAGTCCGACGTACGTATGGCAAATTCCTGTACCGGATTCAGCAACAGATATATAGCTATACCATAACAGTATAAATACAGGAGCGTTTGAAAGCCTGGCATTATTTCTTTGCCTTTTCTTCTAAAAACGATCATTAACATTAGAATAGTAATACGTATCACAATAGAAAAATTGAACCCTAATGTTTGTCCGTATTCCTCAGAGTTAAGATAAAAAACGGCTTTGCCCTGTATAGTTTCGATGGGCAAATGTTCTATTAATGCAAACAGCAGATCTTTACTGTTTATGAATACTAATGGCAGCAATACTACAATGGTAATGATTGCGGTTTTTATGTTTAAACGGGTAGTAATAAAGTAAGCCGGCAGCAATACAATTGCTGAATAATGGAGGCTGAATGCCAGTAAAGCAAACAAATAAAACAGAAGCGGCTTTTTTTCTAAAATGAAATGAAAAGCGATAAGTGCAACACCCATAGCCAAGCCATGCCTTATTTGACCCATATCTTTTATGAGGTATGCGAAACCGAAATAAATAACAAGCGATAACATTGGATAAGGCGAGTATTTTATAAAAAATCCTCCCTTGAACGTTATAGCTATTAAAGCAGTAAAAAAGAAAAAAACAGGGACACCTGAACCTAAAGACTTAAACAGCAGTATAAACAGGCTAAAGCCGGGCTCAATGTCCTGTGGGTTTGCTGTATTGATATCATGAAAAATATCTTTGTATGATTGTAAATCATAACCAACATCCCTTAACCCGGCAAACAGGATGAGAAAGATAAGTATGCAAAAAAAAGCGCCATACAGATTAATGTACCTTTTTACATTTAATTCTAAAAAAGATAATAGTACGATTATAAAAAAAATGAGGATGTATGGCACGCGCTATAGGTTTTGACACATTGCTATAAATGATAAATCAGATGCTATCGAAAAGAGTTTCCCACTGATTCATAATAGCTGCAACGGTAAATTTTTTTGCTACTTCCAACGAGTTTCCGGCGTAGCTGTTAAGTTGACCGGGGTTATTCATTAAATTGATAATTGCCTGTGCTAACAAATCTGTGTTTTCCGGTTCAATCAGCTCACCGTCATAGCCATTTGTTATTACCTCGCGCGGGCCGGTATGGCAGTCAAAACTAATGGTTGGCAAGCCAAATGCCTTGCCTTCAATCAAGGTAAGCGGCAGGCCTTCGTACCGGGACGATATTACCTGTATAGAGGCACTTTTATAGTACGCTGCTATATTTTTTACAGGCGCAACAAATCGTACCGTATCGGTTATCTGTAAATCTGCAGTCATCTGTTTCAGCATCAGTTCTTCACTACCGCCGCCAACTATTGTCAATATCCAGCCGGGCCTGGATAAAGCAACTATTTTCCAGGCTTTCAGCAGCAGGTCAAACCCCTTTTGATATACCAAACGGCCAACCGCCAGCACCATTTTACCCGATAAAGGCGAGGGCTGATCTACTTGTATGGTTACCGGGTTGCGGATAACTGTTATCTTCCTTTCCGGAAACACTTTCCTATAGGCCGCTGCATCGGCATTCGTAAGTAAAACTACTTTATCGCCCAGCCGGTTAATTAAAAAATTGGTTGCCTTTTTAATTACCGGCTTACCGATGTTCTGATTGAAGTGCTCCCAGGTAACGCGCTTAACTTTTTTAAAAATTAAGGCCGGGATGGTGAGTAAGCTATAGTTGGAACCTACATCTACGGTTACATCAGGGTTAATCCGGTTAATAATTTTTCTGTATGCAAACAGCGATCGAAAGAAAGTGCTGTAAATGCTTATATGGTCTTGCGCATACAAAGCATAAACACGTATTGCTTTTGATAACGGATAAAAAGACTGCCCGTTGCCCATCCAGCAAACGATATAAATTTCATAGTTTCTTTTAATCAGTTCGTTTGCAATCACCGTTGTAACGCGTTGCATACCGCCCGCATCATTCAACGAATTAATAAAGAAACAAATCTTTTTACCGCGCATGATTGCTTAATAATTTTTTTATAATCAGTCTTCCTATCTGGAAAATATAGGATGGCTGCTCTCTGATATGATGAATAGTAAGCTTTAGAAATTTAAGGTATTCTTTGTCCTGCAAGGCCAAACTTGCCCATTCACGTTTGCTAAACCAGCTTGCATTCCACAAATGCACCGCATACGTTTGCGGATAAATGAAATGCGTAAAATCCTGCTGCTCTACACTGCGCTCAAAAGGATACGGATAAAAATATTCGGCGGCATAAATCTTTACTTCCTCTTGCTGCGGAAAACGATTATACACCTGCGATACTATTGCGGGAATCGAAAGTTCCATCAGTTTAAACTCATTAAAGACAATGCTTTGGTAATAGGCTATGCAGGCAGCTATAAAGGTGTTATGCTTTACACAGCCAATAATACTTGCATTAATATGCTCTTCATTCTGCTTGCCTAAAAAACAATTGTGCGATAGCAAGGCATCAAAAGGTTTTATTACATACATATCAGTATCCATATAAATACCTCCATGCGCGTATAATATCTGCAACCTTATATAATCACTTAAGAAAGCCCATTTTTTATGCCTGGCGGCGCCTTCGGCAAAGGCACAGTCAATCACTGTATTCTGTTCATTCCATTCGGTTATAGTGTAATCCGGCAATTGTTTTTTCCAACTGGCAATACAATTTTCAATCAGTGCATTTTTAGCACCGCCGCCAAACCAGCAATAATGGATAACCTTAGGTATTTCAGGCATGTTCTATCGGATAAGAAAGTATATCGAAAAATGTTTGTTTGTTCACTTCCTTTAGCTTAAAAGCCATAAAGCAAAAACGCAAACCATATTTACCGGCGTTAAAAAAGCCTATTTTTTTATTGCCGCACATAGACAGCCAGAGCCGGAAGGACCGGTAAAAAATATGCAACGGCCAGGTAATGCGCGCATAATCTTTCGTATTAACCAGCCGGTTTAAATAATGTACAAATAATTTATTTATTTTAACGGTGGCTTGGTTGATCGAAGTGCTTTCTTTATGGTAAATAATTGCGTGTGTTATACAGGCTATCTTTTTCCCCTGTTTTTTAAGCCGCAGTGCCAGCTCAAAATCTTCTTCACCAAAGAAGAACTTTTCTGTTAAAAAACCGGTTTCCGTTATATTCATCAGCAAGGCACAACCGGTAGCAAACGCTACTTCTTTTATTGCTGCCATGTCTGGTACATGCTTTATATTTTTATCTTTATAATAATAATGCTCATTATATCTTCTGATGGCAGCGCCGCAGTTCCAGATAACATCCCGCGGAGCATAATAACGTATCTGGGGTGTAACTGCACTATACTTCGCTTTGCCAAACTCCATGGCTAATATTGATAAAAAGCCGGGTTGTACTATCGTATCATTATTCAGTAGTAAAACCCATTCGTAATGCATGGCAAATGCATAGCGGATGCCTATATTATTTGCTTTTGCAAAACCGAGGTTTTCATTATTCTTAATCAATGTGAAAGCCGTATCCGGCAGGTTGGCAGGTATGGTTTCAGCCGTTTGTACCTGCTCTTTGGCCAGCACTTTGTAATCTTTATAATGCGCTGCTGCAAAAGCTTCTATTGAATCGCAGTCACCGGCAGAACCATTGTCAACAATGGCAATGGCGTATGCAGGATAGTCAATGGCAAGAAGCGACTGCAAGCACTCCTGTGTATCTTTCCATCCATTCCAATTCAGGATTAATATCAAAATTTTTTTATCCTGCATAAAAAAAGATAAACCTGCATTACAAAAGTTTGGTACCCTGGTTGGCTACTTTTAAAAATGCATAGTTAAGGCTGATTGTAATAAATAACTCCGTTAGCAATACAGATAAAGTAGTTCCCAAAGCATTTAAAAAATGAACCAGTACGGTGTTTAATAAAAGGTTGAGTACGCAACCGGCAATTAAAATACTTCCGTATTGCTTTTTTTTATTTAACGCCAGCAGCGACTGAAAAGCAGGAATGTCGAACGCTACAATTACAGGTACAAAACAAAATATCCGTATCAGCATTACTTCATGCGGATCTACCTGTTTTAAAAAATACTCGCAAATAAAAGGTGCAAATACAAAAGCGGTGGTACATACTAAAATGATTAAAACGGCAAAGGGCAAAAATATTTTTTTCAAAAAGCTTTTGAGGTGCTCAATAGACTGGTTGGCAACCACGCATATCTGCGGATATATAACCTGAGAAAAAACACCATTCAACTGCTTCACTACCAAATATACTTTCTCTGCGATGCTATAAAATCCCAATTGGGTTGCATTGGTAAACATACCTAAAATAAAGGCATTGGAATTAAGATAAATGTTTACGGCAAAGGAAGATAAAAACAATAGCCAGCCTTCTTTTATCTCATGCTTTATGTCGGCTGCAGTTACCCTTACGAACTTGATTTTTAACTTGGCAACAATAATGCGTATGCATATCAGGCCTGCCAGTATCCCGCCAATGCCCTGTAATATATTTACAAAAATGTAATCTTCCTGCCGGCGGATAAAAGAGATAATCAGGATGGCAAACAGCAGCTTGGAAAACGTGTTGGCAATGGCCAGGTACTTCATATCTTCTATGCCCTGAAACAGCCAGACCGGCATTACTACCTGCGCCAATACCAGTGTAAAACTGCCCATGTGTAAAAGCGCGTATTCTCTGAAAAAAGGCACCAGTAAAACAAGTAAGCTGAACAGTATAAATGCAAGGGCAAAAAACAGTAGCTTGGTAAGCAGCACCGTACTAAAAATATGACTTACTTTTTCTTTATCGTGCCGGTTAATAGAAATGCTTCTGGTAGCAGACATATTGAAGCCATAATCGGTTAGTACGGTAAAATAAGTAATGAAAGCATAAGAGAAGGCTATGTGGCCATAATTGGCGATACCAATATACTTGATGATAAAAGGAACTGTGACTAAAGGAACTAAAAAATTTACGATCTGAAATATAGACAGGTGAACGTAATTCGCAAACAGCCTGGACTTAAATATTTCTTTCGATAAATAACTGATACGATTCATTTATTCTGAATTTAAAACCTCTTCTATTAAAAGCTTAATAGTAAGATACATAATTATCAAACCCCCGAATGCAATTCCCCCTGCTGCTAAGCCAAGCATCGTACTCATTTTATACACTCTTAGGGGTAACGAAGGCTCATCCAGCAACTGATAAATAGGGTATTCTTTTTCTAATGTTATTTTGGCTATTTCCAGGTTTTTAACCACTTCGGTGTAGGCAGCCTGTGTTACGGCAGCATCTATCTGGCTGCGCTGTATGGGTACCCGTTGTATTTGCAAGGCTGGATTGAGGTTAAATGTACGGTCTGCGTTAGAGGCAGCGGCTATAATACTTCTGCTTAGCAAACCCTGCAGGCTGTCTGCTTCATGCTGCAGCATGGTAAGATTTTTACGTGCACTGCTCACCTTTGTTTCTATATAAAACGCCGAAGATTCGTACACTAAGTATTTGGTTAAATAGCAGGCAAAAACAGGATCGGTAAATGTGGTAGCTACCTTAAACAAGTTTAGTTTTTTATCCGGCTGGTCTATATTTATGGTTCCTTTGGTTAAACCTGTGCATAGCTCTCCTAAAAGGCTATCCTGTACCGGGGTTATTTTTTTTATATCGTTGGGAAAAGGATACTGCTTTTTTAAATGCGGATTTTTTTCCCAAAGCTTAGGCATATTTTGTTCACGCAAATACAAATTCAGCAGCGTCTCGCCGGTATTCGGCACTTCTCTGAATAATGCACGGCTCATGAGCTTTTTAGATTGCATCAGCCAGATAAGATTATCCTGTGAAAAAAGATCTTCCCCGCTGCTGCCGGTACTAAATCCAAACTGACTTGCCAAACTATATAAGCTGCTTTCTGAAGAACCGCTGGAAAGCACAAACGTAAGCTCTCCGGTATAAGTAGGTTTTTTAAAAAAAGCATAAGCAAAACCAAGTACGCTGCCAATCACCACCACAATCACAATAAGAAGCCATTTTTTTAACAGAAATGAAGTGACCAGTTTTCCCTGTGCCAGCAGGCGCCTTAAGTTCAGTGTACTTTTATTATTACTCATGCGCGGTTGATATTAAAAACAATAAAGCCATCCTTGTATTTCTTCATTTTTGTAAACTGTAAAAAGCCGTTTTTTATTTATTACCTGATATAATTCAGCAAGGCTACCACTACTGCCGCCAGCGATGCCACGCTTCCCGTAATGCCGATTACTTCACCGGTGCTAAGCCGGTGCCGCTCCTTTACCTGCTCTTTCGGTACAATTACTTCGGAGCCCGGCGCTATAGAAGGGCTGTTTTTGAAAAATAAAAAATGCTTGGTTTTCTTTGCTTCCCCGTTGGGATAAATAACCAGCGTATTTTTCTTTTTGCTGTTAGGTGCATATCCGCCGGCCCGGTCAATATAATAGCCTAATGGCTTTCCTTCTTCATATACCGAGATGGAAGGATTATATACCTGTCCGCTCACCTTTACATTGTTGTTGAGCGGGTTTATCACCAGTACATCTCCGGGCTTCAGCACTACATCCTGCACAGAGCCGGGATGCGTTTTTAAATAATTCAGATCTAAAATAAAGCGGTCGTAAGCGCCCAGCATATCATTGGTAATATACACCTGCTTGTCGTCGTTGGTAATGGCTTCGAGGTGGCGCCTGCGTTCGGTTTCAGTAGCATTATCCCGCAGGCGCAGCAGGTACGCAGAGCCCGCATTAGCGGTAGGCAGCAAACCACCGCTGCGGTTGATGAGCGACGTAGCGGTTTCTGTTTTTGTTTGCAAGGTGTAGCTGCCGGGGTATAAGACATCGCCATTAACAAATGCCTGTTGCGGCAGTACAAAGGATGGGTTGGCTTTTACCAGAATTCTATCGTACGGCTCCAGCTTTATATTAGTGCCGCCGCTAAAAAAAGAAGAATCGTACATCACTTCTATCGTTTGCGCTATCTCTGCGTTTTTATCCAAAGGATTGGCCTTTTTAGTACGGCGTGAAATCTCAATTTTATTATCTGCACTGATGGTTAAACCACCTGCCTGCAGAATAGCATCCTGTAAGGTAAGGCTGTCTATATAAGGTATATCGCCGGGCTTTGCAACAGCGCCGTCTATAGAAACATTAAAGTTTTCGCGCAGGTCGAAGTTGGATAAAATAGTAACAGCATCTTCTTTCTGCAAAATAATATTGCTCCGGCCGGCGAGCACATCACTCACATTAAAGTTTAAAGCTACCGGTGAGTAATCGCTTTGCAGTCTTCTTATAAATCCCTGTGCTAAGTAGGCCTCTTCCTTTACGCCTTTTGCTTTATTCAGCAGCAATTCTTTCAAGGTAAGGCCCGGCTGCCAGGCATAGCTGCCGGGCGAGAAGACGGCACCGCTCACCTGCACCCGGTTTTCGTACCGGTCCTGTATTTTTCCTACCGTATATTGGTCGGCATTCTGAGGAATGAACGAGGCGAAGCCGGTATTCGGAATATCGGTAATGCGGCGTTGGGTGCTCGTAAGCTGCACCGCCGAAATAGAAGCAGTAGCGGCGTCATCTGTAAAGCCGCCGGCGTAACTGATGATATCCTGTAAGGTTTCTCCGGCTGTTACCTCATAAATGCCGGGGCGTTTAAAAGCGCCTTTCAGGGTTACGCGCTTGGTATAGGTAGGAATACGGATAATGTCCTGGTCAGCCAGTAAAATATTACTTCGCAGGTCGCCCTTGCTCAGGAAATCATATACATCCAGCTTGCCTGCTACCGTATTATTTCTGATGATTTCTATATTCCGGAAAGAACCGCGGTCGTTGGGGCCGCCCGATGCATACAGCGCATTAAATACGGTAGCCAGCGACGGCAGGGTGTAGGTGCCTGGTTTTCTTACCTCTCCAAGTAAGGTAACCCTTATGCTTCTGATGGCGCCGAGTGTTATATTTACTTTTGTAAGCCCGGTGCGTATGTTGCTGTAGCCATTGGCGGTAAGTTTATCCTTAATGCGCCTGGATGCTTCTTCAAAGGTTAACCCGGCCACATACACCACCCCTACATTGGGGATACTGATGAAGCCTTCCGGGTTTACTTTAAACCGGTTGTTGTATTCCTGATAGCCGGAAATAATCACTACTATTTCATCATCCGGACCAATTATATAATTAACAGGGGTGGCAATGCGCAGGTTGGGCTCGAAGGTCAGGTTGCCGTTGCTGAATATTTCTGCACCGTACAACTGCAGCGGGTTGGGATTTGCCTTAATATTGGAAGTATCTCCGGATGTTTTGCGCTGCAAAGAATCAGTAGTGTTTACCGTACTGTCATTGTCGGCGCTGGTTAATGGGTTGGTCTTTTTGTTAATGCGGTCCTGCACCAATGTCGCTTCCGCAGGGTTCATGCCCCTTGCGACCGCCAGTTCAAAAAACTGGCCGGGCTTGTAACCGGAAGCGCCCATTTGCTGAACAATCTGGTTGAGCTGCGCATCGCTGATGGCGGCTGACCTGATATTAGAAAAATTGGCAGGCAGTGTTTGAGAATATACCGAATAAGAACACGCAAGAACTAACAGCGCCAGGAAGATAATTTTTTTCATACTGATTAATAGAGCGAAAGCTTTCAATACTTAAATAAGTAGTATAGCCGTTTGAAAAAGCCGTTGTGCATATAATTAATTAAAAGCCTGTAGTTGGTAAAGCAAACGACTTATTTTACAACAGCATCTTTAAAACGTTTCTTTGCCAAAAAAGGTGTGCAAATGTAGAAGTTTTAGCCTGTACTTTCTATAAGTACCCTTACCGGAGTTGCAACGTCGGCAGGAGGCTAATATAAAGACCAGCTTCCGCAGGCCAATTTATTTTAGTTAAATTATTTTAATACTCAATGCGATAGGAGGTACGCCTTCTATCTTTACGGCTTCAATTTGTTCTACTATGTTCTTCTTTATTAAACAGCCTGCTGCGCTGTTTGTAACTGCTGTTTCCCTGTTTTCCCTTTTTGCATTTGCTGCCTGCAAGGATGCTTCCTTAAAAAACAATCAGTCAGCCGGGCAGACCAGTGATACTGCTGTTAAGGCAACTGCTGCAATACCGCAGAAGGAACCCGAAACCAGTTCTGATGTGTACGACAGTACGCGGCAGTACATTTACCTTACGTTTGATGACGGCCCGCAGCCGGGCACCCTGGAGTGTTATCATACCTTAAAAGAGTTAGGTGTAAAAGCCAGTTTTTTTATGGTTGGCATGCATGTATATGATGCTTTCCTGAAAAGAATAAAAGATACCATTAATGAAAGCTACCCGGCTATCCTGTTGGCCAACCACAGTTATACGCATGCTTTCCGCGACAAGTACAAAACGTTTTATACGCACCCGTATGCGGCGCTGGAAGATTTTAAAAAGGCGCAGGATTCGTTAAAAGTACCCTATAAAATTATCCGCCTGCCCGGCAATAACTGCTGGGTGCGCAATGGCACTATCCGTGCTTCAAAACTTACAAGGCCGGTATGTGTGCTGCTGGATTCGGCCGGGTATAAAGTAATGGGCTGGGATGTGGAATGGAACTTTAAACCGGAAAAGGGCGGGGCGCACCCGGTGCAAAGCGTAGCTACCATGGTGAAAATGATAGAAAACACACTGCAGAAGAATGAATGTTATAAAAAAAATAATATTGTGCTGCTGGCACACGATCGCATGTTTCATACGGCTGCCTATACCGATTCTTTGCATAAATTTGTAGCCTCGCTAAAGCAGAACCCGCATTATGTATTTGAAACAATTGACAAATACCCGATGCAGGCGCAGCCGAAAAAATTGTAATCAATAAAAAATAAGGAATAAACACTATGGCACTTTTTCAATCCGGCAATCCTACACTATCGCAAAAAGTTTTTGACAGGAGTGTGGATCGTACCGAAGATGGAGTAATGACCGTACAAGGGTCTATTGTAAAATTTGGATTTCTATTAATGATGGTACTCGTAGGCGCAGTATATACCTGGAATATGTATGCGCAGTTAAGACAAGATACCATGATGACTTACCTGTGGGTTGGCATTTTAGGTGGCTTGGGTACCGGCCTGGTGATATCTTTTAAGCCTACGCTTGCAAAGTACCTGGCGCCGGCTTACGGCCTGCTCGAAGGTTTTGCATTAGGCGCTATTTCGGCGATCATCAACGACATGTTTGCAGCAAAATATCCAAACCTGGTGCTTACCGCGGTAGGTCTCACGTTTGGAGTAGCCATTGCTATGTTTTTGCTGTATAATTTTCGCATTATTAAACCTACACAAAAGTTTAAGGCGGTTATCCTGTCTTCTGTAATCGGCATCGGCATCTTTTACCTGATCACTATTGTACTGTCGCTTTTCCATGTAAACATCCCATTCATGCGTATTACCGACAGCAGTCCTTTAGCCATTGGTATCAACCTGTTTATTGTAGCGATTGCTGCCTTAAGCCTGATACTTGATTTTGAAAATATTGAAGTAGGAGCTGCATCCGGTGCGCCCAAGCACATGGAGTGGTATGGCGCATGGGGCTTACTGGTAACAATGGTGTGGCTGTATATAGAAATATTAAAACTGCTCAGCCGCTTTGCCAGCCGCAAATAGAATAGCAGCGTTGATTTTACCTAAACAGCCGGTGCTTATACAGAAAGCACCGGCTGTTTTTTTATGCTATACTGTAATAATTGCTTATCCATAACAGCTTATTGATTGTATCATACAGAAGAAATAAGCGATTAATATTTATTTTATACCATTAGCTTGTGGTCGTGGTATGGCCGGAAATGCCGGATATTTTATTATAAAAGATTTTTTATTTGCTTTAAAGTTTACAACTATTTACGCAGCAGGTAATGAAGTTAACCGGTTACCTGCCTCTTAACCAGCCGGTAGGATTTAAGAAGCTTCCCTGTTCGTTCATTACCATAAACTTAAGCATACCGCCACCATCATCACCCAAACCTGCCTTGCCAACAACAGTGCCTGCCTGCACCTTATCTTTCCTGTTTACACTCACAGAAGAAAGATTGCTATACGTTGTGAAGTACTTACCATGTCTTACAATTACCGTTTTCACATCTCCGTCGCTTACTACTGCCGAAACTTCTCCATCCGCCACGGCCTTTACAGTAGCGCCGGCCGGCACACCTATATCTATACCATCGTTTGAATCTTTAAGTTTTGTTCCGGGTATCTCATATACTCCAAAAGGAGCTACAATTAGACCGCTGCCAACCGGCCACGGTAGCCGCCCGCGGCTGTTTTCAAAATTTACAGAGGCGGTCATATTCTCTTCGGTAGATTCCAGCGGGCTGTATGTGCGGTTTGGATTTCGCACCGGCGGTGGCGCAACCGCTGCTGTTGTATTGTTTTGTGCAGGCTGCGTGGCACCGGCGCTATTGGCAGCCTGCGCCTGTTGCTCGGCCTGTTTGCGCTTCCTTTCGTCTTCTCTCTGTTTGGCTATCTGTGCCTGCCGTTCGGCTTCTTTGCGGCGGGCTTCGGCTATCTCCCGGCGGATAATCAACTGTAGCTGGTTGTTTAATTTTTTACGGGTCGCCTCGCGGTCCTGTATTTGCGAAGCCAGTTCTTTCTCCTGGCCTTTCAGGTCTTGTACTACGTTGTCTTTCTCTTTGCGGTCAACTTCCATTTGCTGCAATTGCTTGCCCTGTTCCTGCAGCGTACTGCTCTTTTCGTTTTTACTCAGGTTAAGAGAACTCACTTTTGTCTGCAGCAGGTTCTGCGTTTTTAATATATTATCAACCTGGGTTTCGCGAAACTGGCGATAGCTTTTAAGATAGGCTACACGCTTCATGGCATCATTAAAGGAATTGGCCGAAAAAATAAAATTGAGATAGTCGTAATTGCTGCGGTTGCGGTACGCAAATACTAAGCTCTTGGCATAGTTGGCTTTAAGCGTGTCCAGCTCCCGCTTATACCGGTAAATGTCTAAACTGTTCAGGTAGATCGCATCGTCTATCTGGTGCAATTGCTTGTTGATGCTGCTTACCAGTTCTTCGCGCGCCTTTATTTTGCGTTGTACCAGCGCCAGTTGACTAAGCGATTGCTTTTTACTCTTCTTAATATCGCTGAGCGTACTGTTAAGGTCGGCCAGCTCGCGCTGAAGCTGTTGCTGCTTTTTCTGTATTTCTTCCTTTGTCTGCTGTGCCGATACAGCAATGGCTGCCGTCAGCACTATTAATAAAACAATTAGTTGTTTAAGCATGTAAAACATCTTTAAAAGTAAAGAAACAGCAATAACTGCTGCAGGTAAGTACAGTACGTAGTACCACTGCTAAATATTATCTGCTTTTATAACTTTTAGGAATATTAAATGGAAAAGACTCCGGCTCGTCGAAGTTGTATTGCTTGAATTCGAGGTCAATATCGAGCCGCGCTTTCTCTGCTACAGAGACTTTGCGCTGGGTAGAAAAATTATAATTGCCCGCTTTTTCGTAGTTATCAAAAGTAAAATCGGCGGTGCGGTTCTTAGCCGGGTCAACATCATCCAGCTTACTATGCAATAGCTGCAGGTTATTTTTGTCAAGCGTCAGCAGGTTTTTAAATATGCTGCCGGCCATCAGTATCAGCAGGTTGTTGTCGTTGTATTTATACGAAAGGATATTGCTGTCGAGATAAACAGGATTGCCGATAAGAATAGCCTGCATATCATAAAAGTTGACCGGCACATGCGTAAGGTTTTGCAGGTAACTTATTGATTTGTATTGTACCACTTTCTCCAGTTTGTTCATCAGCTTTACACTGTCTTTGGTAATAATAACCCGGAAGCCTTCAATACCAAATGCGCCGGTGAGCGATAGCCAGATGATGCTGTCTTTTTGCATGCGCAGGTACACGGTGGCCTGCCCGTTACCCTCACTGCCATCGTAGTCCATTTTTACTTTGGCAGAAAAGGTTTTAAAATTAATACGCTGTTTATTTACTGTGCCGATGATGTTTCTGATAATGCTTGCCGAATCTACACCCGCAGCGTGATTTGTTACTGCGCCAACAGTATCTTTTGTAGAGATTACTGCACCGATGCGCTGCACTTTCTTTACCGGGCGGCAGGCAGCCAATGCCAGTACAAGACAAATCATTATACAAATACTGCGGTTTATCAGGGTGCTGTTTTTTTTCATGCTGATTAAAAGTGCTTCTTCAGAAGAAGCGGATGTTTTACACTGTTTTAATTAATTTTTATTGCCTGCCGGTATGTCCAAAGCCGCCATCGCTGCGGCCTGTTTCATTTAGCATATTTACTTCTATCCATTCTATCTGCGCTACGCGCTGCACTACTAATTGCGCAATACGGTCGCCGGGCTGTATTACCTGCTCCTCGTTCGAAAAATTAATCAGGATTACTTTTATCTCGCCGCGGTAATCTGCATCTATAGTGCCGGGGCTATTGAGGCAGGTAATACCTTGCCTGATAGCGAGGCCACTGCGCGGACGCACCTGCGTTTCGTAGCCTTCCGGCAGCTCAATGTACAGGCCTGTTGGTATCAAAATCCTTTCCAAAGGCTGTAAGGTGATGGCAGCGGGAATATCGGCTCGTATATCCATACCCGCAGCGCCGGGTGTGGCGTATTGCGGCAACGGGTTTTGCGAACGGTTAATGATATGGACGGTTGGCTTGGTCAAGAGGGCAAAATAAAGGAATTTAAGTTTTAACGCGGAGTTCTAAATTCTACCGGCATTAAATATAGTAAAAACCGGAAGAAAGACCTGTGGTGGTAATGATGATCCGCTTCCACTGGCGACCGTATAACGGGTACTATTAAATATAGCAGCCAGCCCTGTAAAAAAAGAGCTGGATAGTGCTGGCTGATGTTGGTTCTATACCGCAGATTTTTATTGTTCAGCAAAAGTTGTTGACCGGTAGGCGGCCTGCAGTTGTATGGTATTTCCGTAGCGGACAAGGCCGGTTTTCATCAATACAGTTGCTGATTAATGGCCGGTACAGGCCGGATGTTTAACGGTTTACAGCATTTCCTGCCAGCCTGTACTTATTATTTAAATTGAATCTTGATTATCCTGCTGCTTCATAAAGGAAGAGCCGCCAAAAGGCAGCTCCTGCTATTTATTACACAACTTGAAAAAGAAACGTTTTTATGACACCCGCCTGTATGTTGCCTGCTGGTAACAGTATTGATTGGCGACTGCCTGCACAGCATTCAGCAGGCCGGCATGCCAGTGCTGCATGCTGCCGGTAAATAAGCTGAAATGATAGTCAACATAGCTAAATGTAATATTCCGGTCGGGTGCTGCCACATATAAGGCCGGTAATACCTGTTCTTCTTCCTCAATCCCTGAAACCCACTGCCACAAAGGGTTTTGCGGGTCGTACAATCCAAACAGTTCGGCAATCGTATTGTCTTTGTCGTAAAACAGGGTAAATGTATCGGATTGCCGTAATTGCCTGCGGAGGTGCCGGGGCGCTATCGCTGTAAGTACCAGCAGCCTGCCGCCACATTGCTGAATGCCGGTCCCTAACTTTTCGAGTTTTAATATATCTGCCGCTGCCTGGCCGGGCGCACCTAAAAAAGCGATCACCAGGGGTTGCTGATAGTCTAAAAAGTCCTGCAGGGTGATGAGCGTCTCCCGCTTAAGTAAAGGCGCAAGAGCATTGATGATACCTGCTTCTGAAGGAAGGCTAAATGCAGGAATACATCCGCCCTTAGCAAGAGGCTGATACCCATAATGATTAGTATCGGAAGATAATAGATCTGTATCGCCAATAATATGTAGGTTCTCTTTTGAAAATGCGGATAGTGTTGTAGGCATGATGCTGCGATTGTGTGCTTATAAAATAAATAAAGGAAGTAAGGAATGTTTTTGCTCAGGTGTAGCAAAAAGTGAAATCAGAAAGGAAGTGCCGGTAATAAAAAATGTATAAAAAAGTACGGTAATTGTCAGGCTATTACCTGCACATCAGCGCGCATACAACATCGCATTATAGAAGAGGAAAAGTGCATAGTCTTTTGATAGGGCTCACAAAACTAAAGGATGCTTATTAGTCCACCAAATTTATAGACTAATAGTTCTTAAATATTTTATCACAGAAAACATGCACGCTTATACTATCCAAAATAATGACTTCATTCAACTATAATGCGCACATCGGGACAACAGTTTTTATTACCTGGCAATAACAATTCTTTATGCCGGGCATTTAGCAGCTATACGCGGCAAAACATTTGCTGTGGTTATTTAAATGATTTTACCTATGAAAAAAACTGTACGAAACACCAATTTTATTTTTGTCTGCCTGATGCTTTTTGCACAGTGGGCAACAGCGCAGGACGGCAACAACCATGTAATTACCGATGCGATGACAGGCCATATCTTTCGTCCTGCGCAGGTAGATCCGCAAGCGTGGCGGATACAGCAGCTTAAGCTGCCGGACGGGTTCTCCATTACCAAATTTGCAGACGGCCTCGGCAAGCCGCGCATGCTTAAGGTAACGCCGGAAGGTTTTGTATATGTAACCAACCGTGAAAAAGGCACCGTAACACTGTTGCGGGATACCAATGGCGATGGTACAGCCGATATAAAAAAGGTAGTAGCTACAAAAGAACAGTTGCATGGTATAGACTACCACGATGGCAAACTATACCTTACAACCGTAACGCAGATATTTATGGCTGACATTCACTCCGATGGGACTTTAGGCGAGTTGCAGGCTATCATCAGTAATCTGCCCGATGGCGGCCAGCACCCCAACCGGATGATCCATTTTGGTCCGGATGGTAAAATGTATCTTTCAGTAGGCAGTACCTGCAACTCCTGCGATGAGCCAAACGAACTGAATGCCACCATGCTGCAGGCAGATGCCGATGGCAGCAACCTGCACATTTTTGCAAAAGGCCTGCGTAATACGATCGGCTATGGCTGGCACCCGGCTACAAAAGAACTCTGGGGTTTTGACCAGGGTATAGACTGGCTGGGCGATAACGACCAGCGGGAAGAACTAAACCATATAAGCCCGGGTAAGGATTATGGCTGGCCGTATGTATATGCCGATGGCAAGTACGACAAACATGCCAGCCCGCCACATTTAACGTACAACCAGTACTCGCTCAAAACCAAAAAACCAGAATTGTTATATACTGCACATGCCGCACCGATGGATATGTTGTTTTATACCGGCCCGCAGTTTCCGGAGGAATATAAAAACGATGCTTTTGTAACCATGCATGGCTCCTGGAACCGGGATAATCCATCCGGCTACTGCGTTGTACGGGTACACTTTAATAATGCCGGAAAACCGGTAGCAATAACCGATTTCATCACTGGTTTTTTCAATACTAAAGATTCTACCCAGTTTGCCCGGGTTTGCGGACTTGCACAATTGCAGGACGGTTCGATACTGATGGCCGAAGATGCCAATGGCGTTGTTTACCGTATAGCTTATAACAGCCAGCCGGTAATAGTAAAGCGCGAAGAGTAAAAATGACGGTTGTTCTTTATTGCGATAGAATGTAGGAGTGCCCCGTTTATATTTTAAAATATAAGCGGGGTGTACATATAAATGTGATACATCGGGCAATATTCGTCTTGGCACATGCAGGATAAATGCCGTTATTAAATTTAGTAAACTTTATTTTTGCGCCCTTACTATCTATTCTAACTAACCATGGCACTTACAGAGCAAACGCAGTTTTTTGATGCCTGCCGCCGCGGCGATCTGCAGCACGCAGCAACGCTGTATGCAACTAATCCAACGCTCCTTAACAGCGAAGATGCCAAAGGCTTTACGCCGCTCATCATTGCAGTTTACAACGACCAGCAAGTGATTACCGACTTCTTGCTAAATAACGGCGCAAAAGCCGATAGCCAGGATGCAGCCGGCAATACGGCCCTGATGGGCGCTTCCTTTAAAGGGTATAAGCAATTAGCGGAAAAACTATTACAGGCCGGCGCAGACGTTAACCAGCGCAATTATCAGGGTGCAACCGCGCTTACGTTTGCTGCCACGTTTGGCCAGTTGGAAATAGCAGACATGCTGCTGCAGCAGGGCGCAGACATATTTGCAAGAGACGTGCGTGGCAAAAGCCCGATAGACCATGCAGTGATACAGGAGAACGAACCGATGGTGGTGCTGATTGAAAGCTACATCAAAAAGTGAATTGTAATATTGTTAATGGCTGATTGAATTGCACAAACTATAAGCTTCTTCATTTTTTTAATTGAAAATTGACAATTAAAAACTGACAATAACAATGGATACAATAACTGCCATTATAGAAACACCAAAAGGAAGCGGCCAGAAATATACGTACGAAGCAGACACGCATTTTTTTAAACTAACGAAAGTAATGCCGGCGGGGATGGTTTTTCCATTCGACTTTGGCCTTATCCCGGGTACCAAAGGAGAAGACGGCGACCCGCTGGACATTATTATCATTTCCGAATTTGTAACATTTACCGGCTGTAATATAGACTGCCGCCTTATCGGTGGCATTAAAGCAGCGCAAACCGAAAGGAACGGCGAAACCTTGCGCAACGATCGCTTTATCGGCGTGCCGGAAGTATCAGAACAGTTTGCCCATGTGCAAACGATGAACGATTTTCCAAAGGATATGATAAACCAGTTAGAAGTTTTTTTTAAAACCTATAATGAGCTGACCGGCAAAAAATTTAAACCCCTGGGGCGGGTAGAAGCGGAAGAAGCAATGGCATTGATAAAAAAAGGTAAAGAGTAAGTTGATTGATTCCATAAAATCCATGAAAGATTGATTCACATGCAGTAAGTTATCTCTTCAGACTTATTTCTGGTTGGCTGTGTTACTTTTAATAGAATGGATAATACTATTTTCCGTGGTAATGCACACAGCAGTTCATTTGCTTGCAGCGGCCAAATAATATTTAAAATGTTGTAGCTTCTGCCATGTTACCTGCAAATTTAAATGACACTCCTAATGTTTGACGAAAAGACAAAACAGCACCTCAATTATTATGTCTATATGCTTATTGACCCGGCCGACAATAAGCCGTTTTATATAGGAAAAGGTTTTGAAAACAGAATTTTTAATCACTTAAGCTGCGCACTGACAGATTTGGATACAACAAATGCCAAGTATAATAAAATAAAAGAAATCAGTAAAAGCGGTCAGGCTGTTGAACACATCATTGTAAGACACGGTTTAACAGAGATGGAAGCATTCCAGATTGAGGCTTCATTAATTGACGCTTTCAGATATTGTAATATTTTACTCTCTAACCAGGTTGGCGGGCACAACTCAATAGAAAAAGGGCTCATGACTTCAGATGAAATTGTAAGACTTTATAATGCCGAACGGTTAAATGAGATTGAGAATAACTGTATCCTTATCAATATAAATAAAAAGTACCAACGAGGAAAAGGTGAAAGCAGTATTTATGAAGCAACGAAAGAAATCTGGACAATTAACAAAGATAAACTGCCAAGTTTAAAATATGTTTTAAGTGAATACCGTGGGTTGGTTGTAGAAGTTTTTGAAGTGACGGAATGGTATAAGAAAGAAAGAGGATTTACTCCAAAAGCAAAAAGACACGGGCAAACAAAAATTGGATACGGCTTTAACGGAGAAGTCGCACTGGACGAAATAAGAAAAAAATATATCAACAAATCAATTGCTCACATAAAGAAGAAAGGTGCGGCATCGGCAATAAGATACAATTTGGGACACAGTTAGGTTTTTGTACAACAAGCCGCTTAATAATATAGTGGGGCAACGAATATTTTGCGGGTTTTATGTCTGTGCGGTTGATGGCATCCCCGCCATCAAATAGTAGTCATAGATATAACTACTGTAATCATTTTTAAAGAGCATTCAAGGGTTTGGCAGCTCATCTTCATTTTAATTTTAACAATGCACTTGCCTGCTTTCCGTTGTTGACTTATGCCTGGTGTTGCTTTATCACATTCACCAACGCGCTCGCCTGCAGCACGCCGCTTTGCCGCCATTTTACCTGGCCGTTTTTGAAGAGTATCAGTGTCGGTACGCCCTGTACCCCGTAAGCACCGGCTGCCTGCGGATTTTTATCAACATCCACTTTTATAATGGTTACCGCATCACCGAGCGATTGCTTTACCTGTTCTAATATCGGCGACATTGTTTTGCACGGGCCGCACCAGGTAGCAAAGAAATCTACCAGCACGGGCTTATCCGAATGTATTACTTGCTGAAAGGCATTCATAGGTTAGCTGTTTTGTAATGACCGAACTAAAAATATTTATCCAAAGTTATTCCAAAAGTCAGCAGCAGGTTTTCGCTGTTGGTGCGGCTTATTTTATTGTAACTGAATGCGGCCGTAAGGTTAAGCCATTGCCGCAGCCTGAAAGATAAAGTGTTATTAAGCTTGTAGATATAATCTTTAAAAGAAGAAAGGGATGGCTGCCAGTAATCGGCGCCATCCAGTACAACAACATTGCTGATTACAAAATGATACTTCACCCGCAGCGAATTGCGTAAAGTCTGGTACTTTTCCTTGCCAAACGTAGGGCTGGTAAGGTTGGCCACTTCGTATAAAATGCCATCGCTTACAATCAGGCTCGCGCCGGCGCTGTCTAAAAACACATAACCAATGCCTGCACCCGGCTGAAAAAGGTATTTCGTTTTAAGCGAATAACTGGTTTCATAGTTCAACAGCGACCAGAAATATAACCGGTGCACTTTCTTTAAAAAATCAATATCGGTAATGGCCGAAAAGTCGTTGTTGGTAAGGGTTTTATTTTGCTGGCCGTACACCCAGTTTGCATACGTATTGGAGGTAATCTTTTGTTTATTCAGGTTAAAACCAACACCGTTGCTAAGCAGGTATGCATTGCCGCCATTTGTTTTATTTAAAGAGCCGGTAGCCGTGTACCGGAAACGGTAATGAACAGAATCATTGAATTGCGCAGCAGCATGGAAGCAGGAAAAAATACAGCCGGCTAATACAATTACTTTGCTTTTTTTCATCAGCGTAAATTAAGCATAATGATGACTCGCTATTTCACATAGGATTACTGTTAGTTTATCACAGCAAGTGGTAGTTTTTAATAGCTAAGTCAATGTGGCATTGCTGTGAACTATCGTCTTACCTCTTATCATTCTTTTTACCCGTTAACGGTAGCCGGCCGGCCTTTGTCTGCCACTTCTTTCCCTGCCGCTTCAAATATCTTTTGTTGCTTCCAGCCGTACCATTTCATGGGCATGGTCTTCTTCATCAGCGTATCTATATTGCGCATGCCTATTACGTTCCAGGCGCCGCTTATTTTGCCGGTTAAAGATTTGTTCCAGGCGCGCAGGCTCATGGCAAAACCACTTTCAAGGTACTCCATGTGGTGCCAGTAACCGCTTGGCATAAACAGCGTGTCGCCATGCTCCAGTATCACATCATAGCCTTTGGCCAGCTCCACGGCGGGAAATTTAGCCGTATCTATTTTGCTTTTTTGCGGATCGTAATAATTGCTGAAATCGGCTAAGCTCAACACCTCAAAAGGCTTGCGGTAGAGTTTGTATTGCTCCTCGTTGGGGAAAAGCAGCACCCGCTTTTTACCGATGAACTGCGTGTGTACAATGTTTGGCAGGTCTATATCAAAATGCATGTGTGTAATGGAGCCCTGGCCGCCTGCAAACAGGGAAGGGAGCGTCTTGAGAAAGCCTTTTACATAATTATCCGGCCAGGTAAAATCGGCTTTCAGTTGCGGCGCATGCGCAAAAATATTGAAGAAAAAAATACGCCATTCAGCAGGCCCTTTGCTTATCATGTCTATGTATTCGCCAAAGGTGGTGTAATCATCTGCTTTATTGATGGGTGTATATGCATCACTTTTTACATTGTTGTAAATAGCTATTTTTTTATCGCCGGCTACCTCTTTAAAATAATCCCAGGTCCATTTGTGATAAGCAGGCCACCGTTTGGCAAGATTGCGAAGCACCACCGGCTTGCCGGTGTCGTAATATTCTTTCTTAAAATCCTCCGGCGATATATCATTTACCTTATCTACAGCATGCAATTGCATTTGGTTACATTTTTGCAAAAATAAAGCGAACTGGTTGTTAACAATTTCTTATTATAGGTAATAAAGTTTTTAAAACAAATGGCTATGCTGTTACACGTTCATCCGGATAATCCTAATATGCGCCATATTAAGACTATTGTAGAGTGCCTGCAGGATGGCGGGGTTATCATCTATCCTACCGATACCATTTATGGACTTGGCTGTAATATTTTTCAGCACAAAGCGGTGGACCGTATTGCCCGCATTAAGCAGATAGACCCGGCTAAAGCGCAGTTAAGTTTTGTGTGCTACGACCTCAGCGATTTAAGTAAATATACCCGCAGTATCAGCACGCCGTTATATCGCTTGTTAAAGAATTATTTACCCGGCGCCTTTACATTTATACTGCCCGCCAGCCGCGAAGTGCCTAAAATTTTACAAAGTAAAAAAAGCACGATTGGCCTGCGCGTACCGGATAATACCATTGCCCGTACCATCGTTCGGGAGCTGGATTCTCCTATTTTGTCAGCGTCTCTGCCGGGCGATATGGTAGAAGAATATACCGACCCGGAGCTGATGTACGAAAACTTTAAAAACCGTGTGGATATTGTGATTGACGGCGGCATGGGCAATATGGTGCCTTCTACTATTGTGGACTGCACGACCGATGATTACAAGGTAATACGGCAGGGCGCCGGGGAATGGAACGAAGCGGAAGTGTAGTATTTAAACAGGTAATGGGTTTAAATAAACAGGTTGAAGAAGCTGTTTTAAAAAGAATCTTATAAAGAGACACATTAAAAATAGTAAATATTACATCTTCAGCATTCAATACGAAAACTTCTCCGGTGGTACTTGCATAAACCATAGGCAGCTATTGCAGCACGATGCTCTTTGGTGCCATACCCTTTATTCTGTTTCCAGTTGTACTGCGGGTGCTCTTCGTGCAGGCGAAGCATATAATCGTCGCGGTAAGTCTTTGCGAGGATACTGGCCGCCGCAATGCTCATATATAAGCCATCACCTTCTACAATGCAATGGTGCTGTACCTCTTTGTAAGGTGTAAAACGGTTACCATCAATTAACAACAATTCCGGCAATACCGGCAGCCTGTCAAGGGCCGCGTGCATGGCTTTAAAAGAAGCCTGCAAAATATTAATGCGGTCTATTTCTTCGTGGTCGGTCATGGCCACTGCATGCGCTATGGCTTTGTCTTCAATTACTTTCCGCAGTTCGTACCGTTGTGCTGCGCTTAGCTGCTTGCTGTCGTTCAGCACCGGGTGCCGAAACTTTTTGGGTAAGATAACGGCCGCCGCAAACACCGGCCCGGCAAAGCAGCCACGGCCGGCTTCATCACAGCCTGCTTCTATAAATGTTTTATGATAAAAAGATTGCAGCAAAAAGGTATTCTTTCTGTAAAATTAAACCGCCCTGAACAAAGCTGCGCATAAGCATTTGCTAATCTTCTTTAAACTTTAGACCGCGTGTAAATCCTGTTCTATTTTTGCGCAGCTTATTCAATTATTCAAGTTCATGCAGCAATACAAGCGGTACCTTTCTTTTACAAAATTGCTCTTGGTTTCTGTGTTCCTGGTGATACTCGCCGGCAGTATTGTGCGTACCACGCAAAGCGGTATGGGCTGCCCCGACTGGCCTACCTGCTTTGGCAATGCCATACCGCCCACGCAGGAGTACCAGGTACACTTCCGGGCCAATCATAGCTACAAGGCCGGGCAGTTTATTATTTACAACGACAGCCTGAAGTATGCAAAAGGGGCTTTCCAAAGCAGCGGTACTTATAGAGCAGCCGACTGGCAGCAATACGAAAAAAACAATTACGCAAAGTTTAATGTTTATCAAACCTGGATAGAATACATCAACCGCTTAACCACCGGCTTGCTGGGCTTTATTATCATCGCGCATATTATCTGGAGTTTCCGGTTGTTTTATAAAACGCGCCGTGCTGTTGTGTATTGGTCGCTGTCTTTATTGCTGCTTACCGGCTTTGAAGCCTGGCTGGGCAAAGTAGTGGTAGATACGAATCTGGCTGTTGTAAAAGTAACGCTGCACATGCTGCTGGCCTTGCTGATAGCGGCAGTAGCGGTAATCATCATTCATAAGGTAAAGCGTGAAGAACGGGTAAGGAGCACACGATTAAAATGGCTAAGCACCATCGCATTGGTGGCAGTGCTGGCGCAAATTGTTTTGGGTACCGATGTAAGAGAGCAGGTAGATGAGATATCCTTAGCCATGAGCTATGCCGGCCGCGACACCTGGATAAGCCATCTCAATAACTGGTTTAATGTGCATCAATACTCGGCCTGGATCTCCGCCCTGCTGTGCATTTATCTGTTCTGGCAATCGCTGCCTTACAAAACCTTGCAACGTTCTGCTTCGCTTATACTTGCATCCGTTGTTGGTACTATATTACTTGGTTTGATTCTGCTGAATGCAAACATACCCGCCGCTGCGCAACCCTTGCACCTGCTCCTTTCCAGCGTGCTGATCATTGCCCTGTTTGGATACCGGTTAAAGGTGCAATAATAAAGAAACAGGATAAGCAGGAAATCTGTAATTGAAGCTATAGAGTGTTTTTACTTATAGTGAAAACTTGGCTAAAGGAGCATCGTTATAACCTGCATTACAACGCTGTAAACGTATAAATTTATTCAGGGAATAAGGCGACTTCTATAGCCCGCCGTTTAAACGGCGGGCTATAACGCAATGACTGCCTCCCTAACCGTTTGAACGGTTTTTTAAACCCAAACCGCTTTTATATAAAAAACCAAAAAGCCTCAGTAAAGAGGCTTTTTGTAGTAATAATCACTATTGTTTAAAGCGTAGCCAATCCAGTGAAAACATATCGTGGTTGGGCTCTGTATCTTTTTTAAATACAAAATACAAATCATGCTTACCGCCGGGGTCTTGTACCGTTGCCGTTACCTGCCGGTACTTATCCCAATCGCCGGTAGGCAGATAATTAAGTGTACTGATAACGGCGCCTTTTGATGAATCTATATGCACTTCCAGGGCGGCGGCAATGTCTTTGGAAGAATAGTTATAGGTGATTTGTCTGATGCCTTTGAGATCAATAGCTTTCAGAACAAAGTACGACTTGTTATGAATACTTCCCAAGCCGTTTCCGTTGCGCCGGATGTTTCTTACCACATCTGCGTCTTCGGCCTCAATGGTTGGAGGCCTTAGCACTAATTGCCGGCTGCTGGTTAAGGGTACCACGCCATTACCACCGTCGGTGTAGGATGCATTTAAAACATACGTTCCTTCCTGACTGTTGGAAGGCGGTTGAAGGACTGCAGTTCCTTTGGCAGGTAAGCCAGCCGTGGTTTGTTGCTGCGTAAGGGAAAGAATATATTTTACGATAGTGGTCGTTTGTTCTTTACTCAGTTGCGGATGCGCATTCATGTAGTGGTTGCCCCAAACGCCGGCGCCGCCGGTAATTATTTTACCGGCAAGTCTTGGTATTTCGGAAGGCTTATCCTGGTAGCGCTTCGACACGGCGATAAAAGCCGGGCCGATTACGGTTGAATCGAAGCGGTGGCAGGCGCCGCAATCGCTGGTCTGGATCAGCGTCTTACCGGGCGTTATCCAGGTACCTTCTCCGCCGGATGTTTTCCAGGTGCCTGCGTCTTTAGGCACATAATTTAAGGTAACCTGTACTTTCTGCGCGTCAATAGCAGCGTCTTCCTTATCTTTTACATCTACCGCGTAACCGAACGATGCATTGCCGAAATAAAAGGAACTGTTGCCGGTTGTTGCAATGGCTAATTGCGGCGCCGTGTTCCCCGCTTTTATTGCCATTGTATCCATAGCGCTTGCTCCCGAAGGGTCTGTTACTTTAAGCAGTACTTTATACACGCCTTTCTTATTAAAAGTATAAACAGGAGCCGCTTCTGTAGCACCCGTCTTGCCATCCTCAAATGTCCATTCATACTTCAGCTGGTCGTCCTCATCGTTGTCATAGCTGTTGCTGCCATTAAAGCTTACTTTTAGCGGCGCCAGCCCAACACTGTCATCCACGGTAATCTTTGCAACCGGCGCCCTGTTGCCGCCATTATAGTCCACCCTTACCAATCTCGCATCATCATTGTCTGCGCCATATACCGAGCCGTATTCCAGCACATACAGCACGCCCTCCGGCGTTATATCCATGTCAATCGGCCTTCTGAAATCGCCTGTCAGCGGCATAAACGCTTCCATGCGCTGGTAATTCTCTTCTTTATCAAACCGCAACACATATATCCAGTTGCGCATCCAGTCGCCTACAAACAAAGCATCGTCGTAGTATTCGGGAATGCTGTTTTTCTTCGCTCCTTTTTTGTTGTAATGATAAAAAGCGCCTGCAATGGCACAGCGGCCACCTTCACCGAGGTCGGGGAAAGTATCGTAAAAGCTGTACGGGTAATACACCATGGCGGCTGTGGCAGGCGGTAATTGCTGCCGGCCGGTATTGTTTACCGAAGTGTTGACCGGTGCAGCCGGGTTAAACAAGGCGCCCACCTGTTTGGTAGCAAAATCCGAATCATGGTAAGCCCGGTTGTTACCTACAAAATAAGGCCAGCCATAATAGCCGGGTTTCTTTGCCTGGTTAAACTCGTCATAGCCTCGCGGCCCGTGCCTAGAATCTTCGCCGGCATCGGGGCCCACTTCGCCCCAGTACAAGGTAGAAGTTTCGCTGTTGATGGCGATGCGGTAAGGATTGCGGCAACCCATGGTATAAATCTCCGGCCTTGTGCCGGCGGTGCCTTTTGCAAATAAGTTACCGGCCGGAATAGTATAACTTCCGTCTTCTTCGGGATGTATGCGCAATACTTTACCCCGTAAGTCGTTCGGGTTGGAGGCCGAGCGTTGTGCATCGAATGTTTTTCTGCCCGGCCTTTCGTCAAGGGGCGAATAGCCATCCGATTCAAAAGGCACTGTATTATCGCCGGTGGAAATAAATAAATTTTTATGCTTGTCCCAGGCCAGCGAACCGCCGGTATGGGCGCTCACTTCGGGGTCAAGCTGCACTTGTATCAGCACTTTCTCCGAGGCAACATCCAGTGAATCTTCGCTGATCATTCTAAACCTCGAAATATTCTGGTGGAGCGGTTGCTGGATAGGCGTATAAAAGAAATACACGTATTTATTGGTAGCAAAATCCGGGTCGATGGTCATACCTAACAGGCCATTGCCAAAAGCCTGTTTGGTATCGGGCACTACCGGGAATTTATACACCAGTTTTGTTGCATTGGCAGTTGGATTATAAGCGTAGAAGTTACCGGATCGCTCCACGATATATACGTGGTTAGCTGGCGTTACGGCAATCTCCATCGGTTCGTTTAAATCGTTGGTAAGAATTACTTTGGTAAACCTGTTTTCTTCCGGTGTTTTTGTGGCATACGCTTTAGCATAGTCCAGCTTTGCAGTATCGCTGCCCATAGCATATTGGATGCCGCCGGCCAGATGCTGCAAAAAAAGCGGCTCGCTGAAGCTTTCCGTAGTATGGCCGCCACCGGTATAAAAAGCCCGGCCGCCATCGAAGTTGTGATACCAGGCAATGGGGTGGTTCCGCCCGTTTTCGCCGCCTTCGTAGCTGTCTTCATCCAGCTCCGCCAGCACATGAATATCGGGGGCGATGTTCTTATAGTTGTACCATTCATCGGTGCGTTCCCATTTCTGTGGCAGGCCCTTCATGGCGGCATTGGCAGAATCGGTAATTACAACGGTGGCCTTTCTTACGTTGGGGTTGCCGGGGTGACTTTTAAAGTAAGCGCCTACCAGTTTATTATACCAGGCCCAGTTGTATTCTGCATCGGCCGCCGCGTGGATGCCCATAAAGCCGCCGCCCGCTTCTATATACCGCTGTAAAGCCACCTGCTCATCGCTGTTTAAGAGATTGCCGGTGGTGCTTAAGAATATAACGGCCTTGTATTGCTTCAGGTCGTTATCGGTAAACCTGGCTGCATCGGAAGTGGTATCCACGCTAAAATGTTGTTCGGTGCCCAGCTTTACAATGGCTGCAACGCCTGCCGGTATAGACTCGTGGTGATAGCCTTTGGTCTTTACAAACAGCAATACTTTACGGCTGTCGGCATCATTTTTACAACCGGTAAAAAAACCTAGGGCAGGGAGCAAACAAAGGAGGCAGGCAAAGATTCTCATGGTGGATAGGATAAGCAATGAATAATGGGCGAAAAGATATTATAAAACGTTCAGTCTTGTATTGCTCCTTTATAGAAAAGATTATTTTTTAGGTGAGCGGGGTAATTTTAAATGGGGCTGGGTATTAAGTTAGAAATGATTAAACAAATAACAAGATTCTTAAATTTTCTGTCGCCGCGGGGTCTTCATAGCAAAGCCTTGCAGCGCAGGATGAGACCCCGCGATGTAAGTATAGAAAAGAGATTTATTTTTGTTGTATGCCGGTACGTAAACAGCATAGTAATGAAGCTGTGCTTTATTTTATCACTTATACCTGTTATGAATGGTTGCCGCTTTTTGAGCTAACCAATAGCTATGACTTGGTATATAAGTGGTTTCAATACCTTAAAGAGAATAAGGGCATACAGGTAACAGCTTATGTAATTATGCCCAATCATTTGCATGTAATTCTTTTCTTTCCAAATAAAGACTATAAGTTAAATACAAGCATTGCTAATGCAAAAAGATTCATGGCTTATGACATCATTGAAAGACTTCAGGTGCAAAATAACCAGCTACTACTTCAGCAATTAAGTAGTGCTGTACCTGCAAAAGAAAGAGCGAAGGGGCAGTTGCATAAAGTGTTTAACGGAAGCTTCGATGCAAAGGCAATTGACAACGAAGCTTTTTTTCTGCAAAAGCTGCAGTACATTCATTTAAATCCGGTAAGAGGCAAATATCAATTGGTAAAGGACTGGCGGGAATACGAACACAGCAGCGCCGGTTTTTATGAATTACAGCAAGTCAGGCATTTTACACCTGTGCATTACAAAGACCTGCATTAATAATATACTATTATGGCAAAAGGTACAATTATCGCGGGGTCTCATCCCTCGCTGCAAGGCTTTGCTATGAAGACCCCGCGGCAACAGAGCGTAATACACAAAAGACAGCGCCGGATTACCAAAAGGCAAAACCAGAACCATTTATAGTAAGAACAGAACGGCAAAAGGAATAAGCAAAATTACAAACGGAGAGACCGAAATCATAAACGGAGAGACCAAAACTGACAACGAAGAAACCGGAACCACCAACGAAGAAGCCGGAACCAACAACGGAGAGACCAAATTCATAAACGAAGAGACCGAAACCGACAACGAAGAGACCGAAATGATAAACGTTAAAGCCAAATTCGTAAACGGTGAAACCGAAACCGATAACGAAGAAACCAAAATGATAAGCGTAGAGCCCGAAATGATAAACATTAAAGCCAAATTCGTAAACGTTAAAGCTAAAATGCCAAACGGCGCTGTCAAATTACCCCTCTTTTGCCTTAACTGGTGTTATTTACCGACACAGTTTCTCATCGTATCGTGTTAGTGAAGAATATTAACACGGACGGAAAGACAAAGCCTATGGAAGTGCTGTACCGGCAGGCAGGCTATTAAACCATTCGGTACATGCCTTATTATAAATAAGCACCAACGCGTAAATGGCAAGCGCCGCCTGTATTACAAACAAGGCATTCACCAACATACCTGCCTTCAGTTCACCAATCATCAATAACGGGTACGCTATGATAGCCAGCATATATACAATGAGGGTAGCCGTTCTTGCCCATTTCCGGCACTGGCTCATTTGCCCTACCAGCAAAATAATAATAACATAAAAAACAGATGCCGTTGCAAGAAAAGAGGTGCCACCTGCATTAGCAACGCCAACAGAAGCCATTTGGATAATAATGGCAAGGATACCGGTAAAGATGCTGGCATAAATGGTTTGCCGGGCAGATAAAAAACTCTTTGGCTTGTGAAAAAGCGGTCCGTCAGCATGCATATAAATCATTTAGCTGTACAACATGCAATTGGAGTGCCTGACTGCTATTCCTGTTGTGTTACTGCAGGTCGCCCCGCAACAACAACACAGTTCGGCGGGAAGCAGTTATACCATCGCAATGTTTATAGAAACAATGCGGGAACAAAAAGCTGACTTACCTAAATACCTTTTAAACAAGTATAATAAAATAATTATTTCATCGCCGTGTATCTCAATAGTAAAGCCCTGCAGCGCAAAAGGAGGTTCCGCCGCCACGGATGAAAGCAGCGGAGGTCAACAGTATTATAATGGTAAGCGCAAACAATAATTCCGATAGTGCTGCAAACTTTCGTTCGGCTTCTTTTTTACATACCCGTTTAATAGTTTTATTTTGAAAAAACTTTTGCTTCGCTATGAATCAATCTATCAGCCGCCGTACAATGCTGCAGTTGTCCGGCGCCGCAGCAGGCCTGGCGCTGCTGCCACGTATTGGTAAAGCAGCACCAATTGCGGCGCCTGCAACCAATCCTGCTTTTACCTATTGCTTAAATATGGCTACCATCCGGGGCCACAACCTTGGGTTTGTAAAAGAGCTGGAAATTGCTTCCCGGGCAGGCTTCCGTTCCGTAGAGATCTGGATGGATTCTTTACAAACCTATTTAGCTAACGGCGGCACCCTCAGCGATGCAAAAAAACGCTTGGGCGATTTGGGTATTACGGTAGAAAACAGTATTGGCTTCGCTCCATGGATAGTAGAGGAGGATGCTGCCAGAATGAAGGCAATCGCGCAAATGAAAGCGGAAATGGAGATGCTGGCAGCCATAGGTTGCAAGCGCATAGCAGCGCCGCCGGCAGGAGCAACGGAAATACCGGTGTTAAACCTGAACAAAATAGCTGAGCGATACGCAGCTATCCTGCAATTAGGCGATACCTCCGGCGTAGTGCCGCAATTAGAAATGTGGGGCTTTTCAAAAAACCTGGGCCGCGCTAATGAAGTGTTGTATGTAGCTATGCAAACCGGTCATCCATCCGCCAAAGTGCTGCTGGATGTTTTTCATTTATACAAAGGCGGCACTTCGTTAGATACCTTATCTATGATGAATCCTGCTACCTGCTCTATCCTGCACGTGAATGATTATCCTGCCCGTCTTACGCCGGCTGTCGTTACAGATGGCGACCGGGTTTATCCCGGCGATGGCGTAGCGCCGCTGCAACGCATTTTAGAAATACTCAGCAAACAGGATCAGCCGCTTATTATTTCCACAGAAGTGTTTAATAAAAAATATTACAGCGAAGATGCTTTGTTAGTTGCTGCAACGGCACTGGCAAAAATGAAAGGGGTAACAAGCAGCTTAGAATAGCTTAAGTGTAATGGTGAATAGGTAATTATCAATCGTCTATTGTTTTAAAAGAATTAGGTAGTGCACCACTTCGAATGTTGTTATAAGCGAGATGTTATAACCTGTCAGGTTGAAATTTTCAGATAGGTAGAATCTTGATTAACCTGACCGGTTAAACCAACTATTTTGAAATTAAAACACTACTATGGACTAAGTAGTATCTATAAATGTAACTTTCAATATTCACCATTTTCTCCGATCTTCCGGCTTATTACTCACCAATCCAACAAATGCTCCTATGACTGACTTCTTCATCAACCGCCGCACCCTGCTTAAAGGCGCTACCGCCTCGGTTGCCCTGGCAGCGTTACGGGCTTCCGGCATGGGTATTTTTAATCCGTCAAAAACGTACCGCGTTGCTTTAATCGGCACTGGCTGGTATGGCAAAAGCGATTTGTTCCGGCTGATTCAGGTGGCGCCGGTAAACGTAGTAGCGCTTTGCGATGTGGACAAAAACCAGTTGGCAGAAGCTGCAAAAATGGTAAGCGCTCGATTGAAGAGCGGCGCCACTCCAAAGTTGTACAGCGACTATCAGAAAATGCTTGCGGAAAATGAGCCGGATATCGTGCTGATTGGTACACCCGATCACTGGCATGCGCTTACCGCTATCGAAGCCATGAAAAAGGGCGCGCATGTATATGTTCAAAAACCAATCAGCGTAGATGTGATAGAAGGTGAAGCGATGGTAGCCGCAGCGCGAAAGTATAACCGCGTGGTGCAGGTAGGCACGCAGCGCCGCAGTACACCGCACCTCGTAGATGCTAAAAAAAATGTGGTGGATGCCGGGCTGCTGGGCAAAGTGTCGCATGTGGAAATGTGCTGCTATTACCACATGCGCAACAGCAGCAATCCGCCCGTACAGGCGGTTCCTGATTTCCTGGATTATGACCGGTGGACCGGTCCTGCGCCCTTGCGTCCGTACGACGGATTACCGCATATCGGCTGGTGGCGCGCCTTTATGGAATACGGCAACGGAATTATGGGTGATATGTGCATCCACATGTTTGATGCAGTGCGCTGGATGCTCGATTTGGGCTGGCCGAAAAAGGTAAGCTCCACGGGTGGCATTTATGTAGAAAAGACGGGCAAATCTAATATCTCCGATACGCAGTCCGCCTTGTTTGAGTATGACGGTCTCAATTGCATCTGGCAGCACCGGACCTGGGGCACACCCGATGATCCGGAGTATCCCTGGGCTTTCAAGATATACGGCGATAAAGGCACGCTGAAAGGCGATGTGTATAAATACGATTTTGTGCCCGTTGATGAAAAGGCGCAGCGCATACACAAAGATGTGTTGTACGAAAAAGAAAAATACCCCGAAGATGTAACGGAGCCGCGCATAGAATTGCACACTGCGCCTGCAACGCGGCAGCACCTGCTCAACTTTTTAAACGCTATTGAAACCGGCAGCCGGCCGGTAGCCGATATTGAGCAGGGGCATATTTCCACCGCCAGTTGCATAATAGCAAACCTATCTATGAAATTAGGACGGCCGCTGGTGTACGACCCGGCAAAGCAGGAGATTGTGGGTGATGCTGAGGCAACCAGCCTATTGCGGCGCCCGTACCGCGAAGGCTGGAAGCACCCGGAGCCGGATGCGGTGTAAAAAAGGGATTGAAATTTTAGTGATATGCTGCATGAACAAAGCTGCTAATATTGTTTATAGATTTTGCAACAAGAAAAACGGTGGTTTGGGTATCAAGGAAGTTTATCCTTATTTTAGTATAGATTATGAAGCTACAGAAATTAAATATTGATTCGTATAGGCATTTGCGAAATATTAGTTTTGATTTTACTTATCCGGAAGGGCATGTCAAAGCAGGCAAACCTTTAGATAAAATTTGTATTATAGGTCAGAGCGCAACCGGGAAAACAAGTATTTTGGAATTGGTGAAGAACAATGTTAGGCAATTAAGCAAGGTTGAAGTCACTAATGGTAAGTTTTTTTGGCATTACTTTAAGTTAGAGTTTGAAGGACAGTTAGATTATTTATTTAATGGTAGCATATTAAAAGTAACTGCAAACACAATAAGTCTAAATAATCAACTCTTTCAAAATTTTACTGGAAATTCTTTAGCGGGAACAGTAGGGAATTTCATTCCCGATGGTATCAAATTATTATACTTAAGCACTGAAATAATATCAAAAGAAATCGTAAATATTTTCAATCAAAATCCGCTCAATATCTTAAATGAATTGTCTTCAGAAAAGTATGTCGGATTTCAAAAAAAGTATAATAGGTCCAATTTTATTTATGAGTTTACGCAAGATGTAAACGTAGAGATTTGGTTTTCTTTATTAAACAAAATACTTGAGTATAGAAAGCGATTTACGCAAATGGCTTCGGAACTAATCAATAAGGGAGCTATTGGAGATATAAATAGACTTAATAAAGAATATGCCAAATGGGCTGAAGAAAATGTGAATCCACTTATATTATTTGCAGATACTTTCAATCCGATATTGGAGAAATTAAACTTGGAAATTGATTTAGTTAACACGGAATATCCTATTCCTGTTAAGTCAAAAAATAAGGAAGAAGTAATTCCAATTTCAGATTTAAGTACAGGTACAAAAGGATTATTACTTTCGATGTTCCCCTTATACAAATTGGATACATCGGAGTCAATTGTTTTAGTAGATGAACCTGAAAGATCTTTATTTCCTGACATGCAAATTGACTTAATAACGCATTATAAAAACCTTGCGCCTGAAGCACAGATTATTGTTGCCACACACTCGCCTTTTATTGCGGCTTCCTTTGAGCCGGAAGAACGGTTTATTTTATATTTTAACGAAGAAGGACAAGTGGCTGTTCGCAGGGGCGAATCTCCCATTGGCGATGATCCGAATGATATTTTAAGAAATGATTTTAATGTTGATTATTATAACGATTTCGGGAAAAAAGCTTATAAGGATTATCTGGAATTAAAAAGGAAGGTTAAGGAAGAAACCGAACCCCAAAAGAAGAAAGAACTGATTGTTAAATTAGCCGGATTAGGAGATAAATATAATTTCTAATGAGGAGAGCTGTTAAGAAGCCTGATTCGAAAGTGACAACAGACAGGTTGAGTTATATTTCAGGCAATTCGGCTAACAACAAAAAGATTGCGGATATATTATTTGACGAGCAAAAGCATTTTTGTGCCTATACGGATGAATACATCAGCAGAACAGATGCAAAAGACATAGAACACTTCAATCCAACGGTAAAAGGCACTCCTCAGGATAATTATGACAACTGGTTTTTAGTAAAGCACCAATGGAACAAAGAGAAAAGTTACAAATGGAATAAGTATCAGCCTGTCCTTCATCCAACGGCAGATGATTTCGAAGAAAGGATTATTTATGAAAGCGGTGACTATTTTACCAAATCTGAATTAGATATGGAAGCAAAAAATCTAATCTCATTATTACAATTGGATGACACGGGATTAGCAGATAAAAGAAAACGGTATATTAAAAGAAAGCGGGAAGAGATAAAACTATTTGGGCAAGGTGTATTTCCCTTCTTCTCTACGTTGATAAATGATGATACTTGCCAGGTATCTTATCTAAGAGCTATAAAAGAAGAATTTGGTATAGATATTTGGCAAATGTTAGGTTAATCCTTCCTCCAAGGTGGAGGCTTTACTTCCTAACTTTACAAAAATCACAACGACTATGAAAGCATTTTTAGGAATGGGCTTATTGGGCTCTAACTTCGTTAAGGCCATGCTGCAAAAAGGCGAACAAGTGCAGGTCTGGAACCGTACAACTTCCAAGGCAAAAGCCCTCGAAGCGCATGGCGCCAGGGCATTCGACAACGTAGAGGAAGCAGTACAAAACGCCGATATTATTCATGTTACCCTGAAGGATGATGCCACGGTAAATGAAGTATTAGAAGCTGCTGTTAACGGATTGAAAGAAGGCGCTGTCATCATAGACCATACAACCACTTCTGCTAAAGGCGCCGTTGAAAGAGTAGCGCGCTGGAAAAGTAAAGGCCTTACGTATGTGCATGCGCCTGTATTTATGGCCCCGCAAAACGCATTGGAAAGCACCGGCTTTATGTTGGTTTCAGGAGATCAATCCATCATCGGAAAGCTGGAGCCGGAACTGTCGAAAATGACCGGTAAACTGCTCAACTTCGGAGTGGAAGAAGGCAAAGCGGCAGGCATTAAATTAACCGGCAATTTATTTTTACTAAGCCTCACGGCCGGGTTGTCGGATGCCCTTGCACTTGCTAAAGCGCATGGCATCGAAGCTGATGAAATACTGACGCTGTTTAATAGCTGGAACCCCGGTGCAATGGTTCCTGCAAGGTTAAAGAAAATTGCAGAAGGTAAATTTAGTGAGCCTTCCTGGGAGCTGAATATGGCGCGTAAGGATGCCGGCCTGATGATAAATGCAGCCGAGGAAAAAGGGACAAGCTTAGCCATCATACCTGCTGTTGCAGCGGTGATGGATCAATGGATTGCGAAAGGTCACGGCAACGATGACTGGAGCGTTATTGCCAAGGACAACATCTGAGATTTTTACAGAAGCTAATGTTAACGCACTGTGGAGGGTGTTTGCAAAAAGTGTGCTGCCAATATATTTTAAAAAATGCTTTCTTACATGATAACAATCATGTAAGAAAGCAATAATCAGGAGGTTTACTATTTATTAATCTTCAACCACACAGTGCTTTAAAGCATTGTATGTGGTTAATAAGACCACTTTTCCACATTCACACCCGCCTCTTTCGTGTGAAGCGCCATTAAATGATATATCACCAGACTATCCTCCGCTATTGTGTGTTTTTTTTCTGAAGCTTTTAATCATACTTGTTTTTTGGGCACTGCATTTTTTCTTCACCGCCATGGCAGCACTTACTGTAGCAATTAAATCAGCATAATAAGAACCTGTATTAATAAAAGGCATAACAAGACTGCTAAATGGTTGAGCACAGATTTTATAAACTGCGAAATCAGCTTCGTTTGCTTCGGTAAAGTTTTATATTTTACCTGCTTCTACAATTTTTTTCCAGCCTGATTAATACTTCCGGTCAGCAAAATATTGCAGATGAATTGCTTCATCAGCTATGCTTACTTATTGGAATTAATACCGGTGTTATAAGGTACATTTATTACAACAGTTTGAAAGAGGGCATATTGTCTTTTAAGGCAAAGTAATGCAGCAACCCTTGCTGCGCTCCGGCATCGCACATTTATGCTATTTCCCATCGCCTGCCCCGGTTCTACTTTTGCCCTGTCAAACAAAAACAAACAACATCAAACTTTTAAAAAATGAAATCATTTACATTCAAACAAATTGCCTTCATCATCTTAGGTACTTTGTTCATCTCTTTCTCAGCTACAAGCTGTTCAAAATCTTCACCCGATCATCCGGGCGGCGGGGGAACTGTTGACTATGGTACGCATACTATTGATCCGCAAATGGCAGGCAACTGGATGTGGACCGATGGAAGCGATGCAGGTTACTGGGATGATAACGGTGTTTACCAGGGCGACGGCTACGGATTTGCAATAAAAGTTTCTGCCGATGCCAAGGGCAATGGAAGCTGGTACCAGCACATTTATTCGGACCTCGGAGGTGGCGGAAGTTATTTTGAAGTGGACATTAATTACTATGGCTATTTTGAAACGGATAATCAGTCGAATGTTACCTTTTACCCGATGAGTGGCAGATACAGGACAAACACAGGAACGGACAGGGCTTTAAAAAGCGATGAGCTCTATCACCCTTCCGATGGCAGCGGCAGAACCTTATCATTACCGGCAATAAACTTTACAGAACAAGGTGGCCGTACCTGTTTTATAAGTACTTCCGGCAGTGAACAGGATGTTTTCTTCAAATTATAAAAAGTGTTACCCGGTAAGCTACTATTCGTGCATTTTAAAATTTAGTTATACAGCATGGGCGTAAACTTTGAAAGTAAAACACAAAAGCAGGTCGCACTGACCTGCTTTTGTGTTTTCTGCTACGCGCTGCGGCTCACCGAACATTTTAAACGCTGACAGGGTTCCAAACCCTATCAGCGTTAGCCCGATTACTTCCTCGCATTTACACCAGCATCCTTTTTATAAGGCGCTGTAAAATGATAACCGCCCGAACCCACTTCCACAACTACATAATCGCCGTCCTTCCCGGACACTTTTATGCCACCTGCTTTGGAGAGCGATGCGCTGCCTTCTTTCACTTCCTCAGCACTGCCTGCAGGAATGTATATAGTAGCAGTTGTATTGCAGGGTATTGTTACATCAAAGCTCATATTGCTGCTGTCCACTTTCCACCCCGAGCTGATAGTTCCATAAGGCGTTTTATAATCGGCATTGGCATACGTAAAGTTGCCGCCGATGTGCGGCATAATGCGGATATGTTTATAGCCGGGCGCATCTTCGTAGGTATCAATCCCGGCCATCACCCGGTACATCCAGTCGCCGATAGCGCCGTAGGAATAGTGATTAAAAGAGTTCATGCCCGGCGTTTGAAAAGTACTGTCGGGCTTCTCGCCATCCCATCGCTCCCAGATGGTGGTAGCGCCCATTTTTACGGGGTACAGCCACGAAGGATACGTATCCTGCAACAATAGGGTATAGGCAACATCCGAGTGCCCGAAGCGGCTGAGCACATGGCATAAATAGGGCGTACCGAGGAAGCCGGTAGTTAAATGATTGTCGTAGTCATGTACATTGGCCACCAGCCGGTCTGCTGCCTGCCCGCGCAGGTTTTCGGGCAGCATATCAAAATTGAGCGCCAGCACATAAGCCGTTTGCGAAGACGACACCAGGCGTCCGCTCGGCGTTACATATTCCTTTACAAAAGCATCTTTTATCTGTTGCAGCAAAGCGGTGTAGGTGGCCACATCATCCGTCTTTCCCAGCACTTTTGCAGTATTAATCAATAACTGCGTGGAGCGGGCATAAAAGCATTGTGCAATCAGGTATTTATCAGTAATGGCGCTCCGCCCGTCGTTATCATCTTCGGGGCGGTAAAACAGCCAGTCGCCAAAGTGGAAGCCGGTATTCCAGAGGTTGTTGGTGCTCTTGCTTTGCATAAAGCCCACCCACTTTTTCATGCTTTCATACTGCTGTTTCAGTACGGCCGTATCGCCATAGGCGAGATACACATTCCAGGGAATAATGGTGGCCACATCCGCCCAGCCGGCAGAGCCGCCCGCGCCTTCGCCCAGCACATTGGGCACCACAAATGGAACGCTGCCATTCGCGCCCTGGTCGGCGGCTACATCCTGCAGCCATTTATCAAAGAAATTATTCACGCCAAAATTATAGGTAGCCGTGCGCGAAAATACCTGCGCATCGCCCGTCCAGCCGAGGCGTTCATCGCGCTGCGGACAATCGGTGGGCACATCTAAAAAATTGCCGCGCTGCCCCCACTGTATGTTATGCTGCAACTGGTTAATCAATGGGTTGGAAGTACTAAACGAACCGGTTGGCTGCATGTTGGAATAAAGTGCAACTGCCGTAAAGTTCTCCGGCTTCATAGCGCCGGGGAAGCCATCCACTTTTATATACCGGAAGCCCTGAAAGGTAAAATGCGGATGGAATGTTTCTTCCCCTTTTCCACTTAATACATAGATATCCTGCTGCTTTGCCGCGCGTAGATTGTCTGTATAAAAATTGCCTTCTTTATCCAACACTTCCGCATGGTGCAACATAATAGAATCGCCGGCTTTGCCGCTTACCGTCACTTCTACAAAGCCAACCAAATTCTGTCCGAAATCTATTACGTGCTCGCCTTTGGGCGTAGTAATAAATTTTATTGGTTTAAACGTTTCGTGCATCGTAATGGGCTCGTTGTAGGTAGCTACCAATATGTCTTTCGGATAATCATGCGTGGTTACGCCGCTCCAGCTACCATCGTTGTAGCCTGTGGTAAGCCAACCGCTTTTTTCGTCCCGTGCGTCGCTTGTTTCACCATGATAAATCTCCGAGCTTTTGATAGCGCCGGTAGAGGATTTCCAGGAACCATCAGATAAAATTGTTGCGGTTGTTCCATCTGTATATACAATATTCAACTGGAACAGCAGTGCCAGTTTTTTACCATACACATCATGCTGGTTGCCCCAGGCCAGATAGCTGCGGTACCAGCCGCTGCCGAGCATTACACCAATGGCATTCGTGCCTTGTGTGAGTAAATTTGTTACATCATACGTTTGATATTGCAGCCGCTTGTTATAGCTTGTCCAGCCGGGCGTAAGGCAATAATCCCCGATGCGTTTGCCATTAATATAACCTTCGTACAAGCCATGCGACGTGATGAACGCGGTGGCAGATTGAATTTTTTTATTAGCAGTAAATTCTTTTCTGAACATGGGGCTTGGCCGCATGATCGAGTCTTCCATATAACCGGCTTCTATCCATTGCGCTGCCCAGTCGGCGGGCTTTAGCAAACCCATTTGCCAATAAGCCGGAGCGCTCCAGGCAGAAGGTTTTCCTCCTTCATTCCACACCCGTACCTGCCAGTAATATTTTTTGCCCGGTTGCAAGGCACTTCCGGTATAGGGCACATGCACCGATTGGGAAGAAGCTACCTTGCTGCTACTCCATGCTGTATTCGCCATCTTAGATTGGTCACTTACTTTTATCTCATACGCCGACTGCATCACGCCGCGTTTGCCGGAAGTTAACTGCCAGCTAAGCTGCGGCTGCATTTTATCAATACCCAATGGATTGGTTAAGTTTTCAGTTTTTAAATTAGTCACCTGCACCTGGGCATGCAGTGAAGAAATAATAAGCGATAACAGGAACGGCAACAATAGTTTTTTCATAAGAAGCGATAGTTAAGAAGTTGGAAGAATGGTTTACAAACCGATCAAACAGGAATAAAAATAACAAGATAGAAATTATTAAAGGAATAATTATTGGAAGAATAGTAAATGATGAAACATAAAGCCAATAGTGCAAAGCAGAACTATCTTATACGATTCTTTCCGGCGCTTTTATAAGGTAACTGATAAGGTTTACATTTGTTATAATCACAGATATGTTATTTGTATAAACCTATGAAAACATTAACGGAAGCAACAGCGTTTTTACAGCAACAGGGCATTGAGAAGCCTTTGGTTGGCGTAGTGCTGGGTACGGGCCTGCATCAGTTTCTTTCTTATCTTAGCAACCCGCTCATTATTCCGTACACCGGTATTCCGCATTTTCCCATCTCAACAGTTGAATTTCACAAAGGTAATTTGGTGTACGGAAGTATAGCTAATAAAATGGTGCTGGCCATGCAGGGGCGCTTTCACCGGTATGAAGGTTATACGGCGCAGCAGGTAATATTTCCGGTGCGTGTGATGAAGCTGTTGGGCATCCAATACTTGTTGTTAACGAATGCTGCCGGCGGCATCAATCTTAATTATAAAAAAGGTGATTTGGTATTGCTTAACGACCACATTAATCTGCAAACCGGCAACCCGTTAACGGGTAAAAATTACGATGAATTGGGCAGTCGTTTCCCGGATATGAGCGCGCCTTACAACCCGTACCTGTGCAGCGTGTTGCGGCAGGAAGCTGCAAGGCTGAACACGAAGTTGCAAAGCGGCGTTTATGCAGCGGTAAACGGGCCGAACTTAGAAACAAGGGCGGAGTATCGTTACCTTAAAATCATCGGCGCCGATATGGTAGGCATGTCTACCGTACCGGAAGTAATTGCAGCTAATCATGCGCAGTTGCCTTGCGCAGCAGTATCGGTAATTACAGACGAATGCGATCCTGATAATTTGCAGCCGGTTAATATTCAGGAAATTATTGCTGTAGCAGGCAAAGCCGATAAAGTATTGTCTGAGCTTTTATATCAAACCATTTTGTCATTATAATTTTAAAATGCGCTTAAGTACTTGTGCAAAATCAAATAGAATTAAAAGGAAAAATACAGTTGTAAACTTTAAAAGTAAATAGTAGATAATTTTGACAAACTACTTAGATTAAAGCAAAGGCATATCACTTATAAAAATCCATCTTAGGCAATGTGGAGGCGCAGGTAAGGACGGATGCGCGGAGCGATCATGCCGTCCTTGATTTTCCTGCCTGCCGGCAGGCAGGTTTGTTTCTTTTTGCATCAAGGCAAAAAGAAAGCGGAAAAACCACATTTTAAAACCATCTTTTGTTTTTAAAACCAGAATCTATTTCAATACTCAATATTTATTTATGAACAATCATTATTACAACGCAGAAGACCTCGGCAAATTTGGCGCGGTGAGCGAGTGGCAAAAAGCAATGGGCGATAAGTTCTTCGCCTGGTATGGCGAAGTGTTTAAAGACAGCGCGCTAAGCGCCAAAGAAAAGTCTTTGATTGCATTGGCGGTAGCACACGCGGTGCAATGCCCGTACTGCATAGACGCTTACAGCAGCGATGCATTTGAAAAGGGCTGGAGCGAAGAACAGATGATGGAAGCGGTGCATGTAACAGCCGCTATCCGTGGTGGCGCTTCGCTGGTACATGGCGTGCAGATGATGAACAAGGTAAAAGAGATTGCGATGTAATTGCCTTATTCTATAGAGGAGTAAAAAAGCATACAATATAACTAAAGAAAAAGTTTGGATGTTTACTTGATTAATATTTATCAGAGAGGAAAGCACGCTTTATGAAATCACTACAGGCGATGAATCACCTGCTTGCAGATGCAGGCCACCAGGTGGATGTATTGGAGCATCAGAAGGCATTGCCGCTATTCACAGATAAATTAGCGGCTGCAGGGTTGTTTCCGTTAAAGCCAACAGCAGTTGAAATATTCCAGGTGAATATCGGCAAGATGTGCAACCAGGTTTGCAAGCATTGCCATGTAGATGCCGGTCCCGACCGTAAAGAAATTATGACGCGCGAAACAATGCAGTTGTGCCTTGATGTGCTGGCTGCAAATCCGGCCTTTACAACAGTTGATATTACCGGCGGCGCGCCTGAGCTGAATCCGCATTTCCGGTGGTTTGTTGAGCAGATAAAAGCACTCAACAGGCATATCATCGTACGCTGTAACCTTACGATCATTCTGGCCAATAAACGCTTTCATGATTTGCCCGTTTTCTTCAGGCAACACAACATCGAAGTTGTTTCGTCACTGCCCTCTTATACGCAGGACCGCACCGACCGGCAACGCGGCATCGGCGTGTTTGCCGATTCGATACAGGCTTTGCAAATGCTGAATGCAATTGGCTATGGAATGGACGCTTCGGGCTTACAATTAAACCTTGTGTATAACCCGGCAGGCGCTTTTCTCCCGCCTTCGCAGGCGGCATTGGAAAGGGAATACAAAGAAGAATTAAGGAAGCAGTATGGCATTGGTTTTAATAATTTATATGTAATTACCAACATGCCGATCAGCCGTTATTTGGACTATTTATTGGTGAGCGGCAACTACGAAAAGTACATGGATAAATTAGTGAATGCCTTTAATATAACTGCCGCAAAAAATGTGATGTGCCGCAATACAGTATCGGTTAGCTGGGACGGCTATTTATATGATTGCGATTTTAACCAGATGCTCAATTTAAAAGTAAGCTGCGCTTCCTCCAATCACTTATCAACCTTTGATCTGAGTGCTATGAATGGCCGCAGCATTGTACTCAACCAGCATTGTTACGGATGCACTGCCGGCGCGGGTTCCAGTTGTGGCGGCGCAGTAGCAGAGTAATGTATTTGTACCTGATGCCACCAGGGCGCAAAGACACAAAACCCCCAAGTGTTTAAATACTACTTACCGCTTTCCTTTGGTATCTGCTTGCTTTGGCGGCGAAAATTTTAATTTGAAAAGAGCGCTTATTATATTTGTACGTAATGCCGTTTTGGGCAAAGTAAAAACACGCTTAGCTAAAACTGCCGGCGATGAAAAAGCATTGGCTGTTTATAAAGAACTGCTCAGTCACACTTACAGTATAACGAAGGAACTTACGATTGATAAATTTATTTTTTATGCCGATAAAATAAACAGCAATGATATCTGGACCGAGAATTATTATAAGCAGCTACAACGGGGTGTTGATTTAGGCGAAAAAATGAAGAACGCATTTGCTCATTTGTTTGATGCAGGTTATGATGAAATTTGCATTATCGGTTCTGATTGTTACGAATTGACAACAAACATTATTGAACAGGCATTTGTAAGCCTGGAACAACACGATATAGTACTTGGCCCTGCTACCGATGGCGGTTATTATTTGTTGGGATTGAAAAAATTACAGGCTTCTTTATTTGAAAATATCAACTGGAGTACCGATAAAGTATTAATGCAAACACTCAATGCCTGCCTTGCCGATAATTTATCTTATCACCTGCTTCAAACACTGCACGATATTGATGAGGAACAGGACTGGCTGCAATACCAACAAACTAAATGAACAAAGCGAAGCAGATACTATTCGTGTATAATGCCAACAGTTCCATTCTTGAAATGTCTGTTGATTATTTGCACAAGCTGTTATCACCATCAACTTACCAATGCAGTTTGTGCTTACTAACGCACGGAAATTTTGGAATGAAAGGCGCCTGGAAACAATTCATTCAGCAACTGCCTCTGCCGGTTTTGTTTTTATACAAAGACGATTTTGTAAAACAGTATCCGCCGTTAGCCGCAACGCTGTTTCCTGCTGTCTTTGTTAATGATAACAACAGGCTTTCTATAGTATTAACAGCATCTGAAATTAGCAAGTTAGGTTCGTTACAGGCGCTCGCAGCTACTTTGCAAACCAAACTGGCCGCAGCATGATCAGTATTATCATTCCTGCTTATAATGAAGAAGCGAGTATTGCTAAAACCATTGCCTGGATAAAAGATAAAACTAACCTTGCACACATCACCGAAATTATTGTATGCGATGGCGGCAGCAGCGATAATACCATCAGCGAAGCCTCCAACGCCGGCGCTGTAACTATTATTAGTCCAGCGAAAGGCCGTGCTGCGCAAATGAATTACGGTGCTTCCATTGCGAAGAGTAATATTCTTTATTTTCTACACGCCGATACGTTGCCGCCGGAAGGTTTTACCAATGACATTTTGAATGCTGTTGATGCTACTATTCAGGCTGGTTGTTTTATGCTGGCATTCGACTATCAGCACTGGTTTTTAAAAGCCAATTGCTGGTTTACCCGCTTTGATGTAAATGCTGTGCGCTTTGGCGACCAGAGCTTGTTTGTTACTAAAGAAGTGTTTGTAAAAACCGGCGGTTTTAATGAGCGGCATATTGTAATGGAAGACCAGGAAATTATTAAACGGATTAAAAAAATCTGTCGCTTTATTATAATTAAAAAACCGGTGCTTACCTCCGCACGCAAGTATTTAGAAAATGGCATCTACAAAACACAGGGCATCTTTTTTATTATTTACTTTATGTATAAGCTGGGCTATAGCCAGCAGCAATTAGTAGCAACTTACCGGAGATTAATACGGCAGGATAAATTGTAAGTATTGTTTTTGCCGCCAAGGTTTAAATACAAAGTTATGAACAACGATGTTTTTAATAATATTATTTTGATAACCCAATATATTAAAGTTCGCGTTCATCGTTCTCAGAATAAACGATAATATCATCATATTGCAAATAGGTTTCTTCAGAAGAATTATAAACATTTACGCGCCATATCAGAGAGCGTTCTTCAATTGAAAGTTGCTTAAACAAATTAGTTGCTATGTACTTTATTTCCTCATTGTATGATCCGATTTCATACTTCATTTTTACATTCACCACAAACTTATCAGTTTGATATAACCCGCCGAAGTCAACTTCGGAAAGCCACACCTGCATATACTTATATGAGGGTTTGTTTTCGTTACTAAAAATGGTTTTCAATTTGTTCTTTATATCTTCTGTAGGTATTGTGTTAACCATTGCATCATATTTTTAATAGATTCTATAAATGATCTTACATCTTTTTGATTACTGCCTGTTGTATATCGTAGGTTTTCATCCCAATTGCTAATTACAGACCAATCAGTATTAAAGGATAAATCGGATGATAATTTATTTGCAAACTCAGTATATAATCCGGACAATATTAAAAGCTGTTCATAGTCATGCACTTTAAAAGGTTTATAAAGATTTTCTTTTTCACCTCTTCTTATTTTGGCAACCGGCAACTTTCGATTTCTGGCACTGTCAAAATCAAAAAAATTAGGGATAGCCAGCGTTTTGCAAATTTTTGCTTTAAGTAATAATTCAAATGCATAACCGCCTATATAATAAGCATCATCAAGAAAGCCATTCTGCAATAAAAGTTCTGCAACCCTTAATTTACTATGTGCTAAATTAACAATTTCTGCTTCTGTCTTCACTTATTAATTTAATACAAAAGTAAGAGATTATTGTTGCAGCTTTACTTGGCCAATTTTACAAAGACGTAACAAATACGGCATAAGTTTTATGTCACTTTATTTTGTTAAATTCATTATTGTGTCCTTAGCTGATTTGCTAACAATTCATAAACGGTCCTTACTTTAAAATCTTTTTTGAGGCTCTGAGTCTGCGCCTTTGCGTCTTTAGGTCTGCAATGTTCTTTAATCTCCTACCTTCATCCTCTATGAAACCCAACGACGACAATGCGAAGCTGCCAACAGAAGAACGGCCATTCAGAATACTTATTATTTCCGGCTCCAACCGCAGGCAATACAACTGCCCCGGCGTTGATTCCAAATCGCGCACACTGTTGCTGCGCATGGCCGCGCGCCTGCCGCAACACTGGGAGATAGATTACGAAGACCTGGGCAATGTATATGGCCGGGAAAAAATCCAGTCTTGTAATGCCTGCGTTTCTACTTCCATGGCGCTGTGCGTGTGGCCCTGCAACTGCTATAGTAAAAACGACAATAAAGAGCCCGATTTAATGTGGAATATGGATATGTATGCGAGGCTCGACATGGCAGATGCGTGGGCAATTATCGGCCCCATTAACTGGTATGCGCCATCCAGTAATTTAAAGCTGCTGTTTGATAGGTTAGTCTGTATGAATGGCGGTAATCCTGACGAAAAAACCATTGACCATAAGAACCCCGAAAAGGCAATGGCGCTGGAGCATACCGAAGCATGGGAAGGCATGAGTGTCAATCATCTCGAAGGCAGAACCGCCGGATTTTTTTGCTACGGCGATGATGGCGGCGACGAGTTTGGCGAGGATGGCCGGCCTAAGATTTTAGAACACAAAAATTATTTTAATCCCGATGAAGAGCCGTATGAGAATGACCGCCTGGCGTATCAGTCGCTGGTATGGCAATGCCGCTACGGCGGCGTGGAAGTGCCCGACGAATTGTGGCAATATGGGTTAATTGGTAAGAACAAAAAATACAGCGATTCGCAGGCAGAAGACATGGTTAAAGAGGATAAATTTATGCAGCAGTTTGACAGTTGGGCGAAAAGCTTTGCGCATTTTGTTGAAGGAAAAGGTAAGGTACAACCCAATAAATACCGGGCTTACGGTTTTACAGCGCCGGGTCATGGCTGGGCGAATGTGCAGGACGGCGTTAGGTATTTCAGGATGATGATGGGCCACGCGCCGGAAGGCTCGTCGCCGCAGGTGCAGGAAGCGTTGGGCTTAAATAAAGATGCAGCCTGGCACGCCAAGAAAAGCGAAGGAGAAAAGCTGCGTGATGGAAAAAATTAAAAACATTTTCGACAGTATTGGCTCGCCGGTACTGATAACAGTTTTTGCGTTTTTATTCATCATCGAAAGCTGGCGGCAATTGCGCAAGCGGGAACAATCCAGATGGCATAGAATAGTTATCAATTTTATTGTTTCCCTGCCTGCCTTTGGCCTGCTGCGCTTGCTGCTGATACCGGCGATGGTATGGCTTGCAGTGCAAAATGAGCGCTGGCATTTCGGGCTGAATTATTTATATACACTTCCTGTATGGCTGGAGGGAGCGATTGCATTTGTATTGCTTGATTATACCAATTACCTGTGGCATATTCTCAATCATAAAGTGCCCTTGTTGTGGCGGTTTCACCTCGTGCATCACACCGATGCAGACCTCGATGTAACCACGGCGCTGCGCTTTCATTTTGGCGAAATCATTGGCTCCGTTATCTTTCGCGGCGCAGCCGTATTACTAACCGGCGCAACACCGTTATTAGTTATTGTTTATGAAATAATTTTTGAAGGCTGCACGCAATTTCACCACAGCAATATAAAGCTGCCGGTAGCATTTGAAAAAGTCTTGAATAAGCTCCTTGTTACGCCGCGGATGCATGGCATTCATCATTCGGTAGTGCACGCAGAAACGGACTCTAATTACTCTGTTATCTTTTCTTTTTGGGATAAGCTTCATCGCACAGCAAAGCTGCATATTCCGCAGGAGCAGGTAGTGATCGGCGTACCGGCATACGGCGATCAGAAAGAACTTACGATTGGCTATTTATTAAAGCTTCCGTTTACCAAAATAAGGCCCTGGAAAGAAGGTAATCATACATAATAAGCTGAGCAGCCTGAGTTTTGGTTTGAGTGCATCTTCCAAATACAATGAGGTAGCAAAGTATGGGTGTCAGCCATTTTTTAAATGTCAGACACCTGTTAATCAGGAAGTGAAAAATAGATTGATATTATGAGAATACAAAGTTGATGATAGGATGTTTGGAATCACTGAAATGCTTGCGCTTTTCGCCGCAATGAACTACTCTTGGCAACTGCTTGGAAATTGAATGTCATCTTATGCTAATACGGTTTTTACCGCAAGCAGCGGCTCTATGCCTTTGTTAGCGCCGCGCCGCAGTTAAATGGTAATTACTGTGCCCTCGATAGCGTCACCGCCACCAAATAGTATTCCTTAGTGTAAAGTATGTAAGTATTGCATAACAGCTTATGCATCCGGGGAAATATAACGCTCTCTTTAAGTATAATAACATGCAAAACCCTAAAAGGGTATTACGTATTTATAGGTAGCTTAGCCACCACTGATGATGGCTTTTCCGGTATTGATCAAACCATTTGCAGGGCTTATACAAAGCAAGAATTACAAACAGCCATATTGCATACAGCACCGGTAACCCAAACCCGAAGTGCTGCGGGCGAAACAGGAAAGGCGTATTCGGGTCAACAATATCTTTTGCCGTATGCTGTGTTGCAAAAAATACAATCACGCAAATCACATGTATCAGGTAAAAATGCAGCACGTAATAAAACAAAGGCACCCGGCCATACATGCTGAAAATAGCTGAAAGCTTACCCCGCGCTTTTTCCAGCAGCGCAAGCACTATTAAAGCCGGTCCGATCGTCATGCAGGTATAACACAGGGAAGGCGGATATTTAGACGTGTTTAAAAAAGATAAAATTGTAAAGAGACCGCTCTTTTGAACCGACCAATGGCTGGGATCGCCGTAACCATCTATACATCTTACCACGATAAAAAATAGGGTAACGGCAAAGCCGGTAAGCAAAATTATTTTTCTTCTTTGTATAGCATCTTCCTGTTTATATACAGCGCCAAATACATAGCCCAGCAGCATAACGCCAGCCCAGGGTAATACCGCATACAAATCGAAAATAAAGTGCGTTGGGTTAAGCTGAAGTTGTGTGCCGAATGCAGTAAACAAAATACTCCACAATGCATGTGTGGCGCCTGCTGCCGGCAATTGCATATAATTAATAGCATCGTGCCCAAACACCAGAACAAAACCAATAGTAATAATAGCTGCGAAGGATGTACGTACCAGCAAACCCAATATCACCATGCTCCAGCCAATAGCCCAGATTACCTGGAATATTAAAAGGTTATAGAGCGGGTTAAAAGTTAATCCTAAAGTCATTACTGCCACTTCAACCAGCACCAGCCATAAACCTCTTTTTATTAAGAAAGCACTTGTTTCTTTTTTGGTTTTACGCTGCGAAATTAGAAAAGCGGAGGTGCCGGATAAAAACACGAATACCGGCGCACAGAAATGCGTTATCCATCTTGTAAAGAATAACTGTGGCGTGGTAGTAGCAAGATTGGTAGGACTATCGGTAAATGCGGTTATGTGAAAAAAGTCTCTTACATGGTCAATCGCCATAATAAGCATTACGATACCGCGCAATATATCTATAGACTGAATCCGCTGTTTGGGTTGTAAGGCAGTAGTCATAGCCGGTATTTTGAATGGGAAAGATAATTTTTCTTTTGATGCCCTCCTTGCAATATAGCACCTGCTGGCCGGCAACATTGCGCGTGCCGGGCTTTCCAAACAATTCTGTTGATTATAAACGACTACATTCTGCTGATGCTGATGATGGCTACCGGCGGATCAAACGACTGGTCTTCTTCCGGCTGGTTGTAGATCTGCCGTACTGCTTCCATGCCTTTAATCACTCTGCCGAATGCCGCATAACCCTGGCCGTCGGGATTATTTTCACCGCCAAAATCAAATCCCGGCTGATCGCCGATGCAGATGAAAAATTCGGAAGTAGCAGTGCCGGGCGCTAACCGCGCCATAGACAAAACGCCATCGGTATGATGAATGCCGGTTTGCTGTGTGGTTTCGTGCGGGATAGGTGTCAGCGTATCGCGGTGGTCTTTATTCTTCCAGATGCCGCCTTGTATCAACTGTGCTTTGGCAGCATTGGAAGGCTGGTTCTCACTGTTAAGCACGCGGTAGAAAAAGCACCGGTTGTACAAGCCGGCATCAACATGCTGCAAAAATGCGGCTGCTGTTTTTGGCGCTTTGTCTGTATAAACCTCCGCTTCTATTTCGCCCCATTTTGTTTTTATAAGTACATGCGGATGGGTGTAGGCCGGTGACGAACAACGTTGGAACAAAACTGCGATCAGGAGTATAACATAGCAGCGCTGCATATTAAATTTTTTACTTATTTTTTTGCTGTAGCCTTACAAGATATTGTCCGTGCGCATCTTCGTATAAAAACTTTACAACATAGCCTTCTTCTTCCGCTACCTGCTTCAATAATTTTTTATGAATATACAACCAGGTAAACCATTCCGTTTTTTGTTTTTTGTATTGATAGCGGTAAGCGATTTCTCCATAGTAGTGTTGTGCCGGCAATGGCTTTCCTTCATACATATACGCCACATCGCAAGAGTCGAAAAGGAGCTGGCCGCCTTTTTTCAGCAGCGTTTTTGCATGTTGCAAAAAGCGCTGTAAGCCATTGACAGTAGCGGCCAATCCAATGCCATTCATCAGCAACAGCAACGTATCGTACCGCGCCGTTGCATAGGTAAAAACATCCTGGTGCAGTGCGGCTGCTACACCGCGGTGCTGCATTACTTCCACCGCTTTGGCCGATATATCCAAAGCAGTTACAGTTATATTTTGTTGCTGCAGCACCAGTGCATGACTGCCGGCGCCGGCGCCAATATCCAGTACTTTGCCATGGCAGTTGCGTAGCGCCAGTTGCTCCAGCCGGCTCATATTTGTGTATTGCCGGAAGTAAATAGCCACCGGCATTTCTTCCTTGGGGCCATAGTTGTTAAGTATCCACAGCTTGCCCAGCCGGTGCTGAAAATAATAATCGTATAAAGCGCTTCCTAATACATCATTCATAAGCTGATACTAAAACAATAAACAAATGTGCTGTGTTTTTATAAATACCGCGTTTAAAAATTGGATAAACAACTACAGAGCCATAAGCGCAGCAATTATATTTGCAAATATTCCAATAGCAATAAGTACACTGTTGAAAAAAGTTTTACATTCAGGCTAAATTCCCCAACAAATTATGGCATTAAAAATAATAGATCATGGCTCGCCGGAGTATAAACAAATGGTGCAGTTACGCTACAACATTCTACGAAAGCCGCTCGGGCTCGAGTTTAACCCCGAAGAGCTTAATAAAGAAGCAGGCGATCTTTTAATCGGTTGCTTTGATGATGACCGCATTGAAGGCTGTTGCTTACTTACTCAAACGGGCCTTAAAGAAGTGCGCCTCCGGCAGATGGCGGTTATTTCGGGGCTGCAGGGCAAAGGCATTGGTAAGGCGCTGATACAATTTGCCGAAAACATTGCCCGTGACCGTGGCTTTAGCACCATTTGTATGCATGCCCGCAAATCGGCAATGGGCTTTTACGAAAAGCTGGGTTATGAAACCAGCGGTGATGAATTTACAGAAGTAAACCTGCCGCATTTTAAAATGGAAAAAAAGCTATAGCGGCACGTTAGATTATTTAACGCTTTTACGGGTAATATGATTGCCAAAAACAACCCGCAGGTCTTTAACAAGCTCAGGCGGCATTTCATCTTTAGGCAGCAGGAAAAAAGATTTTGAAGAAAAATAAAGGTGGAAAAAATAGGGGCTTTCAAAATAATGCGTGAATTGGTTCCAGCCCCATTCTACATACCCGCGGCTGTTTTGCAGGCGTACCTGCCGGTCGAGGATGAAAATGGTAAACTTATCTTTGAAAGTGCCCGACCGGTTGTAAATAATGTGCGGCAGCATATACCAAAAACTAATCATCAGAAAAAGCCATAGTACCGTACTTAGCAGGAAAGGCTCGGGGCGAATTTTTTTTGTATAAAACAACACAGCAGCCGTAATAGCAAAAATGTTGACTAATATAAGAAGAACCCGGATTTCGCTGCGGGTAATAAAGTGATACCGTAACCCCTGGATGACTTTCTTTTTATCGTAAGAAAAACTAAACTGCATTCTTCAAAAGTAATAACATTTAAGGCGTATAAAAAACGCCAAATAGCAGCAGGCTGCTCCATTTGTCATAGAAAGGTTATTATCCGGTGCACCCTGCCGCACACCCGCTGTTATTCCCGGAGGTTATATTATTTTTGATGTCTTGAATGTCAATCACTGATGTAACAACGCCTCAGCAGCAAAGGCACTTGGCCGGCACACTTCTGGCACAGTTCTTTGCAGTTAGTGATTCTCTTCAATTTTTTAACAAACAAAATATTCTTTAATGCCTAAAGTGGCTGTTTGCAGGGTAGAGCATTTTAATGCAGCGCATCGTCTTCATGTACCGGACTGGCCGGAGGAGCAGAATGCAGCGGTATTTGGTAAATGCAATAATCCTAATTTTCATGGCCACAATTACCAATTGATTGTAAAGGTTACCGGAGTGCCTGATGAAAAAACCGGCTACGTGATGGATATGAAAGTATTGAGCGACTTGATAAAGGAGCAGGTACTGCAACGGTTTGATCACAAAAATCTTAACCTGGATACGCAGGAATTTAAAAATCTTAATCCTACTGCCGAAAATATAGCGATAACGGTTTACAACCTGTTGCGGGCGCATGTAGCGCCTTTGCTGGAACTTAAAATAATATTGTATGAAACAGAACGAAACTTTGTGGAATACCCCGCATAATGAGCATGGCAAAAAGATAGAACTGAGCGATGTATTGATAACTGATATGGGCGATAACCATGCGGCTACCTCTACCGATACGCCGATGAAAGCGGATGCCTTTAAACTAAGCGATGATGAGAAAATAGCGGTTATTGAAAAGCATTTTGCCGCTATTATGGATACGCTTGGTTTAAACCTGGCCGATGACAGCCTTCGTGGTACGCCTAAGCGGGTGGCAAAGATGTATGTGCAGGAAATTTTCAGCGGGCTTAATCCTGCCAACAGGCCGGCCGTTACCTTGTTTGAAAACAAGTATAAGTACAACCAGATGCTTGTAGAAAAGAATATTACTTTTTACAGCAATTGCGAGCATCATTTTGTACCTATTTACGGTAAAGCGCATATTGGCTACATCAGCAGCGGTAAGGTAATCGGGCTTAGTAAGCTCAACCGGTTTGTTCAGTATTTTGCCAAACGCCCGCAGGTGCAGGAGCGGCTGAGTATGCAGATCGGCAAAGAACTGCAGCAGATTTTGCAAACAGAAGATGTAGCCGTGGTAATAGATGCCCTGCACCTGTGCGTATCAAGCCGCGGCGTAAATGATACCAGCGCTTCCACGGTTACTGCTTTCTATGGCGGTAAATTTAAAGAAGAAAAAACAAAGCAGGAGTTTCTCCGGTACCTGGAGCTGAAGCCGGAAGGATAGGAAGTGCTTTTTTGTCCGTTCAATAATTTTAATATAAAGCGGCTTTCGTTTATTACGAAAGCCGCTTTTGCGTATGATAAATAGCTACTGTTATAAATTCTTTGCTTTGTAAATATTAATACTTATACAGCTTCTGTGGCATAGTTATTGGAAAAGTGGGGTTTTATTCAAAGCTTAAATTTTTACCTATGAAAAAGATTCTTATAGCTGCTGCTTTGCTAGTTTCCGTAGCAGCCATTAAAGCTACCGGCGGTGATAGAACCAAGCAGTTTAACGATAATAGCTATACAGCCGTTTACAATGATACCGTACCTACGGATACCAGTAAAAAAGATACTGCCAGGTTCAGTTTGGCGGGTTATAATGTAACCGATACGGTGCCTAAGGATACCACAAAAAAGGATACTATGTTTGCTCCATCCTTTGCTTATAATGTAAAGGATACGGTGCCTGCAGACACAACTAAGAAAGACACGACCTTCCAGTATATGGCTTTTGCCAGATAAAATGACCTTAAGAATTTTCGCTGCGTGTTTTGCAGCGAAAATTCTTAATTACCTGCTGCTTTGGGCGAAGTGCACCAGCGAACTAAATTTCAGCAGTTAGCTGGCAAACTTATCTTTGCCGCTTCATGAGCAAGCCTTCCATTACTACTATTCTTTCTCCGCGGTTACTGGAGTTGTATGACGTTTCCAACAGCATTGTTGTTATTATAGATGTTTTTCGTGCTACTTCTACCATTGCTACTGCCCTGTACAACGGGGCAACGCGGGTAATACCGGTAGATAATGTAGCGCAGTGCATCGCTATGGGTAAAAGCCTGAACGCCGTAACGGCCGGCGAGCGCGACGGAAAAATAATTCCGGGATTGCAATATGGCAATTCGCCGGCTGAGTATTCGCGCGATTTTATACAAGGTAAAACGCTGGTGCTTACTACTACCAACGGCACCCGGCTGCTGCACATGGCATTAGCAAAAGGAGCGGCAGAAGTAATAACCGGTTCTTTTCCAAACATTTCGGCGGTAGCCGGTTATTTGCTACAGATGCAGCGGGATGTAATATTGGGCTGTTCCGGCTGGAAAGACCGTTTTAACTTAGAGGATACTTTATTTGCAGGCGCGCTTATCAGCAGGTTAGGCAAACAATTTACAACTGAAGGGTGCGACAGCAGCCTGATGGCAGAAAATCTGTATCATGTTCACCAGCACCGGTTGTATAGCTTTGTACAGCAGACCTCGCATTGGCACCGGCTCGCAGCCTATGGTTTGGAAAAAGACCTGGAATATTGCATTACAGAAGACGGCGCTAATGTATTGCCGGTATATAAAAATAACGCACTGGTTGCCGCAAGCTGATTGGCGGCCGTATCAGCCCACAAAAAAACGCTTTCAGTTTAAGTGAAAGCGTTTTGTATTTAAGTTAAGTATTACTGTTCTATTTTTCGGAAAGTGTTTTCTTACCATCCAGCAATTTTTGCTGCACTGCTTCCAGTCTTCTCTTTTTAGTATCTGCCCGCTTGGCTTCTTCAATCCAGCTCACATATTCCTTCTGGCTGATTTCGGGCAGGGATTTAAAAAAATCTTTGGCTTTCTTATGCTTGATAAAAAATATCTCCAGCTCGGCGGGCAGCTTTATCAGGCGTTTATCAAATTCAACATTGTTCCTTTCTTCATCAGCCGAAACCGAATCCTGGGCAATATCGAGCTTTTTAAAACAAATAGCTGACCATACATGATCAAGAACCACCTCTCCTTCCGCCTCGTAATCGTGATCCTGCAAAATTTGCCAGTTGCAATCCCTGTTAAGATCGCTTGCAATTTTGCTGGCAGCTTTAGGATAAGCTATCCAGAGCTTGGTCTCTGTATGCAAAGCCGGAAATACGTCATTTAATATAGCGCACATCTGGTTTTGATGGATAGCAAAAAGCAATGCAAAATCTATTTTTCTGCTTTTGAGCAGCGGAGTAACATTTTTAGCGTAAGAAAGTTTTGCAAACTGTTTTTCGATAGAAGAGGGAAGGCCTTGGATGAGAACATTTTTTTCGTCTTTCAGGTTTAGCTTTTCAAGCATACTTTGCATAAATTGCTCCTCATATTAAAATTTTTAAAAAAAAATAGTATGCAAAGTTATAGAAATGAATGTTAATATAATGATAGTCATTACTCTTTCTTTAAAAAGAAACCCTAAATATTAGCTGCAGAAGCCTAATGCTGTATCGGTTTGTAGTATTTAAGTGCTTCCGGCATCAGTTCTTCCAGTTTTTGTATGCGCGACTCGTCACTTGGGTGATCACTTAAAAAGATAGGCGTAGAAGAGCCGCTGCTTAAGCTTTGCATCCGTTTCCAGAATGGAACAGCTTCCTGCGGGTTATAACCGGCCATTGCCGCGAAAATTAATCCGTAATGGTCGGCTTCCGATTCCTGGCTGCGCGAATTGGGGAGTAATACGCCTATTTGCGCAGTGGGCGCATATACGCTATTAAAAATGCCTAAAGCTTTGGGGTTGGCGCCCAATGCTACACCGCCCACCTGCTGTATGCCTGCGGCTAATAGTTGCTGGCTCATTCTTTCCCGGCCATGGCCTGCCACCGCATGGGTAATCTCGTGGCCTAATACAATCGCTAATGCAGCTTCATTTTGTGTTACGGGAAGAATACCGGTATATACCACTACTTTTCCGCCGGGCATACACCAGGCATTTACCTCTTTACTGTCCACTAAGTTAAACTCCCATTTATACCCACTTAATACAGCCGACTGTCCCTGCTCTTTATAATATTGGGTAATAGCAGCAGCAATACGGCTGCCTACGCGCCTTACCATTTCGGCATCTTTATTAGAAGCGCTGCTTACTACTTTGCTTTGCGAAAGAAACTGCCGGTATTGGGTCTTGGCAGTTTCCTGCACGGTACTTTCCGAAACAAGTGATAATTGGTTCCTGCCGGTAATAGCATTGCGGGTGCAGGAATAAACAGTAAACGCCGCAAAAGCCATCAGCACACTATACGTAAACTTCATACAAATAATTTACTCTTCATTAGTCAACATTTATACCAATCGTAAAAGGCAGATAATGAAGGAAAAGGGTTCTTTAGACATTCAAAATAATGTTAAGGGTAACGCATGAATTAATCTTACCAACTTAGCAATAGTCTGTACAGGGTGTAAAAACAGTTAATTATGAAAAAGATATTGTTAATAGCTATCCCGCTGCTGACGCTGCTGTTTGCAGGCTGCAGCACTTCCAAAATCACAGACAGTTATACTACGCAGCAGGGTATTTCTGCCAATTCAAGAAAGGTGTTGGTATTAGGTTTATTCAGCGACAAAAACCGTACTGCCAAACGCGCTATGGAAAATGAACTGGCGAAAGACTTACAAAAATTTGGCTATGAAGCGGTAACGGCAACGGACGAATTTGGTGTAACTGCCTTTAAGGGCATGACCAAAGAAGCAGCGTTACAGCAACTGCAAAACGAAGGCATACAGCATGTAGTTACCATTACCCTCGTAAACAAAGACAAGCAAAAGCGGTATGTGCCGCCAACCTATGCCGGCAGCGGACCCGGTTTCTGGGGCTACTATTCGTATTATTCTCCACGGGCTTACCAGCCTTACTATCGTCCGGCCTATACAGAAACAAATACCAAATATGTTTTTGAAACCAACCTGTATGATGTAAGCAGTAACCAGTTGTTGTATTCTGCAGAATCGCAAACGGTAGATGCCGGCACTATCGGTGCGCTGGCTAATGACTATGCAAAAGATATTATCCGCGATATGCGTAAAAAGAATGTATTGGGTTAAGGGTTTTTGAGTGAAGGTTGGAGGCTGCTCTTTCGGGCAGCCTTTTTATTTGCCGGCAGCGTCCTCAGCAGCGCCATGCTTTTTTAAGCAGGTTCCATCTGCGTACTGATGGCAATCCTGTTCCAGGCATTGATGGTTACAATAGCCATAATGATTTGCGCCAGGTAATCTTTATCAAACAACTTTTCTGCCCCCTGATAGACGCTATCGGTTACGCCGTGTGCATGGATCAGGGTGATTTCCTCTGTTAGTGCCAGGATCGCTTTTTCTTCTGCGGTGTACAATTCTGTTTCTTTCCAGGCATTCAACAAATAGATCCGCTGTTCCGTTTCGCCTCTCTGCCGCGCTTCTTTCGTATGCATATTTATACAAAATGCACAGCCGTTTATTTGCGAAGCCCGGATTAAGATTAAGTCCTTATGTGTCTTTGAAAGGCGGGTTGTTTGTAAATAACCCTCTAAACCGGTCATGGCTTTAAAAGCCTGTGGTTGTACTGTCTGGATGTTTACTCTTTGTTCCATATAAATGTTTAAGGAAACAAAGCTATACAGCCATGTCCGGCAAAAACTTAAACCCGTTTAAGAACGCTTTTCTTTCGGATTTCGCTTAAGTATTCGGGCGTAAAGCCTAAAAAGGAAGCCAGTAAGTACTGCGGTATGCGCTGAACAAATTCGGGGAAGCTTTCGGTAAAATGATGATACAGCGCTTCGCGCGAAAAATCGTATTGGTATTTCATTCGTAGCTGACTGGCCGCATACGCCCGCTGGTACATCAGCCGGAAATACCTTTCTAATTGCGGAAACTGTTTAAAAAGCGGTTCCTGCAACCCGTAATGAAGCGCCACTACTTCCGTTTGCTCTACAGCCTGGATAAAGAAGCCGGCCGGCTTCCCGTTTTGAAAAGCCATATAATCAGCAAGCCACCAGTTTTCAATTGCAAACTGAGTGGTCTGCTCTATGCCTTTTTCGTTAATGAAAAACATCCGCAGGCAGCCTTTTACAACAAAGTAGTTGAACTTGCAAACTTCCCCTTCGCGGAGCAGGTTTTCTTTTTTGTTGTAGTGCACGCATTCGAAAAAAGATAAAATGGCCGGCAGGTCATCGTCTTCGATCTGTACAAACTTTGAAAAGTGTTTGATTAATTGTTCAGACATTGCTTTGGATTGTACGTATGCAATAAGGAATCGTATTCAGAAAGCCAGCCGCCGATCTTCCAATGTCAGCAGCCCTGTCAAACCCTGCTGCTTACTTATAGGGTGTAGCCAGTGCCTTACTTAAGGCCTGCGGGTTATTCTTATACGGCTCTAAGTTTAACAACGCCACTTTTCTAAACTGCACCGGTGCACTTTCGGCCTGCAACGCTATATACCCTTCTTTTAAAGAAGCATCCATTTTTTTAAGGAAGTCTTCGTCCAGGTATCTTTTAATATCATCGCCTGTTTCGCCTATTTTCGGATGGCGGTATTCCAGCACTACTTTACCATCTATAATATGGCGGATTAACGAATCGCCCAGTACTTCCATTTCTATCCTTACCCATTGGTCGCCATTATACGTTTTGGAAGTAGAGTTGATACAGTGATTTCTATTCACTTTGTTATCCATTTCCACGTATGTACCAGGTGTGCACAGGTTAGCGGTTGTTCGCTGTCCGTCTTTTAAACCACCCAGCAGTTGCAGCTCCAGCGATACGGGAAACTCCTGGTCTTTGCGTACGCTTGCAGCCGATTGCGAATGTATCATTACCCCGCTGTTGCGTATATCCCATGAAGGACCGCCCTGCGCCTGCCTGCCTACAAACCGGTACTCCACCACCAGCTTGTAATAGCTGTAAGGCGTTTTGTAATAAATATGACCAAACTGGTTGGTAAAATTTGTGTATTGGTCATAACTGATTTTCATAATGCCATCCTTCACACTTACCGTGTTATTGTAATTCTCATTCAGGTCGTAACCCGTAATTTTAATATCCCAGCCAGTAAGGTCTTTGCCATTAAAAAGCTGGATCCATGTAGGAGAATTTCGTTGTGCCTGCAATTTTGTTTGCGCAAGGCACAGCAGCAGTAAGAAAAGGATAAAAGGAAGCTTGTTTTTCATGTGGCTGTTTTTCGTATGCATCATCCGTACGCGTACAATGTGCAGTTGGCGGTACTTATTAAAAGTTGAAATTAGGGATAAATAATCAGGTAAAGTGATACCCGTTTCATTCCGTATCGGCGCCGCGGGCATCTGTACATGGTTAGAAGGTAAGCACTCTATTATAAACAGCTATTGTTGGTATTACAAAAGTAATTTATTGGATCGCCTGGCTAATTCGCAGTAACGCTATGTCTATATTAGCAGTAACGCTATGTCTATATCAATTGCTCGGTTAATACAAATGTTACGCTGCAAATCAATTTTTTAACAGCTAAAATAAATTTTCCAAAAAAACTTCTAAAATATTTTGTTAATTAAAAACTACTTCTATCTTTGCAGCCGCAAATAAATAATTTACATGCAACGCAAGCTTTTTACACATACAGACGGCCGGAAAAATCCATCAGGATTTGGTTGTGGCAGCGGGGCATGTACTGCTTATCAATAAGTTAAAACCAAAAACTTACTAAGTACAGCCCCGCACAACATGCGGGGCTTTTTATTTTTTATCAATTAATAACAATGCAACAGCAAACATACCTATCACTTATCCAAAAGGAGCCGGCGCATCGTTGCGGGTGGAGGCTCATTGGCGGCCTGATGCAGTGGAAAAGTGAATACAGCCTTGATGTTTTCAATGGCAAATTATATCCGGACCTGCGACCTTGGTGTCTTATCGCTGAACATTGAATAAACAGCAATGTTTTGAAAAGAAACCCGGTTGAGGATATAAAGCCTGACCGGGTTTTTTATTTGACAAAAACAAAATAAATCAAAAAGAAAAGGAGGTGAATCATGCGATTCAATTTTATAAAAAAAGAGGTTACTGAAACCATCAATTACGAAGGCGGAAAAGCATTTGTATTGACGCCGCAATTGGAATTATACACCGCAGTTGCCACAGCAGCTTTGACGGATAACTTCTACGAAAAAGCCGGCGACAGTTTACAACGTATTATTAGCTTGATCGGGAAGAACGATGCTGTTTTTGTAGCTAAGCTGGCGGTGTATGCAAGAGAAAACATGTATTTGCGCAGTGTGCCTTTGGTACTGGTTACCGAACTGGCAAAGCAGCACAACGGTGATAACCTTATCAGTGCATTAACTGCAAGAGTGGTACAGCGTGCCGATGAAATCACCGAGTTGCTGGCTTATTACACGCAAAGTAACGGTCGTAAAGAAGTAAAGCAATTGAACAGGCTGAGCAAGCAGTTGCAGAAAGGGTTATCTGTTGCATTCAACAGGTTTGATGAATACCAATTTGCCAAATACAACCGTGATGCGCAGGTGAAGCTGAAAGATGCGTTGTTCCTGGTTCACCCGAAAGCAAAAGACGAAGCGCAGCAGTTGTTGTTTGATAAAATTGTAAACGATGAACTGCAAACGCCTTATACGTGGGAAACGGAATTGAGCGCATTGGGTAAGCAGCAGTTTGAAAATGAAGCGGCAAAAGCTGCGGCTGTAAAAGCAAAGTGGGAAGAATTAATCTTCAGCAATAAACTGGGCTATATGGCTTTGTTGCGCAACCTGCGCAATATATTAGAGGCAGCGGTTAGCGGCGATGCTTTAAACAAAGTATGCAGCTATATCGGCAATGCCGGGGCCGTAGCCAAAAGCAAACAGTTGCCCTTCCGCTTTTTAAGCGCGTACCGCGAGCTGAAAGTACTGAACAACGGCTATGTAAGCAAAGTGCTGAATGCATTGGAAGAAGCGGTATTGCATAGCGCAGCCAACATTAAAGGCTTTGGTGATGATACAAAAGTGGTGATTGCAGCCGATGTAAGCGGAAGTATGCAAACACCGGTAAGCGCAAAGAGCAAAGTGCAGCGCTTTGATATTGGTTTAATGCTCGCCATGCTGTTAGCAAGCCGTTGCGAAAATGTGATCACCGGTATGTTTGGCGACAGGTGGAAAGTCATCAACCTGCCGGTAAAAAACATCCTGTCAAATGCCGATGAGTTTCACCGGCGCGAAGGCGAAGTTGGGTATGCTACAAATGGTTATCTGGTAATAGAAGATTTGCTGAAAAATAAAAATGCAGTAGATAAACTCATTTTCTTTACCGATTGCCAGTTGTGGAACAGCAGTGGCGCTGCAAGCATAAGTGATGTATGGAAAAGGTATAAAAAGATTGCTCCAAACGCAAAGCTTTATTTGTTCGATTTGGCGGGCTATGGCACCACGCCGCTAAATATAATGAGCAATGACGTGTTTTTAATTGCCGGCTGGAGCGATAAAGTATTTGATGTATTAAACGCAATAGAAAACGGTGGCAGCGCACTGCAGGCCATTGATACTATTGCATGGTAAGAAATGTGCTGAAGAGGAGGAAATAGCGTCCCGCTTCCGGGCGGGACCTTTTCTAAACCGTTCTTTGAACATAATTGTTAAACAGGTTAAGGATGTCGTAGAAACAGGGTACATCGCCATCATCAGGGGCTAAGGGTCCTGAGCAATCAGGAAGAGGTGCAACTCCTCAAAGGCATGCCCCGTTCCCGTTTCGCCTGTTACTCCTTATAATTTTCTGAAAGGTGTCGTAGATAATTGATACTTCGCGGTCAACGTTTGTTCGAATCAAACCGTCCCGGCTTAATTTAATAAAACGGGGTGAGAGCACTTATCGCCTTTTTACCCTTTCAATTTCTTTTTGAATGATGCCGTCAGAGCAGTGATACTTCGTAATTCAGATGGTTAGAATACCTGATTAAAGATCAGGAAGCCGCAGGTTCGACTCCTGCCATGTTTCTGTGCAAATGGAAACATAAGACACTGCCCGCCTGTTGCTCGTTCAAATTTTTTTCAACCCTTAAAACAGGTGTCGTAGAGAAGAGATACTTCGCAAAGGGATTCATGTACGAAGGTTCGATTCCTTCTCCTATACTATTGGGATGGCTGAATGGCTAAGCAATGAGCAGCAGCTCTTTTCGCCTCGTTACCCTGTTTTATTGTCTTATAGTGTAATGGTTGAAACATACCGGAAGCTGGCTTCGGTTGTAAAGGTTCAAATCCTGTTGCGATATCAAAGACAGGTGCCGTAGAGCAGAGATACTTCGCGTGTCGCAGGTTCGATCCCTGCCTCCCGGTACAATCGGGAGTAGCTCAGTTGGTAGAGCAGCAGATAGCGTAAAAGCTGTTGATTTTGTTCGTTTATCGCCCTGTTTTTTTATTGATTTCGTAGCTCAGTTGGCAGAGTACAACACTTTTAATGTTGGGGTTCCGGGTTCTCTGTCCGCAAGATGCATTCAGGTAAGGAGTTCCGGCGAAATCACTTCTTTTATGTTGGTTGTAGCTTATGTGGTAAAGCGTCCGCCTGTGCAGCGGAAGAACAGGGTTCGAATCCCGCAATCAACCCTTGGTTTCTGGTGTAACGGATAGCACGCCACACTACGAATGTGGAAGTAAAAGTTCGATTCTTTTGAAGCCGGCAACAGGTGTCGCCCGGAGATACTTCGACTGCTAATCGGAAGGTCGCGGGTTCGAGCCCCGCCTGGTATCCCATGCAAATGGTTGCCGGTAGCTCAGATTGGTTAGAGCATCATGTGCTTCTTTCGTTTATTACCCTGTTGCTTTGGTGCTTTGGCAGAGAAGGTCTATGCACCGGACTGAAAATCCGGCAAATGAGGTTCGATTCCTCAAGGCACCACATAACTATTAAAAATTATTGTATGCGCACACTTTTATTGAAATAGCGAAATAAATAAAACACAACACATGTAATGGATTGCTATTGCAACAATTATTTCAAATCAACAACAATAAAAAATTCGGATACACCGAAAGTTGTAAATACCACCGGCCTATTCACATCAGCCTTTTTGAACGTGCAAAGGATTTGCATTTTTAATAGTTTGCTTGCAATAGCAGGTAACGCGCTTATGTGCAATGGAATGTTAACAGCGAAGTACGAACTTGACAGGCCGGGTATTGTTGAAGCGCAATGGCTGCGTTCCATTCAGCAATTGCTTCCGAAAATAAACAGTAAAAATATTGCTGCCAAAAAGCGATATAAAACGTAGTACAATGGGAAAGAAATATAAAGGGGAAAAGGAAAAGCAACTGCTCCTGCACTTAGAAAGAGAAAACATGTTGCAGGAAGTATTGCGTTTTTCCAATAAACGGTTTAAAAAATTTGATGAGGTAATCATGCAACTGTATGCGGGTGATAATCTGAATGCATACTTCGCAACAGATAAAAGGATACGGAAGATAGCTGAATGTTTTACGGAGATTGGGCGAGATACAAAATCCTTATTAAAGGACGTGCTTCTTTATCTTAATAAAAACGCAGCGTTAGTGTCAGATGAAGACCTTGTACATGCTGTTTTCAACATGGTGAAGTTTAGGATATATTGGCAAAATAATATTTTTAACTGGAGACCGTGCTCAAAAAACGGTACATCGCAAATGCATGAGCTGGCTGATTATTTGTTCTGCAGGTATGATGTTCCAAAATTTTTATATAAAGCATTTTTTGAAACAAAGAACAGACTTTTTATCAACTGGTTCATTCATTTGGGAACAGGCAGGAAAGTAAAAGAGATGAAAGATATTCCGATCCCTTTTACACAAAAAATGGGGCACTACTTTACACAGGCGCCAATTAAATTCACAATTGCCGAAGCACTGCGTTGGGCGCAGGTGAGAGGGTTGGGCGGCGATGAAAAATTAGCAGATAGAATAACCGCTTCCTGGCTTGGCTATAAACCTTTTAGCGATGAATTTTTCTGGCAAACTTTTATGCTGGCGGTGATTAACGGAGGAATGTTCAATGCTGCTAAATTAACAGCGTTGATAGATTATGTAAGAGAATGCAGGAGAGAAAATGTAAACTACCATCTCAAAGGAAGAAACCTTCAATCTTTATTGAGGCAGAGCGATCAATGGCATAACAGGTTTAACCGCAGCAAACACAATAGCCTGTGCTGGAAGCCTTGCGGTATTGATAATATGCGGATAATTAAAAAACCTGAAACGATAGTATTGGAAGAATTAACGGAATCTAAAACATTAGCTGATGAAGGAAGAACGATGAAACATTGTGTGGCATCTTATGCTTTTTATTGTGCTAAAGGCAGATCAGCGATATTTTCTATGCGCAAGTATTCCGGCGAGGTGTTGCTGGATACGCTGGCAACAATTGAGGTGAATCTTTCAGTGAGAAAAATCGTACAGGCAAAAGGAAAAATGAATAAGCCGGTATCTGAAGAAGTGAGAAAGTATATGCTTAATTGGGCGGAGGTAAATGTATTGGCTGTTAGCCAATATTTGTAAGTTGATAAAGCTGTTACTCATTAATTTAATTAACAACACAAGTGCGTAATATAAAGGCGATGCCGTGAAATACTTCACTTGGCATCAAAAACAAAAAATAAAATGGCAACACTATCATTAACCGGAAAAGAAATCAGAGCTATCGGCTACCCGGAAGGACCGGTGATCAGCGTGGCGATGAACGTGATGGAAAAGAACTATAAGCATCACACAAAAGAAGCAGCATTAAAGGTGCTGACGAATATTTTAGTCCAGCCGGCGATGTTCGGAGAAGACGAAACATTAAGCGCCATTGCAAAGCTATTGTTGCCAAAAGAACCAGCAGATAGCGATGAGATACAACTGCTGAACAATGGCGTACACTTCAACATCTTTGGCGCTGAATATATTGACGAAGGCGCCCTGCAGCAAATGCAGACTGCATCCAGACTGCCGGTAAGCATTGCCGGAGCGTTAATGCCCGATGCGCACTCCGGTTATGGCTTGCCGATTGGCGGCGTACTGGCAACTCAAAACGCGGTGATCCCTTATGGCGTTGGTGTTGACATCGGTTGCCGTATGTGCCTCAGCGTGTTTGATATTCATCCGAAAGAGTTGGAAAGCCGCGCGGGTTATTTTATGAGCGAACTGAACGAAGCGACCTTGTTTGGCACCGGCAAAGAGTTTTCAAAAGTAGCTTACGATGAAGTATTGGATAGCGCAGTATTCGGCGAAATACCATTTGTAAAAGGCTTGCAGAACAAAGCCGTGAAGCAATTGGGCTCTTCCGGTTCGGGCAACCATTTTGTAGAGTTCGGAGTCGTAGAAATACCGTATAAAGACGAAGTGCTGGGTCTGGAAACAGGCGTGTATGTAGGTTTGTTGTCGCACTCCGGTTCGCGTGGTTTAGGTGCCAATATTGCCAACCATTTTACCAGGCTGGCAAGGGAAAAAAGAAAACTTCCGAAAGAGGCTTCCAACCTGGCGTGGTTTAGTTTAGACGAAGAAGAAGGCATTGAATACTGGATGGCGATGAACCTTGCCGGCGATTATGCTTCGGCCTGCCACCATGTAATACACGCAAAGATTGCGAAGCAGTTGGGCAGACAGCCAATGACTATGGTGGAAAACCATCACAACTTTGCCTGGAAAGAAATGTATGAAGGCCGGGAAGTGATTGTACACCGCAAAGGCGCTACGCCTGCCGGCAAAGATGTGCTGGGCATTATTCCCGGCAGCATGACGGCGCCCGGCTTCATTGTAAAAGGCCTGGGCGAAGCGGCGAGTATCAACTCGGCATCGCATGGCGCGGGCAGAAAAATGAGCCGTACCGCAGCCATCAAAAGCATTACGCAATCTGCTTTAAAAGAAGAGCTGCAAAAGCAGGGTGTGAAACTGATTGGCGGCGGGCTGGATGAAGCGCCGTTTGCATACAAAAATATCCATGATGTAATGAATGCGCAGAAGAACCTGGTAGCAACGGCGGGTGTGTTTTACCCGAAAATTGTGAAGATGGATGGTGCAGTACATAAAGGACGAAATAAGCTGCGCCCGGAAAAAGGCGACAGCTATGTAGAAGGCGAATAAAAAATGCCCGGTATTATGCCGGGCATTTTTTATTTACAGTGTTTGTACCTTAGTGAAAACAGATATTCCCCGATCGTACGAACGGAAGCGACAAGTCTTTTCAGAAACCTGACGCGAAGCAGGAAATATTGTATATGCGGGGAGAAACTGCGGTGAGCCGGAAACAGAACTTTAAAAAAACCGCAGCAGGTGCCTGCTGCGGTTTTTTATAAACAGACAACTATGTTACTTATTAAAAGCACTTTTTAATTTGGAGACAGCCAGTGCCTGTGCATCTTTGGCTTGCGGTACTACAGCCGCCATTCCAAAAAACTCATGGGTTACGCCATCATACAATTTATAATCTGTAGCTACATTGGCAGCTTTGAGCTTATCGCTTAGCAATTTGCCTTCTGTTTGCAGCGGGTCAAGCGCTGCACCGATAATGAGGGTAGGTGGCAGACCGGATAAATTAGCCTTTACAAGGCTTATGCGCGGGTCGGCCGCCTGCGCAGGAGAGGTCAGTTCATTTTTTACAAACCAGTTCATCATTGGTTTGTTTAATGGTTTGGCAGCCGCGTATTTTATATAGCTTTCGCTGCTGGTGTCGTTGTTTGCTACAGGATACACCAGCACTTCATAAACAGGCAGCTTTATCTTTTTATTTCTTGCCATAATACTCACGTTAGCTGCGAGGTTACCGCCGGCACTTTCACCTGCTACGGCTACTCTGGAGGTATCGCCTTTCATAGAAGCTGCATTTTTAAGTACCCATTGATAGGCATCGAATGCGGTAGTGTGCGCCGCCGGAAATTTATGTTCGGGCCCTTTCGGATATTCTACAGAAACAACAATCGCTTTTGCCCCTTCGCACAAGCCCTGGGCACTGGCATTGTAAACATTAATGTCTGCAATTACCCATCCGCCACCGTGATAATACACAATAACCGGGTAGGTGGAAGCGGTATCTTTTGGTGTATAAATTCTAACATGTGTGGAGCCGCCTGTTACCGGGATATCTTTACCCACGGTATCGCACAAGGCAGGTGGCATTGGCATATTGTGCTCCTGCATTACCGCCATTACCGCATCGGTGGGTGTTGGCTGCATCCGGGCTTCTTTAGCATCCAGGGTTTCAATAGGTTTGCCGCCAAGGCTGGCCAGCTTTTCTATCACCACCTGCATTTCCGGCTTCATATCGGTGCCCCAGGCCGGTGCAGCCGCAGCAGGTTTCAGATCAACATCTTTGTTTTCTTTTTTTATACTGTCGCTGTTGTCTTTTTGCGCTTCCTCAGCGGTTTGCGGTGCACTGTTGCACGAAATGATGGCTGCTGTAATGGTGTATAAGGCAAGTGCCTTTACAGCAGGTAAAAATTTGATTTGCATAAATTGGTTTTTGTAAAATAATTAATACTTCAAAAAAATTATAATACTTAAATATTAAAAAGTATGCCATTTGAAAACTGTGCAGCCCGTTAAAGCTGTTATTATACCAAACCATTATCAGGTTGGTAAAACAGCTTTATAAGCCGGTCCCGTTTTGCTCCTGATACGATTGCTTAAATGCAAACAAACGGGACAGGTTGCTGATCATCCTGACAACGGTCAGTTAACTCTTTAAATTTTGTTCTTTGATTGTAGTCGTAATAAATGTTTTCTTTCCATTGTCAAAAGCTTTAAGCTCTAAATAATATGTATGGGCATACTTATATTTAGTTTTTGAGTTAATGGAAGCTAAAACTTATATGAACAGGAATGATCAATTGTTTCAGTGATTATTAATGTGTCAATATTTTTTTTATTTCTAAATAAAAGTCAACGGAATAAGTCTGCTAACAGATAAAGTTTCATAAGTCTTACAATAGTTAAATTTCTTCAAAAAGAAGTTGTCACTGGATTGCCAAATGAGATGATCAGGTTCATCATATTTGCAAGTATTGTTGGGAATAAAATCTGTAGAACAATGAAGTGAATAAACCATAAATGTGTTGATGAAATTGCGAATAACATATTTTTAAATTCTATGATTTGCTTGTGTTAAGCCCTGTAATACCGGAATAAGGAAAAGTATTAATAGTAAGTGTCGCGTCATTATATTTTTACGTGAGGTGCATCTGTAACGAGTTTTCATAAAATTTGCAGGCAACATCGGTGGCGTCATCGCCATCAACGGCACAGCAGGCGCCGGTTGCAGTACCAAAGGTTGGAGAATAAGCCGGATTCAATGTTTGAAAAATAATATAAAGCTTTAACCTTATGCGCTTGTGCAGTACAAGCGTTTTATTGCATCCAGAAAATATGTATTGCAGTCGTTCATTTTCCACTTTACAATGGATGCTTGCCGGTTGTTCCGTTTCTGCGGTTATTTAGCAATGTTGTTAATCATTCCTTTGAAAATAAACCCATGAAACGGAAGCACGGCATACCAGTACAATCTGCCCGGCACACCCAGCGGCCGGAAGGTGGCAGTTTGAGTCAGGATATTGTTTTCACTAATTTTAAACTCCAGCCAGGCTTCGCCTGGCAGCTTCATTTCTGCATACAGGAGCAATCTTTTTTCTTCTTTATTAGCCAGCAAAACTCTCCAGAAATCCAGGGCTTCGCCCGCTGCAATATCGGTGTCACTTTTCCGGCCTCTCCGCATACCCACACCACCAATGAGCTGGTCTAAAAAGCCCCTGATTTCCCAAAGCCAGTTGCCGTAGTACCAGCCTGTTTTTCCACCGATCTGCCAAATTTTTGCAAGGGAATGCCCGGTATCGGTAAGCCGTCTCCGGCGAACATCCCTGAAGCAGCCATTCACCGGCACTTCAATATAGTGCGAGATGCCTTTCTCGAAAATATTGCTCGTTTGTGCATCTTTCCAGCTCGATAACACCTGGTTTTGCTCGATCTTATCGAAGGCAAGTTTAATGGAGGTGTCGTAATCAATCAAGGCAATATGGAGCAGCTCATTTAAATTATTGGGCGTACAAATCACTTCTGTTTTCATACTGTTCACCAGGTTCTTAGCCAGTGCAAAAGAAGTAGCCGTAACAAAATACAGCCAGTACGATGATATCTTCGGAGTCATTACCGGCACAACAACTATTCTCCTTTTAAGTCCCCTGATCCTGGCAAAACGCAGCAGCATTTCCTTATACGTCAGTATGTCCGGCCCGCCGATATCGTAGCTTTTATTAAACGTTTCCCTGTTGCCAATTACCCCGCTTAAAAACTCTACCACGTTACGAATGGCAATGGGCTGGCATTTTGTTTTCAGCCACTTCGGGGTAATCATCACCGGCAATTTCTCTACTAAGTCGCGGATAATTTCAAAGGAAGCACTGCCCGAACCTACGATAATACCGGCCCTTAAGGTGGTAAGCGCAAAGCTGGAAGCAGCCAATATGGTTTCTACATTTTTGCGCGACGACAAGTGTTTGGATAATTCCTTTTCGTTGATAATGCCGCTTAGGTAAATAACCTGCCGGGCGCTCGTCTCCTGCATCCGTTGCTTAAAGTTATGGGCGCAAACGGCCTCCATTTTTTCAAAATCGCCGGTGGCTGTGGACATAGAATGAATAAGATAATAAGCTGCTTTAATGTCGGCCGGAATCGTTTGTAAACTTTCTTTTTGTAAAAAATCGGCTTCTATTACCGTAAGATTTTCAGAAGGATATTTATTGATAAACCTGTTTTTATCCCGCACACAGCAAACCACCTCGTGGCCGTTTTGCAGCAGCACCGGCAACAGTCGCTGACCGATATAGCCGGTAACGCCGGTAAGTAAAATTTTCAATGAATCTTCTTTTTAGTTTACTCCTGTTGTTGTTAAACCACTGCGGCAACTTTTCGCAGCATATAGAAAAGATAACTTTTAAGCGTCACATACAACTTTATAAAACAAATCATCTTCTCTTTTCGCTACGAACTCTATGCTTTCCCTATAAGTCTCTGAACGCATAAGTTGACTTTCAGACGTAAAGTCAATACTGTTCTCTAAACCTGGTTAAATAGTTTTTCCTTTGAAGTAGAAGCCGTCTATACCTAAAATTTTTATTGAATGCTGCTCACATTGCTTCACAAAATCAATAGCATTAAGCCTGGGCAGCAGCGTTATGCCATGCCGCTGCGCAGCTTTTTCATTTTGTATAAAATCGTTTTCCACCTTATTCATTTCAACCGGTAATTGTTCAATCATCAAACCAGCATAAAGACCGGAAAAGGCATCCGGTGCTTTTTAGCTTATAAATGACTTTTGTTGAATAAAGATAAAATGTTCGCATGATATTGCTTGGCCGGCGTTTATCAAATGCGTTGTTAGCCGCTGCCCTCAATTTACATGGAATAAAGTGTTTTGAGAAATGAGCCGTAATAACCAATGTTGATTAGGCTTCTGTATCAGAACTTATAGCAAGGCCAAACATATTGGCTTCTTCATCGAAATAAATTTTGTAACCATCTTTGCCCCCGCCCTCTTCTAAAACTGTCCATAACTCATACAGCTCATCGTCTTCAGGGTTGTTTTTATATTTTTGTTTTACAGGAACCCTTAAGCAGTGAGTTAAATCAAGGCCAAACACATTTGTGATGTCAGGTTCTGATTTAAGCTCTGTATCAATAATTGCCCGCACCTCTTCCACCGTCATAGCATGTTGTATTTTCTATTGCAGGTGATGTATCAGATAAGGCAGTGTTTATTACATAAGTAACAATATACGATCGCCGCTTTTATCCGGCAGGCACTGTTCAGTAGGTTTTTACAAATACTTTATTGCGGGGCAATGTAAAAAAGGTATTGTCTAATTTAGTTTTTACAATGCGGGTGGCCGTCATTACAACTGTTGCATGCATTAAAGCACTTACATTTTTAATTTCCAAATTGATATAGGGATACAACCGGAACAACTCATCATAATTGCCGTATTTATTGCCTTCATACATCGCAGGCATTAAACGATCGGAAGTATCAAAAAAATATTCGTAGGCTTCATTAATCGGCTCCTCCCGGTAAGGCGTATAGATCTGCATATCTATGGCAACGCCCTTGCAGTAATGCCCGAGAATAGCCTTAAGTGGCAACTGCTTAAATGAAGTAATCTTTGCGGTACTGCCGTTGGTAACGTCTATGTAAGAAATAGTATCTGCATTACCGGAATAAAAATAAAGCTTCAGCGAATCGCGGTTGTAGAGCTCTCTTCTAACAATAATGTTGTTTTGGTTGTAATAAACCCTTGTAGTAAAGCCGTCTTTTATATACGTCACTGCTTTGGTGCCACCGTACAGCTCCAGCATTTTTAAGTCTGCCGCAGAATCGGGGTAGTAGCGTATGTCCGACTCTGTAAAACCTTCAAAATACGGGTTTTGCACAACTGCCGGTTTTGGTTTGCAGGCAGCTAACAGTACAATACAAAAAATGGCTGCTGCATATTTCATTCAACAATGGGCTTAATGTTTAAAATGCCGGAGCCCGGTCATTACCATTGCAAGATTATGTTTTACGCAATATTCAATACTGTCTTTATCGCGGATAGAGCCGCCGGGCTGGATAAAGGCTTCGATGCCTTCGGCATGGGCCATTTGCACGCAATCATTAAACGGGAAAAAAGCATCGGACGCCAGTACGGCGCCATGCAGGTCAAAATGGAATTGTTCTGCTTTGTCTATACTTTGCCGCAGCGAATCTATGCGGCTGGTTTGCCCGCAGCCTTTACCGATCAGTTGCTTGTTCCGTACCAGTGCAATCGCATTACTTTTCAGGTGTTTGCATACAATATTCGCAAACTCCAGGTCGGCCCGTTCTGCTTCGGTAGCTGCCCGGCCGCCGGCTTCTTTCCAGTCGGCGTAATTGCCTTCATCCATATCCTGCAGCAGCATGCCATTCAGCAAAGATTTGTATTGCTCGCGCTTTAGTTTAGGCTGCCGGTGCAGTTGCAGCAGGATGCGGTTCTTCTTGCCCTTTAAAACCGTTAGCGCTTCCTCGTTGAAATCAGGTGCAATCAGCACTTCAAAAAACAACTCATTAATGGCTTCGGCCGTAGCCTTATCAATAGTATTATTGCTTACCAGCACGCCGCCAAAAGCACTTTCCGGATCGCCGGCCAAGGCAGCGTCCCAGCTTTCTTTTACAGTGTTGCGCTGCGCAATACCGCATACATTGGTGTGCTTGATAATGGCGAATGTGCTGTTGCTGCCCGTCGTCGCCCCTTCGTCGGGGAACTCATTAATCAACTGAATGGCGGCATCCACATCTACCAGGTTGTTATACGATAATTCCTTGCCGTGCAACTGGTCAAATATGGCAGACAAATCACCCAAAAAGTTAGCTTTCTGGTGCGGGTTTTCGCCATAGCGCAGGTGTTGCCTGGCGGTAGAAAGAGGCGCGGTGTCTTTATTAAAATAGTTGCTGATCGCAATATCATAATTCATAACTACTTCAAAAGCTTTGGCGGCAAAGGCCTTGCGCTCTTCGAGGCTGGTGTAGCCCATATTGATGCGCAGTAAAGTTTCCAGTTGCCCGTAATCTGCTTTGTCGGCAATCACGGCTACGTCTCTAAAATTCTTGGCGGCAGCGCGTATCATGGAAGGACCGCCGACGTCAATTTTTTCGATGATGGATTTTTCGTCATCAGTATTGCGCAGTGTTTCTTCAAAAGGGTACAGGTCCACAATCACCAGGTCTATTTCCGGGATGTTGTATTGCTTCATTTCGTCCACATCCTGCAGCACATCGCGGCGCCCGAGAATGCCACCAAACACCGATGGATGCAGGGTTTTAACGCGCCCACCCAATATAGACGGGTAAGCAGTAAGGCTTTCTACCGGCACGCAGGCAATGCCTAACTCTTCTATAAATTTCTGGGTGCCGCCGGTGGAATAAATGGTTATCCCGTGGCGGTTTAATGCCTGTACAAGGGGCGCCAGGCCATCTTTATAAAAAACAGAAATGAGTGCAGACTGAATTTTTTTTTGCATGAAAGTAAGGTTGGCAATGTAGAAATGTGTAAGCCTATAAATCCATTACAAAAGCGCCTTGCTGCGCTGTGCAATGGAAGCGCAAATGTAGGCGCTTGCAGTCTTTCTTCCATTGCTCAATTTTCCACAGCGTATTGGTATTATCAAAAATAATTGTCCTGCAGCTAACGAGCGTTTGCAGCCTGCTGATGGTTATCTTAGGGTTGCCGGTGATGATTACAACATCTGTTGGCAGCGGCTTTAAAAGTGGTAGCCCCGTAAGCGGAGCGCCGACGATACATATTGTTTTATCGCCGGTATGCAGGATATAATTTCCGGCGGTAAGCGTATGAAGCTGCACAGGCATACAACGCAACAGGATGCGGGAGGGCTTTATATAAAAATTTTGCAACAGGTTGTCGTGCCCAATGCCTGCGGTCATCCACGTTGTGCATTCGCTGCCCTGTACAACATCAATGGCAGTTTGCTTAGGCACGTTATACACAACCAGCTTATGCTGCTTTTTTGCTTCGAAAATATCAACGCCGGTATAGGTTGTAAGAACAAGCAGCAAGGCAATTGCATACGGCAACACTTTCGGCGCTTTGGCCAGCAGCCACCACGCCAGCAGCAGGATAACGAGGAATAAAACGATTGCCTGGAAGATATCCATTTTTATATATTGCCATACCGCGAAAGGCCATTGCTCCACATACTCAATAAAGCTGTTCATCAGCCACAGCAGCCAGGCTGTAGCCTTGCCGGTAAGGGTAGCCAGCCATACCCATTTGGCTACGGTAAGGAGGAATATTTCTATAAATAAAATGATCGTGGAGAGGGGCACGACAATAAGGTTGGTGAGCAGAAAAAGCAGCGGCAACTGGTGAAAATAAAACAGCACTACCGGCAAGGTAAATACCTGCGCCGCAATATTGGTGGCAGCCAGTTTCCATATTGTATCCAGCAGTTGGTTTTCGATATAGAACCAGTTATATACAGGCTTCATAAATACGACGATGCTGAGAACAGCGGTATAGGATAACTGAAAGCCGACATCCCACAGGTAAAAAGGGTTGTAAATAAGCAGGCAGAGCGCGGAAGCAGCCAGCGTATTGTAGATGTTGGCTTTGCGCTGCAGGCATTCGCCGCCCGCAATAAAGCTGAACATCACTGCCGAGCGCACGATAGAAGGTACCGCACCTGCAATAAAAGTAAACATCCAGAGAACCAGCAATATCAGGGGTGGCACTGCAAACTTATACCAACGCCGGTTTTTAAAAGGAGAAAACAACCACACCAGGACGCCGTAAATCATACCGAGGTGCAGGCCGCTGATAGCAATAATATGCACTACCCCGGTATTGCTGTACGATTGCACCAATTGCTTATCGAGGTCGTTCCGATAGCCAATGAGCAGGGCTTCTGCAACGCCTTGTTCCTTTTTACCCGGTATATAAGTTTGCAGCGCGGTAATTACTGCTGTTCGTACCTGCTGCAGAAAAAGCGGGAAGGCCGGTACCTCTTTTCCCGGTACAACAACATAGTCGCCCGGCTGCAGGTACACCTGGCCGGTAATGCCCTGGAACAGCATATAACGCTGGTAGTTAAAGCCGCCGGGATTGCCTGTATTTTGTATTGTTTGGGCGGGTTTACAGAAAGCTATCTGCGAGCCATAACCTATTTGCTGCAACGCGCTGTCTTTTTTAAAATACAGTATAACACTGCCCCTGGCCTGCCGGCGCGTTCCTTTATTTTGCACGGCAGTTACCCTGGCAATCGCTTTAAAAGTTTTAGCCTTTTCCACCAGCGGCTCTTCCAGTGTGGCAATAATAACAGCACCTTTATCGTATTGCTTTTCGTACCAGGCCGGCTCGTGTTGTATATTGTTGAAATAGGTAAGTAACGCCCCGGTGGCAGCAAAGAGCACCAGTACAAAAATGCCCTGCAGCCATTGCAGCTTAAACTTTTTATAAGGTGGCAGTAAGGCATAACATATTGTGAGTACTGCTGCAGCAATGCTTACAGTACCTGCAACGGCAAGCGGCAGGTTGCCGTACCATTCCAGCAGAATGCCAGTCATTAGTGCCAGCAGCAGACGCGCAGCCGGTACTTTTTTTAAACCGATATAGGCGTACGTTCGCATGTACAGTTAGCTTGTTTTAGTTTGGCCGGCATTTATAATTTTTGACAAGAACTTCAATGTGGATTAAATAAAAATTGTTTAGTAAGAAAGCAGGCGGCGCCAGCAAATTTGTAAAGTTCATAAAGCAGTAAGTAAACAAATATAAAATAAAATCAATTTATCCATCCCGCTTTACAACATATCAAATCTTTTTTTAAGCAGCGCCGCAACCGGCGCCGGCTGAAATGGTTTACTGCTATGCTGCTCCTGCTCTGGTTTTGGTGCTCCTTACCGCATACATTATTCAATGCACCTTCCAGCTTTGTCATCACCGATAAAAAGGGCAATTTATTAAACGCTTCCATAGCTGCCGACGGGCAATGGCGTTTTCCATACGATGCTGCCGTACCGGAAAAATTTAAGCAATGCATTATCGCTTTCGAAGACAAGCGGTTTAACTATCATTTCGGTGTTGATCCTGTTGCACTGGCAAGGGCTGTTGTTAAAAATATTGATAACAAAAAAGTAGTAAGCGGCGGCAGTACATTAACCATGCAGGTGGCACGAATGAGCAGGCAGCACAGCAACCGCTCGTGGTGGAATAAATTGACCGAAACAGTTCTTGCAGTGCGCCTCGAATGTTCCTATTCTAAAAACAGTATTCTTGCTTTGTATGCTTCCAATGCACCTTTCGGCAGCAACGTAGTGGGGCTCGATGCCGCTGCATGGCGGTATTATGGCTGTAGTGCGCAGCAGTTAAGCTGGGGCGAATGTGCAGCGCTGGCTGTACTGCCCAATGCGCCTTCTTTGGTGCATCCGGGCAAAAACGCGGATGTATTGCTGCGCAAAAGGAACGCATTGATAAGCCGGCTGCTTACGGATAAAATAATTGACACCACCACCTGCTACTTAGCCAAACTGGAGCCCCTGCCCGGTGCGCCCAAAGCATTACCACAACTGGCGCCGCACCTGCTCGACCGGTTTAAAAAAGAATATGCATCGCTGCACCGGTATAAAATGGCAGGTAATACAGGCATACAAACCACCGTTGATATTGCCCTGCAGCAGGAAGTAAGCCGGATACTGGCTTTGCACCATAACGAGTTAAAAGGTAACGGTGTGCGCAATGCCGCCGCCATGGTAGTAGAGATTGAATCAGGTAATGTCCTGGCTTATGTAGGCAATATCTACCAGCCGGGCGATTCGGCGCTGGAAAGTGATGTGGATGTGCTGGCAGCGCCGCGAAGCCCCGGCAGCACGCTGAAGCCATTGCTGTATGCGGCATTGCTTACCGAAGGCAGTTTGCTGCCCCGGCAGTTAATACCGGATATTCCTACGCAGATTGGCAGCTATGCACCGCAGAATTACGACCTTGGTTATGATGGCGCCGTGCCGGCAAACCGTGCACTCGCCCGCAGCCTCAACATCCCGGCGGTAAAAATGTTGCAGCAGTACAAATACCAGCGTTTTTACGATGTGCTGAAGCAGTGCGGTTTTACTACGCTTAACCGGCCTGCAGACAACTACGGAATGAGCCTTATTCTCGGGGGGTGCGAAATAACGCCTTATGACCTTGCCGGCGTATATAGCAGCCTCGCGCGGATGTACCTGCACGGGGCTGCTAATAAAGGAAAATGGAACAGCCGGGATTGGTTTATGCCGAAGTGTTATGCGCCTGCAATTGTCGGTGGTCGTACGGCTGTAAAAACGGAAACTAACGACCGGCAACCTCTGTTCGACTATCCTTCCATCTGGCATACGTTCAATGCAATGAACGAAGTGATGCGGCCGGGCGAAGAAGGGCTCTGGAGTTATTTTTCATCGGCACAGCATATTGCCTGGAAAACAGGTACCTCCTTTGGTTTTAGAGATGGCTGGGCTATCGGGCTTACGCCAAAATACTGTGTGGTAGTGTGGGTAGGCAACACTACCGGCGAAGGCCGGCCGGGACTTACCGGCATCAGCACGGCCGCGCCTATACTTTTCGATATCTTCCGGACCCTGCCGCCATCGTCCTGGTTTAAGCCGCCGCAAAGCGGGTTCATCTACCTGCCGGTTTGTTCTCAGAGTGGTTACAAAGCAGGGCCTGACTGTACAGATGTGGATACCTTATTGGTGAGCAGCAGTGCTGTAAATGCTGTTTTGTGTCCTTACCATCGTATAATACATTTAGATAGAACCGGCGCGTACCAGGTAACGGCAAATTGTGAAGCTTCCTCGCAGATACAGCACCGCTCGTGGTTTGTGCTGCCACCAACGATGGAGTATTACTACCGTCAAAAGCATGCGGCGTACAAGCCATTACCGCTTTTTAGGCAAGGCTGTACTGAAAGCAGTACTAAAACGCTTGATATTATTTACCCCGAAGAGGGTGCAAATATTTATGTACCCCTGGAAGTAAGCGGCGAGCGGGGCCGCACGGTATTTACGGCAACCCACCGGGGCAATGGCAATAAGATTTTCTGGCATTTAGATGAGCAATACATAGGCACTACGGTGCAATTTCACCAGATGGCTGTAAATCCTGCACCGGGCAGCCATACTATTACGGTAGTAGATGAAGGAGGAGAAAGTATAACCCGGCATTTTGAAATTCTGGATAAAGAAAAAAGCAGGTAAGGTATTAGTAGAAGCATCTATATGTTTGCTATTTGTTAAAATATTGATATTGCGTTACATTCAGGTGGTTCCGGGTATCTATAGAAATTATTCAGCGTTTTTATTTTGAGGCAATTTTGGTTCGTTATTTCAACCGTAAGGAAAAATATCAGCCTGTTTTAAGTTGTAAATGTTGGCCGCGATGCTGCTGATGGCGGGATAACGGCTTTAAAAAACAATTTTTATTTAAACCATTAAAACCTGAATGGCTTCATAAAGAAAACCGTAAGCAAGCAGCCCGCTGCTGCTACATTATTATTTATTAAAAAAAAGAGCTGCGCACCGGTAAAGTGCAAGAAATATTTTTTTGGTATAATATTTAATGATTTGTTTACAAAAGCTGTTTGAGATTCGCACCGGCAAAATTATAATTTCATTTAATTATACTTTTAGGCAAATTGCCGCTATATAAATGGTCAAACGCTTTTAATACACGCGTACACTTAACTCAAAAAATACCGCCACCAATGATTAGTAAATATTTTTCTGTTGCATGCCTGCTGATGCTGTTAACAGTTTCCTGCTCTAAGCAAACAAGCTCCAGGATACCTCGTCCTCCTGCTTATAATGTTAATACGATTACTGATATTGAATATGGCCACAATGCAACCTGGCAAGGCGACAACCAGGTTTTGAAGCTGGATGTGTATTTACCTAAAGATGCATCGGCGCAGCATAAGTATCCTTTGGTATTGCTGGCACATGGCGGCGGTTTTGTCGGGGGCAATAAAGAAGGGCTTGCCGACTTGTGCGGGGCATTCGCCAGCCGGGGATACATTGCGGTTTCTGCGGAATACCGGCTGGGATGGAATGTGGACGGCGCTGATCAGTGCAACGGCGATTCTGTTTCGCTAACCGAAAGTGTTTACCGTGCCATGCAGGACTATAACGCAGCCCTGCGGTTTTTGGTGGCTAACAGCAGTAAGTATTTTATTGATACGAACTGGATATTTGCAGGCGGCAACAGTGCCGGCGCTGCTGCGGTACTAAATAGCGTATATATGACCGATGCTTATGTAACCAGCCGCTACAGCGATATGGAAAGCAAACTGGGCGGCCTGCACAACGCAGATAACAATCTTACCAATACCTATACTATTAAAGGTATCTGTAGCATGTGGGGCGGCATTTTCGATATTAATACGATAACGGCATCTGACGGCATACCTACCGTATCTTTCCAGGGCAGCGAAGACGAAACCATCCCGGTTACTTCCGGCACCTACGGGCAGTGCCCCAACTATCCCACTTTATACGGTTCATTAGCAGTTTACAACAAGCTGCGGGGTTTTAATATACCTGCGGTAGCGCATATATATGAAGGGGAAGGCCATGGACCCACCGAATATGCCGACAATCCGGAATATGTGGCTACTTCGGTAACCTGCTTTTTTGAAGGACTGAGAAGTAAAACGCCCGAGGCAGGATTGTATAAAAACATGCAAAGCAACTGTAACTAAATAAGAGCTTTATTGTTCGCACAACGTTAATGAAACCGCCCGCAGCTTACGGGTAAGCTGCGGGCGGTTTTGTATTACCGGTGGTGATATAGATAAATGCTGCTACGCGCCTTAAATTAAACCACTATCAGCATGGTAAAAAAGATTTATAAACTTTTCCCGTTTTGCGTTTGATATGATTGCTTAAATGCAAACAAAGGGGATAGGTTGTTTATTATCCAGATAGCGGTTTGGTAATAGTGTATGATCTCCTGTTCACAGCAGCGCGTTACTATAAATTTCCGTACTTACTTACCCGGTTGCTACTGCTCCAGTATAATGCTGAATACGAGCATCCGCGATTGCAGCTTGTCCAGCACATTGGAATATTTAAGGTTAGCATCTCGGCTGTGTACATTGCTTATGCCATTACTTACCTTTAATTCGGGCGAAACGGTAACCACCGGCAGGAAGAAATTAAATCCGATGCCCGCTTCGTAGCCAAAATCTGTTTTAGTCAGCTTTATCAGGTTTTCGGCATTGCGGGCGCTGGAGTTGCTGGCCAGGTCCATATCATACTTGAAGCCACCCATCATATAGACCCGGAAATTATCAATACGGTCGGAGTTAAACTTAAACTGCAGCGGGAAGCTAACAATGGTAGAGGCGATCGTTTTCTTCTGGTACTCAGGTTCCAGCTCGGTAGGATATTTTAAATGATAGGTGAAGAATTTGGAGCCGCCTAAAATAAGCTGCGGAATAAAGCGTACCTCAAAGCGTTTGTTAAGGTTGGCAGTAGCTACCAGCCCTAATGCAAGGCCGCCGCTGTTGCCGGGTTCTACACTTAGTATGCTGTCGTTCTGCAGAAATAAAGGATGCTTATCGGGGTGCAGGTAAGTGTTGTTGTAAGAGAGTGATAAGCCAAAATAATAAGGCAGCAAATCATGATTGGTCCGGTTCAACTGGCGTTGCGCCTGCGCGGAAAGAAACGAAAAAAGGAATACCAAAAAAAATAATTGCCTTCGCAATAAGAAGTTTAGCAACCTGATATATGTATTGTCCATCATGTAAACCAGTCTTTAATTTCGCAGCAGGCAGCAATACCTGTTTTGTATATTACTGGTTGTATGCTGCGCAAATGTAAGCGTTGACATACTAACGGTTTAAGGACTGATTTATTTTACGGGCTTGGGGTATATAGTTTGGAAGAAGACGGCTAAAGAGCTGTTCTTGTACCTGTTGTTTAATAATTTGTTCAATGCCCCGTTTTCTTCATAACGGTAGTTGCGACTAATAAACGCGTCGTATTTTGCTATTTGTAAAACTCTGGAAGAAGAATGTTTATCAGGATAAGCATTCTTTGCTTTCACGATAGGTATAAATACGGGCTTCACCATTTTCATAACTGGTAACTGTAAAATATTTCCTGTCATTTTAAGTACTTTAAAACAGAAGCTAGAATTTGATTTAGTTTTAGCTGCCCTTCTAATTCAATTTGCTGAACCATGCAACCAATTAAAGCTTTCATAATAGATGACGAATTTCAAAGCAGAAGCTTACTTGTTAAAATGTTGCAGCAGTATCTTCCCGAAATCTGCGTGGCAGGCGGGGCATCAACTGTTGGAGAAGGGTTACGGGGGATAAAAGAATTTAATCCTGATATTGTATTTCTCGACATTCAAATGAAAGATGAAACAGGATTTGATTTATTAAACCAATTGTCTCATATAAATTTTGCGCTCATTTTCACCACTGCATTCGATCAATATGCCATTAAAGCTTTTCGGTTTAATGCTATCGACTATCTACTGAAGCCCATTGTGACGGAAGAACTAATAGAAGCTGTAAATAAAGTAAAGCAAAGAACCCATCTTACGCAGTCTGCATCCAAACAACAAGTGGAGCAGTTATACCAGGACATAAAAAATCCTCAAAAAATTCACGATAAAATTGCAGTGCCCACAGGAGAAGGCTTTATAATTATCCCGGTACACGAGATTGTGTATTGCCTTGCGAAAAGTAACTATACCGAGTTTCATCTTACTGATAAAAAACCTGTGCTATCCAGCTATACGCTAAAACAGTACGACGAGATATTAACCGTACAATCCTTTTTCCGGGCGCACCGCTCCTATCTTATTAATATGGCACATGTAAAAATGTACCGAAGAGGTGAAGGCGGAGAAATTGTAATGAGCAACGGCCACGAGATAGAACTTTCCCGCACACATAAAGATGAGTTTTTGCACCTGTTAAATATAAGACAGTGAAAGCGTTGCATTCCTGTGCTTTTCTGCATTATCTGTTCGTCGTTGTCTTGCTGGTATTGCCTGCTGAATTTTATGCACAGCAATTTGGGATAACCCTTTACAACATCAACAACGGGTTACCGAGTACCGAAACGTATGAGACATACCAGGATAAATATGGTTATTTGTGGATAAGCACTCCTGCCGGGCTGAGCCGGTTTGATGGAAGGCAGTTTACAAACTACAGCCTTACAGATGGTTTGCCATCGCTTCATGTAACCAAAGTTTTCCAGGACAGCCGGGAGCGGATTTGGGTTGGAACTGCCTTTGGTATGGCGCAGGCTAAAAACAACCGGTTTATAACCTTTCCTACGAGCGATAGCCTTGCTAATTTTTATGTATTAAATTTTATTGAAACAAAAAACAAACAGATATGGGCGTTTACGGGTAAAGGCGCTTACGAATTCAGGGATAGTATCTGGAAAAGGCTGGCTTTTTACCCGGGGTATGAAAATACTATGTGCAGAAATGCTGTAGAATTAAACGGGGAGTTGTATATCAATTACCCTCATGATATTGTTTGCAGAACCGGCGATGGAAAATGGCAGCATATTGCTTCTTCACACAACGGTTCTATGTTCAACGTTATGTCGGTGTACGATAATAAAATCTGGATAAACACAGACGAGAATATTTATGAAATACGCAATCACCAGCTCGTTCCTCTATATCAAAAAAATTTGGGTATAGACTACTTTTTTTCCTATTTCGTTGATTTTAAAAAACGCCTATGGCTTGCCGGGGAAGAACTTCTGGGAGTGTCGAAGCCGGGCGACTGGCATCATTTTTCTGAAGTAAACATAGAACAGTATGGTTATGCCTCTTCTATCAGCGAAGATTTAAATCATAATATCTGGGTGAGCACCGAAAACGGGCTGTTGAAAGTAAAAGAGATTGCTTATACATTTATTGATAAAAACAAAAGTGCTTTACTGAATGGCATAAGCAACATCATTGCGCTGCCGGGCAACAGGTTGATTTTTTCTTCCGGTACAAAATCTGGTTTGCTGCTTTACGAAAATGACAGTTGCAAACAGATACCGCCATTAACTGACAGTGAATATTATTACCAGGACCTTGTTGATGCTTATGCATTCGATGATAAGAACAGCCTTTGGATGATTACACGGTTCAAAAAATTCTTACATTTTAATGGTAAAGCGCTGGAAGACTTTTCAGGTACGTTACATTTTAAAACAAGAGAAATTGCTTATGATGTGGCTTATGCAAAAAGCAGGCACCAGTTTTTTATATGCGCCGACTCCACATTGCTGTACGGAAATTCCTCCAGGCTTTCAACCTTTATTCCGGGTAATACAGGCATTCCTGTAATGAAGCCCACACGAGTGCGGGAAATTAAAAACGGGTTACTGCTGGTATTTATTGAAGGAAAGGGAATTTACTGCATTGATCCGGATAATAATCTTGTTTCGCTTAACAAGGGAAGCGGTTTGGATGCCAGTAAAGGCCTTCAATCCGCCGCTTGCTTTTGTGAAGCAGCGGATAATAACTTTTGGATGGCTGTTCCCGGTATGGGTTTGTACGAATATGGCTTTGCAAAAGATAAGCTCCCTTTTTTAAAAAATCACTTTACGCTTAATGATGGCTTACAAAGTAATAATATTCTTAGCCTGACAATGGACCGGCAAAGCAGGCTTTGGGTGGCATCCAATACAGGGATAGACATTTTACAAAAAAAAGAAGCCGGTGGTTGGGAAATATTTAATTATGCTACAACCGATGAACTCACTTTTAACGGGTCTAACTATGACAAATTAGTAACTGATACCGCAGGTAATATATGGTTTTCCTCACCCGACAAAATTTTTAAATTTAACGCTGCAGCTATTAAGCTATACAAAGCCCCGCCCCGTATCGTCATTGAAAAAGTATCGCTCCTTTTTAAAGAAACAGACTGGAGTAAACTATCCGATTCGTTATACGGCTACTATCAGCTTCCTTACAATCCTGTTTTGCATTACAATCAAAATTCGCTTGGTGTTTCTTTTAATGCCATTGATTTATCTACCACTAATTCTGCACCTGAATATGCTTATAAATTATTACCGCTCGATACGTCCTGGAGTATCCCTTCTAAAATAAAATCCGTATCGTTTGCACAATTACCTGCAGGCGAATACCAGTTTGTAGTAAGAGCAAAAGAGAAGGCTTCGGGCTGGAGCAATCCTGCTGTTTTCAAATTTACTATTGTACCGCCTTTCTGGAACGAATGGTGGTTCCGGTCGATTATTATAGCAATTGCTTCATTCATTATCATCAGTATTTTCAGGGGAAGAGTAAGGAAAATAAAGCATGATGCTTTTGTAGAAAACCAGCTAAAAGAATTAGAGATGAAAGCGCTGAAAGCACAAATGAATCCGCACTTTATTTACAATGCCCTTAATTCTATCCAGGCATTAATTGCCAATGATAAAAAAACAGAAGGCATCCGTTATATTGGTTCATTCTCAAGGTTGCTGAGGCAGGTGCTGGACAACTCGGATAATAATGTAATCAGCCTCGATAAAGAACTGGAAACAATAGGCTTGTATATTCAGCTCGAATCGCTCAGGCTGGATATGCAGTTACAGTTCCAAAAAAATATCCCTAACAATATCGTAGCAGAATTTGAGAAGATACCGCCGCTTATTTTACAGCCTTTTGTGGAAAATGCTTTGTGGCATGGGCTGAGCCGTAAAACGGGAGAAAAAAAGGTGGCGATCACTATTAGTGCAAAAGATGATTGGCTGTTATGCGAGATAACAGACAATGGTATTGGCAGGGCCAAAGCAAGCGAATATAAAAGCCAGTCTGTAGTATTGCACCAGTCAAAAGGCCTTGACATAACCCGCAAAAGATTAATTGATTTCAATAACGATAACTCAGTTGCGCCGATAGAGTTTTTTGATGTGCATGATGCTGAGAAAAATACTGCCGGCACGCGTGTAGCGGTACGTATAAAACGAAAATTGAGCCTCCCTGCAGCCTGATTCCCTAAATCAATTCCGCTTCTCAAACCCTTTACTCCGCACTTCGCTCAACGGCGTTATATAGCCATTCTATCCTCCTGTACTTTTAATTATGGAATTCCTGATGGCAGTGATACTATTGGTTATTACCATACTCTTTGGCTTATTCTTTAAGGAAGTTAGGGACTGGATTTTTAATAAACACGCTAACCGAAAAAAATAACCAGCCAATAATAACCAACATTTATTGCTGCTCCAGATTATAAACTTTTCTAAAACAAAAATGTATGAAAACACAAACCCTTTGCGTAGCTAAGCTAACGATGCTTACCGCTTTTACTGCTTTTGCCTTTAGTCTACTGCATGCCCAAACCAATACCTTTCCTTCCAGCGGCGCCGCTGGCATCGGTACTACTTCGCCCAACACTTCTTCCCTGCTGGAAATACGATCAACTGCTAAAGGCTTTCTGGCGCCGCGGATGACGCAGGCACAACGCGATGCTATAGGGTCTCCCGCCACCGGCTTACTGATTTATCAGACCAATAATACGCCCGGCTTTTATTACTACGGCGGCAGTGCCTGGAAGGCCGTTACACCTGCTGCCACGGCAAATGCATGGTCGCTTACAGGTAATGCGGGCACAACAGCAGCCAACTATCTTGGAACATCAGATAATAAAGATTTTGTGCTTAAAACCAATAGTACAGCACGTTTAACTATCAATAAAACTGGCAATGTCGGTATTGGAACTTCTGTACCCGGCAGCTTATTGGATGTGCACAATGGCGCATTAACTATTTCTAATACCAATAGCAGCGCCAATTTGGTTATTAGCGCCAATTCCTCAAATGCAAACGCTTCCAATCAAATTCTCTTTCAGGACAATGCATTAACCAAATGGGCCTTGGGCGGTGCCCACATCGGCAGTGCGGGATCCAATGATTTTAGTCTATACAATTATAACACAGGGGTCAATGTCATGACTGTATTAAACGGCAACAGCAATGTGGGCATCGGAACCATTTCGCCGACCTCTAAACTGCATGTAGAAGACGGCACAAATGGTGTTGCGATTCATGGTAATTGCAATGGTAATTCCTTTGGTGGCAACACTGTTGGAGTATATGGAACTTCTCCTAATGGTACGGGTGTGCTTGGATTTGGCGGTGACTGGGCTGGATATTTTGATGGGGATGTGTTTTGCACCGCCAACTACCAAGGTTCAGATCGCAGGCTAAAACAAAACATTGTTGATTTCGGTAGTGCAATATCTATCATTAGCCAACTTCGGCCTAAACAATACGAATATAAACAAGATGGACCTTACAAGTTTATGGGACTGCCTCAAGGCGAACATTACGGACTTATTGCACAAGACATAGAACAAGTACTTCCTAATGTGGTAAAAGAAACCAGGTTTGATACTCGCTTAGCGCAACCTCTTGCAAAAGAAGGGCAACCGGCTTCACAACATTCCGAAGTTGTTAAATTTAAAGCGGTAAATTACACCGAACTCATTCCTATTTTGGTGAAAGCAGTACAGGAATTGAATGAAAAAAATGATAATTTACAAAAACAGATAGATGACCTGAGAGCAATGATGGCTTCGGGTAACACAAATAATACTTCTTCAAAGACTTCAGCTTTCACCACCTTAACCGATGCATCACTCGATCAGAACAATCCTAACCCTTTCAGCAATACAACCACCATCGGCTACACCTTACCGCAAAAGTTTACTGCTGCTCAAATCACCATCACCGATAAAAACGGTAAAATACTAAAGCAAACAACTGTTTCCGGTGGCGGAAAAGGCACGATTCATATAGATGCAGCCATGCTTGCAGCCGGCGCTTACAACTATTCATTGCTGGTGGATGGTAAACTGATTGGCACCAAGCAAATGCTGCTATCGAAGTAACCCCATTATTTATACCCATAACAAATGCTTACTGCTATCATCCACATTTTCCCTAAATTAAACAAAACACATAACCATGAAAACGACAAACCCTTTACACACTCGCTTCCCTTTGCTAACCAAACAAGCTGCAGCATTCCTGTTTTTTGCCCTTCTTGTTTTACTCAACAGTTGTCAGAAAAATGCTAATGATTTAAAAGACCATTCACTTGCTGCAGCCATAAAAGAAACTACTGCAAATTTGCAGCACCCGGCGGCAGATGCACAAATGGTGCTTACCTGGAACGAGGCCGGAACCATTGCGTTCAGGCGGATGGGTGCATTACCGCCAATGCCCGAATCGCGGGTGTATGCCATGATCAATGTTGCCATGCACGATGCATTGAACACGATAAGCCCGCAATACGCACGGTATGCATTAACCGATGCAGTTAGCAACAGCGCTTCTCCCGATGCATCTGTAGCGCAGGCTGCACATGATGTTATTGCCGGATTATTGCCACCACAGCAAGGCTATGCCGATTCGTTACTGGCCGTTTCCCTGGCTTCTATTGCGGATGGCGACGCCAAAACAAAAGGTATTGATCTGGGCAAAGCTGCGGCCCTTGCCATGCTTACTGCAAGAGCGAACGACGGTGCTGCCGTTGCACAATACGATATAGCGCAGGGTACATTGCCCGGTGAGTACCGCAGCACACCGCCTTTTGACCTGACCGGTTTTATGGGCGTGCCGGGCTGGGGTAAAATTGTGCCTTTTGCACTTCTTTCCGATTCGCAGTTCAGGGCGCCGCCGCCTTATAAAATCAGGAGCGTTGAATACACTGAAGACTTTAACGAAATGAAGAAGATAGGCGGTGCTGCCAGTACTAAGCGCACGGCCGATCAAACACAGATTGCCTTGTTCTGGCTGCCGAATGCGCCTTTTAATTTTAATAATATTACCAGAACGCTGATTGCTCAAAAAAACATAACCGATGCATGGGCCGTTGCGCGCCTGCTTGCATTGGTACAGATGGCGGAAGCAGATGCCAACATATCCTGTTTTGATGCCAAGTATCATTATTTTTTCTGGCGGCCATATACGGCCATACACCTTGCAGATACGGATGGCAATCCCTTAACCAAAGGCGATACGACCTGGCAGCCATTGGCGCCGCCAACACCGCCGGTACCGGATTATCCGTCCAACCATGCATGTGGCGGCGCGGCGGCTGCTACTGTTATGATTGAGTTCTTTCACCAGAATGAGATTCATTTTACGGTTACCAGCACGTACCTGCAGGGCGTTACCCGGTCATTCAAAAGCCTGTCGGATGCTGCACGCGAAAATGCATTGTCGCGCATCTATGTAGGTTATCATTTTCGCCTTGCGGTAGATAAAGGTGAAGAGCAGGGCGCCAAAGTGGGTAACTATGTATATAACCATGCCTTGCAGCCATTATAATGAAATAATTAATATTAATGCTGTAGATGCGCTGGTCAAAACAATCCTAATCCTTTTTCAAACAGCACCACCATTACCTACAGTTTGCCGCAAAAGTTTACTGCCGCACAAATTACTATCACCGATAAAAGTGGTAAAACATTAAAGCAAATTAATGTTTCCGGCAGCGGCAAAGGCTCGATTCATATAGATGCAGCAATGCTTGCAGCCGGCGCTTATTGTTATTCTTTGGTGGTTGATGGTAAATTGATTGGCACTAAGCAAATGGTACTGGCTAAATAATAATTTAATAAATACGGTTAACCATCGTCAAAGCCATCAATTACTGTTGATGGCTTTTTCATTGCTGCAAATATTTAAAAGAGGGAAAATTATTCGTTTTAGACTTCCTGCTCCGTTAGACTGAATTCGCGATATTTATGCTTCATAAAAGCTGATTCGCAATGAGCAGGGTTAAACTTTTTCTCTTCTTTTTTTTATTGATAGTTACTTTCGGTGTAATACCAGCCTATACCTGCGCACAATCGTTACAAGGCCAGCAGTTAGCAGACTCTTTACAACATGTACTGCTTACAGCAAAAGATGATACAGTAAAAGCAAAGGCATTATACAGACTTGCAAGAATCTACGCGTCTAATGATAGTGCTCAGGCATCAGCTTATGCGAATAAATGTTTGCAACTATCTCAAAAATTGAATTGGCAAACAGGCATTGGCTTATCATATATTGCTATCGCTGTTATACATAATAATGTCAGCGATTATAGTACAGCTTTGCAAAATGCAAAAAAAGCGCAGGACATTTTTATACAAATCAACAGCACTAAAAATATCGGTGCTGTATTAATTACAATGGGTATTAGTTACAGTGGTTCCGGTATTTATGCCAAAGCCATTGAATGTTATTTTAAAGCATTGAAATATTACGAAAGCGTTAATGATAAACAAAACGTCAGCAATGCTTATATGGATATTGGTGTGAGTTATTTTTACCTGAAAATATATGATAAGGCCATTGAAAATTATAAAAAAGGGTTGCAGTTAAGCCGCATTAATAAAGATACTTTTGGTATTGGCTCAAACATCGACAATATCGCAATAACTTATTTGGATGAAGGCAAATACGATAGTGCAAATATGTACAATCTGCAGGCTATCCCTTTCTTTGAAGCCAGTAACGATCTTCCGGGTCTCGGCAGAATATATGGCAACCGGGGAAATATTTTAATGCGCTTGCATAATGCAAAACAGGCGTATGAATTTTATAGCCGTTCAATGGCAATCAATAAAAAACTCGATATAATAGGAGGCATCGGTTCGGAGTATGGAAACATGGGTGAATTGTACCTGGAAATAGCTAACGATTCCGCTTCAAAATATACAATCGCTTCTTTCATGAAGAAGGATAAAAAAACGTTGCTTGACAGCTCCCGCTATTATCTGTTAAAAGCAATTGATACAAATAAAAAATCCGGTGATATAGAATTATTGATGGTAGAAGATACGCTTTTATCACAAACCGAAGAAGCGCTTGGTAACTATAAAGAAGCGCTTGCTGCTTTTAGAAATTATACTTTATATAAAGATTCCATTTTTAATGACGCCAACAAGCAAAAAGTGCAGGCCTTGGAAACCGAAAGGTTAACCGAAGTAAAAGATCAGCAGATAGAATTGTTGAACAAGCAAAAGGCGTTGGAAACATCAGAAGTAAAACGGCAAACACTTATAAGGAATACAATAATTACTGCATTTGCCTCCGTTGCAGTATTCGCATTTTTAGTGATCTATTTTTATAACCGCAGGCGAAAAGCAAAATTTGATAACCAGGTATTGGATGTTGAAATGAAAGCGTTGCGCTCTCAAATGAACCCGCATTTTATTTTCAATTCATTGCATTCAATAAACAAGTATGTTTTAGAAAATGATAAAGACAATGCATCGTCTTATCTTTCAAAATTTGCCAGCCTTATGCGTTTGATACTGGAAAATTCACGTGAACAGGAAGTGCCGTTGGAAAAAGATTTGCACGCACTTGAATTATACATGCAGTTAGAAGCGTTGCGCGCTAATAATAAATTTAAATACAGTATTGAGACAGATCCTGAAATTGATAAAGAAAATACATTAATTCCGCCCATGTTGTTACAACCTTTTGTAGAAAATGCGATTTTACATGGTGTGCAACACAAACAAGACGGAATGATAAAAATAAAAGTGAATAAAGTGAACGAAATGATATGTTGTATTATTGAAGATAATGGAAATGAGGAGCAAAGCGGGCTTGTTTTAAAAACTGGTGAAAGTGAAATGCATAAATCGCTTGGAAAAAAAATTATCAGCGAGCGACTAAATGTTATTAATCAAATAAAGAAAGTAAAAACGTCTGTAAATATTTTTGATTTGAAAGATGCATATAATAAGCCGGCCGGAATGCGGATTGAACTATTATTGCCTTTAGAACTGGCTTTTTAATTTATTCTAATGATAAGAGCGATTATAATTGAAGATGAAGATAACAGCAGGGTTATACTGAATGATATGTTGCTGCAGCATTTTAAAAACATTGAAGTAGTGGCTGTGTGTAAAAACAATGAGGAAGCAAAATCAGCGATAGAAAACCTGCATCCCGATCTTGTTTTCAGCGATGTGGAACTGCAAGGAGATACGGTTTTTAATATGCTTCAACAATTGAACGAAATCAATTTCGAAATCATTTTTACCACCGGCTATGATAAGTATGCTATCCAGGCAATTAAATTTTCTGCGTTGGATTATTTGCTAAAACCATTCAGTAAAGAAGACCTTGCGGAAGCCATCAATCACTATCAGCAAAAACAAAATAAGAAACAATCCACACAACAGTTTGATGCGTTGTTTCACAACCTTAAGCATTTTCAAAAAGATCTTAAAAAAATTACGCTGCCAACAGCAAGCGGTTTAACGGTTTATCCTGTAAAAGAAATTATCCGTTGCCAGGCCGAAGTAAATTATACTCATTTCTTCCTTATTTCAAAAAGCAAAATGCTGGTAACCAAAACGCTTAAAGAGTATGAAGAATTATTGAATGATTATGATTTTATGCGTGTGCATAATTCTCATTTAATAAACCTGCATCATGTAAAAAAATATACAAGAGGCGAAGGCGGAACTGTTACTATGAGCGACGGAACAACCGTAGATGTATCGCGCAGAAAAAAAGAAGAATTTTTAAAACGCCTTGAGGAGTTGTAAGCTCTGAATTGCTTACACTAACATCAACCTTTTACATATTTCTGCCAAAAACCTTCGCTGCCGCTTTTCATGCCATTCCCGCCATGCAATCAATTTTTACTTCCGGATAATGGATGGGTGTTGACTTGCGCTGCATACACTTATAGTTTTATGGTTGAAAGCATTCTCGCAATCACCATTAAATTTTATAACTCTAAAAACAACTCACCATGAAAAAATTATTCTGCTGCATCAGTATTGCATTGGCTGTTTTATTGGCAGGCAATAAAACGTATGCACAAAACGCAAATACCAGTTTATCAAACCTTGTGGCACCCACTAAAATTAATGTAGCCTTGCTGCCTGATAAAGATAAAACGCGCAATTTGGGTTCGAATACGCAATCCTGGAGAAATATTTATCTCGACAGCGCTGTTTATTTGGGCCACTCAAGATTTCTTGCTGCTTACTCCGGAACCGGCTATGCTAATACGGCTGTTGGCGCTGCCGCGCTGTCTTCAAATACCTCAGGCAGTTATAATACTGTAAACGGGTATTATGCACTGTATTACAACACAACAGGAAGTTACAATACGGCAAACGGACATTATGCTTTGTATAGTAATACAACCGGAAGCGCTAATATAGCAAACGGTATGTATGCCATGGTTTATAATACAAGCGGAAGCAATAATGTAGCTGATGGGTACGCTGCCATGTTTGAAAATAAAAGCGGATATTACAACACGGCTGTTGGTTACAACGCACTTTACAATACTACTGCTTCCCAATACAATACTGCCCTTGGCTACAATGCCGGCTATACGTATGATAATGGTTACAACAATGTATTTGTAGGCGCCAATACAGACGTAAGTGGCGCAGGCTATTACAATGTTATTGCCATAGGGCAGGGCACAGTGTGCACAGGATCAAGCCAGGTAACAATGGGCAATGGTGCTACAGGTGTGTACAGAGCTTATGCTAACTGGAGCAACATAAGCGATGGACGTTTTAAAAAGAACATAAAGCAAAATGTTCCCGGGCTTGTATTTATCAATAAACTACAACCTATTACTTACACATTAGATGCAACAGGAATTGACAACTTTTTACATGCAGATCAGCCGCAGGATAAACAAGCAGGCGGGCAGGGGAAAGCATTAATGACCAAGGCTTTGGCAGAAAAAGAAAAAGTTACGTACACAGGTTTTATTGCACAGGATGTTGAGAAAGCAGCAAAGAGTTTGAATTATGATTTTAGTGGTGTTGATGCTGCAAAGAACAGTAAAGATGTATATGGATTGCGTTATGCTGAATTTGTAGTGCCGCTGGTAAAAGCGGTGCAGGAATTAAGTGAGATAAATGATACAAAGGATTCCGCAGTAAATGCAATGAAAAATAATTATGACGCTAAAATAGTTGCACTTCAAAATCAAATTAATGAATTAAAATCAATGATTGTTTCAAACCAACTGCCTGTCCATAATCAACAGTCAGCTTTTGTTTCGTCGGCTTCACTTCAACAAAATATGCCCAATCCTTTTTCGAACAGCACCACCATTAGTTACAGTTTACCACAAAAGTTTACTGCAGCCCAACTCCTCATTACAGATAAAAGCGGTAAAACATTGAAAACGGTAACTATCTCCGGCAGCGGCAAAGGCACATTAAATGTAGATGCAGCAACGCTTGCAGCCGGCGCTTATAATTACTCGTTGCTGGTAGATAATAAACTGGTTGGTACCAAGCAAATGGTACTGGTTAAATAAAATTATCCGGCCGTTTCTTACATTACTTGTCCGCACTGTACACACAGCAGATGCCTAAAGTAAGCGGCTTGTAGAAAGTGTTGGTATAACCTGTCTGCCGGAGTATTTCTGTAAACCGTTCCCGTTCCGGAAATACTTTGACAGACTTGTTTAAATAATCATACGCATCTTTATTGCCCGTAAAAAGTTTGCCGGCGCCCGGCGTTATAATATTGTTGTATAAGTCGCACAAGGCTCTGAAAATAATATTCTTTGGCCTCGAAAATTCAAGCACCACGAGTTTGCCGCCGGGCTTTAGTACCCGGCACATTTCACGTAGGCCATTCTCTAAATGCTCAAAATTGCGCACGCCAAATGCTACCGTTACTGCATCAAACGAAGCATCCGGGTAACTGATTGTTTCGCTGTCGCCGGTTACCAGTTCAATAAACCCCTGCAAGCCGGCTTTCTTTATTTTCTCCCGGCCAAGTTGCAGCATACCTTCCGATATATCTATGCCGGTAATTTTTTTCGGATGCAGCAGGTTATAACTCATAATCGCTACATCACCGGTACCGGTAGCTACATCCAATATTGTTTGCGGCTGTTTAGCTTTCAATAATAAAACCGCCTTTTTTCGCCAGCGCACGTCAATGCCGGCTGTTAAAAACCGGTTGAGAAAATCGTAGCGGAAGGCAATGCTGTCAAACATTTTAGCTACCTGCTGTTTCTTATTGAGCCCGCTGTCTTTATAAGGCACTACTTCGTCGTGCGCAAAATTGGTCATAATGGCTGCAAAGGTAAACGTTTTTGAAAAAGCGGTTGGCCGGAAACGCTGTTGATAAAGGATTAAACAAAATCATATACAAGGTAGCTTGCGGATGTCGCGGACGCCATCAAATGCAGGGATATTATCGTTTGTGGGTTAAATAATATGCCGCGGTAGCAGCAGATTTAACCGCCATGCTATTGCTTACCCTTCTATGGCCGCATTTATAAACTGCAGCAAGGGATACAACGCCGTAAAAGCCTTATGAATAGTGGGTGATAAAGCTTTATCGGTAAGATCTGCATCGGTGAGCGGGTGCAAGGCAATAAAGCTTTTCAGTTTTAAATATTCTATAGCAACGTTGCTGTCATCATACCCCTTAGGCGGGCGGCTCAGCTTGGAATCCTCGCCGGTATATAAATCATCGTACACCGCTTTAAAAGAGGTATTGCTGATAAGGCTGCTAAACTCAGAAAAATTATAATCAATTTCCTGTCGTACCTTTTTCAGGTTGGCTGCCTCCGGCATCCACAGTCCGCCACCCACAAAGCTTTCGTTGCCCGGCTCTATATGGATGTAATAACCGGCATACATGCTCTTCTTGCCGCCACGGGCAATGCCGGCGCCAAAGTTGGTTTTGTACGGCGCTTTGTTCTTGCTGAAGCGCACATCGCGGTTAATACGGAACAGGCAATCCTTTGCCTGCAGCGCTGCAATATCTTCATCAGTTGCACTGTGCTGCTGAATAGCTGTGATAACAAGGCCGGCAAAGTCTGCCCGCGCGGCATCATATACTTTTCGGTTAGCATCAAACCATTCTTTTACATTGTTTTGCTTCAGGTCTTTTAAAAATTTCAATGTTGTTTTTTGGAGCATGCAGTAGCTATTTTATAGGTGAGGTGGTGAGTTATAAGTAACGGGTTACGGGTTTCGAGTTGCGGGTTGTAAACTTCAGTTTGCGTGCCATAAGCTTTATACTGCAGGCGCCTGGTATATGTTTTCAATGCTTCGCATGAGTTATTTAATACTGCAGGTTGCTAATCTTGCTATTTTTCATCCGAAGCTGATAACCTGTAACTTATCATTTGCAGCTTCATTTAGTGTCTGGTTCATTCACGCTTCCCTTCATTACCGGTGCCCGTGAGCGATTTAAATATTTCTTCGAGATTGCTGCTATCTGTTTGCAGCGATACAATATTCAGGTTGTGCTCTAAGGCCAGTTCCAGCAGGCCACGGCGGGTGTGGGTGTTATTGGCGGTGGTTAATTGCCAGGTATAATCATTTGTTTTTTTTACCGCCGATACCGATGGCAGGCTCTGTAAAATTGCCGGTTCCACCTTTTCTTTAAAGCTTACTGCCACTGTATGCTGCCGGCCTTGCTGCAGATTGCTCAATGTATCGTTGGCTACCAACTGCCCTTTATTAATGATGATGATCCGGTCGCAGATGGCCTGCACTTCCTGTAAAATGTGCGACGAAAACAATACCGTCTTATCTTGTCCCTGCTGCTTTATCACATTTCTTATTTCCACGATCTGGTTGGGATCGAGGCCGCTGGTGGGCTCGTCCAGGATCAGTACTTCGGGGTGGTGCACCAGTGCCGCGGCAAGGCCCACACGCTGTTTATAGCCTTTGGATAATTGCCCGATTTTCTTTTTGCTTTCCGGCGTAAGGCCCGTGAGTTCTATTACACTGTTTACTTCCTGCCGCGCGTTTTTCAACCGGTGCACGCCGGCTACAAACTGCAGGTATTCCCGCACATACATATCGTAATAAAGCGGGTTTGCTTCGGGCAGGTAACCTATTTTCTTCTTAATGGCCAGTGGATTTGCCGCAGTATCTATCCCACATACAACCGCTTTGCCGCTATCTGGCTGCAGGTAGCCCGTGATCATCTTCATAGTGGTGCTTTTACCGGCGCCGTTGGGACCCAGGAAGCCTACAATCTCGCCTTTGCCAATGTGGAAAGAAACATCATTAACTGCTTTTTGCGCACCGTATATTTTAAGCAAATGGCTAACCTGTAACGACATGCAGAAGATTTGTTTTCAAAGATAACGCAGGCTGCGCCGAATGGCTAACCAAACAATTTAATCAGTACTGCCACACCGATAGATGCAATCAGCACCGCATAAAATAAAAGGGATACTACATTCATCAGCCGCATGGTTCGTACTTGCCAGGGCGCGTCGCACACGTGGTAATCGGGGGCAGAAAACCAGCGAAAAAGGAGGGTAATAACACCGGCCATTCCATCTTCGTGGTGCAAAAAAGCAGAAGCGCCCAGCCATTTAACAACAGCAATACAGAGCAGCAATAGGGGAAACAGGAAATAATATTTATTCAGCCATTCAATAACCATCACACGCCTCAAATGTTCAGGGTGCAAGTTGCTGAAAAAGATGTATAAAAGGTATTAAGAAATGCTAAAGGTTGCAGCTACAATTTGTCGTATAAGCACGAAGGCACAGCTATTTTACTGGCCGGCGCTTATTGCCTGCAGTGCTTTTACAAAGCAGAAGTGGTTATTCTGTATTTCTTTTTATACCTGCGTTTTCTTCACCCATCCTATCCGGCTATTTTTCAACTCGTCACTTATTACCCGCAACTCATCACTCGTCACCCGCAACCCATAACTCGCAACCTGTCATCCGCTACTCCTCAACCCGCTACTCCATAAATCATTCTGATGTTGTACTTTTAAACACTCAAAAAACCGGTTGAATTATGCCATATCCTTACCAGCTAACAACATTGGACGAATACAACGCCGCCTACCAGAAAAGTATAGCCGATCCCGAAGCATTCTGGGGAGCTGTTGCGCAGCACTTTCAATGGCGAAAACCCTGGACAAAAGTGCTGGACTGGAACTTTACCGAACCCAAAATAGAATGGTTTGCGGGTGGCAAGCTTAATATTACCGAAAACTGTATAGACCGTCATTTAGAGGAATTGGGCGAAAAGCCGGCCATCATCTGGGAGCCGAATAACCCCGAAGACCGCGTACGGATCGTTACCTATAACCGTTTGCATAAAAGGGTTTGCCAGTTTGCACAGGTGCTAAAAAACAACGGTGTTAAGAAGGGCGACCGGGTATGTATTTATATGGGCATGGTGCCGGAGTTAGCGTATGCGGTATTGGGCTGCGCACGTATTGGGGCAATACACTCCGTGGTGTTTGGCGGCTTCTCGGCACAGAGTATTGCCGACCGGCTGGACGATGCCGGAGCGGAATACATTGTTACGGCCGACGGCGCTTACCGGGGCGAGAAAGTGATTCCCCTGAAGAATGTAATAGATGATGCGTTGCTCGGCAATAAAACGATAAAAAAAGTGATTGTTTATACCCGTACCCGCACGCCTATTTCCATGCGCAAAGGAAGGGATGTATGGTGGGAAGATGAGATGGAACATGCAGAGGCGCAGGTAGAGAAGGAAGGCATCGTTTCCTTTCCGGCAGAAGAGATGGATGCCGAAGACCCCTTGTTTATCTTATATACTTCGGGCAGCACCGGCAAGCCCAAAGGCGTGGTGCATACGGGCGGTGGCTACATGGTCTGGACGGCCTATACTTTCGTCAATGTATTTCAATACCAGCCGGGCGACGTGCACTTTTGTACGGCGGACATCGGCTGGATCACCGGCCATAGTTATATCTTATATGGCCCGCTGAGCGCAGGCGCTACTTCGCTCATGTTTGAAGGCATCCCTACCTGGCCCGATGCCGGCAGGTTCTGGGATGTTGTTGATAAGCATAAAGTAAATATTTTGTACACGGCGCCGACTGCCATCCGCAGCCTGATGGGTTTTGGCTTGCAGCCATTGGAAGGCAAAGACCTATCTTCTTTAAAAATTTTGGGCACCGTAGGCGAGCCGATAAACGAAGAAGCCTGGCATTGGTACGATGAGCATATCGGTAAAAAAAAGTGCCCTGTTGTAGATACCTGGTGGCAGACCGAAACTTCCGGTGTACTGATCTCCAACTTAGCAGGCGTAACGCCCGCGAAGCCTTCCTTTGCCACGCTGCCGATGCCTGGCGTACAGCCCATTTTAGTAGATGAAAACGGTAAGGAAATTGAAGGCAACGGCGTAAGCGGCAACCTGTGCATTAAATCGCCGTGGCCGGGCATCCTGCGCACCACGTATGGCGACCATGAGCGCTGCCGTACAAACTATTTCAGTACGTATCCCAATTTATACTTTACGGGTGATGGTGCGCTGCGCGATGAGAACGGCTTTTACCGCATTACCGGCCGCGTAGATGATGTGCTGAATGTAAGCGGCCACCGCATCGGCACTGCCGAAATTGAAAATGCCATTAACATGCACGCCGGCGTGGTAGAAAGCGCCGTAGTAGGCTACCCGCACGATATAAAAGGACAGGGTATTTATGCGTATGTTATTTACAATGGCCATGCAGGCGATGATGATTTTGCCAAGAAGAATATTGTAGCAACCGTAAGCCGCATCATCGGCGCCATTGCCAAACCCGATAAGATACAATTTGTAAGTGGTCTACCTAAGACCCGCAGCGGTAAAATCATGCGCCGCATCCTGCGCAAGATAGCCGAAGGGGATTTAGAGAATGTTGGTGATCTAACGACACTGCTTGATCCGGGTGTGGTGGAAGAGATAAAGAAGGGGAAAGTGTGAGGGATGTTTGTTTTTTTACTTTAAATATTCACGGTATGAGCTCATCGTCATGAATTATGTAATAGAAAAAAATCTTACCGCATAATGATAGCTTGCAAATAGAGATAGCGCCGGCTGGTGAGTTTTAGTGCAGTTAAAGAAGGAATAAAGCTGTTAACTTTTAGCTATTGCTATCAGCTTTCTGCCTTGAGCATTAAGCTTACAGCGTTTGAATTTTGATTTTTATTTGTGGCTGTCGGCTGTAATGCAAGTACTAGCAGCAGTTCCCGCTTTACGTTGCTACTCCGCCACAAAAGCCAACGCACGAACCCTTCAGCGGGGTATCCACTTCAATCGGGCAGCCTTTGAGCAATAAAGATTCTATTGAGCAATGATAAATTATTTCAACCTGCATGAGTTGATTCAGCAGAAGAGTAGCAAGTGAGTGGCGATCTTTGCTATTGTAAAAGTTTTTTAGGTTTTGCAGTGTTGGTGTGCGCATGCTGCCAATACACAAAAACCGGCTTCTCCGTTGTAAACCCGCAGTGCCTTATAAGAGAACATCATAAAAACATCATCCGCTTGCTTACATTTGATGTTGCAACTTTGCCCATACTACCGTTATGAAACAGCCAGCAACCATGCCTTTTACGGGCTACCAGAAATTCGTCATTTTCATCTTAGCCATTACACAGTTCACCGTGATACTCGACTTCATGGTACTATCACCACTGGGCGATATACTGATGAAATCACTCAACCTTACACCATCGGCCTTTGGTTTTACCGTATCGGCGTATGCTTTCAGTGCGGGCCTCTCGGGCTTGCTCACGGCAGGGTTTGCCGATAAGTTTGACCGTAAGAAACTGCTGCTCTTTTTTTATTTCGGTTTTATAGTGGGCACGTTCTGCTGCGGGCTGGCACATTCCTATACAGCATTGCTAACGGCAAGAATTGTTACTGGTTTGTTTGGCGGCGTAATCGGTTCCATATCCATGGCTATTCTTACCGACCTGTTTGGGTTGCAACAGCGCGGCCGGGTAATGGGTTTTGTGCAAATGGGTTTCGGCGCCAGCCAGGTGTTGGGCGTACCCATCGGTTTGTTGCTTGCCAATGCCTGGGGCTGGGAATCTACTTTTTTAATGGTCGCGGGCTTGTCGGTTATCATCGCCGTTTTCATCATTGTTAGGCTGCAACCGGTAACAGCACATCTGAAGATGCAGCAACAGGAAAATGCACTGATGCATTTATGGCACGCCATTGCCAAAAAGGATTACCGGATCGGCTTTACCGCTACGGCCTTGCTTTCTATCGGCGGCTTTATGATGATGCCTTTCGGCAGCGCTTTCGCCATCAACAACCTGCACATTACGCAACAGCAGCTACCGGTGTTGTTTATGGTGTCGGGTATTAGCTCACTCGTTATTATGCCCCTCGTAGGTAGGGTGAGCGATAAAATTGATAAGTTTAAAATATTTATCGCCGCATCCATCTGGATGATGGTGATGTGCGTGCTATATACTAACATGTCGGTAACACCCTTATGGCTGGTGATGGTTTTTAATATTTTAATGATGATAGGCATTATGAGCCGCATGATTCCTGCCGGCGCATTGGTAAGCGCCGTGCCGGAAATGGCAGACCGCGGCGCCTTTATGAGCATCAATGCTTCGTTGCAGCAGATTGCAGGCGGCGTGGCCGCTGCTGTTGCAGGAACGATTGTGGTGCAACAAACAAAAGGCAGCCCGCTGGAGCACTATAATATCATTGGTTATGTAATTGTGGTCATCTCCGGCATCAGCATATTGTTGTTGGGCAGGGTAAATGCACTCGTTAAAAGGAAAAAGAGGCAACAACCGGTTGCACAAAAAGACGACGCTATCGTGAGCGATTTAGCGCAGGCGTAAAAGCCGGCATTGCGCCGTTTTTCAAAAATTGTTTCCGTATTTTTTTCCTGCCTGCGATGCTCTGTGCAGCAGGCAAATTGCCTTTACTCCAACCTCCAAACTATATATATTTTATGATCGTGGCGGGCATTCGGGCAACGTGCAGCAATGTCTTATCACCATCCTTATGTATCTGCATTATTGAAAGATTGGCCGCTTTTATTACCTGCTCCCAAAGATCAGCGGATGGATTGTTGACAACAACATTTTTATCCCGGTACAGGACTCACCAACAAATACTATTACCATAGGTGTTCAGAAGAAAACTTTATACTTAATTTTTCCCGCTTTCTTTTTCCCTTAATGGAAAAAGGCAACCGATATAAAAGGTTGCGTAAAAAGATGGAGGAAAATAGGTTCGCTCCGCGCATTTACTTCCGTAACAATTATTTTTCAATGGCCTCCCTGAAATAGTTGTCCTTACCTGCGCCACCACTTATTCTAAGTTGCAACTCTATTTTACAGATGATAGTTTGGCTAACAAAATTTTCTGAAATATGTCTGATACTATCATCATCAATTGTAATCTGCTACTTCAAATACTTTCCAAACCACTCCAAGTACCGTTGCAGGCGGTCCACCTGGTAACTCGGTACCGTTACTCCATGAAACTGATCCGGGTAAATAACCAGCCTGGTTGGAATTCCTATAGAGCGAAGTGCCTGGTACATTTGCTCGGCGCCGGCGGAAGGCACATTAAAATCTTTTTGACCCGCCATGAATAAGGTGGGCGTTTTTATACGATCTGCATGAAAGAACGGATATGATAATTGTATCCATTTATCCGTATTCTTCCAGGGAGTGCCCAGCTCCGTTTCGTATTGCGTTATATACTGATCCACCCCATACATGCTCAACTGCAATGCACTGCCCGCGCCGCTCGCCGCGGCTTTAAAGCGGCTATCCGTTGCAATGGTATAATCCGTTAAGATGCCGCCATAGCTCCAGCCGCCAATGCCCATCCTTGCCGAATCGGCAATGCCTTTCTGAATTAAATAATTGGCCGCGCCAACAATATCCTGCACTTCTTTATTACCCCAGTCTGCATAAATGGACCTCGTAAAATCGATGCCGCGGCCGCTGCTTCCACGGTAGTTAACCGCAGCCACCGCATAGCCGCCGGCCGCCAGCACCTGGCGGTACAAATCAAATTCAAACTCGTCCTGCGCAACCGGGCCGCCATGGATAAACAGGATCAAGGGAAGCCTGCCGGTAGTATTTTGAGGACGGTACAGGATGCCGGAAATAGTAGTTCCGTCGCTGCTTGCAGATTTAAACCCTTCTACGGTACATAATTGTATAGGTGCCAGGAAAGAGTCCGATACATTGGTCAGTTTCCTCGTAGCGCCGTTATCCAGTACGTACAATTCAGAAGGCATTTGCGGCTCACTCATTTCGACCAGCCATTTGTCCAACGCTTTATTATATACCAGTTTACTCACACTCCTGTCTCCGCTGAAGAGCGGCTTCATTTTTCCGTCTGCCACCGCAAATTGCACCGGGTAACATTGCCGGTCATCTTCCATTAATGCGGTAACGGTTTTCCCGTCTTTCGCCCAGCGCGGACTTTTTACCGGCCGGTCCATGGGTGCAGACAACAAGGCTGGCTTGCCGCCTTCTTTTGCAATAACCGCGAGATAAGCTTCACCATACATAGTAAAATTTTCTGCGCTGCTGCTTTGCAGGTAAGCGATTCGGTTACCATCAGGGCTCCAGGCCGGCTCGGTCTCTGCACCTGCAAAATCGGTAAGTTGTTTTGCTAATGCACCCGGCTTAGCATCCATTATCCATATCCCGCTGTTTTCATTTTTGTCCGGTTCCGCTGTCCGGTTGCTTACAAAAAGGAGCTGCGAACCATCGGGGCTGAATGCAGGCGACGTTTCATCATATACTCCGCTGGTAAGCGTGTCGAGCTTTTTTGTATCTATATCCAACAAATACAGGTGATCTCTCCGGTTATTCAGATACCCTTCTATATCCTGTTTAAAATGATAGCGGTCCATTACAAAAGGGTCGCGCGCTTTATCTTCCGATGTATCGCTGTAGTCGGCATCTTTCATTACCAACACTATCTTTTTCCCATCCGGGCTCCATGCATACGCTTCGATATCGCCTTTCACAGTGGTTATTTTCCTGCCTTCGCCGCCGCGGCGGTCCAGCAGCCACAACTGGCTCCCTTCATTTTTATCTTCTTTAGCGGACGCTTCTTTCCGGTCTGATAAAAACGACAGGTATTTTCCATCCGGACTAAAGCGCGGCGCCGACTCACCTGCAGCCGTATTGGTCAACTGCACCGTTTGCCTGCCATCCCAGCTTATCATCCACAAGTCTGCATTCCGTTGATCTTTTGCCGTATCTACCGAACTTAACACATACGCCACCCAGGTTCCTTCCGGCGAAATTTGCGGATCGCTGATGTTTTGCAAACGATATACATCTACAGGTGTAAGCGGTCTTTTGGTTTGAGCAAAAAGAGAAAGGAAACCAAGCAGGCAGCATATAGAAATTATAATCTTCATACACGATATTTTTTAAATTAAACAGAAAGTTGCATAAGCCGCACTCATGCATTGATGTTTTAAAATAAAAAAAATTTTTTTGTTTAACAGGTAACAAATTGAATCGTTAGGTCGTCCGGTTGCATGAAGGGGTAAAGTTAGCAGTGTTGTGTTAGTATAGTGAAATACACTAAACAGGCAGCTATACCTGTCGGCAAGATACGTGGAGTTATGCAGAAGCAGCCTGTTTACAGATGAATGACTGCGGAAATTACTAAGCTATGCTAAAAGCGCTCTTCTGGCAGGCCACTGCTGCGAAGCCTGATGTCTGTTGTTAACCTACCGATACTGCTTTTGCTTGTTTATATATCGTAGCTGCTGATTGTTTCCTTCCTCATTTGTTTTACGTCTAATGAGATATAACCTCAGGTAATAACGCCTGTGCGCAAACCTTAAAAAACGAATCTCATGACAGATGTGCCATCCACCGCAGCCGGGCAGAACTGCGGCGTTATTAATCCTTACGCCCTTGCAGAAGTAGTAGCCGGCAAAAAGATAAACTGGAAAGCGGTTGCCGAGCCCCGCAAGCTCCTGGAAAAAGTGTTGCAGACGCCTTACCAGGAGCTGTTTGATCCTGTGTTTGAAGGGCCGTTATATACCGGCCTTGCCCTGAAAGATAACAAGCTGGAAAGAGTGCGCTCGCCACTGCTGGATATTGAATTGCGGATAGATAAAAGCGACCTGGAGAGTAACCATAATTTTGAAGACGTTAAGTACCTGAAAGACCTGGGGCAGCGGTTTAATGTGCAATCTGTAGCAGACCTTGCTGTTTATTGTATTAATCTGTACGACCGCCGCTATGTTACGGTAAAACTGGCTTTGCCGCACGAAGAATACCTGCGGCAGCAATTGCAGGTATATACCAAAGACATTGTAAGAACAATTTCTTATACCGAAGTAAATGCCGGCAATGCCAACCAGGACTGGACGCCACCCGGCGCCAATTGGATGGATAAAGGAAGGTTTTTTAATGAAGGAACAGAATACTTCGACCCGGTACAGGGCGCAGTAGCCAACTGCTATTTTATTGCTGCACTGTCTGCAGTAGCCTGGGCAACGCCGAAGCAAATACGGAACATTACCAGGGCTACCGGCAGCGACCAGGAAGCGTTTACCAACATCATTAATTTTTACCTGCCCGACAGCAACGGCGCGCTGGACAAAGAGATGGAAGTAACCGATACGGTGCCGGTGGCTTCGTGGGGCGGCTTTATCTATGCAAGGTCGAGCGAAGACGGCGAGATATGGCCTGCCGTATATGAAAAAGCGTTTGCCAAACTGAAAACCGGGACGCTTACCGACCATCCGGACATAAGTGCAACTGCCTGGGGCGATTGCGTATGGGCTACGGCGCAGTTGAATGGCAAAAGCAGGAACTATTACGATACCGACAGCCATAGCGCCGATGATCTCTGGAATTATGTACGGGCTAATTCGCTAAGCTACAAAACCTTCAACCCGATGACCGCCTGGACGTTTGCTACGGGCACCTATGAAGAAAGAGGCATTAACTATACCGATGCCAACGTGGTAGCATCGCATTGCTACACCATATTGGGCTGGGGCTACAACCGGTGCGGTAAGTACATCATTCTCCGCAACCCTTGGGGCGTAACCGACGTAACGGCCAATACCTACAATGGCGACTTTTACTTTTACGATATAAGCTGGTGGCGGCCCATTAATACCGTTGCCAATGACGGGGTATTTGCCATTGAAGCCTCCGCCTTTAAAAGATATTTTGGCGGTATGGGTGTGGCTAAGTAAGAGCTATAGTTCCGCAACCATTACTTATAAAAGGTCATCTTTGGCAGGTGGCCTTTTGTTGCGAGATAGGTATCAGACACTTTTAAAGTGTCAGATACCTATCGCTGCAATTATTATAGTAGCCCTTAATTTATCTTATTGGCAACTGCAATAAAGCTTTGAAATCCGGGAAGATTTTTATTTGCATTTCCTTATCAGCAATGCAGTAGCGGCCGATAAAAGAAGGAATAATTTTGGTAATTGAATTACTTATGAAATTGTTGCGGCTATACGCTCTTTTGTTGTTGCTGATGAATTATGCTACCGCTTTTTGCCAGTACGATTCCCTGAAAGGCGGCGGTATCTATACGAGCGATTTTATTATCAATGAGATTCCGCGCAACATTACCTATTATATGCCTGCGGGCTATGGAAAGAGTGAGGTATATCCGCTGCTTATTTTTCTGCACGATGATAAAAGCAGCGCTAAAAACAGTATCAAATTGTATGGCAATCTTATTCATGCAAAAGCCGATAGCGCCAACTGCGTGATAATGTATCCTGATGCCATTGCCGGCCATTGGAACAGTAACGTAAATACGGTAGGCGGCAGTAAAGATGCTATTAACGATGTTTCATTCATTACCCTCATGCTGGATTTTTTTATACAGCAATATCATTGCGATCCCGACCGCATTTATTTGTCGGGCGTTGGTAACGGCGGCAATATGTGCTACCGCTACAATTGCGAAATGCCTGACAAACCAGCCGCTATTGCGCCGGTTAATGCATCCGCAGAAGCTGCTGCCCTGCCGGGGTGCAGGGCAAAAGAAACGGTGCCGATAAGTGCAGTTGATGCAGGTGCTGATACTAAGGCGGCTGTTGGTAAAGCGTTTGAGTTTTTGCTGATGCATAGTCAAAAGCAATAATCATCAGTTCCGGATTTTTTCTAACTCGCGTATGTAATTCGTTGAAGCATTGCATCCTTAGGTAAAAGGGATGTATATGCTTCAACGAATCTTTATTGCCACTGCGCTCTCCTGTTGCTTTCTGTTTTCATTTGCCGAAGGCGAAAAAATAACCACCCGCGCCGTGCTTGGCTCAGTTACGGTATATCACTCCGGCGCCGAACTTACCCATACTGCTGCAGCGTCTTTGCACCAGGGTAATAACGACCTGATAATTGACAACATCAGTAATGATATTGACATTAACAGCGTCCAGATAAAAGCGCCCAATACAGTCACCATCTTAAGTGTTGAATTCAGTAATAACTTTTTAGCGCCGGGCAATAAATCTGCCCGCATAATAATGCTCGAGGATTCGCTGGAGCACGTGCAGGATGCTATCAGCCACATCAATTTATCCATTGCTACTACAACCGATCTATTAGAAGTATTAAAAGCCAACCGCGATATTAAAGGAACACAAACCGGGTTGAGTGTGGCAGAACTTGTAAAACTGATGGAGTATTACAAAATAAAATCGCTGGAATTGCAGACAACATTGCTGCAGCTTGCCGGCCGGAAAAAGAAGATAACCGAAACCGCAGACAAAATACAAAACCAGATAGCGGAAGAAGAAAAGAAAAATGTAAACACCGCAGGCAGGTTCTCCTTACAGCTATCTGCAGCTACAGGCGGCAATGCTGTTTTTACTATTTCCTACATTGCGCGAAACGCTTACTGGACGCCGTTTTATGATGTGCGGATAGTAAATATTACAAGCCCGGTGAAGCTGGTTTGTAAGGCTAAAATTGTACAGACATCCGGCATAGACTGGAAAGGCGTAAAGCTGTCTTTATCCACGTCCATCCCTTCGCAATGGGGCGCTGCACCACAACTGCAGTCCTGGTTTTTAGGCTATATAGACCCGGTGGCTGTATTGGATAAAACTTTACGGCTGCGTGGCGTGGCAAGCCTTGATAATGCACTGATGGGCCGCGTCCCCGGCACCGCTTTAAATGAAGTTGTTGTTACCGGCTATGGCAGCAGTAGCAGGGAAACTGATGACAAAGACTATATGCCGAAGCCGGTTTATATTGTAAACGGCGCTGTTATGAGCGATGCGGAGTTCCAAAAAATTAATCCTAATGCGATTAAGACTGTGAGTAAGCTGAAAGGTAGTGAGGCCGCACAATTATACGGTGCGCAGGCTGCCGGCGGGGCTACTGTTGTTACTTTAAAGGAAGGGCTGGAAGATTATATTTCCGTTGCCGATAAAGCGCTGAATATTTCCTTTGACCTGGACATTCCGTATGATGTGCCCACCAACGGCAAAGAGCAAACGGCCATACTTAAAACGATGGATGTGCCTGCGCTGTACAGGCACTATGTGGTGCCCAAATTAGACAACAATGCATTTCTGGTTGCGGATATAATTAACTGGCAGCCGCTCAACCTGCTGCCGGGCGCGGCTAATATTATTTTTGAAGGCACCTATGTTGGTAAATCGTTCATTAATCCGAATGATACCAAAGACACGCTAAGCCTTACATTAGGCATAGATAAACGGGTAGCTATAAAAAGGGAAAAGCTGAACGACTTCAGCAGTATAAAATTTTTGGGCAGTAATAAGCTGCAGAAATTTGTGTATGAAACAACAGTAAAAAATAATAAGAATGAAGTCATCGGCATAACGCTGAACGACCAGTATCCGCTGACCACGAATAAAGAGATTGAAGTGGAACTATTAGAAAGCAGTGCTGCAGATGTAAATAAAGAAACCGGCCTGCTGAACTGGAAGTTTACATTGGCGCCCGGAGAAGTAAAAAAGCTGCGGTTTGCGTACACGGTAAAGTATCCCAAAGGCAAGGTATTGAACTTAGAGTAAGCGCAGTTTTCCGGGTAAATACGTACTATTGGTTTCAGGCAAAACAATGGTATAAACACGGCGTTGTAAAGGTGCTGTTCCAGACGATTCTTACAAGGTTCGGAACCTTTAAAAGGTTCCGAACCTTGTTGATAATAGCCCTGTTTCGTAAATTGTTGTTTTGATCTGGATTGATAAATGCCTGCTAAAATTTACTCTTTTATATGTGCTGAAAGCATACAACGCGGTTGCAGCCTTGCAAAAGATTGCCATTCCTCTTATCCTAATTCAGCTTATACTTGTACTATGAAAAACAAAACTACCGGCAGAAGAACATTTATAACTGCTGCCGCTGCACTCGGCGCTGCGGCCATTGTGCCATCTTCTGCTTTTGCTAAACAGCAAGACACGCCGCCGCTTATTCACCACGCCATCTTCTGGCTGAAACAAGCGGGCTCTGTTGCAGACCGCGATAAACTGGCCGAAGGCGTGAAAACACTGGCCGGCATCAGGCAAATAAAAAAGCTGTATGTAGGCATCGTTGCCGCCACCGAAAAGCGGGATGTAGTAGATCAGTCCTGGGGCGTATCGGAGATTATGTTTTTTGATAACCTCACCGACCAGGCCAACTATCAGAAAGACCCTATCCACCTGGCGTTCATTAAAAATTACAGCCAGCTTTGGGAGAAGGTTATTGTGTACGATGCAATGAGCTTGTAAGAAATTATTGCAACCGGTTATTGGGTTTTGAAAAATAATATCGCTGCACCATTCTTATGGTTATAGCTATTTTACGTAGCCTCTTCCGTTAACTGTTCTATCTTGCCCTTATTACAGATTAGTACAGAACCTGTTTACGACAGGAATTAATACGCCGCCTGCGCCACAAAATCAATTAACCGGCACATTAAAAAAGTGGAGCCGCTTTGTTAGCGCAACAAACAAAAGAAACGACTAAGCTGCAAAAGATACAAAGTCCTGCATGTATATATCAGTGCAAAGTTGCAAACAGTGCATGGTAAGCAGCAGGCATTTATTATTTGCAACCTGAATTATAATATACTTCCGGATAACGGTTTGCAGAATTGCCAACGACTTTCCTTTTCACCCGTCTAAAATAAAAATTATGCCCAGCCCCATTGACCTGAGTAAGTTTACGAATGTGCTTCCGTATGCAAGCGAATTATTTGGCGTATATCAGCCATTACTGGGCTGGAAATCTAAAAGAACCATCGAGCGGTTTCATCCCGGCGTAAAGGATTCGCAATTAAAAATCGTAGATGCCCTGTTAGCTAAAATGCACCCGGATACAGACGTAAAAATCACCGATTTTACGAATGATAAAATTTTCTTCGAAATACTAAAGCTGAATATCGGCACTTTAAATATTCCCAACCGAACCAGTGTTCCGGGGCCTTACCGGTTTTATATTACGGAGCTTATTCAGCAGCGGATTGTTCAGGGCGGATTATCAAAAGACGACCCGGCCATCTGGAATAAACTGGTAAGCGAAGAAGCGCTGACTGAACTGTTGCCGGATGTACAAACACTTCTGCAGCAGGACAATCTGGCTTTTATAAGGCGTAGCTTTCCCGCAGACCAGCAAATTAATTTAGACTTCAATGCCAACCAGGCGCAGGTGTCGGAAATACTGCTGAAGCGCATCGCAACAGAATCGGCTATGGCCGGTGCATTAAACGAACTGTTTAAAGAGGGCAAGTTTGATATACTGACTAAAATATTCTTTCCCGAAGAGAAGATCATTGACATCAGCCAACTCGATGAAGTGAGCCGGTTTTTAGACCCGATGGAAAACTTCGACCCTAAAACAGACATTGGAAACGTTTCCTTGTCGCCCATTGGTATTGTTCATTTGTTCAGGCAGTACTTCTTTGAATTTGATACTTTCCTCGGCTCGCCCGTAGAACACATCTGGCTTAGTCCCGGCTCGTCGCTGGAGCTGATAGAAATCCAGACAAGAAAACAGATCACCGAGCGGTTTACCGAATCTGCTACCCAAACAAGTGTAAAAAATGAAGACGCTACTACCGACCAGGACGACATAGCACGGGCTGTAAAAGACGAAAACCAGGAGAACGCAAAATTCGGTATCAGCGTTAATGCCGGCGGAACGGTTTCGGGTGGCGCGCCGGGCGTTTATTCGGCAACCGGACATATAGATACCACTACCAGTTACGGATTGGAAAATAACCAGAAGACGGCCAAGGAAGCTACGTACAAGCACATGCGGCAGCAGAGCACCAAGCTGACCACTGAGATTAAAAACAATTTTAAAACGACGTTTAAAACCACAACCGAAGTGCAGGATGTTTCCAGCAAGCGGTACGTATTGCAAAACACAACAAAAGAACTGATTAACTATGAACTGCGCCGGAAGATGCGGCAGGTGGGCGTGCAGGTGCAGGACATCGGTACCAGCCTGTGCTGGCAAACGTATGTGGACTTGCCGGGCAGTGATTTGGGCCTGGCCAACCTGGTGCATATTGCCGAGCCGCCGGATATGTCTTCGTTACCGCATCCCGAGCTGGCCGCAACACCGCAGCCCGTTACCAAAGATTATACAAGCAAGCTGTATTTTAAAGGCTGGAGCGGCGATAATGATACCGTAGAAACCTATACCGAACATACCGAGAATGCGCCCTTTGATGATAAGGGCGGGGCGAATTCCGATTTCGACGGGGATTATATTCACATGAATTATCTCGATTATAAAGTGGAAGTAATACCGGGCTACACACTTAACCAGGTCGTGTACGACAGTTGCCTCGAAGGTAAAAATGTTGATCCTGTTTTCTTTGGCCTTACGCCGGCCTCGTTCAGTATTCACCTGCGGAAAGTAAATTTTGACGGCGATTTTCTTACCCTGAAACTGAAGTTAGTGTATGTGGCAGATGCTGCCACCATAAAAGCAGCCAATGATAAATATAACGCGGATGTAGCCACCTATACGGCAGAAAAAGCACAGTTGGCCAAAGAAGCTTTTGTAAAAGAAGCAAGGGACCGGATAAAGGTAGCCAGCAATGTGCAGCCGCGAAAATTTGAAGAGCTGAGAGAAGAAGAACGAACCATTGTGTACCGGTATCTGATAGGAGACCTGCTGAAGGTAGGCGTGGATATGTCCAATGCGCAAATAAGGCATATCATGGCAGAGCTGGTGAGCTCTATGTTTGATGTGGAAAAAATGCTGTATTTCACTGCTCCGGAATGGTGGATGCCGCGGGCGCACACCAGAACATTCCAGAATGTGAGCGGCAAGGAAGGCGACGTATTTAAAGGTGACGATATTGTAAGCTGGGGCGGAGCCAACGAAAACTATCGTCCGAACTATTTTATTACCGAAGACTCAACGCCTGCCAAACTGGGGAGCTCTCTGGGATGGCTGCTGCAACTGGATGGCGATAATATCCGGAACGCTTTTTTAAATGCGCCCTGGGTAAAGGCTGTGATACCAATAAGGCCCGGAAAGGAACTGGCAGCGCTTAACTGGCTGATGAAAGCCAATGTGGAAGGCGCGAGCGGCGTTGGGGCGCAATACCAGGAAGGCTCTCCCGAAGAGCTGGATAAAATTATCCTTTTCCTCGAAACATATCCGTTTAATGCTGCCGATCCGCGGAAGGATCGCTATGAGAATTTTTCAACCAAAATTAACGACGACCCCGGAACTTTTTTCGTGACTATCGAAGATGCTTTGGTTTATCTCTCGCTGACCGTAAAAACAAAACACGAAGATTCCAACAAACTGGTAACCGAAGCAGTAGATGGCGAAGTAAAAAGCTACCTGCCCACCGAAAAGGTTTTTGAGCATGGTTTCGATCCGTTGCAGGGCGGCTTCCAGGCCGAAACGGAAGAGCAGTTTGCCTTATGCGCCCAATGGATAGAAGTGTTGCCGACCGACCAGATAGTGGCCGTAGAAGTAAAATACGATCCTAAAACAGGCCGGCAAATTTAACAGGCTATGTCGTCTATAAATGCTATCCCGCCTTTAAATCCTGTTCAGGCAGCCAATCCGTTACAGCTTAATTCCAGCGCCGGTAATGTAAGCCTGGACGATTATATAAAATGCATTAAACAAACGGAAGAAAAGTACCCCAAAGCGCCCACTGCCGATGTGCTGAGCGCGCTTCGCCTGTTGTATTACAGCGGCGAGGTTTTCTACCAGCTTATTCCCGATTCGTTTGGGCTGGATGGCGGCAGTTATCCCTTCCCGGTGCTGCTGGAAAAGCCTTGTATAGAATGCCTGAAGCGCAGAGCCGATGAAAACGGCCGGGGCGATAATCCATCGCCTTATCTGATGGTTGACAACCGGGGAAAGCCCGAATTAATTGATGCCGGCCATTTGCTATTAGCCTGCGATGCCTTACTTCATCCTAAAACCAAGGAGCCTTATTCCAACTATGCCATTCCCAACGAAGATATCTCCGGCTGGCCGGCTGATATTTCCATTGCGGCCTACTGGAATGAAGTATATCCAACGGTTAATAAAACAGATTTTAAAAAGGCACGGTTTATAAACGAGCCGTTAAAAGCCAAGATAGACGCTTCTTCCTCCTTAGACATTAACGACTTCTACAACTGGTCTGCGCCCGAGTCGGATTTGCTGGGTGATGTGGATGGATACATTCTAAAAAATATTCTTGACAAGACCTCCGGTATTAAATTGTCGGATGCATTTTTAAGTTTGTATAAAACCGGCGCCACTCCTTTTTTCAGGAACCGGTATTACCTGTTTTGCTTTAAAAATGCATTCAATTATAACTATGAAAAACAGGACTGGGTAGATGTACGGTCTATATACGGCAAATGGCTGCCGCGTATTGACCGGACCATTGATTTGTTTATGGATGGCAACTGGAGTATAATCAGTGAAACCGCTAAGCAGGGTTCCTGGGCGTGGCCGGCACAAACAAGGAAGAACTATGCCTCTTCTGAGGTGGTATTTGATAAGTTTCTGGATTGGCTGAAGAAAAAACTGCAGGACGAAATTGTACAGCGAAAAAAGGAAGGCGCATTACTGCCCGATAGCGGCAATATGTTTTAGCGGTGTTGTTAACTTCCTGCATAATCATTTACAGCCATATCTCAATATCTGTTATCTTAAATATCCAACAGAATTTAATCTTCTTCTACTACTACAGTGTAACTTAAATTATTTCAAGTTTTAGGCGGGCGGGACGCCCGCCCATAGCCATGCTACCGGGTGGCGCCGCAACATCCGGACTATACGGGATATGTAAACTAACTTAAGTTACAGTGTACTACTAAACACAGCAGTAGAAAGTGAACTGCAAAAGCGCTGTAGGCTAACAGGCGAAACCCGCCGGCTATTTATTTAAACGCCACCTCATTTTGCAATTGCCTTGGCCGCAGGGTTTGAATAGCAGCTAACAGTTTCTGCTCGTCTTTATTCTCTGCTTTGCCCAAAAGATGCACAACACTGTCTTTCACTATTGCCTCTACACCGGGATATTTGCCCAATATGCTATCTACGCCTTGTTTTAACTGATGGTCGGTGCCGATAACTACGGGTGCTATCTTAATATGGCTGATTATTTCTTTTACCGCATATAAAGCTTTTGCTTTAGTTTCTACCTTACTTTTTGCTACTTGTGTAGGGCATTCGCCATCAATAGAAATGATGCCGTCTTTCACTGTAAAGCGTATGCCTGCATAGTCAATATCGCCTTTTGCTTTTACGGTAAAGTCTGCTTTTATTTCCCGGTCTCTTTGTTCCTGGCTGCAACTGCACAGGAGCAATAAGCTGCAAATAAAAACCGGCAGCAGGTAACGTTTATTCCATTGGTTCATAACCTTTTTTTTATCCGTAACACACATTGCATCATGCGGCAATCTGTAATGCACACATAGTTTAATGAATAGGTAGTACCGGCAGCTACTGCTTTTCCAGTACTGCTTTTGTCCAGTCGCAAGCGCTGCATTCAGGGCATTTTGTGCTTCCGTTTGCCGGTGCGTTGTCCGGTTTTTTTCCACCGCAGTTTCGGCACACAACAGTGTCCGTTTCTTTTAAGGTATCCTTTTTAAAATCTTCATCCCATTCGGGCAATATCATCAGGCCGGGTATTTCCTTATCGTTTTCAATGATAGAAAAAGTACCGCCTGCTTCGAGATAAACCCTTTTTACTTTACCCAGGTGGCTCAGCTTTTCCGATCGTAGCTGTGCAAACAGCCGCTCACGGCTAATGCGTGTTTTCTTCATAATAGCCTGCTGTATTACCGATTCTTCTACCAATATGTCCACATCACCTTGAGTCAGTTGTTCAAACTGCTGGTTGTTATAACTCCATTTGGCTACCAACCGGCTGATCGCAACAACTATACATGCAATGATAAATGCCGGAAGCATACCATTGTACGGCGAAAGCATGGGAACCCCGATTGCCGAAGCGAGCGACACCATAGCGGCCATATCGAGCCGGCTAACCTGCCCCGACATCCGGGTACCCATCAGCCGCATACTCAGCGTAAGTATTGCATATACTACAAAAGCGCGTATAACCAACTCTGCATAAAACTCCGGCGGCACCTGTCCAAACAATATTCTCGCCCAGTCTTCTATTTTTATGTCGTCCTGCTTCATAAGTCCTATGATTCTTGTTGATTAATCAGGAAAGCGTCTATCCATTCCGTTTCGTTACATACCTCGCAGGGTGTTGTTTTCTTATGCGGTACCTGTTGCACATGCCCGCAGTTGGTGCATGCTCTCCTTCCATGATTTGCCTGGTGCTGCAGGTCTTTAACAACAGCCGGGTCGCACTGCGGAAGAATGGCAAGACCTGGTTTTTCTTCTTTGTTTTCAAATACACTCAGCATACCGCACGACTCGAAATACGCACGTTTTACCTTGGCCAGGTTTTGCACTTTTTCCCCGCGCAGCATGGCGTATAACTGTTGTTTTGTTACCGATGCCTTTTCCATTTCTTTCAGGTTCAGTTCACCATCTTTTACCAGCAGGCTCATAGTGCCTTGCGTTATCTCTTCTACTTTACTGTTTTTTACTCCCAGATAGTTAAACCCGCGTTGGAAAAAAAGCGAGCACAGCAATACAACTATGCCAAAGAAAAGCCCCCGGTCTGCCAACTGCATAGCCGGCGAAACAATAGCGCCCAGCGTAATCATCACCGACATTTCGGTAAGCGTTATTTGCCCCGACATGCGCTTGCCCATCAGCCGTACAATCAATAGCAAAAAAATGTAGATTAATACCGTTCGGAAAAAAACTTCTATCATAAAAGCAGGAGGCGTATCACCAAATAACCACCGTTTAATATCTTCAAAGTGAATTTCTTCTTTCTTCATGCTTGCTCTTTACAAGTAAAACCTTCAAATCATTAACCATACCTATATATAAAAATGCTATTTTTCCAATTGCTTCAATATGAGCAGCCTATCGCCAGCATGCCTGCTGTAATGGTAACTTTTTTTATCACCTTATTATAAAAAGGGGTACGATATTCCACAACTATGTTAAAATATCCGGCAGCGACTCAAACATGGTCACCTAAATTATTTAAAGTTTTTGGCTGGCAGGGCATCATAAATGATAGGAAGCAATGTTTAAAGGAATAAGGTTTCCTTACGCTATAAACAGGTAATGCCTGCGAAATTGTTTTTCCGGACATAAATGGTGAGGACACCCGCTGATAGCCACGCTACCTTCCGGATGGTGTCTCCTCACCTGGAAAGTAGCGGAACAGGTAAATAAACTTAAGTGACTTTATATTCTCAGGCTGAAATGTGCAAGCTAAAAGATTAAATAACCTGACAGGTTAAGCGCTACTATTTTCAAATTAAATCACTATCAAAGATCTGCTACTTACTTATAATCCAGGTAGCCGTATAAGTCTTATGCATACTACCGGTAAAAGGCAAATTTTATCTTTAATAAAGGAAGATGTTGCTGCTGATGCTGCAGGCTCTGCTTTTCTAATAAAGACTGCCTGCCATTGCGGCATGGTAAAAAGTAAAGCGTTCTTTATAAGACTGCACATCTTAAGGAACGCAGAAAGAAGCTAAAACGGTAATTATTTTAAAATAAGGATAGCGTTTTTAACTGCACAGGTAATGGCAGCCCTATAAAAAAGGTTGATTATTTATACACTTGCTTACAGGCCCCACCAATACGTAAGTTTCAGCACCAGCGCCCTTGTGCGGATGGCCAGCGGCGTAGTGTAATAGTTATCGGTATAAACGATAAACAGGTCGGAGGCAGGCTTATAGCGCCACTGGAAACGTGTGTTCAGGTTAAGGTTGTTGAGCTGGTTGTTATATTGAATAAATGTGGTAAAAAACAGCGTGTTGGTAAAGGTAATGTCTATACGCGGGCCTACAAGCCAGTAATTCGTTTTGTTCCAGGGTTGCGGCAGGGAGATGTGGTTGTAGCTGGCGCTGATGTCAATATTTACATACGGCTGTATGCGGTAGCCGATGTCGCCGGTAAGTGCCAGGCGGGAGCCTTTATCATAATAGCCGCCGTATCGTGTAGAGAAAGCATACGTAAGCAGCTTTTGCGGCTTCGAAATATAGTCGGTGCCCCAGGCGTTCCAGCGGTGCAGGCTGCCGGTTGCCAGGGTATCTTTACCGGAATTTGTTGGGTCGAACGGCAATAATAATTCAACAAAATCATGCGCTATCCAGGCATCAAAAACACTCTGGTCCCGGAAATTCACATTGTAAAAAAGAAAGCTTTCATTGTCGGTCTGGTGCACTTGCTGGTTAAAAAAATAAGCAACACTCGCCTTTGGTCCATGACTCAATACTTTACCGCCGGCAGGGAAGAACAGGTAGCTTGCGGTAGGGTTGATTTTAAAATAATTGGCGCGCGGTACGTAGCCTGCTTCTGCATTATAGTTTTTCTCTACATATTCATGCTGCCAGGCAATCGTCCAGCGTTTACCGGCATACTGCAGGTTGGCCGCGTGTGCCCATTCATCGTTTGGCTTGCCAGGCGTGAAAGACTTTAGCAGCACCGCTTTACCCGTCCATAAATTATTGGCGGAAGCCAGGTTGTATTCAACGCCCATATTGCGGTTGTAGAGCGAGTAAGTGGCCTTCCCCGAATCCTGCCCCGGCTGGTAATGCAGCGATTGCTTGTTTACAAACAGGAAGCGGATATTAGACCTTGCAAACACCCGCCGCTGCAGGGCCACCACTGCAAAATTTTGCTCCGGCAAACCCGTGGCGCTTTCTTTTTTGGTTTGCATATCCATTACGCCGATGCGCCAGTCTTTGTTGATATTGCCGCTAAGCCGCGCGCCAAATTCTATGGGCACGCCCAGCCCGATACGGCGGGAGAAAAAAGGCCGGATGGTCGTATAGCCAAAGTTGGCAAACAAGTCTGCATTCTCTAAAAAGAACTGGCGTTTTTCGGGGAAAAATAATTCGTAGCGGTCCAGGTTGGTAACCTGCCGGTCCACTTCTACCTGCGAAAAATCGGGATTTATGGTAAGGTCTAAATTGAGGGAAGAGGTAAGCGCGATCTTGGCATCGCCGCCAATGTCTTTGCGGTAGGTGGCAGGCTCGTTGGGCCTGTAGCCTTTGCCCGAACTGGCCAGTGCATACGGAATAAGCGAAATATTACTGCCGGCCTGCGGTGGCGGCGCATCCCACACGAGGGTGCCGGTGTAGGCTAAAGAAGCGGTAGGAAACTGGCGGGGCACCGGCGCCCAGGCGCTTTTCTCGGCGGCCTGTATGTCGAGCCGGCTAAAGTTGATGCCCCATTCCATGCTGCCTTTCTTATAGCGGATGGTCTTAAACGGAATAGCCGCTTCGAACACCCATTTTTCGTTATCATTTTTTACGGCAGACACCCACTTGTTGTCCCAGCTAAGATCGGCGCTGCCGCCACTGTACAGCGTGCCATCCCACTGCGCGCCCGCTGCGTTGGCGCCAAAAGTGAAGCCGTTGGTACGGTCGTCAAACGGATCAATAAAGAAAATAAAATTGTCATTCTTACCAAAGGCAAAATCGCGCCGCAGGCTTTCTACCCGGTAAGAGCCGGGAACTTTTTTATAGCATACGGCCAGGATATACATATTCTGCGCATCGTAGGTCATACGCACTTCGGTATGCACCTGCGCATGGCTGGTATCCATCGGCAGCACCATAAAAAAATCTCTCGCCGCATCGGCCTGCAGCCAGGCCTGCTCGTCTCCTGCACCATCAATCTTTATTGCCGAAGTTGCTTTTTTTATAAACACCCGGTAGGCGCTGTTCTTTTTTTGCGCAGCAGCAAACAAACAGGTAAAACAACAGCAGAGCAGCAGTACGTTTTTCAAATGGAAATCAGTTTGAGATTTGAATGGGAAAGATAAGGGAGTAATAGAAACCGGAAAAGAAATGTTTGTGTGCATAAAACAGGTAAGCAGACGTATTTTTGGACAGCGTGGTCTATTAAATTATTATACTTGCTTATAGCCATCACTTAGCTTTACAGATAACGAATGACGGCCATGCAAAAAACAAGAACTTTTTATGCCATCGCTATTTGTTTGAAAGTAGCCATCGTCTCCTTTTTCATTTTCGCATTACCGCCACAACGGGGCACAATGGGTTCGGGCAATCCGAAAGCGATACTGACAGTTAGCGATACTTTTCACTTTAATTCTTTTGTGGACTGTAACATGGCGGAGGCCTGGATCGGCGATACCTTCCGCATCTTTCCGGGCAAGTATGGCGAAGATCCTTTGTGGGGCAATGCCCGCGAGCTGAAGTTTGCCAACGGCCGCAACGCCGATGAAGCGTTTAAAACGAAAGGAGAAGCATTCACCGAGCCCGGGATGCCGCCGAATGTGCCGCCGCATAGTAATGGCTTGCATGGCGCGGTATGGTTTGAAACGGTGTACCAGGATACGCAGGACAGGAGTGGCAAAACCTTATACGCTGTGTATCACAACGAAAATTATCCGGTTACCCTTCCATACGATGCAGCTACCGGCAAAGGCTATATAAATGCTAACTGGCCGCAGGGACTTACCGGCGATACCACACCCGCAGCGGTGTGCCGCATTGGTATTATGCAATCCCTGGATGGTGGCCACAACTGGAGCAACAAGGGCATTTTTATAGAAGACAACGCGCCGCGCATGATACTGAAGCCGCACAATACCGCGGTTACTTTTGCCGGCGGCACGGGCGATCCTTCGGCGGTAAGAAGTGGTGATTATCTGTACCTGTTTTATGGTGAATACGGCTATGCCGGTAAGTACGATCCGGCAACCTACAACCCGCAGCAGGAGTGGAGCGGGCAGTGCATTAGTGTGGCGCGTATAGCAATCAATGATTTAGATAACCCGCAAGGCAAAGCCCAACGCTGGAATGGTAACGGCTTCAACGCGGCGTATGACGGCATTGGCGCGCCGGTACTATCGTTGCAGATACCTGTGGCCGAAGGTGGCGGGCCGGCTTCTTCGGCAGGCTCCAAATTTTATTGGGGACCGTCGGTAAGCTGGAATACATACCTGCATTGCTGGGTGATGCTGATGGCCAAAGCGGAAGGCCCGTCGTGGAAGGGTAGTAGTATTTATGTGTCGTTTAATACCAATGAAAATTTAAGCGCTGGTAAAGCTTCGCAGCAATGGTCTGCGCCGGAATTATTAGTAAATAAACCAGGCCATGTTATCTGGTATCCATCCCTTCAACCCACCAGCGCTGCTGCGGATGTTGCTGCAAAAAATACATGCCTGCAATTAGGCCAAACCGCGCGGCTGTTTTACAAGGATCAGTATAAAGACAAGAGCGAGTATATTTCGGCATATACGATACGGTTTGAACGGTGAGGAGCGGAAACTACTTTAGGGGCCTGACATTTTAGAAATGTCTGACACCTATCGATCATTTGGGCTACCTAATGGTGCTGGTTAATATTGTCCATAAATACTCATTCCGCCACCAAAGTACTGATGTTTTAAATGTTCATATACCAGGTTCGTTTTTAAATCAATATCGTCTGTGTGATAAGTTGGGTAAGGCAAAACCTCAAAGAGTGTTTTATTTACATAGTTGAAGACTGCCGCAGCCGTTACAGATTTGTCTGCCCACTGGTCAACTTTTAATTTATCCCTTTTCAATTCTTCAAGTAGTTCAACCGATATTTTCTTCACCTCATTCTTTTCCTTTTCTTCCAGCTTTTTGCCATAACGCAATATGTCGAAGATTGCTTTTTGCTCGTCTGTTAATCCTTCCCTTTTGGTATCGGCTTCTTCTGCCGAATAGGAGTTAACCAGTTCAATTAATTTTCTGAATGTTTCTTTGATGACAACTTCATCTTTACCTCTGTTATATTCATCAATAATTTCCTGGTAACGTTTATAATAGTCAACGGTCAGCGGATTACGTTCAACCATTTGTTTAAGTTGTTGTTCAATCTTTTCCTTGAGCGATTGAACAGCGGTATTTTTGTTTTTTACTTTCAGGAAATATTGCTCCAGCAATTCAAAATTCAGTTCGCTCAGGTCAATGATTTTTGCATCGTTTTCTGATGGTTCTGCAAGCCTGTTTTCTATTGATTCATCTACTACCATTTGAATTTTCTTCATGATCTCAGTTACATCGGCGCTTTCAATATTATTCTCAATGGCTTTGTAGATTACATCAATTGCATTTTTCCCCGGCGCGTATTGATACAACACTTTGTCGGGCTGTAAGGCTTTATATTTTTTGAAAACTTCTCTGCCTAAAACCTGGAACTTTCTTTTTGTTTCATCATTGGTATATACCGCATTAATGCCTTTATGCAATGCAGCTATTTTATGTAAGCCGGCAGCGCCGATTAATTCCTGCAAATCAAAATCCACTTCCTCCTGCAAAAAAGTTGCTGTGGCTGCCAATGTTTCTTCCAACCCGCGAACTAATTCTTCTTTTGGCTTCACCGGCGCTTCAGGCTCTTCGTCATTCCCTTCTTCACCGCCTGCACCGTAGATAGCCAATGCATCCAACAAAGCGGTGTACGTTTCAATATAATCCACAATCAATCCGTTGTTTTTGCCTTCACTAATCCGGTTAGCTCTTGCAATGGCTTGCATAAGCGTATGCGATTTTAATGGCTTATCTAAATACAGCGTAGAAAGTGTAGGCACATCAAAACCGGTAATCCACATGGCGCAAACAATTACAAAGCGGAACGGGTCGTCTTCGCCCTTAAACCTGGTTTCCAGGTCCTGGTTGTTCATCTTTTCCCGGTGCGGCTCAATATCCAGGTCCCATTTTTTAAATTTCTGAATTTCATTTTGTTCCGGACTTACGACCACGCAAATTTCCGTTTCCTTAATCCATTGCAGCTCGCGGCTTTTTTCAAGCGATTCCTGGTCGCCATACTTGCCTTTAGCAACTTCTTTTTCCAACTGCGCTATGTATTCCTTCCAATGGTGAATAATGAAATCATACATCTTTACGGCAGTCAGTTTATCCAATGCGATAAACATTCCTTTGCCTTTATAACCGCGATTGCAGAAATGCCATACAACATCTTTGGCAATTGCCTGTAATCTTTTCTTTGCGGTGAGTATCGGGTACTCTCTGGCAAACAGTTGTTCAATACTGCTTCTTTGGTCGCTGTCTAAATCTTCGCTTTCCGCATCAATAATGGCTCTGATCTGTTCATTGATTACCGGGTTTTTCAAACCTAAATATTCGCCCCTGTTTTCGTAGTAAAGCGGAACTGTTGCACCATCATCTACACTTCGTTTAAAATCGTATCGCGATACATAATCACCAAAGATCCGTTTGGTTATTTCATCGTCTTTAAAAAGTGGGGTGCCGGTGAAGCCAATAAAGGAAGCATTGGGTAAAGCCTTACGTAAGTTCATAGCGAGGTTCCCACCTTGTGTCCGGTGGGCTTCATCCGAAATGACGATTATATTATCCCGTTGGGTTATTTCTTCTGCAAAATTGAATTTATGAATAAGGGTAAATAAATAGCGGTGTTCCGAACTCAGCAATTCTTTTAAATGTCTGCCGCTATTGGCTTTAAGCGAATCTTTTGCTCCTGCTTTCACTTGCGGAACGGAGCCCACGCCGCTGAATGTGCCATAGATCTGTGTATCCAATTCGTTACGGTCGGTAACAATAAGGAAGGTATAACTGCCGGTAAGCTTCCGGTGAATCTTCTGGCAGAAGAAAACCATTGAATACGATTTCCCGCTGCCTTGCGTATGCCAGAACACGCCCAATTTTTGTTTTTCTTCCCCACTTATATTTCCTTGCTTAAACAGTTGGTCTTTGTGCTGTATGTTTTCAATGGCTTTGTTTACGCCAATAAACTGGTGGTTGCGGGCAATCAGCTTTACTACTTTGCCCAATGAATCATCAAACAGGATAAAGTTTTCAAACAGGTCTAAAAAACGGTGCTTCTCGCAAACGCCAACAATGATCCTGTCTAAAGCTACGATACCATCTTCTTCTTCGGTGATGCGCTTCCATTCGTGGAAATGCTGGTACTTCCCGGTAACACTGCCGATTCGGCTTTCCATACCATTGCTTAATATCACAAAAGCATTGTAGTAAAACAGGGCTGGAATTACATCTTTGTAATCCGTGAAGTTATCGTTATACGCATTTTCTAATTTGCGGTGCGCCGCTTTCAATTCAACAAACAACAAGGGAATCCCATTTACAAAACCAATGATATCCGGTCTGCGTTCGCGGTTGCTTTTGCCTTGCAGCCACAACTGGCGCACGGCTAAAAAGTTGTTGTTCTCCCCTGTTTTAAAGTCGAAAATTGAGAGCGTTTTATTCTTTATGTGTTCGCCTTTTTCGTTGATGAAATCTACAGGAATGCCGTCTCGTAATAACTGGTGCTTTTCAAAATTGATTTCTGCTAACGATTTGGTAATGCTTTCCTCCGTTAGTTTCAGGTAAGCTTCATCATATGCTTTTTGCGGCAGCCCGGGATTGAGGGCTTTCAGCTTTTCTAAAAAGATGGTTTTCAGCACCACTTCTTTTTTATTCAGCCTGCCCAACGTGCTGCCTTCGCCAAAGCTTTCTTTGTTATACGCCAGCAGCGTATCCCAACCTAAGCGGTGAAAGAATAAATCAATCGCGGTTTGCTCTATAAGATTGTCTTCTGAATATTCGGAGGCCATAATTAAATATTGAATGTATCATTTTTCCATTTCACCGGATTATTTACAATGTAATCCGATATGGTTTTATAGGATTGTTCGTTTCGAATAATATGTTCCCAATAATCACGTTGCCATAATTTACCCCGAAACGGTTGCCATACCAATTGTTTGACGCCGCGGATATACGCCACCGTGGTAATGGATTTAAACGCATCCATTATATCGCCAACGGTTTTCGTACACATATCGCGTGGTTGCCCCGTTTGCGAATTACCATCATTATTTCGCGCCATCCCGTCATTTGTTTTGTTGTCGTTACCATGGGGGACGACCACGTTGTTGTTATTATTTTGGGTGACCACGTTGTTGTTTTGGGCGACCACGAGGGTCGCCCCGACGGCGACGATTTCCAATATGGCGTGAAAATGATTGGGCATCACCACGTATTCGTGCAATGCAATGTGCGGAAACCGGGCTGGCAATACCTGCCATTCCGTGCCTATCATGGTGCCTGCATCGTTCAAAAACATTTCGCCATCCACGATGTTGCCAAACAAACATGCGCGGTGCTGCACGCACGCCGTTATAAAATACAACCCCGTCCCCGAATAATCGTATCCTTTCAGGCGGATAGACCTGCGGTGATGAATAGCCGGATTGAATTGGTTCATCGCTATATTGCTATTTGTCCGCTCATCAACCTTGGCAACAATATATCCCTTGCTTCGCGGAGTTTGGCGTTTTGTTCTGCTAAATTTATTTTCAATTTACGCATCAAATTCATTTCTTCTAAAACATCTCTCATTGATTCTTTTGGTGTTAAAATAAATATTTCTTCCAAATGCTTTTTACCTAAATGAGCTACAGTAGCACCTGATATTGTTGTTTCATAATAATGAATCGGCTTTTTTAGTGCTTGCCATAAATAACTCTGATGTAAACAATTTTTAGAACGTAATCTGCAAACTCGTTGAACCAAATAACCTCGCTGACCAAGCCATTCGTTCATATGAAACTCGCCATCCATACCAATAAGCAAGTCTCCCTTTTCTACAAAATAATTTGTTTCAACTTGTTGAGTTGTGTACGACTTTGTAGTTTGATTCGGTATATCCCGGATTCTTATAATGGGTGTTCCCGCTCTTTCTTCATTAAATGCTTCTGCATTAAAAGCAAACCCCATTTGAATATCTGCAAAGTCATAAAGATTGATCTTTTCTGAATCTTCTAAATCCTCAAGCAATAACTTGTATACTATAGCTGCTTTCTCCTCCAGCAACTTTATTCGCTTCCCGTTATTCTCTATCAAATCATCATAAGCCGATAAGATGGAAGCGATTTTGCTCTGGGTGGGAAGTGGTGGTAAATCAAAAGAAAATTCTTTTATCAAACCTAATGCTATCCTTACTTGATTTGCAGCACCTCTTCCAATTGACTTTACATAGCTTTGAAATAAATCGGATTTTCCTAAGTAGCCTAAATAATTTTGAAGTAGATTTTCGGACTTTGTCCTTATACACAAAGCGTTTTGATTTAGTAATGCGCCTTCTGCAATAGATGGAATTATTATAGCTCTTCCTGCGGCTGAAGCTACTAAATTAGGATGTGAACCAACTGTTGCAACCACCAAATCACCCTTCTTAAGTATATGCCTTCTATATTTATCTAAACTTGATTCTGGAATGTAATTAACTTCATTCAAATCTACAGTCTCGTTCTTTAAATTAGTTACTTTAACTACAGGTATACCAGTTTCTGTATATTCTTTATCGCTCCAAGCTCCGCCATTAATAAATTCAGCAAAATCCCCGAGCTTTTCTTTCATACAATCAACGCTTTATAATTCTCAGTAATAGTATTCGCCAAAGCAATCGCTTCTTCATTCAGGCTTTCCAACTCAATGTGTATTTCCGCTAAGCGTTCCTCGTAATCAACATCATCATCGGTAGCAGTATCCACGCCTACATAGCGCCCGGGGCTAAGGCTCCAGTCTTTGGCCCTTATTTCGGGCTGCGTTACTACTTTGCACAAGCCTTCCACATCGGCATAAACACCATTGGAAAAACGGCTTTGCAGCCAGTGGGCCTGCTTCCAATAATATTCGGTTTCGTGCAGCAAGCCCGGTTCTTCTTCATCGGGGTTGCCGCCTAATTGCTGCTGCGCCGCTTTCAGCTTGTCAAGCTGTTCTTTAATATTCCCTTCTTTCCATTCGCGGTTCTTGTTTAGCTGCAACTCTCTCGTAGCGCCTGCAATGGCATCTGTCAGCCCCTTCACCAGCTTATCCTGCGGCTTGCGTAAGTGCCTGCATTGGTGCGCAATGTTTTCGATATCCGGGGCAACCGCGAGCGTTGCCCGTACGAGGGCATTTTGCTGCTCATAAATGGATGTCGCTTCTGCTATATCCAAAGCCTTTGTAAAATCATCGAGGTTATTCTTATCGGCGAATTCCAATGCGGTTTTATGCAAATGCTGTATTTGCTGTTGCAGTGCAGCAACGGCAGCAGCCGTTTCCCCCGCCAGTTCGCTTGCCTTTTGCAGATACTTTGCAACGGTGGTCTCCAGCTTTTTGTTATTGCCCCGGTACAGGTTTACAATGCAAATAAGGTTTTGCAGTTGCTCCGGGCTAAAGTCGTTTACCTTGCTGGTTACCTTGCGGTAAATTTTACGGGCGTCCAGCATCAGCACTTTGTCCCTTTTGGTTTCGTCCCCTTCTTTGGCGCGGTCAAAAAACCAAAGGGTACAAGGCAGGGAACGGGTATAAAAGAAGTTGTTGCCAATCGCCAGCATCACATCCACCGCGCCGGTTTTTACTAATTTCTCCCGTATGTCCCGCTCGCTGTGCCCCGCATCGGAGGCAGAAGAAGCCATTACAAAACCGGTTCTGCCCGTAGGTTTCAGGTAATTGTAGAAGTATAAAATCCACAGATAGTTGGCGTTGTCATTTTTGGGCAGGCTTACGCTGCCGCCTAATTGCAAACGTGGGTCTTTCTTTACTGCATCTTTGCCCTTATCCACGCCATCCACATTAAAGGGCGGGTTGGCCATTACAAAATCGGCACCGCCAACGAGGTTGTGCCGGTCTTCATAAAAAGTATTGCCTTCCTGTATATTGCCTTCCAGCCCGTGAACGGCAAGGTTCATCTTGGCAAGCCTGGTATTGAGTTCTGCTTTTTCCTGCCCGTAAAAAGTAACTTTCTCGGCAGGCCGCGCCCCTTCGCTTTCTATAAAGTAGCCCGTTTGCACAAACATGCCGGCGCTGCCGCAGGCCGGGTCGAACACAATGCCGTGGTCGGGCTCAATCACGTTTACAATAGTTTGCACCAGGCTCATGGGCGTAAAAAACTCGCCGCCTTCCTGTGCGCCGGTCATGGCAAATTTGTTGAGAAAGTATTCGTAAATCTTTCCAAACAAATCACCTTCGGCTTTCTGCAACACTTCTTTATTAAATATGCGCAGCAGTTCGCGCAGCAGGTCTTTACTGAAAATGGAAAAGTTCTTCGGCAATACGCCTTTGAGGTTGTCGTATTCGTCTTCAATCCCTTTCATGGCGCCGTCAATGGCTTCGCCAATGTCTGCGCTTTCGGGCAAAGCAACGAGGTAGTCAAACCGGGCTTGCTGGGGCAGGAACATGGCGTTTTGCGCTTCAAAATCTTTTTTGGTTAGGGGCCGTATGCCCCGCTGCGGATGCACCGGCAGCGTTTGCTCTACTTCCTGCCGCACTTTCGTGAAGCGATTATAGGCGTGTCGCAGAAATATTAACCCCAATACCGGCATCGAATATTCGGAGGCGGTTAGTTTACTGTTAGCCCTTAGCTGGTCTGCGGCCCGCCACAGTTCGGCTTCTAATTTCCTGAGTTGTTTTCCCTGCATGGTTGGTTTACAATGGTTTCGTTGGACAGATAATAAAGTTAGCAGATTTAAAACCCCGCTCCCTGCTTTAAGCTTTGTATATTAAGTCCAATTTGTCATCCGGCGAACCTTAGCCCTTAAATAAAATCAAATGCGGAACTGCTTTGCATGGAGTATAATTTTAAGGAACCGGATAAAACGTCAGCTCCCATAAATATTCCTTTCCAAAAATTCATTCCTGAACTTCCCGGCAGGGTCGTATTTAGCAATCATTTGTTTAAAGTCGGCCAGCTTTTCATAGCGCGACTGCAGCACTTGCGGCGACATGGTAAAGATTTTGCCCCAGTGCGGCCTGGCGTTAAACGGCGCTAATTCCTTTTCTATCACCGGCAATAGTTTAGTTACGGCGTCCCACTCCTGCTTCCAGGTAAAATGGATCGTTACGCTGTCTTGTTTGTAGCAGGGGCTCATCCATAAATCATCAGCCGACATCGTGCGTATCTCGGAGATAAACAGGTGCGGGCCGATAGCCTTTCCCATCTTTTGAATGGCGAGTATGGCTGCTACCGCATGCTGGTGCGGAATAAAATATTCGGCCTGCAATTCCTTACCGCTGCTGGGCGTAAAACCCATTTTAAAATGCGGCATCCGCTCGTACCACGGTCCCAATACGCCCATCTGGTCGGTACAGTTTTCTGCGGAAAGCGCTGCTATCGGGTGCAGGTTTTTGGTGGCCGGCGTTGCACCGAAAAAGTCTTTTTTAACTTCCTTGTTGGCAGCATCGTCTTCCCTGCTTTTTATCCATACTTCGTTGATGCTGTCGCTTTGCCAATCGGTAAATAAACTCACACTGTAACCGGCGCCCACAATGGCATTAAAATTTGCCGTTAATTGCTCCATCGGCAACTTTTCATATACCCATTGCCGCATTTGAAATGTTGGCTGCACTGCGAGCGTTACTTTGGTAATAACACCCAAAGCGCCTAAGCCTACAACGACTGCATTGAAAGCATCCCCATCTTTTTTTGCAAGGTTAAGTACAGTGCCATCCGCCGTTATTATTTCCAGGGCGGTAACAGCCGTGGACAGGTTGCCGTTTTTTACGCCCGAGCCGTGCGTGGCCGTAGTAATGGCGCCGCCTACAGAAATGTGCGGCAGTGAGGCTAAGTTGTGCAGGGCAAAGCCTTTTTCGTTCAGCCAGGGAGCCAGCTCGCCATACTTCATGCCGCCTTCCACCGTAACGGTGCGCGCAGCCGTATCCAGCGATACTACTTTATTCAATGCTTTTGTAGAAATCAGGTTGTTTGGGCTGTCGGCAATAGTATTGAAGCAGTGCCTGGTGCCGAGTGTTCTTGCTTTGCTGTATTTTTTTACCAATTGCTGTACTTCCTCTACCGATTGCGGATAGTAAACATTGCCGGTGCTGTACGTTAAATTGCCGGCCCAGTTCTTTAATTTTTCGTCTCGTGCCATAACGTGGAAAGGGGAAACCAAAGGTGCTAATGTAAGTGCCGAAGATAGTTTTATAAAGGTTCTTCTTTTCATACGGAATTTTAACCTAAACTAACTATTAATTTGAAAGTTGAGGAGTGTTTTATTTAAAGCGGAACTTGTAAGCGCGTTTTGGCTTAGGACATTCAGTTGTAAACATTTCTGCCGGCTCAAAAGCGGATAGAGGAAGCTTAAGCTATGATTGTAATCATTTCAACAACTTTGCGCATTGCACTTCTTATTCAATTACGCTTCTTTTATGGCTGAAAAACAAAACCTCTACTTTATTGCTGTTATTCCGCCACAAGATATTTGTGATGAAATCACGCGCTTTAAAGAAGATTTTAAGAGCCGGTTTAAAAGTAAAGCCGCCCTGAGAGTAGTTCCGCATATTACTTTAAAAGCGCCTTTTAAAGTGCCGGCAGTTTATCATGAGCAAATTATCAAATGGTTTAAGCAATTGCCTGTAACTATCTTATCCTTTCAGCAGGACTTAGATGGCTTTGATGTTTTTGATAATAAACGTTCACCGGTTGTTTATATAAAGCCTGTCTTGAACAACCCGCTTCTTAGCCTGCAACAAAAGATTATTGAAAATTTCAGAAGGGTTTTTGCAGGTGAAATCATGCGAACAGAATTGGATTTTAAACCACACATGACTGTTGCTTACCGCGACCTGCAGCCGCATTTATTTATTGAAGCCTGGAAAGAATATAAGGAAAAAGAGTACACCGCTGCTTTTGAAGTGGACGACTTTCACCTGTTGCAGCACGATGGCAGGATGTGGAATACCATCAGCACCTATTCTTTATAAAATGCGCTGCTCACCCGGTCCTTAAACTCCCTGTTGTTTATACCTGGCAGCAGTAAATAAAAAGACCGGTGTTCAATTAATTGAACACCGGTCTTTTTGTAAAATATCAGTTTATAGTTTTACCAGTTTAAAAACTTTCCTGTTCCCTCCCTGCGCTACTTCGGCCATGTAAGTACCGGCTGCATACTGAGAACCTATCCGCACAACCTGGTTTGCATTTACGTTTGGAATGATTTCTATTACCTTACCGGTTATGTCCGATATTTTGATGCTGATCTTTTCAAATTTATCGCTGCTCTGCACCTGGATGCTGTAATAATCGGTTGATGGATTGGGTAAGATAACCACATTGAAATCCGTTCCCTGCTGAACAGCTTTTAAAGCCTTGCTGCTGCTTTGCTTCGTAACCAGCACCGGCACTGATAGATTGCCGGTGTAATAATTACCGACCGCAACACTAACGGCAAACTGGGCATTGGCATTGCCGCCTGTTGATACGTTGAACTTGGCTCTTGCCACGCCCGATGTATGATCGCTGTTTACAAATTCAAGCGCGGGCACTTTAACCGTGTTGGAACCAATAATGCTCCCTCCGGCGGTAAGGGGTTTGATAGTAAATGTTGCAACCGCATTCCGGATATCTCCCTTGTAGCCATCGGCCGAATCGGTAATATTTGCTGCTACCGGGATAGTAACATTGGTTGCGGCGGATTCTATAATCTGAGAGCCGATATACTCTACCGTTGCATCTTCGGCAACCGCAACAAGGGTAGTCGTATCAATCGGAAGGAAAGTATAAGCTGAAGTATTTATGCCGCCAAAAGTTGCAGTCACTTTTTTAGAACCTATTGCCGATACCGGGTAATCCAGCGTAGCGGCAAGGTTGCCATAGTAATAATAATCGGGCGACAGCGTTGCTGTGCCCACTACTTTAGTTCCAACCTTGAACGTAACATCGGTAGCAGGCGCGCAGCCGTTATAGTAAAAGTTTTGCGCGCCATATAACGTTGCTTTCAGCGTAGCTATGTCGCTGTACTGCTGCGGGTTGGGTATTGCTTCTACAGCCGAAAAGCCCGCATACGGCAACACGTTTACCGTTGCGTATTTGGTAGTAGTATTTCCGCTGATGTCGGTTGCAGTTACCGTTACAGTATTACTGCCTGCATTGTAGCAACCAAAGTAAGCGGGATAAACATACAGGCTGTTGTAAGTACTTAATCCGCAGTTATCAGACAGGCTATCTACCACATCATAAGGATTAATGTACGCATTACCGTAGTAATCGAGCGATGCGGTTGCATTCTTTGTGGTAAGATAAGGCGGTGTGGTTTCCGTAACGGTAACCGGGAACTGGCAGTAAGCCGTATTGCCAAAACCATCCTGCGCATTAACGGTAACATACGTAGTGCCCACCGGGAAGGAAGTGCCCGGGTTTTGGCTGTACGAAATGCTGATGCTGTCTGAGCAGCCGGAAGAAGCGGTAACAGCAAAGTTGGCAATAGCGCTGCAGGTGTTTCCTGCCTGCAGATTAATTGGATCGGGACAATTAATGGCAAGCGGTGTAAAGAACGCACAGGTGCCGCTGATATGCCCGGCCACCCAGTTGGAGGTCGGCCCGTTCAGCGCAAAATTTTGTAAAGTGCCGGAAGTATAACTGCCGTTCAGGTAATAAACGGTAGGGTTTTTACAGGATGCGAGGCCTTCGTTAAACGTAAAATAGCCTTGTAGTCCTTGCGGGTAATCTGCAATTTCGCAATGCAGGTTGTTCTGAATCTGCCCCTGGCAGATCGCCCGTCCCCATACTCTTACTTCATCCATCTGCCCGTTAAAATGCCGGCTGAAATTGGTATAGTCGGTAGTGTAGGCGCCGAGGTAAAAATTGCTGTACGTGCTTGTATGAAGATTGGGCGCTGTAAGCAGTGTTTGTACAAATTTTCCGTTTACATACAAGTCAAGTTTGGTTGCCGATTGCACAAAGGCAAGATGCGTCCATTTGTTCAGCGGAACTTTATACAAAGAAGTTATGGTGCCAACCGAAGGCTGGTACGTGCTGATATATCCTTTGTTATTCAGCTCAACCAGGATACCGCCGTTGTTGTTGCGCTCGTCTCCAAAAATCACGGAGCCTTCCGTCTTGTTATATCCCCTTACTTTTATCCAGCCTTCAAAACTGTACTGTCCGTAGGCATCATTGCTGATGGGATTCAGATAACTTAAATCTACCCTATCGTCTATGCCATCAAAGTCCAGGGCGCCTCCGGGCGTGCCGCCGGTAACGGTTACATTAAAAACAGACCGTTGCAACTGGTCTTTTACCAGGGAATATACAACCGTTGTATTGCCGATATCGAATGGCTTTCCGCTTACGCTTCCATAGCCCGAGTCGAACGGCGCTGAGTAATTATTGGTAAACAAAGTGTACTTAACTGCCGATGCAGCGGTATCCGGCGTCAGCACCGGATCTATATTGGTAAAGGTGGCCGTGCATTCCCCTGCAGGAAGCGCAACCAATTGGTCTGCCGGGCCGGAGAGCGAAGTGTTTTTCCCCGTTAATGATAAGCGGGTGGCAGCCGGTCCATAATAATTAGTAAAACCCGCAGTTATTATTTTACCGTTGCCCTGCACCGCACAGGCAGTGCTGTAGTCGGGCGACCCGTTTGTCCAGGTTCCAAAATCTACGATTGACCTGCCCCGATTACCGAAGCTGCTGTCTAATGACCCGTTGGTATTATACCGTAAGGCCAGAAAATTCTGATAACCGTTGTAATTAACATCAGACTGCGAATTAAATATCTGATATCCGGTCTGAATAATTTTACCATCTTTTTGAATGCAGGTTGCCGAACCCTGACTGTAACTATTGTCACTAAAATATAGGTTTACGCCATTCCCGTTAAACGTATTATCCAGGGTGCCATTGGTAGTAAACCTTACCAATGCCACATTTCTATTTGTGTTGTAAGCGTTACCGCCAATAAGAATTTTTCCATTGGTTTGAATAGTTAGAGAAGTACCTTCAGCAGAAGAAACGCCGGCATTTGTTGTGGCAACTCCATCACCGTCAAAAGTGGCATCCGGCGCTCCGCCGGGTTTTAACCGGATAGCGATGATATTGCTGGAATAGTTGCTATAGTTGTTAGAGGTACCGCCTAAAACAATTTTACCATCCTGCTGCAGGGCTATTCCGTTTATCGTTTCATCAGTAAGGGGTATTTTAATAACAGTTATGCCGCTTTTATTAAAAGACGGGTCTAAGTTGCCATCGGTATTTAATTGAACTGCTGCTCCGTCGTAGGTGCCGCTTCCCGAAGAATCTGCGTTATAAGCGCCGCCGCCGAGAACAATTTTTCCGTTTGCTTTTGTAGCAACGCCCTTGCAGTAGTCGAAGCTGTTGTTGTTAAACCCAATGATGCTGGTAATGCCGGAAAGGTCAATTAATTTTTTTCCGTCCTTATTAAAGCTGTTGTCTAAGCTGCCGTCTTTATTCAGCCTTGCTACTGCAAAATCGGAGTAGTTATTTGTATTCGTTGCGGCTATATAGTTGTAGCCGTTCGCATCACCTGCAACAACTATTTTACCGTTCCCCTGTACTGCAACACTATATGCAAAATCATTGGTATAGGTGCCTAAGCCGGCGCTGTCGGAGGAACCGTTGGAAAAGTCAATAAAAACCTCGCCGTTGGTTCCAAAACTGTTGTCTAAAGCGCCGTCTTTCGTTAAACGAACAACAACAAAATCGGTTGATCCGTTGCCTGCATAGCTATTTCCGGATCCGGCCATTAGAATTTTTCCATCCGCCTGGATGGCTGTTGCACTGATCGCATATATATAGCCGAGATAGCTGCCGTTTTGAAGTATAAGCTTTCCGCCATTTCCAAAGCTCGAGTCTATGGCGCCTGCCTGCGCAAAAAGGGTGGTATAGCAAAGCAGTATTGCTATTGTTAATATCGTTTTCATGTATTTGTGTTTCTTAAGTGCGTAAGGAATCAATGTCTGTGCAACGTATCGGCAATATTTAACTGCCTCGCCAGTTCCGGCTTTATCTGCAGCGGCGCGCGGCTGTTTCTATCAACCTGGCCAGTAACCCATTCAGCCAGTTTATAGGCGTCCGCCTTGTGCGCAAAGCCGGTTTGCTGTCCATATAAAAAAGGGTTGGTTACCTGCGACCAAACTGCTTTTTTCTCTTTAAGAATCGTAAAGCCGAATGTGCCGCCGGGTATGGGGGTCAGGTGAATAACATAGCCGTGAAAGTCTTCTTTGTCTTTGGCAGGATCAAATCGTTCTGTTTGCTGTGCAGGAGCAGCCGTTGCTGCCAATAAGGAAAGGAAGAGTAGGTTAAGGGAAAATTTTCGCATAATATTTTGGTTGATTAAAATGATGAAACGCAGATGCAGTATAAGTTTTAGACAAATTAACGGTTAATTGGGAACAATGCAATAAAATTTTTCCGCTTGTTTACCCTTTTCCGGCACACCACAAAATTTATAGATTATAACTATTCCTGCACAACCTGTTTATACCGGTTGCGCTGTTTATAATACTTGCAGTACGTACGGTTTAACTGTAATAAACGCCTATCTTCAACCTTTTACAATTTATTATGGATTTTATTCCGGTCCGGTCTTTTGATAACTATGTGGAAGCGCACATTGTAATGGGCAGCCTGCAGCAGCACAACATCAATTGCTGGCTGAAAGATGAATACACCGTAACCATTGATCCCATATTGTCCAACGCCGTAGGCGGCATTAAACTGATGGTGGCCGGCGTGCAGGTAGCACGGGCATTAGAAGTACTGCAGCAGGCGCAGCGCGAAAAAGAAAAGCAGTATGCCTGTCCCCGCTGTACCAGTAAAAGCATAACGCGCATTCCTGTATCACCAAAACCGCTTAACTGGCTCCGGAAGCTGGGTGCTTTGTTGTCGGGCAATACTGCAGCTACCATAAACGAAACCTGGCATTGCAGCGCATGTGACCTAAAGTTTAAAAAACCGGCGGAGCTATCAAGGCTGCCTGTATAATATCGCCTTTCTGCTCCTATCCGTACTGCTGCAGGATTTTGTAATGGCAATAAGACTTATGCAGCGCATATAATTTTTGCTGTATTTAAAATGCGGTAAAAATTACTTTAATTGCAGGTTCATATAATTGCTTAACCACTACTGCTTTATCATCAACACATCAACCAGCATTCTTATTTCATGAAAGGATTAACGCTCAACAACCTGATGAATATAACTATATCGGGTACCGGCACTGGCTTTCCCGCCGGCGGCAAATGGATAGATAACGAAGTTATTCATGCCGCCATATTTGGAGAAGACTGGGCTGCAACAATGGCTGCCAAAAAATTAGACCCGCAGTATTATATCAACGAAATGGGCTTTAAACAAAGGTACTGGGTGCATACACCGGGGCAGCCGCTATATCACGATGAGCTTACCGCCGCCGACCTGATGGTAGCAGCCGCGGAAAATGCCATAGCCGACAGCGGCCTTTCCAAAACAGACATTGATTTTATAATTGCCGTTACCATTACCTCTCCGCGCTACACTACCTCTATGGGTGCTTTGGTTGGTGGTAAATTAGGCATTACAGCGCCGGCGATAGAAATGAAATCCGGCTGTGCTTCCAATATTTTTTCGCTCGTTATGGCTGCGCAATTCATACAAAGCGGCGCACGCCATGTATTGGTTACCTGCGGCGAAACAACTTCAAAAATTATAAAGCCCGGCGGCAATATGATGTATGCCGGCGGCGATGGGGGCGCTGCAGTTATTGTATCGCGCTGCGATGACAGCAGCAAGGGCATTACAGCCGCTTACTTAAATACCAACGGTGCTTTCTGCGGTTTTATGGGGGTAAGCGGTATGTTGCCGCCTAACCGGAAAGACCTTGACGAAGGCAATTATGTGCTTACCTATAGTGATGCTTCGGAAGAGTTTATGCAACAGGCCTGGGATGAGATCCCGCAGGTTTTATATAAGGCATCCGGACTAACGGCTGCCAATATAGACTGCCTTATACCACACCAGGTGTATAAAAAACGCACCCTGGCAGCCGGCAAGGCTGCGGGCGTACCGGCCGGTAAAACCGTAAATATTATAGAGCAGTATGCCAACTGCGGCCCGGCCTCTTTGCTGTTGGCACTGCACCATGCTTATAAAGACGGGCTGCTAAAAGAAAGCGGAACAGCGATGCTGGTGGCAGCGGGCGGCGGTATTTCCTGGGGCGGTATTATCCTTAAAAATTAATACGATACATGACTAATCAGCAACGGAAATGGGGTGTAAAAATGATTGGTTTTGGTGCGCACCTCCCCGGCGAGCCTATTACCAACGAGCAACTGCAGGCAATGGTGGCTTTTGACTTTGACCCGCAAAAGCATGAAGCAGTTACCGGCATCCGGCAGCGGCACTGGGGCGCAAAACATATTGCCACGAGTGATATTGCTGCCGAAGCCGGCCGGCAGGCGCTGGAGCGCGGTGGCATCGGGGCTAAACAGCTCGACCGGATTATTGTAGGCACGCAAACGCCCGATTATGTAAATATTGCTGCGTCGTGTAGGGTACAGCACCTGCTGGGCGCTACCTGCCCTGTAGGCGATACCGGCGCAGCCTGTGGCGGCTTCTTATATGCATTGGACATCGGGATGAGAATGATAGCTACCGGTATGCAATACGTATTGGTGATCGGCGCCGATATGAAGTCGCGCCAGGTGCGTAAAAACGATCCGGTGTTTGTTCCTATTTTCAGCGATGGCGCCGGCGCCGTACTGCTTACGGCTTGCAGCGAAGATGAAGGGTTCTTAGACATCCAGTTGTGGGCGGATGGAGTTGGTAATAAAGAGCTGTACGTACCGGCCGGCGGCAGCGCTATGCCGGCCTCGCACGAAACCATTGATGCCAACCTGCACGGGCCGGTGATGAGCGTAACCGGGAAAGTAATAGCCGAGCAGGCGGCGCAAAAAATGGCCGACTTAGCCAAGGATCTTTGCGACCGGAACAATGTTTCAATAGCAGATATAGATGTGTTTGTACCGCACCAGGCCAACTATTACATTATGAAAAAGACTGCCGCCATTCTGGATTTGCCCCTGCATAAAATGGAAGTCTCTATCCACCGCACCGGCAACTGTATTGCAGGCACGGTGCCCGTTACGCTTAACCAGGCGTATGAGGAGGGCAAGCTGCGGCCGGGCAGCCTCGTATTGCTGGTTGCTGCAGGCGCCGGATATACAGGCGGGGCTGCGCTGTATAAAGTACCGGCAGGCTAAGCCGGAACAGAAAGCAACCTGCAACCTGTAATCACCATTATTTTTCTTCATCAGCATCAAAAGCAACCCGTTTGCATGGACACACTTCTACATAAAACAGTATTGGTACTTGGCGCCGGCGCAGGTATAGGCCATGCTATCTGTGCTGCTTTTGCAGATGCCGGCGCTACCGTGATTGCCGTTGGAAGCAATGAGCAAAGCTTACTGCAGCTTCAGCAAGCATTGCCGGGAGGTGATCACCGCTTCTGGTGTATAGACCTTATTACCGCAGCAGGGCACCAGGAGCTGGCGGGCAGGCTTGATCAATGGGGTTATCCGCACATCGTGGTTATCAACCTGCAGGTGCCTGCGGCAAAGCAGCGGGTTATTAATGCAACTGCAGCATTGTTTACGCCTGTTATCCAAAACCTCGAAGCGGCATTCGCCATCATAGAAAAAACGTTGTTGTTTCAGCGGGGCGAACGCTTCGGGCGCTGGGTGGGCATCAGCTCTTTCTCTATGCACATAGGTATTGCCGGCCAGGCATTGTACAACATGCAGAAAGCCTCGCTTGAATCTTTCATAAGAAATATTGCGGTAGAGGAAGGAAAGCATGGCATAACGGCCAACAGCGTTGCGCCCGGGTTTGTGGAAACACCGGGCACTATAAAAAGGTACCCGGAAGAAGTAAGAAACAAAATAGCTACGATGAACGTACTGCGGCGCGGGGGCAAAGCAGAAGAAATAGCAGCAGCCGTTTGCTTTTTAGCTGCGCCGCTCGCAGGCTATATCACCGGCGTTACCCTGCCGGTATGCGGCGGCGCACAACTATCGTGGAGTCTTTAATTACTTCCTCAATTTTACCCCGTTTAAAAAATAATGTTAAAAACTGCTATTCTTTGTTTAGTTTAGCCTTCAACACAAATGGATGCCTTACAAGCATCTATTTTAAATTTACCTGCTACCAACCTAACCATATATAGCCAAACTACCATTAACCCCACAACCGCATCCGACTATGACTACTACTATTCCCGGCATTTTGAAATACCGGGCTTATACGCACCCGCTACGCATTGCTTATGTATATGAAAACGAAGAAGTTTCTTACCAAGACTTTTACCTGCAGGCACAACAAACCGCCACTTACCTGGCATCGCTCAACCTCAGGCGGGGCGACCGTATTGGTATTTTAGACTTTAACAATCCACAGGTCATCAATCTTATTACCGGCGCTATGCTGGCCGGCATTATACCGGTATCGCTCAACTGGCGCTCCACGCCTGCCGAGGTTGCATATATTATTGCTGATGCCAACATTCAGCACTTCTTTTCCGGGGCTGCTTTTGCACAGCTTGTGAGTTATGCACAATTGCCCGGATCGGTAGCGCAGATAAATACAGCGCAGTTACCGGCTCTTACCAATACTTTAGAAGTTACCGCAGAACCGGCAATGCCATCGGGCAACGATACCTGTATTATACTCTATACCTCGGGCACAACCGGCAGGTCCAAAGGCGTATTACTAACTTACTCCAATTTATATACATGTTATGCTATCAGTATGTCGGAGACGCCTTCTTCGGGGCCCGACTCGCGGATGCTTATATGCGGGCCGCTGTATTCTATCTTTGGCTTCGGCGTTTTTTTTACTAGTTTATATGCAGGCTCCACAAGCTATTTCCTCAAAATGTTTGACCCAGCAGCGGTATGCGCTGCGCTGGTAAATTATAAGATAACGCATACGCTGCTGATACCGGTGATGATGCGGATGATGCTGGGCATACCAGGTATTGATACCATGGATTTTAGCTCGGTAAAGCATATCCAGTACGGCGGCTCGCCCATTGCGCCGGAGGTGTTGGTGATGATGCATAAATTATTCAAATGCGATTTTACACAAGCCTACGGCTTAACCGAAACCACCGGCATTTCGTGCTACCTGCGTTTTGATGATCACCGGCGGTTACTGGCCGGAGGGAACATTATGAGCAATGTAATGATAAAGTCGGCCGGTAAGCCGGCTGCGGGCATCGCCATTAAAATAATGACCGATACAGGGGCAGCAGCACCGGCAGATGAGCCGGGTGAAGTATGGCTGAAGGGAAATAATATAGCCAAAGGGTACTGGAATAATGCCGCCGAAACGGCCAACGTATTTACCGGTGACGGCTGGTTTAAAACCGGCGATATCGGCTATCTTAATGAAGATGGTTACCTCTTTTTGGTAGATCGGAAAAATGATATGATTGTTTCAAAAGGGTTCAATATTTATCCTGCAGAGGTAGAAAATGTGTTGCAGCAGCACCCGGCTATAAAAGAAGTAGCGGTGATTGGCATCCCCGATGAGCTGGCAGGCGAAGCGGTATGTGCCTTCGTTGTGCCAAAAGGCAGTGAAGTAATATCGCTGGAAGAGCTGCGCACCTGGAGTACCGATAAAATACCCAGAAATAAAATTCCTAAGCGCCTCGAGATCGCCAGGGAGCTGCCGCGCAACCAGACCGGCAAAGTATTGCGCCGCATGTTGCGCGAGCCTTTCTGGGCGGGCGAAGAAAGAAATATAAAAGGATAGTTGTTACTTCCGGATAACATTACTGCACATTCATTTTTCAACATAAATACCACTTCACTACTTAAAACCCCTTGCATTATGAAAATTGTTGACGTTGGAAGCCTTCCGCCCACCGGCGTTGTGCCGGAATATATGTATGCACAGGTTGTGCGCCAACAGCGCTACGGCATGCCCAGCAGCGCCTATGCCATAGAAGAAATTAAAGTGCCGGAGCTTGCCGCCGATGAGGTGCTGATAGCCGTAATGGCGGCAGGCCTTAATTACAATTCGGTATGGTCGGCCTTAGGCTACCCGGTAGATGTAATCCAGATGATGAAGCTGCGCAAAGATTCAAACGAAGACTTCCAGATTGCCGGCAGTGACTGCAGCGGCATTGTTTATAAGATCGGCAGCAGGGTAACGAATGTAGCCATTGGTGATGAGGTAGTAGTACAACCCGGCTACTTTAACCCGCAGGATGAGTGGATACAGCGCGGCGGCGATGCGTTATTCGCGCCCAGTGCAAGGGCCTGGGGCTACGAAACCAACTGGGGCTCCTTTGCACAGTTTTGTAAAGTAAAATATACGCAATGCGTTACCAAGCCAAAACACCTGGACTGGGCAGCATCATCGGTGTATATGCTTTCCGGCGTTACCGCCTATACCATGCTGTATAAATACGAACCGCATACCGTAAAGCCGGGCAATGTAGTGCTTATCTGGGGCGGCGCCGGCGGCCTGGGCTCCATAGCCATTCAGCTTGTGCTGATGGGCGGCGGCGTTCCGCTGGCTGTTGTAAACTCTGATGAGAAAAAGAAATACTGCGAAGAGATGGGCGCACTTGCGATAAACAGGAACGATTTTAAACTGTGGGGAGCGCTTACCGAAGAAACAATGGCCGGAGAAAAGCATAAGGCCTGGCTGGACAATGCGAAGGAATTTAAAAAACAAATTATGCAGCTTACCGGCGGCAAGCTGCCCCGCATAGTAATGGAACATCCTGGCCAGCAAACAATGCCTATATCCCTGTTTATCTGCGACAAGGATGGCATGGTGGTTACCTGTGCCGGCACTACCGGTTACCTTGCTTCGTTTGACCTGCGGTACCTGTGGCTGCAGCGCAAAAGAATCCAGGGCTCTCACTTTGGCGAAGTGCAGGACTGTGCAGAACTGAACCAACTGATAATAGACAAAAAAATTACGCCGGTGCTCGACCAGGTTGAAGCCTTTCACCGCCTGCCGCTGGCGCTGCAATACATGCACGATAACATTCAGCGGGGAAAAACGGCCATCAAAATAGGCCTGCAGTAACATGCTTCTTTATTATACAATCAGCATCTTTTTTATAAAAAATGCCCGCCATTCAAATGATAAAGCGGGCATTTTATTTACGCCGAAAGGACCCGATACCGAATGATATTTAATTCGCTGGACTTTATCTATTTTTTTATAGTTGTTACCTCGCTGTTTTTTGTACTGCCCCATAAGTACCGGTGGGCGCTGTTGCTGGCAGCAAGCTGTTATTTTTATATGTACTTCCTGCTGGTATATATTTTTATACTGCTCTTTACCATCATTATAGATTATTGCGCAGGCATTTTTATAGCCCGCTCTACGGGCAGGCGCAGGAAGTTCTGGCTTGTCTGCAGCCTTACAGCCAACATCGGCATTCTTGCTTTCTTTAAATACTTCAATTTTTTAAACGGCATCCTTACCCAAACCCTGCACCTCGTTAGCGCCGCTAACCCGGTTCCTTACCTCGCTATCCTGTTGCCGGTCGGCCTTTCGTTCCACACCTTCCAGGCCATGAGTTACACCATCGAAGTGTATCGTGGCAACCAGCAGCCGGAAAAACATTTCGGTATCTATGCCTTGTATGTAATGTTTTATCCGCAATTGGTTGCCGGGCCTATTGAGCGGCCGCAGAATATGCTGCACCAGTTTCACGAGCCCAAAACATTCAACTACGAGCGGGTGGTAGAAGGGCTGCGCGTGATGCTGTGGGGCTTTGTAAAAAAATTAGTGGTTGCCAACCGGCTGGGCCTGTATGTAGATGCCGTCTATAACAATTCTTCGCAGCATGGCTGGCTTACCCTGTGGTTCGCTACGTTCCTGTTCATCTTTGAAATCTATTGCGATTTTTCGGGTTATTCAGACATTGCTATCGGCGCTGCCGAAGTAATGGGCTATAAGCTGATGACTAACTTTCGCCGGCCTTTCTGCGCCAAAAGCATACAGGAAGTATGGCAGCGCTGGCATATCTCGCTCACGACCTGGTTCCGGGATTATTTATACTTTCCGCTGGGCGGCAGCCGAAGGGGTTTGCTGATAATGATACGCAACATGCTGATTGTTTTCGCCATCAGCGGCCTCTGGCATGGCGCAAGCTGGACGTATGTGGTGTGGGGATTGCTGAACGGAATTGTAATCTCGCTGGAGCAGGCGCTGAACCCGGTGCTGTACAAAATAAACAAGGGCTTAGGCCCGCTGAAGCACCTGGTAAAATATGCATTCACCATCAACATCTTTATGTTTATGGGCATTTTCTTCCGCTCGCAGAACATACAGCAGGCGGGGCAGATTGTAACTGGCATATTTACCCTGAAAGGCGGTGGCTTTTACAAGGGCGACCCGCCTACAAGTTTCGGCTATATTGTGTTCGCGATAGGTTTGTTGCTTACTGTAGAGTTTATGCAGGAATACAAACCAGCTTTCAGCATCATACGAAATAAAAACGTGGTTGTACGCTATACGGGATATATACTGCTCTTGCTTGCCCTGCTGCTGACCGGCATTTTCAACGGCAGCCAGTTTATTTATTTTCAGTTTTAAAGATTTAAACCTGTTGAATTTTTCAGGTTACATACTAATTTTTTTGTTAAGTGACACCTGAATAAAAGCACGGGAAGTATTGCCGGTAAATAATGAAGAGAAACAAAAACATCTTCAGCGCTGTAGTACTTATGTTTATACAGGATTGAAGTATAAAAACGAATACCGGCTACAGGCGATCCATTCAGCATAAAGTTGGATAGCAATGTAGCCGGTATAGCTAAATCATTAACTGTATTGTTTAAAAAACTTTATTTCCAGGGGTCAAGCACCACCTTTACACAATCTTCCTCTTTCTTTTTAAAGATCTCGTACCCATGCGCTACCTGCGAAAGCGGTAACCGGTGTGTAATAATATCATCCAGCTTTACCTTGCCTTCTACCACATAACTCAATAGCTTATCTATATGCTTATGCGCCGGCGCCTGGCCACCTTTTAAGATAATGCCTTTGTCGAAAAACTGACCAATCGGGAAGTTATCGTAGGTAGTAGGATAAACGCCTAACACCGAAACAATACCACCACGCCGTACCGCGCTCATGGCGGCTTCTATTACTTTAGGCGATCCTTTTTCTAAATTGATAGTAGCCTTGGCGCGATCCAGCAAACTGCGGTCGGGCTCAAAGCCTACGGCTTCCACACATACATCGGCGCCACGGCCACCCGTCATTGCACGTATCTGCTCTACTACTTCTTTCGCGCCGTCTTCCCACAAAATGGTTTCGCAATGGGCGGTCGCTTTTGCTTTATCCAAACGGTATTGCAGCGTATCTACAATTACCACCCTCGCCGCACCACGCAGCCACGCACTTTTAGCAGCCATAATACCCACCGGCCCCGAACCAAAAATGGCAACAGTTTCGCCACCTTTCACTTCGCCCCAGTCAATACCGCTATAGCCGGTCGGGAAAATATCGGTAAGAAATAATACCTGTTCATCCGTAAGGTTGTCGGGAACGATACGCGGCCCGTAATCGGCATACGGCACCCGCACATATTCTGCCTGCCCGCCGTCGTAGCCGCCATACAGATCGGTATAGCCAAACAGGGCGCCACCCTTTTCTGTTAGCAAGCCACCTTCCGGTCCATAATGCTCAGGGTTACTGTTTTCGCAATGGCCGGGCAAGTCGTGGTTACAAAAAAAGCAGGTGCCGCAGGCAATAGGAAAAGGCACCACTACTCGGTCGCCTCTCTTCAGGTTTTTAACGGCTGCGCCTGCTTCTTCCACAATGCCCATAAACTCGTGCCCCAGCACCATCGGGCGCGGCTGCGGCAAACCACCGGAGTAAATGTGTAAATCCGATCCGCAGATAGCGGTGGCTGTTACTTTAAGAATAACATCACGGTCGCTTTCTAATTTGGGATCATCTACCGTATCATAAGATACGTTTCTTGGACCGTGAATTCTTGCTGCTTTCATAGGTTATTATTGATTTAGTGAAAAAGATGTTGCTGCATGTAATAGAAAAGCTGGTGCATGAAAGCTTTATGAAATAGAATGGCTGGCGGAGCAATCCGGTGATGATTCTTAAAAATTTCAGCGCAGGCTTATCGTTATAAAAACTACTGGTCTTTTGTATCCACTTCTTCCGACTGTTTGCGCAACTGTTCGGCCAGCATCGTGTCGGGCATAATATTCGCCATCGCAACCTGCGCTTTGTTCTTAAGGCCGGATACAATTTTATCATCCCCTTTCATCAGCGCTTCGTAGCCGTCTTTTGCTACATCAGCCGGACTGGACATCGCTTTTTTATCCTGTGCTAATTTAGAATGCTGGGCACCGGCTTTATTGAAGAAATCGGTATCGGTAACGCCCGGCTGCAGGGCAGTGATGGTAACACCGGTATCTTTTGTTTCGTTAATAATAGCTTCGGTAAAGGCAAGCACATACGCTTTGGTACCGCCGTACACCGCCTGCAGCGGGGCAGGCAACTCGGAAACAACGGAAGCTAACTGCAGGATTTTACCCTCGTTGCGTGCAACCATTTCTTTCAGAAACAAATAGGTTAGTGTGGTGAGCGAAACTACATTAAGATGAATAATCTTTAACTGCCGGTCTAAGTCTTCTTCGTGAAATTTTCCATATACACCCTGGCCGGCATCATTTACTAAGACATCTACGGTAATGCCTTTTGCTTTAACCTCGTCATACAACTCGGCGGCGGCACCATCGGTAAACAGGTCTTTTGCCAAAGGGATGGCCGTAACTCCAAATTGTGCAGTAAACTCATCAGCTACCTTTTGCAGGTCTTCGCCGGTTCTTGCCACCAGCACCAGGTTGTAGCCGTCCTGCGCAAACAGTTTTGCCAGCTCGTAGCCAATGCCGCTGGTAGCGCCGGTAATAAGCGCATGCTTTGCTTCTGTACTATTCATAGGTTTTGTATTTTAAAAAATTGAATAAAAACTATGCCACTAAAAACAATAGGATTGTTATTGCAGGCAGTGTGTTCTTTTTAGGTAAAGCAATTAAGACAGTACAAAAAACAGGCAGCATTCTTGTCTGGTCTTTACTACGGCAAAAAATTTTCTACGGTTTTGTTTTGTAACCGATGCCTGATTGTTGTATCTATTAACTATCTGTTATTTACCCCATGAAAAACATACTGGAAAAAACAAGTACCCGCGCACCGAAAGGCTGGAACAAGGAAGCTACCAAAAAGAAGACAGAAGTAATTACAGAGCAGCTAACCGAACTGCAGAACCTGCTGTATGCAGAAGGCAAGCACAGCCTGCTGGTAATACTGCAGGGTATGGATGCCAGCGGTAAAGACGGTGTGGTAAAAAAAGTACTCGGCAGGCTTAATCCATTGGGGGTAGTGGCGCGCGCTTTTAAAACGCCTACGGCCGAGGAAGCAGCGCACGACTTTCTTTGGCGGGTACATGCCCATGCACCCGCCAAAGGTATCATACAGGTATTTAACCGCTCGCACTACGAAGACGTGCTGATAACCCGTGTACATAAGTGGTGCAGCGACGAACTGGCTAAAAAGCGCATGAAAGCAATTAACAATTTTGAGCAGTTGCTCGAAGAGCATAACAGTACCCGTGTGCTAAAATTTTACCTGCATATCTCCAGGGAAGAGCAGGCAAAGCGCCTGCAGGAAAGGATAGAAGACCCGGCTAAAAACTGGAAGTACAATGCGAAAGATAAGGACGAAGCCATTTTATGGGATGAGTACAGGAAGATGTATGAAGATGTGTTTGCACATTGTAAGGAAATACCCTGGACAATAGTGCCTGCCGATCAGAACTGGTATAAGGAATACACAATTGCAAAAAAACTCCTTGATACATTGCAGTCGTTAAACATGAAATATCCGGGGCTGCCCGCAAGTAAAACAGCGCCTGCAGCCGAAGGATAAACGGGTAATGCTGATATAAATAAACAGGTTACTTAATAACGCACACTATTATTTTTTAATAACGTAAGTTGCTCCCATGCGGTCGTGGAGCGATCTTCTCTGTGCGTCTGTAAGCAGGCAGATACCATCTGCTAAATATACTATGCCTAAGATAAAAGTAAACAGGCTGGTAGATGCTATGCGGCTTCGCAAGGTAGCAACAGCGCTGAGGGTGGTTGCACCGGCAAATTGCGGGTTGCAGAACATCAGGATGGTTATAAACAGGCTGACTACTGAAAAAATAATCTGAAAAATATCTCTCAGCAGTGCCTGCTGCAGGGAGGGCAACTGGTACGCGGTATTAATAACGCCAATCCTAAGCGCCATCTTACCAATAGTTGCGCCATAGCGGTATTCGCAAAACGGCTTGTAGGCTACCGTAAGTATTGTAATTGCCAGTAAGAAAATGATACTTTTCCAGGTAATTTCATTATAATAGCTAAGCGGAAAAATGATGACTGAAAGTATCAGGCCATCAATAATTAAAGCGCCAAGCCGTTGCCAGAAAGTGGCATAGACCACCGGCATTTCTCCTTCCGAAAAAATACTTTCATACACTTCTTCCATAAAGTTTTTAAAACGTTAAGCAGTTGGTTAAAGGCGAAAGATAATTTCATTTGCGGAAAGCCGGCTCATCACTGCATTAAATCTGCTTTAAAGGGCTGACGTTTATTATCGTTTATGTAGAATTTCTTATTTTTTTATTATCACATTGTCACTTAAATTATTTCCCGTTTCCGTCGGGTGGATAACCCGCCGGTTGCCACGCTGCCAGATGGTATCTCGCCATCCGGAATATAACTGCGTATTTAAATAAACGTAAGTGATAGTGTACTTATAACCGGCCTGTTTTACCGGAATTAAGTTTACTGCAATTAGCAGGTAAAAAAGAAAAAGCAGGCTTACAATTTAGTATGGGGAAAACTTAACGAAACAGATCACTGCACGAAAGGCTGAAGCGCAGCTTCCACATTTATAACAAACCGGTATTTACCGGGAAAAATTATTAAGCTGAAAGTTATGAGTTAATTTCCTGATTCCTTTTTGCGCAAGCGTACTATTCAACAGTGCAAAGGTGAAGCATGCCGCTGCCCTGTTATGCTGCGTGGGCGTACGCCTTTGGCTGGCACGGGATACCGGTAATAAAGTAAACTATCATCTTACAACCGTTGCTTAAGCTATCGTATTTATTTCACCCTTATCAATAGCATTCGTCGTAATAAAAGCAAGAAAATTTTGCCGCGCGCATTCCAGCGATTCCAAAGCGCTGTCATTGTCCTGCTCGATAATAAAGCAGGTTGTTCCGCCTTGCTGCCGCGCTTTATTCACTATTGTTTGCACATCTAAAATACCATCGCGGATGGGTGCGCTTTTATAGCGCTGGTGCCTTTCATTGGTTGCGGTTATATTTTTTACATGCAACAATTGAAACCTGCCGGGGTACTGTGCAAACAGGTCTGTAACAGCGAAGTCTTCGCTGTACATATTGCCAATATCCAATTGCTGCGCTACTAACTCCGGGTCGGTATTTTGCAGCATTACATCGTACAGCCGAGACGAATTAAAGGTATGTGTAAATTCAAAATCATGGTTATGATACCCGAATTGCAACCCAGCTTTTTTACATAATTCGCCACTCCGGTTAAAGACATCCATAAAACGCTTTAGCGCTGTTTCATCATTCCACAGACTATGGTCGAGCCAGGGAGATATTAAGAACTGTTGGCCTGCGGTAGCTGCATCTTCAATAGTATGATGCCATTCCGGTGTAAAGCATTCAGCACTTTTATCCCAATGCTGCAGTTTTAAAACAGCATGACCGCTTAATAATATAAGCCCGCAGTCAGCTACCAGCTTGCGAAAATCAGCAGGTGTATAATTATAAAACCTACGGGCAGTATAATCGGCATGCTCTATATACTGATAACCTGCATCTTTCAAAACTTTTAAAGTATGGGCAGCATCTTCGTGCATTGCTTTATCAACACCATACAATTGGATAGCCAGTTTTTCTTTTTCTTTTTGCAGTGCTATATAATGATGCGGGAGCAAGGCAGCGCCTGCCAATGCAATAGAACTGTTTTTTATAAATGACCGTCTTGAGTTATCCATAATCTCCAGGCTGTTTAATGAAACATGTATGCTGACAGAAGCAAGGCAACAAACAGTAATTATTGTTTGCTGCCTTGCTTTAACGGTATAGTAAAAACTCCGTAGGAATTATAAAAACTCTTGTGCTTCTACTTTCTTCCTACGCCGGAATTTTATCCTGCTGTTCTCTTTCCCAAAAGCGGTGCTGCGCTATGGCGGCTATAAATTCATTAACTGTATTTCCAGACTTACCATTGCTGTTGATTACCAAGCCCTTTCCTGCCAGTGCATTATAAAAAGTACCATCCGTATGCAGCAAAGTGCCTATGTAAGAGGCTTTCAGCAAATCAAGCCCTTCGTGGTCGGCAGCAATAGGTTTGCAATGCTTATAGGCTTCATCTAAAAAGTGAACCGCATCCGGTTCTGCCTTTAATGCTTTTATGCTTGCAGCGCCGCCCGGCACATACACAGCATCAAACAGCACCGAAGCAGTTGTACGCAGGCTTTCATTTACCTCAAACTTTCCGCCTTTATCGCCGGTAATATTACCCAAGTGAGGGGCTACAATCTTAGGTACGGCACCTTTCGCTTTCAGCGCATCCATCATGCCTTTCAGCGCTGCTTCTTCCACACCATCACTGGCAAGTATAGCTATCTGTCTTGTTTGTATAGAATCTTTCTTACTATTGAGCATACTCAGCGCTGCCGATTTTGCAATGGGTAATGTTACCTTTTTGGGGTCGTACGCTTTCGGGTCTGCATCGGCTGGAATCGCCCTATTTATTGGTTGCTCCGGCGGCGGCACTTCAATTCCTAATTCATGCGCTACATTGGCTGCCAGCGTTGCATCTATCTGGGAAAGAATACCTACCATGCGCTTTCTTATTTCTACTCTTTTTACTTTGCCCAATTCAAACCGTAAAGCATTGGTAAGGTGGGCTTTCTCGGCATCCGACTGGCTGTTGTAAAATAAGGTAGCCTGGCTGAAATAATCCATAAAGCTCGCGCTCCGGCCCCGTATTTTTTTTCCGTCTATCCGCTCCGGATAACTTACAAATCCGCCTTCGCTCATCTTAGCCTGGAAAGGACAACCGGCAGCAATGGCATTGGGCCCATAACTGGTAACACCTACATTGATGGTTTGCCGCATGTGCCCGTCGCGCTGATTATTGTGCATGGGAGCAACAGGACGGTTAATAGGAATTTCATGAAAATTAGGACCACCCAATCTTTTCAACTGTGTATCGGTATAAGAAAACAGCCTGCCCTGCAATAACGGATCATTCGTAAAATCTATACCCGGCACTACATGACCTAAGTGGAACGCTACCTGTTCGGTTTCGGCAAAGAAATTATCTACATTGCGATTGAGCGTCATCTTGCCGATGCGCCGCACCGGCACCATTTCTTCCGGAATTATTTTGGTGGCATCCAGCAGGTCGAAAGGAAATTTAAACTCATCTGCTTCCTCTACGATCTGCACGCCCAGCTCCCATTCCGGAAAGGCGCCGCTGTTGATGGCATCATACAAATCGCGGCGATGAAAATCAGGGTCTTTGCCGGAAATTCTTTGCGCTTCATCCCATGCTACTGAAAATATGCCTTGCAAAGGTTTCCAGTGAAACTTCACAAACACGGCTTTTCCGCCATCGTTCACAAACCGGAAGGTATGAACGCCAAAACCTTCCATCATACGCAGGCTTCGCGGCAAAGCACGGTCGCTCATTACCCACATAATCATGTGCGCCGACTCGGGCGTGAGGGAAATAAAATCCCAAAAAGTATCATGCGCCGAAGCTGCCTGCGGCACTTCTGTATCCGGCTCCGGCTTTACGGCATGTATCAGGTCGGGAAACTTTATGGCATCCTGTATAAAGAACACCGGTATATTATTCCCAACCAAATCGAAGTTGCCTTCATCGGTATAAAACTTAACAGCAAAGCCGCGTACATCACGCGCCAGGTCGGTAGAGCCCTTAGAGCCGGCTACGGTAGAGAAGCGCACAAATACCGGCGTTTTTAGGGAAGAGTCCTGCAGGAATTTCGCTTTTGTATATTTTGAAAACGATTCATATACCTGGAAAGTGCCATGCGCTGCCACACCTCTTGCATGTACCACTCTTTCGGGTATGCGCTCATGGTCGAAATGCGTAATCTTTTCCCGCAGTATAAAGTCTTCCAGCAACGAAGCGCCACGCTCTCCTGCTTTAAGCGAATCCTGGTCGTTATTAACTTTTAATCCCTGGTTGGTGGTAAGAAATTCACCTGTATCTACATTGGTATCAGGTAATAAATCAGCTACTTTTTTGTTGGCGGTCTGTTCTTTTTTGTTTTTCCGGCTAGGCATAAGCTAATCTTCTTTTTATTAAATGAATAAGAGGTAACGCTTGTTTATGTCAATTTGAAAAGGAATAAGGTAGGTAACGTACGGGTACAGTTTATTTCCAACAAAGTTGGTGCCGCGGATAGCAACTAATACAGGTATCCGGATTTATATTTTAGGTGTCCGGGTTAGCTGTGCCGGAGATCCGGATTTCCGGCACAGCTATGCTATTATAAAAGCTAACCGCTATAGAAAGCAGGTAACACAGCAACCTTGCAAAAGAAAATTTATTGCCTGCATTTACCGGAATACTTTCTATTTTACATGCTTAATTTATCTTATGTACAATGCGGCGCCTACAGCGGTACTGATAGCAGCAGCGGTTAGAAAAAAATATGTGCGGGTATTTAAGCGGCAGGGAGCCATATCGCCACAGTCGGCCATAAAGCCGGAAGATTTCGGACTCAACCGCCGGCTTATATTTAATAGTTTACTGCGCCAGGGTATTTTATCAGCAGCAGCAAAAGATCATTTTTTTCTCAACGAAACCAAAGAACAGGAAGTGCTGAAAAGTCATAAAGAAATGGCGGTGATAATCATGAGCCTGCTGCTGATTGCGTTGATACTTGTACTGTTGCTGGTAAACAGGCGATGAAGTTTCTAAGCGGGTTCCATCAAAAAAATTGCAATGAATATTTTTGCTTAATGTTTACCAGCATATTACACAATACACTTTATTCTTTGATCTGCTTTTAAGGGTTAGTGCTTGTTTGCCGGTCTGTTGCCTGCAACCTGTAAATACCGGCCTCTGCCTCTTCATAGATGTGCCTGCAGTCTTTCCCTTTTCTGTTTATCTTACCATTGCAAACTGCATCATAACCTCATCCAAAACAATTGTATGTCACATCATCAGGAGGATATTTTCGAAAACAGGAAACAGTTTCAGCTCGAGCGCATGATCCTCTTCAGCGACGCGGTGTTTGCCATCGTTATCACGCTGCTGGTGATCGAGATAAAAGTGCCGGAAACAGCGCACGCCGGCCTTATGACACGCGACGAATTAGCGCACCACCTGTGGCTGTTGCTGCCGCATTTCTTTGGCTTTATTATGAGCTTTGTAATTGTAGGTATGTTCTGGCAGGTGCACCATCGCATCTTTGGCCACGTAACCAACTTCGATGGCGGGCTGATATGGCTCAACCTGCTCCTTTTGCTAACGATTTGCGGCATCCCGTTTACAACCAGCCTTACCTCCACGCACGGCTATCTCAACCTCGCTTACAGTATTTACTCCATCAACTTAGGGCTTATCGGCCTCATGAGTTTTTTTGTTTTTATGCGCATCAGCAATCCGCGGCGCAACCTGTCTGTTGGCCTCGAAGATGCGCGGCTCCGGCGCTTTGGCCGGGCACGCAGCTTTGCCATCTGCCTTATCTTTTTCAGCGGCGCCATCTTGTGTTTATTCGACAGCGAATTTCTGTCGTGGACAGCGCGCTTTGTGTTTATTCTTATCTTCCCGGCTATCGTTCTTTTGAAGAAGCTGTATAAGGTTGAAGACAGGTGATAACAGCGTAACAAGACTTTTGATTTACAATAAAATTATTGCGTAACAGAAACAGAATGACGATTAAAGAAAAACTACCGGTTAGTTACTTGCTGTTTACAACCAAGGGCCGCATTGACCGCTTAACGTATTGGACGGCTTCTATTTTTATCTGGACTTCTTTTTACATTCTTTTCAATGCGCTTAATTATTGGATTTCCTACACAGCAACATGGACAATCTATCCGCTTTTATTTTGGGCTTTGATTGCAACTGCAGTAAAACGGCTGCATGATAGCAACCTGCAGGGATACTGGCTCTGGATAATTACCTTGCCGGTATTCGGTCCGCTGGTTTTAATTTATCTGTTAGGTATAAAAAGAGGAAATATAAGCGTTAATAAATACGGCTTGGCGCCGGGCTCGGCGCCCGATTATTTTAAAAATGGCAATGCAGAAACATGGGCTTCTTCAAACGGCGGAGAACGGATTATTGATGATGTAACGCAACTGAATCCGGTTCTTGTTGCAAAAGTGGAAACGCCTGAAAGCATAGAACAACTGCAAAGCATTATTAAAAATGCAGACAAACCAATTTCTGTTGGCGGCGGCAGGTTTAGCATGGGCGGACAAACTGCAAGTGCCGGCAGCCTGCACATCGACATGCGTAGGCTGAATAAGGTGCTTGCATTCTCTGCAGAAAATAAAACGATAAAGGTAGAAGCCGGTATAAGATGGTGCGATATACAGCACTTTACTGATCAGCACAACCTAAGCATAAAGATCATGCAGACATACGCCAACTTTACGGTGGGCGGAGCTTTAAGCGTTAACTGCCATGGCCGTTACATTGGCTTAGGACCGCTCATTTTATCCGTAAAATCGCTGGATATTATTTTAGCTAATGGCGAAATGAAACATGCTTCGAGAGAAGAACATGCAGCGCTGTTTTTTGCCGCAGTGGGATGTTATAATGCAATTGCTGTAATAGCCTGTGTAGAACTGGAAATGGCGGAAAATATGGCTGTAAAGCGAGCGCATACAAAAATGAGCGGAACCCGCTACCTGCAATTCTTTATTAATACAATAAGAGACAACAAAGAAGTGGTTTTTCATAACGGTGATCTTTACCCGCCTGCTTATAAAAATATAAGAGCGGTAAGCTGGATAAAAACAAATGAAAAGCCAACCGAAAAGACGCGGCTGATGCCGTTGGCAGCTTCCTACCCGGTGGAAAGATATTTTATCGGCGCTTTCAGTAAAAGTAAGTTTGGTAAATGGAGGCGGGAATATATCATTGACCCGCTGCTGTATGCAAGAAAAAAAATACATTGGCGCAATTATGAAGCCGGGTATGATGTAGCAGAGTTGGAACCGGAATCGAGAAGAAAGAATACCTATGTGTTGCAGGAATATTTTGTGCCGGTAAAGCAGTTTGATGCCTTTACAACGGTAATGACGGAAATATTTACGCGCCATGATGTAAATGTTATTAATGTTTCTATCAGGCATGCGCTGAAAGATGAAGGCTCTTTGTTGGCCTGGGCAAAAGAGGAAGTCTTTGCTTTTGTGGTTTGGTATAAGCAGCGTACCGATGCAGTGGAAAAAAGCAAAGTGGCCGTATGGACAAGAGAACTGATTACTGCAGCAATAACTTTGCGGGGCTCGTATTACCTGCCTTACCAGGCGCACGCAACGCCCGAACAGTTTCACCAGGCTTATCCGAACGCCGGCACGCTTTTTAAATTAAAGGCAACACTTGATCCCCATTTAAAATTCAGAAATATAATCTGGGATACTTATTATAAACCAAACCCAATTAACATGAGCGCTACAACATCGGAGTTTAAAACTGTATTTTCAAACACAACTTTAAGCGATAATTTCTATCGCTTCCTGCAGGTTATTTTTCACCTGTATCCCGAAGATAAATTTCATCACCTGATTGCGGCAACAACAAAAGAAAAAAACACGGATGCGGAAATATACAAAACGGTTCAGGCAAAGCTTCCTGATATAAAGCCGTTTCTGTCTGAGCTTACCTTTGCTTTGCCGGCACTTAAAAAGCAGAAAAAAGAAATGGCAAGGCAGGTGCTGCAACTGCTCCGTAGCAAAACAAACATAGATGGTTACCTTGAGATCGGCTCTACCGGAAGATACATCAGCGAACTGCGTAAACATATCAGTCTTACAGGCAACATCTACATCACCAATGATATTGAACCTAACAATTCTGCCGGAGACATTTTTGAAAGAGGACAAATAAAAAAGTTAGGTTCTTTTTTCCCTTTGAATTATGAGCCAATCAGTCCTTCGCAGATTGCATACGAAAGCATTGATCTCGTAACCTGCCATATCGGGTTGCACCATTGCCCGCATGAGCTGCTGGACGGCTATATAAAATCTATCAACAGAATATTGCGAAAAGGCGGCTTATTTATTATGCGGGACCATGATGTAAAAACCCCGGAAATGGCAACTTTTGTTTCGCTTGTGCATTCTGTTTTTAATTTGGGATTAAATGTACCTTGGGAAACAGATTCATCGGAATTTAAATCGTTCAAATCAATTGATGAATGGAGCAGCCTCATCTGCAATTACGGCTTTAGTGACAATGGCGAACGAATACTGCAGGATAAAGATCCTTCTTGCAATACACTGATAGCATTTACAAAACAATAATGAAACGACTACGGATACTTACGCTGTGTGCGGTGCTGCTATCAGCGCTTATCTTTTTTTATAAACAAAGAAATCCGGCAACGATTGCCGCCGGCGAAGGATTAGTGATAAGCAGGCAATGGCTGGTTACCAATCCGCACCCGGTAACACCTCCAAACGATGTGCGCCCCGCAGACCAGACCTTCCTCACTTTTCCGGAATGGTACCTTGTTTTCAGTCCCGAAGAACAGGCGGCTTATTTTAAACAGCACACGGCTACTTCTTTTCCTTTCATGAGCCATACCGCCCAGATCTGGCAGAGTTATAAAATAGTGAATGAGCAAATCAAAAATAACTTTCCGCCAAACAAAGGCTATCATTTTATGATTTGGGTAATCGGTTCGAGCGCCTCTGTTGAGTATTCGATTAAGGCTTTATACGAAACCGTTATCGGCAGAATAACAGATACGCATGATGTATTAACTGATGAAGACAGATTCAATGCAATATTCACACAAGACTATGTAGATTTTATAAAAGATAAGCCCTGGTACGAGTTTAATTTCAAAAGCCGGTTAGCCGCGCTCTGGACGTCCACTTCTTTTTTCGGCGATCATTTTGTAAGAAAGGCGGAACGTAAATATATCTTGACTTCTGAGCTGTTGGTAAAAACAATTTACGGAAAACTGATAGGGCTGGGAACGAAAACGGTGTATGATGATGCCTTGCACACAACAACAGTTTTGGTTGATCATTTGCCGGCAAATACAGAAGGAATAAATATAATCAGGCAGTTGCCCGATAGTTCGGCGCTGGTAAGTCTTCCGCGTTATGATAAGTTTAATGCTGCCATTCAGGCATTGGCAAAAACAGGCTGCATTTTCAGGGAGATTGCCGGCAATACTTCTGCTGTCTTACTTACTGTTTTAGTATCTGCAGGCAGCAGTGATACGTTTCATAATACACAGACAGTCTTTATACAACCGCTGTCCTCCAACTTAAGCAGGAAAAGAATTGCTTTAGCTACTCCCGTAAAAGATTTAAACCGGTTACTTGTTCAGCTTAATGCTAAAGGCATAACGGTCGAGCATATTTTCGACTTTTAGTTGTGCCAAAAAGCACAGGCCTGTACTGCGGTTGTTTGCTATCATTCTATAATCCATTTGCCATGCATATAAGTAGGCGATTTATCAGCAAATATAATCCGCAGGCTATCCCAAAAGTTGGGGTAATATGCCGGTGTAATCAGGCTTAGAAAATAAAAAGTCATGTATAAATTTGCTATGGAAACGATTAACACGAGCAGCAGGCATTTCAGCTTATTCCATACACCGGCGCCAAATACCGCCAGCAGGTGCCATAGATATACCGCCAGTACTATTAGGGACAAGATAAAATCTACCGTTCCTTTTTCATTAATCAATAAGAGGCGCAGCGGTGTTGCCAATATCATTACGGTGTTGGTAAATGCTACGCAAAACAGCCAGAAGGTGATGCACTCTGCGAGGTTGTAGCGCTTGCTGAAAAAGGCATAACTCACCAGCGACTGCACCGGCAGCAGCGCTAAAGCAATATACTTGGCATGCTCCTGCACAAACCGGCCTATTTCATTATTAAATAAATGACCGGTATGTTGCTTAAATATATAGTCCTGGTAGTCAAATACCTGCTGGTCTAAATAGATATACAGCCCAAAAGACAAGAGAAAAAAAACTACGGGACTAAAGTATTCCTTCCGCCGGCCGCTGAAATAATTATTATAAGCTACTGCCGGCCGCAGCAGCAGATCCGTCCACAGCCTGATGATGCCTTTATCGGTATGCGTAAAGCCGTGCCACAGCTCGTGAACAAGGTTGTGCATGGCAAGCCTGCCGATGCCGGCTTTCTGCCCGCAATCAGGACAATATGCAGAAGAGAAAACAGCGGTACAGTTAGCACATTGATGCGTCATATATTCAAAAATAAAACAAACGCAATAGTACGGCGCAGAAAATCAATGTTACCTTTTAAGGCTATCCGTAATTTTCCGGGAAGCGCCGGTACAGGGCAGCCTTACCGCTGCTTATATAGCTTGCAAACAGCGCGCAGCAGCTATAAACCGTTGCTGCAGACCTGTAAAAACACATTGCAAAAAGGCCGCTGGCTAAAACCAGCGGCCTCCGGAAGCAGGAAGCTTTATCATTTCAGATTATAGCGTCTGCCTGCACTGGGTTGTATAACCCTTAATGCTTCACCAGTACCGTATGATCGAGCCGTATAGATTGTACGCCCGATTGTATAGTGATATAATAAACGCCGTTGAATACTGCCTGCACATCCATACTTATCTTATTGTTTCCTTTTTCTATGGTACAGGCCTTCGCGCTTACAACCTTGCCGCTTTCACTGGTCAACTGTATGCTTGCCTGCCCTTTTGTACCGGATATAAATTCTGCAAAAACAATGTTTGTAGCAGGATTAGGATACACTGTAACTGCCGTAATCAGCATATTGCCCGGCTCGCCCGGCAGTGCAGCTTTAGCAGTTGCAGTAATGGTTTTTATGCCGGCGGCATTGGTCTGGCTGTTGGTCACATTGGGAGCGGTGGTGTAGCCAAATAGTACCGGGTCGGTAGCACCGTTTACCTTTACAGTTTTGCCAACGCTGGCAGTGCTGCTTACATTTACCGTAATGATAAAATAGCCGCTGCTGCCCATGGCAAGCGTACGGAAAATGTTGATAGAATACGTATGCGGCGCAGCAAAACCGGCAGCGCTTTGCCCTAAAAAACTCGCGCCCGAAATGGTTGGTGCAGAAGGATTAAAGTAAACAGATACAAACGTAAGGTCATCCGCATCGTGCGTACCACTGAGTGGAAGCTGAATGTTATTGACAGAAATATCGGACGTGGTTACGTTCATTTTAGTAACATAAACAATATTGGTGTTGGAGCCTCTTGCTATATTACCGGCCGCTACCGATGAAGAAGTGAGCGTAATATCTGCAGCCTGTATCGTTTGCAGGCCGCCGCTGTTGTTTTGATTGTTGGTTACATTAGGAGCCGTAGTATAACCAAATACTACCGGTGTGGTACTGCCGGTTATACGCACCGTTTTATTATCGGTAGCTGTTGGGCTTACATTTACCGTAATGATAAAATACCCGCTGGTGGCTGCAGCTAAGGTGCGGAATATGTTTATCGAATAGGTATGCGGCGCCGCAAAAGCAGCAGCACTTTGTCCTAAAAAGCTGGCGCCCGAAATGGTGGGCGAAGAAGGGTTGAAATAAACACTTACAAATGTGAGGTCATCCGCATCATGATTTCCACTTAGGGTAAACTGAATGTTATTTACTGAAACATCAGCGGTAGCTACATTCATTTTGGCAACATAAATAATATTTGTATTCGTGCCCTGGTAGAGTGTGCCGGCTGCCACAGCCGAAGTGGTTAAGGTAATATCCGGCGCCTGTATCGTTTGCAGCCCGCCGCCGTTGGTCTGGCTGTTAATGATGTTTGGTGCAGTGGTGTACCCAAATACTACCGGGTTGGTATTGCCGATAATCCTTACCGTTTTGTTATCTGTTGCGGTGGCGCTCACATTTACGGTGATAAGGAAATAACCGATGCTGCCGGCCGGTAATGTTCTGAAGATATTTATCGAATACGTATGCGGCGCGGCAAAGTTAGCGGTGGCCTGGCCTAAAAAACTTGCTCCGGAAATCGTAGGTGTTGAGGGATTGAAGTAAACAGATACAAACGTAAGGTCGTCCGCATCATGGTTGCCGCTCAGCGTGAATTGAATATTGTTTACGCTAACGTCGGCTGTACTCACACTCATTTTAGCCGTGTAAATAATATTGGTGTTGGTGCCCTGGAACAAGGTAGCTGCTGCTACAGGCGAAGTGGTGAGCGTAACATCTGCCGCCTGAATAGTCTGCAATCCACCGCCGTTGGTCTGGCTGTTTGTTACAGTAGGTGCCGTAGTATAACCAAATACTACCGGCGTAGTAGCGCCGGTTATACGTACCGTTTTATTATCCGTTGCGGTGGCGCTTACGTTAACCGTTATAATAAAATAGCCTTCGCTGGCTGCAGCCAGCGTACGAAAGATATTGATGGAGTACGTATGCGGCGCGGCAAAACCGGCAGCGCTTTGCCCTAAAAAACTCGCGCCCGAAATCGTTGGTGCAGAAGGATTAAAGTAAACAGATACAAACGTAAGGTCATCCGCATCGTGCGTGCCGCTTAAAGTAAACTGGATGTTGCTAACCGAAACATCAGCGGTAACAACTTTCATTTTGGTTACGTACACAATATTGGTATTCGTGCCCTGGAAAAGCGTGGCCGCAGCAACGGGCGAAGTAGTGAGCGTAACATCTGCCGCCTGAATAGTCTGTAATCCACCGCCGTTGTTTTGATTGTTGGTAACGCTTACCGCTGCAGTAAAGCCAAAAACAACCGGGTCGGTGCTGCCGGCAATGCGCACCGTTTTATTGTCGGTAGCCGATGCGCTTACATTTACCGTAATGATAAAATAGCCGCTGCTACCCATGGCAAGCGTACGGAAAATATTGATAGAGTATGTGTGCGGTGCGGCAAAAGTGGCGGCGCTCTGCCCGAGAAAGCTGGCGCCGGAAATAGTTGGTGTTGAAGGGTTGAAGTAAACCGAAACAAAGCTGAGATCGTTTGCATCGTGCGTGCCGCTCAGCGTGAATTGGATATTGTTGGTCGTAACGTCGGCACCCGATACCGCCATTTTGGTAATGTAAACGATATTGGTATTTGTGCCCTGGAAAATGGGAGCCGCCGCAACCGCCGTGGTGGTAAGCGTGACACTGCCTGCCGCAAACAGGGATGACGTTCCTGCTGCAAGCAGCAGGGAAAATAAAATCAGCCGGTACATTTTTGTTTTCATAGCAATGGTTTTATATGAAGTGATAAAAAAGGAGGCGTTTGGTTATCAGTAAATAAGTATAATCGTTGGTCACATTACAGGAAACAGCAGGCAAAAACAATCGCACAAAATCCGGATGGCCGGCGCACCGCTGCAGTTGGCAGGAAATAGTGCACAAGCTACAGATTTTGTATATGCTGTTGTATTAATATACAACTGCAGCCAGGTACCTGCTTACAGCGGCAGCTTAATTTTTTAAATGTCCTGCAGGTTAAACAAAGTTAATATACATAACCACCGGTCTGCTGCCTGCTTTGTTTCACCGGATGCGGCTAAAGATTGCTGTCAGATATATGTACGCTGCCCTATATCCGGATAACTTAAAAACAACAAGGCTCATGATGATGAACCTTGTTGTTGTAAAAAATCAGGCAGTAACTCAGGTTGAAATTTATAATCTATAAAAACCTGTCAGGTTGAGACGCTTTACAGCTATAAGATTTAATAACCTGACAGGTTACGCTCTGCTATTTTTAAATTGAGTAACTGCTAACAACTATTACCCTTGAAATCTGCCGGCTTATTATTGTATCATCACCGTAGCAGTATAGGTTTTAAGCTCTTTCAAACCGGTGAGTTTGATAAAGTAAACACCCTGCTGGTAGTTATTAACGGCAATCGTTTTTTGGTTGGTCATTTTCGCTGTGGCCAGTACCTGTCCAAAGCTGTTGGCAACCGTTACCATATAATCTTTGCCATCTTCCATTCTTATCGTAAGCTGCTTGCCGGTTTGATATACTTTCAACAATTGATTGTCTTTTGCAGCGGGCGGAGTGGTAGCCAGAGGCGCCACCGTTTTGCCTGATTGTTTTTTATCTGAGAACTGCATATCAAACCGTTCGCCGCCAATTACGCCGGTTCTGTCCACCTGTTGTACATCAAACAGGAATAGCTGGCCGGGAGCAAATTTGAATGGTGTAATGGTTACCATTATACTGCCTAACTGTGTGGAGGCAACCGGTACTCCGTAGATAGTTCCTTTGGTAGCAACTACCCGTATCACCTGCTTACCATTTTTATCCTCAATTAATCTGCCCCCATCAATCTTACCGCCGGCTTTCAGCCATGCGTCCATAAATTCACCTAAGTCTATATCTACATCAGCCACGTCCATAATGTTGTTATTACCTTTTACATTAGGCACAAAGAAAGCAATATCGGTTGTCTGGAAAGACCGGTGCAGCAGCTTGGCGCCTGTTATCAGTATCGAAGAGCGAACGCTTAGCATATCCGGCAGCAGGTTTACTACGGTTACATTTTTCCATACAATATTATTGTTGTTGCGCACATTGCCGTTTAAGTCGGTGGTTTCGGTGAAAGCCATACCGTAAGGGCTTGCCGTGCTGGTTTCAATGCGTGCCAGCAGGCAAAAGTGGGCAGCATCGGTAAAGCAGGGATAGTCTGTGGGCTTAGGCGGGTTCCATGCAAATACCATTGTTGTAAAACCGCCGGTACTAAGGGCAGGAATGGTTTGCGTACTGCCTATCTGCCCGCCTACCGGTACGCTGTTGCCGCTGCACAGGTAGGTAGCGCCCGTCCATGGATACGTCCAGCTTAGGCCGGCAGAAGCGGCTGCCCAATACAGTTTCAGCCGGTTGCCCGAAGCAGCAGAGGCACTGTAGCCGCGGTTGCGCACTTTTACATATACATAGTTGGTCTGGCCGGCCTCCGGATTTTGATGTATGGTGCCGCCGTCATTCGCGTTTCTTACCCAGATGTCAGGGGAAGTATAATAATCTAAAGTGTATGGATTAGGTTCGATGCCGCTGTCGGTTGTCTGGTCCTGCATATACAGGTCGGCGCCCGCTTTCCATACTGCGCGGTACAGGTTAAGGCGGCCATAACCCAGCTCGTTGCTGTAGCCCGATGCATTGTAAGCATAGCCGCCTACTTTATCGGCGTTCTGGGTAAGTATGTCAAACACCTGTTGCTGGGTAAGATTAGCATTTAACGATAAGAGCAAAGCTGCCGCCGCTGCCACTTCCGGCGTAGCAGCAGAAGTACCGCCCATACGGCCGGTATATGACTGGTAATTGGTGCCCCCGGATGGCAGATAGACGCCGCTGCTTTGCGGGTTATAACCTGGTGTGCCGGGGATATCCATTGACCATATTTCAAAGTCTTCGCCGGCTATCTGGGTGGGATAGGCTTTATGCGATGGCGCTACAATGTCCACAATCTGGTTGTTAACGCTGGCCGTGTTGCTCGTAGGGCTGTAATTGGCCTGCTGGTCGTACCGGTCAGAAGCGCCCACCGTAAGTACGCCCGGTATGTTTACGCACGCCGGAAAGCCTACAAAACCGGCACTGCCATGCACATGATCAGCCGAGTTGGTAGCGGCAAACGCTACTACGCAGCCTAAGCCGCCGCGGCCGTTGGTAACCGCATCGCTGATAGCAGTAACAATTGCCGGAATAAGATTGGGATTGGAAGAGTTGTATCCCCAGCTATTGGATAATACCTGTGCGCCATTGGTTTTGGCAAAGGTGATCGCATTGGCAATATTGGCATCAGAAGCGGCGGGATTGAGAATTTTAACGGGCATTATTTTACAATTGGGCGCAATACCGGCTATGCCTTCGTTGTTGTTGCGGGTAGCGGCTATTATCCCGGAACAGGCATTACCATGATCGCCATCGCCTACCGGTGAAGGATCGTTGCCGGGTACTGAAGTGGAAAAGTTGCTGCCGTTAAGCCTTGTTTGCCTCGTGTTGGGCAAATCCGGATGGTTACTGGTCACCCCTTCGTCGATTACGGCAATGGTAACACTGCTGCTGCCCATGGTTTTTTGCCAGGCTTCCGGCGCGTCAATATCTGCATCCGGCGTACCGGTATGGCCATCGTTTATTACCTGGCCGGTGTTGTTGAGGTTCCACTGGTACGGAAAATACGTATCGTTGGGCACCTGGTACAATTCTATGTGCCTGTAAAAATTGGGGTTGGAAAATTCGGCTACGCCGCTTTCCATAATGGCGTTGGCAATAGCTAAAGTGTTCGCTTTTTTAGCAACGGTAAACGTATAAAACAGTTCTCCTTTTTGCTTAAGCTGCAAGCTGAAACCTTTAATGGTGCGGTCAATTACATCCGTTGCCGTACCCCTTTTAAAGCGCACCAGAACTTCGTCGGTTGCGGCTACATCCATCTTTTCTGCTGTTGTCGTGTACAACGGCTGCAGGCTTGCAACATCGCTTTCATTTTGCAGATCAGTAATTATTTTATCACTTGCCGTCTTGGAAAAATTGATGATTGCCGTACGTTCATCTTTCCATTCCTGCGCCTTCAGTAAGCCTTGTCTTTCCATTACAGCCAGTTTGCTTCGTGCACTACTGCTGTCGGCATACCGCAATACGAATTTGTTGGTTACCGTTTCTAATAAAATCTTCTCATTGTTGAAGGTGTAATAAAATAATTGTTTTTGAAAATAGCGGAAGCCGCTTAAAAAAATGACAGCCACGCAGAGCATAGCAATAAGGCCGGCGAATAAAAATTGTTTTTTCATAAGAACATTTTTTTGTGGGTTAAGAACTTTGTGTTGTTTTAAAAGGGTTTAGCGTTGTTGTTTTTAAAAAGGGTAAAGCTGGTTTCTCAAGGGGCAGTGTTTCAATTTGCGGGGAAAAAATACAGGCTTGTTTATTTTGTTTTACAGCACAAAAATGCGTAGGAATAATGCTCCGGGCAATGTGCACGAAGCGGAAAACGGAAAGCGGAAAGACGGTTTTTATTACCGTTATTTAACGGAGCAGGGCCGTTGGTTCAGCGGAAAATGTATCAGCACACAATTTGCTTAAACGCAGTGCAGCAAAGCGTTTTGCAGGGCCTGTTGCTTTAATATAAAGCGTACCCTCGCACCGGCATTGCTGTTTACACCCGCCTATTGTATAACTTAGAGGTACGAACTCCACATTAACCTCAAAAACTTTCTTATGAAAAAAATCTCCATCGCTGTCAACATTGTCCTCATCAGCATCATTATGTTTATGGCCTGCAATACTTCCTCTTCACTTACCAGCAGCAGCACTGCTTCTAAAAGCTGCGTTGATTGCACCAACGATGCCTTCTATGGCCTTACTGTGGATGATTTTGTAAAAGGGGTAGCGCGCTACCGGAAAACGCATTGGGATAAGATCAACAGCGACCCGTATATGCTTACGGAGCAAAAAGGAATGCAGGATGCCCGCGCCTGCTGGTACTCGGTGGATACGCTGAAAAAATTCATCTGCCTGATAGAAAAATATTCGAAAAGCTTAGGATTGCCGGCCGACAAATTAGGCATCCGTTTTTACTACGCCACCTACCCGTACAAGGGCGTATGGAAGCCGGAATACATCAGCCACCATACGCTGTTTATGGTGCCTACCTACAGCGACGAGCGGGACGATAATATAGATTTCGACCCGCGCTACAATGTAAAAACAAAGAAGAAACTGCAGCCCTTGTCGCAAATAGGCAAAGATAATTTTTCAACGCAACTGCTGGTGCTGGATGGCACTACTTCCAATGCGGCGCATGTAACGGCTAAGAACCAGGGACAACTGTGCCCGCCTACCTGCCCGCGGGTTACCGGTAATATAGCTACCACCACCAATATGATGGAGTATGTGGACGACCTGTACCCGACCGGTATAGACTGGACTTATTAACTGTTTCAGCCCTTCAACGGTATGCACTACTACATTACTTATTTTGAGATAGCCGCTTTTGCAGCATCGCTTATCGCATGGGGTATTCTTAAGAAAAGTCGGTATCTGCGGCTGTTTCCCGTACTCCTTTTTGTAATTGTAACGGTAGAAGTATATGAAACTTTTTTTGCGCCGCCCGCGCAGGTAAACAATGCCTGGATTTACAACCTGCAGGTGCCGCTGCAATACCTGTTTTATCTTACCATTCTGTACTATGCCATTAACCGCAAGGGCTTTAAAAAAATAATTGTTGCTTCGGGCTTACTTTTAATACTGATTACCATCATTACCGAAAAATATTTTACGCGGCAAGGCTCTTTCAACAGTTGGTCGTACTCCTGCGGCTCTGCGCTGGTGATTGCAGGTATCCTCGTAAAATTTTACGAGATGCTGCAAAACCCTGCTGAATTTAACTTTACCAGCAACCCGTTTTTCTATATGCTGTTTGCCTTCCTGCTGTTTAATGTAGGCACCCTGCCGTATTTTGTAATGGGCAACTGGCTTTGGTTTGAGAAAGGGCAAAGGCAAACGGTGATGGTGCTGCAAACTGTGATGAGCATCCTCAATTATATATTGTACAGTACTTATACAATTGCATTTTTATGGATGAGAAAGAAGGGTTCTTACTCATAGGTACATCTATGGTTATCCTGCTGGCGCTGGTGCTGTCGGTGCTGGCCGTGATGCTTATTTACCGCAGGCGCAAAATAGACCACGCCAAAGAAGTAACCACGATGAACGAACATTTTGCCCAGGAAATGCTGAACACACAGCTTGAAATTCAACAGCAAACGATGCAGCAGATCGGGCGCGAGATACACGATAATGTAGGCCAGAAGCTTACGCTCGCCTCGCTGTATGTGCAGCAACTGGACATAGATGCACAGGACGCATTTGCACTTAAAAAAATAAACGCTGTTACCGGTATCATCAACGAATCGCTGAGCGATTTGCGCAGCCTTTCTAAAAACTTAACCGATAACAATTACCTGCATATTAGTTTGTACGAACTCATCAGCCAGGAATGCACAAGAGTAAACGCTGCCGGTACCTGCACCGCTACGCTGGACGCCAACACCGGGCAGATACCGGTATCGCAGGCCATTAAAAATTTTGTGCTGCGCATCCTGCAGGAATTTATGCAAAACAGCCTGAAACATGCCCGCTGCACACAGCTTGCTATCCAATTGAAACTGCAGCCGGCAGGCTTGCAGATAGATGCATCGGACAATGGAAAAGGCTTTGTAACCGGCACCGAAGCCAAAGGTATCGGCCTGAAAAACATGAGTAAAAGAGCAGATATCATCGGCGCGCGTTTTACCATCACCAGTACGCCGGGCAGCGGCACTACCATGGAATTATTCATCCCCGCAGATAAATTTAATATTTGATATGCAGATGGTCAACATTAAGCAGACTGGAAATAATATTGTTGTTTGCAAATTGCTTCGCCCCGATGCTGCAGTACTGCTACCGGATTCGCAGCAATATAAAAGGCAGATCAGGGCGTTGCAGTGAGCATGGTCTATACCGTTTCCATAGCACTTTGTGTCGTTCTTTTTTTTCCATAAAAAAAGAACAATAAACAATAAGCATTTAACGATCAGTAAATTTGACGGATTACTTATGCAATACAATGTAGCCATCGTAGATGACCATAGCCTGATAGCCGAAGCGCTGGCAGACATCATCGAAAATTTTAAGCAATACCATGTGCTGTACACGGCTGCTAATGGTAAAGTATTAATGGAGAAATTAGCGCAGCCGAAAAACATTCCAGATGTGATGTTGCTGGACATCAACATGCCCGAAATGAATGGTTTTGAAACGGCGCAGTGGCTCACCAGGAATCATCCGCAGGTACTTATCCTGGCACTCTCCATGCAGGACGATGAGCCTACATTGATTAAGATGATCAAGAGCGGCGCACGCGGTTATTTACTCAAAAACATTCATCGCGTAGAGCTGGAAAAGGCGCTGGATGCCCTGGTGAGCAAAGGCTTTTATTATCCCGACTGGGCTACGAGCAAAATGCTGATGAGCATTGCCAAAGGAGAAGAGCCTGCCGCTGCGCTGCTGAAGTTTAACGACCGGGAAATGGAATTTTTGCAACTGGCCGCTACTGAACTCACCTATAAAGAAATGGGAGAGAAAATGTTTTGCTCTCCCCGCACGGTGGAGAGCTACCGCGATGGCTTGTTTGAAAAGTTAGGCTTAAAAACAAGGATCGGATTGGTCGTGTTTGCCATTAAGAACGGGATAATAAAAGTGTAAAAGCGGTAAGTAATTTTTTGTGCTGCAGGCACTGCCTGTTTGTAAAAAATTTAATTGCTACTGCTTCTTTTGTTCAGTAAGAGCAACCGCTGTTTACGATCAACCCGTAGCTTTTACGGCGCCGTTTTTTTTGTGAGCACAGTGTTGTATCAACCATTTGTAATTTGATAACCCGGGTTGTTATCTTTGATAATAAGATAAAAAATTCTTCCGTAATTTCTTTCGTATGAAGCCAGCTCGCCTGTTACGCCTGTTGTTCTTGTTTTGTATAGCTGCGTGTGGCAGCCCGCAGCCGGCACAGGATGCAGACACAAATAATACCGCCGGTAGTGTACCGGTAACTGCCATTACGGCTACCGTTAAAGATTCTTTTCCGCAAGGGAAAATTATAGACAGTATTATTTGCAAAACAGACCCTTCCCAATCGTACGCGTTGTATGTTCCTGCACAAAAAAAGAAGGAAGCGCTGCCGCTTGTTTATTGTTTCGATCCGCATGGCGATGGTGCATTGCCACTAAGGAAGTATAAGGCTTTGGCCGACCAGTACGGGTATATTTTAATTGGCAGCAACAATTCAAAAAACGGTAACGACTGGCCAACAACAGCGCAGGTATGGAACAGCTTGTTCAGCGATACGCAAAAAAGATTAACCTTCAATAGCAACCGCATTTATACCTGCGGCTTTTCCGGTGGCGCCAAAGCAGCAAGCTATGTGGCTTTGCATTACAGCGAAATAAAAGGGGTTATTGCAAACAGCGCGGGCCTGCCGGATGGTACACCTGCCGGCAACTTCAACTTCAGCTTCAGCTTTACCGGTGTTGCGGGGAATGGCGATATGAACAGGACAGATCTCGTTGCGTTAAATAATGCATTAGATAGCACACCAACAAGGCACCGCCTTATTTTATTTGACGGTAAACATGAATGGATGCCGGCTGCTGCGATGAACCTTGCCTTTTGCGGTTTGGAATTGGATGCTATGTATAGCAAACTTGTACCGGTAAATGATTCCCTAATTGCAGCGTATGTAAACGAAAGTAAAAAAAAGGTGAGCGGTTATTTGCAAATAAGCCATCTTGTACAGGCAGCAGCCGAGTGCCATCTTTCTATTAATTTACTAAATGGAATAGGTGCCGAAGTAAACTGGTTTAAAGACAAAGAGGATTCTGTTGTGAATGATGTTGTTTATAAAAAACAATTGCAGCAGGAAGCGAATTTATTTACGATAGAGCAAAGTAAAAAGGAAGAATATGCGCAGCAGTTTCAGCAGGGCGATCTGCAATACTGGGCTGCTACTATTAACCGCCTGCAACAAAAAGCGGCGGCGCATACTGCCGAAGGCAACATGTACCAGCGCCTGTTGGCTTACCTGTCGCTCGCGTTTTATTCTATCAGCAACGGGCTTATCCTTAACAACCAGAACGATGCGGCGCAGCACTTTGTAACGCTGTATAAAATGGCCGATGCCACTAACCCCGAAGCCTGGTATTTTTCGGCGGTATTAAATGCCAGAAACAATAATACTGCAGCCGCAACGGCAGACTTAATTAAAGCTGCGGGCTCAGGTTTTACAGATACTAACCGCATGCTGCGGCAACCGGAGTTTCAGCAGCCTTCTTCGCCGGTACATTTTGAAGAAGTAAAAAAGAAAATGCGCAGGGAAGAGTAGAATGTTGACAATGGTTGTTTTATGCTGAATGAGAAAAGTACAGGGTAAATTACCTTTTTTTAATTTAGAAATAGCCGCCGTTATAATTTGCAGGATACGTTTATTACCGGTTTGGAAATTACGATTTCAGATTTATAAAAGTCATTCATTGCTGCTGGATAGCTGCCGTAGCAGGTTGTACGATTTTAAAGGCCTTTTTCTTTCAATCAGTACCATTTAAGAGATCAGGCCCGGAACCAAAAGGGAAGACAACAATTAAAAGCTACCTGTATAATGTGGGGTTGAAACTATTGCCGGTGTTGATTTGCAGCCGGTTGTTGTTCCGTCAGCCAGCCTTGGCGCCAAACCTGTTGTAGCCTGCAGTTGTTTTGTGTTAAGCCTCCAGCTCCTGCAGTAATTCTTCCATCTGCCGCAGTGTTTTTTTGTAATATTTCAAGACCCATTTTGAGTAAAATACTAAAAAGATATAGCCGAAAGCAAAGGAGAAAGTCCAGAAATATTTGCTGTTGGTTACGTCTATGCCATTAAAAAGTTTAGACAACAAAATAATGATGGTTACAAGAAGTAAATAACTCAAAGTGATATTTATTTTTTGCAGCCTGAAAAATTGCAGTTTTTGTGTTGCAAATAGCTTGAGCGTTTCTGCATAAGGCTTATTTACATCTCCGTTGATGCGGAATTGCCGGAGGCTTACGATACTAAGGATGGAAAGTATCAGTAACAGTACTATTGATACCACGCCTACACCTTGCAAAAATGCAGTGTCTAACTTGTAAAAGTTCAGTGCAATGAATAATGCAGCAATCAAACAAATGGATATACCAATATATTCCGGGTAAGCTATTTTTTTAATTTTTGAATACTGCTTTTTCGGTGTCATCTGGTCAATAATTTCAGGGGTTAAATTTTCTTGCTGCGCTGCCTGGTTAATAGCATTGTTCCAACTGTTTTTTAAATCTTCCAGTTCCATAATTATACTTGTTTAAAAATTTTTGACTTTATTTTTTCTTTTATCCTTGATAGTTTTGTTCCTACGTTGGTAGGTGAAATACCGGTTATCTCTGCAATTTCAGCATAGCTTTTATTGTCTAAATATAGCAGTACAATAGCCTTGTCAAGCAAATTCAGATTGTCAATTTGTTGTTTAAATACCTGCCATTTGTCTTCCATATCAGTAGTGTCTGCTTTTTGATAATTCATTAACTCATCTTCGATAGGAATTGTAAAAACTCTTCTTTTCGATACTTTAAGCTGATGAATAGCTACATTCAATGCAACTCTGTACATCCATGTGCTTACGCTTGATTTGCCGTTGAAAGTGTCGTACGACTTCCAAAGCTGGTAAATGATTTCCTGAACCAAATCTTTCTTGTCTTCCTTATTATTCGTATAAACAGATGCTACTTTAAATATCAAGCCTTCGTTTTCTTTTACCGAGGTTATAAAGGTTTCTTTGTTCTCCACTAAGTTTTTATCAATTTTATTTTCGATAGTTTATTAGTGTACGACATTACAAAAAAGTCACACGCAGAAAAATAAAGACGGAAAATTTATTGGAATTGCCCGTCTGGCAGGCTTATAACTGCCAACGGTTCGGGCTTTTATGAAAAACTGCAGGAGCAGTTCGTTAGCCGAATACCGAACGGAAGATAAATAGAATTAGTGATGATGAAATAGGATACGTCAGCCAGTGTAGCAGAGAACGCTTGTTGTGTGCAGACGGCGACTGTCAGTATATTTCAATTATGTTTTGCAAGTTGCCTTCAGCAAGTCTGTCGAAAAGTTTAGGAATAAACCTTGCAAGTGTTTCGCGTCTATTGTCAAATGCACAAAGTATAAATATTGTCAAAGGCAATCGCTGTATGTTTTGCTGATGCGGCAGGTTCCTGTCTACGGTAACCAAAAGGTCAAAACCATCGTCAACCATCAACTTAAGTAATGCTCCGTTTTTTTGTCCTAACCAACCTTTGTCCCGAACACTATTACACTACATGTGCAGTTCCGAAATCGTTTTTAAGTTTTCGAGGTAAACTTTCGTCAGGCAAAATTTTCATACAGCACTTTTTCAGTAGTCAATGTACGTTTCGCCATTTCCAGAACGGCAACTGCTGCAGCTTTAGATAAAGAAGGAAAATCGTCAAGAAATTCAGTTAAGTCTTCGCCGCCTTCTATATAGTCAAATAAATTTTGCACGGGTACGCGAGTGCCTGCAAAGACAGGCGTTCCACTCATAATTTCCGGGTCAATACTAACTTGTCCGTATAACATAATTACCAATTTTTAAACTCGTTCAAGATTACAAAGTTTATTTTATGTCAGTTGCAGTGGTTGTCCCCCAATAGCATCCCTGCTACTCCAAAAATGCAATCCTCCTGTTTGTGGAGGCGCATTGCGCTAATAACCTCGAAGCAACAGGCAAAAGCAGTTCTTTTTAATCAGCATCCTGATGCTTGGCACTTACCATCCCAATCATAAATGGCACTGTGCTTTTACGGCTCACATTTGTTATTTTACCTCATTCCGGTTCATCACTTGCCCATCTTATACCAAAGTTTGTACATCTCTTATCATTTCTTCCTCATCTCTGTCCATTGCTTAATCATCTTTCATCATTTCTTCCTCATTTCTCATCATTTCTTGCTTATCTCTTACCATTTCTTGTTCATCTTTTTGCATTTCTTAATTATCTCTGTTCATTGCTTACTCATCTTTTAGCAAAGCTTAAAAATAACTTCATTCCTGCTTATCATACTCTACGCTCCGGCAACAAAGTGTATAAATTTCTTTAAAAAAACTGATAGCGCCCGCTATTTTCCCTTAACCGCACATCCGGCGTTCTATAAATTTCATTGCGCGTTTGTCCTGCAGCAACCTCATTTCTTCGCTACGTCAACGCCTGCTTTAAAAAATGGCTTGCGCGGGTTCTTTTGCATCCGCTCTTCTATCTGCTGCGCCAGCCATTGAAAGTATTCGCCCAAAAAAGGGTCCGGCGCTTTCTCGCGTATATCCAGAAACATTGTCTTGTACTTATCCCAGGCGTTTGTAACCAGCGAACCAAGCGTTTTATCCACTAAGTCTATATTAATCAGCTTTTCCGCCACCAGTATGCCCACCGATTCCATCTGCTGCGCAAACTGGATAAGCATTACCTGCTCTTCGTCGGGCAATGCCCGCAATCCTTGCTGGGTTAGCGGCAGCGTGCGCGTAGTGATATACAGCATCAGCTCTGCAAACTCCTGCGTTTGAAAATTACGCAGTGTTTCCAGCGTAAGTCGTTCGCGCCGGTCGCGCGCAGCAGTCTTTACCTGCGCAATACCAAATATAAGCGCCACCACAAAAGATAAGGTGAGGGCAACATTGGCAATAAGCGTAATAAAATCGGTTGTCATGCGGCTTTTGTTTTTACAAATTTATTTACAGTACAATAAACAATATAAAAATAGGAGCGTTGGCCGGCCAAAGCAGTACACGGTGGCACCATAACTTTCGATTGCCGGACGTAAGTGGTTAATAGGATGCTTTTTCAGCTTTAAAAAAGGAAGCGCCGGCAGCAAAGCGGGTATTTGTATTGATGTAAATGGATACTATATGGAACAGGAAAGACACCTGCCCGCCATAACTACCTTTTTACTTAAAAAGTATTAAACGGAGTAAGCAATATATATACTATCTAAATTGTAATTTTAGTACGTCTTATCAAACCTGTACAACTTACAAAAACCATCTTTTTGTTTATGATTTGCCGACAGTCAATACTTGTTATAGTCTTATTTTTCTTACTTACTCCTGTCTCTCTTTTAGCGCAGCAATCTACCACATTGCCGCGCAGTACCCCCGAAGCAGAAGGTGTTTCGTCTGCCGCTATCAGCCGTTTTCTGAATGCGGCTGCAGGCGGCAAAACAGAGTTTCACAGTTTTATGCTTCTGCGCCATGGTAAGGTAATTGCCGAAGGCTGGTGGAACCCTTACCGCCCCGATCTGAAGCACACATTGTATTCCTGCAGCAAGAGCTTTACGGCTGCCGCTATCGGCTTTGCCGTTAGCGAAAAGCTGCTCTCTGTGAATGATAAAGTAGTGTCTTTTTTCCCCAACGACCTGCCCGATACGGTAAGCCCTTACCTCGCGGCATTAACGGTAAAAGATGTGCTGATGATGTCGGACGGGCAGGACCCCGATCCCACTTCCGCGGTGGCATCTAAAGACACTAATTGGATAAAGGGCTTTTTAGCCACGCGCATCATCAACCAGCCGGGCACTAAATTCCTGTACAATTCTCTGGGTACGTATATGTTGTCGGCCATTGTGCAGAAAGTTACGGGACAGCAGACGCTGGATTATCTTAAGCCCCGGTTATTCCAGCCGCTCGGCATAAGCGGGATGGATTGGGAAACCGATACCAAAGGCATTAATACAGGTGGCTGGGGATTAAGATTGAAAACGGAAGACATGGCCAGGTTTGCCCAGCTTTTTTTGCAGAAAGGTGTTTGGAATGGCAGGCAGATACTGCCGGCATCGTGGATTGCGGAAGCAAGCACCGCGAAGATTATGCAGGACCCATCGGCGCCGCAATCGAAGAAAGACTCGAGCGACTGGCTGCAGGGATATTGCTACCAGATGTGGCGTTGCCGGCACAATGCCTTTCGTGGCGATGGCGCTTTTGGACAGTTTATGATTGTAATGCCCGACCAGGATGCAACACTTGCCATAACTGCCGAAACTGCCGATATGCAGGAAGAAATCAACCTCGTTTGGAAATACCTGTTACCGGCTTTTAAGAAAAACAAGCTGCCGGCTGATAAAGTAGCCGCTGCAAAACTGCAGCAGCAGATAAAAAACCTTGCATTGCCCGCACCGGCAAAGCGGGATGATGCAATGGCGGCAGGCACTGATGGAAAAACTTTTGATTTGTCGCCTAACAAGCTGCACCTGCAGAAAATTTCTTTTAATTTTTCTGATAATATTTGCAATGTAAAGTTCCAAACCGATACTTCTGCTTACAAGCTTAGCTTTGGAAGCGGCCAGTGGCAGAATAGCAAGACAACTATGGCCGGACCTTCCTTAACCGCCGCTAATATTGAGAATACGGCTATGATTTACCCCGCTGAAATTGCAACTGATTATTCCTGGAAAGAAGATCGTAGCCTGGAGTTGGTGATACGCTATATCGAAAGCCCGCACACCGAAACGTTTACCTGCCATTTTGAGGGCAAGCGGTTTACGATGGAGGTCGTGCGGAGCCTGGACTTTGGGAAAAATACTATAGTGCTGCAAGGTGTACTGGATTAAATCCTTAAATTGGAACGAATAGACGCGCCGGCCTGTATTTGTTTTTAAATAATTAAGGGATGCAAGTGTTTATGTGCAAAGAGCAGCAGGTTTGTTTTTCAACCAGGTATATTCCGGGGCGCTACGGCCGGCCGGCAGCTTTGGAAAGTGTATTAATGTAATGAAAGTACAGGCTTACTGAGGAATAATGCTTACGGATGCTGTCTGACATCGGGACGGAGCGATAACTTTCTGTCAACTATCAGCTCGCAACTATCAACTTTTCAATCCACCTTCACGATAGCTGTCTGCTTGCTGATGCCGTTGTTATTAAATGCTTCTATCCGGAAATAGTACGGCTGATCGCGCTCCATCGCATGAAAATAATATTCGTTCACCCCATGTACCATAATGCTGGTGTACAGCTTATCGGGTTGTGTGCCGGTATAAATAACGTATCCGTCGGCATCGTCCATCAATTGCCATTTCAGCCAGGCATTGCGGCGCTCGCTGTCGCCACGCAACGCGATAAAATGTTTTACGGTATCCGGCGCGGGGCCATTGCCTTTTCCAAATACGCGAAAGCCGCTGAGCGCAAACTTGCCTGTAGGCATGTGTATATTTTCCATCTTAATATAGCGGGCTTTCGCCGGCGCAGATAGTTCTATGTAATCGTGCGGCACGTCTGTTTTATTGGTGCTTTTATCAATCAATGTCGTCCATGTTTTGCCATCGTTGGATTTATACAGTTTATACTGATGATAAATGCCGTTTATCTTACCTAAGAAACTGCTGTCCGCGTCCTGGTCGGCATAGTTAATTTGTACCGCGCGGATGGTGCTTGTTTCGCCTAAATCGGTAATAAAGTATTCCCCTTTGGTTGCTGTTTTGGCGCTCCAGTACGTTTTAATGCTTTCATCTACTGCATAGTTGGGCGTGTAGCCGCCAAGTGTGGAAGAAACCTGCACAGGTTTGTTATAGTTAAGCAGCATCCAGCCGGTAAAATTTCCCCGGATATGGTCTTCGTTTTTTGTGCGTGGCAAATAAGCCGGGTAATCACCGTAAGCAGTATTGCAGTATAAGATATCATCTTTATCGAACCCTGCCGGCCAGATGCCGATGCGCCTTTCGAAGTTGTTTTTCACCACTACATTAATGGTGGACACATGCCACCAGTTGCCAAGTTTATCCTGGTAGGTAGCGCCATGGCCTGCGCCGCGTGCAAAGCCGCCGGGTTTGTAGGAGAATGGGTTGTGCGTTTGATAAGTGAATGGTCCCAGCGGTTTGTCGCTTACATATACACCATCGCCGTAGCCACTGAACTCGGTGCCGGGCGCGCCATACTGCAGGTAGTATTTGCCGTTGTGCTTGTTCATCCAGGCGCCTTCAATAAAAGGCTTAAGAAAAGTATTGTCTCCGGCTTCGCCAAAGCGTTCCCAGCCGTGCATGGTATCGTTGAGATTAATCAACGGCACGTGCTCACCGATAGGTTGTAATTTCTTCCGGTCTATTTCCCAGCCATACACCGGATATACGTTGCTGCTGCCATGATAGAGATACACCCGCCCGTCATCATCGGCAAACAAGCCCGGATCCCACGCACCGGCTTTAAAAGAATCCACTGCTTCTTTCCAGGTATCCGTCTTTGGGGCCTTGCTCATCCAAAGCGGAAAGTCGGTTGTATAGGTAGAGCCGATAACCAGTAAAGTATCGCCAAGCACTAAAGTGGCCGGCGCGCACAGTTCATCATACACATGATGATACGGTTTTAAGAATTTACGCGATACAAAATTCCAGTGCAGCATATCATCGCTCCACCAATAGCCCCATTGGTTAGTGCTGAAAAGGTAATAGCTTCCTTTAAACAAGGTAATGGTGGGGTCGGCGGTAGCGCGGTGCCTGCCCTGCTCGCTGAAGTTGGGAATAGGTGTATAGCCGTAATCTATGTTGATGGGATTGCAGTAAGTAGTTTGCTGCGCTTGTGCAGTAAAACTTGTAAGGAGCAGAAATAAGCACGCAGGCATGAGTTTCATAAGAAAGTTGTTTTATGGCTTTTGCAAAAGTACCGTCAATGTAAGTTTGTATTAGCTGAAAGCTTTACCGACCTTTAGTTTTAGACAGGCAATACTATTACTTCGTTGTACTTTATTACTTTAGGCAATTCGGCTAACTATTTTAAGAGGTAAAGTTTTATTTAATGATATGCAGCTATAAAAAGCTGTCATAAACTTTTATAAAAAACGTTCTTGCAACCTGTGCAGGCAATATGTAGGATAGCTATTTTGCTTTTAAAAATTTATAAAAGAATAAAAAGCAAGTTATGGTTCATGTTGATATACATTTCCTAACAGAAAATAATGCGATTATTAAAAACTTATTAAAAAGATAGATTTTTTTTTTAACAAAAAATTTATTCCTTAGTTTTATTCCTCTAATTTTCCAAACCATTAATCTTACATGATTGCTTATGAGAAAAAAGCTCAACTGCCTTTATGTGCGGCTATGTGCCGCATTTATTCTGATTTTAATCTCTTCTTCCCTTTTTGCACAGAAAACAGTAAGTGGGGTTATACTTAGTGCAAAGGACAACCAGCCTGTAAATGGCGCTACTATTTTGGTTAAAGGCACCAATATAGGAGCTGCGACAACGGCAACAGGCACTTTCACCATCAATGTGCCTTCCGGACGAAACGTGCTTGTTATTTCTTCAATTGGCTTTGATGCTATGGAAGTGGATGTCTCATCAATGAGTTCCGTAAATGTATCGCTCAAAGAAAAAACTTCATCTTTAGATGAAATTGTTGTTACCGGCTATACAGCACAGCGAAAAAAAGAAATTACAGGTGCTGTATCTGTTGTTAGTGTAAAAGATTTAAAATCTGTGCCCACAGGAACTGCGGAGCAAATGCTTCAGGGACAGGCTTCCGGGGTAACGATCATTGGTTCCGGCCAGCCGGGTGATAACAGTAATGTATTTATCAGGGGTATTACTTCCTTTGGTAACGTATCTCCTTTGGTTATTGTAGATGGCGTACAGTCTGCGCCTGGTGATCTGAGCCCTTTGCATGATCTCTCTGCAAACGATTTAGAATCAGTGCAGGTGCTTAAAGATGCGCAGGCAGCTATTTACGGTGTCCGCGGATCTGCAGGTGTTATTATTGTTACTACCAGGAGAGGCAAAGGTAAGTCCACCATTACGTACGATGGTTATTATGGAACCCAAAGAGTGCTCCAGGGTAATCCATGGCACAAATTAGACACCAAAGGAATGGCTGATTTATATTTTTTAGCGGCCAAAAATTCACAACAGGTAAAACCGGATACAGCTTCTGTTTGCCCTGGTTGTGTGGTATCTGCCCAATATGGAACCGGACTTGAACCCGTAATTCCTGATTACATTAAAGCCGGTAATGCTTCCGGGATTATTGGTTCAAGTGCAGCGACAGACCTGAGCTTGTATAATAATAATTATGCAAAAGGAGACCCTTATCTGATTGTACCGGCTAATAAAACAGGTACGGATTGGTTTCATGCCTTGTTTAAACCAGCTCCTATACAGAGCCATACGTTAACTGCAAGTGGTGGTAATGACAAATCAAGCTACCTGTTTTCTTTCAATTATTTTGATCAGCAGGGAACTTTACTAAACACTTATCTGAAACGCTACGCAATTCGGGTAAATACAACATTCAATGTAAAAAATAACATCCGGGTTGGAGAGAGTGTTTATTTATTTTACAAAACCAATCCGCGAATCGGAAACAACCAGGAAGGAAACGCTGTTAATAATACGGCATGGGAGCAACCAATTATTCCATTGTATGATGCAGGTGGCGGCTTTGGAGGAACCAATGGTAGTGAATTAGGAAATTCATCGAGCCCGCTTGCTAACCAGGTTAGATCAAAAGATAACAAAAACAACGATTGGGTAATTCAAGGTAATGTTTTTGCAGAAATAGACTTCTTAAAACATTTTACCGCAAGAACCCTTTTTGGTGGGAATCTGGACAATAATTATGGTTTTTATCATAATTACCAAACCTATGAAAATAAAGAAAACGGAACTAATAATAGCTATGGTGAATACTCAAATTATTATAGTAATTATAATTTCACTAATACGCTTAGCTACAATAATATATTTGCAAGCAATCATTCAGTAAAAGTGTTGGTAGGTTATGAGGCAATCCAGCAAAAGGGAAGAGGCTTAAGCGGAAACCGTATTGGTTACTTTTCCGATGACCCGAATTATCTTAATTTAAACACCGGTTCTAATACCGGTCAATCAAATGGAAGTTTTGCCTATTTATCTACCGGCACGGCTATTTTAGGAAAGATTGATTACGCCTATAAAGATAAATATCTTTTAGGCTTAAACGGACGCAGGGATGGAAATTCAGTATTTGGGCCTGAAGCCCGTTATGGAAACTTCTATTCTGTTTCAGCAGGATGGGTGGTTACCGGAGAAGAATTTATGAAGAGTGTTACTTTCCTGAACAGCTTGAAACTACGTGGAAGTTATGGCTCATTAGGTTCTGTTTCTAATGTTCCCGGCGGCAATGCATTTTCAACGTATGGCTCAAGTGGTGGTAATTCCTATTATGATATTACTGGTAGCAGTTCGGGTGCAGAGAGAGGATTTTATGCAACCAGGTATGGAAATCTGGTAACTTCTTTTGAGACAGATAAAATTTTAGATTTTGGTCTGGATGCAACAATTCTAAAAAATAAATTAGACGTTTCTTTCGACTGGTATCAGAAAAAAATTAACGGCTTATTATTCGGAGATCAGGCGGCAGCTACTGCCGGAGGTGCAATATTGCCCCAGGTTAATATCGGAGATATGCAAAACACCGGTGTAGATGCATCGGCAACCTATCATGCAAAGATTAGCAAGGATGTGAGTTTTTCTTTGGGTGCAAATTTTGGAGCCTATAAAAGTTTGATTGTAAATATTCCTGGGGCTGCCGGTTACTTTGAAACTGCCGGCACGCATAACACGGGTAACCAGGTAAGAAACCAGACCGGCCATCCGGTAGGAGCTTTTTATGGGTATCACATAATTGGTATTTACCAGGATGCAGCAGATGTAACTAAATCTCCCACAGAAGCAGATGCAGCACCGGGTCGCTTTAAATATCAGGACGTGAACAAGGATGGAAAAATTGATGATCAGGACAGGACTTTTTTCGGTAACCCGAATCCTAAATTCACTTTGGGCGTAAACCTAAGTGTTTCTTACAAGAGCTTTGATTTTTCAACTGTATTATATGGATCTTTCGGTAATGACATCTTGAACTATACCCGTTATTTCCAGGATTTTTATCCGCAATTTCAAAACGCAAAAAGTATAGGATTAGTTAACGATTCCTGGATACCTAAAGATAGAAGCTTGCCAAGAAGTGAGTGGACCGCTGTAGATCCAAATGCTCATTATCCGATTGTAGAGAACGATTCGAAATTTAGCACGAATGGAGTTTTGAATGATTTCTATAATGAAAACGGGTCTTATTTCAGATGTAAGCAAATGATGATTGGGTACAACTTTGCGCCAGAACTATTAAGACATGCAGGAATTGACAGGGCACGTGTGTATGTACAGGCGGCGAACTTGTTTACCATTACAAAATATTCAGGACTTGACCCTGAAATCTCCACTAACGGAAATGTTACCTCCAGCGTTGCAAGTTTTGGTGTTGATTATGGTAATTATCCGCCTTCCAAAACATTTAATGTAGGAGTTAGCCTTACATTTTAATTAGTAAAAATTAATAAAAGGTCAAATATGAAAAGAAATAATTATAGAGTTTTTATTGCCATATCTCTCTTTTTGGTTGCTTTTGCCTGTAAGAAAAGCTTTTTGGATACTCCTTTATTGGGTGCTTTAAATCCTGATCTGGTAGCCAATAAGGCAGGCGTAAACGGCGTTTTGATTGGTGCTTACTCTCTGTTGGATGGGGAAGGAGGAAATGGCACCGGTAACGGGCCATGGGCCACAGCAGCCAGCAACTGGGTATATGGCAGTGTCGCCGGAGGCGACGCTCATAAGGGATCAGATCCAGGTGATCAAAATCTAATAACTCCCATTGAAACCTGGAATACTTCTCCAACAAATAGTTATTTAGATCAAATCTGGAGATCACGTTATGATGGCGTGCAAAGGTCTAATGATGCAATTCGGTTAGCTCGTCTGGCAACAGACATGACCCCCGCAGATACGCTGGAGGTAGTTGCTGAGGCAAGATTTTTACGGGCTCATTATCATTTTGATCTAGCAAAGAATTTTAATAAGGTTCCATTTGTTGATGAAAGTCAGACTTATACTACCGGCAACTTTCTTACCCCTAACATTGATGTAATGCCCATTCTCGAGACGGAATTTGCTTTTGCATACGCTAATCTTCCGGAGATACAGCCTCAAAAAGGACGTGCTAATAAGTGGGCGGCTGCAGTTTACCTGGCTAAAGTGTATATGTTTGAAAAGAAATTTACGGAAGCCCAGGCATTGTTTACAACAATTATTGCCAGTGGAAAAACGGCAAGTGGTATCAAATATCAACTGGAAAGCCATTTTGCTGATAATTTTAATCCTGCTTTGAAAAATGGATCTGAAAGTGTGTTTGCTGCGCAGATGAATGTTAATGACGGAACCGGAGGAGCAAACGCTAACCAGGGCGATGCCTTGAATTTCCCTTACGGAGGTGGTGCTCAAACAGGTTGTTGCGGTTTTTTTCAACCCTCTTATAGTCTTGTAAATTCTTTTAAAGTTGATGCGAATGGATTACCCTTCTTAGATGGTAGTTATAATAATACTGATTTAAAGAATGATGAAGGAATAAAGTCAGGCGATCCATATACACCAGATATGGTAACACCACTTGATCCGCGCCTTGACTGGACAGTAGGGCGTCGTGGTATTCCTTTCCTTGATTGGGGGTTAATGGCAGGGCAAGACTGGATTCGTAACCAGGCTGCTGCAGGACCTTTTATGGCAATCAAACATACTTTTTACAAGTCTCAGAAAACTATTTTAACAGATGCATCTGGATGGACACCTGGGTTTACGGCCAACAACGTTAATATTTTGCGCTTTGCCGACGTGTTGCTTATGGCTGCAGAAGCAGAAGCAGAGGTTGGATCACTGGCAACTGCTACAAGCTACGTAAACATGGTTCGTTCCCGTGCCGCTGACCCAACCGGATTTGTTCCGGGTTCAGTAGCCAATTATAAAATTGGTTTGTATCCAACATTTGCAAGCCAGGATTTTGCAAGAACTGCAATCCGTTTCGAGCGTAAAATAGAACTGGCATGTGAAGGTCACCGTTTTTACGACCTTAGCCGCTGGGGCACTGGTGCTACTGAGCTTAATGCGTACGCTGCGCACGAATTAAAGAGCGGATACCTCACTATGGTGGGAGCATCATATACCCCTAATAAAAGTGAATATTTGCCTATTCCTCAAGCTCAAATTGACTTGAGTCAATCAGGTGGAACATCAGTTTTAACACAAAATCCGGGCTATTAATAAAGATTTGAGATTAACAACAAAAAGGCTGTCTAATTTAGACAGCCTTTTTGTTGTTGCATCAAAACAAGTATGGTGTTCAAAATAAAACAGTGTTTGCACAAACGGAAAAAACAATCAGTAACATTTTGTGAGATGCCATCAAAAAAGGTTCATTATTTTTAAAGATATTTTTTCATGAGGTTGATTATTAATATCCTAATATTTATTGTTTTTCTTTCCTGCACACATTTTCAAAAAAACTCAACGCATCAAAACATCTCCGACGCTTCCATTGCAAAAGGAAAATTATTAGCTGCGCAATACTGCCAGTCTTGCCACCTGCTGCCCGATCCGTCAATGCTTACTGCCGATAAATGGGAAGAAGGTGTATTGCCGCAAATGGGTCCGCGGCTTGGTATTTTTGCATACGGGTTTAATCTTTATCCATCGTTAGTAAGAGACCAGAACATCGGCGCTTCATTTTATCCTAAAAAGCAAGTAATAAGTTTTGTTGACTGGCAAAATATTATTGACTATTACACCTCCTTATCACCCGATTTTGCACTCCTTTCCAAAGCCGATGCCCCAATCGTACCAACCAGCAAATTATTTAAACCTGTACCTGTAAATTCCCACTTCTTTTATAAAGAACCCTTAACATGCAGTATATTAATAAACACCTTATCCCGCCCAAAAACGCTTTTAATAGCGGATATTCATAATGGCGGTGTCGTTTCAACCAACACTGCTACGCAACCTGTTGATTCAATACAATATAAAAGCCCTGTGGCAGATATGGTATTACAAAACGACACCCTTACAACAGCAAACATTGGTATGCTTAATCCAAACGATGCACAAACAGGAAGCATTCAACAAGTAATGTATTACAACGGCAAGTTTTTATCGCAACCTATAAAATTAGCAGACAGCCTGCGCAGGCCGGTGCATATTGATGTGGTGGACCTTAACGGCGATGGTTTAAAAGACATTCTTGTATGCGAATTCGGTAATTTAAAAGGTGCTTTATCCTGGCTCCAAAATAAAGGCGGCAACCGGTACGAACGACATGTGCTGCGGGACCAGCCAGGCGCTATTGCTACCGTAATAAAAGATTTTAATAAAGACGGCTTGCCGGATTTGTATGTACTCTTTGCCCAGGGAGACGAACAGATCGTGCGGTTTGAGAATAAAGGCAACGGCAGGTTCGATGCAAAGCAATTGCTGCGCTTTCCGCCTGTATATGGTTCTTCGTATTTTGAACTGGCTGACATTAATAAAGATGGGTTTGATGATATTATACATACCTGTGGAGACAATGCGGATTTTTCGATAGAGTTAAAGCCTTATCATGGTGTTTATATTTTTGAAAATGACGGGCACGATAACTTTAAACAAAAATTTTTCTTTCATATCAATGGCTGTTTTAAAGCAATTGCAAGAGACTTCGACGGAGATGGCGATACCGATATAGCCGCTATTTCTTTTTTTGCGGATTATGAGAAAAGACCTGAAGAAAGTTTTGTTTATTTGGAAAATAAAGGCGCTTACCATTTCGTACCATATACAGTGCCCGGAACGCAAAACGGGCATTGGATAAGTATGGCTGCTGCGGATATTGATGGCGATGGTAAAACTGATATTGTGCTTGGAAACTTTTCAAAATCATCGTTCAAGCAGCCATCTGTAAACTGGAAACAGCAGCCGGCTTTTTTGTTTTTAAAAAACATTATGCAGTAACTTAGTTTGAGGAAAAAAGGACTATGCTTCGTTTGATACAACATATATTGTTGATATTTTTATAGTTGTTTAAAGCAGGGCTGCATAGGCCGCGGGTTATAATGTTTTCTAATTTCAATTGTTTATAATAGCTGGTTTAACAGTTGAACCGTAAACTATTATTGCATCTAACGTACAGGAATCGGATCACCAATGTTTATGCAATCGCATTGCTTACATTTTTAATTTAAATGCCAACAACTTTTATCTCTTATAGTAATGATAAAGCTTAATCTCTTAGCCGTGCTTTGCCTGTTCTTATTTTCATGTAATAACAACAGTAGTACATTATTCAAAAAAATAAACTCCTCACAATCAGGTATAACATTTACCAATACGGTTACCGAAAACGATTCCATCAATCCGCTGGATATGGAATTTCTTTATAACGGTGGTGGTGTAGCGGTGGGCGATTTTAATAATGATGGTTTGCCCGACCTGTATTTCACGGCAAGTACTACCAGTAATAAGCTCTATCTCAATAAAGGCGATTTGCAATTTGAAGATATAACGGCAAAAGCAGCGGTAAGCGGCGAAGGTATGTGGTGTAATGCGGCATCGGTAGTGGACATTAACAACGATGGCTTTCAGGATTTGTATGTATGTACTACTATCAAAAGCAACCCCCAGCAACGGCGCAACCTGCTCTATATTAACCAGGGTAAGCAACAGGATGGCATCCCACGCTTTAAAGAAGCCGCGGCTGAGTATGGCCTTGCAGATACCAGCTTCTCGGTAAATGCAGCCTTCTTTGATTATGATAATGATGGCGACCTCGACATGTATCTCGTGACCACTAAGCTGGCTAAGCGAACTTCTACTTCTTTTACACCGAAAGATACCAGCACTACTGATATGGATAAGCTGTATCGCAACGATTGGAATGCGCAGCTTAATCACCCCGTTTTTACAGACGTATCTAAAGCGGCAGGCATTGATCATCATGGCTTTGGCCTTGGCGTGGCCATCGCAGATATTAATAAAGATGGCTGGAAAGATGTGTATGTGACCAACGATTTTTTTGGCAGTGACCATTTGTATATCAATAATCAAAACGGAACATTTACAGAACAGGTAAGGGATTATCTTAAGCATACCTCCCGCAACGCAATGGGCAATGATATAGCCGACATTAACAATGATGGCCTGGCCGACATTTTTACCGTTGATATGGACCCGGAAGATAATTACCGCAAGAAAAAGAATATGAGCGGTAATAATTATTACGAATACCAGAACATGATTTATGAAAATATAATGCTGCAGTATGTGCGCAATACGGTACAGCTCAACATGGGCAATACCGTTGGTTCAAACGATACTATAAGCCATCCTGTTTTTGCCGACGTTGGCTTTTATACCGGCATGGCCGAAACAGACTGGAGCTGGAATCCTTCCATAGCAGACTTTGACAACGATGGCAACCGCGATGTTGTTGTAACCAATGGCTATCCGCGCGATGTAACCGACCACGACTTTATCGCCTTCAGAAATATGTCGGCTGGTATTGCAAGCAAGCAGCAGCTTACCAATGAAATGCCGGTGATTAAAATTCCGAATTATGCTTTTAAAAATGAGGGGAATCTCAAGTTTGAAAACACTACAAAGCAATGGGGACTGGATCAGCCGTCTTTTTCAAACGGTGCTGTTGCTGTTGACCTGGATAATGATGGCGACCTCGACTATGTGATTAACAATATTAACGAGGAGGCATTTGTTTATCAGAATACAACAAACAACAAGGATAAAATAAATAAAAATTTTATAAGTATCGCCTTTAGCGGCACGAAGCAAAACAGCAGCGGCATTGGTGCGTTTGCAGAAATATATTACGGAAATGCAATGCAGGTATATGAGAACGAGCCGTGCCGTGGTTATCTTTCCTGCGTAGCTGCAAAAGCTTTTTTTGGGCTGGATACCATTAAAGTAATTGACTCGCTGATTATCCGCTGGCCGAATCATGTAAAGCAGGTTCTTAAAAATGTAAAGGTCAATCAGGAGTTGACGGTAAACATTGCGGATGCAACAATACCGGATAACTGGACTGCGCCGGCAATTGATACCGCTGCATTATTTACCGATGTTACCGCAGCGGCGGGTATCCGTTATAAACAATTCGAAAACGATTATATAGACTTCGACAAAGAGCGGCTGCTGCCGCATAAACTGTCTCAATATACGCCTGGCCTTGCCGTTGCCGATATAGATGGCAACGGGCTGGATGATATTTATGTAGGTGGCTGCATCACCCAGTCGGGTACTTTTCTGCTCCAGCAGGCCGATGGCCGGTTTGTACAAAAGGTATTGCCTGAATCTGCCGGTGAAATAAAACCGGAAAATATGGGCGTTTTACTATTTGATGCAGATGGAGATGGCGACAATGATTTATGGTGCGCCGATGGCAGTAATAAATTTCCGGCTAACTCCAATGAGTATGCAGATGAGTTGTATGTGAATGATGGCAAAGGAAACTTTAAAAAAGATACAACCGCTTTCCCGGCCAACTTTACCAGCAAAAGCTGTATCAAAGCGGCCGACTATGATGGCGATGGCGATCTGGATCTTTTTATAGGCGGGCGCTGCCTGCCGGGTGCTTATCCCATGCCGGTTAGTTCATTCATTTATCGCAACGATTCGCGCAACGGCGTCATAAAATTTACGGATGTTACCGCTACGGTATGTAAAGAATTGCAGAACATCGGTATGGTGTGCGATGCGGTATGGACAGATTTTGATAATGATGGTGCTACCGATCTTATACTTACCGGCGAGTGGATGCCGGTAACTTTCTTAAAAAATACAGGTGGCAAATTTAATGATGTAACGGCGCAAACCGGCATCGCTAACGGGAAGGGCTGGTGGAATAGTATAGCAGCCGGCGATTTTGATAACGACGGCGATATAGACTACGTTGCAGGCAACCTGGGCCTTAATGCATTTATACATGGTAATGAAAAAGAACCGGTAAAAATATATGCCAAGGATTTTGATAACAATGGCAATACAGATGCCGTGCTTACTCTGTACCTGAAAGACCAGCAGGGCGTAAAGCACGAATATACCGCGCTAAACCGCGACGATATTGTAGGGCAGATGCCTTCGTTAAAAAAGAAATTTAATGCATATAAAGATTATGCGGTAGCCGATATAAACCAGATTTTTACTCCGGAACAATTAAAAGGCGCATTGATACTGGAGGCTAATACTTTCAGCAGTTGTTATATTCAAAACAATGGTGGTGGAAAATTTGAGTTGAAGCCGCTGCCGGCACTTGCGCAAATGGCGCCGCTGAATGGGATGCAGGTAGGCGACTTTAATGGCGATGGGAATTTGGATGTCGCATTATGCGGCAACGATTATGGCAATGAAATAGCAGCCGGACGCTATGATGCAATGGATGGCCTCCTTTTGCTGGGTGATGGCAGTGGTGGTTTTAAAACGCAAGGCATTGCAGCCAGCGGCTTTTATGTGCCCGGCGATGCCAAGGCTTTGGCTGCTCTGCGGGATGCCAAAGGCAACTGCCTGCTGGCTGCTTCGCAAAACAGGGGACCGCTTAAGTTGTTTAAAAATAAAATAGCTACGCAGCGGCTGATGCCGGTGCAACCGGCAGATAAGCTTGTATATCTTACGTTGCATAACGGTAAAAAAAGAAAACAGGAATTGTATTGGGGCACTTCGTTTCTTTCGCAGTCAGCAAGGTTTATCGAGCTGAACAGCGCAATACAAAAAGCAGAAGTTATAAATACAAAAGGCGAGAAGCGTATAATTCAATAAGATTCAAAGAATTGTTTTGCTTATACTTCTGAATCAATAAGTGCAGATAAAAAACAAGATATGTGCTCAGGAAATAAATTGAAGAGAAGATAAATTGCAGATTGGTAGTGGCCTTTTGTGTTTCTGCTATCAGCAGCTCACTTTAAATAAAAACTTCACAGCCGTTCTTCAATAGCTTTTAAGAAAATTAATTCTTTCATCGTTTCTTTTTGTATATTCATTTTCTAAAATCTGCTATATGAACCGTGTATTCACTGTACTAAACCGCAAAGGCGTTATGCCTGTATCGGTACCACCCCATACGTCTGTATATGATGCCCTGCAAATTATGGCCGATAAGAACATCGGTTCTGTAATTGTAATGCAGGACAGCACTTATCTTGGTATTGTAACGGAGCGCGATTATTCCCGCAAAGTAATTCTGCAGAACAAGCATTCGGATACCACAACGGTGTCAGAGATAATGACAGCAGATTTGCCACGCGTATCGCCGGACGATACCATAGAGCACTGTATGGAACTGATGACTAAAAACAATGTACGCTACCTGCCCGTATTCAATAGCAGCCGCCTCGCAGGTATTATTTCTATGAGCGATGTGGTAAAAGACACCATCCTTACCCAGCAGCAAACCATCAACCATCTGAATGAGTATATCCATTCGTAAGCATTACCATTAGTTGCTGCAGGTATGAAAAATGTATTCTTCTTTTTGTTTCTTTTTATAGCATCGCGCTCCCCCGCTCAACTGTCTGATATCAGCGGGTGGAATACCAAAGTTGACCTGCAGTTCCATAGTATTTTACAGTATCCGCCGGGCTGGCAGCCTCAGGATTTGGAAGAAGGCTATGTAGTTACTTCACCCATGGAAAGCGATAGCGACCACTACCGGGAAAACCTGATCTTCTTTGCTGCAGAAGCATCCGACAGTGTAATGAAAATGGATGTGAAAGACTATGCAGAAAGCACTTTTATTGCCCTGAAAAAAAATATACAGGATGTACGGGTAATGGTAAATAAGTATGTAACCGTTAATGGCATCCGTATGTACCTCGTGGTGTATAACGGTCTTTTTAATGGTCAATATCTTTACTGTAAACAATTGTTTTGCCTTTACCAGAATGTGGCTTATATGCTTAGCTATAATGGCGAGGCGGGCAAGAAAGACCACTTTGCTATTCCCTCCGGCGACATGCTTTTTTCGTTCCGGCCAAGCGATGTAAAGCAGGGATAAAAAGCTTACCTGCAACAGTATTATAAAAAATGCCCGCCGCTGTAAGAGGTACGGGTATTTTTAGTGAGGCATGCAACATTTCACTTAACAACAATTATTTTACGCGCAGTATTATCCGCAGGATTTTTCAAAAAATATACACCCGGCAGCAGATTGGTTAAAGTAATAATCCCATTGCCGTTTATGACTTGCTTAATCAATAGCTGTCCTTCCATACTGCATAAAATGAAAGTAGCTCTGCCGGTAGTTTTAATATACAGCTTATCAGTTGCGGGGTTGGGATATATTATACTACTAATGGCGGTTGTATTGCTTTGTATTGCCGTTTTCCGCTCGTTCGTTATTACCTGCGCCAGGCTGTATTTGCTTATACAATCATAATAACCGCCTTGAGACTGATAAGTCGCTTCCGCATTTGTGGAAACAAAAATATTTTGCAGATCATCGACATTTAAATTTGCTGAATACAGGTAGAACAAATGCACACTGTCCGTTGCCGTTATTTTAATTTCGCTAAGTCGTTTACCAGTTGTATTATACTTTTGGATTAAAAGGTCGTAATGCAGCGGGTTTGAGCCTTCACAAAATAAATAATAATGTTGCTGTTTATCGGCAGTAAGATTAAACACTCTATAATTACTATAAAAATAACCATTGTTAAATGCTGAGTGTTGCCCTGTAATAGAGCCGTTCGCTAAAAAGCTGCAAATGCCGGGTGTGCCATTATATACTTTACCAGCATCAGTTAATAATGCTCCGGTTATAATGTTACCATTACTGTCTATAACTTCGTCATAAATTCCTTTTACCTTTTCATCTCTGTTTACCCAGCGTAGCGTTCCCTGCGCATCGTAATTAAGCAGCAACATATAGTAAGTAACGAATCCGCCATAGCCGCCTACAACCACAGAATTGTTATAAGCAGAATACCGGATAACATTCGGTATAAAATGGTCACCGTTAAAGCCATAATCTTTTAACCATATAATTGTGCCATCCGCACCGATTTTTGAGACTGCTACAAATTGCCCGTAGTGATCATTATCTCTCACTAAATAAGAGTAGCCGGTTATATATACATTACCGGCACTATCTATAGTAGCATCTGCTGCAGTACAGCCCAATTTTTTTTCATCATCATTTATTCCGTTTATAGTGGTGCTCCACAACGATTGCCCTGATTTATTATAGGCAATTACATAGCTGTAGGTTTTGCTGTAATCTGTTTTAAAAACAGCCGCAGTTATGTAAACAACTCCCTCGGCCGTAACATTTATTTTAATAGGTTGTTTATTGTCTTTTCTTTCATTGCTATCAAAAATATTCATCCACTGAAGCAAGCCTTTACTGTTATACTTTAAGGTGGCAAGACTATAATGGCTTGAGTCGGTTAAAGTAGGGTAACTTATGTACACATTACCTGTGTTATCTACAGCTATTTGCACATCAGAAAGTGTTCCGGTATAAATTCGTCTGCTATACTCATATTTTGAATAAATTGTCCACAACAGATGCCCGTTGGTATTGTACTTTTTTATATAAACGGAATCTGTTCCTTCACCATACGTATCCGGATGTAAGAACCCTGTTTCTATAATGTTACCTGCTGCATCTATAGCAGACTTTTGTGTACGGGTTAAAACTCCCCCTTCTTTCAGATTGCATTGGCGCCAGTCTTGGGTGTAAGTTTGAGCATTGGTGCAATAAGCAATGAGCACCACAATGAGCAATAAATAATTTCTCATAAAGTAAGTTGATGTGAGCGATACCTTAAAATTAATCAAAACAAAATTCTTTAAAATATATAGCCACTGCAACTTGTTTTGTAATCTATACTTTACTTTTTTCAAACCTGCATTGCATAATATATAAACACGATACGCCCTGTAAACAAGCGCGCTAATAAATAATGAAAAATTACTGGCACGATAATTATATTTTTAAAGCAAATAATAAATTATGGCAAAGTCTTCGGTACAAATTGCGCCAGCCAAAAAAAGTGCTTATAAAGCTGGTGTAGCAGCACACGATTCTTTATTGAAAGAATTTTTTGTGGGCGAGTTAAAAGATATTTACTGGGCAGAAAAACATATTGTAACAACCCTGCCTAAATTTAGAAAAGCGGCTACCAGTGCGCAACTGATGCAGGCTTTTGAAGAGCACACAGAGCAATCTAAAAATCATGTAGCAAGGCTGGAGCAGGCATTTGAACTGCTGGATGAAAAAGCACGCGCTAAAAAATGCGAAGCTATGGCCGGCATTATAGAAGAAGGCAAAGGCATTATAGAAGAAACAGACAAGGGCACCGCTACAAGAGATGTAGGCCTGATACTCGCTGCGCAAAAAGTAGAGCATTACGAAATAGCTACCTACGGTGGTCTCGCGCAGTTAGCCACTACGCTTGGCTTTGGAGAAGTAGCAGACTTGCTAAAGCAGACACTGGAAGAAGAAAAGACAACAGATAAAATGCTTACTGCCATCGCAAAAAATGATGTGAACTACGCAGCCTCTACAGAAGAATAACTATACTATTTTAAAGGCCGTCTTTGCATTTGCAAAGACGGCCTTTTTGTTTGCAGCATTGAGCGTACTTATGCTATCAGCCCTATCTTCTTCGCATATTCCATTGCTTCCCGGCTGTCTTTATACAAAAAAGTATGCACGCCTTTTTGTTCCAAACCCTGCAGTAATTCTTTTGTATTCATTGCTCTCTCGGCCCGGATATTTCGTATAAAGATGGCAAAAATTTTCTCCGGATATTTATCGGCCACACTTGCATAAATAGAAGGATCGCTCTGGGAGTTATCGCCTAATAATACAAACTGCTGCTGTGGAAAAACATCCATAATACGGGCCGCTTTTATCAGCTTTCCTTCGTGCTTAGTTTTGCCCGTTTTAAAAAGCTCGAACCATCTTTTTAGGGAGTTAAGAAGAAACGCGCCCGGCGGTAAGCCATTGTAAGTAAAGAAATCATCAAGGTCGTCATACAGATTCCATTCGCTGCTCGATACATAAAAAAACGGGTTCGGCACTTCTGCCGTCGTATGTGCGGCGGCGAGTAGCGTGTAAAAATCAACAACATGGGCAAACGCTTTGCGTGTGCGCGGGTTTTTGGTAAACAATAACCGCAGTCTTTTACCGATGGTTGCCGAATGGGAGATAAGCACTGTATCGTCAATATCGGAAAGGAACGCATACTGCGTGGTGTGCGGCACAAATATTTTTCCCGAGCCCGTAGCAAGCGTATTCCCGCTATTATCTGTATAGCTTACCACCACCGGGTGCGAGCCGGCCGGCACGTCTTCATCCGACGCCCATTCAAACTTAAAAAAACCATCTTTTTCCGTTTCAGATTGCAATACCTGGCCATTCCACCGCAGTTGCACCTTTACATTCGCCAGCGGCGTAATAAAAAACATGCGGAGCAAATGATACGTATTTAGTAATACATTATTGCTATACTTGTGGCGGATTACCGGCTCCCTTTTATACACGTGGCCATACACCACCAGGTTGTGCGTATGCCCATAACCATGATATACTTTTACCGTTGCGCTTTTATATTTTACGAGGTTAGCCATAATATGTACTATAGTTATTATAAAATCAACTCATCATCAGCTCTATGGAAGAAACACAAAATTTAAAGTTACTTTTTATAATCAATCCAGGCTCCGGAAAAAACGGGAAAGACTGGCATACGATCATAAAAGCTTACTTCAAACCTTTGCCTCATACCATAGAATTGTTCGACCTGCCCGAGCCCTGTGTGCCCAAAAAAGTAAAGGAGAAAATAGACGGGTACAAGCCGCAGCGGGTAGTAGCCGTTGGTGGCGATGGCACGATAAAATTAGTAGCAACATGCGTGCAGCAAACAAACATTCCCCTGTGTATTTTACCGGCAGGCTCGGCCAACGGTATGGCTAAAGAACTGGCCATACCCGAAGATGCCGAAAAGGCGCTGGACATTGCAGTGAATGGAATTGCAAAGAAAATATCGCTTATTAAAATTAATGATGAGCTGTGCATTCACCTGAGCGATATTGGCTTTAATGCTTTTATAGTAAAAGAATTTGAGAAAAGCGATACCCGGGGAATGGGTGGCTATCTAAAGGCATCCTGGAAAGTATTGTGGAATAATCCTGTAATGGAAGTGGCGATACAAACCGATAAAGAAGTAGTAACAAGAAATGCTGCAATGATAGTGATAGCCAATGCCACGAAGTACGGAACGGGCGCATTGATTAACCCCGATGGACGGCTGGATGATAAAGTGTTTGAAGTGATCGTGATAAAGAAAATATCGGTGGGAGAAATATTTAAGATGATGGTATCGCACAAACCGTACGACCCAAAGAAAACAGAAATTTTTCAAACCGGGTCTTTACATATCCGGTCGCACCGCAAAGCGCATTTTCAAGTAGATGGAGAATATTTGGGTAAAGTAAATAATGTACAGGCTGCTATCGTTGCCGATGCGCTGGAAGTAATGGTGCCCGCAGAAGAAAAGAAGTTATAATTTATACAGCCAAGTATGCAAAACAGGTTACAACGATTATTAAAAAAAGTAACGCTGAAGGTGTTTATAGTTGCGCTACTTTTTATACTTGCATTATTCCTTTTTGCATTTATAGCGCACGAGGCGGTTGCCGAGCACGAAGATGCTTTTGATATGCAGGTGCATCAGTTTTTTGTGGCGCGTTCCACACCTGCTTTGGTACACCTTATGGAAGACTTTACATTCCTGGGCTCCAGCACTTTTTTATTCCCGGCTTATATTGTGTTGATTCTTTTTTTTGTAGTTAAGAAAAGCTATCGCCGTGCTATTGATATTGCGATCATTGCCTTCAGCAGTTTCCTGCTGATGCAGGGTTTAAAGCAGGTGTTTCACCGCAAAAGACCGGATTTGCCCATCATTAAAGGTGTTGCCAATTATAGCTTTCCTTCCGGCCATTCGCTTTCTTCTTTTATCTTTTGCAGTATTTTGGGGTATCTTATCTGGAAGGGAAAAATGCGCCCTGTATATAAAGTGCTCCTGATTATTGCATTGCTGTTGCTGGCGGTTACCATCGGCATCAGCCGCATTGTTTTAAACGTACACTATGCTACGGATGTGATTGCCGGTTTTTGCCTTGGTGTGATGTGGGTGATTGTTTCTTTTATCGTAATACGCAGCATAAATTACGGGAAGGTTGGTAAACAATAGTCTGCGGTTTAAACCATAGGCTATGAAACATATTGGTTAGCATAAACCGTTGAAACGTTTTTTCTAATAATTAAACAAAGACTATTATTATCCATATTTACTACTGTTTACTTATTCCGCTTTTCCCTTCTTTTTAAAATATTATAAATGACCAATCCTGCGCCCGCTAAAATGATGGCTATCAAGGGGCCGTAGCCGCCGGGGATCTTATCACCCACAATCAGCCCCAATGCAGCACCGCTGCCGATAATACCTGTCTGCACCCAAAAATCGCTGCGGGCAAGATTGGGGTCCATGCCTTTTTCTATCAAGGCTAACCGCTCTTTGCTTTTGGAGGTAATATAAATATATACGATGCCAAACAGCGTAAGCAGCACCAGCACCACCAGCAATACGAAGGGAACAGAAATGGCCGGATCATTTTTCATTGTATGCGTTTTATGTTTTGACAACTGCTTATAAAAAATGGTTACCGGTTTTATCAGCTTTATTTTGTAACCGGAACAACCGTACCGTTGTCTGATATATCGTGAATAACCAGGCCGACCAGGAAATAATCAATACAATATTGGCAGGCGATACTGCAGCGTATAACGTATTGGTAGGCCGGTATAAGAATAGGGTCTTTACACTGACTTATAATATTATACTCAACCGCGAAGATGCAGAAGAAGTAGCGCAGGATGCTTTTGTAAAAGCATTTGCCGGGTTGCGTTCCTTTAAAAATCAGGCTGCATTTTCCACCTGGCTGTATCGTATCGTTGTAAACACAGCATTGAATAAAAAAAAGCTGCGGAAGTTTGTGCTGGCTGATATAGAAGAACAAACGATCCACGAAGAAGGCCAGGAGATATATCCGTTATTAAAATCGTGCGAAAAGGAAGACCGGAAAAAATTTATACAGCTTGCTATGCGTGCTTTGCGGGAAGAAGAGCGGATTTGCATCACGCTGTTTTATCTGAACGAATTTTCGGTGGCCGAAATGGAAGAACTGACAGGTATAACGAGGAGTAATATTAAAGTACTTTTGCACCGTGGCCGAAAGCATTTATATGAGCAACTGAATGCGTTGCTGAAAAGCCAAACAAAAGATTTATTGTAAAGTGTATGGAAGAAGATAAAAACCTGAAAGAGCTACTGTCTGAATGGGCACTATTGGATACGCCGGAAGATTTTACTGCGCGTGTAATGCAGCGGGTAGCAGCGGCGCATGCAACTACACCTTTATTAAAAGATAAATTAATGAAAGTATTAGTGGGTGTATTTGTGTTGGTTTGCCTGGTGCTCTTAGCCCTGTGTATCATCAGTCAACCGGTGCAACTGCCATTTAATTTTACAGTACCATTGCCTCCTGCATACTTTTCTCAAATCACTTCTTTTTTGATCGTTTTCTGGGTAGTGATGATTGGTAATGAAATTGTAAACAGAAGAAGGATGCAGGTTGTATAAAAGAGTGTTGCCTTATGATAACAAGTTTGCATTAACTAACAAGCTTTCCGTAGCCGCCTGCATGTACAGGCCACTATCTCTATTTAATGAATCAACATTCATCTGCACAAGCGTTAATCGCTGTGTACAAGCAACTCATCAACATTCAGCTTCCGGCTGCTTACCGGTTCCCGATGCAACACAACCATTGCTTCAACCGCATTATCCTGGACTGGCTTTTCAGCGATTGCTGGTATGCTACATTAGACCGGAATACAACCGCTGTCAGCCAGCTTACCGAACAGCAATTAACGCTGGCTATTGACAGAATGAACGAATGGCTGCAGGACCAGCAAGTGCTGATTACAGACAATAACCAATCGCTGCAATACAGAAAGAGATGGAAAGAAAACAGCAACGTGTAACGCCACATTTCCTTAGTAAGTTGTCGCTGTATATAATGGTTGTATTATATGTGGCTGCCGGCATTAACCACTTTATCAATCCTGCGCTCTACAGAACCATAATGCCGCCGTGGCTGCCTGCGCCCCATTTGCTTATACTCCTTAGCGGAATCTGCGAAGTAGCGTTTGCCCTGCTCTTATTATTCCCCTTTACAAGACGCATAGCTGCGTGGTGCATCATTGCTTTACTCATTGCCGTTTTTCCGGCAAACATTCAAATGGCGCTTAATTATTGGCAGGAAAATAATCCGGCGCTGCCATTGGCTATCCTGCGGCTTCCACTGCAGTTTGCACTGATCTGCTGGGCTTATCGTTTTACAAAACCGGTTGCATCAACTGTAAACGGGGCTGCCTGATACAGCACTCACTTTTCCGGCACTGTTGCCCGCTGTTGTTTGTCTTTTGCTCCTATCTTCGTTATATCATCACCACTAACCATCTTTCTTATGTTACGCTTCCCACTCATTATACTGCTCCTTATAATTACCAGTGCCGGCTTTGCCCAAAAGCAAAAAAATACGGTTAGTTCCTTTGCGGGTCTTGATACTGCCTTTGCCAGGGTATTGAAAAATTTTAAAGTTGCCGGCTTTGCTGTTGCCGTAGTGGACAGGGACAAAATAATTTACAGTAAAGGCTTTGGCTACAGCAACTACGAGACTAAAACCCCCGTTACGCCCAACACGCTGTTTGCCATTGGCAGTTGTACCAAAGCCTTTACCGCAGGCCTGCTGGGCATACTTAACAAAGACGGTAAAGTGGATTTTGACAAGCCGGTAAGAGAGTACCTGCCCGATGTAAAATTTTATAGCACCGAACTCAACAATACCATCACGCTGCGCGATATGATGAGCCACCGCACCGGCCTGCCGCGGCATGATATCTCGTGGTACTTTTTTACCAGCCACAACCGCGATAGCCTCGTGCAGCGCATACAATATATGGAGCCTTCGGCTATGCTGCGGCAGCGCTGGCAGTACAACAACTTTATGTTTATGCTGCAGGGCGCAGTAGCCGAAAAGCTTACCGGCAAAAGCTGGGAAGACAATATCAGGCAGCAATTTTTTCAGCCGCTGGGTATGACGCGCTCTGCCGTATCGCTGGCCGACTGGCTGAAGACGGATGATATTGCGGCCGGCTATACGGTAACGAAAGACAGCAGTATTGATAAGCTCGATTATTACGATATCGCCGGTATGTCGCCCGCCGGCAGCATCAACAGCAGCGTGAATGATATGGCCAAATGGGTAACGCTCTGGATTAATGGCGGTAAATATATGGGTAAAGAAATATTGCCTCCCGGCTACACGGCCGAAGCCATCAGCAGCCAGATGGTAGTTAGTGGCGCCCTGCCTACCAGGGAAACGCCCGATGTTTATTTTGCCAACTACGGCTTCGGCTGGTTTTTATCTTCTTACCGCGGGCATTACCGTGTAGAGCACGGCGGCAATATAGACGGCTTTAGCGCCAGCACTTCCTTCTTTCCTGCGGATAGTATTGGCATCGTGGTATTAACCAACCAGGACGGCTCTACGGTGCCTTCCGTTGTAAGGAACATCGTGGCCGATAAGCTGTTGGGCTTAAAGTATGTGGACTGGGATACCAAGACGAAAACACAGGCAGACAAAGACAAACAGGCGGGTAAGGAAGCAGCGAAAACAAAAGTGAAAGATACCGCAACACATTATCCGGCTACGCACCCGCTTGCGGGCTATACCGGTACTTTTGAAAACAAGGGGTATGGCAGGCTGCAATTGCAGCTTGTGCACGATTCTTTACAGGCGCTTAATACCTCGCACACCATATTTTTCAGGCATAAGAACTATGATGTGTTTGAGCTGGTAACAAAAAACAAGGCAGGTTTTGATACTTCTGACGTGTTGCCTGCACGGTTTGAAATGGATAACGATGGTAAGATTGCGCGGCTGTCTATGGAAATACAGGATGGCGTAAAACCGATTGTATTTGAGCGGGTACCCGAATTAAGGCCGGTACCCAAAGACAGCCTGAAGAAATATACCGGCAATTACGAATTAGCGCCCGGCGCTGTGGCCAAAGTCTATATAAAGTCAGACAGTATTTTGTATGTGTTTATCCAGGGCCAGCCGGAGTACGAGCTGGTGCCGGTAGAAATGAACAAGTTTACTATTAAAAGCCTCACCGGCTACTCACTGCAGTTTAATGCTAATAGCGCCGGCAAAATTACAGAGGTGTTATTCGTGCAGCCCAACGGTACGTTTAAAGCCACAAGGAAAGAGGAGTAAAATATATTCGCTGCATTTTCAGGTGTAAACAGCCTGCATTTCAGCTTGCCATTTCCCCGGCAAGGTTGTTGCAAATTTACTTTTACCGGTAACCGCTAACCGCCGGTATTTAAAATTATACACACCATGAAATTGTTAACTGCCCGCATTTTATCAATAGCAATAGCCGGCTTGTTACTGTTCACCTTCAGTTCCTGCGCCCATAAAGAAGCCTTTGAAAAATCGGTGGTAGTGCCTTCGGCCAGCGGGCAGGTAAAGATGAAAAGAGATGCCAACAAAAACTACGCGATTGATGTGTCGGTAAGAGACCTCACCACGCCCGACAACCTGATACCTGCCAAAAAAGTATATGTGGTATGGAACGAAAGTAGCAATGGTACTTTTAATCTTGGCCAGTTGGTAAGTTCCAGAAGCTTCCTGGCAAGGGGTTTTAAAGGCTCGCTGGAGGCAGTATCAACCAATAAGCCAAGGCGGGTGTTTGTAACGGCTGAGGATGATGGCAACACGCAGTTTCCGGGTACGCAGGTAGTGCTTACTACCGGTAATTTTTAGTATCGGCCTGTTGCCTTTTTATCACCTTGCGCGTGGCTTTTAAAATTAAGACCTGATCGTTGGCGGTAAGATTGCGTGCAGTTATAAAATAAGAATGCGCCGGTTGTTTTTATACGTTGCAACTGCTTTCATTAATATTAGCCTGAATATTGTTTTAATCTGTACATATCTTCATCCTGCTGCTTACTGCCGGCATATTTTATACTCATCTGCGCCACCAACACCGGCTTCTTATTTTCTATAGGCAAACCATAACTGTAAAAATTATATTTGCCATATAAGCAAAAAAGTTATCTTGCTCACTGCTTGCAAGCCTGCCATAGCATGGCTGAATTTATTTAACTAAACCAACCGCCGCTTACATAGTCAGTACACCATTAAAATCATAAATACCATGCACACATCGCGCAGAACATTTTTAAAAACCGGCACCCTCGCCCTGGCCGGCACTACACTGCTCTCCAGCCAGCTTTTTGCGGCGGCTGCCGGCAACCAGCTAACAGGCATACAACTGTACTCGGTACGGGACGATATGAAGAAAGACCCCGCAGGCACGCTGAAGCAATTAGCTGCCATGGGCTATGTATATGTAGAACATGCCAATTACGTGGATCAGAAATTCTATGGCTACGATGCTGCTTCGTTTAAAAAAGTGCTGGACGATTTAGGTTTGAAAATGCCCAGCGGACATACTGTAATGACGCCTGAACACTGGGATGAATCGAAGAACGATTTTACCGATGTATGGAAAAAAACGGTGGAAGATGCGGCAACAGTAGGCCAGCACTATGTAATAAGCCCCTGGCTGGATGAAAGCAAGCGTACCAATATGAATGATTTTAAGCGCTATATGGAGGTGTTTAATAAAAGCGGGGAACTGTGTAAAAAGTCGGGGATGAAGTTTGGCTACCACAACCACGATTTTGAATTCAGCACCAAGCTGGATGGCGTAAAGCTGTACGATCTTATTTTGCAGAATACCGATCCGTCTCTCGTAGCGCAGCAACTGGATATTGGCAATATGTACCATGCCGGCGGCATTGCGCAGGACATCGTAAAACAATACCCCGGCCGTTTTGAACTGATGCATGTAAAAGATGAAATAAAAAGTAAAGACAAGGGCGAGATGGACGGCGGCTACGAAAGCACTGTTTTGGGTAAAGGCATCTTACCGGTAAAGCAAATTGTTGACCTCGGCAAGAAGGCCGGCGGTACCACGCAATTTATCATTGAGCAGGAGTCTTACCAAAACTCGACGCCGCTTGCCAGCGCTAAAGCAGATTTACAAATAATGAAAGGCTGGGGCTATTAATATTATTCAACAGGTTGGAGCAATACATTAACGGTATTTGTACTAAAGAGGCTATGGGCGTGACTCATAGCCTCTTTGATTTAAAAAGCGGTTAATCATACAGTATCAGTATAAATGACGTAAGCCGCCGGCAAGCTTAAATTTTCTTGGAGTAACCTGCTTTTTCTATCTTTATATTCAAAGTAATATTATCATGACAGACTTGCAACTATATTCAGAACTTTCATCACTCCCGGCCGACGTAAAAAAAGAGGTTCAGGATTTTATTGCATTTTTAAAGACCAGGACAGGAAAACAAAATTCCGGTAAGCAACGGAAGTTTGACACAGCAAAAGGCTTTTTCAAAATGCACGCTGACTTTGATGAACCTTATAAATGAGCTACAGAATATATCATTCACTTTTTCTCTTTACCCGGCAATTATTCCAGGCTTGACGATTTTAAATAACCATTCTTCGCCAGGCCCTGCTGGTAAGCCGCCGGCAAGCCATAACATTAGCTATACGGTTTTATGCATTTTTCTTTTTATTTTAGTACAGTAAACCTGCGGTAATATGCTACTATCAACTTGCGTTTTAAAGGCTGTATTATCCTGATATGGAGCGGATAAAAGTGCTGCATATAACACAGTCTGTTGGCGGCGTAGAAACCTATCTGCGGCAGGTGGTACAGTATATTGACCACCGGAAATTCGAGATCGTTATCGCGTCTTCCGAACCGGCCATTGAGAACTTTTGCGCAACGCAGCAAATAAAGCATTATCATCTCCGCCTCTCCAGAGGTTTTAACCCTTTTACAGACCTGCTTTCCGTTTTCAGCATACGGGCGTTAATACAAAAAGAGAAACCTAAACTCGTACACCTGCACAGCTCTAAAGCCGGTTTTGTAGGGCGGATAGCCGCCAAAACAAAAGGCTGTAAGTCCCTGTTTACGCCGCACGGCGGCTCTTATCTTTCTTTCACCGGCTTCCGGCGCGTATTGTTTTTTATGCTGGAGCTGATAGGGAAAAGGTTTACGTACAAGCTGCTCTGCATATCACCTACCGAAGCGGCCAGGTTTACACATGCCGTTGGCATACCGGAAGCTGATATTTTTATTATTCCCAATTCCCTGTTTATACCGGAAGCACTACCAGTAATACCGGATACAATAGGCCCTTTGCAGGGCAGCATTAAAATAGGAACCATCGGCAGGATAACGCCACAGAAAAATCCGTTGCTTTTTGCGGCTATCGCTTACGATACGATTCAGCGGTTTCCGGATGCGCATTTTTATTTTCTCGGCGCCGGCTTCCACGATCACCTGCGGGAAGAACTGGATGAAGAGATAAAGAAATACGGCATCGGAAATAACGTGCACCTGATTAATAAAGGCGATGCTGCGCTTGCCCTTAGCTTTTTACGTCGCATAGATATTTTTATCCTGCCTTCCCTGTACGAAGGGCTGTCGTATGCGCTGCTGGAAGCGATGCTCGAAGGCGTGCCTTGTATAGTGAGTAAAACAGACGGCAATAACGATGTGATCAACAATAATGATAACGGATTTTCGTGCCTTGTGCGGGAAGAGTATGTCGAAGTAATCACTGCTTTAATTACTGATAAACAGAAGGCGCACTATATTGGTCAGCGGGGAAAGCAGTACGTAACGGAGAAGCACAACATCCTTACGAACATTAAAAAGCTCGAAGCGGTTTATACAGCGTTGTAACGAACAGGGCTTGGCGATGGTGGGGAATTAGAATTTCGTCTGCCTGGAACAGAAGCCCAATATTGTTTCTAAAGTTGAAGGCAAGAACTAAAAGCCAAATAGCATTCCGTCAAGCTGGAACAAAAGCAAAAAGGAAGTACAAATGTTGATTGCACTTCCGTCTGCCCCACTTTTGCCAAACCCCTTGTTAGGTGCTGGCGTTCTGTCTGCCGATGCTGTTTTGTCGATGTTTACTAATGTCTTTGTTCATGCATATAGTGCAAAGCTGATAGAAATATCAATGATAACACTTCTATCAGCTATTTTAAAAGATACAGGAGAACTCTGTATTAACCCATTGAATGGAACCCTACCTTGTTTCCTTCTGTGTCGATAAAAAGTGCAATAAAGCCCCTGTTGTCACCAATGGCAGTTTTCGGCAGAATAACTTTTCCACCGGCACTTTCTATTCTGCCTAATGGAACTGAAAGGTCATTTCCGCCATCTAAGTAAACAGTTGTGCCGGTCATTGCAGGAACAAAGTTTTCGCCACAAGCAATTGCTCCGCCAAATCCGCCTTTTTGTGGATCAGACGGTAAATATGCATATTGCATATTAGGGTCGTTATAAATTTGAGCATCTAACACTGTAGCATAAAATGCTTTTGCTCTAGCGAAATCTGTTGCCGGGATTTCAAACCAATTTAGAGAGTTTACCATGTTTATTAAAATTTATATGAGTGTATATTAAAGTTTATTGTTTTTATTTTTTAGTTGTTACGGAATTAGCACAATTTTACCTGTTGTTTTCCTGTTTTCCATTTGTCTGTGTGCTTCGGCAGCGTCTTTTAAAGGGAATGTTTGCCCGATGTGAACTTTTAGTTTTCCTGTTGCAGCTTGCGAAAACAAATATTGATAAGCTTCCTGCATTAAATCTGGTTTTCCAAAATAACTTGCTAATCCAAAACCCTGTAAAATTTGGTTGTTATTTACAAGTGTAAAGGCTTCAATTGATGTAGATCCACCAGTTGGATTTCCAAAACTTATCAGCCTGCCAAAGGGCGCAAGGCAACTAAAGCTATTTCGCAAAATTTCGCCTCCTGTAGAATCTATGATTAAATCAACACCTTTTCCTCCTGTAGCGTCCTTCACTTTTTGAGCCCAGTCAGAATCTGTATAATTTATTAATTCATCTGCACCCAATGATTTGGCAACGGCAAGTTTTTCAACATTACTTGCGGTTGCAATTATTTTACCTGCTCCCATTTGCTTTGCAATTTGAACTAGTAATGTACCCACACCACCAGCTGCTGCATGTATCAGCACAGTTTGTCCGGATTTTAATTTCGCTCCGTCTTTCAACATCAGGTATGCAGTAAGGCCTTGAACTTGCAATGCCAAAGATTCTTGGGCAGAGATAGCAGGCGGAATAACTGCTGCCAAATAAGAGGGTGTAACAGCATATTGCGCATATCCTCCGCCATTAGGAAGCATAGCAACTACACGATCTCCTACGGAAATATTTTCGACACCTTTTCCAAGCTCGGTAACTATTCCTGCCACTTCAAAACCAGGTAAATAAGGTAAAGAAACTGGGAATACATATTTATTTCGTCTTTGCATGCCGTCAGCAAAATTCACCCCTGATGCTTCTACTTTAATTACAATTTGCCCATCGCCAGCAGAAGGCATTGGTACATCGTGTAAGATCAACTTTTCAGAAACTCCAAATTCATTTACTATTATCTGCTTCATATTTTTTATCGTTTTTATTTTTTAGTTGTTAATATTCAATTCGCTAGGTCCAAAATTTTGAAGTACGCCTGCTTGCACTACCGCTAAATCAATACCTGAATTATCGTTTTTAATTAATTTGCTACAACTTCATAAACCGCGTTAATATTTCCCTTTGTTGCTTTTGAATACGAACAAATTGACTTTGTCGCTTCTACCAGTTTTTTTGCGGTATCATAATCCACGTCGTTTATTTTGACAAGAAGATGCGCACCAATATCAAAATTGCCGTTATCATGTAAAACACAATTTTAGCTGTTACAGTAACTTCTCCAATTTTAACTTTTTCAATTCCTGCCGCAACTGTTACACTCGTACCAAAACAAGCCGACCATGCTGCTGCGAAAAGTTGTTCTGGATTGGTTGCGCCACCAGCACCTCCCATTTCTTTGGGAAATCTGATATCGACATCCAATAAACCGTCTGATGATTTTGCATGACCGTTACGACCTGCTAAGGTTGTCACTTCTGCTTCATAAATTTTTTCCATATTTAATATTTGTTTAATTGTTTATTTGTTTTTGAATTATACTCTAATGACGAATTAGTTTTGGGTATTTGGACATAGAGTCGGACATTAATTTTCCAGTGAGGTTGCCGAAACCTGTACTTGCTCCTGTAATTAAAATGATTTTACTTGACACGTTTATTACTTTGTTTTATTTTTGTAGTGCAAACTTCCAGAGTTAAGATAAATAAAACAAGTAGTACATTTAAAATGTGTTAGTATGAAAAACAATACTAATATTGTTAATCAAGAAGTTAAAAACAAAAAAAATTTTGTTTTTGATGAAAATTCTTGTCCGGTAACTGCAACAATGCAAGTTTTGGGTGGGAAATGGAAAGCAATTTTAATTAATGCTATCTATCATACCTCTCCTGCAAGGTTTGGGGAATTGAAGCGAAGTGTAAAGGGAATTACTCAATCAATGCTTACTCAGCAGTTGAGAGAATTAGAAGATGATGGGATTATTAGCAGGAAAATCTATGCTGAAATTCCGCCAAGAGTAGAATACACACTAACAGAATTTGGATTGACCCTTTCGCCAATACTTCAAAGTATGGCGGAGTGGGGAAAAGAGTGTAGATTTAAGAAGCAAAATGGTATGAAGCACTAAAGTTTAAGTTCCTAAGCGTACTTTCAGGTTCGATAAACCGTTGTCGCAATGTTTGTTAGCAAAATAATTGCTTTTGCAGTTTTTACTGTAAGTCTTGGGTGCAGTTGGGCAAAATTAAATGTGGTGTTTTTGTGTCGGGCAGTGGGTTGGCAAAACACCTCTTTTAATTTTGCGTAGCGTTGGCATTTTGTCAACTGTTTTTCTGTCGTCTTGATGTCTGTTGTGTCGTCTGCTACGCTTGCACCTAACGGTTGTATGTAAGCAGCAGTTTAAATGGCCCGGCTGCTATTTTCTGCAGCGCTTGTATTTTCTAAGATTTTCAGCAGCGGTACAAATTCAAAATCTGCAAACAGCCGCTCCAGCTTGCGTTGGGTTTTGTGCAGGTTGTGGTAGTGCGAGTGCACCGCGCGGTGGGCAAGCCCTTTTATATACGGCTGCTGGGCATCCAGCTCCCATGGATGAAAATAAAAAAGGCCGGGACGTTCCTTCAATAAGCGTTGCAGCCGACGCTTAAAATAAGCATAGGGAAGCGTGCGGAAATAAGCGCCGCCAATTCCAAAGTCTAAAGTGGTAATTGTAAAATTGCTGATTGGAAATTCGAGCAATCCATTGGGCAACCTGTGAATTTCTTTTTTAAAACGGGGAATGCCGGCCCGGAATGTATTGCCCGAAAATATACTGGAGTCATAGCGAAAGCCTTCTTCTTTTAAAATATCCAGCGCCCATAAATTGTTTTGTTTAATGGAAAAATAAGGCGCGCGGAAGCCTGCATAGTTTTCTCCGTACGGCGTAATCAGTTCCTTGCATTTTTGTATTTCCGCTCTGAATGTATCCGGGGAAATATCGGCAAGAAAAGGATGTGAATAGGTATGGCAGGCTAATTCATGACCTTCCGCTTTTATTTCCCCTACCAGCTCCGGAAACTCCTCCATCATCCTGCCCAATAAAAAATAAGTCGCTTTTATTTTATGCTTCGAGAGGAGCGTTAATAACTGGTAGTGCCCGATTTTTATTCGCTGCTCCAGGCGGCTCCATTCGTTTGCCGGCACACCAAGCCCGTGATACCAGTCTTCCCAATCTACGGTAAAACAAAATTCCATCATACAAGTGCTTCTTCGTTTTTATGTGGCAGGACTGTGCCGCGCCATCAGGCTGCCTGTTCTACGTCCCACTTCAGCAGCAGCTTCCAGGCAACGGCATATAAGGTTACGATGATCAACAGCGACATTAGCTGTAGCCAGCCGGCAAAAGCAGAAAATAAGCAAGCTACACTTACAGCCATTGCGCTTAATGCGCCTGCAAAAATATTCACCTGCATCCTGGTAAAGCCGCCTTTCTGCAGGCGGAGCGAAAAATGATCGGGGCTGCCTTTCCACCACGGCTTGCCTTTATAAATTCTTATCGAAGTAATAAACACCAGCTCAAAGAGGGGAACACTTGTTACCAGTAACAGCCATATCGAATCGTTGGTTATGGCCGCATCTTGGCAACCGAAAATACCAATTGCTGCTAATAAAAAGCCAAGCAGGTGCGAGCCGGCATCGCCCAAAAAAATGGAAGCCCTGGGCAAATTGAAAAATAAGAATCCCATGGTGGCGCCGGAGATCAGGAAGCAGAATATTCGCAGGTGCGGCACCAGGGCGCCAATGATAAAAAACGTGATAACGCATATCGTACCAACGAGGCCGTCGCATACATCCGTAAAGTTTACCGCATTTACCACCAGCAAAATCCAGAATACGGAAAACAGGAAGTCTGCCGGCAACAGGTTGAACAAAGAGGTGTGCAGGCCTAAGCCTGCACACAGGACCGCCAGCGCCAGTTGCCCCAAAAACTTCGGCAGGGGCTTTAGCTGTGTCAGGTCGTCGTACACACCCCAGGCCAGGTACCCGACAGCGCCAATGATAAGCGGCACCACCGGCGAAAAAGGCTTGTGCAGGTGGCCGAACATTACCGGGAATTGCGATACGCAGATGATTACAATAATGCCGCCGGCCATAATGCCTACGCCGCCTAAATAAGCGATCGGCTTTACATGCTGCGGAACGATGGGGTTGGGTTTGTTAACGATATTGTTTTTAAGCGCGTAGTACCGCACCATCCAGGTAAGGCAAACGCCGAATATAAGCGCAGCGAGAAAAAAAAGAATCGGATAAATCATACAACAGCTTTTGAGGTGACTTTTTTCGCCCAGTCAAAACCTGCCTTTATATTCTGGTACATGGAAGAATACTCCCACCGGCCATAGCGGCCCAAAGAAGTGATGCCATAGTGCTGCAAAAACGCAAAGCAGTTATTGATAATTCTTTGTGTATCAAAGGTAAACACAACATACGCCGGGTCGGCTTTCCACAGGTGCGTGCTGATAACGGTGCTATACGCATCTAACAGCGATAATTTTTTTAGTGCACCTACCACTTCCTCTGTCAGCACTTCTTCCTCCGGCTCCGGCACGCGGCTGCTCCAGGTTATTTCGGCAAGCACTCCCCAGCCATCCGGCGGCGCATTATCGGCATCAAATTCCGTCATAAATATGAGCCTCGTAAAAGGCAGCGCCGGGTCGGTATAATAGCGCCAGTGGCCGGTACCAACAGGCCGCGGGCCTTTAATGCAAAGCGCTATTGAAAATACTTTGGTGTATTCCAGCAACTCCAGTTCCTGTAGTAAAGGAGCGGATACGCCGGCACATAACTTCATTAGTTGTGGCAGCGGTAACGTGGATAAACACGCATGGCTGTAAACATATTTCTTTTGTTCGCCGCCGCTTACCACCCATACCGTTTTAGCAGATGGGTCAATGCGGGTAACGGTTGTGTTTAATTGCAGATGGTTTGTTCTTTGGGCCAACGCTTCGGATAAAATTTCCATGCCTCTCAGCGGCGCATTTTTCGGGGGCCTTGGATAAAACGCATTGGAGTTGTACGTAGTGCGCAGTACATTCGGCCTGAAGGCGCCCTGCAATATTTCTTCAAAAGACGGGCGGTGAATGTTCCATAACATCTCATCGGCTGCAATGCTGTTCAGCGGGTATTTATACAGCTTTTCGTTGTACGGAAAATAGAACAGCTCGCACATGGCATCGCCAAAAGTAGCCGTTAAAAATTCCCTGTAGTTTACCGCTTTTTGTAAGTCGTTGTTTTGAAAACAGGCTTTTGCATAGTCGGTGATGCAGCGGTTACGCGCCGCTTCGTTTAGCGCGCCGATGTTTAACTGGAAAGGATACAGCGCAACGCCTTCCTTACATTCAATCCAGGCAACGGGCGGGCAGGGTGCCAGCACTTCGCCAAGCATAGCGGTTATGCGCGCCTGTACGGCCGCATCCTTAAAGTGGAGAAGATGCAGCACCTGATCAAACCAGTAATTTCCATTAAAACATTGTGAGCGAACCAACCCGCCCGGCCCTTTTTCTTTCTCAAGAATAATGGCCGCTTCTCCCAACTCTACAGCGGCTGCCAGCCCTGTTACGCCGGCGCCTAAAACAAGAAATTCAGTATGCATGCTGTATTGTAAAATAATCAAATAACATAATCGGGGTTTACCTGCTTTGCGCCCTGTGCCATCGCTGACTGAAGAATATCCTGCACCATGTCTGTTAAGGTGGGCCATTCCATTGTACCATAAAACTGTTCTCCGTAGGTAGTATCGGGCACACGGTAGATTACGTCTTTATGATTTTCAAAGAAGTCCTGGTACAGGTGATATTTAACCGGCGAATGAGATTTCGTTGCCTCTACAACAATGCGCGCCAGGTCGTTAATAGAATAGCCGTTTCGCGAGCCGATGTTTACGATATTACCGCCTGCCTGCCATACATCCGCTGCCGCGGTTAGTTTAAGTAAGCAGTCTGTAAACATTTTTACACAGCTAAAGGAGCGTACCTGTAAACCATCGTCGTAAATAGTTAACGGCATGCCCTGCAATGCCTGGTTGATAAATGTAGGAACCACCATGCCATACGTGCCCACCTGTCTTTTACCAATCACATTAAAAGGGCGTACTATCAGTACTCTTCTTCCTTGCTTCGATGCTCTTAGTCCAATCTGCTCCATTTCCCATTTGCCGCAGGCGTAGCCCAATTTCCCGCCGTCATAGTTCAGCAACTGGTCAAAGGCAATAGGCAGATCTTCTTTAACCGCCCATGTATTATCCATACCATACACCGCAGAGGAAGAAAACAAAACAACCGGCGCTTCTCTCCAGGTGTTTAGTACATTCAGCGTTCCAATGGTGGCTGTATCATATACCAGTTGCTGGTACCTGGTAGCGAGCCGCATACCTACAATGCTGGCCAGGTGGAAGATAAGATCGAACTTTACTTTTTGAAGCGACTTCAATACAGATTCATCCAATATGGAGCCCTGGTGGAAAAACAGGTTTTGGTGCTCCGGTAAGTTGTGCAGCGAACCGGTTGATAAATTATCCAGCACATGGATAACATTGCCGCTCCTAAGCAACTTTTTTACAAGATAGCTTCCTATAAAACCGGCGCCACCGGTGATTAATATTGTTTTGGGAGCAGTAAGCAGCGGTACGCGCATGTTGTGGTAGTTGACTTGTTGTTAAGAGGTTAATGACCGGTGTAAACAGTAGTATAAAAAGCCTGACAGCCTCCATAATAATGGAGCGCCTGCTATTCTTAAACAGAACCGAAATAATTTTTAAATTTAACAAATTTTTGGAATAGGAAAACACATTGATAAAAGATCTGTTTAAAGCGGCACTGCATGCTAAACAAAGTTGCGCCGTCGCAGGTTGTATCGGGTGTATTGGTAAAGATTATTTCCGGACAGAACAGTCGCAACCCTGGTATAAGTAAATGGTCAAAATTAAGCAGGCTTAAATCCCTATAATTGTCTGCTTGTTTAAGTATAATTACTGATGAATGTACAGTAGTACAAAAGCCACATTAGGGCACACGGGGAAACGTAGGGTACATCATTTTCCTGCCGCTTTTCCGTTCCTGTTTTTGAAAAAAAGAACAGTAGTAAGTAAGCATTAAACAACAAACAATTTTAACCCGTTACCTGCAATGAAAGTGGCAATTATAGGCGCCGGGCCAACCGGCCTGGCAATGGCCTGCGAGCTGGCAAAAAAAGGCGTGGCAGTGCATGTGTACGAGAAGGACGAAACAGTAGGCGGCCTTGCAAAAAGCGTATGGCGCTGGAATGCGCGTATAGAGTTGGGGCCGCATTTCCTTGGCGAGAATATGAACCCGCAGGCGAAAGTGTTTATGCAGGAAATTTTTGATGCGGTGCAGATGCATCACTACGAGCGGCTTACCCGGATATACCTCAGCGGCAGCTTTTATAATTACCCGCCAGATGGAGTAAACATTATTAAAAATATGGGTGTGCTTGAATGCTGCAAAGCCTTTATATCGCTCGCTACCAAAAAAAGAAAGGGCAGGAAAGAGCCGCAGGATGTAGCGTCTTTTGTAAAGCAGACCTTCGGCCGGTTTATTTACCATAAATTTTTTAAGGAGTACACAGAGAAATTGTGGGGCATGCCGTGTAAAGAAATAGACGCGGTATTTTTAAAAAACCTGATCGGGTTTAAAGGAAACAGCATTCTTAAAAAAGTGCGGAATATGTTTACCAAAAAGAATGCGGTTACTTATAAAGTGTCCTATTATCCCGAAGAAGGCCTTAGTATGCTGTGGGAGAAAATGCAGCAAGGGATTGAAGCTAATGGCGGCCGGTTTTTTTTCGCTGCCCACATCAAAAAGCTTGTTACAGCAGGCAGCAGGATAACCGGTATCCAGCTCGAAGACGAAACGGTAGCGCAATATGATTATGTGGTTGCTACGATACCGGAAACCATACTTCTCCGTATGCTTCCCCCTGCGCCGGCTGCTGTTACCGCGGCTGTCGGCCACATTAAATTCCGTTCGCTCATTCTTGTTTTCCTCTTACTGGAGCACTGCGATATCATGCAGGATAACACTGTTTATCTGTACAGCAGGCAATTGCGCGCGGCACGGATTACCAATTTCAACAGGTTTAGAAATATACCGGGCAATGAGGTGGTGATGCTGGAATACTGGACATCGGAAGGGGAAGGCCTGTGGACCTTAAGTGATGAAAAAATTGCCGCCATTGCCCGGGAAGACCTGACTGTGTTTTCGGGTAATGTAACTATTACCGTAAAAGATACCGAAATCAGCCGGCTGAAAAATGCATACGAAATTCCGGAAGTGGGTTTTCAAAAAACAAAAGCAACCGTCAGCGCTTTTATAAAAGGATTCAGCGGCTTACTAACCGTTGGGCGCGCCAGCCAGATCAATTTTAATTATGGCATGGGCGATGCTATTGCAGACGGATACCTGAAAGCCACTGACTTGCTTGCCAAGATGGAAAACAATAAATAATGTGCTGACGTTTACACGCTAAAATATCTTTATTCAATAGTCAGTTTTTTCTTATGAAGCAAACTGCTTGGTACACGGTGGCTTAAGTTTGTTTATATATTCCGGTATAGTCCTGATGTTGCGACGCCATCCTTTAGAGAGCGTTTAGCGGGTGTCCCCACCCGCCGAAAACCTGAAATAATTTAAGTAACAGTGTACTTAATTACCACCGGCAAACTTTTTACTCTTCAATGTTGTTTCCAGCATATCCGGCAACGCAGACAGCAAATGGGTGCCCGTCGCTTTTTCAATAGCCGCTATAGTGGTTACATAATTCATCCAGTTGGGCGAAATACTGTTGTCGTTGGGCGTATCAATCGCTATAACGCGGCTGTTGCTGTTAATGCGGTTGAGATCGTTGTTGCCATCGGGAATAATAACTACTACTTTCCAGATGCGCGCGGGCACCGTTATCCGGCCGTTGTCGAGGCTGGTTGCATAGCCTTCGCTGCCGGTACCGCCACTCCCGTAACTGCCCATCATCACATACACTTCGTTTCCTTTTTTTACCTCGTCTCTGCAATAGCTTTCCAGGTGTTCCCAGGTGCGCTCGTTGTTATTAGGCGCCTGTGGAATAATATTATCCATAAAAAAAGTAGCCCCGTTGGCATTGGCAGAAGCCGTACGGTCGCCCGACGGGCAGTTGTGGCCTTTGTCGAAGCCGGAACCTTTGTAGCTAAAATAATCTGCCTCGTACCAGCCGCCGGGCAGACTTCTATCCGGCCTGAAGTTGTTCAGCCGGTCCACACTGCCCAGGTCTGCCGCGCCGATATGCCAGCTTACCCAGTTGGGTATGCACCGGCTTTTGCTGTAGCTTTCTATGTAGTAGCCATGATCTACAAGATAATTCTCCGCACTGTCTGTGCTGTGCGCCGCATTAGTGGGGTTGCCTAATAATAAATTGCTGTTATCGCCCGCTGCCGGCGCGACTGATGTGGGCGAAGGAGCAGGCAGCGCTGTTGCTACAGCGCTGCCTGTAACAATCGCAACAGACGTAATCAGCAGCCGGTTTTTTCCGCCGCCGGTCTTTCTTATTTCAAAGCGTACCGCGCCGTTTTGGTTGATGGTAAAAGCAGTTTTCTGCACCGAATTGCTATTTGCAGTAACGGACGAACCAACCTGCTTATAACTATTACCACCATCTGCCGACATCCATAGCTGCCATGCTGAAGGGGGATCGTTTTTATAAACACAGTAGCCTACAAAAACAGTTTGCGCGCTATTTACATCAAACTGCATACTTAGCTTGCCACTGTTGCGGATGCGCACCGCTGAGGTGTTGTCTTCACTGGCAACAACAGCATCTGCCAGGTACCAGTTGCCGGTAGCAAAGTTTACAACAGCCGCTTTATAAGTTGCTTTGGAAGGACCGTTAAAACGCTCTTTAAAGTGTACGGTATCATCGGCGGCAATATCCACCTTTTTTGTTTGCGGATGGCAACTGCTGCACAGCAGTACAAGGGGCAGGAAGAGCGCCCCTAACAGTTGATGAATATTCATGGAAGGATATATAATAGTGTGATGAACAAAGCTATACAAATGCCAGTAATTGGCGGCTGCCTTCTGCAACAGGCAATGTCTTCTTTTGCTTAATAGTTATTATCGCGGTAGCCATACAGCTCTCCCAGGTCCAGCTTTTTAATGCGTATGGCAATTGCACCTGCTGCGCGGCCTACGTGCGCGGCCATCTGCTCAATGCTTTCGCCCCTGCAATACAACTCGGTCAGTTCCTGATCAAGCTCGTCTGTCCATGTATTAAAAGCGGCTTTGTGTTCCTTCCGTGCAGTTGCCGGTGTTTGTTTTCTTGCGGCCGCAGCTTTCGTTTTAGCAAGTTGTTTTGTAAAGGAAGGTTGTTTGCCGGATGGCTTTGCCATTGTATCTTCCTTACGTTCTGTTTTTATAAGGTGAATATGTGGTGAAGCCGGAAAGTCTTTTGGCAGCAGGGGCTCCGGAATATGAAGGCTGTTTTTTGTACGCGTGATGGCTACATACAGCAGGTTGATTTCTTCATTCAGCTTGGCTATATCGGTTTCTTTTTCTTCTTTTACTTTTTTCAGTCTTTCTTCGGTAATAAAGTCATTCACCAGTTGTACGGCATCGTACTCCATGCCTTTGCAGCGGTGCACCGTAGAAAACACCATTTCCGCTTTTTCTTTGTCTTCATTGCTTACATGTTTATCTTTTAACGACTTAATAATACCCGGAATCTCGTTGCCGTATTCCTTCACAATTTCCACCATCATGCCAAGCTGTACCTCTTCTGTCTGCTCTATATAGTCTTCCAGTTCGGCTATGTCTTTCATCGCCATTACCAGCTTGTCTTTTACCAGTTGATGTTTGCCGTTATAAAGATTCAACACATCGTACAGCGAGGCGCCTTCATCGGCGTATGTATAAGAGTTAATGTTGCCTTCGAAGTAAATATGCTGTATCCCCTTCTTTTCGGTAATATATTCAATCGCTTTCAGCAGCAGCCCGAGGTTGGTGCGCGCGAGCACTGCTTTGGTGGCAGTAGCTGTATGGGTGCCCTTGCCGGTAATGGTTATCGACTGATCGCTGTCAATGTATTTTTTCCACGAAAGAACATCCACCGCAAGGTTGGCAATAGCCTGGCTGAAGCGAAAGCTGGTGGAAAGCCGGAACGTAGCAAAATCAGCACTCTGAAGCGCATTTACTGCGTGCCGCCAGCCATAAATCTGCTGGTGCAGGTCGCCTACAATTACCTTCGTAGCTTTTTGATTTAAAAAAATGTCGAGCATTGCCGGGGAGGCATCCTGTCCTTCATCAAACAGGATATACTCGTACTGCAATTGCGGATAAGATAGCTGGAATTTCTTTAAATAAAAGTCGTGCGTTATTTCAATTTCGCCTTTATCCATTTTACTTAGCAGCAGCCGCGTCTGGCTTTCGATATAAGGATAGAAAGCAGTGACAAACTTTTTCGCTTTGCTGTCTGTCACCACGTCGAGGTAATTAAGTTCCTGCACCTTTTGTTTAGCACTGTTGCAGAAGTAGGCGATGAATTTATTAATGTGGTTGGCAACTATATATTCGGCGTGCTTTTCTCCGTTGCCCTGCAGGTTAAGCAGCTCTGCAATCTCATTCGTTTTGTAGCCCTGCGCTTTCACACGGTAGCCGTTTGTAAAAACAATATGCCGGTAGGCAAGCGAATGTGCCGTTTCAACTTCTACATTAGTAAGTCCTCTAACTGCAAACCGTTTAACCGCTTCCAACTTTACCGATTTATTGAAAGCGAGGTAAAGAATAGTACTGGCTTTTGGTCTTGCAGCGGCATACTCAATAATGGTGGTTGTTTTGCCGGAACCCGCAACAGCATTGATTTTAATATTGCCGGTTGAGTTAATGATGGCCTGTTGCTCTGCTGTTAATTCCATTGCTCTGTTATAAAGTGCGCTTACCTGTTGTAAAAAGCCGGCGTTTTAAGGGCCGGCTTTTATTTAAAAAAAATCGAAATGGTTGGCGTTTAAGTAGGAGGGCAACATTTGTATAAACCAGCAACGCTAATTTACAGGCAATCCAAGCGCTTTCTCCATAGGCTTGATACTTGGCGCATGGCCGCGAAACCTGCTGAACATTGTATTGTAATCTTCCGTATTGCCACGCGATAAAATCATTGTCCGGAAGCGGTCGCCGTTAGCCCTTGTTAAGCCACCGTTTTCTTCAAACCAGGAGTAGGCATCTTCTTCCAGCATTTTCGTCCATTGGTAAGCGTAATAGCCTGCCGCATAGCCGTTGCCCCAGATGTGTAAAAAGTAAGAAGATCGGTAGCGCGGCGGCACCTGCGGTAAGTCCAATCCGGTGGTGTGCAGCGCTGCCTTTTCAAAGGCATCCGCATCCGGGATGGCGCTGGTGTCGGATAATTTGTGCCATTGCATATCCAGCGATGCGGCAGCAATAGCTTCCGTTAGTTTATATCCTTCGTTAAAAGAACCTGCATCTTTTATTTTATCCACGAGGCTCTGTGGTATAAGCGCTCCGGTTTTGTAATGCACTGCATAATGCTTTAGTACAGAGGGGTACAGCGCCCAGTGCTCGTTGAACTGCGATGGAAACTCTACATAATCGCGGGCGGTATTGGTGCCGGACAGCGTTGGGTATTTCTGGCTGGCAAACAGGCCATGCAGGCCATGTCCAAACTCATGAAACATTGTGGTTACATCGTCAAAAGAAATAAGTGCCGGCCCACCGGGCGCAGGCTTTGTAAAATTGCAGACATTGTAGATTACCGGCCTTGTGCCCAGCAAATACGACTGCCCTACGATATTGCTCATCCACGCACCGCCGGATTTATTATCACGTTTAAAGTAATCGCAGTAGAATAGCGCCATTGATTTTTCGTCTTTATCAAACACCTCAAATACCCGCACATCAGGCTGGTACACCGGAATATCCCGACGCTCTTTGAAGGTGAGGCCATACAATTGGTTGGCGGCATAAAACACGCCGTCCTGCAGCACTTTGTTCAACTCGAAATATGGTTTTATCTCGTTTTCATCAAGGTCGTATTTAGCCTTCCGCACCTGCTCGGAGTAGTACTCCCAATCCCATGGCTGCAGGGTAAAGCCGCCCCCCTGCTTATCAATCAGCGCCTGTATGTCTGCGGCCTCTTCTTTTGCTTTTGCAGTAACGGCAGGCACTAACCGGGCAAAGAAAGTATCTACTGCTTCGGGCGTTTTCGCCATCTGGTCCTGCAGCTTCCAGGCAGCATAGCTGGCAAAGCCAAGCAGTTTTGCCTTTTGCGCACGGATGGCAGCGAGGCGGGTAATAGTGGCACGTGTATCGTTGGAATCGCTCCGCGCCGCGCGGTTCCAGGAAGCCGCAAACAATTTCTGGCGCGTGGCGCGCACCGAGAGCGATTGCAGGGCCGGCTGCTGTGTTGTATTCTGCAGGGGCAGCAGCCATTTGCCCGGAAGATTTTTAGCGGCAGCATTCTGCGCAAATGCATCTTTATCCGATTGCGAAAGCCCGGCGAGCTCTGCAGAATCACTGATTACCAGCGCGCCGTTTTTAGCAGCAGCGAGTAACTGGTTGGTAAATTTGGCACTCAGCGATGCTTCTTCGCCGTTTAGTTTTTTCATCGTGGCTTTATCGGCATCGAAGAGTTTAGCCCCGGCCAGCACAAAGGCCTCGTACTGGTATTCGAGCAGCCGCTCCGATTCTGTATCCAGCTTTAGTGCAGCCCTGTTTTGATAAATGGTTTCTATACGTTTAAACAGTTTTGTATTCAGGTAAATAGCATCCTGATTAGCAGCGAGTGCAGGCGCAATTTCTTCCTGCAGTTGCTGCAAGGTATCGTTGGTATTGGCGCCGGTAATGAGGTTAAAAATATTATTTACCCGCAGGAGTAAGCCACCGCTTTTCTCCATGGCAGCAAGCGTATTATCGAAGGTTGGCGGCGCAGGGTTATCCGCAATTTTATTTATCTCGGCTGCCTGTTGTTTAATGCCTGCCTCCAGTGCAGGCTTGTAGTCTGTATTTTTTATTTTATTAAAAGCGGGGGCCTCATAAGGCAGCTTGCTGGCGGCGCTGAACGGGTTGGAAAGGGAAAGTGCATTGCTGTTATTGTCCTGCTTATTATTGGTCATCTGGGCAGAAGATACGATTGTAAAATACAGTAAAGGCGCTATTATTAATCTCTTCATCTGGCTTAATTTATTGAAGCCGGAAAGGTATAGCATCTTACCATAAAAATTATAAGCGTTCCTGCTGTTTCAACGGCTGGCTATCCCAAAAATTGGTAAAGAGGTGGCCGGCCGCATCGGCGGTTGCATTATCGTTAATCCGGCAGAAATAATAGCAATACACCCTACTGTTTGGACTATCTGTATATTCGATTTAAATAAATATCAGGGCGACCATTGAATAAAGTGTACCTTCTGTTTTTATAAACAATCATTCTTAAATTAAACATTGGTTTTATGAATAGCAAACAAGATATGACAGTATTGAAATTTCTTGGTTTATTGGCCATTCTGTTTGTAGTGATGGCGGCTGTTGTTATTATCAGCTTATTTGTTTAGACTATTTAATTGCCTGTAGTATCCGTGCGGTTCGCTTACTATGCTATATAACCTTCTTATCTGTGCGGGCAGGCTGAGTGTCTGGCGTTTGTAAACTATCAGCAAGGCGTATAGAGCATATTATTACCCGTTAAACAAGGCAGGCTACATCTAATGATGGCTTGCCAGATGATAGCGTACAACAAAAAAGGCAATCATATACATGATTGCCTTTTTAAAGTTAGTGTACAGTCTTTATATATTTACCAGCGGACCTCTTCTTTTGTATTGATTCGGCGTTTGCCGGTAAGAACCGGTATTCTTGTTATTGCTGGCTTGTTTTACCGGCCTGAAACTTTCGGCACGCCCGGGCTTATAGGGATGCTGCTCTTCCACCGGAATTGTTTGCGCTGTAAGCCGGTTAATATCTCTTAAAAATGCCCGTTCCTCTCCATCGCAAAAAGAAAGTGCGATGCCACTGGCACCTGCGCGGCCGGTGCGGCCGATACGGTGTACATAGGTTTCGGGCACATTAGGTAAATCGAAGTTAATAACGTGGGTAAGGTTATCAATATCAATACCGCGGGCGGCGATGTCTGTTGCTACCAACACTTTCAGCTTGTCTGCTTTAAAGTTAAGCAACGCGCGCTGCCTTGCCTGCTGTGTTTTATCGCCGTGTATAGCATCTGCTTTTATGCCGGCATTATTCAATGCCCTTGCAATGCGGTCTGCGCCATGCTTGGTACGTACAAATACTAAGGAACGGGTGATGTTTTTTTCACGTATCAGGTGTTCAAGCAGCGGCTGCTTGTTTCTTTTGTCCACCATGTACATCAACTGGTCAATCACTTCTACCGTCGAAGAAACAGGCGTCACTTCAATCTTTACCGGCTGCTGCAGCAACGAGTTGGCAAGACTTAATATTTGCGGCGGCATCGTAGCCGAGAAGAACAGGGTTTGCTTTTGCCTGGGCAATTCGCGGATCACTTTTTTTACGTCGTTGATAAAGCCCATATCCAGCATACGGTCTGCTTCGTCCAGCACAAACGTTTCGAGATAATCCACATGTACATAGCCCTGGTTCATCAGGTCGAGCAAACGGCCGGGCGTTGCTATTAATATGTCAACACCATTTCTAATAGATAAGACCTGCTGCTGCTGCGGCACGCCGCCATATATTACTTCGTGCTTAAGGCCGGTGTGTTTACCATACGATGTAAAACTTTCATCTATCTGTACAGCTAATTCTCTGGTAGGCGTTAGTATTAATGCGCGGGTATGCTTATACCCTTTTGCATTCGGCAGCTCTTTGGAGAGGGTTTGTAATATGGGTATTGCAAATGCTGCTGTTTTACCCGTGCCGGTTTGGGCACAGCCTAAAATATCTTTTCCTTCTAATGCTACAGGTATCGCCTGTTCCTGTATGGGAGTGGGGGTAGTATAACCCTCTGTTTTAATTGCTTTTAGTATAGGTGCAATAATCCCTAATTGTTCAAATGTCAAAGTTGTAAAAATTAAATGTACTGAATGCCAACGCTACAACTATGAAAATGATCGCAAAGAGAGCGTTGAGTTTTATATTCTCATCCTAATAAACCTGATGATGCTTGGAGAAGATTATCGAGTATGAATAAGGAGTAACAACAACACAAATATAGCGCTTTATATGATAATGTTTTGTAAAAGCATTTTATCTTAACGTTATTATGATGTTGAACATAGCAGGAGAGGGCGCCCGCTAATCTTTGTTTAAACAATTCTGTTAATTAAAGCATCCTTTAACAGGTATTTGCGAAGGAGTTCTGTAACTGAATCATCATGGTGCAGCCTTCTCAAAATTCATCATGCGCATACCTTCCATTTCTTTAAAACCATTTTTTGTGTAAAAATCATAAGGAAATAACGCCCTGGATGTAAACAGAATAACAGATGAGATTCCCTTTATTGCAAGCTGTTCTTTTAAGAAATTTACCAATTGCGAGCCGACTCCGCTTCTCTGACATTTAACGGATACAAACATTTCTTTTAAATAAAAATAATCACCTGTAAAATACGGCTCTGTATTTCCAATACAACAACCTATAATCGTATTTTCTTCAATCGCCATCAACCCTAAAAATTTTGGAGAATCGAAGAAACACAATAATTTCTCTAGAGATTTTGCCACCGTCCAGATATCATTCCATGGGTCGGCATTATACACTTCTGCCAATAAAGGCGCACATTGTTCGAGTGCCGCTCTCGACTCGATTCTTTGTATTTTAACTGCTCCTGCCATTCCTTTATTTTTAATGCGTGAATATTTATTTAATTGCTTGTTTCTGACTGTTGAAATATTGTAATCCGATAATACAGATAATACATAGCGCCATACAAACCATTATTTTAAAATCCAGCCTGGTTTTAAAAAAGTAAACATCTAAAATGATTGTTGCTATCAGCGAAAAACCAGACCACATGACGATGGCAATGCTGAGCGGCATAACCATAATGGCTTTCTTAAAAGTCAAAATTCCTGTTATTAAAAAAGTGATGGTAATGAGGTTCACCTGCCAATCTGCAAAGCCTTTGGATTTGGTTAAATAAATGTTGTAAAAAGACTCACAAAGCGCAGAAATAATTATAAGAAAGACATTCATGATTTTCAATTAAGTGCATTCAATAATAATTTTTTTGCAAAGCGTCATTCCAAAATTTCAACTGAATAAACCAGGCAGGATTTGCTGATAGGCTAAGGATGACCGCTGATATTGCTAATAGCTTAAACTTTTGATGATTTGTACTGCTGCTCTGTTTTTAAGCGGTAAGCTATATACGAGCCCGCTACCAGCATAAGCCCGGTTGCTGCCGGCGCCCACTTAACGGCAGCATCACCATTTGACAGATGTGAGAATAAGGCGCCGGCAGTATCAAACACCAGCCCTGCATAGGCCCACTCTTTTAATCTTGGAAACCCGGGAAGTAGCACGGCTGTTATGCCCAATAGCTTCATTACGCCGATAAACCGCACAAAATATTCGGGATAACCCAACTGCATAATAAGCGCTACCGCGTCTGTACTTTTTGATACATCTATTAGCGCCCCGGCAACCATAAGGGCGCACATCAGGCCCGTGATTATCAAATAAAGGAGATTTATTTTTTTCATGGTTTTGTTTTGAGGTTATACAATTGTTTTGCTGCGTATGCCTCGCCGGCACTCCAGATACAAAAGCCAAGCAGCGCTAAATCTTTAATTATAAAACCATCGGGCAGCCACAGCCATTCAGATTTAGCAATCATGCCGGGTGTTGTAAACAAAAATGTAAGTGTTACAAAAAATATAACGCTGCCCAACAAACTGCCATAAAGCGCCACGCTTGGAGAATAGAATCTTGAGGCAATACCAATAGCAGCACTGATTTCTACGACCCCGATTATTTTAGAAATTGTACGGATGGTAAAAAAATTATTCATCCAGTTAAAGAAAAAGCTGTTATCAATCAGGGTCTTAATCGCTGCAGCTTCGGTAGCAGTAAACTTATAAATACCGAATGCAATAAGTATGTAGGCGATCCCGTAACGGCTTATCGCTTCTCCGGTTGTTTTTAAATTTTTCATGTTTTATAATTGTTTAATGAGTGCAATTTTCTCCAAATTTTCAAGTGTTTTGCCACTGTATGTTTGCAGATAGGAAGCGTTTTTGGCGACGTGTTATTTATAATTGTATGGTTAAAAGACTTTTTAAAATCTATATAAAGGATTACTTGCCGGTATCGGCTCCTTTTTTACATTTTAAAAAAAGGAATGTGCATATTGTACTATTTAGTCAAATATTACTCAAAAAATTTATTTTAAAATTTCAAATTGACATTCTATCAGAAGGATCAACTCTTTTTTAGATTGATAAATTCTCCGGGTAATATTAATGCCATTCCAGAAATTTAATAAATACCTCGCTAATATTTTCGCATCTGTTTTCGTCTTCAACAGTTTTTTCTCCTGGCATAATTTTATTTGTTCAAAAAAAATCTGCTCTAAAGCTTTCAGGTGATTCTTTGCGTTTGTAGCCAGTTCCTCATCAACATCAGATAATTCTGCTATGGTGTTACCGGCAAAGCAGCCTTTCCGGTGTTCTTCAGGCGAGCATTTTGCTAATTCAACAAACATTGCCTTTATTACTGCAACCGGGTTTGCACTTTCTTTTAGTATTTTTCTGAATTCGATAAGCGCCTTCGTTTCGTGTAAGTCAATAGCATTTAAAAACAATTGCTTTTTGCTTCCAAAGCTGTGATAAAAACTTCCCCTTTGCAAACCCATTACATTTATTAAATCCTCTGTGCTCGTTGCTTCGTATCCCTTTTTCCAAAAAAGGTGAGATGCTTTTTCAACTGCTTCCTGCTCGTTAAATATTTTTGGTCGGCCGGCCATAATTTATAAATTAAAGCAAACATAAGTATTTTGTACTAATTAGTACAAAATTGATTTCAATATTTTTTAAGCTAATGATCTGCACTTTTATTGTTGGCCTGCTACCTCTACAAGCTGTTTTTTTAGCGCTTTTGATTATTAAACTTATGATATACACAGGGTTTACCTGCCGCCGCAACCCGATTCAAAATTTTACACTTTGTTATGCACAACCGGGCGCTGCTTTATAACAATTTATTTCAAATACAGACCCCGGTAATAATTAAATAAACTTATGCTAACAATTAAGTTACACACTTTGGCCAATTTGCAATCTGTACAACCATGCATCAAAAATGAATATGAAAGCAGGTAAAAGAGGGGTGGATGTTGTAGTATTATCAGATATTCATTTAGGCACCTATGGCTGCCATGCCACAGAAGTGCTCCGGTATCTCAAAAGCATCCAGCCCAAAACAATAGTGCTCAACGGCGATATTGTAGATATATGGCAGTTTAGTAAAAGCTACTGGCCAAAAAGCCACATGAAAGTAGTTAAGTATATTATGAAGCTGATCAGCAACGATGTGCAGATATACTACCTGCCGGGAAACCATGATGAATTGCTGAGAAGGTTTAACGGGTTTTCTCTCGGCTCTTTTAAAATCACCAACAAAATAGTGCTGGAACTCCCTAATGGGAAGAAAGCCTGGATGTTTCATGGCGATGTGTTTGATGTAACCATGCAACATTCCAAATGGCTGGCAAAGCTTGGCGCTACGGGGTATGATATATTAATACTCATTAACCGCTTCGTAAATTTTTTATCTGAAAAAGTATTCCGCAAGGGCAAAGTATCGCTTTCCAAAAAAATAAAGAACAGTGTAAAAAGCGCCGTTAAGTTTGTAAACAATTTCGAAGAGACAGCAGCCGACATCGGCATTCACAATGGCTATGATTATGTGGTGTGCGGCCATATTCACAAGCCCGAAATAAAAGAGATCAGCAATGCAGGCGGCACTATTACCTACCTCAATTCCGGCGATTGGGTAGAGAACCTTACGGCGCTGGAATGTGTTGATGGCTACTGGCGCATTTATCAGTATGAGGAAACCCTGTTTGCCGCAGAGGAGGCAGAAGAAGATTTAAGCAGTAATGAACAATTGTTTGATGAAATGCTGCTGGAGTTTAAACTGATGAACCGCTCCTGAACTGATCCTGACTATCTTACATTTTCAATCATGAATTTTTATAGAGCCAATGAAGATTTTGTATGCCATCCAGGGCACCGGCAATGGGCATTTAAGCAGGGCAAGAGATATTATTCCACATCTTGAGCAGCAGGGAACAGTAGCTATATTGGTAAGCGGTACACAGGCGGATGTGGATCTTGGCTATCCTGTTACCTACAAATGCAAAGGCTTAAGTTTTGTGTTTGGTAAAAATGGCGGCGTAGATCTTATAGCTACTTATAAAAAGAGTAAACTGAAACAATTATGGCAGGAAATAAAAAGCCTGCCGGTAGAAGATTATGATCTTGTAATAAACGACTTTGAACCGGTGAGCGCCTGGGCCTGCATACTCCGGCGCAAGGTGTGTATGGGGCTAAGCCACCAGGCGGCCGTATTGAATCCGCACGTTCCGAAACCTGGGCATATTGACCTTGCCGGCACTGCCTTGCTCAAGTATTATGCGCCGGTAACCATGCAATATGGCTTTCACTTTAAAAACTATGACGACCACATTTTCACACCGGTCATCCGCCAGCAGGTAAGAGCTTTGGCAGCTACCAATAAGGGTCACTATACCGTATATCTGCCGGCTTACGACGATAAGCGGATCATTAAAGTATTGTCGCAGTTTAAAAGTACACACTGGCAGGTTTTTTCCAAGCACAACAAAACAAAGTTTACCCAACAAAATATTACTATACAGCCCATATACAACGAAGCTTTTATAGAAAGTATGGCGGCGGCGGAAGGCGTGTTGTGCGGCGCTGGCTTTGAAACGCCTGCCGAAGCTCTGTACCTGCAAAAAAAGCTGATGGTGATACCGATGAAGGGCCAGTACGAGCAGCAGTGCAATGCCGCCGCATTGAAGAAGATGGGCGTGCCGGTAATAAAAAGTTTGAAAAAAAAGCATGGCGATAAAATAAAGCGCTGGCTGCGCAGTCAGGAACTGATAGCGGTAGATTATCCCGATGAAACCAAAGAAATCATTGCAACACTTATACAACAATATCATGCCATCGCATTAAAGCCGGCAAAGCCCATTCATACGTTTAAAAAATTCAGAATTCTTCTGTTGAACAAGTTGCTTGGGCACCTAACAAGCTAATTCATGGAAATATCAAAAACTGCATTTGGGAAAGATTTTAAATGGGGCGTTTCTACGGCCGCTTACCAGATTGAAGGCGCTTATAACACTGCCGGAAAGGGCTTGTCTATCTGGGATGTCTTTGCCAATACAAAGGGTAAAATTACAGATAACCAGAATGCCAATGTATCCTGCGATTTTTACCGCCGCTATACGCAGGACCTGGTGCTGATGCGGAGCCTGCATATACCGAATTATAGATTTTCTGTTTCCTGGAGCAGGTTGTTTCCAAAAGGCACCGGACCCGTTAATAAGGAAGGCGTTGACTTCTACAACCGCATGATTGATTTTTGCCTCGAGCTGGAAATGGAGCCCTGGATTACGCTTTATCACTGGGACCTGCCATACGAACTGGAAAAAAGGGGCGGCTGGACCAACCGTGATATGGTAGGCTGGTTTTGCCGGTTTGCAGAATGTTGTGCAAAATATTTTGGCGACCGGGTAAAGCACTGGATGGTTCTGAACGAGCCAATGGTATTTACCGGCGCCGGTTATTTTATGGGCATTCATGCACCGGGCAAAAGAGGTTTGGCAAATTTTTTAAGCGCTGCGCATCATGCCGCGCTTTGCCAGGCGGAAGGTGCAAGAGCTGTTAAAGCAGTGCTGCCGCACAGCAAAGTAGGCACTACTTTTTCCTGCTCGCTCGTAGAGCCATTCAGTAATAGCGAAGACGACATACGGGCTGCGCAAAAAACCGATGCGCTGCTCAACCGGACCTTTATTGAGCCCCTGTTGGGTTTGGGTTACCCGGTACAGGACCTGCCCGTTTTGCAGCAGTTGGAAAAGTACGTGCAGCAGGGTGATGAAGCGAAGCTCCGCTTTGATATGGATTTTATAGGCATACAAAACTATACACGGGAAATAGTAAAGCATAGCTATTTTATGCCGTACATCAATGCAAAAATAATTAAGGCCAGTAAGCGGAATGTAGAAACAACACAGATGAATTGGGAAGTATATCCTGAATGTATTTATAAGATGCTGCAAAAATTTGCAGCGTACAAAGGTGTAAAAGAAATAATCGTCACAGAAAATGGTGCTGCTTTTCCGGACGATCTGATAGACGGCGTAATCAATGATTGCAGACGCATCCGTTACATACAGCAGCACTTACACCAGGTGCTAAAGGCCAGGCAGGAAGGAGTTCCGGTAAACGGCTATTTTATCTGGAGTTTCATGGACAATTTTGAGTGGGCGGAAGGCTATCGTCCGCGCTTCGGGCTGGTATATGTAAATTTTGAAACACAGCAAAGAATTATAAAATCTTCCGGCAAGTGGTATAGCCGGTTTTTAGCGGCTGACAATTTTTATAGTTAACGTTCATCCGAAAGAATTTTTCTTTTTTACCAATCGGTTTATGTGTTTGCAACTCCATTCACACTTTGCCACACTTCTTTATCTAAAGTCGAAATACAAAACGCCGCTCAGCGGTGCATTGCCCTGCCGCACATTCTTTCCGCTTTGCGGCCCCATCACTGCTGCCTTTTGAAACTTGGTACCAATGGGAGAAATGCCCTGCATAAATCCAACATTCCCGTCGGGAAAAGGCGGGCTGGTATTGTCGTTGCCGGCAGCTTTCGGCCGCTGCGGATGCAGCATTTCCAGATAGCTGCCGGGCTGATTGATGTACACCGTAAAATTGCTTTCTTTATTTTGCACCTGCACCCAGGATACCTCAGCATACCAGCCTTTAAACTCCGGGTAATTCCAGCTCTCGCCGGTTACCGTGTTATTGTATTTTTTCTCCCAAACGCCTGACTGCTGGCCTTTCAGGCGGTTCTTCCATACACGGTAAGGCCCTCGGCCCAGCCACTTCATGCCCATAATTTTTTCTTCCGGATAATTGAATGTGATACCCATATAATCGGAAGAATCGCTGGTAAGATAACGGTATTCCATCTTCGGAAGCATTACCGAATGAAAGGTCCATTTCACTTTCAGGCTATCGCCTTTATAAGAAGGTTCAACTATGTAATCAAGCCCTTGCTGATAGCTTTTAAAGTTGGTCAGTGCTACCTTGCTGCCTGCTAAGGCCGGGCCGCCGCCAAACGAAACTTCTTTTTTTCTGTTAACTACTTTTTGCAGAAACCCGGTAGCCTTTTCAAACCGGTACGCAACGCCATCACATATAACCGTTAGGGTGCTATTATCTTCTTTGGTGGTAATGGCGGAGGGCGGCGCAAACGGAGGCATGGACTGTACAAATTTTTCAGCAGATGCAACCGGCCAGCTCCAGGTACAAACCGTATCGCCGTTCGGGCCGTATGCTGTTAAATAAAAAGCTTGCGCTTTTAAATCTGCCGATGGTAAAGAAAGATCCAATATTCCTTTTTCGCCCGGTGCAACAGATGGTCCGTTCACCGTTCCTTTCTTTACAATCTTCAATGCCGTTTTCTTATCGTATGCAGCAGGATATACCACTGCCTGCCACTGAAATTTTATTTTGTCGAGATTGGTGTAGAGGTAGCGGTTTTCTACTTCAATTTTACCGGTAAAGTTTTGAGCAATGTCCTTTGTTTCGATATATACCGGGCTCCACAATTCTTTGATGGTATAGTAGCTGCCTTCCTTTTCGCGGTGCGGACCTACAATGCCGTCGGGTGCAGCATTACCGGCCACATCAATGCTGTCGTGCCGGTCGGTGCGCACGATTCCTTCATCATGAAACGACCATAAAAATCCGCCTGCTGCATGTGGATGCTTCATCATTTCGTTCCAGAAATCTTCCAGCGCAGCGCCTTGCCCGCCATCAAACAAGCCATGCATAAACTCGGTTGGGAAGAATACTTCCTTTGCATTGGCTACTTCGTTTTGCACGTATTTAAAATCGGGGTAGTGCTTCGTATTAGTGCCGTTAAACCGTTCCCAGGGATGAATCACCAGGCGCTTCTGCGGATCGTATAAAGCATAGTCGTTATCCACGCCACGGTTCCAGCCACCTTCGTTGCCATTATCCCAGATAACAATACCCGGATGGTTTACATCGCGTACAATCAGTTCTTTCACCAGTCTTTTTGCGGTAGTGGTATCATACGATTTTTGCCAGCCGGTGAGTTCATCCAGCACAAATAATCCAAGGCTGTCACAGAGGTCTAAAAATTCTTTGTCGGGCGGATAATGACTCATGCGAACGGCGTTCATGTTCATGTCTTTCATCAGTTTGATGTCTAATAGATGAACGGCGCGGCTGAGGGTGCGTCCTGTTTCGGGCCACTCGCTGTGGCGGCAAACCCCTTTAAAAATTACCTTTTTACCATTCACATAAAAGCCGTCTTCTTCCCGCAGTTCAGCAGTGCGAAAACCAAAGCGTTGTTTGATCGTATGAATTATTTTGGTGCCTTCTTTAATAGAAACAAGTACGTTGTAAAGATTGGGCGCTTCCGGGTTCCATAACTTAATATTGGTAAAATGGTGATGTAATATGCTATCACCGGCGGATAGCTGAAAAGCTTTATCTATGAGCTTCCCGGCCAGGTCATACACTTGTGCTTCTATTGTTTGGCTGCTGTTTTTATTGCTGAACACCTGCATGTTGAAATCGCCGTTTGCCCTTGCATCAATGGCTATTCTTTCAATAAATCTTGGCGGAACTATTTCTAAATATACCGGCCTGAAGATGCCGCCAAACAGCCAGAAGTCGGCCTGCCTCTCCGCGCGGTTGATAGAGTTATTAGCCGACTTTTTACTAACAGTTACTTCTAACAGGTTGGCTGCATCAAATTTTACTAAATCCGTAATATTATATTTGAACTGATAGAATCCACCCTGGTGAACAGGACCCGCAAGTTTGCCGTTGATCTTTACTTCTGTATCCGTCATCGCGGCATCGAAAACAATAAAAATCCGCTTGCCCCGCTGTTGCGGTGATATCGTAAAGCGATACTTATAAAAGCCCTGCTCCTCCGGGTTTACTGCATCCTGGTAATAGTTGTACGTGCCGAAGCCCTGCATTTCCCAGCAGGAAGGTACCGGTATAGTGCTCCACGTACCGCTGTTGCGGCCCCTCGTACACATAAAATTCCACTGCACGGTGTGGTCTTTGTCGGTGCCTGATAAATATTGAATTATAGTTTGCTGCGCCGGCAGTTGGCTGGCCACGCATGTAGTAAGAAACATTAACAAAAAGAAGGACAGCCTGCAATAGCGCATCGGGTGTTTTTCAGCAGTAATCATAGGCTAACAAAGTTGTGCAATATTGCGTATAAAAAACAACTGCTTTTGCCGGTTCAGGCAGCTTTATTTATTTGCGCTCACCTTTTTGCTATCCTAAACTCCCTAAGTTAATTAAGGGAAATAACTGCCTGTTTATCAGTAAAAAAAATCCCCTGCCACAAAGCAAGGGATTTTTAAAATCTTATTTATATAAAGCAACTTTACTGTTTAATGAATTTTTGGTTCATCACACCTGCGGTTGTTTCGATACGTACAATATACTGGCCGGCAGCCAAACCTGCAGTAGTCAGGCGATAGCTGTTTGCATTGGTTGTAATGGTTTTTAAAACCTGCCCGGTAGGGCCCAGCAATTGAATTTGCTGCATACTGCTTTTTGAAAAAATATTTACATACGTGGAAGCAGGATTTGGCGAAAGGGTTACACCTGTTGCCTGCGCTGTAAGCGCTGATTCTGCTGCAAGTTGTGCAACCGGCATTGCTGCGGGGGCAGCGCTGCAATTGCTAAGCGATACATTCAGGTTATAAGGTGTGCCGGTAAGCGTTCCGCTGTTTACTTCATGCACAACTACTGTAAAAGATTTGCCGGCGGCAACATTAAAGCTGTATGTCTGGGTATTGGCAGATTGTCCCGGATCTGCCAGGAAATGCTTATCAGGCGAAGCCGGCACAAAACCGCTGTCGTTGTAGGCAACACAATACAGGTTGAGGCCGCTGTCTGCATTCATAATAGTAGTTACGCACTGGCTTACGGCGCTGGTGTTGGTGAATGTGTAAGCATCGTACCTGCGCAGGTCCAGACCTGCCGATGTGAGTATGCCCGGGTTTGGTAACAAAGTGCCACAGACTGAACCGGCTGCACCGCGGCTTAAGCGTCCTTTTTGCGTACCGGTAGCTGTTGTATAAGTTGGCCCGGCAACAGGTGAGCCTAAAGTAGCAACGAGGTTTTTGTAAGGCTGTGCACCTACATTATAGGTGAACTCAAATACCCTGGACGGCGATTTGCCACCGGTATATTTTACGGTTAAGAAAAAGTTGATTACGGTGCCGCAGGTAACCGAATTATCTATTGTAAAAGTATAAGGCGCCGCAGTATTTTTAACCGAACCGCCATTCGCGTTTATTCTTCCGAAAGTAGCGGTGTTCTGGGTGATGGTAACGCCGGCGGTAGAAGTCGTTAAAGTTCCGTTTACGGCAGTGGCGGCTACGAGCGAAACGTTTTTCAGTTTCACCACTATCTTACCGCCCTCGCCGGGCTCTACCACGCCATTGTGGTTAGCGGTTGTGCCTTCGGTGATAAATGTACTGTCTAAAGTCACATTAGCCAATGGCACAGGGCTCAAGGCCTGCATAGCCTGGTAGGCCTGCAGAATGCCAAAGCCGCTTACATTGTCGTAGCCACTTGCTTCTACATCCGCTGTAGTAGTAGTAAGCAGGGTTCTTATCTGTGCCGGTGTAAGGGTTGGGTCGGCCGATTTTAGCAGGGCGGCAATAGCGCCGGCATGTGGCGCCGCTGCGGAAGTGCCGAAGAAAGGGTTAAGGCCGGTAGCGGAAGGAAAAGTAGTAGAAACGCCATTGGCCGCCGTAACGTCCGGCTTTGCACGCGTAAGGCCGCCGTTGGTGGCAAACAAAAAGTTGCCGGGCGTTACCGCCGTTGTATCTGCATTAAAGAAGATACGCCTCGGGCCATCTGAGGAGAAGTTTTCTACTTTATTAGCTGTTGAAAAGGCATTGGGATAAGGCCCGGCCGGGGAGCCGGGATCGCCAAACGGGGAAGCTGCCGGTGTAGCGGCTACAGAAAACGCTGCCGCTGCAGAGGAATGTCCATGTGTCTGGCCGTTTGTACCAATAGTTAAACTACCACGATTGGTACTTATGCGAAAAGCTCTTTTTTGTGCCGCTGTTGTTTTAAAAACTACAAGCCGGTCGCCTGCAACCAGCGCTTTAGCAGCTATAAATTCAAACGGATTTTGTGTGCCCCGTTGTACATTGGTAGAAGATGCTTTGACGGTGCCATTGGCTTTTACCAAAAAAAGATCGTAATCATTAGCAGAGCCGCCAGCCGGATCGCTCCAGTCCAGACTGTAAAAATTGCCGACTACAGTAATAACGTTGCCGTTAATGGGTGATGATACAGTGCCGAAATTATGGATCGTTCCGCTCTTGGTGCCACCGCCAAACGCAAGCGAACCTGCATCGTTAAAGTCGCCTTCAAACACACCGGAAGTGCCTTTTGCAAGCGAATTTGCATTGCCGGCAGAAGAGAAATACATAGCGCCGTCGGCGGTTACACTATTTACAGCCTGTGCCACAATACCATCCTGAAAAGCAGGCTCATCGGAGTAAGACACGTCATCTATAATAATATCGCAGCCATACGTAAAGCGCAGTTTTTTAATATTGGTGGTAAAGGCTGCTTCCGTAGGGCTTGCAGTTGCAAAATAAAGTTTTGCTTTAGGTGCGAGGTCGTGCACAATCTGCAGCATAGCGCGGCCCTCATCATCCGGCTTTTGTACTTTATAATCCTGCACTACTGTTACGGCGGTTTTATTGCCAAACGGATTGGTTGCGCCCGGCAAATCGCCGCTGGCTACGTCAGCAGGAGCGCCGTTTTGTGCATTATAGCTGTTGGATAATACACCAATTTTAATGCCTTCACCGGAATAGCCAAATGTGTTGCGCGTGTCGTCGGCGCGGTGTGTGCGGTCGCCTTCCGAAATTACCGGTACCGTTTCAGCACTGGTAACAGCAGGCTCCAGGCTGCCCTGGCTTTGCAGATAGCTTATTAGTTGTTTCCGCACGGCTGCTTCATGCGCTTTAATCAATTCTTTGGATCTGGTGGTATTGCCTTGTTTGTCCGCAACTTTTGTCTGGGTTTTCAGTTTGTTTTCGCCTACCGTTTCCATAAGTGCAGCAGGTTCAATAAACTTAACTTCCGGGAAAGCGGCAATTGCTTTTACCATTGAAAGATTAATAGTTGCCCTAAGGGTATGGTATTCTGCAGAAGGAAAAATAATTTTACCGCCTAATTTCTCAATTTTTACAAGCAATTCATCCGTAACATCCGCCCTGATGTCAACGTCCAGGTTACCAAGTTTATCTGCTTTCACATCGGCAGGCTCGAGGTTAATGCCGTTAGCCATTTGCTGGCCAAGTTTTTCCCTGACCGCCTGCAGCAGCCGCGAATCAATTTTCTGCTCTGCCGGCGTTCTTAATTTTTTTTCCTGCAGCAGCGCTTCTATCTGCCGCAATGTTTCCTTGTTCACCTGTGCCCTTGATTGCTGAACGCATAATAAAAGGGTCAATACAGCACAAAAAAGAATAGAGTAGTTTTTTGAACGCATAGTCAATTTAATTTGTAGATAGTAAATGGTTTGGAGGCACTAAATGTACAATATAAAGTAAAACCGATTATGATTTCTTTGCAGATGATGGATCTGCTTACAGGTATATAGGCAGTAATCGTTGAAAAGGGGTGGGTTTACTGGTTCTCCCGGAAGCGGGAAAATACTTTAATAACAGGAAAAGAAGCAGTTGATTACAAACAGTAATATGGGCGGCGCCATATTTATTAAGGCCGGCCGGCTTAATCATTGTTAACTCCAGGCGTACAGGTATTTTTCTTTCAGCCAGTTAAAGACCGACATTTCACTCCTTACATCAAAGGGTAATTCGTTCAGCAGCAGCGTTTCTATCCGTTGCCCGTCTGCAACTGTCAGGGCAGCTACCAGCGAATCAAACATATTAATCATGCTTAGTACGCAATCGCCGCTGCAGCGGTCAAAAAGTTTACGGCTGGGACTGCTGTTTTTCGAAAACTCAGTACTGCCTTCGTTTGACCAGCTATAATTGTCTCTTAACAGGTTTTCTTTCCGAAAATTCATGAATACGATTTTACTGTAACCGATGAGCGATTGATGATATAACTGCACCTTGTACCATTAATCAGTGTTGTGAACAGGCATTCATTCCAGCCGTTTTTTAAAAGAGTAAAGGAGCACCGGAAACAGTGCTCCTTTACTAATAAATTATACCATTACCGGAAGTTCCGGTTGTTACTTTTTTCTTTAGGTCTTGCCACGTTTACGTTTATCGGCCTGCCATTAATGAGCTGCCCGTTTAGTTTAGCAATGGCTTCATTACCGGCCGTATCATCATCCATTTCTACAAAGCCAAAACCGCGGCTTTTGTTGGTTTCCCGGTCTATAATTACTTTAGCAGTAGTCACCTCGCCAAAAGGCGTAAAAATATCTTTCAGGTCGTTGCTTTCCATGTGAAAGCCTAAGTTGGAAACAAAAATGTTCATTTGATGTCTGTTATAAATTGATTAATATCTGAGAAAGGAACGTGGTAAAGAAATTGACTATTAGCAGGGCGAACCCGGCAGCAGTGATGTTTAATTACGAAGTGCGGTACTCAAATGTGTCTTTACGAAGATAGCCTGTTTAATTGAGGAAGGGTTTTTTTATTTTTGTAAGGGCAACGGCCTTTATTTTATAATCTTTGCTTTCTTCATTTATGTATCTGCGCAGCCCGCAAATTAAATACCTTCATTCTACCAACTTAAAAAACTCCTGCTGTTTTAGATTTTTCGAAGGTACCTGAAGCTTACTGTATCCGTCAACCGCAATTCCGAAAATTATTTATTATCGTTAGCATCCAATATTACCGGCGTATTACCGCTGCCCATAACAATAATTTTAGAGTTCGGCGATTTGGCCATTTCTAATTGCGCTTTTATACGTTCATATTGCAACTGCTTGTCGGTCAGGCTTTCACTGATGATGCGCTGATAGTCTGCAATACCCTGCGCTTCCACACGCTTGCGCTGTGCTTCCTGTTGTTCTTTCTGCAGCACAAACTGCATTTTCTGCGCGTCCTGCTCGGCATTTATTTTTTGCTCAATGGTAGATTTTACACTTGTGGGCAGCGCAATGTTGCGCACCAGCAGATTCTCCAGTACCAGGCCGCGGACTTTAAAATCTTTTTCAATAGTGGCAAAAATGCGTTGCTGAAACTCATCGCGCCGCGTAGAGAACAGGGCAACCGCATCGTAATACACTGCATTGTCCCTGATGCGCGTACGGGTAATCGGGCGTACGATTTTATCCTCATAATCAACACCTGTTTCGCGCAGCAGCTTAGGCGCTTCTGAAGGCACAACATGGTAAAGCACCGACAAGTCAATTGTAACTTCCAGCCCGTCTGCCGACAGCACACGGATCGCATCATCGCCCGTTTTAGTGCCTTCGTCATGCACACCGCTCATGGTGTAATTTTTTGTTCGCACGTCTATATGTTCTACTTCCACCAACGGGTTTACCAGGTGCAGCCCGCTGGTAAGCACGGTGCTTTGCACTTTGCCGAATAATTTTTGCACGCCAACCTCTCCGGTGTCCACCTGTACGGCACAGGCGCTTAATATGCCCATGCCAATGGCGATAACCCCGCCAATGCGCGCAAGGCCGCTATACCGTTTAAAATTAGGGTTGTTGCCGGCAAAAGAAATAATGATTAGTATAATACCAAGAATAATAAGTACCATATTTAGTATGATTTATCGCTGTTTATTAAAATTAAAAAAGAGCAGAGACAAGGCAAAGGTAGATGAACAACAGAGTTACTATTCAACATCTGTAAAACGGCTTCCGCTTTAACGGTTATTTATCTTGCCATAATGGCAACAAGGCATCGCAGGAACAGAGATTGTATAGTAAAAGCATGCAATTATTCCAGACAGAAAATATAGAGCAGGCAACCACTATAAAGCCGGCTAAATTGTGGATGCCGAGGCGGGTCTTATTTACCGCTGATGCAATGCAGGAACCTTTCGGGCAGCAGATATACGAGCGCATCAACAAGTATAATATTCCGTTAGAAGTACTGAAGAACAACCGGCTTACCGGCCTGCGCGGCGATACGGAACGCGAGACGTATAAACTGGCCAAATCCACACTGGCAGTAGTAACCGCACCACCTTCGGCCTTTGCATTACGGCCCATACCACCTTCTGCCGATTTCCAGTTTCACCTCGCAGAAGGCTGCCCTGCACATTGCCAGTACTGCTACCTGGCCGGCAGCCTGCAGGGACCGCCCGCGATACGGGTGTTTGCCAACCTGCCTGCAATTTTACAGAATACCGATAAGTACAACAATCCCGCCGGCCATACCACATTTGAAGCCAGTTGCTATACCGACCCGTTAAGTATTGAACACCTTACCGGCAGTCTTTCCGAAGCCATACATTTTTTCAGTAAAAAAGAAAATAAATCCCTGCGCTTTGTAACCAAGTTTGATGCAGTAGATCCTTTATTGGATATAGCGCATAACGGCCGTACACGCTGGCGCATCAGCTTAAATGCAAAGCCCGTTTCGCAGCGGCTTGAAGGCGGCACCAGCAATATAGATGCACGTATTGCGGCGCTTCGCAAATTAGCTCTTCCCAAAGAGCAGGGCGGTGGCGGTTATCCCGTGGGCGTAGTACTGGCGCCCATTATGCCCATACCCGGCTGGGAGGAAGCGTACAGCAATTTGTTGAATGAGCTGCGGCAGCAGTTGCCGGCCCAATGCGATCTTACTTTTGAACTAATTACCCACCGCTTTACGCCCGGCTCTAAAGAAGTATTGCTTAGCTGGTACCCGAATACTTCCCTGGATATGGAAGAAACTACGCGCGCCCAAAAGCGAAATAAGTTTGGCGGCACCAAGTATGTTTATCCGCGCGACCAGATGACTATCATGAAGGAATTTTTTTATAAAGAAATTGCACAGCGGTTTCCTGCCGCACAGATCTTATACTGGACATAAGCGCCTGCGCTTTACAGGTGGTTGAGGTGGTTGATGCAAAGGCAGCTTGTTTGGCTTCTGTACTGCATTATGAAAAACCACAATACGGAATAGCCGGTGTTTGCTAATCAACATACCCTTTTAATTATTAGTGACTTCCCTTTTATTCAAATAAAATATTCTGTGTTTCGCTGTTCAATTATTTGCCCCGGATAAAGAAAATATGCTTTAGTGTAATTTTTTTTATTCTTACTTTGTTTTTTCCTTTTTATAAATAATTAATGGCCATTCAAGTCCACCGGTTCAGCAACGACGAGTTGTTAGAGATTTTATCCTTGTCGGAGAATGCTGCTGCTGTTTATTCGTCCGAAGCGCTGCACATACAATCGGCAAACGATGCAATGATCGGCTTCTGGGGCAAAGACAGGAGCATCATAGGCATGCCGCTGGAAGAGGCCGTGCCGGAGCTTAAGCTGCAGCCTTTTGTAAACTTACTTAAAGAAGTATGGCGCACAGGCGGCACCTATAAAGCAAAAGACACAGCCGCGGTTTTAAAGGTGGAAGGAAAGATGCAGGTTTTTTACTTTGATTTTGTATGTCGTGCTGTTAAAGACAGTGCCGGTAAAGTGTATTGTATTCTGCATACTGCTGTAAATGTAACCGAGCAGTACAATAACCGCCAGGCCATACGGGATGCCGGCAAAAAAGAGCAGGCGCTGAATGAGGAGCTGGCGGCAGCGAATGAAGAGTTGGCTGCGATAAACGAAGAGCTGATGGCGGTGAACGAAGAGCTTACCGGTTCGTACGACAGTCTTAAAGTACTCAACAATAAAATGGCCGAAAGCGAGCAGCGTTTCCGGGGCCTTGTAAAGCAGGCGCCGGTAGCTATTGCGGTATATAGAGGGCCTGAATTTGTAATTGAGCTGGCCAATGAGAAAATGCTGGCAGTATGGGGCCGGAACGAGGATGTAATTGGCAAGCCGCTAATAGTAGCGCGTCCGGAAATGGCCGCGCATTATTATATGAATGTGTTGAATGAAGTGTATGCAACACGCAGGTTGCACCACGGCAGCGAAGTAAAAGGCATGGTGCTGCGCAATGGAAAACCGGTAGAAAATTATTATGATGTATTGTATCAGCCGCTGCAGGATAACACCGGCAGGTTAACCGGCATTATAGCCGTAATAACAGATGTAACCGAAAAAGTAGAAGCGAGGAAGGAACTGGAACGGGCGTATGAGCAGATACGCTTATCTAAAGAAGCGGCACAGTTGGGAACCTTTGATATGGACTTGCTGAAGAGCACAATGGAGTGGGATGCACGCTGCCGCGAACTGTTTGGTATAAGCCATAGCCGCCAGGTAAATTATGAAACTGATTTTCAGCAGGGCCTGCATAAAGATGACCGCGAAAGAGTGCTGCGCATCATAGACAAAGCTTTTATAAAAGCAGTAAGTAACGGCGATTATGATGTGGAATACCGCACCATAGGTACCGAGGATGGGATACTGCGCTGGGTGCGGGCAAAAGGTAAAGTTTTATTTGATGAAAGCGACAAGCCGGTACGCTTTATAGGTTCGGTAATGGACATTACGCAGCAGGTAGCGGCACGGCAGGAACTTGAAAAAACAGAAGAGATGCTAAGGGCTGCTATTGATGCTGCACAGATGGGTACCTGGTATATGGATGTAGAGACCCGCAGGTTCCTTCCTTCTGCAAGGCTGAAGGAGCTGCTTGGTTATTACCCGGACGAAGACATGACCTTTGATGCAGCCATGAGCCAGGTAAGTGAGGAGTATAAAGAAGAAATAGAAACTGCTGTAGAAGCCGTGTTAACGAACGGAGTGCCCTTTGATAAGGAATATACGGTTATTGGCTATCACGATAAAAAGCTGCGCTGGGTGCGGGCTACCGGCAAACTGTACGATGCGGAAACAAACCGCCAGGCTCATTTCTCCGGCACTGTGCTCGACATCACCGAGCGTAAGCTGGAAGACCAGCGGAAGGATGATTTTATTACCATCGCCAGCCATGAGCTTAAAACGCCGGTTACCAGTTTAAAGGCAGCCCTGCAACTTATGAACAGGATTAAAGACCAGCCTTCGCCTCCGATGCTGCCAAAGCTTATCGAGCAGTCAAACAAAAGCATAGAGAAGATAAGTAGCCTGATTGAAAGCCTGCTGAATGCCAGCCGTATGAACGCAGGGCAGCTTCACCTCAACAAGTCAACGTTTACAATTGCCGAAGTGCTGGGCCAGTGCTGCAACCATGTACGCAGCAGCGGCAGGCACGACATTATAATAGAAGGCGATGAACAGTTGCAGATATATGCCGATGAGCACCGTATAGAGCAGGTGGTGGTAAACTTTGTAAATAATGCTGCCAAGTATGCACCGGAGATAAGAGAAATTTATCTGACAATAGAAAAGTTGGCAGGCATGGCCAGGGTTTCGGTAAGAGATGCCGGGCCTGGTATAGCAGCCGACAAGCTGCCGCACCTGTTCGAGCGTTATTACCGTGCCGACTACGATGGCGTGCAGTACTCCGGCCTTGGTTTAGGCTTATATATCAGTGCCGAAATTATTAAACGGCATGGCGGCCGGATAGGGGTGGAAAGCGCCATAGGCAAGGGCAGTACCTTCTGGTTTATGGTGCCGGTTGTATAAGAATATACCCCGGCTAATAAACCCTGCTCACACACTTCAGCCATATAACTACAGCAGCCGGTAAGACCGGTGCGCTTCCGATGGCATATCTTTTGCAAAACGTGGTTAACAACAGTAACTTATGGAAAAAAGAATCTTCGGGATCATACTTACAGTACTTGGTATTTCCGGGCTTATTTATGCCGGCATTTCTATAGCGCAGGGCAGTTCAAGTGCTAAAAGCATTGCCGTGTATGGCATCCTCGGCCTGATCTTTTTTCTGGCCGGTATAGGCCTTCTCCGCACTACCAATGATAAAGCTACCTGAGCATTGGTTAGAATGCATCTGATACTTTTTTATCTTAAAAGACAGGTTTTGATAAACTGATAAAAAGCAGCTAAGCTAATTTTTGACTATGGCTGTTTACCATATCACCGCGCCGGTGCACCGAGTGTAAACTTACCGGTCTTTTGTCTTCATTTTTGTAGTTATCAAATCAATACAACATCATCCGTTTGGTTATACAGGCGTAGTATTTGCACCCGACTGGCAGCTATGAAAATACTTTGGAAATACCTGCGGCCTTACCGGTCATTAATTTTTATATCGCTTCTGCTGGCTGCTGTTGCTCAACTGCTCAACCTTTTCGATCCGGTTATTTTTGGGAAAATTATCGATCAATACGGCACCAACAAAAATCACCTTCCGGAAAAAGCGCTGATACACGGCGTTTTGTACTGGCTGCTGCTGGCATTAGGCATAGCCATACTTTCCAAACTGTGCAAATCGTTCCAGGAGTACATTACCCGCAAAACAGTAGCCCGCTTTGGCATGCATATTTTTAATGACGGGCTAAAACAAACCTTGCGGCTTTCTTTTGAGGAATTTGAAGAAAGCAGGAGCGGAACTACACTTTCAGTATTGCAAAAAGTGAAAACAGACGCCGAACGTTTTCTTAACGCCTTTGTGAATGTGCTTTTTTCTTCCCTGGTGGGCGTTGGCTTTTTGCTTTGGTACAGCATCAACCGCAACTGGCTGCTGGTGCCTGTTTTCTTTATTGGCGTGCTCCTGCTGGGCTCTCTTACGGGCTTAGTCTCTAAAAGAATAAAAGGCATACAACGATCTATTAACCGGCAAACCGATAAGCAGGCCGGCGTTATTACCGAAAGCCTCCGCAATATAGAGTTGGTGAAAAGCTTAGGGCTTACGTTTCCCGAGATCAGGCGGCTTAATGAGCTCACACTCACCATCTATGGATTAGAAATGCAGAAAGCGAAGAAAGTAAGTTCGCTTTCTTTTTTACAAGGTAATATGCTCAACCTGCTCAAGCAATCAATCCTGTTCATTTTACTATGGCTTATTTTTCGGAAAGTACTCAGCACGGGCGAACTAATAGCCATGCAATTTATTTCGACGGCCATTTTTACGCCCTTGCAAGACTTAGGCAATCTCATTATTTTATACCGCGAAGCCCATACTTCCCTGCAGACTTTTGACAGGCTGATGAACAAGCCGGTAGAAAAGCGCCCCGACAATTCGGTAGAGACCGGCAGCCTTGAAAGCCTGCGGTTTGATGAGGTCGTTTTCCGGCATAAGACGGCGGGGTATAATGCGATTGACGGTATTTCTTTTACAGTAAAAACCGGGCAAACCATTGCTTTCGTAGGGCCGTCCGGTTCCGGCAAATCCACGCTCGTTAAACTGTTGGTAGGTTTATATACACCCATAAGCGGCGGCATTTATTTTAATGAAATCTTATCTACCCGAATCCGGTACAACCCGCTGCGGCGGCAAATTGGTTTTGTAACCCAGGACACGCAGTTGTATGCCGGCTCCATAAAAGATAACCTGCTGTTTGTAAAGCCTGCCGCTACGGAGGAAGAGATCAATGAAGCGTTAAGAAGAGCATCTGCTTCGGCTTTAATTGCCAAAGCATCGAATGGCGTACATACGATGCTGGGCGAAAACGGCATGAAGCTTTCCGGCGGTGAAAAACAACGTTTGTCTATTGCAAGGGCCTTGTTGCGCCAGCCGCCCCTGCTAATTTTTGATGAAGCTACTTCGGCGCTGGATTCTTTAACCGAGGAAGAAATAACCAACACTATTCAGGAAATCTCCAGCAGCAGGGAGCAGATGACTATCTTAATTGCACACCGGTTATCTACCGTGATGCATGCAGATACCATCTATGTGCTGGAGAAGGGGAAGATTACAGAGCAGGGCTCGCACGAAGAACTGCTGCAGCTTAAAAGCCTGTACTATGCCATGTGGCGGCAACAGGTGGGCGAAAGAAAATAAGTACAGTATTTACTTACTGATTACCTGCTGAAAAATGTTTTTACTACGTTGTAAAGAGAAGGTTTGCTTATCTTGTAAAGGCTGCTGCCAGCCTTGTAACAACGGAAGCTAAGCGGCGCAGGATACAATAGCTGCATTACACTTATTAATCCTGCCGCCCGAATTTATTTATAAGCTTTATTTTTACTTTTCATTACCGGACTTCCGCCAGCAGACCGGACATAACAAACCTTGCCATTATTATAATGCATTTATTACACTGGCAGACTATAATTAGTAAACGCTTTCCGCTGTTTCTCCGGTAACAAACTGCTTTCTCTTTTTATTTTAAAACATAAACCGCCCACCTATGAAACAGTTATTTTTCCTGCTTACACTCGCAGCACTTACACACACTGCCTTTGCTCAAAGCTGGCTGCTTACCGGCAACAGCGGCACCAACCCGCCCACTAATTTCTTGGGAACAAAAGATGCCACAGCGCTCCTGTTTAAAGTAAACAATCAACCTTCGGGCTATATTGATTTTGCGGCCGGCAAAGCCAATACTTCTTTTGGCTTCCAGGCATTTAAAAACAATACCGGCAGCAATAACACGGCTTTCGGCTACAAGGCCGCTTTCTCTAATACGCTGGGTAAAAACAATACGGCTGCCGGCGCCTATGCCTTGTATTTTACCACTGCCGGCTATAGCAACAGTGCGGTAGGCATCGGCGCTTTGTACAAAAATGCAGTCGGCAGCAACCTCGTTGCGGTCGGCGACTCTGCCTTGTACAATGCCGATGGGAGTGGCGGCAATACGGCAGTTGGCTCCAAAGCATTGTATGCAAATACCAGCGGTTACTTAAATACCGCTACCGGCTTTCAATCACTCTATTCCAACACTACCGGATACAGCAACATCGCCAATGGCTGGCAGGCCTTATACAGCAACACCACCGGCAACAACAACTCGGCGGCAGGAGTAAATGCGCTGTACGCCAATACCACCGGCAGCTTCAACAGTGCGTATGGCAGTGCTGCCTTACAATCTAACCAAACCGGCAATTCGAACACTGCCGGCGGCTACCAGGCATTGTATGCCAACAAGGCTTCTTTTAATACCGCCACCGGCTACCGGGCGTTATACACCAATACCTCCGGCAGTTTTAATGCCGCAACGGGCACTTACTCCATGTTCAACAATACAACCGGCTACAGCAATGCAGCGTATGGCTATTCTTCTTTACAAGGTAACCAGACCGGCTATTACAATACCGCTATGGGGCCACTGGCTCTGTTTACCAATACTACGGGCAATTCCAATACCGGTATCGGCTACCGTGCGTTGTATGTGAACACGACCGGCAGCGGCAATGATGCCCACGGCTGGGAAGCCTTGTATGCCAACACTACCGGAGGGTTTAATGTAGCCACCGGGGCCACTTCGCTGTACAGCAATACCACCGGCAATTATAATACGGCGGTTGGCGTAAATGCGTTGTACAACAATACAGCATCTTACTACAACTGCGCAGTTGGTTTTTTGGCGCTGGGATATGCTATTCCGGGATACAACAATGTAGCCGTGGGCAGTTTTTCCGGCCCGCCTACCGACTACGACGACCTGTACAATACCATCGGTATCGGTTATGCAGCGCAGCCAACAGCCAGCAACCAGGCACGCATCGGCAACAGCAGTACCACAAGCATCGGCGGCTATGCCGACTGGACAAAGATTTCCGATGGCCGGGTAAAAACGAATCTGAAAGAGAATGTGCCCGGCCTCCTGTTTATTAATAAACTAAAGCCGCTGACCTATACCCTTAATATTGATGCGGCAGAAAAGCTCGTACCACCGCCTGCTAAAAAGGATAAAGACGGAAAAGCGTTGTCCGTTTCAGCACAGGAGAGAAACGCACGTGCCGCCCAGGAAGCAACCGTATATACGGGCTTTATAGCGCAGGAGGTAGAGAAAGCAGCTAAGGAAATTAATTACAATTTCAGCGGTGTGGATGCGCCTGAAAACAGCAAGGATTTGTATGGATTGCGGTATGCGGAGTTTGTGGTGCCACTGGTAAAAGCAGTGCAGGAATTGTCGGCAGAAAATGAAGCGCTGAAGCAACGGCTGGATAAAATGGAGGCTTTAATAAAAACACAGCAGCAAGGTAGTGCGATAGCTGCATCTGCAGCGATGACTGCCGTTAGCGGCGCTTCCCTGGCGCAGAATATTCCGAACCCTGCTGCGCAAACTACCGGTATTAGTTATACGTTGCCCCCGGGCTGTTCCTCCGCAAAGATCATTATCACCGGCACCAGTGGTGATACTGTAAAAGCGGTAACGGTAAGCGATAGTAAAGGAGTGATAAATATAGATACTACAACACTTGCAGCGGGCACTTATCATTATTCTTTGTATATAAACGGCGGGCTGGCAGCTACCAGACAAATGGTGATAGCGAAGTAGCAAATGCCACTTAGATGTATAGGCAACAAAAGCCGTTTTTACTGTTAGCTGTAAGCTGAACCCGGCTATTAAATTTATAAGTACGGTAATATAAAATATAAATAGCAGGCGCTGTATGTAATTCTGCAGTAGATTTACGCAGCAAGCAACTTAACCTATTTGGGGATGGTTAAAGTTGACAGGCCCCTGCTCTGCAGGGGCTTTTTTTATACATTTCTTTGCGTATTAAAAATAAAAAAGCTGGTATAGAAACACTAGCCTGTAATATGTCCAGGACTAATGTTATAAATCTGCGATAAAATTAATTATGCTGCCGGTTTGTTTCAAAACGGTGTATTGGTTCTAATATTAATTTAATTTTTTATCGTTGCTCAATAAAGCTATTGCCAATACCTGTTAAGCGTAATAACCGGCATAAAGCAGCCGCACCTGTTTTATTTTATAGTGCTTTGTATAAGGGTTTAAAATAAAACATGAACAGATTTGGTGTTTCTTTTGCTAAATCCTCAGGGTTATGAAAACACTATTGTTATGTTTAATTCCAATTGTTATGTATGCCGGTCATAGAGAAGTGTACCTGTTTTACAACGGGCAAGGCAGCGCATTAAAAGATAAGCAGGTATCAGTGCTGAATAAAGACAGGAAAGGTCTGGAGGAGCGCGATATTATCCTGCATATCGTGGAGGTTGGCCATGCCGCCCCGCAAGTGCAGCAATGGCGTATTAATACGGCTGCTGCCTTTACTTTTTTATTGATTGGTAAAGATGGCGGCGAAAAGTTCAGGACAGACACCTTGGTAACCAGCGAAAAGCTGTTTGCCATTATTGATGCCATGCCCATGCGCAAAAGAGAAATGAAGAAGGAATAAGGGTTTACAATATTGCAGAACTCATTGTTGGTACAGCTCCCGATAGCTTTACTGCCTTTTTGTGCAGCCTTATCCTTCGTCCATCCTTCGTTCATCCTTCGTCTTTTGTGTACTTGGCATAGCTTTCTCCCAGGTAGTGTTTGTTACCTGAGGAGAAATGGTCTGACAGCTTCAGGAAACAGTGAAATGCAGGGTTGTATTACGCTAAGAAAGCCATGTCCTCCGCTGTAAGCGCTATGTTTACTGCGGCTATATTTTCTTCAAAATGCTGCAGGGAAGAAGTGCCCGGGATTGGCAATATCCACGGCGAGCGGTGCAGCAGCCAGGCAAGGTTAATCTGCGCTTCGGTAGCGCCGTATTTCTTAGCAATCGCTGCTATCCGGTCATCCTTTTTTGCACTGGCCGTTTGCAGCGAAAAGAAGGGGATCAGCGGTATGTGGGCTTCCTCACAAATATGCAGGATGTCTTCCGCCCCGCGGGTTTCTCCGTGCGGCGCCTTCATGCTGCCGCGCTGTGCATGTCCGTACATATTTTCTACGGTGGCAATAGCGCCCATGCCTATCGCTTTTTCCAGCTCTTCGCGGTTTACATTGCTTACGCCTACATGCAGTATTTTTCCTTCTTCCTGCATTTGAAACATCGCTTCCATGGAAGCTTCAAATCCGTTGCCGTGTATTACCCGGAAATGCACCAGCGCTATCTGTTCCAGCTTCAGGGTGCGCAGGTTGTTCTCGATACTGCTGCGCAGGTTCTCCGGCTTGTTAAAGGGTATCCAGCTTTTATCGGGCCTGCGGGCGCCGCCCACTTTGGTGCAGATCACCAGGTCGCCGTTGTACGGATATAAAGCTTCGGCAATTAACCGGTTGGTTACATCCTCGCCGTAGTAATCGGCGGTGTCTAAAAAATTAATGCCCCGCGCAGCCGTTTGCCGCAATATTTCCAGTGCTTCGTCCCGCCTTGGCGGTTCGCCCCAGACGCCTTCGCCGGTAAGGCGCATCGTGCCGTAGCCGAGGCGGTTGACTGTTAGCGGGTGGCTGCTGTTGCTGCCAATGGTAATGGTGTTTTCGGTGCTCATGTAATTAGTGTTTTATCGGGAAGCCCGTGTTAGCGATCAATACAAAAATATTAGCAATTGATTGTTGGGCATATTATTTTTATACAGTGTATCATTTCAAACGGAAAAAGAAGGTAAGCATACCGTACAACAGCCTGGTTTACTATAATGCAGTATCCGATACATACATTTATATTATTGTCCGGCACCATTGTTTTTGTAAAACATACAGACTGCTGCAAGAGAAATCTTACCCTTAACTGCAGGTCTTTATTGTAAGCGGATTTATTTTATATTTACTACTTAAACCAAAGTAACATGCCATATAAATTCTTTTCACTTGCGCTATTGCTGTTTTTATCCAGTACAGGCGCCTCCGCGCAGTCCACCGATTCTATATTAAACGAACAAAGAATTAATGAAGTCTGGCAAAACAGCTCCTTATACATAAGCAGCTACGACGGGCAGTGCAGAACCAGTAGTGTATTAGGTAAAAGCTGGGATATTGTTTTGCAAGGCTGGGTTAACAGTTCCTTGTCTAGCAACAAATATGATAATACAGGCAGGATAGTTGAAGATCTGTTTCAAACCTGGGACGGGAGCCAAAGCCAGTGGATCAACAGCTCTTTAACTACGTATGCGTATTCAGCCGATGGCAGCAGCTATATCCTTATTGCCAGGGCCTGGGACATTGCCAGTCAATCCTGGCGCAATGACATAAGGATAACTTATCGCTTCAACAGCTCCGGCTATAATGTGTATTTTTTATTTGAAGTATATGCCGATAACAACTGGCAGCCTAATTTTCGCGATACGATCGAATATAACAACGATAACCGGTTAACCGCTGTAATAGGCGCTAACTGGCAGAACAATGCCTGGGTAAACAGTTTCAAAAACACGTATGAATACAGCAAATATGGCTTGCATACAGGTATCACAGGCTATAACTGGAATATCGGCGGCAGCCTGTGGCAAAAGGTTACCCGGCAGGTGTCTAATCTTTTACCGGTAAGCAGGCTCCAGCAAAGCAGCGTTTCACAATTCCACGATTACCTTACAAATACCTGGGTAAATTCGGGACTTACGGTAACTAAATACTATGATAACCAGACACCCCGGTTTACAAGAATAGCTTTTTGGGATGCCAATACCGGCAAATGGATAAATAACACCCGGTTCAGGAACGATTATTATGCCGATGGCTCTGTTTATCATTTCTATTATGATTCCTGGGACAATGTTGCCGGTACCTGGATGGATGTCTTTCGCACCACTTATACCCATCATGGCTGCATGCTCAAAATGAGTATAGCAGAAATAGAAGAAGGCGGGTTTAGCGAAGCCGGTAAGCAGCAACTTTCTTACAGGGACCGGTTTAAAAGAGATAGAAACGTAGTTGGAAATGACGGACGGGACTGGTCTTATACTATACAGCCTCATAGCGGCAATCATCAGCAGCAGGGTGTTGCCGGCTACCGTATCACTATCAAAGCTGCCCCAACTTCTAACCCCGTTATTACCAGCTATACGCCTTCGGCAAAAGCAGCGCTTACAGGCAGCAATGTGTTTACGGTTTCGCCAAATCCTGCAAGAGGCTATTTCATTATTACACCGGACACACAATTACACGGGGCAGCGGCCACATTGAAGTTGTTTGATCTTTCCGGCAAAGTAGTGCTCACGAAAATGCTGCAGACTACAGGTGCTCAAAAGGTAGTGCTGCCGGTGCTTGCAAAAGGTATGTACATGGTTACCGTTACATCTGAAAACGGCGTACAAAATGCGAAGCTGGTGGTAGAATAAATTTTCATTCCTTATAACACCAAAGCCCCTTTCAAAAGGGGCTTTGGTGTTATAAAAAGCCGATGAAATGAATGTAGCAAAGGGAAATTTATACAAAACAAGAATATCCTGTTTTATTTCAATTTCTGTCTTCCTGTAAAGACAGAAATGCTGCCATTCGCGTAATAACATTTTAAACTTGCAACTATTAGCAGCAGCCGCTATTCACCATACCGGGCGCCCGGCAACCGGAGATGTAAAATTTATTGTGTAAACAACGTGATATATGGTTGCCTTTCTTATTTGCGCGTCATACATTCCTGCAGGGTTACCTGCGCCAGCCTGTACAGGTCCGGATTGCCATTGGTAATTCTTTTTAGCAAGGCTTTGTATTCAGGAAGAAACGTTTTGGCAAAGTCGGGGTCCTTTTCGGCTATCTCCGGGGCATTGTCCATAATGTCGGCGTACTTAACAGTCTGCGCTTCGCTGCTGGTTTGCGCCAGGCGTTCGGCTTCCATTAGCTTCCGCTTTTTACGGTTCCACTTCGGGTAGTTTTCGCTGGTATATACATCCGTCAGCTCTTCTACAAGGCGCACTGTTTTAGCTGCTTCTTCCGCACTCATCCGCTTCTGCAGAAAGGCCGCCAGCCTGACTTTTGTAAGGGGCGTATCTTCCAGCACATCGTGCAGCAGGGCGGCTGCCAGCACGGCCGTATCGCCGGTGTATAGCTTACACCGCTCCATTACCCTCACCGGGTGAACGATGTACCGCTCCTTTGTGTACCTGCGCAACTGATCACCATGCCACCAGTCGGCAAAGTCCTGTATTTCCTGCAGCATGGCATCTTTATTCATGGCAATCGTTTTTGTTAGTACTGTAAAGAGGTGTGCAAATAGCATACTTTAAAAAGCGCAACTGCGGTGGCGCATCAACTTTAGCAATACTTTGAACAGTACTGTTTACAGGGAGTAATTGTATAAACAGTTGGTGGCGGCGCAGATCTGCATCAGACCGCTGATAGATTTTTATAAACCGGAGCACCTGTCTGGAAATAATTACCGGCGTTACACCGGTGATTATCATTTATGTGAAAGGTGTCTGACACTTCGAAAGTGTCTGACACTTCGAAAGTGTCTGACACCTAACACATTTAATAGCGTCACCGCCAACGGTAATGAAGCCGCTGCCTGTAGAATAAGCAGTCCGGGCGGAAATTGAAAAGCTTGTTTGTAAAAAATAATGCTTCCATATAGCAGTTCTGCTACCTCATTACTGCAAAAGGCAGATAAGCCATCCTGCTACAGCCTGGAGCGGTAATAATCATCAGTGTCCGACAGCACTTTTTTCCATTGCCGCTGGTGGCTGTCCTGCCATTTTTTATCCGGGTAAACAGCCCAATTCACACCTTGCAACTGCAACCTTACAAAGTCTCTTTGCTCTGCATGCACATAGAGGGGATGCTGGTAAAACCATTGCTTGTCCTGTATCAGCGCCTGCCAGAAAAGGGCAAAAGAGGCATACGAAGTATCAAAGATTTTTATTTCGTCGCGGTCGTCGTCATACGTGCTGTGCTGGTATTGAAAGCTATAATTACCCGTATCATCCTTTACCCGGTACAGGCTGCCGCCGCTTCCTGCTGTGCTGATGTCGAAATACAGTTCTTTTTGCATGGTGTAAAGAAAAACAAATAGCAGGATAGCCGCGCTGATGCAGTTAAATGCAGTATAGTTATAAGCTTTCTGTAGCATTTAGTAATGCCGTTGTCCTGATTATGCCGGCTATTGCACCCGCGGGGCTAAACGGTAAAGTAAGCGGAGTAAGCCCGTAAATTATTATATTGTAAATACGGCATCAGTCAGCAGGCAATGTATAGCTTTATGCGCGCTAAACAATGCAACAAATAACCGACCTATGTATAAATCAATCCTGATTGTATCCTGCTGTTTTTTCCTGTTTTATACAAGCCCGCAACAAGTAAATGGCCAGGTAAAAAGGCAGGTATTATCGGTGCCTGCCACAACGGAATATACCCATATCAACGCAGCCGGAAGATCGGTTCTTCCAAGCGGCCGGTACGTTACGCCGGCAGGCAGTACGGTACAAATCTCGCACGATCCGTTTGGCCTCGCCCTCTCGCCCGATGGCAGTAAAGCGGTTACGCTTCACAATGGTGTATTTACAATCATTGATAACGCCACTTTGAAATATACAACGGTTGGCTGGGTAGGAAAGACACCCGACGCTGCCAGCGCGCAGTATATACTGGACAGTTTTAAACACTCCATTCAATCGCCGTTGCCGGATGGCTCTTTCCTCGGCGTAACCTTTGGAAAAACTAATAATGTTGTTTATCTCAGCGGCGGCGACAATGGCAGCGTGATCGCTTATGATATAGAGCACCTGGCTAAGCTCGATTCTATATCCCTCAACGGAACAGTGAATGGTGTTGCGTACGGCGACAGCTTTACCTCCGACCTGCTGTACAACGATGCCAACAATGAGCTGCTGGTACTGGACCGGGCAAATTATAGATTGGTAAGAATAGACCTTGCTACCAAAAAACTTACTGCTTCCATACCCACCGGGCGGTTACCGTTCGGGCTGGCCTTAAGCCCCGACCACCGGCAGGCGTTTGTAGCCAATGTAGGGATGTACGCCTACCCGCTGATGCCCGACATTACCCCGCAGAACTACGACAGTATGCTGCTGCCCTGGCACCCGTATGGAAACGACACCAAAGAGTCCATCAACGGGTTTACCTGGAACGGGCGTAAAGTGCCGGGCTTAGGCAGCCCCAATGCGCCCGAAGCGATGAGCGTATATGTGATTGAGTTGAGTAACAACAAGGTGACGGACAGATTTAAAACAGGTTTTTTAGTGGGCGAAATGATTGAAGACGCAGCCGTGGTAGGCGGCTCCAGCCCCAACTCGCTGGCAGTAGGCAGCAAGTACGCGTATGTTACCAATGCCACCAACGACAACATCAGCATCATAGATTACCACCGGCATCAACTGTTGGGCAACATACCTATTACGGTAGATCCATTGCTGGACCATTACCGCGGATTATTGCCCTTTGGCATCACCATGAGTGCCGATGAGAAAACCCTGTATGTAGCCCTGCTGGGCTTTAATGCCGTAGCGGTTATTGATATTGAAAGCAAAAAAACAACCGGCCTGATACCCACCGGCTGGGGCCCCACCAAGCTAAAACTTTCGCCCGATGGCAGTCTCCTCTATGTTGCTTCCTGCAGGGGCTACGGCGCCGGACCGAATGGCGGTAAAGACTTTACAGCGCCGGTGCAGGGCACTTATATCGGCGATGTGCAACTGGCCACCTATCAAAAAATAAAGCTGCCCGATGCGGCCCGTTTAGCAACCATGACCACGCAGGTGTTACAAAACACATTTACTGCTGCCGGGGTAGCGGAGGATGCAAAAAACCCGTTGCCGGTACTGCCGGGCATCCGGCAAAGCCCGATTAAATACATTGTATATATCACCAAAGAAAACCGGACGTATGACGAAGTATTGGGACAACTGAAAACCGGTATCGGCGACTCCTCGCTGGCAAGGTTTGGCCGGGATGTGCAGATTGTTGCCAAAGACAAAACGCTGGTGCATATAGATGTAGCGCCCAACCACCTCCGGCTTGCAACCGCTTTTGCCTTCTCCGATAATTTTTATTGCGACAGCGATGCGTCTATCTATGGGCACCACTGGATGATGGGTGTGATACCGAACGAATGGGTGGAAGCCAACGCCAGCGTGGACAAAACCGCTAAGCTGTTTTCCAAAGCGCCGGGCAGGCGCTTCCCCGGCTCCACGGGCAGTATGGACCCCGAAGACTATGCAGAGCGGGGCGGCTTGTGGGAAGCTATGGAAAGGAGCAACGTATCGTTTTACAATTTCGGCGAAGCCAACGAAACGGCGCATAACCGCGAGGCCTGGATAGATACGGCCACCGGTTCGGGGCATGGCGTGGTGGTGCCCATACAAAAGGCCCTGTTCAGCCGCACCAGTCACAACTATGCAGGATTCAATACCAACATCCCCGACCAGTTCCGGCTGCAGCAGTTTACCAGCGAGTTTACACGGATGTGGCTGAAAGGCAAACAGCCCCTGCCATCTCTTATTACCGTTCAGTTGCCCAACGACCATACGGCAAAGCCAAGACCGGAAGAAGGCTATCCTTTTTACCACTCGTTTGTGGCCGACAACGACCTTGCGCTCGGCGGCATCCTGCAGTTTCTTTCGCACACACCCTACTGGAAGAATATGCTGGTGATCGTTACCGAAGACGACCCGCAGGGCGGCGTGGACCATATTGATGCGCACCGCAGCGTGCTGATGCTGGCCGGCCCGTATGTAAAGCACAATTATACCTCGCATGTGCACGCCAATTTTGGTTCTATACTCAAGATGATTTATAACATCCTTAATGTGCCGTATGTAAACCAGTACGATGCTACGGCTACCGGCCTGCAGGATTTCTTTACGGCAGCGCCGGACTATACACCGTACCAATTAGTATTCCCCTCCAAAGCAGTATTTGATCCTGTATTGGCGCTTAAAAAGTTTAAGCGGGAAGGCGACTGGCGGAAAGCAATTAAAGGGGAGGACATGGATGATGAAGCCGACGAGCGGATCAGGCATTATAACCAGCACGCGAAGTAAGGGCTTCTTTTATGCAGGGCATGCTGCCTTGCTGCAGGAACATACTTGCCAATGCAAACCTGCCTTTGCCGGCAGGCAGCCTGCGCATTACAATAAAATTATTGATACCTATGTATGAATAAAGCGCAGGGGGAGCAGTTCCTTAACCCCACCTGATTTTTCATCAGCAAGGTATTCAAAGTTTTATAACAAGGATTGCTGCCCGCCGGTATGGTGGGTTGGCAAACCGGCGCATACACAACTATTTACTGCAAATGTGTAATAAAGAGCATTGAGGTAATTGTTACCTCCTGCCTGTTATACGGTGCAAAATAGTTACAGTCGTTTTTGGCAGTTGTAAGAGGCTTCACCATTGGTTAATAAAATTTTATTAGCAAGGGCTTGCCTTGAATCATTCAACATCCAAATAGTCGAATGACCATCTGCGGGCTGAACGCGCTCACGGGCAGTAAACATTTAATAATTAATTAAGCGCTGTAGAAGCTTGCTTACCCATTATACATTTTAATGTACATCCACTTTATAAAGCAGCATTTTTGCATACTAAATAATAAAGTTTATCGTTTGACAGTCACTTTTACTGATATAAACCTGTTATTTAAAAATCCAATAGTATGAATACAAGCGCAATTCCTGTGTTTGAAGATGAACGAATTGCGGCTCATCAATCAATACAAATCCCCGGTATGCAGTCTGAAGAAGCACTTAACAACCTGGCGGCACTGGCTTCCCAGATTTGCGGAGCGGCTGCTGCAGCTATCAGCCTTTTACACAACGGCCGTATGCTGCTAAAGGCAAGGTCGGGAACCGCTTTTCCTCCATTGTTACTCCATCCTTCTTTTTGCTTTCCTGTTACCGATGGCGTACCGGTTACTGAAAACACCCTTACAGACGACCGTTTTTACCTTTACCCGCAAATTGCCGGAGAACCGCATATCCGTTGCTTCGCCGCTGTTCCTGTTGTTGCCGCAAACGGCGCTGTAGCCGGCCAGTTGGCTGTGTATGATGATACGGAAAGAACTCTTACGGATCAGCAGCTTGCGGGGCTGCAACTTTTGGCGGGGCAGGTTGCCGCATTACTGCAGTTACAGGCGCTGGCTGAGCAATGTAAAGAGCGGGAACAGGCGTGCAGCAACAGCGCGCACCTGCAAAGCGCTGTTTTTCAAAATGCTATTCAGGCTGTTGTTATTTTAGATGCGGAAGGAACCATTGTGCAATGGAACCCGAAGGCGGAAAGCCTGTTTGGATGGAATAAAGAAGAAGCCATCGGGAAATCTTTCAGGGAAACAGTCATCGCCGGACATTGCCGCAACGAATATGCAGCACACATAAATGCGTACGGGGAAACAGGCAACGAAAAAGAACTGAATAAAACAATTGAAATCGTATCGCTTCGCAAAGACAACAGTGAATTATATATAGAATTAGGTGTTTCTCCCACTGCCGCTAACGGGCAGTTGTTTTATATCTGCTACATCAGCGACAATACCAACCATAAACTGGTTACGTCGAAGCTGGATAAGCAGAAGGAATTTTACGAAACGATTCTCAATAAAATTCCAACAGACATAGCGGTATTTGATCCGCAGCACCGGTATTTATTTGTAAATCCCTGTGCAATCGGGGACCCGGAACTACGCAAATACATCATCGGGAAGGACGATTTTGAATATGCGGTGTACCGGAACCGGGATGCCGGCATTGCCGAACAGCGGCGGAAGAATTTTTTAGAAGCCGTACATACCAATAAAGAGGTACTGCTCGAAGACAATATACAGGATAAGGCCGGGAATATGATTACACATTTACGCCGCTTTTTTCCGGTGTTTGATGAAGAAGGCAGGTTGAAAATAGTGATCGGATTTGGGGTTGACATTACCGAACGTAAAAAAATGGAGGAAAAACAATCGGTGCTGGTAAAACAGCTCTCGGCACAAAACAACCAGTTGACCGACTTCTGCAATATCGTATCGCACAATTTGCGGGCGCCGCTGGTTAATATGTCTATGCTTGCAAAGTGTATTGAAGAAAGCAGCGACACCGATGAGCAAAAGACCTTTATTTCGATGCTGCAGCCGGTGATTGATAACCTGCAGCTAACGTTTAATGAACTGGTCGAGTCTATCCAGATAAAGCAGGATATCGAGATACAGTCGGAAGACATTTACCTGGCCGATTGCCTGCAAAGAACGCTTAACGGCCTGGAGCTAAAAATAAAGGAATGTGAAGCGGTGATAGAAACGGATTTTGAAGCGGCGCCGGCTGTTTATTATCCTTCCAAATATTTATACAGTATAATTCATAACCTGATTACCAACGCCATTAAATACCACGATCCGAAAAGACAACCGGTTATCCGGCTGCAGACGCAAAAAACGGATGGGAAAATAGTACTTTCGGTAGCGGATAATGGATTGGGAATAGATATTGTGCAGCATAAAGACAACATCTTTAAGATCGGCAAGGTGTTTCACCGCCATCCCAATGCCAAAGGCTTTGGCTTATATATGACCAAAACACAGGTAGAAGCAATGGGCGGAAAGATATGGGTAGAAAGTTCGGCCGGTAAAGGAGCAACATTTTTTATCGAATTTATAAACCAGCGAAAGTGAGTGCTGCAAAAATTTTTCTTGTTGACGACGATAAAGTGTTTGTATTCCTTACAAAAAAAACGATCCGGGAAGCGGATAGTACGGCGGAGATTAAAGTTTTTGAAGACGGCGAACTGATATTGAATTACCTCAAAGGGGCGGTGGATAACCCGGCCCTGCTGCCCGACATCATCTTTCTCGACCTCAGTATGCCGGTGATGGATGGCTGGAAATTTCTCGAAGCATTTTTGCTGCTGGAGCCGAAAATAGAAAAGAAAATCCCGATCTACCTCGTTACTTCCTCTATCTCGCCGCACGATATTGAAAGAGCGAAAAACATAAGTGTGGTGTCCGACTTCATCATCAAGCCCCTGGCGCGGGAAAAAGTAACCGAGCTGATCCGGAGCCTGCCCTTTTCGGGAGTTTAGGGGGGCGAAACACGTAGCAGGAGAGCGTTTTAATTTGACAGAATTTTTCTGAAGTGATCCACTTTTTTTTGCTGTAACATCAATGGTTTATACGAAACGCAAAGTCCATATCTTTTTTGCAAAAAAGGCGTCAAACACATTGCGATACGGCGATTTTTTACCTATGCAGCTAATAAAGCAATTGGTATCCAACACTACTTTCATGCTGCATCGCTTTCTTTTGATTTAAGCCAGCTTTCATATACCGCTGCGCTATAGTTTCGGTCTGCTTCTGCATTATCAATAGCTGCATCGAGTTTATGTGTATAATACAAGTGCAGCAGCTCTTTCACCTCACTAATCTGTTTTTCATCGGTGAGGTATTTAAAACTTTTTAGCAATTCTAATTGCTGCTCGGTAATACGGCTGTTGGCAAACTGCTGCATAGTTTGTTATTTGATGCAAAGGTAATACAAGGACAATTGTTGCAGTCAGCGGATGATTTTATTATTGTTTAAGTGCGCTGCGCTAACACCTGGAAGAAGGAGGGATAGCAATCGGAGATTAGGAGACGGTATAGCGTAGTCGGAGACTACGGGGAGAACTGCTTTGCCTGTTACTCCTGCGCTATTGCAAATGCCTTTAAGAACCTGGAAAACAACACCTGCCTTACTGTCTTTTGATGGAATCTTTCAGGATGACGAGCGGTGGAGGCGGTGGTACATGGCCCGGTTGTTTTTTAACCATATGGCCTGCTGCAGCCAATGTGTCTTTTGCGATAACAGGCGGATTGAACTTTTTCACCATGATTTTAGGAGGGGCAGGTATTGCCATTGTATCCCGCTTGCTTGTTTGTGCGGCAGCCATGCCGGACAGGCTAATGAGCAAGGCGGCGAAAAGTAATTTTTTCATACTGTAGTTTCCAGTGAGATGCAACTATGTAAGGAATCCATAAACTTTTTAAATAAGTTTTGATGCCGACACGTGCAGGAGGTTTTTTTGGCTGCTAAGGGGTGAGGATTTGAAGTAGGAAGTAGCAACCGGAGATTGGGAGGCGGTATAGGGTAGTTTGGGGACTACGAGGAGCGGGGAATATTAAGGAGAAGAAAATTAATTTTTATTTTACATATCACCTAAACGTCAATTTATATTTGTTTTAAAATATAGAATTATGCCTAAAGTTATTGCAGGAACTGGGAGAAGAAGGCCACAAATTAATATACCAATTACCTTGTTGGATTTGGATTCATATAATCCGCGATTAGCAAAAGAGCATCATGGAAGTAACCAAATGAATTTATTAAATACGCTATATCAGGAATTTGATTTAGAGGAATTAGCTTACTCAATGGCAGAAAATGGCTATTTCGATGAAGAGCCTATTGTTGTAGTTCCTGAAAGTTTACCAGCAAATTTTAAGTTATCAGAAAATACGGATATAGCGCAACAACAACTACAAGAACTTATTGACCAAAGAAAAATTAGATTGACAGTTGTTGAAGGTAATAGAAGAACAGCTACACTAAAACTTTTAGTTGATGCTGATATTCGCAAAAAGATTAAAGTATCAAGCGATTTTCCCAAAGCTACAAATCCTGTAATTGAAGATTTGAAAATTATTCCTGCTATTGTTTATAGAAATCGTTCAACAATATCCGCATATTTAGGGGTAAGACATATCTCAGGCTTGATGAAATGGGACGCTTATGCTAAGGCTGTTTACCTGGCAAGTCGAATTGAGGAACAAGTTAAGAATGGATCAAACATCGAGGACTCTATCAAAGAAGTACAAAGACAAACAGCAGATCGTGCCGATGTAATAAGAAGGCAATATTTATGTTATAAAGTTTTGAAAGAGGCGGAAGAGGATCTAAATTTTGACAGCAAAAACCTAAAAGATAGATTTTCCTTAATTACTGTTGCTTTGAATTCTCCTAGCATAAGGGAGTTTATAGGAGCACCTTCATATAAAACAGCTAACTTTTCTAAAAGAATAATTCCGATTAAGCAACTACCTGACCTTGAAAAACTGTTGACTTGGATATTTGGAAACGGTGACAATAAACAGCCTATATTAACTGATTCCCGTAAAATCACTTCTCGATTAGCACCAATATTAGCAGATGAAGAATCAAAAGCATATTTACTTCAATACGATGCTTTAGAAGAAGCTTATGAAAGAAGCGGTGGAGAGAAAAAGTTTCTGATGAAAAAAATTACTGATTCTACACGCAACCTTCGTAATGCTTTAGGAATTGCTTATAAGTACAAAACTGAGGATGTAAGAGAGACGCTAAATGAATGCTTATTAGTTGCTAATGAACTAAAAACAATGCTACAAAAATGATTGAATTGCCAGATACAACTAGTATAAGCCGGATTGCTGATTGGATAGAATTATATTTATTAGTGTACAACAAACATTTATCAAAAAATAAAATTATTTCTCTTTTTCAAAGAACGGTAACTGGTGACTTCGATGAATCATTGATAGATGGTGCCTTTACAGAATTAAATAGGCGGCTATTTCTGTATGGCAGGATTACACCCTTTGAGATAAAGGGCAATATAGCAATACCACATTTCACTTGGCGCAAGTTTCCTCAACACACAATGTGCGTAATATTTTCAACATATGGAGCTGCAAATTCTGATGGAGGGACGAAATTATTCGAACGTCTCGCGGAGTCTTGCTTAAATCATTATTTAGGTTCTAAATCAACTTTGTTTGGTTTTCCTTCAAACCTGAGTTTCACTGAGCAAGTAGATAATTTTGCAAAACTTTGTTTTGAAAAAAGAGAGGATGATCCAGCACCTTTCGATAAAGACAGAGGGTTAGATATAATTGCATGGAAATCTTTTGACGATAGACGAAAAAGTCAGTTTTACTATTTAGTTCAGTGTGCAGCAGGAGGTTGGTGGAGAGATAAAAAGCCTATTCCTATCAACTCATGGAGGAGATATATAGCGTGGAATAATGATACAACAATTCCAATTATGGCAATAACTCAAATAGTTGAAGCTGAAAAATGGCAAAATGCGATAGATGATTATGGAGTTATTGTAGATAGAGCACGTTTTTACAGGACAATAACTTCTTCGTCTTATAAGATGAATGCAAGCTTAAAAACAACTATAAAAAACTGGTGTCAAAGAAAAATTGTTTAAATACATTTTATTCGTTTATGGAATTCGGGGATAAATGACGTGCAATCAACCATTTGCCTTAATAAAAACTTTCCAAAATATTTTTCAATTGCTTAATAGCTTCAGGAGAAAATTGTACTGACTGGCTAACTTTTCCAGGTATAGCCCTATCCTCTGAACCATAAGTATCAATCTGCAAATATTTATTGCAATTTCCATCTGTTACAATATAGTAAGAACAGGATGTTTCGTTGTGAATGCTTTCCCTGTCTTTGTAACCTTTTGTAAGATTTTTAATCAGTGCCATATAAAAGTTTGAGTAGGTACATTAAAATAATTACTTCCAACGAATTAAATCTTCACCAATTTCTTCTGGTATTAGTGAAGCCATCGTAACAATATTTTCAAATGACTGTGTATCATTCTGAAGTGTAAGGACATAAATTTGAAAAGTAATACCAGCACCTCTTATGTCCCTTAATCCCTCCCTCCTTTCATTTCTACCTTGAAATAACTGGTTGATTTGATTTCTTTCGTTTAAAGTTCTCATTCTAGGCTTCTCGAAGTCGCTTATCAAAAAGACTGTACATTCTTCATCTTGCTCTTCCTCTAACTGGCGCCGAAGTAAATACAATAAAGCCATATAATCACCTGCATCATCACTATTGGCAAACTTCAATTCATTTAAGAATTGTTCAAAAAATAAATCCAATTTCATAATGCTTTTAGGATAACGTTCGTCATTTCTAAATTGTGTATTATGTAAGAATCGAGCAAGCACTTCCTGGTTATGTGCAATATTACTTTGAGGTTCGTGAGGAGCTTTAATTACATTCCATTCGCCTCCAAAAAAAGACCTCTCGAATTCGTTTGAAAATATATTCGGTCTTGCTAAATTTAAACCACTAGCCAAGAATACTTCACGATACCAATCGTTCAATTCCTTTCCTGATTTTTTATGCTCAAGTAATCTACTTCTCATATCTTCCTCATGTGCGATATAGCTCTCATAAACACGATGGGCGTCAAGATCTAAAAAAATTCTACAGTAGCCTAGGTAATCTTTTTTATATCCAAAGAACCGGGCTCTCTGCTGAATTGTATCTGCATTACCCACACCAATGCTACGCGGCATGTATGTAACCGTTAATCCTTCAACAGTAAATCCCCGATCCATAGCTTGTCCGCCTATCAAAATCCAACTGTAGGAATTACGCCATTGAACTGAAGTTGTATTATTTCTGGTTGAGTTTAAAGATTGTATAGGAGTTGAACTTATTGCAAATTTTAGGCGATTTCCCTTTAATTCATCAAACGGAGGCAGGTCAGAAGCTGTAGTTGCCAAATCATCATAAGCGTTTTTAAACTCCATTAATAAATCAAGTTTATCGGAATTTTCGTCTGGCATACTTAATATGTCCAAAAAGTTAGTCTTTATTGTATTTACAAATCGTGCATAGTCATAATGAGTAAAGGTTAACTGTGACGGATGAATCATCATTGAGCGATTTTTTCCTTCTCTATTAGGCTTTCCTTTCGCAACACCTAAATAAAATATCTGCATAGCTCTTATTAGACTTTGCGGAGGCTCATTGCTGTTATGTGGGTCTATATCTGTTATAATTTCTGTTAGTTCACTTTCATTTTCAAAAAAAGTTCTGCCGCCAGTATATGCACTTCCGGGTGTAAGCAGTTGTATAAAGTTTGGAGATAAATCATCCATGATTGATTGAAATATTGGACCTTGGGGAGTAGCTGTATATTGAATAAAAGTGTGATGTGGTAATACATATCTCAAATCAACTATCTTCTCATGTATTGTGCTCATTCTTCTTTGTCCAGTTTTAGCATTTTTACGATTTTGTGTATTCATGCTATGCTGGTCGCCTTCATCATCTATAATTAAAACGGGCACATTTTCCATATTCAACGAACTAATTAAATTGGAAAGATTAGATAGGTGGTTCTTTTGCTTCATTACTGTTATCAAAATAGTCTGTCTGTCTTCTTCTGGATACTCTGAGTCTTTCCAGTTTCTTAATGCATTTTCAATTTGCCCACGTATTGTAGCGTCAGTGCTCTTCGGGTTTTTAAATGACAGCCATTGCCAACCGCTTGGTGAGTCAATTCTTAAATCTCTTTCCAATCTCGTAAAAGATTGATAAACTAAATTTGTGCTAACACCAGCAATTACGATTATCATCTGGTAGCCATTATCTTTAGCCATAGCAGTGAGAGTAGTAAATGACATAGTCTTACCACTCTGGACGTACCCAAATACAAGACCTATATTGTCGTTAACTGAATCGCTTGGATTTCCGCATTGCGATAGAATCTCTCTTGTTTCTGTTTCTAATACTTGACAGCTTTCAGGATTTAAGTTCAAATAATTTAGAAGAGCTTTAGTTTCTGTGCCTGTTCTAGGGTTCCACTTATGCATGATACTATGATTTTGAAATAGCAGTTATTAATTTATTTAGATTTATTCTAATTGTGCCGGCTTTACTTACACCAGCTTCTCTTGCAGTCTCTTCAGCCAAACCAAGTGCTGCAGCTATACGTAATATTGGTTCCAGTTTTGACTTATCAGTTCCGGCAAAATGAGTAACAAAGGGATGATTTAAAGACATTCTTACACCTACCTGACGCACCGTGCCGTTTTCGTTTTTATTCCTCAATACATGGCTGCCAACTTCAATCCAATCTGTTACTGTAGAATCATAGGAAAGTTCGATAGTGATTAACCATCTGGTATTATTGAAATTTATTTCAAATTCTCTATGTGCTAGCTCGTTAATTGTATTTAAATTAGCATCGTCTGTAGCTGGTATTGGATTTTGACGAATTGCGCTTAATGCTGGCTGTAGAGTATTTCTAAATTCGCTAACAGTGGACCTTACGACTGCTTCTGCCGCCTTTCTTTGATCTGCCTTCGTAGGCTTAACCCTAAACTCTCTTGCCTGTTTTATAAGGGGAAATGAGGAATGAGTTAAATCAGATTTTAAAAGCTGCAAGAACATATCCATATTTTCATCCCACTTGATACCTTTCTTAGTAAAGCTAACATCAAATCCTTCTAAATAAAGTTCACCAAAAATTCTCTTATACTCTGGACTGCCTAATTCACCCATTATTTCTTTCGGCTTAAAACCCTCATCAACACTACCCTCTATTACTCTTCCTCTTCTAAATGAAGCAAAACCTGTTTCACTATTTGACATCGTTTCCCTAATTGCAACAAAGCCTTTTACATACATCCTTCCTTTTTCAATTTCAAAATTGATATCTTTTTTCCAGTAGATAGGCTGAGTAGTATTTCCAAATGCAGGAGGTGCGTTCAAAATAGCTGGTTCTTTATACTCTAAGAGTTCGTCATCAACGTATAAATTTAAAATATTTTCTCTAAAAAAATACCTGTAAATACTTGATAGATGTTCTTTGATTTTAGCCCTCGTCTTCTTCACAGGCATTTTGCCAATTTCGCTCAGTTCTATAAAGGTGTAGTGCCTATTTTCACTTTCAGGCTTTACAGTAACTTCCAGCTCTTCCAACTTATCATGATATATTTTGTTCAAGTCAAAAAAGACATCTTTTCTATAGTTTTCATAAATAGCAGATGTTCTAACACTCCATTTATCCGAAAACCAACAAGCAGCTGTTTTCATTCCCATTCCAAACTCAGATAAGCCTGTATTGTCTGGCGGAATTTCAGCTGCACGAAATGCTCTCGCATAATCTCTTTCCTGGATACCAGCGGCGTTATCCTTAATACTAATTTTTTTATCTACATCATTGAATTCTATTCGCACTCTAAGCTTGTAACTATTGCCTTCAATTTTCTTTAATTCTTCCTTGTGCTTCAAGTAACTGTCTATAGCATTATCGACAAATTCTGCTAGAGCATACCAAGGCTCATATTCTATGTGCTTTAGGATTGATAAGATATTCACACCAGGGCGAATATTGACTGTGGTAACATGTTCCATTATTAGGCAATTAGTTCTGGGACTTGTTTAGGAAAGTGTATCTTGAATTGGTGCCCATTGATTTCTTGTAAATTTTCATTTATCAATTGTTGTGCAATCAATTTAACGATGGTAGTGTTAACTGCATTTCCAAGTGCTTCAAAGGCAGCATTATCTGTTAAAGCTGATAAGTCTAAAATTTCTAAAGACTGAAGTCTTTGTCCTTCCAGCTTTGTAATATACCGCTGCTGCCAACCTATTATTGGTATTTGTGTCTTAGCAGTTACAAGGGAAGGGAAAAAATCTGGATTTTTTATTCTTATACCAGAGGATCTAAATTGCAGAATATATTTATAAATATTGCGCTCTCCCTCCTGAACATTCCACTCGAGTTTCTGCCAACTTTGCCAATCATATTTTGCTAGTCTTTTTACTATACTTTCAATATACTTTCTATTCTCCTTATAAAAACTACGATTCTGCTCTATATATTTTTGTTTCCATTTAGGAAATTTCTTTGTTACTCTTGCGTAACTTGGCAGTAATTGTAATTGTTCCCTTTTCGACAGCCCTTTTAAGCTGCATCCGAAATTCCCAAGATACTTTCCTAATTCATTTATAAGCATTCTTGCAGGAGGTATTTGATCATAAGGATAAGTTGCACCAAACTCCATACTCCAAATAGGAAATCCAGGTAGCTTAGTTGCTTGCGGTATGGCAACAAGAAATTCTTGCCACAAATTCAAACACTCAATATGTTTATTGGAAAGTTTATTAGCAGTTAGAGAATCAGAATTGATAAATTGATGAATGTTAAACTGTGAAACCTTGTGAATATCAATATTTAAAAAATCAAAGTGATCTAAACCTTCTAAACAACCAACAATAAATAATCTTTTTCGATGCTGAGGTATTCCAAACTGATGTGGTGAATAAACCTTATGATCTACTTCATACTTAAGCTCTTTAAGTTTTTCTTCAATGTAATTCCATGTTTCCTCATTATCATGTTTTGCAATGAATGGAACATTTTCTAAGATGAAGTATTTGGGTTTTTTGTGCTTAAGAATTAAATATATTTCATCAAATAAAGTTCCTCTAATCTTATCTGTCATCCCAGCTTGTTTTCCAGCTTTGGAAAATGGCTGACAAGGGAATCCGGCGCATAATATATCATGGTCAGGAATTAGGTCTATATTGGATTTTGTAATAGTTCTAATATCACCCTCAGGCTTTATTCCCCAATTATTTTTGTATAGTTCTCTTAATGTTGGATTGATTTCACAAGCAAATACACATTGATGTCCTAAATCATGTAAAGCTTTATGAAATCCTCCTAAGCCGGCAAACAAATCAATAAATCGAAGCATCAGTTATGGTTGAATGAGATGTGCTAAGAGTTTCTCAGACGTTTTATTGAAATTCTTCGAATTTATCTCACATTCCCATACTATCAAAACATTCCATGCTATTTTTTTCAATAAGTTACAATTCATATCATCCCTTAATTTATTGCCAGTAATTTTAGGAATCCAATAATCTTGGTTTTTGTTAGGAATGCGATTCAACTTACATCCCTCATGCCCATGCCAGAAACAGCCGTGTACAAAAATCACCGTCTTATACTTCGGCAATACAATGTCCGGCTTGCCGGGCAGGTCTTTTACATGCAGCCGATACCGAAAGCCCTGTGCATGCAAAAAGCGGCGCACCAGCATTTCAGGTTTTGTATTCTTCCCTTTAATGCGGCTCATATTATAGCTTCTTACTTCCTTACGGTGTACATCGGCCATAAATAGTAAAGGGCAAAAGGCGTGCAGCCCTTTGGAGAAGCTACAGGTACCGCAACTGCCGCGACGGACATTATTTATCCGAAGATTAAGAATTTTATGCTGACCTGCCTGCGCGTAGCTGTTCAAAAGAGTTCCGTTAAGCCCGAACTAAGGCTGATAGCAAGATGGCGCTCCCGCCGCGGCGGAACACCACCGTTAGGTTCCATTAATTGGCAATACCCTTGTCAGCGGCCGGGCAGTTGTGTCTGCAAACCCCGGGCATTAAAAAGAGATTGCAAAAGTCTGTCGGCAGAAAAAAACAGGTCTGCTTTTTGGGACAATGATATTGCTGTCGAAAGTTGGATACTATCTAAGGTTCTTAAACCTTGTGCTCCATAGTTGGCAGTTAAAATTCTGGCTTGCTCTATAATAAGACTGTCTGTTGGAATAAAGGAAAATTTTGCAAAGTCTGCTTCAAACAGTTCTAAAGTTGTTTGTGCTTCCAACTCAGAAATTTCTTTTGTTCGTACTTTTTTCCAAACTGCAGAAGTAAACTCGATTTTTGCTATTTCCGAAAGATAAATGATTGTAATTTTTTCAGTGGAAAATAATTTTTCAAGTTCTGCTGTGCCTGTTTCTTTATGATACAGTTTGAACAAGGAAGAAGTGTCCAAAAATATTTTCATAAGTCAGCCCTTCTTTCTTCAATAACTCCCTCACTAAAAGAACCTTTGTAATTTTCCAGGTTCTTTTGGCTTTTTGAAAATGAAAAGTCAGCTAACGAAAAACCTTTTTCTGATTGGCTTTGTACATCTTCTAAAAACGTAACAATCACTTTTACAGGATTATTAGTTGAATATTCTTTGTCAAGTTTTACATAACCGTTTTGATATGTTCCTACCACTGCAACCATAATTTTTATTTAAACTATCTGTCTCAAAGGTACTTTAAATGGTCAGGTTAAGCAACTCTAAAAGTTACATTGAAAGCAGGATGGCGTAATGCTGGTTTTCGCACTCGCCTTGCCACTTCCAAAAAAAATAAAAGCAACAAAAACAATTGTTGTTACTAAAACACAACTACCTGTATCCGAAACCTTATTTCCCCAAAAGCCTGAAAAAGTAAATGCACTGCTTGCCAAATCTTCCCTGCTGCCTTCCTGGTTTTCCTTTTGCAGTCGCTTTCCGGCTTTGTATGCTTGGTTCTTCATACGGCTCTTATTGCAGCTTCTTACTGTTTTGAAGTGTACGTTTGCCATTAGTAATAACGCGCACAGCGGATGCGGCGCTTGTTTTTTCCCAGGAGTAACCGGGCTGGTCAACAATAAACAGGGCATGCGGGTTCCTGTAACCGCGTGGTTGCCCGGATCGTTTGCCCGCTCATCTTGCCTGTAGCTACCAGGGGTGCCACCAACAGTAGCTGTCGCAATCACCGCTCTACATTGTCGGAAACAGGCACCCCCTTTCCTTTTTCTTCTTGTTAATTTGCATGGGCTGAGGAGCAGGAATAAAAACACTTTACCAACAAAATAAAGGGCATGAAAAAGATCAACAGGGCTTACTGGATTGTTACCGCAATTTTCGCAGCGTTTATGGTGTTTTCAGCGGTTCCGGATGTGCTGGTTCTTCCGGATGCGGTAACGATGATTACCGGCCTGGGATACCCCACATATTTAATTCCTTTTCTGGGTGTCGCAAAAATAGTGGGCGCTATCGTCCTGCTTATTCCCGGCTTTTCAAGGTTAAAAGAATGGGCGTACGCAGGGCTGTTTTTCGATTTACTCGGCGCTACCTATTCTATCCTCTCCAAAGGCGGGTTTCAATTGCCCACCCTGTTCATGGTGCTTCCCATAAGCTTCTTATTTCTTTCTTACTACCTCTGGCATAAGAAAACGGATATGGCTTTGCCAAACAACGCAGTGAACCGCTAAGCTGCCGCCGGTATAGCACACTGCTGCATTCCAACCGGTATACTTCCTGAAATGGCAAAGCACAAGGTGGAGATACGAGGGAAGCGGTACTTTTGTATGCTTGCTGCTTTCCTGCAGGCAGCAGTAAGGAAACGCCGGTTAATGCAACCTGCACTTTGTCCTGCATCCCTATGGAATGACCTATCCTGCATCAGCCTCTTCCGCCCGTTGCCACGCTGTACAGTTTTGGCACTGCGCGTTTTAGTGTTGCGCCGAAGGCAATGCTCAGCACGATAAGAAGCAGCGGCAGCAGCACGAACGTTATAATGCGGTAGCCATAGGTATAGTGCAGCCCTGCAAACAGGGCATCAATAAAGATGGCTACGGCAGGCGCATGCACCATATAAATAATGAAGGAAAAAGAGCTAAGCTTTGCAAACCATTGCCTCCCGGCACACCAGCGGGCTAACCGGTTGCTGCCATACCACACCGCCACCAGCCCGCATACCACCGACAGCTTGTGCAGCAATATCAGCACCGGGAACACCGCATCGCCCAGCCACGCCTGTCCCCTGAAAGCCAGTACTGTTTTACACCCGCAGAGCAACAGGCAGGCAATGCCGTATAGGGCCGGGGCCGTAAAGCGGGAGGGTATTTCTATATTAACTTTCTCCTGCTGCAGCCATATTCCTAAAGAAAAGAACAGGAGCCCTTCGCCCTCCACCAGCAATATATCGGCTGTGGCAAGCCACAGCAGGGAGGCTATGCCGAAGAAGACCCAGCGGGCGGTTTTATATAATATACACCAGCGTATAAAAGGATAGGCGAGGTTATACATAATCAGCGCCCTTATAAACCATAACTGGTAAGCTACGGGCACCAGTATCCACCTTGCCAGCAGCTCGTACCAGTAATAATCGTGCAGCAACAACCGGTCGTTGCTTACCTGTACAATACGGGAATGGAGGACAAGGCTCCGCGTATAAGGGAACAGCTCGAGCGCATAGACGAAAAGCAGCGCAAAAGCGCTCCAAACCAGATAGGGCAGCAGCAATACCCGCGCTCGTTTGCGGAGGCGCTGCCGGTGAGGGGCTTCGTCTTTTAATGCAAAGAGATAGCCCGATATGGCAAACAGCAGGGGTATAACAAAACGGAAGAGGCCGTTGGCCAGGAAATACTCGGTGAAAGCCGTTGGCGTGAGCGGTTCGGCAGGCGTTGTCCACGGCTGCAGGTAACGGGCAGGGAGGTTATAAGCGTGTATAAACACAACGAGCAGCATAGACCCAAAGACCCAAAACCTGAATTTAAGACTTACGATTGCGGGTAATGGCTGCATGCGGGATGGTTGAAGAATAAAGATACAGGCGCCGGCAGCAGGAACTACCGGCTATTGCTCCTTTCTTTTTATCCTGTTGGCTGGCGGAAGATAACAACTACTCGTGAGCGCAGGTTGATGGTAAAATAAGCTGTTGCTTTTTCTGCCGTATCGTTCAGTGGTTTGCCAGCCGATCGGTTAAGGCGTTTTATTAAAAAGCTATGGGAAGCTATTGCTAATATAGAAAAGCATGTATCTGTTGCGGCCGCATGGCGACATAAATTCATGGCTGTATATAATGCAGTGCTACTGGCATGGTTTCAGCTTTACCGCTTCAGATCAACACACCCATTTTATGAAAACTCCGGGTATAAAAGCGAAGAAGGCCGCCCGCATTGCATTGGGCGCTTTCCTCGTTACTGCAGGCATTGGCCATCTTACCTTTTTAAGAAAAGACTTCCGTGCGCAGGTGCCCGGCTGGGTGCCGCTGAAGGTGGATGATACGGTAGTGCTTTCGGGTATGGCAGAGATAGCGCTGGGCGCTTCCCTCCTCGCGCCCGGCAAGCGAAAAAAAGAGATCGGAAAAATAGCAGCGGCTTTTTTTGCGGCGGTATTTCCCGGCAATGTGTCGCAGTACGTAAACCACCGCAGCGCATTTGGACTGGATACCGATGGCAAGCGGATGGCAAGGCTGTTCTTTCAGCCGGTGCTTCTTTACTGGGCCTTAAAAAGTACAGAGAATGAGCCCAGTGTTGAATGATTAACTGCAGCTATGCCTTTTGTAAAAAGACAGCAAGCCCTGTTCGGAGTATAAATATTAAAACGGCGGGCGGGTGTATTCCATATTGTTGCCGGCTGGCAGGAATATTATAACTGTTTATAAAACTGGCTAATAGAATAAAGGAAGCAGCGAAAGACCCGCAGGGTTCACCTGTTTACAGAACAATGATAAAGCATGGCGATTCTACTCCGCAGGAGTCGCCTGATGAGCGTGCATTCCTTTCTCTATAACAGGTAATTCCTGCGTAATTGTTCTTCCGAACAATGGCGGTGATACCGGCCGCAGAGAAAAGGTTACCGGCTTTTTATCTGTTGGTATATGGTTGCGACAGCCTGAAATTTAATTTGACTTTTTTCCCTGGTATAAAAAGGCAATCAAGACATGAGGATGCGTAAAAAAAGACAGGGCAGGTCCAAACGATCCACCCCGCCGGTTTGGCGGAACTTCCGCATACGCTGAATTGCCGCCCTGTTTTAGAGCTTGTAGATTAGCTAAATAGTTCTCCAGAGAATTGTAAGTAACCCCCACCGGCATCTTCCGGCTAAAGTATAGGTGCGGCCGGCAACCCGTTTGCCCGCCGCAATACCAATAATTTTTTTATATTCACCGGCAGGCAATTAACCAGCTAACCTACCTCATGCAACTCAACCAAACCCAACGGAAACACACCTTCTTCCTGATACTGCTCTTGGGCATCATGGATACCATCACGCCCTTTTCTATTGATATGTACCTGCCGGCCTTCCCGCTTATTGCGCGGGACCTGCATACGACCATCGAAAACGTATCGCTGAGCGTATCTTCTTACTTTTTAGGCTTTGCCATCGGTCAGATCCTGTATGGCCCCTTACTGGACCGCTTTGGCCGAAAACTGCCGCTGTATGCAGGGATGCTGTTGTACCTGCTGGCGTCTGTCGGCTGTATTTATTGCCACACCATCGAAAGCCTGTTGATTATGCGCTTTGTGCAGGCGCTGGGCGGCTGCGTAGCTTCGGTTGATGCTATTGCGCTGGTGCAGGACCTTTTTCCGCCCGAGCGGAGCGCTGCCATTCTTTCCTTTCTTATTCTGGTTATCGGTCTTTCGCCCCTGCTGGCGCCTACCGCAGGCAGCTTTGTAGTAAGCAGGCTTGGCTGGCACGCTGTATTTATGGTGCTGATAGCTATTACTATTGTGGTGCTCGCACTTGTATTTTTCTTTTTACCGCCCGGCGCGCCGCCGGATAAAACCATCTCCCTGCATCCCAAACCTATTCTGCGCGTGTTTAAGCAAATTATGCTGGAGCCGCGGTTTTATGTATTTGTACTGGCGGGCACTTTTTCCTTCTCCGGTTTGTTTATTTATGTAGCGGGCTCGCCCCTGATATTTATGGGCTATTTTCATTTAACCGCCGGGCAGTATGGCGGTGTGTTTGCGCTGCTTTCGGTTGGCTTTATCGGCGGCAGCCAGTTGAACCACCTGCTTGCACGCAGGTACTCCAACGAGCAGATTTTTAAAACGATATTGCTGGTGCAGTTGGTGGCCAGTACCCTGTTTGCCATCAGTGTGCTTAACGGCTGGCTCCATCTTACCGGGCACCTCGTTTTTCTTTTTGTAATACTCCTGTGTACAGGATTAGGTTTTCCAAACGCGGCGGCGGAAGCGCTGGCGCCGTTTGCAAAAAATGCGGGCAGCGCTTCCGCTTTATTAGGTTTTATACAAATTGGCATCGGCGGGATTGTTTCCTCGGCGGTTGGGCTGATGCATTCTGCCGGCAGCGGGCCTACCGCCCTGAGTATGGCGGCAACGGCGGCTATTGCCGTGCTCCTCTTCCGGTTAGGCCAGCAGGGAGTGGCGCGGAGTAAAGCGATAAGCAGGACAGGCTGATTGCCGGTTATTATTTCTGCCGGCCGGGAAGGTGAAGCGCCGGTGCGGGCTTAAGTGCTTACTTATAAAAAAGGGAAGCAGTATGTGCAGGCTTCCTGACCGGCGCACGCAAACGGATCTTGTATAATTATTTTAGTCTTTCACCAATATACCCTCGTTGTATTTGTTAGCGGCATCTTCGGCGTCTGCATTGCCTACTACATGAACATAAACTTTAAAGCTTTTTGCATTGGCGCCTTTTACAGTATGCGTGTTGTAATAAACGGTTTTATTATCACAGCCATAGCCGCCGCCCAATACTTTAAAAGCATCAACCACAGCGCCGGCCAGTTTTTTATCCAGGCAGTAAACAGCTTCCTTATCCCTTGCATAATACCATGCGTCTGCATATAGCTCGTTGTCTTTAAAAGGGGTAAACGTTGCTGCATCCGCGCCTTCCAGCTTTTTATTTTGATAATATACTGCATGTGCATCCTTTGCATAGCCGTCCTGCAGTACGGTGAAGGTAGCGGCATCGGCATTCCCTATTTTTTGCGCTTTGTAAAAAACCGCTGTTGTATCTTTTGAATATGGATAGTCCAGTACTTCAAATGTTGCCCTGTTGCACGGCACTGTATAAATGCCGTCTATTACTTCGCCGTTGTAATCAAAAAAATATACCTGCGCTGTATCCCTTGCATAATTGCGTTGCAGTACTTCAAAGGTCTTGCCATCGCTGCCGGCCACGGTGTGCATATTAAAATAAGCGTGCACTGCATCTTTAGCAAAGTTCCGGTCTATGCTTGCCAGCGTGGAAAGGTCTTTTACCGGAAAAGTAAACCCATCAAAATAAGCATGCAGGCTGTCTTTGGCATAGCCGTTCCCGATGCTTTTAAAAGACGCGGGAAGCGCATTGTCCAGCGTATAGATTTCCTGCTTTTTGGTGGTGTAATAGGTTTGCCCGTCGCGGTGTTCGGTACAATAATATACCTGGTTGTTGTCCCTGGCATAGTGCTCATCCACAGCGGCAAACGATGCAACATCTGCGCTTGTTATAGCTTTTTCTTTATAATATGCAACGGAAGAATCTTTGGCAAACACATCATTCAACACAACAAAACTTTTATCGGTAATTTCTTTACCGTTGAAAGTTACCTTTCCGTTTTTGTCGCGGTAGGCGGAACTGCATTTCAGCAGGGGTAATATGCCGGTAAGCAGCAGGATAGCTTTAGCGGCGCTTTTGAAGAGTTTTAGCATTGGCTGTTGGCGTAAATAAAGACGATTGCTGCACAAAGTAGCGCTATTATGCAAAAGGCAGCTTCCATATTAATCCGGTAACTATACAACTCCCTATAGGGCGGAAACAGTTTGATTACCTTACAGCTCTTCAGGCTGGCGCGATTTTATCTGCTTCTTTCTTCCCCGGTTGCTAACGGTAATTATTTTCACTCTTATGAACCAAGCAGACAGCGTAGTTATTGCTGCAGTAATATGTTGCATCGCTATCTTTTTGCTTACCTGGATAACAGGGTTAATTAAGCATCATCTTCCGCTTTACATTTCGTATCTGAACGGAATCTGCGGGCTGGCAGTTATAGTCTGCGGGCTGCAGCAGGCGCTACGCACTACGCAACATGTTACAGATATCGCAGAGGTAGCGGTGCTGTGTGCTGAAGGCCTGCTTGTTGGTTTATCCGGGTATTTCATTTTTTCGAAACAAACTGCTGCCACAGTTATTATACTGCAGTATATATATTTCGGCCTGCATATACTTGCACTGGTATTGTTCCTTGCATTTATGCTCACGTTTAAAATCACAAAGCTGTTTTAAACAGCCGCCTGTTGTACGGAAAGAGTTGTTGCCAATACGCCGGATTGCAAAGGGGCGAAAGCTATACGAATGTTGTTTTGCCGGATAACATAAAAGTCAGGTATTACTTTTGATTACTCTTACTAAAAAACCAATGGACAGTATTAACCAGCAACAACCGGAAGACAATTTTAAAGACCTGCAGGGTGCAGAAGCCACTAAGAAAATTAAAGAACTGACCGACAGCGCAAAAACCTGTTTCTTTTGTACCGGCATGACCGCCGGTAAAGCCTTTGCTACCCGGCCAATGTCGGTGCAGAAAGTGGATGAGGAAGGCAACTTCTGGTTCTTAAGCGCTAACGACAGCCATAAGAATGAGGAACTGATGATGGACCCCGCCGTACAGTTATTATTCCAGGGCTCGTCGTACTCCGATTTCCTGAATATTTATGGTACGGCTACCGTAAGCAAAGACAAAGAAAAAATAAAAGAGCTGTGGGAACCCATACTGAAAACATGGTTTACCGGCGGTGTGGACGATCCGCGTATATCGGTGATTAAAGTGATGCCTACAGAAGGGTACTACTGGGATAATAAACATGGCAATGCAGTAGCTTTTGTAAAGCAAATTGCCGGTGCAGTAATTGGTAAAACTCTTGATGATTCAATAGAAGGGAAATTAGAAGCGTAAGCAGCAACAAAAGCATATTCAGGTTAATGCCTCACTGCCTGGCAGTGAGGCATTATTGTGCAGCCAGGCGCCTTGATTAAGACAAAAGGTAATGCCTTTGCTGTACCTTTTACCGTAGTAACAGCAGCGGCGTGGATTAACATTATTATTATAAAAAAATACCGGTTACCGGCAGGTTTGCCCGCCGGGCATATAGCAATCTGATTCTCCGTTTTTAGATGGCCTTGCAGCAGCGTGCCCGGTGCGCCAGCTTACTATTACTTACACCTGGTCAACTGCTACTCTGCAAGCACCGCTACTGCAAAGGGCTTCAGGGTGATGTTGGTTGCATCAATTACAGATGGTACCGGCTCGCTGTCACCAGTGCCTATATCTGTGGTTGTCATCTTCCAGCCTTTACATGCTGCGGGCAGCGCCAGCGGGATGCTCCTGTTGCGCTTGTTGATTAATAATAGTTTATTGCCGTGCGCGGTTTTAAAAGCCTGTGCAGCTATATCCTGTCCATCTTCGCCATTCATACCCGTTTCCGCCAGCACATCACCTGCGCCCAGATTGTCTTTTATCAGCTTTAGCGTCCAGTAGCGCGCATTAGGCTTGCCGGTTTGCCAGTTCATCATACTTACGCTTGGAAACTGTGTAGGATAGCCTACCAACTGCGATTCGCCAATTACATCAATGCCCAATTTGGTTAGCTCCAGGTATAAATAAGCGTACAACGCGCCGGATAAATTCCAATATGCAGCGTCTATCGGGCTTTCCTCGTTATGCAGTATGCTGCCCACTTCATTAATGGTTGTTTTGGTGCGGGGAGACAGCCGTTTGCGTATGGTTTCGATATACCGTACCTTGCTGATAAAGCCATCCGCCCGTTCAAAATACGTGTACTGCATATCGCCGATGGTCTGGCCGGGTATGCTGGTGGCATAAAAATGATACGAGATCGCATCCAGCGGCACACCGGCTTTATGGTTGTTGTGGTTAAGAAAGTATTCAAAAAATTCCGGGTTGTTTTCAAACATCAGCGACATGCCTACAAATTTTGTTTGGGGTGCTACCTTACTTACGGCGCTTGCAATAGCATCGTACTGCTTTGTGTATCGCTGTGGTGTAAGCGCATGCTCACCATCGGGCTCGTTTAATATTTCCCAGTACGGTATGGTGTAATGGTAGTTTGATGTATGATATTTACCCAGCTCGTCTGTAAAGCCGCCTTTTGTGTACCAGCTATTGAGCCGCGCGTAATAGCCGGCCAGTTGCTGCGCAGTCGTATCGTTCAACACATTGCCCTGCGTATAATCCCACACCACAGCATCCGGGTCGGCCGGATAGGCAACCCGCTGGTCGGTTTTGTACATCCATTGCGGCGCAGTGCTAAAATTAAGTACCACCGGATGGCCTTTGGTGGCTTCTAAAAAGTCAATAACCAATGGGTCTATTTTACGGAAATCCCAAAAACTTTTTCCGTTCGCCGGCGGCTCTAATTCCGCCACCCCAAGCTGCGGATAAGGCAGCCACGGTACAAAACGTACATAATCTGCCTGCAGGTTTTTTAGTGCAGCAAAAGCAGGATCGTGCAGCGCCGCGCCGCGGCGGAGCGGCGGGTTAACCACTACCTGCAGGGTAGGCGTGGAGGAAGAGATCAGCTCCTGCTTATTCCATTGAACCGTAAGTGTGGCTTGTGCAAATAGTACAGCAGGTACAACAGCAACAGACATAACAAACAGCGTTTTTTGCAGCATACGGGGGAATGACTTGTAAGATTTTTTGCAGATGGCAAGCTTCATTTTAAAAGGTGTTGATTGGTTATTCGGCTCCTATAAAAATACGTGTTTGTTCTGTAGTACATCAAAAGATACAATCACAGTGGTTACGCCATTTGAAATGTACAGGCTATCAAACCTGTAGGATAGAGTGGCAAAAATTGACATTGCAATGCTTTCAAAATATAGTGGCAATTTTGCCGGTGCAGCCTGTTTACAAGCTTTTGCCCGCAGCGATGCGTAGTTGATAAAAGGCGCCGGCGCCGGTTAGCAAAAAGGATGTATCAGTACAACAATAATTATTAAGCAACAACCTATGGAATTAGGCATTTATACATTTGTGGAAGTAACACCCGACGCAGTAACCGGTGCGCAAATAAGCGGGCACCGGCGGATGCAACAACTGATGGAAGAAGTAGCACTGGCCGACCAGTTGGGGCTGGAGGTATTTGCCGTTGGTGAGCACCACCGCGCGGAATACCTTGTATCGGCGCCGGCCGTAGTGCTGGGCGCCGCCGCAACAATAACCAAAAACATCCGGCTCTCCAGCGCCGTAACGGTATTGAGTTCTGATGACCCGGTACGGGTATTCCAGCAGTTTGCTACAGTGGATCTGCTTTCCGGCGGCCGGGCCGAGATAATGGCCGGGCGCGGTTCGTTTATCGAATCCTTTCCCCTTTTTGGCTACGACCTGCAGGACTATGATGCTTTGTTTGCCGAGAAGCTGGACTTATTACTGAAGCTAAACGGGCAGGAAACTATTAACTGGAAAGGTGCGCATCGCCCCGCTATTAACCACTTAGGTATTTACCCAAGGCCTTACAGGGATAAGCTGCCCGTTTGGATAGCAGTGGGCGGTACGCCGGAATCTATTGTACGCGCCGGCACCCTGGGATTGCCCATGGCGCTGGCTATTATCGGCGGCACGCCCAACCGCTTTGCACCGCATACCCGGCTATACCGCGACACCTATGCAAAAGCGGGTCATCCGATGAATGCTTTTCAATTGGGTATTAACTCGCATACTTTCATCGCCGATACCTCGCAGGCTGCGGCGGATGCCTTTTTTCCATCGTATGCACAGGTGATGAGCAAGATCGGGCGGGAGCGCGGCTGGCCGCCAACTACAAGGCAACAGTTCGATTATATGCGCAGCGAGGAAGGCGCTTTGCTGGTGGGCAGCCCGCAGCAGGTGATTGATAAAATATTGTATGAGCAGGAGCTGTTTGGCCACACCCGTTTTTTAGCGCAGATGAGCGTAGGTACGATGCCGCACCATCAGATGATGCGCTCAATAGAATTGTATGGTACAGTGGTAGCGCCGGCGGTAAAGAAAGCGCTGGCGCCGCAGGCAGTCGGGTAGAAATTTTTGTAATGGTGGATGTGCTACTCCCGGCGCAGCAGTGGGTAAATAATACTGGTTTAATAAGCTGTACGCTAATGGCATCCCGGCGGGGGCAATATGCCAGGCAGCGCAACAAGAGGAAAGTCTCAAAGGCCTGCAGTTCTCTGCTAAAAGTTACGACTCCTCATCGAAATAAAGCTTATAAAAATTTTTGTTTTTCATCTCGTCGTGGCCGCGCTCAATCAGGTCTTTGCGGCCATGAATATATACATGAAAGTTCCTGTCTAATTTCAAAATGCTTTTATAGATACGCTCCCCCTTTTTTACCGCCGCAGGATTAATATCAAATTCATCATCAATCGTTATGCCTTTGGCCTGCTCATAGGTTTGTTTATATTCTTTAAACGTATCTATCACTTCGGGGTGGTGCATTACTTCCTGCGCAAACTCATCTATGTTAAACTGCTCTTTGTTTTTAAAGTAATCTATGCTGCGGTTCAGCAGGTCTATCTGGTCGCTTTTATTTACCACAAATTCTTCCTTCAGTTCGTTGCTGATAAACAGCTTGCACATACCCATCGCTTTGTTGGTGTTGTGGTAGCTATCGGTGTAAGGCGTTACCTGCAGAAAATCATCCACCCAGTATTGCGCATCATGCTGCTTATTAGTGGCATCTACGATGCAGGCCACATAGCCATCGCCACGGTTTTGTTTAAAGATAAGACAGCCTTTATCCAGCTTGTTGATGTTGATGCCGTCTTCCGCAATCACTTCAAGGCTTTGCCCGTGCGGAAACACTTTCAGGAAAGTTTCGCGGGTTTCACTTTTAAAAATACCGATGGCATCTGAGTATTCGGCGCCAAACGGCACTTCGCCAAACCGCACTACATACAACTCGCCTTCCTTTACTTTGGCGTGCGTGCTTTTGCTGTAGAGGAATTGCGCCAGCAGTTTGCTTTGCGCTTCAAATGTTTTGGGATGATCGAAGATGGCGCTTACATACGCATACACTTCGTTCAGTGCCACATCGCTGATATGCGTAAAATGATACTGGTCGTGCTCGTTGAAGGCGTGCAGAAAATACCTGGTTAATAAGCTCCTTACCAGCTCATCATTCAGGGTGAGGCTATTGGCCGAAAGCTTCAGCTCCTCGCCACGCGAGGGATTACCAACTTTATGGATGATGGCCTCCTGCAGTACCACGCTGTCTATACCTGTCATGCGGCGAAGATAAGCAGTGGCTATTGTTAAAGAGAACCATGCCGCAGGCTATTAAAAAGGCATACATCAGCTATATAACAAAACCCTGTTGCAGGTATCATTTACAACAGGGTTTTGCAGTTTAAAAAAGCCAACGCTTACGCCGGTACTTTTCTCGGCTTTTCCCGTTCCCAGAAGCGGTGCTGTGCCAAAGCATTTATAAACTGTTCTGCAAGCTTGTCTGCGTTAACGCCAATCACCACGCCTTCGCGCATTACCGTATCGTCGCTGTTATTTTCCGGCAGCTTACGCGCAAAGTAGGTAGCTTCCAGCACCTGCAGGGCGCCGGCATCTGCAGCAATGGCTTTGCAATGCTTAAATGCCTCGTTTAAAAAATGAACCGCATCCGGCTCGGCTGCTACTGTAGCCACACTGTTGGTTCCGCCGGGCACATATACTGCATCATACAGTACAGAAGCGGCCGTGAGGTAGCTTTCAAACACGGGTATCTGCACATTGTTTTCAGATATTACATACCCCAAACGCGGTGCAATCACCCTTACAATAGCGCCTCTTCCCTCCAGTGCCTTCTTTACCGCCAGCAAAGCAACATCGTCCACCCCATCGGCAGTAAGTACAGCTACTTTGCGGGTTTTAACGGAATCCTTTTTTGTGTTCGCCATGCTTAACGCTTCGCTTTTTGTAAGTGCGCCTTCGTGCTGAAACGGCTGATAGCCGGGGTTATTTACTTCGTCAGCCGGTACGCCCTTGTTCAGCGGTTCACTGCTGTCTTTAGGTATGTGCAAACCCAGGCCATACGCCACTGCTGCAGCCAGGCCTTTATCCACCTCGTACAGCAACCGCAACATACGGCTGCGGATTTCCACACTGTCAACTTTACCCAGCTCAAACGTAAGTGCATCTGTAATATGGTTCTTTTCGGGGTCGGTCTGGCTGTTGAAAAAGAGCCGCGCCTGACTGAAATGATCGAAGAAGCTGCGGCTGCGCTCACGTACTTTATGCGCATCAATTTTTTCGGGGTACGACACAAAACCGCCCTGGCTCATCATGGCCTGGTAAGGACAGCCGCCACCCAGCGAATTGGGATTATAACTCACGCGCCCTTTATTGATGGTATGCTGCTGCAAACCATCGCGCTGGTTGTTGTGTACCGGCGCTACAGACCGGTTGATGGGTATCTGGTGAAAATTAGGTCCGCCAAGGCGCAGCAACTGGGTATCGGTATAAGAAAACAAGCGGCCCTGCAGCAGCGGATCGTTGGTGAAATCAATGCCCGGCACTACATGACCCAGGTGGAAAGCGACCTGCTCGGTTTCGGAGAAATAATTATCTACGTTGCGGTTGAGCGTCATCTTGCCGATGCGCTGCACAGGCACCAGTTCTTCCGGGATGATTTTCGTAGCATCGAGCAAATCGAAATCATACTTAAACTCATCTTCTTCCGGCACCAGTTGCACACCCAATTCCCACTCCGGAAAGGCGCCGCTTTCAATAGCATCCCAAAGGTCCCGGCGGTGAAAGTCGGGGTCTTTGCCGGAGATATTCTGCGCTTCATCCCAAGCTACGGAATGTACGCCCAGCAATGGCTTCCAGTGAAACTTCACAAAGGTTGATTTGCCGTCTTCGTTCACCAGGCGAAACGTGTGCACGCCAAAGCCTTCCATCATGCGGTAGCTGCGCGGCAGGGAGCGGTCGCTCATTACCCACATAATCATGTGCATACTTTCGGGCATCAGCGAAATAAAATCCCAGAAGGTATCGTGGGCCGATGCGGCCTGCGGTATTTCGTTGTGCGGCTCGGGCTTTACCGCATGAATCAAATCGGGGAATTTGGTAGCATCCTGTATAAAGAACACCGGTATGTTGTTGCCTACAAGATCGAAGATGCCTTCCTCGGTATAAAACTTTACGGCAAAGCCACGCACATCGCGCGCCAGATCACTGGAACCACGAGAGCCAGCCACCGTAGAAAAGCGCACAAAGACGGGTGTTTCGCGGGACGCATCGTTTAAGAAAGCGGCCTTTGTATATTTTGTTTGCGGGCCGTAGGAGGTAAATACGCCGTGCGCACCGGCGCCACGGGCATGCACTACCCGTTCGGGGATGCGCTCGTGGTCGAAGTGCGTCATCTTTTCGCGGTAGATAAAATCTTCAAGCAGGGTTGCTCCGCGCGATCCGGCTTTCAGTTGGTTCTGGTCGTCATTTACGCGCAGGCCCTGGTTGGTGGTTAAAAACTGGCCGGTGGCGTCTTCTTTATTCAATAGCAGGTCGTCCTGCTTTTTGCTGTCGGCAGGCATCCCGGTAGGTTGATTGTTCGTCATTTTTTAAAATTTATAAATGCTTTTGTAATGGGTAAAGCCGGATGCAGGTATGGCTGAACCTGCTTCTGCTACCGTAAAAGGGTAATCCGTATTTACAGAAATAAGGAAATGATTTTTGGCAATGGTTATGCAAGCGTATCGGCTAACCGGGTAAGCAACTGGGAGGTTTCTTTTTCTTCAGCAAGCGTTTGTTCGAGCAGAGATGCAACATTGCTATAACCTAATTTATTGGCCAACTGTATGATGCCGCTATATGTGGCTATTTCGTAATGCTCTACTTTTTGCGAAGCCATGATAACCCCGGTATCTCTTGCAGGCGTGCCGGTATCGGTGTCTTCCACAATGCCTTCACCTTCCTTGGTGATGCCTTCCATGGCATCGCATTTTTTGGCCAGCTTCTTTTTGCCCATTATTTCAAAAACCTGCTCCAGGCGCTGCACATGCACTTTTGTTTGTGCCAGGTGTTTGGCAATCGCATTCTGCAATGCTGCCGAGGCAGCAGCGCTCTGCATTTTGGGTAAAGTTTTCACCAGGTGATTTTCGGCCCAATAGATATCCTTGATCGAATCGGCAAATAACTCCTGCAGGCCATCGGTGGCGGACGCAGCGGAGACAGAATTAACGGCAGGCAGAGAAGAAGTATCGCTCGTGGTTGCAGCTTTTTTTGTGCTGACTGTTTTAGACATAGGTGTTTTAATTTATTAGTCATGTTGCGGTAAAATTCATGCCGCAATTATTTTACACACCATAGTTCACTGTTGTTTACAGCGCAGCACCCCATTCACCTGCAATACTCATTTGTTTGCCATAAAGAGCAGCGTGTTTATAAAAGATTTTTTGCAAATAAATAACGGGTGGTATCCCGCAATACAGGATAGCCGGTTTTCACCCGCAGGAAGCCTGCGTTTATAAAGATTTGGCAGCGCTGATCCCTGCGAAACCGCTGTGCTCTTTGCCGCTTATTTTCGAGTGATGAAACAAAACTCTCCCATTCTAATGATGTATTGAATAAATCCACCTTAAGAACGCGGCAGACTGCTGCCGGTGATTGCCGTAATTTAAACCGGAGTCAGCGCACTACAGCCATTTTAAGTACAGAAAAAATCAAAAACAGGCATATAGCAATAAATGAAGCCATACAAAAAGGGTACACTTTAGAGCTGTTTTAACTTACTGAAGCAGATGAAAGCAGTGGGAGCAGATCAATCTTTTAAAGCAAGGTTGTTTAAGTACAGCTACGGGTTTAAAAATTAAATCTGTAGGTGAAGCGCACTGGTATAATAATAGATGAAGCAAAGCACAAACAAATAACCTATGAACGACATTAAGACAAAAGGCTATGGCGCTAAGGGCTCGGTTTTTAATAAACTTGCGCCAATGGATTTTGAACGTAAAGCGCCCAAAGAAGATGAAGTGCATATAGACATCCTGTATTGCGGTGTATGCCACTCCGATCTGCACCAGGTAAAGAACGACTGGGGCAATACTATTTACCCCTGTGTGCCCGGCCACGAAATTGTAGGAAAGGTAATAAGCGTTGGCAGCAGTGTAAGCAAATACAAAACCGGCGATATAGTTGGTGTTGGCTGTATGATAGATTCCTGCGGCGAGTGCGCTTCGTGCAGGGAAGGAACAGAGAATTACTGCGAAGGGCCGGTAAGCTGGACGGCCACGTACAACGGCTATATGAAGCCGGATGGCAGCGATTACAACACCTTTGGCGGCTACTCCGATAACATTGTGGTGAAAGAGTCTTTTGTATTAAAGATACCCGACGCGCTGGATATACAGGCGGCTGCACCCATATTGTGCGCAGGTGTTACCACCTATTCGCCCCTGAAGCACTGGAATATAAAAGCCGGTGACAAAGTAGGAATTGCCGGCCTTGGCGGACTTGGTCACATGGCCGTGAAGCTGGCGGCGGCTATGGGCGCAGAAGTAACGGTAATTACAACCGCGGAAGAAAAAGCAGGCGATGCCGAAAGGTTTGGCGCGCACCATGTATTGCTTTCGACCGATAAAGAAGCGGTGAAGAAAAGTGAAGCTACGCTTGACTTTATACTGATTACGATACCGGATGAATTTGACCTTACGCCGTATGTTACCCTGCTGAAGCGGGACGGAACGATTGTAACCGTTGGTTTGCTGGCACCGTACAAAAAACCGCTGAACAATATGGAAGTAGCGATGCACCGCCGCTCGGTAGCCGGCTCCTTAATCGGCAGCATTGCGGAAACGCAGGAAGTGCTCGACTTCTGCGCAGCGCATCATATTGCACCGGATATAGAGGTAATACGCATCCAGGATATTAACGATGCGTATGATAAACTGCTGAAGGAAGATGTGCGCTACCGCTATGTGATAGATATGCAATCGCTGAAAGAAGGAAACTGAGATTTGATTTACTGTAAAGACGCTAAGGCATAGCAGTATTCTATGGCTTAGCGTCTTTTAGTAGGGTAGTAAAAAGCGGAGCATTACCGATGGTTCCAAAATTAAGCCGCCATTTTCCGGCATTCTTCAGCGCATTGTTTGCAGGCTGTTGCGCATTCCTGGCAATGCTTGTTATCATGCCTGCCGCATTCAGCGCCGCAGGCTTCACAGATGTCGGCACAGATAGCGCAGACTTCTTTCGCTTGGTCGCTGCCTAAACTCATTAACTGTGCGGCGGCATAGCAAATAGCGGCGCATTGCATATCCAGTTCAATACAGTGCGCCATCATTTTTACATCTTCTTCGTGTGTGCAGGCTGCTGCACAGTGATTACAGATTGCTGCACATTGTAAACAGGCATCAATACATTCTTTGTTTTCGTGGTAGCCCATAGTATTTATGTTTAATTGTTAAAGAATAAAAGACTGATATGATTAATTTAAAAGCTCATGACCCGCGGCTCACAGCTTCTTTCTACATCTTCATGCCGCCCATATTGTGCATCATCAGCCTGGGGCGTATTTCAAGATAGCCTTGTCCGCTCACCGGTGCTTTCCCGTACAGGTTTTGCAAAGCGGCAGGCGGCACATTTACCGATGCATGCAATCCGCCTAAAAATGCTATTGGCCCGGCAGTGAATAATTGCCGGTTGGTGCCGATGGTAAGCTTGTGAATATTGAATAAATGACTGTTGCTATAATCTTCCTCCAGGTTCAGCTCTTCTGTTGATTTCTGCACAAACTCGTACCTGCCGTAAATAGCTTGTTTGGGCAATTGCGCTGTGCCTTCCAACAGTACCGAATGTTCGCGGTCATTCTTACCGTAATCATTCATGCCCCATACCAGGGAGGAGGCAAAATAAGTTCCCTTCATCGTTACGGGCGAAGCATATAAAACGGAAGCGGTATAACGCCACACGTTTTCACCGGGATGCAGATCTTCCGGGCTTTTGATATAGGCCTGTGAGACCTGCAATGCCCATGCTTTTGATGGATTGTAAGACACCCGCCATGCGTAACTGTCAAACCGCATACGGTCAAAATTATACCGGTGTTCATCAGGTTCCCTGCCGGTAAAATCCGATACTTCCAATTTAAATTTATCATAACGCAAACCAAGCGTTGCTACACCGAATGTAATATGCGTTGCATCCTGCCAGTGATGGCCGAGCGGCGCGTCCGGATCGTTTAGCGCAATAACGCGATGCATGAATGTTGGCGCACTGATGGCCGGCTCGCCGGGATAACCGAAGTAGCCAAACACATCCACTTTTTTACCCAGCCGCTGCGTATAGCTGATGGATAAGTTAGAAAACAAATCGTGCGGATGTTGACGGTCAACCAAAGGCTCGCCTTTGTACGATTCGCCCGACTGAAACAACAATGGGTAACCACGTGCTGTAACGGTCAGCGGGTCAAGACTGATCATCGCCGTAAAGTTGAACAAGCCATTCTTGCCAACCGGTTTGTTATACATCGCCATAAACCAGTTGGGTGCATCAAACTGTGCACCACTGCGCGATGTTTTTTTGGTTAACTGTTGCGTATTGTAACGGATAAATATACTGCCATGAAACATCCACGCCCCTTTTCTTGTATGCGTCATTATCATGTGCATCGGGTTATTGTCGGGCGACCAGGACGTGCTGGAACCATTGCGGTTCATGGGCAGGGAAAGGGAATAGGAATGCGACATGCCGGGCATATTCATATCCTCCATATCCATGTCCATAGAATCATTCACGGGCACCGTATCGTGGCTCATTTGCATGTTGCCCATGTTCATGCTATCCATGTTGTGTTGCTGCGCCTGCGCTGTAAATAAAATGCAGGCTATTGTGATTAGCGTGAATAGTGGTTTCATAGTTTGAATAATTTCATTGTCTCCAAAAGGGTTTCAAACATTTTAAAAATTCAATACCTTATTTCATGGCTACTGCTTCCTGTTGGTAGTGGAAGAATCTTTCCGGTTGTACTGGCAACATTCGTCCAGGCTGTTATACGCTTTATCATCGCCTTTGTACTTTTCGGTATCATAGCCTGCTGCCGCTATATTTTTTTGTATCTGCTCGTTGGATACTTTAGCAGGGTTATACGTTACCGTAAGCCATTTGGAAGCTTTATTCCATGCAGCACTGGTTACGCCTGCCGTTGTAGAAGCTTTTTCGATATTCTTTTTGCAGATGTTACAATTGCCATACACTTTTATCTTCTCTGTTTTGATTGTTTGTGCAAACAGGTTGGCTGATATAAAAACGAGTGCGGTGAATAATACAATTTTAAACGATTTCATGTTGATTGATTTTAGTGATGAATGATTGAATTGCAACGGCATCGCAATGCCGCTGCACAATAGCCGTTTGCAAAGGGTTCCGAACCTTTTAAAGGTTCGGAATCCTGACCATTTTAATACGCGTTAAACAAATTATACTCAAGCCTTACGAACAGGCCATTGGGCGATGTTCTCAATAAGCTGTGGCTGAGCTGTGTGCGATAGCCAATATCCATGCGGGCTACACTGTTGAAAATAAACTGTACGGAGGGCGCAGCATCAATATAGTATTTACCACTGCCGAGGTTCAGTTGGCTCAGCAGCTCCAGCATCAGGTTGAGATTGGTTTGCTTATAATCGGTATATACTTTCGGTAATACCAGCCTGCCGGCCGATAAGGTATAGTTCAGCGCCTTGCTATTACTGCCTTCTGGAAATTTATTGCCACTGCTGTTGCCTGTTGCTTTTACAAAAGATAACGCCGATGACAGCGCGGTTTTGTGCAGCAACTGCGTAGCCACCACCCCACCCTCAAAGCCACTGTTGTAGCCGTACAGGTTAATCTCTTCCTGCTCAATGATGCTGTTGTTGATACTGTACCTGCCGAACAAGGACATCCGGAAATGCTGCTGCACCTCATCCTTACTTAAGAACCGGTATTTGGCATAAACGCTTCCACCTTCGGCCGTAAAACGATAGCTGCGGTTACTGAAAAAAGCATCGCCGTGCACCATTACTTTTTTAGATACGCCAAACATCACTTCCGGTATTAAATGATAGTCTGTTTTAGACGTATAGCGTTCGGGCACGATGTAATTATTCAGGCGTAGTCCGATGCTTTTGGCAGCCATATTACTCGCCGGCTCCGTGAAAGTAAAGAGCTCTTGCGCAGCACCGGTCAGGCATAGCAGCAGGGCGGCTATGCATAGCTTTATTTTCATTGCGGTAAAGTTTAAAAGGCTGCTGTAAAAAGCAAGCCCGGTAGTCAGATGGTTACATTATAAATGCCTTTGCCGCTGTTGGTAATAAGGGCAGCGTTTTTCTTGTATTCTTTACCGGAAACAAACCCTTTGTCAACTATCCGTACTGCCTGCTCGCCGTTGAGAGATTGCGTCTTCGGATGGAGAAAGTAGAAGGTTTTATCAGCTACCTGTATGGGCTGGTTATCTTTTAACTGGAGATTATCGAAGTTTATAGTAGCTACAAAATTGGCAACGGTAAAGCCGGCATCTTCTACTTTTTTCTTCAGTTTGTCAAAGTCCACGGCGCTGCCGGGTTTAAAGGAGATTTCAAAAGTAGAGGTCTGCACATCCGGATGCACCCCGGCTACAAAATCTATGGTTTGTAACGATTTATTAATGGAGTTGCTGCACATACTGCAGGTTAAGCCGCTGGCCTGCAGGGATACTTTAGTTACCTGTGCAGTAGTAGCTAACGAAAAGAAGATAGCTATGGAAAACAAAAACGTTTTCATGTATATAAGATTAGGATGATGAATATATGCGCATGTCATAAGACACAATGGGTAAGCCATTGCATAAGAAGTTCAATCATTAAAATCTATAGTCTGAAAACGCAGTAAAGAATATATAGCGATTTTGATAAAGCGCCCGGCGGAGAATTGTTATGCGCAGTAAAAGCCGGCGCCAATAAAGGAAAGGTAGCAGAGTAAATATTGTATGCGGGAGTTATAACCGCATAATAAGGTTGAAAAGAAATTGCAGTACCTGCCAACTGGTGAACATCCTGCGCCTGCAGTATTTTAGCTTTGCTTTCGCAACAGCCTTTCTCGTGCTTCATGCCGCATTTGCTGCATTTGTTGTTAGTAGAGAAATCAACCGAATACATCTTACCCATGCAATAATGGGCATTGATAACCGCACCGGAGGAAGTGGCTAAGTAAACAACGGCTAATATGGTGGCGAGAAGCTTTTTCATGTAGTTAAGCCCAAGGCTTATTTACAGCATTCCTTTTTATGAACAAATATAGCCTTCAGCAATTTTACCAGCATTTGCGATATAGAAGTTATTGTTGTCATTATATCATTGTTATCACCATCAGCCCGCTCATTGCTATCATCAGCGCATCTTCAATAATTGTAACGGTACTCATCGGTAAATTGAAAACCGCACCTAAACAAGCACATTGTATTTTCCGTTTATTCAGTACGCTTTGCAATACGCCGATGATGCTGACGCTCATGACAACAAAGGTAACTGCATTTGTAATGAAAGGATTTGTTTTTAACAAAAAAGCTATACCCAGGGCCAGTTCTACAAAAGCATACATATAACCCCAGCCCTGCCACCGTTTTGCTATTACATCATACATGGCATAGCTTTCTGCAAAAGCTTTTAAATTTAATAATTTAAAAAAAGAAAACACCAAAAAGAAACCCGCCATAAAGTTTTGCATCCGGCTTTCCCATGTAAAGCCACCACGTGTACCTGCGGGCAAAAGTGTAATGCCGGTAATATAGGCGCCGATAATCAGAATGGGTTTATAGGTAGCCAGCCAGGAAGCATCTTCGCCGGTTGTAGCTGCATGGTGCATTCCGCCATCGGCTTCGGTGATGGTATAGTTGCTTACTTTGCTCAGTGCATCCTGCAGCACAGCTACAGGAATATGCTTTTGCATAGTGATGGTGGCCTGCGGCGCAGGAAGTTGTACGTCGGCCGAAGTAATATCCCCCATTTTTAGTAAGGCGCTTTTTGCTTTGGATACACAGCCGTTACAGGTCATGCCGGTAATGTTATAGGTATGTGTCATTATCTTATGTTTTGTAACACAAAATTACTGCGGTGGTCTGCCGCACCTGTTACACAATTATGGATAAAACTTACAGGATTTTGAGATTCATTACAACGGAATAAGCAACGAATGTATTTGCTGTTCGTTTTCCCATACGCAAACAATATGGTTATTGTCAAGCCCTTTTAAATTGGGCCCACTGCCTTTGCCGGCAACTATTTTATCGCCGGTTGGTTTTAATACTATTACTTCTCCGTTTTCTGTCCAGGCATATACATTCTTCCCGTTCATTGTTTCTATGGTGCAGCCTTTGCCTTCCCCAATCAGCTTTTCAGGGGCGCCGGGTATTGTCGCATAAATGTTGTTTTCTCTGCGCCAGACGGTTTGCACAGCCCCGCTCTTGGTTACTGATAGCCCGCCGCCATCCATCGGGCAGCCGTTTAATTTCCAGTTGCCGGCTCCCAGCTTTTTCGCTTCGTGGAAGGCAGCGCCGCCATTATCAGATTGTGTTACGTACAAGTCCCGGTTGCCGTTCAGCCAATTGCGAAACATCACATATACACGGCTGCCTTTAACCAATACCGATGGTTTGCAACATTCGCACACCGTGCCATCCGGTGACGCATACACCAGGATATTCCTGCTCCACGTCTTCCCGCCATCTGCTGATGCGGCGCCATACACATTTTGACCTTTCGGGTTTTTTGCGCCCAGCCATACTGCATAGGCGTGCCGGCCTTCGGCGCTCACATCCATCAGGGCTTCCTTCGCGGTTCCGGCGGTATTATTTATTCTTATTGCTGTTGTCCATTTACCCAGCCCTTCTTTTTTATACGCATAAATATTCCCGTCGCTGGTGCACGCCATTACAATAAGTCCGTCTGCAGTGGCTGCTACTTGCGGGCCCCGCATAGCCGAAGCAAACAGCTTTGGCAATACCGCAACCAATGATGATGTAGTAAAATGTTGTCCGTCTTTTGAATTGGTGTACATAATACTGTCGCCACTGCCGTAAACGATATGGATGGCATTCTGTAGATCTTTAGCAAGATCCGGCATTCGTCCTTTTGCTGCAATCACCTCGCTTTTGAGCGGTTGGGTAGGAGCGGTGAGGTAAATAAAAAGAGCAAGTGCGGATAAAATAATAAGTTTCATAATAATGCTTTAATAATAAACAGAAAGGTTGCAAGCCGGCTAAATATCGTCTAAAGCTTTCCGGCTGCCTTGCCCCCTGTTTTTAAAATGGCTGGGCGTAAAACCGGTTGCTTTCTTAAACTGCGCAGAGAGATGTGCGGTGCTGCTGTATCCAAGCTGAAAGGCGATCTGCGAAAGCGATAGTTCATCATACAACAATAATTCCTTTACTTTTTCTATCTTCTGCTGAATGATATATCGCTCAATGGTAATGCTTTCTACTTCCGAAAAAAGGTTACTGATATAAGAGTAATCGTGGTGAAGATGCTGGGATAACCGCTCACTAAACTTCTTTTGGGGTTGTTCGGCTGTATAATGAACAGTATTTATAATGAACGTTTTTACTTCTTCAATCAGTTTACTCCGCTTGTTATCTATCAGTTCAAAACCTATCTCTTCCAATGCAACGGATAAGCTGTGTAGCTGTTCCTTTGCCAGTGCTTTTTCTTCTATGGCCACTTCTCCCAAAGCAATAGTCACCGGGTGCAGGTTCAGCTTTTCCAGCACTGTCTGAACCGCCATTTTGCAGCGGTGGCACACCATGTTTTTTATGTATAAAAGCATTGCGCAAAATTACTGTATAGATTAATCAGGCAATCCGACAGCAAAAACCGGTTGATACTGCAGCAGCTACAAGTGTAAAATGATGGCTGCTTTACCTTTTACGCTTCCGTTTAAGGAGAATATTTATTTTTATAAACAAAAATCTATACTTTTAAAAACTCTAACTACGAACTATTTTTTGAAAAAACTGTTTGCCATACTGCTGCTTGCTGTTCACCTGTTTAATCTGGTGGGGTACGCGGTATTATTTCAATCCCTGATCAATACATCGGATTCACAACTGGTAAAACAACTGGATCATAATAATTACAACGATAAAGACCTGATAACCGTGAAAGTGCCGCTGTACATGCCCTACATTAACGACAGTCGGGACTTTGAGCGTGTGGACGGGCAGGTAGAAATGAATGGCATTCATTATAATTATGTAAAACGGAAAGTGGCCGGCGACACATTGTATGTATTGTGCCTGCCCAACGTTTCCAAAACACAGTTGTATGCCGCAAAGGCTTCTTTTGCTAAAAATAGCAACGATTTTCCGGCTGGTAAAAAGAGCACTGAGTCTGTAAAAAAGCAGGGCTATGCAAATGAAAGCAGTTGTCCGGATCATCCACCTGTTATAAGCGGGCTGGCCGCTGTATCAATTTTACATCTCCCCGTTAATGGCGCACATCTGCAACGTATTTTTATGTCAGTACCGGAGCAGCCGCCTAAAGCCTCCTGCTAATATACCTTTTTCCTTTTCAGTTTAGCCTGTTGCACGGTAGCAATATTGCCCTTTATGCTGTTGCCTCAGCATATTGAACCCTGTTCAAAAAATTTGCTGTTATTATAGCAATCCTATTGGTTATCAGTTGCGCAGGCGCCTTCATTCTTTCATTCCATATTCTTCTACTTTATGCCTTATATTCCGCTGGAAGCGCACCTGCCCGGTATTACCGGCCTGCTCGAATACGATAAAGCAACTGCTGCCCCAATAAGAGAGCTTACACAAATATTGCTGCGCGGACCATCTACCTTAACCGAAGGAGAACGTGAGCTCATTGCAACCGTTGTATCCCATAAAAACGAATGCCGCTTTTGCACGGCTGCGCACACGGCTGCCGCAGATGTTTTATTAGGAGAGCATACTACCGCTGCCGGCGTAAAAGCAAACATAGCAACAGCGCCGGTGAGCAATAAAATGAAAGCGCTGCTCACCATTGCGGCACAAACAGGCCAGAGCGGCAAAGCCGTAACGCCGGAAGCCATTGCGGAAGCAAGAGCCCAGGGCGCTACCGATATTGAAATACATGATACGGTACTGATTGCTGCGCTCTTTTGCTTATACAACCGCTATGTGGATGGACTGGCGACGGTAACACCCGATAATCCTGCTTTTTACCAGGGCCTCGGCGAGCGTTTAAAAGAGCATGGCTACAACCGGCTGCCACAAGGCTACGAACATTTAAAAAAGCAAACTGTATAAGCATGAAAACACTAACCGTGAAAGAAGAAAGATTTTCAGAGGCAGGGATGCCGGCACTTGCAGCTATCAGCAAACCTATGTTGGCAACAGCCTTCGCTATATGTTTTATCAGCATCATGTTCAGCGGTGTTTCGTCTATGCTTATGTCGGTTTACCTGCCAGTAGTTGTGAGAGACTTGCTGGGCGGCGTAACGAATGATAAAATGAACAATGTGAGCGCTTATATCAACTCCATTTTTATTTTTGGAAGTATGTTCGGCGGCTTCGCCTGGGGCTTCATCTGCGATAAGATCGGCCGTTCCAAAGGCGTTATATTTTCTACCGCCCTGTATGGTTTATTTACGATACTCACCGCTTCTTCCGCATCGTGGCTGATGGTTGGCGTGTATCGCTTTTTCACCGGTTTCGGTATTGGCGGCGTATTGTTAACCACCAACATTTTGATAGCTGAGCTATGGCCGGAAAAGAACAGGGCAGTTGCTATTGGTATTGTATCCGCTGCAATGCCGGTCGGGTTTATCGCTGCCGGTGCCATGAACAATTTATTGTCGGACTGGCATCATGCTTTTTTAACGGGTATTGTTCCTGTGGCAACAGCTATCATTGCGGCTTTTGTTTTATCAGAATCTCATAGCTGGAAACAGAATAAACAATCTTCATCCGGCAGCCTTTTAAGCAAACAGCTTTTTGCACCGGGTTATCAGCAAAACTTGTTAAAAGGTTCGGTCATTTTCGGGGCCATGCTTATCGGCTTGTGGGCGGTCTTTTCCTGGACGCCAACCTGGATAGAAAGCATTACAGCCGACGTTGCCAAAGCGAATAACCTGCGTGGTTTAACGATGATGGTGCTTGCTGTTTCGGGCCTGGGCGGCAGCATCGTTTCCGGCTGGATTGCCAATGCCATCGGGCTTCGCAAAACCATGCTCCTCTGCTTTGCTGCAAGCTTTATAATGACGTTTGTAGTGTTTAAATTAAACACGGCTGTTTCTACCGCCACTTTTGTGGAAATGGGTATCCTGGCTTTTTTCTTCGGCATCAGCCAGGGCGCATTGTCGGTGTATATTCCTTCCTTATTTCCTACAGTGGTGCGGGCGTCGGCAACAGGTTTTTGTTTCAATATCGGCAGGTTGTTTACGGCAACGGTGGTTTTCTTTATCGGCGCACTGGTTTCGTTTTTAGGCGGCTATGGCAATTCTGTTTTTACATTTTCATTCATTTTTCTGATGGGTTTTGCCTTTACTTATTTTTCAAAAGACAATACAAAAGCAGCAGCGCGCGAATTGATAGCTGCTTTTGCCGAATAGATTTATTAAAAGATAAATGTTTAGCTGACGAATTATTTAAAGCAAAAACTATCCGTCAACCATTAATCATAAACAATAAAAAGATGGCATACATACCAGTTGAAGAAGGCGTGCCGGGCATCAGAAGCCTGGTACAATTCAGGCCGGAAACAGGCAAGCCGCTGTACGAATTAGCACAGGTTTTATTACGCGGCGAATCGCCGTTAAGCGAAGGAGAGCGGGAGCTGATTGCCGCGTACGTATCTAAACGCAACAACACGGTGTTTTGCACCAGGAGCCATGCAGCCGCAGCGCGGGAATTGTATGGTAATGATAAAAATATAGTGGATGAAGTGTTGAAGGATATGCAGCAGGCGCCGGTGAGCGATAAGCTGAAAGCCTTACTGCATATAGCCGGCAAAGTGCAGATACTTGGCAGGGAAGTGTTGCCCGAAGACGTTGAGGCGGCAAGAAAGGAAGGCGCGAATGACCGCGAAATTCACGATACGGTGTTGATAGCCGCCGCCTTCAGCATGTACAACCGTTATGTAGATGGCCTTGCTTCTTTTACACCAACCGATGAAAAGGAATATGAAGCGATGGGTAAGCGAATGGCGGAGAAAGGATATGTGGCTCCAAAGTAAAAACGAACATTAGAAATTGTAAAACTTATAAACTGCTATGGCTTACATCAATTTAGAAAATGACCTGCCGGGCATCCGGGGCCCGATGGCTTACAGTCCGGAAACAGGCAAAGCGTTAAATGAACTGGCCGAGATTCTATTGCATGATGATAACAACACTTTATCGCGCGGCGACCGCGAAATGATTGGTGCGTATGTGTCGTCGCAGAATGACTGTTTCTTTTGCCAGAACGTACACGGCGCAATGGCGCAGCACTATTATGGAAGTGATATGCCGTTTATTGATGGCATTAAGAAAGACTATCAGAACGCCGGTATCTCAGACAAATTAAAAGCCTTGCTATCTATTGCCGGCAGCGTACAAAAGGGCGGCAAGTTCGTTACCAAAGAACAAGTGGAATACGCCAAAAGCCTGGGCGCCACCGATAAAGAGATACACGATACGGTGTTGATAGCCGCTGCCTTCTGTATGTTCAACCGCTATGTGGATGGCTTAAACACCTGGGCGCCGCAAGACCGGCAGGTATATGTTGACCGTGCTAAAATGCGCGCCGAAGATGGCTATGCAAACATGAATTTCAGTAAATGATTTTTACCGCGGAGAAAGAAAGACAAATAAGTTTTCGCTGCGGCGCTTTGATGGTTCTGCGCAACTGCCGCCGCTACTTTTTTTGAAATAAACATAAACAACAACACGCAAATATGCCTCATATTAATGTAGATGAAAACCTGCCGGGCATCCGGTCACTGATGGCCTTTAGCCCGGAAACGGCCGCGCCCATGGGTGAGCTTGCCAATTTACTGCTGCGCAGCAACGAAGGACTCAGCATGGCAGACCGGGAACTGATCGCGACCCATGTTTCGTATCTCAACGATTGCTTCTATTGCCAGCAGTCGCACGGCGCGATTGCCGTTTGCTATTTAGATGGCGATACAGCGTTGGTAGAAGGGGTAAAGAAAGATTATCAGCACGCTGATATAGCTGATAAGCTGAAAGCGTTGTTAAGCATCGCCGGCAGCGTACAAAAAGGGGGGAAGGCCGTTACGGCGGAACAGATAGCGCACGCAAAAGACCTTGGCGCTTCTGATAAAGATATTCACGATACGGTGTTGATAGCCGCTGCCTTCTGCATGTTCAACCGCTATGTGGACGGTCTTGCGGCTAATACGCCAACTGATCTGTCTTCTTATCCTTTAAGGGCGAGGCAAATTGTTGCAAACGGTTACGGCAACCATATTTTTTCATCGCCGCAACCTGTAAACCCGTAGCAGATAAAGTACACAAATGGTTGCTTTAATTTTTATTTCACCGCAGAAAAACTTAGAGATTTAGATTATGCAAAGATCAGAAAAATAAAAATTTCGCTGCGTAATCTCCATCCATTTCCGTTCTCTGCCTTTGCCGGCACACAGGTATGCGTTTAATAGAATATTCTCAAAATTCACATCAACCAAAAGTAAAAAATCAATGAAAAGAAGACTGCTTATTTTAACAGGCTGGCTATGCATTATGCTGATGCCGGCGCTGTTATCCGCACAAAACACAACCGTTTCTGCGCAGGTAACAGAAACCAACGGGACACCCATCCCCGGCGCTACAATCGCTGCTAAAAACGGTGCACAAACCATTGCCGCCGATGCGCAGGGCAGATTTAGTTTACTGCTTCCATCCGATGGAGTTATGACCATCAGCGCAACCGGTTTCAAAACAAAAACAATGAAGGCCGATGCTATTACCGGCGCAACTATTACCCTCGAAGAAGACGTTGCCCGCCTCGATGAAGTTGTGGTAACGGGACTTTCCACCACCGTAAAAAGAAGAAACCTGGCCAACTCGGTAACCACCATTTCTTCTAAACAATTAAGCGGCACCGCGCCTGCGCAAACGTTGGATGGTGCATTAAACGGTAAGATACCCGGCGCCTATATCAACGCCAACTCCGGCGCGCCCGGCGGTGGTATTTCGGTAAAGCTGCGCGGCGTAACCTCGGTGTATGGCACCACGCAGCCGCTGTATGTAGTGGATGGCGTATTTATAGACAATACAACCACTTCCGCAGGGTTGAACGCAGTTACTTCTGCGGCAAGCGGCGGCTCACCTACTTCCATACAGGATAACCCTTCCAATCGCATAGCCGATTTGCGTGCCGAAGACATTGAAAATATAGAAATTTTAAAAGGCGCTTCTGCGGCTGCCATCTATGGCTCTAAAGCGGCAGCCGGCGTAATCATCATCACTACCAAGCGGGGTAAAAACGGGAAAACGTCTATCAGCATATCGCAGGACTTAGGATTGATTACCGCCCGTAAACTATTGGGCGTACGCACGTTTACTGCCGACCGCGCGGCCAGCTTGTCGCGCGACAGTGCAACAAGTGTAGCCCTGGCGCAGCAGTTTACCGATGCACAATCGGCAGGGCACATTTACGATTATGAGAAAGAAATTTATGATAATACCGGCTTTGCCCGCAATACCGTATTGAGCATGAATGGCGGCAATGAAAAAACGAGTTTTTATTTTTCCGCTGCGCAGAAAGATGAGCAGGGCATTGTAAAAAGAACAGGCTACCGCAACAGCAGCCTGCGCCTGAACGTTGACCATCGCATTACCGACGCCATTAAAATAGGCATCAGCACTAATTACATTAATTCCTCGGCCGACAGAGGCTTATTTGGCAACGATAATTTAGGCGTTACCACCGGCATCGCGCTCTCCTCAACGCCTTCTTTTGCCGAACTGCATCCGGATGCAAACGGCATTTATCCGAACAATCCTTTTGCTGCTTCCAACCCTTTGCAAACCATTGCGCTGATAAAAAATAATGAAGCGGTAAACCGCTTTATCACCGGGCTTAACCTCGATGTTACTTTACAAAAAAACAGCATCAGCACTACTAAGTTCATCGCACGCGGCGGCTTCGATTTTTATAACCTGCAAACGAATGCTTTATTTCCCGGTACGCTGCAGTTCCAGGCGGTGAACAAAGGCACTTCCATACAAGGCTTCACCAAAAATCTGAGCACCAATTACATTCTTTCCCTCGTAAATACCTACACGCCTTCTACCAATCTGTCGCTCACCACGTCGGCAGGCATTACACAGGAAACGGGCGATTACAACAACCTGCTCAACATCGCCACACAGGTAATTGCGGGCCAGTCAAATGTGGATCAGGCGGGCGCTTTAAATGCTACGCAGTTTCGCAACAAGTACCTCAACTCGGGCCTTTTTGTGCAGGAAGAAGCAACCATTATTGATGCGGTAACCTTAACCGGCGGTGTGCGTTTCGACAGGAGCAGCAACAACGGCGATGCCGCTAAATTTTATACCTATCCAAAGGCCGGCATATCCTGGAACCTGACCCGTTCCAACGTTGTAAAAGATGGATTTTTCGATAATATAAAACTGCGTGCCGCTTACGGGCAGGCCAATAATGTACCGGCTTACGGCAGCAAGTTTACAGGTATGGTTATCTCCAACATCGCCGGCAATCCGGGTGTAATCGTAAACACGCAGCAAGGCCAGTCAACCATCAAACCGGAAAGGCAAACGGAATTTGAAACGGGGTTAGACTTCAGTGTGCTGAAAGGCAGGCTGGGCTTTGAACTGACATACTACAATAAAACCATTGACGACTTCCTCATGCTGCAGAGTTTGCCTTCTTCCTCGGGCTTTAGCAGCAAATGGGTGAATGCCGGCAACCTGCGCAACCGCGGTATCGAGCTGGGCATGAACGCGCGGCCGGTGCAAACAAAAAGCATTACCTGGAACAGCTCGGTTAATTTCTGGATGAACCGGTCTAAAGTAACCAGGCTTACCATTCCCTCTGTGCCGCAGGGCGCTTTTGGCTATGTGTTAGGTTCGTTCCAGATACAGGAAGGCAAGTCGGCTACACAAATTTTAGGTTTAGACGGTGCGAATGGTGTAGGCGTGCTGGGCAATGCAGAGCCGGACTTCCAGATGAATACGTACAACGAAATCACTTTCTTCAGTCACCTGAGCCTGCGCTTCCTGTTGCATTGGAAAAACGGCGGCGATAATGTGAACCTCACTTCTCTGGAGAATGATTTTGGCGGCACTACCAAAGATTACGACGCGGTAACTAATAAGATAGGCGTACCTGATGCGGTGTATCGCATTATGCAGATAGGCACGACTGCGCGGATATTTGTGCAGGACGCCAGCTACCTGCGTTTGCGTGAAGCAGGCCTGTATTACACATTTACCAAAACACCGGTGAGTTATATCAAAGGCATCCGGATAGGCGTGTCGTTAAACAATTATGTAACCTTTACGCATTATAAGTCTTACGACCCCGAAGTCTCCAACTTTGGAACCGGCTTTTCTACCGGCGTGGACGTAGATCCGTATCCCGCCAGCAAGCGCGCCGAGTTTCATTTATCACTTGATTTATAAAATCGTTTTAAAAATGAAATACATTTTTGGTTACCGGCTTTTGCCTTTCATGGCATCGCCTGTTGCCTGCCTGCCGGCAAAGGCAGGTGTCACTCACTTGTACATCCGGAGCAATGATTCAGCACGTATGCGAGTGCTGATAATTAGCAGTAGTAAAGCTTCCGGCCAAAAGCAGATAGTTAAACAGATACCATTTCAAACATCATTTATATGAACAAACCAATTACAATAAATCTGATTCTTGTTGCAGTTCTTATGTTATTCTTTAGTGCCTGCAAAAAAGATTACGGCAATTTAAACGGCGCTACGGTAGAGCAATTTCAGAATAATGCAACCGCCGCCGAGCTCAACAACCTTGTCAGCGGCACCGAATCGGGCATGCGCAATTCGCTCGCTTTTTACTACGATGACATGGGCATCATCGGCAGGGAAAGCTATCATTTTGCAACCTCCGAACCGCGCTACGTTACCGATTTGTTGGGCGCCAACGAAGCAATATTAAGCGGCAGTAATTTTTATATTACCACGCCCTGGGCCGCCCGCTACCGCGTGGTAAAAAACTGCAATGTGCTGATAGACGCTGCCACCAACTCCACCAACATTACGGCAGCGCAAAAGCAGGGCTACACCGGCTTTGCCAAAATGATCAAGGCTTACCAGTTGCTGCTGAATTTAAACCTTACCGACAGCAACGGCATCCGTGTTGATGTTGCCAATCCGGACCAGTTGGGACCCATTGTGAACTACAGCGACGGGCTTGCCGCCATCGCTTCGCTGCTTAATGATGCAAGTGCCGATTTTAGCACGGCTGCAATCAGTTTTCCCCTGGCAGGCTTTGGCGGTTTAAGTGATGCTGCGGGGTTGTTGCAGGTAAGCAAAGCCCTGTCGGCAAGAGTAGCCGTATATCAGCAACATTGGAGCGATGCATTAAGCGATCTGAATACTTCCTTCTTCGGACTGGACAAAGACTTTGCGCTGGGCGTTTATCATGTTTTCGGTACGGGCTCCGGCGACCAGTTGAACCCGGTATTTATTCCGCAAAACCAAACCGGGGAAGTACGGCCGGCGCATCCTTCCTACGCTGCTGATATTGAAAGTGGCGACGATAGAATCGGCAAGGCTACGTTGCGCACAGCCACCGCTTCGCTGAGTGATTTAAGCAGCAACCGGGATGTATGGGTTTATACTTCCAGCACTGCGCCTATTGCCATTATCCGCAATGAAGAGTTAATCCTGATTTATGCAGAAGCCAATATTCAATCGGATAACTTAAGCGAAGGTGTAAAGGCTTTAAATATAATCCGGACCAAACATGGACTTGCTAATTACAGTGGCGCCTCCACTAAAGACGCCTTGCTTACGGAGATGCTGAAACAGCGCAGGTATTCCCTGTATTTTGAAGGGCACCGCTGGATTGATATGCGCCGCTATAACCGCCTGGGCGAACTGCCTGTGGACAGGGCCGGCGATGATGTATGGACCGAATTTCCGCTGCCGGTAACCGAGCAGTAAATAGTGCATTGAGGCGAAGGATTGTCTTATACCGGAAAATGAAAAGGAACGTTTTCCAATAAGTTTTACAAGAGCAGCCCCGCAGCAGGTGGATTATGGATACTTCTAACCTGTTGGCGGAGTTGCTGAATAGGTGTTAAGATAGCCCTGTAAGGGCTGCCTGTTTGTAGCTGAAGCGTGTTGTACAGTAATACTTGCTCCGTAGAAGCGTCCTGTTTATAACCATTGAAAATAATTAATGAAACAGCTCTTTAAAAGCCTCCCTTCAGGAAGCTCCGATGGAGCTAATCGAAAGATCTGCTATGCTATAAACAGGATGCTCCTACGGAGCAAATGGCTTATAATAAGCTGTTATTAAGATAGTTATGATATTTCTATATTTCGATTTTGACAAAATTGACAGCGGGTTATTATTAATTCAAAACTGCTTTTTCCGGTGCGCTAAATCTTATACTGGCTTACTATAACTGTTATCTATATGAAACGATTGCTTTTGATCACCGGCTTTCTTCTTTTATTCGCTGCGGAGATAGCGCGGGTGTATTTTATCATGCCTTTCCCCGGCAGCCAGCACGAGGACACCATTGGCATTGCCTACTGGCTTAATAACAATCTATGGTGGATACGGATAACAGCGCTGGCATTATTGATTTATCCGGTAGTAAACATTTTAAAAAGTGGGAAATTGTGGCTGAAAATCGTAATGGGGTGCCTCCTTCTTTTTTATAGTGTGGTATTCTTCTTTTTCAACTTCCGCTTTGAGGCCGATAAGATGTTTTACCAGCCGGGTAACAAGCAGTTTGCTGCTGCCGGCGATACCACCATTCATAAAAACAAATTGGTGATTGGGGTAATGATTAATGGCGAAGCAAAAGCTTATCCCATTCAGTTAATCGGTTACCATCACCAGGTACGGGATACCGTTGGCGGCCAGCCGGTAATGATTACCTATTGTACCGTTTGCCGCACCGGCCGCGTGTACAGTCCCTTCGTAAATAATAAAATGGAAACATTCCGGTTGGTAGGCATGGATCACTTCAATGCGATGTTTGAAGATGCGACAACCAAAAGCTGGTGGCAGCAGGCAACCGGTATTGCCATTGCCGGACCCTTAAAAGGCGCGGCGTTACAGGAAGTGCCCTCGCAGCAGTTACCGCTGGAAAGCTGGCTGGAGACGCATCCGGCCTCTACTGTAATGCAGCCGGATACAACGTATAACGACGACTACAAAAACCTGGCAGATTACGACAACGGTACTATTAAAGGTAGCCTCGAACACCGGGATTCCGGTTCCTGGCAATTTAAATCCTGGGTGGTTGGCGTTAGTAAAAACGGCGCTGCAAAAGCATACGACTGGAATGATTTGATTAAACAAAAAATGATACAGGATTCCATGCCATCCATGCCCCTGTTGCTGACGGTGGAGCGGGACACGACCTCTTTTCATGTGTTCGACAGGCGCATGAATGCTATGGCATTGCAGTTTAAAAAAAGGAATAATGATACGTTGGTTGATAACAACACCCGTTCGCTTTGGACAATGAAAGGCTTGTGCGTAAGCGGAGCGCTTAAAGGCCGGCAATTAACGGCTGTGCAGGCTTACCAGGAGTTCTGGCATTCGTGGCAGACTTTTCATCCCGATACCCGGCTATTTAAAATGTAAAAGGAACTGCAGCCGGTAGCTCAACTCATTCATAAATAAATCAATCAATAGCGTTAATTACTTCGTAAAGGATCAGCTTATAAAAAATAAAAAACCCTGCGTTAACGCAGGGTTTTTTATTAAGCCGCTCCAAAATTTTTTTACTGCTCGTTCTTTTCACGTGCCTGATAATAACTTTTCTTGGCTTCGATAATACTGTTTTCCCGTTCGTGTTTCAAATCCCTGATCTTCTGTTTCCTGTCTGCCTTAGCCAAGGTTTTATCATGCCTTACTGCAGCAATATCATGCTGGTAATCATTGGTGATCTGCTCGATGTTCAAATCAAGCTTCGAGGGCCGCTGCCGGTAAGCAAAGGGCGAATAGTAGAAAGCGTTGTAACCATAATAAGGATTATAAAAAGGGCTATAGCCAAACCGGTACGGGTAGTATGCATACGGATGAACAACGACTACTTTAGCGGACGTTCTTCCACTAATCCGGCCGGTACCGGCAAGCTTTGGCTGAGTAGCAGTGGCGCCCATTGTTAGCCCGATACCCAGTAACATCATTATTATATTTTTCATTGTTAAACTGTTTTATACAGAATATGCAATTTGTATGCTTTTTTTATAAATACAAATGATTGTAACATGCTTATAACAAAGGTGTTATAGGTTTGTTAGTGATTGCAGCAGGTAATGCTGCAATGGCATTTCCTGAGTAATTGGCGGGTAAAAAATGACAGTAAAAGAATGACAAATCAGCCTGCCGGCGGATAGAACGCAGTAGTTGTTCTTTGTAAGGCAATGAAGCAAAAAACAAGTGCAGGAAAAGACGTTAAAATCAGGAGAGAAAAGACAAAATTTATCCGCTGTTTGAAATGGATAATTAAAAAGGGAAGGGGTTTAAAAGCGCAGCAGCGTTGTATTTGCCGGGGCGCCGGCAAAGTTGTACAGTAGCCATGCAGGCCGTAATACAAAGGGCAAAACTGTTGCTGCAATTACCCTGCATTATGCGCCGGTCAACTATTAAAACAGGAAAGTAACCAGGTAAAAAACGTTGTCTCACTTTATTTCAACATTTAATAAGCGCTAATACTTAAACCGCTGTCAGGTTGGTAAAACAGCTTTATCAACCTGTTCCGTTTTGCTGTTGATACGCTTTTCTTACATGCAAACAAACCGGGCAGGTTGTTTATCATCCTGACAGCGGTTTGGTATAAGGTGCAATCTTTGCAGGTAAAGAAGTAATTCATTTAACTGGATAGTTTACTGTTTTTGTAAACGACAAAAAATTATTTGTCATGAGAAGAATTATAACAATCATTATTGCGGTGGTGCTGGTAGTAGCTATCGGCTTATTCTATTACAACTACTACTTTGTATTTGGCGATGGAACCAAGGCCGGCGTTATGAATTATTTTGTACATAAAGGCTACTTGTTTAAAACCTACGAAGGCCGGCTGATACAAAGCGGTTTCCGCTCGCAAACGCAAGGCTCTTTTCAGTCCAACGAGTTTATGTTTTCCGTTACCGACCCCAATGTGGCCGCACAGTTAAACAAGAATGCCGGCGCTATGCTGGAAGTGCATTACAAAGAATACCTTCACCCGGTGCCCTGGCGCGGTGTAAGCGAGTTTGTGGTGGACAGCGTTATTTCTGTGCGGCCGGTCGCGCCGGGGCAGCCATAGCCTTTAGTAAAGTATAAAAAGGGACTGAATCCGATGGCCTTGTAAAATTGATGACAAATAATTTTAATGCGGACCTGCCTGCCTGGAAAGGCAGGGAACAAGGGCAGATAAAAGTTTCGCAGAAGGTTATGCGCAGTATAAACTTTGCCTTCTCTGCTGCGCTGCGGTAAAAAAACTGGTTACATAATACGCATCATATATTTTAGAACAATACCGGAAATCTTTGTAAGTAGGAAGCTTACATTATTTTGTAAGTCTTTTTTCGGGCAACGGTTTTAGGATTGTCCTTCGCCTCTTCGCCCAGCAGCATTCCCCATGGCTGCAGGGTTTCTACCCGGTCAAAAATAATTTTTAGCACGGCAATTACCGGGATAGACAAGAACATCCCCGGTATTCCCCATATCATCTCCCCGATAACCACTCCCGACACGGTTATCATGGCATTGATTTTTACTTTGGAACCTACGATAAGGGGTAGCAGTATATTACTGTCTATGAGGTGCATACTAACGATTACAATCAGTACCAGTAATATTTTTGTTGCTACCGATGTGGCAAAGGTGATCAGCAGGCTTAAGACCAGGGCCGTAAAAATACCGATGTACGGGATCAGGTTAAGCAGGCCGGTAAGCAGGCCCAGCAGCACCGCGTATTTTATTCCCAGCGCCCAAAAGGCAATACAACATACGGTAGATACAATCGTCATCTCCAGCAATAAACCCAATACATACTTCCTGATGATTAGTTGCACCTGCTCTACGATGGAATTTACCACTTTGGAATGTTCTTCTTTAAAAACCGATACCAGGAATTTAAGGATGAGCCTGCGGTAAAGCAGGAGGAAAAAAATGTCTATCAGTGTGAAAATAAGGAACAGCAATATGGATGATACGGAAAGAACGGTGGTACCCAAAAAAGCAGTGCCGGAATTAATCATGTTGGTCGTAGCATTATGCCAATAGGTCAACTGTTTGTTTGCATTGATATTATACTTCAACGCGATCCAGTTTTGCAGCGAATCAATGGAAGCCCTTAACTGTTCCTGAAATTTTGGCCAGTCGCTGGCGAGGTTGGTTAACTGCGAGCCAACAAAGTACACGATAAGCGCTATAGAGGTAATAAACAGCAGCAGCGATGCCAGTGCAGCCATGCTTCTGGGCAGGCGCAGCCTGCGCTCCAAGGCATTGGCTACCGGCAGCAGCACAATAGAAAATAAGATAGAAAAAATAAGCGGAGACAACAATTCCTTACCCAGTATAACAAGGTATCCAATGGCGATAATACAGATTAATATATAAGCTAACTTTTTATAAAAGGGAGTAGTTAAGGCAACCATAAATATTATAGTTTAAACCCGTTACAGGTAAATGCGGAATATCTTTTTTATTAAAAAAGGGTGTGGGTTTACAGAATTATTTTAAGGCTGTTGCGGCGCGCCCGATATAGCCGTACGCATAGTGTCCAGCTCCTGTAAGCGCTTCTGATTCTTCTCAAGATCCGCACTAAGCTCCTCTATCTTTTTCTGTTGCTTCTTCATCCTGCCATTGGCATCCTGTGCATCTTCCGCATCATTGTAAGCGCCTTTGGCTCTTCTCTTGGCCCGTTTAGCTTCTTTCACACTTCCGTTGGTGGCTTTAGATGCCTGCGAACTGCTGGCATCGGCAGAGCTTTTTGCATCGGCCGTAGCAGCTTCCGCCTTCGATTGATAATCTGTCAGCTTGCTTTGCGCTGCAGCTAATTGGGTGGTCAGGTCGGCAATGTTTTTTGTCACCGCTTCATACTCTTTGTTCAGCTTTGCGGTATCGTCTGTGGTTTTATACGTTTGGGCGGAAAGATGGCTGCTTATAGCAATTAACAGAACGACGCTCAGGTAAATTATTTTTTTCATACTAATCATTGATGTTGTTAATGGAGACAGGTATATTAAACTGTAAAATCAAAAGCAATAAAAAGTGGCAACCATTACAGTTGCCACTTTTACGCTTATAAAATCTGCAGGAACGACCGTTTATAAATCGGTTGTCTTATCAAGCGAGGTAGTTCCTTTCTCTATATTCTCTACTTCCACTTCTGTATTTCTTACGGTATCGCGGATTGTTTCGCTATGTTCTTCCACGTCTTTACCAATCGTTATTTCTTCTACCACACGGGCTTCTTTAGATACTACCGGCACTTCTGCATATTCGTTTAATTCGATTACGCCTTCCTTAAAAGTATCGAAGTCCGTATTGCTTACCGGGCGGTCAACGGGCGTACGCTCTACACGCACCTGCTCTTCACGCAGGTTGATAGTTTCTTCCACAGGGCGCTCTACTATACGCGATTTGATATAAGCTCCGCCTGTTTCTACTGTGCGTTTACCAACCTGCAGCTCTTCCTCAATTACCGGAAGGGTGGTAGTATCTGCTGCTGAAACACTTTTACGGTTTTTAAACAGGTTGTCTTCGTTAAAGTGCTCGTGGCTGTAGAAGTCCGGCGTCGTATCGCCGGTGCTTAAAGCCGCTGCACCAAGACCTGCGGTACCAACGCCTGCAAATATATTGCGGATCGTGCTTTCATCAGCAGTGCTGATATCATCTTTGTACTCCGGTAAACTTCTCAGTTGCTCTGCGGTAACGCCGGGCAGGATAACGTCATCTTCCTTGGTATGCAGTTCACCAAGTCCAATCGGGATAAGCACATCTTTATCATCCAGGTCAAAGTCGTTATCGTCGAGGTCCACAACCATATAGCGCACTTTGCGCGATTCTACATCAAAAATCAATTCATCTACTTCGCCAATTGTTTTACCGGCACTATCTTTCACATCCCAGCCACGTATATCAGGCTCGCCATCAACAATTTCGTAATTGCTGCCTTTCAGTTTCTGCAGGCGGTTGCCTGTGTTTTCATTCGTTGTCATAATCTTATTTTTAGTTAGGAAGCAGTGTTGCTTCCATGATTAATAAATGGGTTACTCTTTTTTACTGTGCTTTTCTTGCTACCACTTCTACGCGGCGGTTTTGCTGCCGGCCTTGCGCAGTAGCGTTTGTTGCTACAGGCTGCCCTTCGCCGATAGCATTAATAGAAATTTTGCCGGAATCTATATTTCCGTTTGCAGCCAGCCAGGTGCGTACCGCTTCAGCACGTTGCTGTGCCAGCTCTTTGTTGTAGCCTTTGCTGCCAACAGAATCGGTATAGCCATACACCCGCAGGTCGCCGCCTTTAAAGCGCTTATCAATGGAAGCGGCAAGCTGCTTTAAGTTTTGTGCTGCGTCTTTGCGGATCGTACTCTTGTCTGTTTCAAACAGAATGTTCTCGCCGATACTGTAAATGCCATAATTTTCATTCCCCCGTACATTAATATTTTTGTCGGTGATTTCATCGTACGAAGCGGCGGGTGCATTACGGTCAATATTATCCCAGTTTGCGCCGCTGCCGGCTGCCGGGGTGGTAGTGCCTACTGCGCCTGCTGCATTGGCATCGGTTGTTGCCGTGTTAGTAGTGTCGCCGGTAGTAGCAACAGCATCCGTTTTGTTGCAACCACGCAAGAGGAAGAACAATAAGCCAATAAGAACGATAGCTGCAATGAGCCAGGGCAACCAGGAAGTTTGTTTCTTAGGTTGTACATCAAGATCTGCCATAGGTTAGAATTATGTGTTTTTTATAAAAAGGGATGCTTTAAATACCGTGCCGGTTTTAAAGGTAGTTTTATTTTGCAAGTGATTTACTATACATAAAGCAGCAGGAATGCACTGATTGCCAAAGCAGGAAGCCGGTTACAAAAATTTAATTTTAATAAAAATTCACCGCAGCAGCATGGAAAGGCAGAAACGTAGCTCACCTCTCATTTATACAAGGCAGGCTCACTTTCAGGCTAAAAAACATGCGCTGTTGCACGCTGTGCACGTTATGAATAATTATTGCTAACGGGTGCTTGCTGTTAATTAAGACAGACAGACCGCAGCTTTTATGGTGCACAAGACAGTAGCCGTAACAGACAGGGATGAGAGGATAAACCGCCAGCTAAATCCCCGCTTACAATGTAACTTTAAGTCCTGCTCCGGATACATCTTAACACAGAAGGGCGAAGGTATCAATGTGGCAAAAAGATTATCCATACACTTTGTATGAGTATAAAAAATGCTCTTAAAAAAACTATATGGGAAATATAACAGACGGCAGGAAGCCGGTGAATGAAAGTTCGGCTACTCACAGGTTAATATCAGAAGAGGGCAGGCCAAGGCTTTTAAACACACGCTGCTTGTTAATTGTTGCAGCAGGACTTATTTCCATCACACTGCATTAAAAAAACTTGTTGGCGGCTACCAATTGCCGCTGCACAAACAGCCTGCGTATAGCTTCCTGCTCCGCAGCATCAATTTTTAAAGCGGCCCCGATTGTTTGCAGCAGTTCTTCCTCCGCAAACTCAAGCGCATTATCGCTTAAGCCCAATTCGAGGCAGTAAGAATAGAGTGCCAGCTCGCTCGTAGGGTTTATCCGGCTGATAAGGTCCTGAACGTACTGGTGGTCATTTACAAGGGTGTCTTTGTACGACCGGTAGTTAAGCAGCTCTTCTTTAAAGTTTAAATCTTTTTGCAATCCGAGTGTTACAAATTTGGCTGATACATTATCTACTTCCGCTTCGCTGAAACTGCCATCTTTAAAGCAGCAATGCAGAAACAGGTGGCACAATGCCTTATCGGTTGTTTGTATGTAAGTACTGTACATAAGTATTTTTTGTGGTACAAGAAACAAGGATAGTGCCATGAGAACAGCCTGCTGCATTTAACGGCCGGCGCAGCGGCTGCAGGGATGAGCGCAGGAATCAGAAAGCATTTTTTTGTTTTTTAAAAAATCCGCTGGCAGTAAGTATAATAATCCGCGCATCGAGCCACATGCCCCAGTTTTCCATATACCAGATATCGTGTTCGATACGTGCGGCCATATCTTCTGTACTGCGGGTTTCGCCGCGCAGGCCGTTTACCTGCGCCCAGCCCGTAACGCCGGGCCGCAAAAACTGGCGCACCATGTACTTATTTATCAGCAGGGAGTAGTCTTCGGTGTGTTTAAGCATGTGTGGCCTCGGTCCAACAACGCTCATCTCGCCTAAAAAGACATTGAAGAACTGCGGCAGCTCATCAATGCTGGTAGCACGGATGAATTTGCCTACCCGGGTAACCCGGAAATCATTCTTTGAAGCCTGCTTCTCATCCGACTCTTTATTGGGGTACATGCTGCGGAATTTAATACAGGGGAACGGCACATTGTTTTTACCGCTCCGCATCTGCACAAAAAAAACGGCGCCCCGCGATTCGATCTTTATCAGCAAGGCCATCAGCGGAATGAGCCAGGAAAGAAGGAACACGATCACAACGGCGCTGATCAGCACATCAAAAATGCGCTTCCGGTACCAGTTGGTATAGTCTTCCAGCGGCTCTTCGCGCGGCGAAAGCACGGGGATATTTTTTAAATAGCTCAGGTGCATCGGCCGTTTTACAAAAGCATGCAGCGGCGGCACCAGCCGAAAACGGATACAGGCCTGGTCGGCCTCGTGCATCAGCTCGTAAATTTCCGGAAAGGTCTCCATAGGCAGGGTACAGAAAATTTCATTGGCTGCATACTTTTTTGCCACCGCCATCACGCTTTGCCGGCTGCCGGTTATCGGGTACAGGGAAGGCTCGTGTACGAGGTCGGCGTTCTCGCAATAACCGATAATATGATAGTGCTCGCTTTCCAGGTTTTCGACCAGCATTTTTGCGGTGGTATTGTAGCCTACCACCAATACGTTTCTATGGAGTATGCTTCGCCGGCGTACCAAGTTAGCCAGCGGGATATACAGGATACGGTTGAGCAGCAGCGCCCCTCCAAAACCGGCAAGGGTGGCAAAAATAAGTCCGTGCGGCAGGGCAAAAGTGCCAAAGAAGAACAGGCAAAACAGGGCAGCACATACCCACAGCAGGTAGCTTCTTACGGTAGCACGCGAAAAAATTTCAAACGATTCGATAGTTGTTGCGTTATAAACGCCGCCTGCCCAGCTTACTGTGTACCAGGCAACTACTAAAAAAGCCCAGTATTTTATAAACGGAATATGGCCGTTGCCATCCGGCAGATGATGAAAAGCTAACTTAGCCAGAAAAAGTACGATATTGAGAATAAAAAAGTCCAGCAACCGGAATAGTAAGCGCATCAAGTGGCTGAAACCTTTTATCATACCGCGGCAGGGATTAAAGTGCTGTAATAGTTATGGTAAATGTACATGGTGATCCGCATTTAATTTACCGGCATACCGCAGCACTTGTGGCTTTATAAAAAAACGATCGCCTTTTATCTTTTTCTGCAGGTGCATGCCACAACGCTTACTGCTCTTTACAAAAGCAAAGCTGCCGGGCGGTAAGCGCACAGGCGCTTATAGATAACGCATGAGCCGGGAAAGAAGGAATAGCAGCAAAGAAAAATCAGCTCAGTTAAGCAAACTTTTTAAATATATCATTTCCTGCAACCGCGTGTGCATCCGCTTGAGCGGCGCTGCATTTTCCCGACCGGTAGTTGCAGTTACGGGCAGCTCAGCCACTGCGGCACTCAGCTTGTAGCCTAAGGAGGGCAGGACAGCTATGGCCGCAGTAGCTGCCGTGCGGTAGCCATCGTGCATATTGTAAAATCCTTCTGTTATAAGCGCAGGGGTATTGGCATCAACGGAGATCTTTTCCAGCTTTACAGCCACATACCGGCCCATAAACTGCCGGAGTATGTCCATTTCCGCTTCCGGAACGATCAGCGGCTGCTCCAGCCAGTAAACAAAACCGGTAACACCTTTCACCTGTTTTACAAATGCCTCCTGGGCGGCAGCTATTTTTACAAACAGCAATGCCTGAAAAAGCGAAGCAGGAGCGGCATTAGCTGCAGGCAGCATTCCGGTGGCAGGGCCAGCCAAAGCGCGGTAATGGGCGATACCGCTGCGGGTAAGTGCGGTTTCCACTTTTTTTTCCATCCCGTTCCTGGTGCGCAGCAGGTGCCATTCTAATGATTGTTGCATGGATTGTAGGTGTTGAAGTTAGGCGTTTTTTAAAATATTGGTAGTGTACGCTGTCAAAAAAGATACTAATCAAATGCACGTATTGGGATAGTACATTGCAGTAAAAATAAACTTTACATTTTATCAAATTGCAACAGCGGCTAAATTGCGTTAGATATTTTTTTATAAAAGATGTTATTTATTGTAGATGTGCTAACGAACTGTCCAAACTATTTAATCTTTGGTTTCATTTTGTTGCTGCCGGTGGTCGTTAAGAGTCTGCCCGCGGCCTTTTGCAGCCGCTGCTATGCCGTAGATCAATCCTGCCAGCAGCATAATTACAGCCATGCCGGCCGCTATCGCAACAGGGCCTGCAGCATGCAGGAGCAGTGGCGGGCACTGCGGGAGCAGCAGCATAATACGGACGGGCGTGGCAGGAAAAACTGCTGATAAATACAGTGACAGTATAGAAATTACCGGTGCCGGTTTCATATAGTAGGTGTTTTCTGTTGACCGTATAAAGATAAAGTGCCGTAGCGGCTGTTTAGAAATCGAACCTCATTTTGTTTGCAGGGGCTTTGTTGCGCCAACAGCATTGTTCTGCTGATGGCAACCCGCCATCAAATAGTAAGCGGGTGTATAATGGGGGCAACTGTTTTTATAAACAGTAACTGATGGTTTCTTGCCTGCAAAAGCTTTATAACAGCTATATGTAGTGCCGGGCGCTTTTTAATTAAATCGGTAATGCTGATGCTATCGCCATTACGGAAGGTATATTCTTCAAAAGTAATAACATCCGGCTGCTTTTTTTATCAGTTCTGTTATTCCGGCGTAGGCAGGATCGTTCCCGTGCCTGCCGGTGTACCGGAAGCCGCGCGCATTGTACTGCATCAGCCGGGCGGCGCCCGGTTGTTTAACCGCAGTAACCGGACCGGCAGCGCGTTGGCAGCCATGATCATTGAAATTTTTCGTTACATTTGAAGTATGGAAAGAAGCCTGAAAATAGTTCGGCTAAAAGATCAAAATACTGATTTTCTTTACTGGACTTCAAGGAGTGAAATTGAAAGGCTTCAAGCTGTTGAGACCTTAAGGCAGCAATATATAAATTACAAAAAAGATGTTCAGCCGGGACTTCAAAGAGTTTATGGAATTATTAATCAAAAACAAAGCTGAATATTTAATTGTTGGCGGCTATGCAGTTGGCATACACGGACATCCGCGCTATACCGGCGACTTAGATATCTGGCTAAATCCCACACCACAGAATGCCGGACTGATATTAAAGTCTGTGAATGAATTCGGTTTCTCTTCATTTAAACTTCGCCTCGAAGATTTCACCAAACCAGGTAATGTTATCCAGTTAGGTTGTCCTCCGCTTAGAATTGGTTTACTTACGGAAATTGACGGAGTTACTTTCACATCGTGCTTTGATAATCGAAAAGAGGTTATAATTGATGAGTTGGTAGCAATTTTAAATGACCTCAACAATTAGAAGACTTTTCAAAAATATTACACCTTTATTTGTTCTGACAATTGTTGGTATAATCTTGTGTATAGCAAGTATTGCCATTTTATTGTTATCTAAAGACCAAGGCGAACTTGCCACAGGAGTTCTTGCAATGTGGGCTTTTGGACTTTATCTTATTTTCCTTATTGACAGGTTTCTTATAAAAAAGATGGGGCTAAAAAGAGCGATTATAATAGAAGTCGTCTTCTTAACATTACTTCCATTTGTTTACTTGTATTTAAACAAGGATACAAGAATTTATATTGATGCGGACAAACCTTACTTCATTATTGTATATAGCAGCACTGGTTTAACAAAAAATCAAATTCCTTCGACTGGACTTTTTGACCACAGTATAACTTTCAAAAATGACAGTATTGTAAATCTCAATTATTCTTTACTTAATGACAATGATGTTTATGTTTTAGAACCAAAAAGTTGGTACGGTTATAAAACTAAATATCTTGACACAGTTATTAATTCAAGTAAATTCAAAATAGAAATGCGTTCAAATGACATATCTGACGAACAAAGAGACAGCATATTCCAAAAACTGCTACCAACAAGAGTATTGCCAATAGGTACTGTCATCAAATCCAAATAAAAGGTCTTTTTTCCTTAGCTTTACCTCAAGCCAAAGAGGGCTTACGGCGACAAGTTGACGGAAGCTTATCTTGTGTAGCTCCGGCTTTGGCCGGAGCTATTTTTTTATCCGGCTTTTGCAAAGCCGAAGCCAAAGAAGGCATCGGCTCCTTATCTCCAGAAGCTTGTTTTGCATAGCTGTCATCAAATGCCTCATTCTTTTTCCATAATGTATAAACTAAGGCTAACAGTTTTCTTTGTACGGCTACATATCCCTTCATTTTAATGCTGCTGCTTTCATAAATTCTTTGATAAAGCTGGTGAAAATTGGCCTGCTTATAGCGTACTATGTTTAATGATGGAAAGTGCAGGGCACGGCGGATGTGCCCGTTTCCCTTCCTGGATATCTTTGTTTTCCCCTACGGTTGCCCGACTGGCTTTCCACTACGACATAACCGGCATAGCTGGTTAGCTGGGCGATATTTTCAGTTAGTGCAAAGCCATCTGTTTCTGCAACAATGGTGGCAAGGGACAGCGTGCCCAGCCCTTTTATCTTTAGAATGTTGGCAAACTTTTCCTTTAGCACCACATCTTCCTCTACCAGTGCCACCAATGTCTGCTGCATCTTTTCTTTTTGTGCTTCCAGCAGTTCTATCTGCTTTACCAGCATTTCATTGATCGCTTTTACCTGGTACATGCCGTGAGATAAAGCATGCCATTGATTCTGAGCAACGGTAATCTGCCCTGCCACCGCTTCTACCTGCCGGGTGATGATACGAATTTGATATATCTTTTTTGCTTGCAGGCTGCCATCTGGTAAGGCATTGCTCGCAGGCCATGCGTGATAAGCCTTTGGCATCCATGCTATCTGTCTTAGACTTTAAACCCAGCGATTCTTTATACTTGCGGGCCTTGTTGGGAAGCATTACTACAACGTTACATTGCTGTTCAAAGAGAAACCAGGCTAACTGTTCATGGTAGATGCCGGTTGCTTCCATGAGGTAAACAGTTGGCAATGGTTGCTGCTGCTTTGCTGCACACCAGCTATGGAAAGCTGTAAACCCTTTCAGATTATTGGCAAAGGAGGAAGAAGATGTAACCGTTACTTTTTGAGCCGTGTCGATAAGCGACAGGCACACATCAAATTTCTCTTTTGAGACGTCAATACCGATTCCATACTTTAGATCATTCATTGCGGTTGGTTTTAGAAGCAAGGGATAAATAAACATTTTCTTTCTTTCCTCTTTACTCATCATTATACAGGATTGTTAAACAAGTAATATCCTTAAGTACTGTTCAGATTCTAAAAAGAAAAAAGCAAGCGCTTATGCCTATTGAGCAGAATAGTTTTACAACTTTCTTAGCGGGGCTTCAAAGTTCACGCTTGCCTGATCAATGTTTTGGTGAAGATATGAGCGGGGCTGAACGTTGGAGCAACCTGCCTTTGCCGGCAGGCAGGTCGGCATCGGTTCGCTATTTGGCTTTGGCTCGGACGGAAGAAACTCTTTTGAACACCTGCCTGCCGGCAGGCAGGTCAGAATAAATTATTAATCTTTGAATAAATAATGTCCGCCGCGGCGGAGCCAGGCGGACGTTTTTCAATTCCCCACCATCGGCAATACTTGTTCGTTAACTGTAAATTTCATTGGTTATAATGATTTACTGAAAAATAAAAAAGAGTCTGGACGCCCCCGCGATATAGACGATATAGATCACCTTAAATAAAGTACGGCTGCCGGTTTCATACAGGTGTTTTCTGTTGACGGTATAAAGATAAAGTGCCGTAGCGGCTGTTTAAAAATCGAACCTCGTTTTTGTTTGCACGGGCTTTGTTGCGCCAACAGCGTTGTTCTGCTGATGGCAACCCGCCATCAAATAGTAAGCGGATGTATAATACAGGCATCCAAACAGTAAAAGGTTGATCACTTTTTGTAAAAGAAAAAGTAACACACCGGCTCTAACTGCCATACCGGTTTTATTTAAAAATCAAATCACTGATTACCGGTTTATGATCGGATATTTCCTGGTCTAACGCTTCGTAATTCAGCACGTTAAACACCGGGCTTGCCAGTATATAATCTATCTGCAGTTTTGGAAACCGGCTGTAGTAGGTAACGCCAAGGCCGCTGCCCTTTGCTGCAAAAGCGTTTATCAACCCGTCGCCAAGGGTATTCACGGCATAAGAAAGGGGCGTATCGTTGAAATCCCCGCAAATAATGTGCGGGTATGTACAACTATCCACGCCGTCTTTAATATAAGCTACCTGGTGGCTCCGCGCTATAAATGCCGAGGTGAGCTTGCTTTTAATAAAGGTGGTGTTACCAAGATCTACACCACCGTTAAGGATACGGGTTTTATCGTCAGACCGTATATCTACGGCAGCTAAGTGTACCGCATATACCCTTACTATCCTGCCTTTGTACCGTACGTCTATAAAGATAGCCCTTGTCTGGAGCGCCGGGGGCGAAGTGATATACCCGCTGCCGGCCACCTGCAATTTAGAAAACAGCGCCACGCCGGACGATACGTCTTTGTTTCCCGCAAACGCTTTGTAATATGCATAAGTGGTGCCGAGCGCTTTTTTAATTGAATCGGTAATGCTGATGCTGTCCCCGCTGCGGAGGGTATATTCTTCAAAGGCAATCACGTCCGGCTGCTCTTTTTTTATCAGCGCCAGTATTTCGGTATAAGTAGGGTCGTTCTCATACCTGCCGATGCCACGGAAACCACGCACGTTATACTGCATCAGCCGGATGGCGCCCGGTTGTTTCACGGCCGCAACCGGACTGGCAGCGCGAAACCCGAAGTTGGAAGCCAGTATAGAAAACCCGGCTACAATGCAAAGCAGGGATAGCAGCGCATACTGCCACGAGCGCAGCAGCCAGTAGCCGGCAAACAGTAGATTGACCAATACCAGCACCTGGTAGCCAAACCCTAAGACGGCGATGAGCGGGTAGTTGCGCGGGTCGGTGACCGGTGCCAGATAACTAAGCAGCAGCGCCACTGCAAACAGGAGGTTTAGAGCCAGTATCACCTTGTCGAAAAAGCCAGGTTTCTTTTGCTTTGAATGTTTCACAATGGCGGGTATGTTTAGGGGCTGCGGCCTGTTAGCCGGCGAAACTTGTATAGTTGTTTCGCAGCGGCGCGCCGGCCGGCGCCACGTATTGTTCAATCAGTTCTTTGGTTTCCCGGATATGCGCTTTGGTAGATGCGCCAAAGAGCACCGCCTCGATCTTCGGGAACCTGGCCAGGTAGGCAATCGCTTCTTCCGGCCGCAGCGCGCCGGCGGCCAGCACCTGCATGGCGATAGGCCGGAACTCCTTTTCCAGCAGGTACCGTTCGTACAGGGCTATACCGCCCGACATGCGGAAACCAAGCTTATTAACTGAGCTGCAGATAATGGGGTTACTGATGCCCACTGCGTGCAGCGCATCCAGCAGCATCGGCATATTCATGGTGATATAGCCCGGCTCGGCGCCGTATTGCTTACGGATATAGGCATCGTAATCTTTAAACACGTCGTACCATTTAAGGCCGAGGATCATATCCACCACCACGTTCTGTATAAAGATTACCGGCGTATGCAGCCCCCTGAACATTTTCATTTCGGCATCAATCAGTATCTCCATAAAGCGGGAGAAGTCTTTACTTAAAAAGGCCAGGCTTCCTTTGGCAAACGTGCCGAAGATATTGCCCGGCACATACTGCTTAATAGCGCCTAATATGCCCTCTTCCGTTACGGCATTGGCGTATTTATGCGCATAGGGCATACAGGGGAAAATAGTAAAGCTGCTGTAGCGGCGGGGGTCGGCGCGCAGCGCTGCGCAGATACCGGCAACCCGGTCGTGCGTGGTGCACATAAAGGTGTTGATGCCCACATCCATAGCATCGTCCAGTACGCGCATGATAGCGGCGTCTTCTGCAAAGCGTATCGCCTGTGCTCTCGATTTTTCGTCGGAGAGGTGGCTAACGGCAAAGAACTGGTTGTCGCCCAATAGTACTTTATCCATTACGTCAGCATCGTTTAGCGGTGTTGATAATCATGTCCATTACTTTATCGGTATAGCAGCCCTGCCCGAAGGTATTGAGTACGCCCTGCTGTTTAGCGGCAACATTACTGATAAAATAGTCTAACTGCGCGCTGTATTCTTCGCCGCGCAGGTAAAAATTTACCGGCAGGGCAAGTTCCGTTAAGTATTTGGTAGTCCAGCCTTTCTTCAGGCCTTCCGCTGCATGGTCTTCTTTCAGGTAGATTTTTATTTCGGTAGCATCACAGATAATTTTCCCCTCTTTGCCTTCCACGGTAAGGGAGGTGGACATTTTGCGATAGGTCTCATCGCTCCAGTTGACCAACAGGAGGCCGGTAACGCGCTGTTCGGTTTCCAGCAGGGCATATACTTCGTCGTCTGCGTGTTTGGAGTAAATGCTTTTGAGCACGGCGCCATGTATTTTTACGGGCGGGCCAAGTATTTCCTGCACCAGGTTAAGAACGTGCGAAGCATAATCGAAGAGGCAGCCGCCGCCTTCGTCCTGCTTCGAGCGCCAGGTGCTGCTTTTATCTTTGGTAACCACGGGGCCGTAGGCTTCGCCCTTAAAAGATACGATGTTGCCCGCCACCCCTGCCTTTATTAAGCGCCGCAGCTCTATAAAAGTGCCGATAAAATGGTTATGGTAGCCCACCTGGTTTACAAGGTTACTGGCCGCTGCCATGCTTACCAGTTCGGCGCCGTGTACAGTGTTTAGGGTAAACGGTTTTTCGCAAAATACATGGATGCCCTTTTCAAAAGCATACCTGGCCATGGCGTAGTGCAGCCGCGTAGGCGTGGCAATCACCACGCAGTCGGGGGCTATTTCGCCCAGCATTTTTTTATAGCTGGTATAGGTTTTTACGGCCGTGTATTTTTTAAACCCGTCCAGCACCAGCGTAGAGATGTCGCAGACGGCAGATAGCTCTACCCCTGTATGCGCACCGAGTATGGCAGCATGGGAAAGCCCCATTTTGCCCAGCCCGATAATTGCAGCTTTTACCATTTTTTTCATCTTATAAGAAACAAATACGGCTTTGCTATTGTACTTAAAAACGAAGGTTGCCCCCTCCCGGCCGGCATAGTTTTTTGCAACGATAAACAGTAAAGGTTTGCAGCACGAATGGCCGATCATCATCCGTTCCCTCCTCCGCAAATAATAATTCAGGAAAAATACCGGCTTCCGTTGCCCGCAGCCCGCTTATAGCTGATTGATACTAACCGCCGGTAATGACTTAATTTGAAACGTAAGCTAAAAAACCGGTGGGGTTAAGAAGTTTTATAGCTAAAAGACATACTAAACTCACAGGTTACGCGCTGTTATTCAAACTAAGTTAATCGCCTAAGTGCCGGCTTTGCCAAGGGTTTGGGGTACTCTTTTTGCAAAAGCTGCCGGCTTAGGTATTAAAAGTAAGGATTAGCAACAATACTTGTTAAAAAAAAGGGGCTCTTTTTTTTAAGCGTCACCTGGGGATGGGTATAAAGCTGCACTGCCTGCCGGATAAGCGGCACTCACATTCCGCTGTTTTAAAAATCAGCTATACGTGTTCACTAAAGTCCGGGAAGGTTGAAAGGCCGGGATTAACTGCTATGTTGGTAAGCCCTGCTTTATAAAATAAATGTAAATGATTAGTGCCCGGCAGGTAGTTTTTTAAAGTGGTTCAATATTGCGGGTAAACATGCCAAGAGGCGCTGAGTGCGGCAATAATTTCGGCTGTAGTTGCTTCCTGTTTACAGACTCCGGAAAGTGATTGCAAAGATGCAGTAACGGCTTCCACTTCTTTTTCAATGATTGCAGCAGCTTTTAAATAAGGCCGGGTTTGTTGTTCGGGTTAAGATTTTTTTAGAAATTTAAAATCGTAGTCTGTAAGTTCCGTATCCCGATAGAAAGCGTCCGGTAAAGTTGGTTTTATCAAAGAGGCGGATTAGTGTTTTATTATTGCTGTTGTGAATATAGCGTAAACCGTTGAAACGTTTATCGTTGCGCCGGATGCTTGTTATAGCCCGCCGTTTAAACGGCGGGCTATACGGCAATCAGCGCCTGTTTTTAATGGATTTATCCATTTAGAGTGTTGTAATGTGTACATCCAATCTGCCTTTACAAAAGGCTTAAATACAAATAGCAAACACTCCATAGTTTCAAAATCAGCAAGGTGCCGGAAAATCAAAAGAAGCAGCGCCTGGTTAAGATTACACAACAGCGCCTACCTGTAGCCCACTAAGGCATAACTGGGTGCGCCTTTACCCGCCGGGCTTTTTTACTTTGATAAGAAGGAGCAGCAGGTCCCGGAAAAACAAGAGCTGGTTGGCGGTATTGCGCCGGAAGATCTCGGGGCGGTAAAAGATGCGGACGAGCCACTCCAGCCCCAACCGCTGCCAGAAGCGCGACGGGCGCTTGCTGTTGCCCGCATACCAGTCGAACACGTTGCCAACGGTGCAGATCACCTTTGCATTCACCTGTGCTTTGTTAAAATACGCCCATTGCTCCTGCTTCGGCGCCGTCATGCCGATCAGCAGGATGTCGGGCCCAAACCGGTTGATGGCTGCATGCATCGCCTCGTTGTCTTCGGGGGTAAATACATCACGGAAAGGCGGGGCGTAATAATCTACGGCCGCACCGGGAAACTCCCGTTTCAGCCGCTCCTGCATCTGCTGCAGCGTGGCAGTAGTAGCGCCTAACAGAAACAGCCTGCCCTTTTCTTTGCCGGCCCAGCCCGCAAAGTGCATAAACGCATCCCAGCCGGTAATGCGCCGGACTTTTACCCCCTGCAGCAGGAGCGGCGCAAGGCCAAAATACACGCCATCGAGTATCAGCGCATCCGACCGCTGCAGGGCTTCCCTTGTTTTAGCATCGCGCTGCGCGAGGCCATACGAATTGGGGCTGATGGTGTTGAGTAGCAACCGGCGCTGCTCCGGCACCCGGATGGCCCCGAGGCCGTCGTGCAAAAGCGGGAAGGATAAAGTATGGATGATGTGCATGGTTAGTACTGCGGTGAATATGAGGTATGAAGCGGATGGCCAAACTTAAACAAAATCCCCAGCATTTGCAGCGCCATGCAGCCAATAGTGATTGCACCAATGGCAAGCAGTTCAAAACCTTATCCGACAAGAGTGGAAGTAAGACATAAAACGACAAAAGGGTGGATTGCGATTGACCAGGTACGAACAATTGACAGGATGCGGATTGTAAAACGTTTGGAGATACTGACCGACTGGGAAATTGGAAAAGTAAAACACATAATTCAAGAGACGTTTGTAAGCTAAAGCTACCGCCAACAAAGGGTTTGGCAAAAACCGGCCGGCCCTGCGCAGTATCAACTTTTGTTTCGCTGATTAGCTTCCGTAATCAGTATGCCGGTATACATTCAGCAACAGTTTGGGCTGACGAATTTCAAATACCTGTTCTTCGTCAATGCTGGTGTTGTGCGTCACCTTCTCAAACGCTTTTAGTTCTACAAAACTTCTTAATTTTGACATTATGCAAGTACAGATAGACATAGGTTTTGACCAGTTGGTTCAGATAGCTAAACGGCTTCCGGCAACACAATGGACAAAACTGAAAAAAGAGGTGGAAGCAACAGAACCGTTAGATAAAGAGCGGGAAGAATTCAGAAAACTATTGATAAGCGGACCGACCTTTTCAAAAAAGCAACTGGCAGACGTTGCAGAGACCCGCAAAAAGATAGACGAATGGCGGACAAAATAACGTTGGTAGACACGACCATTCTTATCGACTATTTCCGAAAGACTGACAAAGTGAATTCTAAGCTCATGGCTTTGTTTGACCAGGGTTATGATTTTTCCATTTCAGCAATTACACACTACGAAATATATTCAGGTGCGACGTCGGCTCAGTTACCATTTTGGACAAGCATGTTAGCCCGGACAAAAGTGCTTTTCTTCGACCAGACGGTTGCGCAGGCTGCTGTTGACGTCAATACCATGCTGAAACGAAAGCGCAAACAGATTGGAATAGCTGGTCTTTTCATTGCAGCGACAGCCATCTCTAATAACTTGCCTTTAGCAACCCTGAACCAAAAACACTTTGACCGAATTGACGGACTTACCCTTTTGGACTAAGGCGAACACCCAACAGGTGCGTTTGCAACAGCAGGGCTGACGAAATAAACTTCGGCTGCAGCCCATTTATCAACTTCAGTTTCGCTGATTAGCTTGCTTAATCAGCATGCCGGCATACATTCAGCAACAGCATATACAATAAGTTTAGCAACAGTTCGGTCTAAAGGGAATGCTAAGACCAGCTCATGGCCAGGCCTGAAACATTAGCAGAAATACGTTGACAATTCAATTCTCAAAATGAATTTAGCTGCTATGGCTTACTTTAGTCCAAAATTTTCCTACAATAAATGAAGCTCCCACGTTACGAATTAGTTGCCGAAAAATCTTTGAAGGTTTACGAATTCACGAGTGAGGGTCTCAAAGGCCAGATTCCGAAACTTATTAAATTTAGCGAGACTGCTTTAAAGGACTTTTATAATTTAGCTTTCGGCGATAAAAACCCTGACACGGGAGATATTGACGACAAAGTAATATCTAATAACGGAGATAGCGAACAGGTTTTAGCGACCGTTGTTGCGGCTGTTTATTCGTTTACAGACACAAACCCAGACGTATGGGTTTATGCAACCGGCAGTACAAAATCAAGAACCAGACTTTACAGAATGGGAATCTCGAAATATATTGACGAGGTTCAAAAAGACTTTTACGTTTTTGGACAGCTTGAAGGTGAATGGGAGGAGTTTCAAGCAGCTATTGATTACACTGCCTTCGTAGTGAGACGAAAATAATATAATTTTATACTTAAACAATAAGGACGATGAAAGACATAAAAGAATTAAATGACAAAAAGATACCGGTTGTACGGATAGACAACTCTTTGGAAAAGTACTTAAATATGCCTCTTTTTCAAGATAAAGTGGAAAAAGCAAACGAAACACTGAGGACCGTTGGACTTCCTAAACTGCCAAAAAAATAGTACTTCCGCCAACAAAAGGTTTGGCAAAAACCGGCTGGCCCTACGCAGTATCAACTTCAGGTTCGCTACTTAGTTTCCGTAATCAGCACATAGGTATACATTCAGCAACAGTTCGGGCTGGCGAATTTCAAATACCTGTTCTTCGTCAATGCTGGTGTTGTGCGTCACCTTTACTTGACCGTTTGTAGTTTGACAAAACGTTGTAGATTTGAGACATGAAAATTGCACTTCAATATGTAAACGACATAAACGGCAAGACGCAGGCTGTTCAGTTACCGCTAACTGAATGGGAAAAGGTGCTTAATAAGCTAAAAAAATATGAACAAAGCCTGAAATTAAGGTCGGACTTGAAAGAAGCATTTGCGCAAGTTGCTATTCTTAAGCAAACAAAGGGGCACAAACAGACACTAACTGAATTTTTAGATGAACTTTAGTGTTATTCCAAGTGACAAGTTTAAAAGAGAAGCCAAACGAATTGTCAAAAAGTTTCCGTCTCTTAAACAAGAACTGGCTGACTTAAATACAACACTTACAAAAGAACCGGAAACAGGTACGGCTTTGGGCAATGACACTTACAAAATCCGAATCGCCATCAAAAGTAAAGGTAAGGGCAAAAGCGGCGGTGGACGAGTTATTACCTATGTCGTGGCGGACAACAAAGCGGTTTATTTGCTGACTATTTACGACAAGTCTGAGTTTGACAGTGTTGACAATAAAACAATAAAAACTATTATTGAAAGCTTAAACGCTGACACATAAAGCGAACACACAACAAGTGACCTGGCAAAAAACTGGCTGAAGAATGCCATTCAGCAACAGTAATTCTATCTGCCTTTAGTTCTACATTTAAACCTGACGTTTTTAATTGCCGGTTATTCGCCAAGCCCTAATCCGTTGCGCGCAGGCTTATTTACCACAGCACTTTTACACTAATTAGAAAACTGTTCATCTTTATAAATGATCATCAGTTTATTTGTGATCGCCTGTGCAATGATCATCCTGTGAAACGGGTCTTTGTGATAAAAAGGTAAAGAAGCAATAAGTAAGGCGTCTTCAAAAGTTACCGCTATAATGTTGAACCCGTTCTCTGTTATTTGTCTGCTGATGGGCTAAAAGGGCGTTTTAAGTTCAGGCTTACCCAAACTTTATTTAATGCCGATTTCCCAGAAACTTGCCATACTAACCTGATTGTTCGTATTGTCTGCTTCTGCCGCTCCGCTTGCAATTTGCAAAAGCTCGTTGCTGCCATCAATAAACCAAATCAATGCATGGGTGTCCGGTAAGTTTAGCCGTATTGGTCTATGTATGCTGTAACGGCTTCAGGCGGTTGGTATAAGTAAGGCTTCCTCACAAACATACCCGTTGCCGCTGTCAGATACCGGATTGTTTTTTGGGGGTTTTAGTTTGGCTTTTGTTGCAAAGAAGCCAATGAAGCCGCATGTATCTGTTTTCAGATTGTGGGGAAGCGCAGCGGTTTTCCTGTATAAAGGAAGATTGCCAATGGGTAACTTGTTCTCAGTTGAATGTAAATAATTTACTGCGTGCGAATAAAGGCAATGGATGATGGCAGACCCCTAAAAGCTTACGCACAACGCCGGAATTACCTGTTTATAGAAGGAGAGAAGCTGTTATCAAAAGAGGACGCCGCCTTAGTTAACCTTAACCCTTATGCGCCGCCTGCCTTTACAAACTTCTGATTGCTTATGTTGAAACGGGGCAGCCCGCTTATGTTTTTCTCCTGCTTGCAGGTATGCAGTACAGAGACGGCGCCGATGCCAACGTGCAGGTGTGTGCAGAACGGCAATACAAAAGGTTGATAAAGAATGTTACTGATATAAATAAAGCTTTATTGCTATTTGATACCAAACAGGAGCGGACAAAGAAGCACTATTAAAAATTTTAACAATTTCACCTAATTTTTTATAAAAGCTTATAAGAAAAGCTATCTTAGCATTAACAATTGGAAAGCATTTTAGATAATTATGACTGGAAAAGCACCCTTAAAAAGTATAAGTCAAATGCCTTGGTTTTAAACGATTAGTTGTTGTGTAACACCTCCTCACTTACACACCACTGATTGGTTTTGGTTTTACAGCTTTTACATTTTATACAGCGGTTGGAAAGATATAGAAGCTTTGAAGTAATACAAAAAGACAATCCGGAGATAACAGGTTAGTGCCGCACCGAAACGGAACAACAGCGATTGTTTTATACTTCCTGAAATTTTTTGCGTAAAAGATTTAGATGGTTTTGCATTGCAGTAAATCCCCTCCTTACTAAATGCCTTCACCATTTTATAGTGCCAGCTATGTGCTAACCTTAAATCATAATCCCCATGAAGACAAAACGGCAAACTCAACTAAAAAGACTACGCCAGATAAGTTTTTCGTACAACATTTCTATTAGGATTAATTAGCATACCTGAATTTTAAAATTCTTCCTCAAATCTATTCTCTATCCTAATATGGTCAAAAATAGTATTCTAAACATTAATGTGTTGTCGATTAGCTTACCTGAACTTCTTGAAAAAGCTAAAGAGGGAGTAATCTTTACTACCAATGTTGACCACATGGTTAAATTACAAAAGGATAAAACTTTCTATAAATCTTATCAGGAGGCGGAATGGATAATTTGTGATAGTAAGATTTTGAATCTTGCTGCACATTTCTTAGGTTGTCCATTTAAAGAAGTGATTCCCGGCTCTTCTTTTTTTCCTGTTTTTTATAACTATCATAAGAATAATAAAAATCTCAAATTATTTCTATTCGGTGCAGCTATGGGCGTAGCAGAAAAAGCCAGGGAAGAAATAAATAGTAAGATCGGCTGGGAGATGGTTATAGGTGCACATTCTCCTTCTTATGGATTTGAGAGTAATGAAGAAGAATGTTCAAAAATTGTAAATTTAATAAACGACTCAGGAGCAAATGTATTGATAGTTGGCCTTGGTGCTCCAAAGCAAGAGAAGTGGATAATGAAATATAGGTATAGACTGCCCAATGTTAAATTGTTTATGGCTGTCGGGGCTACTATTGATTTTGAGTCAGGATATTTAAAAAGAGCGCCGGTTGTATACAGAAAAATTTATCTTGAATGGTATTATCGAATGACGCAGGAACCAAGAAGACTCTGGAGAAGATATCTACTAGAAGACATAGTATTCTTCTGGTATGTTTTAAAGCAACGATTAGGTGTTTACAAGAATCCGTTTGACCAGCCATAATTGGTTTGATTTATTACTGTTGTAAATACCCCATAAATCGGACAGTAATTGGTTAAGTATTTTTCATTTCACAGATTAATTTTCTGTACTCATCCGGTGTAAGGTTATTAAGAGATTTATGTGGTCTTCTCAGATTGTGTTCTTCTATCCATTCTTTAGTCAGCACTCTTACTTCATAGATTTCAAAAAACCGGTAAGCATCGAGACCGCTTCCCTGTACAAGCGGTTAAAGCGTTCAATAAAGCCATTTGTATAGATTTCCCATTTGGAACGTATTGAATAGTGATTTCTTTGTCTTGCCCCACAGGACAAACTCATTGAAAGTAAACTCTGGTCCGTTATCCACTCTGATGGCTATTGACTTGCCACATGCAATAACCTTGTTGAGCACCCTTGTCACTCTTTTGGCTGAAAGGGTTGTGCCAATTTCAATAGTCAGCACTTCCCTTGTGCAGTCATCATGATATTTAATGCTATGAGCTTCCTGCCCTCTACCATACTGTCACTCATGAAGTCCATGCTCCAGCTTTGATTAATGGCTGTTTGTCTTACCAACGGCTGTTTGATTCTTGCCGGCAGTCTTCTATTGCTCTTACGCCTTTTATTCAGCCTGAGCATTTTATACACTCTGTATACCTTCTTGTGGTTCCAACTGTTACCTGATTTTCTTAAGTAAGCCAAGAGTTTCTGAATTCGTAGCATGAGTGTTTAAAAGCAAGCTCCTGCAAAGCTTTCGTTATTTCGCTGTCATCTTTTTTGCTGTTGTAATAATACTGAGACCGGGTTAGTTGGTGAGTTTACAGGCTCTGCTCACTGGCAACTCATGGTCGCTTATAATTTTTTGTGTCAATTCCCTTTTGTAGCAAAGCTCAGCCTTTTTTTGAAAGGACGTCTTTAACCATTCTGTGGTCAAGGCTTAGTTCTGCAAACATCTTCTTGAGTCTCCCGTTTTCTTCTTCCAGGTCTTTGTGCCGTTTTACATCGGAGGCTTCCATGCCCCCATACTTACTCTTCCAGTTGTAAAAGGTGGCTTCGCTGAAATATGTTCGCGGCAGATCTCTTTTGTAGCTCTGCCCGCTTCCTGCTGTTTTAAAACAGCAGCAATCTATGTCTCTGCAAATCCTGTCTTTTTCATGTTTTACAGTTTAAAATTATTGTTCTTTCCCTAATTTTAAACTGTCTGACTTCTGGGGATACTTATACGCAGAGTCTGATTATTAAGATATCACTTTTTAAAATAACTATAATAATCTACCTTATCAAATACTTGGCAGTGGCCGCCTACTGTTGCATCCAATATTTTTCGATTATTATTATTGTAAAACACATTAGCCAAATGATAAGAATATTCAGATTTATCCAAGTCTGGCAATATCCACTTAGTTCCTTTAGGAAAATAATTCGGATCAAAATGACTTTCATCTTTTTCGTAGCTTCTAACTTCAACTGTTGATGCTAATCCTTTTTCCTTAAAGTTATGATCCATACCTATTATTACAACTTCCTTAAAGCCCATGTAATAAGCTAATTGTAATGAAGTATATGTAACAGTACCTCCACCATGCATAGGCTTAGTAATATCTTCCTGAAAATAAGGATTAAATGAATAGCCCTCTTTTAAAAATTGCGTACTATGAAAAAAATTGTGCAGGCGCCAGTTCACGAATTTAATGCATGGTAACTTTTCAATATCGTCTTTAAACTGCTCTAATACCAGATCAACCATACATACATAAAAATTAGGAATAAACCCGATTTTGTCAAAGTATATATAAAATCTATTAAGACATATAGTGTATTCATCTTTTATTAATGATAGATCTGTTTCTTTAATAGAAGGACCATTACAAATCAATATCACACGTTTTCCCGTATACTTATCCTTAAATTCTTTAAGTTTTATTTTATTCTCTATGCTGTGTTTTGAAAATTTCCAATTTAATATATAAGGAATTTCCTTAAGTCTTCTTTTAAAAGCTGGTAAAATTCGAGCAAGTGAAAATCTTGAAAAATCCATTTGTTTTAATTTAAAAAAAAATAATAAAAATTTATCTAAAACAATACAATATTTAATGATTATAACTTTAATTTTCTAATATAATTTCCTAAATGACTAGCTATATCAAAGAAGAAAAATATATATTTTTGAATTATGAAATTAGATTGATATTTCGCATAATAAAAACGATATTTCCAATAGGAAGAACTTCTAAAATTGAAAAATTTCTTTTTAAAATCAGATAACTTGTAGAATTTCTTTGTATCAATATGGCTAGTTGTTACTAAATTAATGTATACAAGGCATCTATAAGATACTAATAATTTGTATCCTTTCTTCTTGGCTCTAAGGGATAACTCTGTATCGCCGCGGTGCTTAAAATGTTTACTGTCGAATAATCCAATTTCTCTAAAAACAGATGTTGGTATATATAATCCGCGTCCTATAAGATTATAAGATTCTATGATTAAATCTGGATCTATTTGTGAAACTTTTTTTTCTTTATTTAATATTTGCATTCGCGCAAACCAAGGATGTCCAGTATTTCCGCCATATTCTATTATGTTTGGTTTCTCTTGGTCAACTGCTGCACAACCAATTAATGTTCTCGAATTTTTTACAATTAACTTATAAAAATTAATTAACCAATCCTTTTTAACAAATACATCATCATTTTGAAGAATTACACCTACTAGGTTATCTTTATAAAATTTGATTGAATAATCAATTCCCAAATTTACTGAACCCGTCCACCATAAATCTCCATTTCCTAATAATAACTTTACGTCAAAAAAATTTTCACTTATCCAAAGAGAGCTTCCATCCGTTGATCCATCATCCACAACAATTACTTTGAAAATAATACTTCTATCTATTTCATTAAAGTATGTTATAGCATTAAAAATAGCTTTTAATCCTTGTTTTGAAGTTTCAATTCTGTTGTGTATAGGAATTATTATAGTAATGACCTTTCTCAATTATTAAGTATAATCCTAAGTTAGATAATTGTTTTATAAATCGAAATTAAGTCGCTAACAATAGTGTCTTTTGAGTGTCTTTCTTTCGCTTTTTTGGCTGCTGCTTTAGCATAATTTGCACTTCGCGAAAAATTTTGTGCAATGTCAATGATGGCACCTGATAGGGCATAAGGCTCACCATCCTGAACTAACAATCCTTCCACACTATCTTTTAAAAGTGACGATGTTCCCCCTACAGATGTTGCCACAATAGGTAATCCGATTAACATAGCTTCACATAAACTGTTAGGACTATTTTCAATATGACTAACCTGACAATATATATCGGCAGACAAAAGTAATTCTGCAATCTCAGTCTCATTTTTTTTGCCTAAGAATTTGACTGGTAAAGAGCTAAAATTTATGCCCAACCATTTTTTGACTACTGAGACAACGCTATCTTCAGGATGAAATCCTACCACAAGCCATTCAAACTCGAAACCTGGATAGGTCAATAAAATAGAAGACGCTTTTATTATTGTTTCTAATCCTTTATAGAAGTTATTTTTAGATACAGTAATTATTCTAATCTTATTTTCAAATTTATTTTTTTTCCACTGTATTTTATAAAATGACTCTCTTAAAATTTCATTATTGGTAAAATAGGTTGCCTTCAGTGCTAAAATTTTCGCAACTCTAAAATCCCAATTTGTGCGGCCAATAACATACTTGGCCTTTTTTAACATCTCACGTTCCCTGTAAGCACGGGCAGTCATATTTTTAAAGTAAGACCATGCAGACAATTTCAGCATTTGCAATCTATAACGTTCATACTTGTTTGCAACTGCTGATGGTATACCTGAAAAAAATTTTTCGCAATATGGACTTAATATTCCCTGCATTGAAATAATGGTAGGTATCTCCGTAAAATTTTGGATCAATCCAAAATTTTCTTCAGTTCCATGAATATGTATTACATCAGGCTTTACTTTATTAATCACATCAATTAATAATGGAATTTCATTTTTGTCTGAAGATAATATGTTGCTTAGGCGTGTAAGGTATCTTCCAATTTTTGAGCTTGACCTATTTCTATAAATTGGATAATAAACAGTCTTGTTGTGTGAAAAAGTTTTTACCTTAATGTTACTATAGAAACAGATGTGAAGTTGAATAACTTCTTGTTGTGTTAGCGCTTGTTCTAGAGATGTTAACCAACCACATCCAAGTTGATTACTATTTAAAATTTCAGAAGCATTACAAGGTGTAAGAGTAAACCAAAGGACTCTCATAAATAATTTTTAATTAGCAAAATTTTGGTCATCAATTATGGCTATTCGAAGATAATTATTGCTTAATAATAACCTTATTTCAAGATCCGTTTTAATTCTCCAGTTTTTAGATTGGCAATATAAAATGCATATCCATAAGATAACATATTCAAGATTAAATAATGGCAAACCATATGGATACAAAGCAATCGCGTGAATAATTAAGTAAAAAGACATTGATTTTGTAAGTGTATTATTTGACTTATAAAATCCCAAATATGCAGAGTAGAGAAGAAAAAAGACGTAAAAAGTGAGATAAATAATTCCTCCCTTCAGAATTAATTGTAAATAGCCTGTTTCTATTATACCACGGTACAACTCATCTAAAATTGGACAATAATAAGTTCCATTTATACCTCTACCAAAAACCCAGTCTCCTATTCTTCCTTTAAAACTTGAAAAAAAATATTCTTCGACTCGTGTTCTAGTATCTTCATTTAATCTAGAAAAAAATAACGAAAATGTCGAATTACCATGCGATAAAAATATATTCGCTCCTATGTAAACTATTGTTAGCAAACCTGTAATTTTAAATACTTTAAATTTATGCTTTGAGCCTATTGCATATATGTAAAATGTACCTACAAACGTTAACAACATTAGAAAGAGATTTCCACGACGCGCTGCCACTAAATTTATTATAAAGTATAATAATAAACTAGTAAAAGCGACTCTTCGAAATTTTTTGGATATTACTGGATAGCAAAGGCTTAACAAAGAAGTACTTAGTAAAAATTGAGAAGGTTGATTGATTAATTTAATATAAGTTTGATATTCTTCGGAGCTATAATTAATTTTATTAATAAATATATTACTAAAATTCAAAAGAAGAATGATCGTCCCAATGATACCATAGATAAAGCTGAATCTAAAAACGCTTTTCAATAAGTAATAGTCTGCTCTAAAAAAAACGATGAGTGGTATAGTATATGCTAAAATATATTGGGGATAAACAGGTGAATAAACATTGTTTGTCAAAGTTTCGTCATTAACGAAGGGATACATAACTACATATATAGACCATAGTAAAAATAAATAATATAAAAATTTTATTATTCCTGAAAAAGGCTTTCCAAGTTTCAAAGAAAATATCAATTTAAAAAAAATTATTAGAAGGCCAACACCACAAAAAGTATAAGCAACTGTTTTATTCGAATCGGCAAATAGCACTCCAATAGAATGAAAGGTAAGGCCTATTAATATCCAATCATAAGAGGATAACCTATTATCTTTCATAGTAAAGTATAGTTCATATAATACAAGTTCTGCAATTCATTTAACATAAAATGTTTTAGCATATTTCGTCTTAATATGGGAAGGTTATACGGTAAAAATTTAAATTCCTAAAATCTTGCTTTCTATAAAACTTTATCCATATGACTAAATTGCTTATGGTACTAATAAACAGGTGTAGACTTAAATTGAAGTGTTAATAATATTCAATTTAAGAACTTTCTTCAATTCAATAGGTGCAGCTATTAAGCCATTAATATTTGAGATAATTAAACTTAAACTTATTCCAAATAAACCAAAATGAAATTTAACAGCTAATAAATATGTCATAGGTATAAAAACGACCATAGTTACTAACGATATATAAAATTGCGTTTTTAATCTTTCTAAACCATTAAGTATATAAACATATATCATCCCGTATGTCATTGAACATACATATAACATAACTCCAAAACTAGTAATGAATTGAACTCTTACAAGATTATGAAGCCATATGACAAATAAATAAGGTGAAAGTATTAATAGAAGTATAGCTACGCCAACAAATACTAACCAAATTCTAAATAGTTTTTTCTCTACGTTTCTTATCCAAATGAAATCTTTTTTGATTTTAGCTTCTGTAACAGCACTCCATATAGGAGTCATAATAATATTAAAAACCATTAGGATTACACTGAATAGTTTGTAAACTACATTATATTCTGTAACATTAATAGGGTTAAAGTATCTGCTAATTAAAACATTGTCAGTTTGATATTGAATAATCCCTGCAAGACTTATAATAAAAAATTTACTGCCTACATTTAATATGTTTTTTGAACTTTCAAAAGAAATACTACTATAAGTTGGTAATAATTGTTTTTTTTCAAAAATGAAAAATTGAATATTAAATATTAAAAGAGATAATAAATTTCCGGAAAAATAGGCAATCCCCAAATTCAATAAACTGCCTTTAGTAGTGTATTTTAATACTATTATAAATATGAATGAGAACATACTGCCTAATAAAAAACTCAAAGAAACTATTGCTGCTCTTTGAAAAGCGTAATTAATTGAATTAATTATTTGTAAAACAAATTGAATGCAAAAGAAGATAAAAATTACACTCATAAGATCTCGCAAATCATTTCTATACGACCTTGAAATTCCTAATAATGTATCATAATTTATAAAATGGTTTATGATTAAGAAAATAAGGCATAGAACAAAGGATATAAGCATTAATGACGCATAAGCAGTACTAATTAAAGTCTTTATGGTCTTTATATCATTTAGTGCAATAGCTGCTGAAAGCTTATTTCGTAACCCATTACCTAAACCGATGTCAAAAAAATTAAACCATAATATCATTGTACTTACAGTTAACCATATTCCATATTTTTCTGAATTTACATAATCAATGGTAATTGGTACAATAATTAAATTAATAACTATACTTATACATTTAATGAGTAATGAGAAAAAAACATTTTTTTTTGTTAGTAAGGTTCTTTCATGACCTTTATTTAGGAAAAATAAAATCTTACTTTTTATAGTTTTGATCATAAGGATATTAAGTGTTTTCTAACTCCTACTTTGTAAGATTGCTTAAAAATTTCACAGCAGAATTTGTAAATCTCTTACTTTTTGCTAAAGATATATTTTATAAAAATGCCTATATACGCCACTTCCCTCACCTTCCTGAAAGAACAAGGTATTTAATTTTATACTTGCAACTGTTCCTGAAAAAAGAAAAAGGGGACAGGGTATAATCCGTATTATAAGTGCCGCTGGTGCCGGTATAGCGGGGCAGCGCCGGCAAGGCCGAAAATTGGTACTCCTCCGCAATCGCTTTCAGCGCCGCCTTCGCCAGGACATGCTCAAAATATATCCCTGCTGCGTCGTTGACCGCTTCTTTATAGGGCAGCAGGTAGGTAAAAAAGAAAGGCGGCGCAAAGCCATACAGGCGCGAGTCGGCATAGCTTAGCTTCAGTTTAAAGTCTATCAATAGCCGGATGCCGGGGTGGCGGAGGAGGTGGCGGTAGAAGCGCCCGAAATTGGGGATCTGCAGCCGCCCCGTAACCTTAAAAACAAAATCGGCTCCTCTTAATGCCGGGGAGTGGGCAAACCCGTATTCCATGCAGCCCAGCTCGCCGTAGCCTTTGCCCCGCTGCCGGTTGCCGCTATTGCCTTCAAACGTGAGAAACTGGATCCTGTTGCCTTCCACCGCGTCTTTAAAATCCCCGCTGAGGTCGTTCCCCGAATTTTCTACAAAAACGATGGGCAGGTGCGTTTGCTGCAGCCAGAAACGGATGGCATCAAGGTACTGCTGCCGGCGCACAACCGGGTCCCGGAGCGCGGTATGCACCATATCGCCGGGGTTAACGGTTGCGGTAAGCAGGAGTGCCATGTTCATAGTTGTTTCAACGGTTGTGTAAATAATTTATACGCTTGCTTTTTTGTCTTGACACAAAAAAGCAACAAAAAAAGTATGAATGAATTAAATTTTTTTCAATGGTATTCATGAGATCGCTTCACTTAGTTCAAGGAAAATAGGATCGCTCCGCGCATTTACTTCGTTAATAATATTTTCTTATGGTCTCAGTGAGATAGTTTTCCTTGCCAACGCCTCCACATTGCCTAAGATGGATTTCTTTTTTAAAGATTCAAATTAGGTTAACTACGGTTATTTGCTACATTTTTCGCGCTGGTGTAGCATTACTGCTGCCCAATTCACAGCAGTACAGAAGCTACATCAAGGCGTTTCCCGAAAACGTGCTGTATATCGTTTTCGGGTGGCTTTTTTTCGTTCTTTTTTTACCATAAAAAAAAGAACAATAAATAATTGGCAATAAGTAACAGATATTTTGACAATCGTTTTTGGCGCTGCTTTTCGTTACGCTTCCCAATAAACTTTCAACCTTGAACTTTGAACTTTAAACGTTAAACAAATCCCTCCCTGCCATCTAAAACCGCTTCAAAAACCCCCTGATGCTGTTGCCCAAACTCCAGCGTTGTTTGCCCGAATACGAACTGTACTGGTTGTACCCGTAATTGCCGTAGCCATAGCCGTTGCCGTCGCGCTTCACCCCGTTGAAGACAATCGTGAACTTCGTAAACCGGTTGCCGGTATTCAGCTCCTTAATAAAGTCGAGCTCGCTCTTGTGGGTATAGCCCTGCCGCACAATGTAGAGGCAGGCATCGGCCACGCGCCCGATCACGAGGCTGTCGGTCACGAGGTGGATGGGCGGCGAATCAATCAGGATATCGTCGTAGGTCACTTTCAGTTCGTTAATGAGGTCGTCCAGCGCCGCGCGCCCCAGGAGTTCGGACGGATTGGGCAGGAGCGCGCCGCAGCCGAGGATGTCCAGCCCCGGATAGCCCGAAGGCTGGATGAGCGATTGCAGGCTACCGGCCTCACCGTTGAGGTAATTGCTGATGCCGGGCTTATCGGGCGGCAGGCCAAACATGGCCGACACTTTAGGCTTACGGAGGTCCATCTCCAGCAGGATGGTGCGGCGGGAAGCATAGGCAAGCGTAACGGCGAGGTTAGCGCTCACGAAGCTCTTGCCTTCCCCGCTGATAGAAGAGGTAAACAGCGTAACACGGCCCTTCTCCGCCCCGCTGAGCAGGTGGTACAGGTTGGTGCGCAGCACGCGAAACTGCTCGCCGATCACAAAGCGGCTCTGCCCCGAATTGATGACGATGGGGTCGGTACTGTCCTGGTAGGCCAGTTCGCCCAGCACGGGCACGCCTGTTTCGTCTTCCACCTGCCGGCGGTTGGTGATCAGGTCGTTAAGGCTGTCTCGGGTATAGATAAAGCCGGCGGCGGCAATAAGCCCCATCATAAAAGCCAGCGGGTAAACAATCGAAGATTTGGGCCACTTCACCGCGCCGGCATGGGCATCGTCCACGATCTCCGAATCCTGGATAAGCGAGGCGAAGCGGAGGGCTACCTCTTCCTTCTTGGACGATAAAAACTTATAGATATTCTGCTTGCTCTCCAGCCCGCGGTTAAGGTTGGTGAATTGAAGCTGCCAGTCGGGAATTTTAGACAGGGAGCTGTTGATACCCTGGTCGAACGACTGCAACTGCCGGCGGTTGGCCTCCAGCGCCGCGCGGATGCTCTCTACCTTCTCGCCGAAGTCGGTCTTCAGCGCGTTGATCCCGCTGTCGAGCGGTACAAACAGCGGGTTGGTGAGCGGGGTGATGGCGGCTTTGTGCGCTTTCTCCAACTGCAGGTCCACCAATCTGTTGTACAGCGCCACGAGGCTCTGGTCGGGCAGGGTTTCGCTGCCGGGCGGCAGGCCGGAGGTATAGGCAAAGGTGCGGGCATAGCGGTCGAGGCTGGCCAGCGTGCTGAGCTGTACGTCCACATTATTGATGGCGTTGATATTCTGGTTTTTGAGGCTGCGGTAGCCTTCGGCCTGGGCGTCTATGTCGGTAATGCCCTCGCTGCGCTTGTAGTCTTTCAGTTCCCGCTCGTTGGCGTCGAGGTCCTGCTTCAGCGAGTCCACCCGGCCGCTTACAAAGACGAGGATTTTCTGCGTCTGCTCGTTCTTTTCGGCCTGCGCGTTGAGGCGGTAGAGCGCCATGAGGGCGTTGAGGATGTCTTTGCCGCGCGCGGGCACGGCATCGCTCATGGAGAGGTTAACGAACGGCGCGTTCTTATCTTCCAGCTCTACCTTGATGCCGCCCTGGTAGCTGTCGGACACGAGGTCGGGATCGCTGATGCGGATGGAGAGCGGGGAACCTAAAAAATTGGGCAGGTTGGGCGTGGGATCCAGCTTCCAGGTGCCGAACGCGCTTTTTACGGGCGTGGAGAAGGCGCAGGTTTTATCGCCCGCCTTCTCGTCTTTCAACACAAACGAGCGGTTGTCTTTAACAATGATATCCAGCTTGTCGCCGGCGGGGCTGAGGTTGATGGCCGAATCGGTAAAGGAGAAATACACCGGCGCCTTATTGTAAAGATCGGTAGTGGTAAGGCCTTTTTTTATTGAGTAATTGACCCATAACTGGAGGTCTTTTACGACCTGGTAAATGAGCTTTTTAGACTGCATCACCTCGATCTCGTTTTCTACGATGATGGCATTATTCACGGGGTCGAGCTGGTCGAGCGAATTGTCGTTGATGGTGAGGGGCGCGCCGGAGGCGGTGGTCGGTGTTTTAAACTTGAGCGTAGCCGTGATGGGATAGACGGGGCTGGCCATTTTTAAATAGAGGTAGGCGCCGGCAAGGCACAGCGCGGCGCCCAGCACGAAGAGCGGCCAGTGAAAAAGGTATTTTTTAAGAATACTGCTGAAGGCCGGGCCGTCGCTGCCGGCAGCCGGTAATACCAATGCGGTTAACTGCGTTTGCTGTTTACTCATACGCTACTGTGTTTGACCTCCTCCCTGCCATTCTCCAAAGGTGGAGAATGGAAAGAACCCGTACACCTGCTTCCCGTTTTCCGGGTGTTCTGTGGCCGGGCTGTTAAGGAGAAAACTATTTTTATGGTTACTGTTTTTATGCCCACTTCAACCTGTGTCCCGCTCCGGGGGAGCGGGAAAGAGCCTGCGCGTATCCTATCTTTTCTTTATCTCAACTCCGGGTCCTGCTCCGGGGAGCGGGAAAGAGCCGCACTATTATTGCTTTCTTCTTACTGCCGGCCTTTTTTTATAAGCTTTTTACTTTGATCTCACTTTGTATCTCTCTCCGGAGAGAAGGAAAAGAGCCTATGCATATCCTGTTTTTCTTTATCTCAATCCTGTGTCCCGCTCCGGGGGAGAATACTTTTATTGCTCCTTTTCCTGTTACCTGCCGTCCTTTTCTCCGCGGGAGAGCAGGTCTGCGCGAAAATTTACCGTGTTAACAGGTAAGTGACGATAGACAGGGCGGAGAGTATTACGCCGATCCGCTGGAACGCCACATCACTGTTTTTGGCCCGGTTGGGCTGCACATATACTACATCATTGTTTTTAAGATAATAATACGGCGACTGGAAGGTGGCTTTGGACGTTAAATCCATGCGGATATACTGGCGTTTGCCGTCCTGCTCCCGCACGATGAGCACATTCTCCCGCAGGCCCGTGGTATTGAGATCGCCCGCAAAGCTCAGCGCCTGCGTAAGGGTGATTTTTTCGGTCTGCACATTAAAGCTGCCGGGGCTCTTCACATCGCCGAGCACCGAAATTTTAAAATTGAGGATGCGTACGGTTACGGCGGGCGCCGAAAGATAAACCTGCAGTTTGGTTTCGAGCAGGGCCGTAATCTCTTCCATGGAAAGGCCGGCTACTTTTACCCCGCCGATGGTGGGCAGCCGGATGTTGCCGGCCGCATCCACGAGGTAGCCTACAACGGTTGTCTGTGCTGCCCGGTCGAGGTCGGTTTTAGACGTCTGCGGGTTCAGGTTATAATTGAAGATCATATCCGCCTCGTGGTTGAGCGACGATACATTGATGCCCAGTAAATCGCCGGACTGCGCGGTGAGCGGCGCAAAGTTGGTAATGCTCTCGCTCGTTGTGCCGGTGGGGGGCAGGTCCTGGAAATACGGAATTTTTTTATAAGGGGTGCAGGCGGTGTACAACAGCAGGAGCAGGATAAAAATAGTAGCGGGTTGTTTTATTTTCATAGCGCTGTTTTGAGCAAAGCTGTTGTATGGTGAACAAAAAGGGTTACGTAAGTTATAGGCTTTGAACACTGCTGTAGCGCGCCGGAAACAATACTGCCCGGACTAAAAGGGCAGGCGCCGGTACGAACAGGTGGTGCGATTTTAATTTTAAAGGTTAACCGTTACTTGTTAGCTACAGTACAATAATAGAAAATTTTGGTTACTTTGGATTGTAAAAATGTGGGATTTGCTAAAGTAAATAAAAAAGTGAATACTTGCCGCCGCTTATTATATTGTAACCTAAAGTACTTTAAGTTGCAGACCGGTGAGAACACTTCAGGTGTCCGGAAGAAATGTTTAAACAAATAAGCGAAGCAGCGAAAGAACCCGCTGGGTTTACCTGTTTATAAAACAATAAAGGGCGGCTATGCGACTCCGCAGGAGCCGGATGGTGAGCGTATTTTCTCTTCTCTGTAAACAGGTAAACAAACCTAAGGTTATAACTGTATTAATGGCGGCCTTGTTTGCCCCTGTTTGACCAAGGCGCAGGCCCGCTGCCGATTACGCACTATGCCTATACCAGCCAACATTATTGCTACTGCCGACGACCTGGGCATGAGCCCTGCCGTTAACCGGGCTGTCGTCTATTGCTTTGCACAGGGATATATCAACAGTGCCTCCCTGCTTACCAATACCCCTTATTTTACCGAAACGGTACGCCTGCTCCGGGATAGTCCTATGGTAACTAATATCGGGGTGCATGTGAACCTCGCCGAAGGGCCGCCGGTCACCCCGTTTGCATTTCCCCACTTCCTGAACGGGGAGGGGCATTGGAATATTCAAAAAACGGGTATAAAAACCGCGTATTTAAACAAGGCAGTACGGCAGGCTTTTTATGAGGAGATCACCGCGCAAATTGCCAAAGCGGCGGAGGCCGGCCTGCAGCTTACCCACTTAGACTCGCACTACCACCTGCATACGCTGCCCCGTTTCTTCCCCCTGTTTATAAAGGCGGCCCTGCACTACCGCCTGCCACTGCGGCTCGCGCAAACGCACTACGCCGGAAATGTGTTTACGTTTCTGTACCGGCGCTTTATCAATTACCGCATCCGGCAGCACGGGCTTTCGTTTTCCGCACGCTTTGAATACCCCGCTTATTTTCTGCAGAAAGCCACGCCCTCGCGGGCGCTGACCGAACTGATGCTGCACCCCCTTTTCGATGCGGCGGATACCCTCACCGACCATTATGATGCGGCGGCGATGCAGGGCTGGATAGCGTATCTGCAGGCGCTCCGCTGAGGGATGGCGCCCGGTTGTTCAACAGGAATAATAAAGAAAATGATCTGTTATAAGCCGGTGCTGAAGCCTGAGGCAACGTAAACAGGTTGCGAACCTTTTACGGGTTATACTTCCGCCTCAAACCAGGCAGTGGTATCGTACCTGCCAGGCCACAGGTTACGAACGGTAGCTGCAAGAATACCTGCCGGGTGCCTGCTGCTGCCGGCTATACTATGGAGGGCTTCTGTTAGCTGCATGCCCATCTGTTCGTAGCTCATCGCATCCACAATCCGCAACGAGTTTTCCGACATCCGGCGCTTTGCCCCCGGCGTTAATGCTATGTAAGTAAGTATGGCTTCCGCTATGCTGCCGGTGTCCAGCGGGTCAAAAGCAAACCCGTTAACTCCTTCCTCCAAAAGATCGCCCCCTGCATTGATGGTATGGCTCAGCAACAAGGGCAGGCCGGCTGCGGCAGCTTCATTTACCACGAGCCCCCAGCACTCCAACAGGCTGGGCAATATAAAGGCATCGGCCCCTGCATAGTAGCCCGGCAGTTCCCGGTTGTCTGCTGCGCCTGCAAAATCAACGGTTGTTAGGCCGAACCCGGATTCTGATTTTTTAAGCGCTTCCCGTTCGGGACCGTCGCCGATAATTACCAGCCGGTAGCCCGTGCTTTGCCGTTCGACCTGCTGCCATGCTTTTAATAAGTTGTCCAGGTTTTTTATCGGTACCAGCCTTGCCACGCAAAGCAGGAGGTGGTGATTCAGGCCGTTTTTTTCCGCCGGTTTAAAATGCCTGTTGTTTATGCAGCTAAAGCCGGAGAAGAAATGGATGCCGGCCCGGCGAAGCAGGGGAAAAGCTGCATAATACCTCGGAGAGGGAAACCACAGGCCGTCCGACTGCCTGATGATGGTGTCTTTGACCCACTGCACGACCGGGTTTCTCCTGAACTGTGCCGGCGTTGCATCATCGAACATAATAAATTTACGGTCCCTCTTTTTTGCCCAGCGTATGCCCAGCGCACCGGCATAAAAGACGATAGACGGGGCAATAACTATATTGGGGTCAAGGTGGTCTAACGCAGCGAAGAGGGCTTTCCTGATCTCTTTGCTGGTGAGTTCGCCGGCACTGTTGGCAGGGAACAGGCAGGTCCACCACGCTTCCTTATTATCGTAAGCGTCAAAAGCATACGGCGAACCCCTGCCAAACAACTCGATGGCATTGAAACTGATGGCCTGGTCAGCAAGAAATTGCCGGAGGTACACCAGCCTGCCTTTCCAGTACACGCGAAAATCATTGTTCAGAATTACTACTTTCAATTCCCCGCTTTTTTGTAGTGGTCCCAAATTAAGGGAAATAAGGTTTTCATCCATAGTTTAACTGCTACCGAAATATAACTGTGCGGGAAATGCCTGCTGATGAAGAAAAGGTATTCTTTATAACTTAGCCCGCGCGGGCTGTATAAATAGCGGATCCTTTCTTTAAGCGGTGTGCCGGCAGGCAACCAGTTGCTGCCGTGGTCGTTGGTGCAATAGCCATAATAGCCGGGCGCTACCAACACCTGCAGCCCGGCTTTCCAGGCCGTATGGGTGTAATCGAAATCTGCAAACGTATGGATGTACCTGGCGGAGAAAATGCCGACCCTGTTTATCGTTGCTTTATCAACCAGCATAATATTGGCATGGGCAAATGTGCAGGGCAGGGCGTTGGCAGCGTGGGGCTTTATTACTGTAAATTCTGTGACCCTGAACGCGTGTTCTTTATAAATAACTCCGCCATAGGAGACCTTTCCGGTTGCAGGGTCTGCCGTTGACCCGATGAGCACAGCGCCTTTTTGTGGCAACAACCGGTATTGCTCCAGCAGGTTTTCCAGCGCTTTGTTGAAAAGCATTACATCATCGTTGAATAAACAGTACAGGTCATAAGGTTTCTGCCGCATTGCATATTCCCAAACGGTACGCATACCGCCGGCCCAAAATAAACTGCCTGTGCCCCGTACAATCGTTACCTCCGGAAATTCCTCCTGCACAGCCGCTGCAGTACCATCGGCAGATGCATCGTCGAGCAGGTAAATGTTTATTTTATGTACGCTGAAAACCGACTGCGCAACGAGGCTCCGGAGAAAGCCAAGGGTCTTTTCTTTCCTGTTGTGGCAGGCGGCCAGGGCGGCAATGGTATATGCCGGCGCACTCATAGCCGGAGATTGCTTGTGTTGATGCTGGCTGTGTCCCCGGCTTCGCCGGCGGGATAGGCATTGGCCAAAAACAGAAACATTAGAACAATCGGCAGGTGCAACAGCGGCTCGCCAAAACCAATCGTTAAAAAAATAAGTGCGCAGTAGATAAGGTATTCGGCCCGGCGGGTATAGGCGTAGCAAAATTGTAAATAACGGAACAAGAGAAAAAGAAACCCTGCAATCCCGAACTTGGCAAAAAAATCGAAGAGGCCATTGGAAATATCCACGTCTAATTTTTTATTCATCAGGGCGTCGTACTTATTACTTACGCCCAGAATAAGCTGGTTACCAAACGTCTCGCTGATGTAGTTCATACTGGCAAAACGGTTTAACGGGATTAATGTGTTGTGCCGGTGGTAATAGCGCTCCAGCATGGTTAGCCGGTTTAAGTCGGTCATGTCTGCATAATAGATGTCGCTTATTTTATTCCCCAGAAAAGGAATGGTTATCAATAAACCAATAAACAAGGGTACCAGCAGGAAAAACCACCGGTTGATAGCGGGATTTCTGAACCGGTAGGCCAGGAAAAGCATTACTAAAAGGGCTAGATAAGCGGTAGTGGAAAAGGTGGTTATGATACCTGTTATCAGGATGGCGCTTTTTCTGTCGAACCGGAACCGGCTGACCAGCAAGTGCAGCAGCAGGGTAATACATAAAAAGCAGCCAAAAGCGCCCGGCTCCCATACAAAACCGGAATTGGCATAATCGTGCAACCCTTTGGTAAAACTGAAAAAAATAAAATTGGTATAGCCATCAATATTTACGTTGCTCGTGAGGTTGAGCCCGGAAGAATACTGGTAAAGCAGATCGCCTAAACCAATAATCTGAAACAGGTAAAAGAAGAAGGACAGCACTGTTAAATCGGTCATTACCTCAACAACATACGTTACAGTCTTCTTTTTTAAAATGGTGATGTATAAGTAAGCAAAAAAGATGTACTTAAAAAGGAAAAGAAAGTCACTGGTTAAAAAGTCCGCATCCAGGTCGTTAACAAAAATATCCCGTACAGTTACAAAGAGCAGGTAAATAAAAGAAAACAGGCCGATGATACGCAGCTCTTTAGCACTGATCAGTTTTTTTGCAATTGCAATCGTTATCATTACGGTAAGCGCAATGAACCAGTACAAATTTTCGGTAGCCAAAAAATTAGCATTGGAAGACAGTAATAAGAAGAACAGGGTAAGAATATAAAAGGTATCGATTTTTTTAAAAAATTTCATTTCATTTAGTTTAATGCCTGTTTTTATATTAATCGTATGCACCCTGCTGCCAAAAGGCACTCATTAAAACTACGTTGGAAGAAACGCAACTTACTATATATATTGACTTGCGGAACAGAAAGAGTAAAGCAGTGTTGTATAATTATTTTGCGCTGCACCGGTACGGGCAGGGACCGGTCTGTTTTTTAACAGTACAGGAACGACCACGGAAAACGGACTGCAAAATGAAGCGCAGTATTGTATCGCCTGCCGCGCGGCGCCTGCTATTCCGTTCCGCTGCCTATCTTTAATCCATCTTTAAATCCGGCGGCGGCTGTAAGCGGCTATTACAACACCCAGTACAGGAGCGGATAAATCTATAAACCGTAGCAGCACTATGAAAAAGTACTTTCTGTCTGTTGTCTTATACTTCCAACTGTGCTGTTGTATTGCCCAGACTGTTCTGCCGGTACGCGACGAGCCCCGCCACCACAACGTCTTTCAGAATAACTTTGTAAGGATACTGGACGTACGTATCCCGCCGGGCGATACCACGCAGTTTCATAAGCACGAGACACCTTCGGTGTTTATTGTGCTCCATCGTGTAAAAACAGGTTCGGAGGTGCTTGTGGAAGAAGCGAAGGCTACGGCACTTGCCCCGGACGCAGCTATATCGTTTGAGGGCTTTTATACATCACCTCGCATCCACCGCGTATGGAATGAAGATACGGCTGCGTTTCACGTAATGGACATAGAACTGCCGGATAAAGCCCCACAGCAGTCAGGTGCGCCTATACAACAAAAAGCGTTTAAGCTGTTATTCGACGAAAAGCCGGTGCGCGGCTACCGGCTAACGCTGGAAGGCAAGCAGCGCCTCCGTATAGCGGCACAAACATCTTTTCTCGTTGTTGGCCTTACCGATGCGCTGCAGCCGGCAAGCGTAAACAATCAATCATTTAATAAAAAGGGCGATTTTTTATTTATCCCTGCGGGCGGGTCTATCTCGTTTGCCAATAGCGGCGGGCAGCCTTATGCTTTTGCGGTGCTGGAGCTAAAGTAAAAAGCACTGCAGCTATATGCTGCTTTGCTTACGGTGCGGCGCTGCCCTGTAGCCGCCGGAAAACGAAAGAACGGGCTGCCCGTGAGCCGGTTTAAAACAAATACAGGCGCATAGTATCCAATGGCGAAGGCGCTATGGAGGGCTGCGTACAGACCCGGAGCTTATTTACTATAACTCTGCCAGGCGTTTCCTTTTAGCCGCAGATAGCCCGCAGTGCGCCTGCATTGCGAACAGCATTGCCGCCGCCATCGTTGTTGAAATAGACGAATACTTCCTTTCCCTGCGCTTCCCATTCTTTAATGCGGCGCTTCCACCAGTGGAGGTCGGCATCGGTATAGGAGCCGGCGTAGAGATGCTGCCGGTCGGGGCCATGCATGCGCACATAAACAAAAGAAGCCGTTGCCCGCAGCACACAGGGCTGGTGCGCCCCGCTCATAATACAGTAGGCGGCGTTGTATTTCTCTAATAACCGGAATGTGTCTTCCACATGCCAGGCAGGATGCCGGAACTCTACCGCTACCCGCATCCAGCGGGGAAGTAGCTGCAGAAAATAGCCGAGCCGTTTATAGTCCGGCCCAAAGGCCGGCGGAAGCTGCACCAGCAGCACGGCCCGCTTATCGCCCAGCTCGTGCCAGCAGTTTTTCATTCTGTCTATCCAGGCTTCCGGTGCATACAGGCGTTTAGCGTGCGTGAGGCCGCGCGGCGCTTTTACGCTCAGCAAGAAATGTGGCGGCAGGCGGCGCTGCCAGCTTTTAAAAGCCGCCATCGGGGGCCACCGGTAAAAACTGCTGTTCAGTTCGGCTGTACCAAACTGCCGCACATAATAGCCCAGCCGGTCGCGCGGCGGTATCCCGTGCGGATACAAAACGCCCTGCCAGTGGTCGTAACTCCAGCCCGATGTGCCGATGTGGATGTTCATAATTAAGCGCGATATTACGGAGTAAACGGGCGCTGCTGTGAACAAGTGACAAGATACCGGGGAAATAAAGGCAGTAACTCAATAGGGTGTCGCATCAATTATTTCAGGTTGTCGGCTGGTGCCTCTGCCATTACTGTCCGGAAGAACGTTTATAGAAAAAGAATAAAGGATAGCGATACAAAACTGCGGGAATAGAATAATGAGCAAATTTTCTTCCCCCTATAAACATACAATTCCTGCAGAATTTTTCTTACGGGCACATACAGCACCTCGCTATCCGGAATATAATGAAGAAATCAAATAAACTGAAGTGGCCATGTACTTAGTTTAGTGTTCTTTAAGGTACTGAAAATTTCCGGCGCGTGGCAACACCCGCCGATAGCCGCGCTACCGGATAATGTCTTCCTGTTCTTGATATAGCGGAACCGGTAACTAAACTTCAGCGATTTTGCGCGCTGCCCCAAACTAACTGAGCATAACTCCGGAAGTTTTTGAGCTTGTCAATCTCAAGCTGAATCTACACGGTAATAAAAGATAGCATCTGTAAAAACAATTATAATTTATATTTACGGTATTCTTTACTAAAACAAACCAACATGAAACATCTACTTTCACTGCAAAAATCTGTGAAGCTGCTGATTGCCGGCAGTGTATTGGTCATTACGCTTCCACTGCTGAACAGTTGTGCAGAAAACAGCGGCAATGCTGCGGCTGCCGATTCTGCCGCTTCTATGAACGCTGCCGACAATGCTGCAACCATGCGGGCGCCGATGGCCGACTCGGCCAATGCAGCTGCGGCAGATACGGGAAACATGCAAACAGATGATTCCACCGGCGGAAAAGACGTCACCGGCTCAAAAGATAAACCGCCCAAGAAAGGTGACCGATAGTTGAAAAGCCTGATTACTCAGGCTTTTTTTGTTTGATTTTCTTTGTATGAATATGTATTTGTCCCCTGTGCTGAAGGGTTAATTTGTGCAGGAGCCACTCTTCGATACGGTGGTGCGCAGGCGTAAGCACCGCCGCCACCGCAATCAGTATGATAATTTCATAGATCGGCGTATTATTGGTAAAACGTGCGATGGCCGGGTGAATAAGGAGCGTAATGTATTCAAACATCATCAGCAGGGATAAAATGCCGGTCAGTTCAATCACTCTTGGCTTTATCTTCCGTTTACTCAGCAGCACATTTACAAAAAAGAATACCGGTATTAAAAGGCCGATGGTCAATAATTGCAGGACATGGCTCCGGTCTTCCGCCGCTTTTATTGCCGCTTCGGCCATTTCCTTTTGCCTGATTTCCTCTTTGATGGTTAACAGTTGTAACTGCTTTGCTTTTTCTTCATTGAAAACAGAATCCTTGATCAGCGTAGCTTCCGACTGGTAATAATAAGCGCTGTCGAACCGTTTGCTACCCGCAAAAAAGCGGCTTAACAGGCTGCTGCTTTGCAGATAAAAATTATTGAACTTCATTTTTTGTGCAAGCGAGGCCGAAAGCTTTGCATAATAAATAGCGGAATCAATGGCCTGTATTTTTTCCATCAGTTGCGCAATACCGATATACGATTCGCAAAGCGTATGGTAGGTATTTGAGATCTTTAAAAAGGGAATGCCCTGCTTGTAATATACAAGGGCTGAATCGGGTTGATTGTTTCCCGCAAAAACATTGGCGATATTGTTATAACCCTTACCAACTGATGAAGTGTCTTTCGCCTGCATTGCTTCAAAAATCGCTTTTTTCCCATATAGGAAAGCTTTGGAAAGCTCCCCCTTTTTTTTATAGATGTCGCAAAGATTGACGTAAATATCAGCCTTCAAATCATTAAAATGATTGTATTTAATTATTCGCTCCGCATTGAGTATATAGGCAAGTGACCGGTCATAATCATCCTCCAGTGTATAAACCGTACTTATGCTGTTCAGCGTTACCGCTTTTTTATAGGCGTCATTTTCTTTCTCGTCCATCTCCAGCCGCTGCAGGTAAAAAGAAAGCGCATTGGGATAATCGCCCAGGATGCGGTAAGCATCCCCGATTTGTTTGTAAGCCAGTGATTCGTACCGGGCAGATTTTGTTTTTTTAGCCAGCAGCAGACTTTGTTCTCCATACAGCAGGGCAGAGTCTGCCCGTGCGTCCAGGTAAGCGTCTGTAAGATACCATAAGGTGTTAAGCCTGTCGGCGTCGCTTTTTTGCTTTGCATAAACAGCGCGCAAACTATCGGGCAACTGCTGCCGGGCGTATGCCGTAAATACGCAGGCCCATACTACCGCAGCGATCAAAAGTTGCTTATAAAACATAACAGGCAAAATGCGTGTGCAAAGTAGTTAATAAATGAAGTAAACCGGAATGATTTCTCTACCACAACACCCAGTCGGATTCGGATAGCTCCTGCCGGCCGGCCGGCTGCTGGCCCTTTGCCTTCGTTAACATATTCTGGCTAATATTTTTCAGCAGCTCGCTTACTTTAAGTGTGCGGTGGGCGTTCATCTCGTCGAGCAGGCAGCTTGTAAACAAACCATTCTCATACTGGCTGTTCTCCTGCGCCTGCTGGTAGCTTTGCGACGCTGCAATTACAACGGCTCCGTTGTTCCTGCGCAAATCAATAAAGGCAGACTTCATCATCCCGAAAATATTAAAGGTCTTTTTGTCGTCGTCTGCTTTTACATCAATAATCTCCACGCTGCCGGTGCCGCGCGGCACACCGCCTGCCGTATCCTTTTTATACGTCATGCCGGTCGTAATAATTCCGCCGTTTACTTCATCGGCGTCTCCTTCACCGCTGTGGCAGGCATCTATCAGCAATAATTTTTTTCTTGCCGGAATACTATCGAGCAGGTTTTGCATTTCTGCATAAGAAATACCTTCTTCGGAAGGCGACTGCGGATTTGTAGCGGGCGTAGCAAAATAAAACGCATCATTAAAGGTCATTCCATGCCCGTTGAAGCTAACGATAACGCGGTCGTCAATGCCGGTTTGCAGCAGCCGTTTTTTAAGCGCCAGTATGTTTTCTTTCGTAGCATCATCATTTAGCAGCGTATCTGTTTCTACATTGCTGTACTTAGTTGTACAGGCCGCCGCAAGATCGCGGATGTCTTTTACACAAAAAGAAAGGTTAGGCAAATAGCCATGCTGGCTGTAATGGTTGATGCCAATGCCGATGAACCATGTTTTGGAGAGCTGCAAACGCTCAGGCTGACAGGTAATGTAAAATATTTCTTTCCGGCTTTCGACGCCCATTTCGTTGATGCAACTGATTTCTATTTTATTGATGCCGCTGTCCAGCGTAATAGCCGGCTGCAGGCTTATACTGTTCGAAGGCTGCTGCAGCTTCGTGCCATTCGTACCGTTAACAGGTACATCATTAATATAAATGGTATAAGCAGTTACCTTATATAAACTATCCCACAGGTGAAGGGGTATTTTGATTGCTCGCTCAGCAGTTACTGCAGGCAGCGCTTCCTTGTTTTGTAAATCAACATCCGGCACATGCAGGCCCGTTCCGCTGAAGTCCGCTGCTGCAAATCCGGCTTTGGTAATCCGCTTAAGCCATGCCGCGTAATAAGCGTGCAGCAGCGCAGTATCCGTACTTCCCAATGCTGCTAATATTTTATCGGGGCGGTTGAATTGCAAATCGAACTGGCTGAAGTTGTACAGTTTATTGTTCAGCCGGAAGTTGAGATATTTTACATCGCTGCGGGAGGAAGCATAGTAATAGCCTTCCGGTGAAATGATGGCGTAATCCCGATTCTTAAAGAGAAAAAAACTATAGATGAGTTTGCCGGTTGCGCCGTCTCGTTTTTCATAACTTCCATCCTGTGCACAGCACAAAATAAACTTTCCGTCAGGACTAAATACGGCATTAAAAAGTTGCGGCGTATGCCCTTTAAAACTGAAGAGCGTATTACCTGTTGTGGCATCGAAAACAGATACGCGTGTTTTATCTTCATTAAGCAGGATAAACCTTTTGTTATCTGCAGAAAAAGATATGGAAGTAAAGAAAGGGTCCTCACTCTTTAAATAATAAATGGACTTCCCGGTTTCAATATTGACCGCATGTATTTTTTCATCCGCATCCTGTATGAAAATATATTTTGCTGCCGGGTCAAATCCCAAAGGATAAAAAAGCTGCGGTTCTTTCAATTGTATTGAAGTTTTTTTTATAACCTTACCTGCAGGGTTAATGCGGTAAATAGTGTCGCCTGTGCAAATAATATAGCAATGCAGTTTTGTTGAATAAGCATAATCAAGCGATACATCTATAGTACTGTCAAACCCATCGCTGCCTTTAACGGTATATTGGTACGGACTTATGCCAAGTACCGAGATGCTGTCTTTGAACTGAAAAGTTTTTAACAGGAAAGGAGCTTGCTGAGTCTGAGTCTGAAACAATGCAAGGGCATGGTGCGAATCGCCTTTAAAATAAATACCGTTGGCAGGTACTGCGTAACCTTGCACATTGCTAAAAAAACTTCCGAAAGCAATTCTATGAATTTCTTTGGGCAAACCATCTTTATTGCTGTTTAAAAAAATATGTATTCCCTTAAATTCAGCATCCATAAAATCATCATCAATACTGCAAACTAATTTTCCATTATCACTTGCCGTAAAAAAATGTTTGCCCGTAGCATTGGTATAAGTTCCCGATGATAGTAATCTTTTGAAATTATCAGTGCGCCACAAAGCAGCACCTATTTCCGATCCGATAATAAAAAAAGAACCATCGGCATTAAACGCTGCAGCCGTTCTGTATTTCGATTGCGTTGCACCAACCGAATCGTTATAACTTGAATCCAAAGAAAAATAAGTAAGATCGTTTGAATATTGAACAGTTGCATTTTCGATATTCCAGGCTATGCCGAGGTTATCTGCGGCTTTTGTAAAAACAGTAGCGTGCGCAGGAATATACTGGGCATCAACAATAGCATTGAAAGGATTTTCTATTTCATGAATATTGTTTGATCCCGCAAGCGTACTCATTTCTTTTATCCTGCCGGTTGCCAATCCGATTAAGATTTTTTTGCCATCAGCATTAAATGAAACGGAGATGACCGGAGGATTATCCGGATTCAACAAATCTTCATGATCTGAAACAAAGTTATCAACGCTGTCTCCGTGATAGGTTGCTGTTCTTTCGAGATTGCTGCTGTTGAACGCAGAAACGAAAAACTGATTCCATACCAAAAAAAAATTCCCGTCTTTGCTGTAAGCAGCACGAAGGTTCAGTCCGCTGAAATTTGAAAAAGGTATTTCTAAAAAAGCAGTGTCATTAAATATTTCACGTTCGTAAACACTGGTGGCTCCCATGTTCATTCCGCTCAGCGGTCTTTCTGCCAGTAAAAATTTTTCATCCGGCAAGATATCAAAAATTTTTCCCTCATAATTTATTTGCTTGCCTGTGGCGACTTCCGCTAAAACATTTTTTTCTACTTCATAATAATAAGGCGAAATCATCTTAATCACAGCATATTTACCGGTTTTGCTGAATGCAAAATTTTGCACTATAAATCCGGGAAAATGGAACTCATACAATGTTGAATCATTAGTTATATTAATCATGCTTACGGTACTATCTTCAGAAAATGTGATCAGGTGTTTATTATCAGGACTTAGTTGAGCAGATAACACTTTGCTATGTTTGGTATTTATTTTTTGAATTAAAATATTATCTGCTGAATGTTTTATGTCTATAGCAGCATCAACGCCTGCAGCAACAAGCCACAAACCTTTGTTGGCGAATGAAACAACAGGAAAATTTTCTGCGCCGCGGTTTACATAAAACAATAACGAATCATTCAATGCATCATAGACTGAAAACTGATTTGTCTCCTCCAGCAATATCCGCGAACCATCCTCACTGTAAGATGCGCCTTTTGCAGTGGCAGCAATGGTTTTAAGCAACCTGCCCGAAGCCGCTTCCCATATTTTTACCGTGCTTTCCGCAGAACAAACAGTAAGAAAACTTTTACCGTCCGGGCTGTATTGAATGCAGTTGATACTGTCAGCATTTCCTTTCTGCACAACAAGTTCCGGTTGCTGTGCATGTGCTTTCAGTAAAACAATTGTAAACAGCAAAACCAGGTTTAGCGCTTTCCTTTTCACCGGCATTCTTTTTTATTTTCTTACAACGGGCTTCTCGGTTGTTAATACATCTACTCTTTTCAGGAGCCAATTGGCAGGCGTGCGGGCGGAGCCTCTGCCGCCGGCGCCACCGTCATTAATGAGGGCTTCCAGCGGGTTGTCGTAAAATTCGGCCGCCCGGGTAATTACGCCCCCCTGGTTAAACACATCGGTATTCAGGATCCGCTCTTTGCACGACAGTAAAAAAAAGTGATAGACGCCGGGCGTAGTGTTGCGGATGGTTGCCAGCCAGGGATTAGGATCCGCATTCGGATAATTGAAAATGCTGGTGCGCTCCCAGGGGAAAAGCAGCAGCATATTCCCCTTCGGATCTATGGAAAAAACATAGATGAACAACGTATCTGTACTGGAGGTCGCGCCATGATCCCTTTCAAAATTAATTTTCAGCGTATCGCCGGTATAAACCTTCACCGGCTGTTGTTTTTCATCAGCCACCAACCTGCCCCGCGTATTGCGGATTTTTATGCTGAAAGGAAATGCAATGCTGCCATCCGGCGCGGGCGATTGAAGCGTTAGCCAGCTCCCGATTTTGCCCAGCTTATACAACCGGTCGTACAATGGATTCGTAGCTATACTTTCCGTTTGCGTTGTTTTATCATCGCTGAAAAAATCGGTCCGTACCGGAAAGTCGGCAGCCTTAGCCGTTCCCCATATTGTGCTTAGCCATCCATACTCCGGACTGCCGTTGTTAAACGTGCCGGCCAGCAGGTAATTTGCGTCATCGGCCGAAGCGCGGAGTCCTATATTTCTGTTTTTATTATTTTGCAGGGTATTGGTAAGCGCGGCAGCCAGCGCAGCAGAAGGAGGCAACTCCAGAAACACGGGCAAGCCCTTAAGCGCAACCAGTGCAGCGTTTTCTGCATTACTTACGATTACGGGCTTTGCCGTGCCGTTTTTGTTTATTTTCCATACCTTTTCCGGTATATTATAATAAATCGTAGCCTGTGGCATACTGCCATCTGCCGGTGTAACCCAGCGGATAGCCGGATTCGTTTTTTTCATCGCTGCCGCCTGTTGTACAACCCTGTTCAGATCGGCGGGTTGCAGGCCCGCGCCGATGTAAACTTTTACCGGCGGCTCGGGCTGCCAGGCGGGCCATAGTGCGGTGTACGTGGTATTAACGTTTTTATCTTTCCATAAGCCGTTTTTGTTGATTGATAGTACGCGTGCACGTTCGGGCCCGTAAACAGAGTCTATCACGATGGTGTCTTTATTCCTGCCGGTGCTTACCAGTATATCTCCTGCCGAAAGGCCATCTAAAAAACCACCTTGTATAAAGTACGGTTCTTCTTTGCTGATCAGGGGAAAAGAAGTACTTACCGTTGCTTTATCCGTGCCGGGCAGGTTTTTTTCTTTCCGGTCGCTGTTCATTTCTATTACCGGCACCTGCCGGGTACTGTTGAATTTTAGCAGCGACACGGTGCGGTTGAATATTTCCTGTGCAGAAGCTTTGCTGTACTGCCGGATGGCGCGGCATAGCGAATAAGTAAAAGCACCGAAATGCATATCCCCGGCGGTAGCTTCTCTCGACAGCTCGTTGTCTTGGCAGGCGCCCAGCGTAAGGGCGCCCTGTTCGGCTAACGGCGTTGTTGCTTTTGAGGATGCCGGGTGCAGCAACACAACCGGGGAAGCTTCCACTTCCTTTACGCCGGACAGCTCGTATAAAGTAGCGCCCCGTGTGTTGGTGCCGCTGTGGCAGGCATCCATAATAATGGTTAAGTGTACCCCTTTCTGTGTAAAGAGGAGGAACAGCGCGTTCAGTTCGTGGTTGTTGATGTCTTTTACCTCCGGCAGCGCTGCATCTGCCGGCACAATGCTGTTTTCGTAATTTTTAAAAGTATTTTTCTGCGGTGTGTCGTAGTATTCCAGGCTGCCATGGCCGGAGTAAAAAAATACCATAAAATCGTTAGGGTTACACTTGTGTGCAAACTCCTTCAGGCTGGCAATAATAGAATCCCGTTTTGCATCCCGGCTAAGCAGTTTTTTTATATTTGATCCGCTGAACCCGTAGTATTTAATAAACGTTTTAGAAATGGTATCCACATCATTCTCGCAACCTTTCAGGTTAATAATCGTACGGCTATCCCAGGTATCAATTTTATCTTTATCGCTCCCGGTGTAATTGTTTATTCCGACACAGAGCATGTATTTCTGCTGGGAATAAACCTGTAGCGACAGGAAGATCAGCAAAGTAAAAACAGTGTACTTGACGGGGCGTGCCAGGCTGTTCATATTATAAATATAAGATTTTAGGATATAAGCAACCTTGCGAGCCATTACAACAGCCGTGCTGGCAAAGCAACGACTATAATGTATAATATTTCACAGGGCAGCTATGTCTTTTACTATCCGCTGGCAAACCCTTTATATTTCAATCCTGCCTTATATTCGTCGCTTTTAAAAATTTATGACAACGCCTGTTCCAAACACCGGAGATTATAGCTGAAGGCCAGCCGGCTCTTACACACCGAAAGTTGTTATGGCAATGCGGCGGCTAAAATTTTTTCATTACACTAATCAGCATACCGGCAATTATTTCGTAGCCTTTATCGGATGGATGCAGCCCGTCGTACGTCATACCTACAGCTTCGGGAGGGTAGGGGTAATCATCCGTTGCAGGGTTAAATGGTACACCGGTGTATGCCGGGTAAGGATAGTTTTTGTAAGCGCCGCTTTGCGGGTCTTTCAGGCGCTTAAACTTCACCAGGTTTTGCACCTCCATGCCGCTGTTGTTGTACAGGTCTGTTACCGCTGCTTTTTCATAGCTGCCTATGGAATCTATAGCTGCGGCAAACTGCGCAAGCCGCTGCCCGTTCTTTTCTTTATAGGAGCCCCATGCGTTGTTTTTCATATCCGTTAAATACACAAAGTCGGTCCGCTGCATTGGGGTGATGAGTACCAGTTTCGCGTTTTTATTAAGGCTGTGCAGCTTGTTGATAATAATGCGAAACGAGCCATATACGGTGTTGTTGCCGGTATTATGGAGATAATCGGCGAACGTACCTAATGGCCTGCCGGCCCACCAGTCGTTGGTGCCGAGGAAAAGGGAGTAGATGTCGGCTTTGGTTAACCCTAAACGTTCTATACTGTCTGCAATGCCACCCGACGTCCAGCCGTTATGGCCCTGGTTGATATAATGCAGGCGGGGCAGTTGCCGGGTTACGCGGGTCATATAGCCTTCGGTAACGCGGTTGCCTGTTTCGTCCAGATGATCGTTCAGGTACGTGATGGAATCGCCGATGGCAACCCATGTTTTTTGTTTGGGTGCAAAAGAAAGCGTTAGCAACAGGGCAATAGCGGCTGATATTTTATTCATAGCGGAAGCGGATGGTGGTGAAGATTATTGATTGGCAGCATAAAGGTAAAGGGTAAGTGGTTGCAGCAAACCGGTAATTGGAAGACCACATTTGTTCGAAAGAAAATTTTTAAATGAACAAACGAAGCTGAAAAAGAACCAGCAGGGTTCACATGGTTGTAGAAAAAGAGCAAGGAATGGCGATTCGACGCCTTAGGCGTCGGATAATGAGAATATTTACCTCGCTTTATAAACATATAATTCCTACGGAATTTTCTTCAGAATAGCTATCCGCTATCAGCATTGCGGGTGGCGCAGCGCCACCCGCTGTAAACAATTATTCAGCGCAGCAGCAGCGTAGCCTGCAATACGGCCGGAGCTCCGCCGAAACGCGGACCGCCGAAATCCGTCTCATCGCCATTGCGGTTGCGGAGTAATTGAAATACGCCTTTCTCATAATGTCCTTCTTCCACTTTCCCGTATTGCCAGGCCCTGCCAGCGTTGCTGCCGGCGGGGTGAAAAGTAATGCGGCAGGCCGTGCCGATCAGGAGGAACTTATCATCATCCAGTTGCACTATCATCATCTTGCCGGTCAGGGACGAATCAGCCGGGTTGCTATTGGCACTTATTGGCGCCCCCCTGCCGCTTACAAACGATACGACAGCCTGCCAAGCGCCTAAGTCAATGGTTTGTTCTGCATAGTCTTCTCCTTCTACCACCGCTTTTATTTTCCCCTTAAAGCTCCAGTCTGCCAGTTCGCGCATCATCGGTGCAGCCATGGCATATTCCTGTGCAAAAGGCGCCAGGCGTTCCGCTGTTCCGGCGTCTGCAACGCCCTGGCCGTTATCATCTATCCCAAACGGCGAGAAGCCTATACCGCCGCCGGCAATTACGGGATAGAGATACCTGGCATTGTCCTTTACCAGGCCGGCCTCCGGCACAAAAAGCGCGTTGTCTTTACGGTTGTATAAGTCTATCACTTTTTGTATTTTTTCGGTGCCGGTAAGGTATATATCCGGCGCCAGCAGATCAATGGCCGGGGCAGCTACTTTCCAGATGGGAATCACGTTATCGGTGGCGCCGCCGCTTTCGTACGTTGTTGCAGCCGGGTCTGTCAGCGGGTCGCGCAGCGCAGCATTCACATACAGTGGCAGCCCGTATGCTGCTTTGCCGGCAGCGGCCACCTGCCCGATAAACCGGGCCACAGACCACGCCTGGAAGTATTCATCAGCCCGGTCGCCAAACACACTTTTCCAGGTGCCGCCGGCAACCACCGGAACATGTAAGGCAGCAAGCACTCCGGGCTTTAACAGTGCAGCGGGCACCGGGCCGGCGAATAATTGTTGGGCAATCGGCGAATAATCCCGCACGCTGCCCCAGGCGCCGGGCTCGTTTTCTACCTGTACCATAATAACCGTATGCTGCGCATCGGCCTTTTTCAAATACTGCATCAGTGCCGCAAAGGCTTTGCTATCGGCATCCAGCGTAGCCTGTATATGCGGGGAAGGCGAATCAACCGGCTTGCCCGTTTGCCCGGTTATATTCGGGTACTTCGCCGCATCGCGCTTCATCCAGCCGGGCATATAGTGGTTGCTGCCGTTTTTCCACGTGGCAAACCACAGCAGCACAAGGCGTACGTTGTGTTGCCGCGCCTGCGCAAGCAACGTATCAACCAGCGAAAAATCGAATATTCCCTGCTGCGCCTCTACCTGCTCCCAGTAAACAGGCACTTCCAGTGTATTGGCATGCATCTGCGCTACTGCAGCCCAAAGGTGGGGCAGCATGTGCGGCCACGCACTGGAGTTGTGGGCCTGGCCGCCGAGGATTAGAAAAGGCACGCCGTCAACCAGCAGGGCGTGGCGACCATCTTTTTCTACCAGCTCCGGCATCATTACATCGCCGGACTGACCAAAGGCATTTATTATTGCTGATAAAATCAGCAGGGGTAATAAGGCTGTTATTTTTTTCATTTTTAGTACTGAATAGCGTAACTAAAGTAAGGTTTATTGGCATACTTATGATCGTAATGCGAACGTATTTTTAACTTTTAGCTTGTCGGGTTTCTGAGCCTGTCAGGGTATCAATTATTATTTATTACTGTTTCCCTGGTAGAAAAGAAAGGAGAAAGGAGAAAGCAGTAGAAAAACGATGTACGCACGTTTCCCTGCAATACCTCCAGCCGGCTTTTGTACTGCGGTAAATTGGGCAGCAGTAAATTGATTTGTAACTGATTGTTCTTTCGTCAGCCAGCCTGTTGCCAAACCTGCTGTTAGCTGCCGTAAGTTTCTCTCCTAAATCCCCCTTCCGAGTGAATTACCTGTCCTGTTATCCATGCTGCTTTTTCGCTTACCAGAAAAGAAATTAATTTAGCCACATCATCTGGCCGCCCAAGCCGCCCCATTGGAAATCGGTCTTTAAACATTGCTGTTTGTTTTTCATTAAGCCAGCCTGTATCTGTAGGCCCCGGATTAACTGCATTTATGGTTATTCCTTTTTTTGCAATTTCCTGGGATAGCGTTCGTGTCAAAGTTTCAATGGCGCCTTTTGTAATTGCATACGCAATTTCGTTGTTCATAAAACTTAGCGATTGTCCTGAAGTCAAATTCACAATTCTTCCGTTTCTGTTTCCCTGAAACCTCCTTATAAACTCCACTGCTAATAAAGCAGGCGCTTTCACATTCACAAAATAATGGTTGTCCAGTTCTTCGGGCGTAATACTCTCAATGCTTGTTTGTGTACTGTAGGCTGCATTGTTTACAAGAATGGTTGGAGCGCCCAGTTTTAATGCTACTTCATTAAATAATTTGTCAATACTGTTTTCTTCTGTCAGGTTGAGTTCTGTTTTTTCACACCTAACGCCTAACGCTCTTATTTCTGTTTGAATTAAGTCTGGTTCATTGGCGGCCGTTTTCCAGGGCATCTGTTCATCGTAGGCAGACCAAAAAGTAAAAAATATCTCAATGCCATTTTTTGCCAGTTCTAAACAAATTGCTCTGCCAATTCCTTTTAGCCGGCTTGTACCGGTAACGATTGCAATTTGTCTGTTCATTGTTATTTATAAGGTTTCGGTAGTATGGCAGCTAACGAATAACCATACTATTTTAAGCCGGTTTATTATTGATGGCGCACGTATGCTGTTTATGAGGAAATAATTTATCGCATCGCTTCAAAAGCGAATTTAGCGGTTGACCAGAATATATCTAATGCAATAATACGCGGTTTAAAAAAAGAAATCAGTTGCGGCCAGTCGCTCTTTTTAAAAATACTGACATTGCCCTTTTCGGTATAAATGCGGCTGATGGTTTTACCGTGTTCATTTTTTGTATTCAGGAACCATATCCATTCTTCTTCCAGTGTTTCCTGCAGTAATGCTTTTACCTGTTGCAACTGCTGCGCATACAAAGCCTGTACGCCTGCGTCTCTATGCATTAATTCGATACCGATGTATGCTTTTTTATGATCTGCATCCATCCGGAAGTACATATCTTTCTCACCGGTTTTATAATTGATCCAGTTTATTTTCCTGCCTTCCGCAGAAAGCACGGGCGACATATATTGCCCGAAAGCTGTCCAGAATTGTTGCCGCAACTGTGATGCTTCGCCTTTGGAATACATGGGGCAAAAATAGGAATGATGATTCTATTGCCTGAAGCGGAATGTAAAAAGATAGTTTGCAACAAAAGTATTTGACAAGCGCGCTTATTGCTGTTTAATAGGAAGGATATTCTAACAGAAGAAGAAACCGTTTGGTTAGGTTTGTTGGAGTAATAAGGGGTTGAATAATTTACCTGCAAAGCGTTTATCGTTTGTTGCGCCGCCAAACAAGCAGCCGTTAAATTATATTTGCGTCCGGCAGCCTAGTGCACTATCAACATAGTTTTTAAATCATATTAATTTTGCTTTTCAAATCAGTAATGATGGAAAAGACAAAAGTACAATTGTCAGCTGAAGACAAGACGTTTTTAAGGCAATACATTCGTAAAGGCAATCATTCAGCCAGAGCGATACGCCGTGCACGTATGCTGTTGATGGTTGGTGAGGGCCTTAAAAATCAAAAGCAAATTGCCCTGGATTGTAACTGTAGCCAGGGCAGTGTCACTAACCTGCTTAAGCGCTATGTCGAGTGCAAGGGCGTAATAAAAGAAGTTTTGGAAGAAAAGCCAAGAAGTGGCCAGCCCACCATTATTACCCCGGAGCTGGAAGCAAACATTACAGCCCTTGCCTGCTCTGATGAAGGCCCTGATGGCCGCAGTTGCTGGACATTAGATCTGATGGCAGGCAAAATGGTAAAGGATGGCCTTGCTGTTCACTTGAGTTATGAGACGGTTCGCAAGGTTTTAAAAAAAGCAAACTTAAGCCCTGGCTTAAAAAACAGTGGTGCATCGGTAAGGTAGATGGTCAATATCTGGCAAACATGGAAGGGGTGCTGAACTTGTACAGCCAGCAGCAACAACAAGGCCTGGTAAGGCTTTGCATGGATGAAAGGCCCTGCCAGTTGCTAAGTGAAGTAATGATGCCGCTGCCGTGTAAACCTTGTACACCAAAGCGTATTGATAACGAGTATAAAAGAGAGGGAACGTGCGTAGTGTTGTTGGCTTATGACATAGATCGCGGCCTGCGTTATGCGCAAGTAAGGGAGCATCGCGGCAAAAAAGATTATGCTGAGTTTATCAATGAAGTGATCACAGAACATTATCCGGATGCAGACAAGGTAAAGCTTGTACAGGACAATTTAAATACCCACAGTAAAGGTTCTTTTTATGAGCATCTTTGCCTGCAAAGGGCAGCTGAATTAAATGCTTTGATAGACTTTGTTTACACGCCCAAACATGGCTCATGGCTAAATATGGCGGAAATAGAGTTCTCTGCCCTTTCAAGGCAATGTTTAGACACGAGGATAGCTACTATTGAACAGATGAAACAAACGGTAAGCACATGGACAGAAAACAGGAATTATAATAAAATGAAAATACACTGGAGCTTTACTGTAGATATTGCCAGAGATAAACTGGCCACCAGGTATCAAAACGTTAATCTTAAAAATTAAATTGATCAAACACTAGTAAGAAACTTGGTCATAATTTTGCACTGATTGATTGCTTTTTTTAAAACTAAAAAATAATACTATGTTGAAAACTAACCTTCGTTTGCTTCTTAGCGCGCTGGTAATTGTAGTGGCCGGAGGCTGTGTAAGCAATAAAAAATTTACTTCGCTGCAGGCCGATTACAACTTATTGCAGGGCAGAAGCAATGCGGCGCTTAAAGAAGTGGAAGATTACAAAAACAATCTTGGTGCCGCTACTGTTAGAATCTCCGGTTTGCAAGACCAGTTACAGGCCGAACGTGCGCATGTGCAATCGCTGCAATCGGCGCTGGACAAGTGTCTTACCTCCACCAGCCAGGGCAATACCAACGTTTCCAAACTGGTAGATGAGATTAATGCTTCTAATCAGTATATCAAGCAGCTCATCGCTTCCAAAAACAAAAGCGATTCGTTAAATATGTTGCTGACCAATAACCTGACCCGTTCGCTGAGCCGGGAAGAAATGCAGGATGTAGATGTGCAGGTATTGAAAGGCGTTGTATATATTTCGCTTTCCGACAATATGCTGTACAAATCCGGCAGCTACGAGATCTCGGACAAAGCCGGGGAAACCTTGTCTAAAATTGCCAAAATTATTACCGACTATAAAGATTTTGAAGTGCTGATAGAAGGCAATACCGATAATGTGCCCATTGCCAAACCCAACATCCGCAACAACTGGGACCTGAGCGCCCTGAGAGCGTCTTCGGTAGTGCAGGCTTTACAAAACGTTTATGGGGTTGATCCCAAGCGCCTTACCGCAGGCGGCCGTGGCGAGTACAACCCGATAACCGGCAACGACACAGAAGCCGGAAAAATCAAGAACCGCCGCACCCAGATCATCATTACGCCAAAACTTGACCAGTTTATGGAACTGATTAATAAAGCGCCGGCTGCAGACTCTACCGGTACAAATAAATAACAGCAGGAGGTTGCTGATACAAGCGTAGACCATTTTGAATAAACAATGATTTTTCCGGGAGGCTTATACGAGACTTCTTAAAACCAAAGCAGCAGCAAGCCCAAACTTGTTGCTGCTTTTTTATATTATTACCTGTTGCATTCTGCAAGTGTGCAGCGCAAACATCAATTTAGTATGCAGGCGCTACAATAGTCAACCGCGGCGCGCTTCAAATTATCTTTAATCAAAATAATAAAATGCAACTTTAGCAGAACATCATGCCCGGCTGTAATTCATACAGCAATCAAATTATTCCTTAACTTTCACACATCCCGCCAGGAAATTTTGTTATTTTTTTTAAATCCTATCAACCTTTTGCTTCTTTTTTACGTCTATGTATGAAGGATTAAAACTGTGTTATGGAAACAAATTCAGTACAACAGGAAATATTACTGGTGATCAATACTTCTTTAGCGCAAAGAGAATTGTGGGAAGAAGATACATCGGAAAGAGGAAGAAGTTTATCGCCGGTAGAACAGTTAGAAGCGGCTTGCTGGAATGGCTGGCTCGATGAAATGCTGCCGGGAATTGTTGATACATCAGTTGCCGGAAAAAGCTTGTACCTGTGGGAAATTATGCCGGCCAAATCATTTCTGAATATTGAGTTAGGCGAAGCTCCGCAACAAACCGATATGCAGTTTTCCATCAACCCGTATGCTGTACTCTCTACGGTATGTTATGCGTAACCGGTAAAAGCTGCTTATTATTTCAACACAAATTCTCCGTTTGTATAAATCACTTTTTGTGTGCCATCGGCCAGCGTGGCCGTAACCGTTCTGTTGCTGGTGCTGATAATATCTGTATGCACTTTGGGGCAGGAATTGTAGCCCATTACTACCCACGCTTCGTCCGTTACCGTTGCCATATCGCCTGCAAACGTATCTTTATAGGCATTGCCTAAAGCAATATGCGTATTGCCCCATTCGCCGCCCATATTCTCATCAAACAGGGTAGTAGCCATAAACCGGGTAATGCGGGAATGGCGTTTATCGGTAAGCGAAAATTCGCCCACTTTGTCTGCATTGTCCTGCGCAATCATCTCTTTCAGGGCGTCTTCATTTTCTGTTGCCGAAGATGTTACCACCACGCCGTTTTCAAAAGAGAGCGAGATGCCCGAAATGCGTTTGCCGGAATAAAAGAGCGGCTGGTTAAAACGGATAAAACCGTTGGTGCCCCGCCAGTCGGGCGAGGTAAATATTTCAAAGGAGGGAATGTTTTTTCCGCCGCCGCTCAGCCATTGGCGATGCCTGCCTATCTGCACCCGGAGATCAACATCTTCACCCTGTATGTGCAGGGTTTCAATCTCCAGCGCGTCCAGCTTGTGTTTGATGGCTTCTATCTCCTGCTGCACTGTTTTCCATTTGGTTACAGGATCATCTTCCCGCAGGTAGCACGCTTCTATAATTTGCTCCCAATAGGCTTGTAGTGTGAGCCCGGCCTCATCGGCCATACTTTGCGTACCAAAGAGACACAGCGACCAGGATAATTTGCCTGCCTGCTCTTTCTTTTCCCGCATTGCCATGTACGGCGCACGGGCGCTGTTCATCCTGCTGATTTTGGAGGAAGGCAGCTCTTCCAGTACATGCACATCCGGCTCCGAAATAATAAAGAGGATATGGTCTGCCGCCTCTACAATGCCCTGCCAGTAAGGCTTTGCAAAGAAACTGATTTGCTCATCGCTACCGTTTTCCAGCAGCAGGCGTGCAAGGCTGACCGGGCGGATGTTATCGGGCTGATAATGCGTAATCAGGTTGCCGCCGGCGGCATATATTTCTTTAGCAATTGCCATAAACAGGCTTTTGCTGCATTCCTGTGCTACTAAAAAAACAGTATCGCCCGTGTTAATTCCTACCCCATTATTCAGTGCATAGCGTACCATTACCTGTGCATACTTTGTCAAAATATTTTCATCCGGCTGCAGCATAACTTTTTCTCCTTTAAGAGCAACGAAAATAAGTAAATCATGGGCACACCTGATTATATCGGCGTATTTCAAATCGCCGCCGGCCGGTGACTTACTATAGATGTCCGGAATAAAAATGCCGGAGGAAATACCTGTTTACAGCCGGAGGAGAATACGCTCAAGCACCTGTGGCGTCTCACCGGCCGCAACCCAACGAAACGACCATATAAGATACACCCATCCTAAATAAATGCCGGCCGGAAAGCGGACGGTTATTTGCAGCAGGAGCAGGTAATTATTTTCTTTTAGCGCTGTGCCGAGCCTGCTCTTAACCTGTTAGGTTATATCATTTACCGGTAACATCTTCTCTGTATGAGCAGGCTGAAAGCAAAAAAGCCTTTTGAAGCGTTGCATTATTTATACGACTTTATTTTAAACAGAGGTATAAAACCAACAGTACAAACACAACGATTGATAGCTTCCTGTTTTTACGCTCTGCTACTATGCTCTTTATACTACTTTACTGTTTGTTTGCTTTAAAACAATTACTGCGATTCATGTTTACAGGCCTTTGTATTTTGATGACCGCTTTAATTGACTATTATGAAACCAAATAAATCTTTTGTGGTTGCAGGCGGAATAGCTGCGGTAATCGGATGGCTGATCTTTTTTGGCCTCGGATTATTTATCAGCTCCAAACCCTTCAGAGACACGTTGGGAAACGGGCTGAACTGGTATGCATTGTTGATAAGCCTGCTAACGTACACTCCCACCAATATTGCTTTTTTATGTATGGCGGCGTCCTTTTGCGGCGGCTGTTCCAACAACCTGTTCATTACAAAAAGTATGGTGAAGGAAGATGGTACGAAAGGAGAGATCGCCGATGAGCTGCTGGTACAGCAAAATCCTTTTAATTGCATCATCCGTGGCTTTGTAGTGTACATCGCTTTTCTGGCCGGTATGTATGTGCTGGTGAACGCGCCGTTTGAAAACCCATCACCCGAGCAATATGCAAAAGCTGCAGGTGTAGTAAGTATCCTCGCTTATGTAGTGGGTTATGACCAGTCTAATTTTCTCAACCTCCTCAACTTAAGCTCGAGATTGCGCCGGGAAGCATAATAGTGGCGGCTCTAAAAAGGGGGCGATCTGTGGACGTAAGAAAGCATTTTCAGGCTGATGAATAACGTGCACGAGCGTGGTAATAATAATTTTGGAAAAACTAAACGTTTATCCTTACCATCAGCTACTTATGAAGACGCTGCTACAAAAGCTTAACCTGCCAGGCTCTTGAACCTTACAGGTTAGTTTAACAAGGCTGATGGCAAGAAAATGCTGCTGTTTCAATTTGAGTTTTTATGTTCCTGAAATCTTAAATAAAATTCTTCTTTCTACTTTTTATCCGGTTTTCAACTGCCCACTTATTTTGCATTTTTAATAGAAATCTATAAGCCTCTAAACCGGATGAAGAAGGTAAACAAACAAAAGAAGTTTTGAAAAAATGGCGACTAAATTTCCTTATACAACGCTAATCTTATTAATATTTGGGGCAATTGTTCAACATACAAATTTGAGAGGCCGGTTCTTTGGCTGTCTAAAGGCATTAGCCATAATATTAAAAAAGCAATTCCGGATTTTTGTTAAACTTAATTTGCTACCAAGCTTTAATCCATCTTGTTGCATTTTGTTTTGTGTAATACCACAAATTTTATTGCGCGGTAATCAACTCCGTATAAGCAAAATTGTTGTGGCTGTAGCTGCCAATTGGTTTGGTATAGTACAACTGGTTGCTGGTAAGCGTAACAATGGTATTTACGTTGGTTCCGTAGCTGTATGCCATTACCAGCACCGTGTCTGCCGCATTGGTAAACTGCCACGTGCCCGGGTAGCGGTAACCGCCGCTTATCTCGAGAAAAGTACCGTTTTTTCTGAAGTTAAAGCGCGTGTCATCAAGGTCTAAAATATTAGTGCTGCTGCCGCGTACATATTCCGGATCGCCTTTGTGCTGCTGGTCGGTATAATGAAAATAATAGCCCTGGTACATCCACGGATGTGCCGTTAATAAAGCAGTCCTGCTTTTTTGGGGCGCAGATAAGTTGGTTTCGGGCGAAAGGGCAGCCGTAGCAGCCGGCGCCTGCACGTTGGTTTTGGTACAGGCAAACAAACAGGCAATGGCAGCAATAGCAAATGCTTTTTTCATAGCGGGGAGTTAAAGGAGTGATGAAAAGAAGAATGTAGGAAGATATACGCTGTTGAAAACTAAAAGGTTGCCTTGCTATTATAATATGTGTTGATTAAGGCATTCCTATCGCTGCAGTCATCCAATAGGGCCGTTGCAATAACCTGCCGCGATTTTTGCGGATGATTTGTAAAAAATGGCTGTATGAAAACTGAAAAAGAAAAAATGCTTTCGGGAGCGTTGTACAATGCGCTCGACACGCAGCTTACAGAAGAAAGACTGCAGGCAAGGCTGCTGCTAAAAGCGCTGAATGATACCAGTGAAGCAGAGACCGCAATAAGAAACGGCATTGTACAGCAACTGATCCCGGATGCAGGCGAGGGTTTATGGCTGCAGCCGCCTTTTTATTGCGATTATGGCACCAATATAAAATTGGGCGAAAAAGTATTCTTCAACTTCAATTGCGTGGTGCTGGATGTAATGGAGGTTCGCATCGGCAGCCGTACGCTGTTTGGACCGAATGTGCAGATTTACACCGCTACCCACCCGATACATTACAAAGAGCGGGCTGCCGGGCTGGAGTTTGCAAAGCCGGTAACTATCGGAGAAGATGTATGGATAGGCGGCAGCGTGGTTATTTGTCCGGGTGTAACGATTGGCGACCGTACGATAATAGGGGCAGGCAGTGTTGTAACGAAAAACATCCCTGCTGATGTGGTGGCCGGAGGCAATCCCTGTAAAGTAATAAGAACGTTAGCAGCAGAAGTGTAAGTGCCGCTTGTTTTTGTATTGTACAAAAGTCTTTATTGCCACAGCAATGGCATTACTGTACTTTGTAAATTTCAATATATATGCATCTGACACCGTAAAAGATTCATTCTTTAATTTAGAAATTTTATATCTAAAAAAGAAGTGCTTTCAACTGCATATCAGCAGTTGAGCAGCGCTGTTTTGCAATGGTGTGTTGTCCTGCTGTCCCTTTTTACGATTCATTAAATCTAAGATAGAAGTACGCAACGTATATTAAACAGATAAAGCAGCATTGTACTTTTCTTAATCCATAACGATGCTCCATTTTATAACTCAATAAAACACTCCGGTATCAACATGAATCCAGTCATTCCAATCAAATCCGCCGAAATGCGCCCGAAGGGCAACGAATCAGTTGCCAATACAATGGATAAGACAGCACTGAGAAAAGAAGTTAAGCAACGTATAAAAGCAAATTTCGGCAAGCTTACCGGCTGGCAACAGGATTTGCTGGCACAGATTGAACTGTCTTAATACAGTTTGATAACAGCAAGGTATCTTTTCTGGTGCTCTTTCATTGGTAATAAACCTGCTTTTCAGGTGTGGTTGTTATAAGGCAACCTATGCCCGGTATTGTGTGATAAATTTCATAGCTTCAAGGTATTAAAATAAAGCTATGCAGAAAGTTATTGCCCTTATTGTACTGTGCTTCCCGATGCTTTCGCTGCCGGCGCAATGGACAAACAATACCGCGAAGAATACGCTTGTTGCTGCGGCCAGTGCAAGCGACATACAAACGGCCGGCACCAGCGATGGTAAAACTTGGATTGCCTTTTACAGCCAGCGCGGCGGCAATTATGATATGCGTGCGCAACTGCTGGATGCTGCCGGCAACCGCCTGCTTGGCGATAGCGGCATACTGGTAAGTAACCGGAAATCCGGCTCGGCCACTTTTGTGTTTAATGTATGTGTGGACAACAACAATAATTTCATTATCGCCTTCCAGGTGCAGAAGGGAAGTGCTTACGAGTGCGGCATGCAAAAAATAAGTACTGCCGGAAAACTGCTCTGGCGCGACGGCGTAGATGTAGGCCCCGGCCTGTCGCCTTATCCTGTGGCATTAAGTACGGATGAAGTTGCAGTGGCGTGGTCGGATAATGGTAAAATAAATTACCAGAAAGTAAGCGCAGCAGGTGTTGCAGCCTGGCCGGAATATAAAGTTTTCAGCGGCAACAGCGGTCACATAGTATCGCGGCCACAGCTTCTAAGGGGCACCGGGAGCAGGTTTAACATGGTGTACCAGGACCAGGTTTTCTTTCCCTTTTACACCAATTTGTTCGAGCAGCAGTTTAATGTTAACGGCAAGCCTTTATGGGCAAGTGCGGTACGGCTTTCTGCCCTTACCACCGTTAGCTATCGCTATTACGATGTGCATATAGAAAAGGATACAACTTACGTGGGCTATTTTGGCAACCCGTCGGGCAGCAACCGCTTCGATGCATACGTGCAAAAGATTAACCCGGATGGCAGCCTGCCCTGGGGCGCAAATGGCAGCGCTTTTTCCGATTATTCTGCCAACTCCGATCCTTATGAGCAGGATATTTATATCGCCAAGCAGGCAGCTTCCAGCGAAGTATGGGCGGTATGCACTGTTACCAATCCATCGCAAACTGCCAGTTCTGTCTATGTTCAAAAATACAATGCGGCAACGGGCAGCCGGTATCTGGGCAATAATGCCAAAGCGCTTGCCCCGCTGAGCGACAATCTAAGCCGCCTTGCCTATAGCCCGCTATCGCTTTGTGGTAATGAACCGCTTTTTTTAGTTACCGACAATAGTAATAAGTTAGGCGCAGTAAAGCTTACCGGCGGGGGCAATTTTGCCTGGACCCATAAAATAGCACCGGTTGCTACCAGCAGCAATATCAAATTCCGCTACGGTTTTTCGGCCGTTCACAACGGGCAGGCGGTTGCTGTGTGGCAGGAAGACAAAGGCAGCGGCGATCTGCCTTATGCACAAAACATACACTGCGATGGCACGGTTGGTTATGCCTCGGCTGATTTTACTGTTGAACAGCCGCTGCCAAAGAAGCTTACCATAAAAAACATCTATCCCAACCCGGTACAGAATATATTAATTACCAACGTTATCTCCCCGCTGCAGGGCATACTGCATGTTGATATTACCGATGTAAACGGCAATGTTATAACCCGCTACCAGCGCAATATTGTAGCCGGAAGTAATATTTTTCAGTTTGCAGCGGGCAACCTGCATACGGGATTGTATTTTATTAGGATAACGGATGGAAAAGAAACTGCGGCTGTGCCCTTTAACAAGCGATAAAAAGCCTTTACAGCAAGCCCGGTATTCCGGCAATACCATTGGGAAGTTTTACAGATTCGTTTTATCTTGCTGGTGCGGCAAATTGTTGCGCCGCTAAAATAAATAACACCGTCCTTTTCTAGTACCTGGTCATCTGCTTATACTATGAAACAATTAAACCAAAACTTCAAAATCTCTAAAATAGATGCCTTGCAGCAACTGGCAGAAAGCAGCCACGAATTTGTGCAGTTGTTTACCCGCAACAGCCTGCAGATAGAGATGTACAAACCCGATAAGATAGACCGGCAGCACCCGCACAACCGCGACGAGGTATATATTATTGTTTCGGGTAAAGGTTCGTTTTTTCACGAAGGCGAAATTGTAGAAGTAGCTGCCAGCGATTGCCTCTTTGTGGCGGCTTATGCCGAGCACCGCTTCTTTAATTTTTCGGATGATTTTACTACCTGGGTTATTTTTTATGGCCCGGAAGGTGGCGAATAACCAGCCGGCCAACAATTGATTGCCGCACGTTATTTGGCACAGCAGCACCACTTTTAATTAGATAGCTGCATACGTAATTATGCCCTATAGCCTTGTACAGTTGTTATAAAGCTGTGTTGTTAAAAATAACAGAGAACTGTTCATAAAGCGGCTTGGTAAGATAGCCGGCTACCATCGGGTTTTTACCGGCTCTCGTTTTATCATGCGGGTCAATAGAAGAAGATAAAATATAAATCGTGAGCAAGTGCTTAAGGCCTGGCTCCAACTTATCTAACTCGTCCAGCACATCCCATCCATTCAGTACAGGCATATTCAGGTCCAGCAATAAGAGGGTTTGCACAGGACTGGTGTGCAGCAGGGTGATTATAAATTGAAGACTTTTGCCCGAGTCGGTAAATGCCGTAATCTCGGCATCAGCATCGTTTAGAAACTTTTTAAGCAGTTTGATACTGATAAAATTATGGACACTGTCGTCGTCAACAAGAATTATTTTTTTAAATGGAGGATTCATAATAGTGGGGATGAAATTTAATGGTTGAAAAAAATCATTGCATAACGAATTTTCCGGCCTGCCAGGCAGGTTTCCTGTTTTAATAATAGCGGACAATTATTTACGTTCATGTCTTTTCCCTTTACCAGGGTTGATACACACTGCATACTTGCCGCAAGTGTTTTTACTTTCGGTGACTGAATGTGTACAATATTTTTTATAGCATTATCATGCTTATCATTGTTAGATGTTATTGGCTGCTTTAAGGTTAACAAGTATAGCCTGTACATTGCAGGCAGCGGTTGGTTGTTCAATATCCCGCCAGGTATTTTTATAGTATCGCAGGCTAACATTTTTTTAAAGCGGAACAGCTTTTTTCTGCAGTAACCACATGTAATATATTAGTAAATATATTCTTTAAACACTCACAAAAAAAAGAAAATACATTTCCGTTTGGCCACAGTTTTTGTTCTTCCGCTATTTGTATAAGTTCTGCCGGAGCGCCGGTGGCAGTCATTATTTTCTTCTGCTTATTTATTAAAGAATGCGTAACAATAGCTTTTGCAAAGAAGACCGAAAGTTTATTTTTATAATTCAATATGTCTGCCGCTAATGGCTTAACCTTAACTCCGGCGCCTGCGCAATGGTTCACGTTTAATGCGCTGGTAACAAGGCGTTCAATTGTAGATTGTCCGTAAAATAGCACATCCGGTATTACTGCCAAACCGCTTTGCCGGGTTGTATGTTTGCAAAAAACATTTTTAATAAGCAACCGGAAGTTTCTGTTGCCGGGTTTGGAATGTGGATGTGGATGCTTGCCATTAAGCAGTGTGAACTGTACAACCGGATTTTTGCAACTGCCGGCGGTATGCATTGCTGTATATAGAAGCTGCCGGTTCGTTGCATCAATGCTTAAAAGCCCATCTGTCTGCAATAATTTTTCACACTCCACACCGGCCATACCTGAGTTTTGAAGCGAAATTAAGTTTGTATTACTTAGATATTAAATCTTTAGCCGAATTATAAGCTGGTTAACTTCATTTTAATAATGGCTGTACAAGCAGCTATGATCCTTGCAGGCAATTAATTAAAAATAAACCCCGGCAGTTTTTTAGCTGCCGGGGTTTATTTAATGATCTACTTACTATTCTACTTTTGTAATTTTAATAATATTGGTTGGCAAATGCAATTGTACCGGCGTACTGCCGGTATTAATAACGATATCATCTGCATTTAAAAAACCGCGCTGTTTTAAAATATCTATCTGGTCTTTAATTATTTCATCAAGGCTGTTTTCTTCGTCGTAGTAAAACGCACGTACGCCCCAGCTAAGGCTTAGCTGGTTTACGAGGTAGCGTTTTTTGGTAAAGATATAGAGTGGCGCTTTTGGCCGGTAACTGCTTAATACAAAAGCGGTAAAGCCGCTCTGTGTCATACCAATCAATGCATTGGCATTGGTATCGCGCGCCAGCTTGCAGGCATTATAAATAATGGCATCGCTGGAGAAAGAGGGGGAGTGCGGCTGTGGCTTCAAATCTTCCTCGCGGTTGTAGCGGTATTCTGTTTTTTCTACTTCCAGTATTATTTTACGCATGGTTTCCACCACCAGCGGCGGGTGGTTACCAGTCGCTGTTTCTGCGCTCAGCATTACCGCATCGGCGCCTTCCAGCACGGCATTGGCAACGTCTGTTATTTCGCTGCGGTTGGGTTTGGTGCCGGTAATCATGCTTTCCATCATTTGCGTAGCCACTATCACCGGCTTGGCGCGGTGTATGCATTTGCGGATGATTTCGCGTTGCGCCATCGGCACTTTTTCTATCGGCAGCTCTACCCCCAAATCGCCGCGTGCCACCATCACACCATCACTCTGATTAACGATATTTTTAAGATCTGCCATGGCAGAGGGCATCTCTATTTTGGCCATTACTTTTATAGTACTGTCCCGCTCTGCGAGGCGGCGTTTCAAATCAATGATGTCTTCTGCTTTACGCACAAAAGATAGCGCTATCCAGTCCACATTATGCTTTACGATAAATTCAAAATCTATAACATCTTTTTCGGTCATGGCCGGCAGTGAGATTTCTGTATCGGGCAGGTTCACGCCTTTTTTAGGCAATATTCTTCCGCCATACGATACCGCCACGCGTACGTCACCTTCCTTAGTTACTTCAATCACAATCACTTCCAGCTTACCGTCATCAATCAGTATCTTGTTGCCTACTTTCACATCGTTATGCAGGTTGGGATAGGAGACATATATCTTTTCTTTATTACCCACTACTTTTTCGGTAGAAGTAAAAGTAAGAATGTCGCCGGGCACGATGTCGAGGCCCCCGTTTTCCATCTCGCCCACCCGCAGCTTTGGTCCCTGCAGGTCGGCCAGTATGGAAATGTTATATGGCTCCTTGGTGTTCAGGTCGCGGATGTAATTGATAATTTTTTCCTTGTCCTCGTGGGTACCGTGCGAAAAGTTGAGGCGAAAGACATTTACACCGGCTTTAACCAGTGCCAGTAGTTTCTCGTATGTGTCGCAGGCAGGGCCTACGGTAGCAACGATTTTGGTACGGTGAAATGTATGCTCTATTCCGGCCTGTTTATCCATGTCTTTGTGCAGGTACTTATCTACGCTTGTTGGCATTCAATGTTATTTATATGGTGTTTGCAGCTATTTAGCTGGCTAATATTTTAACGATACGTAACCAGTCCGGACTGATTGATTGTTTTTCCCGGATGGCAATTTCCAGCGGTGTGTAGGCCATTTCGTTGTTGAGCACGCCAACCATTACATCGTACCGCCCCTCCATCAGGCTTTCGATGGCATGATAACCCATGCGGCTGGCAATCAGCCGGTCCATTGCCGACGGAGAGCCGCCGCGCTGGATATGGCCTAATATAGATACGCGGGTATCGAGGTGCGGCAGGCGCTCTTTTACTATTTTGGCTACCTGGTTGGCGCCGCCAAACTCATCGCCTTCGGCAACAACGATCAGGTTCACCAATTTCTTACGTTTTTCTTTTTCGCTTAGCGAAGCTATTACTTCTTCAATATTTGTTTCCGCTTCCGGTATCAGTATATTTTCTGCGCCGGTAGCTATGCCGCTGTGCAACGCAATATAACCGGCGTGGCGGCCCATTACTTCTACAATAAATAAGCGGTCGTGTGCGTCGGCGGTATCCCGTATCTTATCAATTGCTTCTACCGCCGTGTTTACAGCGGTATCAAAGCCAATGGTAAAATCGGTGCCATACAAATCTTTATCTATAGTGCCGGGAAGCCCGATGCAAGGTATATTAAACTCGGTGCTTAGCTTGAGTGCGCCGGTGAAGCTGCCGTCGCCGCCTATAACTACGAGGGCATTAATGCCTCTTTTTTCTAAATTAGCAACGGCCCGCTGCCGCCCTTCATGGGTAAAAAAGTCTTTACTTCTTGCTGTTTTTAAAATGGTGCCGCCCCGCTGAATAATATTGGCTACCGACCGGGAATTCATTTCAAAAATCTCATCTTCCAGCATGCCGTTATAGCCCCGCATTACCCCAAACATTTCCATACCGTAATAAAGCCCCGTACGTACTACTGCCCTTATAGCTGCATTCATCCCCGGCGAGTCTCCACCGGAGGTTAATACCGCAATTTTGGTTATTTGCTTTGACATTGTATAATAATCTGGTTAGCCAATTGAAAAATATTCAGGCATACCGTAAAAAATTTTGAAATGATTAAGCCTTGTAATATGTCGCCAAAAATAGTGATTAATCAATAAAAAGAACGGCCGAATCAAAAGGAACGCTTATTATTTTGGAGGCATCAAAAAACAAAATCTTGCGCCCGGTTTGCTGTTGTATGTAAAATACCTTGCCGGTGCATACAGGCATTTGAAATGCCAAATGTTTTACGGTACTGTAAATAATAAAGCACTTGGCTGAAGTCAACTGCTTCAGCCAGGTGCTTTGTATTAGTATCAGGCGCTTTAAAAAACTATTGTATAATCAGATGCCTTATTTCTTTTTTACCATCCATCGTGCATACAAGCACGTACGTACCGGCAGCCAATGCGCCTACACAAATATGCCCGTTGTTAATGCCTTCCATGGCAGCCAGTTTCTCCTGCAGCACTAATTTGCCGCCAGTACTATAGAGCCTTGCAAGCATGTCGCCCTTTTTATCGGCATTAAACAGGAGCATTAAATGACAGGTGCCATTCATAGGGTTGGGGCTTACCTGCCGGAGTAGCTTGTTGGTGGCAAACAGGTTTTTAAACGATTGTATGGCTGAGGTTGAATGGGCGCCATCTCTATCTGCAATGTCCAGGTAATAATACAAATACCGGTCGTTGCCCGAAAGCGTCTTATCGAGGAAGCTGTATGTTTTTGCAGTAGCCGAATTGCCGGCGGCTGCCACGCGGCCAACTTCTGCAAAGTGACTTCCATCGTTGCTTCTTTTGATAGCGTAGTAAGCCGTGTTTTGCTCATTGGCGGTGCTCCACTTAAGGGTAGCCGCATTGCCTCCGGGCGCAACGGTAAATGCCGTTAAACTAACCGGTAACACTGCCGATACATTGATGGTGCCTGCCATGCCTGGCTTGTGCGGAATACACCAGTAAGTATAAGCGCCGGCAACCGTAAGCTTGTAAGTAAAGGTTTGCGTAGCAGTGTTCATAGGCGAGCTCCAGGTGGCTGCACCGGCAGGCACACTGGTAGAAGTAGTGGTGTGAGAACCGCTCTGCCATACCCACTTAATGGTATCGCCTACAATGGCATTTACACTGGAAGGTGAAAATTGAAAATTCGCTACGGTAATGGTAAAGGTGTTTGCATACGAAACGGCAAAAAGGAGCGAAAGGAAAGTAAGCAGTGTAATTTTTTTAGTCATACAGAAAGTGTTTTTAAATGAGTACGCAGTTCTGTAAAAGAAGTTGCCTCGGATAAAAACTGCTTTCCGGATAGATAAAAAGTAATCAATCGCTAAACTTACTTTTTGTTTTAGGTACCAGCAATAAACTTTTGCGCAACGTTTGTTTTAAGTGGGTTTTTACCAACTGGCCCATTGTACGGGCTTTAAAATATAATAGCTGGTTGTGGTGCTCCGCAAGTTCGGTTTTTAACTGCATTATTTTTTCATCTTTCGATATGGCATCATCGCTCATCGTATCCAGTAATTCCTTCACGCGGTAGCGGGATGATACGAGCCGGAACGTCATCAGGGTGCGCTCTTCGGCCTGGTATTGCTTGATGGACGCTTCATCGAGGTATTTCTGCGCAAGCGCCACAAACTGGTTATTCTCCTTAAAAAATTGTGGCCGGTATAAATTTTTGCGGCCTTCATAGCTCTGCTGGTCAAAGTCTATAGCGCGGATACGGTATTGGATGTCCTCAATATCCGGCGTCATGTTCACAATAAAATTATAGCTGCGCATATCGCCCAACAGGCGCACAAAACAACGCTCATTAAACTTCACAAATTCTTTTGCGAGGCGTATTTTATTGGTCGTTGGGTTTTCGAGATATTGCTCTAGAAAAACGTCGCCGGGCACGCCGGGTATATGCTCTTCTACGAGCGTATTTTGCCAGGTAAAATAGGTGATACGGTCAGGCGACAGCAGGTGCTCCAGCTCCAGACCGTAAATACGGTTGGCATCGGCCAGCTTAATATAATAATGGTCGTAATTATCGTTGAGTTTATTAACGATACTGATGCGGAAAGGCTGGCTGTTGCCAAAGCTGCAGAAATCAATACGCCGTACGTCCAGGTGGTTTACAAAGCTTAGGTCGCCTTCCGTTTTTAAGATCGCATATATTTTTACCAGGCTTTCCCGCAGGTATTGCCACTGGTGCATGTCGTAGGTCACTGTTTCCCAAAACGTGTCCTTGCCGTTTTTATCAAGCAGCGGTACAGCGTAGGTAAAGCGGTACAAATCCTGGTACGAAGCAGGCAATTGCGTTTCGCGGCCGTACTTTTCCAGGTACCGGCGCAGGTTGTTTTGTACCGGGTATATGGGTTTCTTACGCGACGGGCGAATGTTCTCTGTGTTCTCCTGCGGCAAATAGAGCATCTGCGCAAGTTATATATTTTGTAAGCTTCGCCACTACGAACAGGAAAGCTGATGAGGGATTTCCACATCAGCCTTTCTTAACCGGTGACTGCTGAAAAATAGCCAGTGCGTGCACTCTATCATATTGCAGCGTTTAAGTGGATAAGCGCCGGCAGCTTCGTGCCATTAATTCAAATTCATCGGTACTTCCATCAGCAAAAACTCTGCGTCGGTAACTGCTTCAATCTTTACGGCATCAATATCCAGCAATCCATAGCCATCGCGAGTATTCAGCAGTTGCCCGTTCACCTTAATATCACCGGAAAGATTAAATACATACAAGCCGTTGCCCTTGCTTTTAATGGCATACTCTGTCGTAACGCCTTTATCAAATTTACCCAGGTGAAACCATGCATGCTGGTGTATCCATACGCCGGCATCATCAGGGTTTGGTGATAGTATCTGCTGCAGCTTGTTATGCCGGTCTTCTGCGTTTAAAGTTATCTGGTCGTACCGCGGTTCTACATTTTTTTTATCGGGATACACCCATATCTGCAAAAACTTTACGCGCTTGTCGGTATGCTTATTATACTCGCTGTGAAAGATGCCGGTACCGGCGCTCATTACCTGGATATCGCCATTTTGTATCGTGGCTACATTGTTCATGCTGTCTTTATGCTGCAGGTCGCCTTCGAGCGGGATAGAGATGATTTCCATATTGTCGTGCGGGTGGCGGTCAAAGCCCCGTCCGGCTTCTACGGTATCATCGTTTAACACCCGGAGTGTACCAAATTGCATCCGTTCGGGGTTGTAATAATTAGCGAAGCTAAACGTATGAAAGCTTTTGAGCCAGCCGTGATTGGCAACGCCTCTCGTGGCCGCTTTGTGTAATACTGTATTTTCCATATTCCTGTTTTTATTTGTTATTAAGTCTGATAGTGCAAAGATGCACCGGGCGGCTGCCGTTTTCCAATAAGGTATCTTAAGAAACAGCGCTGTTTCCGGCTAAGTAAAGCGGGGCAGATGAGGTGTTACTGCCTGCGTAAGAACTGCTTGCGGATAGTACTTAAAAACTCCGGTGTAACGCCAATGTAAGCAGCGATCTGCTTTTGCGGCAGCGTGTTGATGAGCGTAGGATAAATGGAACAGAATTTTTTATAGCGCTCTTCTGCCTGCAGGCTCAGGTTGTCTATCAGCCGCTGCTGATAAGCTACCAGCGAGTTGCTGATGATAATGCGGAAAAAGCGCTCAAACCTGGGAATGTCATTGTACAGTTTCTCCTGGTCGGCTACCGGTAAGAGCATCACTTCTGTATCTTCCAGCGCATCAATATTTAAGATGCCCGGTTTGTGCGAAAGCAGGCTGTACATGTCTCCCATCCACCAGTCCGGCGGCGCAAAGCTAAGCACATGCTCAAAGCCGTTTTTATCTACCGTATAGCCCCGCAGGCAGCCCTGCACCACAAAGGCCGAGTGCCTGCATACTTCGCCTTCCCTTAAGAAATATTGTTTGCGTTTTATTTTCTTGGCTACCAGGAGCGACAAAAAATGCTGCTGCTCTTCCGGTGTTAAGGAGATGTGCTGCTGAATGTTTTGTAAGATGAGTGTTGCCGGCATCGGGATAGCAAATAACCAACTAAAACCGCGATCATAAAAATTTAAGTACTGATTTGCTATTCAACCAATGTCAAGTGCTGCTGCACTTATTAAATTAAAATAAATTTTAATTTAATCAAATTATAAATGCCGATCCGTGCTATGCTTGTAAAAAAGATGAACTTTTGCAATATTATCTTACAGGTTAGTATTATAGCTATTATGCGTGCCCTTATTCTTCTCTTCTTTATAGGTTTTACCGGTTACAACATTTGCAATGCACAGCCAACCATTCAAAAAATAATGGCTGAACTGCACGCGGCAAAACAGGATACCAACCGGGTAAACGTTTACTATAAACTATCTTACTGGTATTGGAGCAGGAACACAGACAGTGCGCTTATAATGGCAGACAGTTCGCTCCAACTGGCCAAGGCGTTAGGATTTAAAAAAGGGATTGCGCTCGCTTATCTAAGTAAAGGCGTTTCGCTTGAATCGAAAGGAAGGTATCCGGAAGCATTGAATTGTCATTTGCAAACGTTGCGGTTAAGCGAAGAACTGAACCTCGAGGGCCTGGGTGGCAACGCTTACAACAATATCGGCATTGTGTACTCGGATATGGGTGATCCTAAAAATGCAATCGTCAACTTCAGGCGTTCTTTGTACATCATGATGAAACAGCAGGATGCCGACGTTGCTTCCCTTGGATCGCTGATAAATATTGGGGAGGCATACAAGCAACTGAAAAACACCGATTCGGGTATTTATTACAATGCCAGGGCATTAAGTATAGCCCGGAAAGCACACGACTCTGCAACTATAGCTACTGCGCTGTACAACATAGGCGAGGCGTATATCTTCGCCAAAACTTATGACTCCGCTTTGGTTTTTCTACAACAATCCCTGGCTATTGCAGCGGCCATCAATGATGAGGGAGGTATGGCCTATGCTTACAGTTCTTTAGGCGCTGCCTGCTACCATCTTGGCCGGTACGCGGAAAGTGTTGCTTACGCGCAAAAAAGCCTCGACCGAAGTAAAGAATTAGGCATATATGAAATAACAAAAGAGACCTACAATGTGCTGTATTTAAATTTTGAAAAGCAGGCGCAATATGATAAGGCGCTGCACTTCCGCAATCTCGAAATAGCTTTGGCTGACAGCCTGAGCACTGCCGACAAAGACAAGCAGATAAAAGAATTGCAAGCTACATACGACCTTGAGAAAAAGCAGCAGCAGGTTGATCTTTTGAATAAAGAGCGTACTGCACAGCAACGGGTAATAAACCGTAATAAATTAATCGGGATGCTGGGGGCTGCTTTGTTCCTGCTGCTGGCGGTGTTTACATTGCAGTTGTATAAAAATAACCGTATAAAGAAAAAACTGAACAGTCAACTGGCGCAACAAAACAAAGAAACTTTAGAAACCAACCAGCAATTGGAAGAGGTAAACAATATGAAGAACAAACTGTTTTCCATTGTTGGCCATGATCTACGCGGCCCTATCGGCTCGCTGAGCGGTATGCTGGAATTATTAAACTCTGATGCGCTCTCCGAAGAAGAAACGCATTATTTTTTAACCGAAATAAGCAGCAGCCTTACTGCTACAAGGCATTTGCTTAATAACCTTTTGTATTGGGCGAAGAGCCAGATGGAAGGCATGCAGATTAACGCAACACCATTTAATGTAGCAAAAGTGATCGGGCAAAATATAGAACTGGCACAGAACCGCACTAAAGAAAAGGGAATAACACTGCAATGGGAAGAAGGCAGTATGATTGCGGAGAATGCCTGTGCTGATGAGATGATGATTGACCTGGTGATACGCAACCTGGTAGAGAATGCCATTAAGTTTTGCCGCAAAGGAGACCGCATTCACCTATCAGCAACTAAAGAGAACGACTTTATAAAAATAGCGGTAAGCGATACGGGGCAAGGCATACCCGCCGACAGCCAGGAAAAGCTCTTCAATAAACTTATTACACATACTACATTTGGTACGGCACAGGAAAAGGGCAGCGGGCTCGGGCTTTTATTGTGCAAAGAACTGGTGGAAAAAAATGGCGGCGCAATTGGCTTTACCAGTACAGCCGGTGAAGGCAGCATTTTCTATTTCACTGTTCCTGCAGCGCACGACAAGATAAAAAAAACGGCTAACGCTGAAGCCGGAGCAAGTATGTTCTGAAGCAGCCAGCAATGTGCTGAATATTTTTCAGAACAGGTATTTGCTGAAATTAATTGCGGATGCATACTTTAAAAGCGTATGGCGATAAGGCGTTCTGAACAGCTTCTCCATACACTTTTGATATTAAGTAAACAGGGTGCATCACGTAGTCAGAATTTAATCAAATTATAAACTATTGTATAAGCCGGAGCCCTCTAAAAAGAGGAAGTTTGTAGTATTTCCTTTTCAGGCAGCCGTCTGTATTAACCTTCTCCCGTATGCGATCTTTTGTTAGCATGTTTGTTTATTTTTTTGCAGGCGCCTTCGTGTGCGGTGCGCAACCTGCAACGCTACAAACACTTATTCAAAAGCTCAATGCAACGGGGCAGGATACGAGCCGGGTAATGGCCTACCGCAACATTGCGCGCTGGTACCAAAATAAAAACCCGGATAGCGCTGTACTTATAGCTGATAGCGCATTGCAACTGGCCCGAAAGATAGATTTTAAAAAAGGAGTGGTGTATGCACTTCTGACTAAAGGTGTTTCCTTGGATATCAAAGGCAAATATCCGGAGGCATTGAGTTACTATTTTGAAGCCCTTCGCTTAAGCGAAGCGCAGCACTTTGAAGACCTTACGGGAAACACGTACAATGTTATTGGCATCGTGTACATGAATATGGCAGATTACCCGAAAGCGATTGACTATTTTAAAAAGTCGCTTTCCATCATCAAAAAAATTAATGGCGATGCTTCTTCTTTGATGGTGAATATCGGGGAGGTATATAAAAAGAACAGTCAACCCGATTCGTCTATTGTTTACAACAAAGAAGCACTGGAAATTGCGATACACGAAAATGATTCTCTGAGCATGGCTATTACGCTGGCTAATATTGGCGATAACTATATCGCCTCCCGATTGTATCATCAATCCCTGCCTTATCTCAAGCAGGCGCTAAGCATTTCTGAAAGTATAAACGATTATGAAGGTATTGCTTATGCAAACAACTCGCTGGGCCTGGCGTACTATCAGCTTAACTTATACAACGAAAGCATCGGCTATGCATTAAAGAGCGCACAAACAGGTCAAGAGCTACATATTTACCGGATAACAAGGGATGCTTATCATTTATTATATCTTAACCAGGACACGCTGGCGCAATACCAACAGGCGCTTTATTACCGTAACCTTGAAATATCGTTGAATGACAGCCTAAGCACAGTAGCAAAAAACAAGCAGATAGAACAGTTGCAGGCTACGTACGACCTTGAAAAAAAACAGCAGCAGGTTGATCTTCTCAATAAACAGCAAGCAGCGCAGCAGCGGGAAATTAACCGAAACGAATGGATAGGAATGCTGGGCACTGCTTTGTTTGTACTGCTGGCCTTATTTACTTTTCATTTGTATAAGAATAATAGTGTAAAAAAGAAGTTTAATAAACAACTGGAGCAACAGAACAAAGAAATCATCCATAAAAATCTGCAGCTTGAAGAGGTAAACAGCATGAAGAATAAGTTGTTTTCCATTGTTGGCCATGATCTACGCGGCCCTATCGGCTCATTAAGCGGTATGCTTGAATTATTAAATTCCGATGCACTTTCCAAAGAAGAAACGCATTATTTTTTAACGCAGATCAACAGCAGCCTTGCCTCTACAAGGCACCTGCTGAACAATCTTTTATATTGGGCCAAGAGCCAGATGGAAGGTATGCACATGAATGTACAGGCATTTGACGTGGCAAAGGTGATCGGGCAAAATATACAGTTAGTAAAAACAAGGACTGCTGAAAAAGGAATTGCTTTGGAAGCCGGAACTGATGGGGCACCGGCAGTTGCTTTTGCCGATGAAATGACAACCGACCTTGTAATACGCAACCTGATAGAAAATGCTGTTAAGTTTTGCAGTGCAGGAGACACCGTTACCGTATTATCAAATGCGGAAAATGGCTTTGTAAAAATACTGGTGAAAGATACCGGCCCCGGCATACCACCTGAAAACCAGGCTAAAATTTTTAATAAGGCCGTTACGCACACAACTTTTGGATCAGGACACGAAAAAGGGAGCGGCTTAGGACTTTTATTGTGCAAAGAACTGGTAGAAAAAAACGGTGGCGTAATCGGTTTTGTGAGTGCCCTTGGAGAAGGCAGTACCTTTTACTTTACGATTCCGGCGGCATCGGTTGCGCAAAAAGAAAAAGAAGGAAAAGTGTTTTCAGAAGTTTCGTAATAATGCTGATGCCTCCTTAAGAAGCCATAAGCTGTTAAAAGAGCACTTCCGTATGGAAGTGCTCTTTTAATATTGTTCATTACGGTAATTATACCATTAAAGCTGCATTCTTCTTTGATAGCGCATTGCCATTCTTATGCGGCTTTATTATTTCTTCCTCTTCCTCATGCAATACTTTTGGCGCTAACAATTTATACAATACCGGTGTTACCACGCGGGTTAACAAAGTAGAGGAAATCAGACCGCCGATAATCACCAAAGCCAGCGGCGAATACAATGGATTGTGTTCCAATACCAGCGGGAGCAAACCGCCAATGGCAGTAAGCGTAGTAAGGATGATAGGAATAAAACGGGTTTCGCCCGCTTCTTCAATGGCTTCCTCAATACTGCTGCCGTCTCTGCGCAGTTGATCGGTATAATCAACCAACAAAATCGAATTCTTTACTTCAATACCAATCAGGGCAATCAGGCCAATCACCGAGATAAAAGAAAACGTATTGCCCGATAGCAACAGGGCGGCTACCGCGCCGATAATGCCCAACGGAATTACGGATAAAACAATCAGCGTGCTTTTGAATGTTTTGAATTCTAAAATAAGCACGCCAAGCAAGCCAAACACGGTAATAAGTACAATCGTTCCCAGCCCGCCAAAGCTTTGCTGGCTGGCTTCCACATCGCCGGCAGCTATATATTTTGCGCCTTCCGGAAATTGCATGCTATCCAACTGCTGCAAAATTCCGGTGGTAAGTTTTGCCGTGTTGTAGCCGCTTTGTACAAATGCTGTTACCACGGTATAGCGATCTTTATCGTAGTGTTTAATCGTAGTAGGCGAGGTTTGAAAACCAATGTCTGCCAACTGGCTGAGCGGAACGAGCACACCATTGTAAGAAGCGACATTGATTTTACCAAATACATCAAATGTTTGCCTGCCATCGCGCGGCAGTGTAATGTTGATGGCATCGTCTTCGTCCTTATCTTCTTTCCTGAAAATGCCAATGTGCAAGCCGGTTACCGCCATGCGGATGGTCTTATCTATTTCGCTGGTGGCAACGCCGAGCATGGCTGCTTTTTCTTTGTTTACGTTTACCTTGATGTCTGTTTTCAACGTAGTTAAATCGTTGTTTACATACATCGTTCCCGGCGTTTTCTTCAGCAGGTTTTCTACGCGGAAAGACAATGCCCGCAAGGTGTCTAAGTTTTCGCTGAACAAGCGGATGGCAATCGGCGCTTCTACCGGCGGACCCTGCTCAAAATCTTTCACTTCTATTTTTGCGTTGGGAAAATCTCTGAATTTGCTGCGCAATTCATCAATTAGTTTTCGCTTGTCGCCGGGCGATGTATTGTTGAGCTGTACAAATATTTGCGCCTTGTTATCTGCGTTGCCCAACGTTACTACATTATAATAAATGCGCGGGTTGCCATGCCCTACATTGCTTGCATAGTTTTTTAAACCGGGTATGCGCTTAATACCGTTTTCTACCACGCGCGTTACCGAATCGGTATAGCGAAGGCTGGCGCCCAACGGCGTTTCTATATTAATCATAAACATCGGTTTCTCCGATGCCGGAAATACACTAAAACCAACCACCGGCACTAAGGCGATAGCGCCAATAAAAATGGCTGCCGCAATGAGCAAAGTAAGGAGCGGCTTTGCCAGGGCGCGATGCAATAATTGCTTGTAAGAACCACTCACCAACCGCTTTAATCCGCGCAGAAAAATATTGCCTTCTGCGCTGGTATGATTGCTTAAAATTCTACTTGATAAAAACGGAATAATGGTTAACGAAACAAACAGGGAAGCAAGCACGGTTGTAACCACGGCGGCGGGTAAACTTCTGATAAAATCACCTGCGCCTTCGGGTAAAAAAAGGAGCGGAAGAAAGGCGAAAATGAGTGTTGCCGTGCAGCCGATTACAGCTAAGCCAATCTGCTTGGTGGCTGCCATTGCTGCGCTGCGTTTACTGTAGCCCATGCGCATATACCGCTCGATATTTTCTACCACTACTATGCTGTCATCCACCAATAAACCCAGCGCAACTACCAAACCTACGATACTCAACTGGTTGATGGTGATGCCAAACATGTCTAACAAAAACAAACCAATGGCAAGTGATAAGGGAATAGAGATCATCACCACCAAGCTTGCCCTGAAACCCAATGGCAGCAAGGTAAGCAGCACCAGACAGATAGCGATGGCAAAATCGGTAGTGAAGCCGCTTAAGCGTTTGTGTACGCTGGCTGCATTATCAAAACTTTGGTTGTACCCGATGCTTTTAGGCAATGTTTTTTGAAAGTTGTCGAGCACCGGCTGCATCTCTTTTTCCACATCAAAAATATTGGTGCCCATCTTGCGGCTGGCGGTTACAAACACGCCGCGTTTGCCGTTTAACCGCGCAATATAATTCGGCTCGTCGTAATCAAACGATACATCAGCAATATCTTTTACATACACCGATTTTCCACCAACACTTTCAATCACGGTGTTCTTAATTTCATCAATGCTTTTATAGTCGCCGCTGGTTTTGATATTGTATTTTTTGGTGCCCATATCAATGCTGCCGCCGGGAATGTTTACGTTCTCGCTTTGTACCGCGCCGATAACCGTATTTAAAGCAAGTTTGTTCTGCATCATCTTGTCAAGATTTACGGCAATGCGAACCTGCTGCTGCGGAAACGCCCAGTTGTCAACGTTCTTCAGCGATTTTATTTTTTCAAGGTCTTCTTTCAGTTGCCTGCTTCGCTTTTCCAGCTCGCTGTATGGCGCCGTTTCGCTCAGCAATGCAATCTGGATAATGTTTACATCGCTGGGGCTGAATTTCAGTATCTGTATGTTCTGAATATCGGTTGGTAAATCGGGCCTGATCGCGTCCATCTCGCGCACCAGGTCCTGGTATTTTTTATCCGGATCGGTGGAGTATTTAAAAGCAATGTCCATCACCGCAAGACCATCATTTATTTGAGATTTAATGGTTTTTATATCATCCAGCTCATTGATTTTTTTCTCTAATTTATTTATCACCAACTGTTCCATATCCTGCGGACTGGTGCCGGGATACACAACCACGACATTAAACTCAGGCGCCGCAAAATCGGGGTCTTCGCCGCGCGGCATATTAATTAACGAATTGATGCCAATGGCAACCAGCATCACAAACACGATGAGCGTGAACTGGTAATTTTTTACTGCAAAATTTGTTATTTTCATAAGAATATTTTTTGCCACGAAGGCGCGAAGACACCAATAATCAGGAATGTAAATGCGAAAACTTAGCGTCTTTGCGTCTTAGCAGTCTGAATGAGTTTGTATTGCCGAATCGTTTCCTTTCGTCATTTCGCCAGCTTCACTTTTGCATTCTCCGTTAAGTAACTAACACCGTCTGTTATCACATCAGTCACATCAGTAAGGCCGCTGTTAACAGCTATCTTATCATCCTCAACAAAACCAATTGTTACTCTTCGTTTTGTTACCGTTTTTCCATCCTTATTCAACAGATATACATACCCTGTTTTTCCGTCTCCTTCGGTCAGGGCTTCGATGGGTATCATCCTTACTTTTTGCTGCGAAGCGGTGCTGAGCTTAACGGTTGCAAACAACCCCGCGGCAAACTTTTTATCGCTTGGCAATACATTTACTTCTACTTCATAGGTACCGCTGGCGGCATCGGCTGCAGCCGCTATTTTGGTGATGATTCCTTTAAATGTTTCTGCCGGGTACGCATCAATCTGAACCGAAGCGGCGTCGCCTTTTTTTAAGCCTGCCCAGTCTTTATCGCTAACGCCAAAACGCACCACCCAATCGTCGCTGGAAGTGGCGTTCATCATCAGCACCGTTGCGCCCGGCGAAGCCAGTTCTCCTTCGCTCATTATTTTTTTTATGATCGTTCCGTTATCCGTGGCTCTTATCTGCGCATACTGCTGGTTAAAGGTGGCAATGTGCATCGCTTCGCTGGCAAGCTTCTGACCGGTTTCTGCATTCTGATATTGCTCTAATGTGGCGGCGGTATCAGCCAGCAAGTTCTTTACCCTAGTAAAGTCGCGGGCCGCTTTTTCGGCGCTTTGCGTGGCTTGCTGTACCTGCGCGTTAATCTCTGTTAAATCAAGCGTAGCAAGCAGTTGACCACTACTTACCTTATCGCCTTCCTTTACATAAATGCGGGCAATAACGCCACTGATTTTAAAGGATAAATTCGTTTGCCTGGTAGATTCTATTTTACCGGAATATTGCAAATTGGATACATAATCTTTTGCCGTGACCGGCGCGGTTTTTACCACAACTGCATCGTCAGCTATTACGCTTGCCGTCTGTTTATCGCTGCACGAAACAAAGAGTAAAATGAAGGAAACAAGGATGATAAGTTTACTGAAAACAATTTTCATAAAATAATTTTATAACGGTTGATGTATGGATGATTGCTTGTAAAAATTATGGCAGCGGATAGCTTGCGGTTACACGTTCCATCTCGGCTTCTTTGGTTAGCACAGCCAACTGCGCTAATGAATATGTGATGTCTGCATTGGTCATTTGTGTGCGGGCGTCTATCAGCTCTATTTGCAAAGCCTGCCCTTGCAGATAACGGCTTTGTGTAAGGCGATACGCTTCCCCTGTGCTTAGCACTTCATCGCCGGCATTGCGCAAAGCTGTTAGCGCAGATTGATATTGATTGTAAGTGGTTGTTACCTGCAGCGTTAGTTGCTGCGATACATTAGCGTATTGATTTTTGATGGCATCAATGTCAATGGCAGTTTGTTTTACTCTTAGTTTGTTGTCGTTGCCTTTAAAAATATTCCACTGCAACTGCAGTCCGCCAAGCTGGTAAAATTGCCTGTCGCCCCATTTATAACCATAGCCCTGGAAGCCGATATTATAAAAGCCATTTACTACCGGCAGCTTGTAAGTGTTGTTCAATTTTTGATTGATTTCAAACACTTTTTCGGTGCTGGATAATTGCTTTAATTCTTCCCGGTTTTGCGGAAGTTCAATCAAGCTATTTTCTTCGTACTGGCGGACCTGGAATACCGCAGTATCAACAGCAATAAGTGTTTCGAGCGGTTTATTCAATAAGAAATTAAAGTAAGCGGCTGCGTTTTTTTGTTTGCTCTCTGCATCTGCCAAAGCGGTTTGCACTTTGCTGACTTCGGTTTTTGCTTTCAGCACTACTTCTTTGGTTGCTACCTGGTTTTTTACCAGCTTTTCGTTGTAGCGGAGACTTTCATTTACGGTGGCTAATGCATTGTTGTAAACAGTTACTGCTTTTGCGGCCTGCAAATACTGGTAATAAGCTTGTTTAATGTTGAATACCAGTTCACGCTTGTATAAATTTAATTGCTGTTGCTGCGTATAAATCTGTTGCTCTTTTATTTTTTTATTATACTGAAGTGAAGGGTTATACACCGGCACAGTTACCTCAATTTTTGTATCGTTGTAGTTGTTGGGTAAAAACCGGATGCTCTGGTTTTGCACCTGCGGAAACTTGGCAGAAGAAGTAAGCTGGTTTAGGGAAGAATACACATTATTTAATAAATCGCCGAGCGGTACATCAATACTTCTGCCGCCGCTTGCAAGCGTGTATTGTGCATTTGCCTGAACCTGTGGGTAAAACAAGGTTTTGGCGCGTTCCAGGTCCAGTTTAGCCTTTTCCAAATCAAAGCTCTGCTGTTTTAAAGCAAGGTTACTGTCAAGGCCGGCTTTAATATAATTATCCAGCATTGGTTGTGCAAACGAACGTTGCCAAGGAGCATAAAGAATTAGAAAAGACAGGAGAAGGAATTGTTTTTTTGGTGTCATAAATATTTAATTATTGATGTTATAAATATTAACGTTGTTAAGTGTCAAAGAAAAAAATTTGTTTAAGCTGTTTTATCAATGGCATTCAGCAGCCAGTTGAAAGATTCGTGTATCAATGTTTTGATGTTTCTTCCATCGCCTAATTTGTCAAACCGTTCGCGTATCTGCAGACTTACCAGGCCATGCACCATTCCCCAGATTGCCATGGAGACGGCTTGTATATCACCCTTTTGAATGAAGCCTTTCTGCATACATTCTTCTACAATACTCATTAAGGCATGGAGTGCATTCTCCCCGTTTTTCCAGTCGCAGTTTGCCATGCTTTCCAGTGTCTGCATCGGTGCGCGCAGTATAAACATGATGTCGTAAAACTGGGGGTTATCAAGCCCAAATTCAATATAGTTCTCACCCATTTTAAATAACCGGGTCAGCGGATTTTTTATGTTTTCAAGGTTGCGGTTTAAAGCCGCCATTTTTTGAAAACCAAGTTCGTGGAGCTGGTAAAAAATTTCGTTCTTGTCTTTAAAATACAAATAGATTGTTGTGGGACTATATTCGATAATATCGGCTATTTTACGGATGGTTACATTTTCAAAACCTTCTTCTACAAACAGCTTGATAGAGGCATCCAGAATCATTTTCCGGATCTCTATTTTTTGTTTTTCCTTTCGTTCAATGATTCCCATTGTTTATAGTTACGATGTAAAAATACTTAACGATGTTAATTATCCAAATTAAATTTTGGTTTCTTCTAAATATTGTCTCTTTTTTCAATTCCGCTGTGTTTTAAATAAAAGGCACACTTTACCTGTTGCCTTGCCAAAAGCGTAAAAGCACTGCCACGTTGCCGGAACCTTATCGTTCAGTAATCCGCTAAATTGCACGTTTATCAAATTCAGCACCATTGGAAGTATATAATCTTATTACTATTATCATTGTTCTTACCGCTGTATTCGGCTACTTTAATTTCAGATTCATTAAGCTGCCCAACACTATCGGTATTATGATCATTTCCATTTTTGCATCACTGGCGATTATCGTTACCGGATTCTTCTATCCTGTTTTTTTTCAGCAAACTACGCACCTCATCAGCACGATTGATTTTCATACTGCCCTCATGAAAGTAATGCTCAGCTTTCTCTTGTTTGCCGGCGCCATCCATATTGACATTAAATTACTTAAAAAGGAAAGTGCGGCTGTTATTACTTTTTCAACAATCGGCGTGTTGCTTTCTACCTTTATTGTTGCAGCATTGTTATTTACGGTATCTGCGTGGTTTGGCCTGCCTTTGCATTTTATTTATTGTTTATTATTCGGCGCCTTAATTTCCCCTACAGACCCCATTGCAGTGTTAGGCATTTTAAAACAAGCGCACATCCCGGCTACCTTAGAAACAAAAATAAGCGGCGAAAGCCTGTTTAACGATGGGGTGGCCGTGGTTGTATTTATCACCATTTCTGAAGTTATCAGCACAGGCCTGCAAAATATAACCTGGATACAGGTAGCGTGGCTGTTTATTAAAGAGGCAGGCGGCGGAGTATTATATGGTTTATTGTTGGGTTATGCAGGCTTCTGGATATTACGTTCGATCAATAATTATACGGTTGAAGTGCTGATCACGCTGGCGATTGTAATGGGCGGCTACCTGGGAGCGGATTACCTGCACATCAGCGGGCCGCTCGCGATGGTTGCCGCGGGCATTATCACCGGTAATAAAAGCCTGGAGGAGGGAATCAGCAATACATCAAAAGATTACATTAATAAATTCTGGGAGCTGATAGATGAGGTTTTAAACGCCATTTTGTTTTTACTAATCGGCTTTGAAATGCTGATTGTACCGTTTAATTTAACCCTGTTCTGGCTGGGCTGCGTTGCTATTATCATTGTATTGCTTGCAAGGCTTATTTCTGTTGCGATTCCTGTAGCGCTGTTGCAATACAAAAAGACCTTCGAGCGGAATGCCATTCCTATCTTAACCTGGGGCGGATTGAGGGGCGGTATTTCAGTTGCGTTAGCGTTATCGTTGCCGGCATCTTCCTACAACGAAGTCTTTGTAACCATCACGTATATTATTGTTTTGTTTTCTATCATTGTACAGGGATTAACGATTGGCAGGTTTGCAAAGAAGCTTGCAGCTTAAGCGTTATAAATAAGATAAACGTGCTGTTAAATATGGATAGATTTCGTATATCTCTTATAGTGTATTGCAATAATTGCTATCGGAGGCAGATCGGATTTCTTTAAAAAAGCTTTTTAATGATTTGAAGAATTAGCGAAAACAATGCACTAAAAAGAAGTATAGTCGTGATGGGAAAATAAAACCGGGTGTTCCCTTTTTCAATGCGGATATCGCCGGGCAGCCTGCCAATCCAGTGCAGTTTATCGTGAAAGAAATAAATAGCGATCCCTGCCAGCAGGAGAAATACACCTGCAACAATCAGCCATTTGCCGGTCTCACTGCTCATGCAGCAAAAATACAGTTGAACTTATAAAAAAATAACTGCCATGTATATGGTTACGGTTACTATTTTTGTGCGCCGTCGCGTGCTTAACAGGCCAACTTAGCTCAGCTGGCAGAGCATTTCATTCGTAATGAAAGGGTCGTCGGTTCGACTCCGATAGTTGGCTCTCAAATTAAAATAGTCCGGCTAATGATGATTGCATTTATACGGTCATTGGCCTGACTATCTGCTGCAAGGGCAATGTGTCAGCACAAGTGAGTAATTTAAAGAAGTTGTGCCGGGAAAATATAATCTTGAATTGCCGATACAGGTGTAGCAATACTAAAGCCGCTGCCTAAGCAGCGGCTTTAGTAGTATAAAAAAGCTATACTGTTTCTTCTACTACATCAAGGTTGTATTTTTGTACAAACTCATCTCTGTGGATCTGCAGCTTCTCTATCAGTTGAGTTACCGTTACTACCGTTGTATCAGCATGTTCATGCACATCGGGCAGTTCTTCATCCAGCAAGGCAACATTTGCATTCATATTATCAGCTTCTATCTGTGCTATTTTTTTCAAAACGGATGTCTGGCTGTTTTTTAAATCTTCCAGTTCGCGAAGCATTTTATCCATGGCTTCCATTTTTGCTCTGTTTTCCATAAAGGTGTTTTTAATTATTTTCTATAACCTGTAAGCAAAACCCTGCCAAGTGGCGACAAACGCTAATATTTAACACGGAGGTATTTAAAATAAATAGAAACTAAATAAAACCGGCAGTACTGATTCAACTGCTTATTTTATTATAATGACTTCCGAACCTTCTACATTATTTGTTTAGTAATTTTTTTATAAGCAATTATTAGATGATGCAAAGAACAGTGTTTAGTATGCCGGCGCAGATAATATCAATACCGGCTTACTGCTGTAAACCCTAAAAGCTATACACACTGCGGCTTCCGGAGTCAGTTTATTCATTCAGGCTGCCTTTCAATATTAATCGCTTATCATCAATTAATAGCAGTTATCTGTTGACGGGTTATTATCTGATAAAGTAAACCTTCAGGTAAAAGGCAACTGTAAAGGTGCAAACTAAAACTATATTGCTGTTACTGGTGTTAGACTATCCCTGCAGCATACAGGCGTATTCCTCTCTGCACAGCTTATCTTTTAAAACGGGTGAGGTTTTAGCAGTGCCGTTCTCATACAACTCGATCTTAACCAGGTCATTATTTTCAGCAAACTTATACAGATTAAGTGTTGCCTCCAGCCTTTTAAAGCTATTACCATTACGCTTGTAGTAAACGGTATAGTAGAGCGGAGCAAAGGTTTTGCCGAGTTTATTTACAAATATTACCTGCATACAAAAAAGTTTAGTGATTGATATTGGATTTTTAAATAATGGTCTTGTACGCGCAGCATTTGCAGTGGTGCCGCAACCGGCGGTTTGGTTAATGATATTGAATTTTATAAAACGTGCCTTTGCAAAAATGGTAACGATCGGTTGCTGTGGTGGCTTACGCTTCTATAGTAAAAATAGATAATTTATAAAACGATTACTGTCTCCGGCTTACTTCTAAGTATATTTTAAACCGTTCAGTTTTATTTAAGGTTTGCAAGAGAAGTGGTTTGCCTGGAGTTTAGGTTTATCTTACGTGGTGAACATTTGGAAATATACAGGTTTAGGTATTCTATCCGTAAAGCTGGTTTTTTTTAAGAGTAACTCGATTAGTGTAGTTAGTAAAATCGTTATCCATCAGTCTGGTATTAATAACACTAAAGGGCTTTTAATTCATGAGTACTTGCTTTATAAGTATTTTCTTTAAGATAAGTAATCCAATTAGCCAATGTCCTGAATTCTTCCGAACCCTTGTTTTTAATGTCTTTGAACAATTGCCTGAAACGGGGGTCGCTTTTGCTGTCCGTTTTCTTAGAAATATATTTTAGTTCTGCTAATGTAGCGGGCAAGCCATAGTTATTTAAATTGACTCCGCATATTATAGCATTACTAATAATAAAACGCTCAATAGCAGGACTGATCTGAATAATAAAATGATGTCGTAAACGATGTCTGAATAAATACAGGTTTTCAAGTTGAATAATTAAATCGAATTCACGTAAATAATCAAGGTCTTTTTTATCCCTGTCAATAATTCCAACAGCGAATGCGTTTGATAATTTGCCTTTCATTAGGTTGGAAACCGTGCCGCAACCTTTCTGATGATTGTAACCGGTTTGCGGCGGAACAAGTGTTTCTATCAGGTTGGTATCAACATAACATTCCGGAATGATAGACAAATCAACCATGTTAAATATAACTTTCACTATTGGTGAATAAGTCAACACCGTATTGATAGATGTCGTGCAGTTGTTCAATACTTAAATGCTTCACTACTGTTTGTTTATTCTGGTAATCTACCATGTAAACGCTCAACTCTTCACGCGCATTTTCCAGCAGATCATTAAGGATGTAAGGGCTATGGGTAGCAATAAAAAACTGGTTATCTTTTTTATGTATCATTTCCTGTGTCAGCTTCGACATATAAGGTGGAAATGCATGCGCTTCCGGCTCTTCAAAAAGGAGTACGCTGTTGTCGTTAGAAGCGATAGCTGCTTTGAAAAAAATAATTCGCTGCAGCGTATCAGCAATAGAATTATAGGGAATTAAAAAGATGTCGCCATTACTTTTAGCTTGTATGATTTTAATTGTCTGACTGGCCTTATCAAAAACTACTTCAAGGTCATATTCTTTAAATAAAGATGCAACATCTTGCTTCACGTCTTCATAATTCTCAATAATATTTAAAAGGTTAAAGCCATTAGGAGGAATGAGATACCTGGCGTGGGAACGTTTATAGGCAATATTGGGATCGAAGCTAAAGCGTTTAATGAATGAATAAACCTCACTGCTTCTATCTGATTTTATATTCAGCTTATCATCTACTTTATAAACAGGTGATTTCATAAAATCCAGCAAAATAGTTAACCCGTCTTGTGGCTTATAAACTAATCTGCAATAACCTTGAGAAACTTTTATCATAGCTGAATTGCTAAAGTCACCATTATAAAACAATTCAGCTTCGTTCTCTATACGTACTAATTGAGAAAGTTTTTTTGATGGATTTTCTTTAATAAACGGAATTGAAAACAAAGACAAGGCTTCGATAATATTTGATTTGCCGACATTGGGCTTGCCTATAAATAAATTGATGCGATTACAGCCATTTATTTCACAACTAATGATTGATTTAAAATTTTTGATATGAATATAATGAAGAAAATTATCCATATTACCAAAGATAAAAGTTTTAAACTTGAATACGATAATAGTTGTTGTCTTCCTGCTTCTTTAGCAGATTCATTTTATTCAAGGCGAATACTGTAAGAATAACAATCTTAAAAGTATAAGGTAAAAGCCTTTCTGTTATTAACTACCTGCTACTTTATCTTCATATTCCTTTCTGCGAGGGCAAGTTGTAAAACTGTATTTCCGGTTTCTTTGTCTATATCCAAAGCCGTTCGCAGCAAGCCTAAAAACAGATTGTCGCCTTCTGAGTAAACGGTGTCGCTCAACGCTACCTGAACGGCGTTAAAGAGGAGGAGCAACGGATACTCATCACCGATCAATTGAAGCAGGTACTGAAAATAAGCAAGCGGATCTGAGATCTCGTTTTTATAGTCAAAAAATACGTTTACCTCTTCTGCAAAATTTACGTTGGAGGTTAACGGGTATAACTTTAAAATACTGAATACCTGGTAGGTTTCTTCGCCTTCAAAGGTTTCATCTTCATATAAAGAAAAGAACAGGAGTAAATGGCAAAAAGCCTGCTCTCTGGTCGTGACCGTTTGCTGATAGGGCATAATGTTGTTGGTTTCAAGGTTTAATTAGTATTCAAAAATAAATCTTTGATGCGCTTTGTAGCTATCTTACTTCCATTGGGCTTCTTCCTCTTCTGCCGGCTCTATTTCATGCAGGGCAATTGCCATATTGTTGGTCTTTACAAAATTGCACCAGCGACAGTCGGGCTTACCGCAGCCGGTATAAAAATCATGCTGCTGTATCTTGTTCCAGACCGTAATAACCTGCTGGGTAACGGTGGTGATATCTTCGGGTTGTATCAGCACCTTTTTACGGTGGTATTCGCCCCGTTTATCCGGTTCTATAAAGTCGAATTCAAAGCTTACCGCATTCCATTTCCTGCCCGCATAGTTGTCTAATAATATTTTATAAAACACTGCCTGCCGCCAGTAATCGCCGCCATCCGGCTCTTTATCGTTGGGCAGGCAAAGCTTGGCGCGCGCCTTCTCCAGGTCGCCGGTTTTATAATCTACCACGTTCACATCACTGCCATCAAACTCCAGCTTATCTATCTTGCCTTTCAGCGGTATGCCGTTTACCACTACACCTTTTATGTTACGCTCGATGGCTACCACGGTATTCCAGGTGCGGATATACGTATGGTAGTAATTGGCCAGCACTTCCTGCCCGTACTCGAGCCGACGGTCAAACTGCTCTTTGGTAAACAGCTCACGGTGGCGATGCATATACCATTCAAAGTCCTGTATCAGGCTATGCACCGCCGGAAATTCATTGTAGCGCTGCATCTGCTCAAACAACCGCTGCAATGCATGATGTACCGCCGAGCCAAACTCTGCTGCTTCGTTACGCGGCGAAGGAATGTTGACCAGGTTACGGAAATAAAATTCCAGTGGGCAATGCAGGTAATTGTTTAATGCCGATACATTCATTACAAACCGCTCTACCAACGGGTTCATTATATCCCGCTCCATCTTCGCGATCTCCGGCGCCTGCACCAAGCCAAACTCTAATGCTCGAAACTCGCTCACTATTTCATCCGGCAGCAATATCATGTCTGTTTGTAAAGCAAGCTCTGTCTGCATTTCCGCAATAAACATACTCGGCTCTGTAGGTTTGCCATCACTTTTGGTAACGGGGTACGATACTGTCAAATGTTTTTGCGCGCGGGTAAGCGCCACATAAAACAAGCGCCTTAATTCTTCTTCTTCCGCATTCCGCGAGATGCTTACAAATAAGGTGTCGGGCATGGTGTAGCCAACCGGCGGCTTACGTTTCTTCTCCCAGGTAGCGGCGCTGCAACCGGCAATAAAAATATATTCATACTCCAGGCCTTTGCTGCCATGCGCTGTCATCAGGTTTACCCCACGTTCGCTGCCATTGACTTCTATCAGCGGCATCGGTATATTCTCGCGTTCCATGAGGTCGAAAATGCGCACGATCCTTTGCAACGTAAGCAACGGATCACGGCTCGTTTCTTCTTTTATAAAATCGTACAGGCCGGTAACAATCTGTAGCTGCCGGTGCTTGTCGTCGCTTTGCATGATGCAGTTGAGCGCGCCACTTTCCCTGACCAGTTTTTCCAGCAGTTGCTGTAAGGTAAGATTAGGCACCGAAGCAATCATGCTTTCTAAAAACTGCGAAGCTTTTTTCAGCTTTTCATTCATCGGCTTTGCAAACAAATCGCGCGGCGGTTGTGTAGCTTTGTCGTACAGCCATTTACGGATAGAAGTTTTGTTTTCCGTCCATTGCCTCGCGGCTACTTCCATACTTACTTTAGCTACTTCCATAGCGGCAATGCCAAACCAGTTGTAGTGCAGTATTTCAAACAGCATTTCATCGCCTTCGTAAGGCATATCGTGCTCTGCAGCAAGGTACTTTAAGGCCGTAATTATCTGCTGCGCCAGTGGCTCGTGTAATAAGTTGGTATGGCGGCGGCTATAATGCGGTATGCCGCGCAGCTTGAAGTATTTGGTTAGCTCATCACCATATTTGTTTTCCCGGTAAATGATGCCGATACAATTCGGTTTAGTGCCTCTTATTATCAATTCTTCCACCTGCAACGTGAGGCTGATCATTTCGTCGCGCGGGGTATTGTATTCTTTAACAGAAGGCAGGTGCTTTAGATGATTGATACTTGTGTTGGCTGCTAATAGCTCTTTACTCAGGCCGGGCAGTTGTTTAATCAGTCGTTCTTCATTACGGCTTATGAGCGCTTTGCTAATGTCGAGGATCGGCTGTGTGCTGCGGTAATTATCGGTTAATACTACCTTCAGTAAATGCTGCTCGTAGCTGGCTGCAAAGCGCAGCATGTTCTCGACGTTTGCACCCTGGAAGCGATAAATGCTCTGGTCGTCGTCGCCTACGACGAATACATTGGGTTTATCCCAATAGTTGATGAGCAGTTCGATAATTTTATTTTGCGTGCCGCTGGTATCCTGGTATTCATCTACCAAAATATAGAGGTACTGTTCCTGGTAGCGGTTAAGCAATTCTGCATTTTCTTCAAACGCTTTAATCACCCAGTTTATCATGTCGTCAAAGTCGTACAGCTTGCGTTGCTGCATAAACGTTTGAAAGGCCTCAAATTCATTTACCGCCGCGCGCAGCTTTTCTATTTTTTCTTTTTCTGCCTCAATTTTGTCGGTACGGACGTCACCCTTTTTAAATGCACCGGTAGCCCGTTTACAAATATATTCATCGCGGTTAGGCAGGTCATCTATGTAAGCATCAATACGGCTATTAATAAAGGCCGGGTGCCAGCCTTCGCGCTTCATGGCGCTAAAGAGCGACTGGAGGTTATGTATCTCAAAATACACATCGCCCCGATAACGCTTCAGCGGGTGCGCCTTACCAAAACCATCTATCAGTTGCTTGTACAGTTCTACTTTTTGCAGGTCGGTTGCCGGGTCGAGCGAGGTCTTTTCAAAAAGGGACAGGTTATCCTGGATTACATCGTTGCAAAACGCATGGAAAGTGCAGATATTTACCTTGTAGGCATCCGGACCAATAAAGGATAGTAAGCGTTTGCGCATGGCAATTACGCCTGCATCCGTATAGGTTAAGCAAAGTATATTATCCGGCTGGGCATCGGTTTCGAGGAGTATCTTACCAATGCGGGCGCCGAGTATTTGTGTCTTACCGGTGCCGGGGCCGGCTATTACCATTACCGGGCCTTCGATGGTATCAACGGCCTGCTTTTGCTGCGGGTTGAGGCGGTTGTATATTTCATTAAACTTCTCTGATTGGATATTGCGTTTCTGCGAGCTTGCCATGCCGATAAAGATAGGCGCATTTTCCTAAAAGGATTAGCAGAAGAAAGATAAATCAGGTGAAAAATAATGTTAGTAATTACCTTTGATAAAGCATCGAATTATAATTTGAAAAATATAAAGGTTTTATGATGAATATTCAACCTCAATACACTTTCGATCAACACGGAAATCCCATTGGCGTATTTCTGCTAATTGATGAGTGGAACAGTCTTACAGAAGAATTACAAATGGAATTGCCGGAATGGCAAAAAAAATTAATTGATCAGCGGCTTACATTATACAACAATAATCCGGCGGGTACTTTAGAATGGGAAGTGGTTTTAGAACAACTCGATAGTGAAGATGAAAAAATATAAAGTGCTGTTATTGCCGGCAGCCATTACTGATTTAAACGAAGCACGGAGTTGGTACAAAGTACGAAACAGGCAGTTGCCACTTCGCCTGAAAGAGCAAGTCGTTGATACTATAAAAAAATTGCAAACTACACCAACTGCTCACGCCATAAGATATAAAAACGTGCGTATCGCTAACGTTAACATATTCCCTTATGCCATTCATTACATTATTGAAGATGAGAATTCTCTTATTGTTGTTTTAGCTATACATCACACAGCAATCAACCCTGATAAATGGAGCGGTAGATTGATTTAATGTTTTTATGGTACTAACCACTTTTTAATTGTATAAAGATCTTATCACAATAACTACTTTTAAAGTGAACCTAACAGGTTATCTTTCTGCCATTAAATCGGTTCATTACTGTATTTTGTCTTCGTTAATCCATCATACATGCGCCTGTTTACCGAAACAAAAAAATACTCAGCACAACTCGTTTTGTTCTTTTCGCTTTGCTGTTTGATGAATGCTGCGCGCGCACAATCCCGTGCAGCGCCGCTGTTTCGCATTATTGCCTTTTACACTGCCAAAGAAGACCTGGCGCATATCTCCTTTGTGCACGAAGCCAATACCTGGTTTCCCGCAATGGCGGCAAAATATCATTTTACGTATGATTCTACAAATAACTGGAACAACCTCAACGATACTTTTCTTTCAAAATATAAAGTGCTTATTTTTTTAGATACCCGCCCTGATTCTTTACCGCAAAGACTGGCATTTGAAAAATACATGCGGAACGGCGGCGGCTGGATGGGCTTTCACTTCTCTGCATTTACATTAACACCTTCCGCCTACCCGCAAAACTGGGATTGGTACCATAATGAATTTGTAGGCGCCGGGCAATATAAAAGCAATACCTGGCATCCAACCTCGGCCAAATTAAAAGTAGAAGATAAGAGGCATGCCGCTACCAAGCACTTACCTAACATTTTTACTGCGGCACCGAATGAATGGTATTGCTGGGAGAAAGATTTACGTAGCAACCCGGACATAAAAATTTTAGCTGCTGTTGATTCCGGCAGCTTTCCGTTGGGAAACGGGCCGAAGCCTTCTGAGATCTGGCACAGCGGTTATTACCCGGTAGTCTGGACGAATACCAAATACAAAATGTTGTACCTGAACATGGGGCATAACGATATGGATTATGATGGCGGCACCAACCGCCAATTATCTTCAACCTTTAGCAGTAAAGCACAAAACCAACTGATTATTGACGGCTTGTTATGGCTGGGCAGAAAATAATATCCTGCTGAAATGTGTGCTTAACAAACCTGTAATTCCGGAGCGGCCAGCCTTCGGATTACGAGCCGGAGTGTTGATACTGGTGATATTTAAAGCAGGCGTAAGCCGAAGCTGAAATTTAAATAGCCAAAATTTTGACTGCTGATTTCATCCCGTTGAAAAATGTTTATATAAGACACTTTGGCCATTAACCGTTTGGAGGAAGTAATAAAACAACCGGCTGTTGGCTTTACGGATAAGTATGCATGATTGTTGAAAAAGAAGGGCCGGCTGATAAGCCTGTAAAGAAATTGTTTTCAGGAATGTAAGCAGCGCCGAGCCAGACATTTAATAATTCATCCTTCGCGTAAATGATTTTACCGTCCGGCGTAAGGTATAATTCTTTAGTACCGCCAAAAATATCTGTATTTATTTCCAGGTTGGGTTTAAAATGTTTATCGCTGTTGAGATAAGCCTGCAGACCTGCGCCAAAGCCCGTAGAATTATTGGACAAAGTACGATCATAAAGGCCGTGATCCACATGAAAAGAAAGATAAGCAGCAATCAGATGCTCCTGCTTTTGGGCAATAACAGCATGCATTTGCAGGAATGCAAAAATGGTAAACAACAAGGTGCGCATGGTTATATGAGTAAGGAACAAATGAAAACGCTGCCTTGTTAAATCATTTCAGTTACCGGAATACCGCTGCCGACTTTTTTATCAATAAAAATTTTATAGTATTTAAAACAGTCAAGCATTTTACTTTTGCGCTATGGCACGCATACAAACCAACAAAGACATTTCGCGTAAAGAGGTAATTGTACAGGCCGCCGCCGCGCTGTTTCTGGAGAAAGGCTATAAGGCTGCCAGCATGCGCGACCTGGCTGAACGGGTAGGCGTGGAAGCAGCAAGTTTGTACAACCACATCCGCAGTAAAACAGAACTGCTGCACGACATCTGTTTTGAAGTGGCTAACCGCTACTGGGAGCATATAAGTAAGGTAGAAGGTGCAGACAATACCGCTATTGCAAAAATTGAAGCCCTGCTGCGCTTCCAAATCAACCAGATGATTTACAACTTTGCCGAAGTGCATGTAAGCGACCGTGAATGGCGGCACCTCGCCGAGCCGTATTTGTCCAACTTTCAAACGCAGCGGCGCAATTATCGCAAGCGCTTCGCTGCCATTATAGAAAAAGGGATTGAGCGAAATGAAATAAAAAGAATTGATGCATCCACCGCAGTGCTCATTATGCTGCACGCCATTAGCGGGATAGAAAGCTGGCACCGCAGCAAGCAAAAAATAAATGATGAAGCCCTCGAAGAAAATATGATTACCATCATGCTCGATGGGTTGCGAAAATGAAATATTTTCAATTGTAAATGGTTAATTGCCGGCACAATATCCCGGTTAGCAATCAACCATTTACAATAGTTACTGTCCCTGCGCCAGACTATACGCTTTTTTATCGCCCAATTTTAACAATAATTCAGAAGAACATATTTTAAAATTACCACTCAGGCTTACATACAATCCCAATACGTCCTGCTGGTTTAGCGGCAAATCGTCAATACTTTCAAATCGTACATTGTATTGGTTTACGAGGTTGGTATATACCGAGCCGGTTGGCCATACCTGCGTGCCACGGTTGCTGATGTTTACCAGCTTAAACTTCACGCCTCCATGTCGCATACATTTATTGGCTATAGCTACAGGCTGCTCGTTGCTTTCAATAAAAAAGTCAACCCCGCCGATCAGCTCCGGCGCCGATTCTTTGGTTTCCATCATAGCATTTTTTTCCAGCTTAAAGTGCGTTTGAGTTGGTGTTTGGTCGGCTATTACCGGCTTGGCGCCCTGTTCCGGGTTTTTACCAAAATTACCAATGATGGCGTCTGCAAATTCGGTAGTGTTTAAAGATGCAATTGCCTTGCTGCCAAAATCGCCGGTATGTATGCCCTGCTCCAGTGTATAGAGTAAGGCATTTTCAATGATCGCTGCACTTTCCATCATACCCAGGTGGCGAAGCATGGCAATACCACTAAGTAAAAGCGCTGTTGGATTGGCAATATTTTTACCCGCAATGTCCGGCGCAGTACCATGCACCGCCTCAAATATGCAAATATGATCGCCGATATTTGCGCTGGGCGCAAAGCCCAATCCGCCAACCAGCCCGGCGCATAAATCGCTTACGATATCGCCCTGCAGATTAGTAAGCACCACTACGTCAAATGTATGGGGGCGCGTTACCAGCTTCATGCACAGATCATCTACGATTACGTCATCGGCTTTCAGGTCGGGATATTCTTTGGCTACTTCGTAAAAAACTTCTAAAAATAAGCCGTCCGTTATCTTCATAATGTTGGCTTTATGTCCGCAGGTAATGCGGCGCGTGCCTTTCTTTTTCGCCATTTCAAAAGCATAGCGGATTACCTGCTCGCTGCCCGGCCGGGTGATGAAGCGGCGGCTCAGGGCCACGTCGTGTGTAAGCATGTGTTCTACGCCGCCATACGTATCTTCTATATTCTCCCGCACGATGGTTATATCAATCAGTATTCCTGCTTTGCTAAACACGGTGTCCACGCCATGCAGCGTTTGAAACACGCGGTTATTGGCGTATGTATTCCAGGTTTTACGAGCCGTTACATTCACACTTTTTACACCTTTGCCTTTGGGTGTTTCCATCGGGCCTTTAAATAAAATACCCAAAGTTTCAATGGTTTGCTGCGCATCGGGCGTCATGCCATTGCTGTAACCTTTATCAAATACCCATTTACCCATTTCTACCACCACGTAGCCGAGCGGTACTTCAGCAGCATCGAATATATGCAGTACAGCATCCATTATTTCGGGGCCTATTCCATCGCCTTTGGCTACCGCAATTTTTGTCATACAGTATGGTGTTTTATTGCAAACAAAGGTAAGCGTACAATACACAGTATAAGCGCAAAAGCAGGAAGCAAAAAGAAAAAATAAAGGTTGAAAACGAATAGCTGTCTTTATTGTCTGCAACGTTTCTTCATTTAATTTGGCGGAAACAAAATGCCGGCTGATTACGTCATTTACTTATTTTCGTAACCTAACGCCAACCATTTTTTATTTGCCTTAATTCTATTTACCTGAATGAAAAAGTTAACCTTGCTCTTATTGCTGTTTGCCAGTTATGTTTTTAGTAACGCCCAGACTTTACAAACTGCAGCGCCTGCTGCTGCGCATTTTTCGGAGGAACGATTACAGCGTATTGATAAGCTGATGCAGCAGGCTGTGGATAGTGGCTGGATTGCCGGCGGTGTGGCGCTTATTACGAAAGACAGCAAAATTGTGTATGATAAAGCATTTGGCTATGCCGATATAGATTCTAAAAAACAGATGCAGCCGGATGCGATTTTCCGGATCGCTTCCCAAACGAAAGCCATTACGAGTGTAGCGGCTATGCTGCTGCTGGAAGAAGGAAAATTCCTGCTGGACGAGCCTGTTTCCAAATATGTTCCCGGCTTTGCCAACGCCAAAGTGGTAGATAAGTTTGATGAAAAGGACAGCTCTTATACTACTGTACCGGCAAAACGGGAAGTAACAATCCGCGATCTCCTGACACATACCTCCGGTATTGATTACGCCGGTATCGGCTCACCGGCGATGCGGGCGGTGTATGCCAAAGCAAAACTGGCTCCTGGTTTTGGCAGCGATACGATGCAGCTATCCAATATGGTTAATAAATTGGCCACCATGCCGTTGGGCCACCAGCCCGGCGAAAAGTGGACATACGGATTGAATGTTGATGTACTGGGCTACCTCGTAGAGCTATGGTCGGGCATGCACCTGGATAAATTTTTTGAGCAGCGTATTTTTCAGCCGTTAGGCATGAATGATACCTATTTTTATTTACCGGAAAACAAATACAGCCGGCTCGTAACCGCCTACACCGAAGATAAAGCGCACAACCGGATAAAATGGGTTGCCACTGCCGGAAACGGCGTTACTCCGGATTATCCGAAAACACATGGGATTTATTTTGCCGGCGGCGCTGGCCTGAGTTCAACAGTGAAAGATTATGCTACTTTTTTACAAATGCTGCTCAATGGCGGCACTTATAATGGCAAACGCTTATTGGCAAAGCGCACGGTAGAACTAATGACCAGCAACCAGATCGGCGACCTGAATGTAGGTAAGGATAAATTTGGTCTGGGCTTTGAAATTACAACGGCTGCAGGCCAGGCGCAGTCTGCCCTGTCCGAAGGTACATTTGCATGGGGCGGCTTTTTTGGAACTACGTATTGGGCAGATCCTAAAGAAAATTTAATAGGCGAGATATACCTGCAGCAAACACCACTTACGCACTGGGAGGTTTCCGGCAAATTCAAAACAATGGTGTATGCAGCCCTTAATGATTGATTACTTTATACAGTTTATACCGGTATCAATTAGTACTATTTTATCATGCTTACCATACATTTAACTAACCTGCTTTTTCATGCCTATCATGGTTTGTACGAAGATGAAAAAAAGATTGGCGGTTCGTATGAGATAAATGTATCGGTGAGTCATTATCCGGCAGCAGTACCGGTTATGCACATACATGAAACCATTGACTATACTGCTGTTTATGCCCTGCTGTTAAAGCACATGCAACAGCCGAAGTTGCTGTTGGAAACAGTAACTACCATTATTGTAGAGGATATTTTTGACAGCTTTCCGCAGGCAGCGGAAGTAAGTATCAGTATAAGAAAAATAAATCCGCCCGTTGTTGCGTTTCGTGGAAGCGTAGGCGTAAGCTATACGGCTACGCGAAAAAAGGAAGTGTTGTAAAATTGCATTATTAAACGGCTTCTGCAAATACAAGTCAAAGCCCGCAATTTCTGCAACCGATAAAAGATAAACACAACGTATGAAGCACCTACTGATGATTGTATGCACCGGGCTGGTTTTTTTTGCACAGGCGCAAAGCAATACCGCCGATCTGCTGCAGCAGGCCGGTATTTTGCTAAAACAATTTAAAGAAGCAGAAGCGCTGGATATTTATAAGCAGGTGGCTGTGCAGGAAGCTACGAATGTAGCGGCACTGGTAAAATGTACCGAACTCAGTTGTAATATCGGTGACCGGCAAACAGATGAGGCGGCAAAGAAAACTTTCTTTTCAAACGCAAAAATGTATGCGGATAAGGCGCTTGCGGCCAACAGCAACAGTGCAGATGCGCAATATGCAGAAGCACTGGCTTATGCAAAATTATCATCTGTTGAAGACGATAATAAAAAAGTGGTGGAAGATGTAAAGCAAATAAAGTTGTATGCCGATAAAGCGCTGGCTATTGATCCTAACCATGCAAAGGCAAACTATTTAGCCGGTAAATGGCACTACGAAATGCTTGCGCTCAATGGTTTTAAAAAAGCAGCGCTTAAAGTGTTGTACGGCCACAGTATCCCGAAGCCGGATATAGACTCCGCGATTGTTTACATGGAGAAATGCAAAACCCTGGAGCCTTATTTTGTACAGAACTATTTTGACCTCGCAAAAGCCTACGGTTTAAAAAACCGCCCTGCACAGCAAATGGACGTGTTAAACAAAATGATACGGTTGCCTAACCGTACCGCCGATGATGCCGGCCTCAAAGAGCAAGGCAGAAAAATGCTGCACGATTTGCAATAATAGTTGGCTATACAAGTTTTGCAAAACCATAAGCGCAGGGCACGAGCCAGTAAACAAACCCGTCCCGCGCCCGTTAATTACGCACTTGCAACTCTTTTCTGCTTAAATTTTTGCAGGCTCTCCCGGGTATAATTACTAACCACCAGCCTTCCGCAGGTAGCCGCCCGTTCCTGCAATAAAGTATCCCAATGATCGGTTCCCTGCCAGAATACTTTTTTCATCTCTGCAATAGCCTCGGGGCTCGTATGCGCCAGCGCGCCGGTAAGCCGGGCGATGGACTCTTCCATACTTTCGGGCGTAGGGTGCAGTTCTGCATACAATCCTTTGCGCCTTGCCCAGTCTGCATTGCGCCACATCGTGCTGTCTATGGCAAGCTGGCTGTACGCCGATAAGCCGATTTTCCGCTCTACCGCCGGGCCTACTACAAAAGGCCCGATGCCGATAGATAATTCGCTAAGCTTTACTTCGGCGCCTTCGAGTGCTATGGTATAATCGGCTGCCGCCGCAAGGCCTACGCCGCCGCCTACGCACTTGCCATGTATCTGCGCCACAATCAGCTTACTGCACTTGCGCATAGCATTGATAACCGTAGCAAAGCCGCTGAAAAACTTAGCGCCCTGCTTTTCGTTTTCTATGGTGGCCAGCTCGTCGAAGGAGGCGCCACCGCAAAATGCCCCGCTGCCGCCAGACCGCAGCAGGATAACCCGGATGTCTTTGTTGTGTGCAGTATGATTTATTTCATGCACCAGATCGGCAAGTATATTGGATGGCAGGGAATTGCCCTGCGGATGATAAAATTCAATGGTCGTAATGTTGTTATGCAGTTCCGATTTTACATAGCCATTGCCGGCATCTTTAGGATTAACAATCATAAGAGTACAGTTTGATAAACAAATGTAAGCTGTAAACAATAGAATGTGGGTAAACCAAAGGCACGCCTTTTAAACAATTTCTTGATAAATTTTAGCAGAAAAATATCTTATACGGGGCCGGTGAAATTTTTTAAACAGCTAAAATTTGTATTTTTGAATTTACCTGCAACGCTGCACACTGGTGTGGCGTTGTATTTTTTTTACCTGTATAAAAGACATGATTTATGAGCGACGTAATGTATGTATCTAAAGAAAGCTTTGAAAAGATGCGCGAAGAGCTTCACCAGATGAAAGCTGTACAGCGTCCGGCAGCATCGAGGGCTATTGCAGAAGCCCGTGAAAAAGGAGACCTGAAAGAAAACGCAGAATACGATGCTGCTAAAGAAGCGCAGGGAATACTCGAAGCTAAAATGGCCCAGTTAGAAGGCCAGCTATCTATTGCCCGCATTGTGGATGCCAGCGAAATAGATACGAGTAAAGTGTCTATTTTAACCAAAGTGACTATTACTAATGTGGCGACTAAAAAAACGGTGACCTACCAGATTGTAGGAGAGAAGGAAGCTGATCTGAAACAGGGCAAGATATCTTCCTCATCGCCTATTGGCAAAGGCTTGCTGGGTAAGCAAAAAGGAGAAGTGGCCGAAGTGCAGGCGCCGAATGGTATTTTAAAATTTAAGGTAGAGCATATTTCTATTTAAGAAATCCGCATTGTATTGAAAGTCCTGCAGCAATGTAAAGCGGCAGGACTTTTTTTATGTGTTTTCGATGGTTGTTGCAGGGCTGCCCTTGCCGCCGTAAACAGTCCTGTTGCAAACTCTGGTATATGAATTGTTTTTTAATAGTAAAAAAGTGTATGAAAAAGATAGTATTAGCCGCAATAATCGTAGGCGCCGCTACCGCAGGACTTTTTATTTACCTGCGCGATTACTACCGCAAACCGGAAAGCCTTAGCGATGCTGCAGAAGACGCAGGGGAGGCAACCGGCAATGCGTTGTATATAATGAACAGGCATGCCAGCCGTGCAGAACGCATTGCCGATGGGCTGCTTAATTAAAACAAAGAAAAATATAAAACCTATAAGCGACTTTAACGGTCGCTTTTTAGTGTAAACTTGTGCTTTAAATTACCTGTCCGGTCTCACAATAAAATAAGCTTATGACTATCTTTTCAAAAATTATTAGCGGAGAAATTCCTGCTTATAAAATTAGGGAGAATGACCTGTTTATAGCTTTTTTAGACGTTTTTCCACTCGTAGAAGGCCATGTGCTGGTAGTGCCGAAAACAGAAACGGATAAATTGTTTGACCTTACGGATGATTACCTTTCCCAAATACTGGTTTTTGCAAAGCCAATTGCAAAAGCTATAGAAAAAGCATTCCGCTGCAACCGTTGCGGCATATCGGTTATTGGCATTGAAGTGCCACATGCGCATGTGCACCTGATTCCTATTAACACCGCAGATGATCTAAACTTTACAAGAGGTAAATTAAAAATGAGTGCGGAAGAGTTAAAGGCAGTTCAGGAAAAAATAATCGCCGCTTTGTAATCCGGTTGCAAGCTATGCAGCCATCAGTTTGCAGTATCAGTGTTAGTAGCAATGTCAGGTAACTTTTCAGCACTATTTATGACTTGTAGCTTATCATTTGTTACCACTTGTTCCTTTTTTTTGTGGAAAGTGTAGAACGAAAAAAAGCGGCGCCAAAACGATATACGCCACGTTTTCCTGCAATGCCCTGATTGAGCTTTTGTAGTGCTGTGAACTCAACAACAGTAATGCTTCCTCACCGCGAACAAGAATGTCATCCAAATTCTTTTAATTCTTAACCATACTTACCATCAACCAACCACCTACACTTCGTCGGTTCCAAACTCCTCCCGGTATTTCAGCAGCGACAGCTCCTTCATTTTTGTCTCCAGGATGATGTCTATATCCTTGCCATACGTGTTGATACGCTCGTGCACCCAATCCGAGTGCGCTTCTTTCTTGCAGGTCGGGTCTTCATACACTTTGCGCGAGCTGGAGTAATGAAAAACCGGCCGCACCTTCCAGGTGTTGTAAGCGGTATTAAAAGCTTCTTCTTCCGTTTGTGTGCCGGGGTTGAGGCGGTGATGAAAATAATCAAACACGATAGGAATACCGATCAACTCGTGCAACGGCACCAGTTCCGTTACGGTAAATAAACCGCCCTTATCATCATTTTCTATACTCAGGCGCTTCTGCACGCTGTCGCTCAATAAGCGGAAGTTCTGCGCAAACCGTTTAATCGTTTCGCTCTTATCGCCGTAAGCGCCGCCAACATGAATATTTATTTTGTGCCGGTGCGTAGCCGGCAGGTTCATTAAATCGAAAACATGGGCGTGGATTTCCAGGTCTTTGATAGTGTTTTCCAGCGTGGCGCCGCTGCCGGCGAGCTTATTAAAAGGGCCCGGATGCGTGCTCATGCGCACCGGTTGTTTGCCCGCTTCTTCCAACACTGCGCGTATCTCGTTAAAATCCGGCAACGACTCCAGCGCATATTCCGACGCCCACGGAAACAGGTCGGAAGAAACCCGGAACACTTTTATATTATGCTCTACATTCCAATGCAATATTTTTAATAACCCCTGCACATTACCCAGCGCCAACTGCGAAGCATACTGAATTCCTTTCTCCTGAAAAGTACGCTTGACCATCGTGCGGCTGGTAGAAATGCCTGCTTCGTTCAGGCCAATATTAATACATGCATACCCTACGTTCATACAGCCTATAGCTATAAAAATTGCACCAGAAAAAAAAGTGATAAAATTTAAGTCTCTTCCGTTTATACCACCTCCTTTCCGCTTGTACCAATCCGAGGCAGAGCTTCGTTTTATCTGTATTTTTACAGGCCGGCTTTTTCCATTTTGTCTTTCAATCATCAACTTGTTACTGTAGAACCGTATGTTCTGCTACTGCGGCGCAGTACAGTTTGTAATGTATTTACCCGAAAATTATCCCGCTATGAAAAAGTACCTCCGTGCCGGCCTGCTGTATTTTACTGTTACGCTGTTTTGTGCTTCCTGCCGGCAGATTGGTCATGGAAATAATGTCTCGCTTACCGTTAGCGATTCGGAAGAGGAATATGAAATACGGGCGCATTATCCCGAAGGCAATACCGCCAAGGTAGCTGCTTATTTAAACCAAAAACTGGGAAAGAAGCGTAATATATCTTTCTCCAATACAAAGATTGATGCAGAGCTTACGCTTGATGATGGTACAAAGCTGTATATGAAAAAGGAACCCGGCGATCTGGAAATACAGTTGAATAAAGAAGATAATACGGTGGCTGCTTACCATACAATGCAGGCCCTGGTAGAAGGGTTGAAGCCGCTGCTGAACGAGTAATTGACACGATACTATAGCCAGCGGCCATTCGGTTACTATCACTTTATTGCAAAGGCGTAAAACGATTGCTGTAGTGTGTTTATTCCTTTATTTATCTATAGTATTGTGCAAAGCAAAAATTTTATAAAGCATATTGTGGGAAGGACCATGGCGCCAGTTTGATGTCTCTACTCCGGGTTGGCAATACGCACATATTTATCTATGGTACCATCGTAGGCTACCTCTCCGTTGTAAATGGTAAGCGTATCGCCGGCAATACTAAAATACCGGAACCAGCTTATATCACCATTGTAGATCATCACCTCCGATGTGGTGTCAGTTGCGGGGTTAATACCGCTGCTTATTCTATAACTGCCGCTGTCTGTGGGAGAGCCGGGATTAGCAAACCAGTACCTGTCGTCGGTAAATCTATCTATATGGCCGTTTCCCGGTTCATAATCGCCAATTATAGAAACATTATTGCCGCCATAGACCGACCTTAATTCCCACACGCCCGGCAGTGTTTGCAAGCCTGCCACCGCATCATGTGCTTCTATAGATTCTTTGTTGCAGCTTGTACAAAGCTGGATGCAGATTAAGGTAATGGCCAGCCGGCTATATAACTTCATAAATGGGTTTTAACAGTTGATGCCGTAAAGTAAGGAAGCGTTGCATGTAAAAAAAGAATTTGGTTAAAATATTACAAACCAATACTTTTTAAGTACACTATAGTATAAATTATTTCAGGTTTTCGGCAGGCGCCTCCGCTGTAACTGTTTGTAAGCAATGTTTAAAGGAAGCAGTGAAAGAACCCCCAGGGTTCAACTATTTACAGATCAGAATAAAGGACAGCGCTACAACTCCGCAGGAGCCGCCTGATGAGCAGATTCTTCTCCCGCTGTAAAGGGGAAATTCCTACGGAATTGTTTTTTCTAACACCTATGGCGTCTCAACATCCAAAATATAGCTAACCACAGCCTGTTAAGTCAGTTAGGAGATTTGCCGGCAGCCTATTTCAGCAGTGATAATTTAGCTGCTAAAGAAATGCCGGGTGTACAGTTGATTGCCGAAGTATTGCATGTGTCGCCGAATTATTTAAGTTGCTTGCTTAAAATATTAACCGGGCAAAGCACGCAGTAATTCATACATGATAAATCAGTTGGCTTGGCAAAAGAAAAATTGTATTAGCTGCTTCGGCTTTCCGTTTTATTTCATTTCAGATGTAATAAAATATCGCTGTCTTTTTTCAGGAAGTTCAAAATTTTGAACACTGCCAAGGTAAAAAAGGCACACATCAGCAGCGCTGAACCGCAAACCGAGTTTGCGGTTTACAATAGGCGGGTTGATAACTTAAATTAATAAAAAGCCGGCAGCCAGTAAGTATCAGGCAGCAGCTTTTTTGTTAACCGGCCGCTGGCCGGCGGCTGTATAAATAAATATAGCTTCCCTGTTTTGCATCTAAATCAAAGGCTATTTTTGCCAGTGATAAACAAGGGTTAAAACAGAAGTAACAGGCAAACAAAAGAGTAACATGGCAATCAATATTTCAACCGTTAAGATTAATGCTTCTCTTCAAAAGGTCTGGGATACCATTACACAACCCGAACTTGTAAAGCGCTGGCAATACGGCAGCGATTTATTAACAACCTGGGAAGTGGGCAGCGACATAAAATTCAGAACTGAATGGGGAGAAAAAGTATTTGAACAATGGGGCAAAGTTCTAGAAATGAGGCCAACCCGTTTTCATTGTCAATTATATTAAAACACTGTTCAGTTCAGGTTGTTTGCGCTACATAGAATAACAGCTCCGGATTACGCTGATTTAATTTTTACGATATACCATATCTTTAGTAAACCACCAGCAAGGCTAAAGCGGAAATACCGGAATGCCGGCCTTGCCAGGCCTTAGTGTTTGCATGCCATTTTATACGTAACTATACCTACGAAAAATGATAGAAAATTTACCCGGCTATATTCCATTTGTTTTCGCGCTCACAACCGCTGCCACGCTATTGCTTTTTTATCAAGCAGTAAAAAGTTCGGCCTATGAAGCAACCCGTAAAAAAGTGAATATTATTTTTTTAATCCTCCTTCTTTGGCTGATAATCCAGGCGGCTTTGACACTTGCCGGTGTGTACGATTCAAACACGAACTCAACTCCGCCAAAAATGCTGCTGTTTGGCATTTTGCCGGCTGTTTTTACTATTCTGTGCTTGTTTACAACGCAGGCAGGGCGGCAATTTGCAGACAGTCTGCCCTTAACAAACATCACTTATCTGCAGGTAGTAAGAGTGCCGGTTGAGCTTGTTTTGCTTTGGCTGTTTCTAAACAAGGCAGTACCAAAAAACATGACCTTTGAAGGCCGGAACTTTGACATTATCTCCGGCATTACAGCGCCATTTATTGCCTATTTTGGATTATCGCAGGGCGTACTGAGCAGAAAAATTATTTTGGGCTGGAACTTTGTTTGTCTTGCACTGTTACTGAACATTGTAGTAAACGCATTATTATCGGCGCCTTCCCCATTGCAAAAGTTCGCCTTTGACCAGCCAAACATTGCCATTCTGCACTTTCCGTTTAGCTGGCTGCCCGCATTTATAGTTCCTGTTGTGTTGTTTGGGCACCTAACATCAATCCGGCAACTCCTTAAGAATGCCCCCTGACAATTTTTAAATAACACCCTTCATAGAAATGCAAAGGAACAATCAGCATTTCAATATTACCCTTATAAAAGGCAACATGGTTAACGAAGCACTCAGCAGCATCAGCAAGATATTGGAATGGTGTAGAAAGAACATAACAGGCAGCACGAAAAACCTTAATGATGAATTTACAGTTCGCTTTGGAGACGTTCATTTTTAAGGCAACGATTAACGGAAATAATTCCGGATAAGAAGGCAGTGTGGCTGGTTACCGGCTCCAGCCTTTCCTGGTTTACAAACAAAGCCGAATGGATAAACACAACCATCATTTTTGAAATTTCAGCCAACGGCAAGGACATCCAGATTCATTTTAGGCACATCGGTCTGGTACCCGAAGAGGAATATTATGGTAGTTGCACAAAAGGATGGAACCGATATATAAGCGGAAGCTTGTTTAAATATATTAACAGAAAGCAAAGGGCAGCAGGATAAGAAAGTAAAATAAGGTGTATTCAGTTAACGGATGGCGGCCTATTTATATGCAAATGCATCTTGTAATGTTAAGCTTACTTAAAAAGGATACGAAAAATAAAAGAAATGCCTTAAACGGATCTGATTTATCAGGAGATATATCTATGTTAATTAAACCTACAAAAAATATGAAAAAAGTTATTTATGCGTTGATCTTACTGCTGGTTGTGGTAAGCGGACTAGTATTTGCTAATCGCGAAATCAAAAATGAAACTTCTAAAAAATCAACCCCAAAGCCACTCTCCGCTGCTGAAATGAAAGCCGGGAGAGAAGCATGGGAAGCTACGCCTGATGGTATAAACTACAAAAAATGGGAAGCGTCTACCGCAGGCAAAAAAGTGTATGCCGCTGAAGCTAAAATAAGGAAGCATATAAGTGCTTTTACCAATATGGAGGCTGTTGTAACCGCTCTTTCTCTTCCGCCAGGCTCACGATTAGGTTTCGGAGTGATGGCGAGGATTAATGGTGATGATTATATTGTAAAATTTGAGCCGGAAAAGTCTCAACTTGAGCAATTGTACAGCCTGAAAGTGGCCGACAAAATAATTATAAAAGGCCATGCCGTATCGCACGCGCCCAAGTATTCCTATCCAATAGTATGGGGCGACTATGTAGAACGAGATAGTAAAATAATTTATAAAAGTGTCCCTCACAAAGGCGGCTGCTGAGCCTGCCTGCCGGCAGGCAGGTAAATAAATTGAGGCGTTTTTACTTTATCTAAACGATTGTATTAAATATTTTTCCTTTGATGATACAATAACTACTTGTAAAAAATATGCATTTTCCTATGATGTAAACAAAAAGGAATTATGTCCTGCAGGTAATAAATATTACAAAGGGCTTCAGTATCCAACTTGGATTCAATGTTTACCAAAAGAAAAGCGAAAAGCTGCACTAAAAAGTATTGAATTTGGAAACGAGTGGCGAGAAATGCATAGAAGACTTAGGATTAACTAAATGGTGTCTAAAAAACCTGCTGCTAACAGCGCATTAACAATATGCGCAGCGACGAAGCCTGGCATCAACAGCAGTGATACTACTCATTCAGAATATTAAGCCAATTTCACTCCCCCTCGATTCAATGGTGCCGGAATGTAGTTTCGATTAAATACATCGTTTCATAATAGACGATCCCTTCACCCTCTCGCAGGCCAGCAACACCTTTCTTCGCATCACAGCTAAGCCTGCTTCATCCTAAAGCTGCAGACTGATATTGATGTCTAAAAATCGAATGTGAGGTATAGCACTTTAGTGATTACTTGAACATAAAATATCATCTCTTTATAAATAGTGAATGCTTGCCTTAATCATCTTAATACATTACTGCTTGATCAAAATATCGCTATAATAAAGCTTACCAACACCAACAGCCACCTTAATGAAATAACTTCCATGTATAATATTTACTGGTATCAATAGTGTTGTATGAAGCCGATGATTTGTGAAAGATGCGCTTTTTGTATAAAGCAATCTTCCTTTTATATCATATAGACCTATTAAAGCAGTTGCATTGTTTTGTTCGATGTTATCAAGTTCAATATTTACATGATTTGTAATTGGATTGGGATAAAATTTTATATGACTGGTTGCTATATTTTTTGATTGAGTTATTGAATTTGAAATTTGTGATAGGGTTGTTGTTTGTTGATATTTAGCTATAAAAATATTTCCACCATTAGTAGTTGGTTGCAGGTAAACTTTTTTATTACCTGTTGCGAAATTTATCTTGCCTGTGGCTGTACCAGAGTAATAAATTGTTCCATCATCATGTATGAATACCGATGCGAATGAATTGTAACCTGTGGCACTATCAGTTTGAAACCTGTTGCTATAAATATAATTCCCAAGGCTGTCATATTTAGCTATAAATAAATTATAGTTATAACCATTTTTAAAACTATTAGCTAATATTAATTTATTAATCCCCGGGTCGCAATCAATATTGTTTGTTGCAAATTCTCCAGCTACATAAATGTTCTTATTCTTGTCTGTTGTTATAGCGTTTAAATCATTTTCTTCCTTATAATCTCCGCTGCCTTCAATGCCTTTTAAAAATAGAAACTGAAGTTTACTGTTATAAGAGGCAAAGAATATTTCATGAGGCTGGGACAGAAAAGCTGTGCCTGGTCCGGGATCAAAATCAGCAAAATTAGTACTACTTCCTGCAATATAAATGTTACCTGAATTATCAGTCGTTAAATGACTAAAATTGCTGTAAGAATAATCCTGCCCATCTATTTTAATTGCTGAAATAAAAGCGCCGTTATTCTTATATATTGTTATGAAGCCGGCATCAACATCGCCACTAAAACTAGAACTCAACAAAAATTTACTAGGCCCTGCATCAAAATCCAGGTTTGTTCCGTTAAAAGTTCCGGTAAAAACAATATTGTTTTTATCATCAAATTTTAAATCATTAATTCTCCCTCTCGAATCTGAAGATTGTACGCTATATGCGAATAGATAATTACCTGCAGAGTCGTATTTAGCGATGAACATATTTCCAAGACCATCACCACCATTAAGAATATGTTTATTTGGGCCCGGATCAAAATCTGTTAAACCATTAAATAAACCTGCAATACAAATATTGCTTTTGTTATCTAACGCTAAAGAGGCAACGTTCAAATAGTAATCCGCTACATCTCCTTTTGCATAAATCAGATTCCCATTGTTATCATACTTTGCAAGAAAATAATTGTAACTTGAATGTATGGATGAATCGCTTGTTTCAAGATAATATGTGTGACTGTCCGGATCAAAATCCGTGAAGCCATCTGATACGCCGGTTAAATAAATATTTCCTTCGTTATCAACAGCAATATCATTTGCATGATTATTTCCAGAGGTAATTGCTTTTGCAAAAATCAAATTTCCGTTTTTATCATACTTCGCAAAAAAACTGTTTTGGTCGTCGGTTCCATATATATCTGCTGAAGAAGCAAGTATATTTTTGTTTTTACCAGGATCAAAATCATACTGACCATCAAAAATACCACACACATAAACATTTCCTTTTTTATCAATTGCTGATGATGATACTTTCGAATATGGAAATGCATAATCATGATAATTGTCTCCATGTATTACACCAAGATAATTTTCGTTATCGTCATATTTAACTACAAACATGGTGGCCGCTGGCGATGTTAGAATAGTGCTGTCAGGCCCTGCATCTACATCAAAACTATCTGTATAAAAACCACCAATTAAAATTTTGTTGGCGGGTGTTACATGTAAGCAATTAATCCGGAAATTATCTGCGTAAATACCTCCATTTAAACTTATAGCAGATATAAAATATCCATTATAGCTATACTTGGCAACGTAGTAATTGTTCGGTAAGGTGCTTGCTAATTTATAGACTTTCTTACCTGGATCAAAATCAACATTACTGCCACCATACGTACCTGTACAAATAATATTTTCGTTGCTATCTAATCCAATATCCGAACCTATATCGCCACTTTTATTTCCAATATTAAATGCAAAATTGCAATTACCGTTATAATCATACTTCGCTATAAATATATCGTAGGCTCCGTTTGAGGTTAAAAGATGAGTACCAGGATTATCAATATCAAAATCTACCTGCGTGCCATAAAAATAACCGGTTAATACAAAGCCATCATCTTTTCCAACTGCAATACTGTTAGCAACATTTGCTTTATAATTACCAACATTTTTTGCGAAAATGTAATTCCCATTAGAATCGTATTTAGCAAAAAACAGATCTGCGTTAGTGCTTACTCTTTTTAAAATATGTTTAGGTGTACCCGGATCAAAATCAACACTGCCAGAATAAAAATCACCGCAAATAAGAATATTTTTTTTGCTATCTACTGTAATCTTAGAAACCTGATCATAAGAATAACCCCCAATTTTTTTTGCAAAAACATAATTACCCACTGAATCATATTTTGCAAAAAAAATATCCTCTCCACCATTAACGCTTGTAATATTGGTGCTATCCGGACCGGGATTAAAATCTACGGAGGTTCCATCAAAGTTTCCGGTTACATATAAGTTTTTATTTTTGTCAACCGCAATTGAAAGAGACGTTGTATAGTAACCAAGATGGCCCGAGGTAATATCTTTTGCGAATTTTAGTTTACCATTCTTTGTGTAACAAGCAATAAAATTATTTGATGAACTACTGCCGGTCGATAGTATTGTTTTACCTGAATCCGGATCGAAATCTACTGCTCCTCTAAATGTTCCCGTCACATAAATATTATCATTTGCATCAGTGGTAACGGCATTCGCAGATTCATAATTTTCGTCGAAAAATGAAATATTACTTTCACTAAATCCGTAAGCAAATGCAAGCTTACCCTGATTGGTATATTTTGCTACAAATATTCCGTAATAAGCAGTGGTTGTCAGGTTGAAAGTATCAGGCCCCGGATCAAAATCTACTGTGTGTTGAAAATAACCAACTACTGCAATTGAACCATCAGATAAGTTTGTTACACCTTGCGCAGAAAAACTGCCGCCGTTTAAATAAGATGGTGCGGTGTTTAACCAACTTAATTGTATTGGTGGTTTTTGTGCATTTATAGAGGAGTAAACAAATATCAAACATAGAAGAAGGGAATAAAATCTCTTCATAAGTGCGGTTTTATGGTGTTGACTGGTTGTCAAGTTATGATTTATTATAATTACAGTGTAACTTAAATTATTTCAAGTTTTAGGCGGGCGGGGACGCCCGCCCATAGCCATGCTACCGGGTGGCGCCGCAACATCCGAACTATACAGGATATGTAAACTAACTTAAATTACAGTGTACTAATGCTAATTTATATTCCCGAGATCTTGTTTAATACAAAGGGAAGTGTCAGCCAACAAAATTCAAGCTGGCTGCCAATATTTATAGTTCCGGTTGTGTTGTTTGGGCATCTAACATCAATCCGGCAACTTATTAAGAAAACTACCTAACTATTTTGCGTAGCGCCTTCAATAAAAATGCAAACAAACAAGCAGCATTTCAACATTACTCTTATAACCGGCAAGACGGTTAATACAACCTTTAACCGCATCCACAAGGTGTCGAAATAGTGGACAAGTGCATTTAGAAGGCAGCTCGCAAAACCTTGATGATGCATTTACGGTTCGCTTTGCAGACGGTCATTTTTCAAGGCAACAATTAGTGGAAATAATTCCGGATAAGCAAGCAGTATGACTGGTTACATTATCTACAAGCCTAATCTGCAAGTGGCTTTACTTTAATATCTTTAAAATATACAATACTGTTGGGGTCGTGGCCCTGCAGCGCAAATGTGCCGCTGGAGAGCATTCTTCCCTTCATGTCGTCGGGGCGCTGCAGATTATCGGGCTCCGTGTAATCAACCACTGTTTTGTCATTCACCTGTATCTGTATTCTTTTGCCTTGTACCGTTATTTTTTCGGTAAACCATACACTGTCTTTTACCAACTGCTCTTTTACGTCTTCTACTGCATACAAGCTGCCGGTGCGCCGCCAGTCGGTATGCGAGTTATTTACCTGTACTTCGTAGCCTTTGGCAGGCCAGCCGCCTTGCTGGTACGCGGTATGAATATAAATACCGGAGTTGGAGCCGGGCATGGTCATTACCTGTGCGCTGAACTCGAAGTTTTTAAAAGTATGGTTTTGTACCGGGCCGTCATAAAACAGGTGCGCCGTATTGCCATGCGCTACAATGCTGCCATCTTTCACACTAAAAGTTGAAGCGTTATCGCCCACTTTCCAGTTGTTGAGTGTTTTACCGTCGAACAAAGAAATCCAGCCGCTCTCTTTTTTATGTTTTGGCGGTGCAAAAGAAAACAGAAGGGTAATGCTGCAGAGTAGCGCAAGGCAGGTAATGGTACGCATAGGTGATAGTTTTAAATAAGAATGAGGAATGGCGTTACACAACAATCGGTGTTATTTATTATAAATATAGAAAAATAAATGCAGGAAAAGAGCGCGCGGCGCAACAACAAAAATTTTATCGGGAAAGGGCAACGATAAATGCCCGTAGGGTAAAGGCAGGAACAGCTTTTTATTGGCGCTGTTTATCAGCATTCACAACCTGCGGCTATTTATAGCCCATCTGGATACTATAAAAACGAAAAGGCTGCTTCTGGTACAGAAGCAGCCTTTTTTTATAAAATAATTTTTTAGAAATCAAGTCCTAAAGAAAAGTAATACACCGGCTCGCGAAACAGGCCACGCATCGGATAGCCGGCATCAAACTTTATAAAATATCCCAGCAGCGTACTGCGGGCGCCAAAGCCATAGCCGCCTGCAAGGGGGCCGAGGCCACCGGCTTTCAGCCGGACCTGTATCGGGTTATTAGCTGAGTTCTGATCGGTAGGCGAATATACTCTTGTAGGCCGGGCAATATTGGTAAAGCTGCCTTCCCAGGCCGTGCCCAGATCGAAGAATTGTACGAGCTGAAAGTTGCGTACAAAGGCATTATTAATAGGCTTGTTAAATATCGTAGAAAATACCGGCAGCCTGAGCTCGCTATTAATAACAATGTTGTTGTTGCCATTGGCAATATTTTGTTTAAAACCCCGCATATTTACAGCCAGCGACTGAAAGGCATACTGGTTACCGGTTTTTGGCGGATTATCATTGTAATATTTAGGGCTTATCCAGCCATCCATACCGCCGAGATAATAGATTACTTTGGCCTCACCCAGCGAAAAATCTGCAGCCGCACGGGTAGCCCAGATAAAGTTGCGGTAAATCTTTACATAATTACGCGCATCCACACCTACATTTAAAATATGCTTACCTTTTAAAGAAGACTGGCCAAGCGGCACCTGGAAGTCGGTATATACTTTCCAGCGGAGGCCGTTCCAGATATTCTGCGCAGGATTAATGGTATTATCATATACATACTCCAGGCGCGTAACCAATGTCTTGGCAATCGAATCCTTCAAGCCAAATGCATCGGGCGCAGGCGTTTGAGATGCAAGATCGTAAGGCCGGATCACCCCTTTGTCAGTTCTTAAGCCTGCAATAATTCTAACACTTTTTGTTTCATCAAATGGAAATGAAACATTAGCCTGATACAGGTTGGTGATTACATTATTTCCGAAAGTAGATTTTGGATTGCTGCTGGAGTAAGCACCGTAGAAGCCCTGGTAATCATGAATATTACTGCGGTAATAAGTAAGTCCCCAATCTATGCGCTTGCGCAGGTTAAGCAGTGTAAGAAAAACATCTTTATCGGCTATGCTGTTTATGCCGATGCGAAAGCCGCCAACGAGTTTAATATCTTCCATCACATCGCTGACGCCCACCCGGAATGTACCGCTAACGTCGTTGCCATTGCTTAGCTGAACCGGCAGGCTGCCGCCGGTATAAGGCTGGTAACGGTTAAGGAGCACATTATTTGTAAAGCCGGCCAGTACATAATCTGCACTAAATTTAAGGCCATAGTTAAACAACCCGGCCGATGCCAATACCCCGGGTTTTACGGCCGGCACTGCAGGTTCCTGCAGCGATTGTATGGAAGAGTCTTTTGTACTAATTCCCGTGCTGTCGTTTTCAAACTCATTCTGAAACTGGTTCTCCGGCTTTACCGGCTGCGATACACTATCCGGCAGGTTGATGGTTACTGCCTGCGCCAGCTTATCCTGCTGCAGTATCTTCTTCATATAGTCGGTAGGGCGCGCGTTTACATTGCGGCGGCGCAGCGCTACAGAGTCCACTTTCAGCTTATATAAAAATTTATAATCGCCTTCACGCCGTACCTCGCTTACCTGCCCGTTGTTGCCGGCGGTGCGGGTTTCCTGGAGGCTGCTCTGGTAATTGGTAATCGGGAAAGTGTAAGTAGAGTCTTTATACGTCTGGAAAAAGCTGATGCTGTCCGGCTTGTCTTTCTGCCAGGCCTGCAACGTAGAATCCAGGTCTTTCGGGTCGGGGTTACGCAGCACTTCATCACCGATATACAGCAGCGTATCCAGCCCGGTACGTTGGGTGGTAAAGAAACCTGCCCAGCGGTTGGCAATGCCATTCTCGTCATTTACATACGTGAAATGGTTGGTATTGTATTGCGACGGATACATCGCGTTGCCATGTATTACATTGGTTAGCTGGCTGATCTGTTTAATATCATTCGTGTTATTAAGGTCAACTAAGAAAATGTTGAATTTGTTTCGGCTCGGCAATGCGGTATCGCTGTTGGTGGCATCGGGCCCCGGCCTGTTGGAAGAAAAGATAAAGCCGGTGCGGTTAGGAAATGCAACAATAGACGGATTAAGATCGTCGAACACATCGTTGGTAATCTGCTTTGTACGGCCATTGTCTATCTTAAACGTAAAAATGTCCGAATGACCATTCTTTACGGCGCTTAGCAACAACGTATTGGCATCAAACATAAAGCCTGCATCCAGTATCTGGTCGAAGTTTAAAATCTGCTGTTTAAAGCGGTTGATGTTGGCAATCACGTCATGCACAAACATGGTTATTTTACCGTCTTTCCAATACAACACCAACAGCCGCGTGCCTTTACCGTCCCAGGCAAGAATCGGGTAATTGGGGTTAATGTCGCCTTCCTGGGTCTTTACGCCAAATTTCAGCAGCACATGTTCATCGTACAGGTTGTCCACATATTTTACCTGGTATATGCCTTTTGTAAATTCCACTACGGCATAGGAATTATTCTTTGGATTGGGATTGCCGCAAAAGCGATAAAAGTCGTGGTTCTTTTTTACTTCTTCCACCACGCTCAGTTTGCCTTTGGGCGCATTACGCCGTTTGCGGATATCCTGGTAATATTTGTTGGATTCATACTCCATAAAATCGGCAAGCACATCTTTAAACTTCTTTTTGGCTATGCGTAACGAAGCGGTGTTGAGGTTCTTATACAGGCGGGCCAGGTAGAGGAAATAGGTAACATTTTCTTTCTTATACTTTTCTGCTACATAATACCAAAACGCTTGCCCGGCAAGGTCGGGCTTATCAAATGCAAACTGGTAAAAAGTGCGGTAGGTACCGCTCAGCATGGCGCTCTTCAGGTCATCATCCCGTTGGGTACTCCAGTTTTCGGCAGTATAAGCAACATAGCCGTCCGTAAGCCATTTGGGAAGGTCCAGCAACGCAGCATTGCTGGCTACTTCGCCAATATCATCGCCAAACAAAATATTATCGGTAAGTATGCGGGCAATGCCTTCGCGTACCTGCTGCTTCAGGTGCTCATGGTTGCCATCGTAATATAACACTACTTTGTTGTTTACCAGTTTGGTAAGGCCGCCGGCATTTTGCCAGTCGATGCCCAGGCCTATATTGCTGGCTTTATAATCGTCGTAGGTATTATATACCACGAGGTTGGCGCGGCGCTGCAGGGAGTATTCGGTAGCTTCTTCAATACTTTTCAATTCGTCTTCTGCTACCTGGGCTACAAATTTGCCCAGCTCCAGGCCCTGCTGATTAAAATACGTGTTGAAATTGGAGGTCTGATAAAATTTCCAGGTAAACTTTTTATACTGGATCCGGTTTTTGCCGTAGTCCACAGTATTTACCTGCGAGGAAGCTAAGAAAGGCAGGCAAAGGGTTAGAAAAAAAGAAACGCCAATCAATAAGCGATTAACTTGCATATCCGGTCATTATAATTTTTAAAATTAGCACAAAAACTATTCAGGCTGTAAAAATACGTTTATGATTCGTGTAGTCCCTTTTACATTTAATCCGATACAGGAAAATACATACGTACTCACCAACGAAAAAGGAGGAGCGCTTATTATTGATCCCGGATGCTACTTTACCGCCGAAGAAGCAACTTTACAAAATTATTTAGAGGAAGGCGGTTTTACGCCGGTTCAACTGCTTAATACGCATTGCCATTTCGACCATGTTTTCGGAAATCACTTTATTGCAAAAAAATACGGACTTGAATTATTCATACATCCAAACGAAGAAAAGCTACTGCAGGTTGCCCCGGCTTATACCGTCCAGTTCGGGCTGTCCTTTACCAATTATACCGAGAAGCTCCATTTCCTGGCAGCCGGTGATACCATACAGTTTGGCGATGATGAATTGAAAGTGTTGTTTACGCCCGGCCATTCGCCCGGCAGCGTCAGCTTTTATTGTGCTGCGCAACACTTTGTAATTGGCGGCGATGTGCTGTTTCGCGGGAGCATTGGCCGCACCGATCTTCCGAGTGCCAGCTATGAGCAACTGGTACAAAGCATCCGTACGCAATTATACACCCTGCCGGACGAAACGATTGTTTATCCCGGCCACGGCGAACCAACAACTATCGGCTATGAGAAACAGCACAATCCATTTGTAAAAGGATAAGCGAAAAAAATTGCATTCCGTAAGGTTAACAGGCTGCTTGTTTGTTTTTAATTAAATGAACCTCCGTGCACCGGCTTTTATATAATGTATGAATGCCTGCTCCCCGGCGGCAATTACGGAATGACGGACTTGCATTATTAGCATAGAAACTGTTTAGTGTTTTCTATTTACATAAAGGTAATGTACTCAAAAATGGTTGGTGGTATTTTGATATTTTAGTATTAATATGCCGTGGTTAATCTGAAGAGGAAGCAGGCGCTGCTGGAGAGCAACCTGTCAGAAATAGGATTGATGCTTATACGAAAGAAGTAAGGGGTTGAACACTTGTGGTGTTCAACCCCTTTTTTTGGTAAGCGGCATGTCTAAAAAAACTCATTTGGTGTTTGATAAAAAGATATACCATTTGATGAAGTTGACACGGTGTTCCCTGCTTAGTCCCCGATGCAGGTCGAGATGGTTTTTAAGATGCCCAAAGTACCCTTCAATACCATTGGTAGTAGCTGGTATTTTGTCGTTGTTGAGGTAATGGAACATGTTAGGTAAAGCTCTTTTGATGCTAAAGTAAGAGCGCCTTAACAGCTTGTGTTTGTACCAGTATCTTCCTGTGTCTTTGTTATAGGCTTTTTCAGCCAGGTAATCTTTATGCCTGTTGTACCAGGCGGTTAGTTCGTTGGTCCAATGGAGGCGGTCATTAGAAGACTTGATTTTAAGAAGCATCAAAACTAAAGTTCTCAATTCTACCCCTGCCGGATGCTTTGGAAACCTTGTGAGCCACAGCAAGCACATTCTTTGGATGTGTACCAAACATCGCTGAACAGCAACGCCGGGAAGGGATTTTTTAATTGCTTTAAGCGTACTTTTATGTCCATCGGTGGTAATGCTGTCGATGTGAACACCCAGCTTGATGAGGTTATCTAAGTCTTCTTTTATTTCGCTAAAATGTTCTCCGTCTGTAATGCGGATGAGCTGTGTATAACCATCCTGATCATCCTGATAGCACACTACACAAAACTGCTTAAAATAGGTTGCATCCATTCGCAGATGAACATCCTTGCGCTTAATAAGCTTTACCTGAGGAGACTGCTCTAAAAAAGTATAAAACAATCGTTGCAGAGCAGCTCTTGACAGCCTGCTGTCACGGCTCAATGTCGCGTAGGTTTGCCTTTCCAAAATCCACTTTTCAAACCAGATAAAATAATTTCTAAGACGCTGCTCAGGAGCACTCCTGGTAAACAATATCCCACAATTGTTGCATTTAAATCTTTGCTTACCTCCACGCTTCCCCCACCTGATTACTGCCAAAGAACCGCAAGCCCAGCACCGCTTTTTGTATTACTGTTCATACAACAAAAAAAGTTTACTGAAATTACTTTCAGTAAACTTCCTTCAAACCTTTACCTGCATTGCCTTTTAGAAGATTTTACCAACCATTTCTGAGTATTATACCTACATTAGATACAGTGTCAATTAAATTATTTCCCGTTTTCAGCGGGAGTCCCCGCCCGCTAATAGCTACGCTGTTAGGCAGTGTCTCACCGCCCGGATTATCGCTAAGACATTCAAAGAAACTTAATTGACAGTGTATTAAACATCTTTGTAAAACCGGTGTGCATACGCATACATGACCACGCCCCATAAATGGATAAATCCATTAAACTGGGTATTCAGCAATGCTATAGCCCACCGTTTAAACGGTGGCTATAAAAAGAATCGGGCCCAACAGTAAGCGTTTCAACGCTTTATTTCCCTTCCGTATCTATAACAGCAAAGCAACCTACTTAACAGCTTCTCTTTAAAAGAATCATTTAGGGAATGCTGCTTTATCTTCCTCCTGCATTGCTTCTCTGTGAAAGTTTTTGAATTTATATCCAAGCCTGTAAAAAAATATAATGGACACTTCTTCAACAACCCGTCTTTCTTTACTCCTTGCATACTGATGCGTTTATTCATTTAATAAAGTAGCTTTTGCCGCGCCCTTATTCCTCCTGCACAATCGTTACCGGGCCAAGCAAACCCGAAGGTTGCAGGGGCGAGTCTTTGGTAAAATAATTCCAGGTAGTAAAGCAATACCTGCCCTTTGACGGCCGCAGCTCGTTCTTTAAAAACCAGTCGGGAAATTCTTTTAAAAACCGGCCGCCAAAATGCCCCGGCAGCCAGATGCAGTCGTCCGGCTGCTGCTCATCACCAATCAGGCGGTTGGCCCAGGTATTTGTTACTTCAATCATCAGGTTGTTGTTGGCTGCCTTCAACAATCCATGCGGAATCTGTACCCGCCACGGCGCAGTCCATACAACGCCTAAGTCTTTGTTGTTGAGCCATACATGCGCTATGTTTTTTACAGTGCCAAGACTAAGATAGCAGGCTGGCGAATCGCCTTTAAGCCTTGCTGCAGGAATATGGAATGTGGTGCTGTAAACAGCAGTGCCGCTATAATATTTAATACCTGTATCCTTGCTCGTTGTCCAGTCTTTTAAAGCGGTAAAGCGTACCGGTTTCGCAGGACCGCCCCAGGTAGTATCAAACTGTACGGTCCACGGTTTATTAATGGCAGCCACTTCTTTAAGCACAGGTGAACTGTTGCCTGCAGCAGTTGATTGTTTACCTGTTTTATTACGAAAAACAACAAAGAAACTTTGCGCTGCTTCAAAGTTTATAGGTATGGCCGTATTGCCGTTTACTTCGTTAAAGTTGTTAAGCTTATGCATTGTCACCGTTACCGGGTCCCACAATTCCGGCGCTTTACCAATCACCCGGAAACTGCAGGTAGCACTGCCCTTCCGCCGGCTCGTATTGGCTACAAAATAAATATCCGTATCGCCGCTTACGCGATGCGTAAATTTTATGTCAATGCTGTCTTTTACAGCACTTACAGTAAAGTCTGTCGAGTCGGCTCTGGCAATGCGGCCCCATTGCAGCAAAGCCTGGCAGCGCTGCCAGTAGGCAACCATGGCTGCTGCGGGTATCCACCAGGTTTGCGTACGGTCGAAGTGCGTACCCCACTGGCCCATGGTTGCGCCGGGCTTGTATTTATCATCCCAGGGCTGCTCTACAAAACGGTGCAGCACCATCCGGTTTACGCCCGCACAAAAGGCCGCGTCGCCAATCGGTTTAAGCCAGGCAGGTGTTTCGCTCCACTTGCTGTCTTTCGGGTCGCCGGTAAAAGCTTCCGCTTCTATAATATTCTGCCCCGATTTGCGCAGCGCAGCCACCGTTGGCTCCAGCTCGTAAGGCGAGTACACGCCCTCATGGGTCCAGAATTCGGTCATCACATTATGCACCAGCGGCATCACTTCTTCCTGCCGCCAGGGGCCGCCGTACGGCTCGCACAAGAAGGTAAGATCAGCCGCTTTTAATTTTTTTGAGATAGTCGTAAAATATACATCGCGGTACAAATCTTTAATGGTCGCATCAAAATCATCCGCAAATTGTGCAGAGTCTTCCACGCTGCCGATAATACGGCCTGCAAAAGAAGGAAGGTAGGGCGTACAATCATAGCCCCTGCGCTTTATAAATTCTTCTTTCATCTTCGGTGTCCATGTAGGGTTGCCGGCTTCGTAACTATCAAAATGCACATGCGTAAAGCCGGCACCGATAAGGTCGCCCAAATGTTTTTGAATTTCACCAATCACATGATCTATATGAAAATCAACCGCCTGCTGGCTCATTTTATCACATTCGAGGCCCGTAGCTTTCCATTGCGCCGGTTGTATCAGGGCACCCATCGTCGTATGGCCAAAACGGTAAATGATCCAGTTGCCGGCAGGCGCTTTCCAGGTTAAGCTGCCATCTGTATTCATTTTATCTGTTAGGTCAATTATACTGTCTTTTGCAACGATACCGGCTGCCGGCAAAGCCAGTACGGCAATGTCTTTATAATAGGTTTTCCGGGCTTCTATTTCCGGCTTTTCTACCAGACCTGTTACCGGATTATAAACAGGAAAATACTCATTGGCGTGCGGATCCACCGTTGGTCTTTTTAGTTGGATAGCTGTTCCGGATTTGCCGTTTACCGGCGTTTGCGACCAGCAGATTTCCTGCATCGAAAGTTCCGGTGTTATCCATACGCCGCCGCTGGATTCGTAGCTGGGGCCGTTGAACATGCCGAAGTCCATACCCAGCCTCTTCGATTCTTCCGCCGCATGGCGCACCAGTTTCCACCAAGGCTCCGTCCAGGAGATAATGTTGGGTGTCGGGCTTTTGTTGATTTCACCCGCCCACGGCGTCGTAATATCAGCCAGGCTAAACATCGTGGTGCGGTTGAAGCCTTCCTGCTTCAGCGCTTCAAGGTCTTTGGTGATGCCTGCCGTGCTTAGGTTGCAGCCCATCCACATCCACAGTACGCCGGGCTTTGCGCTTTCGGGCGGATGCAAAAACAATAACTCCGGATTGGTTGTGTCTGTTGAATTATTGAGTTGCTTTTCCGGCTGCGCAAGGGCTGCTATCCTTAAGAGGAAGAATAAAACCAATAAGCTGTATGTTGGCGTGAAGTATTTCTTTTTCATGTATTGTATGCGGTTTCAGTTCAGTATAACGGTAGCAGTTATGCTTATTATTTGCATCATGGCGGGTGCACAATAGAATTGCTGAAATGGTTGCGAAAGATAACTGATTGCTGTACAGAATGGCTTTTATATTTAGTCAAATACAGGTAGTTATTTACCAGCAAATATTCGATGTGAGCCATTCTCTAAAATTTATTCCAGCTTAATCTGTATTGTTGTATTGAAGCTGTTTAACATTGAGACTGTAAAGCAGAATGTGTAAACATAATTTCAGAGCCTGCATCTAGTTTGAAAGATAGTTAAATACTGGTGGAGAATAATTCCCCAGTTTTGAATGCCACTTGTCCAGCTTTTTTCAATATTTTGAATAGATAAAAAGACGGATTTTGTGGCGGCATTTTCGTTGGTAAACTGCGTTTTAGTTTTGGTGTATTTTCTAATACCCCGGTTAAGATTTTCAATGGTATTGGTGGTATAAATTATTTTCCTGAGTTCTAAAGGGTAGTCAAAATAGTTAGTGAGGTTTTCCCAATTTTCTTCCCAGGATGCAATGGCATATTTGTATTTATCCTGCCATGTTTTTTTAAATGCCTGCAGTTCATCAAAGGCGGCCTGTTTGTTGATGGCGGTGTATATTTTTTTAAGGTCTTTACAAAATTCTTTGCGGTCTTTCCACACCACAAACTTGCAGGAGTTGCGTATTTGATGAACGATGCACAGTTGTGTAACAGCCTCTGGAAAAACCCCTTTAATGGCTTGTGTGAACCCTTTGAGATTATCCGTGCAGGCGATGAGGATATCCTGTACACCACGGGCCTTTAAATCAGTAAGTACGGTGAGCCAGAAAGAAGCTGATTCTGTTTTTTCAATCCAAAACCCCAGCACTTCTTTTATACCATCTGCTTTAAGCCCAATGACAATGTAGACGCACTTATTGACCACTTTGCCCTCCTCCCTTATCTTCAGCACAATGCCATCCATCCACACCGCAAAGTAAACCGGCTCCAGCGCTCTTTGCTGCCACTCTTTGGCCGATTCCATGATCCGTTCGGTGATGTTGGAAACGGTTGTTTCACTTATATCCAGGCCATAAATATCCTGCACCTGGTTACAAACATCGGCGGCTGTCATGCCACGGCTGTACATACCCAAAATAGCATCTTCAATCTTGCTGCTGATTGTTTGGCCTTTGGGAATAATCCGGGGTTCAAATTCAGCATTCCTGTCCCGGGGAATGTTTAAAATGACTTCGCCTACATTCTCCGTGGCGATGGTTTTGGAAAAGGATCCATTGCGGCTGTTGCCTGAATTGTACCCTTGTTTTGCATGTTTGGAATAGCCAAGCTCTTCATCCAGTTCTGCTTGCAGCATCTCTTCAATGCCTTGTTTGAAGAGTGAATTAAAATAGGTTTGAAAATTTTCTTTGTTCTTAAACTGTTTAAAGAACCCCTTGGGAAATAAATCCGCTTTCGTGTTTCTTGATTGCATCATGTGTAGGTTTCGAAGTTAGTGAAAAAATGCCCCCCTGCCCCTGCGCCTTCGTTCCGCTACGCTCCACTATGGCGCAGGCGCAGGGGGAGACTCTAAAACTGTTTACACATTCTGCTTTATACTACCTTAACATTTTTCTTATCAGTGATTTAATGAAGTCATTCCGACCAGCGGGAGAAACCTCAGCCTTGCATTACGGGTAAAAAGTGGCAGAGATGCCTCGATTCCTCTGCTTGAGGGCTCCATAAGACGGTATCATAAACAGCATCGTAAAAATGCTAAACATCTGTATTTTGCTTTGTTAAAAGCCTGTTGTCATTATATTCACTTTACGCAATTTTTATTGTTGATACTGCGGCTAACTGTTTTAATAAGCATCTGCTTTCTTCTGTTTCCTTTTGGTTTATCTTTGATACAAAGGCACTTTATGAAAAACCGTACTTTATATTCCTTCGCTTGCATACTCATAATGTTCTTTGCTGCCTGCAATAAATTAAATAACAATACACCGGTACAACCTGGTGATAATAGCAATGATTCTGCAGCAGTTGCCTTATTTCAATGCAGTGCAAGACAGATTGTTGACTTCGCTAAAAACAATATTCAACTGCGAGGCGTGGGTTTTGGCAACGAAGTATGGAGCAATGAAGGAGTACCGGCTACCGACCATAACGAGCTGGATTACGGACGTGTGCAGGCGATGCACATGAACGTGGTGCGGTTTTATATGAATTACCATACGTTTGAAGACGATGCGAATCCATACCATTATAAAGCGGAAGGTTTTCAATGGCTGGACCAGAATATTGCCTGGGCAAAAAAGTATGGCATTTACCTGATAATCAATATGCATGTGCCGCAAGGTGGCTACCAGTCGCAGGGCAACGGCGATGCTTTATGGACCGTTGCAGAAAACCAGAACCGCTTAACAGCGTTGTGGAAAGCCATTGCCGCACGATATAAAAAAGAAAAGCAGGTAGCGGGTTATGGTTTGGTAAATGAGCCGGTGCCAACCGCCAGCATGCAGCAATGGAGCAGCCTCGCGCAACGCATTACCGATACCATCCGCAGGCAAAAAGATAATCATGTTATTTTTCTCGAAAAGGCGATTTATGTAAAAGGCGCGGCAGAAGATGCCAATTTTAATTTTCCGGTGGTAACCGGCAGCAACCTGGCGTACGAATTTCATTTTTACGACCCTTATGACTATACGTATCAGTTGTTCGATTGGGCGGGCAAGGGCGATGGCGGCAAATACCCGGACGAAAATATTTTATCATACAGCAATGCTACCTGGTACACCGGCACTTTCAACAATCCACCGGCGAAAACGGGCAGCAGCGGCTGGAAATATTATGAAGGAGAAAAATACAAGGTAACTGATCCGAAAATCAGTATTGGTTTGGCGGCGCTGGTTGGTCAGGGCGTAAAAGGCAAAATTTACTTTGATAACATGGTTATAAAAGAATATAACCCCGATGGCAGCTTTAGCAGAAATGTATTGGAACTAAACCCGCAAAGCAGCGATAACTGGAATTACTGGAGTGCCAATAACAGCGGTACCTCCGGCTTTTCAACTGCTACCGGTGCCGGCGATGCAACCAGCTTATACATTGCAAATGCAACCGGCGATTGTAACCTGTCCAATTATGTTCAGGTGTTTCAGCCAAAGCAAAATTATAGCTACCAGATAAGCGGTTATATGAAAGGCGAAACTGTAGCGCCGGACGCTGCGTGCCGCATCCGGATTGATTTTTTAACTACCAACAATCCGGTATTACCACGCGATAAATCGTATCTTGAAAATGCATTAAGTCATTATTTTAGCTGGGGTGCAAGCAAAAACGTTCCTTTGTTTTTAGGCGAGTTTGGAGCTGGTGTGCATTGCTTTGAAAATGATAAAGGTGGCACACAATGGGTAAGTGATATGCTGGACATTTTAAAGGCAAACAACATATCTTTTAGTTATCACGACTATCACGAAGATAGCTTTGGTATCTATTATGGTTATGGCACTTTGCCGGATCCTGCGAATGCCAACCAGCCCTTGATTGATTTATTTACGCAGCAGTTAAAATAAGAACACCGTTTTAGTTGCGATACTTAAAACAAAAAAGCCGGCTTTATGCGGAAGTTATTTACTGTTTTGCTTTTTCAAACTTTTATGCCGCCATTCCGACCGTAAGGAGGACGGCGCAGCTTTATACGATGGTAAACGTTAGTCTTGCTTCATTGCCATTTGATTGAGGGAAATGCCTATTATCGGCATGCCGTATTTCAGCGACAGCCTTGTTCTGAAAAATAAAACGTCAAACTCCTGAAGTTTGAGCCTGTGCCTGCACGGCTTTGCTTTAAAACAAAAAAATTCCTATGTTATTAATCCGGCCGGTATCTTCTACATCATTCGCGAATCAAAAGCGCCAAACAATACAAGCTTAAACATATAAAGCTTCCCTCTCACCTTAGTTTTCTTTGCCAAAACATCTAAAAAAATGCATGCATAACTTTTAACCAGCGGGCAACCTTTACTGGCCGGATAACGTTTACTTATCTTACTACAAATTGATAACACCAACAGCAGGCTGCACAATGTTACATTCACAGGGTACTACATTATTCAGCAAGCTGCCTGCCGGCAAACCAATGATTGTATTTTTATAAATCTCTTTTAAAAAATCACTACACATGACTGTAAAAAAATCGCTGCTCACTGCATTCGCTTTCTTATTCACGCTGCTGTACTTTAGTTGTAAAAAAGAACTGACCCAAACGCCTGTTACTTTACAAACGGCCGATGCAACTACTGCATTGGCTACTGCTGCCAAAGCCAAGAACGGGCCTTTCAGTATTGTGTATGTAGAAGTAAACAGCAACAACATTCTCAACGCCGGCTGCTATACGCTTAAGAACGGTGGCCAGCAACTGTTTGATGCGGCTGCTATTTTTGCGGCCAATATTAATTATGATGTAGCGAAGAAGAAAGCCGTGTTGTTCAACAACAGGCAGGTATCTATTGTTTTGTCTGATACGGCTACCTATATACAGCCGCTGCACGATAAAGGTATAAAAGTGCTGCTTACTATCCTGGGCAATCACCAGGGCGCAGGTATTAGCAACTTTACCAGCCGCGCGGCTGCACACGACTTTGCAAAGCAGCTTAGCGACACCGTGCGTACTTACCACCTCGACGGGATTGACTTTGACGACGAATATTCCGATTACGGCAATAACGGCACGACTCAGCCCAACGACAGTTCCTTTGTCTTGCTGCTGAGCGAACTGCGCAAGCTGATGCCTAAAAAACTGATTACTTTTTATTTCTTTGGTCCAGCCTCTACAAGGTTAAGCTACGGAGGCAAGAAAGCCGGCGACTACCTCAATTATAGCTGGAATGCTGTTTATGGTTCTTTTCAGGTGCCGCAGGTGCCGGGCCTTGCCAAAAGCCAGTTGGTACCGGCAGCCGACTGGATAAACACAACTGATACGGCCACTGCAAAAAGGCTGGCGCAGCAAACCAAAAACGGCGGCTATGGCGGCTATCTTTATTACGATCTTACCAACCGGCCGTCGGACAAGTATCTGTCAGTCATTTCAAAAGTGCTGTATAATGACAGTGTAACGGTAGATCCGGGCTGCCTGAAAACCTTTCCGCCACCGCCGCCCAAAGACACAACCGGCGTAGTATTTTACGAAGATGAAAATTACGGCGGCGCGCATACGTTGCCCATACCCAAAGGCGATCATATACTTTCCGAATTAATAGGTACGTATGGGTTTCAATCCAACTGGGCTTCTTCTGCTACATTGCCCAATGGCTGGAAGATGCGAATCTATTATACGCCCGATCTTAAAAACGACAAGGGCATGCTGATAACCCAGGATACCGCTACGTTTGGCGGCTTCTACAACGATTTTGTAAATTCTGTACGCATCCGGTAATGGCATACTATATTGTATGTTTTCAAAGCATCGCTTCCTGTAAAAAGAAGCGATGCTTTTTAAATGTTTTTATTGTAAAAAAAATTCCGGTTTGAAAGCCGGAATTTTTTATTTATCAGCAAATCATCTTATGCGTGCTCATGCACTTCATTTCTAAATACTACTTTGTCGCCAAACACATCTACCAGCACCGGCTGGCTTTTATCAATGTTACCGGCCAGAATTTTCTTACTTAATCCATTAATAATCTCCTTTTGTATCAGGCGCTTCAGCGGCCTTGCGCCTAACTGCGGCTCATAGCCATTCTCTGCTAAGTAATCTAACGTGTAATCGCTGAACTGGAGCTGGATACCATTTTGAGCTACTAATTGCTTAAGCTGGTTCAGTTGTATGCGGATGATACCTTTAATTTCTTTGCGCATCAGCGGATGAAACATAATCACTTCATCAATGCGGTTGAAAAACTCTGGCCGGATGGTTTGCCGTAACAGATCAATCACTACCTCCTTGGTATGCGCTACGGTTGCTTCCAGCTTTTCTTCGTTGATGTCTTCGAAAGCATCCTGTATCAACTGGCTGCCTACATTGCTGGTCATGATGATGATGGTGTTTTTAAAATTCACCACGCGGCCTTTATTATCGGTCAGGCGGCCATCATCCAGCACCTGCAACAGGATATTAAAAACATCCGGATGCGCTTTTTCAATTTCGTCTAACAGTACTACGCTGTAAGGTTTGCGGCGCACCGCTTCGGTAAGTTGTCCGCCTTCATCGTAGCCTACATAGCCCGGAGGCGCGCCAATCAACCGGCTCACGGAATGCTTTTCCTGGTACTCGCTTATGTCTATACGCGTGAGCATATTTTCGTCATCAAACAGATACTCGGCAAGTGCTTTTGCAAGCTCCGTTTTACCAACACCGGTAGTACCTAAAAATATAAAGGAACCAATCGGTTTTTTCGGATCGTGTAAACCCGCCCGGCTGCGGCGGATAGCATCGGCCACGGCCTCTATGGCTTCGTCCTGGCCAACCACGCGCTTGTGCAGTTCATCTTCAAGGTTCAGCAACTTCTCCCGCTCGCTTTGCAGCATTTTACTTACCGGTATGCCTGTTGCTTTGGCTACGGCTTCTGCAATGTCTTCTGCATCCACTTCTTCTTTCAGCAGCCTGCGCTCACTGATGGAATCCAGTTCTTTACTGTTATCGGTAATAATTTTTTCCTGCTCTTTTATCTTACCATAGCGTATCTCCGCTACTTTGCCAAAGTTGCCGTCGCGCTCGGCACGTTCGGCCTCGCCTTTCAGTTCTTCAATCGTTGCTTTGGCGCTCTGTATTTTTTCTACTACTTCTTTTTCCTCGCTCCACTTCGCTTTCAGCGTATCACGCTGCACACTCAGCAGGGAAATCTCCTGTCCCAATTCTTTCAGTTTATCTTCATCATTCTCGCGTTTAATGGCTTCGCGCTCTATTTCCAACTGGCGGATACTCCGCTCCAGTTTGTCTAATTCTTCCGGCATCGAATTCATTTCGAGGCGCAGCTTGGCCGCACTTTCATCAATCAGATCAATGGCTTTATCCGGTAAAAAACGATCAGTGATATAACGGTTTGACAATTCCACCGCAGCGATAATCGCTTCATCTTTTATACGCACGTGATGGTGCGTTTCGTAACGGTCTTTAATGCCGCGTAAGATGCTTACTGCGTCTTCCACATTAGGCTCACCGATGATTACTTTCTGAAAACGGCGCTCCAGTGCTTTGTCTTTCTCAAAATATTTCTGGTATTCGTTTAAGGTGGTTGCACCAATGGCTCTCAACTCTCCGCGGGCCAGGGCCGGCTTCAGAATATTAGCGGCATCCATAGCGCCTTCGCCGCCGCCGGCGCCTACGAGTGTATGTATTTCATCAATAAACAACAGGATCTCACCTTCACTTTCGGCTACTTCTTTTACCACACCTTTCAGGCGCTCTTCAAACTCACCTTTATATTTCGCACCAGCGATCAATTGCCCCATATCCAGCGCATAAATAATTTTGCTTTTGAGGTTATCGGGTACATCGCCGTTAATGATGCGGATAGCCAAGCCTTCGGCGATGGCTGTTTTACCAACACCCGGCTCGCCCACCAAAATAGGATTGTTCTTGCTGCGGCGGGAGAGTATATGCAGTGTCCTTCGGATCTCTTCGTCGCGGCCAATCACGGGGTCGAGCTTGCCGCTGCGTCCCATATCATTGAGGTTGCGCGCATACTTTTGTAAAGCGTGGTATTGATTGGATGATGTTTGCGAATTTACAGTAGAGCCTTTGCGTAAATCTTTAATGGCCGCTATCAATCCTTTCTCGGTTAAGCCGGCGTCTTTCAACAGTTTGGAAGTATCATCGTTGCCATGAGCAATAGCCAGCAGTAAATGCTCTACGCTTACAAACTCATCGCTGAATTGTTTCAGCGTTGAATTAGCATACAGCATGGCGTTGTTTAAATCACGGCTTACACTCTGGGCGGCCTGGCCGCCGCCAGTTTTAGGTAAGCGGTTCGTGCTTTCTTCCAATTTGTTTTCTACGTACTGAAGATTTACATTATTCTTCTTTAATAGATATTCCACCGGGCTATCGGCATCGTCGAGCATCGCTTTCAGCACATGATTCGTTTCAATATTCGCATTGCCGTGATTAAAAGCCACCTGCTGCGCTGCCTGGATAGTTTCCTGCGCTTTAATGGTATAGTTATTTAAGTTCATATTGTATTAATTGTCCGGTCAATCTTTTAAACAGAATAACCGGATGAAGTATATCATCAAACTTGAAACCAGTAACAAACAGCCGGAATTTATGGCGGGTTTTACCATGCGCAACTGCCTGAAATGCAGTGTGGGATTGAATCGTATGAAAGAATTGCAGGTGAGAGTTAGGGAAAGAAAAATACACGAGTAAGTTATTGGAAAGAATAGAATTAAGGCAGGTTGGAGAAGGAGAAAAGGAAGGTTGTTGGAGAGCTACTTTGTATTATTTTTGAAGTACAGTGGGCTAAGATAGAAAAGAACTTAAGAGCGTGAAAGTAGTTAAAACTCTAACTTTGCTTAATATAATCCGAGCGTCTTACCCTCAAATCTATCCTTGAAATAATTGAATTGACTGAAAAAAAATTTTACCGTCCTGCTAAAGGCGCCAAGTATTATATGACGTTCATGTTCCTCGTAAAACGCTCTTTTTTCCTTTGCTGTTAGCGCTTTCCAAAATGCTGGGGAAAAATAAGATTCAGCGGCGTTTGATATAATCATTGAGGTAATGGCTCGTTCAAGTCCTTCATCAGAGAGGCCATCTAGTTGACCGAGCAAGGTTAATGCAGGTTGATCATTCTTAAATGCAGCCAGAATAACAGATGTACGATTCCTTCCGGGTAAAAAAGTCATTATTATGTGATTGACTATTGAACCAATTGTGAGCATTCTATTTACAATCGTGCCATCAAAGAGTACAGGAATATTATAAATAAATGAACAAGCAAAAGGAAACAAGCCATCTTTTTCAAAGGTCAAGTAATCTAAACCTTTGAATTGTTTTGTTCGCAGATAATTATTTAGTTCAGATTTTCTTAATTGAAGATCATACATATGAACCTCTTGTGTAAATTTATACTGTTCCAATAACTCCAATTGCGGTGGAACCCATGGCATATTCGGACTGTTATATGTTTGCTGTAACTCTTTTTGTTCATGATACGTGTAAGCGAACGAACGATAGGAATGCAAAAAATTCTGTTCATCTGTATCAAGATAATCCCCTTGTTCAATCGGTTTAAATATCAATCCATCGTGATATTTACAAAAACCCTGAAAAGTTGACGCTGATACCTTGCCAGTAATTTTTGGTTCACCGTATCTTCCTTCTTCTGTGGGTATCGCTGTTTCAAAACTATAAATGCAATTTTGTTTGTTAACTTCGCTTTCAATTAAAGAAAGACGACCGTTCTCAGTTATACTATGAGCGAATATGATACCTCCATTACAATTTAATTGATCATAATGGAAGCACTCTTGTATCCTGCCGCTCTTATCCATCGCTTTATTAAGATCATTGAATTGCCTAAGCTTATTTCTATCAAATGACATATTTTTAAAGTTTTAGTATCGTCCCATGTGCCATTCTTCCATGTATTACCACAGCGCACCTCAAAGAATCAACACAATCCTTATTGCAAAACATAAAAAAGGTAGACTTCCGGCTGCTTTCTTTTTACTTAGATGGAATTATTTATTCTTTCAAAAACTGTATCGTCTTTACCGCTTTTCCATTACTTACATTCACTAAATAATTTCCAGCCTTCAAGCGGCTTACATTACATTTTGCAACTGACTGCTGATGGCTAAAAGCTTTCAACCACACATTGCCGTTCATATCCGCAATCGTGATCTTCGTATCGCTTTTTTCGTTCAATCCATAAATGCCAATCACTTCTCTCGCAGGGTTTGGAGAAACAGTAATCTTCAATTCGTTTTTTACGGGCATCGCATAAACAACCGTATCAGTTAGTAGCGTAAGCCTGGCAACAACGTTATTATTTACGGTCGCATAATATCTTCCGGACTGTATAGGTTGAAAAGTAGAATCACCTGTTACAACGACAGGTATTGTATCACCCACTCTAAACCAGTTGTACGTATTATTATTTAATGTACCGCCCGCCGACACGGCAAGTTTATTTTTGTAGGCATTTATTGGCAATATGGCTTGCGGAGAAACCGTAACATGCCCACCAAATTTTTCAATCAAGTATTCTAATCCGTTAAACGTGAACCGGTTTTTCTGTACAGAAACAAATGCAAGCTTCACTAAACCGCCATTATAAGATGGGTTTTTCTCATTAGTTAATTGGTTGTTGTCTAAATATATATACTGGATATAAGGCAGGCTAAATATATTTAAAGGAACATTTCCCGACAGTTGATTGTTCGATACATTTAAAATTAACAAAGGTGTAATGCGACCTAACGTAGCTGGCAAACTGCCGGTAAACCGGTTATTATTTACATAAATTTGCTGTAGTTGCAAAAGGCTGCCCAAAGAATTTGGCAAAATCCCGCTGAATTGGTTATCACTAAGAAGTAACGAACCTAAAGGGGCATTCTCTGCAAATGTATTTTCTATAGAACCACTCAACAGGTTGTTAGATACATCAAAATAATAAAGCTCGGTGAGGTTTAAAAGAGACGGTAAGCTGCCGGTTAATTTATTACTTGCCAGCCACACCGTTTTTAGTTTTATACAATTGTTCAACGATGCAGGGACAGGCCCGCTCAGCTTGTTTAAATAAAATTCTATGTCAGTTAAATTTTTACAATTTCCGATAGTTGCAGGTATATTTCCGGTAAGTTTATTATCATTAAATACAAATTCAGTTAGTTGTGTCATGTTCCCAACAGATGAAGGAATTTTTCCGGTCAGGTCATTATCTATAAACTCCATTTCCTGCACTGTTTTTAAATTACCGATGGAAGCAGGCAGGCTTCCGTTCAAATGGTTGCTCGGCAAAAACAGCGTAACGAGGCTATCAAAGTTTCCGATAGATTCCGGTAATTTTCCTTTCAGGTTATTAGCTCCTAAATAGATTGTGGTCACACTCCTGTTTTCCACTTTAATTCCATGCCACTCATTAACCGGTTTCCCGGTAAGCCAATTTGTATTATTAGTCCAATTTGTTCCACCTGTACTGTTATACAAATCCACCAAAGCCAGTGAATCGCCAACATCAACTTGTGCATACAGAACATTCACTACAGAAAATAATAGGAAAATAACAAATAAGAAAATCGGTTTGATTTTTAGAAATATATTCATAAAAGGTAAATTATTGTCACTGTTCTTCGGGCTGTTAACACAACACCCTCAAGGTAAGATAAAAAGGTTATCCAAGTCATTATCAATAAGTTACAGTTTAAAATTATCCCGTTCTTCAAGTTATTAGCTTCGCGCGCCTCAAAGAACCAGGAAGAATACAAATAACTTATGGAATATACTACTGATTATTCCTGCCGAAAATAAGGCATCAGCTTGTGTTGCAAAGCTTGTGGCATCGCTGTTCTTTTTCTTGTGGCAATATTCAGAAAATATAAAATAACCGTACCGCTGGTGAGCAGTTTTCCCTCTTCATTAAACACTTCCTGTATAAACGTAATTTTATAATCCGCCGGCAGCTCCCGCAAGGTGGTCTTTATAGTTATCAGGTCGTCGTATAGTGCAGAGCGCAGGTATTTAATGTGCAGCTCTACCACCGGCATCATCACGCCTTCTGCTTCCATGTCTTTATACGAATACCCTAACTGGCGGATGCTTTCTACCCGGCCAATCTCAAAATACTGGGCATAATTGCCATAATATACAATACCCATCTGGTCGGTTTCGGCGTAGCGTACCCTTGCTGTAGTTTCAGAGATATACATGGATGATTTTAATAAATAACTAATAAAAGAATTTCACTACTCTGAATGAGCTTTCAAGCTTCCCTTCAGTGGCCGGGGAGTCGCTTCTTTTTTCTTTTTATAGCTGTCATCAAACAGGCAGGTCATACCGCGGTGGTTGCCGCAACTGCCACGCTCTTTTACTTTTAACGAAGTAGCGCCAAAGGTGAAATCAATGACACAGGGATCGCCGTTTTGCTGAAAAACAGCTTTCGTTTCGTCCACCATTTTCAAGGTGCCCTTCAGCTCGCCGGTGCAGTCGCCCTCATTTTTTTCGAAGTGTAAAAAAAAGATATAGCTCTTTGCACTGCTTCCATCCCGCACCGAAATAAAATTCTTTTTGTCTCTGGTATAATCGCCGCTCAGTTTGTTCTTTTTGCCGAGGGTATCAATGGGGTTGAGAATTTCATTATTTTTTTTCAGGTCTTCGTTGCTTTCATTAATTACTTCGGTAAAGCCTTTGCTTTCATTGCTGTAGGCAAACCCTTTTTTTGTATAGCTGTAGCGGTCATCTTCCGTTTTTTCTTTCACCATTAAAAAAGTAGGCTCTGTATTAATATTTACCGAATGAACATAACCGTCGTGGTTTTGATTGCCAAGCAGCAACAGGTGGTTGAGATAATGCTGCTTTTTATCAAATAAATAAGTGATGAGCGAGGTTTTCTTTCCATCGGTAATGGTTACCAGCAGGTAGCGCTCGGCCACATTTTCTATCTTGCCGGCAGGGTGTATTTTTAGTTTGCCAGATTGCTTTACGGCCAGGGTTTTAAGTGCGGAATCCGGTACAAACTGTTGCAGCACTTCGTAAGAAATAAGGGTTGTGTCGGCAAGTCTTGAAAAGTTGGTATCAGCGGCAATCAGCGGTAATTTCAGTTTTGTAAAAGCAGCAAAAAAATCAGTAGCGCTCACAGGCTCATTGGCAGCTAAAGCCGTAGTTTTATTTTTGCAGGAAACAGCAATAAGCAGCAGCAATAAGACCATGTATCGTGGCATGATGTGTTTTTCTTTTGGATAAAAGTAAGTGATTATGATTTGCGGAGAATTGGTGTTGTTAAATTTTGCGTTTTGCGCCGGCGTAGTATATTTGATAAAAGCAGACAGCAGATTACATTGCTGCGGAAAAGCAACGCTGTTAATATGCCTTCAATGTTTTTTGCAAATGGTAACCGCGTGCGATAACTTTTAATCCTATAAAATAATTAAGGAACTTTAACCCGTGAAAAATACAGCAGTACAAGTGCAGGAACTTTCCCTTAGCGAGGTACATGAATCCGTTGATACTTCTACCCATACAAAAAAATGGAGCCGTTTTTTTTCTTTTATCGGCCCTGCCTACCTGGTAAGCGTTGGTTATATGGATCCCGGCAACTGGGCTACCGACCTGCAGGGCGGCTCGCAGTTTGGCTACACGCTGATATGGGTGCTGCTGATGAGCAACCTGATGGCGCTGTTGCTGCAAAGCCTGAGTGCAAGGCTGGGCATTGTGCGCCGCCGCGACCTGGCGCAGGCCAACCGCGAAGTATATCCTAAAATAGTGAATTTTTGCCTTTACCTGCTGGCCGAGTTTGCCATTGCTGCCTGCGACCTTGCCGAAGTGATAGGCATGGCCATTGGCATACAACTGCTCACCGGATTGCCGCTTATCTGGGGCGTATCGGTTACTATACTCGATACGTTTTTGTTGTTTTACCTGCAAAAGTTAGGCATGCGCAAGATGGAAGCATTCATCATTGCGCTGATAGCCATTATCGCAATTTCTTTTTTTGCGGAAATATTTTTTGCAAAGCCCGAATGGACTCAGGTAGTTAAAGGGTTTAAGCCTACTTTATTAAATGCACAGGCCTTGTACATTGCGGTAGGTATTATTGGCGCTACCATTATGCCGCACAACCTGTACCTGCATTCGGCACTGGTGCAAACCCGCAAGGTAAAATCTGATAATACCAGCATTAAGCGCGCTTTAAAGTTTAATTTTATAGACAGCACTATAGCGCTCAACATTGCGTTTGTGGTAAATGCCTGTATCCTCATTCTTGCCGCGGCTGCTTTCTTCAAATCAGGCCACAGCAATGTGGCAACAATACAGGATGCGCATACGTTGCTGCAGGGCATGCTCGGCACTAAGCTGGCGCCGCTGTTATTTGCAGTTGCGTTGATTGCTGCCGGGCAAAGCTCCACGGTTACGGGCACGCTGGCCGGCCAGGTGGTAATGGAAGGTTACCTGCAATTGCGTATCAACCCATTACTTCGCCGGGTGCTTACCCGCCTGCTCGCCATTATACCTGCATTGCTCGTTGTGATTATTGCCGGCGAGGAAAAAGTAAATGACCTGCTGGTATTGAGCCAGGTGATATTAAGCCTGCAGTTGAGTTTCGCCATTATTCCGCTGATACATTTTGTAAGCGATAAAACAACGATGGGCGTATTTGCCATTAAAACGTACACCAAAATAGCAGCGTGGCTGGTAGCAGGAATACTGGTTTATCTGAATGTCAAATTAGTGGCCGAAACCGGCATGGGCATTTTTAAGGAAGAGGGCCATTTGCTTTTAAAGATATTAATGAGCGCAGGCACACTGGGCTTTACCTGGTTGTTTGTAATGATGACCGCCTTACCTATTATCAACAAGCATAAAGCGCGTAAAACCATCCGCCTGCACAGCGAGGAGAAACTGCTGCAAAACCTGGAAATACCGCAGACAAGTCATATTGTTGTAGCGCTCGACTTCAGCAACCTGGATGAAAAACTGATTGCACATGCGCTCCGGCAAGGCAGAAACAGTGCCAGTTATGTACTGATGCATATTGTAGAAACAGTAGCAGCTAAGTATTCGGGCGAAGCTGCCGACGATTACGAAACCCGAAAAGACCAGCAGCGCCTTGAGGATTATGCAGCGCAATTAAAGAAGCTTGGTTATACAGTAACGACCGTATTAGGGTATAAAAACAGGGTAGATGAAATACTGCGTATTGTAAAGAAAGAAAAAGCAGACATGCTTATTGTAGGCGCCCATCGCCACAGCGGCCTGAAAGATTATGTATATGGTGCTACGGTAGATCAGGTAAGGCATAAGCTTACCATACCCGTGCTGATTGTGAGCTGAGCAGTAATACTGCTGATTACTGCCGGCAGGTATTTATTGCAATCCTTTTTCCATTACCGGTTCTAAGACTGCCGCCCATTGCGCATATTGCCTGCCCGACGGGTGCAACCCATCATAAGCGAGCATAGACGCATCTCCGGCATCATCGCGGCTAATGCCTGTTACATTTATATAGGCAATGCCGTACTGTAGTGTTACCGATTCATTGATTGCATTAAACTCGTCTATCTGCATTCCCGCGGCAGGATAGTTAGCTCCAAACGGCGTTACCCCATAGTCGGGTATTGACAATACAAAAACATGTTGTTTATTATTGCCGGCCAGGTAAATGGCGGTTTCCAGCAGTTGTGTAAAATGGCCGCGGTAATTTGTTGTATCACCGGTCTGGTACTGATCATTTACACCGATTAATAAACTTACTGCCGCGTAAGGACCTTTCGGTTTTTCGGCCGCAATGGCCGATTGTAAATTAAGTGTCGTCCAGCCCGTGGCGGCAATGAATTGAACAGATTGGAATTGTATGTTTTTGCGCCTGAGTAAATCCGTCGTTTGCGCCGGATAACGGTCTGCAGAATCCACCGACTGGCCAATGGTGTACGAATCGCCCAGCGCGAGGTACGTACGATCATTACCGGCCGGCATACTTACACTTGTATCTGCCGGATTGCCGGCTATGGGCGTTTGCGCCGGTGCTGGTTTAGAGCAGGCATTCAGCAGGGCAGGAAGAAGCAATACGCTCAATAGCTTTTTAGCGTTTACCAGAAGATAGCTTGTCATGTTGTAAAATAATTATCGCCGGGCCTTGCCGGATATTTTTGTGCAGCCCTGCTTAATAAAATACGAACAAAATAGCTATAGCGGTTGCAAGTGCCTGTTAATAAATATCACTCGTAAACCCGCAGCATTTTTGTGGCCAATGCCTGCGCCCATTGCGCATATTGCTTGCCCGATGGATGCATATCATCAAATGCCAGCATCGTAGAATCTATAGCATCATAGCGGCTGATGCCGGTAATATCTGTATAAGTAATGTTGTAGCTGAGCGCCGCACTTTTGTTGATAGCATTGTATTCGTCTATCTGCTTGCCGGAGACATCGCGGCTGCGGCCAAAAGGCGTGACGCTGTAATCGGGAATAGACAATACAAATACATGGTCCGGCCGGTTGCCGGCAAAGGCAATCGCTTTTTCCAGCAGGTTGATGAAATGTTCGCGGTAGCCAATAGTATCCCTTTTTTGATACTGGTCATTTACGCCGATCAGCAGCGTTACATAATCGTACACGCGTTTCTTTCTTTGTGCCTCAATTGCCCATTGCAGATTCACCGTTTTCCAGCCGGTGGTTGCGATATAATCTATGGATGGGATAAGAATGCCATACCTTTTTAATATGGCGGCTGTTTGCGCCGGGAACCGCTCCGATGAGTCAATGGACTGGCCAATGGTGTACGAATCGCCCAAGGCAAGATATGTTTTAACGGCGCTGTCTGTAAACGCTTGCTTTTTTTGCGTAGCAGCAGCAAAGAAGCAGGCTCTGGCAGCCGCCTGCTCACCGGCAAGACTTGTTACCAACAACAGCAATAAGCCCGGAGTTTTTATAAATGAAAAAAAGCAGGATAATAAACGGTCCTTTTTTTTGTATTGCATACGATATGGATCATTATTTTTTGGTTTAGGCGCGGGGATAGCTTAAACATACGAAATATTGTACCGGGCTGGTTCGTGCTTGTTTATAAATTTATTAAAATCAGCCTTTTTAAAACGATCAGCTACATCATACATAAATATTACATTTGCTACCCGTTTATTTTTTACCTGTAAAAACAAAAACCAATGGCCGAAAAAATTAAAGTAGCTAACCCGGTAGTAGAGCTGGATGGTGATGAAATGACCCGTATTATCTGGAAATTTATCAAAGACAAACTGATACTCCCTTACATCGATGTGGACATAAAATATTATGATCTTGGTGTAGAATACCGCGACGAAACGAACGACCAGGTAACCATTGATGCTGCCCATGCCATCAGGCAGTACGGCGTAGGTATCAAGTGCGCCACCATTACGCCGGACGAAGCGCGGGTAGAAGAGTTTAAGCTTAAGCAGATGTGGAAAAGCCCCAACGGCACTATCCGCAATATATTGGACGGTACCGTATTCCGCGAGCCGATTGTTTGCAGCAATGTGCCACGGCTGGTGCCTAACTGGACGGCACCCATCTGCATAGGCCGTCATGCATTCGGCGACCAGTACCGCGCTACCGATTTTGTAACGAAGGGCAAAGGCAGGCTCACTATCAAGTTTGAAGGAGAAGATGGAACCAGGCAGGAATTTGAAGTATATAATTTTAAAGGCGACGGCGTAGCCCTGGCCATGTACAACACGGATGAAAGTATCCGCGGCTTTGCACATGCCTGCTTTAACCAGGCCAAGAGCAAAGGCTGGCCGCTGTATCTTTCTACCAAAAACACGATTCTTAAAAAATACGATGGCCGTTTCAAAGATATTTTTGAAGAAATAAGCAAAGAATATACGGATGTACATTACGAGCACCGCCTGATTGATGACATGGTTGCAAGTGCACTGAAGTGGAACGGCAACTTTGTATGGGCCTGTAAAAACTATGATGGTGATGTGCAGAGCGATACGGTAGCGCAAGGCTTTGGCTCTTTAGGTTTAATGACTTCAACGCTCGTAACGCCGGACGGCACCGTAATGGAAGCGGAGGCTGCGCATGGCACCGTAACGCGCCATTACCGCGAGTACCAGAAAGGCAATCCAACATCTACCAATCCCATAGCTTCCATCTTTGCATGGACACGCGGCCTTGAGTTTCGCGGCAAGCTGGATGGCAACCAGGAACTGATTGATTTTTGTCATGCGCTGGAGCAGGTATGTATAGAAACGGTGGAGAGCGGCAAGATGACTAAGGACCTGGCCATTACCATCAAGCCCAAAGTGGAGCATGGCACAGACTATTTATACACCGAAGAATTTTTAGAAGCGCTGGATAAAAGCTTACAGGCAAAGCGGGCGGCCAGGTAATGATTGTTGTTTGCCTGCAACAGTGCTGGTGATGCTGGTATAAACGTCTTTACAAGAATTTTATCATCACTGTCATCAGCATTTTTATTTACACTGTACAATGGAGCTATTATGACACCCAAAACTTTTCTTTTCATGCTGATTGTGCTATCAGCCGGTTGCCTGATGCCGATACAGGCCGGGGTAAACGGAAAGCTAAGCCGCGCCATCAACAGCCCGATAGCCGCTGCTTTTATATCCTTTGCCACAGGCTTTATTTTATTAGGGCTTTACCTGATAGCAACCCGCCGGAACCCTTTCGATTTTTCCGGAACAGAAGGCGCGCCCTGGTGGATATGGACCGGCGGGTTGTTGGGTGCATTCTTCGTGAGCATTGCTACCGCTTTGGTACCAAGGCTTGGCGCCACACTTTCATTTAGTTTAATTATTGCCGGGCAGTTATTCATCTCTGTTGCCATAGATAAATTTGGCTTGTTTGGTATTGCTGCCACAGATATCAGCATTAAAAAAATTGTAGGGATAAGCTTGGTCATAGCAGGTGTTTTTTTAATTAAAGAATAAAGAAACTACAGGAACTAAAGTGTGCAAACCGGCAATTGTACCAAGTGTAATTTTGTTGGTGTGAATCATAATAATAAGGCGCCGGATTATGTGCTACCGGTATTGCGCAGACTGTATCGTATGTTTTTTACTGCTGTCTATCGCTCGTTTTGCCTGCAGCACATGCCGGTAATTATGGGCAACCAAAAAGCGGAATGTATCGCCTATAGGCAGTTTGATAAACCGGCTGATGGAAACCGGCGTTCTGGCTTTGGCAATGTTTACTGTCCGCGCTTTATCCAGCAACTGCAGCAGCGTCTCCTGCTGATCTATAAAAGCAGCAATAGCTGCATCGCTGTTATCATTTACAACCGGCGTATGATTTTTAGGCGCTTTCAGCTTCTTTACCATTCCGGCGGCATCTTTGGGCAGCATCAGGGTTGTAAAATAATTTCCGAGCAGGCTGCCCGTAAAGCACTCTTTGTGCAGCCATTGCCTGCTTGTCGCTTCATCAAGCGAACGAGCTATTGCCGGCAAATAATAATCTCCGTAACTGTTGAGGTGCAGCAGGCACTGTGCGGCGCTCCATTTCCCCGGGTTTTCTTTATACAACATTACTGCGGGCGGCAGCATCTGCCACTCTTGGATTGCTTCGTTTAAAAATGTTGCTGTTTGCTGCTGTAAATCGGCTACAAGCTGGTTACTGTTGAAGGCGGGCATATTGTTTTTATTTAAGGCAAAGCTCTCCAATGCCTTCAACATAAATCTTGGCGCAGGCCAGGATTTTTTACAACCGTACCGATCCCAACAGCTTGCTGAAAGTGGTTGCATCGAGGCCCAGGTAAGACGCTAAGTATTTATGCGGAATTAATTGCAGTACATGCGGACTTCGCTTTAGCAGTGTTTTAAATTTTTGTTCGGCAGGGAAGCATTGCAGCTCTATTTGCCTTTCCAGCACGCCGGCAAGCGTTTGGCTCAGCGCTTTGCGGATAAATGTTTCAAAAGAGTGATGCGCCTGCATCAGGGAAGACATTTGTGGAAAGGTTGTGCGCAGAAGCTGGCTGCCGGTAAGCGTTTCGAGGTAATATTTTGACGGCGTTTGCAACAGGAAGGAATCCAGCACGCCGGAGAACGAATACGGGTACGTGAACACGAGCGTTGCTTCCTTGTTATCATCTGTAAGGTAAAAGGCGCGTTGCACGCCGTCTGCTACAAAGTATAAGTATTTCTCGGTGTCACCGGCAGCGGTAAGAACCGTTTTACGCTTTGCCGTAAAGGGTTGCCAGCTACCGGCAAACGCATCCCACACAGCGCTTTCCAGCGGGTGAGTGGCATACGTAATTTTTTGCAGTTGTGCAAGCGTGGCAGTAATATTCATGTGCTACTAAATTAATCCGCAAACAGGTATTTGGTATAATTTTTTATTACAGTTGTTTTAAATTTTTTTAAATATGATTAAATTAAAAAATGTACTGCAGTTAACAGCAACGCTGTTAGTGTTTGCCCTTTTATCTAACCGGTTAAATGCGCAGAACAGCGGTCCTCGCTTAGGCATTGGTATTGATGCCGGTTCTACACTTAAAGATCCTACGAAAGTTGTTTTAGGATTGGATGCGCGGCTGCAGCAAAGTTTGGGCAACAGTGTTTCGGGTATTCTTACCACAGGGTACTATCATTTTTTAAAAAGCGATAAATCAGGTGATGGTTTTGGCATTATTCCTTTGAAAATCGGTCTTAAGATTTTCCCGGTTAAAAATTTTTATGTAGCTGGTGAAGCGGGCGCAGGCTTTGGTACCAAAAATGGTCTGGGCACTTCTTTTATTTATTCTCCTTCTGCGGGCCTTGCTTTTGGCAGCGGCTTCGATGTAAGTATAAAGTACGAAGGATACGCCCATAAAGAGTATCATGGATACTACAATCAGTTAGCGCTTCGTTTGGCGTATGGGTTTAAATTGTAGCCGTTGAGCGGACAGGAAGAAATATGCCTTTTATGCGGCAGAGTATTAGCCGGGCCTTGCAACAGGCACCACCTGCTGCCATTAAGTAAGGGTGGTAAAGGCACCGAAACGGTACTGCTGCACAAAATATGTCATGATAAAATACACGCCGTTTTTACCGCATTGGAACTTAAAAAATATTACAACACGATAGAGCGGTTACAACAGCAGGAAGAGATAGTACGCTTTATAAAATGGGTGCGAAAAAAAGAACCGCAGTTTTATGACAAGAGTGTAAAGATGAAGAAGTAAACATTATTTGCCACGAAGAAACAAAGGCACAAAGCAGTAAAACAATACGCAGTATTTATAACACTGCGTGCTGTTTTAGCCTTGTACAATTGTATAAAACTGATTACGTGCCTGCTTGTTACTTTAAGATATTAGTCGCTTTGTGCTTTTGTGTCTTTGTGGCTCATTGATTCCATAGCTTCCAGTTGTGTTCCGCCTGTATGGTAAGCATATCATACCCGTTTTGTATAGCGGCGCCCCGGGCCTTACCAAGCGCTAAGAATTTAGTGAGCGGCGGATTATAGACGAGATCGAATAGATAATGCTGCGGGGTAAGCAGATGATAGGGCAGGAGCGGCGCTTCTTCCACATCGGGATAAGTACCCAATGGCGTGCAGTTAATAATCACGGTATATTGTTGTAGCAGGGCCGCATCTATATCTGTATAACGCAAGCTGTTTATTTCGGGTATAGCCTTGCGGGAAATAATATGATACGGCATCTTCAGCTTATCCAATACGTATATTACAGCGGCGGCTGCGCCGCCGCTGCCCAACACCAGCGCACCGGTATGCTGCGGTTGCAGCAGCCTGATGAAAGATGCCTCAAAGCCCAGTATATCTGTATTATAGCCATACAATTTGCCTTCTTTTACACGAATGCAGTTACAAGCGCCCATCTGCGCCACATCATCTGTGCATTGATGCAACAGGGGCAGTACCGCTTTTTTAAAGGGAATGGTGACCGCCAGGCCTTGCAGCGTTGGATGCTCGTTCAGTACCTGTTGCAAATCAGTTATGCGCTCAATCGGGAAGTTTTTAAATACGGCATCTTTAATATTTTCCTGCTCAAATTTCTCTGTAAAATACCGCCCGGAAAAAGAATGGGATAGCCGAAAGCCAATGATACCAAACATGCGCATATTTACATCCTGTGTTTGGTTAATTCATCGAGGTACAAATGGAAGGTATCGCCACGCAGGCCAATGCGCATCGTTTCCAGCGGGATAATCTCCGATGGTGCAATATTGCCGAGATTTACATTGCAGCCAAGCAGTTCCAGAAAGTAGAGCTGCTGTTCTTTCTGCGGCGCTTCCCACAATATTTTTTCGCCGGGTATTTGTGTAAGTATTTCGTTTACCAGCCCTTCGCGTACTTCGCCGCTGCCGCGATAGATACCAACATTGCCACCCTCGCGGGCTTCTGCAATTACATAAGTAGAACCTGCAGCCAGTTCGGCGCGCATCAGTTCTATCCATTTGTAGGGTGGAATAATGTGCGCTGCGTCTTTGCTGCCTACCTCGCTCAGCACCGTAGCATATTTGGTCAGCTTTTCTATATAGCCGCACTTCTCGGCGTGTGGAATGGTGATAGAACCGTCACTTACCTCCATAAAAGTGATACCATAATCTTTACAGATAGCGATATAATCGTCTAACTGGTTACGTATGAGAAAGGCCTCGAACAGGGTGCCGCCGAAGTAAACGGGAATGTTGTAAGATTGATACACTTCAATTTTTTCGCGCAGGTTGGGTGTTACGAACGAAGTGCCGAAGCCAAGCTTTACCACATCTACATACGGATGCGCGATGCTAAGCCAGTTCTTTGCTTCATTAATGCTAAGGCCTTTGTCCATAACCATTGTAATGCCGTTGATGCGTGGCTGCTGGGTACGTTCCGGTATTTGTATCAGGTTGAAATTCATGCAGGATAAACATTTAGGTGCGGCGCAAAAATAGGAAACGCCGGCAAAGCAATATTTATTAATCTCTTAAATAAGTAAATGGGCAGGTAAGCAAAATATGCTGCTTATTAATTTCTTAATTCATTTGCCGCGCAGTAAGGCGCTTGCAGGTATAGTTGTCTTTTAAAATATATCATCTTTGATATATGTCAACAATTGCTGATTTTATAACTACGAATGAGGAAATACAGTTTGGCAAACCAGTATTTAAAGGCAGCCGGGTGCCGGTACAAAGCTTGTTTTGGCATTTGGAAAAAGGTTATACACCTGAGGCTTTTTTAGAAAACTTTTCTTGTGTTGAACGAACGGGAGCAGAAGCAGTTTTGTTTTTGGCGCCAAAATTTTTGACTCACCAAAAATAATGGAAGATGAAACTGTTATTAGATGAAATCTTCCTGTTAAGTTAAAATATAAATTAAAGACAAAGATATAGATGCATATACGCTTAAAGATTTACAGTGGTTAGGCAAGAGAAACGGAGAATTATTACATCGGATGATTATAAATGGTTTCAATGTATTTATAACGATTGATAATAATTTATCGCTCCGGCAAAATTTTAAAAGGTATCCGGTTGCAGTAATTGTAATCCTTGCAAAAGACAATACTTACGAAACTATTATGGAAATTTTCGACTTAATTATCGAATCTGTACAGGAGAGTTTTTCCATACCAAAAGTTGTCATTCATCCGGCCTGTTTATAAATCTTTCCCACTTACTTCTTCTCTGCTGCTTCTTCCATTCTTTTTTCTTTGGCATCCTGCAAAAAAGAAGAAGCGAATATAAAGTCGTTAAGCACTTTATTTTTACTGAAGATAATGTCGTCTTTAGAACCTTCCCACTGCTTTAAACCTTCGGTCATAAAAAGAATATGATCGCCGATCTCCATTACACTGTTCATGTCATGCGTATTTATAACCGCAGTAATATTATTTTCAATGGTTATATCATGAATAAGCTCGTCAATCAGCCCCGATGTTTGCGGATCGAGCCCCGAGTTGGGTTCATCGCAAAACAGGTATTTAGGGTTCATTACAATCGCTCTTGCGATGCCCACCCGCTTCATCATCCCGCCACTTATTTCGGCCGGGTATTTCCGGTTGGCATCTTTCAGGTTCACTTTATCCAATACTTCGTTTACACGGTTTTTACGTTCCTTATAGCTCATATTGGTAAACATCTGCAGCGGAAACATAACATTTTCTTCCACTGTTTGCGAATCAAATAAAGCAGAGCCCTGAAACAGCATCCCGATCTGCTGGCGCAACTGCTTCCTGTCTTCATCGCTCATAGAAACCATGTCCTGGTTATCGTAGCATATCTCGCCGGCATCGGGCTTAAACAGGCCGATCATGAGCTTCATCAATACCGTTTTGCCGCTGCCGCTGGTGCCGATAATCAGGTTGCACTTGCCCGTTTGCATCGTACTGCTGATGTCCTGTAAAATGGTTTTCTCGCCAAAGCTTTTCTTAATGTTTTTAACTGTTATCACGTGGCGTACTATTGTTAATTAAATATAGGTAATTGTTAACTGAGCCACAACGGCGCTGAGTTATTAAAGTTTATCTCTTAACCGTTTTGCATTTCAAATATTAGTGGTTTACACCCCCTTTCACATCTAAATGGATGAAAAGGGTTTTTTGCAAATATTTAAGCGCCAAGCTGCATCGCAATAATTGTTTAAAGGATAGCTAAGTTGGCCTTTCGGATCAATTTATAAAACCTCCACCTGGTTTTTTAACAGGTCTGCAAATTCATCCCGCCTGCGTATTAATTGCGCCTTGCTGTTTAGTACCAATACTTCCGCAGGTTTCAGCCGCGAATTAAAATTGCTGCTCATTTCAAAGCCATAGGCGCCGGCATTGTAAAACACCAGATAATCACCTTCGCGTACTTCATTTATTTTCCGGTCCCAGGCAAAAGTATCCGTCTCGCATATATTGCCAACTACCGTATAAATTCTTTCGGGTCCCTGCGGATTGGTGATATTCTCTATACGGTGAAAAGCGTCGTAAAACATCGGCCGGATAAGGTGATTGAACCCGGAGTTTACCCCGACAAAAACGGTTGCTGTTGTTTGCTTCACCACATTTGCTTTTACTACAAAATAGCCGGCTTCGCTTACCAGGTACTTACCCGGCTCAAACCATACGTCTAATTTCCTGCCAGTTTCTCCTTCGTATGCAGCAAACGCTTCTGCTACTTTAGCGCCCAATTCCCGTACGTCCGTTGCTACATCGCCTTCCTGGTAGGCTACTTTGAAACCACTTCCTAAGTCAACAAACTCAATCTGCGGAAAATGCGTTGCAATATCAAACATCACTTCCAGCCCGCGCAGAAACACTTCGGTGTCTTTTATCTCGCTGCCGGTATGCATGTGCAGGCCGTTTACATGCAGGTTAGCACTCTTTATAATGCGCTCTATGTGCCGCAACTGGTGGATGGAGATTCCAAACTTACTATCAATATGGCCGGTAGAAATTTTGTAATTGCCGCCTGCCATAATATGCGGGTTAAGGCGGATGCACACCGGGTAGCTGTTGCTGTAGCGGTTGCCAAACTGCTCGAGGATAGAGATATTGTCAATATTCAGATTCACCCTTAATTGCATGGCTTCTTCAATCTCGGCAAAGTCCACACAGTTGGGGGTAAATAAAATATTTTTCGGGGCAAAACCAGCCTTTAAGCCCAGCTTTACTTCGTTAATGCTTACACAATCCAGGTTAGCGCCGTACTGGTTTACGAGCTTTAATATATTGATATTCGTCAGTGCTTTGCAGGCATAAAAAAACTTAGCGGTACAGCCGGCAAACGCCTGTTGTAACTCCTGCAACTGTTGTTCTATTTTTTCTGCGTGGTACACGTACACCGGTGTACCAAATTCATTCGCAATCTCTGTTAATTGCGCATGGGTTAATTGCTCCAGCATAATGCGGCGAAGATACGGCACGCAGCTACAATCATCAATCCGGGCTTACAATGCTTTACACGTAACCTCATTAAGTACATGCATAGTGTCCTGCTTTGCTTGTAACACTCCTGTTTTATACGCTGCTACTGCCTGCAGGCGCTGCTTTTCGTAATATTGCGTATGGAAAACTCCTGTTCTCTCCTTGCTGTTTCGGGCAGCCTGCGCAGCCAATCTGCTAACACTGCTATTTTAAAAGCTATGGCGGAAGTAGCGCCTCCCGGCGTGCAGATTTATTTGTACGATGGAATAGGTAACCTGCCTTTTTTTAATCCGGAAACAGAACAGAAAACGGCGATGGTGCAGGATTTCCGCAAGGCAATACAAGAGTCTGATGGCATAATTATCTGTACACCTGAATATGCTTTTGGCATACCGGGCGTTTTAAAAAACGCGCTCGACTGGCTTGTCGGTTCGGGTGAAATTAACGGCAAGCCGGTGGCTGCCATCAGCGCATCGCCATTGCCAACCGGCGGAGATAAAGCACTTCTTTCTTTAGAAAACACACTCACTGCTTTGGGAACCGTTAAGTCGGAAAAAACAATATTGAAAATTCCTTTTATTCTTAAGAAGTTAAGTGCTGACAGCTTGCTTACAGATGAAACCACAAAGCAGCAATTAAAAGATGTATTGCAGGCATTGATAGCAATGATAGCAGAAAGAAGATATAATATTACGGATTAAAAGTTAAAGTTAAATTACCCAGGCTTGCCCAATTTCATAGCTATCATTGCTGCTACTTTTTCTCCATCCATGGCAGCGCTGACGATTCCTCCGGCATAGCCTGCGCCTTCGCCACATGGATACAGGTTGTTTACCTGCGGATGCTCAAGCGTGTCTGTACTGCGTGGTATGCGTACCGGCGAGGAGGTGCGGCTTTCTGTTGCAACAACGATCGCTTCGTTGGTGTAATAACCACGCATTTTTTTACCAAATTCTGCAAAGCCTCCTTGTAAACTTGTGTAAATAAAAGGAGGCAGCACTTCCTGTAGTGCTACGCTGTTTACCCCCGGCAAATAACTGCATACCGGCAGAGCGGCAGAACGCTTGTGGTTGCAGAAATCTGCCATACGCTGGGCTGGCGCTATTAAGTTTCCGCCGCCGGCAGCAAAGGCGTTCCTTTCTACCATCTGCTGAAAATACATCAGCAGGAGCGGATGCGCGGATGACCAGCCCTTTTTATTCACCAATTGTTTAAAGTCATTATCCTTCAGCGTATCTGCCACTTCCACATTCACCACCATACCGCTGTTGGCAAACGGATTATTGCGCTTGCTCGGGCTCCAGCCATTTACCACCAGCTCGCCGGCCTCTGTAGCGGCCGGCGCAATAATGCCGCCGGGGCACATGCAAAAACTGAATACGCCTTTATTGTTTACCTGTTGTACCAAACTATAAGCGGCCGGCGGCAGGTGTTCGCCTCTTGCAGTACAGTGGTACTGGATGCCGTCAATAAGGCTTTGCGGGTGCTCGATGCGCACGCCCAATGCAAAAGGCTTCGGCTCGATAAGGATGTTTTTTTCGTGCAGTAATTCAAAAATATTCCTCGCGGAGTGGCCGGTGGCCAATATCACGGCACCCCCGTCAAACCGGTTTCCATCAGCCGTTATTACGCCCGTTATTACGCCGTTAATTATTTTAAAATCCGTTACTTTTTTTTCAAATAAAAATACGCCGCCGCTCTCTTCAATCTGCGTACGCATAGCCGTGATGATTTGCGGTAATTTATTGGTGCCGATATGCGGATGCGATTCGTAAAGAATTTTCTCTTCAGCGCCAAACCGGGTGAACACCTGCAAGATTTTATTGATGCTGCCCCGCTTGTTGCTGCGCGTATAGAGCTTGCCATCGCTGTACGTACCCGCACCGCCTTCGCCAAAGCAATAATTGCTCTCGCTGTTTACAATCCCTTCTTTGTTTAATATGGCTAAATCCCGGCGGCGTGCCCGCACGTCTTTACCACGCTCCAGTACAATTGGTTGTATCCCTTGCTCTATCAGTTGCAAGGCCGCAAACAAACCTGCCGGCCCGGCGCCGATGATTATCACTTTGTGTTTTGCTTTACGCACATCTTTGTAAACAACAGGCAACACAGTACGTAGCTCAAAAGGCTCATCAATAAATGCCTGTATAGTAAGCTGTGCAAACACCTGCCGGCTGCGTGCATCAATAGATTTTTTAAGAAATTTGAAACCGATGACCGCTTCAACGGCATTGCCGGTTGCAGCAGCTATGGCTTGCTTAATAATAGCAGTGTCTTCTGCCTCCTGCGGAAGCAGTTTCAGGGTAAGTATTCTTTGCATTTTCTGTTAGGTATTTATCCTAAAATAGGACTGCAAAAATAGTAATTTACAACAGTAGGTTTTAGTTGTACCAGCAGGTGAAATGTGAAATCATAAACAATTTACGGCAATTGTTACCGCAAATAAAATAGCAGATACAGCGCAGAAACATTCGCATAAATAAAAAGCAGGTTGCTTTGTGAACAACCTGCTTTTTATGAAGTAGAAAAAAATTACCAGTAAGTGCCCGGTTTAATACTGTATGCAACCCGGAGCCCTAAAAAATTGATAGCTTCATGACTAATAGTAGCTTCGTAGCGCAGGCTTACATCAAATGCTTTGTTCTTATCTAAAAATGCACCCGCTGCTAAAGCATAAGTAAGGCCATTACCATTTATTTTGTTTGCCCGGCCTTTGCCACCGCTAAAACGCGTAAAGCCAAACTCCGGCTCTATGTAGAACCTGCTTATAAAATTATCACGGCCGCATACTTTTATAAATCCGTCGCCGATTGCATTTACAGGATCTGCCGACAAATTATCTTTCGTAATAAAACTGATATAGCCGCCTTTTACCAGCAAGGCGTACTTTTTTGTAAAGTTAAAACCCAGCGAAGCATCGGCGCCAATGCCATAGTTTGAGCGGTATTTGAGATCGTTGCCAACCGGCCTGCCGCCGTTAATACCAAAGCCAAATTCTATTCCGCCGCGGTATGGATCCTGGGCTTTAGCCGCCGTTAAACATAAAAGGGTTAAAACAAAGAGAGCTGCTTGTTTCATAGCATGTTTTGGTTGATGATTGTTTTTTAAAAAGGTAAGTCGTTGGCTTCTTCCGGCGCTTCCTGAAAAGTGTTGGTTGCTGCAGCGGGCGAAGCAGCCTGATAACCTCCCTGCAGGTGTTCGAGGCGCCAGGCGTCCAGGTTGGTAATATAATTGTCTTTACCATCCTTTGTCCATTTGCTGCCGCGGATATTGAAATGAACTTTTATTTTATCGCCGATTACAAATTTATCGGGTATGGAAGTACGGTCCTGCGTGCATTGAAATTTGATATAGCCGGTAAATGTGCGGCCATTATTCTCTTCGTTGGTTTCTATTACAAACTCGCGTGTTTTAAAGGTTTCAGAGCGTTGTACTACAGGAAAAACAGCAATTAGTTTGCCTTCGGTTTCAAAAGCCATTGATTCGATTTTGTTGGCAAATGTATGTTTTAATACAAAACAGCAGCTTGCAGCTTTGATAAAAGCTGTTTAAAAAAGATTAAAACAGGTAAAAGGTAAAATAGCAATGTCTGACGCAGCACCAGTAATAAATCTAATATATTGATATACAAGGCAACTGTTACTGTTGGTGATACTAATAGAGGCAACAGGCAGAAGCGGCAATACATAAAAGCGGCTGCAACAAAACGATCGCTGCAGCCGCTCTCAATTATATATGGTAATTATTTGCTTACAGAAATTTTATACGCTGTTATAAAATGATAGGTTTGACCTGGCTGTAGAATGGAAGTTGGAAATGCCGGTGTATTGGGTGAATTGGGATAATGCTGCGTTTCCATGCAAAAACCTGTGTATTGGTTAATCGGCTTACCCTGGCTGTTTTGTATAGTGCCATCAAGAAAATTGCCGCTGTAAAACTGTAAGCCAGGCTGCGTGGTGTACACTTCCAGCTTACGGCCGCTGCTGCTATCCGTTACTTCCGCTACTTTGGTAAGACTTGTATCACGCTTATTCAATACAAAATTATGGTCGTAGCCAACAGGGTTGCCGCCCACTTGTTTTATGCGTTCACCTATTTTATGCGGTTTGGTAAAGTCGAACGGCGTGCCTGCTACCGGCGCCAGTTGCCCGGTAGGTATCAACGTTGTATCTACGGGCGTATAGCGGTCAGCGTCTATCATTACCGTATGGTTTAATATGGTATTGCTTACATCGCCGGTGAGGTTGAAATAGCTGTGATTGGTAAGGTTGATGGGCGTTGCTTTATCTGTAGTGGCATGATAGTCTATGCGCAGCGCATTGTCATTGGTAAGGGTAAAAGTAACAGTGGAAGTAAGATTGCCCGGATAGCCTTCTTCGCCGTCTTTGCTAAGATAGGTAAGCGATAGCTGCGGATTGGCGGCAGCGGTAATTGGCGCGGCTGTCCACACCACTTTATCAAATCCTTTAAGGCCGCCATGCAAATGGTTTTGACCATTGTTGATAGCGAGGGTAAAAGCCTGACCATTAATTGTAAACTTACCTTTGGCGATACGGTTGCCGTAGCGCCCCACCGTAGCTCCGAAGTAAGGCGGCTTGGCAAGATAGCCGGCCAGTTCATCAAACCCTAAAACAATACTGCTTTTAGTGCCGTTCTTATCCGGCGCTATAAAAGAAGTAATCGTTCCGCCATAATCGGAGATGGTGACCTCAACACCGTTCTTGTTGGTAAGCGTAAACAGATGCACGGTTTTGCCATCGGCTGTGCCCCAGTCTTTTTGTGTAATTCCTTCCTGGCTGGCGGTATGGGTGGTAGTTGTATTTTCAGGCATATCTACGTTACTTATTGTTTCGTCGGCGGTATTGTTTTGACAGGCAGCCAAGAATGTGGTAACTGCAAAGGCGGTTGCTGCAAGGGTGATTATTTTCATATAGCGAACTATGTGGTTTGAGTGAAGGGCAAAGTAAAGGAATAATTATAAACCGGAATAAGTGTATTTATCAGGTTTAATTTAAAACAACCTTCCCTGCTCTCCGGGCCTTTTAAATTGTGTGCAATCCAATCCCCACCGGTCTGCATTCAGCTTGTACAATTTATTATACTTCTGAAATTGTTGCCGCACCAAATCGCTTATCGGGCCTTCGCCACGCATGCGCACGCCCCAGCGGCTGTCGTTTACTTTGCCACCATGACCGTTCTCTATCAGGTGCCACACTTTATCGGCACGGTCAGGGAAATTTTTATATAACCAGTCGTGAAACAATAATTTGATAGCGCCATTTAGCCGGATAAAAGTATAGGCCGAAAATGTAGCGCCGTTGCTGCTCGCCGCAAGCATGATGCGCTGCATCTCATGCTCGTTCAGTCCCGGTATCATCGGCCCCAGCATAACGCCCATACGCACGCCGGCATCGCTTAATTCCTTGATCACTTTCAGCCGCTGCCTGCCGGTCGTTGTCCGGGGTTCCATTACCCGGCGCAGATCTTCTTCAAACGAAGTAATGGAGACGAGTACGCTTACAAGATTCTTTGCCGCCATCTGCAGCAGCAGGTCTTTATCGCGCAGAATGCCTGCGTTCTTGGTAATAATACCGACCGGCTGGTTAAATGCTAAGCAGACTTCCAGAATTTGCCTTGTAATGAGAAACTTTTTCTCGGCAGGCTGGTAACAATCGGTGTTACCGCTAAGGCTTATCGGCACACATTCCCATTTAGGATTCATCAGGAATTTTCTCAATAACTCCGGTGCATTTTTTTTGATAATAATCTTTGTTTCAAAATCAAGCCCGGCGCTGTATCCCCAGTACTCAAACGAATTGCGGGCATAGCAATAGATGCAGCCGTGCTCACAGCCCTGGTAAGGATTCATACTGTACATCATACCTACATCCGGGCTTTCTACTTTATTTACTATACCCTTAGCAAGTTCTTCAATAAATTGAGTCTTTACATTGGGTTCTATCCAGTCGTCAATCCCCTCAATATGTTCACGCACCCGCTCATTAACCAAAAATTTATTCTTGGTGTTTATTTGTGCACCTCTGCCTTTTTTGTAGGTATTTGTTTCATCCGGCGGTTGATTTAGCTCGTCGTTCATAAGTTGGTTGGTTTAGTAAGTAGGAGTAGCTGGTAAAATGAATTTGCTAAAGAAGCTTTAAGCGCATAATCAGATCATTTAATTAAGTAGCATTGCTTGTTGTAAATTATGTTTTTGAATGTGTAAGACTAAATGTATAGGCCTAAGTGCCAATACGCGCTTTGTAAGTGTATAGCCATACAGGGGCTTTTATTTACGCCTGACTTGCAATGACAAGTTCTTAACGCAAACAACCCTTGGCTACGAATGCATAGGATCCGTACAATCAAGTAATTAACGGAGGCACCTACATGAATAAACTGCCTTGTGTGGTAACCACCGGTAAGTTTTCAAAATCGAAATGCTGTACGTGGCTGTAAGACTGGTTGCCGATTCTTCGCTTTATCAGCGTCATTCTGTTCGCCATAAAACGACCTGTAAAGCTTGTGTTGCTGTATTCCAGCCACGCTTTTTCGTACTGCCAGGGCAACAATTTGCGGGCAATGGTAAGGTGCGGATCGGTTAAAAAGAAAGGTTTGAATTCGGGGTTGAACTTGAGCAGGGGTTGCGCTTCTTTCAATGCTTTGGAAAGATTCATAAGGGGCACTTTACTTGTAACATTGATATGAATAGTATGGGAAGGAAAGCTGCCGAAATCCTTCAGCTCAACCTTAATGCATGGTTGCGCCATGGCTATCATTCTTAGGCGGTTAACAATTCTTTCTTCGGCCATTTCCAACTGCATAAATTTTAAAAGCGTCAAATGCGGCTTGGTGCCAAAAGCCATCGGGCAATTGTATTTCTTGGCGAAGGCTTCCTTAACCGTCATGATTTTTTTCCAAAGCTCTTCGTGCGGAGACAGGACGAGCATATAGTCTGCAGCCTTGTACTGCGGTATGTGTACAACACTGTTTCTCTTTAGCGTTTCGTCGTTTACAAACGGATGTTTCATAGTTGGTGGTTGGTTTAAAAAATAAGTGCTACAATATTTAGTATAAAATTACTAAAATTATTAGTACACAAAAATTTGTTTTCAAAAAATTATTTGGAGGATGAGGTAAGTAGCCTGCACCTTTGTTCCTCATTTGGTTTGGATGCGGTAATACAACAGTCTGTTCAACAAACAGTGTTACCCGACCAATTAAAAGGGAAGCCGCGTGAAAATCCGGCGCTATCCCCGTAGCTGTAATTCTATCCCGTCAATAAGGGAAACTTTTAAGCAACTACAAACCACTGTGGCACCACAAGCGCCATGGGAAGGTAAGCTTGAAGCGGAAGAGCCAGAAGACCTGCCAGGTGAATTTTAAATCGCTGCGCTTTCGGGTGAAAGGCGGGAGATGTAATAGCCGTTTGCTGCAGACAGCGGTGTGCATTTCTGTTTTCTTTTACCTTATATGTAAAGCGATCGTTAATTATTAACCGCTTAATCTATCTGAAAGATGATCAGGAAATGTATTGTCCTTACCGCTTTTTTATGTGCAGCCACTTTTCTGTTACTTGCCCAGGATTCTGCTTATAACCAGCTTAACGAAGTAATAGTAACCGCCAATAAATACCCGCAAAAGCAAAATGAAACCGGCAAAGTAATAACAGTTTTAAACAAAACCCTGATTGAAAAAAGCGCCGGTAAAACAGTTGCGCAGTTGCTGAATGAGCAGGCAGGCATTGTAATAAACGGTGCACTCAGTACATTGGGCAGCGTGCAAACGGTATATATGCGCGGCGCTTCGTCCGGGCGTGCGTTGCTACTGATAGATGGCATTCCGGTAAACGATCCTTCGATGATTAACAATGAGTTCGATCTCAACTTTATTTCATTAAACGATGTAGAGCAGATAGAGATATGCAGGGGCGCCCAGTCCACCTTATATGGCAGCGACGCCATTGCCGGCGTGATAAACATAATCACCACAAAAAAAGATGTTGCCAAACCCTTTAATGCAAAAGCAACGGTAACCGGTGGCAGCCTGAACACGTGGAAAGGCAATGTGCAGGTGTATGGTAAAAAAGATAAAATCAGCTACGCCGCACGGTATGCAAAGCTATATACCGATGGTTTTTCAGCAGCACGCGACACTACCGGAAAAGGCAGTTTTGACAGCGACGGCTACAGTGGCGATGCAATAAGTGCGCGTGTGCAGGTGCAGGCAACGAGCCGGTTAGCATTCAACACATTTATGCAGTACAGCAGGTACAAAAGCGATGTTGATGCCGGTGGCTTTACCGATGATAAAGATTATACAATCCATAACAAAAATCTGCTGGCGGGCGCAGGCTTTACTTACACGACTGATGCCGTGCAGCTTACCGGTAATTTTCAATACAACGAACTGCACCGGAAATTTTTGAATGATAGTTTAGACCAATCTGATTTTTTAAAAACCACCTATTACGGGAAAACGCAGTTTACCGAATTGTATGCTTCTATAAAATTGGGCGGCGGTTTTACACTACTGCAGGGCGGCGATTACCGCTATGGCAGCATGAACAGCGCTTTAGAGTCGGTAAGTATTTTCGGACCTTACCAAAGTACTTTTAAAGATACGGCGCTAAGCCAGGCGTCTTTATATTCCTCCTTAAATTTTAACGGCCTGAACAGTAAGCTGAATATAGAACTCGGCGGCCGGCTAAATGTACATTCGCGCTATGGCAGCAACGCAACTTATACTTTTAATCCTTCTTTTGCCATCAGCAATCACCTGCGTTTTTTTGGAAGCATTGCAACGGGTTTTAAAGCGCCCACATTGTATCAGTTATACGATGCGTTCAGCGGTAATCAAACATTACAGCCAGAGAAATCCGTGAATTATGAAGGCGGTTTGCAACTGCAATCAGCGGCTAAAAAATGGAATGCCCGGCTGGTTTATTTTTACAGGGATATTAAAAACGGGATAGATTTCGATAATATTAATTACAAGTATTTCAATTATACAAAACAAATCGTACGCGGTATGGAAGCCGAAGTAAATATTAAGCTGGCGGAAGCCTTAAGCCTGACTGCCAACTATACCTATTTGATACCGGATGAAACAACGCAGCAACGAACAACCTTCGCTAAAGATACCACTTATAAGTACCTGCTTCGCCGGCCGGCGCACAGTCTTAATGCAACCGTTGGCTACCAGTATAAAAGCTTGTATATAAGCGCCGGCGGCAAGTATGTAAGCAGGCGCTACGATGCAGTGTATGGCAGCCCGGATATACGCCTGAATGCTTACTTTTTGTTGGGCGCTTATACAGAATACAAAATTCATAAAAAAATCAGGCTTTTTGCGGATGCACAAAATGTAACCGGCAATAAATTTTATGATGTATATGGTTACAATTCAATTCCATTCTTATTAACCGGCGGTATTACCATCAGCCTGTAAATAATAGTTTGTTCCTACGCACTACGGCAGCCACCGGCTGCCGTAGTGTTTGCTAAGCATACCTTTGCCTAAAGTTTAACTGTATGAACTTTCATTTTGATTACCTGCTAACCATTAGTTTTACGCTGTTTGCAGTGATAGATATTGTGGGTTCGGTGCCATTGCTTATTTCCTTAAAGGAAAAGACCGGCGGTGTCATCAACTCGTTGCAGGCTACCCTTTTCTCCGGCGCACTCATGATCCTGTTTTTGTTTCTCGGAGAACAGTTTTTAAGCATACTTGGCCTTACCATTCATTCTTTTGCGGTAGGCGGTTCGGTTGTTATTTTTTTATTAGGACTGGAAATGGTGCTTGGGCACGAGATTTTTAAAGGAGAAACCAATACCAAAGCAAGTTCACTGGTGCCGGTCGCTTTCCCTACCATTGCCGGCAGCGGCACGCTTACCACTGTTATGTCGCTTAAAGCCAATTACGAACCAACCTACATTCTGGCCGGCATTCTTGTTAACCTGATTGTTGTTTATGTGGTTTTAATCTCTTTAAACAGGATAGAAAAGATGTTGGGCAAAAGCGGGCTTATTGCAGTGCGCAAATTTTTTGGCGTAATACTAATAGCGATTGCGGTAAAGATTTTTGGCAGTAACCTCGCCGCTTTTGGTAAATAAAAGGAACTGTTTGCTCCTTTTATGACAATAACTAATGCCACTATTTTTCTTATATATTAAAAAATTATGACGATACAGGAAGCGCAGACGCAAGTGGATAACTGGATAAAAACCACGGGTATCCGCTATTTCAGCGAGCTTACAAACCTTGGCATATTAATGGAAGAGGTTGGAGAATTGAGCCGGCTGATGGTACGTACCTATGGAGAGCAATCTTTTAAAGACAGCGATAAAAACAGGCTGTTGGACGATGAACTGGCTGATGTATTATGGGTGCTTTTTTGTCTCGCCAACCAAACAGGGGTAGATCTTACAGCAGCGTTGCAGAAAAATTTTGAAAAAAAATCTTTACGGGATGCTACCCGGCATAAGGATAATGAAAAACTAAAATAACATGGCTTTAAAGGTTAAAAATATCTGGACTTCTTTGAAATTATCGGGCAGCGATATTGGCACTTATAATATTACTAAACTTAGCGCAGCATTGGCCTATTATACGGTGTTTGCCATCGCTCCTATGCTGATCGTAATAACCAGTCTTATCAGTTTTTTTTACAAGCGCGACGCTGCCGAAGGCAGGGTGTATGCGCAATTAAAATCTTTTGTTGGCAACGACGCGGCTGCACAAATACAGGAAGTCATTAGTAAGGCAGCACTTTCTCCAAGTTTTACGTTTGCATCGGTGGTTGGCGTTATTGCTTTATTATTTTCAGCTACGGGCGTCTTTGCAGAGATTCAGTCCTCTATCAATTTAATCTGGAATTTAAAAATTAAACCTAAAAAAGGGGGCATTTTGAAAATGCTCAAAATCAGGTTTATAAGCTTTTCATTAATAATCAGCTTAGGCTTTATCGCGCTGGTTTCCCTGCTTATCAATTATCTCGTAGATGCTTTATCTAAACGGCTGGAAAGGTTTTTTCCAAAAGACACGATCTATATTGGTTATACCATTAATGTATTAATAACATTGCTGGCTATTAGTGTATTGTTTGCTATTATTTTTAAGTTTTTACCGGATGCTAAATTAAAATGGAAAGATGTGAAAGTGGGTGCTATTACCACGGCCATTCTATTCATGATCGGCAAATTTGTGATTGGCCTGTACCTTAGCAAAGCCAATCCCGGGAGTGCTTTTGGTGCAGCAGGCTCTATGATTATAATTCTGTTGTGGGTATATTATTCTGCCATCATTTTGTATTTTGGTGCGGCGTTTACTAAAAATTATGCGCAAACGGTTGGCCGGCACATTTATCCGAATGACTACGCCGTGTATATCCAGCAGGTAGAAGTGGAAAGTAAAGACTCGCTGCAAAACCTGAATGCCAAAGAAGTAAAGGAAGCCGGTAAGCCGGAAGACGTTGCAGAGATAGCTCCTGCCAATAAAATTCCGAGATAAGTTTACAGTTTCAGGAGCCGGACCTGCTTTTACAGAACGCCCTGCCCGGGCAGCTTGCCGGTTGCACTTATAATTCTCACTTTACTTCTTTATTAATACTGGCAATACAGCAGTAAGTTTGTCCTTGTATGCATCATTATCTGCGACGCTATTGGATACCTGCCGTCATTCTGCTGCTGATAGCAATTCTTATAAAAATATGCTCCCTCAACAGCGCTTTGGTGGAGCGCTATTATGCTTCCGGCTTATACATTGGCATCAGCAGTGGTCTGCGTATCATTACCGGCTCGCTTCCATTTAGTATCGGCGATTTGTTATATACTGCAGCAGCTATCTGGATGATCGTAAAAGTCGTACGGTTAATAACAGCATTGTTCCGGCGCCGGGTTACCAAAAGAAGCTTTGGCATCGGTTTATTAAAAACAGTTAACCTGCTGCTGATTATCTATATCGTGTTTTACCTTTTCTGGGGTCTTAATTACGATAGAAAAGGCATCGCTTCCCAACTGCAGTTGCAACCGCAACACGAGACTACCGAAGACCTGTTACAACTTACGGGCAGCCTGCTCCAGAAAGTAAATGCAACCCGCCGGCAGTTAGGCTACAATTTAAGATATGCACCATACAAAACCGTTTTTTTACAATGTGCTGATGCTTACAAAAGCGCCCGTCAGCAATACCCGTTTCTCCGGTATCAGTTTATAAGTATCAAGTCTTCTATGTACGGAACATTGGGTGATTACTTAGGCTTTTCCGGCTATTACAATCCCTTTAGCGGCGAGGCGCAGGTAAATACTACCATACCGCCTTTTTTGCTGCCTTATGTAACCTGCCACGAGATGGCGCACCAGCTTGGCTATGCTACCGAAGACGAAGCCAATTTTTCGGGTTATCTCGCTGCTAAATCCTCTGCTGACAAGCGGTTTCAATACTCAGTATATTTTGATTTGTTTAATTATGCCAACAATGCTTTATACTTATACGACAGCACTGCCGCAAAATCGAATTATAAACAACTGGATACACTGGTGAAAAAGGATATTATTGAATACCGTAAGTTCTGGATGTCTTACAAAAACCCGTTGGAGCCTATTATTTCTGCCTTGTATGGCAATTACTTAAAAGCGAATAACCAGCCCGGCGGTATAGAGACATATAGTAAAGTAATAGCCTGGCTTATTGCATATCAAAAAAAGTATGGCGATTTTTGATGCCGTAATTTCATTTGTAAAAAAACTTACGCCTTATTCATCCATGAAAGGAGCAAAGAAACAAGGTCTTGCAGTGGTAACACTTGTTTACTGGTTTTTACTGGTTTACATAGTGGTGGCCCTTGTATTCTGGTATATGGAGCTGAACAAGCAAAACCGGCAAATGTACCTGTACCGCAGGGAGCAACTGCAGCGGGAGTCGCCGGATTACCGTAGAAAATTAGCAGTGATAGAAGAATCGCGGGGTAAAAAAACATCGCAATATATAGGCGAGGGAAGCGTTTTTTTGTTGCTGATATTAGTAGGCGCCGTGTTTGTTTACCGCGCCACGCGACGGCAATTTTTATTATCGCGGCAGCAGCAAAACTTTATGATGGCCATTACGCACGAATTAAAAACGCCGATCGCTATTACCCGCCTCAACCTCGAAACGTTGCAGAAGCGCCGGCTGGAGGAAGCGCAGCAGCAGAAAATCATCAGCAGTACTTTGCAGGAGGCTAACCGGCTGAATGCCCTGACTAATAATGTGCTGGTTGCATCACAGTTGGAAACCGGCGCTTACCGGCTCAACAAGCAGGAGATTGATATAAGCAGGATAACGGCGGATACGGTGCGGGACTTTCAAAACCGCTTGCCGCAAAGAACTATTAACGCTGCTGTTGAACCTGATTTGTTAATGTATGGGGAAGATACTTTAATACAGTTGCTCTTAAGTAACCTGCTCGACAATGCAATTAAATATTCACCTAAGGAAAGCCCGGTAAAGCTTGTATTGCGGCAGGACAAAAAACAGATTGTACTGCAAATAATAGATGCAGGAATTGGTATTCCGAATGAAGAGAAGAAAAAGATTTTTGATAAGTTCTACCGGGTAGGCAGTGAGGCGACCCGCACTGCCAAAGGCACCGGGCTTGGCTTGTATCTGAGCAAAAAAATAGTGCAGGAGCTCAGGGGCCGCATTGGCGTAACCGATAATGCACCAAAGGGCAGTATATTTACGGTTACGTTTTAAAGAGCTGACTGTCTTACATTTAATAATTGTTATCTGATTGCAATGAACTATAATGATAATAGCAAAGCCAATATTTTGTTGGTAGAAGATGAGGAAAACCTTCACGATACGCTTAAGCTTAACCTAGAAATGGAAGGCTATAGTATTACTTCTGCCTTTACCGGCAACCAGGCGTTGAAAGCGGTGCAGAACGAATATTTCGATTTGATCATCATGGATATTATGCTGCCGGAGATAGACGGCATCAGTATAACCGAGAACTTGCGGGTGCAGCACTTAGACGTTCCGGTGCTGATACTAAGCGCGCGGAGTACAAATGCAGATAAAGTATTGGGTTTGAAAAAGGGCGCCGATGATTATATGACAAAGCCCTTTAATCTTGAAGAGTTGTTGCTGCGTGTAGAGAAACTGATTCAGAAAAACAAGAAGCTGCAAACAAAAGAATCAATTGGTGATGTTTACGAATTTGAAAACAACCGGATAGACTTTAAAGCGCAGGAAGCCATTACCTGGGACGGTAAAAAAATAGACCTGAGTAAAAAAGAAAGTATGCTGCTGAAGCTGCTGATTGAAAACAGGGGAGAAGTGGTAACGCGCGAGAAAATATTACAGGCAGTCTGGGGTTATAATGTGTATCCGACCACGCGCACCATTGACAACTTCATCCTTAGCTTTCGCAAATATTTTGAACCCGATAGCCGCAACCCAAAGCATTTTCATTCTGTGAGAGGCATGGGTTATAAATATACCGCCTGATTATTTTCAAGCGTTTGAATTACATCGCCCAGCCTTTCTATCAGCATTGCTCTTGCATCTTCGTTGGTTGATGGCGCATATAACGAAGCGTTACAAACTGCATATAGTTTTCTGGTTGCTTCTGCAAGCGCTGCATTATTTGCCGCTAATGCTGCCGTTAACTCTTTTTCATTTTGCTGTGCGGTACCCAATGCCTGTTGCAGCGCAACAGTTAGCAGTGTCTTTGCATTGGTAAAAAATACAGCATTGTCTTCTGCTTTGCTAAGCGCCTGCAGGAGAATTTTAGTATCCGGTCTGTCTTTTGCAACAGCGGAAGGCTGTTCAACTTCCATTGTCTTTTTCTCCAGTATGTTTGTTTCTGCACCCGCTCTTATGCCGGCTGCCTGATTCTTAAGTGCCTCTGTATGATTTTCCTTTCTTTTATTACCGATCACCCATACAATTAATACAATTAGGGCGATGCCCGGCACAAACCACAAATATTTTTTGTTGCTTACGCCGGTCGTTACAATATGCTCATCTTTTTGTTTTGCCGGTGATGCTTTTGTTATCGTGACAACAATCGGTTGGGTAACGATGGTTTCAAACTGCTGCAAGGCCGTATTAAAGAACGTAAACCGGAGCTGCGGTATGGCGAATGTGCCTCTTTTAGTGCCGATAAAAGGGATGGCAAACGTTTTATCGCCCCGTACCGGGAAGCTGGCTTTATTAACATGCTGGCTGTCATTGCCCTCGAAGTGTTCTATACCCGGTGGCCATACCATAGACGGTGCCTGGATAGCATCAATATTGCCTTCGCCTGAAATAGTTACCTGTAAAAGATCACTTTCTCCCTGCGATATGCTGGTACTGTCCACTTTGGCAGAAATAGTAAACCTGCCGGCAATACCGGAATAATCTGCAGGCGTACCAAGAGGCAGCGCCTTTACCTGGATGCTGTCGGGCCGGCTGCTTACGGCGGCACTATAGTTCTGCATCCGGTATGGGTTATCGGCTGTGGTAAAGCCAACTTCGTTGTTTACTACAGCCGGCGGAATCACTAATTCACCTTCCTGCAAAGGTGTAAGCTGTACCCTCCGGATTAGTAAAACACGATACATTTTACCGTCGGCTTTCTCAATGTACTCCGGTTCATCGGTCGTCATTTCTACAAGGCTGCAGCCGCTGAATGATGGCTGCTTCACTACTTTTGGCTGACAGTACAGGGCCGTATATAACTGGTACACGACCAGTACCGGCTCGCCCACATAACAACTTCTTTTACTAACAGTTGTCTTTATAAAAATCTGGCTGCGGATTTTGTCTTCCGGCTTTTCACCTGGTTTAAGTACTGTATTCTGCAGGTACGTATTTTGCTCCTGGGCATCATCGAACAGGGATGGCAACTGCGATTGCGCCTGTATAAGCAAGGCAGTACATAAAACCACACCCAGCAGCACTATGTTTTTCCGGTATTGCATCCAGAGCAAGATAGCAGATAATCAGTAAATGAATTTGTAATACAGGGAGAAGATTTTGTTAGAAATGATTGTAAATATCAGTGCGGTTAAATTTCCGGATATTGATTCATAAAATCTTCTGCCATATAAACACGTATGTTTAATTGCATAAAAGTATCTTTTAAATTTTGGTATAAAGTGCCGTCGGAAGTGACAAAAATTTTATCGTTTGAAGCAAGACAAAGCTGCACTAAATAGACATCTTTCCTTGGTAATAATGGAATAATTTCTTTTCCTATTTCAGGCACATCATCTATATAATGTATTTTCAAACTATTGGTAATAAACAATTGCATGATTGCTTTTACCGCTTGCCTGTTTTTAGGCGGATACATCGAAGATTTATTCGCCAACTCGAAAAATTTATGTGCATGGCGATTTCCTTTTTGAAAAACAATGGTATCGCAAACTTCAAATATCTGAATAAAAAGTTTAGATACTAATGGCAGTTTTTCCTCATCATCAAACCAATGATAAAACCATTCATCAATGGTTAAATGTTTTCCTCTTCCCATTAAATGCCGAGTAAGCTTTTCAGGTTACTTAATTCCGCTTCCATAAAGTTCATTAGTCCGCCTTCTATTTGTCCTTTTTCGTTTACCTGTTGCGGCAAAACTTTTGTTTCGCCATCTTCGTTTACCGCTAAGTAAAATTGCACATCATCGCGGCTTAACTCGCCGTTGGCGATTTTTGCCAGTGCAGAAGAGACAATGTTTTCGCTGTGTGTAGTAATAAAAATTTGTTTTCCTTCGTTCTGAATAATTTCTGCAAACACATCAACCAATTTTGCCTGTGCCGATGGATGCAAATGAATTTCAGGCTCTTCTATAAAGGCAAGCGAAGTAGATTTTTTCAACAGTTTAATTAACATATATACCGTTTGGTTTACGCCAAAGCCTTCATTCACCAAATCGGTACTGATGCCCCGCTTATTTTGTGTTCTGAGATAAAAGGAAGTGCTGCCGGGGATAGCGACAAAGCGAAACGTTTTATCAAAAAGCTGCTTGAAGTAATGATCAATCTTTGCTTCAAAGTTAGTTCCCTGATCTCTTATCTGCATAGCAAAAAGGGATTCTTCAGTTGGAGATTCTGCTGAAAACAAAAAACTAAAAAAGCCGCGGCGAACAGATATAATTTCGATGTTTTTTACTTGCTCATAAAACCCGTTCAACTGTCTTACAAGCATTGAAGTTTCAAAATGATCATTTGTTTTTTCAAAAGTTAAACCGTTCCATAGAAAGCTATAGTTATCATAATTTATGTTTATACTGAAAGGTGATGAATATGGTAAATCAATTGGCATGTGATCTTCATATTTATTATCAAATCCAAATAACAAATTAGTTTGTAATTCAACCTTACCTAATTCTAAACCATAATGAAAATTTATGTCGTTTGGGTATTTTAAAATTGTGTGAAGTAGTATTTGGATATAAGACAATTTTGTATTATTTACATTCTCAAACCCACCCAAATTCATAAATCCCAAATTAAATAAGCTGTTCAACCGCTGATTCGGATTTATACAAAAATTCCTAAACACATACGGCGCATACATCACGCTGCTTTTACCACTGCCGTTTTGCCCATACAAAATGTTCAGCTTTTTCAAAGGAATGCTGGCTTCTTTAATACTTCTAAAACCGCTTATATCTATCTGCGTAATCATACAGTTAATATTACAATGGAAAATTACTTCATCATATTTTATAAAAGCAAAAACCTTTATTGGCTAAAACACTTTCCCTGTTTTCACATCTCACATCATACATCGTACATTTCCCTCACCATATCCGCACCCGTGCACTATCCGGGAGATACATTTTACTGCCGGGCTGCAGATGAAAAGCCTGATAAAATGCATCTACGTTTTGCATAGGCCCGTTTACACGGTACATCGCCGGCGAATGTACATCGCTCATCAATTGCGCACGCAAGGCTTCGTCGCGCGATTTATCCATCCAGCCCAAAGCATAGCCTAAGAAGAAACGTTGCGCAGGCGTAAGACCGTCAATCATTTTATTCTCTTTGTATTGCCCTGTTTTGGTAAACGCATCCCAGCCCAGCAGCACGCCGCCGAGGTCGGCAATGTTCTCGCCCAGCGTAGCTTTGCCGTTTATTTTAAAAGTGTCTATGGGTATAAAGTTGCTGAATTGTTTTACCATTACGTCAGCCCGCTGTTGAAAGCGTTTAGCGTCTTCTTTTGTCCACCAGTCCGTAAGGTTGCCATGCTCATCAAACTGCCTGCCTTCATCATCAAAGCCATGGGTCATTTCATGGCCGATGGTGCTGGCGCCTGCATAGCCATAAGCCACCGCATCGTCTAATTCTTCATCAGTTGCGCCAGGCACGGTGAACATGCCGGCCGGCAGTACAATCTCGTTATTGCTGGGGTTGTAATAAGCGTTATACGTCTGCGGCGTCATATCCCACTCATCCCGGTCAACCGGCCTGCCCAATTTACTATAATTGTACTGCTGCCACCAGGCGCCTGCGCGCAGCAGGTTTTGCGCAAAGCTTTCCCGGTTAATCTTCATGCTGCTGAAATCTTTCCACTTATCAGGATAGCCTACTTTTTTGTGCATGGCCGCCAGCTTTACCAATGCTTTCTGCTTGGTAGAATCGCTCATCCAGGTTAGGTGTTGTATGCGGTTTTTCAGTGCAGCGCGGATGTCTTCCACCATATCACCATAGCGCTTTTTAGCGGTCTCCGTAAAATATTTTTTTACATACAACTGTCCTAATGGTTCACCGAGCAGGTCATTCTCGGTACTTACCACGCGCTTCCAGCGCGGCTTGCGCACTTTGGCGCCGTATAAAACTTTAGTAAAGTCAAAGGCTGCAAGCCCATACGCTTCGGGCAATGCCCGGCTGCATTCATTAATCAACCGAAAGCGCAGGTAGGCTTTCCATACATCAGGCGGTGTGGTTTTTAACTGGCTTTCCAGCACCTGAAAATACTCCGGCTGGTGCACAATTACCGAGTCGGTTTCGGGCAGGCCCATCGTTTGAAAATAATTTTTGAAGTGAAGCGATGGCGTTAGTTTATCCAACGCGGCCACACTCATCTTATAATAATTTTTGTATGGGTCTCTCGTGTCTTCCAGCTTGCGGTGCGAGGAAGCAAGCTTTGTTTCCAAAGCAACAACTGCCGCTGCTGCCTTATTCGCTCCGGCGCTGTCGGTACCGCTTAGTTGCAAAAAGCGGCTGATCAGTTTTTGATAAGCAGCCCTTATTTTTTGATAGGTCGTATCCTGTTTAAAATAATATTCCCGGTCATCAAGGTAAATCCCGCTCTGGTAAAACTGCAGGGCCATCACATCACTCTGCTTGTCATCCTGCGCTACAAACATTCCGGATACTGTGTTGATGCCCATTTTATCCAGCCTGGCCATTTCTGTGGTTAATGAAGGCGCATCTTTCACTGCGTCTATTTCCTGCAAATAGGACTGTATCGGTTGCAATCCATCTCTTTCAATCTTAGTACTGTCCATCGCTTCCAGCCAAAAATCGCCGATCTTTTGCTGCAGGGAGTTACCGGGCGCTTTTGTAGCCGCGGCCTCTTCGCAGAGCACCCGCATGCGCCTGAGATTTTCTTCCAGTACGAGGTTGCCGATGCCCCAGCTTGTTTGCTCGTCGGGTATTGGATTGGATTTTATCCAGGCGCCGTTGGCGTAGCTGAAGAAATTGTTTGCCGGATTAACAGTGGTATCAATGTCTGCCAGCAATACATCTTTGGACACCGGCTTTTTTTCTTCTTTGCAAGACAGGAATAGGCAGGCAAGTGCTGCAAACAATGATTGCTTCATAAACGATTTATTGATAATTAACCTGTGTAAAATAATACAGGAATAGAAGAGAACAGAAATATTCTCTGCAAGTAGTAATTAATGCGAAGAAAAGTTTAGCTGCAGGCATAACAAATAAACGTCGGGTGGTATTAAAAATGATTTTCTTTTGTAAAAATTTTTATCGTGGCTTTCACCAATGTTATTGCTATCCGATGGGCAGATATTGATGCTAATTTCCACCTGCGTCACAGTGTGTATTACGATTTTGGCGCACAGCATCGCATTGACATTCTAGCACAGCATGGCTTAACGCTGGAGGTAATGCAGGCGCAGCATATCGGGCCGGTGTTGTTTAGAGAAGAATGCCTGTTTAAAAGAGAAATACATTTAGGGGATATTATTACTATCACTACTTCGCTTGCTAAAATGCGTGCAGATGGATCCCGTTTCTGTATTCAGCATGCATTTAATAACGAGCAGCAGCAGCGCTGTGCTTTGCTTACGATAGACGGCGCCTGGATGGATACAAAACTGCGCAGGCTGCTGAAACAAATGCCCTCTTTTATCACGGAAATAATGTGCCTGTTTCCGCGGGCAGCAAATTTTGAAGAATTATAGCGGCCGACATTTAGAATAAAATGAAAAGCCGGACAATTTTGAATTTTTTAATACCCGTATTTTTTAGCGGCTTAAAGAAAGTTTATTAAATTATTGCGTTATAAGTGTTAAGTCGTTTATAATTGTGAGAAGTTGGCACGTTAAAAAACTATAAACCCTTTTACCACGCTTGCTTCCCCGGTTGCAAACGCTTACCTTTGCGCACTTATGGAAATTCGCAACATTGCAATCATAGCACACGTTGACCATGGTAAGACCACTTTGGTTGACAGAATATTACAGGCCACTAAAGTATTTCGCGACAACCAGGAAACCGGTGAACTCATTATGGATAGCAACGATCTGGAAAAGGAGCGTGGCATTACCATTTTCAGTAAAAATGCTGCCGTTGTTTATAAAGGCGTCAAAATTAACGTGATTGACACGCCGGGTCACAGTGACTTTGGCGGGGAAGTAGAACGTGTATTGAAAATGGCCGATGGCGTTTTGCTGTTGGTTGATGCTTTTGAAGGCCCGATGCCGCAAACACGTTTTGTATTGCAGAAAGCGCTGCAGCTTGATTTAAAGCCGATTGTAGTTATTAATAAAGTTGACAAGCCCAATTGCCGCCCCGACGAAGTGCACGATGCAGTTTTCGAGTTATTCTTCAATCTCGATGCTTCCGAAGAGCAATTGAATTTTCCTACCTTCTATGGTTCCGGTAAAAATGGCTGGTTCAATGACAGCCTTACGCAAACAGAAGATATTATGCCCTTAATGGATGGTATTTTAAAGTATGTTCCGCCGCCAAAAATAAATGAAGGTCCGTTGCAGATGCAGATTACTTCTTTGGATTATTCTTCTTTTCTTGGCCGTATTGCCATTGGCAAAGTAGGCCGTGGCGTAATAAAGGAATCGCAGCCTATTGCTTTGATGCAGACGGGTGATGTAATAAAGAAACTGCGTGTTAAAGAGTTGTATGTATTTGAAGGCATGGGTAAACGCAAGGTTACAGAAGTTGTTGCCGGCGACTTATGCGCCGTTGTGGGCTTGGAAGATTTTAATATCGGCGATACGATTGCCGACCAGGAAAACCCGGAAGCACTGCCAGTGATAAGTGTGGATGAGCCGACTATGAGTATGCTGTTCAGCATTAACAACTCACCCTTTTTTGGTAAGGATGGCAAGTTTGTAACCAGCCGCCACCTGCGTGACCGGCTGATGAAGGAAACCGAGAAAAATCTTGCTTTACGCGTAGAAGATACAGACAGCGCCGATAGCTTTTTGGTATTTGGACGGGGCATCCTTCACCTGGGCGTGCTGGTAGAAACAATGCGCCGCGAAGGATACGAATTAACGGTGGGCCAGCCGCAGGTATTGGTAAAATATATTGATGGCAAGAAAAGCGAGCCTTTTGAAAATTTAGTAGTGGATGTGCCTGCTGAATTTAGCGGAAAAGTAATTGATCTTGTAACACAGCGCAAGGGTGAATTGCAGGTAATGGATACAAAAGGAGAAATGCAGCACCTGGAGTTTGAGATTCCTTCGCGCGGCCTTATCGGGCTGCGTAGCAATATGCTTACCAATACAGCCGGTGAAGCAGTGATGGCACATCGCTTTATCGAATACAAACCCTGGAAAGGTTCGATTCCGGGTCGTAATAATGGGGTGCTACTTTCTAAAAATCAGGAAAAAACAACCGGTTATTCCATTGATAAACTGCAGGATCGGGGAACCTTCTTTATAGATCCGGGAGAAGAGGTTTATACAGGCCAGATTATTGCCGAGCATATCAAGCCGGGAGATTTGATAGTGAACGCAACAGAACCAAAGAAGCTGACCAACCACCGTGCAAGCGGCAGCGACGATGCCTCGCGCATTGCTCCTAAAACAATTATGTCGCTGGAAGAATGTATGGAGTATATTCAGGAAGATGAATGCATTGAAGTAACGCCTAAGAATATACGCCTGCGAAAGGTGTTACTGGATGAAGAAGAACGTAAAAGAGTGCAGCGGAGTATGAAGACCGAAGTTGCATAAATTATAGGTGGTAATATTTAAATAAAACAAAAGCAGGCTAAATGCCTGCTTTTGTTTTATAAATTACACCAATAATACAACTATACCGTAACAGGTTTTACAGCTTCCGCCTGCTCGATAATGCGGGTAGTGATGGGAATGTCCGTTTCTCCTGCTTCTTTATTTTCTTGTAAATGTTTCTGCAGGTAGAATTTCATCAGCGGGCCGGCTACTAATATCGTAAGCATGGTCATTACTACCAGTCCAACGAATATTTTTTCATCAATTATTTTGGCCTGCAGGGCTACAAGGCCCAATACGATCTCCTGCGAGCCGCGGGCATTCATCCCAAAGGCAATTGCAAGCGATTCATTCTTCTTCATACCACTCATCTTGGCGCCAATGCCGGCTCCTACAATTTTAGCTATGCAGGCGATACCTACAATCACTGCTACGATCCTGAAATCGAAATTGGTAACGAAATTTACACGCAGTCCCACAGAGGCAAAGAACAGGGGCGCTATAATATAAACCACAAACTGCTGTAATACGTTTTGCGTAGCATCTGTAAAATGTTTGGAGTCGCCAATGGCAATACCCATTAAGAATGCGCCGAATACACCGCGGATGCCTAAATATTCAGTAAAAATGGCGCCTAAAAAACAAAGGCAGCAGCTTACCGTAATAATACCACCCGAACCGGAGACATATTTCTTGGTAAATCCTAATATCTTATTTATAATCCAGCGGCCGGCGGTCACCATAAATAAAGCAAAAGCCAGCACCACCAGTACAGACATAGTAGAACCATCACTCTTACTATTGTCCATCATTTTAATAATAATGGAAAAAAGCACCCAGCCGAGAAAGTCGTCCACCATCGCCGCCGTTAATACCAGCCCGCCAACTTTTGTTTTAATAATGTCTAAGTCTATCAGCACTTTTACTATTACCGCAAGGGCGGTGATGGACAAAGCGGTACCGAAAAATAAGGAAGGAATGAGCCGGTCTGCAGAAGGTACCGGAAAAATATAATCGTGGAAAAACCAAACGGCAGCAAAGCCTAATGCAAAAGGAAAGGCAATACCCATAATGCTTATAGAGGCAGCCTGTTTGCCTTGTTTCCGTATCTGTTTTAAATCTACTTCTATGCCGGCTACAAACATCAGCAGGATAACACCCATGTTTGCAAGGCCGTCAAAAGCACCATAGGCACGGGGCTCACTGATAAAAACTTCTTTAAATAAATCCGGAAACGCAGAGCCTAATAAAGATGGACCGATAATGATACCTGCCAGGATTTCTCCTACTACAACCGGTTGTTTAAACTTACGGCATAGTTCGCCCAGCACACGGGCAGAAATTAAAATGATGCTTACAATAATAAGGAAGTGAAGTACCTCAGCAGAGTTTAGTTTTGATACCATGTGGATGGATTTTTTGTGTACAATTTATTTGAGCAAATCAAAAATAGGGAAATAATGTAATTCCTATCAATTTTATAGAAATTAAATTTTTTTTACTTTTGTTAATTAATTGTAATCTTTTTCTGAAAAAAGAAGTTTTAAAACTGATTTGTACAGCTTGGCATATTTTATAATATAATTGCTTGCACCGGTATATATCATTACAGAGAAACGGTATTATAATTGCCAGACACGAAGCCGCGTTTTATCTTCATCTAAAATTTTTGATTTTTATGCTAACACAACAGCTTTTTATACACCACGTTTATTTCTGGTTGCACAACCCCGGAAGTACAGAAGACAAGTCTAAGTTGTTACAAGGCTTGCAGAGTCTTACCGCTATCTCAAGCATCAAGACAACCCATATTGGTGTACCCGCGGGTACGAGCCGCGAGGTGATAGATGCTTCTTATTCTTTTTCGTGGCTGGCTGTATTCGATAGCAGGGAGCAGCAGGATGCCTACCAGGTAGATCCGGTGCATCTGCAATTTGTAGAAGACTGCAGTTCTTTGTGGAGCAGGGTAATCGTGTATGACTCTGTAGGCGCATCCTGATACTTTGGCAACGATACTTTTAACAGCAACATGCTTTACATAATTAATTGGTAAGCTATCCATTGGCATAGCACGCCAATAATAAATCCCGACCATACTTCACTGCTGTTGTGTTCATTTAGCAAAAGCCTTGCAGTACAGGCAATGCCGGTTAACAAGGTTATGGTTGTAAGATCGGCGCCTAAAAATTGCTGGTAATACAGGCAGGTAAACACTATGCACATGAATGCGCCGGCAATACCCATGGCATGCATACTTATCTTGGTAAAAATATTGGATAACAGACCAACGATCGTTGTAAGAAAAATACCAAAGTAAAAAAACTGCAGCACGGCAGGCTGATCGGTAAAAGTGCGGCTGAGATACCACATCCACCAATAAAAAATCATAGTGATGATGTAAGGTATAATGCGCTCCTGCTGCGTTCGTAGTCTGATGCTTTTAATAAACTGAAGCCGCCACAACAGGAATACCGCAAATGCAGGAAAAAAAGCGGTCATCCAGAATACGTTGATTTTCCGCATAAGCATCAGGAAGGGCGTCATACCCTGAAACTGTGTCGGGAAACGCAAAGTGAGCCAAAAGAAAATGTAGGTTGGAATAAACAGCGGGTGCAGTACAAAGGAAATAATTTTTGCAGGAACTTTTAAATAGGCTTGTGAATATAAAGGTTGGGTAACAGCAAGATCAGTCATGGTACGATCAGTAAAAAATTAACACCTAAAAGTGAAAGTATTGTATAGAACAAGGCGTATAGCTGTAAAGTTGGTTTAAATGTGCATAAACCCTTGAACTTTAAATTTTTATAATTCCTTTCTCAATCTTGCTACCGGTATATTAAGCTGCTCCCGGTATTTGGCTACCGTGCGGCGCGCAATATTGTATCCTTTTTCCTGCAGCAATTCGGTAAGGCGCTCATCACTTAACGGTTTGTGCTTGTCTTCGCCTTCAATTAAATTACTCAATATTTTTTTTACTTCACGGGTACTTACTTCCTCGCCACTATCTGTACTTAACGATTCGCTGAAGAAAAATTTCAGGCGGTAGGTGCCAAATTCGGTTTGTACAAACTTACTATTGGCTACACGGCTAACGGTAGAAATATCAAGCCCTGTTACTTCCGCAATATCTTTCAAAATCATTGGCTTCAGCACAGTCTCATCGCCCGTAAGAAAAAAATCTTTCTGGTAGTTCATGATGGCATCCATCGTACTCAGCAGGGTATGCTGGCGCTGTTTTATCATGTCTATAAACCACTTGGCGCTGTCTATTTTTTGTTTAATAAAAAGTACCGCTTCTTTTTGCCGCTTATCTTTTTTTGCGCCTTTATCATATTCTTTCAGCATGTCGCGATAGCCTTCGCTGATGTGCAGATCAGGTGCGTTTTTGGCATTAAGCGTCAATTCCAGTTTCCCGGCATTATTCAGTATAAAAAAGTCGGGTACAATATAACTTTCGGCTTTGTTTATTTCCCCAACATTGCCGCCTGGCTTGGGATTAAGGCGGATAATAGCGGTGATAACCGTCTTCAGATCTTCATCGGTCAGGTTAAGCCCGCGTTGTATTTTTTCGTAGTGCTTCTTGGTAAATTCTTCAAAATATTTATCCAGCACATTAATCGCTAAATGCACATCACGCCCATCCAGCAAGTGCCTGTTCAATTGTAAAAGCAAACACTCCTTCAGGTCGCGTGCACAAATGCCCGGCGGATCAAATAACTGTATTTTTTTAATGATTGATTCTATCTGCTCTTCGGTGGCAACAATATTTTGCCGGAAGGCCAGATCGTCGCAGATCGAAGAAAGGTCTCGGCGCAAATAACCGTCGTCATCTATGCTGCCTACAATATGTTCTGCAATCCGGTAATTTTTCTCGTCCAGCGATAACATACCCAACTGGTCCAGCAGCGTTTCATGAAAAGAACTTTCAATTTTGAAGGGCATCGTTTTTTTATCGTCGGCTTCTGGGTAGTTATCATCACGCAGCTTATAATCTGCCACCTCATCGTCGCCGTCTGATACATAATCGCTGATGTCTAAATTTTCGTATTCGTCTTCACTACCGTCCACATCATATTCATCCTCTTCAGCAGTGGCGGAAAATTCATCTTGTACGTCATCGTGCTCATCGTGCTCGTCGTTGCTTACCTCCAGCGCAGGATTCTCTTCCAATTCCTCTTTTATGCGCTCCTCCAGATTGGCTGTTGGTATTTGCAACAGCTTCATTAATTGAATTTGCTGTGGAGATAATTTTTGTAATAGCTTTTGCTGTAGTGTTTGACTTAGTGCCATTGCTCATCGCTCTCTTTAAAACTTATCTGAAAAATATAGTACGATTTTTGCAAAGCTAATTGTCTCCGGTATATTTACAATGAATTCTTAGTAAGATGTTTAAAACGATTTGTATAGCCTGCCTGCTTTTTTTTATAGTGAATAAAACCACCGCTCAGCCAATAGCTAACAACGACACGACAGTAAAAGTTTCGTTAATAAAAATATTACATTCTTCGTCTTTTAATTTACAGTTGCCTGCGCTGCCTGCCCATTTTTACAACGAAAAATTACCGCTTTTTTGCAGCATGGAGTGGAAACTGGAGAAGACTACTAAAATACCATTTCGCTTTCGCTTAGGTTCTGTTGAGTACTGCGATAAAATGGATGGAAAAAACCGGTAACCTTGCTGCCTGCATCAATTATTTTCGCTAAAAATAAAAACTGCAATCCTTAGCTTCGCTGTATGCAGTTTAAAGAGGTAATAGGCCAGCACTCTGTAAAACAACACCTTACAGAAATGCTGCAGCACAACCGGCTGAGTCATGCTTTGTTGTTTTTAGGTAAAGATGGCAGTGGCGCCCTGCCGCTTGCACTGGCATTTGCGCAATACATCGTTTGCGAAAACCGTATCCGGCAATCGGCCGCGGGGGAGTTGGCTAACAGCAGGTTATCAGCTATTGCCGAACATAAGCCACCGATACTTTCCGACTCCTGCGGCATCTGTCCGGCCTGCTTAAAATCCAGGCAATATGCCCATCCGGATATTCATTATTCTTACCCGGTTATCCCCAAAAAGAGCGGCGACAAACCTACGAGCAGCGATTACGCGCAGGATTGGCGCGAATTTGTAAAAATATCTCCTTACAGTAATGTATTTGACTGGCTGCAGAATATAGGCGCTGAAAATAAGCAGGGTAATATTACGGCGGAAGAATGTAATGATATCATCCGTAAGCTAAGTCTTAAAAGTTTTGAAAGTGGCTATAAAATACTGATGTTGTGGATGCCGGAATATTTAGGTAAGGAAGGTAATAAGCTGTTGAAGCTTATTGAAGAGCCGCCTGCCGATACGCTCTTTATACTGGTAGCCGAAAATGAAGAACAAATACTTCCAACAATTCTTAGCCGCTGCCAGCTTGTAAAAGTTCCGCAGTTAGAGACAAAAGACATGGAAGAAGCTTTGCAACTGCGCAGTAAAGCTACGCCCGAAACAGCCAGGCAGGTGGCCGCAATAGCAGGAGGCAACTACCGGGAAGCGCTGCAGGTATTGCAGCATGCCGGGGAAGACTGGCAAAGTTTGTTAAGCGACTGGCTTAAATATACCATCCGGCATATGCTGCCCGAACAGTTGAAATGGCTGGATGAGGTAAGCAAGCTGGGGCGCGAAAAACAAAAACAATTTCTCCGTTATTTCAATCATCTCATTGGTCAGAGTATCCGCATAAAGGTATTAGGCGCAGATTATGCTGCCATGCCGGAGAATGAAAGGGACTTTGCACAGCGCATCGGGAAAATAGCTTCTGTGAGCCAGCAGCATGCTATTTCGGAAGAGCTGGACAAGGCCGTTTATTATATAGAGCGAAACGCAAATGCAAAAATGTTATTTCATGCGCTGACAATCAGGCTTTACCACATAATTCGGGACAAAGCCCTAATTTTGGCAGGTTAGTAAAGAACCGTTGCAGGTTGATTGTGAAAAGTTGATGATGGCTGGCGACAGCGGACAGGAATACAGTAACAGATATAAGGAACTATAAATAATACATTTTCCATGGTAAATAGCGTTGCCGGAGAAGACTATTCTGTCTATTTTCAATCCTTCTGATCCTGCAATCCTGCTTTAAAGCGATTGCTGAAAACTATTGCCTGCAACCAGATAGCTGATAGCATAGCGCCAACAGCCTGCCGCTTTCCTAACGCTCAACATATATTATTTTAAACATTGTAAACCTAAGATAGCAATGGGATGTGGATCATGTAGTACCGGCAAGCCCGGCGGTTGCAAAAGCCATGGTAGCTGCGGCACCGGCAGTTGCAACAGAATGAACGTACACGACTGGCTAAAAAATCTGCCTTTTTCCGACCCGGAAAGTAGTTGTAAGGTGGTGGAAATAAGTTTTAAACAAGGCAGCCGCAAAGATTATTTTAGAAATGTAACCCTGCAGCAATTTGAAAAAGGAGAGCTGGTAACACTGGAAGGAGCAAGCGGCTTTGATGTAGGAGAAGTAAGCCTTACCGGCGAGCTGGTACGCCTGCAACTGAAGAAAAGAGGCCTTAGTGAGATGAATGCGGATATGAAGAAAGTGTTGCGCCGCAGTACGGATAAGGATATTGAACTGTTTTCGCAGCAGAAAAGCCGGGAGCCGGAAGCGCTGATGCGCAGCCGTGCAATATCGCGCCAGCTTAATCTTAATATGAAGCTGAGTGAGGTGGAATTTCAGGCAGACGGACGAAAGGCAACTTTTTTTTATACCGCGGATGACCGCGTGGATTTTAGAGAACTGATTAAAATATTTGCCTCGGAGTTTAAAGTAAAAGTAGAAATGCGGCAGATCGGTATCCGGCAGGATGCCGGAAAAGTGGGTGGTATTGGCAGTTGCGGCCGCGAGCTTTGCTGCGCTACCTGGCTCACCGATTTTAAAAGCGTAACGACTACTGCCGCCCGCTACCAGAATCTTTCTATCAATCAAACAAAATTAAGCGGCCAGTGCGGCAGGTTAAAGTGTTGCCTTAATTACGAGCTGGATACTTACCTCGATGCACTGCAGGGTTTCCCCAACAATGCAGACACTTTGCAAACAAGTAAGGGTAATGCATCTTTAATTAAGAAAGACATTTTTAAAAACCTGATGTGGTATATGCTGCCAGACAGCAGCCGGCAGTACCCACTGGCCATCAGCCGCGTAAAAGAAATTATACGCCTCAATTCGAAAGGCGAACGGCCGGACGAGCTGCAACCGGTGGACCTTACCAGCAACAAGCAAAAAGAAGAAGCGCCGGCACATGTAGAGCTGGTTGGCGGAATCAGTTTGCGTACGCTCGAGCGGAACAGTAAAAGGCGGAAAGATAAAGACCGTGATGTAAAACCGGATGACAACAGGAAGGGCGCCCCACAGCAGGCTCCCCGCGGAGAACAGCCTCAGAACAGGATGCCACAAAAAGGTGACAATAGGCCTCCGCACCCGCAAAGCGGCGGGCAACCGCCAAGACCAAGACCTCAAAATAATCCGCAGCAGGCAAGGAACAAGCCGGGGCCGCCAAGGCAGCGTATGCCGCCACAGGCACCGCGGCAAAACAATCAGCCGCCTCAGAAACCGGCCCAACCGCAAAAACAGCCGCCTCCGCAGACACGTCCCGATACCGGTAGCACGCCACCGGCAGGTGGAGAAAACATATAATATTTTTATGGCATAATATTGGGAAAGCCGGTACTAAAAATTATCAGGTATGAACAAAAAATTTTTAGCACTGGCTTTTTTTAGTGTGTTGACAAGTGTACAGGTAAATGCCCAGACAACTGCTGCAAGTAATCCGGGCGGCTTTTATATTAAGGGTGGCGTAAACTTCGCAAACATTTCCACTGCGAAAGACGGCTCTTACAACAAAGCTAATACACTCACTACGTTTAATGTTGGTATAATAGGAGACGTGCCGCTGGCAGATGTGCTTTCTGTACAGCCAGGGCTGGTATTAAGTGGCAAAGGCTCCAAGGCAAGCGGGTCTTTTGCCGGTATTTCCAATACTACTATATTTAATCCTCTGTACCTGGAAGTGCCGGTAAACGTAGTAGTTAAGCTACCCCTCGCAACCGGTACCCGCCTTTTCTTTGGCGCCGGCCCTTATGGTGCTGTAGGGATTGGTGGTAAATGGAAAGGTACAACGTTGGTTGGTGGTGACGCAGCCTCGCAAACCAGCAGAACTATCAAATACGGTAATGACAACGATGCTGATTTAAAAGCCTTTGATTATGGTTTAAACGGTTTGGCAGGCGTAGAGATTAGTCGCCTGATGGTAGGCGTAAATTATGGATTAGGATTGGCTAAAATTTTTCCCAACCAGGATGATAACAGCAACGATAAAAACAAATACCGTGTATTTAGTGTGAACGTAGGCATACGGTTTTAAGAACTCTTTACTTTTTAACTTTTACAGAAGAGGCTGCCAAAACAGCCTCTTTTTATTTGTAAAAAATCATGTACAAATTAGTAACTTAATAAGACTGTAATAATTATGTTTGTTTCACTAATATTTAATTATATCTGATCTTAGCTAATTTTTAAAAAATGAAATGGATTTTGCTGATTGTACTTTTTTGTTTTTCTGCCACGCTCCGTTTGCAGGCGCAGGCAACTGCAGATACCACCGTAAAAACAACTGACAGTGTAAAAATACAAGCCAGGTTTCCCGGCGGCCAGGAGGGTTGGATACGTTACTTACAGCATAACTTAAGAGCCGAAGTTGGCGCTGAAAATCTCCAGGTAAAAAAGCATCATACAGTAAGACAAACGGTGATAGTCTCTTTTCTCGTTGATAAGCAAGGTAAAATTTCAGAAGTCACTGTTGCCAACCCAACCGAAGTGCATCCTAAACTCGGCGAAGAAGCAGTGCGTGTAATAAGAACCGGCCCCGATTGGATACCCGCAACCATTAATGGGGAGCCGGTGATTTACCGTCAAAGGCAGGCTATTACTTTTGAAGTTTCCAGTATGTAATTACACTTTTCTAAGAAATATTACTCATACCCGCATATAATCCGGCGTCCAGTTTTTAATGGCCTGCTTAATGTCTTTTGCAGGCAGGTGTTCGTTAACGGCACGTTGTATCATCTCCGGCAATTCTTCATCCGACGCAAAACGCAATGCAGCTATCTGGCCAAAAGATAACTGTTGCTCTAAAGCATCAAACCGCTGCTGCGTTAGCTGGTAGTAGCGCAGGCGCATTTCCAGTCGTATAATGCGGTTTTGATTACCCAGTGCATAATGTTGCCGCAGCATCAGCGAGAGCCAGATGAGAAGAATAAATAAAGCGGTGATAAAAATAAAAAGCAATTGCTGAAAAGGATATTTAAAAATACATACAGCACTTGCGACAGTAAGTATAAAGATAACAGGATAAAAGATGAAATGATGCAATGGATAAAATTGAATATGGTTTTTATAGCTTTGCTGTTTCATAATGAATGATTATTCTATTGAAGCAATGTGGCTTGCATAAAACATACCACTGTTGTTGCAGGCAGTTAATACATAAACACTAACTGATTGTAAAAACAAATCAGGGTAAAGAATTTATACTTTATTAGCCACCGCTTATATTTATGCATATTGATTGGCAGCCTTTTTTACTTACGCTACAATTATCAGTTGTTACCACGGCCCTTCTCGCTATCATTGGGGTGCCGCTTGCTGCTTTTTTAGCATTTACCCGTTTTCGTTTTAAGGTAATCGTGGAAGCCATCGTAGGCTTACCGTTGGTACTGCCGCCTTCGGTGATTGGCTTTTATTTGCTCCTGGCATTTAGTCCTGCCGGGGCGGTAGGCGCGTGGTTATACAACTGGTTCAATATAAAACTGCTGTTTACATTTCCGGGCCTTGTAATAGCTTCTGTTGTTTACAGTTTGCCTTTTATGGTGCAGCCGGTACAGGCAGGACTACAATCGTTGCCGGTAAGCTTGCGCCACGCCTCCTACACGTTTGGAAAATCGCGCTGGCAAACCCTGCTACAAGTATTATTGCCTTGTATAAAGCCTTCTTTACTTACCGGTATCGTACTTTCTTTTGCCCATACGATTGGCGAGTTCGGCCTCGTGCTTATGATTGGCGGTAATATTCCCCGTCAAACGCAGACTGCTTCTATCGCCATATATGACGAAGTTGAGTCGCTCAATTATACAACTGCACATATATATGCTGCTGTGTTGCTGCTTGTTTCTTTTACTATATTGCTCCTTGTTTACAGTGTGCGTAAAAAGTTGCAAAACAGTATTACCGGGTTATGATTACTATTAACATCAGCAAGCAGTTGTACTTTAATGACGGGCTCGCTTACCTGCGGGCCGAAACTACCTTGCAAGCCGGTTGTATTACTGCATTGTACGGGCCAAGCGGCGCTGGTAAAACAACGGTGTTAAAAATACTGGCCGGGCTTGTACGGCCGGAGACAGGCAGGATAGAAGTAAGCGGCAATGTCTGGCTGGATACTTCGCGCAGCATTTGTATTCCGCCGCAACAACGCAATATTGGCTTTGTGTTTCAGGATTATGCACTTTTCCCGAATATGACGGTGCAGCAAAACCTGCTTTATGCAGCCGGAAAGAATCCGGATAAAAAATATATCGGTGAATTGTTGCACCTCGTAAACATGGAAGCATTCGCCAACAGCAAACCTACTTTGCTCTCCGGCGGTCAGCAACAGCGGGTAGCATTGATACGTGCGCTGGCGCGGAAGCCGCAATTATTGTTACTGGACGAACCTCTGTCTGCACTTGATGATATGATGCGCCGAACGCTGCGGGATGAATTATACAGTATTCAGCGGCAATTAAAGATAACTACTTTATTGGTGAGTCACGATATTAGTGAAGTATTTGCTTTGGCTACGCATATTATTCAGTTGGAACGTGGCAATATAGTGGCGCAAGGCACACCAGGCCAGTTGTTTGGCGCTTTAAATACTGACAGTGAAATACAATTGACCGGTGAAGTGTTGCATGTTAAACATGATGGCGTTGTTTGCAATGTAGAATTGCAAAGCGGCAATGATATTGTTCGTATTGCCGTGCCTTACGCGCAGGCCGCAGGCATAACGATTGGCGATAAAGTGCTGGTGCATGCAAGGGTTAGTAATGCAGGCATAATGAAAACAGAAGTATTGGAAAGAACCGGTGTTGCAGGCTCAACGGAAAAAATCAGTTAACTTTAAAGTCAGCTAACCGTTTTCCACACATTAAACAGAAGCTCCTATGGACACCGAAAAGCGTTGTTTCGTTGTAATGGGTTTTGGCATTAAGACAGACCTGGCTACCGGCCGTAAATTAAATCTTGATAAATCGTATTTAGCCCTGATAAAACCGGTGGTGGAAGGTAAAGGCATATCCTGCATACGCGCCGATGAAATAAGGCATTCGGGAACGATAGATGTACCGATGTACCAGCAGTTGTTAACTGCCGATATAGTAATAGCCGACCTTTCTACCGCTAATGTAAATGCGTTTTATGAGCTGGGCATCCGCCACGCTCTACGTCCGCGTACCACGATCATTATGTCCGAAGACCAGCTTAATTATCCTTTCGATCTTAACCATATCCTCATTAATAAATACACCCACCTGGGCGATAGCATTGACTATTTTGAGGTATTGCGCTTTCAGAAGTTATTGGGCGAAACCATTGACAAAGTGCTGAATGACGAGCATCCTGACAGCCCTGTATATACTTTTCTGAATAACCTGATACCGCCGGCCCTGAAAGAAAAAGCAGAGAAAGTAGCCAAGCAGGTTGGAGACGCCCTTGCCGAAGCGCCGCAACAAACCGAGGACAATAGTCAAACGCTTTCCATCATTGTGAAGAAAGCCGAAGATGCATTGAACAGCAAACAGTTTGATGTAGCAAAAGGTCTTTTTAACTCTGCGTTGCTCGTTTTAAATTACAATGCCGATGAGCATATTGCTATTAATAATGCATATATTATTCACCGGCTGGCTTATGCCACGTACAAAGCGGAAGAACCGAATGGCGTAGCCGCCTCAGAGGAAGCCATCCGCCTGTTGGGTCAGTTGGATCTTCAACATACCAACGATTCGGAAACCGTAATATTAGCTGGCAGGATAGAAAAAAGATTGTTTTATTACGATCAGGGTGAACAGCATCTAAGTAATGCCATACTTTATTTTGAGCGTGGATATTATTTATTAAACAACCGGTATAATGGTATCAACCTCGCTTTCCTGTTAAATGTAAGAGTTGATACAAATATTTATACCGGACAATTAGAAAAAATTACTGATATGGTGCTGGCAAACCGGATAAGACAACAAGTGCTACTGATGTGCGAAAAGGACCTTGACAAATTAGATTCGCGGATTAAAGCAGCGCAGGTACAAGCCACACTTCAAAATATGAGTGACCTTGCAATAAACCAGGAAGCAGCCGAAAATGAGCAATTGTTTTGGATATCGGTAAACAAGGCCGAAGCAAATTTTGGTTTGGGAAAAATAACTGACTTTGAGGCTGCGCGTTCTGAGGCTACCGGCGTACCGCACGAGGAATGGATGATGGAAGCATTTAATATGCAGGTTGACAAATTAAATATCCTGTTGAATAAATATGCACCCTTATTCAACAGCTTGATATAGTATCCGACTAAAAGAATAAATGCGATCATGATCCAGCGCTAAGCATGCATTTTTCAATTATAAAACAATGATTACATTAATCAGGCTTTGTGCTGCCAAGTAGCTGCAGTCATTTCAAATTTCACTTCGCCGTTTTTTAAAACGCCTGTTTTGGTCCAGCCCTGTTTCGTGTAAAACAACACGGCTCTTGTACCAGGCGCTGTGCCGAGCTCTATCTTTTCCTTTGTTTTACCAAAGTACCAGTCGAGCATCAAAGCATGCAGCTTTTTTCCTATTCCATTGCTTTCATATTCAGGTCTTACAAAAAGCGCCCAGATGTTTTGGCCTTTCAAATCGGCTATTGCAAAACCAATAATATTTTCATTCAACTCGCATACCCAGCCTTTACCACGTGCTGTCAGGTATTCTTCACAATCTTTGTCTGTAACAATTGCAGGGTCTGATAATACATTTTCCTTTACGGCATGCCGCACAATTTGGATCTGCGCTATATCGTCCGGCACTGCTTCTCTAAAAATAAAATTCATTTGGATTACGCTTTTGCGGTTTTAAATTATAACCTGCATCTTTCTTTTCAAAGAAAGACTGTTTTTCCAATTATGGCATTATAATAAAACTAAATATATTCACAACTAACTCATTATCAATTTTTATATATATTGGCACTGCAATTGCTTTTTTATATATGTACTAATCATTAAGTCAAAGGAGAGTATGTCTATACTGAGCTTTTCTGTTAGTGCAACCCAATTTTCAAAAAGTCGCTTTAGAAGCGCAAGTTTCTTTAAGCCTTTCAGAGTTCAGGCGGTTATTTGTGGGGATACCGTCTGGCTCTCGAAAGTAATATTACAACCTTCTTCACTGTATTTCCCTGTCAATTTTACCTGCTGAACTTACTTCTTTCCAAAAGCTGAAATCGTACGATACCTGGCAGCCGCTTTAATTAATTAGCTAACATTAATTACCGCGTTTTGTATAACTGCATCAGCTTTGCGCTTTTGGTTCAGTCATTGGGTTATTGCTGCAACCATGCGCCTTTCTATTCTTCAAAAACCTGCATACCATTTCAAACAAAAAATCAGAACAGCTTCTTATTCTGCCAATGTTTAATTTTCTAAATACTTATTTCCGCAGCGGCAGCCAACTGTTTTTCTCTTAAAGAGAATAGCGTGTACCAATAAGATAAATAAATAAGTGAAGCAATAGACAACCAAACAGATTTTCAAAACTTTTTAATAATTTTTTTATCACCTTTTCAGTTCAAATTATTATTGCACAATCCTTTTTACTTAAGTTATTTCAACGTGGTTCCAGGTTATGCTACTTAATTTATAATCAATCAATTATTACCGGTTTAAGACAGGTAAGAATCGGAAAAATGTTGGTAATACATTATATAAATTTGAAAAATAACACTTAATAAATCAGTTTTGTTTTAATGTATTTTTAAAAACCGGTACGTTTCAGCAAAAAATTGTCATACTTTTTGAATTAGCTGATATATAATTTAAAACAACTGCTTGTTATGACAGACATTGAAAAAACAAAATTATTGAAGCTCGAATTGTTATTCTGGGGTTTTTGGAAAGAGCGTAGCAACCAGCATACGTATGCTTTTATGCCTAACTCATTAAGACCAACTTCCGGTGATAAAGCTGACCTGCTTATAAAAAGCGATGATAACAGCCTGATGGTTGTAGATAAGTATCAGTTATCTATTGAAGGAGATAAACGTATTCTTAAACTTAGCAATAATCAATATTGCTTAAAAAAAATATCGGAACATAACAGCCGGGTTGTACTGATATTGGAAGACGCCAATGGTAAAAGCCTGATATTTGAAAATGTTACGGTTACACAGCCGGAATTGCTGTATTCTGTAAATTAGCAACGCTGTTACTTGGCACGCTTTTACCTTTTTTTCTTTGTTTTACCGTAAAGTAAAAAGTGCTGTATAGGTAAAAATTCTCCCCGGTAAGAAAGCTCAAAACCGTTCATGTTCATCTCTTTATTTAACTGTGCAACTGTAGTTTTATGCAGCGGCTTTATGGGCACAGCAGGATCTTCACCACGATATTCGATCAGCAGTATTTTGCCGGTATCGCTCAGCGACTGCCTGATAGATCGCAGTATTTCCTGCGGATATTCCAGCTCATGGTACACATCAACTAGTATAGCAAGATTAATGCTGTTAACCGGCAGGTTGGTAGTTGTATCAGTTCCCTTTACAACGATTACATTGTTTGCATGAACTTTTTCTTTACGTTCGTTCAATAAGCTTATCATTTCCTCCTGTATGTCCACTGCATACACTTTGCCGGTTGGCAATTTTGCCGCCAGGCGAAAAGTGTAATATCCTGAACCTGCACCTATATCTGCAACTACTGAGTTATTGTGAAGCGCCATATTACTGATAGCTGCATCCGTGTTTTCTTCCTGCTGCCGCTCACTTCTTTCCAGCCAGCCGGCGCCAGCCGCGCCCATCACCTGCGCTATTTCTCTTCCGGCATACCATTTACCGGTGCCATCAACCGACGGTTTGGTGAACGTATATACAGCCTGCGGTGGTGAATGCAGCACTTTATGACTCACCTGCGAATCACACTTGCCAAAACAACAACACATCATCAGTACAACTGCATAAAAACTATATTTCATTAAAACTGTATTAAAAAAGTAATAGCAGGTAATCATCAACATACATGCCTTGTTGCAACTGCATTCGGATAAATCAGCGACGCTGATTTTTTATTGTGCGTTCTTTTATTAATCTTTTTGCGTTATACACGTAGTTTGTCGAAATTTCGTTATTCCAGTAAGTTTGTAAACCAGAACTTTTATGGCAAACCGATTAAAAAAGAAGACGATACCGCCACCTCCTGACCCGGAAGCATTGAAGCCGGAAAAGGAAGAAGCAGTAACTATACAGGAAGTTGCGAAAGACGACCGTACCAAAAAAATCATCGGTGCAATAAGCTTGCTTATCTGCGCCTTTCTGTTCATTGCCTTTACTTCTTATCTTTTTACCTGGCAGGACGATCAGGATAAGGTGCAGCAATTCGGTGTAAAAATATTCAGTACCACGGATGTGCAGGTTAATAACCTGTTGGGCGTGTTAGGTGCTTATACATCACATAATATCATCAGCTACGGTTTTGGTTTAGCGGCTTATCTTTTCTGTACTTTCTTTTTTGTATTAGGCGTAAACTTACTCTTTGGCAGAAAAGTATTTAGCCTGGTGCGCAATATTAAATACATGATAGCCGGCCTGCTGGTGATAAGCGTAGCGCTGGCTTTCTTTACGCAGGGCAGCACCTTTTCCTGGGGTGGCGCTACCGGCGAATTAACAGAAGCATGGCTGGTAAAATGGATTGGTAAAACAGGAACCGGCGCCTTACTTTCCTTTTCCGTTTTCAGCTATATTATCTGGCGTTTCAATCCAACCTTCCAATTACCCGCGCGTAAAAAGCAGGCGCCCGCACCGCCGGTTTTTAGCACGCCGCAACAACCCGAAAGTCAGCCGGCGCCTGTTATAGCCACTGCCATTGCCGAACCGGCTGTAACGTCTAATAAATTAAAGCAAAACCAAACCGGCGTAACAGTTGTTATGCCCAGGCAGGATGCCGGCGATAACCCGCTGCACAATATGGCACTGATAGAAAAAGAAGCACCGGCAACAATTTTGCAGCCGGCAATCCTTGGGGAAGATCTGGTGCTACAGAATACAGGCGAAGAAGCCGACGTTGCATCAGCAACTAATGAGCCGGTATTAACAATTAATGAAACGTACAGCAACAAGGCGGCTGAATATCAGCAGCAGGAAGAAGCAGAAGAACAGGTGCAATTAGACGATCTGCCTACTTTTTATCAGCCATCCGCAAGAAAAAATCCTTTTGCTTTAGAAATAAAAAAACCGGTTACAGAACAGCCGTCTTTAGAGATAAAAGAAGTATTGGATAATGAAACGGCAGCAGAAGCAATCGCCGCTTCGCAAATAGTGCAACAGCCGCCTAAAACAGAATACGATCCTGCACTGGAGCTTCGCGATTACAAATATCCTACGCTTGATTTACTGGAAACGCATGGCAGCGAAAAGATTGTGCATGATGCTGAGGAACTGGAAGCCAACAAAACGCAGATTATTGAAACACTGAAAAATTATGATATAGATATCCAGCGCATTGCTGCTACGGTTGGTCCTACGGTTACCTTGTACGAGATTGTTCCTGCGCCCGGCGTACGCATCAGCCGTATTAAAAACCTGGAAGATGATATTGCGCTAAGTCTTGCTGCGCTGGGTATCCGCATTATTGCGCCCATTCCGGGTAAAGGTACAATTGGCATTGAAGTGCCCAACGTTCGCAAAACGGTAGTGAGCATGAAGACGCTGCTGGCGTCTGAAAAATTTCAGAACAACAACTTTTCTTTACCTATTGCTATCGGTAAAAAAATAGATAATGAAAACTTTATCGTTGACCTTGCGAGCATGCCGCACCTGTTGATGGCAGGCGCCACCGGGCAAGGAAAATCGGTTGGCATTAATACCTTGCTGGTTTCCTTATTATACAAAAAACATCCATCACAATTAAAGTTTGTACTGGTAGATCCGAAGAAGGTAGAGCTGAGTTTATACCGCGTAATTGAAAAGCATTTTTTAGCAAAACTGCCCGGTGAGGAAGAGTCCATTATTACCGATACGAAGAAAGTAATTTATACCCTTAATGCACTTTGCATTGAGATGGATAACCGGTATGATTTATTAAAAGAAGCCGGTTGCCGCAACATCAAGGAGTACAACGAAAAGTTTGTAAAGCGTAAGCTGAACCCGCTGAAAGGCCACCAGTTTCTACCTTTTATCGTGCTTGTGGTAGATGAGTTTGCCGACCTTATTATGACAGCCGGTAAAGAAGTGGAAATGCCCATTGCACGCCTTGCGCAACTGGCCCGCGCGGTAGGTATTCACCTGATCATCGCAACACAAAGACCTTCGGTAAATATTATTACCGGTACTATCAAGGCCAATTTCCCGGCGCGCATTGCTTTTAAAGTGTCGAGCAAAATTGACAGCCGTACGATATTAGACGCCGGCGGCGCGGAGCAACTGATTGGCAAAGGTGATATGCTGATTAGTTACAATGGTGAGATAACCCGTTTACAATGTGCATTTGTGGATACGCCCGAAGTAGAGCAGGTAGCAGCATTTATCGGGTACCAGGAAAACTTTCCGGAGCAATATTACCTGCCCGAGTTTGAAGATGAAAAAGAACTGGCTGGTAAAGATTTTGACGCCGGCGACAGAGATCCTTTATTTGAAGATGCGGCTAAGCTGATTGTGGCTAATCAGATTGGCAGTACCTCATTAATTCAGCGTAAAATGAAATTGGGTTACAACCGTGCAGGGCGACTGATGGACCAGCTTGAAGCGGCGGGCATTGTAGGTAAAAACGCCGGTAGCAAAGCCCGCGAGGTTTTGGTAAAAACAGATAGCGATCTGGTTGAAATATTAGACACAATGATATAAAGTAAATAAAGTCAATCTACATAATGAGACAGCAGGCAAGCGGTACTGATGAATAATCAATCCTTTATCCGGCGCATTAGCGACTTGAAATTACAACATGAAAGTAAATTGATCTTCCGGCACAGTTACCGAATTACAATAAACCGCTGCTTACCTTTGCTGCATTTATCATTTACCTGGAATCAGCTACATGAAATTTATCAAGCTTGGAATTATCAGTATTGTCATTCTGTTCAGCATTATTACCTGTATCGGTTTACTGCTTCCTTCTGCAGTACGGGTTACCCGCAATATTACCATTCATGCATCGCAGGATACTTTGCAACATTTTATCAGCGATGTAAAATACTGGAAGCTTTGGCTTGCCGGCGTTAAAGACAGTCCCATTGTTTTTCTTTCTGCTAAAACGGTAGGAACCGGCACCGTAGCTTTAATTAACGGGCAGCAGGTAGCCATAACCAAAGCAACAAAAAATTCGATAGAGACCTTATGGAAAAGCAGCAATGGTTATCACCAGCGGGGCATATTTCAACTGGCAGAAGATACGGCCGCACACAACACGAATATTAACTGGTACTTTGAACAAAAGGTAAACTGGTATCCCTGGCAACGGTTATCTACTTTATCTAATGATAAGCTCTTGGGCCCGGGCATGGAGCAAAGCCTCGACAATTTAAAAGCGGTGGCCGAAGCGATAAACCAATAAGCGCTGTCTTTAAAGAGATTAGATTTTTGCTTGTCTGTCACCTACTTATTTTAAAATCTCATCTACTACTTCATACACCTTATTAAGCTCTTCTGCAGTAATGCAGTATGGCGGCATCAGGTATATAGTATTGCCAAGCGGCCGCAGGTAAATGCCTTTATATAAACACTGCTGCGTGATCGTGGTGCTAACGTCATTCAGGTATTCATCTTTTCCGGTTGTTGTTTCAAAAGCAAGAATGGTTCCTGCACGCCGGATGTTTTTAACTTGTTTCTTCTTTTGCAACTGTTTTATAAATACAATATGCTGCTGAGCAATCCAATCAATTTTTTTTAAACAATTTTCATCCAGCAGCAAGTCCATACTCGCCAATGCGGCGGTACAAGCCAGCGGGTTGGCGGTAAATGAATGCCCGTGAAAAAAGGTCTTTAGCTTATCATCATTTAAGTAAGCCTCGTAAATTTTAGGGCTGCAGGCCGTTACGCCAAGCGCCATGGTACCACCGGTTAAGCCCTTGCTTAAGCAAATAATGTCCGGTTTGCACTCCATATACTCCGAGGCGAAAAGTTTACCGGTTCTGCCAAAGCCGGTCATTACTTCATCGGCTATGCAAATGATATTTTGCTGCTGTACAAACTGCAACAGGTTGTCCATCAACTGTGCATCGTACATCTTCATGCCACCGGCGCCCTGCACCAGTGGCTCGTAGATAAAAGCCGCTATTTCGCCTGTATGTTTTTGTATTACTGCTTTGCTCTTTTCGATATTGTTCTCTTCGGGCGTATCAATAAAAATGACTTCAAACAGCAAGTCGTGAAATGCCATTGTAAAAATGCTCCTGTCACTCACACTCATTGCGCCAAACGTATCGCCGTGATAGGCATTTGTAAAAGCCAGTATTTTGGTTTTTGGCACCGTCCATTGACTGCCAACCACCAACCGTTTATTCCACCAATATTGTATGGCCATTTTGATAGCCACCTCTGTTGAAGTAGAGCCGTTATCGCTGTAAAAAATCCGGGAGAAATTATCCGGCAAAATCCGTAATAACCGTTCTGCAAGCTCTATGGCAGGCTGATGCGTAAAGCCGGCAAAAATTACCTGTTCTAATTGCAATGCCTGCCGGTAAATCTTTTCAGCGATATAAGGATGCGCATGGCCATGCAGGGTAACCCACCAGCTGCTGATCGCATCTATATAAGAAGTATCATGTTCGTCGAAGAGTAGGGTGCCTTTGCCGTGTGTAACAGCAATGGGCGGAAGCATATTTTTCTGCGGTGTAAAGGGGTGCCAGATAACCTGTTGATCGCGTTGGGCTAATGTCATGCCGCAAAAGTAGCAGGGCGGACGCATGAAAGGTCACTGTTTTTTGGTATTAAAGGACAATAAAATATCGAGTAGATATTCGTTATCTCTGTTTGCCATTTTTCGTTTTCGTATCATGCTTATCTTTTTAGAGCCAATGACTTCATCTGGCTTGTAATTTTTTATCATATTCAAGGCTACTTTGTTAATAAGCGAAAAGTTTTGTGCACTGTCCCGTGCTTGTTTTTTGCTTTTATCTTCCCCGAATATTACATCCATGCACCAATGAAGTTTATTTTCTATGCCCCAGTGGGAACGAACTGCCTCATGAAAGTATTTTGCACTCGCCGTTTTGCTGCTTATATAATAACGCACTGATTGCTCTTCTGCTCCTGTTTTTTTATTGTAGCGAGTAGCAAATACCATTATAATACATGCTAATTTCTTCCAGTCTTCTTCATTGCATATCCAGCTTAAGTCTGTAATTACACGGGTGGTGCGGCTTTCTACACGACCGTGACCTACTGCTTTTTCTGTGTACTCATCTTCTGTTTTACCGTGAGTAAAGGCTTCTGTTATATCATCCAGTAAAACTTCCTGATTGCTTTTTACAGATAGCAAATAATCTCCTTGCGCTTCTACAATCTTTTCAGCTATGGTACGCTGACAACCCATCGCATCTATTGTTACCATGCAGCCTTTAACTACCAGTATTTCAAGTAAAGCGGGAATGGCTGTTATCTCATTGCTTTTCTCATCCACCTTCTCTTGTGCAAGTACCATATTATTGGTGTTGCACCAGGCACTTACCATGTGCACAAATGAGGGATTATCACCCTTGCTTCCACGAAGACATTTGCCATCAATGCTTATAATCCGCCCTTCTGTTATAGCGCATACAGACCTTATCCATTCTATAAAGCACTGTTCTAGTTTCTTTGGATTAACCCACATAAAAAAACGACGGTAGGTATCATGCCCAGGTACACCTTTGGGTAAATCTAAAAAAGTACGGAGCCATCCTTCTTTTTGCCTTCCATAATCTTCTATTTCATACCAGTTTTCACATCCGCATATTACTGCTGCTATAGTAATGGCTATAATATTGTCAAGCTTATGTTTTACTTTTCCTAATTGTCGGAAATCATCCATAGCAGCAAAATACATAATAGGGCTTTGCATTTCTTTTTTTGCTGCTATTAATATAATTTAAACCTGCTTTCATCCCCATCTGAATAACTTGTATGTTTTTCCATGAAAAAATACTTATTGTGAACAACCCTTGTTGAAAGCCAAATCTTCGGCTTATTGAAATTTCATGCGTCTGCCCTGGCAAAAGTAGAAGCTACCGGCGTAAATCTCTTTTCTTTACGTAATGAAAACTATTTATGTTTAGCTGAGTGCTTGCTGTTTCATAAATTATAAAATAAGCGAACCGGTTTATTCTTAATCTTCTGTAATAAGTATTGATATAAAAGGAATATTGTAGATGTTCGTGCAATTTTTCTAAACTTTTTTATTTCCTTCATTAACTCTTCTCCCAATCCTTCTCTTTGTTCTTCGTACCTGTGTCATACGCTTCTTTCATTTCCTCCACCGACTCTTCTTGGATTATAATCTGATGCTTATTTCAAAGGTTGTTTTGTAAAATCATTTCTTTCGCATTTTTTCAGCTAAAGGTTTGACTTTTACCATTGAGGCGCTTTTCTTTTCTGTTATCAAACATTTTTATATCTTCTTTACTAATTTCATTTGGGTATTCATTATCCTCCTTATTCTCTTTCACCAATGCATACACCATTTTTATAAGCCGGTCATCGCTTTCCTCTATTTACCGATGCAGCTCTTTGCGCAACAAATAAGTTTCCATAACCTGTTCGTTTTAAACAATGATAATTAATGACAATTGTGTTTATACGTGCTGTTTACCATTTCCTATCTTCGCCGCACAAAAAAGTTTGTAATTCATGAGCACAGAGATACAGAAACCGGTTATTGGTTTTTCAAGTGGCGACATTAACGGTATTGGATTAGAAGTGATTATCAAAGCGCTTAGCGACAACCGCATTCTGGATATGTGTATGCCGGTTATTTTTGCCAATAACAAAAGCATTAATTTTTATAAAAAAACGTTGCCGGAGGCAACAATGAATATCCAGGTAATAAAAGAATTTACGCGCTTGCCGGGCAAGCAGATAGCGCTTTTTTCGTGCTGGGAAGAAGACGTGCAGATAACGCCCGGACAATTAAACGATACCGGCGGCAAATATGCCTGGCGCTCGCTGCAGCAAGCCACGCAGGCCTTAAAAGATGGCCATATACACGGCCTTGTAACGGCGCCTATACATAAGAAAAATATCCAGAGCGAAGAGTTTAATTATAGTGGCCACACGCCTTATTTAAAAGCAGCTTTTGAAGCCGAAGATGTGGTAATGATACTGGCGGCCGACAACCTGCGCGTAGCCCTTGTAACAGAGCATGTGCCCGTTAGCGAAATAGCGCAAAACATAACTAAAGAAGCCATTCTGCGGAAACTCAAAATATTAAATTACAGCCTGCAGAAAGATTTTGGAATAGAGAAGCCGAAAATTGCAGTGCTGGGCCTTAACCCACATGCCGGTGATGAAGGTCTGGTGGGCAGCGAAGAGGAAATGATTATTAAGCCGGCTATTAAAGAAGCAAAACAACAGCAAATGGTGGTGTACGGGCCCTACAGCGCGGATGCTTTTTTTGCGCATGGCACTTACGAAAAATTTGATGCAGTGCTTGCTATGTATCACGATCAGGGATTGATACCTTTTAAATCATTATCCATGGGCAATACAGTTAACTATACAGCTGGTTTGCCTGCAGTGCGCACGAGTCCCGATCATGGAACCGCATTTGATATTGCCGGCAAAGCCATTGCCGATGCCACTTCTATGCTGTCGGCTACGTTTAATTGCATTGATATTATTCGCCGCCGCGCCATTTATGAAGAAACGCATAGCAACCCGCTGAAGCGCATGAGCAACCGTGTGCTTGCCAATGTGGAAGACGAGCGGGTAGAAGGAAACCTGTAAATCAGCAGCGGCTTTTATTATATCGGAAACGGTATTGCGGCTATGATGCTTTGCCTGCGACGCCTGTTTGCTGATGAAGGCAGGCTTACCAGCAGTTCTCCATCGTCCGGCAGTACATAAACGGTTGATTTAAGCTGATATCCGGTAGTTGTAATCATTCAATAATATTTAATTAACAATACGCTATATTCCATAACTTATGCCTTCTATACGCAACGATAATTTACGGGTTGACATCAGCACACAGGGCGCAGAACTGCAAAGCATTTACAATAAGCAGACAGCGCTTGAATATCTTTGGAATGGCGGCCCGCAATGGCCCAAACGCAGCCCGGTATTATTCCCCATTATCGGCGAGCTGAAGGGTAAAACATACACTTACAAAGACCAGTCTTACAAGCTTAGCCGCCATGGCTTTGCACGCGATATGATGTTTGGCATTACCGCACACACCGAAACATCGGTAACCTTCAGCCTTCGCGATACAGTGGAAACATTAAATGTTTATCCCTTCCCGTTTTTATTTTTTATACAATATACGCTGGATGCAAACCGGTTGTATGTACTGTACACGGTAGAGAATACCGGCGGCGAACCCATGTATTTTTCGGTAGGTGGCCATCCTGCTTTTAAGATGCCCATTACAAAAGATACTGCTTTTGAAGATTATTATTTAGCTTTTAGCCAGGTAGAAAACACGGGCCGTTACCCATTATCGCCGGATGGGCTTGTAGAAACAACACCCGTTACATTTCTTAGCGACGCAGAAAAACTGCCCCTAGAAAGAAGTTTGTTTTACAACGATGCGCTGGTATTTAAAGACCTGCAAAGCGCAAGCATCACGCTTGAAAGCGATAAGACTGCACATGGCCTTACGTTTTATTTTGAGCAGTTTCCCTACCTTGGGATCTGGAATAAAAAAGATGCAGACTTTATTTGCCTGGAACCCTGGTGTGGCATCGCTGACACCGTAGATGCGTCCGGGCAATTAACCGAGAAAGAAGGAATCAATACCTTGCAACCAAAAGAAATTTTTGAAAAACAATGGAGCGTAGAAGTGTTCTAAAATCTACATTTTCATACCACTACGTACGATGGAGCGCAATGCTGATCACTGTCTTTCTTACAGTATATACTTCCGTAGCGCAAAGCGATAGTACCAATACACAAAGTAATCATGTAAAGAAAGAAGGCTGGTCTGCTCATTTCCAATTTACCGCTGTTTCGCAAAGTCACGGAAGTTTTGATGCCAAATATTCCGGCGATAACAGTTTGTCCAATACTGCAGAAAAAGGGCTGCTTACGATTACCGCTACCGCCTTCATCGGCAGAAAGTTGTGGAAAGGTGCTGCCCTGTATTTCAATCCTGAAATATCCGGAGGCGAAGGGCTTAGCGGTGCACGTGGGATCGCAGGCTTTACCAATGGTGAGTCTTTTCGGGTAGGAGATCCGCAGCCCAAGCTCTATATGGCGCGAGGCTATGTAAGGCAGTACATCGTATTAAGAAAAAGCAGGCAGGAATATCTTGAAGACAATGCCAATCTGGTAGAAGACAGTCTTCCTGTTTCCTGCATTACCATCACGGCCGGTAAGTTTGCAATCAGCGATTTTTTTGATGCCAACCGGTACAGCCACGATCCGCGTTCACAGTTCTTAAACTGGTCGCTGATGAGCAATGGCGCCTGGGATTACCCGGCTAATACACGTGGCTATACCGTAGGGTTTGTAGCCGAGTTGCTACAACCTTCTTTTGCATTGCGGGCAAGCGCGGTGCAGGTACCTAAACTGGCAAACGGCCCAAACCTGAACAATAAAATATTTAAAGCGTATGGGTTAACCATGGAAGTTGAAAAGTCATGGAACATCCATTATCATACGGGAACAATACGGGTGCTGGGTTTCAGAAATGTAACCAATGCAGTTTCGTACCGGCAAACATTGGCAGCAGCGCAGGCCGGCGACAGCAGTACAGTGCCTGTATTTAAAGGAGAGAAAAGCATTGACGGCGATATGGGCATAAAATACGGATTTGGTATAAATGCCGACCAGGATATCAATAACGATATTGGCTTGTTTGCACGTGCAAGCTGGAACGATGGTAAAACCGGCACCTGGGCTTTTACGGAGATTGACAGGAGCGCCAGTGCGGGCATAAATGTTAGTGGTAAAATATGGAAGCGGCCTGCCGATAATTTTGGTGTTGCCGCAGTAATCAATGGCATTTCCAAAGATCACCGGGCTTTTTTAAAAGCAGGTCTCTATGGCTTTATCATCGGTGATGGCAACCTTACCTATGCAGGGGAAAAAATTATGGAATTATATTATAATGCGCAGCTATTCGACCGTATATTCCTATCTGCCGATTACCAGTTTGTAAGTTGTCCGGCTTATAACAAAGACCGCGGGCCGGTAAGCATAGTTGCACTGCGCGGCCACATACAGTTTTAAAATACGGGCTTCTTTGTCTAAAAATTTTTGTTCAGAAAAGATTCATACATTTTCCGCCAGGGCAGCCATGCCGGTTCTTCGGTAAGAAAATGATTATGGAAAACAGTGATAAGGTTGCCGCCTGCCTGTTTTGTAATATCATGGTATTGCTGTAACTCTTTAGCGGCTTCTATACTTGTATAATGTTGCTCAAAGAAAGAGTTGGCTTCCATGTAGCAGAAAGGGTGAATGAGCAGTTTGGTTGTTTCTTCCCGCTCCAGATCGTACCAGTAAAAAGAAGACGCTGCCGATGCCCGGAAGCCGTTGATGCTGCCGTATCCCATCGAATAATCATTGCTGATGCCTGCCTTTATCAATAACCTGTAAGTATCAGGCAGCGTCATACGGATATAATGCTGGCGGCTGTTGGTAGCCGGCTTGCCCGTTGCCAGTTCCAGCAGCTCTATCTCCCGCAGCAATATAGCAGCATGGTCAGCACTTTGCCACGAAGGATGAATGCCGGTTGCATATCGCTTTGCATGCCGTTGCATCAACTGTTGCATCAGATGGGAGTAAGGATTGTTGTTTTTATCGAAAGCTTTATTTTTTTCTGCTAATAAAAAAAAGTAGATCGGCTGCAGCCGGTGTTTGGTATGCAGGCCATGCAGCCAGTCGTACGTATCAAACGGATCTTGGACTTTTTTATTCAGCACTGCTACCCGTTGCCGCACAGCCTGCCAGTTGCGCCTGCTCAATTCCTTTAATACACCACCGGCATTTCTCAGAGCGCCTTTTGCCAGGTAGCTGTAAGCTATGTCTATATCGTAAGTAGGTATAAACCGGAAAGCAGAAGGAGGAATACTAAAAGCCGGATGCTGATATTGCTTGTTAAGTATAGCTGTAAGCTTTTGCCACCAGCTATTTATCAGCGGCAACTGCAAAAAATGTTCTTTGTAGGCAAGGCTATTAATATGCGAAAACCTGCCAAACTCATCTTTGATATGGGGCAGGTATTCTTCGTAGCGGCTGAGGAGATAGAACGTTGCAGCAAAAATATCAAAAGACAAGTCGCCGCCCGTTCTAAAAAAGACTTTTACGCCCTGCCAGTCGAAGCATTCGATGGTTTGCGCAACTATGTTCTTTTCAAATAAAAGCTCCGTAGGTTGTATGTGCAATTCGGCAGCCGTGAGCCTTTGAGCAGCGTAATTAATTTTAAAACCTGTAGTTTCCTTATAAAGTTCAAAGTTATCGGTTAGTTCCAGTTGGCCGCTAAAAAAAGTATCGCTGATAAAAGCAGCTATGTAGTGCAGCCGTGCAGTAATAGTATTTGTAAAAAGAAGTACACGCATGCAGGGTTCTATAGCTTCTCTTGTAAAAAGTAATTGTAAGTATGGTGAGCGAATCTAAGTAGTAACTCCATTTGAAATGTATCAGCCAAAAAATCTGTCGGAACCTGTCAGGTTACGCTTTATTATTTTCAAACGGCCTCGCTATCCAAACGATTTGTTGTTTTGCTTTTTCAAATATAAGTATTAACAGCGCGGCAATTTTTAACCGCCATACAAATAAGCTGTACGCATCATTTCTTATACGTTAAAACCGATTTGGCTTATTTTTAACCACCTGCTTATGCAATTCTTTTATTTTTGCTCGCCTTACAACAATTAATTGTTTTGGGCCAAAGAGGTTATGAACAACTGCATACTGAAAAAGTTTTTTCTCGCTACCGTATTACTTATTACTTCTATCTGGGCACAAGCCCAGCAAGACACCACCGCTACTACACCCGGTTTGACATCCGGAACAACTGCCAGGAAAAAGATCTGGCAGAAGATAGATCTCAGCAACCGGCCCAACGATCATTTCATGCTGCAGTATGGTCTTGATAGCTGGGGCTCGGTACCGGACAGCGTTAATACTTCCGGCTTTTCCCGGCATTTTAATATGTATGCCATGATTGATAAGCCTTTCAAAAGCAGCCCGCACCTGAGTATTGGTATTGGTGTTGGTATTGGCAGCAGCAATATTTTTTTCAAAGATGTTTACGTAAATCTTAAATCGCCTACTACTACCTTACCGTTTACCAACGTAAGCGAAAGCAGTATAAACCGCTATAAGAAGTTTAAGCTGACTACCGTATTTGCAGAGCTGCCGCTTGAACTGCGCTATGCCGGCAACCCGGTAACACCCGATAAAGGTTTAAAAGCAGCTATAGGTGTAAAAATAGGTACTTTGCTTAACGAGCATACCAAAGGCAAAGATGCATTAGGCAGTACCGGCAGTACGCTTTACGGCAATAAATATATTGTGAAGGAAAGCAACAAACGCTTTATTAACTCTACCCGTGTGGCTGTTACCGGCCGTATAGGCTTTGGCAATATATCGCTCGACGCATCTTACCAGGTTTCCAACTTTCTTAAAGAAGGTGTAGGACCGGATATTAAGCCGTATTCTGTTGGCATTACCATTAGTGGTTTATAATAAAAAAGTTTGGTTAAGCGCCTTACCTGCAAAGCGGGTAAGGCGCTTTTTATGAATTATAATTTACTACCCGCCGGCTCATTTAATTACCCGCCTTAACCTGCTTCATTATATCGCTATAGATTATTTTTTGCAATTAATTTTACGCATAATTATTGCAAACCGATATTGCTGTTCCATCATTAAACTTTACACTACTTTGATAGATAAAATACAAAAAGTACAACAGGAAGAAAAAGCCATACTTGTAGGGCTGATACAAAAAGACGAAACAGATACCCAGGTGCAGGAATATATGGATGAACTGGCCTTTCTGGCCGAAACCGCCGGTGCAATTGCTGTTAAACGGTTTACCCAGAAAATGGCGCATCCGGACAGCCGCACGTTTGTAGGCAGCGGCAAATTGCAGGAAATAAAAAACTATGTAGCGCAGAAAGAGATAAGCATCGCCATTTTTGATGACGAGCTTACCGGCTCGCAGATAGCTAATATTGAAAAAGAATTAGGTATTAAAACTATTGACCGGAGCGATTTGATCCTAGACATATTTGCACGCCGCGCCCGTACAGCGCAGGCCAAGGTGCAGGTAGAACTGGCGCAATATCAATATATTTTACCTCGCCTTAAAGGTATGTGGAAGCACCTGGAGCGGCAGGGCGGCGGCATTGGCTCAAGAGGTCCCGGCGAAACGGAAATTGAAACAGACCGCCGTATCGTGAAAGATAAAATATCGCTGCTGCGTAAGCGTTTGGAAGAAATTGATAAGCAATCCTTTACCCAGCGTAAAGAGCGGGGTGAGTTAATAAGGGTATCATTGGTAGGCTACACCAACGTAGGAAAAAGCACGCTCATGAACCTGCTCAGCAAAAGCGAAGTGCTTGCCGAAAACAAGCTCTTTGCAACGCTGGATACCACAACCCGGAAGCTGGTATTCGAGAGTACGCCTTTCCTGCTGAGCGACACGGTTGGCTTTATCCGTAAGCTGCCGCACCACCTGGTAGAAAGTTTTAAAAGCACATTGGATGAAGTGCGGGAAGCGGATATATTGCTGCACGTAGTAGATATTTCGCATCCGCAATACGAAGAGCACATGGGTGTAGTAAATAAAACACTGCAGGAACTAAAGGCTTTTGATAAGCCGGTGCTTACCGTTTTTAATAAAATGGACTTATATGAGCAAAAGACCTTTGACGAATGGCTGGAGGAGGGTGTAAAGGAAGAGATACTGCGCGAACTACAGGAAAAATGGCAAGGCCTGACAGACGGCAACTGCATTTTTATTTCTGCAACCGAGCGTATGAATATTGATGCGCTCCGCGATTTTATTTTAAATAAAGTAAGAGTTATGTACCGGATCCGGTATCCCTACAAAACGGAGTTCTTCTATTAAGCAGTAATTGGCAGTCTTTTCACGATACTTCAAAGTGCTGATACCCGTACAATTAATTTCCGCTGCCGGGTTCAGTTTGTAATAAACAAAAAGCCGCTCCGGATCCGGAGCGGCTTTTTGTTTATGTCTTCGCACAGTAGCTATCGCACATCCGCCATATCGGGTATGGCTTCTGCTTTGTATTCGCCGGCATCCAGCTTTTGCTTTGTCTGGGTAAAAGCATGCAGCGTTACTTCAATATCATTATCGTTATGTACTGCTGTAGGTATCATTCTGAAAATAATATGTCCTTTTGGTATAACCGGGTACGTAACAATAGAGCAAAATACGCCAAAATTTTCGCGGAGATCCATCACCATTGCACTGGCTTCTTCCACACCACCTTTCATGTACACGGGCGTTACCGGGCTATCTGTTTTACCAATATCAAATCCATTATCTTTTAAGCCTTGCTGCAGCTTACGCGCATTGTACCACAATTTTTCTTTCAGCTCAAGCCTGGTGCGCAATAAATCAAGTCGTTTCAGGTTGCCTATTACATAAGGCATCGGAAGGCTTTTGGCAAATATTTGCGACCGGATATTGTAGCGGATATAATCTATAATCTCGTGCGGCCCGGCCAGAAAAGCACCAATGGAGGCCATTGATTTTGCAAAAGTTGAAAAATACAGATCAATCCCGTCCTGGCAGCCCTGCGCTTCGCTGGCGCCAGCACCGGTTTTACCCAAAGTGCCAAAGCCGTGGGCATCATCTACCAGCACCCGGAAATCGTAATTTTCTTTTAATGCGCAAATCTCTTTTAGCTTTCCCTGGTCGCCGGCCATACCAAATACACCTTCTGTAATTACCAGTATGCCGCCGCTCCTTTGTTTGTCTAATAATGCAGTAGCACGCTCCAGTTGTTTTTTCAGGTCTTCTATATCATTGTGTTTATATACATACCGGTGGCCGGGGTGCAGGCGAAGGCCGTCTATTATACAGGCATGGCTTTCGGCATCATAAATTATTACATCGTGCCTGCCGCAGAGCGCATCTATTGTACTCATAATGCCCTGATAACCATAATTAAGCAGGATAGCATCTTCTTTATTTTCAAAAGCGGCTAACTCCTTTTCCAGTTGCTCATGCCAGTGCGTGTTGCCACTCATCATGCGGGCGCCCATCGGCGCCGCCAGCCCAAACTGTGCTGATGCTTCGGCATCTACTTTCCGCACCTCCGGATGGTTGGCTAAGCCGAGGTAATTATTTAAGCTCCATACAATCATTTCTTTACCACGAAACTGCATGTGGCTGCCTATCTCGCCCTCTAATTTGGGGAAAGCGAAATATCCGTGTGCACGTTCGCGGTGTTGACCAAGCGGCCCGAAGTTTTTAATCAGTCTTTCAAAGATATCTGCCATACAAGTGTATATTTTTTATGTATAACTGCAGCAGGCCAACAAGGGCTAACTGCATTTTATGTGGCGGCAAAAATAACCATTAATTAAAAAGCGACAAGCTATTTGTATAATGCTAACATTACATTTGTACCGCAACAATTAGCTATGAAAATAATCCTTTTCTTTATTCTCTCCATATTTTGGCTTACAGCTCCTGCACAGAAAAAAAATGCTTCCGCAATAGCCGCTGATTATAAAAATAATAATGCCGGCATCAGCAGGCCTAAGCTGGTTGTAGGTATCGTAATAGACCAGATGCGGCCCGATTATCTCTATCGCTTTTACAATTTGTTTAAACAGGATGGCGGCTTTAAACGGCTGATGAATGAAGGTTTTACCTGCGAGAATACTTTTGTGCCTTATACACCAACAGTTACGGCCGCAGGCCACACCTGTGTTTATACCGGTTCGGTACCGGCCATACATGGTATGGTTGGTAATGAATGGTACGACCGGCTGCTGAACAAAACGGTGTATTGCACCGATGATGACAGCGCAAGCAGCGTAGGCAGCACTGATGATGCCGGTAAAATGAGCCCGCGTAATATGTTTACCACTACGGTAGGCGATGAATTGAAGCTGGCCACCAATTTTAAAAGTAAAGTGATAGGCATAGCTATAAAAGACCGTGGCGCTATATTACCAGCGGGCCATGCAGCGGATGCAGCCTTCTGGTACGATCCTAAAAACGGCAACTTTATCAGCAGCAGTTACTACATGCAGTCTTTACCCAAATGGGCACAGGATTTTAACAAAAAAAAATTAGCAGACTCGTTGTATAAACTTAACTGGAATACAATTTTGCCTGCAGCTACTTACCTGCAATATAGTGCGCCTGATGATGAACCTTACGAAAACAAACCGTTCGGTACGGGCAAAGCGGCATTTCCGTACGACTTGTCAAAATATATAGGCACCGATTACAGCAAGATTGCTTCTACGCCCTATGGCAATACGCTTACGGCAGCAATAGCGGAAGCAGCAGTTGCCGGCGAAGGATTGGGTAAAGGAAGCACTACCGATTTTCTGGCCGTCAGCTTTTCATCGCCCGATTATATTGGCCATGCATTTGGGCCCGACTCCTGGGAGCAGTTAGACGATTATGTGCGGCTGGACAAAGTATTAGGTGATTTTTTTAATTTTCTGGATGCACAGGTCGGCAAAGGCAATTATACGTTGTTTCTTACGGCAGACCATGCCGTGGCGCACGTACCTAATTTCTCCGTGGCGCATAAGCTGCCGGGCGGCGCATACCCGGGTAGTGGGATTGTGAGCAAATTAAAAGCAATTTTGAAAACGAAATATGGTATAGAAGGATTGATACAAGCAGAAGAGAATTCTCAGCTCTATTTAAGCCAGCGGCTAATTGACTCCGCCGGCATTGACCGGCAGCAACTCAATAGGGTAATCATCAATTTTTTATTGCAGCAGGATGGCATTGTGAATGCTTTTGCACTAAGCGATCTGATGACTATTCCGCTCAACAGCAAACAGCGCGATATGTTTGCCAATGGCTATTTGCCGATGCGCAGCGGCGACATACAGCTTGTGCTGAAGCCGGGCTATGTATCCGGTAGCGGTAACGGTACTTCGCATGGCTTGTGGAACCCTTACGACGCGCATATTCCTTTATTATGGTATGGCTGGGGAGTTGTTAAAGGCAAATCGAGACGTGAAGTTTATATGACGGACATTGCTGCTACGGTGAGCGCGCTATTGCATATACAAATGCCAAGCGGCTGTGTTGGTAAAGTAATTGACGAAGCTTTAAAATGAAAAATTTGAGCTGCAGGCATACAAGCCTGAGTTTGGATTGTACAGTTAAATAAGCAATAAAAGGTTATTGGCAATTAGCTAAAAGCGCAGACTTATTAAATAAAACCTGTAGTTGTTCATGGGAGGCTGCAATTTTTTATACCTAAGAAAGTTGGTCATCTGCTTGGTGTGTTTATTATTTCAACAGGCTGTTTAACCATTTTACCGTAGCAGCAGCAGCCAGGCCACCTGCTACATACATCCCTACGGCTAAATAACGGGTTGCTTTTGTACGGTTGCTATGTGCCGGTTGCAAACCTATATATTCTGGAAGGTCAACGGCGCCAATACCGGCACCGGTACCTAATAGTAATCCATTCAATTGCGAACCCTTGCTGCCGGCTAAGCTATAATAGAGGGTGTTGGTAATAATATCTCCGATAAAGGTTTGCTTGTATAATTCATCCTCAGGCGGTATAGGCATACCAACAGCATTTCGTACTTTACGCATAGCTTCCATTCCCAATAAGTCCATGCGCGGGGCTACCGCCGGAATAATATAGCGAAATGCCTGGTGCAGCATAGATACAGTACAGGCGCCTGCAAGTCCGCCGGCAAGTGCAAGAAGTTTCTTTTTCATAATTACTGATTAATCGCTCAATCGTTGCAAGTGTTATTCCAAAATAAGCCTTACTCCATTTACCTCTGTGGCAATCATACAAACATAATCTCGGTTTTACAATTGTTAAACATATATGTAAAAATTCCAATGTGGAGACTCAGGTCTCCCAAAAAAACATTTATAACTTATTATGGATAGTTGTCCCTAAGAAAATTTGTATTTTAATAATTAATAATAAGTTTTTTATTGGCCTTCTAAGTTTTCTATAAGGTGTTTGTAATTAACAAGTTAAATGGGAGGTAATTTTTTTCAAAATTTCATATTTACCTATTTTCTTTCATAAGATTCCTTTTCAAAATCATTCTTGCACCTTTCTTGCCACATTAAAAATATATTAAATAAATCCATTATGAAATCCATGTCCCTTATTATTCTAAGCATATTTATTATGTGCAGTTCCTGCCATAAAGAGCATTCTGCACCTGGATACCCAACGAAAGGCAACGCTGAGGTTAGCACTTATGCGAGTTATCCTGCTTCCGGAAAATGGGCTACGCTGGCTTTTGAAGATGACTGGCCTAATTTAGGCGATTATGATATGAATGATCTCGTTGTATCTTACCGGTATTCTTTTGCAAAAAATAAAGCGGGAGACATTGTAAGTCTGCAGGCTGATTTTGCAGTTACCGCATCCGGCGCCAGTTTTTACAATGGCTTAGGCTTTGAATTGCCTATCAGCACTTTGTTGGTACAAAACGTAACCGGACAGCGACTCAATGCCGGTTATATACAGTTAAATGCCAATGGTACAGAAGCAGGCCAGCATAATGCCGTAATTATACCTTTTGATAATCATGAAGATCTGCTGCACTACAGCGACCATTCTTATTTCATTAATGTGTATCCTGCCAAATACAGAACCGCAGGCGATACAGCACATGTGGTAGTAACATTTACCAAACCGCTGGATAAGTCTTACATTGCCAGTGCGCCTTTTAACCCGTTTCTGATTAGTAATATGCGCCGTGGACACGAAGTGCATTTACCCGGTGGCAAGCCAACAGACAAAGCCGATAAAGCCTTATTTAATACAAACGATGACAATTCAGGATCCGGCACTAACTATGTGTCAAAAAATAAGTTTCCCTGGGCGCTTAATTTTACAGATGGAATGTATGAATATCCAATAGAAAAAGCGCGCATCAATACAGCTTACCTGCATTACCAGGATTGGATACAATCAGGTAGAAAAAATTACGGAGACTGGTATAGCAATTCACAGGCAGGTTACAGAAACGATGATAATATTTTTCATTGATAAAACAGTTGAGCAGAAAAATAATCTGACCAACAAGGAAGCCGGGCATAATGCCCGGCTTCCTTGTTGATGTAACCTTCCTTTATCGAACTGCAGTTGTGCTTCTACAGTAAATAGTCGTCCCTCAGAAAATCAGCTTTTGATTCAAGGCAATAAAATTCCGGTAAGTTTCAGTAACGTAATTAAAGATAAATAACCAACTTTTTAGTGCCTCTATACGCCAGAGGCTCATTCGTCATTTAAAATTCATTGCTGCCGGCGGTTAGTATCAGATTCATGCTATCTCCCGGAATACCTTTGAGGTAGTTTCTACGGATCCGGTAATACGCTTTAAGAGGTGCTATCACTGGTTTTATGGCGGCTCTTTTACTATGTTTTTCCGCTGTGCTTTCATAGTGTTTTTGTCGGGCTTAAGAAAGAAGATGCCTGACTCTTTGTACTGCTTTACGCCACAGTACCCTTTGCCTGCAAAAACTTCTTTGAGATGCTTTCTAAAGAAAGTTTCCTATTGTTCTAATACGCCCGGCAATGTTTTGGCGCCGTGCAGGGGTTGAGTAAAATAAAGAATGCTTTTGATCAGGCTTGGTCTGCCAAAGCATTAAATAAGCTTATCTGCGGTTATGTTTTTTGGTAAAAACATCCCGGTAATTTGCAAGCTTTTACCAATGTTACTAAGTACGCTGTCACTTAAATTATTTCAAGTTTTAGGCGGGCGGGGACGCCCGTCCATAGCCATGCTACCGGGTGGCGCCGCAACATCCGGACTATACAAGATATGTAAACTAACTTAAGTTACAGTGTACTAAGTACGCTGTCACTTAAATTATTTCAGGTTTTCGGCAGATGGAGATACCATAAGTAATTGGAAGAAAATTTTAACTAAATAAACAAAGCTTAGAAAGAACCGGTAATTGCAATACGACTCCTGCAGAGTTGCATAATGAAGATTTTCTTTTCTATAAACAGGTAATGCCAGTGGAACTTTCTAAAAGATACCTGTGATGCTACACCATCCGGAGTATAGCTGCACATTTAAACAAACTTAAGTGACAATATACTAATATCCCGGTAACTATTGTTTCATCTCCGAATTTAAAAATTAATAGCAGTATGCATTATTAACTTTTTGAGGGCTGACTAATTATAAGCTATGCCTTTTACTTTCCTTCCACATTTCATTAAACGTTTTTTGGCTGAAATGCAGATCCGACCGGTGTTTCGTCCAGCCGGCAAATACTTTATTAATGAAAGCGTTCTTCAGTTTGCCCGTGCCCATATTCATCATGCGGCGGTTAAGGCTTGCTATTTTCCAGCCTTTCCAGGCAATGCGTTCCGCCAGTTTGCCGCCGCCTTCTGCCACTGATTCATGCCGGTTTTCAAGTAACAGTTCATGCAGGTTAATGCGAACCGGGCACACTTCTGTACAATTGCCGCAAAGGCTGCTTGCATAGCTCAGGTGCTTATACTCGTTCAGGTTTTTTAGGTGCGGTGTTATTACACTGCCGATTGGCCCGCTGTAAGTGGTGTTATAGGTATGGCCGCCGATATTTTTATATACCGGGCAGGCGTTTAAGCAGGCGCCGCACCGGATGCAGTACAGCGCTTCGCGTGTTTTGGTATTTGCTAATAAATTAGTGCGGCCATTATCCAGCAATATTATGTACATCTCTTCAGGTCCGTCCGCTTCATTTGCCTGTTTTGGACCTGAAATGATTGTGTTATATGATGTAATCTTCTGGCCGGTTCCAAATGTTGCCAGTAAAGGCCAAAACAAGCTGAGATCGTTAACAGAAGGAATCACTTTTTCAATGCCTACCACTACAATGTGTGTCTTAGGCCAGGCGCAGCTAAGTCTGGCATTGCCTTCATTTTCCGATACCGCAACCCCGCCAATATCAGCAATAATAAAGTTGGCGCCGGTTACACCTACTTCTGCCTGCATGTATTTTTCGCGCAGCTTTTGCCTTGTGTACAGGGTTATCTGTTCTGGTGTAAGCGTTGGCAGCGTACCAAATTTATCAGCATACAACCGGGCAATTTCTTCCTTGCTTTTGTGCATGGCGGGTGTCACAATATGATAGGGCGCTTCGCCGTCAAGCTGCTGAATATATTCGCCCAAATCGGTTTCAATGCTTTCGATACCTATCTTTTCGAGGTGCTTGTTCAGGTGAATCTCTTCCGTAACCATACTCTTGCTCTTCACCAGTGTTTTGCACGCTTTTGCCTTGCAGATTGCTTCTATTTCCTGGAGCGCCTGCTCGCCCGTTTCTGCCCATAACACTTTAGCACCGCGCGCTGTTATCTCCTTTTCAAAATTCTCCAGGTTCTTATCCAGCGATTCCATGGCACGCCACTTTGCATTCTTTGCCTGCTCGCGCGCCAGCGCTAAGTCTTCAAATTGCTGTTTGCCGCCAGGGACAACAGCGTTGTATCTGCCAATATTGAAATTAATGGTACGGCGGTGTTCAAGGTCTGCAGCTTTAATGGTGCTTTTGGCAACGAATGTTGCGGCGGTTTCCGGCATAAGAATAAGTTTTATACTTTATTATCGTTGCTTTTTCAACTCTTCTGCACTCGCAGCAAGCGCTTCATAAAATTCCTGTCCATACTTACGCGTCAGGGCGTCTTTTAAAAAAATATACACCGGCACTTTTAGTTGTTTGCCCAGCTTACAGGCAGCTTTGCACAAATCCTGCCGCGGCTCATAATTAACATATTCCAGCTCTTTATCGCGGCTGCTTTGTTGTATGCGGATAGGGAAAAGGTGGCAGCTAATCGGTTTTTTCCATTGTAATTTTCCATCGTAAAAAGCCTGCTCAATACCGCATTTGATGATGCCGCTTTCGTCGCGGATGCCATAAGCGCAAATGCCGCCGTTAACGGTAGGCGTAACCCAGCCGAATTCTGTATCGTACAAATATTTACCCTGCTTTTCTATTGCTTTAATTCCATCTTTTGTAAGGTAGGGTTTGATAACTTCGTAGTTGTTAATCAGCTCGTTCAGCTCTTCTATTTCTAAAGGTGCGCCGGCATCGCCGTCTTCGCAGCAGCCGCCTTTGCATTTGGTGAGGTCGCAAACAAATTGTGCCTGCAGCACTTCATCACTTACCAGTTTATTATCTATCGCTATCAAGAGAAAATGTGTTTGCCGCAAAGATAAAGGCCGCAATATTAATAGCAGCAAGGCAGTTTTGCAGCATAACTTTATAACGCATAAAAGCGAAATGCCCCTGCATAGCAGGGGCATTTCCTATAATTTAATTTCTTCGTCGTTACTATCAAAAAAGTGAAACTCGGTAAAATAGTAGTCTGTATTTTTTTTGATGATGATGTTGGTCTTGTATTTTCGCTTCCATTGTGCCCTGATAGAATTAAAAAACCAGCCTTTCGTAAGATGTGAATATAAAATGGGATGTACGGCTACCGTAAGGTTTTTATGCTGATGGGTAACGAGGTAATGAATGCGTTTCTCTATTTCATCAACCAACAGAACGGAAGAAGTTATTTTACCGGTGCCGTTGCAGCAAGGGCAGATTTCAGACGTATTGATATTCACTTCGGGCCGCATGCGCTGGCGTGTTATCTGCATAATGCCAAACTTGGATATGGGCAATACCGCATGCTTGGCGCGGTCGGGCCGCATAAAGTCTTCCATCGAATCCTGCACCTTTTTTTTGTTATCAGGATGCTTCATATCAATAAAATCCACTACGATAATACCACCAATATCGCGCAGCCGCAACTGGCGGGCGATTTCTTCGGCCGCTTCGAGGTTGGTCTGAAGCGCGTTTTCCTCCTGGTTGTTACTTACACTTTTATAGCCGCTGTTTACGTCTATTACATGCAGCGCTTCGGTATGTTCTATTATCAGGTACGCCCCACTGGGAAGGTTAACCGTTTTACCAAAAGAAGATTTGATTTGCTTCGTTACGCCAAACTGGTCGTAGATCGGCAGACCATTACTGTAAAAGCTCACAATCTCTGCCTTGTCCGGCGCAAATTTCTGAATATAGCTGCGGGTATCGTTGTAAATGTTTTTATCGTTGGTAACGATGCGGTTAAAATCTTCGCTTAGCAGGTCCCGTAAGATGCTGGTCGTCTTATCCTGCTCGCTCAGTATTTTGCAGGGCGCCACGGCGCCGCTCAAATTTTTCTGGATGTTCTTCCAGGTTTCTACCAGCATTAAAATATCATCGTGCAGCTCGGCTGTTTTCTTACCTTCAGCAGCCGTGCGCACTATTACACCGAAGTTTTTTGGCTTAATGGCTTCTACAATCTTTTGCAGCCGCTTTCTTTCTTCGGAAGAATGAATTTTTTTGGAAACGGCAACCACATCATTAAAAGGCGTAACCACGATAAACCTTCCCGGCAACGAAATTTCGCAGCTCAGGCGCGGGCCTTTGGCGGCAATCGGTTCTTTTAAAATTTGTACCAGTACATTGGGCTTGCCGTTAAGTACTTCGTTTATTTTCCCGGTTTTAATAATTTCAGGTTCTATCTGGAATTTGGTAAAATCGAAGCCCTCCTCCGTTTTATCAGCAATAGATTGCTGGGTGAATTTAAGAATAGAGCGGGCAAAAGGGCTTAAATCGGTATAATGGAGAAACGCGTCTTTTTCGAAACCGACATCTATAAAAGCGGCATTTAAACCGGGAATCAGTTTTTTTACCTTACCCAGATACAAATCGCCTACGGCAAAGGACGCATCCGAGCGTTCGCTGTGCAGCTCTACCAGTTTTTTATCTTCAAGCAAAGCAATTTCAACACCCGAAGGGGCTGCGTTAATAATTAAATCTTTATTCACAAAATGAGCAACTTTAAAAATGTGATAGGTTATAAGTACCGGAATTAAAACAGTGCATTCGTTGGCAATTGCAGGAGCGCTTGCCTGCGTAAACTACACAGGCACAACAAGGCATTCCACACAATTCTGCTGCTTTAAATTGTTGATAAGGAGAAGGTAAAGTTGCGTACAGAAACAGAAGGAATGAAAACAGGGTACCGGAACAAACGTTGCAATTTACTCCGGCACCTCATTTATTAAATACCGGAAAAGCTATTTGTTTTTCTTCTTATGACGATTTTTTCTTAGTCTTTTTTTACGCTTGTGCGTGGCAATCTTATGACGTTTTCTCTTTTTACCGCAAGGCATAGTATAAATGCGTTTTTGTTGTTTAAAAATTATTTATTGTAATGATTTGATACGTTCTTCTATAGCCTGGTGCGCTTCGGGCAATGTTATTTTAGCCGCTGCCGCCTGATACCATTTTAAAGCGTTTGCCTTGTCTGTCTTCCGCTCATACGTTTCTGCGAGGTAAAGTATAGCTTCCAGATTGTCCGGCTGTTTGCTTACAACAGTAGTAAACCGATCTATCGCTTTATCATACTGTCCGCTGCGGATGCCGCCAATACCAAGCATCATTTGCCCGTAAATATTGTCGGGATTTTTTTCTACAATTTCTCTTACTGCCATAATCCCCTGCATTGGGTTTTCGGATATATTGCCAAACATGTAACAGGCCCCGATACCAATTTTTGCAGAATCGTTGGCAGGATTAATTTCCAGACTTTTTTCAAACAGCGCTTTCGCGTTGGTTGCTATCCAGGTTTGACGGGCAGAATTTTCTTCCTCCATCAGGTTGTCTAACAGCAAACGGGCTGCAAATGTGAGTTTTTTTTCAGAATTTTCCAACTTTGCTGCTTCACCGGTATAATAAGCGCCAAGTAGGTGCTGGCGCAGCGTGTCGTCCCAAAAAGCAGAAAGCTGATTATATACCTTTATTTGCTGGGCTTTAACGTCGCCGCGCACTACACTGTTTTCAAGTTGCGTAATGCGGCTGCTTTGCGAAGGAGAGAGTTTTGCTTTTGCTTCCGATACCAGGCTGGCCGTAGTAACGGACGGCGCTATAGCCGGTGCTGCACCATGAACGGTTGAGGCAGGTTCAGCCAGCTTTGTCTTTGGCGGAATGGTATTGCCAAAAAAGAACAGGCCTGCAAAAAGGAGCAGGCCGCCCAAAAGGAGCAGGGATTGTTGTTTTTTTACGTACAAAAAATGCAGATTTTAGCACACAAAGTTACTTGTTTTGCTTGCTATGCATTTCTTTTACTTCACTTATAAATTCTTTAGACGGCTTAAAAGCAGGAATGTAATGCTCAGGTATCTCTACGGCTACATTCTTTTTTATATTACGGCCAATTTTGGCTGCACGTTTTTTGGTAATAAAACTTCCAAAGCCACGTATGTATATATTTTCACCTTTCGACAGGCTTTCTTTAATTTCTTTAAGCATGCTCTCAAGCGATACCAGCACATCAACCTTGGCAATGCCTGTTTTGTCTGAAATGTTTGTTATAAGGTCGGACTTTCTCATGAATTTTTTTTAAGAAAATGACTATGAATTTGGTTAAAAAATTTTCGTATTGCCCGCTTTATAAAGACATAATAGTGTTTTTATAAATCAAAAAGCAAATTAAATCAATAGGTTAACACGAATGATGCAACTGCAATTTACTTGCCAATTAATGGATTGGCATAAAAGCCAAAATAAGCGCATTTTGCCCTGGAAAGGGGAGCAGGATGCCTATAAAATCTGGCTTAGCGAAATCATACTGCAACAAACTCGTGCAGAACAGGGACTGCCCTACTATGAGGCTTTTGTGAAGAAGTACACGACCATTGTTCAGCTTGCTGCTGCGCCTGATGAAGAAGTTTTTAAAGTATGGGAAGGATTAGGCTATTATACCCGCTGCAAAAATCTGCTGCTAACCGCACGGTATGTTGTAAAAGAGCTGCAGGGACGATTCCCCGACAACTACAATGATATAGTTGCCTTGAAAGGGGTAGGACCTTATACGGCTGCTGCAATCAGTTCTTTTGCCTATAACCTGCCACACGCAGTAATAGACGGCAACGTTTTTCGTGTGCTGGCCCGTTGTTTTAAGCTGTTTACGCCCACCGATAGCACAGCGGGCAAAAAAGTATTTACGGCGCTGGCCGATCAATTGCTTGACCGGCAGCAGCCTGCTATATATAACCAGGCCATTATGGATTTTGGCGCTACTGTTTGCAAGCCGGTTAATCCTTTGTGCAGCCAATGCCCGCAACAAAATATTTGTGAAGCCTTTCTTTCCGGTACTGTAAACCAGTTACCGATAAAGGAGAAAGCTATCAAAAAAAAGCTACGCTGGTTTTCGTACTTTGTTTTTACTGTTGGTAAAGCAACCCTTATACACCAGCGCACAGCAAGAGACATCTGGCAAAGCCTTTATGAATTTTACCTTGCGGAAACGGACGCCAACCCACAATGGACAACCGGAAAAATTAAAGATTATCTATACAACCAGTTTCGGATTATGGATGCATCTATCGGGTACCTGTCACCTTTTTTGTCGCAGCAACTCACTCATCAGACTGTAAAAGCGCAGTTTATTAAGGTATCCCTGCCCGAAATTCCAGTCATGCTGCGGCATTATAACTGGCTTACGGACCAACAGATGCAGCAATTGGCTTTTCCTAAAATTATTAATGAATATATGCAGCAGAAAAGCTTCCCGGCTATGCTGTTTTAACCCGCTTTATGTGCAGTCTTAATGGTTCGGATATAATTTTGCCGGCATAGAAATGTGCTCGAACCATTCCGGTTGTGTAAAAAGCTGTAATGTTTTGCAGTATTCTCATAAAATAGTTTACTTTTAAATAGCTATTTAATCCTTCAATCAAATTTATCTTATGAGGGGCGTTAACAGAGTGATGCTAATCGGTAACCTGGGTAAAGACCCGGACATTCAGTTTCTCGAAGGTAATATAGGAGTTGCAAAATTTCCGCTGGCAACAACCGAAACCTATAAAGACAGGGGAGGCAAACTAATATCGCAAACGGAATGGCATACGGTGGTGCTGTGGCGCGGCCTTGCCGAACTGGCTCAAAAATACCTGCACAAAGGTAGTCTTATCTATATTGAAGGCCGGCTGCGTACCCGTAGCTGGGAAGACCGGGAAGGCAATAAAAAGTTTGCAACAGAGGTTGTGGGCGATAACCTGATTATGCTGGAAAAAAGAGGCGACCTTACGAATGGTAATCATATGCCTCAACGCCCGCATGGCAGTGAAGAACAGGAGCGGCTGGATGATGAGTCAATTCCGCCACTGAATGACCTTCACGAAGGTTTACCTTTTTAAATTGTATTACATTGCTGATAATTTGTGTTTGCAGTACCTTGTTGCGAGGCAAACAATAATATTGAAAGTATAAACTAATATTGTAAAAACAAACGCTGATTTTATCTTGCAACCTTTTTTACCAATACCCCTTACAGCCATTGTGCTGCAGGCGCAGGCTGTCAATACGCAAAACATTACTGTTCTCGTTATTTTATTACTCATTTTATTAGTGCTGTCTTTTGCTTTGTCCGGCGCACAAACCGCCTTTTTTTCGCTCACCTACAAGGATATAAACCTGCTGAAGACAAAGCAGCAACCGCCCTACAAGCGTGTAATTGACCTGCTCGAAAATCCTAAAATTTTGCAGGCCTCACTGTTAGTAGCAAATACCGCCGTAAATATTATTATTGCCATTATTGCCAATCTGATTATCAGCAGTTTTGTACATTTTTCTCCGGTAGGTGATTTTTTTGTAAAAGTATTAGCGATTGCATCGGTGGTTATTCTTTGCTGCGAAGTAATGCCCAAGCTCTATGCAAAACAAAACAATATCCGTTTTGCCAAAGATTTCGGCTTTATTATCGAAGCTACTTATCTGGTTTGTAATCCGATGGGCGGCTGGCTCGTCCGCAATACCGATTTGATAGAAAAGAAACTGAATTCTAATAAAAGCAGCAATTTCTCCAGCGAGGAGATGTCTCATGCGATAGATATTACTTATCCCGAAGGCAAAGAAGAAGAAAAAGATATACTGTTGGGCGTTTTAAAATTCGGGAATATTACCGTCAAGCAGATCATGCGCACCCGGCTTGATATAAGCGGCATAGAGTACAACATGACGTTTGATAAATTGGTGAGACGCGTTGAAGAGCTGCATTACAGCCGGCTGCCGGTGTATAAAGATAACCTCGACGAAATGGTAGGCCTTATTAATACAAAAGACTTATTGCCTTACCTGGATCAGCCGGATACTTTTGACTGGCATACGTTGATGCGGCAGCCTTATTTTGTGCACGAGCATAAACTGATAGAAGAACTGTTGAAAGAATTTCAACTGAGGCATATTCATTTTGCAGTAATCGTAGATGAGTTTGGCGGCACCAGCGGTATTGTAACGCTGGAAGATATTATGGAAGAAATAATCGGTGATATACGCGACGAGTTTGATGATGAAGAATTAGGTTATAAAAAGCTGGACGATAATAATTATGTTTTTGATGGTAAGACCAACATCAATGATGTATGCAAGATCATGCAGTTGCCCGAAGATACATTTGATAAAGTAAGAGGCTACAGCGATTCGCTGGCCGGACTTGTACTGGAGATTGCAGGCTTTATTCCACAGACCAACCAGGTAGTTGCCTCAGGTGATTTTGATTTTGCGGTGCTGGAAATGACTAAAAACCGGTTGCAAAAAATTAAAATTACTATACAGCCTCATCCGGAGCAGAAATAAACTGCCGCTAATTAGCACCAAACACAAATGCAAAAAGAACTAGTTGTTGCTGCATCTATATTCCTGTTTAAAAAATTCAGGGCTTTTCCCGGATACCATGTTTTTCTTTGCGCCTTAGTTATCTTATCGTTTGCAACATGTAATAGTCCTTATGTGCCCAAGCAGGCCGGTTATTTTAAAATTGCGCTGCCGGCAAAAAAATATGTGCAGTTTGATGAACCTTCCTATCCGTATTCGTTTGAATATCCGGCTTATGCGCGCATTGTAAAAGACACTTCTTTTTTTGACAGCATACCTGAAAATCCATATTGGATAAATATAGATTTTCCGCAGTTTGAAGGTCGTTTGTATATGAGTTACAAAAGCATTGGCAGGTATAAACTTGAACAGTTGATAAACGACGCCTATAAAATGACCAATAAGCATACAGTAAAGGCTTCCGGTATAGACGATTCATTAATGCATACCGCGAATGATATTTCGGGCATCTTCTTTAAAGTACAGGGTGAAGTAGCAACAGCCAACCAGTTTTTTTTAACCGATTCCATTCATCATTTTTTACGCGGCGCATTGTATTTCGATGCTACGCCTAATGAAGATTCCTTAAGGCCGGTAAACGATTTTTTAGTGGCAGATATGAAGCATCTTATTAGTACTTTTCGCTGGAAATAGATTATTTCCAAAACGCTTTGTAAATCATTTTTAACAGCATTTAATGCATTGCAATCAGCTATCAGCAATATGCGATAATCAGGGCTTCACCAGCAATGCTGCAAAGGCAGTTGAATCACCATTAAACACATTGAAATCTGTATTGCTCAAAATACCATTTACCCGCCCGCCTTCATTAAACTGCCAGAACAGCCAGTTACGCTTGATGCGTGGTTTTTCTTTTTGTAAATAATGCGCAATCCATAGCGGATAGGCATCAAAGTCTTTTCCCAGGTAGCGCTCATAAAAGTCCACATACGAATAGATGATTGGCTTTACGCCATAATGTATTTCTATCATCTGCAGCCACAATTTCAGTTCAACCCGCATTACTGCAGGATCGGCGCCATACAACTGTTCTACATCCACTACCGGTGGCAGATCGCCGGGCTGTAGTTTTACGGTGTTCACAAAATTTTTCGCCTGTGCAGCGCCGCTTTTATTAGCTAAGTAAAAATGGTAAGCGCCGCGTGGTATATGCATTTCGTGGCAACTGCTCCAGTTGCGTTTAAAGTAAACATCTACTTTGGAAATGCCTTCTGTTGCTTTCATAAAGGCAAAACCGAATTGAATATCCTTTACCTGCATAGCTTTCACCGCGCGCCACGAGATAGCGCCCTGGTGCCTGCTTACATCTATGCCGTGTATTGCATAGCCGAGCGGCACATCTATGTCAAAGCCGTCATAATGTACAAAGTGGTTTTTATCCTGTTCGTAATTGCTCCAGAAATCAAAGAGGCTGTAGCTTAGTAATGCAACAGCCAACAGCAATACAACATATCCTGCCTGCCGGCGCTTACGTTGTTTCTTCTTTGCGTTTGCCATTGTAAAGCACGCAACTTACAGCTTAATAAATTTCCCCCTTACTGGTTTGCGGTTTCCGGCCTTTATACCCACATAATAAACGCCCGCAGGCAATATGGCTACCGGCAGTATAAAAGCATCGCCGTTTGCGGTTAGCGTTTGTTGCATCACCCTTGCGCCGCCTGCATTACACACCTGTACAAACAAGCTTTGTATAGCAGCAGAAGTTTTAAAGTACAGGATATTATTTACAGGGTTGGGGTAAATTGTTATGGTGATTGCTTCTCCGGAGTCGGTCACGGGCAAATGATCTACCTGCTGCGACGTGTTGTTGTAAGTTACTAAATACTGAACCGGATCAATTAAAACGGTATCGGGTACAAAAGAAGCAGGCAGTGTAATCAATTGTTTGTTCTTGCTGAAATCTACCGTAATGGTTTGCTGTTGGGCAGCATTTTTAAAAGTAAGATCGAGCGGCAGTTTATAAAAAAGCACAGAACTGTCGGAGGTATTCTGGCTGATGAGCGCCTGAACCTGGTTATTGTTATACGTCCATTCAACGTTTACAGAAGGAAAACCCCGGCCGTAAAACCACTGGTTAAAAAAATAAGCCAGGTCCATACCGCTTACTTTCTCCAGGTTACGCTGCAGGTCTGCCGTATGCGCAAAGCCATATACCAGAGCCGGATCTTGCTGGTATTGGCGCAACCCTTCAAAGAAAAAAGAATCGCCTAGTGTTTTGCGCAGCATACGCAGCATAAATGCCCCTTTTTTATAACTGAGGTTGTTGTCAAATATCCTGTCCACGCTGGTCGTGTCATCAACGAGCACCGAACCATTAGGCGAGCGCAACACGTTGGACAAGTCTTCTGCTACCACAGCCGGCAAATGATCCGGGTGAAAATGTTCAGTATAAAACATATCCGCCAGGTAAGTGGCAAAGCCTTCATTCAGCCATATATCCTGCCAGCTTGCGCAGGTTATTTTATCACCAAACCACTGGTGTCCCAGCTCGTGGGCCATCAGGTATTCGTCGGCGTTGGTAACAAAAGAATTTGTCTGGTGTTCCATACCGCCGCCCCACGAAAACTGCGTTTGGCCGTACTGTTCTTTTAAAAAAGGATATGGGCCGAAGTATTGATCGTATAACTGCAGTGCATTATATACGTTCCGGATATTGCTTTGAAAATAACTGAGCGATTCCGGGTAAACGGTCGTCGTTACGGGCATAACAGCCGTTTGTAATTGTAATTGTGTGGCAAACCGGCTATAGTTGGTTACGGCTATGCCCACTAAATAAGTAGCGATGGGATAGCGATGCTTATAATGAAAAGTTGTATTGCCATCAGCCGTTGCTGAATCTGCAAGCACACCGTTGGCCGAGGCAAAGTAAGCAGCAGGGCAGGTGACGTATGTGTCTATGCTGTCTGCTTTATCGTCCAGCCCGTTACGGCAGGGCCACCAGTCCCGTGCGCCGTAGGGCTCGCTCAGTGTCCATATTATGGGTACCCCGCCATGTGTGGTTTGTGTAAAGGAGCCAAAGCCATTATCGGCGGGCACGCCTTTGTAATAGATTGTTATAGAATCCCGGTCACCGATATTCAGCGTAGCCGCAAGATTGAGCGTAATTGTTTTGTTGATGTTCTGCAAAAAAGAAATGGTGTTGTGCCGGAATAGTACACTATCGGCAATAAGGCTGTTATCCATATCCAGCACAAGCTGGTTGGCAGCATTGGCAGTAATTGTAAAATAGCCGGTAACAGCACCGCTTATCGCACGTACATCCGGGTCAATATGCCAGCGGAAGCGATAATAATCTATTGTAAAATTGCCGGATGCGAGGCTAAGGTTGCCACCAGCCATCATTTGCTGCCGGGCGCCTCTTTTTTCTGCCTGCGCAATAACGGAAGTGTGTGGCGCTGCATGTTGCGCAATACTACCTGCGTGTACAAGCATAGCAGTGAATAATACAACTAATAGCCTCATGAAAAAGTGGTTTATGCGTTGGACAATATTGGAAAACGGATATTGAATAACAGCAGTTTGAGTGAGGAAGTAAATCGTAAACGAAAATAACGGTTTTATAGTACAAGCGATCCGGAATGTATGGCGTCGCTCATTTCTTTTATCAGTGAAATATCTTTTTCAATGGCGTTGCCTACAACTATTACGTCGGCGCCTGCTTTACAATTATAGTAAGCCTTTTCAGGAGTATTGATACCACCTCCGGTAATCAGGGGTACTTCTATATGCATTGCTACTTTTTCAATCATCCTATCGCTGATGGCGCACCGTGCGCCGCTGCCTGCATCCATGTATATAAGCCGCATCCCCAGCATTTCGCCCGCCATTGCGGTGCACATAGCGATCTCATTTTTATCGGCCGGTATCGGCGCTGCATTGGATATATACGATACCGTAGTAGGCGCGCCGCCATCTATCACCATATAGCCGGTAGGCATTATTTCCAGCCCGCTCTGCCGTACTGCCGGAGCGCTTATCACATGCTGGCCGATGAGTAGTTCCGCATTGCGGCCCGAGATTAAAGAAAGATAAAGCAGGGCATCTGCATACCTACTTATCTGCGAAGGGGAGCCCGGGAACAATATTACCGGGATATTGCAGGCAGCCTTTATTTGCTGTACGCACTCATCAAGGCTATTGGATATAACAAGGCTGCCGCCTACAAAAAAATAATCTACGCCGGCCTCTGTACTTAACAATATCAATTGCTCTGTTTGTGCAGCATCTGTTTTATCCGGGTCTATCAGCACCGCAAACGATTTACGCCCTTGCTTCTTCCTATCTGTAAGTTGTTGATATAGCTGGTGCTTCATGCAAATAATTAAAAATAGCCTTTTGCAAAAAAACAAAAAACTTTTGTATAAGCCCTGTTTTGCTACAGCAGGATGATGAAATAAGCGTAAAAAGCAATGAAAACAGGTGTTTGCAGCAATTATCTGCTTTGCTATAACAACGGAAACGCTGTCTTTAAAGCCTGCATGATTAACAAATTTTCTTCCAGAAATTTTTCAAAATAGTTTTTCACCGCTCAAATTCAATACCTGCAATCTACAGATTTAGTTATCCACATTTCTGTGCACAAGCTCCGTTTCTTTTTTCATTCCGGCAAGGTATTTTCGTCTTCCCAATTAACTTTTTCAAAGCAGAACTCATGAACCGATTCCTCCATAACCAGCTTTACTTACCGGCGGTCAAACACTGCCGGCAAGCCGCCCCGCCGGTCCGCCGGTGTGCCGCAGGCAGGCATCCTTTTCTGCGAAGTATTTACCACTAACATTTCTTGCCAGCATTTAATTTTTCAAACACATAAAACCTTACCTATATGAGTGAACAAACTAACCAGGGGCTGAAATTTCAGCGCCGCTTTACCAAAGAGGCTGTAAGCCCGTACAACCAGTTTGAGTACGACTATCGTACGAGCGTTATCCGTAACCCGACCGGCGAAATTGTATTTGAAATGAACAACGTGGAAGTTCCAAGGCAGTGGAGCCAGATCGCGACCGACATTCTTGCCCAGAAATACTTTCGCAAAGCCGGCGTGCCGCAGCCGGATGGCACTACCGGCCGTGAGACCAGCATTAAACAGGTAGCACACCGCATGGCGAATTGCTGGAAGGTTTGGGGTGAGCGCTATGGTTATTTTGCTTCAGCGCAGGATGCACAGGTGTTTTACGATGAACTGGCTTACAGCATTCTTAACCAGGCCTGCGTGCCCAACAGTCCGCAATGGTTTAACACCGGCCTGCACGAAAGCTATGGCATTACCGGCAAGCCGCAAGGGCATTATTATGTTGACCCGGTTGACAGTGAACTCAAAAAATCCACCAATGCGTACGAACGTCCGCAACCACATGCCTGCTTCATTCTCAGCGTAAGCGACGACCTCGTAAATGATGGCGGTATTATGGATTTGTGGACCCGCGAAGCCCGCATTTTTAAATATGGCTCCGGTGTAGGCACCAACTATTCCGCTATCCGCGGTGCGAGTGAAAAATTAAGTGGTGGCGGCACTTCCAGCGGCCTGATGAGCTTTTTAAAGATAGGCGACCGTGCTGCCGGCGCTATTAAAAGCGGTGGCACTACCCGCCGTGCGGCCAAAATGGTGTGTCTTGATCTTGACCATCCGGAAATAATGGAATTTATAAACTGGAAAGTGGAAGAAGAAAAGAAAGTAGCCGCGTTAGTTGCTGCCGGCTATGATAATGGATATGAAGGCGAAGCGTATGCAACAGTCTCTGGCCAAAACTCTAACAATTCTATCCGCATACCTAACACCTTTTTTAAAGCACTGGAAGAAAATGGCGATTGGGAATTGAAAGCGCGTACCAACGGCAAGGTGATGAAAAAAATACCGGCCCGCGAAGTATGGAAGCAGATTGCCTATGCGGCCTGGCGTTGCGCCGACCCCGGTACACAATACGATACGACTATTAACGAATGGCATACCTGCCCCAAAGGCGGTCGCATCAACGCATCTAACCCCTGCAGCGAGTATATGTTCCTGGATAATACCGCCTGTAACCTTGCCTCTGTAAACCTGCGTAAATTTTTTAATGAAGACACCAGCATATTTGATGTGGAAGGCTTTGAATACACCACCCGCCTGTGGACAACAGTGCTAGAAATATCTGTACTGATGGCGCAGTTTCCTTCCAAGGAAGTAGCGCAGCTAAGTTACGATTACCGCACGTTAGGTCTGGGCTTCGCCAACCTTGGCTCTATGCTTATGGTAAGCGGTATTGCTTATGATAGTGAGGAAGCACGCGGGATTGCTGCTGCGATTACGGCTATCATGACGGGTATTGCTTACAAAACCTCTGCAGAGATGGCTTCCTTTTTAGGTGCTTTCGACAGGTATGAAGAAAATAAAGAAGACATGCTGCGGGTAATGCGCAACCACCGCGCAGCAGCTTATGATGCCGAAGATGCGTACGCAGGCATTCAGATAAAGCCGCAGGGCATCAATGCAAAATATTGCCCCGATTATTTATTAACGGCTGCTACCAAAGCCTGGGATGATGCCGTGCAGTTGGGCGAAAAATGGGGCTACCGCAATGCCCAGACAACGGTAATAGCGCCAACCGGCACCATAGGGCTGGTAATGGACTGCGATACAACGGGCGTTGAACCCGATTTTGCCCTGGTAAAATTTAAGAAGCTCTCCGGTGGCGGGTATTTTAAAATTATTAATCAAAGCGTACCACAGGCTTTAAAAAAATTAGGATACAATGCAAAGCAGGCAGATGCTATTGAGAAATATGCTGTCGGCGCTGCTTCTTTTGAAGGCGCCCCGTTTATCAACTCTCAAACCTTAAGCGAAAAAGGATTTATTGCTGAAGAAATAGCCAAGCTGAATGGCGCTGCAAAAGCAGCATTCGAAATCGGGTTTCTCTTTAATAAATATACCTTGGGCGAAGCTTGCCTTGAAAGACTTGGCTTTTCGGCGGTGCAGTATAACGACTGGAACTTCAACCTGCTGGAAGCGCTTGGGTTTACAGATGAACAGATAGACGCAGCCAACGATTATATCTGCGGCACCATGACGGCAGAAGGCGCGCCCTACCTGAGAGACGAGCATTTAACCATTTTTGATTGTGCCAATAAGTGCGGTAAGAAAGGCGAGCGTTTCATACATGCTACCGGTCATATCCGTATGATGGGCGCCTGCCAGCCTTTTCTCAGCGGCGCTATTTCCAAAACAATCAACCTGCCGCACGAAGCGTCTGTTGAAGAAATAGAAGACTGCTACATGCTAAGCTGGAAATTAGGATTAAAAGCCAATGCTTTATACCGTGATGGTTCCAAATTGTCTCAGCCGCTGAGCAATAAAAGCGACAAGAAGAAAAAAACAGAAAAAGCAGAAGAAGCAATAACCGGCAAAGAGCAGGAAGCAAATAGCGTACTTACAGAAAGTAATATTGTTGACCTTAGTAAACTCTCCGTAGAAGATTTGCTGGCCGAAATGCAAAAGCGGATGCAGGAAAGTAATGATACAGTTCTTAAGCGCAAACTGTCGCAGATTGTAGAACGGAAAACATTGCCTAAAAAACGCCGCGGCTTTACCCAGAAAGCAAAGATCGGCGGGCAGGTTTTGTTTTTGCGCACGGGCGAATACAACGATAATACCCTGGGTGAAATTTTTATAGACCTCGCCAAGGAAGGCTCTACCCTGCGTAGCCTGATGAACTGTTTTGCCATTGCCGTTTCTGTAGGCTTGCAATATGGTGTGCCATTAGAAGAGTTTGTAGAAAAATTTGTGTTCACCAAGTTTGAACCGGCCGGTATGGTTGACCATCCGAACATTAAGACTACTACTTCCATTGTTGACTTTATTTTCCGCTGCCTGGCGTATGAGTATTTGGGCAGAACAGACCTGGTACATGTGCTGGATACACCGGAAATTTCTAATCTCGGTGAGGAAGAAGCAATTGAGCCCCTCACTACACCGGCGCTCAGCACTACAATGCGGGTAAAAGCTTCCTCGCCTAATATGATGCCATCTCCACAGCCACAAAAATTACAGAAAGCAATGGTGAAGACAGAAGCTGGCCTGGATGCTATGAATGCAGCGGCTAAAAGTATGCAAAGCGATGCGCCGGCCTGCAATACCTGCGGTCATATAACCGTACGCAGCGGCACCTGTTATAAATGCCTCAACTGTGGCAACAGCATGGGCTGTAGTTAGTTCTATATTTTACTTTACTTACTCATTAATGTGCCCGGCATTGTCAAATGCCGGGTATTTTTTTGCCATAAGGACAGGAAAATAAAAATATACACTCGTCGTACAACTCCATGATGCTATATTTTCCGGTGGCTCAATAGTACAGTTGTTTAAAATTCCCATTAAACAATCCAATCGGTTCATTGTAGGCAGTTTCTGTTTCCTTTACATGTACCGTTAACGACTATCCGGCATCTATGTCGTACGAAACCGGACAATAGTGTTCGTTTTGTACCTCTTTTTAATTTTAATTCCACACAATGGGGAATTTTATAACATTTTTTAATTTAGTAAATATGTATTGAAAAGGAGAATTTTACGTTTTGATTTTGAATTGTTTTATTCTTTTCAACAAAATATGGCACAATTCTGTGAATAAGCTGTATGTAACATTTAAAACCAACAACATGTCAACTATCATCAACAATATACCTGTTCAAACTATTTCATCCCCAATTGTATTAGGTATTAATACAAACAATAAGAAGAAACTTTCCGTTACTTCTTACAGCGGGTATGCTACTACAGCTAAAAAATGGTATCGCTTATCCGGCGAAAAACTTGTTTCTTTTGATTGGGATGCTAATCAGAATGAGTTAGAGTTTGAATAATCTCCGGTAAAAGTGTTTTTAGTGTCTTCTGTACTATTTTAAAAAGCTGCAGTTTCTGTTTTTTTATAGTGCAAGGCCCGCCTTTATATTTGCAGGTATGCAAATCCCCTGTACAGACAAGGAGTTGTTCTTCTTTCGCAAAATAGCAGCCGCAGCCGCAGAATTACAGTATCCCGCATTTATCATTGGCGGATTTGTACGGGATAAAATTATTGGCCGGCAAAGCAAAGATGCTGATATAGTATGTGTGGGTGATGGTATTATACTGGCTCAAAAAGTAGCCGAACGATTGAACCCTAAACCAGTAGTCGCTTTCTTTAAAACTTTCGGTACTGCTCAAATAAAAACCAACGATTTTGAAATTGAGTTTGTTGGCGCCCGCAAAGAAAGCTATCATGCCGACAGCCGTAATCCGGACATTCAGCCCGGATCTTTACAGGACGATCAGAACCGCCGCGATTTTACTATAAATACCTTAGCGGTTAGTTTAAATAAAGACGATTTTGGAACGCTCATAGACCCTTTTGAAGGTATAAATGCCATCGGGCAAAAAATTATCCGGACGCCGCTCCGGCCTTTGCAAACCTTCAGCGATGATCCGCTGCGTATGATGCGCGCCATTCGGTTTGCCACACAACTTAATTTTACAATAGCAGAGGAAACATTTAATGCTATAAAGGCGGAAGCCGCAAGAATACAAATCATTTCGCAGGAGCGCATTACAGACGAACTAAATAAAATTATGCTTAGCCCGAAGCCTTCTGTCGGCTGGGATTTGTTATTTAAAAGCGGCTTACTGCAAATTATTTTCCCCCAGATGGCCTTTTTGCAGGGCGCAGAGCATATTGATGGTATGGGCCATAAAGATAATTTTTACCATACGCTGCAGGTGATTGACAATGTTGCTGCCAAAAGCAATGATTTATGGTTGCGCTGGGCTGCACTCCTGCACGATATCGGGAAGCCTGCTACGAAAGCGTTTGAGGAAGGTCATGGCTTTACCTTTCATGGCCACGAAGTAATAGGCGCCCGCATGGTGCCTAAAATTTTTGCAAGGCTAAAATTGCCGCTTGGTGAACCTATGCGTTTTGTGCAAAAATTAGTAGAACTGCACCTGCGCCCGATAAGCCTTACCAAAGAGAATATAACCGACAGCGCTATCCGTCGCCTCCTCTTTGATGCCGGTGAAGATATAGATGCACTGATGATGTTGTGCAATGCCGATATTACCAGTAAGAACAGGCAAAAAGTAAAACGGTACCTGCAAAACTTTGAACTGGTGCGGCAACGGTTAACGGAAGTAGAGGAGAACGACCGCATCCGCAACTGGCAGCCGCCAATTACCGGCGAAATAATTATGCAGACATTTGCGCTGCCGCCCGGTAAAAAAGTAGGTATTATAAAAGATGCAATCCGCGAGGCGATGCTGGATGGTGTAATAACAAACAGCTATGATGCTGCCTATAGTTTCATGCTGCAAAAGGCAAAAGAGATAGGATTAAACCCGGCGGCTGTAAAATAGTTTTATAAAAACTGCTTAAAACCAATACTGGTGCCCCGGTCTAAAATCAGTCGTATTATTTGAATACCCTTTTCCCCTATTTTTGCCATCCTCAAAATTTATCTGTAACTTATGTCAGTCATTCAACGGATTCGTGATAAGGGCGCCTGGATTATTTTTACCATAATAGCATTGGCATTGATAGCTTTTATCATGCAGGATTCCTCTTTGCGCAGGGGAAACGGGTCTCCTAGTAACAGCAGCCTGGGCAGTATAAATGGCGAAAATATCGACCGGTCGCAATACCAGGCAAAATACGATTATATAGACGCAATGAGCCGCCAGAACGGACAGCAAATGCCACATGGCGTACTCAGCGGGCAGGTGTGGAATTATCTTGTTCAGCAGACATTGTTAAACCAGGAGATACAAAAAACCGGCCTTTCCATTACACCCGATGAAATGGGAGAAGTGCTGTTTGGAAATAACCCGCCGCAATGGATACAGCAGCAGTTTACTGATCCTAAAACGGGCATTTTTGATGGCAATACGGCCAGGCAACAGTTTGCACAGCTAAAGAAAAGAATGGACGACCCGAAAGTACAGACGGCCTATAAAGAATATATACAGCCAAACCTGGAGCAAACACAGTTGCAGGCGCTTTTTCAAAAGTACAATGCGCTGCTTAGCAATTCGGTATATGTGCCTAAGTGGCTTGCCGATAAAACAACGGCCGATAACAGCACCATTGCTAAAGCTGCTTATGTATATATCCCATACAATACTATAAACGACAGCGCCGTAAAAGTAACCGACGATGAAATAAATGCGTATGTAAAAAAACATGAACAGCAATACAAGCGGGACGAAGAAACACGTACGGTATCTTATATCAGCTTTAGTGAATTGCCTGTTGCTGCTGATAGTGCTGCGGTGAAAAACAGTGTGGAAGAATTAAAACAAAGTTTTACTGCTGCCAATGACGTTAAAGCTTTTATTATCTCAAAAGGCAGCAGCACCAGGCCCTACAATGCAACGTATGTTACCAAAGCTACTTTTACAGACCCGAACGCAGATACCATTATGAAGCTTGCTACAGGCAGCGTATATGGACCTTATATTGATAATGGCGAATTTACATTAGCAAAACTGGTGGCTAAGCGTATCGTTCCGGATTCGGCAAAGTGCAGGCATATCCTGATAAAAACTGCAGACCAGGATGGCAAAACCGTGCTGGCTGACAGTACCGCCAAGAGAAGGATTGACAGTATCGCTAATGCTATTATGCATGGAGCCAGCTTCGATTCGATGGTACAGAAATACAGTGATGATCCCGGAAGCAAAACTACCCAGGGGGAATACACTTTTCCGTATTCGCAGTTTAGCGGCATTGCAAAAGAGTTTGCAGAAACCATTTTTTACGAGCCGGTTGGTACAAAAAAGACGGTAAAGGTTGCCAATAATCAATATGCCGGTTATCATTACATCGAAGTTTTAGGCCAGAGCAATATGCAGGAAGGCTATGATGTTGCCTATGTTTCAAAACCAATCGAAGCAAGTGCCGAAACAATTAATGCTGCCAGTGCCGCTGCCTCTCAGTTTGCTTCAACCAGCAGGGACAAAGCAAGCTTTGAAGCCAATGCAAAAAAACTGCACAAAACACCGGTTCCTTCTACCGAGATAAAAAAGAATGATTACTCCATCGGTGCGGTAAGCGGCGAAAACCGGGACTTTATTAAATGGGTATTCAACAATAAAACCGGCGATATATCCGACCCTGCGGAGTTAGGCGATCAGTACGTGGTAGCCGTAATAACCGGAGTCGAAAAAGAAGGGTTGCCATCAGCACAGGCTGCGAGGCCACTGGTAGAAAATATAGTACGGAATGAAAGGAAAGCTAAAACGATTATCAGTAATAAAATTAAAGGCAGCACTTTGGAAGCTATAGCGCAAAGTGCCGGCACGTCGGTGCAGCATGCAGACAGTCTCTCTTTTCAGTCGCCGGCTATTGCAGGTGTAGGTATCGAACCAAAAGTAGCAGGAGCAGCTTTTAACAAGCAATTGCTTGCAAAAGCAAGCGCAGCGATTGCTGGCAATAGTGGCGTATTTGTGATAAAAAGTGAAGGCGTATCGGCTACCTCGGCACTTGCCGGCAGCCCGGAACAGGCTGCAAGTACTATAAAAAATATGCTGATGCAGCAGCAAAGCAGTGGTATGCTGGAGTCGCTTCGCAAGGCAGCTATTATTAAAGATAACCGCTCGGATGTGTATTGATTAATCTCATCTATACCAACAAAAAGAGCCGGCTTTAAGCCGGCTCTTTTTGTTGGTGGTATTTCGTTCTACGTTATATTGTTACGGATATACACGGTTGTAAAAAATAAACAACTATGCGCATTTGTTGCATTGTCCGCTGGCTAAAATATCAGTCTGCCGCAGCTTAAAGCCCTTTGGCAACTGCACTTCCGGAACAATTATTTGTTGCAGGCAAAAAGTGGTGCCGCATTTATCACAAATAAAATGCACATGCTCATCGTGGTGATGGCCGGCGCTGCATTCGTTGTGGCAAAGCGCGTAGCGCACAGCGTTGTCTGCCGATGGTATGGTATGGATGATACCCTTATCTACAAAAGTTTGCAACGTACGGTAGATAGTAACCCGGTCAAACTGTTCATCCGTTTTCTTTTCAATATCCGCATGTGCAAGCGCACTGTCGCTTTCCAAGAAAAGCTGCAGGATACGCCTTCGGCTGTCTGTAAGGCTTAGCCCGCTGCGCTTTAGAATATCGGTTATTCCTGCTTTCATATACTTAAGGATTATTGGTAAAAATGCCGTTTGCAAAATTGCTTTGCGAAGATTTCTCCTGCAGCAGGCTGTTAATATCTGTTTCTAATTGTTTCAGGTCGCCTGCTTTCAGCCCGTCATAAATCTGGCCGCGCACCTTGCCGTTTTTATCTACCAGCGCAAAAAACTGCGTATGCAAAAACTGGTCATTAATATTTTTTACATTATTTTTTGGGTCGTCGAGCAGGTAACTATTGCGTGCCTGCCCGTACAGGCTGTCTTTACGCCCGGTGAGAAAAATCCATTTATCGGGGTTTACCTGCAGCTTGTGGGCATACTTCATCAACGTAGCGGCAGAATCTGTGTCCGGATCGCTGGTGTGCGAAACGATCATCAATTCCGGGTTATCTCTGAAGTCTTCATATACCTGCTTCATATTCGCATTCATACGCGGACAAATACCTTTGCACGAAGTGAAAAAATAATTGACTACGCACACTTTGCCCTGCATGTCTTTTTCGGTAAATGGATGGCCGTTTTCCGCAATAAAGGAAAAAGGCTGCACGGTGGAAAGGGTAGGTAATTTGGTTTTCCAGTTATCCGTTCCCCAAAATACAAACAGCAGGAATACAAGCAGGAGTGCAATAAAAAACGCGCTGTAACGCAATATTTTTTTCCGGTTCATATTGTTCAAAGTTACGCCACTTGCCCAGCAATTTGCAAATGCTAACATTCTATTAGAAAAACATTTGCAACAAAGTTGCAAAATAGACGGCGATGCTTTATCTTTGTCAAATGCGTTGGAAGATAAACTGGGATGCATTGGGTATTACGGCTTCTGTAGCGTGCGCCATTCATTGCGCCTTGTTACCGTTGGTGCTTAGCAGCCTGCCCCTGTTCGGTGTAGAAATTATAAACAATAACGGCTTTGAAATTATGATGATTGTAATAGCTGCTGCTATCGGCGCTTACTCCCTGTATCATGGCTACCGTAAACACCATCATTACCTTACGCCGCTCATTATATTTGGCGTTGGTATTTTGTTTTTATGTGCAAAGCAGGTATGGCACGAGCGGCAACTGTGGCTGCTGGCACCCGCTGTGGCGCTGATTGTATCCGCCCATTATTTCAATTACCGCTATTGTAAAAAAGCCAATCATTGTCATGCGGAGGACTGCGCGCACTAAACTGGATTTTGGGTAATTAACAGGAGGGCATGTATTTAAAAAGATAGACCGGGAAAGAGTTCCCAACCAGTATACTGGTTGGGAACCCTTTTATATTAAAGCGCTTTACTCTTTTACAAAAGCTTGCGTGGTTACGGTACCGTTGTGCTGCAGCTTAAGCAGGTAGTTGCCGGGCGTAAGGTTGGCGGTGTTTACGCTGTAGCTGCCCCCGCCTGCCGTAGCGGTGGTGCGTACATTGCCTTGTAAGTCCACTACGCTTACCGCCGTCTTACCACCGGTAGCCAGTCCCTGCAGTTGCAGGTTATCCTTTACCGGGTTGGGGAACATACGTACCTGTTGTGTTTCATCTATGAGTATAGTATTGGAGTAAGTTCTGCTGCCGTCTTTGGCTATGGCAGCGAGGCGGTAATAGTTTTCTTTACCAAGCGGTGTTGCATCTTCGTAAGTATTGCTGCTGTTGCCCAGTTTGGCTATCTCTTTGTACACCATGCCATCGCTGCTGCGTTGTACGGCATAGTAACGGATGTTGTTGCCCAACTGCCAGCTAATGCCGTGGTGCTGCAGCCAGCGCCTGATGCGGATGGAGAGTGGTTGTTTGGTGTTGCCATCTCCATAGTAGCGGGCAAGGGCTACTGCATATTCTGACGGGCCGGATTTGCCGTTGTAAGTTGAGCCTGCCAGCACAATCTTGCCATCCCCCTGTATGATTACTCCTTTTGCAGCATCCGAGTAATCCATTGCTGTTATCGTGTAGCCGTTATCTCCAAAGCTGGAATCAATACCTCCGTCCTTCGTATATCTTTCTGCGAGGAAATGCACAACAGTTGCGGTTGCATCATATATACTGCCGGCAGTCACAATCTTGCCATCGTTCTGAAGGGCAACCACCTTTAAAGCAGCATTGGCTGGCCGTTTGTTTACCGTAGAGCCGTTACTCCCAAAACTCTTGTCCAGACTTCCGTCCGGCAGGTAGCGCAGTACAGCGGTGTATACAGAATCCTCCAGATCACCGGGAATATCGGTGGTGCCGGCAGCAACAATCTTACCGTCCGGCTGCAATACAATGTCACTAATGTTATCAACGCCTACCGCAATATCTGTAAGCACTTTTCCACCCTTGCCAAACGTCTGGTCAAGGCTGCCGTCACTGTTGTAGCGGCCAAGCAGAATCGCCTCATCTGTTCTACCCGCCACCACAATCTTACCATCCGGCTGTACTGCAATGGCATTGCCACTACTCACCCCACTTCCAAAAGAAGTTTCTACTACGCCATGGTTACCAAAGCTGGCATCCGGTGTGCCGTCCGACAGGTAACGAAGGGTAAGCACATTGCCTTTATTGTAACCCTCAATCAGAATTTTATCATCGGGCTGTATGGCAATTGCATGACTGTTTTCTCCAGCTAAAGTTTTTATTGTTCCGTTGGTATCAAAACTGGAATCAATACTGCCATTCGCATTCAGGCGCGCAATAGTGATGTAATGAGGACCAAACAAGTCAAAATCATATCCTGCAATAATAATTTTATTGTCTCGTTGAACAGCTACCGCCTGTCCGTACCCCGTACCTGGTACAACAGCTACTCCTTTATTGCCAAAGCTGCTATCCGGCAGTCCATCTGCAGAATACCGCTTTGCAAAGAAACCTCCGATTTGATCTAAAAAGCTAACGCTACCGGCAGTAATGATAGAACCATCGCTTTGTGCGGCTGCAGCATTGCAAAGAAGATAGGCAGTTTCAGAGGAGGTAAGCACCTTGCCATTAGTGCCAAATGTTTTATCCAAAGTACCTGCCTGGTTCTGCGCTTGCACTAATGAAAATGATGACAATATTATTAAAGTGAAAAGCTGTTTCATAAAAAGTGTTTTTTAATGGTGATGGTTTAATTAGCAGGGGGAGGGCATTGTTTGCTATCGCTGCAACCTGATGTTGTAGTGCCGGTACATCTAACTCTTGTATTTTCACATTCAACAAACCTGGAAGTTGATATATTGGAAGTAGTTGAGCCCAATATTGTTTGAAAGAAAGTAGCTGCGCGTGCAGCAATGTAATCATAGGTTTGTGCTTGATTAGATGCTGAAGTACCGTAATTACTTGTATAAGTACAAGTGGAGCAATCATCATCCAAACCGTGATGGGCATCGCAGTCTAAATAAAATTCAGTTGCTATCGGCGTAATTCCTGCACCCGGCGTTTTTAGCATATAGTAAATGGTTTGCGAGCCGATACATCTTTCATATCGAATAGGATTATCAATATCATCATCTGGGGGCACTGTATAGGAGCCGTTAGGCAAACAACGAGTTTCGGTATTTAATATTAAATTGTGGGCATCAGCGCCACTTGGCGAGAAATATACGCCTTGTGACGTGTACCAAAAAACAGGGTCTTTTTTACCACAGAACGAAATGATTGGCGGAAGCGCAAAGCCTTGCCCTGCAAAATAATCATAAGGATGGGAGAGAAAAGCGTTGGGCACAAAGAGCGCTCCCCAGCAGTTTAGTATCCCTTTCACTTTACCAAAGTAATCATCAGTGGCAAGCGCCGGAGGATTTGCATAATAAACACCAACCGGATCAATCGGGCCTAATCCGGTAGTTCCTCCAAAAGCTGTCTGCACGCCGGGGAATAAGGTATTTATTTTAGCCTGGCATGCATGACCAAAATAGCCGGCGCTTAATGCTATAAGACTGCCGGCACTTACGCCGCCAAGAAATATTTTACTTGTATCAATCCTATACGGATGAGCGGTGCTGCCAAATGTGCCGTCGCCCTGCATGGCAATAATGCTTCGGATAGCGCCTCTTGCATCCTGCAAAGCACGGTAAATAGCCAAGAGCTGCTGTGCAGATACATACGTTAAATTACTATTGTGTTCATATGATGTAGGAGTTACAGTTCTAATATCAGTAATATTACCAAGCCTATAATTCACATTAAAAACCACGAAACCTCTGGACGCCAAGGCATTACTTATGGCAACAATTCCTCCGTCATCATAATCGCCACACTCGCTATAACCGCCGCCATGAAACAGGATTACCGCAGGCAATGCGCAGATGGTATAGTTATTATTGCCCGGATAATACACATGAATCTTTAAATTGCATAAACTGTTGGAACATTTGTCATCCAGAGAATCAAATGGAGGTGGCTTGCATGCATTCTCTTTGTATTGAACATCAAAATAGGAAACTATACCACATTTCACCGGATACCCGATTGTACAAGTATTGTTTCCTGCTTTACAGTACCATAATTCGGCCGTTTTAATGGTTGTTGGCAGCGGCTGACTCAAATCTTTATTACAGAAGTTTGTGCAAAACTAACCGGCTCTTGTGCCATCAGGGTCAGGAAGAGAAATTGCAAGCCGAGTAACAGGTAAGTTTTTTTCATAAATGGATTTTTTGTTAGGGGAAAATTTTTGAGTGATCTAAAATTAAGTAATTTGTTTTTAATCAAGTAGTGTGAATTCAATGTTTCCAATAATTTAATCCAAGCGAACCTTCAACTAAAGGATGAATATTTTTATTACTTATTCAGAAAGCAATTATTACAACAGCATCAGTCTGTTAAGACTAAATATTATATGAACCTGTTTAGTGAAATAAATGTTTACGAGTACAACAAATTCAAAAGCAGTCTTTTACAAATGTATTTTCAAACGATTAGCTATTTTATGCTGTGAAGCATCGTGTCAAATATGATGAAATTCAATACATTTTTCCGTTAACAAATAATTTGCTAAACAGCTTCTATGACAATAAATTAAACTACTTATACAAGTAGTAATATTAAGTTTTTAGTTACCTGTTTTGTTATACTCATTGTTTTTACAATGGCTGTGTTTTTCTATCCTGCTTTCTTTAGCATGTTGGCGCAACGCAAATAACCTTTTAGCAGCTTGCTCTGCTTACATAAACTATTCAATCGTATAGCTGATATTACCATCCTTTTCATCTTTCAACTGGATACCCAAAGCGTTGAGTTCATTCCTTATTTTATCACTCATCGCATAATCTTTCTTCAGCCTTGCCTGCCTGCGCAAATCAATCATCAGTTCTATTATGCCGTTCAATTGCGCCGTATGCTGCGGACTTATGCTTTGCAAGCCCAATATATCTTCGATATACACTTTCATTTTCTCCCCTATCATCTGCAGGGTAGCGGCGCTGATGGCATCCGCCGGCAGATGCTTGTCTTTAATACCATTAATTACCGGCACCAGTTCAAACAGGTTGGCCAGCACTTTTGCTGTATTAAAATCGTCGCTGATAAACTCATCCAGCTCATGCAAAAGCTTTACGCACTTATCATCCAGCTCGGTGTCTGTTGCGGGTTGCGGGTTGCGGGTTGTAAGTTGCGGGTTGCGGGTTGCGGGCTGGGCTTCAAATGCCAGTAATTTTTGCAGATGCTCGTACGCCTCCCAGAGCCGCTTCAGGCCTTTTTCTGCCGCTTTCAGTGCTTCATTGCTAAAGTCGAGCGTAGAGCGGTAGTGTGTTTGTAAAATAAAAAAGCGGATCGTCATCGGGTGGTAGGCCTGCTCCAGCGCCGGGTGATTACCCGTAAAAAGTTCGCTCAGTTTAATTACATTGTTGTAGCTCTTGCCCATCTTGCGCCCGTTGATGGTAATCATATTGTTGTGCAGCCAGTACTTCGCCAGCATTTTACCGTTGCACACAGCACTCTGCGCTATCTCGCACTCATGGTGCGGAAACTGCAGATCCATACCACCGCCATGAATGTCAAACTGGTCGCCGAGGTATTTTGCGCTCATGGCAGAGCACTCGATGTGCCAGCCCGGAAAACCCTCGCCCCACGGGCTTTGCCAGCGCATAATGTGTTCCGGCGGTGCATTTTTCCAAAGGGCAAAATCGGTTTTATTTCTTTTTTCTTCCTGGTTGTCCAGGTCGCGCGTTGATTCAATCATCTCTTCCAGTACCCTTCCGCTCAGTATGCCATACGGCATTCCTTTCCGGGAAAAGACCTCATCATATTTCTTCACATCAAAATAAACCGAGCCATTCACTTCATAGGCAAAGCCATCAGCAATAATTTTTTTTATCATCTTTATCTGCTCTACAATATGGCCGGTTGCGGTGGGCTCTATACTTGGGCGCAGGGTATTAAACAGGTCGAACGCCCAATGGAAAAGGTTAGTATATTTTTGTACCAGCTCCATCGGCTCCAGCTTTTCGATCACTGCTTTTTTGCTGATTTTATCCTCCGCTTCGCGGCCTTCTTCTTCAAAATGGCCGGCATCGGTAATATTGCGCACATAACGCACCTTGTAGTCTAAATATAGCAGGTAGCGATACACCACATCAAACGTGATATAAGGGCGGGCATGGCCCAGATGACTCTCGCCGCTTACAGTTGGTCCGCACACATATATACCGGTATATCCCGGTGTCAGCGGTTCAAACACTTCTTTGCGGCGCGTAAGCGAATTATAGACCTTAAGCATGTTGCGAAGATAAGCGGGAAGCGGGATTCGGGAAGCTGTTTAAGCGGCAGAAGATAATGGGCAGATAGAATTTTTGCTCACTTATTACTTTCAAATATCACAAGTCTGTTAAGTACAATCCTGTTTATTTTTTTAACAACAAATCTGTTACGAGCATGGTATGATCGCTCAGGTCTTCGTCCACCATATCAAACTGCTTTACATTGAAAGTAGTATCCGGTAATATATAATCTATGCGCAGGGTAGGCGCCAGCGTATTGAAAGATTTACCAACGCCAAAATCTTTTGCAAGAAAAGCATCCTGCCGCAACCCGCGGATATGGAAGTAAGTGTACGAGTTGGGCACATCATTAAAATCGCCGCACATCACCGATGAGTAAGAGCACTTCTCCAGCTCGTTGTGCACGGCATCGGCCTGCGCGCCGCGCCGCTGAAAAGCGGCTTTCATTTTACTGATAATATTTTTGGAAGCTTCGAGCGTTTCGTTGTCCTGCGTTTTTATGTGGTCTATGTCGGCATAATCGCCGGTGGTAAACTTAAAAGACTGCAGGTGCGATGTGTACAGGCGGATCGTATCCTGCTTAACTAATATATCTGCGTAAATAAGGCTTTCGATGCTGCCGTCCGGGTAAGTTATTCTTGCAGTATTGATAATCGGATGTTTGGAAAAAATGACAGAGCCATACTGATAAAACCCGTTGTTTCTGTCCACGTCTTTCGGAAAGTAATAGTATGGGTATTGCCCGGAGAATAAGCTGATATTATCGGCGCCCTCGCCCTGCCGTGTAGAATGATTAAACTCCTGCAGGCAAATAATATCCGGATTCAGTTTCTGGATGGCGCCGGCTATTTCGAGGCGGTTATGTTTTCTTATTTCGTTACTGGTGCTTAGGCCATACATGTTGCCTACATTCCAGTCAACAATACGGATAGCGGAACCTTTCTTTGCTGCCGTAAAATTTTCTTCGAGGTGAATAGCAAACAACACACTCAGTTGTTTGTAGCCAACTAATAAAGTAATGAATGGAAGCAGCGCCCAGCGCGGCTTTGCAAGGAGCCAAAAAATAATAGAAAAAAACAAAATCGTAGCGAGGTAAGGGAAAGCTAATCCCAAAAAACCGATAAACCACCAGGTAGCCGGGTTAAGATAGGGCAGCAGGCACGAGATAAGATAAGTGATACAGCACAGCACCGTGATAAAGCCGCATAGCTTCCGGAAAAAGATTTTTAAAACACTACCTGCCATGCCGTAAATGTAAGACAATCAAAACGTTTATTATTGCTTCCAGCGCACATCCGTAACAACGGCATAATGATCTGATAATTTTTTTTCGGCCACCTGGCATTGCAGCACTTCAAGGGTCTTATCAGCAAAGCAGATGTCTATGCGAAGTGTAGGCAGAATATGATAAAAAGTAGCGCCGATGCCATTGCCCTTTTTAAGAAACGCATCCTGCCGGCCATCTTTTAATTTACGGTAGGTATAGCTGGTGGCAACGGCATTCATATCGCCACAATAAATAACAGGATGCGGACTTGTATCCAATACATTCCTGATGATAGTCGCCTGCGCTTCATGCGTCGTTTCAATATTCCGCATTTTTTGCTCTATATCTGTTTTGTAGTGATAAATTTTTTTAAAAACGGTGCGCTCACCGCTGTAGCCTTGCGCCGAATCGGGAAACAGGTAAAAAGAATACAGGTGGGCTGTAGCAATGCGGATCGGCTTGTTTTGTAATAATATATCTGCATAAAGCATGCTTTCGGCGCGCCAGTCGAACCTTATTTTCACATGCGTGGTGTCTGTTAATGGCCGCTTGCTGCAGATGGCCGTACCGGAAAGTATATCTCCGTAAAATGTTTTGGTTATTACTTCATTATTCTGGTAAATGTATTTATAGCCTATCGAATCCAGCTCCCGCCTTACCGATACCAAATCGCGGCTTCGTTGCACATCGGTGTATTCCTGCAGGCACATGATATCCGGGTTGTACGCCTGTATCATCTGTAGCATCTGCTTGCGCACCGATGCCTTTGGAGAAGAAAGCGGGTAGGTATTTATAAAATCGGCCACATTCCAGGTCATAATCCGGAGCGCATCTTTGTCTTTCGCCTGCGTCCAGGAACTGCCGGGAGAAACAGCTATGATCTGAAATAAATTGTACAATCCAAGCGCCAGAACAATCAACAGGCAATACCCTAATTTTTTTTGGACAAAAAAGCTGATCAGGACCAAAACAGCCATTACTATAAAGAGGTAGGGAAAGGCAATGGACAGGAAAACAATATAGCTAAATACCGAAGGCGGAATAACCTGACTGCAGGCAGCGATAACAAATAAAAGCGAGAAGAGTATGCATAATACAATCCAGCTAACCTTTAAAAATTGTTTCATTATAAAGGTTTATCAGAGATCTTCCTTACTGGCTTTTTTTAAAAAATCTTTTTCATCATTACTTAAAGAAGAATAGCCGTCCTCATTTATTTTATCCAGTATTTCGTCCAGCCGCTGTTGCGAAAAGCGGGACATTCTCTCAAAAGGCTTTTTATTGGTCTTATAAAAAATCTGCTGTTTAACGGAAGGCTTTGTATATTTTTTCTCCGGGTTGAATAAATCATTTACCCAGTCGAACAGGTTATTCATCCACGCGCCGATATCGGTGCCTTTCTGGAGCTGTTTTACATACAAATAACCCATACCTGCGCCGGCTAAGTGTGCAACGGCAGTACCGGCGTCGCTGCTGGCTACGGTAGCATAATCGAAGGCAACAAAAATGAGCGTAAGCACCCACAGCGGGATGCCGCCGTTAAGCATCGGCAGCAGGCGGTAATTGGGTGCAAAGGTGGTAGTGGCAACGGCTATGGCCATAATAGCTGCACCGGCGCCGATCATCGGCTGCACCGCACCTACCTCGGCTCTTAATGCAGGAAAAGAATATAGGGTAAGCAGGAAAAATACAGCGCCCGCAAGACCGCCATAAATGTAAACCGGGATAATTTTTTTGGTGCCCGTTAGGTCTTGCAGAATGTAGCCAAAGCCCCAAAGCCACAGCAGTGTACTTATCAGGCTCCAGATACGCTCGTGCGTAAACATATACGTAAAAATAGTCCAGGGCCGGGTAAGCAATTTATCTCCCTGTGCCGGCATGGTAAACCAGTCCAGCACCTGTGTATAAAACTGCGGCACGCTGGCGGGGTCGGAGAGGAAATAAATAATTTTGATAAGGTTTACCAATACAAATATGACGGCATTTATGGCGATAAGCCATACCAACGCATTATTATCTGCACCGAGCAATATGCTGTTTCTTCTGTTCTGTTGCATCACCGCCATAAATATAAAGTTTTCAAAATTGCTTACAAAAAATTGGATAAGCTGTTAAGTTTTAATAAAAATTCCGGCGGTTATTTTTATTCCAGTAATATACGAGAATAAACCCGACCAGTGCACCGCCGAGGTGCGCCACGTGCGCCACGTTGTCCCCGGCACTGTTTTGAATGGCGTTCAGCAATTCAAATCCTGCATACAGAATTACAAACCACTTGGCTTTGATAGGTACAAAAAAGTACAAATAGATATAGGTATTAGGAAAAAGGTATCCGAAAGCCACGAGGCAGCCGAATACGGCGCCGGAAGCACCGAGGGTAGCCTCATCTAAACGTAAATTTAAAATTTGTTGTGGCGATCCTATATTGCCATTGCCATATTTCTGTACAAAGTAAACAGCCTGGTCCATTGCATTGCCGCCCGAACCGAGCAGCAGGTTGTAATCATGTATCATCTTTTGATTCTCAATAAATAATACGGTCATGTGGCAAAGGGCCGCACCAAGGCCACACACCAGATAAAATATCAGGAAACGTTTTGGTCCCCACAAATTTTCGAGGATCGAGCCAAACATCCACAAGGCAAGCATATTACTGAAAATATGGCCTATATCGCCATGCATGAACAAGTGTGTAATAAATTGCCAGGGCTTAAATAAATCGCTCTGCCAGGTATGCAGCGCAAACACATCGTCGAAAGAAAAGCCAAGCTTGTTGCCAAATACATTCTGCGCCAGAAACATCAGCACGTTAATGATCAGCAGGTTTTTGATAATAGTAGGTAAAATCTGAAAACTTCCGGGTCTGAATTCTGTCATGCTGTTGCTGATGATTTTTTATTGCCAGGTGTGAGACAAAAATTGCAATTACTATGTTGCTTGCTGCTTTACATTCTCAAAAAATATCTTTGTTGTTTGCTCTTAAGCTTAGCTGCACTACGTTTTCAATATGCAGGGTATGCGGAAACATATCTACCGGCTGTATCCTTGTCACATTATATTTAGCATCCAGTAAGGATAAATCCCGCGCCTGTGTAGCCGGGTTACAGCTTACATAGACTATTAACGGCGCCCCTATTTCCAGCAATTTGTTTACCAGTTTTTCGTGCATACCTGCGCGTGGCGGGTCTGTAATTATTACATCAGGCCTGCCGTGCATGGCAAAGAACGCATCGTTGCAGGTTTCCACTACATCGCCGGTAAAAAACTGTGCGTGGGTTACATTGTTTAGCACCGCGTTTTCGCGCGCATCCTGCACCGCTTCTTCCACCATTTCCACCCCGATAATTTTTTTGGCGTTTTTACTTACAAAAATGCCAATGCTGCCGGTGCCGCAGTATAAGTCGTACACAGTTTGCGTTCCATCCAGGCCGGCAAACTGCCGCGTTATCTCGTACAGTCTCTCGCCCTGCCGGCTGTTGGTTTGAAAAAAAGATTTCGGGCTTATTTTAAATTGAAAATCTTCGAGCTTTTCTATAATGTACCCTTTGCCATATACCGCCTGCGGCTCTAAATCGTAAAGGCTATCGTTTTTTTTACCGTTAATGGTAAACAGCAGCGTAGTGATTTGCGGGAAAAGCTGCAGCAATAAAGTTTGTAAAGCTTCCTGATGCTTTGCATCTTCATAGCCGGTTACAATATTCACCATCAGTTCACTTGTTGTGGCTAATCGCACCTGCATCGTCCGCAGCCAGCCGGTATGTTCCCGGATGTCGTAAAACGGGAGATTATTATCAAGAGCATATTGTTTTATCGTTTTGCGGATGCCATTGGTCGGCTCTTCCTGCAGGTGACAAATATCAATATCCACTACTTTATCAAATACGCCTTTTGCATGGTACCCGGCTACATTTTTATTGTGCGCCTCCGCTGCTTCTTCCTTGCTTAGCTTTCTGAATTCGGCATCCGGCACAAAGCATTTATTAGAGAACGTATATTCAAGTTTATTGCGGTAGCGGATGGTGTGCCGGCACCCCATTATAGGCAAGATTTCCGGCAACGCTATTTTGCCAATGCGCGTAAGATTGTCTATCACCTGCTGCTGCTTGTACTGCAGTTGTTTTTCGTACGGTAAATGTTGCCACTGGCAGCCGCCGCACACGCCAAAATGTTTGCAAAACGGTTCGATCCTGTCGGCCGCATATTGTTTAAAGCGAAGCGGAAAGCCTTCTGCCCAGTCCCGTTTGTTTTTATACAGTTGTACATCCACCACATCGCCGGGCACTACATTTTCTATGAATACCGCTTTGCCTTCCACACGGCTGATGCACTTGCCTTCGGCCGCATATTTTTCTACATACACATCAGGTAAAATAACGGGTGCTTTTTTATGTCTCACGGGTGCAAAGGTAAAGTCCCGTTCCCCTGATGAGGTTTAAAACTTTTAGCAGGTTAAGTATATCATTACCCGCTTATAAGTCAGGGATTTAATCTCTCCAGCACATGCACCACGATCGGGCAGAAGGTGGAATTTTTCAGGGTAATATTCGGGCGCTTCAGCAACACATCTTCGGCGGTATAGGGAAAGCGCCCGCAATCGGACGGGCGTACGTTGTAAATGGTGCAATAGTTATCAGCGCCTAAAAAAGGGCAGGGCGTGCTTTTTACCACATAATCGCCATCGCTGTCCAGCTTTAAATACGTCTCGATAAAAACGCCTTCCTTCATTTTTAAATGCCGGCTGATGCGTTTGATGTCCGGCGTTTTAAAACGCGGCGAATAATTTTTACAACAGGCCGCGCAGTGGAGGCAATTGATAGCTGCAAACGCTTCTGCATTCAGTTTGGGTAACTGTTTCAACAACTTGTTTTTATCGCCGCGCTCCAGTACTTGCCTGTATTGCTTTTGATGGTCTGCAGATTGCTTTTGCCAGTTGCTGTTAATAAAATCGGTCATTATTTTGCAAAGGTAAATGGATTGTTTTGGGTTGATGGTTTAATACGCTTATTGATGGGTTAAAAAAATAGCAGCGCACTTGATTACCGCTTTGCGGCACAACAATGCAATATGCCGGGATGATTTATTTAAAAACATTTTAAATCCTGTATTAACAACTGCTGCTTTACTTTGCATAATACAAAGAGGAGCATGGAATCGTTAAGAGAACAATGGCTGCTGCTTATTTCTACACCGGTATATGTTATCATCATCGGGCTGGAGCTGTTGCTTACCCACCTGCAGCAGCGCAAGGTTTATACCGTGCGGGGCACGGCTGCCAATGTGTACCTGATGCTGCTCAATACTGCTATTGACGCGGCTTTCCGTATTGTATATATAGCTATTCTGCAGGTGTTTTTCCTGCATGCCTTTTTCCGATTTGCCAACCCGGTAATCTATTGGCTGGTATTGCTGCTGGCGGAAGATTTTTTGTATTACTGGCTTCACCGGTTTGATCATGAAGTGCGGTTGTTTTGGGCGGTGCACGTAACCCATCATAGCTCACAGGATCTCAATTTCAGTGTGGGTTTCCGCTCTTCGGTGTTTGAGCCGCTCTATCGCTTTGTCTATTTTTTACCGCTTTCCTTTTTGGGCTTCAGACCATTGGATATTGTGTTTATGTACAGCGCTACGCAAATATGGGGCACCTTCGTTCATACCGAAATAATCAACAAATTGGGCTGGCTGGAGTATGTGCTGGTTACGCCTTCGCACCACCGCGTGCACCACGCAAGCAACATAAGGTATTTAGATAAAAATATGGGCATGTTTTTAATTATCTGGGATAAGCTGTTCGGTACTTTTCAGGAAGAGTTGCCGGCAGATAAATATGAGCCGATAAAATACGGGCTCGTTACCAACATTGAAAAGCCGACTGCCGTTAACCTTGTTTTTCACGAATGGCAAAGCCTGTGGAAAGATGTATGTCGTAAAGACATTAGCCTGCGCACAAAACTAAACTACCTGTTCAGGGCGCCGGGCTGGAGCCATGATGGCAGCCGGCTCACAAGCCGCCAGTTGCTTAAAAAGGAAGCATATAAAAAATTGTTTACGGCCGCGAAGCAAGCGGAAACACCGGTGTTGGAATGAGAGCAGGGTATTAAAAACATACAAAAAAAGGCGGCTCCGGCGGAGCGGGAGCGGCCAATTGTTTGCATCGGAAAGATTTTTTTTAATATTAACCGGTTACATAAACATTCCTGTTGCTACAATAAAACAGTAACCGTTCCTCTTTTTATAATACTGGTACCATTATACTTAAACTGTGCGATGTACAAATAAGTGCCTGCTACTGCCGGATAATTTTTGTAGCGGCCATTCCATTTGTGTGCAGGCGCCACGCTTTTAAAAACAAGTGCACCCGGCCGGTTATAAATCTGCAGCGTATAATTTGTTACCGGAAGAACATTACCCAGCGGCCCAAAAAAATCATTGAAAAAATCACCGTTGGGTGTAAATGCCGACGGAAAATAAACAGCCCCACAGCCGGCAATAATGTTAATCGTGTCACTTCCTTCACAGCCATTTGTATCCTTTACTGTTACATGGTATATTCCTTCTTTACGAATGATTCGCTGCGGCTGGCTGCTTAAATCATCCCAGGTAAATGTTGCAAAATTTCCGGCGTTTAATATAAGTACTTCTCCGTTGCAGATAGCCGTATCATGACCTAAATTTAATTGTAAGGCGGCTGGTTTTTCTATAGTTATTGGTGCAGTAGCTGTACAGCTATTGTCAGCACTTACTTCCAGCGTATAGCTGCCGGCTGGTAAAGTAGCTGTTGCCGTAGTTATTTCAGGTAATGCATGCCAGCGGTATTGATAGTTGAGGTCATCATTTCCTTCTACTACCGCCTGCACAAGTGCGGTACTCCCTCCACACGCTACCGGAGTAATTGTTTTTGCCGTTGCCTTAATGATTGAAACCTGTTTGATTTTGATAATCTCTTCTCCGTTGTTACCGGTTGCGGTGAGCCGCACACCGTAAATACCCGGCGCGCTGAATGTGTGCGTGACCGTAGTGCCACTGGCCACGTTAGAAACTCCGGAAACAAAATCATTAAAATTCCATTGCAGTTGGCTAAGGCACGGAGCGGCTTGTGCAGTAAAACTTGCAGAAGATGCATTGAGACAGGTATAACCGAAAGAAGCCTGCGCGGCAACCGGTGCTTCCCCCATAAAAAAATCATCAACAGCAAAGCCATCGTAAGTATTGCTTTTACTGCCGGCGCCAAAATAAAAGCGGAACATTACCTTCTTCATGTCGCCGCCCGTAAAAGGCAATAATATTTGCGATACACTCCATTGGCCGCCGCTTTTATCCGGGCTACTCCAGCCATCCGCTGTACTTAGGAATTGTATGCTCCGGTTATTGTACCAGCCGCTGTTGAAACAATCCTGGGGCTGTCCAAATTTGCCAACCTTAATCCAGGTGCTGCCGTTATCGGGTGAGTATTGCAGGTTAGCGCCATCCAAGCCGGCTTCGGTATCGCAAAATAATTTAAAGCTGATATAAGGATAACTCAGGTTTGTTAAATCGAAACAAGGACTTTGCAGGTAGGAGCTTTCATTATCGTTATACCCTGTTTTAGTAAGCCCGCCGGTAATCCAGCATTTGCTGCCACTGCCGGCATCTTTTATTATTCTTTTTACAGGCATACCCCAGGCCCAGTCTGAGTTATCGCCGCCGGAAGTCCAGCCGCCGTCATTGTTTTCAAAATCCTCCTCGTACGGATACATAGTAACATTAGCTATGCACTGCGCTACTGCTTTTTTTGAAGGCAGCACTGCACAGAACAGCAGGTAACAACAAACTATTTTAACAAGAGAAATGTAAGATAACTGCCGCTGCATAAGTTGTCTTGTACTATTGCCACAAGTTAAATGAAATACAGCAGCTACCGGAGAGAACGTCATTGCACAACAAGTCCGGTAACTGCCATACACACCGCTGGCAAACTTACGACTGCTGGGTAAGATGATAGTTCATCATCCATTGCACACCAAACCTATCTGTAAGCATACCAAACAAAGAACCCCAGAACATTTTCTCAATGGGCATCGTTACTTTTCCGCCGGCAGAAAGTCCCTCAAATAACCGGTGCGCTTCTTCTTCGCTTTCGGCATCTACGGAAATAGAAGTGCTGGTGCCAAATGTTACGGGCGGCATTGCCTGAGTCACATCGGTACCCATCAGGATGTTGCCACCGATTGGCAAAGCCACATGCATAATTTTTTCCTGCTCCTCTGCAGGCATTGTAGCTGCATCCGGCGTGTCTTTAAAGCGCTGTAACATGCGGAATTCGCCACCAAAAACGGATTTGTAAAAATTAAATGCTGCTTCGGTATTGCCGTTGAAATTTAGGTACGTGTTTACTGTTGCCATTGTTTTTTATTTTAGTGAGTGAATAATTGATTTGCTTATTTATCCCAAATGCGTTTTGAAAGAAAAAACATACTGCAGTTATTCTATGATTGCCTATTCCTGTCGTAATTGAACATCCATTGTACTCTAAAATTATTGGTAACTACGACGAATATTGCTCCCCGGAACTGTGGCTTTAACGGGTTAATAATGTTGCCGCCGACTGCAAGCTTTGTAAAGAAGCTATTAATTTCTTCCTCACTGCTGCAATTTACAGAAAGCGCTATATTGTTGCTTTTACCAAATCCTTCCGGGCCGGCCATAGCAGCGCCCATCAGTATTAATGCAGTCTTTACACAGCATAATGTGTAACATCTGATGCTTCACAGCACCGGAACACTGCACTTCTATGGGCAATCCTGCTGCTGTTTATAGTCTTAATTCTCCACCCAAATATTCCTTGTAAAAAATCATTGCTTTGCGGTAGCTGCCGCTGAAATTGATGTAAGCATTAATCCCTGTCATAGTATTCTAAATTTTGTTGTTATGATATAAAACATTACCAGGGTTCTATACTTAAAAAATTTAATAGCTTTTTATGGCCTGCAAAATTTTTTTCAACTGGTGGACATGCCTTTGAGTATGATACAAAACAAAGTACAGCAATTCAAGCTTTGTAATTTCGCCAAGCGCAGGAAGGCTGGTGAGTGTGGATAAATCTGTTATATTTCTTATCGTGTTCAGTTTTTCCAGTTGCAGCTTTAAATTTAACAGCACTGTCTCTTTTTTATAATTTGGTTGCGTTGGTACAATAAAGCCGGGCGACTTTAATTTGGTAGTAAAATCTAAAAAAATAGCTTTTAATTCTTCGGCTCTTTCATTGGGCGGCCTTTCTGTTTCTTTACCCGGCGCTTCCAATGCAGATACAGCAAAAGCAGTTGACTTTGCAACATGATCTGCCACCTGCGCTGCCGTCCAACTGTCTTTAAACGGAACGGTATTTATTGTTTCTTCATTAAGGGAAGAAGCCAGTTGCAACAGCTCCCCGGTCGTTACATCCAGCGATGCAAAAAGCGCTGTTATATTTCTTTGTGCCTCATAATTTTTCATGCCGATGCTATTTAATTAAGGCAACAAACCTATCATTATTATAGTAGTTGCAACAGGTGTGAATACGGCAATTTATGGTGTTGATTGCGACAACAATTCTGGCTATTTTTGAAACATGAAACACATAACGATCCTTGTTCCGCAGGGAGCTGTTTTAGGCAGTGTGGAAGGCCCCCGGCAGGTATTAACCGAAGTAAATAAGTTTCTGAAAAGCACGGGGCGCAAAGCGCTGTTTACCGTGCAGTTAGCAGGGCTTGCCAAAGAAGTACTGGCGCATAATGGTATCTATACCGTCTATACCGATGTACTGCTAAAAGACATCCATAAAACAGACCTTGTTATTATACCGGCGCTTGACGGTGATATGGCAACCGTATTGGCAGATAATAAGGAAATGGTTCCCTGGATTGTAAAGCAACACAGGAGTGGCGCCGAGGTGGCAAGCCTCTGTGTAGGCGCTTTTTTGCTGGCTTCTACCGGCCTGATAGATGGGAAGAAGTGTGCCACGCACTGGATGGCCGCTAAAGACTTTAGAAGTATGTTTCCGGAAGTTAATTTAGTGGAAGACAAAATAATTACGGATGAAAGCGGCATCTACTCCAGCGGCGGCGCTTTCTCTTACCTTAATCTTATTCTGTACCTCGTGGAGAAGTACGCCGGGCGCGACATAGCTGTTTTTATGTCCAAGGCTTTCCAGATAGATATTGAGCGCCGGAGCCAGTCGCCCTTTGCTATTTTCCAGGGTCAGAAAGACCATGAAGATGAGCCGATAAAAGAGGCGCAGGCATTTATTGAAAAGAATTTCAGTGAAAAAATTTCTGTTGATCAATTGGCATCAAAACTGGCCCTGGGAAGACGCAACCTGGAGCGCCGGTTTAAGAAAGCTACTTCCAATACGGTGGTGGAATATATACAACGGGTAAAGGTGGAAGCTGCCAAGCACAGCTTTGAAACGAGCCGGAAAAATATTAATGAAGTAATGTATGATGTTGGCTACAACGATACGAAGGCATTCCGGGTGATATTTAAAAAAACAACCGGTATGACGCCTGTTGATTACCGGAACAAATACAATAAAGAGGCAGTGGTGTTGTAAAAGTTGCTGCATACTAAAAAGCTGTAGCCCTGCCTGCGGTAGTTTTTGTTATGGGTATCGGTACTTACACAATTTTATGTTTGAGCGCTTTGGCTACGGCCTCACTTTTTGAGTTGACATGCAGCTTATCGTAAATATTGCGGATATGGCTGCGCACGGTATCTATGCTGATGTTCATATCGGCAGCTACCATTTTATAGCTGTTGCCATCTACCAGTAATTGCAAAACTTCCTTTTCGCGCTCCGATAAATTGTAATTATTGCCTGCCGGCGAAGGTATCGTGGCAAACATCTTAAGCACCTGCGTAGCAATAGAAGCGTTCATAGGTGCGCCGCCTTCATATACTTCGCGAATGTATTCTATCAGGCGCGCCGGGTTGGTTTTTTTTAGCAGGTAGCCATTAGCGCCCGCTTTAATTGCCTCAAACACATTTTTATTATCGTCAAATACAGTAAGCATCAGGATTTTTACATCCCCGTTTTTCACCCGGATATTCTTTACGCCTTCAATACCTGTAAGGCCCGGCATATCTATATCCATCAGCACTACATCGGGCTGCAGTACGGCAATGTCGGTCGGTGCGGTTTCGCAGTTATCAAAGGCGCCCGCCACTTCAAAACCTTCGGTAGTGCTTATCAGCATTTCCAGTGTCTCGCGCAGTTCCTGCACATCATCGTAGATCAAAACTTTTATCATTCGTTCGCGTATTTTTTGTATCATACCTGCAAAGATATTTTGCAGGCTTTACCCTTTAATAGCATAAGTATGCGGTTAAGGGTGGCGTGTATTACTGTTTGCGGGTTACGGGGTTAAGATGTCTAAAGTGTTAGGGTTAATGTGCTGAAGTTGCAGCTATAGTAATCTGCCGCAAACATTTAAACCTGCCTCACACCGGGATCTTTAACACCAGTGTTGTTCCCTTGCCTGCAGCCGTTTTAATATCGAGCGCACCGCCATGCATTCCTTCTGCTCTTTTATGCATGTTTTTAAGGCCATTGCCCCGGTGCGCGGCCACCTGCCTGGCCGGGTCGAAGCCAATACCGTTATCTGCTATGGTAACTATAAAACATTTTTTCTGCACCTCCATACTGATGCTTACTTCGGTGCATTGTGCATACTTAATAATGTTGTTGACCGCTTCTTTAAAAATTAGGAAAATGCCGCGGCGTGTCTCCATATCAAACCCTAAATCTTTGGAGCCTTCATCAATGGCAAAAGTATAATTGATGTCCTGCACCTCCAGCGCATTGCCCGCAAATTCTTTCATTCGTGCCGCCACTTTGCGCATGTTATCGTTTACCGGGTTGATGCTCCATACAATGTCATCCATCGCTTCCATCATCCGCGAGGAGTTGTTGCTGATGCGTGCAATAAATTCTTTGGCCGTATGCTGGTCGGTATCCGCTTTTTTTAAAGCCATATTGCTGAGGATATTGATAGTGCTGAGTGTAGAGCCCATATCGTCGTGCAGGTCCCGCGCGAGGCGCGTGCGCACCTTCTCCACATGCAGCAGGCGTTGTATGCGCAGGTGGTGCAGGTAATACAGCAGCCCGGCCATTACCAGTGCCAGCAGTATATAAAACCAGATAGACTGCCAGAAGGAAGGCAGGATTACAATGTGCAGGTTTGTTGTATGGGCGGCAAAAATGCCTTCCTCGCTTTGCGCGCGTACCATAAAAGTATAACTGCCGGGCGGCAGCAGCGTGTAGGTAGCCTGCAACTGATCTGCTTGTAGCCAGTCTTTATCAGCTCCCTCCAGTTTGTAATAATAAATGAGCTTATCTATCTGCGTAAAATTGAGCGAAGCAAATTTGATAACCAAAGAGTTTTGATTGTAGCTAAGCTTTATTTCCGGCAGGTGTAATAAAGAATCTACCGGCAGGTATTGATTAAATAATACAAAACTGGTAATGTCAACATCGGGCGGTGAATGTTTTGTTTTGTACTGGGCCGGGTCAAACGAAACGAGGTTCTGGTTACCGGCAAAAATGAGGTTTCCATTCTTCAGCTTTGTGCTGGTTTCCATCACAAATTTGTTATTGTAAACCGTTATCAGTCCGTCCCACTGTGTGTATTTGATATATGTATTTGTGTACGTGTTGTATTTATAAATCCCTGTTGGCGTGCTTACCCAAAACTGCCCGTCGTCGTCGGCCTGAACGGAGAGTATATTACCGATCGGCAACCCTGCGAAAGCAGTAGTAAGCGTTATTGCGCCGGTATTGGTATTAAGTATATTCAGCACGTCGCCTGCAACACCGAAAATACTGTCATTCACCTGCACCACATTTCTTATGTGGTTGGTGGAGAGGCTGCCATTGCCGTGGCCTTCGAGGTATTGCTTTTCGGGTTTGCAGGTAGTAGTATTATATAAAATCAATCCCCCGCCGCCGGTGCTTACCCAAAGCTTGTTTTTCCGATCTATGTAAAGACTACTAATGAATGCACTGAGCCTGGCAACAACATGAAACGAACTGTCTTGTTCGTTTTTATTATAATTCCATTTTACAAGCAAACCATTCTGGCAGCCAAACCACAGGTTGCCGCTGCTGTCTTCCTGTACCTGCCGCACCGTGCTGCCTTCAAAAACTGCGGGCTTCAGATAGGTCGTTTTATCCGTAGCCGGATTGTAAACAGTAAGCTTTCCGCCCTGGCAGGCTATCCACACTTTACCACTTTTACGATGCTGGTGCATATCCCACACGCCGGTATAGTCAATATCCGGCATTTTGTTTTTATAAATATTTACCTTACTGTAATCATATACCGTTTTGCCAAGCGCTAACACTCCCCGGCCCCAGGTGCCGATCCAAATGTCGGTATCGGCGTATTGCATTGCGCAGGTAATAGATGCGGGCGCTTTCTGCTCATCAAGTACGAGGTGATTGCTGAGGCTGTTATTGGCCAGTGTATTATACAATCCGTTATCGGTAGCTACCCACAGCAGCTTTTCCCGGTCCTGCATTACATCCTTTATATCTGTATATTCAATATTAAAAGAAGCATTGCTGCTGTCTAAAAAAGAAATAAACCGGTTGTCTTCATTCATCAGCATACAGTTAATGCCGTACACCATCACGATCGAGTCGCCAAATTCTGTAAAGTGGCTTAACTCATAATAGCCTTTTATATTGCTGGCAATGCCTGCCGTATCGCTTGTAAAACGGTTATATGCCTCATCGTAGCAGTAGCAGTTTTGCGTGATGTGGCCGGGCGTCATATCCCAGCTTACTATCCAGTAGCGGTGCCGGCTATCTATAAAGAAATTGGTGACAAACCGGGTAAATTGTTTACTCCCAAGCAATGGATTATTACCCGGATTATTGTCATGCGTATAGAACTTCTGCTGCTGCCAGTCGTACATCATCAGCCCTTGCCTGCCCGCTATCCAGCTTATTTTTTTACCGGCATCATCCACCACTTTAGTGACATTAAAAGTGTAGGGTATTTTAAAAGGTACTGCATCTTCTTCCATCGCCAACGTGGCAGCATTTAAGTAAAACCAGTTGTAACCAACAACTATTAAAAAAACATTGCCCCGGCTGTCTTTATACAACTGGTAATCATAAACATCCCCGACCACTTTTTTAAAATGCACCGGCACTTTATGAAACTTAAACGTAAGCGGGTCGAAGATGCCGATACTGCGGTTCTGGCGCAGCCATACCCGGCCGTCCTTGTCCTGCAGTATCTGCTGCACCGGCTGCTCGGGCACCTGGTCGGCACTGCCATAATAAGGATAGATAAAGTTGTAGCCATCATAGCGCTGCAAACCGCTTTCGGTACCTACCCACAGAAAGCCTTTTTTATCCTGCCACATGCAGTTAACGAAGTTGGAAGCAAGGCCGTCTTTTGTAGTCAGGTGATTAAAAATGTATTCCTGCGCCATCGTGCTGCAGCTTGCCAGGAGGCAAGCTATCAGTAAGCTCCATAAGTGTTTGGAAGTATAAATAATGGCTGAGGAGTCAATCATAACTAATCAGTTTCAAAAATAAAGAAATATTACACCGGGTTACGCTGTGCATCGTTCTTATTCTCGTCAAAGATGTGCGAAAGCGTGCAGTACATATACCGCATATTTATGCGATTGTAAAGGGGTTGCGGACGCTATACTTTTGCATCAGCAATGGAGAAAAAAAAGTTTAGGGGAAGTAGCAAACAAGCACAATAACACAACATCGTTTTATGAAAAATATGCTTTGCACTCATAATGGTATCACCGCCTTTTGGAGAGACGCAGTCCGGTACAGATAGCAATATTAGTAACACAGCTTTTTTTCAACCCTGAACTTTAATTTTTCAATCTTAAACCCGGCGAAAGCTTTTTAAACCCTAAACAAAATTTTCAACCCGTTAACCCAACAAAAATTTTTCAACCTTAAATCCGGAAAGCAGACCCAACCTTTAAAAAAACAAATTGCCCGAAGGCAGAATAATTTTTTATTCTGCCTTTCTTTTATTCTGCCTTATCACCGGTACACAGTTCTGTTTTTGGGCAGCAGGAAGCTCTTCTTTTGCCGAAGACGCTATCGCTTAAATTGCTGGTGCAAGCTCGCTGTTTACTGCCCGGTTAATAGTCACCTTTATACGTTTAACTGCTGTATAGATAGTAGTATTGGCGGTAAAGCAATTATAAAGACCCTGACCGGAAAGGATTTCAAGCAAATACCAAAAGGCTGCTGAAATTTTTTGCTGTTTCTTTCAAGCAGCAATAATCCGGACCTCCGGGCCGGTAATTAAAAAAAGCCTACTATTCAAGCACTTTTTAATTACATTATTGTATAAGTTAATTTTCTGGTGATGGGTAAATAATACCTTTGAAATTCTGAAGCCATTATCATTTTTTAACAATGAAATTTTTTTTTACCAATCGTAATAGCTTGTTATATCCATTCTGGATTATGACGTTGTCTATTATTTTGCTTACACTTTTATCACAATTCTTAATCGAGCATTCTTTGAATGATATAAAAAATGAAGGAAGCCTGATAGACGTAGCTAACGATCAGGGTACGCGGTCGCTGATGCTTGTAAAGGAAATTGCAGCCGACAGGTTAGAGGGGAGCACCGTAGGACTGCCGCTTAATATTATACGGGATAGCCTGTATGCTATACAAAATACCATCCTTACTCCAAAAGATCATCCGAATAGTCCTTTTGTAACAGAATACCGCGCATTAGACAAAGCATTCGGCACCTTTAATGCTATACTGGAGGTTGCAGTAACCGGAACGGACGATTACTCTTTTGTAAAGCTGATGAATGAGCAGGAAACTTATTTAAACCAATTGGATAAGCTGGTTGTTGCGGTAGATGCTTTTTCAACCAATAAGATACACCGGTTCAAGCTATTCCAGGCGCTCATAATGCTTTGTTCTGTCACCGTTATTATACTGGAAGCCATATTTATTTTTATGCCTACCATTAAAAGAATTAACCAGCAAAACGATCAACTTAAAAATATTGCCTTCAATCAGTCGCACTTAGTGCGGCGGCCGCTCGCCAATATAAAAGGCTTATTAAATCTTACTAATATTGCCTGCAGCGAAGAAGAGAAGGATGAGTTGCTGGAACTGATAAAGGAAGAAGCTAATAACCTGGATGATGTGATACGTAATACCGTAAAACAAACGGTGAGTCCTGATTCTCACCCGGCTCAGTTGGCCGCAGTACCCGAATATGTAATCTAAAGGCCGGTCAGCTAATTTTTAAAGCAAGCACAGTTTCTGTTTGTAAAACTCCCGGCATCAAGCCGATTCTTGCCTGCAACAGAAACGGCATTTTACTTTCCAACTTTATAAAATATGTCAGGCATAAAACATTGTATTGTTATTCTCCTGCTAATTACATTGGCACATCCGGCAACGGCGCAGCGTGGCTGTACCGATCCGAAAGCTATAAATTACAACCCGGCCGCCCGGAGCAATGATGGCAGTTGCCGGTATGCACCTGCGGGCGTTGCGTTGACCAACGCCCGGAAGCTGCCGGTAAAATTAAATGAGAACTCAGGATTGATTTATACATCGGGCGGCTTATGGACGCTGAACGACAGCGGCAACCCGGCCGATTTTTTACAGGATACAGGAAAGCGATGGCGCTATTGTACAAACGGTACACGTTACCAATGCTGCCAATGTGGATTGGGAAGACATAACTGCAGACGACCAGTATTTTTATATTGGCGACTTTGGCAATAACGCGGATGGCAATCGCACCGACCTTACCATCTATCGCGTTAAGAAAAGATCGGTGACCACAAAGGCAGTAATAAATGTAACTGCAGAGACCATCCGTTTTTCTTACCAGGACCAGGTGATACAACACCCCGTTACCAACAGCGCCAATAATACCAATTTTGATTGTGAAGCTTTTTTTGTAAAAGATAATATGATCCACCTGTTTACCAAAGACTGGCTGGATGGTTATACAAGGCATTATACATTACCCGCAGCGCCGGGTACGCAGGTTGCAGTGCCGGTAGAAACATATAATGTGCAGGGCCTGGTTACCGGTGCGGCGCTGGCGCCGGATAATAAGATTGCCTTGCTTGGCTACAGCACCAACCTTACCGATTTATTTATGTGGGTGTTAACCGATTATACAGGCGGTAAATTCTTCAGCGGCAATAAGCAAAAATTTGATCTGGGAAAGTCCATAGACCTTGCCGACTGGTCTAAAGATAAAGGACAGACCGAAGGCATCTGTTTTATTAGTAATACCACAGGTTATATTTCCAACGAACAAATTAACCGCAGCATGTTTGGTATTCCTTTTAAAGTGCCGGCAAGACTCTACGCTTTCAGTTTGCCCGGCGCGGGTGTGCTGCCGGTTACGCTTACAAGCTTTAAAGCGGTTTACACGCCGCCGGTTGTTGAGCTTAGCTGGCAAGCGGCTGCAGCCTCAAACAATGCCTTCTTTAAAATAGAGCGCTCTGCAGATGGCAAAAGCTTTTCCGCAACCGGCGAGGTTAATGCAGGAGCAATTACAAAGGAAGCAGCTTATCACTATACAGATGTGAAGCCGTTAAGCGGCAGCAGTTATTATCGTTTGCTGCAAGCCAACAATGACGGCGCCATAAATATTTCCAACACCATTTTTGTAAACGTGCCCGTTGCAGGTGCGGGGCTGAAAATAGATGTAAGTACGCCCGGCACCATTGTTATAGATATGGGCCGCGCTATTGCCGCGCCGGTGCAGTATATTCTGCTCAGCAGCAATGGCAGCATCGTACAAAAAGGCACTATTACAGGCAGGCAGCAACGCATTAGTGTTGCGGGATTCGCAACCGGCAATTATTTTATTAAAACCGGCAGTGACAAAGCCATCCGGTTTCAAAAGCGTTAGCCCCGGTTCAATCGCCGTTAGATAATTTAATAATAATGTCTTTGCAACTGTCCGGCTACTCCGGCTGCCATCCGTTAAATACGCACTTATACCGCTGCTACGCAATTATACAGCGTTGGTCGAATAATTTTGGTAGTACTGAAAAAAGCTTCTAATTTAATACTATTAAAGCTTGCTCTATGACACATCAAACCATCTCCCGCATCGCGGTTATCATTTTGGGCATCGTACTTATTTGCTTTGGCCTTTATCATTTCGTTAATCCGCAAACCCTGGTAGGCTATGTTCCAGATTTTATTCCGGGCGGCATCATCTGGGTATATGTAGTAGGTGCTGCTTTTATCCTGGCGGGCCTCGCATTTATACTACACAAGCAGGTGCAGCTTGCCGGCTATCTGCTTGCCGTATTACTTATCTCTTTTGTGCTGACTGTTCATTTGCCAAATTATCTTAATTCCGGCAGTGCAGACATGCGGCAAATGGCATTTGTGTCGCTTTTAAAAGATATGGCGCTGGCTGCCTTTGCGCTCTACATCGGGAGCAACGCCAGGAACCTCGAAGGATAGCAAAAGCTGTAAACAGGTACTTGCATTGCTGCACTTAAATTTTACCTTACTTACTGCCATGATTGCTGAATGAACACAGTAAAATGTGCCTGTCATGCGGCCATACAATACTATATGCCTGCATCGTCTCGTGCGACGGGCAAGCAGCATAACAATATTCATGTACCTGTTTGTTAAATTTCATAGTCAGAATTTCACAATCATCTATACCATCAACCGGTAAAAGAATAGTTGCATTTTCATTTTTATAACAAAGCTATCTTCCTTTTTTAACGTTAGCTATACGATTGCTTTTTTATTTTCATCGGATGAAAAAGGCACTGCTGCTATTGTTGTTATTGCCCTTGCTGTCTTATGCGCAACGCAGCTACAATTATAAAAATCTGGTGCTGGAAGGCGGCGGTACAAGAGGGCTTGCCTATGCAGGTGCCATCAAGGTGCTGGAGCGCGAGGGCATCATTAATAATGTTGACCGGGTGGCCGGTTCGTCGGCCGGCGCCATCGCTGCACTCATGATAAGCCTCGGTTATACTTCGCACGAAATAGATTCTATTTTATACCCGCTTCGCATTCAGCAGTTTAATGATGGCAGGGATGTTTTTGGCAAGCTTTACCGGATCAAAAATGAGTATGGCATTTTTAAAGGCGAGCGTTTTGAGCAATGGCTTAGTAATCTCATCCGAAATAAAACCGGCGACACCAGCACTACTTTTGCCCAACTGCATCAACTGCACACAACAGACCGCCGTTTTAAAGATTTGTATTGCACCGGTACCAATATTACAAAGCAGCAACTGGACATATTTTCCTGGCAGCGTACGCCTGCCATGACGTTGAAGACGGCGGTTCACATCAGCGGTTGCATTCCCATTTATTTTAAACCGGTAGCTATAGACAGCCTTGGCCACGAAGTGCGGATAAATAGCAAGACGGGTGTACAGTTGTATGTAGATGGCGGTATGCTGTATAATTTTCCAATCAATATTTTCGATACCTGTGCCGAAGGTGGCGACCCCTTGTTTTGTGAGGCGGTGAAGTACAATCAACAAACGCTGGGGCTAAAGCTGGAGCGTGCAGAACAAATTACTTCGTTTGAGAAAAAGGAGACAGCCATTGCTCCATACGCCATTTTATCTATGAAGGATTACATGATGGCCGTCATGAACCTGATGATGGAAGCCATCAACCGCAAAACGCCCGGCCTGCAAAACGAGCAGGGCAGAACCATTTATATTAGTTACGGCAATATTTCCGGCAGGCCGCGCAAAACATCGGAGGCTGAAAAAAAGCAGTTGTTCAACAATGGTATAAAAGCTGCCGAAAAATTTTTAACCAGCCTTGGCGCCGACAGCCTGCACCAACAGTTGGTGCACCGGTAACGGCCCATTCCTTTTATCTGCACCACATTTACTGTTATATTGCACGGTATAAACTGCGCTTATGAGCAAAGGAAGACTGGAAGCCTTTAGCGATGGTGTGATGGCCATCATCATCACGATTATGGTGCTCGAAATAAAAGTGCCGCACGGAGACACCCTTGAATCTCTGCAACCATTACTCCCTGTTTTTCTGAGCTACGTATTAAGCTTCATATACATCGGTATTTACTGGAACAACCATCACCACCTGATGCACATTGCACCACATGTAAGCGGCGGGGTGCTCTGGGCAAATACGCACCTGCTGTTCTGGCTTTCGCTCGTGCCTTTCGTTACCGAATGGATGGACGAAAATAATTTTACCGCTTTGCCCGTTGCGCTGTATGGGTTTGTATTGTTTATGGCGGGAGCCGCGTATTATATGCTTACGCAAACCCTCATCCATGTGCATGGCAAAGATTCGCTGATTGCGCGCCTGGGCATTGATAAAAAAGGCATTGTATCTATCGTTGCCTATACAGCCGGAATACTGTTATCTTTTCATTTCCCCGCTATCAGCCTGGCAATTTATGCTGCCGTTGCGGCCACCTGGTTTATACCCGATCGCAGGATAGAAAAGCTGTTGCACGAAAATAAAAAACAGGAAGCACCGTAATAGCTTATAGTGTTTTTATCAGGAAAGGTATAATTATTGATTAAACAGGGCAAGTGGATTTTTTATATATACAGTTGCCTCACTTCCCCGGTGTTGTACTGTAGATGAGCAGGCATTGTTTTGTTAATTATAAACGCTGTAAGTAATTGCCTGCTGCCCCTAAAAACAAAAATGTAAATGAAGCTACCTGTTGATGTAATTGTTGTTATACCCATTGGCCCCGGCTCTTCTATAGATTTTACAGCCGATACTATTCAGAGTTTTATTTTTTATGCAGGCAGCCCTTACAAAATTGTTCTGGCCGACGATTCGCAGGAAGGTATCGGCTCCCGCTTGCAGGAAATATTTCCTGAAGCGGATGTTATTACAACTAAAAAAGCAATGGGTGGCTGGGCCGGCTTGTACATCACCCTTTCACTGGCGTACCGGCATGCCGTTGAAAAGTATGCTTTTAAAGTGCTGCTGAAATTAGATACCGATGCGTTAGTGATTGGTGAAGCACCAGAAAGGGATCTTATTCATTTCTATCAGCAGAACCCGGCGGTTGGTATGGCTGGCCAGTACAGGACAGATTATGATGGCAAGCCCTGGAACATAGAATGGCCACGCAGGCGGATTATCAACGGCACCAGCACCTGGAAATTTTTTAGAAGGCCTTTTAGCAACTGGATGCTGCGCAAAGTATATAAACAGGCACTTGGGCATGGTTATCGTGCCGGCGAAAATGTATTTGGCGGCGCTTACAGCATGAGTGCAGCATTATTATATAAACTTGAAGAAGCAGGGCTGCTGCCGGAGCATAAGCTTGGAAAAGTAAACCTGGGGGAAGACCATTTATTCAGCCTGCTTGCCAAAGCAGTTGGGTTTCAGTTGGATAGCCTTGCCGGAAATGGTATGCCCTTTGGCTGTGCATGGAAAGGGCTGCCGGTATCGCCGCAACAATTAATTACTGATAAGAGGAAAATTATCCATTCGGTGCGCTATTGGCAAAAACTTGATGAGCAACAGATACGTACTTATTTCAGCGAAAAGCGGAAGCAGCATTTTTCATTAATGCAAAAGGTATAGCGGCGATTTCTTTCAGACTTATAGTATAAAATAGGAAAGGGCAAAGAGAGTGGCTCTTCAATAATAAAAATAAATATTATTTTTTAACACAATATCTGGTTGATTTACCGGCGGCCGCAGGACTTTGCAATAGTTTTGTACAATATTTGATAAATCCTTACAAACCCGGATACTGACTTTTAACAGACCTGTTAATTACAATTAAAAGCAGCTACCAAAACGCTTAAATTACCCGATTTTATACATGGAAAAAAAAGTCTTACGGTGGAATTTCGTTTTTCAATATGGTTGGGTATTGACTAATGTCTTTAACTCCATCCTGCTCCTTCCGCTTTACGTAAAAAATATTGACGCCAGCACGTTGGGCGTATGGCTGGCTACCAGCAGCGTACTTAACTGGATGACGCTTACCGACCCCGGCGTTGGCGAAGTGTTGCAACAAAATATAGCAGAATACCGCGGCCGCAAAGAATATGGCGAGATCGGCAGGTCAATTGGTTCGGGATTTATGGCCTCCGGTATTATTGTGCTCCTGGCCATTGTAGTTGGCTTTGCCTGTTATTTTTCCATCGGCTTACTTATTAAAAAAGATGTAACGCAATATCCGCATCTGGCTGCCGCACTGGTAATTACCATTATTGCCACCGGCATGTCGCTGGTGTCTTTTACGTTGTCCGGCATCAACCAGGGCCTGCACAATGCAGCACATGTGGCTATTGCTTCGCTGTCTGCCAATTTCCTTTTCCTGTTTGTAAACCTTATTTTTTTGTACACCGGTTTTGGGGTGATGTCTATTGCGATAGCTAATCTTTGCCGGGCCTTGTTTATCAATATTTTCAATGTGGTGTCTATGCTGCGGCTGCTGAAAAAAGAACAGCTTGAAATACTCTTTGAAAAAAAACATTTTAAAAGATTCGTTAAGATATTCTCGTTCACCTCCGCTTCTAAAATTATTTCCGGCCTTTCCGGGAGCCTTGATATGCTGGTGCTGGCAAGGTTTATTCCTTCCAGCCAGATTACGATGTACGAAATTAATAAGCGGCCGATCAACCTTACCAATACTTTGGTAGGCAGGCATTCGGTGGCCCTGATGCCGCTTATTTCACATGCAAAAGGAACCGGCGACACAAACGCCATTACGACCCTTATTTACAAGCAGTTTAAATTTTACTCCTATGCGGCTTTGTTTCTGGCATTTATCTACCTGGTAAATTATGATGATTTAATAAACCTGTGGGCCGGTAAGGGCAAATTTATCGGGTACAACGTATTGTACCTGCTGGTACTCTACAACTTCTTTGCACTGATTTCTTATTTTATGTCCAATGTTGGCTATGCGCTGGGGGATATAAAAAAGAACAGCCAGTTTAATATCGTAAAAAATCTTATTTACGGCGTGCTGGTTTATTTTGGTGCAAGAAACTACGGTATCATCGGTGCTATTACAGTTACGCTTACACTTACCTTCGTTGGCGACTTCTTTTATTTTCCTTATAAAGTTTACAAGATGGGCTACTTCCAGGGTTCGCAGATACGCAGCTCCCTGCAACTTTGGGCCATCATTATCCCTATAAGTTTACTGGCGGTATGGGGATGCAAAACGCTGGTGGCGGGCCTTTTGCCTGCCGATATGTATTTCAGCAAACTGATGGTGGAGTCGTCTGTATTTTCCATTTTCTTTATACTGCTTTTGCTGATGGTAGATAGCGAAGCGCGCACTATGGTGAAGCAGTTAAAAAACAGGATTCTTTTTTTCCCGGTGTTCCGGAGATTCAAAACAGAATCGGCGAATTAACAACGCATTCCGGCACTGACTATTCCATAAGCTCCTTAATTTATTATTACTGATGTTACGCCTTAAGAGCAACCTATTTAAGCATAACTTATGAAACAACAGTTTGAACTGGTAGTAGTAATACCAATCGGCCCGGACGCCTTGCCGGAATTTGTTACAGATAATATCCACAGCATAATTCATTATACAAAAAGCAGCTTTAAAATTATTCTCGCAGACGATTCGCATAAAGGTACCGGGAGCATTGTACAGCAACAGTTTGATGGCAAACTTCAAATAGATATTGTGCCTACACCGGAGCCGATGGGCCGAATGTGCGGCTTGTATGTAAATCTGTGCCTTGCTTACAAATATGCTATACAGCATTATCATTTTGATGCCTTGTTAAAGCTGGACACCGATGCACTGATTATAGGCCCGGCGCCGGAGCGGGAAGCTATTGCGCTGTTTAAAGCGCAGCCTTCTGTTGGCATGGCCGGGCAATACCCGCGGCAATACGACGGCGCTCCCTGGGACATTTCGTTTCCGCAAAAAGAGATTACAAAAATCACCACTACCAAGCGTTTCTTTCGTAAGCCGATAGCACACTGGATACTGCTGCGGCGCTATCGAAAAGCGTTAAAGCATGGCTATAAAACCGGTGAGAGTGTATTTGGCGGCAGTTATTTTGTAAGTGAAGCGGCACTTATTGCGCTTGATAAAGTAGGCTTATTACCGCAGTACCTGCTTAAAAAAGTTTACCTCGAGGAAGATCATTTATTTTCGCTGCTTGTAAAATCCGTTGGTATGCACCTCGGCGACTTAGCCTCCGGCAGCGGTCCTTTCGGTTGCGCGTGGCGCGGTTTGCCGGCTTCACCCGAAGAGTTGTACAAAAAGGGAAAAAAGATTATTCATTCCACCCGTTTCTGGGAGGAAAGTAAAGAAGCTGAAATCCGCGAATTTTTCAGAGAGAAAAGAAATGCAGCTATGCTTGTGGCGCGCTAAAATGGATGCAGCACTTATAAAAGCAAAGGGCGGTTGTAACCTGAGATTACGGCGTGTTTAGGTACTGCCTAATGTTTTACCTATGTTCTGGCCGGGCTTCGGTTTTTTGCACAGTCTTTTCATTGATAATAAACTATTATGAAGGCGGCAACCATCAGCCAGTTAAAAGAAGAGCTTGCACAGCTTTCGCAAAAGGAAGTAGCGGCGCTGTGTCTGCGGCTGGCTAAATATAAAAAGGAAAATAAAGAGCTGCTGGCGTACCTGTTGTTCGATGCGCAGGATGTGCAAAGCTACCTGCAGTCCATTAAGCTGGAGATGGATGAATCGTTTATCGTACTACCGCGCAATAACTGGTATTTCTATAAAAAGGGATTGCGTAAAATATTACGGTCTGTTGGCAGGTACAGCAAGCATATAGGTACTAAAGAAGCCGCGGTAGAAATGCTGATGCATTTTTGCAGCAATATGAAAAACGCCGGGGTTAGTTTTCAGCAGCATGTTGCCATTAACAAATTATACATTGCCCAGCTTAATAAACTGGATAGCCTGGTAGCGGAAATTCATGAAGACCTGCAGTTTGATTATCGTAAAAAGCTGGATACTTTATAAAACAGCGCCTATGCATTATTTGGCTTCAGCCGCGCATATTTGCCTATCGGCAATACAGGCCTGATGGTTGGTCTAAAGGATCTCACAGGTAACAGGCGCCTGATTGTTTCTGCAAACGCAGCAAAAGAGATATGCCATTTTTTTTCGGTTACTAAAGTTTTTCCTGCTAAACTATAGCCGTATCCATAAAAGGAAGCGGTGTTACAGTCAATTGCTTCATAAGCGGGCTTTTCTTTAAAATATAACAGGCCGCTTTCATATTTTTCTATAGTCAGCCATTCGCCAAAAGGCATCACAACATCAGCGCTATAGTGTACATAGATTTTACTGCCTGAGATAAATTTCATCATAGCAAACAAATATTTAAATAATAACAGATGGGCGATTTTGACAACCGGTCTTTACTTTACTATATAAGAATTTTAAAAATTTTGATACTGAATTCCTTGTAGTAAAGAAAATCACTAAGCGGCAGCACTAAACAAAGTTAGCAGATATACGTTTTGTTAAGATTAAAATTCGACTAAAATTTTAATTATTTTGTTTGTCGGCAACCAAAGGCAGAAATTACATACAATAAGGCTGTTTTACTTTTTCGGCGGCAGCGCAAAAGCTATTGCATCATGTTCAAAATGTCCTTTATGGGAGCCATCGCAAAAAGGTTTGTTTTGTGACAGGCCGCACCGGCAGATAGATACAACAGTTCTTCCGCCTAAATCATATACATTTCCGTTCTTGTCAGTAATCTCGAAATCACCTTCCACTTTCAATGAACCATTGCTGTTAACTGTCAGTTTTGTAGTAGCCATTATATTCTTTTATTGCCTAAAAGTACATTGCCGTTTTCATATTACAAGTGCCGCTGCGGGAGTTTTTAATTCCTATTCCTTAATACCGGACAGATGTTTAAATACGATATTCTTTTTACACCTTTTTTATTGTGGTATATAAATATTTTTGATAGCTGCGATACTTTACGAAATACAGCTAAAAAACATATCTTCATTCTTATGAAAACAATACAACCAACAGCCGTGGCTGCTAAAATATTAGCTATAGATATTGGCGGCTCACACGTTAAAGCTACCCTGCTGAACGAGGAAGGAAAAATGATTGCCGACTATAAAAAAATTCCTACGCCGGTGCCGGCAACGCCGGATAAAGTGCTGGCCGTTATTGAACAATTAGTACAAAATTTTAAAGGTTTTGATAAAGTATCTGTGGGCTTCCCGGGTTATGTAAAGAGAGGTGTGGTAATGACTGCGCCAAACCTTGATTCGCAATCCTGGCAGCGTACGCCACTTGCCGAAAAGTTAACAGTGCTGCTGCAAAAGCCTGTAAAAGTGGTTAATGATGCTGATATGCAGGGCCTTGGCGTAGTAAGCGGTAAAGGCATTGAAGTAGTGGTAACATTGGGCACCGGTTTTGGAACCGCGGTGCTGGAAGATGGCGTACTCTTGCCGCATCTCGAATTAGCACACCATCCGGTTACTAAAACCAAGGACTATGATGCTTATATCGGCGACAAAGAAATGGACCGGATAGGTAAGCAAAAATGGAATATCCGTATGATACGGGTAATTGACATTTTAAAAACGGTATTCAATTACGATCACTTATACATCGGCGGCGGCAACTCCAGTGAACTTACCTTTAAACTGGACGACAACATTACACTGGTAAATAATAAAGATGGTATAAAAGGAGGCGCCCGGCTTTGGCTGCAGCCGGATAAACATTAACGGTTCTTTCCGGGATCTTATAAATTTTGCCTTGCCTTAAGCATAAAACCCTCAGCCAGGTAAAAAAAGCCGCTTGCAGAATGGCTTTAAACCGCTTATTTAACAAACCCTGCAGGCCCTGCATTCGTATTTTTATACAAATTACAATCAATGAAACAATTTGTATTTACGGTTGCAACGATGCTTGTTGCCTTGTTTTTTGTCAATTGGCAAAATCAAAAATTTGCAGTGGTTAAATCGGATGCAGAATGGAAAAAGACACTTACAGCCGAGCAATACAATATTCTCAGACAGAAGGGCACAGAACGCCCGTTCAGCGGAACGTACTGGAATAACCATGATAAGGGCGTTTATACCTGCGCTGCCTGCGGGCAGCAATTGTTTAGCAGCAACACCAAGTTTGAAAGCGGTACCGGCTGGCCAAGCTTTTATCAGCCGCTTACAAAGAATGCGGTAGTACAAAATGAAGATAACAGCGTTGGTATGCAGCGCACCGAGGTATTATGCAGCCGTTGCGGCGGCCACCTTGGTCATGTGTTTGATGATGGTCCCAAACCTACCGGCCTCCGCTACTGCATGAACTCCGGCGCTTTAAAGTTTGATAAACAGTAACAGGCAACCGCATATGGAGCAGTAAAACAGGTCTTCTTATTTATTAATATAGGTGAGTGGCAGCTACTGCCCGTATTGTGTATTGCGGGAAATTCAGGAAACTATTAACAGGTAGTGCAGGATAAAACAGGATGCGTTTGCAGCTATTGTTTAAAAGGTATAAAAGAAGTTTTATGCCTTTTCTGTTTCATACTCGGGCAGCGGAAGTTTTTCCATTTCTTTCTGCAAAAGAATATGAAAGGCAGTGCCTTCATTTTCTACACTTTCAAACCAGATTTTGCCGTTATGTGCTTCTATCAGTTGCTTGCAAATAGACAAGCCTAACCCAAAAGTGCCTTCCTGGGACGTGCCTTTTCGTTTTGCTTCAGTGAATACATCAAACACTTTATCTTTCAGATGTTCCGGAATACCGATGCCTTCATCTTGTATTATAATTTCTACATGGGTTTCTTTATCATTTACGTACACATCAATGTCTGCATTTGGATGGCTGAATTTAATTGCATTGGTAACCAGATTGTTTATTATACGGCCAATTTTTTCGGAGTCGGCAAAAGTATATTGTGGCGTATCGGCGAGGTGCAGAATTAAATTTTGGTTTTTTTCTTCGGCTTTAAAGCGCAGCAGTTCCACACAATTAATAGCCAGCTTATTTACATTAAGTACCTGTTTTGTTAATGCATTCGTTTTATTCTGTACCGATAGCTGCAAAATGCTGTCTATCATATTTAAAGAATCTTTGCAGGCCGATTGCATCAACTCTAAGTATTCCTTGTTTTCTGCTTCGTTTTCGTATTCTTCGCCTATAATACGGGTTAGTGTACTGATGGCAGACAGCGGATTGCGCAGGTCATGTGCTACCACGCGTAAAATATAATCCTTTTCTTTGTTCTGCTTGTCCAGTTGCTGTAATGTCTCCTCTAACTGTAGTTTCTGTTCCTGTATCTGTTCGTTAAGTAGTGTTAGTGCATAAATGTTTTTCTTTTTTTTCTTCCAGCTATAAAAAATCAGGAAAAGAATGATTCCGGTTAAGGCGCACAATACGATTGCAATTTGTAGATAAGTTGTTTTTAACTGGTTATTGGCCTTTAATAAATTCATTTCATAGCGATCCTGCATTACTTTCAAATGATTACTGAGGTCTGTTTCATTTAAGGCTTTACTTTCTGCTATTTCCACTTCGTGCAATGCATTATACCGCATCAGGTAAGTATAAGCCTGGTCGTTTTGATGAGTCAGATAATAATACCTGCTCATCAGCAGGTTCCACTTTACGGCGGCTTCGCTGTTGGATAGCGTATCAAGCCTGTTTTTTGCAATTTTAAGTACCTCTGCTGCATTTACTAACCGGAGCGAAGAAGTGTCCAGGTAAAAACCTGCGAGGTCTATTTGTCTCAGCAGCCCATCGCCGATTTCATGGTGAGGCTGCAGGTTGATTGCAATACTTTTTTGTAAAAGGGCTTCTCCGGCCATATTGTGCTGCTGCAGATAAACCCGCGCTTTGGTTCCATAAAGTACACCATAGGCTGAGGCAACTAAATCTGCTTGTCCGGGATATAAAGGTTCGTTGCGGGCAACATATTGCAGTCCTTTGTCGGCGTATAGCAAAGCGCTGTCGGCCTGCCTGCAGTTAAGATAACTTAACGCTGCATTATTCAATATTTCCTGCCTTCTGAAAAAAACGGAGAAGCTGTCTTTTTGATGTCCCGATTCTTCAAAAGCCTTCACAAAGTAGTGTGCGGCAATGTCGAAATTTTCTTTACGGTACATGACCATACCAAGGCGGTAGCTGTATTCGCTTAATGTATAAGGGTCTAAACTTTTTTCTGCAGCTATTTTACCCTGGTAGTAATAGTCGTATGCCTCATTATATTTTTTTAGTGCAAAAAGCACATCGCCTTCTGCCATATTGGCCAACGCTATTTCCGGCTGGTTTATAGCCGGGTCGGCCTCTGCATTTACCAGTATCAAAAGACTGTCGGCATATTTTAAGGCAACAGTATCATTTTCCTCATAGGTATGATAGTAACCGCAAACATAATCGTAGTAGTAAAATTTATTCTTAAAATTTGCGCCTTTTTGTATCGTAAAAACTGAATCGAGCAGGCGGAGTTTATCCTCGCTGTAGCCAAAAGCTTCTACTTTACCAATAGCTTCTGAAAAAACGTTTTGGGAGTAGTTTACAGCCGTTTTATCGTAGCACCCAGCCAACTGTGCAACTACGGCAAGAAGAACAACTATTAACAAAAAATTTCTATTATTCATATTGGATGAAACTGCAAGATAGGTATTGCATACTAAAAAGAGCATAAATACAGCTTAAAGCCTTTTTAAAAATGCAGTATAAAAATATTAAAATTCAAACAGCTTATGCTATATTGTACTACCAGTCAAATACTTAAAATAGGATGATACGGGATGTTGAAATGTAGGCCGGCATTAATATCTCAGGCAAATGTTCAGATCAGTTTTAATAAGTAAAGGATATAGCAGTTCAAATTATTCCGGCTGTATTACAGGCACAGACATGGCAAATACAAAAAGCCCCCGGCTTGCCGGGGGCTTTTTGTATGATAAGTACGTGTAGTACGTAAGATTAATAATCCATACCGCTACCCATGCCACCTGGCATACCGCCGGGCGCAGCAGCACCTTTAGGCTCAGGCTTATCAGCAACTACGGCTTCGGTAGTGAGTAACATACCGGCAATAGAAGCAGCATTTTCCAGGGCAATGCGGGTAACTTTAGTCGGGTCAATTACACCGGCTGCAAAAAGATTTTCATACACTTCGGTATGCGCATTAAAGCCAAAGTCGGCTTTGCCTTCTTTTATTTTCTGCACTACAATACTGCCTTCCATACCGCTGTTGGCAACGATCTGGCGAAGCGGTTCTTCAATAGCACGCCTGATAATGGCAATACCGGTAGTCTCGTCATCATTGCTGCCTTTTAAGGTTTCCAAACCTTCGGTAGCGCGGATGTAAGCAACACCGCCGCCGGGCACAATGCCTTCTTCTACCGCAGCGCGGGTAGCATGTAAAGCATCGTCAACACGGTCTTTCTTTTCTTTCATTTCCACTTCGGTAGCAGCACCAATGTAAAGAACAGCAACACCGCCGGCTAATTTAGCCAGACGTTCCTGCAGCTTTTCTTTATCGTAATCGGAAGTGGTAGTACCAATCTGGGATTTGATCTGGTTTACGCGTGCTTTAATGTCGTCTTCCACGCCTTTACCGCCAACAATTGTTGTATTGTCTTTATTGATAACAATAGAATCAGCCTTGCCCAGGTAGGCTTCTGTAGCATTCTCTAATTTATAGCCCTGCTCTTCGCTGATAACGATTCCGCCGGTTAACGTTGCAATATCCTGTAGCATTTCTTTACGACGGTCACCAAAGCCCGGCGCTTTTACAGCAGCCACTTTCAGCGTGCCACGCAGTTTGTTTACCACTAAGGTTGCCAATGCTTCGCCTTCGAGGTCTTCAGCAATGATCAGCAGCGGGCGGCCGCTTTGTGCAGATTTTTCGAGAATAGGAAGAATATCTTTCATAGAAGATATTTTCTTATCGTAAATAAGGATAGAAGGATTGTCAAGATCAGCTTCCATCTTTTCGCTGTTGGTAACAAAATAAGGAGAGATATAACCGCGGTCAAACTGCATACCTTCTACCACATCTACATGGGTATCGGTACCTTTTGCTTCTTCTACCGTAATAACACCTTCTTTACCTACTTTGCCAAAAGCATCGGCAATCAGCTTACCGATAGCTTCATCATTGTTGGCAGAGATAGAAGCTACCTGCTTAATTTTTTCGCTGTCGCTTCCTACTGCCTGCGACTGTGCTTTCAGGCTTTCCACCACTGCGCGTACAGCTTTATCAATACCACGTTTCAGGTCCATGGGGTTAGCGCCGGCCGCTACATTCTTCAAGCCTTCGCTTATAATAGACTGGGCTAATACAGTAGCGGTGGTAGTGCCGTCACCCGCAATATCAGCAGTTTTGCTGGCTACTTCTTTAACCATCTGGGCGCCCATATTTTCGATAGCGTCTTCCAGTTCTATTTCTTTGGCCACGGTTACACCATCTTTGGTAATAGACGGAGCGCCGAATTTCTTTTCAATAACTACATTGCGGCCTTTGGGTCCTAATGTAACTTTTACAGCGTTGGCAAGGATGTCAACACCTTTTTTCATTTTGTTTCTTGCTTCAATATCGAAGAAGAGTTGTTTAGACATATTATTTTGCCCCTATCCCCAGAAAGGGATTTAAACCTGTAGGGCAAACAGGATTTTTAATTTTTATTGTTAATAAAATTAAGAAATGCTTTTTAGACTTCCCGTTACGGGATGTAGAGGGTTATATGATAGCAAGGATATCGCTTTCTCTCATAATGAGGTAATCATCGCCTTCTACCTGTATTTCGGTGCCGGCATACTTGCCATACAAAACGGTATCACCTGTTTTTACGGTTACAGGTTCGTCTTTTTTGCCGGTGCCGGCAGCTACTACAACGCCGCGTTGCGGTTTTTCTTTTGCAGTGTCGGGAATAATTAAACCTGATGATGTTTTTTCTTCAGCCGCAGCAGGTTTAATTATTACCCTGTCGTGCAGCGGAGTTACATTCAGTTTGTCAGCCATAATGTTATCGGTTTTAAATTGTTAGGTTTTAAATAGATGTTTCCCTGTCAGCAATTTGTTTGCCACCTGCTGCCAAAAGTCAAAATTTCATAGTTTACTGGCAGCAAAAAGGAGTGCAAAGGAAATGCTTTGTAGGTCTGTGACAAAATTTCATTTTTTACAACACTCACTTATTTGTAATACCGCATTTAACTAAACGCTGTAATCATAAAACAATTTGCCCCAATGTCAGGCTTCCGGTTTATTACCGTGCTGTATTTTACATTACCCCTTTTTAAAATAACTTGATGTTAAGCAGGCATTGGCTTAACGTACCGCTTTTAAACGCCTATCTTCGCGCCGCAAAAAAGCGCCTGGAAACTAATGATCAGCAGAAGAAATATTCGTGTAAAAGTGATGCAGATGCTATATGCACTGGAAACGATAGAAGACAACAGCAGTAAAGCAGACCCTGTTAAAAACCTGCGGCAAAAGCTGGATGAAAGCAGTGAATTATTTACTTACCTGTTGTATATTATTACAGCCATTGCACGCTATGCCGAAACCGATGCCCGGCAGCGGGCGGCTAAGAACCTTGTGACTATAGAAGATTTGAATGTTAATATAAAAATTGCCGGTAACGAACTGCTCTGGAAAATACTGGAAAGCCCTGGTTTTACAAATGCCGTTCAGCATTTTAAACTTACAAGGCTCGAAGATGAGGACATCATAAAAAAATTATACGGCGGGCTCGCATCCTCTCAAATTTATAAGGATTATATTCAAATGCAATCGCGTGACAAAGGAGGTGAAAAAAACATATTGCAGTTTATTTTTACCGATCTGATGTTGCCGGATGAACTGTTCGTTTCCTTTATTGAAGAACATTTTACCAATTGGCAGGACGATGCCGAAATGATGCAGCAACTGGTAATGAACTATCTGAGTAAACCAGCCGGGTTTGATATAGCCGGCTTTGTAACCACTGAAAAATGGCAGTTTGCGCGGGAATTACTTACTACGGTCATCAGCAAGAAAGAAGTGGTAACAGATATGATAAAGCCTCGTTTGAGAAACTGGGATGCCGACCGCATTGCTGTGCTGGATATGATTTTGATGCAAATGGGTGTTTGCGAACTCCTGTATTTTGAAACCATACCGCCAAAAGTGACAATCAACGAATACATTGATATTGCCAAAGCCTACAGTACCGAGCAGAGCGGGCATTTTATCAATGGTATTTTAGATGCCATTCACAAGGAGTTGCTGCGCGAAAATAAAATACATAAAATAGCATTTAAACAAAATACTAACGGATAACCTGTTAATTTGCACCCGCAAAATATGAAACGTTCTTTAATCATACCATCTGCCCTTTGTTTACTGCTGTTTGCAGGTTGTAAAGACAGTACATCGCTTACATCGGGTGTTACGCCTTCTGCTGCAGACCTTGCAGCCAGCCAGCAGGATTCTGCCCATTATACAACTGCATCGTGGTCTGACTCGTTGCAAAACCTCGGCACTATTATACGGGGCAAAAAAGTACAAATCGTTTTTCATGTAACCAATACCGGCAAAAATCCGATGATCATTACGTCGGCAAGGCCAAGCTGCGGCTGCACCGTTGCCGATTTTACAAAAAATGCTATTGCGCCCGGCGCCGCCGGCAAGGTAACAGCCAGCTTCGACAGCAACCATGGTATGCCCGGGCCTATACATAAAACGATTGCTGTTGCCAGCAACACAAATCCTGTACATACCACGCTGGTATTTGAGGGCATAGTGGACGAACCAAAAAAATAAAAAATATACCTGATGATTTATAACACAGTCTTATTAGCTACAAGTGCCAGTGGCCAGCCGGCAAGCGGTGGCAGTTTCCAGTTTATAATGATGGGCGCTATTATATTGGTATTCTGGCTCTTTATGATTCGCCCGCAGGCAAAAAAAGCGAAGGAGCAAAAAAAGTTTATTGAAAACATGGGCAAAGGTGACAAAATTGTAACTATTGCCGGCATACACGGTACTATTAATAAGGTAAATGAAGATAATACCTTACAGTTGGAAGTAAGTCCCGGCAGTTATATCAAGATTGAAAAATCTGCTATCAGCCAGGAGTGGACGGCCGCTTTAAACAAAGCAAATACACCGACCGTAGTAGCAGATAAAAAATAAAAAGTCTTATCTAATAAAAGCCGGGAGCAACTACTCCCGGCTTTCTGTTTTTATAAACGGGGATACTGCTTTTTCACTTGTATAAAGTGATTTGTTGCTGATTATAGACTGTACCGATGCATGAATGCTTGTTCATTACCTCGAAGCTTTTTCAACCGGTTGCCTGTAATCACTAACTATATTGTTGCTTAAGTTTGTTTAAATGTGCGGCTATATTCCGAAGGAGGAGACGCTATCCCGTAGCGTGGCAATCGGCGGGTGTCCCCACAGGTGTCCGGAATAAAAGTTCCGAAGGAACTGCCTGTATTATGGTGTAAGAAAAATACGCTCCTTATTCGACTCCTGCGGAGTCGTATCATCATTCTCTATTTTTCGATAAGCAGGTGAATTCTGCGGGTTCTTTCAATGCTTTGCTTATTGCTTTAAACATTTCTTCCGAACAGTTGAGGTGGAGATACCCGCCGGAATATCAGGGAGTATATAAACAAACTTAAGTGACGCACTACTAAGTGGCAATAGCTAATCAATTGTTACCGGTGCGTGGTAACGCCAACCTGCCGGCAATACTCCAATACTACGCAGGTAGAACAGTGCGGCAATTTGCCGGTGCAAATGTGTTTGCCAAAAGGCATCAGCAGGCGGTTAACATCTATCCATTTTTGCTTATCTACCTTTTCTTCCAGCGCCAGCATTGTCTGTTCAGGAGCGGCGGTTTGCAAAAAGCCCCAGCGGTTGGTTACACGGTGCACATGGATATCTACACTGATAGCCGCCGATTTGGTAGCGACGCCTAATGCAAGATTAGCGCACTTAGGTCCAACACCAGAGAAGCCGGTGAGTACAGCATAATCGGCTGGCAGGTTGCCATTGTATTGTGCTACTGCTTCTTTTGCAATGTTGAGAATCGTTTTTACTTTTTGGTAGGCGAATGTGGTACCATGAATCAGTTCGGCTAACTGCTCCTCCGTTAACGCCCCGACCTGCCCGGCGGTTCTGGCTTTTGCAAACAAACGGTGTGATATGGGTATTGTGGCTTCATCTAAAGTGCGTATGGAAATAATGCAGGCAATGAGTTGTTCGAAAACAGTGGTGTAACCTTCTTCATACAATTGAAACATGGCAGCTTTAGGATAAGGCGCTACCGCTTTTTCTATACGCTGTAAAACAGTATTAATGTCAAATGACTTCTTCATATTGGAGAAAAAAGCAACAACCTTACCAAGGCAATCATCTCATCCGGCATAACACTTTTTGAATGGTATCTGGAAACAAAAAAGCCCAACCAAAAAAATTGATCGGGCTTTGCTTGATAAATTTATATTAATACCGGTAATGTTCCGCTTTAAACGGACCTTCTTTTGCAATACCTAAATAGCCGGCCTGTGCATCTGTTAATTCATCCAACTGCACATTAATCTTGGCCAGGTGCAAACGAGCCACCTTTTCATCGAGGTGTTTAGGCAGCACATATACTTTGTTTTCGTACGCCTCGTGGTTGGTCCACAACTCAATCTGGGCAAGGGTTTGGTTGGTAAACGAGTTGCTCATTACAAAGCTTGGATGGCCGGTGGCACAACCTAAGTTTACCAATCGCCCTTCTGCAAGGACAATTACATCTTTACCATCAATATTATACAAATCAACCTGGGGCTTAATGGTGTCTTTGGTATGACCGTAATTCTGATTTATCCAGGCGATATCAATCTCAATATCAAAGTGGCCGATGTTGCACACAATGGCTTTATCTTTCATATTGCGGAAATGCTTCTCGGTAATAAGGTCGCGGCAGCCACTTGCCGTTACTACAATGTCCGCTTCCTTTACTGCATCAATCATCTTCTTTACTTCAAAGCCGTCCATGGCAGCCTGCAGTGCACAGATGGGATCTATTTCAGTTACGATTACGCGGCAGCCAGCGCCTTTCAGCGAAGCGGCTGAGCCTTTGCCCACATCGCCATAACCACCAACTACCGCTACTTTACCAGCCAGCATAATATCGGTAGCCCGGCGTATTGCATCTACGAGACTTTCTTTACAGCCATATTTGTTGTCAAACTTACTCTTGGTTACAGAGTCGTTTACATTAATAGCCGGCATTGGCAAAGTGCCCTTATCTACTCTTTCGTACAAGCGATGCACACCGGTTGTGGTTTCTTCCGAAATACCTTTTACATAATGCGCCAGTTCCGGGTATTTATCCAACACCATATTCGTTAAATCGCCGCCATCATCCAATATCATATTCAACGGCCGGTCGGAACCGCCAAAGAACAAGGTTTGCTCAATGCACCAGTCTGCTTCTTCGAGGCTCTGACCTTTCCAGGCAAATACACCGATACCGGCAGCAGCAATAGCAGCAGCAGCATGGTCCTGCGTAGAGAAAATATTGCAGGAACTCCATTTTACTTCGGCGCCTAACGCCACGAGGGTTTCAATGAGTACCGCCGTTTGAATGGTCATGTGCAGACAGCCGGCAATACGGGCGCCTTTAAGTGGTTGTGATGCGCCGTATTCTTCACGGAGGGCCATCAGGCCGGGCATTTCCGCTTCCGCAAGCCGCATTTCTTTGCGGCCCCAGGCTGCAAGGCTCATATCCGCTACCTTATTTTTCAGACTAAAATCAATTCCTTGTGTTGTGATCGCTGACATAGACGTTTGTTTAGGTGGCAAATGTACAGGTATAGCATAATATACCATACTGTTTGATATTTTTGGCATAATAACCTGTTTAAATGTTTATAGAAGAATAAATGGCTACTTTGCAGTAATCGGCACCACTAAAAAAGAACAATCCGCTATGGACGAAATTGTATTGGATAAAAAAGACCTGGCTATTCTTCACCTGCTGCAACAAAATGCCAGGATAACGGTAAAGGAGATTTCGGATAAAATCCATTTAAGCACCACGCCGGTGCATGAGCGCATCAAGCGCATGGAAGCTGATGGTGTAATTAAGCAATATGCCACGCTGGTAGATCATAGTAAAGTAAAGCGTGGTTTAATGGTTATCTGTTATGTTTCATTAAAACAGCATAGCAAAAACGCCGGTACAAAATTTATAAAAATTATTAATGAATTGAACGAAGTGATCGAATGTTACAGCATTTCCGGCGAATTTGATTTTATGCTGAAAGTTGTGTGTGAAGACATGAATGCGTACTACGATTTTCATGTAAATAAACTAAGCGCTATTGACAATATGGGGCATGTACAAAGTGTATTTGTAATGGGAGTAATCAAGCAAACGCATCAACTGGTGCATGAGTAGCTTATATAATAACGCTTATTAACGCTGACAGGGTTTAGAACCCTGTCAGCGTTATCATTTATACCTGGAAAACACCTGTTTTAAATTCCTCGATTGCAGGATTGTTATTTGCTGCGGCAATGGCTTCTGAAATGTAGAGCCGTGTTTGTGCCGGGTCAATAATATCATCTACCCACAGCCGGGCAGCGGCATAATAGGGAGAGGTTTGTTTTTCATAACGGTCCTTTATTTCATTCAGCAGCTTTTGCTCTTCTTCGCCACTTACTTCTTTGCCTTTGCTTTTCATAGAAGCTACCTGTATCTGCAGTAACGTTTTGGCTGCCTGGTCGCCGCCCATTACGGCTATTTTTGCCGAAGGCCACGCATAGATAAACCTTGGATCGTACGCCTTCCCGCACATGGCGTAGTTGCCCGCGCCAAACGAATTGCCGGTAATGATGGTAATCTTCGGCACTACCGAATTGGCCACTGCATTCACCAGCTTGGCGCCATCTTTTATAATACCGCTGTGCTCGCTGCGGCTACCGACCATAAAACCGGTTACATCCTGTAAAAAAAGCAGTGATATTTTCTTCTGATTGCAATTCATGATAAACCTTGCGGCTTTATCGGCACTATCATTATAAATAACGCCGCCTAACTGCATCTCGCCTTTGCTGCTTTTTACCACGAGGCGCTGGTTGGCTACAATACCAATTGCCCAGCCATCAATGCGGGCATAACCGCACACGATGGTTTTGCCATAGTCTTCTTTAAACTGCTGAAAGCTGTCTTTATCCACCAGGTGTTCAATAATGCCCACCACATCATACGGCTTTGCATTGTGCTCCTGCATAATGCTGTAGAGTCCGACTGCTTCTTTTGCCGGCGCTGCCGGTGTTATGCGGTTAAAACCTGCTGTAGCCGGCGCCGCAATTTTACCCACCAGGCTCTTTACATAATCGAGACATTCCTGTTCTGTTTCAAACTTATAATCGGCAATACCACTGATGCCTGTATGCGTATCGGCGCCGCCTAATGTTTCGGCATCGGTATTCTCGCCAATGGCAGCTTTTACCAAATACGGCCCTGCCAAAAAAATACTGCCATTGCCTTCCACCATTAATGTCTCATCGCTCATAATGGGCAGGTAAGCACCGCCGGCTACACAGGCGCCCATTACAGCCGCAATCTGCGTGATGCCTGCTGCACTCATTCTGGCATTGTTGCGAAAAATGCGGCCAAAATGTTCTTTATCCGGAAAAATTTCGTCCTGCATGGGCAGGAATACGCCGGCGCTGTCAACAAGATAAATAACAGGCAGGTTGTTCTCCATCGCTATTTCCTGCATGCGCAGGTTTTTTTTGCCGGTAACAGGAAACCAGGCGCCGGCTTTCACAGTCTGGTCATTGGCTACTACTACGCATTGCCGCCCGCTGATGTATCCGATACCGGCTACGGTACCGCCGGCCGGGCAGCCGCCATATTCTTCGTACATATCATAGCCTGCAAAAGCGCCGATTTCTATAAATGGTTTGTTGTTATCGCAGAGGTAGGCGATGCGCTCACGGGCAGTTAATTTGTTCTTTTCCCTTTGCTTTTCAATTGCCTTCCTGCCTCCGCCGAGTTTTATTTTTTCTACCTTTTGCTTTGTATCACTCACCAAAAGCCGCATCCAGTCTTCCGTGCGGTTGCTTTCTATATTCATGCTTACAATTGTTAGTAAAACAAAGATAGGGAATGGCCAATGGTTAATATTTAATTGGTAATGCGGTGTTGATAAACGATAATTGGTTAGATTTTAAAGCGCATTTTAAACAACCGGACAGACATCTACTAAGGAATTGCTAAAGCCTGCGAGCAGTGTGGTCAAACTACTTTTTAAAGAGCGGGTTTAACACATTGAGAATATATTTGCTATCATATAATATTTTTTAATGAGCGAAGCAATAGAACAATTGAAAGAAGCCTTAGCGGTATCGCCGGATAATATTCCCCTGCGCCTGCACCTTGCAGAACTGATGATGAAAGGCAACAATTACAACGAGGCGGCAGAGCAATACAATGAAATACTCAAGCGTAACTATGGAAACCTAAAAGCCCGTAAAGGCTTAGCTACTGTGTACTACCGCCAAAAGAAATTTTCTACTGCGATTATAGTGTATGAAGCCCTGATGAAAGAAGCTGCATTGAGCTGGGAGGATATGGTACAGTTTGTACGGTGCCTGATAAAAGAAGAGTCGTACGGGGAAGCCGTGGAAGTGTATAAAAAGGTGATCCAGCAAAACCCTTCCTTTAAAGATGAAGACATAGACAAGGTATTACGTGCGCCTTCTGCCGGCGCCAGTATGATGGATGAGGAGGATGAACTAAGCAAACTGTTGGGCAATGGCGAAGAGGATCTTTTTGGCACTTCGCAGCAAGCGGCAAAGCAGCAGTTTTTTATGGAGAAACCCGATATGCGCTTTGAACATGTAGGCGGTATGCAAAAAGTGAAGAATGAAATCTCGATGAAAATCATTCAGCCGCTTAAGAACCCGGAACTGTATAAAGCGTTTGGTAAAAAGGCAGGCGGCGGAATTTTATTGTACGGCCCTCCGGGTTGCGGTAAAACGTATTTGGCAAGAGCCACTGCCGGCGAGATCGATGCGAAATTTATTAATATCGGCCTGCACGATATACTGGATATGTGGATGGGCAACAGCGAGAAAAACCTGCATGCTATTTTTGAGCAGGCACGGAGCAACACGCCCTGTGTTTTATTTTTTGATGAAGTAGATGCATTAGGTGCCAGCCGCAGCGATCTGAAACAAAGCAGCATGCGCCATGTAATTAACCAGTTCCTTGCAGAGATGGATGGGGTTGATAGCAGCAATGAAGGTGTATTGGTATTGGCTGCAACCAATGCGCCGTGGAGCGTGGACAGTGCCTTCAGAAGGCCGGGACGTTTTGACCGCGTGATATTTGTAGCGCCGCCCGATGAAATGGGCAGGATAGAAATTTTAAAGCAACACCTTAATGGCAAACCCGCCGATAACATTGATGTGCAGGCAATAGCAAAAAGTACAGAAGAGTATTCCGGCGCCGATTTGAAAGCAGTGATTGATATTGCCATTGAAGGAAAGCTGGAAGAAAGCCTGCAAAAAGGCAGCATTGAAAAGATTACTACCAAAGATTTGCTTAAAGCGGCAAAGCAGCACAAAGCCACTACGAGTGAATGGTTTAGCACCGCCCGCAATTATGCGTTATATGCCAATGAAAGCGGCCTGTACGACGATATTCTGAAGTATTTAAAATTGAAGAAATAATGTTGTAAGAATCAGGAAAACAAGGTACAAGAATACAAGAAGCTAAAAGCATAATGCGCAAAGCTGAAAGTAAAATATAAAACGCTGACAGGGTTTTGAACCTTGTCAGTATTAAACAAGTGAAAGCTGAAAGTGGTGCTGAATAATGAACAAAGCGCACAAGAGTGCGACGCAAGTAAAGGCATATAGTAATTCTTCAGCTTGGCTCATAAAGGCTGTTATTGCATTTCAAAATTATATCTGATAGCTGATAGCTCATACCTCAAAACTCATCATGTTTGCAGTAAATAATTATATACAACGCGCGCGGTTGCTGCTGCAGCAGGGCAGGGTACGCGATGCGGAAAAAGAAATTGGTTTTGCGCTGCGCGATAATCCGGATGATGCCGAAGCGTTGCTGTTGCTGGCAGAGTGTAAAATTGATGGCCGGCAGTATGACGAAGCCATCAGGTTGCTGCGCAATTGCATTACACTGGAGCCCGACTACCACCGCGTATATTACCTGCTGGCGTTCTGTTATTACCGGATGAGCAACCGCAGCGAGGCAACAGCCTATTTAAAAAAAGCTATTTCTCTGTATCCATACGCCTCTGCTTATTACGGATTGTACGCCTACCTCTTGCTGGATATGCATTCCTTTGGCGAGGCGCTGGCAAAAGCGAATGAAGGCCTCGCTATTTACGCCGAAGATCTTACTTGTCTCAATGCCCGCACGCAGGCTTTGTTCCGGTTGAAAAACCACGAAGAAGCATACGAAACCATTAAAGAAGCGTTATCCATTAATCCGGAAGACGACTTTACGCATACCAATGTTGGCTGGCATTTTTTAGAGCGGGGCAAGCATAAAACAGCTCGCCAGCATTTCCGCGAAGCACTGCGTATTAATCCGCTTAATACACGCGCAAGGCAGGGTTATAAAGAATCGCTGAAAGCAAAGTTGCTGCCTTATAAATGGATGCTGATGTTTTCGCTGTGGCTGTCAGCAAAATCTAAAAAGGCAAGATGGGTAACGGTGATCGCCATCTGGGCATCGGTGCGGTTGCTCACGAGCTTGTCCAACGCAGCAGGAGCGAGTATTGTAGCGTATTTGCTTATAGGTTTGTACCTGTTATTTGTTATCTTTTCATGGGTAGGGGCTTCTATGGCCAATATTGTTTTACTGTTTAGCAATGAAGGCAAATATGTATTGTCGAAAACAGAGATACAGGTAGCCGGCGCTGTAGCAGGGTTACTTATATTAGCTGCTTGTGCAGCGTTGTTTGGCGGGTATTTACCAACAGTTTCAGAAGACAACCAGTACGTGGCTGCGCTTGCTTTTCTTACCCTCGTTTTGCCGGTCAGCCGCTTTGAATACCTGCATGCGGTACGGCGTAAAAAGCTGGTATTTATTTATTCAGCAGCATTAATTGCTATTGGGTGTATAAGCGCTGTTGGCTTGTTGGCAGGCTTTACCAGTATGCTTGTTTTAATCAGTATATATTTTATCGGACTGGCTTTATACACCTGGGGATTTGCCTTTTTGTAATTGTTGCACTATTCTTTTGCCACGGCTTTTAAAGGCGGCCGTCTCCTTGTTCATGCGTTCTTCAATTATAGTTACCAATTCGTTTTTTATTTCGGGGTACTGCCCGCTCAGGTTGTACAGCGTAGTAAGTGCAAACGCTTTAATGGCAACAGCCGTCCCAGGCTTTTCAAACAATAAAAAACAGGCATTCATTAATTCGCCGTGGAAGGCTTCGGGTATCGCTATCCTTTCTACAATGCGCAGGCTGTTTCTTATTACAGCATCGTGTACACCGGTACGCAATAGCTGCGCAACAATATTTTTTATATACGGCTTAATCAGGTCCGGTTGTTTTGCAACCGCATCGCTTACACTCCGGGCGGCACGTTGTGCTGTACGGTAATCTTTATCCGTAAAGCATTGCATCAACGCTTTAAAATGTTGCGGCGAAGCAATGGCATAAGCGGTAACCCTGTTTGCACTGTCTTTGCTATATCTTTTTTCCTGCAGTAAAGTTTCCCGGAGGTTCATGGGTGATGGTATTATCGGCTGTGCTTTAAAGGTAAAGCGTACACAGCAATCAATATTTTTTCGGCGAATACAGGGATTAAATAAATTGGAGTTTATGCAGGGAAAATATGCTTTGCAGCGTCGCTCAACCTTGGTTATCCCGGTAAGGCGGCGGCCGGTATGTAGAAAGGATGTAGTATTATCGCATTTCAAAAAATTTTAGTTTAACTTTTGATCGCGCCGGGTGACATTTTTAAAAATTTATTTACAAACGAGAGAGGCAGCGCAATAAATCAATCCGGCCTCTGATGAAACGTACCAACATTCATCCACCATAAAATTTAGATTTTATTATGCAAAGAACATTACTCCTGATTTTCTGCACGCTCGGTTTACTATCAGCCTTAGTTACAAAAGCACAATGCAATCTTAACCCGGTGATAATGCCGGACAATCTTATTCTTTGTCCCAATGCAACCGACTCGCTGTACACAACAGCGGAATATGATACCTACCAATGGTATAAAAACGGCAAAGCGATAGCACGCGCCAACAGCCGGTATTTAAAAGTAAGCCAGTACGAAGATGCGGGCTATCTTTTTAAAGTAGCCGTATCGAAAGATAACTGCAAAGACACTTCCAAAAAAGTGCTTGTAGATGGCTGGGTGTTTGCATCGCCAACTATTTCTTCCAACATATCGCCGTCTTACATAGACTTCTCTGGCAATGCTTATTACTGCTCGAAAGATTCCCTGGTATTTACCTTGTTGGAGCCCTATACTAACAATGTACAATGGTACAATAACTACGAGCCTTTACAAGGTGCTACGAAGCCGTCTTATCATGTAACCGGTAATGGTTCCTATACGGCCTGCGGCTCACCTGCCGTTTGCCCGGATTTTACTTCGTGCGAAAATATTCCGGTCACTGCCACGTTTGATACGGTCAAAGCTGCTATCAGCCGCAACGGCGATACTTTAATAACCGGCAAAGCGCAGTCTTACCAGTGGAGTATTAACGGAGAAAAAATAGCCGGTGCTACAAGTCAGTATTATGTTGCTAAAAGAAGAGGTGTCTATCGTGTAGCGATAACGGATAAATATTTCTGTTCCGACATCTCAAAACCGCTTCTTTACCGCTCTTTACAAAAGACAAATGTAAGCGCATCGCCCAACCCCGCCCTGAGCTATCTTACTGTGAATATTAATGCGGACAATGCTGCGCAGATTATTATCAGCAATGTGTACGGAACAAAACGTTTGCAGGTAACGATTTCTTCTTTTAATCAGCGGATAAATGTTTCCATGTTAACTACCGGTACGTATTTGCTGCAGATAGCTGACAAGAATAACAACATTATTGCAACTACTAAATTTCTGAAGCAATAGCACGATACAGGCACCTGATGAACCGCCCCGTTGTAACAAACGGGGTTTTTTATTGACTATTAAATAAGTGCTTTGAAGCTACTTTTTTAGAATTATTTTATACTTAGTACACTGTAACTTAAGTTAGTTTACATATCCTGTATAGTCCGGATGTTGCGGCGCCACCCGGCAGCATGGCTATGGGCGGGCGTCCCCGCCCGCCTAAAACTTGAAATAATTTAAGTTACACTGTACTTAATCGTTCAATCATTTTAATGCTTTTAAAGTCTCTTCAGGGATTTAGGGCATCAAATGTTTTGCATCAATTAACTCCGCATGGTCATCGCCATAGCAGACGGCAAAGTTAAACCCGCTCTGTATGCAATAGGCACCGTATTCGCCCTGCTTGTTGATGGCAATAAAACCCACCTGGATGTCTTTTACATTACCCTTATTACGTTTTACAATCCGCTCCACCGCTTTCTTGCAAGCGGCCTCCGGCGACAGGCCCTGCCGCATCAGCTCTACCACGAGGTGGGTGCCGCATATTTTTATCACTTCCTCTCCAACACCTGTGGAGGTGGCCGCGCCTACTTCGTTATCTACATACAGGCCGGCGCCAATAATAGGCGAATCGCCAACCCGGCCGCGCATTTTAAAGCCCATGCCACTGGTCGTACAACTGCCGCTCAGGTTGCCGGCTGCATCCATAGCCACCATCCCGATCGTATCATGGTTCAACGCTCCGTTACTTAATTTGCTCGGCGCAAAAGCGCCGCTGTTTTCAATATTTACTCTGGGTTTATACTCCGATTTCTTCAGCCATTCTTCATACGCATGTTTTGCATCATCCGATAATTTTTGTTCCTCCAGCGGAAAGCCCTGCGCTACGGCAAACTGTTGCGCGCCTTCGCCAACCAGCAGTACATGCGGCGTTTTTTCCATTACCCTGCGGGCTACAGAAACCGGGTGTTTAATGCGCTCCAAAGCAGCTACGCCACCGCAGTTGCCCTGCTCATCCATAATGCACGAATCCAGTGTTACAATTCCATCCCTGTCAGGGTTTGCACCCAGGCCCACACAGCAGTTGATCGAGCTTTCCGTTACCATCACGCCCTGCTCTACGGCATCCAGCGCACGGCCGCCGCCACGCAATACCTGCCAGGCCGCTTTGTTGGCATTCATACCTTCTTTCCAGGTGGAAATAACAATAGGTTTTACAGTTTTTTTGTCGCTGCTGAAAGCATTGGCGGATAACAGGGAACCCAGGCCTAAACTTATGGTTTGAATAAAATGCCGGCGCTGAAACATAGGAATTAAATTTATTGAAAGATAACTACAATCATTTAGGCAGACTTCATTTTGCAAATCATAATGATGGAATATTTTATCCTTACAGAAACGATAGATGTATGCCTGAATACTTAGTTTTGATTTACTATGCTGCCACCTCTTTTTTTGCGCAACAAATTAAATGAACGCAAAGCAATGAATGCTTACCGGGAGTTGCGCCTGCCACAACCCGGGGCAGTTGATTTTTGTTCGAATGATTATTTAGGAATAGTAAAAAATGGCTTATTGTCAATGGTGAATGGTGAATTGTCAATTGACAATAAGCAATTAACAATTAACAATAAACAACCGCTCTCCGGCGCAACCGGCTCGCGCTTACTGGCTGGTAACTACAAGTTGATAGAAGAAGCAGAACAACAAATTGCAGCCTTTCACGGCGCAGAAGCCGCACTTATTTTCAACTCCGGCTATGATGCCAATATCGGCCTGTTAGCAAGCGTTCCGCAAAAAGGAGATACCATTATTTATGATAGCTTATCACATGCTTCCATCCGCGACGGCATAAGACTTTCTTTTGCACAGGCGTATTCTTTTTTGCATAATAATTTGAATGAGTTAGAGAAAAAACTGCAGCAGGCAACCGGAAATATTTTTGTGGTAACAGAGTCTGTCTTTAGCATGGATGGCGATACCTGCCCGCTGAAGGAATTAATCAGCTTGTGTGAAAAATACAGCGCTCATTTGATTGTGGATGAAGCGCATGCAACCGGCGTTATGGGCGGGCGGGGAGAAGGCCTTGTTCAGCATCTAAAGTGTGAGGAATCCGTATTTGCACGCGTGCATACTTATGGTAAAGCCTGCGGCTGTCATGGTGCGGCTGTACTGGGTTCTACAGACTTAAGGCATTACCTGATCAACTTTTCCCGAAGCTTTATTTATTCCACCGCACTGCCGCCGCACGCCATAAATTTTATACAAAAGAGTTATGATCTTTTTCCTTCAATGATGGCAGAAAGAGCGAAGTTACAAACATTAATCCGGCAGTTTCAGGAGGCAGCAATCGGGCATGAAAAATTAATTTCGGTTACACCAATACAAGCGGTTATTGTTCCGGGCAATGCGCAGGTAAGAAGCCTTGCTGATAAGCTGCAGCACCAGAAGCTGGACGTGCGGCCAATTTTATATCCTACCGTACCAAAAGGCAAAGAACGGTTGCGGATCGTGCTGCATGCATTCAATACAGCAGCAGAAATGCAGTTGCTGATAAACACTTTGCAATAACTATTTTTAAACAGTCGTGCCTTCTTCCCGGCTTTTCTCAAACTGCTTCCACGCAAGCACCAGGCGGATATCTCCATAACTCACAGCGTCGCCTAATTCAGTTTTTAAAGGGCCGAAAGATTTGCCGTCGAATTTGTCCAGCACAGGTTCAATCAATACTATTTTTTCTCTTGATACCAATTCATTTACTGAGATCAGACCCTGCTGCACAAAATAGGCAAGGTGGCCTTCGATAGTTTGCGTTGTAAAATTTCTAAGCTTTGCAATTTCTTCTATTGTTTTATGTTGCTTGTACAAGGTATAGGTTTCCTGTTTAGTATCCGTTTTCGGTTCCTTTTTTTCCGTCTTTTCTTTGCGCTCGCGTTTGGGCTTTTTCTCTTCTATGTTAGACGCAAGGCCGTTTGCTTCGCAATAACCCGTGATCACCTGTAAAAAGCGGTCGCCGAACTGTTGTGTTTTTACTTTTCCAAACCCGCTTATCTGTATCAGCTCATGCACGGTCTGCGGCAGGTAGCGCGCCATTTCGTCCAGCGTAGCCGAGCCGGCGACAAAATAAATCGGAACGTCCATTTCAGAGCAAATTTTATCGCGCAACTGGCGCAGTTGTTTATACAATTCCGGGTGCGGACTGTCCACTTTTTTGGTCTGGGTGCCTGCATACGCATTCACCGGCACTGCAACGGGTACAAAGCTTTTTTTAGCTTCGTTGTAGGCTTCGATATTAAAGCCAGACTCGCAGTAGTTAAACAAGTGCAGCTTTAAAGAAAAGTTGATGTAAAGCGATTTTATCTCCGAATTGTACGCCAGCGCTATCTGCTTGCTGTCGGTTGTGGCAGGCGATTGCCGTAGTTGCTGCGATGCTGCCTGTAGCTTATCATCAAAATGCCGTAGTGCTTTCACAATCCGTTCGTCCAGGGCTTCCTGCTGTTGTGCTGTTAAGCTCTCCGATTGATATTGCACCTGCAGCAGGGACTGGAATTTAGCCGCCACTGCCGCCTGTTCATCAATTATAGTACTGATACTTTCAAACCACGGTTTTGTTTCTTCATTAAACGAACCGGCATGCTCATTCAGCAGCTTCAGCATTTTGGCAGTGTGCTGCTGCAGCATGCCGAAATCAAACAGTTGCAGCAAGGCATTTTTCTGGTACGCTTTTTTACTTTCCTGCAACTGCGCAACAAGGTAATCGGACGTATGCTTTTGCTGCGCAAACTGTACTATGCGTTCATCGTTGCGAAGCCCGGCGTTGGTGAGCCTGCTTTTAAGCACAATGCCCTGCAATGCCGTACAGCGGCTGAGCGCTACATATACCTGCCCGGCGGCAAACGCAGTGCCGGCATCTATCACCGCTTTCTCAAACGTTAATCCCTGGCTTTTGTGTATGGTGATGGCCCAGGCCAGGCGCAGGGGTAATTGCTTGTAATAGCCAACCACATCCTGCTGTACTTCTTCATTATGCAGTGTGTAGCGGATGTTTTCCCATTTTTCCGGTTTTACTTCTATAGCCGATGGTTCGCCTTTGCATTGCACAAATACAGCACTGTCTTCCAGCTTTGTCACCACACCAATTTTACCATTGAAATAGCGCTTGTCGGTATCATTTTTAATAAACATCACCTGCGCACCTTCTTTCAATTGCAGCAAGGCATCTACCGGGTAGCTTTTATCGTTGAAATCACCGCTCACCACCGCTTTATACTGCTTTGCGGCACCTTTCAGGCGGTTCATTTCTTCGGCGTTAATAGCATCTGCTTTTACGTTATGTGTAGTAAGCACGATGTGTTTATCATGCTGGTCCTGCTCAAACCAGGGATCGTAACGGCTTTCCAACAAGCTAAAGCCTGCAGCGTCCATTGCATTGTTGCGCACTTTGTTCAGCACATCAATAAAAGCCTGTTCGTTCTGGCGGTAAATTTTATCCAGTTCTACATATACCGGCGGCTGCTCCTGCACTACTTTGCTGTCAAAAAAGTACGGGCTGCGGTAGAAGGAAGCTAATAAATTCCACTCCTGCTCACCGGCCACCGGCGGCAACTGAAACATATCACCGATGTACAATACCTGTACGCCGCCGAAGGGTTCGTTGTGCCGGCTGCGCATACTGCGCAGTACCGTATCTATCGCATCCAGCACATCGCAGCGCACCATGCTGATCTCATCAATTATTAAAAGCTCCAGCTTTTGCAGCATCTCCCGCCGTTCTCTGTTCATCCGGATATGCTTCAGGAGATGATGCCGGTCCATTGCTTCGCTACCGGAGGCAAAACCCTGTGCGGTTGGCAGATACGGCGTAAAAGGTATCTGGAAAAGCGAATGGATGGTAACGCCGCCGGCATTAATAGCCGCCACACCGGTTGGCGCTACCACTGCCGTTTGCTTGTTGGTATGCTGCTTAATATATTTTAAAAATGTTGTTTTGCCGGTGCCGGCCTTACCGGTGAGAAAGACAGCACGCGAACTGTAATTAACAAAATCTGCAGCCAGCGAAAACATTTTATTCTGTGCGTCATGCATCATAATACAAACTTAAAAAAGGGAAAGATAATTGTTCTTTGCCGGAAAAAATTGTTGATCTTGTTAAGGTCATTTCCTGCCAGTTAAGATATTATCCGTTGAAAATGCGCATTTAATAAAGTTGATATTATTTCTCTTTGTTTGGCGGCAGCGGTTGCAGGCAGCATACGGGAGGCTTTGGATAAAGTGCTGGCTTGCATTTTGTATTCAGGATAGTATTAAACACACAACCTATGAAAAAGATTTTAAGTATTGCGGCAATGCTGATTGTATCAGCTACCGCATTTTCACAAACCGACAGCATGATGAATAAAAGCGGGCAAGACAGCGCTGGTGGCATGCAAGGCAACCGGATGATGAATGACAGTATGCACCAGGGTATGAATGGTATGCAAAAAGGAATGCATGGTATGGGTAAAATGAAAGACTGTGTAATGATGCACGATGGCAAAGTAATGGTAATGAAAGGCGGACAGCACATGCCGCTGGACCAGCAAATGACATTGCCAAACGGCACAACGGTTATGACTGACGGCACCGTAAAAATGGCGGACGGCACCACCAAAATGCTGAAGGATGGCGAATGCATTTATATGGATGGCACCATGGGTAAAATGCCGATGATGAAAAACAAAATGAAAATGAGTAAAGACAGTACGATGATGTAATACATGCATTCTCATATTAAAAAAGCTGCTTTCAAAAGGCAGCTTTTTTATTGCAGGTATAGGAGATTGTTTAGTTTTGAAGCTAAATATCCATCATTGATTTATCAGCAAGCCAGCGCTATGCAGGCAGGCCCGGTTGGCGTATTTGATTCGGGCTATGGCGGACTTACCGTATTAAAAGAAATTGTACAGAAGCTGCCGCAATACGATTATATCTATTTAGGTGATAACAGCCGTGCGCCTTATGGCAACCGGTCTTTCGAAACGGTTTATCAATACACACTGCAATGTGTAAAATGGCTGTTTGGCAAAGGTTGTCCGCTGGTGATTCTTGCCTGCAATACCGCATCGGCTAAAGCGTTGCGTACGATACAGCAACACGATCTGCCCCGGATAGACCCATCTAAAAGAGTGTTAGGCGTAATACGGCCTACCTCCGAAATCATTGGTAAATTTACTAAAAACGGCCAGGTAGGCGTACTGGCTACGAGGGGTACCGTGCAATCGCAATCCTATATTATTGAAATCAATAAGTTTTTTCCGGATATTCATGTAGAGCAGGAAGCATGTCCTATGTGGGTGCCGCTGGTAGAAAATAAAGAGCATGAAGGCCATGGCGCCGATTATTTTGTAAAGAAAAACATCGGCGCTCTGCTGCGGAAAGACCGGAATATTGATACTATTTTGTTAGCCTGTACGCACTACCCGCTGCTGAAAAAAAAGATAGAGGAGTACGTGCCGGTGGGCATTAAAATTATATCCCAGGGCGAAATCGTGGCCGGCAGCCTGGTAGATTACCTGTTGCGACACCCCGAAATGGAACACCGGCTAAGCCGCTATACGCACCGCGATTTTTATACAACCGACGATACGATCAGCTTCGACGGGCACGCTGAAACCTTTTTTGGCGAGCCTGTTCAATCGAAGCATATTGATTTATAGCTGTGTTTACATAAAAAAATTGCTGTCGGCTGTATAATTTTTCAAAACTTTTTTCTACTTTCGCGCACCTTTCACATGGCTGCAGTAATGGTGACTGCTGCCCGGGCAATGAAAATCAATTTTTAAAGGTTTAGTAAAACAAATATTATGAAACGTACATTTCAACCGCATAACCGCCGCCGCAAATCGGTACATGGTTTTCGCAAGCGTATGCAAACAGCCAATGGCCGTAAAGTATTAGCGAGCCGCCGTGCAAAGGGCCGTCACAAGCTTACTGTTTCTGACGAAAGAAAGTTAAAATAATACTCCGATTCAGGGAGCAATCATAGCGAATGTTGTCCATTACAGCCTCACAGTACGTGGGGCTTTTTTATGATTTTAACCATTAAGACACAGGGTACACAAAGTAACAGCACGTAATAAAGCATACTGCTGATAGCTTACTACCTGCGTGTCTCCTCTGCCTTCCGGTAAATTTGTAATTTCTAACTTTATAAGCATCATTGGCAAAGACATTTTCATACAGCAAAAAAGAAAAGCTTAAAAGCCGAAAACAGTTAGAAGCGCTTTTCGCTACCGGAAGTTCTTTCCTGTTGTTTCCGTTTAAAGTAATGTACATGCTGCCGGCCGCACCAATGGAGACCGTTATAAAAACAGGAGTAGGCGCTGGCAGCCGGCATTTTAAAAAAGCGGTACAACGCAATCGTATCAAGCGTTTGCTGCGCGAGGCATACCGGCTGAACAAACTGCCGTTGCACCGTTTTTTGCAGGAGAACAACCGGCAGTTGATTATTTTTATTTTGTATATAGACAAGCTGATGCCACAGGCAGGAATGATACAACGCAAAATGCCGTTGGTTATAGAGAAGCTCACACATCATTTAACAAAAATGTTCAGGGACATGACTACGGAAAATAAAGACGCTTTTAACGTTGAAAAATGAAAGCGATTCTGAAAATATTAAGTTATCCGTTTATGCTGCTGATAAAAATTTACCAGCATCTTATTTCCCCGCTGCTTGGGCCCAAGTGCAGGTTTACGCCTACCTGCTCTGCTTATGCGTTAACCGCTTTTAAAAAATACGGAGTCATTAAAGGCTTTTGGCTATCGGTAAAAAGAATAAGCCGTTGTCACCCCTGGGGCGGCAGCGGCTACGATCCCGTACCATGATGCATATTTTAAAGACGATGTTTAGAAGTTTATAAGTGTAAAGCAGCCAACATATACGTTCCTGTACTGCCGCGTTACATCTTCCTGTACTACTTATTGATTGGGTGACGGGCGGTCTTTTGTCAGCTCCTGCAGATGCGCAATCGTTTCCCGTATCTCACTTGCCATCTGGAAGCGATATACTTCCGGAACCTTGCCATCTTTCGGGTCCAGCGCAGTTAGCTTATGAAAAGGGCCTACAACCACCGCATCAATATTGTCTGTAATTTTTACGCCGGTATTAGGCAGTAAAAAAAAGTTTTTATTAGTGGCATTTACATTTTTACCCGCTACTAACTGCTGCAGCGAATCCAGTTCCTGCTTTATAAAATCCTGCTTGTACGTGCTGGCTTCTTTTGCCGGCGCGCCAAAGTGCTGGTAGCTGCCTACGATCGTATCCGCTTTCGCATTTATTACATAATAACCCGGCGCATTTAGGTCAACCGTAGCTTTACCTGCCTGCGAGGTTATCTGCAGTGTTACCTTATCTTTTGTATCGAAATCTACTGTTTGTTCCTCGCTGCTGGTGCCGCTGGTAACGGTTATCGTTTTTGCTTCTTTATCAATGGCTGCGGCTCCTCTCGAAATAACCAATACTCTTTTCAGGTTACTACCGCCACAGCCGGCCATTGTGGCTGCTATGCATAAGACAAGCAATATTTTTTTCATAGTATAAAAATAAAAAATAGCCACCGGTAAGATGGCTATCTGTAAAAAAACGATTGTTTATTTAGACTGGGCATGCAGCTCGGCAACTTTAGCCCAATCAATCACATTCCAGAAAGCAGCAAGGTATTCGGGGCGGCGGTTCTGGTACTTGAGGTAGTAGGCATGTTCCCAAACATCCACGCCTAAAATCGGCGTGCCTTTTACTTCTGCTACATCCATCAGCGGATTGTCCTGGTTAGGCGTGGAAGTTACTTCCAGCTTGCCGTCTTTTACAATCAGCCATGCCCAGCCGCTGCCAAAGCGCGTAGTAGCTGCCGCGTTAAATTTTTCTTTAAATGCATCAAAAGAACCAAATGTACTGGTTAGTGCTTCGCCTACTTCGCCGGTTGGCGTGCCGCCTGCATGGGGCGCTAATATTCCCCAAAAGAAAGTATGGTTCCAGTGGCCGCCGCCGTTGTTGCGCACGGCTGGCGAGATGGAGCCGGCCATTTTCACAATTTCTTCGAGGCTTTTAGTTTCGTTAGGTGTGCCTGCGAGCGCTTTATTTAAATTATCCACGTATGCCTGGTGATGCTTGTCGTGGTGTATCGTCATGGTTTGTGCGTCAATATACGGTTCCAATGCGTCGGCGGCAAAAGGAAGCGCCGGTAATGTAAATGCCATAATAATTTGGTGTTTTTAAAATTAAAAAATGATTAAAGACAAAATTACTTAATTGATGTTGATATGATTATGAAAAAATCATTTTGTTTCTCATTGCGAAAACCGGAGCTTTTTAAGTATAACAGGATAAATGAATTAACTCTATTTGTGTATGCCGCATTTTTTATCAACCCGCCGGCAGCCGGTTGTTCACCTTGTTTAGTATTCGCAGCCGGTAAGCCTGCATAGCGGTAAAACCCAATTTTTGTATCAGCTTGTAATTGGCGATGGCGCCCACGGCCGCGCCAATAAAAGGGATAAGCTGCGCTAGCTTGGCCAGATCAATATAATCGCGGTATTGCTGCTGAAAAGTCTGCCAGTCAAATTCATGAATATCATCCGGTAAATTATTAACTGTGTCCTTCCAGTCCGCAATCTGTTTATACACTTTTGCACGCTCTTTACCTGATGAAAAAGCTAACTGGAAAATGTAAAGCATGTACAAACGCTCTCTGTAATCTTTTACATCAAAGCCATATAAGGACGCTATATCAAACAACATTTTTATCTTAATACCCAGCAGCAGCGGAAAGTCGGCCAGACTTGTAAAAAAGCCACCTGCACCCGTAAGCCCGCCCTCCGCAGCGCCTGTCTTTTTATACCGGCCTATCTTGTCCTGTACCAGTGTTTCCCGTGCTTCCGGCGTTGTATCTGTTAGTGGTTTGGCAGTTGTGTAAGTGGCTCCAAACAGCACTGCGCGCACCATGTTTTTAATAGCTGCCGTAATAGCGTCGTGTACTTTTTGCGGGATTATTTTATTAATTCTTCCTTGTACAACTGCCGCCAGCCTGCCGGTTACGGAAGGCTGGCGCTGCATTTTTTGTTGCCAGTCCTGTAATTCTTTCGCTATTTGCACCTCGTACTGCATAGGTTAAAAGTAAAGCTTCAGATTCAATCAAAATTCAGCGTTTTAGTGATGGCTCAATTTGAAAATAATAGAGCGCAACCTGCATGGTTATTAGTTTGTACATTTCAAAAAGAATCACAACGGGCGTTTTATGATGGTTATTTATTAGCAAATACATTCACTGCAGTTACAGGTATTCGTTTGTTAACTGTCATCGTACAGCTATCAACTTTTTTCTACAGCGAGGCATCAACCAATTGCCATCTGTTATATTTGCCCTATGTCTAAAGCCCCTGCCGAAACACCGCTGATGCAGCAGCACAAAGCCATCAAGCAAAAATATCCGGATGCGATATTGCTGTTTCGGGTGGGCGATTTCTATGAAACCTTTGGCGGGGATGCAATCATTACTTCCAAAGTGCTGGGCATCACACTTACCAAACGAAACAACAGCGCAGCTTCGAGCAGCGACCTGGCCGGCTTCCCCCATCATGCACTGGATACCTATCTGCATAAACTGGTAAAAGCCGGTTACCGCGTAGCGGTGTGCGACCAACTGGAAGACCCCAAACAGGCAAAAGGCATAGTAAAGCGGGGTGTAACGGAAATGATAACACCCGGCACTGCCACCAACGATAAATTGCTGGAACATAACAGCAACAACTTTTTAGCGGCTGTTCATTTTAATAACGAAGATATCGGCCTCGCTTTTTTAGACATTTCTACCGGTGAGTTTTTTGCTGCCGAAGGCGATTTTGAATACGCTGATAAATTATTGCAAAGCCTGCGGCCTGCGGAAGTTATATTTCAGCGCAACCTGCAGAAGCATTTTAAAGAATTATTCGGGGTAAAATTTTATACCTATACCCTCGAAAGCTGGATATTCGATGGGGTTTATACCACGGATATTTTACTTAAGCATTTTCAAACACATTCCCTGAAAGGCTTTGGTATTGAAGCAATGCCGCATGGTACTATTGCCGCCGGTGCGGTGCTGCATTATTTAAAAGAAACGGAGCATCCCAACCTTCAGCATATTACCAATGTGCAGCGCATAGAGCGGGATGATTTCCTGTGGATGGACCGCTTTACTATCCGGAATTTAGAGATCCTGAACAGCGGCGCAGAAGGCGGCAACAACCTGCTGAAAGTGCTGGATAACACGGTAAGCCCAATGGGTGCGCGGCTGATGCGCCGCTGGGTAATCATGCCGCTTAAAGATATCAGGAAAATTAATGAGCGCCTGGATGCGGTGGCCTATTTTATAAAGGAAGTGGACTTGCGCAGGCAGCTTCTTTCGCTGATAAAGCAATGCGGCGATGTAGAACGGTTAGCCGGAAAAATTCCTGCTAAAAGAATAAATCCGCGCGAGGTGATGCACCTGGCCCGCGGGCTTCAACATGCAGCAGGAGTAAAAAGCTTGTGCAGTGCATCGGACAATGAATATTTAAGAAGAATAGGCGATGGATTAAACGGCTGTAATTACATCGTAGAAAAAATATTGCATGCAATAACGCCGGATCCGCCGGTGGCTGCAGTAAAAGGCAATGTAATAAATAAGGGCGTGCACGAAGAGCTTGACCGGCTAAGAAACATCGCTGCTAATGGCAAAGACTTTCTGGTAAGCATTCAGCAGCGCGAGGCGGAGCGTACCGGTATCGGCTCGCTGAAGATCAGTTTCAATAACGTGTTTGGCTATTATTTGGAAGTCACCAATTCGCAGAAAAGTAAGGTGCCGGCCGACTGGATGCGCAAGCAAACACTGGCCAATGCCGAGCGCTACATTACGCCGGAGCTGAAAGAATACGAAGAAACGATAACCGGCGCCGAAGAGAAAATCTTGGCAATTGAACTGGAACTGTATGATAAGCTGTTGACCGAGCTGCAGGATTATATAGCGCCGGTACAGGTAAACGGCCATGTGCTGGCAACGCTCGATTGCCTGCTCTGCTTTGCCAATAATGCGCTTCACTTTAATTATAAAAAACCTGATGTGCAGGAAGGCGCTGCTTTGCAACTAACGCAGAGCCGCCACCCGGTAATAGAGCGAAACCTTGCTGCCGGTGAGCAATATGTGGCCAACGACATACTGCTTGATCCCGAAGGAACACAAATCATTATTCTTACCGGGCCGAACATGAGTGGTAAAAGTGCTTTGCTGCGGCAGGTAGCTTTGATAACCTTAATGGCGCATGCCGGCAGCTTTGTGCCGGCAGAAAGCGCAAAGATTCCGCTGACCGACAAGATTTTTACAAGGGTAGGGGCAAGTGATAACCTGAGCGGCGGCGAAAGCACTTTTATGGTAGAGATGAATGAAACCGCCAGCATTATTAATAACCTTTCTACGCGAAGCCTGGTACTGCTGGACGAAATTGGCCGCGGCACATCTACGTATGATGGCATCTCGATAGCATGGAGCATCGTAGAGTATTTGCATGCTTCTTCCTGCGCACCCATAACGTTATTTGCTACGCACTACCACGAGTTGAACGAACTGGAGAATAAGCTGCCCCGGGTAAAAAATTATCACATCAGCAACAAAGAAATTGGCAATAAAATTATTTTTCTGCGCAAGCTGGCGGCAGGCGGCAGCACGCATAGCTTCGGCATCCATGTAGCCAGGATGGCCGGGATGCCACCGGCGCTGATAGACCGGGCTAACGAAATTTTAAAACAGTTGGAAGAGAAACACGTGGAGGAAGACGACGGGAAGCCGGAGAAGACCGGAAGCCCGAAAGTGAGTAAGACAGAAAGCAATATGAAAAAATTGTCCGCCGCGCGTATGCAGCTATCCATTTTTGATGCGCACAGCGAAACGTTTGATAATATAAGAACCGTATTGCAGGCCATAGATATCAACCGCCTTACGCCGGTAGAAGCGCTGATGAAACTGAATGAAATAAAAGGTTTGCTAAAATAAGATGCCTGCAAACAGTATAAGAAGACGCCGGCTATTTTGTGTCTTTGCTTAAATAAGGAACAATACGTGGTTGGGCTGATGGCTATAAAAAAGTGCAGGTACGAAAAGATTTTAGATGTATCAGTAAATATCAGTGCCTTATTGTATTGGCAGTGCAAACCGTTTCCTGCAATAAGATGTTGCTGATTTCGGAAATATTCAGTGGTTTCTCAAGATAACCTACAATGTTGTTGTAGCCAAGCGCTTTATTATGGTCGTATGTGCTAACGGATGATGTAAGGATAATCACGTTATAGTTAGTTGTCCCTTAAAAACTCATTTGTTGTAAAAAGGTAGAATTTTTCTGCCAGGAAAAGTTTTGAAGTATATAAATGATTCGAAGCAAAAAGCGCAAAAACATCTCTTTGTAGATGTTCATCATTCTTTTAAAGTTCATTGCGGCAGCAGCCAGCATAACATTGATATCATCTCCTTTAATTCCACCATAAAAGTTACGGCCCAGGCGGTGATCCTGTTTCAGATGACCAATTTTTGGCTCAATGGCAGCCCTGCGTCTAAATCCTTTTCTCAGCTTTTGTTTTTCATAAGGTGTTCTGTTTTTCCCCGCTCCATCAGGCAACGTGATTGCAGTCCCTAACACTAATTTTGGTCCCCGGTAACCACGATCGACAAACGTATTTTTTAAAATAATTCCAGTTAACCTTTGTTGTTGCTCCAGGGCGGGAGATAAGGTTTTACTATCGTGCAGGTTTTCTTTAATGTTCAGCGCTCCGATGATTACGCCGCTGTTTAATGTAGTAGTGATGGATACTTTAGATCCAAACTCATACTTCTTATGTTCTTTGCCTTTACTAATGCAGAGGATGTTTGGTTCATGCAACGAATAAATTTTATTGCTATCAGATTTGTTTTGCGCCAAAACTTTTTTAAATAATAACAGAAGGCGCTGATGTAGATTGGGTGGTAGTTTGCGCTCCAGTTCCCGAACCAGCCTGCCGGCAATTGTTCTTATCTTCTTATCTGCTTTGCGTGCTTTGCCTTTGTTTTTAGGATGATTTCTAAAGCGCTGATCCATCAATAATTTCTTCAAAGTGCGGGTGTAGCTTTGACGTAATTCTATCTCTTGCTTACCGGCAATGGCAACACATTTTTTGATAATCTTCCGGTGTAATTTATTATCTGTAGGATACGTAATATTTTTCTCCTGAACGGTAGTGTCAGTTGTGGCCTGATCTTCACGGCCATCTTTTCCGTTTACCCGAATGCTTTCTTTAAAAATTAATTCTATTCCCTCAACACCAATACGATTTCTGAAATGCACTAACTCACTCGGCTCGCATGGTACGCCGCAGGCATAAGATTTTTCGCCACTAAAGTATTGATAATAGATATTTTCAAACCATTGTTCTACCACACTCTCATCACTGATGTTGCGAATGTGTTTTAAAATTAATAAGGAAACCATCAATCGAACCGGCTTTGCAGGACGCCCTTCCTTTGAATATAGTTCTGCAAAAGCTTCTTCGAAAATGTTCCAGTTGATTTTGTTGGCTAAAATATACAGCGGATGACTATGACTTAACTGCTCTTCAAATGTGCTGTAAAAGCCGGTTTGAGTAGTGGATTGTTTCTTTGAAAGCATAAAATAATCTGCAAGGTTTAGAACATAAATTTCTATTTTCCTGCAAATCTTTTCAAACATTTTTATCCTCAAACTCTTACCAATTGTGCATTACTTGTATTTTTAAGGAACGACTAGTTAATTTTTTCCAGACACATTTTGTCTAAAAAATTCCAGCCTGTAAAGTCAGGCATATTCAAATCCAGTAAAATCAGGTCGGGTTTTTCGGCTCTTAGCTGGTTGTATGCAAGAAGCGGGCTAACAAACTCTATGATATTAAAAGAAGTGCTAATACAGTTAAGTGCCTTTTTGTTGATGAGATTTGTTATCCATTCATCATCAATTAAAAAAATTTTCATACCATTTTAGTTTTTAATATTACCTGTTTAACGGTGTTATCAAGATCGCCGACAGAGGTTTCCAGCAGCGGCCAATACTCATCAAAAAATTCCTCCCCGGTTGTTAAAGCCCGGAGTCGCATCAGGCCTATGATGCGGGTAAGCGGCTCCCGTATGTTATGCGAATTAAATTGAACAAGGTCCAACAAATCTGCATTGGATTGTGTCAGTGCCCTGGTACGATCTTCTATTATTTTTTCCTGGGTGCTGATCAGGGTAGAAATTATCTTGTTGCTTTCTTCTAATTGCCTGCAGGAATCCGTCAGGGCTTCCTGTTTTTGCCGGAGATCATTTAACAACAAAACCATACGTGTTTTAGTATATAGCATTTCACTTGCTATTTTAAGTACCGGTATCTGCTCTTTCGAAAAACGCATTGTGCTGTCCGAACGCAGCGTTACCAGTACGCCTGCGCCTGTGCTATATTCAAACTTCCATATCCATACATCCCCGCCATTCGTTTCTTTATCATTTTTTTCATAATACGGAATACCGCTGTTGAATACTTCTCTTTCGGTTTCACACAATCTTACATTACTGCCTGCTTCCGGTTCAGCATCAAAGGCTGATAGGTCATATTGAATAAAATGGTGATCATGGAAACAGGCAAACCGGCACTGCGAATAATTGTACAGGTATTTAATATTCTGCAGCAGGCACCGGTGTATATCCGTTAAGTCCTTTGTCTTGTTTAAATGGATAGAAAACCTTGATAAACTGTCATATAGGATGCGATATTGTATTTCAATCTCTTTCAAGGTAATTCAGTAATTAAGCGCTCAGTTCGGTAAACTCGGTATCCAGCTTTATTCCGGCTACGTTTGCAATCGTGTTCAGCATATTCACCAGATCGGCCTGTGCAAAAAGTTCCTGTATTTCCGCCGGGGTAAAGCCGGCATCGGTAAGCTTAAAAAAATGTTCATCACTTACTTCACCTGCGCTTAAAGCGGCGTCGGTAACTACCGCAACAGCTATTTTATAACTATATGGAATCAGGTCGCTCTCCATATCATTCGTTATTAAAAAATCCTGGTCTGCTGATAAAGATTTACCCATTAGGTTGGCAAAAATCCGGTGTGCCTGTGCACAGTATTCGCAGTTTCTTTTAGCAGACACATTGTAGATTATTAGCTGCTTAATGATATTGGGAACCGAGCCTTCTATTAACGTGGCTTTCAACTTAGCCCAGTTGCCTTTTAATAAAACCGGGTTATTTCCCTGGCATTTAAACCAGTTAAGAACGAAGGGCAGTCCGAGGCTTTTTTTTGTATCGTCATATATCGCCTGAACAGCAGGCATAGCTTCTTCGTAAGCTACAATGTTGAAAACCGGATTGATGGCTGATGAAATGGTCATATATATTTAAATTTGTTTATTATAAATTGAATCCGGGAAATGTTTTCGGCCGTTAAGTTTTTTTGAGGGAAAGCAATTACTCAATTGCTTAGGGCTGCCGCCCGTTTAGCTTTTGGAGCAGTAGCTGGCGGAAGGCGGGACGATTTGGCCTGCCGGATAAAACGATCACCCAGCGCTATTCCCTTCAACTCGATAAACCGGTACGAAAACCAGGATACCAAACCACCTGCCGTAAAAGTGGCGGCCACAAGTATGCCATATCTTTCAAAGCCGGAAACGCTGACCGGCAATATGTCCGCAGTGACTTTTATCACAATAAAATGCACGAGGTAAAGGCTGAAACTCATCTCTCCCAGGAAACGCAGGATGCGGTTGTCGAACAGTATAAAGCGCTGCTGCGACAGCAGAAACACATTCAATGTAAGGAAGGCCGCCACTACAAAATGGTCGGGTATCAACCCGTAAGTGTTAAGCGTGCGGCCGTAAAAGCAGTACAGCAGCAAAAGTGCAGTGGATGCTAAAAGTGCAACGCGTGCCAGGAACTTGTTGGTTATCCTGTAGCGCTGTATGAGGAAATAAAGGACAATGCCCAATGCAAACACAGCCACCTGGTTAGGAAACCAGAAGTATAAAAACCAGCTTTCTGCATTATGATAATCTACATGCAGCCGTGTAAGTTCGTACCGGATACTATACCTGAGTAAAACCGCCACTGCTACCAGTGCTGCGAAAAGCCAAAGCGAGGATTTAAGATTTTTTATACGTGCAAAAAAGAACGGAACACAGCAATAAAACAGCATCTCCACGCCAACCGACCAGCCGCCGGGCGGCAGGTAATTGATAGCGCCGGGTACAAAGGTGTTTACATACAGCAGGTTTAGCAATACTTTACTTACCTGTAAAGGATGGCCATCGTTGTAGGCAGGTACATAAAAACAAACAATACTGTAAAAAAGGGCAGCGAGGTAGTACATCGGGCTGATGCGGAAAAATCGGCGGATAAAAAAATTATAAACAGTATATTGTTTATCGGAGGTTGCCTTGCGGGAATAAGACAGAAAGAGTGTAAAGGCGCTGGCAATAAAAAACAATTGCACGCCATAGCTGCCTTTGCTGCTCATGTAGGTAAAAGTATCCGGCAGGCCTTTCACCGCCTGGCTTATATGCAGCAGAATAACCATTACAATCGCTATTCCACGTACCGAATTGATATAATCTAATTTCGTTGTTTTGGATATTGGATGCATGCAACAAATATAGTATGCCTTATAAACCGGCATAACAGGCTTTAAACCTTTTAAGGTTTGTAAAGGAGATTTTAATAAACTCGTTATCCTGGTGATTAAATATTTTTTCAAATACGATGAGCATACCGCCATGTATTAAAAGGGATAAAAATTTCATTAGAATTGGATATTGTATCCTGCTGCTGGTTTCCGCACTACAAATTTTCCCTTATTTTTACAACCATTACCAAAGCAACCAGGATGAAATACGAAGCGCTACTTCGCAAACCTCTTATCATTTTCGGTACCGGCCGCTCCGGCACGACCATTATTTCCGACATTATTTTTCAGCATGAAGACCTTGCCTGGCATAACAATTTCCAGGAATTGATTACCTGGACGCCGGCAGTAAACTTACTGCGGAGAGCCTTTGACAATAAGTGGTGGCGCAAGATCGGGATGAATACGCAAAACAATAAAAGCGTATTTAACTGGATTGCTTTCCGCCCTATTGAGCGATACAATTTCTGGGAAAAAATTACGGGTCCGCGCATAGACTTTTCCCGTGGCTTTCTACTCGATACCACCGCTACAGAGGAAGAAAAAAATCACATGCGCCGGTTTTTTGCTAAAATGGTAAAGTACCAGGGCCGTAAACGGCTTGCATTTAAAACCACAGGGCCATCCCGCATGGAATACCTGATGAGTATTTTTCCGGATGCCGTGTTTATAAATGTTACCCGCGAACCCTTAGGCACCGTGCGTTCCTGGCTGGAGGTAAACTTTTGGCAGGATAAAGGTAAAACGCAGCTTTGGTGGACGGGCGCTTACTCGCCCGAAGAACAACAGGAAGCAGAAAGCTTGTCCGGCAGCCCTGCGCTCATCACCGCGTTTCAATATAAAAAACTCAGCGAAACCACAATCTACGAGATCGCTAAAATGAAGCCTGAAATCTACGAAGTGCGGTACGAAGATTTTGTAAAAGACCCAAAGGGCTTTATCGGGGATTTGATGCAGAAGCTGCACCTGCAACCATCAAAGCTGGTGGATGATTATATGGTGCGCGTGCCTATCCGTAATACAAAAAACGGCGAAGAGCGAAAGAGTTATTTTACCGATGAGGAAAAGAAAAAAATCTTAGATATCGTGGCTGATAAAAACGTTATTGCCTAAACAATTATGGCTGATACTATTAAGTACGAAGCGCTTTTACAAAAGCCCATTATCCTGTTTGGCAGCGGCCGTTCCGGCACAACTATTATTTCTGAAATCTTATTCCAGCACGAAGACCTTGCCTGGCATTCCAACTACCAGGAAATTTTTCCGGGCATCCCGCAGGTTAACTACCTGCGCCGCGTGTTTGATAACTCCTGGTGGCGCTTTGTGAAGTTTTGGAACTTTGTAGGAGTTAGTAAAAATACAAGGCAGAAGAAGAGCAAACAACTTATTAACCTTGCCGTCTTTAACCCCATTGAGCGGTACAACTTCTGGGAAAAAATTACGGGTCCGCGCATAGACTTTTCCCGTGGCTTTCTACTCGATACCACCGCTACAGAAGCAGAACGAAAGCGCATTCGTTCCTTTCTGGCAAAGCAGGTAAAATACCAGGGCCGCAAGCGCCTGATTATGAAGTTTACCGGGCCTGCAAGGCTGGAATATTTAAACAGCATTTTTCCCGATGCCATTTTTGTAAACATTGTACGGGAGCCGATTGCTACCGTACGTTCGTGGCTGGAAGTGGGTTTCTGGCAAACCAAAGGCATCAACCGTTTGTGGTGGACGGGCGCTTACTCGCCCGAAGAAGAAGCCGCGGCAGACAAGTTAAAAAATGAGCCGGCGCTTATTACCGCTTTCCAATATAAAAAACTGATGGAAACAACCGGGTACGAGATACAGAAGCTCGGCCTGCAGGTATATGAGTCGCACTACGAAGACTTTGTGAAAGACCCGCGCATATTTATTCACAAGCTGATGCAGTTTATGCAGTTGCCGCCATCTAAGCATGTGGAAGCGTACCTGGAAAATATTTTTGTTGCCAACCGTAATGACCGCACCTCTGCAAAAACGCCGTTCTCCGACGAAACGAAAAGGCGGATACTGGAAATCGTATCGGCATAGTACTTCGGCATTTTAAAGATATAAAAATCATCCGATTATTGTTTTACAGCCTTATGTTTTATGAATGGAGAAAAATATTCAATAGTACATTTTACTTATTCCATCAACAATGGACCATTAACCTTCTTCAATAGTCATCAATCTTTTGGAACATAATAAAATAAAGGTCGCGCATGTTATCCGGGTATTCAGCTATGGCGGCGCCGAAGTACTGCTGCGCGAGATTTTTGCATCGCGTACTTTTCAGCAGCAGGTAACCAGCGATTTGTTTGTGCTCGATCATAAAAAATTAGGACTGCTGCCGCAGGTAGAAGGCAATATCCGCAAGGCTTATTATTATCGCATCACTACTATCCGGTTTTTATTCGAGTACCTCAAATTTCTCCGGCATATTGCCAGTGGCAACTACGATATTGTGCACATGCACCTGCCGGTTGCAGGCTGGATGGGCATTGTAGCCAAAATTTTTACGGGTAAGCACACCAAATTTATTTATTCGGAGCATAACCTGGTTACTCATTATTCCAAATACAATTATAACCTCAGTGGTTTTACCTACAGTTATTTTGATGCGGTGATTTATGTATCGCAAGAAGTGGGGGAGGTGATAAAAGAAGCGCAGAAGGGGAGGTTTTTCAAAACAAAAAAAGCAGTTACGATTCTTAATGGCATTGATACCGAAAAGTTTAATAATTCGGATAAATTAAACAGGAAAAAGAGTAAGCTGACGGTAGGTTTGGTGGCGCGTTTCCGACCGCAAAAGCGCGTGGATAAATGGGCCGAAGTAGCGGCAGAAATAAAAAAACTCTCTCCCCATTTTTCTTTTTTAATGGTGGGTGACGGGCCAAGCGATGCGCTGCTGCGGGAGAAAATCAATGAGTTTGGGCTGCAGCAGGACATCCGGTTGCCAGGCCAGCAGACTGATACTTTTGCCGCCTATCAACAAATAGATATTTTTTTACTCACCAGCGATTTTGAAGGCCTGCCGCTCGCTTTGCTGGAAGCGATGAGCTGCGGCTGCGTGCCGGTGGTGAGCGATGTCGGCGGTATCCGGCAATTAGCTTTTGACGGCTTTGGTTATAAGTTTCATACGTTTAACGCCAAAGGCATTGCCTTGCAGATTGTAGAGTATCTGGATGAAGATAAACTGATCGCTGAAAGCGGCAGGGCAAGGTCTTTTGTAGAAACTAATTTCTCTTTACACAAACAGGTAGAAGAAATTATTGAGTTGTATAAAGAAATGATTGGTTGATTAACAGTCGAAAAGTTGAATTTGATGCTGCTTTTAAAAATAGTTATCAGTCAGAAAATAGTCATACTCAATTCAATTACAGACTTGCCGGCCGGCAAAGCCATTACCGATTTAATTATAACACAACGCTACTGCAGCGCTGTTTGTAAAATGGCGGCTTAGGTAACTACAAAATAATTCCAACGACACGCCTCTATCAATTCTTATTTAATAAGCCGCTAACAACATTACCGAAAGTAGCGATCTATCTTACCGGTTATTAATGAAGCTTATATGAATAAAGAGCCGCTGCTAATCGTACTGCTACTTTTATGTGGTTGCACCGAAACGAAAACCAAAAAAGCGGAAGTATATAAAGCCGGTTTTACAACCCTTCATACGGTTGACAAGACAAGGATCTATAAACCCGATATGGACACCAATAATTATCTGCATTACCGACCGCTCGATATAGATGTATGGTATCCGGCCAGTGCTCCTGCATCAGATACGGCGCTTCCTGTGCGTTACCTATTAGGGTTGCTGGAACAACGTGCAAATTATTACACTGCCTCGGGGGCCGGAGATGGTTTAGCGCGACAATTAGCGCAATACTTTTGTGAGGGTTTTAAATGTTCGGATACCACTACACTGCTACGCTACAAAACGGATAGTTATAAAAACGCGGCTGCTGTTGTCGGCAAATTTCCGCTGGTAATTTATCTCGCTGCTTTTAATAGAATGAGTTACGAAAACTTTGCCTTATTTGAAACGCTGGCCAGGAAAGGTTTTGTTGTAGCAGCAATAAGTTCTATCGGGCGTTATCCAGGTGATATGACGATGAAGCAACAAGACTTGTTGGAACAGGTTAACGATGCAGTTGTTGCTATACATACATTAAAACAACAACCTGAGATTGACTTTAGCAGAATTGGTATTGCAGGTTATAGCTGGGGCGGATTAGCCGGCGTAATGCTATCTGATAAAATAGCCGGTGCAGCTTGCATAGTTTCCCTTGATGGCTCGGAGTTTCACCATTACGGGACTTCAAAAGAGGAGGACGCCGATTTTGACACCATCAGACATAGCGAAGGCTTTAGGAATATGCACCTTGCTATGCCTTACCTGCGTTTGGAAAGCTCACCGGCAGCGCAAGAGAATAAGATAGATTCTGTTTATAATTTTTCATTACAACACATTGCGCATTCACAGATTTTTACAATTGATTCTGCGCAGCATGAAGATTTTGATTGTTTTTCTTTGGTAGTAAAAGCATCCGGAAACTGTGCACCTGATGAACATTATAACACCATTTCCAAACTAACAGTAAGTTTTCTGGAAGATCATCTCAAAAAGGCGAATATATTTGGGGCAACTGTGCAAGCGGAACGGAATAAGATTGTGGAAAAGCAGTAAAGACTTATAGCTAAAGTCAAGACCATTGAATACACTGTCACCGGAATTTTTTTATTTTTAAAAGTATGATGATCATTTTTCCTGGTAATAAGAACCGGTAACATTTACCCGTTATCACTCCTCTGCTTTTGCCCCGTGTGCTATCCTTGTTTCATTTACAAAATTATGCGCCAGCCGGGTAGGCTCGGGAATGCGGTATTTGCGAACGCATTGTAAAATAATGTCTATGCTCTGCTGCATCGAAATAAGATTGCCGGGTGAAACAAACACCGGTTTTACATTGCGTTTTGTCCGCAGCACTTTTGCCACTACTTCGTGTTGGTGAATTAAATCGGTATAAGTGCCGGGTTCATTGCCCGGCTCGGCAAATTTGCCGGTGAGCAAGCTCTTGGCGCAGCCAATAGTTGGTGTTTGCATCACTATTCCAAAATGCGTTGCAATGCCCATGCGCCGCGGGTGCGCAATGCCATGACCATCCAGCACCAGTACATCTGGTTTTATGCTTAGCTGCTCCCATGCTTTACTTAATGCAGGCACTTCGCGGAAGGCCAGCAGGCCGGGAACGTATGGAAACCCGGTAACGTCAATTACGGCTTTCGATTCAATAACCTGTAAAGATGGAAACTGCATCACTACGATGCCGGCATAAACGGTAGTAGAATACTTGTTGAAAGAAATATCTGCGCCGGCGATAGTGGTAACCGGCTTTTCCAGCGGAGATAAATTAAGTTGCCGGCGCAACTCTTTTTGCAGGGCAACGGCATCTTCCGGTGTAAGATTGTTGTAGGTAATGTACATGCATAAGCAGGGCAATAGCAATGCCAGTTGATGAAGAGCGGCGCGTGTGCCTGTTTAACTTTTGAGCGAGAAGAACTGCTGTGCAGCTTTGCGCGATGGCAGCCAGGCTGCTAACAGGGCTACCATAAAAACAGTAACAGTAACCAATATAAAATCGGTAGCCAGCATTTTTACAGGATAATAATCTATCAGGAAAGTGCCTCCTTCCAGCTTGATAAATTTGAATTGTAACTGTGCAGCGCAGATAAGAAAGGCAATCAGGATACCGCCGCCGCCGCCCACACCCGCCAGTACCAAGCCTTCATTTATAAAAATGCCTTGCACCATCCGGTTACTGGCACCCATTGCTTTCAGCACCGCAATGTCTTTCTGCTTCTCCAGCACCAGCATGGTAAGCGCGCCAATCATATTAAAGGCGGCAATCAGCAGGATCAGAGAAAGGATACCGTAAATCACCCACTTTTCCAGTTGCATTACCCCAAACAGGCTTGCATTCTGCTGGTAACGTGTTTGCACGGTGAAAGTCTTGCCTAGTATCGCCTGCAATTGCTGCTGCACTTTTTCATCGTTGGTGCCGGGTCTCGTAATCAGCTCGACACTGCTGTATTGGTTTGCCCCCAGGGTAAGCATGTATTGAAGAAAAGCAAGGTTGGTAAAAGCATATTTATTATCAAACTCCTGTTGTACTAAAAAAGAGCCGGAAGCACTGATATTGGCCGCATTCATGGCATTGAGGCTGTTGAAGTTTTTTGCGTCGCGGTTGGGCAGGTAAATGGTAAAAGGCTCGGCGGTTGCATTGGCATCGGTAGCAATGGCGCTCTCAACGCCAACGCCCAATACGATCAGCGGGTTATCGGCATTGCCCACATTGTATTTGCCATGCACAATATGCGATTGAAGCTTGCTTACCTGCAGGTAATTTTCATCTACGCCTTTCAGGTAAATAATCGTTTGCGCATCGCCGTTTACCAGCAGGGCTTTTTCCTCCACCACAAAGCTGATCGCTTTTATGCCGTTTACGCCTTTTATTGCCGCTACCTGTTGCGGGTTAATGGCCATAAATTTACCCGCGGCCGGTGCAATACGCATGTCTGCATAGAAATCGCCATAAAGGCTTTTTACCAGGTCTTCAAAACCGTTGAATACGCTTAGTACAATAATGAGCGCCGCAGCGCCCACCGCAATGGCCAGCACACTGATCCACGCGATAATATTAACGGCATTGGTGCTTTTCTTCGACCGGAAATACCGCCAGGCAAAGAGCAGCCGGAGCCTGCTTCCTTTAAAGGAGCGGGAGCCTCCATCACCGGGAGTAGATTTTAGAAGATATTTGGCTTGATTGGAAGTTTGCAATTAATTGGTGTTCGCTTTAAGTTAAATTCTAAAGACTTAAACAGGTAGCTGTTGGTTGTTTTCGCTTTTAAAATCAGCATTGATTCACTGTTTTAAAATTCTCCTTCAGGGGAAAGGGGTTTACTCGCCTTCCGTAGCAGGCGGCGTTTGTATGTCTTTAAACAGCTCCTCCATTTTAAATACATGTTCCAGTGTATCGTCGTGGTAAAAATGGAACACCGGTATGCGGCGAAGCTGGTGCCTTGCCCGCCCGCCAAATTCTTTCTTTACTTCCCAGGCGCGGTCTTCAATTTTCTTAAGGGCTGCTTTTACATCGCTTACCTGGTAAAAGCTAAGGTAGATGCGGGCTTCCAACAGGTCGGGCGTTACTTTTACCGACGAGATAGATACCATGCCGCCCTGTATCATATTCAGTCCCAGCCGCCTGAAAATATCGTTCAACTCTTCCTGTATTACCCCGGCTACCTGCCGCTGACGTTTTCCTTCTTGCATAATAGTACCTTTGTGAGCGGTAAAATTACTATCATTTATATGGCAGTACAATATTTAATTGCCTTTACACAATCATAAAACGGAATGAAGAAATACTCCCGCGTCTTTGCCTATCTTAAGCATTACAAAACCAATATCTTTTTATACGTCCTGTTTACGGTGCTTTCCATCATCTTTTCTATTGTATCGCTGGGTATGCTGATGCCTTTTTTAGAGCTGATCTTCCATGGCGGTAAAGGCGGTGCTACCGACCTGCTGGCCGCTACAAGCAACCCGCTGGTGGCGCGCATCCGGCAAACACTGGTTACGTACATCAACGGGGACGATGGCAAAGTGAAAACGCTGTTGCTCATCTGCACCCTGCTGGTCATATTCATCCTGCTAAAGAATGTTTTCTTATACCTGTCTTCCTATGTGCTCAACCCTATCAAAAACTCGATTGTAAACAACCTGCGCGCAGAGCTGTACAACAAAGTGCTGCAGTTGCCGATCGGTTATTTTACCGAGAAGCGAAAGGGCGATCTTATCAGCCGCATTACCAACGACATCAACGAAATAGAAAGCTCCGTGGTCGGCACGCTCGAAGGTTTTGTGCGCGACCCGCTTACCATCATTTTCAACTTTGCGTTCCTGTTTTTCCTTAGCTGGCAGCTTACCGTGTTTCTGCTGCTTTTTCTGCCGGTTATCGGTTTTGTTATTGGCCGCATTACGAGGTCGCTGCGCAAGAAGTCGTCGGAAGCAGCCATCAAGCAGGGCGAAACGGTGTCTATTTTAGATGAAACCCTCGGCGGCCTGCGGGTGATCAAGGCGTTTAATATCGAAGGGATACTGCGCAATAAATTCTTTGCCGTAAACACCGAGCTGTTGCTCCTAAAAAATAAGATCAACAACCGCCGGGACCTCGCTTCGCCCGTAAGCGAGTTTATGGGTGTTACGGTATTTGCCGTGATTTTGTGGTATGGCGGCAGCGGCATTTTAAGCGGACATATATCGCTCGAAGGCTCCACCTTTATTACTTATCTCGCCCTGTTTTACAATATCATCAACCCGGCAAAAGCGCTTTCTACTTCTTTCAGCAATATGAAAAAGGGCGAAGCCGCGATAACCCGGATTGAAGAAGTGCTGAAGGCTAAGATAACGGTAGAAGACAAGGTAAACGGCAGGAGACTTACCGCCTTTAACCACAGCATCGAGTTTAAAAATGTAACATTCGCCTATGAGGATGTTGTTATTTTAAAGAACATCAATTTAAAGATAGAAAAAGGGAAAACCGTTGCGCTCGTCGGCTCTTCCGGCGCGGGCAAGAGTACGCTGGCCGACCTCGTGCCGCGCTTTCACGATGTGACGGGCGGCGAGCTGCTGATAGACGGCATTGATATAAAAGAATACACGCTGCAAAGCCTGCGGAGCCAGATAAGTATTGTAACGCAGGAGCCGATCTTGTTTAATGATACCATTGAAGCCAATATAGCGCTGGGCAGCGAAACGCCATCCACAGCCGCCGCTATTGAAAAGGCGGCAGCCATTGCCAATGCAGCGCAGTTTATTACACAGAAAGAGGGCGGCTTCGGGGCCAACATCGGCGACCGGGGGGGCAAGCTGAGCGGCGGCGAGCGGCAGCGGCTCACCATTGCGCGGGCGGTGCTGAAGAACCCGCCGATCCTGATACTGGACGAAGCCACTTCCTCGCTGGATACGGAGAGCGAGCGGCTGGTGCAGGACGCGATTAACAACATGATGCAAAACCGTACCTCCATTGTAATAGCGCACCGGCTCTCCACCATCCGCCATGCCGATGAGATTGTGGTGCTGCAGCAGGGCGAGATTGTACAGCGCGGCACCCATGAGCAACTGCTGCTGCAGGAAGGCCTGTATAAGCGGCTGATAGAAATGCAGGAAGTGAAATAAGATATCATAGCTGTTGACACGCTTTAATACAAAAGCCGCCCCGTATATAGGGCGGCTTTCATTATGTAGGTTAATGGAATGCTTTACTCTTTTACAAAAGCTTGCGTAGTAGTGGTGCCGTTGTGTTGGAGTTTAAGCAGGTAATTGCCGGGCGTAAGGTTGGCGGTGTTTACGCTATAGCTGCCTCCGCCTGCTGTAGCCGTTGCCCGTACATTGCCCTGCAGGTCCATTACGCTTACCGCCGTCTTGCCACCTGTGGCTAAGCCCTGCAGTTGCAGGTTGTCCTTTACCGGGTTAGGGAACATCTTTACCTGTTGTGATTCATCTATGAGTACGGTATTGGAGTAAGCTCTGCTGCCGTCTTTGGCTATAGCAGCGAGGCGGTAGTAGCTTTCTTTACCCAGCGGTGTTGCATCTTCGTAAGTATTGCTGCTGTTGCCCAGCTTGGCTACCTCTTTATACACAATGCCATCGCTGCTGCGTTGTACGGTGTAATAACGGATGTTGCTGTTTGCCCCCCAGCTAATGCCATGGTGCTGCAGCCAGCGTTTGATGTGGATGGCAAGCGGTTGCTTGGTACCGTCATTGTTGTTGTAGCGGGCAAGGAGGCAATAAGGCCCGGTAGAGCCACCTAATACGACCTTCCCATCTTTCTGCAGGGCTGCACCTTCACTTACCGCAAAACTTTCTACTGCTGTCATTGTTCCTCCGTTGTCACCAAAGGAAGAATCAACTGTTCCATCTTTATTAAAGCGGGCTAACGCCAAACGCTCATACGTAGAATAGTGATCATGCGAATACCCGGAAAGAATTATTTTTCCATCCTGCTGTAACAAAACAGTATTGCCTTCCGATTCGTCTTCACCAAACAGTACATACTGTAACCCGTTTTGTCCAAAGCTGCTATCAATATTACCATCAGCATTTATACGCATAGCCGACATGAAACGTGCAGATGTATTTATCCGGTTGTATACGTATCCACTACCCACTATTTTACCATCTTCCTGTACAGCAACATCATAAACTTTTCCATTATTGTATTTGGAAGTGGAAGATTGGAAAAAGGCTTCACCATTATTGCCAAAGCTCTTATCTATGCTGCCATCAGCATTGAACCGATACACGAATGGTTTAAAGAACCCGGTAGTTACAGCTATTATCTTACCATCCCGCTGCAAAGCGATGGCATCGAGTGTGGCTAAGCCGCGGGGATCGCTGATAACACTGAACACCAAAACACCGCCCTCTGCAAAACTTTTGTCCAAACTGCCATCGGGCAGGTAACGTATTAAGAAAGCCTGTCTCCCTTCATTCTCCGCATTGATGATGTAGCCGCCTACCACTATCTTACCATCCGGCTGGATGGCTATGTCTGCAGGCTCATCCGCATTACCTACACTGGTAATAACGGTTCCATTGCCTCCAAAGGAACTGTCTAAGCCACCGTCCTTTTTATACTTAGCCAGCTTTATATCGCTTGACGTATGCCCAAGGGCAACAATGGCATCATCCTTTTGTATAGCCATTCCAAACACTTCGCTTAGTTCATCAGCACCGGTAAACCCGTTCTTGCCAAAGCTTTTGTCTAAGCTGCCATTCGTATTATATCGGGTAATTAGCAGCGGATCTACATTATTCAGAGTCATACCGCCACTAGCAACGATCTTACCATCGCTTTGCAGGGCAATCACATTTATAATTCCCATTACATTTTTATCAAGTACAACACCGGTATCTCCAAAACTCTTATCCAGGGTGCCGGGCTGGGCGTTGGTTAAAAAAGGAAGTAACAGGAGCAATGAGCATACCATTGTTTTCATAAAGCGTAAGTTTTAATTATTCAAAAATTATAGGTTGGCTGCCACAGGAGCGGTTAGTGCAGTTGGTATTGGCGCCGCAGTTATGGCTTTTATTCTCACAATCTACAAAGATGGTATTGCCAAAACTGCTCTGGGAGAGGTGCAGTATCTTCTGAAAAAAAACGGCTATGCGCGAAGCCATGTAGTCTATTGTTTCCGCCTGGTCTTTCGCTGTGGTTCCAAAGCTACTTCCATACTTGCAAGTGTCACAAGTCTTGTTCTTGTGCAAGTTCATCAGGTCTCCAGAGCAACCTCCGCAATTAGCATCCAAACCGTGCCCCATAGTACAGTCCACGTATATTTCACACTTCTTAGAATAGTAAGTAAGTATTTTATAGATGTTGTAGGAACTGCCATTAACAAAGTCAGCAGTAGAAGAAGTTGCGTCTACAGTAAAAGGTCCCATGTTGTTTTTTATGCAAAAGCTTACCGAATTATAAGTTGGGGCAGAAGATGGAAAACCAGATAAATAAACATTTTGTGAAAAGCCAAATCTGTTTATAAAAGGGAAGGTCTGGTCCTGAACACCATGAAAAAGTATGGCCGGTGTAAGGTGTGCATTGGTAAAAAAGAAGGGCTGTTTGAGCGTATCTATATAAGGTTTTGCAGGCATGGGTATAGCGCCCCACATACTGCAGACGGCCTTGATTTTAGGCTGGTAAAAATTGTGAAAGTCGAGATCGGGCTCGCCATAATAAAAATCAGCATCGGGCGTACCCGGCACATAACTGATATTGCCGGAAGCGATGGGCGGCGCATACAGCGAATCCAGCATCGAGTTGGTGTACCATGCTACGTCCAATGCTGCGAGGGCACCGGCGCTGAAACCGCCGATAAAGATATTGGTCGTATCAATGCGCCAGTAATCATTAAACTGGCTTTTGTTCCTTTCCCTCTTAATAATGCTGCGGAAAAGGCCTCGTATATCCTGCACGGCACGGTAAGGCGCTATATGCTGCTGCGCCGAGGTATAAATTCCATTATTGGCAGGTTCAGGGTTTATGCCTCTTCTATACTCGCCGTTGTAAACCACGAAACCTTTCTGCGCCAGTTGTACCGCCATGCGTTTAATCACATACTGGTCGTAAGTGCTGCATTCCGCAAAGCCACCGGCGTGCATCAGGATGACTGCCTTTAAGGGACATAAGTTGTAGAGGTGGTCTTTAGGATAAGTAACCGTATAAACAAGTGCATTGGAATCGTTTAAGCAGGAATCAGCAGCGGGCCGCGGGCATCCATGCGCAGAATCATAGCCATCTCCCGTATATTTTACATCTTTAAATGAAGAAGGCAAAGGGCTTTTAGCATAAGAAATAGTATCAGTGGTTACAATATTGTGTAAGATAGTGTCCCTTAAATCGAGCGCGGAATTTAATCTGGCAGAGTCGCAGGCAGTAAGTGTTTGTGCCTGCAGGCTTGTAAAAAAGAGTTGCAGCAAAAGCAGTACATACATTTTTTTGATGGGGCAGGTGTTTTAGATGCTATGATTGGATACTGCAATCTAAGCAGGTTAAGGTGTTTTTAATATTAAATTTATATTGCCTTTGCCGGTGTTGTTTACCGGTAAATCGCCGGCGGTTAATAAAGAACAACGGCGGCGGAAAAAAACATTTGCTGAACACGTATTTTCAGCTCCGGTATCTACCCGTAACGAGCAAGATATATGTCTGAGGTAGTTTACCCTATACCCGTAACGCTGCGGGTATATGTTTGAGGAAGTTTACTCCCTACCCGTAACGCACAGGTTATATGCCTGAGAAGCTTTACCCTATAGCCGTAACGCTGCGGGTATATGTTTGAGGAAGTTTACCCCCTACCCGTAACGTTACGGGTAGGTGCCGGAGGCGCTCAGACATATACCCGTAACGCATAGGATATATGTTTGAGAAGCTTTACCCTATATCGCCGCTTGTGATTATATATGTTTGAAGAGCTTTGCCCTATATCGCCACTTGTAACTTTTAATGTGGTACATCTTTATGCATCCCCCGGCTTCCTTACGTGATCTCCTTTATTAATCAATACATGCAGTTATTGTACTGCCTGCAATGCTATGTTGTGGTTTGCATACTATTAAAACATGCCTGTAAGGCGCTTCGGCCGCTTCAATGGCTGTGAGCCCCGCCGCGCCCTTAACATCCGCAGTAAAAAAAGCAGACTTCTAACCAGCAGCGCAGTTAATGGAAAACATTCCGGCCAATATTTTGCTTTGTTGTGCCCCGCCGGCAGGGTGGCAAATAAGCAAACGCGGAACGGGCGCACCGTGCAACCTGCACAACTTTTGCATCCCCAACCGGTACAAACCAACGCATACCTCTAAAAAAATTTCCTGCCGTGTACATTGGTTTTGTAAATTGGCGTTTTAAAAATACGATTGTTATGATAAAATTTAATGAGCTGCAAGTAGGTAATTATGTAATGGTGGAATACGAAGGTGCATTGCGAAACGGCGAAGTGATGCGCCTGAACAAAGACGAAAAACAGGTATGCGTGGAAACCGAAGTGCAGGACTTCTGGTACGATACTGCCCGCATTTTTCCGATACCGCTGAACGATGAACAACTGATGCTCCTGAATTTTAAAAAGGAAATCGCAGACGATGGCAGCGTAAAATACAAGAAAGGCTCCTTTAGGCTGGTGATACGGGAGAAGGACAACTTTGCCACGCTTGAAATGTGGTACCGCGAAGACCGCCGCCACAACCCCAATGTGCACTATATACACGAGCTGCAAAACCAGTACCTGCAAATGACCAAGGTGCACCTGACCGACGAGGTGATTGCCTGAGCAGGATACAGATAAGAGGGGCGGCAGCGGCTCTTAACACCCTTTTAAATAAGGGCATTAAACCAGCGCCGCATGGCGCCGTCTTTGGGTACATAATATTTAAAACAACAACTATGAAGAAAGTTTTTTTGCTGTTATTCAGCATTATTTCGCTAAGTGCAGCCGTACAGGCGCAGGACAGCGCTACCGGAAAAAAGATGCAGCCCATGCGCCAGCAGCGGGCCGATATGATGCAGCAGCTAAACCTTACCGATGAACAGAAGGTGAAATTTAAAAAGCTGCGGGAAGGTGAAAAATCAAAGATAGATTCTATCCAAACCAGCACCACCATTGCAGAAGACCAGAAGCCTGCGCAGATAAGGGCTATCCGCCTAAACGGGCGCAAAGCAATGGAAGACATGCTTACGCCGGAGCAGAAGAGCAAAATGATGCAGATGCATTCCGGGCAAATGGAGCGTAGGAAAGGTGACCGGCAGGCTGCAGACTCTACCAAGTAAATTTTAGTGTAACTATGCGGTTCAAATTATCGCTCATGAAAAAGATCTGGCTAAGCCTGCTTGTATTGGCAGTGGTTGCGGTAAGCGTTTTTTCGCAAACGCATAAGCGGCAGGATAAGATAAAAGAACGCATACAGGGCGAGCTGCATATTGATGCGGCAAAAGCAGATTCCACCGCTAAAATTGTACAGCGGTTTATGGCTAACTCGAGAAAAATCCGTATTGATACGGTGATGAAAGAAGAAGAAAAACGAACGGCGCTGCAAACCGAAAGAAGGCACGAGGTAGCTATACTAAAAACCTTTCTTACCGAGCAGCAGATAAAAAAGCTGCAGTCGCTTTTAAGGGAGTATAAAACACGCAAGCAGGAAAACGAAGAAAAGGCGGATACCTCGCTTAAAAAATATTATTTTTAAACAGGCTCAAACGTTCAGTATTCAGGTGCCGCAGTATATACGTATGCTGCGGTTTTTTTTATGCCGGCGGGTTGGGGGCAATGATGATTCTTGTTTGCGGTATGCTTTGCGGGTAGTTGGTTTGTATAAAGTAGAGCAGGCGCTCGCGTACAAAGCAGCGCAGGTCAAATGCCTGCGAGGCATTGTTGGCGCTTACAAGGCAGCGTATCTCCACCGTGTGCTCTTTAAAGTCGGTAACCTGCAGCGCCGCCACCCGCCTGTCCCACAGCGGCTGGTCCTGCAGTATGCGCAAAAATTCTTCGCGCAACGCTTCTACGGGTATGTTATAATCGAGGTACAGCATAGCCGTGCCCAGTATTTCAGAGCCCGTACGCGTCCAGTTCTGAAACGGCTTTTCTATAAAATATTTTATCGGCAGTATCAGCCGGCGCTGGTCCCAGATAATTACCACTACATAGGTAAGCGTTATCTCTTCTACTCTTCCCCATTCGCCTTCTACCACCAGCACATCGTCGAGGCGGATGGGCTGCGTAAATGCAATCTGGAAACCGGCCAGCAGGTTGGCCAGCGATTTTTGCGCAGCAAAGCCTACAATAATGCCACCCACGCCCACGCCCGTAAGCAGGCCGGCGCCCAGCTTTCTCAAACTGTCGAAGCTGAGCAGGATAGCGCACAGCGTTACAAACACGATAAGGCCAATGGCCAGCCTGCGCAAAAACTGCAACTGGGTGCGTATCTTCCGTTCGCGCAGGTTATCAGCCTTCTTTAAATCGTAATGGTGGTAAACATAATCTTCGGCAATTTTTATAATGCCGACCAGCACAAAAGCAGCCGAGATAGTAATCACTATTTCCAGCGTTTTATCAATCGTAAGCAGTTGCCGGTGTTGCAGCCGCACCGCCGGCAGCAGGGCGTTTAAAACAAACAGGGGCAGGAAATAATTGAACGGGCCGGTAAGCCGGCGTACCAGCGAGCGGATAAAAGAATAGTCTTCCTCTTTTTTGGTACTGAACCGGAGCAGCAGCGCCAGTAAGCCTTTGAGCAGGATGCCGGCTACTATTGCAATGACCACCAATAGGAGGTTCCATAAAAAATCAGGAAGCTTTTCGAGGTAGTCCATTATGTTGTCCGGCATACAATAAAGTTTAGGTAGTGTTGGCGCTTAAGCGTGCGCTGTGTTTATACTAATAAAGCCTCTAACTGTTTAAACGCTTCGCGCGGCGGCTGCTGCTGCCACAGGATGGCGTACACCGCATCTATAATAGGCGTGGAAGCCTTTACCTCTGCATTGGTGTGGTACACGCACCGGCTTGCGTTGTAGCCTTCGGCTATCATATTCAGCTCCAGTTGCGCAGCCTTTACCGCGTAGCCTTTCCCGATCATCGTACCAAACATGCGGTTGCGGCTGTACAGCGAGTAACAGGTAACCAGCAGGTCGCCGAGGTAAACCGACGACGTATAATTAATCGTTTCGTGGTTGTAGGGCACTTCGTGCGCTGCCACTAATTTTTTTAGAAAAATGGTCATTTCCTGCGCGCAGTTGGCAATATACACGCTCAGGAAATTGTCGCCATACTCCAGGCCGTGCGCAATGCCCGCGCCCAGCGCATAAATATTTTTAAGCACGGCTGCGTATTGCACACCGGTAATGTCGTGGTTCACAACAGTATTCAGGTAGCTGTTACTGAAGCAGGCAGCTATTATTTGGCACCTGCTTTCGTCCAGGCCGGAAAAAGTGAGGTATGATAGTTTTTCTGCGGCTATTTCTTCGGCATGGCAGGGCCCGAGTACCGTAAAATAATCGTGCAGGCTGATGCCGAAATCCTGTACGAGGAAATCGTTTACCAGCTCGTTGGTATCCGGCAGGATGCCCTTTACGGCCGAGATGATTTTTTTATTGGCAAATGTGTTCTTTGGCAATGCTGCGAGTGCTCCTTTTACAAAGGCCGATGGCACTGCGATGATCACTATGTCTGCGGCCGCTATTACCTCCTGTATATGGCTGCTCAGGTGCAGCAGGGAAGTGTTGAAGTAAACGGTATGCAGGTAATGCGGGTTGTGGCCACGCTGTTGCAGGTGTGCGATGGTAGCCTCATTGCGGATCCACCAGTCAATTGCATAATGGTTGTCTGTTAAGATCTTTGCGAGTGCGGTAGCCCAGCTACCGCTGCCGATAATTCCAAACCGCATAGGTAAGATTGAGTGCGCAAACATACAACATACGGTACAGTGCAGCGGTTGAAATAACGACGCAGCAGCGTTGTACACCAGGCACAAAAAAGGCCGGGCATAACGCCCGGCCTTTTTAAATACCGTAATGAATTATTTTAATTGATGATGAACTTAGACTGTAATATACTGCCGCTTTCGGTAGTTACTTTTACGGCATAGGTACCGGCTGCAAGCCCTGCAGTATTGATGGTGGTGATGCCATCGGAAGTTTTACGCTCCTGCTTCAGCACACGGCCCTGCACATCATATACGGCAATTGTAAAGGCGCCTGCCGTTGCTGTTTTTACATACAATGGCTGCCCTGCTTTTAATACCGTAGGGTATATAAGCATTTTATTATTACCGTTGAACGTGATGTTCACATAATCGGTGGATACAGCAGAGCCGTCTTTATTTACAATGCTGATGCGATAGAAATATGTGCCGCCGGTAGCGAGGTGGTCGGTATAGCTATAGCTTGCACTGTTACCATTGTTTATAGCAGGTTTGATGCTGGTAACAGTGGTAAAATGAATACCATCACTGCTCCGCTGAACATCGTAATGGCCTACGTTTGTTTCTGTAAGCGATTTCCAGGATATCGCAGCGTTGTTGCCCGCAGGCAGCACTTTAAAGTCAGTAACGGTAGCCGGCAATACAAATAAAGAGGCGGTAAAGGCATACCATACTTTTACTTTGAAACCAATGGTGTATGATATGGGTGCATCGTTAAATACGATCTCTACTTCATCAAACCGCTTTTTAGGTACAAAGGAAATCAATGATTCTCCGGTTGATTCAAGCACTTCCAGACCAATCAATTGCTTGGTTGCATTCGTTTCGCTCCATACACCTTTGTAATAGGTATTCAGCCGGATGTTGCTGCCATAAATAGACAGGTTAAGCTTGCTGGACATGCTTATCTTAAAACCGGCAGCATAAGCATCCGGTGCGCAGTCCATACCTTTTGGCAGGTTAAGCTTTGACCTGAATGAATACGGCTTGTTGCTGCAGGACTGCGGGGTAGAAAGGGAAGCATAGTTGGTAAGGTCGGCATCTGCTATAGCTGATAAATCCTTTACTTCATCGGTGGCACAGGCAGGCCCGTCAAAGGCATACTTGCCATCGGGTACGGTAAAGTTGGAATAAATAAAGCCGGTATTATCCTGTGCTTTTGTGTTACTGCTTATCAGCATAGAACCCAATAGCAGGACAATGGCAAAACAGCAGTTAGAAATCAAAATTTCGTAAATTTTTTTCATAGATGGGATTTTTTAACGGTATGAGTAACAATGGTACAAAAAAAGAACCAAAAAAGCCGGATGTATTTATCTATTAAAGTTAGTAGTAATCCTTGTAATTGCAAACAATTGCCATAAATAAAATTACCGGTCAGCTTCCAAACAATTCGTACCGGCTTTTAGGCCGCTTGTTTATCTGCCAGCTAAAGCCCCGCAGCTTCAGCTCTTCGTGGTTTACCTGCTGCATGGGATAAAAGATGCCTTTCAGGTCGCTGCGCCGATATACTTTATAAGGTTTCTGGTCGCGGAAGTAAGTGTCTATTATATCGCAGCTCGACTTATCCACGCCTATAAACTTTTTATCATCATCCTGCGTATAATACACAGCTTCTGCATTGCCCTGCGTATGTATAAAATTAATCCGGCCGCTATCGAAGTAGCTGTTAAGTGTCCGGCCTTTTACCTGGTTAAAAAACATCGTGCTGTCCACATCACTGATGGCGAGCGCATTCTCAAATACATACAGCCGTTCCGGTTTTTTATTTTTGGTAAAGAGGTAAATGGTATCGCCGGTTATCTGGCTGTTTTGCGACCATAGCACCGGGTTGGTAAGCAGCCGGAATACAGAGTCCATACCCGAATAAAATAAGCTGTCCGAAGTGGCCTGCAGCGAGTCGCTGAAAATGCGAACGTGGTAATATGCTTCAAAATACCGGTCGCGCGAGCTGTCTGCTCTCGTCATCACCATGCTATCTACAGACGGCATCGAGTCTTTTACAGATGGCACGCTGCGCAGGCCTTTGAGCGAAGAAAGCCTTCCCGAAAACAACGTGTCGGCGGCAACGAACAGCGAATCACTGTTCTGTTTTATCATCATCACCGGGTGTACTGTGGCCAGGAGCGAGCCCGCATTACGGTTGCTTTTTACGTTATTGGCAAAAATCGCAAGTCCCTGCACCGTGTCGCGGTAAATGACATTGCCGCGCGCCTCGCCATAACCCGTAGAATCGTTCCCGGCAATTTCATCAGCTATAAGGGTAGAAGCGCTGTCCTGCAATACCGAGCGTTTGCTAAAGTAAGATTGCCTGGAGGTGAGATTATAATAGCCGTCGGTCGTATGGATTTTTTTAGTGCCGCTGGTGATTACGGTTGGTACGGTAAAGGTTGCTAAAGTAGAGTAGGTGTTGTAAAGCAGCGTATCTGTTTTTACTACATAATCGGGGTTTACCAGTACTACTTTTTTCTTAAAATACGCATCGCGGGTTTGCCCGTAATAGTAGCCCTGCGTGCTGGTAAGCACCGTAGTGCCGTTTACCAGTTTACCACCATTGTTGTAAACGCCTATTTTATTCTGCGTATCATATTCCAGCTCGGGCGTCGTAAGTACGCCTTTGCCATCGGTAAGGCGCACGTTGTTTTTAAGAAAAGCTTTTTTGTCGTTCCCGATATAGTGCAGGTAATCGGCGTAAGTATGCACGCTATCGGCATTGTTGATATGCACATGGCCAAAGGCTTCCATGGTATTAAGCCGCTGGTTGATGATGGCGCTGTCGCAATAGAACGTAGTGTTTTGCTGCTTTACAATTACATTGCCTACAAAAATCTGCAGGTCTGTTGAATCATTCAGCTTTTTAAAGTTCAGCTTCTGGGAGGAGATGATATTAATGCGCTTGCTGCTGCTGGTATCAGGAGGCCGCTGCGCAAAAAGATAATTGCACAAGACGATTAAGACAGAGAGTATAATGGCTTTGCGGCCGTAAAAACCGTTCATGCTGTTATGGCTGTTGTATAACAACGGTATCCTGCTTCAGCGGCGAGGTTAAATAATTTCCTTTGTCCTTCTTACCGAAGATGGAAATATTTACATACCGTTTTGGGTGTGCACGAAGGTCGTCCATTAAGGTATGCAAACTCACAGTGGTACTGTTTAAACTATTGTAAAGTTGTTTGTCGTACAGCAGGGCGCCGATGGAGCCGTCGGGCGAGTTGATCTGGCTCATGGCGCTGTCTAATTTTCCGCTGGCCGATTTTAGCTGCTCCATTACACTTTGTATATCGGCATGCGCAAGATTGTTGGTTACGCTGTCCACATTCTGCAGTGTATGGGTAAGCGTTCCGTTGTTATCCGCCAGGTTTTTGGAGAATGTTTGCAGGTTGCCAAGCGTACCGGCCAGTGCACCGGTTTGCGTATTGAGTAATTTATTAAGAGATGCAGATGCTGTAACCATGGCCGCCGTGGCGCTGCTGATATTGCCGATCGCTGTTTGTAAATTGCCTTTGGTAGAAGTATCCAGCACCGCATTGAAATTGCGCAGCAAAGAATCCAGCGAGCTCAGGGTAGCGGTTATCTGGTCGGCCACGGGTCCTAATTTGTTGGTAAGCGTACCTAACAGGCCGCTCTCCTGTGCCGTGCGGATATAAGCTTCGTTTTTAAAATAGACTTTGCTGTTGCCGGGTGTTATTTCAATGCTGGGCGCTCCTAACGGGTTAGAGTTGATAGAAGCAATGGAGTTGTCCGGTATATCGTACGCTTCTTTTAGTTTGATGGTCACGATCAGTTCGGAAACGGCATTGTTGGCCGGCTCTATCTCGTACACGCTGCCGATCTGGTAGCCGTTGAGGTAAACTGCATTGGAAGGCGCCAGCGCTTTGGTATCGGTATATTTGGCATATAAGAAATTGCCGGATTTGAAAAAACTACGTCCCTTTAAAAAATTAAATCCCAAGATCAGCAATACAACGGCTATTACGGTAAGTGCGCCAATTTTGGTCTCGTTCGATATTTTCATCAGCAAATATTATTTTATGGTGTAATCACCGGCTTTCTTAGGTTGCATAAATCCGTGCCAAACGAAGAATTTGTTTGGGTAGATAACAACCCACCGGCAATTCGCGGACGCAAAAATAAAGGTTATCTGCTAATGCGGAATAAGATAGCGCATAACCGTATCACGATTGGTTATGCATAAAAGGAAACGGATAAAATTACCTCAAAGCGCTTGTCTGCTGGATAGAATCGGTTTTGGAGGGAGTAGGAATATTGCCGTTATCCAGACTTTCTTTATAGCGCAGCACCGCACGCATTACTGCGTAGGCAACCTCGTTCTGTCCTTTATCGCTGTTGAGGTAGTCTTCTTCCTCACGGTTGTTTATAAAGCCGGTCTCGACCAGTATGCTCGGCATAGCGGTGGCCTGCAATACCCATATCCCGGTATTATCACGCTGCTTGGCGCCCCGGTCAACGCGCCCTTGTTTGCCAAATTCTTCCTGCACATATTCGGCAAGCATCCGGCTGTTGTTGAAGTATTTCTTCACGCGCAGCGAAGCTAAAATTTTTGCCTCCGGCGAATCGAACATTACATCGGAAGAATCGGTCATTTCTCCGGAATCTTCTGCCGCCGCGCCTACAAAACTTTTTTTTGAACCTGATTTGCCAACAGCCCAGATATAAGTTTCGGTGCCTTCTGCAGTAGTGCCTAAATTGACGGAGTTATATATTGGAACTGTACGGGTGTGCCTGATCTTTTTTCTTTTGCTGCCTTTGCCCGAATAAGTATAATACGTTTCTGTCCGGTGGTCAATCAAATCCCTGCGGTAACTGTTGGATCCTTCATTTAAATGAATACTTATAAACAGATCACCATGGTTCTCGTTTGCTATTTGCGCCCTGCGCCGGTTCGCCTCGTTATGGTCTGCCAGGTGATCAGGTAAAAAACGGTCGGTGCGGGTGTATATGATTTTTACATTGGGTAAATTTTGTTGCAATTGCTCGCCCAGCTTCAACGCTATTGCCAGCGCGCAGTCGGCTTCCGTACTGTATTTGCCTTCAGCACCAGGATCGGGCAGGCCGTGGCCGGCATCTATCACAATCGTCCGCAGTCCTTGTTTTTGTGCGGGCGCTTTGGAAACATCAAACAAAGGTTTTTCAAAAGCGCTTACAACAATTCCTGTTATTATTAAAAGCAAGGGAAGAAAAATTTTTTTATACATATTCACGTATCATTAAAGTTAAATCTGTGTGTTGGGTTGCCGTTTCTATTACTTTTGTTTTTCTCCTTATGAGCAAACGTAGTAAAGTTAGCAGAAATTATATGCCTGTGTTTGCAGGCTTACTGCTTTTGCTTTTTTTTATAACGTTTCAGTTAAGCGCCAGAAATAATACTGCCCTGCAATTTTTAAAAGTATTAACGAGCAACGCCGATACCACAGTACCGCCGGCGATTAAAAAAACAATAAAAGATACAGCCGCGCCTGCATCCGATACCCTGCGTAAGGATACCCTGCCGAGGCCTTCCACCACCATTAATGCACCGGACTCTTTTTTTGTGGCAGACAGCCTGCGCAGCAGGGATACAACGGTAAGGCAGAAGATAGATTCGATGATTATTTCCAAAGACTCGCTCCGCTCGCCTATCGAATATGAAGCAGAAGACTCCGGCGTGCTCATCATTCCTACAAGACAGTTTTATTTGTATGGTAAAGCGCATACGAAAAACGAAGATGTGGACCTTACAGCCAATAACATCCAGTACAATCAATCCACGCAACTCATACGGGCTTTCGGCGGCACAGACACGGCCAACAATCCGTTGAGTAAGCCAACCATTGTGCAGGGCGGGCAAACGACCATCAGCGATACCATTGAGTTTAATCTCCAGAGCCAGCGCGCGCTGGCAAAAAACTCTTACTACAACGAAGGCGAGCTGTATGTAAATGCAGAGAAGGTAAAGAAGATAGATAAGGATGCCGCCTTTGCCTACAGAGGCCGCTTTACTACCTGCAACCTTGATACGCCGCACTTCGATATCCGCGCTAAAAAGATGAAGATCATCAACAACAAAATTGCGGTATCCGGCCCGGCCTACCCGGAGTTTGAAGGCGTACCTATTCCGATCATTATTCCATTTGGCATTTACCCGCTCAGCCGTGGCCGGCACTCCGGCCTGTTGCCAATCCAGTTTACCACCAACGAGAGCAATGGCTTAGGCGTGGAAGGCATCGGCTATTACAAAGTGGTAAACGATAACTGGGACGTAACGGCCCGCGGTAACATCTATACGTACGGCGGATGGACATTAAGCATCAATCCCAAGTATTTTAAACGCTATAAATACCAGGGCAACCTGAACCTGGAAATACAAAATACACGCACGTTGAACAACAACGGCTTTAGTAAAGAAGAGTTTAACAAGAGCCGGACGTTTAATATTTTATGGAGCCATTCGCAGGATACGAAAGCCCATCCCGGCACCACCTTTTCTGCAAGTGTAAATGCCGGCAGTACCAAGTTTAATGAGAATGTGCCGGACAATGCCATCCGCAATTACAACAACATGCTCCAATCTTCCATCAGCTACTCCAAAACCAGTACCGATGGCAAATACAACCTTACCGTAAGCGCTACGCACAACCAGAACAGCAATTTGCGGGTGCAGAATATAAGCCTGCCCAATGTCAGCTTTACGGTGAATACCATTTATCCTTTTGAAAAAAAAGAACCAACGGGTACCCCCAGGTGGTATGAGAAATTAGGCATCGGTTACAACGGCAATGCGCGCAACCAGTTTTCTTTTTATGATACGGCCTTTAATTTCAAGCAGATTTTAGATACGGCCAAGTTCGGCGCCGAGCACAACATTCCTATCTCCCTGTCGCTGCCTGCGCTCGGGCCGTTCATTATCTCTCCCAATGTGTCTTTCAGCCAGCTTTGGTTTGGTGAAAAAAACAACGTGTTCTGGAATCCTAACGGGCGTAAAGTGGATACAATTGTGCAGAGAGGGTTTTACACTGCCAGCCGCATGTCGTATGGCATCAATCTGAATACGCGCATCTTTGGTACGCTCAATTTTCCAAAGTCGAAAAGCCTGGTGGCTATACGCCACGAGATTAAACCGACCATCGGTTTCAACTATACGCCCGACCTCGTAAGCCAGCATTACAAGCTGATACAGGTTGATACTTTATTCCGCACAAGGTATGTGGCCGATCTTGGCAACAATGTGTATTCTTTATATGGCCAGGGCCGCTCCGGCACCGTCTCTTTCGGGCTCGACAACCTGCTGGAGATGAAAGTGAAAAATAAGAAAGATACCACCGGTGACGAGCCGACAAAAAAAGTAAAACTTATTGATGGATTAAGTATTAACGGCGGTTACAACCTGCTGGCCGACAGCCTCAACTGGAGCCCCGTTTCTATCAGCTTCCGCACTACTTTATTCCAGAAGGTCAACATCACCGGCAACGCGTCCGTTAACCCGTATGCAGTAGATGCAACCGGCAACGAAGTGAACAATTTGTTGTGGAAGCGGGGCAATCTCGGCAGGCTTACCAATGCGGGCTTTAATGTATCTACTTCCCTGCAAAGCAAATCGAAAGATGGTAAAACCCAGCAGGAGCGCGTAAATGATGATGAGACGTTAACGCCGGACGAGCAGCTCTCGGAATTACAGTATATGCGTGACAACCCGGCCCAGTTTACCGACTTCGATATACCCTGGACGTTGCAGCTTTCTTTTGCTACCAGCCTTTCGCGGCTGCAGCGCAGCAACTTCACCTTTATTAACCAGTTTACGTCCAGCCTTAACTTAAACGGCGATTTCAGCCTTACGCCGAAATGGAAAGTCGGCGGCAACCTTATCTTTAATGTAAAAGACGCAAAGATCGGCGTGCTCACCATGTACATCACGCGCGATATGCACTGCTGGCAGTTAGCTATCAACGTTACGCCGATCGGCATTACCCGTTCCTTCAGCATTGTGCTCAATCCTAAATCCGGCCTGCTGCGCGACCTGCGAATTAACCGCTCGCGGTATTTCAATTCGTATTAGCTGGTCCCGCCTGATGCTGTTACATAACTTGGTGTAAGAGTAGCATTGTTATGCATAAAACTGTAGTTGGAACACTAGAGTTTAATCTCAGGCTGTCGGCTGCCATCGCTTACAAAGAAGTGTATGATAAATTTAATATTAAAAACACCTTAACCTGCTTACATTGCAGTATCCAATCATAGCATCTAAAACACCTGCCCCATCAAAAAAATGTATGTACTGCTTTTGCTGCAACTCTTTTTTACAAGCCTGCAGGCACAAACACTTACTGCCTGCGACTCTGCCAGATTAAATTCCGCGCTCGATTTAAGGGACACTATCTTACACAATATTGTAACCACTGATACTATTTCTTATGCTAAAAGCCCTTTGCCTTCTTCATTTAAAGATGTAAAATATACGGGAGATGGCTATGATTCTGCGCATGGATGCCCGCGGCCCGCTGCTGATTCCTGCTTAAACGATTCCAATGCACTTGTTTATACGGTTACTTATCCTAAAGACCACCTCTACAACTTATGTCCCTTAAAGGCAGTCATCCTGATGCACGCCGGTGGCTTTGCGGAATGCAGCACTTACGACCAGTATGTGATTAAACGCATGGCGGTACAACTGGCGCAGAAAGGTTTCGTGGTTTACAACGGCGAGTATAGAAGAGGCATAAACCCTGAACCTGCCAATAATGGAATTTATACCTCGGCGCAGCAGCATATAGCGCCTTACCGTGCCGTGCAGGATATACGAGGCCTTTTCCGCAGCATTATTAAGAGGGAAAGGAACAAAAGCCAGTTTAATGATTACTGGCGCATTGATACGACCAATATCTTTATCGGCGGTTTCAGCGCCGGTGCCCTCGCAGCATTGGACGTAGCATGGTACACCAACTCGATGCTGGATTCGCTGTATGCGCCGCCCATCGCTTCCGGCAATATCAGTTATGTGCCGGGTACGCCCGATGCTGATTTTTATTATGGCGAGCCCGATCTCGACTTTCACAATTTTTACCAGCCTAAAATCAAGGCCGTCTGCAGTATGTGGGGCGCTATACCCATGCCTGCAAAACCTTATATAGATACGCTCAAACAGCCCTTCTTTTTTACCAATGCACACCTTACACCGGCCATACTTTTTCATGGTGTTCAGGACCAGACCTTCCCTTTTATAAACAGATTTGGCTTTTCACAAAATGTTTATTTATCTGGTTTTCCATCTTCTGCCCCAACTTATAATTCGGTAAGCTTTTGCATAAAAAACAACATGGGACCTTTTACTGTAGACGCAACTTCTTCTACTGCTGACTTTGTTAATGGCAGTTCCTACAACATCTATAAAATACTTACTTACTATTCTAAGAAGTGTGAAATATACGTGGACTGTACTATGGGGCACGGTTTGGATGCTAATTGCGGAGGTTGCTCTGGAGACCTGATGAACTTGCACAAGAACAAGACTTGTGACACTTGCAAGTATGGAAGTAGCTTTGGAACCACAGCGAAAGACCAGGCGGAAACAATAGACTACATGGCTTCGCGCATAGCCGTTTTTTTTCAGAAGATACTGCACCTCTCCCAGAGCAGTTTTGGCAATACCATCTTTGTAGATTGTGAGAATAAAAGCCATAACTGCGGCGCCAATACCAACTGCACTAACCGCTCCTGTGGCAGCCAACCTATAATTTTTGAATAATTAAAACTTACGCTTTATGAAAACAATGGTATGCTCATTGCTCCTGTTACTTCCTTTTTTAACCAACGCCCAGCCCGGCACCCTGGATAAGAGTTTTGGAGATACCGGTGTTGTACTTGATAAAAATGTAATGGGAATTATAAATGTGATTGCCCTGCAAAGCGATGGTAAGATCGTTGCTAGTGGCGGTATGACTCTGAATAATGTAGATCCGCTGCTAATTACCCGATATAATACGAATGGCAGCTTAGACAAAAGCTTTGGCAAGAACGGGTTTACCGGTGCTGATGAACTAAGCGAAGTGTTTGGAATGGCTATACAAAAGGATGATGCCATTGTTGCCCTTGGGCATACGTCAAGCGATATAAAGCTGGCTAAGTATAAAAAGGACGGTGGCTTAGACAGTTCCTTTGGAGGCAATGGAACCGTTATTACCAGTGTAGGTAATGCGGATGAGCCTGCAGACATAGCCATCCAGCCGGATGGTAAGATAGTGGTAGGCGGCTACATCATCAATGCGGAGAATGAAGGGAGACAGGCTTTCTTAATACGTTACCTGCCCGATGGCAGTTTGGACAAAAGTTTTGCAGAGGGCGGTGTTTTGGTGTTCAGTGTTATCAGCGATCCCCGCGGCTTAGCCACACTCGATGCCATTGCCTTGCAAAAGGATGGCAAGATAGTAGCGGCTACTACAGCAGACAGGCCGTATGTATATCGCTTCAACCCGGATGGCAGCTTAGACAAGGGCTTTGGCAATAACGGTGAGGCCTACTTCCGTTCTATTGCTGGAAAAGTATCCGGCTTCGGTGCTAAGCAAATAGCCATACAGGAAGACGGTAAAATAGTAGGCGGTGGCTACAGCATCACCCGGATGGCGCAGCAAAGCTTTATGGCTGCGGCACGCTTAACGGCCGATGGCAGCATAGACAGCTCCTTCGGGCAAAAGGGCCTGCAGTACGTCTTGTTTGGAGAAAACAATTCACAAGGCAATGCAGTCCTGTTGCAGGGGGATGGCAAAATAGTAATTACCGGCTATGAGTATGATTACTATTCTACGTATGAGCGTTTGGCGTTAGCCCGCTTTAATGGAGATGGAACGGTTGACTCCTCCTTTGGAGACAACGGAGGAACAATAACGGCAGTAGAAAACTTTGCAGTGAGTGAAGGCGCAGCCCTGCAGAAAGATGGGAAGGTCGTATTAGGTGGCTCTACCGGGCCTTATTCTCTGCTTGCCCGCTACAACAACAATGACGGTACCAAGCAACCGCTTGCCATCCGCATTAAACGCTGGCTGCAGCACCATGGCATTAGCTGGGGGGCAAACAGCAACATCCGTTATTACACCGTACAGCGCAGCAGCGATGGCATTGTGTATAAAGAGGTAGCCAAGCTGGGCAACAGCAGTAACAGCTACGAAGATGCAGCACCGCTGGGTAAAGAAAGCTATTACCGGTTAATGGCCATAGCCAAAGACGGCAGCAGAGCTTACTCCAATACCGTACTGATAGACGAATCACAACAGGTGCGTATGTTCCCCAACCCGGTAAAGGACAACCTGCAACTGCAGGGCTTAGCAACTAATGGTAAGACGGCAGTAAGCGTAGTGGACCTGCAGGGCAATGTACGCACCACGGCTATGGCAGGCGGGGGCAGCTACAGCGTAAATACCGCCAACCTTACGCCCGGCAACTACCTGCTTAAACTCCAACACAACGGCACCACTACCACGCTGCCTTTTGTGCGGGAGTAGATTAAATAATCAGCTTATACTGCAAAGCCGTCCCGACTTGTCGGGACGGCTTTTTTATTTATATAGTCGTTGGCTAATTCTTTTTGCTCTTATCTATTCGTCCAATATACAGCAAACCTTTTGTTGTAAAGCGGCTGCATTATTTTTGAAAAAATTCTACAACCAGTCAGCATGTTCCATAGTGGGTTAAATAAATTAGTACAACAAGCGCACAGGCCTTTACGCATCGGCTTAACCGGCGGCATCGGCAGCGGTAAAAGCACGGTGGCGCAGGTATTTGCTGTATTGGGTATCCCGGTGTTCAATGCCGATGCCGCCGCTAAACACCTGATGAACAGCGATGCCGCCATCAGGCAACAGCTTACCGAACTATTCGGGGAAGCAACGTATGGAAACGGATTGCTCAACACCAGGTATTTAGCAGAAAAAGTATTTACAGACAGTTACGGGCTGCAGCGGTTAAATGCGGTTGTGCATCCCGTTACTATTGCTGCAGCGGAGCGCTGGTTTGCGGCACAGCAATCGCCGTATGCGGTTAAAGAAGCGGCGCTGCTCTTTGAAGCCGGCACTGCTGCAGGGCTGGATATAATTGCTGGTGTGTATGCACCGGAACACCTGCGTTTGCACCGCGCTATACAGCGCGATGGCGCTACCCGCGATCAGGTACTGCAACGTATGCACAGGCAGATGGATGAAAAGATAAAAATGAAGTTGTGCGATATTATATTCGTTAATGATGAGCAGCAACTGTTAGTGCCGCAGGTAGTGGATTTTCACAATGGATTGTTGCAGTTGTTAAGGGAAAGAGAAACGTAAATTAAAGCATAAAAAAGTATTAACCGCAACCTGAACTTATAAACAAACAAATGCGTTAGAGCATAAATGGATAAATCCATTACCAAATAAATATCCGGTGATATAGCCCACCGTTTAAACGGTGGGCTATAAAAAATTGGCTATCATCATAACCGTTTCAACGGTTTAGGCATAACAGGCTACGAAAGCAGAAAAAGCAACAGATTTATGGATGGTAATTCCGCTCGCCAAACAAGAGGCTGCCGATTCTAACCATCGTGCTGCCTTCTGCCAAAGCAAGGAGATAATCGCTGCTCATGCCCATGGAAAGTATGGAGAATTGAACGTTGCGGGTTGCGGGTTGTACATGCTGGTGATAGAGGGCTATTAATTGCTGAAATTCCATCCTGATTTTTTCGGTATCCCCTGTATTGGAACCCATGCCCATCAACCCTTTGATGCAAATATTGTTGAGATCATTTTCACCCGAAGTTACCGCCTGCACTGTTTGCTTTAATTCTTCGGCATTCATTCCAAACTTGGTTTCTTCCTGTGCGATGTGTATCTGGAGTAAACAATCAATCACGCGGTTTTGCTTTGCTGCCTGTTTATTTATTTCTTTCAGCAATTTATAATTATCCACGCCATGAATGAGGTAAACGAAAGATGCGATGTATTTTACTTTATTGCTTTGCAAATGCCCGATAAAATGCCAGCGGATGTCTTGCGGCAGCAGCGCTTGTTTTTCCACCAGTTCCTGTACATAATTTTCGCCAAAGTCGCGCTGGCCAAGGTCGTATAACGCCTGTATGTCTGCTGCCGGTTTGGTTTTGCTTACTGCTACCAATGTGGCATTTGTACCCTTTAATCGTTCTGTAATTTCCTTGTATTGCTGTTCGTTGATGGCCATGTTGGTCTGCTTTCGGCAAAAGTAATTAACTATTAAACGCGAGCAGGGTTACGCTCCTGTAAGCGTTGTTGCATAAAAAAGGGAGAAGAATTGTACATCCTGCTTTTTTAAACTCCTGTTGTTTCGTAGTCAGTTTATAAAATTGCTGTTTCCTGTTTCAGCGTTAAATATTCAAGCAGCAGCGCATCGTTGTAAGCCGGACAGTAATGATAAAACAAGCCCCAGCCTTTGCGGGTAAATACCTGCCGTAAACCATTAGAAAAATAAGAAGGAATATTACCGGTAAAAAAGGGCAAATCGTTATGTTCGATTGTTTGTTTAATAGCAGCAATGCGAGGCAAATCAAATGAAGGCGGCACATAACCCCACCTTATGATAGCAGTACAAAGTATTGCTTTTTCCAGTGGATTTTCGGTAGTGGTAAATTGGTGCATTGCCGTTGTTATCAACTGTACCTTCAGCGCTTCCAATGGTGGTATTGGCCCGCTGCTCATCAGTCTTGCCAGGTGGTAAAGTACGATGGACGTGTTGCCGTAGTAGGGTGAAACGGTAAGGGGTTTTTTTATATAATCGCCGCTCTTTACAACCGCAGTTATCAGCGATACCGCAGCGCTGTCTGCAGCCGTCCACCGCAGGTTGTATGCCTGTACAAAATGGAGCATATTGCTAAGTACACATACATCCAGCACTGCCGGAAAATGTTTGCCATACCACACCGAGTAAGTCTTGTATCGCCGGTAAACTTTGTCTATGCTTTTTGCAGTCTTGCCGTCCTGGTTTATATACGCCTGCATCTGTGCATGAACGGCTGCAGCCATTGCGCTGTCTGTATCCTGCGCCAGCAGGCTAAGCACCGTATCGTCCATATCATCCGGCAAGGCAGTATTCTTTTTTACCCGGCGTATCCAGTTGGTGTAGGGAAAAATGAATGCAGAATCGGTGCGCCAGAAATTGTAGGTATTGCGGCCCTTTTTATTTTTAAAACGGGGATAAAGCGATAGCGTGCGTGCATGGATGCTATCATATTGCGTTTTGCTGAACGGAGAAAGCGAAGACCTGCTTCTGCGAAGCGTGTAATCAATAAGCGCTGTAAAGAAGATGTTGTTATCTTTTTTGCGGGTAGAAAAGTGCGGATGGTTAGCAATATATGAAGGGAAAATACCGCCGATAAACTGCGGGCTGCGAATGGCCTGCTCCGCACTTATCCTTTGCATCAGGTAATCTATCAGTATGCTGTCCTGCGCCTTTACATGCGCAGTAAACGCTATGCAAAGCATAAGCGATAAAATGCTCTTTTTTTTAAGCTTGTTAATCAGCACCTGCACAAATAAAACAATAATTACCACGTAGAAAAATTGCCTTGTTTGCAGGCTTGCTTTTCACCGGGTGGTCACTTAAGAATATTGCGGCTGATAACGATGCGCTGCACTTCGCTTGTGCCCTCGTAGATCTGCGTTATTTTGGCGTCGCGCATCAGCCGCTCTACATGGTATTCTTTTACATAACCATAGCCGCCATGTATCTGCACCGCTTCTGTTGTTACCCACATAGCGGTTTCACTTGCATATACTTTGGCCATCGAAGAGGAGGTGGTATAGTCCTGGTTGTTGTCTTTTTCCCAGGCCGCTTTCAGGCAAAGCATACGTGCCGCTTCAATACGCGTAGCCATATCGGCCAGTTTAAACTGTATGGCCTGGTGCTGGGATATTGCGGTACCGAAAGCCTTGCGGGCAGTTGCATATTTAAGCGATAATTCGTAAGCGCCCGCTGCAATGCCCAATGCCTGGGATGCAATGCCAATGCGGCCTCCGGATAAAGTATGCATCGCAAACTTAAACCCGAAACCCACTTCGCCGATCCTGTTTTGCTTAGGCACTTTTACATCGTTGAACAATACCGTGCAGGTATCGCTGCCGCGGACGCCCATCTTATTTTCTTTTGCCCCCACTGCAACGCCGGGCCAATTCTTTTCCACAATAAAAGTACTGATGCCACGCGTGCCTTTGGCGGCATCGGTTTGCGCCATTACAAGGTAAACGCTTGCAGTACTGCCGTTGCTGATCCAGTTTTTAGTACCGTTCAGCAGGTAATAATCGCCCATGTCTTCGGCTGTTGTTCGCTGCTGCGATGCATCGCTGCCGGCTTCCGGCTCGCTTAATAAAAATGCGCCGATATATACCTTATCGTCTTTTTTTCCCCTTGCCAGTGGCACTAAGTATTGCTGCTTTTGCGCTTCGGTGCCAAATGCCTGCAGCCCATAGCACACGAGACTGTTGTTCACGCTCATAACCACGCCAATGCTGGCATCCCATTTACAAATCTCTTCCATCGCCAGCACATAACTTATGGTGTCCAAACCTGCGCCGCCGTATTGCGGGTCTATCATCATGCCCATAAAGCCAAGGTCGGCAAGTTTATGCACCTGTTCGTAAGGAAAACACTGCTTTTCATCCCGCCCGATAACGCCGGGCAAACACTCGTTTGTGGCAAAGTTGCGTGCGGCTCCCTGTATCATCAGTTGCTCTTCTGTTAACGTAAAATTCATGGTTCAGAAATAAGATGCGCGAAGCTAACGCTTGTTAGCTTACAGGAAGATTATTATTGGATTAAATGATAGCGGCAGTTAAAGATTAAGGGTTTATACACCGCAATTGCACAGGCCTTTACAGGAATATATACACCACTGCGTACAGTAAAGCGTAAACATAGCAGCGGTCGCTCTGGTTATAACAGGTGGCAGATAAACCGGGACAAGTACTAAAACCTTAGAAACTATTTGGGAGTAATAAAAGGCGTTACCACCGGCAATTCTCATTTGATGGCGGGGACGCCATCAACGGCACCGCAACGGCAGTTTGCGGGATAAAGGGCCTGCGAACAGATTGAAATAAAATTTTAAAAAAGTTGCTGAGTAAAGAGTGATATAAAAAAGCATAGCGTCTTTTTGCAGGTAGTCACTCAGTTTAAAATGACAAAGCGTAATCTGTCAGCTTCCTTAGTTTGTACAATACAATCAAGTCACTGCTTTATTGTATTACCGTAGTATAAAATATGCGAATCAAGGGTTAAAATTGAGACATTATCATCAAAGCAGCAGCCAATTTTCCATACAAGTGTAATCTAAGTCCGTTTGAAGCTCTGACCTTAGCTGCATTTTGTATTTGCGTTAATTCGTTTATCCAGTTAAATAACGACTCTATAGGTTGCCTCACGGTTGCTACTGCTGTATTGAAAAGGTCACTAAAGGCTTGTTCTCTTTGCCTGCAAATGGCTTCCCATCCCTTTTTATCTTTTAGTGGTGTCAGCAACACGTTGTTGTTTTTGAGCATCTGTTCCGACAGTTCTACATCAGCATACGCTTTATCTAAAACGCAAGCATCGGCTGCCGTTTGTTCCAACGTACTGCGCAGTGCTGTGAGGTCATGAACGCTTGCCGCTGTCACTTCAACATACTGCGGAAACGGGATGATACCGGGTCTTTTTAATCCAAGCAGGTGCACCTTAACACCGTAATAGTGAAGCTTTTTAGTTGCACAAAATCCTTTATCAGTAAGTTCTGCAGCTACTTTTCCCTTGCGTTTATGAGAGCAGGTTATGACAGGAAAAGAATCGCCCAGCAACACTTTTAACTGGTCACTACCAACAGGCAGGCTGTTAAAAAACTCAATCATCAAAGCACAAAATGCGTCACAGAGCCTGTTCAGCCTTGCATTGAAAGCCTGATAAGAGGGAAGCGTGGGAAACCAACTGTGCCAATGGTTTTTGATGTGGTTGTACATTGATTTTATTTTGTATTTCTCTTCATAAGCCACACAAAACAGATAGATCGTGATTAACTCTTCGTCTGTAATGACTTCGGTTAAATGATTATTGTTACTAAAGCGCTGCACTTCCCAACATAGCTGCTCCTTATATTTGCAGCAGACGTGAAAGTAAATTCTTATCAGGTTGTTTACTAGCATACATAACCTAACGAATTTGCCTCACGTCTATTTTTTAACTGACTTATTTAACCCTTGATTCGCATAAATTATTTAATAAAGTAAAATGGTCATGATTTCTCTGTGCTGTATATTCCGGTAATAGTTATTAAAAATTAACATAACAAGCACTTTGTTGCAAACGTTTTACACCGCCGGTTCCTGCTGACTTAAGCAATGAAAAGAGCCTAATCCCCAGATAATATCGGTGGAATCTATGCCCACTACTTCGCGGCTTTTAAAACAACCGGCAATTATCTGTAAAGCCTTATCATCGTTGGCGCAGTTGAAGGTCGGGACAATTACATACTTGTTGGCGATATAGAAATTAGCATACGAAGCCGGCAATACCTGCTCTTCGTATATCACAACATCCGGCATCGGCAGTTCAATGATGTTGAGCTGCTTACTGTTGGGCAACCGCATAAGTTGCAGTTGCTCCCGGTTGCTTTGCAATAAAGCATAATTCTCATTGCCCTTATTTTCTTCTATTACTGTAAGCACCGTGTCTTCATTTACAAAGCGCACCGTATCATCAATATGGCCGTCGGTGTCATCGCCGGTAATGCCTTCTTTCACCCACAACACCTGCTCAACGCTGTAATAATTGATAAGGTATTCTTCTATCTGCGCCTGCGATAAATGCGGGTTGCGGTTTTTATTCAGCAAACAGCAGGTGGAGGTAAGCAAGGTTCCCTTTCCATTAAACTCTACCGAGCCGCCTTCCATTACGATGCCCGGATAAAATAGAGGCAGGTCAAAATACTTTGCAATGCGCGTTGGTACCACATCGTCTTTATCGTACGGCGGATATTTATTGCCCCAGGCATTATAGTCCCAGTCAACAACCGCTTTTTTTTGCGCTGCTGACGGATTGATAAGAAACGCCGGACCATGATCGCGACACCAGGCATCGTTGGTCGGATGCAGAAAAAATTCTACCTGCTGCATGTTTACCTCCGCAGCCATCAAATGCTTTACGGCAAAGGCTTTCATGGCTTCGTCCGCCACATTGATGCGCACTTTTTCGCTGTGCGATAAATACTTTACAAACAAGCTGTAACTGGCAAAAATCGTTTCTATTTTACCGGGCCAGCTTTCTTCTTTGTGCGGCCAGCTAAGCCAGGTAGCTTCGTGTTGTTCAAACTCGGCCGGGAAGTAATAACCCAATTGTTTGGGCGTAGGCGGAAGGGGAGAAAGATCAGGAGCGGAACGGGGCATAGAGATAATATTCTGTTGTAGTAAGTGGTGATAAAGTAATGTGCGTGCACCTTTCAATATGTCCTGTTGATTCCGGCAGCAGGCATAAGGCACCACAATGATAGCCTTACTGAATTAACCGGAAACTACAGCCATCCTATGATTGTCTTTCCGCCTCTTGCTTAACTGTTATGATTTTATAGTTTGCTTGTGCAGCGGGCAGTTTAATGCATGTAGCACGGAGATATAAAAGCTTCGCGTTTTATTAAACTTCTTCGTCAATAAACCGTTTTGTTAGCTGGCTGTAGCTATCTATCCGGCGGTCGCGCATAAACGGCCAGTGCGTACGGTAAACGTCTGTTTTAGCGGTATCAATGTCCACCACCGCTACTTCTTCGTCATCATGCGAAGCTTTGTAGAGCAAGGTGCCGAATGGATTAGAAACAAAGGAACCGCCCCAGAATTTCATTGCGCCGTCCTGCTCCATCCCAACGCGGTTTACGCTTACCACATGCACGCCGTTGGCCACGGCATGGCTGCGCTGGATTGTTTGCCAGGCATTGTATTGCTCACTGTTGGTAATGTCGTCCTGGGTATGGTGCCAGCCGATAGCAGTAGGATAAAATAAAATCTCGGCGCCCATTAATGCAGTAAGGCGCGCCGCCTCGGGATACCACTGATCCCAGCAGATAAGTACGCCGATCTTTGCATACGCCGTATTGAATATTTTATAACCTAAATCACCGGGCGTAAAATAGAATTTCTCATAGTAGGAAGGGTCGTCCGGGATGTGCATTTTGCGGTACTTGCCCAGGTAGCTGCCATCTGCATCCAGAACGGCGGTTGTATTATGGTAGATGCCCTGGGTGCGCTTTTCAAAAAGTGAAGCAATAATAACCACTTTCAATTCTGCTGCTATTGTGCTTAACGCATCTGTAGAAGGACCGGGAACCGGCTCGGCGAGGGCAAAATTATCGTACGCTTCCACATCGCAGAAGTAAAGGGACGTAAACAGTTCCTGCAGGCAAATAATTTGTGCGCCTTTAGCTGCGGCTTCCCGAATTTTAGCTATCGCCTTATCAAGATTCGCTTCCTTATCAGCCGAGCAGCTCATTTGCACCAAACCCACCTTTACTACTTTATTCATGCTTATAGTGTTTGCGCAAAGTTACTAAGCACCGTTATAAAATAGGTTCATATTCCGTTATAGGAATGCAAATGGTTTTTTATATAACAAGGGTGATAAAAGCGATAGATTAATTCGTTACATTATTGGCTACCGCTGCTTTATGGCCTTTGGCAGTCTCCTGTTTTTGTTTGGCGGTTGCCGCCGCTATAAAAGCAGCAAAAGCACCCACGAGTAAATTCACAAAAATTCCGCTTACCAGCAGCATAAATATCAGCCCGTTGGTAGCACCATCAATAGAAGTATTGGAAGGAGCACTTTTAAGCACGGTATTAGGATGTGCGCTTCCTATACTGCTTACATTAAAGCCAAAAAACAGGATAGCAAGCAAAACGCCGATAGTTAAAATAGAAGACACGATAAGGCTTACACCCGATAAGATAAGTGTGCGCAGTTCGCCGTTTTCGTTAAGCTTTTTGTTGATGTTTATAATACCAAACAGCATACTGATTAAAAAAAAAGAATTGCCCAAAAAAAGCAGCCATGTGCTTTGGTAACGGTCTTTACTAAATACAAAGAACGCGGGTACACAATAAGCAACAGCGCATAAGATAGTGTAGGTAAGATACAGCGACAGGTTAACCCGCTTTGCCATAGGAAGGTGTTTAAAACAAGTGCATTAAAAATCATTCCAATGCAGCCATGCAACCGGCGCAGTGTTCAAGATTACAGATAAATGCGGTGTATAAAACTGCCAGGTACAGTACAGTATCACAAAGAAAACTATGTAGTGAAATTATAGGGTTGTTTTATGATGAATAGGCGAGGAGTGTGTTGCTGCTGAGCGGCAGTTCTACATAAAAAGTAGTGCCTGCACCTTCTTTGGTGCTAAACCATATTTTGCCCGAAGCCTTTTCTGCAATGCCTTTGCAAATAGCCAGGCCAAGGCCGGTGCCGGAAGATTTGGTGGTAAAATTAGGCTCAAAAATATGCTGCTGCTTGTCTTCCGGAATACCGGCGCCTTTATCGGCTATCGTAACAACAAGATGCTTTTTTACCCGGTGCTGTTTTATTTTTATTTCGGCGGTGCCATCTGTTGCCGCTTCTTCTGCATTTTTTATCAAATTGGTAAACAGCCGGTTGATCTGAGATTTATCTGCATAGATAATGTACTTCTCCTGCGGGTGTATGTACCGGATATTAACCTCGTTGCCGGCCATGTGCAAAGTAGTTAGCGACTCTAATAATTCTGATACATTGAAGTGCACCGGGTTTACATGATTGATATTGGAGAACTGGCTGAAATCGCCGGCTATTTTTGCCAGTTGGTCTATTTGTTCCACCAGGGTTTCGGCAACACGTTGAGACAGTTCCTTTACATTATCTGCATTGTTGTTGATGGCGCGCTGCAGGTATTGTATGCTCAGCTTCATCGGCGTGAGCGGGTTTTTTATTTCGTGGGCAACCTGCCGCGCCATTTCCTGCCAGGCGCCGGCCCGTTCGCTGCGGGCAAGCGCCTGCGCGCTTGCTTCCAGTTGCCGCACCATTTTGTTGTACTCGTTTACCAGCACGCTTATTTCGTCTTTCCGGTGCCAGATTATCTGTTCATTTTTTTCGCCCAAATGCAATGCCTTCAGCTTATTGCCAATGAGCTCCAGCGAAGCGGTAATGCGCCGCGTAAGCAGCAGCGCTATAATGCCTGCCACCACAAAAATGACTGCATTCAGATTAACCAGCGTAACCAGCAGGTTGGAGATTTCGCCGTTTACTTCCGCCTGCGAGTTAAGGTACGGAATATTGAGATAGGCAATTACCTCACCGTTGTCACTTTTTACCGGCTTATACATACTCACAAAAGAAAACCGCTTGATAAATTCTTTTTGAGTGAACAGCACACTGTGCAGCAGGTGCAGGTTGTAAAAGGCTTCCGGCTGCATTTTATTGCTTAATATCTGCTTGTTGTATATGTATGGCTGGGTAGATACTTTAAGGTCGCCGTTGATGTCGTACAGGTTTACATCGGTATTATTCAGGTTTGCGATGTCTATTATTTTCCGTTCGAGGTCGGTATTGTTTCCAATATTGCTTAAGTCGTCCAGTATCAGCTCACTTTGCATGGCTTCCTGTATTTCGTTTACCAATACCTGTATAGAAGTGGCCAGCTTTGCCTCGGTGGTTTTGTTGAACTGCCTGATAAAAAAATTGATGGTTACAAAACCAATAACAATAAAAGACAGAAGGCTGATTCCGATAATGGTAGTCTGTACCTGGCTGCGGATGTTTAGCGAGAAAGCTTTTTTAAAATCCTTCCTTTCAAATTTTGCACGCAGCAAAAAAGCGCCGGCTTCAAAAAAAATAATGAGAAAAATGATAATGCAAAACAAAGCGGCAAACAAGGTAAGAAACTCTACGAAAGCGGTATTGTTACTTACCAGGATGATTACTTTGCCGTTGCTGCTTTTGTACCACAGTTCGTTATAATCTTTATTGCTGCGCTCTTCAAATTGGAGTATCGGTACCTGCGAGGGCAACAGCGAATCGGCAAAAGCGTAATCGTTGGAATAATTAATAAGATGCCGCGCTCTGTAAATGGCAAAAGAGGAGCCGGCAATATCTGCTTCCATATCATTAGCCTGGCTGAATAATTCAGGATAGATAGCGTCCCGTTTAAAAGTTTTGGGCCGCGCCATTATTACAATATGCCCCAGCAATCCGGAGTCTTTTGAAACAACATCCGTTTGATAAATATAGCTGAAGCCGGTGGTCTTATCTTCAAGAAAGTACAGGCCGGATATTGTGTTGCTCTTTTGCTTTACAGGCAGTTTGTGCAGGATGTTATTGATGGTAGAATAAGAAGTCTGATCATCGTTGTACAGGGGCTGTTCTTTACTGTCGTAAGCATATACATGTGTATCGTATTTGTTGAGATAGCCGGAAAAATTGGTGCTTATGAGGCTGTCTTTTATCAGCTTGTTTTCATACGCATCTGCAAGCCGTATAAAGTTGGTTTCCAAAAACTGCTGCGATAGTCCGGTGGTTGCAATCTTTAATACATCTTCGCTGTAAGGGTCTATCTGCTCCGCCAACTTTGCAGCCATATTTTTCCGCTGTACCAGCTCGTAATTCTTTTTTTGTACTACAAACAGCGCCGATAAGGAAAAAGAAAAAAACATGGTCCAGATAAGAAAGAAAGGCGATTTTATCAGGGTTGTATGTTTATCCCCGATCCGGTATTCCTGGAAAATCAATAACACGATAAGCCAGGGCACTACGGTTATTTTTTGGCTCAGCGTATCGGATTGAATGAATAAGCTTACAATTAATAACCCAAAGAAGGAACTAATGACCATCCGTTTAAACAGATTGAACCCTGCAATTAAGGAAGGTAACAGCAGCAGCCATGATAAATAATAATAGCAAAGGATGGCAACGGCGAGAATTACAAGGCCGGTAATGGTGTAGCTGCTTAAGCTGAAGAAATTATTTACATTGAACGAAATATTGGAGTTGTACAACAGGCTTTTTACTACATCGCAAAACAAAATAGTAATTAACGATTGCACGGCCAGCGCCAGCACTGCCGCTATCTGCATTTGAGCCGGTTTTAAAAAAGCCGGCCTGGTACGGTGATAAAAAATAAAAGATACTAATTGAAAGAGCAACACCAGGTTCAACAGCAGATCGCCGAGCGACATGCTGAAGATTACCCGGTCGCCGGCCGGCGGTACAAAAAGTTCCAGCCGGTTCAGGTAAAATGGGAAACTGTTGAAGTAAATGAACAACCGGAAGAGCAGCAGCGTACTTACCAGAAACAGTAAGGCTTTGTAAAAAGACAGTTTAACATAAACTTCTTTAGCGATAGCATTAAAAAAAAACAGCAGCAGTAAAATGGTGATGAGGCGCAGGGTGATGGATACAGCATCCGGCCCGCCGGAGTGTGCTGCTTTTATAGCTTCAATGTGAAATAATACCGCGCCATTGGAGTTTTTTACTGCTACCGCATTTCTGTTGGTCGTAAGGCGGTACATCTTTTCGATGCCTTTGAAATTAGCAAACTGAGCGCGGAGATGGCTGTTTTGAATAAAGTATTGCCAGTGCAGCGGTATCAGGCCCGCTATTACATACTTCGTTTTGTGGATCGTTATTGTTCTTTTCAGCAACTCGAACAAGCCATTCTGGTAATTTACTACATAGTTGCCGTCGCCCTGCAAAAGGTCTTGTTCATGTACCGCCATCTGCGATGTGTTCCAATACAATTGCACCGGATGATCGAGATCGTTTAAGCGATAAGTAAAGAGGCCGGTTACCTGCGCCCGCAGCGAATGATCGTTGATGCCGTTGGGGCTTAGTAAAATGGTATTCAAATACGTGCTGTCGGTAACAACAGACTGAAAGAATTGCTCTTGCTGCGCTACATAATTTTCTAAACTGTTTTTTACTTTTTGCGGCGACGAGCTGTACGACCAGTAATTGGCAAACACAAAAGAAATGGTGTATAGCCAGGCTGCGATCAGCAACAGGTAGCCATGCTTGTAAGCAGCCCCTTTTATTACCTGTACAAACGAATTCATGAGCGGTGTTGCTTTTTTATCTCGTTCCACAGCGCGTCCATCTCCGCAAGGCTCATGGAGGAAAGTTGCTTGTTTTGCTGCAGCGCCGCCTGCTCCATTGCCGTGAACCGGCTGATGAATTTTTTATTGGTTCTTTCCAGTGCAGCATCCGCGTCTATCTGCAGAAAGCGCGCATAATTGATCATGCTAAACAGCACATCGCCGAATTCTTCTTCCACATGCTGCCGGTTGCCGGTTGCTATTGCTTCCTGCAACTCGCCCAGCTCTTCTTCTACCTTTTTAAACACCTCTTCCTTATTATCCCATTCAAAGCCGGTTTGCTTCGCCTTTTCCTGTATGCGGGCTGCTTTGGTAATGGCCGGCAGCGATGCAGGCACGCCGCTCAAAGCCGATGTTTTGCCTTCTTCAATTTTTATACGTTCCCAGTTTCGTTTTACATCTTCCTCGTTATGCACCTGTACATCGCCATAGATGTGCGGGTGCCGTTGTATCAGTTTTGCGCAGATACCTTCTATTACTTCTGCCAACGTAAATTGTTGTTGCTCCGCAGCGATGGTAGCATAAAAAACGAGGTGCAGCAGTACATCGCCCAGTTCTTCTTTGATGCCGGGCCAGCTTTCCTTATCAATGGCATCAACCAGCTCGTATAGTTCTTCTATCGTCATTGAGCGCAACGTATGAATCGTCTGCTTCTTATCCCACGGACATTTTTCGCGCAGTTCTTCCATGATGTGCACCAGCTTCATAAAGCTTTCGCCCGTTTCTTTTTGCATAACCCCGGTTTATAGTGTAAAGGCTGTAAAGATTAGGTATATACCGAACAGGATAATCATAAAAATCATGGCTGTTGTATTCAGCAGGAACCATTTCAATATTGTTTTTCCCCGGCCCTGGCCATAAAAATTCCTCAATCCTTTATAAGTATAATAAAAAATATAAATCCAGATAATATTAGCAATGTAAGAGAGCCATTGGAGATGATAAGTATTTTTAAAAGAAGAAATAACCAGCAGCAGGAAAAGGAAAATAAACACCGCGCAATACAGGTGCACCGTATAAATAAGATGATCTACATAGTACCATTTGCGGCGCCGTACATACAGCAGTTGAAGCAGCAGCGCGAACAGCGGAAGGGAGATGAATAGTACCTGCGGAAAATGATGAAAGAATGCATCTAACAGCGCCTCGAGCTCCGTGTCTTCACGGCCTTTGAATTTTTCGTTAATAATAATGCCACGCCGGTTGAATTGCTGCATGAGCCAGCCATCTTTTTTTGCCGCCGGCAACGCCTGCTGCACAGAATCGTATTGCTGCAGCGAAAAAGAGTCGTACGCCGAAATAATAATGGCACGGGTTATAGCAGCATGTATTTCATTTTTTTTGCTGCTGTCCTGCTGCAGCAACATTATCTGGCCATTGGTTTTTTTGAGGCTTTCCTGCAGAATATTTCTTGCAGATGCAGGTATGTTTTTATCAGCTAACGACGTTGCTATACTTGCCTTTTTATCCGTTAGCTCCTTCATTACACCGGCTGTGGTTACCTGTTGGTTTTTTGGGTTCGAGAGCAAACGCTCGGGCTTGTATATGGCAAGAAAAAAAATAAAAAAGACAGCGGAGATAAACACATACATTTTTATCGGGTTGAGGTAGCTGGCGCGCCTGCCGCGCACATATTCGTAAGTGAGAAAACCCGGCCGGAGCAGCAGGAATTTGGAGGAACTAAAGAACTTGCCGTCGAAATGGAAAATATCGGAGATCAGGTGACCGGCCAGGTGGCCGAATGTATCTTTTGGCGCTACGTTTTGCTGGCCGCAGATATGGCAGTACGGGCCATACACAACAGCATTACAGTTTAAGCAGTTCTTTTCGTTTCGTTCTTTGGTATGCGACAAAACCTCAAAAATTTTATTAAAAGTAACGATGGTGGCCGAGAGTAAAGAAAGCGCCGGTTAATTTTTAGAGAAACAGGTATAAATTGAAAGGGAGAACGCACGCTACTTTGTACGTTTGCAGTATGAGTACACCTGCCATCAGCCGGCGCGGAGAAATAATGCCGCCATCGCCCATACGAAAACTGGTGCCGTATGCAGAAGCTGCCAAGAAGAGAGGCGTTCATGTTTATCACCTGAATATCGGCCAGCCCGATATTGAAACGCCGCCGCAGATTTTAGATGCAGTCCGCCATTCCGATTTTAAACTATTAGAGTACAGCCATAGCGCCGGCAACGAAAGCTACCGCAGAAAGCTGGTGCAGTATTACGGGCGATACGATATTAACCTCGATTACTCAAATATCATTGTTACCACCGGTGGTTCGGAGGCTATCCTGTTTGCCATGATGAGTTGTATGGATGCCGGCGACGAAATCATTATCCCGGAACCTTTTTATGCCAATTACAACGGTTTCGCCGTAGAAGCAGGTGTAACCATCGTACCCGTCACTTCTTATATTGATACCGGTTTTGCATTGCCGCCCATTGCCGATTTTGAAAAAGCCATTACGCCAAAAACCAAAGCTATTTTAATTTGCAACCCCAACAATCCGACGGGCTATTTGTACAACCGGCAGGAATTGGAAACCCTGCAAGAGCTGGTAAAGAAATATAACCTTTACCTGATCTCCGACGAAGCGTACCGTGAGTTTTGCTATGAGGGCACGCACCTGAGTGCGCTGCAACTGCAGGATATTGATGACAACGTGATTATGGTAGATACCATCAGCAAGCGGTACAGTGCCTGCGGCGGCAGGATAGGAGCGCTGGTAACACGTAACAAAATGTTAACCGAAACGGTCATAAAATTTGCCCAGGCAAGGCTAAGTCCGCCATCCATGGCGCAGATTTTGGGGGAAGCAGCAATAGATCTACCGGCGGATTATTTTGATGATATAAAAAAGGAGTACCGGCGGCGGCGGGATTTGCTGGTGATGCTGTTGAATAAAATACCCGGTGTGTATTGTCCAAACCCGGGCGGCGCCTTTTATGCAATTGCAAAATTGCCTGTAGAAAACGCTGATGAATTCTGTAAATGGTTATTAGAAAAATTTGAATATAAAAATTCTACCGTGATGATGGCACCGGCAAGCGGGTTTTACAGCGACCAGGATTTAGGCAAGAAGGAAGTTAGATTAGCGTATGTACTTAATAGTCAAGATATTGAAGCTGCAGCGGATTGTCTGGAACAGGGATTGAGAGAATATGTTAATCAAATATAAAAATAAAAAATTTATTAAAATCTAAACTTTTTGCATTAAGTTTGCACTATAAATAAAGATTAAGTAAGAAATTAAAATTATCGCAATATAAATTCATTTATCTCTTTCATATGGCAAGCAATCGAAGACGCCCGTTGTTTCTACAATGGGTTTTTTCTTTTACAGCGATAATTAGTTTCTCTTTTACGTTGCACACCCTATATTTGCACCCCATTTGGCGAGATAGCTCAGGCGGTTAGAGCGTTGGATTCATAACCCAAAGGTCTCGGGTTCAACTCCCGATCTCGCTACGAATATAGACTTGAATTTTTTCAGGTCTTTTTTGTTTGCAGGAAGAATAGAACTTAATCATAATGAAAACGACATTGAATTACATAACATTTTTGATCAATTCCTTTTTTGCCTTCTACTTTATACACATGCCTATGTTCTCCACTGATTCTTCTGGACCAAAAGCCTTTTAAATCAAACTTGAGCGGTTCTGGTTTGCCTATTCCCCGGAAAGGTGTTTTTCGGATGTCTTTTAAAAGTGCTTTGATTTTTTCTACAACCTCTGCATCTGTTTCTATCCAGTACTCAAATTCTTCCCAGCCGTTTTTTGTGAACTCGACATTCATTTGTTGTATTATTCAGTTAGTAGAAGGGCATGAGTATCATTATTCTGTAGCTGGTTAATTGATTCCTGAAGCCTCCTTCTATTTGCAGAAGTGGATAGCAAATAGCCTGTTTCGTTAAGAGCATTATATTCTTTAATGGACATGATAACAATGGCATCCTCTTCTGTAGTACGAGGTACAATGATCGTATCGTGAGATTTACTAACCTTATCAAGGTATTTTTTAAGATTACTTCTCAACTGGCTTATTGATATTGCTTGCATATTCTCGATTGTGAAAGTAAATGTACGTATTCTTGTACATGTTAATGTACTGATTGTGTACATATTTAATGAATAAGAAAATGATTAGCAGACGCACAACCTGAACAGCAATAGTACCAGGATTGAAAATATAACCAACAGTTAAATGTTTATTTTGAAAAAGATGGTTTTTCAGAAGGTTGTTTTGTTGTTTTATAATGAGCTGTGCTGTAAGCCAAAGTATGTATTGTTATTGAGTGACGTTGTATGATGTAGCTGCAGAAATAACTAAATTTGATGCTTACAAAATTCAGTTTTCAGATCGATATTCTGCTTGCAATTATGAAACAAAAAAGTTCGGCTTTTAAGCTATGGATAGTAAGAAATTCACCAATTATTAAAAGGTATTTTAGTATTGAAATCATTTTAGCCTTTTTCGGAACCGCTTTGACTTTTGTTGGTATTTGGTATGCCAGGAATGCAAATGAATTAACAGCACAAGGCAATACCCTTTCAAAAGCAGCTTACAATTTATCTAAAAATGATACCAGCCAACAAGCACAAATTGGCAGATTGAAAGATATACTTACAGAAAACCAGAAGCAAAATGATAGTGCACATGCACAAATCAATCAGTTAAAAGATATACTTACTCAAATTTAAGCACAGAACGATTATGCCAGAAGTCAAACTAATGAGTTAATTCAAATAGCAAAAGCATCAAAAACACAAGCTTCATTGACAACTAAAGTATTAGCAGGCGTTGAAAGACAACTTGATATAAACAATCAACAATTAATACTTTCTAAAAAAAATGATAGTGCAAATTCCTTACAAACAGTTTTGCAACGACAAGCTGATATTTTAAGCCTTACATCTACATTTGATCAACTAGTGCACTATCAACATAGTTTTTAAATCATATTAATTTTGCTTTTCAAATCAGTAATGATGGAAAAGACAAAAGTACAATTGTCAGCTGAAGACAAGACGTTTTTAAGGCAATACATTCGTAAAGGCAATCATTCAGCCAGAGCGATACGCCGTGCACGTATGCTGTTGATGGTTGGTGAGGGCCTTAAAAATCAAAAGCAAATTGCCCTGGATTGTAACTGTAGCCAGGGCAGTGTCACTAACCTGCTTAAGCGCTATGTCGAGTGCAAGGGCGTAATAAAAGAAGTTTTGGAAGAAAAGCCAAGAAGTGGCCAGCCCACCATTATTACCCCGGAGCTGGAAGCAAACATTACAGCCCTTGCCTGCTCTGATGAAGGCCCTGATGGCCGCAGTTGCTGGACATTAGATCTGATGGCAGGCAAAATGGTAAAGGATGGCCTTGCTGTTCACTTGAGTTATGAGACGGTTCGCAAGGTTTTAAAAAAAGCAAACTTAAGCCCTGGCTTAAAAAACAGTGGTGCATCGGTAAGGTAGATGGTCAATATCTGGCAAACATGGAAGGGGTGCTGAACTTGTACAGCCAGCAGCAACAACAAGGCCTGGTAAGGCTTTGCATGGATGAAAGGCCCTGCCAGTTGCTAAGTGAAGTAATGATGCCGCTGCCGTGTAAACCTTGTACACCAAAGCGTATTGATAACGAGTATAAAAGAGAGGGAACGTGCGTAGTGTTGTTGGCTTATGACATAGATCGCGGCCTGCGTTATGCGCAAGTAAGGGAGCATCGCGGCAAAAAAGATTATGCTGAGTTTATCAATGAAGTGATCACAGAACATTATCCGGATGCAGACAAGGTAAAGCTTGTACAGGACAATTTAAATACCCACAGTAAAGGTTCTTTTTATGAGCATCTTTGCCTGCAAAGGGCAGCTGAATTAAATGCTTTGATAGACTTTGTTTACACGCCCAAACATGGCTCATGGCTAAATATGGCGGAAATAGAGTTCTCTGCCCTTTCAAGGCAATGTTTAGACACGAGGATAGCTACTATTGAACAGATGAAACAAACGGTAAGCACATGGACAGAAAACAGGAATTATAATAAAATGAAAATACACTGGAGCTTTACTGTAGATATTGCCAGAGATAAACTGGCCACCAGGTATCAAAACGTTAATCTTAAAAATTAAATTGATCAAACACTAGATAACTTTGTGCTTCGACAGAAAATTAGACACATAGACAGTCTTTATTATAATGAAACTATCGATTTGATTCATTCGATGAAAGGTATTTTAGAAAATGGATTTTCAAATAAATTGGTTTTAAATGATAGCTTAATCGGATTGAATTGGTCTAAATATTATTTGATATTAAGACAACAAGAAGCACACTTGCCTGCGGTATCTCCTTTCAATTATCCCACTTCTAATTTTCCATATGACAAATGGAGCGGTGCGACCTTTTATATGTTTTACAATCAATTCATGAACCCTTTACGAAGCCGAATAAAAAAACTACAGTTGGAAGTGAATAAAAATTTCGGGCCGTATTACACTGAGGATGGAGGTTTAAATTTCAATCAAGCAAAGTAAATAATTGTTAAATACACATAAAAACAAAACGATCCATTAAGCTTTTCTTTCATACTTTCTTTTGTCCGAAGTAGAGTGCAACGGAGCGGGAGGATAAAAGAAAATAAGCTAAACTTATATTTTTACTTCTCTTTCTCATTTCCCCCTTTCTATTTATCTTACTTCTCTGTTTAAAGCCTAACCTTCCGTTGTACCAACACTGCTTAACTTATGAAAACCTGTTTCTTATTTTTTCTTGTTACGCTCACTGCCTTTGCCCGTGCACAGGATACGATACATCTTAACAAGGCGCTTTTTATCAACGATGCCTACCATTACGGCCGGGAAGCGGTCTATACCGATGCGGTAGCCTACCAGTTGTACAACAACCTGCTGCAAACGCCCGCTGCAGATAAAATCTTTGGCAACAACAACAAGGGAACACTACTTACATGGCAGGCAATTATTGCCGACAGCAACCATGTTTTTAAAAGCGGCGACCCCGATAGTAGCCGGTATTTATACTGTGCCTATCAATCGGATAGGGAAGAAATCCTTTTGCTTCAAACCACGGGCAGCAGCGCCGTTTTTGTAAATGGGGTGTTACATGCCGGCGATCCGTATGGTGCCGGCTGGCTGTACATTCCGGTGGCTATTAAGCGGGGCTTTAATGAATTGTATATACGGGCGTATGACGAGACTTCCATAACATTTGTCCGGCCTAAAAAAGGGGTAAGCCTGCTCACCGGCGATGCAACACTTCCAAACATTGTTATCAAGCGGCAAAATGGTTTATTACAAGGCGCAGTGGTGGTTGTAAATATGACCAGATCGCCCCTCATCAATTATAAAATCAGCAGCACGCTTGGCGGCAAACAAACAACTACCGAACTGCTGGATATTCCTGCCTTGTCGAGCCGTAAAGTCATATTCAACATAGACCAGTCAGCTATTGAAACAATAGGTAAGTACAACTGCTCCCTAAAGCTTACCGGTCCCGGCATTGCCGACGAGCAAGCCATAACACTCGAAGCAGTAACCACCAAAGACCGCTACAATAATACGTTTGTAAGTACCATAGACGGCAGCCTGCAGTACTATGCGGTTACGCCGCAGCATTCCAATTTCACCGTAAACAGTGCGCTGTTTTTCTCGGTGCATGGCGCCGGCGTAGAAGCTAAAGGCCAAGCCGCAGCATACGATTACAAAGACTGGGGCACATTAGTAGCGCCCACCAACCGCCGCCCGCGCGGCTTTAACTGGGAAGACTGGGGCCGGCTGGACGCTTTGGAAGTATTAACTATTGCAAAACGGATATTTGGTCCAGACTCTAACCATATCTACCTTACCGGCCATTCGATGGGCGGGCATGGCACCTGGTTTTTGGGCGCTACCTATCCCGATAAATGGGCGGCCATCGGGGCCTGTTCCGGCTATCCTTCGCTGAAAGATTATGGCTCTGCCGACGGTAAAATTCCGGATAGCAGCCGGCTGCCTGCAGAGAAGATGGCGTTGCGCGGTGGCAACCAGAGCGATGTATTGAAGCTGATACCGAATTACAGGCCTTTGGGTATTTATGTATTGCATGGCGATTCCGATAAAGTAGTGCCGGTGCGGTTTGCGCGGCAAATGCGCGATTCTTTAAAAACATTTCATACCGATTTTGATTATTATGAATACCCCGGCGGCGAACATTGGTATGGCAACCAAAGCGTGGACTGGCCGGCCCTTTTTACATTTTTTAAAAATCATACCCGCTTGCCGGATAGCGCCATTAATGAGATTGATTTTACCACTTCCAGCCCGGGCATATCTTCGTCGTACCGCTGGGCATCGGTAATACAGCAGGTGCATCCTTTGCAATACAGCCGCATCCGGTTAAAAAGATTTTTGGACAACGATTCGATATCCGGAACCACCACCAATGTGCAAACCTTACAACTGAACCTGAAAGACTTTGCAGATAACAAACCCATCAAAATTTACCTCGACGGCTCAGGGCTGATTACCCTTACAAAATCGGGCAATGATAACGAGGTGTATTTAATGCAAAGCAATGGCGTGTGGATGGTGAGCAGCAAGCCGGCAGCATCACAGAAGAATCCGCTGCGCTATGGCACTTTTAAAGAAGCCTTTAACAACCGGATGGTTTTTATTTACAGCACACTTGGTACGAGGGAAGAAAATGAAAGCACGTATAATAAAGCGATGTACGATGCGGAAACCTGGTATTACCGCGGCAACGGCGCTGTAGATATAATAGCGGATAAAGAGTACCTGCCACAAAAATATACCGGCAGGAATATCATACTCTATGGTAATGCTGCTACCAACGGCGCGTGGAATATATTTTTATTTAACTGTCCCCTGCAGATAACACGCGGCAAGGTAACGGCCGGCAGCAAGTCCTGGACCGGTAGCGATCTCGGTGCTTATTTTGTGTGGCCGCGGGCCGATGCTACAACACTTGTTGGGGTAGTGGCAGGCACTGGTATAAAAGGAATGAATGCGGTAACTGCCAACCAGTATTTTGCGGGCGGCAGCGGCTTTCCCGATTTTATGGTAATTTCTTCAGACATGCTTAAAGAAGGAGGCAAAGCAATAAAAATGGCCGGCTTTTTCGATAACAACTGGAAGTTAAGCGATGCTGAAATGGTAACTATAGAATAATGAACAGAAGCTTTACCTGATGTTTTCAAATTTTAGGTATGTGTTGAAGAAGGGTAGCAGCTCTGTATAAATTCTTCCCGCTGTACCTTCGAGGTGTTCGGCATGTCCGCCTAAATATTCTTCGGCAAAATGACTGATGCCATACCACTCCAGCTCTTTACTGAACTGCAAACAGGTAACCGGAACATGCCTGCCTGCATCGTTTCTGCCCCAATCCAGTTTAATCGCTCTCAAACTTTTTAAAGCGCCTACGTGCGATTCTATCATATTGGTTGCAAAATTTCGTGTCCATTTATTAACGACGTTTGTATCAATCACCAGGCTATCGCCGATATAAACGGCCGGCATGTCTGCATAAAACGGTGGCTTGTTTAAATCGGGCGAATAGGTTCTGGCTAAATCAACCATGAGCATGGCAGAAACGTTGTTAATTATATCACTGTCGCTTCGGGCGTCACTTATTATTTTAAATGCATCAATGCCGGTGTTAATGCCGTCTGACCAATTTAACGTTGCCGGTGTTGTGGCATATACAGCGCTAAAAACATCCGGGAAGAGCATACCCATTTTCAAAGCTCCGTTTCCGCCCATCGAAACGCCGGCAATGCCTCTGCTGTCTTTATCGGCAATTGTTCTATAGTGTTTGTCTATATAATTCACCACATCTTTTGCAATAAAATCAGCCCAGTTGCCCGTTAGTTTCGAATTGGTGTAAAAGCTTCCTTTGTATTTGGTATAACTGTCCGGAAGTACAAATATGACCGGTCTGATATACTTTACAGCAATGGCGGTATCTAATAAATAGTTTATTTCCAGGTCGGCCATTGTTGCACTGTCTTCTCCATACATTCCATGCAAAAAATAAATGACGGGGTAGCGTTGCTTGCTTTGGTAATATCCCGGCGGTAAATAAATGGTCAATCTACGCAGCGCGTCTTCGCCTGCCGGGTTTCCCTCAATGGAAGGCGCTAAAAAGCGGGCCATTGTAACCGTTCCTTGTAAGTGTTGAGCGAACGAAGAAATGAATAGGACTACACTTAATAAATACGTTATCAGCAATCGGAGCATGTTTGTTTGAATTATCCGGGTAAGTCTGTGCAAATAACCTGAAACAGCAGATACATGATCCTTAACAGCATTTGATTAATGTTAAATCCTCTATCGCGCATTTATTTTATGTAAGTATAAAACATTTTTTCTCCTTCAAGGTAGCCGGTCAGTTCATCGCCAACAAGGCACTCACCCACGCCTTCCGGCGTACCGGTAAAAATAAGATCGCCGATGTTTAATGAAAAAAACCGGGATATAAAAGAAATCAGCGTTGGTATGGAATAAATCATATTAGCGGTATTGCCGCGCTGCACTATTTCTCCGTTACGCTCCAGCGAGAAATGGATCTGCTTGTTTAAAATTTCCGGTTTAATTTTTATCCATTCGCCTGTCAGTGCAGAACTGTCCCAGGATTTGGCAAGCTCCCACGGCAGGCTTTTTTTCTTTAGTTCCCGTTGCAGGTCGCGTGCGGTAAAGTCTATGCCTACCGTTATGGCATCAATATACTGCAAGGCATTGTGCTGCTCTATATACTTGCCGTTTTTACCAATGCGCAGCACCAGTTCCGCTTCGTAGTGCAATTCGTTGGTAAATTCCGGATAGATAAACGCCGGCGGCTGCGGCGCATAAGCCGTTTTAGGTTTCATGAAAATAACGGGCTCTTCGGGTATTTCGTTATTTAGCTCTTTGGCGTGTTCTGCATAATTTCTTCCTACGCAAAAAATTTTCATAAGGGGTTCTTATTAATCAAAGGTTTAAGCAATATCCATTTTGTTATAGACATTCATGGTGCGCTCAATGCCAACGGCAGCAAAACTTTCAATCACTTCTACGGCAACTTCTGTTTTTTTATTTATTGTTGGTAATTCTTCTTTAAACCACCTGCCCAACACATACGCTGCCTGCATACCCTTCGGAAAATTATTGCCGATGCCAAAACGCAGCCTTGGATATTTATCGGTGCCCAATGTTTGTTCTATGTCTCTTAATCCATTGTGGCCGGCAGCGCTGCCGGCCGGCCTTATGCGTAGTTTAGTAAGGGGTAGTGCAAGTTCATCAACAACAGTAAGGGTGTTTTCCAGTGCAACTTTTTCTTTGTCTATCCAGTATTTAAAAGCTTTGCCGCTCAGGTTCATGTAAGTGGTTGGTTTTATACAGATGAATATTTTTCCTTTCCACTTTACCTCTGCTACCTCTGCAAGCCGGTCTGTCTTAAACATGCCACCGTGCTTTAAAACAAAAGTAGTAATTACATCAAAGCCTATATTATGCCTGGTATGTGCGTAATCGGCGCCTGTGTTGCCCAGGCCAGCCACCAGAAATTTAGACATATAAATTTACATTTAAACCGTATCCGTTATATCGTTTAAAAAAAATATTATTAAACCGAATGCCAATGCACTTGTAAAACAAAGCCCCGCATGTAGCAGGGCTTTGTATAATAATAAAAAATCGGAAACAATTATTTCTTCTTTTCATCCTTTGTAGCCGTAGCTTCTTCCTGCTTCAACTGGCGGGTAAGCACTACGGAAGCAATAGGAATACGCGGAGAATTTAAGATTTCCAGATTCGGCTCTTTCACGTCTTCTACCCGGATGTTGCCATTGAGTTCAAGATTGGTAACATCTACTTCAATGTTTTCTTTTAAATCTTTAGGCAGCGCTTTTACCTTAAGTGCATTGATTTTGGTAACGAGCTTACCACCGGCTTTTACACCTGCTGATGCACCGGTAAACTTAATAGGAATAGTAGCAACTACTTTTTTATCGCCTACTAATTCCAGCAGATCAACATGGTTCAGCAAATCGCTTACTTTGTCAAACTGCAGGTCTTTTAAAATACAGGTATAGCTGCTTCCATCCACATCTACCTGTGCCAACTGAAATTCACCGGTGTAAACCAAAGGCTTTAGAGCCTTTGCAGAAGCGTAGAAGTTTACTTCTTTAGCACCCCCGTAAATTACACCCGGCACATTGTCCTGAGAGCGGAGCTGGCGGGTGGCTTTTTTGCCGCTTTCGGTCCTCAGGTGACCTTCGATTGTAATTGTTTTCATTGTTATGATTGATTAAAAAATTCCTTTATTGTTTTCTTTTGCCTGTACGTCGCTGAATTTATCTTATTTTCTTTACCTTATTCCCCTCAACTGCGAATGGATGAACAAACTCGTGATACTTTTGTTTTCGTACGCGTTGCGGATGGCTATTGCAAATAAATCTGCTACAGAGATCACTTTTATTTTTTCGCTGTACTGCTTTAATGGTATTGTATCGCACACCACCAATTCTTCCAGCACGCTGTTATCAATATTCTCGTAGGCTTTACCGCTTAGTATAGCATGTGTACACAAGGCTCTTACACTTTTTGCGCCTTTGCCTTTCAGCAGCCCGGCTGCCTTTGCCAGGGTTCCGCCGGTATCGCAAATGTCATCTATCAGTATAATATCTCTGCCTGCCACTTCTCCTATTACCACCATGCTTGCTATCTCGTTGGCCCGCTTGCGGTGCTTATCACATATTACCATATCCGCACTGAAATAACTGGCTATTTCCCGAACGCGGTTGGTACTTCCTACATCGGGGGCCGCGAAGGTAAGGTTTTCCAACTTTAATCCTTCGATATAGGGTATAAAAATGGCGGAGCTATCGAGGTGATCAACCGGTATGTCAAAGAAGGCCTGTATCTGCGGCGCGTGCAAATCCATCGTGATTACGCGGTTTGCCCCTGCAGCTTCCACTAAGGTAGCAACTAACTTTGCACCAATCGCCACGCGGGGCTTGTCTTTCCGGTCCTGCCGCGAAAAGCCATAATACGGCATTACCACAATAATCTTGTAAGCGCTGGCGCGCTTGGCAGCGTCCACCATCAGCAGTAGTTCCATCAGGTTATCGGTTGGCGCAAAAGTGCTTTGGATGAGAAAAACATAATCGCCGCGGATACTTTCTAAAAAGATGGGCTGAAACTCACCATCACTGAATTTTTGAATATTGATCTTGCCTAAGGGCGCACCAAAACGCTGCGCAATCTTTTTGGCAAGTCCCTGAGAGCCGGTGCCCGAAAAAATTTTTACGGAAGGATTCATAGATGGTTATAAGCGGCGAAGATAATTACAAAAGGAATTTGTATTTTACCGCAGTTAATATTTACCATGACTAATGCTTCTATAAAAAACTGGGCGGAAGATGACCGCCCGCGTGAGAAGATGCTGCTGAAAGGCGCCGAAGCCTTAAGCAATGCCGAACTCCTGGCAATACTGATCAACAATGGCACGCGTGACAGAAGCGCTGTGGACGTAAGTAAAGAACTGCTGAGTGCGGTTGGTAACGATTTGAACCGGCTGGGCCGGCTTTCCATAAAAGAAATGTTGCAATTAAAAACAAAAGGCATCGGCGATGCAAAAGCAATTACGATTGCGGCCGCTTTGGAATTAGGCATTCGCCGCGATGCAGCGGAAAAAAAGCGGGACACAATAACGCACAGCCGCGATGTGGCGGCTTATTTAAAAGCGAGATTGCAGTATAAAAAGCACGAAGTATTTGCCGTTTTGTTTTTAAACCAGGCCAACAAAATAATGCACTACGAAGTGCTGAGCGAAGGCGGCATTACCGGCACGGTAGCGGACCCGCGTATTATTTTAAAAAAAGCTTTATCGCACGATGCCGTGAATATCATTCTCTGCCATAACCACCCGAGTGGGAGCTTCAAGCCCAGCCGGGCCGACCGCGAACTGACGGATAAAATAAAAAGTGCTGCGCAGCTTTTAGACATGACGGTACTCGATCACATTATTGTAAGCGAAGACGGGCACTACAGCTTTGCGGATGAGGGGATATTATGAGCCGGATTAGTTGCCGGACTATCTTGAAATCGCTCATGACTATAAGCCATTTGAATGGCTTGCCCTATTTTAGCGGAGTATAATAGCTGCGGTAATACACTGTCACTTAAGTTTGTTTACACGCACAGTTCTATTGCTGATGGTAGGATATTGTATGTGTTAGGAAGTGAAATTCCGTAGGGATTATATGTTTATAACGGGAGAAGAATCTGCTCATCAGGCAACTCCGCAGAAGTCGTATCACCATTCTGTATTCTATTTCTACAAACAGGTAAACCTTGCAGGTTCTTACGCTGCTGCGTTTATTTATTTAAACATTTTTTCCAAATAATTATGGTGCCTTACCATCTAATAGGAAGGCTATCGGAAGATAGGATACCCGCCGAAAACTTTAAATAATTTATGTTAAAATGCAGTAAGCTTGTCACGACTATTCTATAAAGGCCACAAAAAAGCAGGTGTTTTCACCTGCTTTTTTGTGGCCTTGCTCTTTTTTGTAAACCGGAATGTATTATACCCATTTAGTTATTAAAACCAGCCTAAGAATTTTTCTAAAATATAATACTGGTCTATATTTCAATATCAATTATTTAAAGTAGCCGACTGGTATTACTTCGGGTTTTTTACTTCTGCGCTGCCTTCTGCCGGCGGGTTATAAGCAAGTTCTGTATCCGGTACATCCCAATAATCGAGATAGTTGTAATCAATTATAGCATGGGTATTGAATACGCCTGCATTGGAAATCACCCATGCATTTTCCCTGCCGCCGCCTTCACTTACGGGGTAGATAACGCCCCATCTGCGCGCATCGTAAAACGATAACCCACGAAAGGCAAGCGTGATTCTTCTTTCTCTGCGCAATTGCTCTTTCGCATCGCCTGCTGTTAGCCCGGTACCGTTAAGCGCCGGAAGGCCGGCGCCCTGGTTTATACGTACGGCGTCAATAGATTTAAGTCCATCATTTACATTGCCGGTATAAATCAGTGCTTCTGCTTTCATCAATTCATTTTCCTGCCAGGTGCCGGCAAGATATAGTTCATAATCGCCGGGTGAAGAGCTTGCATAAACAACGGCGTTCAGCCCGTTGCCGCCATCTATAAGGGTATGTTTGGTGTTAAATACATTACCGCGGTCGCTGTTGCCTATCCAGGTAGTTGTAGCGGCTATATTATTTTTAAAACGCAGATCCTTCAGCGTATCAAATTCCTGCACCCATCTTTCACTAAGCTTGTACGTATTGCCACCGGCAGAAGTTGATACGGTTTTACCGGCTACCGTGCCGCTTGCAGAGATAAGATCGCCGGCCTCGTTTGTACGGAGGGTAAACACATTGTCGTCTTCTTTAAGCCCGTCGTTAACCAAAGCGAGGATAGCATTCCAATCTGTTGTGGTCATTTCGGCAACCGTTTTATTTACAAGGATGTTACGGGCTTTTAAAGTATTGATACTGCGCATCCACATATCCGGCGTTGGTACACCGCCTAAACCAACCTGGAAATAGTCGGGAATTATTTTGCCGATTATGGCACTAAAAACATCTGCATTTGTGATGCTGCTTAACGTGGTGGCTGCAAGGTCTAACTGAGCATCCGACTCGGCAATAATGCCTTCCTTCGAGATATAAGTACCATTGGTTGCCGTAGAAGTATTGTTAATGATACCTGCATAATAGGTAGAGCCAATGCGCGAATAAGCATACCCTTTCCACCAGTAAGCCCAGGCTTTAATGGCAGCTTTTTTGGTATCGCCATCTTCAATAAATGTTACCTGGTCAACCAGCTCCAGTAAACTGTTACAGGCAGAAATCATATTGTACATATATGCCCATTCGTAGTAAAGTGTGTTTGAGCCCTGATTGGCATTGGTATTAATTTGCCGGATAAGATCAATTTGCTGGTTAGGAGCGCTGGGATTTAAAACAACCGTACCATCGTCGAGCGTTACGCTGTTTGGACAGCCAATTTGATTAAGATAGGCATTAGCAGCTTCGGCACCTACCACATCACCCATTATCTCGTGAAAGCCCATTGCACCCGACCAGAATGCGCCATATACCCCGTCGCTAAACTTTAAATTAACGAATCCATTTACATAAATACCGCCCTGGGCAAGGGAAACAATGCCTTGCTCGGTATTGGCCGAAGACGGCGTTGGATTATTTGGATTCTTTACATCCAATTGTTTTTTGCACGAAAAAAAAGCAGGTAGCAATACAAGTATTATAAATAATTTTTTCATTGTTGTTTTCATTTAATTAAGCTACGGATACTAATTTAAAAACCGACGTTCAGGCCAACCTGATAGGTCTTAAGATTCGGTATTGTATTGTGGTCAACACCCCGGTCGAACGGTGAGTTTGCAGTACCTGAACTAATTTCGGGATCCATGCCTGTATAATTGGTGAACGTAAGGATGTTACGGCCGGTGAGCACAAGCTGCAGACGCTTAAAAGCATTGGTCTTTAAAATTTTTGCAAAATCTATAGCCAGCGAAATATTTCTGAGCCGTAAAAAGGAAGCGTCTTCATAAAAATAATTCTTGGTGCCGTTTCTGGATACCTGGGCATATACACCGCGATAGAAGGCTGTCCATGCGCCTGTTTGTCCGGCGATGGTTATAGGGTCGTCATAGTCGCTGTGAATACCGTCGCGGTACATCCATTCTTTGGTCTGGTTGTACAGGTGCGAGCCGTTTACCCAGTCGAACTGGAAAGCGAAGGAAAGAAAGTCTTTGTAGGTGATTTCATTAATAAACGACATGTTGAATTTTGGGTTGGGATCTCCAAAACTGTGTTGGGTAGTGGTAAAGTAAGGTTGTTTAGTAGCCGTATCTACCACCCAGCCATTACTGGCTACTGCATAGGCGCCCTGGTCTTCTTTTGCAATAAACAGTTGCCCGGTTGTCGGGTCAATCTGGTTTACATCATGCAAGCCAAAAAATCCGAACAACTGACCGATTTTTTGCCCTTCGCGCAGCACATAGTTGGAACTGCCGGCACTGGAGGTAACAATAATTTCGTTTCCTTTTGTATCGGTAATCTGCGATGTTTCTTTAGAAAAATTGGTTGTAAAATTCCACGACCAGTCGCGGTTTTTTAATACACTCAGATTTAAAGAAGCCTGCAGGCCATTGGACGAAAGGGAAAAGGCGTTGTCAACTCTTGTACCTACACCGGTGGAAGGCGCAACATCAACCGACCAGATAGCGTTGTTGGTAGATCTTTTCCACCAGGTAAAAGATAAATTAAGATTATTGAGCCACGATTGCTTTAATAAATTAAATGACATATCGGTACCAATCTCTAACTCTTTTGAAACCTCTACATTCAAATCCGGGTTTGGGTATTCGTTGGGAAACACAAAAGCGTTGGAAGTGCCAATCACCTGTGTGCTTAAGGTTGGAAAACGCTGGAACGGGCTTGGTTGAATACCGGCTTTACCCCAGGCCGCACGAAGCTTAAATTCGTTCCAGAAAGAAGATAATTTACTTTCCTGCCAAAAAGGTAAGGCGCCAACCCTGAAATACCCGTTTACATTAGGAAAAGTAAACGGCTTGCTGCCCTGGCCAAAGGCGGAGGAATAATCACTTCTGAAACCGCCGGAAACGCCAAAAATATCGCCCCATTCAAATCGCTGGTTCAGCACATAACCATAGGTAATAAACGGTTCGGAATAATCGGATTGAATTTTATAAGTACCAAATTCATCAGCGCCGTAGGGCAAATAGCTGGGTGCATTAACACCGGAAGTCCAATACCGTTTGAAATCATTTTTCCGGTAGTCGTATTGCACGAGCGTAGTGGAAACCAATGGGATTTTGATATGAAAGTCATTGGAGAAATTGAGCTTGATGGTAGCCGTGCCTTTAAAATTCTGGAAGGTGGTTTTATCCTGCCGGATGTTTACTTCGCCGGTTTCATCTTTTGTGGCCGGCGCCCCGTAAGAAGTACGCGGAGAATAATATTCGAGCCAGAGATCGGGAGCCCAATAGTCTGCATTAAGGTTGGTTGACTGGTCGAGTATGTTATAAACTGCCTGCTCGTTCTGGTAGTTTAATCCATACAACGCATCCAGCTCTACAAAGCGTATAGGTTTGTAATTAAGGTTGAAGCTTTGCACAATGTCTGTTTGGGTAGATTTATAATGCCCGTACTGTGACATGTAGTTCGGGTTAAACCCGTTTACGCCTACCGCATCTCCAAAGTAAGATCCGTAGTTACCATCTGCACTTTTATAATCATAATTGGCAAAAGGCCGTGAATTGTTCAAGGCATAGAGGATTGTTCTGCCGGTAGGATCGAGTAACGTATTTCTGGTGTACACCAACTGCGTAATACTTCTGAACTTTAAACCTTTGGCCAGTTCAATACCAAGGTTGGAAAGCAGGTTGGTTCTTTTGTAATCGCCGTTATTTTTAAATACGCTTTCCTGGCTGTTGTTGGATAATACGAAATTAAAATCAATTTTGTCTTTTGAACCGGATACCGAAATGGAATTGTTGTAGGTATAAGCGTCCTGGAAAAACATTTTATAATGATCGTACCATTTCAGGTTTTTATCATAAGGTTTGTTATTATTATTTGTTGGGTCAAGGCTGTTCCATACAACGTTTTCTCCATATAAACTGTACACAGAATCGAAAGTCAGCGGTGTGCCTGACGAGCCACCGGTTACTTCATTATTGTCGTTGGTTACAAGGCTGTGAAAGCGGGCTTTTCCTACATTTCCGGTATTAATAAGTGAATTTACAGAAGCGTTGGACGTAATATCAATATTTATCCTGCCGCCTTTTCCTTTTTTAGAAAACAACTGGATAACGCCATTGGCTCCCTGAGCGCCATAAATAGATGCCGCTGCTGCACCCTGAATCACTTCAACCCGCTCTATGGCGTTCAGATCAAGCGAGTTAAGGTCGGTAGCTCTTACTTCCACACCATCCAGTAAAATCATTGGAAATGTATTGCCCTGCAAAGTGTTGATGCCCCGCAACAGGATATTGATGGGAGCGCCGGGCGAGCCATTGGTACTGCTAATTTGTGCACCGGCAATCTTACCTACCAGCGCCTGGCCAATATCTGCAGTAGAGGCAGCGGGCAATTTGTCGGAGGTAATGCTTTCCACGGCAATTCCAAGCTTCTTTTTACTGGTAGCTACGCCTACACCGGTTACAACTATCTCTGCCAGCGATCGTACATCTTGTTTTAAAACAATATTCATCGCTTCGTTGCCTGCTGCTTCTTTATTAAGATAGCCGACAGCAGTAAAAATAAGGTCGGAAGCATTTTCCAGCTTAAAATTAAAAGTGCCATCACTAGCGGTGGCCCCAATTACTTTTGATGTTTTTTTGTTCACAACAGAAACACCCTGAACAGGATTTCCCTGCTCATCTACCACCTTTCCTTTTACAGTGGTTTGTGCAATGGAATGTGCAAGCAGAAGCATTGCGCAAAAAGACAATAAGAGCTGTTTTCTCATGGTCATATTTTTAGATTTGGTTAAAGCAGTTTTAATATAGCGGGAAAGCGAAAAAAGGTGTTTAATGGTTTATTTCAAGGACAAACGGTAAAATTTGTCTGGCAAACTTAACAATAATTTAAGTATTGAGAATTTTTTTCGTGTTTATTGTAGCTTAAACCTGAAATTCAAGCGTATATTATTTAAATTAATATATTCATTTTAAGCGTTACCAATACAACAGCGCTTTGCGCTTCTTAAATATATATGTAAAAGACTTTTGGTATTTAAGTTTGCGATCGGGCAGAGAATATCCGGGACAGAAAGATTACAATTGGCAAGCAGTTATCAGCCAAACAGAAAGGACTGCTTAAAGCAGTCCTTTCTGTTAAAATATATAAATTCTGTTTATTGTAGTAAATAAAAAAACAACCTTAAACTAACGTGATTTCTTCCAAGCCTTTCTGTCAATATTAAAGTTCTTGCCTACTAATTTGCGTGTCCACTTTATTTTTACGCATCCTTGCCGTGGCACTGTTTGTACTTTTTACCGCTTCCGCAAGGGCAGGGGTCATTGCGGCCAATCTTTGGTCCTGCTTTTATCGGCTCCTGTTTTACGGGCAGCGTAGGCTCAAAATAATCGTTTTCATTGGCTGCATAATCCGTACCGGCCGCTTCTACCTGCGCCTTATTGCTGCGCATTTTGCTCATGTCTGTTTTTTGCTCTTTGGGCGCCTGCTGTACAGGCGCCTCCTGCTGCTCAACCGGTATCTCGGCATGGCAAAGAAAGTTCACGATGCTTTTATTTACCGCGCTATCCATTTGCCTGAACAGTTTAAAAGCTTCGCCCTTATAAATCACCAGCGGATCTTTTTGCTCGTAATAGGCTGTTTGCACACTTTGTTTTAAATCATCCATACTGCGCAGGTGCTCTTTCCAGGCATCGTCTATAAAGCCAAGCGTGATGGTTCGTTCCAGCGCCTGCACCAGTTCCAGGCCGTTGCTGGTAATGGTTTTATCCAGATGTGTCAACACCTGTATCGCTCTTCTGCCATCTGCAAAAGGCACAATAATATTTTCTATGTGCGCGCCCTGCGATTTGCGCAATCCCTGGAATACGGGCAGCGACTGCTTCATTACTTCACTGCGGTGCGCCTGGTAATTACTGAACGCTTCATTATATAATTTTTCGGTCAATAGTGGTTCGGTACTGCTGCCAAATTCTTCTGCATTAATAGAAGTATCAAGTCCGAAGTTCACAATCACTTCTAATTTGAAACCTTCAAAATCATTAGCTTCCTTAAAGTCTGCCACCAGCGATTCTGCTACATCATAAAAAGCATTGTCCAGGTCTAAAGCAAGGCGCTCGCCAAACAAAGCATGGTTGCGTTTGGTGTAAATCACGCTGCGCTGTTTGTTCATTACATCATCATACTCCAGCAAACGCTTACGGATACCAAAGTTGTTCTCTTCCACTTTCTTTTGCGCCCGCTCAATGCTCTTGGTAATCATGCTGTGCTGTATTACCTCCCCTTCTTTATAGCCGGCAAAGTCCATTACTTTGGCAATGCGCTCACTGCCAAACATACGCATCAGGTCATCTTCGAGCGATACAAAAAACTGGGAAGAACCAGGATCGCCCTGGCGGCCGGCGCGGCCACGCAACTGGCGGTCCACACGGCGGCTTTCGTGCCTTTCGGTACCCACAATGGCAAGACCGCCGGCTTCTTTTACATTCGGCCCCAGCTTAATATCTGTACCACGGCCGGCCATGTTGGTAGCAATGGTAATAGCGCCGGTTAAGCCGGCTTCTGCAACTACCTGTGCCTCGCGGGCATGTTGTTTTGCGTTGAGTACATTATGCGGAATTTGCTTTTGACGCAACATGCGGGATAATAACTCGCTCACTTCTACAGAGGTAGTACCTACCAGCACAGGCCGGCCGGCATTGCGCAGCGCTTCAATCTTCTCTATTACAGCACTGTACTTCTCACGGCGGGTTTTATATACCAGATCCTGCTCATCGTTGCGGATAGCCTGCACATTGGTTGGAATTTTTACAACATCCAGTTTATAAATGTCCCACAGTTCTGCAGCTTCAGTCTCTGCAGTACCGGTCATGCCAGCCAGCTTGTGGTACATACGGAAATAATTCTGTAATGTAATAGTGGCGTAGGTTTGCGTGGAGGCCTCAATCTTTACATTTTCCTTTGCCTCTATTGCCTGATGGAGACCATCGCTGTAGCGGCGGCCATCTAATATGCGGCCGGTCTGCTCATCCACAATTTTTACGGCGCTGTCCATTACCACATATTCTACATCTTTGTCAAAAAGGGTATATGCTTTCAGCAATTGCTGCACTGTATGTATGCGGTCTGCTTTTACGGCATAGTCATTCAGCAATGCTTCCTTATTATGCCGCTTCTGTTCTGCTTCTGTTACAGTATCATTATCAATGGCAGCGAGGTCAACGCCAATGTCAGGGATTACAAAAAAATGCGGGTCTTCACCGGCACGGGTAATCATCTGGATGCCTTTATCGGTAAGCTCTACCGAATTGTTTTTTTCATCAATATAGAAGTATAATTCCTCATCTGCTTTCGGCATCTCCCGCTGCTGGTCGGCTAAATAATAATTCTCTGTCCTTTGCATTTTTACACGGATACCCGGCTCACTCAAAAACTTTATCAAAGCACTGCTTTTGGGCAGGCCGCGCTGCGCGCGGAAGAGGGCAAGTCCGCCATCTTTAGGATCGTCATTGCCTTCTGCCATCTTTTTGCGGGCCTCATTTAAAAAGGTATTCACAGCCCGCTTTTGGGCCTCCACCAATTTTTCTATGCGTGGCTTCAGATCAAAAAACTGCTGCGTATTATCGCTGTGTCCAACAGGTCCTGAAATAATAAGGGGCGTGCGGGCATCATCTATCAGCACGCTATCTACTTCATCCACCATTGCATAGTGGTGTTTGCGCTGCACCATTTCAGATGGATTGTGTACCATGTTATCGCGCAGGTAGTCAAAACCAAATTCGTTGTTGGTACCATACACAATGTCGGCCATGTAAGCATTGTGACGCGCCGGTGTATTCGGCTGATGCTTATCTATGCAATCTACCCGCAGGCCCAGCCATTCAAAGATAGTTCCATTCCACTCACTATCGCGGCGTGCGAGGTAGTCGTTTACGGTTACAATGTGCACGCCTTCTCCGGCCAGTGCATTGAGGTAAGCCGGCAGTGTAGATACGAGTGTTTTACCTTCGCCGGTAGCCATTTCCGCAATCTTACCCTGGTGTAAAGCAATACCGCCAATCAACTGCACATCGTAGTGCACCATATTCCAGGTAATAAGGCTGCCGGCAGCATTCCAGCTATTATTGTACACCGCCGTGTCGCCTTCTATCCGTATATAGTCTTTCCGTACGCTTAGCTCTCTGTCGAGCTCCGTAGCTGCGGCTACTATTTCCGTATTGGCCGAAAACCGGCGGGCTGTTTCTTTTACTACAGCAAAGGCTTCCGGCAGAATTTGCGATAAAATTTCTTCCAGCTTTTTATCCTTATCTTTCTTCAGCTCATCAATATCCTTATAAATCGCATCCTTTGTTTGAATGTCCGACTCTTCCAGCTCTCCAGCCTGTTTTTGCAGGCTTGCAATTTCGTCTGCTACCGGCTTTACATATTCGGCAATACGCTGGCGAAATTCAATCGTTTTACCACGCAATTCATCATTACTGATTGCCTGGTATTGCTGAAAGTGTTCATTGATCTGACCAACAAGCGGCTGGATTTGCTTTACATCTTTTTCAGACTTATTACCACCCATTAGTTTGCTTAGGAAACCTAACATATATCGTATAATTATTTTTTATTAAAGTTGATTGTACAGGGAAACGTTTTTCCGTTCAAAAAAAGTGCTATGCATTGGTTAGTAGCCAAATTGTCAGCAGCTAAAAGAAACGGCTGGCAAAAGTAAAGTATTTAAAAAGGATTGTAAAAGCGTTCCTCTAAAAGCGGCGTTAAGATGGTAGCGGTATAATATACCTGGCGCCTGTACAGAATATTTGTTTGTATAAGAAACGCTATCCGTAATTTTATACACCGTGGTGGTGTGGTAATTTACCTCCTCGAATAATTTTACTGCATAAGAATAATTGCTTAAAAATGCAGGACCTTAAAAACTTCACAACATGAAAAGTGTAAGCGTTGTACTGTTTGTGTGGTTAGCTTTTGTTTGCCAAACATTTGCCCAGACAGACAGATGGATAATAAAATCGGGCGAACCGATAAAAGATATGAGCATAAGCTTTCATTATCCTCAGTTTAGTAATGGCTTTGTATATTTCAGGGATGGAAAAATTTCAAATGCTTTACTCAATTACAACCTGATAAACGGAGAAATGCAGTTCATTAGTCCAAAGGGAGATACCCTGGCACTTTCTAATGAGATAACAATAAAATACATTACTATAGATAAGGATTCTTTCTTTTATGATAAAGGATACGTGGAATTGATTTCGGGAAATGATGTTGCCAGGCTGGCAAAAAAGGAAGGGTTAGTCCTTAGCGATGTTAAAAAAACGGGCGCTTATGATCAGTCGTCTTCCGTGTCTTCTATTACTACTGTCAGCTCTTTGTCGTCTTTTAATCAGGTTACCAGCCTTAACGAAAAGAAGGATTTAATAATCTCTAAAGAAATTTCCTATTACCTGGGCGATGCGTACAATCATTTTTTACCGGCAAACAAAAAAAACCTGCTAAAGCTTTTTGGAAAAAAACAAACGGCTATCGAGAATTATTTAAAAGAAAAACACACCAGCTTCAGCAACGAAAAAGATTTAAAAGAGCTGCTTTCGTTTTTAGCATTGTAGCTGTCAGACATTTATAAGTAAGTTTCTTTTCTAACCACCTTTAAATAAGCATACAAGGAGGCAGGTTGTTTTCTTGTATCATTAACAAACCATTCTCAGCTTTTGGGTCAAAATATTTCTGCTTTCTTCAAAGCCCGCTTACATTTACGCCCTTTTAAAATAATTCATGAGAAAGTATATTACCGGTATTCTGATGCTGTGCTGCGCAGCAACGCAGGCGCAGCATTTTGGCAATGGGCAGCAAGACAATTCGTGGACAACCATCTACCGTGCATCGGCTACCAAAATCAACGACCTTACCAACACAAAGCTGGATGTCCGTTTCGACTACGATAAAGCTTACCTGTATGGCAAAGCCTGGCTTACCCTGCATCCGCATTTGTATCCTGTTGATTCGCTTACGCTTGATGCAAAAGGAATGAATATCAATGCAGTGGCACTGGTAAAAAACGGGAGGAATGTTCCACTGAAATATCTATACAGCGATAGCTTGAAGCTTTCCATAAAATTAGACAAGCTGTACAAATCATCTGAAAGCTATGTGGTCTATATAGATTATACGGCAAAGCCAAACGAGCTGAAAGTGGCGGGCAGCGCTGCGATTACCGATGCGAAAGGATTGTATTTTATCAATCCCAAAGGCACCGACAAAAACAAGCCGGTGGAAATATGGACGCAGGGCGAGACGGCTTCTACCAGTGTATGGTGCCCTACGATTGATGAAACCAACCAGAAAACAACCGATGAAATAACGATGACGGTACCCGCCAAATATGTTACGCTGTCCAATGGTTTGCTCCTGAGTCAAAAAGCCAACAGCAACGGCACCCGTACCGATACCTGGAAGATGGATAAGCCGCACAGCCCGTATCTTTTTTTCATGGGTGTAGGTGATTATGCGGTTATTAAAGATAAATGGAAGGGCAAAGAAGTTAGCTATTATGTAGAGAAAGAATATGCGCCGGTGGCGCGAAAAATTTTTGGATTAACGCCGGAGATGATACAATATTTTTCTACGCTGCTGCATTACGACTTTCCATGGCAAAAGTATGCCCAGATGACGGGCCGCGATTATGTAAGCGGCGCTATGGAAAATACCACTGCCACGCTGCATACCGATGCGCTGCAGCAAAATGCAAGGCAACTGACAGATGGCAATAAATATGAAGACTATGTATCGCACGAGTTGTTTCATCAGTGGTTTGGCGACCTGGTTACGGCAGAAAGCTGGAGCAATCTTACCCTGAATGAAAGTTTTGCCAACTACAGCGAAGTGCTGTGGCGCGAGCATAAGTATGGCAGGGAGGAAGCCCAGAAAAAGAACTACGAAGACCTGCAGCAATACCTCGGCGTGCCGCAGGAAGCTGCAAAAAACTTAGTGCGCTACTATTACCAGAGCCAGGAAGATATGTTTGACCTTGTAAGCTATCAGAAAGGTGGCCGTGTGTTGAATATGCTGCGGTATTACCTTGGTGACAGTGCTTTTTTTAAAGGTCTTACTTTATACCTCAATACTTACCAGTACAGCAATGCCGAAGCGCACCAGTTGCGCGAAGCGCTTGAAAAAGTAAGCGGCAAAGATCTGAACTGGTTCTTTAACCAATGGTATTTTGGATATGGCCATCCCTCTTTAAATATCAGCTATGGTTATGATGCCGGCAGCAAAACGGCGCAGGTTTTTATACAACAGGTGCAGCAGCAGGATACGGTGTTCCAGCTACCTTTTGCTGTTGATGTTTATAATGGCAATACCAAAACCCGCTACGCGGTATGGATGAAGAACCGCCGGGATACTTTTTCTTTTCCTGCACCCGCAAAGCCCGACCTCATAAATGTAGATGCGGATAAGAATTTACTGGCCGAGAAAAAAGACAATAAGACTATGGCTGAATATAGTTTTCAGTTTAGCCATGCCGGCAACTATGTTGACAAGGCGGAAGCTGTACAATATTGCGCGCAGCATCCGGACACTGCCGGCGCTTCCGCATTACTGCAAGCTGCGCTGAAAGATGATTTTTACGACATCCGCAGCGGCGCGCTGGAAGTATTAACGATAAATAAGCCTGCGGCGGAAATGATACCAACGGTAGAAGCCATTGCAAGGACCGATGCCTACCGGCCAAACCGTGCCGCAGCGATAGATATACTGGCACTCCTGAAAAGAAAAGAAGACGAAGGTTTTTTTATCAGCAGTACGGCCGACTCTTCTTACAGCTTAGCCGGCGCCGCCCTGGAAGCGCTGCTCGAAATAGACCAGTCCAAAGCCTTGTCTTTGCAGCCTCTCTTGGCTAAAGACGCAAAAGGCAGGTTGCAGCAAGCCGTAGAATCTCTGGCGTATCTAAATAAAACAGATGCAGATTTCGATACTGTTTATAACGGTTTTGCCAAAGCAACTTTTATCAATAAGATAAAAGCTTTCCGCAATATGGTGCTGTACCTGCGCAAAGTAGAGCAGTTGGATAACTTTAAAAAAGCAACCGGTGCAGCAATTAGTTTCAAAAAAACGGTAGCGATGTATATACCTAAGTATGCCGAAAATTTAACGGCACAGTTGCGGGCATTATTGCGGTACAAACAGGACCAGAAAGCCGGTGGCAGTACACAAACCGGTTTGGAAGAGCAGATTACTTACCTGCAAAAAGAGTTGAAGCAGCCATAATTTTACAGATAGATAACCGTGCAGCCATAATTCTTTAGGTTGTAAATTAATTGGGTCTTGGCAATTGTCTTTGTACGGAGATAAAAAGTTACCTGCTTTTATTGCACACTTACGGCAACTGCAGCAACTGGTAAGTAGTAGTAAAAACGGCACTTTCGCCGGGTGCGAGTATTTTCAATCCTACGGTGTTATTAAAAGCATCCGGCAGGCTGCTCAGGTTTTCTATGGCTATGCACCTCCGGTTTTCGGGTGTATATATCTGCAGGTAAGGATAGCTTTTATCCGGTATAATATTCATTTGCAACCCTGCGGCTTCATCGCGAATGATACAGGCGGGCTGCGAAAAGTCATCCTCCAACACAAAGCAGTTATCTAGTTTCGTATCCCCGATAACCTGTGGTAAATTAAAGGCCTGGTAAGGCTCGTACGTGCCGGTTGGCAACAAGCGGTTGTCGAATGCTACGATATGGGTGCTGCGAAACTGAAGGTGCAAGGTGTTTATCTTTTCTCCCAGATGAAAATACGGATGCCAGCCATCGGTCGCCGGCATGTTCTTACTGCCGGTATTGCTAATGGTGGTAATAACCGTTAAGCAGTTGTTACTTTCCAGCCGGTAGGTAACTTCTGTATAGTACAAAAAAGGAAAGCCTTTATCCGTCATCTGGTATTCATAAGCAAGTGTTACGTACGCATATAATTCTGTTGCACCTTTTTCTTTTATACTAAAAGGAGCATCGTACAACAAGCCGTGAATGGCATCCTGGTGCAGGTAGTATTTTTCTATGCGGTATTTTTCATTTGCGAATGTGTATCTGCCATCCCGCAGCCGGCATACAAACGGGCTTAATTTGGCGCTCTGGAACATCGGTGTAATGTTGGCCTGCGCGTCTTTTGCATTTTTAAAACCATACACAGCGTTTGTTAGCGCACCATTGCGTTGTATGCAGAACGAATTCAGCAATGCCCCAAACGAAAAAATTTCTGCCTGGGTGCCGGTAAAAAATTCTTTCAGTACAATACTTTCTGCACCTGCATCACTATTTACCGAAACTTCAAAAGGCATAACATGTTTTTTATAGATAAGTGGCGCAAAACTAAGAACAGCGGAGCTGAATACTTTTTAAAACTTAATGCTTTTTATAAAACCTGCATTAACAGATGCCGGCCTCTTATTTTCTTGTTGAGAAAAGCGTATAAGTATAATTCTAAGTGTCAACACGCAGCGCATTTTTTCTATTACTGTGCGGTAGCTGCGCTTTCCTTCGCTGCCGGCGGTGCAATAGTGTCAGAAGCCTTGCCGGCCGGCTCTGTTAAGCGTTGTCAATTTTTCAACTTTTAAATTGCGTGCTGCACCTTACTTTTAAGTCGTATCAATTAAGTAAAATGGAAAGAAAAACACCGGTGTTTCTCATTGTCTTCTTTTTAATGATAGTAAGCGCAGGAGCACAGGATACTACTGTTATTCAGGTCACGTTCCGGCTCATTGCAGAGAGCCTTCCGGGCGATAGCGCAGCATATATTACCGGTGGCATAGAGCAATTGGGGCAATGGAATCCCGGTAAGGTAAAAATGGAATATTCCGGCAGCCATACCTGGTATAAGAAGGTTGTATTGAGCGCGCCAACGGCTGTCGAATATAAATATACTTTGGGTTCGTGGGAGCGCGAAGGCGCCGGAGCAGATGGATTGCCGCTGCCTAATTTTAGTAAAACTATTCTGCGGGATACGCTGATGGCCGATACCGTACATGCCTGGACAAACGGCGCACAACGGTTAACTCCGCAGCACCAGGTTACCGGCGTGCTGCAATTTCATCGCGCGATGCAGGGTAAAGGACTTGCCGACAGAGACGTTGCAGTATGGCTTCCGCATAACTATGTTGCAAATAGCAATACGCGCTACCCCGTTATTTATATGCAGGACGGGCAGAACCTTTTTGACCCGGCCACCAGCTCGTTTGGAACCGAATGGCGGCTGGATGAAACCTGCGACAGCCTGATAAACAATCATGCGATTCCGCCGGTAATTGTGGTTGGTATTTATAACACGCCGGACCGGTCTGCGGAGTATGCGCCGGGCGAAAAGGGAAATGCATATATGCAGTTTGTGGTAAACACATTGAAGCCATATATTGATAGCGCTTACCGTACTATGCGGGATGAGGAACATACGATTGTTGGCGGTTCTTCTTCGGGCGGATTGATTTCTTTTATGCTGGCCTGGCAGTACCCCCAGGTGTTTTCAAAAGCCATCTGCATGTCGCCGGCTTTAAAAATCAGTGATCTTGATTATGTAAAAGTGGTGCAGGCTTCGGCAAAAAAGAAAAACTTGTTTTTGTATATGGACGTGGGTGGTGCAGGATTGGAAACACAGCTTGCGCCGGGGATAAAAGAGATGATAACAGCATTAAAAACCAAAGGCTATCGGGAAGGAAAAGATTTTGTTTTGATTACCGATCCGGAAGCTAAACACTTTGAGGCAGCCTGGGCTAAGCGTTTTCCAAAAGCTTTACTGTTATGTTTTAAGAAAAAGTAAAATTCTTGATAACGACTCAGGTTGAATATAATAGTGCGTAACCTGTCAGGTTGTTTATTCTTTTAGCTGAAAAACGTCTTAGTCTGGAAAGTTTTTTAGCTCGTAATTTTCAGATTAAGTCACTATTACACTATTGAACTTTCAGGGCAGTGTTTTAACTACAAAATCACCGGTGGTCATGAAGCACATAAAGAACCGTGAACCTGCAGGAAGAAAGTAACATTCACTTTGTGATTCGGAGTGTTTTATGTTTTCTAAATTTTAATCCATGCACCACTAAAATTTTCATAAGTGCCGGTGATTAACGCTTCATAATGCTTTACTGCTGAAAAACGCCGCTACTTTATTATTAAACTCCTCTTTGTATTGTACTAAGGTGGCATGGCCTGAATAAGGTAAAATCCACAAATTAGCTTTGGGAATATTTTTATAAATCTGTACGGTATGTTCGAGTGTGATAACATCGCGGTCGCCGGCAATGATAAGTGAAGGACATTTAATGCTTTTAAGTGCGGTAAGCGGTACATTGGGCTGCAGCCAATCAAGCATAAATAATTTCCAGGCGTTCTTTTCTGCAGCCGTTGCCCAAACTTTACGCCTGGAGCTATCGTAGTACGCCTGTTCTTCTTTCCAGTCGTCCGGAACAATTGCTGTGGAGTCGGGCCATAAATTAGCGCCGGTTGAAGCGAGCTTAATCACTTTATCCGGGTGGCGCATAGCCAGCAGCAACGCATTGATGCCGCCATCGCTCCAGCCCAGCACATAAGCCGAATCAATACCCATCGCAGTAAGCAGGGCATCAAAGTCATCGGCCATCATTTCAAAGCTCAGCGAATCGCCTGTATCCGTTGATTTGCCCTGCGAGCGGCTGTCCACCACGATCACTTTGTACCTTTTTGCAAAAAAAGCAATATTATTTTTAAACGCGCCAATGCTGCCACCATTGCCATGGATCAAAAGCAAGGGCTTACCGCTGCCATATACCTCGCAGTATATGTTGATGCCACGGATATTGTAGTACTTGCCGGCGGCAGCATTGCTGCCATAATTAATTTCTTGTTGGGCAAATGTGTAAATTGGGAACAACAGCAACAGAAGGAACAAGAAATTTTTAACAGACATGGCAGTGAATGTGAATTGGTTAGCTAAGATGATAAAAGATTTGGAAGATTATTCATAAAACCAAGTATTACAGGCAGCCGTTTATAGAATCAGTTGTCATCATTATTTTACAACTCGTCTTTTATATGAATAACCGGCTTGTTTTGCTGCGCTTTTGCCTGTAACGCACTTTCGATTTCATTACTCAGCAAGCCGCTTCCACCACCATAATGCTGTATAAAAATTATTTCCGGCTGCTGAAACAAAAACAGGGAGCGCAACTTTAATTCACTCATTTCTTCAATGCCATTGGTGAGCAATACAATGTCAAAATGCCGGCGTTGAAACAGTTCAATAGCTTTTTCATCTGTCAGTACGCCGGTACCGCTCCAGGCTTCATTTTTATTCAGGAGCCGCAGCACCGTTTGTAATATTTCTTGCTGCCTGCCAATGGCAAGTATTTGTATTTTCATAAACGCTTTATGTTGTGGATACAAAATTATCCGGCCAGGTAAGTAAAGGTTTTCAAAGATTGATAAATGATATGAACCATGCACTACCTGTTCCTGTGTATTTTAGATTTAAAGAGGCTTGTAAAACAGCGCCGGTTACAGCTTTTAAAATCATTCAATTGCAATCAGCACTTCTTCTTCGATAAGAGATAAATTAACCGCGTCGGCGCCGGCAATGCCTTCTATAGAGCCTTTGATATGCGAGGCGTTCAGCAACACTTTTTCCAGTTGTTTTTCCCGCGCTTTCCAGAGTTTTTCCATGGCATCGCGTTCCCGCTGTATGCTCATTTTCATGCTTAAGAAACCTTCGCGTATGGCTTTCCACTGCTCGCTAAACTCGGTACTGGTAAGATAAGTATATAACATGTGCATTTTCTCGCCCCGGTTTTCCTGGCTTTTGCCTGCGGCAAACAGCTTCAGCACACCCGACCGCAGCAAAGCGGCAACACTTTTTACTTCGAGAAAGCTGCATATATATACGCCTTCCCGCTCGCCAAACCGCTCCATATCTTTAGGCATCACCTGCGTTACAATAATGGCAATATCTGCACCGTGCGCGCGCATATCCGCTTTCAGCTTATCTATCCAGTCAACTGCAAAGGCGAGCGTGCGCTTACTTTCATAAATAATTTTGCCACACTCCTGGCCATGGTTATTACAGATAACCTGTACACAATCTGCACCGCGGATGCCTTTACCTACCGGCTCTATTTTGTCGAATACAAAAGCGTTGCGTAAAATTTCTTCCAGCAATAATTCCTGTACTTCGCCCTGCAGTTGCATACTGCCCTGCTCTGCCTTGCGGCGCATTTCTTCGGCCAGTTTCTTTTGGTCTTCTAACTGCTTGTCTTTTTCTGCAAGCTTCAGGCTAAACTCAAGCTGCAATTGTTGCATGCGCTGTTCTTCCATGTCTTTCAATTGCAGTTGCAGCCGGCTGCGTTCCTCCATCAGGCGCTTTTGCAGTTGCAGCTCCAGTTCTTCTTCTTTGTTTTTAAGTTCCTGCTCTTTCTGTAAAAATTCAAATTCTTTTTTGCGCGAGCGCTTTAATTTTTCTTCTGTTTCGCTGCAGGATTCCTGTAATAGTTTTAGCTGGTTTTCGAAATCGGAAGCAATGGTTTTTCGTAGTGTGGCTTCTACGGTTTGCTGCAGTTTTTTCTTTTCTTCTTCCAGTAGCTTTACACCTTCTTCCTGTAGTTGCCGGAGTTGATTTTGTAAGGTGGCTTCTTTTAATTTAAACTCCTCATCTTTGCGCTTTTGCCATTCTTTGGCTTTTGTAAGTAATTCTTTTTGCACCTCTTCACGTATGGCATCATTTGGCTCAAAATGATGGCCACAACCGGGACACTTAATTTCTGTTGGCATAAGAAAGTATTTGGAAAGCCAATATTACGAACAGTTTATTTACTAAAACACTTAGCAACATCCAAGTTTTCCACAATTTGTTTTACTGTAATTATTTGTTGTATTAAAAATAAATTTATTAAGCTATCTGTTATTGTAGCCTGTTGCCGCTTAGATGCCGTTTGTAGTAAGCACTATAAGTTACTGCCCGGTTTCAGTTTGGTAAAATAAAATTGCTTGCACTATAAGCGTGTTTGCAAATCAAGCATTTCATAGCTGGTGGAGAGTAAAAGGAAACAGCATTACAATCTCTTACTATCTCCATCGTGTGTTTTGTAAATTTGCGGCTTCAATTAATTGTTGTGTATGAGTCTTGATTTATTAACTATTGCAAAAAACTATCTGAAAGCGCTGAAGCAGGGTAAGACAGGTAAAGACCTGGCCATCTTTTTTCATGAAGATGTAGAACAGGTGGAAATGCCCAACCGCCTCAACCCGAAAGGCAGCACCAGTAATCTGAATGTACTGCTGCAAAGGGCAGAACAAGGGCAAAAAGTTTTGAAAAGCCAGGAATACGACCTGCAAAATGCGATAGTAAAAGATAACTTAGTGGTGATGGAACTGGTTTGGACAGGCACCTTAAATGTACCGGTCGGCACCCTCAGAGCCGAACAAACAATGAAGGCATATTTTGCCATGTTTCTTGACTTTAAAGACGGCAAAATTTTTCGGCAGCGCAACTACGATTGCTTCGAGAATTTTTAAAGAGTATTATTTATAAGCCTGCATTGAATATCCTATTGACGGGATATTGATTTGCCAGGTCTTCTTTCAGGGATTAAGCATAACGTTAACCCTTATAGTTGTTTTTTATGGCTGGTATTTTTCTTTCTGCTTAACCAAAACTCCTTTCTGTTTGTTACAGCGCTCAATAAGATCATTACCGTTATGCAAAAGTCTGTTTAGGACTGTGATGCCCTGAGGTTGCAGTTGAGCAGCTTTTTAATGCTCTTGATTGCTGTGATAGGTTCGTCAACATACCACGACTTATGGCGCATGTCTTGTTACAAAGTTCTTCTGCTCCGGCGCGAAGCGAACAGGTATTGATTTATTAATTAGCTCAAGTTCATATTCTTAAATTTAATTAAACATGTATAAAATAATTTTGCCTGTTTAAGAGTACCAAACCGGTTCATAGTGTAGTTACTTTACTGGTTTCTTTGCAAAATATTCAACCGGAAAAATCACGTATAGGATAGCTGCATCGGTACTAACCTTTTGAAAAGCCAAAGGCGGTCTTTATAAAGACCGCCTTTGGCTTTTTACAATCGCAGGATCAGACAAGGCAGGCGCTGCAAGGCCGTTTAAGATAACCTGCATTTATACAGTATCCGCATGTTCTGCCTGCCTTTCCCTGATTATTTTATCCCGATGCATAGTTCCCCATTCTCTTAAAGCGTGCAACACATCGCCAAGCGTATCACTGTATGGTGTAAGTTCATATTCAATAATTACGGGTGTTTGGGTAAAAACATTTCTCTTTACAAAACCATTCATCTCCATATCCTTCAGTTCATTAGAAAGCACTTTTGCCGAAATGCCTGTGATGGTACGTTGCAATTCGTTAAACCGTTTGTTGCCATCCCGCAGGGCAATGATGATTCGCAGCTTCCATTTACCGCCAATTGCATACAGCGCATCGCCTACAGCCGCAAGGCTTCTCGTACACTCCTTAACGGAAGGTTTTGATTCATTGTTACAGAGCATCATGTGTTTTATTTTTACTAACTCAAAGGTAACTACTAACCTTTTGTAAACTGCTTACTATTTGTAAGCGAATGTAAATAACTTTGCAGTATCAAAAAAATAAAGAATGAAAACAATTAAAATTACTTATTGGATAGTAACAATAATTATCGCTCTGATGATGACCTATTCGGCTTATGGCTATTTAACGCAGCCGGCAATGCAGCAGGCTTTTGTTCATCTGGGCTTTCCTGCTTATTTCAGAATAGAATTGGCTATTGCCAAGTTAATAGGAGCTGTTCTTTTGCTGGCGCCTGTAGCAGACAGAATAAAGCAATGGACGTATGCCGGCTTTGGCATCACCTTTATCTCTGCCTTTATTGCTCATACCGCTTCCGGAGATCCTGTTTCCTTTCGTATGATGCCGGTTGTTTTTTTAGTGCTGTTAGTCGTTTCTTATGTGACCTATCACCGGCGGAACGCTGCTGAAATAACTACTACTCCAGACTGGCAGGCAATTGCTTAAAATGAGCAGTTTGCCCCGGCCGGTGTAAAAACGATAAATTAAGTATGATTATGAAAAAACAAATACTGGTATGCCTTGCAGTAATAACTTTACTAACTACCTCCTGTGCAAAAACTGCATTTATGAGTGCTGATAAAGAAACTATAGCGCATCGTACGAATAATATTTTTAATTAAAGTGTAAAATATTGAAGGCTATATAGCTTATAATTTATTGCCTGGATGCTTCGGAAGTAAATTCTCTGATACGATATAAGTTGCAGGTGTATTTTAAATTTTTATTGTTGCCGATAACAATATGGTAATTTTAAACAGGTGCAGGATGTAAAAGTTTAGCTATTGGTTTATTTATAAAAGAAAAGCAAATAGCTAATGAGAATGTAAATAAAATAAAAACTCCCGTCTGTATTAATCACAAGATACAACCGGGAGTTTTGCTGTAGGGGTAGGACTCGAACCTACACGAGGCAGTTGGCTAAAACACAAAGACTTTGGTGGTCAACCCCGGTCGGCCGAACGCGAGTTTGGTCGGCTCTATGTTAAGTTTATACTGTTATCCTCACCCCCGAGACGAGAGGGCATGTCTGCCAAAGGATTTCATCACCCCACAATGTTTAAGAACGCATTTGAGGCTGCAATATTAAGTAAAACGAACGTATTGTTGCAAATAATTCAAGAAATTTTTTCAAACTTTAGAATTTATTTAATAAATTGCACAATCAATTTGAAAAAATTTAATATTGAGAAGCCAATGAACGCTAAAATTAACTTAGACAAACTTGATTTCCAAATAATACAGGAAATGATGGGCAATGCAGAAATATCGTATGCCGACCTCGGCAAAAAGCTTTTTGTTTCCGGCGGTACTATTCATGTACGCATCAAAAAACTGGAAGAAGCCGGCATTGTAAGGGGCACCAAGCTGAATGTAGATATAAAACAGTTGGGTTATGATGTGATTGCTTTCATTGGTATTTTTTTAGAAAAAAGTTCGCTGTATGATACCGTGGCCAAAGAGCTGAAGAAGATACCGGAGATCGTGCGGCTCAATTACACCACCGGCAACTACAGCATGTTTGCAGAGATTGTTTGTAAAAACATACAACAGCTTCGTTTTGTGTTACACGATGAGCTGCAGAAAATAAAAGGTATTGAACGTACCGAAACGTTTATCTCGCTGGAAGAAAGCTTTATGCGGGATGTACGGGTAACCAAAGCCACAGAATAATTCTTTTGCCGGCTTGCCTGAAACGATTTGACTGACTCGCCTGCAACTGGCGAATTTCATTTGCGCTTCACACTTACCTTTGCATACTTATCATGAGCGAAGGAGTTAGAAAAAAATTTTTCGATGTTACGGCATTAAAGCGGGTATTTACATTTGTACGGCCATACCGGCTGCAGTTTTACAGCAGTTTGGTAATGGCAGTTTTGCTCGCTGTGTTTGCCCCGGTCCGCCCTTATCTGATACAGTTAACCGTAGATGCTGCTACCGGTAAGCCAATAAACGCTCCCGGCTGGCTTCATTCGCTTTTATTGAATACTGATTTTAATAATGCAGAGCGGTTTATTGTAGCCGTTACCGTCTTCCAGGTAGCGTTTATTTTTATAGAAACCGCCATACGTTTTTTGTTTGGCTTTGTTACTTCCTGGCTGGGGCAGAGCGTGGTAAAAGACATGCGGATAACCGTCTATGAAAAAATTGTAAGCCTTAATTTAAAACAGTTTGATACTACGCCTATCGGTACGCTTACCACGCGAACTATAAATGATATTGAGAGCATCAATGATATTTTTGCAGATGGCCTGATACCGATTATTTCCGATTTGTTATCTATTATTATTACCCTGGCCACTATGTTCTGGATAGACTGGCGGCTTACACTCGTAAGCCTCATTCCTTTTCCGATTCTTATTGCAGCAACCTATTATTTTAAAGAAAGTGTAAACAAAAGCTTCATCGAGGTGCGCAATGCGGTAGCGGCGCTCAATGCATTTGTTCAGGAGCATATCACCGGCATGTTCATTGTGCAGGCATTCGCTGCAGAAAACAGGGAGTATAAAAAGTTTAATGCCATCAATAAAGAGCACCGCAACGCCAATATCAAAGCTATTTTTGCTTATTCTGTTTTCTTCCCGGTGGTTGAAATTGTGCTGGCCGTAAGCATAGGTATTCTTGTCTGGTGGATTGCCGATAAGCAATTGGAAGCCGGGTTGCTTGTTTCTTTTATCTTGTATTTAAACCAGATTTTCCGGCCGCTGAGGGTAATTGCCGATAAATTTAATGTGATACAAATGGGCGTGATTGCGTCCAATCGTGTGTTTGCGGTGTTAGACAATAACGATTATGTAAAGCAGGAAGGTAATTACATGCCGGCGGGGGTTGCGGGCAGTATAGCGTTTAATAATGTATGGTTTGCTTATAATGATGAGCACTATGTATTAAAAAATATAAACTTTTCTATAGAACCCGGAGCGACTGTTGCCCTCGTAGGACATACGGGCAGCGGCAAAACCTCCATCATCAGTTTGCTTAACCGCTTGTATCATATACAGAAGGGCAGTATAAAGCTGGACAATATAAACATAGAAGACTACCCCTTGCATCTTTTGCGCAGCAAAATTGGTGTTGTGCTGCAGGACGTGTTTTTATTCTCCGGCTCTGTTTTGGAAAATATTACCCTGCGCAATCCGGAGATTTCGAAGGCGCAGGTAGAGGAAGCTGCAAAACTAATCGGCGTACACGATTTTATTATGCAATTGCCGGGCGGCTACAGTTTTAATGTAATGGAACGGGGCGCTACGCTAAGCCTTGGCCAGCGACAGTTATTATCTTTTATCCGCGCTTTGCTTTACAATCCTGCCGTACTGATCCTGGACGAGGCAACTTCCTCGATTGATACAGAAAGTGAACTGCTGATACAACATGCAATAGACACATTGATAGCCGGCAGAACTTCTATTGTAATTGCGCATCGGCTATCAACCATCCGGAAGGCCAGTAAAATTATTGTGCTGGACAAAGGCGAGATCAAAGAAACAGGTACACATGAAGAACTGCTTGCGCTGGGAGGCTTCTATGCAAAGTTGCACAACATGCAGTTTCAAAAACAGAAGGCAGTACTGCCTGCTTGATTATTTTTCCTTTTAATAAATCTGCCATGACGTCTGTAAAGCGAAAAAGTGTAGCTGCTGCCAATAGTAACAATGATACAGGCTTTGGTACCAATGCCAGTGGCTACGGCGGCCGGTTTGTAAATAAAGACGGCAGCTTTAACGTAAGTATAGAAGGCGCTTCTTTTGGGCAGCGCTTCAGTATTTATCATAGTATGCTTAATATGCCGCGCTGGAAGTTTGCATTGGCAATTGTTATATTTTTTGTTTTTATCAATGTTTTATTTACGCTAATTTATGTTCTGATGGGAGTTAATAACTTCCAGGGATTTGTTGCTGCTACAGCGTGGGGCAAAATAAAAGAGTTGTATTTTTTTAGTACAGAAACCTTTACTACGGTAGGCTATGGCCGTATTAACCCGGTAGGCGATGGGGTAAACCTTGTAGCTTCTTTTGAGGCCATGCTTGGATTTTTATCCTTTGCCATTGCAACGGGTTTGATATATGGCCGGTTTTCCAAACCGAAAGCGTACCTCATTTTCAGCGATCATGCAGTGATAGCGCCTTTTCAGGACAAAACCGGTTTAATGTTCCGGATAGCGCCCTACAAAAACGGCCACATACTTACAGACGTGCAGATAAAAGTAACATTGGGCATGCAGGTGGAAGAAGAAGGTAAAGTGACCGCTAAATTTTACACACTTACGCTGGAAAGAAACAAGGTTGACAGCCTGATGATGAACTGGACAGTGGTGCATCCTTTAGATGAAAACAGCCCGTTGTTCGGCTTTGGAAGCGATGATATGAAAACGGCAGACGTAGAAATCTATGTGCTGATAAGAGGTTTTGATGAGGTGTATGCGAATATTGTGCAGCAGCGCACGTCTTACACGTATGAAGAGATTGTGCACAATGCCAAGTTTCTGCCCATGTATCATGAAAGTGAAGACGGCAGAACCACCGTATTCGAGCTAAACAAGCTGAACCATTATAACCAGGTTTAAATAGAAAGACCTGCAATCATTGCTGCCACAGGTCTGTTTACAAAAAGTTGTTATTTATTTCTAAAACTTCAGCGCCAGCCCGCCGTTTACAATATACTTACCATAGCCGGCTTCCATAAATATGCCCGCCCGCGGCGATAGATTGAATTTGGCGCCCAGCGATGCCTGGTAAGCCAGCGCTGATGGCTCCGGAATGCCTGTTGATTTTACCCCGGCTGCATCTGTATAATCCTGTTTCCAGTTATTTACACCAATTGCAGTACGCAGGTAAGGTGAAACAGCCCTCGTACGGGTAGGAAAGTAGCTAACCAGGTTCAGCATCAGGCTCCAGTTTTCAAATTTGCCGGTAAGATCAGGTACGACCGACGTATTGTTCTGCGCATAATAGGGTTGGGTTACTTTACCATACGTGCCGAGCGCACCAATGCTCATAAACCGGCTGAACTGGTAATCTATGGCGCCCGTAAAAGGCCCGGTTTGGTTGGTGACATTACCCTTATACAGGTTGTAAAAAGAGGCAAAATGTTCTTTGTCAAGATTGGGATAACTGTAGCCGAAGCTGATATTTACACTGGGTTGAAAAGGAGGCAGTTGCGGGCGTTCCTGATACACCGGGCGTTGCACTGGGCGCTGCCGGTATTGCATACGCATGGGCGGCCTGCGGTAGCGGTACGACGGGCCTACATAAATTCTTCCATGTATCTGCGCCTCGGCTGCTATGCCTGTTATAGCAAGCAGGCACAATAATAAAATCTTCTTCATACTTCTGTTTTTTAAAAGATGCTTTTTTAAACAAAAAGTTTAACGCCGGTATTTCTTAGCGGGCCCATACCTATAAAAGCCTGCAGTAAAACAGATAAGTAGTTCCAATGTTCATATAGCAGAAGAGTTGGTTAAAAAAAATAACTGTAAATAAGTGTTATTTTTAAATTTTTAACTATTTTTAATCCCGATTTCGTTGTTTGCTTTTTTCGATTGTCTGATGATTAGTTATTGATGAAGTACGCTTGCAACATTCTTTTTAATCCAAAATATAACCGCCCTATGAGAAAATTTACGCCATTGTAATTATTCTGTTGAGGTATAGTCAGCTATTTATACTTGCCTTATGTTGTTATTACGCTAATCTGCTCAGATACGGATAGTCAATCTGTATATAGTTTCTTTAAAACAAAAAACCCAGTTATGCAACAATTTTTCTTCAAAAGAGTTCGGTATCTTTTTGTGCTTATTTTATTCCTTTTTAGTATCACTGCGTCATTATTTGCGCAGGCAGTTGCTGTTAAAGGAAGAGTGACCAATGAAAAATCGGAGGCTGTTCCTAATATCTCTATCCTTATAAAAGGCACTAAGAATGGAGTTACTACGGACGAGAACGGTAATTTTTTAATCAATGTGCCTAAAAGTAATGCTGTACTGGTGTTCTCCTCACTTGGTTATGCCACGCAGGAAGTAACTGTGGGCAGCCAGTCAACCATTAACATCGTATTAAAAGCCGGAGAAGTTGGTCAGTTAAACGATGTTGTGGTAGTAGGGTATGGTACGCAAAAGAAAGTAACCGTAACCGGCGCTGTAGTACAGGTAAAAGGTACCGAACTACAAAAGTCACCCGTTGTAAATCTCTCTAACTCTCTTGCGGGCCGCCTGCCGGGCGTAACGGCTATCCAATCAAGTGGCGAACCGGGCTATGATGGATCTACAATACAAATCCGCGGTACGAATACCTTAGGTAATAGTTCTGCACTTATTGTAATAGATGGTATTCCGGACCGTGTTGGCGGTTTAGACCGTATTAACCCTGCGGATATTGAAACCTTCTCTGTATTGAAAGATGCATCAGCGGCTATCTATGGTGCGAGAGCGGCTAATGGCGTTATACTGATTACGACCAAGCGTGGCAAAACGGGCGTACCTACTTTATCTTACGACTTTAACCAGGGCTGGGCGCAGCCTACCCGTATTCCCTCTTTAATGGATGCGCCGCAGTATGCTACTGCCAACAATGAATTGGTTTTATTTAATTCGGTTCCCGCAGATCAATGGACTGCTGCATGGGACGCCTTTAAAACAACCGGAACTTATACCCGCACCGACAATGGCGCTACGGTAAAGGCAGCTTACCAGCCTGCTGATATAGCAAAATATGCCGATGGCACCGACCCATGGGGACACCCAAATACAGACTGGTTTGGCGATGCATTAAAAACATGGTCACCACAATCCAAGCACAATGTGCAGGTAAGCGGTGGTTCGGAAAACGTGCGGTATCTGGCCTCATTGGGTTATTTAGACCAGGATGGCTATTATAAAAATTCAGCTACCGGTTATAAGCAATACGACCTGCGCTTAAACCTCGATGTGAAAGTGAACAAGTTCATCAATGTTTCCTTAGGGTTGAGCGGACGTGAAGAATACCGGTTTTATCCAACGGAAAGTGCAGGCTCTATCTTTAGAATGCTGATGCGTGGTAAACCTACCGAACCGGAAGTATGGCCAAATGGTTTGCCCGGTCCGGATATAGAAAATGGACAGAACCCGGTTGTTATTGCTACGAATCAAACCGGTTATAATAAGGACAAGCGGGATTATTTTCAAACCAACGGAAAAGTGGAGATTAATATTCCGGGCATAGAAGGCCTGAAAATAAGCGGTACTGCATCTGTAGATAAATCTTTTTCAAACGATAAAACCTGGCAAACGCCCTGGTATCTGTATTTTTGGGATCATGCAACCTATGAAGCAGATGGGGTAACACCAGTGCTTACCAAATCTATCCGTTCTACGTATAGCGATCCCCGATTAAACCTTAGCAACTCCACAGCTTTAAACATCCTGTTGGGTGGTATGGTGAATTATGATCATAAATTTGGCGATCATACCCTTAACCTGCTCGCTGCGGTAACGCGGGAAACTGTAAATGGCGACAATTTTAACGCTTTCCGCAGGTATTTCATTTCTCCTGCAACCGACCAGTTATCTCAGGGTGGCGAACAGCAGCAAAATAATGGCGGTGGTGGATATGACCATGCGCGCCTTAGTTACTTTGGCCGTGTTGCTTATAACTATAAAGAGAAATATCTTGCCGAATTTTTATGGCGTGATGACGGTTCTTATATCTTTCCAAAGGACTCCCGCTTTGGCTTTTTCCCCGGCATCTTAGCGGGTTGGAATATCTCACAGGAAAGCTTTTTTAAAAACAGTGTACCTTTTATAAATTATCTAAAGCTAAGGGCATCCTACGGCCAGATGGGTAACGATCAGGTATATCTACGCCAGAGTTTAGGGCAACCCGGTAATTTAGCAGAATACGCTTATCTTAATACCAATGGGTTCTCTACTTATGTTATAGACGACCAGGTTGAAAAAACATTATATGAATCAGGTCTGGCCAATCCCAACTTTACCTGGGAAAGAGCAAAAAACACGGATATCGGATTGGAAGGTTCTTTACTGAAAAGTAAATTAAGTTTTGAATTTGATTGGTTTTATAATAAAAGGACCAATATACTCTGGCAAAGGAGCGGCGCTACCCCTGCCAGTGCAGGTATTACCTTACCTCCGGAGAACTTTGGAGAAACAGAGAACAGAGGCTGGGAGTTTAAAGTTGGTTATGCCGGCTCTGCAAAAGACTTTTCCTATTCTGTTAGTGTAAACGGCGGGTATGCTAAAAACAAAATTTTGAACTATAGTGAGCCTGCCGGTGCTCCTGCCTGGCAAAGGGCCACCGGCCACAGCTTTGGCACCAATGGCGAAAATTTTCTTGCTTATGAATACGACGGCGTATTTATTGACCAGGCAGCTATAGATAAAAACACGCTTGATTATAGTGTTATTACCGGTCAGCTTCGCCCCGGCGATATGAAATTTAAGGATATTGGCGGTCGTGATGCGAACGGCAATCCTACTGAAGTGCCGGATGGCAAGATTAATGGTGATGACCAGATAAGACTGGATAAAAACAGGGATCCACGGTTTACAGGCGGTCTTAATATGTATTTTCGCTATAAAGATTTCGACCTTTCTGTGCTGTTTCAGGGCGCAGCAGGTGGATTATTATATATCGGCACAGAATCTGGTGATATTGGTAATTACCTCGAATATAGCTGGGATCACCGCTGGAGCGTTGACAATCCAAGCGCTGTAGATCCACGCCTTGCCAACAGAGGAGATACTTATTATACTGGCGGCGGCCGGGGCAACAATACGTACTGGCTGCGGAGCAGTGATTATGTGCGCCTGAAAAACGTTGAAGTCGGTTATAATATACCCGCTTCTATAGGTAAAAGAGCTGGTATCAGTAACTTACGGGTGTATGTAAATGCCTTTAACCTGGTTACCTGGGATAAAATGAAAATTTACGATCCGGAATCTACCAGCAGCAGCGGTCAATACTATCCTCAGGCAAGAGTTATTAATACCGGCGTAAGAGTAACATTCTAAATTAGCAATATGAAAAAAATAACAGGCAAAATTTTATTAGTAGTCGCTGCAGCAGGCTTATTCTCTTCCTGCAAGCGGGACTTCCTGGATACGCAGCCGCTTGACCGGATTCCTTCTGATCTTGTTTGGTCAGACCCGGCACTGGCTACCGCTTTTGTAAATGGTGTATATAACGATAATAATACACAGGGTTTGGGCATGGGCGGTTTTGAAGAGCAAATGCTGGCTTCATTAACTGATGAAGCCGTCTTTACCCACGCTGGCAGGGGCATCAATACCATCAACGAAGGGTTATTGAACACTGATAATGTTGGCTGGGTAAGCGGCACTTACGATTGGGGTGTGATGTATAAAAAAATAAGAGCCGCTAACAGCGCACTCGAAAATTTGGCCACGGCCACTTTCGACGATAAAACATTGAATGACCGGCTGCAGGGCGAAGTTCATTTCTTAAGAGCTTACTATTATCAGCAGTTGGTACGGTATTATGGCGCCGTTCCCATCATTTCAAAAACCTATGGCCTGGGAGATGATTATTCGGTAACAAGAAATACTTACGAAGAGTGTGTCAATTTTATTTTAAGTGATTGCGATAGTGCTGCGCTGCTATTGGATGGTAAGGCCGGTCTTGGCGCCAGCAGAGCTTCCAAACTGGCGGCCCTGGCATTAAAGTCACGTGTGCTGCTGTATGCAGCCAGTGATTTGCATGATATTCCAACCGCTAAAGCCAAATCAGCAACCATAGCGGCTTTCGCTAATCCGGAGCTGTTGGGCTATGTGAGTGGCGACCGTATGGCGCGCTGGCAGGCCGCCAAAGACGCTGCCAGGGCGGTACTGGATTTAGGCATGGGTTATAAAATGGATTATGCAGCACCGGCAAGCAGTACAGAAGCTATGCAAAACTATGTTTCCATAGCCATGGGTGGTGGCAGCAAGGCGCCGGGAGTAGATCCGGCCGCTGCAGTAGAGTTGATTTTCAAGAGAGATTTCGACCCGCAGAAAGATGAATATGCAGGTATCTATGTAGGTCTTGCCAACGGCCCCAACGGTTATCACAACTGGGCCGGTAACTCTCCGATACAGGAACTTGTGGATGATTATGAAATGATGGACGGAACAAAGTTTGACTGGAGCAATGCCGCCGAAAAAGCTGACCCGTATGTAAACAGGGACCCACGCTTTTATGCAAGTGTATTATATGATGGCGCCGGCTGGAAACCACGCGATAAAATTTCCGGTAATGTTGATCCTGCTAACGAAATACAGGTAGGTCAGTACCAGGTAGCGAGTGGCTTCATCCCTGGTTTGGATACGCGCGAAAGCAGCATTGAAAACTGGAACGGTAGCTGGACGGGTTATTATATGCGGAAGTTTATTGATCCGGATCCGAATATTGTTGACAATACAACGCGCCAGTATATTCCGTGGCCTTTCTTCCGCTATACAGAAGCTGTATTTAATTATGTAGAAGCATGTATAGAATTGGGGCAGGAGGATGATGCCAGAATGTGGCTCAATAAAATACGCTTCAGAGCTGGTATGCCTGCCGTTACAGAATCCGGCGATGCTCTGCGTCAGCGGTACCGCAACGAACGTCGGATAGAAATGGTTTATGAAGAACAGCGGTACCACGATGCCCGCAGATGGATGATTGCGCCGGCAACTTTAGGAAGAAAAACGGTGTATATAAACGTGGTGGGTAACTTAAAGCCCGGGCAAACTGCACCTGCGCCCTATGTACATGACGAAACAAAGTATAACTATACTTATACGCCAACAGAGGTTAACTCGCTTGAAAACAGGCTGTGGGTAGATAAGATGTATTTCCGGCCCATCAGCCGGGATGAAATCAATAAAAACAGCAAACTGGTTCAAAATCCGGGTTACGAATAGTATTTTTTACTGCATTTTATTAACTTTAAATCAATGCCGGTATTTACTGCCGGCATTGATTTTTTTAGTACCTATGTTTTTTTATAAATCTTTTTAGCTTTGTTACGGTTTACCATGTCAGCTTCCGGTCATTTTTATTGCACAATAATTACTGCTTTTTTACTCACTGCTTTTTTTAGTTGTTCGTCTCCTTCAAAGGATGGGCCGGCAACTACATCCGACGCTATGTTTGCATTGCTGCCACCGGAGCAAACCAATATTCAGTTTAACAACGTGCTTGAAGAAGGGTTGAATATGAACGTGCTGATGTACGAATATTTTTACAATGGCGGCGGTGTGGCCGTTGGCGATATAAACGGCGATGGTCTGCAGGATATTTATTTTTCCGGCAACGTGGTGGATAATAAATTATATCTCAACAAGGGTAACATGCAGTTTGAGGATATAACAACTGCAGCCGGTGTGGCCGGCAGGCCGGGTCCCTGGAAAACCGGCGTAACGATGGCTGATGTAAACGGGGATGGATTATTGGATATTTATGTTTGCTATTCCGGCAAGCTGCGCGGCGATAAACGCACCAACCAGTTATTTATAAACGAGGGGAAAAATGGGGCCGGCATCCCGCAGTTTGCAGAGCAGGCTGCGCAGTATGGCATCGCCGATTCTTCCTATAGCACCCAGGGATATTTTTTCGATTATGACCGAGATGGCGACCTCGATTTATTGCTGTTGAATCACAACCCCAACTCATTGCCGGTGTTAGACGCTGCAAGCACCGCAGACGAGCTGAAACAGATAGACAATGCAGTTGGCATTAAGTTGTACCGGCACGATAAAAATGTATTCACCAATGTTACCGCTGCTTCCGGTATCAGCAGTTCGTCACTTACCTACGGGTTAAGCGCGGGTATCGCGGATCTGAATAACGACGGCTGGCCGGACATGTATATCTGTGATGATTACACCGTGCCTGATTATTTATATCTCAACAATAAAAACGGAACATTTACCGATGTAAAAACTACAGCTTTAGGCCATACAACGCATTTTGGAATGGGCAATGATGTAGCAGACATCAACAATGATGGATTGCCCGATATTCTGTCGCTCGATATGTTGCCCGAAGACAATCACCGGCAGAAAATGCTGATGGCGCCGGACAACTATGAAAAATACGATCTGATGCTGGGCAGTGGTTTTTATTATCAGTATATGCGCAATATGCTGCAACTGAATAATGGCAATGGCACGTTCAGTGAGATCGGACAACTGGCCGGCATCTCCAATACCGATTGGAGCTGGTCTGCCCTGCTTGCAGATTACGACAATGATGGCTGGAAAGACCTGTTTGTTACCAACGGGTATATGCGGGATTATACCAACATGGATTTTTTAAAATACATGAACGATTATATCCAAAACAATAACGGCGATATAAGGCGGCAGAATGTGCTCGACCTTGTGCAGCAAATGCCATCCAGCAACGTAAAGAACTATCTGTTTAAAAACAACGGCAACCTTACCTTTCGCAATGAAGGGGCAGTTTGGGGTATAGACAGTGCTTCCAACAGCAATGGCGCCGTATATGCCGATCTGGATAATGATGGCGCACTGGATCTGGTGGTAAATAATATTAATAAGCCCGCGTTTATCTACCATAATCTTTCATCGCATAAAGGCAATAATCATTATCTGGCTTTACAATTGGAAGGCGAGGGGATGAACACGCAGGGCACCGGCGCGAAAGTTCAGTTATACTACCAGAATCATACACAATACGAAGAACAAATGCCTGCACGCGGTTACCAGTCATCGGTATCGCCGGTTTTGCATTTTGGAACAGGTAATACTGTAATGATAGATTCGCTTCGTATTACCTGGCTCAGCGGCAAGCAACAGGTGCAAAAAAATATAAAGGCAGATCAGTTACTGGTTTTACAGGAAAAAAATGCTTCTGAAAACGACTTCCGGCTTTTGCTTCCGGGCGCCTTGTTTAAAGAAGTAAAAACTCCTGTAAGTTATATAAGTGCAACGAATGAAGTGAACGATTTTAAAAGGCAAACGCTGTTAATTAATCCGCTTTCATTCAACGGCCCATGTCTAATAAAAGGCGATCTTAACGGTGATGGTCTGGAAGATATTTATGCCGGCGGGGGCAGCGGAAAGGCTGCCTGCCTGTACCTGCAGCAAAAGGGCGGGCAATTATTAGAAAAATCAGTGCCTGCGTTCGAGGCAGATAAAGGATGTGAGGATGCTGATGCAGCCTTTCTGGATGCTAACGGCGACGGCTTTACAGATATATATGTAGCAGGCGGCGGCTATCACAACTTTACGGCTGGCGACGTTCAACTGCAGGACAGGCTTTACTTAAATGACGGCAGGGGCAATTTTACCAAAAGTGAAAATGCGTTGCCGCAAATGCTGGTAAGCAAAAGCTGCGTGCGGGTTACAGATATTAATGGCGACGGGCATCCGGACTTGTTTATTGGCGGCAGGGTAGTGCCGGGAAGATACCCGGAAACACCGCAGAGTTACCTGCTCGTTAATGATGGCACAGGACATTTTAAAGACGAAGCAGCGCTGCTTGCACCACAATTACAAAAGATAGGAATGGTAACCGATGCGCAGTGGACAGACCTGAACGGAGACGGCAAAAGTGACCTGATCGTTGCAGGCGAATGGATGCCTGTTAGCATTTTCATCAATACAAACGGAAAGCTGGAAAATAAAACAAAAGACTATTTCAGCGAGCCTTGCACCGGCTGGTGGAACCGGATAATGATTGATGATTTTAATAAAGATGGTAAGCCGGACATCATCGTTGGCAATATGGGCTTAAACACCCAATGTAAAGCAAGCGATAAAGAGCCCGCAGAACTCTACTATAAAGATTTTGACGGCAACGGCTCTATAGACCCCATTCTGTGCTTTTATATTGATGATAAAAGCTATCCTTATGTAACGCGCGACGAAATGCTCGATCAGTTAAGTATGCTGCGAACCCGTTTTCCTGATTATAAAAGCTATGCCGATGCTACTATTAAAGACGTGTTTACAGCAGACGAATTAAGAGATGCCGGCCATTTAACCGCTAATTGTTTAAGCACTTCTTTTTTTGAAATGGGCAGCGACAAAAAATTTCATGCAATGCCATTGCCCGTTGAGGCGCAGGAATCTCCGGTTTTTACTATTATACCGCTTGATTATAACAAAGACGGTCAGGAGGACTTACTCTTATGCGGCAACATTAACAAAGCAAGGCTGCGCTTTGGTAAATATGATGCTAACTACGGCGTGCTGCTAAAAGGTGATGGTAACGGACATTTCGAATATGTACCTCAGTGGCAATCCGGCTTTAATATCCGTGGCGATGTAAGAAGTGTCATAAACATAAACAACACATTATTGTTTGGGATAAACCAGGCGCCGTTAAAAGCATATAAACTGCAATAAGATAGCTAACTGATAGCATAAATATGTGGGGAAGTTTTGAACTCATTCATTTAGCATTGACTCGGGTTTAAAGATGCCAGCTAAAAAGCTATGAGCTAAAGTGCTTTGAAGTTAAAAGACTTGATAACCTGACCGATTATGCGCCATTACTTTTAAAATGAGTTACTGCCATTTATTGTGATTTGCTTCGCAAGTCTTCTTGGTTAAAAAATTACCATAACTATTTTAATGAAAAGGATTTTATTTCTTTTTTTCCTGTTCCTGTTGTTACAGAATTGCCGGCCGGCAAAAAAGCCGCCGGTTTTTACCAGCGCTGAGATAGGAAAAGTTATTAACGAGATGATGGATTTAATGATCCATGATGTTACGAATCCACCATTGGCTGCGCGCTTCTTCGGTTATACCTGCCTTGCCGGCTACGAAATAGTAGCGCAAAACAATCCGGCGTTTAAATCAATGCGGGGCGTTGTAAACGATTATCCGTCTATCCCGAAGCCGGATTCGATACAGGGCTATGCTTCCCAGTTGGCTGCAGTGCTGGCAATGATGGAAACCGCTAAAAAACTGCAGCCATCCGGTCAAATACTCAGCAGCTTCGAGCAGTCGTTTTTAGACTCCTGCGCTGCCGAAGGTTTTACCGCAGAAACCATAGCTCAATCTCAAAAATACGCGCAGGTTATCAGCAAAGCCATACTGGTGTACGCCAAAGGGGATGGCTATAATAAAATCAGTAACCTGCCCCGGTACACGCCATTGAAAAAGGAAGGCTGCTGGTATCCGACTCCGCCGGCCTATATAGCTGCTATTGAACCGTATTTCAACACCGTGCGCCCATTCCTGTTAGACTCGGTAAGCCAGTTTAAAATGCCGCCGCCGGTACCGTTTTCCAGAGAAAAGGCTTCGGAATTTTACAAACTGGTATATGCAAATTATAAGCAGGCTGCGGACAGCCTCAGTATAGCGCACCGGAATATCGCTTTATACTGGGATTGTAACCCGTTTGCCGTGCAGGACGACGGACATTTATTGGTCGGGCTGAAAAAAATATCGCCGGGCGCTCATTGGCTGGGCATTACAACCCTTGTGTGCGGGCAAACGAAAAAGTCGTTTGAAGAAACGATGTTTATTCATACGCTGGTTGCCATGGGCCTGATGGACAGCTTTGCCGCCTGCTGGGACGAGAAATACCGGAGCAACCGCATACGCCCGGAAACGGCTATCCGTCAACTGATAGATGTGCATTGGAAGCCGCTGCTGCAAACGCCGCCTTTCCCCGAGTACCTAAGCGGGCACTCCTGCATTTCCGCTGCTTCGGCTACTATACTATCGCATTATATCGGCAATCATATTACGTTTACCGATACGGTAGAGATGCGTTTCGGGCTGCCGGCAAGGCGTTTCGGCTCATTTACAGAAGCAGCGCAGGAAGCGGCCATTTCCCGCTTTTATGGCGGTATTCACTTTATGGATGCTATTAAGGAAGGCGTAAAGCAGGGCGAGGAAGTTGGCGAATGGGTGATTAAAAAAACAAGTTCAGAATAAGATAATAAATGGCTTTTTGCGATGATAGGAAAAGCAGGTTTGGCGTCGGACACATTGCATACAGGCTGGTTGCTCCGGAAGTGATAAGCTTCTTTAGAGAAAAGAAGGAGTTAAATACCGCCGGATACGTTATACCTGCTGTTTACATACAGTCTCAGTTTGCTGTGCTGCCGGTGTCTTCCTGAAATAGCTGGAGCCGCTATAAAATTTTTTCTCATAATTTGAATGTCAAATTTTGTTAAACCAATAAAATCCCTTATAAATTTATTTTTCGTTTGGGGTGCAATGCTTAATTTTGCCCTCCTTTTATTATGAGCTAATTATTTACACGGGAATCGAAAATGCGGATTGTTATCGCTTCTCTTTATTTCAATGCACAGGCCTGGTTGTTTTCAGAATCTACAGGCCATTATAAGCAAAAAACCGGTTAAATACAGATATGTCATCAACACAAGTTCAAAACAGGGTCAGCTTTGGTAAAACAAAACACCTTGCTGAAACCCCTGATTTATTAGACATTCAGTTACAATCTTTCAGGGAATTTTTTCAATTGGAAACCACACCCGACAAGCGCAATGTAGAAGGTTTGTTTCGCGTGTTTAAAGAAAACTTTCCTATTACCGACACGAGAAACATTTTCGTGCTCGAGTTTCTCGATTATTTTATTGATCCCCCGCGCTATACCATTGATGAGTGTATGGAGCGTGGCCTTACGTATGCCGTTCCGCTGAAAGCCAAGCTGCGCCTGAGCTGTAATGACGAAGAGCACGTGGATTTTCAGACGATTGTGCAGGACGTGTTTCTCGGAAACATTCCTTACATGACGCCGCGCGGAACCTTTGTTATTAATGGCGCTGAACGGGTGGTCGTTTCTCAGTTGCACCGTTCACCCGGCGTATTTTTCGGGCAGTCTATTCATCCAAACGGCACGAAGATCTATTCGGCCCGTGTAATTCCTTTTAAGGGCGCCTGGATGGAGTTTGCAACCGATATTAACAATGTAATGTATGCGTATATAGACCGTAAAAAGAAATTCCCGGTAACTACGCTGTTGCGTTCCATTGGTTTTGAAACGGATAAGGATATTCTTGAGCTGTTTGGAATGGCTACGGAAGTATCGGCCGATAAAAAATCGTTGAGTAAGCATTTGGGTAAAAAGCTGGCCGCCCGCGTACTGCGTACCTGGGTAGAAGATTTTGTAGATGAGGATACCGGCGAAGTAGTATCTATTGAGCGTAACGAAATAGTAATGGAGCGTGATACCATCCTGGACGACGATGCCATTGCTATGATTGTGGAAGTAGATGCAAAAAGCGTGTTTGTGCAACGGGAAGATGTAGGCGGCGATTATGCCATCATCTATAACACTTTAAATAAAGACACTTCCAACAGTGAGCTGGAAGCGGTACAGCACATTTACCGCCAGTTACGCGGTGCCGATGCGCCCGACAACGAAACGGCCCGTGGTATTATTGATAAATTATTTTTCAGCGATAAGCGTTACGATTTGGGCGAGGTTGGCCGTTATAAGATCAACCGTAAGCTGGGCGTAACCCAAAAGCTGACTAATAAGGTATTGACGAAAGAAGACATTATTGAAATCATCAAATACCTCGTTCGGCTTACCAATGCGAAAGCGGAAATTGATGATATTGACCACCTGAGCAACCGTCGTGTTCGTACAGTTGGTGAGCAGTTGTATGCGCAGTTTGGCGTTGGTCTGGCGCGTATGGCGCGTACCATCCGTGAAAGAATGAACGTGCGTGACAACGAAGTGTTTACGCCCGTTGACCTGATCAATGCGCGTACATTGTCTTCGGTTATTAACTCCTTTTTTGGTACATCGCAGTTAAGCCAGTTCTTAGATCAAACCAACCCGCTTTCCGAAATCACGCACAAGCGCCGTATTTCCGCACTCGGGCCCGGAGGTTTGAGCCGTGAGCGTGCGGGCTTTGAAGTTCGTGACGTACACTATAGCCACTATGGCCGTTTGTGTACCATCGAAACGCCGGAAGGACCGAACATCGGTTTGATATCTACGCTTTGCGTTCATGCAAAGATCAATGATATGGGTTTTATTGAAACGCCGTATCACCGTGTGGATAATGGTAAAGTAGATCTCAAAAACCTTAAGTTTTTAAGCGCTGAAGAAGAAGATTCTGCAAAAATCGCTCAGAGCAATACCGTACTGGACGATAAGGGAAATTTCTTGGACGAAAAAATAATCAGTCGTGAAACCGGCGATTTTCCTATTCTTGAAAGAAACGATGTGCAGTACATGGATGTTGCGCCTAACCAGATTGTTGGTTTGAGTGCTTCGCTGATTCCGTTCCTGGAACATGATGACGCCAACCGTGCGCTCATGGGCTCCAACATGCAACGCCAGGCAGTACCGCTTATTCTGCCGCAGGCTCCGATTGTAGGCACTGGCCTCGAGGGTAAAGCCGCCCGTGATGCGCGTATCCAGATACATGCAGATGGCACCGGGGTGGTTGAATTTGTGGATGCAAAAGAAATCCATGTTCGCTACAACCGTAATGATGCCGACCGTTTAGTGTCTTTTGAAGATGACCTGATAGTGTATAAATTAACCAAGTTTATCAAAACCAACCAGTCCACTTCTATTAACCTGCGACCGGCTGTAAAAAAAGGCCAGAAGGTAGTAAAAGGCGATTTCTTAACCGAAGGTTACGCAACAAAAGATGGTGAGCTGGCGTTAGGCCGCAACCTGCAGGTGGCGTTTATGCCATGGAAAGGTTACAACTTTGAGGATGCCATTGTTATCAACGAAAAAACGGTTCGCGAGGACTTGTTTACTTCTATTCATATTGAAGAATATGAACTGGAAGTACGCGATACCAAATTAGGAGAGGAAGAATTAACTTCTGATATTCCCAACGTATCTGAAGAAGCGACCAAAGACCTGGATGAGCATGGTATTATCCGCATCGGCGCACAGGTTCGGGAAGGTGATATACTAATTGGTAAAATCACACCCAAAGGCGAAAGTGATCCTACACCGGAAGAAAAACTATTACGGGCCATTTTCGGCGACAAAGCCGGCGATGCCAAAGATGCTTCCCTTAAGGCGCCGAACGGAACCGAAGGTGTGGTGATAGACAAGAAATTGTTTCAGCGCGCAAAGAAAGACAAGAACGGAAAAATCCGGGAGAAAGCACAACTTGAAAAAGTGGAAAAGGTGCATGAGAAGAATGAAGAAGACATCAAGACGTTGCTGCTGGATAAACTGCAACTGGTTTTAAGAGATAAGACTTCTGCGGGTGTAAGTAACAATTTTGGGGAGATGCTGATTGGCAGAAGCGCTAAGTTCAATCTTAAAAACCTTAGTTCTGTTGATTATCAGAATGTAAACCCGTTAGGCTGGACCGGTGATGCGGCAATTGATAACCAGATTAATATTCTGCTGCACAATTACAACATCAAGTACAATGAAGAATTAGGCCGTTACAAACGTGAAAAGTTCAACATCTCTATTGGTGATGAATTGCCGGCCGGTGTATTAAAGCTGGCCAAAGTATATCTTGCTGTGAAGCGTAAGCTGAAGGTAGGTGATAAGATGGCGGGCCGCCACGGTAACAAAGGTATCGTTGCCAAAATCGTCCGGGCCGAAGACATGCCGTTTATGGAAGATGGAACGCCGGTTGACATTGTGCTGAACCCATTAGGTGTACCAAGCCGTATGAACCTCGGGCAGATTTATGAAACCATTTTGGGCTGGACAGGCAAGAAGTTAGGTGTAAAATTTGCGACACCGATTTTTGACGGCGCCACGCCGGAAGAGATTGCGCAGTATTGCGAAACGGCAGGCATTCCTTCCATGGGTCATACTTACTTGTACGATGGTGAAACCGGCGAACGCTTCCACCAGAAAGCGACGGTTGGCATTATCTATATGATTAAGCTGCACCACATGGTGGATGATAAAATGCATGCGCGTTCTATCGGGCCATACAGCTTAATTACGCAGCAGCCGCTCGGCGGTAAAGCCCAGTTTGGTGGTCAGCGTTTTGGTGAAATGGAAGTATGGGCGCTTGAAGCGTATGGCGCCTCCAACATTTTGCAGGAACTGTTAACCATTAAGTCGGATGACATCATCGGCCGTGCGAAGACGTATGAAGCCATCGTGAAAGGGGAAAACATACCAAGAGCCGGCATACCGGAATCATTCAATGTATTGGTGCACGAGTTGAGAGGTTTGGGACTGGATTTGAAATTTGAGTAAGCTCATTCTTTCACTTGTGGAGCAGGAAAAAATACAGGCGCCGCTTTCAGCAATGAGAGCGGCGTTTTTTTTGGTTAGTGCTATGAAAAATTAGGTAGCGTTATCAGGGGATTTTTGTGTTTAAAATAGTATTCTTACAAATGCCTGATGCTGCTGATAGAGATGAGTGCGAAACCGCAATGTTGCTGGCAAAAAAGCTTTATGATCAAGGCAAACTTTCGATTGGACAAGCGGCTGAATTTGCCGGTTATAGCAAGTCAACTTTCATGGAAATATCAAGCCGTTATAATTTACCTATTTTCACTTATGATCATTCTGAACTCGAAAATGATATAAAGAATGCAGCCCGCTAACTAGTCTGGCGCGCAGTTGCCTGATTGTACTTTATAAGATTAATGAATTAAATTTGTTGACAGCCTTTTTATCAGGCGATTACTACAAATACAATAAGTGTAAGCATGAACAAGAAAATTGCAGTATAGCAAAATGACCAATATAGCTGCAATGCGCCTGACAATCCAAGTATTATCATGAATGATGCCTGCAATGGCGATACGCACCCATAAAACCAACACTTATGAAAGCGATATTTATTACAACACTCCTTTTATCTTTCCTTGTTAGCAATGCCCAGCAGCCCGGCACATTAGATAAAAGCTTTGGTACCGGTGGCATAACGGTTACCGATTTTGGCGATAAGACATCTCCCGATATTTACAAAGCGGTGCTGCAAAGCGATAATAAAATTATTGACGGAGGCCATTATAGTTCGGCAAATGCGAAAGAACCGTTCGGTCCTTTTGCCGTGCGTTACACCGCTGGTGGAATATTGGACTCCAGCTATGGCGATAAAGGGAAAGCCGTTATTCAAATTCCATTTGAGAATTATACAGACATGACGGGTATTGCCATTTTAAAGGACGACAGATTATTACTGTCCGGGTCTGGCTATCATAATGAACTTAACCCCATTTATGATGGTTACATACTTAGATTAAAAACAAACGGTTCACTTGACTCTTCCTTTGGAAAGAATGGATTTGCTAAACTCAATGTTAATGGTTATGGAGAGTATGGAGATCTTACAGTACAAAATGATGGTAAGATTATAGTTCTTGGAGCCGATGGCAATTCCGGTTTTATCAGCCGGCTCTCAGAAAACGGAACCGTAGATGAAACCTTCGGTGATAAAGGGTATGTACATACAAACAACAGTTATGGTTTCTTTTCCTGTAAAATACAGCGGGATGGGAAAATAGTGGTGGCGGGGTATGACGACAAATTTGGTTTTACCAATCGGAGATTCTGCCTGCAGCGCTACCTGCCGGATGGAACGATAGACAAATCATTCGGGGATGGTGGTACGGTCATTACTCCTTATGGAGACGATGCATGGATTCATGAAATCGGACTTCAATTAGACGGAAAGATAGTCGCAGGTGGCGAGGTTACTTACTATTCTCCTTACAATACCTTCTTTGCTGCCGCACGCTACAATGCCGATGGCAGCCCGGACGCTACCTTCGGAACGGAAGGTAAAACCACCAGCACATTTGGAGACTCACTTTGTATAGCTATGAGCCTTGCGGTACAGCAAGATGATAAAATTATTCTCGGCGGTTATAGACAACTAAACAGGTTATCAAATTTTGCCATGATAAGACTAACTTCAGATGGCGTACCCGATTCCAGCTTTGGAGGTTATGGAAAAGCCTTTACGGATTTTGACAGTGCTACATCTATCAATTCAGTGCTGCTGCAAACTACCGGTAAGATTATCGCAGCCGGACCTAAAGGTTTGATCACTCATAATGGATGCACCGTTTCCCGCTACAACAACGACATCGGCAAGCGGCAGATGATTGCCATTAAGGTAAAGCGCTGGCTGCAGCACCGTGGCATTACCTGGGTAGCCGATAAGGGTGTGCGCTACTATACGGTACAGAAAAGCAGGGATGGCGGCGCTACCTATCAGCCGGTAGTTAGGCTGTACAACAACCATCAATCCCTGCTAACCTACGAAGACGCTGTTGCTACCGAAAACACAACGTACCGGGTTGCAGTGGTAGCAAAGGACGGAAGCCGGAGCTTTTCCAATGCGGTTGCTATCGGCAATGAGGAGGCTGTAAAAGTGTTCCCTAATCCGGTACACAATACGCTGCAGTTGCAGGGTTTGCCTGCCAACACTAAAACGAACATCACGATTACCGACTTTAACGGCACTGTGCGCACGAGCGCTACGGCAAGTGGCGGCAGCGTTTCCATCAATACGGCAGCGCTGAAGCCGGGCAATTACCTGCTGACCGTGCAAAGCAAGCATACGACAACCACACAGGCGTTTGTGAAAGAGTAAGCAGTTGTTTTGAAATTGCCGGTTTAAAAAACAGCTTTATCAAAAGCTGCTTTTCTATTTTGTTGCAAGCGCAAATAAGTAGTAATACCAAACTGTTATTAGCCTGATAAGCAACCTGATAGATTTAATTGCATCCAAGGAAAGCGTATCTGCAGCAAAACGGCACAGGTTAACAAGGTTTACAAATCTGTTTCGCCAGCCTGATAGTAATTTGGCTTAAACAGGCCCCGGTGATAACGTGTTGCTCCGTCGTGGCTTGTCTATGCAATAACCTTTGTAAAAAATTCTAACATTAAATTCGCATTACAATCTTCTTATCTATCGGATCAAAAAATAAAATCTGCTTATTTTTACGAAGTGCGTTTCCCTTGTATATACCGGTTATCTTCTACTGTCATCCTGTTTTTTCTGATGCTTTCCAATGCCCATGCGCAAAATGGCACCGGCCTTTACGATACGATCCGGGTAGGCGCCTGCGTGGAAGCCAATGGCGATACCATCCCCTGCAGTTGGCTGCCTCCTTATCTTACATCCGTAAGGCAAACGGCACGTGGAAGACGCATAACGGCAGAATGGACCCGGCTGCGCAATGCCGTGTATGTTACGTATCCGTATGCACTCACAGCCAGTAAAGTGATGAATGACATCAATGCGCGGCTGGTAAATGTAACCGACAGAAAGAAGCGTAAAGAGATTATCCGCTCCCGCGAAAAAGATTTGAAAAAAGAATTTGCTGATAAGCTTACCCAATTGTCGGTGTATCAGGGCAAAGTGCTGATGAAGCTTATTTACCGGCAAACAGGAAACAACTGTTTCGAAATAATAGACGAATACAAAGGCGGCTTTTCTGCGGGCTTCTGGCAAACGGTAGCGGTGGTGTGCGGCAGCAGCCTGAAACAGCAGTACGACCCCAATGGAACGGATAGACCAATGGAATCCATTGTTACGGATGTGGAAAAGATGTATGGCCGCCGCCGCTGACAAACGTTTTATATATAACCTTTTTACTCCCTGTCATTTTACCCTCATTAATAATGTCTTTTTAACGCCCTGTTGCGCTGATGCAATGTACTTTTGCACCCTTATGAAAACAGACATTGTAGCTTTTGGTGTACACCCCGATGACCTGGAGCTGGGCTGCGGTGGTACGCTGATAGCTGCGATTGCGGAAGGGAAAAAGGTAGCGGTAATAGACCTTACGCGTGGCGAACTGGGTACACGTGGCTCTGCCGAAATACGCAGTGCCGAGGCCGCCGCCGCAGCGGAGATCTTAGGCGTACATGCCCGCGAGAACCTGGCTATGGCTGATGGCTTTTTTCAGCACAACGAAGAAAATATCCGTAAAATTATTACTGCCATCCGCAAATACCAGCCACAGGTAGTTATCTGCAGCGCGCCGGAAGACCGCCATCCCGATCATGGGCGCAGCTCTAAACTGATCTCAGATGCTGCATTCCTTTCCGGCCTCCGGAGAATTGAAACAACGGATAATAACGAAGTGCAGCAGCACTGGCGGCCCGCCCAGGTGTTTCATTATATCCAGGACCGCTATTTAAAGCCCGATTTTGTATATGATATTTCGCCCTACTTTGAGCAAAAGCTAAAAGCGGTGCTGTGTTATACCACGCAGTTTAATACGCTCGACAGCAGTGAGCCGGCAACGTATATTTCCAATCCCGACTTTGTAGAGGTAATCCGTGCAAGAGCACTCATGTTTGGTAAGCGTATTGGCGTTAATTTTGCCGAAGGTTATCTTACACAAAAAACGATTGGTATTACCAGCTTCGATCATATTATCAATAACGTTACTTAATATACTTACTAAAAACACCACAGATAGCAGCATGACACCCAAATTTGCCAACACCAAGCAGTCTTTCCATGTAGAGCTGAAGAAAAGAATCAACCAGTATTTCGATGCCACCGGTAAAGAAACAACCGGCGGGTGGCGCCTGTTTACCAAAGCATTGTTCTTAGTGCTGGCGCTTATCTACACCTATATGCAGCTCGTGTTTTTTACGCCCGACTGGCCCTGGGCTTTGCTGTTCTGCGCATTACTGGGTTTTATTACAGCAGCAATCGGCTTCAATATTATGCACGATGGCGGCCATGGCAGCTTTAGCCGGTATAAGTGGCTGAACAAAACGGCCGCTAATGTGGCGGAGTTTATTGGCGCCAGCCAGTTTATGTGGAATATGAAGCACAATGTTATTCACCATGCGTATGCCAACATTGATGGTATTGATGATGATATAGACGCCAAGCCAATCCTGCGCATGGCGCCTACCCAAAAGCGGTATAAGATTCACAAATTTCAGCATTTATATTTCTGGATTTTCTATGCATTCCTGCACCTATATTGGACGATGATGAGCGATTACCGTAAATATTTCACCAAAAAAATCGGTGATATTCCATTGAAGCAGATGAGCATAAAAGAACACATTGCCTTCTGGTCTTTTAAGATAGCGCATTATGGTTTGTTTATCGTGCTGCCCATCTTTAAAGTTGGCTTTGTTGACTGGCTGATTGGCTATACGGTTTTTACGGTTTGCGTTGGTTTTACCATCAGTATTGTATTTCAGTTGGCACATACGGTAGAGCATACCGAGTTTCCGGTGCCGGACGCCGTTACGCATAAGCTGGAAGATGAGTGGGCAATACACCAGTTAAAAACAACGGCCAACTTTGCCACGCGCAACCGTTTTATTTCGTGGTATGTAGGCGGTTTAAATTTCCAGATCGAGCATCACCTGTTTCCTAAAATTTCTCATATCCATTACCCAGCCATCAGTAAAATTATCAAGCAGGCTTGCGCCGAGCATGGCGTTGTGTATGTAGAATACCGCCGGATGCACCAGGCGGTAGCATCGCATATTTCCTTCCTTAGGCAAATGGGCAGGGCATAGAAGCTATAGTTTGAATATTTATAAATAAAAGCCGCCTATGGGCGGCTTTTTCGATAGCTAAACGCTGACAGGGTTCAAAACCCTGTCAGCGTTGTATATACGGCGGCTACTTCTCACTTTTCAACCTCAATAAATTTACAGCTTCAGTATCTCGCCCGTATAGGCTCTTATCTCGGCGCAAAGCTTTTCATCACTGCCCAGGGAGCCGCCGTAAGAAGGAATCATAGCTTTCAGTTTTTGCTGCCATGCGGTTGTCTGCATTTCTTTTTTAAAGCATTTGCTCAATACCGTAAGCATAATTGACACTGCCGTAGAAGCACCCGGCGAGGCGCCCAGCAACGCCGCTAACGAGCCGTCGGCAGCGCTTACCACTTCAGTTCCAAACTCCAGTATGCCGCCTTCTTCCTCATCTTTTTTTATCACCTGTACCCGCTGCCCGGCCGTCTCTAATTGCCAGTCTTTTAGCTTCGCCGTTGGCACAAAACCTTTTAGCGCCTGCAGCCGGTCTTCCGGGGATTGCCGCACCTGTTGTATCAGGTATTTGGTAAGCGGTATATTGTGCCAGCCTGCGGCCAGCATCGGGAAAATGTTTTTAATGCGCAGCGATAAAATCAGATCGAGCCATGAACCCTGCTTTAAAAATTTGGTGGTAAAGCCGGCATATGGCCCGAATAACAGCTCTTTTTTATTTTTAATAACTCTTGTATCGAGGTGCGGCACACTCATTGGCGGCGAGCCTACCGGCGCCTGCCCATATACTTTTGCGTTGTGTTGGGCTATTACCGCTTCATTCACGCAGCGCAGCCATTGCCCGCTTACGGGGAAGCCGCCAAAGCCTTTGCCCTCGGGGATGCCGGACTTTAAGAGCAGGGGCAGGGCGCCGCCGCCGGCACCCAGGAAGACGAATTTTGCGTTAATCGTTCTCCTGTTGCCTGTTGCCAGGTCTTTCACCCTCATTCGCCATAAGCCCCGCGCATCCTGTTGTAAATGCCGTACTTCGTGATGATAGAAAAGTGTAACGCCGTCCATTTTTTTCATCCGGTTAAACATACAGCGGGTGAGTGTGCCAAAATTTACATCGGTGCCCAAATCCATACGGGTGGCCGCCAGCCGCTCTTCTTTTCCTCTGCCTTCCATCATTAGCGGCATCCATTCTTTCAGCTGGTTAATATCTTCGGAGTATTGCATGCCTTTAAAAAGGTGACAGGCAGTAAGCGCTTCATATCTCTTTTTTAAAAAATCAACATCCCCGCTATGCACAAAACTCATGTGCGGCACCCGTTTAATAAACGTCTCCGGCACATCTATCAGTTGCTGCGCAATCATAAAAGCCCAGAACTGTTTGGATACTTCAAACGACTCGGCAATTTTCACTGCTTTCTGTATGTCCACAGAGCCGTCCGGCAACTGCGGCGTGTAGTTAAGTTCACAAAAAGCCGAATGGCCGGTACCGGCATTATTCCAGGCATCCGAGCTTTCAGCGGCCGCATTGTCTAACCGTTCGAAGATGTGTATTGTAATGTTGGGCTGCAGCTCTTTTAGCAACATGCCCAGGGTGGCGCTCATAATACCTGCGCCTGCAAGCACAACGTCCACCGTAGCGTTTTTTTCTGCCATAGGTTATTGTTGAAGTAAGAATAAAAAGGGATTGCAAATTTACTTACGACCGTGCAATTAATAACCAAATAAATGCCAGTAAGGGGCAGGCATTTTAACAGCCACCTCATTAAAAACTTGCTGCTGCATTAACAGGCTGCAAGAGCGCAGCCATACCGGCAGATTTACGGCAAGCATTGTGGTGAAAGGCTTCATTGGTAATCAGGAACTTAAGCTGTTCGGGCAGTAACGTATGAACGGGTATCTCTTCCCTGTAAATGTAGAAGCGCTTATAGAAGTCACCGGTTTGTAACAGCTTATCACTTTTGAGGTAATGAAAGAATATGCGGATGATCTTTACGACATTGCCTACATAGTTGTCAAAGCAGTGTTTATCCCCGTACAGGAAGTTGGTAAACTGCAGGTAAAAGCGGTTCCAGTACTTCTGCTCACCTATCCATTCCCCTTTATTACGCCCGCTCACTTCCTTAATGCGGATGCTAATAGCTTTAACTGCTTCGTACTCCTGCAGTAACAGCAGGACATAGCGGTAGTTATCAGCCGTCTGCGGCTTTATTCTTTTACCGTCCTTTTTCAGGCGTTTACCCCGGTAGGTGTCCTGTACAAACTGTTCAAAAAGCAACGTCATTTCCCATTGTTTGGCCGGCATACGGATAATTATTTAGCCGTATAAAATAGCGCTTAATTAGCCGTTAAAGCTGTATTTTTATCAGCACAGCGATCTTTGAAAGGCAAGGCAGTGCAGGCTTTAAGCGCATAACGCTACTATCCCTTCGGAATGCTGCAAATCAACCGCAGCTATACTGCTGGCAGTACTAAATACCGGTATGGGTTTAATGGGAAAGAAATGGATAGTTCCATCAATGGCAATGGAGTGGATTATGACTATGGTGCAAGGATTTATGATGCGAGAGTGGCTAAGTTCTTAAGCGTTGATCCGTTATTTCAATCTTATCCTTGGTACACGCCCTATCAATTCTCTGGCAATATGCCTATTGCTGCGATTGATTTAGATGGTTTAGAACAACGGGTAGTTGTATATTATAAATCTAACCAGGGTAATCCTTATAAAGTTATAATTTATAAAATGACCAATAAGGATAATGAGGCTATAGACCTCCAGATTCAAGCTGTTGTTAACCAACATAGAGCGGGAACTAATATTGCAAAAGGTAACGCGTTAGTTTTTGATGTTTATAATGAAGGTGCAAAAAATGAACAGGTCGTACTTGTTAACAGCAGGAATACAACTAATAGCCAGCTGACTAAACAAGAAAGTAAAATTGATAAAGAAAATGCTGTGCAGTTTGATGAAAATGCAAGACCGGATAAATTTCAGTATTTTGGCATTGCTGATGCAGATAACCCCAAATATGCTTCCCTGGCACAGGATAAGTCTGAAACAAATGCCTATAGTGCGCAGAAACGCTTACCTTATTATAAAGCGTACACTTACGACTATTCCCCGCGGGCGTCTGACAACGGCACAGCAGATGCTCCAATTGAAAGTACAACTGCAGCACTGGCAAATAGTATAAACAGTGCTAAAAAAGATTTTTCAAAAAGTTACGCTGATGCTAAAAATATAAGCGTGTCTGTAAGCCTGTCTGGTCCTGCTACAGCAAATGATAGAATGAAAGCAGCTCAGGCCTACTTACAAAAGCAAGGAATGAAGGTAACAATAACGGTAAATAATAATTATCATACGCCTTTTAATGGCGCGCCTCAAAACTCCCATGAAAACTTTGAACATACGGTAACCATTCAAGGCCAACATCAATAATGTATCAGGCTATAAAAAGAATCGTCACTAATTAATGTTTTGATATGAAAAATTCTTTGTTGTCCTATAAATCTAAGGACTTAATTGTAAAAGTTACTTTAAGTTACTTTATAATCTTCTCTTCATTTTTATGCAAGGCCCAGGCTAAATATCCAATCGAGTTGAACATAGCCGGTGTAGGGATGTTATCAATCACAAATGATATTGTACTAAATGATACATTTAAGATTCAGTACAGTGAAAACACCCGGTTAAAGTTTGTCATTTTTGATCCTATGGGTAAATCATACTTTGAAGTCTTTAAAAACAATAAATTATTTGCCAAAGGTTATTTTGAAAACTCACTGGACACCTTAAAAGATTATACTGCTGCCATTCCCATAAACGGACAACCAACAAAGATCGAAGTTCTGAAATATTTCAAACCATTAAAAAACGGCAAATGGGTAGAAAGTATTAACGGGAAGTACGTTACCAGAAAATACAATATGGGAGTAATTGAATAGTGTAAGTGTCCCAAAAAAGCTGACAGTTTGGAATCAGAGAATAATCCAACGTCTTTGGTTCAACTACTGTAAAGGAAACAATGATTATAAGTATAAAAAACTACTATCATCCTCATTCACGTAGCTGTCATCTTTATAAAATTTGAATAAACTAGTTCCGCAGAAAGGACAGAATGCAATATTTAAAGTTGGAACAAGCCTGTCCTTCAGCATATATCCTGGCGTTATGAAAAATCTGTAAAGGTTATTGTTATCCAATAATTCATCTTTAGTAAATTTAAGCATTCAAATGTTTAATCCTACCTCTCTGCTTACTAACAATTGACTTTTAAATTTATCATAGCAATAGCTATTCATTATCTATTTTTTACTGCACTATTTAATATTTGCTTTTTTATAATCTGATTGGAAACTGCAACTTCCGCACCTATTGGGCGGGTTATTGAATTGATGCCTGACTTTGTTTCAACCAGACCTTCATTGACTAACCTTTTAAACCTGGAACGGGATATTTCAAATGCAGTAACCTTTGAGGAATAGGAAGCTGCATATTCTTGCGTAGTTGCTAAAAAGTGTTCCTTATCCTCCCTCCGTTCCGGTCATGCCCCTATAAAGAACCATTTTGTCTCCTTCTGAAGGTGTTAGTATTTTGGTAATTTATCCTACCGTAAATTTTGCTCCATTTATACCCTAAGCAACGACTTTATCTGCAGCAACTGTGTATTCAGCTGTAGCAGTAACAGGAAACACTTTAAGTGGTTTCAATAAATTTCCTTTATCTCCTCCGGACAATGGCAGCAACTTTGATCCAGCACATTGCCTAAGTGGTTGGTCAATGCAACGTATTCTTATGCAGAGTTAAGCTGGTGAATAAAAAATTAAGTAAGATCAGGATATTAACCTTTTATCCCAACCAATTTCCTGCACCTCATTTATTGAAGGAATTTCTAAATTACCAATTAATTTATAGTCTTCTATGGGTTTATCAAATTTTAGATCATTTGGATTATCCCATGTAGTATCACATTCTGCACATAACAAAAGCATTTTGCCATTACCAGCATCTTTTACTATTTCTACCCATCCTTGGTTACAAAAAGGACACCACGCAACATGAAAATTATTATTATTCATAAATTTTTATTTAGATGTTCTTAAACTAGGGAAAGCGGTAACTAACTTATTAGTTCCTCCAATTGTGATAATTGAAACATTATTTAAGGTAGAACGACTTCCTTCGCCGCCTCCCTCGTATCCTGCATTCAAATATGGAATAATATATAAATCATTACCATTTTTTTGTCTAATCGGCTGAATATTTCCTTTATTCTTCCAAGCAGCATTTGTTATTGTTTCAGCAGAACCATTAAAAACTCCATGAAGGGGCTTTAAAGTATTATCCATATTATGTAGACTTACATGTTGTGAAGCAGTTTCTCCTTTATAATTAATTCTACTCCAATCAAGTTGTATTCCCGCCTCAACAGCAGTTTCTGTTTGTGGTACGGACGTTTGCGTTGTTATACTTATAGGTTTAGACAAAAAGCCTTCACCCGAAACACCACCAAACGAGAATGCCATCTGGTCGCCGGCTGCTCCGTAAAAAGATGCCTTTTCTCCATAAAACATATATGTTCCTGCTCCAATAGGACCACCGGCTATATTATCGCCTACTGCATTGTAATAATTTTGCTTGCTGATGCCAAGGTCTTCTTTAACTATTGATTTAGGGCCAATCAAACCTCTTTCCCGATAGGTATCTGGCGCAGCCATATGCTCCTCCGGCACCCTGCTTGGTACAAATGCTGCTTGTTGGCCCGACTTTACGTACGCGTTATCCTTATAAGAAGCCTGGATTGATGATGTGGAAACAGGAATCGTTGCAGGTGCCGGCTTAGGTAAGTTCAATCCGGGACTACGATGATAATAAGCATTTTCTGCTATTTTATTTGCAAACTCTAATCCATCCAGATCTATTCCATCTATTGGTCTGTTGCTTGCAAACTGGTAAGGGGTAAGTTCCGGATACTTAGCAGTTAACGGGTCAACGCTTAAGAACCTGCCTGTTCTTGGGTCATAGATGCGCATTCCATAGTCCTGCTGGTTACCGTCTCCTTTGATCTCATTATCATTTTCCTTCCCGTTAAACCCGTACCTATACTTAGTACTGCCAGCGGTAAAGCTGCGGTTGTTTTGCAGCATTCCGAAGGGATAGTAGTCATTGGCAGAAATAAGGTCGGCGGTGTAGTACGAAATGGTACTGCCGGAAGGCACCCCGATCTTCTTGTCCGAGATCGTAGCCAGCACGTTGCCCAAGTGGTTGGTCAGCTCATAGAGCTTCCTGCCCCGCATAAAGGTACTGCTGTAGCCTACGCTGCCCAACCCATTCATGTACGTCCTGGCAGGCGCTGTAGCCGTCATGTTAATGCGTGGCCGCAGCATCCCTAAGCGGCTGCTGCCATACAGGTCGAGCTCCGTGAGCGTCATGGCACCGCTGTTGACCGTGTTATCACCTACCGTATACACACCAATCACATTGCCCGATGCATCCCGCACGTACCAGGTCTCGCCGTTACCGCTGGCAGCGCCCGCTACTTTCTTGCTCTGCCGGTTGCCGCCCGCATCGTAGGTGTAGGTAATAACAGTGCCATTGGTCCTGGTGATCTTTGCTATCTTGCCATACACCGTCCACTCAATACCGCTGGCGCCAATGCCTGCCGCTGAATCCTTCGTCAGGTTACCGATGACGTCATAGTCGTAGTTGGTATTGCCCTGGCTATCTATATCGGTCGTAAAGGCAGTTGGCGATACATTGTCTTTGATGCTGTTGAGCTTATTGGTGCCGTTATAATATTTATAGCTCAGGCTATCCATCAGGGTAGCATTGTCTGCGTAGCGCTTGTACTTCAGTATGTTGCCGCTGGCATCGTAAGCGATGTCTTCATTATAGTCGTTAATGGCTATCGGGTTCCATACATTGGTGTTGAGGTTGCCCACCGGGGTGTTGCGGTACACCCGCATGCTTACCAGCCGGTTGAGCTGGTCGTAGCCGTAGTTGTACAGCAAGGGCTTGCTGAACTGGGTGATGTTCACGCTCATGGCAGCAATGTTGCCATTGTACAGGGCCTTAAAGGCGGTACTCAGCGGCTCCACTTGTGCAAAGGGCTGATAGCTGCCATTGATTGGCGCATAATCTTCCTTTCCGTAATAATGGATTCTGATTAATAAACCAACACAAAAGTATAGCCGCGTCGGTACTGTCTTCATCAACAAGCCGCAATGCACAGGCATGTTTGTTGCACCATTGCAATAAATTTAAAGCCATGGCCGATTTACATGCGGAATTACAAAAATTAGTGGATTCGTTAGAAGACAAGCAAAAAGCATATGATGCTTTTTTAGAAACTTCGAAAAAACATAATGAAAAAATTATCGCGCTCGCCGAAATGCAGCCCATAGATATTGCCGATTTTGAAGAAGCGGAAGAGATGTACAACGAAATGGTGCTGAGCGAAAAAAGTTATCGCATACAAAAAGAAGTATTCAGCCTTAGCCGGCAGGACGTAATAGCCAAACTGGCACCGGTGCAGAACATAAAAATAAAATTCACCCACATTAATCAGAGGGATAACAAAGACAAAACCGACTTTTATGTTTGGCTTAAATACAATCCCGAAAACCCCGATGAGTCGCAATTGGTGCTGCAAAAACTAAATGATGAAAGCCGGGAGCCGCTATTGTTTTGATGCATTACTTTTACGCCTGTTATGGCACAAAAAAAATTACAGCGTTTTGCCGCTATCAAATCATTCCCTAATGTACTGGAATACCCACAGGGAATGGAAGGCAACTGGGCTGCTTTTTTTAAAAATAATAACCCGGTTGCACTGGAGCTTGCCTGTGGTAAAGGCGAGTACACTACCGGGCTTGCACGGCTCCATAAAGAAACAAATTATATTGGCGTTGATGTAAAGGGCAACCGGATGTGGCATGGCGCCACAGCCGCGCTGGACGAAGGTTTGAACAATGCGGCTTTTTTACGGACACAGATAGAGCAGTTGGCCAATTACTTTAATCCGGGTGAGGTAGCGCAGATCTGGATCACTTTTCCCGATCCGCAGTTGCGGGCATCCAAACAAAAGAAGCGGCTTACCCATCCGCGCTTCCTGCGTATCTATCAGCAGGTGCTGCAACCCGGCGGCAGTATTCATTTAAAAACAGACAGCCCCGATTTATATGCTTTTACAAAACAGGTTATACAACTATACGACCTGCCCTTAATTACTGATTGCACTAATGTCTATGCAGCCGCCGTCATCCCCCCGGAACTGATGATCAAAACGCATTATGAGAAACTGGATATTGCCGGGAGCAATACTATCCATTATCTTCAGTTTGAAATTGATAAAGCGCTGTCTTTTGAAAAAGACGGGCAAATAAAACTATGGGAACGTGAAGCAGTTACCGGATGATGAATTATATACCAACAAGGAAGGGCTGGTAGTATTTACGGCCGATTACCTGTTGCAGCGTGGCTATTGCTGCGGCAATGGCTGCAGGCATTGCCCGTACGATTATAAAGCCGTGCCGGAGCCCCGGAGAACCCGCTTGCTGCAGGAAAGAAAAACAACAGCAGCGAACAATAGTTAAATGCAAATGCTATGAAAAGCAGTATGGCGAGCCAAAAAGAAGTGCCCTTACCGAAGCAGCAGTCTTTTTTTGAAGATGTATGGGATGTGGTACGCCAGGTGCCGCCCGGCAGGGTGACCACGTACGGCGCAATTGCAAAATATTTAGGTACCAGGCTAAGTGCCCGCATGGTAGGCTGGGCGCTTAATGCGGTGCACAACGTGCAACCTGCCGTACCGGCGCAGCGCGTGGTAAACCGGCTGGGCATGTTGAGCGGCAAAGCGCATTTTGACCCGCCGGAAAGTATGCAGCAAAAGCTGGAAGCAGAAGGTTTAATTATTAAGGAAGACATCATTCAAAACTTTGATAAGCATTTCTGGGATCCGGTAACAGCGCTCGCTGTATAAGCTTTTATTCCGGATGCTTTTTTCATATCGTAAATCATTGTTTATTAGTATTGACTTTACGGTTCCGAAGCGCTATAAACCATTCGCAAAGTAATATTTCAACCAGCCTGTTCGCTTTCTTACTGGCATATCTCTTGCTCCATTCCTCCATTCTGTTATAACAAACTGTTTTGCCTTTATGATCGGAGCACAATATCTGGGTAATGATACTGCGCAGTTTACAGTATGGGCGCCCGAAAAAGAAACAATGCTGCTGCACATTGTGCATCCTGCCGGGCAGTACGTTGCCATGCAAAAAGACATTGAAGGCTACTTTAGCGCTACCGTGAAAAATGTCGTTGCAGGCAGCCGCTATTTCTTTATGCCGGACGGAAAAACGGATTGCCCGGACCCTGCTTCCTGCTACCAGCCGGACGATGTGTATGGACCATCCGAACTGGTGAACCATGCCGCATTTCAATGGACGGACACTGCCTGGAAAGGCTTGTCTTTCAACGAACTTATTTTTTATGAATTGCATGTAGGCACCTTTACGGAGAAGGGCACTTTTGAAGCTGTCATTCCCTGCCTCGATGATCTTGCAGATACCGGCATTAATGCTATTGAGTTAATGCCCGTCAATCAATTCTCCGGCAGCCGCAACTGGGGTTATGATGCTACGTATCCGTATGCCGTGCATCACTCTTATGGCGGCCCTAAAGGCCTGAAGCGATTAGTAGATGCATGCCATCAAAAAGGCATTGCTGTATTCCTTGATCTTGTTTACAACCATATCGGGCCCGAAGGAAATTACCTGCCCTGCTATGGTCCGTACTTTACTAATAAATATTGCACGCCTTGGGGCGAGGCGCTAAATTTTGATGGTGAATGGAGCGATGGCGTGCGGGAATACTTTAGTAATAATGCAGTATACTGGTTTGAGCACTATCATATTGATGGCCTTCGCCTCGATGCTGTGCATGAGATTTATGATAAAGGTGCCGTGAGCTTCTGGCAACTGCTGTATGGCAAGGTAAAGACAGCAGAGCAACGGCTTGGACGCAGGTTTTACCTGGTGGCGGAATGCGATTTAAATAGTCCGCGTTTGGTGCAATCGCCGGCTGCCGGGGGGATGGGCTTTGATGCGCAATGGCTGGATGATTTTCATCATATACTATATGTTTTTCTTCACCCGGCCGGTAAAGACCGGTATGCCGATTTTAATAAAATAGAACAGTTGGCCAGGGCTTATACCGATGGCTTCGTGCACAGCGGCGAATGGGTGGAGTTCCGGAAGCGCAGGCACGGCACTTCCTCGGCAGGCCTGCCCGGCAATAACTTCGTTGCATTTAATATGAACCACGATCAGGTGGGTAACCGCATCGGGGGAGAGCGGCTGAGTATGCTGGCCGATTTTGAAAAGCAAAAGTTAGCGGCTGTAGCCCTGCTGCTTGCTCCCTATGTACCGATGTTGTTTATGGGGGAGGAATATGGCGAGGATACCCCATTCTTTTTCTTCATCAGTCACCACGAGGAGGGAAACATAAAAGGAGTGCAGGAAGGCCGGCGTAATGAGTTTATCAGTTTCGGGTTGAAGGAGGGAGAAGACTTTCCGGACCCGGCGGATATAAACACTTTTAACCAATGCAAACTGCAATGGCATAAACGTAAAACGGGAAAGTATAAAGTACTGCTGGCATGGCATAAAGCACTGATAGAGCTGCGCCGGAATAATGCCATTCTACAAAATTTCAACAAAAACAATATCCGGGCAATAACCATACAGCAGGATGGATTGATACTATTGCGGCAGGACGATCCGGGCAGGAACTTTCTTGTTTGTTGCTTTAACGTATCAGGTAACGAATTGCCTTTTGTATTGCCGGCTTATCAAAAAGAATGGATCAAAATACTGGATTCGAAAGAGCCGCAATGGATGATTGATGAAAAGGCTGCGGCATCGCCTGCTGCCGTTGCCGGTAATAAAACAATCCACCTGCAACCGTTCAGTGCAGTTGTATATAGCAGTTTGTTGTACGCAACCCTAAACGAAAATTCCGTTCACCTTTAAGCGACAAGATATTCAGGGCGAAGTATCCAATAGCACCCGCACAAAGCCAACCTGCAAAAGAGCTGCAATTGCGAACACACGGCAGACAGTCGTTGAATATATTTTGGTTCTTGCAAAACAGGGCGTTATCGTGCACAAGCTTATATTCTATCTTTGCTTGTAAAACCAAAACACTTTTAACCAATGAACAAAAAGCTCTTTTTAGATTTTATTCAGAACAATATTCCACACATTCCGATAAACAAAATTGCCCTGGAAGAAATTGCCAATGGCTTTGAAGAACTCAGTTTTGAAAAAGGTGAATACATTTTAAAACAAGGAAAAATAAGTGGCTATTTTGTTTTGCTGGAAGGCTATGTAAGAGCATACACTTTCTCTGATAAAGGCGATGAAATTACAACCTATTTTTATCCTCCTAAAAGAGTAATTTTTGAAGCCGCCTCTTTTTTTGAAGGAGCCACTTCTAATGAAAACATTCAGGCTATATCACATTGTTTTGGTTACTACACTACGTTTGATAAACTCAACCAAATGTTTCATTCATTGCCTGAATTTAGAGAGTTTGGCAGGGCTATGCTGGTAAAAGAATTTGTGCAGTATAAGAAACGGACACTTTCGATGATTAATAAATCGGCTGAAGAACGTTATGCTGAATTGATACAAACCAATCAAGAAATTTTTCAGGTCGCTCAACTTAAACACATCGCTTCTTATCTCGGAATGACGAATACTTCTCTAAGCAGAATTAGAGCCGAGTTTGCAAAAAAATAACTTGCTCCTTTTCTAAAGTTTTTGTCATTTGGCAATTCACTTCTTGCCAAATGATAACCATTGTCTGGTAAATGCTGTTGATTTTTGCACCATCATTTTTAAATAACTCAATGATGGAAAATTCACAACAAATTTCACCCGCAGAAACTCAAACTCCAAACTTTTTTACAGGCTCAATCCCACGAAACTATGATACCTATATGGGACCTGTTTTATTCAATCCCTATGCTATTGATTTAGCAGGACGGATTAAAGAACATGGAAAAATAAAGGTATTAGAACTGGCGGCAGGCACAGGCATTGTTACCCGTTATTTGTTACAGGCATTGCCCAACGCTGATATAGTAGCAACAGACATCAGCGGAGATATGATGGACATTGCCAAAGAGACTATTACCTCGCCTAATCTTACCTGGCAAAATGTGGATATGGCAAAAATCCCTTTTGCAAATAATAGTTTTGATTTAATTGTTTGCCAGTTTGGGTTAATGTTCGTGCCTGATAAACCAAAAGCATTGAGCGAAATGCACCGCGTATTAAAACCCAATGGGCAATTACTGTTTAATACGTGGGGCAATATTGCCGAAAATCCAATGTGGCAAATCAGCTTTGGCTTGTTTAAGCAAGTGTTGGGAGAAATGCCCGTGCCAATGCAACAAAGTCCTTTTGCCTTATCCGATTTGGAAGAAGTAAAGCAACTTTTGACAGAAGCAAATTTTACAATTACCAAAGCAGAAGGGGTACGAAAAACCACGCAGGTAGAAACTGCCAAAAGCGCTGCAGAAAGATTTTTGCTCACAGCTCCTTTACTGGCTCAAAAGCCCGAATTCTATAAAGAATTAGTTCCTCAATTAGAAAAAAAGTTGGCTGAAAAATTAGGCGACAACCCTCTTGTTGCACCTTTATTAGCATTGGCATTTGAAGCAACCAAATAAAAACTAAAAATGGCAAATCCTAAAATATTGGTAAGCGGTGCAACAGGAAAAATCGGTACACAGGTGGTTAAACAACTTTTACAAAAAAGCTATTTTGTTCGTTCAATGGTGCATAAGCAGGATTATAAAAGTAATGAGTTAAAAAGTTTGGGTGCTGAAATTATTGTGGCTGATGTATTTGACACCGAAGCGGTTTACAATGCAATGAATGGCACACAAAGAGTTTTTTATTTACCCGTTGTTCATCCTTACATGATACAGAGTTCTGTAGCTTTTGCTGTTGCCGCACATCATTTAAAAGTGGAGCAGGTGGTTACTATTACACAGTGGTTAAGCAATCCTTCTCATACTTCTTTACTCACAAGACAACACTGGCTTACCGATAATCTTATACCAATGATACCAAATGTTGCCAGTACCGTTGTAAGCCCCGGAGTATTTGCAGATGTATATGCAAATTTCATTACCGGTGCTGCTGTATTAGGAACAATGCCTAACTTTTTTGGCGAAAGAAAAAATGCACCGCCTACCAATGAAGATATGGCAAGTGTAGCTGTCGGAGCTCTATTAGACCCTGCAAAACACGATAGCAAAACCTATCGCCCAACTATGGAAGACGCCTTATCAGTTCCTGAAATGGCAACCGTTTTATCCAAACTTACGGGGAGAAAAATTAAAGCGCAGGATATGAAAATTAAGCTCTTTAATAAAGTAGCTAAATCAATAGGCATAGACCCTTTTGAAGTATTTATCACAGAAAATTATTTACTGGATGGATTGAAAGGTTCTTTTGAAATAAATGCGCCGAACGATGTTGTATTTGAACTCCTGATAAAAAGGTTAGCCAAGATAACGACACCAAAAATCTAACAAGCCAACGCTTCAAGTCAGGCACATGGGCAGGCGCACAAACCCACGTCACAGAAGCCCACCTGCCCAAGAGCCTGTCTTGTCCTACGCACAAGTAACACCCTAATACTACGACCAGACCCACATTATAGAACATAAGCGGAGACAGGGTATGCATACAACATGGGGTTTTGTGCAAGCAGGGCTTGACGTTCAAACTTCGGCTGTTTGTATCGCTGTACTTTGGTTCGGGCTGGACAGAATGCTGTTGGGCTTTTAATTGTTAACTTGTACTTTTATTTCTTTACCGGGCTTTTGTTCCGGGCTATACAATCAACAATGCCCTGCCTGCACAAAGCCCTGTTTGTAACACGCAATGGCCGGCCAAAAAAGTAATAAGGTGCCGGTTAGCAGCTTTATACTGCCTTGTTAAGATCCATCCTGCATTAACTTGAACGGCAGGGCTTTTGCCAAGACAGCAGCTTTTTAAATAACCAATCATTTTCTCCTTTTATCTATGAACGAGCAACAATACCTCTGGTGGCAAACCGGCATTATTTATCAGGTTTATCCACGGTCTTTTCAGGATACAAACGGTGATGGCATCGGCGATTTGCAGGGCGTTATTCAGCGGCTCGATTACCTGCAGTGGCTGGGAATACAGGCAGTTTGGCTATCGCCCGTTTATCCGTCGCCAATGGCCGACTTCGGTTATGACATTTCTGATTATAAAGACATTCATCCGTTGTTCGGCACAATGAGCGACTTCGATGAATTATTAACGCAGGTGCATAACCGCGGTATGAAACTGATACTCGACTTTGTGCCCAATCACACTTCAGACCAGCATCCCTGGTTTGTAGAATCGCGCTCTTCCAAGAACAATTCTAAGCGCAACTGGTACATCTGGCGCGATGCAAAAGAAGGCGGTGGCCTGCCCAATAACTGGCTGAGTGTTTTTGGTGGCAGCGCCTGGGAGTGGGATGAGCCGACAAAGCAATATTATTACCATGCATTTTTAAAAGAACAGCCCGATCTTAACTGGCGCAACCCGGAAGTGCAGCAGGCCATGTTTGATACCATGCGCTTTTGGCTGGATAAAGGCGTGGACGGCTTCAGGGTAGATGTGATGTGGCACCTGATGAAAGATGAGCTGCTGCGCGATGAGCCTGTAAATATTCATTACGGGCAGCACATGGCTACTTACGAGCGGTTGCTGCATGTATATAGTACCGACCAGCCGGAGGTGCACGCTATTGTACGGATGATGCGCGGGGTGCTGGACGGCTATAGCGAGCGCATGATGATCGGCGAAGTATATCTGCCTATACAGAAGCTGGTAGGTTATTATGGTACTAATAATACCGGCGCGCACCTGCCTTTTAACTTCCAGTTAATAGCGCTGCCCTGGGATGCCCGCCAGATAGCAGCGGCTGTAGATGAATACGAAGGTGCGCTGCCGCCGGATAGCTGGCCCAACTGGGTATTGGGCAACCATGACCAGCCACGCGTTACCAGCCGCGTAGGGCTGCAGCAGGCAAGAGTAGCGGCGCTGTTGTTGCTAACCCTGCGTGGTACGCCTACCATTTATTACGGAGATGAAATTGCCATGCGCGATGTAGCCATTCCTGTTGAAGAGGTGCAGGACCCGCAGGGTTTGAATATGCCGGATAAAAACCTGAGCCGCGACCCTGCCCGCACACCGATGCAGTGGGACAGTACCGACAACGCAGGCTTTACACAAGGCAGGCCCTGGCTCCGGATCCACCGCAGCTATGCCCGTGAAAACGTAGCGGTAGAAAGGGATGACCAATACTCCATGCTTAGCCTGTATAAAAAAATGATTGTATTGCGTCGGCAGGAGCCCTCGCTGCGCATAGGTACTTATACGCCCGTATATGCCGATCAGCAGGTGATGGCGTACATCCGGCAGGCCGGAAATTCAAACAGGTTTTTGATAGTGCTTAATTTCAGTAACCGGCCCTGCTATTTTACGCCGGCTGGTTTTTCTTTTTCCGGTACGGTAGTCGTGGCTACTACGCCCGAGCTGGAAGGAATCATATTTACAGATACAGTGAGCCTTGGCGGTGCAGAAGCGATTGTTTTACAATTGAAGGCAGTAAATTGATAACAGGTATGGTAATATGCAAACACCGTCCTGCCCGCTAAGAACAGCCGGCGGGCAATACCGGTTGTTCTTAGCGGGAACATGCTTTTAATGCTGTGGATAAATATTATTACACAAATGGCTGCGATAAAAAATCGTCCGGCTAATACTTTAAATACTATTTTTATATACAGATTTGATGGATAGAAAAAAGTGAATGTACAGGAGTTATTGCATAGGTAGAAATCAGAACCGGGTTTTAATTGATTAAGCTGATTTCCTTGCAATCTTTTTCATCATTATTCCGGATGTTATACCAATGAATGACATAGCAGGTGATAAGTTGAAGTTATACGCAGTTTTACGAAAAGAAATAGAAGAAACATTTGGCCGCAGTATCACCACCTCCGGTGACTGTAATCTGCTTTGCGCAGAGATTTATAACAAGACCGGCAGCACGCTTAATCAAAACACGCTCCGGCGTTTTTTTGGTCTGGTTAAAGCAAGTTATCCTGCATCTTCTTCTACACTTAATATACTTGCCAGGTATTGCGGCTACCATTCGCCCGACGAAATTCAGTTGTCGGAGTCAAAACCCGCAGAGAATACATTACAGGAGGAAGACCTGAGCATATTGTATTATTTCATTACCTTGTTCAAAGCTGTACAGATAAAAGATGCCGATGATCGAACATTTCATACGTTCGTTGGCCATACCATTAACTTTTTACAAAAGAAACCCGATTTAATAGATAAGTTCCAGCGTGCCATAGTAAAAACGGTGAATGGCCGGCAATTTTACTTCGAATATTTTGTCAATTTCGATAAACTCAACTCTTTCTTCGCAACAGGAATCCGGTTTTACATTAATGAAAACAAAACACCGGAAGGCCAGCTATTCGGCTACTCCTTGCTATGCATCCGCGACTGGCTGATAGGCGATCATATTGCGCTTAAAAAAAATTTTGAATACCTGAGGCAACAATCGCTTTCGCCACTGGTGCCACCTTTGATTTACGGACGATATTTTGCAGCGCAGTTGTTTTATGCAGATGTATTTGAACCAAGCTCCGAAGCTACACTTGTAGGCGCTTATAATGTGCATATTGGTATCAAAGCATCTAAAAGCAAGTGCTACTTATACAACTGTTTTGAGTATCCGCTGTCTTATGCACTTATACTTACCTGCCATTACGAAGAAGCTTTGTTTTATATTAATTATGCAATTGCAAACTATGAGGAAAAAGACGGACATGCAAGCCAGTGCGGGCAGCAAAAGCTATTACTTTTAAAAGCGGTAGCGCTTAGTAAAATCAATGAAAAAAAGGAAGCTGAAAATATTTTTTCAAAAATACATCCCTCGCAGTTTTATTTCCTGTCTAAAAAAACAGATACAATTTTATATCTTTTACTTGCCTTTTATTTAAAAAAAATTACCCATAAGCAGTTCAGGCAATTCAAAGCTTTAATAAAAGAAACCGGTTTTGAAAAGTTCAGCAATTTTGCAGAAACAGAAAAAACCGAAGACACTCTCAGCTAAAGAACAAAAAAGAACAAATAGCTAAGATTTATGGTTAATACATTTACATCCGATTTAAAAATCCTTAAAAAGCTTTCACAGTACAAGAAGTGAAAGGTAAATGAATGTTGATCTTATTTTGATGTTAAGGCTTATAGTTAGGAAATTGCCTACCGGCTTGACGGGATATAGCATTAGATTCTTTTACATAGTTTTGAAACTTCAGGTGGCTGTGGTGAAAACCCACTCACAAATCAAACTGTAGTTTTTATGATTTTTACCTTAACTGCCGTATCATAAAAACATACAAGATCCAATTCAGGAAATATCGCAAATGAATAGGTGCTGTTAAAGTTTTAAACAGGAATGGCGATGGTCTGTTTAAAAGGGTTTAATTATGCAATCTTTGTCATGAGGATTTGCGTATAGGGCCGGAGCAACAGACAGCATATTACTAAAAAGATTGACTTGCTATACAATTGCTGTAAGTGGGAGAGGCGATAGCCTGTTTGTTTGGGAGAGAATGGGTTTGTGAGATAAATAAACAACACGTATGCTGTATTTAAAATCAAACCCTAATGATCAAAAGCAAAAACTGGTATGCTGTATATACCAAACCCAAATGGGAAAAGAAAGTTGCTGAGCTGCTTACCAAAAAAAATATCATCAACTACTGTCCTGTAAGAAAAGTAAACAAGCAATGGGCTGATAGAAAAAAAATTATTGATGAGCCGTTGTTTACCTCTTATGTATTCGTCCATGTTTCTGCCTTCGAGTACGTTCCAACGTTAGAAACTACCGGCATCTTCAACTTTGTACAATGGTTAGGCAAGCCTGCAGTTATAAAAAGTGAAGAGATTGATACAATTAAACATTTCCTTAATGAGTATCAATATGTTTCGGTAGAAAAAAGTATTCATTCCCATGATAAAGTTCGCATTCTTCAAGGCCCGCTGATGATGTTGGAAGGCGAAGTGCTGGAAGTGAAGAGCAAGTCTGTAAAAGTTCTGCTTCCATCATTAGGCTATCATCTGATTGCCGAAATTGAAAAAACAAACATAGAAAAACTTAAGGCTATATAATTAATAACAGTTGCTCAATTTTGAGCAGTTTGCAGGAAAATAAAACCGGGTTTAACACACATGAATTTTATAATCCTGCAGAAAAAATTATATACTTATATTAAACTTGAAACTACCTTTTTTTTACAGTGCACATTTGTCAAAAACAGTACCAGCAAAACATCTTTTAATTAATTCTTGCTTAAAAAAAGCTGTGTTCAAACGAAGCTTAGTTTCCACAACCCCCTTTAAAAACGACAATTACGGTTAGCATGAGAAATTACAAAATAGCCACCATTGGATTAGGTTATGTTGGCTTGCCCCTCGCTGCAGAATTCGCAAAAAAAAATGCAGTTATCGGGTTCGATATTAATGAAAAGCGGATTAATGATTTGCGTGATGGCAACGATGCTACTTTAGAAGTTAGCAGCCAGACGTTAAATGAAGTTTTAAAAAAAGACAACGATTGTGCGAACGGCTTGTATGTTAGCAACCAGCCTGATGTATTACAAACAGCAAACTTTTTTATAATTACCGTACCAACACCGGTTGATAAGTACAACCGGCCCGACCTTACGCCACTTGTTAAGGCCAGTGAAACAGTTGGAAAATGCCTGAAGAAAGATGATATTGTTGTGTATGAATCTACCGTTTATCCGGGTGTAACGGAAGACGAATGTGTGCCGATTCTCGAAAAAATATCAGGCCTGAAATTCAATACAGACTTCTATGTCGGCTACTCACCGGAGCGCATTAACCCGGGCGATAAGGAGCATACCGTTACCAAGATTAAAAAAGTTACTTCCGGTTCTACCCCCGAAACTGCACAGCAGGTAAATGATGTATATGCAAGTATTATCACTGCAGGCACTCACATGGCGCCTTCTATAAAAGTGGCAGAAGCTGCCAAAGTAATAGAAAATGCACAGCGTGATATAAATATTGCCTTTATAAACGAACTGGCAAAAATATTCCGTCATCTTAATCTTGATACCGGTGAAGTGCTGGCGGCCGCAGGTACCAAATGGAATTTTCTTCCTTTTAAACCTGGTCTTGTAGGCGGGCATTGTATAGGTGTAGATCCTTATTACCTGGCGCAAAAAGCGATGGAAGTGGGCTATCATCCGGAAATAATATTAGCAGGCCGGCGGCTTAACGATGGTATGGGCGCTTACATAGCCGATGAAGTAATAAAGCTGCTGGTGAAAAAAGGAATGCAGGTAGTAGGCAGTAAGGCATTGGTGCTCGGCATCACTTTTAAAGAAAATTGCCCGGATGTACGCAACACTAAAGTGGTTGATATAATTACACACTTAAAGAATTACCATGTAAATGTGAATGTGTACGACCCGTGGGCGAATCCGGAGGCCGTAATGCATGAATATGGTATAAAAATAATGCAGGAGCTGCCGGAAGACTGCCAATACGATGCCGTGGTTTTAGCGGTTGCGCATAAAGAATTCACTTATGCAGTAATAAAAAATATCTGCAATGATAAATGCGTTCTTTTTGACGTAAAATCTATTTTAAGTAAAGAATTGGTAGATGCCCGGCTTTAAAACAAATAATATAATGTATCAGCATCCTTTTCATGCTATCGATATTAGTAACAGTACCTTTTTAATAACCGGCGGTGCCGGCTTTATTGGCTCCAACATCGTTGAATATCTAATTAAATACAACGCCGGAAAAGTAAAAGTGCTTGATAATTTTAGCACTGGTTCTTTGGATAATCTTGCAGATTTTATAAGCCTCTCCAACTTTGAACTCATAGAGGGCGATATACGAAACGTTGATGTATGCCGGCAAGCTGCACAGCAGGTGCAGTATGTGTCTCACCAGGCGGCGCTGGGTTCTGTTCCGCGCTCTATCAACGATCCCATTACAAGTAACGACGTAAATGTAGGCGGCTTTGTAAATATGCTGGTGGCAGCAAGGGATGCACGCGTGCAACGCATGGTATATGCAGCAAGCTCCAGCACCTACGGCGACCATCCGGGCTTGCCTAAAGTGGAAGATGAAACCGGTAAGCCTTTATCTCCTTATGCCGTTACCAAATTAGTGAATGAATTATATGCGGATGTGTTTTCGCGGGTATATGATTTTCATGCTGTTGGCTTACGTTATTTTAATGTATTTGGTCCGCGTCAAAACCCTAAAGGCCCGTATGCGGCTGTTATACCTTTATTTATAGAGTCGGCTTTGCAGGAAAAGCGCCCCGTTATAAACGGCGATGGAGAAACAAGCCGCGATTTTACGTTTGTAGAAAACGCAGTACAGGCCAACATCCGTGCTATGCTGGCAACCACTCTTCATCAGCATGAAGTTATTAATATAGCTTACGGAGAGCGCACTACACTTAACCAGCTATGGGAATATATTACAGCGTACACCGGCATTTCCCTGGCGCCGGTTTATCGGGAAGAGCGAAAAGGAGATGTAAAGCACAGCCTTGCAGATATATCCAAGGCCCATCAACTGATCGGCTATACACCGCAGGTATCTATACACCAGGGGCTTTCTGCTGCTGTTAAATGGTACGCTTCCGCATTGAGGAGCCAGCCTTTACAGGCAGCGCAGGTAGTATAGTGCTTAACCTTCACCCTTGAAACTGCTTCATTAAAATAAAACTTATTCATGCACTTATTTTTTCGTACACTTGGATTGGCCGCATTTGCTTTGTTGTTCATTACTTCGTGCTCTTCACCCAAAGACCTTACTTATTTTCAGGATTTACCGGATAAGAATGTTATTGATCTGCCACCGTTTCAACCCGAGGAAAGAACGATAGAAAACGGGGACGATTTATTTATTAATTTTTCAGCTAAAGATAATGAGGCTGCTGTTTTTTTTAATAAAAACGGCGGCGCTGTTTCCTCTGCTGTGCCAGGCGCAACAGGGGCAGTCACATCATCTCCCGGTGCCAGTTATATTGTAGGTAATGATGGCTACATCGAATTTCCAAGGTTAGGACTGATGAAAGTAACCAGCCTTACCGCCGGCCAGCTACGGGCAAAGCTGGTTTCCAGCGTTGCACCTTTTCTGAAAGAGCCGATGGTGGAAGTCAGGTTTAATACTTTCAAAATATCAGTATTAGGAGAGGTGCACAGTCCCGGGCGATACATCCTTGATATGCAGCGGACTACTATTTTTGAAGCGCTGGCGGCTGCCGGTGATTTGCCCTTGTCGGCCAAACGCTACGACATAGAACTATACCGGGATTATAACGGCCAGCGTAAAATTTATAAAATTGACTTGACAAAAAGTGCTGTGCTGAATAATTCAGACGTTTTTCAGATGCGGCACAATGATGTGTTGTATGTAAAGCCGCTTAAAAATACAATTGTAAGAGAAAACTTTAACTCGCTTACTTCAGTAGTATCTATTTCGTTGAGTATCGTAACACTGCTGATTGCGCTTACAAAATAATTATTTAGCAATAATATTATCAACTGCTGAAGCTATAAAAAATATTACCTATGGAAAATGCACAACCGGACGAGGAAAAAAAAGTAGGGTTTGATGTAAAGCGTTACCTGTCAAAACTTATAAAAAATTTTTACTGGTTCCTGATCTCAATACCACTTTTCGTAGCGGCGGCTTATTTTTATGTACGTCATACTATACCTGTTTATGAAGTAACAACCAATGTATTAATAAAGCAACCGACCGAGAATGCCAATAAGTTAGGATCGGCATTTGGCGCTGCAGGTGGCAGTATGGCTGTAGCTCAGGAATCCAGCGATGTAAATAATGAAATCTTTAAACTAAAGTCTGCCTCCGTAGTAGGCGCAGTGGCCGATTCCTTTAAACTCGATACCAAGCTTTATAAAAAAGGAAATGATCAGGATCAGCCGCTGGATGTAAATAGTTTTCCAATAGATATCCGCATCCGTAAAAGTAATCATGCAGCTACTGTTCCGCCCGTTTATCAGCTTATACTGCATACTGATAATTATGAATTAAAATCTAAAACGATTAACGCAAAAGGCGCATACAACCAGCCGCTGGTCTTAAACAAGGATACAATACTGCTTCGTATAAAGGATAATGCAGTAAGGCCGGCCAACGGCGAGTATGTCTTAAGCTTTATATCGCGGCAGGCTGCTATTGTCAATTACCTTGGCGGCTTAACCATAAGCCCGGTATCAAAAGGCGGTATGGGCTTGTTGCAGATAATGGTAAAAGACGAAATTCCGGAAAGAGCGAAAGCATCCATCGGCGTATTGGTAAGCACCTATGATATTCAAAACCTGGACTATAATAACCAGGCGCTTCGTAAGGAAATGGAATTTTTGAGAGACAGACTTACGTCGGCAGGCGCTGAACTGGAACAACAGGAAAAAATGGTTAGCAATTTCAAGGCAGGCAACCAGATTTACGATGTATCTACATCTGCCAATCAACTGTTGGGATCGTTGCCAACGATAGACACAAAGAAATCAGACAATATGCTGAAGCAGGACATGTTGTCTTTGGTTGAATCGAATATAAAAGCTGCGGATGGCCGGGAAGAAATAATACCGAATACTACTGGTTTGCAGGATCCGCAAATGGCTGATAATATTAATAAATACAATCAGTTAGTGATGCTGAAACGCCGGGTGCTCGAAAACGGTACGGCAGAAGACCCACGCCTTGGAAGTATTAACAGTCAAATGTTGGAGCTGAGAAATAATGTACTTCGAAACACACAAAATATACGCAACGAGATAAAAGTAAACGAAAACTCTTTAGCTACCCAGGAGCAAACCATCAATAACCGCTTTACCGGTATTCCAACCAAAGAAAAGAAATTAGTAGAGCTTAACCGGTTGCTCAATATCAAAGAGTCTATTTACACATTTTTGTTACAGAAGAAAGAGGATAAAGAAATAGAGCTGGCTTCCACACAGGTAGCTAATTCTATCATTATAGATGATGGTTTAGATAGCGTGGACCAATATCCTAAAGCCATTAACATCTATGGAATCGGGTTCGGAACCGGTGCTTTACTGCCGGCATTGGTAATGTTTATTATCGTCTTCCTAAACAAAAGAGTACAAACAAGGCAGGACATAGAATCATTAACCACGTTGCCGATTGCGGGAGAAATAAGTGATATACAGGTTAACGATAATCAGTTGGTCGTAACAACCAACAATGTTTCTTCGGAAGCAGAACAATTCCGTACCCTCCGAACGAATATTTATTATCTCACACCTGGCTTGCAACGAAAAACGCTACTGATTACTTCGGGCAAAAGCGGAGAAGGCAAGAGCTTTGTAAGTGCTAATCTTGCCAACACCATGGCCATCGCCAACAAGAAAGTAGTGCTGCTCGAGTTTGATTTGCGTACTATTGGTTTGTCGGAAAAGATGGGTGTTAGCAAAACTATTGGTCTTGCCAATTACCTGATAGGTGAAGTAGCAATAGAAGATATTGTACAGCCTACGCCTAATTCGGAGAACCTGTTTTTTATTAGTTCCGGCTACCCGCTGGCGCCAAATCCCGGCGAACTAATACTAAGCGACCGCATGGAGGACCTGTTCGAATTTCTGAAAGCTAATTTTGATGCTATTGTAATAGATACACCACCGGTGGGCCCGGTATCGGATGCGCTTACGCTGGCTAAGTGGGCTGACATTTCCTTCTTTGTAATCAGGCATAAAGAAACTTTACTTACTACGCTAAAGCTTGTTAACAAGCTAAGTGATGAGCAAAAGCTGCCGCATGTTAAAATTATCATCAACGGTATCAAAGACAATAAAGACTTTAACTATGGCAACAACTATGGTTATGGTTATGGCTACGAATACAATGCAAAACAAAAAAAGAAAAAAAGGTTTATGCTGAACTGATTTTTGAATCAAAATAAATCAGCGAACAAATTTTTTCTTTAAAGTATATAAGCAGGTGAAACTATCTTTCAAAAATAATTTTTTAGGTTACTTTAGTTTTTACTACCGCATTATCGGTAATAAATTTTTCGTGTACTTGGGATTGAGTATGGTTATCAGCGTACTCGACGGGTTGGGGCTTGCGATGTTTGTACCCTTGTTGCAGGTAGTAAGCAAAGGAAAAGGCGCAGCAACTGCCGACTCGCTGGGTAATCTTAAATATGTAGTTGATGTCATCCATACATTTGGTTTCGAACTCAGTATCAACAGCATCCTCGTTTTCATTTGCCTGTTATTTGTGTTAAAGGGGTTACTTAAATATGTGCAGTTATCTTACAACGCAAAAATCAGGTATGAGCTTATAAAAAAGATTCGTTTCCAGTTGCTTAACAATCTGCAGGATATTTCCTTCAGTGCTTTTGTAAAACTGGATGCCGGCAAAATTCAAAACACACTCACGACCGAGGTTACGCGCTTGTTTGCAACCATGTCGTATTACTTTAGTGCGGCACAATCTTTTGTAATGCTTAGCACGTATGTAGTGCTTGCCTTTCTATCCAACTATCAGTTTGCCGTGTTACTTACAGTAGGTGCGGTATTGTCGAATTTTTTATATAAAAGAATTTATAAGGCAATCTTGGCAGCATCCTTTGAAATATCAAAAAAATACAGCGATTTTAACGGGTTTCTTATACAGGCCGTGCATTATTTCAAATATTTAAAATCTACCAACGCCTTTAGTAAATATGCCGTTAAACTGAGAAATGTTATTAGTGAAACCGAAACGATCAACCGCAAAACCGGTAAGCTGAAGGCATTGATGTTAAGTGTAAAAGAGCCGGTGATAATTGTTATCGTAAGTCTTGTAATTTTAGTGCAGGTTAACCTGTTGGGCACTAATCTTAATACCGTGGTAGTAAGCTTATTTCTTTTTTACCGGGCATTAAGTTTTTTAATTTCTGTACAAACCGATTACCAGAACTTTATCGAAAATATCGGCGCTATGCATTCCATTGCTACGTTATCGGATGAGATGTATGAACTAAGAGAAATTCAGGGTGCTACAGCGTATAAAACCATTAAAAAACACGTTCAGTTTACAGATGTGTTGTTTCATTACGACAAAAAAAAGGCGCTTAATCATATCAACCTCACTATACCGGTAAAGCAGACTATTGCATTGGTTGGTGAAAGCGGATCGGGCAAAACAACTATTGCCAATATGATTGCCGGATTGATAAAACCGGACAAAGGCGACATGATGATTGACAATGTTTCGCTTAAAAATATTTCGCTGGGCAGTTACCGTGATAAAATCGGTTATATCTCGCAGGAGTCTGTTGTGTTTAATGATAGCGTTTACAACAACATTACCTTCTGGGCGCCGCCAACCAAAGAAAACATTGCCCGCTTTGAAAAAGCCATGAAGATGGCTTCGCTGCAACAATTCGTAAAGTCGCTGCCGGAGCGGGAACATACAAAGCTTGGCGATAACGGCATTCTGATTTCGGGCGGCCAGAAGCAGCGTATCTCTATTGCCCGGGAACTATTTAAAGAAGCCGAAATTTTGATTTTTGATGAAGCTACTTCCGCGCTGGATTCCGAAACCGAAAAGATAATACAGGAAAATATCAACCAGCTTCATGGCAGCTATACTATGGTACTGATTGCGCACCGGCTGTCAACCATCAAAAATGCAGACATTATTTATCTTTTGGAAGATGGTGCAATTACGGCCTCCGGCTCTTTCGAAGAAATGATGCACATTTCTACGCGGTTCAAAAAAATGGTTTCCTTACAAATGGTTTAATAAAAAGCAAGTTCTTCCAGATGATATCTATTATTACGCCTACTTACAACCGGGCTGACCTGGTGCAGACAACAATTAAAAGCATCCAGGCACAGACCTTTACGGATTGGGAACTGATTCTTGTAGATGATGGCTCAACGGATAATACCCGGCAGGCTGTACAACCTTATCTTACTGATAAACGCATCCGCTACATACATAAAAATAATACCGGCCAGGCAAGCAGCCTTAACTTTGGCGTTGGCTACGCAAAAGGCGACTTTATTGTTTTTCTGGATAGCGACGATGAGGCCTATCCGAACTGGCTGGAAACAGTAAGCCCGCATCTGAAACCGGATGTGGCTATTGCATGTTCCGGCGCCATACGCAAGCTGCTGGATGGCACTATGATAGAAGAAGGCCTGAGCGATTATAAACTATATGGCAAGACCTACCGGCTCAAGCTTACCTGTGGTTCGCTTTTTCTTAAGCGCGACGTGTTTAATGCAATAGGTGGCTATGATGCAGATTTGCGCTCGGCCATACAAACCGATCTTGGCTATCGGCTGATCGCTTACCTGCGCACTACCCATTATAAAACAGTTGCGATAGAGCAGAATTTAGTACAAATAAATATTCACGCCGGCGAACGCATCCGCACCAACTGGAATAAAAGACGGGAAGGCTCCATCCAGTTTTTGCACAAGCATTTTACTTTTATTCTTAAAAATGACAAGCGGGAAATAGCCAGTATCTGCTCTACCATAGCTTTTTCCAGCTATAAGCTGAAAAAGAAAAGTGAAGCCCTGCGCTATTTATTAATGGCTATAAAATACCACCCTTCCAGAGGCGTAAATTATCTGCGGGCTGTTAAATATGCATTCCTATGAGTAAGTCGGTTTGTGCCGTCATTGTTACTTACAACAGGCTGGAAGTTTTAAAAAAAGCATTGCAATGCATAGCGCGGCAAACAGTGCAGCCGTCATGTATCGTAATTGCAGATAACAACAGCACAGATGGAACAAGGGAATATTTGGCCACGCTTAACAATAAGAACAATATTCACTGCGTAATGCTGGATAAAAATACCGGCTATGCAGGTGGTCTTGCAGGGGGAATAAAGTATGGCTTATCGCTGAAAAGTTTTGATTATTTCTGGATGATGGACGATGATAGTTTCCATGCCGATAACACACTTGCCGAACTGTTGGAAAATATACAAAACAATGATTTTGATATTATTGGTTCTTCAGGTTTCAATATGCGATACGGGCTAAAGCAAAAGCTTACGGCCCGCACTACACTGCAGGCTGCTGATGCAGTATTGGTGGATGGCGCCCTTGTAAAAGCATCGGTAGTTACAAAAGTCGGTGCGCCGGATGCCAGGTTTTTTATGATGTGTGAAGATTACGAATATTGTAAGCGCATGAAGAAGGAAGGCTTTACAATCGGCTTACTGCAGATACCTTCTACCAACAGGCTTAATCTTGGCGGCGGCGGCACATTTACCAAAGGCACTTTATGGCGCGGTTATTATCACTCGCGCAATCACCTGCTTATTTTAAAGCAGTATTTCTCTTTTCCTAACCTGATAGGGTATTGTATCACGCAGGCTAAATTTATCCTCGCTGCTGCAGTGCTTGCGCCCGATAGATTTCAGCGGGTAAAATTAAGATTGATGGGCATCTGGCATGGGCTGCGTGGTGTTGATGGCAAAACACTTGACCCTGCAACTTTGCAGTTCAAAATAAAAAATTAAAGTAAAAGGCTGGGATAAATTTTTGCAAAATGCCGGTAGAAAAAAATAAAAAAGTATTATTTGTAATAGATACCCTCGCAACGGGCGGTGCAGAGCAAAGCCTGCTCAGCAATATTGCGCGTTTCAAGCATATTCAGCCGGTTGTCTGCCACATATATAAGGGCGATGGTTTAAAACAGAAATTTATAGAAAAAGACATCGCGGTATATTCATTAAATATACCAGGCAAATACAATTTTATAAAGGCTTATAAAGCGCTCACGCAATTAATTAAAAATGAAAAGCCTGACTTGCTGGTAGCTTACTTGTCACGCTCCGAAATAGTTACGCGCCTTGCCGGCAAGGCATACCATATTCCGGTTGTAGGCACTTTTGTAAACGATTTGTATTGCAAGGAATACAACAAGCATTTATCATTGAAAGCAAAAGCCGGTGTCACAATTTTTAAGTACATCAATAAGTGGATGAGTAAAATTTGTGTTGGCTTTGTTGCCAATTCAGCGGCTATTAAAGCTGCTAATGTTCAGCACCTCAACATTCAGCCTGCTAAAGTAAAAGTGATTAACAGGGGCAGGGAAAGCGCAAAAATTGTTGTAAAAGCCGGTAATAGCCCGGCACCCGACAGACATATCCGGTTCTTAAATGTTAGCAGGCTAAGACCGGTAAAAGCGCAGAAGGAACTGGTACTCGCTTTTAAAAACTTTTCAGCTACATATCCATCCGCTTCACTGCATATCGCCGGCGAAGGACCAATGCGCGAAGAACTTGCTAAAAATATTGCGCAATATGGTTTGCAACAGAAAATAGTTTTATTAGGAGAGCGCAACGATGTGCCGGCCATACTTGCCGGTTATGATTGTTTTGTGTTTCCTTCCCTCGTAGAAGGTTTTAGCGGCGCGGTGGTTGAGGCTATGTTTGCCAAGCTCCCGGTGCTGGCATCAGACATACCTCAAAACAGAGAAGCACTCATACACCTACAAACGGGCTATTTATTTGAAGCTAACTCTATAAATGCAATCGAAAAAGCTTTGCATTGGTTTGCAGCCAATACCGCAACCGCAGGCGTGATGGCTGAAAAGGCTTATGAATATGCCTGCGACCACTTTGAACTGCAGCACATTGCAGAAATGTTTGAAGATTACCTGCAATCAACTATTTAATTTTTTCGATTGAAGATTTTACACCTTATACAAAAGCCACAGTTACGGGGCGCAGAAATGTTTGCGTCGCAACTGTCTGTACATTTAGAGGCGGCAGGCCATGAAGTGGTAATGGTAAGTGTATTTTCGGGAACAGCGGCATTACCGTTCTCCGGTAAAATGTATGATTTGAAAGCTAATGCGGGCCTGCGTTTTACAGACATAAAAGCCTGGAGAAAACTGGCGGCGATTATAAAAAAAGAAAAGCCGGATATTATTCAGGCTAATGCCGGCGATACACTTAAATATGCCGTATTTTCCAAATTGCTTTTCCGCTGGAAGCAGCCGCTTGTATTTCGTAATGCAAGCGTCATCAGTCTCTATATCAAATCACGTATCGTACATTGGCTGAATGCTTTCTTTTTCCGCCGCGTACAGGCCATTATTTCGGTAAGCAACAAGTCGGCACTGGATATAGCAACTACATTTTCTAAGTATAACAACACAATTATTACGATACCGGTTGGTATTGAAGAAGACCTGCCCGGCCAGCATAAAGCAGCGGATATTACTTTGAAAGGCAAGCCTGTACTGGTGCATGTTGGCGGCTTTAGTTTTGAAAAAAATCATGCTGGTCTTATTGTTATTTTTAAACAGGTTTTACAAAAATATCCGGCTGCTGTTTTGCACCTTGTAGGCGATGGTCCTATGAGGCAGCAGATACAGGAACTCGTACAGGAAAAAAAGCTTACCAATGAAGTTGTTTTCCATGGGTTTCAAAAAAATCCGTTGCAGTACATCCGCCAGGCCGATGCATTGTTATTACCCAGTATTATTGAAGGGTTACCAGGCGTAGTACTCGAGGCATTTTATTGCAAAACGCCGGTTGTGGCTTATGATACCGGCGGTGTAAGCGAAGTGGTGATCAATAACAAAACAGGCATATTAGTAACGAAAGAAAATGAATCTGCTTTCGTAGCAGCTTTGATAACATTGCTGGAAGATAAAGCGCAGGCCGGGTGGCTTATTGCAAACGGTTATGAACTGGTAACGACCGGATACCTGAATAAACATATCGCAGAAAGATTTGTGAAAGCTTACAGGGCGATCCTCCGTAAAGACCACAAAAAGGAAAATAGCACAACCCAGGTAAGCAAAAAAATAATACAAAATGAGTACATCTAAACCGTTAGTTGCCGAAACAAAGCAAACTGTTGCAACGGGCAGGCGTACAGTTGTATTACATATTATTAAATCGTTGGGCAGAGGCGGCGCCGAGATGCTGCTCCCGGAAACGCTGGCCAAGCATGACCAGTCGTTGTACGAATTTCATTATATCTATTTTCTTCCCTGGAAAAACCAGGTAGCTGGTGATATAGAAAAAGAAGGTGGCATTGTTACCTGCCTGCCGGCAAATAATAATGTACAGATTATTGGTAAGATTGGTGCGGTATTGAAGTATATAAGAAAGTACAATGTGCAGCTTATCCATTGCCACATGCCATGGGCCGGGGTACTTGGCCGTATTGCCGGCAAGCTTGCAAAAGTGCCGGTTGTTTATACCGAGCACAATACATGGGAACGCTACCACAAAGCCACATTCCTTTTTAATAAATTGAGTTTTTCTGCACAGGCAAAAGTGCTTGCCGTTTCCGGCGAGGTAGCTGCTTCCATTCATAAATTTTATAATAAAAACATACCGGAAATAAAAGTTTTACGCAACGGCATCAATACCGAAAAGTTTTCGGGAGAATCCTTAAATAATCTTTCTGCCAAAGACGGGTTAGGTATTCCTGCAGGCGCCTTGGTAATCGGTATTACCTGCGTTTTTCGCAAACAAAAAAGGCTGACTGTCTGGCTGGAAATAGCAAAGCAATTGCACAATTTATTTAATGATATACATTTTATAATTGTTGGCGATGGCGTGCTGAAGGAAGAAGTGTTTGCAAAGGCGAAAGAACTTGAGATGCATTCATACCTTCACTTTGCCGGGTTGCAGGCCGAAGTAAGGCCTTATTTGCAGGCGATGGACATTTTTATGATGACATCGGAATTTGAAGGCTTGCCCATTGCCTTGCTCGAAGCCATGAGTATGGGTTGTATGCCGGCCTGCACTGCCGCCGGTGGCATTGCCGAGCTGATAACCAATGGTAAAAACGGGGTGCTGGTGCCAGTGGAAGAACCTGCCATGCTGGTAAAAAAATTGTCGGAATATATTTTTTATCCGGAAAAAATAAAGGTAGCTGCAAAACTTGCACGACAAACGGTAGCAACAGGATTTAGCATGCAGACGATGGTTCAGCAGCTTGAAGAAACTTACCGGGAAGTAGTTGCCGGCTAAACTGATTATAAACTTTGCTACTTAATTAACAGATAATATTTTAATAAAAACCTGTGACCGGCGCTTTAGTACTTGTAATTGTTCTGTATATTATTACGGTGCCTTTGCTTAACAAACTTAAGGGAAAGCATAAGTGGTTTGATAAAGAGCTGATGCAAAAGCTTTATTGGTACCATGTGTTTTTTACCATTGTTTATTATGTTACGGTGATGAATTCACGGTCCGATTCCTACTCCTACTACGATCGTCCGCAATGGGCTTACAGCAGTTGGTTCGAAGTTTATCAGACCGGTACGCTTTTTATCGAATTTGTGGCTTATCCGTTCATCAACTTTTTTCATTTTACCTATGAGATGATGATGCTGCTCTTCTCCTGGATGGGCTTCTGGGGATTTGTTTATTTTTATATCTATTTCAAAGAAAATATACAGTACAAGCATTATTTTCAGGGCTACGACCTGATAACGATTTTCATGTTTTTGCCCAATATGCACTATTGGACGGCCTCACTCGGCAAGGGCTCTATTATACTGATGGGCATGGGCATGGCCACTTACGGCCTGAGTAAAATAAAGGGGCGCAAACTGGCGCTCATTGCAGGACTGACCATCGTATATAATGTTCGTCCGCATATCTTCCTGTTCATGGGTATTGCAATACTGGTCGGTTTATTCACGGGCAAGCAGGATGTACCTAAGTATCAGAAATGGCTCGTTTTTATAGGTGCTGCCGTTGCACTTGCGCTGATGTACAATACCATTATCGGCTTTGTAGGTTTGGATAGCGATAACCTTGTAGGCAGCTTCGACCAGTTTTCCAGTACGCGGGCTTATGAGCTGTCCGGCTCCAACTCCGGAATAGATATATCTAATTATCCGCTACCGCTCAAGTTATTTACTTTCTGGTACCGGCCACTATTTTTTGATGCACCGGGTTTTAACGGCCTTATCGTTTCTGTAGAAAATGTTTTTTACCTTGTACTTAGCTACAATCTTTGCCAGAAGGGTTTCCTGAAGTTTTTTAAATCTTCCTCTGCCTTGGTTAAAACAAGTGCAGTTGTTTTTATCGGCACTTCTCTGGCTTTAGGAGAAACATTATCCAATATGGGCATTATTGTGCGGCAAAAAAGTATGGTGATGTATTATCTTTTATTTATCATCATTGCCTTTCTGGATTATAAAAAGTCGTTAACTGCAGCAAAGAAGCAAAGCGCTTCCGCTGTTCCCCAACATGCAGTTACTTCCCTTAACTAACAAAATAATGACAGGCATTTTTACTGTTTCTCTGGATTTTGAACTACACTGGGGTGTTTTTGATAAGCGTGATCGGGAAAGCCGGATGCTTTGTTATAATAATACGTTACGCTCGATTCCTAAAATGCTTTCTTTGTTTGAAGAGTACAGCGTACATACAACCTGGGCTACGGTAGGCAGTTTATTTGCCGGCAACGAAGAAGAATGGAAAAGTTTTAAGCCCGCTATCGAACCGGAGTATGCCAATGCCTGCTATTCGCCTTACCTGTGGATAAAAAAGCATGGCTTGTATCCCGAAAAATACAATGCGCATTTTGCGCCGGATGCTATTGAGAAAATATTGCAGTCAGCAGGTCAGGAACTGGGCACACATACATTCAGCCATTATTACTGTCTCGAAACGGTAAAGCAGCCGGAAGCATTTGCAGAAGATTTGAAAGCGGCCAACCAGGCAGCATTAAAATTTAAAACAAAAACCACCTCGCTCATTTTTCCAAGGAACCAGTACAATGCACAGGCATTGAAGGTTTGTTACGACAATGGAATAAAAGTAGTACGCTCTAACCCGTCGGCAGGTTTCTGGTCGCCGGTTAATGATAAAGGTGCTAACCTGCTGCGCAAGGTGCTGCGTACCGGCGACGCGTATGTTAAGCTGGGCGCAGGCAGAACTTCTTATCCGCTTACTGCTATTAAAATAAACAAGAACGAGCCTTTGCAATTGCCGGCAAGCCGGTTTTTGCGACCATGGCATCCTGCCCAGCGCTATGCCAATAAGCTGAAGCTGCGCCGTGTTATCAACGAAATGCAAAGCGCGGCCAAGCAGCAGGAAGTGTATCACCTGTGGTGGCATCCTGAAAATTTTGGCGATTATCCACAGGAAAATTTAGATAATCTGAAAATCCTGCTGGATCAGTATAAACGATGCGTAAACAGGTATGGAATGGAAAGCTGGAATATGGGCGAATATGAGCAACAGTTAGCGCATTAACCCAACTATTATGATTATAAGGCCGGCAACGGAGGCTGATAAGCCCAATATTATTGCATTGCTAAAGCAATCTTTAGGAGAATCTACCATTCCAAAATCGGAAGCGCTTTGGAGTTGGAAACACGAGCAGAATCCTTTCGGCGCTTCGTATGTACTGGTAGCAGAAGAAGATGGTATGCTGGTTGGTTTGCGCGCTTTTATGCAATGGCAGTGGCAATGGAACAATAAAACATACCATGCCATCCGGGCGGTAGATACAGCAACACACCCGGCCTATCAGGGAAAAGGTATTTTTAAAAAACTTACATTACAGCAGGCCGAAGCCTGTAAACAGGAAGGTGTTCACTTTGTGTTCAACTCGCCTAATGAGCAAAGTAAACCCGGATACCTGAAAATGGGTTGGGTAGAACAAGGCAAGATGCCCCTGAAAATAAAGCTGCTTTTTCCTTCAGCCGTTGCATCTTTTATAAACAGGAACAAAGAGCGCAATTTGCCTGCACAGATATGGAATATACCATTGGTGCCGGATATAGACGAAAGGATAACCAGGCAGGAAGCGTTAAGCACCGTGCTTTCAAAGGAATATCTTGCCTGGCGCTATGCTCAGAATCCTTTGTTTACGTACCAGTACTTTACAGATAATAAGCAGTTTTTTATTGTCACGCGTATCAAGCCGCATACCTATGTTACCGAACTGCGCATTGTGGATTTTGTATTGCTAAACGATAATGGGAACAGCAGGCAAGTTGCCGGAGCAATAAAAAAGCAACTCTTTAAATTTTGCAGGGAGCAAAACATTGGCTTTATCACTTTATCAGGGCAACAGTATAGATTTTTCAAAATTTATTTTAACTGGATGGGCATCTTGCCGGTAAAAGCAATAGGCCCTATAATTACCCTGAAAAACCTTAATATGGATGGCCGCTTTGATAGCCTGCTGAATACGGAAAACTGGTGTTACTCTTTAGGAGATATGGAATTATTTTAAGCCATCAATTTATTATGAAGCCGGCAGTGCACGTGACCAACCCAATCAACCCAACAAAAACAATTCATTTTTTCACAAAAGGCGACCGCAATTCAGCCAGTTCGCGGCAACGCGGCTACAACATTGCAGACAGGCTTGCTGGTTTGGGGCTGAAATGTATCGTCCATCAGCCTTTTATCAATTTACTTAACAAAACAAAATGGCCGCACAAAGCAGGGATCATTGTAAGATTAATCAAATGTTTGCAACGGGTAAAGCCAAATGATGTTATTTACCTGCAGCGTACGGTTTATAGCAATTACTTTATTGCGATTGTATTGGTCCATCAATTTTTTTATAAAATAAAATTGGTTTTTGATTTTGATGATGCCATATTTTTCCATTTTCCAAAGCAAATGAAGCGGCTTACCCGCAACGCAGATCTTGTAATTGTTGGCAGTCACAAACTGGAACAATGGGCAATACAGCATAATAATAATGTAAAGCTTATTCCTACGGCCATTGATTTTCCCTCTTACTCAAAATATGCGGTGCGATATGTACAGCATGATTTTATAACGGTTGGCTGGATAGGCCACGGGCCCGACAACTATGAAAACCTGGAATTGCTGGCGCCTGTTTTACAGGAATGTACAGATAGGAATTTAAAAATCCGGTTGCTTGTAATCGGCAGCCTAAAATCGGAGAAAGTAAAATCCCTCTTCAACAATATATACGGCATTAAGGTTGACTTTATTGATACACTGGACTGGGCCGTGCCTGATGTAATTCCAAACAGTATACAGGCATTTGATATTGGTGTGATGCCACTGGTAAACAGTGAGTGGAATGAAGGTAAATGCTCGTTTAAAGCTATTGAATGCATGGCTTTGGGAATACCGGTGGTAATATCTGCGATCGGAGAAAATAATTACCTGATATCGGATGGAGAAAATGGCTTTACTGCAACAGGCACCGCAGACTGGTTCAATAAAATTGAACAGCTTGCCAACTGTGCTGCCTTAAGAGAAAAAATAGGACTGTGCGGGCAGGAAACGATAAAAAAGCAGTATGCCTATCATGTAGTTGTGCCGGAATTATATACCCTGCTGCAAGCCTTGTAATCCAAATCTAAACGTTGAAAATGAGTGCTCCTAAAAAGCTGGTCCGTATTGCTACCGTTCCCATTTCTCTGCAGGTTTTATTGCGGCGCCAGCTTCGTTTTATGAATGCTCATTACGATGTGCTGGCCGTATCATCGCCGGGTAAAGAGTTGGAGGAAGTAGCAAAACAGGAAGGTGTTCGCACAACAGCCGTTAACATGACCAGGGCAATCACACCATGGAAAGACAGCCTTGCCCTCTGGAAGTTGTACAAGCTTTTTAAAAAAGAAAAACCACAGATTGTACATACTCATACACCCAAGGCCGGCCTGCTTGGGATGATTGCCGGCAAAATGGCGCGCGTACCGGTGCGTATGCACACGGTAGCAGGCCTGCCGCTGATGGAGAATAAAGGGATTACTAAAAAAGTGCTGGAATATGTAGAGCGCCTTACCTATCGTTGTGCTACAGAAGTGTATCCCAACTCTGCGGTACTGGCCGGTTTTATAATTGATAAGAAATATTGTCCTGCCGGCAAGTTAAAAGTATTAGGCAACGGAAGCAGTAACGGTATTGATACCCAATATTTTCAGTTAACCGATGCGGTTGAAAAAGAAGGGAAAGCGCTGAAGGTTTCTTTGCAGATAGGCGAAAATGATTTTGTATTTGTATTTATTGGCAGGTTGGTAAAAGACAAAGGCATCGAAGAATTAATAACAGCATTTTTAGCGCTTAAGCAAAAATATAGCACTATCAAATTGCTGCTGGTAGGCACTTACGAGCCGCATCTCGATCCTTTATCTGCGGCAACAACAGATGCTATCAGGGCTGATAATGCTATTATTTTCATAGATTTTAAACAGGACATCAGGCCATACTTAGCCATTAGCCACGTGCTTGCTTTTCCTTCGTACCGCGAAGGTTTTCCAAATGTACCTATGCAGGCCGGCTGTATGCACCTTCCCTGTATTGTTACGGATATTAATGGGTGTAATGAAATCATCGAACATGAAAAAAACGGACTCATTATTCCAACAAAAAATATAAATGCATTGCAAGCTGCCATGGAAAAATTATTGGTTGATAAAGCGCTGTACACCAGCCTGCAATCAAACGCAAGAAAGATGATTACCGACCGTTATGATCAGCAGCTTTTATGGAATTTATTATTAAAAGAATATCAGCTTCAACTTCAGTCGCATGTATCGTAAGTATTTTAAACGGTTGCTGGATTTTGTAATAAGCCTTGCTGCGATTGTATTGCTGTCTCCTTTGATAATAATAGTAGCAGTGGTACTTTGCCTTGCCAACGGCGGCAATCCGTTTTTTACCCAGCGCAGGCCCGGCAGAAGCGCGCGCATCTTTTTACTCATTAAGTTCAGAACAATGAACAGCAGCAAAGATGCAAACGGGCAATTGCTGTCCGATGAAGAGCGGCTGACAACTGTTGGAAAAATGGTGCGCAAAACATCGCTGGACGAACTGCCGCAATTGTTTAATGTATTGCTTGGCGATATGAGCCTCGTAGGTCCGAGACCTTTATTAATAGCTTACCTGCCACTTTATAATGCTTATCAAAACAGGCGGCACGAAGTAAAGCCGGGCATTAGTGGCTGGGCACAGGTGAATGGCCGTAACAATATTAGCTGGAGCAAAAAATTTGAACTGGATGTCTGGTATGTAGAGCATCTGAGTTTTGCTTTAGACCTCAGAATTGTTATCAAAACGATCAGTAAAGTTTTTAAAAGCGAGGACATTAATCAGCAGGGGCATGCAACGATGCCCTATTTTACCGGAACTAACTAACGTATGAATATTCTTATAACATCTGCAGGTCAGCGGGTTTCTTTAGTGCGCGCTTTTCAAAAAGAGCTGAAAACCTTGTTTCCGGAAAGTAAGGTGTTTGCGACTGATATGTGCCCGGAGCTCAGCCCGGCCTGCCATATTGCAGACGGTTGTTTCCTGGTGCAAAAAGTAACTGCGCCGGAGTACATCAGTGATCTTATGCAGTTGTGTATCGCCAACAACATTAAAATGGTGGTGCCTACGATAGACACCGAGTTGCTGATACTTGCAAAGCACAAGCAAAATTTTGAAGATGCTGGCATTTACATAATTATTTCTTCACTGTCTTTTGTGGAAAGATGCAGGGACAAGCGTAAAACGGCAGTGTTCTTTCAGCAGCGCGGCATTGAAGTGCCTGCCGCCATTGACAAAAATGAGCCGACTTTTCCTTTATTCATTAAGCCATACAACGGAAGCCTGAGCGCAGAAACCTATATAATTTCTTCGCCGGAAGATCTAAAGGAATATCATCTGAAGAATGAGCGCTTTATTTTTATGGAATACATAAATAAAACCAACCACGATGAATACACCGTGGATATGTATTTTGATAGAAAGCATAATGTAAAATGTATAGTACCCCGCATCCGGCTTTTTGTAAGGGCCGGCGAAATAAATAAGGGCATGACATCTAAAAATGTGCTGGTACCGTATTTAAAAGAAAAACTAAGCTTTATAAAAGGTGCAGTCGGCTGCCTGACAGTACAGTTTTTCCTTAATAAAATATCAGAACGGATTATTGCGATAGAAATAAACCCACGTTTTGGCGGCGGTTTCCCGCTAAGCTATAATGCCGGCGCCAACTATCCGCAGTGGCTGATAAGAGAGTATTTTTTAAATGAAAAATTGGAATATACCGAAGACTGGGAAAACCGGATGCTGATGCTGCGCTATGATGATGAAGTAATAGTACATGCAAATAATAATTAAACCGGATAGTTATTTCATTTTCGATCTTGACGATACGTTGTTTTATGAAATAGACTATTTAAAATCGGCTTACCGGCACATTGCAAGCCATATTGCAGCACACACCGGTACTGAATGCTATGAAGAAATGCTTGACCGTTTTTATAAAGGAGAAAATGTTTTCCAATGGCTGATTAACAAATATGCAGGCGAATCTTTTGGCAACTTAAACTGGTTGCTGAAAGCGTACCGGGAACATACGCCACAGATTAGTTTAAATGAATCTGTAAAAGCGTTTTTGCTGCAGTTGCGAGCGCTAAATGTTCCGTGCGGAATTATTACCGATGGCCGTAGCATAACCCAGCGCAACAAGTTGAAGGCATTAGGAATAGCTGAATTCTTCACAGATATTGTTATCTCTGAAGAGTTCGGTTCGGAAAAGCCGGACGAACGCAATTATAAATATTTTGAAACAGGATATCCGGGGTCGCATTTTTATTTTTTTGGCGATAATACCGGCAAAGATTTTATTGTGCCTGTGCAATTGGGCTGGAAATCGTTCTGTATAAAAAATAACGGCGCTCACATTCATTCACAGGCATTGCATCTGCTCAATGACCAATGCGTGCTCATCAGTTCTTTTAGCGAAATAGAATTAGTTACTATAAAATAAACGGAACTTTTTTAATTGTAAACCCCCACAATCCTCCAATCATGAAACCTAAAATCTGGCTGTCTTCTCCACACATGAGTGGAAAAGAAATTTCGTACATACAAAGTGCTTTTGCCGCAAACTGGATTGCTCCGGTAGGCCCGAATATCGAATTGTTTGAGCAACGCCTGCAGTCTTACCTCGGTCATGAGATGCAGGTTGCTGCAGTAAGTTCAGGCACGGCTGCCTTGCACCTTGCTTTGATAGTATTAGGCGTAGAAACCGGCGATGAAGTGATCTGTCAGTCGCTCACCTTTTCCGGCTCTGCCAATCCTATTGCCTACCAGGGCGCTACTCCGGTATTTGTTGACAGCGAAGAAAGTAGCTGGAATATGTCTCCGGAATATTTGGAAATAGCCATCAAAGACAGGCTGAGAAAAGGCACAAAGCCAAAAGCTATTATTGTTGTGCACTTGTACGGCATGCCGGCGCAGATGGATGCTATCATGCAAATCGCCAATGCGTACGGGATACCAGTGATTGAAGATGCTGCAGAAGCATTAGGTTCGCGGTTTAAAGGCCGGCAGTTAGGAACGTTTGGCGATATCAGTATTCTTTCTTTTAACGGCAATAAAATAATTACCACTTCCGGCGGTGGCGCTTTTGTATCTGCCAATGAAGCATACGTGCGCAAAGCGAAATTTTTATCCACCCAGGCACAGGATCCGGCGCCGCATTACCAGCATTCCCAGATCGGTTACAACTATCGGCTTAGCAATGTTTTGGCCGGCATCGGCTGCGGCCAGATGGAGGTGCTGAACCATCGCATACTGAAACGGAGAAGCAATTTTGAATTTTATAAAAATGTTTTTGCAGGTACAGATGAAATTCTGTTATTAACCGAGCCGGATGAAGATTATTATTCTAATTACTGGCTAAGTACTTTAACAATAGAAAGCAACAGGGTAACAAGGGAAGATATACGGCTCGCGCTGCAGGCTGAAAATATAGATTGTCGCCCCGTATGGAAACCAATGCACCTGCAGCCGGTATTTGCCCATGCACCTTACTATGGCGCCGGCGTATGCGAAAAGATTTTTGATAACGGCTTATGTCTTCCGTCGGGTTCTAATTTATCGGATACCGAATTAGGGTTGGTAGCCACCGTTGTTGTACAAACAATTGCCGCCATGCAGCCGGTAAAGGAAAAAACAAGCACCTTTGCAGCCTCTGCTGTATAAACAATAAATCACCCTTGTAAAGTCCTTCCCTTTTAGTAAACTAAAACACCCGTAAACCTTATTCTATGGACAAAATTCTGCTACATACAAAAGCTGTACCCCGGTGGGTGGTGCTGCTGATTGACCTTGCCATTTGCACGCTGTCATTCAGCCTGTCTTATTTTGTGGTTAAACATTTTGAGTTTAAGCACATTCTGCGCGGGCACTTTTTTCTTTATACATCATCTTATGTATTGCTGTCCGGCACCGTATTCTACTGTATGCGGGTACATACCTGCCTTATAAGGTATTCCAACATTCATGATATGCTGCGCATATTTATGGCTGTGTTTATTACAAGTATTATTTATCCGGTTGTTGTAAAGTTTTTACTTATCAACTACCTTAACATCCGATCCCTTAACGTAAGCTATGTATTGCTTATCAATTTTTTTATTGCTTCCTCTCTGCTCATAATGCTGCGTGTAAGCGTAAAGGAAATGTTTTTATATGGCAATAAGCTATCGGAAAAAGTGAAAGAAAACGTGCTCATTTTTGGTTCCGGCAAAAATGCTATTCTTATAAAGCAGGCTATAGAAGCTGGTAAGGAAAACAGTTTCCTGATTGCGGGCTTTTTGGAAATTAATTCTAAAAGGGTAAACACTTTTATCGAGCAGAAAAAGGTGTTCGGCATTAAAGAGTTATCGGTTTTAAAATATAAAAAGAATATTACCAAGCTTATTTTGTTAGCAGAGCAAACGAGAAGCTTTGATAAGAAAAATGTGATAGAAAGATGCCTCGAATTGGGCATACAGGTACTTACGGTACCACCGTCCGACCAATGGGTGTATGGCAAGTTAAGCCTTAACCAGATGCAGGCATTGCGTATAGAAGACTTACTGCAGCGCGAGCCCATTGTTATCAATAATAACCGGATATCCGAAGAGGTATGCGGCCGCCGGGTGCTCATTACCGGTGCTGCCGGCTCTATCGGCAGCGAGATCGTGCGGCAGGTATTATCGTTCAAGCCGGAGATGGTTGTTCTTTGCGACCAGGCAGAATCTTTTTTGCACGACATCCAGTTAGAAATGCAGGACAAATTTGCAGGTGCAGCCATCCATATTTTTATAGGTAACATTCGCGATTATGCCCGTATGCAGATACCTTTTAAGGAGTACCGGCCGCATATTGTTTTCCACGCTGCGGCTTACAAGCATGTTCCGATGATGGAAAATCATCCCTCAGAGGCAGTGCTTACGAATATCTTAGGCACTAAAAATATTGCAGACCTGTCTATGACTTTCCAGGTAGAAAAGTTTGTAATGATCTCTACCGATAAAGCCGTAAACCCAACCAACGTAATGGGCACTTCAAAACGGATTGCCGAAATGTATGTCCAGTCTTTAAGCAGTCCGCCCGAGTTTTTCAGCAGTCATCATTTGATTGATACAGAAAAAATAAAAACCCGGTTTATCACTACCCGTTTTGGTAATGTGTTAGGTTCTAATGGTTCGGTAATTCCCCGCTTCAGAGAACAGATACAGAAAGGCGGCCCTGTTACCGTTACGCATCCCGAGATTACCCGGTTCTTTATGACGATACCCGAAGCTGTACAACTGGTGCTGGAAGCAGCTACCATGGGCACTGGCGGGGAAATATATGTGTTTGATATGGGCAAGCCTGTAAAGATTACCGACCTCGCCCGCAAGATGATACGGCTGGCAGGCTTTACACCGGACGAGGATATTAAGATTGTATATACAGGCCTGCGGCCGGGAGAAAAGCTGTATGAGGAATTGTTGAATAAAGCCGAGCTAACGTTGCCTACGCATCATGAAAAAATCAAGATTGCCCGTGTAATGGTGAGTCATCGCCGGATAAGACCGGAAATTGAAGCCCTGATAAAAATGAGCAATTACGCGGAAACTGATGAACTGGTAAAAAAGATGAAGGCGCTGGTTCCGGAATACAAAAGCAAGAATTCGCGATTTGAAAAACTGGATGTGGAGCAGGAAGCGGGCATTACAGAAACGACTATCATAGCCGGATAATTATTATACAATATGAATGCTGCTTTCGATTGCGAGATAGAATTTTTAAACAGTCCGCACTTGTTACAACTCTACACAGGCTTTTTTGAACTGGAAAAAAAGGGAATTGCAAAACTTCGCTTCACGCATAAAAATAAAAGTAAAAACGCGCTGGCTATAGCATCTGTAACAGTCAATAATAAATATAAAGTCTATTATGATGCGATAGATGGATTGTCCTGGAAAAAAGGAACCAAAGAAGAAAACCTGGAATATTTCCGGAAAACGTATGAAGCAGATTTTTATTTTAAAAGAAGTTTCAGCCCCGAAATGCAGGCTTATGCGCCGGAAGGCTGCCAGGTTTTTCCATTGGGTTTCAATTATAATATTCAACCGGAGGCCAGTTTGCTTCGCTTTAGTCCTTCCTTAAAAGATAAGGTGATCTATGTATTAAAAACTAATGCAGTAACGAAAGTTTTTGTTGGCAAAAGTTTTTTTTATGCAAAAGATTTTGAGCAGGCGCCTGTTGATAACAACAACAATAAAATTCTGTTTCTTACGCGGCTCTGGAATCCGGATGAAGCATTAAGCGAGGGTTCTAAATTGCACCGCGAGCGCATAAACGCAGTGCGCATAGCCTGCATACAAGCCTGCCGCGCGAAATACTGGGATCAGTTTACCGGCGGCCTGATTGCAGATGCTTATTCGGTTAAGCACTATCCGCAACTGGTTATGCCGCAAAAGCTGACCAGCAAAAAAGGCTATCTGGATACTATTAAGCAACATGCCATTTGCATTGCAACTACCGGCCTGCACAATTCGATAGGCTGGAAGACTGCTGAGTATGTAGCGGCCTCCAAAGCAATTGCGTCAGAACCATTGCATTTTGAGCTGCCCGGAAATTTTGAAAATGGTAAAAACTATTTAGCGTTTAACACCGTTGACGAATTGATACTACAAATTGATACCTTACGCTCCAACCCGGCGCTTAAACAGGAAATGATGCAACGCAATCAGGACTACTATAATCATTTTTTAAAACCTGATGTTCTGGTCTTGAATACACTTAAGAGAATAACGGGTTCTACCTGAAGTAAAACCTATGTAAGCAATGCAAACTGCTGTTCGCTGAAGCTGTATCACAATAAATATTCAAAAAAAAAATAACCATCACCATCCCCATTATCCTTTCTGATTATGCCCTGCAGATTTTGTAAAGCTCCGCTCACTGATGTTTTTATTGATCTTGTAAATGCTCCGGCTTCCAATTCGTTTCTTACTGCCGAGCAGTTAAACGAACCGGAAGTATATTATCCACTGAAAGTATATGTATGTTGCAATTGTTTTTTGGTGCAAATAGAAGAATACAAAAAATCCGACGCCATTTTCAATAGTGATTATGTATATTTTTCTTCCTATTCTACGAGCTGGCTGCAACATGCAAAAAAATATACGGAGCAGATGATCAGCCGTTTTGGATTTTCAGAAAAAAGCCAGGTGGTAGAAATTGCTTCCAATGATGGTTATTTGTTACAATACTTTAACGAGCAAAAGGTACCGGTCTTAGGCATAGAGCCAACTGCCAACACCGCAGAAGTTGCGCGGGGTAAGGGTATAGAAACAGTCAACGATTTTTTTGGAACTAAACTCGCGCAGGCACTTGCTGCTCAGAACCGGAAAGCCGATTTGCTGCTTGGCAACAATGTGCTGGCGCATGTGCCGGATATCGTGGACTTTGTAAAAGGTATGAAGCTCCTGCTTAAAGAAGATGGTGTGATTACCATGGAGTTTCCGCACTTGCTGCAACTGGTAGCAAACAACCAGTTTGATACTATTTACCATGAGCATTTTTCGTACCTTTCTTTTTACACGGTACAACAAATATTTGCAGCGCAGGGCCTGGAGATGTTTGACGTGGAAGAGTTGCCTACGCACGGTGGTTCGTTAAGAATTTATGCAAAGCATGAAGGCAATAGCAGCCGGCAGGTTTCGGAAAATGTAGCCCGGCTACTGGAAAAAGAAATAACTGCAGGTGTTAATATACTGGCTTATTACCATCATTTTCAGGAGCAGGCATTACTGGTAAAACTTGGCGTTGACCAGTTTTTATTAGCACAAAAAGCAGCCGGTAAAAAAGTTGCCGGCTATGGCGCGGCAGCAAAAGGCAATACCTTGCTAAACTATTGCGGTATAAAAAACGATCTGATAGATTTTGTGGTGGATGCAAATCCGCATAAGCAAAATAAGTTTCTTCCAGGAAGCCATATACCGGTAGTAAACGAAACTTTTTTGAAAGAGGCAAAGCCCGATTTTGTTATCCTTTTTCCATGGAATCTGAAAGAGGAAATTGTAAAACAATTAAGCTATATACAGGAGTGGGGCGGACAGTTTGTTGTACCAATCCCCTCCTTACAAATTATTTCCTCGTAAGCTATATAATGCCTTGTTGAATGCAGGCATATAAAATAAATTGAGCCTAAAATTCTAAGTATATGAAAGCAGTTATCCTGGCGGGCGGCTTTGGTACACGCATCAGCGAAGAAAGTGGTATCCGTCCGAAACCAATGGTTGAAGTAGGCGGCAAGCCGATCCTGTGGCATATCATGAAAATATATTCGAGCTATGGCATCAACGACTTCATTATTTGCTGCGGCTATAAAGGATATATAATCAAAGAATATTTTGCCAACTACTGCATGAACAATTCAGATATCACGTTTGACATGCGTACCAACAGCATGGAAATACACCGTAACAATACCGAAGAGTGGAAGGTTACACTCGTGCATACCGGCCACAACACAATGACGGGCGGGCGCATGTTGCGTATCAAAAATTATATTGGCAACGAAACTTTTTGCATGACGTACGGTGATGGCGTAAGTGATGTAAACATTGCTGACCTTATAGCTTTTCACCGCGCCCAGGGTACTTTAGCTACGCTTACAGCGGTGCAGCAACCGGGCAGGTTTGGCGTATTTAATCTTGCTCCGGAAGAAAACAATATACAGCGGTTTCAGGAAAAGCCTGCGGCCGGTGGCAGCATGCCCTGGATAAACGGCGGCTTTTTTGTGCTGGAGCCGGAAGTGCTTGATTATATAGAAAACGAAAATACGGTGTGGGAACGGGAGCCGCTGGAAAACCTTTCGCACGACAACCAGTTGGCTGCTTACCGCCATGCGGGTTTTTGGCAACCGATGGATACCCTGCGCGATAAGAATGTGCTGGAAGAGCTGTGGCAAAGCGGTAATGCACCCTGGCATGTCTGGAATACATCATTGGCAACTACACCTTAAAAGAACCATGAAAATTTTTTGCTTTTTGAATATCGGGCAAACAGCGTTTATTATTTATGAACCCCGGACTTCTATAAATAATTAAGGTGTTTATATTTTTCTATCTGTACGATTGTGCAACCGCATTTGTTAATTCTCTTAAAAACCAACAAGCTTTTATATGAAAATATTAATTACCGGAAACATGGGTTATGTAGGGCCAGTGGTGGTAAAACATTTACGCGAAGTACATCCTGACGCCCATCTTATCGGCTTCGATATGGGATATTATGCTGCCTGTCTTACCAACGCCACGGTGCTGCCGGAAAGCAGGCTGGATGCGCAACTTTTTGGTGATATTCGCAATATAAGCGCTGAGGTTTTGCAGGGTGTAGATGCAATTGTTCACCTCGCTGCAATATCCAATGACCCGATGGGCAACCGGTTTGAAGATGTAACAATGGACATCAATTTTATTTCCAGCATACGGCTTGCGCGGCTTGCCAAACAGGCGGGCGTTCGGTCCTTTACCTTTGCCTCCAGTTGCAGTATGTATGGCGCTGCCGAAGGCAGCGCAAAAACAGAAAACGCTACGCTTAACCCGCTCACGGCGTATGCCCGCTCCAAAGTTTTTACCGAGAAGGAGCTGGAGCCGCTGGCCGATGATCGTTTTACCGTTACCTGCCTTCGCTTTGCTACCGCTTGTGGCGCCAGCGACCGCCTGCGCCTGGACCTTGTACTAAATGATTTTGTAGCTGGTGCCGTAGCGTCCGGCCATATCAATATCCTTAGTGATGGCAGTCCCTGGAGACCATTGATTCACGTGAAAGACATGGCGCGAGCAATTGAATGGGCCCTTAGCAGGCAGGCAGACAATAGCGGTAATTTTTTAGCAATAAATGCTGGAAGTAATGAATGGAATTATCAGGTTCGCGACCTTGCCAATGCAGTGGCGGCATTACTACCAGGCACCGGTGTACAGTTGAATAAAGATGCAGCGCCGGATAAACGTTCATATCGGGTGAGTTTCAACCTGTATAAAGCGCTTGCACCCGGCCATCAGCCACAGGTTACGTTGCCGGATGCTATTTTACAATTGCAGGAACTGCTTACCGCCATGCGGTTTACCGACAACGACTTTAGAAATTCGCAGCTTATGCGGCTGAAAGCCTTAAATCACCTGCAGGCAACAAATCAATTGAATGAAGAGCTTTGCTGGACAAACCGGCCGATGAAACTGGCGAAGAATAGTGCGGCAGTATTAGTATAAATTGCTTAACAATCGTAACGGTTATAATTCCGGGCAAGATTATGATATTTACCAAAACAAAATTGAAGGGCGCATACGTACTGGAAATAGAACGTAGGGAGGATGAGCGTGGATTTTTTGGCAGAACCTACTGCCAGCATGAATTTGAGACGCATGGTATTGACTTCAATATCGTGCAGTCGAATGTAAGCTATAACAAACAACGAGGTACCTTGCGGGGCTTGCATGCCCAGCTTTCCCCTTATAAGGAAAGCAAATTAGTTCGCTGCAGTACCGGCAGTATTTACGATGTGATAGTAGATATGAGAAAGAATTCTGCTACTTACTTACAGTGGTATGGTACCGAGCTAACGGCTGGCAATTATAAAATGATGTACATTCCCGAAGGATTTGCGCATGGTTACATTACTTTGCAGGACGAAACAGAAGTGGTTTATCAAATGTCGCAATATTATACGCCAGGTGCAGAAATAGGATTCCGGTGGGATGATCCGGCCTTTAATATCCAATGGCCGCTGGCGCCCGCAGTTATGTCTATCAAAGACCATGCGTATGCATTTTATGAGCCTGCATTTGATTACACTACGCAACATCATTCGCCTAGGCAGGTAAATTAACCGCATGATTATAATAGACCAGATACTAAAAGCGCGTGAGGCTGATGGAAACCCTATCCGGGTAGCTATGGTAGGCGCAGGTTTTATGGCTACCGGCATCGCCTTGCAGCTATGCAAATACACGAAGGGAATAGAACTGGTAGCTATATCAAACCGCAATATAGCAAAGGCAAAAGCCGCTTATAGTAACGCGGGTATTATTGCGGAAGAAATTTCTACCTTACAGCAGTTGGAGGATAACATTGGTAAAGGCAGCTATAGTATTACCGACAATGCCTTTTTGCTTTGCGAAGCAGCGGGTATAGAAGCAATCATTGAAGTAACCGGTGCGGTTGAGTTCGGTGCTACTGTAGCTTTCCAGGCTATTCAAAACCGTAAGCACATTTTACTGATGGATGCTGAAGTAGATGGCACGGTCGGTCCTATTTTAAAAGTATATGCCGATAAAATGGGCGTCATATACAGCAATACCGACGGAGACCAGCCGGGCGTTATCATGAATCTATACCGTTTTGTAAAATCAATAGGCGTAAAGCCGGTGTTGTGCGGTAATATCAAGGGGCTTCACGATCCTTACCGCAACCCCACTACGCAGATTGAATTTGCCAGGAAATGGGGACAAAAACCTGAAATGGTTTCTTCCTTTGCAGATGGCAGTAAAATATCATTTGAGCAGGCAATCGTGGCAAACGGTACCGGTATGCGCGTTGCAAAACGCGGCATGCACGGCCCGGCAGTGCCGCCCAACACCACCATTAAGGAGGTCGTTAACCTTTTTCCGCTAACAGACCTTTTAACCGGCCCGGGCATAGTAGATTATGTGGTTGGCATCAGCGAGCCTGCGCCCGGGGTGTTTGTGCTCGGTACTATAGACGATCCGGTACAGGAGCACTATCTAAATCTGTATAAACTTGGCCAGGGGCCTTTATACCTTTTTTATACGCCTTATCATCTCTGTCATTTTGAAATTGCCAATACCATTGTACGGGCAGTGCTTTTGAAGGATGCAGCCTTAACGCCTATCGGTGCGCCTTGTGTAGAGGTAGTTACCGCTGCTAAGAAAGATTTGCAGGCCGGCGAGGTTATTGACGGCATCGGGTATTATATGACTTATGGCCTTTGCGAGAATGCTGATGTACAGCAGGAGGAAAACCTGTTGCCGATAGGTCTGGCGGAAGGTTGCGTGCTGAAAAACAAGATAGCAAAAGACCAGGTAATAACCTATGATGATGTAATAATGCCCAACAACCGGTTTGTTGAGCGCCTGCGCAAAGAGCAGGACGCCTATTTTGCGACCCACTTTCAGGCTGCAGCGAAACCGGTAACAAGATAAATTTTTTTAGCCCTTAATACCAAAGCGTAATGCATACTCCTGAAGTATCGGTACTGATACCTACCTATAATTATGCACATCTTCTGGATGAAACGATACAAAGTGTGCTGGATCAGACTTTCAACGATTTTGAAATTATTATCTGTGATAACAACTCTTCCGATAATACTACGGAGGTTGTAGGTAAGTACCTGCAGGATGAGCGCATCAGTTATTATAAAAATGCTACCAACATCGGTCTTGCCGGCAACTGGAATAAATGCCTTGAACTTGCAAAGGGAACTTATATAAAATATCTCTGCGCAGATGATAAATTTCATCCGGAAATGCTGGAAAAATTTGTAGCAGTTATGGAAGCGTATCCAACAGTTTCACTGGTTACCTGTTACCGCCGGGGATTTGGCAGTGTCTCCAACCTTTTTCAATTGCCGGTAAAGCATTTCCATACCGGCCATGATATTATAAAGCTTACCTTAAATACTTATGGCTGGCTGGGTGAGCCCAGTGCAGTAATGTTTAGGGGAAAGAATAAAAATATCGCAGCATTTAACCCTAAATACAAATGGCTTACTGATTGGGAAATGTGGCTGCATCACCTGAATGCAGGCGATTGCTATATTATACCTGAACCGCTTGCTTTTGTGCGCATGCATCCTGCTCAAATCACCAAAAAAGTGATGAAGAGCTACATAAATTATTTTGAAGAATATGAGCTTTGCAGGGATATAAAAAACCACAATGGTTATAACATAGATACTTCCGGTATAGATATGGATGCAGTGATGAAAAAACGCGCTGCCAAGTGCGCAAAAGTGATCTATGAAGTGCTGCCGAAGTTGTATAAAAAAACATACTGCGCATTATTTGTCAAGGCATTTAAAATAGCTTTTGCCGAGCATGTGCTGCTTCATCCGCTGCTGATTGCCTGGAGAAAAAAGCGCAAACCGGAAAAGAAGAAAGTAAAAATCAGTCTGGCATAAAACCCTGCAGGCAAAACCTGCAGGGTTTTTTTGTTTCTGTAATAGCTCACACTAAGCGTGGCCTGCAGATACTTAAATCGCTGGCGCCTGTAGCGCTGATCATTTTAAAACTTATTGCTTCACCCGATATTTATTTACATGAGCAGTTTTAAGACCTAAAAAATTATCCATAAGCTGTAATCTTCTGATTCTTTGTTTTACATTGTAGTGCTTTTTATTTTGCATAAGATTTAGTACAACCTAACCTATTATACACAAACACCGTAATGAACAGAAAAGTTAGTGACTGCCTGCAAGGCAGAGAAAACAATTTTGATTTCATCAGATTCATGGCTGCGTTGCTCGTAATCTTTCATCACTGTTATTATTTATATCCATCCGCCCGGGAGCCATTACTGGCTTTTTCGCAGGGCCGATATACGATAGGTGGTATTTGCGTAGCCATATTTTTCATTGTAAGTGGTTTTCTGATTACCCGGAGTTTCGACAGGACCCGTGATGTTGCTGAGTTTTTTACATCCCGCGCGTTACGGATCTATCCGGCATTGATTGCCGTAGTCTGTTGTACCGTATTCATTATCGGGCCGCTGCTTACTACTAATAGTTTGAGCGATTACTTTACCAGTTTTTCTACATTCAAATATTACTATTCCAACACCTTCATGGTTAACGTACAGTATTATTTACCGGGCGTGTTTGAAACGAACCGGGCGGCAAAAATGGTAAACGGAAGTTTCTGGACCCTGCCTTATGAATTGTTTTGTTATTGCCTCGTTGCTGCCATCGGTTTAATAATCTCAAGAAAAAGCAGGGCCGGATTTTTTTTATTACTGTTAACTGTGATAGTTTTTCGCAACAGGTTGCTTCATGGCGGCATGGCCATTTTAGAAACTATGTTTTACTTCCTTTGCGGTGCGCTGATTTACATATTCAGGCGGCGAGTAATTTTAAACACAACCGTTGCTGCAATCGCGCTAAGCCTGCTGATCATTAATATGCGCTACAACACAGCTTATGTCTGGAGCCTCGTTATATCCGGGATAACGTTGAGCTATGTTGTTATCTATTTAAGTTTTGTAAAAACCACCTACCTGAAGAACTTCGCGAAGGAGGGAGATTATTCCTATGGTTTGTATATCTGGGGATACCCGGTACAGCAAACCATTAGTTTATACTTTAAGCACCTGAATACCTTTACTTTTTTTCTTTTAAGTGCAGGCGTTACACTAACTCTTTCCATGCTTTCCTGGCATCTTATAGAAAAGAAGGCTTTAAAATGGAAAGATCATTTCAAGCAAAGCAACCTTCAATGGGTTTATAAAAAAGTCTTCAACCGGCGACAGCGTTTAAAATCATCAAGTATATAAATATATTTTACTGCTGCTCAACCAAACTTATATTACTGATATTAGTAACACTACCATAAAGCAAAAAGCTATATAATTCAAGTTATATAGCTTTTTTGTTTAAGTAAATATTTTTATAGCTACTGCGGCCATTTGTCTGTCCGGAAAGGCTCCGCCGGCAATCCCGCATCATTCTGCAGGTTGGCGCCAACCGGGTAGTTTGTGAAGGCATAGCGCACTGCTATAATGGGCAATGGCATTTCTGCCGGTGCCGTTACTGTTATTTTACTGCCGCTGATAACTGCAGTTGCCTGCCGTAATATGCTATCGGCTCCCGCAACAAAAAAGTACTGGCCTAATGCGGCGTTGTTCACTGTGGTTAAACCATTGGCAGTGCCGGCAACAAAATTAATAGTAGCGGTATAATTATTTTTCGTGTACGATACATATTGCGGGCCTGCATCTGCTACCGCAATTCCGTAAGTCTTATGCAGCGCTAATGCAGCAAGCCGCTCGCCTACCGGTTTTTTATTCTTTGGATGGATGCGTTTAAGGTCTCCTACATCCATTGTTACGGCCATGCCCGTATTAATTACGTTGCGCACTTTGGCCTGTGCCTCCCTGAAAAATGCATAATCGTTATCTCTGGGCTCGCTGTATTTATCCCAGTTAACATCAAACGGAGTCATCTGTACGAAGTAAAACGGCAGTGTGCCCTGGCCAAACTGGTTTCGCCAGCCCTTTATCATAGCGCTGTTTAAGGTTGTATAATTACTAACCGGCCTGTCCGACCGGTTGTTTTCGCCCTGGTACCAGATAAAGCCTTTAACAGACATCAGCCTTAAAGGATTAATCATACCATTATACAATTGCGAATTGCGATAATCTGTGTAATAACCGCTTAATACCGGATTAGCATCTATCTGTTGCTTATTAGTCCACCATTCGCACGAAGTGCCGCCAACTGCCGATACCACAAGGCCAATAGGCACGTTAAGCGAAGTCAATAATTTTCTGCCGAAAAAATAAGCCACGGCGCTGTATGCTTTCACCGTATTCGGATCGCAGGAAGACCAGGCAGCCGGATAGCTAAGATTGTAAAGCGGTTTAGACTCATAATCGGTTTGCAAGCTTGTAACTCTAAGGAGCGGCCAGTTGGCAGCAGCGATCTCCTGCTGATAATCGGTTACGCCTTCGTAGCCGTTGTAAGGCGGACTAACCGAATCTACCGGCATTACCATGTTGGACTGGCCACTGCAGATCCACACATCCCCGATAAGTATGTTGTTAAAAGTTATTGGGCTCGCACTATTATCCGTTACGGTTAATTGCTGCGGATTTGTGTTGGCTGGCGCAGCGGGGATCATTACCCGCCAGTGACTTACCCCGTCGCTAACAGTGGTAAATGTTGAGTTATTCCAGGTTGCCTTTACGCTGATGGTATGTCCGGCAGGCGCTGTACCCCAAACGGAGGCGGGCTTGTCGCGCTGTATCACCATGTTATTGTCAAAAACGCGGGATACGCTGAAGACAGCGGCAGTTGCGTTGGTTTCTGTTGTAATGGTGCTGTTCAGTTGATCACTATCGCCTGCATTTTGCTCCGGCGATGTTTTTTGGCAACTGTTAAAAATGAATAGGGAAAACAACAATAGGACAGTGGTTGTTGCCGATTTCATAAGGGTTCGTTTTTAAAGTAAAAGTAACGAATTACATTTGACGTTTATAATGGGTTATCCGATTTTATACGCAAGCTTTTAAAATGAAAAAACCGGTCTGGCTTTGTATTTATATACTGATTACAGTTTTTACGTTCAATGCACAGGGGCAGGGCAGCACTCCCGTAAAATTTATTTATAGTAAAACAAGGATAAACGATAGCGAAACGGTGCTGTCAGCAAAAGCAATTATACAACCGGGTGTTAAATTGTATTCTATCAATAATATGGCTGCAGATGTTCCTTCGTCCTCCGTAACATTTGATAGTACGGTAAGTAAATACCTGGTACATACAGTCGAAGAAAGGGGAAAATTGCAAACAGAAAATGATACGGTATTTAGTACGCAGGTAAAATATTTCACCGATTCGGTAGTATGGCAGCAGACGGTAAAGGCACAACCGGCCGATAGTTTTGTGATGAAAGGCACCATAGCTTATATGTACAAGTCCGGTGATGAATATAAGCCGGAAGAAGCGCCTTTTAAATTTTATATTCAGCCACAACGGGCAACCATTATGTCAACGCTGCCTGGCGGGGGCAGCACTGCACAGAGCTCGCTTTGGTTTATCTTCTTTTCAGCCTTTGGCAGCGGCTTGATTGCCCTGTTTACACCATGTATTTTTTCCATGATACCGGTTACGGTCAGCTTCTTCACCAAACGGAGTAAAACAAGAAGCGCCGGCATTAAAAACGCGTTCCTGTATTCTTCTTCCATCGTTATTATTTTCACCTTGCTGGGCTTTTTAGCCTCCCTTATTTTTGGCCCGGCTGCGCTTAATAACCTGGCGACGAACTGGATTGCCAATCTTATCTTTTTCGGCCTGTTCTTTATTTTTGGTATTTCTTTTTTAGGTGCTTTCGAGATCAATCTGCCCTCTTCGTGGTCTACCGGCGCCGATACCAAAGCAGGTATGCACAATTTTGCCGGTATCTTCTTCATGGCGCTTACACTTGTTATTGTTTCCTTTTCCTGCACCGGCCCGGTCATCGGCTCTTTGTTGGTATTAGCCTTCAACGGAAGTGTATATGGACCACTGATCGGTATGTTCGGGTTTTCGCTGGCATTAGCATTACCCTTTGCGTTATTCGCCTTGTTCCCGGGTATGCTGAATGTCTTGGGTAAATCGGGCGGCTGGCTTAATGCGGTAAAGGTGACGCTGGGTTTTATCGAGCTGGCATTGGCATTAAAGTTTTTATCCAATGCCGATTTATCCAAAGGCTGGCGGCTGCTGGACCGCGAAGTGTTCCTGAGTTTATGGATCGTCATCTTTTTCCTGCTGGGGTTTTACCTGTTGGGCAAACTTAAGTTTCATCTCGATTCGGAATTGCCGGCCAACGACTCGGGCTTGCCATATATCAGTATTCCCAGGTTGTTGTTTGCTATGGCTGCGCTTACGTTTGCCGTGTATATGGTGCCCGGCTTATGGGGGGCGCCGCTAAAAGGTATCAGCGCTTTTGTGCCGCCTATGGGTACGCAGGATTTTAATGCTTCGGCAGGCGGGGCTAACAATAATTTTTCTGTTGTAAAAGATCATGCTGCACCGCACCCGGTAAAATACCTGGACCGGATGAAGATTTACGAGCCGGAAGTAGTAACTAAATATGGGATGGAAATCTATTATGATTACAAGGAAGCCTTAGCTGCAGCACGCACCTTGCACAAGCCGCTGATGCTCGATTTTACCGGGATCAACTGCGTAAACTGCCGTAAAATGGAAGGGCAGGTGTGGAGCAACAGCGAAGTAATGAAAAGGCTGAAAGACGACTTTGTAATTGTATCCTTGTATGTGGATGTAACGCAGATTGACCTGCCGGAAAACGAACAGTACCTTTCTAAAGCGTTGAACAAAAAGATAGAAACATTAGGCAATTTAAATGCCGACCGGCAGGTAACCTATTATAAAGCCAACACGCAGCCGTTTTATTTTTTCTTAGATGGTAATGAGCAGCGATTAGTGAATGACGGCTATGGTTACAATCCTTCTGTTGAAAAATTCATCAGCCTGCTGGATGGCGTAAAAGCGAAGTACAATAAGACCGCGCAATAAGTGTTTTTGCCGTAAAGCGTTGCAATGACAGGAAACAGAAGCAAATTTTAGTGCACTGCGGTTTACCAAGTTAATGACTGGAAATAATCAATCTTTGCATAAGTGTCATCGCTCTATTAAATGCTCTCCCATGAAAAATCTTTCCTGCCTGCTCCTGCTCTTTTTGTTGTATGCCTGTAAATCATCGGTCAACAATACCGCAGCCACTTCTCCAGAGACCGGCTCCGGCAAGGCAGACAGCGATTCGTGGGCGTTACTGCCCTTTACTAAAATAGATAGTTTGAACCCGATACTCGCGCCCGGCGGCAATATATTTATTGATCCGGTTACCGGCAAACAAACCGGCTGGGAAGCAAAGAACGTTTTTAACCCGGCTATTGCCGTGCGCAACGATACCTTGTTTATGCTGTACCGTGCGCAGGACAGCATCGGCAAGCCTTCGGGCACTTCGCGCATCGGGCTGGCTGCAAGTGTGGATGGCATTCATTTTACCCGCTATGCAACGCCTGTATTGTACCCGCAAAATGATTTGTACAAAAAATGGGAATGGCAGGGCGGCTGCGAAGACCCGCGGCTGGTACAGGACAGCGCCGGCACGTACTACATGACATATACTGCGTACGACGGTAAAACGGCACGCCTCCTTATTGCTACTTCCCCGGACCTGATACACTGGACAAAGAAAGGATCTGTGTTTGCCAAAGCGTATGGTGGTAAATATCTTAACGCCTGGAGCAAATCGGGCGCTATTGTGTCAACTTATAAAGGGGGTAAAATAACGGCTGTAAAAATCGGTGGAAAGTACTGGATGTACTGGGGCGATTTATTTATCTGGGCGGCAACATCAGCCGACTTAATTAACTGGACACCGGTAGAAATGCAGGAAGGCGAAAAACCATTAACGGCACTGAAAGGCGTGGCCCTTGCTGTGCCCCATCTTAAAATTGTAATACCTACAAGAGACCGTTTTTTTGATAACGACCTTGTAGAATCGGGGCCACCGGCAATGCTTACGGATAAAGGAATTCTGCTCCTATACAACAGCCGCCGGATGCCGCCGGATGGCGATACCAGCCTTAAAGAAGGCACCTATACTGCCGGGCAGGTTTTGCTGGATAAAAATGATCCTACGAAAATAATACAGCGGCTCGATCATTATTTTATGAAGCCGGAGCAGCCCTACGAGCTTACCGGCGAGGTAAACAATGTTTGTTTTATCGAAGGGCTTGCGCAGTACAAGGGCAAATACTTTTTATACTACGGCACCGCCGATTCCAAGATTGCAGTGGCGGTTAAATAGCTGGCTCCTTTACTGCATTATACTTATTCTTTTCCTCCAATTATACTTGCTTATGCGGCGATACAGTTGTTCACTTCTTTGGATTTTATTGATGGTTAGCTACAACAGCAAGGCGCAGCAGGATATTTCGCAGCCGGTGCAGGTAACCGTTGATTTAAATAAAACGATTGGTCGAATGAAGCCGGTATGGGCATGGTTTGGCTATGACGAGCCCAACTATACCTACATGAAAGACGGCCGGAAACTGCTGAGCGAACTGGCTGCATTGAGTCCCGTGCCGGTGTATGTACGCACGCACAACCTGATGACCACCGGTGATGGTACGCCTTCTTTAAAATGGGGCTCCACCAATATGTACACCGAAGATGCCAGCGGCAATCCTATTTACAACTGGCGCATTGCAGACAGCATCTTTGATACGTATATTAAACGTGGCATGAAGCCGCTGGCGCAGATCGGTTTTATGCCCAAAGCGTTGTCCACGCATCCTGAACCTTACCAGCACGACTGGAAGCCGGGCCTGCCATACGACCGGATAATAACCGGCTGGGCGTACCCGCCAAAAGACTATACCAAGTGGGAAGAGTTAGTATATCAGTGGGTAGCGCATTGCGTAGCTAAGTGGGGCCAGACAGAAGTGGAAAGCTGGTACTGGGAAGTATGGAACGAGCCGGATGGCGCTTACTGGAAGGGCACACAAGCGGAGCTTTTTAAACTGTACGATTATGCAGCCGCCGGCGTAAAAAAAGCTTTGCCAACAGCAAGGATAGGCGGCGCAGATGTTACCGGCGGCGGTTCTAAATTTTTAGACGCTTTTCTGCAGCATTGCCTGCGGGATACCAACTACGCAACCGGCACCATCGGCTCGCCGCTGGATGTTGTTTTGTTTCATGCCAAGGGACAGCCAAAGGTTATAAACGGGGAGGTAACAATGAATATGGGCGTGCAGTTGCGAAACATTCGCGATAACCTTGTCATTATCAATAAATATCCGGAATTAAAGAATACGCCCGTAGTGATTGGTGAGTGCGACCCCGAAGGCTGCGCTGCCTGCGGCATGGCTACCAATCCCGAAAATGCCTATCGCAACGGTACCATGTATTCCAGCTATACGGCTGCTTCTTTTGCCAGAATATATGCCTTGTCGGATGCATTAAACAAGAACTTATCGGGCGCGGTTTCCTGGTCTTTTGAGTTTGAAAACCAGCCGCCGTTTGCAGGCTTCCGCGATCTGGCAACCAATGGCATAGACAAGCCGGTACTGAATGTTTTTCGCATGTATGGAATGATGAATGGCGACAGGGTAGCAGCGCAAAGCAACCGGATGTACGACTTGCAGACGGTAGTAGATTCCAGCATCCGGAACGAAACAACCGATGTAGGCGTGCTGGCAGCAAAAGACAAACACAGCGCCACCATAATGCTTTGGAATTATGGCGATAAAGACGAAAGCGGAGACGCCGCATCTGTAGATGTAACAATTGCAGGTTTGCCTTCTTCGCCAATAACAGTTACGCGGTATATAATTGACAAAGACCATAGCAACGCGTATGAAGCCTGGAAGAAAGCAGGCTCGCCCCAATCACTTACGGATACACAAGTAAAAGCCCTGCAGGCAGCCGGGCAACTACAAAGGAGCGGCAAACCGGAGCGGTTACAAACAACAACAGCAGCTACTATTATGCACGCATCTGTACAACGGCAGGGCGTGGAGTTGCTGCAATTAGCCTGGTAACATTTTTACAAGATGCGGATACAGCTTTTAGCAAGGCAAGGATATAAATAGCAGTTGCTGCCATCAACGCTTATTTCATTTATACAACAACGCCCGCGGCTTTTGCCGCGGGCGTTAAGCTTTTTCCTGATACTATTTTCAATTCTACTTTACAATTACAGTGTGCTTCTCTGTTATTCCCCCAAGTGTGCAAACGATGTAATAACTGCCCGGCGAAAGACTGCCTATATGGAAATGCCCGTTATTCAGGCCTTTAACGGCGCTCATGTTGGCCTGCTTTATCAGGGTTCCGTTCTGATTAAATAATTTAACCAGCATGCTGCCTTCCTTATCTGCATTAAACTGCAGCATTAAGTGGCCGGCATTGCTGATGGGGTTGGGGCTAATGCTGGTAATTAATTTAGCCGCCGCTGCCGTGTTGGTAAACAATTGTACCGGCGATAGCTGCCGGTTGCCTTTTGCATCTGTCATTTCCACCTGGTAGTACACAAATTTATCGTGCAGGCCAGCATTATCGGTATAACTATAGCGGCCGGCAGCGCCGGCGTTTACTTTTGTAATCTCCGCAAACTGGTCGCCGTCTGTGCTTCTTTGCACCGAGAAGTATGCACCGTTGGCAGGTAAGGTTGTTATCCATACAAGTAAGGGTTTACCGTTGTCTGTGCTTACGGAAAAGTCTTGCAAGCCCGCCGTAAGTGCGGCCGACACATTTATTTTGCCCTTCATATTAGGAGCATGAATGGTGCAATCGTAGTTGTAAACGCCGGTTTTGGTTACGCGGTAGCTAAACCTCTTGTGTGTCGAATTCATCGGAGCATCCCAGGCTATCGCGCCGGCCGGAATGCCCAAAGAGGTAGTAGTATGGCCACCGTTTTTCCACATCCACACAATGGTGTCGCCCACCTTTGCATTTACCGTTTTAGGTGTAAACTGAAAATTGGAAACCTGGATTTTAATAACGGCTGCAAAGCCTGCAGGTGCTGCAGCAACGAACAGGAGCAAGATCAAAGGGATGAACTTTTTCATACGGTTGGTGATTGATTGGTTTATGTAAAATGAAGAATACGCGGTAATGACCAGGATGGTGCGAATGAAAGCCTGTATAGATGCAGCGCCGGTGCCGGATTGTTTGTTATTGCTAAACGGTTGGTCTTTTGCTGCTACTGTTATTTCCTTGCTTTTGCTATAGTAGAGGTGCAGACTATATGTGCATACGTGTATGGCAGGAAAAGGTTGCCCCGGAGAATTTAATTTTCTGCGGATAATTGTATGCCGGCAGCACGGTTGCATAAAAATGGAGCAACAGCGCTTTCAAAAAATCTCTTGCAATGCTTATTCTTCTTTTAAACCAAGCGCTTGTATATAGCCTTTGTTGGGTGTGCATTGGCTAAAGCGGCAGGCAGTAATAAAATCGTTCAGCGCCTTTTGTATCGCGGCCCTGCTTGCGGGCTGCGCCTTGCGTATCTGCTCAAAAGAGCTGCGGTCCTGTTGCGTATAGGTAATTACACTATCGTAATAAGCCGGCTTAGCAATGCTTACTATACACCGGTCGTTGGCCAGCTTTTTATACGGCCAGAAATGCCAGCCGATGTTTTCTTTTTCAAGTGTTCTTCTAAAGCCCGCAATCCACGCATCTGTATTCTCGCCTGTTTCGCCTGCATAAATAGGCACGTTGTACTTATCCCGAAAATTGAGGTACGGTTGTATAACGGCTTGCGTGGTATCGGTCCAGTATTTATGAAATGTATAAACCAGCTTATCATCGAACGGCCGGCCGAAGGGTTGAAAGTTAGAATCCCACTGCGCGCCGCCCAGAAATAGCAGGTGATGTGTATCCTCCTGCCGGATAGTGGCCGTAATCTTTTTATACAACGGCTCCAGCAAGGGATTGAAATGCGCGGTATCGAAATAGTGCGCAATCGGTTCGTTCAACAAATCATACCCCATAATAATTGGCTCGGTCGCGTAGTGCTGCGCAATGCGCTTCCAGATACGGATCGTCAGTTGCTGGCTTTCGCTATCGTCAAACAAAAAAGGGTAGCCAAAGCCGTCATCAATATTATCGCCCGTTTGTCCGCCCGGTGCGCAGTGCATATCCAGCAGGATGTACAGCTTCTCTGCACGGCACCAGCTAACCAGTGTATCCAGCAGGCGAAAGCCGTGGTTGCTATCGGCAGCGCCCATGTAGTGCTCAGGGGCAAACAGGCGGTAGTTGAATGGTACGCGGATGGAATTCATCCCCAGGGATTTAATGTAGTGAATATCGTCTTTTGTAATGTAGGCCTGCAGGTAGCGCTTCCAGAAAGCATCGGTGGCGGCAGGGCCAATCAGTTCGCTCAGCGCTTCATTAATAAGCCGTGCAGAAGCCGTATTGGTAAAGCCAAACATATAGCCTTCGGGCACCAGCCAGTTGCCGAGGTTAATGCCTTTTATGTAAAAAGGAGCACCATCCGGCGCGGTAATAGTGGCGCCTTTGGTACCAACATATTTATTTGGCTGGGCTACTGCGGCAGACAGGCAGCAAATGGTAAGCAAGACTAAGAACAATGTTTTCATAAGGCGTGATAAATGAAGCGCTAAGATAAGCGTAGTTGGCGAGTGCCTGCTAAGGCAGGCCTTGTTACCATCATGGTTGCAGGTATCGGGAAGAAAAATTCCGTAGAAATTATATGTTTACAGCGTAAAGAAAACCTGTTTATAACGCGATTGCTGCGGAGTCGTATCGCGATGCTGTATTATTTATCTATAAACAGGTGAACCCTGCGGGTTCTTTTTTGCTTCGTTTTTTTATTTAGAAATTTCTTCCGGACACTTATACGCTATTGCAAAAAAATTTGCCATAGCGTATAAGGCTTTGCTGCGCGTGCTATAACCAACGTTTACCAACACAAAAGCCGCATACACGCTGCGGCTTTGCGATGCAATAAATACCCGTTTTAAAAATTAAGGAAAGCAGCAATACACTTATTCTTCGCTTTGGCGTAGCACTATTGCTGCACAATTCACAGCAGTACAAAAGCCACATCAGGGCGTATCAGAGAAGCGTGCTGTATATTGTGTCTCTGTGGCTTTTTCGTTCTTTTTTCTTAAAAAAAACAATCAACGAAAACAGCAATTAACCTGTCAGGTTACTACACATTTTTATTTTACAAAGCTATTTAACCTGACAGGTTACACTTAATTATTTCAAACTAAATTACTAACCATACATCAGGTATTCATCCCTTATTGCGGGGTAACTTCTATGCTGGAAGTAAGCGGCCCGGTGCCGGCAGCATTATAGCCAATCATGCTTACGCATACTGATTGTTTGCTGGCAAGGTTGGTAAGTTGCGTAATCCTGCGGCTGGTAGGCTTTACATACATCTTAATACCGTTGAGGGTAAGCTCTATCGCATCGCCCACCATGGCCACTGTTACTTCTTCGGGCGCTGCCACTACAAGATAGCCGCTGATGTCTTTGCTGGAGGTGCACGATACGGCGCATACGCCTTTGCCGCCGCCCGGCGCAGCCTTCAGGTTGCTCATCATCGGTGGCACTGTTTTCTTTTTGCGCTCGCCTTTGGTAGGTACAAAGCCGGCCTTGCGTATCAGCTCCGCGTTGCCATTGGCGCGCATACTTACATAATCGGCAGTTTCGCGGTACCTGGATATCCAGCCGCTTTCCACAATTTTAAGTGCGGCGATTGCTGTTTTGTCGCCACCGGATGCTGCTTTTTCGGCTGTCTGAAATTTAAAGTTTTCCGATTCCAGCTCCGTAAGGGGCACCGGCAGGTTGCTAAAGGTAGAAACTTCTGCTGCGAGGCCGGAGGTAATTAACTGTCCTGCTTTAATTTTCAGGAGTGGGTTTTTTCTTAGAAACGCGGTGGATACTCTGATTGGTAAACTCATGATACTGGTTTTTTTGTTTTATTAAATATTGTTTTACGGGCACAATATTATTATGCATTTTGCAATGGCGCAAAGGGCGAAAGCAATCTTAATCGCTTTTTATATTTTTTATCTTTTTTTAAAAACGGGTAGCATTGCTGCGTTTTCTTTGTTTAGAGCAAAAACACGGTGTTTAGCAGCCAAACACCGTAAACAGCAGCTAAATACAGTGTTTAGCACAAAAACGCACTGTTTAGCACAAAAACACATTGTTTTAATCAAGAACACGCTGTTTGGCAGCTAAACACGTTGTTTAAGAGCTAAACAAGCTGGTTAGTAACTGAATAAGCTAAGGAAAATAACAGTAAACCGTATCTGTGTGTTGCAAAAAATTGTTGGTGTGAAGTATATTGCTGCATGAATAAAATAAGTAAACTACAGATTGCCGGTTTGTGTATTTGCGCAACTAATAATTGCGATTGGTAAAAGGAATACAATTGATTATTAATAGATTAATAAGATTGGCAATTTTGTACTATTGCGTATATTTATGTGTTGGCTGCCATTCATTTAAAAAGTTCAATGTAACGGCTTGTGTTTGCAAACAAAACTATTATGACGGTTGCTTATTTTTTGGACACCATCCATTCAGATGATATAAAATATCCAACTTGGACAAAGCCGGGAATGAGCAGAACGGACATATCGGCAATAGAACAACAACTCAGCGTAAAACTTCCAGACGATTTAGTAGACTTTTATTCTTTTACAAATGGAGTTGAAGGAGACGATTGGATTTTCAATATTATTCCTTTAAATGAAGTAGAAAAATTAGTAGACGAAACAGGAGATTACTTAGTATTTGCAGAGTACATGATATATTCAGAAACATGTGGACTGGAGATTGAAAATACCGACAGGAATAAGTATAAATTTTTTACATGGACAAAGGATGTGAATGACCTAAAAGTTTTTAAAAGAAAATACATTGCTGACTCAATCATAGACTTTATAAAGCTCTATTGTGACAAAGGTACTTTTGGCATTTTTACCGACTGACAACAGCAGCCAACAAGTGTATTGCCAAAATGCAGGCGGACGAATATGTGCTGTTCATTAGTTTTTCAATTAAGCTTTTGTACTATATTGTGCTGACGTAACTATTTTGCCTGCAATTCGCCAATACCGAACCGTTAGCGGTCATTGCAGACAGACTTGCCACAAACTGTAGACAACTTGGATAATGGAGAGAAAATTTAGCAATTAGACAAATGATTAGGAAATACTCGGTTTTAATATGCATATTGATTTCTGTGATTTTTATAGTAGTGGCGACATTTTTTTATCCAGGCGGAACGTTGCTTGACAAAAATTCTATCGGGTTTGACTGGACAAAAAATTTTATAAGCAACTTGTTTGCTGCAAAAGCAATAAATGGTTTAGAAAACCCTTCCAGAATTTGGGCAATTATTGGAATGGCATTTCAGTCGGTTGGAGATGGGGTTTTTTTTATCAATACGTCAAAAAAGATTTCTACAAAACACGCTGCAACTGTCTTAAAAATTGTAGGTGTTTTCAACATACTGTTTAATTTCTTAATTGTAACACCTTTGCACGACATGATGGTAACAATATCAAGCACTTTGTTTTTGATTGGTTTATTCTACATTACTGTATATATCCTGAAGACAAAGCTTTATTTGCTTAAAATCTCGTGCATTATTTGCTTGTTGACCTTCTACTACACTTTATATTTATACGGGACAGGTAATTGGGTGTTATTAGCTATCATGCAGAAGGTATCTTTCATTGGTTCAATATTATTAGTTTTAGGAGTAGAATACTTTACCAAACAAGAAGACTTTAAACGAAGTAAACTAAGCGAAATGCAAGCAACGAACCGCTAACATGGGGTTTGCTGCAATTTGGGCTTGACATTGTAAACATCAACTTTTTGTTCTATACTGTGCTTCCGTTCCAGCGTGACGTTATAAATTTGGCTTATGAATAAAATATCAGCAATATTGCAATTATCAACTTCAGTTACGGACTGACGTTTTTCAAACATCCCAATAACGCCAAGCCCTGAACGTTGGCTGTAATTGTTCCGCCTCTCTCGTCCTGAAATAGGTTGACCAAAAATTAAACAAACATTGGTCAGCATGGACACACAGAAAAAACAGGCCTGCCGAAAAAAGAATGGCAGAGAAGTCAGTTTCGACTTCAAACTTTCCGTCATTGACGAAATCAACAACGGTCTCATTTCAGTAAATTATGCTTCTAAAAAGTATAACATTTCCCGAAGCACTATTGACTACTGGATGAAGAAACTTAGTAACTATGCATCAAAATCTAAGCGAATGAGCAAAGACCAGGAAAATAAAAAGCTTCGAGAGCGCATCGAAGAACTGGAGTTCATCAAAGACTTCCAGCAGGACATGATAGCAGAGTTTGAAAAAGTCACGGGGGAGGAACTTTCAAACCTGCCTGGCGGCAGACAGGAAAGTTTTTACCCGAACACTTGGCACAAGAGATACAGCGAAAGAAGAAAAAGCTTACAAAGTAAAGTGGCTGTATGAAGTGTTCGGGATAAGCAAACAAGCATATTATCAACGCATCGAAACTGATAAACAAAAACAGAAGGAGCATGAAATTGTATTAGATAAAGTAGCCGAAATCCGAAAGAAGATGCCGCAGACAGGCACCCGCAAATTATATGAAAAGCTTCAGCCTGTGTTGCAGGAGCGCAACATAAAAATGGGCAGAGATGCCATGTTTGACCTGTTGCGCTGCAAAGGATTGCTGGTAAAAAAAACAAAGTGTTTTCATATCACCACCGACTCAAAACACTTTTACTACACCTCTCCTAATTTATTGAAAGATATGGAGATAACACACGCAGAACAAGCATTTGTCAGTGACATTACCTATATAAAAACCGACGAAGGGCATGCTTATTTAGCCCTTGTAACAGACGCCTGTTCAAAGAAAATAATGGGCTGGAGCCTCGACGATAACATGAAAGTATCAATGGTAAAGCAAGCGCTCACTATGGCTCACAAAAACTGTCAGCACCATCATAAAAACATCATTCACCACAGCGACCGGGGCATGCAATATTGCTGTCCTGACTATACCGAGTTTGCTAAAGATAAGGGCTTTGTAATGAGCACTACGCAGCAATCAGACCCGTATGAAAATGCAATTGCAGAACGTATCAACGGCATTCTTAAATACGAGTTTGGACTGCGAAAAACCATCGCCAGCATGGCCATTGCACGTGCAATGATTAAAGAAGCAGTGGACATTTATAACAATGAACGCCTGCACTGGAGCCTGGATTTGAAGACACCGCAGATGGTTCACAATGCTTACAATCAGCAAAAGTATAAGTCCTATAAAAGAGAAGCAGCATGATTGATTATATTTGTAATGTTGATGTGAGGATGGAAGCAGGCTCTGCTGAGGAGCAACCTGAATAGTGCCAAAATCATCAACGCACTGAAAATGAAGTGGGACAAAAGCCTTGTCCCACTTACATCAAAACAACTTCATTTTTAGGGCAGGAAAAAACTAAGAAAACCTACAGCAAACCTTAATCAAAAATGGTCAACGTATTTCAGGACAAGACACACCCTGTTTCAGCAAGTTTTATTTATGTTTGAGAACTCTTGATGAACATAGCATAAAAGAAAAATGAATAAGATTACGAAGGAAGAAAGAGTTGAAAGACTGGTAAAATACTTGCCTGACCTAACTGAAGGGCAAATTATATGGTTAGAAAGAATTGCATATCAATTTACAAGACCTAAAACCTTTTACAGAAATCCTCTAACTAATCTTATATCTACAGACTTCATTTTAGATGATTTCGGGGATGCTCTCCGTATACACCACTGTTTTACAGACGAACCCTTCACCAAAGACAAGTTTGAATATGTTCTTGTAAATGTTTTTAAATACTATGGTATTTCTGCTGAGAAATCTGCATACAACAATCCCGGTGCTGATGTTTCTATCAATAACGAAACATTTTCCTTAAAAACCCAAGCTGATAGTAAACTAAGAACAGACTTCATAAATATTCACAAATACATGGAGTTAGGAAAAGGCGAATGGTCAGACAAAGTGGAACATTTGCATGGTTTGACACAACAGTTTTTAAACCACCTTTCAAACTATGATAGAGTATTAGTCCTACGCAACATTGGCAAACCTTTACCCTCAAAACCATTTTGGAAGTATGAACTGGTTGAAATTCCTAAGGCATTACTTATGGAAGTTACGAATGGAGAATATGTAATGACAACCGATAGCATACAAATGCCAAAACCGGGATTTTGTAGAGTAAGAGATACGACAACAAACGCTTTGAAATTTGTGCTTTACTTTGATGGCGGCTCCGAAAGAAAGCTAAAAATTAATCAATTAGACAAACGACTTTGTACGGTTCATGCTACTTGGGAGTTTATAATAAAAGAATTGGATGAGGAGCAAGTTCAAAATGATAATACTAATTCATGAACTCTTTTTTTTGCAATTTGTGCATACTCCGGGTTAAGTTCAACTCCAACAAATTTTCTGTTTAACTTTTGAGCAACTTCTCCGACAGTTCCGGAACCTAAAAAAGGGTCAATAATCCAATCACTTTCTTTACTTCCAGCTAAAATGCATGGCACAATTAAGGCAGGAGGAAATACAGCAAAATGCGCATCTTTAAATGGCTCGGTATTGATATTCCAAACACTTCTTTTATTTCTTTTACTTAAGCCGTCTTTTGATTTTTCTTTTATTGCTTCAGAATCGTAAAAGTATTTTTCATTCTTTGCCAGCAAAAAAATGTACTCATGTGATTGGGTCGGTCTATCCTTCACTGACTCCGGCTGACAGTTAGGTTTGTGCCAAATGATATCTGACCTTAAATACCATCCATCATTTTGCAAGGCAAAAGCAATACGCCAAGGCAAGCCTATTAAATCTTTAGGCTTCAAGCCTTTTGGAGTATCTGGACGATAACTCATTGCACGAGCAGGGTTTTTCTTATCAACATCTCGCCAAGTTCTTCCACCACTTGTGTAGGCATCTCCAATGTTCAACCATAAAGTGCCATCATCCTTCAACACCCTTTTTACTTGACGAAAAACTTCAACTATATTATTTATGTATGCATCTAAAGTTTCTTCTGCACCAATTTGATTATTATGGTTATAGTCTCTAAGTCCCCAATAAGGAGGACTAGTGACACAGGTTTGAAATTGGCAAGTCTCAAAGGTTTTTAACTCCTCAATACAGTTGCCAACAATTATTTCAAAATTCTTCTCAATATTTGACACAGACCTACCCATATATTCCTTTAATTTCAGACCTCACGAAAATACTAAAACTACGGCTAACAGCGGTTTTCTGCTATGCTGGCTGACGGAATATTTATCAACAACAAAACGCTTATCAGCTACATATCGTTCAGACGGGATTCTATTGAACATTTGTTCTTAATTTCATCATCAGTAATTCTAATCGGCTTCAGTTGCTAAGCGGACGAACCACAGAATGCCAGCACAGCAGAAAGCCCTGAACGTTGGCAGAATTTTTTATTCATTATTAAATTGAATTAGAATCTATATAAATTTGACGCATCTAATGAAAAAATATTCGGCAGCAGTTTAGCTTTTGGGCTACAAGGAGATGATATTGGTCGATTTTATAGCCGATGATAGATTGAAAGATTCTTTGCAAAAAAAGAAATATGGATTTACTTATTAGAATTGCTACCAGACAAGATGTAGAACACATTGGTTTAATTGGTGCTGAAACATTTAATCAGGCTTTTGAAGGAGCAAGTTCCAAAAAGAAAATGGATAAATATTTGAAAGAGCATTTCAATCAGTACAAAATTTTGAAAGAGTTTGATGAAAGAGACACTATATTTTTTCTTGCTTATTCAGAAAATCAATTGGCAGGGTATGCCAAGCTTCGTGGGATTAAACGTATTGAAAAGTTAGAGGGAAGACGATATATTGAATTGGAGAGAATTTATGTACATCAGCAATTTCAAGGTAAAAAAATTGGTTTGAAATTAATACAAAAATGTTTGGAAAAAGCAAGAGAAAGTAAATTTGAGATACTATGGTTATTTGTTTGGCAAAAAAACGAGCAGGCAATTAGGTTTTATAATTCATTAGGGTTTATAAAATTTGATAAATCAGCTTTCATGTTGGACACCGACCAACATGAAGGGATTTTAATGAAGTATGAATTTTAAAAAAAGGAAAATATAATCCTTAAATAATTATATGAACTTAAAAAATAATTTGCCAGCCTCTAACATGAGTGAAACACCAAACGTGTTGGCAACGATTTCCGACGACAAATAAATGAAACATAGCCTATACCAAATTGACGCATTTACTGAAAAAATATTCGGCGGTAATCCAGCTTGTGTTATACCGTTGAAGAATTGGTTAACAGATGACATCTTGCTTAAAATTGCAAAAGAAAATGCTGTTGCGGAAACTGCTTTTTTTGTATATAAAGGCGACAAAATACATTTACGTTGGTTCACACCTGAAATTGAGATGGACTTGTGTGGTCATGCCACTCTTGCAACTGCTCATTGCTTAAAAACAATTCTTGATTACAAAAGCGACTCAATAATTTTTGAAACTCTATATGGCGACTTAAAAGTTTCAGTTGACAAAGACCTTTACAAAATGGATTTTCCAGCAAGAATGCCCATCACCAATAGTTTGCCGGCGACAATTGAAAAATCATTAAACATTAAACCAAGAGAAGTTCTCAAATCAAGAGACTACGTTTTGGTGTACGACAGTGAAACAGAAATTAGAAATATTAAAATAAACCGACAGTTTTTTGATCAAATTAACCTTGACCCAGGTGGAGTAATTGTAACAGCTATTGGGGACAACTGCGATTTTGTTTCAAGATTTTTCACACCACAGGCATCAATTTTGGAAGATCCTGTTACGGGTTCTGCCCATTGCTCTTTAATTCCATTTTGGGCGGAAAGACTTAACAAAAAAGTATTAACTGCTTTTCAAGTTTCAGAACGACTTGGAGTATTATTTTGCGAAGAAAAAGGCGACCGTGTAATAATTAGCGGAAAAGCAAAAACGTATTCGATTGGTAATTTGTGGACAGAATAAAACTGCTGCCAACAAAAGGCTTTGCGCAATTGGGGTATGACGTAGCAGCAATCATCGACAGTGCATGTCCAAGGTTTGGTTTCGGCGGACGTAATTCTGCCGGTCAGTAGTTCTTAAACTCGGCTTTTAGTAATTAATTTAGTTTCAGTTCCAAGCGAACAGTTGGTCAATTTCCCAAATGCACAAAGCTCTGCTCGTTGGCGGCAAGGCTTTTGAACATTCCTTAATTTGAAACAAAACTTGAAATACCTATATACATTCGTACTATTTTTGGTGACATTTAACTGTTACTCACAAAAACCTAAGGAAGTTTTAAAATGGATGAATACGGTTAGCTGTGACAACAAAGACTTTTATTTTGAAATTCCTTTTGAATATCGTTATGCCGAAATCATTATTAAAGTAACAATTGGGAATAAGACTTACGACTACATTTTTGATACAGGCGGCTACAACGACATCACAGACAATATACAAAAGGCAAATAACTTTCCTATTCTTTCTACACAAACGGTTGGCAGCAGCAACGGTTTAAAATCTAAATTAAATCTTGTAAAAGTTGATAGCCTGAAAATTGGTGAGTTAACTTTTAAAGATGTAGCCGCATTGCAAATGAATTTTGATAATTCTCCTACAATTAAATGTATGATTGATGGCGCTTTGATTGGCGCAAGCATTTTCAAGAATTACATTTGGCAAATTGACTTTAGCAGGAAGAAAATTATTGTAACTGACCAGCTTTCCAAAATTCCACAACTAAAGGAAGCTGTCAGAATACCAGTAACTTTCAACACACGATTAATGCCTTACATAGACGCAAGGATTGACGGGAAAAAAGAAAGTTTTATGCTTGACTTAGGCAGTTCAACACTATTTACCCTTACAGAAAAAACTGCTTTGAAATGTGCTTCCGATAAAAAATTGATTGAGATTGAAGGTATGCGTTCAGAAGGCGGAAATGGCACCGTAGCTCAAATGGGTAATATTTTTAAAGCGGACGCATTTGAGATTTCATCAATCAAATATAAAAATCAACCAATTTTATATTCTCATGCAATTGTTGACAATCTTATTGGAAATCCAATAATACAGGATTTCATTGTCACGCTAAATTTTAAAAATAATGAAATGTACTTACTTCCAATTGCAGGCAAGACTTTGAAAGAAGGGTGGGAAGCATTTGGCTTTAGTGCCGAGTACAAAAATGAAAAGATTCTTGTTTCAAGTATTTTTAAAGGACTTTCAGCAGACAAAGCAGGTTTAAAAGTTGACGACGAAATTATAGCCGTAAACGGGCAAAAAATCAACTGCGAAAACTACTGTGATTGTATGCTTGACATTTCAAAAATGCTGACTGAAAATACTAAATTGGTAATTGACCTCAAAAGTGGACAATCTGAAAGACAACTAACAATATTAAAAGAGCAAGTGTACTAAATACAGTGTAACTTAAATTATTTCAAGTTTTAGGCGGGCGGGGACGCCCGCCCATAGCCATGCTACCAGGTGGCGCCGCAACATCCGGACTATACAGGATATGTAAACTAACTTAAGTTATAGTGTACTTACAGCCAACTCATTAATATTTTTAACTTTGCAAGAGCTTTTGAAACAAATGCAATCATAAACTTTAATGGACAATTTTATTCAATATTGCAATCAGTTATCACCGCTTGACACAATCGCACAAAATGACTTGTTGCAAAATGCAACAACCAAAAATTTTGGCAAAGACGAATGTTTATTGCAACAGGGTAAAATTTGCAAACACTTATTTTTTATTAATCAAGGATTGGTAAAGTTGGTTTCTTTCAAAGACAGCAAGGAATGGATAATGCGTTTTTTTGCAGAAGGTATTTTGTTTTCAGCGTTTGATAGCTATCTTACTCAAACACCGTCTAAGTTTATGATAGTGGCTTTGGAAAGCACAACGGTTACACTTATCAGCCATCATGCAATGGAAACACTTCGTAAAAAACATCACTGCATTGAAACGCTGTTTGGGCACTTATTATCCATTGCCACAACAAAAATGACAAGACGTATCAGCGAAATGTTGGAAGAAAATGCCACCGAACGGTACAATAAATTTGTGCAGGAAAATGATGCGATAATACAGCGTATTAGTCTTGGCGACATTTCAAATTATTTGGGCATTGCACAACAATCGTTGAGCCGGATTAGAAGTGGAAAATGATTTTTTAACATAGGTGAAAAACATAGTCGATTTCCTTTTCTACTTTTGCAAAAAATGAAAGTGGTAACACAAACATGGACAATTGACGCGCAACATTCCGAAGTTCAGTTTAAAGTAAAACATTTGGCAATAGCCAATGTTTCCGGGACTTTTAAAGCATTTAGCGGACAGGTCCGCAACGAGAATGACGATTTCAACAATGCTGACATCCATTTTGAATTAGATACCAACAGTATTGACACGAACAACACGGAAAGAGACAATCATCTTAAATCGGATTTGTTTTTAAAAGCAGAGAAATTTCCGAAGATAATTTTTGGCGGCAAACTCATAAAAAACAATGAAGTATATGAGCTTACCGGTAATCTTACCATTTTAGAAACGACCAAACCTGTAAGCTTACGTGTGGAGTTTACAGGCGTTGGCACAGGCAGATACAACGACACAAGAGCAGGTTTTGAAATTGAAGGAAAAATAAACCGCAAAGATTTTGGGCTTACGTTCAATCTTCTTACAGAAGCGGGCAGTTTGGTGGTAGGCGAAGACGTGAAACTTCATTTTGACGTAGAAATAATTTTGCAACCTTGACATAGGACGCTTAAACAATTCGGAAGGACGAAAAACAACGGCAGATAAAAGCCTTTAGTGCCAACATTGAGTTTTGAAAAAGTTGGTGGAGTGGCAGAAATGAATAGTTATAGAAAAATGAAAGACAACGACACCAAACGATTTTCACGGTTAACTGCCATTCTGATACAACTGCAAACAAAGCGACTGATTACGTCAGCAAGCCTTGCCCAAAAATTTGGTGTCAGCAGCAGAACGGTTTACAGAGATATAAAAGCGTTGGAGGGAGCAGGCGTTCCGGTAGTTACCGAGGAAGGAAAAGGCTATTCCCTCATGGAAGGATACAAAATTCCGCCCGTCATGTTTACCGAAAGTGAAGCCAATGCATTAATTACAATAGAGCAACTGGTGCAGAAAAACAGCGATACTTCTCTTATCAAAGAATATACGGAGGCAATCAATAAGATAAAAGCCGTTTTACTGTACTCAACAAAAGAAAAGGCCGCCTTATTAGCCAACCGCATTGCCGTTAGCCCCGCCATTCCGCAGGCAAACAAGAGCAATTCATTGACGTTAATTCAACAGGCATTGACAACGTTTACCGTGCTGAAGATCATCTACCGGTCGGAACAAAAGGGCGAAACAACAGAGCGGCGCATAGAACCGTTTGCCTTGTATTACAGTATGCAGGAGCGTTGGACGGTTATTGCGTATTGCCGGTTGCGGAAGGATTACCGGATGTTTCGGTTAGACCGGATTTTAGAAATCGAACCGCTTGAATCTCATTTTATCCCACACAAGCTGACACTCCAGGAGTACTTAACGGCAAAGGAAAAAATGTTTGCCACCCCTGACAAGCTGTTGTCATAAGCCTGTTGTTTCTTTGTGCAAACAAATAAACAAATCATGAATTTAGTTTCCATTCGCATCATTACAGACAACGTTGAAAGATTAGTCAAATTTTATGAACAGGTAACCGGGATGCCAGCCTTGCAATCCACGCCGGATTTTGCAGAGTTGCAAACCGGCTCCGCAACGTTAGCAATCGGCAGCATTAAAACCTTACAATTTTTTGGCGGAGAAGAAGTGGCAAAGGCAGCGCAAAATCGTACCACTATCATTGAATTTATTACAAAGGATGTAGAGGAAGATTACAAAAGACTAACTGTCTTTCTTCAGCCTTACCTCGTGCAAGAACCGACAACCATGCCGTGGGGAAATAAGTCGCTCTTATTTCGTGACCCTGACGGCAATCTGGTGAATTTTTTTACCCCCGTTACGCCGGAAGCCATTAAAAAGTTTGCAGGGAAAGCTGAATAAAAGATCAGGCTACACAGCAACGTGCATACTACCGCTAACAGCGCATTGGCAAAACATGGGCGGACAATTTCTACTGTTTCATCAATGTGTTCAAGATACTTTAGTGCAAGCATATGGTCTAAAGAATCTTGAATAGCTTTTATTAGCCAATACTTCTGCATTAGCGGTAACAAGGCTATCTCCACTTCAACCCACGATCACACATCACTTTTTGACGACTTAAACTAAACGGTGAAAGATTTTTTTCAAATTGTTGTCACGAATACTATATGTTTGACAACAAATAAACTTTACAAAATGCTACAATTAACTTTTGCCTCGCTGCAAGTGAGCAATCTGGAAGCGTCAAAAACCTTTTATACCCAGAAACTGGGATTTGAAATTGACAATTCGAATCCCCAGGCTTGTGTTTTTAAGTACAATCAGGGGCAGGCAAGTTTTGCTATCCGCACACCACTTGAGCCAATTGAAGGAAAAGAGTTGGGAGCCGGTGTATCGCTTTGGTTCGCCGGAAATAAAAATGTGGACGAACTGAAAGAGGACTTCATTGCGAAGGGGCTAACTACCGTAGGACCAATTATGGAAACACCTTTTGGCAGAGCCTTCCACGTAAAAGACCTTGACGGCTATAAACTTACTTTTTTGGAAGCGAAATAACTATTGACAACATTATTATGCCCAAAGAAATTAAATTCCAGTTTAAAAATCCAAATGACAGCCCGGGGTATTTACTTGGACAAGTAACGATGCTATGGCAGCGTAAACAAAAAAAGGTTTTAGACCCTTTAGCTTTGACACAAACCCAATTTGTATTGCTGGCTGCAGTAGGTTGGCTTTCAAAAAAAAGCAATGCCGTTACCCAGGTTGATATTGCCAACCAAAGTAACGCCGACAGAATGATGGTGTCGAAAGTATTGCGAACTTTAGAAGAAAAAGGTTTTATAACCCGGCAGGAACACGAAACCGACACAAGAGCCAAAGCAATTAACCTAACCAAGGAAGGCGAAAAAGTTTTGCAAAAAGCATTGACGGCAGTGGAAAACGCCGACATGGATTTCTTTTCAGTTTTAGGCAACAACCTGACTTTATTTAACCGCACTATGGTAAAGTTGAACGCACAAACTAAAGATGAATAAAAGCAGCTACCAGCAACATGATACTTTCAAGATCGGGGAAGACCAACTGCTCCGTTTTTTTCACAAACCTAAAGCTGCCATGTTTGTAGAATGTACAAAAGCGGGAGAAGTGTTGTTCTCAACGCTTGAAACAAGAGAAAAGCTGTCTGCCGAACTGCATAAAGTGGAACATTTTTTCAAGATCATGTTAACCAACGAGAGTGCAATTGAATTGAGGATTGCTAAACGCTGGCTTTTATTGCCCAAAACACTCTCGTACCAAAACGAAACATCCTACCTTTTGGCTACAACGTTCTTACTTTCAGGCACACCGGAGTTCCGGTGGCAGTTGACATTTGCAGCAACAAAAAAACTGTCATGGAAATAAAAAACAGCACTTTACTCATTACCGGCGGAAGTAGCGGAATAGGATTGGAATTTGTAAAACAGCTTACCCGGCAAGGCGCAGCCAACATTATCATTACCGGTCGGGATAACGCAAAACTGGAGCAGACAAAAACAGAGTTTTCCAACGTCCATACCTTTCAAAGCGATGTGGCTAATGCCAATGATATTGACCGCCTGCACAATGATGTTATAAAACAATTTCCCCGGCTCAACATCCTCATTAATAATGCAGGCATTATGCGGGACCTGAATGTGCTGGATAGCACCATGAGCCTGGAAGATGTAACCCGCGAAATAGATACGAACCTGTCGGGAACCATCCGCATGGTTCACCGTTTTTTACCGCATCTTACAGGGCAAAAAACGGCTGCCATCGTAAATATCTCATCCGGGCTTGCCTTTGTTCCGTTCCCGGCTTCGCCCATATACAGCGCTGCCAAAGCCGGCGTACATGCTTACACACAAGTGTTGCGCTTGCAGTTGAAACACACCAGCGTTGCTGTTTTTGAAGTGGCGCCGCCATCAACCGATACCCCGCTGCAGGATGCCTTTTCCAACATAGAAATGGGAAATTCATCGCCGGTAATGAAGGTGGACAAAGTGGTGAGTGAAGCCATCAAAGGAATTCTGAAGAATAAGCTGGAGATTGTGCCGGGGATGGCGAAAGCCTTGAAGCTAATGGGCAGAGTGGCTCCCGGGTTCTTTATGAAGTATATGGATAAACTGATTGAAAAGGGACGAAAAAAGTAAACCTTTGTTTGCAATATGGAGCACAAAACACTCATTAGAATACAATCAATAACGGAGCTGCACCGGTTACAGGAGCTTTCTTCGCCGCACCACCCGCTCATCAGCATTGTTGATTATGCGCAGATCAAAGAGGCGCCGGGCATGAGCGTGGTGTTTGATTTCTACTCCGTGTCGTTAAAGCGGGGCGTTAACAAACTGCTGTACGGGCAACAGAAATACGATTACGACGAAGGCGTTTTGTACTTTATGGCGCCCAACCAGGTGTTGGCGATAGAGGGCGCCGCCAACCCCGAACGTTCGGGCTGGATATTGTTCGTGCATCCTGATTTTTTGTGGAATACCTCACTCGCTAAAACCATCAAGGGTTACGAGTTTTTTCATTATTCAGTAAACGAAGCCTTGTTTCTTGCAGAAAAAGAGGAAGCGGTTTTGAATCAAATCATCAACAACATTGAACAGGAGTACAGAGCCAATATTGACAAGTTCAGCCAGGATGTTATCATTGCCCATATAGAGCTGTTGCTTACCTACTCACGACGATTTTACGAACGCCAGTTCATGATACGGAAAGTAAGCCATCATAAAATTTTAAGTCGGTTGGAAGAGCTGCTGTCCGACTGTTTCGATAACGAGCACTTACTTACCAAAGGGCTGCCAACGGTGCAACAGGTTGCCGCATCGCTGAATATTTCCACCCGCTATTTAAGCAGTTTACTAAAACAGTTAACCGGGCAAAACACGCAACAGCATATCCATAACAAGCTGATTGAAAAAGCCAAGGAAAAGCTTTCTACCACCGACTTATCGGTAAGCGAGATTGCTTACGAATTAGGCTTTGAACATTCGCAATCGTTCAGCAAGTTGTTTAAGACGAAAACGGCGCTTTCGCCCCTGGCATTTCGCCAGTCGTTTAATTGATGATAGGAAATACAAATCAAGGTTTGTATGGCGCCTGTATAAAGCCTTTATGTGTGAAAGCGAAAGCATGCATACACTACATCATGATATTTGCAATCAACCAACGTTGCCTCATCTAAAGAAATATAAGTTGTTGCACAGCACAGGTAACAGTTATGCTATTTACCTTTAGGTTCCTGTGTAAAGGGAAAGGAAGATAGATAAGCGGTAATTGACAAACTGTAAGCAGTTACACACTAATTTAGTTTCCGATTCCGGCTCAACACTTACTCCCAACTCTTTTCGATCAAAATATTGAAGCCGTGATACGGTTGCAATGCAGGATTGATTATATTTTCTAACAGCAAAACGTAAAGAGACATGCAAGCCATCAACGCCATCAACATCATGGAAAAGTTTTCTTTGTTTGATAAGCAATGGACGCCGCATATTATTGGCGAGCTAAACGGGCAGCACGTAAAGCTGTGCAAATTGAAAGACGACTTTGTATGGCACAGCCATGAAAACGAAGACGAGCTGTTCATGGTGTTTAGGGGAACGCTGTTGATGGACTTCCGCGACGGCAGAACCGTTGAAGTAAAGGAAGGTGAAATACTGATTGTTCCAAAAGGCGTTGAGCACCGTCCGCATACCGCCGGCGACGTTGTATTCAACTTGTTATTTGAACCGAAAGCCACTCTGCATACAGGTAACGTCGAAGATGAGCGAACGGTAAAGGAATTGGACTGGATTTGAGCGGAGAGAAAGAACCGAATGCTATTACAAGGAGGCTTCAGGTTGATACCACCTGATACATTTTGATTTCTGCTTTCCGGTTCGTAAGTTCCAGTCAGGCATCACATCCATCACATCACTGATCAAATTACCCTGAGCAGTAAGCCTACGTTGATGAATACTACATGAAGGGTTAAGCTGCACCCATGAATGAATTGGCTTGTACGGCTTTTCACTCAGCGCAGTTTCCAATCTTTGAGTTGGCAAGTAGGTACCGGTAAATGCAAAAAAATGATACAGCCTTTTTCAATCAATATTCCACAACAGGCGCTTGACGATTTAAAGCTACGGTTGAAACTTACCCGGTGGACAGATGAGATCATAGATTCCGGCTGGACCTACGGCGCCAATCTTTCGTACATGAAAGAATTGACGGACTATTGGCTCCACAAATTCGACTGGCGTAAAGTAGAAAGCGAAATAAGCAGTTACCCCAATTTTCTGGCTGACATTGACGGGCATAAAATTCATTTCCTGCACATAAAAGGGAAAGGCAAAACATCCATTCCGCTCATCATCACGCATGGCTGGCCAGGCTCGTTTTTAGAAATGATGAAACTGATACCGCTGCTGACAACCAACCCGGAGTTTTCCTTCGATTTGGTGATTCCGTCTGTAATGGGATTTGGCTTTTCCGATAAGATCATTCACCCTGGTTGTAACAGCGCTTATATCGCAGACTTGTGGCATCAATTAATGAACGGGTTAGGATACCGCAAGTACGGTGCCCAGGGCGGGGATATCGGTTCGGGCATCAGTACCTGGCTATCGCTACACTATCCGGACGAAGTAATAGGCTTGCACCTGAACTATATTTCCGGTTCGTATCAACCTTATTTAAAAGCGGGTGAACAACTTTCAGCGGAAGTGAAAGCCTTCCAAAAAACGGCGGCGGATTGGTCGGCAAAAGAAGGGGCGTATGCGTCCATACACAGCACAAAGCCCTTGACCCTGGCGTACGGATTAAATGATTCTCCGGTTGGCTTGTGTGCATGGATAATTGAAAAAGTTTCCGGATGGAGTGATAACCGGGGCAATGTTGAAAACAGCTTCACAAAAGATGAACTGCTTGCCAATGTGAGTTTGTATTGGTTCACTCAAACCATTCATTCCTCTATTCGTATCTATAATGAAAACAGCGCCAAACCAATGAAGTTTGGAGAAACCGACTTTATAAAAGTGCCGGTTGGTTTTGCAAAGTTTCCCAAGGAGTTGCCAACGCCACCCCGTTCCTTCATCGAAAAAGGATTCAACATCCAACATTGGACGGAAATGCCTGCCGGCGGGCACTTTGCCGCCATGGAACAACCGGCGCTGCTGGCAAACGACATCACCGATTTCTTTAAAACCATCAGTTGAATTGGCTATGCAATACGTTGCTTTAAACAATGCCTGCACACTATATCCGGGTCGTCGGCAACTTTTTCAAAAGCCCATGCCACGAAGGCTCACCGGTCACAGCACACATCAATACATTCAGGCGAAACTGAGTAAGAGAGCGAATGAGATTCTAAGCACCATTTCGCTATGGGTTAGCAAAAATGGGTGCCGACTGTACTCAAAGCATCCGCGTTCCTTTACGTAAGTCCAACAAATTTTTTTGCTGCATATCCATCAACCGAACACCCCTTGTGCATAAGAATAAAGGAAGTGCATTCGTTACTGTTTCGGATGTTAAGTCTCTGTTTGAATTTCATAACTTTGACCCATGCCTTCTACTACAACGCTGGAGAGTTTTTACAGCAAGGTGCTCAACCAATCAGCTCAAATTACCGGCAAGGAAGCCGGTCACTTTAATGTATTCCGGCTGGAAGAATGCTGGAAAAACGGGCACAGCACCATCACGTATTCCCGCCGCGATTTTTACAAGATCGCCCTCATCAGCGGGCGGCATCTTTATCACTATGCCGACAAGACCATTGAAGCCGGCGGCATCACACTGATCTTCTTTAACCCGCAAGTACCGTATCATTTTGAACCGTTGAGCGAAAACGCCGCCGGTTATTTCTGCATTTTTAAAGAAGCCTTTCTTACGGAACGTTTACGCGGCAAGCTTGCCGAGCTGCCGATGCTTGCACCCGGAGGTAAACCGGCTTATGCACTGAACAAAACGCAGCACAAAGAAGCGGCGGGTTTGTTTGCTAAAATGCTGGCGGAGATTGGCTCCGACTATCAGTTTAAGTATGACCTGCTTGCCAATCATGTGATGGAATTAATTCATTTCGCTTTAAAACTGCACCCTTCGGAAACCCTGTACCGGCATCCGAACGCGGATGCCCGCATCACCGCAGTTTTCACCGAATTGCTGGAGCGGCAGTTCCCTATTGAAACGCCGGCGCAACGCTTCTCTTTGCGGTCGGCAAAAGACTTTGCGGGCAAACTTGCCGTGCATGTAAATCATTTGAACCGCGCCGTAAAAGCCACCACGGGTAAAACCACTACCACCTACATTGCCGAACGGCTCGCAAGCGAAGCCAGGGCTTTATTAAAGCAAACCGACTGGAACGTGTCGGAGATCAGCTACAGCCTTGGCTTTGAAGAGCCCTCGCACTTCAACAACTTTTTCAAAAAGCAAACAGCCACTACGCCATCCGCTTTCCGGATTGTTTGAATTTCGCAAGTATTGGTTTGAATGCCGCAAGTGCCGCCCTGTTTGTACAGCATAGTTTTGAAGTTCTAAAAACGCGGAATTATGAACAACAAAAAAGTATGGCTGGTTACCGGTGCTTCTAAAGGCATCGGCTTATCATTGGTAAAAAAGTTATTGGCGCAAGGCTACCGGGTTGCGGCCACATCCAGAAAAGCAAATGATTTAGAGAAAGCCGTTGGCAACAACAGCGAAGCCTTCCTCCCGCTGGCGGTTGACATTACTTCGGAGCAAAGTGTAGGCATAGCGATAGAACAAACAGTAACCCGCTTTGGTCGCATTGACATTATTGTAAACAACGCCGGCTATGGTCAGTTGGGTGCGTTGGAAGAGTTAAGCGACGCCGAAGCCCGAACCAATTTTGATGTGAACGTTTTCGGTTCGCTGAACGTGATCCGGAAGGCGATGCCGCACCTGCGCAAGCAAGGTTCGGGGTACATTGTAAACATTGCTTCTATCGCAGGTTACAGTGCTTCGTTTCCAGGTTGGGGCATCTACTGCGCTACCAAATTTGCCGTTGTGGGTTTTACCGAATCGCTGGCGGAAGAGGTAAAAGAATTCGGCATCAAGGTTACGGTGGTGTTGCCCGGTTATTTCCGCACCAACTTTTTGGATGCAGGTTCGCTTAACACACCGGCGCATCCGCTGGCGCAATACACGGCTGTGCGCCACCTGGAAGATTTACACGTAAACAGCATCAAAGGCAATCAACCCGGCAACCCGGAGAAGGCTGCGGATGTATTGATTAAAATGAGTGAAGAAGGAACCCCGCCGCTGCACTTGTTTCTGGGCGAAGATGCCCAGGACATAGCTGCTAAAAAGGCAACGGATATGCAAAGTGAGTTGGCGCAATGGGAAAACCTTGGAAAGGAAACTGCATTTGCTGAAGTGGCTATGGCGTAGGAACCGGTTAGTTTTTAAATCGCAAAAAAGCAAAGCCTGTTAATAAAACCAGGCTTTGTTTTTTGTGATCATCACAACTTTTACGGGCATCAATGCAAGTGCTGGCAAAACATTTTTGCACAATCTGGCTTTCCCTTTTCACTCAAAAGCCGCATCGCTGCAAGTCAGGAAATTCCGCTTTGTCCGCACGAATCCGAACCCTGTAACAAAACAGGTTTCAGAGATGCCCTAAAGCCCACCTGCAACTTTTAAATCAGAGCCATCAAAATCCGGTTACCCGGCAGCACCGCTTAAAAAAGCATCCGGTTTAAATAGTTATCACGACAGGCAACCGGTCAGCCTTTTAACTAAACATCACCTCCCGATCATCACTTTTCGGTGTTCCGTTCCCCAATCCGCCAAATTATTAATTACGGTTTTTAACGTTAAACCGTATTCGGTTAGCTGATATTCAACGGTTATGGGTTGTGTATCCAAAACTGTTCGTTTGACAAGTTTATTTGTTTCCAACTCTTTTAATTCTTTGCTCAACATTTTGTTCGATATGCCGTTTACATCATTCAGAATCTCGGAAAACCTTCTTTTGTTATAATAGCAAACAGACGAAATAATGGAAATTTTCCATTTGCCGCTGAGTGCATCCATCGCATCATGTACCGCCATGATTTTCTTTTTGTTCGTGTCGTTGGTTGAACATTTCATTTTCCGCGTAGGTTACTTTGTTACATAAAGGTTACTGTTACTTTTCGTTACAAAGTAACTAAAATAAATTTACCACTCTACTTTTGTGTCATTAAACAAAAAAACTAAAATGGATTTCACAAACAAGAATGTAGTAATTACAGGCGGAAGTACAGGAATTGGATTTGCTACCGCACAAGCCTTCATCAACGCAGGCGCAACTGTTTGGGTAACCGGCAGAAGCGCCGGCAATCTGGAAAAAGCAGCGGTAAAAATCAACAGCCCGAAACTGAAAACAATCGTTTCCGACACGTCCAACCTGGCAGGGATTGCAGTATTAGAAAAAGCAGTTGCAGATAGCGGCAGTAAAATAGACGTTCTGTTTTTGAATGCAGGCATCGGGGCATTTTCACCTATTGAACAGGTAACTGAAGCCGACTTTGATGCACAATTCAACACCAACGTAAAAGGCTATTTATTTACGTTGCAAAAGCTGATTCCGCATTTGAAAGAAGGTGCTTCCGTGCTGTTAACTTCATCTATCGTGGCAACGGCTTCGGGCTTAAACGGAAGCGTGTATGCCGCAACCAAAGCAGCGGTAAATGCCATTGGTCGCATTGCGGCGAATGAGTTAGCGCCAAGAAAAATCAGGGTCAACATCGTTAGTCCTGGTCCTGTTCAAACAGAGGGTTTAGATGCAGCTTTGCCTCCGGAAGCCAAAGACTACTTAGCTTCCCTAACCGCTTTACAACGAATTGGCAACCCCGGTGAAATTGCAAAAGCGGTTTTGTTCCTGGCATCGGACGATGCAGGTTTTATTACCGGGACAGAATTGGTGGTTGACGGTGGTTACATCAACTATGCCCTGAAATAATCCGGCATAAAACAAGCAACAGAAAAGCCTGTGCCGGTAATAAACAAGTGTTAAGCGTCGGGCGGGGCTTTGGGTTTCGCCTGGCGCTTTTTTATGTATTTTGTTTCGATCCTCTTTCGAACGCAAAGCCTTTTATAGTACCTGCCAACACGTTCAACCTACACTATTTGCCAAATGACAAATAGCATTAGCGGAACATTTTGCAACTTGCCGGCATGGAAGCACTCATCAATTATTTACTCCGCTTCGGGCAACTTAACGCACAGCAAATTGAGCTGATAAAAAGCAAAGCACAGCCAACCGAATTGAAAAAGGATGGCTACTTTTCAGAAGCGGGTAAAATCCCCCGGCGGGTTGCCTTTATTGAAGAAGGCATCCTGCGGGTTTCTTATTATAACAGCGCAGGAGAGGATATTACCAAATACTTTATTGACGAAAACAATTTCGCGGTTGACATCAACAGCTATACGCAACGCATTCCTTCCTCCGAATACGTACAAGCGGTTACCGATTGCAGGCTGATTGTATTTTCAAGGGAAACGCTGGATGAATTGTCGGCAACCATCATTAGCTGGGACGGCATTATCAATCAAATTACTGCAAAATCATTGGTGGATAAAGTGAACAGGCTAAGCCCCATGCTGAATGAAGATGCTAAGGTTCGTTACCTGAATTTTCTGGAAAAGTTTCCGCAACTGGCAAACCGGGTTCCCCTCTCACTCTTAGCCTCTTATCTCGGCATCACCCAGTCATCGCTAAGCCGGATCAGAAAAAGCATACGCTGAATTTATTATTTGCCAAATGACAAATGCCTACGCTGATGGACAAAATAGATTTGCATTTCACAATCAAAGAATAGAAGAAATGAAATCAATTATTATTACCGGTGGCACCCGGGGCATTGGCTACCATTGCGCTTTGCAACTGGCAAGGCTTGCACCCAACGAGCAAATCATTCTTGCCGCCCGAAGCCTTGCATCGGGTGAGGAAGCCATTGCCAAAATTAGAAAGGAAACTGGTCATCAGCACCTGAAAAGCCTGCCTTTAGATGTGGCATCGCTGGCATCTATCCGACAGTTTGTAAATCTTTTTGCCAAGGAAACAAGCAATAAAATTATTGCCCTTGTCAACAATGCCGGCGGGCAAAACATCGGCGCCATGCAATACACGGTTGACGGTATTGAAGAAACCTTCGGCACCAACCATCTCGGTGGCTTTGCTTTATCGCTGTTGCTGATGCCTTTTATGGATAACGAGACGAGCATCACCTTCACGGCAAGCGGCACCCACGACCCCGAAAAGAAGGAAGGCGTAGAGCCGCCTGTTTATCACACGGCGGAAAAATTAGCACACCCGAAACCAACAAGCGAAAAGCAAAACATTGCCGGGCAAAGGCGTTACTCTACTTCTAAATTATGTGTCATCATGGGCGCTTACCAGTTGCAGCAACATTTGAACGGCGGCTCCATTCGTGTCAATTCATTTGATCCGGGATTGGTGCCCGGAACAGGGCTGGCGAGAACCTATCCGCCGGTATTAAAATTCCTGTGGAAGAACGTCATGCCCATACTTACGTTGTTCAGGCGAAATACCAACAGCGCAAAAAAGTCGGGGACCAATCTTGCCAATCTTGCCTTTGCGGAACAGTACAGAAACCTTCGCGGCAAGTATGTGGAAGGCACGAAAGTGATTGATTCTTCCAAAGATTCTTACAACCCCTCTTTTCAAAAAGATTTGTGGGATACGAGCATCAGGCTTGCCTGTATAACGCCGGCGGATACTACGCTCAGCCTTGCAGGAGGGTAACGTTAGATGGGCGGTTGTATATTTCGGAATACAGGAATTGGCATTGTTGAATAATAGTTGTAAGATTTTTATTCAGCCTGTTACAACTGTTTAGCAGAAGCAAACTTAATTTCTGCTTTCCGGTGCGCAATTCCCCAATCAATCATCGTATCTATCACGTCAATCATTGCCTTGCCGGAAGCCGTTAATATATATTCTATCAGCACCGGCGTTTGGCTGTAAACAGTGCGGGTGATGATGCCGTTGATCTCCAGTTCCTTCAACTCCTTCGACAACATCCGCGGCGTTATTCCCTTACTATTTTCCAGCAGGTCCTTAAACCGGTTCCTTCCCCGAAACAGGGCAGCGATGATGGGCAGTTTCCATTTGCCGCTCACGGCGTTCATGGTATCGCTTAGTGCAAGAATTAATTGCTTGGGACAATGATCCACGGCTTCATTTTGCAACGCTTCTTTAAAATTATTCATGGTGTGACGGGCTTTTTGTTTACTATACAAAAGTATACTGCTAAATTTCTTTGACAAGCCATGTGTTGGGTAGCCGTGCCAGTAGCTTTGCTGAAAGATTTAAAAATATACAGCCATGATTTTAGTTACAGGTGCTACCGGTCAGTTTGGCTCCAAAGCCATTGACCACTTGCTGAATAACGGTGTAAAGAATTCTCACATCGCCGCTTTGGTGCGGGATGCAGCCAAAGCCGGCGGTTTGAGGGACAAGGGAATTGAGCTACGTATAGGCGATTATTCGGATTACGATTCGTTGGTAAAAGCTTTCACCGGAATTGACAAGCTGCTATTGGTTTCCAGCAGCGATAGGGGAGCGGTGGAGAACCGTACGACTCACCACATCAATGCCATCAAGGCGGCAAAAAAAGCGGGTGTAAAACACATCGTTTATACATCGTTCGTACGCAAGCCGGGCTTTGAAAATTCCGCCATTGCCGCCTTCCAGAATTCGCATTTTCAAACCGAAGAATTTTTGAAGAACAGCGGTATCGCTTACACCATTCTTCAAAACGGAATTTACTTAGAAATGATCCCCATTTTTGCCGGTGGTAAGGTGGCGGAAACAGCAACCATTCTTTATCCCGCAGGCGAAGGCAAAGCAAGTTGGGTACTTCGGGAAGAGTTGGCAGAAGCGGCTGCACATGTATTAACTACAGAAGGGCACGAAAACAAAACGTATTCGTTGACCAATACAGAAGCCGCTTCTTTTGCCGACATAGCAAGAGAGTTGTCCGGTGTGTTGGGGAAAGAAGTGCAGTACCAATCGCCTCCGTCGGCAGCGTTTGAAACCATAATGAAAGGCGCCGGCGTGCCCGATGTGTACATTGGTATGTTTACCATGTGGGCAACGGCTCAGGCGCAGGGTGCGTTGGAGTTGGAAGATGGCACCTTAGCATTACTATTGGGCAGAAAGCCAACCACGGTAAGGCAGTTCTTAAGCCGAGCCTACGGAGCATCGCTAAGCAACTTGTGACAATATATACCACGTTTAATCCTTCAAATTATACTTGATAAATCCCTTTTAAAATTTCTTTCAATGCCGTAGGCTTCCTGCCCAGCAACTGTTCAAGATCACTGCGGTGCGTATCAAATTCATTTCGGCTAACGGCTTCGCCAAAGTCTGCCAGAAAACCAGCCCCTTCTTTCGGAACACCGGCGGCTGTCAATGCATTTATATAGCTTTCCTTATCGGGGTTCAGGTATTTTATTTCCCTGCCGGTGATTTCTGAAAGCAAGCCGGCAATATCGGCGAACGAATAAGCCGTATCGGCAGTGATAGTGTACTCTTTGTTTTCATGTCCCGTAGTGGTAAGCACTACAGCCGCAGCGGCTGCCATGTCTGCACGGAGGGCAAACGGTGTTTTGCCGTTGCCTGCCGGAAAGAAAATTCCCTTTTCCAGCACCTGTTCGCCCAAGAGCATCGGCAGCAGGTCGGCATATAGCGTGTTGTTCAAAATGGTATAAGCGGCGCCGGTTTGCTTTAAGTAGTCAGCCGTTTCAATATGCACTTGCGCTACGTGGGGAATGACTGTTTCGGCAAAGCTTTTAATATCAATGCCCGTGTAAACAATGTGCTGTACGCCGTTTTCTTTAGCGGCATCTATCACATTCTTATGCTGCAAAAACCGGTTGCTTTTTACGTCCGACGATGAAACCAGCAGCAGTTTGTTTACGCCCCGCAGGCTTTCTTTCAGGGCAGCGGAATCATCATAATCGCCGGTTCTTATTTGGAGTCCTTTTTCTTTCCATTCAGAGGCTTTGTTTGGGTCTCTAACCAAGGCGGCTATGTCGTTTCCCGCTACTCCTTTGTCTAATAACGATTGAATGGCGGCTTTGCCAAAATTTCCGGTGGCGCCTGTTACTATTATCATGTTGTTTCGTTTTATGCTGATGAACAATTACATTTGTTACGCAAAGAAACTAATATAGATTTCAAAAAGTAACTGTTACGTTTAGGTAACCGTGAAAATAGTAGTAACAAAAAGGTGACTAATGGAAAAATCAGATCATTCAGCAACGTGTCCGGTAACAGCTACCATTGCTTTAATAGGCGGCAGGTGGAAGACCATCATTCTGTATGTGCTATCATCCAGGCAAAGGCGTTTTGGTGAGATAGCTGCCCGCATGCCCACCATCTCCCGCAAGGTGCTTACCGAACAATTAAAAGAGTTGGAAGCCGATGGGTTGATTCACCGGCAGGCATACAAAGAGATTCCGCCACGGGTAGAGTACTCGCTTACGCCGCTCGGCAAAAGCCTCTGCCATATTTTGGAGGATTTAGCTGATTGGGGAAAAACAAATGTGCTGAATAAAAATGGGGCAGCGGAAGCGGTTGTTTGAGCGAGTGTTGCCTGTAGCAACGGCAAAAGCTGTTTGTTTAAAGGTGATAGAGCCACTATGCTATTAAATGTCTGCTGCCATTGTAACTCCTGCTTTTAGCAAATGATAAATTCCCTGCAATTTGATTTTACTACATGGCGATAATGAAAGAGTTAACCGAATATATTTTGCAGTTTGGCAACCTGAACAAACAACAGATTGACTTGGTAGTAAGCAAAGCGGAGGAACTGCAGCTACAAAAAGACCAGTATTTTTCGGAGGCGGGCAACACGCCCCGGCAGGTAGGCTTTGTGGTAGAAGGTGTCATTCGGGGCTGCTACTATAACAACCGGGGACAGGAAATCACACGGTGCTTTATCAGCGAAAATAGTTTAGTGGTTGATTATGTGAATTTTGAAGCCGCTACTTCTTCTTCGGAATATTTGCAAGCCTGTACAGATTGTAAACTCCTCCTATTTTCCAGGCGTCATTGGGAAGAACTTTCGCACACCATTGTGGGTTGGGATGGCATTAAAAACAAGATGGTTCAACTATGTATGTACCAAAAATCCCGGAAAGGTCCGGTTATTTCGCAGGATGCTACCACCCGTTACCTGGAGTTCATGGAGAACCATCCTTTACTTCTCAACCGCATTCCACTGGCATACATTGCATCCTATTTGGGTGTAACGCAACAATCATTGAGCAGAATAAGAAAAAATATCCGCTGATCTGTTTTTACCAAATGGTAATTGATTTCATTTTTAACCGGTCAACCTTTGCAGCTTACAGTTTAAAACAAAGGAACAATGAAATCAGTATTGATTACAGGCGCCAATAAAGGAATAGGCTTGGAAACCGCCCGGCAATTTTTGCAAAACGGGTTTTATGTGTATCTGGGAAGCCGTGATATAAAGAACGGATTGGAGGCTGTTGAAAAATTGAAAGCCGAAGGACTAACTTCTGTGGAAGCGATACAGTTAGATGTGACGAATGACGATTCGGTGAAAGCTACCCGTGAAGAAATCGGCAAAAAAACAGATGCCTTGGATGTTCTTATTAACAATGCCGGCATCAATGGCGGCAGTCCGTACACGGCACTCGAAGCGCATACCGACCAGTTTATGGCAGCCTTTGATACCAATGTGTTTGGCGTGGCAAGGGTGACGCAGGCATTTATTGATTTATTACGAAAATCGCCTGAGCCAAGAATTGTAAATGTAAGTACCAGTGTAGGTTCGCTATCGCTGCAAAGCGACCCAAACTGGGCAGCCTACCACTATGCAAAATATGCGGTGTATGGTTCGTCAAAAGCGGCTATGAATATGTACACCGTTCATTTAGCTTACGAATTGCGTGATACGGCTTTTAAAGTGAATGCGGTTTGCCCCGGTTACACAAAAACGGACTTCACCGGCAATAACGGAGGTGAGGTTGAGGTTGCCGCAAAGCGGATTGTTAAGTACGCACTGATTGACCGGAACGGACCAACCGGAAAGTTTTTCAGCGAAGAAACCAATCCTGAAACAGGCGAGATTCCCTGGTAATAAAGTGTAAGACCGGCATAAAAACAATCAACCGCTAACAAGGTATTGGCGGCATGGCTGGTCAACATAAATTGCTCGGCAGTAGTAACCCTGTTGAGCATTTGTGCTATACTCGGCTGAAGGAGGCCTGCACATCCTTCTGTGGGGCAACTTTACCATGTCTTTGCTGCTTTCTGATGTGTTGTGCAACATCCAGAAACTTTCAACGAAGTGAGAAAGTGGTGAAGTGGGTTTGGCGGACTGGTACTGTAAGCCGTTATCCATGAGGGCTGTTTGCTGCAAAAATCCGGCTTTTGAGAGAAGGTAGGTGGGGGAGGAGAAATTTTACGGCGGTAGATAGGCATCAGCAATGAAACAGTTAATCTGTAATAGCAAGGCTGTTTGTACACCCCTCTAAAAGTTCAAACCAGTATCTTTGACTGAGGTAAATAATAAATCAGTAACCAATGACCAAAGACGAAATATTAGGAGCATTAAAGAAAGAAGTTGGAGGTTATAATACAATCATTGCTACTGAACATGGGGATTGGATTGTTAAGGGCTTCATTGACATTTACAAGAACATTTATTCAATATCAATAGACACAAAAGTTGTCTCTAAAGTTTTAGAAATCCTTCTTGAGCCATCGTTAAGAGCTTTTGCCGATCAAAACAATTTGCTCGTTGAAGTGCCAGCCCAACAAAATCACTATCCTGATTTCACTTTTATATCAAAACAAGATGGAATGAAGTTCGCAGTTGATGTAAAGAGCGGGTTCACTGAAAATGGCAAAAAGTTAAAGAACAAAATGACGTTGGGCTCATATACAGGATACTTTAGAGAAAGAAACAGTACTAAGAGTTCAAAATATCCGTACTCAGACTATGAATGTCATTTGGTATTGGGCGTGATATATTCCCAGAGCGAAGAAAACCCAAACAAAAAGCACATTTATACAATCACTGAATTAGATGAGATAGTTTCTGTAATTAGGGATTTTAAATTCTTTGTTCAACCAAAATATAAAGTTGTTTCTGATGCTGTAGGAAGTGGCAATACCAACAATATGGGTTCAATTCAGGACATAACGAAAATCATAAATGGTGAAGGAATATTTTCCATCTTAGGAGAAGAAGTTTACAATGATTATTGGATGTTTTATTTGAACAAGGATATGGCAAAGAAGTTAGACGTTCCTCGCCCCTATACTAATCTAAAAACTTATCTGGAATACAAGCAGAGAGGAACAAATATTCTTGCCGAGCATAAAGATGAAATTGAGCAATTTTTAAATGAAGATGATGCAGATGGTGCTGAAACTGAAAACGGAGAGCAAGATGATGAATAAAAAAATAATAGTTCCGCCAATTAAAAGTCAGGGCATAAAGACCAAATTAGTGCCGTGGATTATGGAGCTTGCACCTAAGGTAAGCGGTAAATGGATTGAACCCTTTCTTGGAACAGGTGTAGTGGCTTTCAATTCCGGCTATAATCAAGCAATCTTAAACGACACGAATCCGCACATCATCAATTTCTACAAAGGGGTTCAGCAGAACATAATAAAGGCGCCTTTGATGAAACAATATCTTGAACAGGAAGGAGAGTTGCTAAGCAAGGCAGATAATAATGGTTACGAACATTATTTAAAAGTGCGGACACGTTTTAATTCTGCCGAAGGCGGATCGCCTTTCGATTTTATTTTTCTTTCCCGTGCCGGCTTTAATGGAATGATGCGATTCGGTAAAAAAGGAAATTGGAACATTCCTTTTTGTAAAAAGCCTGACCGTTTTGCACAAGCCTACATAACTAAAATAACTAATCAGGTATCAAATATTTCAAAGATTATTAAACCTGAACCCGACTGGACTTTTTTCAATAAATCATTTGCTGAAATCATTCCTCTTGCAAGCGAGCATGACATTATTTATTGTGACCCTCCCTACTATGGTCGTTATGTTGATTATTTCAACGGCTGGACAGAAGGCGACGAAGAGCAGTTATTTAACTTGTTGCGTGAAACAAAAGCAAAGTTTATTCTTTCAACATGGCATCATAACGACTGGAGAGTAAACGAAATGATGAATAAGTTTTGGAACAAATTCAACATTGTAACTAAAGACCATTTCTATCATTCAGGTGGTAACATTGAAAATCGAAGGACAGTCGTTGAGGCGCTTGTCTGCAATTTTAATCTTGACAACATTCAAGAGCATAATCACGGACAAAAAAAGAAGCCTCAAAATGAACAACTGATACTTCGATTGGCATAGAGAGTTGCACATGCCACAAAGCGCATTGTCAGTAGTGAGGCATTATGTTAGAATAATCTGCAGCATCTTGCCATCACCGTTGGTTTGGGCTAAAGGAACCCTTTCTAAAGTCCAGAATAAAGCTTTCGTCTTTAAAAATCACAAATCTCTTTTGCCAGGCAGAGATTTTTCAAATTCACCGCCATTGGCAACATTTGTTCGGATGGGTTGGTATTTTCCATTTTCCGGCACCATAATTCCACAAATAAGTAATTTCAAAATCTTTATACACACTTCAATCATCAATAAACACTGCTCCGCCATCAATCAGAAACCTAAACACAACTATCCGCCATTTGAACACTTTTAAACGCACGGGCAAACGCACCTTTACCCTCACGTTTAAACAGCGACAAATGAAAGTAACATTGATAACCGGCGCATCAGGCGGCATTGGTGAAGCTCTTGCCAGCAAACTTGCCCAACGAAAACAGAACCTCCTGCTTGTAGCCCGCAATGCCGGCAAACTATCGCTTCAATGCAAACAGCTAACAGAAACATTTGGCATCGGGGCACAATTCATTGCAGCCGACTTGGCACAACCCAAAGCAGCGGAAGCTATGTTTGCAGGAGCCCAATTGCGGGGATTGGAAATAGATACGCTCATCAACAATGCAGGCATTGGTTCGGGTGGAGAATTTTCAACCATCAAATTGCAACCGGAGTTAAACCTGATACAACTAAACGTTTCCTCTTTGGTGGCGCTTACGCACCTGGTACTGCCGCAAATGCAACAGCGCAAAAGCGGAACCATTATCAATGTGGCGTCCATGGCAGCGCTGATGCCCGTTCCGTACATGGCTACCTATGCTGCCAGTAAAGCGTTTGTCCGCTCATTTACGGAGGCAATTACCGAAGAATGTAAACCTTATGGCATCCATGTTCTGTTATTTTGCCCGGGCTTAACCAAAACGGGTTTCAATCAAGCCGCAGGCATCAACAACGAAACCGCAAAGGGACTTGGCGCCGATTACAGCAATGCCCCGGCACAAACGCCGGAAGCAGTGGCGGACGAAATCCTCAATGCTATTGACAAACGAAAGCATGTGGCAATTGCCGGCGCCAGGAACCGGATAGCAGCGAAGGCGCTGGCATTGCTGCCCGATTCCCTGATAGCCCTGAACCTGGCAAATTCCTATCGGAAAAAGCTAAACAGGTAGTTCGTAAATTCGGTAACAGAAAGCAAATATAGATGGACAACGACACGCTGACTTTACATCTCAAAACCATAGCTCAATTGCACCAGTCGCTGGGTATGGTAAAGCCAAGGCATCCGCTGCTAAGCATCATCCGCTTTGAGAACGTTCCTGCCATTGCTTTAGAGCAACGGGTCCGACTGATTTCCGATTTTTATCAAATCACGTTAAAGAAAGATTGCGCCTGTAAAACCCGCTACGGGCAAACAATGTTTGATTTTGACGAAGGTGTTATCTCCTGCTTTGCACCGAGGCAGGTAAGTATCATTGATAAAGATTTCGCTTTTGCAAAATCAGGTTGGCAGCTAATCATTCACCCGGATTTTTTTAGAAGGTTTTCCATCAGTCAAAAAATAAAAGCCTTCGGTTTTTTTGGTTACGATGTCAACGAAGCCCTTATACTTTCCGAAGAAGAACAAACATCAATTGAAACAATTTTTGAACAACTTGAAAAGGAGTATTTGTTGCCGATAGATAATTTCAGCCAGGATGTGCTTATTGCCGGCATTGAACTATTACTGTCTTACTGTAACCGGTATTATAACCGGCAGTTCATCACCCGCAAAGCGGTCAGCACAGAACTATTGCATACGGCAGATAAAACCGTCCGTCTTTATCTTGAAAACGCAGCAGCAGAGAAGGGATTGCTGACGGCTTCTTTTCTGGCATCGCAACTTAATTTATCTCCCAAATACCTGAGCGATTGCCTGAAGCAGCTTACCGGGCAAACCACACAACAGTTTATTCAGGATAAGCTCATTGAACATGCTAAAGATGTACTCACTACAACACCGGATTCGGTTAGTAAAATTGCCTACCGGTTAGGGTTTGACTATCCGCAGTCGTTCAGCAAATTATTCAAGGCAAAAACAGCGCAAACGCCGCTGGAGTATAGGCAATCGTTTAACTGATAAATAGTAAAGCGGAGAAGTAGCTGCCATCAACCGTTTCAATAACACATTATAAAAGCAGTTGTATGAACCTGAACTGAATGAGGATTGCTTACTTCGGCAATACGCTGATTATACATCCTTCTTTTTACAGCATCGCTTTCAGACTTATCACCCTTATGGACTTCTCAATAAAGTAAATACGGACGTTTGAAGAAAACAGGGATTGACTTTTACGCTGAGCTTTGCCGGATAAATAAGTAAGACAATGCAAAGCAGGGAAACAGTGCTGGTTACCGGCGGGACGGGTTTCGTGGGCAGGCGTATCATTTTGCAATTACTACAGAAAGGGTATCGGGTAAGAACCACCGTTCGCCACCTGAAAGATGGCGACAACGTTATTCAAAGCCTCAAAGCAAACGGCATTGCCGCTTTAGATGCGCTTTCGTTTGCAGAGGCGGAACTGACCAAAGACGACAATTGGGAAGAAGCCATGCAGGACTGCCGCTATGTACTAAGTGTGGCATCGCCGGTATTCTTCCAAACTCCCGCCGACGAAAACGAAGCCATCCGTCCGGCGGTGGAAGGCATTTTGCGCATCCTGAAATTTGCCAAGCATACCGGTGTGCAGCGGGTGGTAATGACATCAAATTTTGGGGCGGTTGGGTTTAGCCAAACCGATAGGAGCCGGGAAACCACAGAAGCCGACTGGACGGACACGCATCTGAAAGGCTTATCGGTGTACGAAAAATCGAAGACGCTGGCGGAAAGGGCGGCGTGGGAGTTTATAAAGCAGGAAAGCGGCGGGCTGGAGTTTGCCACCATCAATCCCGTTGCCATTTTAGGTCCTTCGCTGGATGCACACGTGTCGGGCAGCTTTCACCTGCTTCAAAACCTGCTGAACGGTTCGCTGAAAGTGGTACCCAACATTGCGTTGAACGTGGTAGATGTAAGGGATGTAGCCGATTTACACATCCGGGCTATGACCTATCCCGGCGCCAACGGGCAGCGTTTTATTGCCACGGCGGACGGGCAAATCTCGATGCCGGAAATAGCTGCCTTGCTAAGCAATAAAAAGCCCGGAATTTCGCAAAAAGTCTCTACCCGAAGATTGCCGGATTGGGTGTTGCGTTTTGCTTCGCTGTTTAATGCGCAGGCAAAAGAAGGGGCAATGCTGCTACGGGTGAACCGCAGGGTGAGCAACGCAAAAGCAAAAGCGGTATTAGGTTGGCAACCCATTGCCTCAGCGGAAGAAGCGATACTGGCAGCCTTAGACAGTATGATAAAATACGGAGTGATTACATGAGTGCAAAAGCAAATGATACCTACGCCAACATGCTGAAGGAACAGTTTATTCCCGATCCTGTTTTTGTGTACGTAAGCGGGGGCGGTATGCGTTTTTTTGACGGCAGTAAAAGCGATACGCTATGGGCAGGCGAATGCGGCATTGCCCGGAGAAACAGCTTATTAAAATTCGAGTTGCTGGAGCACGAAGAAAAATTTGAGCCGGTTGTATTTTGTTTTGACGAGCCATTTTTGCAGGCGTATCTGAAAAAGCACCCAATGAATGTTACAGCCTCTGGAACAGGGGATGCTTTTCTAAAAATCAGCAATACGAAGTGGATAGATTCTTTTATCCGTTCGTTGCAACCGTATGCCAGAGGCGTTATGCAACTGGACGAAGCGTTTGAAGAGCTGAAGTACGAAGAGCTGCTCACCATACTGCTTAGAAACCAGCCGGAACTTGCCCGCCTGTTATTCCATTTCGGGGCGCCACAAAAAATTAACCTCGAAGCCTATATGAATCAACATTTTACATTCAACATAAGCCTAAGGCGGTTCGCTTATCTAACGGGGCGGAGCCTGTCAGTTTTTAAAAGAGATTTCAAAGCCATCTTTAACGATACCCCAAGCCGCTGGCTGGTAAAAAAGCGGTTGCAGGAAGCTTATTTCCTGATGAATACAAAAAAACAAAAACCGTCCGACATCTACCTGGCATTGGGCTTTGAAAGCCTGTCTCATTTTTCAGTCGCTTTCAAAAGACAGTTCGGGCTAACACCGGGCAGTCTTACCAATTAAAAGCTGAAAACGCTTTGCTAAGTTCATGTTGCCCGAAAATAAAGTTTGGTAGTACGTGCCTTGCCAACGGAAGTAACGGTTAGTCGTACGGCAGCTACCGCAAACAGACATACTAAAAAAATAAATGAAAAGACCGCCGAAGTGATAACATCCAATTTTTTAGTCGAATCCGGAACAATAGAACCAATTTTGCAAAACCCGTCAACAAACGATAAGTAGCATGCAAAATGAAATCAAAGACAAAGTAATTGTGATAACCGGCGCAAGCAGCGGCATTGGCGAAGCCATTGCTTTACTGCTTGCCGAAAGAGGGGCAAAAGTAGTGTTGGGTGCAAGGCGTGAAGAGCAGCTTCAACAACTTGTAAAAATCATAACAGACAAAGGTGGTAAAGCGGTTTATAAAGTAACCGATGTAAAGAACCGTGGCGATGTGAAAGAGCTTGTTGGGAAAGCTACGGAAACATTTGGGAGACTGGATGTGCTGATCAACAATGCCGGCATCAGCCGCTTGTCTCGCTTTGATGAGTTGCAGGTAGAGGATTGGGAAGAAATGATAGACGTAAACCTGAAAGGTGTTCTGTACGGCATTGCCGTTGCGCTGCCCCTTTTCAGGCAGCAGAACGCCGGCCACATCATCAATATCATTTCCACCGCAGGGCTAAAAATTGTGCCGCTGCAAGGCGTATATGCCGCTACCAAGAATGCGGTTCGAACCCTTTCGGAAGCGTTGCGGCAAGAAGCCGGAGAACACTTACGGATAACGGGTATTTCACCCGGCTTTGTAAAAACCAACTTGGCAGATTCTATCAAAGATTCGAATATCAAAAAAGCTGTTGCAGAGAAAGCAGCGCAGATTGCCATTGCACCGGAAAGTATTGCGGAAGCCGTGGCGTATGCCATCAGCCAACCAAGTAATGTAGATGTGGGCGATATTGTGATACGACCGACAGCGCAGGACTAAAACGGAAAACGAAATTTTGCCAATAGCAGGTAGGACAGAAAGAAAAATCAGTACAGGATTATTATTGTTGGTCTCCACATAATAGAGATTCCCGCCAGGAAAAAACATTACCAAACTGACTTGGTATTAATGTGATGGAATATTCTTCTTCAATTTCAAAAAGACTTTTTGGGAACTTGCTGATCAATCAAATTAAGCAGCGATTCTTTACCTGGCGCATCCTGCAGCAATTGCCAGATCATTATGCCGCCGGCAGAGTTTAAAGCGAGCTTCGTTTTGTTTTGTATGGTAGTTGCACCATTATAATAAACAACGCCGCCCGCAGGTACTGCTATTTCATCCTTATTTTCTGCGTCCGGATATTTTTTAATAATATCCCGGTAAGACAAGTCTTCCGGGGCACCCGCGCCAAAACCGTAACCGTAAAAAGGCAAACCCAAACCAAGCTTAGCCTTCGCAATACCCCGCGTGTAATTCCAATAATGCAAATCATTTACAGCCAGTTGATACGAGGCATGCTGACCTGGCTTTTGCGGATTCCAGGGACCTGTTTCATCGTAGCTCATGATGTTTAAAAAATCAAATTGCTGCAAGGCTTTATTTGTGTATTGCTCTTTGTAATAAGTGGCGATGGCGGCTGTCATAGTCTTGTGATGGATTTGCAATGCTGCTTTCAGGTTGATAACAAACGACTCATAATTTGAGTCTATCATCGGCCCTTCCAAATCAACGTCCACTCCATCTACATAATAACGGGTTACCAGCTTGATCAGGTTGCGAATCAAAGCAGCTTGCTTATCTGCCATCAATAAACGAGGCAAGTACTTGGGAGGTGACCCACCGGCAATAGAAATTAGTACCTGTATGTGTTTTTTATGTGCCAGCTTTGACACTTTTTTTAAGTTGTGAGTAGAGTAAAACTCGCCTGCAGAATCAGGATTGACAAAAGCGATATTGAGGTGAGTGATTTTAGTAAGGTATCAACTTCGGCTTCTGTGAGGTAAATAGCATCAGCTTCTTCCAATATCCTAAATCCTTCCAGATCAAATGGAAATTTCAGTGCTGAGTGAAGTTTTCTCAGTTTCACACTTACAATATTGTCGGAACATACTACCTGTGCCATCTCTACGCTTTTTACTTGCTGTACAAACAGGCATTAATGCTAACTAAATTGTTAATCGGATTACATCTTGTTGCCGTTTGGGAGGGTAGATGTTTCCAAGTCCTGAATTCGTTGCAAACAATGAGGTGTAAATGTTTGTAAGGCTTAATTTAATATTTGCAGGTCCGTCCGGTCCCATAACGGTGTAAACGTATTATTTATTAAAATTTAAAAGTTGTTTTTGATAACTCTCCTTCATGGAATGTTCAAAACTATCAAGGTAGTTTTCTGTTGTTTTAGTGTCTTTATGACCTAAGCATTCACTAATGAATGGAATAGAGGCTCCGGATCTTTTTAAAACCGTTGCAAAGGAATGTCGGGCTACATAAGTTGTAAGCTTTGTTTGACATCCTAACTCAAGACCTACCTTCTTCATGAAGTTATTAATTGTTTTTGTTGCTTGCTTTATCCCGCTAAGTTCCAGTTTAGGGGTTTCGGTGCCATCTAAATTATCAAATACGTAATCATTTGGAATGCAGCTATTCTTACCCTATTTTTTTATGATAGCTTCTATTTCCGGTATTATTACCACTACAATTGGTTTAAGATCCTGTTTGGTACTTCTCTCGATTTTAGACCTAATAAAAGTAATAACACCTCCATGAATATTCTTGTTTTTTAGTTTGGCTAAGTCTTTAACATTAATGCCATTGCACAGGTAGGTCAAAATCCAAAAATCCCTTGGTCTCCCTTGGGAAGGTGTTTTTACGGGATACTTAACTATTTTCTCTATTTCTGACATTGATAATGCCTTTTTTACGTTTCTTGAAGAAGGTATCTGATACTTTCTTTTGCCGAATGGATAGGCATCCTTGGGCATAAGCCCATCTTCTATTGCTTCTCTTAGTACAGTGCGTACATTTTGCAGATAAATTCCTACTGTTAAAACTGATTTGCCATTTTTAATCATCCAGTTTTCTTAATTCAATAAGAAATTTGCTGTTATATCTGCAAGCAATAATTTTTTAGTCCTTCCATCTGTATGAAACGCCTTTAATGACGCTATTGTCCACGTATATAAATCGGCTGTACTTTGCCTCCTTTCATTTTCTAATCTGTTTTTATGATTTTCCAGGAGAATAAAAATGTCCTCATTCTTTACTTCGTTCTGGTTGTATGATTTTTCGAAATTGGCAAATGAAAATTGTGAGAGACCTTCAATTATATCATTAGCTTTTTGTTCGATTTTATTGAAGTACGTCTTATGTTCTTTTGCACTTTTTCTCGGATTTTTCATTTGGATGCATTCCCACTCCTCTACAGATAGATGCTTGTTAAGCGGATAATACCTTTGTTGTCTATTAAACGTAAAGCTAAACTTGCGATTGCTGGTAACGGAGACAACCTTTCATATAAGTCGGATGACATTAATGCATTTAAAGATAGAGCAGACAATCTTCAAAAAAAAGCAGGCTTTACAGCTTCACAGGTACGTAATGGTGTTCAAATTGTCGACAAGCTAAAACAAGCCACAACCGATGAAGAATCTGTTGGTGCAGTTGTAATTTTTGCTCATGCTTCACAAGATGGAATTTATTTAGATAAAGAAGCTGGTTTGTATCCTGAAGAAAAATATTATGGAAATCAAAATAGCGCAAGTGTAGCAGAAATAGGGCGCAGTGTAGATGCGGGTGAAATTAAATTTGACAAGAATGCCGTTATAGTTATGGGTGGTTGTAATTGTGGTAAAGATAAGGGAACTGTTTCTTTAGCTGAATCTATGGCTAAAGAGTTAGGAGTAACAGTTTATGCCGCAACTAGTACAGTCATACCAGAAGAAGTCAATGGTAAAGAAACAGGAAAACTCCAAACTAAAGATAAAGGTGCTACTTTTAATATGTATAAGATGACTGGCGCGATTACAATTGAAATTCCAGGATATGGCAGTTTTACTATACCCGCCAGTGTTGGAGTGACTAATGTAGGCAGAACTATAGACCCGGATAAACTCACTCAAAAACCTAAAAATTAGTATCCTGAATTAAGTAAAACCTTTGTAAGTACTGAGTAACGGCTATTTTATTTACAATTCTCAAAGGCATTTATGAGATAACTTTTCTAAAAAACCTTTATGCGATATATAATTCTTACATTATATTTTATTGGAACTTGGGGTTGTGATTTTACCCCTGATAGTAAAAATGTTATACAAGATAGTAGTACTAATGAAGTTAAAAGTATTGTTTGTGATCAGAATTATGATAGCTTGTTGCTTAAATACGCAAATGAATTTGCTCCAACAACGGTAGATTTAAATAGTTCGCTTTCTTTAGCTCTACAATCTTTTCTTTTATCTGTTGATACTAAATGTTTGCGAAAGCAAACCGAGTATAAATATTTTATAAGTTTTATTTTAGAGAAATTAGCTCTGTATCATCTAAAATGCTGTAACCAACATTATGATTTGTATCAAATGCGGGAAGGGGCTGCTGCTGTGATTATTAATGAATTCAATACATTGGCCGGCTATGAAAAAGAACGACTTGAAATACTAAATTCCGGACTTATAACTGATTACATTAAAAGCGATAAAATATTATCTACAAATCCAGCTATCATTTCAGTTATGAATGCTATTAATTTAGAGTCCAAGAGAATTGAAAAAGGAATTTAAGATTATTTACTATTTTCAAGTTCTAAGTTGGATTGCTGTTCCCTTCCCTGCAATGTCTCTTTCAATGGCTCTTGTGCATTGGCTAAGGGACATTGCAGGGATAAAAAAGAAGTAGTGTTTGCAGAATTACATAAAGCTATATGCATACAAAAAAGAAAGAAGCCAGGAAGTGCAGCGTATCTAAAACATTTTTTCTCCATTTTCTCCGCAATGTCTTCTTCAACAACTAACTGTGGATTAACCAAGAGGCATTGCAAGTTCACTTTTACTGTAACTGGTTACTCTAACTACTTTCTAAAAGATCAACTCAATAATGCGATGAATTTTTAACCTGTCAGGTTCTTGAACCTGACAGGTTGAGTTAACCCAATAGCACTTTAGGTTTTATTGGTAAAGAAAACTAACGACCCTGGTTTTTGGTTAGTAATTCTTTTATTACCATAACAGTTGTGTATCGGATGATACTCAAGACAATTGATACGGAGATATGGAATTAGAAACCGGCATCCTGCTTCCGTAAAATTTTCAGGCCGGTTTTAATAACCATCAGGTACTGCCAAAATTATATAAATCAAAGTGGTGCCGTTCTGCGCCAGGTTTTTCGCTTTGTCAATACATACGAAGGCTACCTACGATGAAACAGCTACAACTATTATTACTACGCCCGACAACCTGTTATCCAGGCAAACCATCCTTCCTTAATAACCGACAAAAGTAAGACGAAGGGGCGGCGAACAACCGGCTTACTCAAATAGGGCGACAGATTGCCCAAAAAAGGTATAAGCAACCCGCTTATACCTTTTTTATTAAACAACAATATATAGTATAAACATCCCTGTTATCTACTGCATACCCAGGTCTTTTTGTATCTGCTCCAGCGACCGGCCTTTTGTTTCGGGCACTTTGGTGAGTACCCATACCAGTTGCAACACCATCATAAAGGCAAAGAAGGCAAAAATGGGCCAGGGGTTATCTTTAAAAATGCCCTTGTCTTTATCTAAAAATACAGGTGTGATGAGGGTAATGATAGCTGCAAAAACCCAATGCGTGCCGGCACCGAAAGATTGCCCCATGGCGCGGATTTTATTGGGAAAGATTTCAGAGATAAAAACCCAGATAACAGCGCCCTGTCCTATAGCATGTGAAGCGATAAACATGGCTAAGAATACGATGAGCAGGCTTGCACTTCCATGGCTGTAAAAACACCAGGCCACCATCGCCAGGCTGATGATATAGCCAAAAGACCCGATGAGTAATAAGGTCTTTCTGCCCAAGCGGTCTATGAGGTACAATCCCAGGAAGGTGAACACTAAATTGGTGCCGCCTACGATGATGGAACTGAACAGCGAATCTTTGGTTGCCAGCCCTGCACGTTCCAGTATTTCGGGGGCGTAATACAAAATAAAATTGATGCCGGAAAGCTGGTTAAAGAATGCTACGAGGAAAGCCAGCCATAAAATGGTCTTATGCCTGCTGCTGAAAAAGGCAGCGGCTTTACCACCATCTTCGTGCTGCATGCCTGCTTTTATAACAGCTATTTCTTCCGCCGCATTCACAATACCGATCCTTGATAATACTTTTTTCGCTTCTTCTTCCCGGCCTTTGGTAAGCAGCCAGCGCGGGCTTTCCGGAATTGTAAAAACCAATACAGAGTAGATAAGCGACGGGATGGCCATTACACCCAGCATCCAGCGCCAGTCGTTGCTGCCGCCAACGCCTTTGAGGAAGTAATTGGAAAGAAAAGCGACCAGTATTGCAAATACGATATTAAACTGGTACATCGCTACCAGCCTGCCGCGGGAGGAAGGCGTGGAGATTTCAGAAACATAAGTTGGCGCGGCAACCGATGAAACACCGATGCCCAGCCCGCCAATAAACCGGAACAGGGAAAAGGTATAGGGGTCCTGCGCCAGTGCAGAGCCAATAGCCGATACGGTGAAAAAAATACCGACCCAGATCAGCACTTTCTTGCGGCCGTACCTCTGCGTGGGAATGCCGCCCGCCAGCGCACCCACCACCGTGCCCCACAACGCCATAGACATAATAAAGAACCCGTGAAACCAGGGCGAGGTATGCCACAGCTCTTTTATAGGCAGGTTGGCGCCGGAGATAACAACGGTATCGAAGCCAAAAATAAAACCGGCCAGTGCCGCGATTAAGGAAATACCAAAGAGGGCATTGCCCTTCGTGCTGTTTCCTGGTATTGTGGCTTGAACAGGCGAAACGTCTATATGCATACAATCGTGTTTGTGGTAATTTTAATGAGCAATAGTAAAAGAAGTTGAGCCAGCAATCATTCGCCGAATATAGCGATTGCTGCTTATTTGTGGGGTCGTTTCTGTACGTTCAGGCCGGCTTTTATTTTTTACCAGCTCCTTGCCGGTACCGCTTCTTCCTGAAAATAAAAAGGCTGATCAAAAGTTTGTGCACGCAACAGGTAGTAATTGTGTACCGGCAGTAAGCAATTATTTTAAGGTGCTTTTTAAACCGGCATATTCCATTCTTTTCACCATCAGCGTACCCGGCGTTTGAAGGCGTACCCGGTTGTATGGTGTATCCGGGAAAAAGATTTCCGTCATCACGGTTAAACCATCATCTCCGAATAACTCAACAGAACTGGCATCTATGATCAGCGTTACATTCATTACCCCGGTATTCGCCAACCTCGGTGCAATGTGCCGGGCTGCAAAGTCTTGCTGAAAATCTGTTTTACCCGATTTCGTCCGGTCAATATAGTAATTGTTGCTGTCTTTATCATAGCCGATCAGCAGTTCTTCGCCCATAACATTCGATAATACAATAGAAAAATCTTTTAGCTCGCCGGGGCTAAGCTTAAGATGAATTGGTAAGCTGGCTGCTCCTGCTGTAATGTCAAGGCTTTTGGTTACCGTAAAATTTTCTTTTGTTACCTGCTTTTGCTGCAGGCTGTTTAATTCTGCAACCGGCATGGAAGTAACTAACATATCATTTCCAACATGCTTTATTTTTAATTCTCTTGGAATGGTCAATGCATTTCTCCATTTCTCCGTAGGAACTTTGTTGGCATATAGCCAGTTGCTCATCCAGCCAATAAATATTTTCCGGTTGCCGGTGTTGCTCCAGGTAATACCCGCGTAATCATCAGGCCCATAATCCAGCCATTTGGTGGCCGTGCTGAAAGGCGTAAATTGATTGCCATCAAAATCGCCCAAGAAATATTGAGTTCCCGAACCTTTATTAGGCCCGCCGGGGTTAAGGTTCGCAATCAGCACCCAGATTTCTTTGCCGTTATCATCCAGTGTAAAAAGGTCCGGGCATTCCCAGCCACCGCCGTGCGCGCCTGCTTCTTTACCAAAATCGCTTTCCCGCTTCCAGTTTTTAAGATCCGGCGAAGAAAAAAACGTTACGCGGTCGCTCGTGGCTAATGTCATTATCCATTTTTTTTGTGGTTCGTACCACATTACTTTAGGATCGCGGAAATCCCGGATACCGGGATTTTTTACTACCGGGTTACCTGCATACTTTATCCATGTTTTTCCTTCGTCGGTGCTGTACGCAATACTTTGATTTTGAAAATTGTTGGTGCCTGCTTTTTCACCTACGGGATCGTGGTGCGTAAAGATGGCTACCAGCGGCGGTTCTCCGTTTTTGCCAAAGCCGGACGTATTGTTTTTATCTACAACGGCGCTACCCGAAAATATGTAGCCAAGGCTATCCGGGTACAGCGCTATCGGCTGCTGCTGCCAATGTACCAGGTCGGCGCTGGTGGCGTGCCCCCAGTGCATCGGCCCCCACACCGAGCTTTCCGGATAATGCTGGAAAAACAGGTGATAAACGCCTTTGTAAAACACCATCCCGTTTGGATCGTTTATCCAATGCGCCTTCGGTGAAAAATGGATTTGCGGCCGGTAAGCTTCACTATCATTACTAATATTTGAAGCCGGCGCCTGTGCAAACAGCGGCCCGGCTGCCAGGAGCATTGCAATACAATACACTAATCGTTTCTTTTCCATAACGCGATGTTTAAAATTTTGCATTGGTACTTCTCAATCAATAAAATAAATGGCAATGCTGCTTTAGTTTTTTTACCCTACGTTTTTTACGGTAAGTATTTAGTCAAAATTAAACGATAGTAACCGAAGCCGTCATTCCGCCCTGCCGGTAGCCGGGCCATCCATACGAATTTGAACAACCCGGCTTTTATGAGGACTTCAGCCTGTGGCATTTTCAGCGCCATGCGGAGACTGCTGCCTGATTTAATTAAACCCGATTTTGAAGACTTACTTAAAAAACAGGGCGTATTTAAAAAAAGGGGGATGCCAAGACCTCCCCCTAAAATCAAAGAAGCACATACTAAAGCCGGCTACGTCCGGCCTGCAGGATTACAGGTTAATAGCCGGGATTTTGTTTATACAAACCATTTGTAAAAGTAATTTCAGATTGCGGAATCGGTAAGTATTCATCTCTGCCGGCAGTAAAGTGTGCCGTTGCTAAAAAAGTTCTCCGGTCTTTCTCAACAGCTATATAAGCATTTAAAACCGGCTCTGCAACGCCCCACCGTACCAGGTCAAAGAAGCGTGATCCTTCGGTTGCAAATTCAAGACGCCGCTCCCACTGTAAAGCCTGAAAGGCAGACTCTTTTGTCCAGCCCGCAGCCGGATAATCTTTCACGTTGTATTTGGTAGGAAAAGTACCATCCAGCTTCTTTAAACGCGCAGTGCTGGCGGCAGCTCTTTCCCTGATCTGGTTGATTAATGGCAAAGCCAAATCCTGTTGGTTCGTTTGAATATAAGCTTCTGCAAGCATCAGCAGCACATCGTCGTACCGGATAATATCGTAGTTCTTTGCCGTTCCCATAAACGGCCCCAGCTTAAAGTAAGAAGAACTGGTGGCCAACTGCTGATAACGCATCGTGTGAAAATTGCCATATACACCCGGATCGCGCACCCAGCTATTGCTAAACGGCAAGGCAGGATTGTATTTATAGGGATGTCCGTCTATACCAACAGTATGATCTATACGCACATCAAATGTTTGCGTAGCAAGGTCAGCAATCGAATTATTGAAGGTGCTGAAGTTGGGCAAGCCATTGGCATCCGTAGTAAACGCATTCACCAGATTCTGGCTGGCGGCATGAAAACCGCAGCATCCGTATTGCGGTGCGCCGTGCGGATAATTTAAGCCATCTTCAAAGCTTAATCTTCCCGCTGTGGTTCCGTCGTTGATGGTGAATTGGATAGCAAAGACAGATTCGGGCCCGTTCTCCGTTTCGGGAAGAAAATTGTCGGCAATGTCCGGGCTTAGCGAGTATGCACCCGACGACACTACATCCTTTAACAGCGTAACTACTTCCTGCAAACGGCTTTGATTAATACTGCTGACTTTACCCATAGCATCATGCTCATACGCCTGGTCGAGTCTCAGCTTTGCGAGATAAGATTCGGCTGCATATTTATTTGCCCGTCCGATCTCCGGCTGCGATGCCGGCAGATTGTCAACCGCAAACTGAAAGTCGTCGGCAATTTTATTCCAGGAATCTTCATTGCTTAAATCGTTGGATATTTTGAGGATGTCTTCATCCGAAACGGTTTCATCAAAAATCGGAATGTTATTGTATAACTGTTTTAAGGTAAAATAGCTGTGCGCTCTCAAAAAATGCAGTTCTGCCAGCCTTACCTGCTTGTTTGGGTAATCGGCATCAGACAGCGCTTCTACGGCACGCATGGCTACATTGGCCCTGGCAATAGATCTGTACACATTTTGCCACGTGCGCGTGATGAAAGAATTGAGGGTTGGGGTTACGAGGTTGTAATGCTCGATGGCATCTACTTCGCCCACATCGCCGGTGCCGCCGCCACCTTTATAAGCATCGTCTGAACGAACGCTGCCATACGCCCAGTTGCTGTAAATGGGTCCTATCATATCTCCGTTACCAATGGCTGCATACGCTGCCGTAACCAGCCCTTCGGTTGCCGTAGGCGAGGTTAAATCGGAAGATGAAAGCACACCTGTCGGCTTATAATCGAGGGCTTTTTTGCACGAGCCAAAAGCCAGTAGCGCGGCTGCCGCAAAAGCAATGATATATCTGTTTTTCATTTTGCTTTAAATTTTAGTTTATTAAAAGGATGCGTTGAGACCCACCGTAAATGTTTTTGGAATCGGCACCGGGTTGATGTCTATGCGTTCCGGGTCGGGACTTTTATACTCTTTGCTTTTAAACCAAAAGAGGTTTTCGGCCATGGCAAAAAAGCGAAGCCTTGAGAAAACGCTTTTCGGCGTGAGGCTATATCCCAACTGGATGTTGCGCATCTTGAAGTAAGACACATTTACAATGAAGTAATCCGAAGTGCGTGTTTCGTTGTTGTTGTCTTTGAGCGTTAGTGCCGGTACATTTGTATCGGTATGCTGCGGCGTCCAGCCGTTAAATACACCGGGGCCTACATTCTCGCGGCTTCTCATCAGTTGGTTGTAAATGCTATATACATCAAAGCCATTTTTGCCGGCTACGCCGGAACCAAATACAGACAAGTCGAATTTTTTGTAGGTCAGATCAACGCGCAATCCATATTCAAGCTTAGGCAGGCTGGTACCAATCCAGTCCTGGTCAAGCGCATCAATTTTTCCATCGCCGTTATTATCCACATAGCGGATTCTGCCCGGGCCGGCGCCAATTTGCGAAGGGGCTTTGTCCACTTCTTCCTGCGACTGAAAAATACCATCTGTCTTATAACCGAAGATATCAAACTGCGAGTGACCCAGAATGGTGTTGCCGGGGATGCCGGGATACGCTGCGCGAACGTTCTCGGGCAACTCGGTTACTTTATCTCTGAAGTGCGCGAAATTGGCTTTTACATCATACGTAAAATCTCTTTTTTTAGCACCCTGATAACCAATAACAGCTTCCCATCCTTTGTTGCTTTTGGAAGCGCCATTCACGGTTTGGCTTTTTCCTTCACCCAGCACGGCAGCAACGGGTGGTGTAATTAAAATGCCGGTTGTTTTACGGGTAAAATAATCAAATGAGCCATAGACGCTGTTTTTCAACATTGTAAAATCCAAGCCTATATTCAATTCTTCGGTCTGTTCCCATTTCAAATCTGCATTGCCCTGCTGAACCTGAACGAAACCGGAAGGCAAAGTGCCGGTGTTGGCGCCGCCAAGCGAATAGGCCGTACCGATGTTCATGTATTGCTCCCAGAAGCCCGGCGTAATTTGATTTTGTGTAGTGCCATACCGGGTATCATATAAAGAAAGGTTTCTGGCCTCGCCGATTCCCTGTTGGTTGCCCACACGGCCAACGCCCGCACGAAGCTTCAGTTCGGAAAATAAATCCTGCTTCTGCATAAAGTTCTCTTTGTCTATTTTCCAGCCCACAGAGGCGGCGGGAAAAATGCCGTACTGGTTATTAACGCCGAAACGGGAAGAACCATCGCGGCGTACCGTAACGGCGGCGAGATACTTATCGCCATAGTTGTAATCCACACGGCCAAACTGAGAAAACAGGCTGCTGCCTACCGACGTGCCCGATACAGTAGTATTGCCGGTGCCGGAACTTAATGTAAAATAATCTTCCGTCTGAATAGCAAAGCCTTCTTTACGGGTATATTGCAAATCTGTATTGGTCTTAATGTATTCCGTTCCTGCCAGGAATTTAAAATGATGATCGCCGTTTAAATCCAGGTTGAAGCGCAACGTATTGGAGAAGGTGGTGCTTAAGAAATGGTTCTGGTCAAACGTAAGGCTGTTGGTAGTGCGGCTCAACGCGCCTTCTGTAAAGGTGGGCGCTATTACTTTGTTCAGAAACCGCGCATCATCAGCTCCGAAATTGGTTCTGAAAAACAAATTCCTGATCGGCTGAATTTCTGCAAACACGTTACCAAATGTGCTCAGGCGGTTCGCATTGTTCCACCTGGCTAAGTATTGCATGTGCAAAGGGTTGTTTCTGTCGGAATAACCGGCTCCCAACTCGCCTGCATAAGTGGTTCCGTCTTTCTGATAAACAGGAATGGTAGGCGCTAACGTAACCGCCAGGAAAGTGGTGGCGGCGCCGCCAATGTCGGTTGTGGTAAGCGTTTCGTTGGAGTTGGCAATGCGCAGGTTCAAACCAAAAGTAACCTTGTTGTTAAAAGCATGGGTGATGGCATTGATGCTGCCACTGAGGCGCTCGTAGCCGGTATAGCGCAACATGCCATCGTTTTTGTAATGATTGAAATTGATGGCAACCGAAGAATTTTTGCTGCCAACAGAAGCCGTCAGACTGTTATTGGTTACGATGCCTGTTTTGTACATAACGTCCTGCCAGTCGGTATTGGCGGCGGGCGTATTCGGGTCGCCGCCAACAAAAGGCTGAAGCGTTACCGAATTTAAAACGGGGTTATCATAATCGTTGTTCCAGTCAAATTTATAAATCTCTCCGTAGCCTGCCGTCGGGTCTTGCCGGTCATTCACCGAGGCCTGCCACAAGGCCCTGCCTCTGTCAACCGAACTCAGCATATCAAACCGCATTGATTTTTCTGATTGCGCGGAAACGCTGCTGTTCAGTTGAAACTGCACTTTACCATCTGTACTGCCGCCATTGCGGGTGGTAACAATGATAACGCCGTTAGAAGCGCGGGCGCCATAAATAGATTCTGCCGAAGCATCTTTCAACACCTGTACCGAAGCAATGGTTGCCGGATCCATATTCTGAAACACTTCCGGTCTCGTAGTCGGGATGCCGTCTATTACATACAAAGGATCGGTAAAGCCGAGTGTGTTGGCGCCACGGATCAGGATCCGGCCATTGGTTCCGTTTGGCGAGCCATCTTTTTCGATATATAAACCTGCAACGCGCCCCTGCAAAGCCTGCATGGTGTTGCCGGAAGTATTGTTTTTAACCGCCGGAACTAAATCTACTACGGCCACGGCACCGGTTAAATCCTGCTTTCTTTGCGTGGTATAGCCCACCACCACTACCTGGTTGAGGCTGGCGCTGCCTTCTTCCATCGTAAGTTCCAATACTTTTGACAGATCTGTGATCGTAACATCGAGATCATTCATGCCAATATAAGATAGTGTTATGGTTTCGCCGGCTGCGGCCGGTACAGAGAACCGGCCACTCGTATCCGTTGCCACCGACCTGCTTTTGCTTTTCACTGTTACGCCTGCCATTGGCACGCCTGTAGTCTTGCTTAACACCCTTCCGGTTACCATTTGTTTCTGGGCAAATACTGCTATGCCTACAATAAGCATAGCAGTCATCATTAAAAATTTTCGCATAAGATTAATTTTGAGTTTTATGGCGATTTAGAAATGCTTTATTTATTTCCCGTTCCTGAATGCACATACCTGCCGGGCTTTAAACTTTTAACCGACAGCGCAATAGAATATAAATATTCCGGCAGCACTTGCAAAAACAAGCGTTTCTTCGGGCGGCGCCCGGCCGTTTAATTTTAAAGTCCGGATTGCTAAGGAGTAATCCCGTAATATTTCTTTAAGATAGGCAGCAACATGAGAGACCTTTGTTGGGTACATGGCAATTATTTCAATAGGCAGGTTATCTAAAAATTGTATTATATACAAACAATCACTCTTACAGCCCCGGCGCCGGTTAAGCAGCGAAGCCCCGGCAGTTGTATCATTTTATTAATCATGGCAATTCCGGCATAATCCTCATGTATTCCATTAATTTCTCATTGGCTTAAAACATCATTCTGAAACCAGAAGCAGTTGCAGCATCATTGCCCTAAAGAATAAAAGCTAATGCCGGCCCCAATATTCGGCGTCAGCAGAAAAATAAATGCAACAGCAGCGAAATCCGGGCGGTTAATGCGCTCCGGTGCCTGACCTTTTGCGCTCCCGGGTTGAAAAAATATTGCTGCTGTTAAAGGCCGGATAATTACTTTGCCCTTATTCATACGGCAGTCGTTGATAGCCGCAAAGTAGCTTTGTTGGCAACCAATGCCTTTTGATAAAGTATCAAAATCTTATAATTTGGTGAAAGCCCTTAAATATTGCTATTAAAATCAGGATCAGGTATTTATACATTGTTTTATAAGCAGCCATATAAATGGCTTTCGAAATTGATTCACGGTATTTCAATATTGTTTCAATTCGGAACCTTTGTACAATGGCGCCGTTTTATTTTATTTACTGCAAATCCATCTTTCTCTATATTTATAAAAGATTGCTTAAAAGATTGCCCGTTAATATGAAGTTTGCAGGTAGAGAAAAATTTGGTTTTAAACGGAGTACAGGCGGGCTTGCTTTATTGTCCGGCTTGTTATTTTGTATAGCGGTTTGTTTATCCTGCAATACTACCGGCAAACAGAAAAAAATGTACCGGGTTGGTTTTTCGCAATGCACCATGGTTAATAAGTGGCGGCAAACAATGCTGGAGGGTATGCAAAGAGAATTGTCCTTTCACCCGGAAATAAAATTTATTTTTAAAGATGCCAACGGCCATACCGAAAAACAAATTGAACAAATACAGGAACTGATTGACCAGCAGATAGATTTGCTGATCGTTTCGCCCAATGAAGCTGCGCCTATCACTTCTATTGTGGAAAAAGCTTATGAGAAAGGTATCCGGGTAATTATTATTGACCGGCGCACATTATCTCAGCATTATACCGCTTATGTAGGCGCCAGTAATTTTGAAGTAGGTGCAACAGCAGGCGCTTTTGCCAATTCGATATTAAAAGGAAAAGGGAATGTGCTGGAAATATCTGATATCCCCGGTTCTTCTGCAGACATAGACAGGCATAATGGTTTTACAACCAACATTGCCCGGTACCCGGGAATAAAATATATTTCAAAAATTTATGAAGCCGGAGATGAACATCCTTCCAACGAAAATGCTACCCGGTTTTTAAAGTTGCACCCCGATATACAATTAATATTTGCACAAAACGACAGGCTGGCATTTGCTGCTTATACCGCTTGTAAAAAATTAGGATTAGACCAAAAAATAAAAATTATCGGCGTTGACGGCCTTTCGGGAGAAAACGGAGGCATTGACCTGGTAGAAAAAGGAATGCTGAAAGCGACGATACTGTACCCAACGGGTGGAGAAGAGGCGATTTTGGCAGCCTTAAATATTCTTGAAAATAAACCTTATAAAAAAGAGAACCTTTTAACCACTACTATTATAGATTCTTCCAATGTACGGATAATGAAGCTGCAGGCTGAAAAAGTTACAGCCCAGCAAAAGAATATTGACAGGAGCCAGAAAAAGATTGAAGAACAGGAAATTATAGCTAATAACCAATACAATATTATTTATGCTGTTTCCGTATCGCTGGCTTTAGCCCTTATTCTTGCCTCGGTATTGTTTTACTATTTTCAGGAGAATAAAAAAATAAATAAAAGGCTGGCTTTGCAAAACGAAGAAATTTTAAGCCAGCGGAATCAACTGATAGAATTGGGAAAGCAGGCCAAAGAAGCCACGGAAGCCAAAATTCATTTTTTCACCAACATCTCGCATGAGTTTAAAACGCCGCTCACGCTTATTTTAGGTCCTTTGGATGAATTGCTGGGTAATCAAAAAATGCCTTTTAAAGATCACCAATACCTCACACTGATTCAAAAAAATGTAATCAGGCTGCTGCGGCTGATCAACCAGCTAATAGATTTCAGAAAAATAGAAGCTGATAAAATGAAATTAGCTGCTACCGAGAACGATCTTGTCCTGTTCACAAACGAAATAACCGAAGCCTTTAAAGAATTAACCAGAAAAAGGAATATTGATTTAAGAGTTATTTGCAAAGAGCGCACTATCAATCTTTGGTTCGATGTGTCTATGCTGGATAAAGTGTTGTTTAACCTCTTGTCCAATGCTGTTAAATTTACCAATGATTATGGTTTTATTCATATAGTTCTCGAAAAAAATACAAAAGAAAATGTAGCCGTTATACGAGTGGAAGATAACGGCATCGGCATGTCTGAGGAGGTTGCCAATCATGCTTTTGAACTGTTTTATCAGGGCAATATTACCAACCAGCAGGGCAGCGGTTTGGGGCTTTCGCTCTCCAAAGAACTCATCTACCTCCACCATGGAGCCATTAGCGTCTCCAGTAAACAGGGCAAAGGAACTTCTTTTGAAATACGGTTGCCGCTGGGTACGGGCCACCTGGAAAAAGAGGAGATTGTAAAAGAGAAACCGGTTGAAGAAGCGAGGTACTTTGAACAGAAAATATATTCCACAGAGGTGGAAAAAACTGTAACGATTAATGAAAATAAAGCGGATCATCCGGTTCTTTCCGATCACTCGCTTCTTATTGTAGAAGACAATCCGGACCTGAGAAATTTTTTAGCGGAGATATTTCAGAATGAATATAGCATCATCAGTGCAGATAACGGCATTGCCGGCCTTCAGCAGGCCTTCGACAATATTCCCGATATCGTTATTTCCGACGTGGTGCTCCCGGGTAAAGACGGATTTACTATTGCCAATACTTTGAAAAACGATATCCGCACCTCGCATATACCTGTAATACTGTTAACCGCCAAAACAGAGATTCAGCAGCAGATAGCCGGTATGAAAAGCCTCGCCGATGCTTATGTAACCAAACCGTTTAATGTCCAGTTTTTAAAGGAAACAATCCAAAGTATCGTAAGCAACAGGTCGATATTACGTGAGCATTATACAAGCGAAATCAATGCAGATGCGATGTCTCAGAATCCAAAAAAATTAGACCGGAAATTTATCAATGAATTTTCTTCAATCGTTGAAGCTAATTATTCAAATGAAGATTTCAGCATTGAGGATTTGTGTAAGCAAATGAATATTTCAAGGGTGCAGTTGTATAGAAAAGTAAAAGCCCTGCTGGACTGTAGTGTAAATGATTATATCCTGAATGTAAGGCTTCAAAAAGCGAAATATCTTTTAAATAGTGCCGGACTTACAATTGCTGAAATCGCTTACCAGGTTGGGTTTGCATCACCTGCCTATTTTTCTACTGTTTTTAAATCTAAGTTTGGTATCACCCCTTCGAATTATAAAGAAAAAACAAAAGGATAAGAAGAGTCTGTTTTTAATAACAAAAATTCCTCGGTTACGCTATTTCTTCCTCCTGTGTGGAAGTAAAATCTCTCACCTGTAATGGCATCAAAGGCCTGTGATGGACTGAAATTTATTTTCGTTATAAATACATTCGCTAAAAAAACAGCCTTCGTTCACTATAAATATTGCAGAGAAATTTCTCTTTTACACATCGTTACTTTTGTTCATAATCTCATTAACATCTTCATCAGGTTATATTAAGCACTTAACTAATTTATTAAAACAACTGCTTAAAAACTGTTCCGGCAATACACCTGATTTATTCCTACTTGGAACAATTTATGATTGTTACCCTGCACAATTTTTCCTGCATGTATATATTGGGTATTAATGCTGCTTTTCACGACGCTGCAGCCTGTATTATTAAAGATGGTATTTTACTCGCCGCTGCCGAAGAAGAGCGCTTTACACACATCAAGCATGGCAAAAGGCCGATTCCTTTTTCTACGTACGAACTGCCGTATCACGCTATTGATTATTGCTTAAAAGTGGCTGGTCTTCACATCAACGGGATAGATCATTTTGCCTATTCTTTTGATCCGTATATTTTGCTGGAAGGACACGATAAGCCGGTAATAGAACTTTCTATGAATGCTGCACAGCAACCGCCCGCCGGCAATTGGGATTCGCCATGGGATCCGCTGTTCCTGTCTTACATTATCAATGCTCGGCATCATCTTACCGATGGCTGGCCGCATCACCTGCAGCGCCGTTTCATTGGTGCGAAGATAGCGGCAGCGCAATGGCATTTTGTAGAGCATCATATCGCTCATGCGGCCTCCGCTTTTCATTGTTCGCCGTACGAGCGCGCTGCTGTTATTACGCTGGACGGCCGCGGCGAAAAAGCGACCACTACCTACAACGTTGGCAATGGTACCGGCCTGCATCGCCTGTCGCAGGTGAATATGCCGCATTCCCTGGGCTTGTTATACGAAAAAATAACTACTTATTTAGGCTTCCTGCATTCGTCGGACGAGTACAAAGTGATGGCGTTGGCTTCTTATGGCAAGCCCGAATTTGTGCAGGCTTTTAAAGACATTATCCATATTGGCAATAACGGCCAATACACCATTGATAACATCAATTTTGAAGACCTGTTTGGTCCTGTGCGCAAGCGCCATGAAGAGTTTACCAGCCACCATTTCAACATTGCCCATTCGCTGCAGGCCGTGCTGGAAAGCAGTGTGCTGGAACTAACGGATTGGTTCGCGGAAACTACCGGCGAAGAAAACCTCTGCAGCGCCGGCGGTGTAGCCCTCAACTGTGTGCTGAATGCCCGCATCCGAGATAAAGGCGCGTTTAAAAATATCTGGGTGCAGCCGGCAGCCGGTGACGCCGGTACGGCGTTGGGCGCGGCTTTATGGACCGATGTGCAGCAACGATCGGGCGCAACGCGGAGCTTCACCATGGAGCATGCTTACTGGGGTCCCGACTATACCGATGCAGAAATAGAGCAATTTTTAAAATGGTGCAAAGCGCCGTACCGCAGGCTGGACAATGTGGCCGAAGAAACAGCAGCGATATTAGCACAGGATAAAATTATCGGCTGGTTCCAGGGGCGCATGGAGTTTGGTCCGCGGGCGCTGGGTAGCCGCTCTATCTTGGCATCGCCGCTGCATGCCGGTATGCAGCAGCGCCTCAACGAAGTAAAAGACCGCGAAGACTTCCGGCCCGTAGCGCCGGTGGTGTTGGAAGAAGATGCAGGCGAATGGTTTGCCGGCGCCACCTACTCTCCCTATATGCTTTTTATCTATGATGTAATGCCGGATAAAGCAGATAAAATACCGGCGGTGCGCCACGTGGATGGCACTGCGCGTATCCAAACGGTAAACCGGGCTCAGCATCCTTTGTACTACGATTTATTAAAAGCATTCAAGGCAAAGACCGGTGTGCCGGTACTCGTTAATACATCGTTTAATACGTTGGGCAAACCGGTGGTATGTACGCCGCGGGATGCGATTGAATGTTTCTGGAGTTCGCCTTTTGATGCGCTGGTTATTGGTTCTTTCTTATTGGAAAAAACGCAAATAAAAGCATGAACATTTCGGTGGTGATGGCCACCTACAAGCGCCCGGAACTATTGCGGCGTTGCCTGCAGGCACTGCTGGCGCAGCAGTTGGACAGCAATGATTACGAAATACTTGTTGTGAGTGATGGTCCCGATGCTGAAGCAAAAGAAGTGGTGGCGCAGATGCATGCAGTCAACCTGCGTTATTATGTACTGCCGCAAAAAAAAGGGCCGGCTGCGTGCCGCAACTTTGGCTGGCAGCAGGCAAACGGAACACTCATCGCTTTTACCGATGATGATACCATCCCGGCGCCCGGATGGCTGCACAATATCTGGCAGGAATTTAAAGAGGAAGAATGTATGGCTTATACCGGCCGCATCATTGTTCCGCTAAGTAAAAGGCCAACTGATTACGAGTGGAATACGGCACAGTTGGAGAAAGCCGATTTTGTAACAGCCAACTGTGCCTGCACCAAAAAAGCATTGGAAAAAGTGCAGGGCTTTGACGAGCGTTTTGAAGCTGCATGGCGCGAAGACAGCGACCTCCAGTTTAAGTTGCTGCAGGCCGGGGTTCCTGTTGTACACCTGCCGGATGCGGTTATTGTTCACCCGGTGCGTAAAGCTGCTTGGGGCGCCAGTTTGAGCGAGCAGCGCAAGAGTATGTACAATGCCTTGTTATACAAAAAATATCCTTTGCTGTACCGGCAAAAAATTCAGGCAAAGCCTGCCTGGACATACTATGCAATAATCGGTTGTTGCTTATCCGGCGTCATTGCTTTATTGCTCCATTGCTATTGGGTAAGTTTTGCTGTCTTGTTGCTTTGGATGGGACTTGTTTTATCCTTTGCGGCCCGGCGGCTGGCAAAGACTTCTCGTGCTTTATCGCACGTTGCAGAGATGCTGGTAACGTCGTTTATTATTCCTTTCTTATCCGTTTACTGGACGTTATATGGCGCACGAAAGTTCCGGGTTTTGTTTTTTTAAATTTGGGCGTGCCCCATGCCTGCCCGGCTGCACAAGCCACCACACGCAAGCGTGGGGCTATTGGCAGTACCCTGCCTTTGCCGGCGGGCAGGTGCGGCGCAAAAGCTAAGGCACAAAACCTTCACCGCGATACTTGCCGCTATCCTTCACGAGCCTGCTTTTGCTGTAAAGGCAGGTCTTCGGGTAGCGGGACGCGCCATTACGGGCTTTTCGCTTTCATCACTCAAGCAGTTGCCTGTGTCGGCAGGCTATATTCATTATATTTTGCAACAAGCTATGTCACTTCCCTCCATTCATAAAATAGTCATCTTCCGGGCATTGCAGTTGGGCGATATGCTGTGCGCTATTCCGGCTGTCCGTTTGCTGCGCCGGTATTTTCCGCAGGCGGGCATTACCATAGCAGGTCTGCCCTGGGCAAAAGAATTAGTATCCCGTTATCCGCATTATTTTAATGAACATCTCGTCTTTCCCGGCTATCCTGGCCTGCCGGAGCAGCCGTTGGATGTAAGCGGCACGCTCCATTTTATGCAGCGTATGGCAGTACAGCAATATGACCTGGCGCTGCAAATGCAGGGCAATGGATCGGTGGTAAACCCAATGGTTTTCTTGTGGGGCGCTAAGCATACAGCCGGCTTTTACCGTAAAGAAGATTATTATCCGGGTGAATTATTTTTAGAGTATCCTGATAATATTCATGAAATTGAAAGGCACCTGCTGCTGATAGCGCACGTGTACAGCGCATTAAAAAATAAAAAGCAAGTAAACAGTGATGCACATAGTAAAGTTGTAAAACCAACATTCACAATACAGGATATGCACCTCGAGTTTCCGGTTACCGGTGCAGATAAAGCGGAGTTGGCCACTTTACAATTGCCGCTGTTGCCCCGGCAGTATGTATGTATTCATCCGGGCAGCAGGGGTGCGTGGCGGCAATGGCCGCCGGAGTATTTTGCACGCCTGGCCAACCGCTGCGCTGCTGCCGGGTTGCAGGTTGTGCTTACCGGTACGAATGAGGAAAGGGCACTTACCGGCGCAGTAAAGCAATACATGAAACACCCGGTCATTGATCTTACGGGGCACACTTCCTTAGGTGCGATGGGCGCTTTGTTACAGGATGCTTTTTTACTGGTTGCCAATTGTACCGGCGTATCGCATATTGCGGCGGCACTGGAAACGCCGAGTGTCATCATCAGTATGGATGGCGAGCCGCAGCGCTGGGCGCCGCTAAACCAAACGTTGCACCCAACCATTGACTGGACAACAACGCCGGATATCAGGCTCGCGGAAAACGCATTGGAGCAATTACTACAGCAAAAGATTTGAAAGGGAAGAGCTACTGTGTTTGGCTTATAAGGTAAAATTATTACCGGCCGGCGGAGTTACCTCTAATGCACCTGAAAGCGATTATTGCAGGGTAATACCTCTTGATGGCGTCCCAGCCATCAACGCACAAAAGCAACCACTGGCCAGACCCAGCAGCCGGCTTGACCAAAAATTTCATTGCCGGGCAGTTGCTAAGCAATCTGAAATTTTTATTGCTTCCCTAAACCTGCCTTTGCCAGATCTGACACATAGCCCTGTAATCGAAATTAATCGTGCGGTTATATACTTCAAAATAGTACTAAATAAAGTATTACATCAATTGCTCCACATTGTAGGCGGGTGCATCTGCCATTACTGTTCGGATAGAAATGTTTAAAGGAAGCAGGAACCCGAAGGGTTCAACTGTTTATAGAAAAACAATTAAGAATAGCGATTCAACTCTTATGGAGTCGCATTATGAGCGGATTTTCCTCCCTATAAATACATAATTCCTACGGAATTGTTCTTTCCAACACCTATAATACCTCAGCATCCGGAATATAATGGAGAACTTAAACAAACTTAAGTAACCATGTAGTAAACTGTTCAACCGGAAATGAGCGGTGCAGCTTTCAAAACCAAGGTTTTAAAAAATTGCTTCCTGCTTTTGTGGCTCACCGTTTTTTTGCTGCAATAAACACTTAGCGGCATCCGCAATTCTCCGGGGCGTTACCTCCGGGAATGCCTGGTCTTTAAAAGTTTCCTGTAAAAACCGCACTACTTCATTTCTGCTTTCCAGGCCGGCCGCCACCGGATAATACAATACTTCGTGTGGTACTTTCCAGGGCGTGTGCTGCGGGTTGGTGCAGGCATACAATACTACTACGGGTGTGCCTGCCGCCGCTGCAATATGAATGGTAGCAGTATTTACAGAAAGCACGATGGCCGTATGTTGCACAGCCGCCATAAACTCGTCAAGCTTTAAAATTCCTGCCATTGCAAAAGCACTTTCGCCAATGCCCTGTTGCAGTTCGGTTACCAGCGCCTGTTCGTGCGCCGCGCCGGTCAGCACGATCTGAAATTGCTGTTCGTCACGGATAAGTTTTGCGGCCACTGTCCAAATATTTTTATCAAACTCCCGTTTTTTTTCACTCACCGGCGCATGCAAAATCAGCCAGGGTTTATGTAAATCTACACCCGCCGCTGTTAGCTTCGCAGCAGCGCGCGGCCAGCTTTGGGCCGGTAAGGTAAAAGATAAATGATCGTCTGATGTATAGGCGCCGATACCGGCCACCAACGCAAGGTCCCGCGCTACCTGGTGTTGGATAAAACTATAAGGCTCTGCATCGGGCACCCAATGGGTTAGCAGCGCATACGGATTTTCGCGGCAGTAAGCAAGCCGCAGGGAAATATTGGCTAAGTAGGCCAGCATCATGGCAGGCAGCGGGTTCTGGCTGCACACGGAGAATAATATGGCAGCGTCGAATGCTGCTGCTTTTAATTCTAAAACCAATTGTTGAACCTCATTTGCCGCCATTGTTGTATCTGCTTTTATCCACGGCAAGTTGCAGATGATTACCTCGTCTATTTCCGGCAGGTAAGGCGTTACTGAGCCTGCCATAGCTGAGGTAAGCACCGTAAGATGGCAGTTAAAAGTTTTTTTCAATGCCCGTAATGCCGGCGCCGTCATCAGGAGATCGCCCATGTTATCCGGCCGGATGCACAAAACCTTTTTACAGTTGGTCCAGGGTGCCGGCGGAATATCTATGCTGTTCAATTATGGTTTTGTTGATGAATAGGTTTTTTAAAAGAATCGTAGTTTCTATGGTTGCAAAGTATACTCCTGCTGTAGTATAAAGTCAGCCGCCGCATTAATACTGGCTGCCATATAAGCCGGTGTTCTGTAAGGGCCGCTTTGCCATTCCGTTTCATTGCCATTGTCTATCAATATGGTTTGGCAGCCCGCTCTGTTGCCCGCTTCCACATCATGCAGAATATCGCCAATCATCCATGAAGCGGAGAGGTCTATATTCAATTCCTTTGCTGCCCCCAAAAACAAGCCGGGTAAGGGTTTCCTGCAATCGCACTGAACCGCGTATGCCTTTATTTTTCCTTCGGGATGATGCGGACAATAATAAAATCCATTTAAGATAATACCCTGTTCTGCTAACAGTTCCTCTATTTTTTCCTTTACTGCTTTTAATGCTGCTATCGTAAAATAGCCATGCGCTACGCCCGATTGATTGGAGATGATGATTAACAGGTAGCCATGTGATTGCAGGCGCCGGAGCCCTGCCGCAACCGACTGCTGCAGCATGATGCGGGCCGGATCAGCATTGTAAGGAATGTCGTAGATAAGCGTCCCGTCTTTATCAAGAAATACCGCTTTTTGCATACTTATCTTCCTTACACTGCAATATTAATTCCCTTAACCGGGTGCAGCTTTGCAATGCTATGCCCGGCTTTGGACATTCCTAATTCATTTTCAACAATCGCTGTAAGCGTATGAATAATGGTTAGGTGCAGCTCCCGGATGCGCTGCTCGCAAAGTGCAGGCACGGTTATGTCCATATCGGTGTAATGTATGGCTTCGCCGCCATCCCTGCCCAGCAGGCCGATGCAGTAAATGCCCCGCTTGCGGGCTGCCGCCATTGCATTCAGAATATTGCGGCTGTTGCCGCTGGTACTAAGGCAAATCAGGAGGTCGCCTGCCTGCCCGTACGCTTCTACCTGCCGGGCATATATTTCTTCGTATGCCATATTGTTGGCACAGGCAGTAACGGCGGCGGTATCGGCTAATAAAGCCATGACTGCAAGTGCCCGGCTGCCCATACCGGAACGACCGATTAACCCGGAAGCAAACTGCTGACTTTGTACCGCGCTGCTGCCATTGCCGCAGATCATTATTTTATTGCCCTTACGCAGGCAGGCCGCCATGCAGTTGCCTGCCGTAAGTATCTGCACCCGCAGCGCCTGCCCTGTTCGCTTTGTTGTTTGCGCAGCAGTAACAAATGCTTCATCAATTAACTGCAAACTGTTGGTATGTTCGGCCAGTTTGCTTTTCGACAGCAGGATATGCTGATACACCGAAGACATTTTTCGTGCTACGCAAGCCCAGGTAAACAGGCTGTTAACCCGCAGGACTGCCTGCCTGCCCATTTTTTCGCATAGGGAAGGATTGCTGATTAATGTCTCAATTTTTTCGGCCAGCGCTTCGGGGTCTTTAGGAGGAACCAGAAAGCCGGTTTTGTCATCAGCTACGCTAAATTTAATGCCCCCGACATTAGCGCCGATTACCGGCGTGCCGCAGGCCATTGCTTCCAGCGGCGTAATGCCGAAAGGTTCGTACCAGGGTGTGGTTATAAATATATCCGCAGCCGAATAGAAATACTTTAACCGCTCGCGGCTGCGGCGCCCGGCAAACGTGATGCGGGCTTCAATGCCCATCTCTGTTGCAATCTTCTTTAAACGTGCTACTTCGGGGTTATCATCTTTTTCCGGATCGTCTGCAGCGCCGCCAACAATTACGAGGCGCAAAGCTTTTACCTTGTTTTTTAATAAGCCCATGGCGCGTATCACATTATCAACTCCTTTTCTCGGTACCATACGCCCCAACTGCAGTATCATGGGTTCTTCAGGATCAAGATCAATTAACATGCGGGCTAACTGTTTATCAACCGGAAAAAACTCGGCCGGGTCAAAGCCGCAGGGAATCATCGTAATGCGTTCCGGCAACGCATGATAATGTTGTATAAGATCTTCCCGGTCCTGCGGACATTCTGCAATAATCTGGTCGGCCTGCCGTACAATTTCTTCTTCTATAGTTAAACGGCTGGCAGGAAACTGGTCGGCTTCGCCCTGGTGCAGGCGGCGTACATGGCCCAATGCATGAAACGTTACTACAAAAGGGATATGCAGTCTTGCCTTGAGCTCGCAGGCTACAAGGGCCGACATGAAAAAGTTGGCGTGCATCAATGCGTACCGGAGATGGTGCTTTGCAATAAAATGCTCCATCTCATCGCGGAAGGCAGGCATGCAATCCAATAACTGTTCTTTGGGTAAAAAGGCAGCCGGGCCGGCCTTTACGTGTATCACCCGCACGCCGGGCATCCACTGCACTATAGCCGGCAATTTTGCATTGTCCATGCGGGTAAAAATATCTACCACGTACCCGAGCGCTGCAAGCTGTTCGGCCAGTTCGCCAACATATACGTTTTGTCCGCCCGCATCTATACCGCCCAAAGCGGCCAGTGGCGACGCATGTTCACTGATGAAACCTATTCTATACTGCATGGCAACAAGTTTTAGTTGTTTGTTATCAAGGGTAAAATCATCACCGGCCTGTCAGGCCTGTATCATAGCACGAGCTGGTTGATGGGTGGCTGCCATTTGGGTAAACAATGCTTCCCATTCCTTGGTAAAACGCTGTATATCAAACCGCTCCATGGCGGTTTGTTTTCCTGCTGCGCCCAGTGCAGCCGCATGGGCCGGGTCTTGTAGCAGCAGGTTCATTTTTTCGATTAAATAATCTATGTCGGTATGCAGGTAACCATTTACCCCGTTTTGAATAAGGGTGACCATTTCGGTGGTGGCCAGTCCTACTACCGGTACGCCGATCTGCATAGCTTCTGCCACCGCAAGGCCCAGACTGGTGTAGCGGATGGGATTAAAGAAAAAACGGTACCTGCTTACAAAAGCAGGCAGTTGCGGGTGTAATACCTCTGCTGAACCAAACCTGCCATTGCCCATGCCGATCAGGTCTATCGGCACCTGCCGCTGCACAGCTTCAAACACATCGAGCCCCAGGCGCCGGCCGCGGGAGGGGAGGTTATTGATAACAACAATTCCTTTTGCCACTGTACCATCATAGGTAACATTATGCACCGTAACGCCATGCTCAATTACCCGCACCGGTGTGCGCTGGCTGTTATACATCAGCTTATTAAAATGAGTAACATGCACCAGCATTACTTCCGGGTCGTTTACCGGGTGCAACTGGTCAACGGGGTGCAGGAGCGGCGGATCGTGCTGCAGAAAAACGCGGGGCAGTTGCCGCTGTGCAGGCGATAGTATTTCGTACTGATCTATCAGGTAGTTGTGGTGCGTCTGGAAAAGAATAACATCAAATTCCATATCGCGTACAGCGGCTGCCGGTACTTCTGTTACATTGCTGCCAAATGGAAAAGTCTCGCCGCGTCCGTAATAGCCTTCTGTTTTTTGCGCATTAACCGGTATATAAACATCGTAGTGGCCTTGTGATAAATAGTAGAGATAACTGCCATGAATATGCCAGGTGAATATGCGAAGTTTATTGCGCATTAAATGGTGATTTCAGTGAATAATATTAGCAATGCCAAGCACTGCAATTATGGCTCCAAAGCGGCTGTAATTTTACTTAAGTGCCTCATTTTTACGGGCCGGTTTTTCTGTTGGAAACGTTAGCAGCAGCAGATTGTAAAAGTGCCGGTTGCTGTTACGGCTTAGCATTTATACCCTACCTGATTAAGATAACGCAACTCATATATTATGAAATGTTTTGATGCTGAAATTTAATATAATGGCAACGCAACAATCAGGTGCGCAGATAATTTACATACTAAATTTTTATAACGGCTGGCAGCAGCGGTAATTGAAAAAGCGGGTGTGCATTTTGTGCATCATTCCGGCCGGCGCCATTAGTGTATAAGCCAATACTTCACAGCGCCGGCTGTCTCAGTTTTTACAAGGGAAATCTGTACAGGTTTTTTCCGGTGACGGCGCTGCCCCCCTGCTGTTTAAACTTGAATTTCTACAAGTTATTTGGGGTATAAAATAATAACCATGCCAGGGCAGTATGGCAGCAGGATGCTTACAACCCGCAAAAAGGCAGCGCAAAAAAGGCCGCTTCTGATCAGAAGCGGCCTTTTGCACCGGGTGCAACCAATCTATAGTAAGGGCCGGTTATTTTAGCCGCGCAACCTGGTCGTCAAAATATTTTTTAGTATCAATTACATCCTGCAGGTTGTGGTACCAGTTAGATTCGTGCTCTATGGAGAGCATGCCGTTAAAGTTTTGTCTTTTTAGTTCGGCCAGCACTGCAGGAATATCAATCACGCCTTTGCTTACCACGGTATCGGCGGCCTGCGTATCATTAAACTTAACAATGTCTTTCAGGTGTACGCCAATCACATGGCCTTCCAGTTTTTTAAGGCAATCCACGGGGTTTAAACCATTGCGTGCCCAATGCCCGATGTCGGAGCAGGAGCCGATGTGCGAATGTCCCTGCATAGCAGCAATTACCGAGTCTGGTTCCCAATAGGCATTAGGCCTTGGATGGTCGTGTATGGCTACCGGGATGTTGTAAGCGCCTGCCAGGCTGTCCACCATATCCCAATGGTTTTTCTTTGGCTCGGCCGTAATATAGCTAAGCCCGAACTCCTTCGCCAGTTCAAACGCTTTTATCCAGTCTCCTTTCGTATCCGGAGAAATAACGCCCATGGCAGTTATTTGAATCCCTTTCGACTGCAGCAGTTGCTTTAGCTTGGCGCGGCTGTCGGCGCTCATAGCTATTCCAAATTCGCCCTTCATGCCGCCGCCTAAGGGTTGGCCAAAAAAGGCTTCAATATTTTTGATGCCGGCGCTGTCCACTTTATTCAACGCATCGGTAAACGAAAACATCCTGAACGTCCACATCTGCACGCCCAGTTTAAAGTTGGCCGTACTGCCGCTGTTGGTAGTGGCGGTAGCGTTGGCAGTATCATTCGTGGAGCCGCTGCTATCGCTGCTTCCCGCAGAACTATTGCTGCTGTTGCAGGATGTAATAAAGAAGATGGATAATGATAGTAAAGCAAGGCAAACGCCGGCGGATGTTTTCATGAAAATGTTTTTAGTGATAATAAGAACTAAGATAATTATTTGCGGGATAATGTGCCTGTTTAAAATTTTTTATCGGACAAAAGTGTCAGTACTGTTGCTATTTTTTTATATTGATGAGGAAGCGGTGCTGCATAACTACAGAAGTTAAGTAACAGATTGCAGATTTTTATAAAGTAAGTTCTACGGCGAACATAGAATTAATGTAAAAAATTTCAGCATCCTTTGTACCTGTTTAATGGCATCGGAAAGAAAGCACAATAGTAAGTTGCCGTATCTTACAACTTAATTAAAAAACTATGGAAGTAAAAAACAAGCAGGATGAGCGGGGCGGATATTTTTTTATTAAGGAAAATAACAACCGGGCAGGAGCGATGTATTATCACTTTGCGGGACACAACAAAATGGTGATAGATCATACCGAAGTGGATAAAAAACATGCAGGGGAAGGCATGGGGAAAAAACTTGTAAAAGCCGGCGTGGAATACGCCCGGACCAACAGCATTCAAATTGTTCCGGTATGTTCTTTTGCTAAAAAAGTGTTGGAAGAAAACAAGGAGTATGCAGACGTGTTGGCTGTGCATTGATGCCGGGATACTGAAAACGAACACCTTTGAGAAACAGCGTATTATAACGGCACTATTATTACTCTTTATGTAGCTGCTTTATGGCAGTAAAGTTTTGATGCAGTACAGCACTTTTATACAGCCGAATGGAAGCGCACAGGTATGACTATCGGGAAGTGGAGTTAACTTTAATTTTTCCTTTGCTCTTTCTTCGCAAAGCATAGTAAATATTATAACTGTTAATAACACGCCGCGCTTCCAAACTATTCCTCATTTAAAAGTAACTGCACTGTTTTTCAACATACGGTTAGCAATAAATTCCCGAATGGTTCTGCAAGTAATAAAATGAAAGTTGTTTAAAAATAATACTGTTAAAGTACTACCTGTTCGGCAACGGCCCGCCTTTTCGGAAGCATATTTCTGAGCAGGCTTTTCACTTCCGTTATGCCGGTTGAAAAAATGGAAAAAAACCGGAATGCATGGTAGCGTTGCAAGGCCCAGTTGCCCACCAGCACGCCAATCAGTATTGGTACTACCGTAGCCAGTGCTACCCCGTAGATATTGCCAAACAACCATACGCCTGCAAAATCTGCACTGATGTTGCCGGCCAGCATCACCAGCACTTTTATAAAATTAATTTTAGGCTGGTGTATCACATCTATCGTTAATGCAAAAAAGCGGTCCACCGGGTACAGCAGGGCAAAAGACATAAAGATGCGCAGCACATTCGCCGCTTCGGTGCCTGCATATTTACCACCACCAATGAGGGCTACCGCTATATCGGCAAACAGCACCGCGCCTAAAAATACAGGGATCAACACAACTGTAAGCATCCCCGCATATTTTTTCATAACACTAATCACCTCGCCGCCGCGGTTGCTGTTGTACGCAGCCGACAGTTCGGGCATGCCTGTAGCTGCAAAGCTCCGCAGGGGTATCTCTACCACTTCCATTAGCCGCTGGCCAATGTTGTAGATAGCAAGCGCCGGCGCACCCAGCATAAAGTTGATGATATACGTATCGGAAGCCCGGAATAAATTGGAGCTTAAGGCTGTGCCGACACTAAATTTTCCAAAGTGAAACAACTCGCTGATGCCTGCCTTGCTCCGGTGCATAAACGTGTGAATGCAGGACCAGCCCACCACAATTGCAAATACGCTGGTGAGCAGGGAAGAAAGCAGGTAAGCATATACAATAGCCTGGAGAGATACATTGCCGGTTATCATCAGTGCTGCTACAAATACAATAAAAGAACCCTGGTTGATAAAGCGGATATATAAAAGCCTGTCAAACCGTTGCTGGCCCTGCAATACACAGGTTGCCATAAAAGTGGGCAGCGTACAGATATAAGTAATGCCAAACCATTTAAAAAACAGCAATAACCCAGGGTCGGCTATATTCTTCAAAAGAAAAAATGCCGGTATATTCAGCAGGGCTAAAACGCCGGTGATGCTTATGGCAATATACCAGGCCGAGCCCGCCACTTCTTCGCTGCGCTGCGGCGTGGCGCCGGCATAGAATTTTATAAATGCGGTTGTTAAAAACCCCGACCGGAATGTATCTACCAACAGCACCGTTGTTTGAAAAAATACCCAGGTGCCGATGCCGGAAAGCGATAAAGCACGATACAGCAACGCTACGGTTGCCATGCCTAAGAGCGACATAACGCCATTGCCGGCAAGCGATAAAAAATGTTTGTTGCTTAATTTTTCGCGGATATTGGACAGCATAAAAACAGTATTGATATTGGGTAAAAAGAAACAGCCTTTCGGGCTTTGTCAAAGTTGCTCTATATTTTATTATAAAACGCATTTGTACTGCCCGCAGGCAAAGTCTTAAAGATAGTTTAAGGGCTATTTAATTCATTATTAAACCGCAGTGCATTGTTGGTATAAAATAAATAAGACCTTCGTGAGCGAATCCAATATCATTTGCCAACATGTACAAACAGCCTTGCAAACACGCATTTAAAGAGGTAAGTTTATTAATCACCCATTACAACCGCAGCCGTTCCTTACAGCGCCTGTTACAATCTTTTGAAAAATTGCAATGTAGCTTTGGCGAAGTCATTGTTTCCGACGATGGCAGTAAGCCGGAGCACCAGGCCCACCTGCTGCAGTTGCAGCAGCAATTTCATTTTACACTGGTAACCACGCCGGTAAACAAAGGCCTTGGCAATAATATCAATAAAGGCCAGGATGCGGTAACGCTGCCTTACACATTGTACGTACAGGAAGATTTTGAACCGTCCGCTAAATTTGCCGATCGCTTCAGCGACGCGCTCGGCATTATGAAGGACAGGAATGAAATGGACATCGTGCGGTTCTATGCCTATTTTTCTTACCCATACAAAAAGCCTTTCCGGCGCGGCTTTTCGGAGATGCAATTTCGTGCAGCGCCCTGGTACACCAACCATTTAAAATTTTATATGTACAGCGATCATCCGCACCTGCGGCGCAGCAATTTTCTGCAAAAGTTTGGCCGCTATCCCGAAGGTATAAAAGGTGATGTAACCGAATACCGGATGGCCGTCTCCTTTATTAAGCATGGCGGCAAGGGCTTGTTTTGCGATGATTTTACCAAACTCTTTTACCAGCGTAATTCTTCAGCCGAGCCCAGTACCATGAACCGCAGCAACTGGCGTGAAAGCCGCAACCCGGCATTGCTGCTGGTACGTGCTTTTTATCTTAAAATAAAACTGTTGAAGTGCACGCTTGACCTTGCGCTTGCGAAGTAAAAAATTAGTTCTTACAAATTATAAAAATGAACAACGAGATTTATTTTTTTAAAGAGGTAACGCTGCTGGTTACCCATTACAACCGCAGCCGCTCTTTGGAGCATTTGCTGCAATCTTTTAAAAATATTCATTGTGTATTCGAGGATATTGTAGTGTCGGACGATGGCAGTAAACCGGAGCACCTGCATTATCTCAGGCAATTGCAGAAGACATATACTTTCCGTATTGTTACCACGCCGGTAAATAAAGGCCTGGGCAATAATATCAACAAAGGCCAGGATGCGGTGCGCACGCCTTATACCTTGTATGTGCAGGAAGATTTTGAGCCTGCTGCAGACTTTGCATTGCACTTTACCCATGCAGTAAATATTATGTGCGAAAAAGAAGCGATTGACGTGGTGCGTTTCTATGCGTACTTTAAATATCCCTACCTGCAACCTTACAAAAATGGTTATTCGTATATGCAGTTTAAATGGTGGCTGCCGGGCTATAAAAAGTTTTATGCCTACAGCGATCATCCGCACCTGCGGCGCAGCAATTTCTTGCAAAAGTTTGGCCGCTATCCCGAAGGTGTGAAAGGCGACGTAACGGAATACCGCATGATGATGTCTTTCTTAAAACATAAAGGCAAAGCCATGTTTTACGAAGACTACCGCAATCTTTTTTACCAAAAGAATTCTTCGGCCGAGCCCAGCACAATGAAGCGCAATTACTGGCGCGAAAGTAACAACGTAGCTGTGCATGTACTGCGCGAGGCGTACCGGCATTTTAAATTTAATTACGATCTCTTATTCCGTTTTTAAAGACTCTTAAATCCAATATGCAAACACAACCAGCCAAACGCATTTCTTCGCTTGATTACCTGCGTGGCCTTGCCGCCGCCGGTATTATGTGCTACCACATGCAACTGCTTAATTTTGGAGAGGCAGATGCTGCCACGGCATTGGCCAGAATAAAAATCTACGGCGTTGCTATCTTCTATATTTTAAGTGGCCTTACCTTGTATAAAGTGTATGTAAAAAACTTCACGTTTAAATCGTCGGGCGATTTTTATAAGAAGCGGGTGTTTCGCATAGCGCCGCTCCTGCTGCTCGCAACCGCCATTACTTACCTGCTCCAGTATTCGCAGCACAACATTTCGCTGGTTAAACTTGTAGCCAATCTTGCCATACTGCCCGGCATGTTGCGGCCCGATCTTTTTATTGCCAACGGCGCCTGGTCTATCGGCAACGAATGTTGTTTCTACCTCTTTTTCCCGGTAATGCTGGTACTGGCCAGGCAAAATAAGTTTTACCTGTGGTTCAGCATTTTTATTTCCGGTGCTGTTTTTATTTTCTTCTCTTTAAATGTAATGCAGCCTGCGCAAACGCTGGGCTCGCAATGGGCGAATTATGTAAACGTGCTCAACCAGTTTTTTTTATTCGCCGCTGGTATGGGGTTGGCTGCTTTGCCGCAGCCGGCTGCCTGGCTGAAAAAATGCGCGCCTGCTGGTATTGTTTGCCTGTTACTGCTTATCTTTTTATACCCGGTACAGGGCGAGCCGGTAATGCTGGTAAGTGGCGATACGAGGCTGGTGCTTACGGGGTTCGTAGCTGCATTGTGTTATTGCTTTTACATAGCCGATTTTAGCTTTCTGCCCCGGGCCGTGCAATGGTCGCTGCATACGCTGGGCGAGATCAGCTATTCTATTTACCTGCTGCACCCGCTGGTATATCTTACATTAAAAAAAGTACTGCCTGCAGGCACTTCCCCCTATTCGCTCATTGCCTGCACGGTACTCTTTACCTTGCCGCTTAGCTATGCTGTTTATAACCGGTTTGAGAAGTATTTTGTAAGCCTTGGCAAGAAAGATCTCCGGTTGCCGCTGTTTGGGTTGCAGGGCAACAAGGCATAGAACAAAAAATTTACCTTTGTGTTGCTGCGCTTACCGCATTTATAAAACGCAAAATAAAAACTGTACCGATCCTGCCGTACAGCTTTTATTTTGCAGTTATTATGCAATTCCAATTGTTATGAACCTTTTAATTTTCGGAACTGTTTAAATCTTCTACTCTTTTACAAAAGGCTGCGTGGTAGTGGTGCCGTTGTGTTGTAGTTTAAGAATATAGTTACCTGCGCTCAGCTTAGCCGTATTAACGGAGTAGCTGCCGCCGCCTGCCGTAGCCGTTGCCCGTACATTGCCTTGTAAGTCCACCACGCTTACCGCCGTATTGCCGCCTGTAGCCAGGCCCTGTAGTTGCAGGTTGTCCCGCACCGGGTTGGGGAACATTCTTACCTGTTGTGTTTCACCTATTAGTACCGTGTTGGAGTAGGTGCGGCTGCCATCTTTGGCTATGGCCGTTAAGCGGTAATAAGCGCTACCGTTTAGCGCTGTTGCATCTTCGTAAGTGCTACTGCTGTTGCCCAGCTTGGCTATCTCTTTATACACAATACCATCGGTGCTTCTTTGTATAGTGTAATACCGTACGTTGTTATTGGCCGGCCAGCTAATACCACGATGCTGCAGCCATCTTTTTATTCTTGTAATAATGCCTTGCTTTTTGTTATCGTCGTTGTTGAAACGAACAATGGCTTGCTGAGCCGGCAAGTCGAATGATGGAGGATAAAGCGTACCGCCCACTAATATCTGGCCGTCTTGCTGCAGCGCCATACAAGACGGCGCACTCTCATCTCTAAAGCCGGTGGCGCCAACGCCGTTAACACCAAAAGAAGAATCTATAATGCCGTCTGCGAAAAAGCGTACTACGCCAAAAGTAGTCTTGCCATCATAGTATAGCCCACCTGCCAGTATTTTTTTATCACTTTGAATAGCCAGTCCATATCCCTGGGAAAAAGTATTTGGAACAACAAACGAAGTATAGCCATTGGTTCCGAAAGAAGAATCAACAACGCCGTTGGCCATAAAGCGAGCAACAGCCAACTGTGGCGTATCTTTACCGATAGAGCCGGTCGCCAGTATTTTATCATCATCTTGAATCTTGATGTCAAGCAATATTGCATTGGGCGTCTCATCAGGTGTAAAGGTGAGTATGCCTTTACCATTTGCTCCGAAAGTCAAGTCTTTTGTACCGTTGGGAAGATACCTATAAACAGCGTATGCTTTATCAAATCCTAAACCATACCGTCCGCCTGTAATTATTTTACCGTCTTTTTGCAGCGCTATTGCCTTTGTGTTTATATAAACCTCTACTTTGGTAAGCGTAATTCCTTTTTCTCCAAAACTTTCATCTAATTTACCATCCCTATTGTAACGTACCAGAAAAGAAGTAGAGTTATCATAGACATCAACTCTGCTCATACCGGTTACCAGTATTTTGCCATCCTCCTGCAAGGTTATATCATAAGCATCATCATAGTTTTTGATGTTAGTAATGGTTAAGCCATTAGTTCCAAAATCTTTATCGAGGCTCCCGTCAGGATTATATCTCACCACTACTATGTCGGTGTAGTATTGGGTTACAATGCTGCCTGCCGCTACAATTTTGCCATCCGGCTGTATTGCTACGCTTTTTGCATAATCTCTGATGGCATTCACTTCATTACCAGTTAATACCCGACCACTATCTCCAAAAGAAAGGTCTAAGCTTCCGTCGGTATTGAAGCGGGAAAGAAATATACGTTGCTTATCCAACAAATCCACCCCATCTCCGGCAGCTATTATCTTCCCATCGGGCTGCAGCGCAATGGCACTACAGACTGAAAAAAACGGACTTAGTACTTTTCCGCTATTGCCAAAACTCTTATCCAAAGTGCCCGCCTGGCCAATCAAGGCTGTATAAGATAAACAATTAAGGAATAAGGTGAAAATATATTTCATACATTTATTTTTAAAAACTAGTATTAATTACAAAAATCTACTATAGTTGTACATCCGTCATTGCTGTCTGCTGTGCTGCACCCAACCCTGAAATTTTCACAATCTCTGAAGTAAGACCTCCCGGTATCGCCATACGCATGGGCGCCATTCATAATAGCCTGGAAAAAAGTAGCAGCGCGTTGTACAATATAAAGCTGCACATCATTTGGAGAAGAGATAGTAATACCAAAATCGCTGTTGGCATCCAATCCGTGCCCCATATCTGAATCTGCATACAATTCAGTGTATTTACCTAAGGATTTTAATATGCAATACATATTGCGTGTACTGCACAATTTTACTTTCACATTCATAGCTGATGTAGTACTCCTTACATAAAAATAAGCGGGACTGGTTAGCAACAAACAACGGTTTTCCTTAACAAAATCAACAGAGCTGTTAAGTGAATAGTATATATCTTGATCAGTATTGTCTAAATAATCTACTGTTGCATCCATCTCCCCCTGGAAAGCAATCATAGGCGGATTATCACTAGTATTTGTACTCATAAAGTAATTAGCTTCCTGCGTATCAAAAATTTTTGGAATACTTATCCCGCCCCAGCAATTTAAGGTTCCGGCAATTGTTGGCCAATATTTGTCAGTTGTTCCAGCCTCAGGTAGCTCCGCAAAATAATAATCTGCTTTTACAGGACCTAAAGCATCTTGTATAGTAGGGTACGTCGAGCCTGTTCTGCTTAAAAAATTTTGATTCAGCATTGTTTGAGTTCTGTAATATGCACAACCCATTGCAATAATACTTCCTGCGCTCGTACCCCCTACAAAAAATTGGCCTTCATTTATTTTAAATAAACCATTATGCTGATTTACACGGTTGCGTTTTACTATACTCCGTATGGCGCCCCGGCCATCCTGCTGCCCCCTGTATATTGCCAGTTCCTGCTGGGCAGAGGTATAGGGGTCAGCATCCAATAAAACGCCCCGCCTGTACTCGGCGGTAATTGCAATAAAGCCTTTCTGGGCAAATTCTTTGCAGAAAGTTTTCATTAGTGCGAGATCAAGATACGTACACTCCTGATAATCACCGGCATGAAACAGAACAATAACCGGCAAAGGGGTGGTTGTATAATTATGTACCGTTGCCAACGGGTAATAAGCATGGTACCGGAGTGTGTTGAGATCAAAGACGTCAATAGAATCACAACCGTCAGGACCAGGATCACATACAGGACGATCCGGCGGCGGCAGTTCGGCGTCAACCACTGCATTCGTTGCCGGCGGCTCTGCGTCATACTCCACGTCATTTTTTACTGGCGTTGGTTTGGAATAATCAAAATAAGAATCACCAATCTGGTTAAAGTACAAATACTCATTTTTTAAATCCCACATGCATTGTTTCGGATGTTTTGCAGTAAGCGTAACGGTTTTTGATTTTTTGAATCCTGCAAAAAGCTGATTGGCAGATAACATGCTTCCGCCTAATAACAATCCGGAGTTGCGCAGAAATTGCTTTCTGGAAATAGGCATATAGTTGGATTTGAAAGAACAGTTTTAGGGTTGTTTTAACAGGTAAGCATTAAATTTTTTGTCTTTAGCGGCACAACATTATACTCTTTTGTCATAACCCATAAAGCCTTTTCTTCATCGTTAATAAAAGACATCGGTTGATTGCCTTGTTTTGAAGCGCTGACTTTTAAGATTGAATACGCGGTATGCAACCCGTATAATAATAGTACATTCAACCTAAATTCCTTTCCATGCCTGCCAAAAAGATATTGATCTGCTGCCTGTTTTTCTATATAATGCCGGCCACAAAAGCACAAAGCAGGGATACAACGTATGCCGAACGGTTAGGGTATCCAAAGGGCGCAAAAGTGGTAATCCTGCATGTGGATGATGCCGGCATGAGCTACGACTCCAATGAAGGCGTAATTGCCGCCATCACCAAAGGCGCTGCTAATTCTACAAGCGTAATGATGCCTTGCCCGTGGGTGCCGGCGTTCGTACACTTTTTAAAAGAACATCCCAACACCGATGCGGGTTTGCATCTTACCCTTACTTCCGAATGGAAGGATTACCGCTGGGTGCCACTGGCAGGTAAGGCCGCAGTGCCCGGTCTTACCGATGGCGAGGGCGATCTCTGGCCTTCTGTTGCTGAAGTAGTGCAGCACGCAACACCCGGTGAAGTGTATAGAGAAATACAGGCGCAGCTTGACCGTGCCAAAGCAATGGGTTTTACGCCAACGCATCTTGATAGCCACATGGGAACCTTGTTTGCTTCGCCTGCTTTTATGCAGCAATACATCCGGTTGGGAATAGAAAACAAAATTCCGGTAATGATGCCTGCCGGTAAGGATAAGCTGATACAGGATGAAATGCATGCGCCCGATGCGCTGATACAGCAATTGCAATTGGTAGGCAGAACAATTTGGGGCGCAGGCTTGCCGGTACTGGACGACCTGCACAACTACAGCTACGACTGGAAAGTGCCGGAGGATGTAAAAAATGATGACAACAAGTTGAGAGCGTGGAGAACCGCTAAGTATATCGAATCGTTTAAGCAATTGCAGCCAGGCGTTACGATGGTGATTATGCACTGCACCGATCCTTCTCCGGTTTTTGAACACATTTCCGATTCGGGGCCGCTGCGCAAAGCGGATATGCTGGCAATGACCGATCCTGCATTGAAGAAAGCGCTGGCCGATCAGCATATTGTGCTTGCTACCTGGCGCGAGCTGATGGTGCGTAGAAAGCAGGCGCAGTAAAGCTGTGTAACAGGTGCAGCGCTGCTATCACTGGTTGAATAGTGCTGGCCCCAGGTATCGGCAACGCAATCCGTATCAATACGGTCATAAATGGAAGTATCAGGTTATAAACAGCTTAGCCAGCACCCGGCCACCGGCCATGCTCTTTGTTACCCGAAAACAACTCGCAGCGACTAAGCAGATGATTTTATCCAAGCAGGAAATTACAGTAACATTTATTCCGCGCACTAATTTCTCCGTTCAAAAGCACTTAATTTTAAACAAACTAACTAATGAAACGCCTATTCCTTCTCCTTATTCCGGCTGTTTTATTCGCCAAGTTCATCAATGCACAAAAGTTAACCAGTGATACCTTATCGCTTACTATGTCTTATCAGTATTACGCCAAGAAACGGGATACCTATAATACCATCGGGTGGGTATGCTTAGGATCAGGATTAACGCTGGCCGGAATCGGATTGTTAGTTGATATAGGCAGTGGGTTTAATCATGGCAACATCTCCAAAGGCGATGGAATTGCCGTTACCGGAGAAGTTGTAGCGCTTGCCAGTATCCCTTTTTTTATTATTGCACATCACAATAAAAAGAAGGCATCCCTGTACTTCCGGAAAGAATCTGCAACTATCAATGACCGCCCATTGTACAAAACGAATTATACGAGCATTTCTGTTGCGATAAATTTTTAAATCAAACTGCCTTCCTGTGCTTAGGCGCATTACTGGCGTACCGTAAAATTTAAAAGTAGCTGTTTGGGACTATCAGGATTCTACGCCCTTATTGGCATATACTTTGGCGCGGTTAAAGCCGGCATTAATGTTCGTGTGGCCCGCGCTGCGGTTAATAAAACCAGTATAGCCGGGAGCAGGGACGTTTATAGCCCGGCAACGATCTTTTTTACTTAAAACAAATAATATGAGTAACGACAACAAGAACCACAGCGGCAGTAAAGGCAACGATGGAAGTAAAACGAAACACAAGGGCGAAAGCCAGCAAAGCCAGCAGCAGGGAGCGCCCAGTGTAAGTAAGCAGGATACCGGCAAACATACAAAAGATGAGTCGCACGGTGCAGACCACAACACAACGAAAAAGCAACAGAACAGTATGTAGCCTTTAAAGCAAAACGCCTCCTTTAGAGAGGCGTTTTTGGTGCTGCTCCTTTGGGAGATAATGTTGTAGAAAGATTACTTTAAAGGGTGCTGTTAAACATGCATTCTGGACTCTTTTTTACACATATTGGTTGCAACTGTTTTTAAATTAATCACAAGCATTTTTTCATAAGTATTAATCTATCGGCGGCGCACCGTCAACAGCTTAGCGTCCGTTGCCTGCAGGGCAGCTAACCCGGTGTAAAACAAAATCCAATTTCTCACAATAGTTGTCAGGGTTTAAATAAATCTGTAAAACGTCTGTGCTGAATATTTATGTTGCTGCCAATGCTGTGCCTGTAGTATAAGCTGCCTGTAACGCTCCCGCGTTACCGATGGTTGCGCTATTGAACAATAGGCTTATCCGTGATGCAGGTGTTGTCCGCAACCGTACAGGAGAGCTGCCATATTTGTAAGGTAAACGCTACTTAGTAATACAAGGGTTGAATTATTTATCTATATTTATCCAACAAAAAATAAACAATGAAAGCCCGCAAATTTTTCCTCCTGTTCCTCCTCCAATGCTGTTTGTGCCTCGTAGCTGCAGCCCAGCAAAAACAATTTAAAGCGTTGCTGGTAACCACTACGAGAGGCTGGCACCACGAATCGTTGCACGCAGGTGTTCTGGCCATCCAGGATTTGGGCAGAAAGAATTTTTTTGATGTAGTGTTATGGGAAGACCCGAATGGCTTTACCGATAAATACCTGGAGCAATTTCAGGTTGTTATTTTCCTGAACACGACCGGTGATATTTTTGATTCCGTGCAGCAAAAAGTAATGGAGCGGTTCATTCAATCCGGCAAAGGCTATGCAGGCATTCACAGCGCTTCGGATACCGAGTACGACTGGGATTGGTACACCAAACTGGTAGGCCGGATGTTTCATATTCATCCCACCATTCAAACTGCTAAATTAAACGTTATAGATGCAGGTTTTCCCGGGCTGCAGGGTTTTACCAACAACAAATTATGGACGGATGAATGGTACGAGTTCGGTCCCGAAAAAACATCCGGGCTCAACTATGTATTGGCAGTAGATGAATCGAGCTATAACCCAAAAGCCGACTGGGGCGCAAAGAAAGGCGAAGGGATGGGAAAGATGCACCCGATTGCCTGGTATCACAATTACGATGGCGGCCGTGCTTTTTATACAGCATTGGGCCACATGCCTACCGACTTCAGCGATCCCGCTTTTTTGAACCATGTGTATGCCGGTATATTCTGGGCTGCTACAGGTAAAAAATAAATGGCAGTTCTTGCGATGCTGCTATTTAAGGACAAATAAAAAAAACTTATAATCCGGTAAAAAATATTGGTAATTGTAAAGCTACAATCTGAACGAAACACCTGCGTCAATAAAATAGTCTGCTGCTGCAGGGTTAAGGCCTTTGCCGGCATTGATGTCGAGCTGCAGGTTATTGGTAAAACCGAATGCTACGCCGGCATCCAGGTAATGTTCGGGGGCGCCGCTTTGTTGAAAAGTGGCATATTCTTCTAACAGCAATTGCCATTTATCAGACAATTCTATCTGTGGAGAAATGCTGTACATCCAGGTTTGTTCTATATTCCTGCTATCCCATTCGCGGCCCACATTGTAATTGACCTTTATTTTTTCGGTCAGTTTGTTTTGCAGCAGGAGGCGCGCCCGGTAGAAAGCTTTGTCCAGCTCGTAATTTTTGGAAGCAAAATGCGGCAGGCCCAGATGGCCATATAAAGACACGATAAACGAAGTATCTTTTGATTGATAAAGCCTCGCTTTAATCCCGGCTTCCACCGGCTGCAGGCCATGATTGGTTACCTTTGGCGTTCCTTCTTTTTCTGTTTCAAAAGCGGTGACTAAACGGAGCTCCAGCACTTTAAACAGGCCATACCGGAATACCGCGTTCGGATGCTGGTAACTGTATTCCCCCGCCTGCTGCTGCTCTTTTCTAAAACCAATTTCTCCCTGCAGTTTACCGGTAGGCATCAGCCCGGCATTTTGTGTTTCTGTGGGCCGGTCTGTTTCTATTTTATCCTGCGCTGTTAGGAGCAGCGGTAAGATAACGGGCAAAGCAAAGAGCAGTATTTTTTTAAACATGAGTTGGTAATTAGTTGCACTGATTATGCTAAATGCATACCAGAATAGGGGCTTATTTTGCAATCAGATCTTAGCTGGAAAAATACCTCTAATAAAACAAAACTTAAGCTTAGTAAAGCGGTTACATCACAAAAAAGGCTGGTTTGATCACATTCGTTTTTAGATAGCCGGTTAATGCGCGTGCTTTATTCTAAATTTAACTGACAATGAAACCGCTGACATTCAAAACCTTTATTAAAGACGTGCTCCTGCAGTCTGTTTTCTTTCTATTGCTTGCTTTGCTTTTTTATTTTATGCAAACGGGCAGAAGTCCCTTCGATATATCCATACTGTATGGATTGCTGAAAGCTTCTCCGATTATGCTTTTTGGGTTGACTTATTGTATTTTATTCTATTACTTATTTTTCAAAAAGGTGATCGTTTACAGGCAACTGATTAAATCGTTACTGATACTGTTGATGCTGATAGCCGGCTACTTTGCAGGTGATGTTATGCTTACGAATTTACTTATGTATGTACAAAGTGGTAGCTGGCACATAGTTGGGTTTGAGGTTCCGGCTATTTACAGGTTTATACTTTTTACTGCCTATGCAATACCGTATTCCTTTATCAAGGGTTTTGTATGGATGCGGGAGCAAAAACTTATGAGTGAGAAAGCGCAAATCAACGCATCATTGCAAAACTTACGCGCCCGGATCGAGCCTCATTTTATCTTTAATTCGCTTAATAATTTATACGGCCTGGCTATAGAAGAAAAAGCAGCAAAAACATCGGACAGTATTATTGAGTTGTCTGCTCTATTTCGCTACACGCTGAAAGAAAGCAATGTTGAAAAAATCTCCGTTCAGCAAGAGCTGGATTTTATTGAAAAATACATTCACCTGCACAGGCTGAGGATATCGGAAGGCGAAAAGATGAAATTGATCGTAACCATTCTATGGGATAAAAAGCCGGCCGAAATAGCGCCGCTGCTGCTTATTAATTTTGTAGAAAATGCCTTTAAGTACGGCATAAGCTTACAGGAATACAGCTTTATAAAAATAGACATCAGTGTAGAAGATGGCCGGTTGCGCCTGGTAGTGCAGAATACGATGCATAAAAATAATACTCTAAAAAACGGATACGGTTTAATAAATTCCCGTAAGCGTCTGGACCTGCTCTATAAAAACAAATATACGTTGGAAGAAAAAGATGAGGAAACAATGCATGAGGCAGTATTAACTATTAACCTGCATTAATTATGATACGAGCAATCGCAATTGATGATGAGCCTTATGCCTTAAAGGTGATAGAAGAACATGCTTCCCGGATTTCTTTTGTACAACTGTGTAAAACCTTTACAGACCCTTTGGCGGGGCTGGAATACCTGCATAAAGAGTCGGTGCCTGCACTCTTTCTGGATATCAGGATGCAGGACATCAGCGGAACAGAGCTGGCAAAAATAATAACGCCTGCTACAAAGATCGTCTTCACCACTGCTTATACGGATTATGCGGTGCAGGGCTTTGAATTAAATGCGGTTGATTATCTGCTGAAACCAATTTCTTTTACAAGATTTTTAAAAGCATGTCATAAATTAGAAAACCAGTTTGCTGCCCAACAAAAAGAGGAAATACTTTTAATAAAAAATGGCAATGAAATCCATAGAATTAAAACATCGGATATTTACTTTATTGAAGCTACCGGCAACTATCTCAAGTTGCATACGGCCAAGGGCGTCGTACTTTCGAGGCAAACAGTTAAAGGTTTTATAGAGACTTTAAATCCTGCTGTTTTCATACGTACGCATAAAAGCTACATTGTTAATTTGCAATACATCAGCCGCATAGAAACATTTCAATTAACTGTTGATACCCAAAGAATTCCGCTTAGTCCGAATTACAGGGCAGCAGTCTGGAACAGGTTAGGCATACGATAAGCGCTTTCATACTGCCTTCTTTTTCCGCAACATCATCTACTATTGCTTTACACGCATTGGTAACGGCACCTGAAAGAATAATAATCAAGACTTCTTTAGCTACGATGCAGAAAGCATTTGTAATGACAGCTCCCGCTTTTCCTTTTGATAGTTTCTGTGCGGCAAGTAAGCAACATAAGTTAACCCTTTATTCATAATGTCAGATAAAGCATTTTTAAAAATCTCCTTCGCGGAACTTTATTAATAAAGCCGCTTAAATTACATTGAATTTTATTTGTTTTTATTATAAGATTTTCGGCGGGCATCAAAGCTGAAAATTTGGCAAGCAATGTCACATGGGCACAGGAAGTAAAGACTAAGAATATACGATTTTTGAAGTAGGTCTAGTTCCAGAAAAGGCCGCCCAAGGACTTGTAGAAAAAGGCAGATATGATTCTGTTGAAATAAAGACTATTTACCGGGATAAATAAATTTCAATTAAATGCAGGTATATGATTTATTGGGTAGTTATGACATGACAAAGAGTATATTTTCTTTTTTAATAAAGGAGCATAAGTTCAGTTTAGTGAAGGACATCAAAGAGAATTATGGATTTATTTTAGAATATAAGAAAGATGATATTCGAGTTCACCTTTTTCATGATTTTCGTGAAAATGAACTTTATTTTAATTTAATTAAAGGAGCTACAACAGAATTTCCAAATGATCATGATTTAGAGAATATAAGTTCTTTTTATTCACTATTTCAGAGATTTGAAAATAACCTGGACTGTAAATCATTGCAACCAAATGATGAAGGCTATGAAGTGCCGTTAATAATAAATTTTGAAAAACTTAAAAAGTATGGAGATGGTATATTAAGAGGGCTTGAATGGCTATAAAAATAAATCCTCTCTTTTGCCGCTGTAGGTATTATTAACCAACAGATAGTTGCTGTTAGCGATATAAAGCAGCCAAAAATGTCTCTTCTAAAATCAATCAGTTATTATTGAAAAACCAGCAACAGAGAAAAGAGTACTACCATCTGTATAATTTTAGTCATTAATTCTATAAAGCATTTATTTTTAATACAATCCTATTCTAATACACCTTATGAAACTCTGTTTATTTCTGTATTTATTATCTTAATGTCTGCACTTCAAGTTTAACGGCTCTTTTCCGCCGTTGTTGGTCTTCTTCATCAACAACTGATTCCTTGGTAATACTTCAAAGTAAATGTACTATTTTCATTCATGCTGTTGCCCGATCACCCTTATTTCTTTACCGCTACCATCCTGGAATGGAAACGCTTGCTTAAGCCGGATAAATTTAAGGACATTATCATTAGCAGTTTGGAGTTTCTGGTGCGGGAAAAACGAGTATTGATATATGGCTTTGCCCCGCCAGCGGCGGGGTGAACAATCATATACATATTATCTGGCAAATGCCGGACGAACATATACCTACAGATGTACAGCATTCTTTTATGAAGTACACCGCACAGATGGTGCTTAAAGAGCTAAGAAATAATCACCCTAAGGTGCTCTCTTTGTTTAGGGTAGATGCAAAAGACAGAAAATATCAGGTGTGGGAACGAAATCCACTGAGCGTAGCCTTATACAGTAGAAGTATATTCATACAAAAGCTGGAATACATTCACTTGAATCCTGTAAGAGCAGGTTTAGTAAGAGTGCCGGAGGCGTATAAGTATTCTTCTGCCTCGTTTTATTATACTGAAAATAGTGAATGGAATTTCCTGTCGCATTATGATGGTTGATTAAGCACGTTTTATTGTTGGTGAGGAACACCAACAACGGCGGAACAAGAGTGGGTGGAAATTCCTCTCTCATTTTGATGGTTGATTTGGCAGCATTCGTTGTTGGTGAAGAACACCAACAACGGCGGAAAGACTTCTTTAGCTACGATGCAGAAAGCATAATAAGAATGGTTGTTGCTTTTTCTAAAACCACTTTCATACACACTTGCTTTTTGTAGTAACTGTTGTGCTGCGGCTGAGGAATATTATGGGAGTGAAGTTGTAAGGTAAAATATATTTATATACGGCTACTGTATTCTCCTATGGCGAAGCAGCATGGCCGGAGATGGAGACATGGCCGGGAATAAAATTTGCTGTAAAAAGTGAACCTGAAATGTCCCAATGGCAAATGCATAAAAAATGGCATAATAGACAAAAATGGTTGGTAAAATCCTCTGAAAAGCAATATAGGTAAGGATTGTAGCAAAGTTTACTGAAACCATTTTCAGTAAACTTTTTTGCTTTATGGAAAAGACAAAAAAAACGTTGTTGGGCTTGCGGATTTCTTACAGTCATCAGGTGGGGTAAACGTTTAGGTAAACAGCGTTTTAAATGTAAGGTTTGTGGCATTTTATTTACCCGAAATTCTCCTGAACAGCGTCTTGAGAATCGCTTTATTTGGTTTCAAAAGTGGGTTTTGGAACGGCAGACTTATAAAACTTTAAGCAGGGATAGCGGTCTTTCCAATCGCACCTTACAAAGAATATTTTATACTTTTTTGGAACTATCTCCTGAAGTAAAAATTATCAAACGCAGCAGTGTTCATTTAAGAATGGATGCGACTTATTTTAAACAAATGTGCTTTGTATGTTATCAGGATGATGAAGACGGATATACGCAACTTATCAGCGTTACTGATGGAGAACATTACACAGAAATTAAAGAAGATTTAGATAATCTTATTAAGTTAGGAGTGCAGATAGAAAGCATTACTACAGATGGCCATAAAAGTGCTCTTAAAGCTATCAGAAAAGCTCTTCCTGACGTAACCGTTCAACGTTGCCTGGTTCACATTCAAAGAATGTGTTTGCTTTGGCTGACAAGGTTTCCCAAGCATGAGTCGGGTGTAGAGCTAAGGACTTTAGTTCTTATACTGCTGAAAATAAAAACACACAACGATAAACTTTTCTGGATTGAAAGATTGGAGTTATGGTATAATAAACATCATGACTATCTGCAGCAGAAAACCTATCATGACAATACAGGAAGGTATTGGTATACTCATAAACTTTTAAGACGCTCATACTTCACCATTAAAAGAGCTTTACCCAACATGTTTCATTATTTGCTTAACTCAAAAATACCATCAACAACAAACGGAATTGAAGGCTTCTTCAGTCACCTCAAAAATCATCTTGACCTGCATCGTGGCCTTACATCAAAGCACAGAATAAACTTTATTAAATGGTACATTTATTTGTCCAACAAGAAATGAGTTTATAAGCCATGTGGCTTACCAAAAAAAGTAAGGGTTGAACAAATTAATGTCCAACCCCTTTTTTCGTATAAGCATCAATCTTATTGCTGACAAGTTGGTCTCCACCAGAGCCTGCTTCCTCTTCAGATTGACAACGCATATTTAAAAATAAAAACTGAATAAATCACCAACCATTTATGTCCACATTACCGATAAAATTAAACAAAACATTCCGGCGAAAGGAAGCTTTGTCATTTGTTGTTATTCGAATAATTTTTTTCTTTTCAATTCGCTCAGACTATACACTTTTAAAGTATCAACAACTTTTGCTTTTTCTACTCCTATTTGAGATAGTCTGATTATATAAACCAGATCATTTGTACAATCATACGCAAAATTCTCTTTATCGCTATATGTGCCTATATATACTCTAAAATTAACAGAGTCTGTTAAGTAATCCGAATAGCTGTCAGCAGAAAGTGCCCCCCACGACCCAACTATATATTTCTCTACGATAAGGTTATTGCAAACCACGCCACTTACAAAGAACTTTTTTTTACTTCTATTATTACTACATCCCCCAAAAAATAAAGAATAAAATGCAATTTTCAGTACAACAATCTTTCTAAAACAAGAATGAGCTTTCACTTTTTTAATTTTATTTTCCACCTTTGTTCTTATTCTTCACCACAAGTGTAAAGAACACCAACAATAAATAAGCAGCCGGAGTTGTGATAACGTTCCACTTTACCGTTTGTTCATACCTGAAAACAGCATGTCCATCAGGCTATCCAAACTGATGGCGCCCTGCTGCTGCAACTTACTGCGCTCTTTCCATTGCTGTACCATATCCTTGAGGTGGTCAATAGCCTGCCCGCTTTGCATGGCTGCAACAGCTTCTTCCAGCTCTTCTTGCTCCGCTTGTATATCCTCTATATCTTCCTTCACCGTTTTTACCGGGTAGGTAAGCGGCCGGAATCCGTAACGTTCTACCAGGGCATAAAACCGCGGCTGGTGAATGATCCGCCATTTTTCCTTTTCCAGTTCTGCGGCCTGCGTACGTAAAATATCTAAGTAAACGCCTAACTTTTCCTCCGTCAGGGTCTCTAAATGGTTGTTTTCATTATGTATCCATTTTAGTTCGAGCATCAGCAGGGCATGCAGGTTTTTAACTTCGTAAGCTTCGGTAAGCTGTTTCATCAGGGCTTCTTTTTCCAGGCGGCGGTCTTCCTCCTGCTCAAGGTCGGGGTGAAACAGCTTTGCCAACTGGCGATAGATGGTCGTAATATTTTTTTGTTTCAGTTTTTCTGCTTCCCCTTCCGCCTGCTCCTTTTGCAGTTGCTTTGCTGTTTTAGTGCGGGCTTGATGTTGCGCTTTCCACCGGCGTTCTTCCTCGGCTCTTTTCTCCTGTATCTGCTGCTGAAAGGCGTTCATTTTTTTAACCAGTTCTTCCTCGCTTAGTACCGTGTCTTCCTCCCAATCTACTTCTACGCCCCCATTTTTAAGTTCATCACGTACCTCGTCCTGCATCTGCTTTTCTTCTCTTTTCAAAACTGTTTCGTAGTCTTCGCCTTCCAGTTCCGAAAAGATGGCTTTCAGTTCCTCATCCGGTTCATCGGGACTGTTTCGCAATACTTCGCTTATCATATCCTGCAGCATGTCTTTCAGGTAAGGCTGCGCTCCTTTAGGTAATTTTTTCTGCTTGTAAAACGGATACAGGAGCAACAGCAACCGGTGTCGGCTCCTGACTAAATCGTCCTCCAATGCCGGAACGGTTTGGCCATACAGGGTCAGCGCTTCCTCCAACTGGCTTTCCTTGCGCTCATTATCTTTCCGCAGTTTTTCTATACGGGTTGTCAGCTTGTTAAATGCTGCCTGGTTGGGACTTAATTTGTCTGTTCCTTTTTTTGTAATCGCCAACGCCGATGTAGTTGCCGCTTTTTTTATTGCTGCTTTCTTCGTTTTTGCCATGGATGCAAAGTTGAAGCGATTGTTTGATTTATGAAAGGGAGAATGTTTGAAAAGAGGGAAATTTTTTTGCGGATGTGAAATGTGGTTGTTGACAGTGATTACCATCACAAGTGTTGGGAAGAACACCAGTAAACAGCAAATGAAGATATTATTGGAGCAAAGTATCAGTGAGCGCCTTGCATTTTTGAAATTTGCCTTCCATCGTTCCTGCTTTTCTTTACATTTGGTTTATGAGTGATACCATCTATACCATCAAAATAAAAAAGGAATACGCATCAGCTATTATTGAAGATTTAAAACAGGTTGATGCCATTGAAATTGTGGAAGCGCCGGTTGCCGGTTGGCAGCAAAAAGAAACAAGGAAGCGGCTTGCAGCAATGAAAGCTGATCCTTCTGCTATATTATCAGAAGAAGCATTTTTTAAAGCTTTAGACAATGAAAATGCATGATGCGGTTTACAGTGATTTTTCCCGCCAAGCTTTAAATGATTTAGAGGAAGCGCGGGGTATAATTTACAACAAAAGGGATTAGGAAAACGATTAATTGTAGATGTAAAAATTGTAATTGTTGCTATCAAACAAAATCCATATTTCGCTTCCGTAAAGTTTGAAAACATCAGAACTGCTGCTGCAACACTTTTTCTTATACTATTCATTGATTTCCGCCGTTGTTGGTCTTCTTCATCAACAACTGATTCCTTGGTAATACTTCAAAGTAAATGTACTATTTTCATTCATGCTGTTGCACGATCATCTTTATTTCTTTACCGTTACCATACTGGAATGAAAACGCTTGCTTAAGCCGGATAAATTTAAGGGCATTATTATTAGCAGTTTGGAGTTTCTGGTGCAGGATAAACAGGTGTTAATATATGGCTTTGCCCGCCAGCAGCAGGGTGAACAATCATATACATATTATCTGGCAAATGCTGGACGAACATGTGCCTACAGATGTACAGCATTCTTTTATGAAGTACACCGCACAGATGATGCTTAAAGCGTTAAGAAACAATCATCCGAAGGTACTCTTTTATTTAGAGTAGATGCAAAAGACAGAAAGTATCAGGTGTGGGAACGAAATCCACTGAGTATAGCCTTATATAGTAGAAGTGTATTCATACAAAAGCTGGAATACATTCACTTGAATCCTGTGAGAGCAGGTTTAGTAAGAGTGCCGGAGGCGTATAAGTATTCTTCTGCCTCGTTTTATTATACTGAAAATAGTGAATGGAATTTCCTGTCGCATTATGATGGTTGATTAAGCACGTTTTATTGTTGGTGAAGAACACCAACAATGGCGGAACAAGAGTGGGTGAAAATTCCTCTCTCATTTTGATGGTTGATTTGGCAGCATTCGTTGTTGGTGAAGAACACCAACAACGGCGGAAAGACTTCTTTAGCTACGATGCAGAAAGCATAATAAGAATGGTTGTTGCTTTTTCTAAAACCACTTTCATACACACTTGCTTTTTGTAGTAACTGTTGTGCTGCGGCTGAGGAATATTATGGGAGTGAAGTTGTAAGGTAAAATATATTTATATACGGCTACTGTATTCTCCTATGGCGAAGCAGCATGGCCGGAGATGGAGACATGGCCGGGAATAAAATTTGCTGTAAAAAGTGAACCTGAAATGTCCCAATGGCAAATGCATAAAAAATTAAACAAAACATTCCGGCGAAAGGAAGCTTTGTCATTTGTTGTTATTCGAATAATTTTTTTCTTTTCAATTCGCTCAGACTATACACTTTTAAAGTATCAACAACTTTTGCTTTTTCTACTCCTATTTGAGATAGTCTGATTATATAAACCAGATCATTTGTACAATCATACGCAAAATTCTCTTTATCGCTATATGTGCCTATATATACTCTAAAATTAACAGAGTCTGTTAAGTAATCCGAATAGCTGTCAGCAGAAAGTGCCCCCCACGACCCAACTATATATTTCTCTACGATAAGGTTATTGCAAACCACGCCACTTACAAAGAACTTTTTTTTACTTCTATTATTACTACATCCCCAAAAAAATAAAGAATAAGATGCAATTATAAGTACAACAATCTTTCTAAAACAAGAATGAGCTTTCACTTTTTTAATTTTATTTTCCACCTTTGTTCTTATTCTTCACCACAAGTGTAAAGAACACCAACAATAAATAAGCAGCCGGAGTTGTGATAACGTTCCACTTTACCGTTTGTTCATACCTGAAAACAGCATGTCCATCAGGCTATCCAAACTGATGGCGCCCTGCTGCTGCAACTTACTGCGCTCTTTCCATTGCTGCACCATATCCTTGAGGTGGCTGACAGCCTGCCCGCTTTGCATGGCTGCAACAGCTTCTTCCAGCTCTTCCTGCTCCGCTTGTATATCCTCTATATCTTCCTTCACCGTTTTTACCGGGTAGGTAAGCGGCCGGAATCCGTAACGTTCTACCAGGGCATAAAACCGCGGCTGGTGAATGATCCGCCATTTTTCCTTTTCCAGTTCTGCGGCCTGCGTACGTAAAATATCTAAGTAAACGCCTAACTTTTCCTCCGTCAGGGTCTCTAAATGGTTGTTTTCATTATGTATCCATTTTAGTTCGAGCATCAGCAGGGCATGCAGGTTTTTAACTTCGTAAGCTTCGGTAAGCTGTTTCATCAGGGCTTCTTTTTCCAGGCGGCGGTCTTCCTCCTGCTCAAGGTCGGGGTGAAACAGCTTTGCCAACTGGCGATAGATGGTCGTAATATTTTTTTGTTTCAGTTTTTCTGCTTCCCCTTCCGCCTGCTCCTTTTGCAGTTGCTTTGCTGTTTTAGTGCGGGCTTGATGTTGCGCTTTCCACCGGCGTTCTTCCTCGGCTCTTTTCTCCTGTATCTGCTGCTGAAAGGCGTTCATTTTTTTAACCAGTTCTTCCTCGCTTAGTACCGTGTCTTCCTCCCAATCTACTTCTACGCCCCCATTTTTAAGTTCATCACGTACCTCGTCCTGCATCTGCTTTTCTTCTCTTTTCAAAACTGTTTCGTAGTCTTCGCCTTCCAGTTCCGAAAAGATGGCTTTCAGTTCCTCATCCGGTTCATCGGGACTGTTTCGCAATACTTCGCTTATCATATCCTGCAGCATGTCTTTCAGGTAAGGCTGCGCTCCTTTAGGTAATTTTTTCTGCTTGTAAAACGGATACAGGAGCAACAGCAACCGGTGTCGGCTCCTGACTAAATCGTCCTCCAATGCCGGAACGGTTTGGCCATACAGGGTCAGCGCTTCCTCCAACTGGCTTTCCTTGCGCTCATTATCTTTCCGCAGTTTTTCTATACGGGTTGTCAGCTTGTTAAATGCTGCCTGGTTGGGACTTAATTTGTCTGTTCCTTTTTTTGTAATCGCCAACGCCGATGTAGTTGCCGCTTTTTTTATTGCTGCTTTCTTCGTTTTTGCCATGGATGCAAAGTTGAAGCGATTGTTTGATTTATGAAAGGGAGAATGTTTGAAAAGAGGGAAATTTTTTTGCGGATGTGAAATGTGGTTGTTGACAGTGATTACCATCACAAGTGTTGGGAAGAACACCAGTAAACAGCAAATGAAGATATTATTGGAGCAAAGTATCAGTGAGCGCCTTGCATTTTTGAAATTTGCCTTCCATCGTTCCTGCTTTTCTTTACATTTGGTTTATGAGTGATACCATCTATACCATCAAAATAAAAAAGGAATACGCATCAGCTATTATTGAAGATTTAAAACAGGTTGATGCCATTGAAATTGTGGAAGCGCCGGTTGCCGGTTGGCAGCAAAAAGAAACAAGGAAGCGGCTTGCAGCAATGAAAGCTGATCCTTCTGCTATATTATCAGAAGAAGCATTTTATAAAAGTCTCCGCCGCGGTTCGTGTCTTTACGAGCCAAGGCGGAATAAGGAAGATTTTAGTTTATGAGTTAGTATGATAAAGTTCGTAAATACTTTCTTCTAAAATTTTGGCTTGGGGCAATTTCTCAGTTTGTAGCACCTTATATAAAATTTTTGCTGTCACATTGATTACTTCCATTCTTAAGTCAGCATCTATCACTGGTAAATCATTTCCATGTATTATCCGGTTTCTAAATTGATATAATTTATAAATACTCATCATTGATTTATGCTTATTAATATCTAAAAAATGAAAAACAAAAATTGGTATTTTTAAACTTTGTTCGTCAGAAACACTAAACAAAGATTCGACAGCAATGGCAATATCTAAAATACTATCTATAAAGTCTTCTCTCTCAAAACCAACTCTCCAGTATAATAATGCATTCTGGAATTTTCCAAATTCCCTAGAAGTAATTATTTTATTGAAATGTTGAAACATTTCATCATGAGTATTATTAACATCAACTAAAGGAACATTTATACCTTCTATCAAATTAGTACCCACTATTCTACGCCTACCAAGTTCAGAAATACCTTCATAAGATTTACTTAGTTTAGCCACTTCCATAGATTTTTCAATAATATATGGATATAAATTAAAGACTAATTCGCAAAGAGCAGTAAAGCATTTTGGTGACACTTTATTATGATCTTCAAATTCGATTATTGGTATTTTCATATTGTCATTATGAAGATACATTGAGCCAACGAAACCTTTTGCAAGTAGATATTCTTGAGTTACGTTCAATGCCTCATAATTATTGGTAAACTGAGATGAATTCTTCAAATACAAATCAACATACTCAAAGTTTATATTTAAAGCACTCTTTTTGCCAATTGACACTTCATTTACGAATGGAAAAACATGTTTTACTTTCATTATTTTTCTAATCCTTTATAATGATTAAGTATTTCTCCTGTTAACTCGTCATCAGTAAATATATGATTCCTTAAAACCATACTTATAAGTAAACTCTGATTTGCAGTGATTACATCCCCTATAAATTGATTGTCTATAATTTCTTCAACCGTTTTGCCGTGAATGATTTTGCTTCTTATATCATATAGCTTTTTTACTATCATTGAAGTATATATAGGTTCTACAATGTCAATGTGATATGCTGCTAAAGTATATCTTAGTTTTAATTCTTTCGAGAAATTAAAAAGAGCTTCAATTGAGGAACTACAATCTAAAATAATATCTTTAAAATCGGTTCTCATATAAGCATTTGAAAACCTTAATAGTGAAAGTACGAAACGTGCATTTTGCATGAGGTTAAATCCTTGAAGAATTAATTGTGATATATATTCGACATAGCCACTCGGATAATTTAAAAAGTCAATTTTCTCCTTTTGGATTCTCCTTTCCCTTTCTCTGTATGTAAAGCTTTTATTTATACTTTCAAATCTGTAGAAAAATAAATGCGAAAGAATATCTAACAGACAGATTATTGCAATTTCTGGAATTTTGGGATTATCATATTCAACAATTGTGACCTTTGTAAAATAGCGATTGCCTTCTGATAGCCCTCTAAGAAACCCCTGATTTCTTGCGAGACTGTTAACCATTGAATTAGAGTCGATACAAAAAATTTTTTCTCCCTCTTTTATTCTTTTGTGATATTCAGCAAGTCGACAAGTACGTAATCTTATATTATTATAGCTAACTATTTCTTTTTCGATAAATTTATAAGCATACATTATTGATGGCATATTCAGATTTAATTTAATTGTTGCAAACAAATTTAAATACTTCACTACTCCCCAAGAACTTTCACATTTCTCCAGACTACCCCAAAATTATTTCTCTCCATTTCGCTAAAACAGTTAGTATTTTTGCGCCCTACTTATGGCAAACAGCAAGAACGGAACACCCGTTGCAGCACCGGATCTGGAAATGATAGAAGTGCATGGCGCGCGGGAGCATAACCTCAAGAACATAGACATCAGCATCCCAAAGAATAAATTAGTCGTCTTTACCGGTGTTAGCGGCAGCGGCAAGTCGTCGCTCGCTTTCGATACCATTTACAACGAAGGCCAGCGTCGCTACATGGAAAGCTTCAGTGCCTACGCCCGCCAGTTTATGGGCGATATGGAGCGGCCGGATGTGGACAAGATTACCGGCCTGAGTCCCGTTATTTCCATCGAGCAAAAAACCACCGGCAAGAACCCGCGCTCCACCGTAGGCACCATTACCGAAGTATACGATTTTCTGCGCCTGCTCTTTGCCCGCATTGGCGAGGCTTACAGCTACAATACCGGAAAAAAAATGGTGAAATGGAGTGAAGAGGAAATTGTAGAGAATATCAATAAACGTTTTGAAGGCAAAAAGATTTCCTTGCTTGCGCCATTAGTGCGCGGGCGCAAAGGCCACTACCGCGAACTGTTTGAAGACATCCGCAAGAAAGGCTTTCTGAAAGTGCGTATAGACGGCGAAATAAAAGACATCACTGCCAAAATGCAGCTCGACCGCTATAAGATACATGATATAGAAGTGGTGATAGACCGCCTGCAGGTAACGCCCGGCATGAAAGTGCGGCTGAGCCAAAGTGTGCAGCAAACCCTGCGCACCGGCAAAGACCTGATGTTTGTAGCTACCGAAAGTGATAAAAAAGAACAGGATGGCAAGAAACAGGAAAGCAGGAAAACAAGTGGCAAACAAGGCAAAGCAGAACAAGAAACCGGCGAGCAACATACAACTGTTTCAAACTCCCCTTCAGTGGTTGGGGGCGTTGTTATGTACAGCAAGCAATTGATGTGCGAAGACACCGGCATTTCGTACGAAGAGCCATCGCCCAATGCGTTCTCGTTCAACTCGCCGTATGGCGCCTGTCCTACCTGCAAAGGCCTGGGCTCCATTTATACCGTAAGCATAGATGCTATTTTCCCCGATAAAGAAAAAAATATTAAAGAAGGCGGCATTGCGCCCCTTGGCCTGGAGCGCGAAGCGTATATGTACCGCAGCACCGCGCAGATCCTGCGCCGCAAAAAGATAAGCGTGGATGCGCCCATTAAAAGCCTGCCGGATAATGCCATTAATTTTATACTCTACGGCAACGAGGAAGGAACCATTGCAGAGCTGGATTACTCGCAGCCCTTTGATGTGTACTCCGGCGATTTTGAAGGTATCGTGCCGATGCTCAACCGCTGGTTCAACAGCACCACCAGCACCGATAATATGCGCGAATGGGTAGAGCAATATATGGAGCTGAAACTCTGCCCCACCTGCTATGGCACCCGGTTAAAACGGGAAAGTATCTGGTTTAAGATTGATGAGAAAAATATAGCCGAGCTAAGCGATGCCAACTTAGACAAACTAATGGTTTGGTTTACCGGCGTGGAAGCGCGGCTTAATAAAAAGCAAAACATCATTGCCAAAGACATCCTGAAAGAGATCCGCGAGCGGCTGCAGTTCCTGTTAGATGTAGGGCTTAACTATCTTTCGCTTAACCGCCCGTCCCGTACCCTCAGCGGCGGTGAGGCGCAACGCATTCGGCTGGCTACGCAGATTGGCTCGCAGTTACAGGGCATCACGTATATATTGGATGAACCTTCTATCGGCCTGCACCAGCGCGATAACCAGCGACTGATTACCGCGCTTAAGAACCTGCGCGACATTGGCAACAGCATACTGGTGGTAGAGCATGATAAAGATATTATGTTAGCTGCCGACCATTTGGTAGATATTGGTCCGCGTGCCGGCAAGCACGGCGGCGCTATTGTGGCAGCCGGTACGCCTAAATCGGTGCTGCTATCGGGCAGCGATACCTCCAAATATTTAAGCGGCGAAAAAAAGATTGCCATACCTGCGGAGCGTCGCAAAGGCAATGGTAAGTTCTTAACCATCAAAGGCGCCAACGGCAACAACCTGAAAAAGGTAGATGTACAATTTCCGCTGGGCGAATTTATCGTTGTTACCGGCGTAAGCGGTAGCGGTAAGTCAACCCTTATTAATGAAACCTTGTACCCGTTGCTCTCCAAATACTGCTACAACAGTAAAATGGTAGCGCTGGACTATAAAAAGATAGACGGACTGGAGCATATAGACAAAGTAATAGAGATAGACCAGTCGGCCATTGGCCGTACGCCGCGCAGTAACCCGGCTACCTATTGCGGCTTCTTTACCGACATCCGTACCCTGTTTGCGGCCATTCCCGAGGCCAAGATACGCGGTTATAATGCGGGCCGGTTCTCGTTTAATGTAAAAGGCGGCCGCTGCGATGTATGCGAAGGCGGCGGCATGCGCGTAATAGAAATGAATTTTCTGCCCGATGTATATGTGCACTGCGAAAAATGCAATGGCCGGCGCTACAACCGCGAAACGCTGGAGATCCGGTATAAGGGCAAATCTATCTCTGATGTGCTGGACATGACGGTGGACGAAGCGGTAGAGTTTTTTCAGCCGGTGCCTTCTTTGTACCGCAAAACAAAAGTGCTGCAGGATGTGGGGCTTGGGTACATTACGTTGGGGCAAAGCGCCGTAACGCTGAGTGGCGGCGAGGCGCAACGCGTAAAGCTCTCTACGGAGCTGGGAAAAAAAGATACGGGCAAAACCTTTTATATTTTGGATGAACCAACTACCGGTTTGCACTTCCAGGATATACAGCACCTGCTGGATGTATTGTACAAGCTGGCCGACAGAGGCAATACAGTGCTGGTGATCGAGCATAATTTAGATGTGATAAAAGTAGCCGACCACATTATAGACCTTGGGCCGGAAGGCGGCGATGGCGGCGGGAGAATCTTATTTACCGGCACACCGGAAGAAATGATCAACATCAAAGAAAGCCATACGGCTAAATATGTAAAGCTGGAATTAGAGAGTTAAGCCACCGGAGTTGTGTAGGATAGAAAGAATGTTTTGAAGGTAGAAATGGCTTCGTCATGGCGAGCCTGCGAAGCCATCTGTGCCTGGTATAAAAAATAAATGATAGCTGTTAATAGTGATAAGCAAACTGCGCAATTTTATTATAAAGACCTCGAAGCATACTTATAAATTTATACTCTGCAGTCTTCCTGATAAGCTTTATTCTTTCACAAAAGGCAATGTAATTATGGTATTGTTGCGCTGCAACTTTCAATAAAAAGTGCTGATTTTGTTGCTTGGTTGCTTATCTGCCGTTCCAGTCGCGCTTTGGCCTGCCGGGATAGTAAATGGCTGTCGGCCCATTTAGAATGATAGAAAATGTACAAACTACGGAAACATAGTTGTCCATATCGGTAGGGTCGCCTTTACCTACATTCGGCCTTACTTTTTCGGGGCGGGTAGAGCGGGAGTAGAGCTGTTTGGCAAGTGTAGCCTGTTGCGGTGAAAGATATTCATCAAACAGCCGCGGATCAATATAGGTAGTGCTTACATCGTCTATATAATCGGTAAACGTTTTGCGAAAGAGGGCGCTGACAGAAAGCGCCGTCCTGTTTTTCATATAGTATTTTACGCCCAGCGAAACCGGAATATAAAATTGAGTGAGCTTATAATTTTTGCGGTCGGGATATTCGGAGAAGCCTTGTCCTTCGAGGTGCAGCGGCTGCAGGTTGATCCATTTTCCGTTGAGCGGCGCCTGCGGATTAAAATGGAAAAAGCCCGCACCAACACCGATGTACGGACTGAATTGTTGCATCGTATGTGTTTTTTCGAGCAGGGTAAACAACCGCAGTTCGCCCATTACAGATGCCTCTACTATTTTAGACCGGAAGCTGGTATTGCGATAGACCCGCCAGCGCTCATCGCCGCCATTATTGCTTATGAGCGTATCCGAGCCATTAACCAATGTGTAGCCGACGCCAGCGGTAATGCTATACCAGTTCTCCGGGTTTATAGTTGCAGCGATGCCGATGTACGGCCGCACTGTTTTAAACATAAAGTCTTTCACAAAATGTTCGCCTGCACCCGGCTTGCCGCCAAGATCGCCCAAAAAGTTGGTGCCGCCGGCGGAGATGCTTATCTCGGGCTGGTATTTTACATTATCTATTTCCTGGTTGCCCCAGTTGTATTGTGCCCTGGCTGTTGCACTTATAAAAGTGCAGCTAATTAGCAGGAAAGATATTAATTTGAAAGAAGGCATAACTGGTAGTCTGGTTGCTGGCGTGTAAAATAATAAATAATCTTTATACAGGTGTTAATTTCATGTGTATATGCGGAATGTTGTCTTCGAGATATCCATCGTCCGTTGGCCGGAATCCGAACTGCTCATAAAATTGTTGCAGGTACAGTTGGGCGCCGATTTTTATAGGCACTTTTCCAAACAATTCCCAGCACCGGTCTATAGAAATGTGCATCAGCTCTTTTCCAATTGACTGGCCGCGGACACTTTTAGAAGACACCACCCGCCCGATAGACGCTTCATTAAAGGTTATGCCAGGCGCTATCAACCGCGTATAGGCGGCAAGTTGCAAACCGGCGTAACCGCACAGGTGAAAGCATTGTTTATCTACCCCATCCGCATCCTGAAAAACACATTGCTGCTCTACCACAAATACTTCATTCCTCAATTGTAAAATGTCGTACAGCTCCGCAGGGGTAAGCTCGTCAAAATATTTGCAGCGCCATGCTATTGTCATTCCCAAAATTAAATGGTTGCAGAATAAGTTGCTGCTTCTCACACCGGGTATGCAGGGCACTTACACTTTCTCATATACAAAATATTGCCAGGGCTGCATTTCAAAAGCTACTGTACCCATAAAGTCAAACGTAAGTCCCGAAAAGACATTACGAAATTTGCCGCTTAATAGTTCGTGGCTGACTGTAAATTTTATTCTTCCGGACTCGGAAAAATTAAACAGCATTAAGGATGCATGGCCTCCTTCCGCACACAGGTAAGCCACTATTTTATCTTCTATACCGGTTTGCAGCGTTATCAGATTGGTGCCGCAATGAAATACGGGGCAGCGCTTTCTGAACAGCAATAAAGTTTTATAAAAGTCATGCAGCGCCGGCTGCCCGTCCGTCCATTCAATCTCATCTTTATCAAAGAATTTCAACCGCTTTTTATTCGGCAGTTCCTGTCCGCTGTAGATCAGCGGAATGCCCAGCCAGGTGGCCGTAAATACGGCAAACGCTTTGGCCGCATCGCCGTATTTTTCATATTCGGTACCGTTCCAGCTATTCTCGTCGTGGTTGGCAGTAAACATCAGCTTTTGAGCGTGCGGTATGCATTGCTGCGCATATTTCATCAGTACATTCATCATTTTACCGGTACTCATTTTATGCTGCACCAGTTCTGTACTTACCTGCATCCACTCCCAGGCATACGATGAATCAAACACCAGCAGGTAGTCGGCCTCATCACTTTCGGCCAGCCAGTACAACGGCTTCAAAGCATCACATTGCCCGCGGGCTTCTTTCCAGAAATCGAGCGGCACGAGGTGCGCCATGTCGCAGCGGAAGCCGTCAATATCGCAGGTAACTATCCAGTGCTGCATGGCCGCTATCATAGCTTTGCACATATCGTTATTGTTGTAGTCGAGGTCTATTACATCTATCCAGCCATTGGCTTCGGTAAAGTTGCCCTTTGCATCCCGCTTAAACCATTGCGGGTACTGCTGCGCCCAGGCACTGCCCCAACCGGTATGGTTGCCTACCCAATCTATAATCACCTTCATGCCGAGTGCGTGCGCCTGTTGTACCAGTGCGGTAAAATCTTCGATGGTGCCGAACTCGCGGTTCACGGCAGCATAATCGGCCACTGCATAATAACTCCCCAGTGTGCCCTGCCGTTGCTCCAGGCTGATGGGTGTTGTGGGCATAAACCACAGTATCTGCACACCCATATCCTTAAGCCTTGGAAGGTGTGTTGCAAATGCATTAAAAGTGCCTTCTTTAGTATATTGACGTGTGTTTACTTCGTAGATATTGCCGCCATCCGCCCAGTCAACAGTTTTAAATAATGCACTCATATGTATTTTTATTTGGTCAGGCAAAGAAACACTATTATTGTGCCTAATCATCTACCATCCGATGCAGGAACCCCAGTTGCAAAAAAAGATAAGCCTGCTGCAGGCAACGGCTATTAATATGACCGATATGGTAGGCATCGGCCCGTTTGTAGTGCTAAGTACCGTAGCCGCCGCAATGAACGGCGGCTGGTTTTTATATGCCTGGATAGCCGGCGCTTTTTTATCTTTTGCCGATGCCTGCATCTGGAGCGAACTGGGCGCGGCGTATCCGCTGGCAGGCGGCAGCTACAACTTTTTAAAGGTAGGTTTCGGACCCAGGTGGGGCCGGCTGATGAGTTTTTTATTAGTGTGGCAAACAATGATACAGGCGCCGCTGGTAATTACTTCGGCATCCCTGGGCTTTGCCAGGTATTTTGCCTTTATCATGCCTCTTAATACGATAGAAAGTAAAATGGTAAGCGGCGGCCTGGTAATACTGATCATGCTGTTGCTCTACCGTAAAATTGAAACGATTGGCAAGATAAGCGTACTGCTGTGGATTGGTGTGTTGCTTACGATAGCTATTGTTATTGGCGCCGGCATCGGTCATGGTAATTTTGTACAGCCGCTGCTGCACATCAATGATGGTGCAGGCTTCAGCTTTGGTGCGCTGGCGGCGCTGGGTACCGCCAGTGTAAGCACCGTGTATAGCTACCTCGGTTATTACAACGTTTGCCACCTTGGCGGGGAGATCATTAATCCGCAACGAAACATTCCGCGCAGCATGTTTATCTCCATTGCAGGCATTGCCGTTTTGTATTTATTAATGAACATCAGCGTAGCATCGGTACTGCCGCTGGAAACTATCAAAGGAAGCAGTTTTGTAGTAAGTGAATTCATTCGTGTGCTGGCAGGCCCGGTGGCTGCCACCGCCGTAACGGTACTGATATTATGGGTAGCATTCGCCTCTGTGTTTTCGGCTACGCTGGGCTATAGCCGCATCCCGTATGCCGCTGCCAAAGACGGCGCTTTCTTTAGTGTGTTTGCAAAGCTGCACCCAACCAAGCACTTTCCGTATGTATCCCTACTTGCGCTGGGTTGCATTGCTTTTGTTTTTAGCATGTTCTTCAGCAGCGTGTCGGATGTGGTAAAAGCCATATTGGCTATGCGCATTGTAGTGCAGTTTGTAGGGCAGGCAATCGGTCTTATTTTATTGCATCGTAAAAAAAGGGTGCAGCATTTCCCATGGCGCATGCCTTTGTATCCGCTACCCATTGTACTGGCGGTAATCATCTGGATTGGTATTTTTTGCTCTACCGGTAAAATAATGTTGTATGGGTTAGGCGTAATAAGCGCAGGCATTATTACTTACCTCATCAAGTCGTACATCAATAAAGAATGGCCTTTTGCTTCGCCGGCGGCGGCCGCGACTGTCCTATTGGATAATCCATAAATACAGTGGAAGCACAATCAGCAACAGTTCGGTAATCCAGATCCACAGGAGCTTTGCCTTAAATAGCTTCTTGATAAAAACATCAATACCAATACAGCAGGCTGCAAGCGCCACTGTAAAAAGTATGACCGGCGTTTTAAGTATTGGCGTATTATTTACCAATAAAAATTGTGCAGCAAAAAATACAATGCCAGCAGCAGCGAGTACCAACGGCGTTACATATTTCAGCACCTTCATTGTCCAAAAATACTACAGCCTTAAGGTATTGAAATGAAAACGAACGTGTTGGTTTTTAAAAAGGTAAATATAGCTTTTGTGTACAATGGCATAATAATTGGCAACCGCTTAAAAAACGAAATTATGAAATCAATCAAACGCTCTTTATTAGTATTGGCAATCCCCGCCCTGATGCTAAGCGCTTCGTGCAGCAATATGAATAAATCTCAGAAAGGTGCAGCAATAGGTGCCGGCGGCGGTGCCGTGGTAGGCGGCGTAATTGGCCGGGCAACCGGTAATACAGCTTTAGGTGCCATTATCGGCGCTGCAGTAGGCGGTGGCGCCGGCGCAGTAATCGGCCGGAAGATGGACAAGCAGGCTGCTGAAATAAAAAATACGGTGCCCTCTGCCAAAGTGGAGCGGGTAGGAGAAGGCATTACCATAGAGTTTAGCAACAATGTAATGTTTGGCTTCAACAGTTATGCATTAACTACTGATGCCAACGGTACTTTGAACGACCTGATTAAGATTTTGAACAAATATCCCGATACCAACATAGAAGTGCAGGGACATACCGATAGCACCGGCACGCATGAGTACAACCAGACCTTATCGGAAAACCGTGCCCATGCTACGGCAGAATATCTGCGTTCCAATGGCATTGCCACTGCAAGGATTACCGAAAAAGGTTTTGGGGAAACGGCTCCCAAATATCCCAACGCTACGGCAGACGGCCGTGCGCAAAACCGCAGGGTAGAGTTCCTGATTAGCGCCAATGAGCAAATGAAGAAAGAAGCTAAAAAACAGTCGAAACAAGGTACTCAAACGAACCAGTAAGAAGTAAGAACGGATTAATTACTCCAATGTAAATAATACCAATGGCCATACAAAGTTGTACGGCCATTGGTATTTGTAGTGTAAAGTAAATTGAAGCTGCTGTTTGTTTAATATTTAGTTGCGCTTTTACGCTGCTTACTTCTGCCAGTCCAGCATACCGCCCACTAAATTCTTTACATTCTTGTAGCCCAACTGTTCCAGCAGGTGCGCCGCAATACCGCTGCGGTTGCCACTGCGACAGTAAATAATGATTTCGTCGTCTTTCCAGTCTTCAATATCGTCTAACTGCATACTTTGCAGTTTGCCGAGCGGCAGGTGCCGGCCACCGATATTAAAATCAGCCCGCTCATTATCTTCCCGTACATCCAGCAGATGGGGCTGCTCGCCTGCAGTAATGCGTGATTTCAGTTCGCCCGTTGTAATTGTATTCATAGCTATAGATTTATGGAGTAGGTGGTTGCTGCGCAACAGTGTCCACGACAGGCTGCTGGGTGCTTATATACACATCAATCGCCTGGCCGGGATGAATCCGGTTTTGCTGTCCGCCATCCGGCGCAGTTGCAGCAGGGTTTTGCCGGTAAACGAAGGCGTTGTCCTGGTCCTGCACATCTGCATCGGGCACTACTGCACCGACGCCAATGTTCAGGCTGCTGAGATAACTGCGAGCATCGGCAAGCGACATGCCCGTAAGGTCCGGCACCTTCATTAAAGCATTGCCAATGCCATCGCCTAATACCAGTTCTATAGCGCTGCCCATGCTTATTTTTGTTCCCGGTAACAAGGTTTGGTTATTAAAACGCTGCTCCAGCACCGAATTGCGGGCGATATCCGGCCGGTAGCCGGTATCGCCAAGCCGCAGCCCAACGCTCTGCAAATACATTTGCGCACTCTGAAACGAAAAGCCCCGGAGGTCGGGCATATCCACCAGCGGCGCTACCGCGCGGTTAATGGTGAGATAAATAGTGCGGTTTTTTTTAACGATGGCATCTGCTTCCGGTGATTGCCGTACTACGGAAGACTTGGCGGCAGTATCAACATACACCGAATCCTGCACCGCTACTTCAAAGCCCTGCGATTCCAGCAACTGTGTGGCGTCGGTTATATTTCTGCCGGTAATAGAAGGTACTTTAATGTTTTCGTCGTGGTGCGTAAGCCAGTCGAGCGAACTAAAGAAAATAAAAATAATCAGTACCGTTAATACAACTGCTACGGCCAGGTTAACGAAGAAATTTTGCTTAGTAATGAATTTGAACACTACAGAAATAAGATTAAAGTTTGAAAGATAAACGAAACTTTACGCTTTGCTTAGGGCGTCTTCTATCAGCGCCGTATAAAACGCCTTAAGCGTCCAGCCCATAGCGCGCACCTGCTGCGGCACCACACTCGCCTCGCTCTGGCCGGGCACTGTATTTACTTCCAGCATAAACGGCTCGCCTGCAGCTTCGTTGTATATAAAATCTATACGCACAATACCGTGGCAGTTGAGCAATGTATAAATTATCCGGGCAGCGCTTCTTACTTTTTCGGCTATGGTTTCTTCTACGTTGGCCGGTGTTATTTCTTCACTTTTGCCTAAATACTTTGCCTCAAAGTCGAAGAAGTCGTTTTTGGTGATTATTTCTGTTATGGGTAACGTAATAACCGCTCCTTTTGTTTTAAACACGCCAACGGTAAACTCGCGGCCTTGTATAAACTCTTCTATCAGCACTTCCTCATCTTCTTTAAATGCCTTTTCGACAGCTATTCCTAATTCTTCTGATGGCCGGGCCACTTTGGACATGCCAATGCTGGAGCCGCCATTGTTGGGCTTTACAAACACCGGGAACTGCAGGGTAGCGGCTGCTTCATCGGCATTGGTAAAATTGTTTTTAAACAGCACTACCGAACGCGCCACTTTAATGCCGCCGAATGCAGCAACAGCCACCGTATATCTTTTATTAAAAGTAAGTGCCGAGGTAGCGGCATTGCAACTGGTATAAGGCAGGTGCAGCATATCAAAATAGCCTTGCAACTTGCCATCTTCGCCGGGTGTGCCATGAATGCACAGCAGTACTGCATCGAAGTTTATTTTTTTGCCGCTGTCTATCACCGAAAAGTCGCTGCGGTCAACCGCGCTTTTCATGCCGTCCTCATTTTCAAATATCCAGCCGCCGGGTTGAATGTCTATTTTATATACATCAAATTGTTCGGTGTCTATATTATTATATACCGTTACGGCGCTTTTATAGCTTATTTCCGCTTCGCCGCTGTAGCCGCCGGTTACCAATGCTATTTTCTTTTTCATGCAGGATAAAAAATAAAGCGCAAAGAAAGAGAAAATGTTTTGAAAGCGAAGCGGTGAATAGTGAGTGGTAAAACCGCAGGCAAGCGTGTCTTCGCAGTTTGCTTTGCCGTACCGGCTGCTTTTTTTTACCAACAACTCATCATTAATATAGTAATAGCGCTGCTAATGTCAACAGCGTAAAATCAATGTCAGTAATGCCGTTGTTAATCTCAATATTCCAAGATCAACATTAGCAAGGCATTTTCAATCATTACAATGGCATTGTTAATTACAAAATTGCAAAATCAATATCCAACAGCGGCATTGTGAATATTGAGAACGGCAAATCAATCTTAACAATGCCTTGTTAACGTTAACGTTGGTATTGTTAATGTCAGCATCGCCGTTGCAGGCTTTAGTAACACCGGTAAAATAAAAAAGAGCTGCTACTGATCGTACAACGGCAACTCATTTTTGTTTTATGATCTGCTCAACATTAATTTACAGGCTAAAGCCGTAAATGTTGTTTAAGCATTAGCAGGAAATATCCTTAAAGTTAAACAGGGTAAATACACTGCAACTTTATATTAACCAATAGGTATAATTTAATTGCGATGTTACAGGTGCAGTTTTTCTTTTTTGCCCAGCAGCTCATCAATTGTTTCGCGGTACATCTCGTCGGGCACACAGCAATCTACGGGGCATACGGCAGCACATTGCGGCTCTTCGTGAAAGCCCTGGCATTCGGTGCATTTATTGGGAGATATATAATACGTATCTACACTTACGGGCGTAAAGCGTTCTGTGGCATCCACGGCTTGTCCGTCCATTAATGTAAACGTACCTTTCACACTCGTTCCATCGGTAATAGCCCATTCAACCCCACCTTCGTAGATGGCATTGTTAGGGCATTCCGGCTCACAGGCGCCGCAGTTTATACATTCATCTGTTATCTTAATAGCCATATTGTATCGTATTTGTAAAGGTTTGAAACTACTTTTGCGGATTCAAAAATAATGCTGAAAAATGAATGTGCAACAACGAATCCATTTGCTGGTACAGTTAGGTGAATACATGAGCGGCGATGCAGCGGAATGGCAGGCGGCAAAGCACCAGGCTTTTTTGCACAACCCATGGTTTATTCTGCAGTTTATAGAGGTAGCTGCAGAAAATATAGTAAAACATTTTTTGCAGGAGGATATTTTGCAACAGTTAGCACAACAATATGCTATTCCTGCAACACGCACAGCTCCTAAAAATATCGGTGTGGTAATGGCCGGCAATATACCGCTGGTAGGCTTTCACGATTTTCTTTGTGTATTTATGAGCGGCCATACTATCCGCATCAAGCTATCGTCGAAAGACGAGATCCTGTTACGCCACCTCGTACAGCAGCTAACCGAATGGAATAAAGAAGTAGCGTCTGTGGTAATGTTTGCCGATATGCTCAAAAACTGTGATGCGTATATTGCCACCGGCAGCAACAATACCGGCCGCTACTTTGAGTATTACTTTGCAAAGTACCCGCACATCATCCGTAAAAACCGTACGTCTGTAGCTGTGCTTGATGGCAGCGAAACAACGGCAGAACTGCAATTGCTCGCCGAAGATATCCAACTGTATTTTGGCCTTGGCTGCCGTAACATAACCAGCCTTTTTGTACCGGAAGGGTATCATTTTATACCGTTGCTGGAAGCGTTGAAAGCGTATGCATATTTTATGGATTATCATAAATACAAAAACAATTTCGATTACCAACTGGCGCTGCTGATAATGGGTAATAAGTATTATATGAACAACGACTCCATTATACTTACAGAAAGTGCTTCGCTGTTTGCGCCGGTGGCACAATTAAACTATAGTTTTTACAGCTCCAAAGAAGAAACCGTAAAGGCGCTGGAAAATAACACCGATGTACAATGTATAGTCGGGCGCCATCTTACACCATTTGGCGGGGCACAGCAGCCCTGTATCACTTCTTTTGCAGATGGTGCGGATACAATGAATTTCCTGATGAGATTGTAGCGTTTTATACTGAGTAATTAATATGGAATATTTAATATCGGAATAAAATTTTTTGTATAAATATTACTTGTTAAATGGTCAATACTACCTGTTTACTGCATCGTTACCTGAACAAGCCGGCGGCTATCCCGTCTGCCAAAAATTTACCTCTTTTCGTCAGCATGATATGATCGTTTACATATACAATGCTGCCTTGCATAATGTAGGGCTTCGCTTTCTTAATGATAGCCATCGTGTCCAGGTCGCTCCAGCGGGTAGAAATATGGTTAAGCGAGATGCCCTGACAGGTGCGCAGCGAGGTCATAATATATTCGTTTAGCTGCTGCACCGGCGTGAGGTATTCAATTTCAAAAGGTACGGTGCCTTTATTGATGCTCTGCATATACAAAGCATTGTTGGCTACATTCCACTGGCGGCTCTTCCCGTTAAACGAGTGGGCAGAAGGTCCGAGGCCGATATACGGTTTGCTCTGCCAGTAGCTGCTGTTGTGCCGGCTTTCAAAGCCGGGCAGGGCAAAGTTGGAGATTTCATAATGCCCGTAACCACCGTCCTTCGTCCACTGTGCCAGCAGTTCAAACTGCTGGCTTTGTTTTTCCTCCTCCACATCCGGCAGTTTTCTTTTCTTAATCATTCTGTGTAATGCTGTATTGGGCTCCACCGTAAGTGCATAGCATGAGAGGTGCGGGATCTGGAGGGCTATGGCCTGCTGCACATTCCGCTGCCATTGATCATTGGTAAGCGTAGGCATGCCATAAATAAGGTCTATGGTAATATTATGATAGCCGGCGCGCTGTGCAAGTATGATGCTTTCGAGCGCCTGCTGCGCGCTGTGGGCACGGTTCATCCAGCCAAGGTCTGCATCGCTGAAAGACTGGACACCGATGCTGAGGCGGTTGATGCCCAGAGCCTGCCAGGAGCGGAGGCGCTCTATATTAATATCATCAGGGTTGGCCTCCAGCGTTATTTCCGCATCGCCGGTAATAGTAAACGTATCGCGCAGTTTGCTCAACAACAACTGGAGACTGGATACCGACAGCATACTGGGTGTACCGCCGCCGAAGTATATGGTAGTTACCGGTTCGGTAATATAATGCTTTCTTAAACCAGCCTCTGCACCAATTGCCTGGGCCATCTCGTTGATGTACCTTGCACTGGTAGAAAAATGAAAGTTGCAGTAGTGACAGGCCTTTTTACAAAAGGGAATATGTATGTAGATGCCTGCCATAATTCAGTTACCTCTTATATCGAAAAGTGAATGACAAAAATAGGTGAATACAGATGTAGATTGCTATGTATGCTCCTATGCTTTTTTATCTGCGGACGAATGTATGGACAAGTTTTACAGAAGTCTTATGTGTTATCCGTACTACCGGTAGATACAACCGTCGCTTTTATACAGCAGTTACAACTGCAACGCCAGTTTTCCACTGCTGCTGCCTGCCTGGTATATACACAGCAGTTGCCGGCTATGCTGGCTGCCAAAGGTTTTGTAGCTGCATCAGCAGATACCATTTTGCAGGACTCCGCCGGTATAACGGTACATTTATTTGTTGGTGAAAAATATACCTGGAGTAATATATATACCGGCGATAAAACCTGGGCGGTGCTCAATACATTGGGCTATCACCAATCTTCTTTTAACAACAAACCGTTCGATCCCGGAAAAGTAGCTGTAATCTATACCCGGCTGCTCGACTATTACCAAAACAACGGTTATCCGTTTGTAAAAATAGGACTGGACAGTATCGTAATAAACAAGGCGCTCGTAAGCGCAAGGCTGAATATAGACAGCGGGATATTGTATCATATAGACAGCATCAGCATTCAAGGCAAGGCAAAACTGAGCCAGGATTTTATCCACCGCTACCTCGATATTGCGCCCCATGAAATTTATAACGGGCAAAAGCTGCAGCAGATTGACCAGCGGCTGGCCGAACTAACGTACCTGCAACAGTCGCAGCCCTGGAGCATACTGATGCTGGGCACCGGCGCCATATTAAACCTGTACCTGCAGCCAAAGCAAAGCAACGAGGTAAATGTGATTGTAGGTTTTTTGCCGGCAAACGCGCAGGTAGGCGGCAAGTTGCTGCTCACCGGTCAGGCTACCATTAATCTCCGGAATGCCTTCGGTACCGGCGAAACAGTAGGTCTTGACTGGCAGCAGTTGCAGTCGCGTTCGCCCCGGCTCAACCTGATATTAAAACGGCCTTACCTGTTCCACTCACCGTTTGGCATCAATTTCAATTTTGAACTGTACAAGCGCGACTCTTCTTTTTTAAATATCAATGCACTGTTTGGACTGGATTATGCTTTTTCATCAAAGCAAACAGGCACTTTGTTTATACAAACCACCTCAGCCAGATTATTAAGCATAGATACCAATACCATTATTGCTACCAAAGCATTACCGGAAGCCGGAGACCTCACTTCGGTCAGTCTTGGGTTGCAATACCTGTTCAACAATACTAACTACACACTTAATCCACGCAGTGGTAATGAGCTTTTGATAAGAGCAGGCGCCGGTAACAAAACAATCCGCAAAAACACGACGATTACAAATATTAAAGACCCGGATTTTAATTACGGTAGTTTGTATGATACCGTAAAATTGAAAAGCTACCAGTTGCGCCTGCAGGCTGTAGCAGCGCACTACTTTCCAATAGGCAGACAGGCTACATTAAAAACGGCTGTTAACGGCGGTTGGTATCAAAGCCCCGCTTACTATACCAACGAGTTGTTCCAGATAGGCGGTTACCGGCTGCTGCGTGGCTTTGATGAAGAAAGTATTTATACCGACCGCTACTTCGTAGCTACGCTGGAATACCGGTACCTGATCGGCAGGAATTCCTATTTTTTCGTTTTCAGCGATGGCGGCCGGGCGCATTATCAAAGCTTTGCCGCTGCTTTTGCACATACTTACACAGGCGCGGGGCTGGGGCTGGCTTTTGAGACGAAGACCGGTATATTCAATATCAGTTATGCTGCCGGCAAGCGGGATGATACCAAGCTCGATTTGCGCCATTCTAAAATACATTTGGGATTTACAAGTTTGTTTTAAAAATAAAAAACCAAGCTATTTGCAGCTTACCTGGCTGCCTGGTGCAGCACAGGCTATTCCGGTGAAAACGGGTGTTACGGTTTTGCACAATTAATGTTCGCCTTACATTTGTACCCAATATTATGCTTTACAGAACGCTGCTATTTATATTACTTTTTATCAGCCCGGTGCTATATGCGCAAACAGATACCTTGCACAGTCATGCTGCTGTGCCATTGCTCAGCGATACAGCAAAAAGCAGAGACACGCTGCAAAGCCGGCCTTTGGGTATGCCGGCAGCGGATACTGTAAAAGCTAAAGATACTTTACGCTTCACCCGGCAAAACAGGATAGCAAAACCCGCCGCTGCAAAACAGGGCTGGCAGCAGGATACCGCTTATCTAAAGTTGTACGCTAACCTGTATTCTGATAAAAATAAGGGCGCTGTTTTTATGATAAACGCGGTGCGGCCTGCTACGAACAAAGAGACCATCTTTTATATGCTGGCCGGCCTGCTCCTGTTGGTAGCGGTGGTAAGGTCGGGTTTCCCAAAATACTTCGGAAGCATTTTCCGCTTATTCTTCCAATCGTCTTACCGGCAGAAGCAATCCAAAGAAAGCCTGTTGCAGGATAACATGCCTTCGCTGTTGCTCAATATTGTTTTTTTGCTTTCCGGCGGGTTGCTTATTGCCTTACTGGCGGCCGGTTCGCCGCAATTAGGGCAGTTACCTTTGTGGCTGCTGTGGCTATATACCTGCGGCACACTCGCTGTAATCTATATCGGCAAATACCTGTTCATTAGCTTTTGCGGCTGGGCTTTTAATGTGCCGCAGTTTGCTTTTAATTATAATTTTATCGTTTTCCTGATCAACAAGGTTGCCGGTATCTGCCTGTTGCCTCTGCTGCTCATACTCGCTTTTTCACAGGGCAGCACCTACGATACGGCAGTTACGGTGTCTTTAACGCTTGTACCCGTAATGCTGGTGTACCGCTACATTGTGGCATTAAGCACCGTGGTAAAAAACCTGAAGATTAACGCGGTTCACTTTTTTATCTATCTTTGTGCAGTTGAAATACTACCGTTATTGGTTATATACAAATTATTATTTATAACCATACGGTAAGTAATTAGAATATTCAATCTTCCTGAAAGGAGTAGCATGCTAAAAAACGGGGTAAAAAGTACCAGCGCTGCAAAAAAATACAGCAAAAAAATTTTAATAACCCAACCCAGGCCGGAAAGTGACAAATCTCCGTACTTTGACCTCGGTAAAAAATACAATGTTGAGCTGTACTTTCACCCATTTATACGGCTCGATGGTATTCCTGCACGCGAATTCCGGAAGCAAAAAATAGATATACCCGCTTTCACTGCTGTAATTTTTACAAGCCGCAATGCCATTGACCATTTTTTTCGCATGTGCGAAGAAATGAAGGTTGCCGTAAGCCAGGACAACAAGTACTTCTGTATTACAGAAGCGGTTGCATTATACCTGCAGAAATTTATTCTGTACCGGAAGCGTAAGGTATTCTATGGCGCTGACGGTACCAATAAAAGTCTTTTCGACGTCATTAACAAGCATAAAGAAAATGAGAAGTTTCTCTATGTGTGCAGCGAAAACCAGCAGGACAACGATATTGTAAACCTGCTAAAGAAAAACAATTGCGGTTACCAGCTTGCTTTTATGTACCGCACTATCAGTAATGATATTAAGCCGGTAATGGACCAGCAGTTGTACGATGTTATTTGTTTTTTTACACCCAGCGGTATCCGCAGCCTGTTTGATAATTATCCCGATTACCAGCAAAACGGTACGCTCATTGGCGCATTTGGTAATAATACCCTTAAAGCAGTAGAAGACGGAGGCATGCAGGCCGAAATAAAAGCGCCGGCACCACAGGCGCCCAGCATGGTAGCGGCGCTGGATAAATACCTGGCAACTACAATTGCCACCGCTAAAAAAAAATGATTATATCATTCCCCATATAGAAAGCAACACCGTTATTGCCTTGTTCGCCGCTAAGCAACACGATAAATTTCTCTGATGATTTTTATAAAATAATACAGAACCGGTATTTCGGGCTTCTGTTTTGTTTGAATGTTCTAACCGCATGAAAACACTTCACACCAATCATTTAATTAATGAAGCCAGCCCGTACCTGCTGCAACATGCGCACAACCCGGTAAATTGGTATCCGTGGGGAGAAGAAGCGTTGCAAAAAGCAAAGGCCGAAGACAAACCCATATTGGTAAGTATCGGGTATGCAGCCTGCCACTGGTGCCATGTAATGGAGCGCGAAAGCTTTGAAAATGAAGCAACTGCTGCATTGATGAATGCGCATTTCATTAATATAAAAATAGACCGCGAAGAGCGTCCCGACCTCGACCACGTGTATATGGATGCCGTGCAGGCGATAAGCGGCGGTGGCGGCTGGCCGCTGAATGTTTTTTTAACGCCCGACCGCAAGCCGTTTTATGGCGGTACTTATTATCCGCCGGTAACAGCATTTAATCGTATGAGCTGGCCCGAATTGTTGCAGGCCATCCATAATATGTACACGCAAAAGCGGAATGAAGTAGAAGCGCAGGCGGATAATCTGGTGAACCATCTTGTTACATCCGGCATGATAGGGCTGCAGCCAGATATTAAAGACGAAACTTTTAATGAGGACAATCTTAATATCATAAGCGAAAACATTTTAAAACAGGCAGATACAGTATGGGGCGGCTTTGGCAACGCACCAAAATTTCCGCAAACCTTTACCATTCGCTACCTGCTGCGGCATTATTATTTTACAGGCAGCAGCGAAGCGGCAAAACAAGCCTTGCTGAGTTTGGATAAAATGATTTATGGTGGCATCAACGACCACTTGGGTGGTGGCTTTGCCCGATACAGTACCGATGCGCAGTGGCTGGCCCCGCACTTCGAAAAAATGCTGTACGATAATGCCTTGCTGGTAAGCGCCATCAGCGAAGCTTACCAATTGACCGGCCGGCCGCACTATGCCGAAGCGATACGTGCTACGCTAACTTTTGTATCACGCGAACTTACAGCGCCGGGCGGTGGCTTTTACAGTGCGCTGGATGCAGATAGCGAAGGTGTGGAAGGGAAATTTTATACCTGGAATAAAAAAGAAATAGACACCGCATTGGGAGAGGAGAGTGGTTTGTTTTGCAGGGTTTACGACGCAAGCGACGAGGGTAACTGGGAGCATACCAATATTTTGTGGAGACCTGCCGCAGATCAGCCTGTAAGCGATGCAGAAGCAGCAATGCTGGCCCGCTGCCGCGAAAAACTATTTGCCATACGTGCAGCACGCATCCGGCCTATACTGGATGATAAAATATTGCTGGGCTGGAATGCGCTGATGATTACGGCCTGCTGTAAAGCGTATGCTGCTCTGGGCGATCCTTCTTTCTTACGAATGGCTGCCAATGCTGTTGCCTTTCTTGAAAACAATATGCAGGCAGGCGATCACTGGCTGCATAGCTGGAAGGAAAATAAAACCGCGCACAGTGCTTTTTTAGACGATTATGCGTACCTCGTGCAGGCTTACATTCATTTGCAGGAAGCAACCGGCGATAGTGATTATTTACTTAAAGCCAAAGCACTGGCGGCTTATGTACAGCAGCATTTTTGGGATGAGGAAGCCGGCTTTTTCTTCTTTACACCGCTACATCAGACGGATGTAATAGTGAGAAAAAAAGATTTGTATGATGGCGCTACGCCTTCCGGCAACTCGGTAATGGCCGCTAACCTGCATTATTTATCCATCGTCTTTGACAAGCCGGAATGGCTTGCGCAAAGCCGGCAGATGGTGCAAAGTATTGCAGGCGCTATTACAAAATATCCGGTTTCGTTTGGTATCTGGGCGGCGGCCCTGCAGGACTTTGTGTATGGACTTCACGAGATAGTGATAACCGGCGCTGCTGCAACGCAGCAGCTTCCCCAACTGCTGCAGCATTTTATTCCCAACAAAATTGTACAAACCACATCTGCTGTTCGGGCGGAAAACGTATTTAGCCTGCTGCAGGGTAAGAAAATATACGAGGAAACAGCTATTTATGTTTGTAAAAACAATACCTGCATGCCGGCTGTAAGTACGGTACCGGCAGCAGTTGATCTGATCGGGAGGCTGTAGGCATAAAAAGCCGTGCCGCTGCCGGGAAGCATTTTTTAAAATGATTGATTCTTATTTGCAATAAAGCCACTCTCTGTGCGTTTCTGAAATTGTACATGTTACAATACCCTTTTAAAGGACGTAAAACAGCGGTAATAAAGGCATTGGGAGCATATTGGTTACTGTTGTTTTAAGCAGAAATTATAGCTTGATTAAAAAATATTAATGCAATAATTCATTCCAAGAGGGCGTTAAATTGTATTATTGCTGATTATTTATAAGCGACAGATTAGTACATCCATCAAACGTTATAAGGTTTCAAACTAATTATAAATGAAGAACCGATTTCTCACAATTTTTACACTGGCTGTTTGTGTTGTGGCTGCTACCAGTTGCGGCAAAGGAAAGTCTAAAAGCACCATCGCAGGCAAAGGGCAGCTAACAGGAGTGGCTCCAAGCTCCAGAGTAAGTATGGACAAGCCCACAGGAATGGTATATATTCCTGCCGGAACCTTTCACATGGGCCCAAGCGATGAAGACCTCAATTACAATTTTACGTCCCGCAACAAGCAGGTATCTATCAACGGCTTCTGGATGGATGCTACCGAAATAACCAATAACGAGTACCGCCAGTTTGTGTACTGGACAAGAGATTCTTTAGCTGCGGTAGAGTTAGGGTATATAAAAACCAGTGCTGATGGCGATACAGCCGTTGACTGGACCAAAGCCCGCACCATAAAATATGATAAAACCAACATGGAGAAGTTGTCTTCGTTGGTGCTGGCGCCGGACAACCGGATTTATGGCCGTATGGAGCTTGACCCGGACAAAATGGTATATAACGTGCAGGGCTACGATTTTAAAGAAGCTTCCAAACGGGAAAATGCAAGCCGTCCGCGCAAAGATTTTATTTACCGTTATAATCAAAAAGTTTTCCCGGACACCCTGGTATGGATGAGAGATTTTTCTTATTCTTATAATGAGCCGATGGCTAAGCGTTATTTTGCACATCCTTCTTTTGGCAATTATCCGGTAGTTGGTGTTAACTGGAAACAGGCAGTAGCTTTTTGTGCCTGGAGAACGCATTACCTGAATGCTTATAACGAATCGAAAAAATATGCGCAGGAAAGTGATTTCCGCCTGCCCACCGAAGCAGAATGGGAATATGCAGCCCGCGGCGGACGTACCCAATCTATGTATCCCTGGGGTAACTATTATTTAAGAAATAAAAAAGGTTGTTTGCTGGCTAACTTTAAACCAGGCCGCGGTAATTACCCCGAAGACGGCGGTTTCTATACCGTGCGTGCAGATGCATACTGGCCTAATGATTTTAACCTGTATAATATGGCAGGCAATGTATCTGAATGGACCAGTTCTTATTTCTATGAAGGCTCTTATAATTTTCAACACGATATGAATCCGGATGTGCGTTATAATGCAAAAGACACCGATCCTCCCCGCATGAAGCGTAAAGTAGTTCGCGGCGGAAGCTGGAAAGATGTAGGCTATTTCCTGCAAACCAGCACCCGCGCATACGAATACCAGGATTCCGCAAAATCATATATCGGTTTCCGTTGCGTGATAGACTTACCCGCACAAGTGAGAAAATAAATTATTAGTACGCTTTTTATAACGCAGTAACAATTTACTGTACCAATATCTTATTCCAAAATTCAAACAAAATAAAAAAAATGGCAGCTGCAATCCCACCAAAAGTTAGTAGAATCGTTGACATATTTGTATCCATCGCCGCGGCAATCGTAATTGTAGGCGCCCTGTTTAAAATTGAGCACTGGGAAGGTGCCGATGAAATGCTGATTGTTGGCTTGGGTACAGAGGCAGTCGTGTTTGCGGTATATGGTATATTGTATGTAATGTACCCGGCGATAGATGACCACCAGGTATCGCTGGCGGGCGCCGAAAAGGTTGCTGCCGGTAATCCCGCACTTAAGAGTATGGAAAAAATGCTGCAGGATGCAGACATTACACCGGCTAATCTTTCTAAGCTGAGCGCAGGTTTCCAAAAGCTGGGCACTACAGTGGACAAAATGGGCGAGATAAGCGACGTGGTAAAAGCCACCGGCGATTATACTTCCAAAACAAAAGAAGCCACCGCAGCATTATCTAGCGTAAAAGATGCCTACAGCACTTTTGCCAACTCGATGAACGCATTCAGCGGTACCGCCGAAACCACCAAGGGCTTTCACGGACAGGTACAGACACTTACTAAAAACTTGTCTTCCCTCAATACCATTTACGAACTGGAATTGCAGGAAAGCAACAACCATCTGAAAGCGCTGAACTCCTTTTATGGCAAGCTATCTGAAACTTCCGCAGCGATGCTCGGCAGTGCAGAAGACGCTAAACGTGCCCAAACGCAGATTGCTACCCTTGCTAATAATTTAACCAGGCTAAACCAGGTGTATGGCGGTATGCTAACAGCCATGCAGGTAAAAGCGTAAGTAAATTTATAACGGATAAAAAGTTGGTTTAATACCGGCCTTTCCGGCAAAAGAGAATACATTTTTGAAAACAATATCACTAAAAAAGAAAATCAGAAATAAATAATGGCACTACCCAAAGAGCCACGGCAGAAGATGATTAACCTGATGTACCTGGTGCTTACAGCATTGCTGGCACTCAATGTATCATCGGAAATCCTGAATGCTTTCAAAACAGTGAATAACAGCCTGAACAATGCTACGGCCAACATTGAAGGTAAAAACATCCAGATGTTCAACTCCTTTGAAGACATGAAAAAAGATGAAGCCCGCAGAGCGCAGGCCGAAGCGTGGCAGACAAAGGCCAATCAGGCAAAACAACTTGCTGATGGAATGAACACCTATATTGTAAACCTGCAGACAAGGCTAAAGACTGAAGCCGATTTTAATAAAGAAAAAGGAACATATAATGAAGGCAGCCTCGAAGCTTCTACAAGGCTAATGGACGAAAAAGGCGAGGGCCCCAAATTATTCAACCAGCTTTCTCAATTTAAAAACGCATTACTAAACATAGATCCAAAAATTACAGCGGAAGTTGGTAAAACATTGCCACTCGATTTATCTATGCCTAAAGTACAGGACAAAACCAATAATACCTGGACTGCTGCTTATTTCCGCATGACGCCGGCTATTGCTGCCATGACCATCCTGAGTAAGTTTCAAAACGATGTAAAGAACAGCGAATCGCAGGTGGTGGAATATTGCCTGTCACGTGTAGGCCGCGTGGTTTTTAACTACGACCAGTTTCAGGTAATTGCCAATTCCAGCGCTACTTACCTGATGCCCGGCGAAGACCTTACAATAAATGCAGGCATCGGAGCGTATAGTAGCAAGGCAACACCAAACGTTACCGTAAACGGTGCTTCTGCTACCCGCACGGCTGCAGGAGATTATGAAGTAAAAACAAAAGCGGAAACTTCGCCCGGCAAATACACAAAGCATGTGGTAATCACTTATACCGATCCTAATGATGGTAAATTAAAAACGGTGACGAAAGATATTCCATACACAGTGGGTTCACCTACGGGCGCCAGTGTAAGCGCAGATGCGGTAAAGGTGTTGTATATCGGTTTAGATAACCCGATTTCTGTAAGTGGCGGTAATGTGGGTGATGAGCGCATTGGTTTTAATCTGGATAACGGTTCTTTTACAAAAGATAAGCCTGGTCATTATATCGTACGGCCCGGTAAACCCGGCAAAGCAGACATTACGCTTACCATAGACGGCAAGCCCCAAACTTTTCCTTTCCGTGTGAAGAGTGTGCCGGATCCAACCGGAATGGTTGGTGCAAGTAAAGGCGGACCAACGAAAGTTAATGATTTTAAAGCACAGGCTGGCGTACGTGCAGAACTGGAGAACTTTGTATTTGAAGGCGTACAATTTACAGTTACCGGTTATACTATCGTTTGCCAGGGTGCAGGTTTCTCCGAAGGGCTACAGTATCGCCAGGTGAGCGGCAATTCATTCAACTCGGTAAGAGATATGATTGAAAAATGCCGCCCCGGCAGTGCAGTTACTATTGATGAAATTAAAGTTTCTGGTCCTGGTGGTGGACGTCAGTTACCGCCGATTCAATTTAATTTAAGATAACACGTTTTTATGCAGGTAAAATATTTTAAAGGCTTTACTGTTCTTTTACTGGTGGTTACGCTGGTAAATGCAGGCATGGCGCAAAGAAAAAAGCAGGTTCGTTCTACGAGCGGTTACGGCAATAGTGGCTATGGCAATAGCGGTTATGGTAATGCCAATGCCGCCGACACCACCAAAAAGAAGCGGACGAATAACCAGTCTGGTTATGGTAATGCCAATACTGCGCCCGCCAACGGTTCTGGTTATGGTAATGCGCCCGCAGCAGATAACAGTATTGATACGACGTTGCCGATCCAGGTAATCACCTCCGGCAGCGGGGGCTTGCTGGACAGTCTTCGCCCGTCGCTGCGCAACGATGCTGCGGTGGACAGGGACTTAGTGCAGGAGCGTACGCCGCTGGAATATGAGAATATCCGGGAAGACGACGCTGTTTTCAGGGTACGGGTATGGCGCGAAATTGATACCCGTGAAAAAATAAATATGCCTTTCCGCTATGCCGCCGTAGAAGACAATGGCAGCCAGCGTTTCATCAGCATATTGCTGAAAGCTATTAAAGACGGTGATGTTACCGCTTTCAGCGCTGATGACGATCGTTTCACTACACCCATTACTCCGGAGCAGGCAATGAATGCATTCGGCGGTGGTTTTGATACTTCCAAACAGTTTGATTTACAAGGCAATGTGGCAGGGTATCAGGTACGTCCGAAAGCAGTAGAGCCGGATTCGATTTACAAATTTCGGTTGAAGGAAGAATGGATTTTTGATAAAGAAACAAGCCGGATGTTTGTACGCATCTTAGGTATTGCGCCGGTTATCCCCGTTACACTGTCCAATGGTTTGCGGTTAGATAACAGTGACCATCCGACCTGGTGGGTGTATTATCCCGATATTCGCCCTACGCTTAATAAATACCAGGCATACAATCCTAAAAATTATGGTGCCCGTATGACGTGGGAAGAGTTATTTGAGAACCGGATGTTCAGCAGTTATATTACTAAATCAACCATGGATAATCCGTTCGATCAGTCTATCCGTGAATACGTTAAAGACCCGATGTTCCGCCTGTTTGAAGGAGAGAATGTGAAAGATAAAATATTCAACTACGAGCAATCGCTCTGGTCTTATTAAAATAAAAATTGTAAACGTCCTTCGGGGCGTTTTTTTTATTGTCTGAACGGTGATAAATAAAGCATGTAGTCAAGAATAAATGATAAAGTCGGTTACAAGTCAGTAGGATTAGGAGTTTAAATTCAATACATTAAAACCCTTTTAGATTTCTGTAATATGACAAAAAAATTTTGCTTGGACTTTGTGCTTATAAGAATATGTTGGGGTAAACAAGGCGGTGGAAGTTTTGTTTCTTATTATGTTTTGCAAATCCGACTCCTTCTTATTTTATCCTTTATTCCTTTATTATCAAATATCAAATTCTGAATTGGCTCTATAATAGGTTCATTATTATAAAACGGACAAACCTTTCTTATCCCTGTTTTAAACTCCTGTACAACAAAGGCTATAGCAACAATAAGCTATACAAAAAATAATAAACGGGCAAATAGCTATATCTTACTTTTGGAAGCGCAGGCAACTAAGCATTAACGGATGATTTGTGCAGGTACACCTTCCTGCGTAATTTTTACCGGTAATATAAGGCCGTTATTATCAAAGCGCATCTCCTCTATGCAGGTAACTCTTGCATTACCATCCTGCTCGCCCAATGGCCTTCGATGGTATATGATATACCATTTGTCTGCTGTTGGCAGGTGTATTACAGAGTTATGGCCGGCGCCGGTGGCCATGGTAGTATCCTGCTGCAGAATTTTACCAATGCGTTTAAACGGCCCGAAAGGCGAATCAGCCATAGCATAGGCTACACAGTAATCCGGCCCTGTCCAGCCGCCTTCCGACCACATAAAATAATATTTGCCGTTCCGGATAAACATAAACGGACCTTCCACGTAATGCTCGGGCGTAATTTCTTTAAACACTTCGCCGCTTTTCATCGGCAGGAAGCCGGTAAAATCATCTTTTAAATGCACAATATTGCAATGCTGCCAGCCGCCATAAATTAAATAATATTGTCCGTCTGCATCTTTAAAAATAAACTGATCAATTGGTTGGGCGCCATTAATGAAAGAGTCAATTAAAGGCTTGCCGAGATAATCTTTATACGGCCCGTCGGGATGGTCGGCTACGGCAATGCCAATGCCGCCGGTTTGCCGGTTATTCTGGATGTCATTGGCGCCAAAGAATAGGTAATACCGGCCTTCTTTTTCGGTAATAGAGGGCGCCCACATAGCTTTGTGAGCCCATTTAATGCTGCCAGTATCTATAATATGCCGGTGTTTTTGCCAGCCTGTAAGATTGGTGGAGGAAAATGCGTCCATATATACCTGCTGGTTATAAGGTGCAGAATAGGTGGGAAATATCCAGTACCGGTGATTGAATATTGCACCTTCCGGGTCGGCATACCAGCCTGTAAATAAGGGGTTGCCCGAACGTTTTACCTGCGCAGGCAGCATACCGGAGCAGCTTAACAATATGCCTAATAAAAGAAAAGTTTTTATGCGAACAATACAAGGGATCATGTTGATGGTTTTGTTGGTAGTAAGCAGCAAAATAAAGGTTTTATCCCATTGGCGGCAGCGATCTAAATTGTTTTCTGTACTAATTCAGGTAATTAAGAGCGTTAAGCCATCAGCAGCGCGTGGCTTATCTTTACCAACCTACCATCCTGCATTATTTACAGACAATATTATTCATCACACCACTTATGAAACCAGCATTATTATTAGCGATCCTGTTCTTCTCTGTCCGGTTAACTGCACAAGCGCAAACCGATTCGGCCGGCCGGCCTGCAATTATAACCGAAGATTTTAAAGACGACTGGGCCGACCTCCACCATTATGCGGCAGCAAACAAAGCATTGCTGCCGCCTGCACCAGGTGAAGACCGCATCGTATTTTTAGGCAGCTCTATTTTTGAGCGGTGGAAGGTATTGGTGCCGGAATACTTTGCCAACAGGCAATATCTTAACCGCGGCATCAGCGGACAAATTTCTCCGCAGTTGCTCATCCGTTTTAGGCAGGATGTAATTGACCTGCATCCCAAAGCGGTTATCATACTGGCGGGCAGTAACGATATTGCCGGCAGTACCGGCCATGTAACCAACGAAACGATTATGGATAATGTACAATCTATGACGGAGCTGGCGCTGCTGCATGGCATAAAAGTAATCCTGTGCGCTTATTTGCCGGTGTACGATTATCCCTGGCGGAAAGGGTTGCAGCCTGCGGATAAAATAATTGCGCTTAATCAGGAGATTAAAAAATATGCGCTCCGGAAGAACCTTACACTGCTCGATTATTTTACACCTTTTGCCGATAGCCGGAACGGGCAAAAAGCGGAGCTTACGCTGGATGGCGTACACCCCAATATGGCGGGGTACAAATTAATGGCAACCCTTACTGATGCTGCTATTGCCAAAACACTGAAATAGAATTTAGTGATTAAGTAATGAAGAAGTTTGTTGGCAGATACTGCTGCCAAGCAAGCTGGTAGCCATATTTGACAACGCCATTGCCTGCTTTTTGAATACGGTGGGAATGCCATTTACAAATTTATCAATCGAAACATCAGCCTCTAAATGATCAGACAAACTTTCCACAAGTATGAGTCCTTTAAAAAATAGCGTACTGGCCAGGCATATCAATATTAATTCTTATAAATTCAGTAAAGTTGATCAGCGCAAATAAAAAATTCAGGCAGCAAACATTGTCAAAACGATTTTGCCTACCGAGGTAAGATATACATTAAGCAATGAAGGAAATTACGACGCTGGATTGGTTGTAAACTTCAATCTGAAAGCTGGGGAGGGACACATGTAGTTGAGTTAAGCGTTACCTGAGTAAGGTGATTGTACCTTTAAACGGAGTTATTTCACCGTTACAAAGTATTTCCAAGTTGTAAACATAAACTCCGGTTGGCAATGACTTTCCAAGATAAGTGCCATCCCAACCATTATTAGTTGTATTGGTAATGCCATTTTGCTTTAAAAAAACCCGTTCCCCGGCCCGGTTATATATTGCAAGCAAGCGCAGAGAAGCAAAGCCGCCTGTTTTTATAATAAAATAATCATTCTTTCCATCACCATTAGGAGTAAAGCCCGTAGGAATATATATCTGTGAACTGTTGCAGAGCAGGTGTATTATTACTGTTGCTGTATCGCTACAGCCATAACTGGTAGAAGCAACAGCCGTATAAGTCATGTCATTATTAACTGTAGCAACAGGAGCGGCACAGTCTGTACAACTAAGCCCGTTTGACGGATACCAGTACCATTTACTGATATCAGAACTACCGGTTGTGGCAATTACATTTTGAGAACCTGCTTCTACCTCGGGTGAAGCATTTAAAATGGTGAAGACAGGATTATTATGAACAGTTACTTTAACGACACCCGTTTGGCTAAAACAATGATTGCTGTCTGTTCCGGAAACAGTGTAATCGGTAGTTTGCATTGGGGAAGCAACAGGGTTATTAATAGCAGTGTTGCTTAAGCCAACAGGTGGTTGCCAGTTATACACTTCCGCACCGGTTGCATGTAAAATTGTGTTTTGATGACTGCAAATATCTAAGGACGGGCTTTCAATTGTCAATGTAAAAGGCTGTATCACTTTTATATAAACCGAATCTGCGGCCTTGCATCCATTCGCATCAGTACCTGTAACTGAATAGAAGGAATTTTGCAATGGAGCAGCTAAAGGAGATGCACATGCAAAGCAGCTTAAACTAAGGTTATTCCTCCATGCATACGTAATAGCGCCAACGGCCTGCATTTGAATAACATTGCCTGTACATACAAAGCTGTCGATTCCTGCTGATACCGGCGGCAAAGCATTAATTACGACATTGTTTATAGCAGTATCACTACATTGGTTATTATCGGTAACAGTAATTTTAGCCGAGAAAGTACCTGGTTCATTATATGCATGTGCGTAAGGCGGCATGATAAATATAGCCGATACAGCATCTCCAAACTCCCATTCTCTTTTAATTATATCATGCACGCCATCCGTAGTACTGTTATCAGTAAAAATAACCGTATCCTTTGCACAGCTAAAAGGCTTAACCGGCAGAAAAGCTGCCGAAGGACCGGCGACTTTAACAGGCACAGGACTAAAAACTGTATCTATACATCCTGTGGTGTATTTCACAATAAGCGAAGGGAAATACGTTCCGTTTGCGCTATAAGCATGCAGTATATTGGTATCGCTAAATATATTTACACCGTCACCTAAATCCCATGAATAGTCTTTAATATAAGACGGGTTGGTAACACCTATATCAATTATTCCATTACGACATACGTATCCGTCAGCAGGGGCATAGGTAAACACAGGTTTTTCATTACTGACCGATATATAGGTGCTGTCTGTATTTGTGCAGCCTGCATTGGCAGCCGTAAGTGTAACTAAATACTGTCCGGATGCAGCGTATGAATGCAAAGGCGGATTCTGGTTTGCGGAGGTTGTACCGTCACCAAAGTTCCAAAGCCAGGTGAGCGGCTGCTGCGATGTGTCTTTAAATGCTACCTGTAGCCTGTTGTAACAATCATAAATAATGTTTTTTGCACTGATTGGTGGTTTGACCAGGATATAATTTGGCTTACTCACTTTTGTAACGCAGCCATTATAATTGGCTGACAGCGTAATTGTTTTATAGCCTGTTTTTTTAAATTTAAATAACGGACTTTGTATTTTCTCTATAGTATCTATCAGGTTCCATTGCCAGGTAGTAACATGGTTAGAGGCATTGCCTGTAAACTGTACAGGTTCATTACCGCACACAACTGTTTTATCAGCCGTAAAATCGGGCACAGAAAGTTTACCGGCCGTTACTGCATTTTCAATAAAAGTAGTTTTGGTGCAGCCGCTAACCGTTTTTAAAGTGACCGTAATATTGTACTTGCCAAACTTAGTATAGGTGTGAACAGGATTTTCTTCGCTGGCAGTTGTGCCGTCTCCAAAATCCCAGGCATAGCTGGCAACGGGTTCCGGTGTTGAAATAACTAATTGTGGTTTTACATCAAACGGAATACAGCCGGAAGTTGGGAAGCCAACAAAAGCATTAACAACCGGCGGCCCCAGGAGTATTAAACCTTCTTTCCGCACCGTATCGCTGCATCCATTGGCATTGAAGGCTACCAGCATGGGCGAAAATTGTCCTTCGATAGTATAAGTATGGGAAGGGGAATATTCCATAGAGCTATCACCATCTCCGAAATACCATTTATAGGCAACGGCGTTTGCAGATGCATTTTTGAAACGGACAGTTGACGGATAGGTGCAGCTTTGCAGGGTTCCTGTGGTTGAAAAAGCCGCACCCGGCTTATCATAGACTTGTACCTGCCTTTTAAGTTCATCCTGACAACTGCCAAAATCTTCTGCTAATTCAACAGTATATATTCCCGGCGTTGTAAATTTATAAACAGCGCTACCTTCCCCGGTTTTAAAAACAGCACCGTTTATTTTCCAGGTGGCTCTTAGCGGCACCACCCCTGAAGCGTTGTTAAAGACAACAATATCATTTGCACAAACGATATCGGGCGCTAAAAAACTTGCCTTGTTAGCGCCAATCAATACATTTTGAAACATAGAATCCAGGCAGCCTTCATTGCTGATGGTTTTCAGGCTTACCCTGTATTTCCCGGTTGCAGCATATACTTTTTCGGGAGCCTGCTCAATGGAGATATTGCCATCGCCAAAACTCCAGTGATAATTAGTAGTACCGGCGGGGTTGTTTACCGCAAAAGACAAAATTGCCGGCGCGGTACAAATATCGGTGTAGGTATAACTAAAATTTGCATTGGTGCCCAATACAAACACTGTTTTAAAAGCAGAATCAACTGATGCTCCTTTTTGCACCTTTAGCTTTACGGTATAATAGCCCGGCGCTTTATAGGTAACTATATTGTTTGGTAAAGCAGAAGTTTCCCCATTACCAAAATCCCACAAGCGGGTGTCGGGATTGCCGAGAGAGCTATCGGCAAATTGTACTTTAAAAGGTGGGCAAGCACTTGTAGAATCGTACCCGATTATGGCAGTTACTTGGGCCGCCAAACAATTTGCCAGCAGACAATAAAGCATTATCAGGAGAAATTTTAATCCGTTGCCCGAATATTTGCTTAGCCGGTTAAAGCTGGTTATGCCTAAAGCGCAATAAAATGTTTTTTTGCCTGAAGAATCAGTTTTTGTTATCAGTTCTTGCCTGTTCAAGTGTTTCGGTTAGTATTAAGGTATCTTATATACGAAATTAGAACGTTTATAGTACGTAAAATTTTTTATTAAACTGGTTTAAATTAAGTATTATTGGTTAGCCGGTTCTGCTTATTTTCGTAAATAGCCTTTTAAGACCGATATTTTCCGCAACAGCGTTTATTACAGCATGAAATTAGCGTTTGCATTTTGCAGCCATTGTTATCACATGTACAGTACGTAGCAGCGGGTATGCATCTTATAATTGCATGATTTCCACCCTCCTTCGGAAATGCATTCGATTCTGCTTATTATCATTTAACATCGCCCCGCAGTTGTAAACGCTTTGATAATAAAATGTCTTTATCCTTTATTTAAAGATATACTGCGGCACCGCCAAGAAAACATATAACCGGCAGAGAAACAAAGATTTATCTTATTGTTAAGCCTGGTTTGTAAGTAAACAATTCGCTACTTTTAAAAGCTAAATTATAAATCATGAACACCCACGAGATTGCTGAACGCCTTGTAGAACTTTGCCGCAAAGGCGATTTTGAGACTGCCCAAAACGAATTATACGCAACCGATGCCGTAAGTATCGAGCAGGAAGCCACACCGGCCTTTGAAAAGGAAACCAAAGGAATGAGCGCAATAAAAGAAAAGAGTGATAAATGGAATTCGATGGTAGAAGAATTTAGGGGAATTACTGTTTCCGAGCCTTTGGTGACAGCGGGCTCGTTTGCATGCACCATGCAGATGGATATTGTAATGAAGGGGCGTGGAGCAATGAATATGACAGAGCTTTGCGTGTATAAAGTGAAAGACGGACAAATTGTTTCGGAAGAATTTTTTATGTAAAAGCGCTATTGTATGCTATGCCGGATGCGTAGCAGGGTAAGCGTAAAAGAAAAAGCAGGTGTAGTGCCTGCTTTTTCTTTTGATAGCTATTCTCCACATTCTTTTTGCAGGTATGGCCGAAAGCTTGGCAGCAGGAAGATAAGGTAATGCTTTGCTGAGGTTGGTGTCCTCACGAACCTTTGTTATTTGTACATTATTCCGGTTCGTAAAGACACACACCGGAGCGGCAGTCTGGCATTTATTTATTTTATTGGTTGGTTAAAGTATTAAAGTGTCCGCCGGCACGACGCACATAACATTGAACGGCTTTGCGTTTGTGGCAGACTTCAGTGTTCCGTCAGCCGAATATACTACAAAAGCCCAATTGAAAAGCTGCTGATGAAGATAACAACCAAAAGCTTAATAGCATTCCGTCAAGCTGGAATAAAAGCAAAATGTAAGTACAAATGTTGATTGTACTTCCGCCTGCCCCACTATTGCAAAACCTAATGTTGGGCGTAGTGCTTTCTCGTCAGTCTGCTATGCAAACACTGCACTTTCTGCAATGTCTTTAAAAATGTTGATGTCTTTCTGTACACTGTCCAACTTTGCAGTTAAAGAAATGATTGCAATTTTTCCTAATGGCAGTCGCAGGGGTCTGTGTCAAGTTTAGTTATGTCAATAATGGCTTGTGCTGCTTTTATCGGGTCGCCTTCTTGTTTGCCGTCCACTTGTTTCATTCGTTCTCTAAATGCTCCTGCCGTTGGGTTGTAATCTTCAATAATTGCTTTGGCTTGTTTAAAAGAACTTCCTGCAAAGTTTGTTCTGAAAGGCCCTGGTTCTATAATGGTTACTTTTATTCCAAGCGGTGCAACTTCAATTGCCAATGCTTCGCTGAAACCTTCTAATGCAAATTTGCTGGCATTGTAAATGCCGAAACCTGAGAATGCTTTAAAACCACCGTGTGAAGAAATTTGAATAATGTGTCCACTTTTTTGTTGCCTGAATAATGGTAAAAAAGTTTGTGTTAATTGCAGAGTGCCAAAAAAATTGGCTTCAAAAATTTCTCTTGTTTCGGCTATGCTTGTTTCTTCAATAGCACCTGCAAACCCAAACCCTGCATTGTTTACAAGCACATCAACTTTTGCAAATCGGTCTGTAACTATTTTAAATGCCTTGTCAATTTCGTTGGATTTTGTAATATCCAATGTTATGGCAAACGCTTCGTCTTTGTGCAAATTATTAAAAGCGTCTGCTTGTATTTGACTGCGAAAAGTACCAATTACAAAATCGCCATTTTCAATTACAGATTGTGCAAGTGCCTTCCCTAATCCACTTGAAATGCCTGTGATAAACCAAATTTTCTGTGTCATAATTAAGCAGTTTTTAAAAGTTGAACAGGAATTTTGATTTTTACTTTGTCTAAAACTGCCAAATTTCCTGTGCCAAGCAAAACATTAAATTTCAAACCAAAATTTTGTCTGTTAATGCTGCCTGAAATAAAGAAACCTGCTTTTGTATTACCAAACGGGTCTTTGGGTACAACTCCTGCAAACTCCAAATCAAAAACTACTGGTTTTGTAATATCACGAATGGTTAAATTTCCGTGCATTTTATACTCGTTTGCAGTTGTGGTAATTTCCAATTTTGTACTTTCAAATTTCATTTCTGGGAACTTTTCAGCATTAAAAAAATCGTCTGCTTTAAGGTGTGTATCTCTTTGAACATCGTTTGTGTCTATGCTATCTATTTGCACAGTTACACTAACTTCCAAATCAGAAAAATCCTCTTTTTTAGTTTTTACAATTCCTGAGTAATTTCTAAAAAAGCCATCAGTTTCAGAAATGCCAAAGTGTCTTACACTAAAACCTACTTTGGTGTGGCTGGGGTCTAAAACCCATTTTGTTGTTTCTTGCAATATCTGCATAACTCTTTGTATGAGACAGTAACTTTTCAATCTCTATGCGTTTATTAAAGGTCAGCCGACCGTATTTTTTTACCATCATACAAGCTAAGTTTTTTAAGGCTTAGCGTTGCGTTGGATTATTGAACCAGCTGTCTTGTCCTGAAATACGTTGACCATTTTTGATTAAGGTTTGCTGTAGGTTTTCTTAGTTTTTTCCTGCCCTAAAAATGAAGTTGTTTTGATGTAAGTGGGACAAGGCTTTTGTCCCACTTCATTTTCAGTGCGTTGATGATTTTGGCACTATTCAGGTTGCTCCTCAGCAGAGCCTGCTTCCATCCTCACATCAACATTACAAATATAATCAATCATGCTGCTTCTCTTTTATAGGACTTATACTTTTGCTGATTGTAAGCATTGTGAACCATCTGCGGTGTCTTCAAATCCAGGCTCCAGTGCAGGCGTTCATTGTTATAAATGTCCACTGCTTCTTTAATCATTGCACGTGCAATGGCCATGCTGGCGATGGTTTTTCGCAGTCCAAACTCGTATTTAAGAATGCCGTTGATACGTTCTGCAATTGCATTTTCATACGGGTCTGATTGCTGCGTAGTGCTCATTACAAAGCCCTTATCTTTAGCAAACTCGGTATAGTCAGGACAGCAATATTGCATGCCCCGGTCGCTGTGGTGAATGATGTTTTTATGATGGTGCTGACAGTTTTTGTGAGCCATAGTGAGCGCTTGCTTTACCATTGATACTTTCATGTTATCGTCGAGGCTCCAGCCCATTATTTTCTTTGAACAGGCGTCTGTTACAAGGGCTAAATAAGCATGCCCTTCGTCGGTTTTTATATAGGTAATGTCACTGACAAATGCTTGTTCTGCGTGTGTTATCTCCATATCTTTCAATAAATTAGGAGAGGTGTAGTAAAAGTGTTTTGAGTCGGTGGTGATATGAAAACACTTTGTTTTTTTTACCAGCAATCCTTTGCAGCGCAACAGGTCAAACATGGCATCTCTGCCCATTTTTATGTTGCGCTCCTGCAACACAGGCTGAAGCTTTTCATATAATTTGCGGGTGCCTGTCTGCGGCATCTTCTTTCGGATTTCGGCTACTTTATCTAATACAATTTCATGCTCCTTCTGTTTTTGTTTATCAGTTTCGATGCGTTGATAATATGCTTGTTTGCTTATCCCGAACACTTCATACAGCCACTTTACTTTGTAAGCTTTTTCTTCTTTCGCTGTATCTCTTGTGCCAAGTGTTCGGGTAAAAACTTTCCTGTCTGCCGCCAGGCAGGTTTGAAAGTTCCTCCCCCGTGACTTTTTCAAACTCTGCTATCATGTCCTGCTGGAAGTCTTTGATGAACTCCAGTTCTTCGATGCGCTCTCGAAGCTTTTTATTTTCCTGGTCTTTGCTCATTCGCTTAGATTTTGATGCATAGTTACTAAGTTTCTTCATCCAGTAGTCAATAGTGCTTCGGGAAATGTTATACTTTTTAGAAGCATAATTTACTGAAATGAGACCGTTGTTGATTTCGTCAATGACGGAAAGTTTGAAGTCGAAACTGACTTCTCTGCCATTCTTTTTTCGGCAGGCCTGTTTTTTCTGTGTGTCCATGCTGACCAATGTTTGTTTAATTTTTGGTCAACCTATTTCAGGACGAGAGATTTTGCTGGGTGGCACACAACGTTGAAGGCTTGCTGCTGTGCCAATATTTTATAATGTCCAGCCCGGAACCGAAGCCCAACCTGCCTGCCGGCAGGCAGGTAAAGAAATAAAAGTACAAGATAACAACTAAAAGCCCAACAGAATTCCGTCCAGCCGGAACCAAAGTACAGCGATGCAAACAGCCGAAGTTTGAACGTTCAGCCCGCCTTGCACAAAACCCCTTGTTATCGGCTGCCCTTCTACTCGCTTTTCAATAGTCTGTCTAACTTTAAAGCCTCTTTGATACTTCCTTTCAACTTCATTTTGCCTGTTACCATTCCTGCCATTGGATTTAATTCGCCAAACACCAATTTAGCAAAATCATCTGTCGTAATTGAAACTTGAAAGTCAGATGATAAATTAAAGTCTTCTGGACTGCCTTTCAGCCAACCTTTACCATTTTCATCGTGTCCGTCCAAAATAAAAGTTTCATTTGTGTCCTTAAATACAAAAGTAAATACGTTATTGATTTGTCCCAAAGAAGTTGGGGTAAGTTTACTTTTTAATTGCTCAACGGCACTTTCAAAATTTATTATCTTTTCCATTTTGTTTTTATTTTAAATATGATTTGAATAAACAAGGTTGTAAAATCTAAAATCGGGTGTTGCTAATTCCATCGTTTCTTCAAGGTTTATATCTTGGTCTGCCATTGATGAGATTGCTTGAATTAAATGATTTTCACTATCCCAAAGTGAATAGTTCACAGCTCTATAACCGTCTAAACTTTTATGAAAATTTGCACTTCTGTAACCTGGTGTATTGAATGATTGTTTTATATTATTATCAATCACTAATTCCAATAATCGCTCTTGTCTCACTCCAGGAATAGTTGTTATTTCATTAATAAAAACAGTTCCCTTATAATTTTTACTGATAACTGATACACCTTCAGAACTTCTATCGTCAGTATAGTAAACCTCATATAGACGAGGATAACCGCTTTCATCTTGAAGTAAGGATTTAAAATCAACTTGCCACAAATATTCAATTGATTGTTTTGCAAGATTTAAATTTTCTTCGTTTTCCCATTGAATGTAGGTGCAAATTCTTGTGTCATCAGTGGACGCAAGAACATTTACTACAATAAAGCCTTTTTCTTTTACAAGAATTTCGGAGGCTTTAATAATTGTTTCAGCAACTTTTTGCTGGTTTGTTTCTTCTAAGTGAAAGAAATTTATTTCTGTCACATAGCTTTGCCCTCTTTGTATCAGGGTCTCTTTTAGTTGTTCCATTTTTTGTTTATTTTAATTGTTAGTATTTACCTAAAGAGTTTATCCATTTGTTAATATTTGAGCAAAAAAATTAAATCTTAATTGATTGTAAAATAAATTCTGTAACCGCTTTATCTCTTTTAGCAACCATATTTTTAAAGCTGGTTTCGTCTCTTTCAAAAATAACTTGAAATAAATTTTGAGCAATAAAAGGGAACATTACCATTGAAGTAATGTTTATAAAAAGTTCCTCACCACTCACATTTCTGATTTTACCGTTTTTAACCTCATTCTTTACTTGTTTTAAAAATGTATTTATTATATTTTTTACGGGGCTACTAATAATTTTTTCAGCTATTAAATGATTATTTCTGCCTACTTCATTCATAATAAAAAGTGGCAGGAAAGGATTGGCAATGATGGTTTCGTGTTCGTTTTGAACAATCTGTTTTATTTTTTCTTCCAAAGAAATGTCAGCGTCCAAAATCTTTGCGGTATTTAGAAACAGTAAGCTAAAAGCCTCGTCAAATACGATGTTAAAAAGCTTTTCTTTACTGCGAAAGTAATAATTAAGCAAACCTTTGTTTACGTTGGCTTCATCCGCAATTTCTTGCATTCTTGCTCCATCAAGTCCTTTTTTTGTAAAAACTACTCTTGCCGCTTGCTTTATATTCTCCTCTGTTGTTTTATCAGCTTGCATTATTAACACGTGGTTTAACCAGATGGGTAATGCAAATGTAGGTAAATATTCCAGTCGTGCAAATTATTATGATTTTTTTGAATTTTTGATTGTTTATAGGTGTCTTCATAGGCTTGCGATAACGAACAGGGCTTGACGGAGAACTGGCAGTTGAAAAACGTCCGTCCGGCAACCGAAGTTCATTATTTGTTCAAAGATGAATAATTATTCTGATGTTCAAAAGCGTTCCTTCCGCCCGAACCAAAGCTGATAGCGAACTACAGCCGAAGCTAACAACGTGCTGCCCCAATAACGCCAAACCCCTTGTTAGCGGCTGTGCTTCTCGTTTGGAAGTTTAGGAAAACCTGATTTCTTAAGCCGCTCGTTTGCCTTAGCAAGCTTTTCAGGGAAAAGAACAACATTGTCGTATTTGTCTAACGAAGGGTCAATGCGAACGGCAGGAATTTTCTTTTCGTTAATCTCAAGCATATTTTTCATAATCCAAATTTACTGGTTTTTACGATGAACAGCAAATGCCTGATAGTCTTTTCCCCTCTCGTACCATTCCCATTCATTTAGTTGTTCACCCATTATGTCAAAGTCATCTTTTACAATCTCAAAGTATTTGTTGATACCCATTCTGTATAATCTTGTCCTTGTTGCCGTGCTGCCGGTAGCATAAATCCATGCTTCCGGATACTCTCCAGCGAATGCGTAAACCGCAGCTACTACTGTTGCTAACACTTTTTCGCTGTCGCCATTATCTGTAACTACTTTGTCGTCAAGTTGTCTGGTTGATGAGTTTATGTCACCAAAAGCAAGGTTATAGAGATTGGGTAGGTTCATTTGTTGGAACTGCACCAGCTTGGATATTTTACCTTTGGGTCCTTCGCTTAGGAATTCAAATGTGGTAAGATTTCGTCCAGCTATCAGTTCGTAACGGTCAAGTTTCATGCTTTATCAATGTCGGCATGAAGATAATGTTTTCTGTCATGCTTGAAATTATAGGAACTGTCCAACGGCATTGCCGCTAACGAAAAAGTATTGCCGATGGTGGGGGAATTAAAAAACGTCCGCCTGGAACCAAAGTTCAATTGAAAAACGTTTGTTGAAGGTAAAAACAAAAAGCCAAATTGAAAAACGTCGAGCCTGAACTGCTGCTGATAGCAAATAAAAAGATGAGGATTTATTCGTCTGCCAGCATAGCAGCAAACCCAATGTTGCTTGTAGCTGTATTTTGTCAAGGATGTTTTATTAAACCAATCTTACTACTGTCTGTAATTGTCACTTGCGGAAATAGGTCGTCTTTTGTATTAGGTATTCCGTCCTGTCCTGATGAAAAGAGCGAATACTTGTTACCTACTTTTTCGTAATTGTAATATGAATTTCCTTTTATATTCATTCCTTGCGCTGCGTCATTGATTGGCGCTAATTTGTCATCGTCTAAAAGTTGTTTTAAACTGTCAGGATATTGTCCGTGTAAATTTATAATACTCAACATTTTTTACTAAGCTGTTTAATTGCATTTGAGAAATGTCTTCAAATCCTTTCTTGAAAACGGAAGCATGTGTCCCTGCATAAAAAAGCGTTGAATAAACAATGATTGTCCAAACGATACCTGCTGCACCTATTATTGAAAGCCATTTGTCTTTGTACTTTATAAGTCCGTACAACAAAAGTCCCAAACCAACAAATGCACCAACTAACGGAATTAGACAAAGAAGTCCTAATAAATAAGGCGGTTTTGATTTCGTCGGAATAGTCGTTGTTTCCATTGTCGATTTATAGTGAATGTCGCTGAAGGTGGTTTCAAAGTTCTATTGCAACGCTGTCACCAAATTTAATGTTTTATTGGAAACTCTTTTTTTGTTTTAAAAAGTGATTGTTTTTCTGTTTAAAATGAGGGAAGCTTTTTACACTTCCCATCACTTTTCAAAAGCCTGTTTGTTCGCTGTGGTTTCCAATCTCCAGCCACACAGGTAAAAGATTTATGCAATTTGGGTTAGTATCATTTCTTCAAAAACTTCTTTGGGAGTTCGGTAATCAAGCACGTGTCTTGGTCGTTCATTTAGCTGGTTTTGCACCTCTTTTAAACGTGCTGTTGAAATGGTACTAAAGTCTGTTCCTGCAGGAAAATAATCTCTTATCAATCCGTTACTATTTTCATTGGTTGGTCTTTCCCACGGGCTGTAGGGGTGTGTAAAATAAACTTGTATTTTGGTGTTCTTTGTAAAGAGTTTATGCTGTGCCATCTCGGTGCCATTATCGTAGGTCATTGTCTTTTTCATCTGCGCTGGTATTGACCTGAATTCTTTTTCAAAAGCCTTGCGCACTGTAGTGGCATCTCTTGCCTTTAGGGGTACTATAATGATGGTGCGTGTAGTGCGCTCAACCAGCGTCCCTATTGCACTTGAGCGTTCTTTACCCATTACCAGATCGCCTTCCCAATGACCTGGTATAAGCCTGCCTTTTACTTCTTCAGGACGTTCGTCTATACGTATGGGATCTTGTATAGTTGTGCGTTTATCAGCTCCCCTGCGCACGTTTCCACGATACTTTCTTTTCTGCCTGAGCTCTGATATTAGCAAGCTTTTTAGCTCTTTTTTACTGTGCAGATAGATGTACAAATAAATGGCTTCGTGAGAGATCTGCATTGCTTTGTTTTGTGGAAATTTTCTTTTTAAAATCCTGTGTATCAGCCACGGCGACCACCTCAGCTCAAGTTTGTCTAATACATATTGTTCAAGCTCCACACACTGCCTTATTTTGGTCTTGCCACTACGGCGATTACTAACACTGCTCACGGCAAGCCGTTCGCCTTCAATAGCTTTATAACCCTCTCTGCCTTGTTTATTTACCTCCCGGCTGACAGTGCTTTTATTGCGACCTAAGACCTCACTAATCTCGCTATAACTCTTTTTATGACTTACTAACTTTTCAATCTCTATCCGTTCTATCAAGGATAAACGACCATAGTTTTTTCCCATCATACAAGATAAGTTTTTTAGGCTTAGCGTTGCGTTAGATTATTGAACCGGCGGTTGTATTGCTACCAACGAACAAGTATTGCCGATGGTGGGAGAATTGAAAAACGTCCGCCCACAACTGAAGCCCAATATTTTTTAAAGTTGAAGATATAAACTAAAGCTAAATTACTGACGTCAAGCCCGGAACTGAAGCTGAATAGCGAACTGCTGCCCAAGTTGCCAACGTCCCGCCACACTTTATCAAACACCATGTTGTGCGTTCGCCCTGTTGTGTTTGGGGGATGTCCCATTAGCTAATGTCAACGGAATGGAAATCTAAAGAGTACGTTTTTGTCAAGTCCCATATCAATAGTCTCAAAATAAATTACAGGGTCTATAAACAATATTTGCCCTTCTAACAGAAACACATTCTCGTCATGTAAATCTTCAAGGATGATACCTAACACAGCGTTGTAGTAATCGTCATTCTTTGTCCTGCTAAAGCCATGTTGATTAAGATATGGTTCAACTGTTGAACGGGAAGCACCTTCCGTTAGTAAAGCAAATTGCTGCTGAATAATTACCGTAAAAGTTTCTTCAATAGTTGTAAATCCAACAGTAGTATATTTTGTCGCTGGAAAAAATATAGCATGACAAAGCAATCTGTTGAAAAATTCTAACCAGTTACCATGATAAGTACCTGTGTTAGCTTTCACTACTTCACGACCATTTGGATGCAGATAGACTTTTTGTTCTGCTCCTGCACCAATCTTTCGTGAAGCGTATTGTTGCTTGAAGTCTTGCTCACTAATCCATAAGCCGTTGGTTTGCGACCAGAGTTTTAATGCACTTTCTTCAAGAGGTCTTACTGCAGCATTGTATTGTGTCCTTTCTTTACGATTGACAGGCTCTGCTCCTTTAGCTGCTCCACTTGCCGCCTGGCTTGCTCCACAGATATTGGCAGCTTGCTCTGTTGGCGTGTCAATGCTTTCATTACCTGAACCTCGTTGCTTACCCAACCATTGCCGAATAATCTCTGGAAAGAATTCATCCATTTTGTAGTAATCGGTTTCATGTTTAAAATGTTTCGTAAAGATAACAATTAACTAAACTTAAAAGCTCGTCCTTAAGGTGACGCACAACGAATCGGTATTGCCGAAGGGTGGGAAATAGAATTCCGTCAAGCCCGGCAACCGAAGCTGACTAATGATTTTTTGTTGATGATTTATTCATAAGCCAAATTTATAACGTCGCGCCCGAACCACAGCTAAATTGAAAACAAAAAGTTGAAACACGGCTTCCGTCAGCCCACCTTTTGGCAATACTTTTGTTGTGCGTTCGTGCTTTTTTTATTAAACCTGTTACAACTTTTTTGCTTCTTTCTTTAGTCCGCTGAATATAAAATATGCTTTCACAACGTTTCCTGCTTTGTCTGTTTTAAATTCAATTTGCCAGTCATAAAATTTGTTGGAAGAGAAAAATTTTGTAGAAGATTCGGGCAGTAATTTCAAATCAGGTTCTTCTGGTATTGTTGTCCATAATGTTCCATCTTTTTTATATACTTTGGCTATACGCGACATTTTATACTCACCTGCATATTTGTCAAGCAAGGAAGTATCAATTGAAACTTCCTTGTGTGTATAAGGTGGCACCACCTGCTTATTAAATAAAATATAAGCTAAGGGACCTGCAATATTCGAGGAGCTTTTGGCTTTATTCGCCAGTACAATAATTGTGAAATCTACTAAAGGATAATTTATTACTGTAGTTATATAACCTAACGTTATATTGTTTCCATCATCCCGTTGCTGAATATAATTACCCAATTCATTTTTACCTGTAAGTACCCCGTAACCAAAAAACATCTTGTTGAGTGAGTCTTTTAGCACATAAGGCGTAAACATTTCTTTTTGCGCTGACGGCGAAAGCAAACGGTTATATTTTAGCGCTCTACTGAATAAAAATAAATCATAGGCATTGCTGCTAACACCAATACCGCCTACCACGCCATTGGTAGCGTAGCTAACCTCAGGGGCAAAAGCTTTGAAACTATCTAAAGGAAAAAATTGTTGTTTTGTTTCATCGAAATAAATACTCTCCGTATGGTTAGCATGCAATTCTTTGTTTGCTTCTAATTCCGCAAATACTTTTGAATGATGTAATTGCAAAGGGTCGAATATATTTTGTTGCATAAAGTCTGTATATGAAAGACCTGATACTTTTTCGATAATAGATGCAAGCAAAGGATATTCTGTGTAATAATGATATTCATCATATCGTGTTCCTGGCTTCCATGCCAACGGAGCTTTTGCTTTAGCAAGACTTTTTACTACATCATCGTTAGTAGCAAGTTTTTGGGTTCCCCATTTATCTTTCATTCCTTCATCATAATAATCGGGCAAGCCGGATGTATGGGTAAGTAAATCTTTTATTATTACGTTGTTGTAAGGAAGTTCAGGCAGGTATTTGGTAATGGTGTCTGTTAGTTTTAGTGTGCCTTTATCTTGCAACAACAAAATCGCAGCACCGGTAAATTCTTCGGTAATGTTCCCCAACTCGAACATAGAGTTACTGTCTAACGGCTTTGTATTTGCGAAATCAATTGTACCGAATGTTTTTTGATAAATAATGCTGTCATGCTTTGCGATTAAAATGGAACCGCTAAATTGGTTGACGTTAACGGCTGCCTTCATATATTGGTCAAGCAATACAGGATAGTTTTTTTGAGCCATCAAGGACATGGGAAGTAAAAAAAGAAATAATATTGTTTTCATGATGTAGTTTAAAAATTAAATCTTTTAAAGTACAGAAAATTATTTTGTCAAAGAAATAGCATCATGTCCGCATGACGCACAACTCAAATATAGTCGCAATAAATCAAAGGATTATACATTTTATACATAAAGATTGTTGTACTGATTTTCAATTGTTTAATCTCGTTTATGCACGGACATATATCAGGTATCCTTGTTGCGATAATATAACCGTATAACTTCCGAAATAATAGTAATATAGTATTCACCTCGTTCTTTGGATGTTAACTAACTCATATCGAAGTAAAAAACACAAAATGATTCTTCAGAATCATCAAAAAATAATTTTCGCTTTCTCACACAATAAACTTTCAACTGCCCTATTGTCTCTTTTGGCTGCAATGATGCACCAAAAGGGTGCACAGGAACATCTTTTTGGTGCACTAAGGCGCCAAAAAGATGCAGCGATGCGGCTCTTTGCTGCTTCCGCGTACTGCTTTGCTGTATGCACGCGCCTCGGCGATTATACAGCGAAGTAAAAAGGTGCAACGGAACGCTTTTTTGCAGAGACTGTAAATCAGATTGTGTAAACTGGATTTAGGGTCTGCACCTGTTTTCAAAGATGATTAAATATTGATTAAGGATCAAGCCCCAGTTTGGTATAGGCTTGCTCAAGGCTGCTTCCATCCATGCTACTTTAAAGTTGATGAAGCGGTGAGGTGGGCCGATATATTTTTATATTTTTCCTTTACAACTATTCCATTACCGATAGCTGTTAGTTACCGGTAAAGAAAAGCGGTAAAAGCGGAAAGTCCGATGATGTACTATTGTCTTTTATTGCAAAATCCGCTGCGCTAACGCCTCGAAGTACGTAGCCTTAACGGCTACTCCATCCCATTAAAAGAGCGATCATTAAAAGCACATTGATGGCAATGGCAATATATAGTAACAGGATAACAGTTGGCAGCGATAAGCCCATTACTTTAAGCTGCGGCTGCGCCATGTGTTTTCGCTTTATCACCAGCAGGGCAAACGTTAAAAGGCCAATGCCAATTAAGTAATTGAAAATACCCGGTAACTGATCACTCATATATTAAAAAGATTTTTATGCTGCAGGATGGTAATTAACCGGTAAAAGCAATTTGCTAATCAGCCTTAACGACTTTAAAAAGTTTGTGGCCGCTTTCCTTAACCAATGCACGCATTGAAAGGTATAGATTCACTTCCTGTATGCTATGGAAAAGCAGGTTTACAATATCCGCAGCCTTACTGTTTCCAAAAGGTTTCGCCTACCTGCGATTCGTTGCCGTTATCGGTGAGTCCGGTATAGCGCGTTACAAAGGTCCAGGTTTCGGTGGGTACATCATAGGTAGCCACCAGTTGCTTAAAAGAGTTGGGCACAATGCCGGCTTTCATTGGCTCGTTCGGCGTTAGCACAATGGCGTGCGTGTTCCTGTTGTAGCCGATGAGGTACGCCCAGCCTTCTGTCTTTGTTGTTTCGGGTCCGTACGCGCAGGTTAAATGCTTTTTATCAGCAGCCGGCCGGATGTCTTTTTCAACATCAAGGTAATCCAGGTGTACCAGCACATTCGTTCCGTTGGCGTTGGCCTGGCCTATAAAAATCGTTTTTTCGTCGCGCACGGTGTAGGTACCCAACACGCCTTTAAGCTCGATCCATTGATTAATGGCATCAGCAGTTATTGCATCTGACGAATTGCTTATACTTACCGCAGCCGCTCGCAGTGGTGCCGTCGCTTCTTTAGTACAGCCCCCAAGTAACAGGCAACAGAGCGAAACGCCGGTACATAAAGTGTGCACGGAAAAGGCAGTATTCTTCATAGTGTATTGTTTTGGTTTTTATCCAAAGTGGTAAAGTTAAGTGGTGTATTAATTTAAAAAACAAGGGTATTGCGTCATCCGAAGTTCCGATTCAGGTAAATTACCTCGGCAAAATAATTTTGTCCTGTTCATTTATATTATAACTAAATTTGATATAGATAATGCCGGTAAAAGTAAGGAAGTACACTTTACAGGTTTTATAAAGTAAGTAGATCGTCGAAATTATCTGTTACTTATTGCCAATTGCTTATTACTCTTTTTTTTATGGGAAGTGGAGAACGAAAAAAAGCGGCATGAAAACGATATACAGTACGTTTTCCCCGTACGCCCTGATGTGGCTTTTGTACTGCTGTGAATTGTGCTCCAGTACAGAAGCTACATCATAGTGAACAACCATACATTTCGAGCCTCTTTAATTTTGATAATGCACTTACGATAAATTATCATCAACCCGATACTGTAACCATGCTACCACATTCTGCCTCCTGCCACCCCCCGCTAAAAAAAACAGCTTTGCTTTTTTTACTGTTCTGCCTGCAGTATAGTATGGCTGCCGGCCAAACAAAAACCATTGACAGCCTGCGGCAATTGTACTATGCTGCACCTGCACCAAAAGAAGAACTCAGCACGCTGTTGCTGTTGTGCGAGCAGGTCAACTCGCTTCATCCCGATTCTTTGTATGTATATTATACCCGTGCCCACGCATTGGCTTTAAAAGAAAAGAATAAGCAGGCTATTGTGCAGACCGACCTGTATAAAGCCATTTATTTTTCCAGGAGGGGCGCATTGGATACTGCCGGAGCAATCATTGACCAGTCCTTATCCCGGCTTACCGGTACAGCAGATATTCCCCTGAGATTTCGCTTTCTTATTTTAAAATCCAATGTGCTTATCCGCTCCGACAAGCAAAAGGAATCTATGACCAACAGCCTGCAACTGCTGCGAGAGGCAGAGCAAAGCGGCGATTACCTCACACAGGTAAGAGCTAAAATAAGCATCGGCTGGGCGTATATGGAACTGGAGCAAAGCCGCGACGCGCTTAACTGGTTTTTAGAGGCGGAGAAAATGGAAAAAACAGTGGAAGAAAGTAAACGGCAGCCGTCGCTGTACTCCAATATGGCTGCGGTTTATAACAATCTTACGAAGAACGATTCGGCCGAGCTGTACATAAAAGAATCCATCCGGCTGGCATTAAAAAGAAACGATCTTACGTTTTTGGCCAATGCCTATTTTATCTATGCAGGTATTTACAATGCACTTAATTATAAAAAAAGAAACGAAGCGCTACTGCAGGAAGGCCTGCGTATCAGAAAGCTCATCGGCGATCCGTTTTATATCGTATCAGACATTTTCCAGATCGGTCTTTTTTATGCCCATAATGGCGAGACCGGGAAAGGCATTGCTATTACAAAAGAAGGTATTGCGATTGCGCAAAAAAACAATTTGCCGGCCAAGCTGCCGATCCTGTATGCGGCACTGGCAGAAAACTATAAAGCGGCCGGCAACCTGACGCAATACAGCGAAACGCTTAATACCATTATTACACTCAAAGATTCTTTATACGAAAAAAACTCTGCCGATGCGCTTGCCGAAATGCATACTAAATATGAAGTGCAGAAAAAAGAAAACACCATTATCCAGCAGCAATACGATATAACTAGGAAGAACTACTTTATTTATAGTATTGTTGGCCTGCTGGTAATGACTTTACTGTTCGGGTTTTTCTTTTTCAGAAATAGGAAAAAAAGCCAGCGCCTGAAAATGCATGCGCTGGCAATGGAGCAAAAGAAGCAAACTACGCAGGCGGTAATGGAAGCGGAAGAAGAAGAGCGCAAGCGCATTGCCGGCGATCTGCACGATAGTGTAGCACAAAAAATGGTGGTTGCAAAACTCAACCTCGAAGCATTAGGCAACCAGCTACCGAACCTGGATGAGCGGAAGCAGAAAATTTATAACAACATCAATGCCTTGCTCGAAGAGTCCACTATTGAAGTGCGAAACCTGAGCCATAGCATGATGCCGCAGGCATTTGCAAAAACCGGTCTTGCCAATACAGTACAGCTTTTTTTAGATAAGATAGAAAAGCCGGGATTAGCTATTCACTTTAGCGCCGACGGCGATTTTGCCAACATAAAAGAGCAAACCGCGTTAATGGTTTACCGTATCTTACAGGAGTGTGTGCAGAACGTTTTGAAACATGCCGGCGCCAGCACATTAGATATTGCCATGATAGCGGAACAAAAGGAGATAGACATTACCATTGAAGACAATGGTGCCGGGTTTGATATGAAAGCGTTAAATGGCCATGTAAGCAATGGCCTGAAAAGCATTCGCTCCAGGATGCAATACCTGAACGGAACGTTGGACATGAACAGCCAGCCAGGCAAGGGAACTATGATTGCATTGTATATACCTTTGCCGCAATTCTAAATTTATCAGATTATCAATACGTTATCCATCATACAACTCGCTATTCTCGACGATCACCAGATAGTGATAGACGGGCTGAAGCTATTGCTGCAGGACCATGCAAAGCTGAATATTGCCGCAGAGGCTAACACGGCCGAGGATATGCTGCAGCAGTTAACCGGAAAAAAGATTGATGTACTGTTAACAGATATTACCATCCCACACGGCATGAATGGCTTCGACCTTTCCTTAATCGTAAAGCAACAGTTGCCGGATATAAAAATACTGGCACTTTCTATGAGCGAAGAAGGCGCTACTATTGCCCGGATGATTGAAGAAGCAAAAATTGACGGTTATATTCCTAAAGCTTCGGGACAGAAAGAGTTGTTGCTGGCTATAGAAACCATTGTTAGCGGCGGCCAGTATTTTTCGCAGCCGGTATTGCAGCAATACGAGGTATTTAAAAAAATGAGAAATGCCAATGAAGAGCTGCACCTTACCGCCAGGGAGCTGCAGATTATCGGATGCATTGTAAAGCACTACCGCAACAAGCAGATTGCCGACGAACTCTTCATTAGCGAGCGTACCGTAGAAACCCACCGCAAGAATATTTACCGTAAAACAAATACTAAAAGCGAGGCTTCTCTTATATTGTATGTACGGGCGCGAAAATTAATACCGGGGTAACGACTTATTACAATCTATACCATATTTACCCAACTTTGGGTATTGACAATCCTTATTTCACCATGTAGTTTTGGTAGTTCTATTCGATTTGCGCAAATAAAGACGGCCCGGCCGGAATCCAATCTCAATTATATCTTTTTCAAACTATAAACGGCAACTGAAAGGCTGCCCTGTATGCTATTGCTTTTTAAATTTCACACTCAAAACCTGTTTTTATGAAACTCAGATTTTTACTTATCTTTTTATGTGCGGCCTTATGCGGCCGGATGTCTGCGAGGGCTGCGGAAACCGAACCCAACGACACCAAAGCACAGGCGAACGTACTGGCACTGAATGGCAGCAACAACGGAAAAATAAATCCTGCTGCCGATGTGGACTGGTGGAAGGTAACCACCAATGGCGACGGCAAATTAAGCATCAGCCTTACGCCGCTGTCGGGCCGTTATACCTATATTTATCTTTACGATAACAACGGCACCATATTGCTCAATTCTGCGTATTCATCCGGTGCTTTCACGTTATCTGCCGACGGGCTTGCTGCCGGTACCTACTTCATAAAAGTAAACTGCTATTATAATACAGATACCGGAAGTTATACGATTTCCAATACACTTACAAAGCCTGTACAGGCCAACGATGCAGAGCCGAACGCTACAAGGGCGCAGGCGCTGACGCTGGACCTGAACAGTGGCGCAACCGGCCATATCGGTTATTACTATAATAATGTACGTGATACCTTCGACTGGTACAAAGTAACCACTACCGGTGATGGAAAGCTGCGCTTGCGCATTAGCTCCTACAACGGGCAGAATGTTTGGGCGTATCTCTTCGATAACGACGGTACCACACAACTGAATGCTGCCTACACAACCAGCAGTGTGGATATTAATACAGATGGCCTGGCGGCAGGTACGTATTATGTGCGGATAAATAATTATTATCCCAACAGCGAGTATGCGCCTTATAAATTAGAAGACAGTTTGTTTGTGCCAACGCAGACCAATGATCTGGAGCCTAACGGTACGAAGGCACAGGCAAAAGTATTGCCGCTGAACGGCAATAAAACGGGGCATATCGGGTATTATTTCGATCATCTGCGGGATACCTTTGACTGGTACAAAGTAGTTACTACAGGAGATGGAAGGTTGCGCTTACGCATTAATTCCTATAACGGGCAAAATGTATGGGCCTACCTGTTTGATGCCGATGGCACCACGCAATTGAATGCAAACTATACAACCAGCAGTGTGGACATTAATACCGACGGACTTGCAGCCGGTACGTATTATGTACGGGTGAATACTTACTACACAAATTCGGAGTATGCGCCTTATAAACTGGAAGATAGTCTGTTTGTGCCTGCACAGGCTAATGATCCGGAGCCAAACGGAAATAAAGCAACCGCTGTGCTGTTGCCGGTAAATAGCAGTAAAACAGGGCATATCGGCTATTATAATAATCACCTCCGGGATACTTTTGACTGGTATAAAGTAACGCTTCCGGCAGATGGCCGTCTGCGGTTGCGCATCAGTTCGTACAATGGACAGAATGTTTGGGCCTACCTCTTCGACAATGATGGCACCACGCAATTAAATGCTAATTACACAACCAGCAGTGTAGATATTAATACAGATGGCCTGGCTGCCGGTACTTATTATGTGCGGGTGAATAATTACTATGTGAACAGTGAGTATGCAACTTATAAATTAGAAGACAGCCTGTTTAAATACACCAATACGGCCGATTCGGAAAGCAATGCGAAGCCTTACCTTGCTAAGACGCTGCCTGCCAATACAGCAACACCGGGGCATGTAGGTTTTTATTATAAGAACACGCGCGATACCGTTGATTGGTGGAGAATTAATTACACCGGCAGCGGGGCGCTGTCTGTTACGCTGAATCTTGAACCTACACAGTTATACGGCGGGCAATATACCTACCTGCAGGTTTATAAAGACACGAATGCGGCTCCTATCTTTAGCGATTATACAACTACCGGCCTTACCGCCAGCCTCACTGCACTTACACAGGGATATTATTGGGTGCGGGTGTTGGAGTATTACAATGGTCAGTTTGAAGCTTATACTCTTACGCCTGCCTTTACGCAGGTAAACAAAGCGAGGATAACCTTAGTTTCCTCCGTATCGGCGCCGGACTGCTCTTCCACCAACAGTCTTACGCTTAAGTGCAGTGGCAGCAAGCCGCCTTACAGCGTTCAGCTTATACGATTTGGTGTTAACTATGGCACTCCGCGTACGGTGACCAACTTTGCAGCCTTCACCTTCAGCAACCTGCCTTACGGCGTTTATACTGCCAAAGTCTTTGGCGATGGCGCCACCGGTACGGCCTTTACCAAGCTTACACCTGTTACCCTTGCAGCAGTGCCAACCAATCTTACGGTAACGAACATCACCGGTACGCAGGCAAAGCTGAACTGGACAGCACAAACATGTGTAAGCTACTACACGGTGCAATACCGCAAACTTGGCGATACGGCATGGACTACAAAGAATACGGTTGGTTCTGTATCGAGCTACCTTGCCAAGCCATTAACGGTAAACACCAGCTACGAATGGCATGTGGCGCCGACAGATTCTGCCAATGGGGTAAGCGGCACCGGTACTTATTCTGTACTGGACACCTTTACTACTGCGGCATCGCTGATGGCGGCGCAGTCTTTTGATGAATCATTAACCAAAAGTGCAGTTGTTGGTACCGGTAAGCTCTTTGTTTATCCCAATCCTGCGGCTACTTCCTTTACTATACAGTATAGTGCTACAAAAAGCGATACCCGCACAGCCGTATTGCTAAAAGATATAAATGGCACGACGGTGTGGAGCAAGGTAAACGTGCCTGCCTCTTCTCTTAGCGGTACAAGGGTAGCAGTGGGCAATCTTGCCAATGGAATTTACTTCTTACAAATTATAGATAAGAACACGGGTCTCGTTACTTCAACTAAAGTTGTTGTGGCAAGATAAAGCACAGGCATTTAAAAACAAAAGCCCTTCAGCAAGCTGAAGGGCTTTTGTTTTTTTGCAATCAGGCCAAAAGCTGTACGTTTTGCAACTGCATACTCACTGCTGCAGCTATTTATAAAATAGGTACAGCCCTGCTGCTGTTTGGTACCTGTGCAATCAGCATAATGCGATTAACAATCACTATGCTGGCTTATCATTTGTATTTAATAAAAGCTAAAACATTACCTATGACACAAGACCAATCTGCAAATAGTAAAACGCAGGCGCAGCAGCAGGGCGCTACCGAAGATCCGCCTGTAAATACCACGGAGCAAAACAAGCCCGAAGGTGAAAAGAAAGAAAGCGGGAAAGTAGATGTGCCAGCAGCAGCAGTAGAGAGTTATAAAGAAAGCGGAAAGGAAGGAGAGGAGTAGTCTTTTTCTTACTTACTTAAACACGGACAGCGCCAGCAATCATTTATTGATTACAGGCGCTGTTGTATTGTTACTGGATAGTAGAGATGTTTAAATATCTGAGTATTCTGTAGGCCGCAGAAAAATTATATCAGCTTTAGATACATTGTGCTGGTACTCCGGCATAGCTAATAAAGCTTTAAAAGCCGGCGAATCTGAAAAAGCTTTCCAGTGCGTTTCCCGCGCTTCCTTATTTTCAAACGTGGTCATATACATCAGGTTGGGCATGTGGCTTCCGGCTATTACTTCCGCATAAAATACCGGATTAAAGTTAAGCTTACTGAAGATGCCGACTTCATCGCCGGTATTAAACATTTTTACTTTGCTGGCATACAGTTTTTCGGTAGCGCTTTCATAACTGCGCAGTTCATATACGCGGTCGCTGTGTGCATTCTTCAACTGCGGCAGTGTAAGCCGGGGCGCTTTTTCAAATGCATGCAGTACAATGGTTTCCATGCGCGTATAGGGTGCTGTATCGTAGGTTGCATCCAGGTACCCTGCGCCGGCTTTGTTGTACGCTGCATCGGCAGTAAGCTTTGCCGTCATGTCTGCTATCTCGTTTAAAGAGCGTACCGGTATCAGTACATACATGGTTTTATCGGCAGCCGTATCATTGCTGATGGTTTTAAATACGCCTACGCTTTTCATATTCATTTTGTGCAGGGCCGGCAGCAACGCCTGTTGCAGGTACTGGTCGATGGTATTTTCCTGTACGCTGTCTTTAAAATGATAGACCGTAAGCTGGTAATAAGCTCGTTGTCCCGAAGCCTGTGCCTGTGCCCGATTAAGGGCAAGTAAGCAAAGGAACAGCGCTAATAACTTAATTACGGGAAGAATGCTTTTGTTTTTCATAGCAATTGTTTATTTTCTGTTGCTGGGGTTGGCAAGCCTGTGTTTTTGTAATCCGGTGTGCACCCCGATTTCGTATGCAATATAGTTTTTTGCAAATACAAAATGTTGTACTTTACCACCTGCAACCATACTGTACATGAAATTTTTAATCTCACTGCTTTTATTATTCAGCCTTAGCATTACTGTTGCCCGTGCACAGCGGAGCACCTGGTTTAAGGGCACCTGGTATGGCGAGCGAACCTTTACCAATGCGCGCGTGGCATTAAAAACGCCGGTACGGATAGAAATAGAGGAGGTAACGGGCAGCTTGTTTCAGGGGCATTTCATTTATATGTATCCCAGCGATACGACGGCGAGGCTGGTGCGGAGGATTGAAGGAAAGATTTATGACAAATACATTATTATTACGAAGAGTGTAGAGACCTACCTGATGGACCCCCGGTCCCGCAGCTTTTGGAGCGATTGCTCACAATGCCCCGGCGCTTCATCTTTTTTTATTGAAAACGGTACTCTTGTTTTAAAAATTGAATCGTACAACTGTGGCGATACCTGTAATGGAGAAACCGTTTTCCGCAGAAAACTATATACGTACGACTCCGTAACGCAGGTAGCTATTTTTAAGCAAATCAACAGGAACAAAGTGCCCGCCAATTTCCGGCCTTTTACCAGCGCTGATCCGGCCGATGCAGCGCTCGCAGCCAAACGGGATTCTGTAAAATATTTTCCGGTATTAATAAAAGGTGATATGAGCGTTCACTTCAACCGGGGAAAATATGTATTGCCGTCATCGCCTGCTGAGCCGGCAATTGCCAGTGCCGGCGTTGTTGCCACAACTGATCATGCGTCCCAAAAAACAACGGTTTCGCCACCGCCGGTAATTGTAAAAGACACCGCAGCAACGGTTGTAAATAAAACAAAGGAAACAACGAAGCCTGCAGTTAAAAAGGAAGGGAAAGCGGCCCCGGTAAACCCGCTTAATACAACCCCTGCCGTTACCCGGAAAGACACCATGGCTGCACTGCCGGTACCGGTGAAAGACACCATTCCTGCTGCCATAACACAACGTAGTACAAAACTCGTAACGACATACGAAGTAAGCTCGCCGCGCATAGCCGTACAATTGTTTGATGACGGCCAGATTGATGGCGATGCAGTATCGGTTTATTACAACGGGCAGCTTATTGTAAATAACCGAACCCTCACACACAAAGCCATTACCTTTAATATAGAAGCTACTGCTGCTAACCGTCATCACGAGTTTATACTTATTTCGGAAAGTGTAGGCTTCATGGCGCCGAATACAGCGCTGATGCGGATTACAGCAGGAGAACAGCATTTTGAACTGACGGTAAGCTCTACTATGGAAAGCAATGCAAAAATTGCAATTGATTATACCGGGGAATAATACCGGTTTTACAGCGACTGTTGATTGCCATCATATTTTAATTCCTTCCTTATGAAATCACTTCTCTTTTCTTTTTATGCTATTTGCGCCGTGCTGTCATGCTGCTGTTTTTTCACAACTGCATCCGCATCAACTGTGAAGCGATTACAACCACACCTTCCGGGAGATACGGCTGCTAAAAACTGGTACCTGTTTGCTTATTTTGAGGATGAGAAGAAGGGCATGCAATACGCGCTAAGTAACGATGGCCTGGACTGGAACGTATTGAATGGCGGTAAGCCGTGGCTGGTACCGGAAACAGGGGAGCAAAAACTAATGCGCGACCCCAGCATACATAGAGGTGAAGACGGCGTGTACAGAGTTGTATGGACAACCGGCTGGACAGGAACAAGTATTGGCTATGCTTCCTCCGCAGACCTTGTACATTGGAGTAAAGAAAAAGCGCTGCCGGTAATGGAAGGAACAGACAGTGTGAAAATGTGCTGGGCGCCGGAGATTTTTTATGATGATCAGCAAGCACAATATATGATTATATGGGCTTCTGCAGTTAAGGGTAAATGGTCTGTCTATTACGTAACCACCAAAGACTTCGAGCAATTTAGTAAGGCGGCAATATTGCTGAATAACGGTTTTAACGGTGGCGGCGAAAAGGGTCAGAAAGGGCCGATTGATGCTTATATTTATAAAGACAGCACTGATAAATATATTCTTTTTTATAAGCAGGACGAGAATACCGGCGTACCGAATTTGTATTGGCGCTTTGCCGCATCGCCGCTTGGCGAGTGGAAGGATGAAAGAGGGCCGATAACACCCTCTACCGGCGACGAAGGCCCGTCGTGCATAAAAGTCGGGAAGGAATACCAGGTGTTTACCGACCCGGCCGAAAGCCACAAAGCGTATATGTTTGTTTCTGAGGATTTAAAAAGCTGGAAGAGAAAAACTACCAACCTCGTTATGTCGCACGGTACGGTGATACAAATAGATGCTGCAACTGCAGCGACACTACTGAAACAACAAAGCCACTGAGATCTATCAGCGGCTTTGTTGTTATCATTAAATTCGTTGTTGTTACAAGCAAATCGTCTGCGGCAGGTACTTCGCAATCAAGCTTTCGTAGTAGGGCTTTAACTCACTTACTACGGGCGGCTTCGGACTCTTGGAGTACAAGTCGTACGGATTAAATTTGTTTACCCATTCAAACATCCCGCGGTCATGGTCGTCCAGCAAATGCTCATACGCATGCTCGCGGTGCTGCGAATAAAAAGAGTGGTAACGTATCATGTACAGGGCCGGCTCGGGTAGATAGTCTTTTACAATGTGGTATAAATATTCATCGTGGCCCCAGCTCATCTGTACATTCTTCAGTCCGCAGCCATGCTCGTACACACCGTATTTGGTGTTGTAGCGCTCATCGTAAGTATCCGGATTGGCAGCAAAATATTCGGGATAAACGATCTTGTCGGAGTGGGCGCAGCCAACCGGGAAGGTGTCGCCAACTACTGCCCATTGCGGCTCGCCAAAGAGGCACAATACTTTGCCCATATCGTGTATAAAACCCGTCAATACAAACCAGTCAGGATGGCCGTCTGCCCGTATGGCCTCTGCAGTCTGCAGCAGGTGTTGCAACTGGTCCAAATCGGTGTCTGGGTCGCTGTCATCTACCAGTGTATTCAAAAATTCCATGGCTTCCCACACCCGCAATTGCCTGCGGTTAAACTGCAAAAACTCTTTCTTCTTTTCGGTTACAAAATCGTACGTCTGGTACTTATGGTTCAGCCGGTAAAACTCGCGCACCGTATCCCTTTCGGGGCTGTCGTAATTACGATAGGCTTCTTTGGCTTTTGCCGGGTAATCTGCTTCCGGATAGCGTACAAGCACATCGTCTTCCCATTGTTCTATACTTTGCAGGGGATTGATTTGTTCGTTGGAGAAAGTGGTTGTAGCAAGCATACAGGATATTTTTTGTAACTGTAAATATAGCTTTTATTCAAAAACAGTACGGCAGAAACTATGGTGTTTGAATGATTATAGCAAACTAACTGCCGGTTTCCGGTGCCGGCCTTGTTGTATTCAAACCCGGCAGCGGAACGTCGGCAGCCGCTCCGGCTATGCTTCTTCCAATACTTTGATGTCTATCTTTCTCATTTGCAGCATGGCTTTCATGGCACGTTGCGCTTTTGCTTTATCCGGGTTACTTAACAGCTTCGGTAAAACAGCCGGAACAATTTGCCACGACAAACCGAACTTGTCTTTCAGCCAGCCGCACCGCTGCGCTTTTTCATCGCCGCCGGCGGTTAATTTCTCCCAGTAATAATCCACTTCTTCCTGGCTGTCGCAGTTGACGATAAAAGAAATGGCCTCACTGAATTTGAATATTGGACCGCCGTTGAGCCCGGTAAACTTTTGTCCTTCCAGCTCAAACTCAATTACCATCACGGTGCCTTCCGGCATTTTGTGAATTTCAAAACCTTCTTTACCATAGCGGCTGGTTTTGCCGATCGCGGAATTTTTGAAAATAGAAACGTAATAATTTGCCGCTTCCTCCGCCTGGTTGTCGAACCATAAGTTGGGACTGATTTTTTGCATTGTTGCCATAATAGTAATGTTTAAAATGTATGCCTGCAAAATAGCTGGTTTGCCTGTATTACATGCAGTACAAAAGCGACAATTGAAGGGTGTAATTGCGGCCCCGCTTTTTAGGAAATATCCGGCCAAAATATCCGCAGAATGCCTGAATTATTATCCGGCAAATTGCTGCTCTTAATTTAAGAAGTGCTGCTTTTATTGGCGTTTAAACAAGCAATAATAATAAGTACAACAGTTACCGTTGAAGAAAGCGTACGAACTAAGTTCAGGTTGTTCCATCGGTTTTCAAACGCTGCTCTTTGCGCAGCGATCATCTCTTTTGAAGCCTGCAGCAAATCAAATTTTTCGAGGCTGTTGTTAAGCGGGATATTGCCTAACGCGGTAACGGCAAATACGCCGATAATATAAATTACTGTTGCTGCCATTAGCAGCCGGAATCCGGTGGCTACCGGCTTTCCATAATGCATATAAGCGGTGACCGGCAGCAGCACCAACGCACCAAAGAAAACCAAAAAGAACACCGGGTTTTGAATGGCTTTGTTGATGGATTGCATGGAGGAGATATACTCTCTATCGTTTAGCTTACCTAAGCCAATAACAACAGAACAGCTATAAGAAAAGAAAAGTCCGGCCATCAGCGCATGTACTGTTGCAGTAATGGCCAGCATTGTATTTTGAAGCGTAATCATGCTATGCTTCGGTATGTTTTTTATAATTGTTTAAAATAGATTGCCAGCCTTGCTGCTGCATCTCGGCCGGGTGCGTGGTTTCTGCTTCAAACGTTTCTGTTAATTTGGTTCCTTCACCTTCGCTTGTAAAACGAATGGTTACTTTTCTGCCATCACCAATAGTATATGCGATCAATTCATGTTCCTTTACTTCATCATATACGCCGCTGAAATCAAATCCGGCACTTCCGTCTTTGGCTTCCATCCTCGAGTTGAATTTCCCTCCGGTCCGCAAATCGTTTTCGGCTGTTGGCGTATGCCATTCGTCGGATGCAAAGCTCCATTGTTTTATATGTTCCGGTTCTGAAAAATATTGCCATGCTTTTTCTACCGGAGCGTTTACGGTTACTTCTACGGTGATGGTTTGTTTGTTGTCTGTTTGCATAGGTTATACCAGGTTTTAAATGTTGTTTTACAGGCCGTCTAAAGTAAGGGATAACTTTTATAGTCGCTTATAAAACCGCTGAAAATCTTTCTTTTTTTGCTATTGCAACTACTGTTGTGCCGGCCAGCTAACGGAGGCTTCAACAGGTCCGCTCGGTTATCGCTGCAAGCCCCTGTTTTCTGCAATTTTCCGCGTAAGGCAGTTCTATTGCCCGCTGTTGCCGGCAGCACCTTCAAACAATGGCGCATAGCGTACGGTAAGTTTGCTTACGCCATCAAACAGGTAAGGCGGAACATCTTTGGCCGCAACGGCATGCACATCTGTTATTTCAAGTCCGGCCACATCCCTGCATATTATAACGGGGCGATAGTCGGGCTTTTCAGTTCTGAAGTCAATATCACTCAGCTTTAAATCTTTTACATGGCGCGCAAACAAGCCATACGCCGGATTAACGCCTAATAAAAAAGGTTCGGGATACCCGCTTTCCAGCTCCGGAAAATCTTTCTGCCCGGCTGCTTTTGTGCCACCGCCTTTATAGGTAATGTGAATGTGCTGCAATTGAATGTTCTCGGCATAATAACCGGCTGCACCGGTAATCTGTATGCCGCTCATCGAGTCGGCGCCGGTAGCAATAATATTGCTGATAAAGATATTTTTTACAATCCCGGTACCGGTCGTTTCTTTCGGGCCGCGGTTTCTTTTGCCAAGCGTAACATAAATAGGGTAGTGGGTAATATCCTGCATGGTAATATTGGTTACAATAATATTTTCCATGATGCCGCCGTCCACTTCCTCCAGCGCAAAGCCATTGCAGTTTCTGAAAATGCAATCAGACACTACACAGTTGCGAAAGCCGCCATTGGATTCGGTGCCAAATTTAATTCGCCCGTTCGACCAGCCGGCTTTGGCCGGGATACGTGTGCCATCCAGCAGCGTTCCTTCCTCATAACCGGATACTTCACAATTGGTGATTACAAGGTTTTCGGTGATTACCGGCTTGTTCAATGCATACGAGCTTTTGGGGCAAATAGCATCGTCGTGCGGAGCATTGACCCGGCAATTGGATACAACAGTGTTGGTGCAGCAATCTATATCAATTCCGTCCCGGTTGGTGTCTATGGTTAGGTTATCAAGCGTCAGCAAATCGCAGCCGGTTGCCAGGATAGCAAAATGGCCACCATGAAAGATCGTAACATCCCGGATGAGTACATTGCGGCACAACTTTAAGGCAATCGCTTTATCGCCGGTCTCAATTGCCCCGCCCGTTGGGTCGCCTAAGTGTTCCTTGTCTTTACTGGTAAGCCCGCCGCCATCAATCCTGCCTCTGCCGGTAACCGATACGTTGGTAAGATTTTCTCCCCAGATCAGGCTATTGTGAAAGAATGTATGACCGCCATCCTGGTACTGGGTATAGGGAAAGCTTTCTGCCGTATCATACGCGTTCATCCCGGATGGAGCACCCATAATAACAGCGCCTGCATCAAGCAGTAAATTAATATTACTTTTAAGATGAATGCTGCCGCATAAGTAAATGCCGGCCGGCACCAGCACAGTTCCGCCGCCCGCCTGTGCACAGGCTGCAATTGCTTTATTGATGGCTCCATGGTCTAAGTGCGTGCCATCGCCGTAAGCCCCGAAATCACGTACATTGAAACCGCCGGAAGACGGTGCAATGCGCTGCCCGTAAGAAGCGGAAAAACAAAACAGGAATATTGCCGGTAACAGGCTACGCCAATTTTTACGCATGATTGTTAAAGCTATGAAAGGCTTGTTGTATTGCAAGCGCAATAAACAGCGGCAGCAATAAATAAATAAAAAAGAATCGGATAGGAAAGATGTATATAATTTAAAAGCAACATTGTTAAATAATACAGCGTTTTATATTAAGTTTTAATAAGCGAACATTTTTATAACAGGGTTGATGACTGCGATGATAATTTTCTCCATTGAATCAACCATACTTTTCTCTGAATTATTTGCCATAAATAATTTTCAGCCATTAGCATTATCAAACAGACAAATTTTCGCAAGCGCTGATGCATCAAAGCAGCATAATCAAAAACTTCCTGAACGGTAAGCTGCAATTGTAACAGCAGATTGTATTATCTTACCAGAACACCGTGTACAGCGCCACCAGCACACCAGCAATAATTACCGAGCCTACGATAAATGCCGGCGATGTTTTAAACATCCGCGTATCTACAATAATAGTTTTGTCTGGGTTGGGCAGGCGTTTATCCAGCAGGCTAATAATAACCATGGTTATAATAATAATGATGAACACAATACTCATGCGGTCGAGGAACGGATAATCCGGGAAAGCACCGTTGGTCCATGCCGGCAAAAATTTAAGTATAGCGGAAAGCGGAATCGTAAGTAGAGCTGCTGTTAAAGCCGCGGCTGCATTGGCGCGCTTCCAGAATAAGCCTAACAGAAATATAGCCAGCACACCGGGCGATATAAAGCCTACATACTCCTGTATAAACTGGTACGCCTGATCCAGCGACTTGAGCGCCGGAGCTACCGCTGCAGCCAATAGCATCGCTACGATCACAGTATAACGGCCCGTGCGCACAAGCTGTTTTTCAGTCGCATCCTTTCTAAAATATTTGTGATAGATATCCAGTGAAAAAATGGTGGAAATGCTGTTGGCTTTGCCTGCAAGCGACGCAACAATCGCAGCCGTTAATGCCGCAAAGGCAAGCCCTTTCAGGCCATCCGGCAACAGGTTCATCAGTGTTGGATACGACTGGTCTGGTTTTAATACGCCGTTGCTCAGCATCTCGGTATGAAACATGCCGTTGTCGTGCATCACAAACATGGTAATGCCTGGTATTACCACTATTAACGGTACTAATAATTTGAGAAAGGCGGCGAACAAAATACCGGAGCGGGCCGTTTGTAAATCAGCGCCCAACGCACGCTGGATAATGTATTGATTACAGCCCCAGTAATTGAGGTTGTTGATCCACAAACCGCCGATGAGTACCGACAGGCCGGGGAGGTCTTTGTAAAAAGGATTTGACTTATCAAAAATCATGTGGAAATGCGAAGGCGCTTTCTGCCGCAGCAAGCCCAGCCCTTTGAGGATATCGCCGCCATACCCAAAATGCGTTGATACCAGTTGCAATGCGAGGTAAGTAGTAACCAGTCCGCCCATAATAAGCACCAGCACCTGTATTACATCGGTATAGCCAATCACCTTCATGCCGCCGAGCGTTACGATTACGGAGAAAATGCCCAGCCCCGCCATGCACCATTCAAAGGAGATACCGGAGAGTGAATTAACCGCCAGTGCGCCTAAATACAAAATAGAAGTAAGGTTAACAAACACATACACTAACAGCCAGAAGATAGCCATAATGGTGCTTACCGTATTGCTGTACCGCTGCGCCAAAAACTGCGGCATAGTATATATCTTATTGCGCAGGTAAATAGGTACAAAAAAAATAGCAACAATGACTAGTGTGGCCGCCGCCATCCATTCGTAACTGGAGATGGCAAGCCCTAAGGCGAAGCCCGAGCCCGACATGCCGATGAAATGTTCTGCGGAAATATTAGAAGCTATTAAGGATGCGCCGATTGCCCACCAGGTTAGTGAGCCTTCTGCTAAAAAAAAGTCCTTGGAGTCGGTGGTTTTCTTTTTCTTCCGGTGATAAATCCAATAGCCATAGCCGGATACAACAACAAAGTAAATAAAGAACACAATATAGTCGGGCGTGTGTAAGTGATTCATACGGCAGGCAATTATCAGGTTTCTTACGAAAGTGGCAAAAGATAAAATTATTTATGCAGTTAATTTATCTGCAGGCTATTTCTTTTATTATTAAAGCTGTTAAGTATGTTGCTTTGCCGTTATAGATACGGGAGGGAAGTAAAGCGTTGAAACGCTTATAGTTGCATCCAGCGCTTTTATATAGCCCGCCGTTTAAATGGTGGGCTATAGCGTTGCCGGATACCCATTTACAGCGAAGTTATGTATGCGTATGCACATCCATTTTACAAAGATGTTCGTTATGAATAGAAAACATGAAACAGCTTCATTTATTAACTGCTTTCCTGCTGCTTGCTTTTTCAAAAGATTTAAAATTTGTAGCCTATCCGTAATATTCCATTGCGCGGCGCTCCCGGCCACTTGTTCACATTGTTATAAGCTGCCCCCCAATACGTTTCGTTGGTAATATTATTTACCGTAAACGCTATGCTTGTATGGCCGGCCGTGTATAGCAGGCCGGCATTAAATACGCAAAATGAAGGAAGTTGCAGGCCGGGCGTTAAGGTATTACGCATACTTTGCTGTGTATGGCCTGCAGTAAATCCCAGCCCTTTCAAAGGGCCTTTGGGCAATACATATTTCATCCAGCTATTGCTGGAATGGCGAGGCACATTTTCCAGCGGTTTGTTTAGTTGTAACGGATCGGTACTTTCGATAATTTTTGAATTGCAGTATGCATAAGAAAGGGTAATACTTAAGTTGGAAAGAGGATTGCCTGCAGCTTCTGCCTCTACGCCAACCGACCTGCCTTTGCCCTCCTGTATAAATAAATTCGGATTGGTAATGCTATTGGCATTAACTGCTACGTTTTTCAGCGTAAGCTGATAGACCGCAAGCGATGTGGTTAATTTGTTTTTAAACAGGTTGGCTTTAATGCCGGCTTCCAGCAGTTCGCTGATTACCGGCTTAAACGGCGCGTCAAATATCTGCAAACTGGTGGAAGCCTCAAAAGGATCGAAACCTTTGTTGTATGTGGCATACACACTTATGTTGGAATTAACGGCATACACTAATCCTGTTCTTGGCAGAAAAATATGTTCTTCAAGTTCCGTAATACTGTCTTCTTCATCGCCGCCTTCATAAAATTCTTCCCGCATACCCAGGAGCAGTTTCCATTTCTTTATACTTACCTGCTCCTGCACATACAAGCCCTGCGTTTGATAAACCGAGGCATCTACAGCCGCTGCATCATTGCCCTCCTCTTCAAAGTCGTAAGCTTTTACGTTTCTATTAATATACTGAGGCTGTTTCAGGCTAAATGTGCCTGCAATGCCGCTGCCTTCCCCAAAAATAGCCGGCAATTCTCCGTATTGCTGATGGAGATTAACAGCACTGCGGATAAAGTCGTACCCTGCTACTACCTGGTGTGTTGCCTTGCCGCTTTTAAAATTATACGTGAGGTAGCTGCTAAGTGTATTGGTGGTTGTTTTATAACGCCATTTTGTATAGTAGAGAAATACAGAATCAGGTGTAATATAATTATCTAAGCCATGCTCTGCAACGTACTGCCAGGTGTTGTAATGCAAAAAGCCGGTGCTTATACTGAGTTTTTTATTGAACTTATAAGATGCGGCTACTACAGCAGCGAGATCGGTTTCGTGCAGGTAGTCGCCAGGTTGAATAATTGAAAGGCGGATGGGTGTGGAATGAAAGGTTGAATCGGTTGAAAAGCCGGGTTGACCACGGTCGAGAACGGTATTAACATGCGACAGGGATAAATCTGCATTTACCTGCAAATGCGGGTTCGCTATAAAACTGACGGACGGTGCGAGCTCATACGATTTTGCAAATAAGCCGTTTCGGAAGGACTTTGTATTATCGTACCCGGCATTCATCCTGTAAAATAATGTTTTGCTTTTTTTTAAAGGACCCGTTATATCGCCCTGCATACGGTAATGGTTCCAGCTACCTGCATACATCTCTATATCTGCTTCTGTTGTATTTAAGGGTTTTTTGGTTACGAGATTAATGGTTCCGCCCGGGTCACAATTACCATACAGTGTTGCCGTAGGTCCTTTTATTACTTCTATTCTTTCAACATTTACCAGCATGCTGCTGGTGTAAGTAGAATTGTAGCCACGCAAGCCATTGATGGTGTGGGCATTCTCTGCACGGAAGCCACGTATAGTATATTCATCATAACCGGAATACTGATTTACGCCTGCTACCTCATCTACTGCATCTTTTAACATAAACTCCATCTTATCGCTTATTAATTCTTTGGTAACTGTAGAAATAGATTGCGGTATGTCTTTAAGCGGCGTTTCTGTTTTGTTTCCAAAAAAAGAGTAATCGCTTTTATAGGAATGAGCTAAGCGGCCAATAATTTCTACGTCCTGCAGTTGCGTAATAGCGTACTCCAGTCTGATTGTTCCCATCAGCAATGTTTGCGCATTGCTTACCTTAATAAGCTTTGCCCATGGTTTAAATCCAATACCTTTTATCAGTAAAGTATCGTTTAAAGCAGGTAGATGCTCGAAAGAAAAATGCCCGTCTTTATTTGTTAAGGTTTTTAATTTAATCTTTTGGAATCCAATGGTAAGGTAAGGTGCCGGTTTGCCATCTGCAGATAAAACAATACCGCTGATTGTTGCACTGCCAAGCGTTTGTGCAAATATTTTGTTGTAAAAACAGACGCTCGTAAACGAAACCAGAAAAACGAGTCGTGCTATTCTTGTATAAAGTGCCATTATTTTACGGGATAAAAGTTAAAGGGATGTCAAATTCTTTTTCTTAAAATCTTTGTAGTACCATTTGCAAAGCCTTATACCTGTTACATTCGTATAGGATTTTTATCAAATCACAATGATTCCACATTCTTTTAATAGTTGTCCCAAATTTGCAGTTAAAATCTATAACATTTTCTAAATGCTTTTTATTTAATGTATGTATCCTTCTGCTTAACTTTACCCGACCAAAACAACACAAATAATATTGTCTGACAATATTCAACCTCATAATTTGACCATTTATGTATAGCAAACCCCTACTCTTAACAGTACTGCTCCTTATTGCAGGTGCAGCCTGGTCTCAGGTATCTGTATCTACCCAACACAACGATTTGTTGCGTACCGGCTGGAACAATAAAGAGATAAAGCTCCAGCCCTCCAACGTTAATTCCCGGCAATTTGGAAAAGTATTTAAGGTTACGATAGACGATCAGGTATATGCACAGCCTTTGGTTGCAGGTAATATTAATATAAGCGGCGGCATTCACAATGTTGTATATGCTGCTACGGTAAACAATACTATTTACGCCATAGATGGTGATTGCGGTACTATCTATTGGTCTAAAAACTATACGCCTGCCACACAACGGCCTCCCCGTAATACGGATATGACAGGCGCTGATAACGGTCATTACAACGACTTCAGCGGCAATATCGGTATTGTAGGCACGCCGGTAATTGACACGGTAGCTCAAACAATGTATTTTGTAGCCCGCAGCACCAATGGCGCCGGCGGCTTTTACCAGTATCTGCATGCCATAGACATCAAAACCGGTAATGAAAGGGGAGGCAGCCCGGTGTTGATTGCTGCTTCGGTAATCGGCGATTCCGGAGATAGCAATGTTGGCGGTGAAATTCTGTTTGAGCCGCAAAAGAACAACCAGCGGCAGGCACTAACCTTATATAATGGAAGGATTTATATTACCTATGCTGCTCACGGAGACTGGCCGCCCTATCATGGCTGGGTGCTGAGCTACGATGCTGCTACATTGCAACAAAAAGCGGTTTACAATGTTACATCTTACGGGTACTGGGCCGGCATCTGGGAAAGCGGCGGCGGGCCGGCAATTGATAGCGCCGGTTATATGTATCTGGTTACCGGTAATGGTGCAGTAGGCTATAATGGCAATCTTTCCGACTATATTAACCGGGCGGAAAGCGCGCTAAAGCTCAGGATCAGCAACGATTCTATAAAGGTGGCTGATTTTTTCACTCCCAAAAATTACCAGGCATTGGAAAGCGCCGATCTTGATTATGGCAGTATGGGCGCTTTTTTGATACCGAACAGCAGTTTGTATTTCACCGGTTGTAAAGATGGCAATCTGTACCTGCTGAATACCGCTAATTTGGGCGGCTACCATGCAACCACCAACAATGTAAAGCAAACAATTGCCTTAGGTTCCAATATAACCCTGCGTTGCCAGCCCTCCTATTACCGCAGCAGTAATAAAGAGTTTGTATATGTATGGTCGGAGAATTCGCAGCTTAAGGCTTTTCCGGTAAACAGAACAGCCGGTAATTTAGATGTTGCCAATCTCATTACCGGCTCGGCACAAGGGCCTTCCGGCGGTAATGGCGCTATGCTCAGCACCTCCTCCAACAATAATACAAACGGTATCCTTTGGGCAAGCCATGCCTATACCGGCGATGCCAACCAGCAGATACGCCCGGGCATTTTACGGGCATTTGATGCGAATGACGTTACCAAAGAACTCTGGAACTCCAACCAGGTGGCGGCAAGGGATGCAGTAGGCAATTATGCCAAGTTTGCAACGCCTACTATTGCCAATGGCAAAGTGTATCTGGCCACTTTCTCCAATCAACTGATTGCGTATGGCATTATAGACAGTACCGTACAATATAACTGCAGCACTAATCTTGCGCTCAACCAGCCTGCTGTGGCCTCTTCCAATGAAGCCTCCTCTTATCTTACTCCACCCTGGGCTGTGGATGGCGATATCAATACACGCTGGTCCACAGATCAGCTCACAAATCCACAATGGGTGTATGTTGACTTAGGGCAGCGCGATTCTATTTGTAATATTACCCTGCAGTGGGCGGCTAACCTTGGCAAAGACTTTTTGCTGCAGGTCTCAGATGATACTACCAACTGGACTACCATCAGCACCATTACCGGAAATACTACTTTTAGCAACAGCATCAATGTGCAGGCAGCAGGCAGGTATGTAAGGATGTACGGTACGGCGAGCGGTACCGGTAACGGCTACGCCTTATACGAGTTTCAGATATACGGCGCTGCCATACAAAGCTGTACTGCGCCGGTTGGTTTAACGGTTAATAATATAGACACAACCAATGCTGTTGTAAGATGGAGTACAAACAGCATAGCGGTAAGCTATAATGTTCAGTATAAACCTGCTTCGGCAAGCACCTGGATAACTATCAATACAACCGCCGACACTTTAAAGTTATCAAATCTGAACTGTGGCAATTATTACGATTACCGGGTTCAAAGTGTATGCACCGGCAACAGTGCCAGCGAATATTCCCAACCCGGCAGTTTTAATACCTTAACCTGCAGCCACTGCGGCTTTCTTCCAACACGCTTCTACACTACCGATATTGGCGATGTGGGTATTGGCGGAGAAGCTTGTTTTACAGCGCCTGGCAAATATGTAGTGAAAGGCTCTGGTAAAGACATATCTGATACGGCAGATGCTTTTCGGTTTGTATATAAAACTTCTTTCAGAGGTAATGGCAAAGTACAGGCGCAGGTGTTTGCACAGGACTTGACTAATGCTTCCAACAAAGCAGGCGTAATGCTCAGAGAGTCTTTGGATGCAGGCTCACGCAATGTATTTATGGCCTTAACAAGCGGGGCCGGAGCGGATTTTCAATACAGGATAAACCCCGGCAGTACAAGTGCCGGCGTAAGTAAAGCCGGTGTTAAAGCGCCTTACTTCGTACGTATCTCTAAAGTTGGAACTATATATAAGGGTTATATTTCTCCTGATAATATAAACTGGACTTTGGTATCTAAAGTCTCTATTCCAAACATGGGCGCCAACGGCGCGCCCATTTATGCCGGACTTGCAGTAACCAGCCATGATAATACCAAACGGTCTGAAGTTACATTTAAGCAGTTGAAAATCTCGTTCGACTCCACTGCTTTAAAAACGATCTCTACAACTGCTATCGTGGACGACAGGGTAGAAAAGCAGGCAAACCCCGCATTGGTATTAAAGGTTTACCCCAATCCGGCAACTGATAATTTTGTGGTTGATTTTGATGTATTAAAGCAGCAGGATATAGTTGTAAGTATTGCCGGTTTAGGTGACGGCCGTATTTATTACACAGAAAGTCTTACCGGTTTTGCGGGCAGCTATCATAAAGACAATAAAACCTTTAAACTTAGGAACGGCGCTTATGTGGTTTTTGTAAAAACAGCCCTGGGAACCAGCAGTAAAGTACTGATAAAAGAGTAGCCGCCTGCACAAAATAATTTTATACTTTCTATTTTTATGACCGACTTATGGAAACTATGTTGCATTGCCAGTTTAGTGCTAACCGCATGTAGCAAGCAAATGACGGGTAAACCTGAAGTTTCTGCAAATGCAGCGGCTACAGGCAGCAGTGCAGCAATTACCGCAACTACTACACCCGCTACTTATTTCAACGATTTGTTTACACGTTATAACGCAGGTGAGTGGACGGGTGGCGATGTTGCTGTTTCGCAGCTCCTGCCCGATGGCCGGTCTATGTGGCTCTGGGGTGATTCGTTTGTAGATACCGTTTTTGCCGACCGGCACCGGCCCTACGACGCCTTTATTCATAACTCAGTTGTGCTTACCAATCCGCAGGGGCTGTTTACAACTTTATACAAAGGCACTGCTAAAAGACCCAGGCCTTTTTTCCCCGGCACCGATCCTTACTTTTATTGGCCTGACTGTGCATTCATCAATAAAAGTCAAAACAAAGTATATGTGATGATGGTACGCGTAAAGGCTACCGGCGATGGCGGCTTATTTGGTTTTGAAACAGCAGGCAATGCGTATGCAGTACTTAGCCTGCCGGATATGAGGCTGCTGAAAACAACGGTGCTGCCAACCAATGCGAAGATAGACTGGTCGTCGGCCACCTATACCGAAGGCAACTATGCATATATATACGGCGCAGAAGGTACCAGCACTTATCCCAACACCAAGTACATGCATGTAATGCGCACCGCCTTAAGCAACCCTTTTTTGAAAATGGAGTATTATACCGGCAGCGGCTGGAGCACCGATACGGCGGCAAGTACAAGGCTGCAGGATGGTGTTTCCGAGCAATACTCTGTGTTTAAATACAACAGCAAGTACTACCTCCTTTCGCAGGAAGGTATTTTGCTGAGCAGCAAAATTTTTATGTGGGATGCAGCAAGCCCGGTTGGCCCTTTTTCGCGTAAGCGCAAAATTTATACAACACCGCAAACACACGGCAATATCATTACTTACAATGCCACTGCACATACCGAATTTACACAGAATGGTCAGTTGCTTATTGGCTATTGCACCAACAGTGTAGATGGTAAAGATATTTATACAGATGCAGACAACTACCGTCCTTACTTCATCTGGGCAGGTAACTGGCAATAAACCATACAGCAATTATCCAAACATTTTTACAATCCTGTAGTGCTTCTACTATCTCTGTAATAAGGTTCCGTATAAATTAAAGGGATTAAAAATTTGAAGGCGTTAAAACATTTGCTATTCTCTGCAGGCTGCACTTCTTATGTACAAACCTGCAAAGAGTAGCCGGCTGCATTATACATTGCTGGGTAAAACAACATATCCGTTTTCAATGCTGAAGAACTGGTGAATGGCGCGTAAAATCTTTTTCATAGAATTTTATTTTATAGTTGGTTAATACTGCATTATAAGATGTTGCGCCGGCTTTTTAATTTAATCCGCCTTTTCTAAAATGATGTTAAACCAGTCTGAAGCAGCAGGCCATTTAATCTTTTACTGAGTTGGCTTTGTTGTGCAACCGCCGCATTACACGCATAAATTTTTTAATAGCTATTTAATAATTAACATCCATATTTTATAGCTAATTATATTTTACAAGGGCTTCTTAATTGTGAATTAAGTGTTTTACATACCTGTCCTCAATAACTTTGTTGTCATTATCCAACGAATAATTTCCAGTATCTATGAACAAGAAATATTACCTGTTTCTTTTCTGCTTTTCCTTATCGGTTTTAGCAAAAGCACAGTTTCCCTATTACGAAACGTTTAAACATTCCAACGCCCCCGGTATGGTTATCGGCGGCTCGGCAAGGCTTACCGCGGCGGCCGGCTTAGATGCCGAAGGAGAAGGTTATTTGCGGCTTACCGATGCAGTGAATGCTAATGTGGGCTACATCTATTCGCAAAAGACATTTCCATCTTATTACGGCATCACCGCTTCTTACGAATTCTTTACGTACAAGGATGTTCCGACCAACCAGGCAGACGGTTTTACTTTCTTCCTGTACGATGCGGGCGTAAATACATTCAGGCCCGGCGCTTTTGGCGGTGCCTTGGGCTATGCACAGCGTAATTACAACGGTGTGTTGGTCCCGGGATTGGGCAAAGGTTTTATTGGGATCGGTGTAGATGAATATGGCAACTACTCTACCAATGTAGAAGGCAAAAGCGGTGTTAGCGCTACGCTGATACCAAGCAGCATTGTAGTGCGTGGCCCGGGCGATGGCACCGTTCAAAATTCGGATTACCTGTACAAAGCCGGCGTATCGTGCAGCACCGCACCGCATACGGCTTCTTCTTTTTTAGGCTTTACCAAAAGGTATCCCGACTCTGCCGACGTGCATTACCGCAGGGTTAAGTTTATCCTTACACCCGGCTCTTCCCTGTCTTCTTCGCAGGGTTATACAATCACTGTTATACTGTACAGAGGCAGTGGTGTTGCCGGTACGCCTGTTATTCCGGATACCTTAATCAGCAATCTCGATTATCCATATATAGCGCCACCATTTTTAAAATACGGTCTTGCCGGCTCTACCGGCGGCGCTACGGATGTACATGAGATTCGCAGTGTTGTCATCAGGCCTACTAATATAAGCAGTCTGGTTGCGCCTATACTTGCAAATGATACATTGCCTGCCGTGTTCAGCGGGCAGACGGCATTGGTTGACATTACAGCCAATGATGTTTCTCATAACTACAATGGCGCTATTGATAAAACAACAATTGATCTTGACCCGGCTATTCCGGGGCAGCAGACAACGTTTACGGATGCCGGTAAAGGAACCTATACATTGAATGCTGATGGAACGGTTGCCTTTACACCTGCCAGCGGTTTTACAGGCGTCTCCGTAATCAGTTATACAGCGAGCGATAATTATGGTATGGAAGCGCTCGTTCCTGCTACCATAAGCGTAACGGTTGTTACAGGAACGGCGCCGCTCTTAACTATAGCTAATCCTCCGGCAGTATGTACTGGATCAACAGTGAACATTACCAGCAATACCTGGAAGACACAAACTTCGCCCGGCGCTTCGTACGATTATTTTGCAACCCTCACTGATGCAACTGCCAATACGAATAATATTAATGCAACTGCAAACGCAGTCAGCGTGTCCGGCACCTATTATATTCGTGCTTCTTTAAATGGCAGGTACACGGTACAGCCAATTGTAGTGCAGATTTACAAAAAGCCATCCGCATCCTTTGCAGGAAATGAACAATCATTCTGTACCAATGTCGGCAGCTCTAATACTACTACACTGCTGGGCAGTTCTCCCGACGTTGGCACCGGCAAATGGAGCCTTGTGAGCGGGCCTGACAGCGCCGCCATCATCACGGTTCCATACTCACCCTCCTGCGTTGTGCAAAACCTGCATGTAGGCACGTACACCTTTAAATGGACGGTTACCAGCGGTCCGTGCGACTCGAGCAGTGCAACGGTAAAAATAAATTTCTATGCAGTAGCCACCACAGCCATCACCCCGGCAGGCCGTGCGATTTGCAATGGTACCACAGATACTTTAAAGGGTAATACACCATTGTACGGCATCGGTTCGTGGATACAAACCGCAGGCCCTGCCACTACTATAGATTCTGCCAACAAGCCCATAGCCTATGTACGGCACCTGGCGCCGGGCAATAGTTACACCTTTAAATATACAATCGCAAACGGTATATGCAAAAGCTGGACTTTCTATACTGATAGCAGCCTGGTGAATACAACCGCTTATGCCGGACCCGACCAGAATGTATCTACTACGACGGTACACCTGAACGGCAATATGCCGGGTACCGGCAACACCGGTCTTTGGACGCTGGTGGGCAGCCCGCAAGGCAGCGCTGCGCCTGTGATAACTGACCCGGTAAATCCTGCAACGAGCGTTACAGGCCTCAGTAAATTTGGGAAATATACCTTTCAATGGAAAATAAGTAACGGCTCGTGCAACAGTACCTCGGTGGTTAAGATAAACTACGCCGGCGTGTTACCTGTAAGTTTTGTATCCTTTAATGCTGTGCCCGGTGCACAAAGCAGCATCCTTAAGTGGCAGGTGGCCAATATGGACGGCATTACACATTTTGTGGCAGAGCGCAGCACAGACGGCATTCATTTTTCAACCGCCGGTACGGTAAGCGCAAGCAATGATGTACATGCCTATAATTATACCGACGATACCCGGCTGCTTACCGGCACAACTGTTTATTACCGGATTGCCGGTATTAATGCAGACGGTACTTCCAGCTACTCTGCTACCATCGGCCTGCCGCTGCTGAGTGTAGCGGCTAATAAAATATACACCTGGCCTAATCCTTTCAGCAGCAGGATATATATAATTGTAAAAGCTAAAGACGCAGGCAAAGCGACGCTTAGCCTTTATACTTCGCACGGCCAGCTCGTATCGGCTACGCAAAAACAAGTGCAGCAGGGTATTAACCAAGTGCAGCTTGCCGATCTTCAGTCGCTTGCAGGTGGCGTGTACATGCTGCATATCCAATGCGGCAGCGACAGCTATACGCAAAAGCTGATAAAAGAGTAACCAATATACTTCCACCTTTTTCAGGGAAGCGCTGCAGCAATGCAGCGCTTCCCTTTTTTGTTTTATTCCTCCTGCTCAATGGCTTAGATGTTGTATGGATGTATGCACTTAAATAGCTTATCATGTCATCAGCATCCCCTGTTTCACTATCCAAAAAATTAATCGTTATTACCGGTGCATCAAGCGGCGCGGGACGCGCTACTGCATTGGCATTTGCAAGGCACCAATGCACCTTAGTACTTGCTTCGCGGAGCGAAAAAGCCCTTGCCGGTATTACGGAAGAATGTGAAGCCTTTGGTGCAAAAGTAAAAACAGTGATAACCGATGTGACAGATGCCGCCGCCGTGAAGCGATTAGCAGCAGCAGCAGTTGCTTTTGGCGGCAGGATAGACGTGTGGGTAAACAACGCCGGCGTGCTTGCTGCAGGGGAGTTCACAGCTACTCCGCTGGAAGTGCATACCCAGATAATAGAGACAAATCTCTTAGGCTACCTGTATGGAGCGTATGCGGCGCTGCCTTACTTTAAGCAGCAGCGGCAGGGTATCCTCATCAATAATATTTCTGTTGGCGGTTGGATGCCGGTACCGTATGGGGTTGGCTACTCGGCCAGTAAGTTTGGGATACGGGGCTTTACAGAAGCGCTGCAGGGCGAGCTGAATAAGTATAAAGATATTCATGTATGCAATTTGTTTCCTGCTTTTTTAGATACGCCCAGCACCCAGCACGCCGGCAATTATACAGGAGTAGAAATAAAGCCGGCGCCGCCCGTATATGATCCGCAGCGTGTGGCCGGCGCTATTGTAAAGCTGGCACAGCAGCCAAAGCCTTCGGTGATGGTTGGCGGCATTGCACCCTTGCTGAAGCTTGCCTACGCAGTAGCGCCGCTGCTAACAAAGCGCATTACGGCAGCAGTAATTACTACTTATATAAAGAATGCAGCACCCACACCGGCTACCAGCGGCAACCTGTTTGGGCCGGTGGAATATGGCGCCAGCATTCATGGCGGCTGGAACTCGCCTGCAGATGCGGCGGCGCGCAGGCAACGTATGAGTACAGCAGCCGTATTGCTGGCGGGTGTAGCGGCAGGATTATTTCTTTTAAGCAAAAGAAAGAAAAGTATTCATTAAACGACTTCCTGATGAAAAAGTTTTTGTCACGGCTGGTTTTTCATATCTGATCATTCCGCTTGCAAAGACTTAAATAATGAGGTAGCAGCTTTTATTTTTACCGGCGTTTATTCCAACAATATTTGTTATGATGAAACCGCTTTTGTCGCTGGCCAGTGAAAACTATGCGGGGGTGCATCCCGCTATAATAGAAGCATTACTGCAATGTAATACCGGCCACCAGCAATCTTATGGTGGCGACGCTTATACTGCCGCAGCGGCTGCAACAATCAGGGAGCATTTTGGAAAGGACGCCGAAGTGCATTTTGCCTTTAACGGCACCGGTGCCAACGTATTTGCACTAAGCACGATGACGCGCTCTTTTAATGCAGTGCTATGTGCCGACCTTGCGCATGTATATGCAAGCGAATCTACTGCCGTGGAGGCATTTACAGGCTGCCGTTTGTTGCCGGTACCAACAACGCATGGAAAAATAATTTTTGAAGCCCTGAATGGAATGATAACCCGGATCGGCGATACGCATTATCCGCAGGCTAAAGTGCTTACCATTACCCAGCCAACGGAGTATGGTACTGTTTATACCCTTGCAGAAATGCAGCAGCTTGTAAGTATAGCGCAGCAGAATAACCTGTACGTGCATATAGATGGCGCAAGGTTGTTTAACGCAGCGGCATCCCTGCAGTGCAGCCTGCAGCAGGTTACGGAAGGCGCTGATATTGTAACACTGGGCGGCACCAAAGCAGGAATGTTGTTTGGCGAAGCCGTTATATTTTTAAACAAGGAATTATATGATGACAGCCGGTACCTGTTGAAACGCAGTATGCAGCTTTCTTCCAAGATGCGCTTTATCAGTTGCCAGTTTGAGGCGATGCTGAACAATGATGTATGGAAAGCTATAGCAATGCACACCAATGCAATGGCAAAGTACCTCGCAGGCGGTCTGCAATCTTTTAGTGAAGTCACCGTTACGCAGCCGGTTGATACCAATGCAGTGTTTGCAACGATACCGCTCGCCTGGAATGCGCCGTTGCAATCCCTGTTTCCTTTTTATGTGTGGGAAGAGGCGATTAATGAGGTAAGGCTGATGTGCGCATTTGATATACAACCCAAAGACATCAACCGCTTTATTGAAGCCGTAAAAAAATTACAGATCACCCTTTAATAATTGTATGGCCGCGCTTTATTCTTATGTGCTACGGTACGATGATGGCACAGCACCTAACCCGTTCTGGAATGTATGCACACTTACTATCTGCAAGCCGGCAATCCGGCGCACGGCGGCAATTGGCGATTGGGTAATCGGCACCGGCTCTAAAAGTGTAAAACTGCAGGATGGGGGAAAATATGATTTCTCCGACAGTCTGGTATATGCCATGAAAGTAAGCGGCAAGATGACTTTTAAGGAGTATGATATGTTTTGCAAGCAGTATCTGCCGGATAAAATTCCACAATTACACCGCAGCGACTGGCGATTGTGCTTAGGCGACTGTGTGTACAGCTACCACAATGATGAAGTACCGCTGATCAGGGAAAGCTATCATGGCAAAGATTACCTGCAGCGCGACCTGAGCGGTGTATTTGCGTTACTCTCCGATCATTTTTATTATTTTGGTGAGGCTCCGAGATTTATTCCTTTCGAATTGAAAACAATTATTAAAAGAAACCAGGGGCACAGCCGGATAAACAATCCGCTGCTGATTGTACAATTTGAAGACTGGATACAGCAGTTTGAAAAAAACAAGCTTTACGGATCGCCGCAACTGCGGTTTATCTAACAGGGTGTAACATCAATTGTTACTCCGTCACAGTAACTTGCCGCCACAAACCAAAGCGGCATTTTCTGCTTTTAAAAAATAAAATACACCTCTTTAAACTAAAGCTTGGTGCAATTTGTGCCACTCCTGTTTTGAAAAGGATTTTTGCATGAGCCATCACTATGTGTTGATTACGAAGCTGCTGTTTGCTGTTTATACCCTTGCACTGTCGTTTTTATTTTGTTATGGATTAATACAAATTCACCTCGTGTATCAGTACCTGAAGCACAAAAAAAAGTTACGCCTGCCAGCTCCTGAGCCGCTCACTTCTTTTCCGTTTGTAACCATACAGTTGCCGGTATATAACGAAAGCCTGGTGATAGCACGACTAATGGATGCCGTCGCACAATTTAATTATCCTGCTGGCCGCTTTGAAATTCAGGTGCTGGACGATTCTACCGATGAAACCACAGCTATTATAGCCGGCAAGGTACAGCAATACAAAGCGCTGGGGATGCAGATAGCGCATATAAGAAGAAGCAATCGCAAAGGCTTTAAAGCAGGCGCTTTGCAGGAAGGCTTGCGCACCGCAGCAGGAGCGTTTATAACTATTTTCGATGCCGACTTCATTCCGCCCCCCGATTTTTTGCAACGTACCCTGCCGTCCTTCAGCAACGAAGGCATAGGAATGGTGCAGACACGCTGGGCGCACCTCAATAAAAATCATTCATTACTCACGCACTTCCAGGCATTTTTATTAGATGCGCATTTCTCTATCGAGCAGATGGGGCGCAACAGCGCCGGTTATTTTATCAATTTCTCCGGCACCGGCGGCGTCTGGCGCAAAGCCTGTATGCTGGATGCAGGTGGCTGGCATACTGATACACTCACCGAAGATTTCGACCTCAGTTACCGGGCACAATTAAGAGGGTGGAAATTTAAATACCTCGAAGAGGTAAGCGTGCCTGCTGAGCTGCCGCCGGTTATGAGCGCTTTAAAAACACAGCAGTACAGGTGGATAAAAGGCAATGCGGAAACCGCCCGCAAACATTTAAAATTTGTGCTGCAGTCCCACATTCCTTTAAAAACAAAAGTGCATGCCTTTTTTCACCTGATGGTAGGCCTGGTGTTCATCAGTGTCTTTGTTGCCTCTGTTATCAGTATTCCGCTGTTATTTTTAAAGCCGCATGTACCCCAGCTCAAGGTCTGGTTTCAGTATGCTTCGTTCTCGCTCATCAGTCTTCTATGCCTCGGTGTTTTTCACTATGTTTCTACGGTATATGCCGGCTTTACCAAAGAGGGTACAAAGCATTATTTTTTTAAAACGTTTCCCCTGTATCTTTCCTTTTCCATGGGTATCTCTTTCAGTAATGCATTAGCGGTTGCGGAAGGCTGGCTCGGTATTAAATCGGTGTTTGTAAGAACGCCGAAATTTAACAGCCTGGATACTGCCAAAGCAGATATTGTAAATCATCAGCAAAAAAATAAAAACCCGCTGCTGGCAATGGAGATGCTGCTATCCCTCTATTTTCTGGGAGGCGCAGGACTCGCTTTTTACAGCAACGACTTTACGATGTTTCCATATCATCTTATGCTGGCATTTGGCTTTGGTATGATCTGTTATTTTTCAATTAAAGAGCAATCTGTGAATATGCGCTGGATCAGTAAAAAACCGGGAATCGAAAAATCATTGCGCCCTGCAGCTTAAGTGCTGCAGAATGACTAATGGAATGTTCTTATTCCAAGAAAAATAATGGATTCTATTTTTTTAATGAAAATGTGCCCGATGCTTATTTTCTGTCCATTATAAGCTATTAAACAGTTCCCCGCCCAAAGCCAACTGTATTCCTGTAATGTTGCGGAGAAACGTCGGCATTGGCTTTAAAAAAACGGCTGAAATAATATTCGTCTTCATAGCCTAATTGATAAGCTATCTCTTTCACAGCTTTATTGGTTAAATACAGTTCGCGTTTGGCTTCAATAACAATCCGTTCAGCAATCAGCTTCGTGAGCGTTTTATTGAAGTGCACTTTCGTGATTTTTGCCAATGCCTTTGATGAAATGTTTAATTCCCGGGCATAATCTGCAGGTGCATGTTTTGTTTTGAAATTCTTTTCAATGGCATCTTTCAGGCTTTGCAGCACAAAAGGTTCTTCCAAATGTTGAATGGCTTGCAAGGCTTCCGGTTGCTGCGCAGCCTTAAGCCTTGCAACTGTTATTAAAAAAATTTTCAGGTACGCGATCAGCAGTTCATATTGCGCCAGCGTTTCGTTTTGCATCTCTGCCCTTATTTGCGCTGTTACCATGTTCAGGGTTAACGAAGCTGCATCGTCAACAACGGTAAAGGGCGGCTGGTAAATATTATTAAACAATACGCCATTGCAAGCCACTTCTTTCTGATGCTTATGAATGCAGAAGAAATCGGGATGAAACTGTAATGCCATACCGCTTATGGCTGTGGTGGCGGCAAACAAAAATGGCTGGTAAGGCGAAAAAGAGAAAAGCATGCTTTGAGAAAAACTGTATTCTGCAAAATCAACTTTTGCTTTTCCTTCGCCGCTTTTAACCCAGATCAGTGAATAATAATTGTTGCGTTGCAGATGATCAAAGTAGCTGCTGTCTTCAAACGAAAATGATTTAAAGGCAAGATTGCCGGTTTGCAGATCAACCAATATAAGCGCTGTAGGATTTATCATGCAGCAAGGTCTTATCTTAATTTAAGGTCGCCTTCTTCAACAGGCAAATCGTTGATGCTGGCAAAACGCTTTTGCATATAGCCGTTCTCATCAAATTCCCAGAACTCGTTGCCATAACTGCGAAACCATTGACCTTCCTTATTGCGCCATTCATACTCAAACCTAACGGCCATGCGGTTTTCGCGAAAGCCCCACAATTCTTTTTTTAGTTTATAATCCAGTTCTTTCTCCCATTTCCGGGTCAGGAATTGTTTTACTGCTTCTCTGCCGTTTATAAACTCTGTGCGGTTGCGCCATTCTGTGTCAACGGTATAAGCGAGGCAAACTTTTTCAGGGTCTTTAGTATTCCAGGCATCTTCGGCAGCCTGCACTTTTTGCAAAGCCGTTTCCATGGTAAACGGTGGCAGCGGCGGTCTTTTCTGTTCTGTATGCATACTGTTTTTATAATTATTATAAAGTTGTTGCCAGCGGAAAATCTACCGGCACCTGTATTAGGTTGTGCAGGTAATTCATTGCAGTTTTATCACTGATCTGAAGAATCAAATCTACCAGGTTTTCATTGGTATAACCCTGTTCAAAAAAAGCTGCTACGGTATCGTCATTGGCGTTGCCCCTGTTTTGGGTAATGGCTGCGGCTAATTGTACCAGTGTATTCAACTTGGGATCGCTGCTTTTTCCTTTTCTGATGTCTGTCAATTGCTCATCGGTAAAGCCATTCATCCTGCCCAGCACCGTGTGAGCGCTCTGGCAATATACGCAACCATTTACCTGGCTTACAATAAGATTTACCGCTTCTTTTTCTTTGTTGGATAAAGAGGTCTTTGCATTTTGATACGCTAAGTATCTTGATAGCCCGTTATCTGAATAAGCGATGGCCGCATACAGGTTTGGAACAAAGCCTAATGCATTTTGCAGGTTGTCGAAAATAGCGCCATTGGCATCGTTTACTGCTGCGCGTGTTGGAACCGGAAATTGATGTTGCATTGTCTGGTAAATTTTATTTGTCTTAATTGACAATGCAAAAATGTAGCACTATGCGGCGGCAAAAAATGGATGATTAACGCAATGGGATGGATAATTTTTGCGCTTCAACCCGGCCGGGCAATAGAAAAATTTGCCTTCTTCAAACCTGTTTCCCCCTCGTTTGGAAATAAAGGTTATCCGTTTTCATTGCCCGGTTCCTTGCTTACAATTACCGGAAAAATGTATGGAGGCAGCTATTTATATGCGCTCATATTGCGCTACGGTAAGCTCGTGTTGTACATCGCCGGTATGTTTTGTGGTAGCCGGTTCAAACAGCAGCAGCAATACCTCCTCGTCGGCCATCGGCCGGTGTTCAACGCCCCTGGGCACAATCAACATTTCACCTGCGTTTACCGCTACTGTTTTGTCTTCAAATTCAATTTTTAATTGTCCCCTGATAACAAAGAAAAGCTCATCTTCTTCCTTGTGGTTGTGCCATACAAACGCTCCCTTTACCTTCGCTAATTTTATGTCCTGCCCGTTTAGCGTTCCAATTATTTTCGGGCTCCAATGGTCGATGAAGAGATTAAATTTTGCTGCTATGTTAATGGGTTCCATGTGTTGCTGTTTTAATGACTGTACGGATATTATAAAAAGTGATGTTTTTGGCAATGGTAAAGCAATTCCGGCGGCTGAGCCGCTGACGAATGCGGTTCTGCTTGTAGTTATACATTCATGGTTCGGTTTAAATAACGATTAACAGGGCATCAACAAAGCAAAAATACTGCTGCGTTTTATACTTTACACCGGATAAATAGTATAAACAACACATCCGGTTTTAATAATTAACTCTTTGCTTAATCACATTTTAAGTACCGTATCTTTCTGCAAGAATTTACTTTTGTACTTAACATTACAATATCACAATATCAAAAAAAGCCTCAATGCCGTACCGGCCAATCCAGACACCTGCAGCGTATCAAAATGGCCGCTGCGCATATACTTTACGATGTATAAAAATAATTAATTAGTTGCTGAAGATAAATTATGAGTGTAGCTATACCCGTTGTCTTATTGTTATTTGCCGCTTTTCTGATATTTTATTTTAGAAGAAAAGTGCTTAGCCTGGAAACCGCCTGCCGGCATTTCTTTACGGATAATCCGCACCCGATGTGGATATACGATACAAAGACTTTGAAGATTATTTCTGTAAACGCTGCGGCTGTTTCCTGTTATGGATATTCTAAAAAAGAGTTTAAAAACATGGCTATCACCGATCTGAGGCCGGCCGACGAACTGGAAAGGTTTCAGGAAGATTTGAAAGCAACCCCGGTGCCTGTAAGAAACGCAGGCATCTGGAAGCATCGCAAAAAAAATGGTGAGTTTATCTACAGCAACATTATCAGCAGCAACCTGGCAGAGAGCGCTAAAAACCTGCGTCTGATAATTGCCAGCGATGTTACAGAACTGATCTATGCTAGGGAAGAATTAAAGAAATTAAACACACAACTGCAAAAAACAGTTAAGCGCTACGAAACGGTGAGTGAGGCAACTGCGGAAGCAATCTGGGAGTGGGATCTGGCAACGGATTATATGGAATGGAACCGGGGTATAGAGTCCATCTTTGGATACAAACGGGAAACAAAAAAAGCGGCCGAATGGTTAGCTAAAATACACCCGGACGATGCTGCCGGCGCCAGGGCCAACCTGATTGATGTTTTTAAAAATAAAACAAAAGCCTGGACCGAAGAATATCGCTACTGCTGCGCCAATGGCGAGTACAGGCATGTTTTAAACAAGTCCATTGTAATAGTGGATGCCGAGCAGCAGCCGGTAAGCATTATCGGCTCCATGGAAGACGTTACGGTAAAACGCCGGCAGGAAAAGGAGCTGCAAAAATTGTCTATGGTGGCGCAGCAAACCAGTAATGCGGTATTAATCACGGACGAACAAGGCAGGATTGAATGGGTGAATGAAGCTTTTACCGCCATTACCGGTTATGCGTTGGAAGAAGTAAAAAATAAGACGCCGCAAAGCCTGCTTCATGGCGAAGCTACCGACAAACTAATAGAAAAAGACCTCGAACACCTTGCCAAAACAACCAACAAGGTTTCCAAAGAAATATTAAACTACCGTAAAGACGGAACCGAATATTGGGTAAATCTCTGTTTATCGCCCGTATGGCAAAATGGAAAAATTCAGAATACAATTTGCATACAAACAGACATCACCGAGTTGAAAAATAAAGAAGAACGAATTGTAGAGCAGAATAAACGGTTGCGGGAAATCGCTTTTACAAATTCGCATGTGCTGCGTGCGCCGCTGGCCAACATACTGGGAGCCGCTAATTTATTGTCTGTTGATAGCTTTCAAAATGCGGAAGATGCGGAAATAATGCAACTGCTTAAGGCGTCTGCCTTTAAATTAGACCAGGTAATTAATATTATTGCAAAACGCTCGCACGAGCTGGATGTGAGCCTTACAGAATTAAGATAATTGCTACTTTATAACAGGTTGTTTAAAAATTTAATGTTGTTTTATTCGCAGGTTGCCGGTTCCAAAAGCAAGGATATTCTGCCGTTGATGGCGTCCCCGCCATTATCAAATGGTAGGCTCTGGTACAACGCCTGTATGTATTTATAAATAGCTTTTAAGAGATCAAATAATCCTCCGGAATAATTACGATCATCTTACAACGCTCCTTCCTGCTTACAAAAAATCGGCAGACAAGTCCGGCTATACTAATACTGATCGTTCTGCTTTTGCAGTTGGCTATTCAAACTTCAGGTGCCGCACCGTGTGCCGGTTGTTAATCAGTTGCTTCAGCGAATCAATGCCTATTTTTAAATGCCGCTCTACAAACCGCGTCGTAATCAGCTTATCGCTTTCTTCTGTTTTTACGCCATCCGGCACCATGGGCTGGTCGCTTACCAGCAGTAAGGCGCCGGTAGGTATTTTATTGTAAAAGCCAACGGTAAAAATGGTAGCCGTTTCCATATCTATCGCATACGCGCGGATAACGCGCAGGTAATTTTTAAATTTATCGTCATGCTCCCATATCCGGCGGTTGGTCGTATAAACGGTGCCGGTCCAGTAATCCACTTCATATTCGCGGATAGTGGTGGAGATGGCTTTCTGCAGCGCAAAGGCAGGCAGCGCCGGCACTTCGGGCGGAAAATAATCGTTGCTCGTGCCTTCGCCGCGTATCGCCGCAATCGGCAGTATCAGGTCGCCCAGCTTATTGCGTTTTTTCAGGCCGCCGCATTTGCCTAAAAACAAAACGGCTTTGGGATTGATGGCCGATAGCAGATCCATAATGGTAGCGGCCCCGGCGCTGCCCATACCAAAATTAATAATCGTAATACCTTCAGCAGTTGCACATTGATAAGGCCGGTCTTTACCTATTACTTCCACACCGTTCCATTGTGCAAACAGGTAGATATAATTGCTGAAATTGGTAAGTAAAATATATTCGCCAAACTGCTCCAGAGCCTGCCCTGTATAGCGTGGCAGCCAGCTGTGTACAATTTCTTCTCTTGTTTTCATATTAAAGATTTTAGCCGCTAAGGCACAAAGCGATAAACGGTGCGCGCTTTCCTGTTTAAGTGCTTAAGCTACTAAACCATACGTTATCCGGCGAAACGGCTGAATAGAAAAACTTTCTGCTTTTATGCCTTCGGACAAAATACAGTACCGCTACGGCAACCGCTCAAAATTAGTTTAGATTTGCGCACATGCCTGCGATACAATTTCCGCCTTTCCGGTTTAAGATACAGCAGCAGCAGGGCAGGGAATATATTTTTGATGAAGTGCGCCGCAAATGGGTACGGCTTACGCCGGAAGAATGGGTGCGGCAAAATGTGTTACAGTACCTGTTGCAGGTTATGCATTATCCGGCAGCCTTGTTAGCCATTGAAAAGGAAATTCATTTGGGAGAACTGCGTAAGCGCTGTGATGTAGTCGTATATAAAAATGCGCAGCCCTGGATGGTTATTGAATGCAAGGAAATGAACGTGCCGCTAAACGAAAGCGTGCTGATGCAATTACTCCGCTATAATACTGCTTTTGGCTGTACGTACCTCGTTATTACCAACGGCAGCTATACCTGGAGCTGGGAAATAAAGGACGGGAATGCAACAGAAATAATGGAGTTGCCCGCGTGGAGCTAATGAGTTTTTGCGTGTGGTAAGTTGCGGTAAGAATTTTGGACTACTTGTAAACACTGTAAAGTGGTGCATGGCATTTTAAAAGTTTTAAATTATCTTATTCCTATAACAGCAACCCGCAATTCACAACCCGTAACTGTTGTCAAACTCCTAACCCGCAACCCACAACTCGTAACCCGCAACTCGTAACCCTTAACCCGCAACCCTTAACCCGCAACCCTTAACCCGCAACTCGTAACCCTTAACCCGCAACTCGTAACCCTTAACCCGCAACTCGTAACCCCTAACCCGCAACCCGCAACTTTTTCCCGTCTTCATTAAACCATTCCGCTTCTCCTGCCGTCTCATAGCCTTAAAAAATTGTTAGTAAACGAAAATCTTCCGCCGCAATGTTTTCAAACAAGCAGATTTGAAATATATTGCACTACTAAATTGATATTATGAAAAAACTTTTTGTTGCTGCCGGCGCTTTGTGTATCATGACATTGGCGCATGCACAAACAGCACCCGCTGCTACTACCACCGGCACTACAGTGCAGCCGCAGGATTTCTCTAAAATAATAGAGATCAGTGATATGGACCACGACCTCGGTAAAATACCGTATGGCAAACCAGTGGAGTATGAAGTAAACCTGAAAAATATAAGCAGTGATAGCGTAAAATTGTTGAATGTACAGGCCGGCTGTGGTTGCACTACGCCTAAATGGGAGGCTGGCCCTTATGCAGCCGGACAAAGCTTTAAAATAAAGTTGGGTTTCAATGGTATGACCAAAGGTGCCTTTTCAAAATATGTTACGGTATTTTTAAGCAATGGCGCCAGCAAGCAGATTAAGTTTCATGGCGAAACGTTTGAAGCTCCGGATAATGCGGCACCTGCTAACGGCGCTGTAGAAAAAATGAAGCCATCATCTGTTGTAGATAATATACCTTCCACCGCAAACGAACCTAAATGAGATACTTGTTAGTAATTATCGGTATTGCTTTCTCTGCACTTTGCTTTGCGCAGGATGCGCCGGTAAAATTTCAGGAGTTAAAGCATTCTTTTGGTAAAATAAAAAAAGATGTGCCGGCTACTACCGAGTTTAAGTTCACCAATACCAGCAGCAAGCCGATGATAATAGAAGTAGCCACCGCCGAGTGCGGATGCACAACGCCCGATTATCCGAAGACACCGATTATGGCAGGTAAGGAATCGAGCATTAAGGTTACGTATAACTCCGCTACCGAAGGCCATTTCGAAAAGAAAGTAACGGTAAAATTTGCCAAAGTGCCGCAGCCCGTTATACTTGCTATAGACGGCGATGTGGAAGGAGATAAATAAGATATCATTCGTTTTAAGCCAGCCGGATTTTTAAAGAGCCGTTGCGTATAACCGCTTCCCGTTTACTTTAAATTACCGGCCGGCTTTTTTATGTAATAATATACTGGTAACCTTTCGCTTGTAGCTGTTCTTCTTTCATACATGCTTTCTCTGCCCGCGCCCGCCCGTCAAACTATTTTTTGCTTCTAATTTAATATGAAATTTTATTAGCATGTGGCTGTCATTATTTATATAGACGCAGATGCTACTGATGTAAAAGCTTGTTTGAAAATAAATCTGTTTTCGTTGGTAAGTAAGTCGTCAAAATGAGATAAACTAAAATCAGACCGGTTATTCGTTAAATTCTTTGCTGCGGTGTAGCATTACTGCTGCTCAATTCACAGCAGTACAGAAGCTATATCAGGGCATTGCAGGAAAACTGGGGTATATCGTTTTCATGCCGCTTTTTTTCGTTCTCCACTTTCCACAAAGTGGAGAACATAAACAAGAAGCGATAAGTAACAGATAATTCCGACAATCTACTTATAAGCCTGCTTCGCTTCCTTTCCGGTACTCTTTTAATCAATGATGCGCATACGGCAGCTATTTGTCAAGTCCTTACTGTTTAAGAACAAAACTTACTTATCTTGGCCGGGGAAAAATGCCTGTACAGCATACCTCATTTATAATTTATAATGTTTTGCTACCATGAAAAAAATGACTGTTGCAACGCTGCTGCTCATTAGTATTCAACTACAGGCGCAAACGTCTAAACCCGCACCGGGTATGCATCTCAACCATCTTGAGTACCTGGAATACGGGGGTGTAAACGTAATGCTGGCGCACGACTTTTACCCCGAAGGCCACCAGGGCGGCGTGGGCGTTATTCAAAACGGCCAGCGCGTAGCTACCAACGGCGACATCCGCCTCAACCCAACGCCCGGCCAGTGGCAGCCAATACCAAAAGTAGGCAAGCGCATGGTGGATAAAGCCACCGGCGCCATCTCCGTACACATGGAATATCCGAACGAAGACATCAACCGGAAAGGCTTTAACCCGGTTATTTATCCCGACCTGCATTTCAGTTACACAACACGCATAGAGCCAGCCGGCAAGGGCTTTAAAATAATCGTTGATTTGGACAGCGCCCTGCCCAAAGAATGGATAGGGAAAGTAGGTTTCAACTTCGAGCTGTATCCTGCCGTTCTGTTTGGCAAGAGCTACTATATGGACGGGCAAAACGGCATTTTTACACAACAGGCCAACGACCAGAATTACATAGATGCCGAAGGAGAAACGCAGGTAACCCCGATGGCAACCGGCAACAAGCTGACCATTGCACCGGAAAGCGGGGCGCAGCGCATGAGCATTGAAAATTTAAAAGGCAATAAGCTGCAATTGATTGATGGCCGTGGCAAATACAATAACGGCTGGTTTGTAGTGCGCTCGCTGGTACCGGAAGGTGCAACCAAAAGCGCCATTGAGTGGCTGGTAACACCGCACGCTATCGAAGGCTGGCAGTCAGCGCCGGTAGTGCAGGTGTCGCAGGTTGGTTATCATCCGGCGCAACAGAAAATAGCGGTGATAGAATTGGATGCCAAAGACACCAAACGGCCCGGGGCTTCGCTGTTGCGGGTAAGTGAGAACGGCGGCTTTGAAACAATGCTGCAGTCGGCGCCAAAAGACTGGGGTAATTTTCTTCGCTATCATTACCTGCAATTCGATTTTTCACAGGTACAAAAACCGGGAATGTATGTAGTGAAATATGGCAGCAATACTACCAACGTATTCCAGATAAGCGACAGCGTATTCGCGCGCAATGTATGGCAGCCAACACTGGAATATTTTTTACCGGTGCAGATGTGCCACATGCGCATCAACGATAAGTACCGCGTATGGCATGGCTTCTGCCACATGGATGATGCCCGGATGGCGCCGGTTGACTCCAATCATTTTGATGGTTATATACAAGGCGCTTCTACATTTACCCCCTATAAATCCGGCGAAACAGTGCCCGGCCTTAACCGGGGTGGCTGGCACGATGCGGGCGATTTTGATTTGCGTGTAGAATCGCAGGCCGGCACCGTTTACGGACTAACGCTTGCTTATGAAGCATTCCATGTAAAGTATGATAACACCACCATCAACCAGCAAACGCAGGTGGTAGAAATACAGGAGCCCGATGGCAAGCCCGATGTATTGCAACAGATCGAACATGGATTGCTGACGGTTGTGGGCGGCTACGGAAGTATGGGCAGGTTTTACCGCGGTATTATCGAGCCTACCATGCGCCAATATACCGTACTGGGCGATGCTACGAATATTACCGATAATAAATTTTATAACGATGTAAAGACAACCGGCACGCCGCCCGCTGTTGGCTTACCAAATTCGCCCGATGACCGTTGGGTGTTTACAGAAGACAATCCCGGCAGAGCGCTGGAAGCTGCGGCTGCATTGGCTGCTGCCAGCCGTGTGATGAAAGGCTACAACGACACGCTGGCCGATGCCTGCCTGCGGATAGCAAAAGCAGTATGGACAGAGGCAAAAGAAAAATATCCATTACAACGTGTGGAATTAGCAACAGAGCTATACATTACCACAAGGGATAAGCAGTACGCCGATTTTCTAATCAGCAACAAAGAGGTGATAGCCAAACGCATTGATAATACCGGCTGGGTGCTTGGCCGTGTGCTGCCGCTGATAAATAATGCCGGCTTTACCAATACGATTACTGCGGCCGTAAAAACATTGTACGACACCATCGAAAGCCAGGGAAAAGAAACGCCCTATGGCGTGCCTTACAAACCCAACATCTGGGGCGCCGGCTGGGACATTCAGCACTTTGGCTATAAGCAATATTTTCTTCACGCCGGCTTCCCGGCTATTGTTTCCGATAAGTACATGCTGGCCGCTATGAATTTTATACTGGGTTGCCATCCCGGCAGCAACACGGCCTCCTTTGCTTCCGGCGTTGGCGCGCACAGCATGATACCCGGCTATGGTTTTAACCGCGCCGACTGGTCGTATATTCCGGGCGGCGTTTCCTCCGGCACCGCATTGATACGTCCTGATTTCCCCGAGTTGTTACCATTCCCGTTTTTATGGCAGCAGGGCTAGTATGTACTGGGCGGCGGCACTACTGATTATTTGTTTTTAGTGCTGGCAGCCAACCAGGTGTTGAATAAGAAATAATAAGGAACTGCTAATTAGCAGAAAACAAAAATTCCTGCAGATAGTGCAACGCACCGTCGGCCACCTGTTGTGTTGCCAATCTCATTGCTTGTTTCCGGTTCCTTGTATCTTGCAGTCCTTAATAGTTGATCATGCACAATAAAATCCGCTGGGGTATCCTTGGCTGTGGTAAAATAGCCCGCAAGTTTGCCGCCGATCTTAAATTAGTGGACGATGCACAGCTTATTGCCGTTGGCAGCCGCAGCATTGATAACGCGAATGCTTTTGCCAAAGACTTCCCGGTGCTTTACACACATGGCAGCTACGAGGCATTGGTACAGAATGAATACGTAGATGTGATCTACATCGCCACGCCGCACAGCGAGCACCACAAAAATACGCTGCTTTGCCTGCAGCACAACAAGGCAGTGCTGTGCGAGAAAGCCTTTGCGGTAAACAGCCGCCAGGCACGTGAAATGATTGATTTTGCTAAAGAAAAAAATGTGTTTCTGATGGAAGCGGTGTGGACGAAATTTCTGCCGCAATACCAAAAGCTGCAAAGCCTGCTGCGCGATGGTTTGCTGGGTGATATCACCGCGGTGCTTATCAACTTCGGCTTTCGTCCGCAGCCGCCCGTACCGGCCCGTATGTTCGATCCTGCGCTGGCCGGCGGTTCGTTGCTGGATATTGGTATCTATAATGCTTTTATGGCGCTGAGTATTTTAGGAAAACCCGATAATATTGAAGCGCACATGACACCGGCTGCAACCGGTGTGGACGAACAGTGCGCTGCGCTTTTCAGGTATAAAAACGGCGCAATGGCGCAATGGTTTTGCAGCTTCGCTACCAATATGTCAACGGAAGCCGACATCTGCGGCACCAAGGGCCGCATAAGGCTTACGCATCGCTTCTATTCAGCCGATACAACCATAGAATACTATACGGATAAGCCGGATAGTAAAGAGATTATACCTGTGGAAAAAGAAAACGGTCATGGCTATCAGTACGAAGCAAGGCATGTATGCGAATGCCTGCGGAACGGGCTGGCTGAAAGCCCGGTAATGACACATACAGACACCTTATTGCTGATGGAAGTGCTGGACACTATAAGAAGCAAAGCAGGCATTACCTATGCAGAAGATAAATAAATTGTTTGAAAGTTTTCATGTTGCAGCGTTTATAAGTTCCTGAGTTCAAAGGTTTCAAAGTTTACAAGTTCAGGTATTCTTTGGCTATATCTCTATGAATACTTCTTTGTTGTTTGGTATTCGCTTGTAGTAACATAAACTGGTGAACCCGTAAACTTTGAAAACCGTAAACGTATCTTTCTTCTCTTTTAAACAAAAGCTATGATACAAAGAATTGCGGTGATTGGCGCCGGCACCATGGGCAATGGCATCGCACACTTGTTTGCGCAATATGGATTTAGTGTAAACCTGATTGATGTAAGCGCTGCGCAACTGGACAATGCAAAAAAAACGATTGCCAAAAACCTCGGACGGCAGGCAGCCAAAGGCCTTATTACAACAGAACAAGAGCAGGCTGCGCTGGCAAATATTACTACGAATACCAAATTGGGTGAAGGTGTACAGGACGCGCAGTTAGTGGTAGAAGCAGCAACAGAAAACACAGAACTCAAGCTGAAGATATTTAAGCAGTTAGCCGAGGCTGCGCCGGCAGATTGCATACTGGCTTCCAATACTTCTTCCATCTCTATTACCAGAATCGCGGCGGCTACACAGCGGCCCGGTAAGGTGATTGGTATGCACTTTATGAACCCCGTGCCGGTGATGAAACTGGTAGAAATTATTAATGGCTATGCTACTGCTGCCATCGTTACGGATACTGTTGTTGCATTAGCCAGGCAGCTTGAAAAAACGCCTTGTGTGGTTAACGACTATCCCGGTTTTATTGCCAACCGGATACTGATGCCAATGATCAACGAAGCTATTTACAGCCTGTATGAGGGTATTGCGGGTGTAGCGGAAATAGATACTATTATGAAGCTGGGCATGGCGCACCCGATGGGGCCTTTGCAACTAGCAGATTTTATAGGGCTGGATGTATGCCTCAGTATTCTGAATGTGTTGCACCAGGGGTTTGGCAATCCAAAATACGCGCCCTGCCCGCTGCTGGTAAATATGGTGATGGCAGGAAGGCTGGGTATAAAAAGCGGCGAAGGATTTTACAGGTACACTGCAGGTAGTAAAGAACTGATAGTAAGCGATAACTTTAAGTAAGCATGTTAACTGGCGCAATAGTGCCCATAGAGCAGGCTGTTTTTAGATACGATAAACTTTTAAACAATATGGGAAATACAATTAAAGATAAGGTTGTTGCTATTACAGGTGCAAGCAGTGGGATTGGTAAGGCGATTGCATTATTACTTGCTGAAAAAGGAGCTAAAGTAGTTCTTGGCGCAAGGCGGGTTGATGAGCTTGAAAAAATTGTAAAAGATATAGCTGATGCCGGGCGTGAAGCTATTTATTCTGTAACAGATGTAAAACGGCGTGCAGATTTAACTCAGCTTGTTGCTATTGCCCTGCAACATTTCGGAAAACTCGATGTTTTTATAAACAACGCCGGCATTAGTCCGCTTTCACGCTTCGATGAGCTTCGTGTAGAGGAATGGGAAGACATGATTGACGTAAATTTCAAAGGTGTTCTTTACGGTATTGCTGCTGCATTACCTGTTTTTCGAAAGCAGAACTTTGGACATATCATTAACATCATATCCACTGCGGGAATAAAAATTGTACCGCTTCAGGGTGTTTATGCAGCTACAAAAAATGCTGTGCGAACCGTTTCGGAAGCACTCAGACAGGAAGCCGGCGAACATTTGAGGGTTACCGGGATATCGCCGGGATTTGTAAAAACAAATCTGGCCAGCTCCATTACTGACAAAAAAATGAAAGACGCTGTGGCAGACAGGATGAACCAAATTGCAATCCCGCCCGAAGCAATTGCGCAGGCTGTGGTATTTGCTATTGAACAACCCGATACAGTTGATGTTGGCGATATAATTATTCGGCCTACGGCACAGGATTAAGAAAACCAAACTTAAACTGCTTGCTGCAACCGTGTTTGTAAAGCAGGGCCGGATCATCCTATATCGGCTATGTACAGGCGCCGGCAGTGGTTAGGGTTTAACCTTCCTATTTTAGCTGTAATTCTTAACTTCAATAAGATAGTGTTTATTAGTATTTGCACCGGGTTGGGGCGAGCTGTAGTTTCCTGCCTTATCAAATACCTGAGCGGACTACCACCTAACGAAACCTTAAATTTTTATATCCTGAAATAATTACGGCGCTGCAACGTAGTACATTGTGCTATGTATAAATTGTTAGCCGCTATTTTACTGTTTCTTACTATTAGCTCCGGCGCTCAGCCAACAAAGAGAGCAGACCAGCAGCAATTACAACAAGCGGAAGACAGTATGAAGCCGTATGCGAAGGACATGATTTTTGCGCCGATGGCGGAAGACCGTTTTAGTGCAGACAGTGTGTTTACCCGGCTTTTTGTAAAAGCATTGCGCACGCCTTACTCTTTTAATTATCCGTTTGATAGTGTTGTTACCGTTTCAAAAATATACCCGGCCGACAGCAGCTTCCGGATCTTCACCTGGCAGTTTGAGCGGGATGAAAGTTTCTTTCGCCAGCGCGGCGCGATACAGATGAAAACGGCCGATGGCAGCCTTAAGTTATTTCCCCTGATTGATGCGTCTTCTTTTACCGCTATACCTACCGATTCTGTGCGTGGCAACACGAACTGGATCGGCGCTATTTACTATAGCATTATAGAAAAAGAATATCAGAATAAAAAATACTATACCCTCTTCGGCTATGATGATAACGACTTCAGCACTACCCGCAAATGGCTGGAAGTATTAACCTTCGACAATGCCGGCGTTCCGCATTTCGGCGGCCGTTTTTTTAATTATCCGGAGGATAGCATTAAGCCGCCGCAGCCGGCTTACCGTTTTTGCCTCGAGTATAAAAAAGATGCACGGGCACGCATCAATTACGATCCGGAAATGGACATGATCATCTTTGACCACCTGATAAGTGAAAGCAACCATCAAAGTGAAAAATACACGCTCATTCCGGATGGCGATTATGAAGGCTTTAAATGGGCCGGCGGCAAATGGAATTATGTAAATAAAGTTTTCAATTTTAAACTGAATGATGGCGAGGCGCCGGTGCCGGAGCCGATAAAAGACGACAATGGCAACACGAACGAAAAGATATTGCAGGAAAAGTCGGAAAAGAACAGCCATAGAAAAAAGGGGCCGTAGGACGATAAACATAAGAGGCCATCGCAAAGACAGCCCCGGGCAGAAGTGAATCTTATAAAAAGTATATCTGGATTTTTAGTAGAAGGATATTGCGATTAAAAAACGGATTGGATTCAACTGCAAAACAAATGTAAACGATTATTCACGTTGCACTACTTAACCGGGTAATAAAAAACTGATTAAAATTTGTGTGCTTATAAGAATTGCTCATTCTTTATTAATGATATCCGGCCGCCGGCTGCGGGTACGTTCTACAGACTGGTCGTAGCGCCAGTCGTCAATTATTTTCGGGTTACCGCTCAGTAGCGCATCCGGCACTTTCATTCCGCGGAAGTCGGCCGGCCTCGTATAAACCGGCGGCGCAAGCAAATCGTCCTGGAAAGAATCAAACAGGGCAGACGTTTCATCGTTCAGCACACCGGGCAGCAGCCGCCCTATGGTATCTACCAGCACCGCCGCCGCCAGCTCGCCGCCGCTCAGCACATAATCGCCAATAGAGATTTCCATTGTTACATATTGCTGCCGTATGCGCTCGTCAATACCTTTGTAATGTCCGCAGATGAGCAGTAAATTTTCTTTAAGAGAAAGGGTATTGGCTGTCTTCTGGTTAAGTGTTACGCCATCGGGTGTGAGGTAAATAATCTCTGCATAGTTTGTCTGCTGCTGCAGGTGTTCTATCGCATTGGCGAGCGGCTCGCACATCATTACCATGCCCGCGCCGCCGCCATACTGATAATCATCTACCTGTCCGTATTTGTTTACCGCCCATTGCCGCAGGTTGTGTGTTTTTACTTCGAGCAAGCCTTTATCCTGCGCCCGTTTCATAATGCTGTGGTTAAAGGGGCTTTCCAGCAATTCCGGCAATACGGTTATAATATCAATCTTCATGGTTGTTGTTCTTCTTTGGTGTCCATATAATCATCTAAGTTTCGTCTTTCTTTTTTGGTAGGCCGGCCAATTTTGCTCAGGCGTTTGCCGGTATGGAAAGAGGCGGGTGCTGCCGAAGACTTATCCGGATCTTCAGCCGGCGTAAGGTCAATATAATAGTTCACCGCTTCACTGTATTGCACGCGGTTGCCGAGCAGTCCCGCAACCTTTATTACCCATTTTCGTGCTTCTGTTTTTACCTCGTATTCATCGCCCACATGCACTGTTTTTGCTGCTTTCAGCGCAGTGCCGTCCTGCCTCACCTTGCCGCGGTCGCAGGCCTCCGATGCCAGTGTTCGCGTTTTAAAAAGGCGAATGGCCCACAAGTACTTATCCACCCGCAACTTTTCTTTTTTATCGTTCATTACCCAAAATTAAAACATTCGGTATTGCCGTTCACCTGCCAAGGCACAATCATTTATCCGGAAGGCCGGAGGATAGGAAAAAATAATTTTTGCAGCCGTTAAGGTAAATTGTGCGGTCATCCGTCTTCTATGGCAACAGCATAAAACTTTACCTCCGCAAATGCAGCACAAAAACAGGAATACCATTGTAGATACCATTGGGGAATATGGTAAGCGCCTGTTTGGTTTTATTAGAGGCAAGGTAAACAGCAACGAAGATGCGGAAGATATTTTACAGGATGTATGGTACCAGTTGAGTAATGTGGTGAATGTGGAGGAGATACAACAAATGAGCGGCTGGCTGCACCAGGTGGCGCGCAATAAAATTACTGATAAATACCGTAAAAAATCGCCGGAACTGTTAGACGATTTCAGCTTTGAAAACGAAGACGGCGGGTTTAACTTTAAAGACATTTTATTTGCCGATGCCGCCAATCCGGAAACCGAATACATTCGCGAAGCCTTTTGGCAGGAACTGTTTGCCGCACTGGACGAACTGCCCGAAAAACAGCGGGAAGTATTTATCCGGAACGAGCTGGAAGATGCAACGCTGCAGGAGATTGCCGATGCTACCGGCGAAAACCTGAAAACCATTATCTCGCGCAAAGGCTATGCAGTAAAGCATTTGCGCCAGCGCCTGCAAAACCTGTACAACGAATTTTTAAACTATTAAGATCAACGCTTATGTACAACAACCGTTTTGGCAAAAGAAGACGCCCGCCGTTCTTTCTTTTATTTTTTGTGGGGATGCTGTTGCTTTTAAGCGGCGCGCTAATGCTGCTATGGAACGCTGTTTTGCCTACGTTGCTGCACATAAACCGGATTGATTACCCGCAATCCATCGGCTTGCTCCTGCTGTGCCGCATCTTGTTTGGCGGTTTCAGGTTTGGTGCGCCTGGCAGCAAAAATGGGGGGCCTGCCAACCGTATGCGCGAAAAGTGGATGGGTATGAGCGAGGAAGACAAAGCTAAGTTTAGAAATGAATGGCAAAAGCGCTGCCGCCCAAGGCAGCAGCCGCCGGCATCTGCTGCTGAAGAAAAGGAGGAGCAGTGATTGTAAGTGAGTGTTTAACATCCAGCCATACTATTGCGAATGCATGTGCTGGCTGTAGTTATTTTATCCATTAAGTTTTTCTGAATAATTTGATTCATCAATTGTAAGCCAACAAAATAAAAGCCATTGATATGATACATCTTTATGAACTTCTGTTTTTCTGTCTATAATTATTGATTTGTATTGTTTTGCTTCAAACATGCCCGACCCTGAAGCGTACGTAAACTAAGCAACATTATATCTATAGCACGTTGTATTCATAAAATCCTGTGACTTGTTAAAATGTATCCGGCTTGTCTTACACTTATCTTTTAGCAGATTGGGTTTCCCATACAAATCATTTGTAAGATAAATATTGTTGTTGCCTGTATAACAGTCAGAAAGATGATAACCTCTAACAAAAAGACCGAAACCAAAGCAAGCCCGGAAGTGCACATGTTAATCGCACTTCCTTCCACAATAACACCCAACCTGTTATTGCTTGCCGTTTTTCTTCTCAGCGCTTTATCCTACTTGTCTATGGCAGGTCCTGGAAAAGTTCAATCAGGTTATTTTCCGGGTCTCTGAAATGTGTTACACGAATGCCCCAGGCTGTCATGTCTTTTGGCCCTGTTAAAAAGTTGACACCTTTGGTTTGCAACGCTTTGAAAGTGTCATCAACATTGTCCACCTGAATAATGATTGCAAATTTATCTTGTGGAGGTTCATTTTTTGCTGCGCCCGGATTACTGATGGCGATAGCCATAAGGTCTGCAGAAAATAAAGCAAGCCCGGAGGGAATGCCAATATTAAAACTGGCAAAGTTATCGCCAGGCTTACCCCAGGTACATGTTAAACCAAGAATGTCGTTGTAAAAAGTAAAGCACTTGTCAAAGTCTTTCACTAATAACCTGATGTTGCTGAATTTCATTTGCTGTTTTTAAGGATGCCAAATTACTTTTCGATCATTGTTGCTAATTGTAAAAATCGGTCGTTTTTATTGTGGTAAAGATCTCCTGGATTTTGCCCCGTGTGCTTTTGAATTTCTTTTATAAAGTGCGATTGATCAAAATAATTGCCTTGTGGAAATAATTGCCCGTTTTTAATGTCTTTAAACGAAGCGTGGCATTTTAAAATATTGCAATACGCTTTAAGAGAAAGCCCAAACCTTTCATTAAAATAGCGGTTGATTTGCCGGCTTGTCCAAAAAACAGTTTTTGAGTATTCCGCAATGGAAAGATTTCCATTGGTTTGGTAAAGTAATTTAAAAAGTGTTCGTTTTCGCTCGTCAATTCCTTTTCCGCTTTTTAAAATGGATAATAATAACTGGTTTAAGAGTTCAATTGCATTTTCTATTTTTTCAAAGCTCAGCTTTTCAAGTTGCCAGAAAGAAAGTTGTACCTCCGTTTTGGTGTCGCAAAGTATGGCAATGTTTTGTTGAAGAAGATATTCAGCGGCTAAAAGCCGGAACCGGATTGCAAACAGTTTTGTTTCGGTTGGAACAGAAACGTTTATTTGTTTAGTCCATAAACCCGTCAATAAAATACCTTTTTTTAAATTGTTATCAAAGGAAATGATAAGGTCAAAACAGCCATCTGGTAAAATGGTAAAGTCAAGCTGTTGGTTTTTCGTGTTGTCAAAGCACCAATAACATTTTACAAAGTCATTCAACAATGTATCTGGTTGAAATTCTGTATAAATCATTTTTGTTTGTTTCTACGATATTAATAGGGTTGTCAAATAAATTGACACAACGAGTAAGGCTTGATGAAGAACTGGTAATAAAAATGTATCAACCCGAAACGAAAGCCAAATGACTATAATTAATTTAAGTTTCCTGGTTTAGGTAATTGTTTTGAGTTGGTGTGCAAAGACAAAGAGCAGTATTTTAAGTAAAAATCCTCGTTGTGTTACTGCATGAATAGAATGGGGCGTCAGTTCAATGATTTCACTGATTGCCGTTTCTATTCGTTTGCGCATTGCTGTTTTCACAAACGCCTCATAAGGCTTGTCCGGCCTTTTACTATTTGATTTCCTGCTTACTTTCAATTCGATTTCTTCGGTTTCTTTATACAGATCTTCTATTTCGTAAGCTGTGTAAGCACTGTCGCCGTATAAAATACTTTGAGGCGGCAAGTCCAGATACATCTTTGAAAGCGCCTGGACATCATGTTCTGCACCGGGTACAAAACATAACTCTACAGCAATACCATCTTTTGTAGTAATGAGTTGCACTTTGACACCATAGAAATATTCTCTTTTGCTGGCATTATAGCCCCGCCACTGCCTGCCTGTAAACAATTTACTGCGGCTGATACGGATGTTATGACAAACTTTGAGCGGTAAAGAATCAATGATGTACTCCAGTTCGCAACACGCATACTTGAATAACCTGCCTGTCTGCTCAAAGAGCCATAGCAGAAGCGTTTGCAATTTGTGCAACCGCTTGGTAAAACCGCTTTTATTAATCATCGCAGGCGCCATATTATGATCACGCATATAACTGATAGCGTTCGACTGGTTGCCTTTGAAATAAAGAGCAGCAACGATTGCCGTGGTAATGATTTCACTGTCATTGACCTTTCTGCTCTTGTCCTCATAATGACTAATGCCTTTTAAAATGTCATCTGTAAAACAATAGATTCCGATAACTTTGTCCTGAAGCATTTAAGTAGCTGTTTTTGTTTTCGCAACTCAAAAATACCTTATCTCAAATGCTTCTCTTGCTTACTTCTTACAAGGAAACTTGCGTTAATTACATCAATAGGAACACCATTTTCTTTTAAATTTTTAGCAACGGTCAATATTGCTTTTTTTTCAGCAAATTCAATTCTGCCGATTTCATCTCTTTCTTTTATTGATGCTCTTTCATAGTCTTCCAACTCTTGTTTTGTCCAGTTTTGTTTGTCTGCCTCAGTATAAGCTTCTCTCAAACCTTCGTCTTTTACGTTCTCTGGAATTACAGTTAGATTTTCAGCATTTTTAATAAAATAAGTCCACTGGTCAATATTAGTTTCTAACTGCTAAATTGTTTAATTAAACTTGGGTAACTCTATAAAATTAAATTCAACGTTCTGGATAATTTGTTCTTTTGTTTCAACGTCCAAGACTTTGTGTCTGCTAAAATAATTTGTACTTTGTCCAATTTTAAATTCAAGAATACCTATAAAGTAAACAGGTCTCAACTTGGTGTACTCAATACCTTTGTCAATTTGCGAAACGTAACTTTGAGAAGGGTAGTAGAGTATTCGTTTATGAAAAAAATCAAACTCGGCAACTTGTATTTCAACGATGAAAATGTTGCCTTTCTCATCTTTAGCCTTAACGTCAACAATAGTAGATTTTCCACCACTCAACTTGCCTAATTGATAAGGATTAGTAATTTCAACATCAATTATTTTTTCTTTTTCAGGCAAGTCAATAGCAGCATTCAGAAAAGAAATTAAGGATTTTTCTTACTTGCATTTCCGAAAATTTTTCTAAACGCTATGTCGTTGGTTATATCTACAAATTTCACAGCCCAAATTTATCTGTAATTGTCCAGGTTTGAGGATTGAGTTCGGTCGTTTGGCGTTCGCATTGCATAGAAAGAACAAGTATTGCTGCAGCTTTTCTTTATTTGAACTTAATTAAAATAGCAGACATTTTGCTTTGCATAACTAACTCCGTTGTCAGAACTATTTGCTTACATAGGCTCCGTTTGCATAGTTCAGTACTATTTTACGACTCGCAGTTCTGCAGGTAGCGGGAAAATCGAAGAAATACAAACAATTTGGCAACCCCTCAATGAAAGTTAAGGTTACTGAACCAGCATATTCCTTGTTTCCACTTTTAAACTGATAATCTGCGGTTATGGTAGAGGGACGGCCCTGCCCATCTTTTGAAACAATTTTAAGATATGTTACAGTATGTTGCACATAAGTATTCATTACCCAGTTGGCAGACTGGTCGTAAATTAAATCATCCACTAACTTTTCAAAATTCTGATTCTTCAATAAAACGGTGGAGTCTTTCCTATGCATCTGGCTACCCTCCAAAATAGTGGGCAGCGTATTCATGGCAAAAGCGTACAGGTTTTGTTCAAATCTTTTCATACCCGCACTGTTGCAATCATTCATACCGAAAAAACTATTCATATCCTGCTTAAATATTAAACCATTCTGCACCCACTGTTCTCCTGTGGCAAGCGGATTGTCCTGCTCGAGTATTTTAAGTGCCGTGCGGAAAACATCACTCACCTGTAAAGCATCAACGGTAGTTTTCGCCTTGTACATTGCAGGTGAAGCATACTCATTAATATATACCGTTCTCCATTCATAACAATCTGTTCTTATGATTACACCGTATCCGTTTTTTGTTACCGTTCCATTGGCGCATTCTTGGTAGCTCAACTGAACTTTATCTGCAGGTAAGCTGGCACTGCAATGTTCCCAATAAGCACTTATATACACATCTAAAATAATTGAGAACCACGGGTCATCCCTGTCAAAATTAACAGCGGCAAGATTGCCTGTAAAAATGTTCCTGATGAGTTCTTCATTTGCCAAACCGGTTGTATTGAGTCTGGGTATAATGGTATAATTGGTTTGCGAAAACGCACTGACGGAAAAAAATATACATAAGAATAAAAGAAGGTGATTCTTACAAGGAATCTTAATATCATTCATACAAAAATTTTAGCAATAAAAGTTATGTTTGTTGTGGTAGCTGAAACAAGTAAGGCTGCAATCATTTAACTGTTTGCCGGCAAGGGCTGTATCCCTTTTTTTCTTTGTTCGTTCACATCAATCGGTCTTATATCTTCGGGATGCTTTTGAGCATTGTTCCAACTGCTACCGCCACCATCTTTACCGGCTTTATAAAATTCCAGTAAATATTCCTTTGTTGTAATGCTGAGCGTTTTTAAGTATGCCGGTGATAAAAACTGGGAAAGGTATTTATCATATTTGGTAACTGCTTCTTTATTCAGGTATTCGCTATTGCCAAGTGCGGTTGTTTCAAGAAATTGTAGTGTATCGGTGCGGTTATTCTGGTAATACCCCAACAGGCAATGCCCGTTTACGCTAACCAGTAAACTCTTAATGCCTATCTTATTTAAAATGGAGGCAAATACTACCGTTCCATCCACATCATTTCCCTGATGAACCGTCATTAAATTATCAAATGTTCTTACCGTTTGCGAATAAGCAATATCAGTTTTATGCTCCGTGTTATCAGCCGCACCGGTGTAGTGAAAACCCTGGTCGTGCAAAACTTTCCAGATGGCTGCAATCTGTAGATCAACGTAAGCATTTCCTTTTTGGTAGCCTGCAAATTCCGTTACCATTTTCGTGTTTAGCGCCTCCTGTAAAATACCGGTAATTTTCGGATTATTCTCCTGCACATAGGCTGCAAACAAATCCCGCAGATCCTCATCATTATAAAATGTTACGCAATCATTTACACTTTTTATAGTAACCGTTACCTGTTTTTCCACTTTATCTCCCTTTGTGTCATACAACCTGAAATACATATTTACCTGGGTAGGCGCTGTATTGTTCATTAAAGCTTTATAATCCCATGGAATTTTGTCTGCATTAAACAGGCATAATGAGCCTGCCTCTGAATACACAAATGAACCTTGCGCTTTATCAAAATACTTTTTATCCATGCATTCAATTTCCCATCTTAACGGGATAAATGATTTCGAGCTTTGAACGTAAAAACCCAAAGGTCTTCTGATGGCTTCAAAAAGCGTATCCGGCGAATCACCTTTGTAATCAGCCATGCTTATTACGGCTGAAGGAAATAACTGGTTATTAAAATACACCTGCGGCTGCCAGTATAAGTTTGAAAACTCTGCAGAATCCATAACAAGCGGCTGTGTTACTTTCTTTTGTGGTAATTTTTTAATATCGTTCTGGCTGCCGTTGTCTGTTTTTACTACGGTAACTTTTTTTCCATAGTCTTTTGAGTTCATATTGTCTGTACCCGTTACTGCTTTTTTAAATTCAGGAAAATTGTGAATTACCCATGATGTATATATAACATTAAACAGTGAACTTCCTTTTTTGTTGCTCGATATGTTTGGTGTAAACGGTGTTTTAGGTAGGGTCACTTTGGGTAAAGTAATTTTAATTTGTGCTTCAGTGATATTTCCATAAAAGCAAAAAAATGTAATGATTATTAGCAACTTAAGTTTGGCTGCTTTGAATAGAGTGGATAACATGAATTCTTTTTTATAAAGGTGAATGATTTTAATAAATTTAATTAAGAAATCAAATATGTTTCAACTATATTATTAGATGCAACCTGCAATCCAAGTTGCCGCTAACATTTCAGGCTTGCTGCCGGAGCGACATTTCCTGATTCGTCAGCCAAAATTTATAATTAAAAGCTCCTTAGATTTTCTCTTGTTTAGCCGAGATTCGTCAAGTCGCTATGGCAGCAAACTACCTGTTGGCTGCTGGCAAACTATAAATCGTCATTGTCCAACAAATCAGGGTCAACATATTGTACCACTTTACCTTTTTGTACTGTCCTAATCATATTGATTTTGTAGTCTCCTTTTATTCCCATTGCTTCTAAACCAAATAATACGTAAACCATGTCTTTGTATTTAAAATTGATATGTCCGCTCAAAAAGGTGTTGTCAGAGCTTTTTGGTTTGTCTTTGTGAAAAACAGACTTCTGGAAAGTAATTTGTGTCCAGTCGATGCCTAATTTATCTCCTTTTTTAAGTAGTCTGTTAAATTCAGCTCTATAGTTAGAGTCTGCACTTTTTTCGTATGTTTCCAGTGCTTTATTGTATTTCTCATCACTGTCAACTGCTAAGCCGCGAATAACTCCTTTGTCTTTATAAAGTTTCTCAACATCAGCTTTAGTGGGAGTTAATTGTTTGTAATTGTCAAAGCTTTTTGAAATAAAAGCGTCAATAATCTTCTTTGCAAAGTTCATCTCCTTTGAAGTCTGTCCGCTTGAAGTAAGTGTCATAGTAAAGGTCACTAATAATAAAAGGAAAAGTCTATGCATCATGTCTGTAATTGCTTACAGGCAACGGAAAACAGCTTGGCGTTGTGGCGGGCATTTTATTCGTCAACCTAAAGGTAGAACAAAAAGCTCAACAGAGAAGCTGCTGTTGAATGGCCTACGTTAAGCCGCCATAACGCAAAACCGAATGTTGGGCGCACCCTTTAGTCTGTCGAAACGATAACAGGCCCAGCCGGCATCTGTCCATCATTCAAATACTTTTTTACCTTCGGAGTTAGCTTCGTCAATTCACTGTACTGATTAATTTTTGCTGTCAGTACAAAAACCGTTAGTGTATATTTTAGAAAGTTCTGCTGCTGTTGTAAATTTTTGTCAAAGGTCAGCAAAGCGTCATAGGAATTGTCGACAAGGAGTTTTAGCAATTCTCCGTTTTTGATACCGTTCCATTGTTTGTCACGAACGGTAAAGACTTCATGCTCCGGAAAATCCCCTTTGAGCCGTTTTGGTAAGTTTTCATCAAGCAACAGCCGCATACAATTGAGCTACATTTTTAGACGTCAGTAGTTTGTTTGCAATGTCCAACAGTGCAATTGCCTGCTCTTTTGAAACTGTCGGGAAGTCATCCAAAAACTCGTCAAGGGAAACGCCAGCTTCTAAATGGTCAAATAAACTCTCAACAGGAACACGTGTCCCTTTAAAAACAGGTTGTCCTCCTAAAATATCCTGATCAATAGTGATGAGTTCCTGAATGTGCATAAAAGCAAATTTAAAGAAATTGTCCGGGTAAGCAATTTTGAAAAAGGTTGCGCCCAACGTTTTGGGCTTACTGCCGGAGCGGCAGGCTTGCACATCAGCTTGGATAAAGATATAGAGTTTAATAGAATTCCTAATGTTCAGCCGAAATTCGTCAGCCGCTATGGCAGCAAACCATTTGTTACATGCCGTTTTTTATATTTAAACTGTCATGTTGAAATTCCATAAAGTCTTGTTCATAATCAATAAGAGTTGTGTCGCTTTGTTCGCTGATAGTTGAGTAGTTGCGGTATCCGGAATACTTTGATAAAAATTGCTGTTTTAATAAGAATTTAGATTTTTGATTTGTCTTTGCATTAACTATAAAAGGATTAAATCGTTCCAGCAAAGAAGAAAGCCAGCTATCCATAACTGTTTCCATTTCTTTGTATGATTGAGCAGCCTTCTTTAGTTCTGTCATACGACCAACAACATACCAGCTATTGTAGTCTTCATCTATTTTGCCGGATGGTGTATTTCGTATTATGCTGTCGCAATACCTTACAACTTTTCGTTTGTCAAAATAAATGTTGTAGTCACCAGCTTCAAAGTAAAAGTTTGATCGAATTATTGTTGTGTCAATGGGCTTGGTAGAGTAAATAATGGTATCCATGTGATTTTCACCAGTCTGGTCATCAAGTATTGTATATTGCTTAAATACTGTGTCTCCATTTGTTCTAATAATCATTTTTGTTGTGTCGCCCGGAGCGTTTTCCGTAGCGGCACTTTTTACTGCAGCAGAACAATAAACAAATAGAAGTACTGCTAAAAGTCCAATTAATGATTTAGATAGTGTCTGCATAATATGGCACACAACGCACAAGTATTGCCGATGGTGGGGGAATTAAAAAACGTCCGCCTGGCAACAGAAGTTCAATTGAAAGACTTTTGATGAAGATAAAAAGCTAAAAGCCAAATAGCAAACGTCCAGCCTGAACCGAAGCTGATAGCGATATGCTGCCGACCTGCCTGCCGGCAAAGGCAGGTTGTTCCAACGTCCAGCCCCACTATCGGCAATACGCTTGTTAGCGGTTCGTGCCGTTGTCAAGCAGGTTGTTTTGAATTACGTTTAGTCCGTGTCGCTTTACGTTGCGCTCTCAATTTCTGTTTTACTTTAGACGCTTTTATGTACTCGCTTATGGCAAGAAATTCTTCTTTTGTCGGTGTTGGTCCGCCGCCGATAAAGTCAACATCAAGTTCTACTCTCTTTTTCATGGTTCTTGATTTTTAAAGTATTTATCAATAAGTCGTAATGCAGCGGATGTGTCAATAATCATGATGTGTCCGCCAAAGTGCATTGCTCCTAAAGTTTTTGTGTAGTGGTCAATCAACTGTGTCTTTGAAACAAATGAAACATTTCCCTCAAATCCACGTTGAAATGAAAGTCGGCAAGCAAAAGCTACAAGGTTTCCGGGAACTCCCGCATAAACTTTGGATTTTCCTTTGTTGAATGGCGCACTTTCAACTAAGTGCATATAAACGTGGTCTGACCTTATCTCAATGCTAATTAGTCCTTGAATTACTGATAAGGCAATTGGAATAGTTAGTTTGTAAACTTCTCTTTCTGGTTGTTTCAGCTCAAATCTCCAGTCAAATTGCCAACCGTTTTTCTTTGTCACAGATTTCAGGTCTGTCATTGTAAGCAAAGTAATATTAGTTGGAAAAACGTCTCCGGTCAAAACATTTTCAATAGAATTTGTCAACTTATCAACGATGAAGTCAAGCTCTATGGGACTACTTTTTTTCACCATGCTAAGTTAGTCAATCTTAAAGCGAAAAATTGCTTTTTCAAGAGGTGTTTTGGCATTGCAGTTAACGTTGGACGGCTTGGCGAAGAACTGGTATTAGCATTCCCGTCAGCCTGAACTGCTGCTAAATTTATAATTAAAAGTTCATTGTTCTTTCTTTGCCAAATTTATACCGTCGTGCTGGTAACCGAAGCTAAATAGTGAAACAAAAGTTGAAGCTGCGTTACGTCAGCCAGTTTTTTGCCAAGCCCTTTGTTGGCGGTAGTTTTAGTCCACAAACGTTTCTTGAATTATATTTTTCACTTTTTCAATCTCCTTGTCGGTCAAAGTCTCAAAGCGTTTTACAATCCGCATCCTGTCAATTGTCCGTATCTGGTCAATTGCAATCCAACCTTTTGTTGTACTATGTTTTACTTCAGCTCTTGTCGGATAAGGTTTTGAGCTACTTGTCATTGGTGCAATCACAATTGTCTGCAGGTATTTGTTCATTTCATTTGGCGACAAGACAACACAAGGTCTCGTCTTTTTCATTTCGCTTCCAATCGTTGGGTCAAGGTTAACCAACACAATGTCGTACTGGTTTACTTGCTCCATTCCTCAAAATTTTCATCTTCAAAAACATCATCCGTTAAAAGTTGGTCGTCCCCATTTTCGTGCATTTTTTTGAATGCTTTGTCCCAATCTTTTCTCGGTTCAGTTTTAGGTTTGAGGATGATATAGCCTTTTTCAAGGATTAACTCAACTTTGTCGCTGATGCTATATTTTTCAAGGATTGTCTTAGAAAGTCGAATACCTTTTGAGTTTCCAATGTTTATAACCGAAAGTTCCATAATTGTTCATTTGTTATTACAAAGTAATTACAAAAATTAGGAACTTCCAAAAAGTCGGTCAAAGTCTTTTTAAGGTGAGTTGCTGAGGTGGTTTCAAAGTTCTATTGCAACGCTGTCACCAAATTTAATGTTTTATTGGAAACTCTTTTTTTGTTTTAAAAAGTGATTGTTTTTCTGTTTAAAATGAGGGAAGCTTTTTACACTTCCCATCACTTTTCAAAAGCCTGTTTGTTCGCTGTGGTTTCCAATCTCCAGCCACACAGGTAAAAGATTTATGCAATTTGGGTTAGTATCATTTCTTCAAAAACTTCTTTGGGAGTTCGGTAATCAAGCACGTGTCTTGGTCGTTCATTTAGCTGGTTTTGCACCTCTTTTAAACGTGCTGTTGAAATGGTACTAAAGTCTGTTCCTGCAGGAAAATAATCTCTTATCAATCCGTTACTATTTTCATTGGTTGGTCTTTCCCACGGGCTGTAGGGGTGTGTAAAATAAACTTGTATTTTGGTGTTCTTTGTAAAGAGTTTATGCTGTGCCATCTCGGTGCCATTATCGTAGGTCATTGTCTTTTTCATCTGCGCTGGTATTGACCTGAATTCTTTTTCAAAAGCCTTGCGCACTGTAGTGGCATCTCTTGCCTTTAGGGGTACTATAATGATGGTGCGTGTAGTGCGCTCAACCAGCGTCCCTATTGCACTTGAGCGTTCTTTACCCATTACCAGATCGCCTTCCCAATGACCTGGTATAAGCCTGCCTTTTACTTCTTCAGGACGTTCGTCTATACGTATGGGATCTTGTATAGTTGTGCGTTTATCAGCTCCCCTGCGCACGTTTCCACGATACTTTCTTTTCTGCCTGAGCTCTGATATTAGCAAGCTTTTTAGCTCTTTTTTACTGTGCAGATAGATGTACAAATAAATGGCTTCGTGAGAGATCTGCATTGCTTTGTTTTGTGGAAATTTTCTTTTTAAAATCCTGTGTATCAGCCACGGCGACCACCTCAGCTCAAGTTTGTCTAATACATATTGTTCAAGCTCCACACACTGCCTTATTTTGGTCTTGCCACTACGGCGATTACTAACACTGCTCACGGCAAGCCGTTCGCCTTCAATAGCTTTATAACCCTCTCTGCCTTGTTTATTTACCTCCCGGCTGACAGTGCTTTTATTGCGACCTAAGACCTCACTAATCTCGCTATAACTCTTTTTATGACTTACTAACTTTTCAATCTCTATCCGTTCTATCAAGGATAAACGACCATAGTTTTTTCCCATCATACAAGATAAGTTTTTTTAGGCTTAGCGTTGCGTTAGATTATTGAACCGGCGGGTAAATTACCGCCAACGAGCAGGTATTGCTGCAGGTGGGATATTTTATAACATCCCGCCCGGAACTGCTGCTCAATAATAGTTTAAAAAATGAAGATAAGAATTTTTGCTTGGCTTTATTCGTCGGCTTGAACTGTTGTTGATAGAGAACCGCAGCCGAAGATACCAACGTCCTTTAGCCCCACTTGCAGCAATACCCATGTTGGGCGTTCGTGCTTCATTATATAGCAACGACTTGATATATTTATGCTTATGTTGTCAAAAATGTCCAATAATTAATAGATATAATTTGCTCTACTTTTTCGTAGCCTGCAAGGATTGGATCAGTTTGGAGTAAAAGGTATCATCAATACTCTTTCTTTTATTGCCATCCACTCCAAAGAATAAATCTTTCGCTAAGGGAATTGACGAAATGATGTCAGTTATACGAGGATTGAGTTTAGGACCATCTTTGCCATTACTAATTTTTTCAGGAATATCCAATAAATCATTTCGAGTAATAGAAAAATAGGGACTATTGGGCGTTACTGTTTGGCGGATATAAAGTTTATTAACATTACTGTTATCAAGTGCAACTTCGTACTTATTTGTTTCATAAACGCCGTTCATTAGAACAACATTTAGATATACATGCAAAGTCCCGCTTTCAATAGCGTAAGTTGAAAACCAGAAACCATAATCAGAACCGTTAAATCCATTATTAAACTGTACTGCACTATGGTCTTCTTTTAGGTTAAGTAACATGCTATTATCCGACTGCCATTTACCTTGCATCAATGTTTGTAAAGATTGATATTCATGGGAATGCTCAGGTAGCACGTTGTCAATTTTATAAAGGTTTATACTTTTTCCATCAGGTTTATAGCCCATTATCATCGATTGCCCCGAAGAAGGTGTTCCACTTGCGATTTCATAAGACAAAGATTGAGTGGAATTCAACGGATTTACGCCGTCAGGGTTTTGTGAATCAAACAAGAGAAGATACTGTTTTAAATTACATGCGTTTGTATAATAGTTCCATTTTCCAACATCACTCAGAGTTTGCGTAGAGGAGTAGGCATTCATTGTATAGGTATAATCGCTTCGAAAGTTGTAAATAGCTGGATAGCTGATACCTCCGCGAAACCATAATCCTTCCATGGGGTTTGCATTACTTTTGCTAACCTTAACGATACCTGAAGAATTTGTTTTAATGGCAATCTTGCTTTGAGCAAGGGGTAATGAATCACTGCCATAGTAAATGTAGCTCGTTAAAGTGATCGAGTCATCGATCTCATCATCATAAGTATAAATTGAGAATCTAAGTGCACTCAAATTGTTTGTTAGGTTATTCTCCTCTAAAATTCCGGCACCATTAACTTTTATATTGGGATTAGAACTCCAAAGTACAATCTTATTATTCTTTATGAGTGGGATGTATTGCTTTTCAAATTCATAAGAGAAACAACCATTCTCACCACTACCAAGATAACTCCTGGGCTGATTTTGAACATTAAGTTTTGTAGGATGACTCAACAAAGACTCACCAAATTTTTTAAAGAATTCTCCGGCTTCATTGTGTGAAAACTCTCGTCGCAAACTAAGCATGCCACCTGAATTGTTTGCTCTCCACGCTCCGGATGCTTCAGGCAACCCATGAGGATTGCTAAGATCCAAATCTGCGGAAATGAAGGATTTCCTGATAGACAGCTTTCCATTTTGAAAATAAGCAGTGATGTTATGATTTTTTGAGCGCCCGTTTTGTTGTGCCCTCATTTCTAGTACTCCGGAATATTCTCCCGGAGTGCGAGTTTGTCTAAGCTCAAGAGTTACATACCAATAATAACTCATAAAACCACTTTGTTTCATACCACCTTCCCATCGACCTGGAAATACATCATAGTTGCTTTGTGTAAAAACTTCAGATGTGAAGCATATAAGAGCAATCAATAATAGCGTAGCTTTAAGCATCATTAATTTTATTATTATTAAACAATTATTAATTTTGGAGGCTGTTATAAAAGCTCCCTCAAAATTTATCCAGTTAAAAATATAATTTTTTCGATTGTTGTCGTTACTAAATATTCTCCAGCATGAATTGTAAAAAACAGTTTCATTTTTCGCTGGTGTCTATTTTAGAGCCTTTTAGTAATCAAGTTGCATGACGCCCAACTCTCAAATATACGCGACATCGCTAATACCTCATTGCGGAAAGCCGGTAAGCTATAGGTTGATTACCGCATTATCCAACAGCGCAGGAGCAGTTGCTTTTCTACTATAGTTCATTTCTATGGTACCTGTTTCTTTTTGATGCTTCTGTACACAGATTGCTTTACTCATAATGTCAACGGTAAAAATATTTTCTTTCATTTTTAAAGTATTTCCATCTGTCTTTCGTCTTCCTCTGTATAAACATACAAACATGAACATTTTTAAATCCGTTTTTGCCGGCATACTCATCGGTGCAACCCTGTTTTTTATGCCTTTCTTTTTCGTACGGTTTATACTTTTCTTCCTCGTTACCGGCGCTGTTATCCGCTTCCTCATTGGCCGCAGGTTTCGCGGTGGCTTCCGGCGCCAGTCAACGGTTGCTTTTGCAGATAACATCCGCAAGATGAGCGAAGCGGAGTATAACAATTTCAAACAGCGTTTTAATCAGCGCAGCGACGGCTTTGGCCAGGGCAATCGTTTTAACGAAACAACTATTCAATAATCTACAACAAGTATTTACCATGAAACGAAGTACCCGGTTTTTGGCTGGCTTTGCAGCAGCCGTTATCACCTTTATAAGCCTCACTGCATTTGTTGGCCCGCGCTATCATGTGGGCTGGCAGTACAACAATTATTATGGCCGCCCGCATTATCGCCCGTATCCATATCAGCCGTACCGGCAACCGCAATATCTGCCACCGATGGATAGCGCTTACGGCCGGCCGTATTCACCCAATCGTCATCAATAAAACACAAGTATATGTACGCATCACACCACACGGCAGACAAGCGGGCTGCATTTGAAAAATTAAACCGCTTCGCACGTAATCATTTCGGCAGAGGCCCCTGGGGCGGGAGTTTCAGGCGCCCCAAATACAATGTGCCCGTTAATATTGTTGATAACACCAACAGTTATGAGGTGCATGTTTATGCTACGGGCTTCGACAAAGCCAACATTAAAATTTCGGTAGCCGACAGCGTGCTTTACATCAGCGGCACCCGCACGGCAGACGAAAGCAACCTGCCCAGCTTCAGCCTGCAGGAATTTCCGATCAAATCGTTTGAACGCACCATTGGCTTAAACGAGCAGGTGGACACCGCCGGCATCAGCGCCAGGCAGGAAGGCGGCGTGTTAATGATCACGCTGCCCAAAACAGCGGAAGCGCAAAAGCCCGCGCAGGAAGTAAAGATTGATTAAGCGTATGGATCTGCCACGAAGCCGCACAGGAAGGAAAATCTGAATCTTGTTTTGCAGCATGGCATTGACCTGGTAAATCAATCAATTAATAAAAGGTTCCGAAGCTTTTAAAGCTTCGGAACCTTTTATTTACTCTCCACTCAAACATTCACTATTGACAACTCACCGTTCACCACTACTTTAGCGGCATGTTGCCGTACAGTGCTGAATATTTTATGCAATGCGCGCTTCGCGAAGCGGAAAACGCTTATGAAGCAGCCGAGGTGCCGGTGGGCGCAGTTTTGGTTGTTAATAATAAAATAATAACGCGCAGCTACAACCAGGTAGAGTTGTTGAAAGACCCCACGGCACATGCAGAAATATTAGCCATTACCGCAGCCTGTAATTCCATCGGTGCCAAATACCTGCCGCAAGCTACTTTGTATATTACTGTAGAGCCTTGCCTCATGTGCTGCGGCGCCATTTACTGGAGTAAAATAGGCGGGTTGGTATATGGTGCGGATGACGAAAAAAACGGGTATCGGCGCGTGGCGCAGGAGCGCTGGCCTTTTCATCCCAAAACAAAACTAACCACCGGCGTGCTGCAGGAGGAGTGTGCGCTGCTGATGCAAAATTTTTTCAGGGCCAGGCGCAAATGAAACAATAATAAACCACATTCGATGTTAGGAGATGGGCAGTAAACATTGCTATCGCTCTGTAAATCATAAAGTATATACAAAAACGTTGTTAATTTCTTTTATGTATGAAAATTGCTTTGCACACTTTGTTTATTCAGTTTATTTCGTACAATTTTGCACGACTTATAAAATTTAGCTTTTCAAATCTTATTATCCACTTACTTAAATGGCACTTTTCAATTTTTTTACCCAGGAAATAGCAATGGATTTGGGTACGGCAAACACCCTCATTATACATAACGAAGAAATTGTAGTAAACGAACCTTCTATAGTTGCACTAAACAGGAATAACCCTAAAGAAGTATTGGCAGTAGGCAAGCGCGCCCTGCTGATGCATGAGAAAACGCATGAAAGCATCCGCACCGTTCGCCCGCTGAAAGATGGCGTTATTGCCGACTTTAATGCGGCCGAACTGATGATACGGGAGATGATTAAAATGATCTATCCTAAAAAGCCGCTTTTTCCGCCAAGCTGGCGCATGATGATCTGCATCCCGTCCAGCATTACCGAAGTGGAAAAGCGCGCCGTGCGCGACAGCGCAGAGCAGGCAGGGGCCAAGGAAGTGTATCTGCTGCACGAGCCGATGGCAGCGGCCATTGGTATCGGCATTGATGTGGAAGAGCCGGTGGGCAATATGATTATTGATATTGGCGGTGGCACCACCGGCATCACTGTAATAGCATTGGCAGGCATTGTGTGCGACCAGAGCATCCGGGTAGCCGGCGATGAATTTACGATGGATATTATGGAAGCACTGCGCCGCTACCATAGTTTATTAATTGGTGAGCGTACGGCCGAGCAGATAAAAATACAGATCGGCGCCGCAATGAAAGACCTCGAAGTGCCGCCCGACGACCTTGCGGTAAATGGCCGTGACCTCGTAACCGGTATTCCCAAGCAGATAATGGTAAGCTACCAGGAGATTGCCGAAGCGCTGGATAAAAGCATTTTTAAAATAGAAGAAGCCGTGCTGAAGGCATTGGAAACAACACCGCCCGAACTGGCGGCCGACATCTACCGCAGGGGCTTATACCTTACCGGTGGCGGCGCGCTCCTGCGCGGGTTGGATAAGCGGTTGAGCCAGAAAATAAAGCTGCCGGTACACATAGCAGAAGACCCGCTGAAGAGCGTAGTGCGCGGCACCGGCATTGCACTTAAGCATTACCAGCGCTATCCTTTTATTATGCGGTAATACAGTACGCTTCAGGTACAATGTATTAGACCACAGGGATCTGGAAGCCGCTTTCCCTGGAAACGCAGCGCACACAACAGACAAAGGAGCCGTTTACCCGAATATCTTTATCAGGTTAACACCTGAATTATATTGAACTGACTAAACCTAGTATCTTATTCTTTGTCTTTTACCTTATTCCGGGATACCTGATTATTTAGCCTTGTATTTCGCTACTTGTATCTCTAACCTTGTTACTTGATTTCAGAATTGCATGCGTAACGTTTTTATCTTCATCAGGCGGTTTTTTATATTGTTTGTTTTCCTGCTGCTGCAGGTATTAAGCATCGTAATACTGGTAAACAGCAACCGCACGTACGAAGCTGCTTATGCCAACAGCGCCAATGAAATAACCGGCAGCATCAACACCCAATACAACAAGGTACACGAATACTTTACCCTCAGAAAAACCAATGCACAATTAGCAGCGCAAAACCGCGAATTGCTCAACCTGCTTAAGAGTGAATATGGCGGTGCAGATACAACAAACATTGTTAGGTTAGATTCGCTCCTGCGCGATACGCTGGGGCGCATACAGCGGTTTCATTTTCTCGAAGCGCGGGTGGTTAATAATTCTGTAAATGAAGAAAACAACTACATTACCATACACCGCGGCGCGGGGCAGGGCGTAACAAAAGATATGGGAGTGGCCGGGCCCAACGGGGTTGTAGGCCGCGTGATACTGGTAAGCGATAATTATAGTGTAATTATGAGTTTGCTGAACCACAATTCTAAAGTAAGCGCGCGGCTGAAAAGCGACTCCGGCAGTAACAGCTTTGTGGATTGGGACGGTAAAAATGCAGGCTATGTTACACTCCATAATGTATCTAAAAGCGCGAAGGTGAAAAAGAGCGATACCGTAATCACCAGCAACTTCTCTACAAAATTTCCGGAAGGTATTATGGTGGGTACCGTGTCGGATATCAGTACCGATCCATCGAGTAATTTCTTTGTGGTTCGCTTAAAAACAGCCACTAATTTTTACAATCTGCAATACGTTTATCTTATCGAAAACAGGCAGTGGACCGAGCAGCACAGCCTTGAAGCGCAAATACCTAAAACAGAGCGATGAGCAGTCTGGTAAAAAATATTATCCGTTTTGTCTTGTTTATCCTCGTACAGACTTTTGTACTGAATAAAGTGCCGGCGCTACACCAGTTTGTAAAGCCGTGGCTGTATTTTCTTTTTATCTTGTGGCTGCCTTTTAACATGCCGCGCATTGCGCTGCTGGGCGTTGCGTTTGTGTTTGGGCTAACGATGGATTATTTTATGAATACGCCCGGCCTGCACGCCGCGCCCTGTGTGCTGATTGCTTACCTGCGGCCATTTATTTTAAACTTATTATTGCCGCAGGAAAAAACAGAATTCAGCTATGCCGAGCCGAGTATTAAAAGCTTAGGCTTTACGCCTTACCTGGTATATGTGCTCCTGCTTACGCTTATCCATCATGCGTATCTTATTTTTATAGAGTGGATGCAGTTTGGCGATTTTCTATTTTTCATTGGTAAAGCGGCTGCTACTACAGCACTTAGCGTACTGCTCATTTTTATCACCGAATTGTTGTTTCCGCGCAAAGCGCGATACAGAACCAACGCAGCTTAATTTTTATTGTAATACTACTGCTTTCAAAATTTTACCACAGGCAACATGGCTGCTTTGCGCCATGATTCCTGTATCACTGCCGAGCTACCTGCTGCAAATTCGCTTTCGATTTACAGGTGCTACTATTTCACCTGTACTTTCCAATATACCTTATTGATGAAATTTTTTAACCATAATAACATAAGTGCTGTTTAATTTGCCTTAGCCCTGCTGCTTCATTAATAGTAACAAATTATACTGCTGTAAGGTTATGCTTTGCTGCCCGATTTCCGCTAAAGTTTATTATTCCGCCCCTGAACCAAACGGGCAACAACCTAAGCAACACTATCCTTACCCGTACCCATATTATTTTGCGTAGAAAGGCATTTATTTTATCCGGCAACCGGAATGGATTGCTGTTTGCTATCTCTCTAACTTATGTTTACCAGCTTTCTTAATAAATAAATTTTATCATGTTGACTAACCAAGTGAAAAGTGTATTGTTTTGTTGGGGTATCATCAGCTCCTTGTGTTCCTCGGCGCAGACATCGCATTACGACCAGCACGAAGCTTTTGCGCCCATGTTTTATCCGGCCTACGGCGATGAAATAAGAGCCGCCGACGGTACGCCCGGACCTAAGTACTGGCAGAACCGCGCCGACTATAACATTACAGCTACGCTCGACGACTCGCTGCAATTGATTACGGCAACGGTATTAATTACTTATACCAACAATAGCCCGCAGGCCTTGCCTTTTGTATGGCTGCAGGCCGACCAGAATATTTACAACCTGCAATCACGCGGTGTGGCAACAACAGCCATTGCCGGTGGCCGGTGGGCCAACCGCAATAAGTTTAATGGTGGTTATACCATTAAATCAGTGTCGGTCATTCAAAATGGTAAAACTGCAACCGCTGATTATTTTATTTCCGATACGCGCATGCAGGTAAAATTGGGCAATGCCATCAAAGCAGGTGGTGGCACGATTCAATTCAGAATAGAATACAATTTTCTCATCCCGGAATATGGTACAGACCGCTTGGGAAGATTAAAAGCCAAACGCGGCTGGATAAATGAAGTAGCGCAATGGTACCCGCGCATGTGCGTGTATGATAATGTGTATGGCTGGAATACGCTGCCCTATTTAGGCCAGGGCGAGTTTTACCTCGAGTATGGCAATATTGATTACAGCATCAGTGCGCCGGCAGGGCAGATTGTGGTTGGCTCCGGTGAGCTGCTCAATCCGAAAGAAGTGCTGACGGCTGAACAAATGAAGCGCTGGAACAATGCAAAGGCCAGCGATAAAACGGTGATGCTGCGCACTGTAACAGAAGCTTCGGACTCAACAGCGGGGAACGATGGCCGGCGCCGCACCTGGAGATTTCGCTGCGTCAATACCCGCGATGTGGCCTGGGCTGCTTCGGCCGCGTTCGTGTGGGATGCGGCACGTATGAATCTGCCCGGTGGCAAAAAGGCTTTGGCTATGAGTGTATATCCTGCAGAAGTAGCACAGGATACCGCCTGGAGCCGCAGCACAGAGTATGTAAAAGGCGCCATTGAATTTTATTCTACATACTTATATCCGTTTACTTACCCGGTAGCTACCAATGTGGCCGGTATCGTGGGCGGCATGGAATATCCGGGCATTGTTTTCTGCGGGTCTAAGGCAACCAAAGAGGATTTATGGGGCGTTACCTCGCATGAATTCGGGCATAACTGGTTCCCGATGATTGTGGGCAGCAACGAGCGTAAATTTCCTTGGATGGATGAGGGCTTTAACACCTTTATTAATACCATGGCCGACAGCGCTTTTAACAGGAGCGAATACTTAGACACGACGGCTAAAAATCACCGGAAGTACACCCGGTATTTTTTCAGCGACAGCAGCGAAAGTATTTTTACAGTGCCCGATGTTACGCAGCCGCGCGATTTAGGAGTCGTTGCGTATGTAAAGCCGGGCCTTGGGTTAACCATGCTGCGCGAAAATATTTTGGGGAAGAACCGGTTTGATAGCGCATTCAGTTATTACGTACACCAATGGGCGTTTAAACATCCAACGCCGTACGACTTTTTTCACTGTATGGAAAACTATAGCGGCGAAACGCTCGACTGGTTCTGGCGGGGCTGGTTTCTGAATCAATGGAAGATAGACCAGGCAGTAGAAGACGTAGCCTATGTTGAAAAAGATCCGTCGAAAGGCAGCATCATTACCATTGCCAACCTGGAGCAGTTGCCGATGCCGGTAACAGCAGCGATAACAGAAGAAAACGGTACGGTAAAACGTGTGCAATTGCCGGTGGAAATCTGGCAGCACGGCGGTGTATGGAAATTTAAATATAATTCCACCAGCAAAATAACCAAAGTGGTGATTGACCCGGATAAAAGCTATCCGGATGTGAACAAGAGTAATAATGTGTGGGTGGCAGATTAAGCAGCATGTTTCTGTTTAGCTGTCAGCGCCGTAAGCCATGGATTACGAGCTTAGAAAATAGTATGCTGCGCAACTGCTAATGGCATGAGTTATTAATTTGATGCAATCAAGCACCCGGTAAGTGACCTTGTGCTTTTGTTTTTCAATAAGTAATGCATCAAAATCATTTTTATTTTAATGTTTTTTTGCAAAAAAGAATATTAAAAAGCGGCATGAAAACGATGTATAGCGCTTTTTCCCCAAATGCCCTGCTATAGCTTTTGTGCTGCTGTACATTCAGCAGCATTAATGCTTAAGCTCAGCGAATAACCTGGCAGACAACCATACTGAGTCGGGTCTGTCTTATTTTAACCCTGTATTTAAAGCTGATACCAAACCGCTATCAAGGCGCCAAATAACCTTTCAGGTTTCATTGTGTATAAAGCAATGATACCAACAGCAAAACCTGAGGGATTTATAAAACTATATCCTAAACCTGATAGCGGTTTAATGTAATCATACAGCAATCAGCGGGCTACAATCATTTTTTTGGTGGCTATCGTTTTGCCATCTATCAGTAAAGTATAGCTGTAGGCACCTGCGCTTAATGTTGAAGCATCAATGGTGATATTTCCGGTGCCGGTTTGCAGGTTTACCTGCTTAATAGTTTTTCCATTCATATCTTTTACCAACAACGAAGAAGTACCGGCACCGGCAGGTATATAATAGCGTACACTCGTACTGTTGGTCAAAGGGTTAGGTACATTTTGCTCAAGCACTGCACCTGAAAGCGTTGGCTTACCAATGATGGCGCTGCTGCCTGTACCTGAAGAACTAACTATACCTTGTGTGAGGCTCAGTACCATCGTTTTAAGCTCAGTAATTTGCTGCTGCTGTTTATCCATCATTTCCTGTTGCGCGTTGATCGTTTGCTGCTGTTCCTGCATACCCTTAATCATAATGGGAATAAGTTCGGTGTAGTTGATGGCTTTGAAATCGATTGCTTCTCCTGTTTTTTTAGCTTCATTTTTTGCCTGCGCATTTGGGTCTTTTGGGTTCGGTTTAGAAGGCGAAGCTGCTTTATCCACATCAAATGTTGTTTTTTTTACTAAACCCGGCAGTACTTTTTCCAATTCCTGGGCTATAAGGCCATAGCGTTGCCCCTGCGGCAGGTTCATTTTCTTATAGCTTCCATCCTGGCGGTACTGGTACTGCTTCGGATGCAGCTGTCCAATGATAGTCATAGCGCTGGTAAAATCCTGTATGTTTTGTTTCAGCTTTTCATCGGAAGGCTGATAGGTACCGGTTGTATAAACATTACCATTAAAATAACCGGCATAAGAGCCGGAGTTTGCAGTGTACCCATATACCCCATAACTTTGTTGCGAATAGCCTCTCACGCCCCAGCCGTTAGTCCCGTACGCCTGCCCATTAACCCCTTCGCCATTTCCTGATTCATATCCCAAAACTCCCTGACCGTTACCATCATCAATACCGTAAACGCCTATCCCGTTAAAATTTTCAAAGTAACCGCCATAAATGCCACCCAGCCCATACACACCGGTACCGCCCGGTGCATACGCATATGCTCCATAGCTGCTTCCGGCTGCCAATATCCCCTGGTAGCTGGAAGAACTGTTTCCTATCTGGGTAACGCCACCATAAGTATTAAGAAATAAAACGGATGCAGCCCCGCTACTGCGTGCCTGTATCCCCTCGTTATCCATACCCAGATTTTGACCTGTAGAATCGCCTAATTGCACATATCCTGGTGTTGTTAAAGTGGCATAAGACGTACCTATTACGTTTAGCGCACCTATAGGAAGATTGGTACCGATACCAATATTACCGGTATTGGTAATGCGCATCCGTTCGATATTATTCGTTCTGAATACCAGCCCTTTTGCATCGGTAGTGCCTAAGAAGGAGGTGCTGCCCGGTAAAGTGCCGGCATTGCCATTAAGTGACCAGAAGTTGGTGTTGGTATTTCCCCAGCTTGCTGTGCCACTACCGTTGGTGATGAGTACCTGACCGTTGGTGCCATCGGTAGCCGGCAGGGTGTAGGTGCCTACTTTTAGTGTACCGGTGAATGCACCTGCACCGGTCGTGGCATTGATGGTGAATACGGGCGTGGCAGCACTGTTTCTAAACTCATACTGCAGGGGAGCGGTGTTGAAGAACAGGCCATAGTTGGGAGTGGTGGCATACTGGAACACATACTTGTTGGCACCTACGAGGTACTTGCCCTGACCTGAGAAAGTGAGCCTGCCCAGGGAATCAATCTTAGCATAGTTGGTGGCAGAGCCGAAACGCCAAACACCACCTGCGCCGAACACCCTTCCCCGCTCAATGGCATTGGTGCGGAAGACCAAGTCATTAGGGTCTTTGGTACCTAAATACTGCGTTGCTGATGCTATGTTGGCATTGCCTGTGATATTCCACGACTGTGAATAAGATACATTGAACACTAAAGAAAGAAGGACCATGAAAAAAGGAAATCCTTTTTTGCTTTGTTGATGTGATGTCATAATGGTTGTTTATATTGATGAAGGGTGAGATGCTTTCTAATTAACAGAATATAAAGAAGCGCAACAATACTACAGATATACAGACCGGGTTCAATTTTAAACAAACTGTATAATCAGCCAGCCACCCTGTATAAGCCAGATATGCGGCAATCCGGTTAACTATAAAGGTATAAAACAGATGGCTTTCCATATAAAATTACACAGAACCGGAGTTGGTTGTATGAAGCTATCACTTTTTTGAATTTAAACTTTTTATATTTTAAAGAGCAATAGATACCTGGTAAACAGCCTGCTATTTGCCGGAATTGCCGCTTTGAGGCAAACACTTCATCGTGTGACGGAGATATAGTACAAACAACTTGTGTTACTGCCAAATATATGATAGCGCGAGGTTTACCTAAGTTGCCCTGATGGAAACAAGGATAAGCTTATACGGCCGGAAAAGAAATAAACTGCAAAGCGCTTCGGGATTTGATTGCGGTAGCTTATACCCAAACCCGGTTATATAGTATTGTATTTGCCCGGTTCTTTTATTTATCCATTTAATATAATACGCCGAAAGGCAGGGTGCTTATTAACTTTAATACTTTATATTAAGATAAACGGCTGATTAAGACCTATCAACTGCTCAGATTATTTAAATTAAAACTACTTATCATTGCACACACTATGAAAACAACCATTTTATCCATACTCGCATTAACGATCATTATGAATGCATTGGCACAAAAAGAGGGCGCATTTACCGGCACTTACCCGGCTACAAAAACAGGAACACAGACAGACGATTTTTTTGGTACAACAGTAAGCGATCCATATCGCTGGCTGGAAGATGATACTGCAGCAGACACCAGAACCTGGGTGCAGCAACAGGTAGCGAATACTAATGCTTATTTATCGCAGATACCTTTTCGCGAAGCGATAAAGAAACGCCTTACCGAATTGTGGAATTATGAAAAGTTTTCCGCGCCTTTCAAAGAAGGTAAGTACACGTATTTCTATAAAAATGATGGCCTGCAAAACCAGTCTGTTTTGTATCGCCAGCAACAGGAAGAAAAGCCGGAAGTCTTTTTAGACCCGAATACGTTTTCTGCCGATGGCACTACTTCTCTCGCAGGCATTGATTTTACCAAAGACGGCTCACTGGCGGCGTACCAGATTTCGGAAGGCGGCTCCGACTGGCGCAAAGTGATCGTGATCAACACCGCTACCAAACAACCCGTAAGCGATACGCTGTACGATGTAAAATTCAGCGGCATTGCCTGGAAAAAGAACGACGGCTTTTACTATAGCAGCTACGACAAACCAAAGGAAGGCAGCCAGTTATCGGGCAAGACACAAATACACAAATTGTACTATCACAAGCTGGGTACAAAGCAAAGCGGGGATAAGCTGGTATTTGGCGGCGATGCCACACCACGCCGCTACATCGGCGCGGGTGTTACAGAAGATCAGCACTGGCTTGTAATCTCGGCGGCTAATGCTACTTATGGCAATGAACTGTACCTGCAGAATTTAACCAAAGCTAATGCCCCGATTGTGCCCGTAGCTACCGGTTTTGATTATGAGCAGGACATTGTATATAGCGAGGGTGATAAACTCTTTATTGCTACCAACCGCAATGCGCCCAACCGCAAATTAGTGGTGGCAGATGCGGCCGCGCCGGCGCCGGAGCACTGGAAAGACCTGATACCGGAAACAAAATTTCCGCTGAGCGTTTCTACCGGTGGCGGAAAGCTGTTTGCACAATATATAAAAGACGCGGTATCGCAAATCGAAGTATATAGCTTAGCCGGCAAAAAAGAGCAGACGATCACACTGCCGGGCCTGGGCACGGCCAGCGGTTTCAGTGGTAAAAAGGAAGAAGGCGAAGTATATTATTCCTTCACGTCGTATGTGTATCCCGCCACTATTTTTAAGTATGATATTGCTGCGGCGAAATCAACACTATACAAAAAGCCCGGCATTCAATACAATCCGGATGATTACGAAAGCGGCCAGGTGTTTTATACTTCCAAAGACGGCACTAAAATACCGATGATCATTACCCATAAAAAAGGGCTGCAGCTCAATGGTAAAAACCCGGCGGTGCTCTATGGTTACGGCGGGTTCAACATCAGCCTTACGCCGGCCTTCAGCGTAAGCAATATCGTGTTTCTGGAGAATGGCGGCGTGTATGCGGTGCCCAACCTGCGCGGCGGCGGCGAGTATGGCGATGCCTGGCACAATGCCGGTACCAAAATGCAGAAGCAAAATGTGTTCGACGATTTTATTGCCGCAGCGGAGTTTTTGATTAAAGACAATATTACTTCCACCGATTATCTCGCTATCTCCGGCGGCTCCAATGGCGGCCTGCTTGTTGGCGCCTGCATGACGCAACGCCCCGATCTCTTCCGCGTAGCACTGCCGGCAGTGGGCGTTATGGATATGCTGCGCTACCATAAGTTTACGGCCGGTGCGGGCTGGGCCTACGACTATGGCACGGCCGACGACAGCAAGGAAATGTTTGATTATCTCTACAAATATTCACCGGTGCACAATGTGAAAAGGGGAACCTGCTACCCGGCTACGATGGTAAGCACTGCCGACCACGACGACCGTGTAGTGCCGGCCCATTCCTTTAAGTTTGGCGCCGCGTTGCAGGCGGCGCAAAGCTGCAGCAGTCCCGTACTGATGAACATTGAGACCAAAGCCGGCCATGGCGCGGGCAAACCTACCTCGATGCTGATACAGGAACAGGCCGACAAGTGGGCGTTTGTATTGTATAATATGGGATTGAGTTATGCGCGGTAAAAGCTTGTAGCAACACAACACCAAAGCCTGCTTTTAGCAGGCTTTGGTGTTTTTAAAACCCTTGTTGTGCCTGATTATTTAGTTGCTAAGTCTGCTTTCGATATCCATTCGCTCGTGTAAAATTTTGATCACCTCGATCGTATCATTTAAGACTCTATACAAATTAAGATGTGATTTGACTTTTGCAGCCCGGTAAGCTTTTCGAACATGCTCCATTGATTTTCCCGCATTGCTGTTTTTGCAGATGTAACTGATTTCATCAAATATTAGATTATAGTAGTGATTTGCCTGCGCTAAAAACCATTTCTCCAATGTACAAAGCCGGATTTCCTCTAAGTCAGAAACAGCCTTTTTACTAATAACAAACGGAAGTGAATTCATAAAAACCTGCTGTGTAGTTTCTTCAAATTTGCTTTTGGATCAAAGTTCTTTTCCAATCCACTTTTCTCACCTTGACAGAGCGCTTTATTAAAATCTCTTATTTTAAGTTCTTCCGCTTCCAAAAGCCTTAATGCTGTTCTGATTACTTCTATTTCAAAGTTTAATTGCTGCTTGTCTTTTCTGCAACACTTTCCCATTCTTTCAAAACTCCACAACACCAAAAAATAAAGCGGCATACAGTAAACTATATGCCGCTTTATTTTCAAACCCACCTCCCTAATTCCGCACTACTAACTTCTCTTTATACACTGTCGTCGCGGTCCGCATTTCAACGATATAGATCGAGTTGGCTAAGTTGTTTACGGGTATTGAGATTACATTCGAAGTATTGGCGTTGTCAACGCGGTACACCAGCCGGCCGCTGATGTCGTACAGGTTAATAAATTTAATGGCTTCGGAGCCCTGGACAATCCTTACGATGTTATGTGCCGGGTTGGGCGCTAAGGCCGGCGCGCGGTTGCCGGTAAAGGTTATAAACGCCACGGCCGAATAGGTAACCGAGCCATCGGCACTGGTAATGCGGAGGCGGTAATAATTAACGCCGCCTTTCGGATAGCGGTCTTCATAGTTGAAAGTTTCGGCGCTGCCATTTTGCGTTGTACTCACTGTTGCGATGTCTCTAAAAACAAGGTTATCACTGCTCCGCTCAATCACAAAATTCCGGATGCCGGCTACAGAAGCCATTATCCATTGCAAGTTTACCGTTTGCGTTAAGGAAAGGCTGGCGTTAAAACTAATGAGCTGCAGCGGCAGCGTGCCGCTGGTAAGCAGGTAGTTATCAACCGTAGCTGCAGAGAGCGTATTGTTATCATGGCTGGTTATCGCCAGCCCTGCATACACCGGTATATTGCCACCGCCAAAGCCGGCGTCCACCGGGTCGCCAACGGGCATCCAGTTGGTGTTATCCGCAGAACTGTAAGCAGTATATACCGAACCGGTTTTCACCAGTTTAATCCAGTAAGGCGCACCAATGCCTGCGCCGGTGTTGGTGTTATTGCTTTCGCCATCCGTTACCGTCCTGTTTTGAAAGGCAGCGCCATTGGCGCCGGTGATAGCAACAAAAGCATGGCGGGAGCCGGGCGTTAAACTTTCGCGGATCATAAGGCCGCATTTGTTCCACTCATTGGTCCCGTCCATCGTTGTTACCCTTGCCTTTATTTCTATATCGCCCACATTGGTGGTAAAGGCAAACCGGAAAGCGTCTGCCGTATTCCAGATGTCATCGCCGGCGCCTTTAAGTGTGAACACTTCATTACTAAAGCAGGCAGAGCCGGCAACACCTACATCGCCGATGTCCTGCGTTGTCCATCGTGTAGGCAGCGGGCTGCAATCCACATCGCAGGAAAGGGTGGAGAAAGCGGCAGATTCGGTATAATCGCTGGTGCCATTGCTGCTGCACTTTCCTTGTACCCCGAAGAGATAATCGGTAGCACAGGCAAGGCCAGTAAGCGTTAGCGAATTGGTATTCGTGGCAACGGTTGTCCAGCTACCTGCAGAAACCGTTTTATACTGTACGTTAAAGCTGTCTGCACCATTTCCGATCCAGGTAAGCGTGGCGGCATCGCCATAGATATTATCGGCGCTTAAACCCGATGGCGGCGCGCAGGCCGAAGCGCTTTCCCGGCCATACACTTCCAATTCCCAAAGAGAATAGCCATACTCGGTGCCTCTTGCTGTACCGAGCATCCGCACATACCTTCCACTCCCTTGTATGGGTAAATAATTGTCCGCATCCACATTGCCGGTAATGGTGATATAAGTAGTCCAGTTGACTGCATCGTCCGACAATTGTATTTTAAAATCTTTACCTAAAGCCGTTTCCCAATGCAGCGCTACATTGCACAGATCATAGCGTTTGCCGAGGTCCACATAAATAGATTGCGGGTCGCTGTATTCGCTGCTCCATCTAGTGTTAGCATCGCCATCCACTGCTGCGCCGGCGGGGAACTGACCACCGTTTTCCAGCGAAGAAGCTACCACTGTTTTGTTTAAAGCGATGTTGGGCGTGTTGCAGCTATCAATGGCTTTGTTTGTCAGGCCATATACGACCAGCTTATTGGAAAAAGTAGCGAGATACACTTTGCCATTGGCAATAGTCGGGCAGTTAAATTTAGCGTAGTTGCCAGGATTATCGGTAGCATACTGCGCCGAGTTCCATAATTCCTTTGTTACATCATTGGCATCAAAAGCACGCAGGATGCCGGGGCGCACGCTCTGGTTGGCATCGCCGTTGGCGGCATGGCTTGCCCATAAAACGGCGGTAGAATCGGCAGCGCCGTTGGACGATACGGAGAGCAGCGCACCATTGTTGCCCGTTGGGCCCTGCACACCGCTGCTGACGGTATTGTTTAAATCGAATTTATTGGTAGTGCGGTTATAGGGAAATGCTTTTAATAATGCATTCTCGCTCCAGGAATATACCCATTCTTTCTGTGCGCCTTTGTAATAAGCCAGGGAAGAACGCAGGTGCGCATTTACGCCAAGGTCTATGGCTTGAACCACGTTGTTTACGGTAGCGCTATAGCCGCCCATATTATTGCGGTCCATCAGGTAAAGATGCCCATCCTTGCAGGAAGTCATGGCGCGGTTGGTACCGGGTAACAGCAGCATTTGCGTTACGCCAAAATCAAGATCCGCTGCTTCCAGTTCGGCAATATTGGTGGGCGAGAAAAAGCTGCTTACGTTAATCGTGTTTCCCGACGGCGTTAATTTCAATGCACTTTCCGAACGGTTAATAATACTGCCGGCATCGCCGTTGTAGCCAACAGAACCATTGCCCACGGCAACATAAATATTACCCTCTTCGTCTGCAGCCGGCGCCGCGCCACTCATCCAGATGCCGCCCCAGTAGCCGTTGGGCGTACTGTTGTAAACCCTTGTTTGCTGCAGCGTTGTTTGGTCGTAGCCCAATATCCAGCCATGGTAAGGGCCCCAGTCGCAATGCGAAGCATAGCTGATATATACAGTTCCCTTCAGCAATAAAAGGCCGCAGCGCTGGTTTTGTTTCTGCGGATCAAAATATACAATACCGCCGGTGCTGCCATCGCCGTTGCCGGCTACCTGCGCAGTAATCAGTGTCGGGCTGTTGGGCCTTTCTGCACCGGTACTTATGTCCAGCGCATGCAGGTATTGCTTAAAAACGTTCGCTGTAGTAACCGACCGCGCTACTACATACAACGTGTTTGTAGCGGAATCAATTACGGGCGTACCTACAATGCCCATGTTACCGCTGAAGTCTCTGTAGCCGCCACCGCAGGCATCGGTCATATCGGTATTCTTCGGCGCTCTTGTGCCGGCCGGTGATAAGTTTATCTGCCAGTAAGGGGCGGCAATACCGGCCGAGTCTGCATCAAACGCATAGATGGTATTGCTGACCGTCGCAACGATTACAATATTCCTTGCACCGGTATTGGGTATTGTTACATTCAGCATTACCAAAGGCTGCGCATATACCTGGTCGTCCACAGCGCGGGTAAACAGCTTGCCAAAAGAACCGGCTTTTACATTTTTGGTAGTCAGAACACTTTCGTGCGGATACCAGCCGGTTCTGCTGATATCGTTGTGCTGGGTAAGCACGCCGGTTTGCGCCCGCATAGCTGTTGAAATAAAAGACAAAAGGGTAAAAAAGCACAGGAATTTAGAAAAGCATAACTTCATACAGCAAATTTGAATCGGTTTCTTATTGTAATTTATAAAGGGAATTAAGCCGCGTTAAATATAATTTTAAAAATACAGTTATGCGTATTAAGAAAATATTTAAAGCTTTTTACAGTGATTTTTGAAAGTAGCAGCCTGCCCGACAGCAGTTGCCCCAAAGCTGTTTGTGAATGTAAATAGTAATTTGCCTTCGCTTATTTGCTGATGGCCGGGATAGCATCAACCGCAACCCTGCAATTGTTTGCGGGTATCTCTTCACCAGCAAGGAGGATAGTAAGCTGGTTGCAAATGCGAACTATAATTTTTAAAGTGCTTACTTACTACACTGTAACTTAAGTTAGTTTACATATCCTGTATAGTCCGGATGTTGCGGCGCCACCCGGTAGCATGGCTATGGGCGGGCGTCCCCGCCCGCCTAAAACTTGAAATAATTTAAGTTACACTGTACTTACTGATGATCGGGCAAAACGTTGGAGGGAACGTAATACGGGGAATAGCCATGCAGTCGGGTCAAGGCCATGAAGTATCGCTTTTTTTATTTCGCTTTATTGAAGAACAGGGTCTTAGTATAAAACCGTTTTGTCTATACTTTTGGTAGTGACTTCCTTTGAAAATAACAGCGATTAACCCCTCCAGTTACTACACATTTTTATCTTACAAAGCTATTTAACCCCACAGGTTTTTATAGTTCCTGAATTTCAAATTGAGTCACTACTATACTTTTTATTTCCTTACCATCAATTGAAACCGCCTTATGTGTCTCCGCCATCGGCTTTATACAAGTATGCTGCTCGTATCCCTTGCAGTCTTATTTTCCTGCACCCGTAGCCTGCACAATGCAAAGGGCGTAGAAGCGGCCATGCGGCACTACGACTATTTAATAAAAAAGTTGGATGCCGATGCTATTGCACAGTTTTATACACCGGATGGCGACCTCGGCGCTGTTGCGCATGGCCGGGACTCTATCCGGAAGTTTTTAACAGCCTTTAAAAACGTGCAGGTCTTATCGCAGGTTTCAACAACAGACTCGCTTATAATAAGTGGTAATGGCGCTGTACAAAAAGGGACTTACCGGCAGACCGATGTTATAGGTAACAGAGACACCGTGCATGTAAAAGGGACTTATACAGCCACCTGGCTATGGATGAAAGGCAGCGGCTGGCATATACAGCGCATGGATACAAAGCCGGCTTAATTAAATAATAGCAGCTTTAACGGTAATTGGTACCGCAAACAGCAGGATAATAAAACCTGTTATTGCTAAACAGTTTTTCAAATCAGCAAACGGGTAATAAAAACACTTGCGTCAATACCGTTGCCTCATTAATGCGGCCCGCATTGCCCTGTAGCTGCACAAAAATATTTATATGCTGTGTGTGTTGCCGTTTTATTAGTGCGCATCTTATCTTTATCCTTTAACCAACCTCAACTCATTACATGCGCAGAGAAATTACTTCCTGGTATAGCCCGAGCACCAACCGCGAAATGCCGATCGTTACCTATGGCCACTATGGTTTTGCTTTATTGATGGTGCCCACTGCCGGTGCCGACTTTCTCGAGTACGAGCGCTTTAACCTCATTAATGCGCTGGCGCCGTTTATTGACGGCGGCAAGATAAAAGTGTTCAGCGTTAACAGCATGAACAATGAAAGCTGGATGAACAACAACATGTTAGGCGAGCATAAAGCCATCAACCATAACAATTTCAACCGCTATGTGCACGACGAAGTGATTCCGTTTATCCGTAATAATACAGGCAACGATACATTCATCTATACCTGCGGCGCTTCGTTTGGCGCGTTGCACAGTATGAACCTTTTTCTCAAGCGCCCCGATATCATCAACGGCGTTATCAGCATGAGTGGCGTGTACGACCTTACCGAATACAGCCGCGGCTATTGGGACGAGCAGGTGTATTACAACAGCCCGGTGCATTACCTGCCCAACCTGAATGATAGCTGGTATCTTGATAAAATAAAGGCGAGCAACCATATACACATACTTACCGGCAGCGGCGATTATGAAGACCCGGGGCAGAACCGTAAGTTTTCCGATATCCTGTGGAGCAAAAGCATCTGGCACAACCTGGAGATCTGGGGTGCCGATGTAAAGCACGAATGGCCTACGTGGCTCAATATGCTGCCCTATGTGCTGCGTACAAAATTCTGGTTATAAGGTTTCGCAAACGGGCTAAAGCTGTCATTACCAACCGTTAAAACTTTCAGGCTATCTTATATCCCGCTAAACTTGGCGGGATTTTTTCTTTTATAGCAAAATAGTTTGCAGCGTAGCTGATGGCTGTACATCCCCATTTATTTATTATACCGGATTTTATATGCAAGAAAGACAACGAAAATTTTTAAAGATACTGCTGTGGATACTTGGTGGTGTGGTGGCGTTTATAGTATTAGCCCTTACCATATTGCAGGTATATGTAAACACTAATAAAGCCTCTTTTGTAAAGCTCGTGAACGATAAATTAAACAACGCCGTTGCCGGCACTGTGTCTATAAAAGACGTTGATATTAATGTGTGGCGGCATTTTCCCAATGTTGATATCCGCCTGCAGCAGGTAAGCCTGAAAGATTCGCTGTACAACAAGCCGCTGCTGCAGGTGCAATCTATCTCTACCCGCCTCAACGCATTAAAGCTTATCAGCAGCCAGGTGGATATTCATAACCTTTACTTAGAGAATGGCATCATCCATTTATTTAAAGATAAAAACGGCTACAGCAATAATTATCTGTTCAAAGAGAATAAAGAAAAAAAACCGGGTGCGCACCCGGCCATCATAGACGAAATAGAACTGAAAAATGTAGGCTTCGTAACGGAGGATGCCGTAAAAAACAAATGGTATGGCACACAGGTAAGATACCTCAACGCTACGCTGGAATATGAAGATTCTATCACGACCATTTCTATGAAGGAAAACATGCTGGTAAAAGGCCTTGGATTCAACCTGCAGAAAGGTTATTTTTTAAAAGATAAAACAATTGCGGGCGACTGGAAACTTACTTTCAACAATGAATCAAAGGAGTTGGCTTTCCCGGAAACGCCGGTGAAGATAGGCACGGCCAACTTTTTACTAACCGGCAATTTTTATCTCGCCGATACGCTCAACGCGCATTTTAAAGTAATAGCCAAAGCGGATGCGGTGAGCTACAAAGAAGCCGCTTCCTTAGTGAGCGCGAATATTCAGAAAAAAGTAAATTTAGTGGAGCTTACGAAGCCGTTAAACCTTACTGCTACCATTGAGGGGCCGATGGCGTTCCGCACCATACCCATTGTAAATGTGCAATGGGTGGTAAAGCATAACCAATTGGTAACGCCCGTGGTTACGCTGGACGACTGCAACTTTACCGGCTCTTTTACCAACGAGCGCAACAAGGCTTACCCGCGCACCGACGATAATTCCGAAGTGATGCTGGCAAAGTTGTCTGCTAACTGGGGCGGCATTTCACTGCTTGCCAATACCAATACTATTGTTACCAACCTCGTACATCCCATACTGCAGTTCGATTTTACGTCTGCGACCACGCTGGCCGCGCTGGATGAGAAGCTGGGGCTTGCTACCCTGCATTTTATAAAAGGCGGCGCCCTGCTCAACCTGCAATACAACGGGCCGTTGGGCGCCAGCCCGGCCATGATGCAATACCTGAGTGGCAACCTGGTTATTAAAGATGCAGAAGTAAATTATGCGCCGCGCAACCTCACATTCGGCAATTGCAACGGAGAGATCATTTTCTCTCAGAGTGCCCTGCTGGTGCGCAGCCTGCAGTGCGACCTCAATACGAATCACTTTAAAGTAGAAGTGGCCGGACAAAACCTGAATGTATTAGCTGCAGCCAGCATACCGGGGCAGGCAACCGTGCTTTGCACCGTTTTTACGCCTGATATAGACCTTGCCGATTTTAAATCCCTGTTTGCCGCCCGGCGCACCCCAACGGTACGAAAGAAGGCCAGCGGCGGTATGGCCAGACCGGCGGTGCAATTGGATGATGCGCTGGAAAACGGCACCCTCAATATGAATTTAAAAGCTAATGCCGTACACATGAACCGCTTTACTGCACGCAATGTACAGGCTAATATTGCTTTTAAAAATAATGATATGGAGGTGGAAAAAGTATCGCTGCAACATGCCGATGGCAGGCTTACGATGAATGCGCGGATACACCAGGTGAATGATAACTACCATGAGGCTTCTACCAACGTAAACCTGGAAAATATTAATGTGCAGAAACTGTTTTATGCCTTTAATAATTTTGGAATGACGGGTCTTACCTCCGATAACCTGCGCGGTACGTTAAACACTACCGCCCATGTGAAATTAGGGATAGATGGCAAAGGCAATATCATGCAAAAAAGCATGGTCGGTAACCTGCAGTTCTCCCTCAAAAAAGGGGCGTTGAAAAATATGGAGTCGCTCAAAAACATCCAGAAAGTAGCCTTTAAAGACCGGGATTTCAGCAACGTGGAATTTGCCGAACTGAAAGACAGCCTCGAGCTGCGCAAAGACGAAATATTTATACACCGGATGGAGATTGAATCCAGCGCCCTTACGCTTTTTGTGGAAGGCATTTACAGCTTTGCCACCAATACCGACATCAGCATTCAGGTACCGCTGAGCAACCTGCAGAAGCGGGACGATGACTATGTAGTAGAAAATAAAGGCGCTAAGCGCAAAGCCGGCGCCAGCGTGTATTTGCGGGCAAAGTCTAACAGCGACGGCAGCGTAAAGATCGGGCTCGATGTATTTAAAAAATTGCGCAAGAGTAATTTTGAAAAGGACTTTAAGGAAGATGCAGAAGATAAATAAACGCCAGCAACGTGTCTGACACTTTCGAAGTGCCTGACACGTTGCTCACCTGAAATGCCGTACTTTCAGGGTATGGAAAATAAGGATAAGCTGCAGCGGATTGTGGAAGCCCGAATGAAGCTGAAAGCCCGCTTTGAAGAAAAGATGCAACAAACGCCTTCGGTAGCCGATAATAAACCAATGGGCACCGGCTCTCTCAACCGCCATGCGATGCCGGCAATACCGGTCGGGCAAACCATCACCAACAAATGGCCGGTGCTGGACCTGGGCGAGCAGCCGCAGATAGCGATAAAGGACTGGCGGCTGACGATTAATGGCGCGGTGGAGCATCCTGCCGTACTTACCTGGGACGATTTTATAACGTTGCCGCAAACCGATGACACTTCCGATTTTCATTGTGTTACTACCTGGTCTAAGCTGAATATGAACTGGAAAGGCGTACGCCTGCTCGACCTTGCAGCGCTCGTTCAGCCGAAAGATAATGCCACGCATATTCTATGTTACGGCTACGACAACTATACCACCAACCTCGCATTGGAAGAAGCTTTAAAACCAGATGTGTTACTGGTGCATACGGTAGAAGGCGGGCCTTTACCGGTAGAACATGGCGGGCCTGTACGCATGATTACGCCGCAACTATACGCCTGGAAAGGTTCGAAATGGATCAGCAGGATTGAGTTTATGACGGCTAACCGCTTAGGCTTCTGGGAGCGGAGAGGCTACTCCAACACCGCCTATCCCTGGCGCAACGACCGCTATAGTTAGCAGTAGCTGAAGTGCATAATACCGGCGCTTTTAGATACTTCCATCATTCATCTGTCACTATAATCTTACTATTATGAAAATCTTTCTAACCCTTCTTTCTTTTGTAAGCATTCTTTCTCTACTACAAGCCCAGCCGGGCACTTTAGATAAGAGCTACGGTACGAACGGTTCTACTTACAATCCTGTATCCGGCACGTTTATAAATTCTTCAGCCATACAGGCAGATGACAAAGTAATTGTAAGCGGTCTTAATGCTGATGGCAGCTTTATTCTTATCCGTTATAACACGGATGGCGCTATAGACAATAGTTTTGGTAAAGAAGGAAAGGTAAGTACTTTATTTAAACAATATGACCAGGGCGATGGCTGGATAAATGTACAGGTGCAGCCGGACGGTAAGATTGTAGCAGCAGGCACCAACTATACAATTGAAGACAATAACTATCCGCCGTATAATGCAGATATAACGCTGGCAAGGTTTACTGCTGCCGGTACGCCTGATTCTTCCTTTGGAACAAACGGTATCGTAATCACTGATTTTGGTGAATACGAGGCTGTTAGTGCTATTGCATTGCAACGGGACGGTAAGATTGTTTTAACCGGTACCTACAGCCTGCAGGGCATAGGCAATGATTCAAAAGTTATTACCGTGCGCTACAACGCGGACGGCTCGCTGGATAATAGTTTTGGTGGTAAGGGCTATGTCATTTATCCGGGTTCCGGCGTAGATAATATACATGCCATTGCTGTGCAGGACGATGGTAAAATTGTAGTAGGTGGCGACTATCAGATAAGCCGCTACTTTATGCTCATCCGGTACCTGCCTGATGGTGAGCTTGACGATTCGTTTGGCAGCAATGGTATGGTAAAGACGAAGATAGCAGAGGGTGGCGTGCCATCTGATGAGAGCGTCAACAGTTTAGCTATAGATAAGCAACAGCGCATCCTTGCTGCCGGCACCTGCCTTAATACAGCAATGAGTGTTGTTCGCTATAATAGGGATGGCTCAATAGATAACACCTTTGATGAGGATGGTAAGAAAATCATACAATTAAGTGAAACATTTACACAGGCGAAAACAGTCTTGCTGTTGAAAGATGAACGTATATTGTTAACAGGCGATGTATCGGGAGATATAAATGGCAATCTTGCCCTTGTTTGCTTAAAAGCAGAAGGATCTTTTGATTCTTCTTTTGGTATTGACGGAAAAACAATAAGCGATTTTAATTTAGATGAAAATTGTGCTAATACGGTATTGCAAAGAGACGGTAAAATAATAGTAGCAAGTACTTATCAGTCTAATGACTTTTTTTCTTATGTGCTTGCCCGTTATAATGGTTATAATGATAACAAGCAACCGCTCTCCATCCGCATCAAACGCTGGCTGCAGCATCATGGCATTAGCTGGCAAGTGGGCAATAACTTCCGCTATTATGCCGTACAAAGAAGCAGCGATGGCATTACCTATAAAGAGGTAACAAAACTTGGCAACAGCAGTAGCAACTATGAAGATGCCGCGCCGCTTACCGGCAACACTTATTACCGCCTCGCTGCCATAGCCAAAGACGGATCACGCACTTACTCTAATACCGTATTGATAGATGAATCTTCACAGGTAAGAATGTTCCCTAACCCGGTAAAGGATAACCTGCAACTGCAGGGCTTAGCTACAGGCGGTAAGACGGCGGTAAGCGTAGTGGACCTGCAGGGTAATGTACGCACGACTGCTACGGCTGGTGGCAGAGGCTACAGCGTAAACACCGCTCACCTCACGCGGGGCAACTACCTGCTTAAAATGCAGCACAACGGCACTACTACTACACAAGCTTTTGTGAAAGAGTAAAGGGCTTTATAATGAACTGCTAACTGTTATAAACTGTTCAATCACCTCCGGGTAGTGCCGGTGCTCCAGCGCATGTATCCGTTGCGCCAGTCTTTCAGGAGTATCATTGGGTAATACGGGGCAGGTTGCCTGGAACAGGGTTCGCCCATGATCATACAGTTCATCTACCAGGTGAATGGTAATGCCGCTTTCCATATCGTGTGCAGCAATCACTGCTTCGTGCACAAAATTTCCATACATGCCTTTGCCGCCATATTTGGGTAATAAAGCCGGATGTATATTGATGATTTTATCCGGATACGCCTGTATTAAGAGGGACGGAATTTTCCATAAAAAGCCGGCTAAAATAATATATCCGACCTGCGCATTTTTCAATTCATCTATATAAGCGTCGCCATGAAAAAACCGCACCTTTTGGATCATTAAAACCGGCACGTCATTATCAGCAGCGATGGCTATTACACCCGCGCCTTGTTTGTTGCAGACGATCAGCGCTACCTGTATAGCAGCATGATCTTTAAAGTGATCAATAATCTGTTTGGCATTACTGCCGGCGCCCGAAGCAAAAATGGCTATGCGTTTCATGGAATGGAATAAGCTGCAAAAGTAGTGGCTGGTAAAAAGCAGCAGCAATGTTTTATTTAACCCCTTTCCTGCTTCTCCGGTTTCAATACAGCCGGCGAAGTGGTTAAATAACCAAGCCACTTACTGCTGGTAAGTGGCTTGGCAAACACGGATAAATACATTATCAACGCTCAATAGGCTCAAAGCGGTATCGTTCTTCACTGTGCTGAAGCAGTACAGTTGCTGAATTCACAGCAGTACAAAAGCTGTATCAGGGCATAGCAGGAAAACGTGGGGTAACATCGTTTTCGGGTGGCTTTTTTTCGTTCTTTTTTTCACAAAGTGGAGAACATTAAATAATAAATGATAAGCTGTGAGTGATAGATAATGTTGACCGATTAATTTTCCAAAATTAAATTACAGCGTTGCCATATCTATCACAAAGCGGTACTTCACATCGCCTTTCAGCATGCGCTCGTATGCTTCATTTATGTACGCCATGTCTATCACTTCCACATCCGATACAATGTTGTGTTCGGCGCAATAGTCGAGCATTTCCTGGGTTTCGGGTAAGCCGCCGATACCGGACCCGGCAAGGCTGCGGCGGTTGCCCAGTAGATTGAAAGCTAACAGCTCCACCGGTGTCGGCGGCACGCCCACACAAATCATGATGCCGTTGGTATCGAGCAGGTTGAGGTAAGCATTGTAATCGTGCGGCGCGGAAACGGTGTCTATAATAAAATCGAAATAGCTGGTCAGCCCTTTCAGTTGTTCCGGGTCTTTGGTAAGCGCAAACTTATGAGCGCCTAAGCGGCGCGCATCTTTTTCCTTATCCGGCGATGTGCTGAGCATCGTTACCTCGGCGCCGAAGGCAGCCGCAAATTTTACCGCCATGTGTCCTAAGCCGCCGAGGCCTACTACGCCCACTTTATGCCCTTCGCCTACCTTCCAGTGGCGCAGCGGCGAATACGTAGTGATGCCCGCGCAGAGCAGCGGCGCCACGCCTTCCAGCGGCAGCTTATCGGAGATGTGCAGCACAAAATCCTCATGCACTACAATCTGGTTGGAGTAGCCGCCATAGGTTACGGTTTTGCCGTCTCTTTCGCGGCCATTATACGTTTGCACATTCCCATTCTTGCAGTATTGCTCCAGTCCTTTTTTGCAATTGCTGCACTCGCGGCACGAATCTACAAGGCAGCCTACCGCAGCAAGGTCGCCTTCTTTAAAGCGCGTTACCCCGTTGCCTACCTTCGTTACCCGGCCTACGATTTCATGGCCGGGAACCATGGGATAAATAGAGTTCTGCCACTCGTTGCGCACCTGGTGAATATCGGAATGGCACACGCCACAGTACACAATTTCAAACTGCACATCGTGCGCGCCAGGTTCGCGGCGCTCAAAATCAAAAGGATGTAAATGGTCGGTTGCGTTATGCACTGCATAACCTTTTGTTGGAATCATGGTGTTCTATTGTTGGTGAAAGAGGTAACTATCTGTTGAACTCAATTAAAATTACCCATAATTAATTACCCGTTCTCAGTCTTCCCACGCCGTTAAACCTTCACTGCAATTAGTGCAGATGTCAATGTTCTTTCGGCTCGTAATTATTTTAAAAGTGGCCAACTGCATCCTGTAGTAAGTAGGGATTGATAATCTTCAAATTCTTAATATTTTTAAAGTCTTCGGTGTTTCGTGTTATCGGCGTCATATTGTTAACCATTGCAGTAGCTGCAATAATAGCGTCGGGTAATTTAATCTTATACGATTTACGAAGCAGAATACTTTGTTCCGTTACGGCTATAGTTAAGTCGAACAAGACAGCATCATTCATAAAATCTTCAAGCAAAAGATAAGATTCAGGAGGAGCATTAAAACCAAGCACTTCTATTTTAGTAATGATGGAAACTTTTGGCACAGCGTCGATCATAGCATTCATTAGCTGCATACCATTCGCAGGAAACTTATTGCCCAAATAATCTATCACTGCATTACTATCGATTAAATACCCTTGTTCCATTCGTTACGGCTTGCTGCTATATAATTTTGAAGATCATCTGCAATATCGGCTGGCAGTTTGCCACTATATTTCTCGGAGAGTTTTTGCACAGGATAAATCTTTTTTTCTAAAACTTTAATGACGTCTGATTCCTCTAAATCTTCTAAAAGCTTATATGCTTTTGGGCTATTTATTTGCAGTAAAACAGTTTCCATCGTCTGATTATTTCTCTCAAAGTTATTGAATGTATTTCCGCCTTTCTTAACTAATAAAAGTGGAGCTAAAGGGAATCAAACCACTGTCTTTCCATCAACCCTTAACCATTACTAATTAACAATACATCAGTCTTCCCACACCGTTAAACCTTCACTGCAGTTGGCGCAAATGTCAATGTTCTTGCGGCTCGTCATCAGTTCGCGGCGAAACTGCCGGTAGTTATCGTTGTTCCAGATTTCTTTAAACGATTGCCTTTGTAAATTGCCCAGCCGGTGCGCCGCATCCTTATCAAAACAGCAGGGCACGACCAGTCCATCCCAGGTTATTACATTCGCGTGCCAAAGCTTCCAGCAATGGTTGCCAAGGCCGCTCTTGCTTTTCATCTTGCCATCTTTCCCCATACGGTAGCGGCTGTATTTACCAATGGAAGGAATAAGCCCGTTCGGGTCGTTTTCATAATCATATACCTGCGCTGTTTTAAAGCGGATCTGGTCAACACCCACTTCTTTAGCCAGGCGCTTGATGTCTTCTATCTGGTGCTCGTTCGGCTTTACCACGAGGAACTGGAAAAACACAAACGGCGTTTTGCTCTTCAGTTCCTTTTTCCACTTTACAATATTACGCGCGCCCTCCAGCACTTTCTCTAAGTTGCCGCCCACGCGGTATTGCTTATATACGTCCTGCGTGGTGCCGTCAATAGAAATAATCAAACGGTCCAAACCGCTCTCCACCGTGCGTTTTGCTTTCTCATCGGTGAGGTAATGCGCGTTGGTAGAAGTAGCGGTATAAATGCCTTTGTCGTGCGCATACTTCACCATGTCCAGAAAATCAGGGTTCAGATAAGGCTCGCCCTGGAAGTAGAAGATAAGGTACAACAGGTCTTTATAAATATCATCCATCGTTTGCCGGAAGAAATCTTTCTGTAACATGCCGGTCGGGCGGGTAAAAGCCCGCAGCCCGCTGGGGCATTCGGGGCAGCGCAGGTTGCACGAGGTGGTAGGCTCAAACGATACCGAAATCGGGTAACCCCACTGCAGCGGCTTTTTGGTAAGCTTCGTCAGTTGAAAGCTGCCTACCACTTTAGCCGCATTCCACAGGCGGCGTGGCGTAAGCTTGCTGATTAAATTGAGTGTATCGTTTAAATTGAAATACATGTGCGGGCAAAGATAAACGGGGATTCGGGGAGATGCACAGGATTTTTGAACGGCAGTGTTATACTGTTGCTAAAGCAAGGATGTTGTTTTGATAAAAGCTGCAGTGTACAGATTGAATTTCGCAATAATTGTTGGCAATAATGCTTACTGCATAAAGCGGCATACTTTTGAGATAAATTATTTATTACGTTTAAATGACAACAAAAGAAAATATAATCGCCACTTTAAAATCTCATAAATCTGAATTTACAAAATTCGGTGTGCAAAATATTGGCTTATTCGGATCATATTTAAGAAACGAGCAGTCTCAACAAAGTGATATTGACTTATTGATAGAATTTGAACCGGAAAAGGAAAACTTTGACAACTACATGACTGTGTATGATATGTTTGAAAGCATTTTTAAAAATGAAAAAATTGAAATTGTTACTAAAAATGGGTTAAGTAAATACATCGGTCCCAAAATTTTAAAAGACGTAATCTATGTCTAAGGAACCGATAGCATTTATAAAACATATTGCTGATGAATGTTCGTATGTGATTTCTGTAAGCGAGAATTTATCAAAAGCGGAATTTTTAGAAGATGAAACTTTGAAGCGGGCAATTGTAAGGAGTTTAGAAATAATCGGTGAAGCAGCAAAGAAAATACCGGCAGATTTCAAAACAGAATGGAATTCAATTCAATGGAGAGAAATGGCTGGCATGCGGGACCGCTTGATACATGATTATATGGGAATTAACTATTCCATTGTTTGGGACGTTGCAAAGAATAAAATCCCGCAATTAAATAATCAAATTCAGCAAATGCTACGTAGGTAAAAACACTGCAGCTAATACCAATAGTTGCATCAATCTTTATAGACCTTCTACCGGCCCGCAACTTTATGGTTTGTTCCATTCACAGCCAGCTTCTTGATCGCACCAAATTCATAAACATATTTACCCGGTTGTTGTTGCCGCGCGGCGGTAATCATGGCTTTGGCAATATCATCGGCTTGTATCGCCTTAAACTTTTGCATAGCGCCAAACATCAGGTAGGATGCGGCTTTCATGGTGCCCTGCAACACACTTTCCCCAAGGCGTTTCTCCTCCCGCCTTCCCAGTATCATCGAAGGCCGGAAGATATGCGTGCTGCGATAGTTTTGTGCTGCAATATCCCTTTCTACAATACCCTTTAGCTGTAGGTAAAATTGGGTAGTGGCAGGGTTAGCGCCAACAGAGGATACCAGCACAAACGTATGGAAGCCGGCCGCTTTACCCAGCGTAGCTGCATTTACCGGTATGTCGTGGTCTATCTTCCAGTACACCGCTTCATCGCCCTGCACTTGCTTTTTGGTAGTGCCGATACAGCTAAAGATACAATCGCCCGTACCCAGCTTACTTTGTATATCGTTGCCGTTCTCAAAATCCACTACCTGTTCTTCCAGCCGTGGGTGCCGGAAAGATAGTGGCCGCCGTACCAGGGCTCTTACCTTACTGAAGGCCGGATCTTTTAAAAGCCGTTGTGTTAGCAGGTTGCCGACCATACCCGTGGCGCCCAATACCACGGCTGCTTGTTGCTGTGTCATTTATCCGATTACTTATAGTTCAAATAAAGCAATTATATAACCAGTTTATCAGGCCTGAATTCTTTGTAAATAAGTACTTAACCGGTTAATGGCGTCGGCTGCCGATTGTATCTGCAACTGTGCTTCCGGCCAGTTTCGCTGTTCTATTGCCTCGCGGATGCCGGGCAATGTTTTTACGCCATAACCGGTGTAAAAGCCCGGTGCGTAAATGGCATGTTTATACCAGCTACGGCGCGGCAACCCGTCGGGTAACAGCAGTTGCTGCTCTGCCTGGTATAATGCTTTATTTACGGCATCGCCGGTACCTGCAGCAGCCGCCTGTTTGGTGATCATTTGCAGGCTGTCTGCGCTGTGCTGCAAGGCACTAACTGCATTCAGCAGGGGCGCAAAGTTGAGATAAGGAACCGCAGCATACTGCTTTTCCGGCAGCAGGTGGTCTGCCGTATCTGCCGTCAATACATAGTTGCTGTCGTTGAGCAAATCGGCTTCCAGCACGGTGTTGTCACGCATCGTGTTTGTAAGTGCAATCAACTGATTAGTGTAGTCGCTGATGGCTCTGTATAACGACGTAAAATCAAACGGCAACGCTGCTGCATCGGCCATGCGCAATGCCACGCGGCCAATGGTTTGCGCCAGTGCTACACCGTACTCAAAAGAAGGGTCTTTGAAGCGGCGGTACAGGTCGTAAGAGTCGTATATAGAATGGTATTCACCACCGCCGTCTTCGCCGCCGTACTCTATGTTGAGCGATGGAATGCCGGCGTGCTGCAGAAACGGCGAAAAGTCGGAGCCGGAACCCAACGCATCCAGCTCCAGTGCTTTCTTTGCCATTGCATCCCGTTTATCTTTTACAGCAACTGCATCGGCCGTATTCTTCGCCAGCATTCGTTTCAGCACCGGCACGCCTGTTTGCGGGTCGGTTACAGTAGCGGCCACTTCATTCACCATCGCCTGCAAGGCGTGCGAGCCGCCGGCATTTAAAAAGCCCCTGCCGTTGGCATCGGAATTAATATATACCACTGCCTTTTGCTGCAGCTCGCCAATATGGTCTTCCACCCACTCGGTAGAGCCCAGCAGGGCGGGCTCTTCGCCGTCCCAGGCACAATACATCAGGGTGCGCTTCGGCCGCCAGCCGGTTTTGAGTAAAGCGCCTATTGCTTTTGCTTCTTCCAACAGTACCGCCTGCCCGCTGATGGGGTCGTTGGCCCCGTTTACCCAAGCATCGTGGTGGTTGCCGCGCACTACCCATTCGTCCGGGTACTGCGCGCCTTTAATGGTGGCAATTATGTCGTAGCAGGGCACTGTATTCCAGTTAAAAGCTACCTGCAGATGCACTTTCGTTTTGCCGTCGCCGATATGATAGGCAAAGGGCAGGCCGCCATGCCACGCGCGGGGCGCAACCCGCCCGCCGAGCGCCGCAAGCAGGGGCTGCGCATCGTGGTAGCTGATGGGCAATACCGGTATTTTCAGCAAATTAGCCGCGTCATTGTGGGAGGGAAGCCGCGGTGCATTGGCGGTAGAGCCAGTGCCGGGCGTCAGCGGATCGCCGGGATAGACCGGCATATCCATCACGCTGCCGCGCTGTACGCCGTATTCATTTTTATAAGCGCCTTGGGGGTACACATCGCCGGCAAAGTAGCCATCATCTGCCGGGTCGGAATAAATGATGCAGCCTGCTGCACCATGCTCCTGCGCTACCTTGGGTTTAATGCCGCGCCAGCTATGGCCGTATTTGGCAATTACAATCTTACCCCGCACATCAACCCCCGTTCTATCCAGTAAGTCATAGTCTTCGGGCAGGCCATAATTTACAAATACCAAGGCGGCCGTTACATTGCCATCGGCGCTCCACGCATTGTAGGTGGGCAACTGGTCCTGCTGGTTGCTGGTAGCGTCTTCTTTTAATGCCGGCTCTTTCAGCAGCGCTTTGTAAGTCGTGGGCGATGTCATCTCGAGCCGCCTTGTTTTGGGTGTAGGAAATAATACCTGATAGGTATCTATGCGTACGTCCCAGCCATAGGCTTTAAAGCGGTTGTAAATAGTATCCGCCACCGCTTTGCCACCGGCAGAACCGATATGGTGCGGGCGCGAAGAAAGTTGTTTGATGGTGCTGCCAACATGTGCAGCACTGAGTTGCCCGTCGAATTGTTTTTCTATCGTTAGCTGTGTTTGTGCCGCTGCATTGGTAAAACCGGAAATAGGGGAAGGCTGGGCAGCGGCAATGGTATGCAGCGCAATGAATGCAGTAATAAAAAAGAAGTGTTTTATCATAAGTGGTATGGTATTGCTGTACAGGCTGTAAGATAGGGATGGATTGCCTTTTTATAGTATGCGGCGGCACTAAATAATTTAACAGGGAATTTGTTTAGCGTTTTTACGATTTGTGTAAAGATTGCTTTTTGAAGCCGCTATACCGGCAACAGGGGCATCCCTGATAGCAGGTAGAGCGAAAGCAGGTTGAACTTTATCGAAGTGTAAGCTTTAGCGTTTGCCGTTTTGCTATCGTTCCGGAACCTTGGCGAATTATGGATATTAGTATTCTGTTTGCAGAGACCAATGCTGATTAATAATTGAAAAATGAAGATAACAACTAAAGCTAAATGTATAATGCCGGGATGGATAGGAATATGAAAGATGCACATAGCCGAAGAGTATAATTTCCTGACGGTATTTTACTGAAACTCTGTTGTACGTTCATTCTTCTTTCGGGTATGCGGCTGTGCGTATTTGCCCACCGGAGCAAGGCATATTTCATAAACGTGGGAATAAGCGGGGCTCTTTAGCGAGGTTGGCTTAGTTCATCTTACACCACAAATTGCGGGACGCCCTGCCTGGCGCCGGCTTTGTAATTCTTTAGTTGTAGTGCAAAGCAGCGTCTTAAACTATTAAGTAAATATTTACGACCTTGCCTGATATGGATGCGTTACAGTTAAAAACACTTTTCCCGAATCTTGAAGCAGGTTTGTATGATGAATTAGTGAAGCAGGGTGTAATAAAAAAAGTGAAAAGGGGTGAAACACTTTTAAAAGCAGGACAAGCCATACGCTCAACTTTGCTTATTATAGATGGTTTGATAAAGTTGTACAGGGAAGATGATGATGGAAAAGAGTTTTTCATTTATCATCTCAGCGCAGGGCAGGCTTGCTCTCTTTCTATGGTTTGTGCTGCCAAACAGGAAAGGAGCGAGGTGCTTGCGAAAGCATTAACAGATGCAACAATTTTAGCTATCCCCTTAGAATATATGGAGCAGTGGATGAGCCAATACAAAAGCTGGTATCAGTTCGTCATCACCTCTTACCGCAACAGGTTTGAAGAACTTTTAAAAACCATTGATGCCATTGCCTTTACAGGCATGGATGAAAGGCTGGAATATTATTTAAAAAAGCAGGTTGGGCAACTGGGCACCCTTTTAAAAATTACGCACCAGGAAATTGCCAATGACCTCAATTCATCACGGGAAGTGATAAGTCGTTTACTAAAGAAAATGGAAGCAAAGGGTTGGCTAATCATTCATAGAAGCTCTATTGAATGGATAAAAAAAGAGTAATGCCTGTGTGACTTATATCACCGTAGTCCTAAGCGGCGGCCGCCACCTTTGCATCAATGGAAACAGCAGGCTATATAGCATCGTTATTTATTGGTATTTCATTAGGCCTGATAGGTGGCGGCGGTTCAATACTTACTGTGCCGGTATTGGTTTACCTGTTTTCCATCCCACCAACACTTGCCATCAGCTACTCTCTTTTTATTGTAGGCTTTACAAGCCTTGCAGGTGCATTTAAGTATTACCGTAAAGGCCTGGTGCATTTTAAAACGGTTTTACTTTTTGGTCTTTCTTCCATCACTACTGTGTTTATTGCACGAAAGTTTATCATGCCATTTATACCGGAGGTTTTTTTCAGGCTCGGCTCTTTTAAAGTAACACATTCCTTATTTGTAATGGTTGCATTTGCTCTGCTTATGTTATCCGCTTCGGTATCCATGATAAGAAGCAAAAAACTTGTTGCAGAAAAAAGATCAAACGAAAAGCCCTGGATGCTGGTAATGTATGGACTGCTTATTGGTTTGGTAACCGGTTTTTTAGGTGCAGGCGGCGGCTTCCTGCTGATACCCGCTTTAGTTGTCTTAATGAAGCTGCCAATGAAAGAAGCGGTTGGCACATCGCTGTTAATTATTGCCCTTAATTCATTGATTGGGTTCTTAGGCGATATTGGCCGCGCCTCCATTGATTGGAAATTTATAACGGTCGTTGCTGCCATAGCGATTATGGGAATTTATATAGGCGCTTACTTCAACCAAAAAGTAAACAGCAACAAGCTTAAAAAAGGTTTTGGCTGGTTTGTATTAGTTATGGGGATATACATTATTGTTAAAGAACTGGTTATATAAAAACGAGGTATTACTTTTCACAACGAAATAAAACATTTATGATAGATTTTTTAAAACAGCCCTGGGCATGGTACGTAGCTGGTCCGTTAATCGGCTTAATGGTTCCTGCGTTATTAATTTTGGGTAATAAAACACTGGGTATATCATCTTCGCTGCGTCATGTGTGTGCCGCTTGCCTACCGGCTAACATTCCATTTTTTAAATACGATTGGAAGAAAGAAGCCTGGAACTTATTTTTCGCAGCCGGCATTATTGCGGGTGCAGTTATCATTGCTTCTTTTTTCAATGATCCTAACCCGGTTGCCATCAATCCGAAACTTGTTACCGAGTTAAACGGCTATGGCATTACCGACCAACATGCATTATTGCCCGGACAATTATTTAACTGGCAACAACTGCTTACAATAAAAGGCTTGTTTTTTATGGTATTTGGCGGTTTCCTGGTAGGCTTTGGAACCCGCTATGCAGGCGGTTGCACAAGTGGCCATGCCATTATGGGGTTATCAAATTTGCAATTGCCATCTTTAATAGCAACGATCAGTTTTATGGCAGGTGGTTTTATCATGGCTAATCTTATCCTTCCTTTTATTTTAAAACTATAAATAATGCAAACAGAACTTATACGACCGGTAAATACTAATACTGATTTTGAAGTACGGTCATTAGATGTACTTCAGGCAGAACAACCTCAAAAAGAAAGTCTTTTATCTTACCTGAAGTACCTGATCATGGGGTTACTTTTCGGTATTGTTCTCGTAAAGTCAGAAGTCATATCATGGTACCGTATTCAGGAAATGTTCAGGCTGCAAAGTTTTCACATGTTCGGTGTAATTGGTTCAGCAGTTATAACAGGCATTATATCAGTCCGGCTTATAAAAAAATTCAACCTTAAAACTATCAAAGGAGAAAAGATAGAATTACCAACAAAAAAATTCAATAAAGGACAGATTTATGGCGGAGTAATATTTGGCTTTGGCTGGGCAATTACAGGCGCCTGTCCGGGACCTTTATTCGCTCAAATAGGTTCAGGTTTCAGCGTAAGTATAATAACGCTGTTAAGTGCTATTGCCGGTACCTGGGTGTACGGATTAATAAGGGAAAAATTACCACATTAATTCAAAACCATGCGGCCTCCACCGAAAGATATTTATTTCGTCGCTACGCAACTGCTGTTACTTATCGGCTACTTGTTTCGTATTGGCCCGATAGACTTTCAGGTAAGTGCATTCACCAGGTATGCTTCCCTTTTTTTTGTAGCTATAGGCGCAATCTTACTTGCACTGTCAGCTATCCGGCTGAATAAAAATCTTACTCCTTTTCCATCCCCTAAACAATCAGGTTTATTGATTACCTCGGGCATTTACAAATACATTCGTCATCCCATTTATACCGGTATCTTACTGTTAACGGCAGGCTACGGAGTATATTCTGAAAATACGCTCCGCATACTTGTGTTTGGCTCTTTACTGGTATTGTTTCTGTTCAAAGCGAAATACGAAGAAAGCCAACTTATAAAAAAGTTTCCTGAATACAAAGCTTATAAAAAGCAAACGCCGGCATTGATGCCCGGCATTTACTAAAGACTTGTTTTCTTTTTTTTTAAAGGACAGGTATTTATGCCAACAAGTGCATACAGCATGCATCTTCCTGCCAGGCTTGTTAAAATAAATAGGCCGCCTGTTACCAGTAATGCAATTCTCCATACACCGGTAACGGCGCCGGTAAAGTACAAGATACCCGATACGATGGCAGCAATTATCCTGATACTGCGATCAGTATTTCCCATATTCTTTTTCATAGAACAATTTTACTGTGTTAGAGAGACTAATGAATAGATGAAACCAATGCATGCAAAGCATAGCAACACAAGCTTTATCCATTTATTCATTTCCAAAACTATCCTTTCCGGTATGAACGTTCGGTGACAATGGTCACCAACCTTCTTTGTGACACAAGTCACCAAATGCGAATTGAAATTGAAGGAAGTTTGCAGAACAAGTAATGACTATGCAGATACAACAATTTGTGGATGAAAATCTTTCGCATTACAGTTATGCAGTTCTAAGTGATTGTGAAAAGAAGATAATTTTAATTGATCCTGCCCGCAGTGCAACGCCATACATGGAGTATGCAAAAGAAAATGACGCACAAATAACAGGTATCATTGAGACGCATCCTCATGCCGATTTTGTAAGCAGTCATTTGGAACTGCACCAAACTTTGGGAGCAACCATTTATACAAGCAAAGATGTTCATGCCTTCTATCCGCATCAGGCTTTTGATGAAGGGCAAACCATACAGTTAGGTAATATAAAACTGACTGCATTGAATACTCCCGGACATTCCCCCGACAGCATTAGTGTTGTATTAGAACATGCGGGAACGCAAAAAGCTGTTTTTACCGGGGATACACTTTTTATCGGCGATTGTGGCAGACCCGATTTACGGGAAAGCGCCGGAAAAATGCAAACAACAAGAACCCAACTGGCAAAGCAGATGTATCATTCCCTGCGGGATAAACTGATGAAGCTGGAGGATGACGTAACGGTGTACCCGGCACACGGGGCAGGCACGCTTTGCGGTAAAAATCTAAGTAATGAAAGCCGCAGCACCATTGCGCAAGAGAAGCAAACAAACTGGAGTTTACAGGAAGCAACCGAAGAAAAATTTATAGAAAATTTATTAGCAGGTCAGCCCTTCGTTCCTCATTATTTTCCGTTTGATGTAGAACTTAACAGAAAGGGCGCGGCAGGTTTGAAAGAAAGCATTGACAAAATTAATACCGCCGGTATGGTTGATGAAAAAACGCTGTCGGCTTTGGATAAATCGCTGTGGGTAATTGATACAAGAGGCGAAGAAGATTTTAAGAAAGGACATTTGCCACATTCCATAAATCTTATGGAAGGGGAAAAATTTGAAACGTGGTTAGGCAGCATTATTACACCGGATGAAAAATTTTATGTAGCAAGCGACAGCAGGGAACAGTTACAGATAATGTTGGAAAGAACGGCTGCTATTGGTTATGAAAGCGGTGTGGCAAAAGGATTTGTGATCCAAAGCGGCATTATAAAAGAAGAGAATATTAATATAGAAAAGTTTACAAGCCATCAGAACGATTACACCATAGTGGATGTTAGAAATACTTCGGAAGTGAAAGAAGGGAAGATTTTTAAAAACAGCATCTGCATCCCTTTGGCAGCAATCAGGAACCGGTTTCATGAAATCCCGACCGATAAGCCGATTGTTGTACACTGTGCCGGTGGTTACCGCAGTGCAGCCGGAAGCTCTCTCCTAAAATCGGCTTTGGATGGAAGCGTAAAAGTGTTTGATTTAAGTAGGGCAGTAAAGCAGTTTCAATAAGCTGATATGTATCGTGTCTGCCATGGCTGGTGGGCAGTGTATAACCATTTTTCGCTTTTCGCAGCGTTGGCGAAGTTGGAGTTGGCTGTATGTCCGGATAAGATGACGTATAATAATTATAATAGCGGGCCAACATAGCCTCCAGATAAAAACGATTGGCAGTTGTAGGGTTAATGCTGGTTAAGGGAAAGATAAGTAAAGAAAAGGTACACAAAAGACGAAGGATGAACGAAGGATGGACGAAGGATGAGTATAGGATAGGAGCAGGAGGAAAGCGCCATCTATATACGATGGAGCTAAGAGGATAGCAGTATTTAGCCATTACAAAGCCTCAAAAGATGAGTATTTTGCAACCGCTAAAATTATAAGCATGGAATACCTCATTAAAAACGCAGCCATCGTAAATGAAGGCACTATACTGCATGGCGATGTGTGGCTGCGGGCGGGCCGCATCCAAAAAATAGCGCCGCAGATAGAAGTGCCGGGCGCCGTTACAGAAATTGATGCAACGGGGCTTTATTTGCTGCCCGGTGCTATTGACGACCAGGTGCATTTCCGCGAGCCGGGGCTTACGCACAAAGCCACCATTTATACCGAGGCAAAGGCAGCCGTGGCCGGCGGTGTAACCTCTTTTATGGAAATGCCCAATACGGTGCCGCCGGCATTTACACAGGAGTTATTAGAAGAAAAATACAAGACCGCTTCGCAGTTTTCGCTGGGCAATTATTCTTTTTACATGGGTACTTCCAACGATAATATACTGGAGATCTTAAAGGCGAATGACAAGAAGGAAGAAGTGTGTGGTGTAAAGATTTTTATGGGTTCGTCCACAGGGAATTTATTAGTGAATAACCCGCTGATGCTGGACCGGGTGTTCCGCGACAGTGAGCTGCTGATTGCCACGCACTGCGAAGATGAAACGATCATCAAAGCCAACCTGGAGTGGCTGAAAAAAGAAAAGGAATTGTTGGAGCCGGCAGACCATCCGCTTATCCGTAACGAAGAAGCCTGCTTTGAAAGCAGTTTCCGGGCGGTGCAATACGCCAAAAAGCATGGCAGCCGCCTGCATATCCTGCATATCTCCACCGCTAAGGAGTTACAGTTATTTACCAATTTAATTCCGGTAGAAGACAAGCGCATCACGGCGGAAGTATGTGTGCATCACCTGCACTTTACCGCCGGCGACTATGCACTGTTGGGCAACCTGATCAAATGCAACCCGGCCATTAAAGCGCCGCATCATAAAGCCGCGTTGTGGGAAGCCTTGCTGGACGACCGGCTGGACGTAATAGCCACCGACCATGCGCCACATACCTGGCACGAAAAGAACGAGCCGTATGAGAAAGCGCACGCCGGCCTGCCGCTGGTACAGCATTCGTTGCAGCTAATGCTGTACTATGTGCAGCAGGAAAAGATTAGTATTGAAAAAGTAGTGGAGAAGATGAGCCATGCCGTAGCAAAATGCTTCGCCATCAGGGAACGCGGTTATATACGCGAAGGCTATTTTGCCGATCTGGTATTGGTTGATCTGGATAAGCCTTATACCGTTGCTTCGGATAACCTCCTGCACAAGTGCGGCTGGAGCCCGCTGCTCGGCACTACGTTCCCGGCAACGATTACGCATACTTTCGTAAATGGAAACCTGGTATTCGAAAATGGTGTATTCAACGAATCGAACACGGGGATGAGGCTCAATTTTGAGCGATGAAGCCGGATAGCTTTAACTGAGCGCGCGATGTAATCGGCTGGCGTGCGTCAATAACTACCTTGCCGTTTTTATTTGCCAGGTGGTCAGGTTTTGCGGGTAACGGGTTAAGTAACCTATAGCCTGATGATATTGGCAAACATATTCTTTTTGTATTGAGGCACCCATATTCAAATTGTATTTCAGCCACGCATTCGTTACCCGCAGCCCGCAACAGCTATCTTAAATAATGGCATGATATTTAAAGAGTTAACCTTATCCGCCAATGAAAAAAATCTGTTATGAATATTATTGAAGAAGTACAAAAACTCACGGGTAACGCACCTATAGAAAAAGTTGATCCAAACACGCAGACGCCGCCCGCCGAAATGAATGATAATTCGGCTGAATTGTTATCACAGGCCGCTATACCGGTGGCGCTTATCGGTTTATACAAATACACCCGCAATGAAGACTTTGCGGCTAACTTAGTAGGGGCCGGCAAGTCTGCAAACACTAAGTGGACCACCGAACTTTTCGGAGATAAAGCGGAGGATGTTCTCAGCCAGGTAGCAACGTACGCACATGTGGGCAACAGCCGTGCCCAATCGGCCATTGACGAAGCAGCGGCAGGTGCGGTAACGGTTGCTAATAATGACGGTGGAAATTATGTAACCGGAAACAGTATAGCTACGTTTTTTAAAGACCAGCGCAGCGATATTCTAAAACATTTACCGCCGGCCCTGCAGATTGGTTATCTGCTTGACGATAACACAATAGATGACCGCACCCATAAAATGGAAGGACCCGTATCGGGACTCATGCATTCGATAGAGAAAATATTTTCCGATTCCGACGCCAACGATTCTACCAAACAATAACCTGTAAAATTTATCTATGCGTATATTCGGTATTATCTTAATCGCAGCCGGCATCCTGATGCTCATTTTTACCAACGTCTCTTTTACCAAAGAAAAGAAGCTGGTTGACATTGGTCCGGTGCAGGTAAGTAAGAAAGAAAAGCAAACCATTGCCTGGCCCAACTACGCAGGCATAATTGCGGTGATCGGTGGCATAGCGCTCGTAGCGCTGGATAAAAGAAAAGCTTAAATATTTTGAGGTAAAGAAAAGGTGCGGAAAGCATCACGCTGTAGCGTGGTGCTTTTTTATGCGCCTGTTTTCAAGCACCAATACATGGTAAGGTTCAGGATTAACAAAAAAGATTATAAAAGTTGTGGTAACAGTAAGTTTGCTGTTTTATGTTTAAGAAATATTGCCTTTCCATTTTTATTGTTGTGTGTTTTCTTTCCTGTAAAAGCAACAGTAAAGCACCGGACAGCGCAGCCTACCAACCCAATCTTACATTAGACACTACGGCTGCCGATACCAGCGGTTTGGATACGGCTGTTACCTACGCACCCTACACCGGCAGGGATACAGCCAAAACAGTTTATCTCACATTCGACGACGGGCCGCTGCCCGGCACGCAAAACATACTGGCCGTAATGAATGGCGAAGAGCTGCCGGCTACCATGTTTGTTGTAGGTGCGCATACGCTTGCCGATACAGCCATGCACAACGACTTTGAACTTGCGTACAACGATCATTACCTCGAAGTAGCAAGCCACAGCTTTTCACATGCGAACAACCACTACCAGCAATATTATGCGCATCCGCAGGGCGTGCTGGACGATTTTAATAAAAACCAGTTGCTGCTGAACCTGCCGGATAAAGACGCGCGTATGCCTGGCCGCAACACCTGGCGCATCGGCAACCGGAAAAGAGACGACCCGGTGGCGAATGGCTCGGAGGCCGCCGACCTGCTCCATAAAAACGGTTATGATTTGTTTGGCTGGGACCTGGAGTGGCAGCACCGGGCCGATGGCAGGCCGGTACAGACCGTGCAGCAGATGCTGCAGGAAATAACTACGGCTATCACCAACCCAAAAAAGTGTTTTACGCCGTATCATTTTGTGTTGCTCAGCCACGACGAAATGTTTCAGAAGCCATGGGAAGAGTCGGAGCTAAAACAATTGGTGGATGCCCTGCGGAGGCAAGGCTACCAGTTTGAACAGATTGAGCATTACCCGCGCCGGTAGAAGTATCAGCGTAGCTGTTGTGGGTAATTCCTGCAGTGCTGTAATACGTTTCGTACTTTTAGAATTGTTTAAAGGCAAAACGGTTTACAACAATGAACGTTATATAAAACCTTTTCAGTATGAAATCAATATTTACAACAGCTCTACTTATTGTACTGTATTTACAACTATCAGCGCAACCTGGTACACTGGATTACAGTTTTGGAGACAGCGGTAAAGTAGTAAGCACTACTTATCAGGGTGATGCCTATACCAGCTTACTACAGCCAGACGGAAAGATTGTGGTTGGCGGCAGCGGCGGTTACTACAAAGGCGACACATTTATAGGAGGCTCCTTACTGGTAAGGTATAACCCGGACGGCTCTGCTGACTTTAGCTTTGGCGACAGCGGCAGAACAGCGTATAGTTTAAGTGACCCTCTTTACGCCAAAGTTACTTATGCTGTGGCATTGCAAAAGGATGGCAGGATTGTATCAGCCATATCCGGCTACAGGGGCAGTATTGCCGTTATGCGGGTGAATGAAGATGGAACGCTGGACAAAAACTTTGGAGAAGGAGGATTAGCCACAAAACCCATCAATAATACCAATTGCATTGGCAGGGACATGGCGCTCTTACCCGATGGCAGAATTGTGGTAACCGGAGACCTTACCGCAGGTATAAACGACGACAAGCGCTCCTTCCTTGCCTGCTTTGCTACCGATGGTAAGCCGGATAACAGCTTTGGAGAAGGGGGCGTTGTAACCATTGAGCTGAACGATGCAGTGGACATCAACGCAATTGCCATTCCGACTGAGGGTAAAATTATTATCGGCGGCACCGACAGGTATGAACTGATAAACCTCCTGCTGCGCTACAACAGTGATGGCACACAGGACAGGTCTTTTGGTGTGAATGGCATGGCGCAAATGTTTTTTCCAAACAATATCGGCGATGGTACGCTCACGGATATAGCGTTTACGGCTGATAATAAAATCGTAACCGGCGGGTTTATTTATTTCGAGTCAAATGTTGGAACCATCCAGGTAGGACAGTTTACAAAAGATGGTTTTCCCGATAGTAGTTTTGGAACCAATGGCTACTCGCTTGCCAAGTATGAAAATGGAGATGCCCGCGCCAATGCGGTTGCAGTACAGCCAAATGGAAAGATAGTTGCAAGCGGTTACTTCTTAAAAGGAGAAACAGCCGTTTTTACCACAGCGAGATACGATGGAGATGGTTCAATTGATTCTACATTTGGAAAGAATGGAATGCAGAACACCTACTTCTATGGCCAGGATGAGAGCCACTCGGTTCTTATACAGAAAGATGGTAAGATTGTAGTAAGTGGTTACAGCCAGATACTTTCCGAAAATAAGTTCGTAACAACACTGGTACGCTACAACGGAGATGGTAACAACAAGCAACCGTTAATCGTAAGAATAAGGCGCTGGCTGCAGCACAAGGGCATAAGCTGGGGGGCAAACAGCAACGTTCGTTATTACACGGTACAGCGCAGTGTAGATGGTGGTGTTACGTATAAAGAAATCGCTAAAGTCTATGCCGGCAAAGGGCAGCTATATAACTATGAAGATGCAACAGCACCTGCTAATAGTACCACTGCCAGTTACCGCCTCGCCGCTACAGCTAAAGATGGCAGTCGCACCTACTCCAATACGGTACTGATAGATGAATCTTCACAGGTACGCATGTTCCCCAACCCGGTAAAGGACAACCTGCAACTGCAAGGGCTGGCTGCAGATAGCAAAACCAATATAAGCGTAGTAGATATAAACGGGGTTGTACGCATAAGAGCAGTAGCAACCGCTAGCACCTATTCCATTAATACGGCTATGCTCTCACCAGGCCATTATTTATTGAAATTGCAGCATGGTAATACCATCACATCGCTGCCCTTTGTGAAAGAATAACCGACTTATAAGCATAATGAAAAAAGGGTTCCGAACCATTTTTAGGTTTGGAACCCTGTACAATTTTTTTACAGTATAGAACTGCACTTTTTATTCCCTTTTCCACCCGTGGAGAAGCTTGCCTGCCGGCAAAGGCAGGGGCAGGGATGAGGTTAAAAATGCCACCTTACAAACGCTTCCATCGCGGCATACCTTGTCATCCCCAACTCTGCATACAGGTCGGCCGTATTGCTGTTGCGGGCTTCGGCACGCTGCCAGAACTCGCGGTTGTCGCTGCCCTGGAACGGCACCGAATCTTTCTGGCTCTGGTGTATAAAAATGCCGTTGCGTTTCTTCTGTACCTGGTCGGGGCTCATCGGTATCGCCATTTCTATATCGGCAATATCCCATTCCTGCCAGGCGCCTTTGTACAGCCACACCCAGCAGTCCTGTATCCAGCTTTCACCCGCATCTTTCAGCCTGCGCAGGCTTTCAAATACAATGTCCAGACATACTTTATGTGTACCATGCGGGTCGGCCAGGTCGCCGGCGCAATAGATTTGTTGCGGCCTTAGCTCTTGCAGCAGCGCTATGGTTAGCTGTACATCCTCTTCGCCCATCGGTTTTTTTTCAATAGTGCCGGTTTCATAAAACGGCAGGTTTTGAAAATGGATTTGCCCGTCACCCAGGCCTACATATTTACAGGTGGCTTTGGCCTCGCTGCGGCGGATCAGCCCTTTTATTTTGCGGATGGTAAGCGTATCGCTCTGGTCTTTCTTTTTTGAAGATAAAAATGCCTCGGCATCGGTCAGTATCTGGCGGCTTTTGTTGCAGTCGTTACCAATCAGTTCTTCAAAATTTACGGCAAAATCCACAAAGCGGGTTACAAACTCATCCGTTACGGCAATGTTGCCGCTGGTCTGGTAGGCCACATGCACTTCATGTCCCTGGTCGTGCAGGCGCATAAAAGTGCCGCCCATACTGATGATGTCGTCATCCGGGTGCGGCGAAAAAATAAGACAGCGTTTAGGATACGGCTCGCTGCGCTCGGGATGCGCCGGAATGATGGCGTTGGGCTTGCCGCCGGGCCAGCCCGTAATGCTGTCGCGCAGCATATAAAAGACCTGCAGGTTTATTTCGTAGGCATCGGCTTTTTCTACTAACAAATCGCCCAGCCCGTTTTCATTATAGTCATAAGAAGTAAGGCTGAGCACCGGCTTTTTTAATTTCAGTGCGAGGTCAACCACCGCCCGTTTTACCATCTTATCAGTCCACTCAATGCTGCCGGCCAGCCACGGATGTTTAAACCGGGTAAGCTCGCTGGCAGCGCTTTCATCAACCACAAATGTGCAGTTGCTGTGCTGCTGTAAAATACTGGCCGGCACCTGTTCTGTTACATTGCCTTCTACGGCGCGGGCAACGATAGCTGCTTTATTGCCCCAGGCCATCAGGATAATCCGTCTGGCGCTTAAAATGGTGTGAATGCCCATTGTAATGGCCAGTCGCGGTACGCGGGCGATATTCGGAAACTCTTTAGCGTTTACTGAGCGGGTATTATTGTCCAGCACAATCACCCGCGATTTGGAATGGATGCTGGCGCCCGGCTCATTAAAACCGATATGGCCATTATTACCGATGCCAAGCACCTGCAGGTCTAAGCCGCCGGCGGCTTCTATCATCTGCTCGTAATCGAGGCAGTGTTGCTTGATCTGTTCCTTAGGCAACTCGCCATTAAAAATGTGTATGTTTTCCGGTTTAATATCAATGTGGCTGAAGAGATGGCGATGCATAAAGCTGTGATAGCTTTGGTACGCTTCCCGTTCTATCGGGTAATATTCGTCGAGGTTGAAAGTAATGACATTGGCAAAGCTTAACCCTTCCTCGCGGTGCAGGCGTACCAGCTCGGCATACAAGCTAATGGGCGTAGAGCCGGTGGCCAGCCCCAGTACGCAGGCAGCGCCGCTTTGCTCTTTTTGCCGGATAAGTGCCGCTATCTCGGCGGCGGCATGCCCCGAGCCTTTCCTGGCGCTGGGGAAGATTTCAACCGGAATTTTTTCAAAAGAATCAACCATGTTCATAACGATAACAGATTTAGATGGTTTGGTGTACGATAACAGTATAATGGCCACTGCCTCTTTGGCCTGGCGGCAAAGCGCTGACAAAAATAAAGGGTAATGATAAAAAGGCATTTATTTTTTAAAAGGCTGAACGCTACACAAGCCGGAAACAGAAAAGCCCTGCCGCTGTTTAGCAGTTAGCTGTTGCAGCGGCCTTTTTTAGCAGTATTAATTACGGTTGAAGTCTGGTTACTAAATTTTTGCATTGCCCTTGCGCTATTTGATTAATTTTACTTACCAAGTATTATACTTATATGGTATCAAAAATTTCTGAAGGCATCGAGGTGAGTGTCGAAACATTTTACCAGGCAGAGTATAGCAACCCTGCCAACCGTGAGTTTATGTTTGCCTACCGCATCACCATCGAAAATCACAATTCTTTTGCTGTTAAGTTGCTGCAACGCAAGTGGTACATATTAGATAGTGATGGCCAGCAACGCGAAGTAGAAGGGGATGGCGTTGTGGGCATACAGCCGGTGATAGAAGGCAGCAAACAGTTTCAGTATGTAAGCGGCTGCAACCTGCGCACAGAAATGGGACGCATGCATGGCCAGTATAAGATGGAAAACTTAAACAGTAAAGCTTTGTTTTTTGTAAACATACCCCCCTTTGAAATGATTGTACCGCTTAAAATGAATTAAGCGCTTCGCTTTGTTGTATTGCTCACTACGTTTTTTGTAATATCCCTGTTAATAAAAAAGGCTGTCCCGACAAAAGTAGGGACAGCCTGAAGCAGCTTTATGCAAAGCCTTATTCCTGTGTTTCCGGCGCGCTGTTATTGTTATCTGTATCAGCCGTAGGCGACTCCATCGGAGACTCATTAACCGGCATATCCGATCCGGTGGTTATTACATCTGTGTCCGGCGCTTCTGTTGCAGGTGCAGCCTTTTTAGCGGACGCTTTTTTAGTGGCCGCCTTTTTAGGTGCTGCGCCTTTGGCAGCCGCTTTTTTCGGCGCTGCTTTCTTAGCCTCTGTCGCCTTCTTTAACTGTGGTGGCTGCTTGGAAGCGGCCGCTTTTTTGGTAGCCGCCTTTTTAGGTGCTGCGCCTTTGGCAGCCGCTTTTTTCGGCGCTGCTTTCTTAGCCTCTGTCGCCTTCTTTAACTGTGGTGGCTGTTTGGAAGCGGCCGCTTTTTTAGTGGCCGCCTTTTTAGGTGCTGCGCCTTTGGCAGCCGCTTTTTTTGGCGCTGCTTTCTTAGCTTCTGTCGCCTTCTTTAACTGTGGTGGCTGTTTGGAAGCGGCCGCTTTTTTAGTAGCCGCCTTTTTAGGTGCTGCGCCTTTGGCAGCCGCTTTTTTCGGCGCTGCTTTCTTAGTTGATTTTGCCATGTGATGGGTATTTAGTAAATAATAAAATGAAAGTTATAACACATTTCATATTCAAAAAACATTCCGGTAAATTTTTTATGGATTATTTTATAGATAACCAGTGGATTAATTGTGGCAAAAGCAGCTTATACTTCTTTAAAAAGAGCAGTTAAAGTAATTATCACTGCTTCATCGCCGGTAGAAGCTGCCTGTTTAAAAGCAGCAGTTAAAGGCAGGTAAAGAGTGCATAGCTTTGCAGCACGCAAATAACAGGCAGGCTTACAATTCGCCTGCCTGTTATTTTAAAAAAATATGAAAACTTTTCTTACGGCAAGATGGGAAAATCTTGTTTTTATAAATTATAAAGTAAACCCCGATATCCTGCTGCCTTTTATGCCTGCCGGCACCGTGCCGGACAGCTTCAACGGCGATTGTTTTGTAAGCCTCGTCGGGTTTATGTTTTTAGATACAAAAGTGCTCCGCATCGGCTTCCCGTTTCACCGCAATTTTGAGGAGTTCAACCTGCGTTTTTATGTACGCCGTAAGCATAGCGACGGCTGGAAACGCGGCGTTGTTTTTGTAAAAGAGATAGTGCCCAGAAAAATGATAAGCGCCATTGCCTATATGTTGTATGGAGAAAAATATTTTTATCATCCGATGCGTAATAAACTGGTGCATACCGATGCAAGGTTTGAAATAGAATATTCTTTTTTGGTAAACGAACAATGGAATTTCATAAGCGTTGCGGCGGCTCCGCAAAGCCAGCCAATAAAGGCAAATTCGGAGGAAGAATTCATTACAGAACATTACTGGGGTTATACTAAAATGCATAATGGCAAAACATCTGAATACCGTGTTGAACATCCAAAGTGGAATATATACCCGGTGCTGTCTTATAAAGTGCAGGTAGATACGGCGGCCGTTTATGGCGGGGAGTTACACCGTTGTTTTGCGCAGGCTCCCTCTTCTGTATTTGTGGCAGATGGCTCGCCGGTACGCATATTTACCCGAACAATTTTAAAAGCGGCTTTATGAAAAATGTACCTAAAAAAACAGTGGTGCTGGGCGCTTCCGACAGCCCGATGCGCTATAGTTTTCTTGCTGTAAGAAGGCTTAAATCGTACGACCACCCGGTAGTGGCAATTGGTAAAAAAGGAGGTGTTATTGATGATACCGAAATCATTACGGAACATCCTGCAATGGATGATGTTGACACGGTTACTTTATACCTCAACCCGGCGCATCAGCAGCAGTATTATGAGTATATTTTATCGCTGCATCCGAGGCGGATTATCTTTAACCCGGGCGCTGAAAACGCAGCGCTGACAGCACTTGCAAAGCAAAATGGTATTCAACCTATAAATGCCTGCACTTTAGTATTGCTGGGTACCGGGCAGTATTAAAGTCTAAAGTATATTTAGAAGTTTACAATTTTCAGTGTTCACGCGTTGAATAAACAGCATTATAGCAAACCTGCATTGCAAATCTTAATTAGTTCAACCTGTCAGCTTTGAAACTTGTAACCTATGGAACCCTTAAAGTCGTAAACCGCACACTGCCCTAACTTATCCACGTATTGTTTATAATATTATAATGTGGCTGTAAACTTCATATCGGTATTAGTGCGTAATTTTCAGGCAAACTTTATTTTATGCGTTGGAGAAAATTTAATGGTGAGCGTATAACCCTCCCGATAAAAGATGCAGTGGAGGAAGCGATAAAAAAGGAACATGAAAAAGGTACACGCCTTAAAGTATGTATCGGCACCGACAGCCAGGTAAAAGGCGAGGAGACGGAGTTTGCTACCGTAATTGTTTTTTTGCGGGAGCATAACGGCGGCTTCATGTACATCTACAACGATAAAAGCAGGCAGCAATACCACATTAAAGAACGTATGCTGGTAGAAGTGGCTAAAAGCATAGAGATTGCGTACGAGCTGTGCGACCTTTTTATTGAGTATGGCGTGGAGATGGAAGTACATGCCGACATCAATACCAATCCGCAGTTTAAAAGCAACGATGCGCTTAAAGAAGCAATGGGCTATATCTTAGGAATGGGCTTCGCCTTTAAAGCCAAGCCGGAAGCCTTTGCCAGCAGTTGCTGCGCTGATAAAGTAGTGAACTGATTTTTTATTTTCCAGGAAGGCAACCTGTTTTGCTTTCCTTTTTTTTGTGCTTCTTTACTCGCCTTACGGAGGCAGGGGCTTACTTTCCTCTTAATTTTTCCCACATTTCCGGTATTCTTTTCACCCATATCAGCTCCCGCTTTTTTTGTACTGCGTCTTCTGCCGGCGAGCCGAAATAAACTTTGTTGCCGGCTAATGAGTAAGGCACGCCGCTTTGTGCATATACTACGGCATTAGCGCCAATGGTAAGCGTTTTACTTACGCCTACCTGCCCCCACAACACAACGCCATCTTCTATTTCTACAGCCCCGGCAACGCCAACCTGCGCAGCAAACAAACAATTTTTACCAATGTTGCTGTCGTGGCCTATATGTATCATGTTATCCAGTTTGGTGCCCCGGCCAATGCGGGTACTTGCTGTAACGCCGCGGTCTATTGTGCAGCCGGCGCCTATCTCCACATTGTCTTCTATTATTACATTGCCGCAGCTTTGCATGCGCTTGTACCATATATCACGGCTCTTTTTTGTATTATAGTAAAACGCATCGCTGCCTATTACCGTACCTGCCTGTACAATTACATTGTTGCCGATCTCTGTATAATCCATGATAGATACATTAGGATGAATAATACAGTTGCTGCCGATTTTTACTTCTTTACCAATAAATACATTAGGCATAATGATTACGTTCTCGCCAATGATTGCTGTATCGCTGATAGCCTGGCTCGCAGCAGTAAACGGACGGAAGTGATTTACAATTTTTAAATAGGCTTCAAAAGGCTCATTCAATACCAGTAATGTCTTGCCTTGCGGCAGCGCTACTTCTTTTGTATTGATGATAATATGGGTGGCTTCACTTCTTAAGCAGGTATCGTAATATTTAGGATGATCTACGAATGCAACATCCCCCTTTTCCACTTTATGTATCTCGTTAATGCCGGTTGCCTGTGCTGCTGCATCGCCAACCACTTCTGCAGTAATCATGTCGGCAAGCCATTGTATAGTAACAGGTGCAGGAAATTTCATGAATATAAAATTTTAATTGCCTCAAAGGTAAGCGTGCATACAGCAACTGTTTAGTAAAATGTTGTATCCTGCATGATGAAAATATTTTATAAACCTGCACGCAGCCGCACATTTAATAAACCGCTGAAACGCAGGCGCAGCAAGTGTTTCCAAATAACACATCACTATAATAATTTTTGAAAATACTACTTCAGCGAGCGCACATTTTATTGCTGCTGAGCAATGCGCTGCCAGGCAATGCACATATTGTTTTAAAATTTGTGCATAAAAAAAATGCAATTTTTTTTTGCATTGGTAAAAACTCTTTTTAATATTGTGATGGGAATTGATTTCCCGGTACTTACTAACCCATCTATCATAAAAAATCCCGCAACAAAATGCGGGATTTTTCTTTGTATGAAACGCTACTTTATTGTTTACAAGCCATACCTTGTTCTATCGCAGTTTACCACGCAGGATGCGAAGCAAACACTATCTCATTTTTTTACAGTGCCGCCTGATGTTTATCCTGTAGGCAGGCTAGATTATGACAGCGAAGGTTTACTGCTCTTAACAAACGATACAGCTTTAAACTATCGCCTGCTGCATCCTTTGTTTGAGCACGAACGGGAGTATTGGGTGCAGGTGGACGGTGCTATCACTGCCGGAGCCATAGCTCAGTTAGAAGAAGGCGTAGTGATAAATATTGACGGAAAATTATACAAAACAAAAAGGTGCAGTGCGTCAATTTTAGGCGATGCTGTAGCAGTACCGGAACGTCATCCGCCTATTCGTGTAAGAAAAGAAATTCCTGCGCCGTGGATACAGATAACAGTACGCGAAGGCAAAAACCGGCAGGTAAGAAAGATGACTGCAAAAGTTGGATTCCCTACCCTGCGGCTCATACGACGTCGCATTGTACATCTTGAACCGGGTGGTCTGCAACCCGGAGACATGATAGAGCTGCCGGGGAATACCGTTTATAAAAAGCTGGGATTGTTGTAGCAATTGCTTAACTATCAAATCCGGCCTGTTCTGGGGCTGTTTACGTCCCTGCAAACAGTGGTCTCGGTGCCGTTGATGGCGTCCCCGCCATCGAATGATATGCACCGGTGTAACGCCTGTAATTATCCCTGAAAGGCTTTTTAAATTTACTTTTTAAAGAAAAGAAAGCAGCACAAAAGCTTATGTTGCTTTTAAAAGAACTTGTATTCATCAATATGTTTATATTAGTTCACTTTGTGAAGCTTTGTGAACTTTCTGCCTTCGTGGTTCCGTATTGCAAAGTTTCATCCCGGCGGATTTTATTCCAGTATTTCTTAGCCACTAATAAAAAGCCAAAGCTTTCTCCCTTTTCTTTGTTAAGGTGTTTATGATGCATTTTATGCGCCCAGCGGATGGCTTTAACATAGCGGCTGTTGCTCCGGGTAAATAGTTTAAAACGCTGGTGAATTATAACATCATGCACCAAAAAATAAGCGATGCCGTATAAGGCAAGGCCGGCGCCAATACACACTACCCAGTAGTGTTCGTACCGGGCGCCGAGCATGATGCACAACCAGCTTGGAACGGCAAAAATGAAGAAGAAGGCATCATTTTTTTCAAAGAAGCCGGGATATTTTTTATGATGGTCTTCGTGCAGGTACCACAAAAAACCATGCATTACATATTTATGTATGAGCCAGGTAGCGCCTTCCATTACAAAAAAAGTTGCCAGCACTATCAAAGTATAAATAAACCACGTCATAAGAATGTTCTAAGCAATAAAAAAAATAATAACTGAATAAGAAACAAATGTACTGCCAATTGATTCTGTTTGTTAAAAGGCAGCAACCGGAAAACGAGGAGCAGCAAAATACTGATAAGGAGCCAGCAGGCATAATTGTACAGCGGAATTGCACCGGCATCAGGCCATTGCCAGAAGCCAAGCTTCACCGCTACCGGCTCCATTACAAAATCGAAAAAGGTAGCCAGCAACGCGCCATCGGTTATAAAAGACAACAACTGTATTGCCGGTGGAACCGATCCGCCTGCTTCTGCCAGCTTTTTAGCGCTCCAGTTTTGTAAAGTTTGAGAGATGACACCTGCACAGTAGATTGTAATAAACCAGTTGATCCCTATCAGCAACGGCACGCCGTAATATTTAATGCCTAATACATTGCCATACCGGTAGTTGCCGAATAAAAAGCCGGTATTGATACCAATCAATTCAACCGCAAAGCCTGCTGCAAATGCGATGAGAAAAAATAAAAAAAATGCAAGGTTTTTCTGTGGCTGTGTAATGATAAGCAGTGCCGCCATCAGCAGCAGATTAAGCGGTGTATTTTGTATAAACCAGGCGGCATGAGGGCTGAGCAAAATACCGATGGCGCCGCTGATATGAAACAGCAATACAATAAACAGCGCTATGTTTTGTACAGATACAATTTGCTTACTGCGCATGCTTCCATCCCTGTTTATCCGTTGCTACCAAATCGCTTACAATCTTTGCACTTTGCAGGCAGAGGGGAATGCCACCACCCGGGTGCACACTGCCGCCCGCAAAATATAACCTTTTAAGGTCGCTGCTGAAGTTGGGGTGACGCAGGAAAGCCGCCATTTGGCTGTTGGAACTCGTGCCGTATAACGAACCCATATAAGATGAAGTATTTTGCTCTATCAGCACGGGGTTTAAGATTTCCTCCACTGCTATCAGCGGCTCAATGTCTGCCTTTAAAATCCGGTTGAGCTTATCTATAACCGCCCTTCTTAGCTCCTGCTGAAACTGTTCGTTGTACTGGCCGTTGTTGGCACCCACATTTACCATTACAAACCAGTTTTCTTTGCCGGCCGGCGCCTGTACGCCCGGCTCGCATTTAGAGGTAATATTGATGTAAACAGTAGGATCGCTGTATAGTTTTTTCAACTTAAAAATATATCGAAATTCTGCTTTATAATCTTTACTGAAAAAGATGTTGTGCAGGCCAAGCTGTGGAAAGCTGCTGTTGATTCCCCAGTAAAAAATAAAAGCGCTGCTGCTGCGTTCCTGTTTCCGTATTTTGTTTGCGACCTGCTCATCGCTCAGCAATTGCTGATAGGTAAAGTAAACATCCATATTACTCACCACCACATCCGCCATCCGGTTTTCATTATTTGCAACTACGCCCAGGACGGTATTTTCATTACAAATAATTTTCTGCACCGGCGTATTAAAGTAAAACTGCACTCCTTTTTTTACCGCTAATTGGTACAGCGCATTTGCAATACTTATCATGCCGCCTTTTGGGTAGTAAATACCTTCGTTGTACTCTATGTGCGGTATTACACTCAACATGCCGGGCGCTTTATACGGGTTGCTGCCATTATAAGTAGCATACCGGTTAAACAACTGCACGGTATGCGCATTTGTAAAGCTTTTTTTGTTGAATGTATGTAAAGATGAAAACAGGTTGGCAGGTCTTGTGGCCATCAGGGCCTTCAGTACCGGTGCATTCCACAACGTGCTCCGCCGGTGCAGGGAATAATTAAGAAAGATGCTTCCTGTCTTTTTGTACAGCTTCGCCGACTTAGCTAAATATTTTTTTACCGATGCCGGGTCTTCTCCTGCTTTTGTATGGAGTTCTCCGGCCAGCTTATCCGCATTGGTATAGCCGTTTATGATAGTACCGTCTTCATAAAAATAAGTGCAGGCAACAGGCACAGGCTTATACCCGAAATACGCTTCTATCGGTTCGCCGGCCAGCGCAAACAGTTCTTCCAGTAATTGCGGTTGTGTAAACAGGCTCGGGCCGCCATCGAAGCAATAGCCCTCTTTTTCGAAGTAATTTATTTTGCCGCCGGCATAGCTGTTTTTTTCAAATACCGTTACTGCAAAGCCTTGTACCGCCAGCCGTATAGCGCCGGCAATACCCGCAATGCCCGCCCCGATAATGATTGCTTTTTGCCGGTGATCCATAAAGAAATTTAAAAATTGCTCAAAGATAGGCCGGAGGCTGCCAGTTTACCGCAGGGATAACAACGGATATTGTTATAATGTTTACTTATTAAGCTGTACAGGCGGAATAAAATAATCCTTTCCGCAGGTAATTGTTTATTTTGTTGCCGGCAACCAAAATACAAAATTATAAAACTACCCGATGACCGCTTATAAATGGCTGCTCCCGTGCAGCTTTGTTGTGCTGTACTGCTGTAGCAGCAGCGCTTTGCTGGCACAGCCGCAGCAATGGTTCAAAGGCTTATGGCAATATTACCAGTTAGTGCCCGATACAATTGGTTATAATCATTTTAAAAGTGATTTGCTGATTACAACGGTGGGTGACAGTGGTTATACGGGTATTCAGCGGATATATTGCAGCAACGATTCCGCTTTACAATTACAAAGATTATGCAGCGGCAGTATTACAAACAGTATAATAACCTATGAAGCCGGAAAGGAAGTAAGCTATGAAGAACCCGAATATTCTGTAAACTGGAAGGTCTATGAAAACTATAGTACCGATAAGATCTATTTCACGGTTACTGATCATAAGCTGATTCTGACTATCATAGTAAAAAGCACAAAGCCGGGTATGGTAAAACAATTTGCTTATTACCGCGACCTTGCTGGTTTTGACACAGCTACGCAACTGACACTTGTAAAACGCTACAGTGCCCAACAGGAGCCTGCGCTCTATTTTGCGGTAGTCAACAATACATATATAAGCGCAGATAACAATTATTGGCCGGGTGAATTACTGCCTCTAACTGATTCTTTGCCTGCTGACCTCGCTACCCGTAAAAACCTGCTGGTGAAAGTTTTGAATGTAACATCGCCCAACATCCAACTGGTACTGCTGGATGATGCGGAAATTGACGGTGATATTGTTTCGCTTTATCACAACAACCAGTTGGTGCTTAGCCATAAAACATTAGGCAAAGAAGTAATCAGCTTCACGCTCAAAGCAGATAAGCAGCATGCCCATCATGAATTTATCTTAGTGGCCGAAAACTTAGGCAGCATCCCGCCCAATACTGCGCTGATGCGGGTAAGAGCCGGCGATGTAAAGTACGAACTCAACGTGCGTTCTACCTTGCACGAAAACGTAAAGCTGATTGTGAATTATACCGGCAATTAACCTCTACTTTCTCTTCTCTGCTGCGTAGCCGTTTCCGGGATGAGGTTCAGCATATCCACCACACCCTCCCGCTTTAATATCAGGTAACCCAGCCGGTCGTTGCTGATGCCTTCTTTCAACTGGTAGCTAAACAGCAACTGGTCTTCTCTTACTTCCGTTTCAAAATAGCGGAACTGGATATTGCTGTACTGCTTCAGCGTGTGGCCGATTTCGTACAAATGCGTAGATAATATAAAAAGCGCATTGTCCATCTTGCGCAGGCCTTCTATCACCACGGTGCTGCACTTCATGGCGTCCTGCACATTGGTGCCTTTAAACAATTCATCAATCAGTATCAGCCATTTTTTTCCGTCACTTATCTGCTGTATCGTTTTGCGGATGCGCTGTACTTCGTTAAAAAAATAGCTTTCGCCGTTAATGATATTGTCCACCACCTGTATATTGCTCAGCAATCCGTTAAAGAGCGATAGCTGCATGTTTTGGGCAGGCACGCCCATGCCTACGTGCGCCAGGTAAACCGCCACACCAATCGCTTTGATAAACGTGCTTTTACCGGCCATGTTTGCGCCCGTCATAAAGAGGAAGTTTTGCTGCGGCGTAAGCTGTATATCGTAGCCAACCGGCGTGTGGAGCAGGGGATGGTACAACTGAACGGCCTGCATAAACGGCTGGCTGCTTTCTTCAAAGCGCGGTATGCAAAAGTTGTACTGCCTGCAGGCGATGGCCATGCTGCAATACGCATCTATTTTACTATAAATATCCACTAATTCCAGGGCTTCGCTTTTATACTTCCGGCGCATGTAATTGCCAAACTGAAGTACCCCCGAATGGGACAGCTTTTTACTTTTATCCCACCCAAGCATTCGTTGGATTACCGGCTTTTGCAGCAGCATAGCAATGCGGTCGGCGATAGTTCTTAAAATACCGGCACCAGTACCGGCGCACAATTGCGCAATGCTGTCCATGCCTTTAAAGAAATCAATAAAATGATTAACCGAGTAGCGCGCAATAGAAAAGTCTGCGGAGTTGAGTATTCTATACGAAAGGCTGTTTACAATATTCGCATCGGCAGGCATTTCTTCCAGCGCTGTCTCGTAAAACCGTTCAATCACCATAATGGTGCCGTTGGAAATCGTTTGCGGAAAGCTATCCAGCAGCGGCAGCAGGCTTTGAATCAATTGCTGTATCCCGGTTATTTTGTCTATACTGTCGTAAGGTTTAGACAACAGCAGCTTCAGCCATTCTTTACCGCCGGTGGTGCTTGTAAAATTGAGTTTGTGAAATACGGAGAGTTCCTCTTCTGCATTAAATATAGAAAGATCGTTAACCGTGGTTTTGTCTGCCAGCATGTTTTTCTTAAGTTATAATTCTTGTATTGTAAGATAAGGAAGAAAGCAGAAAGGAGACTAAATTTGTAATCTTCTTCACATAATGATTACGCCGCAAACGATACAGCAGATTACCAGTCGCATTGATATTATCGATGTGGTAAACGATTTTGTAAAATTAAAAAAACGGGGCGCCAATTATTTAGGCCTTTGCCCGTTTCACAACGAGAAATCTCCTTCTTTCACGGTATCGCCTTCCAAAGAAATCTATAAATGCTTCGGTTGCGGCAAAAGCGGCAATACCATCACTTTTCTGATGGAGCATGAAAAGTATAGCTATACCGAAGCCCTGCGCTGGCTGGCCGCCCGCTACAATGTGGAGATAGAAGAAACAGAGGTGAGCGATGTGCAGCGGCAGCAGCAATTAGCTACGGAAAGCCTCCATATCATTAATAATTTTGCGCAAAAATTCTTTACCCGGCAACTCTTTGAAACCGAAGAAGGGCAAGCCTTTGCACTTACTTACCTGCTGGAAGAGCGCGGCTTTAACCGGGAAGTGCTGGAGAAGTTCCAGGTTGGCTACAACCCTTCGGCGCGCGACAGCTTTGCTAAGGCGGCGGTACAAAACCAGTTTAATACCGAACTGTTGCTAAAGACCGGGCTGGTAACTAACCGCAACGAGGTGCTGCAGGACAATTACCGCAGCCGCATCATCTTTCCGGTACACAACAACACGGGTAAAATCATCGGCTTCGGTGCGCGGGTAATTGGCAAAACGCCGGACAAAACGCCCAAATACATTAATACGCCGGAGAATGAGCTGTATGTAAAAAGCCGCATTTTGTACGGCTCTTATTTTGCCCGGCAGGCGATAGACAAACTGGATGAATGCCTGCTGGTAGAAGGCTATACGGATGTGATCAGCCTGCACCAGGCGGGCATCGGAAACGTAGTGGCCAGCGGTGGTACTTCGCTTACCACTGAGCAATTAAGGCTTGTAAAAAAATATACCAACCACCTTACGATTATCTACGATGGCGATGCTGCAGGCATTAAAGCAGCATTGCGTGGCCTGGATATGGCGCTGGAAGAAAGTCTGGATGTAAAGCTGGTGCTGATACCCGACAAAGAAGACCCCGACAGCTATGTAAATAAAGTAGGCGCCGCTGCCTTCCGGGAATTTATTGCCGGCAATAAGAAAGACTTTGTTTTATTTCAGTTGGAGGTAATGCTGCGCGAAGCCGGCACCGATGTAAGCAAAAGGAGTGAAGCTGTAAACCAGATAGCCGAAACGCTGAGCCGGATTAACAAGGCGGAAGACTTTACCAAGCAGCAGGAATACATCCGGCAGTGCGCTGAATTGCTGCGCATAGATGAGATGGGCCTTACAACGCTGGTAAATAAATACAAGCGCGACCGCATCAGCAAGGAAGAAAGAAAGCTGCCGTTTGAACATGTAGAGCCATCTGCCATACCGGCTGCATTGGTGCAGGATAATATAGATCTGATTATAAACGGCGACGACCTGCAGGAGCGCAGCGTACTGCGTGTGCTGCTCGAATTTGGGTTGAACCCCTGGGATGAGGAGCGCACCATTGCGCAGTTTATTTTTGATGAATTAGACGGCTACGATTTCGAAAACCCGTTGCTTAACCAATTATACAATACCTATACAACGCAGTACCGGCAAGGCCTGGAGCCGACCGTTAAATCATTATTGTATCACGAAGAAACGGAGATCCGCGAACTGGTAATCGGTATCACGATGTTTCCGTTTGAGCTGAGCATGCGCTGGAACGAAAAAAGCGACAAGAAAAATATCGTGGGGCAGGATAATAGCCACGACGATGTATTTAAAAGTATCCACTACTTTAAGCTGCGCAAACTGAAGCACATGTTTGAGCAAAACCAGCGCGACATGGAAGTGAGCAAATCGCTCGACGAGCAGATGCAGCTCATTAAAGTGCACCGGGAATTAAAGACGATACAGGAAGAGCTGACGAAGCGCTTCGGTACCGTGATTTTTAAATAATAAATAGCTTAATTTAAAGACAGCGTACCGGTTTGAGCGCTTAGTATATGAAACCGTAAGCTGCGGTTGATAATATTGCTGTAAAAGCTTTTGTAGGCAATGGTTGTTGTATCGGCCAAATAAAAGCCTGCGATCTGCTTTATTCTGTTGTGATTGATAAAGTATTTCATTTTGATATTGGATGTGATTGTAAAAGTACCTGCTCTTTTAGATTTCATACATAGAAAAAGATTATAATTTCCTTTAAAATTTATTAAACCAAACACAGGTATCGGCTTACCATTAGCGTAACAGATGGCATACTCTTTAAGCCACTGTAATTATTATATTTTGAAGACCTGTAAAATCACACGTATAGCAATGCATCATGCATTGGATACTCTTTATTATTTTACTATAAACCTGCCTTTGCCGAAGCATAAGCACCAAACGATCCTGCACTTACAAACACAGCCGGTTCTGTATTACATTTAAAAGCATTGCTTATCTTACCTGTTATAAATTTACGCTGTTATGAAATATTTTTACTTGCCTTTGTTGTACTGCTTGTTAATCCGATAATTGTTAAGGCGCAGCCGGAAATTTTAAATAATAAACTGTTTAATAATTGAATGTTGTTTTGCCTTGAGGCAATTTGCGCAGTTGCGAGCAGCAGCTCCGGTGCTGCTGATGGCATCCCCGCCATCAAGTGGTAATCGTTTATGTAACGCCGGTAGTTATCTTCAAACAGCTTCTCCCAACCCCGCTTTCTCTAAAAAAATTTCTTTGCCTGTGTACAGGCGCACTGGTCCGGCAACGCACAATTAATAAATACTATCGATGTGTCTGCATTTGTAAATTGTTCTATCATAAAGAAGGTTAGTCACATCCGGCTTAACGTATCTTCCGCCTTCTACCCGCCGGGGCTTATTTCTTAGCTTATTCCCAACAATTTACCGCTGCAAATTGCTTTTACCGCAACCAAATATTCACGAACTTCGCCGGCTTAAAATGATCGTAAGCAGCAGTAATGAAGATTTATCCCGAATCGGCAGTTGTACAGTTAGAATTCGACAAGATTAAAAGCTTGCTGGCAGCGCATTGCAAAACGGAGTATGCCAAAAATAAAGCAGACAATTTGCGTGTGCACACCCACAAAAGCTATATAGAGCTGGAGTTGCAGCAAAGCCACGAATATAAAATGCTGGAGCAGCACAGCATGTTTTTCCCGAACGATTTTGTGCTCAATGTCCAGCGGGACATTAAGCTGCTCGGCATTGCCGGCGCTATGCTCGGCGGTGAAGAATTTATGCACCTGCGCAGGCTGGCCGAAAACATGGGCAGCATCTTCCGGTGGTTTGATGCCGACAGGCGTTCGGCCTACCCGGCGCTCACCAAAGTAATTGAGCACACGCATTACGAAAAAAAGATTGCGGTGCTGATAGACGAAGTGCTGGACGAAAGCGGCAATGTGAAAGACAACGCCTCCAACGACCTGCAAAAGATACGCATGGGCCTGTACAAAAAACGCAACGAGCTGCGCCGCATGTTTGAGCGCGTAGTGGCGCGCCTGGCCAAACAAGGTTATACCGCCGATATAGATGAAAGCTTCAGCAACGGGCGGCGCGTGGTAGCAGTATTCAGCGAGCACAAGCGGCAGGTGAAGGGCATTTTACATGGCGAGAGCGACAGCCGCAAAACGGCCTTCATAGAGCCGGAAGAAACCATTGAGCTGAACAATGATATTTTCTCCCTGGAGAATGAGGAGCGCAAAGAAGTGGTGCGCATCCTGCGGGAGCTTACCGGCAGGTTAGCCGTATATGCGCCGCTGCTGCAGGCATATCTGGAAATAGTAGGTGAATACGATTTCATCCGCGCCAAGGCAAAGCTGGCGATTGATGTAAATGGTAATTTTCCTAACCTCTTAGACAAGGCACACCTCGAGCTGAAAGACGCCTATCATCCCCTGCTGTACCTATACAATCGCAAAAGCGGCAAGCTTACTATACCGGTTAATATTACGCTGGAAGACAAGCAGCGTATTCTTATTATCAGCGGACCAAACGCCGGTGGTAAGACGGTAACGATGAAGACCATCGGGCTTAACCAGTTGATGCTGCAAAGCGGTTTGCTGGTGCCGGTGCATCCTGCTTCGCAGATGGGTATTTTCAGGCAGTTGTTTATTCATATCGGCGACACGCAAAGCCTGGAGTTTGAACTGAGCACCTACTCTTCGCACCTGCTGCACATGAAGCATTTTATAGAGAATGCAAACGGCAAAACCCTGTTCTTTATTGATGAGTTGGGCAGTGGCAGCGACCCTAATTTAGGCGGCGCTTTTGCCGAAGTAATACTGGAAGAACTGGCGCGCCGTCATGCCATCGGTATTGTTACCACGCACTACCTCAACCTTAAGGTGATGGCCAACCATACGCAGGGCATAGTAAACGGCGCAATGGCTTTTGATGAAGTAAATTTAAAGCCATTGTATAAGCTGATTGTGGGCAAGCCGGGCAGCAGTTATACTTTCTCCATTGCAGAGCGCATCGGCCTGCCGGCGCCATTAATCAACCGTGCAAAAAAGCTGGTGGAGGAAGACCATTTCCGTTTGGATAAATTACTCAACAGAACAGAACAGGATTTACAGCATATTGATAAAGAAAAGAAAGAACTGAACCGTGTGCTGAAAGAAAATGAAAGCCTGAAAAAGGAAATGGAAGTGGTGCTGGATAAAGAACGCCACCGGCAGCAGGTAGAAATTTTAAAGCAGCAAAACCACATCACCGAAGAGCGCATTGCCAATATGAAAGAAACAGAGCGCAAGCTGAAACAGATTGTGCTGGAATGGCGTAAGACGGAGAATAAAGAAGAAGTAATAAAACAGGTACAAAACCTGCTCTTTAAGAAGAATGAACAGGTCGTAAATAATAAGCTGGCAAAGAAAGCGGATAAAAAATATAAAGAAGTGGATGGGGAAATAAAGACCGGCATGAAAGTAAAGATGAAGAGGAACCACCAGGTAGGGGAGGTAAAAGAAATACGGGGCAAGCGGGCTATTGTGCAGATTGGTCTGCTGCCCATGAATGTAGAGTTAAACGATTTGATAGCGGTAGAAGAAAAACAGGCGGCTGAGTAACAACTATAACTGTTTCAACGGTTTGCTGCAGAACTAATGTCTTTGAGCCTAAGAAGCTGTTTGGCAATAGGATTTCATTTTACGCCGGGCTGTTTGCCTTGCAAGCAGCGGCGTTTATGCATTTAACGGCATCCCTGCCATCAGATGGCAAACCCAAGTATAACACCTATAATTATTCTTTAAAAGTTTCTGGGAAACAGGACATAAAAAAAGCCGCCCCTCACGAAGAGGGACAGCTTTTACCCAAAATCCAACGCCCGGCTAAATACAGCAATAATAAACCTGGGTTGCTGCATTCTATACATTCTCAACATAGCTGCTGTGCAATACAATGCCTGTACAGAACAGTTTTTGAAAAGTGCCTGCTGCAGTGAATTGCTAAGCCCGCTGGCTATGCTACGATCTTACGCGTAACAGGAATGCTGAATAATTTTTTGGATTTGAGTGCCGTGTAAAAAATGACATTGGTTTTGGATTTTGATATTGGATTTTAAAACCGGATTGTTGTTGCTTTAACAACAGTACAAATGTAGAGCACATATTTTATCCTCCTTATTAAAATCAACTTTATACTACTTAAAAATAGCACAGTATTATGGGGTTATGCTTAAGATTTTATTATCTCATAATAGGAATGAATTGCAGGAAAAAGGTAAAGTGGTGGGTGAAAAAGTTTTTATACGCTATTGCTAAAAAAGTGTAGCTTTAATGTTACTACACAAAAACATTATTAGCATTTAAATCTGACCTGTATGAAAAAAGCTCTGAGTCTTTTATGCTGCTTTTTATTTTAATTGTCGGTTCCCGAGCCGCTGGTGGTAAAGGGGCTAAATTCTTTTCTTCAAAGTATGAATCTTCTTCAGAAAAGAGTACTAAAGTTGTTGGCGTAACGCTAACGGTAACAAACAATACTCCGCATACGTTGACGTTTTCTTACAATGGGGTTACAACCGGCAGCTTCACAGTTGGCGCACATTCTTCCTATAACGGAAAATATCGGCTCAACCGGGTACAGTGTACACAATTACAGTCTCCGAAGGTGGCTATTCATATTATTATCTTGACAATGTAGGTCATAACGGAGGACCTTTTACCACGCCACAATCTTTTTCTGTTACCTTGAATGATGGGTACTTGCTAACGACGAATTAGTAGTTATTTACTAAATAACATTCTTTCTTCATTGCTACAAAAAACTCCGACGCGTACATTAGTGCCGGAGTTTATTGTTAATAGGATATTTTAGCCATGTTATCTTGTAAGAAAATGCTGTGTTTCCGGTTTTTTTTCTTTGCTATTGTATTTGCATGTACACTAATGAGCAGCCGGGCAATTGCACAATGCAATACACCGGATACGCTTTCTATTAATTATTCTTGTCTTAGTAGTGATCGCGTAAGTTTTTCTGCTATCGCATCCGCTTGTATTACCAACCTGCAATGGACTTTTGGCGACATAGCATCAGGCAATCTTAATACATCCATTGGTACCACAGCAACACATATTTTTACAACCCCCGGCGCTTATACTGTTACGCTTACTGCTACCGGACAAAACGGCGAAACGCTTGTGCAAACCCAGCCCATTAATATTATTAATGCAAGCTTTAAATTTCTAACAAATCTTTCGTGCTACAGTAAAGTATATGTGTATGACTTGGAAATAACTGGCGGTGGCAGTCATTATTCAGTAGAATGGGAATTACCTTCTTTTCCAACTCCTTTCTTCTTTACATATGATTCTCCCCCACCATATCGGTCAGAACTTAACGATGTTTATGGACTGTATAAAGTAACCGTAAGTGCAGCGAATACCTGTTCCTCCACTGCCAGCTTTTATTTTTCACCGCCACCACCTCAACTTACACATACTACTGCCATCACGCCTGCTAACTGCAGCCTCAGCAACGGTGCTGTTTCCATTAAGCCATCGGGCGGTACGCCACCTTATACCTATAGCTGGAATCCTAACGTAAGCCAGAGCGCCACCGCTTCCAATCTTCCCAAAGGCAATTACTACATTACTGTAAAGGATGACAATGGGTGCGCTGATAATTTTTCAGCCGCCGTTGGTACCAAAGAAGCGGTCATCGGGCACAAAGAAGATATTAAACAACCGGTGTGTACGGCCAATGGCGCTATTGCCATCACTCCGTCGGGCGGCGTTGCACCCTACAGTTACTCTTGGGCGCCCGCCGTAAGCAATTCTTCCGCAGCAAAAGGGCTGGCAGCAGGAACTTATAACATTGAAGTAAAGGATAAAAACGGCTGCTCCGAACAGTTTGCTATAAAGCTGCAGCAGCAATCCACAGTGTTGGATGTGCAAACGGATATTGCGGCGCCGGATTGCGGAACGGCCAACGGAAGCATTGTCTTGCTGCCCTCGCGCGGCACAGCGCCTTACACCTATTTATGGGGCCCGCCGCTGGTAAACAATGGGGTTAGGGCCGATAGTCTTGCTGCGGGTACCTACAAGGCTGCTGTTACCGATGCAAACGGGTGCGCGGGAGCCGTAACAACAACACTGTATGAAAAGCCGCTAATCGTATCGCTCGGCAAGGATACGTCACTGTGTGCCGGCGATGCCATTACTTTATCGCCGGGCACTTTTGATGCTTATCAATGGAACGACCTTTCTAACCAACCTGCGCTGCAGGTAGAGACACCCGGCACTTATTCTGTAACCGTTACGAATAGAGGCGGCTGTACGGCCAAAGCAAATATTGTGGTAGCGCCGGGCTGTGGCGATGTTGTTTTTCCATCTGCCTTTACACCCAACGGAGATCTGAAGAATGATCAGTTTGGGCCGGTAGGTGCGTTGTTTAAAATAAAAAATTATTCACTGCAGGTGTATAACCGCTTTGGCGCTGCTGTCTTCCGCTCGCAAAACCCTTATGAACAATGGAACGGGAAAGCGGGTAACATGTGGATGATAGCCGGCACCTATGTATTTATAGCCACCTTTGAGCTTGATGGTGAAAAGCGAATAGTGAAAGGAACCGTTACCCTGCTGTTGTAAAAGTAAAATCCGGCGGTTGCCTGAGAGACACGGCTTACTAATGAATGTGCTGCAGCGGCGGCGCCAGCGCTTTATCAGCAGCCGGCGGCGCAAAGCGCATGTCTTTAAGTAAAGCGCTGTCGGTAAGCGTGTATAAAAAAGCCGTCAGCTGGCCGATTTCAAAATTAGAAAGCTTCATGCCTTTCACCTCCGGGTCGGTGGTCGGGCCATTAACAACGCCATTGCGGTAATGGTTCATTACCTCCAGCATACTGTAAAAACGCCCGTCGTGTCCGTAAGGAAAGGTGACCATCACATTGCGCAGGCTGGGCACTTTAAACTTCAACGAATCTGCAGATAGTTTTGTAATGCGCATCCGCCCCGAATCGTTCAGCATACTGTCTATAGGCATCCCGGTATTGCGATAACTAAAATCGGTAAACAAGGGCTCAGTGTGGCAGGCCGTGCACTTTTGTTTAAAGATGTTATAACCTAATTGTTGGGATAGGGTAAAAGTTGCTTCTCCGCGCTGTACTTTATCATACAGGCTGTTGTTGCTTACGATCATCACCAGAAACTGGCTCAGCGCCCTTGTAAGCCGCTGGGTATTGATCAGCTCACTGCCAAATGCTGCTTTAAACAATCGCCGGTATTCTTTATCCTTATTCAGTTTAAGAAGGATGCTGTCTATTACCTCATGCATTTCGTTGGGCGCGGTAAGCGGCACAAGCGGCTGCACATCCAGGTGGTTTACGCCACCATCGTACATCAGTTCTTTCTGCCATGCAAGGTTGAATAGCGCAGGCGCATTACGGGTGGTAAAAGAATTATTATAGCCGTGGCTCAGCGAGTGATCATAGGTAGCAAAAGCGCCAAACTGCTGGTGGCAACTGGCGCAGGGGAAGTTTCCGTCTTTGCTTAAGCGGCCATCATAAAACAGTTTTCTGCCCAGCTCAAAGCCTTCTTTGGTTACCGGGTTCTGCTTAAAATTATACACCGGTTGCGGCCAGCCATCGGGCACAACAAATGGAACAGGCGCAATGCCGTTGCCAATATTGATAAAACCAATACCGGTACTGATAAACAGGAAAACTGATAGGATAGCTGCCCAGCGCTTCATTGCTTACGAATGTAAGTATAACGAAACAAATACTTGCCGGCATGTGCGGTTGTAAAAAGATTTAAGAAAATGTTTGTTGCAAAAGAACTTGTCTGAAATAGCCGGAATATTTATTTCTGATGCTATTATCGTTTATGAAGTGCCCATGCACTCTTTGCTATTGCGGGCAACACAAAGCTTTCCGTCAACACAATGATCAGTTGTGCTATATAGTTACAGCAAAAGCTATTCAACATCTGTATAGTCAGGCACCCTGCAGGTGGCCGGCTTTTTCGGCACACAGGCTTTGTACTGCCTGCAATGACGCGCTTTCCAGCCCTTATAAATCTATCGCTTGCTCGCCGCCGTGCAGCGGCAGTGTTTTGTTGTTCCAGATAAAGGTGCCGGTTACCGCAGCGGGCAGTGTTACAGTGCCTTTTATACCGTTACTTTTTTCTTTACGCATCAGCGAAACGGTAATAGTACCAGCCGGGTGCGGCATACTGCCGTTTATCTGCGTTAGCTCGCCGGGTGCGGGTTTAATAATCACACTTTTGAAACCGGGCGCCGCCGGCATGATGCCGCAGATGGTTGCCAAAAAATCGTACAGCGGGCTGGCACTCCAGGCATGACAATCGGAACGCGCCGGATCGGGGTTTTCGGCAAAGGTGGTCAGCCCGTTGGTAAGCATATCGCGCCAGGGCTTTAACTGGCTGTAATACAGGTTGCCCATACCTGCTTTTTTCATGGCCTGCGTTAAATAAAACCGGTAATAAAAGGTGGCTTGTGTAAGTGTTGTATCAAATAAAATTGTCCGCATTACTTTCTGCGCATCCTGCCCGGGGATGCAGCCGGTGAGTATCGCCATAATGCCTGCGTGCTGACTGAACAGTTTTTTATCAGGTGTGTCGCCCATAGCGTTTTTTGTTTTATCAAAACATTGCCCGTAAGTGCCGCGTAACAGTTTGGCCGCAAGCGCTGTACAACGCCCCGCTTCTTCACCTTGCTTAAAGTGAGAAAAGAGCGCTGCAGCCTGCTGTAAAGTATAAGCGTATTGCAGGGTGATAACACTGCTGTTGCCGCTGTTTGCACCGGGAGGCGTACCACCGTCAAAAGTAGAAGCCCAGTCGGCAAAGTTCCACCAGTCCATGGCGCCCAGCATATTTTTAGCGGTATCAATGTGTAGTTCATACCAGTGCAGCACACCTTTTACGGCCTGCAGGTTTTGCCCCACAAAAGCATCATCCTGCCGGTGCATCATATAGTCGTACAGCATGCTCACCCAAAACAGCGAAAAGGGCGGAATCACCTGCAGCCGGCTGCTTGGATACCGGCCCTGCGTAAGTCCTTCCGCCACGCGCGAATTGTAAAAATCAGTAATGGCTTTGCGCATCAGCCGGTCGTCGCCGGTAACATACAAAGAAATTAACGCCTGTATCCGCGTATCGGCTTCGTACTGTAATTGTTCGTAATACGGACAATCAAAATACGTTTCGCCGGCACATAATCTGGCCGTGCGCCAGCCTACATTCCACAGGGCCTGCAACGAGGTGTCGTTGCTGGTGAAGGATGCTTTTTGCTTAAAAGGATAACCGGTATAATTACCATACAAATCTTCGATTACCAGCGGCTCCTCTTTGGTCGTAATATCTAGTTGCAGATAGCGATAGGTGCGTACCCATAGCGGCCGGAATGTTCTGCCGGCGCCACCATCCGGCACAAATACGTCGTAGTTGCCGATGATATGCTTGCCCGTTATCTCGTTGCGGTTGCCCTTCGTATAATTGGTATCAAATAAAGCTTCGGCATATGTAAGTTTTACAATTGCATTATTACCCTTGCTTACGATTAACTGAGGATAGGCGACCGTATTAAAGGTTTGGTCGAGTAACAGGGTTGCTGTTGTATGGGCAGGAATAGTTACCGGGTGGTTTCTTTTAATAAAGTCACCGTCGTTGATGCCATTCATTCTCCTGATAGTAGTAATGCGCTGCTGCTTTTCTTCCATCTGCGGAATGGTGCGCGGCGCCAGCGTCCAGAGGTTATCGCTGCCCACGCCCGACGGCACCGGCGAAGCTACGGGTACTGCCTTGCTCCATGCCGAATCGTTATAGTCGGGCAACTGCCAGCCCCAGGGATATTGTGCTGCCCGCACCGAATCGCCGGGACCGATCACGATATAAGTACGAAGCCGGCTGCCGTTATCCAGCGAACATGGGGCGTAAGCGCTGTCTTTATACACCTTCCAGCTATTGTTGGTGTTGATAATTTTTTCAGCCTCATCATCGCCCTGCAGTACAAAAGCCGTTTGGTTGGTAATCTGCGCCACGGCTGCATACTCTGCCATGTTCCATACCATCGCTGCAATGGTATTGCTGCCTTTTTTTAGGTACCGTGCTATATCAACCGTTTCAAAATTCCAGTGTGCGAGATCGCCTCTTGCCGGGCCGCTGCATACCGGCTCGCCATTTATAAATAAGCGATAGCGATTGTCGGCCGATACATGAACGATAAAACTATCCGGCTTATTCGTTAACTCAATTATCTTCCTGAAATGATACACCCCATACGCGCGTTGCGGCACGTTAGGGCAGGTAACCCAGCTTGCGGGCCAGTAATTATTAAGCAGGGAAGGATTGATATGTTGAGCTTGTGATAGCTGACAGCAGGTAACGGTAAGGAGCAGGTGAAAAATTTTTTTCATAATTGGCAGGCGGTTGGGTGATTATAGGTGTCCCACATTTTATAAAATGTGGGACACCTGTTGACATAGATTTTATAAGTGTCAAACATTTACAAAATGTGGGACACTTGAACAAAGCATAAAGTTATGGTTATCCGGTATTCGCCAAAGTAACAAGGCAATATCATCTTTACAATTTATTTCCTCCATCTGCTGTTACCTGTAACAGTACCGGTTTTTTTCGTTTGTCAAGCCAGTGAATCAATTGCAATATATGTGCTTTCGACATTGCCGTGCAGCCTGCCGTGCCGGTGTTCTCATCCTTCCAGATATGGATAAAAATGCAGGAACCGTTGCCGGATATGGCAGGAGCGCTGTTGTACAGCACCCACACGCCGTACTCGTAAAAATCATCTTTCCGTTTCATATACTCAAAGCTGTTGAAAGCTGCTGTGGCCGTATCTTTTACAATAAGCGTGTTGTAGTAGGCAGACGTTGCATCATCCACGCAGTAGCAATTGGTATCCACCTGCACGTGGGGCATTTTCAGGTTATCGAGTTTGTGATAGCTGAACATATCGCCCAGCGGAAAAATACCTGCCGGCGATTTGCCGTCGCCTTCCTTTTTTAAAGGCATATTGGTAAAAGGTATAACTGTTTGCGGGTCGCGCGCCAGGCCCGCACGGCCAACTACCACGGCAAAGGAATTTTTCAGTCTCCACGGCTTATACCTGGTTTTTCTTTCGTATAAAAACATTGTTCCCTGTACAGCGCCGGCAGCAGCCGTTTTAACAAACAAAACCTGGTTGGTATTTAAAAGATACTTATTAAAACTTTGTATAGATTGAGCTTGCATAGCAGGTGTTGTAAGGCAATAGATTAACAATAAAGCAATGTATTTATTCATATAAAAAAATTTTAGTCGAAAAAGCAGGTGTCGGTTTTTTCTGCAATGCATAATAAGCTGTTTAAAACAAATTTGGGCGTGTGCTATCTGAGTGGCGGGGACGCCATCAGATGCTGCGATACCGCTGTTTGCAAAACATACAGCCGGAAGACTAACCGAGATTAAATCTCTAATAATTGGCTATTGCTGCTATGCCTCCCGGAGTCACCTGCGTGCCGCATACTATTATTCTGTTGATTATATTATGGTAAAAAAGCTGCAATTGCAGATTGCAAAGGAGCAAGATTATCCCATACGAAACGGTTGTCGTCATAACCGTGCTCTCCTATATCAATGATTTCGCAGCGAAAAATTATTCTTTCCGCTATAGCATCTATATAGGCTACGGTAGAAAGAGCGGCCAGCCATTCTGCAAATCTGTCTGCATACACATGGCCCCAGATTTCTACTATAATAGAATCTTCGGAAACATTGAAGCCAGTATTGAAAAGCTGATGATACGTTGTTTGTATGGCCTTTGCTAATTCGCGGGTTGCCGCTGCTGCATCATGCGCCAGCAGGCCGGTGAGTTCATCAGTATTTATAATATTTATTACGTGTTGTTTAAAGTGCAAGGCGATAGTTTTACCACGGATGGCAATGGTTGTTTGCATAAGAGTGAAGATAAAAAACAGAGAGCATGTGTGCAGAACAATCACTTCTTAAAGCCAATCCGTTCCCGCGCATCCCACTTTCTGCCGGCGGCATTTTCATCCAGTAAATTTTCCATGGCATCATATATTTGATTTAATTGCACATCATGTTCCCCTAAGCGGTCTTTTAATTCTTTCAGTTGTTCCTTTACATCGTTTTGCTGCAGCATCCATTTTCTTATTTCTACAAATGCCCGCATGATAGCAATGTTCATGTTGATTGCCTTATCACTGTTTAAAATGCCGCTCAGCATGGCAACGCCTTGTTCGGTAAAGGCATAAGGAGTCGTATTTGTATTCCTTTTATTTTGGAATATAATAGCATTTTGAGGAGCTAAAGAAGTAATTTTTTGTGATGCGGTAACAAATTGTGACCGGATACTTTGCCACTCGGAAATAGTAAGCCGGAACATAAAATCAGATGGAAATCTCTTCAGGTTTCGTTTCACAGCTTGGTTTAAAGCCTTGGTTTCTACTTCGTAAAGGGCTGCTAAATCTCGGTCTAACATAACTCTTTCCCCGCGGATTACATAAATACTGTTCTGGATGCTTTGTATTGTTTGCCAGGGTAAATGATTGAGCAATGAATATAATCGTTTTTGCGCATACCGGCTATCAGGTATCAGGCATTTTCAAATGTCTGATACCTGGCAAACCAGCTTTCATCGCAGCTCGTTGCCCTTTCGTCGCATTTTTAAGTAGCAATCATCAGTTTATCTAAACAAGCAATTATTTTGCTGTATGAACTTGCCTTTCTTTTCTAAAAAATGGGTTACCATACTCATTCATATTGCCTTTTGGGTACTGCTGTTTTTCCTGCCCTTTTTACTGCGGCCGGCAGAAGAAAGTAATGTGCACCACGACGAAGCCCTGAAGGCTGCCTTCCTGTGGCAATATCTTTCGAATTTCTTCTCCCTGATTGGTTTGTTTTATTTCAATTCTTACTTCCTGATTCCAAAGCTCCTGAATACAAGGCAGTATGTAGCGTATGGCTTATCGCTGATACCGGTTTTAGCGGTATTGTTTTTAATCAACTGGCTTAGCTTTACGCTATTGGTTCCCATGCATTATAAATTTCAGGGCGCGATCTCCTTTTTTCTTTTACCCTGCATTTTTATTTTGTCGTGCAGCACCGCAATCACTATGGTTCAAAACAGCCTGCAATTGGATAAATTATCGCAGCAGCGCGAGACGGAGAACCTGAAAACAGAGCTGGCATTTCTCCGTTCGCAGGTAAGTCCGCACTTTATGTTCAATGTGCTGAACAACATGGTGGCACTTGCAAGAAAAAAATCGGACCTGTTGGAGCCTTCGCTGTTTAAGCTGTCCACGCTAATGCGCTATATGCTGTATGAAACCGATGAAGACAAAGTGCTGCTGGAGCGGGAAGTGGAGTATTTACAAAGTTATATTGACCTGCAATTACAACGGTTTGGCAGCAAGATTGCCGTACATTTATTTATCGAAGAATTTGATAAAGGGTACCTGATTGAACCGATGCTGCTGATTCCGTTTGTAGAAAATGCATTTAAACACGGCACCGGTTTTAAGCAAAAAGGCGACATCCGCATTGAACTAAAAGCAAAGAATAAAGTGCTTCAATTCAGCGTAAGCAACTATTACGACAATACGGTACAGCAGGTGAAAGATAAAACATCGGGCATCGGCCTGCAGAATGTAAAACGCAGATTAGACTTGCTGTACAGCCGGCAACATTCGCTGGTAATAGAAGATAAAGACAACCGTTTTTCCGTTATCCTCACCATAAATTTACACTGATGCTGCGATGCATTGCGATAGACGATGAAGACTTAGCGCTTGAATTGCTGGAAGATTATATCAGCAAAGTGAGTTACCTGGAGTTAATTGATAAACTGGATAATGCGATAGACGCGGTAAGTGTAATGGAAGCGCAGCAAATAGACCTGGTGTTTATTGACATCCAGATGCCGGGCTTAACAGGCCTCCAGTTTATCCAGAGCCTTACCGTAAAACCGATGTTTATTTTAGTAACCGCGTATGACCAATATGCTTTGGAAGGGTACAATTTAAACGTAGTAGATTACCTCGTAAAGCCGGTTCCGTTTGAGCGGTTTTTAAAAGCCTGCAATAAAGCGAAAGATTTATTTCTATTAAAAAACGGGGAAGGCAAAACAGCAAAAGAACCGGCGCCGGAGTACATGTTTATCCATGCCGATTACAGCCATATAAAAGTGAATTACAGCGATATAATATGGGTGGAAGGGTTGAAGGATTATATTAAAATCCATTTGAAAGGGAGCGCCAAACCAATCGTTGCACGCCTGAGCATGAAAAGCATGGAAGACCAGTTGCCGCCGGCAAGGTTTATACGCATACAGAAGTCGTACATCGTATCCAAAGAGGCCATTACCGCTATCCGCAAAAACAGTGTTTTTATTGGAACCAATGAGTTGCCGGTAGGCGAGAATTATAAAGAAGCCATTGAAGCGCTGATTGGAAAACAGCCCGAATGAGTTTTCATTCATTCTTTTTATCAACAAGGAAAATACCCATAGCCTGGTTTGGAAAATTGTTCAGCATATTTTCAGTCTCTGTGTAAACTCTTTCAACGCTTATACGCTGCGATAAAGTAACAGACCGGAAGAATTCAATGTTATCCGCGTCCGGCCATATCCCTCTCCCGGTTCTCCGTTTCGTCGCGGCATTTTTTGCTTTCATCGCAAAGGAGATATCCATCCCGCAGGCGCTTTTACTTTTGCTGCTTCAATTATCACTCCTTTAATTTTTACAATGAAAACAATTATCGCCCTCCTTGGCTGCCTGCTCACAATCAACCTCTTTGCCCAGTTTCCGGGCGCTCCTCCTGCCGGTAAAATGGCAGGCGCACCGCCGGCTATCGGTCATATCGCCGGTAAAGTGGTGGATAGCCTTGGCAAACCGGTAAATGCAGCATCGGTAGCACTGCTGCAAAGCAGGTTTGATACGGTTTCTAAAAAGAGCAAAGACCTGTTGCTGAAGGCCGTAAGTGCCGGCGCCAACGGGAGCTTTAGTTTTGAAGAACTGCCGGTTACCGGCGTATTCAAACTAAAAATTTCTGCTATTGGTTATAAGCCAGCCGAGCAGGCGGTTTCTTTTTTACCGGATAGGAACAGCGCGGCAACGCCGCCTGCAGGGGGCGCAAACCCAATGAGCGCCATGGCAAACGCGGCAAAAGCGTTTGATAAAGATTTAGGCCCTATTAAACTGCTTGCAGACCAAACACAATTGCAAAGCGTAACAGTTACCACTACTTCGTCAGCCTTAAAAATGGATATTGATAAAAAGACTTTTAATGTAGATAAAAACATTGTGTCGGCAGGCGGCACTGCCGTAGATGTAATGCGCAATGTACCCTCGGTGCAGGTGGATATAGACGGGAATGTAAAACTGCGTAATGCAACCCCGCAGATTTATATTGATGGCAGGCCAACAACGCTCACCTTAGACCAGATACCGGCAGATGCCATCCAAAGCGTGGAAGTGATTACCAATCCTTCTGCCAAGTTTGATGCAAGCGGCGGCAATGCCGGCATATTGAATATTGTGCTGAAGAAAAATAAGAAAACAGGCTACAACGGCGCCGTTATGGCGGGCGTTGACAGGCGCGGCGGGTTCAATGGCGGCGGCAACTTTAACGTGCGGCAGGGAAAGGTTAACCTTACTGCGTCGGTAATGGCTAATGCTATGCGAAACAGAGCTACCGGCACCACCGACCGTGAAACTTTTGCAACAACGCCCTCGCATATTTATCAAAACAACTTAGACAAAACCAATGGCGCTTTTATATTCGGCCGGCTTGGCTTTGATTATTATATCACGGACAAAACTACCTTGTCTCTGTCTGGTATAAAAGTGCATGGCGAATTTAAACCCAACTCCAACATTACCAGCGATAGCCTTAACAGCAGTGATGGATTGATAAATTTTAATACGCGTGTTACCAACGGTTCAAGGGTTTTCAACGCCCATGGCTTGCAGGCCGGGATGGTACACAACTTTAAAAAAGACGGCGAGCAGTTAACGGCAGACGGTAATTTTTTTTCCGGTAAGAATAGTGGTAATTCTTTATACACTACGCAATATTACACCGGTGCAGGCGGCTTTATAAACAGCGCTTTGCAAGAGCAACTTTCCAATGGCACCAATAGCTTTTTAACGGTGCAAACCGATTACGTAAACCCGCTCAGCAGTAAAATAAAGCTGGAAGCAGGCGTGCGTGCCCAGATGCGTAAGACCACCAATAATACAGAGAATTATAACCAGGACCTTAACGGCGGACTCTCAAAAAACCTAACGGCCACCAACAACTATAAGAATACGGATAATGTATATGCCGCTTATACCAGCATTACCAGTGCTATTAAAAACTTTGGTTACAAAGTTGGCCTGCGCGCAGAAAGCAGCAACTACAATGGCGATGTGATAAACGAGGGCAAGCAGTTTTCTAATAAATATCCGGTTAGCTTATTTCCTTCGGTGTTCCTGAGCCAGAAGCTGAAAAGCAACCAGGAACTGCAACTCAACTATTCGAGACGCGTGAACCGTCCGAACTTTTTCCAGTTGATCCCGTACACCGATTCTACCGATCTCAGCAATATTACGCGTGGCAACCCCGGTCTGGTGCCCGAATTTACCAATTCTTTTGAAATGTCTTATTCCAAAACGTTCAAAGGAAATAACTCGCTGCTGTTTTCTCTGTATTACAAGCACACCGATAACCTTATTACCCGCTATTTTGATTCTTCTTACAACAATGCCGGCAAATTATACCTGATTAATACGTATGTAAATGCCGCATCGAGCTATAATTATGGCGCAGAAGTAACGTCGGTAAACACCATCAGCAAATGGTGGGACCTGACGACTAATTTAAACCTGTATCAATCAAAAATAAATACGGGTAACCTTAATCAAACATCGCAGGATGCGTTGCTTAGCTGGTTTGGCAAGCTGAACAATAACTTTAAGCTGCCGCACAATTTTACGATACAATTATCGGCCGATTACCAGAGCAAAGCCAATGTGCCCGTTACCAACGGCCAGCAGCAGATGGGCCCTCCGGGCATGCAGGCGCAAAGCTCTTCGCAGGGTTATGTTAAGCCTTTCTGGGGCATGGATATAGCTTTCAAAAAAAGCTTCCTGAAAGACAATAAAGCTTCTGTAACACTTAACATCTCTGATATATTCAGAACAAGGTATAACGAGCAGATTTCACAAAATTCCTTCTTCTACCAGGATTATTACCGCTTAAATAATCCGCAGATGGTACGGCTCAACTTCGCCTATCGCTTTGGGAAGATGGATGTGTCGCTTTTCAAAAAGCAGAACACAAAAAGCACGGCTACGCAGGACGCCATCCAGATGGCGCAATAGTAGCCGGAATTAATTGTGATGTACTTGTTTGAAGCTTATCCTTCCGGCGGCGCTGCTTCCCCTTTATCGTCATTCTTGTCTTTCTTAAAATCGAGCTTTCCAAATTTCCAGGTGAAGTTGAGGCCGATGGAGCGAAAAGGAATTTTGCGGATGCTGTTGGTGGTAAAATTGGTGCCGTACAGCACAGTTGGCTGCCGTACGTATTCGCTGAATATATTGGTGGCAGTAAAAGCAAGGCTTCCTTTTTTGTTCCAGAATTGCTTGCGTGCAGCAATGGTGTACGATGTAAAAGAGGGATACCTGCCCTGCAGCTCATTACGTGCAGAGTTGAAATTGCCGAAAAACTCACCGGATAACGTATTGCTTAACTGGTAACTGATATTCATATTCGCCCGGTAATTGAAGCTCGTAGGGTTGCGACCCGAATCAATTCCATTGATGATATGCCGGCGGAAAAACGACAGGTTGGTTCGTATATTCAGCTTCTGCGATGGATGCAGGTCGCCGAATACATTAATACCGGCATTTTGTTCGAGCCCGATGTTTTCTCTCGTACTTACGGAAACATTGGTATAGGTAGAATCGCCTATCAGAAGTGAAGAGTAATAGGCTACGTAAGGCTGGATGTCATTCTTATTTGCGCGATAAAAGGCGGTGATCATCAGCGAGCCGGAAGAACCAAAATCGCGGTTGTAGGAAAGCTCGTAGCGGTTGCCGATTTCCGGTAGCAGGTAAGGGTTACCGGCACTGATGTTTTTTGGATCGGCTGTATTGATAAACGGGTTAAGATCGCCGTAATCTGGCCGCTCGATGCGTTTGGAATAACTGATTTTTACTGTTTGGTTGTCGTCCAGTTTTTTGGAAAAATAGACCGAGGGAACAAGTGTATTATAGCCGGGATTTTTTACCTGTTCCTGCGCATCGGAATAATAAGAGTTTATTTCGGTGCGCTCGTAGCGCGACCCGATTTTTGTATCGAACAGATGCCCCACCGGCAGCGTTATTTCTGCATACAATGCATACACTTTCTGGTGATAGGTAAGCGCGTTGGAAATAAGGCTGTCGTATAAATAATTTTTGGTAAGCGGCTCCAGCGAATAAGTATTGGAATTGCTGTTAATATTGCTAAACGTCATCTTTCCGCCAAAGCCCAGCATTATATTTTTTTTAAGCGGCTGCGCATAATCTATATTTATTTCGGTTTCATTTTCTTTGCCGGCATTGTGCGTATTTACGCCATAATAAAGCGAATCCTGGGGCAGTAATGTCTGGTAATTATTGGCGCTCGTACCATTGTTGCCCAAACTTGTATTAATGCCTATTTCCAGTTCCTGGTCTTCCTTTGTAAATGTTCTTTTATAGTCAAAGCCGGCATCTACGGAATGGTCGGAAAACCGGTTACTTAAGTTATTAACCGAGGCAATATCCGAAATGCTATTGCCAACATCAAAAGGTGTTGTTTGCTGCTGCTGGTTAATGATGCCGTTGCTCCTGTTGCCAAAATGGTCGTAATTGATGCTGCCGGAAAAACTGTTGTATTTTTTTACTGTCCAGTCGAAGCCCAGGCCTGTCTGCAGGCCGTTCCGGTTGAAGCGGCTGGCGCCTTGCTGGTGCAGCAGTACATTTTCTTTAGCAGTTGTATCTGTTGATCTGCGGTCGGATGCAGAAGGCGTGGTGGAGCTAAGCCGCGCATTGCCGCTTACAAAAGCGTTTAGGCCAAAGTTGCCGTGGCGCATCGAAAAGTTGAAAGACCCGTTTTCCATGCGTGTTCCTGCACTAAGCGACAGGCTGCCATTGATACCTTTGACTTTTGTTTGCTTTAAAATAATGTTGATGATGCCGCCCATGCCCTGCGCATCGTACCGGGCGCCGGGGTTGGTAATCACTTCCACACTTTTTATCTGGCTCGCGGGTATAGATTGCAACACATCTGCCACGCTGCTGCCAAAAGCCGTGGAAGGCTTGCCATTGATCAGAAAACGGATGCCGCTGTTGCCGGCAAGCTCCACATTGCCATCGGCATCTACCGATACCTGCGGTATTTTTTTCAATATATCAGTGGCAACGCCGCCCTGCGAGGTTACATCTCTTTCTGCGTTATATACGAGCTTGTCTATCCGGTTGTCAATCAGTTTTTGCTGCGAGGTAACGACTACGTCTTTTAAGGTGCCGGCACTTTTTATTAAGGCAATGGTGTGCAGGTTGATGAGATCGCTTTTTTTATTGATGATTAAATTGCCGGTTGCATGGGCTTTATAACCAATAAACTCTACCATTACGCTATAAGTGCCCGGCGCTATCCCGGTTAAGTTAAAGCTGCCGGTACTGTCGGTAGTGGTGCCGGTGAGCACTTTGTTGCTGCCGGCGGCGGTTAGTGTAATAGTTGCATACTCAACAGGTGTTTTCAACAGCGAGTCAACGACTTTGCCAACAATATTGCCGGCCTTGCCGCTATTATTGTCCTGAGCCTTCGCTGCCGGATGAAAAAAAAGTATATAGCCAATAAAGAAAAAGATAAGCCTGGTCCGGTTTGTCATAAGCGGCAAAACTATTACCCGATTTTGAAGAAAATTGGAAGCCATTGTAAGCACGTTGCCAAAGAATGCAAAACTGCTTATTGCATTGGCATAGGGCTTATCAGAGCACGATTACTGTTTCTGCTTGCCTGATTGGCGAAATTTGATTGCAGCAAAGCGGTTGTTTTTTATCGTCTTTGCTTTTGCCATATTTTTAATAGATTTTACCTATAAGAAGTGAAAGGCAGCAGGGAATCTTAGTTATGAAGATGGAGCAGGAAGTAACTATTTAGGTTAGTCGCCATTTAAAAGATGTAAAAGCATGTTTGGATAATCGCTTTCATAAACAGTTATCATGCATTAACAGTACAAAAAATCCCAACCTTTACTCAAGATTGGGATCTGCAACTTAAACCTTTTCCTAAGTAGAGCGTACGGGAGTCCCTGCCTGACTGCGTTACGCAGGCAGGGAACCCGTTATTCCTCCGTGAAAATTCTTTAGTAACCATTTTTTGCCACCACTTGTTTTTAAATATTTCTCCCGTATACGTGCGGCTACCCAGTCCACATGAAATTCGGTATAAACAATTCTCCAGGGCATATGGCCTTTGGTAAACTTGTTTTTACCGGTATTGTGTTCCACTAATCTTTTGATAGCATCCTTTGCCATACCTGTGTACCAGGTGGTATCCTTCAGGCTTTCTATTACATAAACGGTTATCATGCATTAACAGTACAAAAAATCCCAACCTTTACTCAAGATTGGGATCTGCAACTTAAACCTTTTCCTAAGTAGAGCGTACGGGAGTCGAACCCGTCATTCCTCCGTGAAAGGGAGGTGTATTAACCGATTTACCAACGCTCCGGTTTTTCCTTTTTGGGAGTGCAAAAGTAACCGCCAATCGCTTACTATACAAATTTTTTTAGGTTTGTTTTTACAACATTGGTTATTCCTGTCCGGCTGCCGCAGTTACTTCGTTGAGGCCGCAAACGGCGTGCATTTCGGGGATTACTACATGCTCATATCCTTTCAACAACAATTTTTTCTGAAACTCCTGCTGTACCTCATATTCGCCGTGTACCAGGAAAACGGTGCTTACCGATGTTATTTCTTGGCAGGCTAAATACCGCATCAGGTCATCTGCATCGCCATGGGCGCTCATGCTGCGCATCACACCTATTGCTGCATGCACACCATATTCCTGCCCCATAATTTTTACCTTTTGGGCGCCGCGCATTAATTGTCCGCCCAGCGACCCCGGATCGCAGTAGCCCACCAATAAAATAGTATTGCGTTCAAACTCTATATTGTTTTTTATATGATGCCGTATGCGGCCTGCATCGGCCATGCCACTGGCGGCTATAATAATACAGGGTTGATGGAGATGCTCCAACTGCATACTTTCTTCTACATGCTGTGTAAAGCGGAGGCCGGGAAAATCGAACGGATCATCATCTGTTTCCAGTACTTTTTGTACGCGTTCGTTGAAGAGAGCAGGATATTTTTTTACCACACCGGTTGTTTCATAGCTCAATGGACTATCTACTATCACCGGTATGTCCGGCAAACGTTTTTCCAGGCTTAGCTGGTTTAAAAAATACAACAACTCCTGCGTGCGCCCAACGCTGAACGCCGGTATGATCAGTTTGCCCTCTTTTTCAACACAGGTGTGCTTTATCCATTTCATCAACTGGTCGGTGGTGCTGAACTGATTTTCGTGAATACTGTTGCCGTAAGTGCTTTCGATAATAATAAAATCCGCCTGCGGAAAACATTGCGGCGGGCAAAGAATCACATCGCGGTATCGGCCTACATCACCGCTGAAGTGAATGGTTTTAGTTTGCCCGCCTTCGGTAACTTTTATGGTAATGGCAGCACTGCCGATGATATGGCCGGTGTTTGTATAAAAAACTTCCACGCCTTCTTCTAATATTATCCATTCTTCGAGGTTTATTATTTTGAATAAATTAGCTGTTTTGGCTACCTCTTCCAGTCCATATAATGGCTCTATGGCGTCGTCGCTCTTGCGGCGGCGGGTATTGTGCGTTTGTGTTTCATTGCGCTGAATATCTGCAGAGTCCTGCAACAGCAGCATCGCGAGGTCGCGCGTGGCAGCAGTGCAAATAATTTTACCTTCAAAACCTTCTTTTACCAGTTTGGGAATCAGGCCGGTATGGTCTATATGTGCATGGGACAGCAACAAATAGTTTACTTTACCTGCTTCAAAACCAAAGTTGCTGTTGAGATCGTCTGTTAAATCGCCCATACCCTGAAACATGCCGCAATCAAGCAGCAATCGGGTGTTGTTTTCTAAGGTAAGCAAATGTTTGGAGCCGGTAACGGTGCGGGCAGCACCATGAAAAGCAATCTTCATGTATCGTTTGTTTTATGAATAAATTGTTCATTTTCTTTTAAGCATTTATTATACCATTTGCCCCGGTCAGATACCGCTTAAACTATAATATAAGCCGGCTACAATGCAGTGATTTGGAAGTTTGTGCAATCGATTGTACATTTGCATCGCAATTCAAAAGTAAGGACAGACAAGTTACTCCGCGGTACACTCGCTGACCACCCTAAGTCAATCTTCTGCAGAGAAAGATTAATATTTCAAGTAATTGCAATTAACGTGCTTGCTGTGTTATTAGTTAACATTAAAACGTAAATTGTATGAACAACTCAACCCGTTCCATCATTAATATGGACGCGCAACAACTGGTAAACCTGACAACTGAAGTAAAAGAAACAGTAGCAAACAAGGCGTTTGTTACCAACGATAAAGCCTTCAGTATAGCTGATTTGTGGAATATTCAAAAAAGCCGCAAAACGCAGAACCTTTCCGGAAGGCCTGTATTGTCGAGAAGGAATACCATTTTATAATTTTAGAGGATTATAAAAAATTATATAATGCTCCGCTAAGCGGAGCATTTTTTATTTTAACAGGGCAGCAGTAATTGCCTGTTAGCCATTAGAATTTAAACTGCAGCGTTGCACCGTAAGTGGCCGGATCGCCTAAGTGTATTGCCCCAAAATCGTACGCATAAGCGATGTATTTTTTACCTGCTATATTCCTGCTCCACAGCCTTAGCGACCACTGTTTTAAACCAGCCATTGCCTGCGCATTCAACAGGCTATACTGGTTCTGAGCAATTGTATTTGCAAGGTCAAAATATTGCTTGCCTGTCAGTCTCCATTCACCACGCAAACCAAAATGCAGTTTCTTATTGCCTGTGGCAAAACTGTATTGCAGCGCCAGCATGGAAGTAATATTGGGTGTAAATACCTGGCGGTTGCCTTTCAGATTCACTTCCCCATTATTGCTGCTTATTTTTAAGTGGTTATACGCTGCATGTGTATAGCCAAAGCTGTAATCGGCTGTAAATCCTTTGGCAACAGCGGCGTTCAGTTCCGCTTCTAATCCTTTACTGGTAAGCTTTCCGGTGTTTTTGGTAATGGTTACGGCATCGGGCAATAGCAGCGTTGGTACCTGCGCATCTGTCACTTTTGTATAAAAAGCCGTGATGTTTAAAAGCAATCTATTGTTGAATAAACTGTTCTTCAAACCTGCTTCTATATTGTTGCTGTACTCGGGCTTGAACGGGTATAATGGCGGCTGATTAGGATCGGAGGAAAGTGGTGTCAAGCCGCCGGCACGATAGCCTTTGCTATATATGGCAAACAGTAAGCTGCTTTTGCTTATGCTATAATCAACTCCCAGTTTTGGCGACCATGCATTAAAATGCGCGGTAGTAGCTGTATCCGGCTGAAATGTAAACACCGGATCAGGAACGCCATCTACAAAATACTCGCCCAATACACGTTGCTTCTGGTGCTCATAGTCGTAGCGCAGCCCGCCTGTTATATTAAATTTGCCGGTAATTGCATAAGTTAATTGCCCATAAACTGCAGCGCCATACTTCCTGACTATAGCTGTATTGAGCGAAGTAGCATTGCTATCGGTGCCAGGGTAAACCAAACCAACATCCGGACCTAAATGTGTTCCTTGTTTTACCGGGCTGTTTTGGGTAAAAAGGAAAGTGCCGGCAACCCATTTAAAAGGTGATTCAGAAGAAGCTGACGAGCTAAACTTAAATTCTTGTGTCCATACCTTCGCAGTGTTCCAGTCGTTGCCATAATTTGTAACTAATGACACTGCATTAAGCGGAGAAAAATCGGCATCAATCGGCTGCTTATAATAACGGTAATTATACTGATACGCCGTTTGTGAGCTAAAGTTGAAGTGGCTGCCGCTGTAGTTAGCCGACAAAGAACTATTAAAAATATTATCTATCAACAGCGTTGTTGCATTCTGGTTTAAATGATAAGCATTGCCGAAGGCTTCCTCACTGCCAAATACCAGCGGAAACGGACCGCCATTGCGGTTGCTTACATGCTTTGCATTTAGTGCGAATGACCATTGTTTATCCGCAATAAATTTTAAATAATAATTGCCGCCAAGGCTATGCTGCTTGTCGTAATGCGTATTGTTGAAATCGTTGGTATAAAATCCGTTGGAGCCTTCGTATAAGCCGGCAACGCCGACATATAATTTGTCTTTTATCAGCGGCGCTTTAATGCCGGCAGTATAACGCTGCAAGCCATAGTTGCCAACACTCGCTTCGGCAAAGCCGGATAACGTATTGGTGGGTTGCTTCGTAACAATATTGACCACACCGCCCATCGCATTCCTGCCATACAAAGTGCCTTGCGGGCCACGCAATACTTCTATGCGCTCCACATCAAACAGCGGGCTGATATACGTGTCCAATCCAAACTGGTTGACGCCGTCAATGTAAGTGGCAATTGCCTGGTCGTAAGATGTGGTAGCAATGCCGCGGATGGCAGTTACGTTTCGCTTATCGCCGGGGTCTGCAGAGTATAAATTTGGAACAATGGCCGTAATGTCTTTCGTATTCCAGATGCGGTAATCCGCTATTTTTTTTGCAGATAAGGCCGTGATGCTGATGGGTAATTGCTGGTTGGATGCTTCTCTTTTTTCTGCCGTTACTATTACTTCATCCAACTGCTTTATATCAGGCTGCAATTGTATTACCACACCATTGTTATCGGTATTAGCTGCCAGTGTAGCAGAAGCCACCGCAAAGCCTGTAGCAGTGGCTTCTATCATGTATTTTCCGGGAGTAACATTGGTGAACATAAACCTGCCGGCTGCATCGGTAGTGGTTTGCAAATTGGTATTTAATACATGAATAACAGCGCCTGCAATGGCATGGCTGTTATTGTCAGTAACGGTTCCCCGGAGGTTTACTGCATGTTGAGCAAGCAATACATTGATGCAACAGATAAAAAGCGTAATGAATAAAACACATTTCTTCATAGGTGCAAAAATCAAGTGAGAAAGCGTAGAAAAAAATACTGGTAATTAATAAATGTAAAAAGCAGGATTACTCCACACCTTTTACAAGCGTTGGAATGGCGTATAAAGATTCGGATGCCGTGATAAACAAAACATTTTTGTCCTTGCCGCCAAAGCAAAGGTTAGCCGTCCATTTTTCCGGCACCTCTAAATGCGCAATCTGTTTTCCTGCTTTATCAAACACCGTTATGCCGTTGCCGGCGCAATACAAATTGCCTTTATTGTCCAATGTTATTCCATCTGCCAATTGCTTTGCAAACAATTGCCGGTTACTTAAGTTTTCATCTTCGCCAATATCATATTTGTAAATGGATCCGGCGCCAATATCCACCAAGTACAAGTGCCTGCCATCGGGCGTACCTACAATGCCATTGGGTTGTACTACATTGCTATCCGCAATAGTCAGTGTTTTCTTGTCGGGATGCAAATAGTAAACATGCTGCCCGCCTAAACCCGCATCCGGTTGTTGTCTGTCCCAATAATCGCGTTGGTAGTACGGATCGGTTAAATAAATGCCGCCTTTTGCATCTGCCCACAAATCATTCGGTCCGTTTAAGCGATAGCCATTAAAGTCTTTCACCAACACCGTAACATTTCCTTTTTTATCTATAGACCACAACTGGTCGTGCTCATCGGCGCAGGTAATCAGGTTGTCCCATTTGTCAACATACATGCCGTTGGATCTGCCGGTCTTATCCATAAATACAGACAGCTTCCCATCAACATTATACTGCCATATTTTATTGTTGGGCTGATCGGTAAAAAACACATTACCTGCCTTATCCACTGCTGCACCTTCGGTAAAAGCAAACCTGTCTGAAATCAATTGCAGTTTTGCACCCGGTGCCCAAATGCTGTCTGCGGCAGAAGAATCAACAAATACTTCTTTTTTATACTGTTCCTTACGCTGCAAAAACATACTGTCTTTATTATTTATAAAAGACACAACGGCAACAATGATGCACCACCCGGCAAGTGTATGGATAAGCAATGGCTGCCGTTTTTTATGTACACTGTATCTCATACCTGCTTCCCTGGAATTATCTTCCCTTTATTCTACTCACAGATTCCGCACAAGGCTGCCGCTAAGTTGCATTTTTAGTAAATTTTTAAGCCGGCAGCTTTGCGGAATGACGACTGCGTTTATTGAATTCAATTTTGATTGCATTCTTGCAATTGTTTAAACAAATGCTTACCTGAACTGCACATTCATTATTGCTGCATTGCCCGATGCGCCGGCTTTTTCCGGTGTGCATACAAAATATAAAGTATGGAATGCGCCATCAGCAACCGGTTGGATAGTAAAGTGTGCCGAGGCTGTTGGCACCGGTGCTTTATTGCCACCTGCGCCGCCTTTATCGGGCGTTATGGTGCCGGTGCCAATCGCCTTACCATCTACTTTATCCAGCCGTACTTCAATGGTATAATTGGTAGGCATTGTTTTTTGATAACCTGCCATAATATTTACCATTGCTACGCCCGTAAGGTCAATGCTGTCCATTGCAAACCATCCTTTTTGCTGCGGGAAAATCATCATTTGCATACTGTTATAGTTAAACGTCGTAAAGCCCTGCATTTTCTCTTTACCCGAAAAGGATACAGTACTGCTGCGCAATGCAACGCTTTTACTGCCGGTTAATGCTTTAAGGTTACTGCCCGGCGTATTGGTATAACTGGCGGCCAACACCAGCGTTGGATTGCCTTTGACAATAGGGGGCGGTGTAATACTGCCCGTTGAGGGCAACGATTTTGCAAGCGTGGTTTTTTTAGACAAAGACAATACGTACTGAATGATTTCTTTCAGGTCTGCATCTGCAATATTCGGATGCGCCGGCATTGCCTGGTCGCCCCAAACACCGGCGCCGCCCTTTCTTATTTTATTCATCAGGTAGTTGGTACCGCTGGGGTCTTTCTCATACTTCTGCGATACTTGTATAAAAGCGGGTCCGATAGATTTTTCAGCTTCTTTATGGCAGGTTTTACAATCCATAGAGAAAGCGAGATTTTTACCGGCAATATAATTGCCCCCGCCGTTTGCGGCATCCTGCGCGCGGTCGTAGCCTTCTACATAGTTGGCAGACACGTACAGGTTGGCGGTATCCATACTGCCTTTATCCTGCACTTTAATTGTGTAAGGCACAGGCTTGCCGGGCAGGTAGAAAGACTTATTACCACCAAGCTGAATAGTAACATCCGGTATCTCGTTGCCTGCATATACATTCACCACATTGCTTTTTGATACCGCGCCTTTTTCATCCTTTACTTCCACCTGTATATTGTAATCGCCGGGCGTAGTGAAGTTGTAACCTACCGATGGCGATTTGGTTTCTACCACACCATTGCCCAATGTCCATTTGTAAGTCAGCGCATCGTGGTCAGGATCTTTTGCATCCACCGTAGCTTTCCCTTTAAAGGGCAAAGCGCCGGCTGTTTTATCTACCGTTACCGCAGCAATCACCGGCGGGCGGTTACCGCTGTTGTAATCAATGCGAAGCAGCCCGGCATCCGGGTTTTTCAGGAACCAGCCACTGCCATATTCCAGTATGTACAACTTACCATCCGGTCCCATTTCCATATCAATCGGCGCATTAAACTTAGCATACTCCATAAAAGGTTCCAGCCGGTCGAAGTCGCCATTTGGCGTTAATGAAACCGCTTTTATCCAGCCGCGTATCCAGTCGTAGATGAATACTTTTTTATTGTAATAATCCGGGTAACGTGTTTTCTCGGGGTACATATCCGAATAGTAAGCCGGGCCAGCCATCGCCGTTCTGCCGCCGCTGCCTACGGACGGGAACTCGGCAGATTCGCCGTATGGATACCAGATAAAAGGCGCGCTCAATGCCGGCAAATCGTGTAGCCCGGTGTTATTGCGCGAATCGTTTACCGGGTGTTGCGCGTCGAAAGCCGGACCCACTTTGCCGGTGGCATAATCGTACTCATGGTAAGGATAGTTGTTGCCCACAAAATAAGGCCATCCGAAATTGCCTGCCTTCTTTGCCTGGTTCAATTCGTCGTATCCACGTGGTCCGCGGGTGTCCATACTATCGGCATTCGCATCCGGACCTACTTCGCCCCAATATACATAGCCATTCTTTTTATCTACCGAAATACGATACGGATTACGGTCGCCCATTACATAAATTTCCGGGCGGGTTTTATCGGTGCCTTTAGGAAATAAGTTTCCTTCGGGGATATCATACGTGCCGTCTTTATTAATTTTGATGCGTAAAATCTTTCCGCGTAAATCATTGGTATTACCGGCGCCGCGGCGCGAGTCGAATTGCGCATGTCCCGGCCGGTCGTCCAATGGTCCGAAAGAGTGGGTGTTGTAAGGCGGGTTGCCCGGCTCATCAAAAGGCGTGGAGTTGTCGCCGGTAGAAAGGAACAACTCATCATTTTTGCCAAAAGCGATAGAACCGCCGGTGTGGCAGCAAATCTCGCGCGTGGTGTGTACCTCTAAAACTACTTTCTCTGTTTTTAAATCCAGTGTATCATTTTCAAAAGTAAAACGCGATAAGCGGTCAACGGCAGAATCCATTGGACTATAATAAACATATACAAAGTGGTTATGTGCAAAATCGGGGTCGGCCTGTATGCCCAGCAAGCCTTCTTCGGAGTTGACACCTTCGGTATGTTGCGTTTTCCAGTACACCGCAAAATAGCCTGCCTGCTTGAGTGTGTTCGTCGTGTTTTTATACAACATCAGTTCGCCGCGGCGCTGTGCTACCAATATATCCAGGTTGGGGAGAATGGTCATTTCTGTCGGCTCAAAAAATTCGCCGGTCACCAATTGTGTTTTTACAAACCGGTCTTCATCCGGCGCTCTTAACGTGGTGGCTTTGGAATAATTTAATTCATTATTACTCCCGATAGCATACCTGATACCAGCCAGTATATGGCTTAAATAGGCAGGGTCGGTAAACGATTCTTCGGTATGCCCCAACTCCGTGTACCAGGAGCGGCCGCCATCAAACTCGTGGTACCACGCCATCGGGTGATTAGCGCCGTTAGTACCGCCGGTATAAGATTTTTCATCAATCGTTACCAGCACGTGCAGGTCGCTGTCCAGGTTTTTATAATTGTACCATTCATCTTTTCTTTTCCAGGTAGCCGGTATGTTGCCGGTTTTAGTCGTGTCTTTATCCACCGTGTGCAGTACTGCTTCCCGCTGCTCGGGATGCCCGTTGAAATAGCCGCCTACCAGCCTGCCATACCAATGCCAGTCGTAGTTGGCATCGGCAGCCGCATGAATGCCCGCAAAGCCGCCGCCCGCCTGTATGTAGCGCTCCAGGTCCGACTGTTCCTTCGCATTTAATAAATTGCCCGTGGTATGCAGGAAAACAAGCGCAGCATAGTGTTTCAGCGTGTCTTCTTCAATCATGGACGCATCGGAAGTAGTGTCCACCTCAAAGTTGTTGGCAGCGCCTAATTTCATAATGGCCTCTACACCGTTTGGAATAGAACTGTGGTGAAAGCCGGCTGTTTTTGTGAATACTAAGATCCTTGACTTGCTCTTATTGCTGTTACAGCTTATTAAAACAGATACAGTAAAAAGCAGGAGCAGCGGAAGAAAGAATTTCATAAGCTATGAATCGTTAAGTGTATAGTAATTAATACCTGTTGCAAACCTATTGAAAGATTGACGACAATGAAGTAACGAAAGTAAAAATTATAGCGGTTTCATTGGCTGCGGTTAATAATCAATAGTATAATAAGCCATTCCTTAGCGCTGTAAATAGTTTGCTGCCGCTGCCGGTTTAAATGTATCGTATAGGGTGTAAGCAGTAACCCGGCTCAACAACACCGTATTTACTAAACCCGGATAGCAATTTCCGAAGGCAACGCCGCAGTTGCGTTGCCAGTAAAAATGTAGTTGCAAACAGGATTTCAAGCCTTGTGATATTTGTATCATTAAAAAAATAATATAATGAATTTTGGATAAAAGTGCCTTGCCAAATAAGTCCGGAAGGCATCATTTTACAATTACTTAGCAATATGTTAAGTTTTCGGTAATATTGGGGTAACGATAAGATAATATTCCAACACCACTTTTGCCCTCACAATTTAAACTACCTGTATATGAAGCACCAGTACCTCCTGACCAGAGTGTCTTTATTCCTGTTATTAACGGTCTTTTTCAACTCACTCATTTACGCGCAAAGCATAACGGTGCAGGGGCGGATTACCGACTCGGCCACAAAGGAGCCTGTTGCCGGCGCCAGTATTTCTGTGGGGAATGGCGGCGCCTCCGCGGTATCCAATGCGGAAGGAGCTTTTAGCATTAAAGCGAAAATGAACGACCAGTTGGTTATCAGTTATGTTGGCTTTCAAAGCAGAACAGTAACGGTAACCGGCGATTTTATAGAAGTTCAGATCAGCACTTCTTCGGCACAATTAAATGATGTGGTAGTTACCGCGCTGGGTATCCGGAAAGAAACCAAGCGCTTAGGCTATTCGGTGCAGGAAGTAAAAGGCTCCGACCTGTTGAAGGCGCGGGAAACCAACCCTATTAACGGTTTGGCAGGTAAAGTAGCAGGCTTGAATGTAGGGATTAACCAGGAAATACTGGCTTCCCCAACAGTGTTGTTGCGGGGCTCACCGCTTAACTTTTACGTAGTGGATGGTATTCCTATTAACTCCGATACCTGGAACATCAGCCCGGACGATATTGAAACATATACTGTTTTAAAAGGTCCTTCTGCAGCCGCATTGTATGGCAGCCGTGGCATTAACGGGGCTATTTTAATCACTACAAAAAGAGGCAGCAAAAATAAGAAAGGCTTTACCGTAGAAGTTAACAGCAGTACCCAGATAAATAAGGGCTTTATAGCCATACCAAAAGTGCAGAACGCTTATGGCGGCGGAGATAACCAGCAGTATGCCTTTGGCGATTACAACAGCAATGGCACAGGATCGGGCGTAAACGATAAAGACTATGATGTGTGGGGACCTAAATTAGATGCAGGCCTGTTGCTGCCTCAATATGATGGCCCGTACGACCCTACAAAAAGCTATACCACCACCTTTGCCAATGGCAGAACATTTGTCGGTCATATAGAGCCAACGCCATGGATAGCCCGCGGTGTGAACAACCTGGAAAACTTTTTACAGTCAGGGTTATTAACAACCAACAACATTAATTTTTCTGCAGTTACCGACCGCTCAACCGTACGGATGTCTGTATCCGACGGGTACCAGCGAGGTATTACTCCCAACACGCAATTAAATACAATCAACTTTAATGTATTCGGCAGTTACAATATCAGCGACCGCTTTAAGGTGGAAGCCAATATTAATTATAACCGCCAGTTTACACCCAACATTCCCGATGCGGTTTACGGGCCCAACAGTATCATCTACGATGTTGATGTTTGGACCGGCGCCGACTGGAATGTACTGGACCCAAATATCGTACACTACTGGCAGCCGGGTAAGGAAGGCGTCCAATCCAATTTTGTGGAGTACAAGCGCTATCAGAATCCGTACTTCATGAGTTACGAATGGCTGAGAAGTCATTACAAAAACGACCTGTATGGCTGGGCCGCTTTTACCTATAAAATCAACAGCAGCCTCGATGTAATGGTGCGCTCGAACATTACTACTTACAATTTATTAAGAAGCGAAAAAGAACCTTTTTCTGCGCATCCGTATGGTGATGAGCACAACCATGGCAACTACCGCGAAGACCGCCGTGACCTGTGGGAAAATAATACGGAACTATTGGTAAGATATAATAAAGAAAATGTTGCCAACAGCGGCATATCGGTAAGTGCTTTTGTGGGTGGCTCTGCCCGCAACATGAAATATACTTCCAGCTATACCAGCACCGACCAGTTAATTATACCAAACGTTTATACGTTTGCCAATACTTTAAAGCCGATACGGGCTTATTCCTACGGCAGCAACCTTTTGATGCTGAGCGCGTATTACTCTGTGGATTTAACGTATAAGAATTACTTTACGGTTACAACCACAGGCCGTGTAGATAAGACGTCTGCCCTTACAGTAGGCAACAATACCGGCTTTTACCCGTCTGTTACACTGAGTACCGCGCTGTCTGATTATATAAATTTACCGCAGGCAATTACTTTCCTGAAGCTGAGAGCCAGCTATGCAAATGTAAAAGGCGGCGGCACGGATGCATTTGTGGGCACTGCTTTTCAAAGCCTTGGCGTAGGCAGCCCGGTGGGCTATGGCAACAACTATTATACGCCGTACGACGGGCCTAACTACGGTTTGTCAACACCGCCTTATGCAACTGTTCCCGGTTACAACAACCAGACGGAAGCCAATGCCCCGGATTATAGTATTAAAACCGGCATCAAACCTTTTTCTCGCAGCAACTACGAAGGCGGGCTGGACATGCGGTTCTTAAAGAACCGGTTAGGGTTAAGCGCTACTTACTTTGAGTATAAAGATGGTCCGAATATCTCGAACCAGTACATTTCTGAAACCAGCGGCCAGAATTATTTTACAACCAACGGCGGCGCTACCAAGCGTACCGGCGCAGAAGTTTCTGTAAACGGAACACCTGTGCAAAGCAGAAGCGGATTCCGCTGGGAGGTACTGGCAAACTGGGCTACGTATAAAGAAGTATATACCTCTTTTGCAGGCGGCGTTACGCAGGTTTCCAATGGTACCGGCTATCCTTATAAAATTGGTGACCGCGTAGATAAATTATTTGGAAATTACGAAGCCTTAACACCGGATGGCAAGGTGATTCACGACGAATCCGGCCTGCCGATTTATCTTCCAAAAGCCCAATATCTCGGTCATGCAGATCCCGACTGGAGCTGGGGACTCAACAATAAATTCTCTTACAAATCTTTTACCTTCTCTTTCCAGTTTGATGGCATGGTAGGCGGAAAAATTCAGGATAGAGTGTTGCGTAAACTAACGGAAGGCGGACGCGGTGCCAATACCAATGAAGGCGTGATCGGCATAGCGCGTGCCTATGAAGCCGAACATTTTGGCGATGCGGGTTATTTTGGTTCCAACGGCGGCCAGCACAACGGCGGCGCCCGCGATTCGGATGGAAAGCCTATCCTTGGCGGCGACGGCGTACAGGTAACCGGCGGTTCTGGCCAAATCCAGTACGATCCTGTAACGGGTGTAATTACTAATTATAACGACCTCAAGTTCGTAGCGAACGATTCCACCACCAACTGGATACAGGATTATGTAAGCAGTTTTTACAACGATCCGCAGCATACGATGGTGAGTAAAACCTACGCCAAGCTGCGTGAAGTAGTAATCACTTATTCCCTGCCGGCAAAACTGTTAGGGAAATCATTCATCAGCAAAGTGGACATCTCGCTGGTAGGCAGAAACCTGTTATACTTCTTCCCGAAAGCATTCCACGACTTTGATGTGGATCAGTACCCGGGCCGCAACCAGTTCGGCTCTATCAGCCGCGAATATGATCTGCAAACGCCAACCACCCGGAGCTATGGCTTTAATGTGAACGTTGTTTTTTAAAATGAATGCTATCCTGACCTCAAAAAATTATCAATAAAAATATTAGCTATGAAGCTTCTTCAGTTTCCAGTCATCGCAGCCATTGCAGCCATTGCTGCTGTTGCCGGCTGCTCAAAAAAGTTCGAGGATTATTCTAAAAATAAAAACCTCCCGTTGCAGGTGCCGCCGAGTTTGATACTGCCGACCATTTTAAACGATATGCATGTATCGCCGGGCGGCGACCAGGACAAAGCCGACCAGTTTATTGTATCCAACTACACGTATTACGGCCTTAACCAGTACTGGACAGGCAGCGCATCGCTTAATTACGGATCGCTAAAAAATGTGCTGGCTATGGAAAGTGAAGCCAGACGGCTGGCCGGCAGCGATGATAACCCGTACCATGCACTGGGCTTGTTTTTCCGCGCTTATTTTTTTGTGGATATGAGTGAGAAAGTGGGCGATTTGCCGATGACCGAAGCCCTGCAAGGTTTAAACAACCCTTCCCCAAAGTACGATGCACAGAAAGATATTTTTAAACAATCGCTGTTGTGGCTCGACTCTGCCAACACCATGCTGGCCGGTTTTTTATCCAACGGTTTCCTGGAGTTTTCCGGAGATTTTTATCACAGCACTGCTAACAATGGCCGCGATGCCCTTGTTGAATGGCAGAAAATAGTAAACAGCTATAAGCTGCGTGTGCTGATAGAGCTGAGCCATCATTCAAAGGATGGAGACGTGGCGATAAACGGTTTAAATGTAGAGGATCAGTTTGCCGTTATTGTAAATAATCCCGCGCAATATCCCGTTTTTACGGGCAATGACGATAACCTGCAATATGTTTACAACAGCGGGTACAATTATTACCCCGACAATCCGACCAACTATGGCAACAATGCCGGCCGTTTAAATCTTGCTGCTACGCTTGAAACAACTTTGGGGCAATGGCATGATATAAGGGCCATGGTATTGGGTGAGCCGGCGCGTGGCTTAGGTTATAGCGATACCGATTACCGTTCTTTTGCTGGCGGCGAATCCGGTAAAGATGTAGGCACTTTATCTACCGAGTCAAACGCTGGTAAAATTTCGTTATACAACTACAATCATTTCTATACAACGCTTACCGGCGAACCAACATTAATCTTAAGCTATCCGGAAATATGCTATGATATAGCAGAAGCTATTAACCAGGGCTGGATTACGGGCGATGCAGAGGCATGGTATATCAAAGGGACAGAAGCTGCGTTTGCTTTTTATGACATTACAGACGGCGATAATGAAGTTGTTTTCCGCAATTTAGACGGAAGCGGCAGCCTGACTTATACCGTCAATTTCAGCTTTGCCGATTATTTTAACCAGCCGCTTGTAAAATATAAGGGTAATAACGCTGATGGATGGAAACAGATACTGACTGAAAAATATTTGGCCTATGCCCGAAATTCAGGCCTGCAGGCATATTACCAGTGGCGCCGCACTGTTATTCCTGCTTTTAATACAGGTCCCGGCACCGGCAACGGTGGGAAGATTCCTTTGCGGTATCAGTATCCTACCAACGAAATTACAGCCAATGGCGCCAATTTAACCGCTGCCTTACAAAGTCAGTATGGTGGTAAGGATGATATCAACGCAGCCATGTGGCTGATTAAATAAAATTTTATTGGAACAGCAAGCATGAACCGGCAGGATTTTTCTAAGTTCTGCCTTTTTCTACCATCGCTTTTATTTTTACCTATGAAGCGTTTTATCGTACTTGTCTGCACTGCCATAGCTGCGTGCACTGTTTCCGCACAAACCCGCAAAACAGAAAACCTGATCATCGTTACGCTCGATGGTATGCGCTGGCAGGAAGTATTTGGCGGTGCCGATTCGGTGCTGATTAATAACGTTGCTTATGCGCACGACACCGCAGAACTAAAAAACAAATACTGGCTGCCGGACTCATTAGCAAGAAGAAAAAAGCTCTTTCCTTTTTTATGGAGCACAGTGGCGCAGGAAGGACAACTGTATGGCAACCGGCACTACGGCAATTTTGTAAACACGGCCAATCCGTATTGGTTCTCCTATCCCGGTTACAACGAAATCTTCACCGGTTATCCCGATACGGCTGTTAACTCCAACGATAAAATACTAAATAAAAACACCAACGTTTTAGAATTCATTAATAAGCAAAAAGGTTATGAAGGCAAAGTGGCTGCTTTCAGTACCTGGGATGTATTTCCGTATATCCTCAATGCAAAACGCAGCGGCATTTATGTAAACGCCGATGTTGATACACTGCCATTTAAGTCACCGCAGTTCGATATAATTAATGACATCCAGTTTCTTACCACTAAACCAATCGGCGTGCGTCCCGATGTACTTACCTACATCGCCGGCAGGGAATACCTGAAAGCATTTAAACCGAAAGTGCTGTACATTGCCTTTGATGAAACCGACGACTTTGCACATGGCGGCTATTACGACCAGTATCTAAACAGCGCTCATGCCGAAGATGCGATGATAAAAGACTTATGGAATACGGTGCAAAAAATGCCGGAGTATAAAGGCAAAACCACTTTGCTCTTAACCTGCGACCATGGCCGCGGTGATGAAGTGAAAGATGAGTGGCGCGATCACGGGCAAAAGGTAAGAGGCAGCAACCAGCTATGGATTGCAGCCATCGGGCCGGATACCAAAACCGGCGGAGAGCAAAAGCAGGCAGGACAGTTGTACCAGCGACAGATAGCGACTACTATTGCCGCCTTGCTGGGTTTTAATTTTAAGCCGGAACAGGAAGTAATGCAGCCGATCAGCAGCATTACTGCGAAGTAATGATAGCAAAGGTTCCGTTGACAGGGTTAATAACCCTTGCAAAACGGACGCTGCGCTATCACATTAGAATTTAAAAATATGTACAAATGCTGACAGGGTTTTGAACCCTGTCAGCGTTATATAAATTGATGTTTAAAAATAGTAATCTATGAACAATATCATCAGTGCAACAACGGCCACAGAGGAAATAATGCAGCTCTTTGAACAGTATGGTAATAACGATTATGATGGCGAGCCCGTATCGCAGACTTCGCACATGGTGCAGTGCGGTATGCTGGCCATGCAGGCCAATGCCGATACCGAATTGGTGCTGGGCGCTTTCCTGCACGATATCGGCCACCTTTTGGGGCACCGGCAACATGCCGCAGATATGGGTGGTTTTGGTTCGGTAAACCACGAAGGCATCGGCGCCGGTTTTTTGCGCAGCAAGGGCTTTGGCGAGCGGGTATGCGCCGTAGTAGATGGTCATGTGGCAGCCAAGCGCTACCTCGTGGCAACCGATAAAAGTTATGCAGCAAGATTGTCGCCGGCGAGTATGGAAACTTTGCGCTGGCAGGGCGGGCCAATGACGGAGGAAGAAGTGACTGCTTTTAAAAACCATCCGTATTTTACCGAAATTATACAGGTGCGGCTGTGGGACGAAAGCGCTAAAGATTACAATGCGGTGCTGCTGCCGCTGAGCATGTTTAAAAAATTTATCGAAGGCTATTTAAGTCATAGAAATTAAAGGTTACGGGTGAAGTGTTTCGTGCGGGTGGTGCGTTAAAGGTTGCGTAGTTGCCGGATACCTGTTGATGGCAAGCGATAGCTGGCATCAGGTTGCTATATAAATGTTCAAAACTTATCATTCAAAACTTATCACTCAAAACTTATCACTCAAAACTTATCACTCAAAACTTATCACTCAAAACTCGTCACTCGTAACTCGTCACTCGTAACTCAAAACTTATCACTCAAAACTCGTCACTCAAAACTCATCACTCGTAACTGTTAACCAGCAACCCGCAATAAAAAAATTAATACTAATGCCCAACATCAAACTCATTGTATTCGACATTGCCGGCACTACGGTAAAAGATAATGGTGAGATTGCTATTGCCTTTGCAGAAGCGCTGAAAGCCTTTGGCTATACGGTGCCGGTAAGTAAAATCAACCCGTTAATGGGCTACAAGAAGCCGGAAGCCATCCGGAAGCTGGTGAATGAGTATGAGACGGACAAAGAGAAAATAAAAGAAGATCTAATCGGTTCTATACATGACCGGTTTTTACAATTAATGATATACCATTATCGTACGGCAGCAGCGATAGTGCCGCTACCTAATGTACTGGAGGTGTTTACTTACTTAAAAAGCAAAGGCATTAAGATAGGGTTGGATACCGGTTTTTCGCACGATATTACCGCCGTGATAATGGACCGGCTGGGCTGGCTTAAAGACGGCTTGATAGATTACACTGTGTCGAGCGACGAAGTGCCGGCGGGCAGGCCGCAGCCCTACATGATACAGCGTATGATGCAGCAGGCCGGCATTGCCGATGCGCAGCAGGTGATAAAGGTTGGCGATACCGAAGTAGATGTGCAGGAAGGGTTAAATGCCGGTTGTTTATATGCCGTTGCGATAACAACCGGCGCCTTTACCCGGCAGGAGCTGGAACCGTATCATCCGTCCTTTATTATTGATGACATCAAAGACTTGTTACCCATTATAGAACCCTTTATTTAACAGCGCATGTATATAGCTGCATCCCTGCAAAAAAGACTGGCCCTGCTGCCGGCATGGCTGGTATCTGTGTACGCGGCCGTGTGCTCTTTCTGTGTTTACTTCTGCATGTATGCCTTCCGCAAACCCTTTACGGCTGCGGGTTTTGAAGGGCTGTCTTTTTTGCATATTGATTACAAAGTATGGCTCGTTACGGCGCAGGTAATCGGTTATATGCTCAGCAAGTTTTACGGGATCCGTTTTATCTCCGGCATGAAGGGCGAGGGGCGTGCGAATACGATTGTTCTGCTTATTTTATTCGCCTGGCTGGCGCTTCTGCTGTTTGCCATCACACCCATGCCGTACAACATTATTTTTTTGCTGGTTAATGGTTTTCCGCTGGGTATGATCTGGGGTTTGGTCTTTAGCTATCTGGAGGGCAGAAAGACTACCGAATTTGCCGGCGCTGTGCTGTCGGTAAGCTTTATATTTTCCTCCGGCGTGGTGAAAAGTACCGGTAAGTGGCTCCTGCTCGATTATAGCATCAGCGAGTTCTGGATGCCGTTTATCACCGGCGGACTGTTTGTATTACCCATGATCCTGTTTACCTTTTTACTCAATCACCTCCCGCCGCCTACTGCCGCCGATATTGCGATGCGGCACGAGCGCAAAGCAATGACGAAGAGCGAGCGAAAAGCCTTTATTGCCACTTTTTTGCCGGGCATTGTCATTATTGTATTTACCTATATGCTGCTTACGGTGCTGCGCGATTTCCGCGATAATTTTGCGAATGAATTATACAACGAGTTGGGCCTCGGGAATAATGCGTCCATCTTTACCACCACAGAAATTCCCGTATCGCTCATCGTACTGCTGAGCATGTCGCTGCTGGTACTGGAGAAAAATAATTTCAGGGCTTTTGTTATCAATCATTTTATTATTATCGGTGGTTATGCCATAGCCTTGTTATCAACGGTTCTGTTCATGAGTCATTTTATAAGCCCTGTTTACTGGATGATAGGAGTAGGCACCGGCCTTTATCTTGGATATGTGCCTTTTAATTGCCTGTATTTTGAGCGGATGATTGCGAGCTACCGCATCGCCGCCAATGTGGGATTTATTATGTATATCTCCGATTCGTTTGGTTATCTCGGCAGCGTGCTGGTATTATTCGCAAAACAGCTTGCCGGCAAGGGTATCTCCTGGACTTTGTTTTTCGAAGATGCCGTGCTTATTATTTCGCTTGTTGGCATTGCCGGCACGGCACTGGCGCTTATTTATTTTAATAAAAAACATACCACTCAATTTTCTACTCCGCTTACTTATGCCGCATAAAACCGCAATCGTGATAGGTGCAGGTATCGTAGGGCTCGCCACTGCCAGAAGTCTGGCCATCCGCGGGTACGCCGTCACTGTATTTGAACGTAATGAAAAAGCTGTAGGCGCTTCTATCCGCAACTTTGGAATGCTATGGCCGATCGGGCAGCCGAACGGCCAGTTCTATGAGCGCGCGCTGCAAAGCAAAAGCATCTGGAAAGAAGTATGTTCCGAAGCAGGCTTATGGTATAATGAAAGCGGCAGCCTGCACCTGTGCTACAACGATCTGGAATGGCAGGTGGTGCAGGAGTTTGCCGGACATAATGGGCAGGTACGGCCGGTAGCAGCCATCAGCGCCGGCGAGGCAATGCAGAAAAGTGAAGCTGCCAATGCAGCCGGCCTCAAAGGCGCGCTCTGGAGCAAGGATGAAATGGTTATCGAATCGCGGGTGGCAATAGAAAAACTGCCGCGCTATCTGCACGACAAATATGATATACAATTTCACTTCAATACCGCCATCAGTTATGTTTCTTATCCGAATGTTTTTTCGGCCGACCGGCGGTGGAATGCAGATGCCATTTTTGTATGCAGCGGCGCCGATTTTGAAACGCTGTACCCGGGAGTTTTTTTAGAGAATAACTTTACCAAATGCAAGCTCCAGATGCTGCGCCTGGCGGCTCAGCCCAACAACTGGAGCATTGGCCCTTCCCTCTGCGGCGGCTTGTCGCTCATACATTATAAAAGCTTTGAAGCAGCCACTTCGTTAATGCAGTTGCGGGATTATTATAAAGCAACAATGCCCGATTATTTAAAGTGGGGCATACACGTAATGGTATCGCAGAATGGCGAAAGCGAACTGACCGTTGGTGACAGCCATGAGTATGGCCTGGTACACGACCCGTTTGACAAGCAATTTATCAACCAGCTTATCCTGGATTATCTGAAAGGGTTTGCCCGTTTTCAAAACTGGGAATTATTGCAAAGCTGGAATGGCATTTATCCTAAAAAAACCGATGGCGCTATAGATTTTATTCATCATCCCGAAGAAGGCGTAACCATTATCAACGGTTTGGGCGGCGCGGGTATGACGCTGTCTTTTGGCCTGGCCGAAGAAGTAGTTACAGCGCTGGTTTAAAGTGGATAAAAAAGGTGACCATACGATCACTTCAGATGCAAATTATTCGATGGCGCCATTTAAGTACTATAAAAAAATTGAAATTGTTTTGACAAATATATTTGGGTTAACTATAACCTAAAAACCCGCAAGCTGCGAAAATGGATAAATCCATTCTTCATAAGGGCATATAACCCCATAGCCCATGGTTTAAACCATGGGCTATGGGATGCTTAAATCTATTCCTAACCGTTTCAACGGTTTATTGCCATTAGCTATGATCTCTGCAACCGCCTGCCAGCAAATAAATTTATTTTCCGCTTAGTCTCTTACGCCTGTGCAGTCATTACTTCTTTTCTATAATTACTATCGTCCTTTGCAATATGCGCCGTTCCGCTTTTTTTTGCTTTGGCTGCAAAGCGCATTTCGATGTGCTGGTATGTCCACTGCGAAACTTTATAAATGAGCAAATAATTAAGTACAAAAAGCCAGCTATACGCAGAAGGCGGCAGGTGCAGCAGGCGAATGAAAACGATGTTGAACATGCTTAACAAAAATGCATGCGTCATGTAGATAGAGTAAGAATACGTACCCATTTTTTTTAAGACAACTGCACGACGCAACAGGCCGGATATAAAGCCTTTTTCAAAAGCAAACAGCAATACAGACAGATAAAAGATAACGAGATATACAAAGCCGGTTTCTTTAAATATTTCTCCTTCATAAACGGAGCAGACAATACTCAGCAGCAGTACGCTTTCGGCAACATGAAAAAAGACGCGCGGCAATTCGCTGATGCGGCTGCGCAGGGCGGTAAACGTGTGCAGGCACAGTACGCCGGTAAAGAAGCCTGCCAGGCCGCGCAGGAAACCGAAATCATGGCTGTAATTCAGTTTGCCGTTACCATTAATCACCACGATACTGATGATGGCTGCAATCACTATAAAGTTGTACAGGTAGTTGCTGTATTTCTGGGCATTTTTTTTAGACAAAAACAGCAGCAAACTGCCAAACACCACATAGCTGATCATCTCGGCGCTGATAGACCAGCTTGGGATATTCCAGCTTACATCGTGCACGCCCGGCAGCTTTACAGAATTGAGCAGCAGCAGCGAAGAAACAAAGCTCAGGAGGTTGTTGTTGGCGTTGTCCAGGTTGTTAATCTGTATGTGGCCTACAAAAAAATGCTTCCCCGTTTCTATAGCCACAAACACCAACAGCATCACAAGGTGCAGCGGGTATATGCGGTACCATCTTTTTGTAAGAAACTGCTTCAGCTTTTCTGCACTGCTTATCGCTCGGTAGCTATACGCTATTACAAAGCCGCTGAGCACAAAAAAGAAGTCCACAAACAGGTCGGAATTGTTTACAAAGCCGTTATTGATAATCGGTGTAGCGGCAAAAGCGCTCATGTGGAAAAAGACGACCATGGCCGAAAAAAGGCCACGAAAAATATCCAGTACTTCAAACCGGTCTTTCATTGATATTGGATTAAGGTGTAAACTTAAACAATGAATACTTATTGTAAAACGGATTAAAATTTTTTAAGGGCTTTTGGTGGTTGATATAAGGGTATTTTAATAGTAAAAATCATCTTGCCGGTTCAACTTTGTAGTATTATATTTTTATGAAAATAGCACATCTGATTTTGGCACATGAGCAACCCTTCCAGTTGAAGAGGCTGGTAGAGAAGCTTACCCACCCTGATGCTGATTTCTTTATTCATGTGGATGCTAAAAAAAGCCTCGACGCCTTTACTTTTCTCCAGAAATTACCGAATGTGTATTTTGTAAACAAGAGAGTAAAAGTAACCTGGGGCTCTTACAGCATGGTACAGGCAACGCTTAACAGCTTTGAAGAAATAGTGGCATCCGGGATCCAATACGATTATATCAACCTGCTGAGCGGACAGGATTATCCGCTCAATCATCCTTCCTTTATTCACCAGTATTTCGCGCTTCACCGCGGCAAACTGTTTATGGAATTTTATTCCGTTTACGATAGCTGGTACGAGGCCATTCCGCGTATCTCGAAGTATCACTTAGTGAACTACGATATGCCCGGCAAGCACAAGCTGGAGCAGTTGGTAAACAAGCTGCTGCCGGTGCGCCGCATGCCCAACAGCCTGGAGCCGGTAGGCCGCTCGCAGTGGTTTACCATTACGCTGGCTTCGGTTAAGTACATATTGCTTTACCTGCAGGGCTTCCCGGAAGTAACGCGGTTTTTTAAGCTTACCTGGGCGCCGGACGAATTTATTTTTCAAACGATCCTGTACAACTCGGAATACCAGGCCGAGATGGTGAATAATAACCTGCGGTATATAGACTGGAGCGAAGGTAAAGCAAGCCCCAAAGCATTGACCATGGCAGATCTGCCGGCGCTGGAAGAATCGGAATGCCTGTTTGCAAGAAAGATAAATATGCAGACCGACCTGAGCCTGATGAATGCTATTGATGCATTAACAGAGCATGCGGCTTTGGCGTAGCAGGCTGCCGGAAGAAAAGTTTGAATTGCCTGGTACAAGATGCCATTGAACAGGTAAAGTTTTTTTCTGCTTATACTGCAGCACACAAAGCTGCGCCCAATATCAATCCAATGAACAAAAGCGTTTCCATCATTACGGTTAACTTCAACCATCACTATGTAACGGAAGCTTTACTGCATTCCATCTTTGCCAAAAACAAGTATCCTGCTGTTGAGATAATTGTAATAGACAATGGCAGCAAAACCAACCCGGTGCCGCTGTGGCAACAGCAGTTTCCGGCTGTGAAATTTATCCGCTCCGAGGTAAACCTTGGCTTTGCCGGGGGCAACAATGTGGGCATTAAGGCAGCTACCGGCGATTATATTTTTTTGATTAACAATGATACGGAGGTTACAGAAAATCTAATAGGAGAACTGGTACATACCTTAGATACCAACGCCGGTGCCGGCATGGTATCGCCTAAAATACGCTATTACGATAAGCCCGATATGCTGCAATATGCCGGCTATACGGAGATGAATTATTATACCTGCAGAAACAGTTGTATCGGCCAGTTTGAAACCGATGAGGGCCAGCACGACCATCGTACGGGCGCAACCGGTTTTGCACACGGCGCTGCTATGATGATAAAGCGGGAAGCGATAGAAAAAGCCGGGCCTATGGCGGAGAATTTTTTTCTGTATTACGAAGAGATGGACTGGTGCGAGTACATTAAGCGGGCCGGCTATACGGTGCACCTGAATATGCAGGCGCTTGTTTATCACAAAGAGTCCATATCGGTTGGCAAGGCATCACCGCTGAAAGAGTATTTTATGAATCGCAACCGGCTCCTGTTTATCCGGCGAAACGCGCCCCTGCTGCAGAAAATATGCTTCCACTTTTATTTTTTATTGCTTGTGGCGCCGAGAAATATTATCCTGTATATCCGCAGCAGAAACTACCGCTTTATTCCAATATTATTTAAAGCCATCGCCTGGAACTTTACGCATACTACAAAGAGTAAAGCGCTTGGCTATGCACTCAATCAGTAATCATGAAACTTGCATTCTGGATTTCTTTATCGCTTGTATTTTATACATTTTTAGGATATGGCATTGTACTGTTTTTTCTGGTAAAGCTGCGGCGCATAGTAAAAGGAAAACGAAGTGTAAACAGCGATTCAAATCTGCTGCCGACCTGCACATTGATTATTGCTGCGTATAACGAAGCAGATATCCTCGATGAAAAAGTAAAAAATACGCTGGCGCTGCGCTATCCTGCGGGCAAGCTGGATATCCTGTTTGTAACCGATGGCTCTACAGATAATTCTCCTGCCGTAATACAAAAATACAGCAGTGTACAATTAATGCATTCGCCGGAGCGCCGGGGCAAAATACACGCGATGCACCGCGCGATGCACGAAATAAAAACAGAGATCGTGATTTTTACGGATGCGAATACTTTTTTAAATGAAGCGGCGCTCCTTAATATCGCCAGGCATTACAGCGACGCCACTGTGGGCGCTGTGGCAGGTGAGAAGCGCGTGATGATTGATGCTGCATCGGATGCAACGGCAGGCGAAGGCTTTTACTGGAAGTACGAATCGGCGTTGAAGAAGTGGGATTCGGAATTATACTCTGTAGTAGGTGCGGCTGGTGAGCTGTTCAGTATCCGCACCAGCCTGTACCAGCCGGTGCCGGCCGATACAGTACTGGACGATTTTATGATTTCGCTGCGTATTGCAGAGAAAGGTCACCGCATTATCTACGAACCGGAAGCATACGCGATGGAAACTTCCTCTGCTAACATTGCTGAAGAGCTGAAGCGGAAGATACGCATTGCCGCCGGCGGCATACAATCGGTGCTGCGCCTCAAAAGTTTATTAAATCCTTTCCGCAATACGGTGCTGTGCTTTCAATATATCAGCCACCGCGTACTGCGCTGGACCATTACGCCATTCCTGATGATCGCTGCTTTTGTGCTGAGCGCTTTTATAGCTTTTGCCACGCATGAATATTTCTATATTTTCTTGTTTGCAGCGCAGGCTTCTTTTTATACCATGGCGCTGCTGGGCTGGGTGATGGAGAAAAAAAAACTAAGTATTAAGATTCTCTTTATACCCTATTATTTCTGCATTATGAACTACGCGGTAATAGCCGGCATCCGGCGCTATGTGGTCGGTGCGCAAAGCGCCGTTTGGGAGAAGTCGAAGCGGAAGTAGTACAGCGACTTTACTACCCAAACTAAAATTAAAACCAACCTGTTGCAAAGATTGATTGGAGGTACGAATACAATTCTGATGAGCTGCCTATTCTGAGTATCCATGCCTGCGAACGAATACAACTTGCACAGCGATCAATTACAATAAAAACCTACCGGGCCGGATTTATAATAAGGTAAATCCAGAAAGGCCAAAAATCCCCCTTTACTTTCCGGTAAACACGTTGCCCAATGGGTGAAAGAATTTTACTGTATTTTATTAACCGCTCCATAGCTGTTTAGATACGATTAAGCCTGCATAATATCTTCCTTTAAATGGATGTAAATGCCGGCAGCTAACGTTCCGAACCTTTGGTATGATTCAGTTTACAAATTGCAGAGATTAACCTGTCAGGTTATTCAATTCTCCGGAAGTTAAGAAACTAAACCTGACAGGTTTTATGCAGAAATTGAAGCCTATGAGTAATTATAGCTTTACATTTATCCGGCTTTAGCAGGTGCTTCCACTCTATGATGGTAGCAGTAAAAAAGTAAGGATGATCGTAAAAAGCACAGCATGAAAATAATGCATTTATTGGGGAAAGAAAACAGCAACGCAACCGGAAATAAACGCAACCGGTTGTTGGTGAAAAAGATTATCAAGGGTGGGGAAATTAACAAAAGAGGCTTGACAAAATTGGATAGAAAAACATTTGCGAACTAATAGAACTTTAATCAGCGATTCTGTATCTTTATCTCTACTATAAAATTAATTTTATGAGAAGAATTATTTTATGCATCCTTTTATCAATAGTTCATTTTCTTGGTCAAGCCCAAGACAGTTCAGGAAGATGCAATTTGCCTGGATTTTTTTGTGCGGCTCCTTCATCATTAAAAAATGCTAGACTTACAGTGGTAAACACACCGCTTAAAAGGACTTATTATAAAAGCTTAAATATGCCGGACTATAAAGACGTTCATTACGAAGCTAATTATTGCCCTTCCGGCTGCCCGATTCCAGATAGTATTCCTCCTACTGGTTGTGACAACGATCCAAGAAACGCTTTATATTATTACGTTTATTATCCTACAAATTTTGATTTTACCACATGCTCACTACCGGCCTTAATAATGTTTCATTCAGGCGCATATAGTGAGTGTAGCAAAGCTGACCAAGATGATATTGATTACATGTGCAGAGCTATGGCAAGCCGCGGTTTTGTGGTTTTTAGTGTTTCTTATCGGGTGGGTGTTTTGACAGATGCAACGAACATCCCTAGTACATTGCCGGCTTTTAGCACAGACCCAAAAAACCAAGATGTAAGTGCTCAGCAAATACTTGCAATTTATCGTGCTTGCCAAGATGCAAGAGGAGCTATAAGAAGTATAATAAAAAGAAATCAGACCGAAACTCTTTTTAAAATTAACACCAATTACATTTTTGTAGGCGGTATGAGTGCAGGAAGCCTTATTGCAATGAATGCAGTATATTATCAAAATCAAGCAATGATAGATGCTGTTTTTCCAAATGTCAGCGCAGCCTTAGGTAGTATTAATCCTGATTTTTATTATGCTGCGCCGCCAAGTACCATAACAGATCCTGACTATTTACCTAGCATTAAAGGTGTTTTTAATATGTGGGGGAGTATGTTTATTCCAACAGCTAATCTTGCAAATCCTTATAGCTTTTTTGCTAACGATGCATATAAGCCTCCCATTATTTCCTTTGCAGGTGTACAGGATCAAGTTTTCGATATTCATAAACAGTCAATCTACTTTTCAAGCAGTAATTTTACAAGGTCTAAAAGAGTTTGTAACACTACTACCTTTTTTCAAAATTTTGGAATTGAAACTAATTGCTTGGTAACCTCTTCTTACACAACACCTCAATTTATGCAACCAACTTTGTATCAATATGGAATTGGGTCAGAAACAATTTTTCACCTATTTGATGATAATAGCATTTTTGCAGAATTATATTTAGATTGTGAAATGAGGCATGGTTTAGATAATGACGATGCTTGTGGAACTTGTACATTTAGTACAAACCTTTTTGAAAAGCCTAACGCAACTAATACTGCTTGTATTCAATGTGGTTATAAAAGTAACTTTGGTACATCAGCAAACAGTCAATCGCTAACTTATGATTACATTGCTGGCCGGGCAGCCACATTTTTTCAGGCAATTATCACATCTCACACAAGCGTAGTAATTAATAAAAAATTTGTGGAGCAGGAAAACAAAAGATATGGCTGTAATGCAGCTGATAATCCAACTTCATTCGTACCAAATGCCTGTGATAATGATCCTCACCAATAAAACTAAGTATATGAAAACAATACTATTTTTCGCAGCACTTATACTCTTTATAAAAAATTGTGAATCTCAGCCGGGTACCTTAGATAAGAGCTTTGGTACCGGTGGCAAGGTAATTACCAATTTCGGAGTCAATTCAGCACCTGACATTGTTAAGGCCGTTAAACAAAGCGATGATAAAATTATAGAGGCAGGTCATTATGATCCTGGAATTCTTGGAGACCCATATGGGTTTCTTGCCGTTTGTTTTGCAGCTGACGGAGCATTGGATTATAGTTATGGTGATAGCGGTAAAACGGTCATCCAATTTCCTTTTGAAGATGATGCTTATGTAAATGGTGTAGCCATTCAAAAAGATAATAAGGTTTTGTTGTCAGGATACGGCTATCATGATTATTTCAATCCGATTTATGATGGAGTAATCACCAGATTAAATACCAATGGTAGTGTTGATTCTTCTTTTGGAACTAATGGCGTTATTCAAACCAATATAAATGGATATGGCTCGTATGGCGCTATTGCGGTGCAGGTTGATGGTAAGTTAGTAGTTATAGGCGCAGATGGAAATTCCTCTTTTATTAGCCGCTTGCTGGAAAACGGAACAGTAGATAAAACATTTGGAGAGAGTGGATATGCATATACTAAAGGTAAATTCGGTTTTTTAACCTGTAATATACAAACTGATGGTAAAATTGTGGTAGCAGGATATGATTATCAGTTTAGTGATAGGAAGTTCTGCCTTCAGCGCTATTTGCCTGATGGAACCATGGACAAATCTTTCGGCGATAACGGAACTGTAATTACCAGTTATGGCGATGATGGTTTAATCCAAGAACTGGCGTTTCAGTCTGATGGAAAAATTGTTGTGACAGGGCAAACAACGATTTATGCTCCTTATAATACTTTTTTTGCCACAGCACGATACAACCAAGACGGTAGCATGGATAACTCCTTCGGAACGAATGGAAAAACCACAACCATGTTTGGAGACTCCCTATGTATATCAAACAGTATCCTTGTTCTTAAAGATGATAAAATTATAGTTGCAGGATATAAACAAATTGATAACGCTACAAATTTTGCAATGGTAAGGCTTACTGTTAATGGTATTTCCGATTCAAGCTTTGGTAATAACGGAAAAGCAGTTACAGACTTTGATAATGGCAGTGCAATTAAATCGGCCTTATTACAGAGTAACGGAAAGATTATAGCAGCAGGTGTATCAGTATTGCCATCATTTTTTAGTTGTGCCCTTGCCCGCTACAACAATAACGTTAACAATAAGCAGCCCCTTGCCATCCGCATCAAACGCTGGTTGCAGCATCATGGCATTAGCTGGCAAGGGAGCAATAATGTTCGCTATTATGCCGTACAACGCAGTGCAGACGGCATTGTATATAAAGAGATAGCTAAACTTGCAAACAGCAGCAACAACTACGAAGATGCAGCGCCACTTACCGGCAGCACTTACTACCGGCTTGCTGCCATAGCCAAAGACGGCAGCAGAACTTACTCCAATACGGTATTGATAGATGAAGGCGCACAAGTAAAAATGTTCCCCAATCCGGTGCGGGACAACCTGCAGTTGCAAGGTCTGGCTACAGGCGGCAAAACGGCGGTAAGCGTTGTGGACTTACAAGGTAATGTACGGGCTACGGCTACGGCAGGCGGCAGTAGTTATTCTCTTAGCACATCCAACCTCAGCCCCGGCAACTATTTGCTGAAACTGCAACACAACGGCACCGTAACCACACAAGCTTTTGTAAAAGAGTAAAAGACTTCTTTCATACAATTAATTATGACAAGCCCGGTAATTTGCCGGGCTTTTTTTGCTACGCCCGTTTGTGCTTTTTTCTGCCTGTGCTGGTGTACATTAACAGGTAGCGATTTACCGGTAAAGAACGCGGGCAAAGCAACAATAAATTTAATATTAAAAACACCTTAACCTGCTTACATTGCAGTAACCAATCGAAACAGCCTAACACTTGCCCCATGAAAAGAATGTATATACTGCTTTTGCTGCAAATGGGTTTAACAACCCTACTGGCGCAGTCGCCGCCGCAAACCATTAATGTTTGTACCAACTTTTGCTCAAGAGATTTAAGCGATACCATCACGGGGCTTACTATAAATTCTACACCTATTAAATATTTCAAGCCTGTCGGTAGCTCTTGCGTAACAGTTAGTAATTTTGATGTTCAGTATAAGGAAAATTCCTGCCCTGCTACGCCGCATATAGATACGTGTACGGATGACTTAAGTGCGTTGGTGATGCGGGTTTATTATCCGGTCAATAATGATTATACGGCATGTCCGCGGCCTGCCATCATTATATTTCATGGCGGGGCGTATGCAGAATGCAGCTCGTACAACAATGGTGATGTGGTGGCGCTAAGCAAAAAATTAGCGTCCAGAGGTTACGTGGTCTTTGACGTTAATTATAGAGTAGGCGTAATTACGGATAACAGAAAGGTAAACGTTATGAGTGAATCCAATAAAGATCTTACTTTCACTTCTGCCCAACAACTCTTAGCTATCTACCGGGCATTACAGGGTGCAAGAGGCGCTATACGAAGTGTTCTGCAAATGCAGATAGATAGTGTAAATAAGGATAAATACATTATAAAAACTGATAAAATATTTCTTGCCGGTTTAAGTGCAGGCAGCTTAATTGCGATGAGTGCGGAATACTATGGATTCGGAACAGCAGGCCAGGCAAAAGTTGATGCGCTGTTTCCCAATGTAAGCGCGGTATTAGGGCCGATAGATCAAAAAGGCGTGTATTACGCCGATCCGCCTGCAGCCATAGCGGATGATTATTTTAGAAAAGTAAAAGGAATCTTAAACTGCTGGGGAAGCCTGTTCATCCCTACTTCCTATGAGTCGCATCCCTACGATTTTTTCGCAGGGCAAGGTTATTCTTTGCCGCCTATTATCTCTTTTCATGGTGTTAAAGACACTGTTTTTGACTATATGAAACAAGGCGTCTATTTTTCAAGAAACACGCTATATCGTGGAGTTTATAATGATACCGAATCGCGCTGTCTGGCATCGACTTACACGACGCCTGCTAATAATATGAACCCTCCAACCAAATATGAAACCGGCATCGGCTCGCAAACTATTTATAATATGCTGCATAATCCGGGTGCCGGCATTACACCCATTACAACAGAGCTATATTTAGATTGCGATGCTTTTCATGGCCTGGATGATGATTGTGCCACTTGTACTTATAAAAGTGACTTCGGCACCTTAGCAACTAACCAGGACGCCACGTATGATTACATTGCCGGGCGGGCGGCTACTTTTTTCCAAACCATTTTAGGATCAGGCACTGCTAACATCACCACTTCGCGGTTTATTGAGTGCGTGAACGACCGGGTTACCTGTACCGGCACCACTACAACTTCCTGCAGTGATAGCGATGGCTGCAATTAATAAATAATCTTAATTAACTTAAATCTTTTGTATGAAACTCCTATTTACTGCATTTACCATTCTGTTATTCTCCATAGCGCAGGCACAAAATAAAGCTGGCACCTTGGATAAAAGCTTTGGAGTAAATGGCAAGGTATTGACATCTTCTGCAACTGCATACCTGGACGCAAGTGCAGGTGCAGCAGCAACCAAGGAAGGAAATATCATCGTTGGTGGTTCTATTAGTTCCCTTGGTGAAGCGGATGGCTATTTTGCACTAAAGTATTCTGCGGACGGCTTGCCGGATAGTTCTTTTGGTAACAAAGGCCAAGCTGAGATAAGAGGAGCAGGTTATGGTCAGGCGATAGCTGTGCAGCCGGATAATAAGGTAGTCATTGCAGGCTATGATTTTACAGATGATGATGGGGCTATTTTTTTTACTGTTGCAAGATTTAATGCCGATGGCAGTGTTGACACAAGTTTTGGAGAAGGCGGTAAAATAAAAGATTACTCAGGCACCCGAGCATATGATGTTGCTATACAAGACGATGGTAAGATTGTAGTGTCAGGAGAAGTGCGTGCTTCCTATGTTACTATACGTTATCTGCAAGATGGAAAGCGCGATAATAGCTTTGGAAGTAACGGTGTGGTTATAACAGACTTCAACAGTGTAGCTGTAGCAAGCGCTAATGCAATACAGCCGGATGGAAAGATTATAGTTGCCGGAGATGATGCACAAAAACTTTTGCTTGCACGTTATAATAGTGACGGCAGCCTCGATCAGACTTTTGGAGCAGGTGGGAAAGTTATTTCCAAACTTTCCGAACTTATCAACAATGCTACTGATATAGTATTGCAGCCCGATGATAAAATAGTAGTAGCCGGTACTGCCAGTAATTCTTTTGACTATAATATACAGCTTATACGCTACCTGCCAAACGGCAGCATAGACAGCTCGTTCGGCACTAATGGAATTATAATAAAAAAGCTGGAGAACAACTCACAGGCTAACCGGGTTGCTTTACAAAGCGATGGAAGGATTGTCATCGCTGGTTTTACAATCGGAAACACGAACTATGCGCAGTTTTTAGCAGAAAGATTTAATAGTGATGGCAGTACAGATTCCACCTTTGGCAATAATGGCTACCAGGTTACAGCAGCAGACATTTCAAGTACCGCAAATGGGTTAATTATTCAGAACGATGGTAAGATAGTGCTCGCCGGTGGTGCTTCCAATGATAAAACTGGCCCGGCACAATACGAGATAGCGCTTACCCGCTACTATGGAGATGGCAACACCAAACAACCCCTTGCCATCCGCATCAAGCGTTGGCTGCAGCATCATGGCATCAGCTGGCAGTTGGGCAACAACATCCGCTACTATGCCGTACAACGCAGCACCGATGGCATTACTTATAAAGAAATAGCTAAGCTGGGCAACAGCAGTAACACTTATGAAGATGCAGCACCGCTGGGTAAAGAAAGCTATTACCGCCTTGCTGCCATAGCCAAAGACGGCAGCCGTACCTACTCCAATACAGTCTTAATAGATGAAACACAACAGGTGAGAATGTTCCCTAACCCGGTAAAGGACAACCTGCAACTACAAGGCTTAGCTACAGGCGGCAAGACGGCGGTAAGCGTAATGGACCTGCAGGGCAATGTACGGGCAACGGCTACGGCAGGCGGCAGCAGCTATTCTTTAAGCACTTCCAACCTCACACCCGGCAATTATTTACTTAAATTACAGCACAATGGTACCACTACCACGCAAGCTTTTATAAAGGAGTAAACCATAGTTATCATGATAAAAAGCTGTACCTGCAATATGTTGGCAGAGATTAACCTGTCAGGGTATTCAATTTTCCCGAAGTAAAGAAATTTAACCTGACAGGTTTTATTATAATCTGCCTTCGTCGGCTGCTTAGGGAGAAATAAATTGATACACTTTGTTTTAATGCTTTTTAAAAGAATAAGTTTTTTATCATTTACAGTGCGTTACGCTGTTATTGCAGAGATTGAATTATTTAATATTGAATCGGGTTTTTTTATTATAGTTTTATAGAGAAAATTCTCACCATCTAATTGCGCTCTATGAAAACAATATTTATCCCCACGAGTATTGTAATTGTTTTAATAACTATCACTTCTTTTGGTTTCGCCCAACTGCCTGCAAACGTTTGCCCTTCGCCGGGCATAGCTTGTTTAAACACCCCTTACAACGGAAAACTTGACTTGGCAAATACTAATCTATACACCATACCTGCTACACCGTTAAGGCTTTCCTATTCTAAATCTCCTAAAAATCCTAACCTTGGAGATGTAAAATATAAGCACGACGATTTTTACTCAGCTTTATGTCCGGCACCATCCGATACCGATCATTGTGATAATGACAGCACCAGTCTAATTTATGATGTGTATTATCCTGACACTTCTTATCACAACTACGCAACCTGCGCTTTACCTGCGGTCATCTTGTTCCATGCAGGCGGGTTTGGAGAATGTACAAACTTAGCGTTGCCCAATATTGTAACGGTGTGCAGGCAACTGGCCATGAAAGGGTACGTGGTATTTAGCGTCGAATACAGAACCGGGCGCATAACGGATCAAACAAATTTAAAACTCACTTCTGTACAGCAGCAGCTTGCCATTTACCGCGCCCTGCAGGATGCAAGAGGCGCTATCCGAAGTATAATCAAGCGGCAACTTAACGAAGGTACTGCCGGTATTAACGACCCTTATAGAATAAATATTAATAAAATATTTGTAGGCGGCTTTAGTGCCGGTGGCCTTATGGCTATGAATGCTACGTGGTACACCCCTGCTATGGTATATAACATCTTTCAGAATGGCGGTGCGGGCAGTGCTACTATTCAAGACGCCTTAGGCGATATTGATGCTAACTTTTATTATGCTACTAAAGCCGATCTTATCAATGCTATTGGGCACGATTACCAAACAAATATTATTGGTAATGCCTGTATGTGGGGTGCTGTAGGCATTCCCACTCAATATGAGACACTGCCATTACATGAATACGATTTTTTTGACTCAACTTTGTTAAAGCCACTTATTTCATTCCAGGGAAAAAAGGATCCGGTTTTCCCTTACGATTTAGGAAAAAAACAAAACATAAACTTTTCCTCATCTACAAGCAATATCTACAATTCAACTACTTACTGTATAAACCCAATTAACGGTGCTTACTTTTTGGACCGAAGCACATCACCAGCACCAGATTTAATAAGCGGCAGTACTTTAAACATGCAAAATATTTTACTTCAGTATTATATTCCGGTTGAACACTATGTTGATCCGGACATGTTTCATGGATTTACGACCGATACAAGTGGCTTTTTTCATGGTGATTTTGGAACAGGTGTTACTAATGAGCAGGATGCCTGTATTTATCTTGCGCAGCGTATTGCCACTTTTTCCAGGCAGTGCTAAACGGCAACGCAGGCAACTTGGGCACCAACTATTTTTCCGATTGCGAAAACACCCGCGTTAAGTGCAACCCCAAAATCACTACGTGCAACTAACTGCTTTCTTCTTAATGAAAATACGCTTATTTAAACCATACACCATGAAACATTTACTTTCACTCTTAATCTTTTTATGCGCAGGCAGTATAGCCGTTTACAGCCAGCCGGGCACTTTAGATAAAACGTTTGGCGAAGGCGGCATTGCAATCGGCAAGACCTACAGCGGCGAATGCAGTGATCTCATTATTCAAAATGATGGCAAGATCATCAGTATTGGCACGGGCGGGTATGGCAAAGTTACAAACGGTTTTTTGTTGGTACGGTATAACCAGGATGGCACACCGGACCTTTCGTTTGGAGACAGCGGCCGGGTAGCTACGCAGCTTTCAACTTTAGGTACTTCAGGGGCTTACGGTGCTTTGCAGGCAGACGGTAAAATAGTAGTAGCAGGCATTATAGGGGCGGAGGGTTATGGCAACAACTTAACAGTAGTGCGGTACAATGCCAATGGAGCAATCGATAGCTCTTTTGGCAATGGCGGCATTGTAGAAGAATCGCTTGGCGGATATGAAAATCCATCCGGCATCCTGGTACAGCCCGATGGTAAGATAGTGGTCGCGGGTTCAACCGCGGATAACTTTAAAGGCGTTTTTACATTGTATGTAGTCCGCTACAATGAGGATGGAAGCCATGATTTAAGTTTTAGTAATAAAGGCATACTGCAAGAGTTTACAGATCCTATTCAACCGGGCGGTATAGCATTGCAACCGGATGGAAAAATTATTGTGGGCGGTGATTATGAATTTTCGAATGCAAATGCATTCTTCATAAAAAGATATATGAAAGACGGCTCTGGTGATAAAGAATTTGGCAATCAGGGTGAGGCTTTGTATAAATTTCCTGACCCTATCAATTCTTCATACATGTATTCATTAGCCTTACAAGCTGATGGTAAAATTGTGAGTGCCGGTAGTACGTACACATCGTACTTTACAGGAAATGCAACCATAGTCAGGTTTAATGCGGATGGAAGCATAGATAACCAATTCGGAAAAGGTGGATCTACTATTACATCGCTTGGAGATAATACAGGTATTGAAATTAAAGACATTGCTATACAAACCTCTGGAAAAATTATTGCAGGAGCGCTTACTTACGACGGTTATCCTTTCACCTACAGTAATTTTGCATCCATACAATACACAAAAGACGGGGCTATCGATTCCTCTTTCGCTACAAATGGTGTTCAAATAACTTCTATAGACGAACAAATTGATATGAATGCTTTAGCCTTGCAGAAAGATGGTAAATATATTTTGGGTGGCTACTTTTATGATCCGTCTGCACCTCCATATTTTAAGGTAGCGCTCCTCCGCTACAACAATGATGGTAACAGCAAACAACCACTCTCCATCCGCATCAAACGCTGGCTGCAGCACCACGGCATTAGCTGGCAGTCGGGCAACAACATCCGCTACTACACCGTACAGCGCAGCACCGATGGTATTGTGTATAAAGAAATAGCAAAGCTCCCCAACAGCAGTAACAGTTACGAAGATGCAACAGCCATTAATAAAGAAAGCTATTACCGGTTAATGGCCATAGCCAAAGACGGCAGCAGAGCTTACTCCAATACCGTACTCATAGATGAATCACAACAGGTAAAGATGTTCCCTAACCCGGTAAAGGACAACCTGCAACTGCAGGGCTTAGCCACAGGTGGCAAGACGGCGGTAAGTGTAATGGACTTACAAGGCAATGTACGGGCAACGGCTACAGCAGGCGGGGGCAGCTACAGCGTAAACACCACTAACCTTACGCCCGGTAATTACCTGCTTAAACTGCAGCACAACGGCACCGTAACTACCCAGCCTTTTGTGAAAGAATAGAAGACTTCTTTCATACAATTACTTATGACAAGCCCGGTAATTTGCCGGGCTTTTTTTACTACGCCCGTTTGTGCTTTTTTCTGCCTGTGCTGGTGTACATTAACAGGTAGCGATTTACCGGTAAAGAACACGGGCAAAGCAACAATAAATTTAATATTAAAAACACCTTAACCTTCTTACATTGCAGTAACCAATCAAAGCATCTAAAAAACTTGCCCCATGAAAAGAATGTATGTACTGTTTTTGCTGCAAATGGGTTTAACAACCCTACTGGCGCAGTCGCCGCCGCAAACCATTAATGTTTGTACCAACTTCTGTTCAAGAGATTTAAGTAGTACGATAACGGGGCTTACTGTAAATTCTACCTTTATAACGTATTGTAAACCTGTTGGCGGCTCCTGTGCGCTGATAAATAATTTTGATGTTCAGTATAAGGAAAATTCCTGCCCTGCTACGCCGAATATAGACAAGTGTACGGATACGCCGAATGCTTTAATAATGCGGGTTTTTTACCCTGTTAATAATAACTATAAGACTTGTCCGCTGCATGCCATCATTATATTTCATGGCGGGGCGTATGCAGAATGCAGTTCCTACGCAAACGGAGATGTAGTGGCGCTGAGCAAAAAATTAGCGTCCAGAGGTTACGTGGTCTTTGACGTAAATTATAGAGTAGGCGTAATCACGGATACTAGGAAAGTAAATGTCGGTAGTGAATTAAACGGTAGCCTTGCTTTTACCTCTGCCCAACAACTCTTAGCTATATACCGGGCATTACAGGATGCAAGAGGCGCTATACGAAGTGTTCTGCAAATGCAGATAGATAGTGTAAATAAGGATAAATACATTATAAAAACTGATAAAATATTTCTTGCCGGAATAAGTGCCGGCAGCTTAGTAGCCATGAGTGCAGCATACTACGGATTCGGAACAGCAGGCCAGGCAAAGATAGATACGCTGTTTCCCGGTGTAAGCGCCGTATTAGGGCCGATAGACCCAACAGGTGTGTACTATGCCAATCCGCCTGCAACGATAGCGGATGATTACTTTAGAAAAGTAAAGGGAATTTTAAACTGCTGGGGAAGCCTGTTCATTCCTACCTCTTACCTATCTCATCCATACGATTTTTTTGCAGGGCAAGGTTACACTTTACCTCCTATCATTTCTTTCCATGGTGTTAAGGATACAGTTTTTAATTACATGCGTCAGGGCGTCTATTTTTCAAGAAATACCAAATCCCGTGGGGTTTATAACAACACGGAATCGCGCTGCTTACCAGCTACTTACAATTCACCAATAGACAACACCACCATCCCAACTCTATACGAAGAAGGCATTGGTTCACAGACTATTTATAATATGCTGCATAATCCGGGTACAGGCATCACGCCCATTACTACGGAAGTATATTTAGATTGTGATGCCTATCACGGGCTGGATGATGATTGCGCCACTTGTACTTATAAGAGCGACTTCGGCACTTCAGCGCCTGACCAAGACGCCACGTATGATTACATTGCCGGGCGGGCAGCCACCTTTTTCCAGACCATCTTAGGATCAGGCACTGCCAACATCACCACTTCGCGGTTTGTTGAGTGCGTAAACGACCGGGTTACCTGTACCGGCACTACTACTACTACCTCCTGTAGTGATACCGATGGCTGCAATTGATTAATAACAATTTAATTAACTTAAACCTTTTTGTATGAAACTCCTATTTACTGTATTTACAATTCTATTATTTTCAGCAGCGCAGGCACAAAACAAGGCAGGCACATTAGATAAAAGCTTTGGAGTAAATGGTAAGGTATTGACTTCCTCCCAAACTGCCTATCTTGAATCTGCAGGGGCTGCGGCAACAAAGGAAGGGAATATCATTGTGGGTGGTTCCATCAGTTCTGCCGGAGAAGAAGGAAACGGCTTTTTTGCTTTAAAGTATGCTGTAGATGGCTTGCCGGATAGTTCTTTTGGTAACGAAGGAATAGCTGCTATTTGGGGTGTAGGCATTGCACAGGCAGTAGCTGTGCAACGGGACAATAAAATAGTCATCGCAGGCTACGACTATACGGATGAAACCGCCTATATTATTACCGTAGCCCGCTTTAATGCCAATGGCAGCATAGATTCCGGCTTTGGAACAGAGGGTAGAATATTGACTAATGTTGGTGATGAGGCCGATGACATTGCCATACAGGAGGATGGAAAAATCGTTATATCCGGCGAAGGGTATCATTCTTTTCTTACCCTGCGCTACCTGCCGGACGGAACGCCTGATAAAAGTTTTGGAAATAATGGAGTGGTAATCACAGCTTTCGACAACTCGAACAATAAAGCCAGGGCTAATCTCATTCAACCGGATGGCAAGATTGTCGTTGAAGGCGGAGATAACCAGAAGATTATGCTTGCCCGTTACAATACGGACGGAAGCCTGGATAATACCTTTGGTACAAACGGACAGGTGATTTCCAAATTCGCTAATCTTATAAATATAACTTACGACATAATATTGCAGACTGACGGAAAAATGGTAGTGTCAGGTTCGTCAACTAATTTTATTGATGGTGATGCATTGTTAGTACGCTACCTGCCAAACGGCAACATAGACAGTTCCTTCGGCACGAATGGTATATTAATTAATAAGCTGCATTATAATTCATTGGCTTACCGCGTTGCTTTGCAGAGTGATGGTAAAGTTGTAACTGCTGGTAGCGTTGGTGGTGGTACAGAAACATTCAGCCATTTTCTAGTGGAAAGATTTAACCCGGATGGCAGTACAGACTCTACGTTTAGTAATGATGGCTACGAGATTACGGAAATGGATGTAAATGACGGAGCAAACGGGTTAATCATTCAGAACGATGGTAAGATAGTACTCGCCGGTGGTGCTACTAATAATAAAACAGGTTCCGCACAATACGAGATAGCGCTTACCCGCTACAACAATGACGATAACACCAAACAACCACTCTCCATCCGCATCAGGCGCTGGCTGCAGCATCACGGCATCAGTTGGCAGGGCGGCAATAACATCCGCTACTATGCCGTACAACGCAGTGTGGATGGCATTGTGTATAAAGAGATAGCGAAGCTGGGCAGTAGCAGTAACAACTATGAAGATGCAGCACCACTTACCGGCAACAGCTACTACCGCCTTGCTGCCATAGCCAAAGACGGCAGCAGAACTTACTCCAATACGGTTTTAATAGATGAAACACAACAGGTACGCATGTTTCCAAATCCCGTAAAGGACAACCTGCAACTGCAGGGTATCGCTACCGGCGGCAAGACAGCAGTAAGCGTGGTGGACCTGCAGGGCAATGTACGGGCAACGGCTACGGCAGGCGGGGGCAGCTATACCGTAAATACGGCTAACCTAACGCCCGGCAACTATTTGCTGAAGCTGCAGCACAACGGCACCGTAACCACACAAGCTTTTGTAAAAGAATAGAACAATAATTATCATGATAAAAAAGCTGCACCAGCAATATGTTGGGGTAGCTTTTTTCATTGGCAAAACTTCAACGGTAAAAGTTATTCCGGAAGCCGTGAAAAGATTATCCATACTGCTGCAGCATGCATCTCCCATAGTAAGGAGGCTTTCTTTATTAACTTGCCAGACATTAGTACAGAACAAAAAATTAGCGAGCCTTCTTTCAGGAACGGCCTGCCGAACGAATAAATACAACCTGTTCCTTCGTTCCGTAAAAACGCCTCGAACGACAATTTAATATGCAGTCATTAGCGCTTCCCTTAACCATTAAACCACAACAATTTACACAAAAGAAAATGACACATCGCTGTGTCATTCCTTGTTTTTGTTTTGGTTGCAGGTTGGTAATATCATTGGGCTTGCTCAGCTCATCAGTCGCTTCATGCGTTTGGCAGTGGCCTTCCACAGGCCACCATCCATTTGTATGCGCCGGTCGGTGGTCCATACCATCGCTTTAGGCTGCGCCACGCAATGTATTTTCCCGAAGCCTTTGTTGCGCAGCTTCATAGCCAGCCAGCCATCTTCGTTCGTACCCGGCGGGTGCGTAAAGCCATCCACTACGAGGCCGTCCGTTTTACGAAAGCCCGAATTAAAGCCATACACATTCATAGCTTCTTCGCGAAATGTTTTGTTAATCCAACGGGTAAGCTCTGCAAAATATTCGTACCATACATACACATGGCGGGTAGTGCTGCCCACCGGTATAAACGCAAAGCGGCCAAACACCATGGCTACTTCCCCGCCGGCGGTCAGTGGTTTTACCATCTCCTCTATCCAGTCGGGCGGATAAATGGTATCGGCATCTGCATTTAAAATATACTTGCCGCGGGCGGCTGCGAGGCCTGCATTGCGTGCCGGCGTAATGCCCTGCGTGGTTTCCAATATGCAGCGTGCGCCTGCAGCCACGGCCAGCTCTGCGGTGCGGTCTTTGGAGTTGTTGTTCACCACTACAATTTCTAAAGTTCTTCCCGTCGTATTGGCTGCCAGCGAAGACAAGGTTTGCAGTATGGTGGTTTCTTCGTTATAAGCCGGGATAACGATTGAAATATCCGGCTTGTCACTGTATCTCGACAGGACAGCAGCCCGCAACGCCGGCAACTGCGGCTCCAGCAGATTGCCCGGCTGGTAGTGCTTCATAATGAAAGAAGGAATGGATACAGGACGCATAGATTATGGATTAAGCTTTATAAAATAAAATAATTAAGTAAGTTTTTCGTACATCGTAAGCAGGTCTCTTACCTGCTCTACACCGGCAGGCTTGATGATGTATTCGGTAATCTCGCTGTAAGAAGCCGCTCTCGTTACATCTTCATCGCTCACCGAAGAAGTAACCATATAAATCGTGGTACGGCGGTTCTTTGGCGGCATCAGGGTTATAAATTCGTCTAAGAACTGCCAGCCGTTCATTACCGGCATATTCACATCCAGGAAAATAAGATCGGGCAGGTTAGACAACTGTGGCATATGCTCTTTAATATACTCGATAGCCTGCAGCCCGTTGTAAAACTGAAATACGTTTATCGGAAAATCTATGTACTTCAGCATCCGCCGCATGCCAAAATGGTGCAGCTTGTCGTCGTCAATAATGTAGGTTACAATCAAAGGAATTTCTTGCATGGTTATTAAAACTTAATTTTAAATGTGGTGCCTTTATCTACTTCGCTGTCCACTTCTATACCGCCGCCCAGTTTTTCGATCTGGCTTTTGGTAATGTATAGCCCGATGCCTCTTGCATCGGCATTGTTATGAAAGGTTTCGTTCATTTTAAAAATCCGGTGGCCATACCTTTTAAGGTCTATGCCCAACCCGTTGTCCGATACCTTAAGGCAGGGCCGGTTGTCTTCAAAATAACTTTTTATAAAAATTTCGGATTGCCGGTACGGATGCTTGTACTTAATAGCATTCGTCATCAGGTTAAGCATAATGCTTTCGAGGTACGCCGGTACGTAATCAATATATTCACACTCCGAAAAGTCAACATGCAGCCGTACACTTTTTTCATTTGTTTTCAGCGGTAATACGTTCACTACATGCTGATATACTTCTTTGAAGGAAATAGGCTTTTTGCTGTCCTGAATGCTGATGGTAGAGTTGGCAATTTCTTTCAGGTTGTTCACCGTTTCATCCAGCGAGTCGGATAAGCCTTTGATATGATCCAGCCACTCCAGCTTCATAGCAGGCTCTGTCTCCAGATCAATCATATTGGTAATCATCTTTAAATTGCCGGTGTGCGAGCGCAGGTTGTGCGACACGATATAGGCAAAGTCTTTCAGCTTATCATTTTGCTTGTTAATGAGCACCAGCGAGGCTTCCAGCGCCAGCTCCCGACGCTTCTGCTCGTCAATATCCTGAAATACGCCGCGCACCCCAATCACTTTACCGCCTTCGTCCAGCACCGGCCTGCCTACCGAGCGTACCCATATTTTCCGTTTCCGCGCGGTAAGAAACTCCAGCTCTACATCATACGGTTCTGCATCATTTATCAGGCGGTTGTATTTGTCTATCATTACGGCCTTGGAAGCGCCGTAGAAAAAATTGATCGCTTTATCTACCGTCGGTTTATAATCGTTATATACTTCGTGTATGCGTTTTGTCTGCTCGCTCCAGATCACCGTATTCTTTACCAGGTCCACTTCCCAGCCGCCTACGCTGGCCATTTTACAGGCTTCATCAAAAACAAAATTGTGCGCCGCTATTTTATTATTAATCTCCATCAGCAAAAACTCTTTGCTTTTCTGAAGGTCTATATTTTGAAAAATACCTCTTATGCCGGTCACCTCTTTTTTATCGTTCAGCACCGGCTTGCCGGTAAGGCGTACCCAGCTTTGCCTGCCGGCTGCGGGTGACAATTGCAGCTCCAGATCAAAATATTCTTTTTTCTGAGGCAGTTGCGATATGGCCTCCGCCAGCCTTTCTTTATCGCGCTGCTCAAAGTAATCGAATACCTTATGCCAGGGATCCACCTCGCCGGGCGGTACTCCAAGAATATCATACACCATGCGCGACCAATAGCTTTCGCCGGTTACATAGTTATACTCCCATAAGCCAATGCCGGTCATTTCTTCGGCGGTATCCAGCAGTACAACTTTGCCCTCCGTTTCCCTGCCTGCCAAATTATTTTTATCAGCTTTTATAATGCTGCCGGCAATTATGGCCGGCTTGTGATGTTGGGCGGGTTTTGCCACTGCATGTACTTTGTAGCAATGGTAGCGGCCATCTGCGTGCAACAGTTTTATTTCTTTTTGTTGCGGCTGGTCAGGTATAGCCCTGCATTGGCTAAGCAACGCCTGCAGTTTGTCCCGGTCGCCGGCATGTACCATGTTTGCAAGCATTGTATCCAGCGTCAGGCACTGCGGCATATTCTGCAGGCCTAATAATGCAAGAAATTCATCAGACAGCCAGGCATCGCTGGTATAGAGGTTTAATGTCCAGCAACCGACATGCATGCAACTGCCCAGTAGCTGGAACAGGTCGTCTGCATGTATCTTTAAAGCGGAGGTTTGCATGGATACTGGATTTGTAAACAACTACAATTTTAAAACAAATAAGCGTTGCAAAAGCATCGGCGCCCGAATTTTAAGAAGCGCTTAAGCTGCCGGCGGCAATTTTATTTTTAAATAAAACAATTGAGGAGTAGTTAAGTTTTTTTTAAGCAGAAAAGGGGATAAACCGTTATAGAAACGATGTGCAGCTCTTTGCGGCAGCGCCTGCAAACAGTTGTAGTTAATACATCGTTGTTATTGTAAGGAGGCCGTTATGTAAAAAAATAAAAGCCACGGGATCGTGGCTTTTAGCATTTGGGTAATGCATTTTTAAGGAAGGGCATGAACGTTTTTAAAGGGTTGTAAGGCTATTATACAATAAGCAGTGTGCTTTGTTGGCGCTGCTGCTAATTATGAAAGCTGCTGCCGGTTACATTCTTGCATAAATATAGGGCTTGTTGTTGGCGCCTATCTTTAGTGCAAGCGTTTGCTTTTGAGCCTTGCTAACGGAAGCGTAATACGTGATAATGCTGTTTTTGTCAATAAACATCATTGCCTCTTTTATAGCCCAGCCGTTGTACTTCTTTTGAATGTTGGCTTCCACACCGGCCGGCAAACCGGCGGCAGATAGATGAATAGAGAAGCCAATCAGATCGCCTTCTGCATTATCGAAGAAGGCACGGATTTCTTTACCGTTGTAGGTAAATGCGGTGCTCTTAAAGGCTGCACTTGTTTGCATGTTGGTTTGGGTTGCGGCCTTCAATGTGTTGGCGAGCTCCTGGAAAAGTTTGGTGTTTTTATTATTTCCACGGGCAAAGCCTGCCCCTGCCAAAGAGAGTAAAAGAACGATTGTAAGAAAAACCTGTTTCATTGTTTTGTGTTTTTTTAAGGTAAAAGGATGTTTTAAATCGGTTGTCAACTACGGTACCTGTTGTTCTGCAAAATGAATCGTTGAAGCGTACGGGAGGGAAACAGGCAGCGTATTTTTTTTAAAAATTTATAAAGGCGCCGTGCCGGCCTCAGCCCGTAGCATCTATATGGTACGGGTAAAAACGCAGCTTGCAGATTTTTTTAAATCATTAGATTTGTTACAAACTTTTTCTCTTGCTAACCCCCGATACCAAAATAATTGCCGGACTTAAAGGCAGCTACGCCGAACGTTGCAAATACGAAAAGCTATTTTACCAGCAATACGTTTATTTTATTGAAAAAGGCTGCCGCAAGTACAAGCTTATATATGAGGATAGCCTCAGCGCTTACCACGATGCTTTTACCGCTGCACTGGATAATATTATGCAGGACCGCTTTGATGGCCATTCTTCCCTGAAAACTTATCTCTACCAAATTTTTTCTAACAAGAGTATTGACCTTGTGCGAAAAAATACGACCAATAAGCAACAGGTACATAAAACAATGGAAGCGCCGGAGCTCTTGGATCAGTTGCCCGATAGCGCAAAAACCGTAATAGAACGGTTGATGAATGAAGAGCTAAAGATAAAAATGCACATGCAGCTAAAAACGCTCGGAGAAAAATGCAGGGAAATATTACTGCTTTTTGAAGACCGCTTAACAGACAAGGAAATAGCCGTGCACTTGTCGTACAACAACGCAGCCGTAGCTAAAACTACGCGGTTGCGATGCCTCGAAAAGTTGCGGGAAAAGATGCGCGGCCATTGACCGCCGCTGATACAAATGTTGCAGCAGCCGATACTTGCGGTAAAGCGATTATTAATTTATAAAATACCGGATGATGTATGAAACCCTTGAATATATTGACGCTTACTTTCAGCAGGAGCTGGATAAGGAAGCGCGGGCAGCGTTTGAGCTGCGCTGTGTAAATGACCAGGCTTTTGCAGCCGAGGTTGCCTTTTATATTGCGGCGCGGGGTACGGCAAAGGAAGCGCTGCTGGAGAATAAGTACAAAGCCTGGGCAGGCGAAACAACGACCGCTGCAGCAGAAGAAACGCCGGTAAGGAAACTCCCGGTGCGAAAATGGCTCTCCTATGCAGCAGCAGCCTGTCTTGTTATTATGATAGCCGCTTATTTCCTTTTCCGGAACCCAACACCGGATCGGCTGGCTGACAATTATATAAATATGACATATACTGTATTGAGCCATGCAATGGATGCATCGAAAGACAGCTTACAGCTTGGCATGTCGGCGTATAACGATAAACAATACAAGCTGGCAATTGACATATTCGATGGTATGCGGCAAAGAGACCCGGCCAACAGCGAGGCGCAAACCTATGCAGGGCTCGCTTATTATAAAACGGAAGACTATGATAAAGCGCTGCAGTGTTTTGAAGAGCTGGCTACGTTAAAAGGCGAGCACAATATGGGCGATTTTTTAAAAGCAGCCACCTTGCTGCAGCGCGGACAGCCACGCGACAAGGAAAGTGCCAGGGCGTTGCTGGAGAAAGTGGACCGGGAAAGTGAAGATGGCAGCACCACGGCAAAAGATATACTGGCAAAGTGGAAGTAAATACAGTACTATAAATTGTTCACCTTTTACGCTTACTACCTACAACCATAACTTATGAAAAAAAACTGGCTTATTTATATCTTGTTACTGACTATTATTATTCTGCTGCTTCTTTTTTACTTTAAAGGGTGCAGCCATTGTCAAGGGCCAACCTCCTATACCAATCATATCCCGGCAGATATGAGCCAGGTAATTCTTTGGAAAAATCCCGACTCGACAGATTCGGCTTATCGTAAATATATAAGTGACCATTTTCCAAACAGTACAATAGATACCGTTAACTATTGTAAAAGCTGCGACAGTAACCTTGTAATGGTTAGTGGTGCAGATGTGGTTTTATACCTGCAAGGTAAAACCACAAGCAGCGGAAGCGGCGGGATAAAAACACAGGGCACGGGTGGCGATGGTCCGGCTTTAATAAGCCTGAATTTTCCTATTGAAATTATAGATTCCGGCGTTATAATTATAGACTCTGCTGTTACTCCGTCCCAGGGTACAGGAACGGTGCTGCCTGGAAATTATAGCAAAAATCCCGGCCGTTTTAACAGCGCCGGCACTGCTAATAGCTTTCCAAACCCGGTTCCGCCACCGGGCAGTTTTGTTCAGGCCGATAGCGTAACCGTGGCTGTGTTCGATTCCGGTATAGACCCGGTTATGTTTGCAAGCTACCTGTACAAAAGTGACGTTTTATCCTGCATGAGCCAGGGCGCCAACAACGGCTGGAACTTCTTTGATAATACGCCGGATTGGAGTGATGATAACCTGCCTCCGCATGGCACATGCGTATCACGGTTTATTATAGACCAGGCCAATAAATACAACAACAACTTTGTAAAAATACTGCCGGTAAAGATCAGCAGCAGCAAAGGCGTCAGTCATTTGTTTGATGTATTGTGTGCTTTAACTTATGCTAAAAACAGAGGTGCTGACATTGTTAACGCAAGTTTTGGATTTTATGCTCCCAAAGATGCGCAGGGCGATAAACCTCGTGACTCCTCCGTTTTTTTATTTAAAAAATTTATCGAACAGTATCTGAACGAGCATGGCCATGGTATGCTGATGATAGCGGCGGCAGGTAATAAGGATGATGTAAACGAAAACTATGTGTATGCTTCAACCGATCCTGTAGCAAGGCGTAACTTAGACAGTGTTTCATTTTATCCGGCATCTTTTGCAAAAGATATAGCTAACGTGATTGCGGTAACCACCGTTAAATCAGCCTATAAAAAAGTAAGCCCGCATCAGAATTTTTCTCCGCAGGTGGTGGACCTTGGCATCAATGCAGACTTTGCAAAAGTTACCAATGGCGATACGGCTTTTTTATTTGCTGATCCGTTGAGAACATTGCCAAACGGGATACCTACCAAAGAAGGATCCTCCTTTGCTACGCCGATCGCTACCGGTAAGATTGCCGCAAACTATTATCTTATAGAAAACCTCATTAAAGCCGGTAACCTGCAACTGAATACTAAAAAGGCAGTGTTGGACATCTTGTACAAGCACGGTATTTTACATGCCGACAATGCTTTTACACAAAAAATAAAAGGTGGAAGAATCATGGATAAATAGCATAGCATGATTGTAAAGCAAGGCATTCTTACCTGTTTAGGTCTCGCATTTTTTTTATCGGTATCGTCATATCAAGCGCTGGCGCAGTGCCCGTCTTCCCTTGCTGTTTATAATACCGTTGAATTAATAGAGCAAAGTGTGGGCGGCTCCTCGGATGTAATCATATTAAAACCGCAGCTTCAGAAATTATATAATTTACAAAAGCAATACGGGATATGCAAACTTCCAAAAGACTCGGTGTATGCAAGGCTGTTGCACCGGATCGGTAACTATCAATGGCGGATCAATAACGACCTGGCAACTGCCGACGCTATAAGAAATACCAAAGAGGCCATCAGCATCAATACTTCTTCAATCAGAGGTGCCTGTAAAAAGTTTGCGATCAACAGCTACTCCAATCTCGGGCTGTATTATAAAAGTCTTGGATTGTATGGCAAAGCGCTCAGTTACTTTGACTCTGCGATTATGCTGAGCGCCCTTTTTATAGATAAAATGGCTGGTACTTCCCAGGCTATCACCGGAAAGATTGATATCTACTTTAATAAAGGCGATTACCAGAAAGTGGACGATAAATGCAGTTTTTATATAAGTGAGGCTAAGGCAGCGGGCGACCCTGCAAACATCCCGTATTACTACAATCAGCGCGCGCAGGCGCATCTTTACGAAAATATAGTATCACAGGTATCGAACGATATAGACAGCGCCATGCAGTATGCCGTTTTGTTGCAAGATGATTACGAGTTGGCAACTTCGCTCCTGTTAACAGCAAAACTGGCTATAAAGAAGAAGGCTTATACTACGGCCAATAAATTTTTTTTAAACGCGATAGAAGTAAGACAAAAGACCGGCGAAACCGACCAGATCGGCAAGGACTACGTGGATTATGGAAATTTTTTTTTAGATGATAGCCTTAACTACAGCAAAGCCGGAGACTGCTATGCCAAAGCCATTTATTTTGCAGCCAAAGCTAAAAATACTACCGCCCAGGCACAGGCCTGTGTAAACCTCGGGCAGTCTGCTTTCCGGCTGTATCACCTGCAGGAGGCAGAGAATTATTACATAAAAGCAACGGCATTACTCAATACATCGGCGCCAGGCAACTTTTTACAAAACGGTACCGCTGCACAGTTGTCATCGGTTTATAACAGCGACCTGCTGATTGTGCTGCTTAATAATAAAATTGAACTGCTGCTCACGCTTTATAAAAAAAACAATAACAGTACCTACCTGCAGGCCACTATACCGGCTGCCATGCTCGCAGATTCGCTTATTACCCGGTTAAGACAGGAGCAGATAGGAGAGCAGAGCAAGCTGTACTGGCGCGATAAAACCCGCGATATTTTTGCTAATATCATGGAAGCCTGCTATTTAGCCAACGATGCCGGTAATGCTTTTTATTTTATGGAGAAAAGTCGTGCTGTGTTATTGAATGATAAGCTGAATGAGCTCGTTGCAGCCGCTCATTTATCACCTGCAGAAGAAGCGCGGGAGCAGGATTTGCAAACGGCTATTATAGAAGCGGAGCAAAAACTGCTGCCCTTAGCGCCTTCCTCTAAGGAGTATGAGTATGAATACGCCCGGTATCTTAGTATAAAATCGGAACTGGAAGAATATATCCGCTTGCAAGAAATAAAACACCCCGTTTATTACCAGTACAAATATGCCGATGCCGTGCCCACACTGCAGCAGTTACAGCACTACCTCGCCGTAAACCATCAAAGCTTCGTGCACTATTTTATGAGCGATACGGTAATCTATGCATTGGGCGTATCGAAGGATAAAACAACCTTTAAAAAGCTGTCGGCCAAAGACTTCGACAGCCGGCAGCTTTCCCAGTTCCTCTATCTCTGCAACAATTATGAGGCGCTGAACAAGGGCTATACAACCTACGCTGCTTTGTCTCAAAATATTTATAATAAGCTGTTTGAGCCGCTGCAACTACCCAAGGGCAATGTAGCTGTTTGCACCGATAATTTCCTCATCCCGTTTGAGGCGTTGTGCACCGATAATAAAGGGAAAAATTTTCTGTTGTACCACTACAATTTCAGCTATGTATATTCTGCCCGCTCCCTGATGAAGCCGGTGGTTAATAAAACCACTGCTAATAATTTTCTGGGTTTTGCACCGGTTAATTTTTCTTCCCGCTTACAATTAGCATCCCTGCTGCCATCTGCCGATTCATTGGTAAAGGCTGGCAGCTATTACCAAAACAGTACCTTGTTTACAGAAAAGGAAGCCACACGAAATAATTTCTTCCGTAATGTATCCAACTATTCCGTGGTCACTATTTTTTCTCATGCGCGGGCCGATACTACCGGCAACGAGCCGGAGCTGTACATGCAGGATTCGGCTATTCATTTGTCGGAGCTACAATTGCTGAAGAATGTATCGGCACAATTTGTTCTGTTAAGCGCCTGCCAGACCAATATTGGCAAGACCGCTACCGGCGAAGGCATTTACAGCCTCGCCCGCGGTTTCGCGTCGGCCGGCATTCCATCCATCGCGGCTACTTTATGGAAGGCGGATGAACAAACGGTTTATGCTATCTCGGGCAAGTTCAACGAATACCTGGCCAAAGGGATGCGCAAAGACGAAGCGTTGCAAAAAGCAAAGGCCTGGTTTATACAAAGCAACTCCGACAGCCGGCTCACACTTCCCTATTATTGGGCGAATATGGTGCTCATCGGTAACCCGCAGCCGGTTGTTTTAGCAGCCCCGGGTTTCAATAGCTGGTGGCTTGCCGGGATTGTTTTGGGCGTGGTATGCATAGTAGTTGCCATCCTGTTGTTAAGGAGAAAACGTTTTCGCCCGTTCAGGAAGCGTCAGCACGCATTATAAGCAGGCAGCAACGGCCGGAACATTGTATTCCGGTATTAAATTGTTATTTCACCGTACGCGGTTTACCACTCACCTTAATTCTGCTGCTGTTTACCGTTAGGCTTGCATTTTGCAACGTACACGGCTGCTATGTATTTATCTTAGCATCATTCTCAACAGACAAAATTTTTACCATACGAATGCACCAGTCGTTGAAGCTTTTTTCGATAAGCAATAGCATAAAAGTGCTGCTCTGGGTTACCATTACCTGTACAACCGGCTGCGGTGGCAAAAAAGTAACTGCCAACGACAAGCCCGAAGAAAAGCAGCCGACGGTGGTAGATGCCATCATCGCGCAGCCTACAAGCATCAGCAGTATCATAGAAGCCAACGGCACAGTGGTAGCCAACGAATCGGTAGCCCTGCACCCCGAAGTTACCGGCCGACTAACTTATCTTAATGTGCCCGAAGGCAAATATGTGCAAAAGGGAACGGTGCTGGCGCGCATTAACGACGCCGACCTGCGCGCGCAGATTGCCAAGAGCGAGATACAACTGCAGTTAGCCCAACAAAATCAGGAACGCCTGAATAAACTGTTGTCCATACAAGGTGTAAACCAGGCCGATTATGATGCCGTGGTAAACCAGGTAGGCAGCCTGCAGGCCGACATTCAATATACGAATGCACTGATTGACAAAACCATTATCCGGGCCCCTTTCAGTGGTATCGTTGGTTTGCGGCAGGTAAGCCCCGGCGCCTTTGTTACCTCCGCCGATGTAATTGCTACCCTGCAGCAGACGAGCCGGATAAAAATAGATTTTACGCTGCCGGAAGACTATAGCAACATTATACAAAGGGGCAATACCGTGCAGGTGCAGATTGATGCGGCAGGAGAGAAGCGGAGTAATGCTACCATCATCGCGGCGGAGCCGCAGGTAAACCAGCAAACGCGCAACCTGATGGTACGGGCCTTGCTGGACGAAGGCGCCGCCAATCCCGGTGCTTTTGTAAAAGTGTATGTGAATAAAAGCACCGACAAACAAGCGATACTGGTGCCCTCCAACGCCATTATTCCCGGAGATCAGAGCAACCAGTTGATACTGGTAAAAGAAGGCAAGGCTAAAATGACCGACATACAAACAGGTACGCGCCAGGCCAGCACGGTAGAGATAACAAAAGGCGTGGCAGCCGGCGATACGGTGGTCGTAACCGGTGTGTTATTTGCCCGCCCCGATAGCAAGGTTAAAGTAAGAAGCGTTAAAACATTAGACCAGTTAGCTAAAGGACAATAAACAGTTAATAGTCAACAGTCGTCGGTCGTCCGGTTGACTAAGGCAGATTTATAGGTAACGGACGACCGGCAACCGACGATAATAGATTTATGAACATCTCCGAGTTATCTCTCCGGCGCCCGGTTTTGGCAACCGTGATGAACCTGGCCATCATTTTATTTGGCGTGGTAGGCTTTACATACCTCGCGGTACGCGATTACCCGGCTATTGATCCGCCGATTATTACGGTAAGCACTTCGTACACCGGCGCCAATGCAGATATTATTGAAAGCCAGATAACCGAGCCGATTGAGAAACAGATTAACGGCATTCCGGGCATCCGCACCATTACCTCCTCCAGCTCTCTGGGCAGCAGCAATATAACCGTTGAGTTTAATTTAGGCCAGGACCTCGAAGCCGCAGCCAGCGATGTGCGCGACAAAGTAAGCCAGGCCTCCCGCAGCCTGCCACAGGATATTGATGCGGCGCCGGTAGTAACAAAAGCGGATGCCAACAGCGATTTTATCCTGATACTGGCGGTGCAAAGCCGCACTAAGAGTTTAATGGAATTAAGCGACTATGCCGAAAATGTATTGCAGCAGCAATTGCAAACCATTAACCAGGTAAGCTCCGTGAATATTTTCGGACAGAAGCGCTACGCTATGCGCATCTGGCTGAACCCCGATAAGATGAATGCCTATGGCGTGGCTTTCAACGATGTAAGAAGCTCGCTCAACAGCGAAAACATAGAGCTGCCGCCGGGCAAGATATATGGTAATAATACCGAGCTGACGATAAGGACTTTAGGCCGGTTGACAACGGAACAGCAGTTCCGGGATTTGATTATACACGAAGACAGCGCAGGCATTGTGCGGCTGAACGATGTGGCGCGGGTAGAGATAGGACCGGAGCAATTAGAGCAAAGCTGGAAATACAACGGCGTGAATGCGGTTGGCCTTGCCATTATACCGCAGCCCGGCGCCAACAATATAGAAATCGCCAACGAGTTTAATAAGCGGCTGGAAGAGATAAAGAAAGCCAATAAAACAGATATTGTTTTCAATGTACTGATAGATAACACGCGCAATATCCGCCAGAGCCTGAGCGAAGTAGAGGAAACGCTAATGATTTCTTTTGCGCTTGTGGTGCTGGTTATATTCTTTTTCTTTCGCAACTGGCTTACCGCTATCCGGCCGTTGATAGACATCCCGATATCGCTGGTTGCTACCTTTTTTGTGATGTACCTGGCCGGGTTTTCTATCAATGTGCTTACGCTCTTAGGAATCGTGCTGGCAACCGGCCTGGTGGTGGATGACGGCATTGTGGTGACGGAAAACATCTTCCGCAAATTTGAGCAGGGCATGCCCATCCGGCAGGCGGCCCTCGAAGGAAGTAAGGAAATTTTTTTCGCGGTAATCTCTACCTCCATCACGCTTGCCGTCGTGTTTCTGCCTGTAATTTTCTTAGAAGGATTTGTAGGCAGGTTGTTCCGCGAGTTTGGCGTAACGCTGGCTTCTGCGGTGCTTATATCGGCCTTTGTATCATTAACCATCACACCTGTATTAAATGTATTTCTCACGAGTAAAAAAGCAGGCCATGGTAAGTTTTACGAGCGTACCGAGCCTTTCTTTACGGGCATGGAAAACGGTTACCAGCGCCTGCTGAAAGGCTTTATGCAGGTGCGCTGGTTTGCCTGGATTATCATAGCGATATGTGCGGCGATTATCTGGCTGATCTCCGGTGCGCTTAAAAGCGAGATTGCGCCGCTGGAAGACCGCAGCAGCATCCGGTTTACAGTAACGGCGCCCGAAGGCACCAGCTATCCGTATATGCAGAATATCGCCGATAATATTTCCGATTATCTCTACGATTCTGTGCCCGAGCGCCAGTTTGTATTTGCCCGTACGCCTGCGGGCGGCACCAACTCGTCGCAGCCACGCATCCAGTTAATAGACCCGAAAGCGCGTAGTCGCAGCCAGGAAGAAGTGGCCAACGACCTGCAGCGCAAGCTCAACCGGTTTAACGATGCCCGCATTTTTGCCGTGCAGGAGCAAACCATTGCCGTCGGCTCCGGCTCGCGCGGCGGAGCGCCGGTGCAGTTTATTTTGCAAAACCAGGATTTGAATAAACTGAAAGACATCATCCCTAAATTTTTAGAGGCGGCGCGGCAGGATAAAACTTTTGCCAATGTAGATGTGAACCTGAAATTTAACCGCCCCGAACTGCAGGTAACGGTGGATCGGGTGAAGGTAAAAGACCTTGGGTTAAGCACGTCTGATGTTATTGCCGCCATGCAGGGCGCCTTCAGCGGTGGCCGGCTGGCTTATTTTATTATGAATGGCTACCAGTACCAGGTAATAGCGCAGGTGGAAAGAAGCGACAGGAACGCACCGGTAGATATAACCAACCTGTATGTGCGCAACAGCAGCGGCAACAATATACCGCTGAGCGCGGTAGTGCATCTGCAGGAAAGCACCAGCCCGGCCACGCTGTATCATTTTAACCGCTATAAAGCAGCTACCGTTTCTGCGGTATTAAACGAAGGCTACACCATTGGCGACGGTGTAAAAGCGATGCAGGCAGTTGCTGCCAAATTACTTGACCAGAGTTACCAGACGGCGCTTACCGGCTCCTCGCGCGACTATGCCGAAAGCTCCTCTAATATTCTGTTTGCATTCGGGCTGGCGCTGATGCTCATTTATCTCGTATTGTCTGCACAGTTCGAAAGTTTTATAGACCCGCTGGCCATCATGCTCACCGTGCCGCTGGCGCTGGCGGGCGCTTTATTAAGTCTCTGGATATTCGGACAAACCCTGAATATTTTTTCGGAGATCGGCATGATTATGCTGATCGGGCTGGTAACGAAAAACGGGATTTTGATAGTTGAATTTGCCAACCAGAAGCGGGAGCAGGGCTTAGGCAAAATAGAAGCGGTTGTAGAAGCCGCCACCCAGCGCCTGCGCCCGATATTGATGACGAGCCTGGCTACTTCTTTAGGCGCTTTGCCCATTGCATTAAGCCTTGGCGCAGCCGCTACCAGCCGCATTCCACTGGGTATTGTGGTGGTTGGCGGTATTTTATTCTCACTGATACTTACGCTGTTTGTAATTCCTGCGGTATATACATTTTTATCCGGCAGGCATAAAGCAAAGCAGGTAAATATTGATGAGTAAGTAGCTGAAGAAATACATTTTATGGAGCAGGCTGCGTTGCTGCTATGATGCTTTGGTTGCCTGCCTGCCGGCAAAGGCAGGTGTCACTCACTTGTACGCATTGTACGCTGTTCAGCAAGGCGTATAACCCGGATTAACTATAGCTGTTTCAAATTGGTGCAATTAGTAAATAGCCTTTGTTTATTCACCAAAATATATATCTTCATTGGCACAGACCGCTTCTTTTCATCAATCTAACCAAACCAAATTATGCCCACCCAGCCACAGCCATCACTTACTACCTATCACCGCCTTTTGTCACTCGATTTCATGCGTGGGCTTATCATGGTATTGCTGGCGCTGGAAAGTACCGGCTTGTACGAACATTTATCCACAGCTACCGAAGGCAGTGTTGCCAATAATTTAATGCAGCAATTCTTTCATCACCCCTGGCATGGCCTGCATTTTTGGGATCTGATTCAGCCTGCATTCATGTTCATGGCGGGCATTGCCATGGCTTATTCGCTGCATAAGCAACAGCAGCACGGGCTTTCCTGGGCGCAATCCTTCCGCAAAGTATTAAAGCGTTGCTGGTGGTTATTTTTCTGGGGCGTGCTCGATTATGCGGTGCATGACAATGGTATCTCCATTTTATTATGGGATGTACTGACACAATTATCTTTTACCACGCTCGTTGCCTTTCTTCTCTTTAACTGGTCTTATGCGGCGCAGGCCAGCGCCTGTATCGTACTGCTGCTGCTTACCGAATGTTTATACCGCTTTACCCATGTGCCCAACTTCGACCAGGCATTTACCGACCAGCATAATTTTGGCAATTTTACGGATCTGAAATTAATGAACGTTATAAATCCGGACGGCTGGGTAGCCATCAACTGCATCCCAACGGCGGTGCATACGATTGCCGGTGCGATGGTTGGAAAACTGTTGCTGAGTGCAAATGCTAAAAAATTACAGCCCATTATTGCTGCCGGATTTGTCTGTTTACTTGCCGGCTATACATTAGACTGGGCGAATATTACACCTGTTATCAAGCGTATTGCTACTACTTCCTTTACGCTGGTTTCTTTGGGATGGGTATTGCTGATGCTGGCTGTTTGCTATTGGTGGGTAGATATAAAAAATCACCGCCGGCATCTTACTTTCTTCCTGATCATCGGCACCAATTCTTTATTCATATATCTCTTCTTCGAAATTGTAGGTTCGCGCTGGTTCAACGGCTATGTGGATATTATTATAAATAGCCTGCTGGCGTTGGTTCATACCCCTTTGCTGTTAAGTTCGATTATTGCATCACTCACCATTTTTGCCCTGGAGTGGTCGCTTTGCTACTGGCTGTACCGCAAAAAGATTTTCTTCAGGCTATAGCGTTGCTTCACCTATATTTTTTTCCAGCCGGCCTAAATATCAATTGGCCGAAAAGTTGCTTCCATCAACATACACCATAAATAAAGTAGCTTGCCGCGACACGTAAGCGCACTATTTTAATGAAGCAACTGATTTTCCTTTTTACTTGTATTCTTAATTCTGCTGCTGCACAGGATACGTTGCAGCAACAGCCTTTGCCATTACAGGATGCTATCAACATTGCCCTGCGCAACAGCTACGATATTCAGCTTGCCAAAAATGATATCCAGGTAAATACGATTTATAACAATATTGGTATTGCCGGCGGTCTGCCCGCTATTACCGGCTCGGTGCAAAACCAGGAGCAGGTAACCAGCATTAACCAGAAATATTCCGACGCCACCCGCAATGCAACGAGTAATAATGCAGCTTCCAACAATTTAAGTTCCGGTATCGACGGGTCTTTTTTATTGTACAACGGCATGCGCGTAAGAGCCGCTAAGAAGCGGCTGGAAGAGCTGCAATCGCAAAGCGAGCAACGGTTTAATTCGCAGGTGCAGAATACCATTGCCGCCATCATGACCAACTATTATGATATTGTGCGGCAGCAGAGCTATATAAAAACCATAGACCAGTCTATTACCGTTTCGAGGCAGAAGTTTCTTATCATCCAAACACAGCAGAGTGTAGGGCTTGCCAATAACGCCGATCTTTTCCAGGCGCAGATAGATTTGAGTGCCTTATTGCAGAGCAAACAATCGCAGCAGTTGATTATTGATCAGGATAAAACAGAACTGCTGCGCCTGATGAACCTAAACAGCGATTCCACAATTGTGATAGCCGACACTATTATTGCAGACAAAGCATTAACGCTGAACGCGATACTGGAACACCTGCCCAACAATGCAGATATATTGGCTGCAGCAGACCAGGTAAAGATCAATGAAATGATTGCACGGGAAACGGCAGCCCAGCGTTATCCCTCGCTGAGTGCAACCGGTGGTTATACGTATGGCCGTACGCAAAATGCAGCCGGCTTCAGCTTGCTTAATCAGAATTACGGACCTTATATCGGCATCGGTGTAGGCATCCCTATTTATAATGGCTCGGTATATAAGCGGCAGCAGCGCGTGGCCGAGCTTAATACGCGAAGCGCCGATATCCAACAGAAATCTTTAGAGAAAGACTACAAAGCAAGCGTAATAAAAAACTACCAGGCCTACATTAGTTCTTTACAACAATTAGAGGCCGAACGCCGCACGTATGATACTGCGCAACAGTTGCTGAATATTGTACTGCAGCGTTTCCAGCTACGGGTGAATACGATTGTAGAAGTACGGCAGGCCGAGCAAAGTTTTCAGGATGAAAGCTATCGTTTGGTAAACCTCAGTTTTGCTGCCAAGGCTGCGGAGATAGAGTTGAAGCGGCTGGCGAATGTACTGGCGTTTTGAGTGGTTTAAAAGTAATGTACCAAAAAATGTTTCTTGGTTTAATTTTTATCATCTGACGTTAAACTATCATAGATAGAAGGTCTTTTTATAAAAAATTTATTTAGTTCATAGAGAGGTTTATTATCTACTCTTTTAATTATTCCTCTCTTTTCCATTTGATTTACTTGCTTACGTATTCTTCTTTTAAAATCTTCAAATCCTGTTAAGTTATTTACATTGCCTGCTTTTGACCATAAAGTATTTCCAATCAGATTTGCACTGGGATATTTTTCTTTTGAGTAGTTATTGAATTCATAAATGCTTGTAAGAGTTTCTCTGCTTTCTTTAGACAAGGCATCAAAATCGGCTCCAAAAAGCCTTCTAAGTTCATTGATAAAATCCTTTTTAAACAAATCTCTGTTGATAATGTAAACTGAATAGAGTTCGTTGCTTACTTCGTGTCTTAAAATTAAACCATTATCTTCTAAACTATTTATTGCCTCTAAATGATTATTGTCTTTTGTTAATAATATGGTGTATCGTTCATTTTTATTTTCTAATTCAGATTTATAAAAATAAGAAAGAACTAATTTCTGTTTAACTGTAATTTCTTGACCTTTTAATTTCCATTCAATGTAACCAGCATAAGAATTGATAAGTGTCTCCATCTTGTCGTCCAGTAATTTACCTTTTCTAATATATAAGGAAAGCTCATCCGGAGAATGAAATCTATAATAGGGTAAATCAATATTGTTTGCTAAACATTCGTTCGTTAATGTGGACATGCCTAAACCCTTACCCTCCCAGCGATCAAAGACTTTTAGAACTTCAGCGAGTCTTGGATTATTAGGCTTAGAGTTACCAGGAATTATACGTCTAATCGGAACCTCATTACTAATATCCTGAATAAGCAGTTGCGATTTGAACCGTCCTGGATTTCTGATCTCAATATGCTTACCAGGAGCAATGTTTATGTTAGTAAACTTTATTATTCCATAATCTCTATGGGCAAGTGAATTATTCACGCATTCTCTAATAAGCCTGATGGGATATTCAGGAATACTTTTTCCTCCCGATTCAACTCCTACGCCGACCTTGATATTTTGAAGAATAAAGCTTATTCCCTTTTCCATCAACGGAAGAATATTATCTTTTAAAATTTTTTTATTTTCTGCAATTTTAAAACCTGTATCAACATAACAATCAATTTGTGATCTACTGCCTAATAGATCATCTACGTTGTTTGCACAAACCAAAACACCAAGAATTGTGGGTTGAAAATTTTGTGTTATAAATCCTTTTCTTAGTAAAAATGATTTGCTGCTCTGTATATCTGATTTAATAGTTTCCGTCCTTACTTCTTTATTTAATAACTGTATATAATCATTTAGTTTATTTACATCCAGATCTTCTGAAGTGGTATTAATGACAGGTTGTAACTCTTTTGCATTTTGAATTTCCAGTTTGTACTCACTTTGCGCTGTTATTTTGTTTTCTTTAATTTTATGGTCTCCTGTCATTAGTCTTTCATAAGCAGCGCCCTCATAATAAACATATTTTAAATCTTCCGGTAATTCTTCAATATAGATAGCGAGAATCTCTTTGTTCAAAATTGAATGAATTTGAAAGCCTGTAAAATAATCCCTTAAGTCTAAAGGCTTTTTTAAATCATTCGTAAAAACTTGAGATATGTTTTTAGTTTTATCTTCATTCCTTTTATCATAACCGGTTATAAAAAATTTCTGATTTGCTTCGTCTTCATAAACTCCAATTAATATTATTCCACCATAAGTATTAAGGAAGGCGCAAGCTGTTTTGTAAACCTCTTTCCATTGGGATGTGTTGTGACTATTATTCTTTAATTCTAACTTATCATATTCTAATTTTTTAAAAGTTCCTGAATGAATACAAGATTCGATTTCTGATATGATTTTTTCTATGTTACGCATTATATGTTATTATTAAAATAACAAATCAAACTTACAAGATATACTTAATTTTAAAATAAAACTGTTAGCGTCTATTCTTTTATTCTCACCTTCCCGCGTACACCAGCAACGCCAAACCAAGCACAAAACACAGAAACATAGCGCCTAACAAGCCATTGGTTCCTTTGGGTGCATTTCTAAATTCCTTCCAGATAAATACGCCCCACAAAGCCGCAATTAAAGTAGCGCCCTGGCCCAAACCATACGAAATAGCCGGCCCCGCTTTACCGGCGGCAATCAGGTTAAAGGAGTTGCCCAGTCCCCAGATTAAGCCACCTAAAATGCCCGTCAGGTGCGTGCCAAAACCGCCCTTAAAGTATGCCGCATAGCTCGTAGGCGCGCCCACAAAAGGCTTTCGTATGAGAATGGTATTGAAAATGAAATTGCTGATAAATATACCTGCAGAAAATATAAAGACTGCCGTGTAAGGCGTCATCTTGCCCGCCGCCGGGGAAGCAAAATTCTCTAAGTCCATACCGGCGGCAATAAAGCGATAGAAGAACGACATCAGTACGCCGGCAATCAGCGAAATAACAATGCCTTTGCCGGATACTGTTTGCTCGCTGGTGCTCTTTCTTTTATAGGCAATCGCATTTAAAACAATCGCAACGGCAACCAGTGCAATGCCTGCAAACAATACCGTTGCATCGCCCTTTTGCGCAGCCGCATAATTCACAATTACCCCCAACACCAGCGCCAGCCCGATGGCAATGGGAAAAGCTACCGACATACCGGCGATTGCTATAGCTGCAGAAAATAAAATGTTCGCCGCATTAAAAATCACGCCGCCAATAAAAGCACTGAGCATATTAGCGCTATCCGCCTGCTGCAAATCATTAATAAAACTTCTGCCCTCACTGCCGGTGCTGCCAAGGGTAAAAGCCGAGACTATAGAAAATAACAAAATGCCGATCACATAATCCCAGTAAAACAATTCGAAGCGCCAGGTCTTTTCGGCCAGTTTTTGGGTGTTGCCCCAGGAGCCCCAGCAAAGCATGGTGATGATGCAAAAGACAACAGCGAGCGAATAATTGGTAACAATGAACATGGCAGTTTGGTTTGATGATAAACAGAAATTTTATTGAACGGGCATGGAAGAGGGAGGCAACGGTTGGTTGGTATAGGTAAAATAATTGCTGCCCCACAATACATAATCACTTTTAGGGTTCAGCACTTTAATGCTGATTGTATGCTTACCATACGGCAACCCGTACTTCCAGAACAACTCATGGCGGCGGGTAATAAAATCGGTAGGCAGTTTTACGGTTTCTGCTTGTCCTCCGTCAATACTCATTGTTGCCTCCAGCACATAATCGGCTGCAGTGCTGTTTTTCTTCTGCGCTTCCCCGCCGATAATAAATCCGGTGCCTTCAAAAATAAAAGTGGTATCTGTTAGCGGTCTGTACAAAGCAATTTTATCGGCCGGGTACATATCCGGAAATCCCTGTTCCAGCTTTACCGGCTGTGGTTGTTGTAAAACGATGAAAGTAGCGGCGCCGTTGACTTTTCCGCCATGCGCCAGTATATTCTGTACCGCATGTTTGTAGCTTAATGCATATACTTTGTTTAGTGAAATATCGGTGTATTTGAAATTAATGTCTTCGGCGCCCTGCAGGCTTTGCTTCCAGTAAGCCGGTATTTTATCATAGCCCAGCACCGTGCCTAAAATGCCGCCAACAGAAGATGGGTTGCAATCGGCATCCTGCCCGCACCGGGTAGTAATATTCAATGTTTTGGTAAAGTCGCCCCCGCCGTACAGCAGGCCGGTAACTACATACGCCGAGTTGAGTTTGGCATCAATATTAAACGGCGCAAACACACCATCGGCGCAGGCTTTATCATCCGACCATTTATTCTGCAGTTCGTACCAGGTGCGGTGCCAGTCGGTTGGATATTGCCGGTGCCATTGCAGCACATCGTTGATGCATTTGTAAAAATCGCTTTGCGGAGGTATTGTTTTTAAAGCTTCGCTGATGATATGATTGACGTCGGAGGAAGTAAACGCGATGGCGTACATGGCGCCGATAAAAACGCCGCCGTACCAGCCATCGCCATAGTTCATGATATGCCCTATTTTATCGCTGATAGCGGAAGCGGCATTCGGCATTCCGGGACTCATCAGGCCGGCATAGTCGCACTCTATCTGGTAGTCTATATCGTCTGCATGGGGGTTGTTCATCCAGTTGCCCGATTGCGGCGCCTTAATGCCGTTGAGTATATTGTAACGCGCAGCCTGGTTGGCATGCCAGAGCATATAACCGGCATGGGCAAACGCATTGGCAAACGAATCTACCGGCGCATTTAAACCATATCTTTCAAACACATCCACAAACGTAAGGTCCATGTATAAATCATCGTACAGGCCGGCATTATTCAGCATATTGTCTTTTATATAATCATCGCGCCAGTGCAGCGGTTGGTAGTCCTGTATAAAAGTGCCGTTGTAGCGGAACTCGTACGGCCCGCCAAACGTAACGCCGATGGTCTGGCCGGCCCAGCCACCCCTTATTTTATCCTGCAGCACTTTGTTGCTGATGGTTATGTTCTGCTGCGCAAAAAGCGAAACTGCTGTAACGAGCGATGCTAATAATGCAAGTGTATATCTCATATAAATTGATAATTGAAGTAGATTATTTTATAAAGCTGCCACTTCGTGTGCATAAGGTGCTGATGCCTGTGCGCCAAGCCTGGTAACAGAGATGGCGGCCGCTTTACACGCAAAAGTTGTGGCTTCTGCAATCCCTTTTCCCTGCCACAGCGCAACGGCAAGCGCGCCATTAAATACATCGCCGGCTGCCGTAGTGTCAATGGCTTCAACCGGTACGGAAGGTATTTGCGTAAATGCATCATCGTGCAGCACCAGTGCACCTGCTTTACCCATCGTAATGATAATGGTAGTAATGCCTTTTTCTTTCAATATCATCGCAGCCTGCTGCGCTGTTTCGATATTGTTTACTTTAATGCCGGTAAGTATTTCCGCTTCTGTTTCGTTGGGTGTAATAATGGTAATCATCTGTAACAATTCATCCGGCAGCTTGCAGGCCGGCGCAGGGTTCAGTATCACCGGTATGCCTTTAGAATAAGCCAATGCAGCTACATGTTGTACGGTGCCGAGCGGTATCTCTAACTGCATCAATATAAGGGCGGCATGTTCTATACTTTGCAGCGCAAACTGTAGATCGCCGGGCAGGAGCGTAGCATTGGCGCCCGAAGCAACGGCTATGCAATTCTCTGCATTATTATCAACCATGATCAGCGCCACGCCGGATGGTTGCGCCGCATCTGTGAGCAGGTAATCAGTATTAATGCCTTCTTTATCAAACAGTTCTTTCGCCTCTTTTCCAAAAACATCGTTGCCTGTTTTACAGATAAAGGTAACAGGGCCGCCGAGCCTTGCCGCCGCTACAGCCTGGTTGGCGCCTTTGCCGCCGGCATTCATAAAAAAGGCGCCGCCTAATACCGTTTCTCCACCTTTAGGTAAATGACCGGTTTTGATAACCATATCGGTGTTGGAACTGCCAACGACAAGCATGACTGATTTCATAGAAGCAAGTACTTTTTAAATCGTTAAGTAAGATTTTATCCGGATAGCAAAAGAGGCAATCAATCATTACATATTTCCCTGTAAACCGGCAGCGATTTTTTGTAAATTTTTTTAAGCCGTATGCAGAATTAATAATTTTAGCGCACAGTTGCAATACGAATGTTCTTTTAAACCAATAGTATTTTATTTAGTTTGAAATTTACCTTGCAACCGTATCTTTTATACTGTATGTATTTTCTTATTTTAGTTCCGGAATTCAATTTGCAGCTATATGACAGCAAGAAACAATACCCGCCGAAGTTTTGTAAAGCAAACAGTAGCTGCCGCAAGTATATTTACCTTGCCTGCACTATTGCATGCAACGCCCGATAAACCTTCTGAAAAGAAGAAAATCGTGGTAGTAGGGGGCCATCCCGACGATCCGGAGTGCGGTGCCGGCGGCACTATTCCTTTGCTTACCAAAGCGGGACATGCCGTAACGATTATGTACTTTACCAACGGCGATGAAGGTATCGAAGGCAAATCGCAGGAGGAAGCGGCCGCCATACGCCAGCAGGAGTGCCGCGAGGCATGTAAAGTGCTCAACTGCAAGCCCCTTTTTGTAAACCAGGTAGATGGGGAAAGCATCGTAAACAATGCAGAGCTGGCCAGGTTTCAGAAATTGTTGTGGGATGAAAAGCCGGATATGGTATTTGCGCACTGGCCGGTAGATGCGCATAAAGACCACCAGCTATCCAGTGTATTAACCATTCAGTCGTGGATAGAATCGCCGGCGCCGTTTACACTCTATTTTTATGAAGTATGCGCAGGCTACCAGACCTTCCTTTTTCATCCTAAAGTTTATGTAGATATCAGCGATACACAGCCGATAAAAAAGAAAGCATTGGCCTGCCATAAAAGCCAGGGCATCATTAATGAGCAGGGCAATTATACAAGGGTGATGGACGACTGCGGCCAGCCGGCTATGGAAGATTTTCGCGGTAAAGAGTTTGGGGTGCGTGCGGCGGAGGCTTTTATCAGGATGAATGGCCGGCTTAACGGGAAGCTGAACCTCGCTTTTCCAATGCTATAAAATATTCGAGACAGACAACAGGACAGGGCGACTAATTATAGCGCGCTTGTTTGCGCCAACCTATTGGCTGCTGCAGGTGTTGGCAAGTGGTTGCGGCGGCGGAATAATACACCCAGCTTATCGGTATCTTTTATTATAAAAAAAGAAAGTGTTTGGCGGATGTACTATTTATTATAGCATAGTGCATTGTTGCAAGGCTTTTATTACTAATCGTATGTTGCCAAAAATAAATTGCTGTAATCGAAGCCGTCATTCCGCAATTGCTGCTCCTGCACACGCTTACTATTTTGTAACCAGCAGCAGCTTTGTGCGGAATTTACCGATAGTAAGGATTTAAATATAAACCTGAATGGCTGCTCAATCGTACGCTTGTTTGTTACATAAACAAGGACACTATATAGTAAATGCCTGCCGCCAGCAAAGCGCTTACCGGTATGGTAAGTATCCAGGCCCAGATAAGATTGATGGTAACGCCCCAGCGCACGCCCGATAAGCGTTTGGTAGCGCCTACGCCAATGATGGAGCCGGTAATGGTATGGGTGGTGCTCACCGGTATTTTGTAGTGCTCTGTAATAAAGAGGGTAATAGCGCCGGCGGTTTCTGCAGCTACGCCTTCGAGCGGCGTAACTTTAGTGATGCGTGTGCCCATTGTTTTTACAATCTTCCAGCCGCCGCTCATCGTGCCCAGTGCAATTACCGTATAGCAGGATACCGGCACCCACCAGGGCATATCGTTAATTGTTTGCATATAGCCGGATGCCACCAGTGCAACGCTGATGATGCCCATTACCTTTTGCGAATCGTTGCTGCCGTGGCCGATGCTTAACAGTGCAGAAGAGACCAACTGCAGCCGCCTGAACCATATATCTGCCTTATAAGGCCTTGTGTTTTTACAGATGTGTACAATAAGCACCGTAATAAAAAACGCGATGATCATACCCACTAACGGCGCGATAAATATAAAAGAAGCGATGGTGGAAATTACATCCATCTGCGGCGCTTTAAAGCCTGCGTGCGCTATGGCAGCACCTGCAAAACCACCAATTAACGTATGCGATGAGGAAGAAGGAATCCCAAACCACCAGGTAAATAAATTCCACGTAATGGCGGCTATGAGGCCGGATAAAATAACTTCGAGCGTTATGTATTGCTCATGTACCGTTTTGGCGATTGTGTTGGCTACACCAAAACCACCTACCCAGTATTTGGCAATAAAGAAAGCTACAAAATTGAAAAAGGCTGCCCACAGTACCGCCTGGAAGGGCGTTAATACCTTGGTAGAAACAATGGTGGCGATGGAATTGGCAGCATCATGAAAGCCATTGATAAAATCGAATACCAATGCAAGCGCTATAATAACAACTAATAAAGTCATTTGTGCAGTAAGGGATTATTAAAATAAGGCTATGCGTATTTTACAATAATGGATTCTATTACATTGGCGGCGTCTTCGCACTTGTCGGTCACTATTTCCATTGCCTGGTAAATTTCTCTTTTTTTAATAAAAGCTTTTATATCATTTTCATTTTCAAAAAGCCGTTCGAGGTTAAGGTCGTAAATGTCGTCTGCCTGGTTTTCGATGCTGTTTACTTTTACCATCGCTTCCGTCATGCGGCGCAGGTTTTTCATGTCGCGCAGGCCATAAACAGCCGTTTTTATTTCGGTGCTGGCATCGGCAATAAGGTCGGCCATTTTACGGATGCCGGTATCGTCGGGGTTAACGTTGTAAAAATTTATTTTTTTGGCGGAGCCGAAAATAAAATCGCAGATATCGTCAAGTGCCGAGGTAAGTGCGTGGATGTCTTCGCGGTCAAAAGGCGTTATGAAATCGCGGCTGAGCTGCGTAAAAATGCGGTGTGTGGTATCGTCGTTGCGATGCTCCATATCTTCCAACTGGGATATCATAGCGCTGCGGCGGCTTCTTTCAGGCTCATACACCACTTGCCGAATCAGGTATCCCATATCATGCACCGTTGTAGCTACTTCTTCAAACAATTCATAGAATATCTTATTCTTAGGCATGAATATTTTTCCGAACGTGTTGATTCCCATAATATGATTTTTACAAAAATAGAGATATGAAAATGGATTGATTGTTCAGCCGGAAAATTAATAGTAAGATAATATAGAAAAGGTATTGCGGCATCGGTCTTGGCTATACATATAAAGAGCTAACTGCTGCTCTTTTTATGTAATAAATGTAATGCCTGCTGCGTTTGGCGTACTGCTTAACCATATCATTGCCTCCATAGCACAGTTGCAGTTAACCGGAAGCCCGTTAGGATGCCCACAAATTGTTTGGATACTCTCCTTTTTCCACCAATGCATTCACGCTGGCTTTTACCACCGGCGCGTCTTCTTTATAGGTTACGCCAAACCATTTGGCGCTGGTAGGAATCACCTCTATTTTTCCGCGGCCGCTTTTAATAAACTGGTCGGCCGCCTTGGGCATCAGAAACTCGGCTTTAGGATTATTGCTTTCCTTATCCAGAAACTCATCAAACAAAGTTTCGCATAGTTCTATAAAGCCTGGTGCAAAGCAAAAAAAGTTCATACTTACTTTGGTGTCATCGGTGAGCGGGGTAAGCTGGTCGCCTTCTTCATACACAATCTGCCCGTCTTCTTTACGGTAAATTTTAAGGCGTTCATCAATAGCTGTTAATTCCTGGTTGCTGTTGGTGCCGATAACGCCGCGGCTCACGCTGCCGTTTTCGCTCAGGGTATTCGCCAGCTCGTAGCCCAATACGGCATATTTATCTTCCGCCACGTTGGTAGTTAAAAATTTGTATGCCTTTACAAAAGCATCTTTGCCATAAAAATCATCCGCATTAATCACTGCAAAAGGCTCGTTCACCACGCCTTTGCAGCAAAGTACTGCCTGGCCGGTACCCCATGGCTTTACCCTGTCTGCCGGTACGGTATGATTACCTGTAAAGGCATCCAGCTTTTGATATACATAATCTGTTTGAATGCGGCCTTTTAGTTTTGGTTCAAATATTGCCTTAAAGTTTTCTGCAAAGTCTTCCCTGATAATGAAAACAACTTTCTTAAACCCGGCTTCCCTGGCATCGTAAATAGAATAATCCATAATAGTTTCACCGGATGGGCCAAAAGATTGCGTCTGTTTCATACTTCCATAGCGGCTGGCCATGCCTGCAGCAAGTATCACTAAAGTTGGATTCATAAGATGTTGGTGTTTTTTTTAAAACTTTGCGAAGCTAAACGAATATACAAAATGGGACAAGATAATTTACAGTATGCTGTTTGTCAAAGATAAGCAGGTATGGATACAGGCGCTGAAAGCCCGCTGGCTGGAGCAGCGCAACATACAATTGGGTGTATTGCGGCTGGATGATATACATCCTATAGTAAGCGGCAACAAATGGTTCAAACTGCATTACTATCTGGATGAAGCCATAGCGCAAGGCCACGATACCATTGCCACTTTTGGCGGCGCCTACTCCAATCATATTGTTGCTGCCGCCTGCGCCTGCCATGCCCTGCAGCTAAAAAGTATCGGCATCATCCGGGGAGAGCAGCCACCGGAGTTGTCTTACACATTACTGCACGCAAAATCTTATGGCATGCAACTGCAGTTTGTGAGCAGGGATAGCTACCGCCACAAGGAAGAACTGAAAACGTTATTTCCCCGTGCTTACTGGGTTAACGAAGGCGGCTATGGCATCCGCGGCGCCGAAGGCGCATCGCTCTTAATGGCGCATGTACCACAGCTATCGCAATACACCCATATTATCTGTGCTGTTGGCACTGGTACTACACTGGCAGGTATTATTTTAAACGCATTGCCACACCAGACAATTATCGGTATCAGCTCGTTAAAAGCACACCTGAATTTAAAAAAGGAAATACAGCTTTTACTGCCTCCTGCTTTGCAGCACCGTGCGTTTTATATTGCCCACGGGTTTCATTTTGGCGGCTATGCCCGGCATACTGCCACCTTGCTGGAGTATATGAATGATGTTTGGAAAGAGCATCGAATGCCAACCGACTTTGTATATACGGCAAAAGCGATGTACGGAACAGAAGCGATGATTTGTCAGCAAATCATACCGGAGGGCAGCCGTGTACTGCTGCTGCATACCGGCGGCCTGCAGGGAAATTTGTCTCTGCCACCCGGCACTTTGGCTTTTTAATAAAACCGTCCTGGTTATATTTGCCCTGTTCAACAGCCTGTAATGATGTATAAGTCAGCGCTTCTATCCATATCTTTTTTCTTTTGTTTTTCACAAGTAATTGCCCAGCAGCAAGCCCTGCCGCTGCCCGAATTTACACTGCAGAATACCGGGAAAGGTAAAGTACGTATCGGCTGGGTCAACCCGTACGGCACCGACCTCATACAGATAAATGTGCAGCGCTCTTACGATAGCATACATGGCTACCGCACCATGTTTTCCACGCCTTCGCCGGAGCTGCCGGCCAACGGTTTCCTCGATAATTATATTGAAGGCACAAAAGTGTATTACCGTATTTTTTATATGCTGAGCAACAATGCTTATTTCTTTACGAAGGTGAAAAAGATAGCGCCGGGCTATGTGGATGAATCGCTGAACAGCTTACTGAATGCGGCGGATAGCATCAGTGTTTCGTTTGAGGATAGCATTATCGCGCATTTGCCGTACAGCGTTTTTCTGAAATTCCGCGATTCGGTTTATACGAACACTAAAGACAGCTTACTGGCTGTTGGCAATAACATCGTGATTCTTAAACCATATATACCCAAAGCAAGCGAATGGCGGGCATCCAGCTATATGTTTACCGACCGCAGTGGTGTACTTAATTTAAAGCTGCCGCAGGCTGCAGCAAAGAAGTATGCATTGCATGTGTATGAAGCGGATGGCAAAACACAGTTGTTTTTTTTAAAGCACATTACAGAGACCGACCTTACAATAAATAAGACAAACTTTATGCACGCCGGCTGGTTTGTGTTTGAGTTGTATGAAGATGATAAGCTGAAAGAGCGCAATAAATTTTATATACAAAAAGAGTTTTAGGATAATTGTTCCTTCCGGGCTATTACCGGTTTTTTACTTACCAGCGCTACTTCAAATACCTGCCCGAAATAGTGTTTTACTTTTTCTTTTACTGCTTCAAGATTCACTTCCCGGCCCAACTCTTCCTGCAACGAAGTAACTTTTTTGTTTACAATACCGCAAGGTACGATACCTTCAAAAAAACGGAGCGCCGTGTTTACATTCAGGGCAAAGCCATGCATCGTTATCCAGCGGCTGCAGCGGATGCCCATCGCGCATATTTTGCGGGCTTTGCCCCATACCTCCGGCTCTATCCATACACCGGTTTCGCCCTTGCTGCGGCTGCCCTGCAACCCGTAGTCTGCAAGCGTTAAAATTATTACTTCTTCGAGGCTGCGCAGGTACCAGCCAAGATCGGTTTTAAAAGTTTCCAGGTCCAGTATCGGGTAGCCAACCAGTTGCCCCGGACCGTGAAAAGTAATATCACCGCCGCGGTTACTATGGAAATATTCAATTCCCTGCTCAGCCCGTTGCTGTTCGTTTAACAACAGATGCGCTTCTTTACCGCTTTTGCCCAATGTATAAACCGGTGGATGTTCTACAAAAATTAACCGCTGTGTGGCAGACAGGCCACTTGTTTTAGCCCTAACACTTAGCTGTAATAACAGTTCCTGGTAATCCCATATTTCTTTGTAAGGCTTTGTTCCCAGGTCTTCAAACAAAATTTCCTTCATAGCAGCAAAGGTATTTTTTTTAAAAGGAATAAGTATGCTCACAACTTTAATGGATGCACAAAAAAAGGCCGAATGTTTGTTTAACACATCCGGCCTAAAAAAATTGAAACCTTATTTTATTGCTTGGTAAAGCTATACACCACATAAGCCGAGGTGTTACCTACCTGCGTAGGTTCGCGCAGCGTAAAACCGCTGTTGGTTGCATTACTCAGTTCCAGCTTATAACCCTCGGCTACTTTACGTGCTTTGGCATTGTTATCTATGTGCTTAAACTGAAAGTATTTTACGCCGTTATCATCACTCAGGCTCCAGAAAATAGGCCTTGCGCCGCCGGCACAGTCGCCGCTCTGCTGCACGGTATAAGTAGCATTGCCGCTTTGTGTTAAAAACCATACACTGCCTGCCAGGCAATTAGCATTTACATCATCAAATGCGGTAATCTTGTAACTCGCCGGGTCGCTTACGCCTTCTATATTCACGTTGGTCAGCACCCAGCTACCATTGAGGTTTGTACCTTGTACTTTATGTGCCGAGCAGGAAAATAAACAAACGGCTATTATGCAAAAACTGCATACTGAGATAATTCTTTTCATGTGTAATATTTTCAGGCATAAAGCAATTGAAATGCCAAAACTTTTTTACCACGCTGCCCTTGCCGAGGGAGATGCTTCCATTGGGGCAAAATCGCCGGCCAGGTATTTATAATAAGCGGTAATGGCAATCATGCCGGCATTATCGGTGCAGTACTGAAACGGCGGTATAAAAGTCTGCCAGCCTTGTTGCCGGCCGGTAGCGGTGAGCGCCGCGCGCAAGCCGCTGTTGGCGCTTACACCGCCGGCAATGCAAACGCTGGTAATGCCGGTTTGCTGCACCGCTTTTCTTAATTTTTTTATTAAAACAGTAACAATCGTATGCTGCACAGACGCACACAGGTCAGCAAGGTTTTGTTCGATGAATTGCGGATTGGAAGCTGTTTCTTTTTGCAAAAAGTAAAGTACCGATGTTTTTAAACCGCTGAAACTGAAATTAAGGCCGGGTATCTGAGGCTCGGCAAATTTAAATGTCAGCGGGTTTCCATTCTTTGCATACTTATCTATCAGCGGGCCGCCGGGGTAGGACAGGTGAAGCAGCTTGGCTGTTTTGTCAAAAGCTTCGCCGGCGGCATCATCAATTGTTTGTCCCAATACTTCTAAATCGTTCGGTGCGCGCGCCAGTACGATCTGCGTGTGGCCGCCACTAACGGTTAAGCACAAAAACGGGAACTCCGGTTTGGGGTCTTCTATCAGGTTGGCCAGTACATGCGCCTGCATGTGGTGTACTGCAATTAACGGTTTGTCCAGCGCCAGGGATAAAGATTTGGCAAATTGAGCGCCGACCAAAAGACTGCCGATAAGGCCCGGCGCCTGCGTAAAAGCAATAGCATCTATCATTGATAAATCGCAGTTGGCTACAGACAAAGCTGCATCTGTTACCGGCACTATATTTTGCATGTGCGCGCGGCTTGCCAGTTCGGGCACTACACCGCCGAACTGCTGGTGTACTGCCTGGCCGGCGATTTGGTTGGATACAACTTTTCCATTTACACATACCGCTGCGCCGGTGTCATCGCACGAAGACTCTATTGCAAGAATTGCTATTGCCAATGGTTAGTAATTAAAAGGCGCAAGTTAGCAACTACCGAAATAGAAAAGCGCAGTTGTAGAATTAGGGGAGTGCGGTTAAATGAGTGACTGCAAACGGTGAGTGTGGAGCTGTTTAAATAGTTAAACCACAATGCGCCGGCTTGCGCTTCAATAACGCTTACATCGCATCTGCATCGCTAAGCCGTTAGCTTTTTTCACTTTGCAAAGCTTTTAAGCTTGCAACCAACTTTCTGCCACTCCTTTAAGGTATGGAAGCATACCTTTCGCGCCACAGCTTCATCATATATACATTGATCGCCCACTGGTCGGCCAAAGGCTCCCGCGTGTAGGGCAGTGTAGGCATATAATCGGGCGGCCCGAATTCCGTAAGTACGGTTAAAGTATCGCCCGTTTGTTTCTTCAGGGCTACAATTGTATCCCACCATTCAAAATGCGCTTTCACGGCGTCCGCCCATTCCGGCGCGCGCGGGTCGTTTACCTGCGGCCCTTCGGGATGGCCGATGCGCGCATGAACATGGTCAACGCGTTGTACAGCCATAGCAAGGGTTTCGGGCTGGTCGTGCAGTAATGTTTCGCTTACATTGCACCAGTGCGATACATCAAACGTAAGGCGCAGCTCCGGAATCGTTTCCATAAATTTTCTTGCAACAGGCGCGGCAAACAACATGCGCGAGCGATGCGTTTCGTGGCAGATTTTGATGCCGTTTTGTTTGGCCAGTTGCGTAGTATGATCAATTAATTGTTTGTTTTCTTCATAAGAAAAATAATCCCTGCCCGAATGACAATTGATATACAACGGTCTTTGTATTTTGTTGGCTGCAGCCGCATTAATCATCATTTTAAAACTTTCGAAATGCTGTTTGAAATCGCTTTCGTGACCGGCGGTAAGAAAACCAACTTCGAGGTTATACTTCTTTAAAGCAGCAAACAATTCATCCTGTTCTTTTTGTACCAGCGGCCACCATATTTCGGTGCCGTCATAACCTTCCTTTTTTATTTTAGCGCAGTACTCATCCACCGTTCCTGCAAAGCCCCAGTTGGTGGCCAAGACTTTTAATTGAAAATTGTTGTTCATGTTGTTGGTTGATTGTGGTGCCGCAAATGCTTTTAGTGATGAAAGCAGGAGTGCAGTGGTGGTAGTTTGAATAAAATTTTTTCTGGTTAATAACACGATTAAGGATTTTTGAAACACATAGTATCATAGAAACATAGGTTGACACATAGTTTATTCTTTAGGTAAAGAAGCAAACAGATCGTTTACAAAAGTCTTTTGCCCTTCTTTAAAAATGTTTGTACAATTAAAATTGATAAGAATGCCCTTTGGTTTCTGCATCAGCTTCCTATAGGTAAGCACTTGTGCTTCATGTACCGGAAAAATGCCTTCTATCGCTTTCAATTCAACTAATACTAAATCTTCTACAATAAAATCCAACCGTAGTTCTGCGTCTAACAAAAGACCTTTATATTCAACCGGTATCCAAAGTTGTGTTTTAAATTCCATTGATTGAAGGGTTAACTCTTTACGAAAGCATTTCTCATAAATACTTTCCAGCAAACCAGGCCCTAAATGTTTGTGCACTTCAATAGCGCAGCCAATCACTTTATACGTTAGTTCATTGATACACTTTTGTGTTATTTGCATTTTCTCTACTGTGTTTCTATGTGCACCTCTGTTCCTATGTGGTAAAACTCAAACCAAAATATCTTCAATCACTTTACCTTTTACATCTGTTAAGCGGAAGGGCCGCCCCTGGAAGTCATACGTAAATTGTTCGTGGTTAAATCCAAGCTGGTTAAGAATGGTAGCCTGCACATCAAAAGGATCTGTTTTTCCGCTGATGGCGCTGTAGCCAATCTCATCTGTCTCACCATAAGAGAAACCTTTCTTTATACCGGCGCCGGCCATCCAGATCGTAAAGGCTTCGGTATGGTGGTCTCTTCCCTTGAACGGATTTTGCTTGCCTTCGCGGTTTTCCATCATCGGCGTCCGGCCAAACTCGCCGCCCCAGACTACCAGGGTTTCGTCCAGCAAGCCGCGTTGTTTTAAATCTAATATTAATGCCGTAACTGCCTTGTCGCTTTGCCGGCATTTATTAATAAAGCCGATATCAATAGCAAGGCTTGAATCGGTGCCGTGGCTGTCCCAGCCCCAATCGAACAACTGCACAAAGCGCACGCCTTTCTCTACTAATTTCCGGGCAAGCAAAACATTGTTTGCAAAGCAGGCTTCACCGGGCTTTGTGCCATACATGTCGTGAATGTACTGCGGTTCGTTGTTGATGTTCATTACTTCGGGTACCGAAATCTGCATCTTGTACGCCATCTCGTACTGCGAAATACGCGAGAGAATTTCCGGGTCATTGTATTGCTTATATTCTTCTGCATTTACTTCGTTAATAGCATCAATACTTGCCTTGCGCAAATCGCGGCTCATGCCATCCGGGTCTTTGATGAATAGTACAGGATCGCCCTCGCTGCGGCATTGGACACCCTGGTACACGCTGGGCAGAAAGCCACTGCCCCACACACTTTTACCGGCATCCGGATTTTTACCGCCGCTGGTGAGTACTACGAAGCCCGGCAGGTTTTCATTCTCTGTTCCCAAGCCATACGTAACCCAGCTTCCAAGGCTTGGCCTGCCCAAACGCGGCGAACCCGTATGAACTAATAATTGCGCCGGTGCATGATTGAACTGGTCGGTGGTTACTGCTTTTAAAAAACTTATTTCATCTACTATGGAAGCAAGGTGCGGCATATTGTCGCTTACCCAGGCGCGGCTTTCTCCATGCTGTGCAAAAGTTGCCTGTGGTCCTAACATTTTCGGCACACCGCGGATAAAGGCGAAACGCTTGCCTTCCAGTAAAGACGGCGGGCACAATTGCCCGTCCATTTTGGCCAGTTCCGGTTTGTAATCAAACAACTCCAACTGCGAAGGCGCGCCGGCCATGTGCAGGTAAATAACGCTCTTTGCCTTGCCCGGAAAAGGCGGCAGCTTCGGCATCAGCGGGTGCGCCGGATCGAATGCGATTTGAGTTGTCTGTTGTTTTTGCGAACAGCCAAATAAGGTGGCCAATGCAAGGCTGCCCATTCCCATAGCGCTTTCTTTTATAAAATGGCGGCGGGTATGCATTCTTGTAACGGCATGTTCCGCTTCGCGCAGCAAACGCTGATTATGTAGTTCCTGTTGTGTCATAGTACCTTATCGCTTGCCCTTCTCTATAAGTGGAGAAGAAATTTTTTTATTTATTAATACAAGTTTATCTGCCTGTTAAAAATTTAAGATAGCATTTTTAATTATATAATAATCAGAATTACGGCGTGCCCCTTCGGGTCGGGCTATCCGCAGTACCCTGCCTTTGCCGTCAGGCAGGTGCGCCACAAAGCCATTGCACAAATCCTTCAGCGCGGTACTTGCTGCTATCCCTCACGCGCTCCGCTCATTTAAGTTATATACTTCTTACTGTAGCCCGCCGTTAAGCACACCACCACAATTCCTTTCTATTCACTATCCTTCAATTTCTTCATTAGCTTTAAATCCAATCCTTCGCCGCTTTTCGGCTTGCGGCTCCAGCAATTGTTTCAATGCTTCAAAAATCACAGCAATGTCCTGTTTGTTTTCGGTTACTTCCTTTTCTAATTTCTCAAGCTTTAATAAAATATCTTTATGTGTTAACAGCAATTCCCGCATCCTGGTAAAAATGCGGATGATCTGAATATTGACCTGTATAGCAGTATCGCTGTTCAAAACACCGGAAAGCATCGCTACGCCTTGCTCCGTAAAAGCATAAGGTTTGTATCGCAGACTCATTTTGAGTGAAGAATTGGAGGTCACAAATTGTGATCTCCAATTCTCTAATTCCTCTTTTGTCATTTCAAACATAAAATCTTCCGGAAAGCGTTGAATATTTCTTTGTACTGCCTGATTAAACACCCTTGTCTGTACTCCGTACAACTTCGCTAAATCACTGTCCAGCATTACTTTCTGCCCGCGCACCAGGTAGATTTTATTCATCACCACTTCATCCGGCAGTACTGATGCCAACTTCTTTGCAATTTTTGCCATACTGTATTTAATAATTGGTTGATTGAGGCCGCAAATCCTGACCTGCAATTTTTATCTTCATTTTGGAAATTACCACCTGCAGTATCCAATAATTTTAATATCATCATCCTTCTCATCACTCCAAATTTCCGTCAGTTCTTCGTTACCACTTCATCCAGGTTAAGCATGGCATTGGCTACAACCGTTAGGGCTGCAGTTTCGGCATTGGCATGGATGTTCATGCCGCCGTTGATCTCGCACACTTTACCTGCATCCCTCTTAAATTGTGCGTAGGCAGTATTATATAATTTCAGTAATGCCATTAAACTTCTATGGTCTATAGCCTGATACGTGGCGAGCTTATAGCCGGTACTTATTTGCTGCACAATGTTGCTGCCGCCTTCGTTTTGCATCCGGTAAGCGAAGTGGCGGGCAAGGTCGAGAAAAGCACTGTCGTTCAAAGTAGTCAATGCCTGCAAAGGCGTGTTGGTATTGATGCGCCGTGCTGTGCACACCTCCCGAGAAACCGCATCGAACGTAGTCATAGCCGGGTAGGCGGCCGAGCGTTTCCAATAAGTATAAACAGCCCTGCGGTATTGCTCGCCGCCGGTACTCTGCACCCAGTCGGCGCCGTTCCAGGGCGAGAGCCAGATACCCGGCGGCTGGTAAGGCATTACGCCCGGCCCGTACATTTTATCATTCAGTACGCCGGCAATGCATAGAGCCTGGTCGCGTACCTGCTCGGCGGATAAACGTACTCTTGCGCCGCGTGCATACCACCTGTTAAACGGGTCTTTCTGTTCCGCTGCTGCTGTAAGTACCGAGCTTTGCTGATAGGCGGCGCTCATAACGATAGTTTTGATAAGCGCTTTGACACTCCATTTATCCTGTGTGATAAATTGATAACTCAGCCAGTCCAGTAATTCAGGATGCGAAGGCGCAACGCCTTGCGTGCCGAGGTCTTCCAGTGTTTCGGCAAGACCGGTTCCGAATAATTGTTCCCATACACGATTGACCATCGTACGTGCTGTCAGCGGGTTTTGGGCAGATGTCATCCATAAGGCAAGCCCCAGGCGATTGTGCGGCGCATTGCGGGGCAGCGGGTTTAAAGAGCGCGGCACATCCGGCGCTACTTTGTCGCCTTTTACCAGCCAGTTACCGCGCTCAAATATGTAGGAGGCACGGTGCATGTCTGCCGGGTTATCCATCATCACCGGCGTTGTTGGAGCATCGGCGGAAAGCAGGTTCATAAAATCTTTTTTTACACCCGCATAGTCTTCCTTATCTTTTCCCGGAAAAGGTTGTGTGAAGTACAGCCAGTCGAGCATAGCGCCTGCAAAAGTTGGATTTTTTATGCTTTTGTTGGTATATGTGAAAATGAGATTATGCACGCCTGTTGCCCCTTTCAAATCCGTTTCCGCAATTTGCCAGCCTTCCTTTTTTGTTTTGGGTAAAGGAATATTAGCAATCACTTCGCCGGCTGCATTGTCGAGATGTAGCTGCCAGGTGCCGCCGCTTATCCAGCCGGTGTACCGGAAAATAAGATGGGTTTTATTATTTAAATCTACATGCTGCAAACGGCACACCGCGCCGTTGCGGAAAGAAGCCCATTTGGTATCGTTCAGCTCGCTGTTGGTAAAGCTGTCGCACAGGAGCGAGTTGTAGGCCGGCTGGCCTGTTTTTAAAAACTGATATACTTCGGCAGCGCGCTGTTTGGAGCTATTCTCTTTTACCCAGCTTACTACTTTGTTTACTTCTTTTTGCAAACTGTCATCGTACGAACGCAGCAACGGGTAATCGGCGTTGGTATCCTCGTCGCGGGTATCGTTGAAGAACGCGGCGAATTTATAATATTCTTCATGCTTAAAGGGGTCGTACGGATGACTGTGGCATTGCACGCACGAAAATGTAGTGCCTTCCAGTGCGCTCCAGGTGGTGTTTACGCGATCTAATACAGCCGCAGTTCTGAACTCTTCATTGTCGGTGCCGCCTTCATCATTTGTCATGGTGTTGCGGTTAAAAGCCGTTGCGATGTAATCCTCGTCGGTTGCATCTGGCAGCAAATCGCCCGCAATTTGTTTTATTAAAAAACTATCGTAGCGCAAGTTGTTATTAAACGCAGTTATCACCCAGTCGCGGTAGCGCCAGATACTTCGTTCACCATCTCTTTCATAGCCTTTGGTATCGGCATAGCGTGCAAGGTCGAGCCACATGGACGTCCATTTTTCACCATACCTTTTTGATGCCAGCAAGCTGTCAACCAATTCTTCATAGGCATGTGTACTTGTATCACTTAAAAATTGTTGGGCAATGTTGTCCGGCGGCAGCATCCCCGTAATATCAAGGCTTACACGGCGTAAGAGCGTTTGCTTATCTGCGGAAGGCGAAGGTTGCAACTCCTGCTGTTTCAGCTTTTCCAGGATAAAATAATCCACTTCATTTTTTGCCCAATCGCTTTTTGTATTGATTAATCCAAAAAAGGTTTTTGGCATTGGTACTGCTACCGGTTTTAGTGCTGTATAGCTCCAGTTTTCGCCCCAGCGGGCGCCCTGTTTTATCCAGGTGCGCAATGTCTTTATTTCCTCTTCCGTTAATGGTGCATGATGATACGGCATACGCTCGTCCGGGTCTTTCAGACTTAAGCGGCGGATCATTTCGCTGTTATCCGGGTCGCCGGGAATAATGGCATATTTCCCATCTTTTGTTTTGGCTAAAGCCTGTTCGCGGAATAGCAGGCTGAAGGCCCCTTTGGCACGTACGCCGCCGTGGCAGGTGATACAATTTTTGTTGATGATGGGTTTTACCTGCGTGCTGTAATCAACCGTATCTTCTTTGGTAAGCAACACAAAAGAAAGCGTGCCGATAGCAAGCAAAACCACAACAACTGTTTTTTTTGAAAGAAGCCGGCGCATGGCGATCGTTTATGCCGTGTAAAGTACAAATAAATACCGCATTACCTCCATGGCTATCCAAATTGCCGTAAGGAAGCAGGGCGGATAATATGGCCGGTTAATATTAAGAATAGTTGATAAGGAGACATTGGAGTATAGCCGGCATCATAGGTAAGGAATAATTTTATAATCCAACGGCAGTCCCATTGGATTAATAGTTTTCCCTGTCTTATTTTGCGGGTATTATTGCTTTTTGTGCAATGCAACGTGACGGCTTATTTACTGGCCTGATGGCAATTGGAAAAAAATGGCCTTAAAATGTACAAATTAAAAGACCAATGAGTTAAGGCGCTTTACAACTAAAAATTTAATAACCTCACAGATTACACTTACTGCCATGTTACTTAGATTACTTCGCGCTTTCTGCGGGCGGGAACGCCCGCCAGGTACGACGCTGCCGGATAGTGTCTCCGTATGCGGAATATAGCTGTATCGGTAAATAAGCTTACCTATTAACATGCTTAGTTATTTTCCAACTGCGGCACTACCCGGCATTTCAAACAACCTTTCATTTTATCAGCTTAAGCTGTCATCCGGGCGGACTTCTTTATGATTGAAATGAAAGACATTGGTGAATTCGCCGGCAATGGCACTACCGTTTTTTAACCGTAGTCTTTCCGGCTTCAGGGCAGCTATATCTTCTTTAAAAACTTTTCGGTACATCGGGTGCATGGTGCCGCCGGTAACCCCCGCCGGTTTGGACGCATCGTATTGAAATGGCGGGTCAACCAGTGTTCCTCTCGGGTACATAATACGGGGAATCCCTTTGCCCCGGTAATCAAGATTGGTCGGATGGTCAAGGCCTAAGGTATGCCCATACTCATGGGCGGCCGTGGTAGAGCCGGTGTACAGATTTTCTAACTTAAAATAGCCGCTGTTGCAGCCTAAGCCATCTACAAAAGAGATATTGCCATGCGCGTATTCCTCAATCCTGAAATAGTTGTTGCGCGGGTTGGTATTGCTATATATTGCTATATCCTCTATTGCAGGGTTCGTCTCTGCCGTAATGTGGAAAGCAACGCGGTAAGAAACACCTTTTATAATTACCATGCCTGCCGGTTCATTCCATAGAGTTTCTATTTCCGCTCTTATGCTTTCGGTTATTAATTCATCAGCCGAATCTCCATAGGTAATGATGTGCGAATGAATAATAATTTTACGGCTGGCTGCATCTATTTCCACTTCTCCCATTGATGATTATTTTAGTGAGGTGAACTGTACGAAAAACAGGTGCTGCAGTTGCTGTATTGCTTTACCCGATAGGCATTATAAAGTTCCGGTTCTGCCGCCATCAACGGGCAGGTTGATGCCATTGATGTAAGCGGCTGCGGGCGTACAAAGAAAAGCAACGGCCGCTCCAAACTCTGCCGGCTCGCCTACTCTTTTTGCAGGAATAAGCGCTATCGTTTTCTCCAAGATCACTTCTTTGGATACGCCGCTATCCGCCGCCTGTTTCGAAAATAAATAATCTAAGCGGGCAGTGTTGGTATAACCCGGCAGCACATTGTTTACCGTAATGCCAAAAGAGCTTATTTCGTTGGCTAAGGTCTTTGCCCAGTTAGCTACTGCCGCCCGCACCAGGTTGGAGATGCCAAGACCATTAATCGGCTGTTTTACAGCAGTAGAAACAATATTTACGATACGTCCGAAGCCGGCGCTCCTCATTCCCGGAAAAGTTAGCTGGGCAAGCAAATGACTGCTGATAACGTGGGTGCGAAAAGCTTTGTCAATCTCCGCCGCATCAGTCTCTATCAGGGGCGCGGCAGGCGGGCCGCCGGCGTTATTGATGAGTATATGAATAGTGTTGCCGCCGGCAAGAAAGGCGCCTGCCTTTTCTTTTACTTCCTCCGGATTGGATAGATCTATAACCAGAAATTGGTGCTGCTGGCCTTTTGAAGTATCCAAACGCGCTATAGCCAAACGCAGCTTGTCTTCACTCCGGCTTACTGCAATAATAGTAGCGCCAAGCAAGGCCAGTTCGGTGGCGCAGGCAAGGCCAAGCCCGCCGGAAGCGCCGCAGACAAGTGCTGTTTTGTTAGTGAGGTCAAGGTTCATTTTTAAAATTTATAGTCTTCTCTTTCGGGGTTAAAAACATCAAGCAGCTCACAATACGTAATGGCCTTTCCGCTGTGTTTTACATGGGGAGGAATAACGGCTGCTATCCCCGGTCGCAGCAATTGGGTTTGCCCGTCAACGGTAAGTTCAAACGTGCCCTGCAATACATTAGCTACCTGTTCGTGCGGGTGCGAGTGCCCGGGCATTACTGCGCCCGCAGCTACCTTCCAGTACATGAAAGTCATCGTGCCGGTATGAAAAGTTTTTCCTTTATAACCGGGAACTACTTCTTTTTCGTTCAGCATTTCTGTATCTATAAAAGGCATGTTGTATTTTTTTGTACGGTTTGTTTCGCTAAAAATAATCAGGAGAAGTGCTTTGGATATTCGTGATTAATCCATCCGTTTTCTTTGTTATTCCTCTGCCAGTTCTATCCATACCGGCGCATGATCGCTTGTTTTCTCCCATCCTCGTACATGGCGGTCCACACCGGCGGCGGCAAGGCGATTGGTAAGTTGCGGACTTAGTAAAAAATGGTCAATGCGCAACCCGGCATTGCGGCCATAAGCATTACGGAAATAATCAAAAAATGTATAAATGGTTTCCTCCGGGTAAAGCTTTCGTATAGCATCGGTCCAGCCTTGCGCAACCAGCGCTTCAAAAGCGGCACGCACTTCCGGCCGGAAAAGGGCATCTTCAACCCAACGCTCCGGCTTATACGCATCTTTTTCGGTTGGTATTACATTGTAATCTCCGGTGAGTACCACGGGCATACCAGCTTTAAGAAGACTATCTGCATGGGCGGCAAACCGTTCCATCCAGCGCAGCTTATAGTCGAGTTTAGGGCCGGGCGCGGGGTTACCGTTTGGTAAATAGAGGCAGCCGATCAGCACACCGTTGATCATCGCTTCTATGTAGCGGCTTTGCTCATCGTCTTCATTCTCCGGAAGCCCGCGGCGCACTTCTTCCGGCTTGCCGCTGCGCAGTAATATCGCAACGCCGTTCCAGCTTTTTTGTCCGTGCCAGATAGCCCCATAACCGGCGTCTTGTATGGCCGCTTCCGGAAACTTTTCCTCCGGCGCTTTCAGCTCCTGCAGGCACACGACGTCCGGCGTTGTTTCGTGCAGCCAGCGCAACAGTACGGGCAGGCGCCCGTTTATCCCGTTCACATTGTAGGTTGCTATCTTCATTACAAAAAATTGATTTTATTGGTGGCAACTGCTGCCTTATTTTGTACCTGTTACCCGATTTATTAATGAAGCCGTTTAGCGTTTGTTTATAACGAACCCCTTTTAAATAAGTGTGGATATGTACACATTGCAACATATAAATAGATGAATCCATTAAAATAATTACCGGTTACCGTATAGCCCGCCATTTTAACGGCGGGCTGTAAAAAAAGTCAGGCGCAGCCATAACCGTTTCAACGGTTTATTTTCTATTTATAACTTTACAGCTTCTATAAATGTTAGAGATTCTCTTGGTCAAAAATTATCTGCCCTGGCCGGCATACGAAGCCATTTGCGAAGTATATAAAATTGTAAACTGAAAATTTAAACCCGTTATTTATTGTAATGCGCTCATGCTTTCATTACCCTTTTAATGATGCTCCATGTATGTCTTTACTTACACACGTAAAAAGACGTTCTTTTTATACATAAAATACAGGAACAGCCACTTGATAAATACATAACAGATTGCCATGATTACGGCGTTAAAAGGGCTGCCGATTAATTGTCCCAACCAGCCGAAAACGCTATCGGTGGTATATTCCCAGTTGATGAAATGCCCCGACATATAAATGAGTATCGAATTCATGCCGATTACCCGGAAAAAGAACGACCAGCTTTTATAGCCTTTCACATCAATGATGTAATAAAAAAGGGAGAGCAACAATAGACTCAGTCCGCCGACCTGCAGCACAAAAGAGCTCGTCCACAGGTTTTTATTAATCGGGAAGTCCAGATTCCACAACTGTGCAAGCACGATAAACACAGCGCCGGTAATGGCTAAGCGCGCCGCTTTTTGTTCACCGCTCAGTGTCGTTCTTTTTAAAAGATTACCTGCCAGAATACCGAGTAATCCGGTGCTTATAGCCGGAATAGTAGAGAATAATCCTTCGGGGTCATGGATGCCCAAATACAATTTGCCGGGTAAAAAACTGCGGTCTATATACGATGCAAAATTGCCCTGCATCGTAAGGTCGCCCGGCGGAAAATGAGGCGCGTGCCCAAACTTCAATACGAGCCAATACCCGATTAGTAAGGCCGCAAACCAAATCATCTGCGCGCGTTCTTTGGTATATAGGTAAATGATATTGGCAAACATATAAGCGATACCGATACGGCCAAGCACCGAAGCAAAGCGTATCTCTGCAACAGGCTTTATCACCAGCCCGTTGTTGGCGACAATACCAAGCAGCACCAGAATCAGCGCCCGCTTTATTACCCGCTGCAGCAGTTGCCCGCGGCTTTTGCCCTTCTCCAGTTCGCGCCCCACCGAGAAGGGCGTAGCTACACCCGCCATAAACAGGAAGAGCGGGAAAATGAGATCATAAAAATGGAACCCGTTCCAGTCGGGATGCGTTAACTGCGTGGAGATAGCGCCCCAGAATGAGGACCCGGTAGCTTTGTATAAATTGTGAAAAATCTCTTCGGCGCCCATAATCCAGAACATATCAAAGCCACGCAGCGCATCCAGGGAATACAGGCGCTGCTGCGGTGCAAAAGCGGTGCTGATGGCACCTGTAGATATGCGTGCTGATGGTGCGGCTTCGGGTGGCGGCGCAGATAACGGGGAATCGTTCATAGCGTAATGGTATTATATGCCTCTAAAGTAGGTATTTAAGCAGTACCGGAAGATTCGTTCTTTAAAATAACAACTGTCTCTTTTTCCAGTTTGCAGCGTAGCTGTATAATCCGCTTATGCAGGCAGCATAAACTTTTAATTCAATAGATAGATGAGTAAAAGCATTTGAGGAAAACAAGAAATTTCATGAAAGAATGTTGCAAACGAAAGGGGGAAATAATGAGTTGACGGATGAATAAAAAATAAAAATAAAATTATTTTTTGATGGTGTCAGTACCTTACTACAGGAACGTAACACCTTACCGGACGAAAGCCGTGAACAAATCAATGCAGGATTAAATAAATAATTAATAGATTACGGATGAAATGGCAGGAAAAGCTATAGTAGCGTTTGCAACCGCGGAAGAAAAATTTTTGGTGTTTATTTTTGATGAATGCCACCGCATTTCACGATATGTAAGTACTGCTATTGAGTAGGAAGTGGTTGACCTGAAAGCTGTGAGTAAAAGACTGATAGATATAGAAAATATTATTAAAAAGGTTATACACACACTTTATGGATGTCTTACAGAATGGAGATAGCCGCTCACTTAGAAAAAAATTTTGCTTTTTGGTTTCGTACGCTGATTTAATTACCAATGGCATTTTTTGTTCCAACCCGGCATTCGGCAGGAAGCGCAGCATTTCCATCACTAACACGGTAAGGCGTAAAATAGGAGCTTATTTAAAGCAGCTTACTTACCTTTTTTTAGATATAATGGATGGGCACAGCAAGCCGCCACACTTGTGCAGCATACCGATACGTTCAGACTGCAATTTACAAACGCTGCTGAACAAAAGTAACAGGAAAGCCAAAGTGCTTTATAACCATCTGCTAAGGAGCCGGAAAACAGAAAGGCATACACAAGCAAATAGCTTTGAAAAATTAATTTGTAAATTTTTTTAAAGAAATTAAGCCAAATGTAAATCTGGTTTTCATTCAAGGTTTGAATGCTTACTAAAATTGACACATGTCGGTGAAACCAGCTATTGCTATGGACGCTGAAGTAACAGTTTTCACTGCTGTTGATAAAAAACATCGCCTGCAGTTAAAGACAACGCCGACAATTTAATTTTTGTTTTTATTTTCTTTTTTGGAACATCCTTTGAAACAGATTTCCTGCAAAAACACCTGTGAATAATAAACCGATTATGCCGGAAATGCTTGAGCCCATAGACTATGCATTGGTAGGCAGCCTGCTCACCGTTCCCGGTGCATGGAAAGATAGACCGTTTAATGTTGGCCAATTTGCCTTGCAAACTTTCTTTAACCCTTTCCGTAAAGATAAAAACGCAAGGGTTTTCAATATCGTCTTCACGTTGCCGGCAGGCAGAAAGCGATATGTAAGTGGACAGCTACAAGGACAAAAATGCATTTGCGCACGGCAACCGTTGGCTACCTGCGCGGGAACGATGCCGAGTTTGCCATACAGGTGCGGTTATGTACCGGAATGTAAAAGATGCCGGAGCCGGTTTCTATTGAGGATACGCCCGCTTAATAAACCAATGGACATTAATTAATCATTTTTAAGATTACACAAAAACTATGAAACAGAATAAGATTCCTTACAGTAAGCTGATCAGCTATGTTGTATTGCCATTAGCTGCTTTGTTATTGACTAAGAAAGTATTCGCACAGAATAAGAAAACACCCGGGCCACAGCCCCAATTAGAAAAGGTGTATAGCGATGATACCTACCAGTTTACCGGGGTAGCGGTGTCTGCCGGAGGCAGGGTGTTTGTGACATATCCAAGATGGTCAGCAACCTACAAATATGCTGTAGTGGAAGTGATGAAAGACGGCAGTGTGAAGCCTTACCCCGATGCTGCTACCAACGAATGGAAGCCCGGCGAAGATGGCCAAAATAAATGGGTGTGTGTTCAAACTGCATTTGTGGACGATGATGACTATCTCTACATTGTTGATGCCGCCGCGCCCATGCTTGAAAAGGTGGTGGATAACAGCGCCAAGGTGGTAAAATTTAATCTGCAAACAAACCAGGTTGAGAAGACCTACCGTTTTCCGCTTACTACAGACAATCACAGTTACCTGAATGACATCCGGGTAGATACCAGGAAACAGGTAGCCTACATCACTAATTCCGGCACAGGCGGTATTATTATTTTAAATCTGGCCACCGGCGATTCCCGGCAGGTATTACAGGCACACAAATCGGTGCATCCCGATCCTTATGTGAAATTCATCATTGATGGCCGAGAATTGAAAAAGCAAGGGCAGCCGCCGGCTTTTCAATCGGACGGCATTGCACTGAGCCCAGACAGAAGTTACCTGTACTATAAAACCATTAGTGATAAAAGATTATGGCGTGTGCCAACTGCTGCTTTGCTGGATTCAACATTAACCGGGCAGCAGCTTGCCGGTAAAGTAGAAGACCTGGGGAACATTGTCAATACCGATGGAATGATCTTCGATACAAAAGGTAATCTTTACTTAGGCGATCCAACTCAATACGCCATGATACAGGTGACGCCTGACCTGAAGCCGCATACCTGGATAAAAAGTAATGACCTTATCTGGCCGGACACCTACTCGGTATCAAAGGACGGTAATTTATACATCACCACTTCGCAGATTCATAAACAACCGGATTATAACAATGGTATAAATAAGAGAACCAGTCCTTATATGGTTTATAAAGTGAAATTGCCCTGATAAGCCGGTGTCTGTATTATAAAGTCGCTGCTTACTTCTCTCCTGTAAGGCTTGGTGGCTCGCAATGAAGCTTAGGTATTGCAACTGGCTTATGCCGTACCAGCAATAAACTGAGTACGCCGGTAATGATTTTTTCTTTATAATTTGTTCTTTATAGCCTTCTTTGCTGCAGTACTATTTCCAGCCACCGCCCAATGCCCGGTACAGGTCAACAACCGACTGCAACTGTTGTAACTTGTCGTTCACACTGCTAAGCTGCGCTGCCAGCAACGCCTGTTCCGAGGTAAGCACATCGGTATAATTGGTAGCCGAACTATAATTCAGGAGCTCTTTGGTATAATCAACGGCTTTCATTAAAGCTGCTACCTGGCGGATGCGGCTGGCCTGTTTTTCCAGCGCGGTTTGATAGGCATATAAGGCATTGGAAACTTCGCTGCCTGCCGTTAGCAGGGATTGCTGGTAAGCATAATATGCCTCCGACTGCTGTGCCTGCGCAATGCGTAAGCGCGCCCTGTTTTGTCCCCTGCTGAAGACAGGCTGCGTGAGCCCGCCGATCACGTTGTAAAAGATGGAGCGTGTAAATAAATTTTTGATTAAAAGTGTTGATACGCCGCCTTCCGCTGTTATCGTTAATTGCGGGTAGAAATACGTACGGGCAATGTTGGTATTTTCAAAGGCTGCCCGGAACGCAAATGCTGCCGCCTGCACATCCGGCCTGTTTATTAATAACTGCGATGAAACACCGGTTTGCAGGTTCTGAAAAACAAGCTGCTCCGCAAAAGAACTTCTTTTTACCGCGCCGGGTGTCCGGGCCAGCAAAATACTTAAAGCATTTTCCGTTTCGCGGATGCTGCGTTTCAGATCGGGGATGGTTACTTCCGCAGCATACCGGTTGGCTTCGCTTTGCACCACGGCAGCACCGGTAACTACTGCACTTTCTTTCAGCGCTTTCATCGTTACTACGTCGTTCTACCGGTTTTCCAGAGTTTGCGTTGTTATTATTAATTGCTGATCCAGGGAAAGCAGTTGATAATAGTACGTAGCAATATCGGCAACCAGTCTTGTTTGAACGGCGCGTTTTGCCGCATCGCTTTGCAGGAGATTAGCTAAAGCAGCTTTTTTTGCGCTTCTTAATTTGCCCCAGGTATCGGCTTCCCAACTGGTGCTCAGGCTGCCTGCATAAGCAGTTGTTGTTAACGGATAGGCGCCGATAAAATCGGGCGGCAGGTTCAGCGCCGCGATTGATTGCTTACTCCTTGTAACGCTTCCAATACCGTAGAGGCTGGGTAAGAAGGCAGCCCGGCTTTGTAAAAAATTTGCCTGCGCTTCGCTGATGCGCTGCACGGCTGTTTTCAGGTCAGGGTTTTCACGGATTCCTTCGGCTATCAGGCTTTGCAATACTGTATCTGTAAACAGTTGCGTATAAGGCAAGGTGGCGATAGACACTTTATCAGCCGGGCTTGTATCCGTTGTGGGTACAGCCGCAGCAGTTGTGTCGCGATATAATTGCCCCTGCACTGCCATGCCTGGCGGCTCATATTTTCGCGTAACGCAGGAAGCCCATGCCATTACTGCCATCATCAACAGGAGCGCCTTGTTTATGCTGTTTCTTTCGTTCATTTAACAATCAGTGGGTCTGAAAATATTTGGTGATTAAACAGCCGGCTGCGCCCGCAGGTTTTGTGTTGCCGGAATGGGCAGCGGCTTGCTGCTGATGCGCTCCTGCAATGCCTGGAAAATGATGAATAAAACGGGGATAACGAATATGCCGAACAGGGTACCAATCAGCATACCGCCCACCGCGCCGGTACCAATAGAGCGGTTACCTGCCGCGCCTGCACCGGTAGCAACCATCAGTGGCATAATACCGAATATAAATGCCAGTGAAGTCATTAAAATAGGGCGTAAACGGGCAACGGAGCCATTAATGGCGGCCTGCACAATAGGTTGTCCTTCCCGGCGGCGGGCAACGGCAAACTCAACAATTAAAATCGCATTCTTTGCCAGCAGGCCAATGAGCATGATCAGCGTGATTTGCAGGTAGATATTATTTTGCACATCAAATAAACCGGCAAATATAAATGCACCTGCGAGGCCTATTGGTAAGGATAACAAAACAGCAAAAGGTAACAGGTAGCTTTCGTATTGCGCGCTCAGCAGGAAGTACACAAATACAAGGCATAATAAAAAGATATAGATAGTTTGGCTGCCGCTGGATATTTCTTCCCGGCTTAAGCCGGAAAACTCATACCCGTATCCAACGGGTAGTGTTTGCGCAGCCACTTCCTGTATGGCTTTGATGGCATCGCCCGAACTATATCCTTCTTTTGGCGAACCGGATACCGAAATGGCGGTGAACATATTGAACCGGTTAATAAATTCAGGCCCAAATACGCGTTTTAAAGAAACAAATTCTGATATGGGCGCCATCACATTATTGTTGGTGCGTACGTACATGGCATTCAGACTCTCTGTTGTGCCGCGATACACAGCATCCGCCTGCACCATTACCCGGTACTGCTTGCCAAACTCATTAAAGTTAGAAGCGTATAATCCGCCATAATACCCTTGCAGCGTGCTTAGTACGGTAGCCGGTGATACATTGGCCTCTTTACATTTGGGCACATTTATATCAACCTGGTATTGCGGAAAATTAGTGTTGAAGAAGCTGGTGGCATATTGTATCTCCGGCCGCTGAGTGAGTGCGGCCAGCAACTTATTCTTTACGGCCACAAACTTTTCAATGTCGCCACCGCTCCGGTCCTGCAGTTGAAATTCAAAGCCGCTGGTATTTCCAAAGCCTTCTAATGTTGGCGGCGCGAAAAAAAGAACGTTGGCGCCTTTAATACCCGCCGTCATTGTAAATAGTTTTTTAATCACGCCATCCACATCCTGATCTTTGCCTTTACGTTCGTCCCAAGGTTTTAACTGCATAAAGAAGGCAGCGTACGAACCACCATTTCCGCCACTTAAAATTCCAAGGCCGCCAACTTGTGTAACCGAAGCCATTTCGGGGATGCTTCTGCAAATAGCGGCCACCTGGTCGGAGATCACCGTGGTGCGTTCCAGCGAAGAAGCAGGCGGTAACGAGATGTCTGCAATGATAAATTTCTGGTCTTCGTTCGGCACAAAGCCACCCGGTGTTGTTTTAACCAGGAATACCAGCAAACCTGCAAATGCGGCAATGCCTGCCAACGCGATCCATTTCTTTTTTGATAGAAAGCCGACAGCGCGCTTATATTTTTTGGTAACCACTTCAAAGCCGGTATTGAAGGCTGCGTAAAAACGCTGCATGAATCCTTTACGCAGTTTGCTCTCCCCATGCGGCTTTAATAATAAGGCGCAAAGCGCCGGGCTGAGTGTCAAGGCATTGACCGCAGAGATAATAATGGCAACCGCCAGCGTTAAACCGAATTGTTTATAAAATACACCGGTAGAGCCGGTGATAAAGGTAACCGGTAAAAATACGGCTGACATTACAAGCGTAATAGAGATTACTGCACCGCTTATTTCGCCCATCGCCTCTACAGTCGCCGCTTTAGCAGAAGTTGCCCCGTGATCGAGTTTGGCATGAACAGCCTCCACCACCACGATGGCATCATCCACTACGATACCAATGGCCAGTACGAGCGCAAACAACGTGAGCAGGTTGATGGTAAAGCCAAATAACTGCAGGAAGAAGAAAGTGCCCACGATGGCTACCGGAACAGCAATGGCTGGTATCAAGGTAGAGCGCAGGTCCTGCAAAAAGATAAATACAACAATAAAAACAAGAAGGAACGCTTCTATCAGTGTGCGGATTACACTTTCGATAGACACATTCAGAAAGTCGTTGGCCGAAAAGATCATGGTGGAAGTAACGCCGGGCGGAAAGTTTTTAGAAGCAGCCGCTACAGCACGCTCTATTTCATTGATCATTTTATGCGCATTGGAACCGGCCGATTGAAAAATACCCAGCACGATGGATGGCTTGCCATCGGTAAGGGAGGTAATGGAATACGTCATTGATCCTAACTCCACACGTGCTACGTCTTTTAACCGCAACAATTGTCCGTTGTTCCCGGAGCGGATGACGATGTTGTTATATTCTTCCGGCTTGTTCAGCCTGCCTTTATATTTCAGTACGTACTCAAACGACTGGTTGCTGTTTTCACCGATTTTACCGGGCGCCGCCTCAATGTTTTGTTCAGCCAGTGCAGCATTAATATCATCCGGAACAAGGCCATAGGTTGCCATTACATCCGGCTTCAGCCAGATACGCATGGAGTAATCCCCGGTGCCCCAGGCCTGTGCATCGCCCACGCCGTTTATTCTTTTTATAATCGGAACCAGATTGATATTGGCATAGTTCTGCAGAAAGTTCGCATCGAGTGATTTGTTGGTGCTTTTCAGCGCAAACACCATCACCATACTGCTTTGCTGTTTACTGGTGGTTACGCCTGCGCGTGTTACCTCGGCCGGCAAAAGCGGCGTTGCCCTGGATACCCGATTCTGAACATTAACTGCCGCAAGGTCGGGATTGGTTCCCTGTTTAAAATAAATAGTGATACCTGCAGAGCCGTCGTTGCCGGCGGAAGAAGTCATGTAAGTCATGTTTTCCACACCATTAATCTGCTCTTCCAGCGGTACCACTACACTGTTCATCACTACATCGGCATTGGCGCCCTGGTATGCTGCAGAAACACGAACGGTAGGCGGCGCTATATCAGGATACAAGGTGATGGGAAGCGTGGTAACGCCGATGATTCCTAATATTACAAGAATAATAGAGATCACTGTTGATAATACCGGCCTTTCTATAAATGTTTTTAGCATGGGTTCAGATAGGATTAATCATTTATTTCAAATTCTGGTACACTTTGTTTTCCGGTTGCAGGTCCGGCCTGATAGCTGTACTGTCGGGTATGGCCGCGGCGCTTTCCAAAACGATCGTATCGCCGGCATTCAACCCCTTGGTTACAACAAAATACTGCCCGGCAGTTAAGCTCATAATCTCTATTTCGGTACTTACTACTTTATGGTCGTTACCTACAAGATAAACAAAACGTTTACCCTGTAATTCGTAAGTTGATTTCTGTGGAATTAATAGAGCATCCGTTACCGTTAACGGAACCTGTACGGTAGCGCTGCCGCCACTGCGGATGAGCCCGACCGGGTTGGGGAAGGTTGCACGAAAACTTGCGGATCCTGTCTCGGTATTTATCATGCCCCCGATAGCTTCTACTTTTCCTTTTTCCGGGTAATCCGTACCGTCGGACAGCAGTAAGGTAACGGGTGGCAATAGGCTAAGTTTTGCCTGCAGCGTACTGCCTTTGTATTGCCTTGAAAAAAGGAGCAATTGCTTTTCGTTCATGGAAAAATAAGCATACACATTGGTGATATTTGATATGGTGGTTAGTGGCTGAACGGTCGTCATGCTTACCAAACTACCCAGCTTATAAGGCAGCATACCCACCACACCATTCACCGGGCTTGTTATGGTTGTATATCCAAGGTTTGTTTTTGCATTTGCCAGATTAGCCTTTGCCTGCGCCAGCGCCGCTTTGCGCGCCTGTAGCGTATATTCGGCTGATTCTAATTCGTAATGGCTGATGATGTCTTTTTCTACCAATGGCTTTGTTTTTTTTACCTGCAGCTCAGCAGCACTCACATCTGCTTCGGCGCTGCTGATGGCTGCTGCTGTATTGTTCACCTCCTGCCGGTATTGCGGAGCGCTGATGCGAAACAAAAGCTGGCCCCTTTTCACGGCTTCCCCTTCATCAATGTAAATCTGCTCGATATAACCGTCAATTTTTGGCCTGATTTCAATGTTCTGTTGCCCTTGCAGTGTTGCCGGATAAGCAGTTTGAAGCGTAGCGGTTTGTGCTATCACTTTACATACAGGGTAAGTTGGTATTACAGGCGCGCCCGTTGCTGCTGCATCTGACCGGGCAGCTTTATTGCCACAGGCGGAAAAGAGCAGGGACGCAATTGTTATGCATGTGAGAAGATGAATTGTCTTTGGGAATAGTAAATTATAGATGTCCGGTTTCATAGCTAAGTTGTTCTTAATGTCCGTTTTTGGTTTGAACGCGCCGTAGAATAGGTTATCAGGTGTTTGAATAAAAATTATTTCGATGGTCAATGTTCGTTCATGAAACCACTAAACGGCTCATCTGAAAAATTGAACAGTATTTTTTGCAAAGGCTGTATAATGGACCACGGGTAGGAAGTAGGCGAAAACTGGTTCAGCATAAATTGTTCAGGATGCATTGTTAGTATCGTTCCGGCTTTCCTCCCGTTGGTTAATTTCTATCAGGAGTATTTTGATGAAAGGATAATTGTGTTCTTCTGTTTCATGAATATCAACGTCGCTGGCAGGTATTGGTGAGAAGCGGTAAGTGTACCGGCGCGGATAAGCCATTGTATTACTTATAAACAGGTTGACCATCGTTTCTATTTTCTCTTTGTAAAGTAATTCAGAACTCATAAAGCCCTACGACCTGTTATTCAGTTCGCTTATAAGCTTTGCAAGACAACTGCTTCATTAATTCGTCTCCCAACCAGAAATAATAATGGAAAGAAGTGCTGCTGATACCGGCTGTATTTGCTTTATCCTGCATGATAACATAAAGTTCATCTTCCGCAAAGAGGACTTGCATTGCGGTACCTTCTATAAGCAGTTCTATACCCGTGTCTCTTATCGCCCCTGCCTGATCATTATGTCAAACGATTACTATTATGCAAAAAGATAAAAAGCAGGCTAAAGTAAATCTAAACGGTTCTTTAATACCCCTAAAAAATAAAGTGCTTATAAAACCTATATTTATAAGCACTTTTAATGTACTAAAGAGGTCGAAAGCGGATTCGAACCGCTGTACGAGCTTTTGCAGAGCTCTGCCTAGCCACTCGGCCATCCGACCTTTTAAACAGGCTGCGAAAATAATGGAATGCTTGTTAACTATAAAATTCTTATTGCCCTTTTATCGTTATGAAGTACGAATTTTGCGCCCTTTAAACAAATACGGATGCATACAATACCGGAAAGTGAACTGATAATTAACAGTCGCGGCGCCATTTATCACCTTGATCTCCGGCCCGAAGAACTGGCGCCAACCGTTATTACCGTTGGCGATCCGGGACGGGTGGCAGCAATAAGTAAACACTTCGACACAATAGAAATACAGCGGCAGCACCGGGAATTTATTACACACACCGGCTATATCGGCAGCAAAAGAATCTCGGTAGTATCTACCGGCATCGGGCCGGATAATATTGATATTGTAATGAATGAGCTGGATGCACTGGCTAATATTAATTTTGAAACCCGCACTGTTAATCCGCAACTTGCCCCACTGCAGATACTGCGGATAGGCACCAGCGGATCGCTGCAGGCACATATTGAAGTGGATAGCTTTGTGGCCGGTACGCATGGCCTCGGCATTGATAACCTGCTCCACTTTTACCGCCACGACAACAATGAGGAAGAGCGGCAATTACTCCATCATTTTATGGTGCATACGCAATCCGACAGTCATTTTTCCCAGCCGTATATCGCTACTGCAAGCGCCGCGTTGCTAAAACATTTTGCACAGGACTATCATCATGGCATTACGGTTACCTGTCCCGGCTTTTATGGTCCGCAGGGGCGGGTGCTGCGCCTGGGTTTGAGCCATCCGCAATTAATCAGCCAGTTAACCGGTTTCCGTTTCGGAAATTATTTAATCAGCAATTTTGAAATGGAAACAAGCGCTATTTACGGACTTGGCAGGCTATTGGGACATCAATGCCTAAGTGCGAACGTAATTGTGGCGAACCGCATTAATAAAACATTTACCCGCGATGGTGTAAAAGCCGTAGAGCGGCTGATAATAAAAACATTGGCAATTATTTCAACAATATAGCAACTATGAAACTGACTTTTTATAAATACCAGGGTACTGGTAACGATTTTATTATTATTGACAACCGCATTATAGATAACCGTATTCATACCATTAAACTTACGGCCGAACAAATAAAAAAATTATGTGACCGCAGGTATGGCATCGGCGGAGATGGCCTGATGCTGCTGAACAACAAAGCAGGTTACGACTTTGCCATGGAATATTACAATGCCGACGGCCTCGAAAGCTCTATGTGCGGCAATGGAGGCCGCTGCTTGGTAAAGTTTGCTTACCACCAGGGAATGCGAAAAAGCACTTACACTTTTATGGCTGTGGACGGTGAGCATGAAGCTACTATAGATGATAACGGCTGGGTAAACCTGAAGATGCGCGATGTGCATGAAATAGATAAGTTTTATACCGATTCGGTACTTAATACCGGCTCGCCGCACTATGTGCGCCCTGTTACCGATCTGCGCCGGCTTGATGTGTATAAAGAAGGCAAAGCCATTCGCAACAGCAATGGCTATAAGAAAGAAGGGATAAATGTAAATTTTGTAGAAGAAACCAGCGACAACCTGTTTGTACGCACGTATGAGCGCGGCGTGGAAAATGAAACGCTGAGCTGCGGCACCGGTGTTACCGCGGCGGCTTTAGTCCATGCGCATAACGATGTTGGCTTCAACCGTATTGATATTACTACATTGGGTGGTAAGATGGCCGTGGAGTTTGATAAAACCGGCGAGGAGCGCTTTGAAAACATCTGGCTTTGCGGCCCGGCTGAATTTGTGTTTGAAGGAACGATTACTATCTAATGTCTCCCTTTTGTGTGCCGGTAACGGCTTGCAGGCATTATTTCTTACCGGAGGAATCTATTTTTTTAATAGTAGAATCCGGTACGCCCGATACGTTGAACTGGCCGTTTTTAACGCTGTCCACTGCTACAGCGCCGCGCGGGTTATCTTCAACGCCGCCGGGCATGCTGGTGCCGCTATCAGTGCGCTCTTTATAGCCGCCTTCGGGCATCTGGGTAGTGGTGTCGTTGTTTTTGCAGGAACCGATTGCCAGTAGTATAGCGATACTCGTAATGACAGTGATTTTTTTCATACAATGTTTTTCAGGTTAATCGTGCAATACTAAAAAACCAAATTGGATGCCATGATGCAGATGCTGTTATACGGCAAGTGTTTCATTTTTAAAAAGCCTGATTGTTCCGTCGTTGTAAGCAGTAATCACGGTATTGGCACGCTGTATAAACAGGCCGTTGTCCACCACACCGGTTATCGCTTTAATCGTATCGTGCAGTTGGGCAGGCTGTTCAATCTGCCCGAAGGCGCAATCCAGTATATAATTACCGTTATCAGTTGTATAAGGCTTGTCGTCTTTCATACGCAGATTTGCCGTACAGTTAAGCGCCTCCAGGCGGCGTTTTACTACCGTAAGTGCAAAGGGCACTACTTCTACCGGCAAGTAAAATTTGCCTAAGTGTTTTACCATCTTGCTTTCATCAACCACGATAATGAGTTGCCTGCTGTTTACCGCTACAATTTTCTCGCGCAGCAAAGCGCCGCCACCGCCTTTTATCAGGTTCAGTTGTTCATCTACTTCATCAGCGCCGTCAATGGTCAGGTCAATCTGTTGTACTTCTTCAAAAGAAACGATGGGGATATTTAATTCGTGCGCCATCGCTTCGGAGCGCTGCGAGGTAGCAATCGCCCTGATCCGCAGGTTTTCCACGGCTACCCGCGCACCTATTTTTTGTATGGCATAAGCGGCTGTAGAGCCGGTACCAAGGCCAACGATCATTCCGTTTTTTATAAAGGTAACTGCATGTTCTGCGGCTAACTGCTTGGTGTTGATGGCTTGCATGAATAGGTTTTGTAGTGGGCAAAAATGAGTAAAAATTTCTGAATGGCTGGTTTCGATTTCATGTCTTCGAAAGGGTTGAAAAACATTCCTGCTTCCGGCGAACGCTGCAGAGAATACCTCGTTGTAAATAGGTATTCAACTTTATACTAAGTTCGTGCAGTAATTGTGCTATCTATGATACCTGATTTTCTGAAAGATTTGTTTAAACACCAGTCTTATAATCCCGATAATTTTTTTTTGATTGCCGGCCCCTGCGTGGTGGAAGACGAAGCGTTATTAATGGAAGTAGCAGATAAAGTAGCTGCTGTGTGCAAACGGTTGGAAATTCCGTATGTATTCAAATCCAGCTACCGCAAAGCCAACCGTACCAGCGGGTCCTCTTTCACAGGCATTGGCGACGAAGCGGCGCTGCAGCTTGTGAAAAAAACGGGCATCACTTATGGCTTGCCAACCACTTCTGATATTCATGCGCATGAAGAAGCTGCCATGGCCGCAAAATATATTGATATACTCCAGATACCTGCTTTCCTGTGCCGGCAGACAGACCTGCTGATTGCTGCTGCAGAAACAGGTAAAATAGTGAATGTGAAAAAAGGGCAGTTTGTAAGCGGCGATGCCATGAAATTTGCCGTAGATAAAATAAAAAAAGCAGGCAACGATAACATCTTGCTCACCGAAAGAGGCACTACTTTCGGCTACCAGGATCTGGTTGTTGACTACCGCAATATCCCGGCTATGCAGGCGCATGGTACGCCGGTAGTTATGGATTGTACGCACAGCCTGCAGCAGCCCAACCAAACGAGCGGTGTTACCGGCGGCAACCCGCACCTGATAGGTACGATTGCTAAAGCTGCCATTGCCAGCGGCGCAGATGGCTTGTTTATTGAAACGCATCCCAACCCTGCCTGTGCGCTGAGCGATGGCGCCAATATGCTGCAGCTTGATTTGCTGGAAGGCTTGCTGGAAAAGCTGGTACGCCTGCGGAAAGCGGTTGTTTAAAAGACTGTATAGAATAAAATTTTGTTTTGCCACTATGCTGTTTGCAAGGTGCAAATAAGAGCAGTTACGCTGATATTGAAGTACCGCCTTGAACACTTGACCTTCAGTAAAATCCTGCTATCATTTCAATAGCTTATTGGCGGCAATCTAAATTTGCCTGAAAGGCTGACACTGGTTACAACTTATTCTTTTTACCGCTTATATACGGATTGTTTTTTACAACAAAACGATATGGCAATAAAGCATCCTCGCCGGCATAATCCACACCAATCCGGGGTGTACATAAAATATCATCGTCTGTTAACAAATAGCCATCATCAGCTATAAATATGGTATCACCCAAAATGCTGCAGGCCGAGTGTGCGGTACGAATGCCTAATGCTTTAGCTACGTTGCCGGGACCTTTTGTTAAAGTGTAATCCTGTTTGTGTTTTCCGGTCCGCAGCAGCATTTCTTCTATACCTGCAACTGGCTCCAGCGCCCGTAATAATACTGCGTGCGGAATATCAGCAGCGTTTGTAACAACATTGAATAAATGATGCAGGCCATAACACAGATATACGTATGCTATTCCTCCTGCGGCATACATTACTTCGGTGCGGTTCGTACGCCGGCCGCCAAATGCATGCGACGCTTTATCCAGCTCACCATTATATGCTTCTGTTTCTACTATGCGCCCGGCTGTAAAAATACCATCAAACGCGGTTGTTACTATTTTACCTAACAGCTCCCGTGCTACCTGCACCACATCGGGGCGCATAAAAAAAGCTTCGGGTAACCGTTGCCAATTTTCCGGTATTGGTAATCGTTTATTGGAGTATGCTCCGTCTGCAACTTTCAATTGGGTTAATTTAGCCGCTAAATTAAAACGTACGTGCTAAAAGAGATAGTGATCGCTATACAATCTTATTTCAGGGCACATAGCTTCATCAGGCAGCATAAGTTATGGAAATGGATATTGATTCCTGGTATTATTTATACACTGCTATTTGTGGTAAGCATGTATTTTTTTGGTAAAAGTGCCAACAATTTTATTCAATGGATATTGAACGCAACGCACGTTAATAACTGGATACACCAGTTTGATAACGGCCTGCTTAATTTCCTGTTTGTGTTTGCCGGTTTAATCCTTTGGCTGGTGCTGATGCTTTTCTATTTTTCCTTATTTAAATACCTGTGGCTTATTGTTGGTTCGCCGGTGTTTGCTTATTTAAGCGAAAAAACAGAAGCCATAATTGAAGGGCGGGATTACCCGTTCAGCATTGCACAGCTTATGCAGGACATTATACGCGGGATAGCTATTGCGCTGCGCAATGCACTCTGGCAAACAGTTTACACGGTGTCTGTACTTATTCTTTCTTTTATCCCCGTGATTGGTTGGGCAACGCCGGTAGTAGCGTTGCTGCTGGAGTGTTATTATTATGGATTTAGCATGCTTGATTACAACTGCGAACGCCGGCGCATAACTACACAGCAAAGCATTTATTTTATCGGTAATCACAAAGGCCTCGCAATTGGTAATGGGATCGTATTTTACCTGATGCACATCGTACCGGTTGTCGGGTGGATATTAGCGCCTGCGTATGCAGTAGTTGCTGCAACGCTGAGTATGATAGCAGTTGAAGAAAAACAAGTGAACAGTGAATTATCAGTGGTAAATAGTGAGTAGTAAAATATAATTCTATTCACTACTCGCTATTACAGAAAATTTTAATTGCCACCTTTCTTTTGGTACCGGCCCATCAGTTCGCCAAAACCAATCGTATGTTTTTCCATCGCTTCTTTCAACGGTTCTGGTTCTATACCTGCCTGTACATCAAGCTTTGTATCTAAAGCATATACTTTGAAAAAATACCGGTGGGAGCCGTCGGGCGGACAAGGGCCTAAGTAACCTGTTTTACCGGCACCGTTATGACCGCTTATGCCGGGCTGGTGGTTTTCGGCTATGTGCTTTGCAGGCTCTATATTAAAGGAAACCCAATGCACAAATACGCCGTGGGAAGTGTCCGGATCCTCAAAAATAATGGCCAGGCTTTGAGTGCCTTCCGGCAGGGCCTCGATTTGAAGGGCAGGATTTATACTTTCACCTTCACAGGAATATTTAAGCGGTATTTGTTCTCCGTGATTAAAGGCCGGACTGCTGATTGATAGTTTTACCTCGTTTAATGCTGGCATAATGCGTTATTTTATAAATGAACTGATAAGGCTGCAATTATAATACCGCACGCTCCGCAAAAACTTTTAACAGCCCTCACACACTACTGCATATTTACGAGAAAGTAGTTATATGCTTATCAATTAGCTGATAATATTATTGATTGCTTTATAATTATCGAGCTGCTTATCTGCCGTAAGAATAGTTAAGTTTTCGTACAGGGCTGTGGCAATGATTAATCTGTTAAAAGGAGTGCAGTGGGTTGCTATCAATGGAACTGCTTCGTAGGTGATGATGTGATTTTCGGAAATGGGTAATAGTGTTATATCGTATTCTCTAATTTCATCAATGCAGCTACGCAAACTTTTATTTAAAGTCAATTTTTTGATTTTCACCTTAATTGCTATTTCGTAAAAGGAAGTAAGACTGATGTATTTTTCATTTTCTTCGCCTTCTGTTAGTGTGCGCAATACTTTTGAAAGCATAGGATTATCTTCAATAAACCAGATGAATATGTGAGTAACCAACAGGTACTTCATTACATATAGTCTTTTAAGTCGTCAAGCGGCTCATCAAAATCCGGACTAATATAAGTAACCATACCTTTTCCAAATCCTGCTTTTAATGGCTTTTTGCCATTTTCTTTTACTTCTTCCACAAATGTCACCAATACTTCTACCGGCTGTGTAATTACAGGTTTTTCTTCCAGTGTTATTTCACCGTTATTATAAATTCCTTTTATTGTGGTAAGCATACATTTCCTTTTGCCGAATATAAGCTTTTAAATAAAAATTGTTTTGCACCCGATTGCAAAAGGCGGTTCAGCAGACAGCTTTTTTTAAACAGCAGGGTAAAAACAATGTGCAAAAAATACCAAAATTTTTAGCTTTCGGGCTTGTATCTTGTGCTTTCGTTTGTTATTGCAGCTTGGTTGTTTTGTTTTAAAACTTGAAACTTACTATGCAGTTTTCACATTTACACGTACATACCCAGTATTCCCTGCTCGATGGCGCTGCCGGCATCAGCCAGTTGTATAAGAAGGCGGAAAAGCACAATATGCCGGCGCTCGCTATCACCGATCATGGCAATATGTACGGCGTATTCGATTTTGTAAACCAGGCGTGGAAAAATACAAAAGTGGTTGGTAAAGATGCCAATGGAAAAGACATCCTGCAGCCGGTTATAAAACCGATTGTGGGCTGCGAGTTTTATGTGGTAAAAGACCGGCACAAAAAAGCATTTTCGAAAGAACAGAAAGATGAGCGTTTTCACCAGGTATTACTGGCAAAAAACAAAACCGGCTATCACAACCTGGTAAAACTTACCTCGTTAGGTTTTAGCGAAGGCATGTACAGTAAATACCCGCGGGTAGATAAGGAACTGATAGAAAAGTACAGGGAAGGATTGATTGCTACTACCTGTTGCATCGGCGCGTATGTGCCGCAATCTATTTTGCATCTTAGTGAAGAAGAAGCAGAACAGGAATTTAAATGGTGGCTGGATTTATTCGGAGAAGACTTTTATATTGAGCTGCAGCGGCACAGCATACCGGAACAGGAAAAAATTAATGCTACCTTATTAAAATATGCAAAGAAGCACAAGGTGCCTGTAATTGCTACCAACGACAGCCATTATGTAGAAGAATCCGACTCCAACGCACACGATATTTTGCTGTGCATCAACACTGGTGAAAAGCAAAGTACACCCGGCTTCGACGATTTTGTGAACGATGAGCTGCAGGTAAAAAACCGGCGCTTCAAATTTCCCAATAACCAGTTTTATTTTAAGAGTCCGGAAGAAATGGCTATGCTGTTTCACGATGTACCGGAGAGCCTGGACAATACCAACGCTATCGTTGATAAGATAGAAGTGCTGAATCTTAAGAAAGATATCCTGCTGCCTGCCTTCCCGATTCCAAAAGTATTTCAAACAACAGCAGACAGCAATCTTAATCAATGGAATTACCTTCATCACCTTACCTATGAGGGCGCAAAAAAGCGCTACAGCGAGATAACAGAAGTAATAAGAGAGCGGCTCGACTTTGAATTATTCACCATTAAAACAATGGGCTTTGCAGGTTATTTTTTGATTGTAAGCGATTTTATTAAGGTTGGACGGGAAAGAGGCGTTTATATTGGTCCGGGCCGCGGCTCTGCTGCCGGCAGCGTCGTTGCTTATTGTATTGGCATTACCAATATTGATCCTATCAAATACGATTTGCTGTTTGAACGTTTTCTGAATCCCGACCGTAAGTCAATGCCGGATATTGATACCGATTTTGATGATGAAGGCCGGCAGAAAGTAATAGATTATGTAGTAGAAAAGTATGGCAAGAACCAGGTAGCGCAGATTGTAACATACGGCACCATGGCTGCCAAAATGAGTATTAAAGATGTGGCGCGCGTAATGGACCTGCCGCTTACCGAATCCAATGCGCTGGCTAAGCTGGTGCCTGAAAAAGTAGGTACGGTGTTAGGCCGCGTATTGCAGGCGCCAATCACGATAAAAGAGGGCGAGAAATCGCTGGAAGAAAAAGAGCAGTACGGCAGTGAAGACATCGAGAATATTAAAAAACTACGGGAGATATATAAAGGTGACGATATACGAGCGCAGGTATTGAAAGAAGCCGAGCGTTTGGAAGGATCTGTGCGCAATACCGGTATTCATGCAGCGGGCATTATCATAGCGCCAAGCGATTTAACGAACCTGATACCTGTAGCTACGGCAAAAGACTCCGACCTGTGGGTTACGCAAATCGGCGGCTCTTCCATAGAAGAAGCCGGTGTTTTAAAGATGGACTTTTTGGGTTTAAAAACATTATCTATTTTAAAAACGGCTTTGCAGCTTATTAAACAAAATCATAAAATTGATATTGATCTCGATAATCTTCCTCTGGATGATGAGCTGACCTACCGGCTTTACCAGTTTGGCGAAACCAATGCTACCTTCCAGTTTGAAAGTACCGGTATGCAGAAATACCTGCGGGAGCTGAAGCCGGATAAGTTTGCCGATCTCATTGCTATGAATGCTTTGTACCGGCCGGGCCCGATGGCGTATATACCGCAATACGTAGCGCGCAAGCATGGACGGGAAGAAGTAGTATATGACCTGCCCGAGATGAAAGAATATTTAGAAGAAACGTATGGTATTACCGTATATCAGGAGCAGGTAATGCTGCTGTCGCAAAAGCTTGCCGGTTTTAGCAAGGGCGATGCGGATGTGCTGCGTAAGGCTATGGGTAAAAAGCAGAAATCGGTACTGGATAAAATGAAGGCGCAGTTTATAAAAGGCGCAACCGCTAAAGGCCACAAGGCACAAGTGTTAGAAAAAATATGGATAGACTGGGAAGCGTTTGCCCAGTATGCTTTTAATAAGTCGCACTCTACCTGCTATGCATTTGTGGCGTATCAAACGGCTTATCTTAAAGCGCATTACCCGCGCGAGTACATGGCGGCGGTGCTTAACCATGCCGGCGCTATTGAGAAGCTTACTTTTTTTATGGAAGAATGCAAACGCATGGGATTGAAAGTGTTGGGGCCGGATATTAATGAATCGCTGAAGGGATTTGCAGTAAACAGTAAAGGAGAACTGCGCTTTGGTATGGGCGGCTTAAAAGGTGTGGGCGAAGCAGCGATAGAGAGTTTTATAGAGGAAAGAAATAACAATGGTAATTTTAAAAATATTTTCGACTTTATCAAGCGTATTAATCAGCGTACCGTCAACAAAAAATCAATTGAAAGCCTTTGCTACTCGGGCGCCTTCGACTGCTTTAAAGATATTCACCGCGCCCAGTATTTTAATATTCCCCAGGGCGATACCATACCTACAATCGAGCGCATTATCCGCTTTGGCAATATTTACCAAACCAACAAAACACAAAACAGCAACAGCTTGTTTGGAGATAGTGTGATGCCGGAAATCGCTGCGCCCAAAATTACTCCATGCGAAGAGTGGTCGCTTACCGAATTGCTGGACCACGAGAAAGAAGTAACAGGTATGTTTTTGAGCGGTCATCCGTTAAATCACTTTAAGTTTGAGCTGAAGTATTATGGTATTATGCCGTTAAATGATTTTAATGAAATAAAAGATTCGGATACACTCATCAGCAGCAATCTGAATAAAACCTTTAGAATAGCAGGCCTGGTAACGGATGCGCAGCACCGCATTACGCGCACCGGTAAAAATTTTGGTTCAATAGCGATAGAAGACTTTACTTCTAAAACAGAAATTATGCTTTGGAGCGAAGACTATATCCGTTTTAAAAATTATGTGGAAAGTGGTAAAAACGTTTTAGTGACCGGGTTTTTCAAACAGCGGTACAATGCTGACCAGTATGAATTTAAAGTAAGTAATATCAGCCTGCTGGAAACGGCCAAACAAGTGCTCACCAAGCAGGTAGAAATAAATATGCAGCCGGCAGGTGTAACGCCGGACTTTGTAAACTTTGTAGAACAGAATGTAAAAGGCAATCCCGGCAAGTCGTCCATTAAGTTCAACATTGTAGAGCCGCAACATAATGTAAAGATTACTATGCATACGATGGAAAGAGGCTTTAGCATGAATGAAGAAATGGCCGGATTTTTACTGAATAATCCGGATATAGATATACATGTGGAACTGATAAATAATGCGAATTAAAGCAGGCCTGTAAGTTTTGGCTGCATTGGTATTTTATACTAACAGTACTTGCTAAAAACAAAGAAGCGGGCTGCATGCAGCCCGCTTCTTTGTTGTATAATGCCAGATTTTACTACTTTTTACTTATCTGAAAACTTACGTTCCTTTATGCTGTTTCTTATTATTGTAATTAGCTTATTACTTTATTACATGCCTTTGTTAAGTGCATCAGCAGCATCTTTATGCATTTTGATAGTTGGTAATGTTTTCGCAGCGAAGGATTTTACATCACCGTCATCACACTTTTCTGATGCCATCTGAAATTTATCAACGGTTTCTTTATGGTCTTTTACCATCATTTTTACATAAGCTTTATCAAAATCTTTTCCCGACTTTTTACGAAGATCATCCAGATTTCTATGCTGGTCGTCCATTACAGAATCCGGAAGTGTCACATTCTTTTGCGATGCTATCGTTTTTAGTTCATCACCGGCTTTCGTGTGGTCCGTAATCATCATACCGGCAAAGTCTTTTATTTTCTGATTGGTGGACATGCTTTGGGCCATTTGCGAAGCCATAATTTCGGTATTGCCCCCCGCTGCTGCATCCATCATAAATTTCTTGTCCATATCGCTTACCGGTTTGGTATTAGCATTCATGGTTGTTGCACTGGCTGCTGAAGTGTCATTATTCATAGTATTCATACTGCCGGTATCGGAGGCAGCGCCCATAGAGCCGGAAGTGGTAGAGTCTCCAGTTCCTGAACTGGTGCCTGAATTACAGGCGAAAAATGTTGTAGTGGCCAGCGCAAGCGCCAGGTATGTCTTTTTCATAATGGTGTGTTTTATAGGGATATTAGTAATAAAATTTTGTGCCACAAGAAGAATCCGGTTTAGATTTTTTTGTGCTGTTCCTTTTTAGTAACAGCAATTCGATGGATGGCCGGTTATCCTGAACCATAAGTTTTGTAGTTAACGCTTAATGAAACAAATTAATTAGGTATGATATTAAAATGCAATTTTATTGTACAACAGTTCTGCTATGCTGCTATGAAAAATTCTTTTTCAGATCAACCGCTTACACATCAACGAAGCGGCTGATCAGGTGAACTTCTGCTTATCAGTATTGTCTGTAGCCCAACTTTAAACCTTATACTGTTATTTACAACTGGCGCATTAATTGAAATAACTCATAATAAATGCACTATGAAAAAAAAATTCAACGGCACGAATATCGGCGTGCTATCCCTTACAACAATGTTGTTTTTAACACAAATGGCTGCAATAGCGCAGGAGAAAATAACAGTAGATACCGGAGAAGCCAAAAGCTGGCTAAGCGATAACTGGATGTGGGTGGCTGGTATTGCACTGCTGCTTATAATAGTATTTGCTGCGGGCAGCTCACGCCGCCGCCGCACAACAACTGTAAGAGACAATACAACCGGTAATACCACAACTACCACTACTACCATAGAAGATTAACGGCTGGTGCCAGGTTTGCCCCGGCACAGCCAAAGAAAACGATGTGCTTAAAACATTAATATATGAGCCAGGCATTTGTAAAAGAGAGTGAGGAGCAATGGCTGCACGAGGTAATGCCTGTGCTGCCCGCCCTCATAGCATACCTTACCAGAGAAAATAATGGCGTACGCGTTTACGAAAAAAAATATCGGGTTGATGCTGTAACCGGCAAAGAAATACATGAGATGAGTAATGGATTGGCTTACACCAAAGACAAAGATGGCCGGTGGGAAATAAAGTGGTAAGCAACAGCGTTGCCAAAGCAGTTAATGATGCTGTGCAGTAAAAAGGTATAGACAAAAACCAGATTATATTGCTACGATAAACAGTTTTTATTCCGGCAGTTTATTGCAAATTGTACAGCCAATTGTCTGCAAAGTTGTTGTTAACGCCTAAGTAATGTTTTACCGGTTTATATTTATCCCAAATTCTTAACTTAAGCATACAGGTATGGATGAAACTAAAAACCCCTGGACTATTACAGGCGAAAAGGAGATTTACAATAATCCCTGGTTATCTGTTACAGAATTTGCTGTAATCAATCCAAATGGCGGCAAAGGCATTTATGGCAAAGTATATTTTAAAAACCATGCTATCGGCATCGTACCGCTGGATGAGCAATTAAATACCTATCTCGTAGGCCAGTATCGTTTTCCTATAAATCAGTATAGCTGGGAAATTCCGGAAGGCGGGTGCGCTTTAACAGAAGATCACCTGGCGGCGGCGCAACGCGAATTGCTGGAAGAAACAGGATTAAAAGCCAGCTATTGGGAGAAAGTAGCAAATGTGCACCTATCTAATTCTGTAAGTGATGAAGCGGGAAGCATATATGTTGCCACCGGTTTAACACAACATACCGCAACGCCGGAAGAAACAGAACAGCTTGTATTAAAAAAACTGCCTTTCGAAGAAGTTTACAATATGGTACTGAGCGGCGCCATTACAGATATGCTATCTGTTACGGCTATCCAGCGCGTAAAATTATTATTGCTCAGCGGCGATCTGTAGGCTAAGTATATATCGGTTGAATAAGTATAGAATCAATTTTATCATTCTGCAAAGCTCTTCATTTAGAAGGTAAAAGCTTTCGCTTCTATTATTTTAAGAGGCATAATAAACAAATAAAAAACCTCTCTAAGAATAGAGAGGTTGATATTTACTAACCCATCCATGAACAAAGCCATGTTGCATGGAATAACTTTTAACCGCTTTAGCAATATTCTTCAAAAGCAGCAATAAGATTACGGGCAATTACCTGTGCCGGGCGTCCTTCAATCTGGTGCCGTTCTACCATGTGTACCAATTGGCCGTCTTTAAACAACGCAATAGCCGGAGAAGATGGCGGGTATGGTAATAAATGCTCACGCACTTTATCTACTGCATCAAGATCGTAACCTGCAAATACCGTCTTTAAATTATCAGGGCGTTTGGCGCTATTATGTACAGCCATTAACACTCCCGGGCGTGCAGCGCCGGCAGCGCAGCCACATACGGAGTTTACCATTATCAGGGTTGTTCCTTCTGCGTTTACACTTTCATCAACTTCAGCAGGCGTCTCCAAATCTTCAAACCCGTTGTCTGTCAACTCGGCCTTCATCGGTATTACTATTTGTTCAGGATACATTTTTCTATTTTTTCTTTATTGTGAATGCAAAAATAAACAAATCCGGCTAAAAGTACAAAGCAATCAATTATTAAGTCAAATTGACGTGCGTTTCTTACTTTTAAGACAATATGGCTTATTTCGATACGATATTACGACATTATGATATTATATTGGCAATGGTACAAGGTTTGAATAGTAGTATTTACAATTAATAAATATAATAAAACAATAGCTATGACACTTGTAAAACAAAATTACCGTAACCTGAACAACTTGTTCGACGAGTTTTTCACCACTGTTCCTGCCGCCTGGAGCAAAGATTTAAATGTGCCACCGGTAAATATTCATGAGACCAATGATGCTTTTCATCTGGAACTGCAGGCGCCGGGTTTAAGCAAAGAAGATTTTAAAATTAATGTAGAAAAAGGTTTGCTGACCATTAGTTACGAACAAAAGTCTTCAACCGGAGAAACGGAAGTGAAAACACACCGCAGGGAGTTTGCAAGCCGCAGCTTCAGGCGCAGCTTTAGTGTAGATGATAAAATAAATGCAGACGAAATAACAGCGAAGTACGATGCCGGTGTATTGAAACTTACCCTGCCTAAAAAGGAAGAAGTGAAAGTACAGCCCAAGCAGATAGCAATACAATAAATGTTTTCATAAGAGTTGGTTTTTGGTTTATAACCCCGCGTATCCACGCGGGGTTATTTATTGTATCTACAGAAGTACTGTTTGCGGCCATTACTATTTTATTTCCTTAATTTTTTCCCACATAGTTTCGGCTACCAGCCTGTTGCCTGTTTCATTTAAGTGCACGCCATCGGTGGTTAAAACGCCCCTGTCCACATCACTGCTGTTATGTTCCTGTTCATAATTTTCAAACAGTGTCCTCAGGTCGCAGACAGGAAGCTGCAAATCGGTCGCTATGTTTCTGATGATAGCGGAATATTTATTCAGATCGCCGTCCTGCTGGTTTACATAATTCTTTTTTTCGCCAATCGTTGCCGGGGTACAAAGGATTACTTTAGCATTAGCTGCCATCAGCTTTTTTATAACAGCGCGATAAAACTTTTCAAATTTATCCGCATCGGTGCCGGTGCCAGAGCTTGCTTTGTGCCATACGTCGTTTACGCCCACATAAATAACCACAATATCCGGCGATTTGCTGATCACATCATCCTCTATCCGCAGGTATAAATCGTATATTTTATTGCCGCCAATGCCTGCGCCCATCAAATCATAGTTGGTAATACCTTCTTTTAACAGCATGTCCTTCATTACAGTAATGTACCCTTTTGGCTCTACACCGGCCTGCGTAATAGAATCGCCAAAAAATACCACTTTCTTTTTCTTGTCTTGCCTGAAGGATAACAACAGCAACAGGCCGAAGAACACAAATAAAAGTATCAGTTTATTAGTCATAGGATAATTTTTAGCGAAGCAATGATTAACAGTAAAACCTTAGGGAAGCAGCTTTTACTTTAGCAAATATGGTTTTTCGCGGTAAACTTTCCAAACAAACTCACCAAATAAGGTATTGGCCCAAGCAAACCATTTGCGGGTAAATTTTGCCGGATCGTCTTTATTAAACGATTCATGCATAAACCCGGTGCCGGCGTGGATCATCTGCAAAGTGTTCAGGCAATATTTTATTTCCTTGTCATCAGTGGAAGTCAGGCCACGCATAATAATGCTCATCGGCCAGATCATATACATGCCGGCGTGCGGCCCGCCGATGCCTTCGGCAACTTTGCCTTTCCAGAAGAAAGGATTCTCCGTAGATAGCACATATTTGCGGGTAGCCCGATAAACAGGGTCATCTGTTTTTACGGCTCCCAGGTAAGGAAGCGCCAGCAGTGAAGGCACATTTGCATCGTCCATTAAATTATAACTGCCGAAACCATTTACCTCGTATGCATAGATATTTCCATGCAATTCATGCTTAACAGTTGCATATTGCTGTAACGCTTTTTTTAAAATACCCGACAATTCAGATGCATCTTTCGCTACTTTATTTGCGCCAGGTACGGTTTCGGCCATTTCCTGCAGGCTTGCCAGGGCCTTAGCTGCAAATAAGTTACTGGGTATTAAGTATGGAAAGATGGTTGCATCGTCACTTGGCCTGAACATAGAGCAAATCAATCCGTTTGGCTTTACCGGGTAGCCGTAGCCGCTCAGGGGTACGCCATCGGTAGCCCACGAAGTGTTGCGCTGAAAGGTGTAAGAACCCTGCCCGTTAAACCGTTGCTGCTCTTTAAACGTCTGTATAATAAGTTGCACCGCCTGTATCCAGTCGTTATCAAAAGCCGCAGTATCGCCGGTTATTTTCCAATAGCCGTGCGCTAAGCGGATAGGATAGCAAAGACTGTCTATTTCCCATTTACGCTCATGAATGCCGGGCTTCATATCCGTTACATCGGTGGCTTTCCACTCGCTTATTTTATTTTCATCCTTGTAAAAAGCATTCGCGTAGGGATCTTTTAAAATACATTTTACCTGCCGGTTAATAACGCCTTTAATTAATTGCTGCAGGTCTTTATCTTCTTTGCATAAGGGCAGGTATGGCCACACCTGCGCGCTGCTGTCGCGCAGCCACATAGCATCTATATCGCCGGTAATAACATAGGTATCCGGCTTGCCGTTGATCATTTCAAAGTCCACCGTTGTGTCGAGGGTATTTGGAAAACAGTTCTCAAAAAGCCAGGCCAGTTCTTTGTTGCCAATGTTGGCTTTTACTTCCTGAATAATATGCTCTACTCCTTTACTGGCAAACTTTCTGTTGGCCGGGGCTGTTCTTACCGCCGGGAAGTCGGTTACCGTATTAGCTGCCGCAAATCTGGAAAAGCCTGCAGCAGCGCCGGCCATTGCAGCCTGTTGAATGAATTTTCTTCTTTGCATGTTGTAAATATAGTTGGGTTTGTACGAAAATTTGATCGCATGTGCTACGGCTACTTTATTTATTGGTGTAAGGTGTAGCGTGTATTCATAACATAAGTTTAGAAACATGCAGCAAAAAAAAGAACCTGCATGTCTTAAACAGCAGAATAGAAAGGAGTAAAAGTGGTTGGGCGAATAAAGTTTGAACAGGTTTAAAGCGCCGTTAGCTACTATTATTTTAGCAATTAAAAATATTTTTTTAGTTTTTTTTAACCCTGCTACTTTTGTTTAACCTATGATAAAACAAACGCCATTCCTGCTTTGCTTGCCGGCTTGCTTTTGAAAAAGTATTTAAAACTTGCGTGGTATCTCTTAAAAATCCAAATGTAATTCCTATGAACAAACTTAGGCGTAAATGTACGCGCTTACTCAGCATTTCTGCTTTAATCATGCTTACACTTTTACTTTTTGCACAATATGCGGCAGAAGGTCAATTGGGCAACACAACAATTTCAGGCAAAATAACAGGAGAAGGAAACTCCCCTTTATCAGGTGTTGCTGTTCAGGTAAAAGGCACAACCCGTGGTACTACAACAAATACAGAGGGTAATTTCTCTATCAGTGCATCTGCCAGTGATGTACTTGTAGTTTCTTATGTTGGTTATATTAACCAAGAAAGACCGGTTGCCGGAAAAACAGCAATTAATATAACATTAGTAACGGCTACGCAGGATTTAAACACTGTTGTAGTAGTTGGTTATGGCACGCAACGCCGGCGGGATGTTACCGGCTCCGTTGCAAATGTGAAGGGTGCTGATATTGCCAAGCAGCCGGTACTTACAGCAACACAAGCCATTCAAGGCAAGGTTGCCGGTGTCCAGGTTATCAGTTCCGGCCAGCCAAATTCTTTGCCCATTGTACGGGTGCGCGGTGTAGGCACTATGCTGGCAGGTACTAACCCATTATACGTGGTAGATGGTGTAATTACGGATGACATACGTAATATTAACACTGCTGATATAACAAGCATGGATATTTTGAAAGATGCTTCCGCTACAGCAATTTATGGTATGCGTGCTGCGAATGGGGTTTTAATTATTACTACTAAAAAAGGACGGGTTGGTAAGCTTGTAACGGCTTATGATGGTAATGTTGGTTTAAACCAGGCTTCGCGTGTTGTTCCTCTGGCAGGGGCGCATCAGTATGCAGGTTACCTGAATGAGTATGCAAATTATTATGGTAATGGGGTGAATTTGGTAGATACGACTTTAGTAAATAATGGCACTACGCATTGGCTGGATGCGATATTTCGTACTGCTATCCAGCAAAATCATAACCTGTCTGTTTCCGGTGGCACTGATAAAATCACTTATTTTTTAAGCGCTGGTTACTTGGATCAGGAAGGTATTATTTTGAACAATAAGCTGCAGCGCTTTACCTTACGTTCCAACAATGAATACAGAATAAATAAAGCGATAAAAGTTTCTACTTTAATTTCCTACAGCCGGGCAAATGTAAATGATGTGAACCCTAATGTAACTTCTGAAGCGTATCGCGCTGCGCCTTACATACCTTCAAAAGTTGGCGGTAAATATGGCAATACTTCTGCAGCCAATAATGTGGGCAATCCTGTTCTTGATCTTGATAAAAATTATAATAAAGGCGTAGATAACAGGCTGCAGGGAACGGGTGTTTTAGAAATAAAACCGCTCGATTGGCTGACGCTCCGGTCCAGTATAGGTGTTGATCTTGATTTTTACAACAATACGCAATATGGGTATGCCTACGCTGCCGACGCAACTACTTTTATAACTATCGGTGGTAACCAGCAACGTACAACAAGCAGCCTTACCGTGGCACACAATACGGCTAACAGGTGGGTATGGGACAATACCATAACCGCAACAAAAACTTTCGGAAAGCACAATTTTAATTTATTAGCCGGTATAACCTCTGAAGAGTATAGATTTAACAGCCTGTCCGGTACACGACTAAATGTGCCTGCAATAAAGGACCAGTGGTACCTGGATGCCGGTAATGCAACAACAAGTACGGTTAGCAACCCGGGCGATAAATGGTCGCGCAATTCTTACCTGGGCCGTTTAAATTATGCTTACGCAAACAAGTATTTGTTAACCGCAACCTTCCGGGCGGATGGTACATCCCGCCTGCCATCTACGAACAGGTGGGGAAATTTCCCTTCTGCAGGTATTGGCTGGGTTATATCCAACGAAGGATTTATGAAAAACCAGGCCTTATTTAACAACCTGAAACTAAGAGGAAGCTGGGGCCGTGTAGGAAACGATAATATTCCAACCAGCGCTTACATTCCGGTAGGCACTATAAATATCCCCTACTTCTTTAATAATAATCTCGGAGAAGGGGTACAGTTTCAACAGCTGGTTGATAAAAATCTGAAATGGGAAACAACCGATGAATATGATGCCGGCTTAGACTTTAGCTTATTGAAAAGTAAATTGTCAGGAGAGATAGATTTTTATGATAAAAAAACAAAAGACGCTTTGGTAATTGTAAATATTTCCACCGTATCAGGCGATATTGATGGTAACTACATAACCAATGCTGCCACCGTACAAAACAGGGGTATTGAGCTAGGGCTCAACTGGAATGATGCGATTAATAAAGACTGGAGTTATTCAGTCGGGGGTAACATTGCACTAAACCAAAATAAGGTATTAAAACTCAATGGCGGTCAGGCGTTGCCAAGCGGCGGAGTTGGCAGTCAGGGATTTACTACCTTATCTGAAAACGGTTACCCGATCGGCAGCTTCTATTTATTACAATCGGAAGGCGTGATACACAACCAATCAGAACTTGCTGCTTATACCGATCCCAAAACAGAGAAACCTGTTACCATCAATGGCCAGGTACCGCAGGTTGGCGATTTAAAATATACCGATAGTAATGGCGATGGAAATGTAGATGCTAACGATCGCACGCACGCAGGCTCCTATCAACCTAAAGCTACGTATGGATTTAGCGGCTCCATAAACTATAAATCTTTTGATCTTAGCGTTAATACCTACGGAACAATCGGCAGTAAAATTTATAACGCCAACCGTGCAATCCGCGGTGGTTCATTGGATAATATAGAAGCCGATGTGGCAGTAAACCGCTGGACAACCAACAATCCGAATTCCAATGTTCCAAGAGCAAACGTTAATGAATTGCCTCACTCCACATACGATTTACAGTCGGGAGATTTTTTTCGGGTCAACAATCTTACCATAGGTTATGCACTGCCGGCCGGCGTTTTATCCCGGTATAAGCTTAACAACCTGAGGATTTATATAACCTCTCAAAACCTGGCAACTTTTACAAAATATACAGGCTTCACGCCGGAAATATTGCCGGTTGACCAGGCAAATAATCCGGGTGTGCTGGGCGCAGGTGTTGATTTGAACACTTATCCTACAACACGCACGTATGCAATTGGCATTAACCTGAATTTTTAATTATTAACCTACTATCGTATGTACAGAAAAATCTTCAAAATATTATCCTATGCAGCACTTCCTGCCATATTTCTTATAAGTTGTAAAAAAAGTTTTTTAGAGATTGCCCCGCAGGGGCAGCTAACCCAGGAAGAAGTTACCAAAGATCCTGCTGCAGCCCAGAAATTAGTTGATGGTACTTATAATGCCCTCTACCAGGGCGGATTTGGGAATACTACAGTTGGGTTTCTATATGTTATGGCCACCGATGTAGCTTCTGACGATGGTGATAAAGGAAGCACGCCCAGCGATTTTAATGTTGGCGGAGCAGGTGACCTGGACAATTTTACAGAAAATTCGAATAATTTTATTCTTAACAACCTTTGGTCCGGGTACTATATCGGTATATCAGCAGCCAACCAGGCTGTCGGCGCTATTAACAATGCAACATTCGACTCATCAATAAAGAACCGCCTTTTAGGAGAAGCAAAGTTTTTACGCGGCTTGTATTATTTTAATTTAGTACGGTTGTTTGGTGGCGTACCAAAGGTTTTGCGGGTGCCTAACGCAACGGAAGTAAACAGTGATGAATTTCAAACCCGCGCTTCAAAAGATGATATCTATACCGTTATAATTTCAGATTTACAATTCAGTGTAGATAACCTTCCTTTAAAATCTGCTACCGATGTGGGGCGTGCAACCAGGGGCGCTGCAGAAGCTTTATTAGCCAAAGTGTATTTATACGATGATGGTACCGGTAAGCCGGATTATCAAAAGGCTTATGACCTGACAAAAGATATTATAAATTCAGGGCAGTATGCGCTGGTAAGCGATTATGCTTCTAACTTCCGTGAAGCGGGAAATAATAATTCCGAATCGGTTTTTGAAGTACAGGCCGGAGCCAATGCAGACAACAATGCAGCCAGTCCTTTATACAGCAACGGACAGGGGCCAAGAGCTTCCAAGGGTTGGTCGAACGTGGTGGATGGCGTTCAATATGCTGGTGATTTAGGCTTTGGCCTTAACGATCCGTCAGCAGATCTGGCAAATGCTTACGAGCCAAATGACGTTCGTAAAAATGCCACGATTATTTCTGTTAATCCCACTATAGATGGAAAAGACCAGGGCACTTATTTATGGGATGGTTTCCGCATTCCTTCGCAAGATTCTGTAGAAAATCAGCGCTACAATTATAAAGCATATTATAGTCCTTTTAAAGAAACACCTGCTTTTACCGGCATCGGGGATAAAGACAATAAGCCTAAGCACATAAAGATTTTACGCTATGCTGAAGTCTTATTAATCAATGCAGAAGCTGCTGTACAGGTAGGGCAGGCAGGTGATGCGGAAAATGACCTTCTTTTAGTGCGTACCCGCGCTGGTTTGGAACCCGTTGCTGCTACGACAGATAATGTATGGAAAGAACGGCGTGTAGAGCTTGCCATGGAGCAAGACAGGTTTTTCGACATTATAAGACAGGGCAGAGCTGCTGCGCTGCTCCTTTCAAAAGGGTTTACGGCGGGTAAAAATGAAGTTTATCCTATACCGCAGGCACAAATTGATTTAAGCGGCGGAAGGCTTACACAAAACAGCGGGTATTAATTTTTAATTACAATATTAGTTTTTATGAATAGAACAAAAAAAATGCTTGCGCTCGTTTTGCCTGTTATGTTTTTATTCAATGCGTGTATAAAAGATGTGAGCAGCGCAGATGCGTTTACGCAGGGAGGCCAGCCTCCGATCGGTACTTATAATAATTCTGATGATGTGGCAAAAGCTAATCTGGTAGCTCACTGGACCTTTGACGGTACTAACAATGAAAGTGCTTCGGGCACCGCGCCAACAACAGCTATAAATGCTACTTATACAACCGGCGTTAAGGGACAAGCTTTAAGGCTGGATGCGGGTTACTTGTTGTACCCCACTATTGCTGCATTAAGTACAACTGATGGCCTTGCAAGCTGTACGGTGAGTATGTGGATAAACGTTGATAATAACGGTTCGCAGGCCTCCGAGTTTTTTGCAATTACTAAATCTACAGCGGCGCAGGACGATTGGGGCAGCTTTGTTAATGTTTATGCTGAAACCGGACATTCCGCTGCAACGGATGATACACTTGCTTTACACGCAGCCGTTGGCAGCTATGCCAGTGGCTCGCGCGCCGGGGGCGATAATATAAATGATTACGGCGCACGCGGAACTGATTTTCAAACATTGCACGGTACCAATAAATGGGTACATTATGTAACGCGCTACGATGCTGCTGCATCAGCAATTGATATATATGCTAACGGAACACGTGTTTCCAACAACAACTTTCGGATAAGAATGTCAAACGGCGTTTTGTTAGGACCGTTGGTATCGCCAACACCGACCCAGGTTTTAATTGGAGCGTGGCCAACAAGCGCTGTGGGTTATCCAAACTCGGGTGCGCAAAGCTGGCAGGCATTATTAACAGGCTCGATTGATGAAATCCGCGTGTATAATTCAGCATTATCAGATGCTGATATTCTTGCGCTGTATAAATTTGAAAAAGGTGGTTCGTAGATTTAATCCGTACATCTCTTGGAATACCAGATTTGACAACGGGTAATAATTGAAGTGAAAATATGGATAAGGAGCCGGTATTAGTATGATAATTCCGGCTTTGCTTTTGTACTTAATGTATCCTTATGGGTATAAAAAATTGCTGCCTTTCCATAGTTTTCCTGGTGCTGTTTATCGGTTGTAAAAAAAATAGCAGCCAGCCTGCTCCGCCAGACGCTTACAGTCTTAGCTTTACTGTCAATAACAGTTATAATGGTCTTAATTATTCATATGTAAATATCAATCCGGTAATAAAATTTTCCTTTACATCAGCGGTGCAAACCGAAGGATTTAGTACCAATGTTTCTTTTAAAGATAAGAACAATAACAGCATTGCCTATAATACAACATTCAGCAGCAATAATACAGTTGCAACCGTTCAACCCGCGAAGGCGTTACAAGGTTTGTCACAATATGTGATTGTTGTTGCCGCCAGCCTTCCATCAGCTAATGGTGGTAAATTATTAAATCCGGTTACCGTCAATCTCACTACAGGCATTGATTCTGCTGATAAATTTCCCCATATCTCAGATGATTCTTTGCTTACACTGGTGCAAAAACAAACGTTTAAATATTTTTGGGATTTTGGTCATCCGACAAGTGGAATGGCACGCGAGCGCAATAGTTCGGGAGATGTAGTTACTACAGGCGGTACCGGCTTTGGTATTATGGCAATGTTGGCTGCCGCCAATCGTGGTTTTATATCGCGTGCAGCGGCTTTGACACGCATTACTACTATTGCCGGTTTTTATAAAAATAACTGCACGGCATATCATGGTGCTTATGCGCATTGGATCAATGGCGCAACCGGCGCAACCGTTCCATTCAGTACACAGGATGATGGTGCCGATTTGGTAGAAACATCTTATCTCATGCAGGGCTTGTTGTGCGCAAGGCAATATTTTAATATAGCGGATGCCAATGAAACTGCCTTGCGTACGACTATCAATCAATTGTGGGATGCGGTAGAATGGACCTGGTTTCAGCAGAATAATCAAAACGTCTTATACTGGCATTGGAGCCCGAATTATGGCTGGGCAATCAATCAGCAGATTGGTGGCTGGAATGAGGCTTTAATTGTATACGCATTGGCAGCGTCTTCACGCACGAATGCAATAACAAAAGAAGTGTACGACAACGGCTGGGCACGTACCGGTGCGATTAAAAACGGCAGGCAATTTTATGGTATTACCTTACCGCTTGGCGAAGATTATGGCGGTCCGCTGTTCTTTGCGCATTATTCTTTTTTAGGCATTAACCCGCACAATTTAGCCGACGCTTATGCGCCTGATTACTGGCAGCAGAATAAGGCGCATACCGATATCAACTACAGCTATTGTGTAGTTAATCCAAAAAGTTATGCGGGATACAGCAATGAGTGCTGGGGATTGACTGCCAGCGACGAACAAAATGGTTATAGTGCGCATTCGCCTACGAATGATAATGGCACGATAACGCCGACTGCGGCCATATCATCATTGCCTTACGATACAGCGAAATCTATGACGGCATTGCGTTTCTTTTATTATCAATTAGGCGATAAACTCTGGGGCGATTATGGATTTAAAGATGCCTTTAATCTTACCAACAACTGGTTTGCAGATTCTTATCTTGCGATAGACCAGGGACCGGAAATCGTGATGATAGAAAATATGCGCAGCGGCTTACTGTGGAGTCTCTTTATGAGTTGCCCCGAAGTGAAAACAGGAATGAAAAGCTTAGGTTTTCAAAGTCCGAATTTAAATTGATAACAACTACATATTACAGGTTGAATACTCGGTCTGCAATGGCTGCGTACCGCTAAAGGCGAAAGGCTGGTTGTAGCTCAAAATAACAAGCCGCTTTTGTTTTATAAATATAATCCCATAAAGTAAAGATAGATTTTATCGTATCAGCACTACGGTGCCTTTTTTTTCTAAAACTTTACCCAAATAATCAATTCCGCGGGCTGCATATACATAAGTACCGGCCGGCTGCTTCATCCCTTTAAAAGTACCATCCCAGCCGTTGCCGGCATGTGCCGTTTCGTAGAGCAGTTCTCCCATCCGGTTATATATCCTAAAATAATTAAACTGCTGCACACCTGCCAACACCGGTTTAAAAATATCATTTCTGCCATCACCGTTAGGCGTAAAGGCCGTAGGTATAAATAGGTCCGGCAGCGTTTTATACACAAAAACCGTTACCGAGTCTGTGCCGGTGCAGCCTTGCGCAGTAGCAGCTTTTACAGTGTAGGTTATAGCATCTGCATAGGAAGAATAAATAGTTGCAACAGGATTGGCGCTGCGGCTGTCATTGAGCCAGGCAGATGGCTGCCAGGTGTAACCAACAATATCTTCGTCGCCGGCGGCATGCAATTGCAGCGCCTGGTTTACCACGACTGCCGTATCGTGGCCGGCATCCACCTGTACCGGCGGAATTACGGTTACCAGCACAGTATCAGCGGTGGTTTTGGGACAATAAAAACTATCGTTTACCACCAGTAAGTACTTGGTAGTTGCCTGTGGCCCGGCCAAAGGCGTAAGCGTATTGGCATGCAGCAAAGAGTTGGCCGGCTGCCAGTTGTAAAAAGCGGCGGCTGTGCTGCCTTGCAATTGTACGGTGCTGCCATAGCAGATCGTTACATCCCTGCCTGCATTGCCTGTTGGATACGGAGAGACCAGCACGCTTGTTTGTGTGCCGGCCGTGCAATGGCCAAGCTTGGCTGCAACAAAATAGATTGTGTTTTGAAGCGGCGCGGCTTTCGGATTCTTTATGATTGCGCTGCTTAAGGTAGCGTTGTTTCCCGTTTCGCTCCATGCATATCCCAATGCATCGCTCACCGGGTAGAAAGTGATACTATCGGTAGCGCAGATGGCGGTATCTGCGGGCAGTTTTACGGTTATAAAATCCAGTACGTTCACCCTCAGCCTGGCGCTGTCTATACACGATTTGTCTTTTACCACTACCGTATAAACCGTAGTATCCGCAGGTTGCACTACCGGGTTGCGGATACCTGCATTATTGATGTTATAAACAGGTGTCCAGGTGTAGCTGTCGCCGAAGCTTTCAATATTGAGTGGCAACTGGTCGCCATTGCAGATCAGTGTATCCGTAAAAGGCAATTTTATTTCCGGCTTATCATTCACGACAACTGTTTTACTTATGGTATCGCTGCAACCTACGCTGGTAGTAACTGCCAGCGTAACGGTGGTATTATTCGGGGAGGTAAAGAGATGTGCCGGGTTTTGTACTGCCGAAGTATTGGCGGTAGCCGCATCGCCAAAATTCCATACCCAGCTATCCACGTTTCCATACGCTGCAAAGGTTTTATCGGTAAAAGTAAAAGGCGATTGATAGCAACTGCCCGATACTGTAAAGTCTGGTTTAAAACCGGGATATACCTTCACTTCCGCTGTGGTGGAATCGGAACAGCCGGCATCGCTCAATACTTTTAGTTTAACGGTATAAGTGCCTGCCGCTGCATACGTATAAACAGGAGTCGGCGCATTGGACACATCGGCTGTTTCGCCCGGCACTCCAAAATCCCACGAATAAGCCGAAACATTAGACGATAAAGATTCATTTTGAAATGCTATGCTAAAGTTATCACAGTTGATGTAAGAAGGCTTTAGTACCGCAGCGGTGAGGCTGCAATCGGCCACCGTAATCAGCACTTCTTTTTTGGTGTTGCCTATCTTTACGCCGTTCCTAACTTCATTAATACAAACCGCCACTACATACTGCCCCGTAGCAGCGGGCGCAATGCCCGAGATAAGCCCTGTTTTACTGTCTATCGTTACCCTGCTGCCTAAAGGAGAGCTGCCGTTGTAGCCTGCCGTGTAATCAATGCGCGTGTAAGGCGGCGCCGTAGGCGGATTAGGCTGCCGGTCCTGCCGCGAGCCGCCGGCTTCCGCATCACAAAAAGAATAGCTCAACAGGTCACCGTCCGGATCCTTGCTTCCAAAATCAATTTGAAAATAAGAGTTATGGCAAATCACCGCAGTATCTTTCAGCGCCGGTACAGGGCTGCTATTGTTGCGGTAGGTAATGCCATTGATAACGCCCGGGATCGTATTGGTATTGGTAGAGCCGGTTGCGCCGGAATTCACCTCATTTAAAATACTCTGTGCACGGCAGCACTCCTGTTCAGTAAGTATATAACCGTTTATATTATTGGCAAGCTCAACGGTTGTTGTATAGGTAAACTGGTAAAAACAGATGTCGGGCACAGGATTAATGCATGGGTCAAAAGATTGCTTGCGGATAGCCTGGCTTACAGGTGAATTGATCGTAATGGTTTGTAAAAATGCGTTATCAAAACCGTCGAATACACCGATATAAACAAACCCTGTTTCAAACTGTACCTCCTGGCAGTTAACGTAATGAAGCACCGTTAATTTGTATTTTGACGTGTTGGTTGCGGTGCCATTACCTAAGTATTCATATATAAGATAGCCACCTTTGCCATGCCTTGCAAAACCCGCTGTACAGCAGCTCATTAATATTATTAATACAATCACCTGTTTCATAAATACACCAGTCAGTAAATTTTTTATTCTATAGAATCAATTGTGTTATTGCTGCTTTATATAGATGCTACAAGTTAGATAAAATATACAAAGCGCAAACTCCTTTGACAATTAATAATACGCAGATAATAATAAATAGTTGCTGCACACTTAAATGCTAATACGCAGCGGATGCTTTGCAGGTTTTAAAACAAACTTTATCTTACGCCTTTATCGTTATCAATATTTGCTTATGAAAACTATTTTAAAATGTTTACTATTCGTACTGTTTCCCTGCATGGTGCTTCAAAGTTTATTTTCTTTTAAAAAAACAACCACCGGCCCCGATATTATAAATACGAAAGCCGGACTTCTTTCCGGAATAACCAATGCAGCAGGCGATGTGCATATTTACAAAGGTGTGCCTTTTGCAGCGCCGCCGGTCGGCCCGCTCCGCTGGAAAGCGCCGCAGCCGGTACAGCCGTGGAGAGACATTAAGCAATGCGACCGGTTTGCTGCCAGCGCAGTGCAAAAAGCGCCGCTGCCTTTTATGATGTGGTCTAAAGAATTTATGGCGCCACCAACCCCTATAAGCGAAGATTGCCTGTACCTGAATGTATGGACAGGCGCTAAGGCGGCAACAGAGAAAAGACCGGTAATTGTATGGATACATGGCGGTGCATTTACCGGTGGCTCCGGTTCGGTTCCTCTGTACGACGGGGAAGCGCTGGCAAAGAAAGGCGTGGTGTTTGTCACCGTCAATTATCGTCTCGGCATCTTTGGTTTTTTTGCCCATCCGGATTTATCAAAAGAATCGCCGCACCGGGTATCCGGCAATTACGCCCTGCTCGACCAGGTAGCTGCCCTGCAATGGGTAAAGGATAACATCAGCTTGTTTGGCGGTGATGCTAATAATATAACGGTTGCCGGGCAGTCGGCAGGCGCTTTTAGTGTAAATGCATTGGTAGCTTCGCCTTTAGCTAAGGGCTTATTTCAAAAGGCCATTGCAGAAAGCGGCGGCATGTTCAATAAACACCAATGCCCCACATTGCAGGATGCAGAAGGCGAAGGTGTACGCATTATGAAGGCACATAACGCAAGCAGCCTTGCAGCATTCCGGACGTTGCCGGCCGATTCGCTGCTGCAAGGTGAGCAGATGGCCGGCCCTGTTGTAGATGGCTATGTGTTGCCAAACCAGGTAGCAGCTATTTTTACCGAAGGAAAACAAAACGATGTGGCTTTACTTACCGGTTTTAATGCGGATGAAGGTTTTATGTTTGGTAAACCAATGACAGCAGCCGCTTTCAGGGAGGATGCCGCAAAGCAATACGGTGCCAAGCAGGATGCTTTTCTAAAAGCTTTTCCCGCCGGCACTGATGAAGAAGCGGCACAATCGCAAAAGGAATTGTCGAGAGACCGGATGTTTGGCTGGCAAAACTATACCTGGGCTGCGCTGCAAAGCAATAACGGTAAACAACCGGTTTACTTTTACTACTTCAGCCGCGTACCGCCGGGCGAGCCCGGCTATGGCGCTTTTCATTCTGCCGAATTTGGTTATGCATTGGATAACTTAGACAAATGGGACCGGCCTTTTACAGCGTGGGATAAAGAGCTAAGTAACAGTATGAGCAGCTATTGGGTAAACTTTGCAGCCACCGGCAACCCCAACGGTAAAGGCTTGCCGCAATGGCCGTTGTTTACAACCGCAGCTACTAAAGTTATGCAGTTTGGCAACAAGTTGGAGGTGGCGGATATGCCTGCGAAGGAAGAGATAGATTTTTTAAGTTCCTGGTCGGAAAGCAGTAAATAATGAAGAATAGTATGGTCGGTATTTTTAAAATCCATTAATTGCTTTTACCAGCAGGTGTTAATATTGGATAAACGAACTGCCGGTTTAGCAACTCATTGCTTTATTATACCAGCTACTTATATTTTTGCCTTATGAAACAACTGCAACGCCGCCTGTTATCTATTGATGTTTTTCGCGCTGTTACGATGCTGCTGATGATATTTGTAAACGATTTCGACGGCGTTGAGAAAGTGCCGGAGTGGATAAAACATGCACATGAGAATGAGGATGCGCTTGGCTTTGCCGATATTATTTTCCCGACCTTTCTGGTGATTGTTGGTCTGTCTATTCCGTTTGCAATCAGAAGCAGGTTAAACAGCGGACAAAGCAATTGGCAGGTGTTGCAATACATTCTGCTCCGCTCTTTAGCATTGCTGGTAATAGGTATTTTTCATGTAAACTTAGAGAATTATAGCAGCACCGCTTTACTGCCGGAGCCCGTATGGGAAATAGTAATTACCATTGGTTTTTTTCTTATCTGGCTCGATTATCCTGAGACGCTAACGAAAAGAACAAGATATGTATTGCAGGCAGCCGGTATTGCCGTGCTTGCCGCAATGGCATTGTTGTATAAGGGCGAAGATGAGCAGCATGTGATGGTACCTATGCAGCCTCAATGGTATGGCATACTCGGATTAATTGGCTGGTCTTACCTTATCTGCGCAAGCATTTATTTATTCTCCAAAGGCAGGCTGGCACTGCAGTTTGCAGCCTGGGCTTTTTTCTTTTTGTTTAGCGTAGCCACGCACGCGCACCTGCTTCATTGGTTACAGCCGGTGCACCGCTTTATATGGATTGTGGGCAGCGGTTCTATGCCGGCTTTTACCATGGCGGGCGTAGCGGTGAGCGTACTGTACACTACCATGGCAGGCAAAAACAGGGACACTCTTTTCTGGCTGTTGCTTATTGCATTTGGTGTGTTTAATATTATTATTGGCTTTGCTACGCGGCCGCTGGATGGTATTTCCAAAGTACACGATACGCCTTCGTGGGTAGGTATTTGTACCGGCATCGCTATACTTGGCTTTACTTTAATGATTTATATTGTTGACATCAAAGAAAAAAACAACTGGTACAAAGCCATACGGCCAGCCGGCACCAGTACGCTTACCTGCTATCTTATCCCCTATATCCTGTATTCTTTATACGAGCTTGCCGGCTTTAATTTTCCACAGTTTTTAAATGAGGGTATTGGTGGGGTCATCCGTTCTTTTGCCACCGCATTTTTTGTTATCTGGATGGCCGGGCTGCTGGAAAAAAGAAGTATCCGGATGAAGTTATAGAGCACACAATCTCATATTCCAACTAACAGAATGTAGGGACTTATCCATCGGCCGGAGCGGCCGGTAAAGCGGATATAGCTGTTTATTATTTTTAAAAACCTTGATTTAAAACCCGGCTGCCATTCGTTGTAAAATCCATTGGCGATATACAGCTCAAAACCGGCATCTTGATAAAGTGTTTTGTATTCTTTTGCAGTCAGTAACCGCTCGGTCCAGTTGCCGGTTACCGGATCGCAGGTATTGGTAGGGTGGTGTATCAGCGAAGGAAGTTTTTTTGTTGTTATAAAAATGGTTACTGCTTTTAATATGTCTCTTTCCTGCATGCCTCTTGTGGCCTGCGCAAGCTGCTGTATTTGATTATTGCTTAAATGAAAACGCTGTTCTATCATCCGCTTTCTTACTTCTAAAAAAGACAAGCCGGCATAAGGGTTATTACCGGTCGTATGTGCCGGGTCACTCCATTTATATTCATCCTGCCGCTGCAGTTTTTTAATGGTATAGCTTTTAAATGGATTGGCATTAACAGAAGCGGTAGTAAACACTGCAATAATACCGGCATTCAGGCTTTTAATACTTTTGAAAAAAACATTCAGGTTATAAATATGTTCTATTACATCAGTGCCGGCTACTGCATCGGGCGGTGCATGCAATTTAAAAAAATTAATTGCGGTGTCTATATCACCGGTAAGTATGGCATCTACCGGATTGTTGAGCGCTGCGTTTAATAAATGTGCCGCCTGTACAAAGCTTTCATTTACATCAATACTATATACTTTTTTAAAACTGCAATGCTTGGCAAACATGCCCAACAGGCCGTTACCGGCACCATAATCCAATAAAATAATTTCTTCTTTTTGTTTGCCGGAGTATTGAATAACTTTTTCAAGCACCTGCGCATAGATATGCAGGAAGTAAAGGCGCTGGGAAATGAGTAATTGCAGGTATGCCGCCGGGTAGCGCTCAATGGGAAAAGCAGCAATATTTACGGCCGACAGTTTTTCTGAAAAGCTATGGATGTATTGCTTAAACATGCCTGCGGCTTGCATCAACTGCTACTCTTTTAAATTTATTTACTATAACAGAACAGTTAACATTTTCAGGACAGCTTAGTAAATGCGTTGTCTTTATTTTCTTCCATTCTTGCTGCGATAGCTTTGCCGTCTTCACTGCCGTGCTGCAGGTGTTGGATAATATGCTTGTAGCTTGCTGTATCCCGGTTCTGACTTAGCTTAAACACATGCTGCAGGTTAGTAATTTCTATTTCAAAAGCAACGATGTGCTGCATCAGCGATTGCACATAGCCGGGCTTCATGTGCGCTACCAATGCGGGCGAGCCGGGCTGTTCATACATTGCGGTTAGCTTTACCAATAAATCGTACAGCGCAGCTTCGCCGGTAAACCGGAGTTTGCCTTGTGCGTGTACGGCTTCGTAGTTCCAGGTACTGGCTACGGCCTGGTGCTTATACCAGCTTGCGCTTACATACGTATGCGCACCGGAGAAAACAGCCAGTACATTCAGATTTTCTTCAAACGCTTTTGTATGCGCCTGCTCCCGCATAATGTGTGCAAGCAGGTATAATTGATTCTGCCGCGTTTCAATCAATACCGGCACATGTGTAGCTACCGGTATGCCTTGCAGGTTGCAGCCGCATAAAGTAATAAAAGGATGTGCATGCATATAGGCAATCACCTGCTCTTCATCTGCAGCTTTAAAATAAGGAATGTCGTACATGCACTAAAGATAAGTGATGGGCATAAACGATTTTACAATATTAATAGGCTACGCAAAAAAGCTAACATAAATGCTACAATTTCGTGATAACTATATATTGCCCTTATAATATTTTTACCACAGGTATATCTTCCACCCGATGACCGGAGCGTGAAAGCAGACCATACAATTTCTAAATAAGTTACTGCTTTTGGTTTTTGGTCAGGACTGTAATTAGTGCGCACCTTTTATAAATTATACAACACCTTACTATGATTAAACAATTATCCCTGCTGCCTGTTCTTTGTTTTGTATTATTATCTGCCTGCCGTAAAGAAAATGTTACAGCAGAAAACAGCACTGCATCTGCTACCTCAACGGCTGCTGATGCCGCTGCCCGTTCTGCGGTGTTTGTAAAAGCGATTCAGCCATTTTCTGATTCTGTTACCGGCGGCGATTCTTTTCCCGTTACGGTTGTATTAAACAAGCCGGCACCGGCAGGCGGTTTCCAAGCTTATGTAACTACTGCAAGGCCTACGGGGCCTATTGCTGATGTGCCGGCCTATGTCACCATACCCGAAGGCCAGTCGGCCGGAACTATAACAGTACATACCATACCGGTAAGGGCAACTGAAATTGAGGTATTCTTTGCAGGGCCTGCATCCAATGGTGTTGGGCTGGAGTACCTGATTGCTATATTACCGCGTCCGGTAAATGACCCACGGCCGGCGCTGCAGTTTTTGGAAGCAGAGAATGCGGTGCTTACCGGAGCGCATGCAGTATTTGGCGGCGAATCCTATTTTTCTAATGGCGGCTTTGCAGCCTATGATAAAACTTCAGGCGGCAGTGTGCAATTCAAATTCAATATTGAAAAGGCCGGTAACTATTTTTTAGTGTTAAAATATGCTACGCCTTTTAAATTTAATCTGGAAAAAGTGACAATGAAAGTGGCGTTAAACGGATTGGCAACGGCTACAGATTTTCCTTTTACCGCCAATGAAACTGCTACACAGATAGTAAATACAATACAGTATTTAAAGAAAGGAATGAATGATGTAACTGTAACCTCCATCGGTAAGGGAAGTGAGCGCCTCGATTACCTCGAAGTGGCTGCAAAATAACAGGCAGGTAAGCTTAACTAAGCTAACAAACAGGTGTGTAATGCAGGACTATTGTCAGGTAAATAATTAAAAAGAGGATTGTTTGTCGCAATCCTCTTTTTAATTAATCTTTCTTGTCCTTATCCCAGTTGTCTTCCATGTCTTTATAATTTTTCTTATCTACCGTGCTGTCTTTTTTACTATGCGATTTACCGGCTTTTTTCTTTGCATTGATATTATTCACCAGTGAGTTTTTTACACCTAATTTGTTCTTCCCGGTGCTGCTCTTTTTAGCAGCCGCTTTTTTAGGTGAGGCTTTTTTAGTCGCTGCCTTTTTAGGAGAAGCCTTCTTTGCAGATGCTTTCTTTGTCGCCACCTTTTTTGTAGCGTCCTTTTTAGCAGATGCTTTTTTTGTAGCGGTTTTCTTTGCAGCAGTTTTTTTTGTCGCTGCTTTTTTTGCTGTTGCCATAGATCTATTTTTTATAACGTTTGCAATCATTATACCTAAGTTATTTCAACATCTTATAAATCAATACTTCAACCTGCAAGCCACTTTAAACAACTGCTCTCTGCATCTCGTTAATCTTTTCAAATGCTTCTTTCAGCGCAGGGTATAACGACCTGAAAATGGCATACAGCGGATCATACTGTTTTTGCAGATTTTGCGTTGGCTCGTATATCGCTTCTGCTTTTAAAAAGGTAGTCGCACCATTAATATCCTTCATGATACCGGTTGCATAAAAGCCAATTATAGCCGCACCTGTAGCAGATGCATCCGCACTGTTGTTGACTATTATTTTTTTACCCAGAATATCTGCGAGCAACTGCAGCCAGAAAGCCGATTTGATAAAGCCACCGCTTGCATAGAGGTTTCTGATACTGCCATTGGTATCTTCTATAGCCTGCACTACGCTGCGCATCGCAAAGCAAATGCCTTCTATTGCAGCCCGGGCAAGGTGGGCTTTTGTGTGTTGATTGTTCAGGCCAATAAACGTGCCCTTGGCGGCCGCATCCCACATCGGCGCGCGCTCTCCCAAAATATAAGGCAGGAATAGTAACCCGCCTGCGCCGGCAGGTGCGGTAGCGGCAAGTTGCAGCACGCGGCTGATATCCGGTTCCTCGCTTTCTTCTGAAAATAATTTATCAAACCACTCCAGTACAATACCGCCGTTATTAATGGCGCCGCCCGTAATATATACCTGTTCGTTGAGCAGATAGGTAAATACACGTTGCTGTTTGTCTGGTTTTACAGTAGCGCCCGTCATGCGCACGGCGCCGCTGGTGCCGATGGTAAGCGCGGCATCACCGGTAGCGATGGCTCCGCAGCCGAGGTTGGCCAGGCAGCCGTCATTGCCACCGGTAATAAACCGTAAAGGCATATCCGTTTTGAATAATGCACTATAAGTAGCTGTTAGTTCCTGTTCGATATGCGTAACTGCAACCGGTACAGATAAGGTTTCCGGTGTAATGCCCGCAACCTGCAATGCCTCCGCACACCATACCAGTTTTTTATTATCAAAAAGGCCGGTGGCGGATGCAATAGAATGATCAATAATATACTTACCGAAAAATTTATAAAACAGGTACTCCTTAATAGAAATAAACTTATGCGTTTTGGCAAATATATCCGGCATCGTTTCTCTCAGCCATACAATTTTGCAGAGTGGCGACATCGGATGAACAGGCGTACCGGTTTTTTCATAAATGACAGTACCAACATCACTGCGCTTAATCGCTGCTGCCTGTTGAGCGCTGCGCGTATCGGCCCAGGTAATGGCATTGGTTAGCGGCTGCCCGCTCTTATCCACAGCGATCAGGCTGTGCATAGCTGCGCTAAAGCAAACGCCTCCGATGCCTGCATTGGCCTGCAGGCTTTGCTGTATAAGGTTGGTTACCTGTTGTGCTATTTCATCCGGCCGCTGCTCGTTTTGTCCGGTTATATCGTCAATCGTTGTGTGCGTGGCGCTGATTGTATGAACAGCTCTGCAGTGCTCATCAAACGTAATGGCTTTGCAATGTGTGGTGCCGATATCAATGGCTAAAATCAAATTCATGAATTACTTTTTGAGAAGCGGTGTAAATATATGCAGGCCTGTTATGATAAGCGCTGCGCCGCTGTATGTCAACAGAATGTTTTTTGTACGGATACAACAAATGTATCGCTGGTTGGTAGTTCTTTATTATCCCATGCTTACTTCTTATTCGCTTCTTAAAAGCCTGCGTAGAGAAATAAAAAAATCGGAGTTGCATTTAAGTGTTATACACTACATTTAACCCTGCGAATTAATAAATCATTTTGCCGTATGGGAGACATCCAGATAAAAAAAAGTGCAAAGAAGTACGATGCTGTAATAGTAGGTTCCGGTGCCGGCGGCGGCATGGCGGCTTATGTGCTCGCCAATGCAGGTCTTAAAGTGTGCCTGCTGGAAGCAGGGCCTATGTTCGACCCAAAAAAGAATTCTCTTCAGTTAAAGCAACCCTGGGATTCTCCGCGCCGCGGTGCCAGTACCAAGTACCGGCCCTTTGGTGATTTCGATGGCTGCTATTGGGGCTGGGAGATTGATGGCGAGCCATACACGCAGGCAGAAGGAACACATTGGGACTGGTGGCGTGCCCGTATGCTGGGCGGCCGTACCAATCACTGGGGCAGAATCTCCCTGCGCTTCGGACCTAAAGATTTTAAACGGCGAAGTATTGACGGACTTGGCGATGACTGGCCGATTGGTTATGATGATGTAAGGCCTTACTATGATAAAGTTGACAGGCTATTGGGCGTGTTTGGTACCAACGAAGGATTGCCAAACGATCCGGATGGTATATTTCTGCCGCCGCCCAAGCCGCGCCTGCACGAGATAATGATTAAGAATGCAGGTACGAGTATCGGCATACCCGTTATTCCATCCCGCTTATCTATCCTTACAAAAGCTATTAATAAAGAAAGGGGTTCCTGTTTCTACTGTTCCCAGTGCGGGCGTAGCTGTAAGGCGTACGCCGATTTTTCTGCTTCTTCGTGCCTCGTAATACCAGCCCTTTCAACCGGTAATGTGGATCTGGTAACCAATGCAATGGCTCGGGAGATTATGACAGACAAAAACACCGGTCTTGCAACTGCAGTCTCCTACATTAACAAAGATGACATGCAGGAATACCAGGTTTCCGGCCGCACTGTAATTGTAGCTGCCAGCGCCTGCGAATCGGCAAGGCTGCTGCTCAATTCAAAATCGCAGCAGCATCCGAATGGCATCGCCAATTCGGGTGATGTGGTGGGTAAATACCTGCACGATTCTACAGGTTCGGGTATGGGTGGTATTTTGCCACAACTGTTTAACAGAAAGCGGTACAATGAAGATGGCGTGGGTGGGATGCACGTATATACCCCCTGGTGGCTGGATAATAAAAAGCTTGATTTCCCGCGTGGCTATCATATCGAGTATGGCGGCGGTATGGGTATGCCGCTGTATGGCTTTAACTGGGGCATAGAAAGCATGAATGGCAAGTATGCCGTAAACGGTATGAAAAAAGAAGCGGGCGGCTATGGCAAATCGTTGAAAGAAGACTACCGCTTTTTCTATGGTGCAGGCGTAGGTATGGCAGGCCGCGGAGAATCAATTGCACTGGAAAGCAACTTATGCGAGATAGATCCTGCCGTAATAGATAAGTTTGGTATCCCGGTGCTTCGCTTCCATACAAAATATACGGATTACGAAGTAAAGCAGGCCAAACACATGACGGAAACATTTTCCGAAATATTACATACTATGGGCGCTGTAATTACCTGGGGCGCTGATAACGGCCCGCAGAATAACTGGGGTTTAGAAAATCCGGGTAAAATTATTCATGAGGCAGGTACGGTGCGGATGGGCAGCGATCCTAAAAAATCGGCGCTTAACCAGTGGAACCAGGCACACGATTGTAAGAATGTACTCTGTGTAGATGGCGGTTCGTTTGTATCGCAGGCTGATAAAAATATAACCTGGACTATCCTCGCACTCAGTATGCGTGCCAGCGAACATTTGGTAGATGAAATGAAAAAGCAGAATGTGTAATTTGTGCACAGCGTGTATAAACAATATTCATTACTTTCTGAGTACAAAAAATGTATAGTATGGACAGACGAAAATCATTAAAGGCGCTGGTCGCAGGCGCCGTTTCTACGGGCATTGTGCTGGAGGCTTGCAATAGCAATAGTGACATTAAAACAGATAACAGTAAAGAAGTTCCGGGCAAAAAAGAAGTTGAGAACCAGGGCAACGATTTTGACCGGATGGCGGAAGAAAAAGCTTATTACAAAACGGTGTCGGCTGATAAGTTTTTTACCGATCACGAGATGGCGACTATCGCCATACTGGCCGATATAATTATTCCGAAAGACGATATAAGCGGCAGCGCTACCGATGCTAAAGTGCCGGATTTTATTGAGTTTATTGTAAAAGACATGCCCGAGCATCAAACGCCTTTGCGCGGCGGGTTGCGCTGGCTGGATATGCAATGCCTTACCCGGTACGAAAAAACTTTTGCGGATTGCAACGACCAGCAGCGCATACAAATGGTAGATGAAATCGCTTACCCTGCCAAAGCTAAGCCGGGCATGGGGCCAGGGGTTTCTTTTTTTAATTTGATGCGCGATCTCACGGCCAGCGGTTTTTATACTTCGGAGATCGGTGTAAAAGATATTGGTTACGTAGGTAATGTACCTAACCAATGGAATGGCGTACCCGCCGATGTGCTGAAGCAATATAATCTTGCTTATACCGATAAAGAGCTGAAAGAATGTGTCAGTTATTCTTAGCAGTATTGTATGAAGCTTTACTTTATGTAAAATAAGTTTGGCTGCTTTTTCAAATACGCTTACTTTTGCCGTCCTTTAAAATTGAAGCTATGAACGCAGCAGTTCAGTTTGTACACGACCAGCTCACGGCAGAAAAGCAGTTCCCGAAATTCAAAGCCGGGGATAATATTACTGTTAACTATAAAATTATAGAAGGCGGTAAAGAACGCATACAGGGCTTTCGTGGTGATGTGGTTAAAATTCAGGGCGAAGGCGCTACCATTACTTTTACCGTTCGCAAAATATCAGATAGTATAGGCGTAGAAAGAGTATTCCCATTCTTTTCACCAAATATTGATGCTGTCATTTTGCATAAAGTAGGTAAAGTGCGCCGCTCCAAGTTATATTATCTGCGTGAGCGCAGCGGTAAAAGCGCCAGGATTAAAGAAAAGCGCATAAAGTAAAACTATTCTTTAAAATAAGATAAAAGCGAAGGAGTATTCCTTCGCTTTTTTATTAAACTCTTAACCGTAATTTTCAGATTACTTTTGTTTTTACTATACCTTTGTTTTTCAATACTTAAAATTTTTTTATGGGCAATTTTGGTTTCCAGGAAATACTGCTGATTGCAGTTGTAATATTGGTGCTGTTTGGCGGTCGTAAAATACCTGAATTTATGCGCGGCCTTGGTAAAGGTATCCGTGAGTTTAACGATGCAAAAGATAACGTGAAGAAAGAACTGGAAGAAGGTATGAAAGAAAAAGACCGTGCTGCTGCAACAACCGCAACGCCCTCTTCTACTACCACTACTACGCAGCCATAGCATTTCCCTGATTATACATTAATTGTTTAGCCTTTGTTTAGTTTCACTGCTATCCAAGACTATCATGCTGATATATTGCACGGACGTACCACTTGTGTGGCGGCCGTGCAATACTTTTTACAGCAGATAGCAGACAATAACCACCTGAATGCATTTTTAGAAGTTTATGCTGATGAAGCATTGGCTAAAGCAGTTCAATTAGATACCGATTATGCAGCTACCGGGTTGCAGGGCCGGCTCCACGGCGTAGTGGTGGGTTTAAAAGATGTTATTTGTTATAAAGGCCACTATGTGTCTGCCGCATCTAAGATACTGGAGGGTTTTACTGCGGTATATAGTGCTACAGTAGTAGAAAAATTATTAGCCGAAGGGGCCATAATAATAGGCCGGCAAAACTGTGACGAGTTTGCTATGGGCAGCAGCAACGAAAATTCTGCCTATCACAAGGTGCTGAATGCCTTGGATAATACCCGCGTGCCGGGCGGCTCATCGGGTGGGTCGGCAGTAGCGGTACAGGCCGGTTTGTGCATGATAAGTCTTGGAAGCGATACCGGCGGTTCTGTACGGCAGCCGGCGGATTTTTGCGGGGTAATCGGTATGAAGCCTACGTATGGCAGAATTTCGAGGTATGGGTTAATTGCGTATGCTTCTTCTTTTGACCAGGTAGGCATCTTTGCAAAATCGGTAATGGATATTGCCCTTACGTTAGAGGTAATTGCCGGAGCAGATGAATATGATAGTACCAGTTCTGATGCTCCTGTTGAGAATTATTCACAGTTATTACAACAATATCCTCCGGTTAAACGGATTGCTTATTTCAGGCAGGCTTTGGAACACCCTTCTATAGACCCGGAAATAGCAGTTGCTTTTAAAATCTTTACCAAAACATTAATTGCACATGGCTATGACGTGCAACCCATTGATTTTGATTATATCAATTATGTGGTTCCTGCTTATTATGTTTTAACAACCGCCGAAGCCTCCAGTAACCTGTCAAGGTATGACGGAGTGAAATATGGTTTTAGGAGTATTAAAGAAAACGCTGACTTGTCGGACCTATACAACAGCACCAGAACTGCAGCTTTCGGTAAAGAAGTGCAGCGGCGTATTCTGTTGGGTACCTTTGTATTAAGTGCAGGCTACTTTGATGCTTATTTTGCCAAAGCTCAAAAAGTCAGACAGCTATTGGTAGCTAAAACAAAAGATATTTTTGACAACTTTGATGCAATTATTTCTCCCACCGTGCCTGCGCCTGCGTTTAAGTTTGGTGAGATAACAGACCCTATTGAAATGTTTCTTGCGGATATATATACTGTATTTGCCAATCTTACCGGCATACCCGCTATTTCACTTCCCCTATTTATGCACACCAATAAAATGCCCTTTGGGCTGCAGGTGATGACTTTTGGGCAAAAAGACCTATGTTTGCTTTCCCTGTCGGAGCAGTTGATGCAGCTATCTGACAAAAATTGAGTTCTGATCCCTTAAATTACCAGGTATTTTAAGCGCTTATAAGCCGCTTTATTTTTCATTTAAAAAATAAAACGAAATTGATGCAAATAAGAAAACTGGCAAATGCACTTATAACAGGTGGTTTTTGTTTTTTTAGTTTTATGTTAATGTCTTTTACAGACAATGGCCGTACCAAAACCGGCGCTCCCAAAAAGGATAGTATAAGCTCTGCCTCTCCCAAAGATTTCAAAGATGTGTTTGGTTCATTACCAGCCGTTTTAGGGGCCGATAATAATATCCTGTCTGTTCCCTTAAATCCAAATGTTGTTTCCTTTGTTGCAGCTTATATTAAGCGGGAAGGCGATGATTATAAAAGTATGAAACGCTGGGGCAAATCGTACTTTGATTTGTTTGACCGCGTACTGGCGGCTAATAACATTCCCTGTCAGCTCAAATACCTTTCTGTAATCGAGAGTAGCCTGCAGGCATCTATGGTGTCGTCTGCAGGTGCTGTAGGACCCTGGCAGTTGATGCCGGACGAGGCAAAGCGTTATGGTTTAAGAACAGGCCGGGTTGATGATCGTAAAGATTTTACAAAAAGCACATTAGCTGCGGCTAAACTCCTTAATAGTCTCTACAATAATTTTGGCGACTGGCTGCTGGTTATCGCAGCTTATAACGCAGGGGAGGGCAGGGTAAGACAAGCAATTAAAAAGGCCGGCAGTACTAATTTCTGGGCGCTGCAAAGCTTCTTACCGGCTGAGACCCGTAATCATGTAAAAAAATTTATTGCTACCCATTATTTCTTTGAAGGATGTGGAGGCATTGCTACCATGACGGCGGAAGAATTAAAAAATTATGTACCGGTAGTATTACCAAAAATCATTATTGACGATATAGAGAATACGGCTACTGTGGAAATACAGGGAAGGTATAGTTCTACAATCATGGCAAAATATCTACAACTCGATGAAGCGCTGCTTAACCGTCTGAATCCCCGCATGGATGAAGCGTTAGATCAGGGCAATATTTATACATTACGGCTGCCCGCAGATAAGCTCACTTTATTTGAGCAAACGAAAAAAACTATTTTAAAAGAAAGTGTACAAGTATTACTTTTGAATGCGAACGTAGCTAAAATCAATGCTTATTAAAATTAATTGTATAATTGCATTTTGTTAATGGTATGATAACCCAATATCTGTAACGAACGCTTAACATTTTTATATTATTACGTTACAGATATTTGTGTAACAAACGAAAGCATATTCGATGCTACTATAAAACAGCATTTTTTCTGGCACTTAGTTTGTAATTTTAAAGAAGAATATAAGTAGTCAATTTTCTCATAAGCAGTTAGTTTTGGTTGCGGCCCCTGTTTCTACAGGGGCTTATTTTTTGTCCGTGCTTTATTGCTAAAATACCGGAAAGCCAGATAACCGACCAGGCAGCCAAAACCGTCTGCCATCATATCTGTTACATCAAATGAACGCCCGACAATAAAATACTCCTGTACATATTCCATAGCTATTCCATAAGCCAGACCAAGCACCGCAATTATAATAAACAGGACATGCTGCGGCAGATACATTTTTCGGTATGGCCAGCCAAACAAAAATACCAGTACCGCAAATAAGCCGGTATGCACCCATTTGTCAAAATAAATAATATCCAGAAAGCTAATCTTAGGAATATCGCTGCCTGGTAATGTAAGTAGTATAAATATTAAAATAAACCAAAGAACCGGTAATATAAATGCTGACAGACGTGGTTTCAAAATTGCAGGTTTTAAAATAATAATATCAAATAAATTAATCCTGTTTCATCATTTTTTCTGTATTCTCCGCCACCTGAAGCGCTTCTACAAATTCATCAATATCACCATTTATCACCGCATCAAGGTTGTAGGATGTAAGGCCGATACGATGATCTGTTACCCGCCCCTGCGGCCAGTTATAGGTGCGTATCTTGGCACTGCGGTCGCCCGTGCTTACCAGTGTTTTGCGGTGGCGGGAAATTTCTTCTTCCTGCTTCCGCACCTGTTCTTCGTATAAACGGGTACGCAGCATGGTCATCGCCTTTTCCCGGTTGCCCAACTGGGAGCGTTCTGTCTGGCAAATCACGACTGTGCCGGTAGGTATATGCGTTAGCATTACTTTGGTCTCCACCTTATTTACGTTTTGTCCGCCGGCGCCACCACTGCGCGCTGTTTCCATCTTTACATCAGCCGGGTTTAGTTCAAAATCTACTTCTTCTGCTTCGGGCATAACCGCTATGGTAGCCGCTGAAGTATGTACACGACCCTGTGTTTCGGTATCCGGTACCCGCTGTACCCGGTGCACACCACTTTCAAATTTCAAAGTGCCATACACATCTTCGCCCTGCACTTCTACTACTACTTCTTTATAGCCGCCTACCGTGCCTTCGCTTTCTGTAACGATGGCTGTCTTCCAGCCTTTACGCGCGCAATAGCGCAGGTACATATTCAGCAAGTTCCCGGCAAATAAACTCGCTTCGTCGCCGCCGGTGCCAGCACGTATCTCCAGTACCGCATTTTTATCATCCTGCGGGTCTTTAGGGATCAGCAGCTTTGTTAATTCCTTTTCTAATCTTTCCTTTTTTTCTTCCAGTTCCGGCATTTCCATTTTTGCGAGCTCCCGCATTTCCTCATCACTGCCATTCAGTGCCTCGTGTGTAAAATCATAATCAGCCAGCACACGCCGGTATTCTTCATAAGGGTTTACTATCTTTTCAAGGTCGCGGTATTCTTTGCTCAGGCGACCGAACTCCCTTTGATTATTAATAATCTCCGGGTTGGTAAGGGCAATGCCTACCTGTTCAAACCTTGCTTTAATACCATCCAACTGGTCTGTCATCATAACTGAGATTGCTATTGTTTTAGCGGCGCAAAGCTACGTGAAAGCGGTAATAGTACAACACCACCTGCTAACCCTGCACTTTTTGAAACATCCGCTTTTTAGTTATGCAATTCCCCGATTCCGTTATCCCTGCTCCCTCACTGTTGCTGACCTTCGCATCAATAAAAAAACAGAAGTATGAACATTGTAATTACAGGTTCTTTGGGAAACATAGGAAAACCATTAACCCGGGAGTTAGTGCAAAAAAGGCATTCGGTAACAGTGATAAGCAGCAAAGCCGAACGCCAAAAAGAAATAGAGGCGATGGGCGCAAAAGCAGCCATTGGTACCATGCAGGACGAAGCTTTTTTATCGGTAACTTTTAAAGATGCGGACATTGTTTACCTGATGGAAGCGTGGGAAGGCATAGGTAGCATCTTTGACAAAGACGTAGATTTTGTGGCTGCTTTTGAAAGGATAGGCAACAATTACAAACAGGCTGTAGAGCAGTGCGGTGTAAAACGAATTATACATTTAAGCAGCATCGGCGCTCACACAAACAAAGGAACCGGCAGTCTCGCCCTTCATCATACGGTAGAGAATATTTTACAACAACTTCCGGAAGATGTTCTCATAAAATTTATGCGCCCGGTTGGATTTTATACCAACCTGTTCAGATATACAGAAAGCATAAAAACGCGGGGCGCCATCATACAAACTTATGGCGGCGATAAAAAAGAACCCTGGGTTTCGCCTTTAGATATTGCAACTGCTATTGTTGAAGAAATGGAAGCTCCTTTTACCGGCAGAAACATTCGTTATGTAGCCAGTGAGGAAGTTTCTCCTAACGAAGTGGCAGAAATTATCGGCGCGGCGATTGAAAAACCGGATTTGAAATGGCTGGTCATTCCGGAGGAGCAGATGTTGAAGGGAATGTTAGAGACGGGCATGAACGAGTGGATTGCTAATGGCTTTGTAGCCATGCAAGCGGCCCAGGGCAGCGGACTATTATACGAAGATTATTACCGCAACAAGCCAGTTTTAGGCAACGTAAAACTGGCAGATTTTGCGAAGGAATTTGCTATTGCTTACAACAATTAAAAACAAAATAAAAATGAAAAAAGTACTTATTACAGGAGCCAATAAAAGTATTGGCTACGAAACCGCGCGGCAACTGCTGCAAAAAGGATTTTATGTTTATTTAGGCAGCCGCGAATTAGAAAATGGGCAGAAAGCGGTAGAAAAGCTGACAGCCGAAGGGCTTACAAATGTAGAAGCGGTACAAATAGATGTAAGCAATGATGAATCGGTAAAAGCCGCCCGTGCCGCAATCGGACGAAAAACTGAAGTGTTGGATGTGCTGATCAATAACGCGGGCATCACCGGTGGCATGCCGCAAAGTGCACTTGCGGCAACGATCGAACAATTTAAAAAAGCCTTTGACACAAACGTGTTTGGCGTGGTAAGAGTTACGCAGGCTTTTACCGATTTGCTGCGGAAGTCGGCAGAACCGCGTATTGTGAATGTTAGTTCAAGTCAGGGATCGCTTACCTTAGCCAGCGATCCTTCCAGCCAATACTATCAGCATAAAGGAGCCGTATATCAGCCCACCAAATCGGCACTGAACATGTACAGCATTGTACTGGCTTATGAATTGCGCGATACACCGATAAAAGTAAACATGGTGGATCCCGGCTTTATCAAAACCGATTTCAACAACCATCGGGGCACCGGTACGGTGCAGGCGGCAGCCGCAAGAGTTATCAAATATGCTTTGATAGACAACAATGGTCCGACAGGTAAATTTTTCAGTGAGGAATATAACGCAGTAACCGGAGCGATTCCCTGGTAAATACATCGTTAGGTTTTACTATTTTACACTATGAAAAAGAACGATCCTGCTGCTTACAGATTTCAATCTTTAACTGATTTTCACCGGGTGTTTGGGCTACCAAAGCCTTTGCACCCGTTGATCAGTTTTACTGATATGGCAGACATCAAAATTTTGCCAAAGGAATTGCCTGATTCTATGGTGCTGGATTTTTATAAGATTGCATACAAAACGAACCTTTGCGGCAAGGCAAAATACGGACAAAGTTATTACGACTTTGGTGAAGGTGGCTTAGTGTTTACAGCACCGGCCCAAATATTCGAATCTCCTGGTGATACGGTAAAATCCGGTTACCTGCTGCTTATCCACTCTGATTTCTTCTTGTCTTACCCGCTATCAAAAAAAATCAAAGAATATGGTTTCTTTTCTTATGCTGCCAATGAGGCATTGCATTTATCAGATAAAGAAAAGGCAACCATTCTGTCTGTTTTTAGCATACTTGACGATGAGTTAAACAGCCGCATAGACGATTTTAGCCAGGATGTAATTATTTCGCAGGTTGAGTTACTGTTGAATTATAGTAACCGGTTTTATAAACGGCAATTCCTAACCCGGAAGGCAGCAAGTAACAACCTGTTGCAAAAGCTGGAGGAGTTTTTAGATGATTATTTCAATAATGAAAAATCTTTATTGCAAGGGATTCCTACTGTTCAAGCCCTTTCGGAACACGTAAATATGTCAGCAGGTTATTTGAGTGATATGCTGCGTTCTCTCACCGGACAAAATGCGCAGCAACACATCCATAATAAACTTATTGAAAAGGCAAAAGAAAAATTATCTGTTTCTGATTTATCTGTTTCAGAAATCGCCTATCAGTTGGGTTTTGGATTTCCTCAGTCTTTCAGTCGTTTGTTTAAAACAAAAACCAACCTTTCACCTTTGGAATTCAGGCAATCTTTTAATTGATGAACATCCAGACGGACAAAACTCCTGCCGCTAACATACGGTTTGGCGTTATTGGCTTCGGTTGCAGTTTGCTATCAGTTTCTGTTTTGCCCGGCGTTAGTAATGTAGCTTTTCCGCCTTAGGCGGAAAGCTTTTAAATATGTTGAAATCCGTTTGTATGCTGACGTTTTTCAAACATCCCAACAACACCAGGCCCTTTTCTAAAGCGGTTACAAAAGAGGATGACTTCGGTAAAGAGTAGTGCGCTAATTTGAAAATCAGGAGTTATAAAACCTGTCAGGTTGAATTGATTTGTAATGTAAAAATGTGTAATAACGGGACAGGTTAATATCTGTTATTTTCAAAGGGAGTCATTACTTAATGAAGCGAGTCTTTCATCAGTTTCCTATAATGCATCCCATGTAGCATTGCGTCTGACTTTTTTATACACGAAAAAGTTTTATATGCGTGTGAAAACCTATTTTCAATTTTAAAAAAGCTTCATGAAAACACCGTATGTGCTGCTATTATTGAGCATTTTTTTTACCTGTTGTTTATCTGCCCAACCGCCAGCCATACAGTGGTCAAAAGACGGCAGTAGTTTTTACAAAGCTTCGCCCGACGGGATTTCAAAAACTCAACTGCCTTCCTTTAGTGCCAAAACCATTGTTTCTGTGCAGCGCCTTACGCCTGCAGGCGCGCAACAAGCCTTGCTGATTGACAATTTTTCTTTTTCAGAAGATGGAAAGAAAATTTTAATTTACACTAACAGTAAAAAAGTCTGGCGCTATAAAACACGCGGCGATTACTGGATATTAAATACTGCCGACAGCAGCCTGCACCAAATAGGTAAAACCCTGCCTTCCGCTTCACTTATGTTTGCCAAATTCTCGCCCGATGGCAACCAGGTTGCCTATGTAAGCGGCCATAACCTGTACACAGAAGATGTACTTACCGGTATTATAAAGCGGCTGACCACCGATGGTACCGACCGCCTCATCAACGGTACCTTTGATTGGGTGTATGAAGAGGAATTTGACTGCCGCGATGGCTTTCGCTGGAGCCCCGATGGTAAAAGCATCGCCTATTGGAAAATTGATGCCCGGCAAATCAGGAATTTTTTGCTGATCAACAATACGGATTCATTGTATTCTTTTACCAAACCCGTAGAATATCCTAAAGTTGGCGAAAGCCCCTCTTTCTGCTATATCTATGTGGTGAATGCCGCTTCCGGCGCTTCCGTAAAAATGAATATACCCGGCGATGCGCAGCAGCATTATATTCCGCGTATGGAGTGGGCCGCCAACAGCAGCGAACTGGTTATCCAGCAGCTTAACCGCAAGCAGCAGGAGGGTACAATACTGTATTGCAATGCAGTTACCGGCGACACTAAAGAAATTTATAATGAAAGGGACAAAGCCTGGATAGACGTAAAGGCAAGATGGAGTACCGGGCCTGCCGGCTGGGAATGGATACATGGCGGCAGCGCATTTTTGTGGGTGAGCGAGAAAGACGGCTGGCGCCATATTTATATGGTAAGCCGCGATGGTAAAAAGGAAACGCTGATTACCAAAGGCGATTATGATATAATAAGTCTCAACGGTTATGATGATAAATCGGGCTATATCTATTTCACCGCATCTCCGCAAAATGCTACGCAGCGGTATTTATACCGTATAAAAATGAGCGCCAGCCAGCCCGAAAAACTGTCACCTGCCAATGAAGAAGGCACACACAAATATGATATTTCGCCCTCGGGTTTATATGCCATGCACCAGTTTTCCAATGCCAATACAGCCTGGATAACGGATTGGGTAAGCCTGCCGGCGCATACAGTGCTGCACAGCGAAGCAGCACAAACAACTATGCAAAGCAACAATAAGGTAGAATTTTTCCGGGTGACGACGGCAGATAGTGTAACCATGGATGGCTGGATGATTAAGCCAGCGCATTTTGATTCTGCCAAGAAATACCCGGTTGTATTTTATGTATATACCGAGCCCGGCAGTACTACGGTAAACGACCAGTGGGGCGCGGCAAGAAGTCTCTACAACGGTAACATGGCAGATGATGGCTATATCTACATCAGCCTCGATGGCCGCGGAACGCCGTCTCCAAAAGGGGCTGCCTGGCGTAAAGTAATTTACGGCAAAGTAGGCGTTATCAATGTGCGCGACCAGGCAATGGCAGCCCGGAAGATATTGCAATGGCGGTATGTGGATACCAACCGGGTAGCGGTGTGGGGCTGGAGCGGCGGCGGCTCTACCACCCTTAACCTGATGTTTCAGTACGGAGATATATATAAAACAGGTATTGCCATTGCGCCGGTGGCTTCACGGTTTACTTACGATGATATTTATGAAGAAAGATATATGGGCCTGCCGCAGGAAAACCGGGAAGCTTTTACAAAGGCGTCGGCAATTACCTATGCTAAAAACCTGCAGGGCAACCTGTTAGTGGTGCATGGCACCGGCGATGACAATGTGCATTATCAGAATACCGAATTACTGATAAATGAACTGGTGAAGTACAACCGCCAGTTTTCGCTGATGAGCTATCCTAACCGCACGCACAGCATTAATGAGGGCGAAGGCACCACGCAGCATCTGCATACATTATATACCAATTACCTGCGCGAGCATTGCCCGCCGGGAGCACGTTAAGATGCGGGGAGTACTACCTAATTATCTGAAGCAATTACAATAAAAAACCCGGCGCCCATTTACAGGCCCGGGTTTTATTTTTATTTACTGCAAGGCTTTTCTTTGCAAAGGCAGACCTACTTTATTTTTATGTAGATATGTCTTATTTTATTCTTGCCCGTCTCCCGCTCGTCTATTTCAAATTTATTCAGGCTCTTGATTAAAGGAAGCATTTTTGTAAATCCATAATTTCTCGGGTCGAAATCAGTCTTCTTTTTCAAAATGAGATTACCTAAATTGCCTAAGAAAGCCCAGCCACTTTCATCGGCTAAATCGGCAATGCTGTCGGTCAGGAGCTTAATGGTTTCATCATCAATTTTATTCAACGGTTTTTCCGGGTGTCTGGGCTTCTCGTCGGTTGATTTTTTTACCTCCCCCTGCTCTGTGGCAGCCATCTTTAAAATTTCGAGATAAATAAATTTATCGCAGGCTGTGATAAACGGAGTGGGTGTCTTTTTCTCACCCATGCCAATTACGTTCATACCGGCTTCCCGTAACCGGATGGCCAGTTTGGTAAAATCGCTGTCGCTCGAAACGATACAAAATCCTTCCACCTTTTCCGAATATAAAATGTCCATGGCATCAATAATCAGGGCGCTGTCGCTCGAGTTTTTACCGGTGGTATAGCTGTACTGCTGTATTGGCGTGATGGCATTTTCCAGCAATACATTCTTCCAGCCGGAAGCCGATGGCTTTGTCCAGTCGGCATAAATTCTTTTTATCGTAGGCCTGCCGTTTTTTGCGATTTCTTCCAGCATTCCTTTTACGTTAGCATAGGAAACGTTATCAGCATCTATTAAGATAGCAAGTCTTAATTCTTTGGTGAGATTAGCCATACACTTTTATTTAGCAGGCTGCCTGTAGTTACAGACAATTCCAAAAATAAGCAACAACCTTAATATAAACAGGTACAAAAAAAGCTTGGCACAGCAACTTAAAGCCAAGAAGCTTCCCTGATGATTACGGAATGTTATTATTCAGCCTGCAGCAATAACAACTGTTTTCAAAAAATTTAAAACGATTGGTACAAAAAATAAGTTTTATACTGGTCGCATCTTTCCTGTTCAATACAAGTTTTTATAGACAAGTACACAGTCTGAACTAACTGCTTCATTTTAAAAGGAATCCAACAAAAATAAATGGTTTACACTTTTTTAAAACCTTATATTCGGTTAAGCATTGCTGCCATTAAAATATTTTTTAACCATATTGCTTATTCTTTATTGTATATATGTTTTTGCACAGCCATCAGCCTGCGACAGCACAATCGAAAACTGCAATATAAATGCATCTGCATTAAACCTTGCCATTGATTCTTTGAGTGATGCTACGGTTATGAAATACGGGAAGGCAGGCGCACCCGGTACTGATGAGTTGAATCAGGCCAGGGTGGAGCCAACAAAGCATATTAATACTGTACATAATGAAAGTAATTTTAATAACGGCTTGTTGCCTTACCATAAGCTTACTGCTAAGCGCCCAGCAACCCGGAAGCCTTGATTATAGTTTTGGTGAAGGTGGTAAAGTAATAAGTAAAAATTTTGGCAATTGCTATAGCATGGCTTTGCAACACGATAGCAAAGTTGTTTGCGGTGGAGCGCTTTTTAATATTGATACAGGTTTCCGGTTGGTTCGTTATCTCATAAGCGGGAATATAGATACTTCATTTGGAAAACAGGGAATAGCGGATATTACTTTTAGTGAAACTTCTTATGCCATGGGTGGAATAAAAATACAGGACGACCAAAAAATAGTAATAGGCGGATGGGGCTATAAAAATGGAATTCCCACTTTTGTTGTTGCCCGCTGCCTGCCCGACGGAAGTTTAGATGAAAGCTTTGGCAGGAATGGAATAGCAGATACCAGTATCGGAATTGGCGAAAGTGCCAGCGCCGTTGGAATACAGCCAGATGGAAAAATATTGGTATCAGGCTGGTACTACCCGTCAAGCTATATTACGCTACGCTATAATACCAATGGAAGCCTTGATAAAAGTTTTGGCAATGGCGGAGTTGTATTTACAGATTTTGGAACTTTAGACACTGAACCGCGTTGCATAAGTGTATTGCCGGATAATAAAATTTTAATTGGCGGAGATGGAGGTTATAATCCTTTAAATTTTTTATTACTGCGTTACCTGCCGGATGGCAGCCTCGATAATAGTTTTGGCAATAAGGGAAAAACAGTTACCGATTTTGGACCAGGAGGCGATTATTTAACAGCGATGGCTTTGCAAAGCGACGGAAAAATAGTGGTCACAGGAACCAGTAATTACAACAATTCAGATAATATGGCTTTGGCAAGGTATGAAAGTAATGGTATACTCGATACAAGCTTTGGGCAAGCCGGAAAAGTAACCTGTAAATTTATAGGGCTTTACTCAAAAGCATCTGGTGTGCTCGTACAAAATGACGGTAAAATTATAATTAACGGATGGACGTTTGACGATGTGGATGCAAACTTTGCCATGGTGCGTTATCTTTCAAACGGTGCTCCGGATTCTTCTTTTGGAAACAGCAGCCAGGTAATTACTGATTTCGGCTTAGCAGATGATTCGTATGCATCAGCGCTGCAAAACGATGGTAAAATTATTCTTGCAGGTACATCTTTTATATATGACCCCAAACCTCAAAACAATTTTGCACTTGCCCGTTACTATGGTGATGGAAATAAAAAGCAAAACATCGTTGTTAAGATAAAACGCTGGCTGCAACACGGCAACGGCATTATGTGGAATACGATAAGCGGGGTAAGCAGCTATGCCGTGCAAAGAAGCGCAGATGCAGTAAGCTGGTCGGCAGTACGCACCGAACGGTTAGCAGTCAATAGCCGGCAGCCGGCTGCCGGCTATTACGAAGATGCTTTACCGCTGAGCGGAGATAACTACTACAGGCTGCAAACAACAGGCACAAGCGGCGCGGTGGCTTATTCCAATGTAATTTCGGTACGTAATGCTTCCGCTTCCGGCATAAAAGTATATCCCAACCCCATAAAAAATACACTGCATATTGAAGGGTTAAGCGCCGGTGCGCCAGCCGGGCTTTCTATTATTAATTTTAATGGAAATGTAGCAGCCACCAAAAGAGTTATTGCTGAAAGCTGCGATTGGAATGTACAGCAATTGGGGCCGGGCAATTATCTTTTGCGTATCAGTCAAAACCATACAATTACTGCACTTAATTTTATAAAAGAATAAATAGAATAACTTACACATGGTTATGCAATGCTGCTTGCAATAATAATGATGTAGATAAGGCTGATACCGGCGGCCTGAACGAAGGACAATGTAAGTCAATCAACATAGCATACCTCCTGTTCCTATTTCACTTCTTCAGGAAACAGTAACCGCTTTCCCCGGTTGTATAAAGTGCAGGGCGGCAAGGGAATAAGAGACAAAGAATGTCCTTTGCCATCCTCATATAAAGCCATAAAAAAGCGGGGTGCTTTTCCTGCACCCCGCTTTTAACCATTATATCTATTAATTCATATCAGGAATTCCTTCCGATACAATTCAAATCGTTAAACGCTTCCTCCAGCCGCTTTACAATGGCTTCTTCGCCCTTGCGCAGCCACACCCGCGGGTCATAATATTTCTTGTTGGGTTTGTCCGGTCCTTCGGGGTTGCCAAGCTGCGCCTGCAGGTAATCTTTGCTTTTGTTGTAATAGCCATGCACGCCATCCCAGAATGCCCATTGCATATCCGTATCTAAATTCATTTTAATTACGCCATAGTTCAACGTTTCTTCTATCTGCTCTTTGGGCGAGCCGCTGCCCCCGTGAAATACAAAATAGACGGGTTTATCGCCGGCGGCGCCGCCCAGCTTTTCTGCGATATACGCCTGGCTGTTCTTCAGTATGTCCGGGCGCAGTTCTACATTGCCGGGGCTATACACGCCATGCACATTGCCAAAAGCAGCCGCCACCGTAAACAGGCTGCCCACTTTGGAAAGCTCGCTGTACGCATGATATACTTCTTCAGGCTGCGTATAGAGCTTACTGTTTTCTACGCCGGAGTTGTCCACGCCATCTTCCTCACCGCCGGTTACGCCTAATTCAATTTCTATGCTCATGCCCAGCTTTTCCATGCGCTTAAAAAAACTGACGCTGGTTTCAATGTTCTCTTCCAGCGGCTCTTCGCTCAGGTCGAGCATGTGCGAGCTGTATAACGGGTGTCTGTGCTTTGCTTTATGTTCTTCACCGGCGGTAATCAGCGCATCAATCCAAGGCAGCCATTTTTTTGCTGCATGGTCGGTATGCACTACTACGGGCACACCATAATATTTAGCTACGTTATGAATATGCAGGGCGCCGCTGATAGCGCCGGAGATATTAGCCTGCAATTTATCGTTGGGCATGCCTTTACCGGCAAAAAACTGTGCGCCGCCATTGCTGAACTGGATGATAACAGGAGAGGCCACTTTTGCTGCTGTTTCCAGCACTGCATTTACCGTATCGGTGCCGGTAACATTTACAGCGGGCATTGCGAATTTGTTTGCTTTAGCATCGTCGTACAATGCTGCTAACTCTTCGCCGTATAAAATGCCGGCGCGATATTTTGCCATGATAATTTTTTTAGGTGTAAAGATAAAGGGCGCTAAATTAAATAATATGGAAGTATAGCCAAGTAAAAAATTAGGAGTGCGCCCGGCGTTCTTTCATTTTTAGCGCAGACCTTTTACCTTTTAGGTTTCACCTCTTATTAACGGCTATTCCTGATTCCGTTTCCCGCACTTTGCGTCCTTACAGGTTATGATAATGTAAACTCCTTACATTTGCTATCCTTTTATTTATCAATAGCTGAATTATGGAACAGAACGAGGACAATCAGTCAGGCACGCCGGGCAATCCTGCTGCGGGCGGGCCGCAGGCAGAAGGGAGCGAGCAGCGAAGATGGTTCAGGCGGTTTAGAAAAGGCATTACTACATCTACCGCCGAAAAAAAAGAAACGCCGGAAGGCCTTTGGAATAAGTGCCCGGAATGCAACTATATTACTACTACTACCGAGCTCGAAGAGAACCTGTATGTGTGCCCTAAATGCAATTACCACCACCGCATTGGCAGCGAAGAGTATTTCGAGATTTTATTTGATAACGATGTCTATACCGAGCTTTTTGATAACATCCGCAGTAAGGATTTTTTAGGATTTACCGACCTGAAGCCTTACAGCCAGCGCCTCGAGGAGATATACGCCAAGAGTGATCTGAAAGACAGTATGCGGGTAGCGGTGGGAATGATAAATGAAAAGCAGATTGTAATAGCCTGTATGGATTTTGAATTTATCGGCGGCTCGCTGGGCAGTGTGATGGGAGAGAAGTTTAGCCGCGCCGTTGACTATTGCATAACGCACCGGCTGCCGTTTTTAGTAATCAGCAAAAGTGGCGGCGCCCGCATGATGGAAAGCGCTTTCAGCCTGATGCAGCTTGCAAAAACAAGCGGCAAGCTATCCCAGTTGAGCGACGCCAAACTGCCTTTTATATCCTTACTTACCGACCCTACCTTTGGCGGTATTACTGCTTCCTTTGGGATGCTGGGCGATTTGAACATTGCGGAGCCCGGCGCTCTTATTGGCTTTGCCGGCCCGCGCGTTATCAAGGAAACCATCAAGAAAGACCTGCCCGAAGGCTTCCAGCGCAGCGAGTTTTTGCTGGAGCATGGATTTCTTGATTTTATTATTGACCGTAAACAATTAAAAGAAAAAATAGCGTTATTAATAACGTTGTTTGAAAGTTAGCGCATCGGGCATAAGGTGCTACTACTTACAAGGATGTCGAAAGAAATGAATAACAGGCAGGCTTATTTCAACTACCAGATAGATGATAAATATGTGGCCGGCATTGCATTGCTCGGTACCGAAGTGAAATCTATCCGCGAAGGCAAGGTTAGCTTTAACGACAGCTTTTGCCTCTTCGATAAAAACGGTCTCTGGCTTCGCGGATTGTACATTGCAGCGTATGCACTCGGTACCACCAACAACCATATAGCGGTGCACGACCGCAAGCTTTTGCTCACCGCGCGGGAGCTGAAGCGACTGCTGGCCAGCACCAAAGAAAGAGGCTTTACCATTGTGCCGCTGCGCCTGTTTATCAATGAAAAAAGTCTGGTGAAAGTAGAGATCGGCATTGGCAGAGGCAAAAAAACGCATGACAAAAGAGAGACCATCAAGAAGCGGGATACCGACCGGGAGATCAAACGGTTTATAAAATAGTTTCGTAACTGTCCAATATCTGCAGGCAATGAAAAGGTTTACCAACAGACTTTCTATAATCGCTGTTTTATTTTTTTCCGTTTGCTGCGCATCAGTTGCGCATTCGCAAAATGTAAGCGGCAAATGGTATGGTATCGGCAATCCCGATATTCCGGGCACCAGCAACAGCTACCTGTGCGAGTTTATCATTACCCAAAATGGAGACAAAGTCTCCGGCTACTTCAATTATTTTTTTCGCAATGGTTACTTCAGCAACCGGCTCACCGGCACTTATGATGCCGGCCGGCGCCTGCTGTTGTTAAAGCCTTTGCCCATTTTGTACCACCTGAGCGCAAACGTTGGTACCGGCGTGGATTGTATAATGACGGGAGTATTTAAACTAAAAGTATCAAAGCAGGATTGTACGCTTAGCGGCATGTTTGAAAGCGACGACTTTCACAAATACACATCGCCGCCGGTAAAGGTCAGGTTTTATAAATTAGGTAAAGACGAGCCGGAACTGAAAGAACGCATTAAAAATAAAGAGCTGGTTTTAGAAACCGGCGACGAAGATAAAGCGCCGGCGGTAACTGCGCCTGCAGCAGCGGTGGCGCCGCCGCCTGTTACTCCTGCCGTTAGCTCTCAGCAGCCGGCGCCCGTGCAGTTAAATGCTGCAGCCATAGCCGCTACAGAAAAAGAAATGAAAACAAGAGCCAATGCGCTCCTCCGCATACTGGACGTCACTGCCGACTCGGTAACTGTAGAATTGTATGATAACGGCCAGCTTGACTATGATTCGATCTCTGTTTTTTACAACAATAAAATAGTTGCTTACCGCCAGGGGCTCAGTACCCGCAGGCCGGTAACCTTAACGGTTTTTGTAGATTCGGTGGAAAGCCATAATGACCTGCTGATGTTTGCAGAAAACTTAGGTACCATTCCACCCAACTCTGCCCTCATGATTGTAAAAGACAAAGACAACCGCTACGAGATACCGCTGCAAAGCAATTACCAGAAAAACGCTGCGGTGCGGCTGAGGCGGGCTGCAGCCCCGGCTGCTATAAATAACAAGTAAACAGCAGTGAATTAACCCGTACGCAAACGTTGGCTGGCTCTACTTAAGAATATTGGTTTTATTGTGAAAAGCGCTCTGTACCGGCCGTAGAAAACCGGTGAAAATTTAAGATATTTGAAATAACCTTATTGTAACTTCGTTTTTATTGATTAGTATGAAATACCATCGGCTGCTGCTTATAAGTACAGGTATTCTTTTTAGCCTTGCGCAGGTACAGGCGCAGTTCAGGCCCAGAATATATTCCAACGAATTTTTAAATATCGGTTCCGGTGCACGTGCCCTTGGTATGGGCAGCGCTGCTGTTGCTTCGGCTTCGGATGCTACGGCCGGCTACTGGAACCCTGCAGGCCTGGCTTATAGCAAAGAGTATCCTTCCATTACGGCAATGCATGCAGAATATTTTTCGGGTATCGGTAAATACGATTATGGCGCTGCCGTTTTTCCGCTGAACAGCGAAAAGCCTTCTGCTGTTGGCATTTCGGCTATCCGTTTCGGTGTGGATGATATTGCCAATACGCTCGACCTGGTGCAGCCCGATGGCTCGGTTAATTACGATAATATCACTACGTTTTCTTCTGCCGATTATGCGGTGCTGTTGTCTTACTCCCGTATGCTTATCAATGAAGACAACCGAACGCTTAGCGTGGGTGGTAATGCCAAAATCATTTACCGTAAAGTAGGCACCTTTGCCAATGCTATTGGTTTTGGTTTTGATGCTGGTGTCATGTACCGCCACAACAGCCTGCAATTAGGCGCCGTGGTCAGGGATGTTACCACTACGTTTAATGCATGGCGCTTCAGCTTTACTGATAGGGAAAAGGAAGTATTGTACCTTACTGATAACGAGATACCGGTAAAGTCAACAGAAACCACTTTGCCAAGACTGATTCTCGGCGGCGCGTATAATTTTAGATTCAGTGATAAATTTCACCTCCTGGGTGAGGCAGACTTGGATATGACTTTCGACGGAAAACGAAACACCGTTCTTAGTACCAGTGCCGTAAGTATTGACCCGAGGATCGGGCTGGAAGCTAATATTAATAACATCGTTTTTATACGTGCCGGCGCTTCTAATTTCCAGCGTACCATAGATGATGCCGATACGTTGAATCAAAAGAAAGTATGGATCTTTCAGCCCAGTATCGGCGCGGGTTTCAAGCTCGGCAATGTGGGGATTGATTACGCATTTACCAATCTTACCAACCAGTCGAATCCTTTATATACGCATGTCTTTTCGCTTACGGTAAACCTGGTAAAGAAAGAGCAGTAACAGAAATTCGGGTTATTAATGGTTGATAAAACGCGGCTGCCGCCATTAATTGTTAGAAAGATTTTGTATTGGTAATAAATGCCGGCTGATAAGGCGCTGATAACAGCAGTGCTCCATAATCAAAAGTGATCGTGCTATGAGAAAATGTTTATTAGTTGCCCTTTTACTGGTTACGGTACTTGTGAAAGCGCAATACAACAACGAATGGATTGACTATTCTAAAACTTACTATAAATTTAAAGTAGGACAAACCGGCCTGTACCGCATTGGCGAGGATGCATTAGCTGCCATCGGTATTGGCAATACGCCGGCCGAGCAGTTCCAGTTATGGCGCAACGGGCAGGAAGTGCCGGTCTATACAAGTGTTGCAGCAGGCGCATTGCCGGCCGGCGGCTATATTGAATTCTGGGGAATGATGAACGACGGCAAGCCGGATAAGGCTTTATACAAAAATCAGGCTTACCAGTTAGCAGATACCTATAGCCTTGAAACCGATACGGCGGCTTATTTTTTAACGGTCAGTACGGCTGCAAATAAACGATTAACCAATACAACCAATGAGGTAGCCGGCAATACGCTCCCGCCGGAGCCGTATTTTCTTTACACCTTCCGGCAGGATTACAGAGATTATATCAACCAGGGAAAAGGTTATTTCTTTGGCCAGGTGGTACATTCTTCTACGTATGATATGGGCGAGTTCTGGACAACCAACAGCATTTACGGCAGTAATACTGCTACAGCTACCGCAACCAATATGTTTGTAGCTACAGGAGGTCCGGCGGCCGTTTTAAATACGGCCATTGCCGGCGACTCTTATACCGGCGGCGACCGGCGGATTAAAGTAAGCATTAATAACACAAACTATATAGATCAGCCGTTGCCCAACTACAATGCACAGGTGCTGAGCAATAACAGTATTCCGCTGTCTGCCCTTACTTCAAACACCGCTGCTATTACGGTATCCAAAACGAGCGCAGACCAGGGAGACCATTTTGCAGTTGGCTATATTCACCTTACCTATCCACGCTTGTTCAATTTTGGCGGCGCTAAAAATTTTGAATTTCAGTTGCCGGCATCCAACAATGGGAACTACCTCGAAATAACCAACTTTAACAGCGGCAGCGCCACACCTGTTTTGTATGATTTAACCAACCATAAAAGATACATTGCCAACACCGCCACCGCAAGCGTTTTAAAATTTGCATTGGGGAGCAGCAGCACCGACCGGGCATTGGTACTGGTAAATGAAGAAGCGGCTAACAGTACACCGGTTACTGCCTTTGCCAAACGTAATTTCATTAATTATGCAGCGGCTGCTTACCAGGGCGATTACCTCATTATCTCCAATAAAATATTATTTACCGGGGATAATGCAGTAGAGCAATACCGTGCTTACCGGGCCGGCGCTGTCGGCGGCAACTACAATGCGAAAATTTATGACATAGATGAGCTGGTGGACCAGTTTGCATTTGGAATAAAAAAACATCCGCTGAGCGTAAAGAATTTTTTGCAGATGACACGGGATAAGTATTCGTTAAAGCCAAAGTATGTGTTCCTAATTGGTAAAGCGGTAACCTACGATGCCTACCGCTACAATGAGTCTTCCCAATATGCCGATCAGCTTAACCTTGTTCCTACATTTGGCTGGCCGGCTTCCGACGATATACTGGCCTCCAATACGCTTGGCCCCATAGCCGCTACGCCGATAGGCCGGCTTTCTGCCATTACCAATGACGAAGTAAAAATATACTTAAACAAAATAAAAGAATACGAAGCGGTACAGAAAGGCACCAGCCAGACTATTGAAGATAAAGCCTGGATGAAAACGGTAGTGCATGTAGTGGGCGCTACCGACCAGGCGGAAGACGATTATTTAGGTGGTAAGCTAAAGAGTTATGAGAACATACTGAAAGATACGCTGTATGGCGCCAATGTTACGACGTTCAGTAAATCTACTACGGGCACCGCTACACCCATTACCAATGCGCTGATGCAGCAGTTGTTTGCCAATGGCATCAGCATTATTAATTATTTCGGGCATTCTTCTTCCCTTGTGTTGAGCTATAACCTCAACGATCCGGAAGCGTATAACAACCCGGGCAAATATCCTTCCTTCCTCGTCAGTGGCTGCGATGCCGGCGACTTTTACGATTACAACGCTTCCCGTATCAACCTCATCAGTTCTATTGCCGAAAAGTACGTGCTGGCAAAAGACCGCGGCTCAATATGTTTGGTTGGCAGTACGCATTTTGGAGTAGGTGATTACCTTGACTATTATAACCTGGGTTTTATCCATACGCTTAGCAGCGCTGCCGGTTACAACAAAGATATTTCTGTAAGTATGGCCGGCGGCATCCGCAACCTGCTAAACACCTTTACCGACTCTGCTTCCAAATACCTGCACGCCGAGCAGACTGTGCTGCATGGCGATCCGGCGTTAAAAATATATGCCGCTGATAAACCCGATTTTGTAATAGAAGACCCGCAGGTAGTTATCAATCCAACGTTTGTATCGGTAGCCAGCAACAGCTTTAGTGTAAAAACTTATTTTTACAACATCGGCAAAGCCACCGGCGATTCGGTATCGGTAAGCATCAAGCGGCAATATCCTGACGGCAGCACCGTAACACTTTTGGCTAAACAAATCAAGTCGGTACGGTATGAAGATTCTGTAGCGATTGATGTTCCTATTATCGCTTCGCGTGATAAAGGGCAGAACAAGCTGATCGTTTCGATAGATGACCTGAATAAGTACGATGAATTAAGTGAAGCGAACAACACAGTTACAAAAACGTTCTTTATTTATGAAGACGAGCTGACGCCGGTATATCCTTACAAATATGCCATCATTAATAAAACAGGCATTAAATTAAGCGCCTCCACGGCCGATCCTACTGCGCCAACGCGGCAGTACGCAATGGAAATAGACACGACGCAATTATTCAACTCTTCTTTTAAAGCAACGCGTACCGTTTCCTCCCTTGGCGGTATTATAGAGTTTGATCCGGGCGTCAGCTTCCGCGACAGTACGGTGTATTACTGGCGGGTTGCGCCGGTGCCAACCGATGGCAGCACTTACCGCTGGAACAACAGCAGTTTTGTATATATCGCCAACAGCGCTTTTGGATACAACCAATCGCATTTATACCAGCACCTCGAGTCCTCCACCGACCGCATTTATCTCGACAGCAACAGCCGCACCTGGAACTATAAAGACCGTAACTCTGCCCTTGAAGTAGTGCATTCTGTATTTGGAGTAAGCGGATTTGAAGGCGTGGACCAGAGTGTGCGTATCAACGGAGAAGTAGTTACAGAGGCGGCCTGCATTGGCCATAGTGTAATTTATAACGTGTTCGATCCGGTTACGCTGAAGGCGTATTACAACCAGGCAGTACCGTCGGTAAACGGCAGTGGCTCCTATGGTAATTTTATGGGCAGCGCTGCAAGTTGTGACCATGAAGGGGTGTCGCATAATTTTGAATTCAGCTACCAGGATACCGCCAACCGGCGGAAGATGCGCGACTTTATGGACTGGATTCCGGCCGGCGCCATTGTAGTTGCCCGGTTCTGGATGGATCCGCCGTTTGAAGAAAACGCTTTTGCGCCAACCTGGAAGGCCGATGCGCAGTATTATGGCGCCGGCAATACCTGGTACGACCGGCTTGTGAGCGCCGGCTTCAGCAAGGTTGACTCTTTCAGCTATCCGCGTATCGCTGCTTTCATCTACCAGAAAAAAGTGCCGCTTTTCGAGCCGTCGCAGGTATTCAGCGCCGGGCTGGAAGACCGCATAGATTTTATGAGAAACATTGTTTCTCCCGATAGTCTCGGCTTTGTTACCTCGCCGCAATTCGGCCCGGCAAAAGCATGGAAAAGCGTAAAGTGGCGCGGCAAATCTGCCGATGCCACTGCCGGTGACAATGCAATTGTAAGCGTAATCGGCGTCACTGCTTCCGGTGTGCAGCAGGTACTGTACAATCTTACTGCCGCGCAGCAGGATGTTGATATCAGCAGCGTTAGTGCCGCTACCTATCCGTATATCCGGTTGCAGCTTCGCAATGCCGACAGCCTGCACTTTACACCCTACCAGTTGCGGTATTGGCGCATTCTGTACGACCCGGTGCCCGAAGGCGGCCTTACTGCTAACGTGGCCTACAGCTATAAAGACACGTTGCAGCCTGGCGAAACATTAAACGGCGCGATCGCTTTTAAAAACATCAGTGATGCAGCCTTTAGCGACAGTATTAAAGTAAATCTTGTCCTTTATACCAAAACCAATACGGCTACTGCTATCCCGGTAGATCCAAGTCCGCTGAAAAAACTGGCGCCGGGCGATACAACGGTGCTGCATTTTAGTATAAACTCCAAAGACTACCCGGGCTTAAACACCTTATATCTTGATGTGAACCCCAACAATGCGCAGCCGGAGCAGACGCATATCAACAACTTTATGTACAAATCGCTGTATGTAAAAGACGACATTTATAACCCGGTGATGGATGTAACTTTTGATGGCGTCCATATCCTTAACAACGACCTGGTTTCGGCTAAACCGTTTGTAACCATCAAAATAAAAGACGAGTCGGATTACCTGCTGCTGAACGATACTTCCCTTGTAAGCGTGCAGCTTATTTATCCCGATGGCTCGGTGAAGAAATTTACTTTCAACTCCGATACGCTGCATTTTACGCCGGCAACCAAAGGCGGCGCAGACAACCAGGCGACTGTTGATTTTACGCCGTACCTCACGGATGACGGCCAGTATAAGTTAGTGGTAAGTGCAAAAGATAAAACCGGTAATAAAGCCGGCAATACGGAGTACAGCGTTGCCTTTATGGTGGTCAACAAGCCGATGATCTCCAATATGTTCAACTACCCCAATCCATTTACGACCTCTACCGCATTTGTGTTTACCGTTACGGGCAGTGAAGTGCCGCAAAACCTGCGGATACAGATCTTAACCATCACCGGCAAGATTGTAAAAGAGATTACGAAAGAAGAGTTGGGTTCGATACATATCGGGCGGAATATTACCGACTACAAGTGGGATGGCACCGACCAGTACGGGCAGAAGCTGGCGAACGGCGTGTATATCTATCGGGTAATTACGAACCTGAATGGTAAAAAGTTAGATAAATACAATGTACCCGGCGCAGATGGCCAGCCTATCAATACAGACCAGTATTTCAATAAAGGTTATGGAAAAATGTACCTGATGCGGTAGTTTATTGTGATGAAGTTTCAAATTTGCAAGGTTCCGAACCTTTAAAAGATTCGGAACCTTGTTGCCTAATAACCGTAGAACCCGGCTTTGACCCGGTTAAATACCAAGGCAAACCGGACGACTATTATAAGTTTGGCGCCGATGGTAATGTAGCGGTGAAAGTAGATGAATTTGTAACTACGGTTTCTTACGAAATGGTAGATGCAACGCATGTTATAGCTGGTGATGTAGAAGAAATTAAACAGCTTACCGATCATAAATTAGTGCTTCATAGTGCAGCAGGCAGTGATGCGCCTGAAGACGAAACGATCACCTTAACAAGATAATTTCTCACAGGCAATTAGTACCGGCGGGATAATCTTATCCCGCCTTTTTATTCTTTGAGTAAGTATGATCTTTAGGGTTAAGTGCCTTTTACCGCTTTAAAGCGAACATAAAGACTACAGGCGATAAAATAAAAATCACTGTTACGACTATGCCCGACAATGTGGCAAACGAGGTAACAACGTTCCCTCAACCCTAAGTATAAGATGAGTATAGGACAAGTAAAGGATAAGTATAGGTAAATGTTAAATCAGCAACTGTCAGATTGGCTAAAAAAGTATGCACTAATCGCTTGCCCCTTTGTACTATCAAACAATCAGCCAGCACAAAAAGTAGTTATGGATAGTCCAATAAACAGTCAGTTGAACTCATAAAACAAGAAAACAGGAAGCATTAATCCAGCAAAACCGCCAGCTTCATCAGTTCTTCCTGCTTATATTTTACGTTCGGTTCTGTAAAACATTTAGCCAGCTCTTCTATTTGCATTTGTATAATTCGCTTATTGGTCAGCGGCCGGAAGTAGAAAGGGGCAAGCGGCACGGAGATACGTTTGAAATACAGTTCGATATCCTTGTGGCTGAAAGGCTGGCCGGTGGTGGCATCTACATAAAACTGGATATAGCTCTGCGGGTTGCCTTTGTGTATGGCAGCATCATAATCCTTCTTAAAATAAGCCAGCACAAAATGCTTGGGTACATTAATGGCTTTAACCGGAATGTCCAGTAAGGCCGCCAGCACGAGGTACAAGATGCCGTTGGATAAGGTATTGCCTTTTTTGGTCTGCAATACTTTATGTATAAAAAAATCGTCCGGGTTGGTATAGGTTATTTCCGCGCCTTTTAAATTGTAGTAGTTATAAATAATGCTGGTGATTACGTTGGCCTGTTCCAGCGGGGTAAGAAAGCTATTGAGTTCGAGCCATACGTTGCGGCGTATTTTTTCAATCTCCTGCAGCACGGGTGTTGTCTGCAATTCGGGGTATTGAAATTTGGAAACCAGCAATGCACCGAAGAGCAAATCGTTGTAAGCACTGGTATTCCACTGTGTAATATCATTTACAAGATCGGAATAGTGCAGTTTGTGTATCAGTATTTCTATGCGCTCCTGAATGTCTTCGCGCAGGGTGTTTTCCCACAAGTCTTCGAGGTTTGGAATAATGTTGGTTCCAAAGTCGGTGATGCGCCTCGAAACCGTTGAGTACACTTCCTCGTCCGGGTCGTCGAGCAGGGTAAATAAAGCAGCTATTTCTTTAGTTTCACGCATTAAATTACGCATACAAACTACGTTCTAAATTTGAGGCTGATGTTAACAATTTATACAGTCAGTGTGTATAATACACCGTGTTGCTTTAAAGATATAACTCTTTAAACATACTTGCAGAAGGGTGAATAAAAAAGAAATACTTAAAAAGTTCTTTTTGTATATTATTTCTTTTTACGCGCTGCCTTTTTTGGGGGGTTGATTTTGCCGTTTTCTATAATGGCTTTTACCTCTTCTATGGTTAAGGAAGCCGCCTTTTCCTGTTGCTCTTTGGTAAGCTTGTAGTTGCGCAGGCCCTGCTTAATATACGGGCCATAAGGGCCTTTAAGTATTTGAATTTTTTCTTTTATAAATACATTAATGGTGCGGTCGTCTTTGGCCTGCCGCTTTTCTTCAATCATAGGGACGATTTCTTCCAGCATTACGCTGTACGGGTCCATCTCTTTGTTAAGGGAATAAAACTTTTTGTCATGTGCAGCATAGGGGCCAAAGCGGCCGATATTCACCACTACTTCGCTGCCTTCCAATAAGCCAAGCGGGCGCGGCAGCCGGAAAAGCTCCATAGCTTCTTCATAGGTAATCGTTTCAATGCTTTGCGTTGCTTTCAGTTTTGCAAAGCGTGGCTTTTCTTCCTCATTAACGTCTCCTATCTGTGCCATCGGGCCAAAGCGTCCCATGCGCGCAATTACTTTTTTGCCCGAATCGGGGTCGGTACCCAGTTCGCGCTCGCCTTTAATGCGCTGAGCCGTTTCAAGCGTATTGGCGATATCCAGTTTAAACGGCTGGTAAAAGTCATCCACCATTTTAGTCCAGAGTTCTTTGCCGCTGGCAATCTCGTCAAACTCGTTTTCTATCTTGGCGGTAAAGCCATAATCCATAATGTCATCAAAATGCTGGCTCAAAAAATCTGTGACTACGAGGCCAAGATCGGTAGGAAATAATTTTGATTTTTCGGCGCCGGTGTTTTCCGTTTCCACTGTTTTGTGCAACTGGTTGTTGCGCAGTACGATAATACGGGAGTCCCGCTTAATGCCATCCTTATCGCGCTTTTCTACGTAGCCTCTTTTAAGAATGGTAGAAATTGTAGGCGCATAGGTAGAAGGACGGCCGATGCCTAACTCTTCCAATTTTTTTACGAGGGAAGCTTCGGTATAGCGGGGTGCAGCACGCGTAAAGCGCTCGGTGGCCTTCATTTCTTTAAAATTGAGCTGCTGGCCTCTTTGCAAGGGCGGCAGTACGCCTTCTTCCTCATCACCATCGCCCATATCTTCCTCATCGCGGCCTTCGTAATATACTTTTAAAAAACCATCAAACTTCAGCACTTCTCCCTGCGCCGTTAACTCTGCACCGTTTGTAGAAACAGTAATTTTTGCAATGGTTTTTTCCAGTTCCGCGTCCGCCATCTGCGAAGCCATGGTGCGCTTCCAGATGAGTTCGTACAGCCGTTTGGTATCTGCATCGTTTACGGTAAGATTGTTCATATAGGTAGGGCGAATAGCTTCGTGCGCCTCCTGTGCACTTTCATTCTTGTTTTTATACTTGCGCTGCTGCACATACTTCTTGCCATACTGGTTTGTTACCTGCAATTCTATATCCTGCTGTGCCGTATCGCTCAGGTTCACACTGTCGGTACGCATATAAGAGATGTGTCCGCCTTCATACAGTTTTTGCGCCAGCAGCATCGTTTTAGCTACGCCGTAGCCGAGCTTGCGGCTCGCTTCCTGCTGCAGGGTAGAAGTAGTGAACGGTGCAGACGGTGATCGTTTGGTAGGTTTTACCTGGATGTCTTTTACCGTATAGGCTGCACCGGTGCAGCTTTGCAGAAATTGTTCTGCGTCCTGCGCCGTAGCCTGCCTTGCGCCTTCTGCTTTAAAGGTTACCGGCCTGCCCTGTGTATCTTTTTCTGTAAAAAAGGCTTCGGTTCTAAAGGAGCTTACAGCTTTAAACGCGTTAATCTCCCGCTCCCGCTCGGCAATCAGCCGCACAGCTACACTCTGTACCCGGCCAGCACTCAGCGAGTTGCCCATGCTCATTTTGCGCCACAGTACCGGACTTAGCTCGAAGCCAACAATCCGGTCGAGCACACGCCGTGCCTGCTGCGCATTTACAAGGTTCATGTCCAGCAATCGTGGCTGTGCCACCGCTTTTTTTATGGCAGGTTTTGTTATTTCGTGAAATACGATACGCTTGGTAACTTTCGGATCAAGACCCAACACTTCACACAGGTGCCAGCTAATGGCTTCGCCTTCCCGGTCTTCATCCGTTGCCAGCCACACTTCCCCCGATTTTTTAGCAAGCTGCTTTAATTCCTTCACTACTTTTTGCTTGTCTTCAGGCACGATATAGCGGGGCTTGTAATTGTGTTTTACATCAATGCCCATATCGTCTTTCTCCAGATCACGTATATGTCCGTAGCAGCTTTTTACTTCAAAATCATCACCCAATATCTTTTCTATTGTCTTTGCTTTTGCAGGCGACTCTACAATTAATAAATTCTTTGCCATTGCTTCCTTTAAAATTTACAGCGGTGGTTAATATCGGCTTTTTGTATGCTTTTATAACTGAATAACGATAGGCCTCCCCTAAAGAATTTATCAGCAGCTATTGATGCAATATTAAACCAATCGTAATAAAACTAAGAAATTTCGCTTTTTTAACCTAAATAAAAAAGCCGGTTTTTTGTTAAAACCGGCTCCGTTTATATGAACTATTTATTATTTATCAAACTTTCTCCGAATGATATTCAATGCAGCGCCTGCCTTAAACCACTCTATTTGCTGCTGGTTATAGGTATGATTAACAGGGAAGCTTTCGGTAGTACCGTTTTTGTGATGCAGCACGATAGTAAGCTGGCTGCCGGGCACAAAACCGGTTAATCCATCAATGTCAATAATATCATCTTCCAGTATTTTATCGTAGTCGTCTTTGTTATCAAAAGTTAGCGCCAGCATACCCTGTTTTTTCAGGTTAGTCTCATGGATGCGGGCAAAAGATTTCACCAGAATAGCCCGTACACCCAAATGGCGGGGTTCCATGGCTGCATGTTCGCGGGAAGAGCCTTCGCCATAGTTTTCATCGCCCACCACAATACTGCCCAGCCCGGCGGCTTTATACGCCCGTTGTGTGGCCGGCACATGCCCGTACTCGCCCGTAAGCTGGTTTTTTACACTGTCCGTTTTTTCGCTGTAGTAGTTTACAGCGCCAATCAGCAGGTTGTTGGATATATTATCGAGGTGGCCACGGTAATTGAGCCACGGGCCGGCCATCGAAATATGGTCGGTGGTGCATTTGCCTTTGGCTTTTATCAGCAGCATCAGGTTTTTAATGTCGGTGCCTTCCCAGGCTGGAAACACTTCCAACAGTTGAAGCCGGTCGCTGTCCGGCGATACAATTACTTCAATATCTCTGCCGTTAGCTGCCGGCGCCTGGTAGCCAGGGTCATCTACCGCAAAACCTTTGGGCGGCAGTTCGTAGCCTTCCGGCTCATCCAGCATCACCGATTCGCCTTTTATATTTTTGAGAGAATCGGTCAGCGGGTTAAACGTAAGATCGCCGGCGATGGCGAATGCCGTAACAATCTCCGGCGAAGCTACAAATGCATGCGTACTGGAATTGCCGTCGTTGCGCTTGGCGAAGTTTCTGTTGAAAGAGGTAATGATAGAATTCTTGCGGGACGGATCGTCCATGTGGCGCGCCCACTGACCAATGCAGGGGCCGCAGGCATTGGCAAGCACCACACCGCCCATCTCGTCAAAAGTATCCAGCAAGCCATCCCGTTCTATAGTAAAACGCACCAATTCAGAACCGGGTGTTATGGTAAACTCGGCGTTGGTCTGTAAATGCTTGGCCGCTGCTTGCCTGGCTATGGAGGCAGACCGTGTAATGTCTTCGTAAGACGAGTTGGTGCAGGAGCCAATGAGGGCAACCTCTAATTTTTCAGGCCAGCCGTGCTCTTTAACGGCCGCACCAAATTTGCTGATCGGCCAGGCCAGATCGGGCGTGAACGGGCCGTTTACATGGGGCTCTAACTCATCAAGATTTACTTCAATTACCTGGTCATAATATTTTTCAGGATTCGCATACACGTCTTCATCCGGCCGCAGATGCTCTTTTATCGTATCTGCCAATGCTGCAATATCAGCGCGGTTAGTATTGCGCAGGTATTCCCCCATTTTATCATCGTATGTAAACAGGGAACAGGTAGCGCCAATCTCCGCGCCCATATTACAGATCGTGCCTTTGCCGGTAGCGCTCAGGCTGTCTGCACCTTCTCCAAAATATTCAACAATAGCGCCGGTGCCGCCTTTTACGGTAAGTATGCCGGCTACCCGCAGGATGACATCTTTTGCACTTGTCCAGCCACTTAGTTTACCGGTTAATTTAATACCGATTAATTTAGGCCACTTTAATTCCCAGGGCAGGCCGGCCATTACATCGCAGGCATCGGCGCCGCCTACGCCTATGGCTATCATGCCCAACCCGCCGGCGTTGGGCGTATGGCTGTCGGTGCCGATCATCATACCGCCGGGGAAAGCATAATTCTCAAGCACTACCTGGTGGATAATGCCTGCACCCGGCTTCCAAAAGCCAATGCCGTATTTATTGGATACGGAGGACAAAAAATCATATACTTCTTTATTCTTATCCAGTGCGGTGGCAAGGTCCTGCACAGCACCGGTTTTAGCCTGTATCAGGTGGTCGCAATGCACGGTAGAAGGCACAGCCACCGTTGGCCGGCCGGCCTGCATAAACTGCAGCAGGGCCATCTGCGCAGTAGCGTCTTGCATAGCCACGCGGTCGGGCGCAAAGTCCACATAGTTTTTTGCGCGCCCGAAGGACTCTAAAGGCTGATCGTTGTGCAGGTGAGCAAACAAAATCTTTTCGGCAAGCGTAAGCGGACGGCCAACGGTGTTGCGGGCAGCTTCAACTTTGCCCGGCAGGTTGCTGTACACTTTTTTTATCACGTCAATGTCAAAAGCCATAGCTGTAAAATTTATTGGTAAAAATTTGCTTTTGGAAATGCAGGCAAATTTAAGCCAAAAGGCGCCTTATCTGAAATGGATATTTCAGTATTTAAAGAAAGTTATTAAATTGCAGGTATGAACAAGGTGCGACAGTTTATAGAAATGCAGGCTTTTGGTGTTTGTTCTGCTATCGGCGAAAAATTAGGCATTGCAACGTCGCGTATCCGTATGTGGTTTATCTATATTTCCTTTCTTACCATGGGCTCGCCCGTAATTATATACATGATTATGGCCTTCTGGATGAATATGAAGCGGTATATACTTTTTGCAAAAAGAAATCCGCTGAAGTATCTGTAATAACCTGGTGTAAACTCGATCCTTAACTTCCATGTAGCAACAGCAGGATTTTGCCGCCTTTATAGACAAATTTGCTAACATTGATACTTTCCACACATTTGTTGCTGTATTATACAATACCTGATCCATAGTACTTGCACTTTTAATATTTACTTATTCACGCCGTGTTTATTATAAAATAAATTCGTAATAATGATTGTATCTCCAACATCGTTTGCTGGTTAAAAGTAAGTGATGCAGGCTCATACGCCATTAATGACATGCCTAGCTACTCAAGAGTCCTTAACAATATGAATTAGTTTTGAAATACCTGCAAAGAACATAAAAAGTGGTTCCTACAACAATACGCACTCAAGCAATGATTTTAAATTGACGACCGGCTTTGTCTCCCCTTTACAAATTTATTTTTCTTTATTAGAAATAATTTTTTTCTTTAGTACAATTTTCTAACCCTTACTATCTCATATGAGAAACAAGAATTTTGTCTCTAATCTTAAAGCTATCTTTTTTTTAGCAGCTATTGTATATATTGATAGCTTGTCAGCTCAGGATATCAAGTTCGTTACCTCAAACTATATCTCATTAACAGTTCCTCAAAAGTACCAGGGAGAAATAGAATACATGGACAGTAATAATTTGCTTTCCAACAAAAAACTCACTGAAATAAAGCATGATAAGTCTCTTTTAAATTCTTTTCCAAACATTGTTTCATCAGTGACTGTTTTTCAGGTTCAAAATGATGGAAGTCTTAAATTCACGGGAAATACAGTTTCAGCTAAAAATGAAACTTATGTTGTGATATATGATTTTTCACAAACGCAAACATTGGAGTTAATTATTTCAAATAAAAGCTCTTTTGTATCAATTGGAGTTGGAGTAAGAATGGTTGCCAGAGTAACCACAAAAGAAAGAAATATAAACTTGACAACACCAATAGGTTTAGGAATAGCTGCTTCACGAAAAAAAGTAACCGGTTCTTTAGAAGTAAGAGCAAGTGGCATTGGTTCCCCTAAAATCAATTCAGTAATACCAGTTACTTCTGACTTGTCTCCAGCCTCCATTGAAAATGCTTTACAATCTGTAGCAACTATCAAATCACATATTTATGATGATGATGCTAAGATTACTCCTGAATTTTTAGCTTTTAATACAACAAACAGTACTGCAACCATATCATTTGATGAAATTCAAAAAACTATTAGTTCATTAATCAGTAGCCTGGCAAATCCTACTCGTAAAGCTGCAAGCCAGCAACAACCTAAAGAATAAAATGTTTATTTATTGCCGCAAAGGTTTTTTATTTTTTTAGTTTTAAACAATAAGGTAAGGGACTAAACGACTTTTGTATGAGATACAAATCTGCTGTAGGAAAGCCTATTTAATATAAACTTGTAAACACAAAGTGTAATAGTAAAGCCAGTTTGTACTTAGTACACTGTAACTTAAGTTAGTTTACATATCCTGTATAGTCCGGATGTTGCGGCGCCACCCGGTAGCATGGCTATGGGCGGGCGTCCCCGCCCGCCTAAAACTTGAAATAATTTAAGTTACACTGTACTTAGTTAAATTTGTTTGTTGCGAAAGAAAGACTTTTATGAATATTGCACCTATTACATGAAGACCAAACTTCCCGATACCCGTACGTTTTTACTATTACTGATAACTGCTCTTGGTTTGAGTAATTGCGCGCACGGGCAATCTGCCATGACGAATATTGACAGCCGCAAAAAAGTAAGCCTGGACGGAGAATGGAAGGTAATCATTGACCCGACGGGCGTAGGAGAGTGGCGGCAGTTATGGAAAGAAAAAAAGCCACAAAAGAAAACGGATTTTGTAGAATATTCTTTTGATGCGGGGCCTGCGCTGCATGTTCCCGGCGACTTTAATACGCAACTGCCGGAGCTTACGTATGTGGAAGGCGCTGTATGGTATAAAAAAACGTTTAACTATAGCCGGCAGGCCGGTAAGCGGTTGTTTCTATATTTTGGAGCCGTTAATTATACGGCGGATGTTTATTTAAACGGACAACTGTTGGGCAGGCATGAAGGCGGCTTTACACCTTTTCAGTTTGAATTAACAGCTATAGCTGCCGAAGGCGAAAACAGCCTGATTGTAAAGGCAGATAACAGCCGGAGAAAAGATGGTTTGCCGGGCTTAGGGTACGACTGGTTTAACTATGGGGGCATTACCCGCGAAGTGTACCTCGTTGAAACAAACAATTCGTTTATAGAAGATTATTCTATTCAACTAAAAAAGCATTCCCTGAATGAAGTGCTGGGCTGGGTAAAACTGAACGGAGCCGCAACGGCACAGCAGGTACGTATAAGCATACCGGAGCTGAAGATAAATTATATGGCCAGTACTAATAATGATGGCCATGCTCCCATTCATTTCTCCGCAAAGTTCCGGCTATGGAACCCCGATGATCCAAAGCTTTATAAGGTGTTTATAGAAACCGATGATGACACGCTATCAGAAGACATTGGCTTCCGAAGCATCGAGGCTGTGGGTGCAAAAGTACTGCTCAATAAAAAGCCTGTTTTCTTAAAAGGCGTGGATATTCATGAAGAACGGCCGATGAAAGCTGCCAAAGCTTATTCCGAAGGAGACGCGCTGGTATTGCTTACCTGGGCAAAAGAATTGGGCTGCAACTTCATCCGGCTGGTGCACTATCCGCATAACGAACACATGGTAAAACTGGCCGAGAAAATGGGGCTGATGGTATGGGATGAAATACCGGTGTACCAAAATATAGAATTTTCAGCGAAAGGAATGCCGGAAAAAATGGACACCATGATGCGGGAAATGATACGGCGCGACCGAAACCGCTGCGGTGTTATTATCTGGAGTTTATCGAACGAAACCTATACGACCACGCCCGTCAGAACGGACGCCCTCGTAGCGCTTACTGCAAAATGCCGCCTGCTCGATTCCTCGCGGCTGATTACTTCGGTGCTTAGCAACCAGGGTTATAAAGACAATGCGTTTACTGTGTGGGACACGATCTGCCGCCAGGTAGATATCATTGCAGTGAATGAGTACCTGGGCTGGTACGTGCCGTGGCAGGGAAAGCCATCCGATACCAAATGGAATTTTGTGGTGGAGAAGCCGTTAATCATATCCGAGTTTGGCGGCGAAGCGAAGTATGGCAGTAATTACGGTCCGAAAGATGAAGCGAACTCCTGGAGTGAAGAATATCAGGAACTGGTCTATAAAGACCAGATCGAAATGTTCCGGCAAACGCCTAATCTTGTTGGGGTATCGCCCTGGTTGTTGGTTGATTACCGGTCGTTGGGAAGAATGCACCCGGTTTATCAAAACGGATACAACCGCAAAGGGCTGCTATCCGAATTTGGCGAAAAGAAAAAAGCCTGGTTCGTGCTTAAACATTATTACGAAACCATCAAAAATTAGTAAGCCGGAATAAAACGTTTTGAGGTAGGCTGATCAATGTATAATTGTATGGAAACACGGGCAGAAGCAAGTTGCTTTCTGTTAATTTATAGCAGTAAACAGCCTTCCGGATTTTGTGCAGTTGCAAAGGCAAAAAAGGCATAATATATTTGCAGCTAATATTCAGAAAAATTCTCTTGTTATGAAAACCATTTTGCCTGTTACCTTTTTAATTATACTGGTATGCTCTTGCACATTTACTGCTTTACAGGCACAGGAATCAACAGGCAGTAACCCAAAAAATGTTTCGCCTTTTGCAGTGCAAAGGAACTTCGATTTTCATGCGCAGTATTTACAGGCGAAGGATGGCGGCGAACGTCATCTGAGCTATAATAATGCGGTGACCCTAAAAGATAGTGTGCTCACCTGTTACCTCCCATACGTAGCTGGCCTTGACTTTACTTCTTACAATTTTGATTATAATGTACGGCCACTGAAGAAAGGCAAATACAGTATTGCCATAAAGCCGGCTGAAGACAAAAATGCAGCCCGTTTTGTACTAACTGTTTCGGATAATAATGACTTTGCTACGTTGCAGGTCTTTTCTGCTAACGGGTCCTATCTAACCTATCGGGGAGAAATTAAGCAAGCGGAATAATCGGCAGTTTTTATACAGGCTCTCCGGCAATCCGGTTGCTCACAAACAGGAGTAAAGCCTTGTGCTAACAGGAATATCTTACTTTCTGCCAGTTAATTACAAACCATCACATCAGTATAATTTTGCAGGATCGGGTGTAATATTACCGGCTGATGCAAACAACAGGTGGGTTATTATACACATAAATGATAAAGGGCTTTTGCCGGAAGCCCTTTATCATTTTAAAAACCTTTCCTATTTTACTTTTTTATCCATTTTATAGTTTGTTTATCGGTACCCTGTAATACAGTAAGCAGGTACGGGCCATTGGCAAAGGCTGATACCGGAATATAGAAGGTATTAACGCCGGCTGTTACCATTAGCTGTTTAGTATAAAAAATTCGTCCGTTTACATCCGTTAATTGCAGGCTTGCTGTTGCACTGTTCCCGTTTTGCAATTGTACGGTCAGCTTATCGGTTGCCGGGTTCGGACTTACCACAATCAGGCTCTTTAGCATAAACACAACAGGTATAGCAGCCGAATAAGAAAAAGCGCCGTCTTTATCCACCATTTTCAGGCGGTACAAACTGTTACCGGTAAACGGGCTTTTATCTGTTGCTGTATAAATATGGTTGTTGCTGCTGGATACCGGTACATCCTGCACCGGATAATAAGTAATGCCATCGCTGCTTTTCTCTACTATAAAGAGCGCCGAATTAATTTCCTGTGCTGTTTGCCAGGTAAGGTTTACAAGCTTGTTTTGCAAAAGCGCATCAAAAGAAAGAAGGCGTAGCGGCAATACGCCGCGGTCTGAAATCTTTACTAAAAAGGCATCTGTCTCTCCGCCACCCAAAGTGTCCTGAAAGCCATTGGATGCAAGGCCGCTATGTGTGTAGGTATCGCCGGCCAAATATATATTTCCTCCGCTGCCCGTGGCGCAGGAAGTGCCGTAATCCATTACATTACCGCCATAGTAAGTAGCCCATGCACGGGCGCCGGAAGCGGTAAATTTTACAAGAAAAGCGTCTTCACCACCACCATAGTTATTTTGAAATCCGCCTGATGCAATGCCATTGGCCGAGTAGGTATCACCAGCCATATACACACTTCCTGCACTGTCGGCTGCACATAACAGCCCTGCATCAATACCATCGCCACCATAATAGGTAGCCCACAGCCGCGAACCGCTTGCATCAAACTTCACTAAAAAAGCATCCTGATCGCCGCCCATCGTATTTTGAAACCCGTTGAATGCAATGCCGGTATTGGAGAAAGTCTGGCTGGCCATATACACATTTCCACTGCCGTCTGTTGCGCAGGAGTAAGCGCGGTCAAACGATTCGCCGCCATAATAGGTAGCCCACAACCGGTTGCCAGCCGCATCAAACTTTACTAAGAATGCATCATAATCACCGCCTTTTGTGTTCTGAAATCCGCCTGATGCGATGCCGTTTGCTGATACTGTTTCTCCGGTAAGATATACGTTTCCCGAACGGTCTGTTGCGCAGGCGCGGCCTTCTTCCAGCGAATCGCCGCCGTAATAGGTAGCCCATAATCTGTTTCCGGCTGCATCGAATTTTACCAAAAATGCATCGCCGTAATCATCTGTTTTATTTTTAAACCCATTAAATGCAATGCCTATGCCCGAGGAAGTAGTGCCGGCTATATAGATATTGCCGGTAGCATCGGTAGTACAGGCGTTGCCATAATCAAGATTCTTACCGCCGTAATAGGTAGCCCATAACCTTAGGCCGGATGCACTAAACTTTACCAGGAATGCATCCTGCACGCCGCCCGTTGTATTCTGAAACCCATTGGATGCAATACCGGATACAGAGTTGGTACTTCCGGTGAGGTACACATTGCCGGCGGCATCGGTAGTACAGGCGTTGCCATAATCTGCATCTTTACCACCGTAGTAGGTAGCCCACAACCGGTTTCCGGCTGCATCAAACTTTACTAAGAATGCATCGTAATCGCCGCCTTCCTTCGTTTGAAAGCCAGCGGAGGCAATACCCGCCCCCGAAGTTGTAATGCCAGCCAGGTACACATTGCCGGCAGCATCGGCAGTACAGGAGTAGCCCGCCTCATTGCCCGCTCCTCCATAGTAGGTAGCCCATACGACTTCCGGATCAATGGTTAACGGCAGGCTTTTATTCCAGTCTTTTATTTCAAAGCTTAATGTATTTTTTTCTACAATAAATTTACTCGCTATTGCCTTTCCGCCCTGCTGAAACGAAACCGGCTGCTGCTCGCTTACGGTGCCTAACGGCGAGCTGATGGTCACTGCGCCTTTTTCATTCAGACTTATTTTTTCGGCGCCATTATACCGCAGTTTTATATTGGCTACATTTCCACCGGGGTTTACCACAAAGTCGTATTTCAGACTTTTACCTTTACTATAGATTATCCAGTCAATATGGGGATATACATTTTTATAAACAATACGGCTGTAGCTTTTTACACCGGTAATGCCGGTTGGGCAATGTGCCAGATAAAAATTTTCAGTGCCTGTTCGTTCGTTTTCCTTAACAATGTCCGGCTGCGGATCAGCACCTGCAAGCTGTACATCCAGCCTGTATAATTGTGTGCTGTCTGTAGCTTTATATTTAAACTTGGCAGCAACCTGTTTTTCTTTTGCCGCTTTGCTTATAAATGCCCGGCTAAACTGGTAGCTGATGCCATTGGCAGTAAGAAAAAGTTGGGCGCCGCCGCTGTGTGCCGTAAATAAAACACCGGGCTGTGGCTTGCCTTTTACATCAGCAACCTGGCCATTATTTTCTGCGAACTGCAGGCTTGCGGCGCTTATCCTGTTTGTAAGCATGGCTGCATCAAAATTCTTGTCGTTAGCCTGCGAAGCGCCTGCGTTGCTGATAGCGTTATTATTGGCCGTTGCCCCGGCCGGTATAGCAATTTTAGGAACAGATTTTTGAGCATAGAGTGAAGAAAAACCTGCCGGTAATAAACATAATAAAGACAGAACACGGAGTAAAGATCGGTGTAACATAAGCGGTTGAATTTTTATCCAAATGTATCTTTATTATCAAACCGATTTATAAAGAATTGCTGTTCTTCAATTTTAATTAATAATAAAGGGGAGTGCAATTTGCAGGTGTGTGATATAGATAGATAGCAATTGGCTATGGTTGTTGTGTGCAGTAAGGCGCTATAGTGCACATTTTAGTTAACAAACAGAAGCCGCTTATTGATGTATTCGGGAGGTGTATTTTTCAAATATAATAACACAGCGGAAAGCTATACAACCAGAAAGTATTTGATAGGGCATTACCTTAAGAAGTAACCTGTAAGTTGCGTATTTTAATTGCCTCGCAGTATTCGCCTTTTCGCAAGCGCAGGTCTGGCACCGCGCTGCTAAGGCCGGACACTAACTGCCCTGCAACAATAAAGTTTAATCAACAAAAATGGTATCGGCTGCGTTTTTTTCAAAACATAAATTTACTGTTCGGGTAACAGCACTTGTTTTATGGATTGTTTTAGCAGCAATTTTAATAAACTCGCCTGGTTTTAAAAACACAGTATCCTTGTCTTTGATTTCTATTTTAAGCTCGCCTTCCAGCACCACAAATAATTCGTCTGTATGGCGGTGATAATGCCATCTGTATGCCTCCTGCATTACTGCGATTCTTAAGCAATGGTCGTTTATATTTTCAAGGATAAAATTGTCATAAAGCTTGTCAACCTTATCGCTGATGTCTTTAAAATTTTTCTTTACTGGTATTTGTTGTTTATCCACTATAGTTGGTTTATATAATAGTTTTGAGATCGCCAAACAGCCGCTGTAAAATTTTTATGCAACGAACAGGTTTTTCCCGCTGACAAAGCGGCTGATAAACTTCTGTGCGGCATCTATTTCTCCGTCAATATAAATCTCATTATTCAATTTCAACTTTCAGTTCCTGACTGTTTCCGTTTTTCGGATTGTAAAATATTTTTCATGCATTTTGAAAGATGCAGTAGTTGTTTTGTTCCAACGAAATGTTTATTGCTTTTACTGCCGGTTGAATTTCAATTCTTTTTTCAGCCCTATTCTGCTCGCAGGCTCTTTACCGGATTGGCTATTGCTGCCTTTACGGTATGAAAAGTAACGGTGAGCAAAGTGAGCAGCAATACTGCAAGCGCAGATAACAGAAACGGCGTTGCAGACAGGCCCGTGTTGTAGGTAAATACCTGCAGCCATTTATTCATAAACAAATAAGCAACCGGAAAAGCTATCAGGCAGGAAATACCAACCAGCGCAACAAAATTATTTGTAATCAGCGGCACAATCTGCCCTACGCCTGCGCCCATTATTTTACGGATGCTGATTTCTTTTTGCCGTTGCTGCGTGGTAAACGCAACCAGTCCTAACAAGCCAAGACAAGTGATTAAAATAGTAAGGATGGAAAAGGTTACAAATATTTTTCCGCGCTTTTGGTCGGCAGCATACTGCGAGTCGAAATCCTGGTCGAGGAATGTGTATTGAAAAGGTAACTCCGGGAATGTGCTTTTCCAGGTTTTTTCGATGCCGGCAATAGTTGCCGGAAGGTTTTTGCCATCCAGCTTTACCTGTATATTGTTGCTGTTGGGACGGTAATATAAGATGAGTGGCGTAATAGGATTGTACAGCGATTTTTGGTTAAAATCTTTTACTACCCCAACTACTTCCAGGTATCTGCCCGAAGTATCACCCGGAAACTTTACCCGCCTGCCCAGCGGTTCATTCCAGCCAAATTCTTTTACCATGCTTTCATTTACAATAATGCTGTGCAACGTATCGGGCAAGCCGGAGAAATTTCTGCCCTTTTTTACCTGCATACCAAGCGTTTTAAAATAGTCTTCATCTATGCCATACACGTCCACGCCTTTGTCGGTAAAGCCGTTTTTTGTTTCTACCGTAAACAGGTTGAAGCTGATGCCTTTGCCCGGTGTAGCTTCGGCCGTGCTGGCAGCAAGCACGCCAGGTTTGCTTTTCAGGTCGTTTTTAAAAGAGAGCAAACTGCCATGGATGTCTTTATCTGTATTGGCGGAAAGGGAAAGCACCCGTTCCCTGTTAAATCCCAAATCTTTGTTTCGCAGGTAGGTCAATTGGTTGTACACCACCCAGGTACAAATGAGCATAACCATAGAAATAGTAAACTGTACTACCACCAGCGTGCGGCGCAGCGCTACATTGCTCGAGCCTTTGGATAAGCTGCCTTTAAGCACGTGTACCGGGTTGAATTTAGACAGGTAAAAGGCCGGATAACTGCCGCCCAGCAAACCAACCAGCAACACAATAAGAATTATAATAATTAATGTGCCCGGCTCGAACAAAGTTGAAAACGAGATAAACTTGCCGGCCAGCGAATTGAAAGTGGAAAGAAACAACGCAATAAATCCAATACTCAGCAACAGGGCAAAAAATGCAGTGAGCGTAGATTCTACGAGAAACTGCGCTACCAGTTGTGATTTGGAAGAGCCGGTTACTTTGCGGATGCCTATTTCTTTTGCCCTGCGGGCGCTGCGCGCTGTAGTAAGGTTCATGTAATTGATGCACGCAATGATGATCATGAATAAAGCTACTGCCGAAAAGATATAGATATAAGACATGCTGCCCAGTTCTTCGGGCTCGTTTACCATTTCGGAATGCAGGTGTATAGCGGTAACAGGCTGCATATCGTAGTGTATTTTTACATTAAACTGTTTAAAAATAGCAGCCATGTATTTATCGTACAGAGGCAATAATTTTTTACCAAAAGCGGCTGCATTGGCGCCCGGTTTTAGTAAGACATAGGTATAAAAATTGAAACTGCCCCAACTATTGTTGAAGTCTTTAGGTAAAGAACTTACTGATAAGAGCACATTGAAGATGAAGTGCGAATTTTTTGGAACGTCTTTTACAACACCGGTAATTTTATATACATCGCCATTATCGTTCTGCAGCGATTTGCCCATTACGCTTTTGTTTTTTCCAAAATATTTTTCCGCTTCCGATTGTGTAAGCACCATCGAGTTGGGCGCCACTAATGCAGTTTTGGCATCGCCTTCTATAAACGGGTAGGTAAATATTCTAAAGACTGTGCTATCGGTATAAAATACTTTCTCTTCGTAGAAGTGCAGGTCACCGTTTTTGTACATGATTTTGCCATTCGGTACAAAACGAACCGCTGCTTCTACTTCTGGATAATCCTGTTTAAGCGCAGGCGCCAGCGGGAACTGCGTTATAGCCCATTTCATTTCGTCTTTACCGGCTTCCTGTATGTACGAGTTAATACGAAAAATCCGGTCGGCTTTCTCATTGTACCGGTCATAGTTCAGCTCGTCTTTTATATAAAAAATAAGGAACAGACTAAAGGTAATACCAATGGTAAGTCCTATTATATTCAAGAGGCTATATCCTATATCTCTTTTGAAATTGCGGAAGGCAACGCGCAGCAGATTTTTAAGCATAGTATTGTAGTTAATAAGATTTGAAAGAAGGGTGGGCTATTTATCCTTTCCACATAAATTAAACGGGCATGAAGATCACGAAGTTTTTCGTACGCTTGTCGCCGTTCAACATCGTCAATTGTCCGTATATAATATGCTTATCAAATTAGATTGCGCACAAAGGTTAAAGGCTGCCGGCTTCTCCGTTTGATTGCCGGTGGTGAGAGCACTGATAACTTCCGCTGCCGCAAACATGATTTACTTAAAGAAAAAGGGAAAATTCATCGCTAAGTATGGTTTGAAGTTTTAATTACTCCGGAAAAAACTCGCTGCCTTTGCCACAAAAGCTGTTGATCCGCTAATCCGGAAATGGAAAAGTTAGCACAGTTGGTAAGCATTTAGTACTTATTTTGCGAGCGGGTAGTGCGATAAAGACAGGCTGTATTTTTTTATCTAAAATCATTGTATGCTGATCAGGCATTTATTAAAATTTATATTATTGAGCAGTGTGGTAATGGCTGGTTGCCGTAATAATTCTTCTGGTGTTCAGGAGCAGGATTCGGCAGCAGGGTTATCTGCAAATAAAGACACCGCAGTGGCGGCGGCAGGTGCACAAAAAGACAGTTTCAATATCGCAGCCTTACCGGTGAGTGATAAAGTGCTGGACAGCTTTCCGTTCTTTAAAGTTCCGCCCGGTATGCAATACCAGAACAAGCCGGTGCAAAAGAAATACGATATGCTTTTCTTACCTCTCAATGGCGTGATGACGCCCGAATACGGCAGTGTATTTAAAACATATATTGTAGGTGCAGGCAGTAGTAATGACTGGTCGTTGCCGCTTTTCCGGCAATACTATGAAGATTCCGTCAAGGCCGCCGGCGGTGTGGAAGTATATAATGCTAAAGTGCCCAAGTCCGAACTGGACCGCATAAAAGACAAGGCGACCTATTTTGGCGAAGAAGGCTCTATTGATTACTGGAACGACCCGGTAGAAGTGTATGTAATACGCAGGGCTGCTGGCGGTAACATCTTTATCCAGTTCTCCGGCAACAGTGCCAGCGGCGCTATACAGATTTTACAGGCAAAAACAGCAGCCGAAGCAATGCAATAGTAGCAGGTTGTTATGATAATGGCTAACTATGTTATTTGTTTTCTTCAACCAAATAGTCGCATTTAAAATAGTATAAAACGGATGCATGCATTGGTCTGTCCTGTTTATCCACAGGAATATGCGTTATGGAAAACCTGTTATAATTTTAATTTACAAATTGCAGCGATCTAATAATTTGAAGAGCGACACTTTTATTTTTTATAAGCCAATAATACTTCCTCTTTCTTCCCCTTTCTTAAACCGGATAAAGCCTTCTGCTGCGGGTACGCCGGCTTCCAATCCTCTGAAGTCTTCCATGGTTTTGAAGAAGGAAGTATATACTGCTTCCGGACTTTGCGTTTGATGTGCCAGTAAGGCTTCTTTTTTCCGGTCGCGAACAGCCGAAATATCTACATAATCGGTCGGTGCAAAATCCAGCGTTTCGCTGCCGGTGTTTACCTCGTAATAGTACAACTGGAATGCACGGTTGCTTTTTGCCCATGCATTAAAACCAAGCAGCGCCGCTATCTGGTGGTCCTGGTGCGTATCCAGCGGCCAGTGCGTAAAAACGATATGGGGTTGTTGCAGCAAAATCAGCTTCGTTACTGCATCAATACTTTTCTTGTTCAGTTCTGTATTGGCATCAGTTTGCCCTGCAAAAATGGCTTTTGCATGCAGCACTTTACAGGCGGTTTCAGCTTCTTTGGTGCGCAAAACCGCCATTTCATCAAAGGTTTTAGAGGCATCGCTTGCTTCGCCGCGGGTAAGGTATAGAATATTTACCTGGTGACCTGCATCGCTGTATCTGGCCAGTGTACCGCCGCAGCCAAACTCCGGATCGCCGGGATGGGCGCCTATACATAGAATATTTAATTGTTGCTCAGCCGGATGATTGAATGTTTCCGGCGCGGCGCTGCTTTTTAATCCGGGTAAGACCAGCGCGCCCATACCGAGTGCAGTGTGCTTTACAAAGTTTCTGCGGTCGAAGTCTTTTGTACTCATGCTTTAAAAGTAGTATTTTAGGAGTTATGTTACCGGTTGTTTATATCAACACTACGATTGCGTAATGTTGCTCATCAGGCACGGCTTTGTTAATGCTATTTAAGTAGCAGTAAATTGACCTTTTTTTTCTATGTCCCGCGATATTTCGCTTAATCCCGTAGCATGCAGGTTGTTTATGGCAACAGGTATTGCTGCATAATTAAGGGTGAGACTTTGCTATAATAAGCTTCCCGTTTATAATAAGCGCTGAGAAAAAATTTGATTAATTAAATAATTGGTTTAGTCTTGCCAAATGCCTGTTTCAAGGCACTAATTGCATTCAACCTTTATTAACCAAACTATTGAATGAGCAAAGCCGGTATATATTTTAGGCGGCGGGCCGAACAATTAAATCTGCATTCCGGTTTTTATACGCATAAATTCTCTTAAACACTTAAAAACAAGTTCTAAAAATGAAATCTTTACTAACGATAGCAGCTTTGCTTTGCTATACTGTGCTGTTTGCCCAGGCCGGCGCTCTGGACAGCACTTTTGCTAACGGGGGTAAATTTCTTTATAAGGATATAGACCTGCAGAAGTATATATATGACATTAATGCAGTAGCCATTCAGCCCAATGGTAAAATTATAATTGCAGGATATGGCAACAACTATCTTTCGGGCAACGCTGATTTTGCTGTTATACGGCTAAGTAAAAACGGTGCCCTGGATAGCGCTTTTGGAAATAACGGAGAAGTATTTATTGACTTCTCCACCCAAAATTTTACAAGCTACGATGTAGCTTATGGGCTTGCGGTGCAGCCGGATGGTAAAATCATAGTTGTGGGGGATGCCAATGATGATTACATCATACCTAAAACAAATATTAATAACCGATATGATATTGCAGTAGCAAGGCTTACTCAAAACGGCAGTCTGGACAGCACCTTTGATAAAGATGGAAAGAAGTTGATTGATCTTTCTCCGTATGTAAAGATTTTATATAGCAGTGTTGATTATTGCCGGGCAGTTGCTTTAAGACCCAATGGTAAAATTGTACTGGCAGGTTATACTTACAACTACAATTCTGCTTTTGCGGCTTCCAAAGATGCAGTAGCAGTTCAGCTAAATAGAGATGGCAGCGCGGATAAGCAATTTGGTATAAATGGAATTGACGTAATAAACATTGGTTCAACTGATGAGGATATAGCCGGGTTAGTTTTGCAGCAGGATGATAAAATTGTTTTGGGAGGTACCAGTTCTTCCGGTTTAAGTCATTTTTTAGCTATAAGGTTAAAAGCTGCAGGCAGTATAGACAGTAGCTTCAGCCAGGATGGCTTTGCAGTAATTGATGGCAAATCAGGCTATGAAATCGGCACTTCAATAGCTATGCAGGCAGACGGCAAAATTCTTTTAGGCGGAGATCAGAACAGGTATTATGATGATGCGAAACTGGAAGTAGCAAGAATAGATACGAACGGCAATCCTGATAAAAGTTTTAATGGCAGCGGCGTGCAGGTTGTGGCTGCCGATTACTTTGATTATGTAACCGGAATGGCATTATCAGTGCAGCAGGATGGTAAAATTGTTCAGACGGGAAATTATTTTAAAAGTACGGGCGGCGTATATATTTCTTACAGTGGCCATCAAAACTTTCAGGTCCTGCGGTACAACACCAATGGCTCACTGGATAGCAGTTTTGGCACATTTGGCAAAGCGATTATAGATTTTGGAAACTGGACAGACAACAGAGCAGATTACAATACGGCATGTGCCATACAAAAAGATGGTAAAATAGTTGTTGCCGGGTATTCGGAAAACGAAGCAGGGCATCCTGCTGTTGCCCGTTTAATACCAACAGGTTTAAATATTGCACTTACAGGACCCTCAGACCAGTTTGCAGATGTGCCGGCAGGGCAATGCACCGCAACATTTAATAATATAGATCCCGTGTTGTACCCTGATACTGCTTTTTCGATGGTGAAGTATCAATTATATTCAACCGGTACTACTGTTCCATACGACTCAGGCTATGGAACTTTGAGTGGAAGACCAATGGATATAGGAGCAACAACGGCTATATATTCGCTTATTAATAACCCACTGCAAAGAGCTGTATTTAATATAGATGCTGAAGGTGGCACTACCGCAGGCGCCCTGGATTTTGATGGAATAGATGACCGGGTAGATTTGGCATATATTGATCCGGTAGGAGCAGGGGAAGACGGGCAATACAGTTTTGAAGCATGGATAAAAGTAAAGGCATACAACAAAAAAGAAAATTCGGTAATTTTTGGAAATGAACGTAATAACAATGGAGGTATCGTTGTTGCATTGGATACCAAAGGATACATCAGCACTTATCAGCCTGCTGCCGGCACAATAACATCATCCTATAAAGTCCCGATTGATACCTGGACGCATATCGCATTTGTACAAACATCCAGAAAGCTCGATTTGTATGTGAATGGCAATTTTGTTCAAACCCTGCTTACAGCTCCTTATCTGCACCGGGCAGTTAACAGTAGTTTTTATCTGGGTGCATATACAAAAGATTCTTCCACCTTTAGCCGGCACTTTAACGGAGTGATGGATGAAATAAGAATATGGTCTAAAGCAATATGCCAGTCGCAAATTCAGAATAACTTATACTGCTCGGATCTGGAGTATCAAAATGGATTATACGCGCATTACACGCTTAACGTAGGCCTGGCTTCCTGTAAAAATACTGCTGATACCATTTTGGATGGATACAGAAATGGCATTTTGCGGAACTTTGCTTTAAACGGACCAACCTCTAACTGGGTGGCTGGATATATAACCGGTACGTGCAAGGAGTTTATTTCGCTTACACTTAACACGCCCGGCTCCATATATACACCGGTAGAGCCGGGTAAATGCGGTGCCAGGGTAAAATTTAAAGCTACTGCAAGTTCGGGCTGTTCGGATACCATAACTATCAGATACAGCCAGAATCCGGGTTCTTTCTTTCCGGTTGGTAATACGGAGGTAATGGTAGAAGCAAAAGATGCATTCGGCAACACTGCATCCGGACAGTTCACTATTACGGTAGTAGATACCATTCCTCCATATATGATGACCAGAAATGCGAGCGTAATGCTAAACGCAAATGGAGATGCTTATATTATCCCGGCTCTTGTGTTAGATACCGTATATGATAATTGCGAATTAAATTCTTATAATGGTCTTACCGTATCTCCGGCCAGTTTCAAATGTTATAATGCCGGAGACAATGTAGTTGTGGTGACTGCCGTAGATAAAAGCGGAAATCACACTACCAAAACCACGCACGTAACTGTTTTGCCTTATGCAGGATATTCTTCGGTAACGGCAGTTCCGGTTACACAACAATACAGCGACCTGGTAACACTAAATGCAGGTTTATCATACGCAGCAAACTTTTACTACAATGGCTGTAGTCCTGCATCCGATGTAACCTTTAAAATGGGGTCAAAAGTACTGGGCAAATCAGGTCTTACGCCCAAGTCCTACGATCTCACAGGTACGCTGAATTATCCGTTATTAAATACCACTTCTAATGTGGTAACAGCTACTTTCGGAGGCGTGAATAATAGTGCATATACCTTTGTTAACCCGGCTGCTACCACACTTTTTACACTACCCGAAAATGCAATAGTCAAATACACGGGGCCGCAGGCCATCCAGTCTGTTACCGATAAATTAACATTGCCTGTTTCCGCTCTCATTACTGACACAGCAGATGGCTACAGAGGAGACATACGAAATGCTGCAGTTACATTTACTATCAAGCCGGTTACTGCCGGCGCTTCGATTGTTGGCGCTTCTGCTATTACAGTTGGCGCGCTGGACTCGCTGAGTGCCGATAAGACTTCCGGCACGGCAAGAACAAGCTTTACTGTATCTGCGGGAGGAAATGCAAACGCCCAGTTTATTGTTACTGTGATGGCGGGTAATTATTATACGGGTAACTTATCCGTCCCTGTTTCAATTACAAAATCGGGTAGCTTAACAACGTCTGGAGAGAAGTTTAAACCACTTAAAAACAATGAAATTTTTAATGTGCTTATTTATCCTAATCCTTCGGAACATTTTTACAACATAGAGGCACAAAGCAGCAATACATTCGAAAAAATTACCGTCAGAATTACAGATATCACAGGTAAAATAATGGACATTATTCCTGATATTTCTCCAAATCAAAGTATAATGTTGGGCGCCAAATATGCCGCTGGTACTTACATCGCGGAGATAAGCCAAGGACAGAACAAGAAATTTTTTAAACTGATCAAACTATAATTCTTGCAGGGTTGTGTGCGGATATTATCTTACCGTCTTTTTGTATCGGTACGGTTGTGAGTGTAGAATCATTCTGGCAACAATGCCCGCTTACATCAGCAGCAACTTTTCTCTTTTTACCAAATGCGCTGCCAAGCATTGCATTGCCCGACTGACTGAATAAAAATTGCGGAACAAGAAGACAAACAAGAAACAGGCTGCTTAAAATTGTTTTAATCATAGCAGGAGATTTTCTTTAAAACAGACATTTAAAGAGTATAAGTTGGTGATGCTTTTACAGAGGCCATTATTGGCTGCCGGCAAATTTTTCAAGCCGGTCTGCCAGGTCTTCGATGTCGTGGATTCTTGCCATTTGTTTTATCCAGGTGGGAGGAATGTTTTCAAAGCCATAAACAAGCCCGGCAAGTCCGCCGGTGACTGCTCCGGTTGTGTCGGTGTCCATCCCTAAATTTACTGCTTTTAAGGTAGCGTCTTTATAAGTATTGGTCGTTAGCAAACACCAGATACTTGCTTCCAAAGTATGTAAAACATAGCCGCTGCTAAAAATTTTATCCTCGGATAATTCAAAAATGTCTTCTTTCAGCAACCGGCGAAACAAATCAATTTCGTTGGGAGAAACCGCTTGCGCTAAGAGGAAATCCGAAACACTGCGCTGTAACTTTTTATAAGCATCAAATTTATTTTGCCCTTCGCTTATTAATCTTGCAAATTCAAGATAATAGAAGCAGGCAACGACCGAGCGGATATGCCCGTGCGTAATAGAAGAGACTTGTTTGGTTAGTTTATGGCGTTCTTCAACCGGTCGTTTTCTGGTGTAAACAAGCAATGGTAAAATTCTCATCAGCGAACCATTGCCATTCTCCTCTTCCTCAAAGCAGCCTGCTAATTCCGGCGGAGTGCCTTCGTCAATTCTTCGGATAGCTGCACTTGTTGCTATTCCAATATCAAATACATTTCCATAGGGTGTCCAGTAACTGTTATTCTTCCATTCCGAAAAATTGTTAGCGATTCTTTGCAGGCTAAAGTTGTGCGTCAGCGCTTCCTCAAGACAAAAAGCGAGGGAACTGTCATCCGAAAAGGTTCCTGCCGGTAAGTTGTACGTTCCATAACCCCGCATATCGGTGACCGGACTTTGTTGAATAACCTGCCTGCTTTTAAATTCGACAGGCACACCTAACGCATCGCCGACAGACAGTCCGAACAAAATGTCTTTGCTAATATTTCTTTCTGTCATGGTAGGGTGTACAATTGATTGCAGGTAATAGTTTACTACTTGCTGTCTGTGGCGGAAATATTGGTTCCGTCAGCTTGGATAAAAATATAATGTTAAACTAAAAAACTACTGCTGACAGGTATTTGTCAGCCGCTATGGCAGCAAGCATTCGTTAGGCGTCGGCTTTTTATTCTTCCGTCAGTATCCTTTCAAAATCAGCAGGTGTCAAGATGGTAGCTGTCTTAAACGGATTGTGCATCAACAAATCTTTGTCGCCTGTAATTAAGTAATCTGCTTTTGAAAAATCAATCAGGTCTAATAAAAAATTATCTTTAGGGTCACGATTTATAAAATGTGTCGGTCTTATTTCTACCTTTTCAGCAATCGTCCCTAAAAGTTCAATCTATTCTAAAACATTTTGTTGAGGAGAATATTTTTTTAGTCTTTCTCTACTTGTGATATCTTTTATTTCATTCAAAAGTTGTTCGGTAGTTATAATAGTAATTTGTTTGCCTGAAATGTATCTGCTAATAAAAGTAGACGTTTACCAATAAGAAAGCTAACCCAAACATTTGTGTCAAAAATGACTTTACTGTTTTTGATTGTCATATATCTGTTGCCTTACAGTTTCCGCTTCTTCGTTTATAATATCTAAACCTAATTCGTCAGTTTGAAATATTTTTAGCAGACTTGCTAATTTTGTTTCAATAGCTTCCTTTTCTAACTCTTCAGTTAGCTTTATTTTTTCCTGTCTCGGCAATTGTCTAACCAAAGCAAGAACTTGGTCAAATGTTTAGCCTGCTTGCAATTCCGCTATCATTTTTTTATCTTTTGTCAAATTTAATCAAAACTCACAATAGTTTAAAGTCGCATTAAGCTTACGCACAACCTATAATGTATGCAATAATGAAAGTGTCAATTCCACCATTTTATTAATAATCAGTCCAATTTCTTTCGCTATTTGCAATGGTAAGTGTCGCCAATGCACGCATTAATTGTACATAAGCAAACATTTTCATCCTATGTATGCCCGGTTAGCTATGCATAAAGTGCAACTCTAATAATCAGATGTTGGATATTAAATTCCAAACGCAGCCTTCTATTATCCAACCGGTTTCTTCTAATATCCAATAATCTGTACACCTTGTTACTCCGCTGCCGGCTGTTAACGGCTGCTACAGGGTAACAAAACAGGACTGTAAAAAGTATAAGCAAAGGAGCTAAGCATACAAATAAGCAGCCCTGTAAACAAAAAACGCGGAGCAGGCGCTCCGCGTTTTTACATTTTATGCTTCCAATGTTTTCTCCAGGCTTATCTCTGTATTCAGCAGTTTACTAATGGGACAGTTGGCTTTTGCCTTGTCTGCTGCCTGGTCAAACTGTTCCTGGTTAATACCCGGAATTTTCGCTTTCAGGGAGAGCGCCGAAGAAGTGATGGCGCCGTTCTCCAGCGTTATCACTGCCGATGTTTCTATTGTATCGGCCGTAAAACCGATCTCCTGCAATCCAAAGCTCAGCGCCATCGAAAAGCAACCGGCGTGTGCTGCCGCTATCAGTTCTTCGGGGTTGGTGCCTGTGCCTTCTTCAAACCGCGATTTGTAAGAGTATTGCGTGCTGCTGAGTGTACCACTTTGTGTAGTAAGCGTACCTTTACCTTCTTTGCCGGAGCCATTCCATACGGCTGTTGCATTTCTTTTCATGGTGTTTATTTATATTTAAAATTCAAAATTAAAAGTTTCTGCTAACTTTATAACAATCAATGGCTGCAATCAATTATACATATTATCAAAGCCCGGTTGGCATTTTAAAGATTGGCGGTACCGGGCAGTATATTAGTGAGCTGTCGTTTATAGAGCGCAAAGAAGAAGCCGTATATCCCGCAGGTAATGTTAATACGCCGATGCTGCAGCAGTGCACCGAGCAACTGATAGAGTTCTTCAATGGCAAAAGGCGGAGTTTTGATATACCGGTAAGCCAGGGCGGCACGCCATTTCAGCAAAGCGTATGGAACGAGCTGCTCACTATCCCTTTTGGTAAAACGGTATCTTACCTCGACCTGGCGCGGCAGCTTGGCAATGCCGATGCTACAAGAGCCGTGGCCGCCAGCAATGCAAAGAACAAAATTTGTATCATCATACCCTGCCACCGCGTTATCGGCACCAACAAATCGCTGGTAGGCTATATCGGTGGCTTAGCCCGTAAAAAGTGGCTGCTGCAGCACGAGTTCCGGCATACACATGGCATCCAGACATTGTTTTAGTGGAAACAGCAATTAATGTATTATTTTGCGCACCAAATGAGTCTCCACTTCCTCGATATGAACCTTGATTTCCTCGACCACCACGTAATTATTTAATATTGATTATTGTTAATTGAATATTGATTGTTCAATTTGTACCAATACCACCTATTAAATACTTCCATTTTAATTATTACATCCCTATGGTTACTCAAGCGCTGTCTGAGAAGACACAATATTACCTGCAATTAGAGGCGCAATATGGCGCTCATAACTATCACCCGTTGCCCGTAGTGCTGGAGCGGGGCGAAGGCGTTTTTCTATACGATGTGGAAGGCCGCCGCTACTACGATTTTTTAAGTGGTTACTCTGCCGTAAACCAGGGGCACTGCCATCCGCGTATTGTGCAGGCGCTCCTTGCGCAGGCGCAAAAGCTTACGCTTACGTCCCGCGCTTTTCACAGCAACTTATTAGGAGAATACGCACAATATATTACCCGCTATTTCGGGTACGATAAAGTGTTGCCCATGAATACCGGCGTGGAAGGCGGCGAAACCGCCATTAAGCTCGCGCGCCGCTGGGGCTACGCCAACAAAGGCATTGCAGACAACAAAGCCAAAATCATTTTTGCCGAAGGCAATTTCTGGGGCAGAACCCTGGCGGCTATTTCTTCTTCCACCGACCCCAGCAGCTACAGAGGATTCGGACCGTACATGCCGGGTTTTGAAGTGGTGGCTTACAACAATGTTGCAGCGCTGGAACAGGCTTTCCAGGATAAAAATGTAGCCGCCTTTATGGTAGAGCCGATACAAGGTGAAGCGGGCGTATTAGTACCCGATGATGGCTACCTGAAAGCCGTACGCGAATTATGCACCGAGTACAAAGTGTTGCTGATTGCGGATGAAATACAAACCGGGCTGGCGCGCACCGGCAAAATGCTGGCCTGCGACCATGAAGCGGTGCGGCCGGATATTTTAGTGTTGGGTAAAGCCCTGAGCGGCGGTACGCTGCCCGTAAGCGCGGTGCTGGCCGATGATGAAATAATGATGACCATACAACCAGGCGAGCATGGCTCTACCTATGGCGGCAACCCGCTGGCCTGTGCCGTGGCAATAGAAGCGCTGCAGGTATTGAAGGATGAACACATGAGCGATAATGCAGCCGCTATGGGCAACCTGATGCGCGATGAACTAAACAACCTGCACTCGCCGTTTATAAAGCAGATACGGGGCAAAGGTTTGCTCAATGCCATAGTAATTGAACACGCCAACCCGGAAGCCGCGTGGGAGTTGTGCCTTGCATTAAAAGACAAGGGCCTGCTGGCCAAGCCAACGCATGGCGATAAAATTCGCTTTGCGCCGCCGCTGCTTATTAATAGGGAACAGATTTTGGAATGTGTGGGTATTATTGGCAAGGCGCTGAAAGTATTGGAATGAAACTTATCACCGCAACGAACATAAGTACGCCGGGGCTACGCAGCGATAATCATTGCTCTGCATAAACTCTGTTTACTCTTCTTCTCTGCGGTAGAAAATCAACAAACTAAAACACCAATAAATCCATTTACAGAAAGTGACTCAGTTTAAAAATAGTAAGAGTAACCTGTCAGGTTAATACGTTTTTAGCGTTAGTTAATTATTAATGGTGAATCCATCAAGGCTATACGCTATTCGCTATTGATAATTTGCATTTCCCTTTTACCATCAACAATTGACCATTAGCCATCAGCAATTAACTATTACCCATGATTATTTTAATAACCGGCGCTACGTCGGGCTTTGGAAAAGCAATCGCCCTAAAATTTGCTTCGGAGGGCCATGATTGTATTATTACCGGCAGGCGGGAAGCGCTGTTGCAGCAAGTTGATGAAGAAATTAAGAAGCACGGTGTACGGGTATTGCCGTTGCTGCTGGATGTGCGCGACAGAGTAGCCGTGGAGCAGGCGATAGCCGGCTTACAAGAAGAATGGCAGGCCATAGATATACTGGTTAATAATGCCGGTCTTGCGCTGGGCCGGGATAGTTTTGAAAACGCCGGCACAGACGATTGGGATACGATGATAGATACCAACGTAAAAGGGTTGTTGTATATGTCTAAAGCAGTGGTGCCCTATTTTATTAAACAAAAAAAAGGGCAAATTATCAATATCGGTTCTACGGCCGGTAAGGAAGTATATGAAAAGGGCAATGTGTATTGCGCCAGCAAATTTGCAGTAGATGCCATTAGCCGGGGCCAGCGGATAGACCTGCTGCCGCACGGCATAAAGGTAACCTGTGTTAACCCCGGCGCTGCCGACACTGAATTTAGTACCGTGCGCTTTAAAGGCGATGAACAAAAGGCCGCTGCGGTATATGAAGGTTACCAGCCGCTAACAGCAGCGGATGTTGCAGATACGGTATATTATTGCGCCACGCTGCCGCCACATGTTTGCATCAACGACCTCGTAATTACCTCGCTGGCGCAGGCCAATTCTTATTATACGTATAAACAGTCCTAAACGCTGGTCGTTTGTGCTGCGGACACTTTATAAACAATGGCGTAAAAGTGTATAATTAGCAATTTGTTTGCTACTTATAACCTGATAATAAATAAAATAAACTTTTATATTTGCACAGGTTTTTCATAGGATATTGGATTTTAAAACGGGGTTGGATTTTTATCCATGCCCCCTTTTTTTATTCAGCATGAAAATGATTATATACAATCTGCGCTTTCGATTTGCCAACAGCCGGCATTAAATCATCCACTGTTTTCAGCTTTATATTTTTTACCGATTTAAAGGTCTTCAGCAGGTCGGTAGCTGTTTGTTTCCCGATGCCTTTTATTTTTTCCAGCTCGTTTACAAACGTGCCTTTCGAGCGCTTCTCGCGATGAAAGGTAATCCCGAACCGATGCACTTCGTCGCGTATGCGGCGTATCAGTTTAAGGCTTTCACTATCCCAGGGAAGCTTAATGGATTGGCTATCGCCGGGAAAGAAAATCTCTTCTTCATTTTTCGCCAGGCCAACTACCGTCATAGCGCCGGTAAGCCCCAGTGCGATAATGCTTTCCATGGCTGCGCTTAACTGCCCTTTGCCGCCGTCAATAACCACTAACTGCGGCAATGGCTTTTCTTCTTCTGTAAGGCGCTTATACCGGCGGTACACTACTTCCTTCATCGTAGCAAAGTCGTTGATGCCTTCCACGGTTTTTACATTGTATTTTCGGTAATTATCTTTTGATGGTACGCCGTCTATAAAGCACACCATTGCCGATACGGGATAGCTGCCCTGGAGGTTAGAATTGTCAAAACATTCGATATGCACCGGCAGCTCTGATAGCTGCAGACTTTCCTGCAATTGATACAGCACTTTTTTACGGGCCATATCGCTGTGTCCTTCTAACAGTAAAGTCTTCTTTTTGCGCAGCTCTTCTTTAAAATAATTCACGTTTTTGAGCGACAGATCCAGCAGCTTCTTTTTGTCGCCGCCCTTAGGCACGGTTACGGTAAGGTCGGGCAGTTCCAGTTCAAAAGGCGTTATTACTTCATCTGCCAAGCTGTTGAATGTTTCGCGCAGGCTAACGATGGCAAACTGCAGCACTTCCTCATCACTTTCCTCCAGCTTTACTTCCAGTTCTACCGTATGCGTTTGTACAATGGTTCCGTTTTGTACCATCAGGTAATTTACATAAGCTGTTTCATGCTCTTTCAGTATTGAAAAAACGTCTATATTATTCAGGTTGGTACCAACCACCACCGAGCGCGACTGGTAGCTTTCCAGGTGCTCCAGCTTTTTCTTCAGCAGTTCTGCTTTTTCAAACTGCATATTCATGGCGCAGTGTAGCATTTCTTTTTTATAATGCTGAATTACGGGCGCTAAATTTCCCTTCAGTAACTGCTTTATCTGGTAAATGCCGTCGTTATAATCCTGTGCGCTCTGGTAGCTTTCGCACGGGCCTTTGCAATTGCCTAAATGATATTCGAGGCATACTTTAAACTTGCCCTTTTCAATATTGGCTTCGGTAAGCGGCAGCTTGCAGGTACGCAGGGGAATGTGCTGCCGGATAAAGTTGAGCAGCTCACGCACTTTGCCCGCCGAAGTAAACGGGCCGATGTATTCGGAGCCGTCATTGATTTTGTTGCGGGTAAGAAAAATGCGCGGGAAAGGCTCTTTTTTTATAACGATATACGGGTAGGTTTTATCATCCTTCAGGTTGATATTGAACATGGGCAGAAACTGCTTGATCAGGCTGTTCTCCAGTAAAAAAGCATCCTGCTCGCTGTTTACAATCGTAAACTCGATGTGGTGAATGCGTTGTACCAGCTCGTGTGTTTTGTAGCTGGTAAATATTTTGGTGAAGTAAGAAGAAACGCGTTTGCGCAGGTCTTTCGCCTTGCCTACATACAGCAAATAGCCGGTGTCATCGAAGTATTTGTAAATACCGGGCTGGTGTGGTAAAGTATGCGCAATCTGGTGAAATTGTTCTGACGTCATAGGTGGCTGTAAAGGTAAGCCGGATAAGCGTTACAGTAGTTTTGATAAAGCGAAAAAACTGTTTAAAATGGCTTGCAGTAGTATGTTTAATTATCTTTGATTAAATGGATAAATAATGCTAACGACGATAAAAGGCATTTACGACCATGGTATGATTATCCTTGCTGAAGAACCGCCTGAAAAGGGGGATAAGGGCCGATGTAATTATTACGTTTTTGCCGGCGCAAAATGCAACTGTGAAATTTAAAAGAGTGTTAGGCGGGCTGGAAAGAAAAATTGTTGTCCCGGACGACTTTAACGAACCGTTGGATGATTTTAAGGAATAGGTTTTATATAAATTACTGGATAGGTAGAAAATTTCAGCGGGTTTAGGACTGGAATTTTCTTGCTACAAAATCTAACTTATATATATTCTAAAGTCTATTAAAGAAATACTCGGGCACTTTTCCAAAGTCACAACCGACGAAATATTGTATAGCCAAATAAGTCTATTGAAAATAGCCATCAAATTTCAAACAGGAAAACTTCCAGACTTCTACATTAATTTAGAAACATTACATAACACGCTTCAGCAGAAGGGTTTTATTCTTCGACATCTGACTGATGAGCATCTTTATGCTTACTTTAATTGTAACTTTTTCTCCGAACAACACAAAGACCCTTTCAACCGTTGCTTGGCTGCAATCGCTTATTCTGAACAAGCAGGCTTTTATTACAAAAGACGAAAAATTTCAATTATATACAAGTAGCATTCAGGTTGTTTGGTAAGATGTAAATAAAATACATCTGTTATATTCAAACACTGCACAATAACCACCGTTCAATTCAAATCTATTCCCTTTCATTCCACACAAGGCTTAGCTGCGTTTCGTTTTTCCGGCCGTCCGCATAGCTTACCGATCGGTTGAGATAGCAGCTCGCGTCGCCTTTCCAGCCTATTTTTTGTATAACGGTGCTATCGCCTCCATTTTGTAAAGTGTTGACGAAAATCCACTTCACCTGCTGCGATGCGGTATCCAGCAGCACCATCGCATTCTGAACGCTGGACGTGCTGTTTTTAGGTGTATAGGTGAGGGTAAAGCTGCTGGTGCTTTCGTCTTCATACACCGATTCGGAGAAATTTTTTTTCAATAAGTCAACTTCCAGGTCGGGCAGCAGAAACTGCTTTACCAGGGAATCGAAAATGGAACGACTGATGGTGGCAGAATCTTTTTTGCCATTGGTAATGCGTATGCGATATAAATAATACGGTATGGTATCAACCGCTTTTGCCTGCTGCCGGATGTAGTTATTAACGGGATAATAAACGGTGTTGCTATCGCTCGCCGGGGCCTTAGCTTGTTTGCTGTTGTTGCAGCTAAAAAGTGCGGCGCCGGCACATCCTGCAACGGCAGTGAGAAGAAGTATTACAGCCTGTCTCCTTATTGTATGCCATCCGGCAATCATAGTTGTACAGATAAAAAGTTATTCACTGTCGTAGCTCCACTTCAGCCAAAGGGCGCCCCAGGTAAAACCGCCGCCAAATGCTGCCAGTATAAGGTTATCACCTTTCTTCAGCGCTTTCTCCCAGTCCCATAAGCAAAGCGGGATGGTAGCGGCCGTAGTATTGCCATACCGTTCAATATTAATCATCACTTTATCTTTGGGCAGGCCCATGCGTTCGGCCGTTGCATCAATAATGCGCAGGTTGGCCTGGTGCGGCACCAGCCAGGCAATATCGTCTCCGGTAAGCCCGTTACGCTTTAAAATTTCCTCGCTTACATCAGCCATGCCTTTTACCGCAAACTTGAAGACCGTTTTGCCTTCCTGGTAGATGTAGTGTTCTTTGTTGGTAACGGTTTCTATGCTCGCCGGTTTTTTAGAGCCGCCCGCCGCCATGCGCAGGTAGTTGGCGCCGCTGCCATCGGTCTTTAAAATACTGTCCCGGATGCCGGTATCATCCACAGAAGGCTCCAGCAACACCGCACCGCCGCCATCACCAAACAAGATGCAGGTTGCACGGTCGGTATAGTCCACAATAGCGCTCATTTTATCTGCTCCCACTACAATCACTTTTTTATAGCGGCCGCTCTCAATAAAGGCGGCGCCGGTGGCAAGGGAGAATAAAAAGCCGCTGCAGGCGGCGCTGATGTCGTAGCTGAAAGCATTAACGGCGCCTACCTTATCTGCAATGATGTTGGCGGTTGCCGGAAACAGCATATCGGCGGTAACGGTAGCGCAGATGATGCAGTCTATTTCTTTAGGGTCAAGATTTTTTTTACGGAGAAGATCCATTACGGCGGGCGCTCCCAAATCGGAGGTGGCTTTGCCTTCGCCTTTTAATATCCGGCGCTCCCTGATGCCGGTACGGCTGTGTATCCACTCGTCGTTGGTATCTACTAATTTAGAAAGGTCTTCATTGGTCAGCTTATCCGGCGGCACATAGCCACCAACAGCCGTAATGGCTGCCCTTATTGTATTCATGCGTTGATGCTGTGGTTAAAAGTGGTCAAAAATATTGAAAGTTTAGCTGGTTAAATAGCATCCGGTTTTATGGGCAGTTGCCCCGTTAAACGCGGATATAAATCTTTTTCTTATCCAGGAAGTAGCCAAAACACCAGCATAGGAACATATAAAATACAGCCTGTAAAAAAGCGCCTGTATAAGGGCCGATCATGCCCATAAAACTGGTGATAAAACCAAAGACGTTTAAAAACAGCCAGCTATAAATATTGATGCCCGGCTGCACGTTGATCATAAAGAAAAGTGTTGCCATCAGCTCGGAAAAAAGATAGATGGACAGCGGGTTGCGGCCAAAGACTTCAAAGAAATAGGTCCAGTTTGTTTTTTTACGAAACTCGATGATATAAATAATAAGCGATAGTATCATGCAGTCGAGCCCCACGGTGTGCAGTACAAAAGGACTGGTCCAGATTTTTTTATTAATCGGGAATACGTAGTTCCAGAAATGCGCAATTACCAGCAGGGCAAAGCCGGCAAGCAGCAGCTTGGTTAAGCCCTCGTAGGTATTGCCTTTGCGGCGGATGTACTTGCCCACTACATAGCCGGCTACAATATTACCGATCGAAGGGAAAGTGCTTAAGAAGCCCTCCGGATCAAAGGAAATATCCCTGCCGCCATAGTTGTCGGCATACATGTGCTGTTTGCCGATAAGCCAGGTGTCTAATTTAAATACCGCATTAGAGTCTATACCGTAAGGATTGGTGTGTAAGCCATAGGGGTCGGGATTAAGCAGCGCAGTTGCATGTACATCGGGATAAATTACCTGGCCGCCAAAATAATACATTATCAGCCAGTAGAGGAGGAGTATGATGCAGGTAATGATAACGGTTGTGCGTGTTTTAAAAAAGTACAACATCAGCGATGCCATGCCGTACGCCAGGGCGATGCGCTGCAGTACCCCGAAGATCCGGGTTTCGGAAATGGGTGAGAGTGCAAGGTGACCGCTTTCATCGGGCCGGAAAAAAGGAAACCAGTACATGAGGTAGCCCAGCAGGAAAATGAGAAAGGTGCGCTTCAGTATTTTGCCCACTACATAGCCGGTTGATTTATCCGTCCACTTCAGCATCACGAAGCTCATGGCATTGCCTACGGCAAACATAAAAGAAGGAAACACAAGGTCGGTAGGGGTGAAGCCATTCCAGGTTGCATGCAGCAACGCCGGGAAGGTGGTTTCATAATTGCCGGATGTGTTTACAATAATCATGAAACAGATGGTGAGACCGCGAAACACATCAAGCGCTAAAAAACGTTGCGGAGCAGTTGTTGCCATAAGAATGGTGTTGTAGTTATGGATGGCAGGTTATTACCTGAAAGGCGAAAAGTAGCGAAAATGCCGATACAAAATAAAACCCGCTGCAGCAGCGGGTTTTACGGGAATAGTAAGTTTTAAAAGCAATACTTCTGTTCTGCAATCATCCGGTCTGCAATCATCCGCCTTGTCACTTTGGTGTTGAGCGGTTCTACTTTGGTAAAGCGTTTCAGGCCGATGTGCATCATGCGCAGTTCGTCGCCTTCGGCAAAGCTGTTAAGGGCATCTTTACCGGCTTTATTAATGCGGTCTGCCGCATCGTATAAAAAAGTCTGCACTATGCAGGCCTGCACGGCGGTGGCTGCTTCGCCCCTTACATCTGTAAGTTTCTGTAACCGCAGCAGCGCGCTTTCGCCGGCAAAAATATCTATTGCCATATCTGCCAGGTTCATCAGTATTTCCTGTTCCTTGTCCAGCTTCATCATCAGTTTTTGTACGGCTGCACCGGCTACCATCAGCAAGGCCTTTTTAAAGTTGGAGATGTATTTCTTCTCCCTGGCAAACAGCGGTTCCTCACCGCTATCCGTAAAGTCCGGGATGCTCATCAGTTCTTTAGAAATAGCCATGGCGGGCGTCATCAGGTCCAGCTTGCCTTTCATGGCGCGCTTCAGCGTCATGTCTAAAATCAGCAGCCGGTTTATTTCGTTGGTGCCTTCAAAAATGCGGTTGATGCGGGCATCGCGGTAGGCGCGGCTGATATTGTATTCATCGCTGAAGCCGTTGCCGCCATGTACCTGCACGCCTTCATCCACACAATAATCCACCATCTCGCTGCAAAACACTTTTATGATGGCGCATTCAATGGCATATTCTTCGGCTGCGCCGGGCAGGGCTTCGTTGGCGGTTTTACCCATCCGTAAAAGCTCCCCTTCTTTATCTTCAATCCATTTGCCGGTACGATATACGGCGCTTTCGCTTACCCACACCTGTACGGCCATTTCCGCCAGCTTGTGCTTGATAGCGCCGAACTTGGAAATGGACATTTTGAACTGCTCGCGGGCGATAGCATACTGCACCGTTTCGGTAGTGATGTTTTTAGCGCCGCCTATTACCGCTGCGCCCAGCTTGTAGCGGCCGATGTTTAAAATGTTAAACGCAATCAGGTGGCCCTTGCCGATCTGCCCCAGCACATTTGCTGCAGGCACTTTACAGTCCTGGAAATACAACTGCACGGTAGAGGAGCCTTTGATGCCCATTTTGTGTTCTTCCTCGCCGCGGGTAAAGCCTTCGGTGTTGCGGTCTATAATAAAGGCGGTAAATCCGGATTTGCCATCGGGCTGAGGTTCACCCGCTGTATCCGCCGGGGAAGGCGGAATTTTCGCAAACACAATATACACATCGGCAAAGCCGCCATTGCTAATCCAGCATTTCTGGCCATTGAGCAGGTAATATCGCCCGTCAGTACTTAGCGTAGCGGTTGTTTTAGCGCCTAATGCATCGCTGCCGCTGTTGGGTTCGGTAAGCCCGTAAGCGCCTTTTAATTCGCCCGTGGCCATTTTAGGCAGGTACTGTTGCTTTTGCGCTTCGGTACCAAAATACAGGATGGGCAACATGCCGATGCCCGTTTGCACCGAGAAAGAAATAGAAAAGGAAAAACCTTTGCCCGACCCTTCGGTTACAATAGTAGAAGTAATAAAGTCTTTACCGAGCCCGCCGTATGCTTCCGGTATGGCAATGCTTAACAATCCTAAGTCGCCGGCTTTATTCAGCAGCGAAAGGAGAAGGCCGGGCTCCGTTTTATCTATGCGCTCAACCAGCGGCATTACTTCTGTTTTTATAAACTGGTCGCTCATGTCTTTTATCATGCGCTGCTCTTCATTAAAGTCTTCAGGAATGAAGGTTTCAAACGGGTTGCTCTCTTTTATTATCCATTCGCCGCCTTTGATTGTACTGGTTTGCTGTAGGGAAGTATCCATGTTGTAGTAGCTTTTAATCGTTAAAGTTATTTGTTCCGGTCGTGGTATCAAAGATAAAGTCTTGCAAAGGTTTTCTGGTCAGTCAGCGGTTGATTTATCTTGTTGCTGTCCAGGTAAGGCAGAGTTCCTTCATTAAAATATATTGCAGTAACAGCGTTTGATGCAGTTGTTTGGTAAACAGTACCTGCACCTGCTGCCGGTTGCTGTGTACCTGTTGTATATGAATGTCTCTGCGGAAATCTATACTGCCCAGCCCCCACCATTTATATACTGCCTCTTTGCAGCACCAGAACAAGGTATAAAGTTGCGGGTTGATGGTTGCGGGTTGGGGAGGTGCTGTTGCCGGAAAAGTATGGATGTTTGCCCATTGGTTATTGACCAATGCCAGCTCCTCCGCATTTAAAAACTTATGCTTTACCCATTCTGTTTTGGGCGAAAAATATTCTATATCTATACCCACCCTTTCCTTATCGCTTACAATAGCCGCCGCATAATCGCCGCCATGCGAAATAGAAAAATGAAACTGCGCCTGCGGCAGATAAGGCTTGCGGGTATCGGCAATCAGTATTTCCTCGTATGGAAACTGTGGAAAAAGATGTTGCAGCAGGTAGCGGCCGGCGAGGTGCTGCAGCCGTTTGTGCGGATGCGTTACGGGCAGCAGGAGCGGCACTTTCTGCCGGAAGAAATTTTCGTCTTCTTCAATTTTCCAAACGCCCAGCCGGGTGTGTGGATTGATAACCTGCTGATAAAATATAGGCAAAGTTGAAACGGCGGTTTATGTTTGCAAAGCAAGCTAAAAGAAAGAAGATCGCAGCAGCAAGATTTAAGCAACAGGTTGCAGGCAGGAGGTGAAAAATTAACAGGTACAATTCAAATTGTCGTTTCCGGAGCTGCAACCGGTGAAAACACCTGCCGCTAAGGCTGCCGGTTAGTGTTTCCGCCGGACGGCCATTTTTTAAATGGCACCCGGATAAATATTTTTAATGGCTTATAAAAATTTTATTATTGCAACACCACACATAAAAAATTAAACCATGATTTTATCCGATACCCGCATACTCGAAGAGATAGCCAAAGGCACCATTAAAATAGAGCCCTATGATCGTGAATGCCTGGGCAGCAACAGCTATGATATTCATTTGGGCAAATGGCTCGCAACTTACCGTGAGCATATATTAGACGCTAAAAAGCACAACGAGATCGAATATTTTGAAATACCGGAAGAAGGCTTTGTGCTGTACCCGCACATTTTTTATCTTGGTGTAACCGACGAATACACAGAGACGCACGCGCATGTGCCCTTTCTCGAAGGCAAATCTTCTACAGGCCGCCTGGGAATTGACATCCACGCCACAGCAGGTAAAGGCGATGTTGGCTTTTGCGGCAACTGGACATTGGAAATCTCGGTTAAACAACCAGTGCGCATTTATAAAAGTATGCCGGTAGGGCAATTGATTTATTTCCCGGTAGATGGCGAGATAGCAGTAAAATATAACCAGAAAAAAAGCGCCAAGTACAGCGGCCAGATAAATAAGCCGGTGGAAAGTATGATGTGGAAGAATGTATTTTAGTGCATCAGCTCTTCCTTTTTTTCTTCTGTATTTATTTCGGCTTCCTCAATAGAATGGGTGGCGCTGATGTCCATTTCCGTTTTGGCACGCTCCGACAGTTCACCATAAAATTTCTTTAGCGTTTCCAGCTCTTCACTTGTGAGGTCTTCCGAACTGATGAGCCGGTTGCTGGCGCCTTTTACTGCAGCTATCAGTTCGTTCAGCTTTAATTGCAAAGACAACGTTTCTTTGTTTTGCGATTGCTGGATAATAAATACCATCAGGAAAGTAATAATTGTAGTGCCGGTATTAATAACTAATTGCCAGGTTTCTGAAAACTGAAAGATGGGTCCGGTGATCGCCCATACGATAATCATAATAAAAGCGGTAATAAATGCCCATGGGCTGCCCGAGACACGGGTTACTTTAGCGGAGAACGTTTCGAAGTAGCAGGCAAGGGTTGATCTTTTTCTATTTTCCATTGTATGCAGTTTGTTATTATAAAGATAAAAAAAATTGTGTAACAACTTTACCTTCGCTCACTTATGTATAAATGGTTCCGGAATCTTTTATTTCTATTCGATGCAGAAGCAGTGCATTACTTTTCAATGAATAGTTTGCAGCACCTGCCATTCTCAAAACAAATATTGCAGAATTTTCTTCACTACGACAACGTTTCGCTGCATAAGCAACATTTCGGCCTGCATTTTAACAATCCTGTAGGTCTTGGCGCAGGCTTCGATAAAAATGCGTTGTACCTGCGCGAGCTGGCAGCGATTGGATTTGGCTTCGTGGAAATAGGCACGGTAACACCTAAGCCGCAGGGCGGCAACGACAAACCGCGGCTTTTTCGCCTGCCCCATGATAAAGCGTTGATCAACCGCATGGGGTTTAATAATGATGGGGCGGAAGCAGTGAAGCAAAGACTTATATATTGGAAAGACCGCCAACCGGCAACCGGCGGCCGTCGGCTGATCATCGGCGGCAACATCGGTAAGAATAAAGTAACGCCCAACGAAGATGCCTGGAAAGACTATGTGCATTGCTTTGCAGCACTGCACGATTGCGCCGATTATTTCGTGGTGAATGTAAGCAGCCCCAACACACCCGGCCTGCGGGCATTACAGGAGAAAGATGCCCTGCGCAAAATATTTGCGGAGCTGCAAAACAGCAATGCCGGTTTTGCACAAAAGAAACCGCTGCTGCTGAAGATAGCGCCCGACCTTACCAACGGGCAATTGAATGATATTACCGCACTCGCACTGGAGATGCGGTTAGACGGGCTGGTGGCTACAAATACCACCATCAGCCGGGATGGTTTAAGTAATAGCGGGAAGGCGGATAGCGAAAAAGCCGGCGCCGGCGGCCTCAGTGGCAAGCCGCTTGGAGACAGGGCTACGGCCGTGGTGCAATACCTGGCCACCAATACCGGCAGCAACCTGCCCATCATTGCAAGCGGCGGCATCTTTACCGGTAAAGATGCCGCAGAAAAATTAGCTGCGGGCGCTTCGCTGGTACAGGTATGGACCGGTTTTATCTATGAAGGCCCGGCAATAGTAAAAAATATTTGCAGCTATCTTTCCCGGCAGTAGTCATCCACCAATACACATCCTTTCTATATTTGCTCAAATCACTTCGTGTTTATGGAACACCTGCTAACCACCGAAAGCATTATCAGTTTTTTAGTACTAGTTATTTTAGAGATCGTATTAGGCATTGATAATGTAATCTTCGTAAGCATTATCATCAGCCGCATGGAAGGATCGGTACAAAAAAAGGCAAGGCTGATATGGATGATTGCCGGTATGATTGTACGTTCGATACTGCTGTTAGGGCTCACCTGGCTGCTGGCGCAAAAAGGCAAATACATTATACCCGAAAGCTGGTTTGGCAAAGGATTCGACCTGGCCAGCCTTGTAATGCTGGGCGGCGGCCTGTTCCTTATTTATAAAACGGTAAAGGAGATACACCACAACCTCGAAGGCAAAGAAGAAAATACAGCCGGCAACAGCAGGAAGCTTTCTTTTGGACAGGGTGTCGTGCAGATTATCCTGATAGATATGGTCTTTAGCTTTGATAGCGTGATTACGGCCGGCGGCACTGCCAAGTATGTGGAGATCATGATTGCCGCGGTGATAGTAGCGATGGCCATTATGTTTTTGTTCTCGCCCAGGATCGCCGGCTTTATCGAAAAGCACCCGACCATCAAGATGCTGGCCCTGTCTTTCCTCGTGATGATTGGTTTTATACTGATTGTGGAAGGCTTTAACAGCGAACAGGCAGAGGCGCTGCATTTAAAAAACTATGTGTATTTCGCGATGGCATTTTCTTTTTTGGTAGAGCTGCTGAACATGCGCCTTCGCAGGCGGCAGGGCGGGCCGGTGCGCGAGTCCGAAACAACAGTGGATGCAGGTAAAGACAAGAAACAGGCTGCCATTGGTAAATAAGCAGTGACAGTTAGTTTTGACAAACATTGAGCTATTACACCGGTAATATTGCAGTATAGTGAAAAAGATTTGAAAAGCCACAATAAGTGTTTGGAGAATTAGTGAACTCAACCGTTTACCCTCAAACGGCGATGTTTTCAGGAAAGGCGGCGCTCCGCCAGCCGGGCGCAACAAGCGATAGGCAAGAAACGAAAATATAAATTGTTTTGCCAAACACCCATGGCGAAGCCATAATCCTTAATAGTAAATAATTGCACTAAAAAGCAAGGCTGTAAAAGATAAGTTGTACGCTTTATTCTTTCACAAAGGGCAGCGTAGTGATGGTGCTATTGTGTTGTAATTTCAATAAATAATGGCCTCGTGGAAGGTTAGCGGTGTTGATGGAATACGTGCTGATGGTAGCTACTGCTTGTATGCGTACAACACCATTTATATCCGTTACACTTACTGCCGTCTTACCACTTCCTGACAGACCTTGCAGTTGCAGGTTGTCCTTTACCGGGTTAGGGAACATTTTTACTTGTTGTGTTTCATCTATAAGTACGGTATTGGAGTAGGTTCTGCTGCCATCTTTGGCTATGGCCATTAACCGGTAATAGCTTTCTTTACCAAGCGGTGCTGCATCTTCGTAGCTGTTGTTGCTGTTAGGCAGCTTTGCTATCTCTTTATACACAATGCCATCGGTACTGCGTTGAACAGTATAATAACGAACATTGCTGTTTTGGGTTAACTGCCAGTTAATGCCGTGATGCTGCAGCCAGCGTTTGATGCGGATGGCAAGTGGCTGTTTGGTGTTATCTCCGTTGTAGCGGGCAAGAAAATTATACGAAAAGCCATCGAAATTTCCTCCGATGAATGCATACCCTCCGATTGTAATTTTACCGTCTTTTTGCAATGCTGCACTCTTTGCTCCCGTATCGCCTTCCGCATCAGTAACGGTTTGTCCATTTACCCCAAAGGTTGAATCTAACGTTCCATCTGGATTAAACCGAACCAATGCTATGTCAGAATGATAAGTGTTACCAGCACAGATTATTTTACCATCCCCCTGCAACAGGAGGGCGTTTCCCTGGGAGTTATCTTCACCAAACAAGACGTACTGCAATCCCTTTTGCCCGAAGGAGCTGTCTATGCTGCCCTCTGCCGTTAAGCGTGCCGCTGCCATAAAGCTTTGCTGCGCCATCCGGGTGATGCTATAGCCACCGCCCACTATTTTACCGTCGTCCTGTATGGCTATCTTTTTAGCACCAAAGCCGGAAACCTTGCCTGCAATAGAACGGAAGTAGGCCTCACCGTTATTACCAAAGCTTTTGTCTAAGCTGCCATCCGGGTTGAAGCGATATACATACGGCCTGTCTGCCGTTGTAGCCGCTACTATCTTACCGTCTTTCTGCAAGGCAATGGCATCGAGAGTGGCTAAGCCGCGGGGATCGCTGATAACACTGAATACTAAGATACCGCCCTCAGCAAAGCTCTTATCTAAGCTGCCATCAGGCAGGTAACGGATCAGGAAAGCCTGTCTCGCTTCATTCTCCGCATTGATGATGTAGCCGCCTACCACTATCTTACCATCCGGCTGGATGGCTATGTCGCTTGTTGCATCGCTATTGCCTGTATGCGTCACAACGATTCCTGCCACTCCAAAAGAGCTGTCTAAATCACCATCTTTTTCGTACCTGGCCAGCTTTACACTACCAAGGCTGCCTTCAAATGCAATGATGGCATCATCCTGCTGAACAGCAAGGCCAAACACTTCGCTCAGTTCATCAGCGCCGGTAAACCCATTTGTTCCAAAACTTTCATCTGTGGTACCGTTTGTATTGTAGCGGGAAATTTTGAAAGCCTGCACATCATTAAAGCCACCGGCTCCGCCACTGATAATCTTACCATCACTTTGCAGGGCTATCACATTTATATGTCCCTTCACCCGCTTATCAAGTACAACGCCGGTATCGCCAAAACTCTTATCCAATGTACCGGGCTGCGCCTGAATGATACCGGAAAAAGAAAGTACTATTAAAAGAGAAAAGAAAACGTGTTTCATAACAGTGTTAGTTTACAGTGGTAATATAAGCAATCGGTAACAATCCTGCTGAAATAGTACCGGCAATACCTAAGCAACACTGGTTTAAGTAAACGATTGGCGAATAAGCATTGATAGAATCCGATCAATTTATTCGTTGCTTAAACGGTGATAAAACGGTAAAGCCGGAGAGAACCTTAAGTAAACAAAAGACGAAGGATAAACGAAGGATGGACGAAGGATGAGTGCACCTACAGTGATGGAAAGGCCAACAAAAGAAGTACCAACAGCTATCTTCTTTTGTAATTGCTCCCGGTATAAGTTCCTTCCTCCGGCAGCGGAAGGCAACAGCCCGGCGGCAAAAAGTAAGCAGGAGCATAAACGGTATGGTTAGTTGACAAGTGGCCAGTCTCTATATTCAATGCTTTACCGCTCCGCTGTTGCCAATTTGTTAAGGTATATGCCGCATACAGGCAGATAGCGTTAATTTGAGCGTTTCTTTTACAAGCTATTCCTGTTATGAAAATACTCTTCCGGCTATTTATATATTGTGCTGTTCTTATCGCCCGCTCGTTTGCGCAGCATATAGATTCTACACTGGCCATCTATGCCGACCAATACCCGCAGGAGCGGATGTACCTGCAGTACGATAAGCCGGCCTACTCGCCCGGAGAAACGGTATGGTTCAAGGCTTACCTGATGGCGGGTATCCTTCCTTCGCCTATCAGTAAAAACGGCTATGCCGATTTCTACGATGCGGAGGGCCGGCTGTTAGCGCATTCCGTATTTCCCATTATCGAAGCATCGTTCCGCGGGCAGTTCGAGGTGCCCGATAGTGTTACCGCTTCGTTTGTGCATGTAAAGGCATATACCACCTGGATGCTTAATTTCGATACCGCTTTTTTATACGAAAAGAACATCCGTATTCTTCCGAAGAAACCGGCAAAGACGCTCTCTAAATTCACGGTCGTACCATCCGTGCAGTTCTTTCCCGAAGGTGGCGATGCGGTTGCCGGCCTCAGCAGTAAAATAGCTTTTAAAGCTACCGACCAAACAGGCAGGCCGGTAAAAATAAAAGGCGTGATAACGGGCAGTAACAACGCCGTGGTGGATACCCTTAAAACGCTGCACGATGGCATGGGGCTGATACGGCTGCTGCCAAAAGCCGGTGAAACATATACCGCCAAATGGTACGACGAGCAGGGTGCGCAGCACCAGACGGCGCTGCCGCCCGTGAAAAGCAGCGGTGCCACTTTTGAACTGAGTGCAGGCGTAAATAAAAAGAATTTTATTATAAGGCGCACCGAAGATGTGCCGGATAATATGAAACAACTGCACCTTGTAGCTACGGTACACCAGCAACTGGTGTATATGGCCAATGTAAAACTGCTGGATGCTGCTTCCATCGGCGGCGCCATCCCTACCGAAGCCTTGCCAACCGGCGTGATGCAGGTAACACTCTTCAGCAACGATTGGGTTCCGCTGGCAGAACGGATTTGTTTTGTAAACAACAACGAAGCGCTCTTTGAGCCGGAGGTGGGTTTTAAAGCATTGGGATTGGGTAAGCGCGGTAAAAATACGTTTGAGATAGACCTGCCCGATACCGTACTGGCTAACCTGTCGGTGGCGGTTACCGATAAAGGCATTGGCCTTGATAGCTCCGACAACATTATTGCACACCTGCTGCTCACCGGCGATCTAAAAGGCAATGTCTATAAGCCAGGTTATTATTTCTCCAACAGCAGCGACAGCGCAGCGCAGCACCTCGACCTCGTAATGCTTACCAATGGCTGGCGCCGGTACAACTGGCAGGCGATTGTAGCGGGTAAAACGCCCAACATGAAATACCCCGCCGATACCGCTTATCTTACCTTCTCGGGCAAGGTATTCGGCGTTACGCCCTCACAGTTACGCGGCGCCGGCGAACTGTTTGCCATCATCAAAGGCAAAGACTCCAGCACGCAAACCGTTACCGCTGCGATAAAGCCGGACGGCACTTTTGGGGATCAGAACATGGTGCTGTTCGATTCGGCAAAAATATATTACCAGTTTGTGGGCAGCCGGTCGCTGGCAGACATGAGTGAAGTGCGGTTTATGACCACCGTCATCCCATCGCAGAAGAAAATTGTTTTTGATAAACAAAAAATGGTTTCATTGCAGGACACTGCCGGCAATGCAAGGCTGCTGTTTCTGGCCAATGAAGAAGCCCGGCTGCAGGAAGCCATAAAGACAACTACCCTGCAAGGGGTAACGGTTACCACTAAAACCAAATCGCCCCTGCAAAAGCTGGACGAGCAGTATGCCAGCGGTCTTTTCCAGGGCAGCGATGCCTACCAGTTTGACCTTATAAACGACCCGACCGCCAATGGCTATCCAAGTGTGTTTTCTTACCTGCAGGGCAAGGTAGCGGGGCTGCAGATTTCGGCAAACGGCAGTACGCCCAGCTTGTCGTGGCGGGGCGGTTCGCCTTCTGTGTACCTGAACGAAACACCTGCCGATGTAAACCAGCTCAGTAATATGTCTATGGCCGATGTGGCGTATATAAAAGTGTTTCGCCCGCCGTTTATGGGCGGCTTCAACGGCGCCAGCGGTGCTATCGCGGTCTATACCCGTAAAGGTGGCGATACGCCGAAGCCCGCAGGTAAAGGGCTGCCGTATAAAAATGTGATCGGCTATACCATTATGAAAGATTTTTACTCGCCCAACTATGGCACGATAGACTCCCGCAATGAGGCGCAGGATGTGCGCAGTACCTTGTACTGGAACCCGATGATCTTAACAACAGGCGAGAACCACAAAATAGTGCTTAGCTTTTACAACAATGATGTTACCGATGCCTTCCGGGTGATCGTGGAAGGCGTAACGAAGGATGGCCGGCTTACGCATGTAGAGAAAGTGCTGGAATAAGAGGCTGATGGAAGCATTTACAACGTTATGACGAGCGTAGAGAGGCCATCTTCAGGCTGACCAGTTTTAAAAGCTTACAACGAAGATTGATGAGGTAGTAAGACTTTCTTTTTAATAAGCTGATAAGGTTGATGAAGCAGTACTATCAACAGCAAAAATTACATGGAATGAGTATATTAGCTACGATGAAGAAAATTATCGGGTTGTTGCTGGTGTGCAGCTTAACAGGCGCCTGCAAAAATATAAACAGCAGCAGTACCACCGGTTCGGCAGGTGCAACGGGTTCTGCAGGTACCCGCACTACCGGAGCGCCGCAATGCTATGCTTACACCCAAAACGGCGATACTATACAGTTGAGTTTTATTGCAATCAACAATAAAGTAACCGGTCACCTGCTATACCGCCTGAAAGAAAAAGACCGCAATGAAGGCAATGTACAAGGCAGCATGGATGGAGACACTTTGATGGCCAACTATACCTTTTCATCAGAAGGAATGCAATCGGTACGGCAGGTTGCTTTTGTTAAAGAAGGTACGGGGCTGAAAGAAGGCTTTGGAGAAGTGGAAGAAAAAGAAGGCAGGATGGTATTTAAAAACACGGCCGGGCTCCGCTATACCGGCTTCCTGCTTCGTGCAACTGTCTGCGAGTAGTTACTGTTATAATAACATAATTTTCTGCTGCCCGTTAAGGCAGGATAAGTCCTGCAATCAATTACGCCGTATTTTTGCTTTCCCTTTTTTGCAAAAACTAAAAACGACCGATATGGAAAACAAAGAACAAAAGCTCACTACCCGACAGGGACATCCCATTACCGATAACCAGAACCTGCGCACGATAGGCGACCGCGGCCCGGCTACGCTGGAAAACTACCAGTTTCTGGAGAAGATCTCGCACTTCGACCGCGAGCGCATCCCAGAGCGCGTAGTACATGCACGCGGCGCCGGCGCACATGGTATTTTTGAAGCGTATGGCACTGTTGGCGGCGAGCCCATCAGCAGCTACACCCGCGCCAAGCTCTTCCAGGAGCAGGGCAGGCAAACGCCCGTATTCGTGCGCTTCTCGTCCGTGATACATGGCGGCCATTCGCCCGAAACCCTACGCGATCCGCGCGGCTTTGCCGTTAAGTTTTATACCGAAGACGGCAACTGGGATTTGGTAGGTAATAACCTTAAAGTATTCTTCATCCGCGATGCGATGAAGTTTGCGGATTTAGTGCATGCATTTAAGCCCGACCCGATTACCAACCGGCAGGATGGCGAGCGCATCTTCGATTTTATCTCCGGCACACCGGAAGCGTTGCACATGATTACATTTCTCTTCTCGCCCTGGGGCATACCTGCCAATTACCGGCAGATGCAGGGTTCTGGTGTAAATACCTACAAATGGGTAAATAAAGAAGGGCAGGCCGTGCTGGTAAAATACCATTGGGAGCCGCTGCAGGGAATAAAAAACCTTACACAGGAACAGGCCGAGCAGGTACAGGCCAAGAACTTTAACCACGCTACACAAGATTTATTTGATCATATTAAAGAAGGCCAATATCCGGAGTGGGAACTGTGCGTACAGATTATGAGTGATGATGAGCATCCGGAGTTAGACTTCGATCCGCTGGATGATACCAAGATCTGGCCTACGGATAAATTTCCTTTTTTACCGGTTGGCAAAATGACGCTCAACAAAAACCCGGAAAACTATTTTGCAGAAGTTGAACAGTCTGCTTTTGGAACCGGCGTATTAGTAGATGGCCTTGATTTTTCGGATGATAAAATGCTGCAGGGCCGCACCTTCTCGTATAGCGATACGCAGCGCTACCGGGTAGGCACCAATTACCTGCAACTGCCGATTAATGCGCCTAAAACGCAGGTGGCTACCAACCAGCGCGATGGCCAGATGGCCTATAAAGTAGATGCTGCGCCGGGACAGAACACCCATGTAAACTACGAGCCGTCAACGCTTAACGGCCTGCACGAAGCGCAGAAAGCAGGGATGGAGTACGAGCCGGAATACCATGCAAGGCTGGTGCGCAAAAAGATACAGCGCCAGAACAATTTTGCACAGGCCGGCGAGCGCTGGCGTACGCACGAAGACTGGGAAAAAGACGACCTGGTTAATAACCTGGTAAACACTTTAAAGCCGGCTCAAAAGCATATTCAGGATAAGATGATTGAATTGTTTACGCAATGCGATGTCGAATATGGCCGCCGCGTGGCGGAAGGATTGCGCACGGCAGATGGTAATCATTTGTCGGGTGGTCCTATTGGCGCTGCACATTCACACGAAGCAGTGGAAGAAGCAGAAGAAATGGCAACGGAAGCGAGGGCTTACTAAAAGCACTTGCAATAATCTTAACGGGCTGCCTGCGCTTAGCGCGGGCAGCCCTTTTTTTAAAATACGTGTTATCGCGCCCGCACCGTATTTTCGGGGCAGGCAATTACGCATTTATACTATCGGGCTATCCGCTGCAAGCCTGCAGACAGGTTTGGCGCAAGGCTTATGCAAAAAGAAAGAGAGAGGTATCAAACTCAATTTTTACAAAACCCATTCCCCGAGAGTGGAATCATTGCAGCCCCTTTTTTACTAAACTAATGGCTTTTCGCAGTGCTTTTATTAAAGGAGCTGTTTATAGTTTTAGTGGTTTGAATAAAACTCGTCCTTTGAAGCCTACATCCCGCCACCGGGGGATCGCTGCTAACATTTGAAGCTCAAAACAATCCATAATTTTCCTCCTGCAGCCTGCCAAGCAAACAGCATGGCCGGAATAACGGGCTAAAATGCCTTAAATTGAAAACCTTAAACCGCTTCTATCAATATTATTATTGCGGCCAACGCGAACGTATTATTTTGCAGCTACCTATGACACGTAAAGAAAGGTTTGCTTTTGTAATCGGCTATTTTCAGGAGCATAATCCCGACGCAGAAACAGAATTGCTGTACGATAATCCGTACGAATTGTTAGTAGCAGTGATCTTATCGGCGCAATGCACCGATAAACGGGTAAATATAACCACACCCGCCTTGTTGAGGCGCTTTCCGGATGTACCATCGCTTGCAAGGGCAGATAAAGAAGAAGTGCTGGCATTTATAAAAAGCATTTCTTACCCCAATAATAAAGCGAAACACCTGATTGGGATGGCGCAAAAAGTAGTGCAAAATTTTAACGGCGTCATACCGATGACGGTAGCAGAATTAATGACTTTGCCGGGCGTGGGCCGCAAAACGGCCAATGTAATCACTTCTGTAGTAGATGCGCAGCCTAACATGGCGGTGGATACACATGTTTTCCGGGTGTCGGCGCGTATCGGCCTTACCGTAAAAGCCAAAACACCACTGGAAACGGAGCTGCAGCTTATTCGTTACATCCCGCCGGAGCTGGTGTACCGGGCGCATCACTGGCTGATACTGCATGGCCGCTATATATGTGTGGCGCGTACGCCTAAGTGCGGGATATGCGGTTTAAAAATTGTTTGTACGTATTATCAGCGCTTTAAAAAAAATAATCAGGCCGGATAAAGCGTTGCACATTAGCACAAGACGCCCATCTTTTATGAAGCAACTGATTAGTATTTGCCTGTCCCTGTTTTTCTGCGTTGCCTGTCCTGCGCAGTACTATTATTACAATGATCAATACTACGATAAAGACCTGCTGGCAGAGATTGGAATCTCTGCCAATGCAATGAATTGTATTACCGATTTAGGGGGTAAAGCTATCGCTACCCAAAGCTTTAAACCCGGTATCGGTGTTTATGCTGCGGTACTATACCGTAATACAATCGGTGCACGGTTTGAAGCCACATGGGGCGAAGTAAGCGCCAACGACAAATACGCGAAGGACGCCGGTACCCGATACCGCAATCTAAGTTTTACAAGCGCCATCAGCGAAGTGGTTGTACTGGCGGAGTTTCATCCGTTAAATTTAAAATACCGGCCGGAAGGCATGCCCTTACTTTCGCCTTACCTGTTATTGGGTGCCGGGCGTTTTTCGTTTAATCCCGAAACCCGTTTAGGCGGCCATGAGGTATTGCTGCAGCCTTTGCATACAGAAGGAGAGGGCTTTCCGGAAACGGGCATACCCAACTATAAACTATCGCAGTTTTGCCTGTCTGCCGGTGGTGGTCTGCAATACAATGTATCGCCCGTTCTTACACTGCGTGGTGAAGCTATTTACCGCGTCTTAAACACCGATTATCTCGATGATGTAAGCGGTGTATATATTGATCCGGTATTGTTCGATAAACATCTTAGTGCTGCTGACGCAGCGCTTGCCCGACAGCTATATTACCGTACCAATGAATTACAGTTGGATAATTCTAATCCCAGGCCAGGCAGACATCGCGGAAGCACCAAAAACGACGCTTATTATTCCATTAATATAAAGCTGGGTATTGTACTCGGAAGAACGGCAGCGCACCATTTTTAACTATTTTGCATGGTGGAAATTAAAGCGACTTGCCTATTCTTTAAACGATACAAATGGTTTATACCCGTTGCAAAATCTGCAACAGCGAAACAGCAGATTTTCTGGTACAGTTTGAACTAATAAAATGTTCCCGCTGTAGCCTGATTTTTTATAAACACCCGCTCCCTTCCGCGTATGCAAAAGATTTGTACAACCAGCTTTATAACAAGGGCGAGGATTATGCGGCTTATAAGCAGGAAGCAACCTTACTGCAGCAAGGCATACAGCCACACCTTGGCTATAACAAACAAAAGATACTGAACAGCCTGATAAAAAAGCGGTGCCGCAACTTCGTAGAAATCGGGGCCGGCGTAGGCATTACCGGTAATTACCTTCAAAACCAAAAGCTGATCTACAATGGTATTGAGCTGGATGCGGAAGCCGTGCGGCTTGCAAACAGTGCCGGCATTAATGTTACCAACCATTCTTTTGAATATTTATCCGCTTTTACAAACAAAGATGCGGCTGTTGCTTTTGAAGTGCTGGAACACATTGATGATATCGGCGAGTGCTTTAAACACTTGTACAATTGCCTGAAGCCGGGCGGTTACCTTGGCTTTTCCGTTCCTAATTTTAATAATTTTTACAACCTGTCTGCTGCGGCGCAGCAAACAGGCTTAGGGCAGGTAAGCCCGCCGGTGCATATCAATTTTTTTACGGTCGAAAACCTGCAGAAAATAGTACAGCTATCCGGGTTTACCCCACTTTATTTACGTCCAAGGCCTTATCCAACATTACTGCTGCGCAAAAAAGCAACGTATAAAAAGCTTTGGCGCTCACTGTTGGGTAAGTATGAAGGATCAACGATACTTTGTGTTGCCCGGCGCAATGCATAACAAAAGAGGCGCTGATATATCAGCGCCTCTTTTGTTAAATTAAGCATGTCTTTTATTTATATTGGGGCATAATGCTCTTTGCCAGTTCGGTCATTTGCTTCAAGCCATCTTCGGGCAGATTACCTTTTTTAAATTCAGCCAGCACATTCGGAAATTTGTTTTGCATTTCCAGTAAAAAATGATCTTCAAACGCCCGTACGTTTTTCACCGCTACCTCGCGCAGCAAGCCCTGCGTTCCGAGATAAATAATAGCCACCTGCTTTTCAACGCTGAAAGGCGTGTATTGTGGCTGCTTTAATATTTCTACGTTGCGGGCGCCTTTATCAATAACCGATTTGGTAGCTGCATCGAGGTCGCCGCCAAATTTGGAAAAGGCTTCCAGCTCGCGGTACAGCGCCTGGTCCAGTTTTAAGGTGCCGGCCACTTTTTTCATAGATTTAATCTGGGCGTTACCACCCACGCGGCTTACCGAAATACCGACGTTAATAGCCGGCCGGATGCCTGCATTAAACAGGTTGCCTTCGAGAAATATTTGTCCGTCCGTGATAGAAATCACGTTCGTAGGAATATATGCAGATACGTCGCCGGCCTGTGTTTCTATAATCGGCAGCGCTGTTAAGCTACCACCGCCTTTTACGAGGTGTTTGATGCTCTCCGGCAGGTCATTCATATTTTTAGCAACGGCGTCATTGGCAATTACTTTTGCAGCACGTTCCAGCAGGCGGCTGTGCAGGTAAAACACATCACCCGGATACGCCTCACGGCCCGGTGGGCGGCGCAGCAAGAGGGAAACTTCCCGGTAAGCAACGGCCTGTTTACTTAAATCATCGAATATAATAAGTGCTGGTCTGCCGGTATCTCTGAAAAACTCACCGATGGCAGCACCGGCAAAAGGTGCGTAAAACTGTTGTGGTGCAGGGTCGGCGGCAGATGCAGCTACGATAATGGTATAGGCCATGGCGCCATTGTCGCTAAGCGTTTTCATAACGCCCGCAATCGTGGAAGCCTTCTGGCCGATAGCAACGTAAATACAGTAAACCGGCTTGCCGGCCTCATAAAACTCCTTCTGGTTAATGATGGTATCAATACAGATAGCGGACTTGCCGGTTTGCCGGTCGCCGATTACCAGCTCGCGCTGGCCGCGGCCAATTGGTATCATGGCGTCAATGGCTTTAATGCCGGTCTGCAATGGTTCTTTTACCGGCTCGCGGTAGATAACGCCCGGTGCTTTACGCTCGAGCGGCATCTCATACAGTTCACCGCTGATCGGACCTTTGCCATCTATCGGCTCGCCTAAAGTATTGATAACACGGCCTACCAAGCCTTCTCCTACTTTAATGGAAGCGATCTGCCCCGTACGGCGTACGGTATCACCTTCTTTCACATCGCCCTGCTCGCCCATCAATACTACGCCCACGTTGTCCTCCTCGAGGTTGAGCGCAATCGCTTTGGTGCCGTTTTCAAGCTCTACCAGTTCGCCGGAGCGGACGTTGTTCAATCCATACACGCGGGCAATGCCATCGCCTGCCTGTAAGATGGTGCCTACTTCTTCTAAGTCAGCCTCTGCATTAAAGTTGCTGAGCTGTTGCCGTAGAATGGCTGAAATTTCATCTGGCTTTATATCTACCATTATCTATTGAATATTTAATATGTACTAAGTAATATTTTCTTTGGTTACAAAATGCATTGCTGCCATTGAGCTTTTGTTGTGTCACTCACTTATACGTTCCGCTCTCTGTTTGGCAAGGCTTTCCGCTTTATACTTTTAACGGATATTGTGTATGTACACATTTTCCTTAAACTGCTTTTTAATCTCCTTCAGGTCGCGGAGAATACTGGCATCTACGAGGTTGTTATTATATTCTAAAACAAAACCCCCGATCAGCGCCTCGTTTACTTTTGATTCAATCTCCACCTTTTCGAAACCGGCATTCGCTTTTACCTTATTTACAATAGCTGTTTTCAGGTTTTCGCTTACCGGCACTGCGGTAGTCAGTTTTATTTTTTGAATGCCTTTGATTTCGTTGTACTGGGTAATCACTGCATTCACTATTTCGGGCAGGTCTTCTTCCCGGCCTTTGTCGGTCAGCAGCTTTGCAAAGGATGCGGTTAACTTGCTGATCTTGTCTTTGGTGATAGCAGTGATAATAGCTTCTTTTTTAGCCGACCGGATTACCGGGCTGCGCAGCAGGTTTACAAAGTCTTTATTGCTTTTGCAGATGGCCTGCAGGTAAAGCATGTCCTCGTACATCGTTGCCAGTTCGCCTCTTTCCTGTGCAAGGCCTATAAGGCTTTTGGCATATCTCGTTGCTAATCGTGGATTCGGCATTTAAAAAGTTTGCGATTTTCAGGTTTGCAGGTTCCGGATTCTGATAGCCGGAACCTGTTGCAAGGATGTTTTAATTCATTTTTACAGCATCGGCCAACTGCTTGATATAAGCTTCCTGTGCTGGTTTGTTTTCCAATTGCCGGCGCAGCACTTTTTCTGCTACTTCAATTACTAAGTTGCCAACCTGATTTTTTACATCAATTAGGGCGGCGTTTTTCTGTTGGTCTATCGCTGACTGTGCTTCGGCAACAATCCGGTTGTATTCGTTTTTAGCTTTGTTTTGTGCCTCCGATATCATTTTATCACCTGTTTCTTTAGCTTCCTTTATCATTACGGCTCTTTCTTCGCGGGCTTTGGCAAGCAACGCTTCGTTTTCATTTTTTAAAGCAGCCATTTCCCCTTTTACTCTTTCTGCAGAAGCAATAGCATCCGCAATATTGGTTTCCCTGTCTTTCAGGCCTTTTAATATAGGCTTCCAGGCAAATTTTTTCAATATTACTAAAACAAGTACAAATGCAACCAGCGTCCATACCAGTAAGCCCAAACTAGGCAGCAGCAGAGGGTTATTCATATTTGGAATATTTTTAAAAATTAATTACTGCACCCTCTGCCCTGTGCTTCAGGTGCAATAATAAGTTGTGTGCTGCTGTATTATTTTAATACAGCCAGGATACCTGCGATAACCGCGAAAAGGGCAACCCCTTCCACGAATGCAGCCGTAAGGATCATGTTTGCACGAATGTCATTAGCTGCTTCCGGCTGGCGGGCGATGCTTTCCACAGCGCCTTTACCAATCTGGCCAATACCGATGCCGGCACCGATTGCTGCTAAACCGGCACCGATTGCGCCACCTAAGTGGGACAATGCAAAAGGACCCATTTCCAGCATTGTGTTCATTAAAGACATAATTGTTGTTTTATAAGTGAAACAGTTGATTAAATGATTACCGCATCTTCGGGATGATCATGACCATCATGATGTTCGCCTTCAAAAGCCTGCCCGATAAATACGGCAGTGAGATTGGTGAAAATAAAAGCCTGTATAAAAGCTACTAAGATTTCTATAAAATAGATAAATACAGTAAATGCAATTGAAACCGGCGCAAAGCCCCAGCCTGCTACCTGGCTCATTGCGCCGAAAATAAAGATTAATAATATAAAACAGGTAATAACGATGTGCCCGGCTACCATGTTGGCAAACAAACGTATCATTAAAGCGGCAGGTTTGATAATAACGCCCAGCAGTTCTACCGGTATTAAAATGAATTTTACCAAAAAAGGCACGCCGGGAGGCCAGAAAATATGGCCCCAGAAGTGTCCGTTGGTATTAATAAGAATTACGACAAGGGAAATGACAGCCAGTATAAGGGTAAAGGCAATATTGCCGGTTACATTGGCCGAGCCCGGGATAAGTCCGAATATATTATTGATTAATATAAAAAAGAATACTGTAAGCAGGTAAGGCATAAACTGCTCGTATTTCTTACCAAGATTGGGCTTGCCTACTTCGTCGCGGATAAAGGTAACGACCGGCTCTATCAGGTTTTGAACGCCGGTTGGTGCAACATTGGTTCCCCGCGTTTTGTACCTGCCGGCAGCAGTTAACAATATCCACAACAAAATGCCCAGGGCTATAAACATCTGCACTACATTGCGGGTCAGGCTGATGTCATATACTTTCACATTTTCGTCCACCTTACCGGCTGCATCTACCGCCACAATTTTACCTTCTTCGTTTTTATAGCCATTGTACAGGCTATGACCGTCGTGCTCCTGGAAGCGGCCGTAGGAAAATGCGGAAAAGCCGCGCGCCTGGGAATAAAGAATAACCGGCAGGGGAATAGAAACCTCCTGTTCTTTGCCGTTGCTGCCTTTATAGGAGAAAAAGTGAAACTCATGCGCATCCATAATGTGCTCCATGATTACTTTGGCGGGATCAAAACTGCCCTCTTTTGCTGTCTTGGTAGTATCCATCGGCTCCTGAGCAGGCGCAATATTGAAAGCAAGCAATAAAGAAACGCTGAAAGCCGCTACCAGTAAGAGTTTCAAGCTTTTAAAACCCATATATCTTCCCAAATTTTGCGCAAAAATAAGCATTTGCACCCTAAAAACGGAAAGGTATATTGAAAATTGAAAAACAAATTTGCTGTCTTATTTTTACCGGTATAAACCTATTTTCTTTTATGATGATTTTACAGGAAGGCGCCGAAGCGCCGGCATTTACAGGAAAAGACCAGGATGGCAATTCCGTATCGCTTGCCGATTTTAAGGGCAAAAAAGTAGTGCTTTATTTTTACCCGAAAGATGATACGCCCGGCTGTACGGCGCAGGCCTGTAACCTGCGGGACAATTATACGGCCTTGATAAAATCCGGCTTTGCGGTAATTGGCGTAAGCGCCGATGATGTAAAAAGCCATAAAAAGTTTGAAGAAAAGTTCAGCCTGCCGTTTCCGCTGGTTGCCGATGAAGACCAGGCGATTGTAAATAAGTACGGCGTATGGGGTGAAAAGCAAATGTTCGGCAAAAAATTTATGGGTATTACCCGCACCACTTTTTTGATAGATGAAGAAGGCATTATAAAAAAGATACTCGATAAGCCCGATACCGAAAACCAGACCCAACAGGTGTTTGATGCGTGGCGTGCATAGCCTGCTTCTGATTTAAAACGATTATCAGCAGCTTGCTTTACGTATGAAAGTTGTGTTGAGCCGCAAAGGTATGGATGCTACGTATGGAGGTTTACCCAGCCCGGTACTTACATTGCGTAATGGCTGGCGACACTTTTATCCGCTGCCGATTCCATTTCGCCAGGCGTATTCCCGCGTACATTACAACGATGTTATTTTATTTGATAACTACACTGCCTGGAACTTTATACAGGATGCAGCACCCAACTACAAGCAAAGCGAATATTGTCATCCCGATCCAGATTTGCGGAGCGGATATTTGGTAAAAAGGCCGGAAGGGTGGAAGCCGGCGTTTGGCCAGCTTAGCGCTTCGCAAGCACATCTGGCCAATAATGGAATTGGCATCGGCGATGTATTTCTTTTCTTTGGCTGGTTTCAGTTTGCAGAAATAAATAATGGTAAAGTCCGGTATGTTGTCAGCAAAGATTATCCGAACGGCTTTCATGCAATCTATGGGTATTTGCAGATAGAACATATTTGTAAACCGTGTTCAGATAATGTTCCGGTGGCTATTGCAGCGCATCCCCACGTGCAGTTTATCCATACCGGTTCTTCTTTCAATCATCCTTCCAATACTGTTTATATAGCCGGCGATTCATTTGTTTGTAAACATAAAACGGTATCTGAGCCCGGTGCAGGTTCTTTTGTTTTTGACGACAGCTTAGTGCTTACGCAAAAAGGACAAAAGAACCGTACAATATGGGAGCTGCCGGCTGCAATACATCCCGACAACGGTATTGAGCTATCGTACAATACTGCGCCATTCTGGAAAAGAGAAAACGGCAGGAGTGTGTTGTCTGCATATAGCCGTGGACAGGAGTTTGTATTTAAAAAGGATACGTATGGCGCGGCGGAGGAATGGTGTGCCGGATTGATAAAAAATAATACGGTTATTCGCTAACGAGTTTCGTCGGAAAGTCTTTTTTGGCATGCCTCCCGCAAATCTTTCTTACTCCATTATTATTCCATTTGTTTCAATCAGAAACACAGATAGCATTGTAATAAAAGCTTTAATAAAAAGCAATAGCTGAAATCCGCATTAAAGAACGGTGCCTATACCTTAAACCTCCATTAAACTACACATCCCGTTTTGTTTATGACTAACAAGCTATCTATATTAGCAGTACACACGTAATAATCCAATATCTATGTATTGTCCAGTTTCCCGTATCAAACTGATTGCTATTACCGGCTACAGCAACCTCCTTCGCAACAATAATATCGTTAAGCAAACCGGGGATACTATTTTCCGCAATGTCAGCATCATATTACCCGACGACTATACTGCTGCAGTAAATAATAAAACTACTGCGCCCCGCAGTGGTAACGGTACGCTTGTCCGCCACTATTAAGCTTATTTGTTCAAAGGAAAAAAGAAGCGATGCATTTGTAATTGCCTTGCATAGGCTAATATCGGCATTTGCTGTAACGGTACACGAATTTTATCAGTAAGAAGAATTTTATTCTGTCTGCTAAGGATCCGCTTTTATTAGTTTCCGCTCCGGTAAGCAATTTAAAATATATTCGCTTACTGTAAGCTTTATTACGAGGCAACACAGCCACTAAAAGCATAGAAGTCAGTAACCCGATAAAAGCCTGTTTACAGCAATGAAATGGATCTTTAAAGCGGCAGTGCAAAAGGCGGTCAGTTATTTACCATTCAGCGAGCAGATCAATTATTTTTTCCAGGTAAACATCAGTAAAAGCATCCCTGTTTCTGAAAAAGAAATTGTAAGCGGGAGGGGCGGCAGGGCTATTCAACATCTTTCCTTTCTTCGCCAACATGCTGCACTGGATATTGGTACGGCGATATTCTATGAATTTGGAGCCGGATCGGATTTGCCCGTTCCCCTTATATTTTACATGGCGGGCGTAAACAGGCAATTATTAGTTGATATAGAACCGCATATACGGTTGAGCCTTGTTAATGATATGATTAAGAAGCTTAATAATTGCGGCAGCGCTCTTTTTGGTAAGCGCAACTACAGACGTCTGGAAAAGGAAATTACTTCTGTAAAAGACCTGCGTACCAATTATGGCATACAATATAGCGCGCCGCTGGATGCGCGGCACACAGGGTTGGCCGATTGTTCGGTGGATTGCTGTACCAATACCTTTACGCTGGAGCATATACCGGAAGCCGACATCCTGCTCATCTTTAAAGAGCTGTACCGGATACTGAAGCCCGGCGGGGTAGTGAGTTGTTTTGTAGATATGAACGACCATTACGCCTATGCCGACCCATCTGTCAATATTTATAATTTTTTAAAATTCAGTAAAGCAACCTGGCGATGGATCAACTCCGGCGTGCATTACCAAAACAGGCTTCGCCATCCCGACTATTATGCCATATATACAGCCTGCGGGTTTGAAGTAGTACAGGAAGAAGTGAAAGTGCCCGACGAGCGGCATGCAGCTTTTTTAAAAAATACCAAGATTAATAAAGACTTTGCTAAGTATAGTTTGAAGGAATTGGGTATCAGAAGCGCTAAAACATTGCTCCGGAAAAAGTAATAGGGACAAACTGTTCCATACTCTATGAGCGACCACTGTGATTAATTGTGATGTAAGCGCTTTGCTTTAAAATACTATCTATGGCAGATACAAATTTGCCACCGAAGAAATTGTATTACTTTTAAAGTTCCTCAAACTTACTTTATGAAACTATACATCTCACTGTTCAGTTTCATCATGCTCTCTCTTACTTCACGGTTGCTTGCGCAGGATACAGAATTTCCAAAAGGCTTTATCATGCACCTGAAACTTCATAATGGAATGGTTACCGCCTTTAATTCCGCACCTGATTTATACGTAGGTGGGATACAAATAATACCGCAGGTTACGGTGGTTGAGCACCTGTTGCGCGTAGGCGTAATTGCCGACGGTTTCTATACCGATAAAAAGTTAGGGGCTGCTTTTGGCCCTGCCATTTCCCTGAAAATAAAAACATTAAAAGCAGGTTTTTTCGGCAGTGCCGGAAATATCCAGCTTCTATTTAATCATTTATGGGGAACGGATAAGCAACGCTTAGCGGGCGGCGGTATTGCAGGTGATTTTGGAAATAAAATAACGTTCGGCATCACGGCGCATCGCGATTATCAGTTGAACACCTGGTGGTTTCAGAATGAAATCGGTATCCGTATCAGTAAGAAGCCAGGGGTTAAGGAACCTTTTAACGAATAAACATGTAAGCCATGTCCAGAGCATTAGTTATCAGCGGCGGCGGGTCAAAAGGTGCTTTTGCTATAGGTACTTTAAAAAGATTAACGGCTACCTATCCGAATCTTGATTTCGATATTTATGTCGGCACCAGCGCCGGCTCACTGGTGGTTACGCTTGCTTCCCTTAAAGAATACGATTTACTGGAAGAACTATACACCACCACGAAGACAGCCGACATTATTACGAAGTTTAACGTTGGCGACCGCATCAATGAACATTCGCTTTTTGAAGTTACGGGTGCCTGGAATAAAATCAATGCGTTTTATCCCGACTCCAAATACACGCAATTATTGAGCTCGGGCAAGAAAGTTTTCCTTACCACTACCTGCCTGCAAAATGAACGGCTTACCGTTTTTACCAACGATGCAAAGTCAATACAACCTATGGATTATGACGTGGTACAGCTTATTAACGCAGACCATTACCGCAAGGCGCTGATGGCTTCTATCTGCGAGCCGGTGTTTATGCCACCGATAAAAGTAAACCTGCATGTGCCCGGCAATCCGGCGCCAAATAACCAGTTTGCAGATGGCGGCGTGATGAAATATGCGGGTGTGCAGATGGCTATTGATGCGGGCGCAACAGAAATTTTTACCACCCTCTTATCGCCTCAAACCGACGAGCCGGTAACATCGGAATACACCAGCTTGTTCCCGATACTGCAACGGACGATCGACATCTTTACAACGGATGTAGGCAAGAATGATTTACTGGTCCCTAACCTGTACAATGGAGCACTCACCTATATCGCTGCCGTGAAAGATAAAATGATAGCTTCGGGATTGTCTGCGGGCCAGGTAGCCGAGTTTTTTAGTACAGATGAAAGGAATCCGTTTGAAGGCAAGCAGCCGCTTAAGCTATTTACTATTCGTCCGGCTGCGCCTTTAGGCGGCGGCCCCGGCGGACTGGATTTTATTCCTGCAGAAATGCAGCAGATGCTGGCGAAAGGCGAAACAGCCGGTGATGAGTTTATTGCGGCGCTGGAGCCGGGGGATATTACGTGGGTGTGAGCGGGGAGAATGATTATGTAGCGATGATATGTGAAATGTAGTTGGTATTAAAAAAAATTATTTTAAACTCATTAAGTCTTTGTTTTCTTTTTTCATTGTTGTAAAACAAACTTTCTTTTTTTACATTATTAATGCTCATTTTATTAATCCTTCTGCCAAAACAATACCTATGAAACTAATAAATCCTGAGCGTTTCATTTTGATTTTGCTCATTTCTATTATCAATGCAGCAGGCAGTGCGCAGCAGCCAACCTGGCAACGCATAGACTCTCTTTCGGAGCGCTTAAAAAATTATAAACCCGCATGTACACAGCCTTGCATCGGAGACAGCAGTAAAGTAAGAACACTGCTAATATTGGGCAGTGAATATATTTTTAGGAACAAGGACTCCACAATATTCTTAAATAAGGAAGCTTTGCAACTTGCAAAGCAAATAAACTGGCAGGCAGGTATCGCAGCCGGTTATCATTCCCTTGCTTACGCATTTGAAAAGACCGGGGATTACGATTCTGCAAAGAGTTATTATTTAAAATCAATACATATTGCTGACAATATAGAAGATTCCGGCACCAAAGAAGAGCGGGCTGCTATCAAGCCATCAAAGTCAAGGGCATTGGGAAATGTAGGAATGTCTTATATAAGGGAAGGTGATTATTCAACTGGTCTCGACTATTATTTTCAGTCTTTAAAAATTGAACAGGAACTAAATAATAACGCAGGTATATCTAAAGATTTAATTCTTATCGGCGCTGTGTTTGATGAATTGGGAGATACTCAGAAAGCATTGGACTATTATTTTCAGGCACTAAAAATTGAAAGAACACTTAATAACCTCAACAGACTATCAGCAGTATTAGGCAATATAGGAGTAACTTATACAAGCCTGAATGATTTAGACAAAGCATTACAATACCACGCAGAAGGACTGAAGGTTGCTGAAGCATGGGGCGATAAAGCCAGAATAGCGGGCATGCTAGCTAATATCGGAGAAGTTTACTACAAGAAAGCTGATTTTAAAAATGCAGAAACAAATCTTTTAAGGGGGCTTGCTTTGGCTCAGCAGGTTGGTGATAAATATACGATTGGTAAGATTATAAATAATATTGGCTTAGTCTGTTTATACACCGGCAGATATAATGAAGCAAAAAAGTTTTTCTTGAAAGGACTCTTATATGCAGACTCTACTAATGATTTAGACGGAGCCAGGTGGTCAAACGAAAATTTAAGTAAAGTGTATGAACATGATGGCGATTATAACCAAGCCTTAGCATATTATAAAAAGGCTATGTCGCTCAAAGACACATTATTGAATGATACTAACCGTAAGACGATTCTTGCGAAGGAAATAAATTTTAAGTTTGAAAGGAAACAGGATTCTCTTAAAACAATTCAGTTAAGAAAAGATGCTGTTACGAAGAAGGAAATTGAAAAACAAAAAGTTATTCGAAACTCAGTAATAGCAATTACCTGCAGCATTGGTTTGCTCGGCTTTTTTGGCTTCAGGAATTTCCGCAATAATAGAAAAAGGGAGAAAGCAGAATTATCCCAGCAGGTTGCTGAAACAGAAATGAAAGCGTTACGAGCGCAAATGAATCCGCATTTTTTATTTAATGCATTAAGTTCTATTCAATCTTTTTTACTAAACAATCAATCATCCGATGCCAACATTTATTTGCTTAAATTTAAAGAACTGATACGATTGGTTTTAGAAAATTCCATGTACCGGGAAGTGGCTTTGGCAGAAGATATGAAAGCGCTTGAACTGTATATGCAGTTGGAAAGAATACGTTCGTTGCAGCCCTTCTCCTACCATATTAATATTGATAAAAAATTAAACCCTGAGCAAACAGCAATCCCGCCGCTTATTCTGCAGCCATTTGTAGAAAATGCCATATGGCATGGGTTGCAGCCCAGAACAAAAGCCGGTGGCCATATTGAAATCTCCGTTAGCAAAAAGGATAACCATTTAAATTGTATAGTAGAAGATAATGGCGTGGGCAGAACCGCTGATGCGTATATGCAAAAAATATCACCCTTTAAGAAAGAATCTTTGGGTATTAAACTTACCGAAGAGCGTTTAAAAATTATTAATGAATTGAGAAAAGCAAAAGCCCATTTCAACATTACCGATTTATTTTCACCAGAACATGAACCTTGCGGCACAAGGGTAGAACTTACATTGCCACTAAGCGTATGATAAATGCTGTGATTGTAGAAAACGATAAGCAGCACAGCGAGCGGCTTGCAAGCTTGCTGGCAACCGAGTTTCCCGAAATAAATGTAATTGCGATTAGCAGTACGGTTGCCGCAAGTGTAACCGCCATCCAAAAATATCAGCCGCAACTTATTTTTCTGGATGTGCAGTTGGAGCCCGGCAGCGGGTTTGAAGTGCTGGAAGGAACAAGACATCTTTCTTACGAAACTATTTTTACCACCAGCTTTAATGAGTATGCGGTAAAAGCTTTTAAATTTTGCGCACTCGATTATATCATCAAACCTTTTGGCGCCGATGAGTTGAAAGCGGCTATTGACCGTTATAAAAATGTAGTGCAAAACGGCACCAAAAGAAACATTGAAGCGCTGCTGCACAACTACCGGCAAATTGATAAAACGTTGCAGATAACAGGCATACCGGTGCTTGGCGGTATTGATTTTATAATCGTTTCCGAAATTGTTTGCTGCAAAGCAGCGGGTAATTATACCGGGTTTTATTTGGCAGGAAATAAAAAAATAACAGCGACAAAAACATTAAAGTGGGTAGAAGATTTACTAAGCGAACATGTATTTTTTCGGGTGCACGATGCCTGCCTTATTAATATTAATCATATAAAAAAATACCTGAAAGGCGGCGAAGGCGGCTTTGTAATACTCACCGGCGATATGGAAATAGCGGTGTCGAGAAGAAGGAAAGATGAGTTTTTAAGAGTGCTGGCTGGGTTGAAGATTATTTTGGGAAGGTGAGTGTACTACAGTGGTTTGCAGGTTTGTATGTCTTTGTTTTACAACAAGACTTCTGTGCTATAATTGCCGTTTACATTTCCAATGCCGCCGTTTACTAAAATCTTGAGCCCCTTAGTAAGCGTAATGTACACAGTGCTTTACACGAAGTAGGTTTATAGTGAAAAACATTTCATCACTTTAAAACTTACGATTATGAAAAAACATTCCATGCTCATTTTGTTTTTTGTAGTAGTTGCCACCATTCAGTTAGCTGCACAAAGCGCCAACAGAAATTTGAGTAATCTTTTATCTCCCACTGCAGTTAATAAACCATTGCTCCCAAAATACAATGATTCTATTGATTTGGGTTCTGCATCATTTAACTGGCGAAATTTGTATCTTACCAATGGACTTTACTTTTCGGGTGTAAAAAGCCTTTATGTAACCGGTACAAATACCGGGGTTGGAATGAGTGCTTTAAGTTCCAATACTTCAGGAATAGATAATACTGCCATAGGATTTAATGCTAACTATAGTAATACTTCTGGAAGTTACAACACTTCATTGGGCAGAGAAGCACTTTCTGCTAATCTTTTAGGGAGCAGCAATACAGCTGTTGGCAGAACCACTCTTTATTCTAACACTGTTGGAAACAGCAATACAGCTATAGGATTGGAATCGCTTTATTCAAATACGGAAGGAGATGCTAATACAGCAAGCGGAAGCATTGCACTTGAATATAATACTACTGGCAATAACAATACGGCAAATGGATATGCATCATTATATTTAAATACTTCGGGTTCGGGGAATACTGGTACAGGTTCGGGCGCACTTTATTCTAATACTTCTGGATTACAAAATACCGCCTTAGGAAAAAATGCGCTTTATTCCAATACAACAGGTAATGAAAATGTAGCAATAGGAAATTATGCTTTATTGCACATGGTGAGCAGCTATAATACCGCGATAGGATCAATAGCAGGAGACAGCTATGCGGGCGGTGGCTATAATACTTTTGTAGGATATGATGCAGATGCATCAGCCTTAGGTTATGCCTATTCAACGGCTTTAGGATATGGTAGCAGAATTACCGCATCAAAGCAAATGAGATTTGGAAACTCAACAACATCGTCTATTGGAGGCTACGTTGGCTGGAGTGCAATTTCAGATGGCAGATTTAAAAAGAACATCAAAGAAAATGTAATCGGTCTTGCATTCATCGATAAGCTGCGCCCCGTAACTTATACGTTGGATATTCATGCTATCAACAGGAAGACAGATGTAAAAGAAAATGCGGAAGAAGTAAAAGCAATTGCAGAAAACGAGCAGGTGATTCATAGCGGTTTAATTGCGCAGGAAGTAGAAAAAGTATCGCAGGAAACCGGCTTTGTAAATGACATTGTTGATAAGCCTAAGAATGATAACGATATGTACGGCATTCGCTATGCCGAATTAGTTGTGCCTTTAATAAAAGCAGTGCAGGAACTTTCAAAGCAAAATGACGACTTGAAAGAAAGATTGCAAAAGGTTGAAAATCTACTTTCAACACAATCACTAACCAACTCAACAACAATTGAAGAGGCAAATAAAACTGCTTCCTCTTTTATTACTGTTTATCCAAATCCTGTAAAAGATATACTGTACATACAATCAAAAGGGAGTGCAAATTTCTCCTTAAGTGATGCAAATGGTAAGACTGTAATTGCTAAACAAATTACTGGTAATGGCAGCTTAGATGTTTCTAAACTATCTACAGGTACATACTTTTTAAGAAATGATGCAGGTAACGAAGTGCAGAAGATTGTTGTTGGGAAATAAGGTTTCACAATCAAACTCAAACAATATGAAAAAGAGCCTAATTATTCTTGTAACTGCAATTTGCAATATTCATTGTTTTGCACAATTACCTTCCTATCTGCCAACCAATGGGCTTGTAGCATGGTATCCATTTAATGGAAATGCTAAAGATTCTTCCGGTAATAATTATAATGGTGTTGTTCATGGAGCAACACTTATTAAGGATAGGTTTGGAAATTTAAAATCAGCCTATAAATTTTCCGGTACTCAGTATATTGAAGTTCCATTTACTGACCCGTTTGTCGCTCAGTCTCATACCATAAGTTGCTGGATGAAATCAAATCAAACAAAATTGGGCAGATTAATTGTTCTTCCAACTGCACTTCTTGTTGGAGGTGGAGATCAACATTTTGCTATAAATATAAATCTTGATTCATCATTTGCAAGCATTTTATTTGACGATGTAGCTCATCCAGGACATGCCGGAGTTTGGGCGGAATCTACAGATAACGTTAATGATAATAACTGGCATCATATCGCTGGTATAATTGATTCAACTAATCATCAATTAAGAATCTATAATGATGGTAAATTAGAAAAAACCGTTGCTTATGATGGTGGCCCTTCCACTTATGCAACCGATTTTCTTCAATTTGGAAGGTATGGCTCAGCTGATAACAATGAGGATTATATTGGGGTCTTAGACGATATTGCTATCTACAACAGAGTATTAGATTCAAGTGAAATTCATCAGTTATATTGCTCCTGTGTTCTTCCCTCAGCAACTATCACCAACAAATCAATCCTCGAAGGCAACACTGGCACCAAACAATTAAAGTTTCCGGTTACCTTAAACAGCGCTTATGCAGATACTGTAAAAATAAAATACAAAACAAAGAACAATACAGCAACCGCAGGCAGTGATTATATTGCGAAACAGGGTACGCTAATCTTCAATCCTGGTCAGACTACAAAAAATATTATCGTTACTATTAACGGTGATACACAACAAGAAGCGAATGAAAAGTTTTTTGTACTGCTAAGCCAGCCTCAGAATACTATTATTGCCGATGATACTGCTATCGGAACTATCCGTAATGATGACACGGTAGCTTTTGCCAGAGCGGAAATTGAGCAACAATATCAGGTAACAGCAGGACAGCACTTAATGAGTATAACACCTAATCCAACCAAAGGGAAATTTATTATTAATCTTCCTGAAGATACAAATAACGATGCAGCAGGGATGATTGAAATAGTAAACTTGCAGGGGCAGGTAATACAGAAAGAAACAATACCAATTCATAGCAAAATAAAAGCAATCACTTTGCCATCAGGGATTGCTGTAGGGATGTATTTAGTTCATTTCAAAATATATAATAAGATGTATGAAACTAAATTAATCTATCAACCTTAACACCTAACTCTTAAAATGGTAAAGAGCATTTCTTAGAAAATTGCGCAGGAAGTAATTTTCTAAGAAATGCTCTTTGATTCAAAAATATTTAATCCATAAACACTCAATACATATCGCCTATGCCACAATCCCATAAAACCATTGAACCATGAAATGAAGGTTGCCATCCTTCATGGTAAAGGGTAGGAATAGTCTACCCAAAGCCTACTATCCTGCATCCATCCTTCGTTTTTTGTTAATCTTTCAGGTAAATATAGTGGAGATGAATAGTATAGTTGTGTATAGCAGCATGTAAATATATAGCGCATATCCTATGCTTTTCTTCAATTGATTATACATTTGAAAGTACTGCCAAAAATCTCAATTCACCATCACCTCATCCATAAACACCCAGGCTTTTTCACCTTTGCCGCGATGCCACGATGGTAAAACACCAACAGGCGTTGCTTCAAACTTAAGGTACTGCAAGGTGGCAGGCGCAAACGTGCATTTAGCATTGATAAATTGATTGATCGTTTTATCTTTTTGCGCTGGCTGTGCAGGATGTATGTTTCCTAACTCCTTCCATTGCCTGCCATCAGCAGAAGCCCAGACAGTAATTTGTTGCGGCGGAAAAATATACGCATCCACATTCTCCAGCATACTGAAGCTGATGTTGGCAGCCTTGATTGGTTGCGGAAAATACAGCGTCGCCAGTAACGGATTGTCTTTGTAACCCAGCCATTTGCCATCTCCAAAATTGAGGCTGCCTTTTTGCAAATCCATCAATGTTTTAGCGCCGTCGGCAGCACGGTTTTTATCAGGTTGTGTAAGCAGTACGGCGCTGTCGGGCTCATAAGTGCTTTTGTAAAACTGTTGCTCAATTATATCGCTGCTTAACCAACCTTTTTTAAAGGCTTTCGCTTTTACTGTTACATTGCTGTCAAGCAGTACCGTGTTGTTATAGATCGGCGAAGAAACACTATCGGGGTCTTTGCCATTTAATGTGTAACGGATGATAGTGCCGTTTACATAATGCTTCAATTTTAGCGGTATAGCATTGGTAAAAATCTGTTCATCGTTTTGCAACAGCGGCGGGTTCAATTTTAGCACAACCGTATCGCCGGTAAAACCCGTTTGATAAACAATGTTTTTGTTCTTCGCTTCCAATGGTTGTAATGCATTGCCGGCAATGGCTGTATTCCACAAATACACCGCATGGAGCTTAGGTAAATTGGTTATCGTTGCCAATTGCGAGGCCTTTACCGCCGTGCCGGAAAGTGATATACTTTTCAGGAATTGCAGCTTTCCTAATTCGTTCAATGTGCTGCCGGTAATGTCGCTGGAATTAAGGTTTAGTCTGCGCAAGTTACTAAAGCCGCTAATCACTTTCAGGTCTTCATCTTTCACCGGCATATTGTCTAAGTTCAGTTCTATGATTTGTGTTTTAATTGGTTCTAATTCTTCCAGTGCTTTTTTGGTATAAAACGGTTTATTGTAAAAGTTAACTACCAACGCAGGCGAGCCAATTGCCAGTGGCGTAATCACCCGGTTATTATTGCTGAGTTTTACAATTTCTTTTTCATCTGCTGGTGAAAAGCTGTATTGCTCATCCGCCGAGGAGCGTAGTATTTTACCGGCTAACATTCTCAACGTATCTGTTGGTGATAAATCAATCACTTTCTTGTTGAAATCGGCACCGCTTTTTATCCAGGCATATAATATCGCCATTTCGTTATCAGTCAACTGAGGTTTGCCTGCCGGCGGCATGTGTTCTTTTTCTTCTTCGGGCAAATGGATTCTTGCCAGCAGCAGCCCTAAATCCGGCTTTGTAGTGTCCCACAGTTTGCCGTCTTTTCCTCCTTTCAGCAGTAAGGCTTTGGTGTCCATCGCCAGCTCGCCTTTCGACTTGTTGCTGTTGTGGCAGCCAGCGCATTTGTTTTGCAAAACAGGCTCTACCAGATCGGCATATACAAACGCATCTTCCAGTGCTGCCTGTTGTCTTATTTCTTCATGAATAATGGGCGCCGTAACAAAGTTATCGCCATGCGTAATGCCGGCGCCTAAGTGCCCGGTAACAATAACCACTATGGCAGCTATGCCAACGCCTATTTTCATCACCAAACTATAGCGTTGCAGCCAATCGTGCAATTGATACATCACAAACAATACAAGGGAAGTTAGTACGCCGGTATATTTATGTAATTGCAGGGCATCCGCATCGTAACCGCTTTCCCTTGATAAAAACAAGCCCATCAACGCCGTTACCGAAGCCGTAAAAGCCGCCGATAGCAAGAGTATGGATGCTAAAGTAACGTACCAGTTTTCTAACTTATATTGCTTGGGCACACCCAACACAAACACCACATATAAGAGAATGAGTACGATTGGAAAATGCAGGAACAGCGGGTGCATTCTTCCAAACACCTGTAACGGGGCGGGCACCACAATTTTGTCGCCTGCAATCAGCAAAAAAAGGATTAATGTATTTAACGGAATCAGCGCAAAGGCAGCAATATTTTTGATCTTCATCTAAAGATTTGTTTTAGCCACGAAGGCACGAAGAATTATTTTAAACCACAGAGACACGCAAGGTCAGGGAGCAACACAGAGAAAATAATGAGAAGGCTTTGTGCTCCTTTTATTACTGGCTTTATTTTTAAAGACTGCTTTGTGTCTTTGCGCCTTCGTGGCAAATTTTCACACTCTTCTCAGTTTATACGGATACACTTTGCCCGAAGCCCATTGCGCTACATACAGGTTTTCATCGTGGTCCACACATACATCGTGCGGATGCACAAATATTTTTTCTGTCTGATGCATGGGTTGTAAAACACCATTGGTATAAGTTGGTTCGCTGCCGCCGATATTGCTCACTACCTTGTTGTCTTTATCCAAAATGGTTACAAAGCCGGTGCCTTCTGCGTTCAGATCGGGCGAGCGCAGCACGGCTGCATACAAATGATCGCCATGTATTACGGGGCGGCAAACGCAAGCGCCGGGCAGGTGAATCACTTCCATCAAAATGCCGTCTTTTGTAAAACGCTTAAAGCAGTTGCGGGTACGGTCGGTAATGAGCAAACTATTGTCCTTGCGCCGCGTGTCGAATGTAATGCCATGTGCATTGTCCAGGTGCATGTCGCCGTCGCCTTTGCCACCAAAATAATGGAGCAGCTTTCCGCTTTTATCATACTGCAAAATGTATTGTGCGCCATAGCCATCTGCAATAAAAATATCACCGTTGTTGTCAATGATGGTTTCGGTTGGTACAAACTCTTCCGCTTTCTTATAAATGCCATCCGCATCCAGCGGCGCATCAATCCTAAGCAATACTTTGCCATCCATCGTGGTCTTATACACCTGGTGTTTTACCGTATCGGTAATGTATAAATATTCGGTGCCGTTTTCACTGTGCAAAGTCAGCCCGTGCGCGCCCGGAAAGTCGTGTCCCCAGCTATCCAGCAGTTTGCCTTTGGTATTGTAGATCAGTACATTGTTTTTCGTCTCATTGGTGAGCAGTAAAATCCTTCCCCGCTTATCCTGCACCATTTCGTGGCAGTCGTTCACCGGGTATTTACTGGCATCAGCCTCGCTCCAGGCAGTATCCAGCGTGTATTGCATGCCGTTGTAGCCATAGGTTTTACCTTTTGGTTTGGCATACAAATCTTTCATCAGCAAAACGCCGCCAGCGGCAAGCGCTGTGTTTTGTATAAATGTTTTACGGTTCATATAGCAATCGTTTTTATATTTATTTCAACAACAGAGAAAACAGGAATTATGTTTTTGTTACGTGCTAAGTGCTGCTATGATGCTTTGCTTGCGACGCTCCGTTCAGGGTTCTTATCGCTATTCAGCAAGGCTTGCAGCAAACACTTTATAGCTTATGATCGGTAAAAATATTTTGTGGCATTTCACCTAAGCCTTCTCTACGAGAGAAAGTAATTAGTAATTTTTTAGTTCCCTTCTCCACGTGTGAAGAAGCCTGCTTGTCGGCAGACAGGGTGCCCGCAGGGCGGATGAGGTCACGCAATCAAATCATTCACCACTTTGCCCGCTACATCCGTCAGCCGGTATCTTCTGCCCTGGCTTTTAAACGTCAGCTTCTCATGGTCAATGCCCAGCAGCGCCAGCGCCGTTGCATGAAAGTCGTGTACATGCACGCCGTTCTTTACAATGTTATAGCCAAAATCGTCCGTCTCGCCATATACGCCGGGCTTAACGCCGCCGCCCGCCATCCAGATGGTAAAGCATCTCGGGTGATGGTCGCGGCCATAGTTGGTCTTCGTCAGCGCACCCTGGCAATAGTTCGTTCTGCCAAATTCACCACCCCAGATCACCAGCGTTTCATCCAGCAAGCCACGTTGTTTTAAGTCGGTTATGAGCGCCGCGCTACTTTGGTCCACATCTTTGCATTGGCCAACAATTTGCCCCGGCAAATCATTATGCGCATCCCAGCCCTGGTGATATAATTGCACAAAGCGAACACCGTTTTCGCTTAGCTTTCTGGCCAGCAAACAATTGGCTGCAAACGTGCCCGGCACCAGGCAATCCGGTCCGTACAGTTTAATGATAGATTCCGGTTCTTTGCTCATGTCGGTTATTTCCGGCACGGCGGTTTGCATGCGGTACGCCATCTCGTATTGCTGTACTTTGGCGTTTATTTCTGGGTCGCCAAATTCTTTATAAGAAAGGTCGTTCAGCGCGTCTAATTTGTCCAGCATTCTTCTCCGGTCCGCCTTATCCACACCAGCCGGATTATTTAAATACAACACCGGGCTTTCGCCGCTGCTAAACTGCACACCCTGGTGTATGGAATCTAAAAAGCCGTTGGTCCACAGCTTGGAGTAAACGCCCTGCCCATTACCTTTTCCTTTGCTCAGCAGTACACAAAAAGAAGGCAGGTTTTTGTTCTCGCTGCCTAATCCATAGCTCAGCCACGCACCCATGCTGGCGCGGTTGCCCACCTGCGCACCGGTTTGAAAAAAAGTGAGTGCCGGATCATGATTAATCGCTTCGGTGTACATGCTTTTAATAATGCACAAATCGTCTACTACGCCCGCTGTATATGGCAACAACTCGCTTATTTCTGCTCTTGCCTGACCATATTGATTAAACTTATAAATAGTGCCCGCCAAAGGAAATTTCGTTTGGTCTGCCGTCATGCCGGTAAGGCGCTGTCCCTGCCGCACAGAAGCCGGTAAATCTTCACCAAACATTTTTTGCAGCATCGGTTTGTAATCGAATAAATCCAACTGCGACGGCGCGCCGTTTTGAAACAGGTAAATCACACGTTTGGCTTTCGGCGCAAAATGCGGCAGCCCGGTTATTACCGCTTCTTCGGGACTTTTGCTGAATAAATCCGGGATTAATAAAGAACCCAGCGCCACGCTGCCGATACCAAGACTAAGTTTTGATAAAAAGCGTCGGCGGTTAAGGTTCAGCCCGTGTTCTAATATTTCTTTTTGCATAGCTTTTTTATTTAGCCGCGAAGGCACAAAGGAACAACATGTAACCAATTGTTTTTATCGGGTCACCAGTGTTTTTTGGCTTAGTAACCTATCGTTTATCATCTAAATTATACACGCAAACAACTTCTGTTTCCTCAATTTCAGCACCTATCTTCTTGTAAAAATCAATCGCATTTTCGTTCCAGCGCGATACCAGCCAACGCACTGTTTTGCAATTATTTTCTTTGGCAAACTGAATGACTGCGTTTAATAATTTCGTTCCGATATTTTCCTTTCTGTACTCGTCTTTTACATACAAATCATCGAGGTAAATGGCTTTGCCGGTCCAGGAATAATAAGCAAAAAAGAAAGAAGCAAATGCTATGATGATTCCATTGTTTTCTGCAACTAAACATTGAAATAAATTTTTATCCTCCATCATTTGCTCCAGCGTAACGTGCAATTTTTCCGGTGTTTTTTGAAAGTGGGCAAACGCTTTCATCAATGCAAAAATTTGTTCATAATCCTGTATCGTTCCTTTTCTTATAATGGCGCCCATTGCTGTTAAGTTGTTTTGCAGAATTTCCTGTTTTGTTTATTGCTGAACAGCGAACAGAACCTCAAACGGAGCGTCGCAACATCAGCTTAATAGTAGTAAGATAGCTTGTACCATACTATGCGCTTTTATCACGTTTTCGTTATCGCTTCTTCCAGGTTATAAATCATGCTGATTACCTTCATCAGCGCCGCTTCATTGTTCTTATCCAGCTTATCATCCAGCTTATATTCACCTTGCAGCAGCGTGGTATCTGCGTTTAAATTTTTTTGTTTAAAAAGAGCCAACTGATCATTGTAGTAATCCTGCAAAATCTGCAGCTCCTGCGCTTCCGGTTTTCGGCAAATAATGAGGCGAAACGCTTTTATTATTTTATCGGAAACAGCACTGTTTTCTTCATTTAATTTTTGCGACAGCACTCTCGCCGCTTCTAATGTCGTCGGGTCGTTCATCATCATCAGCGCCTGCAACGGTGTATTGGTGCGGGTGCGTTTTACCTGGCATTGATCGCGGTTGCTGGCATCAAATAAAATCTGCGACGGTGGCGGCACCGTCAGCTTGATAAACGTGTACATACCGCGCCGGTATAAATCATCTCCATGATCCTGCTTATACGTCGCCAGCACACCGCGCCCGGAAGTTGCGGATTCCCACAAGCCTTTGGGCTGATATGGCTTTACGCTTGGCCCGCCAATGGTGCGCACCAGCAAGCCGCTGCTCGTTAGCACCATATCCCGTACAAACTCTGCCGGCAGGCGCACGCGCGGGCCACGGGCGAGATATACATTTTCGGGATCGGCTTCCAGTTTATCTTTCGTTATTTTAGAAGACTGGCGATACGTGGCGCTCATCACCATTTGTTTTACCAGGCGCTTTACGTTCCAACCATGCTCCATAAAATCAACGGCCAGCCAGTCGAGCAGTTCCGGATACGATGGCAATTCGCCCTGCATTCCAAAATCATCAACGGTTCTTACAATGCCTCGACCAAATATTTCCTGCCATAACTGGTTTACAAATACACGCGCGGTAAGCGGGTTATTTTTATTCACCGTCCAGGCTGCCAGCCCTAAACGGTTGCGCGGATATTGCGCCGTATCGTATTCCATCACAGCCGGGATAGCATGCGGCTTTACTTCATCGCCCGGTTTGTCATATACGCCGCGCTTCAATACGTATGTTTTACGCAATGTATCCTGCTCGCCCATCACCGAAACGGTGAGACTGCCGGTGTCTTTATAATGGATGTATTGAAAAATGCTTTTGCGGTCGGCTTCGCTGATGGTAAGCAGGGGCATTTTAGCGGGCTTCGATGCCGTAACATCGCCTTCGTAGCCTACTTCTTTGGTATTGTTGAAAAAAGCGAACAAGGAATAATAATCTTTCTGGCTGAACGGATCGTACTTGTGATCGTGGCATTGCGCGCATTCAATGGTAATGCCCATGATGCCTTTGCCGTAGGTTTTTGTTTTGTCTAAAATATATTCAATGCGGTATTCTTCGGGCACCACGCCGCCTTCTTCGGTGTATTTATGATTGCGGAAAAAGCCGGTGGCCAATATCTGTTCCTTCGTAGCGTTGGGCAGCATATCGCCGGCTATCTGCCAGGTAATAAACTGGTTGTACGGCATGTTATCGTTAAACGCATGGATCAGCCAATCGCGCCACGGCCACTGGGTGCGGATATTATCATCCTGGTAGCCATACGAATCGGAATAGCGGGCAACATCCAGCCAATGCACCGCTATCTTTTCGCCATACGCCGTGCTTTGCAATAAACGATCCACCACTTTTTCGTAGGCATTGGCGCTGTTGTCTTTTGCAAAATCATCCTGCAATTGCAAGGAAGGCGGAAGCCCGGTTAAATCGAAAGATACGCGCTTCAGCAAGCGTTCCTTGTCTGATTCTTTATTAGCGGCTACATGTTTTTGTTTTAATTTGTTCAGTACAAAATAATCTATTTCATTCTTTACCCATGCAGTATCTTCCACTACCGGCAACGGCGCTTTTTGGGGCAGCGTAAATGCCCAGTGGCGCTCGTACTTCGCACCTTGCTCAATCCATTTTTTAATAATGGCTATTTCATTTTCATTTAATAAACCCAAATGCGATTCGGGCACGGGCATCTGGTAAGAAGGATCGGTAGAAACAATGCGCTTATACACCTCGCTTTGTTCCGGCTTGCCGGGCACAATGGCAAAAGCATTCTTATCATCTTTCAAAGGCGCATACGCAGATGCCGCCACATCCAGCCGCAAATTGGCTTTGCGCTTATTGGCATCCGGGCCATGACAGGCGTAACATTTATCAGACAATATAGGGCGCACACTAAAATTGTAACTAATGGTTTGCGGAATGGCATCATTGTTATCGCCACTGTTGCAGGCAACGGTTATCAGCACAAAAACGCTGGTACAAAGGAGCAAATAACCAATTATCTTTTTCATAAAAGACAGGAGCTTAAAGCGTAAAGCGAATCGTTTTTACCGTAAGATAAACAAACAAATTAGGCGATTGTAAACAAACTGCGGGTGGTAAGATAAAAAATAAGTTGTAAACGTTCAAATAAGTAAGGCCTTGGTATGGCGCTTTCCGCTTGAAAGAAGACTGCTTTTTGACAAAACGACTATAAATCTTACACTTTTAGAAAAAATTAAATACAGTTGCATTTGCAGGTACAGGACAAGCGGATGTGACGCATTTTCTGTTGGCTGCACAACAGCCGATTGCGGAAAGCAGTAGATTTGAAATATATTTTTCCGATCTATTTCTTCACAATTAATAAGCAAACCATGAAAACAAAAGTTTTACAATTATGTGCGGTAACCTGTTTCTTCCTGCTAAGTGTTAATGTGCCAGCGCAATACTGGAGACTATCCGGCAACGCCGCTACTACCTCCGCAAACTTTCTCGGCACTACAGATAACCAGCCGATTCAGTTCAAAACAAATAACATATTGAGAATGGTTATTAAAAACATGGGTGCGGTGGGCATAGGAACCAGCTATACGCCGGGGAAATTTAATATAGATGGCGGCAGTTATCTTTCCCTCACCAGCCCTGGCTACGAGGTGATCGGCAAAGTGTCGGGCTATAATTTGGCGTTCGATCCTTACAATATTCAAAGTCGTAATGACAGCGGTGTATTAAGTATAAATATAAATCCGTTTGGCGGTTCCGTGTATTTAGGAAATTCGGCTTACAGTTATTACGGCGCTGTAGGCTTCGGCTCCAGTTATGGTTTGTATGGCTCATCGTCGTCCGGTACCGGCGTGTATGGCGTTTCCAATACCGGAAGCGGTGTAGTGGGCTATGCATCCACCAGCGGCGGCAATAACAGCAGGGGTTTGAATGGCTTTGGAAATTACGGCGTGTATGCCACCACCTATAATAATGATCTTTATTATGCCGGTTATTTTGCAGGTGATGTAGTAACCAGCGGCGTATATTCCACCTCCGACGAAAAGCTGAAACAAAATATCAAAGAAGTTACAAGCGCCATCAGCATCATTAATCAACTGCATCCTAAAACATACCAGTTCCGCCAGGACGGCGATTATAAATTGATGAACCTGCCGCACGGGCAGCATTATGGTTTGATTGCGCAGGAGGTGGAAAAAGTGCTGCCTAATCTTGTAAAAAATTCAAAATTCGATGCCGGCAACGCCGCACAAAACAATAAGCCAATCGCCGATGCCCGGCATCCCGAAGCGGAAACCGCTGCCACAAAAAATGGCGGAGCAATAGATTATAAAGCGTTGAATTATACCGAACTGATTCCAATACTTGTTAAAGGCATGCAGGAACAGCAGCAAACGATACAAAGCCTGCAGCAAACGGTAGCGCAGCAGCAGCAGCAAATAGATCAGTTATTATCAGCAAATCCATCTTCCGTAAAAACTACTGCTATTACAAACGGCGCTTTGTTGCAACAGAATGCGCCTAACCCGTTTTCGTCCAATACGGTTATCCGCTGTACGGTGCCCCCAACGGCAAAAGGAGCGCAACTGCAGGTATATAACAGCAGTGGAAGCTTATTGAAAACGTACACGCTCGAGAACAAAGGAATAAATGAAATAACGATCAGCGGCGGAACCTTATCGTCCGGCCAATATAGTTATGCGTTGGTAATAGATGGAAAAACGGCGGATAGTAAAAATATGATACTTACAAAGTAAAAAGACAACAATTCATTCTTCGGGATATTAACGATGTGCACCCCGAAGATGAGAATACAAATGATTTTTTATTTAGCAGAAGATAGTAGTTTGGACAGATTTGCCTTAAGTAGATAATTGAATAACTAATTTCCCATATCAGTATAGTACACAAATGTTATACTTGTGTGAGAACTTATGTTACTATTGGGCTTCTGTTTGATACAGGAAGTGTGTATAATTTTATAAAATTATATTTTAAAAATTTTCTATGAAACATCTAACCTTCTTGTTAAAATTTCCTTTTTTAAACTCCATCGTGTATCAACATTTATTAGTGTTCCTGGTTGTGGTATTTGGATTTTCAGCATGTCACAAAGACCCTCGTTTACCTGTAGAGTATAATGTGCCAAGACCAAATCTTAATAGTGTTCCCCCACTGCACGGTATGCTGGAGCGCAGTAAAATCGTAATGAAGAGCGCCATTCAGGTAGATCTTGATCGGGATGTTGCGCGAATTCCTCTTTATAAAGGATATGCTGGGGATGGTATTGTATGGTATGTTCGTACCGATGTATCTGATGAAGCACTTGCCAACGAGTTGGGATTAAATTTCGCGCCAAGGCTTATAAATGCTGATAAGGGTTGCCCCTCCTGTATTCAATCTGTAACTTCTTCAGACCCTGTTCCGGGTAAAGCGGAAGTCTATTTTGCAGGCACGGTGGATTTTAGTCCCGTACGTCAACTTATACCGAGCGTAACTGGCTTCCCCCCGCTCAGTGTTGTGCCTGGTTCTGTTGCCGGGCCTGGTTATAGCGACCTTATTCGTGTGAAAGGTTCTGATGTGGTTTATAATGCTCCTATTGTTGCGGTAGGCGATGGACCTTTTGACGTCAGCCAGTCGCACACCAATACTCTTGACCGCGTAATAGCAATTGATACTACCAGCATGACTGTTGATCTGCAGTTTATCAGGGCATTTGCTTTCGATAAAGATATTTTCTATTTCTCTTTTAGTGCAACCGATGATGTAAGTGCTACCATCGAAAGGGGCACGTATGTTCCGGCCATGGCGGCAATTCCTGCTCCTGACCAGGACGATGATCCTACAACTGCCCGCAGTGAAATTTTTGCTTTCGCTAACGGAAAAACAGGGTTAAATAATCCTAATGTACAAGGGCTTAATCATGCTATACTTGACAATGCACCCGGCAATTTCAGTTATAATAATCCTGCCTTGTTTGAAACATTAAGAGAGCTGGGTGATGCAAGAAATATACTCGGGAGCTTTACGACGGTTAAAGATAAAGCACAACGTGAATTATACACCCCGTTATGGGATTTGCATGTTGCACAATGGAGTGACGCAGTTGTAACAGCCGGTATTAATTTTGCCCAGACAGATGCCAGCACCATTCAGCAGCTTGCAAGCCATGGGCGTATTACAAATCCTGACGGAACTCCTCTCAGTTCTACGGGGGCTATTGTAAATTGTCCAATCATAGGTTTTGCAACTACGCCGCCGGTTGAAGATCAGGCGCCACCGGTAAAATAATTTTTTTGTTTTATTTGCATACAGGCTAATGTTTTAAATTCACTTTAAAACATTAGCCTTATTACATCTACCTACTAAAGCTGTTGAGAGTTTTAGTCGCTAACTAAAAATAAATTTGTTAAGACGTCATACCCGCAAACGGAGGTATTCGCCTATCGGTTGGTGTCTCACCGACCGGTACCTCGCGCCCAAGAAAAGTGAACTTATTTTTCATAAATTGAATACAGCTACGGCGCTTGTCATTCTGAAAATACACAGTTTCTGCAGTGGACTGTTAACCAGATTTCAGGACAAGACATGTGTTACACGATGCTATTAGGTTGCCGCACAATTTTAATTATTCAACAACATGCTGCATGAAGTGAAATAGGTTTAGAGAACATTTTTTGATATTTACATAGTTGTCCCTTAAAAACTCATTTGTTGTAAAAAGGTAGAATTTTTCTGCCAGGAAAAGTTTTGAAGTATATAAATGATTCGAAGCAAAAAGCGCAAAAACATCTCTTTGTAGATGTTCATCATTCTTTTAAAGTTCATTGCGGCAGCAGCCAGCATAACATTGATATCATCTCCTTTAATTCCACCATAAAAGTTACGGCCCAGGCGGTGATCCTGTTTCAGATGACCAATTTTTGGCTCAATGGCAGCCCTGCGTCTAAATCCTTTTCTCAGCTTTTGTTTTTCATAAGGTGTTCTGTTTTTCCCCGCTCCATCAGGCAACGTGATTGCAGTCCCTAACACTAATTTTGGTCCCCGGTAACCACGATCGACAAACGTATTTTTTAAAATAATTCCAGTTAACCTTTGTTGTTGCTCCAGGGCGGGAGATAAGGTTTTACTATCGTGCAGGTTTTCTTTAATGTTCAGCGCTCCGATGATTACGCCGCTGTTTAATGTAGTAGTGATGGATACTTTAGATCCAAACTCATACTTCTTATGTTCTTTGCCTTTACTAATGCAGAGGATGTTTGGTTCATGCAACGAATAAATTTTATTGCTATCAGATTTGTTTTGCGCCAAAACTTTTTTAAATAATAACAGAAGGCGCTGATGTAGATTGGGTGGTAGTTTGCGCTCCAGTTCCCGAACCAGCCTGCCGGCAATTGTTCTTATCTTCTTATCTGCTTTGCGTGCTTTGCCTTTGTTTTTAGGATGATTTCTAAAGCGCTGATCCATCAATAATTTCTTCAAAGTGCGGGTGTAGCTTTGACGTAATTCTATCTCTTGCTTACCGGCAATGGCAACACATTTTTTGATAATCTTCCGGTGTAATTTATTATCTGTAGGATACGTAATATTTTTCTCCTGAACGGTAGTGTCAGTTGTGGCCTGATCTTCACGGCCATCTTTTCCGTTTACCCGAATGCTTTCTTTAAAAATTAATTCTATTCCCTCAACACCAATACGATTTCTGAAATGCACTAACTCACTCGGCTCGCATGGTACGCCGCAGGCATAAGATTTTTCGCCACTAAAGTATTGATAATAGATATTTTCAAACCATTGTTCTACCACACTCTCATCACTGATGTTGCGAATGTGTTTTAAAATTAATAAGGAAACCATCAATCGAACCGGCTTTGCAGGACGCCCTTCCTTTGAATATAGTTCTGCAAAAGCTTCTTCGAAAATGTTCCAGTTGATTTTGTTGGCTAAAATATACAGCGGATGACTATGACTTAACTGCTCTTCAAATGTGCTGTAAAAGCCGGTTTGAGTAGTGGATTGTTTCTTTGAAAGCATAAATAATCTGCAAGGTTTAGAACATAAATTTCTATTTTCCTGCAAATCTTTTCAAACATTTTTATCCTCAAACTCTTACCAATTGTGCATTACTTGTATTTTTAAGGAACGACTACTTACATTAATAACCACACTTCTCCCAATACCATTTCCCAAACCCGGCCTGCTATTTTCTTTTTTCACTTCTTTACAAAGCCGGTAGTATTTTCACCTGCGTATATACCGTCATTTTAAAATAATCTGTGGGTAAAAAAATAATCATTATCGGCAGCGGCTTTGCCGGCATGAGCGCTGCCTGTTTTATGGCAAAATCTGGCTGGGAAGTGCAGGTGCTGGAGAAACACGCGATGCCCGGCGGCAGGGCGCGGCAATTAAAAGCGGCAGGCTTCACCTTTGATATGGGTCCAAGCTGGTACTGGATGCCCGATGTGTTTGAAAGGTTCTTTAACCAGTTCGGTAAAACGGTAAAAGATTACTATCAATTGCAACGGCTCGACCCGTCGTACCGCGTATATTTTAAAGACGCAACGTTAGACATACCGGCAGACTATGAGGCCTTGAAAGCCCTGTTTGAACAACTGGAGCCGGGCAGCGGAAAGCAGTTAGATACATTTATGCAGGAAGCCGCTTACAAGTACGAAGCGGGAATGAATAAATTAGTGTTTAAACCAGGGCTTTCGGTAACGGAATTTGTAGATATAGACCTGGTAAAAGGTATTTTTAAATTAGAGGTGTTCAACTCACTGAAAAGCCATGTGGCAAAGCATTTTACCAATAGCAAATTGCGGGAGCTGATGGAATTTCCCGTCCTGTTTTTAGGGGCGATGCCCGAGCATATCCCGGCGCTGTATAGCCTGATGAATTATGCCGATATTAAGGGCGGCACCTGGTATCCCGAAGGCGGTATGTACAGCATTGTGGAGGGAATGTATGGCCTTGCAAAATCTTTAGGCGTTACGTTTTTATTCAACCAAAATGTAACTGCTATTAATGTAACAAACGGCGTGGCGAAAAGTGTAAGTATAAACAGCAATGAATACGAAGCCGATGTAGTGCTCAGCGCCGCCGATTATCATTTTACCGAAATGCAATTGCTGCAACCGCAGTACCGGAGTTATTCCGAAAAATACTGGAATACGCGGGTAATGGCGCCGGGCTGCCTGCTGTATTATGTAGGTTTGAATAAAAAGCTAACCGGCATCGCGCACCATTCGCTCTTTTTCGATGCCTCGTTTGAGCAGCATGGCAAATCGATTTACGAAACAAAGGAATGGGCGGCAGATCCCTTGTTTTATGTAAGCGCCACCTCGGTTACCGACAGCGGCGCGGCGCCGGAAGACTGTGAAAATTTATTTTTATTAATACCCGAAGCGGCGGGCCTTACCGGTGATACCGCGGAACTCCGTGATTATTATTTCGATATAATCATCCGCCGGCTGGAAAAACATTTGGGGCAGGATATTGCAAACTGCATTATTTTTAAGGAATCTTTTGCGCACAGCGATTTTATCCACGACTATAATGCTTTTAAGGGCAATGCCTACGGACTGGCCAATACGTTGCTGCAAACCGCCATCCTGAAACCTTCCTGTAAAAGCAAAAAAGTAAAGAACCTGTTTTATGCAGGCCAGTTAACGGTGCCCGGCCCCGGCGTGCCGCCATCGCTGATAAGTGGCGAAGTTGTTGCAGGAGAAGTTATTAAAAGTTTTAATAGCAGGTAACACGGAGAATATTGAACAATCTCCGTAAATTTCTTAATAGGCGGTAAGCTTATTCATTTATATCCTGCGGTTGCAAAATCTGTAAAGTACATGATCAATCTTTTTCACCAGGTAAGTGAGCAATGCAGTAAATTAACTACTGAAGCTTACAGCACTTCTTTTGCCTCGTCTATACGGCTTCTGCACAAAGATTTGCAAACGCCTATTCACAACATTTATGGACTGGTGCGCTTCGCAGATGAAATCGTAGATACTTTTCATGAATATGATAAAACGAGGCTATTAGAAGAATTTGAGCGGGATACCTGGCTTGCCATCGAGCGTGGCATCAGCCTTAATCCTATCCTCAACAGCTTCCAGCAAACGGTACATCAGTACAATATTACTCTCGATCTGATTAATGCGTTTTTCAAAAGCATGGCCATGGATATTAACAACACGAGGTATGATATTACCGGGTATAACGAGTACATTTATGGCAGTGCGGAAGTAGTGGGATTGATGTGCCTGCATGTATTCTGCGATGGCGATATAGCGCGGTACAACCACCTGAAGCCGTTTGCGCAAAGCCTTGGCGCAGCTTTCCAGAAAGTAAATTTTTTGCGGGATGTGAAAGCCGATTACCTGCAGCTAAACCGTACTTATTTTCCGCAGTGCGACTTTGAAAACTTTACCCTTACCGCTAAGCACGGAATTGAAAAAGACATCCAGGAAGATTTTGATAAAGCGTACCAGGGCATTCTGCAACTACCGGTAAAAGCGAAGTTCGGCGTATATGTAGCGTATAAATATTACCTGTCGCTGTTTAAAAAGATAAAACGGCTGCAGCCGGCCATCATATTACGGCAGCGCATCCGTATTCCCGGTTATGGCAAAGCCATGATTCTGGCAAAGGCAAGCGTTCGTAACAAATTAAACTGGATGTAGCAGGCGTTTTGAAGTTTTGGTAATGTACTGAAAAATAGTTGGTAGTTTTTCGGATAAAATTTCTTTTATTGGCGCTATTAATCTGAAGAGGAAGCAAGCGCTGCTGGAGAGCAACTTGCCGGGCAATAAGATTAATGCTTATACGAAAAAAGTAAGGGTTGCGCAGTTAAGCTGTTCAACCCTTACTTTTTTGGTAAGCACAATGGCTTAGAAAACTCAAAGCCGGGATTTATTCCTGAAGTAGATATACCATTTGATAAAGTTGATTCTGTTATTTTTGGTTAATCCTCTGTGCAGGTCCAAATGATTTTTGAGATGCCCGAAGTAAGATTCTATGCCATTGGTTGTTTTAGGAATGTTGCTGTCAGCGAGGTAACAAAACATATGGGGCAAAGCTCTTTTGATGGTAAAAAAAGAACGCCTGATTAATTTATGTTTATACCAATATCTGCCCGTTTCAGCTTTGTATGATTTTTCTTTCAGAAAGTCTTTATGCTTATTTTCCCAATCGGTTAACCGGTGTATCCAGTATTGTTTGTCATTATGTGTTTGGATGCGATGTATCATTAAAACCAATACCCTTAATTCTTTGCCGGCATCGTAGCCTGGATTGGCTGTAAGCCACAGCAGACACATTCTCTGGATGTGTACAAGGCATCGCTGAATGGTAACACCAGGCATTGTTTTTTTGATGGCTTTAAGGGTAGCTTTATGACCATCACAGGTAATAGAAGTTATCTGTAAGCCAAGGTTCAGCAGGTTCAATAAATCTTCTTTTATTTCTTCGTACCGCTCTGCATCTGAAAACCGGAACAACTGTGTATAGCTGATGGGATCATCCTGATAGCATACTACACAAAACTTTTTAAAGTAAGTGGCATCTACCCTTAAGTAAATATTATCATGATGAATAACAGGCGTTAGAGGGGCTCTGTCAAGAAAATAATAAAAGGTTTTTTGAAGGGTATCTTTTGATAAACCACTATCTCTCTGGAGCGTCTTGTAAGTTTGCCTTTCCACTACCCATTTACGAAACCAGACAAACCGGTTTTCTATAGTTTGAACCCTATCATTATAAGTAAATAAAATGCCGCACTGCTTACATTTAAACCGCTGTTTACCGCCTTGCTTACCCCAGCCTATTACCTGTAAACTGCTACAAGCCCAGCATCGCTTTTTTTAAGCTTTTTCATTTACAAAAAAACTTATGTGAAAGCGCTTTCACATAACTTCTCTCAAACCCTTTGCTGCACTGAGTTACAAGGAATTTTACCAACTATTTTTCAGTATTATACCGAAGTTTTTAAATCTACAAGTTTCAGCATTCATGTGTTTGCTCGTTTAAAGTTGGATGTTTGAAGTTTGAGGTATTCAATTTTCAACCGTAAACTTTTGAAACTTGTAAACGCTTAAACCCGTGAACTTCTGATACCCGTGACCTTTGAAACTGCTCACAAACTAATATTATACTCTTTATCCAGGTTCGCTTTCACCGATATTTTTCCGCCTTCTTTTGTGGTAACGCTGCGTACTGTTTCCGGTTGTTTTTTCTGATGATAGCTGCCGGGATCCCAAATACCGTTCCTGTTGGTATCGTATAATATGCGTAACTCATAATCGCCCGGTTTAAAAAATTTCCGGTACCATTCATACGAAAGCAGCGGCGCCGAAGCTGTTATCGCTTCGTTTTGCAGTAGCTGCAATACCGGGTGTAAGGCAGTATCTAAATTTTGAAACCGAACGCGGATGCTGCCATAATCACTTTCTCTTAGCGTAGCAAACTTAATTGTATCATTCTCGGGTAAGATTCTCCCGCTGCTATCGGTTACTGCGTTACTGTCCAGCACCAGTATATAATGCGTATCCGGCGTCCATTTGTAGGCCAGTGTTATTCTTATAGCAGTGGTATCAAGGCTCAGTTTAACCGCCGGCAGCGGCCGGTAATTCGTATCGGTTAAGTGAAACTTAGCTGTATCCAACGTTTGCAATGTATCGCTGAAGGTGAGTTCTAAATTGCTCAGAAAATCCTGCCGGCCGCCTTCGAGGTTACTGGTAACTTTTATTTTTTTGTCTTCAACCTTTTTTGCACCTTTTTTAGGCACATTGTTTTTAGCCGAAGGCAATGCTGTTCTTCTTTCTTCTGCTTTAAACTCGGCATACGCATACAGGTTTATTTTAGCAGCCGTATCTTTTAAGTAAACCGGCTGGTTTAAAAAGCCAAACAGCTTTGTACTGTCGTCGTACCGCTTGCTGTAATCGTTGGGCACTACATATACATTAAAGCTGTCGGCAGGCAGGTTGGAAAATTTAAAGTTGCCTTTGCCATCCAGCTTAGTGTAGTAGCGGGGCGGGTCTTTTTCGATTGCCGTATCACTGAGATTGTTTTGCAGCACTACAATCAGCGTGCTGTCTGTTTTTCCGGTTTGTGCCAAGGTTACTTTGCCGCGCAGGCCTTTATTATCGAGCCTGTTGCCGGTAGAAAACACATACTGAAAAGCAGAGTCTGCATTGCCCTCATTAATGTCTTTCAGCGATTTACCGAAGTTGATGGTGTAGGTGGTATTGGGCTCCAGTGTGTCTTTCAGTTTAATAGATACCGTATGCAGTTTGCTGGTTATCTCTGGTTGCAGCTTCGGGTTGGGCCAGATCACCACATTTTCCTGCGGATTATCTACGGTTACATATTCATCAAAATTCAGCGTTATCCGGTTGCCTTTAAAATGCAGCGAAGAATCGGCTGGCGCAGCATTGATCATAACCGGCGGAAAGCTGTCTCTTGGCCCGCCCGTTGGTGGAATAATATTGGCGCAGGAAACGCCTGTTCCAATTATGCAAAGTGCCAGGCAAATATTTACTGCCAACGCAATGACTGTATTTTTTTTCATGAAAAGCTGTCAATAGCTGCAAACATAACGTGTTTGAAAAGCCGGAGGGGCGCCGCTTTTATTTTTTGCAATTTTTTGGGCAGGATGTTTTTGTTTACAGTTTAAGGTTTTAAAAAGTTTTTACCTGCAAGGTATATTGCTGAAGTAGCTACCTTAAGCGCAAAGCCTGTTCCCTTCTTTTAAAACTGGAGTAACTGTTAGTTATCCAGCTTATTCAATCTCCCGATTAACCATAAGCAATTGACATTTGGTAATTGCCCGTTACATTCGCAAAAAAGAGGTTTTATGCAATTGCAGCCAGTAACAGATGCCGCTACCGCAAAAGATTTTTTGAAAGTGAATGTGCTGATGCATGACGGCAACCCGCATTATATACGCCCGCTGGATACAGAAATTAAGGAAGTGTTTGATAATAAAAAAAATAAAAGCTTCCGGTTTGGCGAAGCGGCGCGCTGGATTTTAAAGGATGAAAACGGTAGGTTAGCGGGCCGCATTGCAGCCTTTACCAATAGTAAATATGTTAACAATGGCACTACCTACCCAACCGGCGGCATTGGTTTTTTTGATTGCATTAACGACCAGGCTGCTGCCAACCTGCTGTTTAATGCTGCAGGGCAATGGCTGATAGAAAAGGGTATGCAGGCGATGGATGGCCCGATCAACTTCGGCGACCGCGATAAATGGTGGGGCCTTATGGCTGAAGGTTTTGAGCAAGCGCCGATTTACGGGATGGCTTACAACCCGCCCTATTACGAAGCCTTGTTTGAAGGGTATGGGTTTAAAAATTATTACAACCAATACTATTATGCAATGGGAGTGGATGATCCGCTGCCACCGAAGTTTCCGGAGCGGTATGCAAAGTTTAAAGCCAAACCCAGCTATGCGGCCAGGCATGTAACGATGAACCGGCTTGAAAAATATGCACAGGACTTTGCTACGGTATATAATGCTGCGTGGGCACAGCATGGCGAGGCAAAAGAGATAACCAAAGAAGGGGTAATGAAGCTGTTTAACAAGATGAAGCCGATTATGGATGAGCGCCTTGTCTGGTTTGCTTATTATAAAGAAGAGCCGATAGCCATGTGGATAAACATACCCGACCTCAACGAATATTTCAGGCACTTCAATGGCAAATTTGGCTGGCTGGAAAAGCTGCGGCTGTTATGGATGAAGCGCCGTGGTGCGTGCCGTATTTTTACCGGTGTTGCTTTTGGGATTGTGCCGAAGTACCAGGCACTGGGTATTGATAGTTTTATGATCCAGGAAGGCGGTTACCTGCTGCAGCACAAAGGCTGGTACGACACGTATGAGATGGGCTGGGCGGGCGACTGGAACCCGAAGATGGTGAATATTTATAAAAGCTTAGGTGCTAAACAAAGCCGCCGCATGATAACGTTCCGGTATATTTTTGATGAACAGCATCCGTTTGAGCGGCACCCCGTGATGGAGTATAAGTAGTTTTTTGTGTTTCAGGTTTAAGGGTTACGGGTTCAGGAGTTTCAGCGTTTTAAACGTTCAGGACCATTGTGTCTCAAACCTCAAACCTCAAACCTTAAACAGATCCGCAAACTTGTGATCTCTGAAACTACAAAACTACTCAATCCTGCACTCCGGCAATAAACTTTACATTCCGCTGGATGCCTTTGTATTTACTGCGTTTAAGCGGTGAGTCTTTAAAAATTTGCCGGAAGTTTTCTTCGCTCAACGCCTGCCAGTCGCGGGTAGAAAGATTGAGTATCTCAGGGATCGGTTCAAAAGCAGTTTCGCTGTGCGGCTTGCTGAAACGGTTCCAGGGGCATACATCCTGGCAGGTATCGCAGCCAAACATCCAGTTCTGAAATTTGTCTTTCATTTCGGCCGGCAGCAGCATATCTTTCAGCTCAATGGTATAATAGCTGATGCATTTGTCGCCCTGCACTACTTTGTCGGGTAAGATGGCTTCTGTAGGGCAGGCATCTATACAGCGAGTACAACTGCCGCAGTAGTCTTTGGCAAAAGGATCATCGGGGTGCAGCGGCAAATCCACAATCAATGTTGCAATAAAAAAAAACGACCCATGCTGTTTAGTAATAAAATTGCCGTTTTTCCCAATCCAGCCAAGGCCGCTTTTGCGCGCCCAGGCACGCTCCAGCACCGGCGCCGAATCTATAAAACCGCGGCCGTTAACGGCACCGATTTCTTCGCCGATGCGAAATAAAAATTCGTTCAGTTTTTGTTTAATCACCTCGTGATAGTCTTTTCCAAAAGCGTACTTGGAAATCCGTGGCGCACTTGCCTCCTGGCTTTGTGCCGGGAAATAATTCTGCAGTAACGTGATTACCGATTGCGCGCCCGGCACCAGCAGCGCAGGGTTAATACGCATGTCAAAATAGCGCTCCATATAACTCATATTGCCGTGCATGCCTTTTTGCAGCCATCGCTCAAGGCGGCGGGCATCATCGGTCAACACTTCGGCTTTTGCAATACCGCAATAGCTGAAGCCTAACTGCTGTGCAACATTTTTAATGAAATTTGAATGCGTGAAATGATTGTTCACAATAATAAATCGTCTATAATTGTAATACCAAGATTGATTTTGTAAAAATACTGCTATGAACCCGAAGTTGTTTTTGATTGCCCTGCCCTGTGTATTGTTTAGCATTTGTTTGTGTGCCCAGAAAAAGAAGAAGGGCGAAATACCCAACCGGATAACCTGCAATTATGGTGATGTGAAGCCTGACGATTTTGCACCAACGGCCTATCCCGTAGATTCCGCTGCAGAAGCCGTTTATTTATTTGATGGCGGCAGTGCAAAATTTGAAGGCAACACCAAAGGCTTTTTTAATGTGGTGTTTAAAGTGCACGAGCGGCTCCGGTTACTTAAAAAAACTACTTTCGACAATCTTGGTTCCGTGAAGATTACGTTGCACGTACCATCCGGCGACGAACAAAAACTGGATGATCTGGAAGCTGCTACTTACAATATAGAAAATGGTAAAGTAATCATTACAAAGATTGACAAAGGTTCGTTGTTTAAAGACAAGCAAGGCGACTTTGTAACCACCAAATTTACCTTTCCTGATCTTAAAGAAGGCGCTATCATAGAATATGCTTATACCATCAGTACGCCCGGATTGCGCCTGCCCAGTTGGACTTTCCAGGGCAGCTATCCACGTTTATGGAGCGAGTATGAAATAGAAGTGCCGCAGTATTACGATTATGTATTGCTTAAGCAAGGTTATCAGCCCTATGCGATTGATACCGTAAAAATAGCGCATAGCAGTTACAATATTCTTGATCCCGGTGATGCTGCTATGTCCAGCTCCCGGTCCATCTCTGCATCCGCCAATACCATTAATAATATCTGGGCTATGAAGAACGTGCCGGCGCTGAAGCGGGAAAGCTACACTACTACGATGGACAATCATATTTCCAAAATAGAATTTCAATTGTCTGCTATCCGTTATCCCGAGCAGCCGCCTAAAATGATTATACAAACCTGGCAAACTGCATGTGAGGAACTGCTGAAAGATGAAGATTTTGGCGCAGCGCTTGCACATGCCAACAATTTTTTTAATGATGATGTAAAAGCAGCAGCGGCAGGCGCCGCGGGCCCCGAAGAAAAGGCGAAGAAAATATATGAATATGTAAGAGACAATTATTCATGTACCGATGAGGATGCGCTATATACTTCGCAGCAGATAAAAAAGACTTACCAGAGCAGGAAAGGAAATGTAGCCGACATCAACCTGCTGCTCACGGCTATGCTGCTCAGCGAAAATATGGAAGCCCACCCGGCTTTGTTAAGTACCACCGGCAATGGAAAAGCTATTGAAATGTATCCGATTCTTTCTAAGTTCAACTATGTTATCTGCGAAGTAAAAATTAACGACCAAAAATACCTGCTGGATGCTGCTAACAGTAAGCTGGGCTTTAACCGGCTAAGTAATATCTGCTACAACGGTTCTGCACGGGTAATAGATCCTGTGCTGCCGGAACTGATTAACCTGTCTGCCGACTCGCTTAAAGAAAGCAAAACAACAACTGCATTTATTGTTAATGAAAAGGACAATAAGCTGTCTGCATCCATCAGCAGTACAAAAGGGTATCAGGAATCGCTTGGTCTGCGCGAGGAGCTGAGTAAGGAAAGCCAGCCGGACTTTTTTAAGAATTTAAAAAAAGCATTTTCCGGTGATGTAGCCTTAAGCGATGAAAGCATAGATAGTTTAAAGTATTTAAACGAGCCGGTAAAGGTGAATTATGCAGTTACCATGGATGTGGGTGATGACGATGTTTTTTACTTTAACCCGATGCTGGGCGAGCAGCAGAAAGATAATCCGTTTGCTGCTGCAGAGCGGCTTTATCCGGTAGAAATGCCTTACTGTGTTGATGAAACATATATTTTCAACATGGAGGTTCCTAAAGGTTATACGATAGATGAATTGCCTAAATCTGCCCGCGTAAAACTGAATGAGAATGAGGGCATGTTTGAGTACCTGATTGCTAAAAGCGGGGACAATATTCAGTTACGCTCACGGGTAAAGCTGGAGAAGGCGATTTACGAGCCGGACGATTACCAGACGCTAAGGGATTTTTTTGCTTACATCGTAAAAAAGCAGGCTGAAGAGATTGTATTTAAAAAAGTAAAGTAAAGTGATATGAAATATTTTTTTTTAGGTGTGCTTATTATGTGTTGCTTTTGCGTCAAGGCACAAAATTACAATGTCACCTTAATTCCGGATTCTCTGAAAGAAAATGCGAACGCAGTAAAGCGTTTTGAAGAGCTGCGGGTAATAATAAAAGATGAGGGCAGGGCTGTTATTAAACATAAATATGCCATCACTATTTTAAATGAAGCTGCTGATGAATATGCAGAGTATTCCAATTCTTATCGTAAAATGGAATCACTACATGATATAGATGGCAACTTATATGATGCTGCCGGCAAAAAATTGAAAAATGTAAAAAAGAAAGACATTGCCGATAGGTCGGATGATGGGTCGAGCCTTGCCTCTGACAGCAGAACCAAACACCACAACTTCTATTGGCGCAATTATCCCTACACTATTGAATATGAAGATGAGCAGGATCTGGATGGCATCTTTTTTTTGCCTTATTGGTGGCCGCAGGACGATGAGAAGTATGCCATTCAGCAAAGCAGTTATATTGTTGAAACACCGGTAAACTATATACTCAACTACAAGCAGTTTAATTATACCGCTAAACCCAATATAACGAATAGTGGCAAGAGCACGGTTTATACATGGCAGGTGGCTAATCAGAAAGCTATAATGAGCGAATACTTTCAACCCTCCTGGCAAACGATTACAACGGCTGTTTATGTAGCGCCTAAAAATTTTTCTATCGGCGGTTATAATGGTGATATGAGCAGTTGGCAGAACCTTGGTAAATTTATTGTTGAACTCAATAAAAACAGGGATGCGCTTCCGGATAACATTAAGCAGGACATCCATCGTATTGCAGACACAGTAAAAACTACCGAACAAAAAGTTACCCTGCTTTATCAATACCTGCAAAATAATACCCGCTATATCAGTATTCAGTTAGGTATCGGAAGCTGGCAACCTTTTGATGCCAGCTATGTGGCTACTAAAAAGTATGGCGATTGTAAGGCGCTGTCCAATTACATGAAAAGTATTTTAAAGGAAGCTGGCATTTCATCTAATTATGTATTAATTACTTCCGGCGCAGGCCGGAGAGGTTTATGGGAAGATTTTCCCTCGCCTTATTTTAATCATGCTATTTTATGTGTACCCAATGGTAAAGACTCCATCTGGCTGGAATGCACGAGCCAAACCGAATCGGCCGGGTTTATGGGTTCGTTTACCGGCAACAGGAAAGCCTTGCTGATCGCTGATGACGGCGGCCATGTGGTAAGCACACCAACCTACACGTCAACCGATAATTTACAGTTAAGAAAAGTGCAGGCTGCTATAGATGCGGATGGAAACCTGGATGCAATGGTGCACACCACATTTACGGGTATCCAGGAAGAACTCCAGCATTCGCTGATGTACGATGCAACCAAAGAACAAAGAGAAAGATACCTGAACAATGCCATCAACCTGCCAACGTACAAAGTAGAAAAGAACGAATATAAAGAGGAAAAGAAGCGGATTCCCGTTATTAATGAAGACCTGCATATTACTTCTCCCAACTATGCAAGTATCACCGGCAAGCGGCTATTTATCAGGCCGAATTTGTTTAATAAGATAACGACCAAGTTGTCTATAGACAGTCTTCGCCGCTACGATATAACTTTTAAATCTTCGTATAAAGATGTTGACTCGCTCACCATTGCCGTTCCTGCCGGGTATAGTCTGGAGGCCATGCCAAAAGACATTTCCCTCAACAGTAAGTTTGGAACTTATAGTATCCGCTTTGTAATAAAGGATAATACGATTGCAGTATTGCGTACCGATGAACGGTCTGCCGCTACTTTTCCGTCAACTGATTATGATGAGCTTGTAAAATTCTTCGATGCGATGTATAAAGCCGACCGCAGCCAGGTTGTTTTTGTAAAAAAGGAAAACTAATTTTTATCGCTGTCATCTTCCTGCACATGCAGCCGGTGAAAAAAACGGTGTATCATAGGAGCGAGTATAACTCCGATGTTGGTGATGAACACCACACCGCTGAACAACGCATATAGCGAGGCAAACCACTTGGCGCCGGTTGTTGTAAGCTGCGATACCGGTCCCATGCCGGTTAGTATCATGCTGGCATTATACATCGAATCGAGCCAGTTGAGATGCGCTGTATAATGATAGCCGATAATGCCTATCGCGAGGCTGATAATGATCACAGTTGTACCTACAAAAAGGTTGTAAATAATACGGTTATAAAATACGGCTTTCGGAGCCAGCGGCTCGTTCTTATGTTCGTAATTAAACATCCGGATAGCGGGTTTTATGCATAAACTGTTGCTTGAATAAATTATTTTAACCCGTATTGCCTGTCAATCATCTGAATAATTTTCCGGCTTTGCTGCATTACTTTCTGGTAGCGGTTCAGTACTTCATCCGCCGCAGACCGATAGTTGAGGTAATTCAGCAGAATAGGTTGTTTAAGCAGGTTATCAAGATTGTTGGAACTGTCGGCATTCGTCCGCAGGTTTTCAAATAGATACGGTATCAGGTGGTCTGATTTAATAGTAGAAAACAGGCCTGTAGATAAATGCAAGGATGCTATCTGGTTTTGATACAGGTCAAGGATCAGGTTTTGCAACGAATCGTTTTCAATTACCCCTAATTCACCGCTGCTTTTTAATGCTTCAAACCGGCTGCTGTTGGGTAAAAAAGAAGTTGTATTCAATAGTGTCCACTGGTAAGCAGCTATACTGTCTTTATCTAAAGTGCCGCCAGAATGCCCGATTTTACTAAAATAAGTCCAGCCCTTTTTTAATATTGTGTAAGTGGTACTATCTTCTTTTTGCTGGGCGATATCCGCTTCCAGATCTTTTTTAAGCCCAACCAGAAACTGTTGTTCAATCTTTTGCTCATGCGCATGTTCGCGCCAGCGCTCCACAAGCAGCGATAAAGAAATGGCAAACATAATGATCAGTATTTCAATACCTATCTCCCCCAGCTTGTGCTTCCAGTTTTTGTTAGGGTCGCGCCAGGCCTTGTAAATTACTTTGGTATGCTTCGCTACTTCGTGTTCCGACATACAACAGTTTTGTGATTACAATGATAAACAAAAGTCTTAAACGCAAATACACCGCAAAGCATAAGTGTTTAAGACGCTTAACCAATTATCGCTCGTAACCTGCAACGGATAACTCATAATTTGTTATCCCTCCGCCATGGCGGCCGCAAAGTTCTCCGGCTTTATCATTGCATTCACGGTACTGATGGTGCGCACCGCATTGTTGGCAAAGTTTTCAAAAGCAGCTTTGCTTATTTGGTCATCACTCATCATTACCGGTACGCCCGCGTCGCCGCCTTCGCAAATGCTTTGCACCAGTGGGATCTGGCCCAGGAAGTTAAGGTCATATTCATCTGCCAGCCGCTTGCCGCCTTCTTTGCCAAAGAGGTAATATTTGTTACCCGGCAGCTCGGCAGGCGTAAAGTAGGCCATGTTTTCTACCAGCCCAATGATAGGTACATTCAGTTGCGCCTGTGCAAACATAGCAATGCCTTTTTTAGCGTCGGCCAGCGCTACGTTCTGAGGGGTGGTGACAATGATGGCGCCGGTTACCGGTACTAATTGCATCAGCGTTAAGTGTATGTCACCGGTGCCGGGCGGCATATCAATTACCAGGTAATCCAGATCGCCCCATTCCACATCTGTTACAAACTGCCTTATGGCGCTGCTTACCATCGGCCCCCGCCATACCACCGCGCTTTTTTCATCAACTAATAATCCAATGCTCATCAGTTTGATACCAAAGCGCTCCAGCGGAATGATATAGCCTTTGCCGTTTACTTCCCGCATCATGGGCCGCTCGCCACGCACGCCAAACATAATAGGCACGCTGGGTCCGTAAATATCAGCATCCATCAGGCCCACTGCTGCGCCGTCCTGCGCCAGGGCCAGGGCCAGGTTTGCGGCTACTGTACTCTTACCCACGCCGCCTTTGCCGCTTACTACCGCAATAATATTTTTTACACCCGGCAGTACTTTGCCTTCGTCGGTGCGCTTGGTAGTAGTGTGTGAAGTGAAGTTCACTTTTACCACTGCCGCTTTGTTCACCAGTATTTTTACTGCATTGATGCAGGCGTTTTGTATCATGTCTTTCATCGGGCACGCCGGTGTGGTAAGCACTACAGTAAAGGACACATGATTACTTTCAATCCGGACATCTTTTACCATGTTCAGCGTTACAATATCTTTCCCTAAATCCGGTTCCTGTACGTTGCTCAATGCCTTCAAAATCTCCGTTTCATTCATCATACATATTTTTGTTAAATAAACTATCGCTAACGCAAAATTAGTGGCTATAGGGGTTATTTTGTCTTTCACCGTAAATAAAGGAACTTTAGCGCTGATGAAGCATTTTATACAATACATTTCCATTGTTTTCCTATTATGCTTTTCGCAGCATTCCTTTGCACAGCAACAGGTGAAAAAAGATACAGTTGTGCAACTGTATGGCGTGGTAATGACGGCCGACAGCCTGCAGGCGATACCCGGCGCAAGCATTATTGTGGAAGATAAAGGCCGCGGCACCATTACCAACAACCAGGGGGTTTTTTCTATCGTTGTATTAAAAGGCGATAAAGTGCGGTTCTCCGTAGTTGGATTTAAAGATAAAGTGATAGACGTTCCGGATAATATTGCCGGCAACCAATACAGCGTGATCCAGTTGATGGTAACCGATACCGCTTATCTTCCGGCTACAATTATTAAATCAAGGCCTTCGCGGTCGCAGTTTGAACGTGATTTTATAAATACACAGGTGCCTGCCGACCAGTTGGAAATTGCCCGTGAAAATACCAGCGAAGCTACGCGCCGTGTGCTGTTGGCTACCTTGCCCGCAGATGGCCGGGAAGCTGTGAATGCGCAGTTTCGGCAACAGGCTGTGCGTTATTCTTATTTAGGGCAGCAGCCACCCATTAATCTCCTGAACCCGATGGCCTGGGCCGATTTTATACAGGCCTGGAAGCGTGGTGATTTTCGTAAGAAAACAGATTAGCAGGAGCCACTAATTGCAACATTTTCTTCTTCAGCAACAGCCTGAAACTGCCGCCTTAGCTGTTTCGCTTTTTTATTTCAAGAGCTTTCTGTTTACTATTCAATGTCTGCAGGCTTATGTGTTTGTAATAAGCAATCTCCGGCCACCAATATTTTACCGCGATATTTGCAACTGTAACTTATGGAGAAAAACAATTTTATAGATTATATCCGCATCTTTTGCCATAGCGGTCATGGCGGCGCCGGCAGCAGGCATTTTATGCGCAACAAGCTTACCGCCAAAGGCGGCCCGGATGGCGGCGATGGCGGCCGCGGCGGACACATTATTCTGCGTGGCAATAAACAGTTGTGGACCCTGCTGCACCTGCGGTATTATAAAAATGTACTGGCCGAAGACGGCGAGAACGGCAGTAAAAATAACAGCACCGGCCGCTTTGGTAAAGACATTATTATCGAAGTTCCCCTGGGCACCGTTGCGCGCGACGAAGAAACCGAGAAAGTAGAAGCCGAAATCCTGGAGGACGGACAGGAACTTATCTGGCTCAGCGGCGGCCGTGGCGGCCTGGGCAACAGTAATTTTGCAACGCCTACCAACCAGGCGCCGGACCATGCACAGCCCGGCGAGGCGGGTACCGAAGGCTGGAAAGTATTGGAACTGAAAGTGCTGGCAGACGTTGGTTTGGTAGGCTTTCCCAATGCCGGCAAATCTACATTGCTCTCTGTAGTTACGGCTGCCAAACCTAAAATTGCCAATTATGCATTTACTACATTAGTACCCCAATTAGGCATGGTAGAATACCGCGACGGCAAAAGTTTTTGTATTGCCGATCTGCCGGGCATTATAGAAGGCGCGGCGGAGGGCAAAGGGCTTGGACATCGCTTTCTGCGGCATATAGAGCGCAATGCAGCGCTGTTGTTTTTAATACCCGCCGATAGTAAAGACCACCGGAAAGAATTTGAAATATTGATAAATGAGTTAGAGCAGTACAACCCCGAGTTGCTGCAAAAAGATTTTGTAATTGCCATCAGTAAAAGCGACATGCTGGACGATGAGTTGAAAGCAGCGATAGCGCAGGAATTGCCTGTAGCAATACCTCATATATTTATCTCCTCTCTTCTCAACCAAAACCTTTTGCAACTGAAAGATTTGCTTTGGCAAATACTGAATAAGCCGGTTGCGATTTAGTTGGAGGCAGGTTTACAAGCTTATGGTTTCAAATGTTCAAGGTAAATATATTCACAGATCCCGGCATTAAATTTTAATGCCGGGTTTCTAAAGATCATAAACCTACGGGTCTGCGGTCCTGCGAATCCGTTGTCTCTATGGCATTATTTTTATTGGGTTTAATAAAAAACCTATGAAGTCAATAACATCTCACAAGCAGGAAGGGACAGCAGTAAATGATCTGGAAGAAACGTATAAGCACTTTAAAGAACTCGTAAACATGACCGCTTCCGAACTGGAAAAATGGTTGGATACACCGGAAGCAAAAGGAACAGGATTGGACAGTGGCGATGGCGAAGCGATCGGTCATAAATCGGGTAAAGCCATTGTAAAGATCCTGCATAAGAAGAAAGCGGACTTAACAGAAGATGATTATCACCAGATGCACCGCGTTATCAGTTATATCAGCCGCCATACGGCGCAAAAGCCCGAAGGCGATGTAAGCGAAACCCGCTGGAATTACTCGCTGAAAAACTGGGGCTACGACTATAGTAAAAAGTAAATAACAAGCATATTTAGAATGTAATTTACAGGCGATACGTACTTTGCTATGATCATCTGATGCAACAGCCATCCAAGAGGATGGCTTGTTTGTTCAGCACCGGTTGCTTTTATAAATCTTTTTGCATGATAAGGTCTTGCTGCAGGTCTTTTCCAAGTAAAAAATGCCAGTCGGATACTATTTCAAAGCCCCATTTTTTATAAAACTGAATGGCTTTTTTGTTTTCTTTCCAAACGTCCAGCCATATTGAAGCGGCGCTTCCGTTTAAGGCGCAGGTTATACACGCTTCCATCAGCATTTTACCAACGCCTTTTCCTATAAATTCTTTTTTGGCATACAGGCGTGCAATTTCAAGCGCAGTGCCGCCTGCCGGTAATGTGTCGGGCCGGCCGCGCCATACCAGTTTTGCGTAGCCGCAAAGACCTGTTGTATCAATCACCAGCAGAAAAACACTTTGCGGATCAGCGATTTCCCCTGCAATTTGTAAGAGGTTGAAACTTTGGTTGATGTAGGCAGTAATATCTTCCTCAGTATTATACCAGGCATAGCTATCATAAAAAGCTTTAGCGGCAAAGGAACTGATGATGGCTGCATCATCAGTTGTTGCATATCGTAATTCCATGTTTATAAAAGTAATGAAAAGTGAGTATTGCTATACTTCCTGAACACGTACAGACTTTAGGCGGTATATTTTTTTAAGTTGTATGAATGCTACGGCAGCCGTTATGATAATGCCGCAGGCAAGCCCCAGCCAGGGCGCAGCAATTACCGTTAAAGCCCAGCCGGCAATATAAGAACCGATGATGCTGCAAAAATTGATGAATGCCATGTAGGCTGTAAACTGCGAGCCTTCCACCTGCGGCCTGCACAGCGCCATCAATATGGGAAAGGCAGCTACGCTAAACATAGGATCGGCAAAATTCCATAGTATAAGGCCCGTTGTGGTAAAAGCTTTATGTGTCCACAAAAAAGACAGACTGCACACGATAAGCAGAAAAGTGCCGATGCCCCACATTACCCAACGCTGCAGCCGGGCAGCGCCAACACGGTCAGACAGTACACCGCCCCCGATAATTACTAAAAAAGTAAACAGGCTGCCCCAGCTTCCTTGCAGTACCGATACGTCTTTATCGGGCCAGTGCAGCGAATGAATAATATGATACGTATAAGAGCTTATAAAAATGCTGGCACATAAATATACTAAGGAAATGGTTCCGAAAACCTTTAAGCTTTGTTTTACGACCATGCCCTGGTACAGCTCTCTGAACAGCCACTTAAGCGAAGGGTTTTCTCCCGTGGCATGCACCGGTTTTTCATGCTTTCCAAATGAAGGCAGCAGCGGATCGTCTTTATCCAGTTTGATAAAAAAAGTGACAATCGTTAACACCAGCAGGCACAGCGATTGGGCAAGCGCCGCCATTATAAAGCCGTAGGCATGCAACAGGGTTGAAAGTACCGCAGCGCCCAGGGCAAAACCTAACAGAAAGCCGCCCCGCATAAATGCATTGATGCGTCCACGCTCATGCTCCGGTGCTACAAAGATAGCAATCGCATCTACGCTCGCATCCTGTACAGAAGCAAAATTGCTGTGGATAAAAAAGACGACAGACATCAGTGTAATCTGGTGAACTGGATCTTTTATAAGTAATAAAGACAGCGATGCCAAAAAGGCTATCAACTGTGTGAGTACCACCCAATGCTTGCGGTGGCCGATGACTGAGTACTGGTAACGGTCAATAATAGGTCCCCATACAAACTGCATGATCCATGGAAAGCCCACGACCGCTACGAACGTACCGATCACATTGGAGGTAATGCCTTTTCCGGCAAGGTAATTGGCAATGGCAGTAAGTGCAAAGCCGGCAGGTATGCCTTGCATTACATACAGATAAAAAAAAGTAAAATAACGGAGACGGGCACTTTCATTCAAGGCTGGTAATCGCATGGTATCGGCAACAGGTTAAAAAGTTGATAGTTATGGCATTTTTTAAGAATGAGAGAATTCTTTGCAAAAGATATATTGCTTTTTGTTTTTAGTGTTGCAAAAAATTGCCGGAAATGTTTTATGGTTTTCCTGAAAAGCATAACAAATGCAAATCAATACTTATGCCTGAATAAGATATTGTAACAGGAGGTGCAGGGTAAAAAAATTAATAATTAAGCCTAAAAAAATTTTGTGCATACTGCGAAATCTCTATCTTAACACAATGAATGAAGCACTATCAGCGGGTACAATACTTATAGCAGATCCTTTTTTAAAAGATCCAAATTTTATGCGCACCGTGGTTTTCCTGTGCGACCATCAGGCAGAAGGGTCTATAGGCTTTGTACTGAACCGGAAATTTGAAAAGAATGTCGGAGAACTTATAGCCGAGCTGGAAATGTGCAGTTTACCCGTATATTATGGAGGCCCGGTGCAGCGCGATACGCTTCATTTTTTGCATCAGTGCCCCGATTTGATAGAAGGCGGCGTAGAGATAATGAAAGGCATCTACTGGGGGGGTGATTTTGAGCAGGTAGCGATGCTGCTGAAAAGTGATGCGCTGGAGCCGGACATGATACGTTTTTATTTAGGCTACAGTGGCTGGGGGGAAGAGCAACTGGATAGTGAACTGAATGAAAAAACATGGCTTACAACCACCGGTAATACCAACCTGATATTTCATAAAAACGTAAGCCTCATCTGGCAGGATGCGCTGAAGCAATTGGGCGGCGAGTACGAGCAGTTAATCAATTACCCGCTGGACCCGCAGTTGAACTAAATATCTGCTTGTACCTGAAGTCTGGTTCTGCATTTATCACCGCATAAAAATTATTAGAAATCTTTATAATTCAACTCCTGCAGGAGTTGACCGCTGATCGTTTTGATAAATATTACTTCTTAAATCTTCAACAAAAAATCTTTCTAACCCTTACCTTCGCACCCATTTTATCAATTATACCTAATTAACCATAAAATATGGCCAATACAGGCAAAATAAAACAGATAATAGGTGCGGTAGTAGATGTGCAGTTTGAAGAAGGGCAGTTACCCGAAATTTATAATGCATTAGAATTAAGAAGAGAGAATGGTGATAAGCTGGTGCTGGAAGTGCAGCAGCACCTGGGCGAAGACAGTGTGCGTACCATTGCGATGGACGGTACCGAAGGCCTTGTAAGGGGTACGGCTGTTACAGATACCGGTATCGCCATTGCCATGCCAATAGGCGATGATATCAACGGGCGGTTGTTTAATGTAACCGGCGACCCGATTGATGGATTACCTCCAGTAAGTAAAGTAAACGGACGCCCGATTCATGCTATTCCGCCGCGGTTTGAAGATTTAAGTACCGCTACCGAAATTTTATTTACCGGTATTAAGGTTATTGACCTGATTGAGCCGTATGCCAAAGGTGGTAAAATTGGTTTGTTTGGCGGTGCGGGAGTAGGAAAAACAGTATTGATCCAGGAACTGATTAATAATATTGCCAAAGGTTATGGCGGTATGTCTGTTTTTGCCGGCGTAGGAGAAAGAACCCGTGAAGGAAATGATCTGTTGCGCGAAATGATTGAAGCCGGTATTATGAAATACGGCGATAAGTTTAAACACAGCATGGAAGAAGGCGGCTGGGATTTAAGCTCGGTGGATATCGAGGGTTTGAAAGAGTCCAAAGCTACCTTTGTATTTGGCCAGATGAACGAGCCGCCGGGCGCCCGTGCACGTGTGGCCCTAAGCGGTCTCACTATTGCTGAATATTTTCGGGATGGTGATGGTACCGGCCGCGGAAAAGACATTTTGTTTTTTGTAGATAATATTTTTCGCTTTACGCAGGCAGGGTCTGAAGTATCGGCCCTGCTGGGCCGTATGCCATCTGCCGTGGGTTACCAGCCAACGCTGGCAACAGAAATGGGATTGATGCAGGAACGGATTACTTCTACTAAAAACGGTTCGATCACTTCCGTGCAGGCAGTATATGTACCTGCAGATGACTTAACCGATCCGGCGCCGGCCACCACTTTTGCCCACTTGGATGCAACCACCGTATTAAGCCGTAAGATTGCCGATTTGGGTATTTACCCTGCGGTAGATCCGTTGGATTCTACGAGTCGTATTCTAACCCCATTGATAGTTGGTAATGTACATTATGATTGTGCCAACCGTGTAAAACTTATTTTACAACGCTATAAAGAATTACAGGATATTATTGCAATTCTTGGATTGGATGAATTAAGCGATGAGGATAAGATGACGGTACAGCGTGCACGTAAAGTACAGCGTTTCCTGTCGCAGCCATTTTTTGTTGCCGAGCAATTTACCGGTCTCAAGGGTGTTTTTGTAGATATTAATGACACTATTCGTGCATTCAATGCAATTATGGATGGCGAGGTAGATGAATATCCGGAAGCTGCTTTTAACCTGGTAGGCACATTGGAAGACGCAATGGAAAAAGGCAAAAGATTGATAGCGCAGGCGCAGGGATAGGGTGCCGCCATCCCCCTAAAGGTAGCTTAAAAGCTTGTTCGTCAATATGTGGGTAACTAACAAATTAATCATTTTAAAATTCCCCTTTAGGGGATAGGGGCTAATGACTTTAGAAATATTAACGCCGGAAAAAAAATTGTACAGCGGTGATGTGTATGGGATACAGTTGCCGGGCATAGATGGTTTATTTGAAGTATTGGAAAAACATGCCCCGCTGGTAAGCGCTTTGAAGGAAGGCAGCATTAAAGTGTTGCAGGATAAGACGCATACAGAACGTTTTTCCATCCAGGGCGGATTTGTAGAAGTATTGAATAATAAAGTTACCGTACTGGTAGAAGGCGCAGAAGCAATAGATTAAGGGCAGCTATCCTCACAAATAAAAAAGCCATCCGCATAGCTATACGGATGGCTTTTTTATTTTCCTTTATCTCCGCTTATAAAGTAAAAATATAAGATCACTTATTATAAAAATGTATATTATTATATCCTCCTTTTTATAGCCCTATAAATGTCAAAAAAATTTCAGGGCGATGTGTATTTGTCAAGTTCGTGTCATATTTTTGCACCCGTCCTAAGGTAATTTCTACATCTAACCTCAGACAGTGTATATGAAGCACCACAGAAGATCAGGCCATGCGATACGTACCGTCATTATTTTATTACTTATATTAATAGTTGGTTTTCAATCAAATGCTCAAAACGGGCAGGCATTGTTTTCTGCTAACTGTACCTCCTGCCATGCAGTAAATAAACGGCTTACCGGCCCGGCGCTTTCAGGTGTAGAAGGCAGAGGCCCATGGACTGATAGAAAGCAGGTACATGCCTGGGTGCACAACCCGGCCGGCTACATGAAGGCTGATGCCTACACAGCAGGGTTGTATAAGGAATACCAGGTAATGATGACTGCCTTTCCCGGCTTGTCAGATAAAGATATTGATGCTATTTTAGATTATGTTAAAACGGTTCCTGCTACAACTACACCTGCTCCCGGAGCCGCCGGTGCAAATGCTCCTGCCGAATCCAGTGACAATACACTCATCTTCGGTATTCTTACTTTAATATTAGCTATCGTTTCTTTTGTACTGCTGCAGGTAAACAGTAACCTTAAAAGGCTTACCGATGAAAAGGATGGCTTAGGCGGTATCGAACCGTTGCCCTTCTGGCGCAACAAAGCTTATATTGCGCTTGTGGCGGTCATGCTCTTCCTGTTTGGTGGCTATCTTACTGTTACAGGCGCCATCGGCCTTGGCCGCATGAAGAGCTATGAGCCGGAACAGCCTGTTTTTTACTCGCATAAAGTGCACGCCGGCACCAACCAGATTAGCTGTTTGTATTGCCATGGCAATACAGAACAGGGCAAGCAGGCCAATATTCCGCCGGTAAATGTTTGTATGAATTGCCATTTAGCTATTAATGAATATAAAGGACCCGATAAGCTGATAGATGGAAACGGTAACGAACGGGATGGAACCGCAGAAATTCAAAAGCTCTATAAATACGCCGGTTTTGAATACGGCAAGTTATGGGATCCAACCAAAGCCCAGCCTATTGCCTGGATACGCATTCACAACCTGCCGGATCATGTTTACTTCAACCACTCGCAGCATGTAAAAGTAGGTAAAATACAATGCCAGACCTGCCACGGCGAAATACAGAAGATGAATGAAGTATATCAGTTTGCCGACCTTAGTATGGGCTGGTGTATCAATTGTCATCGTAATACGCAGGTGCAGTTTAAAGACAATGGTTTTTACAGCATTTACGAGAAATACCATGAAGAAATTAAAAATGGTACTTTAGACACCTCCAGAATCACCGTAGAAAAAGTTGGTGGTACGGAGTGTCAGAAATGCCATTATTAAACAGTTAGCTAATCCGTGGGCAAAGGCATAATTTAGTACATCATCACATCATTGTTTATTCAGCATATTTGCTAATCAGCACATTACAGAATTTTAATTATGGGAAAAAAGCACTGGCAAAGTTTTGGCGAGTTTAATCAAACAGAAGCATTTACAGATGCTGCCAAGGATGAATTTCGCGAAGACCTTCCATTCGCCGCAGACGATAAAGGGTTGCTTGATGCAGTAAGTCCGAGAAGAGATTTCTTAAAATATTTAGGTTTCAGCACTGCTGCAGCGGCCATTGCCGCCAGTTGTGAAATGCCGGTTAGAAAGTCCATTCCATTTGCCAATAAGCCCGAAGATATAGTGCCCGGCACCGCTAATTTTTACGCTACTACGTATGTTCAGGATGGCGATGCAGTGAGCGTTTTAGCTAAAGTAAGAGACGGGCGTCCTATTAAAATTGAGGGCAACGAACTGTCGCCGGTAACAGCAGGCGGTACATCTGCAAGAGTGCAGGCTTCGGTGCTCGATTTGTACGATACTGCCAGACTTCGCTATCCTTTTATTTCCCGTAAGCAAGGCGAGGTAACCTTTGAGGCGATAGACAGAGCTGTAGCAGGAGATTTAACCGGCCTGGGCGGTGCTCCTGTTGTTATTTTAACAAGCACAATCAACTCGCCAACCACTAAACAGGTAATAGCGCAGTTTTTACTAAAATATCCCGGAAGCCGTCATATTCAGTACGATGCTGCTTCCTGCAGCGGAATTTTGCTGGCAAATAAAAACAGTTATAACAGCCAGGCTATTCCATCTTACCGTTTCGACCAGGCTAAAGTGATTGTGAGCCTCGCTGCCGATTTTTTAGGCACCTGGCTTAGCCCGGTTGAATTTTCAATGCAGTATGGCAGCGGAAGAAAAATAAATGAAAAGAATCCGGTGATGAGCAAGCACATTCAGTTTGAAAGTGTGTTAAGCATGACCGGCGCTAATGCTGATGAACGCTATCTGCATCGCCCTTCAGAAACCGGCGCTGTAGCGGTTGCATTATTAAATGCCGTAAATGGTACCGGCGCATCCGGTGTTGCAGATGCAAAACTGGCGGCCGGGATAGTAAAAGCAGCAAAAATATTAAACGATAATAGGGGCGCCGGCCTGGTGGTTTGCGGCAGTAATGACCCTAATATTCAGACGGTTGTAAATGCTATTAATGAAGCGATAGGCGCCAACGGTAAAACCATTGACTGGAGTTCTACCTTGAATTACCGCCAGGGTATAGACAGCGATTTTGCTCAGTTGGTGGAAGATATGAATGCGGGCAGCATTGGTGCATTGCTTATACATGGTGCTAATCCTGTTTATAGCTGGTACGACAGCAAGCGCGTGGCCGATGGACTGAAGAAAGTGAAAGTGACGGTTTCCTTTTGTGGTAAAAACGATGAAACAACACAGCTTTGCAAGTATGTGGTACCCGATAACCATTATCTCGAAAGCTGGGGAGATGCGGAACCGAAATCGGGAACTTATTCACTGATGCAGCCTACTATTTATCCCCTGTTTAAAACAAGACAGTGGCAGGATAGCCTGTTGAAATGGAGCGGATCACCTACTGATTACGTCACCTATTTCAGACAGTTCTGGATGAGCAGGGTAGGGAGCGAGGCTGCCTGGGACAAGGCATTGCAGGATGGTATTATTAATCCGGCTGCTACAGCAATAAATACCAAAACTTCATTGGCTACCAGCGATAGCACTGTTGCAAAGACAATAACAGCAGCTATCCCTGCAATCACGACTGCGGGTGGTAAAGCCTCCTTCAATAGTGCTGCAGTAACTGCGGCTGTAGCTGCTATCAATAGCGCGCCACCCAAAACATCCGGAACAGAACTTTACTTATATCAAAAGATAGCAATTGGTGCCGGCCAGGGCGCCAGCAATCCCTGGTTGCAGGAATTACCGGACCCTGTTACACGCGCTACATGGGATAACTATGTAATTATTTCACCGGCAATGGCTAAAAGCCTGTTGAATATAGATCTGGATAAATCCGGTGACTCCGATGACTACGAGGTACATCCTGAGAAGCAGGTGCTTAAAGTATCGGCCGGCGGCAAATCCGTAGCGCTTCCTTTTCTTATTATACCAGGCACTCACCCTAATACTATTGGTATCGCTGTTGGCTATGGCCGAACCGCTGAACTGGGTAAAGCAGTAGTAGATGCCGGAAAGAATGTATATCATCTGTCATCGTTTGCCGGTAGTACCGTCAGCTTTATGGTGCCTGCTGTGACGGTAGAAAAAACAGGTGATACTTACCCTTTGGCGCTTACGCAAACTCACAATGTGTATGATACCCCGCAGGGCAACCGTACAGAAGTGGTAAAAGAATTAAGCCTTGCAGAATATAAAGCCAGGCCAAGTGAAATAAGAGATGAACGGGAAGAAGAACTTAAACCGTTTGGCGGATTAGAAAAATATGAGAATCAGGGTACACTCTATCCGTATCATGAAAAACCCGGCCTGAAATGGGGCATGAGTGTAGATATGAACAGTTGTACCGGTTGTGGTGCCTGCGTGATAGCCTGCCACAGCGAGAACAATGTGGCCGTAGTGGGCAAACGGGAAGTGCAGCGATTTCATGATATGCACTGGCTGCGCATAGACCGCTATTACAGCGGAAATATGGACAATCCAAATGTTACTTTTCAGCCAATGCTTTGCCAGCATTGTGATAATGCACCCTGCGAAAATGTATGCCCTGTAGATGCTACCAACCACAGCAGCGAAGGCCTTAACCAAATGGCTTACAATCGTTGTATCGGTACACGCTATTGTGCAAACAACTGTCCTTATAAAGTACGCCGTTTCAATTGGGCCGATTACACCGGTGCCGACAGCTTTCCAAACAATCAGGATATATTGGGTGATGTTATCAATAATATGAATGACCCGCTTACCCGGATGGTTTTAAATCCTGATGTTACCGTACGCTCGCACGGGGTAATGGAAAAATGTAGCTTTTGCGTACAGCGCCTGCAGGAAGGTAAGTTAAAGGCTAAGAAGGAAAGCCGCCCGTTGAAAAGCGGAGAGAATAATGAGTGGGATATAAAAACCGCCTGCCAGCAGGCTTGTCCGAGTAACTGCTTTACATTCGGTAATGTAAACGATCCGAACAGTGCCATTTCACAGGTGAGAAAAGACAATCCCAACAGGTTATTTTATGTAATTGAAATGCTGCACACGCTACCGAATGTTAGTTACCTGGCTAAAGTGAGAAATGTAGAACAGGCTATCGGGGCGCACAAAGAAGGAGAAGGCAGCTCATAGTAAATTAGTTGTATAAAGGGGCAAACGGGCAGCTTGCTTCACTGCAAAGTGTAATCAGCTTTCGGGCCGCAGGTTGCCGGAGAAGATCAGCAGTACGAGTGCTGCCTGCCTGAGCATAGTATAAATAGGCCTTTCACAGAATAAAATCAGTACCGGATGTCTGCAATAAAGTATGAGTCACAGTTAAGAGAGCCACTGGTTGATGGAGACAAAACGTATCACCAGGTAACGGAAGATATTTGCGCGCCGATAGAAGGCAAGCCATCAAAATTGTGGTATGTAGGATTTTACATAGCAGTGGTACTGCTTATGTTTGGCATTTACAGCGTTTACCGGGAGGTAACGTATGGTACCGGGCAGTGGAATCTTAATAAAACGGTTGGCTGGGGCTGGGATATTACCAATTTTGTGTGGTGGGTTGGTATCGGTCATGCGGGTACCTTAATATCGGCAATCCTTTTATTGTTCCGGCAGGGCTGGCGTACCGGTGTAAACCGTGCTGCAGAGGCGATGACCATTTTTGCGGTAATGTGTGCAGGGCAGTTTCCTATATGGCACATGGGCCGCGTATGGATGGCGTTCTTTGTAATGCCTTACCCCAATACCCGGGGACCCGTATGGCCAAATTTCGATTCACCGCTCATGTGGGATGTGTTTGCCATCTCTACATATTTTACTGTATCTCTCCTGTTCTGGTACAGTGGTTTATTACCCGATTTTGCAACCGTGCGGGACCGCGCAAAAACCAAGCTGCGTAAACTGTTGTATGGTGTTGCTGCATTTGGCTGGACCGGCTCTACCAAGCACTGGCAGCGTCATGAAAGTTTATCCCTGGTGCTGGCGGGCTTAAGTACGCCACTGGTACTTTCGGTACATACCATTGTATCCTTTGACTTTGCCACTTCCGTTATTCCGGGCTGGCATACCACTATCTTTCCGCCTTACTTCGTGGCGGGCGCCATTTTCTCTGGTTTTGCCATGGTACAGTCGCTGCTGATTATTGTACGCAAAGTGCTTAACTTAAAGGATTACATTACCATTGGCCATATAGAAGCAATGAACAAAGTAATTGTACTTACCGGCTCTATAGTTGGTGTTGCTTATCTTACCGAGTTGTTTATGGGCTTTTACAGCCAGAATAAATATGAAGCTTATACTTTCTTTTACAGCCGCGGCAATTTATTTAGTCCGTATGGCTGGAGCTATTGGGGAATGATGGCCTGTAATGTACTGTCGCCGCAAATCTTCTGGTTTAGAAAAATGCGGAGAAATGTAACCGTAACGTTCTTTATGAGCATTATTGTAAATACCGGTATGTGGTTTGAGCGGTTTGTAATTATTGTAACCTCGCTGTACCGCGATTACCTGCCATCTTCCTGGTCCACCTATTACAGCCCGTCCATCTGGGAGGTTGGTTTCTACTTAGGTACGTTCGGACTGTTCTTTACCTGCTTCTTCCTCTTTGCAAAATATTTCCCGGTAATTGCTACCGCAGAAATAAAGGCAATATTGAAAACATCCGGCGAAAAGTATAAAGACAAAATGGATAAGATAGAGGAAGAAGAACCGGCAGAATTTATCCATCAGTATGCGCATTAAGGCAATAAAATCGGCAGTTTAAAAATCAGAATGTAGGCGTTATGGCAAAAAAGAAATTTGTAGTCGGCTGTTTTGACAATGAGGATGTATTATTTCCTGCTGTAAAGAAAGTACGTACGGCAGGCTATAAAATACATGACATCTATACGCCCTTTCCGGTACATGGTTTAGACCATGCTATGGGCGTGCGGGAAACCAGCCTGCACACTGCAGGATTTATCTATGGCATCACAGGTACTGCTACCGCACTAAGCTGTATGGGATGGATATTTACCTCCGACTGGCCAATAAACATCGGTGGCAAGCCGCACTTTGCCCTGCCTGCATTTATACCTATCACATTCGAGCTTACGGTATTGTTTTCTGCAGTAGGTATGGTACTTACATTCTGTTATCTCTGCCAGCTAATGCCTTTTGTAAAAAAACATCACTTTCATCCGAGGGCAACAGACGATCTGTTTGTGATGGTGATCGAATGTACCGCCAAAACGAATGTGGAAGACCTGAAAGGCTTTTTAACAAACAGCGGAGCGGTAGAAGTGAATGTGCAGGAAGCAGAGCCGGGCTGGTGGTTTGGACGTTACGATAAAGATCAGCAACTGATAAGAGATACACAGGTACAAATAGCATAAACGGGATAAACCGTATAAATTATTACGATGAAGCAATTATCTTTTATACTTTGTTTTGTAGCGGCGGTTGTGATGATAAGCTGCAGCGATATGACCCGCACCCCCGGAAGAATATATATGCCGGATATGACGTACAGCCGCGCTTATGAAACATACGTGGTTATAGGAAAAGATTCCGGTTATTTTACCAATAACACGGCTAACCCGGATGATAAAATTTTTTATAACCGCCGCCCTGTAGCGGGTTCGGTGATGCGCGGACAGGATGTATATTCTTTTATACTTCCCAAAGACAGGGCCGGCGACAGTGTTAATTATGTAGCCTCCAAACAAATTCAGAATCCGCTTACTTCCGTAAGTGCAGCAGAGCTTAAGGAAGGTGAACGCCTGTTCCTGATTAATTGCGCTATCTGTCACGGACCGAAACTTAATGGCAACGGACCTTTATACAAAGATGGTAATGGACCGTATCCTGCAAAGCCGGCTACGCTGGTAGGCGATGTAAAATACGAAACGATGCCTGTTGGTCAGATGTATTACTCCGTTACCTATGGTAAAAACCTGATGGGACCTTATGCATCCCAATTAGATCATCACCAGCGCTGGCTGGTAGTGAGTTATATAAAAGCAAAACAGGCAACCAGCAAGCCGGCAGAACTGCCTGCCGGCAGCGGGGCAGTTCCGGTAAATGGTACGAACGGCGCAGCCACGGCAACAGCAGCTAAATAATATTTTTACCAAGCTATAAAAGATACATGATGGCCTCTATAAAAGAACGATTTGAGATTCCGGGTAAAATGAAAACGTGGTCAATAGCGCTGATTGCTGTTGGTTTGCTCACGGTGCTTATCGGTTTTATTACCAAAGGCGCCAGCAATAATGAGCACGACCAGGCAGTATTTTGGGGTACGCTGTTGTACAACAGTGTTTTCTTTCTGATGATCTGTAATGCCGCTATGTTTTTTATATGCGCAACTACCCTGGCAATGGGTGGCTGGAATACCACTTTTCGCCGTGTACCCGAAGCCATCTCAACACTGGTACCGGTGTTTGGCGTTATTGCCGGTGTTTTGCTGATTTATCTGGTATTATCTGATAAAGGATATATTTATCAATGGCTGAACCATGCGGAAGTGAATGACAGCGAAGCACTAAAAAACAAAGCGGGCTTTTTAAATAAACCTTTTTTTATCTTATGGACGTTGCTAACCATAGGCTTATGGAGCTTGCTCGGCGCACGTATGCGTAAACTCTCCAGTGAAACCGATGATGGCCATGTTAACTATGAGCAGGGAAAAAGTTTTATATGGCGCAATACCGTTACGGCCGCAATGTTTATCGTCTGGTTTGCGCTTACTACGGCTTCCGTTACACCCTGGTTCTGGCTGATGAGTATTGATGCCAAATGGTACTCTACGATGTATAGCTGGTACACATTTGCAAGCACTTTTGTATCAGGCATGTCGCTAATTGCTTTGTGGGTTATTTATCTTAAAAACAAGGGTTATTTAGAGCTCACCAACCAGGAACATTTACATGATATTGGCAAATTCATGTTTGCGTTCTCTATATTCTGGACGTACCTTTGGTTCTCTCAATATATGCTGATCTGGTACGCCAATATTCCTGAAGAGACAATCTATTTTAAGCCCCGTGTTCAGGGTGCATACAGGGGTGTTTTCTTTTTTAATCTTATCGTAAATTTTGTTTGCCCTATTCTTATTCTGATGAAGCGTTCGGTAAAACGGAATTATACCCTGATGACCTTTATGGCGGTACTGATACTGTTTGGACACTGGATAGATTTTTACCAGATGGTGATGGGCAGTGTATCCAAAGAGCAGGTAACACTTTTAGAAAGTGGCTGGTTCGATTTTGGAGTAGCAGCATTGTTTGTTGGTATAATGATATTTTTTGTAGGGCGTGCCCTGGCCAAAAAGCCGATGATACCCAAGTATCATCCCTTTCTTAAGGAAAGTATTATTCATCATACTTAAAAGATCAATGCATTACCGAAATTGTTTCAGATAGTGGCATAACAGAGAGCGGGATTATATAGCGTTGTACAGCCGGGGAAATTCGTGAAAGGGGAGTGTGAAAGTACCGGTAGGTAAAGCAGCAAGGGGTTAACAGAAAAAATTTAAGAACAGTAAATTCGTTTACAGCATGTCAATGTTTTTTACCATCGCCGTAATAGTGCTTATCTTCCTGATCATCTTTCAGATTGCAAAGGCGAGCGAATATGTAGCCGTACTGAAGGGCGAGCAAAAATCGAATAAGCAGCAAAATAAAATCAATGCTTTTTTAATGGTTGCCTTTCTGCTGCTCGGGCTTATTGGTGTGTATTGGTGCAATGAATTGTACTATGGCAAAACGTTGTTTCCGCAGGGTTCGGCCAGCGATCATGGTGATAAGTTTGATGAAATGTTTATCTGGACAACGGCTATAACAGGCATTGTGTTTTTTATTACCCAGGTACTCCTGTTCTGGTTTTCTTTCCGCTATCAACATAGCGATAAACGTAAAATATTTTTCTTTCCTCACAACAATACGCTGGAATTAATATGGACAGTTGTGCCGGCAATTGCGCTTACGGTATTGGTAGTAATTGGTTTAAGAAACTGGTTTGCTATGACAAGTGAAGCGCCTTCCAATGCATTGCAGGTAGAAATAACCGGTAAGCAATTTGGATGGTTATACAGATACCCCGGTAAGGATAAAAAGTTCGGGCAAAAATATTACAAGGTTATAGATGACGGCGGTAATAATCCGCTGGGCCAGATCTGGACAGACAGCGCCGCTATGAATTTACATGCCGACCCTGCCAACTTTGATGATGTTATGCCCAACCAGATGTATCTAATAAAAGACCGTCCGGTAAAACTTATTATAAACTCACGGGATGTAATACATGACGTGGGGCTTCCGCATTTTCGTATGAAAATGGATGCGGTACCGGGTACGCCAACAACTATGTGGTTTACTCCTAAATATACCACCAAGGAAATGGCAGAAAGAACCGGCAATCCAAACTTTCAGTATGAGATTAGCTGCGACCAGATTTGTGGCAATGGCCACTACTCGATGCGGGGAGTAATTGTAGTGGTAACACAACCCGAATATGACGCCTGGATGGCACAGCAAAAACCTGCTTATTATACAGCATTCCCGGATAAAGACCCTGCAGGCAAATTGCAGCAAGGCACACCATCATCAAATCCTAATACAGGGCCTAATCCAGATACAACGAGGTTGCGTGGTACAAGCGGCAATCCCGTAAGTAATTCACCAGATTTAAAATAAAGCAAGCGTACGTAATTAATAAAGAGTTTGATATGAGTAATGAAGCGGTAATACAAACAAAGATTGGTGATGTGCAGGCCGGTGTTCACGACGGGCACCAGGAACATATTCATCACCATCACGAAACTTTTATAACAAAATATGTATTCAGCCAGGATCATAAAATGATCGCCAAACAGTTTCTCATCACCGGTATGGTATGGGCGGTATTGGGCGGGCTAATGTCTGTATTGTTCAGGTGGCAGTTGGGGTATCCTGATGAGGCTTTGCCGATGTGGGTACAGGATGTGTTAGGCAAGTGGTGGGTAAAAGATGGTCATGTAACACAGGAAGCTTACTACGCGTTGGTTACCACACATGGTACAGTCTTGGTATTTTTTGTGTTGACTGCGGGATTAAGCGGAACCTTTGCCAACTTGCTTATTCCCCTGCAGGTAGGTGCAAGAGACATGGCATCTCCTTTTATGAATATGCTGAGCTACTGGTTCTTCTTTACGGCCAGTATCGTTATGTTGTCATCCATGTTTGTTGAGACTGGTCCCTTCAGCGGTGGCTGGACGGCTTATCCACCCTTAAGTGCTTTGGGTGATGCATCTCCGGGTTCAAAGACAGGTATGGATCTTTGGCTGGTAGCGATGGCACTATTCGTCGTGTCTCAATTACTGGCAGGATTAAACTACATCTCTACGATATTAAACCTGCGTACCAAGGGCATGAGCATGACGCGCCTGCCGCTTACCATCTGGGCGCTTTTCTTTACAGCAGTATTGGGCGTGTTGTCTTTCCCGGTATTATTTTCCGGTTTTATCTTATTAATATTCGACCGCAACTTCGGCACCAGCTTCTACCTGTCAGATATTTTTGTAAGCGGGGTAGGTGCGTTGCCCAACGAGGGTGGCAGCGCTATATTATACCAGCACTTATTCTGGTTTTTAGGCCATCCGGAAGTATATATTATCCTGCTTCCGGCAATGGGCATGGTGTCCGAAATATTATCAACTAATGCCCGTAAACCGATATTCGGATACATGGCCATGGTGGGGTCGCTGTTTGCAATTGCAGTACTCGCATTCCTGGTATGGGCGCACCACATGTTCGTTTCCGGTTTAAACCCTTTCCTGGGTTCCATATTTGTACTGCTAACATTGCTTATAGCAGTTCCATCAGCTATTAAAGTGTTTAACTGGTTAACGACGCTCTGGCGAGGTAACATCCGCTTTACACCGGGTATGCTGTTTGCCATCGGCTTTGTAAGCTTGTTTATATCCGGTGGATTAACAGGTATCTTTCTTGGTAATTCAGCATTGGATATTCACCTGCACGATACGTATTTTGTAGTAGCGCACTTTCATATTGTAATGGGCGTGGCTTCCATGTTTGGTATGTTTGCCGGGGTATATCACTGGTTTCCTAAAATGTATGGCCGTTATCTTAATCATACCCTGGCCTATATTCATTTCTGGCTTACTTTTATCGGTGCTTACCTTATTTTCTGGCCGATGCACTACGAAGGCCTGGCCGGTATGCCGCGCAGGTATTACGATTACAGTGTATGGGAAAGCTTTAAACAGTTTGGCGACCTGAACCGGTTTATAAGTACGGTAGCTATGATTGTGTTTGCTACCCAGTTGCTTTTCCTGTTCAACTTTTTCTATTCTATCTGGAAAGGCAGAAAAGTGATGACGCAAAATCCATGGGGTTCCAACACATTGGAATGGACTACGCCCATCAATCCGGGGCATGGCAACTGGCCCGGTGAAATACCGGAAGTGCATCGCTGGGCTTATGACTATGGTAAAGACGGCCGCGAATTTATACCACAGACCACACCGGTTGGGGCTGATGAAAGTCACCATTAATATAACGATGTAAGCATACTTGTCTTAATCTGTTTATATTCAACTTTACTGATGCCCTGAGAAATCAGGGCATTTTTTTACTAATAAAACACACTCATTGACCGGAGAATTAAACACAGATAACGAAGCTTCGCTGCGGCTTTCGCTAAAAGCGAAAGATTACCTGCAACTGATGAAATTTACGCTGAGCTTCACCGTAGTGTTTTCCTGTGTTATCTGTTATCTGCTGGTGCCGGGTATTGTGTACGACTGGATTAAAATTATCCTGTTGTTCGTAGCCGGTATGCTGGTTACCGGAAGTGCCAATACTATTAACCAGGCAGTAGAGAAAGATACGGATGCTTTAATGAAGCGTACCGCGTCAAGGCCGGTTGCGAGCGGACGAATGAGCGCCAACGAGGCGTACGGCTTTGCATTCCTTACGGGTATTACCGGTGTATGGATGATGTATTTCTTTTTCAATTTAGAATCTGCGCTGTTGTCTGCAGGAAGCCTTGTGTTATATGCGTTTATTTATACCCCGTTAAAAAAAATAAATTCGCTGGCAGTAATGGTCGGTGCGCTTCCTGGGGCGCTGCCCTGCCTCATCGGCTGGGTGGCGGGTTACGCAGGCAACGAGGCGATTGCCTGGAACGGCGGACTTGCCTTATTTGCTTTGCAGTTTCTCTGGCAGTTCCCGCATTTTTGGGCGATTGCCTGGGTAGCGCACAGCGATTACAGCAAAGCAGGTTTTAAGCTGTTGCCATCGGATAAAGGACCCACCCGGTTTACGGCAATGCAAACGGTATTATATGCTATATTAATGGTACCGGCAGGCATGTTACCTTACCAGTTGGGCATTAGCGGGCAGACCAGTATGTTTGTTGTACTGTTGTGTAATGCATTTATTGTTGTACAATGTGTACGTTTATACATTGATATGGACATTAAAGCAGCCCGGCGGGTAATGTTCAGCAGTTATATTTATTTACCAGTCGTTTTACTGGCTTTACTGGCAGATAAAGCATAATCCGCTTGCAGCAGTGCAGTAATCGTATTTAAAATAAAAAAGGAGCTAAAATATATGATCATGAGTGCAGAACGCACACCCGTAAAACGTCTCCATCCGCATAAGTTTACCTTATGGGTGGGTTTGGGGAGCATTATTATGATGTTTGCAGCGCTTACTAGCGCTTATATTGTACGGCACGCGCAGAAGAACTGGCTGGAGTTTAATATGCCGAAGGTATTCTGGTATTCTACCATCGTAATCATAGCCAGCAGCCTTACCATGCATTTATCGCTGAAGGCTTTCCGCTCGCGCGAGCGGATGCGCTACCGGCAACTGCTGGGCGCTACGGCATTCCTGGGCGTATTATTTGCAGTACTGCAGGTATATGGCTTTTATGATTTATATACACGAGGCGTACAGATTATAGGCGTAGGCAGTAATCCGTCAGCCTCATTTTTGGGAATTATTACCGGCCTGCACGTAGTGCATGTGTTGGGAGGGGTGGTTGCGTTGATTATTGTATTTATAAGAGCGTATAGCAGAAAGGTAAAAACTTACAATAGTACGCCTATGGAAATACTAAGTGTATATTGGCATTTTGTAGATATACTGTGGATCTACCTTTTTATATTTTTTAACTGGGCCGGGTAACTATTTTAACACAGCAAGGTACAGGCATTAGAAAAACTTTTGGTTTTGTGCAATGATTTGATAACCTGCTAATAAATTTGCGAACGAAACTTTAACCAACAACATGGCAACAACTACAATGACAGCGCCGGCGCCAACAAAAATGTGGAGCGGAGGTAAAAGCCCTTTTAATGTAGAGTATGGAAAGGTGATGATGTGGTATTTTTTGATGAGTGATACCTTTACATTCGGAGCATTTCTTATCTCTTATGGCACTACCCGGTTTGCTACCAATGGCTGGCCCGATCCTAATAAAGTGTTTAATGCTTTTCCTGGCCTGAGTGGTGGTCCTTATCCACTGCTGTTTGTAAGCTTAATGACGTTTATCCTGATTATTAGCTCCGTAACGATGGTGCTGGCGGTACAGGCAGGGCATAATATGGATAAAAGAAAAGTAGTGCTTAACCTTATTCTTACCATCATCGGCGGTCTTGCCTTTTTAAGCTGCCAGGCTTGGGAGTGGAACCATTTACACCATGAAGGCGCATGGTGGGGAAGTAATCCGTTTCCGAATTACGATGGTACACTTGCAACAACCAACTTCACAAACTTCTTTTTTACCATCACCGGCTTCCACGGTTTTCATGTATTCTCCGGCGTTATCATTAATATTGTAATGCTGATAATGACCCTGAGCGGCGTGTTTGAAAGAAGAGGCCATTACCTGATGATTGAAAAGGCCGGCTTGTACTGGCACTTTGTAGATCTGGTTTGGGTATTTGTATTTACTTGTTTTTATCTTGTTTAATCATCTCAAAAAATCATTATGGAACATACAGCAGTTGAGCACCATGAGCATAACAGTGGCGGCACCAAAGAAATAATCAGGGTTACTATTATTCTTTCTGTACTTACCGCAATAGAGCTGGCATTAGGTTTTGCCATGATGGGCATGCCCGAAGACAGCTTTATGCGCCACCTAATCAAAGGCGTCATCATAATACTGATGCTGGCAAAAGCATTCTATATAGTTGGCTATTTTATGCATCTGAAGCATGAAATTCGTAATCTGATCATGACTATCTGCGTACCGCTGTTGTTGTTTGTATGGTTTATAATTGCTTTTTTATACGATGGCAATTCTTATAACAACAACCGTAATACGTACAACTCTTACTATAAGGAAAAAAGCAAAGAGCCGGCCCCAAAAAAGGAAGAAGAGCACGAACTAAAGAAGATGGAATGAGGGAAAACAAGTTTTTAACAGGTTAAAATGAACAACTACTATAGCCTCGTAAATTTAAAAGCGTTATTTTTTTTGCAGTTGTAGTAACAAGGAATAGGTTGTGTATTTAAATGTATGATAAGCAAGAAAAGCTCCGGCAGGAGCCACCTGCTTATAGAACATGACCAGTGAACAGGCACCAGCTCCGTAGGAGCTACCTAATTGGTTAATACAGATATAGGCGGCTCCTATGGAGCCTGTAATTCCTATTTGTGAGGTTATCTACAAACAGGTAGCTCCTCCGGAGCTAAGCTTATTAAATGCCCTTTCATACATTTAAAAGTAACAACTAAAAATATATTTAAAATACCACGTAATAAAAAAGCAGCCCCGACTGGTCGGGGCTGCTTTTTTAATGCAATAAGCGCATATTTTATTTCTGGTAAATAAAAGTAGAGTTACGATAGCCGCTCAAACCTTTATACCAGTCGGTATAAGAAGTACCGCCGCTTTGCGCCCAGGTAAGAAATTTTAAATAAGCCGTAGAAACGTTGTCTGTTTCTGTCGGATAATCAAAATCTTCTGTAAAAGAAATAGCCCACGGCCAGTTGTTAGCACTCAGATAGTACTTGTTGTTGGCAACGCTGGTTCTGTCCTGATCGGTGCCAAACAGGGTTGCGTCCGCTTTGTCGGTTGGCTTGCTGCCCGGCAGGTGCACTTCGTAGCCGCGGCGCTGGTTACAGATAATGAACGGATTGTAAACGCCGGCACCTAATTCGGTAGCAGACTGCGCCGTTGTAAACTGTATGTGCAGATGAGCCGTATCGCCGGTTATGTAAGGTATGGTGCTCAATACGTTGGTAAAGCCGCCGGAAGCATATAACGAGCGGGTATCATCAAACGGTATAATCACCGCTTTTGTTTGGCCGGCTTCTGTACCGTTTGCGCCCATGGTAATATAACCGCCGGTTAGTTTTTGCCCGGTTACGGAGCTTACCTTATTGGCAGCTACAGGAAGCTGTACGCCAAAGCCGTTGATAAAGGTTGCACCAATTGCACGTACGGTATAGTCAGCATACATTTCCACGGTTTTATTAAGGCCGTTGTTGATGTATTTATAGCGGTAGCCTACTACCATGTCGTTCAGGTCGTAGTCGCCGGTCTTAGGCCATAAGTCTTCAAAAGAAACAGTTCCGTAAGTGGTTTCTGTTGGGTAATACTGGATATAGGCTCTTGTGGCATCAGTAGGAAATTTGTCGTACACATCACTCACACCATCGCCATCGGTATCCGTAGGCGTATCAATCGGGTTGATATTAGCAGTTGCTACTGCATCGGCCGGATTGAAAGTAGTATAGAACATCAGGTCATTGAAATCTTCATCACTGCCGCCGCCGGAACGGTTCAGGTCTTCAAAACCTTGTAACAACAAATTATCCTGCTCGTCATTCAGCAATACCGAGTGCCTTCTCATCGAAGTATTCGATTCGGTTGTATTGAGGTAATCCTTCGTAAAAAACTTGGTAGCACTGGTATTTACCACTTTGCTGGATGGGTTCCAGGCGTTTTGCAACAGTACAAAGCCAATAGAAGTGCCGGCACTGTAGTGGCCCAGCAATACCTTATCTCCGGAATGCATTGTGCCGCCGGAGCCGCTTAAAGAAGCATTGGGTAGAATAATGTGTATCGAATCTATATCTGCCTGTGTAGCCGGTGGTGTGCTGGTAGGAAACGTATAGAAGCCAAGGGTGTTGTAATAACCCGCGCCTTCCGATACAAAAGTAACCCATACATCTGCCGCCTTGGTAAGGTTGATGTTTGTTTCGGCATCACTGTTTAAAAAGTCCGGGTGGTAGGTAGGTACCGGCCTTGTTTCGGGCAGCGAACTGTTAATAAACGAAAGCAGTTGGGAGGATATAACGTCTGATGGGGAAACAAGATTGGTAGGGCGGCCACTAGCATCATAAGCAGAGTGATAGTTATATTTTGTGGTCATCATTCTGCCGTTGGTATGCCGGCCGGCTGATGCATCCACAGCGCTCAGTTCGTCCTGCTCGTTGTTGGCAACAACATCTCCGCTTAGTCCGTCCGTACCGCCGATAATGCCATTTACGCTGCTGCCGTTAATCACTGCTTTTGCATTGCGCATAAGGCCTACATAAGCCGGATCTATGTACAACGTATCTACGTAAGCCGGAATGCTTACGGTTGCCTTTATACTGCCGTCGGCGCCGCTGATAACTGTTAGTAAAGATTTGTCTGTCCTGTCGTGCCGGGATGCATATACGTTAACCGGTACGCCCTTCAACGGCTGATTGTTGTTGGTTAATAACTGAACGTTGATGTGCACCTCTTTGGAGGTTGTAAAATTAAATCCTTCAGGGGCGATCTGATGCGCTACCGGAGGTGTGTTGCCTGTTGAGTTTCCCGACTCTTTTTTGCAGGAAATAACAGTAATGGCAGTTGCTATCAGCACTGCTACATAGTACTTCTTCATGATATTGGTTTTAAATGAAAGGGTTTTTAGCCTGTTAATAGATAAGTGTATTTTTTAAGAATATTGTTGAAAAAAATCCGGAGTAGTTTATTTAAGTCGTGTAAATATTGGATTGTCTGTAATAAATTGTTGATCACTCAAAATTAATGTTTAGTTATAAAGCTGCACTTAAAATGGAATTAATAGATAAGAAATATAATTAATTTTTGCTATAAAAATTGCTGCTTTTTAGTTTCGGTTATGCTGTTGTTTAATAAAGATTATTTGCCTGGTTACCAGTGTGCAGGTGAGAGCAATATATAAAGGAGTTATATAAGATCAGCAATGTAATATATAACACAGGCAATAAAATATTTGGCAGAGAATAGTTAAATAGCTTCGCCGATGCCTTGGTTTGCAATGTGGGCAAACTTCAATACAGCGCCCGCTGTCGCCGCAGGTATATTTCTGCTTATATATGCGAAAATTGTTCGATGCGTTGCGCTGCCGGGGAATTTTTGTTTGTCTGGCCACGAACTAAGACCCAGTAAAAATAAAAGTACCAGTTATCAACCAAAGCATAACAGACTTTCGTCAAGCCCGTATGCAGTAAATTGCTGATTTACAGCTTATTGTTATTCCTTCAGCCTTATTAGTGCAAAGCATCGTGTTCTGTGCTTGTGCTTATTCCCGAATATCCAGTTCTGTTTCAAAAAGATGTAAAATTTCAGTTAGGTTCTTTGCTTGCCAAAACTTTTCTTGATTTTTCTGAGGTTCCCAATAACTATAAAACCGGTATTGATTTTTCGTTGCTACTTCAACACTATATGTTTTGCCGTCATCGCCTGCGCTATATCCTTCTACATCATCCTGATTGGGTAATGTAGCTATTTGTAGATTTAATAACTTTTTAGAGAATGTCGGCCAACCCGACTTGGGTGAAACTTGTGTTGTTTTTTTAGAAAGAATAATTTCAGTGTTGTTATGCCAGTCAACTTGTGAATTGTAAATAGTTGCTGTCCAGGTAGTGTCTTTGTTCGTAATGACTACTAATTTTTGTTCTTTTATAAGCGAAAAGTTATACCAAACTCTGATCTGTAGATCCTGAAAGCCATTTTCCAGACTGTCAAGCCCAAACTGTTTTTGCCTATCTTTTGCTAACTGATAAAAGATGTCAACAGTCCCACCCAAATAGGTAGGAATTTCTTTTTTAACCGGCGATCTTGAATTACTGTTACAAGTTCCAAGAAAGAGAACAATTCCAATCAGAATGAAATCAACTTGTCGTCGCATAATAGGAAGGTTTATTGAGCCTTAGCACACAAAAGTAGTTTTCAGTAGTTGTTATAGTACGGATGGTACCCCTTTACTGCTTTCGGCGCTTTAACAAATTGCAGCGGCGTTTATAATGGCCGGCTTTCCGGGAAACAAAAAAGCAGCCCCTGCAGGGGCTGCTTTTTTATGAAAACAATTTTATCATTACCTGTGATAGATAAAAGCCGTATTGCGGTAGCCGGAAAGGTTTTTATACCAGTCTGTATATTGTGTACCGCCGGATTGTGCCCATGTGAGGAAGTTTAGGTAAGCGATTGCTACATTATTCTTTTCACTTGGGTAATCAAAATCTTCTACGAAAGAGATAGCCCAGGGCCAGTTTTTGGCGCTTAAATAGTACCGGTTGGTAGCGATGTTTGAATTGTCCTGGTAGGTGCCAAAAATTGTTTTGTCTGCCTTATCGGTAGGCTTGCTGCCGGCAAGATGTATCTCGTAGCCGCGGCGCTGGTTGCTGATGAGGAAGGGATTATATACATCTGCGCTAAGCTCGGTAGCCGCAATCGGGGAAGTGAATTTTATATATACGTGAGACGAATCGCCAACAAGATAGGTAGCGCCAACGAGTGTGTTGGTAAATCCTCCGGAAGGATATAAAGAGCGGGTATCATCAAACGGAATAATAACGGCATTGGTTTGCCCGGCTTCTGTACCGTTGGCATTGGTTTTAATATAACCGGCAATCAGCTTCTGACCGGTTACGGTGCTTACTTTACTATAAGCTACCGGCAGTTGCACACCAAAGCCATTGATAAAGGTGGCACCGATAGCCCGTATATAATAATCGCCATACATTTCCACCGTGCTGTTCTGTGCATTCTTGATGTACTTGTAGCGATAGCCGATTACATTATCATTCAGGTCGTAGTCGCCGGTATAAGGCCACAGGTCTTCAAACGTAAGCGTACCCCAGGTGGTCTCTGCAGGATAATATTGAATGTATGCCCTTGTAGCATCGGTAGGAAACTTATCATTCACATCGGTTACGCCATCGCCATCCGTATCTGTCGGCGAGTCTATCGGCGTTACGCCGGTAGTGGATATACCTTCGGACGGAGAAGCAGTTGTATAAAATATCAGGTCGTTAAAGTCATTATCGCTGCCATCTTCCGAGCGGGTTTCATCTTCAAAGCCGGTCAGGAACAATTTATCTGCATTGTCATACAGCAGTACCGCATGCCTTCTTAAGGCAGTATTGGTTTCCGAAGTGTTTAATGCATCATCTGTAAAAAATTTATTTCCGCCGGTATATACGCCTTTATAGTTGGCTACCCAGGCATTTTGCAGCAATACATAGCCTACCGAAGTACCGGCATCAAAACGGCCAAGGTATATTTTATCCCCGGAGTGCATAGCGCCGCCGGAACCGCTTAAAGAAGTGTTGGGAAATATAAGGTGAATAGAGTCAACATCGGTTTGAGTAACCGGTGGTTTGCCCGTAGGGTAGGTATAGTATCCCAATGTATTGTAATAGTCTGCTCCGTCGCTTACAAAAGTTACCCATACATCAGAAGCCTTTACAACATTAATAGCTGTTACGGCGCTGCTTTTCAAAAACTCGGGATGATGCGAGGGCACCGCTTTGCCTTCGGGCAGCGATGTATTGATGTAAGATAGCAGGCTTGAAGATATAACGTCTGACGGGCTCACCAGCTTGGTTGGCCGGCCGTAAGAATCGTACGGACTTATAAAATTGTATTTGAATGTAGATGTTCCGCGGCCGGTAACCAGTGTGCCGCCAATAGTGCCGCTGCCTGTTTCCTGGCCCGGTGCCTCATTGGCTACGATGTCTCCGCCAAGGCCATCGGCGCCGCCAATAACGCCATTAATGGTATTCGCGTTGATCACTGCTTTTGCATTGCGCATGAGGCCTACATAAGCCGGATCTATGTATAAGGTGTCTAAATAAGCCGGGATGGTAATACTGGCCTTAATGCTGCCGTCAGCACCGCTCATTACCGACAGCAGCGACTTGTCTTCACCGGCTTTTGGGGTGGCATACACATTTACCAACACACCCGGCAACGGTTTATTGTCGTTGGTCAATAGCCGGACATTAATACTAATTTGCCTGGATGTTGAAAAGTTAAAACCATCCGGTGCAATCTGGTCTGCAACCGGCGGGTTATTCGTATTTCCCGATTCTTTTTTACAGGAAACGACAGAAAGAACGGCTCCGCAGAGGAGCACTGCATAATACTTCTTCATTGATATTGATTTTGATTAAAAGATTTTGATTGGCTGATAAATGGCGATGGCGTTGGCGGACAAAATTTTAAATGCAGTAATTTGTTTTGGTTTGTTGGAAAATATTGGATTACAGTACCTGATTGTTGGGGCTTCAAAAATAATCTTTACAGGAAACAGCGTCTTTAAAATCCGGTTAATAAGCAAGCCATTCTATTAAAATTTATTATAAAAGAATGGCTGCCAAAGTTGCCTGTGCATACATCTGTACTGCCTGAAAAATACAAGCAGCCTTTTAAGGGCTGCTTGTATAGCGGAGGCGCCGGCAATTATTTGTGATAAATAAAATTAGTGTTGCGGTAGCCCAATACATTTTTATACCAGTCGGTATAGGAAGTACCGCCGCTTTGCGCCCAGGTAAGGAAGTTTAAATAAGCGGTAGCTACATTGTTCTTTTCGCTCGGGTATTCAAAGTCTTCGGTAAAAGATATTGCCCAGGGCCAATTACCGGCACTTAAATACAGTTTGTTATTTACTATACTTGTTTTATCCTGCTGCGTGCCAAACAAGGCGGTATTAGCTTTGTCGGTTGGCTTGCTGCCCGGCAGGTGCACTTCGTAGCCGCGGCGCTGGTTGCTGATGAGGAACGGATTATATACATCTGCGCCAAGCTCGGTGGCAGTCAGGGCGGTTGTAAATTGTACATACACATGCGCCGTGTCGCCGGTAAGCGCAGGGATGGTGCTCATTACGTTGGTAAAGCCCCCTGTCGGGTAGAGGGAACGCGTATCATCAAACGGAATAATAACTGCATTGGTTTGGCCGGCTTCTGTACCGTTTGCACCCATGGTAATATAACCGCCGGTTAGTTTTTGACCGGTTACGGAGCTTACTTTATTGGCAGCTACAGGAAGCTGTACGCCAAAGCCGTTGATGAAGGTTGCACCAATTGCACGTACGGTATAATCGCCATACAGCTCAACCGTTTTGTTAAGTGCGTTCTTGATGTATTTATAGCGGTAGCCCACAACCATATCGTTCAGGTCATAGTCGCCGGTGTAAGGCCACATGTCTTCGAAGCTGAGCGTGCCCCAGGTGGTCTCGGCAGGGTAATACTGGATATATGCCCTTGCAGCATCCGTTGGAAATTTGTCATATACATCCGTTACGCCATCGCCATCAGTATCCGTAGGCTTGTCTATCGGGTTTACATTCGTTACAGAAATGCCATCAACCGGGTTAGACGTTGTGTAAAACATCAGGTCGTTAAAATCGTTATCGCTGCTGCCTGTTGAGCGGGTCTGGTCTTCAAAGCCGGAAAGGAACAATTTGTTTACATTATCATACAACAATACGGCATGTCTTTTCATGGTGGCGTTTGTTTCTGTTGTATTTAAATCGTCGTGTGTAAAAAACTTGGTGGCCGTTGTGCTTACCGTTTTGGTAAAAGGATTCCAGGCATTTTGCAGCAGTACGAAGCCAACGGAAACACCCGGATTAAAGCGGCCGAGGTATATTTTATCGCCGGAGTGCATACCGCCGCCCGAGCCCGATGACGACACGTTAGGAATAGCGATATGGATAGAATCTATATCTGCCTGCGTAGCCGGCGGAATATTGGAGGGATAGGTATAGTAGCCAAGTGTATTATAAAAGCCGGCGCCTTCGCTTACGAAAGTTAGCCATACATCGGCCCTCTTTACAATTTTTATATCGTTTACCGCGCCGGCATTTAAAAAATCCGGATGGTAGGTTGGAACCGGTTTGCCTTCGGGCAATGAGGTATTGATAAAAGACAGCATACCGGAAGAAATAACATCAGAAGGATACGTTAAGTACAGCGGCCGGCCATTCAAGTCGTAAAAGCCCATGTAATCGTATTTGGTCGTCATTGCCCGTGCGGCCATATTTCTGCCGTTTGTACCGCTTATGTCTTCGGGACTTACAGCTTCCGGCTCATTGTCGGGTACAATATCGCCGGCCAGGCCATCCCTGCCACCGATAATACCGGTAATATTATTGCCATTGATAACCGCTTTTGCGTTGCGGATAAGACCTACGTATGCCGGGTCTATATACAAGGTATCCATATAAGCAGGAATGGCAATACTAGCTTTCACACTGCCATCGGCAGCGCTTAGCGCAGTAAACAGGGCTTTGCCGGCCGCATTGCTGCGCGATGCATAAACGTTTACTTCCACACCTTTCAGGGGCTTATTGTCGTTGGTCAAAAGCTGCACATCGAGAGAAACTTGACGGGAGGTGGAAAAATTAAAGCCTTCGGGCGCGATCTGTTCCTGAACCGGCGGCTGGTTTCCGGGATTTCCCGCTTCTTTTTTACAGGAAACAATAATAATGGCTGCTGCAAGCAGGGCTGCTGCATAATACTTCTTCATGAAACTGAATTTTGATAAATGGATTTTATTTAATGATTAAATGAATAGATAAAAAGATTTGTAAAAGAATATTTGTAATGCGTGGGATAAAATGATAATTGGATGATCTGAACAATATTTTTCGGCTGCAAAGATAAAAAGCGGTGATAATATTCAAATTAAAATCATATTAATTTGAATTATAAACCTGTATATCAAGTTGATAAATAAATATTATTAAATAACTTAATTATAAATAAACGTAGGAGATTGTAGTGATGATTGAGAGGGTGATAATACGGTGCCTGCCTTAGCTACGGTACTGCAATGCCGGAAAATGAAAATTTATTGTAAAGATTATTTGCTGTCATCAGGAATTATTAATGGCGGTATAGATTTCCTTTACGCTGTTCTCCCAGGTGTGCTGCTGCGCAAAAGCCTTGCGTTGCTGCTGCAGATAGCCGTTGTCTTCCTTTAGTGCTTTTTCTATCAGCCGTAAATAATCCTCTTTGGTAATACCAAGGTAGGTGTGCTGCGCAAAAATGCTCATGGCTTCCGTTCGGGTGGCTACCACCGGCTTGCCCATAGCCAGGTACTCATCTATCTTTCTCGGGTAGTTGCCAATGGTTACTTCGTTTACCAACTGCGGGTTAAGGCATACATCAAATGCATGGATATAAGCCGGCAGGTGCTCCGGCGGTCGCGGCCCCGAAAAGTAAACATTGTCCATCTTGTGAAGGGCGCATTCTTTAAACTGCTCGTCCTGCGGGCCTACCAATACAAGCGTCCAGTCGGGTCTTTGCACCGCAATGTATTCCAGCAATGCAATATCCAGCCGGATGCTTTGCAATGCTCCTACATACCCGATTACGGGACTGCTGATGTGGCGTATATCCAGCGGTTTTATACGGCTGTTGTAGTTGGTAAACATGTCCAGCTCGCAGCCTTGCCCCACATAGTACGAATGCGGATTGCTGCGGCTGCAGTAGTTGGACAGGTACGTAGAGTTGGCTACACACACATCGCTCTTGGCAATAATCTGCGGCTCCAGCGTTTCGCCATGCATTTTCCAGTAATCAACCGCTAATAAATAGTCGCGGGAATAATACACGCTCTTGGCCGGCTGTAAAAAATCTTTCAGGTAAAAGCTGCGGAAAATATCGTTGTCGTTAAACAAAATAATATCGCGGAAACCCAGCTTACCGGCGGCTCTTTTTATCGCATTGGCAAAAATGCGGTTATTGTATTTATTGAACCGGTTGAAGAGCTGCTGGTTTTTTATCCAGTTAATAGATTCTATCATGCGGTCAGGATAATAGTTCCAGAGGTTACCGGCTATCTGCACGAGGCTGTCGCTCTGCCCTTTAATAACACTGATCCGTTTTTTTATTTTAGGATCGTGGCTATTGCGCAACATGGTAATCCTGTCCAGCGGCGAGTTTACATATAGCACACGGTTGTGCCTGCTAAACTCCAGCGCAATGTTTTTGCAGTTGCTGCCAATCTCCACATCCCAGGCTTGCTGCCCTACAATAATGATGTCTCTGTTCTGAATAATATTGGATGTAATCATACGATAGGACCATTTTTTTCAATATCCAGCCGGTAAACAATATTGATTAATGCAACGATTAAAAAGAAATATACATTTGATGGAAACTGCACCAGGGCTTCCTGCGGATAATTGCCGAGGTTAAATGCAAAGATCATGAGCAGCATCGCCAGGCTGTATGTTTTCAACTCCGGATCGCGGATGCGGTAATAGTTATTAATACCGGTTTTCATAATGATAAACATCAGGATGCAAAAGATAAGCAGGCCCAGCCAGCCCAGCTCTACTGCTACGCGCACATAGCCACTGTCGGGCGGAAAATGCGCTAAATAAGAGCCCGGTGCAAAACGCTGCCCCCACGCCCCGGTAGCGCCCAGGCCACCGCCCATCGGGTGCGATAAAATATAAGGCTGAATACGTTTTTGATTTACTTTTCTTGCTGTAAACGATACATCATCCGATGGTTTAAAGGCCGTTTGAAACCGTAAAATGTTCTGGTTGGAAGTAGGTACAACAATCAGAAAGCCGATCATCAGCCCGCCAATAACAGAGAATATCAATACTTTTTTGTTGAAGTTAAGTACAGCATACAGTGCAAGCGAGGCCGGCGCCAGCACAAATGCGCCCCGGGTTCCCGAAAAGATCATGGCGCTGAGAAATAAAGCCATCAGAAACCCTAAGAAAAGCTTTTTCCACAACTTTCTTTTACCGGTGATTAATGCAAAACAAAGCAGGCTGCTTACCACCATGTTATAGGAGAATGCCACCGGATCGGAAAAAATGGAAAACTTGCGCCAGTGACCCGCCAGGAACAGCAGGGCCGCAATATTGGGGTCGGAGTGGAGATAAGCTTCTTCATTATCAGAAAAACCAATGAACTCCTGCTTATACGCCCAGAGCGCGCCGATAATGGATAAGAGGAGCCAGATTTTTATAATAAGCCTGATAAAGCTAACCGTGCGGATGTTGTACATAAAAACAAAGTACATCAGCATTACCACCGCTACCGACCGCACCGTATAAACCCAGGCCAGCCGCGACTCTGCCGTGGGGTTGGCAACTTCTATCAGGTTGTAGCAGATCCAAATGAGAATAATAGGGCTGATCGGGCTTTTAAAAAGCTCCCAGCTTTGTTCTCTTTTTACACGAAGCAAAACGCCTACCGCCAGCAAGCCCTGCAGTGCATCCATCAGCGTGCCCAGCGGAAAAGGAATACCCAGCGACATGATAACGAAGAGCAGATATGCCATCAGCAGCAGCACGACGATGCCAAAAAGGGGGAAGAATAATACAGCGTACAAAATGGGGATGCCTACACATAAAGCTACTAAGATAGCGCCCGGCGCCGGCCCGTATAGCTTGGTTGCCAAAGCTATAAACGTTGCTACCAGTACCAGGAAAGCAATACCATAAAAAGAGTCAAACTTTTGCTGCACTATGCCTTTATAGAGGCTTTTGCCCAGGTTGAACTTCTCTTTATTCTTTATAATTGGTATTTGCGTATAACTATACATCTATAAAAACAGGAGTTTTATAAAAAAAATAAATACGAAAAAAAAGGCAATACAAATCGCAATTTTCCGGGTGATCTCCTGTACCTTTTTTTCTTTGGCTGCTATCCTTTCGGGCGGTATAATGGTAGGTTCGTAGCGCATTGTTTTTACTAAATAAGATTCGGTTGTTATTAGGAAATTTCTTCGATCGTACGGTTGTGAAAATGCTGCGTGGCTACCGAATAACTGTTTGCCCGTTTTACTTTAAGCAGCGACAATACCTGGTAAAACATGAATACCGGTATTTTAAGAAGCGCTTTATATACCCGCCTGTCGGTACCTGTGTGCACCACCGGGATAAGGAAACCAACAAGAAATAATACGAAGCTCCCTAACCATATCAATGCAGCAGCCGGATTAATAACTACATTTATAAGCATACAGATTCCGGAAAGGATAATAAACATAAACAGCGGCGGCCGCAGCAGCGTAATGCCAAACAGGAACTGGTTGAAACTAAAACGGCGGATGCCCAGGCCGGAGAGCCGGAAACCGAAACCGAAGTACCGGAACCAGGTATTGATCCAGCGGGCGCGCTGTTTTACGAGCTGGTCTGAATGCGATGTTTTTTCATCAAACACATCGGCCCTCGGGGCAAAGGCAATGCGCCCGTTGCGCTTTACAATTGCGTATTGTAATACTTTGTCGAAGCCTGCACCCGTAACGTCCAGCTTTGCTAAACATTCTTTATAAAGCGCCGTGGTAAAGGCCATGCCGGAGCCCGCAAGCGTGGCCGATGAGCCGAGGGCGAACAAAACTTCACCGTCGTAAAAGTGATAATAGATGTCTCTTGCCGCATCGAGGCAGGAATAGGTGGTGTCTAAGTTTTTGGCTTTGCGCACACCCTGTACCGCATTATAACCGGCATCGAAATATGTATTTAACTCATTCAGGTAATTAGGATCAGTAAGATTGTCGCTGTCTATGATGGTAAGGCGGTCGTGCGGTCTTCTAAAGCGCTTAATAGCATAAAAATGCGAACGAGTGTTGCTGCCTAAAGTATCCTGCGGGCGCAGTATGACCACGCGCTTATCGGCAAAGCGCAGTTTGCTTACATCGCATTTGTCGGCTACTATATAAATTAAAAAATTGCTGTACTTAAGCCTCAACAACGAATCTACAACGGCCGGTATAGTATGCGTTTGCTCGTACGCAGTCACAATAATAGCATAGTCGGCTTCGGCTTTATCCGGCGCTCCTTCCTGCATTTTTTTGCTACCTATACTTTTTATTTTATAAATGCAAAACAGAAGAAAAGGTAGCACTAAGTTGTAGCCGATAAGCAGTTGCAGCGCCAGCCAGCAGGTATTTACAATGGATTGAAACATGATATTGGATTAATATTTTTATGCTAATTGTTTTACTTTTTTCGCTTTCTTCTTTTTCACTTTCCTGTTATTTCCGGCTTTGTTCATTACCCAGCCGATGAAGTGGCCGTTGAGGCCTGTAAAATAATTGGTGCACTGCTTTTTGGCATCGTTAATCGTTTGCCCGGCTTCAAACACGGCAATACATTTATCGGCGAAAAGCATCCATTCTTTTGCCTTATTCATGCTTTCCAGCGAAGGCGCTTCAATAACAATAATATCGAACTGGCTTCTCAGGCTTTGCAGCTTGCGGCCGATCTGCTCGCGGCCTGTTACCTCCAGTAAAGAATTGTCGTTGCCGCCATTACCCATTACCGTTACCATCCCTTGCACCGGTATCTTGTCGTTAACAGCATCGGTTAAAAAGTCTTCCAGCAGCAATTCCGGTTTTGCAGTGGTGGTAATGGTATTGTTGCTGAAGTTGCCATCTATCAGCAATACACGGCTGTTGGCCATTGCGCAGGCATAGGCAAGGCTCATGGCAAAAAAGGTTTTGCCTTCTCCTTTCTTCATGCTGGTAACGGCCAGCATAGCGGCGCCGGCCATTTCCTTCTCAATTTCAAAACGTGAAGAGCGGAGCAGGTTTTTGAAAGAAAGCAGCGCCTTATCATTTACCTGCTGCTGCCACATCTGCTGCAGGTCCAGCATATCGCCTTTAATGGTTGGGAGCGAGCCCAGTACGTTTAACTGTGTCTTATGTGCCAGCGCTTTTGCATTGTTCAGGGAATCATCTATATAAAAAAGGATGAACAGCACAATGATGCAGAACACAAAGCATACAATGCCTGCAAGAATTACCAGGATTAATTTTTTAGAGGGCAGCGCGGTGCCGGGCATGGCCGATTCTATCTGCCGCGGCTCTACCGTAAAGCTCGACTGCAGGCTTGTTTCGTTATACTTTTCCAAGATCTCGAGGTACTCGCGGCTGGCTACGTCTATTGCATTCTCATAAGACTGTATCACGGCCTCGTGCGGCACCAGCCTGTCGAAGTGCTGATTAAGTGCCGCAATCTGCTCCTCAATAGACTTCACACTGTTCTTGGTAAGGTCCAGCGAAACCTCCATCGTTAGCTTTTGCGAGATGAGATTTTGCTTTGCCGACATCGGGTTGAAAATATACTTGTCTGTTGACAAATTAATCTTAGCCGTCAGGGCACTGCGTACCGAGTCTATCGTGTGCTTGTATTTTTCATCAAAGTTGCTCGTTACATACAGGCCGGTAAGCTGTTTCAGGTTTTCTTTGTCGGCGAGAATCTCCGAATTAATGGTGGTCATCGAAGCTTCGAGATACTTCCGGTCTTCCGGCTTAAACTTATCATCTATATCTTTTATTGCTGCCGTGTAAGACACAATATCTTTCTGCGCTTCCTGCTTCCGGGTCTCAAAATCTGCTATCTGTCCAAACACGCTTTTAGCTTCCTCATTCAGGTTAAGCACCCGGTTCTGAATTTTATAATTTTTAAGCTCCTGCATTTTGCCATTCATCGCAGCATATTTTTCCTGCATCAGCTTTTCTAAAAAAGTGACCGCTTTGTTTTGGTTCGATTTCTTAAGCGAATCGTAATAATTGATAAATTCTTTACAAAGCGTATTGGCCACAAAAGCGCTCAGCTTGGCGCTTTCCGACTCAAACTGCACATCTATATAATCGCTGTTGTTTACCCGGAATATAACCAGCTTGGCCCGTAGCTGCATTTCTTCGTACCCCATTGATTTCAGCACTTCGTTCATGCCATTCTGGTCGCCATCGTACAACGCAAGCTCCGACAGGTTTTTATACTTTTCCATAAAGACTGCTATCGCATGTTTTTTGGAAGAGGCGTTCAACTGCTTTATCACGTTGCTGGGCTTGCGAAACGGCTGGCTGTCGGTAAGATCGTGCAATATCAGCTTATAAGATACCTGGTCTATCATGCGCTTCAACTGCAGCATCTGCAACAGGTTGTTAAACTCCTGGTTGATCTCCGATTCCTGTTTTTTGCTATCATCCAGCAACTTCTGGGAGTCATCTACAATACCGGTGGCAATTCTTGCTTTAGAGTCGTACACATCGGGCATATTGCGCACGAGATAATAGGTAATAAGCACTGCAAGTACCGGAACGCCAAGGAGAATAAATTTGCGCTTCTTTAATAATTTTATATAGTCTTTAATGTCTATCATGGTATGCTTTCGAGCTTTGTACCCAGCAGTTCTTCCAGGTTGGATTTTGCTATCAGCAACGAGCTCTCTGCTTCCATTTTGCCTTGTATGCGGTCTTCGTAAGAAACAAGGTCTTTATTATAGCTCTCCAGTGTTTCCTCACCTTTTTCAAACTTGTATTTTGTTTGCTGCAGGCTGCCTTCCACATCCATCAGGGCCTGGGATTTCAGTTTTAGTACAAGCAGGGATTGTACATACAGGTAATAGCGCTGTTTTACGAGGGCGGTTATACTCAGGTTGTACTCGTCCCGTTCGGCCTTGCTTATCTCTACGTCGGTCTTTGCCTTTTTAATGGTGGCCGGCTTTTGCAGCAGGGAGCCGACGTTTACGAACATACCTACCTGGTAGCCGTTCAGCAGGTTGGGATTTACAAGCGTGGTAGCATTGTTGGGGCTGTACAGCCAGGAAAAGCTGAAGGCATCGAACCAGCCCATCTTAGCACGCTTCACTTCGGTCTGTGCATTTTCTATGCGTTTGTTAAAGACCTCTATGCGCGGATAATTCTTTTTTGCGGTGTCTATCAGCCGCTGCACATAGGCATCGGATACGCTGGAAATCATGGACTCCTGTGCGGAAGCTGCAAAACAGCAGCACATAAAAAAGAGCAGTACAAAGACGTTGGATTTGTTTGACATTGGATATAGTCTGTTTGTTATCAAAGACTTTTAGCAACTGGGTAATTACTGGCAGTAAAATTAGAGCAAGCGGCAAACTTGTAACTTATAAAACAATTTAATTTAGCTGAACTATTACTTAATTTTTTACAAAATAGACGGTCATATTTCATTTGTAACTAATTTGTAGCCCCATATACATTAATATTTCAATACCAACTTCCAATGTCAGTTGTACAAAAGATTAAAGCCAATCCAAAACTTAAGAAAGCCGTTCACCGCCTGATCATCGCCAAAGGAGAAGCAAAACCGCGCCTGTGGGTACGGTTGTTTGTTAACCGCTGGTTTCACCGCTATGGCAAGGGCGCTAAGGTGCGGCGCTATACGCGTATGGACGTACACCCGTTTAACCTGTTTGAGTTAGGCGCCGGCGCTACCATTGAAAATTTTTGCACCATTAATAACGGCGTAGGAGCGGTAAGCATCGGTGATCATACACTTATTGGTATGGGCAGCACGCTCATCGGGCCGGTACGGGTTGGCAACGATGTGATACTGGCGCAGAACATTGTAATGAGCGGCCTTAACCACGAATATAAAGACATTACCATGCCCATACATGCGCAGCCGGTATCGGTAGCGCCGATTATTATTGAAGATGAATGCTGGATTGGCGCCAATGCAGTTATCACCGCGGGTGTAACCGTTGGCAGGCATTGCGTAATAGCGGCCGGCTCTGTAGTTACCAAAGACGTTCCTTCCTATTCTGTAGCGGCCGGTAATCCTGCAAGGGTAATCAAGCAATACGATGCTGCTATGGAGGAATGGGTGCGCGTATCGGCAGTAAAGAGTCTGGCATAATTTAATTCCGGATAATCCGTTTTCGTACACAGTAAAAAAGCAAGCGCATAAACAGGATGCGCTTGCTTTTTTTGGTAGCAGGTGAACCGGGAGAAAGCTATTTACAAAAAAGCAGCTAACTTACCGGTATTAATAGTTTTCTCACCAAATCTGCTCTATGAAAACAGCTAATCGCTTTGTTGCAGTTTTGCTACTGCTCCTTTCAGGCCAATCGCTCTTTGGGCAGCGTGCCATACAATTTAACTGGCTCGCAAGTGCTGCCAGCTACAATAACGGGGGGGCTATGATTGTAAAAGGCATCGCCAGCGATACAGACGGCTCGACGGTGGCAGTAGGCTATTTTACAGAAACAGTGGACTTTGCTCCGGGTGCCGACATTTACAATTTGAAGTCAACAGGTGCGGGAGACATTTTTATTGCTAAATACGCTAAAGAAGGCAAGCTGGTGTATGCGTATGGATTAGGTGCAACCGGCTTTTCAACAAACGAAGTTGCCAATGGTATTGCTATAGATGGCGCTGGTAATGTGTACATAACCGGATCCTTCAATAAAACAATTGACTTCGATCCGGGCCCCGGCGCGGCTGTTTTATCGGCGCCTGTTTCTACCGAAATATTTGTGCTTAGTCTTGATAAAAACGGCCTTTTCAGGTATGCCATTAACCCCGGTGATGTAGCTGCAGCCGGCAAGGTTGAAACGGGAGCATCCATCGTTGTTGATAAAAATGATAACATATACATTGCCGGCACTTTTGAAGGGCCAGATGTTGATTTCGACCCGGGCGCAGGGAAGGCGCTGTTTACGTCCAGACAAAACGACATTTTTTTTGCCAAATATGATAACCGGGGCAATTACGTATTCACAAAAACGGTTTCCGGTAATCAGCAGGACTATGCACATGCAATAAAGCTTGATAAGCAGAACAACATTGTTATCTGCGGAGAATTTCTTTCCTATTCAATAGATTTCGATCCGGGTGCCGGAACTTCTGTTTTAGCTTCTAAGGGCAAGAGCGATATTTTCTTTGCCAAGTATGATTCGCTTGGCAATTACCTGTTTGCCAAAAGCATTGGCGGTATTAAGTTTGATGATGCAAACGCCATTGCTATAGGCACTGATAACAGCATCATTGTTACCGGTACTTTTGAAAATAAAAATGTGGACTTTGACGCCGGCGACGGCACTTACCTGTTAAGCGCCTCACCTTATAACGACGATAACTTTATAACAAAATATGACGGGAACGGCAACTTCATTTTTGCCTTTAACATAGGAGGTGTAAATAATGCGTATGGTAACGATGTAGGTGTGGATAAGAACAATAATATTTTTATAACCGGCCTGTTTAACGGCAACGCTGTTGATTTCGATCCGGGGCCAGATGTCTTCACAATTCCGGGATCAAAATATATGGATATGTACATTGCAAAATATACGGCCGGGGGAAAACTCCTTTTTGCAAATGCCATAGGTAACACAGATGAGTCGGAGAATATTTATTCTTATGTAAGCAGGCTGATCGTAAATAAAAACGGGACCATCAGCACCAGCGGTTATTATACCGGTACCCTGGATGTAGATCCGGGAGGGGATACCGTAAATATTTCTGCGCCTTCCGCTACGCTGTTTATTGTAAACTATACCAATAACGGCGACTATGTAAGTGCAGTAAGTGCCGATAACTATACGAACTATTATAATGCAGAAACAGTAATTGCGGCATCAACAGTTGACAGCGCCGGCAACGCGTACATTGCCGGGTATTTTAACGGGCGGTACGACTTTGATCCCGGACCCGGCGTGTACCTGCTTGAGTCGCTGGATGATTACCGCTTTAGTTCCTACTTTGCCAAATATGATAAAAGCGGCAGGCTGCTTTTTGCAAAAGCGCTGATCGGCGGCGAGAGCTTAATCTATGCTATGGCGGTTGACGGGGATGAAAACATCTACCTTACCGGGCAGGGCGGCGGCTTAACTGATTTTGATCCTTCTGCAGCCATTAAATATTTAAACAACAGCGATACGGCACTCAGGTTAAGCGGGTACTTTTTTGCGAAGTATAGTAAAGACGGGGCTTTGATTTTTGCAAATGGAGAAGGAACTTCTTTTGAACAGGATGCTCGTTCCATTGCAATTGACGAGGATAAAAATATCTACATTGCCGGCGGGTTCTACGACAGTCTTGATTTTGATCCCGGCCCCGGTGTTCATAAAATAAAAACATTAGGTGATGAGGATATTTTCTTTGCGAAATACGACGCTTCCGGAAATTTTGTTTTCGCATACAATATTGGGTTAAACGGCTATTATAATTCGGCATCGCACATAGCGCTCAACAGTAAAGGCGATATAATTATTACCGGTAGTTTACACGGGTCGCTGGTAGATTTTGATCCCGGTCCCCGTAAATTTCTGCTGAGCGCCGGCCCGTCGGGCGGTGCCGCTTTTATAACCGCCTATCATAACAGCGGTGCATTCATTAATGCCTTTTCTATTAAAGGAACCAAGGGCTATTATAATGCTGATATAACTTCAGCATTTCTTGATGCCGAAAATAATATTTATGCTGCCGGCAGTTATAATGGCGATATTGACTTTAATCCGGGTGATAAGGTAGATACCTTAATTCCTGCATCGGGTTTATTTTTTGTATCGTACGATCCTTCCGGCCATTTTAAATTCGTAAAAGGAATCTCCACTTATACACCCGCAGCTTCCTTTCTCAATGCACTAAACAGTATTACCGTAGATAAGGAAAAAAATATTTATGTCGCCGGCGAATTTGGTTCTATAGATATTGATTGCGACCCCGGACAGGATACGGCGCTGCTGGTTAATAAATACTATGATGCAACCAATAATGCCAACCTAAACCTGTTTATTGCTAAGTATGACAGCGCCGGTAATTACAGGTACAGTTATGAATTTACCGGTGACAGTGCAGTAGGGGGCAACTTTAGTGCCGCCATTAACATAGATAGAGATGGAAATATTGTTTATGCCGCGTATGGTAAAACCAAAATAGATTTTGATCCGGGCGCCGGCAGCGCCTTTCCGTTTGCCGATGCGCGTTATAATCTTTTCCTTACCAAATACACCCAATTGCCGGATTGCGAGGTGCCGGATAGCCTGTACACAAACAGTATCAGGCCGACATCTGCAAAACTTAATTGGCAGTATGCCACCAATCCCCAAGGATTTAAGATACAATACAAGCCATCGCAACAGGTGGCTTGGAGTACCGTTTCTACAGGTGGCGCCGCACGGGCAGTAGTTGTCAGCAATTTATCGCCTTCCATAAAATATGCGTGGCGGGTTAAAGCTTCCTGCATGGATCGGTCTTCTGCATACAGCGATACGGTTACTTTCACAACGGTTGCAAACACCACCTCGCTGGCGGCTGTTGAAGAAATGGATAAGGGTGTAATCAACAGCCATTTTGTTATTTATCCCAACCCGGTTGCTACTCAGTTTTTATTGCAGTTGCAAAATATTCAGCAGGCCGTTGGGCAGGCAACGGCTGTCATTTGCGATGCGCATGGCGTTATGATAACCACCACCAAACTTGATATTGTAAATCACGCTATCCGCAAAACGATACAAGTGCCTCCTGCTTTAGCTAAAGGGAGTTATTTCATCAAGGTAGCAATAGCCGGCGTGCAGTACAGCGCTGCATTTATTAAAGCGTAAGCTGATATTTACAGTAGGCTCGTAACAATAAAAAACCCGTGACTTTTACACGGGTTTTTTATTTTAAAAGTAAGTGGTTGCTTATACGTTTTCCTTCTGGAAGAGTGCCGGTATCGTTTTGCAGATAAGACGGATATCGTTGTAAAAGCTGTGGTTGCTGGCATAGGCATTATCCAGCATCAGGCGCTCTTCTTCACTCATTTCGCCTTTGCCTCTCTTCTCCACCTGCCACAGGCCGGTAATGCCTGCCGGTGCTATAAAGCGCTGTGCATACTTATCGGTCGTCAGCTTTTCTGCCTCGTACAAGGGCAGCGGCCGGTTGCCCACAATGCTCATGTCGCCGATTAATACATTTACCAGTTGCGGCAATTCATCCATACTGGTGTTGCGCAGAATCTTCCCGATTTTTGTAATGCGCGGGTCGTTTTTAATTTTAAAAAAAGCAGAACCTGCATTGGCCTTTTTGGTTGAAGCGTATTGCTTCTCGCACCACGAATTTTTATCGGCATACAAAGACGCCTGGCAGGCCGTACCCTTCTTCCGGCAGTCTTCGCACAGCGAGGATAAGGCCACTTCGGCAGGCGTATTCGGGCTGTCTATCGCATATTGGTTCAGGTGCTGCAGGTCTTTCAGCCGCTGGTCTGCATTTACATACATAGACCGGAATTTAAAAAACTTGAACACCCGGTAGCCGGAGCCAACACGAAGGGAATAATAAAATACCGGGCCTCTTGATTCTAATTTTACTGCTATAATCAGCAACAACAAAATGGGCGATAGCATCAGCAGCGCAAGCCCCGAAAACACAATATCAAAAACTCTTTTAACAACAGGCGTTTTGTAAAGCTGCTGCTGGCGGGTATGCGAAGTTTTATTTAACGATTGCCAGTTATTGGTGATAAAGCCTACGCGGTTGTACAATTGCTGCACTGTAGAAGCACTCGTAAACACATCGGTAACGCCGGCCTCTAAGGCTAAGTGAAGCAAATTGGAATCTGCATAATCTGTGATGATAAAAAACGGCAGCACCGCCAGTTTTTTCTGACGCAGCTTCTGGTAGAACGGAATGCCGCCCATGCCCATTATTTCTGTGCCCGAAATGATAGCTGCTACCGGAAATTTTTCTTTCAGCCATTTTTTAATGAGATCATGCGTATTGGCAAAATGTACCAGCTCTACAGACCTGCCATTGATATACTCTGGCAATTGGGAAAGGTCTTCCTGCACGTTTATCAATGCTATGATATGCTTGTCTTCAGCAGTTGATAGGTTGTTTTGCATAATGATACCTGGATTTAACTTGCGATCAATTTATTTACACGCTTCAGAATACCTTTAAGGCGGGCATTTAATTCCCTGGGGTTAAAGGGCTTTACAACAAAATCATCAGCCCCTATTTCGAGGCACTTAACCCTTGTTTCGGTGTTGTCTTCGCCGGAAAGAATAATAACAGGGATGGCATTAAAGTAGCCGCTGCTTTTTACCTGTTCCAAAAATTTTACACCATTCAGCATCGGTGTATTAATGTCCGAAATAATAATGTCGGGAATGTGGCCTGCCTGCAGGTGCACCAGGGCATCCATGCCGTTATTAAACAAAACCGGCTGAAAATGATCCCGGAGGCAATGTTTTAAAATGCCTTGCATGTAAGGGTCGTCTTCGATAACTACAATAGCGGGTAAAACTTCTGAAGTAGATGAGATAGATTTCATGATATTGGATTTGATGGGATAAAACTAAGACTAATTTGATATGATGATTTATCTCCAATCAAATTTATTCAATATTTAAGCTGCCCGGCCTCTTTCTAAAGTTATTTTAAAGTTGTGCGTATTGTGCTTATAATTATACAAATAGCCGCTATACCCGCTGATAAAAGAGATGCCGGCAAAATATCCGAAGGCTTTAAAATTGCCCGGATAGGCGGTATTTCAAGCGTAAAACTTACCTGCTCAAATAGTTTTAGAATGCGCTTTTTTCTTTCGGGTTGCGGCGGCAGACTTATTTATCCCGGCCAATATTTACTTCCGGACAGGCATAAAAGCATTTTGCGCTATTAAAATTTTTAAAGGCCGGAACAAGTCGAACCCAGCAGTCCGAAGGTTGCATAGAATATTTTTTACGCATAAAAATAGATGGTTCTTGTAAATGATAATTTCCTTAGCAGGCGCTGTAGAAAAACATCAGATGTTGCTTGTTTATCCACATCCTAATGATCGGAAAAATTAATTGCAGAAGCCTCCGGGTAATTCGTCATACCATTTAAGGGGGCCTAAATTGTTGCCTCCTAAGCAAACACTTTGAGGCAAAAATTACAGCCATTATAGCCCGGACACATCCAGTTAAAAATTGTCCGTTGTATTTTATTCAACCCTATTCTTCGGTATAAACTCTTTAATAAGCCCGCTGCAAAAAAAAAAAAAATCCATGCACGGGTTTTACAGCTTTTAATCAGGTGTACATCGAATTAATAATTCTTTCACACTGCCGGGGCAACTAAAAAAGGAAAGAGCTAAAAAGCTTTCTATATTTGCAACATTGTTTCAAATATTATGTATATGAAAATTCTCCTGGCGCTCTTGTATCTTTCTGTACCGGCACTTTTATTTGCACAATCCGGCAAGCCTAAAGGCTTTTTGACCGGCAGGATTACTGATAAGGCTACGGGGCAGGTATTGCCCGGCGCTACCATTTACATTCATGAGCTTAAAACAGGCGCCATCAGTAATGACAGTGGTTATTTTAAAACGCCCCTGGTTAATGCCGGGCGCTATACCATCGAAATTACCTACCAGGGCTATGCCGCCGATGTAGAACAGGTAAATATTACAGCCAGCAATACACAGCAGGCATTTTCCTTGTCGCCCACCTTTGTAGAGCAGCAGGCCGTTACGGTAACGGGTGTATCTTCTGCTACGAGCACTAAAAAAGCATCCCAGCCGATTACCATCGTGCGGCATGACGACCTCGTGCGAACCACTTCTTCCAACCTTATAGATGCTTTGGGCAAGATAGTTCCGGGCGTATCCTCCATTACCACCGGCCCCGCTATTTCCAAGCCGGTGATCCGCGGCCTTAGCTACAACCGGGTAGTAGTGGTAAACGACGGGGTGCGGCAGGAGGGCCAGCAGTGGGGCGATGAACACGGAATAGAAATAGACGATTACAGCGCGCAACGAGTGGAAGTGCTGAAAGGCGCCGCCTCGCTGATGTATGGCAGCGACGCAATGGCCGGTGTTATTAATATACAGTCGCAGTTGCCGGCGCCGGAAGGAAGTATAAAAGGTAATATTATTAGTGAATACCAGAGTAATAACCGGCTGCGCGGCGTAGGCGGAAACATTGGCGGTACCAAAAACGGCTTTAACTGGAATGGATATGGCTCTTTTAAAGGCGCACAGGACTATAGCAATGCATACGATGGCCGCGTGTTTAACTCCAAATTTTACAATGCTAATTTCGGCGGTATGCTGGGCGTTACCAAAAGCTGGGGACACAGCTATCTACTGGTCAGCAACTTTAATCAGCACGTAGGTATTACAGAAGGAGCGCGGGACAGCGCCACCGGAGCCTTTACAAAAGATAATGGGGATGGCACTGCTTCTATTGTAACTGAAAAAGATTTTCAAGAGGTAACGCCCGAAGTGCCTTTTCAGCATATCCGGCACTTTAAAATAACATCAGACAATACGTTTAATGTGGGCAAAAGCAGGCTGGATGCCGTGTTTGGCTTTCAGCGCAACCAGCGCCAGGAGTTTGGCAATGCGGCAGACCTTTCTACGCCAAATGCCTACTTCGATTTAAAGACCGCTAACTACAGTCTCAATTTTCATTTCCCTTATACCGGTAATTTTAAAACCAGCGCAGGTATTTCGGGCATGTACCAGAGCAACGCAAACAAAGCAGCGGAAGTGCTGATACCGGATTATAATTTGTTCGACATCGGCGGCTTTCTTTATACCCAATACTCGAAAGATAAATGGAACTTTAATGCAGGGGCGCGTTTCGACAACCGCCATATAACTGCCAAATCCATGCTTGTAGATAACATGCCCAAGTTTACCGCATTCGACAAAAGTTTCTCCAACCTTTCGGCTACTGCCGGCGTTAGCTACCAGGCTTCCGACAGGGTAACACTGAAAGCCAATATCGCGAAGGGATTCAGGGCGCCCAACATGGCCGAGCTGGCCAGTAACGGCGCACATGAGGGCACCACGCGCTACGAAATCGGATCTACGTCGCTTAAAAGCGAAGACAGCTACCAGGGAGATGGCGGACTGGAGATAAATACGCAGCATGTATCTTTTACGGCCAATGTCTTTTACAACTACATCCACAACTTTATCTTTTACCGCCGTGTGCAGAATATTGCCGGCAGCGATTCGCTGTTGTATGATGAAGAGGAAAATCAATACCTGCAGGTATTCCGCTTTTCGCAGCAGACCGCGCAGTTGTATGGCACTGAACTGCATGTGGATGTACACCCGCATCCGCTGGACTGGCTGCATTTTGAAAACACGTTTACCTATACAAGAGCGCAGTTTACGCAGGAGATTGACGGTACGAAGAACGTTCCTTTTATCCCGGCCGCGCGGTATGTAGCAGAGTTGCGGGGTAATTTTTTACCGAAAGGACAACGGCTTAAAAATGTATATGCGATGGTGTCAGGCGATTATACGTTTAAGCAAAATCATCCGTTTACGGGCTTTGAGACAGAAACACCTACCGGCGATTACTTTTTGCTGGAAGCAGGCATCGGCGCCGATATTGCGGGCAAGGGCAAAACCCTTTTCACCATTGCATTAGCGGGCAACAACCTGGGCAACATTGCCTATCAGAACCACCTTAACCGGCTAAAGTATTTAGACGTAAATAATGTAACCGGCAGGCAGGGTGTATATGAGATGGGACGCAATTTCAGCATTAAAATAAATGTGCCGCTGGCTTTTAAAATATAGCATATCGGGTAAAATAAAAGCGCCGGAACAATGCATGGTTCCGGCGTTTTTTTATAAAGTTTGATTAACCATTGGTCGAATTCTCCAGGTCTCTGCCGTCGCCATCCCCGCCTAAGCTGTACAGGTTATTTTCTTCATCTTCTTCGCCGATATTTTCCATGGCATCGTCCGAATCTACGATCGTGGTATCTAAGTCGTGGCCGGATTGTGTAGTAGCTTCATTCAGCGGCTCTCCTTCATTATCATAGTCATCCACTGCGGCATGGCGCAGGTTGGTATTATCTTCAGTAGGCATATCTGCCATAGTGCGGCTGAGCGTATCTTTCTCTGCTGCTGTTACATCATTGTTGCTGCCATCAGTCAGCGCTTCATTCATAAGCGTATCGTTTGACTCCGCCCATATAGCATCGCCTTCTTCATCGGCAGAAGAAATGGTAGTGTCCGCCATTTCGCCAAGGCCGGGCACATGCACAAATTCCTGCCCGGGGATGTCCGTCACATCCGGCATATCAATAATGGTTGTTTCGCTTTTCAGGCGCGCTGCATCATGTGGAGAATCCTGCAGGTCGCTGCTGCGGTCGGGTGTCGGGTTTACGTTTTGTTGATTATTATTCATAAATAAAAATTTTTATGGTTGAGAAAACAGGGGCCGCACTTTTTTGCGTTTAAATAAAATAATACTTATCGCTGCCACTATAGCCGCTATGCACAAAAAGGCTGCTTCTGTTATGTGTTGTGATCCTACATCACCGCTTTCCCGGCGCTTTTGTACAATACCATACAACGCCCAGATAACAACCATCCCCAAAAACAGATTGCGCCGCGTAAGTACATAAAACAGAGCGATTAAAGTGCCAATTATTATCATCGTTACCGCCCACGCCGGTTGCGAAAGACTACTATAGCCCCAATGGTTTTGCACGCACAGGGCAGCAATGTTGGCGATGGTGGCAATACAAATCCAGCCAAGGTTCAAACTAAATGGAATATCTGACCAAAGCTTTTGCTGCAGCGGGTTTGGGGGCAAAGCAAGGTGCAGCATTTCGTGGATAGCAATAAGCAGGATAAGGTATAAAATCATGATGCATACACTCAGCAATACATATTCGTAGTGCTAGGCAAAGATCCAGGCGGCATTGCACAGGCATGCGCCAATGAAAAGGGGTGAGATGGCAGCAACAGTATCTTTTGCAGGATGCTGTTGCCGCAATAAGGCGTTTGCTGCATACACAACAAAGCCGGCAAGAAAGAAATAGATAATGCCCCATACCGAAAAAGTAAAACCGGCCGGCGTAAAAAGATTGTCGTACTGCGCACTTAACTGTAGTTGCGATTTGCCGTTGAGCGGCAGCACCACAGACAAGGTGTTGGCTGCGATCATTATTGCAAAAGCAAGAATATTCGATACAGCGAGTGTACGTTGTGATTGTAAGATGGGCGGTGCCGGTGTTTGCATAAAGGCATTTTGTAACGTGCGTTTAAAAATGTGCCAGAGCGTAAGCTAATCGTAAAAATAGCAGGTTGAAATAAAAATTATGTTTATGCAGGTATATAGGTGATTTGCAGTTATCTGCTCAGTTGGCTGTATAAGTTATAATACAATTGCTCCAACAATCTCCGGTCTGCAGTAATAATTTCGCCGGTAGCGATTAGGCCGTCATGATATTGTATTTGCTTGTTATAATTCGTACTCAATCCTTTAGGTAGAACAATTTTAGCTAAGTAACCGCTGTCCGAAGGGATGCGGGAAATAAAATCTATTTTACCCCGTACGCTTCCCCATTCAGCACTTGGATAAGCCTGACCTCAGCAAATAGGCTCAAAACAAACGTTAAAACAAGTAAGAAAGGTACTTTTCTCATTCTGCAGTAATTTATAAGCTCAGCCGTTTGTTGTTAAAAGGGCTGAGCCATTTTAATAGTTCATTATACTATCCAAGGTTTGTACACGTACAACTGCTATAACCTGCGCAAGCAGTTTGTGTTGCCGTTGCACCTTACTTTATAGTGTTGCAATAGAATCGCTTACCATTATCGCACGCATACGAACTTCCTCTTCCAGCCATAATCGTTTTCATTTCAGAGCGGCTCATTACGCTCTTAATTTCGCTAAAACTTAGTTTCTTAGTTTTCATCTGTTTTATTTTTTAGATGATTATTAAATTAACCTGTTTTACTTTGCAGCCAGGTACAAGCCCTTAAAACCTGTTGTTCGCGCAAACAAAATATTATGTTGATTACTGTATAATTAATTCAGCTAATTTTTTATTTAATTCAGTATCGTCGTCTCCGTCATATCTTCCTGCAATTTTCCCTTGTTTATCAATCAATATTTTTACAGGTATAGTTTGAATCCCGTATTTCTCTCCAATATCATTTTCGCTTGTTTTACTTTTGGCAATTTTATTTACATCTTTTCCTTGCAACACATGATGCCACATACCAATGCCGTCTTTATCAATAGCTTTCTTCCAAGCTTCAATATCATCATGTATGGCAATGCTTATTACTTCCAAGCCTTTAGAATGATACTGCTTGTAAAGCTCAATTAAAAGCGGATTCCCTTTACGGCAGGGTGTGCACCAGCTTGCCCAAAAATCCAGCAACAAATACTTTCCTTTAAATTGCGACAATTTAATCGGTTTGTTTTTTATGTCTGTTGTTATAAAATTATATGCTTGCGTATTCACCTGTCTTTTCAAAAGTTCTGTATGTAAAATGCTTCCTGTTTTACTATTTTTTATGTTGAACGATAGCATATTGTATATGCTTACGATGGAATCTGCCGGCATTTGATTGGATAATAAAATGCCGTATAAAGTGTTTGGACTAACAAAAGAAGAAGGATGCGATTTAATGAAAGCGAGTTTTACTTCTAAAATTTCATAGTTCATTCTATCAATAAAATCAGTCAAACCAAGCATGTTGTCCTCGATACTTTTTCCTACTAACGAATCTTTGGTAATGCGTGCTTTTTTATTTAATGTATTTAAACTATCAGTCCATTTTTTATATTTATTTTCAATCGCCTGGATATTTTTGTTTAGAGAATCATTCTGATTTTCTGTAAAAGAGCCATTGAATTTATAATCGTTATAGTTGTTCTTATCTAAAACAATTTCTTGTTTCCCGGGTTCAACAAAAATGCTGATTGAATTTTTATTGTTTGATAAAAAGCATAAAGTAGGTTCGGTTATTTTACCGGAAAATACAAATTTATTTTGTGTTATAAAAGCAGTATCACTAATATTCTTGTCTTTACTATCTGAATAAAAAAGTTCCATTCTTCCTGAGTCTTCACTACTTATAATGCCGTACAACTTAAAAACTTTTTTTTCGGGTTGCGAATTACCGGCATAACCTGCAAGCATCAAAAAGATGAAAAGTTGTAAGCGGATCAAAAAAAAAGAGTATAATTCATAGTATAAATTTTGCATAAACAAGTTTAATCTATCATTTAATATAAATTTTTAGCGATAGCACAATTTATCTTTACCCGCAACATGCAGGTTAGAGCCATTTCCTGCATCTTCACAATATGGAGAAGAACTATAGCAGCTTTATCCAGCGCAAGACCCATAATAAGTGTTACAGGAATTACCGCCACTGCCAGCCATAATTTTCTTCATTTCACCGCTGATTTTTTAAAGCTTAATTTTTTCATCTGTTTTGTTCAAACAGGCTTATAAGAAATCTTTAAAAGATACCGGACGATTTACGCAATTTACTTCCGTTACTGCCTTACGTTTAAAACACATACTTCCCCGTCATATAGTCCATTGCCGGCAATGTGTTACCGGTAAAGTCGAACAGGGTGCAGTTTTCATAAGAAGAGCCGGTGCCGTACTGGTCTTGCAGGTTGGAAGTAATCCAGGCCGGTTCCCAGTACATTATACCACTGCCGCCGCCCCTGATGATGGCCTGCGTAAGGTCTTTCATAAATTTATATTGGCCGTCTTTGGAAATACCATAGCCGGGAAAAGGAACATCGCCGGCGATTACGTTATTATAATTATCTGCATACTGGTTTGTCCACGGGCAATCCGTTTCTACAACCATTACCGCTTTACCGTATTTCTGTTTTGCAGTACTGATAGCACCGGTGAGTTGATCGAGTGCAGTAAGCGAAGACCATACATAATAATAGGAGATACCCAAAATATCAAAGTCGGTAACATGCGCCGAGTTAATAATATTCCCTTCCCACCAGTCGGCATTTTCGGGCTTGGCAAGGTGCAGGATAATTTTCGGCTTAACAGAAGAAGAAGCTGAAAAATCTCTTACTGCTTTGATGCCGCTGTTGAGTAAAATACCAAAATTCGTCCAGTTGTTGTTTACTACTTTCCCAACCGGGAACAACATGCCCTCATTGGTCTCGTTACCGATCTGCACCATTTCGGGCGTCAGGTTTTTGCTGTTCAATTCGTTTAATATCCGCGAGGTATATTGATACACCGAATCGGAAAGCGCGGCGATGTCAAGCCCTTGCCAGGCAGCAGGTGTGGCCTGGTTAGCAGGGTCGGCCCAGGTATCGGAATAATGCAGATCGAGACTTACTGCCATGCCTTGCGCTTTGGCACGTTGTATTGTTTTCTCCACGTCTGTTATATCGCTGTACACTTTTCCGTTAGCGGTCGGGCCCGGGTGGTACCAAAGCCTTACCCGCACGGCATTGCAGCCGTGGTTTTTAAAGATAATAAAAGGGTCTTTCGTCACACCGGAATCTTTATAGATCCCGCCAAAATCTTCCACTTCATTTACGTACGACAGATCGGCGCCCATTACAAACTGGCTCCAGTTATAATATGTTTTTGCAGCAACCGGTATGGTGTCTATGGGTGTTGGCGTAACGGGCGTACTGCTATGCCTGGAGCAGCCAATTAACATCATGAATAGCAGAAGGGCAAAGCAAAAGATCGTTTTCATAAAAAATTTGTAAGGAAAAATTAATACTGAAATAGAAAAGGCGCCTGCAAAAATAAAAGAGGCTGCTTTTTACAAAGCAACCTCTTTACCAAAACTAAAAGCGATCTATTGTTTGATAACGGTATAGCTGTTATCTACAAAATTTACCTCAATCTTATAAGTGCCGTTTTCTGCAGGGCCGGGAAAATTGGAAGGCCCGTCATATTTAAACATACCCGCCGTTTTATACGTATCCACCGTATTATCTTCTACTGCAAATTTATGATCCCAGCTTCCGTTTACCGGCAACAACAAATAGTACTTACCACCGGTGAGATCGGTTGTTAATTCAAACTGTGCCGAGTTGAGCCTTGTAAACTGCTGCTGCGGTGCAGGTACGGGGTTGCTCCAGCCGCCTTGTGTTGCATCGCCTACCATAAATAAGTTATCCGGTAAGATGCCGCCGGTATAAGGGGTAACCGTAAACTTGCCCGACTGGAAATCCAATATGATTATATACAGGCCGGAAGCGGCCGGGCCGGGAAAATTATCCCCGAGATCGAAACCGAAATCGCCGCCTTCGTTTAAGCCTGCCGCTGTTTTATCGGCAACTGCATATTTATGACCCCAGTCACCGTTCACCGGCAAAATCAGGTACTCGCTGCCGCCATTCAATTGAAATACGCCTGCCCATTTGGTTTCGCTGATATGGGCAAACTGCTGCTGCGGCGCAGGCACGGGGTTGCTCCAGCCACCCTGTGAAGCGCTGCCTACTAAAAAGAGTTCGCCGGATGCCGGCAGCGCAATTTTAGGAGGCACTTTGTAAGGGGTATATTTCATGGTAATAACGTCGGAAATCTTCTGGTCATTATTATTGGCATACGAAGAAATGATACGTACATCCACATCATAAGGCGTATTAAATGCAAAGCCGAAGCCGAGCGTAATCGTATTTAATTCTTTAGCGGTAAAAGTAGTGCTTAAGGCGCCGGTAACTGTCTTGCTCACAGCCTTAGAAAAGTTGCGGCCGGCAGAGTCTATCTGCACAACATATTTAGCGGCTGCCGAGTCGGTAGCATAGCCGGGACTGGTCCAGCTAATGGTGAGCGCAACATTATCCGAATCGGAAGGTGCCGGCGCTACGGCATTGCTGCTAAGCGATAATACCGGTGTGGTGCCGGTAGCATAGAAAGGCAGGTTATCTACCTTGCTGCAGGCAGACATAATAAGGCTTATGCCCGTTAGCAGGAGTAATATCTTTGAAATGAACTTCATTATAAAAATGTTTTAAAAAATTAAAGTGGTGTTACCGTAAATACGCCTCTTTGAAAATCAGCCATTATTTTATAAGTGCCGTCGGCAGCAGGTCCGGTAAAATTTTTACTGCCATCATATTGAAAGTCACCACCGGTAGCGGCCGTACCGCTTTTTACAGCATATTTATGGCTCCAGTCGCCATTAACGGGTAAGAACAAATATTCCTTTCCGCCGATTAAGGATACGGTGATCTCATACTTTGTTTCACTCATCTGCGTAAATTCCTGGGTAGGTACCGGAACAGGATTGGCCCAACCGCCTGCGGTAGCATCGCCCACCAGGTATAAATGACCGGAAGAAGGAGGCGGTACCTTTGGCGGAATAGCATACGGGGTAGTAATAAGCTGTACGGTGTTGGAGGCTACCTTGCCTGAATTATTTGTCATACCCGATATAACGCGTATCTGGAGTGTATGAGACATGGCTGGCTTTAGCTGCAACTGGTTAAGCATAATATCATTCAGATCGGATACCATAAAATGATAGCTTAAATCTTTGCTTACAACGATTACCTTTTTGGCCGGATTTGAAAAATCGGCTGCTGTATCAATCTCAATATTATAGCTGACGTCCAGCGAACTAAGGCCGGTATTGAATGCATAATCAGGATTTGTCCATGATAATACCAGCGCCTCCTTATCTGCATTAAGAAAAGAAACATCAGCGCCTTGCTCGTAAGTGAGCACCGGAGCCGTGCCGCCCTGGAATATAACTCTTTTTTCATCTTTTTTACAACTCCATGCAAACAATACAAGCACGAGTGTAAGTAAATGGAATTTGTTTGTTGTTTTCATTATAAAAAGTATTTTATATAAACTGAATGATAGCTTTAATAACCCGGATTTTGAATAAGGTTGGTATTGGCAATTATATCGGTAGAAGGAAGCGGGTAAATGCTGAAATGGCTGTCAACACCGGTTCCGTCTTTTACGCCACCCTTCCATTGCCATAAATAAGATGCCGTTGTATATTTATTGAAGCGTATCAGGTCTGTTCTGCGGTAACCTTCCCAGTACAACTCGCGGCCTCTTTCTGCTAAAATATCATCCAGTGTTACTGTAGAAAGATTGCCGCTCGTGTTTCCATAAGCGCGCTGGCGTACTGTGTTGATGGCCGACAAAGCATTAGCTGCATCGTTGTTGCGCAACGAGGCCTCGGCATAAATTAAATACACTTCGCCCAGGCGGAACAGGGGAAAATCTATTGAGCAGTACAACCCTGCGTCGGAAGGAGTAGTGCCATCAGCGTTAATATTTTTAAACTTCGTTACCCGTAAGCCATCCGTAAACTGGCTGATGGTGCTTACATCTTTTACACTGCCGTAAAACATAGCTCTCTTGTCTGTAGAGCCGCTGATATCGGTAAATAAATTCGGCAGGTTGGGTTTGGCGCGGTTGCCGCCCCAGCCGCCCGAAGGCACTCCAAATGATGTTGGCGACATATCGCCGTTAATTGATGAATTAACGATGAAGGTTGTGCCTCCGTAATTCTGCGTGCTCAGGGCATCGTAGTTGATAGAAAGGATAATTTCATTATTGTTTACATTATTATCTGCCAGAAACAAATCCTTGTAATTTGTTTTCAACTGGTAGCCGGCATCAATTACTTTTTTAGCATACGTGGCAGCGTCGGCATAGCGGGCAGTGCCGGTATAAACTTCTGCATTTAAATACAAACGTGCAAGCAGTGCCCATTCAGCGCCTTTGTCCGCCCTGCCGTATTCATTGGTGCGCGCATCGGCCAAATCCGGTTCAATAGCTTTCAGTTCCGTTTCTATATAAGTAAACAATTCTGCCCGGTTTGTTTGCGGCGGAAGAAAAGAACCGATCGGATCGTTCTCCGTAATAAAGGGCGGATTAGCATATAAATCCATCAACACCCAATACTGGAAAGCACGCAGGAAGCGTACTTCGGCCACATACTTTTTTATATTGTCTGCGTCTGCACCGGTAATGCCATGCCCGGCCACCTTATCGGGTGTTGCTTCCCGGATAAAAGAGTTGGCAACGGTAATCTGGTAAAGGCAGCGGTTGTACAGGCCGGTTAATATCGCGTCGTTGGCCGACCAGTTCATCGTATTAAGTTCGAGGATAGCTCCGTTGGCATCCGTTACCCACGCGCAGATGCCTTCATCCGACGCCAGCTCCTGCGCATTCCAGTACATACGCACAAAATCGGATAAGCCTGCATCTATACCGGCTAAGTCTGTACTGCCGGAGCCATTGCTGCCGGTAAGTGCAAAGGCGCCATATACTTTTGCAAATGCCTGCTTGTAGCCTGCAGCCGTGCTATATACGCTATCTGCATACACGCCGTTATTGGGTTTCCTGTCTAAATTTTTTGTACAGGAAGCAAATCCCACTGCGCTTGCCACGATGATCAGGGCTAAAAAAAACTTTGAAATATTCATAGCAAATAATGATTAGAGTTAAAAGTTAAGATTAACACTTAGGGTGTATGTTCTCGGCCGCGGATATATGTTAGCATCCACCCCGCCATAAATTTCCGGGTCAAGGCCTTTATATTTAGTTACAACAAAAACATTCTGGCAATATGCGCCAACGGTAAGGTTAGCTTTGTTGTGTAAAATTTCCCCTGCGCTATACGTTAATCCGAGGTTATCCATTTTTAAGAACGAAGCATTGCGCACATAATAATCCGACTCGCGCTGATAGGTCTTAAAGCCTGCATCCAATGCAGCAGCCGGTACATTCTGAATAAATCCATTAGGACTGATAATGGCTGCAAGATTGCCGCCGCCTTCTACAAGGTTATACATGTAGTTACCAATGTTTGCGCGCAACACAGTGCTCAGGCTCCATTGTTTGTAAGCAACTGAACTGGAAAAGCCCATTGTTACCGGGGCGAACGGTGATTTGTAACGGTATTTATCTTTTCCGTTAATAACGCCGTCCCTGTTTAAATCAGCATACAGACCTTCAATCGGCTTGCCATCGGTGCCATACACCTGCTGATATACATAAAATGCAAAAGGCGTGTAGCCGATAGAATTAATCTGCACCTGCGTGCCCTGCGGATCTACGCTTGGCCCGGTTGGGTTGCCGATAAATGTTGGATCATTTCCTTTGGTAAGCTTCGTAATTTCTCTTTTGCTGTAGGAAACGTTATACGATAAATCCCACCGTATGGTTTTAGTAAGTACCGGCGTTACTGTTATAGCAGCCTCAATGCCTTTACTGCTCATGTCGCCAACATTGTCGGTGATTTTATTAGAAAAGTTGGTGCCTACCGGCAGGTTCAGTGTATTCAGGAGGTCTTTTGTTTTTCTGGAATAAACATCCAGCGTACCGGTTACGCGGTTTTTAAATAAACCGAAATCTATACCGGCGTTATAAGCTTCTGTTTGTTCCCATTTAATGTCCTGGGCGTACGCTACCGGCGTGTAAAGCTGGTAAAATGTGTTGCCCAACTGGTATTGGGAGGTAGCCTGGCTTAAATAATAAGCTGGCAGGTACGAATAATTGGGAATGCCATCCTGCTGGCCGGTTACGCCATAGCTAAGGCGAAGTTTCAGGTCAGACAGGAAGGTAGAAGCCTTTAAAAAATTTTCCTGGTTTATGCGCCAGGTAATGGCCCCGGATGGAAAAACGCCCCAGCGGTTGTCTTTTCCAAACCTCGATGAACCATCCGTACGGATAGAGCCCGAAACGATGTATTTATTATTCAGGGTATAAATCAGGCGGCCATAATAAGAGATAAGCGTGTTTTGCTGTATATCCGTAGGATAGGTAGGCGCCGATTTAGGAACGGTATCGTTATTCAGAAAAAAGTTGTAATAGCCGTAAGTAGTTGCTTTGTTATCGTAATAGCCATAGCCCGCTACTGCGTTAATATTGCTTTTGATAGATGCAATATCTTTTATGTAATTGAGGTAAAATTCGCCGACAACATTATCTGTCTTTTGTTTGTATAAGCCTTTTGTGCCCTTAAATCCAAAATTCGCATTGCCTTGCCGCGAGCTGTCGTCCACGCTAAAATCTCCGTGGCCGTCTGCAATGTCATAGCCAAGGTTCAGGTTGGCATGTAGTTCCGGCAGGAAGTGAAATTTATAGTCAAACTGTACATTGCCAAAACTGCGCGCCACCTTGCCTACGCTGTGGTATTGCTCCAGCAGCGCAACCGGGTTTTGGGTAGCATTAATGTTATAAGAACCGCTGGACAGCAGCCATTGAAAATAATCGCCCTTGGCATTGTAAATACTTTGTGTCGGGTCAAATGCAACTGCGCTGCCGATGGCCGACTGGTTGGCAAAATCGCTTTGTGTCAGCGTTCCTTTTACATTAATGCTGATCTTTAAATGATTGTCAAAAAGAGAAGGTGTAAGGCTGAGGCCGGCTGTTCCTCTTTGCAACTTATCTGTTTTTAAAGTTCCCTGCTGGGTAAGATACCCAAGTGACAGGCGGAACGGGATATTTTTTGCCGCGCCGGCAATACTTATGTTATTATCAGAAGTAATTGCATTCTGAAATATTTTATCCTGCCAGTTGGTATTGGCTGTTCCGAGCCTTGCTTTATCTGCAGCGGTAGCACCTTCCGCATTATTCACAAAATCCCGCATCTGGGCTGCACTCAGCACATTTAATTCTTTTGCAATCGTACCTACCGATAAGTTGGAATTAGCGTTAATCTGCAGTTTGCCCCGGCGCCCTTTTTTTGTGGTAATAATAATTACACCGTTAGAAGCCCTCGAACCATAGATAGCGGTAGATGCAGCATCTTTAAGTATCGTAAAAGATTCAATATCGTTGGGGTTGATTAACGCCAGTGCGTTGGCTGAACCGGAAATGCCATTGCCGCTTAGCGGTATGCCATCCACGATAATCAACGGGTCGTTGCTTGCATTTAACGAAGCGCCTTCCCGGATACGTATTACACTGCCCGATCCCGGTGCGCCGCCGTTGGAGGTTACGGATACGCCGGGTACTTTACCGGCAATTAATTGTTCCGGTGATGTAATGGTGCCCTTCTGAAAATCTTTAGTGCCGACCGTAGCGATAGAACCGGTAAGGTCTTTTCGCTGCTGCGTACCATACCCAATAACCACTACATCGGCAAGCGAAGTATTCAGCGGAACGAGCACTACGGTAATATTTCCTTCCCCAACTGCTACTTCCTGCTGTACGTAGTTAATAGAAGACACTACCAGTGTGCGGGCAGCGGTAGTTAACCGTAAAGTAAAGCTTCCGGCACTGTTGGTTTGCGTGCCGATGCTGGTACCTTTTACAAATACAGAAACACCCTGCAGGAATTGCCCGGCGGAGTCGGTTACAGTACCGGTAACCGTTTTGTCCTGCGAATGTGCAGGCAGCGCAATACACCACCCGATGGCTAACAGAAAAGCCATGAATGTCCATTTCAAATTCATAACGTGCATTTATTGTTGATGATAATTAAGAAAGCAATTCGCAAAAAATTATACAGGGAACAAAGCAATCTGTTAATTCTAAATCTTTAGCTGAACAGTCGTTAGGGTTTTGTCTATGGCGGCGCTCAGTAATTGAATTAAAATCAATGTGTAGGTTTTACACATCGGCAAAAATCATTATTTTTTTTTTAGTAACAAAATATATAAGCTGATTAATATTTTTTTAATCGCTTAAAAGCAAGACCATTTTGCCGGCTCATTCGATGCACAGATTATCGTTTGATTTTTAACATAAAGAATCATTTGTACAAATTAAAAATTAAACGATTCTATGATTTTCACCTTTAAACCGGCAAATCTTTATTTATAACTACCGCTTCTTGTAATATTTTTGAGGTTTATACACCACTAACTAAATTAACACCATGCACAAAACCATTTATCTGCTGCTGCTCATTTTTGTTGCTGCGGCAGCACCAGCTATCTCCCAAAAAATAAAAGTAAGCGGTAAAATTACCGATGCCAGCAGTAAGCAGCCATTGCAGGGAGTTTCTATTGTGATCAAGGCTTCTAATGCAGGTACTGTTACTGATCAGCAGGGCGATTTTAGCATCAATGCAAACAGCAACGATGAACTGGATATAAGTTATATCGGGTTTGAAATGCAGGCGGTAAAAATAAATGGTCGGGAAACAATTGATATTGCTTTAACACCATCTGTAAGCGATCTCGGACAAATAGTGCTGGTTGGCTCGCGCAGTGGTGGCCGCGTGCATACTGAAACACCGGTGCCTGTGGATGTTATCAATATCAACCAGGCCGGCCAAACCACTGCCAAAACAGATCTTACCTCCTTATTAAACGTGGCGGCGCCTTCCTTTAATTATAATAAGCAGAGCGGCAGCGATGGCGCCGATGCTATAGACCTGGCTACACTGCGTGGCCTGGGGCCAGATCAAACCCTCGTACTAATTAATGGCAAACGCCGCCACCAGACCGCGTTTGTAGCCCTGTTTGGTACCCGTGGCCGCGGCAATTCCGGTACCGACCTTAACGCAATACCTGAGGCCGCTATAGACCGGGTTGAAATATTGCGCGACGGCGCTTCGGCTCAATACGGCTCTGATGCTATCGCCGGCGTTATTAATATTATCTTGAAAAAAGACGTTCGCCATTTAACCCTGAGCGCAGGCTGGGCGGGCTACGCCGATCACAAATACAATACGCTTAACAATGCCGATCCGGGCCAGTATGTAACCGGCCATCAGATAGATGGCAACACAGCGAAGTTTGGAATAGACTACGGATTGCCCCTTGGTAAGCACGCTGGTTTTATCAATTTAGCAGGCAACTTTTTATCACAGGGTAAAACGTTCCGGCAGGCGCAGGATACTAATGTAAATTCAAACGCTAAAGCCTTGCCGGTAAATGGTGTACGGCGTGCCTTTGGCGATGCATCCCTTATAAGCGGCGGCGCAATGATAAATGCAGAAGTACCAATCGCCAATACTAAAACCACTTATTATTTATTTGGCGGCTATAATTATAAGTCATCCGAGGCGTATGCTTACTCTAGAAACTTCAGCGAGCGGCCGGACCGTTTTCCTACCGGTGCCGACGGCAACCTGATTTTCGTTCCGGATATTATGCATTATACCAACCCTTCCAATCCGGCTAACGGGGAGATTTATTTTAACCCGCTCGAAAACGTGCATATCACCGATGCTTCGTTAGCTACCGGATTTAAAGGCGCTTTTGGCAGCGACTGGACCTGGGATGTAAGCAATACAATTGGTGGTAATAACTTCCATTATTTCAGCAATGAATCTTTCAATGCTTCGCTTGGCGCTGCTGCCGCCGACATCACCCATTTTGATGACGGCGGTTTTTACTTTTTGCAAAACACGGTAAACGCAGGTATCAGCAAGCATTTTTCCACGGTGGCGCAGGGTTTCTCTTTAAGCTTCGGTGCAGAATACCGCTATGAGCAATATGGTATTTATGCCGGCGAACCCGCTTCTTATTTAACCTACGATACCTTAAAAGCTGGTGGTGCACAAGGCTTTCCGGGCTACCAGCCTTCTGATGCAGTAAAAGCGCGCCGCAACAATTTTGGCGCCTATATAGACGGCGAGCTGGATGTAACCAAGCAATGGCTGGTAGGGGTTGCCGGCCGCTTTGAGAATTACAGCGACTTTGGTGCGCTGGGTACATTCAAATTTGACACCCGCTATAAAATTACACCCAACTTTAACCTGCGTGGCTCTGCAAGTACAGGCTATCGTGCACCTTCACTGCAGCAAATTAATTACAGTAATACCTTCACCAATGTGCAGGGCGGGAAAATATTTGAAGTAAAGATCGCGCCCAACAGCAGCCCTATTACCAAGGCCGCGGGCATCCCGGAATTGAAACAGGAAAAATCGTTCAATGCCAGTTTAGGCTTTTCCTGGAAACCAACAAAGCCGCTTACCATTACGGTAGATGGCTATACCGTAAAAATTAAAGATCGCGTGGTTTTATCGGGAGCTTTTGATGAATCCGTTGCAGCTTTAGCGCCGATTCTCAACCAGTTGAATGTAGTGCAGGCACAGTTTTATGCTAATGCAGTCAATACAACCAATGTAGGCCTTGATGTTGTAACCAATTTTAGCCAAAGCTGGGGTAAAAACAGTTTTAAAGCATTGCTGGCGGGCAACTGGCAGTACATGAAAATAGATAAAGTAAATACGCCGGAAGCCTTGAACAATAGTGAAGCAGAAAGGCAGGCTTTCTTTAGCGACCGGGAAAGAAAATATGTGCTGGCCTCCGCACCGCCGGTGAAAGGAAATTTAAGCCTTGAATATGGAAGGAGTAAAGTAGCGATAGGCACTCACGTTACGTATTATGGTAAAATAAAAATTTTGGGCTATGGAGATGAAAAATACAATTATGGTGGCAAGCTGGTAGATGACGTTTACCTTTCCTACAAGTTTTCCAAGGCACTTACACTTTTTGTTGGCGGCGATAATATTCTTAATGTGCATCCGGATTTTGGTGTAGAAAGCGGCAATATTGGTTCTGCCTACGACGGCGAAGCCGGTGGCGCATGGGATCCGGTACAGATGGGTTTCAACGGCACGCGCCTTTTTGCACGGGTAGCTGTTAGTTTATAATTTAAACAACCCAACTTTTAATTATGTATCCGCTGGTGTAATATCAGCGGCTTTTTTTGCTATGATAAAAAAACTTAATAAAATTTTAAAGTGCAGTTTGCGCCGTTAAAAAATGCATAACAGGTTATAAAATGTGCTTTAAAGCGCATGTATAGTCTTGTTTTAGAGCAAGCCCTGCACAATATGACCTTTAGAATTTACTATTTTAATTACAATCTTGTATCTTGCGCCCATCTGTAAATATCATCACCAAAACCTACTAATGAGGCAATTTCTCGAGGTTGCTATACAGGCAGCTATTGAAGGCGGAAAAAAAATTATGACTGTGTATGCACAGGATTTTTCAGTTTCTACCAAAGAAGACAGTTCTCCACTTACCGAAGCCGACCGGCAGGCACACGAAATAATTAAAGCTACATTATCAGACACCGGCTTACCACTGCTGAGCGAAGAAGGTAAATTAACTCCGTTCGAGGAACGTAAAGATTGGGAAGCATTCTGGCTTGTAGATCCACTGGATGGTACTAAAGAGTTTATCAAACGCAATGGCGAGTTTACAGTGAATATTGCTTTAATAAAGAATGGGACGCCGGTATTGGGCGTTGTCTTTGTGCCGGTAACCGGCCTTTTGTATTTTGGGGAAGAACATAGTGGCAGCCATTATAGCATGATAAATGCCAATGATACCGCAAAAGCTGCAGAGGTATTGGAGGTTGCACGTCCGCTGCCCTCTGTAACGCAGCCCGAAGGTTATACCATTGTAGCCAGCCGCTCGCACAATACGCCTGAGACCGAAGACTTTATTGTGGAAAAAAGAAAAGTGCATGGTGAGGTGCATACGATTAGCGCGGGCAGTTCCCTTAAACTTTGCCTGGTGGCCGAAGGCAAGGCGCAGGTTTATCCGCGCCTTGCGCCAACCATGGAATGGGATACAGCAGCCGGGCACGCGGTCGCAAAGTATGCCGGATGCCGGGTGTACAACTACAAAACGAATACAGAATTGGAATATAATAAAGAAAATTTACTGAATCCATGGTTCGTGGTAGAGCGGCAATAATCCAAATCAGCCTGCTGCTTACACAACAAAAAATTTAGGAAGGTAAATGTTGTATTGTCTGTTTTATTATTTCAAAATTTTAGTTCTATCGCACCATCAGGTCTTTAAGCAAACAAATTGTAAAGACCTTAATGCAATTACGGAATGGAAGAAAAGCTGCATATAATAGCGCATAATTACCAGGTAAGCCGTGAAGAACGTGAAGTAAAAAACGGCCATCGTGCTGTTTGCCTTTGGTTTACCGGTTTGTCTGGCTCGGGCAAAAGTACGGTAGCTAACGTAGTGGAGCAGGAACTGTTTAATATGGGCTTAAAAACTTATATTCTTGATGGCGATAATATTCGTAAAGGGCTTAATAACGATCTTAATTTTACCGAACAAAGCCGCATCGAAAACATTCGCCGTATCGGTGAAGTAGCCAAACTGATGATTGATGCCGGTTTGGTAGTGCTGGCTGCCTTTGTATCTCCTTTTATAAAAGACCGGCAATTATTACGCAGCCTTATGGGTGAGCGCTTCATAGAAATTTTTGTAGATGCACCTATCGAGGTATGTGAGCAACGCGATGTAAAAGGCTTGTATAAAAAAGCGCGTGCCGGCGAGATCAGCAATTTTACAGGCATTTCCTCTCCATTTGAAAGGCCTATTCATCCCGATATTCACATCCATACAGATAAAGAAGAATTAAAAGACAGCGTAAAAGCTGTGCTGGATACCGTTTTACCAAAAATAAAAATCAATTAACCGTCATGCTTAAGTATTATCTCAACCACCTGCAGGAGCTGGAAGCCGAAGCCATCTTTGTAATAAGAGAAGTGGTGGCCCAGTTTGACCGGCCGGCAATTTTGTTTTCCGGTGGCAAAGATTCTATTGTAGTTACCCATCTTGCGCGCAAGGCGTTTGCGCCTGCTAAAATTCCCCTTCCGCTTATCCATATTGATACCGGCCACAACTTCCAAGAAACTATGGATTTCAGGGATAACCTGGTGAAAGAATTGGGCGTACAGTTAATTGTCGGCTCTGTTCAGCACTCGATTGATAAGGGCCGCGCAAAAGAAGAAACCGGTATTAATGCGAGCCGCAATGCATTGCAGACCATCACTTTGTTAGACACAATCGAATTATACAAAATAGATGCAGCCATTGGCGGCGCCCGCCGCGATGAGGAAAAGGCACGCGCCAAAGAACGCTTCTTTTCTCACCGCGATGACTTTGGCCAGTGGGACCCTAAAAACCAACGCCCGGAACTATGGAATATCTTTAATGGCCGTAAAAACCAGGGTGAGCATTTTCGGGTGTTCCCGATAAGCAACTGGACCGAAATGGATGTGTGGAATTATATCTGGAAAGAGAATATTCCCATTCCGTCGCTTTATTTCGCGCATGAAAGAGAGGTGGTGTACCGCGACAATTCCTGGCTGCCGGTGTCCGAATTTTTCTCTATACGCGAAGGCGAAACGGTTGAGAAAAAACTGATGCGCTTCCGCACTTTGGGCGATATCACCATCACCGGCGGCATAGAATCGGATGCAGATACGCTGGAGAAAATTGTAATGGAAGTAGCCGCTACCCGCAGTACCGAACGCGGCAACCGCGGCGATGATAAACGCTCCGAGAACGCAATGGAAGACCGGAAGAAACAAGGATATTTCTAATGAATAATTTTTAATTGTTAATAGTCAATCGAAAATCTATTACCTATTCATAATTGACAATTAACAGTAACCAATTGAAAATAATATTATGGCAATCAATACAAGAGAACTTTTACGCTTTACCACTGCAGGTAGTGTGGATGATGGCAAGAGCACGCTGATCGGGCGTTTGCTGTACGATTCCAAATCAATATTTGAAGACCAGATAGAGGCTATCCGGGAAAGCAGCGAAAGAAAGGGGCTGGCGCATGTTGATCTTTCTTTATTAACCGATGGCCTGCGCAGCGAGCGCGAGCAAGGTATTACGATTGATGTGGCGTACCGTTATTTTGCCACGCCAAAGCGTAAATTCATCATTGCCGATACGCCGGGTCATATCCAATACACGCGTAACATGGTTACCGGCGCTTCTACCGCCAATCTTGCGCTGATACTGGTAGATGCCAGGAAGGGTATAGTAGAGCAAACCTGCCGTCACTCGTACATTGCCTCTTTGCTGCAGATACCGCACATTATTGTATGCGTAAATAAGATGGACCTTGTTGACTATTCTGAAGACGTATTTAATAAAATTGTGGAAGAATATACAGAGTTTGCAAGTAAGCTCGATATTAATGATATCCGCTACATACCCATCAGTGCGCTCAATGGCGATAACGTAGTAAACCACAGCGAGAATACCAAATGGTACCATGGCGCTACTTTATTGCATGAGCTGGAAACTATCCATATCGGCAGCGATTATAACCATATTGATGCACGCTTTCCGGTACAAACGATTATCCGCCCGCACTCTACCGAGCACCACGACTACCGCGGCTATGCGGGCCGTATTGCAGGTGGCATCTTCCGGCCGGGCGATTCGGTAACGGTATTGCCATCCGGTTTAACGTCTGTTATAAAAAGTATAGACACGTTTGAAGGTTCTATAGACGAAGCTTTTGCGCCGATGTCTGTCTCCATTACGCTGGAAGACGATATTGACATCAGCCGCGGCGACATGATTGTAAAAGAAAACAACCAGGCCGAAGTAAGCCAGGATTTAGACATTATGTTGTGCTGGCTGAATGGCAAAAAGTTACAGCCGGGCGCAAAATTTTACCTGCGCCAGAGTACCAGTGAAGTACGCAGTATCGTAAAAGAAATAGTGTATAAAATGGACATCAATCATTTGCACCGCCTCGAAGATGACAAGGATATAAATATGAATGATATTGCGCGTATAAAATTGCGTACCACCAAGCCGGTAGCTTACGATCCGTATCGCAAAAACCGTTTAACCGGGTCGTTGATCCTCGTAGATGAAAGCACGAATGAAACCGTAGCAGCAGGGATGATCGTAGATTAAATTCACCGGTAACCAACGACTGCGAAAGGTCGCCTGGTAATATGCTATAGAAGTTACCTTTATGCAGAAAATATTTCCCAACACGTTTATTATAGGTGTGCAAAAAGCCGGCACCACCACTTTAAACGATTGGCTGAGCCAGCACCCGGAGGTATATGGCTACGATACGCTCAAAGATGTGCACTTGTTTGTGCGCTTTAAAAACCCGGCCGAAATTAGCCAGCGTCTGCAGCAGGAGCCGGTTGAGTACAAAGGAGAGCCGGTGGTTTTACAATCTGCGGTAAACTATGTTTTTTATCCGCAGATGCTGCAGGCCATCGCGCAGCAGCAGCCGGATGCAAAGCTCATCCTTATCCTTCGCAATCCGGTGCAGCGTGCTTTCTCAGCTTACTCCTATTTCAAAAAAATGCTTCGCGAAAACCGGGGCATACAGGAAGCGCTGTTGTATGAGCCAAAAGAAAATATTCCTTTTTCTAAGGATAATAATGACTTCACGTATATCGAGCATGGATTTTATTTTACCCAGGTAAAAAACTGCCTGCAATATTTTAAAAAAGAACAGTTGCTATTGCTTGATTATGAAGAGCTGAAGCACCCGCAGCTACTGCTCGGTAAGATATTTTCGTTCCTGCATATAGATGCTTCTTTTCAGCCCGATTTTGAAGCGAAGAATGTAACGGGCCAGACAAAGAATGTTTCTTTGCAAAAAGGCATCATTGGTCAAAGCAAATTCAAAAGGTTTATCATTAAATACTTTGTCAATTTCTGGATGCCGGTTACAAAGCGTAAAAAGCTCAAGGCAAAACTGTTCGAGATGAACACCGTAAAGCCCGGCGTTAGTGCAGTTGAGGTAAAAGACACTACGGATACAACCGGTATCAGGCAACAACTTCTGGCACTGTATAAACCGCAGGTAGAGCAGTTGGATGCGTTAATGCAAACAAATTTTTCTCAGCAATGGTTTGCGGCAGAAGCCAGCAAGCAGCCAATACAACAACCTGTTGCCAATGCGTAAAATAGTTCAGGTGCTGCCTGCACTTGGCTGGGGCGGCGCACAGGTTTTCTGCATTCAGCTTTGTAACGAGCTGGTGCGGACACACGGCTACCAGGTAACGCTGGTAAGTATGTATCATCACAATCCCAACAAGCATTTACCGCTAACTATGCTGGATAAAGAAATAGAATTTATTTCATTAGGCAAGCATAGCGGCTTTGATGGTAAAATGTTTTTCAAATTGTGGAAATTGCTCCTGAAACTCGAACCGGATGTAGTACATACCCATTTACATTCTGCCTATTATTGCTTCCTGGGATATTTGAAAATCAAAAAGCCTTTTAAAAAGATACACACCTTTCACAACCTGGTAAAGCGCGACAGTCCATGGCCTGGCCGCCAGGCATTCAAATACTTTTTTGGTAAAAAAATCATTACGCCGGTTAGCATTTCCGAAGAAGTTTTTAAAGGGGCCATTGTGGAATACGGAGCAGTTGTAAAAGAATTTATTGCCAATGGCAGCGAACCGGTACAGCCAACAGCTTTATTCGGAGAAACAAAAATGAAAATTGAAGGTTTGAAAAAGAACCGGGACACAAAAGTATTGGTAAATGTAGCGCGTATAAGCGCACAAAAAAACCAGCAACTGCTGCTGGAATGTATGCGCCGCCTGCTGAAAGAAAATGTGATCTGCCTTATTGTGGGTGACTATGTACCGGATGATAAAAAAATATATGACACGCTGGTAGCGCAAAACCCCGGTAATGTTTTTTTTATGGGTAAGGTAACAAACGTAAGCGATTACCTGTTAAATGCCGACGCCTTTGTATTAAGCTCTATTTTTGAAGGAGCGCCCATCAGCCTGCTTGAGGCATTATCTGCAGGTGCTGTGCCGGTATGTACGCCCGTTGGCGGGTTGAAAAATGTAATTACAAAAGACATTGGATACTTATCAAACGATATAAGTGCAGATGCTTACACTGATATATTGAAGACGTATTTATCAGCGCCAAACACAACGATAGAATATATCAAGACCAACGGGAAAGCTTTGTTCGATAAGGAATACAGCATGCATCATTGCGCCGCCCAATACCAGTTGTTGTACACGCAATAAAAGTGATACTATAAAGCTAATGACCAGATTCACCATATTAACTACCCAGCGGAGCGGTTCTACCGTACTTACCCGCACCCTGGATGAGCATCCGGAGATATTTTGCGCCGGAGAGATTTTTTTAGAGTCAAAAAAAGGCGTTCATCACCCCGAATGGCACTTTCCGGCCTGGAGCATTACCAGTAAGAAACAATCGAAAATTAATAAGCTGGTTAATTATGCCAACCTCAAATTAAACGCGGTAAAGCACATAAAATCTTTTTATGCCGATGCGGAAGGTGCAAAAGCAAAAGGATTTAAGCTGATGTATTCGCAGATAAAATCAGCACCGTTTATCTGGAATTATCTTGTATCTGAAAAAATAAAAACAATTATACTTGTAAGAGAGAATACTTTTAAAATGGCACTCTCCAGATACAGGATGAGTAAGACCGGTATGGCGCATAGCAAAGAAAATATCAGCATAAAAAAAGTAACAGTGCCTGTGCAGCAACTGCTCGAAGAAACCGTGCGGCTGCAAGGGGTAAATGAAAAATTGCTGCAGCTATCTGCTGCTGCAGACCGGTTAATTATTTCTTATGGAGATTTTAATGAGTGGGATACGCTTTTGCAAAAGATATTTACGTTTTTAAATGTTTCAACGGCAACTTTGCCGCCGGCACTAAAAAAAGTAAGTGCCGACGACTGGCGGGACGGCATTGAAAATTACGCCGAAATTGAAACGGCATTTAAAAACAATAACTTAGAAAAGTTTTTACTCAATCAAACGCATTGAGCATTAGTTCAGTGGTTTAAATCAAATATCATATTATGAAAATTGTTGTAGTAGGTACAGGATATGTAGGCCTGGTTACCGGCGCCTGTTTGGCAGAAGTAGGAACAGAAGTAGTGTGTATAGATGTGAACCATCAAAAGATAGATAACCTTAAAAAAGGCATTCTTCCGATTTACGAGCCGGGACTGGATGATATTGTAAAGCGCAATTATAAAAAGGGAAGATTGCATTTCAGCACCGATCTGTCCGATTCTATCCGCGGCGCCCAGGTAGCTTTTATAGCAGTAGGTACGCCTCCCGGTGAAGACGGCAGCGCCGATTTGAAATATGTTTTACAGGTGGCCAATACAATCGGCCAGTACATGACAGATTACCTCGTAGTGGTTACAAAAAGCACGGTGCCGGTTGGCACTGCGTCTAAGGTAAATGCCTGTATTACAGATGCTTTAAAGGCAAGAGGTGAAGAGCTGGAATATGATGTGGCTTCTAACCCCGAATTTTTAAAGGAAGGTGCTGCCGTTGATGATTTTCTGAAGCCGGATCGTATTGTGATTGGCGCAGATTCTGAACGCGCCAAAGCCGTATTGCAGCAGATGTACAGCCCGTTTCTATTGAACGGCCATCCTATCTTATTTATGGATGTGCCATCGGCAGAAATGACGAAGTATGCGGCCAATGCAATGCTCGCCACCAAGATTTCTTTTATGAACGATATTGCCAACTTATGCGAGCTAGTGGGTGCCAACGTAAACCATGTACGCCAGGGCATTGGTTCCGACCCGCGTATCGGTCATCGGTTTATCTATCCGGGCATTGGTTATGGTGGTTCCTGCTTTCCTAAAGATGTAAAGGCGCTGATAAAAACCGGCGAAAAGAATAGTTATAACCTGCGTATTTTAAATGCGGTGGAAGAAGTAAATGAAGATCAGAAAAAAGTAATCATTACTAAAATAAAAACGTATTTCAAGGGCGATCTGAAAGATAAGGTTTTTGCTATGTGGGGCCTTTCTTTTAAACCAAAAACAGACGATATGCGCGAAGCGCCTTCGCTTGTAATAATTGATATGCTGCTTGCCGAAGGTGCCAAAGTACAGGCTTACGACCCGGTATCTATGCCCGAAGCGAAACACATGGTGGGCGATAAAATAACGTTGGTGGAAGAAGCGGCACAGGCTACCAAAGGCGCCGATGCGCTGTTGCTCATTACAGAATGGCCGGAATTCAGGTTGCCGGATTGGGACGAGATAAAAGCGGGCATGAAAGGTCATGTAATATTTGACGGCCGGAATATTTATACGGCGGATGAAATGCGGGCTAATGGCTTTGAATATTTCGGCATCGGAAGATATGCCGACGGTTTAAAACAAAAAGCCGGTTCCTAAAAATTGATGTATCCATAATCCATATCTGTATTATAAATAACAATCCATGAAAAAACGAATTTTAATAACGGGTGCTGCCGGGTTTTTGGGTTCGCACCTGTGCGACCGGTTTATACGGGAAGGCTACAAAGTAGTAGCGATGGACAACCTGATTACCGGTAACCTGCAAAACATTGAACACCTGTTTTCGTTGCCCGATTTTGAGTTTCACCACCACGATGTAACCAAGTTTGTGCACGTTTCGGGCGCGCTTGATTACATACTGCATTTTGCATCGCCTGCAAGCCCGATAGATTATTTAAAAATTCCGATACAAACATTAAAAGTAGGCGCGCATGGCACCCATAATTTATTGGGTTTGGCCAAAGATAAAAACGCCACTATCCTTGTGGCCTCTACTTCTGAAGTGTATGGCGATCCGACGGTGCATCCGCAACGCGAGGAGTATTGGGGTAATGTAAACCCCGTGGGGCCGCGTGGCGTTTATGATGAAGCCAAGCGTTACCAGGAAGCTATCACAATGGCTTATCATACATACCACAATGTAAATACGCGCATCATCCGCATTTTCAATACTTATGGTCCGCGGATGCGGCTTAACGACGGGCGTGTGCTGCCGGCTTTTATAGGACAAGCCCTGCGGGGCGAAGATTTGACGGTGTTTGGCGATGGTTCGCAAACCCGTTCTTTCTGCTATGTGGACGACCTTGTAGAAGGTATTTACCGGTTATTGCACAGCGATTATTCTTCACCCGTTAATATTGGCAACCCATCAGAAATCACCATCAGGGACTTTGCCGAGGAAATTTTAAAACTTACCGGCGCTAATCAAAAAGTTATCTACAAACCTTTGCCAACCGACGATCCGCGGCAGCGGCAGCCCGATATAACACTTGCCAGACAATTGCTTGGCTGGGAACCGAAAGTGGACCGTAAAGAAGGGCTGCAGATTACCTACGAATACTTTAAATCGCTTTCTGTGGATGATTTATATAAAAAAGAACACAAGGATTTTTCATCATACATCAAGCAATAGCGCCTTTCCATTCTTTTATAGCTGAAAAGAAAGTGAAAATATAAATTTTTAGAGTCAGATAAAAAACACATAGCCACGAAGGCAGGAAGACACAACTTATACTATATGTTTTGTGCCTTTATGTCTTCGTGGCAATTTTATAAATATGCAGCGCATAAAAGTTTTACATATTACTCAATCTGTAGGCGGCGTAGAAACTTATCTGAAGCAGGTGCTCAGCACTATTGACCACAGCAAATACGAATTAAAAATTGTGGGTACTATCTCGGAGCATTTAGAGCCTTATTGTAATCAGTACGGCGTAGCGTTTACCCGGCTGAAAATGGCGCGCGGGCTCAATCCTGTTAATGATATTGCTTCTGTCCTCCGGCTAAAAAAATTACTGCAGCACGAGCGTCCTGCATGTGCGCATCTGCATAGTGCCAAAGGCGGCTTTTTGGGCAGAATCGCTTGTAAGCTCGCGAAGCAAAAATCACTATATACGCCACATGCTTTATCGTATTTATCATTTACCGGCGTTAAGCGCAAGCTGTTTTTTTCTTTGGAAAAATTTGCCGGAATGTTTACTTACAAGTTGCTTGCTATTTCGCATAGCGAAGCAGCAACATTAGTAAAAGATTTACAACAAAAAAGGGAAGACATTTATGTAATACCCAACTCGCTGGTGGTAGAAAATTATTTTTACAATTCCAGCAACGATAATAAACGATATACATTGAAGGGCGGCCTGAAAATCGGCACGATAGCCAGGCTTACGCCGCAAAAAAATCCGTTGCTGTTTATTGATATTGCCAATGCAATAATTAAACGGGAAGGAAGCCGCGTACACTTTTATTTTTTGGGGGTTGGCGAGCACGATCATTTAAAAAAGGAAGTGGAAGAACGAATAAAGGGTTACGGTATCGGTGATAATATTCACCTGCTGGAGCGTGGCGATTTGCAAACTTCCATACACTTTCTGCAACAATTGGATGTGTTCTTATTTCCTTCTGTATTTGAAGGGTTATCGTATGCTTTATTAGAAGCAATGCTGCAGGGCGTTCCCTGCGTGGTGAGCAATGTAGATGGCAATAATGATGTGATTCAAAATAATGTAAATGGCTTTGCGTGTAATACGTTGCAGGAATATACAGATGTTATATCGTTATTAATCAATGATAAACATAAGGCGGTTACGTTTGGACAAGCCGCAAAGGACTATGTGTTGGAACATCACGATTTAAAGAAGAATATTTATAAACTGGAAACGATTTATAGCGAGGTTGCAGGGATGAAGTATTGAGAGATGCTGATTAAAAAAGATGCTTACTCCTGTTTCAATCAACACCAAAGCACATGAATGCCATTCTTTTTATACTGATCTGCATTGAGGATTAGCTATAAAAAAATAATGTTAGATTTCAAGTAAGTGATTTATTTTCATTTTTTTGTAATCCTTCCCGCGCTAAAATAACCAACAATGCCAACTACCGAAAAGGCTTCCTTCAGCATATAGCTTTTGCTTTAGCAGAAATTTGTTTACCGTTTTCAAAGAATTCTTCATTAGCAGGCGGAAAATTTTTTGAATATTGACTTTGTAACAGCAGTGCTGACTTTATTCTTACCCCTGACAATTAAAACCAACCTTTATTAAACTAATCTTTATAACCATTGCACTTCTATTCTTTTGTTTTCACTTACAAGCCCAGCCTGGAACGCTTGATTACAGTTTTGGGGACAGCGGAAGAATTGTAGCCACTACGTATGAAGGACAAACCGGAGCCAGCCTGTTGCAGCCCGATGGCAAAATCGTCATAGGCGGCTCCGGCGGTTATTACAAAGAAGGCGTTCCTTTGGGAGGCGCCTTATTGGTGAGATATAATACCGATGGAAGCCTTGACCAAAGCTTTGGCGATAGCGGCAGGGTGGTTTCCAATATCGGGGAGAGTCCTGTTAAGATTGTTTATGCTTTGGCGCTGCAAAAAGATGGCAAAATCGTAGCGGCTGTACGGGGATATAATACGATGGCGCTGATTAGGATAAACGGCGATGGAAAGGCGGATGAAAGCTTTGGGAAAGAGGGTCTGGCATTAGGGCCAACCGATGACGGCTACATGGCTACTGACATGGCGATATTGCCGGATGGACGCATGGTTATTAGCGGCGATGTAAGTTACAAAATCAATGACGACAGCCGGTGCTTTATTACCTGCTTTACGCCCGATGGCAAACTTGACCAGAGCTTCGGTAACAAAGGCACAGTAATCATTGAACTCTCCGCTCCATTGAATATCACCGGCGTTGCCGTTACCGGGGAAGGGAAGATCGTTATAGGCGGCAATTATAATTTTTTAAACAAAACATTGCTGCTGGGCTTTAACAGCGATGGTACAACTGATGATTCATTTGGAAAAAATGGGTTGGCAGACATGTCATTTGACAAAAGTATTACCGACCCTGTAATCATGGATATTGCTATAGGGGAAGATAAAAAAATTATTGCATCGGGCTGGTCTTACATGAACTTGCGGACGGAAGTAGCATTAGTCAGCCGCTTTCTTCCAACCGGTACTCCCGACAGCACCTTTGGCGGAGCGGGTTATGCTACGGCTAAATCGAAGGAGGGCGACTTGCACGCGAATGCAGTAGCGGTGCAGCAGAATGGAAGGATTGTAGTGGGGGATTTTTAGACATGAGCAATACCGTTTTTAAATTCGCAGTTATGCGCTTTGATATGGATGGAGGCCTGGATTCAACCTACGGAACAAACGGCATCGGGCTTACGGAATTTTCGGGTGGAGACCAAGCTTATTCCCTCGTATTGCAAAAAGATGGTAAAGCTGTATTGACCGGGAATACTTATAATTTTGAATTAGGTAAATATGCAGCCGCGCTTGCCCGCTACAATGGCGACGACAGCCAAAAGCAAAACATCATCACCCGTGTAAAACGCTGGGTACAGCACCACGGCATCACCTGGGGAGGCAACAACAATGTGCGGTACTACAATGTGCAGAGAAGCCTCGACGGTGGCGTTACTTACCAGCCTGTTGCCAGGCGCTACAACAATCATTCATCCCTCTTAACTTACGAAGATGCCACTGATGGCAGCAACGTCCTCTACCGCGTAGCTGCCGTTGGCAAAGATGGATCGCGCTCTATCCAACTCCATTCTTCTGAGCGATGCCGCAGCCGTAAAACTGTATCCCAACCCCGTGCGCAGCACACTGCAAGTGCAAAATCTTCCTGCCGGTAGCAAAACCAATATTACGGTAACCGACTTTAACGGTACGGTGCGCGCCAGCGCAACGGCAGGCGGCAGCCATCTTTCTATCAATACGGCGGCGCTGAAGCCGGGTAGTTATTTGCTGAAAGTGCAAAGCGGCAAGACCACGAGCACACAAACGTTTGTGAAAGAATAACAGCATTGTATTATATCATCCGGCAACTAAAAAGCTATCCTTTTAAAATAGCTTTTTAGTTATCAGGATGCAAATGGATGTTATATAACTTTCAACATTAAACTTTAGGCTTTTAACTTTCCGCTGCCGGCGCAAAATCTATCATTCTAAGCTGAATGCTTCTCATACCATTCCATTCGTTTAATTCAATAGTAAAAACAATATCAACCGGCCGGCGGTTTTGAAGCAGGTGAAATTTATCGGCCATGCTAAAGCCAATGCCGGTAAGTACGGAGTTATTTTGTTTAACAACAAAGCGGATATGCTGTTCCTTGATAATTTTAGAATAACCGCTTTCTGTTACGTTACGTGCAATAAATACGGGCCGCATGTTTTGCGGGCCGTAAGGCTCCATTTGGGCAAGGATGTTATAAAACGGAAAAGTGAGTTCTGTAAATTGTATCTCGGCGTCAATCGGTATTTCGGGCACTAATAAGTCTTCGGTAATGGTTGCTGCCACAATCTCTTCAAATTTATTACGGAAAGCATCTACATTCTCCGGCAGCATCGTCATGCCGGCTGCGGCAAAATGGCCGCCATAGCCAATCAGGTGCTCCCGGCAGGCATGTATAGCTTCATACAAATTAAAACCGGTTACGCTGCGCGCACTGCCGGCAACAATATCGCCGCTTTTGGTAAGCACAACCGTGGGCCGGTAATAACTTTCTACCAGCCTCGATGCTACGATGCCTACAACGCCTTTGTGCCAGTGATCCCGGAAAACCACGGTGGTTTTGCGCTGTACAAGAGCCGTATCGCTGTTAATCATGTGTATAGCCTCCTCGGTAATCAGCGTATCTGCTTCTTTACGGTAGGTGTTATCGGTATGCAGCATTTCAGCGTATTTCAGCGCCTGGTCAAAATCTTTCTCAATAAATAACTGTACGGCTTTTTTAGCATCATCCATGCGGCCGGCTGCATTAATACGCGGCGCCACTATAAATACTAAGTTGTTGATGTGCAGCAATTGCGTGCTGCCGGCGAGGTGCAGCAGCGCTTTAATGCCGTTGCAAGGAGTGCTGTTTATTTTTTGTAAACCAAAATGAGCCAGTATGCGGTTCTCGCCGGTGATGGGTACAATATCGGCTGCAATAGCGGTGGCCACCAGGTCGAGGTATTGCAAATAGGAACTTGCCGGCAAGCGCAGCTCTTCGCTTAACGCCTGCATGAGTTTAAAGCCCACGCCACAGCCACACAGCTCCTTGTAAGGATAGCTGCAGTCGGTCTGTTTAGGATTGAGTATAGCTACAGCAGGCGGCAATTTATTATCGGGCAGGTGATGGTCGCATACGATAAAATCAACACCGTTTTCTTTTGCATAGCCGATAAGGCTGTACGATTTAATGCCACAGTCTAAGGAAATGACAAGCGAAAATTTATTATCAATTGCGTACTGTACGCCAGCCTTCGATATGCCATATCCTTCTTTGTAGCGATGGGGTATATAATAGTGAACATTAGGGCTAACCGATTGTAAAAACTGGTACATTGTTGCAACTGAAGTAGTGCCATCCACATCGTAATCGCCAAATACCAATATGGGCTCCCCGTCCTCTATAGCAGCCACAATGCGCTTTACCGCTTTCAGCATATCTTTCATCAGCCACGGATCGTGCAAGTCGCTCAACTGCGGCCGGAAGTATTTCTTGGCATCAGAAAAATTACCCACTCCGCGCTGCACCAGTATTTTGCAAAGCGTTCTGCTGATTTTCAACGACTGCTGAAGGCTGTCTATGCAAGCTTCATCAGTATTTAATATGTTCCATCTTTTTTGCATCAGAATGTACGGTCTGTTGTGTATCTCACTAATTCTTCCAAAGCTTCTCTTACGGCACTTTGCGGAAAATGGTACAAAATAGCCAAAGCTTCATCACGGAAAGTAAACATTTTTTTGGCAGCATACTCAATGCCGCCGGTTTGCTGTACGGTATCAATTACAAAACGCACCTTCTGCTTGTCTTTGTTTTCATTTTTTACAATGTAAATAAGCTTTTTGCGAAGTGATGCTTCTACATTGTTGAGGGTATAAATAAGTGGCAGGGTCAGCTTTTTTTCCTGTATGTCATTGCCGGTAGGCTTGCCTACGTCTTTATTTCCATAATCAAAGAGATCATCTTTAATCTGAAAAGCCATACCCACTTTTTCGCCAAACAACTGCATTTTCTGAATGTCTTCTTCTGCTGTAAAGGTTGTGGCCGCGCCGGCTGCACAAGCCGATGAAAGAAGCGATGCGGTTTTACCATTAATAATCTCGTAATAAATATCTTCCTGCAAATTTAAATTACGCGCTTTCTCAATTTGCAGCAGCTCGCCTTCGCTCATCATTTTTACGGCACGGGATAAAATCTGCAACACCCGGAAATCATTATTGTCCAAAGAAAGCAACAATCCTTTCGAAAGCAGGTAATCGCCTACCAGTACAGCGATTTTATTTTTCCACAATGCATTGATAGAAAAGAAACCCCGCCGCTCGTATGCCTCATCTACCACATCGTCATGAACGAGTGTTGCTGTGTGCAGCAATTCGACCAGCGATGCAGCTCTGTACGATGCAGCATTGATATCACCGCCAAGCCGGGCGCTAAGCAATACAAACATAGGTCTTAACTGCTTGCCTTTTCTTTTTACGATATAGTTCATGATGCGGTCGAGCAACGGAATTTTGCTCTTCACAGCTTCTTTAAAATGCTCCTCAAATGCGGCTAATTCCCTGCTTATAATTTGCGCTGCTTTTTCCATCTACCTGTTTCTTTCCGTTTAATTGGGAATAAAAGTAAACAACTTGTAGCGTTGGCATTGCAATTGCTATTTCTGTAACTAAATTTTTCTTTACAAGTTGTGCGGGAATTTTAGATTTGTTAATTCATAATCAATATCTATTTTTGCCGCGAATCACAAGATCAACCGGAATTAACTTTTTAGGTAACCTTAAACAATAATTTAAATTATACCACCCATGGTAAGCAAAAAGTACGTAGCAATGTTGGGCCTCTTAGGTATGGCTCATGGTGTTTTTGCGCAAAGCGACAGCACCAACTCTCTTAGTGACACAAAATCGTATTGGGACGACTCTTCCAAAATCTCTACCAAGAGCATGGCTCAATACAATGAGTTTAGGAATAATGCGTATCCTTACCCAGCAAAGCCGCGCGACATGTGGCAAATAGGCTTAACCGGTAGCGCACTGGTTCCTGTGTTTGATGTGCCTAACAATCCCTTGCCCGGCTATGCCGCAGGCCTTTATTTAAGAAAGTCTTTAGGCTACACAGTTTCGGTAAAGCTGGCTGCCCAGTATGCTGAAGCAAAAGGTACAGAGTTTAGAAAGGGAACAAATCCCGGTAATTTGCCTACGGATGCTTTAAGAACGGCTTATGCAGGCAAAGTTATTTTACCTGCTTATAAAATGCAGGCTGTAATTCCTTCGGTAGAAATGATCTTCTCTTTTAAAAATATTCTTTTTAACCAGGGAAATCCTAAAACTAATATTTACCTGACAGCCGGCTACACGCCGTTTGCCTATCATACAACGCTGGACTTATTGGATGGTTCCAATGCCTACGGCTGGCCGGCTGCCAGTGATGGATTTTACGACCGCAAGCGCAAAGACATTCAAAAAGACGTTAGAGACCAGATAGACGGCAAGTATGAAACTGATGCCAAAGTAAGAAGCCGCAGTCAGAATTTTGACAATAACGGCAACAGCAAATGGCAGTTCCGTCACACTGTATTCTTTGGTGGTGGTTATGAGTTTCGTTTAGGTCCAAAGGCATCTCTTGGGCTGGAAGCTAAATATTATATGACCGGAGATGATTATCTGGATGGCGTATTTCTTGGAACTCAGGGAAGCCTGACTCCTGAAAAAGATAATTTTATTACCGGCGGTATTAATTTGGGCTTCAACATCGGTAATTCTTCCAAGCGCACCGAGCCAAAATGGTTCCAGAATCCGCTGAACTACATTTACAACGAAGTAAATGCTCCGCAGCACATGAAGATACCAACACCGGTATTGCCTGATGCAGACGGTGATGGTATAACTGACCAGTTTGATCAGGAACCAAATACACCGGCAGGCGCTCCTGTTGACTCTCATGGTGTAGCTAAAGATACGGATGGCGATGGCGTACCGGACTACAAAGACAAGGAATTGCTTACGTTGCAGAAATGTTTCCCTGTTAATGCTGATGGTGTTGGTACCTGTCCTCCAACCTGTTGCGATTCACTGGATATGCTTACTACTCGTAATGCATGTAACATCGGCAGCCTGCCAAGCATTCAGTTTAAAGGAAAAGGCATGACGATCAGCAAGGCAGCACAAGCTACTTTAGCAACTGTTGCACAGCAGATACAAGCTAATCCTAATTGTAAAATAAATGTAACCGGCCATGGCGCTTCCGATAAGCGCGCACAACAGTTAAGCTGGGATAGAACAAATGCAGTTATCAAATACTTAGTTGACAAACAAGGTATCTCTGAAAGCCGCTTTATCTTCCACTATGGTGTAGAAGGCGATCCTAATACAGTTGACCTCGAAGGCACAGCAGATGAAGGTCCTAATACTGCTCCGGCTCCAAACCCGCAGTATCAACAAAATAAATAAGTACATAATACTTTTTGCAAAACCGTCCCGATTTTTCGGGACGGTTTTTTATTTATATGCAAGGCTCTTTTAAACTTTGTACTTTTTATCGCTTGTCAACCTGTCAGCTTTAATACCTCTGGTATTTCGTTTGATAATGCGTTGAGAGGCAATAGCTCATACAAGTTGCTAATAAATACTTTTCTAAATCATTATTAAAATAACCGAATATGCAAAAAGGACAGATACGTGTTCAAACGGAAAACATTTTCCCGATTATTAAAAAATTCCTCTATAGCGATCATGAGATTTTTCTGCGGGAATTGGTAAGTAATGCCGTAGATGCCACACAAAAACTGAAAACTTTATCTTCGATAGGTGAGGCAAAGGGCGAACTGGGCGAGTTGCGGATAGATATAGAATTGGATACCAAAGAAAAAACATTGAGTATTACCGACCGGGGGGTGGGTATGACAAAAGAGGAAGTGGATAAGTATTTAAACCAGGTAGCGTTTAGTGGTGCCGAAGAATTTTTAAGTAAGTATAAAGACGCCAGTATCATCGGGCATTTCGGGCTTGGCTTTTACAGTGCATTTATGGTAAGCGAACGTGTGGAAGTGTTAACCCAGAGCTATAATGATGAAGCTGCGACAGTTTACTGGAGTTGCGATGGCAGTCCGGAATTTGAGTTGTATGAAGTAGAAAAAAGGGCGCGCGGAACGAAGATTGTGTTGCACATCAATGAAGAGAGTAAAGAGTTTTTAGAAGCGGCCCGTATCAAAGGCATTCTGGAAAAATTCTGCCGGTTCCTGCCGGTGGCTATTTATTTTACAGAGGCAGGGGAGAAGCAGGAAGGAGAAGAAAAACCGGTTAATAATACAAACCCGATCTGGACTAAGAAACCTGCCGAATTAACTACAGAAGATTATCAGAATTTTTATCGTGAGCTCTATCCTTACGGAGAAACACCGTTGTTTTGGATACACTTAAACGTTGACTATCCGTTTAATTTAACCGGCATTCTGTATTTCCCTAAAATAAAACAGAGCTACGAAATACAAAAAGATAAGATTCAGCTTTACAGCAACCAGGTGTTTGTAACCGACGAGGTAAAAGATATTGTGCCGGAGTTTTTAATGTTGTTGCATGGCGTGATAGATAGCCCGGACATCCCGTTGAATGTGAGCCGCAGCTATTTACAGGGCGATCCGAATGTAAAGAAAATTAATGCGCACATTACTAGAAAAGTGGCTGACAAGCTGGATGAAATTTTTAGAAACGACCGCACTTCTTTTGAAGAAAAATGGGAAAGCCTTGGCCTGTTTGTGAAGTATGGAATGATGACCGACGATAAGTTCTTGGAAAAAGCTAATAAATTCCTCATCATGCAGGATGCCAAGGATAATAAGTTTTATACTATTGAAGAGTATAAAATGGCAACCGAAACGCTGCAAAAGAATAAAGAAGGCAAGCAGGTAATTTTATATACTACCGATCCTGTACAACAGGATGCTTATGTACAGGCAAGCCAGCAAAAAGGTTATGCGGTTGTGAAAATGGAAACTTTGGTAGATGCTGCTTTTATCAATAATATGGAAATGAAATGGGAAGGCGTACACTTTGTACGGGTGGATGCCGATATTGTTGATAACCTGATAGATAAACAGGAAAAAAGCGAAAGTATATTAAATAAAGAGGAAGAAGAGCAGCTAAAGCAGCTTTTTAGTTTCGAATTGCCGCAACTGAATGCTACGGTAGAAGTAAAAGGGTTAAGCGCTAATGCTGCACCGGTGGTAGCTACACGGCCGGAATTTATGCGCCGCATGAAAGATATGGCGGGCATGGGCGGCGGCATGACGGCCTTTTATGCGCAGATGCCCGATGAAGTAACACTTACAGTAAATGGTAACCATCCCATTTATCAGGCTTTGCTCAAGGAAAATGATGCTATTAGAAAGGAAAAGCAGATACGTACATTAGCTGATCTTGCTTTGCTTTCCCAAGGCTTACTGAAAGGTAACGACCTTACCAATTTTATCAATCGCAATGTAGAGCTGATGCAGGCAGAAAAAAGTGCTGCTGGCGTTGAAGCGTAAAGAGGTTTAGCCGTAAATAAAAAAAGTCCGCTTCAATTGAAGCGGACTTTTTTTATTTATGAGCCAGGTTATATTTTTTCAACCTTACCGCTGCCAGAAACCTTACTGTTTACGGTTGCAGCACCGGTATAATAAATATGCCCGCTGCCACTTATATGAGCATCAATGGATTTAGAAGCGTTAATCCTAAGATTTCCACTGCCCGAAATTTTTGCATTTACCGTTAAGGTCTGTGTATGTTCACAGTTGATGCTGCCGCTGCCGCTTTGCGAAATATCCAGGTCGCCTGCTATTGTGCCATCCAGCTTAACCGAGCCGCTGCCAGACATGCTGATGGCTGCACTTGTAAAGGAATTAAATTTTAGATTGAGAGCCCCGCTGCCTGAAATGGCAAAAGCCGTAGTGCCGGTACCCGAAAAATCGCCACTGCCGCTGATATTACCGCTTCCGCTTTGAGCAAGCCCGTTAATAGTGGTCATGCTTATATGCACTTTAAGCGGAATTCTGGGGTTTATACTTTTCCGGTCTTTTACTTTGATGGTTAGCTCGTTATCTTTCACATACGTCTCGATATAAGGCAATATGTTCTCATCTCCTTCCAACTGAATAGTGTTGCTGGCGCCATACGATATATCAACACTTATAGGGCCGCCTGCAGCTACCGATGTATAGTCGCTGGCATCGCGTGTTTCTGTTTTGGCAACGCCGTTGCCTTTGATAACTTCCCAGATTGCAAAGGATTGCAGGCTTATACAAAGGCAAGCAAATAAAAGTATCTTTTTCATAGTAGTGCGTTTTCCTGCATAGGACGCCTTGGAAAGAAAAATGTTACAGGTATAAGAAAAAGAAGATTGAGCAGTGTAGGTATCAATAAATAGCGGAGCATAATAACTTTGATGGAGGCATTGCTGCTGTAACAAGTTTTGCCGGGGAGAAACAGTCTTTTATTTTAAATAAAAAACTATGCGGTGCAGTTCTGAAATACTATTATTTTGCCGGTAAACTTACCTGTTGCAAGTCATTTTATTCATTACCTATCTTATTCTTTTCACCTGGCTCATTACCCGTATCCGTTTTTTCAAAAACAGTTTTCTCAACAAAAGATGGCTTCTTGCCCTGTTTCTGATAAAGATCGCAGCAGGCATTGCGTACGGAGTTTTTTATGCACAGCCGCAGTATATCAATACCTCCGATACCTGGGGCTTTTACCGCGCCAGCCTTGTTGAAACAGACTGGTTGCTGCGGGATCCAGTTGGTTTTATAAAAGACCTGTTTCATTATTCTTATACCACAAGCGGCAGTTTATTTACCAACGAGGCATCTTACTGGAACGACCTGAAGAGCAACAGTATGATTAAACTGGTAGCAGTGGTAAACGTGTTTACAGCTAAGAGTTATTACACCAATATTATTTTCTTCAACTTCCTATACCTTTTTGGACCCGTAGCATTGTATAAGCTCACCGTTATTCATTACCCAATTAATAAGCTGTTGCTTATGGTACCGGTTTTTTTGCTGCCTTCTTTTTTGTTTTGGTGCAGTGGTATTCACAAAGACGGGCTCATATTTTCCGCAATGTTGCTGGCCATATACAGCGTGTACCTGCAGCTTAAAAAAAGAAAGCTGCTATTGCTGCCCTGCCTGCTGATAACGGCCTGTTGTATCGTATTGTTTGCCTTGCGGAATTTCGTAGTGCTGTTGTTGATTCCTGCGCTTTTTGCCTGGATAGTAAGTGAAAAATATCCTTCCAAAAAATGGTTAGTTTACAGCAGTATTTATGCAGCCGGCCTTGTGCTTTTCTTTACAGCAAGGTATATTCATCCAGCAATGGATTTTCCACAATATGTAGTTGCAAAGCAGGCAGAGTTTAACGCCCTTTCGGGCAATTCTAAAATAGACCTTCCTCTTTTGCGCCCAACGGCTGAAGGCTTTGCAGCTTTCCTGCCGTTTGCAGCGGACATGGCTTTTCTGCAGCCGCACTGGAATGCAGTAAAGAGCCTGGCTTACCTGCCAGCCATTTTAGAAAACACGGTTATACTGCTAATGCTCCTTGCTGGTGCGGTTGCTGTTATCCGTGGCGGGAAAATAAATCCGTTTACCTTATTCCTGCTTTGTTTGAGCTGCTCTTTGCTGATATTATCCGGCTATACGGTTACGTTTGCGGGGGCCATTGTGCGTTACAAAAGTATAGCTACTCCGTTGCTGGCAGTAGCGGCGTGCAGCACGTTTTTACAAGCATTTAATAAACATTTATCGAACATATTATCTAAATAATTATTCAAAAATATTTCAGCAGTACTCACACATTTTTTGATATTTTTGAATAATTATTAAAAACAATTGAATTGTTTTACACCAAAACGACTAATATCTATTTAAAAAAATCCCTCATTACTTTAAAACAACTTTGAAAACTATGTCATTAAGATTTCAGGCTATCAATGATCTTACCAGCATTAGTGTAAACCCGCAGGAAAACGCGGTTAAAATCACCGCTATTTTTGGCGAGCACGTTTTCACCTTAAAAAAAGCGCGTGAATTTTTGAGTGATGATGCTTACAAAAGCCTGGCTGGAAGTGTAAGAGGAGGTAAGAAGATTGACCGTACGGTAGCCAATCAGATAGCCAGCGGTATCCGTAGCTGGGCCGAGGCGAAAGGTGTAACCCATTTTACACACTGGTTTCAGCCACTTACCGGCACTACTGCTGAAAAGCATGATTCTTTCTTTACCATTAAAAGCGATGGCACTGCCATAGAAGAGTTTGACGGCGCTGCGCTGATACAACAGGAACCGGACGCTTCTTCCTTCCCAAGCGGCGGATTACGCGCCACTTTCGAAGCCCGTGGCTATACCGCCTGGGATCCTTCTTCGCCTGCCTTTATTATGGAGATTGGCAGCGGCAAAACCTTATGCATTCCTACCATTTTTGTATCCTATACCGGCGAATCGCTGGATTATAAAGCGCCGTTGCTAAAAGCTTTGGAATCACTGAATAAATCTGCTGTAGAAGTAGCCAATTATTTTGATAAGAATGTAACCAAGGTAACACCAACCTTAGGCTGGGAACAGGAATATTTTGTGATTGATGCCGGCCTTGCCAATGCACGTCCCGATCTGGTGCAGGCCGGTCGTACCGTATTCGGCGCTGCGCCTGCCAAAGGCCAGCAGTTAGAAGACCACTATTTTGGTTCGATCCCGGAGCGGGTATATGCATTTATGCGCGATTATGAGTCGGAAGCCTATAAGCTTGGTATTCCGCTGCGTACCCGCCACAACGAAGTAGCGCCTGCACAGTTTGAGTGCGCGCCTATTTTTGAAGAAGTGAACATCGCAGTGGATCACAATATCCTGCTGATGGATATCATGACCCGTGTAGCCAAGCGTCACAACCTGGTAGTGCTGCTGCACGAGAAGCCGTTTGCCGGCATTAATGGTAATGGCAAGCACAACAACTGGAGTATGGCCACCGATACGGGTGTGAACCTGCTGGCGCCGGGCAAAACACCTAAGACCAACCTCATGTTTCTTACGTTTTTTGTAAACACTATCAAAGCGGTTTACGACTACGCCGACCTGCTGAGGGCTGCCATTGCTTCTGCACCCAACGATCACCGGCTCGGCGCCAATGAAGCGCCGCCGGCCATTATCTCTGTGTTTGTGGGTCAATACCTTGCTAAAGTGTTATCAGATATAGAAACCCGCGTAGGCGACAAATTTGACGAGCAGGACGAAGCAATTTTAAAGCTTGATTTGCACCGCAGCATACCGGAACTGATGCTGGATAATACCGACCGCAACCGTACGTCTCCTTTTGCGTTCACCGGCAACAAATTTGAATTCCGGGCGGTAGGTTCTTCCGCCAATTGTGCCAATGCAATGATTGCGCTGAATACCATTCTCGCCGAAACCCTTAAGAATTTTAAGACTGAAGTGGATGGTTTGATTGATAAAGGAGAGAAGAAGGAAATCGCCATTATGCATACGATCCAGCGCTATATTGTGGACAGCAAGAAAGTATTGTTTGAAGGTGATGGCTACAGCGAAGAGTGGGCGCAGGAGGCCGAAAAGCGCGGCCTGCCCAACGTTAAAACCACGCCGCTTGCATTGGATGCTATGATTACTGAAAAAGCCAAGCAACTATTTGAAAGCAACCATGTATATAACCATCTGGAACTGGAAGCCCGGCATGAAATAGAGCTGGAAAAATACCTGAAGAAAGTGCAGATCGAGGCACGCATTATGGGCGACCTGGCATTGAATCATATTATCCCGGCTACCATCAATTATCAGAATACACTGGCGAAAAATATTGCCGGTTTAAAAGAAGCCGGGCTGCCGGAGACCGCCTATGCCATACAGGTAGATATTCTGAAGCAGATATCGGAGCACATACAGGTGATTTACACACAAGTAAATGAGATGGTGGAAGCACGAAAAATAGCTAATAATATGACGGACACCCGTGAGAAGGCGATTGCCTATTGCGATGATATCAAAGGCAAATTTTTTGATGATATCCGCTACCATGTAGATAAGCTGGAAGCACTGGTAGATGATGATAACTGGACCTTACCGAAGTACCGCGAAATGCTGTTTTTAAGATAAACAGACAAGTATAAAAGTAAAGGCTGCATTGATGAGATGCAGCCTTTTTTTGTATATAATTATTTTATTACAACACGTATATCAGATAAAAGTGATTATATCTTATTAGTCCTTCAGGGTACTTACTTGCTTTTTTAAAATTGTATAACGCTTCGCAAGATGCATTGTGTAGTTGCCGCTTGCCGGTGCGGTTACAATAAATAGTAATCAGAACCATAATTACCTATAATTTTATCTCTTAATGAATAATGCTCAATAGAACTGCCATAGTTATATTGTAAGTATAAGTTATAGTAGCTGCTTGCATGGCTGCCTTAGAAATTTGCCTGCATTAGCAAAGGGTACAGGCTGATAAACCTTTTTACCTTTATTTTAAATATAAAGACTGTATTGTACGTTGTAATTACAAACCAGAAACGCAGTCAGGTATTTTTACTTATGAAATAGCTTCTGATAAATATTCATTAATTTAATTTTTTTAAACCCTTTGCTGACAAATGAAAAAGAGAAATTATTATCCTGTTATAGCTTTCTTTTTTCTGGTTATATCCTGTACCGCCGATAAAAAAGCAGATGTTCAATGGAACTACGGCAAAACCGAAATTACAGGCGATGCTGCAGCAAGCACCGAAAAATTAGAAGTAGATATTTACCTCGACGCCACTACGTCTATGAAAGGCTTTGTATCCAATACCACAACCGATTACAGCCGTATGCTGGATGATATAGAAAGCACGTGCCAGAATGTTTGGAAGAATACGGACATCCGGTATTTTAAATTCGGCAGGCAGGTTGATTCTATCGGCCGCAGTGAATTTGTAGCTGCCAAAACTTCACCGGCTATGTATTCCGATCCGCAATTAAGTACCCAGACAAATTTTGCCGAAGCGGTAGAAAAAACAGACGCCAAAAGAGTAAGCATTTTCATCACCGATTTTTTTTACAACAACAATGATGTGAATCTTGTAGTGCGGTCGTTTAAAAAAAGTTTTCAAAACGGCGCAGATGTAGGCATAGCGGGCTTCAGCAGCGCTTTTGATGGTGTGGTAGCAGATGTAAAACCTGCTGTGCGGGTAAATGGTCCGCGCCCTGCTTATGTGCTTATTTTTGGCGACCGGCAAAACATCAATCTCTTTTTCAACATTCTTAAGAGCAAACCTTACATCAATCAAAATCAGTTTTTATTGCTCACCGGCAAGCCTTCCGTAAACTTCGAGGTGAATGTAACAAAGGATAAGAGTTCAAAGTCTGTAAATAAATATGCTACTAAAGAGCAGTTGCAAAACTATGGTACTGTATATACTTTCCGGATGAAACCAGCGGATAAGGATGCGCTGTTCAATGCAGAAGTAAAGCTGTCGCCTGCTGCCTATACTTTCCCCTACACCGAAAAAAATATAAAAGCGTATGCATTTAAGAAAACCGGTGGTGATAAAGATTCCGTTGCTGCCGGTGATGAAATAAAACTAACCGGCGCAACCTTTTCAAAAGGTGTGTATAAAGCAAATGTAGCGTTGGAAAATACCGGTAAAGAAGGTTTATATTCTTATGCCGTTTACCTCGTGCTCGACAATGTTGCCACACCTGTAATGCCTGATTGGGTAAACGATGTAAGCGCCGATACCTACGGGCAGGGCACTAACGAAAATAAAACACTTAACCTGCACAGGTTGCTTACCGATATTGCCACCAACCAGCTAACCGATGTGCAGCCTAAGCTTGCCAAGTTTTACCTGAATGTAGAAAAGAAATAAGCCACACTTTAAACCGCACCTATACTATGAACAAAGCCCCTGTAAATTATCTGCTCACCATTGCGCTCGGCGCAGTTTTGTGGATTGTGTTTGCCGTTTTTGCAATGGATTATTTAAGCAACAGTCCAAGCCTTGCAGAAAAAGACCCTGCAGTGTTTGCAGGCGAATTGCGGATGCTTTTTGCTGCCGGTATGCTGCTATGTGTTGTATGCGCCTGCTACTGGTATTATTACGGTAACCAGCCGGCAACAGCCGGCGATCTTGCAGCCGCCCGCAAAAAGTGGTGGATGCTTTTTATTCTAATGCTTGTACTATCAGTAATACTTACACTTGTAATTGTATTAATGAATTCATCAGAAGGCATTGAAGCAAAATGGTATGCCATTTATTTCTGCATTTTTGCGGCGCTCACATTTATCCTTTTCTGGCTTACTACTTTTCTTATGTCTCCGCGTACGGTTAAATATATTCCTTTAGGTAAACGATAAAAACAGCATACATGCAAAAGAATGTGCTAATCGGTATTGGTGGTACAGGCTCCCGTGTAATAGAATCGGTTGTTCACCTGTGTGCCGCCGGGCTTGGCCCCGAGCGGCTGCATATCTTTATGATAGACCCCGACCAGGGCAACGGCAACCTTACGCGCACGAAGCAGTTGATAAAAAAATATACAGAGCTGCGCGCGCTTTACCAGCGCGTACCAAAAGACGGCGAAGCCAACCCCTGCTTTAAAACAGACATTATCATACCACCCGGTGACGAGTCGTTTGTATGGGGAATTTTTGATGAAAAAGATTATACACTTGGCAAATACATCAACTACGACAACCTGAAGAAAGCCGATCAGCAGACGGCCAACCTTGCCGATTTTGCCAATGTACTGTTTACAAAAAAAGAGCTGGAAACCTCGCTGGATAAAGGCTTTCGCGGGCACCCGTCCATTGGCGCTGTTGTAATGGCCAACCCCAACATGGAAGCGTATCCTTTTAAACTGTTGTGGGATGATGTGGCTACTTTACATGCCAACGAATTACAGGTATTTTTGGTAGGCTCTATTTTTGGCGGCACCGGCGCAGCAGGATTTCCAACACTCGGCTCGCGCCACCTGATTAAATTTAATGAAAAAATGCAGGCGCGCATAGCCGGCGAAAAAAGCAAAGTGCTGCTGGGCGGTGCGCTGGTACTGCCGTATTTCAGCTTCTCTATTGATGCCAACAGCCCCGAAAGCATGTTTGTAACGCCCAATGACTTCCCGATTGCTACCAAGGCGGCCCTGCAGTATTACAACGATAAAGCGTTAGGCTTCGACCAGTATTATTTTATCGGCGATTCGCTATCGCAAAAGGTGGGTGACTTCAGTACCGGCAGCTCTACACAGGACAATTTGCCGCACTACATAGAAATGATATCTGCGCTGGCGTCATTCGACTTTTTTATGCAGCCTCCAATAGAAGATATACCGGAGAAAAAATACTTCATCGCCTGCCGTGAAAACGATACGCTTAACTGGGACACCTTGCCGGTAACCCGTAACAGCAGTGCGCTGCAGCAAAAGCGGAAAGAGCTGAAAGATAAGCTTGCCACTTTTACCACTTTTGCCTACGCATATCTTACGTTTGGAAAAGATATACTGGAACGCTCGCACCGCGATGCCCGGCAGGAAGCATGGTATGGAGATACCTTTAATAAAGATTTTAGGGAAGAAAATGCGCTGTTCAATCCCCGCCACGAAGACAGTAAAGTGCTGTACAATAAGATGGATGAGTACCTGCACGATTTTTTGTTCTGGATCTGCGCCCTGGACGACAAGGATAAAGTAGAGCTTATAGACAGCAGTAAAATCATCGGCGGGAAAGCGGAAGACCATAAACAGAAACTGAACTTTAAAAACCCGGCGCAATTTGTTGCCAACATCGGTGAGTTGCTGAAGGATCGGACCAACAAAAAAGATTTTAATTTTTTTAAGAAATACGGTTTGGAAGAATCGGTTATCAGAGACAACATTACGGCCGCCAATAAGTTTTTAAATATTTTTTACCATGCGGCTATCAAGTTCAATAAACTAAACGGTGCTATCAATTAATACCTGCACGCAATGCCCAAGAAACATTTATACTTACCTAAAATAACGCCCGGCGCCAATATAGACGAGCCGGTATCAAATGCGCTTTGGGAAGACAAGCAAAAGAAAATTATACTGGCCATCAGCGATGGCATAGAGCTGGATGAAACTGCGCAAACGCGGGGCGTGTCTTCGATACCTGATATTTATGCACGGCCGCTCACATTTTTAGGCGCTCTGCGCTCCGAAAACCATCCGCTGCGAAAGCGCATATTACAGGAGTGGAAAGGCTTGCTCAGTCTGCTCGCATTGCACAAAGTAAAGCCCGATCTTGATGGCTTAACGGTTACCCCCGTTAATGTAAACATCGAAAATGAAAAGTTTAGCAGGGCGCTTATAAACCTCGCTCCTGCACCGGTGAGGCTACAGAAAAATGGTACCGAATATTTATGGACAGATATTTTGTTGATCAGGTTTGGAGAGATACCGCTGGGCGCTTTTTCGCCCGCAACGCTTGTCTATACTTCCGCCGACTACAATAGCTTACTCAACGAAAAATCGTTTGCCTTAAAAGATGAGCAAGGCTACCTGAAGCCGCCGGGCAAACAGGAAGGACTAAACTATGTTGGCGAATGGCTGGAAAATTTTATCCGGCAGTTTAATCAATACGCATCAACCAGCACCGATGCGGCCGGAAGCCATCAGTATGCGGGGGACCTTAACAAACTGCTTGATGCGTGGCTTTCTGAAATAAAAGCAGAGCTGGGCTACGAACCGGGAAGCCGTATAGAAGTGCCGGGCGTAAAACTGGCCGAAGAGTTTACACCGTTATCGGCGCCGGTGTCTTTTATTGCAAACTATAATATTTACAAGGCTTTACTTACGCCGCTGGTAAAAGATGATTCTGCGGTACACAGCGGCAACAAATCCGATTACGCACTTATCCTGTCGCGCAACCGCTCCCCATACAAAGAAGTAGTTGTCATTAACCAGCAGCAGTTAGTAGAAAATAAAATTCTCTGGGATGGTCAGCGGCCTTCGGAATTAGGCGCCGTTACCGAGCTGATTACCAGGTTCTTTAACCAGCCTTCCGGCACTGTCATTAACCGCACCAACCTGGAGCCGGACAAAGCGATCTGGGTACGGCCGGAGTTATATTTTTTAACCAATATATTGGTCAAGGGCAAAGACAGCGATATTCTCAACGAGTCAGAACGGTTTTTAAATGCCGGCAATACGCAATACCTGCTGCCTTTTAAAAAAGAGATTTTGCAGTTCTTCAGTCCGGTGCAGATTTATGAGATACTAAAACCTAAGTTTAGAAAAAGCGGTGAGAACGGTGTAGAATTCAGCTTTATGCTGCCGCTTGCCAACAACCAGCAGATAGAAATAAAAAAGACTTACCTGATTAAAGGCGCTGACGCGTTGCAGGGGCAGGGAGCTATCCGCGAAACAGAAGTGCCGGTGCTGGAGATTTTTCCTAATTACCTGGGCGATTTCTGGTGTCAGTACTTTATGCTCTGCTCTGATACCGACCGCTTTACTATCACGCCATACAACTTTGAACACGAGATAAGCATTACGCGCAGGGAACAGAAATTTGAAAGCAACGACTCCTCCAGCATTAAGGCGGAAATCGTGCGCATAGCCGGGTACAATGCTTTTCCGGAAGCGGTGGAAGTAAAGCCGGTCAGCGCTTTTGAAGACCCTTATGGCATCATCCTTATCAATAAAAACAAGGATGTAGAAGGCAAGCCTTTTAACGGCAGGGCAATGGTGGGCATTGACTTTGGAACGTCGAATACGAACATCTTCAAATACGTTAACGGCAATGCCGAACGCTGGAGGTTTTCTTTTTCTAAATATGTGCGCTCTTTACTAAATACAGCCACAGATAGCCGCCAGGCCAACGACAAACGTAGCCGCCTGACACGGATGTTTTTTGTTCCGGTAGAAGACCAGGAACTACCTATACCAACGGCACTGCGTATTTTTAAGGCGGGTATTACCACGAATATGCTGCTGGATCATTTTATATTTTTCCCCGATGCCAGCCGCTACCCCGATAATGTATATACCGACATAAAATGGGATGAGGACAATTCTAAACTAAACTCTTTTCTTAAATCGCTCATCTTCCTGCTGATTATAGAGCTGGTGCAGGAGCGGGTAAGTAAAGTGAGCTTTCGCTGTTCTTATCCCAAATCCTTTACCAACGACCGCATTGCCGCCTACAAAAGGTACTGGACAGAAATATTAGAAAATTTCTTTCATATCGAGCGAGGCAATGTAACAGCAGAAATCAATGCCAACCAGTTCATTTTTATAACAGACAAAAGGTTTGAGCAGGATGGCAGTGAGTTTGTTATTTCTACCAACAATAATGGTAAGCTAAGCATTAATATCAATCCTGAATTTGCTACCGAAGGTATAGCAGCGGGCGAATATTTTTCGAGCGAACACATTATCAAAGACGGCATCAGCTACGCCAATAAAGTGGATGGCTCTGTTTGTATTGATGTAGGTGGCGGCACTTCCGATTACAGCATTTGGTTCGATAGTAAGATCCGTATAGATGCGTCGGTTTTGCTCGCGGGCAAACAAATAGCGCGGCTTTTGAAAAATAATTCCCGTGTACGCGATATTTTGTTGAGCGAAGACTCTTCCGCTTCCTTAAACGAAGTAAAAAACGATGATACACTTTTCTCTTCGCGGCTCAATTATGTATTGCGCAAAGAAGAAAAATTCATAGCCTCCCGGCTCAGTAACAACGCCAATAATAAAGACATTGCCTGGCTGCGCCGCATATTGGCCATCGAGTTCGGTGCGCTGTCTTTTTATGCCGCGCACTTGTGTTTAGCACTTGATGATTTTGTAAAAGGCGAATTAGCCGACCGTATAAAAGTAAACGGCATCAAGCTGCACTGGGGCGGCAATGCCGCCAAGTTTATCAACTGGATTGACTATGGCCGGTACGAGCGCGATGGCATTGCTTCCAGGCTGCTCAACGGCATGTTCATCAATACTATTTTAGATAAAAGTCTTGCCGGCAAAGCGTTTAAGCCGGCTATGCTGGCGCAGGTACAATCGCCGGGGCATAAAGACGAAGCTTCCGGTGGTATCGTGGTAATGGAAGCAATCGGTCATCAGCAGGAAAGTGCGGCATCTGCCGTAGATGAGATGATTATTGATGATGAGCCTGCACAGCCGGATATGCTGGGCGGACTGGTTATCGGCGAAAAAATCAACATCAGCAACAGAACCTATGAGCATTACCAGGCGATCAGTAAAGATGCACTCTTCAGCGATAGCACTTCCTTGTTTACCGGTACCGACTTGGTACAATTAGAACGTTTTTTATATCTCATTAACCAGGTAGGGAAAATCACCGGGTTATTTCCTGAAGGCTCGCAAATCATTTTGTCGCTGGAAGAAAAATTAGCCATTAAGCAGCGCGTGAAAAACGATATTGCCGCACTTGCCCGGCTTAAGCCCGATGCACGGATAATAGAGCCGGTGTTTATTATGGAAGTAAAATATTTACTGGATATTTTAAGCAATAAAATGAGATGATACCGCATGTGGGCATAGACCTTGGCACAACCTTTTGCTGCATGAGCTATATAGATGATGCAGCCATACCGCAGGTGATAAAAAACAGTGATGGCCAAAATACTACGCCATCCGTAATTTGGTTTGATGGCAAAACAGCTTATGTGGGCAAGAAAGCCAACGACCGGAAGCTGCAGGCAAACTCGCCGATTTATGAATTTGTAAAGCGGGATATTGGTAAAAATTTATCGCACCGCTATCTCATAAACGGCTACGACTATGGCGCCTGTGGTTTATCGGCCGTTATTCTAAAAAAGCTGCGGATAGAAGCGTACCATTTTTTTAAAAAGAAAGGTTTGTTGGCGCAGGAAGACACCCTGCAATCGCTTACCATCCCGGCAGTGATTACCGTGCCTGCTTATTTTGGTGATAAACAGCGCTACGAAACACGGCTGGCGGGTATTGCAGCCTGCTTTGATGTAATAGCAATTATCAACGAACCAACGGCAGCGGCCTTAACGTATGGCATTTCGCTTAACCACACTAAAAAAGTACTGGTGTTCGATTTGGGCGGGGGCACATTTGATGTTACTATACTATTAATCGGCAACGGCGAGGCTAAAGTTATTGCCTCCGACGGCGCCGACGAATTGGGCGGTAAAGACTGGGACTCCTTAATTGAAAAATACCTGTACGCCGAGTTTGAGGAAAAAACAAAACAGGAGTTGCCCGATGACATGGGCTGGGAAGTGCAGCAATCTGCCCTGCAGGCAAAGTTTGAACTGTCGGAGCAGGAACAAACCAGCGTATTGCTGAATGCAGCCGGCGAAACAGCCGAAATAACATTGTACCGCGAAAGGGAAAATAGCGAAGACGGCCTGGATAATATTATTCTTCAGGACGAATCAACTAATGATTTTTATTTTGAAGAGCGCTCGCTGGATATTCTCCAGCGTTGCAAAGCCATCCTGTCTTATACACTTGAGAAGGCGGGATTAACCTGGAATGACATAGATGAGATCGTGCTGGCAGGCGGCTCGTCACGCATGCCTATGATACCTAAAATGCTGGAGCAGCTTTCGAAAAAAACAATCCGGCGCAGCATACCTGGGTTCGATTATGATACCGCCATTGCGCAGGGTGCGGCATTGTACGGACGGAACAAAAGCCGCGTAATAGATGTCAGCTCCAAATCAATTGGTATCGAATTAAAAACAAACAACGGTTCTATTAACGAACACCTGATAAAAAAAAATTCGCCCCTGCCCATCAGCATTTCACAAACATTTCCGGCAGAAGCCAATGCCGTGTTGAAAGTATATGAAGGGGAAAGTACGAATCCGGATGAATGTAAGTTGCGTGGCCGGCTTGAATTGGGCAATCCGTCCGGCGAAGTGAATGTAAACCTCGCCATTGATTTTAACGGCGTTATACACGCTTCTGTGGAAGCCAACGGCATTAAAGCGCAGTTGAAAATAAAATCTGAGGAAGGTGATATTGATGCTGCCGAATTAAAAGATAAAATAGATGGTATTGATATCCGACTGTAAAAAACCTGCTCATGGAAGATAAAATAATCGGCAGCGAAAGCGCACCTGTTCCGGGCAAAGGCATACTGGCCTCTGATGGGGAGGCACAACCACAAAAAGCTATAGAAGCGGCTACCAACACTGTAGATATTGCATCGGGCATTTATCATGCTACGCGGTATGGTGGCCTGGATACGGTGCCGCAAAGCTTTGAAGAGGTAAACGGGCATTGGACGACTATCCGGTCGGCTAACCCGTTTGAAGTGCTGTATCTCGATTACAAGCAATACAGGCTTATTACACCGGAAACAGTTAAGAAGAACTATGATATTTTATTAGCTTTCTGGCAGGGAAAAATGAGGCTGATGATGGGCGGTGCCCGTGAAAAAATAAAAGCGCGCTATGGCGAAGACACTGTAAACACGGCGCCCAAAGTACTGGAAGCAGCCTACAACAAGCTGAAGACAACAGAAGGCGTTGAATTGTATTATAAAGAATTAGAAACGAAAAGATACAACGCAGGCATCAGCGCGATACAGGAAATTATAGAGCTGAGCATAGAAGATGGCGAGCTTACGAAGCAGGAGGCCAACCGCATTATTGCAAAAGGTATAAAGAACGGGCTGGATGAAAACGAAGTAAGAAACCACCTCTTACAGCTAATACAGCAACAGGGGTTTGCGCCGCGGTCTTCCGTTAAAAGCGACGACGTATTCGACAACCAATGGATGACGGAAGCCAAAAAAAAACAAAACCGGGCAAGGGAAACAGAATGGCTGGGCGTTGCTGTGTCGAGTCTTGAAGAGGCAGGCGCCGTAACATTTTCGCAAAAAGAAAAAGCCTACCAGCGCCTTGCCAATGCCAACTACTTACCGGTGGTGGTAACAAGGCTTACAAACGACAATAAAGGTTTTGAATTTGAAGAAATCATCAACAAAGAAAAGGACGCCGACAGGCGCTTTCTAAAAGTAGTCTATCGCCTTAATGCTTCGCTTCCTTTCCTGGTCGGTAACCGGAGCTTTAAAAATATCAAAGAGATTGTAATTGCCACGGCAGGCGACTATTCGCTGTACGCCGATTTCTATTACAGCTTTCAGAAAAATTATGTACAGATATGGTTAACAGAGACTGACCCTGCTGCGGCCGCCCTGTTTACATCCGGAACAGCGTACACCGATTTTTTGCGGTTCTTATTCCGGGCAGACAGTACGCATCCGTTTTATTTAAAGGAAAACCGGTTTGCCACACCGCAGCAAATGGCCGCAGCGGCTAATAAGCAAATTGGTTTGTGGACTTTAATAGCAGGTGGCATGCATCATAACGAGCTGCCCGTTTGGTTTGAAGGCATCGGCAGGTACGACTGGATAGATAAATATAACGAGCGGCTAAATAGTTTCATAGACTCGTCTTATCACGATGCGCATGACAAGGAAATGGCGGCAGTACAAACCCTGCTGCAAATAATAGACGAAACAGCGCCGCCGCCCGAAATAAGGATGGAGCCAACCGCTATCCAGATGCTGGATGTGGAAGGCAGCAACAAAGTGCAGTACACCGTACAATTACAGCTTGCAAATACCGGCTTTGTAAAAGTGCAGCTTTATTTATCAACTGCTATAGCCGGTATCAGCCTTAGCGAAAAGGAAGCCGCATTGCATAGTCAAAATGCAGTTACTGCACAGCAATTTTATTTGTATGTGGATGGTATGACATTAGTGAAAGACAAATTATACACGCTTAATATTATTGCCGAGACATTATACCAGCAGGTAGCCATACCGGTGAAAATAAAAGTGGTATTTCCAAAAAAGACATATACGCGGCTGCTGATAAAGTATGGAGCAATCGGCGCCGCTTTTTTTGCTGTTACCCGGTTTTTGGCGGCCTGGCTTTCCGGCTATGATGGCTGGTTTAGCACCTCCGGCAGCTATCTCAGCTTAGATACTTCAGAAAGTTATTTGCCTAAAAATTATTTTCTTTATGTACTCCTTGTGGCTGTCTTTATTGGCGGATTGATAGCTTCTTTTTTCATTATTAAAAAACGTGAAAAACTATGAAAAAAAGAACGCTGCAATGGCTTGTAGTGATTATCGTTATCATTTTTTTTGTGCGTGGCATGCTCGCTGTTATCAGCATTAATACCCTCTTGTTTCTTGATAATCTATTGTACGCCGGCAGCACCAGCGCTTGGATTATGTGGGCATTCTTAGGCTTGCTGCTTGGTGTAGTTGTTGGCGCCTGGGTGGCTTTCAAAAAATACAAGCTTGCTTACTCGTCAGTGTTGCTGCCGCTGGCAGTGTTGCTGCTGTTTATCGTTGTTATGTACCTGGCAAACAAGCCCGGAGCGCACGATACTACAAGGCTTGAAAGAAAAACGGCCGATGCTACCCAGTTTGTAACGGTTGCAGCTTCGGGTACACTGCCCGATTATGAAGGTAACAATTATGCACCGGACAACCTGCTCGACAATAACGACAGCACTGCCTGGATTTGCACCACCGACGGGATCGGGAAAGTTGAGTTTACTTTTTCATCTTACCTGTCAAAGCTGCGCGATGCGAAATGTGTGGCGCTCAAAATAAAAAACGGCTATAACAAATCGCAGAAAATTTATAAAAACCACAACCGGTTAAAAACGCTTTTTGCTTACAACAACGGCTCTATGATTGGAACTTACAGCTTAAATGATGACTACAACCTATGGCAAACGATAGCCATTAATCCCGTACCTGTAAAAGAAGGCGACGTATTAAGTATAACACCGGGTTCTGTTTACAGAGGGAAGAAATATACCGATCAGACGGCTGTAACCGAATTAGTGCCGGTAGTGGAGTTCTATGAGAAGTGATGTTGGCTATATAAATGCGGTTTAAAATATCTGCCTTGTACCGCATCGCTTTTCTTTTTATTGCTTTTTAGCAGTGGACCTGCCAGCAATTTTACAGTTACAGGTTTTAATTAATGAGCGGCAACCGGAAGCTTTTCCTGAAAATATTTGCTGATAAAGCCGGCTGCTACCATTCAAAATTATCCATGAAAATCCTCATTATCGAAGACGAGCGGGAACTGTCCAGCAGTATTTGCGGCTACTTTGCCCATGAGCAGTTTGTATGCGAAACGGCTTTTACGTATCATACGGCGCTTGAAAAAATATCGCTGTACGAATATGCGTGCATCGTGCTCGACATTACCCTGCCGGGCGGCAGCGGCCTCGATTTGTTGAAAAACCTGAAAGAGAATAATAAGATAGACGGCGTAATTATTATCTCTGCCAAAAACTCACTGGACGATAAGGTATTCGGGCTTAAAGCAGGCGCCGATGATTATCTTACCAAACCCTTTCACCTGTCCGAATTAGGTGCAAGGGTAGCAGCCATCATCCGCCGAAAATCGTTCGACGGCCGGAGCCTGATTACGTTTGATGATGTACAGATTAACATCAATGAAAAAAGTGCAAATGCCGCCGGCAGGGCGCTCGATCTTACGCGCAAAGAGTACGACCTGCTGCTGTATTTTATCAGTAATAAAAACAGGGTTATCAGCAAAGCCGCCATTGCAGAACACTTGTGGGGCGATAATATGGACCTCGCCGATAACCACGATTTCATTTACACACATGTAAAAAACCTGAGAAGAAAACTGCTGCAGGCCGGGTGTAGCGATTATATCAAATCGGTATATGGAATGGGATATAAATTTAGCCTGCCCAGGTAAGGCAAGTGCAATTAATAACTTACATGAAGCTGTTTACAAAATACAACCGCATTAATCTTATCGTAACTGTTATTATCTTTTTGCTGGGCAGCATTGCGTTTAGTTTTTTGCTGCGCTATGTAGTGATAAAGCAAATTGACGAAGACTTAAAAATAGAAAAAAATGAAATTGTCACCTTTATCCGGCAGCACAACCACCTGCCCGAAGTAATTAAAGTACACGACCAGTACACCACCTACAAGGCCGTTAACAGCCTTCCCCAAAGGCCCGTTCGCTACTATACCGAAAAGATAAAAGACAAGCGGCACCATGATGATGAAATCATTAGAACCATCAGCTTCGACGCTGCTATAAACAACCAGGCATACAGGGTATATGTAAGCAAGTCGCTGGAGGGCACCGACGATTTAATTCAGTCTATCATCGTTATCACGCTTGCCATCATTATCCTGATCCTGACTTCTACATTTATTATCAACCGCACCGTGCTGCGGAGACTATGGAAGCCCTTCTACGAAAGCCTGCAGCAGATGCGCGGTTTTAAGCTGGGCACTGCGCATACCCTGCATTTCAGCAACAGCAGCATAGAAGAGTTCGACCTGATGAACACGACGCTGAAAGAAGCCGTGAACAAAGCGCAGCACGACTATTTAGTGTTGAAAGAATTTACGGAGAATGCCTCGCACGAACTGCAAACGCCCCTGGCGGTGATACGTTCCAAGCTGGATTTGCTGATACAGGACGAGCAGTTGTCGGAGCCGCAAAGCAAGGCCATCCAAAGCGCTTATGATGCCGTTGAAAATATGAAACGGCTGAACCAATCCCTGCTGCTGCTTACCAAAATTGAAAACCGGCAGTTCCCCGAGCAGGAGGTAATGGCACTTGATACATTGTTAGAAATAAAGCTGGTCCAGTTTCACGAGCTCTGGCAAAGCCGCAACATTGCCGTAACACAGGACGTCGCTGCAACCAGCATCCGGGGCAACCCGCAACTAACTGCTTTTTTATTAAATAATTTACTGAGCAATGCCACCCGGCACAATATCAGTAACGGTGCAGTTCATGTTCTTTTGCAACCGGCATTACTGCAGATAAGCAATACCGGCAATAACGGAGAACTGGACAAAGCCGCCCTGTTCAACAGGTTTTACAAAACTGCCACTACAGGCGATCATCATGGTCTTGGCTTATCTATTGTAAAGCAGATCTGCGAAGTATCCGGCTATAGCTGCACGTATCATTTTCAGCCGCCAAACAGGCATGTCTTCAGTATAAGTTGGTAGGTTGATGCAGGCAACAGGTAAAGAGGCTACTGTTAAGCGTGCTGCAAATGCTGACCTGGTATCTGATAATTGTTTAATTTTTTACTATTTTAAATGCTAACTTATGTGGTGGATTTATGCTTTACTCTCGGCGTTGTTTGCATCGCTTACCGCCATTTTTGCCAAGGTGGGTATTACCAACGTCAATTCCAACCTCGCAACGGCTATCAGAACCATCATCATCTTAATCGTAGCCTGGGGCATAGTGCTCGCAAAAGGCGAAGTAAAAGGATTGCATACGTTGTCGCGGCAAAACCTGCTCTTCCTGGTTATCTCGGGCATTGCTACAGGCTTATCCTGGATATTTTATTTCAAGGCATTGCAGATAGGCAAGGTATCGCAGGTAGCGCCGGTAGATAAACTGAGCGTGGCGCTCACCATCGTATTATCCGTTATTTTTTTAGGCGAAGCGCTGACCATTAAAACCGCTGTGGGCGCCGCTTTAATCATTGCGGGCACATTGGTAATGATTTTTTAACAAAGCCATTCACCCGGTTGCAAGACAACGCTTTAAGTAGTGAGGCTTCAATTTTCCTTCAAAATCATTTTCGTAGTTTGCGCAAAAAGGGAATGACAGGCAGCAATACATTTTTTTGGTGCGGGCTGCATTACTATTATCGGGCTAAGGTTGCAACAGTTTATCCCGACATACCGGGACTCCGTTCAGGGTTCTGTTCCTGCTTCCGCAAGAAGCACACAACCTTATCAGATTTTGCACACCCGGTGCGCGCTCATCACCATATTTTTAGAAACGTTCTGCTGCTGTTCGTTTTGCTATGTACAGTTTCTTCTACTGTACGCGCCCAGCAAAAAACAATAGAGTACTTTATCAGTCAGGGCATACAAAACAGTCCTTTACTTAAAGAGGTCAACAATAATATCCTTCTTAACCGCATAGATAGTTTGCGCATTATAGCGCAATACAAGCCGCAGGTAAGCGGCGTTAGCTTTAATTATTATGCGCCCGCCGTTAAAGGGTACGGCTACGATGAAATAATTACCAACCTGCGCAATGTAAGCGAACAGGTAAGCGCTACCAAAGCCTTTGCAGGCAAACGGAATCTGCAGATACAATTCAACGGTATCCGGCTGCTCAACGACTCTTTATTAATTGCCGGCCGCATAACGGAGCAGGATGTAAAACGTACTATTATCGCGGCCTATATTGCTGCGTATGGAAGCTGGCGGCAGTATTCCTTTAACCAGCAGGTGTATGATTTACTGTCGAAGGAAGATACGATTTTAAAAAAGCTCACACAGGCAAGCGTCTATCGGCAAACAGATTATCTTACGTTTTTGGTTACACTGCAGCAGCAGCACCTCGCTATTACACAAACGCGCATTCAATACCAGAACGATTTTGCTACGCTTAATTATCTCAGCGGCTTATTCGATACAACCCTTACGCCACTTGATTCTCCGCGCATAGACCTGGAAGAGTTGCCCCAAATGGCTGGCTCTGTTTTTTATGCAAAATTCTCAACCGACAGCTTGCTGCTATTAAACGCCGGCAAGCAGATTGATTTGTATTATAAGCCTAAACTAAGTGTAACCGCCGATGGCGGTTATGTTTCCTCGCTGACTTATGCACCGTATAAAAATTTTGGCGCCAGCGCCGCACTTAATCTTGTAGTACCGATATACGATGGCAAACAACGGAAGCTGCAACACCGGCGGCTGGAAATCTTAGAACAGACAAGGCAGGGCTACCGCGATTTTTTTTCGGTGCAATACCGGCAACAGATTGCACAGCTCTCGCAGCAACTGCAATTTTCGAGGCAACTGGTGGCGGAAACCAACAACGGGTTGAAATATGCAGAGGCATTAATTACAGCCAACCGCAGGTTGCTGGCTACCGGCGACGTGCGCATTGCCGATTACGTGATCGCTATTAATAATTATTTAAATGCACAGAATGTGATAACGCAAAACATCATTAGCGAGCTGCAGATCATTACCCAAATTAACTACTGGAACAAACGATGAATAAATACCTTTTTATACTTGTGCTCTTTGTTGCGTGCATAGCGCAATCCTGCAAAAGCAACGCCGGCGCTACCGGGGAAGAAGACGTAGCGCCCGAAGACGTGGTAACGCCGGTAACTGTAATGCATCCGGAGAAATCCGACATGAAGGAAACGGTGGAAGTAAATGCGGTGTCAGCATTTTTACTAAAGACGTATGTGAAAGCGAATGCCATCGGTTATTTGCAAACAGCCAATATTCATATCGGTGAGTATGTAAGCAAGGGGCAAACCTTGTTTACCATAAAAACCAAAGAAGCGGAAGCGCTGGGCAATACAATCAGCAACCTTGATACATCGCTGCACTTTGAAGGCGTGATCCGCATCAAATCGCCGGGCAACGGCTACATTACGGGGCTTACTTATACCGCCGGTAATTATGTGCAGGACGGCGAGCAGCTTGCCGAAATAACCGATAAAACCAGCTTTGCTTTTCTGCTTGATTTGCCCTATGAGCTAAAGCCTTATTTAGTGGCTAATAAAACCGTGCAGCTTCGTTTGCCCGACAGCAGTGTATTGAATGGCTACATTCAAAGTGCCCTGCCAACCGTAGATTCCGTTGCGCAAACACAACGCTTCATTATTAAGGTAAATACCGATAAACTGATACCCGAAAAGTTACTGGCAAAAGTGAGCCTTATAAAATCGCAGCGGCTCCATGCACAATCCCTTCCAAAGGCAGCCGTGCTAAGCGATGAAGCGCAAACCGAATTCTGGATTATGAAGTTAATCAACGATAGCACCGCAATAAAAACAGTTATAAAAAAAGGGCTTGAAAACGGCGACGATATAGAAGTTGTATCACCGCCGTTAAGCGATTCCGACCGGATTATTGTAACCGGCAATTACGGGCTTTCGGATACGGCGAAAGTTACTATTGAGAAGTAAGAAGTGAAATGTGAAACAACACAATAAATTTTACCATTAATGTTACTCAACTTAAAGCATAAACAACTCATTGTTTACAATGAAATACGAGCGCTGATAAAAGAGGCTTATATAATTACCAGACTTCTTCCTGAAGAAGAGAAATTCAATATGATTTCCCAGATCCGGAGGGCTGCTTTATCAGTAAAACTAAATCTTGCCGAAGGTGCCAGCAGAAGGTCTGTTGCGGAAAGAAGCCGGTTTTATGAAATCAGCAGGGGCCCGGTTGTAGAAATAGATGCGGCAGTAGAAACGGCTGTTGATTTAGATTACATAAAATTTTCGGATTTGGATAAGTTAGGCATACAGCTAAATAAATGCTTTGCAATGCTTAGTAAAATGATGATTCAAAAATAAGCTAAGTAGTAGCATCCTGATGTCAACAATCTTACTTCTCACTGCTCACTTTTTACCTTTCACTTTTCTCCAATGCGCAACTTCTTCATTACTTATAAAAACCCGGTAACGGTACTCCTCCTCATCATCCTGCTGGGCGGCGCTTTTGCCTATAGCAAGATGCAGACGGCGCTGTTCCCGGAAATTACGTTTCCCAAAATAAAGATCATCGCCGATGCCGGCCAGCAGCCTGTAAACAAGATGATGATCACCGTAACGCGGCAACTGGAAAATGCGATCAAGCAGATACCCGATTTACAAACCATCCGCAGCACAACGAGCCGTGGCACCTGCGAGTTATCTGCCTACCTCAACTGGGATGCCGATGTAAACATCAGCCAGCAACGGATAGAAAGTAAGATCAGCGAGATACGGAGTACTTTGCCACAAGGCGTGCAGATAACGGTGGAACGCATGAACCCTTCGATACTGCCGGTGATCGGCTATTCGCTGGAAAGCCACAACCGCTCGCCGATAGACATGAAGCTGCTGGCCGAATATACCATCAAGCCCTACCTGTCGCGGGTTTCAGGCGTGGCGGAGGTACGTGTAATTGGTGGTAAAACAAAGGAATACGATGTAGTACTCAACCAGCAAAAAATGAATACGCTGGGCATTACACCGGAAGCTATTACTGCGTCGCTGAACGAAAATAATTTTATCCAGTCCAACGGTTATCTCAACGATTACCGGCTCCTGTATCTCACGGTTACGGATGCTTCGGTTAACTCATTAAATCAATTGCAGAACGTAGTCGTAAGCAACAGCAGCGGCCGTATTGTTTTGGTAAAAGACATTGCCGATGTGCAGATACGCGATGCAAAGGAATATGTAAAGATCAATGCCAACGGGCAGGAAGGCCTGTTGATCGCCATCATCAAACAGCCTAATGCCAACCTTGTTGATCTTTCGTCGCAGATGGAAAAGGAAGTAGCCGGCCTTAGAAAAATAGTACCGAAAGATGTAACGATCAAGCCATATTATATCCAGGCAGATTTTGTAAACGACGCCGTTAAAAGTGTAACCGATAGCCTTTGGATTGGATTGGCGCTTGCCATTATTGTAGCCATCATTTTCCTGCGTTCCTTTAAGGCGAGTTCTGTTATATTAATTACCATTCCGGTTACGTTATTTCTTACGCTGATTGTTTTGTACGCCACGGGGCAAACGCTCAACATCATGACACTCGGCGCCATTGCAGCGGCAATCGGTTTGATAATAGACGACGCTATTGTAGTGGTAGAGCAGATACACCGCACCCATGAGGAACATCCCGGCGAATCGTCCCAAACCCTTGTGCAGAAGGCGATTTATTATCTGTTTCCCGCTATGGTCAGCTCCTCCTTAAGCACTATTGTTATTTTCCTGCCCTTTGTGTTAATGAGCGGCGTGGCAGGCGCTTATTTTAAAGTGATGACCAACTCGATGATCATTACATTGGTGTGTTCGTTCTTTGTAACGTGGCTGGCGTTGCCGGTTATTTATTTATTATTTTCAAAAGATAAACCGCACAAACAAACAGCAGAGAAAGCGCATGGCGTGCACAATCAGCAATGGGTAAGCTTTTTCATCCGCCGCGCCTATATCAGCTTTATTTTTATTGCGGTTTTAATTACTGCTGTTATACTGATATTACCACAACTGGAAACCGGCTTTCTGCCCGATATGGACGAGGGCAGCATTGTACTCGATTACAGTTCGCCGCCGGGCACATCGCTTGCCGAGACCGACCGCATGTTAGGGGCGGTAGAAAAATTGATTGTAAAAGTGCCGGAAGTACAGGCGTACTCCAGGAGAACAGGAACGCAGATGGGCTTCTTTATTACAGAACCCAATAACGGTGATTATTTAATTCAGTTAAAGAAGGACAGGACGCGCAGCACCGAAGAAGTAATCAGCGATATCCGCACGCAGGTAGAAAGCTCGCAACCTGCGCTGCGTATAGATTTCGGCCAGGTGATTATGGACATGCTGGGCGACCTGATGACCTCCGTGCAACCGATAGAAGTAAAGATATTCGGCAGCGACGGGGCAAAGCTGCAGGAGCTGTCGCGGAAGGTAGCAGCAGTAGTGGAAAAAGTAAACGGCACTGCGGATGTATTTGACGGTATAACGCTTACCGGGCCTTCGGTTACGATACAGCCGAACGGCTTAAACCTAGCACAGTTTGGCATTACGCCCACAAGCCTGCAATACCAGTTGCAGACTGCGCTCGAAGGCAATGTGGTGGGCAGTGTATATGATAAAGAGCAACTGAGCGATATACGCATGTTATATCCCGGCAACCGCACATTGAGTTTAAGCGACATTAACCGGTTGCCTGTCTTTTTGCCAAACGGGCAGTTAAAGCCAATCGGTTCCCTGGCAACTGTGCAGGTAACTACCGGCGATGCGGAGATAGCGCGCGAGGACATGCAAAATATGGGCGTGGTAACGGCGCGCCTTGATAACCGCGACCTCGGCAGCGCAATGAAAGAAATACAGCAGCAGGTGTCTCAACATATATCGCTGCCGCAAGGCTACAGCATTGTATATGGCGGCGCTTATGCCGAGCAGCAGCAATCGTTTCAGGAGCTGCAGGTTATCCTGCTTACGTCCTGCCTGTTAGTGTTTGGGGTTATTCTTTTTATGTACCGTGATTATCGCATTGCATTTACCATTTTACTCATTGCGGTGCTGGGTATTGCAGGCAGTTATGCGGCATTGTACATCACCAATACTGCATTGAATGTAGGTAGTTATACCGGCCTTATTATGATTGTTGGCATCATTGGGGAAAACGCCATTTTTACGTTTCTGCAGTTCCGGGAATCGTTTAATTTATCCGGAAATGTGGATGAAGCGGTTGTCTATTCTATTTCAACGAGATTGCGTCCTAAGCTAATGACAGCCTTGGGCGCTATTATAGCCCTGATGCCGCTTGCGCTTGGTATCGGCACCGGTGCAGAGCTGCATCAGCCATTGGCCATTGCCGTGATTGGCGGGTTTATTGTTGCCCTGCCGCTGTTGCTGGTGGTGCTGCCAACAGGCATACGGTTGATTTATAAAAATAGAAAGCAAAATATTTGATAAGGCGCAGTAGAATATAGTTTGTGTAAAGTCTGAGAACTTCGCGCAGCGTAGGTGCCTGACACTTTTAAGTGTCTGACACCTATGAACCTATAAAGATGTTGGCAGCTTCTTTAACGCATTCCCCGAAAGTATAATCGCCGAGCTGTCTGCAATTTGCAACTGTAACCTTTGTACCTGCGCATGGCCAATATCCAGCAACGAATAGCCCTGCAGGTTTGCAGTAACAGCGTTGATGGACATGCTTTCGTTAAATTTATTTTGCTGGGACGGCGGCGATGTAAACGTAATGGTGCCGCCCTGTTTGTTTTGAATAGTGTATATCACAGGCTGATCATCTTTAACTGATACTTTATAATAGTCGGGCGACATTTCAAAAGTTACCTGCGACGAGTCTCTTTGGTAAACGTTTATCGTATCCATTACCGGAAACATGCTTTCCGCTTCAAAGCTCGATTTGCCGGTTAACTTCACAGTAATACTTTTTTGTTTCAGCTTAAACATTTCAAACTTTGTATTGCAGCCATCAACAGCTAAAAGCTGCGGCGCAAAAATGCGAACGGGCGTTTGATTCTGTAACCAGAATTTCTCATATTCGTTGGCAGGTTTAAAGTCGAAGTTGAGGTACAGCGTATCATTTTTTACATTTGCCTTTATACCGCCGCCATGAAACCGAACCCATTCCTGCAACAGCCTTACCGATGGTTTTGCATTTTGCTCAAAGGCTATGTTGGTGCCGTTGCCGCCATTTATTTTTAAAAACTTAAAAGACTGTTGCAGCACTTTGTTGTAGGTCCAGTACAAGTCGCTTTTATCAAGCCCGTCGTATTGTTTTTTCAGCAGCATGTTCGATGAGAGCAATCCAGCCAGCAATACAACCAGCAGCATCATTAATATTCTTGATGTAAATTTCATAACTGATTTTTAAAATGATCTTTTACAAATTGATCGTACAGGTTTTTTATCTCGTTAAAATCTATTTTAAGCAGGTAGATATTGCGCATAAAAGCAGGCAGTTCGTGGGCTATAAATTGTTCTCTTCTGAATTTAAGAATGCGCTCCATTGCATCGGCTTCTGTAAAGTAGCCGATACCTCTTTTATTGGTGATGATATCTTGTTGCTGCAAAAAATCATAAGCCCGCTGCACTGTGTTGGGGTTCACTTCCATTTGCACGGCAAGTTCTCTGATGCTGATGATTTTATCGCCCAGTTTCCATTTCTTTAGCAGGATTTGCTCGCAAACATATTCTGATATCTGTATATAAATCGCCGGATTTTCTTTAAACTCCATGCATATAAATTAAAATTCTTTTTCTCTTAAGCGTGTAAGCGACAGCATCCATAATAGAGCGGGCAACACACACCAGATGCTGTAATAAAATATATTCTGAATATGGGAAGGCAGTATAATGGAGCCTTCTTCTTTGCCAACAGCGATGGCTACATGGTCAAACGGAAAAGCATCATTTATACTTCCAAAAAGCATTTTTGCAAAGAGCCAGTTCAAACCAAAAACACCTACGCTTAATACGCAAACTGCAATGCCTGTTTTTATAAATGCCGCCTTATTAAAATACAAAGCGCCTATAAACATGGTGCCGGATAAAAAGAAAGACATCGTATATACTTTCCAGGCAATAATGCTGTTGAGTCCAAACGGATATACAGCTTCGTACTGCTCTTTGTAATAAGGATAAGCCGGGTCAAGGCTATTGTGATACGCCGCAACAAAACTTAAGTCAGCCAAATGGTAGAACAGCAAAAAAATAAAGGGATATATAATGCCGGCTATCAATACGCCGCAAAGCCATTTTTCAAGGCAGGAGGCAGGCAAGGTAAGATAAGAAGAGCCGCCCGCATTGGTATTGAAATAGCCAAAAACAAAGGACGCCAGGAAGAAGCTGCCGCCTGATAAACCCCAGATAAAGGTGAGGTTTTGCGCAGCATTAAAGCCAGCTAACTTTTTAGCAACAACATATAATATTAAAGACAGTACCAACAGCAAACCCGCAACCCCAATGGTTTGTACCGGTCTTTCCAATATTGTTTTCTTAAACAGTAAGCTAAACCTTTTTAGGTTAAAAGTATTGTTCATAGCACTAATTATTATAGAAGATGGTCTTTGTTAGTAGCGGGTTTTCTGTTACGGCATTAAATAAATATTCAAGGTTCACTTTAGAGTCTTCGCCTTCTTTATTTTCAACGACTATCGCGTAGCCTTTCAGCGAAGGCTCTGCATATAATACAGCAGTGTCAGCAGGCATTTCAGTTACATTTTTAAAACATAATTTATCGGCTATTTCTGCAATTGTAGCATGCAGCAGTAATGCCCCGTTATCAACAATTACCACGCGGTCTATAAGGTTGTCGAGATCGCGGATCTGGTGCGTGGAAATAAAGATCATTTTATCTTCAGTAAACACCGATGATACCAGCTTCCGGAATTGTATTTTAGAAGGAATGTCAAGGCCGTTTGTTGGCTCATCCAGTAATAAAATTTTTGTATTGCAGGCAAGCGCAAAAGCAATGATGAACTTCTTTTGCTGGCCAAAAGATAAGGTATTCAGTTTGCCTTTGCTCTTTACATCCAACTGATCTAAATAGCTATGGAACTGTTTTTCATTAAAGGAAGGATAAAATGGTGCAAACAGCTTTCTGTAGCCATCAATAGTAAGGGCCGGCACATAAACTTCTTCGGGAATGAAATAAATTGTTTCTAAAAAAGACGGCAATCTTTTTTTTGGCGTATATCCATTCACGGTAATACGGCCATCTGTAGGGAACAATAACCCAATGAAATTTTTGAGCAGGGTAGATTTACCGGCGCCGTTTTTACCCAGCAACCCGTAGATGCTTCCTGCTTCAAGCGTAAGGCTCAGGTTTTTGTACAGCAGCTTTTTTCTTTTATAACCAAAAGATAAATTTTGAACTTCTATCATTAGTGTATTAGTTAGGTAGTACACCGCAAAAATATTGTTTTCTTTTATCTAAAAAAATATTTTATTAACGAATTTCTTCAGACACGCTGTTTTAAATCCGGGCGGGCACACCCGGCCGGCGCCTCCTGCTTAAATAATTTTATATCTATATTAATGTGTTGCCCCACTGTGCAGCGCAACCTATGCGGTTGTAGTTATTAATGGCTCAAACTTAAACATACCGCGTCTGTTAAAAGTGGGTCTCTGCCCAAACCTCAGCAGGCCGCCTTAAAAGAATAAATAAAAAATAATTGCAGAAAGAATGGCTTTTGTTTAAAATTATCTAATTTACTGCCTTGAATCGCTAACGAAATTGTGAAAACCGAATAGTACATCCTGCTTTTTTTCATTTAATATAAACAACATCATGAAACATGTTAACTCCGCAAGCCTCCTTGCAGGTGGCTTATTACTGCTCAACATCTGTGCTTTTTCGCAAACAACCACTCCGGTTTCTTTACAACGAAAGCTGAATGGAAAAACCCAAAGTCCCGGTGCTCTGGTTCAAAAAATGAACCCCACGCTGTCAACGTTTGCCAGCCCTTCTCCATCCGTAAAGCTTACAGACAAAAAAGATGTGCGCATCTTTCCGTCCTCCCATGTGCAGGCCGAAGTAATGATTGTCCTCGACAAAAACAACGCGCAAAACCTGCTTGCTGCGGCCAACACCCTGTTAGGGCCATTCGGGTACAACCAGGGATTCTATTCTTCTTCCGATGGCGGCGCTACCTGGACAGGAGCCGACTCCCTGCAAAATATCTCGCCCACTAAAATAGATGGCGATCCTTCTGTTGCCTTTGCTGCCGATGGCACTGCCTTTATGACTACCATTGCCGGCGGCAATTTTGGAACGGCGGGTTATTGGTTTCAAAAATCTACCGATGGCGGAAAGAACTGGTCAACCGGTATTAAGGGCGATAAAGGATTGAATTTTGACAAAGGAATGATTGCGGCTGATAACCTCACAACCAGTCCGTACGCCAACAACTTTTATTCTTCCTGGACGGATTTTAATTCCGGCAACGGAGCGGTTGCCTTCAACCGGAGCACCGATAAAGGCACTACTTTTTCTGCAAAAATTCAGTTGCGCAGCGGCACCGTTGGCTTTGGGCAAGGCACTAATGTGCAAACCGGCCCTGATGGCGAAGTATATGTTTGCTGGGCAGACCATAAGGATGTTGTTTCTCCTTTTAAAGCCGATGGAATGGGCTTTGCAAAGTCTGTAAACGGCGGTGTAAGCTTTACGCCCGCTGCTGTTGTGTTTCCTTACCGCGGCACCCGGGTAGATAATACCGATGCTACGTATAATTTTACCCGGGTAAATGATTTTCCTTCCATGGCGGTAGATAAAAGCCATACTGTACGCAGAGGAAGAATTTATATCACCTATCCGGAGGCCAATGCAACAAACGGGCGTTCAGAAATAAAAGTAAGATACTCCGATGACGGCGGCACTACCTGGAGCGGGGGCAGCGTGGTAAATATACCCGCTGCAAGACAAAGCTTTTTTCCCTGGGTTACTGTTGATGATAAATATGGTATTGTATGGGTTGTTTATTATGCGTTTGATCAGGCAACCGGTTATGCAACCAATACCTATGTAGCCGCGTCGCAAGACGGAACTACCTGGCTTAACCAGAAAGCCAGCGATGTATCGCACACCACCGCCGCTATAGACAATACCAATTTTGCAGCCGGCTATGCGGGCGATTATATCGGCATTGCCGCTTACAATGGTGTAGCGCATCCTACCTGGATGGACGACCGGAACGGAACCTGGCAGGTTTATACGTCGGCAGTAGTTGGCAGCAGAACATTAGCCGGCGCAACCGAAGCAACCACGCCTGTTGCCTTAAAAGCAAATATGCTAACCGTACATCCGAACCCGGCGAGCACAATGCTGCACATCAATCTTTCCGGTGCCGCCATAAAGAGCGTACAGCTTTTTTATCCCGCAGGCACGTTGGCAAAAGAATGGAACAGCGGCGATATGCAGACGCTGTCTGTTGCTAATTTACAAAAAGGAATATATACCCTTAGTGTAACGGATAAAGATGGCAGGATTTATTCGCAGAAAATAATCAAAGAATAAAGGGCTTGTAAAAACAAAAAAGAGCGGTGAATATTCATCGCTCTTTTTGTTTAAGCAAACCGTGAACAGGATAATGAAAATCTTCCGGTATCTTCTGTGTATGTTGAATAAGTAAACCGGCTGGCGATAAGCAGCACGCACTACAAAATCTCTTCAAAATCATCTTTCAACTTAGCCGTTCTAAAAAATCTTCCGCTATGAAAAAACTATTGTCCGGCGTATTATTATTAGCAGTTATCAACTGCACCGCGCAAAAAGAGCCGGCTGTAGTAACGGCTGCATTTGCCAAAGCTTTCCCTGGTGTAACGGTAAAGAAATGGGATAAGGAAGACGGCAGCTACGAAGCCAATTTTACGAAAGACGGCAAAACCATGTCTGCAACTTTTGATGCCGCCGGCAACTGGCAGGAAACAGAAACCGATATTAAAGTAAGTGAACTGCCTGCGGCCATTGCAGACTACATAAAGGCCAATTATAAAGGGGCCACCATTAAAGAAGCAGCCTTACTTACAAAGCCGGGTGATAAAAAAATGTATGAAGCCGAAGTAAAAGGCAAAGATGTATTGTTTGATATGCAGGGCAAATTTTTAAAGGAAGAAGAAGATTAATGATGTTAACATGGAAGTGCAGGAATAGATTAAAAAAAACAGGCCGGCCTGTTGCTGCTGGTGTTGGATTGCTTGTAATAATAAGCAGTACATCGGCTCAAAGCGTTGCCCTGCCCGATTCTCTGCATCCTGCGTCACACACCGTTAGCTATCAGCAAAAGCGTGTTGCCGGTAAATCATTTATACTGCCGGCATTACTTATTACCGCCGGTGCGCTTCGTATTTCGGGCGAGTTCATTCTTTCCGATCCGGAGATAAAAGAAGAACGGGAGGAAAGCTTTAAAACGTTTCATACCAGTATAGATAATTACCTGCAGTTTGCACCCATTGCCGCGGGCTATGCTTTGCTTATCAACAGCAAGCAGCACCGCTTACTGCCTTATACCGAAAAAACAGTACTAACGGAAATTATTGTTACTGCTGCTGTACAATCAACAAAGCGCATAACAAAAGTTACACGGCCCGATGGCGAACCTTATTCGTTTCCGTCGGGGCATACGGCACAGGCCTTTGCCGGCGCTACACTTTTTTGCGATGAATTTGCGCAGCACAATACGCTGCTTACGGCCACTGTTTATTCCGGCGCGGCGGCAGTAGGCGTATTGCGGATACTTAACAACCGGCACTGGGCAAGCGATGTGATTGCCGGCGCCGGGTTTGGAATGCTTTCCGCTAAAGTTTCAGAATGGATTATCGAGCCGCATCATAAAAGAAAACAGGTATCAGACAACAATCAATTTTAAAAATCAATGTATGTACAAATCAGTTTCGCTGCTTCTTACGGTTATCTTTCTTGGTTGCAGTAATTTTCTTATTGCACAGGCAACTGCTATGAAGGTAACCGACACGTTCCATATCCAAAGCTCCGGCTGGTGGGATTATATCCTGGCCGATACCGCATCCAATAAGCTGTATGTATCGCACGGCTCGCAGGTAAATGTGCTGGACAAAAGCACCGGCGATTCTATTGGTGTGATACCCAATACCAGCGGCGTGCACGGCATTGCGTTGGTGCATGCTTTAAACAAGGGTTATACAAGCAACGGGCGGAGTAATAATGTTACAGTATTTGATTTGAATACATTACAGGTAACGGATAGTATTGCCACCGGCCAAAACCCCGATGCTATTTTTTATGATGAGTATGCTAAAAAAATAATTACCTGCAATGGTCGCAGTAAAGACCTGACGGTGATAGATCCGGCCACTGGTAAAGTGGTGGCCACCATTGATGTGAAGGGCAAACCGGAAACGGCGGTGAGCGACGGCGACGGAAAAGTGTTTGTGAATAATGAAGACAAAAGCGAAATTGAAGTAATTGACATGAACAGCTATAAGCTGATACATAGCTGGCCGATTGCGCCCGGCGAATCACCTTCGGGATTAAGTATTGACCGGCAGACAAAACGCTTGTTTGCGGGATGCGAAAACAAAGTGCTGATGGTAATGGATGCAACGAATGGCAAGGTGGTAGCGCAGGTGCCGATTGGTGAAGGCTGCGATGGCACCGGCTTTGATGCGGCATTGAAAACGGTTTATTCATCTAACGGCGAAGGCACACTGACGGTGATAAAAGAAATCTCCAAAGACCAGTTTAAAGTAGTGGCAACCGTGCCTACGAAACGCGGCGCCAGAACCTGTGCTGTAGATGCGGCAACGCACGCTATCTATCTCCCCACAGCCAATTTTGGCGCATCAACCGGCAACGACAGGCCGCCAATGATTCCAGGGTCTTTCCAGGTGCTGCTGGTAAAATAATAAACAGGCATACAAAACAACAGCCCTGGCTTTCTGCCGGGCTGTTTGCTTTTCAATACTAAAAGGCGCAATACAGCAACGCTTTATTCTTCTATATACAAGGGAAGTGTAAAATAAAAAACAGAGCCTTTTCCCAATTCGCTCATTACGCCGATATTTCCGTTGTGCCGGCGAATAATTTCTGATGAAATGAATAACCCGATACCAAAGCCGGGGAATGTTTTTTCGTTTTTACCCTCTACCCGGTAAAAGCGTTCGAATATTTTTTGCTGGTCGTTCTTGCTGATGCCGATTCCAAAATCTTCTATCGCAACCTGCACTTCGCCACCGGCTACGCTGCTTTTTACAGCCACCTGCTGCGAGTCGGGCGAGTATTTGATGGCATTGGTAAGCAGGTTGATCAACACCTGGCTAATGCGCTCTTTATCGGCATATACCAGCACTTCCGCCGTTGCAGCAAAGCGGATGGCGTGGATGGGATTGATAAGCTTCACTTCCGCGATCACTTCCTGTATCAGCTCATTAACAGAAAAATGCTCCTTATTAAGCGAAAGGCTGCCGGACTTGATTTTTGAAACATCCAGCAGGTCGGAGATCAGCTTGGTTGTTTTACTGATTTGCTTATTTATAACAGCAAGGGAATTGATGAGGAATGCATCTTCCCCGTTGCGATACTTACGCTGCATAATCTGCACATGCCCCTTAATGGAAGTAACCGGCGTCTTCAGCTCATGGCTCACCATGCCGATAAAATAATCTTTCTGCTCATCCAGTTCCTTTATTTCATGAATGTCTGTGCTTGTGCCAACCCACATCTGAATGGCACCGGCCGAATCTTTTTGCGGCGTGGCGCGGCTCAGTTGCCACCGGTACACGCCATCGTACCGGCGAAAACGGTGCTCAAAAATGAAACCTTTTCCGGTGGTAACCGCCTCTATCCACAATCGCAGGTTTTCTGCTCTTTCTTCTGGATGAACGATCTGCAGCCAGCCGCCGGTCTTAATTTCATCGAATGATAATCCCGAATAATCATACACCGCCTTGTTATAATAATTGAGATTGCCCGCCGCATCTCCGGTCCATACAAACTGCGGCATCGTATCGGCCAGCATTCTAAACCTTTCGGAGGTAAGCTGTAAGTTTTCTTCTGCTTTTTTACGTTCGTTCACATTGGTAAAAGCGCCTGCCCATTTTTCAATGCTGCCCTGCTCATTTTTTATCGGCTCCCCGTTTACATAAAACCAGTGGTATTCACCGGTTCTGCTTTTTATTCTTACTTCCGTTTTGTAGGTGCGGCCGGATGTTAAACAATCGGTCCACTCCCTTATAATATTGTCCCAATCCTCCGGATGCACTATTTGCTGAAAGGTTGCGCTATCATACGGATCAATCCCGGTAAACTCTTTCCAGCGTTTGGAAGCAAATAGCTGTTTCCCGGTATTGTCTGTAGTCCAGACCATTTCCGGTAAGGAGTCGGCCAACTGCCGGAATTCTTTTTCACTTTCTTCTACACGTATGCGGGCAAGTACCTGTTCGGTTACTTCAGCAGCTACCGCCAGTATGCCCGCTATCGCACCATCGGCCTCATAGAGCGGTTCGTACACAAAATTGATGTATGTTGTCTCTATTTTATTGTTACTGGGCAGGTTTACCGGCCGTTCGTATGCTTTAACTGTTTCGCCATTATTATACACTTTGGCAAGCAGCAATTCCAGTCCCTGTTCTTTAGCTTCCGGCAAGCCCACGAAGATCGGCAGGCTCAAAAGTTCTCCGGGCGATTTGCCCCATAATTCAAACATCCGGTCATTGGCTATTTCTATCTTATACTCCGGCCCTCTTAAAATGCACATGGCAACCGGCGACTGCAGGATGATATTACGGAGGTTGCGTTCACTTTTTTCCAGCGCCTGCTCTGCCTGTTTTTGTTCGGTAATATTGGTATGTACGCCTACCCACTCCCTGATAATGCCATCTTTATTCAGTTGAGGGATAGCGCGTATAGCAAAGTGCCCCCAGTTACCATTTTTCATCCGGAGGCGGTGTTCAAAAATAAAAGTTTTGTTTTGCTGTACCGCTTCATTCCAGGCATCAATAGTTGGCTGGGCATCATCGGGATGCACCGCTTTAGCCCAGCCATACCCCTGGTATGCTTCGTAGCTTTGGCCGGTAAGCGCAGACCACCCCGGCTGCTCGCCTTCCATCTCGCCGCTGGCATTATTGGTCCATAAAATGCCTTGCACCGCCTCAATAGCTCCCTGGAAACGTTGCTCGCTTTCTTTTAGCGCCTGCTCTGTTTGCCTGCGGTCGTGTATATCTGTGGCAGTGCCGATCCAAAGAGTAATTTCGCCCTGCTCATTCCTGATTGGTAAAGCTCTGTTCAGATGCCAGCGGTACCGGCCATCAGCACGCCTGTAACGGTTTTCATTTTCAAAAATGTTTCCTGTCTGCAAAGCTTTTAAAAAATCATTCTGTGTGTGCTGCAGGTCATCCGGATGAACAACGGTTCTCCAGTCCCATAGTAAAGTTTGTTCTTTGGTAAGCCCGGTGTAGCTATACCATTTCCGGTTATAGAAATCCACTTCTCCCGAAGGCAGGTTGGTCCAGGTCATCTGCGGAATAACTTCTAATAAGGTTTGAAATTTTTCCGAACTTTCCCGCAGGCTCTGTTCCTGCTCGGCCAGTTGTTTTTTAATAACAACTCTTTCCGTTACTTCTATTGCAATAATTAATACGCCTGCCGCTTTTGTAATATCCTGCTCGTAATAAGGCTGAAATACAAAATTGGCATACACTAATTCTTCTTTACCCCGGCGTACCAGCGTTACCGGTGTTTCATACGCTTCGTACGGCTCGCCCGTTTCTCTTACTTTGTTTAGCAAAGCAGCAATGCCTTGTCCTTTAATTTCCGGCAAAGCATCTTCCAGGCGTTGCCCTACTACTTCCTGTCCTTTGCCCCATAGTTTCAAAGTAGGCTCATTGGCCAGTTCGATAATGAGATTTTCTCCTTTGATAATATGTATCGCCATCGGCGCCTGCATAAACAGGTTGTGTGCCTGCTGCATACCCTTAATTTTTTCTTCGTTCTGCTGCGCCTTTATCCGGTCGGTTATATCTTCTGCCGTATGAATAATGTAAATAACCTTGCCCGCTGCATCCAGCACCGGCTTATTGCTTGCCTGCCAGTAATATTCGGTAAAGCCGCCTTCCCGGTTAGGAATATCGTAGCGCTGAACCGGCAACTGGTGGGTTTGTTTGCGGGTAATTACTTTTTGAAAGGAGGCGCTTAAATTTTCGGTACCTGTAAAATCAGGATCATAAGGGCTGGGTGGAAAAGCTTCAAACAAGCTCTTGCCAACCACTTCTTCTTTCGATTTGCCGGAAGGCTGCAGGTACTCGTAAGTAGTTGCAAGAATGGTATAATCGGGTGCATCTACATCGAGCAGGGCACTATAGCCGGGCATTGCTTCAAAAGCAGTTTCAAAGTCAATCGTTTGCCCTGTCAACCGGGTTGTGTGATCAGGGCCGTTTGTTTTCATCAGGCGTTATTTCTGCCTAAATTATAGATTTTCTTTTTGTATTTATTAAGAATTTTCAGTAGTCTTCTACATCCGCTTTTTTTACTGCTATGCCATAGCGCAATAAGACGCAGGGAAATTTATAATAGCAAAATGGTAAATGCCTTTTTAAAAAACGTAGTGTGCTTTTAAACTTATTTCTTTATAGGATGGAATAAGCGCACCAATTAAGTATGCTTACAATAAAAGTAATAAAAAGTGCAGGCCGGGCACTGCTGCATAGCTTTTAAAGTTGTTCTTTGCTTTTATTTTTATGAAACACCTGCATATAGACAGCCGGCACCGGTTCGTGATTCAAAAAGTACAGCCCGCCTTGTTAGGTTTAATGGATGGCTCTGTATCTACGCTTGCGCCCATTTTTGCAACCGCGGGTTTAACCAGCCAGCCGATAGAAGCGTTTTATGTAGGGCTGGCAGCTTCGTTAGGCGCAGGCATCAGCATGGGGCTTGCCGAAGCACTCTCCGATGATGGCACCGTTACCGGCCGCGGAAATCCACTGAACCGCGGCGCTATTACAGCAGTAGCCACTGCAATCGGCGGCATGCTGCATACCTTTCCTTTTTTAGTAGGCGATATTGATACCGCATTGCACATCGCTTATGTTGTAGTTGTTGCAGAGCTGTTAGGTATTGCCTTTATCCGGTATCGTTTTATGCAGACACCGTTAGCCAAAACCCTGCTGCAGGTAATCGTGGGCGGGGCAATCGTATTTGCCATCGGCGTATGGCTGGGCAGGCTGCATGTAGGCGCTTGATTTTTTTATAACTGGCAACTGCGCTTCGTAATTTTATTTCTTTTAACTGCATTATATGCGGCGCTAATTAGCATCGCTCAAATGAAAACTGAACTTTCCGTTTGTTACAAATAGATAATCATCCTGTATGCTGCTATAGAGAATGCAGTTAAATCTTCCGGCTATATATTGATGTGCCGGGTCTATCTCTGTAATTTCAAAGCTGCCCGGCAAAGCAGCCGTACTGTAAAATTTGCCTTCCGCGGTTTTGTAGGTAATGTAGATGCTGTTGTAGATATTGGTATGAACTGGCAGTGGCGCTGTTGCTCCTTCGCTCAGTGGCTGTATGTAAAAATAAGATTCGCTTTTATCTTCTTTTTTTATCGCATTTACCAGTAATCCGCAGGGCTGCATGCAATGGGTGTTGCCATGCAATAAAGCCACTGATAAGCCGGCATTGCCTGCCGTGGCGCTATCCCCGGGGCTTGCTGATGACCATTGCCGGCCATCTACCGTGCAGCGAAAAAAATCTTTACCGGTGGCCATTGATGTGGTATCGTCTGTATTGTTATGCGCCTGCCTTCCCGCAAAGAAAACGCTAACGGAGAGCAGCAATAAAGTAGTAAGGCTTTTCATACCCGTTTATATAATGCTGCAAAGCTATCTGCGATTGTCCTCCGTAACCTGCACCGGCGCGTTATCAGTTTATGATGATAATGTTTACAAAAGGTTACGGTTTACAAACTTCATTCATAAAGTTTTTTGTAAAAAGGGAAATTGCTTCTTTAACCGTTGGTTCAACTTTACTTTATCAACGCTCCATAAGCCCTTATCGGTAACGAAATAGATAGCGGTACCGCAGGTGGTTATCATCTTTACTGTTGCTGTTTTCAGCGCTTCAGGCTTTTCGATTGTTGCATTGGTAAGCAGGTATGCTTTTTCGCTTACAGTCTGGTGTATCTCCCCGCTATGCAGTTTCTCGCCTGCTGTTATATTGTGCATTAAAAGGATGCCCTGTGAAGTGGCGAATAAATAGGCTTGTGTAAAGCCATTTATAGCTGCAATATGGTACAACTCATTGTTCTTATCGCCTATAAATTCGTAGTCGGGAAATTCATCATTATTGTCTGCAGCAATATAAGAAACATGCCCCGGCATAACTACCCAAAGGTTTGTTTTTGCCCCGGTATAAAGTCTTTCTACGAGGTTGTCGGGCAGGTCGTTGCTCGCAATGCCTTCTTCTGCATACCGCTCAATCGCGCTGCCGGAAGCAGGCACTTTGTAAAGGCCGACATTGGTACCTACCCAAATAGTATTATCATTGGTATAAGCCAGGGAATAGGTAACCGGCACTTTTATTTTTTGCAGTACCTCGTTACTGTCATCTATCATATAGCAGCCTTCAAACTCTTTGGTAAACCAGATATGATTGCCGGCATCGGCTTGCAGGTGGTTAATAGCACCATTTATTTTTTGAGGAAGGAGTGCGGTAAGCGCATTATTTTTAGTATCAAACAATTGTAAACCTGCGTCCGTAGCTAAGGCAATATTGCCTTTATACACGATAGCATCGGTACAAAGAAACGGCAGGGCCGCTTTTTTCTCCAATCCTTTTTTTGTGATGGAATAAACAGCATTCTGGGTTATGCAGAACCTTTGTTTCCCCGTTTCTAATAGCTGCACCAACATATTTGTTTTTTCTGCAAACAGCAGCGGGCTTTTCCGGCTAAAACCATAGAAGCTGCAACAGGTAAAAAGCAAAAAAAAGGCAATGGGTTTTCTCATACGTTTTATTACAGTATCAAACATAATGTACAAACAGGTGCAACCCGGTACTTCACAATTTGGTAATGGTTAAGTAACATTTTGGTAAGCGAAATGTTAAAGCTGTTGTTGACTTTTAGCAAAAATCTGCAACATGAAAAAACACGTCTTCGTCTTTGCTTCGTTGCTGGCTTTAAGCAATGCTTACAGTCAAAAAAATCCTGCATCCGGCCTTGCCAGCGGCGAGCCCCGGCAGTGTATTTTATTTATTGGTGATGGCTTTGGCGTATCGGCCAAAACGGCTGCCCGCATGGCGATGGGACAGGGAACAATCGGCAAACGCTATACCGATGACCCCGGATTTAAAGTGTTGTCGCTGGACAAGCTTCGCTACAACTCAATGGTAACAACCCATTCGGCCAATTCCTGGATTACCGATTCGGGTCCCGGCGCCACCGTATATGCCTCCGGTGAGGACGGTAAGATTGATAACGAGTCTATCGCCTTTAATGTGGCAGAAGGCCAGCCGGTAGAAACGATTTTGGAAGCGGCTAAAAAAGAAGGCTATGCAGTGGGTTTAATTACTACTACCCGCATTACGCATGCAACCCCGGCTGCCTTTGCAAGCCATATCTGGTTCCGGGATCTGGAAGATTATATTGCTTCGCAATTTATATCCACAACCGAAAGTGAGTATGAAGCTATTTACAACAATGCTGCATCGTTAATCAGGCCTTACAATCCTGCCCGCGATTATCAGCTCCCTTCACCTAAAGTAGGTGTTGCAGTAGATGTATTACTGGGCGGCGGTTTCCGGCATTTCTATCCCAATGGCCAGTCGGATACCGTAAAGAATGCAGGTGGTAAAGCCATCTACGATGCCAATGGCGCCGTAGTAAAATTAAGCGGTAAAAGAACCGACAATGTAAACCTTATAGACATTGCTGAAGAAAGAGGCTATGCCTATGTAAACAGCCGCGATGCCCTGCTGCATATTGATGCAACCCAGTTTACGCCTGATAATAATAAAAAGCTGCTGGGCTTGTTTAATGCATCGCACAACGCATTTGAGCAGGACCGGCAATTAACCAACACCTGGGAGCCTTCCTTGTTTGAAATGGTAGAAGCCGCTGTAAAAGTGCTGAAAGCCAAGGGCGGCAAGAAAGGTTTCTTCCTGATGGTGGAAGGCGGCAGGATAGATCATTTGGAACATGCGAATACAGGTGGTATCTCTGTAGTAACCGATGCGGGCAATATCAACCGCTATACTGTTGATGCGGATAAATCTGTATATGCAGGTGGAGGCGAAGCGGTATATAGCGCTACGCCCGCTACCCCGCGCACCGGCAGTATTTTCGGCTCCGATTACCTGATAAAGGAAGTGCTGGCTTTTGACTATGCAGTAGCCCAGGGCCGCAAGCTGTTGAATGACAAGGATGGTAAAACGCTTATTTTTTCTACCAGCGACCATGAGTGCGGCGGCACGGCCATTGTAGGCCTGCACGATGCGGCCGATGCGCAAGGCAACGGTACGTATGTAAGAACCTACGCATTAGCGCCAAGGCAGAACGGAATACCGGCATCTTCGGGCGGTGCAGCTACCGCCACTACTGTTGCCACACCAACCAATGTAACACGGGGCGATGTTGATTTTGGTACCACAAGCCCCAGCGGCTGGTACCCTAACTATACTACTTACAAATTTCAGGGCCGGCCCGAAATGTGGCCAAAGGTGGACACCAACGGCAGAAGAATCGTGGTAGCTTATGCTTCCAACCCGCTTACCAATGGCAATGGCACAAAGGCCGGCGGTACGCCCGGCAACCATACGCCGATGGATATATGGGTTGGCGCCGATGATAACGTGCTTGGTTCGTTTGCCAGCCGTATTACCGGCCACGGCCTTTTAGATAACACCTACCTCACGCACATTATGGCCGACTTCTTAAAGCTGGACAATTTTGGAAACAAACAAGAAGCTGTTGCCCAGCAAACTTCAATTAGTGCTCCGGCCCTGGCCAAAGAGGCGGACGCACGTGGCTTAAGCGCTTATCCTAATCCTGCCAATACCGCCGTAACGGTTAATTTTGTCTCGCCGGTTAAAGGAGATTACGTGGTGAATGTTTATAGCTTCAACGGAGGACTGGTGAAAACTTTTAAAGGCGCTGCAGCGGAAAAAGATAAGAAAGCACTAACCATTGATGCGGCTAACCTCGCAAACGGCATGTACACTGCCAAGCTTGTTGTGTCGGCCAATGGCATTGCCCGAACATCAGAAACAAAGTTTGTAGTACAGCATTAACATTTTTATTCTTGTAACTTAAAAAGGCTGCCCTGAAAGGCAGCCTTTTTGTTTCTGATAGTTTTAGTACAGTGTAACTTAAATTATTTCAAGTTTTAAGCGGGCGGGGACGCCCGCCCATAGCCATGCTACCGGGTGGCGCCGCAACATCCGGACTATACAGGATATGTAAACTAACTTAAGTTACAGTGTATTGAGGCTCGTACACATTTATGGATCTGAAAGTAACATACTATCAAACAATTCATCTGTAGCTGCGAAGCGTATTAAAATAACACCGTATATCCTTCTTTTGGAAGCTGTTTTTTCTCGTAAAATACCTGGTCCGCAATTTTATTGTCGGCGTCTAAAATGGTAATGGTATCTCTCGTATTGCTAAGGCGTACCTGCCCCGTTAAATGTACCCGCAGTGTATCTCCTTTTGCAATGCTGCCGGTCAGCTTTTGTTTACCGGTGTTGTCTGCAATCAGCCAGCCGGTTATATCAATATCGCTGTTGGTGGTATTTAGCAAAGTCACAGTTTCAAAGCCGGCTTCTTCTTTCTCTATCGGGTTAACAAGCGCTGCAATAATTTTAATGGCTCTTTTACCAAACGGTACCGGAACAGGCACAGGAACCGGCAACTTATAATCATCCGGCACAATCACTACTTCTTCCGGCAAATAGTTTAAACGAATCGTATCGCCGGTTATCGCCATCAGGTCGTGCATGTTTCCAAGCTCAAGCGTTGGTAAAATGAGCCGGTCGTCCCGGTCCACCGGATCAACCCGCAGCCATTCATCAAATTTTGAAAGCCCTGTATAGCCACCCTGAAAATAAGAAACCAGCCTGCGAAACAGCTTGGGCCAGATTACCAGTTGCTGTAATGCTGCGAGGTTGGCTATTGAAGCAGTTTTGGTCGTGTTTGCCTCATCTTTGCTCCACAGGCCAACCGCTTTACTTCTTGCCGTTGTAACCAATTGTTGTAAATGGGTGCGCAGCTCGGCAGGCAGTGTCAGGTAAAATTCGCCGTATGCCTGTCCTTCGTTCAGCATATACGCATTCAGGCTTTTGTCAAGCAAACCGGGCGTTGCATAAATACTGGAGCCGTCGGTCTCGGGTGTATCGCCGGTAAATGCAAAAGCAATGACTCTTCCATAAGTATCAAGTCCGTTCGACAAAATATAACCTTGTATAGGATGATGCGCTACAGACTGTACTTTATATGGCTTGTCTGCAAAGTATTCGATATGTCCAAAGCCGGCCTTTTGCAGCAGCGTGTCTCTTGCCTGTATTGCCAGGTCGTACTGCTGATGAAAAGTGTCGCCCTCTACTTCAAAATGTGTTTCCAGCGCGTCTATCCCTTCAAAGCGGATACTCGTTATGCCCGCAAGATTAAATTTGGGAGAGGAAGAAGCGCGCGGCAACAGTTCTACTAAATGTTTGTCGTCAGGAGCAAATTTTACGGTGTCGCCGTCAGGCTCGGGGCCGCTTCTTGGATTTGCCGGGTAAAAAATGTGAAAATTTCCTTTGATTAGTTTGTAAGGCATAACAGCGTTTTTTTGTGAGGTTATTATTGTAATGCGAGGAGGTTAAGGTATAGCAATTAAGCAGCGGTTTAATCCGGATTCCCAGACATATCAATAACTTAATATTGTTTGCGAACGTGTGTAAATGCTATGCCGGAGTAAGTTTTCAGGCATTAACAGATTGGCTTTTAAAATAAGCAGGCGTATGTTGAAGTTGCAGATGTGTTCTTTACCGGCGTGCAGGTGGCATTTTAAAAAAAGGGATGTAATACTTAACAGCCATAGGACAATAGCAGCGGGCGCTTTGGTACCAAAGCGCCCGCTGCTATTGTAAAAATTGTATTTTTAGTGCAATGATTTATAATTGGCAAAATCAGGCATTAGGATCGTAGGCAGTGCCGGTATTATCTCCTTCCAGTTCATCAGCTTCTCTATCAGCTTCGTTCTTCGTATTGTCGGGCATTTGTATAGTGAGGTCTATGTTTTCCATATCCTCATCTGTTATAGGCTCGTCAGGATTGTCCATGTGCCGGCGTACCAGTTCATGCGGGGTAAGCGAATTTTTTTTCTTTTCTAATGTTTGTAAGGGTAAGTCGTTGCCGGTGGTAGTGCTCATCAAAGTACGGTTTGACTGTATCGCAGTTAAAATGATACCAATTATTCAGAAATGTAAATTATTAATCAAAAAATGATACCTCGGGTCTGATTAGCAAGCATGTAATTAGCCCTTCTGATTTTTAGATTACTGATCCGCAACTATTTGTATCCGCAAACTGTTTGTTATCCGTACAAGCTGACTGCTATGTTATTTTAAAAGCAAACACCCTGAGAGTAATTATTCTCAGGGCGTTTGCAAGTTTATTAAAGAAATAATTTAAAACCTGTATCCAACAGTTACAGTAACATTCATTCCGTAAGTATTGGTCTGAATTAACTGGTCCTCACTGTTAGAACTGTATTTGTGATACGAACTATTGTTAATATCCCAGTACTGCACATCATCTTTATGCAGTATATCAGCAAACGTAAGTTCGGCCAGCCCGTTTTTTAAGAAAGACTTAGATAACTTAATGTCTAAGGCCGGGTGCACTTTTTCATATACCGGGTCTTCACTCAAACCACCTACTAAAAAAAGCCTCGGACCAATAACATTATACAATACAGAAACACCTAAATTAGTTTTTGGGTCGTTGTATTGCAGGGCTGCATTTATTATATAAGGAGACTGACCTTGCAGTGGCCGGAAGGTAGAATCTTTAGCCGATGCATAAGAATTAGTTTTCGAGTTAATAAAAGAAACATTGGCATAAGCCGACAAATTTTTAAGCGACTGGCTGATGAAGTCGAAATTCTTCCTGAATTCAAATTCAACACCATAATTATGTGCTTTTAACGGGGTATTGGGTGAACTAAAATTCGTAGGATCTACAAAGTTGGTATAGCCAATAGTTCTGGAGTCGGCGCTGGCAATGGCAATATATGGTTCTATGGGATTTTTAAATTTCTTGTAGAAGAAACTCACCGAATAGTACTGGCTGTTTAAAAAATACTGCTCCCATCTCACTTCGTAATTGCTGATGTGCGTTTCCGTAAGCTTGGGATTTCCAACAAAGGTGGCATTGGATAAAAAGTCGTAAAATAATTGATTGGCCAATTCTCTGTACAGCGGCCTTGCAACCGTTTTACTGAAGCTTGCCCTGATATTAGCCTTTGGAAGCACCGAATAAATAAAGTTGGCGGATGGTAAAAAATCTAAATAAGTTGTATCTACTTTAAAACGTTCGTTGACTTCATCAAACGTTCTTACTACATTATGATAGTTTTCCATACGCACGCCCCATACAAGCCGTATGTTTTTGGTCAGCTTATTATCCAGCATTACATAGGCCGAAGTGTTTTTTATAAAGCCATCATAATGGTTTTTCGGATCGTAATATTCCGAAAACGAAAATCCCCGGCGGGTGTTGAAATTTTTGGGATCATATACAGAATCCTGCCCGTACATCAATAAATTGTAGTTGAAATTTCGGTCCGGGTCATACGTAGGTGCAAAGAAGCGGGCGTTGCGGTTGCGCTTATCATGATAATAGTTGCCGCCGACTTTTAATGTTTGTGTGTTGTCCAGCATTTTAAAGGGTAAGCTTAGGTCAAGGCTAATACCCGTAGTTTTATCCCTCACACGGGCAAAATAGCGTACGCCGGTAGCGGTGCCGGCATTTGCAGTTGGACCCAGGAGCAGGTTGTAAGCGCCTCCCGGATCGAATTGAGCGTATTGATTGCGCCGGTAATCGGGCTCGTTTCGCTTCAGATCGGTATAATAACCCTGCCAGCGGATGCGCAGTTTAGACTTTGGAAAAAAATGATCGCCGCCTAATTGTGTGTTAACTATTTTATTGGTAGTAAAGAAAAAAGAATTGGCTTTTACATCGTATATAGTGCTGGCGCGGTTGGGGCCGGAACGCAGGATTAGCTGGTCGTTGGAATTAACGGAAAGAAGATTATTAAAAAAGAATTTGTTGTTAGCGTTAAGCTTAAAAGAAAGATTTCCCATACCACTGGCAAGCACATTGGTGTTATAAGCACTGTCGGTAAAATGGTATTGGGTATCGAGGGTAGCATAATCATATCTTTCATAATGGCTGTACTTTACTGTGGTGGTGTAAGTAACGCCCATAATACCACTCAGTTTGGGGTAAGGATGTTTATGGCTTAAATTGGCATTAAATCCTCCGAATGCCTGAAAGGAATAATTGAGCGGGGCGGCAGACTTTAAATAATATTTCCAGTTGTTTTCAAATTTTTGACCAAATAAGGTTTGCGTATTTACATCCAGCTTTGCAAATTCTTTAGTGGAAGGAAAACGTTTCGGCAGCCCCCGCGTTCCATCGTCCTTACCAAGCCAATCTGTTTTGCCACCTTTATAATCATAATAATCTTTACCCGTAGTAATACTATGATAACTTAAACTTCCGCGAACGGATATGAAATTTTTATCCGGCGCCTCTTTGGTATTTACCTGTATCAATCCGCCGGCAAAGCTTCCCGGCAGGTCAGGCGAAGCGCTTTTGATAACGGTAATATTATCAAGAATCTCCGAAGGGAAAATGTCGAAAGCAAATGTTTTACGGTCGGGCTCTGAACTGGGTAACAGCGCCCCGTTGAGCAGCGCTTCGTTATACCGGTCGTTCATGCCGCGCACTACCACAAACTTGTTTTCCTGTATCGTAGTGCCGCTTACCCGCTTCAGCACATCGCTGGTATTTTTATCCGGTGACCTCCGTATCATATCAGCGCTTATAAAATCTGAAACGACGGCACTGTTTCTGCGGACATTAAGCAGGGCACTTACATTTTCTCTCCGGGCTTCTGTTTTTACCACTACTTCATTTAATTTGTTGCCTGTGGATAGGTCAAGAGAAATATTTAAAGTGGTTGGTCCATTCTTAACTACCTCTACCCCTGCTATTTCTTTGGAAGTATAGCCTACATAAGAAATGGTCAATACATAATTGCCCGGCTCCAAACCGGTTATTTTAAAATTACCGCTGTTATCACTGGTTACTGTTTTATTTGTTTTTTGAACAATAATGGTAGCCCCGGTAAGCGGGCGGCTGTTGCCTCCATCGCTTACGATACCATTGATGGATGAATTTTGTGCTTTGGAGAAAAAAAAGGTAAGAAACAGTAAAATAGTTAAGGGTACGCTTAGCCTCATAGGATTTTTATGCAAAAGTAAACCTGCAATAATGTCACATAATGTTACCTTATGATGAAGTATTTGTGAAGTTTGTTTTAATTAATTGTTAAGCCATGCATTTATAACTGTCTTGAAATGAATTAAAAAAATATTATCATACAATACATGTCGTTAATAATTCCTTAAACGTTTAGTAATATTGGAATAGGCAAAATGATAAAATGTCAGCATAGCTTTGGCTTCTAAAAATTCATAAACAATGAAAACAACAATGTGCAGGAAGCTGAGCCTTCTGCTGTTCGTCCTCCCGATTGCCGGCATGTTACATGCCCAGAAACCTATTAAGCGTATTACCGCACCCATTACCGTAAACACAACCTGGGACTGTGATACCACGTACTTTTTAAAAAGTTATATCTATGTAAAGAACAATGCTACACTTACTATTCAGCCAGGTACCGTAATTATTGGCGACACTACTAACAAGGGCAGTCTTATTATTGAGCGTGGTTCCAAATTGCAGGCAATTGGAACAGTTACCTGCCCGATCGTGTTTACCTCTTCCAGAAAACCTGGTCTTAGAAAACGTGGTGACTGGGGTGGGCTTATTTTATTAGGCAGAGGTCCGCTAAATGTACCGGGCGGCGAAGCTAATATTGAAGGCATTCCCCCTTCGGACGATACAAAATATGGCGGCGGTGCTAATCCTGATCCTAATGATAACTCCGGCACTTTAAAATATGTACGTGTTGAGTTTGCCGGTGTTGCCTTGTCTCCAAACAATGAAATCAATGGCTTAACTATGGGTGCAGTTGGCGCCGGTACCTCCATTGACTATGTGCAGGTAAGTTTTGCCAATGATGACTCTTTTGAGTGGTTTGGCGGTACGGTTAATGCAAAACACCTGATTGCCTTCCGTGGTATTGATGATGATTTTGATACCGATAACGGCTACTCCGGCAAAGTGCAGTTTGCTATGGGCCTACGCGATAAAAAAGTGGCTGATGTTTCCGGCTCCAAAGGTTTTGAATCGGATAACGATGCAACCGGCACTGCAAATACTCCGCAAACACGTGCTATCTTCTGTAACGTAACTTCCGATGCCGGTGCTGATACTACCCAGAATTCTTTATTTACAGCCGGCGCGCACATCCGCAGAAACAGCCATCAGTACATTTATAATTCTATTATCATGGGCTTTCCGGAAGGCTTGTTGATAGATGGTACACCAACACAAAGCAATGTACTTGCAGATACATTAGTAACCGGTAACATTATTACCTGTAAATATGCTCCCAAGTATGTAGTATCAACTCCTGTTAACAGTGCAGTAGATAACCTGTTGCTGAGTGCTAATAATTATTATCCTGGTAATCTTCAGGTAAAGCTAAGCGTACCTTACAACCTTACGGCGCCTAATCTCAGGCCTAAAGCCGGATCGCCTGCATTGAATACTGCCAACTTTGGCCATGCTGGTTTATCAGATCCGTTCTTTACCCCGGTAACCTACAGAGGTGCATTCAGCCAAACAACCGATTGGACTACCGGCTGGGCTAATTTTGATCCCGTTAACGCTGTTTATACCAATGCATGTGCCTGCTCAACAGGTAAAGCGGTAGAAGTTGCCGAAAACACACCGGTGTTAACAGATTTAGTAATCTATCCAAACCCGGCACATGGCGCCTTTAAAATTAACCTGACCGGCTTTAGCAACAATGTGGTGATTAAAGTAACTAATATGATGACCGGCAACATTGTTTATAGCGCTCAAAGAAGCAATCCCGTTAAAAATGCCAATATTGATGTAAACTTACCGAATGCAACTGCAGGGTTATATACGGTAGAAGTAAGTGACGGATCAAAATCTGTTACGAAGAAAGTAAATATTTTTTAGGCTATTACAAGCAACCAATTTTTTAAAATCAGAAAAGGCTGTACCGGTTTTGGTACAGCCTTTTCTTACTTATAAATTCCTTCTGTTAACTATTGAATATCTCGGGCAGCACTGCTTTTACTTTCTTTGCGCTTTTTGCATTTTTTACTTTTTTGGCAGTTGTTTTTTTAATGCTTGCAGCCTTGTTTACGGCTGCTTTCTTTTTTGCTTTTTTAAGCACCTCCTCGCTATGAATCCCTTGCATCAGCAGTTTAGCCGCTTTCCGTACCCGGCGGTGAAATTTCTTTTCACCCAGCGCGTTTTTCATTTCTGTCAGCACGCTTTCAATTTTGCCGGCCACTGCCTGCTTCATCTCTTTTTTGGTATGCAGGGATTTCAGAGCCATAATGTTATCATTAGCCATGGTATAAATTTATTTAAATGATAACACAAATTTAATATTCGCTTTGCTCTCTCAATGTTAAGTTTTTTAATAATGCGCTTATTTTTTAAAAAGCGGTACACGTAATTTTAAAATACTGCAATAATCACCAATTGGTAAATGTTTGTACATGAATAAACGGAAAGTTGAAATGCGGGCTTTATTTTTATTAGAAGCTGTTTAGCATTATAATTAAAAAACCAAAAGAATGTAGAGCTGTAATGCCAACGATAGCAGGCATTCTGTAACCAAAGTAGAGTAAAATATGGCAGAGATTCCTTCCTGCAGTCGAAACGACGGCGTAAAATGACCACAATAAACAAACGCTAAACAGCTTCTTAATCATCAAATCTTTGGTTACTATAAAAAGCAAATCTTATTAATTGCTTAACGGGCTGTTGACAATCTGTTTAAAGCCAATAATCACTTTTACACCAGAAAGCTTTTCTTATGTTGAATGTTGCCTGGCAGTCTTGCCAGGCATTTTTTTATATAGCTTAATAATCAAATCGTTATTTTTTAAGTTCGGTCAGCATTGCAGTCAAGGGTGAAGTACATTAGCAGGTATAAAATAATCCTATGATTACTCGCCGGCAATTAATAAAAAATGGTGGTTTGCTTAGCTTGTTAGGTGCAGGCTTTGGTATAAAAAGTTTTGCTGCCGGCACCTATATAAACAAAAAGCGGGTATTGCGTTTTGCGCACCTTACCGATGTGCACATGGAGCCGGAATTAAGGGCGCCGGAGGGCCTTGCAAAATGCCTGCACCATCTGCAATCTCAAAAAGACCGGCCTTCTTTTATTATGAGCGGCGGCGATTCTATTTTCGATGCGCTGAAGCAGCCGCAGGACCGGGTAGAAACACAGTGGAAATTATGGCAAAATATTTTTAAGCAGGACAACAGTTTGCCCATTGAGTATTGCATTGGCAACCATGATTGCTGGGGCTTTGGGCAAAAAGAAGATCCGTTGTATGGTAAGAAGTATGCTATGGAAAAAATGAACCTGACCACTCCTTACCGCAGTTTTGATAAGGGTGGCTGGCACTTCATTATTTTAGACAGTATCCAGCCAAAAACAGATGGTAGCTGGTACACCTGTATGCTGGATGAAGCGCAGTACAACTGGCTGCAGCAAGACCTTGCCGGTACGCCTTCTCATACGCCGGTTATTGTTGTATCGCACGTGCCCATTGTTTCTGCGGCAACGGTGGTGGTAGATAATAAAATAAAAGGCGACGAGGGTTATGTGCTCGGGCTTGGCTCCATGCACACCGACTCGGCACGCATCATTGAAGTTTTCGATAACTATCCGAACATCAAATTGTGCCTCAGCGGGCATATTCATTTGTACGAGCAGGTGTTGTACAATGGCGTTACGTATATTAGCAATGGCGCGGTAAGCGGCAACTGGTGGAAAGGAGCGCGTTACCGGACGGAGAATGGCTATGCGCTGGTAAACCTGTACAACGATGGGACGTTTGATAACGAGTATGTGCCCTACGGGTGGAAGGTTTAATATTTACCTGCGTTTACAACGAATTTCTTAGCGTCAGGTAAAAACCTGCTTCTATATGTTCTGTAGAATTTTTAAGGATTAAACCGGCGGCTTTTTCACCAATCATTTTAAAATCTGTAGATATGGTAGTAATGCCATTAAGAATAATTTTTTTTAAAGCCGTTTCGTTATAGGAAATAACACCGGTTTCTTCTCCTATTTTCAAACCCTGCAATAAAATTTTTTCTATCAGCAGCACCAAATCATCTTCCATCAGGTTAATATATACTTCCCCTTTTTTTATTTGCACCTGTTCAATATCATGAACGATGGTATAATGGAATGCATAATCGTCGCAAAAACCGGCAAAGCCTTTCAGTATCTCTTTTGGATGGTAGGTGTATTGGGGAAATATAATGTTGAGGGTATGGTATTTTGCGAGTTGGGGAAGCGCCTGTACCAGCGAGGTATAAATGTCTTTCTCAAAATTTTCATACACAGCGCCGTAGTTTCCGTTTACGCCCGGCAGCAGCTTATCCATAATAATCAGTTTGTCTTTGGGAAGTGTGTTAATAATCTCCGGCGCATGCTCGCCACCCTCTAAAAAGTGCGGGATAATAACATAGTAGGCGTATTCTTTTTTCCGGTTGTTCAGCAGTTCTTTAAAGAGCAGGAAGTCGTTGTTATAGATATAAAAATCTATGGCTGCATCCGGCCCCAAAGCAGCTACAAAGCTGTCGTAAATAATCTTTTTATGAGTACTTAGTTTATTAAACAGTAAGAAAATGCTGATTCGTTTTTTTATATCTGTTTCATTAATAAAATATCCTTTTCCCGGAAACGAGTTGATGATATTTAATTTTTTTAGCTCTTTATAAATGCGGATGCAGGTATCTCTTGAAATGTCCAGCTCATAACTTAAATCGTTGATGGATGGCATACAATAGCCCCTTGATATTTTTCCTTCTTCAATCGCTTTCATTATCGCATTCACAACCTGCAAATACTTCGGCGAAGCGGAGTATTCATCAATTGCAATAAGGGTGTATAGATTTTCGGAGGACATTGTTGTCTTTTAAAATTAATTGCAAAAAGTTTTGAAGCATTGTAAAGTAATAAACTATTGCATAACCAAAAGAGCAACCCTGATAATTGGTGATACGTACAAGTCAAACAGCGGCTTTGTTGCAGCCGTTTTTATTCAGCAACAGTTCATAACAGTTGCATGTACACAGGCCCTTACTTTTACACCGCTTTATCAGGCCATATAGAAAACAATCAGCATGCAGGTTATCCTTGGTGTTATCTTTCATTTTATCGGCGGCTTTGCTTCCGGCAGCTTTTATATACCGTATAAGCGGGTTAAGGGCTGGCACTGGGAAAGCTACTGGATCATCGGCGGCCTCTTCTCCTGGCTTATTGTACCGCCACTGGCAGCGTGGCTTACCATTCCCGGATTCGGCAACATCATCGGCAGTACGGATCAAAGCGTTGTAGGCGCAACCTATTTCTTCGGTCTGCTATGGGGCATCGGCGGCCTTACTTACGGGCTTGGCGTACGGTACTTAGGCGTAGCATTAGGCAGCTCGGTGATACTTGGGCTGTGCTCTGTTTTCGGCGCGCTCATTCCATCGGTTTATTACGATTTTTTTCCAAAGGAAGGCAAAGATTCGTTAAGCGATATGCTTGGCAGCCAATGGGGAAGAATTGTACTGCTGGGCGTAGTGGTATGCATATTGGGCATAGTTGTCTGCGGTAAGGCCGGCATTATGAAAGAAAGAGACTTGTCTGCCCGCAGAACGGCCGCCGAAAATAAAGAATACAAATTCGGGTTAGGACTTTTTGTAGCCATTGTTTCCGGCGTATTAAGCGCCTGCTTCGCTTTTGGTATTGATGCCGGTAAGGAGATGGCCAACAAAGCGAATACAATGTGGAAAGCGCTGCACCCTGCCGGGGGCGAGTTTTTGTTTCAGAATAATGTAACCTATGTAGTGATTCTCTGGGGCGGGTTAACCACCAACTTTATCTGGTGCATGATCTTAAATGCGCGCAACAAATCGTTCGGCGATTATACCAACCGGCAAACGCCTTTGTTGCGCAACTACACTTTTGCTGCGCTCGCAGGCCTTACCTGGTTTCTGCAATTCTTTTTTTATGGCATGGGCGAAAGTAAACTCGGCAACGGCGCCAGTAGCTGGATACTTCACATGGCCTTTATAATACTGGTGGCCAACTTCTGGGGCATTGCTGTAAAAGAGTGGCAGGGCGTTGCTAAAAAAACATTCGGAACAGTGATTGCCGGCATTGCCGTTATTATGCTATCGGTAATTATTGTTGGCTACGGCAATTCGCTTAAGTAAGCAGTACACTGCAATGCGGAAAGCCGCCGCCGGTTTTAAAACTTAAAAAATGTTTTATGGAAAATACATCATTTATTAATGCTGATTACCCCGCTTCCTCCAATAAAGGCTTTAAACACGTGAGCTATCTGTGGGATAACGAAAAAGCGGCAGCGCTTGGTGATGACCAGGTGGCACTGCTTATTTACCGCTCAAACTTGCTGGGCGCCGATTTGCGGCTTACTAATTATGGCGGGGGCAATACCTCGTGCAAGGCAATGGCAAAAGATCCGCTGACCGGCAAAGAGGTAGAAGTGATGTGGGTAAAAGGCAGCGGTGGCGACATTGGAACCCTTACCAGGAGCGGGCTGGCGGCTTTGTATGTGAGCCGGTTGCGTAACCTCACCAATGTATATCGCGGCATCGAGCACGAAGACGAAATGGTAGCACTGTTTAATCATTGCATCTACGATTTAGCTTCCAAAGCGCCGTCTATTGATACGCCTTTACACGGCTTTTTACCCTTTAAACACATAGACCATTTACACCCCGATGCCGCCATTGCCATTGCCGCTGCTAAAGATGGCAGGCGCATTACGGAGGAGCTTTTTAACGGAACGATCGGGTGGGTTGACTGGCAACGTCCCGGCTTCGATTTAGGGTTGAAACTAAAAGCCTGTTTAGACGCCAATCCAGCTATCCGTGGTATTATGCTGGGCTCGCATGGCTTGTTTACCTGGGGCGATACGGCTTATGAAAGCTATGTAAATACACTAACTGTGGTGGAGCGATGCGCGCAGTACCTGGAAGACAATTACGGCAAGAAGGGCGCAATATTCGGCGGGCAAAAACTACATTCGTTGCCTAAAGAAGAAAGACTGAAAAAGGCAGCGGCGCTCGCACCTGTGTTACGGGGCTGCTGTTCTTCCCAAACCAAAATGATCGGGCATTTTACGGATGATGAACGAGTATTGGAATTCATTAACTCCCATGATTTAGACCGGTTAGCGCCGATGGGTACCAGTTGTCCCGACCACTTTCTCCGTACTAAAATCAGCCCGCTCGTACTCAACCTTACCCCGGAGGAAAATGTAAATGATATAACTGCTACCAAAGAAAAAATACAGCCGCAATTTGAAGCTTACCGCAGCATGTATGCAGATTACTATGCTGCCTGTAAACATCCCAACAGTCCTGCTATGCGCGATGCGAACCCCGTGGTAATTATCTATCCCGGCGCCGGCATGTTCACCTTTGCCAAAGACAAGCAAACAGCACGCGTGGCATCGGAGTTTTATATCAATGCCATTAATGTAATGAAGGGCGCAGAAGCGGTATCCGAATACACTTCATTGCCCCGCCAGGAGGCATTCGATATAGAATACTGGCTGTTGGAAGAAGCCAAGCTGCAGCGCATGCCTAAGCCCAAAGCATTAAGCGGCAGAGTAGCGTTAATAACCGGCAGCGCCGGCGGTATTGGTAAAGCCATCGCTAAGAAGTTTGCAGCCGAAGGCGCCTGCGTTATTATTAACGATATTAATGAAGAAAGAATGCAGGGCGCGATGGATGAATTTACAAAGAGCTTTGGCAAAGACGCCGTTGCATCAACAATGCTGAATGTAACAGACGAAACTTCTGCGCAACAGGCCTTTGAAACTGCTTGTTTAGCGTTCGGCGGAATAGATATCGTAGTGAACAATGCCGGCATCAGTATTTCCAAATCCATTACTGAGCATACACTGGAAGAGTGGGACCGGCTCTATGATATTTTAGTAAAAGGCCAGTTTATTGTATCGAAGGCGGGTATTGAAATAATGCGTAAGCAAAATATGGGTGGTGATATCATCAATATTGTTTCTAAAAATGCGGTGGTTGCCGGACCTAATAACCCGGGATATGGCTCTGCAAAAGCAGCACAGGCGCACCTTACAAGATTAATGGCTGCAGAGCTTGGCGGCGATAAGATAAGAGTGAACATGGTTAATCCTGATGCCGTTATTTCCGACTCTAATATCTGGGCAGGCGGCTGGGCCGAAGGTCGCGCCAAAGCGTATGGTATTACGGTAGCGGAATTGCCGGCGTATTACGCCAAACGCACGTTGCTGAACGAAATCATTTTACCCGACGATATTGCCAATGCCTGCTTTGCTTTTGTAGGCGGCCTGCTTAACAAGTCAACCGGCAATGCCTTGAATGTAGATGGCGGTGTAGCGATGGGATTTTACAGGTAACTTACAGGTGCTAACAACGAGCGAAAGTATGGAACGCATTGCATTTAAAATGAAGGTGCACAAGGGCTTTGAGCAGGAGTACAAGCGAAGGCATGATGCTATCTGGCCGGAACTAAAAGCATTGCTTCTATCGAAAGGTATTTTTGAGTATTCCATTTTTCTGGAAGCAGAAACCAATGCTTTATTCGGCGTCTTTAAAATTACGGACACAATGCTGTTGGATGAATTGGCAACGGAGCCCCTGATGCAGCGCTGGTGGGCATTTATGAGTGATATTATGGAAACCAATGCCGATCATTCTCCCGTTGTTGTTCCGTTACAGGAAGTATTTTATTTGCCCGGATAAATTGATGGGATAAGAATTGCAGTATGTAATAAATAAGGAATCGTTGCCCCGCGGCCAGAAGGCTGTTTATAGTAAGCAGGGCTGTTTACAGCGCAAGAGCAGTTGCCTGCTTTTAAGAATTTATAGATATTGCCTCCGGCAAGCCGCCCTGTAAGCATTTTATCAGTAAACCAAAAAAAGTATCCGAAAAAATCCTGTACATAATAACATTCACGATGCAAAAACTAACCCGTTTAATTATAGCTGCAGTACTTATAAATACGTTTACTGCATCGGCACAAAACACAGACTGGCATACGGCGTTTAAAAACCCGCCCGGGCAGTACAAGCCAATGCCTTTCTGGCACATGAACGGAAGACTGACCAACGAAGGCATAGACAGCCAGATGCACGATGTAAAATATAAAAGCAACTTCGGCGGCGTAACGGTTTTGCCGGTTACTTCGCAGGCAAATTTTACCGGTAAAAAAATGTTTCCCGGTATGGAACCTGCTTACTTGAGCGATGAATATTTTACATTCTATAAACGCATTTTAGATGATGCGAGAAAAGAAAACCTGCACGTTATCTGGTACGACGATCTTGATTTTCCAAGCGGGTCTGCTGGCGGCAGAATGAAACAATTATATCCTAATGATACCCGGAAAATTTTATCGAAAAAGGACACCGTAGTTGCAGGCAATGCTATACTGCAAATGCCGGTTCCTGCCGGCGTATTGATGGCTGCCGTGGCCATGGATACAGGTACGCGGCAGCGCATGGAAATAAGCGCTTCGATAAAAATAACGTTTTAAACTGGCACGCACCTGCGGGCAACTGGAAAGTGATGCTCTTTACCTGCGATGTGGTGAACAGCAATGCCGCAAACGATATTGCGGTGGATTATCTTGATCCCGATGCCATCCGTAAATATGTAGCGCTGAACAACGAACAGTTTGCAAAGCGGTATAAGGCTTATTTCGGCACCACTATTCAACAGATATTTTTTGATGATGTTGGCTTCTTTACCATGGGCGAGCACGGCGAGCGCACCTGGACGAATAAGTTCAATGAAAAATTCAAATCGCTGTACGGCAAAGAAGCTGCGTTGTATTACCCTGCCCTGTGGGAAGACATCGGCCCGGAAACAGATGCGGCAAGAGTTGCGCTGTTTAACACCCGCGCTACTTTGTTATCGGAAGGCTTCCCGAAAGTAGTAACGGAATGGTGCGATAAATACGGGCTGAAAAGTTCGGGCCATCCGCCGGGCAATTACGAAATTCAGCCCACGGATATGAACGGCGATATTTTAAAATACTACCGGTACCAGCATATTCCGTTAATGGACCTGATCTTTTACCATGGTCATGGCCGCGAAGGCTATAAGCTTATTTCTTCTTCTGCAGCGATGTATGATAAGCCGGTGGTAGCTGCGGAAATATATGGCGCTATCGGCTGGTTTGGCGGCGATAAATTTAATAAGCAAACCTTATATCGTGCAGCGATGGAAGTGTTTACGCGGGGCATTAATTTTCTGGTGCCGCATGGTATGTGGTACAATCCCGATAGTAATGCAGTGCGCATTCCGCCGCTCATCTCTGCTTATAACCCGGAAATTGGTCCGGAGCTGTCGCGGTATAACGAATGGGCAGGCCGCTCGTGCATGCTGCTGCAGGGCGGACAAACGGTTACAGACATTGCCGTATTGTACCCGATCGCTTCTTTGGAAAGCTGGTTTCATTTTGGTGCAAAAGGCGCGGATGCTTTGCAAAGCTGGGGCAAATATGTGGCGCCCGAAACAGACTATCTCCGCATCAGCGATATGCTGACCAACGAAGTGCACCGCGACTTCACTTTCCTTCATCCCGACATCTTGGGAAGTAATCAATGCACGTTAAGCGATGCGGCGTTGCTGTTGAATAACAAAGACAATAAACAGGCATATAAAGTGCTGATTCTCCCTGGCGGCAAAGTGATAGCTGTTGATGCGCTGAAGAAGATAAAAGCGTTTTACGATGCCGGCGGTAAAGTGATTGCTACTTCGGTGCTGCCGTGCCGGTCTGCTGCGTTTGGGCAGGATGAAGAAGTAGTGACACTGGTACAAGCCATGTTTGGTGTGGATCCGGAAAATGCAATGCCTGCCGGCATTACAGAGATTAAGACAAATGCCAAAGGCGGGAAGCTGGTGTTTATTCCAAAGCCAACTTCGGCTTCACTATCTCAGGCTTTAAACGATATGAATGTAAGTGCTGATGTGGATTTTTTAAATAATCCGCAGCCTAACAGCGGCAAAGGCATGTTGAGCTATATTCATAAAAAGAGGGATGGCAAAGACATTTACTTTTTTGCCAACTCATCGGATGATAACATTAATACAACGGTAACAATCCGCGGTAATGTAAAGCCTGTTGTATGGAATCCGTATGATGGCACAACTTCGGTAATGGCAGGTGTGCAGCATACAGCAAAAGGTAGGGAAACGTTCACGAGCTTCCCATTACAATTAACGGCAATCAATTCGGTGTTTGTAGTAGGTGAATAGAAACAATAATTCATAACATGTTGAAACAGGTTCTTATTACACTCGTTTTTGCTTTAATGGTACAGCTATCTCCTGCGCAGTTGCTGCCCTTAAAGGTGAGTAGGGATAAACACAATCTTATTACCACTGATGGCAAGCCGTTTTTCTGGTTGGGCGATACCGGCTGGGAATTGTTTCATAAACTTACCAAAGAAGATGCAACAGCTTATTTTAAAAAAAGATCGGAACAGGGGTTCAATGTTATACAGGCGGTCGTGCTGGCCGAAGCAGATGGATTGCATACGCCCAATGCTTATGGTAATCTCCCTTTTATAAATGACGACCTTACAAAGCCGGATGAAAAATATTTTCGGTACATAGATAGCCTCATTGATATTGCCGCAGGCTTTCACTTGTATATAGCATTGCTACCTACCTGGGGAGACAAAGTGTTCAAAGATTTTTGGGGCAAAGGGCCGGAAATATTTACGCCTGACAATGCCTTTGCCTATGGCCGGCGGATTGGCGAAAGATTTAAAAATAAAACAAACATTATCTGGATAGTTGGCGGCGACCGGGATCCGCGTCCGCACTCAAACGATGCCGATACATGGCGTGCGATGGCAAAAGGCATCATAGCGGGCGTAAGAAATGATAGTAAAGCGCTTATCACTTTTCATCCGCAACCGAAGGGCACCGGCTCTTCTTCGCAATGGTTTCAAAATGACGACTGGCTTGATCTTAATATGCTCCAGACCGGGCATTGCCGCGACACCGAAGTGTGGGAAACGGTGAAGAATGACTACACCAGGACACCCGTTAAACCTGTTGTAAACGGGGAAAATATTTATGAGGAAATGCCGGTTTGTTTTAATGCTAAAGAGCTTGGCTATGCCAATGCGTATGATGTTCGCAAAGCGGCCTATCTAAGCGTGTTTGCCGGTGCCTGCGGGCATACTTACGGATGCGGCCCGGTCATTTTTTTTGGCGCGAAGGGAAGCAATCTTTTTGCCGCCCTGCATGGATGGAAAGAGGCGCTTGATTTTACCGGGGCCAATGAAATGAAATACCTGCGCGCTTTAATAGAAGCAAGGCCGATGGCCGGTCGTATTCCCGATCAGGGTATATTGGTAAGCGAAGGTAGCGGGGCATCAGAGCATATACAAGCAACTATCGGTAAAGATTATGCGTTTGTGTACAGTGCTTATGGAAGGAACATCGTAGTAAAACCGAATTCAATTTCCGGTGATAAAATCAATGCAAACTGGTTCGATCCGCGAACCGGCAAAACTGCTTTTATAGGAATATTTGAAGGCAATAAACAGCTAACATTTACGCCGCCTTTGCCCGTTGCATCTCCGGTGCCTTCGCAGAGAGAAGATTGGGTATTGATACTGGATGATGCAGCCATGAATTATACAATGCCTGTTAATAACTGATGCATGAAAAAATTGAAATAACAGTAAGCAGTAATGCCGCAAAAAAAGCAGAAGAATAAAACGATTACTACTTTAAACTCTGTACATTGTCACGGAAGTTCATTTACTACTCCGCAATATGCAGAATGATGAGACACTATCCGGTGACGTGGTTTTCGGCGGGTGTCTCCACCGGAAACTTCCATCAACGTAAGTGACTGTGTACTTAATACCTTATGTCTTTGTAGTTTAAAAAAACGCCGTATGAAAATAGAAAAGCACACCATCGAAGCACACAATCAATCCCTGCAAAGCCAGCATCAGCGTAATTTTAATTTTATACAGGAAGAAGTTCCCGGTACAGAAGGCATCCTGCAAAAGCTGGTAGCTTTTCAGGTAGCTATTCCAAGCTGGGCGTTGGGAACCGGCGGTACGCGCTTTGGCCGCTTTGGCGGCGGCGGTGAGCCGCGCAGTCTGGAAGAAAAAATAGAAGACATTGGCTTGCTGCATGCGCTCAATCAATCCAGCGGCGCAATCTCTTTGCATATCCCCTGGGATATTCCGGAAAACGTTAATAATATAAAAGCAGTAGCTGCGCAAAACAATTTGCGCTTCGATGCAATGAACTCTAACACGTTTCAGGATCAGCCGGACCAACAGTTGAGCTACAAGTTTGGTTCTATGCAGCACGTAAATAAAGCCGTGCGCCAACAAGCTATTGACCATAATATAGAGGTGATAAAACATGGTATTGAAATAGGCTCCACAGCGCTTACCGTATGGCTCAGCGATGGCTCCTGCTTTCCCGGCCAGTTAAACTTTCGAAGAGCTTTTCAAAACACTTTGGAAAGCCTGCAGGAAGTGTATGTTGCTTTGCCCGGCGATTGGAAAATGTTTGTAGAATACAAAGCGTATGAGCCTAATTTTTATTCTACTACGGTAGGCGATTGGGGGCAGTCTTTACTGTATGCAACAAAGCTGGGCAGCAAGGCCTATACGCTGGTAGATTTAGGGCACCATTTACCCAATGCCAATATCGAACAAATTGTTGCCTTGCTACTCCTGGAAGGCAAGCTTGGCGGCTTCCATTTTAATGATAGCAAATACGGTGATGATGACTTAACGGTTGGCAGCATCCGCCCTTACCAACTGTTCCTCATTTTTAATGAACTGGTAGAAGGCATGGATGCAAAAGGCATGAATCACGCTACCGGTCTGGGCTGGATGATAGATGCAAGTCACAATGTAAAAGACCCGTTGGAAGACCTCCTGCAATCGGTGGAAGCCATTATGATTTCGTATGCACAGGCGTTGCTGGTTGACAGAAAAAAACTTACCGAAGCGCAGGGGCAAAACGATGTGGTTACGGCGCAGGAAATATTGCAGCAGGCTTTTCGCACCGATGTGCGTGCACTCGTGGCAGAAGCAAGGCTGCGTGCCGGCGGCGCATTGGCTCCGTTGGCGGTATATCGAAAAGAAAAAGTACGGGAAAACTTAATCCGGCACCGTGGTTCAAAAACAGTAGCTACAGGTTTATAAGTAAGATTGCTGTTTATAAATAATTATCCAACTTTTCCGATACAGATTTGATGCCGTTACCTGTTATACTAATATTCGATATTGGCAAAACCAACAAAAAAGTATTGCTGTTTAACCGGCAATACGACCTAATATTTGAGCAATCCGAACAATTGCCGGAAACGGCAGATGAAGACGGCTTTCCTTGCGAAGACATACACCTGCTCACAACCTGGATTCAGGATTCATTTAAAAAAATCCAAGCCGATGAACGGTTTGAGATAGTAGCCGTAAACTGCTCGGCTTACGGCGCTTCTTTTGTTCATCTCGATGAGCGCCTGCAACCCTTTTTACCTTTATACAACTACTTAAAGCCTTATCCCGAAAAGTTAACGCAGCAGTTTTACAGCACCTACGATAAGGCAGGCACAATAGCTGTTGATACCGCTTCGCCGGCATTAGGTCATCTCAACTCAGGCCTGCAACTATACTGGCTGAAGCATACGAGACCCGAAGCCTACCATAAAATTAAATACTCGCTGCACTTACCCCAATACCTGAGCTTTTTATTGTGTGGCGCCGTTTATAGTGATATTACCAGTATTGGTTGTCATACCATGCTTTGGAATTTTCAGCAACAGGCCTATCACAGTTGGGTACAGGCGGAAAATATTACCGCGAAGCTACCGCCGGTTTTAGCATGTACTTCGATGGCGGGTAGAAAAAATAAGATTGCATTTGGTGCTGGTTTACACGATAGTTCTGCAGCGCTGATTCCATACCTTGCTGCTTTTGGAGAGCCGTTTATTTTACTATCAACCGGTACCTGGTGTATTAGTTTAAATCCCTTTAATACATTTTCGCTTACGGGCGACGAATTGGCGAATGATTGCCTTTGTTATTTGACTTACGATGGCAGGCCGGTAAAGGCATCAAGGCTATTTGCAGGCTACGAACACGGGCAGCAGGTAAAGCGGATCTGCGATCATTTTAATCAAAGTGAATTAAAATACACCACTATGAAATATGATGCAGCAATAATAAACCGGCTGATGTTGAAAAGTGACGGGGCATACAAGTTATCAGCACCTCAACACATCATCAAAACCTCTCTTTTCGCAGGCCATGACCTTAACAGTTTTTCGGATGGAGAAGAAGCCTATCACCAGCTCGTTTTAGATTTGATCGTACAGCAATATGCATCCACACAATTAGTGCTTGCGGACACCGGCGTTAAAAAAATTTTTGTGGATGGCGGCTTTAGTAAAAATACAGTGTATATGAACCTGTTGGCGGCCTTCTTCCAGGGCGTGGAAGTATATGCAGCTACTGTTGCCCAGGCTACGGCTGTAGGAGCTGCTATTGCAATTAAAGCGCATTGGAATGATCTGGCACTGCCGGCCGGTTTAATTACGGTAAAGCGTTACCAACCTGCACAGATATGAAAACGTACCAAAAACCGTTGCTCCTGCTCTTTGCAGGCAGTCTATATTGCTCACTTCTATTGGCAACGCCTGTTGCAAAATTCTTCCCGGTATCGCTGCAATGTGAGTTGCGGAAAACGCCGCTTGGTATTGATAACTCCAATCCCGATCTTAGTTATACACTTCATGCAACCGGTAGTACGGATAGGAACTTACGGCAGACCGCCTATCAGCTAATCGTTGCTTCTTCATCTGCACTGCTGCAAAACAACAATGGCGATTTATGGCATCCGGGCAAAGTGCTTTCGGATAAAATGTCTTTTATAAAATATGAAGGCAAGCAATTATCCTCCGGCCAGCAATGCTGGTGGAAGATGCGGGTATGGGACAATAACGGCAACGCTTCGGCCTGGAGTGCGCCGGCTACGTGGGTAATGGGTATTGTAAAACAGGAAGAATGGATAGCTAAATGGATTACGGCTGCCGGCGCTGAACAGTTTGCCCCAAGCCCTTATGGCTATCGCGCCGCAACAGCCGCAGCGGCGCAAACAACAAAATGGGTGCAGATAGACCTGGGTGCGCCCGCCCTGATAACACAGGTTCGGATAACGCCCCAGTTTTTTGAAGACCGCGCAGGCTATGGCTTTCCTAAAAATTTTAAAATTGAAGTTTCCTCCGATTCAACTTTTGAAAATACAGCAGTAATCGCAGATTATACAACCGCCGCTTATGATAACCCGGGATGGAAACCGGCAGACTTTGCGGTGAGTAACACCAGTGCGAGATATGTGCGGCTTACTACTACGCGGCTTTGGGGAAGCGAAGAGCATTTTCAATTTGCCATACGGCAGGTAGAAGTGTTCGCCAATGGAATCAATATAGCCTCCGGAAAAAAAGTAACCGCCTTTGACAGTAATGATAGTGGGGGCTGGTCGGCCCGGCATATTACCGACGGCCCTGCAGATTTATCGGCCTTGCCTGATTATGCTTCTATGCTGTTACGGAAAGAATTTGAGATTCGTAAAAAACTGGTGCGCGCAGTTGTACACATCAGCGGCCTCTCCGAATACGAGCTCACCATCAACGGCCGGAAAGTAGGAGACTTCCTGCTAACGCCGGGCTGGACCGATTACCGCAAAACTGTTTTGTATGATACGTATGATGTAACGGTGCTGCTGCACAGCTCGGCAAATGCCATTGGTATAATGCTGGGCAATGGCATGTACAACATCCAGCCGCACCCGGTGCGCTATGTAAAATTCCTCAACTCTTTTGGCCCGTTGAAAGCGATTGCCCGGTTGCAGCTCGAGTATGCCGATGGTACAACAACAATAATAGCTACGGACGATTCGTGGCAGGTGGCGCCCGGGCCGGTTACCTACTCCAACGTATTTGGCGGCGAAGATTATGATGCAAATAAGGCCGAAGCAGGATGGAACAAACCGTTGTTCAAACCCGGCAGCCAATGGCAGCCGGCGCTGATAACAGCCGGCCCCGGCGGAACGTTGAAGGGATTATCGTGCGCCGCGCCGCCGGTAAAAGTGATCGAAGTACTGCAGCCGGTTAACGTAACGAAGCTGAAAGAAAATATATGGGTCTATGACTGCGGGCAGAATGCGTCTATGATGCCGCGTATCCGTGTAACCGGCGAGCAGGGCGCTTACATACGCATTATACCGGCCGAACTGCTGGATAGTAACGGCTATGCAGACCGGCGGTCGGCTACGCAGGATGGTGCAAGGCCGGCCTGGTGGCAATATACGCTGGCCGGTAAAGGCGTGGAAAGGTGGAAGCCGAAATTCTTTTATCAGGGCGCTCGCTATCTGCAGGTAGAATTGTTTGCTGCAAAAGGCAGCAGCCGGTTGCCACAGGTAAAAACTTTGGAAGACCAGATAGTGCATTCTTCATCAACGCCCGTCGGAACATTTGAATGTTCGAATAGTTTGTTTAACCGCATCTATCAGTTGGTGCGCTGGGCACAGCGCAGTAATATGATGAGCCTGATGACGGATTGCCCGCACCGTGAAAAAATGGGCTGGCTGGAAGAAAATCACCTGAACGGCCCTGCCTTGCGGTACAACTTCGATATGGCGCTCCTGTTTAGAAAGACCATGAATGATATGGCTGATGCGCAGTTGGACAACGGCCTCATTCCTAATATCGCGCCCGAATATTTTATTGCAGGCCCGCCCGATCTTACCAATGGTTTTCGCAACTCGCCGGAGTGGGGCAGCTCCTTTATTATTGTGCCCTGGCAGCAGTATCTTTTCTCCGGAGATATTTCGCTGCTCGTGCGCTATTACGATAGGATGAAAAAGTATGTTGCCTTCTTGTCTGCTACCGCAAAAAACAATATAATTACGGTTGGTCTCGGCGACTGGTACGATATAGGTCCCAAAGAGCCGTGGGGCTCGCAGCTTACGCCGGTTTCGTTTACTGCAACGGCTATTTATTATTATGACAACTGGATCATGGCCCGCATTGCGCAATTATTAGGTAAGAAAACGGATGCTGATGCCTTTGGTAAAAAAGCGGAAGCGATACGAACTTCCTTCAACAAAGAATTTTATCAACCCGACCTCCGCCGGTACGCCACCGGTTCGCAAACGGCTAATGCGATGCCGTTGTTTCTCGGCCTTGCCGACCCGCAAAACCGCAGCGGTTTGTTAGCGGCTGTTGTAGCCGACATCCGTGCAAAAAACAATGGATTAACGTCGGGCGATGTAGGCTATCGCTTCCTGTTAAAAGCATTGGCGGAAGGAGGACGATCAGATGTTATTTTTGATATGAATAACCAGTCGGAGCGGCCCGGCTATGGCTACCAGTTGAAGATGGGCGCTACCAGCCTTACCGAGAAATGGAATGCCGGAGTCGGTAATTTTGGTTCGCAAAACCACTTTATGCTCGGCCAGATCAACGAATGGTTTTTTAATGACTTGGCCGGCATTAGTTGTGATGCTGATGGCGCCGGTTTTAAAAAAATTATTATCCGGCCTGCTGTTACCGGAGATATTACCTGGGTTAAAAGTTCGTTTGCAACAATGAGCGGCGTTATTACTGCTCAATGGAAAAAAGAAGGCAGCCGCCTGCGTATGGACGTTACGATACCGGCCAATACCAGCGCCGTAATATACGTGCCGGCAAAGAATGCAGACTGCGTATCGGAAAGCGGAAAAAGAGCTTCAGCGGCCAGGTCTGTAAAGTTTTACAAATACGAAAACGGATACAGCATTTACGAAGCCGGCTCCGGTACTTACCGGTTTACATCAAATCTGTAGCCTGTTCAAAAAGCCTTTATTGCAGAAGCAAACTGCTTTTGCCTTCACCGTTCTACATAAATGAACTTCATGAATACATCAGCCTTTAAGATCGGTCTTTTCGGTATCGGTCTGGATACCTACTGGTCACAGTTTTCCGGGTTAAAAGAGCGGCTCGAAGGTTATCTGCAGGTGGTGGCAGATAAGCTTGCAGCCTATCATCCGCTTGTTGTAAACGCAGGACTGGTGGACACGACCGATAAAGCCTTCGCCGCGGGGCGGCAGTTTAAACAGGAGGACGTAAGTATCATTTTTCTGTATGTTACCACGTATGCGCTTTCTGCTACTGTTTTGCCGGTGGTGCAAAAAGCAAAAGTGCCGGTTATCCTGCTCAATTTATCACCGGGAGCAGCTATTGATTATGCGGTGTTTAATGCCATGAGCGACCGTACTGCGATGACGGGCGAGTGGCTGGCATCCTGTTCTCCCTGCGCGGTGCCGGAGATTGCTAATGTCTTCCATCGTACCAATATACAATTTCACCAGGTTACCGGTATGCTGCACGATGATGTGGAATGCTGGAACGAAATAGGAGCGTGGGTTGCAGCGGCTAATGTAGCCAACACCATGTTTTACAACCGGCTTGGTTGCATGGGGCATTACTACAGCGGGATGCTTGATATTTATACCGATCTTACCCGGCAATACGCGCATTTTGGAGGGCATATCGAATTGATTGAAGTAGAAGAACTGGCTTCGCTTTGCAAGGCGGTAAACGATAAAGAAAGGGCAGAACGGATACAACTGTTTTACGAGGTTTTTGAGGTGCAGGAAGATTGTTCTGCAGAAGAGTTAGCTAAAGCGGCTGCCACTTCGGTTGCTCTTGATAGATTGGTTAAGCAGTACAGCTTAGGTTCTTTGGCCTACTACTACAAAGGCACCGGTAATGCCGATAATGAAGAAGCCATCGCGTCTGTTATTCTCGGTAATTCGCTGCTTACGGCGCGTGGCGTTCCGGTGGCGGGCGAGTACGAAATCAAGAATGCGCAGGCTATGAAAATCATGGATTCCTTCGGCGCCGGCGGTTCTTTTACAGAATACTATGCAATGGATTTTAAGGAGGATGTAGTACTGATGGGGCACGACGGGCCGGGGCATATCGCCATAGCCGAAGGCAAAACGAAAGTGCGTCCTTTAGAAGTGTATCATGGTAAAGTAGGAAAGGGGTTATCGGTAGAAATGCAGGTAAAAAACGGGCCGGTTACCCTGCTGTCGGTGGTAGAAAAAAGAGACGGCAGGCTGATGCTGCTAACGGCAGAAGCAGCATCGGTGCCGGGGCCGGTTTTGCAAATAGGAAACACCAACAGCCGGTATCGGTTTCCTATTGGCGCCCGTGCTTTTGTAAACAGTTGGAACAGCCACGGCCCGGCGCATCATTGCGCGGTTGGCATCGGGCACATGGCATCAAAAATTCAGAAGTTAGGCGACCTGCTGGGCATGGAAGTAATAAAAGTGTGCTGATGCTGATGCACTATTTTTTCACAGGTGCTAACCATCACATTTTCACTGCTTTTTATTTTTTAAAGTGAATATTTGTTGCTGTTTCTTTTCTTTAAAATCTAACCGATAGTACTTACAATCATTTATGTTATTAAGCACTCCTGAATTGCAGCAGGTAGTTTCCATGTTAAGCACTTTTGCAGTTGCTTTTATCCATTATAAAAAATACTTTGCGTTCATCAGCCAATAATTTTTACATTTCCGGTTACAAAGTTATTTTCAGAAAACACCAATAAAGACAGGATACATGCAGGTTGCCCGCAGTTATTCAGATGCTGACCTTCTAACAGCATTGAAGCATCCTAAAGAAATGGATGCAGCCATTAAAGTCATTTATAAAGAATACTATGGATTGCTGGAAAATTATGTGGTGAACAACAAAGGGAATAAAGACGATGCGGCTGATGTTATCCAGGAAGCCATCGTTGCATTTATAGAAATTGTGGAAGCCGATAAGTACCGGGGCGATGCCAGCATCAAATCTTTGCTATATGCGATCACCCGCAATCTCTGGCTGGGCGAACTGCGAAAAAGAAGCAGTACGGATAACCGCAACCGGATATTTGAAAACGCAAAAGATGTAACCGAGGAAGCCGTTGTGCAGCACCTGGTGAAGCGGGAGCATGTTGCGCTTGTTCAGCAACTGTTTGACAGGTTGGGAGCAAAATGTAAGCAGTTGCTGCTGCTCGTTTATTATGAAGACCTTTCTATGAATGAAGTTATTCAGCAGATGCCCGATTATCAGAACGAGCAGGTGCTGCGCAACAAAAAATACAAGTGTATGAAGCAGTTGGAGGGAATGATACAGGAAGATGATTTTTTACGCACACAACTTAAAAACGCGCTGAGAAATGCAGGATAATTTTACCAACGATGTGATAGAAATATTAACCCGGTACATGGATGGCGAGCTAAGCCCCGCCGAGAAAGAAGCTGCCGAAAAACTACTTCAGAATGATGCTGCGTTGCGGGAACGTTATCAGCATCTGTTAACAGCAAAGCAAGCCATCCGGTCGCAAGGACTAAAGCAACGGGTACAGGCGGTGCACCGGCAATATATGCTGGAAGTTGCACCGGAAGAAAAGAGCGAAGCAAAAGTGATAAAAGGCAATTCTTTTTTTAAAACCCTGATGCGTGTTGCCGCCGTATTGCTGATAGTAATTGCCGGCTATGGCATATTTCAGTATGTTTCAGCAACTAACCAGGCTTTGTACAGCGATGCTTTTATTGCGTATCAATTGCCGGTAAACCGCAGCAGCGAACAGTCCGGCAGGCTCGAGACTGCCTACAGTGCAGGCAATTATACAACGGTTATCAATCTATTTAATGCAACGCAAAACAAAAGCCAGCGGGATTATTTCATCGCTGCGCAGGCTTACCTGCAATTAGGCAATGCAACGGCCGCCATTGATGCTTTCCGGCAGGTGGAAAATATGAATAGCCGGAGCAGCGACCAATACTTTGTGCAGGAAACAGATTACTACCTGTTGCTGGCATACATCAAGGCAAATAAAATTGACCCGGCAGAAAAGCAACTGGATAAAATTACGGCTAACAAACAGCACCTGTTTTACAGCAAAGCCAAAGCCATCAGCCGTATTAGGCTGGCCCTGCTGAAGTGGAAAGAATAATAAAGAGTAGAAGCTCATTATATAGCAAAACGTCGTTTGTTTACTTTGCTTTTATAAATGATTAATAGTATAACTATTACAGTAAAAACTATTGCAGTTATCCACAGTGCGACTGATGATTTTTGTTCCTGCACATCACCGATAAAAATAAGATGGCTCCAGTATGCCGGCGCATGAAACTGGCTCATCGTTTCATCTCCTAACAAGTCTTTTTTTGCTCTTTGTAATGCCTGCGCGTAAGAATAGCCTTTGTTCACATACCTGTAAAATTTCTCACTGAGATAAGCCGTGGATTTGTCTTCCGCTTTCCACAGCGAAGTAATAATATTCGGGCAACCGGCAAAAGCAAACGCTCTCGACAAGCTGAGCGCACCTTCGCTTTGCGATACTTTTCCACTGCCCGTTTCGCAGGCGCTTAAAAAAACAAACTGCGTATGCGGCAATTGCAGGTTGTAGAGTTCATGCGCATACATTTTATAACTGCTGTCATTTGTATTTCCTTCATAAAAAGCGATGTATGAATTCTCCGGTTCCTTGTAATCTACGGCTGCATGGGTAGCTAAGTGAATGACCGATGCATTGCCTGCTGCAGCTATAAATTTACGCTTTGTGGCAGCGCCGGCAATTAGTTGGGAGCTTTTTTGAAAGCCGGATATTTCTTTTATTGAGGAAGGCAGCCTGCTCATGGTTGCACTTGAGTTATTATACGCAAAAGGTGCAAAAGCAATCGCCTTGTTCTGGTCGAAACGTGCCTTGTTTTTCTGTAAAAAAGGCAATGCATACTGGTAGGTGATTGCATAATCCTGAACCAGGTATTTGCTGTCTTCCGCCTCAAACGCTTCAAACGGAATATTAATTAAGTCCTGATCAGGAATAATGATAAGGAATTTCAGGCCGGCAATATCATCTTTCAGTGGTTGCACTAATTTACTGTACAGATATTTCCCGGCGCTCTCATCGTATGTTTTACCTGTATTGTTTTCTGCAAGCGCCGTTATATAACTATTACTATTCCTTTCAAGCGCTGTATCATTGTTTATTTCATGTACAGAAATTGCGTTTGTTTTAATTACAAAAGCGTACAATTTATCTCCGGTTCTAAAGTAGCAGATAGCTGCGGTTTCATTATTCAATACCTGTTTTTGAATGTCATGGATATTAATATTGTCAGCCGCAAATTTTTGCCGGTAATAATCAGGGAAATCTTTAAATGTATTATTAATGGTTTGTAGCTGTAGCGATGCCGTATTAATTGCAGAAAGCAGCCTGGTTTGTTCGGCCGTGTCCCTGCTTTGCTGCAACTGTAACTTCAATCGTGAAATCGTTATTTTACTGTTCTTTTCTTTTTGCAGTAATGAATCCGGCAGGCCTGCGTATTGCCTGATATTATTTTCTTTCAGGCTGATGGCAAGCGAAGTGGCGCGGCTTTTACTGATCCATTCCAATACATGAATCAGCGCTGCTTCGCTGCGAGTACCGTCTGCATTCATTAAGAAAGCAACTGCTTTATTGTATGCATCAAATACTTTGTCAGCAATAAACAGCCGGGCTTCATCATTATCAATAGACTTCTTGATATAATCTGCTAAAACGAACGCCGAATCATAGGTATTCAAAGCTGCTTTATAATACTGCCTGGTTTTGGTGCCATTGTAAAGTGCTGCAAAGCAGGCAGCCTTTGCCGCCAGTGCATCAAACAAGGTATAGCTGGCAAAGTCGCCGATGAAGTTTCCGGGGTTGGCCAGTACATTGGAGTCATTAAACTTATAATCGTACTGAATGATTGCCTGCTGGTAATAAGGCAATGCAGCCCCCGGCTTGTTTTCAAGCATCAATAGATCGCCGGAATATTTTTGCGTAGCCGCATAGTAACTGTTTTTTGTTTGCGCCGTATTCATTTTGTACAGGCTAAAGGCAATCTGCAGGCGCGCCGATGCTTTTGCTGTATCTCCCTTTTGCATATAGGCGCCTGCCATGGCATTGTAAACGGCCATTGCATAAGGCCCGTTTATAGCTTTCATTGTTTGCAAATAATACAAGGCGCTGTCCGGCTCTTTTTTAGTAAGAAAAATCCTGCTGATGTTGTTGACGATAGTTACAGATGGCTGCCCGGCGTTTAATAATTTTTTGTAAAGCAGGAGCGCCGAATCCGGATAGCCGGACAACCGTGCTGCCGATGCAACATTAGCCGACATGGCAAAGATGGCTTCTTTAAGTTCCGGATGATCTTGCTTTGTAAGTTCCAGCGCTTTGCTAAAGTAAACGCCGCTTTGCACATAGTTGCCCGCCTCGCTGTAGAGCGCACCGAGCGAGTTGTACAGGTCGCCGGCAAGCCCGGCTGCAGGGTAGCGGCTGATGATTTTTTCTGCCCTGGAAAAATAATGAACAGCAGAATCGAACAACCCTTTTGCGTAGTGTACATTACCTGCAGAAAGCAAGAGCCGGAATAGTATTGAATCGCTGAAATGGTAGGCATGGTGTATTGCCAAAGCTGAATAATAATCGTGCAGCATATCTTCGGAAGCATAGCCAAGGCCTTGCTTTAGAATGCCGCTTCGCTCAAAGCAGTTATAGAGCATCAGGGCGTTCGATATATCAGGATGTAACCCGGCAACGATTTGTGTGTAATAACTTAACGCAATGGAATCTGTACTGTCGGTAGCGGTACCATTAAACAAAGATTCTGCCTTATCATATAACAGTTGGTACGATTGGGTGCCGGTGTTATTTTGGCTTAGTAACTGCGCCAGCAGCAGGCAACACAAAGCAATAGAAGATAGTAGCAGTTTCTTTTTCATTCAGTATCCCTGTACTAAAGTAATAAGAATTAAAGGCTGGCATCCATAAAACCAGAAAGGTATAAGAAAATAAATTTTCTTATACCTTTCTTGCCTGGCTAAGCTTATTTGCCGGAAGCCGGTGTTACTGCTTTTTATACGGCTTGCGGAGGCCGTTTAACAACGCTTATTGCTGTGTTACAATAATATAGGGCGGCCTGCATTTCACTTCCCCGGTACCATGTTTGGCAGTTTTGCTGGTGCTGGCTGCAACAAAGTTGATGGACAGGCTTTGGCGGCCACCGCTGTTGCCGCTGCTTTCATTTTCGTTTTCCAATAATACTTCACTTTTTTTAACTGCCAGTTCGCTCTTTAAGCTTGCCGGGATCTGGGATTGTGTTTTGTAATAATAAATGCGGAAGCCAATTTTGTTCAGCGCTTTAGAGCTTTTGTCGCCAATGCGGTAATTAAGAATAAAATCTTTGTAAGTGCCGGGCAGCGGGTTTTTTCCCAAAGCGCCGTTCTGCAGGCTTTTGCGCAGGTTGATAGCGCCGGTTATTTTATTCATAGAGATGCCCTGCGGTATTACCTCCTGGCCGGCAGGCGGTTCGTCTGCTATGCCATCTCCGTCATCATCATCCGGGCCATCATCAAATTCACAGCCGCCTTTGCAGTCTGTAGCCTGCAGCGGGTTTGCATTATACACCGGTGTGGCAACACCCGGATTATTTGCCAATACATAAATACTATCTGTATAATTAACACCAGAAACGGTAATATATCTTTTACAGGTATCTTTTGCGCCCTTCGCCACAAACCAAACAATATACTGCAAACCGGTTTCGCTTTCGGTAATATCAATATTGCCATTTAAGGCGTTGATCTTAAGCCCGTCGGGGAAAGCACCATACGTACCGGTAAGCGGCGCCAGAGGCTTTACAACATAGTCGCTTGGCAACTCGGCAGGATAAAAAATGGTATCCGGGTAAGCAAACTGATCGCAGGTGCTGGCTACAAGGTTTGCAGACTGCAATTCACTGGTTGCTGTTAAATCTCCTTGCGAGGCTATATTTTTCCCGGCTTTTTCTTTACTGCAAGCTAATGCAATCACAGCGCCGGTTAATGCAACGAAAATCAGCTTTTTCATGTTCATAATTTATTCTTTAAAGTGCGGCAAAGCAATCAAATATAGATTAATGTTTATATAATGGCGGACAGATTTTAATAAAGCGGTTTTATTTATTGCAACAGGCACCTGCACCATTAATAAGTATAATACGTGAAATCTATCAAACCGTTATTAATTCAGTTGCAGCAGCTAAGAAAAATGTAACCCTTTTCAAAAGATTTTTTCGATTTTATTGTAATAGGGCAGGAGTTTTAAAACGAAGAAACAACTGTTCTATTGCTTTGGCTGATCTGGGCTTGCAACAGTTCTTAAGTCTGAGTAACTTTTGCGTTCTTGTCAGTAAATACCGCCATAACTCTCTGTTTGGCCAATCAGCCATACACCTCCCGTTACAGGATTATAAATACCCGAACGCATAACAGACAGGGTGAGTAATTTATTAAAAATTATTTTGAATAGCCGGTTACATTCTTTTCTCCGGGTACAACTCATATAGCTATCACGAAGAAAAAGCTGCTGCAAATAAAGCGCTTACGGTATTTAAAAACGGCCTGCCATTTCTATTCTTAATAATAAAAACAAAACGATCATGAAGTTCCTTTTAAAATCCCTGATTCTTTGCTTCCTGGTAACACAATTGGTTGCCTGTAAAAAAACAGTTACCACGCCTTCGGCTTCTTTGCCGCCTACTGCCGCTTCAGTTGCGGGCAACTTTACCATTGGCTCTTTTGAAAGCACCGGCGACCAAACTGCGGTCTTCGATGGATTTACATTCACGCTTAACGAAAACGGAACCATCGTAGCTACCAACGGCAGGGACACATTTAACGGCACCTGGACCTTTGATGACAGCAACAACACCGAGTTGAAAATTAATTTCTCCGATGCGCCGCTGAATGAGCTGAATAAAGGCTGGCACATAGCAGAACTTACAAACGATCATCTGCTGCTCACCGATGATGGCGGTAACGAAAATGCGGATGCCGGCAACGATCATGCATCCGGCCAAAGTACGCTCGAATTTGAGAGAGATTAGGCCTGTTTAACATCGTGCAAGTGCGCGATCATTATAAAAATTTATGAACATATTTCTTTTAATCATCTAAACAACAAAACAGTTATGAAAACAGTAATCCTAACAGCATGTATGCTTGCCACCGCAGGTACTTTTGCCGCTCCTAAAGAAAATCATGCAATGTATGCAGTTAACAAAGGTGATGGCCAGCACATCCCGGCGTCTCAGGTGCCTGCACCTGTAATGAAAGACTTTAAAGCACGTTATCCAAAGGCAATGAACACACAATGGGAGCTGGAGGCAGAACATGGAATGCAGGTGTATCAGGCAGATTTTAAAAAAGCAAACGGTCAAAAAACCAAAGCCGAGTGGTTGGCAGACGGCACTTTTTTGGGTGAAAAATAAAAAGTAGTGAACCAAAGGGGAAGCAAGCTAAAGGCTTGCAAGGTTACTTAATTCTTTAAGTAACCTTTTTTATTTTGGTGTACCGGCACTACTGCTTAACAAGCTGTTAAGTGTGCAGAAACAGGGGGAGACACCGCTTGATACATAAAAATATAAAGTGTAGTAAGCTATAGAATTAATTTTTACCGCTACATTTAAGAAACATAATAATTAAAGCGGAAAGCGGAGCAACCCTTTTTTTTACCTGCAATTCAGCGTTCAGCAGCCGTTTAAGCTCCTGCGCTTCACCGATGAAAAGCTTGCACCTGCGATCGGCAAAAGAATATTTGCAGAAAAGCGAAGCGGCATTGTTAATCTGTAAACGGCAAAACCTGAGGACGACACTTTAAATACATTTTCTGCAGATTATTCCAGGCTCTTTTATACCTCGGGTTTAAGTTTTTGGCAGCCTTACCGCTTAACCCTATCCGCAGCTAATTTAATAAGTGGCATACCTACACTTAATTGCCGTTCACCGAATAACGGGAAGCTGAAAGTTTGTTACAATTACTTTTGAAGCAATCAAGTAAGATTAATGGAAAACACAACCTCCGCTTTCTACGGAGGTTTCTTTTTAAATTCCCGGTGGCTTAATATTATAATAAATCTTTCACCGCAATCTGTTGCTTTTACCTTACAGGCAGCGTCGCTTTTAAAAAATCATGCATAACCGAGATAGATTATTGGTCGTAACAAAGCACACCGGAAGGCGCAACCTAAATATAGAAAGTATTATACACTTCGTGATTATTAGTATTTTTTGTATCCCGTTCAAATTTGATACGTTTCTGTTATCCGGCTTTCTTCAGATAGGTAAAAAAATTACTTGCCTTTGTTCTGGTTTTAAAACAATCAATGCCCGTAAATTATTAATTTACGGGCATTGATGCTATGAGTAGTGGTCTTGTCAGGAATCGAACCTGAATCAAAGGCTTCGGAGACCCTTATACTATCCATTGTACTACAAGACCTTTTGTGCAGCGGCAAATGTATAGATTATACGCAAGCTATTCAGCAGCCTCCTTATTTTTTTGCAGCAGTGCAATAGCATAAGCCATCAGTCCTTCCTGCCGGCCTACAAAGCCAAGCTCTTCTGTGGTGGTGGCTTTTATAGAAATGTCATTTGCCGTCACCTGCAATAGCGGAGCAATCGCCTGCTGCATCTGCATGATGTAGGGTTTTATCCTGGGCGCCTGCAGGCAAAGCGTGCAATCTATATTAATAACGCTGTAGCCTTGCGCTGCTATCAAATGCATCGTTCTTTGCAATAAAATTTTGCTGTCTATATTTTTAAACTCGGCAGCCGTGTCTGGAAAGTGCGTGCCAATGTCGCCCAGGCATGCCGCGCCAAGCAAAGCATCGCAGATAGCGTGCAGCAAGACATCTGCATCGCTGTGTCCTAAAGCGCCCTTAGTATGCGGTATCTCTATACCGCCGAGCCACAATGCACGGTCCTCTACCAACTGGTGAAAATCTACGCCTTGTCCTATACGGATATTCATGAGTATAAAAAAGCGAAGGTAGCTGCCTTCGCTTTGTATAGTTAAACGTGTTGAAATAATTTACTGGCCGCCACCATTAGTGCCGTTGGTGTCATTATCCAGATCGAATAAAAGACTAAAACGCAGGGTATTGGAAAGCGGATTTTGCGTAGTGCCGTTACCGCCCGAAGGTACAAGGTAAGAAAAATTAAAGCCGAAGACATTATACTTCAGGCCCACGCCCAAGGTAAAGTACTTACGGTTGCCGGCTTCTTTTGTTTCCCAGTAGTAACCGGCACGTGCAGCAAATTGGTTGTTGTACCAATACTCAGCACCTAAAGAAACAGAATAAGATTTATTGTCAAACGATTTAAACCAGCTTTCAAACACGCCGGTAGCGCGGTAATTGTCTATCTTTTGCTGGTTAACAGTACTGTCTGCTTCATCGCTGCTTAATATCGGGAACGCCGGCACCAACAGGTGATTTATATCTGCGGCCAATGTTATCTTGCTGTCTTCGTCAATTACGCTGGTGTATGCTGCACCTACGCCTATATTGGCAGGTATAAAATCTTTTGCCTGCGCATTGTCGGTATAACCGATTTTAGCCCCAAGGTTAGATATGTTTAAACCCCAGGAGAGCCCTTTTCCCTGATCATCAATGCCGTTGTGGTATAAGCTAAGGTCACCGGCCACAGAATTACCGGCTTTGTAGTTGGTACCGCCGATAGCACCGGTTGCAAGGCTTGAATTAATATAACGCAGCGCAATACCAAGACTCAGGTTGTCGGAGAGTTTCCGGGTATAGCCAAAGTCCAACCCAAACTCGCGGGGGCGGCCCTGGCCGTTATCTACGCCGTCCTGGGTCGTAAACTGAATATCGCCGAGATTAAAGTACCGCAATCCTACCGATATGGCTTGTTCGTTATCTAATTTGTAATAGCCCGACAAAGCAGCAAGGTAAACGTCCTGCGTTATTTTTCGCAACCACGGCGTATAAGTGGCAGAAACCTGTGTTTTGCTTTCTGCAAAAGGTATTTTGGCCAGGTTGGAAAAACCGGAGTTGGCATCCGGCAGGGTAGCAATACCCGCTTCGCCCATGCCGCCGGTTCTTGCGTCTGGCGATACCCGCAAAAAAGGTACAGCCGTCGTTACAATATTAATGGTGTTGCCATCGCCGGTTGTTTGGGCATTTGCACAAAAAAATCCCAGGCATAGAATGGTGGTTAAAGCAGTTGTAAGCAGTTGTCGTAGCGTCATTAAAATTAATTTTTTGATTGATAAGGGTATTGCTGTCCCTATTCTAAAAAGAAAGTGCAACGGACACTTTACAAATAAACAGCAATGAATACGAGTAGATATAGTTCGATAGAAATAATTAACGTAAATAAGAATGTAATAGCTGCAAGGCCTGCAAAGATGCTGTATTTTATATTACCGTTCAACTTATAATACTAACGTAATAGAAAATTCTCCTATCCGGCCAGGCGCTTCTTCCGGCAACAAATCTGCAAACATAAACGGCTAAAAGTAGAAGAATATTTTATTACAGTTTTTTATATTGCCTTTATACTTTTTTAATAGTATTAAAATATACCGCAACTGTATTAATATTTACATTCGCAAACCGGCTGTAAACAATAATTTATAAAATCAGCCGTTCAAATAAAAGTCAAAATCTGTTGTTCAATGCTTAAGCAAGTTCGAAATTGTGTTTTACTTCTTTCCGCCATTGGTGCACTTGCTTCCTGCAAAAACGGAAGCATCTTTAAGAAGAAACCGGAAAAATCCACAGCTACCGGCTGGAACTATAATGATAAGAACCAGGGCGGGTATTTTGTAGCTAAGCCAAAAGACATTAAAACCGGGCCGGGCCTTGTGTTTGTACAGGGCGGTACGTTTACGATGGGTGCTACCCAGGAAGATGTAATGGGCGATTGGAATAATGTGCCGCGCCGCGTTACTGTAAATTCGTTTTTTATTGATAAAACGGAAGTGGCCAATGTGCACTACCGCGAATATATTCACTGGATAGAAAACGTTTTCCAGGACAACCAGGCAGTGATAGACGGCGCAAAGCCCGATACGCTGGTATGGCGAAGTGAGCTCGCCTACAACGAGCCGTATGTGGAATATTACTTCCGCCATCCATCTTACAATTACTATCCGGTAGTTGGTGTTACCTGGAAGCAGGCGCATGATTTCTGTATCTGGAGAACAGACCGCGTAAATGAAATTGCATTAATTGACAAAGGATATCAGAATAAAAACGTTTTGAAAACCGAGCTGAATGGCGGCGGTCAGGATAACTTCAATACCAAAGCCTACCTGATGGGCGCTTACGAAGGCGTACCCGGCAAGCCAAAAAATAATCCGCTGAAAGATGCGCAGGGCCGGCCGCGAACTACCGTTAATTTTTCGGATGGTATCCTTGTTCCCGATTATCGCCTGCCTACAGAAGCAGAGTGGGAATATGCAGCTTTAGGCTATGTAGGGAACAACCCGCAGCCCCGCAAATCGGAAAAGAAACGCGGCGAAGAACTGATTGCCAACAAACAACTATATGCCTGGCAGAATGATGGCTTTGATAACCTGCGCTCTACCCGTCATGGTGCATGGCAGGGTGCTTTTCTTGCCAACTTTAAGCGCGGTAATGGTGATTACATGGGTACTGCCGGTGGTTTGAATGACCGTTCGGCGATTCCTTCCGAAGTTACTTCGTTCTTTCCCAATAGCTTTGGTATATACAATATGAGCGGTAATGTAAACGAGTGGGTTGCCGATGTATATCGCCCGACTACCAACCAGGAAGAAGATGATCTGAACCCGTACCGTGGGAATATTTTTACTAAAATAGACAAGAGCGGAGGCGAAGATGCAGAGAACTGGCGCGATTCACTGGGCCGTATTAAAGAAGTTCCGGAAGCGGATTCCGATTTGCAAAAACGCCGCAACTACCAGCGCTCTTATGCTATCAACTACCTCGATGGTGATTCTTTAAGCCGCGCCAGTTATGGTTATGGCATTACAACATTGGTTAGCGATAAGTCACGTGTATATAAAGGTGGTAGCTGGAACGATATGCCGTATTGGCTAAGCCCCGGTGCCCGCCGCTACATGGAAGAAGACCAGAGTAGCAGTACAATTGGCTTCCGCTGCGCGATGACGCATTATGGCGCGCCGGAAGGCACTTCCATGAAGCGTAAAACGGGTAACTTTTTCCCGTCGCGCCGTCAAAAGAGATAAGGACAAGGTGAATAAAAAGAGAGCCATCCGTATATCGGGTGGCTTTTTTATTTTCATCATACCACGCAATGCAGGTGGCGCTACAATTGCTTGTGCCTGCTTAATTGTAAAAGTTGAGTTTTAAACCATTCCCCGGTTTAGCAGTATTATCCATTTGCCGTAAAAACTATCTTTGTCATTATGAAATCGTTTGAAGAGGAGCTGGAGCATCTGATCAGGGAAGCCTTACAGGAAGATATTGGTGATGGCGACCATTCTACCCTGAGTTGTATCCCGGCAAATAAACAGGGTAAAGCAATCTTAAAAATAAAACAGGCTGGTGTCCTCGCCGGCGTTGCAGTAGCACAAAAGATTTTTTTACTTATTGATCCGGCTGCTGTTTTTACCATTTATAAAAAGGATGGGGAAACAATGCAAAACGGCGAAATAGCATTTGAAGTGGAGGCAGGTATGCAAACGATCCTGCAATGCGAGCGGCTGGTGCTTAATTGCATGCAGCGCATGAGCGGCATTGCTACGCTTACCAGACAGTACGTTGACAAGCTGCAGGGATACCATACAAAAGTGCTGGACACCCGCAAAACCACGCCCAACTTCCGCCTGCTGGAGAAGGAAGCGGTGCGCATCGGCGGCGGCGTTAACCACCGCTTTGCGTTGTACGATATGATTATGCTGAAAGACAATCACATTGATTACGCCGGAGGCCTGGAGCCTGCTATAAATAAGGCTTTTAATTATGTGCAATCAAAAAAGCTGAACCTGCATATTGAAGTAGAAACGCGCACATTGGCCGATGTACAAATAGTTTGCAATATTGCAAAAGGCAAAGTGTTTCGCATTATGCTCGATAACTTTTCGCCGGAGCAGGTGGCGCAGGCGTTACAAATTATCGGGGACGATTTTGAAACAGAAGCCAGCGGCGGCATCAATTTGCATACAGTAGAAGCATACGCCAAAACGGGCGTGGACTATGTAAGCGTTGGTGGCCTCATTCACCAGGCACAAAGCGTGGACCTAAGCCTTAAGGCGGAAACAGACCAGTAATTCGCCGGCTGTTTCGCTTAAGACTTGCAGTTATTACTATACACCTCATAGTTTATAAAAATGAGTAAAAAAAACAAGCCGGACCGGCAGGGCTTTGTGTACAGCACCGATCCAAATTTCAGGTTTCAGCCGGAAGATGAAACGCCGGTACAAACAGTACCTGCGGCACAGCAGAAACTGCGTATCCGCCTGGATACAAAACAACGTGCCGGCAAAGCGGTAACGCTCGTGACCGGCTTTATTGGAATAGAAGACGACTTGCAGGAACTGGGCAAAAAGCTGAAAAACTGCTGCGGTACCGGTGGCAGCGCCAAAGATGCGGAGATTATTATCCAGGGCGACCAGCGCGATAAAGTGTTGCAATGGCTGCTGAAAAGCGGTTACACCCAAACAAAAAAAACATAGCAGCGCTTATTTCTGTTCTGCATAAACAATTCTTCGTGCCCTTATGCCTTCGTGGCAAAAAAATGCAATAGGTTTGCGGCCATTAAAAAACAAACATGTCTTTATTAGTTGTTGGCAGTATGGCCTTTGATGCCATTGAAACGCCTTTTGGAAAGTCGGATAAAATTATCGGCGGCTCTGCTACCTATGTTGCATACGCGGCCAGCAATTTCATTACACCTGTGCAACAGATTTCTATCGTTGGCAACGACTTTCCACCGGCAGAGCTGGAAAGCCTAAAAGCGCGTGGTGTACAATTGGAAGGCGTGGAAATTGTAAAAGACAAGCCTTCGTTTTTCTGGAGCGGCCGCTACCATCTGGATATGAATACGCGCGATACGCTGGTAACCGATTTGAACGTGCTCGCAGACTTTAACCCCATTGTACCCGAAAGCTACCAGGGAGCGGAGTTTTTAATGCTGGGCAACCTGCTGCCGGCTATCCAGAAAAAGGTGATACAGCAATTGCATACGCGTCCAAAGCTGATTGTGATGGACACTATGAATTTTTGGATGGATACGGCATTAAAAGAGCTGCATGAAGTGCTGACGATGGTAGATGTATTGCTGGTGAATGACAGCGAGGCGCGGCAGCTAACCGGCGAATTTTCGATGGTGAAAGCAGCACGCAAGATATTAGCAATGGGACCTAAATACCTGATTATAAAGAAAGGCGAGCACGGCGCTTTGCTGTTTCATGGCAGGGAGGTATTTTTTGCACCGGCCCTGCCGCTGGAAGACGTGTTTGACCCTACCGGCGCCGGAGATACGTTTGCGGGAGGCTTTATCGGCCATTTGGCTAAAACAAAAGACGTCTCTTTTGAAAACATGAAAACCGCAATTATTGTAGGCAGTGCAATGGCGAGCTTTTGTGTGGAAAAATTTGGGGTGCAGCGCCTGAAAGAAATAACGAAGAAAGATATTGACCAGCGCATGGAAGCCTTTGTGCAATTAGTAAATTTTGATATAGCGCTGGTGTAAGAGATAGAAGCACATAATACTTTATCTTATTCGTGTTTGTTTAAATAAGAATATTCAACAAAGAAGCCGCCATATAAAAGGCGGCTTCTTCTTTTTAAACAATGCTTCTTCTTTTATACTATTCTTTTACCAGCGTAGTTACAAACTGTTTGCCGCCGGCTGTTACCTGAACATTATACACACCCGTTTTAAGGCGGCTGACGTTTATACGCTCAGTAATACTGTTTAAAATATTTTGTTGCATTTTTATTCCTTCTGGAGTGGTGATAGTAACGATAATTTTACCGGTAAACTTTTCTGCTGAGCGGATATTGAAAAAGGAAACAGATGGATTTGGCGAAAGCACTATTTTAGAAATAGCCGGTACGTTTTGAGAGGCAGCCTCATCAGCACTATTGGTAAGATCATTCCTTCTTAATAAAAAGTCATCTGCTGCTGCAGCATAAATGAATCCGCCGGAGATAAGTTTGTTGTCATTTTGAATTGCTATTTTAGTAAGGTTAGGTATCGGCGCTCCTAATCTTGCAGGCCGGTAACGTACCAGGCCTCCGTTTCCAAAGCTCTTGTCTAAACTGCCGTCGGGGTTGTATCGCACAAGGCTTGAGTAAGGACCGCCTGCCAGTATTTTCCCGTCTTTCTGCAAGGCAATGGAAACGATGCCTTCATTGTTATTTACATTTGTTTTTACAAGACCATCTGTACCAAAGCTCTTATCCAAGCTACCATTGGCAGTAAGGCGGGTAAGGCCGAAATCCCGCTCCAGCGTATTAATAACAACCACTTCACTGGCCGCAAGCAGCCGGCCATCCGGCAGTTGGGTAAGGTCGTTTATCGATGTGCCGCTGCCTTCATAATTTATTAAAGTTTTGCCCTGGTTGCCAAAACTGTTATCGCGGCTGCCATCCCCATTGAATTGTAGCAGGAGCCCGGACTGATTACTGTTTGAACCGGTGCCCTGGAGTAAATAACCGCCTACGACTATTTTACCTGCCTGTGTGTAACATACTGCAAAAGCATTTGCATCATTGGAAAAAGATGGCAATACCTTTCCGTTGGTGCCAAAACTGCTGTCAATGCTCCCGTTTGCATTATACCTTACCAATGCAATTACTACTTTTGCACGGTCTCCTACCGTATAACCGGCAGCAAGTATTTTTCCGTTCGGCTGTAAAGCCAGCGCATTTACCTGGCTTACAAACAGGGTGGTAAGTACCGTTACCACACTTCCTTTATTGCCAAAAGATTCATCGGCGCTGCCATCAGTATTAAATCTTGCCAATGCGAAGCCGGTATTTATTCCTTCCTGCGTATTGCCACCTATAATAACTTTTCCGTCTGGCTGCAGCAACTGTGCTTTGGCTAATGATGCACTGTTGTCGCCAAATGAAATGGCGCTTTTGCCATATACGCCAAAGCTATTGTCCAAAGAGCCATCACTATTGTATTTTGCAATGCAAAAGATACCTGAGCCCGTAGTGAGGGTAGTGCCACCCTGTAAAACTTTTCCGTTTGGTAATATAGAAAGCCCACATGCATAGTCGTTGCTGCCGCCCAAATCAAGTTTTCTAATCCCGTCTTTTCCGAAGCTGCTGTCTATTTTGCCGGGCTGGGCTTGGAGCTTTTGAAAGCAGGGGATTGCGGTAATCGCGAGCAGAAGATAATAAGTAAATTTTTTCATGATACAGTTTTTTGAACAGGTAAATTTTATAGCGGTAATAGAAAAGGTAAACCAAAGATTTTTTTGCTGGTTATGTTGTAATAAATAGTAAATACTGCTGTAATAAATTTACTACAGCAGCCTTCATTACATGGCTGGTAAAGTAATGCGTACAAGGGTGCCGGATGGGGTATTGGCAGAAAAATGCGCCGTGCCTTTCAGTTTTTTTGTCAGCTCCGTTAAAAGCAGGAGACCAAGTTTTTTTGAACTGCTTTGTGTATAGGCGCCGCTTGCATTCAGTGCCAGCATCGTCGTTTCCTCCATGCCAATACCGGTATCGGCAATGGTAATAGTTACAGCACCGGCAGCTTGTTTAGCCATTATTTCTATCGTGCCGTTATAGGTGTATTTGGTAGCATTGTCGGCCAGGTTGCGAATGATTATCTTAAGCATGTTCTCGTCCGTTAAAAGGTATAATCCGCCGGGATGCAATACCAGTTTGTTTTTGCGCTGAGCGGCAATCAGCTTATACATAGTATATACCTGCTCCAGCACCTCATCGAGCGCCACTTCTTTTTTTTGAATGATATAATCGGATTGCTGCGCATAAATCCAGGTAAGCAGTTCGTTGGTAAAATTGTAAATGCTGCCACTTTCGTTGGATAAAGCGCCTAACTCGTCTTTTAACTGGTTGGGAGAAATATGGGAATGGCTTTGTAAAAGCTCGCTGCTGACCGACGAAATAAACCGCAGCGGTGACCGCAGATCATGCAGGATAATAGAAATAATTTTTTCTTTGAATTGCGATGCCTGGTAAATTTTTTCTTCGGATTGCTCTAATTCTTTAATGGTGTTTTGCAGCAGGTATATATTGGTTTGCAATTCTGTGGTGCGGTTACTTACGGTTTCTTCCAGTTTTACTTTTTGTTGTTGCAGCAGGCGCAGGCGCAGGCGTACAAAAAGATAAATGCCTGATAACGCCAGCAGCAGCAATAGCAGCTTGAACCACCAGGATTCATAGAAATAAGGCAATATGGTAAAGCTTTGTTGGATGGTATTGTAACCTCCGTCTGTATTGCCTTTGCGCAGCCTGATTATATAATTTCCGTGGGGCAGCTTATTAAAAACAAGCGTATTATTATCCGGTAACTTTTCCCATCTTAAAGTATCATCATTCAACGCAAACGAGATTGCATTTGCATTGGTATTGCCAAATTGCGGTGTGCTTACCTTAATAGATAAGGAAGAAGAACCAGGCTTTAGATCAATGGTTTGTGTTAAGGGCAAAGCCTTTCCATCAATTCGTATTTCATCTATATACAGGGAGGATGGTACATAAGACGATTGCAGCAGCGAAGGATAAAACCACACTAATTCCCGGCTTGTAGCAAACGAGTATAAACCATTGCCTGCATACACAGCGCTGGGCGTGGCGCCGCCATTAAATTCATTCGTTGTATAGCCGTTTGTTTTATCGTAGAGCTCTGCAAATAAAAACGCCGTGCTGTTTTGTATATAATTAAGCAGAACCTGCTTTTTTACTTTAATAAGCCCCAGGTCTGTAGCGATCCAAAAAAAATGCTGGCTATCTTCTAAAAATTCATATACCACCGTTACAGGATTTTGCAAAGCCAAAGGCAGTGAACCAAGATGGCTGTTTTTGTAACAGTACAAGCCATTGCCATTGGTAGCAACCCAGCTATCGCCATTCTTTTCGCACCAGATTTTAACCACCTGCAGACCGCTGCCGATAAGCTCCATACTCTGTTTCAGGATATTGTATTGATAAAGCCCGTTGTGTGTGCCTATCAGAAAATTTCCGTTGTGTAAAATACCCATTGCTGTTATTTCATTATCTGGTGTAGCGGCAGATTTTTTTATTAAAAAGCTATCGTTTTTAAAAAGCCATTGTACCTGATTTTCCGTAATGGAAAAAACGGAAAATCCACTTGAAAAAAACAGGGAATCGTTGAAAGCACTGACACAGTATGAAGAAACAGGACTCTCAAAATGGTAAGCAGCAACCGGTTTGTTTTTGTTGAAAGAACAGGCAATAAGCGAGTCTAAAAACGAATACCACAAATATTCATTTTTATAGTTGCACAATATATTTGTTCGCTGGCTGCCCAGCCAAAAATTATGTACAGCGCCGTTTGCATAAAACTTCTTGTTATTGGCAAACACGGCACCGTCGGGCGTTGCCTGCTGGTTGAAATAAATATTAGAAAAGACGGCATCTGCAGGTATAGTAATGGATTGAAAGCCGTGCCTCTTTAAAACATAAAAGCCATCGTTGTTGGTAACGATGTAGTAGCAGCCGGTAGCGGTATTAAGATAAATGCTAACAGCAGAATTTATATGAAGGTTATTGAAAACAAGTGTTGTTATGAGGTGATTGTTGCTGACGTTTAGAGCATACAATTTTTTACCCGTACATATAAAGCTGCCGGCACTACACCAAAGCATCCTGAAATTGCCTTCTTCAAACTTTTTATCCCTTGCTATATCTCCTTCAATATTGCTAAAGCCCCGTTGCTTTATTCCTTCCCGGAAGCATTCAATATCATTTTGTTTATGAATAATAATAAACAAGTTGCCGATCATAGTAATATCCGAAACGATACCTTCTTTGTATCCGATAGGTCTGGCTATGGCAAATTCTATAGCCTGCTTACCTTTTAAATACCAACCTTTATCTCTAGAAAAAAAATAAATAGCTGAGTCGTTTACACCAAAATAATGTTTACGGTTGATGGCTATTTTTATCAGCGGACTGGTTAAGTAATCAGCAAGTATAGTTGCATAATTTTTACCACGGTACAGGTATCCTTTGTCGCCGGTTAAAAAGCTATCACTAACACTAAGTGGATGGGATGCCTGTTGATTGCCGGTAATAATTTTTACGCCGTTTCCATAGTCGTCTTTGGAGAATAAATCTCCCGCTGCATCCTTTGAAAAAGTAGTAAAGAAGTTTGTTTGCAAACCACGTACTTCGTTTTTTGTAAACACTTTAAAGTTGCGTCCGTCAAAGCGTATCAGGCCATACTGCGAGGCAAGCCAGCAAAAGCCTTCTTTATCCCATTCGATGTTAAAGATGCCATTTTGCAGCAAGCCGTTATCGTTGTTGAAATGTTGAATAGAATAGTTAATGGCAGTATCCTGCGCAGGAAGATGGCAGTAGCAAAAGCAGAGCGAAGCAATAAGAGCTGCATATACTGGCTTCATGAGGTTGCCTTATTCTTTTACACTGTAATATTTGGAAAGCTCGCTCAGTTCGATAATGTTATCTATTCCTAATTTTTCAAAAATCCGGGTTTTATAAGTAGATATGGTGGCTACATGCAGCGATAGTTTTTGTGAAATATCCTGGAGCGATTTGCCGGTAATCAATTCTTTCGCTACTTCCAGTTCGCGGTCGCTTAATTTAGAGAAAGGGCTTTTGTTTGCTGCATTATCCAGCAGATATTCAATAACTGCTTCCCCAAAATATTTTTTCCCGTCCAGTATTCGTTGTACTGCTTTTTTTATTTCGCTATCCGTGGCCGATTTCTCTATGTAGCCCCATGCACCCTTTTTTAGAAAGCGGGTTGCAAACACTTTTTCCGGATTCATACTGATGATAAGCACACGCACGGTTGGTTGTAAAATAAGTATATGTTCCAGCAGCGTAAAGCTGTTGCTGCCGGGCAGGTTGATGTCAAGCGTTATCAGTTTATACTGGTTTGCTTTTACCAAAGCGATACAGGCTTCATAGTCTGTAGCTTCCTCAATCATAAAATCTTCCCCGATGCTTTTTATAATTTTTGAGATGCCTAACAGTGCAATTTTGTGATCATCAACAATTAAAATTTTATTCATACATACAGTTCTATACTGATAGGATAATGTTTTAAAGTTTCGGTTATTCAAATAAGTCTTTAAATTTAGACAGAGCTTATCTGCGGTAAAATAAAGCTTTTATCCGAATCGCGCAATAGTTAAAGAACTCCTCTGCTGCCTGATCGGTTAACCGATACAAGGCTTAGTTTAAGTTGCTATAGTGCCGTTCGGATGTGTACATTCATACAGTCATTGCTTTGTAATAAAGCTGTATCGTATTTATGATAGGGTAAAACCAACCGGAATTCTGAACCAGGAAAATGCTGCAGTAAAGTACTATCTGCTTATATAAATCGTGATTGTAGTTTATAGATTTCAAATATAAAAGCAGGCGTATTGATGAGCGGTTGCCGGCAGGCCGAAAACTGCTTTACTTTGCAATACTTAAATAAAATCACAAAATGATAAAATCTGTTTTTCTTTTTACCTCAATTGTTGCTGCGGCCATGCTTTGCTCCTGCAAAGACAACAGCGGCAATGGCAGCACCGCTACCGATTCGGCCCGAAAACAATTTGTGGAAACTGCTAATATGGACTCGAGTGTAAAGCCGGGCGATAACTTTTTCTTGTTTGTAAATGGGAAGTGGCTAAAGACTGCTGAAATACCAGGTACGCAAACCAGCGCAGGCTCCTTTCTTGATCTGTACAACCGCACCCGTGACAACCTGAAAGATATTCTGGAAGGTGCTGCAAAAGCTAACGCGAAAAAGGGCAGTACAGAGCAGCAGGTTGGGGATTTCTATGCATCGGGTATGGACTCTGCCACAATTGAAAAACGCGGGTACGAGCCGCTGAAGCCTTACCTGCAGCAGGTGGCTGCCCTTACCGATGCGGCCGGCATCCGGAAGCTGGAAGCTGAGCTTCACAAAGATGGTCTTTCTTATATTATAGGAATGGGTATAGGCGCTGATGAAAAAAACAGCAGTATGAACATAATCGGTTTTGGGCAAACGGGTCTTGGCTTGCCAGACAGGGATTATTACCTGAAAACCGACGCGCCTACTATAGCAATCCAAAAAGCATATCAAACGTATATGCAGAAAATCTTTGTACTTACCGGCGATGATTCTGCCGTGGCAGCTAAAAAAGTAACTGCCGTATATGCGCTGGAAAAAGGGATGGCGCAAAGCCATCGCACCAATGTAGAGCTGCGCGACCCCGAAAGCAACTATAATAAAACAGCTATCGCCGACCTGGACAAAAAAGAACCGGTAATCGGCTGGGTTGCTTTTCTCAACGATTTAAATGTAAAAGTGGATTCCGCAGATGTAGGTCAGCCTGCATATTATGCAAAACTAAACGAGCTGTTGAAAACGACGCCGGTTGATACCTGGAAAGCTTACTACCAGTTTCACATAGCAGATGATGCAGCCTCTTACCTGAACAGCGATTTTGTAAACGCCCGTTTTGAATACGCAGGCAAAGCATTATCCGGCCAGCAGCAGCTAAAGCCGCGCTGGGAGCGCATGTACCAGATTACAGATAATGAATTAGGGGAGGCTTTAGGACATTTATATGTAGATAAATATTTTACGGCAGATGCTAAAAGCCGTATGCTTGCGTTGATTAACAACCTGCAGAAATCGTTTGAGAACCGCATTAATAAACTGGACTGGATGAGTGACAGCACCAAGCAGGTCTCTAAAGATAAGCTCAACACTTTTTTAAAGAAAATAGGTTTCCCGGATAAATGGAGAGATTATAGCAAAGTGGATGTGGACAAAGGCAAATTTTTTGAAAATGTTGTGGCAGCCAACAGGAATAATTTTGAGTATGAAATAAATAAAGCCGGAAAGCCGGTTGACCGTAAAGAATGGGGAATGACGCCTCCAACCATCAATGCTTATTACAATCCCACCTTCAACGAGATTGTATTTCCCGCCGGTATTCTCCAGTTTCCATTCTTCGATCCTAATGCAGATGATGCAATTAATTATGGCGGCATCGGCATGGTAATAGGCCACGAAATGACACATGGCTTTGATGATGAAGGCTCGCAGTATGATAAAGCAGGTAATTTAAAAAATTGGTGGGGTACTTCGGACAAACAGAAATTTCAGGTGAAGTCCAAGCAGGTTATTGACCTGTATAACAGTTTTACCGTATTGGATTCGTTGCATGTAAACGGGGCGTTAACCACCGGCGAAAATATGGCCGATATAGGCGGTATCGCTATTGCGTATGATGCATTTAAAATGACAAAGCAGGGCCAGGACACGGTAAAAATTGATGGCTTTACACCAGACCAGCGTTTCTTTATTTCATTTGCCCAGATATGGCGTAATAAAACAAAAGATGAAAGTGTGCGCCTGCGCATCAGCACCGACCCTCATTCGCCTCCTATGTATCGTGTAAATGGGCCGCTGATGAACTTTACACCTTTCTACACAGCATTTAATGTGCAGGCCGGTGATAAGATGTATAAGCCGGAAAACGAGCGGATAAAAATCTGGTAATCGTTATCAATAAGCGAATAGCAAAAAGGCATTCATCAATATTGATGAATGCCTTTTTTTTAGTGCCACAACCCTAATTGTTATTCATCCAGCTATATTGCCGCTAATAAAGCCGCTGTAACATAAACATAGCATAGCCGTACCACCAGTCATGTTATTTTGCCTTTCAGGTTAAAACAATGTACTATGCAAAACATAGTAGTAACCTTTGCGGCATCATTTTCAAACTACTTTTATGAAACAACTGTTGGTCCTGCTTTCTTTCTTTATTGCAAGTGCTGTTCTGTATCAGGCTGCTGCGCAATCTGTTAAGTCGGTAATAAAGGGAAATGTCGAAGGCAATCAAAAGCACATCGAAGCTGCTACTGTGTTTGTACTGCGCGCAAAAGACTCTTCTATAGTGAGGTCTGGTATCAGTGATAAGGAAGGTATTTTTATGTTAGAAGATATAACAGATGGTACCTATCTGGTATCAGTAGAAGCAATCGGGTATAAAAAGCTTTACAGTGAGGTATTTATAGTTGCTGCCGGTACAACCGATTTGCGTACCCTCATACTTACTACAGCCGAAACTAATACCAACGCAGTTACTGTAACCAGCAGGAAACCATTTATTGAGCAGAAGATTGACAAAACGGTTATTAATGTTGAAGCATCGCCAACGAATACAGGTCTTTCCGCATTGGAATTGCTGGAGAAATCGCCCGGCGTTACCATAGACAATAACAATAATATCAGCCTTAAAGGCAAGCAGGGAGTCATTATATTAATTGACGGAAAACAAACTTATCTCAGTGGCGAAGACTTGGCTAATTATCTTAAAAATATGAGTGCTAACCAGCTCGACCAGATAGAGATTATGTCACAGCCATCTGCCAAATACGATGCCTCCGGTAATTCAGGTATCATTAATATTAAGACAAAGAAAAATAAGGCATCCGG
>OZ252019.1:0-3150000 GCA_965247435.1 Ilyomonas sp. | reverse complement strand
CAGTACCGTAAGGGAAAGGTGAAAAGCACCCCGAACAGGGGAGTGAAATAGTACCTGAAACCGTACGCCTACAAGCGGTCGGAGTGGCACAGCAATGTGGCTATGACGGCGTGCCTTTTGCATAATGAGCCTACGAGTTACTCCTCACTGGCAAGGTTAAGTTCTTATTTAACGGAGCCGTAGCGAAAGCGAGTCCAAATAGGGCGATTAGTCAGTGGGGGTAGACGCGAAACTTTGTGATCTATCCATGAGCAGGTTGAAGGTGTGGTAACACACACTGGAGGACCGAACCCATTAACGTTGAAAAGTTCTGGGATGACTTGTGGATAGGGGTGAAAGGCCAATCAAACTGAGAGATAGCTCGTTCTCCCCGAAATGTTTTTAGGAACAGCCTCGTATTTTGAAGTGTGTGAGAGGTAGAGCTACTGATTGGGCTAGGGGGCTTCACCGCCTACCAAACCCTGACAAACTCCGAATGCTTACACATATCTACGGGAGTGAGGCTGCGGGCGCTAAGGTCCGTGGCCGAGAGGGAAATAACCCAGATTAGCAACTAAGGTCCCTAATAAGTAGTTAAGTTGATCAAACGCGGTGGGATTTCTATAACAGCCAGGATGTTTGCTTGGAAGCAGCCATTCATTTAAAGAGTGCGTAACAGCTCACTGGTCGAGAAATCCTGCACGGAAAATAATCGGGCATCAAACTACTAACCGAAGTTCTAAACTCAAGCTTAAGTGCGCGAGTGGTAGGGGAGCATTGAAACCTGCATTGAAGCTGATGGGCGACCATTTGTGCAGCGGTTTCAAAAGAAAATGTAGGCATAAGTAACGATAATTAAAGTGAAAAACTTTAACGCCGAAAGTCTAAGGGTTCCTGATCAACGTTAATCGGATCAGGGTTAGTCTGGTCCTTAGGAAAACCCGAAAGGGGCATCTGATGGAAAGAAGGTTAATATTCCTTTACCTGCTATATATTAAAAGTGACGCAGAATCGTGGTAGCTACGTACTGACGGAATAGTGCGTTTAGCCGAACCTTCGGGGGAAGCGAAGTTATAAAAGTTCTGCCGAGAAAAGCGAGTATAGCAGCCAGTACCGCAAACCGACACAGGTAGACGGGATGAGTATTCTAAGGCGCTCGGGTGAGCCGTGGAGAAGGAACTAGGCAAATTGACGCTGTAACTTCGGGATAAAGCGTACCGCAGCAATGCGGTCTCAGTAAAATGGTTCAACCAACTGTTTAACAAAAACACAGGGCCCTGCAAAATCGTAAGATGACGTATAGAGCCTGATACCTGCCCGGTGCTGGAAGGTTAAGGAAGGGTGTTCGGCGCAAGCCAAAGCTCCTGACTGAAGCCCCAGTAAACGGCGGCCGTAACTATAACGGTCCTAAGGTAGCGAAATTCCTTGTCGGGTAAGTTCCGACCTGCACGAATGGTCTAATGAGTTGAACACTGTCTCCTCCACGAGCCCGGTGAAATTGTAGTATCGGTGAAGATGCCGGTTACCCGCCACGGGACGGAAAGACCCCGTGAACCTTCACTACAACTTTGCATTGATTTTGAGCAACAAATGTGTAGGATAGTTGGGAGACTATGAAGCAGTGTCGCTAGGCATTGTGGAGTCAACGTTGAAATACCAACCTTTTGTTGCTTAGAACCTAACCCCTAAAGGGGAACATTGCATGGTGGGTAGTTTGACTGGGGTGGTCGCCTCCTAAAAAGTAACGGAGGCTCGCAAAGGTACCCTCAGTACGGTTGGTAATCGTACATAGAGCGCATTAGTAAAAGGGTGCTTGACTGTGAGGCATACACGCCGAGCAGGTGCGAAAGCAGGCTAAAGTGATCCGGTGGTTCTGTATGGAAGGGCCATCGCTCAAAGGATAAAAGGTACTCCGGGGATAACAGGCTGATCTTACCCAAGAGCTCATATCGACGGTAAGGTTTGGCACCTCGATGTCGGTTCGTCACATCCTGGGGCTGGAGAAGGTCCCAAGGGTTCGGCTGTTCGCCGATTAAAGTGGCACGTGAACTGGGTTCAGAACGTCGCAAGACAGTTCGGTCCCTATCTGTGGTGGGCGCTAGTAAATTGAGAGGACATGACCTTAGTACGAGAGGACCGGGTCGTATGTACCGCTGGTGAATCGGTTGTGGTGCCAACTGCAATGCCGAGTAGCTACGTACAGCCAGGATAAACGCTGAAAGCATCTAAGCGTGAAACCTTCCTCAAGATGAGTTTACTTTTAAGGGTCGTCAAAGACTATGACGTTGATAGGCTACAGGTCTACAGATGGTAACATCAAAGCCGAGTAGTACTAATTGCCCGTAAGCTTTAATTTTTTATTTATAATTTGTTTTTTCCCAATATGACTTTATTCAAGTAAATATCTGCAAATGTAGATAGTTACTTATTTCTTTATGGTGGTTTTGCCGAGGGTGTTCACCTCTTCCCATCCCGAACAGAGAAGTTAAGCCCCTCATGGCCAATGGTACTTGGTACTTTCCTGGGAGAGTAGGTAGCTGCCATATTTATTTTAAAGCCTTAGTAATTTATTTTACTAAGGCTTTTTTATTTATATGCTTATGCATTTCATTTTTATTATTAAATATTCTTCATTGCTTTTAGCTTTTAATATAGCAATTACACATCTTATTATTAATGAAAACTTTCAATTTTAGGATTCTTAATACTAATTGATACGTTTGCTGTTTAAACATTTATACCAGTTTTATTTAGGCTGTGAAAAGGCAGGGATATCCGGCGAGGCTAATTAAGGCTCCTGTTGCCCCGTCAACAGTTCGCAAAATTTATTTTCTACCTCCGCTATGGTTTCAAAAATCTGATTGCTCAACTTTTTTCTTAACTCTCAAAGAAGCGCTCTATGGGGTTCGGTTCCGTAGATGCTGCCGGTAACTTGTCTAAGTAAATGTTTCCGGCTGTCTTTACAACCGCTCCCTGATGTGCTCGTGCTCCATCTGTTACCAGCAACATGCTGGCTTCCGTGCCATACATGCTACTTCTTTGAAATAATCCATAAAAATAGCAAATCTTTCTTTTGTCATATTAGGCAGGATTCAGACTTATCAGCCGGCCTTCAAAAGGCTGCAAAGCGGCATATAGATAGTAGTATCATAAGCCTTAGCTTTATCTTGACCAAAAGGTCGCTTTCCGATATCCCTATACCTTCTCCTGCACTCACTGCGGGTGCCTGCCCGCGTCTCATCCTCAAAAAAACACTGCTCGAAGGTGGCAATCAATTCCGATATTTTTTTAAGGGCAGCTACTTGTTGCTCATCCTTACGAATGTGAGAGTGAGAGTAGCTTGGAGCAGGAGCGGCAGCGATTATCGCAAACTCGCCGGATTGTTGAAGAAAACAGGGGGCAGGAAGAGGAATCAGGAAACCTTAACCCGTTTTTTAAAAGTCATCACTGCTGTTACAAACGTGCAAGAAAACGATCCAGGGGGAATGCGATAAAGCATTTTATGATTACAAGCTGCGGGAAATCAGGTTGTTGGAACAACGCTGCCATAAAGGGGAGATTGATTTGTATTACGGCGATGAAGTGCAGATATCGGAAGAAGGCTACGTGCCTTACGGCTGGCAGTTTACAGATGAAAACATCCGTATAAAATCAGCCAAAGGCAAGCGCATCAATTGTTTTGGAATGCTCTCAAGAGAGAATCAGTTTGAGCACGCCACGATTTATGAAACCATCAACAGCAACTTTGTTATTGAAAAGATAAACACGTTTTCCCATCAGATAAAAAAACACACAGTCATCGTTTTAGACAATGCAAAAGTTCATCAATCGAAAGCCGTAAAAGCCATGCAAAATGTATGGGCAAAAAGGAAATTATTTATTTTTCACTTCCCCCTTACTCGCCACATTTAAACATTATTGAAAGGCTTTGGAAAGAAATGAAAGCCAGATGGATACAAACAAAAGATTATGAAACGCATGATCAGCTTTGCTATGCAACGACACTTATTTTAAACGCAATCGGCAAAAATCAGTTCCTCAACTTTAAACAAATTAATTGATGCATATTTTTGACAGACTACTTATATAAAAGATTTTCCTTTATAAGTGTAATTGGCATTGAATACAGTTTATTTCTAATGACTTATATTATAAAAAAAGTCCGGCTTTTAGACCAGACTTTTATAAAAATTTATATTGACAGTTATCAATAGCGATTATAACCACCTCCGCCTTCACCCCGGTTACGATTGTAACCGCCACCACCACCGCTTCCACCGCGGTAACCACCTCCGCCACCACTACCACCGCTGTTGCCGCCACGGTAACCGCCGCCACCACTGCTACCACCGCCGAAACTTTTCTTTTTATAACCGCCGCCACCACCGGTGCCGCCTTCATTTTGCTGGCGAGGTGCAGACTCATTGACAATAATTTTACGGCCTGAAATTTCAGTTTCATTTAAATTGCTGATAGCGGTACGTGCTGCTTCGTCATCGTTCATTTCAACAAATCCAAAGCCTTTGCTACGATTGTTGTTAAATTTGTCTGTAACAATTTTAGCAGAAGCTACTTCTCCATAGGTAGCAAAAAGATTGTACAAATCATCACTGGTCATACCCCAGTTAAGGTTTCCAACGTAAATGTTCATTTTGTTTGAGAATAATAAGTAAATGACTAAAACAGCGTACCAAAAGCCAAAAACATTTACGCCGAAACGTTCAGGAAATGGAGTGGACTGTCAATTGCGTAACGAAGAAAAGTAATTAAATTTATTTTGCCAATTAATTTTTAAGTTTATTTTTCATTTATTTTAGTAATTTATGCGCTTCTTAAACTATAGTTGTTTGCTGTTAATTTTAACTTGCAATGATTACATTTGCTGCCTATTGTTTAAAAAATAAATTATGGCTACAACCGCTGACATCAGCAGAGGAGTGATTTTAAAATTGGATAACAGCTTATATTCGGTAGTAGAGTTTGGCGAAAACAAAACTGCAAGAGCTGCTGCAAAAGTTTGGGCAAAATTAAAAGGTGTAGATAATAGCCGTACGATAGAAAAAACCTGGAATAGCGGTGAAACAGTTTTTCCTGTACGGGTTGAGAAGAAGGCGTATCAATATTTATATAAAGATGAATCGGGTTACAATTTTATGGATAATGAAACTTTTGAACAAATTGCTTTAGCCGAAACAATGATAGATGCGCCGCAATTTTTGAAAGAAGGGGCAGAAGTGTTTGTTTTTATTAATACAGAAACGGAGCAACCTATTGGTGCAGAACTACCGGAAAAAATTGTTCTGAAGATCACTTATTGCGAACCGGGTTTACGGGGTGATACTGCTACCCGTGCTTTAAAATCAGCAACTGTAGAAACAGGCACTGCTGTACAGGTTCCTTTATTCGTAAATGAAGGCGAATTGATACGAATAAATACTAAAACCGGCGAATACGTAGAACGGGTAAAGGAATAAAAGCGAAAAAAGTTAAAGCTCACGCAATATGTCTGCGTGCACCTATACGCTTATGTTACGTTTCTTTTACATATTAGCTGGCACATTTATCAAATCAATAAACCATTTTTCGTATGGATTTTAAACAAATACAGGAATTAATTAAACTTGTGAACCGAAGCAACATAGGTGAGTTGAGCATTGAACAAAATGATTTTAAAATTACTATAAAGCAAAAGGAAGAACAAGTACAAACAGTGGTTGCGGCGCAACCAGTATTTGCCGCGCCACCGCAGGTTGCTATCTCTGCTCTGCAGCAGTCACCTGTTTCAACACAAAACACGAGTAGCGCTCCTGCCGCTGAGGTATCCCAAGCCGCAACTTCCAAAACAGATAATTACATTACCATAAAAAGCCCGATGATTGGGACTTTTTATCGCAAAGCATCACCAGACAAACCTCTATTTGTAGAAGTGGGTGATGAGGTAGCGCCTGGTAAAGTTGTATGCATAATTGAAGCTATGAAGCTCTTTAACGAAATAGAAAGCGAGATAAGTGGTAGAGTAGTTAAAATATTAGTGGACGATGCAAGCCCTGTTGAATATGACCAGCCTTTGTTTTTAGTAGAGCCCGCATAAATTTAAAAGCAGGCAACCTAAAATGTTTTTAAAGAATTTTTGGTTTGCTGTACCGTGCTGTTTTAAATTTTCTCTACGTTCAACTTTTCAAATTAAAACATAGTGTTTAAAAAAGTTCTTATCGCCAACCGTGGTGAGATTGCCTTACGTGTTATTCGTACTTGCCGCGAAATGGGTATCAAAACAGTTGCTGTGTACTCAACAGCAGATAAGGATAGCCTGCATGTACGTTTCGCTGATGAAGCGGTATGTATTGGTAAGCCACAAAGCAGCGAATCTTACCTTAACATTCCCCACATTATGGCAGCCGCCGAAATTACCAATGCCGACGCTGTTCATCCGGGCTATGGCTTTTTAGCGGAGAATGCTAAGTTTTCCAAAATCTGCGAAGATCATGGTATTAAGTTTATCGGCCCCAATGCAGACATGATCAACAGCATGGGTGATAAAATTACCGCTAAGGAAACGATGATAAAAGCCGGGGTGCCGGTTGTGCCCGGCAGCGGTGGCCTGCTCGAAAGTTTAGACCATGCCAAGCAACTGGCTAAATACGAAGTTGGCTATCCGGTTATATTAAAAGCAACTGCCGGTGGTGGTGGTAAGGGCATGCGCGTGGTGTGGGAAGAAAGCGAAATGCAGCGTGCTTATGATACCGCAAAGGCAGAGGCGGCAGCCTCTTTCAAGAACGATGGCCTTTACTTGGAGAAGTTTGTGGAAGAACCACGGCATATAGAGATTCAGGTAGCCGGCGATCAATATGGTACAGTTTGTCATCTTAGCGAACGTGATTGTTCTATACAACGGCGGCATCAGAAACTGGTAGAAGAAAGTCCTTCTCCGTTTATGACGCCGGAGTTACGCCAAAAGATGGGGGATGCAGCCATTAAAGCTGCCAGTGCAATTAATTATGAAAGTGTAGGCACAATTGAATTTCTGGTTGATAAGCACCGAAATTTCTACTTCATGGAGATGAATACACGCATACAGGTAGAGCATTGTGTAACAGAAGAAGTAATCAATTTTGATCTGGTAAAAGAGCAGATAAAGATTGCAATGGGCGAAAAAATCTCCGGTCAAAACTATGAACCCCAGATGTACGCCATTGAATGCCGTATCAACGCCGAAGACCCTTATAATGATTTTCGCCCGTCGCCCGGCAAAATTACCGTTTTACACACGCCCGGTGGCCACGGTGTGCGGGTGGACAGCCATGTATATACCGGGTATGTTATCCCGCCGTATTACGACTCTATGATCGGTAAGCTTATAACCACTGCCCGCACACGTGATGAAGCTTTGGACGCAATGTACCGCGCGTTAAGCGAGTATGTAATAGAAGGCGTAAAAACTACTATTCCTTTTCACCTGCAGCTCATGCAGAATGAGAACTTCCGGAAGGGTAATTTTACAACCAAATTCCTGGAGACATTCAAATTGCAGTAAGCTCCGGTTAACAACGCAGGCTATAACATTTTTAATCTATTATTATTAATTTCGTGATAAAAGTTCTTTTTGCAGTGCAAAAAGAACTTTTTCTTTTTCTTTTCTTTACAGGCTTTTACTTACGTATTTATAATTTAATACGGAGCTTTTTTAGGTTTTAAAAGTGTCTTTTTCATAGCGGAAAAAGCTGTTCGCCACTTAACACAATTCCTTGTTAATTAGAAAAGCAAAAAAGAGCATGGTTTTATTTTGAAGTAATTTTGATACGCATGTTACAAAAAATAGTAAGCATTATGATGAGTAAAAAAGTGCTGCCGGTAGTAATTGTTATTTTACTGGGTGGAATATTCTGGGCTTTTAGAAGTAGTGGAAAAACTGCGGATGATGATGTAAAAGCAAAACAGCAACAACTGCTGGTAACCATAGGTAATATACTTGAAAGAAGGCATTATGATCCTAAAAAAATTGATGATGCCTTTTCAAAACAGGTGTTTAAAAAATACCTCAGCGATCTTGATCAGGATAAGGATTTATTCTTTCAATCTGATATTGCTTCTCTGAAAAAATATGAAACAACCATTGATGATGAAATTCATGGCGCACCTTTAGAATTTTATACAGTTGCTACCGCCTTATACCAGCAGCGCCTGAAAGAATCGCCTGCTATTTATAAAGAGTTTTTATCAAAACCTTTCAGTTTTACAATTGATGAAAAAGTGCAGATTGATCCTGACAAGACAGATTATCCTGCTAATGAATCTGCACGCAAAGAACTTTGGCGCAAGCGGTTAAAGTATTACACGCTCGACCGTTTTGTAGAACTGCAAACGCAGCGTGCCAAAGCGGGTGAAAAAGACAGCCTTCGCGCAAAGACAGATGCAGACCTGGAAAAAAGTGCCCGTGAGATGGTACTGAAAGCTATGAACCGGATTTATGACCGGGAACAAAAAACTTTTAACGAAGAAGAACAGTTTAGTGCATTTATCAACGTGATAACGGATGTTATGGATCCGCATACCAACTATTATCCTCCGGTTGCGAAGCGTACTTTTAACGAAGATATGAGCGGCCGGTTTTATGGTATCGGCGCCTTATTAAAAGAAGAAGACGGGCAAATAAAAATTGCAAGTGTTGTTACCGGCAGCCCGGCCTGGAAAACCGGAAAAATACAGGCCAATGATGTGATTGTAAAGGTTGCCCAAGGCACCAGCGAACCGGTTGATATTACAGGGTATGCTACTACCGATGCCGTAAAACTTATTCGTGGCGGGAAGAGTACAGAAGTAAGGCTGACTATAAAAAAGGCTGATGGCACGCAGCAGGTTGTTCCTATTGTAAGAGATGAAATTCTGCTGGATGATACATTTGCCAAAAGTGCGGTTATTAGTAATGGAGGTAAAAAAATAGGGTATATTTTCCTGCCTGAATTTTACCTGGATGTAGAACGTCCGGATGGCGCGCAATGCTCGCAGGACGTAGCAAAAGAAGTAAGTAAATTGAAAGCGGAAAATGTAGATGGTATCGTAATAGATTTAAGGGGCAATCCTGGCGGCAGTTTGCCCGAGGTGGTAAAGATGGCCGGCCTCTTTATCAAATCCGGGCCTATCGTGCAGGCTAAAGACAAAGAAGGTAAACCAATTATCTGGAACGACGATGATGAATCTGTATTGTACAGTGGCCCGCTTGCAGTAATGGTTAATGAGGGAAGTGCATCAGCTTCCGAAATCTTCGCAGCAGCTATGCAGGATTATCATCGCGCTATTGTAGTAGGCAGTACGTCAACCTACGGTAAAGGAACGGTACAAAAACCAGTGCCTGTGCCACTTGGCAGGTCTGCAGATATGTTTTCGAATGGAGCAGATGCCGGTGCGCTGGTACTTACCTTCGAAAAATTTTATCGTATTAATGGCGGTTCTACTCAATTAAAAGGAGTAACGCCGGATGTCGTTCTGCCGGATGCTTACGAATACTTTAAGTTCCGCGAAAAGGACAACGCTTCTGCATTACCCTGGGACCAGATACAAAAGACTAATTATACTACCTGGACAGATGATGCGGGATTTAACCAGATAGAAACAAAAGCAAAACAACGGATAAACAATGATTCCGCTTTTGCTATTATTAGAAAAAATACTACGTGGCTGGGCAATAATGCAGATAGAGAATATGACTTGAATATTGTGAAGTATAAAGCCCAGATGGAGACTTTAAAGAATATAAGCCGGCAGAATGATACCCTTACCAAGCTGGCTGCACCACTTGATGTAAAACCGGCTGCTGTAGATAATGACAAATACTTTAATAATCCTGATTCTGTGAAAGGGGACCGTAATAAGCAGTGGCTCAAAATTCTTCAGAAAGATTTATATATTGATGAGACAGTTGACATTATGAAAGACATGATTAGTACAAGCAATAGTAATGTAGCTATGCATTAATTTTTAACAACCGTAAATAAAAAAAGGGAAAGTAATTACTTTTCCTTTTTTTTATGAATAAAAAGCGGTTTTACATGATTGATTGAGAAATATTAAAATGCAAGCCAGTAGTAGATTTAAGAAAAATGTTTAAAACGGTATCAATTCGTAATGTTATTATTTAAGCACAATTTTGCCTCGTTATTCCAACCCTGCTTTTGCCAACAGGCAGAAAAAACGGCGAAACCTTCATGTTGTTAGTAAGTCTCAAACTCTTTTTCGCTGCAGATGTTAGCAGGAATGCTATCCACGCTGCATAGCCGGCATAATAATTTGCCGTTTAAGAACAAAAAACTTTAAAGTTCATTATATACGGGCTATTCGTTATTAATTCTGCCATTACCTTTTAATATGGTTTGATATTAGTTTTGTTAACTGAGTAAGCTCACTTATCTGCAATACTATTATCATAACATATAAGCAAGAACACATGAACGTTCAAACGGTCTATCAGGAAACTATTCAATTTGCGGCTGCAAAGCATTTGCACCAAATCATGCCGGATACGCAGCTTCCCTACATGGTTCATGTATGCAATGTTGCTATGGAAATATTGGTAGCTGCGGTTCAGTCACCAACTTTTGACGCGTCTTTTGCGGTGCGCACCGCTTTACTGCACGACACATTGGAAGATACCGATGCTTCTTTTGAAGAATTGGAACAACACTTTGGAAATAATGTGGCAATGGCAGTACTGGCATTGACCAAAAATGAATTGCTTTCTAAAGAAGAAGCTATACCTGATAGTATTGCACGGATTAAGCAATTGCAAAAAGAGGTATGGCTGGTGAAGCTTGCAGACCGTATCACTAACCTGCAGGCGCCGGCTAAGGAAGAAGATGACGCAGAGCGAAGGCGCTATCAGCAGGAATCCCGCTTTATACTGCAGGAATTAGGAGAAGTAAATTATTTTCTGGCGGAACGATTAAGCGAAAAGATTGAAGCATATAATCAATATATACTCTAATGAGAATGGTACTTAAATGAGAAACCCTGCAGATTTTAATCCTGCAGGGTTTTATATTTGACTGTACCTAAAACTTTACGCTTGGGCACTTTACCGACTTATCGCCTCCGCCGTAAATACCGGATTTTACGAGCGACAATTCATAAGCGCCATACCGGTTGTTATAAGCTCCCAATGCAGAAGTAGTAGCATCATAACTTACCGTTATTTTATAATCTTTTAACTGGAAGCCTGCCATTGGTATAGCGGCATCTTTATAACGGTAATACAGCCCGCCAATTAATTGTGTTGTGCCATCGCCACTCAGGTTATAATTCGCATTTATACCAGCTACCGCTTCCCATGCGTTACCCATTTTACTTATATATGCATTTGGGTTTACGATCCACTGATCATTAATTTTAAAAGCAGCATTCCCAAAAACTGTATAGCGAACATCCAGCCTTTGATCTACCAGCGTCTGCTGTGCAAAAAAACTTTCTTTGGGCCGGTTAACATGCGCTGCACTAAAGCCTGCATTTATATATAAACGGTCGCTTGGAAAAAAAGCGTAGTTCAACCCGGCCTGTAAATCGAAGTAGCCTACCTGACTATAGGCAAAATTTTCGTTGGATGGAATTGTAACATCGAAGAACTTACCATTCCACTGGTTATCAAAAGTAAGTTTGGTAAAATCTACCTTTTTGCTGATGTAGCCAACATTAAACCCGGCACTGAGTAAACTGGACAAGCCTAAAAGCTGGTGATAAGCTACAGAACCAAAAGCCCTTGTAGCCATAAGATTGCCGGCGCCGGCTACGTCGCGCAGTATAGCGCCGCCAATACCAACCCAGCCATTGTCAAAACGATTGTTGAACAACTGTGCATCGCCCCATACACTCATGGTTTTGTAAGGATTGGCAGTAAGGCTGGAGTACTGGTTGCGATAGCTTACACCGGCGCGCCAGTCAACTTCCGGCGCAAAGCCTGTATTAGCAGGATTCACCAAAAGCGGGTTATTAAAATATTGAGAAAAATGCAGGTCTTGTGCATGTACACTTAACAGGCTGCAGCATAGCAGGCCTGCTGCTACATATTTTATGGCTAATAAATTTTTTTTCATACTTCAAAAGCATTATCGGATCAACGTAATATCACCCTTCTTCCGGTATTTGGTACCGTTGGAAAATTGCACATCCAGTACATACGTATATACTTCCATAGGTTGCAATACGCCTTTGTAAGTACCATCCCAACTGCTTTTCTGGGTGGTGCTGTTAAACATCATGGTGCCCCAGCGGTTAAAAATTTTCCAATCCATTTTAGCTATGCCATAGCCTTGTACAGATATCCGGCGGTTGGTACCAAGCGGCGAAATGGCATTTGGTACATCTACCAGCGGCACAACTACAGATGCTACCCTTGCAGTGGCTGTATCTGTGCATCCATATTGATTGTAGGCTACCAATTGTACTGTGAATGTATCAGTTCTGTTATAAATATGTCTGATTAAAGTATCTCTTCTCACCGTTTCTGTTTCTTCACCATCACCAAATATCCATTTGTAACTATTGGCACCGGTAGAGCCATTGGTAAAAGTAGTAAAGGTGTTTTCCTGCGCGGGCACAGGACCAAAAGTAAAAGCTGCTGTTGGGCTGGCACTTACCAGGATAGTTTTGGAAATCTGGTCTTGCTTGTTGCAGGTAGCACTATCAAAAACCGAAAGTGTAATTGTATAAGTGCCGGGCGTTTCGTAATGGTGCACAGGATACTCGCTGGAATCAACCGGCGAGCCATCGCCAAAATTCCAGGCAAACTGTTGTCCGGCAAGGGAAGTGTTACTAAATACAGCATCATAAGGCGCACAACCATAAGGCGGCGTTTCAAACTGCGCTTTTACATTAGCAGCTATACGAAGCGTATCTATCAATACATCGGGGGCATTACAGTAATTGGTATCAATCAAATATAGCTTCACAACATACGTACCTTCGGCTTTATAAGTGTGCGGAGGAATTTGTATAGCAGTGTCTATGGTGCCATCACCTAAATCCCATACAAAAGACTTTGGTCCAAATGGTTTGCCGGCCGGAAACTGCGATGTATTATCAAACTGGTAAGTAAGATTGGTACAAGGTGGCAGCTTGGTAATGTTGACAGCAAGTAAAGCTTTATCGCGCCGGGCACGTATAGTGGTATAAGCAGTATCGGCAATGTTGCAGGTAGAAGAATCTATAGATATAAGCCGTACCCTGTAATCACCAATCTGGTTATAGGTATGAGAGACGTTTGTATTAGTAGTAATGGTATCCCGAGAGCCATCGCCAAAGCGCCAGATATATTTTTTACCTAAAGCCAGCGTATCGGTAAAGTCAACGGTAAGCGGCACACAGCCGGTTGTATCATACGTTCTGCCTTCTATGCTTGCACGTACGCCATTGCCGATACCTGCCAGCTCAAAAGCCAGTTTTACCGCAGCTAAGTTACAGCCAGGGCCGGCTGCGGCATTAAAAGGCCCAACAACGTTTGGCGGATAGGTTCTTAAGGATACACTGTGATCAACACAGGTAGCACAGATAGCCTGGTAAATAACGCCCTGCCTGTCGAAGCGGCTCGTACCACCATCCACGTGGTCGCCAAAGCCACCATTTTGCCCGAAAAAGCTGGCATATAAACGATCTGCAGCATTCCGTTTCAGTACGAAAAAATAAAAATCGTTGCCATCTGTTGTTGACTGAACCGCATTGGCAGATACCTTAAGGCGGGAAGAGGTTTGGTTTTGCTGATATCGTCCGTTGATGCCACCAGACCAGCCCGATACATATACATTTTCGCAACGGTCAACAAGAAAAGCAGTAGGAGAAATATCGGGCACCGTGCCGCTGCTGCCAAAATTAGTAGAATACTCCAAAGCGCTTAAATCCGGCCTTAATTTACTGATGAATTGTTTCCCTTTTGCTTCGGATATCCAGCCGCTGTTAAGAATCGGTATCGTGCCCGTAGTAGTTCCCATCACATAAGGATAGCCAAACTTATCAAACTGTACCCCATAAATAAGATCGGTGCCGCCGGTGCCGAAGTAGGTGCTTCGGTTCAACGCATACGTAGTATTGTTAATTATACTGATAAACCCATCGCAGGTGCCGCCCTGGTAAGTGTTATGTAACACACCGGAGGTTGCACCTGTAAAATCGCTGCTTGCAGTAGCGCCGGCTATAAATATATTGTTATCGGTTGGGTTGAGTGCTAATACAAATGCCGCATCATCACTTTTGCCGCCTAAATAAGAAGCGCAAAGAATAGTTGCCAGGTCCGGCGATGCTTTAATAAACACGCCGTCCTGTGTGCCCCCGAAGTTCTTTTGGAAAGCATTGGTGGTGGTTGGAAAGTTTGCTGACTTTGTACAGGACGCCAAGTAAATATTTCCGCTGCCATCCGTTATTACTTCGCTGCGGGCATCATCGCCATAATTTTGCCTTAAGCTTATTGCATTGTTGCCATCCAGGTCTTTAGGATTAATGTTAACCCCATCGGCGCCATCACCGCCAAAGCGCCGGCCGGCAATAAAACTGCCGTTACCGGAAAACTTAGCAAGAAAAATATCAAAATCGCCGGTACTGGCATCAGGTCCGTATTTAACGGCAGAAGAAGGAAAGTTTTTGGAAGTGGTTCTTCCGGCTACTATCAGGTTGCCACTGTTATCAACTACAAGGCTATGCGGCTGCTCGTCGCCGCTGCCGCCAATGTAAGTGCTGAAAACACGCTGGGTTGCAGTTGGATTAAACTTGGTGATGCCGATATCTATAGGCGCCTGGTTGGTTTCGGCCTGGTCTCCGCCTGCAAAAGTCTGTTGAAATGCTCCGGTAGTTATGGGATATCCGGTGCCGAAGACGATACCTCCGGCAAAGAGATTACCCGCGCCGTCGTAAGTAGCTGTATAGCCCCAGTTATCAGCCTTGCTGCCGGTATAAGTAATAAATATTACTGATGGATCTATCGTTAAGGTTGCATCCTTTGGATAAGCGTCTGTTTTAAACCGTACTGTGTTGCCGGAAAGTATAAAGGCAGCAGCAACTTTTGTTTTGGCTGCAGCAGCATAGTAAGCAAAAGGTGCCAGCTCCGTAACATCGCCGAGGGAAGTTTTAATAACCAGATCACCCTTTTTAAGATTCAATGCATTTACGCCGTCAAACTGTAATACTATTTTATTAATATCCCCGCCGGGGTGCACGATAAAATCATACTTCAGCTTGCTGTTTTCGGTATAATAACGTATATCAATATTTGGATAAATATTTTTGTACACCACCGCATTATATACTCTGCACCCGGATGCCCATTTTGCAGGATCGTTGCCGATATAATAATTATTATAAGTCTCTAACGCCCGGTCGGGCAAAACCTGGGGATTTTGGCTGGCGCCGGCAAAAGTTACTTCATACGCATGGGAGTGCAGCAGCAGGCTTGTTTTGCCGCCGGCAGTATCATGCCTGCTGCTAAACATATTGTCCACCCGCGGATGGTCCTGCTTGCCGGGCAACGCATCTGTGTGGCCGCTGTAATGATTAGCGATACGCTGCCAGTCATCACCACTGTTCAATAACACTTTATAGCCATTTTTCTGCAGATAAAATGCGCCGCCGTTCAGCTCGCCAGTAAAGTCAACTTTACTATTCCACTGGCCCCGGTTTTCTACAAAATCAATGTATTGCGCATAGCTTACCGTGCCGGAAGAAAAAAAGGCAATAACAAGCGCCAGCAGTTGTATATAGATTTTCAAGACAAATTTTTTTAAGCTGTTACAATAACCTAAGTAGTATTTATTTATCCGCTGTGGCATCTTTCTTTGCTTTATATGTGCAGGAGCATATCTTAATAACGATATAACTAAGATACTTCTTGCATACAAATGATGCCTGATAAATAAATTTTACACAAACAAATTTCTCAAAAGTGTAGTTGGTATTGGTGGGTAAAATACTACATGCCAATAAAATTTATATGGCTTTCGGTAACATGTAATATCAAATCATAACTGCCTGAAGATAGTTAACTATTACGAGATTTTACTCCATGCAGTTCTACCTTTTTTTAGCTGCAGGTAAGTCTTCAATGGCATATTCCGGGGCTGTTCCAACTGCTCGTCTTCCTCAATCAGTTGTGCAGCAAGCATACGCGCTTCAGCTACCAGTTGTCTGTCATCTACTAAACTTGCAAGCTTGAGATTAAGCGCACCGCTTTGCCGTGTACCTTCAATATCTCCCGGTCCGCGCAACTCCAGATCGCGTTCTGCTATTTTAAAGCCATCGTTGGTACTGCACATGGTATTAATACGCTCGCGGGCATCATTTCCTGTTTTTGAGCCGGTTAAAAGTATGCAAAAACTTTGCTCACTTCCCCGCCCCACACGACCCCGCAACTGGTGTAGCTGGGATAAACCAAATTTTTCAGCACTCTCAATTACCATAACGGCTGCATTAGGCACATTCACGCCTACCTCTATAACCGTAGTGCTAACCATGATGTGCGTAATGCCGTTTACAAAACGCTGCATATTAATTTCCTTCTGCTCTGCCGGCTGCCGGCCATGCACCATACTGATCAGGAACTTCGGTTCGGGAAAATAACTTTTTACCTGTTCATATCCCTGCATCAAATCTTCATAGCTCAGCTTTTCACTTTCTTCTATCAGCGGATAGATAATGTAAGCCTGCCTGCCCTTATCAACTTCACTCTTTATGAAGCCCATTACTCCTGCCCGGTGAAGTTCACTGCGATGCACCGTAGTAATTGGTTTGCGGCCGGGCGGTAACTCGTCTATTACGCTATAATCCAGGTCGCCGTAAGCCGTCATAGCTAAGGTGCGTGGTATCGGCGTAGCGGTCATTACCAGTACATGTGGGGGTACTGCGGCCTTCGTCCATAATTTAGCCCTTTGTGCTACGCCAAACCTATGTTGTTCATCAACAATTGCTAAGCCAAGGTTGGCAAACTGCACAGTATCCTCGATAATCGCATGTGTGCCTACCACCATGTGCAATGTACCATCCAGTAATTGATGCAATATCTCTTTACGCTGCCTGGTTTTTGTGCTGCCGGTAAGCAGGCTTATTGTAATTGGCAGGTCTTTCAATAGTTCCTTTAATCCGTTGTAATGCTGTTGCGCTAATATTTCTGTGGGCGCCATCAGGCAGCTTTGATAACCGTTGTCTGCGGCCAGCAGCATACTTAGCAGTGCAACGATTGTTTTGCCGCTGCCCACATCACCCTGCAGCAGGCGGTTCATCTGGTGGCCCTGCAGTGTATCACTTCTTATCTCCCGCAATACGCGCTTTTGCGCACCTGTCAGCTCAAATGGTAAGTAAGTGCTGTAAAAAGTATTAAATAAAGAACCCACTTTATTAAATACGGAACCGCGGCTATGATGGTTGCGGTTGATGCGGATTATATTTAAACGTACCTGTGCGATAAACAACTCTTCAAATTTCAGTCGCTTCAGTGCGTCTTCATATTCTTTTACAGACTTCGGAAAATGAATTTGACTAAAAGCCGTGAAGCGGCTGACCAACTGCAGTTGGTGTATAATATTTTCCGGCAGGTTTTCCGGTATGTCTTTTTCCTGCAGCAACGAAATCAGTGCATAAGTAAGCTTACCTATTTGTCTTGCATTAAGCCCACGAACTTTTAGTTTCTCTGTTGTTGAATAAATAGGCTCTAAAAAAGGCTTGCCGTCTGCTTTGGCTTCTCGTACCGCTTCAATTTCCGGATGCGACATCTGTAGCTTTCCATTAAAAAAGCCTGCTTTACCATATACCAGATAATAATCGCCTTCCTTCAGCATTTTTTCTACCCAGTTAATGCCCTGAAACCAAGTTAGCTCCAGTGTGCCGCTGGAGTCTTTGACCTGTGCAGTAAGCCGCCTCGCTCTTTTTTCTCCTATAATTTCAAAGTATAACAACCTGCCGGTGACCTGTATAAAATCTGTTTCGGGCGTAATGGAACTTATAAGGCTTACATTGGTTTTGTCTATATGGCGTAACGGGTAATGCTCCAGCAGATCCCGGAAAGTAAAAATGCTTAAGTCTTTGCGCAGCATATCGCCACGTAAAGGACCCACTCCTTTAAGGTATTCAATCGGGGAATCTAATATAGATGCGGAAGTAGAAATTTACTAAATAATTTGGTTGCAAATATCGTAAATGCAGGAATATTATTGCGTTAATGTAAGCGTATTATAATATATCGTTTGGCAAAGCCGGAATGCTTTTTTGGCGTGCCATTTAAACGGTCGTTTCGTTCTCAGACTGTATTTTGTTAAGACACTAAGGCTGCTACCGGCTGGTGCCCGCCAACTGGCGACAAATGAAGATGTGCCTCTTTTTTACCGCAGGTAAATGTTCGTTATTTTTATTGCATGAATAAAATAGAACGTATAAAAGAATTACTACAGGCAACTCCGCACGATAATTTTTTACGGCATGCGCTTGCGCTGGAGTATATAAAAGAAAATGATGATGCAGCGGCAGAAATACTCTTTAAAGCTATTCTTACAGAATTTCCAGACTATGTGGGCTCCTATTATCACCTCGCCAAATTGTTGGAACGAAAGGGAGACCCAAAAGAGGCGATTAACTGGTATGAGGAAGGAATGAAAAGGGCTAAAGCTGCAAATGAAATGCATGCATACAACGAGTTGCAAAGCGCGTACGAAGATCTGGCATATTAAAAAGCAGGCCTACTGAAGGCCAGTAAATCAAGAAAATGTCTGCCCATTGAGGCAGGGAGTATGGGAATATCGGGCAGGGAAAAAACGCAACACTACCATAGATTTTATCCGGGAGTGACTTCAAAAATTTTATTTTATTCAATAACAGAAAACTTAATCCTTAAATTTTTACTTGCTTATATATACAGGTAAAATAGTTCCGTTAAAAAGTAAAAGTCAGCTATTAAACAAACAGGTGTTTTTTGGCAGCAAAAACTATGTTTATATGGAGTAATTATGAGCAAATTGCAAATGAGTTAATTTCCATATTAATTTTTAAACGAGTCTTCTCCTAAGAAGAGGTAACAATTTGTAAGACAACAATGCAGTACTCATAAGTGGAGATATTAAACTTTTGTTTTGTACATACATTTTACCGGTTATCAGGGTTTTATTATTGGCTTAAAAGTTGACCGAAACATTCTATACTTCACTAAAACTTTATCTTATGTTGCTTTTCAATCTGCAAACAGAGAATTTTTTTAATGGTTTCGATTATAATACGTCTCCGGACTTTGCTCCAACTATCTCGGCCTATTCAAGTAATGTTGATGATGACGATGATGTTGAAGACGAGGACGATGATTTGGAAGACGATGATGATCTGGATGACGATGCGGCCGTAACGGAAGCTGATGCTGATACTGACGATGCATTGGTTACTGATGAGGCAGATTTTGACGATGCAGAATTGACTGAAGATGATTTTGATGATGATGATCTGGATGAAGAAGATGACGAAGACGAAGAGGATGTTATTTAAAGTTATTGATTTCCCATAAACTAAAACAGCCGGTACTATTACCGGCTGTTTTAGTTTATGGCTTTCATCGGTAAATACTAACGTATTAATACCGAAGTGCCTTTTAAAAAGTAATGCTGGCCGGTATCGTGATGGGTGTAGGAAAACATCCAGATATAAGTACCGCTGCCTGCAGGCAGCCCGTTAACAGTGCCGTCCCATTTCGTAGTCCATTTATTGGTGTGAAATACAAGCTGGCCGTAACGGCTGTATATTTTAAAATCAACATTATCTGCCTTGTAGGCATTCAGCGGATATAAAAAATCGTTTCTGCCATCACCGTTAGGCGTAAATGCGGAAGGTACCGCAATATAACAGGTGAACGGTACCTTTACCACCTGCGTTGCTGTATCATAGCAGTTCAGGTTGTTCTGAATAATAAGACTGGTTGTATATAGTTTTTCCTCCCCAGACTGGTTATAAAACTGTGTCGGCGGCTCTTTTTGAAAATAGGCGCCCGGCAATCCAAAATTCCACTTATAAGCGGTTATATTGCCAATGCTGCTATCGGTAAAGTTTACCGGATCGTTGGGGCACGCAACCGCAGGGCCGGTAATGCGGGCTTTTAACTCATTATCCATGTTTACTATGCCCGTTGCCGTATCACTGCAAAAGCCATTAGATACCGTAAGCACTATGTGCTTTTCACCATAAATATTAGAAATTAACTGTGCAGTTTGGGTAGTTCGGATAAAGGTTCCGTCGAATATCCAGTTCCAGTAGGTAACGCCATTACGGCCGTCATGTACAGCAGCAATCGTATCGTATTTACAACCATACAACAACTTCGGACTGAAGGTTGCAGACACGGTATCCTTCATCCGGAATGATAAATAAGCGCCGGCTGGTGTTTCCTGTGCGCATTCATCCAGCAAAACATTATTATCACTGCCTTTTTTTAAGCGTAGTTTGTAATCGCCCGCATGTACCAAAGCTTGCGTAAGATGCACCAATATTGTTTTGCCGGTACCATTGCTACAGTCGCCTTCAGCACCCGCAATTGCAACCGGAACGGGACCATCAATTATAAAATCACTTCCATCGGCAGCTACACTGTTGCAGCGCATCGGTTTTTTAAATACCAGTTGCAGCGTTTGTGCAGCGCAAAGGGGTGTGGTAAGACTATCCAGAGGCGTAGGCTGCTTGGGCAGAACTGTCAGCGGCACCGACGACCCGGCGGGTATGGCATTATCACAATAATCGAGCAGTGTGTTATCGTCTTTATCACTGTTTTTAATTGTTATGGTGTAGCTGCCGGGCGTAAGGGCTTTGCTAAGTCTTATTGTTAAAGAGTCCATGTCAAAGCCGCTGCTGCAGCTTAGGGCGTCGGCTGCTATAATAGCAATGCCAGATGCGTTGATTGTAAAGTCGCTGCCATCTTTTGCAAGCGATGTACACTGCATTTTTTTGTTGAGCGCAATGGTAATTGCCGTGCCTTCACAATCTGCTGCTGCCTCAACAAGAGCAGGTAAAAGCGGATCGGTAATACTTGCGGTACCGCCGTTAAACGAAAGCGTGTAGCCGCTTTGTGTGTCGGTAAAATGGCTGATCATCAGCAAATAAGTATGGCCTTTGGTAATTGCAGGCATTGATGCAAAAGTTGGTTCTTTATCTGCCGGGTTCGAGCCGCACTGCCTGTAATTTACGCCGGACGCCGAGGTGCCGGTAGTGCCATAAGTGCCCGACCAGTTAGTGGAAACAGTAAGTGATTCGTTGCTGTAAACATCTTCGGGCTGATGACCTGTTACATCAAACAGTTGCCAGTCGTAGTCTTCGTTCAAATCTTTAGGAGTAATGAGAAATCCAAGCGTACCGCTTTCAAAGCAGGTAAAGCGGTACCAGAAAGGATTTTTATCTTCTGTGCCGCAGCCGGGCACTAAATGGTTGGTGCAAAGCGGTACGCTTGCCTGCACAAAATTTTTGATACCACAAACGGGAAAAGCAGTTGCGGGTGTTTGCCCATGCACTGTGCAGCCGCCTTGCGCATGTCCTTTAAAAAGAAGAAAAAAAGTTAACAGGTATAAAAGCGTTTTTAACTGCATAGTATAATGAGGCTGCGGTTAGTGGTAATGCTGCAAGCTTAACAACAATAATTTTTAAAGAAGCATTGCCAAATGTAAGGCTGTTAAAAAAAATGAAAAGTCAAATCTTTATAACTGAATTACGAAAATGCTCGTACATTTGATACGAAAACATTCGTAACGCAAGTTAATAAATCACAAATCATGAAACATGTATCGCAAAACTCAAAAATTTTTCTTTTTGCTGGGCTGTTCATTATTAGTATCGGCGCATCAGCCTGGCAGTTTAAAGGAAACCGGCAGGTTATCCGGGAAAGTGCTAAAGAAACAAACTATGATACTGCCGGACCCGCTGCAAATCATATTGATAAAATTGACCTTCGATTGAATTTTGATTCAATTATGCAGGCTGCACAGGCATCAATAGCAGCTATTGATTACAACAAAATACAGCAGGAAGTAAATGCTTCACTGGCCAGCATCAACTTTAATGAAATTAATAAAAGCATCGAAAACGCGCTAAAGAGCATTGACTGGGATAAAATGAAAACAGACGTGGCTGCATCGCTGGATGAAGTAAAAGCTTCCGTTGCCACAATTGATACAAAACAGTTGCAGCAGGAATTAGCCCAAATAAAAATACAATTAAACAGTCAGCAGTTTAAAGAAAGCATCAACCTCAAGGGTTTGCAACAACAACTGCAGCAAAGTATGAACGCAGCAAAGCATGGAATAGCAGAAGCAAAAAAGGAGTTGGATAATTATAAAGCTTTAGCAGCCGCATTGCAGCACGATGGACTTTTAAAAGCTGATCAGCCGTTTAAAGTGGAGCTAAAAAATGATGAACTATATATAAATGACGTAAAGCAAACAAAACAGGTTACCGAAAAGTACCGCCGCTTTTACTCCGGCAAAAAGGACTTTTCAGTTTTTGACAATGGCGCTGATGAAGACGATCAGCCAGACAGTACAGACCTTTAAAAGGAAAACACAGACGGCGCTCCCACGCCGTCTGTGTTTTGCTTATGCTTTATTCAATGCCTGCACAATATCTTCAATAATATCATCCACATATTCAAGGCCTGCCGAGATTCTTATCAGGCCGGGCGTTATGCCTACGGCCAGTCTTTCTTCCTCGGTAAGTTTGGAGTGCGTGGTGCTTGCCGGGTGCGATGCAATGCTGCGTGAATCGCCTAAGTTGGGCGTCATCGAAAGCAGCTCCAAGGCATTCAAAAAACGCTTGCCTTTTTCAATCCCATCCTTAATTTCAAAACATACTATGCCGCCGCCGGCTTTCATTTGCTTTATTGCAATGTTATATTGCGGATGACTTGGTAAAAACGGGTATTTTACCCAGGCTACTTTTTCGTTCGCTTCCAGTGCCTGCGCTATCTTCCATGCATTTTCGCAATGCCGCTGCAGGCGTACATCCAGCGTCTCCAGGCTTTTACTTAACACCCAGGCATTAAAAGGCGACATCGTAGGCCCGGTGTTGCGGCAAAATAAATAGACCTCCCGTATTAAATCCTTCTTACCTACAACCACACCGCCTAATACACGGCCCTGCCCGTCAATCCATTTGGTAGCGGAGTGTACTACCAGGTGAGCGCCATAAGCTGTTGGCTGTTGCAGGAGGGGCGTGGCAAAACAGTTATCTACGTTCAGGATAATATTATATTGTTTGGCAAATGCACCCATCCACTCCAAGTCTATTATTTCCAATTGCGGATTGGTAGGTGTTTCCAGGTAAATCATTTTGGTGTTCGGCTTTACTGCCTGTTGCCACGCTTCTTTATCATTAGCCGGTACCATCGTGTATGCTATGCCATACCGTGGAAAATATTTGGTGACAAGGGTATAGGTGCTGCCAAATACAGAACTGCAGCATATTAAATGGTCGCCCTGTTTTAACAAAGCAATCATGCTGGCAAACACAGCCGCCATGCCCGACGCGGTAGCAAAGCCTGCTTCTGCATTTTCGAGCGCACACATTTTTCCAACAAACTCGTCCACTGTTGGATTGCTGTAGCGGCTGTAGATGTTCGAGTCATTTTCTTCGGTAAAAGCGCCACGCATTGTATCTGCATCTTCGAATGTAAAACTGCTGGTGAGATACATGGGGGCCGAGTGTTCCATCTGCTGCGTTTTTGGTAAACGCAGCCGGATAGCTTTTGTTTGCGGATGCCAGTTACTTTTGTCCATTGCTGTTTCTCTTTTTATACAGCCTGCGCTGTTGTATTGTTTACCAAAACCTTGTATTGTATATCGGCGCCTGCTGCACGCAAGGTGGCTGCAACGGAGCAATATTTTTCGATGGATAAATCCGCTGCGCGTTGCGCTTTGGCTTTATCAACTTCACCATAAATAAAAAATTCTATTTCTATTTTCTTCCATAATGAAGGCTCTTTGCCAGCTTCCCGCTCGCCCCGCACGATCATTTTATAATCGGTTACAGACTGGCGCTGTTTGTTTAAAATACTGATAGCATCAATAGCGCTGCAGCCGGCCAATGCCATCAGCAGCAACTGCATGGGACGTACGCCATAGTTTTTACCGCCGGTTTCAGGGCTGGTATCTATTGGTACCCGGTGACCATTAGCATCTGTAACCGCAAAGCCAAATTCCAGTTGTTCGCGTGTTAATTCTACCGTTATCATACTTTAAATTATTTGGGCAGCGAAGTTATGTATTTGATGTTATCAATCTTTTGCCTTCCGGCAGAACACTATTTTTGTATCGTTTTTATAAACATTATATATGAATTGGTTATACCTGGTTATAGCGGGCGTTTTAGAGATCGGATTCAGTATTTCGCTTGCTAAAATGAAAGATACCGGAGGTGCTGTATTTGCGTGGTGGACCGTGTCTTTTTTATTCTTCTTATTCGTAAGTCTTTGGCTGATGTATAAAGCTATTGAAACAATACCCGTAGGTACAGCTTATGCCGTTTGGACGGGTATCGGATCAGTGGGAACGGTGATTGTAGGCATCCTGTTTTTTAAAGAGCCGGCCGACTTCTGGCGGCTGTTTTTTATTTGCACGCTGATAGCGTCTATCGTAGGATTAAAATTTGTTTCGGAGTAATATTTATTAATTCAGCTTTATTTCAAAAAGTGCAGGCCAGCGTTTGCCGGTAACATAAAAGCTGTTTTTTGCCGAATCGTAAGCGATGCCGTTTAATACATCATCGTTGGTATTATTTAGCATTATACCACTGCCTTGCAATAAGTGCTGCATATCTAACTGCCCGATTACTTTGCCGGTTTGCGGGTCTATTTTAAGAATGATGTTTTGCGTCCAGACATTAGAGTAAATAACGCCTTTTACATATTCCAATTCATTAATGTTACCAACAGGCCCGTAATTGTTGGTAACGCTCACTGTATTTTCAATTTTAAAATTTTCGGGGTTTACAAAGTATAAATTGCTGCTCCCGGTGCTGATAATTAGTTGTTTGCCATCCGTTGTCATGCCCCAGCCTTCATACGGCCAGGTAAACTCCTGCATTTTTTTAAACGTTGCAAGGTCATATACATACACTTTCTTTTGCCGGTAGGTAAGCTGGTAAATTTTATTGTTTAAAATGGCAATGCCTTCACCAAAATCTGCAGGGGTCATTTTATACTCTTGCAGCGTTTTACCGCTGTTTAGATCCGTTTTTACCAGCCGGCTTTCTCCTTCCATCCCGGTACTCTCGTAGAGGCTGTTATTATACCATATCAGACCTTCGGTAAAAAAAGAAGTGTCGTGCGGGTAAACTTTTAAAATATTGTAGGATAACAAGGGCGGAGCCGGATTGCTGTTATCTTCAGCCGGGGTATTATTCGTATCGCCGTTGTTATTACCGCAAGCGGCAAAAAGGAAAGCAGAAAGGGCAACTGCCAGTATTTTCTTCATACATTAAATGCTGAAGGCAAATGTAGCACCGCAAATACTAAAACTATGTTGCAAATAAAAAGATACAACCCTTTATTTCATCTTCATTTAGGTTAGATAGGAATTTTCTTAAACTCATCAACAAGCTAAAGTTCGGTCAATTGTTTTGTTTTAGGCTTTGTAGTTTCCTTTTAGCAGCCAGCATCGTTATGCTCAGATTTAATTCGTAGCCAATCAGCAGCATCAGGGAGTTAAGAAAAACAAGCAGCATCAGGATAAGCAGCGAACCGATAGAACCGTAAAATTTGTTGTAATTAGAAATGTTTTGCGCCCAATACGAAAAAAGGGAAGTAATGATGATCATGAGTATCGCAGCGATAACTGCACCGGGCGTAAACAGCTTTCGCTTGGTAGTATAGGAAGGCGCATATTTATAAATATAGCCAATGGCATATACAAATAAAAAGAAGCCGACAAGCAGCCTTGAGTTTTGGATAAGCGCTCTTACGGTTGCGTTTTTTATATTAAGCCAGTACATGATTTTGGAAAACAAAACGCCTTGTCCTACCGATATGAGGATAGTGCCGATAATCAGTCCTATCAGCGTACTAATGAGCCGGATAGCGCGAAGCCGTTTTTTTAAAAAATTCGTTTTTCTTTTCTCCGTTAGCGAACGGTCGAAAGTGCGGATAACGCCCATCATGGCATTAGAAGAGGTAAACACAACCAGCAAAAAACCAAGCGATACGATTCCCGTAGGTTTTTTATTAAAGAAATCGTTTAGAAACTGCACCAGGATTTTCTGGGTATCGGAGTTGGGAGTAAAGTCTGTAATGAGGTGCAGCAACTCTTTATACACCTGCTGCGAACCGGGAACAAAAGGCACCAGGATACAAAGAAAAAGGGTGATAGCCGGTATGGCCATTATTAAATTGAAGGAGATCGCTGCCGCGCGGATGTTTAAGCCCTGCAGTTTTATCTGCTCCAGGAGCGCATGAAATACATCGTATAGCGCAATGCCCTGAAAGCCGGGCAGTGTAAGCCTTTTACTCCATTCCCTGATGAGTGTAATGGGTGATGAGGTGATTAATATGCGCTCAAGCTTTGTCAAAATTCTATTTCGCTTTTTGTTGGGCGGCTACCCGTTCGTTCAGCGCCTGCTGGTACAGCTTTGCATATTGCTCATGCTCGGCATAGTTGCTGCTGAAATGGTGGTAACCGCTGAAATCGCTTTTAGCTACAAAGAAAAGATAATCCGTTTTAGGCGCATTCAGAACGGCGTCAATTGTTTTTTCGGATGGCGTGCAGATGGGGCCGGGCGGCAGGCCTTTGTTGCGGTAGGTATTATAGGGAGACGCTACCTGCAGATGCCCGTACAATATGCGCTTCAGTGCAAAATCTTTCAAAGCGAATTTGATGGTGGGGTCGGCGCCCAGTGCCATATTTTTATAATAGCGGTTGATATACACACTGGCTATATTTCCCTTTTCATCGTTTTTATTTGTTTCTTCCTCTACAATAGAAGCAATGGTGTAAATCTGGAGGGGCGTAAAGCCGGCAGCCTCCGCTTTTTGCAGGCGGTTGTCTGCAGACCAAAATTTATCTTTTTCATCTACAAGCCGCTGCAATATTTTTCTTACCGGCAAATTCCAGTTAAGTATATAGGTATCCGGTATTACAAATGTCATCAGCGTATTGGTGTCGGCGCCAATTATTTGCAGCGAGTCGTTATTGCTTAAAAACCGGTAGGCATGCAGCGAATCGGTAGAAAAATTTTTACCGATTAGTTTGGCAAAGTCATTAGCTGTGCGCAATTTATTGATTACCAATCTTGCAGGCGCCTGCTGGTTGTTGCGCAGCCTGCGTGCAAGACCTATCAGGCTTTCGCCTTGCTTTATTTCAAAACGCCCGGCCTTCAGTTTGCTCCATACGTGCATGCGATCGGCCAGTATATTAAACAACCATATATTCCTTACAAATGCGCTGTCACCCAACTGCTGTTGTAGTTGTTGCTTTGCGGGTAAAGAATCGTAAGCATATATATATTTCGACTTGCTTTGAAAGGTAGTAGCGCTGCCCATCGCCATCCACGCAAGTACGCCGCCCGCAATAACAAGTATTAAAAATAACAGGAAAATAATTTTTTTCATGCTTTTGAATAAAGCGGATTGTGTATGGCAAAAATAAAGTATGCAGCCTTAATTTATAAATTATGAACGACAAATAAGAAACTGCCTTGTTTGCTGTTGGGATTGATGAAGCTCATTAACCTGCGCCCCTAAACCGGTACATTGTATTGCTTATTTCCATAGATCGCATGCCGTACAGGTTCAGGCAAAAAAGAACTGGCATCACCGCCGTGCCGTATCACATCCCGCACCAGCGTAGAAGCTACAGAGGTAAACTGCGGAGCACAGGTGAGAAAAATAGTTTCAATGCGGTTGTCGAGCGTACGGTTCATGTCGGCAATCACTTTTTCATATTCAAAATCGCTTACATAACGGATGCCGCGCAGTATGTACGTGGCATTAACTTTTTTACAGCAGTCAACGGTTAGTCCTTCATAAAGCAAAGCTTCGATGCGGTCTTCCGTTTTATAAATTTCTTTTATCCATTCCAGCCGCTGCTCATCGCTGTACATCGGCGCTTTGTTTGCATTTTTACCTATTCCTATATATAATTTATCAAACAGGTTAAGGCTCCGGTCTATAATGTCCACATGGCCTAAGGTGATAGGATCAAACGTGCCGGGAAATAAACAAATGCGTTCCATAATTTAAAGTGCGTATAGAAAGTGTGAAGATAGGAGTTGGTATATCGTTGCCGTGCTTAATTTTTACCAGTAACACTGCATCGGCGTGTTGCTTTTTTACTACAGCATTTTACAGTTGCTGCACAAGTTCTGAATAAAACAAGTCTCTGTCTCTGGTATTGCTGATTAATTATCGCGGTCAGCCAATAAATACAATGCTGCCATGCGCACGGCTACGCCGTTCTCTACCTGGTTAAGAATAATGGAATGCGGGCCGTTGGCTACATCACTGTCCAGCTCTACACCCCGGTTAATAGGGCCCGGATGCATAATCACGATCTCTTTGTGCAGGCTGTCGAGCAGTCTTTTGTTAATACCGTAAGCGAGGCTGTATTCGCGGAGCGACGAGAACAGGGGCTGGTTCATGCGTTCTAATTGTATGCGCAATACGTTGGCAACATCGCACCACTGCAAGGCATTTTTCACATTATATTCTACTCTTACCCCAAGCGCTTCCTGTATATATTTTGGAATAAGTGTCGGCGGGCCGGCAACGGTTACTTCGGCGCCCATTTTTGTAAGCAGGTAAATATTGCTGAGTGCAACACGGCTATGCATGATGTCGCCGATGATGGCCACTTTTAAACCTTCGAGTGAGCGGTTGAGTTTTTCCTGCATCGAAAACGCATCGAGCAGGGCCTGCGTAGGATGTTCGTTAATGCCATCACCGGCATTAATAATAGCTGCCGGTATATGTTTGGCCAAAAAGTGCGGCGCTCCGCTGGCGCTGTGCCGCATTACCACCATGTCCACCTTCATACTCAGGATATTATTCACCGTATCCAGCAAGGTTTCTCCTTTGGATACAGAAGATGCGCTGGCGGTAAAATTGAGCGAATCGGCGGATAATCTTTTTTCTGCCAGTTCAAAAGACATGCGGGTGCGGGTAGAATTTTCGAAGAAAAGATTGACGATAGTTACATCGCGCAGGGAAGGAACTTTCTTAACGGGCCGCTGTAAAACTTCTTTAAACTGTGCGGCGGTAGATAATAAAAGCGCTATATCTTCAGGGACAAGGTCTTTTATGCCCAGCAGATGTGGCGTGGATAGTTTCATTAAAAAGCGAAGATAAAAGATTTTTAAGGAAATACAGAAAACAGTAACGGGTTAAAAGTTGCGAGTGATGGGTTATAAATTAAAAGCTTTTTAAAATATTAGTTTAGTTTTTAAAAGTATGAAGCTGTTTAGTATTTTAACAAAAGACCTCCACAGATCATAAGAACTTTGAGTTACAAAACAAAGAAGGTCATACTTGTATGGAGGTCTTGAGCAAAAGTATCATTGAAAAGTGGATTGTTCCTCATTTGAGTGTAGGTAAAAGAGGCGCTAAGCCGGCAGTGTCATTGAGTGATGTGGTTGCCGCCATTTTGCACCGTTTAAAGTCGGGTGAGCAGTGGCGATGGTTGCCGGTAAAGGAATTTTTTGCGCCGGAAGCGATTACCTGGCAGGGGGTGTACTATTATTTTAATAAATGGTTCAAAGACGACTCGTTCCAAAAAGCCTGGCTGGCTATTTTACAACAAAACAAAAAGCTGTTAGACCTCTCTTCGATGCAGTTGGATGGTTCTCACACCACTGCCAGACAAGGTGGCGAAGCAGTTGGCTATCAAGGCAGAAAGAAGGCAAAGACAACGAATGCGCTGTTCTTTGCTGATAAGAATGGTTTACCACTGGTGATAAGTGAGCCACAGGCGGGCAATCATAACGATGTCTATGAAATCAGAACCCTGTTTGAGCAGATGTGCAACTTACTGCAAGGGGCAGGTATTTCTTTACAAGGCGTATTTATGAATGCGGATGCCGGTTTTGATGTAGAAGAACTGCGGGCAATATGCACAGACAAAGAGATAGAGGCGAATATTGCTGATAATCCCCGCAACAGCGATAAGCTATCGGAGGACTATCAGCATTTCGATGACGAGTTGTACAAAGAGCGTTTTGTGATTGAGAGAACGAATGCCTGGCTGGACGGCTTCAAAGGGCTGTTGATACGCTATGAAAAGAAGATAAAAAGCTGGATGACCCAGCATTGGATGGCTTTCTGCGTTCTGCTGCTCCGTAAACTCAACCCCCTGTTAAAATACTAAACAGCCTCTATATATAACACGACAACCCGGTCTCCTTTACCCGCAACGCTCACATCAGCACCACCTCATCCACCTCGTTTTTCTCACTCCATTTTACAATTACTTTTTGCGATGCAAAGGTATCTATCGTGCGCCCGACATAATCGGCCTGTATAGGCAGCTCACGGCTGAAACGGCGGTCTATCAGCACACACAAATGCACTTTAGCCGGGCGTCCGAAGTCCTGCAGCGCATCCAGCGCAGCGCGGATAGTTCTGCCCGTCCACAGCACATCGTCTATAATAATTACTTCCTTGTTATCTATGCTGAAAGGTATATCGGTGGTATTGGCGAGGTGAATACTTTTGCGCACATCATCCCGGTAAAAAGTGATGTCTAATTTGCCGTAACGGATGGCTTTTGCGTTTACCAGTTGCCGCAATTCATGCACGATCCGGTCGCTTAAGTAAATGCCCCTCGGTTGTATGCCGATAAGCACCGTATTCTCTAATTGCAAATGGTTTTCCAATACCTGGTGTGCCAGCCGCTTTACACTTAGCGCTACCTGCTGCGCTGTTAAGATTGATTTCAAACCGTTGAAAATTTTAGGATAAAAGTAAACGAAACAGGCGCAATGCGCAAACCGCTTTTGCCGGTTGCCAGGTTATTTTGTTTTGTAAAAATAATAACCGTAAGCCGGGAGGTAGCTTTTATAGTGCATCAGGTATTGTTTTATCATTATCGCATTGCTGCAACTTACAGCCGGACGGCCTGTTGCAATCAACGGATTAATTAAACGGCTGCCCTATAATTTAGGAATAGGTTTTACAACCGCTTTTGCAATTACTTAAATACCTTCATCAAAATTTTTACTATGAAACTCATCTGCAGAATAATCTTCTGTTGCCTGCCGTTTGCAGCCCTGGCGCAAGACAAAGGCGCCCACTTTCAGCACAATCTTACCTGGCAGCAGGTGCAGGCCAAAGCCAAAACCGAGAAAAAGTACATTTTTATGGATTGCTATGCTACATGGTGCGGTCCCTGCAAGTACATGAGTTCGCAGATTTTTCCGCAGGAGAATGTAGGCGCCATTATGAATGCCCGTTTTGTAAATGTAAAAGTGCAGTTAGATACCACCGATAGCGATAACGCAGAAGTAAAAAGCTGGTATGCAACCGGCCATACTATTGCAAACCAATACAAGATAAAAGCCTATCCCACTTTTTTAATATTCGATCCTAATGGCAAGCTGGTGCATCGCATTGTAGGCTCTTCGCAAACAGCGGAAGATTTTACTGTAAAATTAAAAGAAGCTTTAGATCCTGCAACCCAGTATTACCCGATGCTTGCCAAATACAAAAGCGGCAGGCGCGATTCTGCCTTTTTATACCAGGTAGCAGAGGCTGCATTACAGGCTTATGATGAAGAAAACGGCCGGCAAATAGTGGACGATTACCTGATTACCCAATCCAATATTTATACAAAGAATACACTTGCCCTTCTCCAGGATTTTACCACGGGCAGCAAGGACAAAGGTTTTGGTATTATGCTCAACAATCCGGATAAAGTGGATGCCGTTTTGGGCAAAGGCGTTGCAGCCCGGATAGTTAACCGTATTATTTTACAGGAAGAGGTCGTGCCTGTTTTATTTAACCGGCAGGCGCCGATTGCCGGCGAGCCCAACTGGAATAAAATTACAGATGATGTGAAGGCAAAATATCCGTCGAAAAGTGAGGAAGTGATGGCTTATTCCAAAGTGGTCTTTTATATGAACCGCCAGCAATGGAACGACTTCGGCCCGGCTGTGGTTGCCTATATGAAAAGCTATGGTGACAATGCGCAACAGGACGACCTGAACCAGTATGCCTGGACCGTCTTTCAGAACTGCGCCGATGAAACCTGCCTGCAGAATGCCTTGGAATGGAGTAAACGCTCTTTTGAAAATGAACAAAATCCTGCATTTATGGATACGTATGCCAATATCCTTTATCGGTTGGGTAAAAAAGATGAGGCGATAGAATGGGAGCAGAAAGCGCTTTCCCTAGTAAAAACAGATCAGGAAAAGACAGGTTACCAGCAAACAATTGACCGTATGAAAGCAGGTGAGAAAACCTGGAATTAAAGTACTTTGTACTGTTTAAGCTAAACGATGAATGCGCAAAGTGCAGAAAGCTGCGCGGGTGAACTTGTTTCGTGTTCTGTGATTCTAAAACTTGTTTTCCTGCGGGATTGCTCCCGAATGTAATGGCTTGTATGCTTGTCACTTGCTTTCTTGTTTCTTGCTGCCGGCAACTATCTTTGCCGCTCTCAAAAATGTTGTATGAAAATATTAGTTTGTATAAGTAAAACGCCCGATACTACTTCAAAAATTGCTTTTAAAGAAGGCAATACAAAGTTTGAGGAAGCCGGCGTGCAATGGATTATAAATCCGTATGATGAATGGTATTCACTGGTGCGCGCTATCGAGCTGAAAGAGAAAGATGCTGCTGTTGTTATTCATTTGATTACTGTTGGTGGTGCCGATGCCGATCCTATCATCCGCAAGGCACTGGCACTTGGCGGCGATGAAGCCGTTCGGGTAAACGCACAAAGCGATGACAGCTATTATGTAGCTGCGCAGATTACGGAAGTAGCTGAAAAGGGCGCTTACGATTTAATATTTACCGGCAAAGAAACCATAGACTACAATGCCTCGTCCATCGGCGGCATGGTTGCAGAGCTGCTGGAACTGCCATATATTTCGCTGGCTACCAAATTTGAATTAAACGGCACAACTGCTGTAGTAACCCGCGAAATAGAAGGCGGCGAAGAAGTAAACGAGGTTGCATTGCCACTTGTAGTAAGTTGCCAGAAAGGTGTTGCGGAGCAGCGTATTCCTAATATGCGGGGCATTATGGCTGCGCGTACCAAACCGCTGAAAGTAATGGAGCCTGCCGTTGCCGATACGCTTACCAAAGTAGTAAGTTACGAGCTGCCGCCGCCCAAAGCCGGGGTTAAGCTGGTGCCCGCTACCGATGTTGCAGAGCTGGTGCGCCTGCTGCATGAAGAAGCAAGAGTCATATAATTTAGGGTTAAAAAAATTATTTACGTACAACCTGTTAATCACCTTTCGCCAATGGTAATTAATCGTTAGTCATTGGCCATCATCATTCACTATTCATAATTTATAAATATGCCGGTTCTCATATTCGCAGACCAGTCCGAAGGTAACATAGGAAAATCATCACTGGAAGCCCTGAGTTATGGTGTTGCTTTAGCCAGGCAAACGGGCACCACTGCCAGTGCAGTAGTATTGGGTAATCTTGCCAAAAGCGCTGCCGATTTAGGTAGCTACGGCATTGAAAAAGTGTACCATGCAGAAAGCTCCGACTTTAATACCGTAGATGCACAGGCTTATGCGGCTGCCGTTATGGAGGCCGCTGCAAAAAGAAGTGCTGATGTTATTATTTTTGCCCACAACCAAACCGGCCGTGCTGTAGCTCCGCGGGTAGCTGCCCGGCTTAAAGCCGGTCTTGTTTCCGGGGCTGTTGCCCTCCCTGATACAAGCAATGGTTTTGTAGTGCGCAAGTCTGTTTTTTCCGGTAAGGCCTTTGCGAATGTCAGCATTACATCGGCCGTAAAAGTGGTGACTGTAAATGCCAATAGTTTTCATGTGGCAGAAGGGGGCAACGGGACGGCGGAAGTAGAAAAGTTAGAAGCTGCGGCAGACAACCTGAAAGTAAAGACAACTGCTGTGGATAAGGTGAGGGGCGAAGTACCGCTTACCGAAGCGGAAATAGTAGTAAGCGGTGGCCGTGGCTTGAAAGGTCCCGAAAACTGGGGCATGGTGGAAGACCTTGCCCATACCTTGCATGCGGCCCTTGCCTGCAGCCGCCCGGTAGCCGATGCCAATTGGCGCCCGCACCACGAGCACGTAGGGCAAACCGGTATCCAGGTTGCACCCAATTTGTATTTTGCCATCGGTATTTCCGGCGCTATACAGCACCTTGCCGGCGTAAACCGGAGCAAAGTAATTGTGGTGATTAACAAAGACGCAGAAGCGCCATTCTTTAAGGCGGCTGATTATGGTATTATAGGCGATGTGTTTGAAGTAGTGCCAAAGCTTACTGCGGAGATAAAGAAAATGCGGGGAGCATAAGCATTGGTAATCCTGTTTCATAAACATAAAAAAGCAGCGTATTTGCGCTGCTTTTTTATGTTCTGCTTCAAATACATTTTGAATGCAGCTAAATACATTTTCACTCAAGTTTAGGTAAATCTGCAGCTATATTCCGGATGTTGAGACGCCGCTATTACATAGCTATCGGCGGGTGTCGCACCTGTTTAAAACTTCAAATAACTTAAGTGACGGTGTAGTGAATGATTTTACATTCATATTAACCAATGGTAAGAATATTTGTTAGGAAGTGATATTTGAAAGTTTTGAAAAAGTCTGCAAATTTTAAAAATTGTGCAACCCGAAGCGGACATTGGTATTTTGTTCTTTTCATTATCCTTCCTATTCTATCCTTTGGATACGATCCTAAACAAGGTGCTCCGACTTTCGATTTGTAAAGCCAAATGTTTAAGGCAATAATATCTTATAAAAAAGCAGCGCCTTTGCGCTGCTTTTTTATGTTTAAACAAGTTTGAAAATTTAGGTAATAATTCAATTTATTCCGGTAGTCATATCAATTGCACATCTTATCTTGAGCGCTTTAAATTTTAAAGATTAAGATGAGAAAGTTAATGATGTTGTTTGCAGTCGCCGGATTGCTCGCCGGTTGCGCTTCCCGAAAAAAATCTAAAACTCCTGTTCCGCCGGCTACTACCAAAGTAGCCACCGGCGATACTGCCCGCCGGCTGCCGCCGCAAAAGATCGGTGCTCCTAAGCCTTATAAGGAAGTGATAACCGATAAAGCCATTACAAAAAAGGGCTTGTTTACCGTACATAAGGTAGATGAAAAATGGTATTTCGAAATTCCGGATAGTCTCCTGAACCGGGAAATTATCGCCATTACCCGCTATAGTAAAGTACCTGGCGGCGCCGATGTATATGGCGGCGAGCTGGCCAATCAGCAAACCATCGCCTGGGAGAAAGGGCCGAACAACAATATTTTTCTTCGTGTAATTACCACCATTAATGTGGCCGACTCTACCAACCAGATTTATAAGGCGGTGGTTAACTCCAATGTAAACCCGATCGCTGCTGCATTTGATATCAAAGCGTTTGGCAAAGACTCCACCAGTGTAATTATAGAAGTAACAGACTTTTTTAGGGGCGATAACCAGGTGGTGAGTGTGAATCCTTTTGATAAGCGGGCTTATAATTTATCCGGACTTATCAGTGACCGGTCGTTTATAGCCAGCATTAACAGCTACCCGATTAATACGGAGGTAAAAACGGTAAAGACTTACAATTCCACACCTTCCTTCGGCGGCTTTTCCGGTCCGTTTCCGTCTTCTACTTTTCCGGCGGCCAATGCAGCGGGCGCAGTTACGTTAGAAATAAACAATTCATTTGTGCTGCTGCCTTCAACGCCTATGAAGAAGCGGATGTACGATCCGCGGGTCGGCTACTTTGCAGATGATTATACCCAATACGGCGATGAACAGCAAAAAGTAAAAAACGAAGTGTTTATTGTGCACTGGCGCCTGGAGCCGAAAGATGAGGACCTGGATAAATGGAAACGCGGCGAACTGGTAGAGCCTAAAAAGCCGATTGTTTATTATATAGATCCGGCTACGCCAAAGAAATGGCGGCCCTACCTTATTGCCGGTGTAAACGACTGGCAGAAAGCATTTGAAAAAGCAGGGTTTAAAAATGCCATCATGGCTAAAGAGTGGCCGGAAAGCGACAGTACCATGAGCCTTGAAGACGCACGGTTTTCAGTGTTACGCTATTTTGCATCGGACATCGAAAATGCCTATGGCCCTAACGTGCATGACCCGCGCAGCGGCGAGATTATTGAAAGCCATATCGGCTGGTACCACAACGTAATGAAGCTGGTGCACGACTGGTACATGATCCAGACCGCTGCCGTTGATCCTAATGCCCGTACCATGAAATTCAGCGACTCGCTGATGGGCCAGTTGATACGTTTTGTTTCTTCACACGAAATCGGCCATACGCTTGGCCTGCGCCACAATATGGGCAGCAGCAGTACCACGCCGGTTGAAAAGCTGCGCGATAAAGCCTGGGTAGAAGCGCACGGGCATACGGCTTCCATCATGGATTATGCGCGGTTTAATTACGTGGCACAGCCGGAAGATAACATCAGCGAAGCCGGCCTTTTTCCACGTATCGGCGATTATGACAAATGGGCTATCCAGTGGGGCTATGCCTACAGCGGCGCAAAGAATGAGGAAGAAGACAAGAAGATTGTAAATAAATGGATTGTGGACAGCCTGAAGGCTAATCCGCGTTTGTGGTTCGGTACCGAAACCAACCCTTACGATCCGCATTCTCAAACGGAGGATTTGGGAGATGATAATATGAAAGCCAGCGCTTATGGCATTAAAAATTTGCAGCGCATTTTGGTAAAGCTGCCGGACTGGACAAAAGAAGAAGGTGATACGTATGAAAACCTGGAGGATATGTACACGCAGCTCGCCATCGAATACAACCGTTTTATGTTTCATGTGCTGAAGAATGTAGGTGGTATCTACGAAGTGCCCAAGAGTATAGAGCAAAGCGGAGATGTATATTCTCCTACGCCGAAAGCTACGCAGAAAGAAGCGATTGCTTTTTTAAACAAACAATTATTTGAAACGCCGACGTGGCTGGTTGACCGGAATATTCTTAATAAATTCAGCAACCCGGTAACGGCTGAAACGGTCGGCACAATTCAAACAAATGCTATCAATAGTTTAGTTTCCAATTCGCGCCTTAGCCGTATGGTATATACCGGCTATCGTTTTGGCGGAGCCAGTACTTACTCGCCCGACGATATGCTGAACGATGCTGAAAGCGGTATCTGGAGCGAGCTTCAGAGCAAAAAACCGATTGATATGTACCGCCGCAATGTGCAGAAAGCGTACGTAGAAGCCCTGATAAATTTGCTAACGCCTTCTGCCACAACCATTACGATCAGCTTCGGGCCATCAGCTTTTTCCGGCGGCGGAAATGTGAAAACTACCGATGTGGTTTCTATTGCGCGGGCGCATCTCAGTGCATTGCGCAGCAAGGTGCTGGCAGCTATTCCCGGTGCCAACGATAAGCTGAGTAAATATCATCTGCAGGATGTGGCAGAAAGAATAAGAAAGGCACTGGATCCTAAGTGATGAATGCTATCAGATTACAAGCCTGTTCCACCAATGGAACAGGCTTGTATTGTTATGAAGTTTACTCATAATATTGTCTGAAAAGCACCTGTACAAAGCCCTCCAGGTTAATAGCTGCAATGCTTAAACCTATAATTACAAAGCGAATACACAAATACATAAAAAGGGAAGTCAGCGCCGTAGATTTTTTGAGCGAAAATTCAAATCCTGTCTTTTTCATTACAGCAGATAATGCAATTAGCTGGTTATGCATTTGCCGGCACAGACATAAATTATTTTGTACCCTTTCAATTCTAAACTTAAACCAAACCGTTATCAGGATGATAAACAGCCTGTACTGTTTGTTTGCATGTAAGAAAAGCGTATAAAGAGCAAAACGGGACAGGTTTACAAAGCTGTTTCACCAACCTGATAGCAGTAGCGTATAAAACTTATAACAAAAACTAAATGAGAGGCTTTTAATTATGGCTTGCCGGATACAAACATTGCACCTGTCAAAATACATACAGGCATCTTTTAAAAAGAAATAGTTGCAACGCTATTTACATACTTTGTAGTTTTTAAGGTCTGTTTAAAGATACTGCAAGTAGCAACGCTGCATTTAAAGCCTCTTGTGAAATAAATACTGAAAATTCATTGCACAAGTTGTAGCATTTATCAATTAAATGATTTCACTTTATTCGTCGTACGTTTCTGCTGTATTTTAATAAGTATAGGTACTATTTTAAGCAAGATGTGTGATTTTTTTTAATGGCATAATATCTGAACTCAACTCAATAAAGTATTTACCTATGAAAGAATCAGAAGACACCACACAGAACAAGGAGCAAAAGATATTTGAACAGGATTCTAAGCCTCTCGACATTATTGCCACAGAAGAAAGAATGCTAAGCCGGCGCAAAGTAATCAGCGGGTTGGGGATGGGAATGGCCGCAGCAGTTGTAGCACCGGCTTTATCGGCAAAAGGAGCGCCGCATAAAGACTATCCCGAGGCTGCATTACAGGATCCGACAACTAAATTTCCCAAGCCACCATTCCAGGGACAATCGCAGCCATGGCCCGGCCTTGCCAGTCAGATGAACCCACGGCCAGACCATGGAGAAGCCAGCTATAAAGGCGCTGGTCGTTTGAAAGGCCGGAAAGCATTGATTACCGGCGGCGATTCGGGTATGGGACGGGCAGCAGCGATTGCCTACGCCCGCGAAGGAGCGGATGTAGCTATTAATTACCTGCCTGCCGAAGAGGCCGATGCCAAAGAAGTTATAGCACTGATAAAAGCGGAAGGTCGCAAGGCAGTTGCTATTCCGGGCGACATCCGGGAAGAAGCATTTTGCCAGAAATTAGTGGCAGATGCCATTGCCGGCCTTGGCGGATTGGATATATTGGTAAATAATGCAGGCAGGCAGCAGTCGCATCAATCTATCCTCGATATCTCTACCGAACAGTTTGACTGGACGATGAAGACTAATATTTATGCGCCCTTCTGGATTATTAAGGCAGCACTGCCGCACATGCCACCAGGATCGGCCATTATCGGTACTACATCGGAACAGGCTTACGATCCATCGGCAGATCTTTATGATTATGCGCAGACAAAAGCCGCTACGATGAACTATGTAAAGTCGCTTGCCAAACAGCTTGGACCAAAAGGCATCCGGGTTAATGGCGTGGCACCCGGCCCCATCTGGACTCCGCTGCAGGTGAGCGGAGGCGCCACGCAGGAAAAACTGAAAAGCTTTGGAAGTGATACGGCACTTGGCAGGCCCGGGCAGCCGGCAGAATTAGCCTCCATCTATGTGCAACTGGCGGCCAGCGATGCCAGTTTTGCAACCGGAAATGTATATGGTTCCGGTGGTGGTAAAGGTCAGCCATAATGGAGTAAGCAATCGTTTTTGTACAATAAACAGCATTTCTAAATGCAGCCACTACCGGCGTAAGTTTTATACTTGGCAGGTAGTGGTTTTTCTTTTCAATAGCTGCCAGCTCTTTGTAATCGTAAATGGATTGGCAGGTAATAAGTTGTTTAAATATATTGGGGAAAAAATGCGTCTTGCTGCCGGCATTCATCAATACTATCTTTAGACCGCTTACATGCGTCCGAAACGTATGCAAGAAAATTTTAATCACAGTTTAATGGCTGGTAAGCTTCTGCCGCTATTTTAAAAACTTCAGTTCCTTTAATTTTATTTCCAAAATAAAATGATGGAAAACAGAGATCATCTGTTGAATGAAGCGCTGGAATATTTTAACGGCGGAAAGTACCAGCAGACAATAAATTTAATAGCCGCGAGCGAACTGCGCACTACGGCCGCGGGCAGCTATTATGAGATAATGGGTTATTGCTATTACAGGTTAAACCAGTTTGAGAATGCATCGTGGTACCTTGAAAAAGCGGTTGATTACAATCCGGGTTATAATCTGTTACAGGACTGTTTAGCATCGGCTTATGCGCTTTCCGGCCAGGACGAAAAGGCGCTTGAAAAGATACTTTACCTGAACCAAACGTACCCGGGAAACGATTTGTTTACCTATCATTATGGCTACTTCGAATATACACATGAGCGGTTTGCTACTGCATTGCCGCTCTTGCAGGATGCTTTTTCTTTAAATCCGGATATACACGAAGACATTTACTTTTACATTGGCGTTTGCTACTACAAGCTCGAAGAGAACGATGCAGCTATAGAATATTTAAAGAAACATGCAGAAAAAAAACCGGACTTTCCGGATACGTATTACCTGTTGGGTTGTGCTTATAAGCGGCTTGATGACAATGATACGGCTATCAATTATCTGAGTCAGGCGCTTTGGTATAAAGAAGACTATGATGATGCTCTGTTTAACCGCTTCCAGATAAAGAAAGAAAACGGAGATTATGACGGTGCCGAAAAAGATCTTATCAGGCTGATGCAGATAAACCCTGAATATATACAGTTAAGAAGCAGCGAAGGAAAACCATTGCGCGTAACCAGTGTTAAAATTAATCGGCTCAATGGCAACATTGACTTTACGGTTGATATGGAAAATGAAAGTAGCTGAGCAATAAAGAATTAACCGGTGCAGGCTGGCTTTTCCGCCATGATCTTATTAAATTTTTGTCTTAAGCTTATGAAAGGTAAAGTTTTGATACTGCAGGGCATTCATTTACGCTAACATAACAAATTGTAAAAGAAATCCATACTGCAAAATTTGCTTTGCTATCAACACCTTTTTATCCTACCTTCGCCCCCCTTAAAATTGTGACCATGAATAACCGCAGGGCTTTCGAGATTGCATTTGTGGGTTTAAAGCCGGGCATTCACGAGTTTCAATATGAGATTGATGATAAGTTCTTTGCACAGTACGACGAACAGGATTTTAATAATGTTCATGCGCAGGTAAAGCTTACGCTTGATAAAAAAGCCGGTTTCCTGCTGCTGAAGTTTGATATAGATGGAACTGCAGATGCAGCCTGCGACCGTTGCGGCAACCCGCTTACCATCAGGCTTTGGGATGAATTTAATATTGTAGTGAAGATGGTGGAAGATCCGGAGAAGATGAATGAAGTAGAAGAAGATCCGGATGTGTATTACATCAGTAAAACAGAAAGCCATTTACAGGTGGCCGACTGGATATACGAGTTTATCAACCTGAGCATACCGCTGCAGAAGCGCTGTCCGGACGACGCGCAGGGCAACAGTACCTGCAACCCGGAAGTGCTGAATAAACTGGCGCAAATGGAGGATAACACAGATAAAGGCGAGAATCCATTATGGAAAGGCCTTGAACAATTTAAGAACTTGCAATAATTTTTTTGATATTTAAACTTTTAGGTTATGCCAAACCCGAAACGCAGACATTCGCAACAACGCAGTGCCAAGCGCAGAACGCATTATAAAGCAGAAGAAGTAACGCTGAGCAAAGACACCGTTACCGGTGAAATGCATGTACGCCACCGTGCGCATGTAAGTGAAGGAAAACTATATTACAAAGGAAAAGTAGTTTCAGAAAAGGCACCGCTTAAAGCATAGGCCTCTACACTTTTATTTTCATCTTTTATCATTAGCTTGCCGGCTATGAATATTGGACTGGACATGATGGGTGGCGATTATGCACCACTCGAAGCCGTAAAAGGTTTACAACTGTATTTGTCTGCCAATGCAAAGCCGGCAACTCTATTTTGCATAGGCGATGAGCCCCGGTTACAGCCTTTATTATCCGAATACCATATCGCTTCCGGCGCCGTCCGGCTTATCCATGCGCCGCAGGTAATCGGCTACCACGAGCATCCTACCAAAGCGCTCAAAGAAAAACAACAGTCTTCTATCGCCATTGGCTTTCATTTATTAGCCTCCGGAAAAATTGACGCTTTCCTTAGTGCCGGCAATACAGGCGCCATGCTGGTCGGCACGATGTACACCATAAAGGCGATCGAAGGTATCCTTCGTCCTACTATTTCTACCATTGTTCCAAAGATAAATGGTGCTACTGGCTTACTCCTGGATGTAGGCTTAAATGTAGATTGCAAGCCGGAGCAGCTTAGCCAGTTTGCCCTGCTCGGCAGCTTATATGCACAACATGTTTTAAATATTGAGAACCCTAAAATTGGTTTGCTCAATGTAGGCGAAGAAGAAGGCAAAGGCAATCTGCTGGCGCAGGCAGCTTATCCGTTATTGAAAGAAAACACTGCAATCAATTTTATTGGCAATGTAGAAGGCCGCGACCTTTTTTACGATAAAGCCGATGTATTTGTTTGCGATGGTTTTACGGGTAACGTAGTACTTAAGATGGCAGAATCGGTTTATGATATTGCGGTGCACCGTAAGCTCGATAATGATGAATACCTGCATCGCTTCCACTACGAAAACTATGGCGGAACGCCGGTATTAGGTGTTGCTAAGCCGGTGATTATTGGCCATGGCATCAGCAATGCCAAAGCTTTTCAGAATATGATACTGGTAGCTGAAAAGATGATTGAATCTAACTTTTGCGGTATGATCACCAATGCATTTGCGCAAACTATTTAACCAGTAACGTACCTGCCAAAACAAACCGAAAGAAAAACTATCAGCGTATTGTATCAACGAGTAATGGTGCCTGAAGGTCGCCAACCGGTAGGTAAAAATCAATGCATCCTGTCGCCTCTTACGGCTAACTGTTCCATTATCCCCGCTTCGTAAGTCAGCCATTCCGTCCAGCGCTGCCGCACTTTTTCTTTGGCAGCATATACTTCTGCAAGCTTGATAAATAATGCATAATGACCGGCCTCGCTTTCCATAAAGCGCCGGTAAAAAGTGCGGAGATAATTATCCTTCAACCCTTCGCTCAACTGTTTAAAACGTTCGCAGCTCCGGGCCTCAATCAGCGCCATTATCAGTAACTGATCGAGTAATCTTTTGTCTGCACTATCGCCCTTAGTCTGAAACAGCAGCAGTTTGTTTACATATTCGTCTTTGCGCTGCAGTCCCAACTGCAGGCCGCGTTTACGCAGTTCCTGCAGCACCAGCCGGAAGTGCCCCCATTCCTCCGTAACAACCGGCGCTAATTCGTTCACCAGTTCCTCTTTGTCTCCGTTTTTCTGAATCAGGGAGATGCAACTGGTGGCTGCCTTTTGTTCGCAATAGGCATGATCGGTTAAAATGGCTTCGAGGCTTATGCCTGCAAGATCAACCCAGCGCGGGTCGGTTGGCAATTGCAGGCCAAGTATATTTTTTTGTGCTTCTTCGTTTACCGGCATAATAGTGTCCGCTGCTGTATATTTAAAAAAATAAACAGCAGTATGCAAGTATAACGATTTACTGAAACGATGTGTAATTCCTGGAAGAAAAATGGCCGGAGATTGATATTGGATTACAGCAAAAAAATTCAGCAATAACTGTTTGTAAACAGTTGTTAGGGCTACTTGATGATTACGTTGAAGGTAATAATATTCATCATTACAATTTTCAGGATCATAGTATCAATGTCATTAACCAGCTCATAACCCTCAAAACTTTCAAAACGCTTTTTTCTTTTGTCTTCCTCGGCTTCTTCGCCGCCATACTCCAGCATTTCCTTTAGCCGGAAAGCACTTTTAAGATAGCTTTCTTTTTCTACATAATAAAACGTAGTAAACCAGTCAATGTACAGATACGGATACTGCTTCTGTATGTAAAAAGCAATACTGTACAATACATGTGTTGGCAATTGGGAAGTGTCGGACAAATTAAGAATGCACGCGGAACAGGAAGAGCCTTCTAAAGCTACCAGTTCCTGTACTGTTTGTTCGTCTAATGTGTAGAGCGGAAATGTGTCGCCCTCCAGTACGGCAATAGAATGCGTGTTACTAACAACTTTGTAGTTCATATTGGATTTATTTTCAGAACTTAAAGGTGACGCTATTTATAGAAAGGCTTGTTAAAGACGAATTATTAATTTCTTAAAATATGCTGTAAGTTATGGAGTTGGGTTTCCAATCCGGGTACTTCTAATGCCAAAAGAGAAGTAAGTCTGGCTGATATAACTGAAAATAACTACTAAAACAGTAGTAACGATTTTGGCAGGGGTGGGATACCAGCCGAATTGATCTACAAAAAGCGTAATAAATAAATAATTAAGCAGCAGGCACAGCAGCACCACAAATAAATACCGGAAAAGCTGGACCCGGCCACGTATACTCGATTCCCTGAAAACAACATAGCGGCTGAGGTAAAAGCCGGTAGGAAAGCTTAGGCAGAAAGCAAACAGCACCGCTGCTTTTTCCGGCTTAAGCGTAAACGGTCCGATATGTACATTTTGCTTTTGAAAAATAAAGTGATAACTGAATGCAAATAAACAAATATCAAAAAGCATGTTGGCGCCGCCGCAGGCGGCATAACGGAAAGTTTGCAGCGGCACCAGTTTTTTAAAGGGCGGATAAAAGAAATCCACCATTTTTAAAATTGTTTTTTTAATAAGAATATGTAGCTGCATCATAGGTTAAGGGCAGCGAAGATACTGAAAAGCAGGGCTGCATAAAAAGAGGCGCTGAGAGCTATACAGTTCCTGTCTGCAGTTTAAAAGTTTTATACCGGTTGCAAAGTCGCCTCTTATTAATTAAGTGCATCGGTTATTTTTGCCGCTCAAAATTAGTAACGATGAGCATGGTAGCAGTAATAAAAGTGGCGGCGGCAAAGGCTTTACAATCATTGTACAGCGTGGATATTAAAGAAGCGGCTGTGCAGGTAAATATTACGAAGCCGGAATTTGAGGGCGACTATACTATTGTGCTGTTTTCGTTTGTAAAAGCATTAAAAAAATCACCGGAATTAATTGGTGCCGAAATAGGCAGTTATTTAACAGGCGAATCTCAAAACCTGTTTAGCCGTTTTAATGTTATCAAGGGCTTTTTAAACCTTACGATTGCAGAAGCGCAATGGATAACCTTCTTAAACAGCAACTTCAACAATGCCGGCTTTGGCTACGGGGATAAAAACGGCAGCCGTGTAATGGTGGAGTATTCATCACCCAATACCAACAAGCCCTTGCATCTTGGTCATCTGCGCAATATTTTTTTAGGCTGGAGCACTGCCGGGATTTTAAAGGCCTGCGGGTATGATGTTGTAAAAACCTGCGTGGTCAACGACCGTGGTATCCACATCAGCAAAAGCATGATTGCCTGGCAGCAGTTTGGCAACGGCGCTACACCGGAAAGTACCGGCAAAAAAGGCGATCATCTGGTGGGCGATTATTATGTGCAATTCAATGAGCAGTATAAAAAAGAAACAGCGGAGTTAATGGCCGGCGGTATTGCAAAAGAAGTAGCGGAGCAGCAGGCTCCCATAATGGAAGGCGCCAGACAAATGCTGATTGACTGGGAAGCGGGAGCGCCTGTTGTGATTGAGTTGTGGCAAAAAATGAATAGCTGGGTATATAAAGGCTTCGAAGAAACCTATAAACGCATCGGAACCGATTTTGATAAAGTGTATTATGAAAGCCAAACCTATTTGCTGGGTAAGAACCTCGTGCAGGAAGGTTTGCAGAAAGGCGTTTTTTATGTCAAAGAAGATGGTAGCGTATGGGTAGATTTAACTGCCGATGGCCTGGATGAAAAAATTGTCAGAAGGAGAGACGGCACCTCTGTTTACATCACACAGGATATCGGGCTGGCAGAACAGAAGCAGGCAGAGTACGGTATGCAGCAAAGTATTTATGTGGTGGGCGACGAGCAGAACTATCACTTTAAAGTGCTGAAATTAATTTGCGAAAAGCTGGACTTGTCTTCGGCGAAAGGGATGCATCATTTAAGCTATGGGATGGTGGAATTGCCTTCCGGCAAAATGAAAAGCCGTGAAGGAACAGTCGTGGATGCAGATGACCTGATCGCTGAAATGATAACCATTGCAGGCAATAAAACAGCAGCGCTTGGTAAGATAAAAGACTTTACAGCAGAAGAGCTAAAGCACCTGTACGACACCATCGGCATCGGCGCTTTAAAATTTTATATGCTGCGCGTAGATCCTAAAAAGCGCATGGTTTTCAACCCCGAAGAAAGCATAGATTTTCATGGGTTCACGGCCACCTTTATACAATATACCTACGCAAGAATAAAAAGTATTTTGCGTAAAGAAAATAACCCGGTGCCGGCCTTTGCAAACAATACGGAGACTTTGTTGTCGCTGGAGAAAGAATTGATTGTTGCCGGGGAGCAGTTTCCAACCGTAATTGCAGAAGCCGCAGCAGAATTCGATCCTTCTAAACTGGCCATCTATATTTATAACCTTGCCAAAACATTTAATTCCTTTTATACTGAGCATTCGGTAAGCAATGCGGAAAGCGGGGAGAAAAAAGTTTTGCGCCTGCAATTGTGCATGCTCACTGCGCACATTATTAAAGCCGGTATGCAGCTGTTGGGTATTAGCGTGCCGGAACGGATGTAAGTCAAATACTAACAAGGAAACCGGCTTATAAATTTGTAACGGCTGTTTTTGGAAATATCAATACAAGCACATAGTTTTATAATTGTAATTTTTACACTTATAATTTTTAAGCAAAGAGATTTGTTTAAGCAAAAGCCATAAAAACTGCCGGACGAGAAGCTTACCTGAACATCTCTTTGCTTGCCTTTGAATTCTTTTTTGCCATACGATTTTTAAAGTAAACTGCTTACTTATGCGATTGCCTAACAAAAAACAAAGGACGCTTGACGCCTGCCAGAAACTGTTGTTATTTATTCTTTTCTTTTCTTTTTATCATGGATACGCACAAACTGCTACAGTGAATGGTTCGGTAACAGACTCGACCGGTAAAAGTATTGCCGGCGCTACTGTGTCTGTTAAAGGCACAACCGTAAACGCCATTACCACGGTTGACGGCAATTTTACTATCCGTGCAAAGGGAGGCGATGTGCTTGTAGTTTCTGCTATTGGCTTTGCTGTTAAAGAAGCTGCGGTTGCAATAGGTGCATCCAACAATTTTTCATTAACTGCCACTACAACTATTTTAAATGATGTGGTGGTTACGGGCTATACCCGGCAGTCGAAACGCGATGTTACGGGCGCTGTTTCTACTATCTCTGCAGATGTGGCGGCAAAAACGCCGGTAACGGATGTAGGCTCGGTATTGCAGGGGCGTGTTGCCGGTGTAAGTGTGGACGACCAGGGCGGCCCGGGCGAAACGGCAGTGGTACGCATCAGAGGGTTTGGTACTAATGGTAACAATGACCCGCTCTATGTGGTAGATGGCGTGCAGATGCGTGATATCAGTAACCTGGTAAACCCGAATGATATAGAATCCATTACTATTCTCAAGGACCCGTCTTTAACTTCCTTATATGGTGCCGAAGGTGGTAATGGTGTGATTGTAATTACTACTAAAACGGGCAAGCTTGGTGCGCCTAAGCTGGAATACAGCAGTTATGCAAGCTTAGAATCTCCCATTAAATATCCGGGTGTTATAAGCCCGCAAGCTTACGCGAATGCTTATTATGGCTACCTAAAAAATTCAGGTCTTACAGTAGCCGATCCGTTTTATGGTAATGGCAGCACACCTGTACTTCCCGATTATATCATTGAAAGGCAAAGCGGCGCTGCTTTAGCTGTCCTGGAAGGCGACCCTGCTGCGGATCCTTCCTTATATAATCTTTCCAATTACCGAATATTAAAGACCAACAAAACCGGTATTGACTGGTTCAGGGAAGTGTTGCAACAATCAACCAGTCAGAACCATCAGTTGGCGTTAAGCGGCGCTACTGATAAAAGCAATTATGCGCTTACCTTTAATTATCTTGACAATACCGGTGTATTGATAGGCACTTATTTCAGGCGTTACTCTTTAAGGTTGAACACAGAGTTTAAACCTATTAAATGGCTGCGGGTAGGAGAGAACATGCAGTTCTCTTTCAGCCAGGGAAATAATAATATTGATAACCATAATCCGCAGGGATTGGTGGCCGACTTATACAACCGCAGCCCGCTTATTCCGTTATATGATATTGCAGGAAATTTCTCCGGTCCCAAAGGCATTACAGATAGTAAATCTTTCCATCCCGGCGGGAATAACCCGGTCTATGGACAAAAATATGCAAGAGAAAATAACAACGGCTATAGTGCCGGTTTAATCAGTTCTGCATACGCAGATGTAGAACCTATCAAGGGATTAGTGTTTGAAACAAAAATCGGCTTCCAGTTTTATCCGTATAGTTTCCGTGGTTTTGGTGATACAATTCCACAAAACGTTTACACTTCTGACCGTAATTCCTTTTCGGAAGGTGGCGGCTGGTCAACTGACTGGCGTTGGACTAATAAAGTTTCCTACGATCTGCGCATCAATAACATCCATAAAATAAGCGCCTTTGTTGCGTACGAAGCAAGGAAATATACTTTTCGCTTTGCAAGCGGTACCACCCCCAATCTTCTATATACGATTCCATCTTACCTGATTCTTGGCAATGGCGTGCCTGTTGATTCGCTCAACTTAGAGAACACAACTTCAGGAGCAATAGACGCAGAATCGAATCTTTCTTTCTTTGGCAATATCAATTATACATTGCTGGATAAATACCTTGTAAGCTTTGTCGGCAGAAGAGATGGGTCTTCTAAATTCGGACCGCTCAAAAAAAATGGAAATTTCTTCTCTTACAGCGCCGGATGGCGCGCATCCAAAGAAAAGTTCCTGGCAAATGCAGGCTGGCTGAATGATTTGAAACTAAGAGCCGCTGTAGGTGAGAATGGTAATAATGCGATTGGTTCGGGCTTGTATGTAAATCAATATAACACCAATACTTATGTAAGCAGCTACGATTTGGGCGGTACCAACACATCAGCCCAGGTAGGTGTTGGTTTGTACCAGATTGGTAATCCTTATATTCATTGGGAAAAGAACAAGACAACCAATATAGGCTTTGATGCAACTCTTTTTAAAAACCGATTTACGCTTGCATTTAGCTGGTTTAATCGTGAAACAGAAGATTTATTAGGTGTTCCGCCAATAACCGGCCTTTTAGGTGATGCACTCGCACCTACGGAAAATATTCTTAAATTTTCTAATAAGGGGGCTGAACTGGAATTAGGGTACAACAACAATTTTGGAAAATTAAGGTATGAGCTCAGCTTTAACATAGCTACTTACCGCAACAAGGTTATATATATAAGTGAGGATACATCTGCCCATCTGGATGGAGATTCTTATGCACCAACACATTTCTCACTCACGCGCAGTGTTGTTGGCAGGCCGGTTTCCAGCTTCTTCGGTTTTGTGCAGGAAGGCATTTTTCAAAGTGGCGATGAATATACAAAATACGGTGTAACAGAAACCGGGCTTACAGCCGCCAATGCGGCCGGCCATTTTAAATTTAAGGATATAAACAACGATGGTAAAATAAGCGAAGATGACCGCACATTCATCGGCAGTCCGCATCCTAAATTCAGCTATGGTTTTAATGTGAATCTCTACTATAGTAATCTTGATCTGAGCGTTTTTTTACAAGGCGTGCAGGGCAATAAAATATTCAATTACTGGCGTGCGTATTCAAGATGGCCGGGTGCACAGGGCGAAGGGTCTGATGATACCTGGTCGCCTGATAATACGGATGCTAAACTGCCAATCTGGAACAGCAATGCAACGGATGATGTAAAACCTTCCAGCTTCTTTGTGGAAAACGGTTCTTATATGCGCATTAAGAGCCTGCAGTTAGGATACACTTTTTCTAAATCAAAAGCTTTCAACAGGCTGCGTGTATATGTCCAGGGATTCAATTTAGCCACGTTTACAAATTACAGCGGCCTGGATCCGGAAATCAGTACGGGCAGTGCATCAAACGCGGGCGTTGATTTTGGCGGAAATTATCCGCTGGCAAGAAAATTATTGATCGGCCTGAATTTCGGTTTATAAATCCTACTACCAAATACTTAACAGTATGAAAAAATATTTTTCAACAACCTGCTTATTAAGCCTGTTGTTTTTAATAGCATGCAAAAAATCTTTTCTGGAGCTGCAACCACCCAACGTTATCACAGTAGATGCATTGGCCAATAAAAGTGGTGTACAACAATTATTGATCGGCACTTATCATGATGTTACCGGGCTTACTATACATTCGGGCTGGTGGAGTACAACGGGTACCAACTGGGTATATGGCGATATTACTTCCGGCGATGCTTACCGTGGCGGTGGAAACGATGGTAACGACGGTGTGATTATCGAGCATTTTCAAACGCAGTCCTCTACCGGATATTTGGCAGATAAATGGCGTGCCGATTACGATGGTGTATCCCGTGCTAATGCCGTAATATTGGCTGCCGGTAAAGCTTCCGATATGACGGATGATGAAAAAACAACAGCGATGGCTGAAGCCCGTTTTTTGCGTGGCCATTTTCATTTTGATGCAAAAAAAATCTGGAATAATATCCCTTTTATAGATGAAAATGTGGTAGATTTTAAGGTATCCAATACAGAAGATATATGGCCTATGATCGAGGCAGATTTCCAGTTTGCATATGACCATTTGCCAGACGTTAGGCTACTGAAAGGACAAGCTAATAAATGGGCGGCTGGTTGTTACTTAGCCAAATGTTATATGTTCGAGCACAAGTATAATGAGGCAAAAGTGTTACTGAATTCAATCATTCCTGCCGCTTATGGTGGTAATGGCAGTGGCGTTAATTCGCAGGGTGTGCCGTATGGATTGGTTGCCAATTTCGATGACAACTTTAATGGTGATAATGAGAATAACGAAGAGCAGGTTTTCCAGATACAGTTTTCGGTAAATGATGGTTCTAATGGCGGTAATGAGAACATCGGCGAATCGCCTAATACGCCTGCTTTTTACCCGCTCAGCAGTTTTTATACAACTTGGAAGCAGCCATCTTTTAACCTCGTAAACGCTTACAAAACGGATGCTGAAGGCCTGCCTATGTTAGATACTTTTAATGTTACCAACATGACTAACGACGAGGATTTTGGCGGCTTCGATTATAGCTATTCTACTTACCAGGGCAATGTTGATCCGCGGCTTGACTGGACGGTAGGCCGTCGTGGTGTTCCTTATTTAGATTGGGCTGATCCTAACTATTACACCGGCTATCCTTCTCATCCCGGTTCCGACCCAAGCATCGGCTGGATAAACGACCGTACATTCGGCGGCCCTTATTCACCGGTAAAAAATAACTACCGCGCCAGCCAGGTAAACAGGTTAAGCGATTATTATGCGCAAGGCTATCTGCTGGGAAGCGCTGTAAATTACAGTATCATCCGTTTTGCAGATGTGTTGCTGTGGGCTGCAGAATGCGAAGTAGAAGCGGGTGATCTTAATCGCGCGCGGGAGTTGGTAAACTATATACGTGCAAGAGCTGCTAATGGAAGAACAGTGGAAGTGGTATATGATTATGAAGGCAACTACTCCGCATCCGCTAATTACTATGTTGGTTTATATAATACCGGATGGACTGACCAGGAAGTAGCCAGGAAGGCAGTACGCTTTGAAAGACGGCTGGAACTGGCACTGGAAGGTCATCGCTTTTTCGACCTCGTGCGCTGGGGTATCGCAGCAGACTATATGAATGCTTACCTGCAGACCGAAACACAGCGGCTTCCGAATAATTTAACCGGTGTTGTTTTTACAGCTAATAAGAATGAATATTTTCCTATACCGCAGCAGGAGCTTGATTTGGATCCGAATATGAAACAAAATCCGGGGTATTAATTTTATTATTAAGCGATTAACAGTTGGTTGCAGGATAATAATTATAAGGCTAACAAGAAGATTAATAATGACTATCAAACACCTCTTTTTAATTATCTCCTTTTTTTGTTGTGCTCTTAGCTTTGGTCAAACTCATTCCTTACAATTTGTCTCAACAGAGGTTAGCCGCGTTGAGATCAATAAAAGATATACTTACCTGTTTGATGCGAAGGATTCGGCCGGTAATTCGATACAATACGCAGTAAAAGATTTGCCTCCATGGCTTAGCTACAACCCGCAGCAGCACAGCGTTTCAGGCGTTGCACCAACAGCAGGCCAGTACCCGGTAAACATTATCGGGGTTACAGAGAAAGATACTGCCAAGCAATGTTTTATGCTTACTGTTTATAACAAGCAAACAACAAACATTTTGTGCTTGGGTAACTCCCTTACCAATGGCACTGCTACCTTCAACAGCTACCGCCGCTACCTTTGGAAACTGTTGCACGGCGGTAATTACAACTTTGATTTTATAGGTTCCTGGAGCAAGCATCATGGAGGCGGCGAAATGCCAAACCCTGATTTTGATTTGGATCATGAAGGCCACTCCGGCTGGACATTCGAAGACGTACTAAAGCCGCCTTCCTGGGACAGCGCCCGGGGCAACCTGCATACCTGGCTGAATAATTATAATCCGGATATCGTGTTGATTGAATTAGGAACAAATGACGTATTTCATTGCCGTACGCCCAAAGACATGTTTGGAAATCTGAATGTTATTCTATACCTGCTGCGCGAAAAAAACAAGCATGTCAGAATTTTTATTGCACAGATTCCGCCGCTCGGTGCGCAATGGAGCGATAAAAAATTATGCGGCAACGATACTACCTATGCAGAAGCTGTTATCAACCTGAATAAGAATATTGTTTCGTATGCTGCGGAACATTCAACTGCACAATCTTCCGTCATTGTTGTTGACGAGTTTACAGGCGTGAATCCTGCGACTGATATGTACGACGATATTCATCCGAATACTAAAGGCGAGGCAGCAATGGCACAGCGATGGTTTGATGCGATCAAAAAATACCTAAAGAAAATATAGATGGCAATAAAGCTCACGAATATAAAAATGCACCTTGTTTTGTTGGTATGTCTTACGGGGATGGCGCTCACTATAATGGAAGAAGCGTACAGCCGGGATACGGATATTGGCATAGACAGTGCTGATTCAAGAGCCTATTATGTAAGTGCTGCCGGCAGCGATAACAATGATGGTTCTTTAAACAGGCCTTGGCGCTCTGTTGATAAAATCAATACACTTCAACTGCTGCCCGGTGATACGGTGTTTTTAAAGGGTGGTGATATATTCAGAGATACAATAAGTTTACAATCAAGCACTGCCGGCCTGCCGCAAAAGCCCGTCGTTATTACATCGTACGGCAATGGCAGTGCTGTTATAGATGCAGGCAGTGGCGGAGCCCTGACACTCAATCAATCATCTTATATCAGCATACAAAATATTATCTGTAAAGGCGCCGGCCGCAAAACCGGCAATACCAAAGATGGCATTGCTGTCAACAACTGTAATAATATTGATATACAAAATATCGAGGTAAGCGGCTTTCAAAAATCAGGCGTGCGGGTATATTCCTGTGCTGCTATAAACGTGTTTAATATACGCGCGTACGACAACGGCTTTGCAGGTATTTATGTTACCGGCGAGTATGGCGATAAACTGCATTGTAAAAACATTCGTATCAGCAAATGTGAAGCAAACAATAATCCCGGTGATCCTACCGAATTAAATAACCATAGTGGCAATGGTATCCTGGCCGGCTTTTGTACCAATGTATTGATAGAATATTGCAGCGCTTCCAACAACGGCTGGGACATGCCGCGTAAGGGCAATGGGCCGGTTGGTATCTGGTGCTATGAAGCAGATAGTGTGGTAATTCAGCATTGCATTTCTTACAACAACAAAACCTCCAAAGGCGGCGAAGACGGCGGCGGCTACGACCTGGACGGCGGTGTTACCAACTCCACCATTCAGTATTGTTTATCATACGGCAATGCGGGTAGTGCATTCGGTATTTTTCAATATGCCGGTGCAAGTCCGTGGCACGATAATACGATTCGTTTTTGCATCAGTGAAAACGATGGTAATATATCAGCAGCACACGCCAATGCGTATATCTGGAACAGCTCGCACGATGCTGCGCAAATGAAAAATTTATTGTTTTATAATAACACATTATACAATAATAAAGGTGCGGCCATTAGTTATTCAACAGAAAGTGATCATGCCCATTTTGAGTTTTACAACAATATTTTTATTGGAGCAAATAAGTTGATTACGGGTAAAGATTCAGGTAATGATGCCTTTTTAGCAAACAACTGGTGGAGTCTGCAAGGTGGATTTAATATCAACGGGTTTAATCAATTTAAGGCATGGGCAAATACAACGGGCAAAGAAAAATTGGAAACCGCTATCGTTGGATCGAATGTTGACCTGCCTTTTAAAAAAAGAGGCAGCGCTGCTATAAAAGACGCAAGCCTGTTAGTAGCATTTGATAATTATGCGCTTACCAATATTCCACTCTCCTTACAGTCTGGTATCGGGCTGCAAAAAATGTATAATATTCAAACGGGCAATATTGATTTTAGCGGAAAGGCTTTGCATAAAAACTTTATCGGCGCCTGTGCTTATTAAAAGAATAAATTAACAAGCCTTAGTACTGTGTAACTTAAGTTAGTTTACATATCCTGTATAGTCCGGATGTTGCGGCGCCACCCGGTAGCATGGCTATGGGCGGGCGTCCCCGCCCGCCTAAAACTTGAAATAATTTAAGTTACACTGTACTTAGTACCGTGTAATCTAAATAAGTTTAAAATAGAATATATCCGTTTAGGAGCTTTGGAGCGTGTAAGTGTTTTCGAATATGATCGCTTACAACGGGTTGTTGTTGGTACCATTTTTTTGATCAAAAAGGTACCAACCTGCCTGTCGGCAGACAGGAAAATCAAGGACGGCACCATCGCTCCGCGCATCCGTCCTTGCCGCACACCACATTGCCTAAGATGGATTTTAATTGCGTTGTTGTTAATCAGGCTGACCGGAATATTATAGACACATGTGTATTTCATTTCCGCTAAAGTTGAAATTTATTAATGTTACAGTATATTTAGCCTGGTTTAAAAACAGCTTACGAATACTTCCTGTTGCCTTCTGCGATTCATTGGCAATGCCGTACTTTGCCAGGCGCTTACTGCTAACACTCACAATTGCTTGCCATGAAAAAATCTTTCCTTTTATGCTTTTATATATTCTTCGAATATTGTTGTTTTGCGCAGCAGGCAATTTTATTTGATGACGGCTGGCGCTTTCATCGTGGTGATGTACAGGGCGCGCAGGAAACGGGCTTTGATGATAAGGCCTGGAGGCAAATTGAATTGCCGCACGACTGGAGTATTGAAGATTTGCCCGGCGCCAATTCTCCGTTTGATCCTGATGCCATCAATGGCGTAAGCGTTGGCTTTACCACCGGCGGCACCGGCTGGTATCGCAAAACATTCACAGTTCCTGCTTCTTCAAAAAACAAGATAATTTATCTGCAATTTGATGGTGTGTATATGAATGCCGATGTGTGGCTTAACGGAGCGCATCTGGGCAATCATCCGTATGGCTATACCTCTTTTTTTTATGATGTAAGCAGCAAGATAAAAAGACGGGAGCAAAATGTAATCGCAGTACAGGTAAAAAACGAAGGCGCAACCAGCCGCTGGTACGCGGGCTCCGGCATCAACCGGCACGTATGGCTAAAGATGATGGCGCCGCAGCACGCAGCCCAATGGGGCACTTATATAACTGCTGTAGATATAAGCAAAGCCGCTGCAAAAGTGAATATCCAAACACAGGTGCAGAATGAAAGCGGAGAAGCAGCGAGCGTACAATTAATAACACACCTGCAAAATAACAGGGGTACAACAGTTGGCAGCGCAACAGCAATGCAAACGATTAATGGAAATGCTTCTGCCGGTTTCAATCAGCGTATAATAGTTAGTTCCCCGGTATTATGGTCCACAGAATCACCTGCATTATACACGGCTGTTACTGAAGTGTTTGCTGATGGAAAATTAATGGATCGCACCCAAACGGTTTTTGGCATCCGCACCATTGCCTATACTATTGCTGATGGTTTTTTACTGAATGGAAAACCCTTGAAACTGAAGGGCGGCTGTTTTCATATTGATAACGGGCCGCTGGGTGCAAAGGCTTATGACCGTGCCGAAGAGCGCCGGGTGGAGCTGATGAAAGAGAGCGGCTTCAATGCCATCCGTTGCTCGCACAATCCGCCGGCGCCGGCCTTTTTAGATGCCTGTGACAGATTGGGTATGCTGGTGATAGACGAAACCTTTGATATGTGGAATGAAGGAAAAAATACAAATGATTATCACCTGTATTTTAAAGACTGGTGGAAGCGCGATGTGGAGAGCATGCTGTTGCGCGACCGTAATCATCCGGGCATTGTTATGTGGAGCATCGGTAACGAGATTCCCGAAAGAGCTACTGCCGAAGGTGTGCAAACTGCAAAAGCATTAACTCAATACGTAAAAAGTTTTGACACGACAAGACCTGTTACGGCTGCGGTAAACGGATTAAATCCTGACAAAGACCCGTTTTTTGCAACCCTCGATGTGAGTGGTTACAATTATGCTGCAGGCGGCGATCATCATCAAAAAAATATCTATGAGCAGGATCACAAACGGGTGCCCCATCGCATAATGATGGGTACGGAATCTTACCCGCTGGCGGCATTCGATGCCTGGATGCAGGTGGAGGATAACCCGTATGTAATCGGCGATTTTGTATGGACTGCTTTCGATTATATCGGCGAGGCAAGCATTGGCTGGCTAGGCTATATGCAGGAAAAAAGTTTTTATCCCTGGAACCTTGCTTACTGCGGCGATATAGACATCTGCGGCTGGAAGCGCCCGCAGTCTTACTACCGCGATGCATTGTGGAAGAAAGACCAGCTATCCCTTTTTGTGAAGCCGCCGGAGCCTTCGTTTCCGTTAAACCCTAAGATAGAGTCGTGGAGCCTCTGGAACTGGTATGATGATGTAAGCAGTTGGAACTGGCAGGGAAATGAAGGCAAGCCGCTCGAAATAAATGTGTATTCCTCCTGTGAGGAAGTGGAGTTATTTCTGAATGGAAAATCTTTAGGCAACCAGCCAACGAACCGGAATGAAAAATTCACTGCCAAATTTAGAGTGCCTTACAAAGCAGGCACACTGCAGGCAACTGGCTATACCGGTAACAAGCAAGTTGCCACTGCTGCATTGCATACGGCGTCGGAGCCTGTAAACATTAAATTAACTGCCGACCGATCGCACATAAAAGCGGATGGTGAAGACCTGAGCTATATAACGGTAGAACTATTGGATAAAAACGGCAACCGCAATCCGGAAGCAGAAAATGAGATTCAGTTTAGCGTACAAGGTGCAGGCACCATTGCCGGCGTTGGTAATGCAAACCCAAGGAGTATTGAAAGCTATCAGCAGCCACACCGCAATGCCTGGCAGGGCAGGTGCCTCGTAATTGTAAAAGCAGATAAAAAGAAGGGTACTATTGTATTAAAAGCTTCAGGCGAAGGTTTACAGAGCAGCAGCATTACGATTGCAGTTAAGTAGCAAGCCAGGCTATTTTTATTAAAATGCCGGTGTTGACGAAGATACTTTCCTTAAGCATGTATCAACCATTCAGTTTAATCAACAAAAACGTATCTTTTCAATTCAGTAAAATCATTTAAATCGTGGCGCAGACAGACACAAACAACAGTAATAGCAACTTAATTAAATTAACCGCCTTTGCATTCTTTTATCTTATCGTATTCATCACTCACGGCCAGGTTGCGCAAACGCCGCCGATGGGTTGGAACAGCTACAACTGCTTCGGCTCTGCGGTACATGAAAATGAAGTAAAAGCCAATGCAGATTATGTAGCCACCAATTTAAAACAATATGGCTGGCAATATATTGTGGTTGACTTTTTATGGTCGTACGACAACCCGCCGGGCAGCCTCATTGGCAATCCTTTTCAAATGCAGTTGCAGGATGGTTCGTATGTGCCGTGGCTTACGATGGACAGCTTTGGAAGGCTTATGCCGCAGCCAACAAAATTTCCGTCGGCCTTTGGTGGCAAAGGCTTTAAGCCATTAAGTGATTACGTGCATTCGCTGGGCTTAAAATTCGGAATCCATGTAATGCGCGGCATTCCAAGGCAGGCAGTTTGGAGCAAAAGTCCGGTGCTGGGCGCCACTGGAATAACAGCCGATATGATTGCAGACACAACCTCAAAATGCCCGTGGATGAACCACATGTACGGCCTGGATATGCAAAAGCAGGGCGCACAGGAATACCTTAATTCTATTCTAAAATTGTATGCATCCTGGGACGTGGATTTTATAAAGGTAGATGACATTGCACGCCCTTACAGCGAGGCCGAAATTGAAGGCTATAAAAAGGCGATTGACCAATGCGGCCGGCCGGTGGTACTAAGCCTTTCACCCGGCGAAACGCCCGTAAAAGAAGCGGCCCATGCAAGCCAGTATGCCAATATGTGGCGCATGGCAGATGATTTCTGGGACAACTGGAAAGAAGTGCTGAAAATGTTTGATTATGCTAAAAGCTGGGAAGGCGTTGGCGGCGCCGGCCATTGGCCGGATTGCGATATGATACAGATTGGCAAGCTCTCCAAACGTGGTCCGGTGGGGCCGGAGCGCTACAGCCGCTTTACCGAAGACGAGCTTTACACGCACATCAACTTCTGGTGCCTGTATCGCTCACCGCTGATGCTGGGCGGCAACCTTCCCGAAAACAGGGAATTAGAAAAAACGTTGATTACCAACGAAGAAGTGCTGGCAGTAAATCAGCACGGGGAAAATCCAAAGCAATTGTACAGGAAAAACGGCAGCATGGTTTGGTTTTCCGGTGTGGCAAACAGTAAGGATATATATGTCGGGCTGTTTAATATTAGTGATGCTGCGCAGCAGGTGGCTGTTGATTTTGCATCGCTTAGCCTTAAAGGAAAAGTGACGGTGCGAGACTTGTGGAAGAAGCAGAATATCGGGTCGTTCCCCACGCAATACAGGCAAAGTATCAATGCACATGGTTCGGTGTTGTTGAGGTTGAGCGCTAAGTAGAAGAACGCTAGTGAACACTGCATAACAAAAGCCGGTAACTGCAGTTTCGGGTCTGAAGTCAGTATTGAATTTATCTGGTTAAACCTTGTCAATGTCTTATAAACAACTAATTGCAAGAAGAAAATTTGTAACGAGTATCACCGCCTTAGGCGCTTTGGCAACTGCGCTGCCGCATACGCTCTATGCAGCGGACCGCAAGCGTAACGAGGAAGGCAATCATTTTACTTTTTTGTTTCAGGGCGATTCTATCACAGATGGCAACAGAAGCCGTAATGCCGATTGGAATCATGTGATAGGTCACGGCTACCAGTATATTATTGCAAGCAAGCTGTGGTATGATTTCCCCCAAAAAGATTTTCACTTTTTTAACCGCGGTATCAGCGGTAATACACTGGTTGATTTAACCGCCCGCTGGCAGCAGGATACACTTGATTTGCAACCTGATTTGCTTAGCATACTAATCGGCATTAATGATACTGCTGATTTTATAAATGGCAATAACCATTTTACCAGCGATCAATTTGAAATAAACTACCGGTCGCTGCTGCAACAAACAAAACAGCGCCTGCCTCGTATTCAGTTGGTGCTTTGCGAGCCTTTTGTTTTGCCCGTAGGCAAAGTAAAAGACCAATGGAATGACTATGCAGCAGAAGTTGCCAAACGGGGCGAAATCGTAAGAAAACTGGGCGACGAATATGATGCCGTTACTATAAATTTCCAGGACGCTTTTAATAAGGCTTTATCAAAGGCGCCGGCAGACTATTGGATCTGGGATGGCATTCACCCGATGCCGGCAGGGCACGAGCTGATGGCAGTAGAGTGGTTGCGGCAGGTAGGCAAAAAAGTAAGATTCATCAGGTAGGAAATAAAAAGCGCAACCCGTATAAAGCGCCGCCTTCGATACTTATATTACCGGGGGGTGTATCTTTTAGCGGCGTTTGATCTATTGTCTGGAAATTTTTTCTAAAAGTGCAAAGCGTTGGCTATTTTAAAACTTTCCGTATGAAAATATACCTGTCTTACTTTGCTTTGTCTGCTGCTATTATCCTAACAATCAGCAGTTGCAGAAATACGCATTCATCCCACAGTGATGGCACAACTTCCTTCGTCCATACACTGCCAAAGCCAGGTAGCCTGGAAAATGATAAACCCCTTGGTAAAAATTGGATAAATCTACTTCCCGATTTAAATGGCTGGACTGCTGCAAAGCCTTACTGGGCGCTGGAAAGCGGTGTGTTGCACGGCGACTATAACGGCGGTCCGCTTCACAATTACGCCTATACCAAAAAGGTGTATAAAAATTTTGAACTGAATGTGGTAATACGCATGACCGGTAGGGAAGCCAACTCCGGCGTATGCATCCGCATTCATCCTGCTGATACAGACAGCGTGCCCGGCTACCAGGTAGATATGGGGCCGGGGTACTGGGGGTGTTTATGGGAAGAAAAAAGAGCCGGTATGGTGCAGCAGTATCCTGAAGCACTTGCCGATAAACTGGTAAAAGCAAACGACTGGAATCATTATTACATCATAGCGAAAGACCACCATATAACGGCATGGCTGAACGGCGTTAAAACGATTGATACCATTCATACCGCCGGTTTTAGTGATGGCGCAATCGGCTTCCAGCTTTGCCATGGCGACAAGCATACAACAATAGATGTTAAGACATTGTACCTGCGGGAACTATAGCAAGCATTTTCATGCTTAGTAAAAAGCCTGTTATGTTGTTGTAAAGTGAGCAGACCTTCGGCTGATAAACAAAGAGTTCAATACTATAAGTACAATGTCGAAATTAAACAGACTTAAAGTAGCATCGTTTTTTGCTTTATTATAATATTACTGCTGAGTTCACAGTAGTACAAAAGCTACATCAAGGCATTGCAGGAAAACACGTTGTATATCGTTTCATGCCGCGTTTTTTCGTTCTACGCTTTCCACAAAAAAAGAACGATGAGCAATCATTAATAAGCATTAAAAGACAGGTAATTTTAACAAATAACTTAAGCTTAAAAACATGCTACTCAAGATTATATATTCTCTGATCTTCTTGTGTCTTTGCAGCTCTTCAGGCATCGCGCAGCAAGCAGTGCTCTCGGCAATAAAGAATAGTAGCTCCACCGTTATTTTACAGGATGGTTCTGTATCAAATACGATAGCCATAACACGAAAATGGAGCGGCGCCTTTTGTACAACTACATTGCAAAACAAAGGAATAACGGATGTGCGGATTAAGGAAGTGATCCTGATGCAGGCAGCGCGCCTGTTTAATATAAACACATCTTTTTATGCAGAAGGTTTCCAGATGCTGAGTCAATACAACGGTACTTTATCCGAACCTAAAATCATCGGCGGATACGATGATAGCAGGCATTACCGGTTGCCGCAGCCGGATGGCTATAAAGTCGTTTACAATATGCTTATACTGCATGGCGATGCAGGGCAGGAAACGTTAATGGGTTTCAACTCTTCTTTTCGTTTCATCGGTAAGTTTTACCTGAGCGCTGATACCGTTAAAGTGGTAATGGGCATGGATAACACGTTATTAAAAAAGGGCGCTTCCATCCGGCTCGAAGAGTTTTCTTTATTAGAAGGAAACGATGTAAATGAACTTACTGCGAGGTTCGCGCAGCGCATCAGTCATTTTCATCCGATGGCCCATACACCCATTCCGGCAGGCTGGTGTTCGTGGTACTGCTTTGGCCCGGATGTTACGGCAAAAAACATCACCGATAATCTTGCATATATTAAACAGCATATTCCGCAATTAAAATATATACAACTGGACGATGGTTACCAGCCGCACATGGGCGACTGGCTGGCGACCGGCAAATCGTTTGGCGGCAATATCAAAGCAGTGCTGCAAGGGATAAAAGCAGCCGGTTTTGAGCCCGCTATCTGGGTAGCGCCGTTTATCTGCGACAGCGGCTCTGCCGTTTATAAAGAGCATCCCGGCTGGCTCGTTAAAGATTCAACAGGTAAGCCTCTGCGAAGTGATAAGGTTGGCTTTGGCGGCTGGCGGCTCGCGCCGTGGTATGTACTGGACGGTACCAATCCTGCGGTGCAACGGCACCTGGCAAGCGTTTTTAAAATAATGTCAACAGAATGGGGCTGCTCCTACTTTAAGCTCGATGCCAATTATTGGGGCGCCATCCAGGGCGGCGTTTTTTACGATACCACTGCTACGCGCGTTACGGCTTACCGCAGTGGTATGGAAGCGGTGCGGCGTGGTGCGGGTAATGCTTTTCTGCTGGGTTGTAACCATCCGTTGTGGCCGTCGCTGGGTTTAATAAACGGTTCGCGCAGTTCCAATGACATAGAGCGTAGCTGGAGTAGCTTTACGCATACCGGGGAGGAAAACCTGTTGCGTGCCTGGCAAAACGGAAAGCTATGGTGGAATGATCCGGATTGTATCCTGCTAACCGGCAACTTGCCCAACAATGAATTTATGTATCATGCCTCGCTGTTATTCGCCACCGGTGGGATGGCGTTGAGCGGCGATGACCTGACTAAAATAACGCCGAAACGATTAGCTGTTTTAAAAAAGCTGGTGCCTTCTGTTGCAACGGCTGCCCGGTTCAGCAATACACTGGATATTGGCTGGATATATAAGCCCGGCGCTACTTTTCTTATCCTGTTAAACAAAGAGGATAAGCAAAAAAAATTCAGCGTGCCGTTATCAAAGATGTATCGTGTAACCGACTATTGGACCGATGAAGTAAAAGGTAATTATGAAAACAAATTGGAGGAAGCGTTGCCTGCGCATTCGGGTAAGGTTTACCGGTTAACAGCAGGAAAAAAATAATCCGGCTTTAAGAATATATACTAAGTATTCTATACCGGAACACAAAGTATTTATTCGCTCCCTATAAAAATTAAAGGAGTGCTTAAAGAAAACCGTAACGCAAAATTTACCAATATCAACAGTACGGCATACCGCAAAAGGCGCTTCAATACCCGTTCATAATTCTTTGTTCTAAACATGATGATTAAATAAATGTAAAAAAGACACTTATCTTTTTTGGTTGGCATGTTTGTTACTCCTAATTTTATAATTGTAAAATCTACACTTATTAATCTTTTTTTATTTTTTGATTGTTTTGCTTGAATTATTTATGTAGTGTTTAACTAACAACGAAAGCTTGTCATTGAGTATTGATGATTAAGTGTAGCACCTATTTTCTTAAAACCAAATTTTGAAATTATGCGACTGCTTCGCCACCAACGAAGGACAACAACGATTGTTCTTGAGAGATTGCTATTGTGTTTTCTTTTCTTTTCATCTTATCAGCTATATGCGCAAACCGCTACTGTGAGTGGAGTTGTAAGAGATTCTGCCGGCGGCACCGTTGCAGGCGCTACCGTATCGGTACAAGGTTCAAAAGCTAAAGCTATTACCGGCAATGAAGGGGCATTTACAATTGCAGCTAAAGCCGGCGATGTGCTTACCGTATCGGCAATTGGGTTTAACAATGAACAATTTACTGTTGGTTCAGATGCCAATGTTAGCATTTCCCTGCGAACCAGCGTCAACTCGCTCAACGATGTGGTAGTGGTGGGGTACGGCACACAGCGCCGGCGGGATATTTCCGGTTCGGTTGCGGTGGTAAACGTGCAGGATGCTAAAAAAACGGCTACTTACGATGTTGCGAAAATGCTCCAGGGCCAGGTAGCCGGCGTGAGCGTGCAGGGCTCCGGCGAGCCGGGCGCCATAGTGAATGTAAAAATCAGGGGCATCAGTACATTTGGCAATAATAACCCGGTATATGTGGTGGATGGCGTAATCGTAAACCCTGCGAACGGCGCTTACGATTTTTCGCCTAACGATATAGAAAGCATACAGGTATTGAAGGATGCTACAGCAGGCGCCATCTATGGTTCCAGAGCAGCAAACGGTATCATTATTATTACTACCAAAAAAGGAAAGGCCGGCGCTTTGCGGGTGAATTACAGTGGTTATTACGGCTTTCAGAATATCGCTAAAAAAATTCCGCTTACCAACCGGGAACAATACCAGAAAATTACCAGTGCTGCGGAACTCAATGCTGGTCTGCAGGTGGCGCCGGGCAACGATCCGGGTAGTCCTCAGTTTATCAGTAACGTAAATACCGACTGGCAACAAGAAGATTTCAAAACCGGTAATATTCAAAACCACGATTTAAGCTTGTCTGGCGGCGGCGAAACCGCTACGTATAATGTAAACTTTGGTTACTTCGACCAGTCCGCTACCCTCAAAGGGCCTCAGAACTATAAGCGTTATTCCCTCGATGCAAACCTGCAGGGCAAGAAAGGAATTTTTAGTTTCGGGGCAAAGTTTTCTTACACCAACTCGCACCGGATAAATAATACTTATCCGCACCTGCACCCCGCGGTTGGTAATGCCGTTACCAATTTGCTGATAGATATACCAACCATGCCGGTGTACGACTCTGCAAGAGAAGGCGGCTACGGCGGTACGGATAATACCATTCAAAAGGCGATTGTTATCAACCCGATTGGTATGAACGCTTTGATAACCGATTACTCCGACCGGTACAGAATGCTGGCGAATGGCTGGGGCGAGCTGGAATTAATAAAGAACTTAAAGTACCGGATTAATATAAGCTACGACCAGTTGAACTACCGCGATTTTTTCTTTGAACCTACGTACGATCTTGGCTGGTATTATACCAACAATATTGCGTACATGAGTGAGCGCCGGGGTTTGAATACAACTGCTATTATTGATAACCTGCTGACCTATAAACTGGTGTTTGGCAAAAGCACTATAGATGCATTGGCGGGTACGTCTTACACAAAAGACGATTACTCCAATACCTTTACTTCTGCGCAAGGATTTACGAAGCCATATTTTTATACGTTTGCAGCCGCAAGCAGCGCTTATCCCAAATCAGTTAACTCGTATTTAGAAACCGGAACGCTCATTTCTTATTTAGGAAGAGTAAACTATAACTTCGGCGACCGCTATTTAATCACCGCTAATTTCAGGAGAGACGGTTCTTCAAGGTTTAGCCCGGCTAACAGGTTTGGTAATTTCGGTTCGGTATCCGGTGCCTGGAATGTATCGAATGAACATTTTTTTGCCCTTCCCAAAGCCATCAGCAGTATGAAGATCCGCGGTGGCTACGGCAGTTTAGGAAATCAAAACATTGGAAGCTATTTGTACCAGCCGTATGTAAACTCAAACGCCAGTTATTTATTCGGCGCAACGCCGGTATTAGCACCCGGAACTACTTCCACTTTCTCCGTTGATCCAAGTATTAAATGGGAGCAAAAAGTAACGTCTGATATTGCACTTGATTTAGGTTTGTTGAATAACAGCCTGCAGTTTACCGCCGAGTATTTCGTTAATACTTCCAAAGATATACTGGTAGCGGTGCCTATTCCATTATCAGTAGGTTCTACAGGCGGGGCAACACCCAATTCTGTAGTTAGCAATGCTGCTTCTGTAAGAAACGAAGGCATAGAATTTACGCTGGGGTATCATCATACAAAAGGAACTTTTCAGTATAATATCAATGCCAATATGAATACGTTGAAAAATAAAGTATTGGCATTAGGCGGAACAAATAACCCGATATATGGCGTAGGCAGCAAAACAGAAGTTGGACAGCCGGTTGGCCAGTTGTTTGGCTTTGTAACAGAAGGTATATTTCAGGATGCGGCAGACGTTTCCGGGCATGCCACACAAACCGGTGCAGCGCCGGGGGATGTTAAGTTTAAAGACATTAATGGTAAAGATGCCAGCGGTAAGCTAACCGGCAAGCCGGATGGACAAATTACGGATGACGACCGTATCTATTTGGGCAATGCGGTTCCTAATATTTACTATGGTTTTAATTTTGATGCCTCCTATAAAAACTTCGATTTCTCTTTCTTCTTTCAGGGTAGTGCGGGCAATAAAGTCTTTAACGGTGTTTACAGAGACCTGATGGCCGGTCAATATACCAACCATCATATAGATGAGCTGAATTACTGGACACCTGCCAACACCAATACCGATGTACCGAGACCTGTGATTTACGATCCAAACCAGAATGGCAGGTTCTCTACCCGGTTTGTGGAAAGCGGTTCTTACGTAAAGCTGCAGAACGCGCAAATTGGTTATACAATTCCTGCAACCGTTTTAAACAGCACAAAAATTATTAAGAGTTTCAGAATTTATGCTTCGGGTCAAAACCTGTTTACGATCAGCAAATACAAAGGCTACGATCCGGATTTTATCAGTGACGGCTTGTTTTCAAGAGGCTTCGACTGGGGCTCTTTCCCCAATCCAAGAACAATCATGTTTGGCGTGCAGGCAGGTTTTTAATTAATATCATTATTCAAAATAACAGATCATGAAAAAGTATTTTTATAAGCGCTTATACTTATTGCTGCTGATAATTCCGGCTGGATTTATTATTAATAGCTGTACAAAAAAATTAGACCAGCAAAATCCGAATCAGCAGACGGCAGAAACATTTTGGCAAAATCAGGATGATGCCATTAAAGGCGTTAACGCTATCTATGCTACCCTGATCGAAGACGGCACTTTCATGCGTATGACGCCCTGCCTGTTAGATGCAAGAGGCGATGATGTACATAGCAACAGCCCCTGGCCGGTGCTGGGAAATATGGGGCGTTTCTCTTTAGGCACAGGCGATGCCGGCGGCTACGGCTGGGCATTCAGCGATTACTACGAAGGCGTTAACCGGGCCAATCAGGTGCTGGACCACGTACCCGATATTAATATGGATGCAGACCTGAAAACAAGATTGCTGGGGCAGGCTTACTTCATGCGCGGCTTATACTTTTATTATCTGGTTGATTTGTTTGGCGGTGTTTCATTGCCCTTACATACCGCTGCGTCCACAGCAGATTTTCATATTGCACAATCAACAACCGACCAGGGCTGGCAGCAGGTCATCTCCGATTTTAAACAGGCGGTGGATATGCTTCCTGTTTCTTATACAACGCTTTCCGGCGTGGACAAAGACCAGGTAGGCAGGGCCACCAAAGGTGCGGCTATGGCTTTTTTAGGTAAAGCCTACTTGTTTAATAAAATGTACACAGAGGCGGCTGCTCAATTTAAAGCCGTGATAGATCTGGGAGTTTATAGCCTGGTTCCCAATTACGCAGATAACTTTAATGAAGCCGGAAAAAATAATGTAGAATCTTTATTTGAAGTGCAGTTTAGCAGAACGGTTGGCGGTACCGATGCAAGCTGGGGTGGCGAGCCGGCACCGGGCTGGGGCAAAACAGAAGGCCGGGCGGTAACCTACGGGGCGCGTGGCTTTGGCTTTACCGATATGCAGCCGACACAGTCTTTGTTACAGGAGTTTCAGATAGAAAAAACGGCTGCCGGCGGTGAAGATCCAAGACTGAATGTAACCTTGTATCATAATGGTCCGGGTGTAAAGTTGTATGGTAAATTATTTTCGGATGCGTATGCCAATTCGCCCAACGATCTGAATGATGTATTTACAGCGAAATACGAAAACAGTGATGGCAGCGTTCCTGATGAATTTGCATTGATCTGGCGCTCGGCGCAAAACCAAAGGCTCATGCGCTATGCAGATGTGTTGATGATGTATGCAGAATGCCAGAATGAATTAGGTCAAACAGCAGACGCCTATACCTATATTCAGAAAGTAAGAAGCCGCGTAGGTCTGCCCGACCTTGCCACCACAAAACCAGGAATGACGCAGGCACAGATGCGTGATCAGCTTGGGCACGAGCGGGAACTGGAGTTTGCATTTGAAGGCCATCGTTTTGATGATATCCGCCGCTGGGGCTGGCTGCAGGATCCTGCAAAATTAGACATGCTAAAACAAAGGGATCCTGAGTATATCAACTACCAGCCGGGCCGGGAATTATACCCGATTCCGCAAAGCGAAATAGACAATAATCCGGGTTTTCAGCAGAATACCAGCTACTAAAACAGGTTGCCTGAGTGTAAGATTAGCCTGAAGAACGAGGGAATTGTAACAGCGCAATTCCCTCGTTTATAAAAGGCATTACAATACTTTTAAAAGCAGGCATTCAAAATTATAGCTGGCAATCAATGCCGGCAGCGCTACTGAATTTTGTGTAGATTGAAATTGCTTTTTATGAAGAAAATCTCTTGTTCTGTTTTATTGGTATATGTGTTCTTTGTCTTTATCGCAAGTTCGGTTTCCTGCTCCAAAGGCGATAAGCCAAACCCGGTGCCACCGGTAGATACGATACCCGTTACACCGCCACCTCCGGCTTTCGATATCAATTCGATTCACGATACGTATGCAGAAGTAGCGCCTTTTTCGTTTTACCAAAAATGGGGTTCTTATAATGTGCATGACCCTTCTATTAAAAAATTCGGCGATTATTATTATTGCTACAGTACCGATGTCGGTTACGGTACGAGCGTTCCGCCGGGCATCCAGATAAGGAAGTCGAAAGACCTGGTGCAGTGGACATTCGTCGGCTGGGTATTCAGCGCCCTGCCAGCCAAAGGTGCGCGATACATTACTTCCTCCAACGGCACGCCCAATCAGTCTTTATGGGCGCCGTACATAATGAAGGTAAACAACGAGTACCGCCTGTATTATTCGCTTTCATCGCCAACACCAAGGCTGAGTGTAATTGGTTTGGCAACGGCTGTCTCCCCCGAAGGCCCGTGGACGGAAAAAGATGTTGTAGTAATATCAAATGCCGACGCAACGGTTCAGACCAATGCCATAGACCCAACCGTTGTTACAACACCTTCCGGCGATCAGTGGATGTATTATGGTTCGGCCTGGGACGGCATTTATGCCCTGCAGTTAAACCCGGCTACGGGCCTCGCACTAACCGGCGGCGACAAAGGCAGGCGCGTTGCCAACCGCGGCTTTACGGGTGGTGCTTATAATGGCAATATCGAAGGCGCCGAAGTGATATATAATGCAACCCTGAATAAATACTTTTTGTTCATTGCCTACGACTGGCTCGAGACAAAATACAACGTGCGGGTATGCAAAGGCAATAACCCGGCAGGCCCGTTTTACGATTACAATGGCGTTGATGCCAATACTAATATTGATCATGCGCCGATGATCATTGCACCCTACCAATTTGCAGGTCATGGCGGCTGGCAGGGCACAGCGCACTGCAGCGTATTTGACGATGGCAGCGGCCAGTATTTTATAGCACACCAGGGCAGGCCTTCGGTAGATAAATATTATATGGATCTGCATGTGCGGAAGCTATTCTGGACAGGAGACGGCTGGCCGGTTGCTTCGCCCGAGCGGTATGCATGGGAAGACAATGCAACCGTTGCCAAAGATTCTGTTACCGGAAGCTGGGAGCGCATAGTGCTCGGTTATCAGGTAGTGCCCGGCTATCAGAAAGAACAAACAAACCCCGACTTGCAGCAGGCAGCTTCGTTGAGTATAGATGCGGCCGGCACGTTAAACGGTGATGCAGGAAGCACTTGGACATATACTGCGCCGTGGCTGCAGTTGAAGTGGAGCGACGGTACTACCGATAAAGTGTTTATACAACGGGGAAGAGACTGGGAGAATAAAAAAAATACAATCATTTTTACCGGATTAAATAATGCAGGCACTGCTGTTTGGGGAAAGAAGAAATAATGTTTTGATGTGAACATGTTTGAACCACGAAGACATAAAGAAAAAGACACACAAAATCAATGTGACGTTTCTGTAATGAGAAGATTTGATAAACGCTTTTTGTAAATCTCCGTGCTCCTGATGCCTTTGCCGTTTAAGAATGCTGAATGGTATTACCGAACGTAGAAAAGCAGCCTTTAGGCAAATACAGGCGCAATAGCGCTGCTGCGCCACAGGCGATACAATAGCAGCACTTCAGCCTGGGCTTATAATATAAAAATAACAATGATTGGTTACGCCAGATATCAGCGATTAGCAAACTTTAAACAACTACTGATTTGTATATGTATGCAGGCGTTGCTGATAGCTGGCTGCAAACAAAAAAATACATCCTCTGTAAATGGTTTGCGCTTCTCTTTATTAAGCAGTGGCGAAACGGGCATTGCCTTTAACAACAAGGTTACGGAAAGCGATTCGGTCAATTTTTTTACCAATGAGTACATGTATATCGGCGCCGGCGTCGGCGTCGGCGATTTCAACAACGATAGCTTGCCCGACTTATTTTTTTGCGGCAGCCAAACGCCGTCAAAATTATACATCAACAAGGGCGGGTTTAAGTTTGATGATGTAACTGCAAACTCAGGCATTCATACAAATGTATGGTGCCTGGGGGCGAGCGTAGTGGACATCAACAACGATGGCTTGCCAGATATTTATGTGTGCGTATCGCAATCGCCGCATGGCGAAAGGAGAAAAAATTTATTGTACATCAACAGCGGCAATCTGCAGTTTAAAGAAGAAGCTGCAGCGTACGGTTTGGCTGATACCGGCTTTTCTACACAGGCGGTTTTTTTTGATTATGATAATGATGGCGATCTTGATATGTACCTGCTCAATCATCGCCTGTACAATGCGTATCCGAATAACCTGGCGCCACCCGATACATCGGGTAATTCGCCTTCCGAAGACAGGCTATATTGCAATGTGGGCGTGCCTCCGGGCGGTACACACCCTATGTATCAGGACGTTTCAAAAGCCGCCGGTATTAAGGAGGATGGCTACGGTCTGGGCGTGGTAATAACAGACATCAATAAAGACGGCTGGCAGGATATTTATGTTGCTAACGATTATATCGGTAATGATGCCTTGTGGATGAATAATAAGAACGGAACCTTCACCAATATTATCGGCACTGCCACGCATCACGAAAGTTATAACAGCATGGGCGTAGATGCGGCAGACATCAATAACGATGGGCTTACCGATGTGGCCGTGCTCGATATGTCGCCGGAGACAAACGAACGCAAAAAAATGATGTTTATGAGTTCGGGACCGGAAAAATACTATATGGAAAGGCGGTTAAATTACCAGCCATCGTTTACAAGAAATATGTTGCAGTTAAATAATGGTATGCGTACTGTTAATGGCAGGCAGGAGCCTTTCTTCAGCGAGATCGGGCAGTTGGCCGGCGTATCGGAAACCGACTGGAGCTGGAGTGTTTTGCTGGCTGATTTTGATAATGATGGCTGGAAAGATATGTACGTGACCAATGGTATTGCCAAAGACCTTACCAACAACGATTTTGCGTATTATAAAAAAGCATCGGAAGATGGCGGCTATCGTTTTAATGAAGCAAAAGCCGCAACGGAGGAAGATAGAAAACAAACGTTGAAAAAGCTGGATGATTACGGCGAAGTGAAACAAAAAAATTACCTGTTTTTAAATAATCATAACCTTGGTTTTAAAGAGGTAACCGATTCCATAGGCATGGGCGAGCCATCTGTTTCGCAGGGCTGCGTATATGCCGATTTAGACAACGACGGAGACCTCGATCTGGTAACGAATAATATGAATGGGCCGGCTTTTATTTACCGTAACGAGTTGCGGCAGGCTCTAACAGACAGTACGCATAATTTCCTTTCCATTAGTTTAAAAGGTGATCAGCAAAACAGATCCGGCATCGGCGCAAAAATATATGCATACAGCAAGGGCACGGCGCAGTATTACGAACAGCAAATGATACGTGGCTATTCGTCCTGCGTTGACAACCGCGTTCATATCGGTGTTGGTAATGTTACTGCCCTTGACTCGCTGCGTATAATCTGGAATGATGGCGCAACGCAGTTATTGCAGGAAATAACAACCAACCGGTTTATTGGTATTGATAAGAAGAATGCTGTTAAAAAGTATAATGAAACGCTTCCCTTAGCAGCGCCGTTGTTCAGCGATGCAACGGGCAAAAGGGGCGCCTTGTTCAGGCATAAGGAAGCGGCCTATTTTGATTTCGGCGTACAGCGTGTATTGCCGCAAAAGTATTCTCAGCTTGGGCCCTGCATTGCCGTTGGAGATGTAAACGGAGATGGTTTGGAAGACTTTTTTGTGGGCGGCGCAGCCAGTCAATCGGGTAAAATTTTTATGCAGCAAAAGGATGGAAGTTTTACCCCGCGCGAGCTGGTAAGCAGCATTAAGAGAGGCGAAGATACAGGCGCGGTTCTGTTTGATGCCGATGGCGATGGCGACCTTGACCTGCTCGTAACCTGCGGCAGCAGCGAGTTGGCCGCGAACGATAATGCCAATGCCCCCGGCCTGTTTACTAATGATGGCAAAGGCAACTTTATATTTAATCAATCAGCGTTACCGGCAGCTATCAGGGGTGTTGATGCAGCGGTGGCCGTATGCGATTATGATAGCGACGGCGATATGGATGTATTTATTGGCGGGCGCATGGTTCCTGATAAATATCCGGCTGCGCCACGGAGTTATATTTTACAAAATAAAAACGGCATTTTTACGGATGTTACGGCAACCGTTTGTCCGGCTTTGGTGAATGCAGGGATGATTACAGAGGCTATCTGGAGCGACTTCGACAACGATCATCAGCAGGATTTAATACTTTGCGGTGAATGGATGCCGGTGCGGTTTTTTAAAAATACAAAAGGCATATTGCACGAAGTAACGGCAGGTACAGGTATCAGCGGCAGGAGCGGGCTGTGGCGTTCGTTGCAGGCCGCGGATATAGACAAAGACGGCGATATGGATTATATTGTCGGCAATATAGGCTTGAACAATAAATACCATATTGCTCCGGACAGACCATTAAAATTGTATGCGAAAGACATGGACAAAAACGGCTATCCTGATTTAATTCCTGCTTATTATATAAAAGACGATAAGGGTAAATACGAATTGTTCCCCGGTATTGATCGCAGCCAGTTGGCAGAAGAAGTACCTGCTATTAAAAAGAAGTACCTGCTGTATAAAGATTTTGCTAAAATAAACATGCAGCAATTGATAGAAGATAACGGCAAAGAAGGCTGGACCATTTATACCTGCGATACGCAGCAATCGGTGTGGCTGGAGAATACGGGCAATGGAAAATTTACAATGCATGTGCTGCCGTTGGAAGCGCAATTGGCGCCCATCAATGCCATTATTGCAATGGATGTTAACGGCGATGGAAATACAGACTTGTTGGTTGCCGGAAATGAATACCAGGCTGATGTAATTACCGGCAGGTACGACGCGTCGTATGGATTAGTGTTAGAAGGCAACGGCAAGGGTAATTTCAAGCCGGTGAGTATAGTAAAGAGTGGTTTTATTATAGATGGCGACGTGAAGAGTATGAAAGTCATTAACACCATTCATCATCAGCAACTGGTGGTGGCAGGGGTAAACGACGACAGCCTGAAATGTTTTGAATTAAATAATCGGAAAACGGGGATGCCTGTACTCCGCAATTGAATGGCTGTTATGGGTATGTGCCGTCCGGCGCTGCCGGCGCACATACTTAAAGAATTAATTACAAAAATTGTATAAGCGTTTAAAAAACACACCTATGAAAAGATTGCTTATTTTACTGCTTACTTTTTTATTCATGAAGGATCTGAAGTCTCAGACTACTGTAACCCTGTATGCCGATTCGGCAAAGCAGGCTATTAATAAAAATATTTACGGTCATTTTGCCGAGCATTTAGGTCATTCTATTTATGGTGGTTTTTATGTTGGCGATACCTCCAAAATTCCAAATACCAATGGTGTGCGTAATGACATAGTTGCTGCTTTAAAAAAGCTGAAAATTCCGGTGTTGCGTTGGCCGGGTGGCTGCTTCGCAGATACCTATCACTGGAAGGACGGCATCGGTCCTAAAGAGAAGCGCCCGACGATGGTTAACAAATGGTGGGGCGGCGTTACCGAAGACAACAGCTTTGGTACGCACGACTTTTTAAACATGTGTCAACTGCTGGGTGCAGCGCCTTATCTCGCAGGCAATATCGGCAGCGGCACTGTGCAGGAATTGGCCGATTGGGTGCAGTATGTAAACTTCGACGGTACCAGCCCAATGAGCAATTTGCGTAAGCAAAACGGGCAGGAAAAGCCCTGGCATGTGAAGTATTGGGGCGTTGGCAACGAAGCCTGGGGCTGCGGTGGCGATATGCGTCCTGATTACTATGCTAACGAATACCGCAAGTATGCTGTGTTTATGACCGATTATGATGGCGATATGATGAAGATTGCTTCGGGCGCCAACTCATCGGATTATAACTGGACGGAGACATTGATGAAAAACCTTCCGCTCAGCAACGTTGGTGGTTTGGCCCTGCATCATTATTCTGTGCTGGATTGGAACCATAAAGGTTCTGCGGTCAGCTTCAGCGAAGACCAGTATTTCCATATCATGAAGAATGCCTTGTTTATGGACACATTGGTGGCAAAGCATTCGGCCATTATGGACAAGTACGACCCGCAAAAGAAAGTAGCCCTTGTAGTAGATGAATGGGGTGGCTGGTACGATGTGGAGCCGGGCACTAATCCGGGCTTTTTATACCAGCAAAATACGATGCGCGATGCAATGATCGCCGGCGTTACGCTCAACATTTTCAACAACCACAGCGACCGGGTGCGCATGGCTTGCCTGGCGCAATGTATCAACGTATTGCAGGCAGTTATTTTAACCGACAAAGAGAAGATGATTCTTACGCCGACCTATCATGTGATGGAAATGTACAATGTACACCAGGATGCAAAGCTGCTGCCGGTTTCTGTACAAACAACCATGTACAATTTCAACAACGAAAGCCTGCCTGCTGTGTCTTGCTCTGCTTCCAAAGATTCACTGGGAACCACGCATATTTCCATAGTAAATATTGATGCTAAAAATGCGCAAACGGTAACACTTAATATAGAAGGCGCAAAATATAATAGCATTACCGGCAGAATACTCACCTCAGCAAAATTGCAGGACGATAACACGTTTGATAATCCGGATAAAATAAAGCCGCAGGCATTTAATGGCGCTACTTTAAAAGGCAATACGCTGAGTGTAAAAATGCCGCCGTTTTCTGTGGTTGTGCTGGCATTGAAATAAAGCAAACGCTGACAGGGTTAAGAACCCTGTCAGCGTTCAAAGGTGAATACAAATTATGTTCTTCCAGGTCTCCGACTTGAAAAAAAGCGACGAAAAAATAAACGCAGGCATAAACGTTAATAGTAAATATTCATGCAATTATATTATCAATCATCATCTTTTTTATTGATAAGCCTGCTGCTTGTCAGCAATGTTTTTGCGCAGCAAACAACGCATGCCGGTAATCCGGTTATTACCAATGTTTATACTGCCGATCCGGCCGCTTTGGTTGTTGGCGATACGGTGTTTTTATATACCGATCATGATGAAGCAAAGCCGCCGCGTGAAGGGTATGTAATGCACGAATGGCTCCTTTTTTCCACAACAGATATGGTACACTGGCAGCAGCGCGGCTCAACGTTAAATGTAACAGCTTTTGCGTGGGCGAAAGACGACGCATGGGCTTCGCAGGTGATAGAACGTAACGGCAAATACTACTGTTATGCGGCCGTGGAGCACGACAGCACGCATCGCGGCAAAGCCATTGCGGTAGCGGTTTCCGGCAGCCCCGAAGGTCCATTCAAAGATGCGCGCGGCAGCGCATTAATCACCAATGATATGACTTCGGCGCAAAGCGGAATGATGTGGGATGATATAGACCCGACAGTGATGATTGATAACGGGCAGGGTTATCTTTTCTGGGGCAACCATAAATGCTATTATGCAAAGCTGAAAGAGAACATGACGGAGCTGGATGGCGACATCAAAGAGATTGATTTGCCCAACTATACCGAAGCGCCGTGGATACACCAGCGCAACGGCTGGTATTATCTTTCTTATGCTTCCGGCTTCCCTAAAAAAATTGTATATGCCATGAGTAAAAACCTTAACGGCCCTTGGCAATACAAAGGCATTTTAAACGAACTCGCCGGCAACAGCAACACCAATCACCAGGCTATCATTCATTTCAAAGGAAAAGATTATTTTATTTATCATAACGGTGGTATCAATCCCGATGGCGGCAGCTTCAGGCGAAGTGTGTGCGTTGATTATTTATATTACAATAATGATGGCACCATGAAGCGCGTGGTGATGACAACGGAAGGCGTGAAGCCTCATTCTTAAACCTTCTCCACAGGTGAAGAAGGGAAGGCTATAGGAAGTCTCCGGATTTCGTACAAACTATGTTCTTCCAGGTCTCCGACCTGATAAAAACAATTATTTAAAATATAAAAATAAAATGAGATTGAGTATGAAAAGAAAACAGATTGCCTGCCTGCTAACCTGTTGCATTTCGATTGCCTTGCATTCAACAGCGCAAACGAAAGAGGTCATCACGGTGAACGCAGCAAAGGTGACCGCCGATATACAACCCACCATGTGGGGAGTCTTTTTTGAAGACATCAACATGGGCGCCGATGGCGGCATTTATGCAGAACTGGTAAAGAACCGTTCGTTTGAATTTAATATGCCGTTAATGGGTTGGAAGATTGCAGGCGACAAAGTGAAGGAAGGCGACTTTTTAGTGCTCAACCGCAAGGCTGCCGATAGTATCAACCCACGCTTTCTTCGCGTAAATGTGCATGACGCAAACAGCGTAAACGATATGAACCTTACCAATGAAGGTTTTCGGGGAATGGGCATCAAGCAAGGTTTGCGTTACGATTTTTCCATGCAATACAGCCAGCAAAAAGCAGGCATAACACTGCACGTAGAGTTGATAGATTCAACCGGTAAAGTGCTTGGCAGCACTATTATAAAGCCTTCTGAAACAGGCAATGGCTGGCATAAAGCGGAAGGGAGCTTCAATGCGAATGCAACAGTGCCTAAAGCTAAAATGCGAATCTGGTTTGAAGGTTCTGGAGTGGTGGATGTGGATATAATTTCCTTGTTTCCATCAGATACCTGGAAAGGCCGCAAAGGTGGCCTGCGTGCCGATATGGTGCAGTTGCTGGCCGATATGAAGCCGGGCTTTATCCGCTTTCCCGGCGGCTGCATTGTAGAGGGTCATGAATTGGCAACCCGGTATCAATGGAAAAAAACAGTTGGTCCGGTTGAGAACCGCCAGATAAGCATCAACCGCTGGAACACAGAGTTTGCGCATCGCTTAACGCCTGATTATTACCAGACATTTGGCTTGGGTTTTTATGAATATTTCCAGTTGGCAGAAGACATCGGCGCCTCGCCGTTGCCCATACTAAATGTAGGTATGGCCTGCCAGTTCAACACAGCGGAATTGGTGCCGATGGAAGATTTGGATCCTTATGTGCAGGATGCGTTGGATTTGATAGAATTTGCCAACGGCGATGCCACTACCAAATGGGGCAAAGTGCGCGCGGATATGGGACATCCCGCGCCGTTTAATTTGAAGATGATGGGCGTGGGCAACGAAAACTGGGGGCCGCAATATCTGGAAAGACTGAAAGTATTTACCAAAGCCATCAAGGCTAAATATCCCGACTTTAAAATCGTGAACAGCAGTGGCACCGATCCGAATGGCGACCGCTTCGATTTGCTGAACGACAGCTTGCGTACGATGCATGCAGACATTATTGATGAGCATTATTACCGTAAGCCGGAATGGTTTCTGCTAAATGCAAAACGTTATGACAACTACGATAAGCATAGTTCTAAAATATTTGCCGGCGAATACGCTGCGCAAAGCGACCATACAGTAAGTGTTGACAATAAAAACAACTGGCTCACTGCACTGAGTGAAGCCGCTTTTATGACTGGCCTAGAACGCAATGCCGACGTGGTTTTTATGGCTTCTTATGCGCCGCTATTTGCCAATATAGATGCCTGGCAATGGACGCCCGATTTGATTTGGGTGGATAACCTCCGCTCGTACGGAACTACTGATTACCAGGTGCAGAAATTATTTTCACTCAACAAAGGCACCAATGAAATAAGCATCCTCCAGAACGGTGAAGAACTGGCCGGTAAAGACAGTTTATACGCAGCCGCAGCCATTGATAAAAACACCAATGAAGTAATTGTAAAACTCATCAATGCGTCGGATAAACAACAAACAAAACAGTTAACTATTGATGGCAAAAAATTAGCTGCATCCGGCAAACTCATTACGCTGCAAAGCGATGATTTAAGCGCGATGAACAGCTTTGATAATCCGATGAACGTTTCGCCGAAAGAAGAAAGCATTGCCGTAAAAGGTAAAGGTATAAGTCTTACTTTAAAGCCGTATTCCTTCACCATTGTAAGAGTAAAAATGATGTGAGTTGTTAATCCTGTTGTATGAAAAAAATAATTGGTTTATTATCTTGTTGCTGTATTATTTTTAATGTGTATTCCATTGCCCAATCTCCTTTTCCGCCAGCTCCATACAACGATACGTTGCCCATGGTACACGACCCGGTAATGATACGGCAGGACAGCTCGTATTATATCTTTTGCACGGGCTGGGGCATCTCCGCTTTCTCTTCTACCGATATGAAACACTGGAAGCAGCAAAGCCCGGTCTTTGCAAAGGCGCCGGACTGGGCAGTGCAGGCAATCCCGGGCTTTAAAGGCCATATCTGGGCGCCCGATATCAGCTATCACAACGGCCTCTTTTATTTATACTATGCGGTATCTGCTTTTGGAAAAAACACATCGGCTATTGGTGTGGCTACCAATAAAACATTAGACACGGCTTCTAAAAATTTTAAATGGATTGATCATGGTAAAGTAATACAATCTGTTCCTGGCAGGGATATGTGGAATGCCATTGACCCCAACTTAATTACGGATGAAAAAGGCACGTCATGGCTGGTGTTTGGTTCGTTCTGGAACGGCATAAAACTGGTAAAGATGGACGCTGATTTATTAGCCATTGCGCAGCCCGAACAATGGTACACGGTTGCAAGCCGCAGACGCGATTTTATACTGCCCGACAGTGTTGCCGGCGATGCAGCTATTGAAGGACCCTTCATTTTTAAAAAGGATAATTTTTACTACCTGTTTGTATCGTTTGATTACTGTTGCCGTGGCGAAAAGAGCACGTATAAAATGATGATTGGCCGCAGCGAAAACGTGTATGGTCCTTACGTTGACAGGGATGGCGTGCCAATGAACTTGGGCGGCGGCTCTACTTTGCTGGAAGGCGATAAAAACTGGTATGGCGTAGGACACAATGCGGTGGTGAGTTTCAACGGAACCGATTACCTCGTTTATCACGGATACGATGCACATGACAACGGCCGGTCGAAGTTGCGGATAGAAAAACTAGTGTGGTTGAATGGCTGGCCGGTGGTTGGCCGAAGAAATTTTTGACAAGGGTTAAATACTTATCAGCTCTTAATTGTGTATGGGGGAAAAGAAGTGCTGAGTAACATTCGCTTTGCTGTTTATTGCAGGCATCTTTGTGTTTATACTACTGCATCCGATGCAGGCAATGAAGTGAGCCGAATGCCAATGCGTTATAACTTCGTGTTACTTCACGTGAGGGATAGAAGCGGTTACCCCGCTGAATCTAATGTGCAGCAAGGTTTGCGGCGGATGGCGCTAAAGGCGCCACAGGATAATAGCGGACAGCCCGACCCGGAGGCTCGCCGCAATTGTTCAGCCGGTACAGCATTTTTAAGAAATAACTGTTTTATGGCAGTGAAAATAATAATTGTATAAATGACACTTATTCAAAATAATTTTTATCTTCCCACATTCAAAACAGCTTGCTAAACATGGATAACAATAATGCTTATGTAATTGGTATAGACTATGGAAGCGATTCGGTTCGTTCAATTATCGTAAACGTCAGCGATGGCTTTGAAGTAGCTGCTTCCGTGTTTTATTATCCGCGCTGGAAAGATGCACTTTATTGTGATGCTTCGCAGAACCGGTTTCGCCAGCATCCTTTGGATTATATAGAAGGCCTTGAATACACCATAAAAGATTGCTTGCAGAAAGGAGGCAAAACAATAGCCGCCAATATTAAAGCCATCTCGGTTGACACCACCGGCTCCACGCCGGTAGCAGTTGATAAAACCGGAACACCGCTCGCCTTGCTGCCTCAGTTTGCGGATAACCCCCACGCCATGTTTGTGTTGTGGAAAGACCATACGGCCACGAAAGAAGCGGCCCAGATAAATGAACATGCGACGAAGTTTGATGTAAATTACCTGCAATATGTAGGCGGTATTTATTCATCGGAATGGTTTTGGGCAAAGCTGCTGCGCACATTGCGGGTGGATGAAGAAGTGCGTGCCGCCTGCTATTCGTGGGTGGAGCATTGCGACTGGATTCCGTTCCTGCTGACCGGCGGTAACGACGTGCATCAAATGAAGCGCAGCGTATGTGCGGCCGGTCATAAGGCATTGTGGTCGGAGCAGTTTGACGGCCTGCCGCCCAATGAATTTTTCAACTCGTTAGATCCATTGCTGAATTGTTTTACCTCGCGGTTATTTAAAGAAACCTTCACTTCGGATAAAACTGCCGGTACCGTCTCCAAAGAATGGGCTGAACGCTTAGGGCTGCCGGTGGATGTAGTGATCGGCGTGGGAGCCTTCGATGCGCACATGGGCGCTGTAGGCGGCCAGATTGAGCCGTATCATTTAAGTAAGGTCATGGGTACTTCTACCTGCGATATCCTGGTAGCGCCGGCGCAGGATGTAAAAGACACCTTGGTGAAAGGCATTTGCGGCCAGGTGAATGGCTCTGTGATACCGGATATGACAGGCATGGAAGCCGGGCAAAGTGCTTTTGGTGATGTCTATGCATGGTTTAAAAATTTGGTAGCTTACCCGGTCAATCATTTGCTACTGCAGTCTTCTTTAATTGATGCCGAAACGGCTGCTTTATTACAAAAAGAGATGAATGATAAACTGATTGCTGAACTGTCGAAAGCTGCGGCCCTGCTGTCTTTGAGCGAAGATGATGAGCTGGCGGTGGACTGGCTGAACGGCCGCAGAACGCCGGATGCAAACCAGTTGCTGAAAGGGGCTATCAGCGGTCTGAACTTAGGCAGCACCGCACCGCATGTTTTTAAGGCATTGGCGGAAGCTACCTGTTTTGGGGCTAAAGCCATTGTGGAAAGATTCAGGGAACAGCAAATCCCGGTAAAAGGATTGATAGGTGTTGGTGGCGTTGCAAAAAAATCGCCCTACATTATGCAACTGATGGCCGATGTTATTAACATGCCTATCCGCATTCATAAAAGTGAACAAACCTGTGCGGCCGGCGCTGCTATGTTTGCAGCTACTGCGGCTGGTTTTTACAGCAAGGTGGAAGATGCAATGCAGGCCATGGGGCAAGGCTTTGATGCGGCATACCATCCTGATGAAAGCAGGGTTGGCATCTATGCAAAGCGCTATGAAAAATACAGGCAGTTGGGAAAGTGCATCGAAACGTTGTGAGCCATACAGGCGGAAGTAAAGAAGTAGCCCCGGAAATTTTAAATTAAGGCAGAATAGCAGCAGGTATCAACAACTACTAAATACGAAGTGTAGCTGGTGATAGTACACTAAGTGACCTGGCGGTTCAAAAATTATGAAATACGAACACATACAACAGGAGGCCTACGAAGCCAACATGCAATTGCCTAAGCTTGGATTGGTATTGTTTACGTTTGGCAATGTAAGTGCTGCCGACAGAAGTTTAGGCATATTTGCCATTAAACCAAGTGGTGTTCCTTACGAAGATTTATCACCCGGTAAAATGGTGATTGTTGATTTTGACGGCACTACAGTAGAAGGCGCCTTGCGTCCTTCTTCCGATACCAAAACACATGCGGTGTTGTACCAGCATTGGGAAAAAATAAATGGCATTGTGCATACCCACTCGGTATATGCCACCGCCTGGGCGCAGGCACAGCGCGATATTCCTATTTATGGCACTACACATGCCGATCACAATACTGTTGATATACCGTGTGCCCCGCCAATGAGCGATGCAATGATCAGTGGCAATTATGAATACCAGACTGGTTTTCAGATCATGGATTGCTTTCGCGAAAGAGGCCTGAGTTATGAAGAAGTAGAAATGATGCTGGCAGGTAATCATGCACCGTTTAGCTGGGGCAAAACAGCAGCCAAAGCAGTATATAACAGTGCTGTATTGGAAAACATTGCACAAATGGCTTTTCTTACCGAATCTATTAAAGCCGATGCGGCAAGGTTAAAGGATGCCCTTATACAAAAGCATTATCAGCGCAAGCACGGCGCAAATTCGTATTACGGTCAATAAAAACACGTCAACAGCGTCAGGTATAAGAAGCCTTACAACATATTTATAAACCTTTGTGTAGCGATCGAGCAGCCCACAAAAAACAATTACAATGACAAATTTAAAAAGCCTGGAAGTTTGGTTTGTAACAGGCAGCCAGCATTTATACGGAGACGAAACTTTACGGCAGGTGGCGGAACATTCGCAGCAAATTGCAACCAGCCTAAACAATGCTGCTGATATTCCGGTAACGGTTGTTTTTAAACCAACCGTAAAAAGTACCGAAGAAATATACAATATCTGCCAGGATGCGAACACAGCCATTAATTGTATCGGTATCATCACCTGGATGCATACCTTTTCGCCTGCTAAAATGTGGATCGGCGGCCTGAAGATATTGCGCAAGCCGATGCTTCATTTGCATACGCAATTTAACCGCGACATTCCGTGGGGTGAGATTGATATGGACTTTATGAACCTGAACCAAAGTGCGCATGGCGACCGTGAGTTTGGTTTTATAACGAGCCGTATGCGGCTGCGCCGTAAAGTTGTTGCGGGGCACTGGCAGGATAAAACGGTTTTACAAAGTATAGCAGTGTGGGCGCGTGCCGCCGCCGGCTGGCACGACTGGCAGGGCGCTAAGTTTGTCCGCTTTGGCGATAATATGCGCTTTGTAGCAGTAACTGAAGGCGATAAAGTAGAAGCGGAACTGCAGTTTGGATACAGCGTAAACACCTATGGCATTGGAGACCTCGTAAAGGTGATTAATGAAGTAAGCGATGCCGACGTTGTAAAGCTTTGCGAGGAGTATAATGAACAGTATAACTTAACACAAGAACTGCAGAGGAACGGCGCCCGCTACCAGTCGCTGCGCGATGCAGCCAAAATAGAAATAGGCTTGCGCTGCTTTCTGCAGGATGGTAATTTTAAAGGCTTCACCGATACCTTCGAAGACCTCCATGGCATGAGGCAGTTGCCGGGCATCGCCACGCAACGCTTAATGAACGATGGCTATGGCTTTGGCGGCGAAGGCGACTGGAAAACTGCTGCGCTGGTGCGGGCTATGAAAGTAATGGGCAGCGGCCTGCCGGGTGGTAATTCTTTTATGGAAGATTATACCTACCACTTCGAGCCCGGCAACGAAATGGTACTGGGCAGCCACATGCTGGAAATCTGCCCTTCAATTGCCAGTGGCAAGCCTGCGTGCGAAATTCATCCGCTGGGTATTGGCGGTAAAGAAGACCCGGTGCGGCTGGTGTTTAACGTGGCCGGCGGCGCTGCAATCAATGCTTCTGTCATTGATATGGGCAACCGGTTTCGCTTACTGGTAAATGAAGTGGAAGCCCAGGCGCCGCAGCACGATTTGCCGAAGCTGCCGGTGGCGCGCGTGCTTTGGAAGCCTTACCCGGATATGCCCACCGGCTGCGCCGCATGGATCTTAGCGGGCGGCGCACATCATACCGGGTATAGCCAAAACCTTACTGCAGAGCACCTCGAAGATTTTGCAGATATGGCGAAGATTGAATTTGTGCTTATTGGTAAGAAAACTGATTTATATGGATTTAAAAATGAATTGCGCTGGAGCGATGTATATTATCAACTGAACAAATAAAAGCGGTTGCGCTGCGCCGGCCCGTTTACTGTACCGGCAGGGCAAAATGATAAAAAGCAATAAAAAATACTTTCCCGGGAATGTGCTGAGTAAATGCTGAATAGCTTACTTTGGACATCTGATTGTTAACAGGTAATTACCGTAAGCAACTATAAACGCCTGGCCGCCCAACAGCATAACCCGCCCGCCTTGCTATATTGGGCGCGGGGCTTTTAACGGTCATTCAGCTATAGTAATAAAAGCGCTTAACCTATAATATTTTTCTTTAAACCGCGATTGACTCTGTATGAACAAACTCCTCCTTCAAGACAAAATCATCTTTGTTATTTACTTTATTATCGTTGCCAGTTATGGATATTATATCTACCGCAAAAAGAAAAAAGCGGTGATGGATACGCATGACTTTTTTCTTGCCGAAGGCTCGCTTACCTGGTGGGCAATCGGTGCTTCGCTGATTGCCTCCAATATTTCTGCCGAGCAGTTTATCGGCATGAGCGGCAACGGCTTCAGTATTGGTGTTGCGGTAGCTGCCTACGAATGGATTGCGGCCATTGCGCTCATTATCGTAGCGGTATGGTTTATCCCGGTTTACCTGAAGAACAAAATTTTTACGATGCCGCAGTTTTTGGAAACGCGGTACAACAAATCGGTAAGTTTAATAATGGCCATTTTCTGGTTGTTTCTGTATGTGTTTGTAAACCTCACTTCCATTTTATTTCTTGGCGCTGTTGCAATTAATAACCTTACGGGCGGCGATGAAAACCAGTTTCATTTAATCGTAATTGCCTTATCTGTATTTGCTGTGTTCATTACGCTTGGCGGTATGAAGGTGATTGGTTTCACCGATGTGATACAAGTGTCTGTGTTAATTATCGGCGGCCTTGCTACTACTTATGTTGCACTTACGGTGGTAAGCAAACAATTCGGATACGGTGAAGACGCTATTGCCGGTTTTAAAGCCATGATTGCAAATGCGCCTGATCACTTTCACATGATCTTTGCCAAGCCGGACGCTAATTCCTCGCAGCACGACGTTGATAACTATCTCACTATACCAGGCCTGTTGTCTTATGTAGCCGGTATCTGGATTGTAAACCTTAATTACTGGGGCTGTAACCAGTACATCACCCAACGTGCTTTAGGGGCAGATTTACAAACAGCACGCAAAGGCATTCTGTTCGCAGGCTTTTTAAAACTGCTGATGCCGGTGATTGTAATGCTGCCGGGCATTGCTGCTTATGTATTGCACCAGAAAGGCTTGCTGCAGACGGAAATGATGGCAAACAGTAAAAACGGGCAAGTCGTTTCTGACAATGCCTATTCAGCTATTCTTGGCTATCTTCCCAATGGCCTCATCGGCTTATCACTGGCCGCTTTAACGGCTGCTATCGTAGCATCGCTGGCTGGTAAAGCCAATAGCATCTCTACGATTTTTACGCTGGATATTTACAGAAAATACATTAAAAAAGATTCCTCGGAAAAGAAGCTCGTATGGACAGGCCGCATCACAATTTTGGCAGCCCTGTTTGTTTCTATACTATTAACGTGGAAAGATGCACTTGGTATTGGCGGCGAAGGCGGCTTTACATTTATTCAAAAATATACCGGCTTTATCAGCCCGGGCATTTTTGCTATTTTTATACTCGGTTTTTTCTGGAAGCGTACGACCGGTCCGGCAGCAGTAGTTGGCGTTATTACCGGCTTTCTGCTGTCTGTTGTATTTAATGTGTATGCCCCAAGATGGTTTGGTGCAGATACGGTTTTGTACACTGCCTATAAAAACAGTGCAGGTATTTATGAGATTCCCTTTCACATCTGTATGGGGCTTGCTTTTGCGTTTACCATAGTAGTGATGGTGCTGATGAGTCTTGCCGGCCCTAAGATTAATCCGAAAGCTTTTGTGCTGGATAAGAGCATGTTTAAAGTACAGCCCGGCACCCTGGCAATGATTGTAATTACACTCCTTATTATTTCACTTTTATATGTACGTTTCTGGTAGGTTATAACTTTATCAAATAGTAATTTTCGCTTTTTAAAAGCGTAAGATTATTTTTGACCATACAAACAATCAGGATTAAGCAGCAGCTTATACTTGTATGTGAATATGTCCTGATAGAAGTGTATGCACTTTTAAACGGGCAGATAAGCGTTCACCAAGCAGTAAAAAATTTTCATGGAAGAACAGGCCCTCCTCTCACCAAAAAAAAGTATCGCTGAATATAAACAGTACGACCGTTTTCTGCTGGCCGTAGATTGTATTATATTTGGATTTGATGGCGTGCAAATGAAAGCGCTCTTTATTAAGCGTGCCTTTGAACCTGGCCTCGGAAAATGGTCGCTGATGGGTGGATTTGTAAAAAGTAACGAAGGTGTTGAAGATGCTGCTCAACGCATTCTCAACCAGTTGACCGGCTTAAGTAATATCTACATGGAGCAGCTTAGCTGTTTTGGAGAAGTGGATCGCGACCCGGGCGGCCGGGTAATTTCGGTCGCTTATTTTGCCCTGATTAACATAGCAGAATACACGGAGGAAATGATGAACTCGCACAATGCAAAATGGTTTGAGCTTAAAAAAATTCCTGCGCTGATATTCGACCACCGGCAAATGGTGATGACTGCTAAAAAGCGGTTACAGCAAAAGGTTGCTAACCATCCCGTGGGGTTTGCATTGCTGCCGTATAAATTTACGCTGCGCCAGTTGCAAAACCTGTACGAAGCGATTTATGAAACAGAGATAGACAAACGCAATTTTACCCGTAAAATTCTGGATATTGACATACTGAACAAGCTGGATGAAAAGGAAAAGGAATCGTCTAAAAAAGGTTCTTTTTATTATGTGTTTGATGAAAAAAAATACAGGCAACTGGATAAAGAAGGTGTGAAGCTGATTTAAGAAAACAACCTTTTCAGGGTTAGCCCGATTAGAATCGTTTATCAATTAATAACAGGCATACCTGGTTCATTACTATTAAAAATTTATAGCACAAAAAAACCGCTGTTGCTACATCGGTTTTTTTGTGTCCGTATTCAAATTGTTTTACTGCACAAGCGCAATCTCCAGTACCTGCTGCATTGTTTTTACATAATGAAATTGTACGCCCCTGATAAACTCTGAATCAATTTCGTTTACATCTTTTTCATTCAGGTAGCACATAATAATTTCTTTGATGCCGGCACGTTTAGCAGCTAATACCTTTTCTTTAATGCCGCCGACTGGTAATACTTGTCCGCGTAGTGTTATCTCGCCGGTCATAGCTAAATAAGATTTCACTTTTTTGCCCGTAAAAGCGGATGCAAGCGAGGTAAGCATGGTAATGCCGGCACTCGGCCCATCTTTAGGCGTAGCGCCTTCCGGTATATGGATATGAATATTTTTTTTGGTAAAAAGCTCACCGCTGATGTTGTAGCGTTTGGCGTTAGCCTGCAGGTACGTAAAAGCGGTAGTGGCGCTTTCTTTCATTACATTGCCTAAGTTGCCGGTTAGTTTCAGTTCGCCTTTCCCTTCACTGATGGCAGTTTCTATAAATAAAATGTCGCCGCCCACATACGTCCAGGCAAGGCCAACCGCTACGCCCGGCATGGTCGCCGATTTATAAATTTCATTGCTGTACCGCTGCGTGCCCAGAATCTCTTCTACATCCGGCACGGTAAGCGTTGGCTTTATTTTGCCATGCATGGCATATTCCTTGGCAAGATTGCGCATTATCTTGGCCAGTTGCCGGTCAAGCTCACGCACACCGCTTTCGCGGGTATAGCTTTCGATTATTTTTTCCAGCACCTTATCGCCGATGCGCATATTTATCTTTTCCAGCCCATGCGCTTCTTTCTGTTTAGGCAACAAATGGCGGCGCGCAATTTCTGTTTTTTCCTCGATGGCATAACCGCCTAAATCTATTATTTCAAGCCGGTCGCGCAGCGCAGGCTGGATATTTTGTAAATTATTGGCGGTTGCAATAAATAATACTTTGCTCAGGTCGTATTCCAGTTCCAAATAATTGTCGTAAAAAGTATTATTCTGTTCCGGATCCAGCACTTCCAGCAGAGCAGAAGAAGGATCTCCCCGGAAATCATTGCCAATCTTATCTATCTCATCCAGTATCATTACCGGGTTGGAAGCTTTTATTTTACGGATATTTTGAAGGATACGGCCTGGCATTGCACCAATATAGGTTTTGCGGTGGCCGCGTATCTCGCTTTCATCATGCAATCCGCCGAGGCTTAAACGTACATATTTTCTGCCGATTGCATGTGCAATGCTGCGGCCCAAAGAAGTTTTGCCGATACCGGGTGGACCTACAAAACAAAGTATCGGGCTTTTCATATCGCCCTTTAGCTTTAATACAGCGAGGTATTCCAAAATACGCTCTTTTATTTTCTTCATGCCGTAATGGTCGTTATCCAGCACCTCCTGGGCATGTTTCAAATCGTAGCTGTCTGTGGTAAATTCATTCCAGGGCAGTTCCAGCATCAGGTCTAAGTGATTGTAAACAATGGAGTAGTCGGGCGTGCTGGGATGCATTCGCTCCAGTTTGGCTACGTTGGCTTTAAAGAGTTGCTTTGCAGCATCCGGCCATTTTTTTAACTCTGCTTTCTTTTTCATATCAGCAACTTCCCGGTCGTTGCTTTCGCCGCCTAATTCTTCCTTTATGCTCTTGATCTGTTGCTGTAAAAAGTATTCACGTTGCTGCTTGTCTATTTCTGTACGGGTTTTGGTAGTAACCTTGTTTTTTAGTTCTGCAAACTGCAACTCGCGTTGTAAAAGTTCTACTAATTTTTCAGCCCGTTCTTTTACTTCGGTGATCTCTAAAAGCCTTTGTTTTTCGGGCAGGTCGCTGTTGAGGTTGCTGCTTACAAAGTTGATAAGAAAAGAAGGGTTCTCGATATTTCGCAATATAATAGAAGCTTCTGTAGGCATGTTGGGCGAAAGCTGTATAATTTGCGAAGCGAGGTCTTTGATAGTGCTGGTATAAGCTTCAAAATCCTGCTCTTCCGGTATTTCATCTTCCTGCAACAGTTGAATGGCGGCTTTAAAATAAGGATCTTCAGATACAACGCTCGTAATTACAAACCGTTTTTTCCCCTGAATAATAACGGTAGTACCGCCATCCGGCATTTTTATCAGCTTTACAATTTTGGCTACGGTACCCGTCTCGCATAAATCGGCAATCTGCGGATCTTCTACATTCGGATCTTTTTGTGCAAGCACGCCAATCAGTTTATCATTCTTATAAGCATCCTGCACTGCTTTTATGCTTTTATCGCGGCCAACTGTTATAGGCAACACCACACCCGGAAACAAAACGGTGTTTCTTAATGGCAGGAGCGGAAGGACATCCGGTATAACCATGTTTTTATCCTGCTCGGTATCATTTTCATTGATGGGTATAATGGGTAAAAATTCAGAATCTTCATCAGGGCTTAAAAACATAGTGTGTTTGTTCATATTATTATACTAAAGTCAAAATGTCACTGTATTTAATTGACTGGTTTGTTACTATTTAAAAAGCCTATTCGGTCAATTCAAATGCCAAAGGGCGGCAAGGTAAGCCAATTGTACAAATTGTCTTGCCGCCGGTAAATGTGCTGGTATATAAGGCATGACCTGACATACATGCTTTAATTTAAGGCCGGATACAATTTAATAACTAACGAGTACATCACCCACGATAAACAGGTAAGGCACTACAAATAGATTAACAGGCTTGCAGTGCAGGAATATATTTTACTGCATTTTTTTAAATACATTATGAGTAGATGCATTTGCAAAACGGGAAAGGAATAATCGCAAATTATCTGCGTACGTACATACAGGCACTTTATAGGCTATAAGCTACTTTATAGGCAAACATGATATAGAAGTGTTAAACAGCAAGGGGTTACCGCTAAAACGAATTTTAAAAACAGGCACTGAATGCTGGTTAATTTTAAAATAAAAAGAATTCTTAAATTTTACTTTATTGGAGTCAAACTATTATCTTTGCGCTCCCAAAATTATGTCTAAACAACCGCTGATTAAACAAGATGGTGTTATCCTGGAAGCGCTGAGCAATGCTATGTTTCGCGTAAAACTGGAAAACGGCCACGAGATACTGGCAACCATTTCTGGTAAGATGCGGATGCATTATATTAGAATTTTGCCCGGTGACAAAGTTGGGGTTGAGATGAGCCCGTATGATTTGTCGCGGGGAAGAATAATATTTAGATATAAATAAACAAATAAAAGCTGACGGCGGATAGCTGCTGCAGCAAATAAATAAAAGTTTATGAAAGTAAGAGCATCTATTAAAAAGCGCAGTGCAGATTGCATTATTGTTCGCCGCAAAGGCAAGCTGTATGTAATTAACAAAAAGAATCCCCGCTTTAAACAGCGCCAGGGGTAATAATGGTCAATTTTCAATTGATACCTATTCAATTGACAATATAAAATTAAAAACTTACAATAACTATGGCTCGTATTGCCGGTGTGGATCTGCCAAAAAATAAAAGAGGCGAAATAGGCCTTACCTACATCTTTGGTATCGGACGTTCAACTGCTCAATATATTTTAGATAAAGCAGGTGTGGATTACGATAAGAAAGTGAATCAATGGAATGATGAAGAACAGGGTAATATCCGTAACATTATTACCAACGAATTTAAAGTTGAAGGCCAGTTGCGAAGCGAAGTGCAAATGAGTATCAAACGCTTATTGGATATTGCCTGTTATCGTGGCCTCCGCCATCGTAAAGGTTTGCCGGTTCGCGGTCAGCGCACACGTACCAACAGCCGTACAAGAAAAGGCAAACGTAAAACGGTTGCCGGTAAAAAGAAAGCGCCTAAGAAATAATAGTACAGCATCATGCGCATTGTATGGTGCTTTACTTTTTAGCCGGATAAGCGCCGGATGCCGGCTTCAAAGCCGGAGCAGGGTTTAGCCGGATTTCGCTCTGTAACAGGCGAAATTTTTTTATAAACAGTGCCTTATTACAAGGCCGGACTACCTCAAAAAATTATATGGCAAAAGCACAGCAAAACAGCGCAAAAGCCGCTGCAAAAAAAAGGATTGTAAAGGTTGATGCCTATGGTGATGCCCACATCAACGCTACTTTCAACAATGTTATCATCTCGCTTACCAACAAACAAGGCCAGGTAATTAGCTGGTCTTCTGCCGGTAAAATGGGCTTTAAAGGCTCCAAAAAAAACACACCCTATGCTGCACAAACGGCTGCACAGGATGCCGCTAAAGTAGCGCTGGATGCAGGTTTAAAACGGGTAGATGTATATGTTAAAGGGCCTGGCTCCGGCCGTGAAGGCGCTATTCGCGCATTGGCGCAGAGCGGTATCGAAATCACGATGATAAAAGATATTACCCCGCTGCCGCACAACGGTTGCAGGCCACCAAAGCAACGTAGAGTATAATTATCTTCAATTGTTAACGGTCAATTGACTATTGACAATTTTAAATTAACAATAAACAGGGTGGACAATTAATTTTAGATTTTTACCGATTGTACACCGTCATTAAAAAATCAAAAAAGACAACAAACAATGGCACGTTACACAGGACCTAAAACCAAGATCAGCCGCATGTTCGGTGAGCCGATCTTAGGCAATGGAAAATGGTTAGGAAAAAACAGCAATCCTCCCGGTCAGCATGGTGCTGCCCGTAAACGCAAAACGTTAGGCGAATATGCATTACAATTAAAAGAGAAGCAAAAAGCTAAATATACGTATGGTGTATTGGAACGCCAGTTTCGCAACACATTTGAAGAAGCGAGCCGCTGGAAAGGTGTAACTGGCGAAAACCTCATTAAATTACTGGAATCACGTTTGGATAATACTGTTTTCCGTATGGGCATCGCGCCTTCCCGCCCGGCTGCCCGCCAGTTGGTAAGCCATAAGCATGTTACCGTAAACGGCGAAGTGCTGAACATCCCTTCTTATACATTAAAGCCCGGTGACGTTGTTGCGTTGAAAGAAAAAGCGCAGGTTAATTCATCCCTTACCAGCCAGATACGCGGACGCAATCCTAAGTTTACCTGGCTCGACTGGAACGATACGGAGAAGAGAGGCACTTTTATTACTTACCCGGAAAGAGAAAGCGTACCGGAGAATATTAAGGAACAGTTGATTGTAGAGCTGTACAGTAAGTAATTACCCCTGCCCATAGAGGAGATTTTAAGCAGCTCTATTTCTATCGCTGACTAAATATATAAGTAGTTGTAAACAATAAACGTCCAAAAAAATCTCTTAAGGGATTCAGGGCAAAATAAAATACAGGTTTTAATATGGCTATATTAAACTTTCAGAAACCAGATAAGATCGTTTTACAGAAAGTAACTGACTTTGAAGGTCAGTTTGAATTTCGTCCGCTGGAGCCAGGTTATGGCTTAACAATCGGTAATGCATTAAGAAGAGTGTTGCTCAGCTCATTGGAAGGTTATGCTATCGTTGGCATTAAGATAGAAGGGGTTGACCATGAGTTTGCAACTATTAAAGGCATTACCGAAGACGTTACTGAAATGATCCTTAATTTAAAGCAGGTACGCTTTAAGAAAAAAGTTGATCATGACATTACGAATGAAAAACTGATGCTGACTATTAAAAGCAAAACGGAATTTACAGCAGCTAATATTGCAGAAGCTACGCAAAGCTTTGACGTAATGAATCCCGAACTGGTAATTTGTACGCTGGATAATTCCGCTAAATTAGATATTGAATTAACTATTGCAAAAGGCCGTGGCTATGTGCCTGCAGAAGAAAATAAAGTGAAAGATAGTGTCTTTGGCTACATTCCTATAGATTCAATTCATACACCTATCAAAAATGTGAAATATGGAGTTGAAAACTATCGTGTAGAACAGCGTACCGACTATGAAAAGCTGATGTTGGAAGTATCTACAGATGGCACCATTAACCCGGAAGATGCCGTAAAACAGGCATCCCGTATCCTGATTCAGCACCTGATGATCATTACGGACGAAAATATTACGTTCGACAGTAAGGAAGATAAGAAAGAAGATGTAGTAGATGAGCAGGTTTTGCAACTGCGCAAGGTATTGAAGACACCGTTAGAAGATTTAGACCTTTCTGTACGCGCTTTTAATTGCCTGAAAGCTGCCAAGATTAACTCACTAAGTGAATTGGTGCAGTATGAGCAGGAAGACCTTATGAAATTCCGCAATTTTGGTCAAAAATCGTTAAGTGAAATAGATCAGGTGTTGCACGAAAGAGGTTTGCAATTTGGTATGGACCTGCACAAAATGGGTCTCGATGATCTGGATAAATAATTAATTAAAAGTACCAGGCATTTCAAAAATGCCTGGTACTTTTCTTTTATATACAATAGCTTTTTTGCACAAAGCGCTACCTGCAAATCCTTGACACGGTGCAGGCAGTATTCTTAACCATTTGTAATGTATAGTTGCTGATACCATTTTATACCATTACAAATTTTCAAATTAAAACGTCATGCGTCACGGAGACAAACAAAACAATCTTGGCCGTAAAAAGGCGCACAGAGATGCGCTGCTGGCAAACCTGGCAAGCCAGCTTATTGTACACAAGCGTATCGTAACTACCTTAGCCAAAGCAAAAGTGTTACGCACTTATGTGGAGCCGCTTATTACAAAAACAAAACAGGCCGATACTCAGGCTGTTATTAGCCATCAGCACCGGGTAGTGTTTAGTTATTTGCAGGATAAAACAGCCGTTAAAGAATTATTTACGGTTGTAGGTCCCAAAATAGCCAGCCGTCCCGGTGGATACACGCGCATTATAAAGCTCGGTATTCGTGTAGGTGACAATGCTGAAAAAGCAATGATTGAGCTTGTTGATTTTAACGACATTTACGGTAAGTCTGCAGCACAGGGCGCTGAACCTGCAAGGCGTACACGGCGCGGCAGGAGCGGAGGTGGCGCTAAGAAAGCGGAAACTCCTTCGACAGGCGAACAGCCAACTACAGAGCAGCCTATGGTAACAAACGAAGGTGGTGGCGAGCCTAATAAAGATATAGCGCCGGCAACAGAAGAAAAAGCCCCGGAGTAAGTATGTTATATGCTTAATATTACAAAGGCAAAATCGTTTTACGGTTTTGCCTTTTTTCTTGATTCACATTCAGGCTCGTTGTTATAATACATTATATATAGCAAAAGATTATGCAGATAACATTACACCACTTTTTCTTTAAAACAAAAAATCAGGTGTCTTAACACTATTGCCCTTCTGTACTGATGGAGAAGGGGTAGGATCATGTTCTGTGTACAACTTTGGAATAATATTTTCAGGAAATAAATTTTTTTTGCAAAAAATAAAACCATATTACATCTATGGCTAACGTAAAAAATCCGGCCGTATTAGTTTTAGCAGACGGGCATGTGTTGCATGGCCGGTCGTTTGGAAAAAAAGGAACTGCCACCGGCGAAATTTGTTTCAATACCGGCATGACGGGCTACCAGGAAGTATTTACCGATCCCAGCTACTATGGCCAGGTGCTGATTATGAACAACGTGCATATTGGCAATTATGGTGTAAAGAATATGGACATAGAAAGTGATACGGTAAAAATTAAAGGCCTTATCTGCCGCAACCTGGAGGAAAAATTTTCCCGGTACCAGGCAGAAGGTTCACTGGAAGAGTACCTGGTGCAAAATAATATTGTTGCAATAGAAGGTATTGATACAAGGGCGCTGGTGGCGCATGTACGCACCAAAGGGGCTATGAACTGCATCATTTCATCGGAGTTGCTGGATGTAGAAGCACTAAAGCAACAATTAGCTGCAGTGCCGCAAATGTCTGGGCTGGAGCTGGCAAGCATTGTAAGTACAGATAAAGCGTATGATACAGGTAACCCAAATGCGCCTTACAGGGTAGCGGTGATGGATTATGGCATAAAGCGAAATATTTTAACCTGCCTTACAGATCGCGGCGCTTACCTGCGGGTGTATCCTGCAGAAACACCGCTTGAAAAGCTGAAAGAATTTAACCCGGACGGGTACTTTATTTCCAATGGCCCCGGCGATCCGGCTGCTATGTCGTATGCAGTAGATAATTTAAAAGAAATACTGAAAGAAGAAAAGCCGGTGTTCGGCATCTGCCTCGGGCAGCAATTGCTTGCTTTAGCCAACGATATCCCTACTTTTAAAATGCACCACGGGCACAGGGGATTAAATCACCCGGTGAAGAATATTATCAGCGGGCAATGCGAAATCACTACCCAAAACCACGGTTTTGGCGTAGATCCGGAAGCAGTGCGTAATCATCCCGATATAGAGATAACGCATGTAAACCTGAATGACGAAAGCATTGAAGGTATCCGCATGAAAAGCAGGCCGGCTTTCAGTGTACAATACCATCCCGAAAGTACGCCCGGACCTTTCGACAGCCGTTACTTATTCGATGATTTTATGAAGATGATTGAAGAATATAAAATGGCTGCGGCAGGAGAAGGATATTAGTTTTTATATCATAAAGATGCTAATACATAAAGTGTAGAAAGGGGTTTAAACGTAATAGTAAAGCTTGTCCTTACTTCTTTTATTCGTGTATCAGCACTTAGAAAAACAGCCGTTAAATTATACAAATATTAATACAGCATCTACGCAAAAAACGGCGTAGATGCTGTATTTTTATAGGGATGTGCAAGATGAAAAGATGCGGATTTTTTATATTGATAAGTATAATTTTATCAGCTTTTTCTGCATCTGCGCAATCTGATAATTTTGATGCAGCGGAGCAATTTATTCAAACGGAAAAAACAGAAGTCAACAGTTCCAAAGACTTGGATATTTTAGCTCAAAAAATTGTATTGCAATATTCCGATTCTTTGTCGCGCGTAGTAGCAGCTTATTTATGGGTTGCAAAAAGCATAACGTATAATGAAGGCAGTAACGGATTGCAGCATTATGCTTCCAATATAGATTCTGTATTGAAATACAAGACTACCGTTTGCGCAGGCTACGTAAATGTGTTTTGTATGCTGTGCGAAAAGATGGGCATTACAAGTAAAGAGATTGATGGCTTTGGTAAAACCGGTACGGAGGTTTCACCAAATGTAAAATTTACGGCTAATCATGCATGGGCGGCAGTGTGGCTCGGAAGCAAATGGAACCTTACCGACGTGACCTGGGGCAGCGGCTACACGCTGGAGGGCACACATACATTTGTCAGGAAGTCCAATAGCTGGTATTTTTTTACCGCACCGGAAGTGTTTATATTGGACCATTACCCAAAAAAAAGCGAATGGCAGTTGTTGAAAGATACAGTAAGCTGGAATACGTTTATTGCCGCTCCCAATATTGGCTTAGGCGCTAAAGAGAACGAAATCAGCAGTTGTGCACCCATGCAGGCAGTTATTCATACGGCTGCCGGCAAACAGGTAATGTTTTCCTTTTCTACAAAAAAAGAACTAAGCACTATTTTACTAACCAGCCGGCAAAGAGGTTTTCAGGAAACAGGCTTATTGAACAGAAGAGGAGATACTTACTATTATAGTTACAAAATTCCGTATGATGGCCAATACGACCTGCAAATTGACCTGAGTGATATAGACAGAACCAAGCCCGGCACCTATAGTTCGATGATTGATTTTAGTTATTTTATAGATGCAATTGCGGATAGGGAAGAAGTGAAACGATAGCTAACCGTTTTTCATTTAATACAAACTCCTGTTATTTGTATTAAAGGCAGGCCTGAGACCTGCCTTTAACTTTTTGCACCAAAGTGTGGTGTGATAACACTTAAAAGCGGCAGATGACAAAGAGCTTATTTTTGTTCCATCTCCCTTTCGCCCAAATAAGTTTGACCTTGGTAATCAATTTTCATCTTGATCACCTTGTTGTCACCATCGCGCAGGAAAGTGAATACTGCGTCACTATTACCATCAAAAGTATCTTTCTTGTTATTTACCGGGTTAAGCGAGCCACTGTATTCACCGCCTGAATAGTATAGCTTACCATCCTGTACACTAATGGTCATATACTGGAAGGGAAGCCCTTCATAACGGTATTTACCTGTAAAAGTTGCACTGTCGGCGATAGTAAACACAGTGACAGTATCCATTGGTGTGGTGGTTTGGGCAGACGATTTCAAAGCAAAGAAAGCCACTGCGAAGGCGAAGACAAGGATTGTTTTTTTCATAGATGCTTGAGATTATATATTGATTAATTTGGTAACCAATTTACAGCTTTAATATAATTTTCAAATTTGTTTTTCCTCACTTTATCATTTTTTAAAATGCTGTAGCAAATTAATGGGAATTGTGGTGATAATGTATTATAAATTAAATTATGCTTTACACAAATCTTACCATATTGTTTCTTTCTTGGCTTATATTGATTAATAAAAGCGCGCATTACAAAAATAGATAACTTAATATCTTGCCAGTTTAAAGTCTTGCTGAATAATGTGAACTAAGCGTACAGGGAGTAATGATCTTTTTGTCGGTACTGGCTATAAGGTGGCTCTTAGCAACACTAAAGTTCGTAACCGAATACTTCCTTATTTTGCACCCATGCAAATCACCATTCTCAACGGTCCTAATCTTAACCTGTTAGGTACCCGCGAACCGGACATTTACGGCAGTCTTACTTTTGAAGTGTATTACAAAACATTGCAGGAAAAATTTCCTGCTATACAATTTTCTTATTTTCAAACCAATATTGAAGGCGAACTGATTGATCTGCTGCAACAGGAGGGCTTTACGAGTGATGGAATTGTTTTAAATCCGGGTGGATACACGCATACATCAGTTGCTATCGGTGATACCATTGCCGCTATTGCTGCGCCGGTTGTGGAAGTGCATATCAGCAACATACATGCGCGGGAAGAATTTAGAAAACTATCTCATGTATCGGCAAAATGTAAAGGCACGATAAGTGGATTGGGACTGAAGGGTTATACACTGGCGGTTACTTATTTTATAAATCAGTAAGAAGAAGCAGGATCATCTTCTGTTTTATCATTTCTGTCTCCGCCAAGACTGTAATAATTGTTCTCTTCATCTTCTTCACCGATGTCTTCATTTACATCATCCAGCTCGCCACCCGAAATGTCTAAATCTTCGCCGGTGCGCTCCAGTTCATCGCGCAGGTCACGGCTGTCCAGTTCGCTTACTGTTCCTTCCGTAGCTTCAAAGGCGCCACCGGAGCCATCCGAAAATATTTCTTCATCTTCATCCATATCAAAGTCTTTATTCGGATCGCCTAAAGCTTTTAAATCATCAGCTGTTACGTCTGCTTCCGTGCCCATTACAATACCAAGATCTTCTTTACCTTCTATCTCATCAGGATCCGGTGCCGTCATCGCTTTTTTTTTATCAGACGGTTCATTGCGCAGGTTATCATGCGAAAGATTTTCTACATTGGCGTTAACTCTTTCCGTATGGTTCTGTGGGTTTAAAATATCTTCTTTAGCCGGGTAATGCGGGTAGCCCGGAAAATCCTGGTCAATTTTCATATCGTTACTTTGCTCTACCTTTTCTTCGCTGTCAATAGGGGTGTGCTTTTCGTCTTGCATAATTTTTATTTTCATTAATAATGAAAAAGTTATGCCACAAAGAGCAGTATTCTCATTCTGTTAAAACGGCTGCTTAATCTTCACGTTCAGGGCTTCTGCTTTTTAAGAGTAATCTTTTCCTTATTTTCTGCCACGTAATCTTTTCCTTATTTTCTGCCACTTTAAATTGTACAATTTTGGTAATAAGCGACAGCGGAAGCGGTTTATCAAGCGGAAACTGAACTGAGCCTTTTGCGCTTTTGAAGCCGGATAAGTCATTTTTAAAAGCTGAGATGCCGGAGGCGGTAGGGTAGAAGCCGATATGACTGGCGTAAGCTGCAAAATACACTAAAATACCATTTTGTTTGAATGCCGGCATGGCGTAGCTGATTACTTCCCCTGCTTCCGGCGCTGCCTGCTGAATGGTGGCGCGAAGCGTTGCTAACAGGTCTGCAGTTGCTTTTGGAAAACCGGCGATGTAGGCATCAATATTTATTGGCTTTGTCATAAAAGATAGGAGTTGATCAGGTATAATAAAAGCGTTTTGCCTGTTCTGAAATACCAAAGTTGCAGTAAGTAACCATGAAAACAGGCTGCGCCAGTAATTTTTTTATTTACCATTTCAAAATTAGTGGCGCCAGTTATAAGAAGCGATATCGTTATTTGCGAGGTTGCGCATGTAATCATCCGCTTTATACTTGTCCTTGGTACGAATTATGAATAGGAAAGAAAAAAATTACATAGAAAATAAAGCGCTTACTGAAGATCCGCTTTCGCTGGAAGCCAGCAGCCGGAGCGATATACATACGCTGGAGAATATCAAATATTATTATCAAAACAAGCACGCCATTGGGCCACGCCTGCTGCAACTGGAAGAGGAGTGGGATATTGAACGGATGCTGGAATTCAGTACTGCTTCTCTGGCAATTACAGGTGTAACACTGGGCGTATTGCGCAACCGGGGCTGGCTGCTCATGGCGCTGGGCGCGGGTGCTTTATTAGCGGGTCATGCAATTCAAGGCTGGTGCCCGGCAGTGCCGATACTCCGCAGGCTTGGCTATCGTACCAAAGCAGAAATAGACAAAGAAAAGTATGCTCTGAAAGCCCTGCGCGGCGATTTTAAATACTTACTGGATGTACCGAATGTTGTGTGGAATGCGGTAAACGAATGAACGTTTTTGTAATAAACCTTTTAAAAACGCAGACAGGGTTCAAAACCCTGTCAGCGTTACTGTTATTTAAGCCTGCGTGAGGTATTGTGAATACACATAGCCTTCTACACCTTTATCTGTGCGGATAAGACTCCACTGGTCATTGGCTTTGCTTACTACAGACACTACTTCGTTGTGTGCAGCTTTACCAACAACTTCCTGGTCGGTGCCCGGCCCTTTACGGATGTTGAGGTTAGACGACTCCGTGGTAACTTTTGCCTGGCTGCCCGTTGCAGCAGAAGCATCAATATTCAATATCAGATCACCGCCACGGTAATCGGGATCTATCTGGTTGTAGATATCCCAGAGATTATTTTTAACAGCACCACTTGTGGTAGCGCCATCTATATACAACACATTATTTTGCTCACGTACCTGCAGGTTGGTAACACCGGCAGCTTTAGCAGCGTCAATGAGCGCTTTATACTTATCCTGGAGTGCCATAAAGTTTTTTTATTTAATGGTTAAGTTGTTATTAATTTTTTTAGGATGAAGGCTGTTAACCGATTGCATCAGCTTCGTTAATTTGTCCCTTGTAATATCGCCTGTTAAGGTTACTTCTCCGTTGTTCACTGTAGCAGTAACACCCGGAAAATCTTTGGTTGCATCTTTCAGTGTATTCGTAAGTGAGTCGTCCGGCGACACGGTCACTGGCCCGCCTGTTGAAGCCGGCTGATCCGTCATTACCGTTGTATCCGGTAATTTGTTTACATCCGTATTATTGGTACCGGTATCTGTTTTGCTTTTACAGGCAGCAAAAAAAGCTACAGTGGCAAATGTAAAGGCAGTAACAATGAATTTAAAAGACAGGTGTTTCATAAAATTTATATTTAAGAATGATTGAAAAAATCTTTTAGTAATTAAGTAATGTACCGGCAATCGCCATTACACAGGCAACGATAACGGCCGTACCGAAAGAGCGTAATTCAAAACCGGAGAATAATTTATCGGTAAGCCAGATAACAATTGCACTTACAAACAGCCGCACAAAGAAAGACAATAAACCCAAGGTCACTATATTCAGCGGCAGCCTGATAATAAAGCCTATGGTAGCGTTTAGTAAGCCAATTACCAATGCTACGCCGATGGCTGTGCCATAGCTTCTTATTTTTACACCGGGGTGTATGTAAGCAATCAATAATAAAATCCCTGCATTGATTAACAGTTGTATAATCCAGCTCATAATAAATAATGATTGTTACGATTAAAGAATGCGGCCCAACAAACCACCGGCATTTCCAAAGCCGCGGCCGCCATTAAACATGCTTATGACAGAGCCCAGACCACCACCGCCAAACATACTTCCGCCTCCGCCCATATTGCCGGTCAATACATTACCCAAGCCACCGCCTCCAAACATACCACCTCCTCCGCCACCGAACATTCCGCCGCCGCGGCGTCCTCCAAACATACCGCCGCCCCTGTTCATGCCGCCGGTAATCATCCCGGTAAGCAGCATCGGTGCAGCGATAGTAAGCAGGCCTTTTAATAATCCATTGCCATTAATACCCGCACTTTTAAATTTATCATCAAGCCCTAAAGAAGATAAAAAGCCGGGTTGTTTTACCTGTTCCGGAGTTACCCCGCCGGCCGCAGTTTTATCGGTAAATTGGTCGAGCAGGGAAAACTGCTGTTGATTAAGGCCGAGGTATTGAGAAATTTTTTGCACCTGCTGTTGCTCAGCTTCACTGTAGTCGCTATCCGACTTTGCAAAATTAATCAGGTCGGTAACGAGCGAATACTTAAGCTCACTGTTTTTTAAGATGTTCAGGCAACGGGTAAGTTCATCGCTGGTTATCTTACCGGCTGCGTCCAGTACTGCCTGTTTTTGCTGTTGAGAAATAGATGCTGAATCGCATATCGCAGCTAAGTTTTCTAACTCTTCGGGCGAAGCCTCCCGGTCGGCCGTGGCAATGGAAGCGATGGCGCCCAGGTAAGCGCCTTTTTCCGAGTCGGTATGCCCCGCTAAAATTGTTTCTGTGTTTTCCATGGCTTCACAGTATTAAATTTTATGCCAGATGTAGCAAAGTTAATTTTATAACCGGCGTGCGACTAATAGCAAAGGATACAAAATAATTCATTTACAGGCGCTTAGCTATTGTTGCAGGCGCAATTGGCCGCAGGTGCGGCTCATGTTGCAGCGTTGATTTGGTGCTGCAGCAAATAGGCAGCGCTGTAGTGGCAATGCATAATTTTCAATGCTATGTTGCAAGCGCAGCCCGATAAAAAATAAATGGCAGGCTTTTAGGTAGGAATTATACAATACTCAATTATTAAAACATACAATTATGCATCCGTTATCTTTTTTCCGTGGAGTCCTGTTTGGAGGCTTTATTGTTTATTTATTTGCACCCCGCAGCGGTGCTGAAACCAGGAGAATGATTACACAAAAAGGTGATGATCTAAAAAATGTAGTGCAGAACACATTTAGCGATATTGCAGGCAGTGTTGCTGATGAAGTAACATCGCAGCGCAATACACAACAGGAAGAATTGCCTTATGCGAGCAACAGCTACAAACCGATGACTTATCAGCAGCAGTAAGCTGCCCGTCCGGATTTAAATTTCATTACTCCTCCTTCATACTTTAAACTGTAAGAAGGAGGAGTTTTTTATAAATAGAAAAGGGAAAGTAAAAAGACTACATCCGGTTTTCTTAAATGAGTTTGTAAATCTTCAATCGTAAACTTCTAATACTTTTTTTTATATTTATCCACACTTACATAAGCAGCAATACAATGTGCTTAAAATTTTGCACCGCAGAAAATGTTTGCCCCCGCTTCTTATAATTTGCAGTTGAATGCTTAAGATACTCAACTTATGCGCAGTTTATATGGCGGCATGGATTGCACTCAGCGGTTGTAAAAGCCTGCAGCACCTTTCTGCGCGCGATAGTTCTGCAAGCGGCAGCCATGCTGACAAGAGCAACAAAAAAAATGTAACTTTTATTGATGGCATTGCTGTTTATAACGGCAGCACGCCGGCGCAGCCTTATGGTAAAACATCTGTAAGTAAATCAGCAAAAATTATGTATGCGCCGCCGACAGATGTAGTGCTTACCAATTTCAATATTGAGAATGCTACTGCCCTGCAGTTTAAATATGCGGTGATGCTGGATGCATCGGTAGAAAAGCTGGCCAATATAGTGCTGTTACAAAATATTGACTATTGGTACGGAACGCGCTACTGCCTTGGCGGCGCTACCGAAAACTGTATTGACTGCAGTGCCTTTACACAAATTATGATGCGCGACGTATATAAGGCAGCAGTGCCGCGCACCGCCCGCGCGCAATATGACAACAGCGTACGGGTAGAAATGGAAAACCTGCAGGAGGGCGATCTTGTATTCTTCCAGACCCTAGGAAACGATATTTCGCACGTTGGTATTTACCTTACCAACAACAAGTTTGTGCATGCTGCCACCAGCGGCGGTGTGATGCTCAGCGATTTGAATGATGCTTACTGGCGGCCTAAATATAAAGGTGCGGGGCGGGTGGCAAAGCAAGTACAAGATAACTTTTGAACTTATTGCCAGACAATTTATATTTCGTTTTTAATTTAACCATACGAATTGCTTTCATTCAACAACAGACTCAACGATAAAGTAAAAATTGCTGTCTTTATCACGATACTTATTCTATTGCGTATATGCATCTTTGCATTATTCCCTAATTCCGGCGTGGATGGTCCTGTATATTTAAGCCATGCTTTTTCTGTTTTAGATGGACACTTCTTTCAAAATGATTTTTTGTTGGAATACATTCCAGTTTTTAATTTTCCTTATTTGTACGGATTTTTAAATGCCCCTTTGTTTTTTATTTTTCGGGGAACCTTTCTGCAGACTTACAGCTTATTATTCTGGAGCACAGTATGGTTGCTCTTATTTATATATGGTGCTTATAAATTGATGTATAAACAGGGAGAAGGGGTAAAAAAGATTGGCTTTTTTTCGGCAGCATATATAATAAATATTTATAGCAGCTCAACGAGGTCGGAATTATTCATCCTTCCATTCTTCATTTTGCTTTTGTATAGTTGTTCAAAAGCATTTGCTGATAACCGCGTAGCTTTCAGAGTAGTTATTATCCCTCTTTTAATAACAGGCATTGGTTTAATGCACCCGGTTGCAGGAGTTTTTGCCTGTTCGATTGTTTTAGTGTATGCTTTGGAAAAACGAATCTCACTGCTGACAATCATAACCCTGTTTGTATCAGTAGGATTATTGCTCGCATTATTGTATTTGCCAGTCGTTTTCATTAATTATACAGCGTGGCAACGTGATTTTTTCCAGACCGGCTTTGTGAACCGTACACATTCACTCACCGACTTCTCGCCCTTGTTTAAGTATTTACTATATAATCCGAGCGTACTTGTTTTGGCGCTTTTTATTTTTTTAAATACAGAAAATGTTTTTAGAGAAATAGTAATATGGTTGCTGCCGTTTTGTGCATTATGCTATTTTCATCAGAGTTATTACTATCATTATTTATTTGTTCTGATACTATGGCGGTTGCTTTCCATTAGGCATTTTAGAATTTGTAAGCTGTCGGGAATGTTCTTTTATGCTTCTATAATATATGGTTTTATATTTGGTACACTCTGGCCAATAACACAATATCTCGAAAATCCGGCTTATACTCAAACTTACAAAAACACACTTTCATATTTATATCAACATGAGCACAATGATACTGCAAAGAAGATTTGGGTGCCTGGAGATATAGCGATGCCCATAATTGACAATCCAAATACACGTTTGCATTGGGTATTCATGTTAGATTATAAAAATAAAATGGATCAAATAAATGATTCCAGCATCATTTATTTTACACTTCCAAGCCAGTGGGAGTACTTGAAGAAGTGCCCTTACGCAACCGGCGCAAAGCTAAAAGTTGTAACAATTATTAAACCTGTTAGAGGCCTGCTTACAATCAGTTCTCATTTTAAAAGGTCTGAGCCATTAGGTTTATGGGAAGTAACTATAAGTAAGTAGCGCCTTGTTAATTATTCAAGGTTGCTTATAGGCGGCTTGTAAGTAATAAGCATTTTCAATGTCTTCTTTATCAAACAGAAGCTTTTGCTGCTTATTAACCAGGCTACTCTTCCAGTTTGTTGTTGGAAATGTTTTTATGGAAACAGCGTTATTGCTTAGCGACAGCGGAAGGTTAAAGCCTTCAACACAATTGGTATATTTATAATAAACCCTGCTGCTGTCTGCATTGAAATAATATTGTAAAACCGGAACTTGTATTTTGCGTAAATACTGATCGAAGACCTTGCTGTAATTAAATCCTGCCAGCTTGCTGATCGTGCTTTCTACCTGTTGTGTAGTCACTGTCTGGTGATAATATATTTTATTTAAGCTTCCTAATATGCTACGGAATTTTTCATCATCATTCATGCTATGCCGGATGCTGTGCAGCAGGTTGCCGCCTTTATAATACATATCGCCGCTACCTTCTTCGTTTACGCCATATGGAGCTATTACCGGCTTGTCATTTTGTATTCTTTTACGAATGCCGTAGTTGTACTCATCCCCGGCTTCTTTACCGTAATAGTAATCGGTAAACAAGGTTTCGCTGTAGTTGGTAAAGCCCTCATGCACCCACATATCGGCGATGTCTTTGGTAGTAATATTGTTGGCAAACCACTCGTGCCCGCTTTCATGTACAATAATAAAATCCCACTTATTGCCCCAGCCGGTGCCTGATAAGTCTATACCGTGGTAACCATTCTGGTAGCCGTTGCCATAAGCAACGGCGCTTTGGTGCTCCATGCCTAAATGCGGCGCATCTACTAATTTATAACCGTCTTCATAAAAAGGATAAGGGCCCATCCAATACTCAAAAGCTTTGAGCATGCGGTGTACATCGGGTGCAAGCCGTGCTTCTATTTTTGGATAATTATAATCCAGCACCCAATAATTTACATCTAAATTTCCTTTTAAGCCGTTATACAGTTCTGTTTTATTTTTATAAAAACCGATATAAGGTATAATGTTGTAGTTGTTGATCGGATTAATGACACGCCAGGTATAGCTGGTAGTGCTATCGTTGTTTTTCAGCGTATTGATTAGCCGGCCGTTGCCAACGGCCATGAGCGTATCGGGGACAGTAACGGTTAAAGAAGCGCCGCTGTCCGGCTCGTCGCCCTGGTAGTCTTTACAAGGGTACCATACACTGGCGCCTAACCCCTGGCAGGCAACGCTCATCCATGGCCGGCCGAGCGAATCCTTAGTCCATATCCAGCCGCCATCCCAGGGCGGCTTTACTGCTTCTCTGGGCTTGCCGTGATAATATATAACAATAGCGGCGGTGCTTCCGTAAACCTGTTTGGGTGCGTTCACCAGGCAAACGTTGTCTTCCTGTTTATACAATAGCGGGCGATGGTTATTAAACAAAATGCTATCCACAACCAGCGGCGGCTGCAAATCTATCTGCATAAAGGCAGGATAGCTGTTACTCACTACTTTATAGGTGATTATTGTTTTGCCCACAATCGTTTTGCTTTCGTAATCCGGCTTCACGGTAAGGTCGTAGCGCTGCACATCCCACCAGGTACGGTTGGGATTAGGGCTGCCGCGCAATGTGTCGCTATGCGTAAAATGTTTGGATAGCTGTGCAAATAGTGCCGCATGGCTGCTAACGACAAGGATGAAAAGCAGGAGGTACTTCATAGAATAAAATTAATCCTGGCCGGAATAAGAATGAAAAGTAAAATAGAAGGGCAAAATCATTAAACGGTAAGATGGATAGTAATCAGAAAAATTATACATCAGCTCAACAGGCATATATTTCAGCTTGTAGTACATAAACAAAAGCGGTAAGCAATGGCTTACCGCTTTGTATAAGGCGTTTATAAGAACTATTGCTGCGTTTTTAACTGCTCTTTAAATACCTTCTCAAACTTCTCCAGCTTCGGGCGTATTACATACTGGCAATACATAACCCGTGAGTTATTATTAAAGTAATTCTGATGATAATCTTCGGCGGCATAAAAGTTTTTCATCGGCTCAATAACGGTAACAATCGGCTTATTCCAGGCGCCGCTTTTGTTTAATTCTTCTTTGTAGCGCGCTGCTTTTTCTTTCTGCTCTTCATTATGATAAAAAATAGCACTGCGGTATTGCGTGCCTACATCATTGCCCTGGCGGTTAAGCGTCGTCGGGTCGTGCGTTTTCCAGAATACAGCAAGCAGCTCATCATAAGAGGTTTTGGCAGGGTCGTAGATTACATTCACTACTTCGGCATGGCCGGTAGTGCCGGTACATACCTGCTCGTACGACGGGTTGGCTACCTTACCGCCGCTGTAGCCGCTGATAACTTTTACAACGCCGTCAACGCGCTGAAATATAGCTTCGGAGCACCAGAAGCAGCCACTTCCAAAGGTGGCCGTATCGGTCTTTGCACTGGTGGTAGTCGTTTTTTCTTCAGACATAAGTTGTTGCCCGCTTTTATGTTCGGCGCAGGAGGTTATTGCAAGCAATGTGCACAGTACACCCGCACACCAATACACTTTTTCTGCTGCTGTCGTGTTCATAATTGCAAATATGAAAAAGTTTTACCGTAGCATACAAGTTAATTAACAAATATTGCCCGGCTTTAACCTATCGTAAAGAGTTCTGTAAAATAAAAAAAGAAAGCGCCGGCAGATTGTTGGTAACCAGTGAAAGAAAACCAACGTATGCGCGCCCGGCAGGGTTTATTTTTGCGGAATGTTCCGTTACCTATATCTTAGTGACCTATGACTGCAACCAACAACCCTGCTGCACCGGGTACAGAAGCCATTGCAAAGAAAGTGTACCCGCCGCGCAACCCGCTGCTGCGCGTATTGCAAATTTTGTATAGCATTTATGCCATTCTCCTGTTTATCGTGCTGATGCTGATTGTAATTGTACTGTTGCCGTTCTGCCTGTTGTTTGGCAAGATACAGGGCGGCAACCTGCTGTATGTGCTGCTGAAGTACTGGGCTGTTATCTGGTATTTTTTTATCGGCATCCGGCACCGGGAGATATATGAAGCGCCGTACGATAAAACAAAGCAGTACATCTTTGTAGCCAACCATATTTCCTATATGGATATTCCTGCTGCCGTACGCAGCCTTCACCAGCCGGTGCGTATTTTGGGTAAGCACGATATGCTAAGCTATCCCATTTTCGGGCTTATCTACAGGCTGGCAGTAATTGTGGTGGACCGGCGGAGCGCCGAAGCAAGGGCGCAAAGCGTACGCGCCATGAAGGCAGCGCTGGACAAGCATATTTCTATTTTCATTTTTCCCGAAGGCACGTTCAACGAAACGGAAGAAGTGCTGAAGGAGTTTTACGACGGCGCTTTCCGCATCGCCATTGAAACAGGAACGCCCATTAAGCCCATACTATTTGCAGATACGCACAAGCGCATGCACTACCGTGGCCTTTTTGAATTTACACCCGGCAGAAACCTTACTGTGTATCTGCCCGAAGTAATGGTAGATACTTATGGAATGAAAGGCGTAGGGGAGCTGAAAACAAAAGTACACAGCATGATGAAAGAAGGCCTGCTTCGCTACGGGCAAAAGAGAACAAGCAATGAGTTTACCCCGGTTACAAAACAATAATTTATACAGTGATGATGGCTTGTATGCGGAAATAATTATTCCCCTGTACCTGCCAAAAAATTATACCTGGAGCGTACCAGCGTATCTGCACGATGCTATAGCGGTAGGCAAGCGGGCAGAAGTATCGCTGCGCAATAAAAAATACACCGGCATTGTAAAAAGAATTTTTACCGAAAAGCCGCCGGCCTTTGAGCCAAAACCCATACTCAACATCCTGGACAGCGAGCCGCTGCTGCACCCCGCGCAGATGCAGTTGTGGCACTGGATAAGCGACTACTATCTCTGCACCGAAGGCGAAGTAATGCAGGCCGCCGTGCCTTCCAACCTTAAGCTCTCGAGCGAAACGATACTGATATGGAATGAAGAGCGGGAAGAAGATTTTGGCGATCTTACCGATGAAGAATACATCATAGCAGAAGCATTACATTTAAAAAAAGAGTTGCGCCTAACCGAAGTGCAGCAACTGCTCGATGCCTCCCATGTGTATCCCGTTATCAAGCGGCTGATCGAAAAAAAAGTATGCTATGTATGGGAAGAACTGAAAGAAAAGTACAAGGAAAAATATGAAACGTTCCTCGTGCTTAACCCGGCTTACCACCACGAAGAGCAGTTGCAGGAACTGCTGAACAACTGGAGCCGGGCGCCCAAGCAAATGGAACTGCTGCTGGCTTACCTGCACCTGATGAAAACGGAAGGCGAAGTTACGCAGCCCGAACTGCTGAAAAAATCCGGCGCCTCGCCTGCGCAGCTAAAAGGCCTCGTGGAAAAAAACATCCTCTTTGCGCACAAGCGCAGCACCGACCGCCTGCCGGCATTACCCAAAGACATTGTAATAGATTTTACCCTGTCGCCAGCACAGCAGGTGGCCGCAGATGAAATAGCCAAAGCCTTTGCGGAAAAGCAGGTCTGCCTGCTGCACGGCGTTACCTCCAGCGGTAAAACACAGATTTATGTAAAGCTGATGGAGCAATACCTGAAGCAGGGTAAGCAGGTATTGTATATGCTGCCGGAGATAGCCCTTACGGCACAGGTGATCCGCCGGCTGCAAAAATATTTTGGCGGACACATTACCATTTATCATTCCAAATTCAATGCGAATGAGCGGGTAGAAATCTGGAATAAAATAAAAAGCGGCGAAACAAAAATAGTGCTGGGTGCAAGGTCGGCCCTGTTCCTGCCCTTCCGCAATATCGGGCTGATCATGATTGATGAGGAGCACGACCCGTCGTACAAGCAGCAGGAGCCGGCGCCGCGCTACCATGCACGTGATGCGGCCGTCTATTACGCGTCGTTGTTTGGTGCCAAAGTGCTGCTGGGCAGCGCCACGCCTTCTATAGAAAGCTACCACAACTGCGAGCTGGGCAAGTATGCGCTGGTAAAGCTTACCGAGCGCTGGGGCAGCGCCGCGCTGCCCGATATAGAAATGATTGATACGAAAAACGTAATGACCAGGCCGCACGAAAAAGTAATCTTATCGCCGCAGTTAAAAGCGGCTATAGAAAACTCCCTGAAAAACAACAAGCAGGTTATCCTGTTTCAAAACCGCCGCGGCTACTCGCCCTATCTTATCTGTGGCACCTGCGGCTGGATACCGCATTGCCGCAACTGCGATGTTACGCTTACTTTTCACAAAGGGAAAAACAAGCTCGTGTGCCACTACTGCGGCACCGACTATCCGTTAATGTACACCTGCGTTGCCTGCGGCAACCACAACTTTAACCAGCGCAACTTTGGTACAGAAAAGATAGAGGAAACGCTTGCTGAAGCCTTGCCCGATGCGCGCGTAGCGCGGATGGATTACGACAGCGTTAAAGGCAAACACGACCACGATGCGCTGATCAAGCTTTTTGAGCAGCGGCGCATTAATGTGCTGGTAGGCACGCAGATGGTGGTAAAAGGCCTCGACTTTGAGCATGTAAACCTCGTAGGCATTTTAGATGCAGATGGCATTTTAAACTTTGCCGACTTTAGGGTAAATGAGCGTGCCTTCCAGCTAATGGAGCAGGTAAGCGGCCGGGCAGGACGGCGCGATACGAAGGGCGAAGTGCTGATACAGGTAACCAATATGGCGCACCCGGTGCTGCAACTGGTAAAGGAGCATAATTACGAAGCCTTGTACGCGATGGAGATTGTTAACCGCAAACAATTTTTTTACCCGCCTTTTGCGCGGATGATACAAATCACTTTTAAGCACAAACTCAGCGCCGTGGCCGAAGAAGCTGCCAACCTGATGGCTGTTGCGCTGCGCGCCGTCTTCGATAAGTATTTATCCGGTCCTGCAGAGCCGGTGGTCAACCGTATCCGCACCATGTTTTTGTGGGAGCTGATGCTGAAGCTGCCCCGCGAGGCAGGCATCATTACCAACTGCAAGCGGCAAATTGTACAGCAGGTAATTATTATCCAAAGCAACCCGCGTTACCGGAGCGTAATGATTACCGCCGATGTGGACCCGGTATAATGGGTTACGTAAGCACCGCGTGGGAATATTGCGAGCAGCGCAAACTAAAGTGCCCGGCGTCGTTGCTGTTATAGTTTTGGTATGGCTACAGTAATAGAGTCCTTGTCATACGCCTGCGCCTGCGCAGGAATTAGCTTTTATTCGTTCGGACTAATTTAGCAAAAAATGCTTTTTATGTCAGTTCCGGATTTCGCCCTTCGCATTTGTGTTTATATATCGCTGTTTTCTTACCCGTTATTCTTCTTGCTGCTTCTACAGCATTCTGGATGATCAACAGTTATCCTATAGTTTTTGGATGCATTTTTTCCGCAGTTTTGAGTCAAAATTTGAGTAGCTCCAGGTCTGTAACAAGGTAGTAAATGAAGTAAGGCGGTGTTTTTGGTATATCAATTAGACCTGATTAACCGGCCGCTTTCAATTTTAAAAAACGGATTTTTTCTTTAAGTGAGAGTAACGCTTTAGCAGGTGATACCAAAACATTGCTTTATTGAGATTAATTTTTTTTAAGTACACTCTTTCTAAGCGTGACAAACCATTCATCAATATTGCAAACTCTTCATTCTATTTTTAAAGCTTTGAAAAGATCAAGATAGAAAGTTGCCGGATAAGGATGCATTTTATCACCAGTTCTTTATCGGAAGGCCGGAGATTTTAAAATATTGCTTTAAAATTTTTATAAACACTGAACTTATAACACACAATTTCGTAACAGTAAATATTCTACACAAAGAATATAGTACTTTTAAAAAGTATTATTCCGTATGACCCTTATACATTATCAACCCGTTTACCATAGAGGCGAGAACCGCATACTGGTTAGTTTTACCAGTAATCCTGCCTGGAACAACCGCATGAAAGCAGTAGAAAATGCCCGCTGGAGCCAAACGTTAAAAGGCTGGACGATACCGGACACAAGCGATAACCGCCGGAAATGTGGTTTGCCCCTGCAGCCACTGCCTGCAACACTTCATTCGTCGCCCGCTATTCAGGTATCCAAGAAAGCCTTGTCGGCGCTAAATGATGGCAATGGTGCACAACTCCAACGATTTTTGCAGCAGTTGCAATTAAAAGCATATAGTCCTTCTACTATACGCACTTACCGCAACGAGTTTGTGCAGTTGCTGCAACTATTGGGCGATGTGCCGGTAGAGGATTTGAAGCCGCAGCATTTGCAACGTTATTTATTATATTGTATGCATAATGGTTTAAAGGAGAATAGCGTGCATAGCCGGATGAATGCGCTTAAATTTTATTATGAACAGGTGTTGCACCGGCAGAAAATGTTTTTTGAGATACCGAGGCCCAAGAAGCCGTTGTTATTGCCAAAGGTATTAAGCAAAGAAGAAATTGCACGTATTATAAAAGCGATCAGCAATCTAAAACATAAAACGATGATCATGCTGGGTTATGGCTGTGGCTTGCGGGTAAGTGAAATTACAGCGCTAAACGTAGCAGATGTGGATGGCAACCGCAGGTTACTTTTTATCCGCCGGGCCAAAGGCAAAAAAGACAGGATTATCAGCCTGAGTCCGGCGCTGCTGGTTATGCTTCGCGAATATTACAGGCAGTACCGGCCGGGTAAATATCTATTTGAAGGAGCGACGCCAGGCATGCCCTATAGTGTAAGAAGCTTAGAGGCCATTATACAAGCGGCTAAGCAAAAAGCAGGTATTCATAAAAGTGGAAGCATGCATATGCTGCGGCACAGTTTTGCTACCCATTTACTTGATAAAGGAACTGATGTAGTGCTTATACAGAAATTACTAGGCCATAACGATATTAAAACAACGTTGCGCTATCTGCACGTTACCAATAAAGATCTGCTGAATATCCTGAGCCCGATAGAAGACATTAAAGATTTTTTAGGAGTAGTATAACTGTATTGTCGCAACCGGTACATTTTATATATGTTCTTGCATAAACCGACTTAATACATTGATAATCAGCCCAACAATCTTTATGCATAAAAAAGATAATCTTTTGTTTTATTGCGACTATATTTGAGTTGGCAGAAATACTTTTCCGACTTTTCCGTAACTTTGATAAATAACTATTATGGCAGCATCATTAAACATAAACGATATACTATCTCAAGTAAAGCAGCTTGACAAGGAAGACCAATTGACCCTTATCCAACGGCTTGTCTCTTTGCTTAAAAGAACAGAAGCGACAAAGGCAACTTCTCTGCAATTAACTGCACTTTCAGGTTTAGGTAGTGAAATTTGGAAGGGTGAAAGAGATATTGATAACTATATTGATGAAGAAAGGCAATGGTAGTTCAAAATTTTGCGTCAAAAGTCGTTTGCCTTGACACCGCACCATTAATTTATTTTATTGAAGGACATAGTATTTATCAAAGTGTTCTTGAAAAGCTTTTCAACTTAAACGAGAAAGGCGGTTTTTCGTTTATCACTTCTACGGTGACACTTCTTGAAGTGCTGGTTAAGCCTTTACGAGAGGGGCATAATAATATTGCAAAACAATACCGGGACATTTTAACTAACGCAAGGGGTTTCGAGATATTTGATGTCACATCTGCAATTGCAGAACAGGCAGCTCTGCTAAGAGCCAAGTATAATTTAAGGACACCTGACGCTATCCAACTTGCGACTTCCATTGAAGCGAAGGCTGACTACTTTTTAACGAACGATATTCGGTTGAAACTGGTCAGTGAGATTACTGTTGTCACAGTTCCTGAGTTGCAATAGTACTTCTGCCAACAAGAGTATTGCTGCAAGCGGGGCTGGACGTTGGCAGCTTCGGCTGTCGTTCGCTCTTCAGCTTTGGCTCGGGCTGGACGTTTGCTATTTGGCTTTTTGTTTTTATCTTCAACTTTTTAAAACAAAACCAGGCAGCGGTTGTGGGCAAACGTTTTTCAATTGCCACGCCTGCAGCAATACTTATTCGTTGTGTGCAATATTTTTCGACCATGTTCAAATTCATAACTGTTATTTTAATATTTGGGTTTTTTGCTTGTAATCAAAAGCCAATTAATTCAGACACAAAAATTTTAGACTTTGGTTCATTCACAATTGAAACACCGAAATCATGGACAAAAATTAAAGAACAAGGAACAGACAGTTATGTTGGCAAAATTGCCATTGACAATAAGGACACTTTAGATTTTGATTTGGGTTGGTATTCAAACAAACTTTATGAAACTGATGTAACAATTCTTGATAGCAGCATGATGAATTTGGTTGACACAAACGCAGTTGACTTTTATTCAATCATTTTCGTAAAAGACAAAAATTTAGTTGACCCTGACAAGTACAGAAAAAATAATATTTCGTGGGACACAATTAATGGATACAAAGCTAAAATTGTTTATCCACGACAACCTGGAGTTGGAATAACTGGAGTTTATATAGACAGCTTGTGGCAAGCAGGTTCTGACATTGACCGTTTTAATTTATATGGTACAAACTTAAAACCTGACAATGAAAAGAAAGTTCTTCAAGTTTTGCAAACATTGCAATTCCATAAGAAGTAATACTGCACACAACAATAATATTTGCAATAGCAGGGGGCGACGGAACGCAACTCAGCAACTGTAATTTTTTTCAGCTTCAGTTATCATCTGACAATTCGCTGTTGACCATTTGTAGTTATCTTCGGCAATAAACAAAAATTAGCTTCGGTATCAGCGTGACGAGCTTCGATGCCCTGCCATCGCAAATACATAACGTTATGTGCTATGCTATTGGACACCCTACTACATTAAAACAGCTAAATGAAAGTATTACTCGACACTAACATCATTATTCATAGGGAGGCATCCAAAGTAATTAACCAAGACATTGGAGTTCTATTTAATTGGATTGACAAACTCAAATACGAAAAATTTATACATCCAGCGACAGTCGAGGAACTTAATCGAAATAAAGACCCTCAGACAGTTGCTACAATGGCAATAAAAATCGGGAGTTATAATTTAATTCGCAATCTTGCCCCAACAAGTGAAATCCTGGAGCAAGTAAGCAAACAAATTGACACAGTAGCAAATGACGAGAACGACACCAAAATTCTTAATGAAGTATTTTGTGACAGGGTTGATATTTTAATTTCAGAGGATAAAAAAATTCATACTAAAGCTTTGCTGTTAGGAATTTCAGACAAAGTTTTTAAAATTGACCAATTCCTTGAAAAAGTAACCGCTGAAAACCCCAACTTAGTTGACTACAAAGTTTTAGCAGTTAAGAAAGTTGATTTTGCACAAGTTGACCTGCAAGACACTTTCTTTGACAGCTTTCGTGAAGACTATATCGGATTCGACAAATGGTTTAATAAAAAGGCAGATGAAATTGCTTATGTCTGTTATAGCAACAATATTCTTTCGGCTTTCCTGTATATAAAAGTTGAAGAGGAAACAGAAAACTATTCTGATATTGAACCCAACTTTAAAAGAAAAAAGCGTTTAAAAATTGGGACACTTAAAGTAACAAGTAATGGGTTCAAAATTGGTGAAAGGTTTTTAAAAATCATATTTGACAACGCACTGCAATATAATGTTTCAGAAATCTATGTAACAATCTTCGATAAAAGACCAGAACAAGTAAGGCTAATAGCACTACTTGAAGAATGGGGCTTTAACTACTTTGGAAACAAAACCACAGCAACTGGCGATGAAAAAGTTTATGTCAAAAATTTTGACAGGGCACAAGAAATAAACCTCTTACAACCCAAAAAAACATTTCCATTTATATCACTAGAAAGTACAGTTTACATAGTTCCTATTTATCCGCAGTATCATACTGAATTGTTTCCTGACTCAATTCTGCGAACCGAATCACCAATAAATTTTACAGAGAATGAACCTCATCGGAATGCCTTGAGTAAAGTTTATATTTCCCGTTCCTATGTAAGGAACTTAAAAGCTGGTGATATTGTAGTATTTTATAGAACAGGTGGTATTTACCAAGGAGTAGCAACAACTTATGGAATTGTCGAATCTGTAATTGACAACATCCCTAATGAAATAACATTTATTCAATCCTGTAGAAAAAGAAGTGTTTTCACAGACGAGCAATTGAAAGAGCATTGGAATTATAGAAAAAATGACAAGCCTTTTATCGTGAACTTTATTTATGCTTATTCGTTTAGAAAAAGACCTAACTTGAAGTGGCTTAATGAAAATGGCATTATTTCCGACATATTAGATATGCCAAGAGGATTTCGGGAAATAAGCAGAGAAAATTTTCTTAAAATTGCAAATTATTCAATCGGAAAATGAAAGTAGTATTATCAATAAAACCAGAATTCGCTTTTAAAATATTTGACGGAACAAAAAAATTTGAGTTCCGAAAAGCTATTTTTAAAAACACTAAAATAAAGACTGTCATTGTATATGCTTCATCGCCTGTTCAGCAGGTGATTGGAGAGTTTGACATAGAAAGGATTATTAATAAAGACATTGACAGTCTTTGGGAACTGACCCAAGACTTCTCAGGAATAACAGAAGATTATTTCTATGAATACTTTGCAAACCGTCTATATGGCTTTGCTATAGAAGTTAAGAAACCAAAGAAGTATAGACAACCTAAATGTTTAAGGGCTGACTACAACTTAGTTCCGCCTCAATCCTTCGCTTATTATTTACAGTCTTAAAGTGCTGACCGAGAAGCACAGCACATAACATTGGGTTTTATGCAAGTTGGGCTTGACCTTGTAACATCAGCTAATTGCAAATCCCAGCTTCAGTTCCAGCAGACGAATATCTATCAGCTTTTGTACTTAACTTCATCGACATATTTTCAATCAGCAGCGGTTATCGGCAGACGCAATACTAATTCCCAACCTGCAGCAAGCCTCGAACGTTGTGTGTCATGCTTGGACACGATTTTAAAATCAAAACTTAAATATTTAAATGACTAAACTTTTGACTGCATCTGTTCTCGTTTTCCTATTAGTTTCTTGCGGACAAAAAAATCAAATAACAGATAGCGATGAAAAAAGACTTGACAAAGTATGCGACACATTTATGCAAGACTTTAGTAAAGGACAATTCAAAGACGCAATTCAACTTTTAAAACAGAACTCTGTTTTAGAACCAGAAAAGCTTGACACATTACAAGTAACCATAGAAAATCAATCAAAAAATGTTTTTCCTGCTTATGGTAAAATGCTTTCCGCTGAATTTATAACAGACCACAAAGTGAAAGACTTTATTGAAAAGCGGTTCTATGTTTTAAAGTTTGAAAAATATCCCTTAAAAGTTGACTTTACACTTTATAAAGGTTCCAATGGCTGGACAATAACTTCGTTTAATTACAATGAAGATTTAATAGAATTGCTTTATTGACAATAGCACGAACACACAACATGCGCATTTGTAAAAGCATGGCTTGACCAACCGCACTTGTGCGGCAGTAATTCTTATTATCTCTTGTACAAGCAGACGAAACACTATTCAACATTTGTATTTATCTTCAGCTTCGGTTTTTCAATTAAGCATTTGTACCAAGCTGACCAATCGATATTGCCATGCCTTCACAAATGCTTTAACGTTGTACGCCACCTTAAAACGACAATTACTAATTTTCGACACACATGGAATATATTTCAACGACAAGTCTTTCAAATGAACTCGACATTCCTGCAAACGAACTTTTCAGCAAACTTAAAAGTCTTGCATGGATAGACCGTAAAAACGACAAGTGGGTTTTGACAGAATTGGGAAAACAAAAAGGTGGGCAGACAAGAACAAATCCAAAATTTGGCGAGTACATTGTTTGGCCAGAAAACATTTCGCTTGACAACGGACAACAAACTAAGGACAAACCAAAATCACTTAATGCCACGACAATCGGCAAGCATTATAACATTTCATCGCAACGACTAAATTTAATTTTATCAGAACTCGGTTGGATAGAAAAAGACTTAGCAGGTTGGACAATTACAAAACTTGGTAAAACTGTTGGTGGCAAACAATACGAACATGAAACGTCAGGTGGAACTTATGTTTTATGGCCTGACAGTATTCTTCAAAACAAAAGTTTAAACGAAGTTTTTAAAGAAAGTCAACCAGAAAAAGAACTACCCAAAATAACACCAACTTCGACACAGCAACAACAAGTAGTTAATCAACCAACATCAAATAATTTTAGAGACAAATTTCCAGCGACCATAAGAACAAGAGATGGACACATGGTTCGTTCAAGAGCAGAAGTAATTATTGACAATGCTTTGTACGAATATAAATTAGCTCATGCTTACGAAAGAAAATTACCAATTGAAGAAGATTTGTATTCAGACTTTTATATTCCATCTGAAAACGTTTACATAGAATTTTGGGGAATGGAAAATGATCCAAAATATTTGGAACGTAAAAAAATAAAGCTCGAAATTTATAAAAAGTATGACTTCAAATTAATTGAACTTTCAGACGAAGACATTTTAAACCTTGACGACCATTTACCAAAGAAACTTTTAAAGTTTGGCATCAAAGTTTATTAGCAAAAGTCTTTGGTGGACACAGACAAGGCGGCGTACAACATGGGGTTTGGCAATATGGCGGGGCGACGAATATATTCACAACTTTTTGTTCGCTAATCGGCTTCAGTTCCAGCCGACGAAATACTATTAGCAGTAGGAATTAACAATCATTTTTTGGAACTTTATTCGGCAGCAGTTACGGGCTGACGTTTTTCAAATTCCGCCACATCGCCAAGCCCTGAAACGTTGTGCGTCAGGCTAAACGACATCCCGTATGAAATGTGAAAGCTGTAACATAAACGATTTTGAAGTTGACCAACTTACTGACGTAGGACAAAAGCCTTATCGTTTGTGCAGACCTTGTTTAGACAGACTTATAAATAAAGCATTGCGACCATTGGAGTTTTTTAATTTGGCTGCAATTCACGGACACAGTTTTTATTTACACGATGACTTTTATGATTATGAAACAGGAGAAGCAACCCAACCTGACATTGAAGTTGTACAACCTGACAAATTTCCTTTTCCTGACTTTGAACAAATCAAGAATAATCTTGACCGACTTGTAGACTTTGCATTTGTTCAGTACTTCACAGGCGACTATATCATCAAACAACTAAAACAGTTTGACAAAAACGAAACACTAAAAACTATTGACAAGAAAGTAAAATACAACAGAGCTATTAATTATAAAGCCTACGAAGTTGTTGGAAAAGTTATTGGTAAGGAAGCAAAAGATTGGCTTAAAAACGAGTGGGCAAACAGACAAGAAAATGAACTCTTAATTTTTGCAGAAGCAATTTCAAAATGCTTTGACTTTGACGAAGCTTTTGAAACCTTGACAAATGAAATTGAAAGCAAGGACGACAAGCACTTAACTGAAAACATTTCTGCACTTTTATATTTCCAAAATGACAAGACACTTGATTGGATAGAGAAAGTAATTCACAGAACAAACAATATTTCTACAAATTGGGGGACACTTGCTGCGACTTCACAGTTTAGTTGGGCAACGGCAGACAAATGGTTAAATGTTGGACGACCTTTAAGTTTGGTATCAATTGATGCTTTGCTTTTTTGCACCACGACAGGCGACAGACAAAATCAAGCATTTTGGTTGAAACAACACCCACCTAAACTGACAGACAATCCAAGACCAGAAATGATTGCAAACAAACTAAAAGACTATTTAGCAAAAGACAATGTTCCAAGGACTAAAAACGCAATCAACAAAATTATTGATAACATATTTCAAGTGACAGAGTAGAAGCCCGAACGCACAACATGGGGTTTTGTGCAAGCAGGGCTGGATGTTCAAACTTCGGCTGTTTGCATCGCTGTACTTTTGTTCGGGCTTGACGGAATGCTGTTGGGCTTTTAGTTGTTATCCTGTACTTTTATTTCTTTACCTGCCTGCCGGCAGGCAGGTTGGGCTGCAGTTCCGGGCTGGACAATCAACAATGCCGTGCCTGCACAAAGCCCTGTACGTTGGCTGCTATATTTTGTGACTACACGTAAACCAGTATTTATGGAAGCTTTGAAAAAGCTGAAATCATTGAGTATAGTATTAGAAAAGTTGCAGCCATTATAAAATATTATACAACATATAAGTTCTATTATGACACCACAACAATTATTGTCAGTGTTGGAAACAAATAAGTTTAGATTACAGCCACCGTTTGAACCAATTGAATATGAGTTTAAAAAGGGATGTATTTACAAAGGTGGTGAGCCTTATTCCTACTATGAAATTTATGAAGGCACAAATGGTCATTTTCAAATGAAATATACAAATCAAGTAAAAATTAATCCTGATAACGGACAAACCACTTACACGCTTATATTCGGTTTTGATAACATCCTTATTGTAGTAGACAATGATCCGAGATTCCCTGTTATAGTAAACTTTGACCCTAATAGGCTCAATGGTAGCTTTACTGTATTAAAGGCAATTCAAAAATTATCTTGACAATTATTAATAACTGTGAGACATCAATATTGGTATATTGATGTCATCAAATTTTATTGATTAGATTAACTAATTCTCAGGCTAAACTTCTTACAATGTATATAGAAGATTATCAAGCTGACAGCGAAATATTTGAAGAAATTCCGACATTAGATTTAGGTCCTCATTTTGTTTTGAGACCTATTTTCCCTTCACAGTTTAATTATGAGATTAAAGAGTATTTAGAGAATTGCAATGATGAAGAAATAAAACATTTTTTACCTAAACATTATGCCGATTCAGAACAATTAGCAAAAAAAATACTCAATGAATTTTTAGATAGGATGATATTTAGGGCTGGCATTTTGTTTTGTGTTGCACATAAACAAAAAAAGGTGACGCTTGGCTACATAATGTTTAATTCTCCAAGAGCTGTGGTTGTTGAAAAAAGTAGCGACCCGGCAGAATGGACAATAGATTTTTGGGCATCTAAAAAGATTAGAGGACAGGGAATAATGTATGTAGCAATCAATAAAGCTATGTTGTATCTGCAAAAAATGCAAGTTCCCTTTGTTTTTGCTTACGTTGATAAAAAAAATCTTCGGACATTAAGATTGATGGAAAAATTACAGTTTACCTGTATAGGAGAAAACGTTGATAAGTCAATGTATAAGTTCGGAGTTAGACTAAAATAATACAGCAGCCAACAGTAGGTTTTGCGTTATGGCGGCTGACGCAAGCCATTCAACAATAGTATTCTACTCACCTTTTTGTTCTATTTTTAGGCTGACGAATAAAGATGCCCGCCACAAACGCAAAGCCGGCACTCGTTGGCTGCTATTTATGATGACATGCTAAAATCCTACACGATATTGCGACAACCTGAAGACCTTGATACAAAAGGTTGGCAGATAAATTTCAAAAAAATCATTACTCCGAAAAGAGGTGTTCATCCATATATTTTTCTCATGGATAAGCTTTATGAAAGTGATGATGAGAAATATGCTTGCTTAATTTATACAATCGTTGAATGGACAATGTCATCTTACAGTGGCTTAATTGCAATCTTTGAAAATAAAAATGCGCCAACACTTATCATAAATCCAAAAGACAAATGGTTTTCATATCAAGGTGACACAACTGCTTATTTCATTAATGACTTATTATTTTTAAGGCTTGAAGCATATAATGAAAACAAAAAAATATCAGGCAGACCTTTCGTTGTTATTGCTCTTAAAGCAAAAAAATTCGGCTTCATTGACTTTGATTATTCTTCCGGTTATTACTCACCACTTCATATTGAAGACAGCATTTATAAATTTAAACTTGACATGCCAAATGAATTAAAGCATTCAAAGTTTGTAAATCGTGACAGTGAAACTTTTGACCTGACAGAAATAAAATTCTACGACATTGACCAATTACAAGAAGCAAACAAAATTTATAAACTTGAAAAAACTTTTAGAAATTAAACAGCAGCCAACAAAGGCATTGCTAAAAGCGTGGCTGACAATTCGCAGCATCAGCATTTGTAATTCTAATCAGCAGCATATCCAGCAGACATTACGCTATTGAGCATTTATTTTTAAACTCATTTTTTGTTTATTAATTTAGCTTCAGCATCGGCTGACAAAGCGCTATTACCACGCCTTCAGCAATGCTGGAACGTTAGCGGTAATATTTTAGCAAGCCATCAACAATTATGAGCACCCAAAATTGGACAACTACTAAAGAGGAAAAAACTGAGCTTAATGGAGAAATTGTAACTCGAAAAGTGGTGTTGGAACCAACCAAAAATTTTTTAGGGGTCAGTGTTGATACGATTGATTTGCTAATAAAGATTTCAGGGATAGTTTTAATTTTCATAGCTGTGTTTGATTATCTTGATAAAGTTGAAGCAAAAAACCAAGAAGAAATCAGACAACATTATTCCGATTCAGTTAGCACTGCGAGATATAGGGAGCAACAATTTAATTATTCCAAGGAGCAGCAGCGACTTGACACTCAATTAGCTGCTCAACAACAAGAGATTGCAAACAATCAATTGAATTTTCAAAAAGAACTTGATTTTAAAAGACAAGAATTAGAAAAGCGCTTAGCAAATAGCTTTGAACAAATCTACTTGCAAAGAGAAGGCGAGATTGCAAGAGAAAGAAGAGGTTATTACTCATCTTCTTTGACAAATTCGTCATCGAGAATGGAAATATTGCTCAATAAAAGTCCGTCGTCAGAAATCTATTCAAAGGCGAAAGAAGAACTTTTATTCGATTCATACCCACAAATTGGCAATATTGGCGACACCAGGCTATTAAATATGTTTATTGAATTTAAAAGCACGCTTGCTGTATATGAATTACTACAACAACTTGCACCAATTAGCGACACAATGTTTAAGAACTGTTTCGCGATTAGTCAAAAAATTAAAAAAGACACTGGTGCTTTAAGAGTAGCTTTTTATAACAATTGGAAAGACTCACTTATATATTATGAAAGTCAAGAATATAGAATTGGTCGTTATTCAGCCCAGCTATGGCTAAAAGCTAGAGAGATAGAAGCGGCCGCTAAATCAGTTAGTGGAGAAACTAAGGCACAAGCATTAAGAGCCGCAAAAATACTTAATGACAGTATCGCAAATGGATATGGAGATTATGCTTCATTAATAAGTACATTTTGCACCATTTTGAGTCATAAATATTCGCAATCGCAATCTTACACAGAGCAAGCGTTTAAGGTTTTCGCCGAGGGCTTAATATATGCAAGGTCTGTGTGGGATGCACATTGGGCTGAATCAATTAATTTTAATAAAATAAAAGATTCGATGTTTTTGAAGTTGCAAAACCTCAAGTCCGAATATGATGCTATGGTTCATGAAAAATTATCCTTTTACAACGAAAAAAAATAATACTACCGCTAACAAAAGTATTGCCAAAAGGTGGGCTGACGGAAGCCGTGTTTCAACTTTTGTTTTTCAAGTTAGCTGCATATCCAGCTCGACGTTATAAATTTGGCTTATGAATAAATCATCAACAAAAAATCATTAATCAGCTTCGGTTGCCGGGCTTGACGGAATTCTATTCCCCACCCTTCGGCAATACCGAACCGTTGCCTGCAACTTTTGACAAAGGCCAATTGTTAGTTTATTTTACCATTTATTTATTAGTCGTTGTGGTTGACGTTGCCGGAGGCGTTTGTTTTGACAGTAAAGCGGTTGCTTCGGTTTTAGCAGGACAAGTAAGCATCTTTGCACTTGGCGGACAGAATAAAGTGTGCAGGCAACAGTAGGTTTTGTGTCAGCACGGCTGACACAACCTAACCCTCAGCTTTAATTCATTATTGAGCTACAGTTCGTAGCCAGACGGAACTGCGCCGGTCAGCAGCACTCATTTGCAGCTTTTGTTCTACTTTCAGCTCTTGTTCAGGCTGACGGAATCTTCTATCGTGCCGCCACAAAGCCCTGAACGTTGTGCGTCACCTTTCGACCCACCCTACTACATTGGCAGACAAAAAAATAGTTTCCAATTTTAGAAACTTTCATTATCTTTGTGGAAACGATTATTAATTGCAATACTTTCAGACACGTTTTTTAGAAGAAGCAGATAAATTCATTGCCGACCTTGACCAAAAGGCTGCAAGGAAAGTGTTTTATAACATTGACCTTGCCGAACAAAGTAACGACCCTAAACTTTTCAAGAAACTACAAAAGGACATTTGGGAATTTAGAACAAACTTTGGCGGACAACAAATTAGGCTGCTTGCATTTTGGGACAAAGACAACGAAACTGAAACTTTGGTTTTCGCTACTCACGGCTTTATTAAAAAGGTGGACAAAGTGCCTGCAAACGAAATTGAAAGAGCGGTTAACATCAAGAAAAAATATTTTGAAAGCAAACTTAAAAAATAGCATTATGGCAAAGAAAGCAGAACTGAAATCATACTCACTTGCCGAAATGAAAGATAAATACATCGGCAAAACTGGCACAGCGGACAGAGACGAATACGAGTACGAACTTCGTATGGACGTTTTGGGACGAATGATAAAAACAGCAAGGCAAGAACGTAATTTGACACAAGAGCAATTGGGCGAACTTGTTGGCGTACAAAAAGCTCAAATTTCTAAACTTGAAAGCAGTGCTAACAGTGCGACAATTGATACAATCTTAAAAGTTTTTAAAGCATTAAAAGCTGACATCCATTTTAACGTGACGCTTGAAAAACAATACTTGCAACTTGTGTGACAATAAGGCGAACGCACAACATTGGGTTTGGCAAAAGTGGGGCTGACGAACAAATCCTCATCTTTTGTAATTCTATTCAGCTTCAGTTCCAGTAGACGGAATGCTATTTGGCTTTTAGTTCTTAACTTCAACTTTAGTAACAATATTGGGCTTCGGTTCCAGGCTGACGGAATACTATTTCCCCACCTTCGCCAAGCCCTGCTCGTTAGCAGCAATTGTATTTGAACACCCTAATTATGCAAAATGACAACTGACTGCATCTTATCAAAAAATTTATGACAAGAACCATTCTGCTGCTTTTGATTTTTCTTTCAAGCAATCTTTATGGACAAACTCAAATTGGCGTTTTAAAATTTCCAAACAATCCAAAACTCTCTACTAATTTCAAAAAGGCAATCGCAGAACAAACAGAAGAATTTAATAGACTTTTTTATAGAGACAGCGCAACGATAAAAAATTATTCAACCAAGTTTATACTCAACAAGATTGACAATAACAGTGATTACAATTATTTATTCGCTGCGGAGTATTGGATTGCATTTCACTACAAGGAAATTATTCCAGACTTAATAACGAGAGTGACAAACAAAAAAGAAGTTGGACTTACAAATACAGCAGACTTAATAATTTGGGAACGGGTTCAAAGTGGACAAATGAAATTCTATGGACATGGAGGAATTTCAAACGATGATTTATTTACTATTGCTGGACGTGCAAATAGATTATTGACAATAATTTCAGGAGAAGACTTTGGACATGTTTCTATGCATTCAACACAAGAACAATTAATGACGCTTCAAAAGAAATGGATTAAATGGTTACAAACATTATAAGACAAAACAAAAGCTGCTAACAAGTGGTTTGGCAAAATGCGGGCTTGACGTTGTTAGCATCAGCAGCAGTAAAAATATTTAGCTGCATATCCATCTGACATTTCGCTATTGTGCTGTTGTTTATTATCTTCAACTTTTGTAAAAAAATTAAACTTTTGTTCCGGCTAACAAAGCGCTATTATCCGCACTTCGCCAAGCCTTGAACGTTGTGCGTCACCTTTTTTTGACAGTTCGTACTCGGAAAATTTCTTTAAATTTGAGTTTTTTAATTGCAGACAATGGAAAGACGAGTTATAAATATTGACCATGAAATTTTAGGTGGCACTCCTGTTTTTTTTGGGACAAGAGTTCCTATCAAAAATCTTTTTGACTATTTAGAAACAGGTGACTCAATTGAAACATTCCTTGACGACTTTGATGGTGTAAAAAGAGAACAAGTGATAAAGGTTTTAGAAATGTCTCAAAAGCTAATAGAAACCTCAACGGGAATACTTAATGAAAATTTTGCTTGACGAATGCGTAACTAAAAGACTAAAACCTCACTTGACCGAGTTTGAAGTGCTTACTGTATCGGAAATGAAGTGGAACGGAATAAAAAATGGTAAGCTTATGGCTTTGTGTATTGACAATGGCTTTGAGCTACTTTTAACTATTGACAAGAACCTTATGTTCCAGCAAAACCTTGACAAACACAAACTAACAATAGCAGTATTGAATTGTTTGACCAGCAAGCTTGAAGAACTGGTTTTGTTTTTACCTTCTTTTAAATCGCAAGTTGACAAGCTCGAAAAACACAAGGCTTACATCATCGAAAAGTAAGGCGAACGCACAACAAGAGTATTGCCAATAGTGGGGCTGGACGTTACAGCAATCGGCTGCATATCCCTATCAGCTTTGGTTTGGGCGGAAGGAACTCTTTTGAACATCAGAATAAATTATTAATCTTTGAATAAATAATGAACTTCGGTTGCCAGGCAGAGGTTTTTCAACTTCCCCACCATCGGCAATACTTGTTCGTTGGTGGCAAGTCTGACGCAAGCCGTTAACGAATCAAAACTTATAGACCATGAAATTTTTATTTCTTTCAATATCTCTTTTGTTTTGCTTCAACCTAAATGCCCAAGTTTCATTTTTTAAATTATCCTTGCCTTACGGAAAATATGATGTTGGTTTCAAACACTATATTCGTTACGACAGTACAAGAACCTATGAAAGATTAAGCGACTGGAATAAAAAAGCTACCGCAAGACCAATTCCAATAAGTATATGGTTTCCTTCTCAAAAACAAACTCAAAATAGCCAAATGACTATTGAGGACTATATGGTGATTTTGAAAGAAGAAGAAGAATGGGAAGTATTACCTAATGAAAGAATTCTTGACTGGTTTTATTACAGTAATTCTGACGACAATAAAAGTCATTTAAAAGAAAAAGTAAAAGCGGTAAAGAACACAAAGTCTTTTCAAAATAAATTTCCTATCGTAGTATATTCACCAAGTTATCAAGCAAGTTCAGTAGAAAACTTTGCCTTATGTGAATTTCTTGCAAGTCATGGTTTTATTGTTATATCAAGCCCAAGCAGAGGAACAGAGAACCGCTTTTTAGAAGGTGGCACAACCAGAGATATTGAAACACAAGCAAGAGATATACAATTTTTGATAAATGAAATTGGCAATCAGTCTTTCGCTGACATCAATAATCTTGCTGTAATGGGTTTTAGTTTTGGGGGTATTTCAAATGTTCTTACACAAATGATGGACAAAAGAATTAAAGCGATTATTTGTTTAGACGGAAGTATTAAGTACCAATTTCAAAAAATTCAATCATCACCTTATTTTGATTTATCCAAAGTTGATGTTCCATTTATTTTTATGTCGCAAAAAGATATACCAATAGATGTAATGAAAGAAGATAAAATTGACAGTACTCTTAATACTAAATTTGAATTTTACGATTCCATAAAATATAGTAATGCCTATTATCTTAAATTTAATAACATGACTCATTCCTATTTTAGTTCTATGGGTGTTCTTTTTCAAGACCGAGACATAAGGCAAGATAAGAGCGACACTGAAATTATGGATTCGTATAAGTGGGTAAATATTTACACCTTAAACTTTCTAAACGCTTTTCTAAATAATCAAAAGAAAGGAAAATTATTTTTAGAAAATCAACCTGCCGACAATGGTGTAATAGGTGAAACAATTTTAAAAAAATCAAAAGAATCAATTCTCAAACCTTTCGCTTTTGAAGATTTTAATTTGCTTGCAATTAAACAACATTATAATGACCTTGCTAACCTTTATAAAAAAATAATAAAGGAAAGACCAACATTTAAACTTGATGAATGGAAGGCGAACACATTAGGACTAACTCTACTTTTTAAAAAGAGAATACAAGAAGGCATTAATGTCTTAATGTTGAATACAATCCTTTTTCCAGAATCAGCAAATGCTTATGATAGTTTAGGTGAAGGTTATTTAATAACAGGTGACAAAAAAAATGCGACTGAAAGTTTTAAGAACTCTTTGAAATTTGACCCACAAAATCAAAATGCTATTAATAGACTTAAACAATTAGGCAATTAAAATTTGGACACAAGAAGAAGACCAGCCACCAACACAAGTATTGCTGCAAGTGGGGCTGACGTTGGTATCTTCGGCTACAGTTCGCTATTAGCAACAGTTCAGGCTGACGAACAAAGCCAAGCAAAAGCTCTTATCTTCATCTTTTAATCATTGTTGAGCAACAGTTCCGGGCGGGACGTTCAATGAATGCCCCACCTGCAGCAATACTCAACGTTGTGTGCAACTTTGTTTGACAACAGCCAGTTGTTACTTTTAGTTAGTGGTTGCGTGTTGACAATGCTGACGAAGTGTAATTGACTGCTAAGTTGTTCGCTTTATGATAGCTGTGGCTGGCATACAACTGTGTGACGCAATAAAGTGTGCACATAACAAGGGGTTTTGTGTCAGCACGGCTGACACAACTGTGCAGCAACTTCAGTTCATTATTTAGCTTCGGTTCATGGCTCGACGGAACACGGTTGAACATCCGTTCTTGTTTGTATCTTTCGTTCTTTATTTGGCTTCAGTTCATGCCGACGGATTTCATCCGTCGTGCCGAACACAAAGCCCTGATCCGTTAGCGGTAATTGTATATGACCAAACCACATCAACATTTCATACCAAAGACTTATTTAAGAAAGTTTGCACATACACAAAATGGTCCAACTTACTTAGTTGACACCTTCAATAAGTTATCTGGTAAGATTATACCTAACCTAAGTGTTAATGATATATGTGTGGAAACAGACCTTTATACTTTAAAGAACTTGCAAGGAGATGATAAATATAAAATTGAAAACTTTTTTTCAGAAAATATAGAAACAAAGTATCCTGAAATATTTAAACTTTTGGTTCAGGAAAAAAAGCAAATCATTTCAGCTAAAGAAAGAATGTTTATTCTTTACACTACATTAAGCATGTATTTTAGAACACCAAAAGTTCTAAACCAATTTGTATCTTTTTCAGCAAAACTTATTGAAGAAGCACTAAAGAACACAGGTACAGATACAATTGATTTTCTCGGTTATAAAATCAATATTAAAGAGAAATCATTTGCATCAATCAAAAAAGAAATAAAAGAAACTCATCGTATTAATTACGTTAAGACACAACTTAATCTATTAGATGAATTTGTCAAATTTAAATCTTTAGATGGTATTGTTGTCATTGAATTGTTTGGTGACCAAGAGTTTATTACAAGTGATAATCCAGTAGAAATCAGAAATTCTTCTGAGCTAAACTTCAATCTTTTCGACCTTAGTAATTCAATTTATATTCCGTTAGACCCTAAACATGCTTTATTCATTGCTCCGAAACAAGAAAATGCAACTATCAATCAAGTATTTTATCAACGGGATAATTTCTTTCAGCATATCATACTTAATCATTGCCTTTTCAAAAATGCTGAAAGGTGGATAATTGGAACAAAAGAAGGTATTAGTAATTTTATTAGAGACGAAGAACAATATGGAAAGCCTGTCGAGGACGACCATCCAATAGTAGTAAAAGCTAAAACAAAGCTTGAACTAATGCAGTCAGTATTAGCATTTGCAGAGAAAGGCATATCAAACCAAAATATCGAATTAATTAATTGTTTGAAAAATTTGAAGCAACATGAATTTTATGAAACAAGTATAGAATTTCAAGACTTATATCAACAAATGAAAGAATTAGGATTAAGATTGCCGTAAACAACTACCGCTAACAAGTGGTTTGCTGCCATAGCGGCTGAAGAATGCCATTCAGTAACAAATCTTACTGAGCTTTTTCAGCTATATTTGGGGCTGACGTGCACGGAATGCCGCTGCAGCAGCAAGCCTCGAACGTTGTGTGTCATGCTTGGACACGATTTTAAAATCAAAACTTAAATATTTAAATGACTAAACTTTTGACTGCATCTGTTCTCGTTTTCCTATTAGTTTCTTGCGGACAAAAAAATCAAATAACAGATAGCGATGAAAAAAGACTTGACAAAGTATGCGACACATTTATGCAAGACTTTAGTAAAGGACAATTCAAAGACGCAATTCAACTTTTAAAACAGAACTCTGTTTTAGAACCAGAAAAGCTTGACACATTACAAGTAACCATAGAAAATCAATCAAAAAATGTTTTTCCTGCTTATGGTAAAATGCTTTCCGCTGAATTTATAACAGACCACAAAGTGAAAGACTTTATTGAAAAGCGGTTCTATGTTTTAAAGTTTGAAAAATATCCCTTAAAAGTTGACTTTACACTTTATAAAGGTTCCAATGGCTGGACAATAACTTCGTTTAATTACAATGAAGATTTAATAGAATTGCTTTATTGACAATAGCACGAACACACAACATGCGCATTTGTAAAAGCATGGCTTGACCAACCGCACTTGTGCGGCAGTAATTCTTATTATCTCTTGTACAAGCAGACGAAACACTATTCAACATTTGTATTTATCTTCAGCTTCGGTTTTTCAATTAAGCATTTGTACCAAGCTGACCAATCGATATTGCCATGCCTTCACAAATGCTTTAACGTTAGGCGCAACTGGACAATCAAAAGAACATTCAATATCTTAATGACAACAGAATATAACCCGGCAAAGCATCTTTACAAACTTGGCTTATTAGGGCTTATACCACTTTTCGGGGGTATTTTAGGGCTGGTATTTGTGCTTTTAGGACTATTCAAATACAAGGACAAAAAGCTAACAGTAATAGGACTGATTGCCCTTCTGTTTACAGTAGCTGTTTACGGCTATTTGTTTTATAATATAGAATATAATCCAGAAACAAAGAAGGGATTTGCTAAGCTTTCTCAGGAGCAACTCAACAACTTACCCAAACAGATTGAACTGTACAAAATGCAATATGGTCAATACCCGGACAGTTTAGAACAACTACGCCTAAGAGACAAGTTTATAGACATCAGCGACCCTCTTCCTGGGTTAAAAATGGACAATAAAATTAGTACTTTATATATTTACAAGAAAATAGGCGGCAAGTACACAATTTTCTCTGTGGGTGAGGACGGAGTTCCAAATACTTCTGACGACTTGTATCCTGTAATCTCTGCTGACGACAATTTGAAGTATGGACTTGTAAATCAAAGGTGAAGCGAAGTTGTTGACTGACATGCGCCTAACAAGTGCTTGCCAAAATAGCGGGTGACGAAAGCCAGTCAGCGATAAGAATTCTATTGAACTATATAACTATATTTGAACAAACGAACCACGAATACCGCTACTTCCGGCAAGCAGTGGGACGTTGGTGGCAATTAAATTTGACACACCCCAAATATGTAATGTAGGACGAGACAGCATCACTTCTAAAACACTTATGAGACTTCTGACATTTGCTATTTCATTTATTACTTGTTCAATTTCTTTTGGGCAGACAAAGCAATACCAAAATCTTTTAGATACAGCTTTTAGCGGACATGGAGCATTAATGGTTTGCTCAAAACCTTTGACAAAAATTCAACTTGACCCGACCGATATGTGGAACTACTTTTATTATCACCGTGACTATGCTAATAAAGTGCTTGACACAATAATGTTTGCTCAAATAATCGAAAACTCAAAATCAGTTGACACTACTTTGTGGCATAACAATGAATTAAAATCATTTATTGTTGTGAGCAATAGAGGCGAAACAATTGCAAAGAAAAAAGCATTTCAAAAAATCGAGCTAACAGATAAAAGCAAATTGAAGCTGTATAAAAAGCAAATCAACCGCTACAACTCAACTGACAGTTACAACAGAAATCTTTATTACTTCTCAAGACCAGTGTTTGACAACTCAAAAGAATATGCAATAGTCCAGTGGGATAATGCTCATAGTGGACTTGGCGGTGGTGGAGGAATTAGTTTGTATCATTTGCAAGGCGACACTTGGAAAGAGGTAGGAATAATTATGGACTGGAAGTATTAACTGCCACCAACAAGAGTATTGCCAATAGTGGGGCTGGACGTTGGAGCAATCGGCAGCATATCGCTTTCAGCTTTGGTTCGGGCCGGACGTTAGTAATTTGGCTTTTTGTTTTTATCTTCATTAAAAGTCTTTCAATTGAACTTTAGTTGCCAGGCGGACGTTTTTCAAATATCCCACCATCGGCAATACTTGTTCGTTGTGTGCAATACTCTCTGACAGCTTCAATCTCACAAAACGACTAATAAAATTTGAATAATCTTTCGTAAAATTGATTCAAATAAGAAGATTTAAAAATGAGTGACAATGTTGTAAGAAACAGACTATCAAAAAAAATTAGTTCGCTTAGCTTTGATAAAGAGGATTTGCGGAAGCTTTTAAATATTCTTCAATTAAGGGCTAATGCTGCAAGTGAGATTGAATACAAAAAATTAGAAACAAAAAACCCTGACATTTTAGAAAATATAAGGAAAGACTTAAATGATTGCGCTTCTTTAAGAATATCAGTTACAGGCTTTCAAAGTGAAGAACTTTTTGGAACAATCGATGAAGTTTTTAATTCTGTTTCGTTTCCTGAAGCAGTCAGAACGATTTATCTTAATAGTGACCTAATATATCGCAGTACTTACAAATATTATCCTGAAAATTTCTTTCAACTATTAATAGATTTTTCAAAACCAAAAGTTTTTGATTTCGCTTTTCAACCTAATGAACGAACTCCGAATGATTCTCAATTTGAAGTACAAGGTTCGGATAATACTTGGGTTAATGGAGTTTTTCATGAAATTGATGCTTATATAACAAGTAAGCCATCTAAATTCTCAAAGGTCCATGAAGGAAGTGTTTATGATTTTTTAGTTTGGTTCTTCGGAATCCCTTTTGGCTTCTATATGTGTTACAAAATTATTAATCTGCAATTATTATATTTAGAACAACATACCTTTTTTGAAAACATCTTTTTGACATATTGCTTCTTTTTAAGCTTATTCATCTTGCGAATTTTATTTCATTATTTCCGGTGGGTTTATCCTATGATTGAATATAAAAGTAAAAGAAACCGTTCTATAGGACATCAAGCCGCATTGCTTTCTATAAGTTTGGGAATTATAGGTAAAGTGTTGTATGACACCATCAAATTACTATTATCTTAAGTACTGCACACAACAAGAGTATTGCTGCAATTGGGGCTGGACGTTTGAGCAATCGCCTTCATACCTTTTTTGTTCTGAAGTTCGGGCTGGACGTATGCTATTCGGCTTTTAGTTGTTAACTTCAACTTGTAAACTTTATTCAGCTTCAGTTGTGGGCGGACGGTTTTCAATTTCCCCAACTGCAGCAATACTTGTTCGTTGTAGGTAACCCAATTTGACAGCACTCTCCTTATACTAACAAATGCGACAGACACTTCTTATTGTATTCATATTGATATGTGTTGGTTATAATCAAGACGTTCTTTGCCAAGTGGGTTTTCGAGACTCTACACTAAAAAATTTCCTGTTACTTGTTGACAGTTCCGGACGGTTCGACACATCAGACATCAGCTTCAAAGCTTTACGAGCATATTATTATAACGACACTACCTCTTTAAAAGAACTTGAGAACTATGTAAAGCAGCAAAGAGTGGACAGACCTAATTGGAATCTGTGGCAAAGTGATATCCCTTTGCCTAAACTCAATCAGCTAAACGTTGATGTCGCTTTCAGATTTGTGTTTTCCGTTTATGATGCCCCTACGTATGAGGTGATAACGATCACTCAAAAAGATACGACTCATAAACTGCATTATTTACGTTATTATCATAACACAGATAGTGGTCGGTTTAACAAAGGAAAAGAATTTGAAAAAACAATCTCCGACAAAGATTGGGAAGAAGTTCTAAACAAACTTTATTACGGTGACTTTTGGGGATTAAAGAGTGATAAAGATAATCGTGGCAGGGACGGCAACGACCTAACAGTTATTGGTTATCAAAAGTTTGACACCGAAGAACGTAATCATTACGTTCATAGATGGGGAAACACAACTTTGAATGATGCATTCTATTTTGTTTATTACAAATTACTTAATAAACACGAAAGACTATTTGTGACAGACTAAGGGCTACCTACAACAAAGGGTTTTCTGCTATGCTGGCTGATACTTCTCACCTCGTCATTTGTAATTCTATTTATCTTTAGTAAGTAATTCGGCTGACAGAATGCTAATGCCTGCACAGCAGAAAGCCCGAGCCGTTGTGTGTAACTTTGTTTGACAACAGCCAGTTGTTACTAATTTTATTATGTGTTTCTGGTTGGTATAGGTTGACGGTGCTCGGAAGCGACGTTCGGACAGTTAAGTGATTACTTCGCTTTTAGCGGAATAAAGAAGTCGGCTTTACACTGGCGGACGCAATAAAGTGTACACACAACAAGGGGTTTTGTGTCAGCACGGCTGACACAACCAGGCAGCAACTTCAGTTCATCTTTCAGCTTCTGTTCATGGCTCGACGGAACTGCGCTAATCAGCAGTTATAGTTTGCAGCTTTTGTGCTACTTTCAACATCTGTTCAGGCTGACGGAACCTTCTATCGTGCCGCCACAAAGCCCTGAACGTTATGCGCAACTTTGTGACAGCAAGCTGTCGTTGTTATTTGTTGCAGTTGCTGTGGGTTGACAAGGCTGACAGACAGCGTTTATTTTTGTAGTAGTTTTATTTTTGTAACATTGGCAAGCAGGTTCAGGCTGACAAGATAAAGTATGCGCATAACAAGGGGTTTTGTGTCAGCGCGACACTACACAGGTGCGACGATATACATAGCGCCGTCACAAAGCCTTGAACGTTGTGCGCCACTTTTGCGGGCAGCTTCCTAACATGTAAAGTATTTAAGCCCTCATTTTACACTTTCGACACATATAAAATTTAAATGGACAAACTAAAATCATTAATCACCGACCAAGAAACTTGGACAGCAGCCGAAGGAGAAAACGATGGAGTTCCATTTCTTTTAAGATTCCGACCAAATCTTCATGCATTTATTGCAACTAAAAATTATAACAAGAGGTTGACCTTGTTATGGAATTATGATTCCGATGACACATCATTAATGCCTGACGAAGAAACAATGGAATTGATGGAGAAAGTTGAAAACTCATTAGTAGACATTTTGGAAAATGATTTGCAAGCAATTTTGTCTTTTGTTTATTTAGGTCACAATCAAAAAGAATGGCATTGGTATTCAAGCAACATCGCAGAAACAGGAAAGAGATTAAATGAAGCGTTATCAAATTTTGACGTATTACCAATTAAACTTTCATCAGAAAATGACCCAGAATGGAATGAATACAATGCTGTTCTTGAAGGTGCTGAGGATTCTGAATACGAAGATACTGACGATGAATAAAGCGAACGCACAACAGGTGTATTGCCAAAATGCGGGCTGACGAATCTTACTTGTCAATAGTTTTTCAATTTAGCTTTTGTACTATATTCGGCTGACCAATCGCTATTGCCCGCAATTCGGCAATACTTTTACGTTGGCGGTCATGCGATCTGACACCTGCAACTGACACACTAACTTGCCAGACAGACAGAAAACTTGTAAATTCGTAGGGTGAAAAAACGAAAAGAAACAGGTCTTGATTTTGAAATCGACTTCTTGACAAATTCAGTTCGGAATACGGTTTCAGGCGACAGTTTCCAGACTGAAATTTTACGATTGATTAAGGCTGACTTAAAACAAATCACTAAAAAGAGCGGTTGGAATTTCAATTGGAAGAAGGAATTAGATGACAACACCAAGGAAGTTTACAAGTTGACAATTGTAAACAATCCAAATATTGTTCAAGGCTTAATCAGTTTCACTGTTAATACTGACCATATTTATATTGACTTGCTTGAAAATGCACCTTTTAATTTGGGACGAAACAAAATTTATGATGGCGTTGCTGGAAACCTCGTAGCTTATGCTTGTAAAATCTCTTTTCAATACGGTTTTGACGGGTATGTTTCTTTCACTGCCAAGACACGACTTATTGAACATTATCAAAAGACGCTGAATGCAACAACGTTTGGTGGACAACTGATGATTATAAATACTTTAGCTGCAAACATTTTAGTTGACAAATACTTTAAAAACGGATAATCATGGGATACATAAAAGAACCAGATGGTGTTGACTTTGTAATAAATGGAAAACCTCTGACAGAAAAACAAAAACAAGCTATTAGCGAATTTATCAAAGCTGACAAAGAACGTTTAGCGGACTTAAAAAATCGCAGGACAAAAAGCACGAACCGCCAACATAGTATTACCAAAAGCGGGGCTTGACAATATCTATTGGGCTGACAGAAGTAATTAAGCATTTGTAATTCTATTTGGCAGTAGTGCTAAGAATGCCCCGCCTTCGGCAATACTGAATCCGTTACATGCCATTTTATTTGGACACATACTTAAACTTATAGCGACAATATTCATTCTGACATTTACCTTGACTTCTTGCTTTTCCTTAAGTGACGATACAGGACTAAATACATTTATAAAAGAAAGTTTAAACGAGCGACACGACAAAAAAGCACTTCTGTTTTTAAAAGAAGCTTCTTTATCGGCTGACTCTTATCAGGTGACAGTTTGCGACAATAAACATAAACCTGACAAATCAGAAGTAGGAAACACCTTCACTGTTGACACAAATCATGGTGACACATATTTTGACACCACATCAATTAATTTTACCTGGCTTGGCAATGACACTTTGAAAATTGACTATGACCAAAAACTGAGAACGTTTATTCAGGAAAATAAAGTGGACGATGTAACGGTAATTTATAAACCGCGATAAGCAAAAGTTTTAAGTTGCTGCTGCTGACACATCGGCTTGCTCAACTTCATAGTTGTTTTACGACAGTGCAGCAGCAGTAATTCAAAATGCACGTTTACTTTTTTCAATATGGTTTTGGCGGATAATTTACGTTACAGCATTTCAGTTTGCTTTAGTTTGACAGAGAAAAACGGCATGTAACAAAAGTATTGGCGTTATGTCGGCGGACTGAACGCAGGTGCTGAGCTTCAGCTATCTGTCAGCTTTAATTCGAGCTGGACGTCAGAAATTGAACAGCAGAATATATCATCAACTTCTTTATCTTCATTCTGCAGCAGTTCGGGCTGACGTTTTCCAAATTCCGCCACAAACGCCAATACCGAACCGTTGGCTGTAATTATTTTGACACCATGCTTTTACAATTTCATCAGCAGACAGTTGACGACTTCCTTATTCCTTCCTTTAGTCTGACAAAAGGTGAAATTGTAATTATCCACCTTCCGAACGGTCCTTTCTTTCGCCCTGTTGAGCTAACCTTGATTGACATAATCACCGGCAAAACTTCCAATAACAGAGTTGACATTCAGGCATCATTCAAGTATGCACAGCATTTCCGGGAAAGTTGGTTTAGAGACCGTTTTTTACCAATGACGGTTGGTACTTATCTTGACAAGAACGCAAACAAGACAAATCCGGTTTATAAAAAAATATACGACATACAGTGGATGACACATAAAATTAAGGTGCAGACATTAGCGGGCAACCCACGACGACAGCTTTCTGTTTACACTACTTTATCATGGACAAACAATCTTATTTTTGACTTAGCCGGTGTTGACCCGCAAGGTGGACAAGACATTTACAACTTTGCAAAGACAATTGTACAGCAAGGCGGTTCAGCTATACTATTTGACTGGAGCGACGAGTTTAATAATGACTGCACAACATTCATACAAGCAAAGTATCTGGGTGACAAAATATAACTACAGCCAACATTCGGTTTTGCGTTATGGCGGCTTGACGAACAAAACTCGTCAGCGGTTTTCAATTAAGCTTTTGTGCTATATTCGGCTGACGAATAAAAATGTCCGCCGCAAACGCAAAGCCGGCGGGCGTTGGCTGCAAGGCTATTTGACACACCGTTTAAATTTAAGCATTCCAAAATAGACACGTAAAATTAAATCAGCATGGACGACATATCTATAAATATTAAAGTTGGAAATTTATCATCAATTTGTGGTACGCTGACTTTTACTTTAGTTGTCAAACCCGACATGCAAGGAGTTTTACAGTTGTATGCCTATGACCCAACAGACATGCGAAAATCAGGAACTTTATTGCAATTGGACGCAAACGGATATTCTGAACTTAAAAAAATTATAGACAAAATTGATACAACTATTGAAAAATTAGAAAGTTCAAATCAAATGACAGGAATGGCTCTAAAACTATATTGACAAAACCTATACTCTTCAAAAAAATATACACTATGAGTAGTAAGCATTATCGACAAATGAATAGGAATGTAGATAAAATGTTTGGTAAAAGTCCGAATGGCCCTCACCAATCACATTGGATAATTATCGTAGTAATTTTTGTGGTTTTGGGATTTATTATTGCAGCTATAAAACATAAATAAAATATACAGTTAGACAAACTTCAACTCGACAAAACAAAAAATAAACTATGGCTTTAATTACATGTCCAGATTGCAGCAAAGAAATATCATCTTCTGCAGAGAGTTGCCCGAATTGCGGAAGACCAATGTCAACCAGCATTAAATGTCCTAATTGCAAATCAACCGATGTTCACAAAATTAGTTCAGCAAGTAAAGTAGGTTCAGCCTTAATGTTTGGTGTATTTGCAGCAGGCAAGTTGACAAAGACTTATCAATGCGACGACTGTAAATTTCGTTGGTAAAGTGTGTGCCGACAAAGCCCTGCAGCCAACATGGGGTTTTGGGCAAGTGGGGCGGACGGATGATCAATCGGCTGCAAATCGCTACTGTACTGCATCCGGGCTTGACGTAATTCTATTGGACATTAGTTGTTAACTTGTACTTTTATTTTTTTACTGGGCTTCGGTTCCGGGCTGGACAAACAACAATTCCCCACCTGCCCAAAGCCCTGTGCGTTGGCAGAAATGCTGCACAAAATTTCCTGACAGTACTCCTGACTTTAAATTTGTAAATTTACACTATAAAAAACAGCAAATGCGACAGTTACTAAATATAACAGACATCAAAAAACTTTACCCTGACGAATGGGTTTTACTTGGCAATCCGATTATGGACGAAAGCAAAATTGATGTTTTATCAGGCATTCCTCTTTTTCATAGTAAGGACAAGAGAGAAGTTTGCTATATCGGTAGAGACAAAACTTCAAACTTTGACAAAATAACGTTGATTTATACAGGCTCTTTCAGACCAACAAGAAAAATTACAGGCATTTTTAACCGTGTTCAAAAATGACTTATAAGTTTAAAAGAGAACCTGAAAGCGGATTAATACTTGTAAATATTGAAATTGATAACAAGTATGAGTTAAAAATGATTTTAGATACAGGTGCAACTAATACTACCATTGACAGTAACGCTTTATATCTTCTTGGACACGATTTAAAAGATAATATCGGAACAGTAGAAATTGAAACAGCTAACGGAATTATCGAAACTGAGATTTTTGAAATTGGGCGTTTCTCATCGCTTGGGTTAACAAAAGAAAAGTTTCAAATTCAGGTTTATGACTTTTTAGCTCACGGTATTTTCTCTGACTATAACGGTCTTCTTGGACTTGACTTTTTAGAGGGAATAAATTTTTGCGTTGACATGAGAAATAGTACAATCACACTTTCATAAATAGCACTTCTGCCAACATGGGGTTTTGTGCAATAGCGGCAGACGCAACGCAGCATCAGCTTTTGTTTGTTTTTCATCTTCAGTTTCGGCTGACCGAACGCAAATGAACAGTAGAAATAAACATCATCTTTTGTACATTTATCAGCAACAGTTCGTGAAAGTGGCTGCTTTTTTCAACAGTTTGTAAATATAGTTTAGTGTTCTGAAATTTGCTCTTGAATTGAAGCGGAAGTGAGCTCTGCTGAGGAGCAACTCACCAGGAATAGATTCGCCCGACGAAATAGGGAATAGAGCAGGTGCATTTAGCATCTGCTTTTTATATTTCGGAGGGGGAATGCCTTTAAAAAACCTATGCTGCATATTCAAGAGGCGTTTTGTTGTTTAATGATTCGTGCGGCCTTATCGTGTTGTATTCTTCTTTAAATTCTGCAGCTTTTTCATTAGCATCTTCCAGGCTATAGAAAATGTTTGCATCAAACAAGTCTTCCCTTGCTGTACGATTGAATCGTTCAATAAAACAATTCTCTTGCGGTTTTCCTTTACGAATACTCACCCAGTTGATTTCTTTGTTTTTTAGCCAAAGCTGAAATCTTTTGGAAATAAATTCAGGACCATTGTCAGTTCTTATAGAAGCTGGTTTGCCATGGCATTCAATTGCTATTTCTAATAGTTCTATTACCCGTTTTGCAGGCATGGAATGATTTATAAACATCCCTTTGCAAAGGCGGTTGAAAGGATCTATAATGTTTAAGGATCTTATTTGTCGGCCGTTTTCAAGTACATCATGCATAAAATCAATTCCCCATTCATGGTTTTCCCCCATGGGGATAAAAGCAGGATTGGCTTTTCTTTGCTGCGTTCTTTTCGTTGGCTTGCTGTATAATGCATAACCCTGCTGTTCGTATACACGTCTTATCCTGCTACCGCTGTATGTATGTGTTCGCTGAATCATCGCTATTACTTTCTTTCGTCCACGCCTTTTCGTCCCTATTACCTCTTTGATTGCTGCCGAAACTGGTTCGTCTTTTTGAGGCATTACCTTTTTATAATACCTGGTGCTCCTGGAGCAAGAAAACAACTTACAGGCCCGGGAATGTGAGATTGCATATTGTTCAACAACATACACAACACATTGCTCCTTTTCCGCGGGCCTTACCACTTTTTTGAATTGACATCTTTTAAGATCTGATTGTCGAGAGTAAGGTCGGCAACAGCACGCTTTAAGCGGCTGTTCTCCTGCTCTAATGAACGAAGCCGGCTAAGTTCCTGCGAGCTCATTCCACTGTACTTATTTTTCCAGTTATGAAACGTAGCATCAGTGATGCCATGCTTGCGGCAAATGTCTGCCACCTTTGTACCGCCATCCTGCTCTTTGAGAATAACCAGTACTTGTTCTTCTGTAAATCTTGACTTTTTCATCGCTTTTATTTAAAATTTAAATTAAAAAATCTATTTTAAACTTGTATGAAAAAGCCAGCCACCTACCGGTCGAAATACCCAAGCTGTCTAAATGTTTAGTGTTTATTTGTTTCTTGTTTACAAAGATCAGATTATCTCTGTCAAATAAGAATATACACTCTAATATACCATGTTGTTGCTTATAATGCTCTGCAATAATATAAATGCTATCATGCTTGGAATAGCCAGTTAATGATCCGTAAAGTTCATTAGAAAAAGCTACTTTTCGGAAAGAACTGTCACTTATAATAGCCTTTGTCTTGTCTTTATAAACCTTAAATATGTTACTCTTTGTCTGTCCTAAAATGACAGTACAAAAGAGAAAAGTAGTCAACAATAATATTACTATTCTTTGTGCAGTCATAAGTTGGCAGCTAACGGAAACGTATTGCTTGCAGGTGTGGCAATAGCGATACGTCAAGCTGATAACAAAAGCTAAATTAAAAAACAAATGTTCAAATTTAAAACAAAAGCCGAAAAGCGTAATGTCGCGATGGAACAGAAGCTAAATAGCAGCACAACTGCTGATAGTTTAATGTCCAGCCACACTTGCAGCAATACTACTGTTGGCTGTAGTTTTATTTTTTGTACTTTAACCATCTATGTTTGTCAATAGAAGTTGTATCAATTTTTGTTTGAACATTAAATAAATTTAAAACTGGTCTTTGAAGTACAACCTGAAAATCACCTGGTTCATTTCCGCCGCCAAAAGCACCTTCATTTAAGTAACGACTAATTATTTTTATTTTGTTATTGTCTTTGTCAACATAATAAGTTACAGCTTCTGTCAAAATACCGAGTGAAAGAAAAAAATACCAAAAGCCAAACAAAATGCACGTAACAACACCAATAAAAACTGATGCTAACCCAACCCAAAATTTATTTCTTTAAGGTTTATAAACAAAAGAAAAAACTGTCAAGGTTGTTACAATTAAAAGAACAGAAAGAACTCCTAAATAAAACTGTTGTCTAACATTTACATCAATAAAATAGATTGGAACAAATTGTCCTAATGTAAAAATAAAAATGCAGCATAACATCAAAATGAATGCGAAACCATATTTTCTTTTACGCGTTTTAGTTTGTTCCATTATTCAATAAACAAAGTCAGGAATTAAAGTGTTTCTTAATCATCAAGCAATCCGTCAGTAATGTTGTATGTTATCCCAATTTATTTCCGCAACCCAAATTTTCTCCTCATCAGAATATCTAATATAACCAATCGTTGTCAAAGTTTCATCGTCGTCAATTAAAACTCTCATTCCTTCTTTTAGTTCAAGGTTTAATCTTGTAAGGTCTGCAAGAGTTCCATTAGTTGTAAGTCTAAGTCTGCCTTTACTATCAGCATTATTAAAGTCCGCGAAACGCTTAGGAATGTCAACTGTCACTCTTATCATTTTGATGTTGAAGAAAAATTACAGCCAACGAACAAGTATTTGCGGTTGTGGCGGAATTTGGAAAACCGTCAGCCGGAACAAATGTAGCATAAAGATAGAATTGTTCATTGTTACATCCACAGCTTAATTTATAATGTCAAGTTGGAACAAAAGATAAATGATAGGTGAAGTTGCGACTTGTTAATCTGTCCGCCGACATAACGCAAATACCTTTGTTAGTTGCTGTTTTGTATTTTGAGTTGTAAACCCTTTTTAACTGTCAACACTTTTTAAAAATGCGGCTGTCAACTTTTAATAGCAAAGATTATTGTCGACAAAAAGTGGAGCAAAAAATAAACAATTTATAGATATCAACTGTCAGTTTTGTAAAGTGTCCGCTGAAAACGATTTGAAAAAACAAGTATTTTAAAAACAGTTTTGTCAACTTGAAACAGCTTAAAGACAATTGTCAACCTTGAAATTGACAGACATTTTGTTACAGTTAAGATTTGTCAATGAACGAACGTGTCAACTAAATGCTGATAAAAATTTACAACCAAAATCTGCCGCAATAAAACAACTTAAATAACTAAAATTGTCTCCAAAATCATAGTGTCATAAAAGTCGTTGAAAAGTAAAATAACCTTCACGTTTTGTCTTGTCGCACAGAAGTAATGTCTGTAAAAAAATAGCAACTAACGGATCAGGGCTTTGTGTTCGGCACGACGGATGAAATCCGTCGGCATGAACTGAAGCCAAATAAAGAACGAAAGATACAAACAAGAACGGATGTTCAACCGTGTTCCGTCGAGCCATGAACCGAAGCTAAATAATGAACTGAAGTTGCTGCACAGTTGTGTCAGCCGTGCTGACACAAAACCCCTTGTTATGTGCACACTTTATTGCGTCACACAGTTGTATGCCAGCCACAGCTATCATAAAGCGAACAACTTAGCAGTCAATTACACTTCGTCAGCATTGTCAACACGCAACCACTAACTAAAAGTAACAACTGGCTGTTGTCAAACAAAGTTGCACACAACGTTCATCAGCTTTCTGCTGTGCCGGAATTTATTATTCGTCTGCCCGGAATTGCTGCTGATAAAAGTTTTGTTGTTGAAGATAATAACTGAAGCCGAACGTTGAACGTAGTGCTGGAACAAAAGCTGAAAGGCGTCCAATTGCTGATGCAGCATAGTGTCTGCCGGCATAGCAGAAAACTGCTGTTGTGTGCAGTTTGTCAAGAATGAAACTTCGATGCCAATATAGAAGCATCGATGGCTTTTTGGTCATTCTCATTGTCGTAAGTGACCGTGATATTTAATTCCTTTCCGCTCACTTCCGCTATGTACATTCTTGTCCAGTGCGTAAAGTTTTTTTCCTTGTGATGAATTTTGTTTTCAATGACATAGAACTTTACACCATTGATAAGCGTCTCCTTTGTCGTTACTTGGGCGTCTGACTTTAATTGTTCATAGTTGGACTTCATAAACTCTACGAGCTTGTCAACGTATCCCTTCAAAGTAAATCTTGCGATGTTGGAATTTCCTTTGTAGCTCCCTAAAATGATGTTTAGGTCTGCGGCTTCGTTTTTTGCTACAGAAAACAATATGACATCGTCATTAGACTGCTTTTGCAAATTGTTGTTTTTCGTAACGACTGAGTCGCCCGTTTTAATTGCAGAAGAAAAGTTGTCAATGCGGGTTTTATAGGTTGCAGGTTTTCTATATTCCCAATATACGTTTCCAATTTTGTAGGTCTTTTGTCCGAAAGAAATGAAAGAAAGCAGAAGCGAAACAGCAAGAAAGGCAGTTCTCATAAGTCTATTGTTAGTTTTTAGTGGTCAAATATAGTTGGTTGCCAAATTGCACACAACGTTTCAGGCTTGGCGGAGAACTGGTATTTGAAACTCGTCAGTCCGAACTGCTGCTAAATTTATAAATTAAAGTTCATTGTTATTTCTATTGCCAAATTTATAATGTCAAGCTGATTACTGAAGCTAAATAGCAAAAGAAAAGTTGATGCTGCTTAATGTCAGCCAGTTTTTTGCCAAACCGTTTGTTAGCTGCTGGCTTGTCGCAATTTAGAGTTGATGACTTCAAGCACTTCTCCATGTCCAACAACTTTTGAACCTTCACCAATTTCAAAATGTTGTCCTACGAATAAATAATTTTCAAAAAAGTTTGGAGTTAATATTCTTATTTCGGCAGTAACTGTTTCGCCTGGAAATACTTTGTCTTTGTCAATGAATGACTGTTCACCAGACGTCATTTCTTTTCGTCCGTCAAACTTGACGTGAGGTCTGTATCCTGATGCTGCATAACCTTTTCTCCCACCTTCTTCAGTCGTTAAGTAAGTCACCTTTGCAATAAAGTCTGGTTCACTTTTTTTTACTTTGTCAATATTTACAACTTGAATTTTGTCACCAAATTTAAATGTCAAGAAATAAGGTTCTTTGTCAAGTTGTATATTCAATTGGTTATTTAAAAATTGTTGTCTAATATTTTGCACTTGGCTCTTGTCAAACGAATAAACTTCGTCTAGTAAATCTTCAATTCTTCCTAACCATTTTTCTACGGAACTGTTTATGTCAACCGAATGAATTGTATGCTGATATTTTTTGTCTTGCGTTTCTGTCCTGTATGAAAATGTTTGCACCATGAAGTTGTCAAAGCTAGCAGCTAACGTAAAGGTATTTATGCAGGCAGGGCATTCAATTAATGTCAGCCCGTACTGCTGCCGATTTGAAAAACAAAAGATGAAGTTATGATAAAAGTACAACAGCGCCGTGTCAGCCGGAACAAAAGCTGAATAGCGAACCTAATGTTGAAGTGCGTAATGTCAGCCCTGCTTGCATAAATACTTTTGTTGGCTGCTATAATTCGTCCTATTTTGACCAATGCGATTCAATAATATTTCCAGTTTCTTCACTCAGTTTTAATGTCCAACCATTCCAAGTAGATGCTGATAAGCCGTTACTTTCATAGTTGAATATTGTAAACTTATCATCCTTGTCTTTAGTTTCAGCAGACCAAATTAAATTACCTGTTAAATCAACTTTTATTAAGTTGCTATTTATCTTATTACTGTCAAATTTATAATAGGAATATAAAATAAAAAGAGCATCATTATTTCTTGTCAACTTAATAAGTACAATTGAAGTATTGGCATAACTTTCTGTCCAGTTTATAATTCCATCAGCCAAGTTTAATTCACAAACGCTTATTCCAAGAGCAACGAAAATTCTATTGTCAGTCAATTGACCTAATTTCATACCATTCCAAACACCCGTTGGAATTAAAATATTGGTATAAATTTTTTTCCAGCTTTCTTTGTAAGGTGTTTGCCAACTAACATTCCATGTTGGTCTTTCTAAAAGTCTTATTATTACTTCAGCAGTTTTTGGAATTTCTTTTCCATTATCTGTCCACTCCATGCCTACAAATGATACCTCAAGAGATTTAATGTCATTATCGGTTTTGTCAAAGTATTTTGTCATTGTGAACTGTCAGTTGGTGGTTTCAAAGTTCTATTGCAACGCTGTCACCAAATTTAATGTTTTATTGGAAACTCTTTTTTTGTTTTAAAAAGTGATTGTTTTTCTGTTTAAAATGAGGGAAGCTTTTTACACTTCCCATCACTTTTCAAAAGCCTGTTTGTTCGCTGTGGTTTCCAATCTCCAGCCACACAGGTAAAAGATTTATGCAATTTGGGTTAGTATCATTTCTTCAAAAACTTCTTTGGGAGTTCGGTAATCAAGCACGTGTCTTGGTCGTTCATTTAGCTGGTTTTGCACCTCTTTTAAACGTGCTGTTGAAATGGTACTAAAGTCTGTTCCTGCAGGAAAATAATCTCTTATCAATCCGTTACTATTTTCATTGGTTGGTCTTTCCCACGGGCTGTAGGGGTGTGTAAAATAAACTTGTATTTTGGTGTTCTTTGTAAAGAGTTTATGCTGTGCCATCTCGGTGCCATTATCGTAGGTCATTGTCTTTTTCATCTGCGCTGGTATTGACCTGAATTCTTTTTCAAAAGCCTTGCGCACTGTAGTGGCATCTCTTGCCTTTAGGGGTACTATAATGATGGTGCGTGTAGTGCGCTCAACCAGCGTCCCTATTGCACTTGAGCGTTCTTTACCCATTACCAGATCGCCTTCCCAATGACCTGGTATAAGCCTGCCTTTTACTTCTTCAGGACGTTCGTCTATACGTATGGGATCTTGTATAGTTGTGCGTTTATCAGCTCCCCTGCGCACGTTTCCACGATACTTTCTTTTCTGCCTGAGCTCTGATATTAGCAAGCTTTTTAGCTCTTTTTTACTGTGCAGATAGATGTACAAATAAATGGCTTCGTGAGAGATCTGCATTGCTTTGTTTTGTGGAAATTTTCTTTTTAAAATCCTGTGTATCAGCCACGGCGACCACCTCAGCTCAAGTTTGTCTAATACATATTGTTCAAGCTCCACACACTGCCTTATTTTGGTCTTGCCACTACGGCGATTACTAACACTGCTCACGGCAAGCCGTTCGCCTTCAATAGCTTTATAACCCTCTCTGCCTTGTTTATTTACCTCCCGGCTGACAGTGCTTTTATTGCGACCTAAGACCTCACTAATCTCGCTATAACTCTTTTTATGACTTACTAACTTTTCAATCTCTATCCGTTCTATCAAGGATAAACGACCATAGTTTTTTCCCATCATACAAGATAAGTTTTTTAGGCTTAGCGTTGCGTTAGATTATTGAACCGGCTGTCTTGTCCTGAAATAGGTTGACCATTTTTGGTTAAGAAATATGGTTAAGTATGCTCAAAATTATGGGATTGTTTTTATCGGCTTTCGTTTTTCAAATACTTTATCCACTAAACGGCTCTCTTCAATTTTTGGATGATTTTCGTTCGCCGTTTGTGGATAAAGCTGCAGTACTTATGTTCATCTTTTGTTCGTTGTTCAGCAATTGCTTTTTATAGCTTTTATACTTATGCTTTTGATGTGTATGCGCAAAGTCAGGTGTCTGCATTTCAAGAGAGTAATGCCTTCTTTCCCTGTTGTAAATCTCCACTGCCTGCGTAAGCATTTTATTTGCAATATCAATGGAAGGAATGGTTTTGATTAATCCAAACTCATATTTTAGTATACCGTTGATGCGTTCGGCAACAGCATTCTCATACGGGTCGTATTTTTCTGTGGTGCTTAAAATCATTCTATTGCTTTGAGCAAACTCACTGTAGTCAGGACAGCAATACTGGATGCCCCTGTCGCTGTGATGAATGATTGTTTCCCGGTTATGTTCGCAATTATTCAGTGCCATCTGCAGTGCATCTTTAACGAGTTGTGTTTTCATGTTATCATCCAATTTATAACCCATCACTTTTTTTGAATACAGGTCAGTAACCAATGCAACGTAAACATAGCCGTCCTGCAGTTTTACATACGTAATATCGTTTACAAAGACCTGCTCGGAATGAGTGGGAACAAGGCTTTTAATAAGATTGGGCGAGGTGTAAAAAAAGTGTTTTGAATCGGTAGTAATAAAGCACCGCTTTGTTCTGGGAACGAGCAAACGGTGATGCCTGGCAAAGGTAAAAAAAGCATCCCTGCCCATTTTAATACTTACATTTTTAAGGTCATCTTTAATATCAAGATGCAGTTTTTTTGTTCCGTACCGAGGCATTCGCTTGCGGATAGGCTCAATTATTTTCTTAATCTGCTCTGCCTGCATTTCTTTTTGTTTAGCGGTTTTAATTCTTTTGTAATAAGCCTGTTTTGTTATCCCGAACACTTCATACAGCCATTTTACTTTGTAAGCTTTTTCTTCTTGCGCTGTATCTCTTGTGCTAAGTGTTCGGGTAAAAACTTTTTTGAAAGTTCCTCGCCGGTAACCTTTTCAAACTCCACAATCATATCCTGCTGAAATTCTTTAATGAACTCAAGTTCTTCAATGCGCTCTTTAAGCTTTTTGATTTCATCATTCTTGCTCATGCCTTTTTTTGTTTGTAAACAGGAAGATAATTTTTTCATCCAGTAAGCAATGGTGCTTCTTGAAATATTGTACTTTTTTGAAGCATAGTTTGCACTGATAAGACCATTGCTGATTTCGTCAATGACGGAAAGTTTGAAGTCGAAGCTGACTTGTTTGCCGCTTCTTTTTGGACAAGGCTTTGTTTTCTGTGTGCTCATGTTGACCAATAGTTGTTGAATTTTTGGTCAACCTATTTTAGGACGTGAGACCGTCGAAAGTTACAGGCAACGGATTCAGTATTGCCGAAGGCGGGGCATTCATAGCACTACTGCCAAATAGAATTACAAATGCTTAATTACTTCTGTCAGCCCAATAGATATTGTCAAGCCCCGCTTTTGGTAATACTATGTTGGCGGTTCGTGCTTTTTGTCCTGCGATTTTTTAAGTCCGCTAAACGTTCTTTGTCAGCTTTGATAAATTCGCTAATAGCTTGTTTTTGTTTTTCTGTCAGAGGTTTTCCATTTATTACAAAGTCAACACCATCTGGTTCTTTTATGTATCCCATGATTATCCGTTTTTAAAGTATTTGTCAACTAAAATGTTTGCAGCTAAAGTATTTATAATCATCAGTTGTCCACCAAACGTTGTTGCATTCAGCGTCTTTTGATAATGTTCAATAAGTCGTGTCTTGGCAGTGAAAGAAACATACCCGTCAAAACCGTATTGAAAAGAGATTTTACAAGCATAAGCTACGAGGTTTCCAGCAACGCCATCATAAATTTTGTTTCGTCCCAAATTAAAAGGTGCATTTTCAAGCAAGTCCATATAAATATGGTCAGTATTAACAGTGAAACTGATTAAGCCTTGAACGATATTTGGATTGTTTACAATTGTCAACTTGTAAACTTCCTTGGTGTTGTCATCTAATTCCTTCTTCCAATTGAAATTCCAACCGCTCTTTTTAGTGATTTGTTTTAAGTCAGCCTTAATCAATCGTAAAATTTCAGTCTGGAAACTGTCGCCTGAAACCGTATTCCGAACTGAATTTGTCAAGAAGTCAATTTCAAAATCAAGACCTGTTTCTTTTCGTTTTTTTACCCTACGAATTTACAAGTTTTCTGTCTGTCTGGCAAGTTAGTGTGTCAGTTGCAGGTGTCAGATCGCATGACCGCCAACGTTTTGGGCTTGGCGAAGAACTGGTATTTGAAATTCGTCCAGCCCGAACCGCTGCTAAATTTATAACTAAAAGTTCATTGTTATTTCTGTTGCCAAATTTATAATGTCAGGCTGATAACTGAAGCCGAATAGAAAAACAAAAGTTGATGCTGCGTAATGTCAGCCAGTTTTTTGCTAAGCCTTTTGTTGGCAGTAGTTTTTACAGCCCCGCAATAATACGTTGCTCATTTTCATCGTATAGAGATGAATTATCTTTTAGAATTTGAGCAATCGTCGTTCCATGTTCAAGTCTATGTATATCTTTATTATTTGAATGCATACCTGCTATCAGTCGGCGAGATATGTTGTAAAAGTCATTGTGAAGATTATGTTGCAACGCCATTATTGCACCTGTAGCCAACTTTTGCAGTTGCTCTTCCACACCTTTTTCTTGTATCTGTATGTTCCTGATATCATTCTTTTCTGTCAACATGAAAGTGACAGAATACCCGTCTGGGTTTACACTGCCAACAGAGAAACCACCTTTGAAATTACTTTTTAATAAACTCAATTTTTTTGTTACACCGGTTGGCTTCACTACACGAAATGGTGTTCCATCGTCAAATTGAGATAAGTATGTTCTTGTATACATATCTTCTTCATAAAAAGACAAGCTAAACTTTAACTTCTGACTATTGTGTTCAAAAAATAATTCTGTATCTGTTAGAGAAGCAAGTGAGTGATTTAAGCTTTTGAAAAAGCTTACTCTATTCTGATAATTATTGTCAATTACAAAAATTTGTGTTACATGTGCTCTTAGCATAAATCAAATTTTATTCATTAAGTAGTTGCTTACAAGAGATTTGGTATAAGCGCTGTCCTGCCATGTCTTCCCAACGTGTGATGCAATACGGTCAAAAATTATCTTTAGAGAAGGCATATCATAATATACCGGTGTGTCCAAATCATAAACATTTTTAGATTTCAAGGCAGAAGCCATTGATATATTCATTGCAAGACCTACAGTAATGAGGGCACGTTCATTCTTATTTCGGTCAGAGCCTATCATGTCGTTGTCGGTAAGAACCTTCAAACTCCCAACTTCAATAATATGGGTCAGAAAATTACTCGTATCAGAAGTGGAGTCTGCGCCTATTTCTCTTTTTACCACGCTTTGTCCTCTACGAGATACATATCCTGCTACTAACATTTGAACAAACTTGTCAAGATTACCAAAATTGATTTTATTTATGAATTGGTAGGTGGCTGGCTTTTTCATACAAGTTTAAAATAGATTTTTTAATTTAAATTTTAAATAAAAGCGATGAAAAAGTCAAGATTTACAGAAGAACAAGTACTGGTTATTCTCAAAGAGCAGGATGGCGGTACAAAGGTGGCAGACATTTGCCGCAAGCATGGCATCACTGATGCTACGTTTCATAACTGGAAAAATAAGTACAGTGGAATGAGCTCGCAGGAACTTAGCCGGCTTCGTTCATTAGAGCAGGAGAACAGCCGCTTAAAGCGTGCTGTTGCCGACCTTACTCTCGACAATCAGATCTTAAAAGATGTCAATTCAAAAAAGTGGTAAGGCCCGCGGAAAAGGAGCAATGTGTTGTGTATGTTGTTGAACAATATGCAATCTCACATTCCCGGGCCTGTAAGTTGTTTTCTTGCTCCAGGAGCACCAGGTATTATAAAAAGGTAATGCCTCAAAAAGACGAACCAGTTTCGGCAGCAATCAAAGAGGTAATAGGGACGAAAAGGCGTGGACGAAAGAAAGTAATAGCGATGATTCAGCGAACACATACATACAGCGGTAGCAGGATAAGACGTGTATACGAACAGCAGGGTTATGCATTATACAGCAAGCCAACGAAAAGAACGCAGCAAAGAAAAGCCAATCCTGCTTTTATCCCCATGGGGGAAAACCATGAATGGGGAATTGATTTTATGCATGATGTACTTGAAAACGGCCGACAAATAAGATCCTTAAACATTATAGATCCTTTCAACCGCCTTTGCAAAGGGATGTTTATAAATCATTCCATGCCTGCAAAACGGGTAATAGAACTATTAGAAATAGCAATTGAATGCCATGGCAAACCAGCTTCTATAAGAACTGACAATGGTCCTGAATTTATTTCCAAAAGATTTCAGCTTTGGCTAAAAAACAAAGAAATCAACTGGGTGAGTATTCGTAAAGGAAAACCGCAAGAGAATTGTTTTATTGAACGATTCAATCGTACAGCAAGGGAAGACTTGTTTGATGCAAACATTTTCTATAGCCTGGAAGATGCTAATGAAAAAGCTGCAGAATTTAAAGAAGAATACAACACGATAAGGCCGCACGAATCATTAAACAACAAAACGCCTCTTGAATATGCAGCATAGGTTTTTTAAAGGCATTCCCCCTCCGAAATATAAAAAGCAGATGCTAAATGCACCTGCTCTATTCCCTATTTCGTCGGGCGAATCTATTCCTGGTGAGTTGCTCCTCAGCAGAGCTCACTTCCGCTTCAATTCAAGAGCAAATTTCAGAACACTAAACTATATTTACAAACTGTTGAAAAAAGCAGCCACTTTCAAATTCGCCAAATGTGTCTACGGGAAGGAAGTCAAGAAGTACGTCTTTTATTGTCATTATCATTTTTTTAGAAAAAATATGTCCGTTTTTGAATACGGAAGGGTTGTCAAACTAAAATTACTGCCAACGAAAAAGTATTGCCGATGGTGGGGGAATTGAAAAACCTCTGCCTGGCAACCGAAGTTCATTATTTATTCAAAGATTAAAAATTTATTCTGATGTTCAAAAGAGTTCCTTCCGCCCGAACCAAAGCTGACAAGCGATATGCTGCCGATTGCTCCAACGTCCAGCCCCACTATTGGCAATACTCTTGTTGGCGGCTGGCAAGTTTTAGAGAATTGTAAACAGTTCCTTTTTTGTTAAGTCTTGAACGTTTTTCTTATACTTTGCAAAGTAATTTCCGGAAATGCTATGGGTAGAAAAAATAATATCACACCATTTCATCAATTCTTCTGAAGTTGTAGCAGTTTCAAAAAAAGTATCTTCCTTTTTTGTAAGACGAAGTAAAAAGCTTTTTACATAGGTTTCTCCATTATGCTCGAATTGTTCCAATATTTTAAGAAAGTTTCCTTGTGTCATTTGGGAAGTTTTGGCAATTCCAAAATTGTCAAATTCAAGGCGCAAATAAGGTTGAGGGAAAGTATTATGAGGTGCATTTAAATAGTCGGTTGGATAGACGAGTTTTTCGGGAGTTGTCAATAAATGATTTATCATTACTTCTTGTTGTCTGGAATATACTTGAAGCACTTCTTCAAGTATATCAGAAATTGGATTTTTCTTGATTTTTACAAGAGATTTATAAAAATCGCCGCCTCGTTTATTAAAAGCGAGTAACGTTTCTAATGATTTTCTCCAAGGCGTTACAGACGTTTTTTTATCCCAATGTGCCCATAAACTATCCACGTCCCCTTCCCAACTTGCAGAAAAAGTGTAATCATCTAAAAGATGTTCGAGTAGCCTTTCAAATCGCCTTGTGGGACATGCTTCTTTTCCTTCAATTCCATAGTTACCCAAAAGACACCATTCAGCCATGCACATCATAATGGCAAGTTTCCATCCAAGTGTTTCTTCTGATGATTTTGAACTATTTTTTTTCTCTAAAAAGAGTGCTACATTGAAAAAGTCACTCCATAGTTTTGCATAGCTTAAGTTTGAATTTACTAAAAAGTCCATGAAGTTAAGAGATGGGATTAAACCTTGACTTTGGTAAATCGTAGCAATCTGAATGGTAAGCGCTGTTACCTCATAAACATTACACGGTTTAACCTCATTATGTTTTTTATCTAATGCAAATCCTTCCACTATTTGCTCAATTCTTTTATAAGCTTTTGAACTATGAAGTACATAAGCTTCAAATTTTTCTTGGGGAGAAAGATGTTCTACGTCTACTATAATAGGCGGAGAATTTACGAGTAAATCATCTTTAGAAATAGTAGGTAATTGAACTGGCATTAGTGGCTTTTTAGTAAAGCCGTTCCATTCTTCTATTTGCTGCTTTCGTTGAAGGTTATTGATTGTTAGCCAGGTTGTAATTGGTATTGGAAGACAATTTCCATTAACAAATTGAGCCTCACTAAGAGCTGACGCTCCATTGCCCAAAGCCATCAATCTTAATCGAAAAATGTAATTGCTATATGGACTGGTAAGGAAATCATGATAATGTCTAATTTCATGTTCTAGTACTGATTTAATAGCTATTTCTTGTAAAGAGGTTTTCTCATCACCATAATACGAAGCTTGGTCATTTAGCATATAGTCTATAAGCACTTCATATGCTTCTGGAGACCCTAACATAATGCTCACACCCATGAACCTTGGATTAAAACCACCAAAGTCATCTTGTATTATGTCTTGTTTCATTGAGGCAAAATAGTTTTAAGTGTTGATTGCAACTCTTCTGCTGTTATATCTTTTGAAAGTTCAATTTCGACTGTTCCTAAAGCTGTTTTTAGATACAATTTTTGTTTGTTAGATTTCATTCGGTCTTTCCAGTCCAAAAATAACTTGACTATTTCACCTACTCCTTTAATAATAGCGACAATTGATGCTACTTCGGCAATGCCGAAAGCTAATGCCGTCTCATCCTTAGTTGTTTGGTTTAATGCACTTTCATCTATTGTGAGGTCCGGTCTAATATCCTCAATAAATGATTTTTCGGAAGTAATGCTTATGCGCATAAAATAAATTTTTAGTGTTAATTAATATTTTCAAGTTAATCTTTTAAACGAAACTACTATTTGAATAAATAAAATTTAAAGCCTAAAGCGCTTGTATTTTTTGCTTGCCGCCAACGTAAAAGCATTGGCGTTTGTGGCGGAATTTGAAAAACGGCAGCCGACAACCAATGCTGAATAAAATTACAAAAGATGAAGATAAGAACCGCAGCTAAATTAATAACGTCCAGCCCGAGCAAAAGATGATTAATAGCTGAAGCTGAAGTTTATTAATCTGTCCGCCGACATAACGCCAATGCAATGTTATGTGCCGGTAACGTCTTCGATTTCTTTTGCGAAATATTTTGCAACTAAGGTATATCCAACCAAATAGTCAGCCGAATACGTTTTGTCATCAATTTTGAAAGGCTTTGCATTTTTGAGTTTTAGTTTGGTCGCTTTTAAGTCTGCAATAAATTTTTGTCTTTGTGTCGGCAGAATAAAAAAATAGAAATTGTCAAACTTAACTATGTCGAAGTACAGTGTCTGTTTGTTTGATTGAAGAACAACAGTATTGTGATTTTTAATTGTCCACGAGCCGCTGTCAATCGTAAACCTTGACATACAACTAAAGTCAATTTTGTGGAATGTCATATTTGAATCAAGCTGAAAGTCATAACCGCCAAAACCATCACTTATATAAAAGCCGCCAACAATATCTTTCCAAGTAATCGAGTCTACAATTGTCAAACCGTTAATATTATCATATCCTGTCTTTTTCGATACTTGTCCAAATGAAAGTGTCGAAAAAAGTAGAGCAATTATGATTAATGATTTTGTCATAGTTACGAGGTGTCCCAATTACTGGCACATAACGGCTCAGGCTTGGCGAAGAACTGGTATTTGATGTTCGTCAAGCTGAATTGTAGAACTAAAGATAGATAGAATCCCAAATGCTCAATGACTTCCGTCAGCCAGTTTTTTCGCCAAACCTATTGTTGCCTGTATGTGCCTTTTGTCAAGATAACAGAAATAAGATTTTGAGTTTGCTATTTAATTCTGTCAACTCAGCTGATCCAAGTCTGCCCAAAAGTCCTTTTGCTAAAGATTTGTCCAACGTTGCAATTTTACTTGTTCGTATGAGCGATTGCTTTCTAAGTCCGTTAATAATATTCGGAGTAAGCACAACATCTGTTGGTTCTTGCCAGCCAGTTTGTGTCGTAATAAAGCAAACCGTAAAGTCAAGGTTTTTGTCAGCAAGAACAACTGCGGGACGAAGTTTACTGCCGCTTAAGTCGGTAAAGGGAAAAGTAATGAGCACAATGTCACCTTTAGCCATTGTAAACTTCCTTTAAATCTGTCATGGAATATAAATCTTCTTCACTATATAAAAAGTCAAAAGCCTGGCTGTCGGAAGTCAGTTTTTGAATGCCTTGCGTCAATAAGTGCTCTTCATAACGTTTAGTTACAAAGTCGGCAAAGTCAGAGATTTCTTCTGCTTTTTCTTCTGGTAATTGATTAATAGCTTTTATTGTCCGCTCAATGATTGCTTGTCGTGTCATGTCTATGGATTTATCATGTCCGTAAAGATAAGAATTTTGGAGAAGCAGAATGTGTCACAGGGGCATTACAGGCAACGAAAAGGGCTTGCCGAAGTACGGGAATTAGTATTCCGTCCGCCCGGTACCGATGATGATTGAAAAACTGATGATGAAGATAACAACAAAAAGCTAAATAGATAATGTCCAGCCCGATATGAAGCAGAATAGAATTACAAAAAGCCGAAGATGACTTCCGTCCGCCCGTATTTTGGCAAACCCCATGTTAGCTGCTGTGTTATCTACTCGGTGGGTGTCTGACCAATTGAAATACAAATGTTGAAGTTTGGCACTTGCAGCCTCTTTGCAAAGGTTGGCTTTGTGCGTTTGCCTTGTGTGCCTTTGCAATGTGGCTGCAATGTTGATGGAAATTCGTCAGCTCCACACTTGAAATTTGGAGATTGTCTAACCAGTAAAGTTGGGTAGTTGCTTACTAATTCAGATTTCTATATTCAGCAGGTGTTGTCCCCGTTTTGTTTTTAAAAAGTTTACTGAAATACTGGGGATACTCAAAGCCAAGGTTGTAAGCAATTTCGCTTACTGTAGCATTTGTGTTCAATAGATTATTTTTAGCTTCTTCAATCAGGTAATAATGTATCTGGTCTTGTGCATTTTTGCCAGTTTCTTTTTTTAATAAATCACTCAAATAATTTGGCGATAGAAAAAGTTGCTCTGCACAATACTTTACTGTGGGCAAACCATGACTTTTTATTTTGTCCGAACCAAAATAGTTTGATAATATATTTTCAAATTTTATTAGAAGGTCTTTATTACTGTTTTTTCGGGTAATAAATTGTCTGTCATAATAACGTGTGCAATAGTTTAAGAGCAACTCAATGTTTGATACGATTAGGTTCTGACTATGCTGGTCTATGTTTTCTGAAAGTTCGTTTTCTATTTTTACGATACAATCGTTCAGCGTTTGTTTTTCTTTGTCTGACAAATGCAATGCTTCATTTGTTTCATAAGAAAAAAAACTATAGTCTTTCATTTTGCTGCCCAGTGAAGTTCCTCTTATCAAGTCTGGATGAAAGAATAATCCCCAGCCTGATACTTTGTTTTGTTGGTCGCCTTCATTGTCAATAGAAGCTACTTGATTTGGTGCAATACAAACTAAAGTACCTTCTTCAAAATCGTAATACTCTCTGCCGTATTTTAATTTCCCACATGAATTGTGTTTTAGCATTATTGAGTAAAAGCCTAAAGTTGTTTTTACATTATTTTCTCCAAAACTTTCGACTTTTGAAAAATCTACAACAGAAACCAAAGGGTGCTTTGGCTTGTCTTGATTAAGTAATTTATTTAATTCACTTATTGTTTCTATGTGATATACTTCTTGCATTATGCTAATTGTTTAAGAATGATAAAAAAGCATTTGAACGTGAAACAAAGCCGTTGTCAATAATGAACATTGCGACAAACAAAAGTACAAAGCCTAAAGCCATTCCTTTGTAATAAGAAGCTGAAACAAAAATAAATGATATGACTGAAATAAGCATTAAAATTGGATAAATGCGTATGAGTAGTTTACCTGCTTTGTTGTCATTTATATGTTTAGCTGTTTCTTGTTTAACGGCTTCTTTGGGATTTTTTTGGTAAAGCTGAATTATTTCTTTTGCATGGGCAGGGCGGCTGTAAAGTATAAAACTACCATAGCCCAAAAGAATTGCAAGCAATAAACCCAATGGGATTAAGCTACCTCTTAAAAGTTGGTTTTCGCTGCGATAAATTGCAATGAATGCTACTGATAAAAAGATACCAATAGCAATCATTATTTTTCCTTGAAGCACTTCGCTTTTTGCCCAGGCATTTGTATAGTCTGTGAATTCCATTTTTTTAATTTAGTTATTTTATTTGGCTCATTATTAGTTTGTCAAACAATTTGTCGCCTAAATAAATACGCATCCAAACCATTGGTTTTGCCCAGTTGCCAACTCTGTATCTTGTTTTTGGTTTATTGGATTTTATAATTTTAGAGATGGTATTTGCAATAACAGATGTAGGAGACATTTTAGTAGTGCCTGTTGATTTTGTTATTGAATTTACCAAATTAGCATAAGCACCTTTGCCCGAAAATTTTACCATCGGTGCTGTTAATACATCTGCAAACTCTGTTTCAATTAGGCCTGGCTCTAAAATTACAACGTCAATATTAAATGCTTTTAACTCTAAACGCAAACAATCGCTCCATCCTTCTACAGCATGTTTTGAGGCATGATACCAAGCTCCCAATGGAGTGTACATTTTACCACCCATTGAAGATGTATTAATGATAGTGCCTGATTTTGCTGTCCGCATGAATGGAATTACTTTTTGAGTTAAACTTGCCATACCAAAAAGATTCACTTCTAATTGCTTTTTGGCTTCGCTTATTTGAATGTCTTCAACTGCTCCATATAAACCGTAGCCAGCGTTATTCCACAATACATCAATCTTGCCTTCATATCCAATAATGGTGTCAATTACATTTTGTATTTCTGTTTCGTTAGTTACATCCATTTGCATAGGCAAACCGCCTAATTGTTTTAAATCAGCCATATTCTCAATTCGTCTTGCTACTGCATAAACCTTATGCCCTTCCTTGATTAATTGCTTTGCTGTTTCTTTGCCCATACCTGATGAAGCACCTGTGATTAAAATTATTTTGCTCATTGTTATTTATTTAATAGTTATTTATTATTTTGAAATTGCATCTACCAAACGAGTTATTATTCCTACTGGTCCTTTTGGAAGCCAAGTGTTCATTAAAAATTTGGGAATAGAACCTGCTGGGGAAAACGCTGCTTCGATTGTTACTTTAACTTTTTTGTCTGCGATTTTTTCAAATTTATAAACGACATCATATAAATAAACACGGCTCACCTTTTTCATTTCGTATTCGGTTGGCGTTGCCTTTCCTGAAATATTAAATCCGATATTTGTTTTAATAAAATCGAACTTTTGAACGCAATCAATATCAGATACTGGAAAAGAGTTATCAAAGTAGATATAGGTAACCCACGAATTAGCAGATATTCTTTTTACCTCATTACTTGTCTCTACACTTTCTAAAAACTTTTTGTAATTAGCCGAATTGCGCATAAAAGCTTCTGCCTTTTCTACGTTAATATCGGCAATGGTTTCAACTGTGTAATAAAATACATTCTTTTCTTTGTTATTTACTTGCTGTGTTACAATCTTACTTTTTACAGTTACTTTCCCATCCTTTAAAATATCTGTTTTCCAGTTTCCCTCTTGTGCTGTTCCTTTAAGAAAAATTAGCAACCCGAACATTAGTGTTAAATACTTTTTCATTTTCTTATTTTTTGTTTACACAAAGGTCGGGTGGCTTTGCAGGGCGCTGTTAAGACTAATTACTGATTATTGTATATTAATTCCATATTTTTTTTATTTAGTTGACTGGTTGGAATTATTGATGAAGTAAATGGGTGGTGGGTGGGCATTGGCTGCTGGGTTTTGTTCTGTTGTCCAATGTTTTATTCTGTCGCTAAATTGAAATACAACTGCTGGTAGAAGCATGGGTATTAAGGCTCTTTTGCAAGGTTGGTTTCTGTGCGTTGGCTTTTGTGTGCCTTGCAAATGTGCCTTAATGAAGCGTTGGCTGTTGAGGTTTTGCAATGTCGTTCATCTGTGTTCCGTCAGCCCCGATAATGTGGGGGAACATAGCAGCTAACGCACAGGGCTTTGGGCAGGTGGGGAATTGTTGTTTGTCCAGCCCGGAACCGAAGCCCAGTAAAAAAATAAAAGTACAAGTTAACAACTAATGTCCAATAGAATTACGTCAAGCCCGGATGCAGTACAGTAGCGATTTGCAGCCGATTGATCATCCGTCCGCCCCACTTGCCCAAAACCCCATGTTGGCTGCAGGGCTTTGTCGGCACACACTTTACCAACGAAATTTACAGTCGTCGCATTGATAAGTCTTTGTCAACTTGCCTGCTGCAAATACACCAAACATTAAGGCTGAACCTACTTTACTTGCTGAACTAATTTTGTGAACATCGGTTGATTTGCAATTAGGACATTTAATGCTGGTTGACATTGGTCTTCCGCAATTCGGGCAACTCTCTGCAGAAGATGATATTTCTTTGCTGCAATCTGGACATGTAATTAAAGCCATAGTTTATTTTTTGTTTTGTCGAGTTGAAGTTTGTCTAACTGTATATTTTATTTATGTTTTATAGCTGCAATAATAAATCCCAAAACCACAAAAATTACTACGATAATTATCCAATGTGATTGGTGAGGGCCATTCGGACTTTTACCAAACATTTTATCTACATTCCTATTCATTTGTCGATAATGCTTACTACTCATAGTGTATATTTTTTTGAAGAGTATAGGTTTTGTCAATATAGTTTTAGAGCCATTCCTGTCATTTGATTTGAACTTTCTAATTTTTCAATAGTTGTATCAATTTTGTCTATAATTTTTTTAAGTTCAGAATATCCGTTTGCGTCCAATTGCAATAAAGTTCCTGATTTTCGCATGTCTGTTGGGTCATAGGCATACAACTGTAAAACTCCTTGCATGTCGGGTTTGACAACTAAAGTAAAAGTCAGCGTACCACAAATTGATGATAAATTTCCAACTTTAATATTTATAGATATGTCGTCCATGCTGATTTAATTTTACGTGTCTATTTTGGAATGCTTAAATTTAAACGGTGTGTCAAATAGCCTTGCAGCCAACGCCCGCCGGCTTTGTGGCGGCACGATTAAAGGTTCCGTCAGCCTGAACTGAAGATGAAAATAAGATAAAAGCTGCAAACTATAACTGCTGACCGGCACTGTTCCGTCTGACCATAGCTGCAGCTTAGTAGTGAACCGCAGTTGAGGACTGCGTTGTGTCAGCCGTGCTGATACAAAACCCCTTGTTACCTGCTGCTTTATTGTGTCCACCTAAACGCTGCCTGCCAACAGCTACAACAAAGGAAACACGTTGCTGTCAAAGCACACTTGCTTAGCCTTGTCAACCACAACGACTATCAACAAAAGGAATGACAACTTTATGTTGTCAAAGGTGGTTTCAAAGTTCTATTGCAACGCTGTCACCAAATTTAATGTTTTATTGGAAACTCTTTTTTTGTTTTAAAAAGTGATTGTTTTTCTGTTTAAAATGAGGGAAGCTTTTTACACTTCCCATCACTTTTCAAAAGCCTGTTTGTTCGCTGTGGTTTCCAATCTCCAGCCACACAGGTAAAAGATTTATGCAATTTGGGTTAGTATCATTTCTTCAAAAACTTCTTTGGGAGTTCGGTAATCAAGCACGTGTCTTGGTCGTTCATTTAGCTGGTTTTGCACCTCTTTTAAACGTGCTGTTGAAATGGTACTAAAGTCTGTTCCTGCAGGAAAATAATCTCTTATCAATCCGTTACTATTTTCATTGGTTGGTCTTTCCCACGGGCTGTAGGGGTGTGTAAAATAAACTTGTATTTTGGTGTTCTTTGTAAAGAGTTTATGCTGTGCCATCTCGGTGCCATTATCGTAGGTCATTGTCTTTTTCATCTGCGCTGGTATTGACCTGAATTCTTTTTCAAAAGCCTTGCGCACTGTAGTGGCATCTCTTGCCTTTAGGGGTACTATAATGATGGTGCGTGTAGTGCGCTCAACCAGCGTCCCTATTGCACTTGAGCGTTCTTTACCCATTACCAGATCGCCTTCCCAATGACCTGGTATAAGCCTGCCTTTTACTTCTTCAGGACGTTCGTCTATACGTATGGGATCTTGTATAGTTGTGCGTTTATCAGCTCCCCTGCGCACGTTTCCACGATACTTTCTTTTCTGCCTGAGCTCTGATATTAGCAAGCTTTTTAGCTCTTTTTTACTGTGCAGATAGATGTACAAATAAATGGCTTCGTGAGAGATCTGCATTGCTTTGTTTTGTGGAAATTTTCTTTTTAAAATCCTGTGTATCAGCCACGGCGACCACCTCAGCTCAAGTTTGTCTAATACATATTGTTCAAGCTCCACACACTGCCTTATTTTGGTCTTGCCACTACGGCGATTACTAACACTGCTCACGGCAAGCCGTTCGCCTTCAATAGCTTTATAACCCTCTCTGCCTTGTTTATTTACCTCCCGGCTGACAGTGCTTTTATTGCGACCTAAGACCTCACTAATCTCGCTATAACTCTTTTTATGACTTACTAACTTTTCAATCTCTATCCGTTCTATCAAGGATAAACGACCATAGTTTTTTCCCATCATACAAGATAAGTTTTTTAGGCTTAGCGTTGCGTTAGATTATTGAACCGGCGGTTGTATTGCTACCAACGAACAAGTATTGCCGATGGTGGGAGAATTGAAAAACGTCCGCCCACAACTGAAGCTCAATATTGTTTTAAAAGTTGAAGGTATGAACTAAAGCTAAATTATTAACATCGAGCTGAAACTGAAGCTGATAGCGAACTGCAGCCGATGTTTCAATGTCCCGCCCCAATAACGCCAAACCCCATATTGGCAGAAGTGCTTCAATTCTACTTTGTCCAGTCTTCTAAATCAATTCCATTTATTCTTTTAAAGTGGTCAGTATTGTTTGTTACCATTGTCAAATTATGAGTAACAGATGTTACACCAATTAAAAGGTCAAAGTCGTCAATTGGCGTTCCTGCTTTTCTTAATCTTGCTTTTTCTTTTGCATACAAGTCCAGTGAATGAAAGATTGGAAGAATTTTGACACCCGTTAGAAACTTGTTTAATGCTTGAAGGTTCTTGTCCCGCTTTTCACTGTTTTCGACTCCAAACTTTAATTCGGCAAGTGTCATTTCTGAAACAAAGCAGTTGCTTGTAGCTTGCTCAAACTTTTTATCGAGATTGAATTTGCCTTTCATATAATAAATGGCAATATTCGTGTCAATCAGATATTGTTTCAAAACTCTTCAATTTGTCGGGTAAAGGTTCTGCTACTACGAATTTCATTAATTATTTCGTCGGCGCTTTTTTCTGACTCAAATGCTCCAAATGCTTCTTTAAAAGATGATTTTTTATTTGTAATGTCTGACTTAACAGAAGCTGTAAGTTTTGATATAAGGTCAAGTTTATTGCTTGCACTTAAGTTATCAAGCATTTGCAAATAGCCGTCAATAAGAGTTGTATTAATATCTGCTGTTTCCATGTTGTTAAAGATAAGAAAATTCATTGCCATTCAAATAACTCTTTAAATGTAACGCTGCCAAACCGCATTTCTGCCAACGGCTTGGCTTTGTGGCGGCACGATGGAAGGTTCCGTCAGCCTGAACAGAAGATGAAAGTAGCACAAAAGCTGCATATAAGAGCTGCTGACCGGCGCAGTTCCGTCTGGCTACGAATCAAAGCTTTATAATTAACTAAAGTTGCTGCCTGGTTGTGTCAGCCGTGCTGACACAAAACCCCTTGTTGTGTGTACACTTTATTGCGTCAACCGGTGCAAAGCCGACTTCTTTATTCCGCTAAAACCGAAGTGACCATTTTGCTGTCAGAACGTTGCTTCCAAGCACCGTCAACCTAAACAACTGAAAACATACGGTAAAATAAAGTAACACTTGGCTGTTGTCAAAAGTTACACACAACGGCTCGGTATTGCTTGCAGGCGGGATAATAGCGCTGTGTCAGCCGATAACCGAAGCTAAATTAATGATTAATTGTTGATGTTTACTTATCAATGCTCACCTGCGTTCCGTCGCGCTGGAACTGAAGCTGAGCAGCGAAACTACTGCTGATGCTTCGCCGTGTCAGCCCCGCTTGCAGCAATACTTTTGTTGGCTGCTGTAAAATGTCTAAGTTTTATTGACAATTATTGTTTATAAGTTTTGTTTGTCCATAAACCCGTTGTGAAACTGCACCTGTAAGACTTTTAAACTTAACCACAATACAAATCTCTCCAACAAGTGAATATAAGTTTTGTCTATCACCTGTATCATACTTACCCTTATTTAAACCAAGTAAAACTATCCGTTCTCGACTGGATATCTTTCTTCCTTTCGGCATGTTTGTAACAATATAATGTTCTGTATTAATGTTTAATAATTCTAATAAATCGTCGCCTTTTTCCTTGCTGTTTACAATGATGCAACCATTTCTTGTATAAACATGATAATCATCTATTATGATTACACCTGTACCTGCATTTTTAAGACAATTCCTGGTGGCAAATCTGTAGGAACAAAATCTTCTGTTATGGAAAGAAGTGGCTGGTCAGCTAAGTTTTTTAACTTTGTGTATCTATCATTTAGATTTGTGTAAGTTGTTTTTAAAGCTGCTAAAGCCAGAGAGTCAACATACATTTTTTGCTGAATTGAATCTGCCTTTTTTTGCGTTTTTGAAATAATAAAACTTAAAGAATCAGTTGTACTTTTTAAATGTTTTGTCTCGTTCTGCAGTGCCACTTTCTCATCCTTAAAATCTTTCACGTCACGCTCTAAATTTTCTTTTTCTAATTTCAAGCTTTCACGCTTTACGTCAAAAAGTCCAGTATAAATTCCTATTGAAAGGGATAACACGCCTATAATTAACGCTACAATTGACCCAAAGTTTCTTTTGAAAAATGATTGCCCCAACACCTCAACTTCCTTTTGAAGTTTGATTTTTTCAAGTTGGGTTTTGTCATATTTACTATAGTCTTTCATGCAGTTTATTTAGGTTTTGCTGATGCAGGATTTATAGCAGGTAACGTTGAGGGCTTTGTGGCGGCACGGACACAGTTCCGTCAGCCCGAACCGCTGCTGAAAGTAGCACAAATGCTGCAAATAAGAGCTGCTGACCGGTTGAGTTCCGTCGAGCCATGAACTAAAGATCGGTAATGAACCGAAGTTGAAGCCCGTTTTATGTCAGCCGTGCTGACACAAAACCACATGTTGCCTGCACACTTTATTGTGTTCGCACGAGCAAAGCTTGAAACTTGTACTGCTACAAACAGTACAACCACTTTGCTGTCAAAACGAACGCCTCCAGCACCGTCAATTACAACGACTAACAAATAAAAAGATAAGTGACGACTGCGTTTTGTGTCTTGTCCTGAAATAGGTTGACCATTTTTGGTTAAGAAATATGGTTAAGTATGCTCAAAATTATGGGATTGTTTTTATCGGCTTTCGTTTTTCAAATACTTTATCCACTAAACGGCTCTCTTCAATTTTTGGATGATTTTCGTTCGCCGTTTGTGGATAAAGCTGCAGTACTTATGTTCATCTTTTGTTCGTTGTTCAGCAATTGCTTTTTATAGCTTTTATACTTATGCTTTTGATGTGTATGCGCAAAGTCAGGTGTCTGCATTTCAAGAGAGTAATGCCTTCTTTCCCTGTTGTAAATCTCCACTGCCTGCGTAAGCATTTTATTTGCAATATCAATGGAAGGAATGGTTTTGATTAATCCAAACTCATATTTTAGTATACCGTTGATGCGTTCGGCAACAGCATTCTCATACGGGTCGTATTTTTCTGTGGTGCTTAAAATCATTCTATTGCTTTGAGCAAACTCACTGTAGTCAGGACAGCAATACTGGATGCCCCTGTCGCTGTGATGAATGATTGTTTCCCGGTTATGTTCGCAATTATTCAGTGCCATCTGCAGTGCATCTTTAACGAGTTGTGTTTTCATGTTATCATCCAATTTATAACCCATCACTTTTTTTGAATACAGGTCAGTAACCAATGCAACGTAAACATAGCCGTCCTGCAGTTTTACATACGTAATATCGTTTACAAAGACCTGCTCGGAATGAGTGGGAACAAGGCTTTTAATAAGATTGGGCGAGGTGTAAAAAAAGTGTTTTGAATCGGTAGTAATAAAGCACCGCTTTGTTCTGGGAACGAGCAAACGGTGATGCCTGGCAAAGGTAAAAAAAGCATCCCTGCCCATTTTAATACTTACATTTTTAAGGTCATCTTTAATATCAAGATGCAGTTTTTTTGTTCCGTACCGAGGCATTCGCTTGCGGATAGGCTCAATTATTTTCTTAATCTGCTCTGCCTGCATTTCTTTTTGTTTAGCGGTTTTAATTCTTTTGTAATAAGCCTGTTTTGTTATCCCGAACACTTCATACAGCCATTTTACTTTGTAAGCTTTTTCTTCTTGCGCTGTATCTCTTGTGCTAAGTGTTCGGGTAAAAACTTTTTTGAAAGTTCCTCGCCGGTAACCTTTTCAAACTCCACAATCATATCCTGCTGAAATTCTTTAATGAACTCAAGTTCTTCAATGCGCTCTTTAAGCTTTTTGATTTCATCATTCTTGCTCATGCCTTTTTTTGTTTGTAAACAGGAAGATAATTTTTTCATCCAGTAAGCAATGGTGCTTCTTGAAATATTGTACTTTTTTGAAGCATAGTTTGCACTGATAAGACCATTGCTGATTTCGTCAATGACGGAAAGTTTGAAGTCGAAGCTGACTTGTTTGCCGCTTCTTTTTGGACAAGGCTTTGTTTTCTGTGTGCTCATGTTGACCAATAGTTGTTGAATTTTTGGTCAACCTATTTTAGGACGTGAGACCGTCGAAAGTTACAGGCAACGGATTCAGTATTGCCGAATTGCAGGCAATATAGTTCCGTCAGCCGAATATAGTACAAAAGAATAATTGAAAAACAAATGAACAGCACCTATTCGTCTGCCTGCATTTTGGCAATACCTCTGTTGGCGGTAGTTTAAGTCGGACTTGAATGCTTTTGTATTTTGTCTGTTTGCGCTTTGTCAATATACTTTGTTGTCCAGTCGCTAAATACTTTTATTAAAAAGTGTGCAACTGCGTCGAAATGTTCGTCTGTCAGAACGTTGCTTTTTAATAATAAACTTGTTGCTGAACCTGCCATGCTTTTGTCAGCGTCACTTTCTAATAGTCGTAAAGTGTGTCGTAAAATATTACTGTCAAACGATGATTGTGATTGAAAATAGTTATAAAGTGTCCGATAGCAATAATGTTCTGTATTGTCGTCTTCTCCTAAATATAATTCTCTGATTTGTTCTGTCAATATGTTTTCTGTCAATACTCCACTGTCAAGCCAATGCTGTGAATAGTTAAGTCTTGAAAGCTTGTCTTGAATTGTTGTGTCAACCATAATGTGTCCGAATAAATTACAGCCAACGTTCGAGGCTTGCTGCTGCAGCGGTATTCCGTGCACGTCAGCCCCAAATATAGCTGAAAAAGCTCAGTAAGATTTGTTACTGAATGGCATTCTTCAGCCGCTATGGCAGCAAACCACTTGTTGTGCGTTCGCCTTATTCTACGTCTATAATTTCAAGTCCGCCGATTCGGTCAAAATGGTTTTTGTTGATTGTCGCAATTGGTAAATGATGTGTTAATGCTGTTGCAGCTATAAACAAATCTGCAATGCCTATTTGCTTCCGTTTGCGTTTTAAGGCTGCATTTACGTCAACCGCTGTGTCAACGCATGCTTCGTCAAAAGGAATGACTTCAATTGCCTGCAAGACACTATCCCAAAAATCTAACTGGCTTTTCGTAGCACCTGAATAGATTTCATATTTCGTTACTGCCGAAATAGAAAATCTATATCCTTGTCGCACTAACTTAACCCAAACAGAATTAGCCTTGTCTGTTTTGCGATAATAGTTAATCAGAACGGAGGTGTCAACCAAGGTTATTTTGTCCGCCATTGGTTGATAACTTTTCTGTTATTTTCTATTGTTTCCAATTGTTTCTTTGTCGCCACAGGTCCGTTTAAAAGCAGCGATTCTAAGTCTATTGATTTGTCCGTTTTCGCTTCCTTTTCAATTTCTGCTTTCAATTGCCTTAACTGTCCAGAAGGCAGTGTCTTAACGATTTTAAGCAATTGGTCAAACGCTATGTCTACTTGTACTTGCATGAAGTCAAAATTAAGAAGTTTTGGTGAACAGAAAGCGTTTGAAAAGGTGACGCACAACGTTCAACGGCTTGCTGCTGTGCCGGGATTTTATAATTGTCTGCCTGGAACAGAAGCCGATTGAAAAACCAAAGTACAAATTTTATTCTATCGTTCATCTGCGTTCCGTCAGTCGAAACTGCTGCTGATAAGAGAACAAAAAGCTGATGCTGCGTTCCGTCTGCCGGCATAGCAGCAAGCCGAATGTTAGCAGCCGCCTTTCTTCGTCACACTACAGGCATTGCCATTCTAATGTTAGCAGTCTCAATGAGCAAATTGTCAAGTTGCCGTGGCGTGAGAAGAATTTTGTGCTGTTCAAGAATTGTCTGCCGAAGATAAAAGCACTTGTAAACAAAGTTTGAGTATTCCCTGTCAACAGTTTCCCTGCCTGCCAATGCTTTTAAATTTCGGGGAAGGCGCTTTACAAATTGTCTCACTGCTGTTACCGCCCGACTGTCGTAAATGAAGAACAAGACCGGCAAATGAAAGTGCAGATATTTTGAACTAAATGAACGTATATCAAGTTCAGTAATTTCAAATAACAGCTTGGTCAAGTAATAGTGTGCGTCAATAACGCTTTGCAATGTGTCAACCGAGAGCTGCTTTGTCTTTAAGTCAGCTAAGATGTTGTCAAGACGTGAGCTTTTGAATTTGGAAACCACGGTGTCAATATAAAAGTTGTCGTTTATGCCACTTTTATTTTTACGTCGCTCTATAGCGGCTGCATAAGCTCTGCCAATTAGCCACGTCTTAGCCAATATCTTTTGGGCTGTGTCATGAGTAAAGTGGTTTGCACACAAGTCATACAAAACCTGATTGCCTAAGTCCCAAGGATTGTCGTTTACGCAATTGTCAAGTTGTTCTTTCGTGAAGATTGTGTCCATATAAGGTGGCTGCTAACGTTTCGGTATTTGCGATGGCAAGATATTAGCATTCCGTCACGCCGATACCGAAGTTAATTAATGTTTTATTGTTGAAGATAACATTTGTCGCTTAATTATTAACGTCAAGCCCGAACTGAAGCCGATTAAAGATTCGCTGCCGATTGTTCTTCCGTCAGGCACTGCTATTGCAAATACTTTTGTTAGCAGCCTTGTGTCACTTGGAATAAAAGTTTTGATTGAAAGAACGAAACTGATTGAATCGTGTCATGCCCGAATTGTTTTTTGTTACTTTTTTAGGTAGTGTCTTAGTTTGAATTTTTTAAAGTTATAAACGAGTACAAGTAGAAATACCAATAATTAAGATTAGAACTGCACCGATAATTAATCCTTGTCCAAGTTCTTTGTCTTTATAAAGGTAGTTTAAGCCAACAAAAAATTGGATAAGTAAGTATATGACGCCATATAAACCTAATCCTATTTTAGCATCAAAAGAATCATCAGCAAGAAGAATGCACCCAAATGATAAAGTTGCTGCAACTGCTAATGATAAAATGCAAGTAACGAACGTCTTTTTCAATTTTTCTCTGTTAAAAATTCAAATTGAAACATTAGTTTTTTTTAAAATCGCGTTGAATTAAAAGTACACTGTCAAACCGAAAGCTGCTTGAAAAATGAACGCTTGAATAAGTCACTTTAAATTTTTAGCCACTGTCGCACATAAACCTTTTTGAATTTCTGCGTTTTGTTCTACCAACGAACTTACAACTGTCTGCTGAAAGGTTGCTGCTAACTCAAATATAGTCGCAATAAAACAAAAGATTATCTTTTTTATGCATAAAGATTGTTGGGCTGATTATCAATGTACTAAGCCGGTTCATGCAAGAACATATATAAAATGTCCCGGTTGCGACAATACAACCGGATATATTTCTGAATGCAGTTGCATTTTCTCGTTGATTAAATAGGTTCAATAAGTATTTTTTGATAACATCTATACGCTGTAATATTATTTTTATATTTGAACTTTACTTTTTTTAGTGATAGTACGATACCATACCAGAATTTAAAATTTATCCGTCTGTAAGTACAGCGGTGGTTTTATAAAAAATCTGATGCAACTATAATTTTGAACTTACCTATTCAACTCCCAGCAATCAAATCCTGTAACAGCTTTTATTCACTTGTATAACAGACGAAATAATGATAAGCGTTACGAATAATTAAAAAAAGGCCAGATGTAGCCTTATGCCTAATTTACATAGCTATGGTATATTTCACCGGGAAGGATAAGAGAAAGCAAAGGTTGCGCAACGGCAATTTAACTATATCGGTAATGTACTCAAAAATGGTTGGTGGTATTTTGATATTTTAGTATTAATATGCCGTGGTTAATCTGAAGAGGAAGCAGGCGCTGCTGGAGAGCAACCTGTCAGAAATAGGATTGATGCTTATACGAAAAAAGTAAGGGGTTGAACACTTGTGGTGTTCAACCCCTTTTTTTGGTAAGCGGCATGTCTAAAAAAACTCATTTGGTGTTTGATAAAAAGATATACCATTTGATGAAGTTGACACGGTGTTCCCTGCTTAGTCCCCGATGCAGGTCGAGATGGTTTTTAAGATGCCCAAAGTACCCTTCAATACCATTGGTAGTAGCTGGTATTTTGTCGTTGTTGAGGTAATGGAACATGTTAGGTAAAGCTCTTTTGATGCTAAAGTAAGAGCGCCTTAACAGCTTGTGTTTGTACCAGTATCTTCCTGTGTCTTTGTTATAGGCTTTTTCAGCGAGGTAATCTTTATGCCTGTTGTACCAGGCGGTTAGTTCGTTGGTCCAATGGAGGCGGTCATTAGAAGACTTGATTTTAAGAAGCATCAAAACCAAAGTTCTCAATTCTACCCCTGCCGGATGCTTTGGAAACCTTGTGAGCCACAGCAAGCACATTCTTTGGATGTGTACCAAACATCGCTGAACAGCAACGCCGGGAAGGGATTTTTTAATTGCTTTAAGCGTACTTTTATGTCCATCGGTGGTAATGCTGTCGATGTGAACACCCAGCTTGATGAGGTTATCTAAGTCTTCTTTTATTTCGCTAAAATGTTCTCCGTCTGTAATGCGGATGAGCTGTGTATAACCATCCTGATCATCCTGATAGCACACTACACAAAACTGCTTAAAATAGGTTGCATCCATTCGCAGATGAACATCCTTGCGCTTAATAAGCTTTACCTGAGGAGACTGCTCTAAAAAAGTATAAAACAATCGTTGCAGAGCAGCTCTTGACAGCCTGCTGTCACGGCTCAATGTCGCGTAGGTTTGCCTTTCCAAAATCCACTTTTCAAACCAGATAAAATAATTTCTAAGACGCTGCTCAGGAGCACTCCTGGTAAACAATATCCCACAATTGTTGCATTTAAATCTTTGCTTACCTCCACGCTTCCCCCACCTGATTACTGCCAAAGAACCGCAAGCCCAGCACCGCTTTTTGTATTACTGTTCATACAACAAAAAAAGTTTACTGAAATTACTTTCAGTAAACTTCCTTCAAACCTTTACCTGCATTGCCTTTTAGAAGATTTTACCAACCATTTCTGAGTATTATACCACTATAACCCTTATTGTACACATGCACAATTTATAAACGGTTAATTCATAAACTTTTAAACACTTAATCCGGCCAAATTTATAAATTACCTCGGCACTTCTATCCCATGCACGATGCGTTGTATAACTTCATCTTCTTTAGCGCCTTCCATTTCTTTCTCGGGTGTAAGAATAATGCGATGCCGCAATACCGGCGCCGTAGCCAGCACAATATCTTCGGGCACTACAAAATCGCGCCCGCTCATGGCTGCAAACGCCTTGGCCGCATTCAATATCGCCAGCGAAGCCCGCGGCGACGCACCGAGGTAAACCGCGCGGTCGGTACGGGTAGCCACCGTTATTTTAGCAATAAACTGCAACAGTTTTTCATCTACCACAATGCGCTTAATCAGTTGCCGCAACTGCAGTATTTCTTCGCCGCTCAATACTGCGTTTATGGCATCCATCACGTTGTTATTCTCCAATTTGTGAAATCGCTGCAATATCGCTACTTCTTCTGCCTCGGTTGGGTAAGGCACCACTATTTTAAACAAAAAACGGTCGAGCTGCGCCTCCGGCAGGCGGTAAGTGCCTTCCTGCTCAATCGGGTTTTGCGTACCAATCACCATAAAGGGCGCCGTCATCAGATGCGTAATACCATCCATTGTAACCTGCCGTTCCTCCATTACTTCAAACAAGGCAGCCTGCGTTTTTGCCGGCGCGCGGTTTATCTCATCTATCAGTACAAAATTGCTGAAGACCGGGCCGCGCTTAAACTCGAAACTACTGGCGCCGGGATTAAAAATATTGGTGCCCAGCACATCGCTCGGCATCAGGTCGGGTGTAAACTGTATGCGGCTAAAACCAACCTGCAAACTGCGTGCAACCAGCCTTGCCGTTAAGGTCTTTGCCACGCCCGGCACACCTTCTATCAATACATGACCATCAGCAAGAATAGCAGCGAGTATCAGGCGCACCATTTCGTCCTGCCCAACAATTATTTTCTTTATTTCTGCCTGCAATGCCGCAATAGCATTGCTCAGTTGCGTTAGATCGAGGCGTTGTTCAAATAATTGTTCTTCCATGTTATGCTTTACTGTAAAAATTTTCTAAAAGCCGGTGGTATTGCAGCAGTTGCCGCCGGCTTATCTGCCGGCTTATCCGGATGGTGGTAAGCGCATCCATCAACTCATTTATATCTGCTGCCGGTATCGTAGTTTTTAAAGATAAGTGCTGTACAAAGCTGCTGTTTATTTCACCCGTGGCAATTTTATATTTTGTACGCACATAATCGAAAAAAAACAGCGTGAGCTTTGCTGCCAGGTTTTTATGATCGCTTTTCTCGTAGTACAGCTTGCCAATAGTGGTTACAAACTCCAGCGAATCGTTGGTACGCTTTGCATACAAGGGCACCATACGTTGTTTGCGCTTTATTTCGGTAAGCAGGTACAATGCGAGCAGCATTATTACCAGCCAGCCAGCAATGTAAAAATTCTTATGACTCAGCAGTACATGCAGCAGGCCTTTGCTATCATCATCGCCGGAGCTATCTTTTTTATACAGCAAAAAATACTCATCCCAGACAATTCTCCGCGCGCCCTGGGGCAAAAGGCGCAGCAGTTTTTCAAAATAAGTATGATTGCTGCCGTAGAGTATAAAAAAATTGGTGAACGTAATGGGAGCGGCGTGTAAAAAAATAGCACCTTGCTTTGTATTAATCGCCAGCAGGTTGGGCGTGCCATTACTATTGTAGCCAAGCGGGTAGGCGGTGCTGCTATCGTATTGGGTAAACGTATTGTTGTACGATATGCCCGGATATACAAAGGCAACAGGTTGTGCATAAGCGGCGGTATCCAACCGTACCGCAAAAGAGTCGTGCATGCGTACAATACCATGCTCCTGCTGCAGTGCAAAAGGATTGTAAACGTCTTCCTGCTGTGTGTTAAAAAAGCGCTGTGCCGTCTCATTCATTTGCAGGCTGCTGATGAAAATATAATTGTCCGCCTGTGCAAATCGGGCAAGGTGCTTCAGCTCAGCGAGTGTAGGATTGAAGAAATTATTTATGATTAATAATACCTGGCCATTGGAGTCAAAAGAAATGTTTTGCCACTTGGCCGGTGCATATTTATTGATTTCGATGGTTGCCGCAGGAAATTGCTGCTTTAATAACTGGTAGGCTGCATACGTGCCATAAGGTATTTTCTCTTTTGGGTTAAGGGTAATGCGGCCGTCGAATTTGCGCGGCTCTTTATGTAAAAAAACCAACAGCAGAAGTGCCGTCAACAATACAGCGCCCGCAATGTATGGCAGCGCTTTCTTCATCCGTGCAATACTTTATTTTGTATTTGTGCAAAATCATTTTTTATGGTATCAAAAGCGCCTTCTGATACGCCAAAGCCACCATACCATACATACTCATAATGGCGGGTTATTACAAAAAAATCTTTGTAAAACATGGTGGACGATAGCTGCTGCAGGTAATTTAAATTGGTATAGTCGGCCTTGAAATGGATAATATTTTTCTCACTGAGCATCTTAAGCGTTTGCAGATACAGAATACGGACTGCCAAACGATAATTTTTTTCTGCGTATGCCTTCTGCAGCATGTCTGTATAATGTGTTGCAAATAAATCAACCACTTCGTCGTCTGTTCCGGCCCTGCCGCCGGCGCTGCTGCGCGAAAAAATATTTATTTTATTAGCTGTTAAAAAATAAACAACCGCAAACAAAAAAACGGCAATGATTACGCCCCAGATAATCACTGCTGCCCAATACGGTAGCTGAAAGCTGCCCGTTTCTTCTTCCGAGAATTGCTGCGTGCTGTTATCCTTGTTGCCCGTTGCCGCAAGGCTATCTTTGTATGCTTTGTCGTATTGCACATTTACGGCCGATGATTTAAACTTTTCGATGCTCTTTACATACCAGAAATCGTCTTCTGCTTTCAATTTATCTACTGCATCAGCAGCAGAAATGCGGGATTGCATTTTTGTGCCGGTATAAGGTTGGCCAACGCTGTCTTTATGGTTAAAAAAGTTGGTGGCAGCAGGGTAGTGGTTACCCGTATCGTTGCTGTTGCCGTTGTAGCCAGAGGCCTCGGTTGCAACGGTATCGTCTGCTTCGTAAGTGCTGTCGCTATCCTGCGCGGGGCATACAACCGGAATGCTGCAGAATAGTGCTGTAAGCAGGTAACACCAACCATTTTTGTATAACGTGATGTGCGTTTTTTGCCAAATTTTTTTACGCTTCATACGCTATACTGCCCCTGCTTTTTCTTTTTGCCGTAAACGAATCGGGTACACAATAAAATAACCAATAACCAGCGCCAGCGAGCTGCCAATGATCAATAGCTTTAGCCACAGGGGCATTTCGGTATGGCGGGTAAGAAACCCCTCAAAAAAAGCAGCAATAAACAGCATCGGGAAGTTGGATATAGCAATTATCAAACCTTCTTTGGCGCCATTTTTCAACGCATCTATTCTGCGAATGGTATCCGGGAACAGCCAGCTTTTTGCAAGCACCAAACCGGATGCTGCAGACACAACAAATGTGGATAGCTCCAGTGTGCCATGAATTAAGATGGTAAGCAAACTGCCGCTTGTTAAATTGTTGCTGTAAAACATATACTCAAATGCGCCAACGCCAATAGAATTGGACATTAAACTATATACAGTAGGAATACCCAACAGGATGCCGCCACCAAACTCTTTGAGCGACACAAGCATATTGTTGATAAAGATATAGGCAAAGGAAAGCACTTCGTTGCCAAAACCATACACGCCAAAAGGATTGCCCTGCTGAATATTGTTTTCCGTCATATCTACGTAGTTATCGCCAAACACCTGCCGTACAAAAGTCTGGTCGCCGGCTGCAGAAAAAAAACCGATGGCGATAAATAAAATAAATAAACAGAAGCAAATGAATAAAACACGGTGATGCTTAGCCATCGTAAGCGGCAGTGTATATTTAAAAAAGGTGACCACCCGGCTGCTGCTTTCGCGCTGGTTTTCGTAGATGCTGAAGTACTTTTTGGAAGCTTCTGTGTTGAGGTATTGCGTAATGTTGCTGTGCGGGTAAAACGTTTTGCTATAGCCTAAATCTTCCACTAACTGAATGAAGTCCTGAGCCGTATCATCGGGATGCCCGTTTGCATTTTCGGCTATTTGCTGCCACCGTTCTTTATTACGTTTTATGAACAAAGCCTCTCTCAAATGGAATCCTTTTGAAGCCGGAAATTATTGATTACTTTACAAACAAACTACAATTGTTTAGCGGATGGATAAAATAAAAATTCCCACCTCTTTTAATATCGAACTGGATTTTGAACTGGCCGACCTCGTAAGGCGTTTTGCAGGCTGGCTGATAGATTTGCTTATCCAGATTGCTTATCTGATGATTATTTCGCAGGTTTTGGAATCGTATGTTGTACGCAATACCAAAGATAATGATAACCTTCCTTTTTTATACAACCTCAGCTCGGTGGAAATGCTCTTGTATGTACCAGTTTTACTATATCATTTGCTAAGCGAACTGCTTATGAACGGGCAAAGCATCGGTAAAAAAATATTGGGTATAAAAGTAATCAGCGAAAGCGGCAGCCGGCCATCGGTGCACCAGTTTTTATTGCGCTGGCTCTTACGCCCTTTCGATGTGTATTTCTTTTTACTGCCGGCGCTGATATGTATGCTGGTAAGTAAAAAAACACAGCGGCTGGGCGATCTGGCTGCCGGCACCTTGCTTATTAAAAGCCGGGTAAAAGGAAGTATCGGCAACACCGTTTTTCTGGAGCTTGCAACCGATTACCAGCCGCGCTATACCAATGTGCTGCGCCTTAGCGACCGGGATATGAATATCATTAAAACGATATTAGATACCAGCATCAAACAAAATAACTATGCATTGGCAGAACGTACAAGCAGCAAAATAAGAACGGCTTTAAGTATAACCGATTACCAGCATCCGGTGGAATTTTTAGAAACGGTACTGAAAGATTATAACTATTTGTCAAGCCATAGTTAGGATGAGCGGAGAACGTAAATTTGTATTTCTGCTACAGCGTTTTTTAAGACACATTTTTACTTTACAATCAAGATCTTTTTTTGTTCGTTTGTTGTTGCGTTTTGAAGGTAATAAACGCCGGCTGCAAGGCGCGAAACGTCCATCTCACCATTACCGTTAAGCGTCCTGGACAACACTGTTTTGCCATCGCCGCTGGTTAACGTATAAACTGCTTTGCCTGCAGATTGTATATGCAGTATGTCTTTCGCCGGAACCGGGTAAGCAACAAAATGATCAGTATTATTAATCAGTGGCGAGGTAGCGGTAATAATTGAAGCCGGTATGGCAGCAGGTTGCTGGTAAGTAAGCAGTACAATCCAGTAATCTCTGCTGCCTTTTAGCTTCTTATTTTTGTCGCCCGATACGCCTGAATAGGAACTGCCGCCTATCAGGTAATTATTTTTTGCATATTCGCAAAGCGCCAGACACTCATCATCGCTTTGTCCGCCGATGGTTTTATTCCACTCCACTTTTCCCGCTTTCGTCACCTTCACTATCCAATAGTCATATACACCTCTGCAGGCTTCTGATTTATCGCCCGATATCCCCGACGCGGAATAGCCGCCAATGATAAAGCCGCTGTCTTGCGTCTGCTGCATGCCGGTAGCTACATCGCTCTTATTACCACCGATTGTTTTATCCCATTCCTTTTGTCCGGCGCTGTTTAATTTTACCATCCAGTAGTCGTTTTCGCCTTTACTGTTTTGTGTTTTGTCGTACGACATAGGCGAGGCGGAAGTGCAGCCGGCCATGTATCCGCCATCGGCCGTTTGTATAACCGAGTTTGCATCATCACCACCGGTGCCGCCGATTGTTTTGTCCCATTGTTTATTGCCTTCGCTGTTGATCTTTACAAACCAGCAATCGTAAAAGCCCTTGTTTTTTTCTGTTTTATCGCCAACATTATCCGATATGGAGCCGCCGCTTACAATGTAACCGCCGTCCCTTGTTTTTTTAATCTGCGTTGCATAATCATCATCATTGCCACCAAAAGTTTTATCCCATTGCTTGTTTCCCTGCGCATCAAGTTTTACTATCCAGTAATCTGCATTCCATCCTCTGTTGCCTTCCGATTTTTCTCCCGATGCAGAGGAAGTGGAAGCGCCCGCTAACACATAACCGCCATCACCGCCGTTTTCAATGGAAGTAAGATAATCAAACTCATCGCCGCCAATGGTTTTGTCCCATTGTGTATTGCCGCGCTTATCCAGCTTCACAATCCAGTAATCGTTGGTTTTAAAAAATTTTGTTCCGCGGTTAGCACCGGTTTTATCACCGGAAATGCCGGAATAAGAATAGCCGCCAACAAGATAGCCTCCATCGCTGGTCGGCAAAATACAGGTAAGCAAATCGTTATCACTTCCGCCCAGGGTTCTATCCCATTGCTTGCGGCCGTGTGCATCTGTTTTTACGATCCAGTAATCCGTTGTTACGCCGGAAGGATCTTGATTATTCCCGGTTTTATCTATTCCTTTATTTGCATTGGACGAGCCACCGCAGATCATGCCACCGTCTGTTGTTGCTTTAATATCCCGGAAGTCGGACGAGCCGGGCGCACCATAAGCGTGCTGGTGAAGAAAAGCAGTTTGGCTAAAGCTGTAAATACATAATAAAGTAGACAATGCTACAAGGCAGAAGGGTTTGATTTGCATGGATTCTCGTTAAGCGGTACGTTTGATATGGCCAAATTACAGAAATAGTTGAATAATCCGGGTTATTTACACCGTTGCCGCTGCTATCTTTTAAAACCTGCCAAACTTCCTGTGCATTTCTTTTTAATTTAAAAAGAATTTTAAACGGTTACACATGATATAAAACAGTATTAAACGGGCTTAAATTTCCATTAGAATATTGCAGCTCATTTAACTAAAGTATATGTATAGGACAAATTCGTTTCTGCTAATATAATTAGTATTAGCCGTATCTTCGATTGAGTAAAAAACAAAGATTTGAGCGAAAGGATAATGGAAAAGCTGCAGATACTGGCCGATGCAGCTAAATACGATGTGAGTTGTGCCTCCAGCGGCAGTACAAGAAAAAACAGCAACAAAGGGCTCGGCGATACCGGCATGGGTATCTGCCATGCTTATACCGAAGACGGGCGTTGCGTTTCGCTGCTTAAAATATTACTCACCAACCACTGCATTTACGACTGCGCTTATTGTGTAAGCCGGAAAAGCAATGATGTAAAACGCGCAGCCTTTACGGTGCAGGAAGTAGTTGACCTGACCATTAATTTTTACCGCCGCAACTATATAGAAGGCTTGTTTTTAAGCTCGGGCATTTTTACCAATGCCGATTATACAATGGAGCGGCTTGTGCTGATTGCTAAAAAGCTGCGCACCGAACATAATTTCAATGGTTACATACACCTGAAAGCGATACCCGGCGCGAGTGACGAACTGGTAAAGCAGGCAGGGTTGTATGCCGACCGCCTGAGCGTGAATGTGGAAATGCCTACAGAGCAAAGTTTAAAACTGCTGGCGCCGGATAAGAAGCGGGAGGATATGATTAAACCTATGCAATACATTAAGCAGGAAATCCTTCAGTATAAAGAAGAAAAACAGCAGCTAAAAAACGTGCCTTTGTTTGCGCCTGCCGGGCAAAGCACGCAAATGGTGATTGGCGCAACGCCCGAAAGCGATTTGCAGATACTGCACCTGGCTAACGGCTTTTATAAAGCGATGAACCTGAAGCGCGTTTATTACTCCGGCTATGTGCCCATCTCTGATGATAACCGGTTGCCGGCCATTGGAACGCCGGTGCCGATGATCCGCGAAAACCGGCTTTACCAGGCCGACTGGTTGCTGCGGTTTTATAATTTTGATGTACGTGAAATTGTATCACCGGACAACCCGCACCTCGATATGGATATTGATCCGAAACTGGGCTGGGCACTGCGCAACCTGCACCTGTTTCCGGTTGACATTAATAAGGCAGATGAGAAGCTGGTTATGCGGGTGCCGGGCATTGGCGTGGCTTCGGCTAAAAAAATTGTGCACGCACGCCGGTTTAGTACCCTTAGCTGGGAACACTTAAAAAAGATAGGCATTGTTTATAATCGAGCTAAATACTTCATTACTACCAAAAGCGCCGACTTCGTTATGCGGGACTTTACGCCGCACCAGATAAAGCAAAAAATTATAGCCATACAACAAAGTAAGTACGAAGCCAATTTTTCAACCCAGCTCAAAATCTTTTAGCATGGTATTGCTACTGTATGACGGCAGTTTTGAAGGTTTTCTGACGGCTGTATTTGAAGTATATGAATACAAATTAGCCGACGTTGAAATAGTAAAAGGCGGCAGCTACAATACTACCGTTTTTCAGCAGGAGCACGTTGTGCAAACGGATGATGCAAAGGTAAAGCGGGTATGGAAAGGATTGCATCAATATATTTCGAGCGGAGCAGCTATTTCGCTGTATCATACCTGGCTGAGCGAAGCGAAAAATACGGAACAAACGCTGCTGCAATACATACAATATGTTTTTAAAAAGAAGACAGCAGTGGAAACAGATTTTAGTCATCCTGCTGTTTTAAGCGTAGCGAAAATTACTAAAAAAGTACATCGGGAAAAACACCGTATGGAAGCATTTATCCGGTTTCAGCTTACCAAAGACCATTTGTTTTACGCCGTTGTTGAGCCCGATTTTAATGTGTTGCCCTTGCTGATAGATCATTTTGAAAAGCGGTATGCCGATCAGCGCTGGCTTATTTATGATGCCCGCAGGCGCTATGGCATTCATTACAACCTGGAGACGGTAAATTATGTGCAGGTAGATTTTGCGGAGCACCTGTATGGCAACAATGTTCAGCAGGTCTATGATGAAAGTGAAAAGCTATACCAGTTGCTGTGGCAAAAGTATTTTGGCAGTGTTAACATTAAAGCCCGAAAAAATACGAAACTGCATATTCAGCACATGCCCAGGCGATACTGGAAATATTTAACCGAAAAGCAAGGCTGAATATAGTGTTTGATTGCTGTAAATTTTATGTGTTGACAGATTTACAAACTTAATCCAGTACCACTATAGAAAACATAGTACAGTGTAACTTAAATTATTTCAAGTTTTAGGCGGGCGGGGACGCCCGCCCATAGCCATGCTACCGGGTGGCGCCGCAACATCCGGACTATACAGGATATGTAAACTAACTTAAGTTACACTGTACATAGCTTATAAAACAAAACCACTGTTACAAAAGCAACAGTGGTTTTATAATAAGTTCAAAAACCCGCTATTAAAATCTTCCTTTTTTATTTCCGGTAGTTGTCGGGCATTTATAAGAAGTAATATTAAACGATACGCCTAATTGTGCCAGCACATACGCATCTTTCTGCTGGCTGTTGCCCCGCTGGCGGTCTTTGATGCCGATGCGCGTACCGGTTTCATAGCTCCTGTCGGAAAGCAGGTAAGCAGGATTCGGATTGCCGTCCACCCCGATAACGGTGCCGGTGCCCGGATATATAAATGGCTGGTCGCCAACATAGGAAGTACTTACATCATCTAAGTAATCGGTAGTGGTAAAGCGATAGCCAACTTCTGCAAAAAAGTTGGTGCCTTCACTTAACGCATATTTTAAACCAACTGACAGCGGAAAACATCCGGCAATAGTACCGTATTGTTTGCGATCAGGATACTGCGCACTGCCCTGGCCTTCGGTGCCCAACGGACGCAAAAAATACTTGGTGCCGCCTAAGTAAGCATACGGATCGTACGAAACAATACCGGCGCCGAGCGATACATACGGCGTAAAATTATAGCCCTCCACGCCCGGCATATAATGAAAGAAATTGAAATAGCCGCTGGCGGTAAATTCCCATATATTGCTGTTGAAGCTAAGATTGCGCCGGCGCTGCGTTTCGTTTTTACTGTAGATATCGGAATAGCCAAGGCGTGCATAGTTGGCAGCTATCTTTAAACCAATATAATTATTAAACTGTTTAATGTAAAAAGCGCCTGCAGAAAGCTTAGGCCTGTTAAGGGAAGCACGGGTATTAAGGTCGCCGAAATAATGACCGGCACCCACTGCCAGGCCAAACTCTCCCTGCCGCACGTAGCTATCGTACAACTGGGCTTTCGTAGCGATGGCTGATAAAAATAATAAACCGGCAATTAAAATACTTTTATACATAAGCTGAAAAGTAAGCGATTGTTTAATTAACGTTTGTATTGTTGTTTTCGTGTGCAGGCGGCGCTAATTTCTTTTATCGAGCCCCCACGTAAGCTTGGAGCGGAGGGTAGAAAGGAAGCTGTTTTCATTCAGCCGGATGAGACTGACCGTGAAAGATTCTTTTTTTACCGCTAATTGTATATTCTTCTCTACAATCTCCTTTCGAGCATCCAGCGTACAGATAAACTGCTCGCTCCGGCCTTCTATTTCAAAAGAAATAATATTAGTATCCGGTACGATGATCGGGCGGATATTGAGGTTGTGCGGCGCTACGGGTGTGATGCAGAACGAACTGGACTCGGGAAAAACGATCGGGCCGTTGCAGCTCATGCTGTAGCCGGTAGAGCCGGTAGGTGTAGATACGACCAGACCATCGGCCCAGTAAGAATTTAAAAATTCGCCGTTCAGGTACGTGTGCACCTTGATCATTGGCGAAGTATCGCGTTTGTGAATACCAAATTCATTCAGGGCAAAGGGCGCATCGCCAAACAGCGACAAATCTGAATCCAGATGAATAAGGATACGCTTGTCAACAATATAAGTACCGTTTACTAATGCATCTACCGCAATGCTCAGTTCTTCTTTACCAATACTGGCCAGGAAGCCCAGCCGGCCAAAGTTGATGCCGAGAATAGGAATATTCTTATCGCCGATAAGTGTTACGGCATCGAGAATAGTGCCATCGCCGCCAAGGCTGATGAGGCAGTCGGTATCTTCGTCCAGGGAAGCCTTATCGCTGAAAACGGAGATGTTTTGAATAGCCGACATTGCATCCCGGTATTTTTCAGCCAACGATGCCGATACCGCTATAACAGCTTTATATTTATGCAATTCATTGATGAGTGCCAGCAAAGGTATTTGTTGCCTGTCATCCAGGCCACGACTATAAATAGCAACCTTCATGTAATAGTTTTAAGCAAAAGTGTAAAGCTTTAATGTTCAGGCTTTAAGATTAAGTAAATCCGGTTTTTTTACCCGGCGCTGTGTCGCTTAATCCTTTCCGCATTGCTCAAAGATAACTTCTATCTTAAAAATCTGCGCGTGAATGCAAATAAAGACTGCGATTGTTAAACTGGTTTAAGCTGTATTCCAGTTTAATTACCACATCATAGATCGTTACAACGTCGAGGCCTACGCCCCAGGTTTTGATGAGTTTATTGTTTAAAGCGCTCGTAAAAACATGGTTGTTATACACATAGCCGGCATCGGTGTAGGCCTTCAAAAAAAAGCGAACCGGAATGTATTCGTGATTTTTTATAGCGACCGGGTTTTTTATGGTGTATGTTAAAAGCTGCTGCCGTATCGTGCCTCTTACAACGCCGGAAGCAACGCCGTCAATAACATAATATTCAAGCCCGCGCATAAAAATGTCTCCATAATAATTCATCAACTGGCTGTTGACAAAGGGTTGCTTAAAAGGTGCATTGATGATGCCGGCAGCCTGCAACTGTATTTGTGTTTTGGGAAGCACCGGAATAGTGTACTTGCTGTGCAGTTCCAGTTGCCATAAGTTCATATCTCTGCCAAGACCTTTTTTTGTAAACAGTACATCGCCGATAAATCCTTTAATCGGATATACATAATTATCAGCATCTAAATACTGGAGTGTGTAGTTAAACACCGGGTAGGTAAGGTGTTTTTTGCCAGCCGGAAAATAGTTGCGGTTCAACCGCCGTACCGTATCTGCTATCTGTTCATCTATCAGTTTAAGGGTAAGGTTGTGACGCATTTTTATACCGGGGCGATAAAGATAAGATCCTTCGATGCGGAATTGTTTTTTTATAAAATCGTTTCCGCGATAAAACAGTTGCTTATTATCCGTTGTGGTTGCATAGTTTACTTCGCGCTGGCGTGAAAAAGAAAAAGCTGTGCTGAAGCCGTTCTTTAATGCTTTATCTGCAAAAGGCTGTTCGTAGCGAAATGCTATCTGGCGGTTATAACCGGTAATCAGCCACAGGTAAGCGTTTTCGTTGCGGCCGATTACATTGTTCTGTATTAGTTTAAGGCCATAATTCACCCGCTCAAAACTATGGTGCTGCTCTACCCACCACTGGTTGAAATTACGGTCCACCAATTTAAAATAAGGAACCGGTAATAAATACCAGCGCTCTTTTACCACGATCCGGATATTAATGGAAGTGTCTTCCCGGATAGCAGTAACGTTGGCATCTACAAACAGGCTGGTATTAATAAGGCGCTCCCTCGCCAGGAGTAATTGTTTATTAATAGCTTCCGCGGGTAGCCTGCTGCCGGTTTTGAAGGGCAACTCCCGAAGGATAATATATGCTTTTGTTTTATTATTACCGGAAACGGTGATTGTATTGATAATGACAGAATCGGCAGGGGCTATCCCGGAATAAACAGCTACCGTATCCTGTGCACACAAGCGATGGAGGAAAAGCACGATAAAAATAAATCCGCAACAAAAAAACCGCATCCTGTTAATTATAGCTGAACATAAAGCGGGCAAAGATAACGCAACGTCCGCTGGTTGGTACCATCGGCTGCATAGGGCAGTAGTAATCCTCTGATGATAGCCGCAAGCAACAGGTATGTTTAAAGCGGCATTGTACAACCATTTAAAAACTGCTGTTGCACTACAGCCGGATGTTAACGCTGATCGTACCGTTGGTACCAGCCATAGGGAAATAATAATTTTCCGTTACGGGGCTGTTGTTGTAATAATAGCCAAAAGTATAGCCGTTAGGTTCATATCGCTTATTGAAAATATTGTTGAGTTGCCCGGCAATACTCCATTCTTTAAAGACCAGGTTTTTAAAGGTATAAATGGCTCGTATATCCTGGGTATAATAGCTGTGCAGGCTTTTCATTTTACTTTCCGTATTGTCTAAATATTGACGGCTGACATATTTGCTCAACAAGCTTATTTCCAGATTTTTCAGGGGTGAAATGTTTATAGCGCCGTTGGCAATCAGGTTGGGCGAAAGGGCAATATCTGCGGAAATGTGATTGATCGCCTGCTGGCCTTTCCAGTTAAAGTCGCCATCATAATCGTCTAAATATTCCGTAAAAACTTTTATCTTATTCCTGCTGAAAGTAGCGCCGGCACTGGCATTGAGCCAGCTTGCCAGAAATACTCCTGCCTGCAGCTCGATACCTGCACGGTAACTGTTAGGTACATTGGCCCTGGTATAAGCGCCCACATCGTTTATCCGGCCGGTAAGCACCAATTGGTTTTTGTATTGCATGTAATACAAGGTAGCACTCCAGTTATAGGTTCTTTCTTTCCGTTCAATACCGGCCTCTAAATCCTGCAGCATTTCTGCTTTAGGCTGGGCGGCTTTCCCGGCTTCAAAATCATCCCGGTTGGGTTCCTTGTTGGCTACTGCATAGCTGGCGTAGATATTCCAATTGTGTCTGGTGTAACTCACGCCGGCTTTCGGATTCAGGAAGTTGAATTTACGGTTAATAAATAAGGTTGGATTGTCTTCAAAGCCTTTCATATCGTGCAACACATAACGGTACTGCAAATCGCCAAACACGTTAATACCATCCGAAAATGAATGCAGCCATTTGGCATACACATTTACATCGGTTTTATGTGCCGGCAGGTTATAATATTCATAATCTTTGAGTATGCCTGTATTTGCCCAGATAATTGTACCGTAATGCTTGTTGTCAAACCGTGTCCAGCTACCGCCGACCGTTATCTCATCTGACGGCTTTTTGTATTGCAGCGAAAATGTTTGCCCGTAAAAATAATTATCCAGCCAGCGCTGCCTTACAAGGTCGGTGTTGCGGGTCGTATCACTTCCCTGTATATAATCGGGAAGGCCGTATTTGGAAAAACTTTGCCCGTTTTTATATTCTTCATAATAACCTTTTCCGCGCGTTAAAAAGGAAGCAACAGTAAAGGACAGATTATTGTCTAAAGATTGGTTGAAAAAGAGTTGATAATGATCCTGCTGGTAGTTATCGGTTTGGTTTGGATACGTGTACAGGTTATACGTTCTTTTATTGCTGCCAAACAGGTTGGCTGAATCGGAAGGCGTGAAATAGTAATTGCCGGTATTGTTGTTATAATAGTTTTCCAGGTCTGCTTTGCTGCCAAACAGCTTAGCTTCCGGTACGCCATTCCAGGCCTGGTACGTTTTTTCCTTTCCGCTAAAAACATTCAGCCGCAACGATGTCTTTTTATTAATGTAGGCGGTAGAAAAATAAAAGGATTGAAGATTGCTTTTTGCCCGGTCAATAAAGCCATCACTGCTGATGCGGCTCAATCTTGCATCTATGGTAAAATGGTCGTTAAGCAGGCCGCTGCCCACCTGTATAGTATTCTTCCAGGTGTTGAAAGAACCAAACGTGTTATTAGTTTCTGCGTAGGCGCTGTCTCTGAATTCGTTGGTGCTCAGGTTGATGGTAGCGCCAAATGCCCCGGCGCCATTGGTGGAAGTGCCTACACCCCGCTGTACCTGTATCGAACTGACGGACGATGCGAAATCGGGCAGGTCAACAAAATAAGTCATACTGCTTTCCGCATCGTTATAAGGAATACCGTTCAGCGTTACATTAATGCGGGTGCCATCTGTGCCGCGGATGCGGATGCCGGTGTATCCTACGCCATTGCCGGCATCGGAATTAACTACAACAGACGGTGTTTGGTTAAGCAGAAAAGGCATATCCTGCCCGATATTATTTTTCTGTATCGTTGCGTCATTGAGATTGGTTTTGGTAAACGGCGCTTTATCCGACGCTCTGGTTGATCTTACTTCCAACGGCTCTAAAAAATATGGCGCATCCAGCAGTACAAAGTCAATAGTCAGGTCTTCGTTGCCGGTAGCTATGGTTTGTACCAAAGTTTGTTTGCCAACGTATGTTGCTGTTACAACAGCTTGCGCTTCTGCCGGTAACTTACCAAAAACAAAGCGGCCATTTGTATTGCTGATGTCGGTAAGGCTTTTTCCATTGCTTGTAATGGTAACGGTCGCACCCTGCAAAGGTTGATTTGCATTATTCTTTACCGTGCCTTTTACAGTTACTTGTGCATGTACAACAACAGCGATCAGGAGTGCTGCTGTTGTTCCCAAAAGATTTTTCATTCGTTTTATTTTAAACGGTTAAAAATTTTTGAGAACAGGAGATTGTTGCTAACGGAGAGGGCAATTTATGATATGTGCACCTTCCCTTCGCAGGCATTACCCTGTTCAGGTTCTACGGGTTTGATCTCAGCTTTTTGCGCAGTAGCTGCGCAATAGGCACCCCGGGATAAATGGCTGTAGCTGATTAATGCTATAGCGCTCGTATGATTTGTTGAACAGCAAAATGCTGATTGTATAATTCTTCTTTCTGGTTTTAACTGCTCAACAGGCTGCAAAGTAAATACAGAAAGTTGATAAACCTGTAACGTTTTACCGGCAGGTGCGTTATATTGCTAAAAATAACGGACATGAAATATTTATTGGTAGTGCTGGTGATGTTGACTGCACTGCAAAGCAAGGCTCAGAATTTAGTGTATGATGCCAATGCAGAAGTGCGCAAAGTAGATGCTTTCAATGGCGTAAATGCCGGCGGTGGCATTACGGTTTATTTATCACAAGGTAAGGAGCAGGCAGTAGCAGTAAGTGCAGACGATATAAAGAACGTACCCAAAATAAAAACGGAAGTAAAAGACGGCGTACTTAAAATTTATGTAGATGCGGGCATGTGGAATAACTGGAACTGGGGCAACAAGAAAATAAAAGCATACGTAACAGTGACAGAGCTTAGCAGCCTCGAATTATCGGGCGGATCGGTTGGCAAAGCCGTAGATCCGATATCAGTAAATGATCTCAGCCTTGAATGCCATGGCGGCAGTATTGTGACCGGCGAAATGAAAGGTAATAATTTGACGCTGGAATTGAGCGGTGGCAGTATTGCCAACCTTAAGGGAACATTCAGCACGGCAAAAGTAGATGCCAGCGGCGGCGCTATTTTAAATGGCTTTGATGCTGCTACAGATGTTTGTGCTGCAGACGCTTCAGGCGGCTCTATCATTAATATAAGTGTAAATAAGGAACTATCTGCCGATGCAAGCGGCGGCAGCATTGTAAACTATAAAGGTGCAGGTATTATAAAACGGATAGATACCAGCGGCGGGAGCATCATCCGGAAAAAAGATTAAAATAAGTTTTTGCAAATCATGTGTGCGCCCGTATATTTGCAGCCCGTTAAATAAACGGGCAAAGCGATTAACTCAATTTATTTTATCTTATATCGCGAAGTAGAGCAGCGGTAGCTCGTCGGGCTCATAACCCGAAGGTCGGAGGTTCGAACCCTTCCTTCGCAACTCAAAAAGCCTCATCTGTTGATGAGGCTTTTGTTTTTATGTACACAGTTTACATACTTCATTCATCAACATTCAATAAAATTTATATTGGTTATACAAGTGACCTGCAAGAGAGGTTATTATCACACAATGAATTAGGTACTAAGGGGTGGACCAAATCCTACAGGCCTTGGCAGCTTTTGTATAAAGAAGGTTTTAATGCAAAAGCAGAAGCATTAATGAGAGAGAAAGCTTTGAAATCGGGGAAAGGCAGAAAATGGATTCATGAGCGTTTGTTGCAGCGGTAGCTCGTCGGGCTTGTATCCGCCTGAGGCGGACGGAGGTTCGAACCCTTCCTTCGCAACTGGACAAGCCTCATCAACAGATGAGGCTTTTGTTTTTATGTATATCGTTTACATACTTCATTCAGCAACATTTGCCAAAATAGGAATTCGTTTTACCGGTAATCAATAAGTGAACTGCTATCCGGCACCAATTTAAGTACTAAAGGTTAATATGCATCCTATCTGTTTCTTTCTTATTAATTTTAATTCCCGGAAAATTCTAATACTCCGTATGCATCATCCGTATCTTAATTATAAACTATGAAAGCAGGCTTTGTAAATATTTTTGGCAAACCGAACGCGGGTAAGAGCACACTGCTCAATGCTTTGCTGGGCGAGAAGCTCGCCATCGTTTCTAATAAAGTGCAGACAACGCGGCACCGCATCAAGGGCTTCCTGAATAAAGAAAACGAATACCAGGTTATCTTTTCCGATACGCCAGGTATTATAGAGCCTAAATACAAGCTGCATGAAAAGATGATGCTAAGCGTAAAAAGTGCGTTGGAAGATGCGGATGTTGCGTTGCTGATTGCGGATGTAAGAGATAAAATGGAAGACAACAATGCCCTTTTTGCTTCCCTTCAACTAAAAGTGCCGGCTATACTGATTATTAATAAAACAGATACCGTACCGCCGGAACAGGCAGCAGCAGTTACCCGCTTTTTTTCACAGCAGCCCTATTGTAAAAAAGTAATCGCCATCAGCGCATTAAAGCAGAACAATTTTGATGAATTGCTGAATGCTATTATTGCACTGCTGCCGGAAGGGGACGCTTTTTATAACGAAGAGGACCTTACTGATTTGCCAACCAGATTTTTTGTTGGGGAAATGGTGCGCGAGAAAATCTACGAGTTGTTTGGAGATGAAATTCCTTACCATGCAACGGTGCTGGTAAACGAATTTAAAGAGCAGGAAATACTGACCAAAATACAGGCCGATATAATAGTGCAGCGCGAAACACAAAAAATAATTATTATCGGGGAAGGTGGTAAGATGATTAAGAAAATCGGGATGTTGGCGCGGGCAGATATCGAAGCGTTTCTGCAGCGAAAAATTTACCTGCAGCTCTTTGTAAAAGTGCGGCCCAAGTGGCGCGACAGTGAATTGTATTTAAAAGAGTACGGGTACCATTAACGGTAAGCAACTGTTTATATTGGCAGTGCTGCAGTTTGGAAATCATCGCAAATAACCTGTTTGGTTATATTACTTATTTAAGACGTAAAACAGCTTCACCAGACAGGCTTTAAAGGTTGCAAATTTTAGACTAAGCCATTACCCTTATTTTACAATACCGGCAACCAAATTATATGAATCGGTGATGAATTGAAAAAGCTGCTGTGCAGATAAAATGCCGTCTATAACAATGGTGTTCCAGTGTTTTTTGTTCATGTGGTAACCGGGCAGAATGCTCAGCGGATATTGCTCACGCAGTTCAATGGCATAATCAGGTTTGCATTTCACATTTAGGGTAAGCGGAGAAGCATCGAGCGGCAGGAGCAGGAACATTTTGTTTTTTACTTTAAATACTAAATTATCCGGCCCGAAAGGAAGCGTCTCTTCCGCGCCGGGCAATTGCAAAGCGTATTCGCGAAGTGTTTCTATATCCATAAGAAAAATTTATTTCAATGGTATTGGAGAAGCCCGGAACCTTTTTTAGTATCTTCAAAAACTTTCATCCCGCGAGCCGGGAATATCCATTTCTTTTACTAAGGTAACGGGCGATAAGCCGATAATGCAATTAATAAGGTCCACTACTTCCTGCACCGGTATAAGCGAATAGCCTGCTTTTTTTATCACTGCTTCTTTACCTTCTTCAAAAGGAATAGCCGTTGACAAATCGCCCAGATTAAGAATGGTAGAATTGATATTGGTGCCGCGAAAGTTTTCGCGCAGCGCATTGTTCACGCCGCGCAGTCCAAACTTGGAAGCTGCATAAGCTACCGGCTTCGTCCGGTTGCCGTCCACGCCGGAAGTGGAGCCTATAAAAATTATCCTGGAGGTTGTTGCCTGTTCCAGATTAGGCAATAATGCCTGCACTATAAGTATCGCGGCTGTAAGATTGATATTGATGATATTACGCAGGTGATCTTCGGTGTCATCGGTAATTTTATAATTACCACGAAAGGCATTTTGTTCCCACACAGCGGCGTTGTAAATCAGTACATCAACCGGTACGTTTCGCAGTTCTTTTTTAAGGGTAGAAGTGAAATCGTTATGAGATAAATCCGCTTCTATCCATGTATAAAAAGAGGCAGAACTTTGTTTCATTACCTGCGGTAAAGTGCGGGAAAGAAGGTACAAATGCCTGCCTTCAGCCCCTAAGCCTGCTGCCAGCGCATGTCCCAGCCCGCGGCTTGCGCCAATAATAAGTATATTCATAACTATTGTATAGCCGGTGTTACACGAATGAAATAAATGTTATTATAGGTACTTCTTTATTTCTTCCATCAGTTCGGCTTTCATAATCGGCACACCCATAATCTTATTATAGCCTTTTGCATCAACCAGGTATTTGTCGCGGATAATTTTTATTAACTGGCCGTTATTCAGTTCTGGTATCAGTATCGTATCAAAGTTTTTTAAGATCTCTCCTAAATTCTTCGGAAAGGGGCGCAGGTAGCGGATATGCGCGTGGCTTACTTTGTGCCCTTCCTGCTGCAACTCCAGCACCGCACTTTTAATAGAACCGTACGTGCTTCCCCAGCCAAGCACCAATACCTTGCCTTTTGCAGGTCCGCTGTCCAATGTCTGGTCCGGAATAAAATTGGCAATGGTATCTACTTTTTCCTGCCGGATTTTTACCATCAACTGGTGGTTGTCCGGGTCGTAGCTAACATTGCCTGTAATGTTTTGTTTTTCTATTCCGCCAATCCGGTGCTCCAGTCCTGCAGTTCCGGGAACTGCCCACGGGCGCACTAATTTTTCATTCCGCAAATACGGCTGAAACTTCAGTTCCTCTTCGTCTAAGCCCGTTTTAAAATTTGCTTTAATGGGCGTTAATTCTTCACTTACCGGGTATTTCCACGGCTCGCTGCCATTGGCAATATAACCATCGCTCAACATGATAACCGGCGTCATGTGTTCTACCGCCATCCGCACCGCTTCATACACCACTTCAAAGCAGTCACTGGGCGTTGCCGACGCAATTACCGGCATCGGGCATTCTCCATTTCTCCCATAATAGGCCTGCATTAAATCGCTTTGCTCTGTCTTGGTGGGCAAACCCGTACTCGGTCCGCCACGCTGCACATTAATAATCAATAACGGAATTTCGAGCATAACGGCCAAACCCATCGCTTCTGCTTTTAACGCCATGCCCGGTCCGGAAGTAGTGGTAACGCCGATACTGCCGCCGTACGATGCGCCTATGGCAGCGCTGATGCCGGCGATTTCATCTTCGGCCTGGAAGGTGCGGATGCCGAAAGCTTTATGCTTGCTCAGCTCGTGCAGGATGTCAGAGGCCGGCGTAATAGGATAGGTGCCGAGAAACATGGGCAAACCGCTCTTTACCGTAGCTGCTACCAAACCCATTGCCAGGGCCTGGTTGCCCATAATGCTGCGGTAGTTACCGAGAGGCAGTTTCGCTTTCTCCACGCGGTAGCGGGTGGTAAAGGTTTCGGTGGTGTCGCCATAGTTATAGCCGGCCTGCAGTACTTTAAGATTACTCTGTAAAATGTATTCTTTTTTTCCAAATTTCTCTGTTAAAAAATCTATGGTGTTATCCAGGTTCCGGTTGTACATCCAGTAGATAAATCCAAGCACAAACATATTCTTGGCGCGGTCTTTTTCTTTCATACCGAGCTCCGGAAAATCTTTCAGCGCTTCGCGTGTAAGCTTAGTCACATCTATTTTAATCACTTCAAAATTGTGCAGGCTGCCATCTTCCAGCGGGTTAATGCCATCGGCATAATTAGCAAGGCGCAGGTTCTTTGCATCAAAGCCATCCACATTAGCAATAAGTTTGCCGCCGGGTTTCAGGCTTTTTATATTTACCTTAATGGCTGCAGCATTCATCGCTACGAGCACATCGCACATATCGCCGGGCGTATAAACGCGGTCGCTGGAAAAATGTATCTGGTAACCGCTCACACCGGGAACGGTTCCCAACGGGGCGCGTATTTCGGCGGGGAAGTCGGGAAAAGTGGCTAAATCAATACCCAATAAAGCGGTGTTGTTGGTAAACTGCGTACCTGTTAGCTGCATCCCATCGCCGCTATCACCGGCAAATTTTATTACTACGTCCTGCAGGACGGTTTCCTGTGCTGTTGTCATATTTGTTAAGGAGCGCAAAGGTACTAAGCAAACCTTATCCTTAACCCTTCTTTACCCTTGGCGAATGGAACTTTAACGGTTGCAGCAAGTATAGCAAATCAGCCAATACAATATGTATAAAGCCCTTTTACTGAGGATTGTATTCGCGCTACTGTTTTACATTATGCCTGATTTTTTCTATTACGGCAATTTAGCTTTCTACTGTACAAATTATTGTTTCTCCTTTTTCTGCTCTTGTCGCTTTACAAAAATAAAATCATGCCCTTGTTTGGAGGTTGATAATAATGATAAAGCAGAGAACTGGAGTGATGAGCAAATTTGGCTTGAATTCACAATTCGCCTTGATGATAACAACGGTTTTACCGATCATTCAGCAGAAACGGGTATTCTGCCTGCCACAAAAAACAAAGGGTGGGAAAGCAAAGCTTTCCCACCCTTTGTTTACACAAAACTATAAATAATTAACTCATCTTCTTTGCATCTTCCAGAAACTTGGCAAGGCCAATATCGGTAAGCGGATGTTTTAACAACGCTAAAATAGATTCTAAAGGTGAAGTAATTACATGCGCACCTACTTCTGCACACTGGATAATATGATTAGCATTGCGGATAGACGCCGCCAATACCTGCGTTTTATAACCTTGTATCGTGTAGATGTTTACAATCTGCTCAATCAGTTGCACACCATCCCAGCCGCTATCGTCTATGCGGCCGATAAACGGCGAGATATACCGCGCACCTGCTTTGGCTGCAAGGATTGCCTGCCCTGCAGAAAAACACAACGTACAGTTTGTAGGGATGCCATTATCGGTAAACCATTTAATGGCTTTTACGCCTTCTTTTATCATCGGCACCTTTACCACAATGTTGGGATGTATCGCCGCCAGCTTTTTGCCTTCCGCTACAATGTCATCAAATTTTACCGATAATACTTCTGCACTGATATCGCCGTTTACAATACCGCAAATGGTTTCATAGTGTTTCATAATGGCAGCTTCGCCGGTAATGCCTTCTTTGGCCATCAGCGAAGGATTGGTGGTTACACCATCTAAAATGCCTAAATCGTTTGCTTCCCGTATCTGGTCAAGGTTAGCCGTGTCAATGAAAAACTTCATTATGGTTAATTTTTAATTGTTAATGGTCAATTTATGTCCAACTGTTAATTATAAATATTTAACTGGCTGCCTTTTTAGTTGCTGTTCTGCGGGCTGCGCCTAAAATCTTTGTAAGTTCGTTTGCTTCTTTCAGCAAAAGCACCAGCTTATCCGGCTTTATCAGTTCAAGCTCACTTGTTATTTCCAGCCAGAACTGTGCCTCATCTATTTCTTCCAGGGCTATACTTAATTTAGCACTGAAAGCCTTTTTAGATTGCGCATTGCAGGCTGCACGATAGTTTGCTGCAGCCGAAAAAGCAGATCTCAGCAACTGATCTTCAATAATTTTTGAAATCTTATTACTTGGAAGCCGCTCACACAAAGGTACTAATCGCATTGCAAAACTTTTAATGCGGAGTTGTAGTTCAGCATAATTCATTTTATTTAATCAAAAATTATGGAAATTAGCGGGTAGCGAAGAAAAAAACAGGTACAAAAAAATTGACAGTTAACTATTGTCAATATAAAATAAAAATGGCAGGCTACTTACATCGCACCGCTACAACCGCTTACTCTTGCTACCTTCCGGTCCTGGGAGGGTTCAGCAGGAGCTGGTCGTGTAAGACCTGCCGCGGCAAATGTAAGTGTTAGATAAATAAAAACAAATGCAAAGTTTATAACCTTCCCCGCGCTGTGCGCGAATTGATGGTAACGGCGCCTACCAGCTCATCGCTGCGATCGCTGAACGCGCGGTAATACACTAATATCGTATAGTTGTTTTCTGTTTCCCAATAGTTGCCATCGGTGATGGCAACGCTGGCCGGCGCTTTCAGGTTGCTGATGTCTTTTGTGGCAAACGTGTACGTGTAGTATCCCTGCTTCAGCAGTAACGATTTTTCGTAAATGCCTAAGTTCGCATCGTAGTTCATACGGGTACTGTCGTTGTACTGGTAGTTCGTCATTTGCCCGATAATGTACAAATTCTTATCGGCGTACGGCTGGTTGCCTTTAGGCACATATAAAAAATGAACATTGGCATAATCGCCCTGCAGGTACGGGTTATTAAAGTCGGACGTTGCAATCTGGTAAAAGCCATTTAAGTCTTCGTACCACAAATAGCGTTGCGCAGTGCGTTCACCATCTGCCGCCACCTGTATTTCCGGTGGCGTTACCTCGCGGTTAGCGCTCTTTATCCGGTCGCTAAGATACCGGAAGCTTTTCAGGTCTATCCAGCGGTATTCTTTGCCAGCCGCAAATGTAAAATCCTTTTCTCCGTTGTACTCATACACATTACCGCGCATATACAGGGGCTGCGCGCCTTGCACCGCATTATCCCAGCGGTAGTTTTGCAGCACCACCACTTTTAATTGTTGCGACGGGTTTAAGATATTCAATGGTGTTTTATCTATGCTAAACTGCACTTTCTGGTGCGTCTTAAACAAATCCTGGTTAAAGGGTTGCTGCAATTGCGCCTGTATGTTTACGCCGTTGTTTACTACCAGCAGGCGCTTGGTAAATGCCAGTTTGGAAGTATCGCCATTTAAAAAAACTTTCAGCAGGTAATTACCGCTCAGTTTGGGCACACAATTTCTTTCGGGAAGCAATGCCTGGTAGTGGATGTATTTGGTAGCCGCAATGGACGATGCGCGGTATTGCGTAATCCTGTTTTGTGTAAAGCCCGTGAGGTAATCAAACGGGTTTAAGTCTGCGGGCAGCCAGTCCGCATTGCACAACTCGTACGTGTAGCTGTAGTTTTTTATCGCGCCGTCCAAATCATCAAAATGCAACTCCAGGGCGCCGGTAGTTCCGGGCTGGATAATGGGATAACCAAACTGGTTACCGGCCAGAAACAATTGAGCCGTATGAATGTTGGACATATAAATTCTATCAGGCTTGCGCTGGGCAAAGGTTTGTATAATGAGAAGGGTACAAAAGGCAATACCGGTCAATCGCTTCATGAGATCTGTTTACGTGCAATATTTAAAAACTAAAAATAAGAAAGATTGCGCACAGGTGCGGAGGTTTAAGAAAGAGGGCAGGCAGCAGCAGAAAAAAATTGCTGTTTAAAAGCAGGACGGTTGTATGGAATGCCGCCACCCGGCATCTGCACCGAGAGAAATGTAATGCCATAGCTTAAGCGGCATTGCAGGTAGCGGAGCTGCAGGGTGTACATCGGCGTTTTTTCTACTTTCAACCGTTCTTACAGACCTCAATGTGTGACACAGTCATTCAATCAGTTTCTTCTGCTTGACAAACTTATTGAGACACTATCCAAAATGACAACTGCTTATTTTGCTAAGCTGGACAAAGATGTGGTATCCTATGTTGACTGGAAACGTTATGCTGAATCAGGACTTTTTGCTTATGACAATCAAGATGTTCACAGGACAGACAAAGATAAGCAAGATCAGTATGATATTATTTTCAGACCAGACAAGCCGTTGCGTTTAAACCAAGTTCCTAAATTAAGCGAATATTTAAATATCATTCCTCATTTTGACCTTGCTTTCGGTGACAACATTAAGTTTGACAAAATGCAAGCGACACTTATTGAATAAATGGCATACAACAAAAGGTTTTCTGCTATGCTGGCTGACGTATTACACTTCATCATCAGGAATTCTAATTATCTTTCGTTCGTTATTCGGCTGACGAATGAAAATGCCAGTACAGCAGAAAGCCGAAGTCGTTAGCTGCCATTTTGATAGAACCTTCATTGCAAAAATATATTGACATGCGTGTCCCCATTCCTAATTTTCAATCGTCATGTAGACGTAATCAATATTTGTAACAAGAAAACTAGTTTAACATGAAAGAATTCGTATTTATTTTCAGAAACAGCACTACGCCAACTGATGCACCGTCACCAGAACAAATGCAGCAAGTGATGACTGATTGGATGAACTGGTTTGGTAGCATTGCTGCTCAAAACAAACTGGCAAACAATGGCAACAGGCTTTCAGCATCAAATGCCAAAACCGTTAAGCCTGACAATACTGTGTCTGATGGACCGTACACAGAAATCAAAGAGTTCATCCAGGGCTACATCGTCGTTAAGACAGCCGACATAAATGATGCTGTTGAATTAGCCAAAGATTGTCCCATATTAAAAGAGGGCGGCAATGTTGAAGTAAGAGCCGTGGTTACCATGGATGATAACAGTTGATCTTATTGGTACAACTGTCAGAAAGGTTATTTGACTACGCTTAAAAATTATAACAACAACAATTGCAATGATTATTACGATATCAAAAAGTAAGTAGATTTTAAAATAATTAAAATAAAAAGAATGATTAAAGAAGCCTTACTCGGTGAATTTCAACACGAAGCCGAAAACACAAGAAAACTTTTATCTATTATTCCAGACAGGGCTTTGGAATATCGTCCACAACCCCATCTTTGGTCTATTGGACAATTAGCGTCGCATATTGCAGAAGTATACAATTGGTACGACCAAACTTTTACTATCGACAATTTTAATATGGACAACTACAAATATGACAAAGGCGACATTAGCAAAACTTCAAATATTCTTGAAAAATTTGAAGCCAATGTTAATGCAGCTCAAAAAGCAATTGAAAAATCTGATGAAACTCAATATATGAACCCTTGGACTATGGGTGCAGGTGGGCAAACATTTTTGGGACCAATGCCTAAAATTCAAGTTATAAGAGGTTTTTTATACAATCACTTGTATCATCATCGTGGAGAACTTATTTCACATTTGAGAGCTTCAGGTAATAAAGTGCCATCATTGTATGGTCCTAATTACGAGCAATCACAACAAGTTTGATAACAATGGCAACAGGCTTTCGGTGTCAAGTGCCAAAACTATTAAGCCTGACCACACGGTATCTGATGGACCGTACACAGAAATCAAAGAGTTCATCCAGGGTTACATCATCGTTAGGACAGCCGACATTGGTCAGGCAAATAACTACAATCCAGAAAGAATAAGCACATCGAATATGACACCGTCAGACATTGTAAACAACACAACTATTTAAAAGCGTATCAATAAATCTAATTAACAAGTGAAAGAAGATGTGAGCCAGCGCCTTTTGCCACATTTGTTTAGATTGGAATATACCAAACTGACGGCTGTTATCTGCCGTCAGTTTGGTTTAAAGCATATTGAAATTGCAGAGGACATTGCGAGTGAGACGTTTTTAAAAGCAACCGAAGTATGGAGCTTACACGGACTGCCCGAGAACCCGACGGCATGGTTGTATGCTGTTGCAAAAAACAAAACAAAAGACTACCTGAAACGAAATACAATTTTTGAAAGTAAAGTAGTGAAAACAATCATGGAGAAAAGCCATGACCCCAGTTTCACAGACATTGATTTTACAGAACAGGCCTTCCGGGACAGTCAGCTGGCAATGATGTTTGCAGTTTGCAATCCTGCCAATGCCCAGGAGGCGCAAGTGTGTTTGGCATTGCAAATTCTCTGCGGCTTTAGTGTCGAAGAAATAGCCAATGCTTTTTTAAGCAATAAAGAAACAATCAAAAAAAGATTATCCAGGGCACGAGAAAATTTACGCATTCAGAATTTTAAGATTGAGGAGTTGCGGGCAGAAGATATCGTATCACGGCTTGACACCGTTCTTACCACACTTTATCTTTTATTCAACGAAGGCTATTTTTCTAAATCAAACGACAACTTAGTTCGAAAAGATTTATGCGCCGAAGCAATGCGGTTGACACTAACATTGACGGAGAATGCCCATACCAACAATTCCAAAGTGAATGCCCTTCTTGCTTTGCAATGTTTTCAAAGTTCAAGACTCGAAGCGAGAATAGCTGCTGAGGGCACTGTGCTTTTTGAAGAGCAGGACACAGCACTTTGGGACAAGGATCTTACTAACAAAGGGGCTTATTATTTAATGAACGCCTATGCTACCAATGAACTTTCAAAATATCACTTTGAAGCAAGCATCGCTTATTGGCATACAACCAATGCCAGCGACAAGTGGCAGCACATTTTAAGTTTGTATAATGAGCTTCTTTTACGGGAGTATTCGTCTGTTGTTGCATTGAACAGAACATTTGCCTTTGCAAAAGTTTACGGAAATGAAAAAGCCATACACGAAGCGGCGAAATTAGGTTTGCCGACAAATAGTTATTATCATTCATTACTTGGCTATTTATATTCTGCTATTGATACGAACAAAGCCATCGAACATTTTAACCAATCTATAAGATTGACAAATTCACCTCTGGAGAGAAAGCAACTTGGTAAAACAATAGCAACTCTTGCGGAAAAGAAAAACAGCAGCTAACAAATGCATTGGCGTATATGGCGGGCGACGAACAAGCAATCAGCTATGTGCAAGCATCAACAACTATTTCAGCGTGACGAACAACATTTGACTGGAGTGCTTATCATCAATATTGTTAACTTTATTCAGCAGCGGTCTGGGGCTGGAAGTTCAATGAATGCCGCCACCTTGCCAATGCTTCAACGTTAGCAAAGATTTTTAAACGACGCTCCATAAAGCAATAGACAATTGAAAAATGAACTTACTGCGTAAAAAATGGTATGATGCAGGTGCTTTTCTTGCTGTAGTAGTTTTACTTTATATTTTCATAAGCCGCAGTGATCTGACAAATTATCAACTCTTAATGTGGTTCAGTTTAGTTTCCCTCTTTTTACATCAATCAGAAGAATATCGGATAGTTGGAACTTTACTGGGAATGGTTAACACCGTTATGTATAAAAGTAAAACGCCCAACCGTTACCCGTTAAATACGAATACTGCATTTTATGTAAATGTAGTTGTTGGCTGGACTTCTTATTTTTTTGCGGCTATCCTTTCTGAAAGAGCGATATGGTTAGGTATTGCCACTATAATGGTTTCTATTGGTAATATATTAGCACATACGATATTATTTAACATTAAAGGTAAAACACTTTATAATGCAGGCTTAGCAACGAGTGTGTTGCTATTTGTGCCTTGTGCCTATTTTTTCGTTTCCATTATTGATACTAATCATCTTGTAACCAGGGCGGACTATTGCATCGGCATTACTCTCGGAATTGCCTTAAATGTTGTGGGTATATTAAAACTGATTGATTGGATGGCTGACAAGAACTCTACCTATATCTTTAACGAGAGGAACCTGTTACCTGAAGACAGAAATAAAAAAAATCGCAACTCAAATAAGTCCACAGCATGTTTATAAAACTGAAAATATAGTCTTATTGTAAAAAAGCACTGATAAGAGAATGACTGTTAAGGGCCCCGTCCGCTTAGGTGCAAAGCAAAAAAAAGCGTTTATGAAAACGAACGATGATAAAGTATCTTTTGCTCCGGAGCTATTCATCAATAGTAGAGTCAGAGACCTCTCATTTTATCAAAATCCCTTGGAGCAATAGAACAAATGCGTTTTTCAAACGTTGATAGCAGTATTCACGTAGCAGAATTGTGTATTGGCGAAACCGTATTTCACTTGCACGAAATGACGACGAAAATCTGCTTCTTTTCTCCTGATACACACACTGGCACCACAATATGTATTGGTTTGTTTGTTTCCGATGTAGCCCAGGTAATAAACAAAGCGGTGGAAGCAGGAGCGATTGAAGTAAGTCCGGCACAAGATTATGCGTACGGTTACCGGCAGGGAATGATCGGCGACCCGTTTAAACATTACTGGCAAATACAGAAAAAATAAAATAACACCAGGTATAACACTACGCGCAACTTAACATTTTCAGCTACTATTGCAATGTAAAGACAAGAATAAAGTAATGGGAATTTCGGGAGAAATGCTATTCCAAATCCATTACTGGCTTAATGTAGCAGCGGTTGTGGTTGTTGAGCATCCTCAGGCTGTTAAAAGGATAAACGACAGTCGGGTTATAAGTGATATTTAACTTAAAATATATAAACAATGGACCGGCAAGAAGCGTTTTTTAAAGACCTCTATAAAAATTTTAATGCGCGCAATATAGACGAAGTAATAGCGCACATGACTGATGCCGTGCAATGGGCCAACGGAATGGAAGGCGGCTATGTATATGGAAAGGACGGTGTAAAGGAATACTGGCTACGGCAGTTTCAATTGGTAAGCAGCGAGGTAACGCCTGAAAGCATAACCACAGAAGGCGGCGCAGTAAAAATAAAAGTGCATCAGGTAGTGCACGATGTAAACGGGCAGCTACTGGCCGATGAATATGTAGATCATTTTTTTGAGCTGGACAATAATAAAGTAGCCGTATTCCGCATTGGCGAAAAGGAAGTGTAGCGGCTCAGCAATTGGCGTTGCCGCTTTTTAAACGGATACAGTGCAGCTTATACTACTTTAATGGTACGTTTTTACTATGTAACGCCCGACCTGTTTGCGCTATTGATTTATTGTAGCTACAGCGCTTTCTTTTTTGCGCTAACCGCTATATAATACAGCGGCACGCCGATAAGTACAATTATTAATCCCGGCCAGGTATAAGTAGGCTTGTAAATAATGAGCGAGATGCAAAACACGGCGGCTAATACAATATAAATAAAAGGCAGCACCGGGTAGCCAAACGCTTTGTACGGCCGCGGCGCCAGCGGGCGCTGCCTGCGCAAAATAAAGATGCCCGCAATGGTAAGAATATAAAAAAGCATCACTACAAACGATACATAATCCAGCAAATCGCCATACCGGCCGCTGAGGCATAGTAAAGCAGCTACCGCGCATTGTATCCACAAGCCGTAAGCCGGTACCGATGCTTTGTTAAGGGTGCCCGTTTGTTTAAAAAACAAGCCATCTTTCGCCATCGTATAATACACTCTTGCGCCGGATAGTATCAGGCCGTTGTTGCAGCCAAAAGTAGAAACCATAATAAGCACCGCAATTATATACGTACCTGCATTGCCGAGAATACTGTGTGCCGCCGCCGTTGCTACCCGGTTTTCCGGCGCAAAAGCAATGCTTTGCACATCGGCAGGGGTTGTACCGATGGGTAAAACAGACAGATACATGAGGTTGCAGCATACATAAATAACAGTAACGATGAGCGTACCTAAAAATAAGCTCAACCCAATATTGCGCTGCGGGTTTTTAACTTCGCCGGCAATAAACGTAATGCCGTTCCAGGCATCGCTGCTAAAGATAGAACCAACCAGCGCCGAGGCCATTGCTCCCAATACCGCAACGCCTGTTATCTCCGTCCAGCCATTGCTGTCTTTATTGTAGTGCATCATGGCAAACGGATGTTGCCAGTTGGCCGCCCAGATATCTTTGTTAAACGCCAGCAGAAAGCCAAAAATAATTAAGCTGAAGAGCGCGATGAGTTTTGCGCCGGTAAAAACATTCTGGATAAGCTTGCCGCTTTTAACGCCGCGGGTATTGATAAAGGTGAGAAAGATAATGAGCAGGATAGAAACGACCTGCGCTGCCGAAATTTTGAAAAAACCAAAATCGGCAAGGATGTTTTTTTCGCTTACGGCAGGTATCAGGTAGGCTGCAAACTTACTAAAGGCCACGCCCACGGCTGCAATGGTGCCGGTTTGTATCACCGCAAAAAAGCTCCACCCATATAAAAAGCCAACCAGCGGATTATAAGCTTCTTTAAGATACACATACTGGCCGCCGGCTTTTGGAAACATGGCGCTTAGCTCTCCGTAGCTTAGTGCGGCAGTAATCGTCATAAAGCCGGTAAGCAGCCACGCAAAAATAAGCCAGCCCGCGCTGCCTACATCCTTGAGCATATCGGCGCTTACTATAAAAATACCGGAGCCAATCATACTGCCGGCTACGAGCATTGTTGCATCGGTAAGGCCAAGCGAAGGCTTAAAATGTTCGGTTGTTTGGGACATAGTGAGATGGTATATTGGTGATGGTTGATGGTTAAATGGTTAAAATAATTTATCATTTAATGCTTTATATGTAATGTTCTCCACTTAGTGGAAAGTGGAGAACGAAAAAAAGCCACCCGAAAACGATATACAGCACGTTTTCGGGAAACGCCCTGATATAGCTTTCATAATGCTGCGAATTGTGCAGCAGTAATGCTACACTACAGCGAAAAGTATTACCGCTTTGAAGCTATCTTATGTTGATAATATGCTTACAAAAAATAAATACAGCAATATATTATTTCCGGTAATAAAAAATCCCGTTTACATTTTTTTTAAACGGGATGGTAAGATAGTGTTTCTATATACAGCGTTATGGATTTTTTGCCGGTTTATAATCTGCATTCAGTCGGCCTACAATATCCATGGTTATATTGCGCAGCGTGTCTTTGTAATATAAATAATCCTCGCTGCTGGCGGCAAATACATACGCATAGCCTTTGTCTTTGCAATAGGTTTTTAAAAAGTCCTGGATACGCAGTTTTACATTCTGCATTTTTTGCATGTACAGCGTATTCATTTCCTGCCCCAATTCCTGCTGGCGCTGTTCGTATGTGTTTTGCAGTGTGCGCAGTTGCTGCTCAAAAGTACTTTGGTCGGTCTGGCTCATTGTAGCGCCTTTCTGGTTGTATTCTTTCAGCTTATTCAGGTAGTTATCGCGTATGGTATTCAGTTGTTTTGTTTTCTGCGCTTCCTGCTTGTTCAGTTCTTCGCGCACTTCTTTAAAGTAAGTATAGTTTTCCTGTAAAGAATCCAGCTCGAAATAGGCGATTTTAAAGTTGTTGGCAACCGCCGCATTGGCGTCTTTAATGCGGTGCTCGTCCTGGTTTCGGTACTGGAAAAAGTAATAATACAAAATGCCAACGGCAACCAGTAAAACAATATTTAAACCCAATAAAAATTTATTCATCTGCAGGCGCTTATATAAAAAATGAAGATAAAATGATTAAGGGCAAAGGAATGTTAAATCAACCGGTATGCTACCGTGCTCCGTTGCAAAAATTAATCCTCCGCAGCTATATAAATAATCCGGCGGCTGCGCACCAGTCTTAACAAAGAAAAGAAGGCTCTTGGTATGATAATAGTGCTGTTATTTTAAAATTACAACTATGGATATTATTATTGAATCGCCAGGCTTCAAAGCAAGCAACGGACTCGAAAGCTATGTAATAGAAACGCTGAACAAGCTTAAAAGCGATAAGATTATCAGGGCAGATGTAACGCTGTACAAAGGTGCCGACGGCGATCCTTCCAATAATTTTTGTGAAATACGGTTAGAAGTGCCGGGTAACGACCATTTTGTAAAGAAGGGCGCCGGAACTTTTGAAACGGCCGTACTGGATGCGGTAGAAACGCTGCAGGAAATGATGCAGAAAGCAAAAGATAAATTGCTCGACAGAAACCGGCGGGTAGATAAGCAAAGCCTGATGCCCGAATAATATTCCGCCTTTATTAATATATTACCACAGGTATAAGTTGATTAACAGCCCGCAAGCCATTTGCGGGCTGTTGTATGCAGGGTGCTAAGCATATTTTGCGAGTATGGTATATACAGCATTGTAATATTGCCGCCCAAATAAATTAAGATGTACCAGCAACGGGTATAACTGATTGATATCCGTACGTTGTTGCCAGTCTTTCTGCAGGGGAAAAGCTTCGTGGTAAGCAGCATAAAACGTTTCGGGGAAACCGCCAAACAATAAAGTCATGGCAATATCCATCTCGCGGTGGCCATAATATATTGCCGGGTCGTAAACAGCCGCTTCTTCCGTTACCGTAAACATTTTATTGCCACTCCACAGGTCGCCATGCAGGAGCGCAGGCGCTTCTTCGGGTAGCAGGGAAGACAATTTTTTGCAAAACTTTTCTGCTGACAGTACCGTTGTTTTATCGCACAGCGATTTATCATGTGCAAGTTTAATAAGCGGCAGGATACGTTGTGCAGCATAAAATGTAGGCCAGTCAGCAGAAGGTTTATTGTGTTGCGGAATTGTGCCAATGTAATTATCATACAACAACCCGAATGTGGAATTACTGTTTTTATGCAGTAAGGCCAGGCCGGTTGCTAATTGCTGCCACAAATTGTTGCCGGCTGCCCCTTTTCCAAGGTATTCCATCAACAGGTAGCTGTTTGCTTCGTACACGCCGGAGAATATGGGCTGCGGTATTTTAAGTGTATGGGTATGGTACAATAATTTTAGGGCTGCAAATTCTTTTTCATACATATCTGCGTGCAAGGCGTTATTGGTTTTAATGAAATAATTTCCTTCCTTGCTTGTTATCATGCAGGTAACATTAATATCGCCGCCGAATACCTGTTTAATACCTGATACGTGTACGTTTTTTTCGGTTTGCGCGCTAAGCCGGGTTTCTATATGTTTAATAAATGCCTCGTTCAAAAGATACGCTTAAGAATGGTGAAGAAAAGGGAATCCGGCAATAATAAGTGGCTCATTACCAGCGCTGCCAGAGCGTTTTACAGTGCGGAAACTTATTTCCGGCGATTGCATCCTTATTAATTTTTTTAAGTTATTTCTCCCGCAATGATACGAGCGGTATAACAATTGAAAATTATTACTTTTGCCGGATAAAAACAATGCAGTATCAGGCATGAAGAAGATAGAACTGGAAATAGTTGCACTGTCGCACAGTATCACACAAACGCATTCTTATGCAGTTGTATTGGGGGAAGTAAACGGACTGCGCCGGTTGCCCATTGTAATCGGAGGTTTTGAAGCGCAGGCAATTGCGGTGGCACTGGAAAGAATGCAGCCCAGCCGCCCGCTTACCCACGATCTTATGAAGAACTTTATGAATGCGTTTAATGTAGAACTGATGGAGATTGTGATTAATGACCTGCAGGAAGGTATTTTTTATTCCAAATTAATCTGCATCAACGAGCATGACACGGTGGAAATAGACAGCCGCACCAGCGATGCACTTGCTTTAGCGGTGCGGTTTGGCTGTCCTATCTTTACGTATGATAATATCCTGGAAAGCGCGGGTATTTTAATGGAAGATTCGGGCAAAAAGAAAAAGACCGAAGTAGCGGTAGAGCAGGCTGCTACGTCATCTATCAGCACTTCCAAAGAAAATCTGAGCAGCCTGAGTGTAACCGAACTGGAAACCCTGTTGAATGAAGTGCTGGAGCAGGAAGATTATCTGCGCGCGATAGCCATAAGAGACGAATTGAAAAAAAGAAAAAAATAGCAGTCTCTTCAATAATTAACTGTGATACGGTTTCCCAATTGTAAAATCAATATCGGTCTGCATATAACCGGCAAACGAGCCGATGGCTATCATAACCTGGAAACAGTATTTTATCCGTTACTCCTCCACGATTGTATTGAAATAATTACGCTGCCGCAAAAAGAAGCGCCGGCTCTTAACCTGAGCGGGCTGCTTATACAAGGAAAACCTGCTGATAATATTTGCCTCAAAGCCTGGCATCTTTTAAAATCGTATTATCCGCAACTGCCTCCGGTAGCTATGCACTTACATAAGACGATTCCTATGGGCGCCGGGTTGGGCGGCGGCAGTGCCAACGGCGCTTTTATATTGCACATGCTGAATGAAAAATTCAACATGGAGCTGAGCGAACAACAGTTGCTGGAATTTGCATTGGAGCTTGGCAGCGATTGTCCTTTTTTTATTATTAATAAGCCATGTTTTGGCAGCGGCCGGGGAGAACTGTTACAGCCGGTTTCGCTCGGTCTGGGCAGTTATTATTTTGTGATTATCAATCCGGGTATTCACATCAATACCGGTTGGGCTTTCTCCCAACTACAAGTACAGCCGGCCCCGTATAACCTGATGGAAGCTATTCAACAGCCGGTAGAAACGTGGAAAGAAATAATTACCAACGATTTTGAAAAAGTAGCTGCGCAACAATATCCTGCTATTGCAGCAGTAAAAGCCCTACTCTACCTGCAAGGGGCTGTGTATGCCGCCATGACCGGAAGTGGCAGTACCCTCTATGCATTATTCGCTTCACCACCGCAACTGCCTGCATTTCCGGCTGATTATTTTGTAAAGATCATTGCACCGGTAACTGCATCAAACAGCTAATAACTATACACCCGGTAGCCCCAGGACTGCAAGCTAACCGTTTCGCCTTTTGCTATATTATCAAGCTTGTTGGTAAATATATTCTGCATCGCCGATGGTATCTTCTCTGTGAATTTGAAAGACTGCGGCGCATTGGTAAGGTTAACCATCACCAACACTTTGTTGTTGTTCTTCTGCCGGATGAACGCATAAACCGCATCGTCTTTGCCGGTTGTAATCTTTGTAAAAGATGCATCGGCAGAAAGCGCCGGGTTGCTTTTGCGCAGCATTAAAAGCGCTTTATAAAACGGCGCGCGGGCATATTTACCGAATGTAATAGTGTCTTTATAAAAAAAGCTGATGCTGTCCAGAAACGGCTCTTCCTGGCCGCTGTAAATTTCCGGCACCGCATGTGGAAGGGTTTGCGTAAGCACCGCAAAAGGTGCATGGCTTTCTCCCGGCATCGTGGCATAATCTGCCTTGTTCCAGCTATTCTCATCATGGTTGCTGGTAAAATCCATAATCAGCGCATTAGCAGGGTACGCACTGTCTATAAATTTTAATTCGTTGTCTATTGCAGTTGCCGTTTTATCGCCTTTGGCAATATCATTCATAGTATGAAACAATCGCCACGCATACGTTGCATCAAAGCCGGCAGCATACATCCAGTCTTCATCGGCTTCTGCCAGCATCAGTATATTTTTTTCTTTCTTTAATTCGGCATTGCACTTTGTCCAGAAGGCCTGCGTCGGGCCATCGGCATGGTCGCAGCGAAAGCCATCAATACCGGTTTCTGTAAGCCAGTATTTCATGCAGTTAATCATGGTATCCACCAGTACCGGATTGCCGTAATTCAGCTTGCGCGTATCGGTCCAGTCAAACTCCATCTTCGGATTTCCCATGCTGTCTTTTACATAAAAATCAGGATGCGTTTTCAGCCAGCTATTATCAGCGCCGGAATGGTTGGGCACCCAGTCTATAATCACTTTAAAACCTTTGGCATGTGCTGCGTTTACCAATGCTTTCCAGTCCTGCAGGTTGCCATATTCCGGGTTAACAGCATTAAAATCGGCCACTGCGTAATAGCTGCCCAAGGCTCCTTTGCGGTCCACTTTGCTGATGGGATTGATGGGCATAAACCACAATGTTTGCACACCCATCGCCTTTAGCCGGTCGAGGCTTTTTGCGAAAGCTTTAAAAGTGCCTTCGGGCGTGTATTGCCGCACATTTACCTCATAGATATTGCCTTGCATTATCCATGCAGGATGGCCATTGATCATAGAATCTTGTTGCGCACCGGCAAAAAAGGATAGCAGCGAGCTTATAACTGCGAACAGGTATTTATTACACTTCATGGCAATGGTATTTATGATTTTTGAAACCCTTTAATGTGAATGATTACTATATAAGATCTTTCAGTTTATTAACCACCGTATCTACTTCTTCCCTCGTATTGTATTTACTGAAAGAAAAACGGACGGATATCCTGTTAGCATCATCATTCACCGCCCTGATAACATGACTGCCGAGGTCGGCGCCGCTGGTACAGGCGCTGCCGCCGGAGGCGCAAATGTTTTGCATATCGAGCCCGAACAACAGCATCTCGCTCCGTTCTGTTTTTGGAAAACTGATATTTAATACCGTGTAAAGACTGTTGCCAAAAGGGTCGCCGTTAAAAGATACATCGGGCAATTGTTGTTGCAACTGGTCGGCCATATATTCTTTAATACTGCGTATATAGCTGCTGTCTTCCTCAAAATTTTTAGTAACTTTTTCCAGGGCTCTGGCAAAGCCTACAATGCCATACACATTCTCGGTGCCGGCGCGCATATTGCGCTCCTGCGATCCACCGTTGATATAGGGATGCACTTTTATTTGCTCATTAATGTAAATAATGCCAATGCCTTTCGGCCCGTGAAATTTATGCGCCGCGCCGGTGATAAAGTGTACCGGTGTATTGCGCAGGTCGAAAGGGAAATGCCCGACCGTCTGTACTGTATCGCTATGGAAAATGGCGTTATACTTTTTGCAGATAGCGCCGGCCGACTGTATATCCAGCAGGTTGCCAATTTCGTTGTTGGCGTGCATGAGGGTAACGAGGCATTTATCTTTATTGTTCCCCAACAGCTCTTCGAGGTGCTGCAGGTCAACATGGCCGTTCGGCAAAATATGCATATAGTTCACTGCCGCTTTACCGCTGCGCCCCAGGTGTTCTACCGTATGCAGCGTAGCATGGTGCTCGAGGGCGGAAGTGATGATACGCGTGCATCCAAGGTCGCTGACCGCTGCATGGATCGCCATATTACTGCTTTCGGTACCGCCGCTGGTAAAGAATATTTCTGCCGGGTGCGCATTCAAATTTTTAGCTACCGATTTACGGGCATTCTCGATAGCAAGGCGTGTTTCGCGGCCATAACTGTAGATGGAACTTGGATTGCCAAAATACGTAGTGAGATAAGGCAGCATCGCTTCCAGCACGTCGGCATCAAGTGGCGTGGTAGCGGCGTTATCAAAATAAATGCGGGCTGTATTTTTCATTCTGTATCAGCAAAAATTTTCGCAAAGCTAAGCGGATAATTTTGAGCCAGGAAGACGCTAAGGCACTAATTAATTATTGTATTAAAAAAGTGAGTGTATAAAAATCTTTGCGCCGCTTTGGTTTTATGGCTATGCTACATCTTATTTATATAGCTTCTCCATTTGTCTATCACAAGCTGCATATCAACGGGCAGCGGCGCCTGGAAAAATAGTTGCTCGCCGGTTGCAGGATGCAGAAAGCCTAATGTTTCGGCATGTAAAGCGCAGCGCGGACATAGAGCAAAGCAATTGTCCACAAACTGTTTGTATTTTGTATAAACGGTGCCTTTTAAAATTTTATCACCGCCATATTCCCAGTCGTTAAACAAAGTATGTCCAATGTACTTCATGTGTACCCGTATCTGATGGGTACGGCCTGTTTCCAGCCTGCATTCTGCAAGCGTAACATAATTGAAACGCTCTTTTACCTTATAATGCGTGATAGCATGCTTGCCGTGCTCGCCATCCGGGTAAGCATCATACATTTTGCGGAAGCGCTGGTGCCTGCCAACGTGGGCAACGATAGTTCCTTCGGTTTGCTCTAAATTGCCCCATACCAGCGCCATGTATTTTCTCGATACGGTATGATTGTAAAATTGTTTTGCCAAATGTGCCGCTGCTCCGCCGGTTTTGGCCACCACCAGCAAGCCCGTAGTATTCTTATCTATGCGATGCACGAGGCCATACCGCGGCAAATTTTCTTCGGACAAGCCGGGGTTTTGCGTCAATAAATGATAAGCGATACCATTAAGCAGGGTGCCGGAATAATTGCCGATGCCCGGATGTACCACCATATTGGCCGACTTGTTAATCACCATCAATGCATCATCTTCATAAACGATGGTAAGGGGTATGGGTTCGGGTATTATTTCTGTTTGTTCCGGGCTGGTAAAGCTTAATACAATTACCTGATCGCCGGGTTTTAGTTTGTAATTATTTTTTACAGCATGGCTATTTACCGTAATAAAACCGGCCTCGATACCCTGCTGCAGCTTGTTGCGCGTTGCGCCTTCTATATGGGTTTGCAGCCATTTATCTATCCGCAGGGGTTCCTGCCCGCTGTCTATTGTAAAAATACGGCGTTCATACAATTCTTCACTCTGCTCATCCTGTAAGAAAAAAACTTCCTCAGCCATAAGCGCAAATGTAAAGGAATAGCGCCTTTGGTAATAAAGTGATAAGCTGCCTGTAAACGTTTACCTAACGCCCTCAGCGATTGGCGGCACAATTTTTTCTCTATTTAGTGCAGATAGTTTTTTTATGCTTAAAAATAAAACCATATTCTAACTGTGCTGTATAAAAGAAAAGTCAGTAGTGCCTTAATTTGAAATTCAGGAGCTATAAAACCTGTCAGGTTGAATAGCTTTGTAGTGTAAAGATGTGCAACAACCTAACAGGCCAATCGCTGTTATTTTCAAAGGGAGTCAATGCAGAAAAGTCAAATAAAGCTGCTTTTTAATATTTGTAGTTATATTTATACGTCTTTATAAGTAAGTGCGCCGGAACTACATCCATAAATAAATGTGTGAAAATGATTACTTTAAAATCCATATCGCTGTTACTGTGCCCAGTTATTTTTTTTATTGCCTGTAACAAAGAGCTTACTTACGATGTTACCAATACTAACACCGGAGATTCTGCGCTTATAGATACTACCCACTTTATTGATATAACGCTTGACGGACAACGAATAACAGGTTTGCAGCAGTTGCAGGCAGATAATTCGTACGGACCCTGGTATTCTTTATGGGGTAAAGGATTTGAAGATACCAACCTGTATAACCTGAATTTTGCAGGCGTTACCTTTAAAGAGAATGTAGGTAATTTAATATTCGATTTTTCCAAAGGCAGCATATACTTTCACGAAAGCACCTCGGATAATAACCCTGCGCCGGCGTCCTACAAGGCCGTGAATGCTTTTTTTGCACCCGCTATTTATGGTTATGCGCGCAAAAGTAACGATACTGTTTATACGCTTCCTTCAGATTTAAATAAGGTATTTACCAAAACATTGTTGACGGATGGCATTTATCTTTCCTGGACAGACAGTAATGGAACGCTCTGGCAAACCTGTGCCGGCAGTGCAGGCCAGACAGGCAGCAGCTTTACAATTACCAATGCTGAAATTGCAGGCGATCCGGTAACAGATATTGCTACTGATGTTACTGTTGCCGCTGCCTTCAACTGCAAGCTGTACGACGGGGCCGGTAATGCGAAGCAATTAACTAACGGCAGGCTTAAGCTTACCATATTGTTGTAATACTACACACAGTCCGCAAACAGGCACTTTTTTATCCCGCAATCCTCTTTTATGCGGCTGTTCTGTGTCTGCCCGTTATTATGAAAATGTTTTTTTAATTACCTGTCGCTTAAAATTTACAGATCCTATCATTTGATAAACATTCTGTAGTTTTAAATCCTGGCTTATAAATTTTTGCTACAGCAAATACCATATTATTATTCTCCTGCTTTTATTTATAACTGCAACCTATGAAGAAAAATATTTTCAATCCTGTATATGCTGATGAAATTATTGCCCGAGCGCAAGCACTTACACCGGCCTCCAAAGCCTTGTGGGGAAATATGAACATCAATACCATGCTCTTTCATTGCAACAAAGTAAACAGGGATATAATGAAAGGAAAACCTGCAGATAAAAAGCCGGCCCTAAAGCAACGCCTGCTGAAGCTGATGTTATTTAAAGTAATGAAAAACTTTCCGAAAGGCATTCAATCCAATCCTAAATACGTAAATACAAAAGACTACAATCTTGGTTTTGAAAAAGACCTGGCAGACTATATAGAAATTATTTCCCTGCTGGCAAATGGCCGGCAAAATATCAAGGCCGCACATCCGATGCTTGGTAATTTAACCAATGCTGAATGGGGCGTTTTTATATGGAAACACATGGATCATCATTTAAAACAGTTTGGTGTGTAAAAGGCTTACCTGCCCAGGTATATTTTCCACCTAATCAATAATTTTCTTGCACATTTCATTTTGTAAGTTGCAGCTTTTATGGATACATATACAATCCGCGGTATAGCAATGGATATGGACGGCGTTATTATAGATTCTAATACCGAAATAGAAAGGTTCTGGCGGGGATGGGCTGCAAAAGAAAACATTGCATTTACAGATGATACCATGGTAAAATATATTCTCGGCAGAACAGGCGCAGACACACTGAACGAATTATTTACCAACTCCAGCGGTGAAACAAAGCAGGACATCCGGGAAGCAGCCATTGTGTTTGATACCAGCATGCAGCCGCCATTAGTGCCGGGCGTTGCAGATTTCGTAAAAGCTGTTGCTGAAATCTTACAAAATATAACCCTGGTAACCAGCTCTAAGAAGCCAAGAGCTAAAAAGATGCTGGTGCAAAACGGAATTGAACACTATTTTAAGCATTACGTAACCGGCGACGAAGTACAAAACGGAAAACCGCATCCCGAAGCTTTTTTAAAAGCTGCAGAGCAGATGAAAAAATATACCTATGAATGCCTGGCGTTTGAAGATTCGAACAGCGGTATTTTATCGGCTGCCGCTGCAGGCATGTACGTAATTGCAGTAAATAATTACCAAACGGAGCATGAAAAAATTATCGGGCGGATAAACGATTTTACGGAGCTTAATTTGCTTCAAAATATCATTTACAGTGCAAATGGGGAAATGGAAATCTTATTAAAGCGCTAACAGGCGCAATGATATGTTAACAGGATGCCTGTTTTCATTACTCCCGGATACCTGTGTCTTTCGTTTTAAAATTAATGTTTCTATGAATATTTCCCGCGTAGTGTTCTGTTTGCTTATTGTTTTTTTCTACAACTGCAGTAACCAGGTAGATAGCCAGGTAAAGCAATCGCCGGTGCAGCTTCGGACACAGTTGATTACCGATGGCTTATCGCATCCAACGGCTTTTGCGCAGCCGGCCGATAACAGCAACCGCTTATTTATTTGCGAGCAGGAAGGCCGCATCCGCATAGTGCAGGACGGTAAATTATTACCCACTCCTTTTTTGGATATTTCCAACGAGGTAATAAAACAAGGCGGTTATGATGAGCGCGGTTTGCTGGGCATTGCTTTTCACCCGCAGTTTGCAAAGAATGGTAAATTTTATGTGTATTGCAGTATGCCGGGCCCAACCAATAAAAAAGCAGACCACCGCAGCGTGATACGGGAATATACCACAACGCCGGGCGCAACCACGGTGAACAAAAGCACTGCACGAACGGTGATAGAATATGATGAGCCGGAATCGAACCACAATGGCGGTTGCCTGATGTTTGGTCCGGATGGATACCTGTATATTACCGCCGGTGATGGCGGCGGGCAAAACGATCAGCATGGCAAATGGGGCAACGGACAAAACCTGAACACCTTACTTGGTAAGATTATGCGGATAGATGTAAATCAGCAGCCTTATGGCATTCCTAAAGACAATCCCTTCGTTGGCAAGGCCGGCGCGCGCGGCGAGATTTATGCGTATGGCTTCAGAAACCCGTGGCGCATTAGTTTTGATAAGATGACTGGGCAGCTATTTGCCGGCGATGTAGGCCAGGACGATTTTGAAGAGGTTGATATAGTGAAAAAAGGCGGCAACTACGGCTGGCGCATCCGGGAAGGTTTGCATCCAAAGCACGCTGATGATCCCACACCTGATAATTTAATTAGTCCGATAGCTGATTATCCCCATGCAGAAGGTATCTCCGTAACCGGTGGCTATGTTTATCGTGGTAAAGCTATCCCGGCGCTGTATGGCAAGTATATTTTTGCAGACTGGATGGGACCAGTGTGGACGCTGACAAATACCAATGCACCGGAATGGACCCGCGAAAAGTTATCTATCTCTCCAAAAAATGGTTACTGGCAGGTGTATAGTTTTGGGGAGGATAACAGTGGTGAAGTGTATATGCTTACCATTATGATAGAAAGCAACAAGGGTGCGTTATACAAGCTGGTAGCGAAATAGGAAAGCCGGCCATGTAGCAACAGTTAGCAATTAAGGTTTGTAAATTCCGACTTTTTGTGATATAAAATAAATCTTTCTTAAATGAAAGAACCGGCTATAAATATGTGCAGACAAACCGGTAAAATTATTAGAACCTATCTCAAGAAGGGTTTTTTAATGAAAATCAGTAAGATAATAATTGGAGTCATATTGCTGAAAGTCAATCCGGGCAAGGCTTCAGAAAATTAATCACCTTAGCAATGTACTTACAAAATCTATCTTCGGACATTTTTGAGAGGACTTGTAAAAGTAAGATGGTATTTCTTCGATCAAAAAAACTGTATTTAAAAAATATAAAAACATCTGAACATTACCGATACGGAAGAATGGGAATAGATGCTTACTGAATACAAATGAATAACGAGACAGGCTGCCGGGTGATAACGAAAGATTTTTCAGATGAAGCATTAAAAACCCATCCGAAGAGCCATGTGACCTCCTATAAGCGACAAATAAATCAATAGCATTCACCTCAGCGATAAACAATCTAACCTATGATGATATGAGATATGTATCAACACTCTTGTATATGTTTTTATTGTCAGCGGTAGTGCCTTCCTGCAAGAACCAAAAGGTAATTCCATCAAAGGAAGCTATTAATCAATTAAATTTAAAGAGCGGAGATTTGATTTCGTGCGGACCACCAGATGCACAGTTTGGAACGGTTGACTTTGACATGACCTGCGATACAAAAGCAAAAAAAGACTTTAACCTGGCAGTTGAACTATTGCATTCTTTTGAGTATGATGAAGCTGAAAAAGCGTTTGCAAAAGTGATTGGCGAAACGCCTGATTGCGCTATGGCGTATTGGGGCGTTGCGATGTGCAACTTTCATCCCTTATGGAACCCGCCTGATGATGCAGAGTTGCAAAAAGGCGCAAAAGCTATTGCCGTTGCAAATGCAATCCCTGCAAAGTCTGAAAGGGAAGCTGGTTATATCAATGCCATTGGATTATTTTATCAGGATTGGGATAAAACAGACCACCATACACGATGTGTTTATTTTGAAAAGGCGATGGAGCAATTACATGCAAAATATCCTGATGACCACGAAATTGCTATATTCTATGCACTTTCGCTGGATGCGGCGGCTGACCCAAGGGATAAAGCATATTCCAATCAAAGAAAGGCGGGCGACCTGTTAAATGCATTGTATAAGATAGAGCCTGATCACCCCGGTATTATTCATTATATTATTCATACCTACGATTACCCGCCATTGGCAAGTCTTGCTTTGCCGGCAGCCAGAAAATATGCGCAGGCAGTTCCTTCTTCGGCACATGCACTGCACATGCCGTCACATATTTTTACGAGGCTCGGACTTTGGGATGAAGCTATTCACTCCAACCTGCAATCTGTTGCTGCTGCACAGTGTTATGCTGAGCAGGCAGCTACTCCGGGGCATTGGGATGAAGAACTGCACGGGCTTGATTATCTTGTTTACGCCTATTTGCAAAAAGGTGCTAATAAACCGGCTGAAGAACAGGTAACATATTTACATACAATTAAGACTGTTTACCCTGTCAATTTTAAAATTGCCTATGCTTTTGCTGCTATTCCTTCGCGCTATGTGCTGGAAAACAAAGAATGGAAAGAGGCAGCTATGCTGCAGTTGCCTACAGCCAATTTTTCGTGGAGCCGGTTTCCCTGGCAGGAAGCTATTATTCATTTTACACGTTTATTAGGTGCAGCGCATACTGCTAAATTTGATGCAGCAGAATCAGAATTGCTAAAGCTTAACGGGCTTCGTGATACGCTGGAAAAACAAAAGGATAGTTATAAAGCCAAAGAAGTAGAAATACAGATTAAAACAGGCGAAGCCTGGATACAATTTGAACAAGGGAATAAAGCCACTGCTTTAAACGCTATGGAGCTGGCTGCTGATATGGAAGACAGTACAGAGAAGCATCCTGTAACGCCGGGAGAAGTGTTGCCGGCGAGGGAATTGTTGGGCGATATGTTGTTGCAGGCAAGGCAAAACAAAGAAGCTTTAGCGGCGTACAAAGCCGTGCTTATAAAAAGCCCCAATCGTTTTAATAGTCTTTATAATGCAGGCATAGCAGCAGAAAGATCCGGCGACAAGCAAAAGCCATTATCTTATTTCAAACAATTATTGAGTATAGCTGATACCACACACGCCGGCAGGCCGGAAATTATTACGGCTCAATCTTTTTTGAAGACTCATTAGGATATTATTCAACGTATCAAATTCGCCGGGCAATATCGGTTACCGCTGATAATGGCATTTGCAAAAGCAGGACATCAGGTATCAGACAATTGTTTTTATTCTATTGATTAAACTTTTGTACGAGGCTGATAATTCCCTTACCCGGATATGGTTGCGGAGGTTTAACTCTGGATTCAAACCTCCGCAGTAAAGAACATTGGTTTTTATAAATATTTCTGAATCGAACCTGCACAATGCCCGCCTGCTTTTGTACCAGTAATTGCAGGAGCAGAACATTTTTTTACAGCGCAGCTCCCGTGAATGAAGAAAACCATGCTTAACTTTTCTGTACAAAATGTAGTCATGGCTAATAGCTTGTGTTCGTTGAAATATCTGCTTCTCTCTGTTTCTTACCGGTGGGAAAGAAAATTTAACGCATATTGCAATTGTTTTTGATATTACATGTATATATTGCCTCCAATTAAGCTAACAAGTAAACCACTGATATGAAAACTATTCTGCTTGGCATTTCCATGATGCTTTTATGTGCTGTTGGTACCCGTACCGTTTATGCCCAATGTACTACTTCACCGCTTTCTGTTAACGAGCGTATAGCAAAAGCCCGCTTTATTGTAATAGGGGAAGTTACGGATAAGCACTGCTATGCAGGTAACGACGGAAACATTTACACGCTTAATACGATAAATATAAAAGCCTGGGCAAAAAATAATCAGCGCGATGCTGCCATTTACGTCATTACCTATGGCGGCATACTTAACGGTCAGGCGCAGGTAACAACGCCTTCCTTACAGCTTGCAATGCACGAGCGGTACCTGCTGTTGCTTGAGGATGATAATGCTGTATTGGATGATAAAGCTGCACGTGCAGCAACACCTTTGGTAAAGCAGGCCTTTGCGTATGCTGATGCACAGGGCGCGATGCTCTACCAGGATAATGTTTATTTTGATGCGCCAACTGCAAAAAAAATGGATGAGCGTACCTTGCTGCAAACGATTTATGCTGCAACTAAAGAAAGCGCAAAAACGCCGGGCGGAGATGCTTATGCCGGAGAGCAGCACGCAACTTCGGATGAAGCAAGCTTAGTGCCTACGATTACGTCTTTCTCGCCCAATCCTACCAACGCAGGCACCATTGTATCCAGTGATTTCTTAACAATAAAAGGCTCCGGGTTTGGTACCACCCGCCCGAAGGTGGAATTTAAAAACGCTGATAACGGCGGCAGTAATTATGTTACAGTTATAAACTCCGTTACAGATTATATTTCGTACAACGACAATACGATCGTTGTAAAAGTGCCCGATAATGCAGGCACCGGAACGATACGGGTAAATGGCAAAACATCCTCGCAGGTGCTTACCATCAATTATGCGCACGAATCGGTAAACAATTTGTTCAACGGCTTCACGGATAGTACCCGCCAGCGCTACTACCTGCGAAATATTGTAGATACGGCAGGGTATATTTTTAAATACAACACCACTTCCGGCTTTAGTACCAACACTGCTGCCATCGCTGCTTTTGAAAGAGCAATGAATACGTGGAGATGTAAAACAGGTATCAACTGGCTGGTCAACGGCATTACGCAAAAAGGCAATGCCAGTGATAAAGAAAACGTGGTTGAATTTGACGGAACCTTGCCGGCAGGTACCCTGGGCACCACTACCTACCGGTTATCTGCTTCGTCCAACAAAGATTGTAATAAAGAGAATACCGTATGGTTTCTTGCCGAAGTAGATATGCGCTTTGCACCGGTGCCGGCAACTGGTTACACCTGGCAGTTTGGCCCGCAACAACCAACGAACCGGCAGTACGATTTTGAATCTGTTACCCTGCACGAGTTAGGTCATGCGCACGGGTTAGCGCATCGCATCGCACAGGGGCAAACAATGAATTACTCCATTTCTAACGGTGTCGCTATCCGCACTCCTTCAGATGTAGAGTTAAACGGCGCTTTAAACAAAATGAGTTATAGCACGGTACCTACCTGTTTTAACCCGCCGGGCAGCGGCCTGCCTATGACGAAGGCGTCCTGTGTATTGCCGGTAAGCCTAATAGCCTTTACAGCGCAGTTGCAGAGCCAGCAGGTAGCGTTATCCTGGCAAACGGCTTCTGAAACCAATACGGCTTATTTCACGATTGAGCGTTCGGCAAACGGTACAGACTTTACACCGGTAGCTAAAGTGAATGCTGCAGGCAACAGCGCAGTTGGAAATGATTATCACTATGCCGACAATGTTTCGGGCCTTGCGGGCGGCACCTTATTTTATCGCCTGAAGGAAACGGACCGGAACGGGCAATCCCTTACGTCGGGTACTGCTACGGTAACGATTATTGGTAAGCAGTTTATGGTATATCCGAACCCTGCTAAAACATTTATAAAAATCAGCGGGCAAAACATAGCATTGGTGCAGGTATATGATATTGCCGGCAAGCTGCTGATAAAAAAGACAGTGCAGGGCGAAACTGTTACTACCGTTAATACTGCCTTGCTTAGCAAAGGCATTTATACCTTGGTCATTAAAGATACCAATGGAAACACCGATACCCGCAAGCTGGTGATTGAATAAACATACTGCCTGTTTTGCTTAATGAACGAAAAATGTAACGCCTGGCAAAGCCGCATACCTTACCGGATGCGGCTTTGCCACAAAGCAAGGGTAGCGCCGCTGTAAGTGCATTGTTTAAAATTATAACCCGTTTATCTTTGTATGATGGCATTGCCGCAGCGCTATATCGCCCATTTCGATCTGGATTCTTTCTTCGTAAGCGTAGAGATACTTAACAATCCATCGCTTAAAGATAAGCCGGTGGTGGTAGGCGGCAGCCGGGAGCGCGGGGTTGTATCAGCCGCCAGTTATGCCGCAAGGAAGTTTGGCGTACATAGTGCTATGCCCATGGGAAGAGCTTTACAGCTTTGTCCGGATGCTGTTGTAATAAAAGGCAACTACGCCGCGTACAGTCACTATTCCAGGCAGGTCACCGGCATTATCGCCGCCAAAGCACCGCTCTATCAGAAAGCTTCTGTAGATGAATTTTATATTGATTTAACCGGTATGGATAAGTTTTTCGATGTGTATCAGTGGACAATTGATCTGCGTCAGGAAATTATTGATACTACTAAACTACCCATATCCTTTGGCCTTGCCGCAAACAAAATGGTTGCTAAAATTGCTACCGATGAAGCAAAGCCCAATGGTTATCTTTTTATACGTCCGGGCATGGAGAAAGTCTTTTTGGGGCAGTTGGCAGTAAATAAAATTCCGGGTGTGGGCAAACAGACATTTGCGGCCTTGAAAGGAATGAACATTCATTACATCAAAGATCTGTTGAACTATACGCCGGAGGTTTTGGAAGCACAATTAGGCAAATGGGGCCGGGAGCTTTGGCACAAGGCAAATGGTGAACATGACGGCGAGGTGAAAAATGAGCACGAAGCAAAATCCATTTCAACCGAAAACACATTTCATGAGTTTAGCACAGATACTGCTTTTTTACTGAGCGAACTGGTGCGTATGACGGAGAAGCTGGCACATGAGCTAAGGCAGGACGAACTATTGGCCGGCTGTATCGCTGTAAAAATACGCTATCCCGATTTTGAAACCACCACCCGCCAGGCAGGCATTGATGCTACTTTTCGGGATGATGAACTGATTGAAGCGGCTATAAAATTATTTCATCAGTTATACCGCAGCGGACAGCAGGTGCGGCTGTTGGGTGTACGTCTCAGTAACCTTACCAATGAGGCGGTACAGGGGAGCCTGTTTGTAGATGCAGAAAAAAAGAACAATTTATACAAAGCCATTGATGCTGTTAAAAATAAATGGGGCAATCCTGCTTTACAAAAAGGCAGAGCAATACAGAAAAATAAACATACAAAGTAAACGGCTTATTTGCTATTTCCTCGTCAGTTTCATCGTGATAAAAACTGCCCAGGTAGCATTATCTTTCGAGTATTCACCGGTCTCAATCCATTGGCCGGTCTCATCCAGATTCGCTTTATAGCGCATACTCCCGCCGTTTTCGCTGGCTACGTATTCAAATGAATTATCACCTACTTTAAATGCATTTTCGTCGTAGGCCTCGCCGGGGTTACGCCATGTTTTCCAACGGTACTGCCTGCTTTTTTCGTCGTACGAGACTACGCCAAAAGAGTTATATACAACCACCTGTTTTTGTGTGGCCGAATCCATCGCCGTACCTTTTGCAAGTACCGTGTAAATAGTGCCATCCAGCGCCGGCTTTATTATTTCCTGTATATTGGTGGTTTGTCTTTTACCGCCAGCATTCAACTCGCTCTTTCCCTTCCAGATGCCTGCCAGCCAATGCAATTTCTGCATAGCATTTTGTTGTGTTTCTGCTCTCGTTTCCTGGCAAAGGCAGGTGATAGTAAAAAGAAGTGCAGGTATCAGCAAAGCCGGTTTCTTCATAGTTGCCTGTTTTCTTTGTACAGACAAATAGAGTGCTATAAATTATTGCAAACCTTTAAAGCTACAGATGCTTTTTAATACAAGCCTTAACTGAATACTTGGCAGCCGGGGTAGCCGTTAAACAAAACAATCTGTGGAGGACAAACCTGCACAGATTGTTTTATAGTAGTTAAGAAATGCAATCTATGGATATTGCGCTGCCAGCATAGTGGCATGATCCAGATGCATTTGTAAAGTCGGCAGCTTGCTATTTGCAAAATTTTTGAGGTCAGCATTGTTGCCGCTGTTTACTTCTGTTTGAAAAAGGGCGATTGTTTTTTGATGATCCACAACCTGATTGGTAATATACGCTGAATCGAATGCGCGGCCTGACAATAAATACAATTGCGTTTTTAGTGCTACATGGTAAGCATCTAAAGAATCCGGTGCAGTTAAGCCATGTTTTGCTGCCAGGGTTTTTAAATCGGTTTGCGCCAGTGTATGGTCTGCTATCATCATTTGTGCATAATGCTGGATAGCGGTGTCTCCCGATTTTGTTAGTGCTACATTGGAAGCGTCTATCTCTGCAGTGTTGCTTGTTGCAGCCATAATCACATAGGTAGAATCTGTAGCATTTACCATTGTTGTGTTGTTGTTGTCATCATTGTTACATGCACACAAGCAACCTGCCGCCATTAGTGCAGACAGTGCCATTAATTTCACTTTCATAGGTTGATTTTTTAAAAATATTAAGTTATCTTCCCAACACAATTTTATGCCATATTTCTGCAGCGCTTGTGCAACTTTGCAAAAGACATTCATAATCAGAGAATAAAAATTTCTTATTTTATTTTTAAAAGAAAAATCCGGTGATATTTTAAAATTATGTTTCTTTTTACAGGACTGTTTCTTTACAAATCCCAATGACTAAACAGGTGATACGATGCATTTGTCAGGTATTACTGAATTACATATCGGGGTTTGTTTTACGGCTGAAAGCAGGAGCGGGAGGGGTTTATGAAGGATGATGCAGACTGCGCAATTTCATTTATCTTTTTTTCATTGCTTAAAAGAATCACCTTATTTCTCAATCCGCCATCTGAGGGCAATTTATTTTAATGCCGCCGCATCCTTGTAAGCAGAAATGATACCCCGGCCATTGCCGTAAATAACCAAAAGTGAAAGTTTTTTATTAGTCCACTTAATTTGTAGAGAATTGCTATTTTTACACTACAAACCTCATTTTCAACACTTAAAAACATTTGTATCTTATGAGTTTACGTTTAGGAGATACTGCTCCGAACTTTCAGGCAAAGACGTCTGTCGGCGATTTAGACTTTTATGAGTATCTCGGCGATAGCTGGGGTGTCTTGTTTTCCCACCCTGCCGATTATACGCCGGTTTGTACAACCGAGCTTGGCCGCACGGCAGCCCTGAAAGATGAATTTGCCAAACGTAATGTGAAAGTACTGGCGGTAAGTGTAGATACCCTGGATAAACATTCCGGCTGGATAAGCGATATAAACGAAACGCAGCAGGTAACGGTAGATTTCCCGCTTATTGCAGATGAAGACCGCACAGTAGCCAACTTATATGGTATGATTCATCCCAACGCCTCTGAGAACTTTACCGTTCGATCTTTGTTTGTGATCGGTCCCGACAAGAAGATAAAACTTACCATTACATACCCGGCTTCTACAGGAAGAAATTTTGTGGAAGTGCTGCGCGTTATAGATTCCTTACAGCTAACGGCCAACTATAGCGTGGCAACACCAGCCGATTGGAAAACAGGGGAGGACGTAATTATTACACCGGCTGTAAAAACAGAAGATGCGTATGCCAAGTTTCCCAAAGGCGTAAAGATTGTGAAGCCTTACCTGCGATACACGCCTCAGCCGAATGTAGATTAATGCGTCAAAAATCCTTGTAAATGAAACAGGGTTTTTTAAGGATAATTTAGTCCACTATTCTGGTAGGATATTTGAAATTTGAAGAGCAAGAATATTATTGTATGGAACATTTACATAAACTGGAAGAGTTTGCAGCCGAACATACTATTGAAGACACGCTGGCTTATCTTACCAGCTTATTTCCCGGCGCCGTTAAGTTTTCCAGCTCGTTAGGGCAGGAAGACCAGGTACTAACCGATATGATCTGGCGAAACAAAATTGATGTAGAGATATTTACGCTGGATACAGGGCGCCTGTTTCCCGAAACGTATGACCTTATCGAGCGGACCGGCTACCGGTATAATAAAGAAATAAAAGTATTTTTTCCGCAGGCAGAATCGGTGCAGCAGTTAGTGCAGCAGAACGGCATCAACGGCTTTTATCATGCGGTAGAAAACAGAATTTCCTGCTGCGGCGTGCGCAAGATAGAACCGCTGAACCGCGCTTTGCAGGGCGCCAAAGTTTGGATTACCGGCGTGCGGAGCGAACAGAATGAAACCCGCAGCCACATGCAGGTAATAGAATGGAATGAGGAGCGCCGGATATACAAGTTTAATCCTTTATTGCACTGGACGTATGATGAGGTACTGAATTACATTAACCAATATCATGTGCCGTATAACAAACTTCACGACAAAGGCTTTATCTCCATTGGCTGCGCGCCATGTACGCGTGCCATTGAGCCGGGCGAAGACCCACGCGCCGGCAGGTGGTGGTGGGAAGATGCTAAAAAAGAGTGTGGCTTACACGTTTCCGCAATCACTAAATAGTTAAAGTGCTTAAGATAAATAAGAGGGAACAGGAAGCTGTTCCCTTTTTTATTGCAAGCTGTTACAGCCAGCCATATTTTTCAACCAATTTTTCTTTTTGATTACGGGCGATGGGTAAATGTTCGCCGTTATCCATAATCAAAATACTTTCATTACGGTTAAATTGTTTTACATGATTCAGGTTGATGATGTACTGGCGGTGCACCCGCAAAAAATGACTTTCTTCCAGCACGTCCTGTACATCTTTAAGTGTTTTTGAAACGGTAAATATTCTTTTGTCAGTCAAAATTAATTTTGAATAATTATTACTGGCTTCAACAAATATAATTTCATTCAGCTCAATAAAAGAAACGCCGTTCTGGCCTGGTATTGCAATTTTACTTGCTATCTCGCCACGCATTTGTCTTTGCAGTAAGCTCAACTGTGTTGAAGTTGGTTTTATCCTCTTTTCAGCTTTTGCAACCGCTTCAATCAAATCATTGGTATCAATAGGTTTCACTAAATAATCCAGTGCATTAAAGCGGAATGCTTTCAGCGCATATTGATTATATGCAGTTATGAATACTACACTGAAATTAAGATGCAAGATTTTTTCAAGCAATTCAAAGCCATTAATCACCGGCATTTCAATATCGAGAAATAAAAGATCCGGCTCCAGCTTTTCTATTTCATTTGATGCTTTAACAGCGCTGTTATAGATGGCAATTACTTCAACATGCGGACAAGACTGTTCAAGCTGCAATTGCAGGAGACGGGTACTATCCGGCTCATCATCTATAATAATTGCTTTAAGTTTCATTATACTGGTATCTGAATTATAACTTGTGTACCTGCTACATTTCCATTGGCATCTGTCAAATCATTAATTTTGACTTCAGCGCCTGTTTTATAAACCTGGTTTATCAATGCAATCCTTTCTGAAGTAACCTTCATTCCATACGATTTATGTTTTACCGATTTTCCATTTTTTAATTCTGCAGATTTTTCCCTGCCAATTCCATCATCAGTTATATCAACAACAAGCAATGATTTATCATTATTTACTGCAACAGTAATATCTATTTTTCCACCTTCTTCTTTTGGCATCAATCCATGCCAGATGGCATTTTCAATATAAGGCTGTAAAAGCAATGGCGGCAGTTCTGTATAATCCGGTTCAACATCATTTTCTATGTGTATAGTGTATTGAAGTTTTTCTTTAAACCGCATCGCTTCCAAATCAATGTATAAACGCAGCATATCTATTTCTGATGATAATAATATTTTTCCTTTACTCGAATTTTCCATTACTAATCTTATCAGCTTTGAAAATTTAGTAAGATATGCTAAGGCCGATGCAGTATCGTTCTCTGTTGTATAAAGCTTTATAGAATTAAGGCAATTAAAAATAAAATGTGGGTTCATTTGATAACGAAGCGCCATGAGATAATAATTGCCAAGGTTGCGTTGATATTCAATCTGCGCTTTCTCACTTTGTAAATGCTGAATTTTTAATTCGCTCTCTAAACGTACAATTGCTATTTGTTCTTTTCGCGTCTTTTGTATGTAATGGTGTATAAAATAGATGAGATTCCAGATACCGATAAACTGGAGATTTAAGTAAATACCGGTTGACAGCGCCTCCCTAAAAGTAAACTTATAAGTATAGTTGTATAATATATCTGGCAACCACTGAAAAACGAAAAGAATAACAGAGAATAGTACGGTAGTAAGAAAGAAAGCAATAAACTGTCTCACTATCTTCATATTTAATAAACCAGTTTTTCTAATAAAGTAGCGCATTAGATGTGTAGTAAATAATCCTATCAAAGCTGCAATAATAACGGAGTAGTAATTGGGGAAATCGGCAACTTTGGGAACAAAAAAATAAAAAAAACTTTCCACCAGCAGAAATAAACCCCAACCGATAACCTGGCACCACCAATATGCGGACAGCTTTTTCTTCATGCTTATAAATAATTGCTTTTTTAAAGTTAGCTAAATTTAAAAGCGTTGAATGCTTATTTGTGTAAGCTGCTTTTACCAAATGGTTAATGACCGCTTTGTTGAGGGAGCAAACTTTTTATCAATTTGAATCATTTATTTTTTCTTCCCTCAACAAAAGGGCGCACTCCCTCAACAAAACTGGCTCTTCACAAACACTATGATGGCCTTGCTTGCAGGCAGGCGTAGGTTTGATGCATGATATTTTATTTTTCTGAAAAAGGAAGTAAGCTGAAAATCTTTTAACAAAGTAAGCAATAAACAATTTATACCCATTTAAACAAAACAACTATGAAAAAGAATTTAACATTGGTGCGTACGGCACTTATTGCTATTACAGTAAGCAGTTTGCAACAAAAGATTTTTAAAAGCAAGTCTTATCACTTATAATGCTCCGCGTTACCAATTGCTTGAACGGTAACTATCGTGTAAGTGACAAGCTCACAATACAAATTGCGAACAGCCTCAAAGCAGCTTATAAGTATTGTATGTGAAAACTTAGTTTTAAAAGATGTTTTGTTTCGCTATTTACTTACCCTGGTAGCTGTTTTCCGTTCTTGTATTTTATAATCAAAATTTACCCTCCTTTTAGTAACGGCCATTACTGACAAGTGAATCAGATTCAGTAATGATACTCTTAAAATAAATAACACTACTACACGGTATCATAATATTAAATAGTCCGACTAAACTATCAGGCAAGTCTAAACATTACTTTATGAAACAACCAAATTCCCCTGCTTGGGCATCTTCAACACACGGCAATCAACTAAATATATTGTCTTTATTTACAACAATCAGTAAAGCCTTTTTTATACTTTCTGTGTTTGTTTCCATCGTTGGATCTTCCAAAGCTGTAGCTCAGTTAAATAGTAATATAGATAGTGTGCTCAACACTCAATTATCTCAAGTTATACGCTCAGGCAACATTACAAAACTCGAAACCCTTTTAAAACAAGGAGCTAATGCCAATACTATTTCCAATGATTATTCGGCCCTGATGGCCGCCACATTAAATGGTACAGCAGCTGAAATGAAACTATTAATTAAACACGGTGCCAATGTCAACTATTGTAACAGGGATAGCATCTCCGCACTTTGGCTGGCGGCACCTGATTACGATAAAACTTTACTGTTAATTAACAACAGTGCTAACCCGCAGCAACGTTCACGGGAAGGCAATAATGTGTTAGTAAAGCTGGCAGCTATTCCCGGCAGCGTTAAGCTGATGGAGCTACTGATAAGCAAAGGATGTGATGTAAGCAAGAGCGGGCCATATAACGATATTATGTTCAATGCTGCAAGCACAGATGATACGGCTATCCTTAGCTTGTTAATCCGTAATGGCATCAGTGTAAACGATACTTCTTTTACCGGCGATTATCCTGTTAATGCAGCTACCAATTTCCGTTGCTTCAATACATTGAAAATGCTGGTTGAAAATGGGGCAAATGTAAACGTGAGTCCTAAGCATGGTATTCTGCCTCTTATAAGCGGGGTTACGCCTTTAATGTGGGCGGCTGTAAGCAATGATAAGCCTTCTTTTTATTATTTGCTGCAACACGGTGCTGATTCAAAAGCAATAACACCGCGTGGGTACACCACTTTGATGTTCTTAGCAATGTCTGAAGCAGATGATCCGGAAATGACGCAAGCTTTAATTGAACTTGGTGCATCGCCGGTTGCAAAAGCAAAAGACCAGACTGACGCATTGTATTACGCCGGCTTAAAGGGCAACACAAAATCTGTAGCGATACTTACTAAATACATCACCAATAAATAACAACAAGAATGAACCGTAAAATTCTATTCATATTCCTGCTTATAAGCAGCAGCACTTTTTTGTTAACCACACTCATAAGCTGGAAAGGCAAAACACATGAAGCTAATACCGCAATCATTCAGGCTTCCATTACCAAAAGCTTTACTCTCTTACAGAAAAGCGGGGAAACATTTATTAAGCAGGCTAAATGCGCCTCGTGCCATCATAGTACGCTTACTTCTATGATTGCCGGGAAGATGATGGAAAAAGGTATAACCGGTGTGGATACTACTGCAGGCATGCGTGTTTTTGCTATGGACAATACCCTGGCATTCGTTGCTAATCCTAATCTCATTAATCAGTTTGTACCTGCGAAGTTTCTGGCACCTTATGTTTTATTAGGGTTGAATGCGGAGAAATTTCCTGCTGATTTTAATACTGATCTGGCTGTAGATTATTTGATAAGCCAGGCACTGCCTGATGGTAGTTTTAAAGCAGAATATGCACGCGTGCCGCTCGAAATGGGCGATATACATCTAACTGCATTTTCAATCCGCGCTATACAATTGTATGCTTCGCCATCAAAAGCAGCATCGGTAAAACAACTGGTGATTCGCACTCAACAATGGTTGGAAAAGCAGCAACCAACAAATCAGCAGGAGCTCGCTTTTCAGTTGCTGGGTATGCGCTGGTGCGACGGTAGTAAAGCGGCAAAAACAGCAGTAGCAACTAAACTTACTGCGATGCAAAAAGAAGACGGTGGATGGTCGCAGTTACCTACTATGAAGAGCGATGCTTATGCAACGGGCCAGGCTTTATATGCTTTATCTGAGTCTGGCATTATTAATCCCGGAAGCGAGGTTTATGAAAAGGGAATTAATTATTTATTGCAAACACAAGATGAATCCGGTGCGTGGATAGTGGCTACAAGATCTAACCCGATACAACCCTTTATTAATTCCGGTTTTCCACCTTATGATGAGAATCAATACATTTCTGCGGCGGCAACCAACTGGGCTGCACTGGCATTGGTAAATGCGTTGCCCGACAAAAATTGATTGAATAGATTTGAAACATAAACTCAGAGAAACAATAATAACCGTAAGTATTACCTTGCTGTTCATTATCGCCGTCTGCAATAACAACACAGAATGGAATAGTAAAGAAAATAACAATAATTAAAAAAATGAAAACAGGGAAGGGAGCAACAAGCAAATCGCACTGCAGTGCATTTGTGCATGGAGCACCGGAAATATAGATGAAATTGTTTCGCATCTTGCTCAAAACTCCGTTGATTATGGCGACGGCAGCACACCGCCGGCGAGGGGCATAGATAGCGTAAAAATGTTTGCCAATATGTGGCGCTTTGCTGTGAAAGAATATAAATCCTCTAATGAGCTTGCAGTAGCAGACAGCAATTTCGTTTTTGTATATGCTGATTGGAATGGCTCTTTCAAAACAGATTTTATGGGAATGAAAACTGCGGGCAAACCATTCCATTTAAAAGATGTTGATATATTTAAGTTTGATAGCGAGGGAAAGGTTATGGAGCACCGTGCAGTATTGTTTAATACCTTCTTAAAAGGATTTGCGGCGAATACAAAATAAGGTGTATGATTAAAGCCTGTTTACACTTAGTATTACACAAAGTATTTGTCAATAAAAGATAGTATGCTGCAGTTTGAAAACATAATCTTACGCCAACTTCAGGATAGCGATGCGCCTGCATTAACACACTTAGCCAACAACAAAAAAATCTGGGATAATGTACGCGACATACTTCCGCATCCTTATTCGATTGATGATGCAATAGCTTTTATTAATCTCACAAAACAGGAAAACCCGCAGGTGAGTTTTGCAATAGAATACAACGGGCAGTTTTGCGGCATGATTGGCTTAATACCACAACAGGATGTGTACCGGCTGACTGCTGAAATCGGTTACTGGCTGGGTGAGCCGTTTTGGGGCAAAGGCATCGCCACAAAAGCGGTTAAACTGGTTACAGAATATGGTTTTAATGAACTGAATTTTATAAGAATTCACACCGGCATCTTCGAACACAATATCGCCTCTATGAAAGTGTTGGAAAAAAATGGCTATAAGAAAGATTGTGTGTTTGAAAAAAGTATAATTAAGAATGGAATTATTTTGAATGAACACCGGTATTCAAAAATAAAAGAATAACATACTTACAATATAATATCTGATTGGAAAACAATACTTATATACCTGCATTAAGCTTTCATTTTTTGACACGTTATTATGACTGGGTTATTAAAAAAGTAATGCCGGAAGGATTCAGAGAAACATGGTTGCAAAACATAAACCTTTCTGCAGATGAGACGATGCTAGACTTTGGAACAGGCACGGCAGAAACAGCTATTCTCATTAAAAAAGAAAACAACAGGATAAATATCACAGGTATGGATATAGACGCTACCGTTTTGGAATTAGCCCGAAAAAAAATTAAAAATTTAAACCTGGATATAAAATTTCTTCGATACGATGGTCGTATTTTCCCATTCGGTAATAACTATTTTGACGGGGTTGTAAGCTGCCTGGTCTTCCACCATTTAGACCCTGAACAAAAACGGGATGCCCTGTCCGAAATTTTCAGAGTGTTGAAAAAGGGTGGTAAGATTTACATTGCAGACTGGGGACTTGAAAGAAACAAGACAAAAGCTAAGCTTTTGAATTTTTTCATATATTGTAATGTGCTGAAAAATATTGTTGAACAAGGGCAAGGCTTGTTGCCTCAGTATATGTTAAACATGGGCTTTAAGAATGTTATTGAAACCGGTTATCTTAAAACGATAACAGGTACCTTGTGTTATTATGAGGCAGAAAAATAAAAATTACCGTGCTGAACTCTGAAAAATATCAATGACCGTACAACTGCTTTAAACTTCTCATGAACACAAAAATGTAATAAATCTTCCGGTAGTTTTATATGTATGATTTATCAGAGTTTATGGATTTGGAAATTAAGGCAGGTGATTATTTGCAGCTTATTAAAACCTTAATGATTATAGGAAAGACAACAGATTTTTTGCCTGACACAAAAAAAGATAAGCATGTCGGTTTTATGTTGATAAAATTTATAGAAGCAGCAGGATACAATTATTTTCAATAGCAGAATTTTTTGTAGTTAAGAAATAAAGAAGAAAGAGAATCAGGAAGCGTTTCAAAAGAAACGCAATAATCCTGCGTAGTTATTTTGGAGCAAGGTAATTGATGAATATATCCACGGAAATTTTCAGAGCGGTTGGAAGATGTAAATAGGATACAGGATTTTATAAACTAACATCAAAATAAAGATACTTCTTTAATTTGGTTGAGACTACCAGGACTATGATAAACCTTTAGAATCTGTGATCGTAATGAATCAGTTCAACGACAGATACCATGACGAAAAAATTATTGTTATTACTACTATCTGCAGCTTTATACTTTCCTGTAATTGTATTTGCACAACACCACATACATCAGGACTCAACCAATCCAAATCTTATTCCCAGCGTTGAGCCACAACCCTTATTAGCACAGGCTCTTCGCCTCAAAGAAGCCTTATCTTTTTTAGGAAGTTCGTTGTCCCCGGATGATGAAAAGCGCCTCGAGGCTTTGCAGTCCGCGCCACTTACACCACAGGTTGCCATTGAGGTACAGGCTGTACTCGATCCGTATTGCCTGGCCTTCATCAACATTAATCCTGAAGCGCGGGTAAAAGTGGAAAAAGGCCCGGCAGGCGCAAAATTGATACAGGGTGGCTGGGTTAGTTTTTTAGTAAAAGTGAACAATGATGCCGGCGTTACTGCGCAACTGCAGGTAGAAAGTCCGAATGCGGCTCCGCCTTTACACCCTTCTACTTTCAACATTCGTGCGATGGAAAAAAATAAACTTACCCCGGAACAGGTTGCCAGTCGTTTCCTCGAAGTGGAACTGTTCCGTAATCGCCCGCTGCTTGCAAACTTGTCTGGTTTAAAGGTAGAATATGCTGTTTTGCAGGTTTATAGTAAAGATGCGGGACAACGGGAAGCCCGTATTGGTTTCAATATTGGCCAGGGCACGCAGGATATTGGTTTCCGCAATACCATTGATATTTTATTCAACATACAACCGGCTGTTGAAGTAATCTTTCATGTAAAAGACGAAGACGGCTCTCCTGCCATGGCTTCCTTTCTAATAACAGATGGTATTGAACGCATCGTTAATGATAGCGTAAATGCGATTGCTAAAACCGATTTCCGGCTGGGAGCAGCCGAATTGGAATACCGGTTAAATGGCCCTGTTTACAAAGGCTATCTCGTTCCTAAAGCGTTGAAAGGCATTTATCCGTTGCCTTCACGGCGCGTGGCTGCGGGGGACGAGTATCCCGATTTTTTCTTTGAACCGCAAGTTTACCGCAGTGATGGAGAGCATGTGCGACTGCCTGAAGGTAAATATACCGTTACATATACGAGAGGACCTGAATATACTGCACAAACAACGCAGCTTGTCGTTCCGCCCGGCGCGCAGTCGTACGAAGCTACATTCCGGTTGAAGCGCTGGATCAATATGGAGAAGCTTGGCTGGTACAGCGCCGACCATCATGTGCACGCTGCTGGCTGCAGCCATTATGAAAGTCCGGAAGAAGGCGTAAAGCCTGTTGATATGTGGCGGCAGGCGTTGGGAGAAGATCTGAATATTGCGGCAGTACTGGCCTGGGGACCAGGCTGGTATCACCAGAAAACATTTTTCACCGGGCATGACGATTCAGTTTCAACTTATAGAAACATCCTGCGTAATGATGTGGAAGTATCCGGTTTTCCTTCCTCTCATGCAGGGCACGTAGTGCTGCTTAGACTTCAGGAAGACGATTATCCTGGCACCGCAACCATTGAAGAATGGCCCAGTTGGACGGCGCCGGTGCTTACCTGGGCAAAATCGCAGGATGCGGTTACCGGCTATGCGCACTCCGGCTGGGGACTGGAACCAATTACGCCTACGAATGATTTGCCTAATTATGTACTGCCGAAAATGGATGGGATTGGGGCTAATGAATACATCGTTACCGTTACGCAAAACATGGTTGACTTTTACAGTGCAGGTGATACGCCCGCTCCGTGGGAATTGAATATGTGGTATCACACGCTTAACTGCGGCTTTACTGCGCGGCTAAGCGGCGAAACAGATTTCCCCTGTATTTACGACGAACGTGTAGGAATGGCGCGTAGTTATTTTAAGCCCGACGGACCGCTTACGTATGATAGTTATGTGGGCGCTATAAAAAGGGGCAGGTGTTATGTTTCCGATGGCAATTCGCACATAATCAACTTCGCGGTCAACGGAGTAGAAGCAGGTATAAAGGATAGTAAATTGCTTTTGAATAAAAAACAAACGGTAACGATAAAGGCACAGGTTGCCGCAAATCTCTCTGCGCAGCAAGACTCGTTAAGCAAAGCGATTGCGCAAAGTGCATTAACAGAGCAGCCTTACTGGAGCCTTGAGCGGGCGCGCATTGGAAAATCCCAAAAAGTGCGGGTAGAATTAATTGTTAATGGCAGGCCGGCAGACACCGCCATAATAACAGCCGATGGCAAATGGAACGATGTAACTTTTAATTATCCGGTTACTGCCTCCTGCTGGGTAGCAGTAAGGATTTATCCAGGTTCGCACAGCAATCCTGTTTTTATTAGCGTAAATGGAAAGCCTATACGTGAGCGCAGCAGTGCTGTTTGGTGCAGGCAGGCAGTAGATCAGTGCTGGAAAATGAAAAGGGGAAATATTCGCGCAGAAGAACGCCCGGCTGCGGAAGCGCTGTACGACAAAGCCCGAAAGGCGTACGATAAGATTATCAGGGAGGCTTCGGGCGAGTAGCGGTTGCGGAACCGGTAAAGACATACCCGACGTTGCAATCAGCTTCCGTTTGCTTACTATTAAAACAAACCATGCATTTTCAATTAATTAAAGCAGCTCCACAGCATAAAGCGGTTATCCAAAACCTGATGCAGTTTTATATGTATGATTTTTCGGAGTTTATAGATATAGATGTTGAAGAAGATGGTTTGTTTGCAGCCTATAAAAATTTAGATGAGTATTGGAAAAAAGACAATTTTATGTTTCCATACCTCATACAAAAAGACGGCAGGTATGTTGGTTTTGCGTTAGTTAAGTTTATTGAAACAGCAGAACGAAAGTGTTTTTCAATAGCTGAGTTCTTTGTTATGAAAAAATACAGGCGTGGAGGAATTGGCAAAGCAGCGGCACACCAAATCTTTGACTTACACAAAGGCAATTGGGAAGTGTTTCAAAAGGAAAGTAATAAACCCGCGCAACTATTCTGGAACAAAATAATTAATGCATACACGAAAGGGCATTTTACAGACCGGTTTGCTGATGGAAAAAGAGTACAAAATTTTTATATCGGTGTAATACATGATTCCGATTACACAGATTGATAATAGTATAAAGCCTTAATTTTTTAAAGTTTGCATAGCGCACTTAGACGCCATCAACGCAAATTATTTTTTATAGGCATTCGCCGGTTTATTGCATAACAATATAGAAAAATTATCGCTTGCTGATGTATAAACCTGTAATTTAGCCATCGTATGCATGCCTGTTAATTGTTTACTTAAACAGCTTTTAAAACGTATGAAAATCCCTGTAACTATCACAAAAATTATCGTTGTATTTGTTCTGTGCCTCTCTTCTTTGCAGTTGCTCATGGCTCAGGAAATCGGGCTGGAGCTGTACACTTTGCGCAATAAGTTTAAGACCGATGTGCCCGGTGCGTTGGCCATGATTAAAAGCTGGGGCATCCACGAAATAGAAGGCGGCGGCACTTATGGGCTGCCAATGGACGAATACAAAAAATTACTGGCGCAGAACGACCTGCAAATGGTAAGCATTGGCGCCGATTTCAATGCGCTGGCAAAGGATCCGCAAACAGCGATTGACGAAGCAAAAGCGTTTGGTGCGCAGTACATTATGTGCGCCTGGATACCGCATAACGGGGATGAATTTACTATTGAAGACATTAAAAAAGCTGTGGATGTTTTTAATACCGCCGGCAAGCAAATAGAAGCTGCGGGGTTAAAGTTCTGCTACCATCCGCATGGTTACGAATTCAGGCCGTATGCGGGCGGAACGTTGTTTGATTATTTGGTGCAGCATACAGACACCAAAAATGTAAATTTTGAAATGGATGTGTTTTGGGTTAAGCATCCGGGACAAGACCCGGTAGCGTTGCTGCAAAAATATCCCAACCGCTTTTTACTCCTGCACCTGAAAGACCGTAAGCCGGGCACGGAAGGTAACCAGAACGGGCGTGCTCCTGAAGAGACCAATGTGGTACTTGGACAAGGCGATGTAAACATCGCTGCCGTGATGAAGGAAGCAAAGAAAATTGGAATCAAACACTATTTTATCGAAGACGAATCGCTGATACCGGAACAGCAGGTGCCGCAAAGCCTTACCTATCTGCACAACTTAAAGTAATTAATGAATTGGCCGGGGCAGCGATAACATTTCGTTTTATGAATAAATTGCAATTCATTTTATTGGCTGCGTTATTCATGCTGTTGTCAGGTTTTATCTTTAAGCCTGTTATCTATGTTCGCAGTACTGCTAAGGTTTATAAGATGTTGGTTTTGCCGCCTGTAAGTGCCATTGCTGCTATTCAAACCGGCAGCAAAATGCAAATCAATAAGGAGTTGTCCCAAAGCGCTTTTCGAAAAGTATTCAATCAATTAAAGAAATCTATTCCTGACACGGTAGATGGCGTTTTCTTTAATCCGGACTCAACTCAACAATCAAGCATTACAAAATTTGTATCAAAGATTGCTGCTGATATAAATAGTACACACCGGGCTAAAACTTACACATTGCCCGATTCTTTAAGGATATTATTTAAGACCGTGCAGGCTGACTTTATATTTTGCGTATGCAGCAATGGCTTTACCAGAACGGCGAAGAATATGGTAAATATCTACCAGGCAACAGAGATTAGTTCTTATCTATCCTTAGGTATCTATGATGTACGGCCTTTGAAATCTTCTGCGATGATGACTTGCTTCATCATGGATTTAAAACATAATAATCTTCTCTATTTTAAGAGAGATATTATGCCGAACAGGGACCCTACAGATGCCCTTGTAATAAAGGCGCAGCTAACAGCATTGATCAATCGCTTTTTTATGTGAGTACTTCTGCCTGCAAGGTTTGTAAACCGATTTTTTTAGACATATTTATAATAAGCGGCTGCTTCTCCAGCCTTGCGCAGCCGCTTTTATTTCAGATATATTAAGTACGCTTCATTAGTTATAACGTTTATTAGATGGCGGCAACCATTTTTCCGAACCGTCCTGCTTATTGTATTTGTGCCGGAATTAATATTGCATTACTGGTATTGCTATAGCGTGAACAACTGGATAAAAAGTCATGGTTTATAGCGTGGGAGAAGGATAAGCTTCATTTTGTAAATGCTGATTAATTTCGTTTCCAAATAAGCGCATGAAAAAAATAAGCAATACTATTTATCAAATCAGTGTAGGAGCTGTAAACACGTTTATCATCGAGGATAATGGTTTAATCCTTATTGATACCGGCACTAAAAACAGTACGGATAAAATATTTTACGCTATAAAAAAAGCTGGCAAAAACCCTCACGATATCAAACAACTTATTTTAACCCATTGTCATCCGGATCATGCAGGCAGCGCAGCAGAAGTGAAGAAAAGACTAAACATTCCTGTATGGGCGCACTATGAGGATGCACAGTTGATGGAAGCAGGCAAATGCATTCGAAAGCCCATGTATCTGTCTCCGGGATTGATTAACCGGCTTGTCTATAATCTTTTTATAAAAAATGCTCCTGATACTATTGAGCCGGTACAAGCGGATGAATTCGTAAAAGATAACGACGTATTGCCTTTTGCAGGCGGCATCCAGGTAATTCATACACGGGGGCATTGTGCCGGGCATATCGCTTTATTAATAAAAAATGAAGGAGTGTTAATCGCCGGTGATATATGCGCTAATGCTGTTGGCCTTGGATTAAGTACGATAAATGAACACCCCGATTTAAGTATTAAAAGTATTTTGAAAGCTGCTGCCTTTGATTTTGATAAAGCGGTATTCGGTCATGGCAGCCCTTTAAAAAATACTGCCAATAAAAAATTAAGAGACAAATTCAAAAATGCGGATACCAGCGGCATGAAGACAATTTAGCAGAAAAAATTGAATTGAAAATTGTATTACAACAGTAAACACAAATGAATGATTTGCTTATTTTAAATGGCTTTAACGGTGTGTAAAGTAAAAAACAAATTAAAGCGTACTGTATGAGCTCTGACTTAATGATATTGAAATGGATTCATATTAATGCAGAACCTGCCGCTGTGTGGGATGTATTGGTAAATCCGGAAAAAATTTCTCAATATTTTACCGGTGCAGAAACGATTACCAACTGGCTGCCGGGCAGTGAAATCCTGTTCATTCACCAATATCAGCAACAGGAATTTATCAACAAAGGGATTATTCTAAACTTCGAGACAAACCGTTTATTAAGATATACCTACTGGACTGCTTTTTCGGGCACAGAAGATAAACCTGAAAACTACACTACCATAACATATACACTAACAGCATTGGACAACAGCACGGAACTTGCGTTCAGCCAAGCAAATTTTAAGAATATAGAATGGTATAAGGCCCTTGAAACCGGTTGGGATACAGTGCTTGCCGGCATGAAGGAAATTGCAGAAAAACAAAATTAGTACACCGGTGTTAGAATAATAATGTGGCGACAAAATTTAGTTTGATGGACTATATTATCTCAACAGAACGGTTAGGCCTGAGAATGTGGCGCGATGATGACTGCATTCCTTTTACGCAGATGAATAAGGATGCAGTAGTAATGAAATACTTTCCCAAAACGCTCACCGGCATCGAAACAACTGCCATGCTTAATCGAATAAAAGCGCATTTTGAAAATCATGGCTTTGGATTATTTGCGCTTGAAAAAAGAACAGCAAAAGAGTTTATCGGCTTCACCGGTTTTATGGTTCCGCTCTTTGAAAGTTTTTTTACGCCATGCATTGAAATAGGCTGGCGCATCAAAAAAGAAGAATGGAATAAAGGCTATGCAACGGAAGCGGCGAAAGCCTGTCTGCAACATGGGTTTCAAACATTGCAATTCAGTCAAGTGTATTCCTTTACATCTTTGCTGAATTTGAAGTCGGAAAGCGTAATGCAAAAGATCGGAATGACAAAATGCGCAGAATTCAATCATCCGGCTATTGCTATGAATAATCCGCTTTGCAGGCATGTCCTTTATAAAATTGAAAAACACTATTATGCGTCGGACACTTAACTAATACCAGGCACATTTAAACAATTAAAAAACTTATCATAAGCAATATCATTCCCGATAGCTGGTGCGAAACTTTTTTCTCCGGTATCAACTGCGAAATGTGGGGAAAGCGGTAACGCCCGCTTGGACAAAAGCAGAATTAAATTTTGTAAAACAGGTGTTTAATTTTCCTGAAGTCTCAGCCATTTCAGATATGCCTTGTTAAACTGATAAAGCGCTTTTTAAATTGGGTAACGCATAAGCCATATCTGGTAGCAGAAAAGGATTGATAACCGGTTTATCTCAACATTGGAAATATCAGCCTTTCAACTTCCGCAACTGTTGCAGCAATGCGCGCAAATCCTTTGGCAGTGCTGCTTCCAGCAAAAAATGTTCTCCGTTTAAATCAAATTCAAGCGATGCGGCATGTAGTGCCAGGCGTTTTAGAAGGGGCTGCTCTTCCTCTTCTTTTTTAGATAAATTGTACCTGCGTTTTAGTTTAGATACATATACCGGTTCTGCAGTTCCATAGACTTCATCGCACACCACCGGGTGACCGATACTTTGCATGTGCACGCGTATCTGGTGCGTGCGCCCGGTGTGAATCTTAAATTGCAGCCAGCTATACAGCCCGAAAGTTTCCAGTGTCTCGTAATCGGTTAAAGAAGGCTTGCCTTTAGCATGAGTAACCATCTTGCCGTTCTTAGCAGGATGCTCCATAATCGGTGTGTCTATGCTGTCACTTGCTGGCAACGGAGCTCCTTGTACCAAACCCAGGTATTGTTTGGAGATTTCTCTGCCTTCAAAGAGCCCGGACAGCTCTTTGTGCGCCGCTTCGTGTTTGGCAAAAACAACAACGCCGCTTGTTTCTTTATCTAAACGATGTACTGTATAAATACTGCCGTATTGCTGGAGCAAGAGGTCTTTCAGTGAAGGCTCCGATTGCTTCCGGTCGGGTATGCTCAGCATGCCGGATGGTTTATTGATAGCAACAAAATCTTCGTTTTCTGTAAGGATGACGGAGGAAAGCTTAAACATGAATAATAGTTTGGTAGAAATGGTTAGTAAAATGGTTCCTCTCAATGAATCAATCGCTACTTCTATAATTTGCTGAATAGTAAGGTGAAGCTTTTAACGGAGCCTGCCAGCAAAAGCAATCATCGAAACATTGGTGCCATGATAATAATAAAGCTTGTAGCTAAAAGCTATTCGCTTTTTGCGTTTCTCACGAACGACTGGTTCATGTATTTGAGCAACCGTATTTCCTTATCGTTTAAGAAGCGCCATTTGCCGCGGTCCACATTTTTTTTGGTAAGGTTCGCAAACATTACACGATCCAGGTTTTTTACATCGTAACCGAGAAATTCGAAGAGGCGCCGTACAATACGGTTGCGGCCACTATGTATTTCAATACCGATAATGCTTTTGTCTTTCGCATCGGCGTATGCAACAGAGTCGGCTTTTATAAAGCCGTCTTCCAGCGTTAAGCCATTCACAATGGCATCTGCATCTTTCTTTGTAAGTGGTTTATCAAGCTTTACTTCGTAGATTTTTTTTATCTCAAACGAAGGGTGCGTAAGCTTTTGCGCCAGCTCGCCGTCGTTGGTCATCAGCAGCACGCCGGTTGTATTTCTGTCCAACCTGCCAACGGGATAAATACGCTCCTTGGTGGCATGGGCAACCAGTTCAAACACTGTTTTACGGCCTTCCGGGTCTTTAGCGGTTGTGATATAATCTTTTGGTTTATTAATTAAGATATACACTAAGTTTTTTTGCAGAAAAATAAGCTTGTCTTTTACTTCAACCTTGTCCCTTACAGATACTTTATAGCCCGGCTCATATACAATATCGCCATTCACTTTTACTTTGCCTTCTTTCACCAAAATAGCAGCTTCGCGCCGCCCGGAAATGCCGGCATGAGCTACATATTTATTCAGCGGCATCGGCTCATCAGAAGAAACGGCGGCAGTATAAGGTGTAGCCAGTTTGCCTTTCACCGATGTTTCATCAGCCGTACGTGCGCCTTTTACATACCGCGCTGGCGGGCTGTCTCTTAGCATTCGTTTCTCGGCCGGCGCTCCTTCGCGCATATATTGTTTGCGCTCATCGCCACCTCTGGTTGGCTTATCGCCGGTACCCGGCTTGATGTCTCGTGTATATTGTTTCTTATTTCCGCCTTCTTCCTTTCTAAATCTTGTGTCTTTTATTTTGTTGCCTGTATCCTGCTTTTTTATTCCCCTGTCATCGTTTCTCTTAAATCTTGTGTCTTGAATCCTGTTTCTTGTATGCTGTATGCTGTACCCTGTATCCTCTGCCTTATCGCCTGTATTCTGTTGTTTAGTCGTCTTTGTTACCACACCATATTTCACTTCATTGCGTTTGCGCTCTTCTTCCAGGTCGGCGCGTACTTCGGCCTTGGCCTTTTTCTTTTCCTGTTTAATAACTTCTTTTTTCTTGGCGCCGGTAACTTTAGGGTTAATAAATTTTTCGAATGGCTGTTTGCTCATGTAATGATAATTTGCTGTTTTACAACAGGATGAAAGATGATTGTGAAGTTTAAAGTTAGCGCGCATGGCTGATAACTTTAAATATAGTAGCGGATAGCTTAGTTCTTATTGGCTAATTGTCCGCAGGCGGCATCAATATCTTTTCCGCGGCTGCGCCGCAGCCTTACATTCACCTTATTGGCTTCAAGGTAATGCATAAATTGTTCGACCACTTCTTCTTCCGGCTTAGCGAAAGTTGCTCTGTCAATCGGGTTGTATTCTATCAGATTAATCAAATCTGCCGGCACCTGCCGATATACCTTCACCAGTTCTTCTGCATCTTTCAGCGAGTCGTTGAAGTTGCGGAAAAGAATATATTCCAGCGTGATTTCATTTTTTGTTTGCCGGTAAAAATAATTCAGCGCTTCAATCAATGCCTTGATATTGTTTGTTTCATTAATCGGCATGATCTCGTTGCGCTTCGTATCATTAGCGGCGTGTAGCGAAAGTGCTAATTTAAAACGAACTTTATCATCGCCTAACTTCCTGATCATCTTCGCTACACCTGCTGTTGATACGGTGATGCGGCGCGGGCTCATGCCCAATCCGTCTTCTGCGCTGATGCGCCCGATGGCCTGCAGTACGTTAGCATAATTGAGCAGCGGCTCGCCCATACCCATAAACACAATATTGCTGAGCTTTTTGTTGTACGTTTTTTCCGATTGCTGGTTAAGCAGTACCACTTCATCATAAATCTCATCAAAGCTCAGGTTGCGCTTACGTTCCATATAGCCGGTGGCGCAAAATTTACAGTTCAGGCTACAGCCGATCTGCGACGAAACACATGCAGTTTTCCGTTCTTCGGTAGGTATTAAAACACCTTCTACAAAATGGCCGTCAAAAGTTTTGAAGCGGCTTTTCACAGTGCCGTCGCTGCTATGTTGTATAGTATCTATTGTTAATGCGGGCAGGTCAAAATCACCAGCTAATTTAACGCGTAAGTCTTTGCTGATATTCGTCATGGCATCGAAGTTTTGCGCTCCCTTCAGCCATATCCATTCATACACCTGCTTTGCCCTGAATTTTTTATCGCCGATGGTTTCAAAGTAGGCTTCCAGGTTGGGTAAACTTAAATCTCTTATATTTTTATTCGTTGCCATGCGGGCGTAAAGATACAGCAGGGGCGGGGCTTTGCGGCAACTTTAACGGGTTGTTTCATATAGTTAAATAGTAACTTTACGCTTGTTTCTTTTATATTTGATCGAATAATTTTATGGCAATTAGGTTACAAACAACTATAACGCCCGTAGAGACAAATCTCATTTTGCAGGTGCCGGAAAATTATTTGGAAAAAAAATTAGAAGTGCTACTGTTTGATACAGATGAAGTCCGGGTTAATAATAAACTTGCGCTTAAACCATCATCACTTAGGGGCAGATCATCAAAAGATAATGCTGAAAAGATGCAGCAACACGTACAACAAAGCCATAATGAATGGAACTTCCGACGGATAGTAATGTATTAACAGATTATATAGCGGAACGTTTTTCTGATGCGCAAATTAAAATGCTTAACGCAATTTTTGAAGCTGCGCTAAACATAAACAATATAACAAAAATTGAAACATTAGGTTATAATTCAACGGCCATAGTACACTGTAACTTAAGTTAGTTTACATATCCTGTATAGTCCGGATGTTACGGCGCCACCCGGTAGCATGGCTATGGGCGGGCGTCCCCGCCCGCCTAAAACTTGAAATAATTTAAGTTACAGTGTAATAGAAACAAAATATATTAACTGAATTTTTTCTAACGGCGAAAATTGTTAATTTGAATGAAACTGTAGTAGAAAAGACTATTGAACTAAGAAAAACAATAAAGATCAAAGTTCCTGATGCTTTAATTGCTGCAACTGTTTATTGTATAATGATACGCTTCTTACCCGCAATAAAATGACTCTTTTAAAATTCCAAAATTAAATGTGGTAAATCCCCATGAATAGTAAAACGATTCTATGTCAATAACAACCGACCCGCGCATAGATGCTTATATAGACAAAGCTGCACCGTTTGCAAGGCCTGTGTTACAGCACCTGCGTGTCCTCGTACACAAAGCCTGTCCGGATATCCGCGAAACTATAAAGTGGGGCATGCCTTTTTTCGAGTATAAAGGCCTCGTCTGCAATATGGCAGCTTTTAAGAAACATTGCTCCTTTGGATTTTTTAAGGCCGGACTAATGACCAATGCAAAAGAGCTGCTTGCAGGTAATGATGAAGGCATGGGGCACCTGGGCAGGATTACTTCCACAAAAGACCTGCCTCCCGATGAGGAGCTCATACATTATATTAAGGAAGCAGCAGCGCTGAATGAGGCAGGCGTAAAGAAAATAGTGCCTAAAAAAACAGGGGAGAAAAAAGAACTACTCATTCCGGCAACAGTAACAGTTGCATTGAGCAACAATATGATTGCCAGACAAACATTCGAAAACTTTTCCTATAGTCATAAGAAAGATTATATAGAATGGATTGAGGAAGCCAAAACGGGAGCCACCCGCATTAAGCGCATTGCCACCATGATAGTATGGCTGCAGGAAGGGAAAGGCAGGAATTGGAAGCATGAAAAAAAGTAAGGCTTTCAAGGATTATGAATTTGTACTTCGATAAAAATCTTCATAAATGGGAACCGGTTTTCATCCCTGTTTCTGTTTAAAGTATCTTTCCGCCCTTTTACAAACACATGAATACAGCGTATATAATTGATGCCGTGCGTACGCCCGTAGGCAGGTATGGCGGCAAACTGAGCAACATGCGGGCAGATGATATGCTGGCGTATGTAATCGGCGCTTTACTGCAGCGCAACGACACGATTGATGTACGCGCAATCGAAAGCATCATTGCCGGTGATGCCAACCAGGCGGGCGAAGATTGCCGTAATGTAGCGCGCATGGCCGGCCTGCTTGCCGGGTTACCGGTCACCGTTGCGGGTACTACGCTTAATAGTCTTTGCGCCAGCGGGCTGGAAGCAATCATACAGGCAGCGCGTAGCATTCAATGCGGTGATGGATTACTGTACATAGCCGGTGGCGTGGAGAGTATGACGCGGGCGCCGTTTATTGTGCCAAAGAAGGAAGATGCCTGGAATGCGCCGGACGAAAATATAATTTTCAACAGTACCATTGGCTGGCGCTTTACCAATGAAAAACTTATACAGCAATATTATCCTTATTCCATGGGTGAAACTGCAGAAAACATTGCGCAGCAATGGACAATAAGCCGCGAAGCGCAGGATGATTTTGCGTTACAGTCACACGAAAAATATTTTACTGCATTGGAAAGCAACAAGTGGGACGATGAAATAGTGCCGGTGGAAATGAATGACGATGGGCTGATCAGTTGGTTTGTGCAGGATGAAGCACCGCGAAAACTTTCTGTAGGAATGTTAGCTGCACTAAAGCCGGCGTTTAAAGAAGGAGGCACTGTTACAGCAGGTAATTCGTCTGCCCTTAACGATGGCGCTGCGGTGTTGCTGCTGGCAAGCGAAGAGGCGGTGAAACTCTTTAACCTGGAGCCGATAGTAAGCATTGTCAGCACTTCCGTAGCCGGCGTTGATCCTGCCATTATGGGTATGGCGCCGGTGCCTGCCACGCGCAAAGCATTACAGCGTGCAAAGCTTAAAATGGGAGATATAGACCTGGTAGAATTAAATGAAAGTTTTGCTGCGCAAAGTCTGGCGTGTATAAAAGAGCTGCAGATTGATCATAACAAAATAAATGTAAATGGCGGCTCGCTCGCTATCGGCCACCCGATGGGTTGCAGCGGTGCAAGAATTGTAACCACCTTACTCCATCAAATGCGCCGGAGCGATGTTAGGTATGGGCTGGCAACAACCTGCGCCGGTATGGGGCAGGGCGCGGCGATAATACTGGAAAAGATGCAACAGCATGTTCATTCCTTTAGCCGGACTTTGTAACAGCACAGTTTAATTTGAATCATTTGTTTCTGCTGGAAATAAATTACTAACCGGAGGCTAAATATGGCTGCGGCGATTTGTTATACGCAGCTCAGCTATACAACTTGTCTTGCCTTTATTTCGAGGTACCGGTTGATGGCATTGGCGGATAGTTTTTGGGGTGGTGTAAGCATTGCCAGAATGCCGTGCTTTTGCAATTCTTTTAACATCTGCTTTTTTTCAAGCGCAAATTTATTGGCGATAGCTTTAATATAAACCTGCTCCAGCGTTTGCGCCGGTTGTTGCTGCAATCCGGCGAGTTCGGTATTCTCAAAAAAAACAACCAGCAGCGTATGGTGCGTGGATAGCTGCTTTAAAAAAGGCAATTGTCTTTCCAGGCCATACATACTCTCAAAGTTGGTGAACAGTATTAACAGGCTACGCTGTTTTATCCGGTAACGCACGGCCAGGTACAACGCTTCAAAATCGCTGTCGCTGAAAGTTGTTTGTTGCCGGTACAATGTTTCTAAAAGCAGCGCGATCTGGGTACTCCTCTTGTCAGCAGGCACATATTGATCCACAGTTTTACTAAACGTGAGCAGGCCGGCTTTATCCTGCTTAAGTAGTACGATATTGCTCAGCACCAGTGTTGCATTAATTGCATAGTCGAGCAAGGTCATTCCTTCAAAAGGCATTTTCATATTCCGGCTCTTATCTATCAAACACACAATTTGCTGGCTGCGCTCGTCCAGGAAGGTGTTGATCATCAGACTGCTTTTTCGGGCGGTAGCCTGCCAGTTGATATTCCGGTAATCATCGCCCCGCACATACTCTCTTATTTGCTCAAACTCCAGGCTTTGTCCGATTTTGCGCAACGGCCGCGAGCCGCCCCCCTGCAACTGGTTGGTTACCGCCAGCAACTGGTAGCGGCGCATTTGCATAAACGATGGGTAAACGGCTACTGTCTTTTCTTCACCCGATTTAAGGTGCCGGACAATCATGCCTAACGGGCCATCTAAAAAAAGATTGATAATACCAAAGTGGTACACACCGCGCTCAAGCGGTTTCAAACTGTAAGAAAGCTGGTGAGTATCCCCGCCGCTGATTATCAACGTACGCTGCCAGTTGCGTTCCTGAAACTGAACAGGCAGTTCATCAATAAGTGTGAGTTTTATCTTAAATGTACGATGATTATAAATTAAAATCTGCACCTTATTTTCATCGCCATTGCTAAACCTGTCGTTGCATATCCTTGCAGCACGTACAGGTATTTTACCACCGAATGACAACGCCATATCAATCAGCACTAAAAGGAATAAACATACAATGGCGAGATATCCGATTTCAATAAGCGACGGAAAAAAATAGGCTAAACAAAACAAGGCGATAATACAACCCGCGGTTGTATAAAACAACCGGCTGAAATAAAAAGAAACAGCATATAAAAGCTTTTTAAACATACTCTCCAAAGGTAAAGATCGCCGGTTACACGACGTTGGATTAAGGTTAAAGACGATGGTGTACGAGTGCTTGCATATTCATTTAAAAATTAAAAAGCTGTCTTACAAACCTTATGTAAAAAATGCTATGTAGGAACATGAATGAAAACCTTAGAATGTAATATCATTGCCAAATGTATTGCAAATGGTTACTGATAAATGCAACTGCTGCAATAGAGACCGGAAGCGCGAAAAAAGCTGAAGACCGGTAGTATTGATTGTGTTTTATTGTATCGTATAAATTTAAGAAAACAGTTAATGAAGAAAGCGTCAATATCAGGTTTCAGACAATAGCAGCTAAGATCATTATCAAACTTCCCTGCTTTACTTCTACGCTGTCTGCTTTTTTGCATACATTATTTGCAGCACTGTAAATGCTGCCAAGCAGCTTAATACTAAAGTTAGTAAAAGGTTTATCCAAGGTTTACTGATGGATTTTTTTACTATCAAAATAATTTACTTTAAGATCGGGTCGGATATTTATTTTAATCATTTTATTAAATAATTTAATGTGTATTAAAGTTTTATTACTTGCCAAAACCTATAATACCGTTAACTTCGCTGCTGCCTGTTGCCGTTTGTCTTGCCCGATCATGTAATAAATTATTGACAGGTATTAATAGAACTGTATGAATGAAATAACCCTGCTTTCATCAGACGTTTTGTTGCAGCAGCTATCTGATTTGACGGACGAAGTTTTCTTTGCATTTCAACCACTGGAAAACAAACTGCTTTATCTTAATGCCGCATTTGAGAAAGTCTGGAATATATCCCGTGCAACCGCAGGTACCGGCTTATCTGTAATCAACAACAGCATACACCCCGACGACCGGATTATTATAGCCAATGCGATTGTAGCAATTACAACCAACCGCCGGAAACAACACATAGAATTTCGCATCAACACCGGAGACGGGCAGCAAAAATGGATACAGGTAAATGCCTTTTCATTTAAACAAAACATGGTAGATACCATCATTGGTATAGCTACCGATATTACAGGCAACAAGGCCTACAACGATACACTACACAAGATTAATAATAAGAAGAATACGATTTTGGAAATTCTGGCGCACGACCTGGCCAGTCCTTTAAAGAATATTCAGATGTCTGTACAGGTTTTGGCTGCACATTTAGAGGATAAACAGGATGCAACATTAACAACACTGCTGGAAGTGCTTGCCGAATGCAGCAGGAAGAGTATAGAAATGATAAGCAGTTTCATCAATAAAGACTTCCTTGAACCTGCCGAGGTTGCATTGCTGAAACAACGTACCGATATCGTTGAGAAAATCCGGGAAATCGTTAGCCAGTATCAACAATCGTCCTACACAAAACGGCCACGTTTTCATTTTATCGCTACCACAAAAAGCCTTTTTGTAAAAATTGATGAGAGCAAGTTTATGCAGGTGATTAATAACCTGCTTTCCAATGCACTTAAGTTTACCCATAACGATGGAGAGATCACCATTGAAGTTAAAGATGAAGGAAGAAAAGTGCTGATAAAAGTGGAAGATAACGGCATAGGCATACCGGCGGCTATGCATCCCTTTTTGTTTGATAAATATACCAGTGCCAAGCGTCCCGGTCTCAATGGCGAGGAAAGTACGGGTTTAGGTATGTCCATCATTAAAACGATTGTGGAATGGCACAACGGACAGGTATGGTTTAAAAGCGAAGAAGGCAAGGGCACTGCTTTCTACGTGGAAATCCCCAAGGATAGTTAACGGGTTTACTATATTTTTCATTCAGTTTTATGCTGCTTTCCAATGCTGGTTTGTTAAGCCGGACGTTCTCGGGTTTTAATTCTTGAGACCTGCAACGGAAATATAGCGTAAGGCAAACCGCCTATCTTAATTTACTGTTTATAATTAGTTTGTAGTTACTCTGATAACAAATAACAACGCCTGACTGCAGGCGGTTAACCCATTAGATTTTAATAATACCGGCGGCATCAGCCCGTAAAAATAGCTGAACTTTATAATTTCGTTTTTTGCGCAGGCCACTATTTCCAGGTGAGTTTCGCCTGGTTACCTGCCGCTCATTCAATTCAATGCTATACTTACCGGCCATGAGAAAAGCGTTCTTAGCTTTCTTTATCAAGCTTTTCATCCACTTTTTGTCTGAACTCCCCCAACTGCAATTTAAACGATGTGAGTATCGCGTTTATCTTTTCCTCATTTAGCGCTATCAATCGCTGCGATGTTTCTTCTACTATTGTTTGTGTCAGGTGCCTGAATTCGTTGCGTAAATTGTTATTTGAAATTTCCATTTCCTCTTTTTGCACAGCTAATCGCTCCTCAGCCGACTGAAATTTTGCTTTGAACATAGCTAACTGCTGATGTAATATTTCGTTTTCCTTTTGATAACGCTTCGAGCTATTGTATTGCTCGGTTATAAAATGCAGTTCACTTTCTGTTCTCGTGGTTTGCCTGATCAGCTCGTTTTTATCGGCCAGTAAGGTATTATTGGTTTGTTGCAATTGCTGGTAGCTCCCTTCTGCAAGGTGCAGCTTTTCTGTTAACACCACGTGTTTGCCAAGCATTGCAGTTCTTACAACCAGCCATACAATGATACCGGTAACTATTAGTGAGGTAAACGCTATCAGGATGGTTTCAGCATTCAGCATATAAAAATTTGATTGTTTATAGGTAAAATAAAAGGGTTAAAGATGACAAGAACTTCTTCAAGAAATATTTTATTTTCAGTAAACTGAATGGAGCAGCCGGGTAATGCCTTCTGCATTCGGGTTGGCGTTCTGTTATAGCAATATGCATCCTTGCCTTATATTTACAGCATGAAACAATATCAACTGCTTATTATCACATTGTTTTTTATCGGGGCCGCCCGCCCGCAGCCGGCAAAAGTAATTGCAGAATGCACAATAACCTTTAGTATCAGTACAGAAAAAGGAACCGGCGATGCTACGAAGACATTGTATATCAAAGGCAGGAAGACGCGCTCGGATATTATAAGTCCTGCGTTTCGGCAAACAACAATATTTGATAATAATAGCGGAGAAGCGGTAATTTGGAAAGAAATGGGCGGCGATAAATATGTAACTACGCTAAACCCGGCCAAATGGAAAGAAAAAAATGCCGAATGGGACGGCATGACGGTAAAAATTACAAATGAAAACAAAACTATTGCTGGATATAATTGCCGGAAAGCTATTGCAACTACTACACAAGGAAAAAATTTTATTTTGTTTTACACATCCGGCATTACGGCCTCCGCTTCTGAGAATACTTACCAGTTTAAAAATATACCGGGATTGGTATTAGAATACGAATCGCAAAATGCAGAAGGAAAAAATATATCATTTAAGGCCGTGAAAGTAAATCTCAGCCCGGTGCCGGCAGCTAAATTTTTACTGTCAAAATCCGGATATAAGGAATTGGAAAATAATTAGCGCTGCGGAGGAGCCGGCGTTTTAAAGCGCGGAACCTTAACCTTATAGGTGTAAGGATAAACGTAGGTAGTATTGCCTCTTTGTAAACTAAGAAGAGAACCTGTAGAGGCGCCTGCGGTTTGAGTAGCCTGATAAAAGCCTTTAAACTGGAAAGTACTGGTACGTAGCGTTGAAAGACTATAATTTTTAGAGAGCTTGTTAAGATTTTTCAGACTGTATTTATTTTTAGTTCTATCGTCTGCGCTGCCCGAAAAAGCTGCAAATGCAGTATGAGTCAGTACAATAAACATGATGGCAGCTAAAAATCTTATATTTTTTGTTGTTAAATTCACTGTTACAAAAATAAACAAAAAGATTTAATTAACATTTTTTTTCTTGAGCGTTGAAAAATAATTAATCAAAAATTCCCCGGTGGATTTAGATTTGATAATTATCTTTCATTAACCCAATACTCCATGAAAGAGCAACCGTACCGGGAAGACAGGGATGAAATAAAAGAGCTGCTGCGGCAATATGAAAATTTACGCGTTTGTAAAATGCATGCTTTTCTTGAAGAAGATGCATTTGAGCGGATTATTGATTTTTTTGATGAAAAAGATGACTTTGCAAAAGCACTGGAAGTGGCAGAAACCGGGTTGGAGTACTTTCCATATTCTTCTCAGTTGCTGGTTAAAAATGCTGATCTGCTGATTGTAACCCGGAAATACCAGGAGGCGCTGGAGATTCTGGATCGCGCCTTGCTTTTTGATAGCGGCGATATTAATATACCCATACTTAAAACAGATGCATATCTCGCGCTTGACCAGCAGGAAAAAGCAGTGGAGATATTAGAAGAAGCGCTGCATCACTTTGAAGGGGAAGAGCGGCAGGAATTACTTTTTGAATTAGCAGACGTATATGACGATTATGAGGAGTTCGACAAAGTATTTGATTGCCTCAAACTAATACTGGAAGAAGACCTTACGAACGAAGAAGCGTTGTATAAGATTTGCTTTTGGACAGATTTTACGGGTCGCAATGAAGAAAGTATCCGGCTTCACCAGCACATTATTGACGAACACCCTTACAACGAGCTTGCATGGTTTAATCTGGGCGCCGCTTACCAGGGGTTGAAACTTTACGAAAAAGCGGTTGATGCTTACCAGTACGCAATTGCTATAGATGAAAAATTTGACTACGCCTATCGCAATATGGGCGATGCTTACATACGCCTAAGGCAATATAAAGAAGCCATTGAAGTGCTTGAGAAAGTAGTAGAACTTACAAGGCCGGAAGAAGTGATTTACGAAGCGATCGGCCATTGCTATCACCGGCTTAGCAACTATGCGCAGGCTCGTTTTCATTATCGTAAGGCAAGCCACATGAATCCTGATGATAGTAAACTCTATTATAAAATTTCGCTTACTTATATTGATGAAGAACAATGGGAACAAGCTATAAAGCAGTTGGAGAGTGCAATGCGCATTCAACGCAATGTGCCGGAATATAACTTAGCGATGGGTGAGTGTAAAATGAACCTCGATCATTACAAAGAAGCGATACAATATTTCAGTCTTGTAGTAAAGCAGCGGCCGCGCAATGTGAATGGCTGGGAAGCTTTGATAAAATGCCTATACCGGAAAGGGTTGTTTGAGGAAGCCTGTATTCAATGCCTTGCAGCATTACAGGCTACAGAAGGCAAGCCCTTGTTTTTATTTTATTATACCGCTTCGCTTATCGGTGCAGGTAAATGGAAAGAAGCCTTGCTGCAATTAGAGCGGGCAATGGAGCGGGCGCCGAAGCTTTTGAAGAAATTTGTAGAGCTTAACCCGGCTGTTTTGCAAAACAGCGCCATTGTAGATTTAATAGCGCGGTACAAAAAAGGAAAAAAGAATTAAGGTTTATAGAAGGTCATAATGGCGTTTCAAAGTAAATTCGTACAGTCTGGTAGAAATATTTATTATGCATAGCAGCACCCTGTGCTGCTTCAGAAGCATAACTGTAAAGGCCGAATAAGCCGGCCATATTCCCTTTATTTACAGCTATTTCCAGTAATCCCGAGGCATTGAACCACGCTAATTTTTCGCCGGGCATAACCGATGCGTAATTTTCGCTTAAGATGCTGATAATCTCGCCCCGCATAAATTCGATTTTAAAGCTGCGGTCCTTCCGGTGTTCTTCAAACTCTTCCCGGGTAATGTTTACAATTACATTTTCAAAGTTGTCAATAAATATAATCTGGCCTTCTATCCAGTTAGTGCCGATTGTTGAGCGTAAAGGGTATTTTTCTACAATAGTATTTACCGGCTTGCACAGGTCGTATATACTTCTTCCTTTTAGCAATTTGCCGATGGTATCAGCTATTGTTTGTGTATAGCTAAGGGTGCCGATACCGTTTATCCCGCTCACTTCTGCTGCATACACTTTTTCCGGCTGCGTTCCGGTAATCATTGTAAGAATACCATTGTCGGGGCATATAATATACTGGTTATTATATTGTGCAAACAATACCTGTGTTGGTGAACATTCAAATAAGTTTACTATTAAAATGTGCAGGGTATCCGGTGGAAAATGTTTGTATGCATTATTGCAGATATAAGCCGTTTGCGGATAGTTAAACGGTGATAGCGCATGGGTAATGTCAGCAATGTTTAATAAAGGACTGGCTGTTAAAAGCTGGCCCTTAACAGCACCGGATAAATAATCATTGACACCAAAATCTGTTGATAATGTAGCTATGGACATAACATAAGGGCTGCAAGATAAAAAGCTTATTTAGCCAGCTTTCCGTTTTTAAAAAAGAAGTTATAAACAAGTTTATCTGCAAGGGCAGGAAAATATTTATTTATCAAGACTGTTTGTATGCCATTGGCAGTGAGTACCAGGGTACGCTTTCGTTTTTCTATCGCTTTCAATATATGCACGGCGCAATCTTCTGCGCTCATCAGCTTCGATTCGTCGAGTGGTGATTCACCCTGTGGCTGCGCATGTTTGTTCAGCGCTGCATTACGTATATTGGAAGCTGTGAAGCCGGGGCAAACCCACATTACATTTACGCCGGTATGTAATAGCTCGGTCCGCAGGGCTTCCAGCCAGCCGTTTAAGGCAAACTTGGATGCAGAATAACCACTGCGCCCCGGCAAACCACGAAAACCGGCAATAGAAGATACGCCGGCAATAGTACCTTTTTGTGCAGTAATGGAAGCGAGGGCATACTTGGTGCAATAAACCGCGCCCCAGAAGTTTACGTCCATCAGTCTTCGCAAGGTGTCTAATTCTGTTTCTTCAAAGAGCGCACGCATAGACATGCCGGCATTGTTAATAAGTACGTCTATCTGGTTATAAACTTTAAGCGTTTCCTCTATAAAAATTTTGCATTCTCCTTCATTGCTTACATCCGCCTTTTTAATAATCAGCGGCTTACCGGCGCAATGTGTTTGCAACTGGTACAGTTTATCAAAGTTTCTGCCGCAGGTAGATACCTTTGCACCCTGCTTTAAAAGCTCTTCCACCAATGCTCTGCCAATGCCCTCCGAGCCGCCTGTAACTACCACCACTTTGTTTTGAAAATAAAACATACCTGCAATTAATGTTTCAAAAATAAGCATTCAAAAATTTTGAAACCTTAATTGCATTAACGAGAAGTAAATAAAGGGCAAAAAATTTGGTAGCCATTTATAATCTGCTATTTTTGCACTCCCAAAAAAGGGTGAAGATCTTGTAGCTCAGTTGGTAGAGCACAACACTTTTAATGTTGGGGCCCTGGGTTCGAGTCCCAGCGGGATCACGAAGTAAACTGCAAATCGCTTATAAATTAATTATTTATAAGCGATTTGCAGTTTAAAGGTAATATTATAGCAAAAAATAAAAGCACAGAGCACAATACAGTTCTTCAAATGTTTAATTACCTGATACCTGCGTTTTTTGTATGCCACCTTACTATGCTACTTCTATATTTATTTTCTACAAAATTTTACATTCAGCCTGAGCAGTTGCAACTTTTAAGGCTCTAACCCGATGTTTACCGTGCTCTTTTATAATCAGTTGCCTACAAGCAGGATAATGTTATAAAGATTACTTTTTTTATGAAACACTTATACCTATATACAGATATGTACCAGCAATTTTAAAGAAGTATTCAACTATGCGATCGGGGTATAGACTAATTAATCCTGATCACTTTATTCAGGTTATTGTAGCCGGTCGCTTCATCCCAGGTAGCTTCGTTAGCTAAACGGATAGCATATTCCGGGCGTTTTGACAGCGATTCGCTTGCATCCGGCAGTGATAATAAAAGATCGTATTCACCGGCAGGCATAGCAGTATCAGTTATGAATTTGCCGATAATCAAATGAGTACCGGAATACCATCTGCGTACATCCGTATCAATAGCGAAAACAAATGCTGCGCCACTGGTTTTATTGCGCATTATCAATTGCACCGGCCTGCTATTATATGGTGATGCATAGCCAACATTTTCAACAGTCACACTAAATGCCAACTGCATTCCGGCCTTAACCGGTTCCTTCGGAAATACAGCATTGCGCAGTACAAACCGGTAGCCTAAATTTCTCCTGATCGCATCCATGCAACCACCTTTTTCCCAGTCGTCATTCACGTCATTGTTGTAAGCGCAATTAAGAAAACTGTAATGCATCGCCCGCATTTCGGTTTGCGCTTTTCCGCCATTCTCACAGTCGTTTTGCGGGCTGTAAGTATCATCGCAGGTTTCGCCGCCAACTGCCGTAAACTGCCCGTCCAGCGCCGCATAATTGTGCAGTACCCCATAAGCAGCGGCGCGTGGTGTGGCGGAGTTGCCATAATCATCAAAGGTGCCGTAATCATCCGGAGATGAAAGGAAGCAATCGTTGTGAAAGCCAATGCGCGCCGCATCAGCGCCGGAGAAAGCATCCTGCTCACTCAAAGCCTCCGAAGAAGTGGGCGCATTCACGCCATATACATACCGTTGTTTCATTTGCGGCGTGCGCACCTGTATCATCCTGCCGGCAGGTAATGCATCCAGCAGCGCACGCAATACTTCATTTTTATCTTCCCAGTTTTTATCCGATAGCCTGCCGCTTCCGTTGCTCGAAGGATCGCCAAAATAATCGCTGTAATAATTCTCTCCCCAGGTGCCGATAAAACCCATCTGCATACACGCTATTACATCGGCATTGTATTGCAGCAACGGCTTTAGCTGGGCTATCTGCTGTAACACGATTGCTTTGGGTGCATCGCCGTAGCGCGGGCATATAAAATTTTCGGGGCAGGCGCCGCCGTGCGGAGTAACAGTATAACAAAAGCGGAGTATCAGCTTCATGCCAGCTTCGCGTGCAGCTATAAAATCTTTATTGATGTTGTCCAGCAGCTCCTGAGATAAAGGTGTATTGGTATAACCGGCCAGTACGATATTGCGAAAAACAAGACTGCTGTATATTTTATAAATGCCGTCATCGGCCTGCTGCAAGGTGCGCCACGTTTTCATTTCTTCAACATCCAGCAATTCGTACTGCTGCACATTTGTTTCCGCTGCGCGGTAAAAGCCCCGCTCGGGGTTGGGGAAGTCTTCGTTGCTTTCTACATAAGAAACAGTATCTGTAGCCGGTGGAATGTAAATAGCCGGATTATCAAACCTGCTGCATTTGGGAAATATAAAACAGGTTAAAAAAACAAATAAAAGTGATAACAAACGGTTAAATAAATTGCTCATGTACGCACGTTGAAAGTTTACTCACTCATATCGAGGTAAAAAGCATTGCTGCCCTGGTCGGGAGAATACCCGATGGTAGCGCTCCAGTCGTTTGCCGCTACCTGCACACCAACCTTTAAGCCGCTCCCGGTGAGTCCTTTTATTTTACTCCTGCTGATTGCCCATTCAAATTTCATTATCCCGCCGCTTTCTTCCACAGTACCTACTTTGTAAAATTCATTGATGGATTGCGGTTCATAACTAAAGCTTGCCTGGTCGCCACCGGTATGATAATACGGGTCTAACCATTCGTCGAGTATGCTGCCTTCCAATAATACTTCATAAGCACCGTTGGGTATCTCGCCGGTAAGATAACCGGTAGTAATATCATTGTCGGCATCCAGATACACATCGTAGATATTGGCTGCTACTTTTGTGGTATGCTGCTCAAAATACAGGTAAACATAATTGCCATCATAATCATACTTGGCTTTAATAAAATTGCCGGCCGATGCTCCTGCCATCACCACATTATGCGAGATGGTATCCCAGTCTGCAAGCGAATGATCGTCTAATTTTACAGGTGATGTTTTGGCAATATTAATTACAGTGGAAGCTTCGCCGGTTACGCCGCCGCCGGTGGTTGCGTACAGTGTAGGCACATACTTGCCTTTGCCGGGATATATGTGCATAGGGCTTTCGTCCGTGGAAGTGGTACCATCACCAAAATCCCATTTATAGGTAGCGACGCCTGTTGATTTATTTTCGAAGGCAACCGTACGGCCATCCACACTGATGCTATAAAAAACGAAAGGTGCCGTTGCAATGTTATCCTTATTACAGGAAGTAAAATTGATAGCAGCAACTGCGGCAGCTATCCATATATATAGGTTTGTTCTTTTCATCGGTAGCCGTTTATAACCTTATTTAAGTTGTATGAAATTACGGATTTTGTGTGCACAGCAAATTACTTTGCACTTCGTCAACCGGTATGAAATAGACAATGCGGTTATCCTCCGGCTGTGTAACGGTGTTGGCGTAGCCTGCCGGCTCTTTCGATAAATCTATATCCGTTTCTTTTAGCCCCGGAATATGATAGCCCCAATAGGTTCTGTTCATAGAGCGCTTGTTTCTATATACATCAAATGTCCGGTGTCCTTCAAATGCAAGCTCTATGCGCCTTTCATTCAGCACTGCATCCAGCGCCGTGGTGCCATTGGGCAAATGCCCGTTGTACAGGCTTCCTTCCAGGCCGCGGTTCTTTCTTATTTCATCCACATCATTCAGCGCCTCCGCTGTTTTACCCAGCCTGGCGTCCGCTTCCGCACGGTTGAGGTACATTTCTGCAAGGCGAAACATAATGGGCGAACTCAGTGTAGGACTGCCATCCTGGTAAGAGAACTTGCTGATATAATAAATCTCTATCCCGTTTTTCTTTGCAATGCCACCGCTGCCGTCATCCAGCGGCGTAATATAGTTCCATCTCACATCCTCCGGGTGTTTACCCATCAGGCTGCGCAGCGAAGCCGAAGCATATTCTTCGCCCCACCCGCTGTTGCCGTTGGAGTAAATCATGGAAGCAATAGACCCGAATTTTCCATAGTCTTCCTTCGCTGTGAATGCAATACTGAAGATGGTTTCACTGCTGCTCATGGCATTGGCGAATAAATCAGGATATGCTGCAGCGGTAGCTAAAGAAAAACGGCCGGAGCTTATTACCCTGGTTGCATACGCAGCGGCGTTGGTATTATCTTCCATATACAGGTAAACCCTCGAAAGCAGCGCCCATGCAGCTTCTTTGCTTGCAAATGCAACACTGCGCGGTTGGTTCATCAGGTCTGCACCTTTCAGGGCGTCGGCCACTACCTGTGCATACACTTCTTCTACCGTTGACCGCGCTTTTTGTCCGGGATCGCTGGTAGAAGTTCTTAGAATAATTCCATCTGCCGATTTGTTTTGGGTATAAGGTTTTGCAAACAGGCGCACGAGGTTAAAGTGGCAAAAGGCCCGGAGAAAATAACATTCGCCTACCAACTGCTGCCGCGCCGCATCCTCCACCGGGTTAGCTTCGGCGGCTTCAATTACCGTATTGGCATCGTTGATTATTTTATAAGAAATATACCAGAAATACCGCGTATTGGTTTGGGTGGGCGAATGGTTTAAGCTAAAGCTATAAAACAGCGGATCCTCCGTAACCTGGCCACAGGCGATATCATCACTGGCAAAGTCGGCCAACTGGAAATATTGCCGCAGGTACATATTGTTATCATCCGCAGTGCCGTTAAATACCACATGGTCTTTAAAAAGGGCATAAGCGCCGTTTACCGCATTGGTTAATCCTTCTGTTGTGGAGGTGAGCACTTCGGTGGTAATAGCATCGCTGGGTGTTACATCTTTGATGCAGCCCGGCAAAACGCCAATGGCAGCAATGCAGAACAGTACAGCGCAAACAGGACTAAACTGAATTTTTTTTACTCTGGTCATACAAATTATTTTAAAATATTTAAATAGTGCCATTAAAATAAGCGTACAGTAATATTTGTTTTCATTATACACAATTTGACCTCACCCTAAATCCCTCTCCACCGGAGAGGGATTTAGGGTGAGGTCAGCATACTTATCAGAATTTAACGTTGATGCTGAAAAGAAACTGGCGGTTGTTGGGATACTTGAAATCGTTGACGCCCGGCGTTGCATACAAATCCGGCTGAATGGTGGTTTGCGGATCCTGCCCCAGGTACCTGGTGAACGTATATACATTATCGGCCGAAAGAGAAACTGCAATGCTTTGCATGCTGAGGTGTTGGGCAAATGCTTTGGGTAAATTATAAGCCAGCGTAATGTTGCGCAGCGAAAGATAACTGCCATTCTTTAAATATCTCGTTGATGGTTCGGTAGCGTTAGCCACATTCTGCGGGCTTGGATTGGTGGCTGCATCACCGGGCTTTGCCCAGATGCTATAGCCCGAAGGCAGCACGACCTGGTTATAGTACGGCTCGTTGCCATCGTTCATTACAAAGCGCAGGTTGTTGCTATATACTTTATTGCCATACAGGTAATAGGCATTTACGCTGAGCGAGATGTTTTTGTAAACAAAGGTGTTGGTAAAACCGCCCTGGTATTTGGGTAAAGCTGTACCTGTTTCCTGTAACGTGGCATCGGCATATACAGAGGTTGCTTCTACGGCAGTAACGTTGCCACCGTTGTCTTTTATAATCTTTTGCCATAAAGGCGCGCCCGTTTGCGGATCTACGCCCAGCCACACCGGCATATAAAACTCATACAGGTTGCCCTCGTTGTGATAAGTTTGGGAGATAGCCCAGGAGCCGGTTTTAATAAAAGCCGCCGGCAGGTTCTGTAATTTATTTGTGTTGAAACTGAGATTGAAATCCGTATTCCAGGTAAAATTTTTCTCCTTTATATTCTGCGTGGTCAGGGCTATTTCGAGGCCTTTGTTTACAATTTCACCGGCGTTTTCCCATCTTGTTTCAAAACCGACCGATAAGGGCTGCGAAACCTGCAGGAGCAAATCTTTGGTGAGGTTATGATACACATCAACCGATAAATCAATACGGTTGAAGAAGCTGGCATCAATGCCCGCATTGGCCTGGTATTTACTTTCCCAGGTTAAGCCGGGACTGGGCAATTGCAAAGGCGTGGCTGCCGAAGCATTGTTGTACTGACTGGTTAGCGAATAGAGGCCAAGGTACCGCGAGGCGCCAATATCCTGTGTGCCGGTAACACCATAACCGCCGCGGACTTTCAAATAGTTAAAAACCTTACTGCCTTTTAAAAAACCTTCGTTGCTGGCAAGCCAGCCGGCAGAGATGGCAGGAAAGGAGCCATAGCGGTTATCTTTCTGGAAAGCCGTTGAACCATCTATCCGGTAAGAGCCGGTTAAAAAATACTTGTTTTTGTAACCGTAATTGACCTGCGAAATATATGATAGCAGTGCAGATTGATCATAATAGCCGTTTACGCTCAAATTACTCGATACCACATTAAGCACTTTTAAACCAAATGGCAATCCGCGGCCCCCGCCGCCTGTTGTTTCTGTTTTGCCACCTTCAAAAGCTACGCCTGCCAGCCCGCTGATAGTATGGTCGCCCCTTTTAAAATTAAATTTCAGCAGATCGTTGGAGATGCCGCCGTAGCTAAAAACATTTTGCTCATCCAAATAACCGGTACCGTGGTATTGGCCCGCAACGGCCGCCGAATAATAATTGGTGTTTTTGCTGAAGCTGGCCGATACGCGGTTGGTACTGGAAAAGCTGAGCCAACCGGTGATGGCATAATTAAAATTGAGATCGTAATTCACATCAAAGCCCTTGTATGGATGGCCGGAATTTTGAATGGTATGCACCGGGTTGACTTTATCGCGCGACCACCATTTAAAAGTAGAATTACCGTCCACATACAGCGGCTTGCCTGCGCTGTCGTAAGGGTTATCCCAGGGCAGGTTTAAGAAGGCGTAATAAATATCGTTGTAGTCGTAGCTTTTGCCGGTAACGCCGCTTATATTAATGGTATTGGTCAGGGATACTTTCGGGTTAAAATGAAGTGTGGAAGAAGCTCTGAGGTTAACGCGCTGGTATTTCGTATTCATGAACGTACCGTCTTCGTTGTAATAAGATGCACCGAAATAATAATCGTTCTTGTCTGTTTTGCCCGAAACGGCAACATAATAATTCTGCATAAACGCGGTACTGAAAATGGTCGTCAGCCAGTTATTGTTTTGAGTGGCTAAATTTATAGGCCGCTCGTTGTAAAACTTCAGCAAATCAATTTTATACGAGTTGCCTGTATCGGTCGGAATGTAATCACGGTAGAATTGCTTCTGGTATTCATACAGCTCCTTTCCGTTCATCATGTTCATCCTGCCAAAATCGGGCGTGCGAACACCGGTGGTTGCTTTGGCTTCCACCGCCATCCTGCCGGCCTTTGCGCTTTTGGTGGTTACGAGGATTACACCTGCATTAGCCTGCGAGCCATACATTGCGGTAGCAGCCGCATCTTTTAAAACGGTTATGTTCTCCACATCATTCGGGTCGAAGTTGCCGCCGATAATACCATCCACCACATACAGCGGAGTTTGCGAAGCATTGATAGACGACACGCCGCGCAGCCTTATCTCAGGCGAAGCGCCCGGTACGCCCGAACTGTTTACTACCTGCAGGCCTGCCACCTTTCCCTGCAGCATACTGCCCACATTATTAGTGGTAACGTCTTTCAGTTTGGCAGCATCCACTACGGTTACTGAACTGGTCAGCTCACCCCGTTTTTTAGCACTGTATCCAACCACTATTACTTCGTTCAGTTCCTTATTTACTTCAGCAAGCGTAATGAGGATATTGTTATCAGCCGCATCTACCAGCACCTGCTTATCTGTGAAACCGATGGAGCTTACCGTTAGGCTAAGCGTTCTCAGGGGTATATTTATTGTAAAACGGCCGCTGTCATCGGAAGTATAAGACCTGTCGCCGTTGATGGTGAGAGAAGCCCTGCTTACACCGTTTTTATCCTTCCCGGATATTACCCGTCCGGTAAGCGCTCGCGTTTGCGAAAATGCAGACATACTAAGGAGCAACAGGGGTAGCAGCAGTAATTTCTTCATAAGGATTAGCTTGTAAAATGGTTGATCCAGGCGCCGTATAACTCTTAATTATTAGCATTGGTGTTTACTGCTGTCGAGCAATTTATTGTATAGGTTATGTACTGCTATAACAACAGTAATGATTGCCCGCCGGAAGATGTTACACTCAAACAAAGATAGCAAAAGAAAGGTCGCACCTATTCCTTGGTATGCCTTATAATTTATTATCAGTAGATAGTATTTTGGCAGATAAAAACAAGGAGATGCGGTATAATAGTAAGGCAGCGCTTATGCGTCAGCACACGACTTTATAGTAGCGTTGTTATCAGGTGAAACCACGCCGGTTTTTTTGTTACGTTCAAAAGCTGTGTGTTAGAAATGCCTTAATGAGGAATACCTTTAAAAAAATGGTATCGTATTTAAAACAGTTAATTTTTTTAATTATTCAAAGTTGTACAAAGGCGTATATTAATGAGCAAAAGAAAGTATATACAATATAAATGTAAGCATCAAACCAATGAGCGTAAATACCGTTAGCAGGTTTTGCCGTTCCTTCAGCTTTAGGCTTGCATTATTGGTTGCTGGCAGTTTATCAAGGCCGGGAAAATGAAGAAAACGGAGAAAAGACTTTTTGTTGAAGTGCAACCGGAAATGAACAACTTTATATACTATCAGCACAGCAGTCAGGCATAGTAAAACAAAAGAAACCTGCTTCATAGATAATGATTTGGATTATAAGGGTAATAAGGTTACAAACATAATGCTAAAGTGCGATGCAAAAATATTTGAATTATTAGAGCACGGATAAGACATATTCAAATGCAACTCCTTATGATAAAATTATGGATTGGTATTATTTCTGCCGAAAAATAAAGAATTAGATGGGTAGTGTAAAAAAAAGGGGGCAAGCATAAACATGCCTAAGCCCCGGAATCCAATATCGGTGCTAAGATAGCAATATTAGACAACAATCCAATTTTTGGAATCAGGCTTTGTGTTAGAGAACAAAAAAAGGGCAACTGAACAAACACAGAAATAGATGCGGAACATTTCTTATAACAAGAAAGATAATATGGATTGAATGATTTTTTATTTCTTCGTAAATCTCTTAATCTTTAACAGCAGGAAATAGAAAAATATATAATATGCGAATCAAGGGTTAAATAAGTCAGTTAAAAAATAGACGTGAGGCAAATTCGTTAGGTTATGTATGCTAGTAAACAACCTGATAAGAATTTACTTTCACGTCTGCTGCAAATATAAGGAGCAGCTATGTTGGGAAGTGCAGCGCTTTAGTAACAATAATCATTTAAGCGAAGTCATTACAGACGAAGAGTTAATCACGATCTATCTGTTTTGTGTGGCTTATGAAGAGAAATACAAAATAAAATCAATGTACAACCACATCAAAAACCATTGGCACAGTTGGTTTCCCACGCTTCCCTCTTATCAGGCTTTCAATGCAAGGCTGAACAGGCTCTGTGACGCATTTTGTGCTTTGATGATTGAGTTTTTTAACAGCCTGCCTGTTGGTAGTGACCAGTTAAAAGTGTTGCTGGGCGATTCTTTTCCTGTCATAACCTGCTCTCATAAACGCAAGGGAAAAGTAGCTGCAGAACTTACTGATAAAGGATTTTGTGCAACTAAAAAGCTTCACTATTACGGTGTTAAGGTGCACCTGCTTGGATTAAAAAGACCCGGTATCATCCCGTTTCCGCAGTATGTTGAAGTGACAGCGGCAAGCGTTCATGACCTCACAGCACTGCGCAGTACGTTGGAACAAACGGCAGCCGATGCTTGCGTTTTAGATAAAGCGTATGCTGATGTAGAACTGTCGGAACAGATGCTCAAAAACAACAACGTGTTGCTGACACCACTAAAAGATAAAAAGGGATGGGAAGCCATTTGCAGGCAAAGAGAACAAGCCTTTAGTGACCTTTTCAATACAGCAGTAGCAACCGTGAGGCAACCTATAGAGTCGTTATTTAACTGGATAAACGAATTAACGCAAATACAAAATGCAGCTAAGGTCAGATCTTCAAACGGACTTAGATTACACTTGTATGGAAAATTGGCTGCTGCTTTGATGATAATGTCTCAATTTTAACCCTTGATTCGCATATAATGTATTTCTCTATAAATAAACCTACTGCTTGAGTTGATTTTCTGTTGTTTGCGGCTCATGTATTCTATAATGATGACTTCCACGCCACTGACAGGTAATATGCGGCCAATAAAGACCTAAGCTATAATTGTTAATGAAATAAGTAGTAGTAGTCAGGCTGCGGCAACCGGCCATAGTCTGGTTGCCAACTATATAACTAACAATGCCAACGATACAAAAAGAGCCGGTTACATCAATTCGGTAATCACTCTGTCTGATGATAGGCATATCTTCTATCTGTTCAATCACCTGCAATAAGAAAGCTGCTTCCGGAGAAGCAGCTTTCTTATTGGTTATAACTACTTTAAGAAAAATTAAAGAGAATACAGCATTGCATTTCTGCTGATAAGTACAAGCTTAATCATAATCAGACTCTGAACAGTATTATTATTCGGTGTGAGTAAGCAATGCAGGGGTAAAAAACATGACAGTACAAAGGCTACTTTAAGGCCTTGCAGAAAAACGTGCTGTATTTCGGTATTATTTTAAAAGAAGAATCGGAAATCAAAAGAAGAAACGGTTGTTACTTTACAAAAAGATAGCACTTATGAAGATCAGCATTGCATATAGTTTCTTACTGGCCGGCATTTTTAACTGTTTAACCAGCAAAGCAAACATTCATTTGTCTGCCCTCTTCGGCGATAATATGGTGCTGCAAAGAGATAAGCCATTAAGCATCTGGGGCACGGCAAACGAGCGCGAAAAGGTTGCGTTATTATTTAAAAACAACACCTACAATACCACCGCCGGCAAAGATGGCAAATGGAAAATTACACTGCCGGCGCAAACTGCCGGCGGTCCTTACGATATTATTCTAAATGGCGGGAACAGCATTACCCTCCATAACGTTTTGCTTGGCGATGTATGGATTTGCGGCGGCCAGAGCAATATGCAGTTTCATGTGTCTGAATTAGCGCAGAAAGAAGTGGACAGCAGCCGGGACAACAATAATCAAATCCGCATTTTTACCGCCGGCATCAGCAGTAATTATGTGCCGCAGGACACGCTTAAAAGCGGCACCTGGAAAATAGTTTCTGTGGAAAACATCCAGGATTTCTCTGCCGTAGCTTTCTTCTTTGGCCGCTATGTGCAGGAGCATACAGGCATTCCCATGGGCCTGATAAGCGATAACCTCGGCGCAACAGCAGCAGAGCAGTGGATGAGCAACGACGCCATCCACCGGTTCCCGCAGTTTGATGCTTATTACAATGAGTACCTGGTTAAAGGCCAGAGCTTTCAGCAAATCAACGATGCATTTACAAAAAACAAAGCTGCTTTTACCAATACGCTTCATTTCTCCGACGACCCCGGCATGCAGCAGCAATGGTATAATAACAATACCGACACCGCTAACTGGAAAGAGATGAGCTTGCCAGCTTATTGGGAAGATGCCGGCTTACCGGGTTATGATGGTTCGGTGTGGTTTAAAAGAACATTCGATTTGCCGGCCGGCTACAACCACAAGTTCTATCACATCGGCCTCGGAGAAATTGATGATTACAACACCGTGTGGGTAAACGGGGTAAAGCTTGGCGATGGCTGGGGCAACTTAAACCTGCAGGATTACAATGCACCCGATTCTGTCCTTCACCCAACTAATAACGTAATCACCGTTCGCGTGTTCGATGCCGGCAATAAAGGGGGCCTGTATAATTTCTTTTGGTTTCCCGAATGGCGCGGCCGGTGGTTGTATAAGTCCGGCGTTAAAATAGATGCTGCTGCTTTTAAAAAGGCGGTTGTTGTAAACGCCAATATTTTCGGCTCGCCGGCTATACTTTACAACGGTAATATTGCGCCGCTTACGCAACTTGCCATCAAAGGCGCAATCTGGTACCAGGGGGAAGCCAACGGAAGCCGCGCAGAGGAATACAAACAGTTGTTCCCGGCGATGATCAGTGACTGGCGCCGGCAATTTAAGCAAGGCGATTTTCCCTTTCTTTTTGTGCAGCTTGCCAACTATAATACAGATTTTAACCCCGACGGACGGGATTGGGCAGAGCTAAGAGAAGCGCAGGCCGCCGCGCTGTCTTTGCCCAACACAGGCATAGCTTCAGCCATAGACATCGGCGAAGCCAACGATATTCATCCAAAGAATAAAATGGAGGTTGGTAAACGGCTTGCCTTAGCTGCTTTAAAGTTGGTGTACGGTCAGGATAGCACACATATTCATCCCATGTATAAGCGTATGCGTATAACAAAAGACAGTATCATGCTCTCATTTACCGATAGCCTGCTTACTAATGATAAGTACGGTTACATTAAGGGATTTCAGATTGCCGGCAGCGACAGTGCCTTTCATTGGGCGCAGGCCTGCTTCCGCAACAGCGAAGTGGTTGTCTATAGTCGTGATGTAAAGGATCCGGTTGCTGTTCGCTATGCCTGGTCCAACAATCCGGGTGCGCTCGATTTATACAATAAAGCGGGTCTGCCGCTGATTCCTTTTCGCACCGATACATGGAATGGTGTTACCGCCGGCAAAAAGTTTAGTTACGTGGAATAAAAGCTGCTCACGGGATTAAAAAACTTTTGCCCTGTAAACAGCATCGAACAATTTTTTATCAGCACAAAGCTGAGTTATTTTCATACCAAATACTGCATAATGAAACAATCCTTACTGCTATTACTGGCCTGCATTGTATCTGCTGCTGCTTTTGCCAACCTTACCCAAACCAACTGGCGCTGGCGCAACAATGATGGCACAGAGAAAACAGCTACGTGGAAAGCGAAGGAGGATTCTGCTATTGCTGTTAACGATAACAATTCGTTTCGCCTGCGGTTGGAAATTGACAATAGCCAGACCGATAACAAAGGCTTTAGCCGCAACCTGCAATATGCCACTTCACCGGGCGGTCCGTGGTACACGATTTCCGACAGGACTCAGATAGCTGCTTTTGTTTATGCGGGACCTGATGAATACATCGGCAACGGGGAAGGCACAACCAAACAGTTATCTCCCGGCAGCTACCGTTTCGTGCCGGGCAGCGTTGTTACCAATGCCGGGCTTTACAGCGATACCATAGTAGCCGGTACCGGACGGGAATATGAATGGTGTATCCGGCCCAGCCGGGATATACAACCTTTTACCACCTATTATTTTAAAGCGGCAGATGGCGACGCGCCGGCCGTTCTTCCTTCAATCACTACCGGCAACGCCTTTACTGCCAAAACCGTTTTATTATCCAACGGCAGTTTTGAAAATAACTTAACCGGCTGGACAACCGTTACAAAAACCGGCAGCTCCGCTACTTTCCCGGTGGTACAAAGCACGTATCATACGGGAAGGAATGCGTTGCAGGTTAAGATAACGAATACCGGCCCTTATTCCTCCGTAGGTCTTACGCACGGCGCCATACGCATCAGCCAGCCGGGCATTTTCCTGCTGCGCTTCTGGGCAGTGGCAGACAAAAGAAACGCCTTTCTTACCCTCAATATTAAAACAGCATCGGGCAACGATACCTGCAGGTTTCAGGTATATGACCGGTTTGATAAAACGGCTGATAACTGGCAGTTTTACCAATATGCATTTGCAGCTCCGGCAGGCTCCGTATCCGTTCAGTTAGGGTTTAATACAAAAACGAGTTATTATATAGACGATGTTGAACTCATCAGCGCTGGGGATGCAACCGAAGACGTAACAACCCAATACAACTGGCAGCATAACCAGGCGGGCTATGGCTGGCTGAGCGGCGACAACGATAATTCGGTATTACTGCCAGACAGCAGCGTGGCCTGGATTTTCAGCGATTCTTTTACGGGCTTTCCCCGGCCGCATTCCAATGTTACCGGCAGTGCGCCCATCGTAAACAATATAATTGTACACGAAGTAAAAGACCGGTACACGTCGGTTTATAAAGGCACGGCTTCGTCGCCGCAATCGCTGTTCAGCCCCGGCAACAGCAATATATTCTGGAACAGCGGCGGCGTAGTGGAAGGAAACAAATTAAGCGTAGTGCTGATGGAAATTGCCGGCGGCGGAACGTACAACAACAGCACGTATATCGGTACGCTTTCGCTGCCGGATTTAAAAGTAACCGGGCAGGTAAAAACATCTTATTCCGGGCCTAGTGCACCGAATACGATTTTCCAGGATGGCAGCTACAATTATCTCTACCTCAGCGAGCGGGTAAGCACGTTTGAAAATTATACACAGGTGGCACGGGTACCGGTCGGCAAGCTTAGTTCGGCCACTACTCCATGGCAGTTTTATACCAACAGCAATACCTGGAGTGCCGATTATACAGAAGCTAAACGAATTGTGGCAGGTGTAGAAGCTGCTTCGGTAGTGAAGCTGGCCGATCATAACTATGCAATGTCGGGTGTGCCTAATTTAAGCAACGAAGTAGCTGTTTGGTTTGCGCAATCGCCGGAAGGACCATGGGTAAGTAAAACAGTGCTGTACTATATACCTTCGGAAGAAGGCGTGTTGCCTTACGAAGGACACATAGACAAAGGCTCCGGTAAAGACGGCGTTTATACCTTGTCATACTCTGTTTACCCGTTTTCGGGTTCTATACCACAGCAATTGTCAGACAAAGGCAGCTATATTCCTTATTACATTAAAGCCAACCTGCTAACCTTGTCACCATTTACTCAAACGGCGCTTCCGCTGGCCACATCAGGATTCAGGGTAACGAAAGCTAAAAGTACTGTGAGAATAAGTTGTACTACAGTAACTGCTAACAGCCTTTTCACAATCTATAAAAGTAGTGATGCGCAAAGCTGGCAGTTATTACAGACCGTTATAACCGGCAGGAAAAATGGACTATCTTCTTTTGAGGTGTACGACCGCCACCCGGCTAATGGCATCAACTACTATAAGCTGGAAGAGACAGGATGGGATAAAAGCCATAAAGAAAGCAGTATAAAAGCCGTGGTTTTTAATGATAATAAAGCCGTTGTTAGCTTGTATAAAAATCCAGCTAATGCCGCCGGTATTATTTTCGGCATACAGAATTATGAGGATCGCAGGGTAACCGCCACATTAATTGATCTGCAGGGCAAAGTGGTATCTAAGCAATCCTTTGCCGTTTCTGCTCCTGCATCTGTTCACACACTTAAAATTGGTGCGCCGTTAGCAGCCGGCTTGTACCTGTTAATGGTGCAGGGAAACCAGCTTTTCTACAGTACCAAAGTGATTATCCAGTAAATGCAACTGCTTGGAACAGGGGAAAGTTGAAAAAATATTGACAATAGAATAGTCCATTATTAAGTTTTACAGCTAAACAGAAATGTTGGCAAAAATATCTGCAGGACCATTTGATTTTAGTATTGTTGCGTAAAGAGAACACCTGTATAATTTACAAAATCACTATAAATAGCAGCAGGAGCAATAAGCCTGACTGTTAACTGTTTTCCGCTTATCGTTCATACAGGCCAACACCTTTGAAGCAGTTGCAATTGTATTGATCAGGCAGCACACAAAACGATAATAGCTCAAATCAACGCGTTGGTATTAGCTTGTAACAAAATTAATATAGTAAGCCTTACTCTATTACAAAATCTGTGAATGCTATTTTTATACCGTCTCTTTAGGCAACGAAACTTTCGGCTTTCTTCTCAGCAGCCAGATTTCCCCTTTATGGCGCGTTGGTACCGTATCGCCTAACAGCTTGCCCCAGGGCTTCAGGTCTGGAATTCTGTCAAATATAATTTTCAGGATAGCTACGAAGGGAATAGAAAGAAACATACCCGGTACGCCCCACAATGCAGCGCCCAGTAAAACGGTTACTATAGAGATGAGTGCATTAATCTGAACTTTGGAGGAAACAATTCTTGGAACAAGTATATTATTATCTATAAACTGTATCACGGCATAGGCAATCACAATGCCCAACTGGGTTTGGTATCCGTCTTTTGTAACGGTAGCCATCAATACCGGCAATGCTATAGCGATAACACCACCAATGTATGGTATCATATTCAACAGCGCTCCGATCACACCAATTAAAATGGCATACTTTACACCTAACAATAACAGTGCAGTTGAGTTCATTACCGCTACGATCAGGGCTTCCAGCAGCAAACCCACCATATAACTTTGTATAGCTGATTTGGTTTCGTTAAGTATATCACTTACCTGCCTGGAATTTTTTTCAGCATAAACTTCAAAAAGAAAATTTAGAATAAGTGTTTTGTAAAATAAAAAGAGAAATATATACACCGGCAGTAAGAGTATTATGCCTATGGTTCCTAATGCAGTGCTGACCGTTGAGCCCACCAGTGCCTTACTGTTGTTCAACGCTTCATTCATCAGTTCAACCTGCTTCTTAATCGCTACCCCAAAATGAACCTGTACCCATTGTCCGAACTGAGCGGTTAAAGCATTAAATTTCTGCTTGAGCAAAGGCAGCGTATCGCTGAACCGCGCAAGCTGCGAAGAAAGAAAATACAGAATAGCCCCGAATAAAATAAAAGCAAGTAATAGTGTAATGGCAATCGCGAATGTCTTTGGTATTTTATGCCGCTGCAACCAGTTGCAGACCGGGTTAAGCAGAATAGCAAAAATCACAGCGAAGGAAAGCGGTATCAGGATATCCTGCAAATTGAATAACACGTAAACCAGAAGAATGATTCCAAAAAGAATCACCGTTGCTTTTAGATAGAACGGGTACTGCCTTACCAATGGTGTTGTTTCAGATGGCATTTGCTATTTCGTTTAATGGATAGGTGGGATTACCAAACTTACAAATTATTATTTTACAAACAGTTTTCAAAGGCCTGAAAGTTATGATGCAGGATATAAAAAGCCCCTGCACTCACACAGGGGCTTCAACAACCTTAACTATCCCCACAATAAGTTAAGTTGCTTGCTTGCCTGCTATTTATTCAAATCCTATTCCATAAAATAATTTTTATTGCTTGTACAGCTTTATTCTATTGTATTTTCTGATAATATACCTTAACACTGAAACAAAGCGCGGTGGGTTGTATCATTCTTTCACTATTATCAATATCTTCAATATTGTATCAAAGCATAAAGCAACACGAAGAGTTATTACTGCCTCTTTTAAAGAATATGGTCTTTTAAAATAATCGGAGGAAAACTGCAAACAGCAGCAAACAACCAGCAAAGTCTGTATGGCTTCACATAACCGGAAACCTCTCCGTTCCGGCGCCTGCCCGCAAAACAATAAAATCTATGGTTTCATTTCGTTCTTAAACCTTTCAACCCACATGCGTGAAGTAATCACTCAATTTCCGGGCAGCGGACAACACCACCGCTTGCGCGCTATTGTAAGCGGCTGTATAGGCAACCTGGTAGAATGGTACGACTGGTATGTTTATTCCGCCTTCGCCATCTACTTTGCGCCCGTTTTTTTTCCGCAGCGCGATCCTACGACTCAGCTCTTGAACTCGGCAGGTATTTTTGCGATGGGTTTTCTGATGCGCATAGCAGGCGGCTGGCTGTTTGGCAATATTGCTGACCGCAAAGGCCGTAAATATGCTATGACCGTTTCGGTGCTGCTGATGTCGGGCGGTTCCTTAATGATTGCGCTTACGCCAACATACAGTTCCATCGGCGTGTTTGCACCGGTGTTGCTGACCGTCGCAAGGTTAATCCAGGGATTGAGTGTGGGCGGCGAGTATGGCACATCGGCAACTTACCTGAGTGAAATTGCCACCCCAAACCGCAGAGGCTTCTATTCCAGTTTTCAATATGTTACCCTCATCGGCGGTCAGCTCATAGCATTGGGCGTACAATTAATACTGCAGCGGCTGTTATCGTTTGAACAGATGCAGGCATGGGGCTGGCGCATTCCTTTTGCAACAGGCGCCCTGCTTTCGGCAGTCGCTTTATACCTGCGCAGCACCATGCAAGAAACGGCATCGTTTGAAAGGGGAGCGGAACAAAACAAGGTAAACGCAAAAGGCAGATTAGTTCAACTGCTGCAGCATCGAAAAGCGGTAGCCATCGTTGCAGCATTAACCTTAGGCGGCACTGTAGCCTTTTATACGTTTACTACGTATGCCCAAAAGTTTTTGGTTAATACCGTGCATTTAGCGCCGGAAGCAGCAACCCTCGTAATGTTTTGGGCGCTGCTGTTATACGCCTGCCTGCAACCCCTTTTTGGATGGCTCTCCGACAAGACAGGCAGAAAGCCGCTGCTCCTTGGCTTTGGCATTTTAGGTACGCTGTGTACAGTGCCGTTACTTACCGCTTTAAGCGAGGCTACAACACAGTGGGAGGCATTCATCATAATCCTGTCTGCACTCATCATTGTCAGTGGCTATACTTCCATCAATGCCATTGTAAAAGCCGAATTATTCCCGGTACAGATAAGAGCCTTGGGCGTTGGTTTTCCCTACGCTGTTACTGTTGCCGTCTTTGGCGGTACTGCCGAAGCAGTGGCTTTATGGTTAAAGAAGGGAGGTCATGAACCCCTGTTTTATTGGTACGTTACAGCCTGCATCTTTACCTCTCTGTGTGTATTCGTGGGAATGCAGGACACTAAGAAAATTTCGCAGATCGGGTAAGTAAAAAAGGGTGCCGGCAAATAATAACCCAATAAAAAGAGCAGGCTGCCTGCAACGGCGATCGTTTGTTTATATCCTGCCTAAAGTGATTAAAACTTGCAACATTCCATTTAAAGGCAACAGCATATTTTATACGACTTCTTTTAAGCGCAATTCATTACCCGGGAAAAGTATTGGCAGAAAGCAGGAACTGTAATAGTCCGCGATGAACGACTTGCAGCAAATTGCGTCATTGTCTTTCCTTACATTTGATGCGCGGCCGGTTATCGTATCTTATTCTCCAGTTTATGCTTTGTAAAAGTCTGTTTTTTGGTGTTGCTTTTTTATTTTGCGTTGCCGGTTATTCCTTTGCGCAGCAATTCAGCGGTACGCCGGCAAACATTCATTGGCGGCAGCTTAATACCGATACGCTTAAAATTATTTATCCTTCCGGCCTGGATTCTATTGCCCGGCATATCGCAACCATTACTCAGCAGGAACAAAAAAAATATGCCGGCACAATAGGCCATACTGTACATAAGATAAATATAGTCCTGCGCAACGAGCTTACTTATTTTAACGGCTATGTGAGTCTTGGGCCATACCGGAGCGAATTTTACTTATTGCCCCAGCAAAATGCGTTTGATCTCGGGGCACAAAGCGCTGCAGATTTGCTGGCTGTGCATGAATACCGGCATGTGGAGCAATACAGTAATTTCCGGAAAGGACTGTCTAAAACAGCATATTATTTATTCGGGCAAAACGGCCAGGCGCTGGCCAACAATGCTGCGGTACCCAATTGGTTTTTTGAGGGAGATGCAGTTTATAACGAGACCGAACTGAGCAGGCAGGGCAGGGGAAGGCTGCCTAACTTTTTCAGTGGTTATGAAGCGCTTTTCTTAGCCCATAAGCAATACAGTTTTATGAAACTCCGTAATGGTTCTTTCAAAGATTATATTCCGGATCATTACCCGCTTGGCTATATGCTGGTGGCCTACGGCAAAGAAAAATACGGGGAAGATATCTGGAGAAAAGTAACCGGCGATGCAGTCCGTTTTAAGCCGCTGCTGTATCCCTGGCAGGGCGCCATAAAAAAATATACCGGTATTCCTTACCGGCAGTTTGTGCAGCAGGCATTCGACTACTATCATAATCAATGGCAGCAGGCGATACCTGCGGTTAACTGGCTGACGCCCGTGAAAAACAACAGGATAAACAACTACCAGTATCCTTATCTATCAGCCAGCAATTCGGTGATTATTCTGAAGAAAAGCGCCGCCGCCATTCCGGCGTTTTACACGATTGCTGCAGATGGTTCGCAAACGAGGATAGCCGCACAAAGCATTACCAATGATGACTATTTTTCTTACAATAACGGTATCATTATTTATGCAGTTTACCAGGCTGACGCGCGGTGGGGCTACAGAGAATACAACAACCTTGCAATCCTGAATACGGCAACCGGTAAAGAAAAAAAACTAACTACACATACGCGTTATTTTTCTCCCGACATTTCGCATAACGGTAAGCTGATTGCTGCGGTTGCCGTTTTGCCCAGCCAGCAATCTACACTGGATGTTTTAGACAGAAGCGGTAATAAGCTAATTGCCTTTACCAACAACGACAATGAGATATACAGTTATCCAAAATTTACAGCGGATGACCGGTCTTTGCTGGTAATGCTGCGTAAAACCACCGGCGAGATGAGCCTGCAGCAAATAGATATGCAATCGAACAACATAACAGTAGTATTACCTTTTGCTAATCGTATCCTGGGCTATCCATCAATACAGGGCGATACGTTGCTGTATAGCTGCACCGGCAATGGAAGCGATGAAATACATGCGTATGTATTGTCGCAAAAAAAACAGTATCGTCTTGCAATGTATCCAACCGGCTTATATGGAGCGGTGCTGAGATCCGATCAAAAACTGGTAAGTACAGCGCTTACCGCTGATGGCAACCGGACCGGAATTTTTACACCGTTGTGGCAACCGGTAAGTGATTTAGACACGCTTAAATATTTATATGTTTCGCTGCCGACGGCTGCTTCTATCACAAGTCCGCAGCCGGCCGGACAAAGAGTTGTTTATCCTGTTACAAAATACCATACGCTTGCCAATCCCTTTAACTTCCATAGCTGGCAGCCCGATTATTCCGACCCGCTTTTCAGCTTTACGGTATATGGAGAGAACATCTTAAATACTTTTCAAAGCCAGTTGTATTACATCTATAATACGGTAGAAAAATACCAGGAAGCCGGCGCAGATTTTACGTATGGCGGCTGGTATGTGCAGCCGTTCTTAAGTGTAGCAGAAACTTTTAGCCGTAAAGGTATTAGCAGCACAAATGACTTGATTACCTGGAACGAATGGAACGGCGGGGCAGGGTTGAAGCTGCCGCTTAATTTTTCGGGTGGCAAGCAATACCGGTATCTAACTACGTCGGCGAGTTATAATATTCGTGGCAGGCAATTTACCGGAATGTCCAAAGCTGCTTACAGCAATGATACGTATAATACAATCGAAAGCCGCCTTAGTTATACCGGCCAGCAACAGCAGGCGGTGCAACAGATTTATCCACACTGGGCGCAAACCTTATTGGTGCAATACCGTACGCTCGCAAGTAGTAAAAAAGCTTACCAATTATTATTGTCCGGTTCGTTGTATTTGCCCGGCTTTACTGCTTCGCATAGTTTGGTACTAAGTGCAGCGTATCAAACTGCTGATACATTAGCCAATTACCGGTTCAGCAATAATTTTCCGTTTTCGCGCGGCTACGATTTGATTGAAGACCGGGTATATCCAAATACGATAAAGCTGGGGATCAATTATCATTTTCCGATAGTTTATCCAGATTGGGGTATTGGTAACATTGTTTATTTGAGAAGAGTACGCGCAAATCTGTTTTTCGACTACACACAACTGCGGACTAATAATGTTGAGTTGTATAAGCCTGCTTACGATTTTAAATCGGCAGGTGCAGAAATATACGCTGATACCCGTTGGTGGAACCAGCAAAATATCACAGTAGGCATCCGGTACAGCAGGTTGCTCGATACTAAATATACGGGCCGGCAACCGAACCGGTGGACGGTCATATTGCCGCAAAGTATTTTTTATTAGTCACTGTTTACAGGGGTATAAGACTTAATTCTACCCGTACTTTCAACCCTGCCGTTATCTAATATTTTATTATAAAAAGAAAGCAATTTTTTGCTTTCATGTTCCCACGAAAGATCATTTACTACACGGCTAAACCCAAATTCACCCATTTTTTTTCTTAGTGCAGCATTGTTTAGAAGCAAATCCATTTTAACTGCAAAATCGGCCACATCGGCTGCGTATAAAGACGCTTCCTGCGCAGAGTACCTTCCTTCTTTAAGATCAAACTGAACAATGGGTTTTTTAAGCGCCATGTATTCCATAATTTTATTCATGGTAGAAAGATTGTTCATGCGGGTAGGCTTATCCGGATTTACACAAATATCTGCCGTATTTAAAATATCAACCATCAAAGCATCTGAAACCCTGCCATAGAAATCAACATACTCAGACAAGCCCAAACTGCCGCATAACGCCTGCATATCCCGCAGGCTTGTGCCGCCGCCCACAATCGCCAGTTGTACATCGCTTCTTTGTAGCAACAACAGCTTAAAAGCCTCCAATAACAGGTCTATTCCTTCCTGGTCGCCTATTACCCCTAAGTAGCCAATAAGATAACGTTTATCTTTTTTGTACATCCCATTGCCATCTGTGATTTTCATGCGATCCAGTTTGGGCCCGCTGCGTACCACTGCTACTTTTCGCTCGTTCATTCTGCCCCGCTTTACAGCAATCCGCTTATAAGATTCATTGGTAGCAATACTGTAATCGGCCACTTTAAAACTTAACCGCTCGAATGCCAGCATCAATTTATAAAAAAAACCTTTTTTCCGGAATTTCGCGACATATAACTCCGGGTTAATATCGTGGTGATCGAATACATACTTTACGCCAAACAGTTTAAACGGAAGCGCTACGAGGCAGATAAGGTCGGGCGGATTGCAACCTTGTATCACCTTAAATCTTTTCTTCAGGAATATTTTCCAGGTCAGCACGGTCTCCCAAAATAATACCGTACTGTATTCGATAAGGTAACTTAAAGGCCCGCTTGCTTCCATCCCAATCGGATGCCGGTAAATGTGTATGCCGTTTATCTCTTCGTACTTTTCTGTATATTCCCGCATTTGCGGGCAAATGATGGATACCGCAGCACCGTTTTCCCTCAGCGTGCAAGCCTCCTGCCATACACGCCTGTCAAAAGGCACCGGCAGGTTTTCAACCACAATTAATATATGTTTACCATTCAGGTTATTAGACATTGGAAGAGGTGTTGTGAATCATATAATCAAAGGTTACCAATTAGCAATAACATTGTAAGTTGACTATCTGCTTGAATAGTTAGCTTTTGCAAATATAGCACACGGAACGTAAAGCATACTTTTACAGGGTTATCACCAGTTTATACCGATATAGGTATTTTTATCTTTTAAAAAAGGAAACCGAACCATATCAATAATTATTTTATTGCTTACCCCGCGCAGTACTTCTTCAAACTGGGCTTCTTTGTTATTTATTACGATCACTTCGCTTTGTGCTATCAGCGTCTTTAAGTCGTGCGACAGCAGTTTGGAAAGATGCGGTATCCTGCTCTCTATGTATTCTTTGTTTTTCCCGGTTAGTTTGGCTATCTGAATATTTTCGTCATAAATGTTTAAGTCAAAACCCCGCCCCAGCAAAATCTCTACCACTTCCACAAACGGACTGTTTCGCAGGTCGTCGGTACCTGCTTTAAAACTTATGCCCAGAATAGCAATTTTCTTTCCAAAATATTTGCTCATGATGCCTACAGCGCGTTGTATCTGGATTTCATTGGTTTTATCAATATTATCTATAAGGGGCGTCTTAATATAAAGGTCGTGGCCAAGCGTTTGCAAGCCTTTCAAATCTTTTGGCAGGCAGGAGCCACCATACGCAAAACCAGGTTTAAAATAATAAGGCGAAATATTTAATTGGTTGTCTTTGCAGAATATATCCATTACTTTATAAGAATCAATGCCAAGCCCGCTGCAGATATTACCGATCTCGTTGGCAAAAGATATTTTGAGTGCATGGAAAGTATTGTTTACATACTTCATGATTTCCGCCACTTTTACGTCGGTAACAATAATCTCTCCCGGCAGCTCGCTATAAATAATTTTCATTTTTTTGGTAGCCTGTTCGCAATCGCTGCCTATAAGTGTTAACGGCGGATTGTAATAGTCGGCTACGGCAGTTCCTTCGCGTAGAAATTCCGGGTTATCCACCACTGCAAAATCAATATTGTTTTTCCTGCCAGACTTGTCTTCGATAATATGTGCAAACTTCTCGCAGGTGCCGGGGAAAACAGTGCTGCGCAAAGCAATCACATGAAAATCATTCTTTTGCGCAAGCACTTCACCAATATTCTCGGCAACATGAAAAATATATTCCAGGTTCAGGTGTCCTTTTTCTGAAGAAGGAGTGCCCACGGCAATAATTGAAATCTCTGATTGCAGCACCGCCTGCTGGTAATTATGGGTAGCGCTGATTCGGCCGGCAGCTCTTTGTTGCTGTATCATGGCATCTATATCTTTCTCTACGATTGTTGCCTCGCCGTTATTGATTTGTTCAATTTTACTTTCGCTCACATCTACGCCGATTACCGTGTGCCCGTTCTGCGCCAGGCAGCCTAAGCTTACACAACCCACGTACCCAAGCCCAAAAATACTAATGTTCATGATTCTAAATTTTTATACCAAATTAGTTTGTGCAGCGGAAAAAATAACTTATTCAAAATATGCCCTACCTCTTTAGGCTTGGAAAGCTGCTTGTTAAATCGTATTTTATTGTAAAGCCTTAACCTGTTGCCATCAAACATATTTCCCACTTTAAACGTATTATTTTTACTGATAATTTCTTTTGATAAGCACAGGTTTATAACTAAATCCTTCTCAATTTTTTGTAAAATTTCAGTTGGTGAGTTAATAAATTTATCGTAGGATATTACACAAACTTTATTTGTTTTTTTTAGGCGATTGATAATTGCGCCGGCAATAAAGTTTACAATCAGCAAGTAAAGATGCGAGGCTATTCTGCGCTTAGATGGCTGCTCTATATATCTTTTTTGAAAAGATTCAACTACTGCTGATGGCTGCCTTTTTATATAAAGTAATAATACTTTATTACCAAAAATTTTGGATAAGTAATACCCTCTAATCGGGTACTTGGAAGAATCAATGATTAAAAGTTCCTTTTTTTGTTTTACAGATGAACAAATTGCTAAAAATAATTGCTGTTGGTATCTTGCATACAGTGAAAACCACTTTGAATGCATTGAGAAAAGTACCCTCAAAAACCCATAATGATATTCAAACTTTTGAAACACGCTGTAGTAATAACGTGAATTTTTATAATTTTTTTGAATCAGTTGATCATTCACTTTTTTCCAAAATTTTTTTACATTGTTATCTCTAGGTTCATGCGGTAAGCCGTCTCTTTTAGTATACCGGTTCAACTCGCCTGCGTTAAAGACATTTCCGGAGTTGCTTAGCACAATATTAAGTAATGTTGTACCGCTTCTTCCAGCTCCAATAATATATAAAATTTTAAAGTTGTTTGTCATGACCTTTTATCATGGATATGCTTTTCGGATAATCAGATTCGAAATGCTATAAAAAATACTTTATGCTGATAGTGGATTCAAAAGTAATTGTACGTGTAGTTTTATAAGTACTTAACACCGTGGTACAAGACTGCTTTTGTAAAAAGGAAGACGAGTACCAGCCTGTTATATCCGGCAAAGTATTTCCACATACTAATACAGATTTCAGTTTTGAATCAATCATAATATAAACCTTGGTATTACTTTTGGTTACTAATTCAAATATGTTAGCGGTTACTGAATATAGAACAACATCAGGATGAAAATGAAATGGTAATTCAATTAAAATTTCCTCCTCGTTATTTTTCTGTATCGTATCCCTGATGGTAATTACGTTATTCAGTTTGTCAAATACTATCTTGCGCGTATGCGTTGCTCCAAACTGGGTATAGCCATCATGTGATGCCTCGAGTAAATCCTCTGTATCTGAACGTCGGGCTTCTTTGATATTTGTTTTATAATGCTGCAACCACATGGTTGGCCCGCTTATAAAAGCCTGGTTTGTTTTGTTTATTCTGATCGTATTATGTGCCAGCGTTCCCATAAAATATTTCCGCCACTCCGGCTCTGTATGGTAGGTATAAGTACCCGAATCAATAAATACCGGCTCGCCATCAATATGCAGTACAAATGAAAGCGCATCTGCGTGGCCATGCGCAGCGATAGATAAATAACCCAGCGGCGCTGCATCTACATGCATATATATTTCGCTTGCGCCTGCTGTCTTCCTGAATAAAAAATGACCTTCCGGGTAAAATTTTGATGTTTCACTAAAAGGAATAAAAGAAATACTGTCAAATGTGGCTTTACCCTCCTGGCCAAAGAGCAGGTAATTTTTCAAATCGAATCCATTGGATTTTGCTTTAAGATTTGCATCCTTAAAAATAATAGCTCCGGAAGTAAGAAGCGATTGAAAATTATTGAAGTTTGCTGAAAAATCTAGTATGAAACATCTGCCATCGTCTTCATCACCATATTGCGGAAAATGGCCTTTGCAATCAAGTAGATTAGCGATATAAGTAAAAATCTGATTTAGTTTATCACTGTATGCCGCCGAAAAATGATTGCCGGTATTTTGGCCGACAATATATGCGAGAAAAAAAAAGTCGGTGATAAACTGGATATATTCTGCCGCTTCTTCTTTATTGATACCGTTCTCCGAATGCTGTACTATTATTTCCTTTTCCAGGCCTTTCTTAGCGTATTCATTCCATTGTTCGGATTCTTTAAACTTCCACAACGAACTGGCAATAAACAAACCGGCATATTCGGAAATAAGGTGGTTGTTGGCTGATGAATAACGGGAAGGGAAACGGTAAGCATACGTACAATGCTGGTAAATGGCGGGCAGCCATTTTTCTTCCACAAACCGTGCAAAATCCGTATTTTCTTTTGCCAGTTGCATATCTATTATTTCCCAGCATAAAAACCAGGTAATTAAGCGCAGGCTAACCTCTATATTGCTATACCAGTTTACACCAACTAAGTAAGGGTTGTCGTCAATCCAGGAAGTAACGATGCGCTGAAACGCCTGTAGATGACACACTTCTTTTGTAACACGATACTGAAGCGCTATGTAAGTTAGAAATTGCAACCGGTTATATTCCCATACTACTTTGGCACTGCCATATTTCTCGTTGAGAATATTAATATTAAAACAATAGATTTTTGGAAATTCTTTTCCGGAAATAAAATCCTGATGCCAGTTACTGATATTGATATAATCTACCGGCTGATGAAAAACAGTAAAAACAAAAGGTAACCGGATAATTGGAATAGCAGCAGGGATAGGTAAAATATGATTAATATACGATGTCTTTACCGGCTTTGCAATAATACCCATTTCCTTACGGTGGAGTTTATATTGTATCTGCTGCTTTAACCTGAAAAATATTTCGGGAACAGACATTGTTTTTAAACGGTAATAAAACCATTGATATTTATTAATCATGTGAATCAACTTACATACAAATTAATTGTATTGTCAAAATGTATTTATTAAAAAACTTTATCAAACATCTCCAAGACTTTTTCTTTTATTACTTTCCAATCATAGTTTGCTATGCAATATTGCCGGTTAAAATGTCCCATTCTGTTTTTTAAATCAGGATTTATGATTAATTGCTTTATAGATTCTCCGATTAATGCGGTTAGTTCCTCAAATGGTACGATCGGCAGTTTAATAGCTCCGTCTGCAGGACATATATATTTTGGACCTCCGACGTTCATCGTAATTATTGGTAAGCCGTAACTCATTGCTTCCAGCAAAACATTGCCGGCTGCTTCTTTCAACGTAGGAAAAACAAATATATCAGCAGATTCGTATAATTGTTTTAATTCACTTTTCGATACAAATCCATGAAAAAAAACCCTATCCGTAATACCTGTTGCCTGAACAATAGTTTTTAAATTTTCCTCTTCCTCACCACTACCGGCAATGTGAAGTTTTACATATTTTAATTCCTTTAAATGATGTGTGCTTAAAGCTTTTATTATAAGTTCCGGTCCCTTATATCTGGTTAAACTACCGGCAAATAACAGATTTACGACTTTATTATTAACTTTCTTTGGCTCTTTAGCTTTCCACTCATTGCAATCAATTCCAGTATTAAAAATCCAGATACATTTACTATGTAATTTTTCATCAATACTTTCCAGCATATAGGGTAATGAAATAAGAATGGCGCTTGCATTTTCAAATTGCTTTTGATAAATTTTACTTTTTAAGATCAATCGGTCTAAATTTCTCAACTTAAAAAATGCAGGCTCTTTTGAAAAGTAATTTTTTAACTCTGGTGGCGGCTTTAAACCACCTTCAAGCGGACCTATTACAAATGGACATTTATAGTTGCTGAGGCAAGTTAAATACCGGAAAGATTGTGGAGAGCGATGAAATAAAACATCAGCATTTTCTAATATGTACTGGTTCTTGTTTAAAAAAATTTTTAATTTCCTGTTGAAAAAGAAATAACCCAGCTTCACTTCTTTATGCAAAAATTTATTCTTACTAAAAAAATAATTATCAGCAAAGCCGAATATTTTTAAATTGACATTACTATTTTGAGAAGTATAAAACTGTTCAATATCCGCTTTGTTTTTATTGGTTGTAAATAAAATAATGTAATGATGCCGGGCTAATATGTCAACCCAGGCAAAAGATGAGTAAGCCTCCGATACATCATACGGGCTGCAGCGATAAGCAGATATTACTATATTCAATTTTTTAAATCTAAAAATAACTTATTAAATACATGTTGCCCGCTTTACAACGAATCGTAATATTCCTGAAAACGGTGAAGGACTTTTTTTATCTCAAACCTTTGCTGCGCATAAACAACGTTAGTAGCGGCTATTTGCTTCAGCAGTTTATTGTTTTTTTCCTGATATAATGAGATTATAAGCCGGGCAAATACTTCCGGCGAATTACTATCGATTGCCCAACCTTGTTTACCATCCTCAATAACATCCTTTATGCCGCCGGCGGGCTTAGTAATGATAACAAGGCCAAAGCCAAGCGCTTCTAATATAACATTTGGCATTCCTTCTCCATAGTTAGTTGGAAAAAAAAGAATATCAGAAGCTTGCAACAAAGCATATTTTTCATTGCCTCTCACGTAACCAGTAAAAACAACAGCATCAGAAATATTTAAAGTTTGAGATAGGGTTTCCCAGTTTCTTTTTGCAGGCCCGTCGCCAGCCATATAAAGCGTTAAATGAGGTAGCTCTTTCTTTAAAATACTAAACGTTTGCAATACCAGATCGCCGCCTTTTTCTTTTAAAAACCGCGACATAAACAATAATGTATTGTTTACCTGTTTGATGGACGTTGTTGGACTGATATTTTCTTCATAAGTGGTAGTTTCAACTATTATTTTAGTAGCCGGGAATTTCCAGTTTTCAAAAGTAGTTTTAAAATCATAAGACAGCACCAGGCATATATTACAATTGAAACACCAGTTAAATAACCGCAGCTTATTATGCTTTATTGATGCGGCCACATTTTCATCCCACCCTCTAAAAAAAACGATAGTCTTTTTACTAAAGATTCGTTTTGAAATGGTATTATAAAAAGCATCCCGCAGCATTCCTCTGAAAAAGCCAAGTGAAGGATTTATCTGGATGATATCGTACGAATTGACAATTGAAAGAAACTTAATAATGTTTTTTAGCGACCAATAAAATTTTTTTGAAAATGGAGTTTCAAGTGATGTGCCTACATATAGAAAATCAATTTTACAGGTAATACAATCTTTGTGTTTTTTAAAAAGCTGGTAATAATTAGCGACACCCCCGGGTAATTTGGGGCCTGGACTAAGAATAAGAATTGTTTTGTTTTCAAGCATCAGATAAAATAAGCAGTTTATATTTTAAAGCGATATGCTCTTTTTACAAAGTTTATTCCGCCTGAAAATCCTTTTTCTTTTATATGAAAAGCAGCAAGCGCCATTATATCTGCCATTCTATAAAAAGCTAACTGAAGTTTGGTTAATGGAACATGTTGATTGGCGAAATTAACCGGATATGCTTTACTTAATAATACCGGATATGTAATTTCTTCAATTCGCTTAATTTGATTTTGAGATAGTCTCTGAAAATATTTTTCTGAATTTGTAGCAATGATGGCTGTATTATTTTTTGTGTCTCCATAGTTTTCTGACGGTTTTGAAAGCGTGAGCATTTGTATATCAAAAGGACATTCAGTAAACAAACATATTCTGGTTAGGCATTCCTTAGGATGTTTTATTAGCTCTTCATAAGTTACCTCTAAATAAGATTTATGACTTGCAAATTGTTTTTGTGCCTCATTAATTTCTTTGCACCAATAGTGTGCTGCGCGGTACATATTCTTTCCCCAGATATTTTTTATAGATACACAGTAATCACGCGGATCGCGAATAATATGTACAATCCGCGCGTTTGGAAATAGCTTTAAAAGTAGCTTTAAATATCTGAGGTATTGTGGAGTTTTGTCTCCGTAAATGACAACCTGATTATTATTTTTTTGTTTACCATAAAACTTAAGAATAAAAAAAATTATTTCGTGCCAGTTGCCGGGTCTTACATTATCGAGGAATTTTTCCTCGCTCAATTGATAACCATTTTGTAGCATCCGATGAAAAAAATTCACTTCTTTAAAGAGCGCAAAAAACTTTTTTAATTCCTGTTCATCTGAAGGCGGCTGATAATTAAATGCTTTTGCAAATGCCGGTATAAAATGGGTTTCTCCATGTGGAATACTGATCGCAGGATTTTGATTAAGCAGATCGCGTAATAATTTAGTACCGCTGCGCGGTAAGCCAACAATAAAAAGCGGACCGTTGAAAACCATTAGAAATTTTAAGTTTTACTTATATCCCAGGAAACGCCTACAACAGTTTTTTGTATTGGTTTCTGTTGCAAATTTACTCCTCCATGTACATTATCATTCATTTTATATAAACCGTCTGTTGTTTTTTCTAACTTTGGATCTGTAACACGATCTGTATTACTAAGGTTAAGACCTGGAGCAGCACCAAAAAAAGTGTTGCCCTGTACATTTAAATTATCTGCTTTAGTAACCTGTGTAATGAATTGATTTTTACTGGTATAAAAAATATTATTTTGTAGTTTAATATCCTGCGGCGCTTTTGCCGCATTTTTATTTTCATAAGCAATGCCTACAACAATTGTATTATCATTATTAATAAAAGTATTATTTTCTATAGTAATATTTTTAACATTTGGATGCAGTGACTGCTCTGTACTGTCCTTTCCATCACCATTGAGCAAACTTATGGGAGCCATGAAATTTTTCCCCTTTAAGTTGGCGAAATAATTATTGATAATCAGGTGATTTCTTCCGGAAATTTTTATGCCGCCTGTATGATCTACATTTCCTCCAAAAAAATAATTACTTTCTACTAAACCGTTAGTTCCCTGCCGAAGGCTTAATGTACCCCTACATTTTAAAAAGGTATTGTACCTGAAAATATTATTACTTGACTTACTCGAAATTATTTCTTTTTCACCATCACATTCCTCAAAGAAATTATGCTCAACTGTGGTAAAAGATTTTATATTTCCTGTTGGCTGACCGAAACCAATTCTTATAATTTCTGCTCCGTTAGCACCAAGTTCGGGCCTATGTCCAAAATAATTAGAATCTATTTCATTATAATTCGGTCCTTTTGCCATAACTACACTTAGCAATGGACCTGCAGTTTTCTTTTCACTAAAATAACAATGGTCTATTCTATTATGAATGCCTTCCAGCGTAACCCACTTACAATCTTTCTTTTGATCAGCCGGATTATAGTCAGTGATAGCACAATCTGTTAATCGACAATAAGAGCTGTTGCTGGTAAAATGAATAACTTCACTTGTGTTTGGTGTGCCACTTTTAAAATATAATCCTTTAATTATTATATTGTTTCCAGACACTACTAAAGTTGAATTCCCGGATAGTATTAATTTTCCTGGTGTTTCAGCTTTAAGCGTAACCGGACTTTCTGAAGTTCCGTTTACTTTGAAAACAATAGCTGCATTTATCCAATTTTTATTTTCCATTATTACCACATCACCAGGTTTCGTTTTTGCGGCAGCAGCCTGAATATCAGCTGCACTAGATACTCTAATTGTTTTTGCACTTGCAGCTAAACCGATCAGAGATAACAAAAAAAGCAAGAATCTAATTTTCATTTTAAAACCATTTACGTAATTAAAAATCAAAATTTATACAACTATTTGCTGTTTTTATATTATTAGTTATTATTTAGCATGTATTAATTAGTTACTTAAGGGTAAGCGCAGTAAAAACTAATGCCATTTCGATATCATTAAACACATTTTCATACCCAAAATAAATGATAAGTACAACAACTAATGATTTTCTGATGACGGATTCGGCGTTAGACTCATCTGCTTTACTTTTCCAAAAAAAAAGAACCGATAGAAAAAGCACAGCGATCAATATCCCACTAAAACCAAGTTCTGCTATAATAAAAGAGTAAGAAGTACGGGTAAGGTTTAATCCCTTGAAACGTTTATCCAAAGAACCTTCTGCACCAGGCAAAGTTGTTTCCGACGTAGAGCCAGGGCCTCGCCCTAAGATCAAATTTCCAAAGGAGCCGGAAACAAGGTTATAAGTAAATAAGATGGAAGCGCCTCTCCTTAATCCACCATTTTTATCATATATAGTATTTCGTGTATAATCAGAGCCGAAAAGATTTTGCTTTATGAATTCCGGATCCGAGAGTAAAGTAAACAGATCGTCGTCCTGCACTTTATTTTTATTCTGATTTTCAGTACTGTAAAGAAGGCTAAACAAGATTACTACACCAATTATAAAAACAAATATTCCAAATAAAGCTCTAAATTTTCTAAAAAATTTTTTCTTTTCAACAAAAAGAAAAATTGCAAAAAAAGCTAGTGGTAGAAAGAATACAAAGGCAACATTTCCTGAAATAGCAAGTGAAATCATCAATAGCACAGCAAGCTTGAGATTACTGATTTGTTGAAACATCCTTTTGTCAAAAAAAGTATAAACAAGTACAATAATGAGGCAAAATAACTGATAAATAGTAAATTGGCCGTCCGTTGAAAATAGGCCTGCAACCATATCCGAAGACTTATGCATGAGCGTAACCAGAAATAAACGCTGAAAAAATGAAACGCCTATATTTATGGAACCGAAAACAACCAATATTTTTAAAAACCGGTAAGTGGTAAGTGTATATTTCTTATAATTAAAAACGGTTGCTAAAAAAAAATAGGCGAATAGCCCCAAGCCGGAAAAAAGAGCAGGTTCCGCACTGATATGGTTGAATAACAATGATATTACGCTAATGAAAAAAATGCTTAAAAAAAAAGGTACTAATTTACCAGGTATTAACATTTTTCCAGAAAACATCTGCCGTAGTACAATAGCAATAAAACACAAAAAAACAACACCGAACGGAATCCACTTTAAGAGGGGTGATGAAACAAAATAGCGATTAATATAACCGATTGGTAAGAATATAAAAAGCAGCGTTAACCAAAAAATAATTTTTGCGTTGCTTGTTACACCTAAGAATAGAGGAATCGCTATAACAAGCACAACTATTAAAGCAAGTACAATTATTATATTCATTTTAATTGACAATTGAACTTTCGCGTTTCTTTGATAAAATAATCATAAAAAAACTTTTAATCGTTTTCGCCTGTTTTTGCCATGTAAAATTTTCTATTACTGCATTTCTGTTTCTTTTTGAAAAATAATTTTTTCCCCATTTTTCATAGCAGGTGGTAATTGTAAGTGCTATCTCTTCGCTTAAATTGGAGTTATGTAACTTATAAAATAATATATCTGTATTTTTTTGAGCAACATTTGTCACCGGTTCAATTTCTGGCGCCACAACCGGTAAACCCATAGCCATATATTCTAATAGTTTTATAGGGCTGCTTACCCGAAACCAAAAGGTGTCTGGTATGGGTACTATACCTATGTCTGCAGCCATAAGATAAGCAGGCACCTGCGAATAAGCAACCGGAGGCAGAAATTCTACTTTCGATTCTAATTTTCCGGTCATTACCTTCTCCCTTAATGTTTTTATTAACGGACCTTCTCCAAGTAACAGAAGTAGAAAATCTGAAGGCAGGTACTGCATTGCTTCAACCAGTTCTATAAGATTTCTGTTCGCTGCAATTGCACCATGATAAATAAGATTTACTTTACCATTGGTTTTCATTTTTTCATTGCATATTGTAGTCTCCGGATTAAATACACATTCATTGAAAGCAGAGGTCCATATACCAAAGTTTCGATCTTCAAATCCGGCTATTTTTTTTACATATTTTTTCATCGGCTCTGTAATTACAAGACAGCCATCGAAAAAAAGTCCTGCCAGTTTGAGTCCCAGATCAAACATAATAAATTGCGTTATTTTCCATCTTATCCGTGATGTAGGTAAGCTCCGGATGTCTATTACAATTTTTGTTTTAACACGCTTTAACCTGAACCAAATTAAAACAATCAAAATAGGATAAACGAGCAGAGGGCGGTCTATAACAATTATGTTCGGTTTAAACTGAATATTCCTGTTAATTATATATACAGGCAGTTTAACAAGATAAATTAATAAATTCAGTTTCTTATACTTCGAAGTCTGGACATAGTTAATTTTTACACCATAATTAATTTTTTCCTTTTTATATCTTGCTACTACTTCTGTTTCAACATTCTCTGCTGACAGTGCTTTACTTAATTCTGCTATGTAAGCACGATCGGAAGCAGTGTCAAGCTCCTTATTCATTATCCATAGAACCTTCATCATTACTTAAACTCCATTATTATTCATTACACTTATTACCATAACTGCTGTTGCTGATATGTAGCAGGCAGTAAATTAAAAAGACTTTCTATTTTGCCAAAAAATACTCCTGCTTTTGAGGTAAGGTATCATCGGCTCTGTACACTTTGATGTCAAAAATGTCAAGTATCTCCTGAGCGGCTAATTTTTCCTGGCCGGATATTTTGCCAACCCATTTCTCAAGTAACCATTTTTTATTATCCTTTAACTTCTGAGGATCAAAAATTATTTTTTGTGTTTCCTCTTTCGATTTTTTACTTGATGTAGAGGCTATATGCAGTCTGCTAAACATTTTTTCTTTATCTGTAAATTGAAACTCTCTGGCAATAGCATCAATTACTTTTTCAGGGTATAGTATGAGATCTTCATAATAAACAATTAACCAATCCGGTTTCTTATGTTTGAGCGGAACGGCATTTTGAAAACACCAATCTAATATTCCCTTTTCGAAATGCGTTCCTTTTTCAATAATGTTAGCAGCAAAAATTAATTGTTCCTGCTTAAAGTTTTTTCTGAAGTCGCTTTCTATAAATGTATTCAATCTTGGAAGTACATCTCTTGATAAGGCTACCGGTATTGGATGCCTGATTAAAAAAATTACTTCTCCGTTGAATTTTTCTTTTAAAATTTCGATATATCCTTCACAGGCATGTAAAATTTTAAACATCGTACCATGTGTTACCGGACGCCAGAATTCTTTGAATGGAGCGGGATATTTGTAACCAATATCCCTTATATTTCTGCTTGCTAATGTTTGAATGTACTTTTCTATTTTGGGTAGCGATACTTTGTTTTGTAACTCTACCCAATGTGATATGCCCAAATGTTTACGTACATGTGCGTTCCTTAAATTAAATGGTTCCCGTACCCATTTATAGCCTTTTTGTGTCATTAATATCTCCAATAACCATGTAGAGCCACTGCGCGGAGCAGAAAACAGGAAAATATTTTTTCGTTTATCGGGGATATGAAACGTAGAGTAAACGCGTATAAAATTTTTTATTTTCTTAATCATATTTTCTTATTTATTCCATGCTGATAAATCTATATCTAATAATTTTTCCAGGTTATTATTATGAACAGCATAAATATCATTTATAAGCCATTGTCTTGTTTGAGGTAACATTTTTGGAATGACCGTTTTATTAACTTCATTAATTTTTTCGCTTATACCTTTTAGGCCGGTTGCCGCTATCAATTTCTGTAAATAATAAACATATAAATTTTTAGCTAAAAACTTTTTCGCAGAAGCTGCATTTACATTTTTATCCATTATTGGAGATAAAAAAGTAGTATCAACCTGCAAAAAATTGTAAATTTTTTGCAAAAACAAAGCTGGATTTCGTATCATATCATCAAAAAATAAAATCAAAAAATTTTCTTTTGGGAATAATAAAAAATAGCGCTGTAAATGAATATCATAAAAACCCTCTTCTATAAATTCTGGTTTAAATTTTATTTTTTCCTCAAATGATAGTTTTTTATTTGAACTAAACTTTGCTTTGGCATTCCAAAATCTCGAATAAAGTCTGTCAACCGGGTTTCTAAGACACACAATCAATTTTGCATCTGGCAGGTGAGTCTTTATGCGACTAGCTACCTGACCTGTATGCAGATATGCCGGTGTAGCTTCACCAATTGCTGCGCATCCATTGGCTTTTTTAAAATACTTTTCATAAAAACTTATTCCTCTGTCATAGCTTCTATCAAAAAAGTGAATTTCTTTAGGGTTGGGCATAAAAATATTAGGGTGCAACTCAATATTTTTAAAAATGTAAGTCGTTCCGGCTCGTGGCGCACCAATCACTAAAAAGTTGGGTAACATATTTTATAATAGTATAGCGTGTTTTATAATTGTTTTAATTAGTAATGTTAACATCAACATGTAAGTTTACTTTTCTATATTTATTATCGTTATAAATTTTTTTACATAACTGGTAATATCAAAATGATCAACTGCATATTGTCTCGATCGCTCCGAATATTTTAACCATTCTTCTTCATTATTCAACAACTCGGTAGTTTTCTGTTTCATTTCCTCGATAGAAGAGGTCACTGTACCCAAACCATGCGTCTTAATAATATCAGCCGGATCAACTCCAAGTGTAAGAACCGGAACGCCCGATAGCCAGGCCTGTATAAATGTATTTGGAAATCCTTCTTCCGTACTGGTGTTTATAAGAAGCTTACAGGTTTGCAGTTGCTCATACACTTCTGCTACCGGCAATGCTCCAAGGTATTGAAAATTGCTGTAGGCCTGCTGAACGTTTAATAACTCTGTTTTTAACGCTTTGTTATCTGCCGCACCCACCATTATACAACTGATAGAATAAGGTGCCAGTTCTTTTGCCAACTCTATAAATAAGTGCGGCCTTTTAAAATCACGCATGTTAGCTACCCATAATACTGCAGCTTTCCGCGCTGTTTTTTTCAGAGCAGGCACCGGATGAGAATTTTGAAGTACCGTACTTTCCAAAGCATAAACCTGCTGCAATAATTTTTGCTGCTTTGTAGTTTGCACTAATTTACAGGCTGTTTTTTTTAATGCTTTTATAAAAAAGGTGTGCTCTGCACGCTCAAAAATTCTTTTTATAGGATGGCTGGTGCGTGGCTTAAAAGTGCTTACCTCCCGATCGTGCGAGCAGGCCCAGATTACCTTGCCACCTGTATAGGAGGCAACAAACTGTACCAATGCAAGATTCCACATTGATACCCGAACATACCAGTAATCGGCTTTTATAGTGTTCATCTCCATCCAAATAAACGGCAGGTTGAGAAAGTGCATAAAAAAATATTTTTGCCGCGGAATGGTATGCAATACTATGTTTTCGTGAACCGGTGCCGGTAATGCATTGTGCCTTTGCTCGCGGATGTAATGCACCTGAAAATTGATATTTGCCAGCGCTCTTGCAAGATAATATACCTGCAGTTCCGCTCCGCCAATATTTTCGGGTGCATACTTGGGAAGTACAAAGCATATAGTTTTCATAGCTGTTAATGCTCAGTTACAATTATCGGTAATAGCATCAATATCATTATTCATGAGCGCAATTCCAACTGAAGTTTCATCAGGCCAGTGGCCATCAGTTGGTGTATCTGACAAATTGTAACAATTTAAAATACGCTCTTACTCATAACCAAAGCGTTCATTTACTTTCTTCGCATATTTGTTAAATGTGTTCAAAGCTTCATTATTAAGTTCGCGCCGCCACTTTTCATCCAGCCGTATCGTATTGTCTTTGGAAAAGCGCATCCTGTTGCCATCTATATTATGTATTTCGCGTGCAGTGAACATCAACATGTCCGGTTCGAAATCTATACCTATAAATAAACAGATCCTTTTAATTTCTTTTTCCGGATTCCGGCATATATCTTCATACCTAACCAGGAGTATATTGCTGCCCATGGTGCGGGAAAGGAACGTTACAAGCCTGTTTCCCTTTATCCAGCCCTTTACCGCAAATAATAATTTTTTATTTTTCCGCAAATTGGAGTTAAGCACGGCCCTTCCATCTCTTACCAAATAAATGGCTTTAAAGTCTTTGGGCTTTTTTAACCAGAGTAATTTCATAAGCAATGGACTCTTAGACGAATCTACGACTATCGGCTTGCCGCTTGTGTTGCTCACTAAATTGTACAGTGTATAAATGTGAGTCGCAATCTGTTGTTCCTGTTTATACACCGAAGTCAGATTTATGGAGGCGGTGCTGCAGGCGGCGGCGGCAATTAGCGACCAGTATCGTAGCTTGGAAGAAGAATTATGTTCTGAATCTATAAAAAAACGGAATTTTTCCGGTGCGGTAAATATATCAATGCCATTATTTACTAATAACCGCTCTCTGATTGCTTTCCAGAATGGACAATTAACCACTTCTCTTTCGCAACTGCAATATTTATTTTCATGGATATATCTTTCCCATTGTTTTATTTCACCGATCGAAAATATTTTGGAATGCGCGCCTAATATAAGGTCAACCAGGGTAGATCCGCTATGTCCGCTCCCCGTTATAAATATGTGTTTAGTCATGCCACTATATTTTTATATCGTCAAGCAGCCGTTGTGCCCGTTTTTGCCAGGTATATTGGTGTATAAACAGCTCATACGCATTATCTGCTATTGTATCTCTGAGTACTTTATTATTTTGCAATTCCGTGATAGCTTTTACCCAATCGGTTGGTTTATCTGCTCCGCAAAAAATGGCTGTATCCTCATTTAACACTTCGCGCAGCACAGCAAGGTCGGATGCTGCAATAGCCTTGCGGTGCGCCATATAATCAAACATTTTAAGCGGACAGGTGATGTCGCCGATATTTTTCTTTTTGCCTACGCCAATTACATGTTGCTGGTTGGGTAATAAACAGGCATCAAAACTATTGATGTAAGCCGATAAATATTGCTGCGAAATAAAACCATGAAAGATTACATTATCAGAAAAAATTTTATTTTTCCAGTATTCGATATCTGTTTCTAATCCGCCAACAATGTGTATAACCGTTCCTGAAAGGAGCGGGGCAATGGCTTCGATAACTTCCATGCCTTTCCCGGCATATAGATGCCCGATATAACCAATATTAAATCTGTCGTTGCCTGTTATAGCAGGTATTATTTCTTTGGTAGTAACGGCACTGGTTCCATTCCGTATGACTTCTATTTTTGCGGCAGGTACACCCATTTGCATAAATACAGCTTTCATTTTATTTGCAACCACTGTAAATTTTAAAAGATTACGGGACTTGAAAAAATGTTGCAGGAGTTTTTGGTTATACCCTTTTTTTACAAAAATGTGATGGGCATCATAAATCACCTTCTTCCCAAAAGCTGCTGCATAAATAGCCACGTTAATATCGCGGCTAATTGTAATGTCGGCGTCTTGAAACAGCAGCCATATAGCTACTCTTACCGGGTTGATTATTTTATTACCCCTGAAACTTAGGTATTTAAAATGCCGGATGGTAAACAGAGGCTGAACGTTGTAAAAATTAAAAAGCTTCTGGTCGGTAATTGCTTGTTTTGTTTTTACCGGGTTAATCAATAGTATGCTGTGTCCCTCTTTAGCAAACGCTTCGCACATCTTCATCACATGCACACTATGCGCTGCTTTGGAAGGTAGCTGACTTGGCGAAATGTAGATTAATTTCAATAGCTGCTGCTTTATAAAATGTAATTAATTAGCATAGCCTTTTAAAAATAAACCTTCTGTCATTGCAGCCCCTAAACTTTGTCTTTCTGTATCATCCAACTCTTTTAGGGCTTTATAATTTCTATCGTTGATGGTGTTGATCATGGCTTGAAAATCTTTTGTAGTGCCCATCGGAAGATTGATAAATTGTAAAAGCTTTTCAACTTCCTCCGAAGGATTTGCTACCAGGTCTTCATACTTCAATTCTAAAAAATTGGCCTTGTTGAAAAGAGCTTTTTTGTCTTTCTCCACTTGTTTTACGGTTTCATTCCAATAAACAGCATGTTGTAGCCTTATTTTTTTTTCGTCGGCTATGATATTTTTGTACTTGTCGTACCTTGAAAATTTATATTTCTCAATTTCTTTTTTCTGATAAGACAAGGCGACAGATAACCCGTTTCTAACGATATAAATAAACTTAGCTTCCGGAAAAAGCGCAATTACTTTATCCAGCATAAAATTGGCCATTACGGTTTTATTAAGAAAAACAGGCCTGTTAACGAGCATTTGATATGCACTGAATATAGCACGGATTTTTAGTCCCCAATCCGTTGGCCACAATTTTACTGATTCACTACTAAATTTATACGGGTCAATCCATATAGGAGGAACGTCAATAGTATTTTTATGATAGGGATAGAGCGCAGGATGCCACAACTCATTTGCTTCGTTTGGGTAAGAAATAATGGATTGATGCATTTCCAGCAGCTCTGTAAGCATAGTAGTGCCACTGCGACCAGAGCCAACTATAAAAACAGGGTTTTTTAATCTTTTGCCGAAATAGCGGGGTGCTAACTGGCCGGCTAATTCAGCGATGCTGCGTTTCTTATTCATGCTAAGTGGTCAAATCATTCAATTTAGTAAATAATTCCGTAAGTTTTTTTTGCATTACCGCTTCCGTAAACTTTTCTAAAACTGTTTGTCTTGCATTCTTACCCACGCGCGCTCTTTCCTCCCCATGCAACAAAAGTTTTTCGATTGCCGATTCCAGCGCGGTATTATCATTCTCCTCCACCAAATATCCGTTATACCCGTTTGTAATGGCATCGGGTATGCCTGCGTGAAAGGTTGATACTACTGCTTTTTCCATACTCATTGCTTCCAATACTGCATTGGGTAATCCTTCCATATTGCCGTCGGCTGCCGTGCGGCTGTTCAATATAAATATATCCGCTTTGCCCATAAACGCTTTCACACTTTGCTGCGTTTGGGCACCATGGAATTTTATTTTTTCTTCCGGAATGGAAAGGTCTTGCACAAGCAGCTTACAACGCTCCAGTTCTTCGCCATCACCAACAATATGCAGGCAAATATTGCTGTGTTTGCGGAGAAGATGACTGAAAACTATGATCAGGTCAGGAACGCCTTTTTTTTCTACTACCCTGCCGGAATGCAGTAAGATTAAATTTTGATTTTCAAACTTTTGTGGCGATTTAAAAAAACCGGCATCTATGCCATACGGAACAAAATGAACTTTCTCTTTCCAACGATCCAATCCTAATGATTTAATCATGTGCGTACTGCTTACAACTATTGCCGCAGCGTACGCAAATAATGCCGGTAATCTTTTTACATATCCCGGATTTTTCATTTTCGAAGAAGCGTCATAACCATGAAAAGAAACGATAAGCGGTGTTTTTGTAAACCTTGCAGCCTTTAATGCCTCTAAGCCGCCTGTGCCGTAGTGCGCATGTATAAACGCTATCTTTTTTTGTTTAATAATTCTGTATAACTGCAGAAAAGCAATTAGTGATTTTTTTTTAAGCAAAAAAACACCAGCAAGTTTGTTTAACAGGTGATACTCTTTTTTAAATAAGGTTTTCCGCAATTGAATAGTGGTAAAGCCTGTAGCCGGAAAATTATTATTTATCTTATAGCCGGCTACATATACTTTATGCTTCTCCGTTAGCGCAAGCACCTGCCTGTACACAAATGTTTCGGATATATTGAAGATGGCTTTTTTATAAACAAGAATGGTACTCACCGTATATTAAATTAATTAGTTGATCAGCGCCTCATTATCAGGAACAGGTTTACTTTTTCGCTTAGGTTTTAGCAGCCTCATTACCGAATATAAAAAGCCGGTATAAAAAGTAAGCCTTTTGTTATTCTTTTCGGGCTGATACTGCCCGTATAGCTTTTCCAACTGCTGATACAGGTTAGCATTTAATGTACGAATCAATTGCTTATCCGAAACCCGGCTCAATAAGATTAATGTCATTTCAAGCGCTGCATAGTTTTTTTTTAGCTTATCCTTCAACACATCGCTCGTAAAAGACTGCGGATGATACCGGTAAACTGCCAAAGGTTTGTTTATATAGAAAAAATTACCTTGCTGGGCAATCAGTATCCAGTTTATCCAGTCTTCGTACTGATAAACCTGATCGAAAAAATTTGGAATCTCCGCAACAATTTTTCTTGGAACCATAACACTCGAATTGCAGATGTCATTCTTTTTTAGATAATTCGTTTTTAAAAACGAATAAATTTTGTCGGTCTCAAACCTCCGGAATTCTTTAACGCCGGTTCTCCCTTTGTCCGCAATAATTTGTACGGAACTGTGTACTAACACCAGCAACGGGTTTTCCTGAAATATTTTTAGCTGTGCTTCAATTTTGTTTTCCAGAAACAAATCGTCGGCATCCAGGTAGGCGATATACGCTCCCATAGCTGCATCAATACCTGCTTTCCGGGTTTTGCTTACCCCCAAATTGGCGTTATTAGCATGGGTAAGGATCTTCACCCTGTTATCGGCTGCATAACTGTTGTGCAATACCTGCAGCGAATTATCGGCGGAACCATCATCCACAACAATTACTTCGATGTTTGTATAGGTTTGACGCAACGCAGAATCAACCGCCTGCTGCACATATAGGGCGGCATTATAACAAGGAATAATAACAGAAACGAGCGGTGTATTCTCCATGTATCCGTTTTAAATATCAAATAGTTCTGTCGTTCCTTTTTACCTAATATACCAGAAGGTGCGGCAGGTCATATATAATTACAATGGCAGTCGGTACAGTTAACAAATAACCGCTTATTGTTGTGTATAAATCTTTCTGTTTATGTCAGGCCCTTTTAAATAAATCATGTAAAAATTTATCTTTATAAAAAGATGCTTTTTGAACGATTGTGGCGCTCTTTACATACTGCATACAAACTTTTTTCCACTCACTCCGAAACTTTTTAAAGCCATTGCCGGAACCGCTTTTTGAAAGATCATGAATAAGATAATGAGAAAATGTTTGGTCAATATATTTAAAAGCGTATTTCTTTGAAATCCGCAGCCATAAATCAAGATCCATTGCAAAATTTAATTCCTCCTGCAGATAACCAACATCCGATAACACAGAGCGTTTAAAAAAAATGGATGGCTGTGGCGGACAAAAGTTACGCTTCCAGTAGCGAAGCATCCTTTCAAAAGTTACGGCGCCCGACTTGTCCACTATTTGCTTATTCTTCGTCAGGTAATGTTTAATACAATTACCGTTAACAACACAGGTATCTTTTTCTTTTGTAAAAATTCCGCTGATTGTCCGGAATGTTTCCTGCTCATAATAATCATCGCTGTTTATCCAGGCTATGATATCGCCGGTTGCTCTTTTTAAACCCTTGTTTACAGCTTCTGCCTGCCCGTTATCCTTTTCACTAATCCAGTAAGTTAAAGAACTTTCATACTTTTTAATAATGTTAACCGAGTTATCTGTGCTGCCGCCATCTATGATAATATATTCAAGATTGGGATAATTCTGATCTAATACAGAGCGGATGGTTTGCTCTAAAAATTGTGCCTGATTGTACGAGGGCGTGATAACGGATATTTTTGGAAAACTTGAATTATCGGTAATTGTCATAAAGTAGGTAACAATGCAGTGAACGTTTTGATACATGGCGTTTCCAGACCCGGTAATTTTTTAAAAAAGGTTATGTTTAATGTTTATTATTCATAACATTTTTTCCGAAATCTTTCGTGTTGCTTTTACTTTTTCTTCGCTATTTCGAGGGCTTCATAAAAATGTAGCTTCGGAAAAATATTGAGCTTTCCATCTACCGTTGCATCATAAATATTTCTGCCATTTGTATGAAACTGGTGCCGTGCGAGTGCATAAGAAGCTTCATTGCCTTCCAGGTCTGCTAAATGCCATTGCATGCCTTTAAAATAATCCGGATGAAAATGATTTACATCGTCTCCGTTATAAGCCTGCTGTTCGTTTGGCTTGCCTGCCTGCTGAAAGTTGTGATCTACGCCCACCAGAAAAATATTTTTAAATCCCATATAAAACGCTATCTGCATGGCCACATAGGTTACTGTATAGCCTTCGCATATCGGCTTTTGTATAGTTTTATAAAAAGACCACCGGTCGTTAGTAAGCAGCTTGTGCACTTGTTTGTTTTTATAAGCAATACCTTTTGAGGACTTGTAAGACACAAAGCTGGGGCACCCGAATGTATTATTGTCAAGCTGTTCCTGCATTTGTTCTATCACCAGTGAATTTACAACGGCATGGTAGCTCAGGTGCAGCTTATGTTTTTCGAATATCAGGTGAATTTTGTTCAGACCGAACGTGTGATATTCATTGAGCAGGCTCAGGTTTGTTTTGTTAAGCGAAGGCCCGTTGCCGATTATAAAACAATCTTCGCCAGCATGTTTATTGCTGTATTGCAATAAATGCGGACGGTAATTGTAGTGCCAGTCAATGTAGTTCTTATCTTTTCTGTACTGAATGGGAATGCCCGCTTTTTTATGTTTTAAAAACCAGCTAATATCGGCTGATAAGTTACTCATGGTGTTTGTCGTTTAGCATATCTGCAGGCTATAAGCACGTTATTTCCTGCTTAATCGAGGTCTTTCAAAACATTACTGATGCCGCCATCTATTTGAAGATTAGCGCCATTGATAAAACCTAATTCATCTTCGGCTAACAAAAGTGCCAATTTTGCTACTTCCTGTGGTTTGCCTATGCGTCGCAATGGATGAAGCGCGTTTAGCTCAGCTACTTTCTTTTCATCGTTGTTAAAGCCATCGTGCAGCATTGGCGTGTCAATGGCTGCCGGACTAATTGCATTTATCCTGAATTTTCCCTGCACATCTACCGCCAGCGATTTGGTAAGGCCAATAAGGGCACTTTTGGTAGTAGCATAAGCAAAAAAGCGTTGCTTGGTAAGCTGGTGATGAATACTGGCAATATTGATAACCGTACCACGGCTTTGTACCAGCTCATCATAAAAGCTTTGTATTAATAAGAATGGCGCCGTTAAATTAACAGCTAAACTTTCGTTCCAGGATGCTTTTGTGTACTCTTTAAGATTACCTAACACCTGCGTAGCTGCATTATTTATCAGCACATCCAGCTTCGGAATTTCCTGTTTCCACAATTGCTGATAATGTGCCCGTAATTCTTCCTGCTCCGCAAAATCGAAGAGATCGAAAGAATAATATTTATCACAATACGCTGCATCGCCGCCTTTTTTATCCTGACCAATTACATAGTAGCCTGCTTCGGAAAAACTTTTTGCCAGCAGTGTTCCGATGCCGCCTTTGATACCGGTTATAAAAGCTGTTTTCATAGATACAGATATTTAGACGTTCAGAAAACCAAACAACAGTTCAATTGCTTTTAAACTGGCCCGCCGCACTGCTTCTTTTGTATTGGAGCCATTATGCGAACCTGCAATAACCCCGTCCAACTGCAATAATGGATTATTCGTTTCAACGGGCTCCACCTCAAAAACGTCAAGCCCGGCGCCTTTCACTTTTCCTGACTGCAAACATTTTACAAGCGCTCCTTCATCAACAAGCGGCCCACGCGAAACATTAACCACATAAGCTTCGTCTGCCAATGCTTCGAGTACCTGTTCATTAATTATATGCCTGTTTGCAGGTGTTAATGCACAGGTTACAATTAAAAAATCTGCGCCTGATGCGGCAGTCAATAAATCGCTTTCAATTGTGTAGTTGCTTACGAATTCGTCCGCTTTTAAAAAAGGATCGTACACAGAAACATTGATATTAAAGGCTTTCAGCTTGCGGGCAGTTGCTTTTCCAATATCGCCATAGCCAACCAACGCCGCTTTTTTTCCGGATAAAGAAATGCCCGGCGGTTTATACCAGGTGCCGCTGTGTACTTTTTTATCTATCTGATGTGTTTGCCTTGCCAATGCCAGTACATAAGCCAGTGCTATATCCGATACTTCCTCACCAAACATGGCGGGCGTATTTGATATCGGAATGCCTAATTCTTTAGCTGCGGCAAAGTCAACATTATCGGTACCCACGCCCCATTTAACGGCCGCTTTCAGCTTCCCGTTTTTGCCGGCGGCAAACACTTCCGCGGTTGCCGGGTCATCGCCTATTATCCATGCATCTACAGTGGGCATTATTTTTACCAGCTCTTCAACGGGCATTACCTGTATCATATCCGGTAGCACAAGCGATAAGCCTTTTGCTTCGAACAGCGGTTCAAACTCGTGTATGGCGCGCCGCATAGGCGGGCAGGTTACCAGTACTTGCATATCATCAATGTATTCCTCTCGTGTGTTTATATAAGAACTCTGCTACTAAAAAATTCAATTCCACATCAATATCCTGCGCTTCTGTTTCTGCCATTTCAAACAGGTAAGGCCGGTCGCCAACACGGTTATGCCTGCGCTCTATAATTTCTTTGGAAAAAAGATACATACAGGAGTTTTCTTCATACACCGGTGGCAGGTCCTGCGTACGCAATAAAATATTCTGATTGTGGTTGACCGGGCGTGCAAGCGCATCCCAAAAGCGTACCTGCCTGCGGGTAACAGTGAATAATGAATCGTACATCGGATACACATCCATAAATTTTTCGAGGCCTTTCTGAATGGTTTCCGGCGTTAATAAAGGGTTGGTGCTGTGTGTCTGTAAATAAAAGTCTGCAGGCACCTGGTTAATTATATTCAGCAGCACATCGTTCATGGCAATAGCGCCATCCCGTAAATGCTCCGGCCTTTCCAACAGCGTTACCTGCGGCAAATGTTCTTTACACAATTTCATTACAGTCGGGCTGTCGGTATCTATTACTACCTGCGATACAAGACTACACTGCAACAGGCTTTCCACTACATGAAAAAAAAGCGGCTTTCCGGCAAAGCTGCGGTAATTTTTTCCGGGAACCCGTTCGCTGGAATGCCGCATAGGCACGAGCGCTGCTATTTTGTAGTTTTTCATGCTGACAGATGTCTTATTTTGTTTGCAGTGCTAACCTTTAAAATTGTTTGTGTTGATTTATTGCAAAAGCGGATGGAATAATTTTTAATTATAAACTAAAACAACAGGTTAAACATGAAATCCGGATATAAACCTGCTCCGGCCGTTCAATAAATAGTTTAATTATAAAACTTTAAATCAGCACCCATAAAAACTGCATTAACAGGTTTGTATTTCTTGAAGTATCTCCTTATAAAATTTAATAAATCAATTGTATCTTCTACAAAAAAACTCATTTCAGCAAGTAAAACTTTTGTTTGTGGTAATATTGCTGTTGCTTTACTTAAGGCTGTATATTCTCCGCCTTGTATATCTATTTTTAAAACATCAACATTACTTATAGATTTTTTAAGACAAAACGTATCAATCGTTGTTGTAAGAATATTTTTTGTAATAATTTCTGCTTTTTTATCTATAGTTGTTATCGCTTCTTTAATTGTAGAATTTGTTTGAGCACTGTTTGGATTAACATAAAAAGTTATTTCTTCATTGTCAGTATTGCTGACAGCAAATGGTACAATGAAACAATTATTTAAACCATCAATATTTTTTTTAACTACAGGTATTAGTCTTTCATCAGGTTCAAATAAATATACAATAGCATCCGGAAACTTTTTTTTGATAAAGTAGGTAAATAAGCCCGTGTTCGCGCCAATATCTAAAACGATATTACACTTGTCCAGATCAATTGCATCCACTAATTTTTCAACTTTTTCAGTAGAATTAATTATATGGTAAAGCGCAGATTTTTCATTGTTAATGTATAATTGGTGTTTTTTGTAGTTGTACTGTATAATGGGTGATTTTTTTAAGATTTGGTCTGCAACTTCTTCAGGATTTAATACAGACGCTTGCTTTTTGAGCTGTACAATTAACTTATTCCTCTTTTTTCTTCTTTTAAATATATTTGGAAGAAATCTCATAGTACAACATTTAAATATCTTAATATAAAAAGTAATTATACAATAATCGTTTCTTATTTAAATTTCCTGCAAGGCTACCATTCGTTTAAACCTTTCCGAAAAAAGCATCATCTCCTCAAAACTGCCGGCAGCCATTACTTTTCCTTTCTCAACAAGAAAAATTACATCGGCCTCTTTAATGGTGGATAAGCGGTGTGCTATAATAATAATAGTATAGCTTCCATGCAGCCTCTCAATGTTTTCCTGGATAGCTTTTTCGGTTTCCGAATCGAGGGCGGAAGTAGCCTCATCCATAATGAGGATTTCGGCCTGCTTATACAACTCTCGCGCTATTGAAATACGCTGTTTTTGTCCGCCCGAAATCAGGATGCCATTATTGCCGAGGTTGGTATGTTCCTTTTGTGGCAGGCTCAGCATAAAATCGGTTAATGAAGCCAGCTCAACGGTTTTCCAAAACCGCTCTGTATTTTCTTTTACCGGGTCGGCCCAGAAGGTGATGTTGTTAAAAATATCGTCATTGAAGATTACCGGCTCCTGCGAGATATAACCGATTTTATTCCGGTAGCTGTTAAGATTATAATTTTTTAAAGAAACCTTATCTATATTAATCTCTCCATCTACCGGCTGCAGCAAACCGGCGATGAGGTTGGCAAGCGTGGTTTTTCCGGAGCCGCTTTCCCCAACAAAAGCAATTGTTTTGTTTTTGGGTATCGTTATGTCAATGCCATTTAAAACCCGGATGTCGCCATAAGAAAAATTGATTTTATGCAGTTGCAGCTCGTGCCGGATGCCTTTGTACATATTAGCTACTTCGGTTTCTCTCATACTGTCCATTTCGTCTGACAGCACAGCGATAGAATTAAGCGCACCAACACTATTTATAAAGTTTTGCCAGTTGTTTTGAATAACAATCAGAAAGCTTAAAGCCCGGTAAAATAAAAGCAGGCTAAGCAAGATAGAACTAAGGGTAGCGCCCATGATATTTAATTCTAACTTTATTACCAATACTACTACAATAATAATAACCGGCTCTTTGATGCTGGCGGTAATAGAATTGAGGAAGCCCAGTTTTTTATTAATATACTCCATGTGCTCTATTACCTGCTTTAGTTTTTTTGAGTAAGGGGCGAAGTAATTGGTGGATTTGAGGTACTTAAAATTGTGGATTGCCTGGATAAGATAACTGTTAAATATGTTTCCTTTTTTGGACGATTCGTAAGAGTTTTTCTTTGTAAGAATATATACTTTTCTGTAAATCAGGTTAGATACGCCTGCACCGGCCGCTACAAAAAACGCAAACTGAAAATTGGCCATAAAAGCGAGGACTATGTATGTCAGCAGCATTACCAGAGATTGGGCTGCATTAAAATAAGACGTTAGTGCCTGGTACAGGCGCCCCATCTCGGAAGTAAGAATATTTTGCATCCTGCCGGCTTCCAGCTTTAAAAATCCGGAGTACGACAATTGGTGCAACTGGTCCACTAATTTTTTTCTCAATTGCGAAACAAATGAAAACCGTAAGCCTACCTGGTAGTTTAGTTGCGCAAATTTTATAAGGCCTTTCAGCACAAACAGGATAATTAACAGGGTAAGTACACTGTCAATTGTAAAACCAAGCCCGATGTTTTTTAAAAAGTCAGTGACATAGTGCAGCTTACCTAAAGATTTATCGCTGTTGGCGGAATTGCTGTCGCCAACTGCCTGCAGCAGGGGGATAAACATTGCCAGACCGATACCATCCAGAAAACTAACGATAATGCATAGGAAGAAGTTTATAAAAATCCTATATCCCATGCCGTTATAAAAAAAACGGAAGTATCCTAAAAAATTATCCTTAAAAGTTACGCGCATTAATCAAAATTTAAAATCTCGGGGCGATAATCGGATTCAACCGCAAAGTTAGATGTTATAATAACGCCTGTACCACGCAATAAAGTGTTCAAGCCCTTGCCGGATGGTTGTTTTGTTCACTGTTCCGATTGCATGTTCCAGCTTGCTTATATTGGCATAGGTAATCGGTACATCACCCGGCTGCATAGGCAGCATTTCCATGACCGCTTTTTTACCGGTAATGTTTTCAATAATTTCAATAAACTGTATAAGTTCAACAGGGGTATTGTTGCCGATATTAAAAATATCAAACGGCGGAGCACCCATTGCAGAGGATGCAGACGATTGTACCACCGGCACTTTATACAACAATTTATAAATAGCATTGGTGATATCATCAATATAGGTAAAATCGCGTTTCATCTTACCTTCATTAAAAACTTTGATCGGATTGCCTTCCAATATAGCCTTGGTAAAAGAAAAGTAAGCCATGTCCGGCCTGCCCCAGGGGCCATACACTGTAAAAAAGCGCAGCGCCGTTACCGGTATCTGGTAAAGATGTGCGTAGGCATGGGCGAATAGTTCATTGCTTTTTTTGGTGGCGGCATATAAAGAAACCGGGTTGTCCACCGGGTCTGTTTCTTCAAATGGAATTTTGCTGTTGGCGCCATATACAGAACTGGAAGAAGCGAATATTAAATGTTGAACCTTGTTGAAGCGGCAGCCTTCGAGTATATTTAAAAAGCCCTGCACATTGCTGTCTATATAAGCATGTGGGTTAATAAGCGAATACCGCACACCGGCCTGCGCTGCAAGATGAACTACATAATCAAACTGCCCGTCTGCAAACAATTGCAAAACGGCATTTTTATCTTTTAAATCCAGTTTTATAAAATGGTAATGGCTTAATGTTTTGCTGTGGGTTGCAACGCCATATTCAAAATTGACAGCGTTTATACCGGAGTTCTGCAACCGGCCAAACTTTAAATCGGTATTGTAATAATCGTTTACATTATCAACGCCCGTAATTTGAAAACCCTCATTTTCCAGTTTTTTTACCAGATGAAAGCCAATAAAGCCTGCAGCCCCTGTAATTAAAATTTTTTTCATTAGCTGGTTATTTAAATGTCAGTGGCTTACCAATCGTCTGCTATTGTTTAAACTTTGCTAAATAACTTTTTGAAAACCGATTTTTTCTTTTTACCACCTTCCACATAGTAACCGTTTCCCGATCCATAGTAGCCATAGCCGTAGCCATAACCATAACCATAGCGGTGAGATGTGCCTTTTAAAACATCATTTATTACAATATACAAATTATTGAATTTCTTACTCTCCGTAAGATCGTTTACCATTTGTATGCTGTTTTTAAAAGTATATCTCTCGCGCACTATAAATAAATTGGCATCGGAATACTTAGATAAGATTTGCGCATCGGTTACCAGTCCGATAGGCGGCGAGTCAATTACAATCAGGTCGAAATGCATTTTTAATTCCTGCAGCATATCTGCAACGCGTGGCGACATCAGTAACTCTGCAGGGTTAGGCGGTATAGGGCCTGCACTTAGCAGCGAAACATTCGGTACATTAGGCAACGGCTGAACATAACTCAGGATATTGCTGTTGCTGGAGATAATAAAATTGGTAAAACCGTTGCCGCCTTCATTTTCAAATATTTTAGAAATATGCGGTTTGCGCAGGTCCATTTCTATAACCAGCACTCTTTTACCAGACACCGCATATATCTGGCTGAGGTTAGCAGAGATAAAGGACTTTCCTTCCCCGCTCATAGAAGACGTAATTAATATTACCGGACAGGCGTTCTGGCCTTTTATAAAATCCATATTGCTTCTGAAGACACGAAACTGCTCGGCCAGTAAACTGCGGCCGCTTTCTTTAAGCGACAATAGACCTACCTTCTCGCTATGCCCGATTTCTGCCAGTACGCTGCATTCCGTCATCTCTTTTATGTCTTCTGCTGTTGTAATACGGCTGTTGAGCAGGAATTTGAGGATAACAATACTCGTAGGAAAGAGAAAGCCAAGAATTATACTGATTGCATATACCAGCAAGGGATTGGGAAAATACGGCTGCCCGGAAGATTTCGGCGTTTCTATGATGACAGCATTCGACAGGTTAGAGGATTTGGTAATGGCTGTTTCTTCCTTTTTTTGCAAAAGGTAGGTATATAGCGCCTGCTTCATCGCCTGCTCTCTCGACAAATTTACATATTCCCGCTCCTGTACCGGTACATCCCGTACCTGCCCGCCAAGTGTGCTGCTTTGCGACTGCAACTGGTTTCTGCTTATTTCTAATGCGGCTATCTGGCTTTGTAAGCTTTTTATAATGTTGGCCCTGACATTTGCAAGCTGTGTATCCACATTTACAGCAATCGGGTTTATTTCAGAAACAGACAGCGATATCCGGTCCCGCTGCACCAACAGCGAATTATAGGTTTGTACCAAATTTAAAAAGGTAGGATCGTTGCTAAGCAGGGCCGGCACCGGCCGGGCGTTGTTTTTTGTGTCCTTTATATAATTTAAAGTGTTTCTGGCAATATCCAGTTGTACTTCAATATTATTCAAATCGGTGGTAGAAACACTGGAAGTATTTACGAGCAGCCTGGACTGTTCCGAAATATCTGCTATCCGGTTATTCTGTTTAAAATTTTGTATCCTGCTTTCGATATTATTCAGGTCATCCGATACCAGTGCAACTCGTGCGTTAATAAATGACAGCGAACTATCCGAAATACGGTTCTTCTCATTCAGGTTGCGATTGGTGTATTCCGTAATGAGCGTATTTAATAGATCCTCGCCCTTTTTGGGTACGTTCGTGTTATACGCAAGTTCGATAATTGAAGTTTGTACGTTAGAGAGGTCTGCAGTTAGTTCTCCTAAAATGGCACCTGCCGCCGAGCGTACAGAAGTGATGCCCAGCTCGTAAGTTACATTTTCAAAAGCTCTGCCGGTGCGGGTAAAAAATAAGGTGCCGATAACTGTATGTATGCTATCGTTAAATCTTCCGGTAAAACTGGTATCGAGTTCCTTGCTTTCTATGCTAAAGCGGTTGTCTTTACCGGTATTTTTAAATTCGATATCAAATAATGAAGTTTTGGTAGAATCGTTTAACGGAATAAAGTCAACATGGAAAGGGGTTTTATTGTATAATTCAACGGATTGCGGACCTCTTTCTTTGGAATAAGTAACATTTAGTTGTAACTCGTGAACCACTTTTGTAAGCAGGTCCTTCGTTTGAAGGATAGCTAACTCGTTATAGATATTGTTTTTTACATCAAACAAGCCGCTGAAATCCTGCATGGCATTAGACGAGCCCGCAAAAGAAGATTCTTTTCCCTGGTCGTCCTGTATAAGCACCTGAGAAGTAACTTTATACAGCGGAATAGAATATTTAATAAATAAAAAGCTTAAAGTAAGAAAAACTGCCATGCAAATCATATACAGTTTCCAGTGATCCAGAAACCGGGAAATCAATTTCTTTATATCAAATTCGTTCTTATCTTTCACAAAACCGGTTTTGTTTAAATGAATAGCTATTTCAGAATTATCCGCGCAAGAATAAGCGTTACCAGGGAAGCGGTAATAGAAATTATGCTTCGGTTTCTCTGCAGGGCGTCTTCTGTTGTTTTATATTTATTTGGTTCTACATATACAATGTCATTTGGCCTGAGATAAAAATAGGGAGAGCCGGTTATATCTTTGGAAGTAAGGTTTAGCCGTATCATTTTTTTATCGCCTTCCAGTGTATCGCGCAGCAACAATATATTTTCCTTTTTACCAAAGATGGTTATATCGCCGCCCATGCTCAATGCATCCAGGAGATTTATTTTTTCGTTGGGCACCGTATAAGTAGCTGGCCGGGCTACTTCTCCTAACAAAGTGATTTTAAAATTTGCAAAACGAACATTAACAACCGGTTGGTTGAAATATTTGCTTACCCGGGTTTTAATTGTGTCGCGGGCTTCAGCCGTTGTAAGCCCCGAAAGTTTTATGGTTCCGGTGAACGGCAATTCTACTTCCCCGTTTCTATCAACCAGGTAACCGGAAACCCCTTGCTGCGCCGACACAGTTGCACTACCACTGGTGCTGATGCCGGTAGCTGTCTTGTTAAGAAAATTTGTAACATCCTGGTCCAGGGTTTCGATGGTAATGCTTAAGACGTCATCTGGTTGTATTACCGGATTTTTAAAAGGGACGGTAAGAGCTAAAGTTGGCCTTGACGAATCGGGAAAATCGTGAAAATAAGGTAGTGTTTTGTAGGTGTTGCAGGATGCAAACAGCAATAAAAAAATAATATAAAGCACTGATATATAAGGAACCGCAATGATGTTTTTCAACATTGGATGAATTTCAATTAGGTGTGCAAATATAGAGGAATAACTAAAAAAGCGATTTCTTATTTATTGATGTGGCTTTAAAGTGAAATACTTACAGTTATGATGTTATAACATTTAGTTTTATTTTATAACTTATTAAAAGGTAGGAAAGGAATACCTGCTGCAATAAAGCGGCCTGTTTGTTTTTTTTAGTAACTCAATTACAAAAATCGTCTTTTTGTAAAGCTTAACGATACGATAAAAATCTGTAAGTATAGATCAGCCTGACAATTTTTTTAAGCTGTCACCAGCCATTTTCTGCGCCTGATTAATTGCACATACAGTACTATTCCCACCCAGGTGCCGGTACTATTAAGTATTACATCATTAATGTCACATACGCCAATACTGCATAAGAGTTGTATTATTTCGATCGCAGCACTTGCAAGTGCGCCGAAGAGGATAATTTTTTTGTTGCCCGCCTTTGGAATAAATATTTTTAAAAAGAAACCAAATGGTATAAAAATCAGGATATTACCAAAAAAATTACCATAGAAACCAGACCAAAAACCTTCCGGGCTTTTTTTCCAGGGTCCTTTTACAAATTTTTCGGCCATATCTACCAAAGGCACCAAAACCGGATGTACAAAAGTGTAATCGCCTTCAACGCGGTTGGGTGTAAAAAAAACAATGTAAAACAGGAGGCATAAATAACCCAGGAAAAGCAGTTTAATTATAACATTATTGCGTTCGATATGCATACGACCCGTTTAAAATGTAAAATTAGTTACGGCACTTATAATGCCCAGACAATTAACTTTTTATCATTAATACAGCGGCGCTTAAGGCTTATCGAAAAGAAGACAGTAATAGGAACACAGTGTAAAATAAAGGCTGTAAAGTGAGTTTTTTGTTTCAACATTTATCAAAAGCGTATTTGCATTGACTTACACTATTTATACAGTATGTAAAAACTGTAGATTTAAGTGTATAAAGAATATGCTGAAGGCTAAATTAATCCGGCTAAATGTTTTTAAACACCCGAGGTATTAAGCTACTTTTTTTTCCACAAATTATTCCGTTCATCAGCATCCATAAAAATCCCACCATCCAATTGCGCTGATTGCACCTGCTTGTTGCCGGGTACTGCAACTGCAACTGCAACAGCCTTTTGGTTAGTCATCCATACGCCTGCCGTCTGGTGTATTGTATCCCTACTGCCATCGGTATAAGTAACGATAAGGCTAAACGGCGCTGCAAAGCCTCCGATATTTTGTATGTAAATCATGTTGTCTTTTTTATTGTGTACAACGTTTTGAACAGCAAGGTCTATATAGCCATTGCTGAAAAACCAGTTGTTCCAGAACCAGTTCAGGTTTTTGCCGGATACATCGTTAAAGGTTAAAAAGAAATCCCACGGAATCGGGTGTTTGTTATGCCAGCGGTCCATATACTCCAGCAGGCATTTTTTAAACAGTTCATCACCCAGCATGTCTTTTACGGCCAGGTATCCAAGTGATGGCTTGCCATACGCATTGTTGCCATAGCTTACTCCGCGGAGGATATTTGCCGGAGTAATAATTGGTAAATCTTCTTCATCAGAAGGGTCATGAATCCATTTTTCTATCCGGAACTGTTTGTAAAGCCCGCTGGCAGCAGCAAAGCCTAAGTCCGACTGGCCTATAAGGTATTCAAACGTTGTGGCCCAGCCTTCATCCATAAAAGGATACCGCGCTTCGTTGATGCCCATATAAAACGGAAAATACGAATGCGCAATCTCATGTTCAGCCACAAAGCGGGAAAAATTGAGGTTTTCTTCATGGCTGTCATTAATCATCATCGGGTACTCCATGTCTGCAACGCCCTGCACAGCAGTCATTTTTGGATAAGGGTACGGCACGCCCGGCCAGTTGCGGGAGAGCCAGCCAAGTGCATGTTTTCCAAAATCCACCATGTGGTGAAAATCTGCTGCGGTATCATTAAAGGCTGCCTGCACGCTTGCCCGCCGGTGTGTTGCATCATCCACTATTACGCTTGAGGCATCCCATACATAATGGTTGCTTATCGCTACTGTTACATCAGTTATATCATTTGCTGCCCATTGCCAGGTTGTACTGCTGTTTTGAGTTGTTACCACACCGGCCAACAACTCTTGTAACGTGGCGATATGCATAACAGAATCCGAGACCATAGATTCGCTCAGGCGCTTGCTGTAAGCGGGCTGCAGCACGGCGTTTCCGTTTTGTAAAGTGCCGGTAGCCCATACAATGTAATTTTTAGGAACCGTTACAGATAGTGCATAATCGTTGAAGTCGTTATAAAATTCCTGGTAATAGGTAAACGCTACCTTATCCCAGCCATTGTAATCATCATAAACGGATACACGCGGATAAAAATAAGCAAGGTAAAAAGTGGTGGAGTCCAGTGCTCCTTCCCGTCCGCTTCGCTGCGATATATCGTAATGCCAGGCTATGCCAAGGTGTACAGAGTCGCCGGGCGCCAGGGCTGCAGGCAACTGTACCGGGTAAACGGTATAATGATTACCGTCTTCGTCCCAACGTTGCCTCCTGCCATTCACAGTAAAAGTATCAATATGAACACCGGAGGTAAGATAGGAAGAGTCGGTATCCGTATATCTTAACGCGCCCGGCTTGTGGATATTGGCAATTATGCGAATGGTAAGTGCAGATAGCGAGTCCGGGCTGCGGTTATAATACGTTATCTGCTCGACGCCTTTTATCATACGGCCAGGCGGCTGAGCACTGATGCTGATGTTGTAACGGCCAAAATTTTGCCAGTACTTATTGCCAGGCCTGCCCATGGCAGATCTCGTTTCTTTGTTGTAAGCCTGCAATATATTGCGCGGCATATACAGGTTTTGAGCGGTTGCATGCAAAACAAAAGCGCTGACAAAGCCTGCTAATAATAATCTTGTCATCAGGTAAGTTTTATATTAAAACAATGTCCGGACTGCTAAATAACGCTTAGATCAGGGGTTTTTTATAACTTTCTTTTACAACTGCGGGTACCGGCTGTATCAAAATTATAGGGGAACAGTTTTAAATAGTATCTGCCTTTTTAAATAATTTAATTAGCAGGGCTTAATTAGTAAAAAATATTATAATAACACCTGTTGTTCATTCTACAGTCCCGGATATTCACCATTAATAAAAGCTGCAATTTCTTCGGGCTTAAATATGTAATCAGCTACTTTGTTTACAATTGCCTGTTGCGGCATATAGGGCGACTCTGCCGAGTCCGGATGCTGCGCTATGGTTGTTCCTCCATATTGCCGCACTGCCTGCAAACCGTACGTGCCATCCATATTGGAGCCAGACAATAATATACCGGTTAATTTTTTGCCGAAAGCTTCAGCGGCTGTTTCAAAACTTACATCAATGCTTGGCCGGCTGTAGTTTATTTTTTCAGAAACATCCAGCGAAAATGAGTTTGTTTTTTCGATGAGTAAATGATAGTCTGCAGGTGCAATGTAAATATAGCCCGGCGCAATCCGCTCTTTCTCTTCTGCTTCTTTTACCCGGATAGCGGTGCGCGAAGCAAACACATCTGCAAGTGCGGTATCAAAAGCATTTTTTCGATGGAGTACGATTAAAACGGCAGCAGCCAGCAGCGGCTTAAGGTGTGGAAGTATGCGCAGCAGCGCATCGAAACTGCCCGATGAGCCGCCGATTATAAATAATTTGTCTATTTCGTTTTGCGCCATATTTTCTCTTTGCCTTCTATCTGGCGGTAGTTTTTTTCTACCGGTACAAACCGCATTGTTTCTTTAGCCCCTAACCCTAAATATCCAAGCGGTTCAAGACTTGCATCGAATAATCTGATAGCCCGGTCTTGTAACTGCTTGTCGAAATAAATAAGCACATTCCTGCATAATATCAATTGAAACTCGTTGAATGATCCGTCGGATACCAGGTTATGCATGGCAAAAATCATTTTGCTGCATAGCTCCTCGTTAAATTTTGCACGGTCGTAGCTGGCGGTATAGTAATCAGAAAACGCTTTGGTGCCACCGCTTTGTATATAATTTTCAGAATACTGTTTCATACTACCCAGCGGAAAAACGCCCTGTCTTCCTTTATCCAGCACTTCCTGGTTTATATCAGTTGCATACAGCAGAGATTTATGGAGCAGGTTGGTTTCACGAAGTAATATCGCCATCGAATATACTTCCTCACCGGTAGAGCAGCCGGCGTGCCAGATACGTATATATGGGTATGTAGCTAACTGGGGTAAAACACTTTCGCGCAGCGCCCGGTAAAAGTTGGGATCGCGGAACATCTCCGTTACATTAACGCTGATGGCTTCTACAAAGCGATGGAGATAGCTTTTTTCGTGGCGAAGCTGGTACCGCATTTCTGCAAAGGAAGGAAACCGGTGCATGCTGAAGATACGGTTTATACGCCGTTTAATGGAGGCTTTGGTATAATTGGTAAAATCGTAACCGTAAAGCTCCAGTAAATCATTTAGTAAAATTTCTACCTGTTCATCACTTATCATCGTTATTTCCACGCTGCAGGTTTTAAAAAGTAAGGCAATACCTTTCAGCTTATTGCTATCAAGTTTTATTCATCTTATACTTACAATAAAATACCGTTGTCACATCTTAATCGTTGCTGCATCATAAAAAGCTCAGCATACCTTTTAGCTATAAATTATTTAGTTATTTAAAAACTATAAACTAAGATGCTGTTCAGGAAAATCGCAACAACAGTAATATACAGTAATACGGTAAAGCTTGTTTGCCGCTATTCGGTTAACATCGCAGATACCTTCCGGGTTATTCTCCAAATATTAGCAGTAGCAATATCATTTTTCTACTAAGCGTAATCAACTTTAAAACCAAAAATGTAATCGGGCAAATAAATTTCGTTCACTACTTTTGCCGCCCGAAAATTGTTGATAATTAATTCTGTTGATTGTCAATTTAAAAAGCGGCATACAATAGATTGTTCACTTGCAAATTGAAAAGAACAATTGACCATTAACAATTTAAAATAATAAATACACATGGCTTTACAGGCTGGAATTGTTGGCCTGCCCAACGTAGGCAAATCAACACTTTTTAATGCAGTGAGCAGCAGTGCAAAGGCGCAGGCAAGCAATTACCGCTTTTGTACCATCGAGCCCAATATCGGGCTGGTAGATGTGCCCGATGAGCGCCTTCAAAAACTCGCCGATCTGGTAAATCCAAACCGTATCGTTCCTACGCAAATTGAGATAGTGGATATAGCCGGCCTTGTGCGTGGGGCAAGCAAAGGCGAAGGCCTGGGAAACAAATTTTTAGGCAACATCCGCGAGGTTGACGCTATTATACATGTTATCCGCTGTTTTGAAGACGAGAATGTGCTGCGCGAAGAAGGCGCTATTAACCCGGTAAGCGATAAGGAAATTATAGATACGGAGCTGCAGTTGAAAGACCTGGAAAGCGTAGAAAAGAAAGTGCAGCGTACAGAAAAAATGGCAAAAGCCGATACGAAACTGAAGGCAGAGCTGGATGTCCTGCTGCGTTGCAAAGCGCACCTGGAGCAAGGCAAAAGCATTCGCTCATTAGGCTTAAGTAAAGAGGAACGCAGTGCCATTGCCGACTCTTTTTTATTAACCGAAAAACCGGTGCTGTACGTAGCCAATGTAGATGAACCTTCGATGCACACCGGCAACAAATTTTCCGATGCGCTGATCGCTTCTGTAAAAGATGAACAGGCCGAAGTGATTATTATGAACAACTCGATAGAAGCGCAGATTGCCGAAATGGAGAATAAAGAAGAGCAGCAAATGTTTATGGAAGAATATGCAATGAAAGAACCTGCGCTCAACCGGCTTATCCGCACAGCCTATCACTTACTTAATTTAAATACATACTTTACGGCTGGTGTACAGGAGGTAAGAGCCTGGACGATTGGTAAAGGCTGGAAAGCACCGCAGGCAGCCGGTGTGATACATACCGATTTTGAAAAAGGATTTATTAAAGCAGAAGTGATTGGCTATGACGACTATATCGCCTATGGTTCTGAAGCTGCCTGCCGCGAGGTTGGAAAACTGCGCATTGAAGGTAAAGATTACCTGGTAAAAGATGGTGATGTAATGCATTTCCGGTTTAATGTGTAGGCATAATACAGGAAAAGTAGTATGTAGTTAAGGTAGTTGATGATGTTGGTGGCAAATAATCAGCAAAAAGCCACTGAGCGAAATGCTCAGTGGCTTTTTGCTGTAATATTAATACTGCTTACTTTATTGTAATCGTCTTGCTGTCTGCCACTATGCTGTTTGCAGGCGCATCCGTTTTTATTTCTGTTTTTACAGGAGTAGCAGCGGTCGTTACTCCGTCAGCAAATACATGTGCCAGTGTTGGCGCAACTACCAGCGATACGATAGACATCAGCTTGATTAAAATATTCATGGATGGACCGGAAGTATCTTTGAACGGATCGCCAACGGTGTCGCCTGTTACAGATGCTTTATGCGGCTCCGACTTTTTGTAATACATCACGCCGTTTATTTCAACACCTTTCTCAAAGCTTTTTTTCGCATTGTCCCAGGCGCCGCCTGCATTGTTTTGAAACATACCCATCAATACGCCGCTTACGGTAGCGCCGGCCAAAAACCCACCTAAAGCTTCCGGTCCTAACAGAAAGCCGATTATCAGGGGCGATATAATTGCAATTGCACCGGGTAACATCATTTTTTTGATAGAAGCTTCAGTGGAAATCGCCACGCACTTATCATATTCCGGTTTGCCGGTACCCTCCATAATACCCGGAATGGTCCGGAACTGGCGGCGCACTTCTTCTACCATCGCCATAGCAGCTTCGCCCACAGCGCGGATGGCTAAAGACGAGAATAAAAACGGAATCATTGCACCCACAAACAGCGCCGCTAATACTTTCGCATTATAGATATTAATACCTTCCATGTGGAAGCCGTTCTGGTTAATTACGCCAACATACGCGGCAAAGAGGGCCAGCGCCGTTAAAGCTGCCGAAGCAATGGCAAAGCCTTTACCCGTAGCAGCGGTGGTATTGCCTACAGCATCCAGCACGTCTGTTTTTTCGCGCACTTCTTTCGGCAGTTCGCTCATTTCGGCTATGCCCCCGGCATTGTCGGCGATAGGACCAAATGCATCAATAGCCAGTTGCATGGCCGTAGTGGCCATCATACCTGCTGCTGCAATGGCAACACCGTATAATCCGGCAAAAGCATAAGAGCCGTAAATGCCACCGGCTAATACAAGAATCGGCAGAAAAGTAGATTGCATACCTACCGCCAGGCCGGCAATCACGTTGGTTGCATGACCGGTTCCTGACTGGCGGATGATACTCATTACGGGGCTTTTGCCCATGGCGGTATAATATTCGGTAATCATACTCATCAGCGTACCAACCACAAGCCCAACGGCAATAGCGCCAAACACATCTAATTTATTAAATTCAAAACCCCGGAGGTACATACTTCCATCCGGCAGAATATAATTTACCAAAAAATAAGAAGCAATGGCGGTAAGAATGATAGAACCCCAGTTGCCCATGTTTAATGCTCTTTGCACAACGCCCGTACTGATACCGGCGCTATCGCTGATGCGCACAAAAAAGGTAGCTATAATTGAAAAAATAATGCCTGCACCGGCAATAAGCATGGGTAGTAAAATAGGGGAGAAGCCGGAATACCCATCCTCGAGGTGTGTCATATCCGTTATAGATGCGGTGGCCGTAACTTCATGGCCTAAAACAATGGTAGCTAAAACTGTTGCCACATAAGAACCGAAAAGGTCGGCACCCATACCGGCCACGTCGCCCACGTTATCGCCCACGTTATCAGCTATCGTTGCAGGGTTGCGCGGATCATCTTCCGGAATGCCGGCCTCTACTTTACCTACAAGGTCGGCACCTACATCAGCGGCTTTTGTATAAATACCACCGCCAACGCGTGCAAACAGGGCAATGCTTTCTGCACCTAAAGAAAAGCCGGTAAGAACCTCAATAGCACGTGTTACTTCGTGCGAAGTAGCCATTGCGCCCGGCGCAAAGTATTTTATAAGAATAATAAATAATCCACCCAAGCCTAATACGGCCAGACCTGCAACGCCCATACCCATTACGGCGCCGCCGGTAAATGAAACATCCAAAGCTTTGGCAAGCGATGTACGGGCGGCATGTGCCGTACGTACATTGGCTTTGGTGGCAGCGCGCATACCGATATAACCAGCCAGCGCACTGAAAAAAGCGCCTATTATAAATGAAACAGCGATTGACCAGTGCGATTCGACATTCTGGCTGCCCATAAAAGCAAGCAGTAACGCTACCACAACTCCAAAGTAGCTGAGTATCTTCCACTCGGCGCGTAAAAATGCCATAGCGCCTTCCGCTATATAGGTGCTTATCTCACGCATCCGCTCATTACCTGCATCCTGCTTTGCAACCCAGTTAAATTTTATTAAAGTGTACAACAGCCCGATGATGCCTAACACCGGTACTATATAAAAAAGCGTATTCTGCATAAGCAAAATTGTTAAGGGAGTTTAAAAATTTTTAATGTTAACGGGCAGCAAAAATAGGAGTAAATCAATACAAACTTTAAAATTCGTAAAGCATGAAAATGCGTTTACCTAAAAAAACTTTTATTCCGTCTAAAAAAATATCGGAGGCTATAATTAGCACCTATGTTTGTATCCGGCAAAGCGAATAAAAAGTGTATTTGGTTTAATATAAGATACTATCCATAGGGGTATGGATTGTTTATGAAGGGTACAAAGGAGTTCAGTCTTGAACTCCTTTTTTTATGCTTACCTGTTTGAAAGCGCTGCCCAGCTTTTCAATCATGTCTGTCGGTAACAGACTTTCGTACGACTGCTCGTCAAGGCAGAGATCCGCAGCAAGGCCATGTATATACACACCCAATAAAGCGGCATCCAGCGGCTCATACTTTTGTGCCAGCAGGGCGGTGATGATGCCCGATAAAGTATCGCCCGATCCTCCCGTTGCCATACCCGCATTCCCGGTCGTATTAAAATATCCTTTTCCCGCTTTTGCAACCAATGTATAATGCCCCTTCAGCACAATGATGATTGGGTGCTGCGCCGATGCATCAATCGCTTTTTGCACGCGCTCAAAATCATTGCTGCTTTCTCCAAACAGCCGGTCAAACTCTTTTGGATGGGGCGTAACAATAGCGTTTGCAGGCAACAGCTTTTGCCAGTCGTTTTCTTTTGATAAAATGTTCAATGCATCTGCATCTATCAATACCGGCTGTTTATAATTGCTTATAATGTTCTTTATATATTCCGCTGTATCACCGTCCGTTCCTATGCCTGGTCCCAAACCTATTGTATTATATTTGTCCATGTCCAATTCTCCCCGCTTTGTTACCATTGCTTCTGCTGTGGTGATCTGCATTACCTGAAATTCATTTTCCGGTATGCAGCAGGTTAGCAAGCCAACACCACTTCGCAGGCAGGCTTTAGCGCACAAAACGGCTGCCCCCATTTTGCCGGTATTGCCGGCTATTAATAAAGCATGGCCGAATGTGCCTTTGTGTGAAAATTCTTTACGCGGCTTATAAATACATTTTATCAATGCTTGGTCTGTCAGGCTATAAGTAGTGTCTTCGTCAAAACCGGTATCCAGGCCGATAGGCAGCAGGTGCACTTTTCCGAAGAAAATAGCATTTTCCGGTATTAAAAAGCAAAGCTTTAATGTTTGAAAAGTAAGGGTATGAGTTGCTTTGATAATGGTATTTGGCAACGATGTTTCACCGGTAAACAAACCGCTGGGAATATCAATGGAAATAATTGTTTTTGCGCCGTTTATGTGCGATACAAGTTGTTCGTACAAGCCGGTTAAAGGCCGGTTAAGGCCAAAGCCAAATAAAGCATCAATTACAATTTCTTCATTGCTAATTTCCGGGAAATGGGCTGCCGATTGTATATAAAAAATATTATTGGTAAGTGGCCGCAGGCGGTGCAGGTTCTGCTGAAAGTCGGTAGTGCCCGGCGCGCCGAATTCTGTAATATAAACGTACGGATTTGCGCCGGCAGCCAGCAACTGCCTTGCAATGGCCAGGCCGTCGCCGCCGTTATTGCCTTTGCCGCAAAAAATTTTAACCGGTTGTATATTCAGTTGCTGCTGTAGTAGCCAGTCGGTGCAGGCCTGCGACGCTCGCTCCATCAGGTCGAGCGAGGTGATTTGCTGTTGTTTAATGGTATAGGCATCCCATTGCTGCATTTGCCACGCAGTAAATAACTTCATGAGTAAAGTATTTTAGAATAACGCAAACAAATATGAAGCTAAGAATTGCCTGTTAACTGGGAAGCGAAATTTAAAAAGAGGAAGTGTACTCTTTGCGGCAAATATAATAACCGGGAATTTTTAAAACATTTTGGTAACGCCTGTGTTTTGCAGCTTCAGGCCTGTACTACTGCATCCAGCGTTATCCCATAATGGCTTTCGTCGTACACACACTCGCCGTTTTTAATCAGTAATACCTGTGGCGACTCATGATATACGTGGTATTGCTCGGCAATTTTATTAGAAATGTCCCGGTGTTTAATAAGGTCTAAAAAATAACATTCCATTCCTTCAGGTGCTGTACTGCGTTCCAGCCTGTTCAATACCATACTGCTGATGCTGCAGCGGGTGCTGTGCTTAAAAATAAACTGAGGCTTGGTGTAAGATTGATGGTCTATCTCCTTTAGCTGCTCTATATTTGTTAACTGAATCCATTGCATACGCTAAAAAAACAAATACTATGCCCTTGCTTTAACCCTAAAATAATTTTTGTCGTGCGAAGGACAGTCGGACCAGTTGCTGCGCGATGCAATGCAGGAATTCAATAACGTTGCCGCCAGCAAGGCAAAAACAAAAGCAAAAAAGACTTTTTTCATAAAGGGTAAAGTAGCCCTGTTGGCTTTTTATATAAAATAATAAAAAAGCTAAATTACTCATTCTCTGTTTACATGAAGAATAACGTACTTAAAATTCACTTAATTGCTATCGGCGGCAGTGTAATGCATCAGTTGGCCATAGCGCTTAAAAATAAAGGTTATCTGGTAACGGGCAGTGATGATGAAGTATTTGCGCCTGCTGCTGCCAACCTGAAGCAAGCCGGTTTGTTGCCTGTACCATTGGGTTGGCATGAAGAAAATATACAGGCTGATCTGGATGCGGTTATTTTAGGGATGCACGCAAAAGAAGACAATCCGGAATTGCTGGCTGCACAAAAGATGCAATTGAAAATTTTCTCTTTTCCCGAATATATTTATGAAGAAAGCCGCACCAAAACCCGTATCGTAATTGGCGGCAGCCACGGCAAAACTACTACCACCGGCATGGTGATGCATGTTTTTAAAGCAGCAGGTTTACTATTCGATTACCTGGTGGGCGCAAAGCTGGAAGGGTTTGACCAAAGTGTGCATATTACCGACGCGCCGGTAATCGTATGCGAAGGCGACGAATATCCAGCCAGCGCATTGGAGAAGCGGCCTAAGTTTCATTTCTTATTTCCACACATCGCAGTGCTTACCGGTATTGCATGGGATCATATCAACGTATTCCCGACTTTTGATTTTTACCTGGAGCAGTTCATTATTTTCATTAATAAAATAGCGCCGGGTGGAGTATTAATTTATAATGAAACAGATCCGGTACTTAACAGGCTTATCAACGAGAATAGGCGAGCGGATATCCGCTACCAGCCTTATGCCATCCCGGAACATACAATTAATAACGGTATAACAGGCGTAACAATTGATGCGCTGGCAATTAGCTTACAGGTATTTGGTAATCATAATCTATTAAACCTGCAGGCTGCTTTTTATGTATGTAAAGCATACGGTATCGGCACGGAGGTGTTCTTAAAAGCTATTGCTTCGTTTACCGGTGCGGCCAGGCGATTGCAGTTGCTGGCAGCAAGCGATACGGTAAATGTTTACCGCGATTTTGCCCATGCGCCCAGTAAAGTAAAGGCTACAATTGCAGCGGTAAAAGAGCAATTTCCGCAACGCAGGCTGATTGCCATTTTAGAACTGCATACCTACAGCAGCCTCAATGCTGATTTTATGAAAGAATATACCGGTGCAATGGATGCTGCCGATGAAGCGGTTGTGTTTTATTCCAGGCACGCTTTGGAGCTGAAACGGATGCCGCCGCTGGAGCCGGAAAGTGTAATACAAGGGTTTGCGAAAAGCGGGTTGCTTATATACACTGATAAAGATGAATTATGGCGGTGGATGCAACAGCAGGCGTATGAGAACAGTTGTGTTTTATTGATGAGCAGCGGCAATTACGAAGCTTTACCCTTAAATGAGTTTGCACAAAGTATAACAACGTCCAATAACTAATCCTGTGTAAACATACACACCTGCTTATGCCCAATTAGAGTCCCGATTGATTGATGCTTATTTTAAATTTTGAAAATTTCATTTTACCTTAAAAAAGTGTATTGATCCCGAATCCCAGTCGCTTTTGACATTTTCCTTCTTTACAGTTAATTTCGCTGCCTGAAAAATATCATTCACCACACGATTGCCTTTATACAGGTAATTTCATGTACACTTTTAAATTCTCCTTATGGCATACGACGTTATAGTATTGGGCAGTGGTCCCGGTGGTTACCCGGCTGCTATCCGTGCATCACAATTAGGTTTTAAAGTAGCAATTATAGAAAAAGAAAGCCTCGGCGGCATCTGCCTCAACTGGGGTTGCATTCCTACCAAAGCATTAATTAAAAGCGCTAATGTTAACGACTATCTCAAACATAGTGCATCTTATGGTATTACCGTTACCGGCGGCGGGCCCGACTTTGGCGCGGTGATACAAAGAAGCCGCGGTGTTGCCGACAAAATGAGTAAAGGCGTACAATTTTTAATGAAGAAGAATAAGATTGACGTCATTATGGGCTATGGAAAATTAGTCGCCAAAGGCAAAATAGAAGTAGCCGGTGCAGACGGTAACAATCAAACGGTAGAAGCAAAGCATATAGTGATTGCCACCGGCGGGCGCAGCCGCGAGCTGCCTAACCTGAAGCAGGATGGCAAAAAAGTGATCGGTTACCGCGAAGCCATGGTATTGCCGGACCAGCCTAAAAGCATGATTATCGTTGGCAGCGGCGCCATTGGTGTTGAGTTTGCCTACATCTACAACAGTATGGGTACAAAGGTTACGATCGTAGAATTTTTGCCACGCGTAGTGCCGGTGGAGGATGAAGACGTATCCAAAGAACTGGAACGCCAGTTTAAAAAGCAGGGCATTGATATCATGACGAACTCTACGGTAGAATCGGTTGACACTTCCGGTAACGGTGTAAAGGCGCAGGTAAAAAAACCGGACGGAAGTACGGTTACGTTGGAAGCGGATATTGTGTTAAGCGCTGTTGGTGTAGTTGCCAACATTGAGAATATCGGGCTGGAAGCGGTTGGTATAAAAACAGAAAAAGGAAAAGTAATAGTGGATAAATACCAGCAGACCAACATTCCCGGTTTTTATTCTATTGGCGATTGTACGCCTTACCAGGCGCTGGCGCACAAAGCAAGCAAAGAAGGCATTAACGTAGCAGAATACATTGGTTTTCTTGATGGAAAGTTTGCACATCAGCCCGAAGGCATGGACTATGCCAATATCCCCGGTTGTACCTATTGTAACCCGCAAATTGCCAGCATCGGCTATACCGAGAAAGGCGCAAAAGAGGCAGGTTATGAAATTAAAGTCGGTAAGTTTCCTTTTGTGGCAAGCGGCAAGGCAACAGCCGCCGGCGCTACGGATGGTTTTGTAAAAGTAATATATGATGCCAAATATGGCGAGCTGTTAGGTGCGCACATGATCGGCGACAATGTAACCGAGATGGTGGCGGAAATATCCGTTGCCCGCAAGCTGGAGACCACAGCGCATGAAATATTGAATGCCATACATCCGCATCCAACGATGAGCGAAGCAGTAAAGGAAGCTACTGCTATGGCTTACGGCGAGGCTACCGATATTTAACCCGGCAGCAATTATATCGTTTATTATTCTCAGGCTATTTCAATATAAAGGCGCAGCAAAGTAATTTACCTTGCTGCGCCTTTTCTATACGTATAGTTGTTATGTTATTTGGTTTGCTGCGTTTTTAATGAATTATCAGGCTAAAAACATCCTGCCAACAATCTGAATGAGGTGATATTATTTACCCTCAGTTTTTCAACACAATAATGCAATACCTAAAGACAGACTTACAGTTTTTAAGATTATAATGAAATAGTATATTGTCTGCGATACCTGCGGGAAGAACCATCCTCATTAAGCGGCTTTGCCGGATAAAATTGCAGTAACCAGAAGGCTAAAAATTGATACTAATCAGATATATATACTGATGCTTTTTCTTTTGCTTGGCCGAAGCCGTTGTATTCCTTTGCCTGTAATAAAATTCGTTAATCAGTTTATTACAAAAATCCGGCTTTCCTTTCCTCAACTACGGTTTTCGCGCTTTATATTTAATGCCTTATGAGTACTGCTGTACCTGCGCGAACGGGAAAAAAGTTAAAAACCCTGCAACTGATTGCTGTAATCTTTCTTACGGTATCCGGCGGGCCGTACGGGCTGGAGCCTTTACTCGTATATGCGGGCAATCATGGCGCTTTATTGTTGCTGATGGTGGTGCCCTTGCTATGGGATGTGCCCGCTATACTTACGGTGCTGGAACTTAACAGCATGATGCCCGTAGAAGGCGGCTATTACCAGTGGGTAAAGCGCGGATTAGGCCTTCGGTGGGCGTTTTTCGAGGGCTGGTGGACGTGGCTATATACATTTGTGGACCTGGCCATCTATCCGGTATTGTTTGTAGAGTATGCGGCGTTCTTTTTTCCGGGTATTGAGGCGTATAAAATCCCGGTTTGCCTCGCAATCATCTGGCTGGGCGCTTTTTTAAACATTATTGGCATCGTGCCGGTGGGCAAAGTGGCTATTATACTGGGCATTATCGTGGTAATACCCTTTTTTATCTTGTTCGGCCTCGCCATTTACAGTAAAAAAGGGCATCTTTCGGTGCCAACACCATCGCTGGAAGGCGTAAACGCCTCGTCGTTGGGGTTGGCGCTCTATACCGTAATCTGGAATTTTATCGGCTGGGATAATGCTACCACGTATGCGGGCGAAGTGGAGAAACCAGTGCGTGCGTATATACAATCTACAGCAGCCGTTTTTGTATTAATAATAATTGTGTACATGATGGCGGTGCTTGCTGCGCAGCAATCGGGTATTGCTTTAAAAGTATTGGACGAAGAAGGCTTTCCGGCGGTTGGCAGCCTCCTTGGCGGGTATAAAATGGGCGCGCTGCTATCGTTTGGCGGCATGTGCAGTGCTGTTGGGCTGTATTCCGCTATTTTATTATCGGTCTCGCGCATACCGCAGGTAATGGCGGCGGATAAATTGTTGCCGTCGAAGCTGGATGTGCTGCACCCCCGTTATAAAACACCGTATATCTCCATCATTTTATGTGCGCTCGTGATAAGTGGGATGATCATCTGGAGTTTTGAAGACCTGCTGATAATAGATGTCACGGTGTATGGGGCAGGATTGTTTTTAGAATACGTTGCGCTCATCGCCCTGCGGATAAAAGCGCCGGAGGCGTTGCGCCCGTTTAAGATTCCGCTTCCGGTTGCCGGGTTAATACTGGTAATACTCCTGCCTTTAGCTATCTATGGCATAGCGCTGATGGGTGCTTTTTCAGAATCGGGCGATAATATTAAGCCGGCCTTGTTTGCAGTAGCCGCATTGTTGAGCGCAGAAGTGGCCTGGCAGGTGGTTAAACGTGTGCGAAGGTTATAAAATATAAAGAAAGGGGTGCGGGGAGGAGGTAAACGGAGAAAAGAAAAAAGGTTGTGCGCGGAGGGCGCTATTTTTATGGATTAACCAGCGGCATGAACTTTAAAAAACTGCTTGCGCAAAGCATTATCTGGCGCGGCGTGTACTTTGTTACCCTTTTTGCGGTAAATGTAGTGCTGTCGCGATGCCTGCATGCAGACGGCACTGGCAAAATCTACTTTCTTTCCAACACCTTATCGCTTATCCAGTTGCTGGCGGGCTTTTGCCTCGAAGGAAGCATCACGTATTTTAGCGCATCCGGTGCTATTGCCGCCAATAAAATCCTCTGGCTGTGCATGGCATGGACACTGGTGGTTGTAATAGCGCTGTCTGCTGGTGTTTTGGGGATTGGCAACAGCGTAAATGTGTATTTTGAGGAGTTAAACGCGCCGGTTTACGGATTTTATTACATCATTGGCATTACACTTACCAATTACGGCTGCTGTTTGTTTTATGCGGAGGGCAATTTCCTGAAGCCAAACGTGGTGCTGGCCATTTTGAACGGGTTGTTTTGTGTGGTGGCCGTTAAAATGTACTATGCTTACGGCAATAGCCGGCTTATTACAGATGTTTATTTCTATGCCTTCCTGCTGCAGGGCGCGGCGGTGGTTATTACCTACTTTCTTTCGCATAAAAAGGCGGTGCAAATAGCGCTGCCCTCGTGGCCCGATGTGAAAAAATTCTTCCGTTACGCGCTGCAGGTGCTGGCCGCCAATGTATTGTTCTTTTTTGTGTACCGGGTAGATTATTATTTTGTGCATGCGAGCCCTGTTTGCAGCAGTATTGACCTTGGCAATTACATGCAGGTCTCCAAGCTGGGGCAAATGCTGATTGTACTGCCGCAAATCATCGCCAGCGCGGTGTATCCGCAGATGTCGTCGGGCGAAAACAGGGCCGCCGTAAGCGAAACAGTGATGCTGCTCGCGCGAATAATGTCGGCCGTGTACCTGCTACTGATTATTGGCGTGGCGATAGGTGGAGGTGTGGTGTTCCCGTTTGTATTTGGCGGTACTTTTAACAGGATGACGGTGCCAATGCTGCTCCTGCTGCCCGGAATTTTCTGTGTTTCCGTGCTGGTAATCTTAGCTTCCTTCTTTTCGGGCAAGGGCAACGTGCGGGTAAGCGTATATGCTGCTTTTATGGCGCTTTTGGTAGTGCTGGCGGGCGATTATTACTTTGTGCCGGTTTATGGCATCGGGGCAGCGGCGCTTGTAAGCACCGTAGGATACGCAGTTAATTTAGGATATTATCTTTTTCAGTTTAAAAAAGATTACGGATTGAGCACCAGGCAGTTTTTTACATGGCGAAAAAGTGATCTTACATTAACAAAAAGCTGGCTGCTCCGCCGCTGAGCAATTTTTTAACAGAGCAGAGGCTATCCTTAATCATTTGTTATGGAAAAACTTTATTCTTTGTTTAGAGCAATAAAAAGCCGACCTTTATAGGCAACAAAATGACTTAATAAACGATGGGAAGATCTCAGGAAACCTTTGCCAAGAAGGAAAAAGAAAAGAAAAAAGCGCAGGAGCGCCGGGATAAAGCAGAAAAAATGGAAGAGCGTAAAGCCAACGCCAAGAAAGGCAAAAGCCTTGATGACATGCTGGCTTACGTAGATGAAAACGGCAACATATCTGCCACGCCGCCCGATCCTAAACGCAAGAAAGTATTTAACCAGGAAGACATGCAGATCGGCGTACCCAAACAGGTTCCGCTTGACCCTGCAGAGTTGATAAGAAAAGGAACCGTTACCTTTTTTAATAATGCCAAAGGCTTTGGGTTTATTAAAGACGGGCAAACCGGCGAAAGTGCATTCGTGCATGTAAACGAGCTGGAATCGCTGGTAAAAGAAGGCGACAAAGTAACCTACGAAGTGGAAATGGGCCATAAAGGTCCGAATGCCATTAAAGTGAAAAAGACTGTATAGCAAATTGTATTGCATTTTCGCCGGCATACAGTTGCACATTACCAATGATAACATAAACATTAACTGAAAGAAGGATGCTGGCTTATGCCGGTATCCTCAGGCGGCTGCTTTTGCCCGCTCCGGCTATCAGCATCTTTCCTATATAATGTGCTTTTGCACTGTTGCAATAACCCCGCAATTTTACTTATCTTAAAAGTTATATTATCCGGCCAGGTAAGGCTTTGCAATGAGTTGTTAGCTGTTTCATTAAATTTGCAGCTTTACTTATGATAGAACTCCTGATTATTCTCGGGCTCATTATCCTGAACGGCGTATTTGCCATGAGCGAGATAGCGCTGGTATCTTCCCGCAAGGCAAGGCTGGAAAGCCAGGCTGCCAAAGGCGATAAAAAGGCACGCGAAGCCCTGCAAATGGCTAACCACCCGGATTTGTTTATCTCCACCGTACAATTAGCCATTACCCTTATAACGCTCTTAAACGGTATATTCTCCGGTAAAAATATAGAAGATGACATCGTGGGTTTTCTTAAACCTTACGAATGGCTGCGCCCTTACAGCAGCAATATTGCAACGGCTATCGTTATCATCATCATCACTTATTTTTCCCTTGTGCTGGGTGAACTGGTGCCCAAGCGCATTGGTTTGAGCAATCCCGAAGGTATTGCCAAGGCAATGGTGCGTCCTATGAAGGTTGTTTCTACTATCACTTATCCGTTTATCTGGTTGCTGGGCAAGAGCAGTACACTCATTATAAAATTGTTCCGGATAAAGCCGCAGGAATCATCGGTAACGGAAGAAGAGATAAAAGCCATCATCAGCGAAGGCACGGAGCACGGCGCTATTGAAGAAGCCGAACAGCAAATTATTGAACGCGTGTTTCATTTAGGCGACCGCAATATCACTTCGCTGATGACGCACCGCAGCGACATGGTATGGCTGGACAGTAACTTAACCGTGGCCGACGTAAAAAACAGGTACGACATACATTCGATATACCCGTTTTGCGAGGGAAATATAGATGAGATAAAAGGCGTGATCCTGCTGAAGGATTTATTTGCGGCAATGCCACAAACGGCGCTGAAGGAGATTGCGCATCCGGCCGTGTATGTGCCGGTAAACAACTCTGCCTACCAGGTGCTGGAAAAATTTCAAAGCTCCAAGATCCATTACGCGTTTATTGTAGATGAATACGGAACGCTGCAGGGCATGATAACGCTGAACGACATATTGGAAGCGATTGTTGGCGATATAGCGCAGCCCCACGAGGAAAACTACGAGATTGTATCGCGGGAGGATGGCAGCTTTTTGGTAGATGCGCAGTTGCCGTATTTCAACTTCCTGTCGCACTTTTACAAAACCCATTGGCTGGAGGGCGATGATCCGGAAGATTTTAATACGCTCGCCGGCTTTATACTGCATCACCTGGAGCGAATTCCGGGAACCGGCGATACCTTGGAATACCGTGGCTTTACGTTTGAGATTGTGGACATGGATGGCCAGCGCATAGACAAAATACTGATTACCCTCTCGCCGATAGAGCTGGAAGAATATGCGGAAAACAGCAAGGTGTAAACCGGCCGGTGCGCTGGTTTAAGGCACTACCATTTTAAGTGCTGCTAAAAAGAAAATGTTGTGCTTTTATCAGGATAGTTCAGCTTGGTGGTTTGCTCTTTATCGCTCCCTTTTACATGGATAATGTTGGATTGGTCGGTACTGAAATCGTAAAGCAACGTATTGGCAACAGTAAGCTTCTGTACGGTAGCAATATCTTTTATTTCAAAATATACCCAGATGCTTTCCTGCTGCTGCTCGTAGCCGGTAAAGCTCATTTTTTCCTCCGTACCGTTTACAGCAATGTTTATATTCTTTGCTACATAGTCTTCCACAAAGCCATTCATCCCGTCCTTATCTGCCGGGTGCAGCAGGTCTATAGTTACGTTCGGATGGTTTTTGCGCAGCACGCTTTCAAAATCATCGGTAAAGATGCGCACGCTGATCTCCAGTTCCTTATCTGCCCCGTTGAAGTTGATGTCCGTCATGGAAATAAAAAAAGGATGAAGCAGTGCGGCAAACAGGGTGAAGAGGAAACCACCGGTCAGATGCATAGGGTTTATTTTACTGCAAAGATGGGTTGAAATTTTATACCGTTGGTGATGTGAAGTTCTATAGATGTACAAAAGCCGCCCCGTATATAGGGCGGCTTTTGTATTGTATGTAGATAAATGGTTTACTCCTTTACAAAAGCTTGCGTAGTGATGGTGCCGTTGTGCTGGAGTTTGAGCAGGTAATGGCCGGGCGTAAGGTTAGCGGTGTTTACGCTGTAGCTGCCCCCGCCTGCCGTAGCGGTGGTGCGTACGTTGCCCTGCAGGTCCATTACGCTTACCGCCGTCTTGCCGCCTGTAGCGAGGCCCTGCAGTTGCAGGTTGTCCTTTACCGGGTTAGGAAACATACGTACCTGTGTAGATTCGTCTATGAGTACGGTATTAGAGTAAGTGCGGCTGCCGTCTTTAGCTATAGCCATTAACCGGTAGTAGCTTTCTTTACCCAGCGCTGTTGCATCCTCATAATTATTACTACTGTTGGGGAGCTTAGCTACTTCTTTATACACAATACCATCAGGGCTGCGCTGTACGGCATAGTAGCGGATGTTGTTGCCTGCCTGCCAGCTTATGCCGTGATGCTGCAGCCAGCGTTTGATGCGGATGGCAAGGGGCTGCCGGCCAGGTGTATAAACATTATAACGGGTAAGGAAATAGCCGTAATAGCCTTCGGAGTTATAAGCACTGCCTGCCAGCACTACTTTCCCGTCACTTTGCATAACAGCGTGAGAAGTTTGCTCATAGTTGCCAAGGTCCGTAACTACTTGCCCATTAGTACCGAAAGAAGAGTCGTAAGCGCCATCTGGCAGCAGGCGCGCTAATGCTATATCACTTGTGTACAAGCCACTGCCGCCCACACCACCCGCAAGCAATAATTTACCATCATCCTGCAGCAGTAAAGTATTTAAATTGGACGGCTGGTTTCCAAAGTGCAGCGTTTTAGTGCCGTCGGCATCGAAACTGTTATCCAATGACCCATCAGGCTTGTATCGGGCTACCACCATATTATTCATATCTGCAATGCCTCCTGCTACAATATTTTGATCTTTATCTATTAAAAGGCTATTGATTCTTAATTCATCGCCTCCATTCTCATTAAACTTTGTTAGAACTCTTCCGTTTGTACCAAAGCTATTATCTATGGTACCGTCAGGCATATAGCGTACTAACATGTATCTGCTGTGAACGCTATAATCTCCCCCTAATACTATTCTGCCATCAGGCTGCACGGCAACTGCGTATGCATCATCGGCTGTTTCAGGATAGATAGCATAGCCTGCACCATTACCAAATGTATTATCCAACTTGCCATCTGCGTTATAACGTACAACCAGCATTTGGGGAGCATATCCGTATGCAATGTCACTCGTGCCAGCCAGTATAATTTTGCCATCGGCCTGCAAGGCCAAAGCATAAATTTGTTCGTTTTTGCCAAGTTCTGTTATTACAATACCATTGTTGCCAAAAGAAGAATCATAGCTGCCATCTAGTTTTAGTCTGGCCATCACAATGTCACCCTCAAGATTTGGACCTCCCGAGTGATTATGATCTGGTTGGTAATTAGTTCCTGCAACTACTATCTTTCCATCAGGCTGCACTTTTATGCAGCTCCAGCCTTGCCCTTCCCGGTATCCATCAAAATGAGTGATCAGTTTCCCTGAATTTCCAAAACTGCTGTCTATGGAGCCGTCAGTATTATGCCGGAAAAGTACAAAAGGGTATTCTGGAAATGAATTCGGATCAGCACCGCCTATCAGCACTTTATTATCTGCTTGTATGCCAGATGATATGATACTATATTGCAGATTACTGCTTAGATACAAGCCGTTGTTGCCATAGCTTTTGTCGAGTGTGCCCGGTTGTGTTTTGCCCATATAAAAAAAACTCAGTGAGATTAAAAGCGCACTTATATGTTTCATAAGATTTGATATTTAAAGTTGAATAATTGATTACTTTCTATTTGCAGGCATCACTATTAGAACAACCACCGTTGCTATCTGCATTACACTGATAGCGATTATTTGGGCACTCTACAAATTTTGTAACGGTGCGTATTCCCAATTTATTATTCTTTCCCGCCGTTGATAATGTTCTTCACCAACAACCGGTTGCCTTTATTTCCGGTTGCATCCCTGTTTTCCTTGCGCTATAAATGTATTATTTTCATACAATACTTTTTCATGCTCATCCGTATTTCTTTACGGCCACTATCCTAAAATGTAAGCGCCTGCTAAAGCCGGATAAATGTAAGGCTATAATTACTAACAGCCTTCTCTTTCCTGTGGCGGTTAAGCGCATTGCTATCTGCCGCTTTGCCCCGCCGTTGGCGGGGTGGACAGCCATGTGTACTTTATCCCGCAAATGGCGGGTGCATATCTGCAAACAGCTATGCAACATTCCTTCCTGAAATATACCGCACAGATAATGCTGCAGGAGCTCCGCAATAACCATCCCTGTGTGCTTGCCCGCTTTGAAGTGAATGCATAAGACAGAAAGTACCCCGTAGGGGAACGCAACCCGCTCAGCGTAGCTTTTTGGGAGGGAAGCATGTTGCTGCAAAAGCTGGAATGAACTTGCCTGTCGCACTACGATGGCTGATAACAACAGGTAATGCTGCTGGTGAAGAACACCACAGGTGCAGGGAGGAAATGTTAAAAAGTATAATTCTATATTTCATCAGCTAAAAAATCGCAGGTGTGGGACACTTTTGAAGCTATTGTGTACCCACAAGTTAAGAGGTAGTTTTGGAGTATGATAGCCAAAGCAAGTTATGATTCATTATTTAACGACCGGCGTTTAGAGAGCAGGGGCGAGCAGTTACTAAGTTCTTTGTTTAGAGCAGGATGCAGCAGCATACAATCCATTGCCGAAAGTCGTGCAGCGCAAAAAGGTTACTACCGGTTATTGAAAAATGAGAAGGTGACAGAAGCTGTTTTAATTGATGAGATGACAAAGCGGTGCGGCAGGCTATGCAGGGATAAAGTGGTATTATCCATACAGGATAGTTCAGAAATAAATCTAAGCAGCCACCGCAGGCGCATAAAGCACGATGAAAGCATAGGGCCTATTAATGATTATTTTGATGGAATTGGCTTTAAAATACATCCATCGCTGGTAATTGATGCCGGCAGTTATTATCCTTATGGATACAGTGCTGTAGCTATATGGTCAAGGGAACGGCAAAAAGAAAAACTGTCCGCCTATGCACACCGGCGGATGGATGTTTGTAAAAAACAAACCAATATATGGATTGAATCAAATGAAGCAACTTATGACAGTTTGAAAGAAGCCCGGTCTGTTATTATTGTGCAGGACAGGGAAGGCGATTTTTATGAGCAGTTTGCCGGTGCCCGCCGGGATGGTAAATTTTATTTACTTATCCGCAGCAATCATAACAGGCTTTTGGAAGATGGCAGTAAGCTTTGGGATCATATAGACAGACAGCCTGTCATTGGTTCCTACCAAACAATCATAAACACACAGCAAAAAGGAAAGCCTGCTGTAAAGAGGGAGGCGTTAATAGAAGTAAAAACGGGAAGCGTGGCTTTAAGCAAGCCGCAAAAAAAGAATGCTGCCCTTGCGGCGGCATCGCTGGCACTAACAGTAGTGGAAGCAAGAGAAGTAAGTGCCGGTTGTGAACAACCGGTATTGTGGCGCTTATATACCACCCTGCCGGTAGAAAGTTTTGAGCAGGCATGCCAGGTAATACAATGGTACGGCTGCAGATGGTTTATAGAAGAAGCATTTAAAGTATTAAAAAAGGAGTGCTATGACATTGAGGCAAGTGAACTGGAAAGCGGGTGGGCAATAAGAAAGTTTACGCTTATGATCCTGGATACGATTATCCAATTGTTTCAAATGTCAATTGCCTATAATACACCGGAAGGAGAGATGCCGGGTACTGCTGCCATGTTTGATGAAGCAGAAATAAAGTGTCTTGAAAACATAAATCAAAAGATGCAGGGCAAAACGCAGAAGCTATCCAATCCATTTGATAAAACCAAACTGGCATGGGCATTTTGGATATTGGCAAGGCTAGGAGGATGGAAAGGGTATGCATCGCAAAGAAAAGCCGGCTACACTACTTTAATACATGGACTCAAAAAATTCTATAACATCTATCATGGCTTTACGCTGGAAAAAGATGTGGGTACACAATAGCTTCAAAAGTGTCTGACACCTAACTGTAATTGATTTAGCGAATCTTTCCAACCGTTCTGGTGAAAAACACCAGCAACTACAGGAAATCCCTCACACCTTTTCAGCCCTTCTTAATAGTACAGCAGCAACGAGCATCACCGGCTTAAATGCTTATTAAATGCGGGAGGGCCAGTGCTGCCATTGCATTACAATAATTATTTTAGATTATCCATTTATCAAAATCTAACTATCACCATGCATCCACACGCACACGCACCGCCACCAAATTTGCTCCGGCACATACCCGTACCAGCGCGGATAGGCATTCCACAAGCTTTACTATATACCCGCAACGCCCAGGTTATATGTCTGAGGAGCTCAGCTATATACCCGTAACGCACAGGATGCATGCCGGAGGAGCTTTACCCTATAGCCGTAACGCTGCGGGTATATGTTTGAGGAAGTTTACCCCCTACCCGTAACGTTACGGGTAGGTGCCGGAGGCGCTTAAACATATACCCGTAACGCACAGGATGCATACCAGACCATTTAATTCATTTCTTATGGAAGCAATAACATGCTTATCAATAAACAATTTATTTTAATCTCTTAAATCCGATATCAACATGATACACAGGAAAGGCTTTTTCTCCAATTTGTTTTCTTCAGACAGTATTACGCCCATGCGTATGCTCACCTTTACGCGCTTTGTAATAGCAGCGCTTACCGCCCTTGGCAACAGCTTTTTCGATGCCATTATTGCAAAACTTACGGCCAGCGCCGATGCGCTCTATACCGAGATGAGCGCCGTAGATATAAACCTTACCGACCAGAAAGAAAGCACCTCGGCCGTCAGGGACTTTATAAAGGCGCTCGGCGTTTTTATGAAGGAGCAGGAGGTAAACATTGCCGCTACCCTTGGCGGCTATGGCAGCGCAGGCTATAAAGCTTTCTACCCGCACAATGTAAGCGAATATACAAGGGCTACGCTGGGGCGCATGCCGGTGCTGCTGGCGAGGTTGCTGAGCGCGGCTAATAAATATACCGCCCAACTGCCTCCCACACTGGCGGCCGCGCTAAAGGCCTTTGCTCCCACGTTTGCGCAACTGGCCCACCAGCAGAAAAACCAGATAACCACCGTAAACAACGACCGCATACGCCGCACCCAGGCCTATACTACGCTGCAACTGCAGCTTACCACCGCCATGCACCTGGCCGGTGCGGAGTACCCCGGCCAGGAAGCGTTTTGCCTCAGCAAATTTCCCCTGCACCTGCTATATGCGGCTGCTCGTGCAAGGCAGGTAACCAAAGAAGGTACGCTGGCCGCAGGCGGCAGCGAAGAGCTGCTGAACCATACGCTTACCACCGGCGCAGTGGTTACCATTCGCAATACAGGCACCAATGCCGGCATAGCGGTATGGCTGGGCGCTGTAGCCGGTGGCGCCGCGCCTGCCACGGCTGTAGTGGTAGCGCCGGGCGATACTAAAATAATAAAGGCTGCAAAATTGGGCACTTTGGGCAGCACCTTTTTAATGATTGCCAACAGCAGCACCGTAAACGGCGCGGCATACAATGTGCAGGTAAGCGGGCTTAAGAAAGAAAAGAAAGCAAAAAAGGCAGCACCGGTAGTAGCTGCGAAAGCAGAAACGGCAGAAACAGTCCCCGCCGGCGAGGATATGAAGATTGCGTAAGCAATATGGTTAATGGAACAGGGTTAATTGTTAACGGAACCGGTTGATGCTGTCAGGCTGCTGTTGCCTCCGGCAGTCAGCTAATCATTAACATTTAACCCTGTTGCTTCTGTCTCGTAATACCATAGAAAGAAATATTCAATTAACCATTAACAATAAGTAATACCCTACCGCTTCCGTATATTCGCACCGTTGGGGCAAGGCTTATGAATGAGTTTTATATATTCTTCACCACGGGCGTACAGCACATCACCGATTTCAATGGCCTCGACCATATTTTATTCATCGCGGCGCTTTGCCTGCGATATCTGTACCACGACTGGAAGCAACTGCTGGTGCTCATCACGGCGTTCACCATCGGCCATTCCCTTACACTGGCACTAAGTACCTTCAACTTCATCCTTCTCCCGGTGCGGTGGACCGAATTCTTTATTGCCGTTACTATTTTTATTACCGCATTCAGCAATGTTTTTGCAAGGCCGCTGCAGCAACAGCGCAGGTACCCAACCATCTACTTTTTCGCACTCTTTTTCGGGTTGGTACATGGGCTGGGCTTCAGCAGTTTGCTCAGGAGCATGCTGGGCAAAGACCAGCGCATCGTGGTACAGCTTTTGGCGTTTAACCTTGGCTTGGAGGTTGGGCAACTCGTTATTGTTGCTTTATTATTAGCTGTTTCTTATATTTTCGTGTCCCGCCTGGCTATTAGCCGGCGCGGGTATATTTTGTTTATCAGCGGCGCTATTGCTGCGCTGTCTGCCGAAATGATGGTACAACGTTTTCTTCTTTTAAAATTGTAATGATGAAGTCTGTTTTATTCTTTTTCGCGTTGCTGCTTTTTGCAATCGCTGTGCAGGCGCAGGATATTAAAAACAACCCGGCAAGCAACCACGGCAACCGGTTTGAGCAGTTAGGAACTATTTTACCTACCCCTAATGGCTACCGCACGGCCAGCGGCGCGCCGGGCCCGGCCTACTGGCAGCAGCGTGCCGACTACGACATAAAGTGCGCCCTGGACGAAAACAAGCTCCTGCTTACAGGTAGTGAAACCATCACCTACTACAACAACTCGCCCGATGCGCTTACTTACCTGTGGCTGCAATTAGACGAGAACGAGCATAGCAGCATCAGCAATGCCAACTACCAGGATGCCGCTACCTTAACGGATGCCATTGATAAAAACACGATGGATAAACTGCTACAGCTACAGGGCGATAATGGCTTTGGCGATAAAATAACAAAGCTGACCGATGCAGGAGGCAGGCCGATGAAATACTTCATCAACAAAACCATGATGCGCATTGAAGTGCCGGATACACTGAAGCCGGGCCACCGGATAGCTTTTCACATAGACTGGCACTACAAAATAAGCGACCGCATGCGCGAGGGTGGCCGTGGCGGGTATGAGTATTTTCCCGGTGATGGCAACTACTTATTTACTATGTCGCAATGGTACCCGCGGCTGTGCGTCTATAGCGATTTCCAGGGCTGGCAAAACCACCAGTTTACCGGCCGGGGCGAATTTGCACTTACGTTTGGCAACTTTAAAGTACAAATGACGGTGCCGGCCGACCATGTAGTGGGTGCTACCGGCCAGTGCCAGAATTATGCGCAGGTGCTGGATGCCACACACTATGCCCGCTGGCAAAAGGCCGGATCGGTCACTTCGCCCCTGCAGGTATTTACGCTGGACGAAGCGAAGGCGGCGGAGAAGAGTAAGAGCACCGCAACAAAGACGTGGATATTTGCCGCCAGTATGGTGCGCGATTTTGCCTGGACGTCTTCGCGCAAATTCATCTGGGATGCCATGCCCACCTATGTAGAAGGTAAAAAGATTATGTGCATGAGCTTTTATGGCAAAGAAGCATACGGGTTGTACAGTAAGTTTTCCACTAAACTGGTAGCGCATACGGTGCGCACCTATTCGCATTTCACCATCCCGTATCCGTACCCCGTAGCGCAAAGCGTGGAGGCTGCCAATGGCATGGAGTACCCGATGATCTGCTTTAACTACGGCCGTACCAACGACGATGGCACGTACTCGGAAGCAACTAAGAATGGCACGATCGGCGTCATCATTCACGAAGTAGGGCACAACTTCTTCCCGATGATCGTAAACAGCGATGAGCGCCAGTGGACATGGATGGATGAAGGCCTGAACTCTTTTTGCCAATACCTTACGGAAGAATTGTACGATAATAAATACCCGAGCAAACGCGGCCCGGCCTTCCAGATAGCCGATTATATGAAGCTGCCGAAAGACCAGCTGGAGCCGATTATGACGAACAGCGAAAACATCAACCAGTTTGGCAATAACGCATACGGCAAGCCGGCCACCGGATTGAACATTTTGCGGGAAACCATTATGGGCCGCCAGTTATTTGACTATGCTTTTAAAACCTATGCGCAGCGCTGGGCCTTTAAGCACCCGGAGCCGGCCGACTTCTTTAGAACGATGGAAGATGCAAGTGCGGAAGACCTCGACTGGTTTTGGCGGGGCTGGTTTTACGGCACCGAGCCCTGTGATATTTCGCTGGACAGCGTAAAAGCCGTGCAATATGATGCTAACCTGACGGTAGTGCCAACAAAATTTGCGCGCGATACCACACTGGACAAGCCTGCCCTTAATGCCTTTGAAGACATTAATAAAATACGCAACCGGCAGGATACATCGGTGCATTTTTTGACGGATGCAGATACAAGCCTGCAGGACTTTTACTGGCGCTACGACCGCGGCATAGTAGCGTACGATTCGGTATATAAATACCGGAAAGCCCCGGCGGTATATGAAGTGCTGAGCGATAGCGTAACGCAAAGCTATGCGGGCAAATACCTGTACCAGCTTTCATTTACCAATAAGGGCGGACTGGTAATGCCCGTGATTGTAGAGTTTGTGTATGCAGACGGAGCAAGAGATACAATACGCATTCCGGCGCAGGTATGGCGGAAGGACGAACGGCACTTTAATAAGGTGTTTCTAACGAATAAGCCTGTAGCAGCCATCAATTTGGACCCGTTGCGGGAGACTGCCGATACCGACCTGGGCAACAATAGCTGGCCAAGTGTACCGGTGCCAGGTAAATTTGCGGTGTATAAAGAGAAATTACGCGCAGCCCGTGGGCAAAGCGAAGGGGTAAACCCAATGCAGCACAGCGGCAATAAATAAACAAAAACGCTGACAGGGTTCTTAACCCTGTCAGCGTTCTGCTTTTATCCTTTTAATACCCCGTCGCGCCGTCGCGCACTTTTATTTTCTTCTTCGCATTCTTCTTTTCATATTCTTTTACGGCATCGGGCTTGTCCATTTTCTTTTTAGCAATTGCAGCGCTGTCAGCTATTACTGCCTGCACATTACGGCCGGTAAAAGGGTCAACAACTTTATCAAATGCATACTCTTCCGTCTTGGTTATTAAACCGGTTTGCGGGTCGTAATACTTCCAGGTACCTTGTTTATAAGCGGTGCCTTCCACTTTTACCTCGCGCAGGTCGTATTTATCCTGGTTATTTACATCGAACACTTTTATCGTATCGTACGGGTGATCGGGATTAACCGCCCGCCAGCTTTCTTCGCGTACGATGCCTTGGAGGCCAAAGTATTGAGAGATGCCGTTTTTATAACCGTATTTGTAGTTTTCAATCGCTAAAATATCGCCTTGCAGGCTGTACCTGCGCCAGTACCCTTCCTTTTTGTTATTCTTAAAAATGCCTTCTTCTTCGTAACCTGGTTCGCCCCGGAGGGGTGGCATTTGCACTACCCATTTTCCCTGCTTCTTATCTGCATTGTCGGTACAGTTGAGGGTATCACCTTTTACTCCTATCTTATAGGTTTTACACTGCCCGAATGAAAATGTTGAGGCAGCAAAAGCTATTATTAAAAGGCTATATTTCGGCATACGGCTTCGTTTAGTTGTACAACGTTTGAACGGGGCTTATTATTTTCAAATGCTTACTCTTCATCTTCTTCGTAATAAGCATCTTCGCTGCCGTTATAGACATTCAGCCATTGCTGCGCGGCGCTATCGCTCAAACATTCCACTATATCGAAAATAGGATCGCTTTTTTTAACCCACTGCATTATTGCAGCATCGCCGTAGGCGATGACATACACACAATAATCGCTTTTAACCTTCAACTGTATCAAAGTAAGCGGATCATTCTCTTTTAGCTGCACAATGTAATAGCACTCCTGCTCTAACAAATCATAAGAATACATAATACTGACCTCTCTCTTTAAACAATTTTCAATCAATCCAACCGGCTTTTATCAGGAGTAGTAAATATCATTTAGTAATAAAACGTGAATGCAAAAATACCTTTTTTGACTGTGTAAAAGATGTGCAGAGGGTATAGGATTAACTAACATTGTTAGTATTACAGGTTTGTTTGCCCTGTTTTGATATGAATATCAGCGCGCAAATGATATGGATGAATAAGTAAAAATTTACGTTATATTTTATTTAACGCTGACAGGGTTCTAAACCCTATCAGCGTTTTGTATAGATTAAACCGTAAGTGTTTGATAGTGGAACGCGGTGCTATAAGTTTGTAACCCGGTCAGTGTTTGTTATTAATCGAATTCGATCACAAAATATTCATTCTGAAGAGTATTGACCTTTTGGAAGTTATGATAATCCATGAATTGCTTTATCCCTCCAAACCATGATAAGCCTTCCTCCCGCTTTAAACGGGTAGCCTGCGATGTTAAATAAGTATGGTAAGAAGAATACGGCCATTCTCTGAAATCAGCACAGAGGCGGTGCCTTTGCGGGTTGAAATGAATATAGGAGATAAGGTGTGAAAGATAGCTATCTGAAGTAACAGCGATTCTACGGAAAGGCGTTTCGAACAACAAACCCGTACGCCCGTATTTTTTATTAAAGCCTTGTGCATAACCATTAAACAGGTGCGAAAACTGCCGGCTTATTATCTCTTCCGCAGTATGTTTTGTTTTGTCTGGCAATGCTTCCTTGATGTCCTGTTCCCTTTTTGTTTTGATTGCCAGATGGAAATGATTCTTCAGTAAACAATACGCGTACGTATCTGCAACCGGCTGTATGTATTTGGCATATTTGGTTAAAAAGTAATCATAATTAGCAGCTTCCCGGAACAGATTCTCGCCATTTACCCCACGGTTGTAGATATGATAACAGGTATCCGTTTGCATCGGTGGGATATTGGATTTCATACAAGTAGTTTTGGTTAATTTCTACATCAACGCTGACAGGGTTTAGAACCCTGTCAGCGTTTTACAATAATAAATAATTTTTAATAATTGGGATATAAAAGTTTTTTAAACGTAAATGTGGTAAGCTTGAATCCGGTGATTAATCAGGAAGATGTAAGACTAAAATGATTTACAATTTCAACGCTAACAGGGTTTAGAACCCTGTTAGCGTTTGACGTTAGCATTAGCACCTAATGCGCTTCCAGCCAGTTAATGCCAACGCCTACTTCCGCCTCTACCGGCAAATTATTGGGCAGCGGATGTGCGGTCTTCATATTCTCGAGTATTAAGGGTTTTAATATTTCCACTTCACTTTCCAGCGCATCAAACACCAGTTCGTCGTGCACCTGCAGTATCATGCGCGACTGTAAGTTGGCCGCCTTCATGGCGTGATGCACTTTTATCATAGCCAGTTTAATCATATCGGCGGCGGTGCCCTGTATAGGCGAGTTGATGGCATTGCGTTCCGCAAAGGCCCGCACGGTAAAGTTGCCCGAATTTATATCGCGCAGCCAGCGCTTGCGGCCCATCAGCGTAGATACATAGCCATGCTCGCGGGCAAAATTCATCGTCTCATCCATGTACCTCGTGATGCCCGAAAACTCTTTTTTATAATTTTCTATAATCTCTTTTGCTTCTGCGCGGTTGATGCCTAAATTGTCCGATAAGCCGAAAGCGCTTTGCCCGTAAATAATACCGAAGTTTACACTCTTTGCCTTATAGCGCATCTCTTTGGTTACGGCACTTTCTTCCACCCCGAATACTTTGGCAGCGGTAGCGGTATGAATATCTTTGTTTTGCGTAAAGGCTTCTACCATGCTGGCATCGCCGCTGATGGCAGCAATAATGCGCAGCTCTATCTGCGAATAATCGGCACTAACGAGCACATGGTTTTTATCGCGCGGAATGAACGCTTTACGTATTTCCCGGCCACGCTCTGTACGGATGGGTATATTCTGCAGGTTGGGTGCCGTGCTGCTCAGCCGGCCGGTTACTGCAACCGCCTGCGCATAAGAAGTGTGCACGCGACCGGTCTTTTTGTTAATCATTAAGGGCAGTGCATCTACATACGTTGACTTTAATTTAGTGAGTTCCCGGAATATTAGAATATCATAGGCTACGCCATGCTTGTTAGCCAGCTTTGCCAGCACATCTTCACCCGTAGCATACTGCCCGGTCTTGGTCTTTTTTGCTTTAGGGTCCAATTGCAATTTTTCAAATAGCACTTCCCCTAATTGCTTGGGAGAGCCTAAATTAAAGCGCAAACCGCACGCATCAAATACGCGCTGCTCCGCCGCTTTTGCATCCATATCCAGTAGTACGGAATATTCTCTTAAAAAAGCCTGGTCAATCCGCACGCCTTCAAACTCCATCTCCATCAATACCTCCAGCAGGGGGGTTTCTACTTCATGGAATACCTTTTCTACTTCGCGGCTCTTCAGCAGCGGCACAAACTTTTCCTTTAACTGCAAGGTAATGTCGGCGTCTTCGGCAGCATATTCCTTTACTTTATCCAGCGCCACATCGCGCATCGTCAGCTGGTTCTTTCCCCTTTTCCCGATCAGTTCTTCTATATGCACCGGTTCGTAGCCCAGGTATTGTGCGCTTAACAAATCCATGCCCCGCCGCCCTTCCGGCTCTATTACATAATGCGCCAGCATGGTATCGAACAACTTTCCCTTTAGCTGTACGCCATACCAGTTCATTACGATCATATCGTACTTGATGTTCTGTCCAATCCATAATACATCGGTACGGTCAAAGAGCGGTTGCAGCAGTGCTAATACTGCTTTCGTGCGTTCCTCATTTTCCACGCAGGCAATGTAATAGCCTTCGCCCTTTTTATAGCTGAAGCTAACGCCTGCTAGCAGCGCATTATTAGGGTCAATGCTCGTTGTTTCCGTATCAAAAGATATTTCGGGCTGCTCCATCAGTTCACCAACCAATGCATTGATCGCTTCGTCAGTTTGTATTAAATGATAGGTATGCGGCGTGTTGCTGATATTTTTATCTACTACCAAACCCGCGGGAAGTTCATCACTGGCATCCGCCGGTGCAGGGGGTGGCAACAGTTCGTCCGCATTGGCATCTCCAAATAAGGTCTGCTGCAATACCTGCGGTGGCTGCGGCCCCTGGAAGGCATTAAAATCATCACCCAATATGCGCCTGCCCAATGTTTTAAATTCCAGCTCTGTAAATACTTCCTCCAATGCTTTGCTATTCCAGCCTTTCAGCTTATAATCTTCCTCATGAAACTGCACCGGCACATCCGTAATGATGGTGGCCAGCTTTTTACTCATAATCGCGTCTTCTTTGCCTTTACGAATCTTTTCGCCCAGCGAACCTTTAATGTTATCGGCATTGGCAATTACATTTTCCAGCGTATCGTATTCTTTCAGCAGTTTAGCGGCGGTCTTTTCGCCAATACCGGCTATGCCGGGTATATTATCCACCGCATCGCCCATTAATCCTAAAATATCCACTACCTGTTCTACACGCGCAATGTCCCACTTCTCGCAGATCTTTTTAGCGTCTAATATTTCATTGGGCGAGCCCATGTACGGCGGCTTATAAATACATACATGCGGGTGAATTAAGAGTTGTCCGTAGTCTTTATCGGGCGTTACCATATACACGCTGTAGCCGGCATCTGCGGCCTGCCAGGCAAGGGTGCCAATCACATCATCCGCCTCGTAGCCATCTACGCCTACTACGGGTATATTAAAGCCGCGGATGATGCGCTTGATATCATCAATTGAATCCGTTAAATCTTCGGGTGCAGCTTGCCGGTTGGCTTTGTAGGCGGAGAAATCGGTATGCCGTTCTGTAGGTGCGCCGGTATCGAAACACACGGCTAAGTGGGAAGGCTTCTCTTTATTCATCAGGTCGAACAGGGTAGAGGTAAAGCCAAACTGGGCATTGGTATTTCTGCCTTTGGAAGTAATGCGCGGGTTGCGGATTAAAGCATAATAAGCGCGATAGATTAAGGCATAGGCATCGAGTAGAAATAATTTCTTTTCCATTGGGGCGAAGGTAGGAAAATGAGGTCGAGGGAAGCGGCTTAGGAAAGGTTTTTAGGTAATTTTTGAAAATAGCTTTTTTGCCTGTGTAATCTTATATAGGTAGTATAAAGCAGAATGTGTAAACAGTTTTAGAGTCTCCCCAGCCCCTGCGCCATAGTGGAGCGTAGCGGAACGAAGGCGCAGGGGCAGGGGGGCATTTTTTCACTAACTTCGAAACCTACACATGATGCAATCAAAAAACACGAAAGCGGATTTATTTCCCAAGGGGTTCTTTAAACAGTTTAAGAACAAAGAAAATTTTCAAACCTATTTTAATTCACTCTTCAAACAAGGCATTGAAGAGATGCTGCAAGCAGAACTGGATGAAGAGCTTGGCTATTCCAAACATGCAAAACAAGGGTACAATTCAGGCAACAGCCGCAATGGATCCTTTTCCAAAACCATCGCCACGGAGAATGTAGGCGAAGTCATTTTAAACATTCCCTGGGACAGGAATGCTGAATTTGAACCCCGGATTATTCCCAAAGGCCAAACAATCAGCAGCAAGATTGAAGATGCTATTTTGGGTATGTACAGCCGTGGCATGACAGCCGCCGATGTTTGTAACCAGGTGCAGGATATTTATGGCCTGGATATAAGTGAAACAACCGTTTCCAACATCACCGAACGGATCATGGAATCGGCCAAAGAGTGGCAGCAAAGAGCGCTGGAGCCGGTTTACTTTGCGGTGTGGATGGATGGCATTGTGCTGAAGATAAGGGAGGAGGGCAAAGTGGTCAATAAGTGCGTCTACATTGTCATTGGGCTTAAAGCAGATGGTATAAAAGAAGTGCTGGGGTTTTGGATTGAAAAAACAGAATCAGCTTCTTTCTGGCTCACCGTACTTACTGATTTAAAGGCCCGTGGTGTACAGGATATCCTCATCGCCTGCACGGATAATCTCAAAGGGTTCACACAAGCCATTAAAGGGGTTTTTCCAGAGGCTGTTACACAACTGTGCATCGTTCATCAAATACGCAACTCCTGCAAGTTTGTGGTGTGGAAAGACCGCAAAGAATTTTGTAAAGACCTTAAAAAAATATACACCGCCATCAACAAACAGGCCGCCTTTGATGAACTGCAGGCATTTAAAAAAACATGGCAGGATAAATACAAATATGCCATTGCATCCTGGGAAGAAAATTGGGAAAACCTCACTAACTATTTTGACTACCCTTTAGAACTCAGGAAAATAATTTATACCACCAATACCATTGAAAATCTTAACCGGGGTATTAGAAAATACACCAAAACTAAAACGCAGTTTACCAACGAAAATGCCGCCACAAAATCCGTCTTTTTATCTATTCAAAATATTGAAAAAAGCTGGACAAGCGGCATTCAAAACTGGGGAATTATTCTCCACCAGTATTTAACTATCTTTCAAACTAGATGCAGGCTCTGAAATTATGTTTACACATTCTGCTTTACAGTCTCCTTATATATTATTGTTTATCACTTACTATTTTGGCTAATAATTTAAGTTCTTTATCCGTGATAGATGCCTGCACACTTTTATCATAATTAGCGGCCAGAAACACTTTTTTATGAATAATTTTTACCAGCGTAATCACGCGTGCACCACCGCTTTTACCTTTCCCTTTACTGCTGATCGCTATTCGTATTTTATAAAAATCATTTCCGAGCGGTGTGCCCTGAACAGGCGTGTTCTCTAAAGAATTAATAAGTAAAATTATAACGCTTTTTAAGGAAGGATATTTTCGAAATAATCTTTTAAATGCTTTTAAAAAGGTGGGATAGTGTCTACTTCAAAGGTCATGCAAAAATGTTTTAGCAGGGCGCGAAACTATTTTGCCTGCTGCTGCAAGGGAAGCACTATGCATGCCTTCAGCTATTTCTTTCAGCAGAACTTTTTTATCTTTCCTTTCTCTTTCAATTTTTACAAAATCGAAATGTTGCAGCACTTCAACTAAGAATTTATACTTGCTTTCTTCTACACTTAATACCAGTTGTTTCATACCATTTTTTGCTGCAATTTAAAAAGAAATGAAAGAAAGTCTTTATCTCTAATAACAAGAATTTTCCTTTTAGTTTTCCGCCACAGGCAGCGCAACAGCAACCGCAGGCCTCTATGGGTTAAATTATATAAAATATATTTATGAGAAAAACATCCCTGCTCCGCAGTCTTGTAATTGTTAGTTGTGCTGTATGCAGCATCCTGTTATTTAGTTGTTCCAAAGAAGTAACCAGTAAGCCACAGGTTGCTGCAGTAAGTACAACATCGGCTGATGCTGCCATGAAGAGCAGCGCCATTAGCACAGCCATATCGGCCCTTGGCGTATTGGGAAAATACTACGACCGTGGCAGCCGTACCTTGTACCGCGGCCAGGAGAATGGCGATAATATTATCCTGTCTATTGATTATTTCAATGATAAGAAAATAGTGCCTTCTTTAGACAACAAATCGCTGGTGTGCGGCTATGGCGAAACCAATTATGTAAATATGGGCTGGCAATATATTATCCGCTACAACCCGAAGACGAAAGAGATATTGCTATCACCCAATGCAACTATGGCGGCGGCTATACAGCCCGGCTCTTTTGAAAACCGGTTTGCCCTGTACGATGCGGCTTCCCATACTTTTAATTTTCTTACCCGCTTTACCGATAGGAACCGCAACGAAAATGAAGTATTTGATATACTAACGAAAGAGTAAATGGTGGAATGGTTGTGATGAGAAAGCCGCTTGTTTAAGAGCGGCTTTTTTAGTTGGGATCACTACTAAATAATTTTTCTAATTTGTCAAGGCCTCTTCTATTTTAATATATAGCCGGTTTCCTAGGCTCTCGGTAATATTTTTTATTTCCTGTTCAGTCAAAGACTCTGAGTAAAGTTTGTTTAAAATCCTATTACAACCAGTATAATCTATCTCATAAGTATTGTTGTTAAAAATAAGATCTAATTCCCCGGCATGAATACTCACTTTATTACTTTTATGCCTCAATCCTTCAAATGTTGCTGATAAGTTTATATTTTTTATCTTTTCGTATTGCTCATGTAAATTTCTAATTGAAGTAATTAATATTTTAATTGAATGATTTAAATCATCAGGAATCGAAACATTAATGTCGTTTATTGAAGCATAATTAGTTCTTGAATTAAAAAATAATTCGAATTTTTTTAATTGTATTTCCCATTCAGTAATTATAGGAATGATGACATTTTGGATTAATAAGTTAAAAGCTTTTTCGCTGTATTGCAATTCCACTTTTGCATCTAAATCTTCTCCTAATTTTCTCTTTAATAGCAATAACTTCTTATCCAAATCCCCGGGTTCGTCCTGGCTTTCGCCTTTGGCGGCTTTTATATATAGCTCCAGGCTCCAGATTAGTTGTTCAGCTATATAAGTAATGAATGCTTCTATGTCGCCGGCATCTGCCCTGTTGAGCGCAAACAGATACCCCTTTTTATCAACCGATTTAATAACAACCGGAGGCAACGCATATCGCAGTAATACATAATTCATTAATAAACGGCTTATCCTTCCGTTACCATCATCAAACGGATGGATGCGTACAAACTTATAGTGCAGCAATGCGGCCAGTGCTACCGGGTGCAAGTCTTTTGCTTCGTCTTCTTTTCTATACCAACTTATTAATTCACCCATTTGTATAGGCGTTTCGGCAGGCGTAGCATAATAAAAAATCTCCCCGTTTTGCAGCCGTACATGGTTAGGATGTTCTTTATAATCACCTACTTTTATTTGCCTTCTTGTTTGTTGGCCATCCTGCGTCTCAGCGTCTTTCCAATATGGTTTTACCAGCAGGGTTTGGTTCAGGTTTTTAATCGCCATTTCCGTTAATGGTCTTTCTTCATCTGCAGCCCATTCCTGTATCATTCTAAAAGCAACATCATGTGCTTCCATCTCTTCATACTCGCGCCACTCATGCTGGCCAGCCGTTTTACCAAATATCAGGAGCAGTTCTGTTTCGCCATAAGTAAGCGTATTGCCTTCTATATGGTTGGAATTATAATTAAATTCTAACCGGATCTTTTTATCGATATTTCGCCGCGTTTCTTCCTGCATGGGAAGTAAGGCCTGTAAAGCGATAACCAGCTCTTCAATCCTTCTCAATTGTTGTTGCATAGCCTTGTAAAAATAAACGTATTTCTACTATGCAGACTAACCATATACGGTGTATATACTAATGCTGGTACAACCTACCCGTTATCACCCTGTAAAAACTGGCCGGCAATGGCATGGTAGGCATCTGACGTGTTTCTGCCGGCCTTGCCATCGGTACGCAAGTGCAGGCCTACACTGTTGAGCAATGTTTGTAGCTGCTGTGCATTTTCGTGGAAGGTATTGGGATCGAATACCACTTTGGCACCTAACGTTTTAATCATGGTAATCCGGTCCACTTCTCCTTTTACGGCGATCTGCTTTTCGCTCATCCGCCGCAGCAATACCGCTGCGCCTACCTGCCTGGAAACGGCATTTGGGTCGTAGATGCCATCTTCGGTAAACTTGCCCCTCGTGTATTGGTTGGAGTAGCTCCACAGGTAAGGCGTATTAATGCCTTTTTTACGGTAGCCCATGCCGTTGTATTTCTCAAAAGAAAACAGCATACCCGGAATACTCCAGTCGGTTTTACCAACAAAGCCTTCTATCGTAAGTGCATCCCTGGCGCTTTCCTCCCAGGTAAACGGCGGGGTGCCCGCCTTGGGCATGCCCTTAGGCACCTGCACCGTACGTGCCGTTAACGGATCGCCGTTGTGAAGGTGTTTTTTAAAGCTGAGCGAGCCTTCCATGCAATGGATAATGGCAATAAAGTTCCAGGGAATGCTCAGCTCGTTGCCTATATTTTCGTACCGCGCTTTATTACTCTGCATCTGCAGCACTACCTCATCAATTTCGGCAAACTTATTTTCCATTATAATGCAGGTATCAAATAAAAAACGATACTCGTCTTCAAATGGATTGTTAGAAGTGGCAACTGGCATGTGGGGAGTTTTTTAGATTAATAAATAGATAAAAAAGAAGATTTTAAAGGTAGCTATCTATAACAGTATATAAGTTATGCTTTCGCATCATCTATTCATTACTGCTTTTTATGTAATGTTCTTTTTTTTGTGGAAAAAAAAGAACGAAAAAAAGCCACAGGGAAACGATATACAGCACGTTTCCCTGATACGCTATGATGTAGCCTTTGTACTGCTGTGAATTGTGCAGCGGTAATGCTACATTGGCGCGAAGTAATTAGCGAACAATAATATTAATTTGAGTCTATCTGATTTTGATCCTGTACTTATGTTGGATAAAGATAAAAAAATTTGGAATCCTGTGCTAAAATTTAATGACTGCTGATAAGGCAGCAAATAGTATAGTCATTTACACCTACAACAAAGCCGCTTCCCAAAGGCAGCGGCTCTAACAATTCTTTTAAACGCTTTTATGCCCGCAACGTTTTTTAGCCTATTTCTTTTTTGGAAATCCATGTTTCAGATTTTTTAAGTAATTCTTCTTTTAAAAGTGTATTAAAAAATCTGCTCTAGCGGCGGGCGTGTGGCGGTCAAGAGGATATTGAATTTTGTTGACGGGAATAAAATTGTAAAACCGCTTTTATTTGAAAAAGCGGCTGGGGAAGTTTTAAGGGAAATGTAAGGAAGGTTAAAAAGGGATTAATGGAAGGAGCATAGTAATCTTTATTTACTCATAGGGCGCAACAATCGTTACCGTTGTACCTTTATTGAGTGTACTTGTTATATTGGCTTCGCCTCCGATTAAAGCGGCACGATCAACAATATTTCTCAATCCTAAGCCATCTTTCTCTACAACTAAGTTTTTGTCGAAACCTTTACCATTATCAGCTACTTCAATAGTTAAAAAATCTTCTGCATATTTGAATCTCACATTTATACTACTTGCTTTAGCGTGTTTTAAAATATTTTGTAATGCTTCCTGAATAATACGAAAGATGATAAGCTTTTTTTTGCTTTGAATACATTGCTCCCTGCCTTCTACCTGGAGGCTTGTAACCATAAGATCTAAACGGTTAATACGGGCAAGTTCATAATTTATTGTCTCCGATAAATTTAGCTGCTGAATGCGCTCAGTACTTAAGCTTTTTGCAATATCCCGGAGGTCTGCTATTGCTTTGCTGATGCTGTCCTGGGTATCGGTTATTAATGCTTTATTAAGCGTTTCGCCCCGTTCTAAAATATTCAATTGCATCTTGGCTAGACTTAGCGCCTGCCCTACATTATCGTGTATTTCCTGGCTAATGATATTGAATGTTTGCTCTTGGATTTCGAGCTGGGATTGGAGGAGTTGCTGGTTAAAATAGTGTTCTAACGTTTGCTTTTCTTTAATAAGTGTATTTTTTTTTAATTGATAACGCATGAATAAATAAATGATTCCACATGTAAAAAGCATCATTGACAGAATGAGTATAACTGCTATCCATGATAAATCGGCTTCCTGTGGTACCATATTATTCCAAATGAAAATAAAATAAATTTAATGATTGTTGCAACATCCTGAATCAGCCATAGAAAATCGTCAAGTGTAGCGTTTATATTCTTATCGTATTTGTAAAAAAAGTAAACAAACGTACAAGTACTTGAATAAAATAAGACGCCTGTAACAATCCAAAAAGAAAAGTTTCTCTTTATTTCAATGACCACATTTGATTCTATTAAATTTAAAAAATAAATAACTGAGAAAAAGATTAGTAGTAAAAAGCTTACTATAGAAGAGTTTGTATTAAATGCATCGAGTGGTTCCCATAAAAAATAATTCGTAATCAAGAAAATAGTAAAGAAAATCGAGAAAATGGTAAGTATTATTCTAGACTTATTTCCGACGGGAATAAAAATGTATAAATAAAAGAAATAAAAATTGAAAGCTGTATAAAAATGATACAAAAACAAATTATTTGTTTTTGTAGCAGCAAGCCAATTGCTAGAGCCAAAAGTAATTATAGACACAAACAAATAACCAATAAAAAGAAATGAAAGTTTAGGCAGACTATTTCTTTTTAAAAAACAAAGAAGTAATACACCTGCCGGAGCATAAGTATCTGAATAATGAATAAAATCAACTAAGGTCATACATATTTAACCTGCATTTAGAACATTATTCTTTCCACATTCCTTTGGGCATGGTTTTAAATTTCCGAACACGATATTTTCAGGTATATTAGGATTAGCAGCACCTATTTCTGGAATATTATAATCTGAAAAAGGAGAAGTGCCATCATCAAAAGTACCAATTGCAATAAGTTGCAGCGTTCGTTGCCCAGTATTATCCACGTCAATACCAAAATAAACTTTTATGCCTGTTATACTGCTATTATTTTGTTTCAGAATATTTTGAATATCTGCTAAAGGTAGAGTATATCCTTTTCGATGAATCTGAAATGGTAATTTATTTCCGTTATCTACTTCTCTGAATAATTTTGTCATACCTACGCATGTAGGTAAATCAGGGGCATTTTCAGTTGCCTGATTATTTGGACTAAAGTAATCTTTACATGTTTTACCAGGAATGTTATTGTCAACATCTTTAATAGCAAGTGTAAATGCTTGATTTTTCATTGTTTGTTTTTTTTGTGAAAATATACTTCGAAACAGAAATAAATTTAAGCCATTGCCGAGTATAAATTATTTTTTATGCAATATCATTGTATCAGCTAATATTTTATCTTTTTCGATATTAACTATTTCTTCAGCAACTAATTGTAAACTATCAATTGTTGTGTTTGCCAATACAAAATACTTACCGGGTGTAACCGCTGTGCCTTTAGAAATACCATTAGAATCAGAGTTATTATGAAAATTGCTTGCAGAACAATTTCCGGTATTAAAGAAAACCTCACTAGTAAAAAAGCATAGTTGCACGTTAGGAACAGCTGTTCCTAGTGAGTCAAGCACTAAGATGTTATACCCCGTTTGTTTAGCTTTGGCTAATCGAAGGGTTTGATGAATAATGGCACTATCTACAGTAAGTGAATCATTGGTCAAATACGTTGAGCCATTTACTGAAATATAACTGGTAACATAATATTTACCCGATGGTATGTTAAATACAAAAGCATGACCATAAGCATCAGTTGTAAGTGAATAGTTGCTGTTATCACATTTACCCTCCTGAAAAAAAGAAATGTTCGCAAAAATACATACAGATGCACCTTTTATCGGAGCGCCGAATTCGTCCACAATGCTATAGATAACTCCTGGTTCTTTGGTGGTATCAAGATGGGCATTTAGCGCTAACGTATCGAATGGCGCCTTTATGTCTGTTCTTACGGCTGTGTACATCCTGCTACTATCTTCCGTTTCCTCATAGTAAATTCGGTATGTTCTGCTTTCATCCAGATTTCTAAAAGTAAAATAGCCGTCCTTATCTGTGGTAACAGGTAATATATCATTAATGGTATCCTGAGTGTCAGCAAAAAATATTTGTACTATTTTGCTAGACAAAGATTGGTTAACTGTATTTTTAGTCAGTGTGTCAGTTAAGAACAATCTACCTCTGATGTACGAATTACCAACAGAATTATTGTCTTTCAAATCTTTGTATTTTTTACAAGAAAAAAAAGAAAGTAAACATATTATAAAGTATAATTTTTTCATTGGATAACTTTTTAAAATAAGCCTAAAAACTTAATGAAAGAGACGGGTTCTAAATTAAAAGATAGGTAAATCCCTTTTACTTTAGGTGCAGATGCTTTGTCAAGTACCTGACTGTTTATTATCTTAAATCTTGTGTCTTTATAAATGTGTGGACCTATTGTAATCCTCATACCTGGTACAAGATCATAGCTTGCACCAATAAAAAAATTGTCCAACGCTTTCTGTAATCCAACTCCTGCAAAAATGGAAGTTCTGTGATACCATTCTTGATGATGAATAAACTTATCATCAATATTAAAAAGTCCCCCCGGATAAATATGTATGCCCGCAATAAGCTTAAACCTATCTCCATTTTTTGAGGTAGGAAGCGAAGAATCACCACCTTGTTCGTTTACTAAATATGAACTTGTAAAGTAACTTATGCCAACACTAAGATCAACATAGTGCAGTGGCGCAGCTTTGAACTTTGTTGTTACTACTGCAAGAGCAGAATCTTCTCCTTTCGAGTTCTTTACAGATGGCTGCACTTTTATCTGTAATACTTTGGGGCTTTCCGGCATTGGTAATTTAGCAGATTTTGTAGTATAGACCGGTGTTTGATCTGTTATTTCAGTTAAATTAACCGGCGGCAACGAACGTTCAGTGATATTAATGTATGGTTTTACGATGTCTGCAAACGCCTGTAATAGGACATGAGCATTTGTAATAGCCTCTCTGCAATCATTAACTTCATCGATAAAACAAGTAAATCTGGGTAGAAGGTTTTCAGCGCTTTTTTCTATTGTCGTAGGCGATGAATAATCTAAAAAGTAACATTCATCCTTTTCTAAAAATGCAGTAATGAGCGGTTCTCTCTTTTTAAAAGTGTTGCAATCACTACATTCGTCATTGTCATCTTCTCTAAGGTACGCAAGAAGGATATTCCTTTTGTCAATATTATTATCTTTTGCTATTGGAACTTGTCTGTTATTTATAGATAAATAGTTCTTTTCCTCCGCTTCTTTTACTTTAATTGCAGCATCTGGCACATCTTCAAAAAGCTGGAAAAAATTTCCTTTTTCTTTTGATTGTAATGCGATTAAAGGATTTCCTAAACCTTTACCAGCTTTTACAATATTCTTTGCTTGACTGCTCGTAATTATTTCATTAGGAATAGCTGGTTGCCCCGTATTTATGTGACTGCTTACATTAGCCCAATGCTTTAGTAAATCAGGAGCCTTCGCAGCAAGTCCTCCTATTTGGTCAAATAAATTATCTACAGTAATAACGGCTTTACTTCTGTCATCTAATACTATCGAAGTGTCGAAATCTATTTTTACACCGGTATTTTGTGGTATGTTATAAATAGTATAGGCTAATCCTTCTTTCTTTTCAATCAATTTTAGTTTGTTGTCAGTGTTTGTCTCAAAATCTTTTGCACCATTATAATTCCATGTGTAGATTGTTTGGTTTTTATCAGCCACTGAAGAAAGAATAGGGAGTGTTATTTTATTCTGTATCTGCTTTGTTGTTCTAAAGTTTTTTAGAGAGTCAGCTTCCTGAGCATTAGTCAATTTGCTTTTGCTTGTATCAAAACTATTACGCTCGTTGACAGGATATTCTCTGTCTCCAGTTGTCACACCCAAGGGATTCACTTGTAATAAACCTCTTGTATACCACAGCCATTGTTTAAAAAAATTATTAGTTCTTAGTAAGTTTATAACATAGTTAGTGTTGAGACTATTTTGAATAATCCAGATACTATCGTTAATATCACTTAAGTGTAAAGTGCTACAATCGGTGATAGTATCCGGAGCGGAAGTTATTTTTAGATAATTATTTATCTGCGCATAAGATTGTTCCAATTCTCGCCACCCATTCTTGTAAGCTATATCCATGTTTAGATTATTTATTCTATTGGTAGAAACCGATGTATTGAAATACTGTAATAGCCAGCTTTTAAAAGGATCGGTATAAATGAGAGAAGCAGTTTTATTATCAATATTAATAGTTGAGGCTGGAAGATTGAAAATATCTTGGTTTAATACTGTATTGATATCAGTAGGTGAAGGAACATAATTCCAAACAACTCTGGCAACTGCTGTTCCAAGGAGAGCGGCTCGTAAATCAATCATTTCTTGGATAATGTTATTGGTTGTGTTATTATCACCCCAAAGATTAGCATAGAGTGTTTTTGCAGATAATGAATCATCTTGCATATTATTTATAGCCGTCTGAATTCTTGCCGCCAATGCTTGTTTTATCTCATTTATTTTAGCAGCATCTAAGTGATTAACAGCATTTCTGCTAATGGTGTAACTGCTTAGGACTTTTTTAAATGTGTCTACGTTTACGAGTTGACCTTTATCATTAAATTGCAAGTTTTGCGCGACACTATTTAGTCCTATAGTTAGAAATACATACAGAAGCAGATGTTTCATATGTGAATTTTTTGAGTTTGCAAATACTTTGGATTTTTTTCATTCTAAATTCTATGAAGATTTGATAACGCCCTATATAGTACACTCTTCTAAGCAAGAATTAATTATCTGAATAGTTGTAGGGTAAGGATTTATATCTCAGATCTAATTACTAAAGCAAAGGACTGAGGTTGAATGATTCTGTATGCACGTATTATAACTGAACAATTTCCAGAAGGGATATTATTCCAAACAATTTGCTCTACATTATTATCTCGATCAAAACCAGATGCTTGTGCATCTACATTTCCATGCCGCTCCTGACCGTCAGACGCAATAACAATTAAATCAAGATCATTTTGCAGTTTTTCTCCAGGCATATCTGTCCATACTAATGTAACCTTCAGTGTAGATGTATTTATTGGTATGTTTATATTAATTTGATCCTGTTCACCAGTATCTAATTCTTTACTTTCATCCTGCAGTATAAAAATCTGATTTGCAGAAAAAGGCCCAATGGTAGTTTCTAAATTTACTCTTCCAAAGCCTTCTGAAGTATTGGGAATTCCATCCGCTTCGGTAGGTGTGTATTGCCCTTTAATATCCTTTGCCCCATTAATAATCATAGCCTTTATTAAAGCTGAACTTGGATTTTGAATATTCTGTACTTTAATAAGATATTCTCTTATTACTGCTACACAACCTGCAACTAAAGGGGTAGCCATACTTGTTCCACCTTCATAAAAATATAATGGATCGTTAGAACTTCCCCATCCAGGGTTCGTATCGGTTACAGCACGTGAAAGAGTTGATAAGATATATGTTCCAGGTGCAACTACATCGGGCTTAATACGGTGATCTTTAGTGGGGCCACGGCTACTAAAGGCAGCCATTCCATCTATATTATTTGCTACTATGTCAGAAGCTATAGGCTGTGCAGGAAAATCAGATGGCCATCCTTGTCCATATTTTAATGAAAAATTAGGACGATTATTTTCTGTTGCTCCTACTGTTATACAATTTTTAGCAGTGCCTGGAGCAGTAATAGAACCAATAGAAATTCGTCCAGTACCTGAGTCATCTTTTCCTTCGTTTCCAGCAGCAAAGCAAATCGTAAAATCTCTGTTGTTCCAAACAAATGCGTCAATTTCACTTGAATTAGAATCATACATTCCATTACCCACAGTACTTCCCCATGAATTTGTATGAATACGTGCACCATCGTTTTGATATGGATCTTTAAATAAGTCATTTAAATCTGATGGCAATCCTCCCAAGCCACCTCTAGAATCTAAAACTGATTGAAATATTAATTTTGCTTTAGGCGCAGAACCAGTTACATTAACTCCTAAAATTGTAGATATTCCGTTACCAAGTACTGAACCTGCTACATGGGTTCCATGTCCGTCAGGATCATTTGCTTTATTTGAACGTCCAAGTGCATAGAGTTTTAGCACTCTTCCGGTAAAAGCAGGATGAACATTCGTAGCTGATCCTAAATCAAATCCTGTATCTGCAATGGCTACAATTTCTCCATCACCTTCGTAAATATATCCAGCATTAGGTATTCCTGCATTCAATATTTGCCTTGCAATATCATTGTGCAATTTATAAGGAGTTACTTCTTCAATATGGTGTACTTCGTCAATAGAAGCTAATGCCGACAGGTATCTTGATTGAACTGTAATTCTTACTTTGGAATTGTCTATTTTAATATCTTCAGGATCTAAGTGAGCAGCAGTAGCAATCTTTTGGCGAGTACTTGCTGCTTCTACATCTTTTTGGAAAACAATATCAACAGTTCTTAAAGATTTGGAGAAAAGTTTTACAGGCTTTGATATGATTTCCGCCATGCTTCTATTTTTAACCGAAGCATCATTGAATTTAATTGCCGGAGAAATTTTAAAGTCTTGCATGTATACATTAGCCCAATTTATATAAGGCAAAGATCTTATAGATGCTAAGCTTGTTCCTTTATAACTGCACATATATGTATCTTCAGGAACGTATTCTAATACCTGAACATCTTTATTCAACAACTCTTCCTTCTGTTCTTTAGTTAAAGGTTCGCTGGTTTGAATTAGTATATAATCGGACGTTGAAGCATCTGGAACATTAAATAGTTTTTCCGATAAAGTATGTTGTGTGACTAATGGATCTACCGAGATGCCATTTATAGTTATTATTGCCATAAGATAATTTTAAATGACTATGAAAGATTATTTTTTTAATTAAATAGAGCAGTTAAGTAAGCGAGGACTACACCAATAAACATTTGTCCTGATTGAGGAATTATTGAAACAATTAGTTTAGAATCAGTAGAAAATTTAGAATGTATCCAGACAATGAGGCAGGCGATTAAGCTGAGTATGTATATTATTAAAGCAAATAATTGAACTTTTTCTTTTAGCTCAAGAGGTGCAGGTAAAGCGGCTGTCGCTATACTTGAACTGTTGGGTTTAAATAAAACTTGTTGTGCTAATGCAGAGTTTGGTTTCGTGACCGAAATACCCAAAACAGCCCCAAGGTTTGCCAACAATAAAGCTTGAATTGAACTAATACATGTTTGTAATACTTCTGGATAATCACCTGTGGTTACTTTTCCATCCCAAGAAATAGCAATAGCTTGTTCTATACCGTACGTATAAAAAAGCAGGGCAGAAATAAGTAAGAGCCATCCGACTAAAGAAGTAATTGAGGTTTTCATATTTGATTATTAAAATTTATAAATTTACCTACTCTATTATCCCGTTTTCGGCTTACCGGTATTGAAGAATTAACTATTGTAAATTTACAAGCATCGCTATGCCAACAACCACGGGAAAAACCCCGTACAGCACACCGCATTTTCCACGTTAGAAAATCAGCTACACAGTTCGGTACACACAATAAATAAGAAGAAAGAAGTAAAAGAAAAGAATCGGGTTATTCAGGCTACAGGTTCGTTTGTTTGTCTATAAAAGGTCAGGTACTAATCGTTGGATAAATATAGAAACATATTTTGTTGTGCAATCAAAGGGCAACAAATAAATTTTATTATCATAAACAATTAAGTCACTTTAATTCAATATGATGTATGCAAAAAGCCCCTTGCTTAGCAAGAGGCTTTTACAATTAAATATAGTATGCAACGATGGATTATAGCTCAAGCTTCAACGCAGCAAATGTTTTAGGGCCGGCTACGCCATCGGCTTTTAAATTCTGGCCCTGCTGGAATTTCTTTACCGCAATCAACGTATCGTTTCCAAATACACCATCGGCAGTTAATTTGGGGTTGGCACCGGCATCGTTCAAAGCCCTTTGCAACGCTTTTACCGGTGCACCGGAGTTCCCTTTTTGCAGGTAAGAAGCGGTACTTGTTTTTTCTGCCACTTGTTTATTTCTGCCTATTTCTTCTTCCATAGCGCCCATTACCGCAGGGTCTATAATGCCCGTCTCTTCCAGGAAATGTTCCTTCTGGAATTGCTTTAATACTGTTTCCGTTTCCTCGCCAAATATGCCGTCCACATCTATCGTATAGCTTAGGCTCCACAGCATCTTTTGTATGTAGGTTACCTTAGCGCCTCTGTCTCCTTTCTGTACGGTATCATCCGGCTTTGTTGTTGCATCACCCAATACCGCCGGACTTACAAATGCTCTTACCAGGCTGGCTTTCCGCACACGCCGCATTACAATGCCGCCATCACTATCGTTGCCTACTTCGGTGTTGCCTTCCCATGCAAAGAAGGATGTCTGGGCATTGTCGGTCCATTCTTCAAAAATGCCGGTATGGTCGCAATGGCCATCGCCACTCCAGTCGTATAATACAATATCGCCGGGCTGCGGATTCTTTGTTACCTGCCCGGCCGACTTAAAGAAATTGTAGCCGCCCTGGCAATAGTGATAGCCTTTGGGGGTTTCTATTTTGCCCAATGGATGGCCGGCATGATCGTACACCCAGCTTACAAAAATGGCGCACCATTTTACGCCGTTGAGGCCATACCAGGCACCATAGGTTTGCATGTTGGAACCTGCAGGATGCTCTTTGGTGCCTTCCTGCGTTTGTGCAGTTGCGAGAATGTGTTGACGGGACATGTTTGGTTTTTATTTTTTGGTGAAGGTTTTAATGGAAAAGAGTGTTTTTCTAATTTGTGTTTGTAAGTAACGTTGCTTATTAATTTTTCTCTCTTACTTTTTTCTCTTGAAAGAAAAAAGTAACAAAAAAGTTCAAGGAAAACATGATCGCTCCGCGCATTTACTTCGATAATAATGTTTTTTATTGGCCTCAGTGAGATAGTTGTCCTTGCCTGCGCCTCCAGACTGCCTAAGATGGATTTTTTATTCTTTAATTGTTTTGTTTGGCAAACAAAAACGCTTCTACGTTCAATCAATGAAAAAGCAGTTTTAATTTTTATTAAGTACACAATCAAAATCAAACAGACTAAAGTTAGTATAGTTATTCGCTAAATTCTTCGCTGCGATGTAGCATTACTGCTGCACAATTCACGGCATTACAAAGGCTAGATCAGGGCTTTTCCCGAAAACGTGCTGTATATCGTTTTCGGGTGGCTTTTTTTCGTTCTCCACTTTCCACAAAAAAAAGAACAGTAAATATTATGCACTCATGCTCAACACAATTTTAAACTATAAATAAATAATTCAACAACGTGCAGTGACTGATATAAGGAGTACTGCATACAAGTAAGTAAAACAATATCCCTACAATCCTACCACATGCGTGATGGTATCTACTACCATGTTAATAACGCTGTCGCGGAACTGCTCAGCTTTAATGGCCGTTAATCCTGCCTCGCGCAGGGCAGCCATTGCTACGAGGTCTTTCTGGCTGAGTACCAGCAGTTCAAAGTCTTCGGGCGTAAGCTTGCCTTGCGCTAATAAATCGGCCCAGTGCTGCAGCTTATCTTTAATGTCGTCGAGCAATTGCTTGCCGTCCTGCTCCGCCTGCGCCGCTAATGTTTTAAAAGAGATCTTTGCTAAGGTTACAATGTTATCCTTCAGCCCGTTAAACACATCCTGGAAATTAATACTGGCCATGATTGTAAGGGTTTATTATTTTAAAAAATTAAGTACCGCAGCATCCGATTCTTTTATCTTCTGCGATTCCAGATCGGCTATTAAATCGAAGCCCTGGCTTACCTGCTGTTTGGACTCTGTTATCATATCGGGCAGTTTGGTACCATTCTTTTTCCAGCTTGCGAGGTAGCGGCCAACTATGCCGTTCTGCCCTGTAGAGTCCAGCATCCGGCCCCACATACGCACGGTAATTCCGTTATTGATGCGGTGCCTTTCGTACTCTATTACTTTCATTAAATCGCCGGTTACTTTTTCCACTTCTTTCCCGTGCGATGTGTAAGACTCATCCGATTTATCCATCAGGTTTAATACGTCCACTTTTACGGCGGTTGTTTGTGCATAAGCGAACTGGTCATAAGGGGAAATATAATGGTTACAGCCGGTTGCTACAACGCCGCATAGTATTACTATCAGCAACGGCCTGAAAAACTGTTTAATGTGCATCATAATTATTGGTTTGTTGCCTACTCTTGGTTCCCGTTTTCGGCTTGCCGGGTGTTTGGTGTATGGTTATTTTATATTTGATAGTGAGTTAAAGTTGTTTACCGCTTATTGTTCTTTTTTTATGGAAAAAAAGAACGAAAAAAGCCACAGGGAAACGATATACAGCACGTTTCCCTGATACGCCTTGATGTAGCTTTTGTACTGCTGTGAATTGTGCAGTAGTAATGCTATATTAGGGCGAAGAACTTAGCGAACTATGATGCTATTTTGAGGCTATTTAATTTAGCCATTTCTTTACGTGTTTTTATTGTCCTCATTGGGCGCCGCCAATGGCTTGGGCCCGGCGCCGCGCAGGTTCGCTACTTTATTTAATAAATCAAACCAAAAGGGCGCGCCCATCACCATTGCTAATACCGTGGCCGCCAATCCGCAAATCTTGGATAGTATTAACCAGGGAGAAAATGCTCCTCTTGCATCGTTGAATACATTGCCGTTCCAGCCAAGCGGCAGATCTGCCGCTAGCAATGCTTTTGTATTGGCAATGTTGTCTAAATTCTGTTTGTAGGCAGCTATAATTTGCTTATCTCCGGAGCTATCATTTAAGGAATGCAAAGCGGCAATAGCGGTATTGTATTTTTTATTTAAACTATCGTTCATTGCCTCGGAAGCCTGCGCTACAATTCTTGCCCGCGCATCCGGATTGGTATATAAGTAGCGCGCCAGTGAAATACTATCTGCGTTTAATAATAAGGAAGCAGCAATAGCTACAGCAATCGTTGCCGGCCGGGAATGATTTTTCTTTAAAACGCCGGTCAGCCGGTCCATAGAACTATCGTACCAGTTCTCTACTTTAGTACGGAATATTTCCAGTTCACTGATTGTTTTGGCACTGACCGACTGATAAGTATCTTTCGCTTCATACGCATACGCAATCAATACTCTTTGGAACTCCGTAGAGAGCGACTGCGTGTTTTGCAACGAAGTAATAAAAGCATCAAACGTAGTAGCAATGCTTTTCGGATTCGCAGGGTCAAACGTTATTTTCTCCAGTAAAGCCGACGTAAAATTCTTTGCATCAATATAAGAGGGCGAAGTGCCTTTGGCAGCTAAAGCAGTAACAGAACAATGGTCCATAATTGCCTGGCCAAGGGGTAACGTTTTTCCATCAGGCAGGGTAACGTTTTTATCAAAAATGCGCAACAGCCATTTTTCTAAAATCTTCGCCCGTATCTGTTTTACCGTGAGTATCATTTCTACGGCAGAACTGCAGATGATGCTTAATAAAAAATAAATAAAGATCATCCCGATTACCAGATCAACAATAGGAAAGCCACTCATAGTGTGCGTTTTAAGGTTAATAAATTAGGTGCATAAAAAGTGGCACTCACAGGTTGCTGTTTATTAATGGCACTAACCAAAAGAATCAATTTGTCCGTAGCAAGCGCATGCAATACCTGTAGCTGCCCTATTAATCCTGCCACACAAGATAGCTGGTGCTACAGCGGATACTATACGGGAAAATCCTCCCGCTGCATACCGTATTTTTCTTTATAAAAAAATCAGCAGCACATGGCATGTATCACGATGAATAATAAAAGAAAAGAAAAGTTCCGGCTATGTTGGTTCAGTCAATCGTCTCTAAAAAGGTTAGTCGTTAATCCGGAATAAATGTAAACAGATTTCTTAAATACCATTTGTAAATTATTTTACGCGTTGTTGCTTTCCTCTAAAAAAGCATCAGCATACGATACATCCTTACTGTGTTTCCATCAATCTGCACTATATTGTAGGCCGTAAGATAAAAACCGGTTTTCGGATTTGTGCTTATGAGTTTTAATTTTACCTTCCATAAAAAGATTGTTATCAGCGCCGCCTTTATCGTGCTGCTGGTGTTTACAGGTAATATAGTGTGTGCGGTATTAAACAAAAAAATACAACAGCCACCAGCCTACACAGATTATGCGGGTGCTGCTGCCTGCGTTTCTTGCCATCGCGCTATCTGCGATAGTGCTATCCATACCGCGCATTACCGTACTTCTGCGGTTGCATCAAAACAATGCATTAAAGGCAATTTTGAAGAAGGCAATAATCACTTTGTGTATAATAATTTCCTAAGTGTTACATTAGACAGCAGCGAAGGGTATTTCTGGCAAACGGCTGCTGCCAATGGTGTGGAGTACGAGTCGCAACCCTTTGATATTGTAATTGGTTCCGGCAGAAAAGGACAAACGTATTTATACTGGAGCAATAACAGTTTATACCAGTTGCCGGTATCGTATTACACGCCGTATAATGCGTGGTGCAACAGTCCCGGATTTCCGGTCAACTTTATTCAATTCAACCGGCAAATACCGGCGCGTTGCATAGAATGCCACGGCACTTTTGCCAATGCTGTTTTGGATGCGGATAACAAGACAACCTTCAACTCTACACAAATACTATATGGCGTTACCTGTGAGCGCTGCCACGGGCCGGCAGCTAAACATGTAGCCTACTATAAAGAACACCCGGCTGATACGGCTGCAATGTTTATTACTAAAATAAAAAACTTATCACGGCAGCAACAACTGGATGCCTGTGCGCTCTGCCACTCCGGTGCAAGACAAGCGGTACAGCCGGCTTTCTCCTTTCAAACGAGTGCTCAACTGGCTGATTATTCTCTACCTAATTATAACAAAGATTCTGTTTCGATGCTGGATGTGCATGGTAACCAGTTTGGCTTACTTACTGCGAGTAAATGTTTTACAATGTCCGGGATGAATTGCTCGTCCTGCCACAACACACATGTAAACGAATCCAGTAATACCGCGCTTTTTTCGGTTAGGTGTGCCACCTGCCACAGCAGTGTAAAGCATACTTCTTTTACAATACCTGCAGCAGCACAACAGGCGTTTACAAGCAATTGTATTACCTGCCACATGCCGGTTTTAGCTTCTAAGAAAATTGTATTGCAACTATCCGGCAAGCAGGAAATGACGCCGGATTATGTGCGGTCGCACCGCATTGCCATTTACCCGGAACAAACCAAAGCATGGCTGATGAAGTGGAAATAAAGTACTTGAATAGCGCCAGCGGATTTTTTTCGTTTTACTTTTTTCGGTCAATCTTCATTATGGCTGCATACGGAAGCAGTCGCCTTTTTAATTTATTATATACCCTTGTTGTTTATGTAACTTCCGCAGGGTTACACTATCAAAGCCTAAATACTTTTATGAAGCCAGTCTTTTTACTCCTGCTATTGTGCTGCGGTGGCAGTTTATATACGAGTGCGCAACACGTGGACAGTATTTATTTTCATCTCTATACCGATAGTTTAAAGAAAGTGGTGTATAATTATATTAATGTAGATGGCAAGTTAAGCAATGGCCGCTGGCTGCCGCTTACCGACAAAGAAATCCAGTTTTCTTCGAGCGGCGGTAAATGGGATGGCAATAACCTGATTCTTGATGCGGGATACAATAAAGACTCGGTAGTTGTAACGGCTGTACTTAGAAGTAATAAGCAACTGCTGAAAAACATTACCATTTATATAAAGCGCAAACCGGATGATGCGCATCTGAAAACGGAAGCAGAAATTATGAATGAAATAAATAGTGGCCGGAAGAAAGGCAGGAAAGGATAAGATGAGCTAATAATAACGCTGACAGGGTTCTAAACCCTGTCAGCGTTTAATAAAAAATCCCGCACTTTTTACGAAATGGAGGATTTTTGCAAGTAAAGTGGAAACGTTAATTCTGATCAACAGGCTTCTGCATATTTTTTGTATTATCCGCCGCCATGCTGTCGGTTGACATGTTCGCCATTGCTACCTGCATTTTATTCTTAAAGCCGGAAATCACCTTGTCGTCATTGCTCATCAGGGCATTATAGCCATCTTTGGCTACATCTGCAGGGTCAGACATTTTACTTTTATCCTGCACTTCTTTTGAAGACTGCATCTCCGCTTTACTAAAGAAATCGGTATCGGTAGCGCCAGGCAGCAATGCTGTAATTACAATGCCATTGTCTTTGTTTTCACTGCGGATGGCTTCGGTAAAAGATTGCACAAAAGCTTTGGTACCGTGATATACCGACTGCCAGGGGCCCGGTATCTTACTGGCCACAGAGGAAAGGTTTAAAATTCTGCCTTCGCCGCGCGCCACCATATCCTGCAAAAACTTTTTGGTCAGTGTTATCAGGCTACCGATGTTTAACTGAACAATGTCCAATTCCCGTTCAATATCGGTTTCCGCAAATAAGCCATACTGTCCTTGTCCTGCATCATTTACCAGGGTATCTATTTCAATACCTTTCGCCTTTACTTCATCATATACTTCAAAGGCGCTCTCTCTTTTAAAAAGGTCTTTGGCCATTGGTATTACTGCTATACCATACTGGTTTTTTAATTCTGCGGCCGTTTTTTCCAGGCTGCCGTCTTCGCCTCTTGCTACAATTACCAGGTTGTAGCCATCCTGTGCAAAAAGCTTTGCCAGCTCGTACCCGATACCGCTTGTTGCGCCGGTTATCAGAGCATATTTTCCGTTGGTTTCCATAATTTGTTATTTTTTATAATAGAAAATCTATAATTATGCCAGTACAGCAGGTGTAACTATTTCTTTTTATAATGCGTAAGCAGGAAAAGCTTATTACCCGTATCTTACCATTTTATAACACCATAATTTTTGCAAGATGCTGCCAAACCGCCTTCGCTGTTTATTATTCACTTTTCTACTTTGTATTGTTAATACTAGTTTAATAAATGCCCAAAACAATGCTGCACCTCTGCGATTGGCTATTGCAGGGCTTACGCACGACCATGTAAACTGGATATTGGGAAGAAAAAAACCAGATGTAACGCTGGTTGGCATTTACGAACCGGACAAAGCGCTGGCGTTAAAGTATGCAAAACGCAATAACCTGGAAACCGCACTTATTTATACCAATCTTAATGAGATGCTCGATAAAGTAAAACCTGAAGCGGTGTCTGCATTTGGGTCTATATTAAACCACCGGAGCGTGGTAGAAGCCTGTGCGCCGCGTGGGATACATGTAATGGTAGAAAAGCCGCTTGCCACTACTGTAAAAGATGCACTGGCCATGGAAGCGCTGGCAAAAAAGTATAACATTCAACTGCTTACTAATTTTGAAACCTCCTGGTACCCGACAACGGTAAAGACCTACCAGCTTGCCAACGACAGCAATGCATTGGGAATAATACGGAAAGTAGTAGTGCATGATGGCCATGAAGGCCCGAAAGAAATTGGTGTAAGTAATGAGTTTTTTAACTGGTTAACCGATCCTGTACAAAATGGCGGCGGTGCATTGGTTGACTTCGGCTGTTATGGCGCCAACCTGATGACCTATTTAATGAAAGGTGAACAACCATTATCGGTAACTGCGGTAACCCAGCATTTTAAACCCGCCATTTATCCAAAAGTAGAAGATGAGGCAACCATTGTAGTAACGTATCCAACAGCGCAATGCATTATCCAGGCATCGTGGAACTGGCCTTTCAGCAGAAAAGATATGGAAGTATATGGCGACAAAGGCTATGTAGTAACAATTGATAAAACAAGGCTGCGGCAACGGCTGAAGGGCGACACAGCAGAACAGGCCAGAAATATATCGCTTACAGATGTGCCGGTATATGACGATCCGTTTTCTTACCTCGCAGATGTGTTAAGACATAGAATTATGTTGCCCGAAAAGGGCGTGTATTCATTGCCTGTAAATGTAATGGTAGTGCGCATTCTCGAAGCAGCACGAACGTCTGCAAAAACCGGCAAAGCGGTGCTGTTGAAAGATTAATTTTTGTAATAGAACACTATGCTTTTGTGTCTTGTGTATAAACGGGCACAGCTTTGAGTTTAGCTGTAGCCTAACTATATGCTGCTGCCGGCAAACCACTTCTGCCATGGGTGAGGTTGCTGCTGCTTAACCTGGCTATTATCCCGTTATCCATTAATATGTTGCCGCTAAAAATATTGCCCTGACAGTTGTTGCAACCCTTTGGTAGCGGCGATATGCCGGCTGTTAGCAATAGCAGCCCTGTAATTTATCACTGCAATTATTTTGCGGTTGAAGGTGTATTATTTGTTTATCGCTTGCGCATTTAAAAAAAACAAATAAGAACGTCACCGGTACCGCTGCAACGATGGCTGATAAAGTAATGCCGGCAATTTTAAAAACTTTTTTATGCAAAGGGTTTATGAAAATTCATCAGGTAGTTTTTAAATGGCAAAAAAGGATAGAACAGAAAAATGATATATTTTTAAAGCACAAAATTATTAGTGGAAAGTATTTTCACTACCACTAAAAACGGAATATGGTGTTTAAATTAAACAGTGCAGAATTTGCTGAACATGTTTATAACCAGTCTGTGCAGCCATGCAGCACCCCGTTACACAATAAGGATAGTACACAGCATAAGCAATTAGGAAAAGCAGGCTTGCGCGCGCATATAATGCCTGGCATACAGGCATTGGAATTAAACTGGCAAATACCGGGCAACGGAATACTGCTGCTGGAAGAGCAGCCACCGAATGGAGCAATGCATATTTCTTTTCAGTTGCAGGGAAGCATGTTTACTTCTTTTACCGGCATTCACCCGCTGGATATGCAGCCCGGCGTACACAACCTTGTTTACCTTACCGAGAATAATGGAAATACCCATTCCATAGCTGCCAACCAGCAGTTATCTGCTCTTTCATTAACGGTGGATAAACAATTTTTTGTGCAATGTATCGAAGGCAATAACCGTTGGAGCGATACTTTGATTAATAAAATAGAAAAAGAACTACCTTTTGCTGCAGCCGAGCAACCCTTAATAACCACGCCGCAGATGCATCAGTTGATAAAAAGCATCCAAATAGATACGGTACCCGCACCTATGAAGAAGTTATTGCTTCATTCGAAAATCCTTGAACTAATTGCCTTGCAGATAGAGCAGTTAAGTAACGATGAAAAAAAAGAAAAGCCTTTATTTTCAACTGCTGATCTGCAAAAATTACATGTGCTGAAAGCCTACTTAGATACTCATTTTTTAGCAGACTTAAGCCTTGCACAATTGAGCCGGACAAGTTGCCTGAATGAATTTAAGTAGAAGAAAGGCTTTAAAAGCTGCTTTGGTGAAACGGTATTTGGTTATATCAGAAAACTGCGGATGCAATACGCCGCTAACGTATTGCACAATACTGCCTGTACGGTAGATGAAGTAGCGGCGCTGCTTGGCTACGAGTATGCGCATCATTTTTCTAAAGCATTTAAAGTCTACGCCGGTTGTTTGCCAACTGTTTACCGGAGCAGGAAGTTATTTTAATAGCTTTATTGCACCTAAAGAGCAATTAACATACAGGCCGCTGACAATTACTTTGCTTCTACACACCCTTGTTTAATATCTCTCCATTTTTTGTAAAAACTCATTTCTTTATTTGTTTTTTGAATACATAACAATAAGATAATATGTTGCAAAAATGCGGCTGTTTTGTGTTGTAATATTTATAAAACATCAGCGCTTAAACGGTATGCCATGCAGGGTTTTAACTGCCATCCGGTAAACGTTTCTACAACTGTGAATTTAATAGCTGCGAAGAATATTATACATAACCAAAACAATATCAATACGATTATAAGACGGCACGTTTTTAACGCTATTAGCTATATGACTGATAAAACAAATTTTGTGGAAACTACTTTACTCAATACACCGGAAGGCAGCGCCGGGCAGTCTTTAACTACTATTGTAGTACCGGTTATAGATGAGCAACTGACAGTGAATAAAGTAACAATTGAAACCGGCAAAGTTGTGATACAAAAGACAATTGAGGAGATAAACGAAGTGCTGAATATCCCGCTTTTGCATGATGAATATGCTATAGAACGAACACCGTTCAACACTTATATAGACAATGCCCCGCAAATGCGGCAGGAGGATGATACAATAGTTATCCCTGTTGTGAAAGAAATAATGATTAAACAATTGGTGCTGGCAGAAGAAATACGCATAACGAAACGCGTTTTACAAACAACAGGCACAGAGACTGTTACTTTACGACAGGAAAAAGTATCGGTTACACATACGCCACTAACAGAGTAAAAAATAAAGGCACGATTTTCCATTGAATTAACCAATAAACAAAAAACAAAAACAAAGGAGGTTCACTATGACACAAACAGTAGTAGGCTTGTTCGACAAGTCTTCAGACGCACAGGATGCTGTGCAGCAACTAATCAGTAATGGCTTTACAGACGCTAATGTAGATGTTTCCCTGAGCAACAGCAGCACAGGTAGCACCAGCAGTACCGGTAACACAGATTTTAAATTGGACAGTGATGAGCATGAAAGCGGCGTAGCTAAATTTTTTAAAAATTTATTTGGCGACAATGATGATGCAGACCGGTTTAATAAAGTAGCCAGCCGCGGAAGTTCTATCGTAACAGTATATGCGCAGTCGGCTGAAGAAGCAAAAAAAGCTGCGAATATATTGGACGACAACGGTGCTGTTGATGTGGATGAAAAATCTGATCAATATGGTTATGGTACATCCGGTGCCGCACCTGTAGGTATGTTTAACGAAACAACCGGTACATCTGCAACAGACATGGATTATACAACTACCGGCCGCAACTACGATATAACTAACGACACTACGGATGCAAACAAATCCATACCTATCATTGAAGAAAACCTGGAAGTAGGTAAAAGAACAGTACAAACCGGCGGAATGCGTTTGAAAAGCCGTATAGTAGAACGTCCGGTTGAAGAAGAACTGCGGCTTCGCAAAGAACGTGTTTATGTGGACCGCAACACCGTAAACCGTCCTGCAACAGAAGCTGATTTTACTGCCTTTAAAGAAGGTACTGTAGAAGTAACAGAACATGCTGAAGTGCCGGTAGTGTCTAAACAGGCACGTGTGGTAGAAGAAGTAAGCCTGGGTAAAGAAGTGAACGAACGAAACGAAACAGTACGGGATACAGTGAGAAGTACAGAAGTTGACGTAGAGGATATAACCGGCAAATCCGGCTCCTCAGCTACAGATACAACGTGGACAAAGGACAATAACTAAGCGGAAAAAACAGGATATTATAAAAAAAGCGGCAGCTACAACTGCCGCTTTTTTGTTGTAGGAAGGAGTTGGTCGGTGGTAATAGGCTACTTTCATTTGAATGTAAAACGTAAAAAATAAGGATTAAAGAGCATTCGCTTTTGGTTGAAAATAATTTAAACCTATATTTGCAGCCCGAAAACTACGGCTGCGTAGCTCAACTGAATAGAGCATCTCACTACGGATGAGAAGGTTTTAGGTTTGAATCCTAACGCGGTCACTAAAAGGTCAACAACTGTTGACCTTTTTCTTTTTTACCAAAGCGCAGTTTTTCGGTTTATTACATTTTTTTCAGACGGCTGCATTACAGAAAAATTAATAATTCAAGCCTTACCTGTTGCAAAATGGCTTCAGCCTCCATCTAAATACTTATTGTCTTACCGGATAACTGCAGGTGTTTAGTCAACAGTTTCTTCCTTTTTTATTACTGCTTGTATCATTCGTCAAAATTGTATCAAAACCAGACAGTTTTTGTACGCTTTGGTACAGTTGCTTTTTGCAAACAATCGTTATTGCTTTTGCTGTGCTATACCGGCAGTCACCATTCATACAATATTTTCAATGGTTGATCAACCTCTTTTGCCATTTAACCCGCTCCAGCACTTTTGGCACCGCACCTTGGTACAGGTTTGTAATACTTCTATGCACAAACACAAAAACATTTTATGAAAAAGTTCTTCATCATATTCCCGGTAATACTTACACTCATAGCCGGTGCAAAAGAGTTGGCAAAAATGTATCCTGCAGAAAAGCCGGTTAATAAATCCATCAACCTGTCTATTTACCGGGACGATAACTATTCTTCTGCCGCTTACGACAGTACGATTGCTTCTGTACATATCACTATCAGTAAAGTAACCGGCAGTAAGCTAACTGTGATGTATGATAAAACGCTCAGCAGCATGCAACTTAATAAATTTCCGGGTGCTCAAAATGCATTAATCAGTAACTTGATTATTCCTGATTTATTGAACAGCAAAGAAAAACTGCTTATCAATTACACAATCACCTACAGCACGCAGGGCAGCACGCTTACTTTCTCAAACAATGTAATGAGCAGCGCTGCACAAAAGGAAAACCTGAAGATTACCATTTAAAACTATACAAACAAAAACCCAATTCTTACTACTCAATCGTTAACAATGAAAAAGCTAATTACCTGTTTATCCATCTTACTGCTTGCGGTATCTTGCAACACCAACAAGCATGTAAGTGCTGCGGCAATCGGTCTTGTGAATCTCGATCATTATGCAGTTAAAGAAAATGCTGACCTGCCTTATGCATTCAATTACCTTGTTATTACCAACCAGGTAGATTTTGACAATACTTTTGGCATTACGGCATCCGGCGCTATAAATATTAATTATCCGGGTTTTAAAGGTCAGGCCGTGGTAGCGTGCATTACCAGACCATCTAACAGCACGATGCACATTCGTTTTGATAAAGCAGAAGTAGCCGGCAAAGGCCTTAACGTGTATTGCACCGCCTTATCGGGAGAAGAAAAATTAAAACAGGCCGCGCCGGTTGCAGCACTGGCAACGGTGCCCAAAGTGCTTAGCGTAAAAAGAATTGTTTTTTTTACCAATGGTGAGAAAGCCATTGTAAGAACAATAAATTTACAAGAGGAGAACAGGATTGTAAAGCGGGCCAAAGCGGATGATGTAAAACCGATAGTTTTAAAAAGAGTGATGCGCAGGCCGGCTGTAATATAGCTGCTTTACAAAATGTAATATTCTTACCCTTACTATATACCAGTAAAACTGTATCTGCAGATGTGTAAATACTGCCTGCACCGATACAGTTTTTTTGCAATAGGGCGGTATCCTTTTAACACAACGCTATCAATGTTTTGCCGCATTTTACAGCCATGTTTAAAGTATGGGCAGCTTTCCTTTTAGGTTTGTTCTGTCTGCAGTCGCAGGCTCAAAAAATAAATGATAAGCAATTAAAAAAAGCGCAGGAAACGTATGATGCGGCCATGCTGCAGTTGCGGGATGGTTTAGTGCGCGATGCTGTGCCTTTGTTGGGTAAAGCAATTGAATACAATCCTGCTTTTACAGATGCCTATTTATCACTGGCCGGTGTATATGGCGAAATGAAACAATATGCAAAAGCGGTTGCCAACTACCGCAAAGCGCAAAGTCTTGACAGTGCTTATGCACAGTATTACCTGCTGCCCTGTTCTATCAACCTTGCCGCAATGGGTAATTTTTCTGCAGCGCTGCAGGCAGCAGACAGTTTTCTGCTCATCAAAAAACTAAGCGATAAAAGTATTAAAAGCGGCGAATACCGGAAACAATGTTACCAGTTTGCAATTGATTATGCAGGCAGGCACCCGCGAACAGGTTATGTATTTGCTCCGCAGAACTTGGGAGACAGCATCAACTCCAAAGCTTCGGAATATTACCCTTCCTTTACTATAGACGACAGCACTTTTGTATTTACCCGCCGCGGCGAAGGCATCCGGGAGGATTTTGTGGAGAGCACCAAAACCGGTGCTGGTTATACTGCTTCTGCAGTGATTAACAGGGACATTAACATCGAGCCTTCTAAAGGTGCGATCAACATTTCGCAGGACGGTCAGTGGCTTTTATTTGCCGGTAATTTTGCCGGTAAAGGCTTTGGTGATTTTGATATTTACATGTCTTACAATACGCCCAAAGGCTGGAGCGAATCTTTTAATCTTGGCAGTAATATCAATACCGAATACTGGGAAACCTCGCCCAGTTTAAGCCCCGATAAGAATGCGCTTTATTTTAGCAGCAACCGGCCAGGCGGTTTTGGCGGTGCCGACCTGTATGTAAGCTATCGCCAGCCCAACGGTAAATGGGGCGCTGCGCAGAATATGGGCGCTGCTGTTAATACTGCCGGCGATGAACAGGCGCCGTGTATCCATGCAGATAACCAAACTTTATTTTTTACCTCCAATGGCCTGCCCGGTTATGGCGGCTCCGATATTTATGTATTGCGCAAAAAGGGAAATGGCTGGGGCACTCCTGAAAATTTAGGCTATCCGGTAAACACTATAGAAAATGAAGGCAGCCTCTTTGTAGCCAGCGATGGCATAACTGCTTACTACGCCAGCGACCGCGCCGATACCAGAGGCGGCTTAGATCTGTACAGGTTTGAGCTTGCAAAAGAGGTGCAGCCTGCAAAAACAATGTATGTAAAAGGGTATATAACCGATGCTGCCAGTGGCAAAGGCCTTCCCTGCTCTGTAGAACTTTCCGACGATAGCAATGAACAGGTAATTACAAAATTGCAGACCGATGAAACCGGCTTTTATTTTATTACGCTGCCGGTAGGTAAAGATTATACATTTACTGTTAACCGCAAAGGCTACTTATTTTATAGCGACATTTTTGCGTTAAGTAAAAAGCTGCCTGATAGCACCTATGAAAAAGATATTGTATTGCAGCCTTTACAAATGAATGCATCGGTTACCTTTAAAAATATACAGTTTGAAACCAACTCTTATAAGCTGGCGCCGGTGAGCCTGATAGAACTTAACAAGCTGCTCCAGCTATTGACCGATAATGCAACTTTGAAGGTACAGGTAAACGGCCATACTGATAACACCGGTATGCCCGCTGCCAACCTTGCGCTGTCGGCAAGCCGCGCTAAAGCAGTGGTTGATTATCTGGTAAATAAAGGTGTTGATACCAAACGCCTGCTGTATAGGGGTTTTGGCGAATCTAAGCCGGTTGCGGATAATGGTACCGAAGAAGGGAAAGCGAAGAACAGGCGAACAGAATTTGTAGTAATCGGATTATAAAATCTATACCTCACTCTGCCAGTTTTTCTAAGATCCGCACTTCATCTGCCGTTCCGATGCTAATCATCTCAAACTGATTGTATATGCTTTTTAAATCGGCTAATGTTCGTCTGACAGCAGTATCTGTTTCGGTGTTACCATCACTTATTTCCTGCCGGCGTTGCGCCAGTAAAGACTGTACCTTTTTACTTGCCGGTATCGCCGGCTTTATTTCCGAGGCCTTTACTGTTTGCTGATGTTCCAGTATATCAACGGCCACCTTAAACTGTTTATTTATCTGGTGTATGAGTGGTGTATATTCTTCCGAAGCATACCTGGCAGCATTTCGCTGTGCATAATAGGATAGGGAGGCTATATAAGAAGTAAGGGTATGATTGGTGGCTACAAACTGGTGATATTGCTCCATCTTTACCTGTTTGTTTTTTGGTTCGGAAAGCATCCGCTGAAAAATGTCTGATAAATTGGCGAGCGCTACAAATGCATCTTTACGATACAATTTAAACAAAGTAGTATCTGCAGGCTGGCCGGTAAACAAACCGGCAACGATCTGGAAATATTTTCTATTGGCTTCCAGCGCTTCACCGATGGCTTTGTCAATCTGCTCATGCTCCCATACCGGCAGTATGAATGCGGCAACAAAATAAGCGATAGCCGAGCCGATAACAGTGTCTGTTATACGGTCGCTGAGTGCCTGTGCAAAACCTGCCGGACTTAAAAAGCTCAGGCTAACCAATACGTACAAAGTGATGAATGCGCTGCTGAAGAAGTAATTTATTTTTAATAAACTGTAAGAAAGTATCATTGCTATAATGATGATGATAAACAAGGCAGTGCTGTCTTTTATCAAATAAATAATAAGAAATCCTGCCGCCGCACCGGCGATAGTGCCGGATACGCGCTCTATGTTTCGCCGGCGGGTAATACTGTAAGCCGGTTTGATAATAACAGCGATGGTAAGTAAAATCCAGTAGCTGTGCCCGACCGGAAAAAACAAAGAGATAAGATAGCCGGCCAGCAGGGCTGCCGTAAGGCGTGCTGCATGACGAAAATTAGAAGACCGGAGGGTAAGATTATTAATCAGTATGGTAGGGTCAATTTCGTGATGCGGCGCAAATTTTTCCAGCGCTACTTCGTTTTTATATTCTTTACTTATCTTCTTATCGTAGCTGGTGCTTAAGTGCAGTCGTTTAACACGCTCGGTAATATCCTGCAGGCTGTAAATAATTTGCCGCAGCGCAATATAATCCTCAATGGTAGTGGCATTGATATTCGCTTTGCGTATGGTGATAAAACTATCCAGTGTTTTGCGTTGTAGCTCGTCCAGGTCGGTACCGCTTTCCGAGGCCTTGCCGCACTGCAGTGCTATACCAATTTGCTGCAGCTCTGCAGCTAATGTCTTCAACTGCACTGCTATAAGATGAAGCAAGCCGGTTTTTTCAAATTTCTGGTGTAAAATGGAATAATCATACTGCGATGTCATTATACGTTCCATCAGGTCTATACTGTCTAAAAAAACAGACATCAATACACGGCCTCTTACCGTAGATTCAGCAACGATGCGCCGCGTTTTAAAGAGTATTTCCCGCAGGTCGTCCTGATCCTGGCGTATAATTACCTGGTACTGCATTAGCTGGTCCTGCAGGTTTACATAGTCAGGATCAGGCGCGTAAAAAGATGCTTTTACCTGCAGGTAATTAGCTGTTTCCATAATGCTTTTACCAAGTATTTGCTGGATCAGTTTGTAAGGCCGCAATGTGTGCAACAGCAGGCTTAACAAAAGATACCATATACCACCTGCTGTAAAGAGGAGCGCCTCGTTAAGTACGCTTGTATGCATAGCAAGGTGGCCGTCTATATTAAACAGAAAAACAATAAGGCCAACAAGACCAATCGAACTTACCCTGTTACCATAAACAGCGATCAGAGAAAGGAAAAAACCAAAAAAAATGATAGCTGGTAATACGAAGTAAGGATTGTTGTGTAAACTGCCGGCTATCAATATTATTAAAAAATTGAACCCCATGCCCGCTACAATACTGTTTACACGGTGATGAACCGGCCCCGGACTATCGGTAAGGCCGGTAAACATAGCGCCGAGTGGTAAGGCCATCATTGCCGTTAATGTATTGGTATGGTATAAAATAAAAGCAGGTATCAGGGCGCCTGCGGTCATACGAATACCGGTATATAAATATTGACTGCTTAAGAATTTTTTAATTTGAAGCGTTGCGTCCATTGTAAGAACAAAATTTTTTGCCTTTGTTAATCTTAACAAAAGTCGCTTAACTTAATATAAAATTAAAATAATAAACATTTTGCGAACACGTTTTGTAAGCGTATATATTTGGTATCAAATTAGTAATCCAATAATAATAAATCAGCGGAGATGGAAAGGGAATTAATATTGCTTGCGCCAAAAGATTGCACGCTTACCGATGCAGAGATAGAAATGGAAAAGCGAAACATGAAAAAGCTTTTTCCGTATATCGAATCGTTCAATGCTTTTCTTATTACGAATGAGATTTTAGATATTGTAGAACGAAAAAAAATTACGGGCCGACACCGGTTGCTTAAAGCATTTTGCGGTGAGAAGTCGGAACATGAACTATTTATCATTTGCAATAACTAAGAAAAAAGGCGTGAGTTACTCACGCCTTTTTTCTTAGTTATATTTATCTATTACTCTTAACGTTTAAAACCAGGCATCCTGCCCATGCCGGCCGGCATATTGTTCATCATCTTCATCATGCCACGCATCTGGTCAAATTGTTTCATAAAAGCATTTACATCGCTTATCTGCTTACCGCTGCCTTTTGCTATCCGCATCTTGCGCTTTTGATCTATTAAGTCGGGGCTTGCCCGTTCCTGGGGCGTCATGGAGTGTATAATTGCTTCTACGCCCTTAAAAGCATCGTCACTTATATCTATATCCTTTATGGCTTTGCCTACGCCCGGTATCATTGCCATCAGGTCTTTGAGGTTACCCATTTTCTTTATCTGCTGCAATTGGTCCAGGAAATCCTGAAAGTCGAACTGGTTTCTCCGTATTTTTTTCTCCAGTTTTTTCGCCTGTTCTTCATCAAATTGTTCCTGTGCTTTTTCTACCAGTGATACAATATCACCCATGCCTAAAATTCGCTGCGACATACGGTCGGGATAAAATACATCCAGCGTTTCCATCTTCTCGCCACTGCTCACAAATTTAATGGGTTTGTTTACCGTGTATTTGATAGATAAGGCAGCCCCGCCGCGCGTATCGCCATCCAGTTTGGTAAGTACAACACCGCTAAAATCCAGCTTGTCGTTAAATGCCTTCGCTGTATTTACCGCGTCCTGGCCGGTCATGCTATCTACTATGAAGAGGATTTCTGTTGGGTTTACGGCATTTTTAATATCCGTTACTTCCTTCATCATGGCTTCGTCAATAGCCAGGCGGCCTGCCGTATCTATTATTACAACGTTCTTACCTTTAGCTTTCGCTTCGCTGATGGCATTTTGGGCAATCGCAACAGCATCCTTATTATCACGTTCGGCATATATTTCCACACCTATTTGTCCCGCTAATACCGTTAACTGATCAATTGCTGCAGGGCGGTAAATATCTGCGGCTACAAGCAAGGGCGATTTACCTTTCTTTGTTTTAAGATAATTAGCAAGTTTGCCACTGAAGGTTGTTTTACCACTCCCCTGCAAACCGGCAATTAATATTACAGCCGGATTACCCGTCATGTTAAAACTTGCTTCGGTGCCGCCCATCAGTTCCGTCAGTTCATCGCGCACGATCTTTACCATTAGCTGGCCCGGACTTATAGCATTCAGCACTTTTTCGCCTAATGCCTTGTCTTTTACACGATCCGTAAACTCTTTTGCAATCTTGTAGTTTACATCGGCATCTATGAGGGCCCGGCGAATATCTTTTACGGTATTCGCAATATTGAGGTCAGAGATTTTTCCTTCTCCTTTTAAGTTTTTAAATGCGCCTTCCAGTCGCTCGGATAAACTATTAAACATGAATCTTTATTTACGATTATTATTTTATTGATAGCATCCCCGTCTTTACATAGGGGCTGCGAAGTTACTATCAAAATGCAGTATTGCAAATGCTATCAATTACCCGTTAACTACCTTGTACAAAATAAAAAGTGAACGCGCAGCGTTCACTTTTTATTAACCATAATTTCACTTCGGCTATTTTGAAACAACTAATTCTTTGGTATATACAAAGCGGTCCTTTGTAAAGACTTTTACCACATACATGCCATTGGAAAGATTGCTCACATTAATGTTGTTGTTACCTGTTTGTATTGTGTTTTTATATACAGCCGTACCGCTTGTATTATAAATTACAACTTCCCCATTGTCTCTTTCTTTAATACTGTTGATATAAATAGTTGCGGTACTGCGCGCCGGATTTGGAAAAAGCCGCATGCCTGCACTGCTGCTGCCACGCTGATACAATTCAGGCGTATAAGTATAGTTGTTCATTACAGTATTGTTTTGCGGTACAGTTGTATCCTGCTGCGCGTTTACTTTGTTTATTGCTGCCGGTATTATCACTGATAATACAAAGGCAAAGAGTAAATTTCTATAGCTCATATATATCGCTTTTACTACTTATAATATTTTCAATACCGTGCCAAACTCGCTGCAATACAGTACATGCGCAAAACCAGCTACTGGCAGCATTGTTGCTTTTTTGGTACTTTGCACTCCTAATGGCTAACTAATTTTTATTTTATGGTACAGCGTTTACAAACACTCTGGCTTTTACTGGCGTCTGCCTGCGCATTTCTTACTTTCAAGTTTCCATTTTATAACCTCAGCGTTGCCATGCCCGGCCATACCAACGAATTTACAGCCCAGTCGAGCATTGTTTTAACCATTTTAACCTCTATACTCGGCGCCTTATGTTTATTCCTCGTGTTTATGTATAAAAACCGTAAGCTGCAACTGCGCCTGTCTTTTTTGGCGCTGATATTAAGCGGCATTGTTACCTATTTGTATTTCTATTACAGGGATGTTTCCGTAAGCGGTATTTCTCTTTTCGCTGTATTCACTTTTCTGATTCCTGTATTTATACTAATGGCAATACGTGGTATCTACAGTGATATAAAGCTTATAAAGAGCCTGGATAGAATAAGATAAAACACGACAATAGGCAGAAGCCGGAGATTCTGTAATTGTAAAAGCTGAAACAGGTATGTAAACCGAAATTTTTGCCGGTAGCCTGTAAAGAAGAATATATAGTAACAGGTAGCTGATAAACGGGTAGCCTGTAATTTTGGTTAATTAAGCTGAACCGTAGGCAGGCGGTATAACTGACCATCGTAAAGAAACAATTCCTCAATGGTATAACTCCAGAATTGATACAGCGGCGATTTGCGAAGGTGTTTTTCTACTTCTTCTTTTGATGCGGCATTGAAAGTAATCCAGATAGTCTGAGATTCCATACTTACAAGATAGCAATCTACTATATTTTTATTGATGAGATAACCAATATAAGTGCGGTGCGGAGGCACCAGCTCCATAAATTCTTCTGTGATAATAAAGGCAACAATGGCCTGGAATTTCTTCATAACGTTGGTTTTGGTAGTATGCCGTTAACTGATTCTCCAATCTTTAAGCTGGTTAGTCCATTCCTGCTTATAAGGCGCTGCAATACGGATATAATTATCGGTATAGCCTTCCATCATACCGGCTTTATTGTGGTCTTCAAATAATACTTTGCGAAATTCCCCCACATGCTGAGTTGTAAAATATTGCATTTTTTTATAAGAAAGATTCCGTAGTATTTTATTGCGCTCGTGGCGTACAGGTATCGCAATTGAAGGCCCAATTTCCAGCGCTTTGGTATTATCCCGTTCCGAATAAGTAAACACATGCAGGTAGCTTACATCGAGGCTGTGCAAAAAATCGAAAGTCTCTTTAAAGTGTTCGTCTGTTTCGCCCGGGAAGCCCGCAATCACATCCACCCCGATCGCGCAATGCGGCATCAGGGTTTTAATGAAGTGTACTTTCTCTGCATACAATTCGCGCCGGTACCTGCGGCGCATGGCGGCTAATAAGTTGTTGCTTCCGCTTTGCAATGGTATATGGAAATGCGGCATAAATTTTTTACTTCCTGCCACAAATTCAATAATCTCACCGGTAAGCAGGTTTGGCTCTATAGAAGAAATACGAAACCGCTCGATACCTTCCACGGTATCCAGTTGCTGTATTAACTGAAAAAAATTTTCCTTCCGCGTAACTTTTTTCCAATCACCCTCTCCGTTTGCAGCAAGAGAAGCAGTAAGGCCAAAGTCGCCCAGGTTAACGCCGGTAAGCACGATTTCTTTAACGCCGGAAAGGGCAAGGGTTTGTGCATTGGCTACCACGTTGTCAATGCTGTCGCTGCGACTTTTGCCACGGGCCATCGGAATGGTGCAGAACGAACAGTTATAATCGCAGCCATCCTGTACTTTTAAAAAAGTTCTTGTACGGTCGGTAATGGAAAAAGAACTATTGAAACCGGCAATTTCCTCAATATCACAGCTCGAAATTTTTGCGGAATCGCCTTTGGTAAGTTCTTTTAAATGATGGCTGATATTGAACTTTTCTGCAGCGCCCAATACGAGGTCAACACCTTGTATCCCTGCAATTTCCTGCGGCTTTAGTTGTGCGTAACAGCCGGTGATTACCACTAAGCTTTCGGGCGCGCGCCGCTGGATACGACGCACCAGTTGCCGGCATTCTTTATCGGCATTGTCGGTAACGGAGCAGGTATTGATTACATAGATATCGGCTGTATCGTCGAATGCCTTTTTTTCAAAGCCATCCTGTTCCAGCATACGTGAAAGGGTAGAAGTCTCTGCATAATTAAGTTTGCATCCCAGGGTATGAAATGCTACGGAGCGCCGCTGTGTCATAAGCGGGCAAAGATACTATACAGCGATTATTCTTATGACGCCGTATTATTATGCAGCTTAGCTTTTTGGTTTCTTTACCACATAAATAACGGAGCTGTACTTGGCTGCATTTCTCCCCGCGTTGATATTGGAACGTAAGCCATTAAAAAACGCACGCAGCAGGCCGCTCCGGCCGGTTTTATATTGTTCACTCAGCATACTGATATAAAAGCTGTCGAACAGCATGGGTATATATTGAGTAATGGTAAAGCCGTGCTGCTGCAACAGATTTTGCATGCTCTCCGGCGAAAAATGATAAAGATGACGTGGCACATCATAAGCAGCCCAGTATTCTCTATAGATGCCGGCATCAAGGCTGGTATAATTAGGCACAGCAATCAGTAGCGTACCGGTTGTTTTCAAAATGCGTTCGCAGTGCTGCAGGTAAGCGTGCAGCTCATGCACATGCTCCAGCACATGCCACATGGTAACCACATCAAAACGCTGCGGCTCCAGCCCGTAAAGCGCCTCCGGAAGCTGGAAGTCCAGACCATATTTTTGGATAGCGTTTTGCCTTGCCGTATCATCCGGCTCGAGGCCCGTTACTTCCCAGCCGCCCCGCTGCATGATGCTTGCAAAAGCGCCGGTACCTGCACCTACGTCCAGCAGGCGTCCTGTATGCAAACCGCTTACTTTTTGCACAAGCTCATACTTTTTAGTCAGGGTGAATTTTCTTATGGCATGATAGAGCCTGTTGATAAAGCCTGCTTTGGTATCGGAATGAGAAATGTAATGGGGAGACCGGTAATAGTCGTTGATACAGCCTGGTGACGGTACTGCCTGTGTAAACCGAAGGGTACAGTTGCTGCATTGCCAGATGTTAAACAATTGCTTGCTCACGGTATTATCTTTTACCTGCAGGACCGGCTGTATAAGCGTGCTTTTGCATACGGGGCAGGAAGTATAAATAATCGTTTCGGGCATGGCGGCAAAGAAAGTAAAGTTTGAACGAAATACGATAGCATACAGTACCAACTTTTGCATTCTTTTCGCTTTCTTTCTCTTATCTTTCCGCACCATGAGCAGGCAACTGAAAGGCTTACAGAACAATATCACCTTCTATCTTCCCTTTACCTGGTATTTCGCAGTGTTTGCAACCTGCTGCCTTTTAGGCTATAAGTGGCTTAGCAGCCGTCCTAAGCTTCCCGACACAGCTTATGCCGATATATTTCCGCTGCTGCTTAGCATTGCAGCTTTTTTTATCTGTGTTATACTTTCTGTTTCTTTACTTTCTGTGCTGATTTCTTTTATCTTTTTTTTATGGAAGAAAAGAAAGAACGCCATTAATTTTAGTGTTGCTACGCAGCCGTTGCATCGAACAAATGGAGCGCAAAGGCAAACGATACAACTGCATATTCATCCTGTTATAAAACCGCTATTGGGGTTTGTTAAAATAAGACTGCAATATGATGAATTGCATTACTCCAAAAAATTTTCGCTCGTAGAGCAGCGCCAGAAAAAGCTGATCAGTACAAGTATTGACGGCAATTATCACTGGAACCTGCCTGCGATAAAAGAATACCGTATAGAAAAAGCCGTGATTTATTTTGAAGACTTTTTCCAGTTCTTTTCGCTGGCTTTGCCGGTTGCCGCCAGCAACCGCTTTTACACGCAGCCACAGGATGCGGACGAGAAAATAATACAGGCGATGCCACGTAAAACGGAAGATACCAGCACCCGTATCGAAGAGCTGAAGCGGGTGGAAGGAGAGTATGTTAATTATAAGAATTTTGAAGGCAATGATGATGTGCGGCGCATTGTATGGAAAATTTACGCTAAGAATAAAGACCTCGTTGTCCGCATTCCCGAAGTGCTTGATCCATACGCTTCTCATATCTACCTGTATGCTTCTTTTTATGCTGCCGGTATGCCGCAGAACGACATCATTGATATTCCTTTTTTAAATTATTATAAGAGCAAAATCTGGAATGTTTACCGCCAGTTGGTAAAGGAAGGTTTTGACGTACGTTATATACCGGACCAGCCAATTGCGGCCGTAAATACCGGCGATATACAACAAGGGGTAAAATACGGCATCAGTACAAGCAAATGGCAGGCAAGCAAAGATTTGAAACAGTATGTTCAGACCAAAGATGCGGCGATGGTGATGGTATCTTCGTTAAGCGATCCGGAGCAGGTTGGCCAAATGGTGGAAAAATATGGCAACGAGATTTCATTTGTTTTTGTGCAGCTTACCCGCAGCTTCGATAGTTTAGGCGCCGGCGACTGGCTGCAATGGATTTTTGTTCAGAACGAAAGTAATGCAGTGAACGAGTATAAGAGAAAATGGAGCTTGTCTATGGCGCGCGCTAAAATAACGGAGAACGAAAAACGTTTACGGGAGATAATGGCAAAGCACAGTAAAGCTGTACAGGTGTAAAGCCGCGGCAACAATATTATTTGCATATAAGATTACCTATAACCGGAGAAGTGGTACATGAGAATCGGAAGAATACATAGCTATAAAAAAGTACTTGCACAAATGCTGTTGCTGGTACTGCCAACTGCAGCCCTCATTTATTATGTGCTATGGGATGCAAACCGTTTTTTTGCTATCCTGCAAAACGGGTGGCTGTTGCAGGGAAGTTACTTTTTTGCCGGGTTGGCGGTATCTACTGTTTTTTATGCTTATCGGTTCCGGTTCATTACCACGGCTGCGGTGCTGGCTGCATTGTGCTTTGTGGCGTATAAGGTTTTGGGCATTATCGTCGTCAGCGAATTTGGTTTTTTAGTTACTATACAATTTTATATTTTCTGCTTTTTATTTTGCGCTGCGTGGATGGTTGGTTATGGTTTCAGCAGGGCAAGATGGTTTACCGTTTTATGGAGCGTACTGTTGCTTGTGCTGCAGGTATTGATTGTAAGTAAAACGGCAACGATAAATGCCAATGCTTTAATTAGCGCTTTTGCGCCGGTGCTTGCTTATGCTGTATATATTATTTATACCGCCGAGCTTATCCGGAATATGAACGAAGATGAGACCGGCTTCGGCCTGTTTATAGGTAAGCGGATGCTGGGTTTCGCATTGGTGCTGGCGTTGATGCTTGCCGGCACATTCACCTACTTCAAAAAAGACTTTGCGGCTATTGAAAAAGAATGGGGCGGCATGCAGCCCGATTACAATAAAAAGGGCAATAGCGAAAGCATGACGAAGCAGAACAAAGACGGCTCGGTTAATAATAAAGACCAGACGCGGCTTACCGGTGCTTTAAGCAAAGGAAAGCGACTGGTGTTTGTAGCAAAGCTGGATAATTTTTTATCCGACGGCGTTACGCCCAATCCTTTATATTTTACCGCGTATTATTACACAAAGTTTGATACGCTTACGCAAACATTTGAAATGGATACGGCGCACATGCCATCCAACGATTTGTTCAAACCTGATCCCTCTAAAATTCCGTTGTATTTCTCCAAAACCGATTCCGGTGTTATTAAGAACACACATGCCACTCTTAACCGGAAAGTAGTAAATGCAGATGTCTATAAAGTAGCGCTTTCTCCCGATGAATATTTAGCGCCCTCCACCGCGTTTTCCTGCCAGCCAATTGGTGTGCCTAAAGAATACAAACAGCAGTATATGAGCGCTTACCGCGCCAAGATGTGGGTAAGCGAATTAAACAGCGCTTACTTTATTTACAATCCTGCCGGCAACCGTTCGCTTGAAGCTTTCCAGGAGCAGCGGTTTAGTTTGTTGCGGCACATTACAGATTATAAAGGGCTGGATAAAAAGTTTTTAGACTATTACACTTTTATGCCACGCAACGAGGAGTATAAGAGGATCACCTCGCTGGCCCGGCAACTGACTGTTAATGCTAAAACGCCAATAGATAAAATGCTGGCTTTGCGTAGTTATTTTTTAAGTAAAGATGATTTTGGCCAGCCGCTGTTTAAATACTCTGATAACCCCGGTATTCCGGGAATTCCCAGTGCCAATAAGCTTTCTTATTTTTTATTTGAAAACCGGAAAGGCTACTGCGCATACTATGCCGGCGCCACCTTATTTATGCTGCGGGCGCTGGGCATTCCATCAAGGCTGGCGGCCGGATTTTTAACCATTGACCGAAGCAGTAAAAACCCGGGCTGGTATTGGTTTTACGAAGACCAGGCACATGCATGGGTGCAGGTTTATTTCCCCGGCTACGGCTGGATGGACTTTGATACTACCATACCAGATGTAAATACGCAGCAGGCCTCGCAGCCAGACCAGACACCGCCGCTGGATATGCAGCAGGTATATCTGGTGGCCGACGGTGAGGTAACAAGCGTGGATACCGTTGGCAAAATAGTGCGTATGAAAGTAAATAACCTCTTGTACCACGATAAAAATTACACTACGCGGCAAGCCATAGATTTAACTACAGACGCAAGACTGGCAACCATAACGGCCGACACTGCCGCGGTGCCCCTGAGTGCGCTAAAAAAAGGGATGCACATTACGGCCGCTTCTTATGCCGAAGTGCTAAAAAATATTAACCCTGCGGAAAAAGACAGTGTGCTGTCTATCTTTAAAAAAATGCCAAGCCCTGTACCGGTTGATGAAATAAAAATTATAGAAAAAGAAGACGCCAAACAGCAAAAGAAAAAAGAGCAGCGTTCCGCAGATAAGCCTGTTGACTGGATAAAAACGGCCTGGATTGCATTGGGTGCGGCCGGCGGCTTTATACTCCTTTTATTCTCGTTGCCTTATTTTGTGTGGGTATATTTTAATAACCGTGCAAAGGGCAATGCTAATGCCCGTCTCTCGGCTTATAATAAATACCGTGCGGCAAATTATTATCTGCACCAGTTGGGATACAGCCGCGCTATGCAGGGGCCACAGCAGTATGCACTGCAAACAGATGAACAGTTTGGAACTAATTTTTCTGCTTTCAGTGCTGTTTATCAGAAAGTGAAATACAGCAAGGCTCTACTTTCGCCGAAAGAGGAAGAAACAATAAATAGCTTTTATGAAAGTTTTACCAGCCGGGTTAACCAAAGTGTTCCCTTTAAAATAAGGTTCAACAGGTTTTTAAACATTTACAATACGGTCGGATATTTTTCTCAACCTAAATAGTCAACAAGTATGGAAACAGCAACAAGAGAACCCAATATAGAAATGGAGCAGGCATTAGGTAATATTCAGAAGCTCACCGATAGTATAGAGACGGTTATACGCGGCAAGCGTACGCAAATCCAGTTTATCCTTACCGCGCTGCTGGCCAAAGGACATATCCTGATAGAAGATAATCCGGGCACCGGCAAAACCGTAATGGCCAAAACTTTAGCCAGGAGCATTTCCGGCCTGCGTGGCGGCGGTGGCGCAGATTTTAAACGCATACAATTTACACCGGACCTGCTGCCGATGGACCTTATTGGTTCGCATATATTTGATGATGTGCAGAAAGAGTTTATTTTTAAAAAGGGTCCGCTCTTTTGCAATGTTTTACTGGCCGATGAAATTAACCGCGCTTCGCCCAAGGTGCAATCGGCCCTGCTGGAGTGCATGGCAGAAAACCAGATAACAATGGGCGACATCACCTACCCGCTGGAGCGTTTGTTTTTTACTATCGCCACCCAGAATCCGGTGGAGATGGAAGGCACCTATCCATTGCCGGCAGCCCAGTTAGACCGCTTTTTTATCAAGATTTATTTTGGGTATGTGGATGAAGCCACCGAACTTAATATTTATAAAGATTATCTCGGCATTCAAAATAACCTGCTGTACATACAACAGGTATTAAGCATGGACGAGATACTATTTTTGCAGGATGAAGCGGAGAAGGTTTTTATACATGAAGAGCTCATTGCCGGTGTGCGTAATATTGTAACGGATACAAGGCGTAATGCTGATATAATCTTAGGGGCATCTACCCGAAGCGGCATTACTTTTCTCAAATGTCTTAAGGCATTTGCCCTGGTAAACGGCCGCACTTTCGTAACAGAAGACGATCTGCAAACGATAACGGCTGCAGTGCTGGACCATCGCCTGATTTATCGCAGCAAAGAAGCCAAACAAAAAGTTTTAGGGAGTATTCTGGAAAGAGAAATGAACAGATTAAGCAAGTTGCGGTTAAATAATTAAAATTTTATTATTTAACCGGCGCAAACCTTTAAAACATTTAATTTTTAATGTGCTATTTTCCCGAATTGTTGTACGATATTTGTTGCAGACTTAATGCCTTAAAAACAATTTGACCCGACATATTCAGGCTGCTAAACATTTCCCCATGCAATGTTTTCTGCTTTAAGATCAAGTGAATTAAAGGACATCCAAATATAGAAACATCGCAAAGAGAAATTCAAATTCGTATTAGGTACAAACTGGTTAATCCGTCAGTTTCGTTTAATATTAACCGTACAGGGAAGTTTTTAAAGATTAAGAAATACGACGTGTTTAGTGTTTGTGAATCCAATTGTTTTATCATTCAATTCAACAATCCTATCTGATAATCCTAAAACTAAACAACATGGAACATTTAATGGTAAACCTGCTAAGCGATGAAGCATTGCAGGAATTGAAGGAAATGGAAATTAATAAAAAAATCCAGATTCTGAATGAAGAAGAAGTTAGAAACATGAAAGTGCGCCGGGAAAAAATCCTGCAGGAAATTGATGATTACACCTATGAAAGTATTCTTAAACGATTAAAGGAGCCTAAAAGCTGATGAACCGCATTATTGCGCTTTGTGTATTCTTGATTTTTAATCGCTGTGCTTCTGCACAGGAGGATAAAAGCGCTGCCCGGTACGAAATTAACGCCAAACGGATTGGTGTTAATCTTACTGATAAAGATGCCCTGCCGAGAAGCCGGGAATTTTTACGGCTCGACAGTACGTATTATGTCGGCTGGATGTACGAAGGCATGTATAAGTACGACCGCAGTGCCGACTACCTGGGCTACAAAAATGCAATCCTTCCCCTGCGGAAATCGCTGGATTTGTTGGAAAAAGATTTCGATCAGACCCTTAGAAATATCTATTCTTCCATTAGCTATTTTTCTCAGAATGTAGCGCGGTACCAGGATATGATTGTAATAACCAATGCACTGAAGAAATGCTATGACAATATAGAAATGCCCGATTCGGTGATGGCCTTGCTCAACGAAATAGATCACTATCATTTTCAGCGCGATTACTTTGGCATTTCTTTCCAGCGCGCGTGGGAGTATCACCGAAACCGTTTTTTTACAGGCGCTAAGTTTAATTTTTTAAAAAATTCGGTTGCTGAAAACGAGCGTGCAGCGTTTGAAAGCTGCTATGCAGGTTTTGCACAAATAGAACATACGCGGCAACTGAACGATGCCTGGTTCGGGCCGGGGCAAAGCAATCAAAACCGGTTGCAGATTTATCATTACCTCGCACTGTTGCATTCTTATAATAAAAACTACGACAGCAGCGAATATTATTACCAGCAATTAGCAGAAAACGGCGCTATCTCCTGGAACAACTATGGCAATATGCAAAGTGAAATCGGGAAATTTGCCAATGCTATTGAGTATTATTCCAAAGATATGTATGCCGGCGAGCAGGGTATTCTGCAGGAGCCTTTCTACTATTTACCGCAACTGTATATCTACGGCGGGCACACCAAAAAAGCGATCTCCATGTGCAACCAGATTATCGGGCAAACCGGCTCTACGCCCGGCTTTGGCTGGTACAATATTGGTCTTGCACGCAGTTATATGTACGACGGACAATTGGATAGCGCAGCCTTTGCGCTGGATAAAGCAGCCGGCTTTAAAGAGCTGCATATCGGCACCACGCTATCGCAAACGCAATACGATTTCAGTATTTCCCTTCTTAAGGTAGAGTTGCTGGACCGGCAGATTGCACAGGTTAAGTTTTTAAACAGCGGCTGGTGGTTTTCGCCGGCAGCATTATTTGCCATTGCATCGCTTAAAATACAAAAGCTGATGGGCGAATATATCGTTGTGAATGAACTGTCCGGCGACCCGGACCGCACGAGGCTGGTGTATGACTTATTCTGCGGCGAATCCACCACTACGTATGATGAAGCCTGGTACTTATTAAAAAACTTTAGCCCTAAATACTTCCGGAATAAATATGAGGACTACCAGCGCACCGATAACCGGCAAAACATACAGCGCTATTTTAAATTATTCAACGCCCAGTTTAAAGAAGCAGACGGCGATGAGGAAGATGCATTGAAGGAGTACGAAGGCATCGTAAAGACCACGCTGCTGGATACAGCGAATGAAAAGCTGTATTTAGGCCGGTTATACGAGGATTTGTCGCGGGGCTATAAAGACAGCCGGGGCGAAAAGGACAATTACAATCTGTACCGGAATACACTGTTGGAAACCTACCCGCAACTGGCGCCTTTTTCTAATATAGAAATGCCGGTGCAATTGCACATTTCGGGCGTGGAGGACGACGCAACGGCTAAAGTAGTAAAAGCCCTCCGGCACTGTAATATTGATTTCGATACACAAAATGATGCTGCAAACGCCAGTATAGCATTTACTAAAAAGGGCGATAAATATGAAGCTGTTATTAATGTAAAGAGCGCTTACGGAAAAACAATAGTAAGTGATGAAAAATTAATTTTTAAAGATACCGATGGAGTAGGCGCAGAGCTGGCGTTGCGCCTGTTTGCAAAAGGCGGGGCGGTGGTTTTTGAGAAGCCGGCAGGCGGAAGTTAAACCGATATAACTGCATGTTATCTGCTAATTATTGTGCCTTTTCATTTATATTATTCAACTGCTACTGCATTGATGTAATAAATATTTACACTCGCATGTGTATGGCTTACGCTGTTAACACCTGATTATAGCAACTCTATAATTTATACATCTATCCCAAGTAATTAATCAAGCGCCAGTAATAGCTGAAACGGTATCCTTGTATTTATTACTAATATTATATAAAGGCTGTCTTCTTAGGCAGCCTTTTTTGTTTGGGTATTAATGGAAGTAACATAACTTTAGTTTTTGCCTTGCTAAATAGTCGTTCCTTAAAAATACAAGTAATGCACAATTGGTAAGAGTTTGAGGATAAAAATGTTTGAAAAGATTTGCAGGAAAATAGAAATTTATGTTCTAAACCTTGCAGATTATTTTATGCTTTCAAAGAAACAATCCACTACTCAAACCGGCTTTTACAGCACATTTGAAGAGCAGTTAAGTCATAGTCATCCGCTGTATATTTTAGCCAACAAAATCAACTGGAACATTTTCGAAGAAGCTTTTGCAGAACTATATTCAAAGGAAGGGCGTCCTGCAAAGCCGGTTCGATTGATGGTTTCCTTATTAATTTTAAAACACATTCGCAACATCAGTGATGAGAGTGTGGTAGAACAATGGTTTGAAAATATCTATTATCAATACTTTAGTGGCGAAAAATCTTATGCCTGCGGCGTACCATGCGAGCCGAGTGAGTTAGTGCATTTCAGAAATCGTATTGGTGTTGAGGGAATAGAATTAATTTTTAAAGAAAGCATTCGGGTAAACGGAAAAGATGGCCGTGAAGATCAGGCCACAACTGACACTACCGTTCAGGAGAAAAATATTACGTATCCTACAGATAATAAATTACACCGGAAGATTATCAAAAAATGTGTTGCCATTGCCGGTAAGCAAGAGATAGAATTACGTCAAAGCTACACCCGCACTTTGAAGAAATTATTGATGGATCAGCGCTTTAGAAATCATCCTAAAAACAAAGGCAAAGCACGCAAAGCAGATAAGAAGATAAGAACAATTGCCGGCAGGCTGGTTCGGGAACTGGAGCGCAAACTACCACCCAATCTACATCAGCGCCTTCTGTTATTATTTAAAAAAGTTTTGGCGCAAAACAAATCTGATAGCAATAAAATTTATTCGTTGCATGAACCAAACATCCTCTGCATTAGTAAAGGCAAAGAACATAAGAAGTATGAGTTTGGATCTAAAGTATCCATCACTACTACATTAAACAGCGGCGTAATCATCGGAGCGCTGAACATTAAAGAAAACCTGCACGATAGTAAAACCTTATCTCCCGCCCTGGAGCAACAACAAAGGTTAACTGGAATTATTTTAAAAAATACGTTTGTCGATCGTGGTTACCGGGGACCAAAATTAGTGTTAGGGACTGCAATCACGTTGCCTGATGGAGCGGGGAAAAACAGAACACCTTATGAAAAACAAAAGCTGAGAAAAGGATTTAGACGCAGGGCTGCCATTGAGCCAAAAATTGGTCATCTGAAACAGGATCACCGCCTGGGCCGTAACTTTTATGGTGGAATTAAAGGAGATGATATCAATGTTATGCTGGCTGCTGCCGCAATGAACTTTAAAAGAATGATGAACATCTACAAAGAGATGTTTTTGCGCTTTTTGCTTCGAATCATTTATATACTTCAAAACTTTTCCTGGCAGAAAAATTCTACCTTTTTACAACAAATGAGTTTTTAAGGGACAACTAAATAAATTTTTTTTCTGTTTTTAACCCAATCCTGTTTATGAAGCTACTTTTATTTTTTTTGTTCTTATGCAGCACGCTTCCTCTTCTTGCCCAACAGCCCGGCACACTTGACAAGTCATTTGGAATCAAGGGTACAATTACTGATGAGCATTCTCTAAATTTTATTGGTGAAACAATAAAAGTTGCCAAAGATGGCAAAATATTGATTGCGACCTTAGGACCGTACAAAGGGTTTGCTTTTACTTTCAAGATAGATGCGCTGTTGCCGGATGGCTCCCCTGATTTTTCTTTTGGTGAGAATGGCAGCACCTACGTATTGTTTACGGGTATGACAAAGCCGGAAGATAATGCAGGCATTTCTTCCCTTGCCTTGCTGCCGGATGGCAGGATATTGGCAGGCGGCAGCCTCAGAGCAACGGACAATAAAGATCAGATTGCCTTTGCACGCTTTAAGCCAAATGGTAGTGTTGATTCTACCTTTGGCATTAATGGCACAGCTACTGCTTCATTCGGTTACGCGAATGAAGGAGCAGGAAGCATATTGCTGCAGCCGGATGGAAAGATCATAACCGGCTCTTGTGTTACAACAAATGTAGAACAGCATTTTGATCAGGTAGCTACAGCCCGTTTTTTACCAGATGGTACCAAAGACCTTAGCTATGGGAAAGCAGGTATTGTAGTAAGCACAACAATAGGTTGCGCCAATGGCATTGCGTTGCAGAAAGACGGTAAGATTGTAGCAGCAGGCTACCGGGGTAATGAAGATGCAGATGATGCCCGCTTTCACCTTGAACGATACAATACAGATGGTAGTTACGACAAAAGTTTTAGTGATGATGGAATTGTAGACCTGCAGGTTGGTAGCAGTGGTTGCAGTATTAATGATGTAGCCATACAGGAAGACGGCAAGATCGTAGTAACCGGAACAAGCGCCCAGCCCTTTGACCTCAAATTCACAGTTGCACGTTTTAATACAGATGGCATTTTGGATAAAAGCTTCGGACAAGGCGGCGTAATCACAAATACATTTTCTCAATATTCAGAAGGTAAAAAGGTACTGCTTGTAGGAGAAAAGATTGTAGTAGTTGGCAGCGCTTCTCCTGATGGTGTTGGGTATGACTTTGCAGTTGTGGGTTACAATTCAGATGGTTCCCTGGATGCATAGTTTGGCAATGGAGGCTTACAATTAACAGATTTAGGAAATTTAGAGACCTCTCTTACAGCAGATTTGCAAGCTGATGTTAAGATAGTATTAACAGGCTTTACCCAACCACTGCAAACATTTGAGACATATCGCGCTTTAGCTCGCTACTATGGCTATCCAACAAACGTCCCTTTATTTGTACGCATCAAACGCTGGCTGCAAAACCATGGCATTAGCTGGAAAGGTTTACCTCCGGAAGATAATATCTCCTACTACACCATAGAAAGAAGCAATAACAGCCGGACAGGTTTTACCCAAATAGCTAAAGTAAGCGGCGTAAATAATCTAAAGAACTACAGCATCACCAATAGCAACCTGCTGCAGGGCGAAAACTATTACCGGGTAAAAGCCGTAAGCGGCGATGGCACCATCCGCTATAGTGAAGTAGCGAGTGCAGACAATACAGCAGCTTCTGCCTCCCTCTATCCCAACCCTGTTAGAGACTATGTAACGGTGCAAGGCTTGAAGACCAGCGAAAAGAGCAATATCAGTATCGCCAATGGTAGCGGCACCGTGCTGGCAAAGGGCACAAGCAACGGCAGCACACAGTACCGCACGCCTACCGCCAACCTGCAGCCCGGCACCTACTACATCCATATTACAACGGGTTGCAAAACAGAGGCGCTAAAGTTTGTAAAGGAGTAAGGACGGGGATTTGGGGCGATGAAACGGATGAGGAGGATTAGTGCAGGAAAATGAGGGATGGGGATTTGGGGTGATTAATTGGATTATGAGAATTAGTATAGAAAATGCAAGGTTGGTTACACCGTTTACAGGTAATTTTTTGAAAGCCGGTTTATACAGCCGGCTTTTGTTTTAATAGTTATTACCGCATTAACGAAATACTATTTTGGACTTTATTTCCATATAAAAAACCCGGATAATACCGCTGAGCAGCAATATGATATCCTCCTGTTTTAATCCTCCCGCACCTTATAATACAACCCTGTTTTGCTGTTTATTTTCTTGTCGTTACCCGGTTCACGCATTTAAGGTTGTGTTTATCAGATAGAGATATTCTTACTTACATGCCCGGCAACTTAATGCCATTTGCCTTTAAATCGCTGATCAGCTTTTCCTGGAAAATGAGTTTCGAGTCCTGAAAGCCATGTGCTTCTACCCATACATTTACGGCAATGCGGTAGCCATCTGCTTCTACCGTAGAAACACCTATCCGGTAGTCGGGGTTTTTAAGTACGTACTCGAGGCTTCCAATCGAGGTTTTTAAAATGGCTTCCACCTGTTTGAAATCGGCGCCAAAACCAAACTTAAACTCTACATCCAGCCGGCGGATACCTTCGCGGCTGATGTTGATGATTACTTCGTTAGATAGTTTGCTGTTGGGAATAATCACTGTTTTATTATCGTACGTAGTAACGACGGTATAAAAAATTTCTATCGCCTCTACGATGCCTTCCTGACCTTGTGCGATAATGCTATCGCCTACCCGGTAAGGCTTCATCAGCAGTATTAAAATACCGCTGGTAAAATTCTGCAAAGTGCCGGATAATGCCAAGCCTGTAGCAACGCCAACTGCAGCCAGCAAACTGGCAAACAGGGTGAGCTTGATACCTAATACCTGCATCAGTATCAGGAACAGCAACAACTGCAGCAGCACATTGATCAGGCTTATGAGGAACGGCTTGAAAGAACTGTCCACATTGCGTTTATCCATTACCCGGTGCAGCCGCCTGATAAGAACTCTTGTAAGCCATTGGCCAACAAACAAGCAGATAAATGCTAAAATAATTCTTGGTCCGATGGTTATAACCCACGTGGTTATCGTATCGTAAATTTTATTCCAGTTAAGCATCCCTGAAGTTTTTGCCTGTCATAAAAAATTATGCGGGCAAAGGTGCGTTATTTTAATATTGCCGGATCTGTTTCTTCACTATTTGCTTTTTTGTACCGTACACTAAAAAAAAGCAGCGAAAGATTTACAAGGTCGGAGAAAACATTTGTAACAATGATGGGAAAATCTTTTTGTAAAAACCCATAATAAATCCATAAGCTGTTACCAGCAATTAAAACGAGCATCATTAAGAGCGACAGGCTTTTTGCGTCTTTTTCTTTTATCGTTTTTATAAGCTGCGGCAGCAGAGAAACAGAGGTGAAAATGCCGGCTACAAAACCAATGACTTCTTCATATTGCATGCCTGTTAGTATATAAAAATTGTACCTGCTTTGTGTAATGGCAAAAATTTATTTTTTTGACTATTACAAGTGTTTCTTTTTTGGATGAAAAATAAAGTATGGCCTGCATTACAGGCAAACGAACATCGGGTTCTTAAGCAAATTATTCTTTATACTGCTTTGATGGTATAATGCAGGATCTACTGCAACTCAAATTCCTGAATTCTGTTGCAGTAAGTCCTTATCTTCATGCTGCTGTCTTACTCCTAAAATAGCTGCTGCTTATGCCGGAAAAAAAATCTGAACTGGAAAGAGAATTTGAGCTGGAGCGGCTTATTCTTTTTAGTGATGCTGTATTTGCTATTGCCATTACATTATTAGTCATCGAAATACAATTTCCGGATATTGAAAAGGGGACAGATGCGATGGCAATTTTAATGGCATTCAAGCCTGTAATTGTTCGCTTTTTAGCATTTTGCCTGAGCTTTATTTTTATTGGCGTGTCCTGGATTGGTCATTTACAACTGTGCAGGTATTTAAAAAAATACAATCTTGGCCTTATCAGGCGTAACCTTGCGCTTCTGTTTTTTATAGTGTGCTTTCCTTTCTCTGCTTCCGGACTTACAGAGCACATACGGCCGGGATTTATGTTGCCGGTGTTTATCTATATAGCCAATATTGTAGGTGTAATGTTTATGCAGTACAGCCTTAATAAATACGCATTTTACACAAAACCACAATTAAGTGTAGATGGGTTGGAAAATGACAAAAAATATTTTTATTTAAAAAGTAAGTGGACGGCTTTCATGCTGCTATCGGCACTTGTTCTTTACATTCTCTTATCAATCATTTTCGATCAGCAGTCACTACTGCCAGTTCTGTCATTTTATCTTTTACCAGTTTTCTTGGTGATTATGAAAAGACGGTTAAAAAAATACAAACCGTTAGAAAACAAAGAGGGCTAACCGTTTTTTTTGCCCTTGCAAATCTTTCAGTTGTTGTTGCCTTTAGTAGCAGCAATTGCATTTAATTTATCCATATCTTCAGCAGACAAATTTATTTCCACCGCTTTATAATTCTCTTCGAGGTGCTTTACTTTGGAGGTGCCGGGTATCAGTAAAATATTGGGCGAGTGGTGCAGCAGCCAGCTAAGCGCCACCTGGTGAGCTGTAGCATTGTAGTTTTTACCAACAGCATTTAAAGTATCCAGCGCCTTTACATTGCCGGCATTTAACGGATACCAGGGTATAAAGGCCATCTTATTTGCTGCGCAATATTCTAAAACCGGCTCCCATTTGCGGTTGTCTATACTGTACATATTTTGCACCGATACAATCTTTATAAATTTTTCAGCCTGCTGTACCTGTTCAACCGTTACTTCAGAAAGCCCAATGTGCTTTATAAGCCCATCTTCCTGCGCTTTTTGTAAGAATGCAAGCGTATCTTCAAAAGGCACTTTCGGGTCTATGCGGTGCAACTGGTATAAGTCAATGCTTTCCAGCTTCAGGCGTTCCAGGCTGCCTTCCAGCGCTTTGTGCAGGTGCGCAGGATTCGCATCCACCGGCCATTGGTTGGGACCCGTGCGCAACAGGCCGCCTTTGGTTGCGATTACCAGGTCTTTTGGATAAGGTAATAAAGCTTCTGCTATCAGCAGCTCCGAAACGTGCGGCCCGTAGCTATCGGCGGTATCAATAAAATTTATTCCCAGAGCTACTGCTTTTTGTAATACCCTGATTGATTCTTCGCGGTCTTTCGGCGGGCCCCAGATGCCATCGCCTGTTATCCGCATAGCGCCAAATCCCATCCGGTTTACGGTTAGGTCACCGCCGATGGTATATCGCTGCGCTTCTTGCTTTACGGTCGTATCCATAATAAATTTTTTACAGGTAAAAGATAAACTGTAGTAATGTTGAGCTAAGAATATGCCATAACCTATAGCGTACTCCGGTAGTTAAATTGCAGATAGTATTTAAGAGGCCGCTTTTTTATTGGAGCGGGTGCATATCATAACAGAATGACTGAAGGAAATCAGGTGATCTTTTCTGGGGTAAATAACACAATAAACAGAATATTTTGGACGGCCGGAATTATTTTAAAAATCCGAAATCAACCACGCGGCGCAGGTATTTCTTATCCTGAATTACCCAGGTTACTTCATAGCTCCCGGTGTTGTCTCTGTTAAGCATATAAATGTAAATCTTTCGCTTATCACCGGATAGGTAAACACCGTTAAACGATTTCTGGCTGCCACCTTCTGTGTACGTAAAATTTGGATTATATAAATCGAAATAAGCGGCTTGCGGCAGCATAATGGTATCCTTGTCAACAACAACCATTACGGAGGAATAGCCGGTTTTAGGTACGGCGCCCATATTTCCATAATAGGCTTTCTTATCAATCTTTGCAAGGTATTTATCTATGTAATCCAGCTTATGCTGCGTTGGGAAGAAGGGCGCAGCTTTTATTTCAACTTTTATATTACTGCCTTCAAACCTTATGAAATTATTGCCAAAGTTGGTAACAGGAATACGCTGCAAAGCGGTTTTGCCAACACTTTCATCAATACCAGCCATAGTAAAAGTGGCAAGATCCGCTTTAATATCTTTTTCGGCCATCTTTGCATAGTTATCTTTTTTACTGCGATAGTCGGGCATATCGTCCTGCGAAAAAGCCGAAACAGTACATAAGAGGAACAGGAAAGGGAGTAGTACACGCATACAATGCAATTGATGAATATTGCAATGATAAACGAAAAATACCGCGCTGTGGTATATAGTTGCAGGTGTATATGATTGATCTGTTAACCGGTAAAACATGATCCGTTGTCTGCTGGTAGTAAGTAATAATAAAGTGATCTTTCGCTAATGAAATCGTTACTATTTGAGTTTGAAGATGTAAGCTGGTTTCCCGCAGTTATAAGGGAGGGCATGACCGATTTTCTACGCTTTGTTTTAACGAAGGGTAATTTATATCAACCCATAATTCCTTTGTTACAGGCTGCGCTGCAGCAGACTAATGCCAACCGCATTATTGATCTATGTTCAGGGGCGGGCGGTGCTATTGAACAGGTACAGCACGGCCTTAAAAAACTGCATCTGGATAAGCCGGTTGTTGTTACCGATAAATTTCCCAACATCAGTGCCTATAAGCTTTTGCAGGCAAAAACAAAAGGAGCTATCAGCTATATAACGCAGCCGGTGGATGCTTTGCAGGTGCCGCCGGAACTAACCGGCTTCCGAACCATTTTCTCCGGCTTTCATCACTTTCAGCCCGCTATGGCAAAAGCGGTATTGCAGGATGCTGTAAGCGCCAAACAAGGCATTGCCATTTTTGATGGCGGCGATAAAAGCATTGTGTTTATAATAACCATTTTGCTGCTGCAGCCCATTGCTTTTATACTGCTCACGCCTTTTATTAAACCCTTTCGCTGGTCGCGGCTCCTGTTTACTTATCTGCTTCCGCTCATTCCCTTTTGCACGGTGTGGGACGGTATCGTATCGGTTAGCCGGTTGTACAAACCGGAACAGATGCTGGCTTTAACCAGGGAGCTAAATAAAAATTATATATGGAAAGCCGGCAAAGTAAAAAACCGTTTCGGGATGAGCATTGCCTACCTGATAGGTTGCCCAAATGAGGAAAAAAATTCATAGGAATAATCCATATAGTATTAACTTATACAGAAGCCTGATCTATGGCCGTACAAAACAACGGGAAATACATTTTTAAATGTATTTTCCGTATTGTGCAACAGCACACTTAAATTTTCAAATGCTGTTAATTAAAATAGTTACACTTTCCGGTCTGCGCCTTGCCGCTCCAACATCCAGCCCGGATATTCCGGCGACAGCTTACTTACTTCATGAAGCTGTTGCATTTCTTCCGCTGTAAAACTTATATCAATAGCTTTTAGATTATCTTCAAGCTGTTCGGTTTTTTTAGCGCCGATAATTACAGAAGTTACCGCCGGCTGATGGAGCAGCCACGCCAAAGCAAGCTGTGCTACTGTTGCGCCTTTTGCCTCCGCCATCGGATGCAGCGCATCTAAAATATCAAAGGCTTTGCTTTTGTTAACCGGTGGAAAATCAAAGTTTGCTCGGCGGCTATCTTCGGGGTTTTCGCTATCTCTTTTATATTTTCCGCTCAGTAAGCCGCCTGCAAGCGGGCTCCAAACCATCAGCCCAAGCTTCTGGTCCTGCAACAACGGAATTAATTCTCTTTCCAGGTCGCGCCCGGCAATCGTGTAATACGCCTGTAAGGAAACGAATTTTGCCTGTTCCTTATACTCAGAAAATGCAAGCGCTTTCATTAATTGCCAGGCAGCTAAATTGCTGCATCCTATATAGCGCACTTTACCGCTTTTTACCAGATCATCCAGCGTCCACAGCGTTTCCTGCAGCGGCGTCAGCGGGTCGTAACCATGTATCTGGTAGAGATCAATATAATCGGTACCAAGCCGCTTAAGGCTATCTTCCACTTGCTGTAAAATGTGTTTACGCGTAAGGCCGGTGTTGTTGGGTCCTTCGCCCATTTTACCCCGCACTTTCGTAGCAATTACCAGGTCATCTCTCTTCAAACCAAGATCATGTATAGCCTTGCCCGTCATCTGCTCCGATAATCCTTCGGAATATACATTTGCAGTATCAATAAAATTGATGCCTGCATCCACAGCACGTTTTACAAGTTCGTTCACTGCATCCTGCGGCAAGGTGCCGATAGCGGTCCAATAGCCTTTGCCGCCAAATGTCATGGTGCCAAGGCAAAGCTGCGATACTTTTAGTCCGGTGTTACCTAAGAGGTTGTATTTCATAGCTGGTAGTAGTTTTAAAATAAAAAGGAGAACGAGTGCTGAGCCGGTATTGCCATTATCTTTCAGTTATAAAAGAAAAAAGTACGGTTGCCGATGGATTAGAATGAGCGGACGGGCATTGTTCGCTTGATAAGGTTATGTACAATTATGTATTTTGTTAAACAAAAGCAGTACTGCAAGGCAGCGCTTTATTAATCAAAGTTTATCCGTTTTCCTTGTCCTGCAATTTAGTATAGGCCATAATAAAGGTGGCGCCTAAATTTTTATAGGGCGGCACATAATCATCAAACAACTCTTTGGTTTGTGGGCTGGTAAATTGCCTGCGGAAGGTTTCCCACATTATGGGCCAGTCAAGATCTTTGCCCTGCCGCAGCTTTTCCACGATGCCATTAATAAGTGGCAGGTTGATAAGCCCGCTGCCGGTTTGCTTGGAAGATACAATATGCGCTTCCGGACAAATGGAAAGCACGCGGCTAAGGCTTTGATACCCGCCGCAACTGCCGAGCAGCACTACCTGCGCCGATGAAGGCAACTGGTCAATAGTAGCGCTGAGCCAGTAGCTATGGCCACGGTGCAGCACCACAGTTGGATTTATATCATGGTCACTTAAATAATCGTCGAGGTCATGCTGGGCTTTCTCGTCAAGACCCTGCTTTTCATCCAGCGGTCGGTTCGAATAAATCGTAATAGGCGTTCCTTTTAATGAATTGTAAGCCACCCAGTTTTCAGTAGATGTCTTTTTCCAGTTGCTGCTGCTGTAAGCGTTGGTAAAAGCGTTAAATACATTCTGGCCGTCTTTATCGCCATAAAAAAACTGCTGTATAACTATCCTGCCGCTCGAATCTTCCAAACTCTTATTAGGCATAAAATAAACCGGCCGGATACCTAATTCCTTCGACACATCAATATGATTGGAAGAGTCCATAGATAAAAAAAGCGTGTTGAGAATATTATAGATATCTACTGCCCGCTTACTTCCGGTTTGCCGGGCCAGTTGCTGGTTTTCCTGTACCTGGTGCAGGATAAGTTTCTGCAAATCTTTATCGTAAATGCTGGCATAAGAGCCGGCCACATCCACGGCATCTTCGAGGCTGTCTTTGCCGTAACCTCTGTCCAGGCCGTTAACAAAGGCCTTCATCAGCACCTGTGCATTCTGCTTATCCATACGCCTCAGAAAATCGTCGAGCGTATTGTAATTAGCGGCCATTTTTATCCATTTTTTAAAATGGTCAAACCGCATCGAGATCAGTAAAGAATCGCCGCGCGCAACTTTCATTCGCTGGAATATCCGCGGATACACGCCCCGCACGTAACTGGACGTATAAATAATTTCTTCCTGCATCACCGCTAAATAATACAGTTCCTGCGGCGATAGATTTTCCAGTATTTTAAACCGCACGTTATCCGGCGATTCGTGCAGGCCGTTAATGGTATTGATATAGTATTTGCCGGTTTCTCTCAGGCGCACATCAATCTCCGAAAGGCCCATGGGCGTATCCCGGTGCATAGCCCGGTCGGCATAATCAATTTTGGTTTTCACGAGCAGGCTGTAATATCTGGCTTCATTGTCTTTTACAGCATCTATCTGCTCCTGTGTTACTTTACCATGATACAGATTATCCAGGAAAGGAAAATACAACCTGCCGCTTTTTTGTACGGCCAGCTTGCTGATGGTTTGGACCAAGGTATCCGGACTGCTTTTTATTCTTCGGGCTAATTGTCCGCTGCCCTGGGCAAAATCGTAGAACTGGCCGGGGTTGTAATGCGCTGCGGCAACGATCAAACTATCAGTAAACGGGTAATTAACGCTTCGGTTAAGGTAAGGTAATATTTTGTCGGGATGCAGCTTGCAGTCTTTCAGGAAAACACTGTTTTTTGCTCCGGCAATACCCGGATTATCCTGGAATGCAACGGTCTGCACAAGAATATTACCAACCTCAAAGTTGTTCCTCGCCACTAAGTTTTCTATGGATACTCCCTGCTGGTCAAGCTGCATGCTCTGGCTGTATGCATTGATCAAGACCGGGAAGCTGGCTGCTTTAAAAGACTGAGTGCGGTAATAGCGGCTAAATAATTCCAATGCTTCGCTTAACCCGCGCAGGTATTTAATTTTATAATTGCTGTTAAGCGATGTGTCACTTTCAATCGCGCTTTCTATATCGTCTATCCGCTTTGTTGCTGCATAGGTTAGTTGCAGGTTCATATCATCATCCGTAGTCAGGCTCAGCTCATTATCTGCTATACCGTCAAGTTTAAGCAGGTTTTTTTGTATTGCATCAATGCGCTCGTGGAATGTTTGCCGCATCAGCGGAATTTTCCCCTGCTGAGCCCTTACAGCTATTAAGCCGGTTAGTTGAATACCCAGTATAAACAGCAGCGCAGTAGTCGTTCTCTTCATTATGCTATTTTAATTTGTCCCTTTCCGTATGCCGGCTTTAATCAATTATTTTTACAGATTGTGCTTTTTTTATTGCAAACTAAAAAGTTATGTTACCGGAGCAAAAATATAACCAATCCATCTTTCTTTTGCTTAACAATAATATAATGCTTTACTATACATGCACTAATAAATGAATTTTAATTTTGTGTAAACAAATAGTTAATGGATATCACCGGGAAAAAAATTTTAATAGCAGATGACGAGCCGGACATTTTAGAGATCATAGGCTTTAACCTGCGCAGGGAGGGTTATGAAGTATTTACAGCACGGGATGGAAATGAGGCTTTGGACAAGGCGAAGGAATTGCTGCCGAACCTAATCATTCTTGATATTATGATGCCGTACAAAACCGGCATTGAAGTATGCAGGTTGTTACGCGCGCAGGACATTTTTACTGATACACTTATTGTTTTTCTAACCGCGGTAAGCGACGATGTATCGCACATAAAAGGCCTGGAAACCGGTGCGGATGATTACATCAGTAAGCCGGTAAGTCCAAAAGTATTGGTAAGCCGCATAAATGCGCTGTTTCGCAGAACAACCGGCAAATCTGTAACCGAAGAAGAAAATAAAACGCTGAAGGCCGATGATATAACGGTAGATCCTGTACGCTTTATGGTAACGGTAAAAGATACCGAAGTGATACTGGCTAAAAAAGAGTTTGAATTGCTGTACCTGCTTATTTCCAAGCCAGGCAGGGTATTCCTTCGCAATGAAATATTGAATACAGTGTGGGGCACCGACGTAATTGTAGGCGACCGAACCATAGATGTGCACATCCGTAAAATAAGGCAGAAGCTGGGCATAGATTGCATTACCACTGTAAAAGGCGTAGGCTATAAATTTGAGTGCTAAAGGCCCGGCGAGTCAGCTATGAAATTAACGAACTGTTACTTTTACGCTTGTCTGCCCTTATTTACCTTTAAGCTTTCCTATGTTTAAGACAAAAAACCTCACGCCTAACCAGCTTTCTATTTTTACCGCTTTAATATTATCAATACCCGAGGGTATTGTGTTTGTACTGGTAAGCTCGCATATTCTCATTGCTTTAGGAGCTATTGTAGCTACGTTTGCCGGTAGTTACCTGCTTATCCGTTTTGTATTGCAGTGGTTTATTTACCGTAAAATAAAACTCATTTATAAGTTTATTTATCAAACCAAAGCAACAAAAAAAGAAGAAACTTATTTCAAGTACGTGCTGCCACAAAAAAGTATAGACGAAGTGCAGGAAGATGTAACCAAATGGGCGCAGCAGCGACGGGAGGAGATTGAAACACTAAAAACCAACGAAGCTTTCCGCAAAGAGTTCCTGCAAAATTTATCACACGAGTTTAAGACGCCCATTTTTGCTATACAAGGTTATGTGGAAACCCTCTTGCAAGGCGCAATGGAGGATGTTAATCTCAATAAAAAATTTTTGCAGAACACTTCACGCAATGTTGACCGCATGGTAAATCTGGTAAACGACCTTGATGAAATATCACGGCTGGAAAGTGGTGAACAGCCGGTGCATAAGACAAAGTTTATAGTGCAGGACATCATTAAAGAAGTGTACCAGTCTCTTTCTATTATCACCAGTGCAAAAAATATAAAGACTACGGTGAAAAAAGGCTGTGAGCAACCACTGGTTGTATATGCCGATAAAGAAAAAATAAAGCAGGTGCTGTTTAACCTTGTAGAGAATGCAACCAAATATGGGCGTACAGGCGGGCACATCTGGGCAAGTATATATAAAACAGATGATACACACGCATTGATTGAAATAGGAGACGATGGTATTGGCATCGCCACAGCGCATCTGCCGAGGATTTTTGAGCGTTTTTACCGCACCGATATTGCCCGCAGCCGCGACATTGGCGGTACCGGTTTAGGGCTTGCTATCTGCAAACATATTATAGAAGCCCACGGCCAGGTAATACACGTGCGCAGCAAACCCGATGTAGGCACCACCGTAGGTTTTACATTAGAAACAAAATTATAAAGTCTCCGCAAAGCAGCAACAGCACCATCTATAGCGTCTTGCCAAAAAAAAGAAAGATGAAGAATGCTGCAATTGCTTGTTGCTTACTGGTATGGCTGCTCACTGGTTGCCGCACCAGTTCTTATTATGTAAGTCCGATGTATGGCAGCAGCAACAGCTACCGCACATTGCCCTTGCTATCGGATAGCGTACACAGCAGCTTATACGCCAATAGTGCAGTAAGCACCGGCAGTACCAATCAGCGCCTGCACGATGATGTTTATACTTTGCAGGGCAATATCTATCGGGCACACCAGTTTGCAAGATTCAAAGGCTGGTATGGCGCCGGCCTCAGCGGGGGTATATACGACGTGCGAAAATTCAGTGATGCCAATGTTATCAATCCCAACTTCGATACCGGTTATGTTAACGCACATGCCGGCAATTATTTTTTTGGCAGTTATAATATTAACGGAGGTTTACTTTATTGCCTGCCCATGGCAGGCGGCAGCGAATGGCGCATTCTGCATTTTTCTCCTTCCTTTCAAAAAGAGTTTGGCAGCTACAGCAACTTCCGGAAAAAATTAATTCAGGATACCGTTGCAATAACCGGTTTGGCAACGAGCCGCACACTGATAAACCTTGCAATCGGCAGCGAACTGGCGATCAGATCAAGAAAGCACGAGCGGTTTACAATCGGGCTTACCTATAACTGGATTGGCGGCCGGGAGTACAAAAATACCCATCTTACTTACTTTGATGAACAGCCACCACGGCGGTATAATTATTTTACTGTAGCCGGAGCTTACACTTATAAGCGGCATACTCCCTTCCTCCAATATTCATTCGGGCACCGGCTTGTTAACCTCCAGGCAGGTTATAATTTTTGCATTGCTGATGGCAAAAAAAAGTACCTGTAGCCTTAACCGTTGTGATAAGCAAAAGAGCTGAATATATTGGTAATTAGAAATGGAAACGGTATAATCAGAATCATAAATTTTAAAAAAGTAACACTTGCTGTGCCTGGTTTTAGTATAAATTTGCTATAACGCTTGCCCGAATAACCAACTAATCCGTCCGTTATGAAGCAAGTATTATTTGTCCTGCTTTCTGTTGATGCCTGCCTGCTCCTTCTCAAAACCATCTTATTTAAACAACACTTTTCAAAAAAGCCTTTGCAATGCTGGTTTTACTTTAATGTACAGGAGATGATGCTTACCACCAGCAATGCAAGGCGGCGGGAAAAGCGAAAGCAAAACACACTCAGTATTGTTTCTTTATTAACTGTTTTGCTTTCCATGGTTTGGTATTTTCTTTTTAATGGCAAGTAAGCAATTTATTAGCTGTCTTATTCAAGCCAAAAGTTATTTCATGCTTACAGCTTCACTATCAAAGCCGTAAAACGAACTGCATTATTTCCACCCAAAAAAAAGGCTGTAAAAACATTTACAAATGGTAAAAGATTAGCCTGCATTAATTTATATAAAAATGAATTGAAAAGTTTAGTAACCGGTATGAAAGGAATATCAAAGCGCCTGCTCGGTTACAAATGAACTATTGCAGCAGAACAGCTATAGCAGATAATAGGCGTATATCTTCTCTTTGTACCCGCTGATAGCCTTTGCAATGGTATCTCTATATCTAATTTCAATATCCGGTTTGCTGGCTGCCGGAAAACCTTCGAGGCGGATGGCCGCCTGTTGTTCTAAATAATGTGTAACAAGAGTAACTTCTTCCTGGAGGATCGTTGATTTTTTTACATTCCATTCGCTGCGCAGCATGCCCTTGGGCATTAGCTTATCTATGTTCTTTTGCTTAAAAATTTCATTGCAAAAAAACTGAAAATTGGTCATCGCGTTAAATACAATATCTTCCATATATCCTGTTTTGTAAATTATGGGGCAAGGTACGCTAAAGAAGAAAAGTATAGTGTTGAAAGATCGGTTAGAAACAACAACACACCGCTGCAAACAAACCTTCACGAGCAGGCTTTACAGAGGTATTTATGTCCTCCGCATTGCAGGTTAAAGAGCTATACAGGTACTATAATTTACATAGTTAGATAAGCAAATTCGTTAAATATTTTGCTCTCTTCAACGCGCTGCAGCATTTGTAAAGCAAAGACGGCATAGACCTTTTGTTCAAACATTGGCTTAATCTTCTTTTGTTAAGGGAAGGCAAAGCGCGCAGAGAGGTTTCACAGAGGTTAAGCCTGCTATAATTCTTAAGAATCCCGTTTACTATTTTTACCCGCAGGCAGGTTTGCGATAAAACAAGCTATTATACAGGGTATTATATCTTCTGACACGGGCTTATCGTTAGTGTTTCGTTATATGTCCGCACGCTTTTCAGGTAGCCGAGCCATGCTTTATATTTGCCACATGCATTACATATCGGCAGAAGGCATTACCAAGAGTTTTGGCATTACTCCCTTATTTGACAATATCTCTTTTCATATAAATGAAGGCGATAAAATTGCCCTGATCGCACGCAATGGGGTAGGCAAGAGTACATTACTGCGCATATTGGCGGGCAGCGAAACAATAGACGAAGGAAAGCTCTGGATACACAAAGACATCACTGTTGCGCTCTTTGAGCAGGATCCGAAATTTGAAGAAGGCAAGACGGTTTTAGAAAATATTTTTCATACGCATCACCCGGTGATGGATGCCATTCGGCAGTATGAGGTAGCGGAAGAAAGCGGCGATGGCCACCAGATTGCAGATGCCATTACAGCTATGGATGAGTTGAATGCCTGGGACTTTGAAGCCAAAGTAAAACAGATACTTGGCAAGCTGAATATTCATCATTTGCAAAGCCGCATCAGTGAGTTGAGCGGTGGCCAGCGCAAGCGCGTGGCACTGGCTAAAACCCTGATAGATATTGGCTTTGAGCATAAGCATACCTTGCTGATGATGGATGAGCCGACGAACCACCTCGATGTGCAGATGATTGAATGGCTGGAGCATTACCTCGGGCAGGAAAATATAACGCTGCTGCTGGTAACGCACGACCGCTACTTTCTCGATGCGGTAAGCGAGGAAATCTGGGAACTGGAGCGCAGCAATATGTATGTGTATAAAGGCAATTATGAAAACTACATAGAGAAAAAAGCAGCGCGTATAGAAAGTGAAGTGGCCAGTATAGACAAAGCCAAAAACGAATACCGGAAAGAACTGGAATGGATGCGCAAGCAGCCAAAGGCACGCACCACTAAAAGCAAATCGAGGCAGGATAATTTTTACGAAGTAGAAGCAAAGGCAAAGCAGAAAATAGAAGATGCGCAGATGCAGTTGGGTGTAAAAATGAGCCGGCTGGGCGGCAAAGTAGCCGAGATGAAAAAGGTGAACAAAAGCTTTGGCGATAAAATAATTATGAAAGGCTTTGACTATACGTTCAGCAAAGGCGAACGCATTGGCGTGATTGGTAAAAACGGGGTCGGCAAATCTACTTTTTTAAATATGCTGCAGGGGCTGGACCAGCCGGACAGCGGTAAGATAAATATTGGCGATACGGTTATCTTCGGCAATTTTTCGCAGCAGGGACTGGTAATAAAAGACAACCTGCGTTTAATTGAATATGTAAAAACTTTTGCCGAAAACTTTCCCCTGGCGAAGGGCGGCAGCTTAAGCGCTGCACAGTTTTTGGAGCTTTTTCTTTTTCCGCCGGAGAAGCAATATACTTATTTAAATTCCCTGAGCGGCGGCGAAAAAAAGCGGTTGCAATTGCTTACGATTTTATTTCGCAATCCTAATTTTTTGATACTGGACGAACCTACGAATGACCTTGACCTGCCAACGCTTGCAGTGCTGGAAAACTTTTTGAGCGATTATGCCGGCTGCGTATTAATTGTGTCGCACGACCGGTATTTTATGGACCGGCTGGTAGATCATTTATTTGTTTTTGAAGGCGACGGGATTATACGCGATTTCCCGGGTAATTATACACAGTACCGGATAGAAGAAAAATCAGCAGAAACAAAAAAGCAGGTACTGGAAGCAAAGCCGGCAGTTGTTGAAATGCAGCCTTCTGCCGCTATTGAAAACAAGCGGAAACCAACTTATAAGGAACGGCGGGAGTTTGAATTGCTGGAAAAAGAAATAGCAGCACTGGAAGCGGAAAAGCAGCAATTAGAACAGCAGCTTGGTAACAGTGAAGCGTCTTACGACCAGGTAACGTTGTGGAGTAACCGTATCGGTAATATCTCCGGCGAGATAAGTAACAAAGAAATGCGCTGGCTGGAACTGAGCGAAATTGTTTGATAAATATGAATCGCCTGTTAAATAAATTTTCTTTTTGATGAAGAGATGTTGCGATTTAAAACAGTAGCCGCAGTTTTAATAATACATACCGCCGGCTGGATGCAATTGGTTGACGGGCGTTATATTTACACGTGATGAAACCATTTTTCAAAAGCCTGTATTTCTTTGTATTGCTTGCGATTGCTGCAGGCATTGGGTTAGGGCATTTCTTTCCTTCTTTTGCCGTTCTTTTAAAGCCGCTTGGCGATGGCTTTATACGATTGATAAAAATGCTGATCGCGCCGGTGATTTTCTGTACCGTTGTTACGGGCATTGCAGGCATGGAAGATATAAAAAAAGTAGGCCGCTTAGGCATCAAAGCCATCCTGTATTTTGAAGTGGTTACCACTTTTGCGCTGCTTACAGGCCTGCTGCTGATTAATGTATTTCATCCCGGCAGCGGCATGCACATCAATGCAGCCAAGCTGGATGCAACAGCCATTACCCAAAAAGCGCTACAGCCGCAGGGCAGTGTTGCAGACTTTATATTGCATCTTATTCCCGATACCTTTATTGGCGCATTTACTACCGGCGATCTGTTGCCGGTGCTGCTGCTATCGGTACTTACCGGTTTTGGTTTGTCCAAAGCAGGTGCTAAAGCACAGCCTGCGCTGCAGGTGATACAGTCGGTAGCCAGTGGTTTGTTTTCAATCATTCATATTATTATGAAAGCAGCGCCGTTGGGTGCATTAGGCGCCATGAGCTACACAATCGGGGCTTATGGTATCAGTAGCCTGAAGCCGCTTGCCGGGCTAATGGGTACTTTTTATCTTACCTGTATATTATTTGTTGTGCTGGTACTCGGAACTATATTAAAGCTTACCGGATATAATATTTTTAAATTATTAAATGGCATAAAGGAAGAGTTGCTGATTGTGCTGGGCACTTCCTCCTCAGAACCTGCTTTGCCGCCTCTGATGGAAAAATTAGAACGCTTCGGATGCTCGAAGCCGGTTGTTGGTTTAGTAGTACCTACCGGTTATTCATTCAACCTCGACGGCACTTCTATTTACCTGACCATGGCGGCCGTATTTGTAGCGCAGGCAACTGATACGCCGCTTGATATATCTCAGCAGTTATCGCTGCTTTTTATTTTAATCGTTACTTCCAAAGGAGCCGCCGGCGTTACCGGAAGTGGCTTTATTACCCTTGCAGCAACCTTGCCGGTAGTCGGGCATATTCCGGTGGCCGGCCTTACGCTGATCTTAGGTATAGACCGGTTTATGAGCGAGGCGCGCGCCCTGACCAATATTACCGGCAATGCGGTTGCAACAATAGTGATGGCTACATGGGAAGGAGAGCTGGACAAAGAAAAAGCGCTGGTATTAAAGTAAAATGCCGTTAGCTAAAGAGTGAGCCCTGGCCTTCCTGCAGTTCCGGATTTTTTAAATGAAGATTGCATTCTTTATTCAGTGCTGCTACCAAATATTTATTTAAAACAGGCGCATCAATCCGGTTGTGCTGGTGCATCATTATATACAATTTCTGCAGGCCTTCGTTCAGCCAAAGCTGTGTACGACGTACCCAATCGTCTATCCGGGTATAATCGGTTTCGTCTAATCCGTTGCCCACAAAGCGTACAAAAGTCTCCGGCTTGCTCAGGTGCATGTGCACACAATCGCGCCTGCCGGCCGCATCAGTAATTACAAGTCCGATATTGTATTGCTGTACGAGCTCGTACAACTGTTTATTCAAACCATTGGCAAACCAGGCCGGGTGCCGTAATTCTAAAAATACATCTATGGCGGATGGTAATTGTGCAAGATATTTTTCAATTGCCGGCAGCGACTCCGGACCCATTTTCGGATGCGGCAACAAAAACAGCGGGCCTAAATTGTGATCAAAAGCGCTTACTGCATTCAGGAAAGCGGCAGTTTCCCTTTCGCAGTGTTTCAGGCATTTTACATGGGTAATTTCCTGCGGAAATTTCGGACAAAATTTAAAATCTTCCGGTACGGCGTCCTGCCATTTTTTTATTTGGAAAAAGTCAGGTATGCGGTAAAAAGTTGTATTTAATTCAATGCAGTTGAACAGGTGCGCGTATGCTGCTAAGAAGTCTTTTTCTTTTGTAGCGGATGGATAAAATTTTCCAACCCATTCCTTTTTACCCCATTCTGCACAGCCAATATAAACCTGTGGTGTTTGCTGCGTGCTGCGTGTAAGAATAGTGGTATTGGCTGCCGGCTCCGGCGGCAATGAAAAGTCCAGGCTCTTCCAGTAAGCGGGTTGTGTTTTTCCAAATTCCATAAAACTATCTTAAACAAAAAATCTCCGTAACGCGTGAGCGCCGGAGATTAACATTGGATGTTCTTTATAGATCAGCTATGTTTATCCTAAACTCCTGAGCCACTTAATGAGATCATCTTTAGCACGCCCGGTCTTCTGTTGCAGATTACCCAAAAATTCATCGTCCTTTCCTTCTTCATATTTAAGATCGTCATCCGTTAAGTCTCCATGCGCTTGCTTCACTTTGCCTTTCCACTCGTTCCATTTTCCTTTCAGTTCAAGCTTATCCATAATATACACCTTTAAAAAGTTATACTTGATATTCGCCATTACCATGCCAAAGCGCTAATTTTTTTGGTAAAACATTCGGGTATTTTATTCAAGGCTTAATCAGGCTTGTATAAGCGTGTTGCAACGTTATCAAACCAGGGAAATATAACTGTGGCGCAGGTTTCGGCTGATTGCTGCAACAGAAAAAGGGTCCGTTACAAGAAGCCTTTTTCTGTTATTGTTGCTTTTGCAACGTAAACGTCTGGACTGTCGCTCCGTTTTTTATTTTAATAATATAAGCGCCTGCAGCAAAAGCAGTAGTATTGATAGTGGCATCGCCGCTATAGGTTCGGGATAATAACTGCTGGCCTGCAGCGCTATAAATTGTTACGCTGTAAGCCGCAGGTTGTACTGTTCCGGTCAAAATTTTAATTGCATTGCCAAAAGGATTGGGCAGTACCGACAGTATCTTAAAAATGGTTACGAGCCGGATATCTGAGTACATGTAAGCTCCGTTTGCCTCTTTTATTTTAAGCCGGTAATAGTTTTTGCCCGCAGCAGGTGATGCATCCTGTAGAGTGTACACGGTTTTACCTGCAGCTTTTACCATACCGATTGTTACAAAACGGACGCCGTCTGTACTATGTTCTACTTCATATCCTGCCGTACCCGTTTCACTGGCAACAGTCCAGCTAATCCGTACTTCCTCATTTTCGGGTTGTGCAGCAAAGCTTATAACGACAACCGGCAGCACCGTGCCCCTGCTGAGATAAATATATTTGTAGATGGTATTGTTGAACAGGTATTGCTCCGGCTGATCGTTGTCAGGATTTACCTGTAGCTGCAGGTTGTACAAGCCGCGGGGTAAGGCCCGCGCATCAATGCTGAAAGCTGCATGCAGGGTATCGCCGGCTGGCAGCGCTTTAGCCACCGGTAAGGTATAATTAAAAATATTCCCCTTTTCATCCGTTAGCTGCAGGCTTAGTTTCAGTGGCTTAAAATTGTATATGCTTACATTCTTAAAAACCACAAAACCGGCCAGTGTATCATAAGCAGTATTTACATCGTGTTTAAAATAAAAAGTGTCTTTTATCTGCATGCCTAAGCCAGGCGCTATAGCGCCCTCTGCAACCGGCTGATAGGTTACCTGCCATTGCTGCAACTGGTAAGGATTGGCCAGTAAAGAGTCCTGTGTCTTTAATTTAAGTTTAGCAAAAGGATATAATAAAGGATCAATCGCCGATAAGTTAAAGCTATGCTGGCTGCTGTCTAATGTGTATAGCAAAGTCTCATTGCCGGCAGTATTTACGCCGTACACACTTACATTCCGCAGGTCGTTATTTTCTGTAAAAAAACCGTTCCATTGAATGCTGTTCCAGGCGGTGGCCGGCCCGAATTTAGGCGAAGTGATAAACCCGGCCGTATCTTTTACCGGTACGTTCACCGAAAAAGTAACGCGGTCGTAAACACCCTGTGAGAAGTAGGAGAGTGGCTTAAAGCCGGTAGTATCACCTTTGCGAAACAGGAATACAAACGTTCTCGGCTTGTAAAAAGAATCTATCGGCAGCCCCAGATTTTTAAAACTTTGGTAGAGTGTGCCGTTATGATAGGTAAGCGAATCCTTAGCCCATACCGTAGCCCAGTCTGCATCGCCAATGTCGTAGTTACGTTTCGCAATTACCCAGGTGCCATCGGGCAGGCTGTTTAGAAACTGGAAAGCTTTGTCGCGGTCGGCGGCATAAATGCTGTAGTATTCAAAATTGTTTTTTCTGGATGAGTCGCAGGTGGCGGCTGCACCAAAAGGATTGGTAAGATTGGGTTGTGCTTTAAAGGTTAAGCTATCAAATGTATTAAAGATGATAGAATGGCCGATGCAGGCGCTGGAGCTGCTGACCTGGCCATTTACCATTATACTTTGCTGCATGGGCTCGAGCGCGCTGTAAGGATAAATACCCTGCTGTACAAACACGTTGGCTACAGCGCTGTCAAAATTAAACCTGCGTGCGGAATCAAGATTCATTTGGGTGAAAGCAGATGCGGTATGCTGAAAATAATGGGACTGCTCAAAGCCGTTGCTGCCCGCCGGATTGTACAAAAATGAAAACAGGTTCCAGTGCTGTGTACCCGCCTGCGACACCCGCCAGTAATAAACTGCCTGCTGCGTAAGCGACCTGTTTTTATATTCGATGACGCCGCCCGTAGAAGTAACGGTGCTGCTGGTTTTTAACGGCGAATTAAATAATGCGGTAGTATCCATTTCCATTATATACTGCTGCTCCGCGGCAAGCGGGTTGGCCGTGGAGGCCGCAAGGGTTACTAAAGGTGAAGTAACGATAGAATAATTATACGGATATACCGGCCTGATGTCGGCTTGGTAAATGTGTACCGGCACCACCGCATAGTTGTTGTCTTTATTGAGCTCGTCAATGGCAAATGCATCGTTGATAAACGCAGAAATATATTCTACAGATGTGTCACGGTTAGCAACAATTGGCAGCGACAGTGTAAGTGAATCCAGGCCTTTTAATGATGAAATAAATGTAGAAAGAACAACTGTGCTGTCACCGTTTTCAAATTTTCTATAGACTGACAAGTGAACAGAATCATTGGTCGCTTTTCCAAGGTTGTACATTTTGATTTTTATTGTAAACGAATCATCAGCAGCGGAAATATAGCCGGGTTCAATTTGCATCAGTGAAGTATCCAGTGCATAATCCGGCCTGGAAAAGCTGTTTAAGGTAATAGCCGGGTCGCCATGATAAGCATATTCCTCGGCATGATACCTTGCAAAATAATCGCCTTCGCCAACACTGTTCAATCCATTGCTTAAGGCGGCAGCCGTTATATTGCCAAAGCCTTTGCCGTACTCGGTACGGGAGATAGACTCATACATTTTTTGCGTATAAACATTCAGATAATCGGCTATCCCCCAACTGCTGGTGGAGATATAGCCGACAGCGCCTTTGCCGGCTTCCAGAACAAATTTTTCCGAAATGCTGGTGCGCAGGTTAAAGCGGTTGGCATCATAATCGAAAATGTTGCCCGCCAGGCAGCCATTGACTATAAACATCGGGTATTTACCGGCGGTATTATAAGCATCCGGGTTATCGAGCCCGAAATCGAGACTCGTAGCAGAAGAATGACCAAAATATTCTACCAGCGAGCTGCCGCTTTCGTACACCGATTTAAAGTTGACAACGGCCTGCGGATAGCCGGCCGGGTCATTACTTTCAATAAAATTATTGACTGTCGCTCCGAAAGAAGTATCTGCAATTACTTTAGTATAATTATTCGTATAGCTTGCCAGCAAAGGGCCAATCGTTGGGTCGTTGGCACCGGCGATCTGTATTACATTTTTCATATAACTCCGTTCTGCAAGCGGAAGGTTGGCCGCTGTCTTCTGCAGCGCCTCGTAATGCTTTACTTTATCTAAATAATCGCCTACTTCCTGCGCTGTTACTGCCGACAGGCGGCCGATAGGTATAAGTGGTATCGGGTTAATGGTATTTTCGGAAGCTAAAAAGTTGTCGGAGCCCGGACTACCCCAGGTAGGCACCAGGTTTAACTGGTCGGCATACAACTTAGTGCTTGCGCCTTTGTTGTACGAAGAATAAACCACGCCTTTACCTACTAAGAAAACATAAGCCGGCACTGTCGGAAAATTGTTCCGTGCAAACCGGAGAAAGTTTTTAATGCTTAACGGATGCTTTTGTATGCCGTACGCAAACTGGTCAGTGAGCTCTTCAATGTCAATTACTTTGGCATTAAAATTACCGCCATCAGGAGAGCTGCGGTACGCCCGGTACTGCTCTACATAGTTGGTGCTGCCGCTGCCATAGATTAAAGGGTTGCTGATAATCAGATAATTGCCCTGGTTGCTTACCTCCGCATAGTTTACAAATTTCTTTGGCTGCAGGCTTGTGATATTAATGGCTGCGGAGCCGTCGCCGCGTACCATTGCCAGATTATATGGCAGTGCAGACGGCTCTACTAAGAAGCGAAACGTATTGGCTACCGAAACGTCTGCAACATATCTTTTACCATTCGATAAATCATACAGAAGGGGTACAGAAGCGCCTTTGTCGAAATTGGTAATGCTGATTAAACGGCCGTTTGCCGAAGGCGCAAGCGTAAACCGGAAATTAGCGGCATTTCCAAAATTGAAGAGACGCGGATACGTCAGTTCTATCTTTGAAATGCGGATAATATCATCTGTAGCAGGACAGATGTCCTGAATATAAAAATTGGCTGCATCGCCGGTAATTTTAGAAGCCGGAATATTGGCAATTTTCTCTTTTGCATCATCGAAATAATTCATTGTAAATATTCCGATCGAATCGTTATTCAGCAGCACTTTTACCGACCTGAAATTGTTTGCATTACCGGCAGCGTTGATCTGCGCTGTCATGGCCGGCCCCGAAACATCTGCATACAGTGTAGGAAAGTTTTGCGGGATGGCATTGGCCGGCGTTACATTGCGGCTCGTATAGCCTTCGCCTTTATCGTAGGCACAGGAATAAAACGCCTCTCCGGATACCAGCGGAAAATAGCCGCCGCTCACCTGCGAGCGATAATACCTGCCAACCGTGTACATAAAATTTTCATCCGGCTGCAGGGAAGAATTACCGGCGTTGTTGTTTACCGTAGTGAACCGTTTGTTGCTGCTGCTGGTGTTTACAGTAAAAAAGTAAGCAGCCGTATCCGATTGTATGCTCCAGTAACCGGATAATTGCAGCGTATCACTTTTATACAAATCCTTATCAATCGCACCATCATTTATATCGCCCCAGAATTCTATGTAATCGCTGCTGCTCATAACACCGGCGCCGTTGGATACAAACAGCGGCACTTCCTGCCCGTTGCGCCAGAGTTGAAGGTTCTGCGCCGGCGTGCTGCCCAATCCTGCCGCGGCTAATACCGCCTGCGATACCCGTACAATACCATTTTTTATGGGGGAGCCTACGATATCATAGCCAAACGGGCCGAGCTTAAACTTGTAATAACTTTTGGAATAATCAATCCACTCGTTGCGGTAAGATTGCGCAAAGGCTAAAGAAAAAACTATAGATAAACAAAGCGTAAAATAAACTTTTGTTCGCATGCCTGTTAGTTGTGATAAATACAAAGATGTTTGAATGTAGGACGAATAAAACGAATACGATAATTAATAAAATATTAAACCATTATTGTATCTAAAATAAATACGGCTGAATGTGGGAAAGGAAACGCCAAAAAGAATTGGCAGCAAAGCTAAAAGAAAAACTGCAGCAGGAAGCTGCGGACTATCAGGTAATGAAATAAGGAGAATGGAATAAAATGAAATTGCTTTAAAAAATGATTTTAGCAATGCGCCCATCTTTCCCGGCGAGGAATACCGCAGTGCCCCGTTTGGCTTTTTGACAAACATGATAGCTTTCCGGGGAAATCAGTTTCCAGTTGTTGCCGCCATTGTTGGAGATATCTACCCCGGAAGTGCCGCAGGTTATCAATCTTTTATCAGTAATAAACGCTACGCAGCTACGATAACCATGCGGCGGGGTTTGCGGATGTTGCCAGGTCTTACCAAAATTGTTGGAAAAGACACAATTTCCTGCGGTGTCTCTATCATTTTTAAAATCGCCGCCAACAATTATAATGTGCCTGCTTCTTCCATGTACAGCAATAGAATTTGCGCCGGTACTTTCTTTTCCCTGAATAACTGCAAGATTCTTTTTAACCGCAAAATTTTTAAACAATCTTGACCTGTTGCCGCCTGTTACACAAAAAAAATAAGGCCGGGCATGGCCGCTGCTTATATATTTTACATTCGTGCCGCTCGAAGCAAAAAAGGCTTCTCCTTTTACAAGTGTATCGTTATACAAATCAGCGAAGCTGCTGCGGTTCCAGTTATCACCGCCGTTTGTCGTAAATCCGATGAATGGTTTATTTTCAACCGGGTCTCCTGCTACAATACCAAAGCTGTCACTTACAAAATCCATCGCATCTAAAAACATGCCTTTGGTACTGTCTTCCAATACTTTCATCCAGCTTTTGCCGCCATCTTTTGTTTTTAAAATTATAGCCGGTTCCGCCACCGCCATAATGATGGCCGTATTCGCATCAAAGGCTTCCACATCCCGGAAGTCGCGCCCCTCATAGCCTTGCACGGTTTGCCATTGTATAGTCTTTCCTCCATCTGTTGATCGGGCAACCATGCCATTGCTGCCGCTCGCCCAAAATACTTCATCATCCACGATACTTAGTCCACGAATGGATGTTTTGGTACCACTGTCCATTACCTGTATCCTTTGCGCAGTGCTGCAAAAAACAAGGGATAAAAAAAGTAAAACAAGAAGCTGTTTCATGGAGGGAAAGATAACTGCTTTCTTCTTTACTACGGTGCACAAATGCATTGCACTGCAGCCGGGCTGGTTGGACGATAATCGTTCTTCAAAACGAAAGGTTGCGTTGTAAACAACGATGCTTGTTTCCTGTTTAATTTTGCTGTGGTAATTCGCTTGCACTTAATAACTTATTACGTTCAACTTATCACTTACTTTTGCAGTATGAGTTTTACTGTTGCCATAGTAGGAAGACCAAATGTTGGTAAGAGTACCTTCTTCAACCGGATGCTGGAGCAGCGCAAAGCCATTGTGGACAATATCAGTGGTGTTACGCGCGACCGGCAGTATGGCGAGGCCGACTGGAACGGTAAGGTGTTTAACCTCATTGATACGGGTGGCTTTGTGCCGCATACAGAAGATATATTTGAGAAAGAGATCCGTAAGCAGGTGCGCATTGCAATAGATGAATCGGATGTGATTGTTTTTATGACCGACGCTTCTGCGGGTATTACCGACCTTGATGATGCCATGGCCGATATGCTGCGGCGTACCACCAAGCCGGTTTTTCTTACCGTGAATAAAGTAGATAACAACGACCGCATGCTTGATGCCAGCGAGTTTTATATCCTCGGTTTTGAAAATGTTTTTTTTCTGAGCAGCATGACAGGCAGTGGCACCGGCGAGCTGTTAGACGCCATCACGCAACTGATGCCAACACCCGAAGTAGCAGACGAAAATGCTACCGAACCGGCTATACCCAAGTTTGCCATTATCGGCCAGCCCAACGTTGGCAAGTCTTCCCTTCTCAATGCGCTGGTAGGGCAGGAGCGTACCATCGTAAGCTCCATCGCCGGCACAACGCGCGACACGATTCATACGCATTACAACATGTTTCAGAAAGAATTTGTGCTGATTGATACTGCCGGGCTGCGCAAAAAAAGTAAAGAGAAAGACGATCTTGAATTTTACTCCGTTATCCGCGCCATCCGCGCGATGGACGAGGCCGATGTATGCCTGCTGGTACTGGATGCCGAAAAAGGCATTACGGCGCAGGATGTAAATATATTCTCCCTCGCCACGCGCAAAGGAAAAGGCATTGTAGTGCTGGTAAATAAGTGGGATTTGATGGAAAAGGCCACCAACACGGCCCGCGACTATGAGAAAAAGCTGAAGGAAAAACTGGCGCCGTTTACCGATATCCCGGTGCTGTTTATTTCTGCCCTGGACAAGACACGCATTTACAAAGCAATGGAAGTGGCGCTCGATGTGTTTGCCAGCAAAACCCGTAAAATATCTACGAGTAAGCTGAACGATGTGATGCTAAAGGCAGTGGAAGCCTATCATGCGCCGGTAGTGCGGGGCAACAGTATCAAGATAAAATACATTACCCAACTGCATACGCCCGTACCTTCTTTCGCTTTCTTCACCAATTACCCAGATGATATAAAAACGCCGTACCGCAACTACCTGGAAAACCAGTTGCGCGAGCATTTCAATTTTACCGGTGTGCCGGTTAGAATTTTCTTTAGAAAAAAATAGCTGTTGCCTTTCTTTTACCTGTATGCACTTACATTTATAAGCCCGGACTGCTGCCACCTTCAGTTGCACAGGCTTGTGCCCTTAATTGGAAGATTCTTTGCCTGCCATTTCTGAGAGCTGGTTTATCCGTTCTTTCATTTTTATGCTTGCGCCTTTTATCTGGCTGCTTATCATATCTATCGCCTGACGGTTGTCTTTTTCTTCTTGTATCAGGTCGGCCAGGATGTTAATGGAAGACAGTGGATTTTTAAGGTCGTGCGCAATTGTTTTCAGTACTTTATTCTTATAGTCAATTGCTACCTGTGCAGCAAAATGCTGTTCTATACTTTCGGATATAAGGTGCGCTATCGTTTGTAAAATTTCTGTTTGCACAGCATTCAATTTCCTGGGCCACCTGTCCATTATACACAATGTTCCTACCGGCTTGCCGTCACTGGTTTTCAGCGGCATGGCAGCATAAAATTGCAGGCCAAAATTGCCCGTTACCAGCGGGTTTTGGTAAGTGCGTACATCATTACGGGCATTCTCTATTACCAATAATTCATTTGAGTGCATAACAACATCACTAAGGTCCTCATCGCCATTTATACCGTAGGTTTCCAATCCATAGCCGGCTTTAACAACGGCCGTATCGCCCGCACCTAATACAAGCAGAACCACCGGCACTTCTAAAGACAAGGCTGCTAATTTAATAATAGGATCGAAGCTATTGCCGGCCTGTATATCCAGGCTATGGTACGGTGCAGTTGGGGTAGTAGTTGGAGTTGGTGAAAATGTGGTCATGATATTGTTGATGGTAGGTAATTATTATAAAAATATATAAAATAAAAACCTTGCCAATCAGGACAGACACGGGGTAAGCCGGAGATAAAACCAGCGGCAGAAAAGATAAGTATTTGCACAACAATGTATTATCCTTAAACCCGCCCTCTGATAATTTATTTTAAGGATTGCATTATTACTTGCAAAGGCCGTATTTGCAGACCGCCGGACAGGCAACTACCATTCCGCTGCCGGTGCGGCGGCACCCGATGAACTGGTGCTGCTGCCCTGATATTTATCCGCTAACCAATAATTGCATGGCCTTAAGCTTGCATGAGGTAAAAAGCCGCGCCGTTGGGTTTGATAAGTGTAGAAACCCTACAAAGGGACATAAAACAGTTTAAACTTTTGTTGCACCGGGATGCTGGATGTACAGATGCAGTGTTTTCACAAGCGCATGCAAATAGTGCCACTACGGAGGAGTGTCCTGTTTACAGTAAATTTAACCAGGTATAATTAAAAGCTCCGCAGGAATTATCTCATTAATTATAATCTTTATGCAGGCGGCTCCTAACGGAGCCTAATGTGCACTACTTTATTAATTGCTATAAACAGGATGCTCCTCCGGAGCAATTACAACGAATAGGTAAGAGGGTACAATTGAATAAAAAGTGAAATACCACTCCGCAGGAGCGCCCAGTTTACAGTAAATTGAATCAGTTGTAATTAAAAGCTCCACAGGAGCTGCCTTAATTAAAAGAATTCAAAATGAGGCGGCTCCTGACGGAGCCAAAAGTACACTGTTTTATTGCCCCTTACAAACAGGATGCTCCAATGGAGCGGCATATAAAATCAACAGCATGTGCTTTATTAATTTTGTTTTATTAGATTAAAATTATAAAGCAACAACAAGCAACAAATATTGCATGGCAACTGACTATAATATTAAACCAGGCTCCGGAGGAGCATCCTGTTTATAGAAAACCGGTGTGCAAAAGCCAGCCGGCTCCGTAGAAGCCACCTGATATAAGATATATCAAAAGCAGGCGGCTTCGTCAAGATCTAATGGTACATCAATTTATCCATAGCCATAAACAGGATGTTCCTCTTAAGCAGAAAACGTATATTTAAAAATACATAAATGCAATTTTATACGCGCAGATAACTCCTAAAGAATAAGAAGCTGAAATAAGAAAAGGCTTTGGTAATAAGGGTGATAAACGATTAGTAATTATCACCGGAAAAAAACAGATAACAATACCAATGGAAGCACAGCACCAGCAAAATAAAACAGGATGCATTTGTACCGCCGGCTTGCCATCAAAGCGGTTTTGCCGCCTGTAATACCAAAACAAATTTCATAACTTACTAAACCGATCACCCGAAAAATAAAAAGAATCGCCATTGCAGTAAAAACACGCACCGGATGTATAAAAAGGCGCACGATTGCTATAAAAAGTGCCACGCGGATTACTAAAAGAATGTCCGTTGCGGTAAGATGAGTAGCTATTGCTTCTTTATGTTGCAAAGTATATTCCCGGCGCATATCGCGGGGTGTAAAAAGAATCTCTGATGTTATTTTTCGAAACAACTTCCCGGCTTTTATACAGAAACAAAAGCGGGAAAACAGCACGTGCCGTTTTCCCGCTTTACGGTGAACTTCATTTTATAGCTACGGCCTTTTTTACAACACCTTGATGGCGTTTATACAGGTTAGTGTTGTTTATAAGCTCTTAAGCGATGCAACACCCTGCTGTACCGCTCCGCAGCAGCAACTAATAAGCCGATAATCTTGCAACCTGGTCTGCATTCAGCGCCACATTAAAGATACCGATCTGGTCTATGGTGCCATTAAAATAATAAGGGAATTTTTTATTCGCTTTATTTTCCATACCTATATACAAGTCTTCGCTGTTGGGCGAGGTAACCGCCTTTTTTAGGGTTGAATATACGAGCTGGCCGTCTATATAAAAGTGACTAACCCCTTTGCTATAGGTAAATACAAGGTGATACCAATGGCCGGTTTGTACAAACGCAGTGGTATCTACTCCAAAGGTTGACCTTCCTTCGCCGCCATTGCCAAAAGAAACCGTAAAGCTTTCCCTCGTTTTTACAACATCCTGGCTGCAGTTCATGCCATTTGTACCAAAATTGTCGTTGAAGTCCATAAAATAATCACCCTGTTCGTTATCATCGTAGCTTTTGTTGAAAATCCGGTTGCCGTGGCACAAGCCTTCATTAAAGTCGCTCACTTTTACGATGGCAAATAAGGTAATGTCTTTAGCCGGGTTTAGCGAAGGGCTGTTGGGCACGCGCATATAATTGTGACCGCCAAAATAATACGCATTATTGGTCTCGCCATTGCGGTCGGTCGTCTTCGCTGCACTGTTAAACTTTATATCATTATGGTAGCTGCTTTTGTCTTTCAGGCTGCCGCTGTTAAAATCGTACCACGCCACTAACCCGGCTGTATCAATGCCAGCAGGCAATGCTGCGGTGCTGTTTATTGTTTCGGCTGTGCTTAACGCCTGTATGCTGCCGCTGCTTTTAGCTTCTTTGGTGCAGGAATAAAATAAAAAAAGGCCTGCAGCCAATGCAAGCGGGAGGGAGATAAGCGCATGGCTGCGCTGCAAATTGATTTTCATAAAAGGAGTTTGTGTTTTGTAGCATCAAATTTATTTCTTTTAAATCAACAACGGGCTTCTTTATATTAAATCTGTTTTATTTATTTATCGTCGTGCCGCCGCTTTATTTTTAAAAATATTCGCTGAGGGTTTTATTACTATAATTGATGCTTTTACAATGCTTACACTCTGCCAAAGTATAGCACGCCGCTTTTTTCTTTTAGCAGCAGTGCGCTTTATTATAGCCGACACCTGCAGTATTGCCGCTGTTTATGTTTTGGTGCAGGCACACAAAAAAAGAGGCTGTCTCAAAAGTAGGCAGCTTTTTTATTTTAAGTTTTACCTACGGGTTTATGCACAAGGGATGTAGATAAATTTAAGTAAGGCAGCAAGCAATGCAGCGAGGTGATATTTTGTCTTACGAGCATGAGTAAACTCAAGGGTAGTGTAATTTTTAAACCGTACACACAGCAGCAGGCAATGCTGCTGCCACCATCATTGGAGGAGTTGATTGCTGCCGGCCACCCGGTACGCATCGTAAACCAGGTGCTCGACAAAATTGACATAGAACCTTTGGTTAAAAAATATACAGGCGGTGGCAGCAGCAGCTTTCATCCCCGCATGCTTTTAAAAGTGCTGGTGTTTGCTTATATTAATAACAATTACAGCAGCCGCAGGATAGAAGCAGCGCTAAAAGAGAACATTCCTTACATGTGGCTCAGTGGCAGGAGCACCCCTGATCACAACACCATCAACCGTTTCAGAAGCGAGCGGTTGAAAGAAGTATTGAGGCAGGTGTTTACGCAAGTAGTATTGTTGCTGGCAGAAGAAGGATTGCTGAACATAAAAGAACTTTATACAGATGGAACCAAGATAGAAGCTAATGCCGGTCGTTATACATTTGTATGGGGCAAAGCCATAAAAACAAGTAAAGAGAGAATAAAAAAGCAATTGGATGAACTCTGGCAATATGCACAAAACATAGCAGCAGCAGAACTGCCCGATACCGATCCTTCCGGCTTTGATAAAATAGATGCTGATAAGGTAGAAAAGACCATTGAGCAGATCAATGAAGCTTTAAAAGATAAGCCTGTAAGCAAACAGGTAAAACAAAAGCTGGGTTATGCAAAGAAGAACTGGAGTGCTAACTTAAAAAAATATGCGGAGCAGGAAAAGATATTACAGGGAAGAAACAGCTACTCCAAAACAGATACCGATGCCACCTTCATGCGCATGAAGGAAGACCACATGAAAAACGGTCAATTAAAACCGGCTTACAATCTTCAAATCTCTACCAACAACCAATACATTGTAAATTACTCACTGCACCAGACAACTGCCGATACCACTACCTTGCAACAACATACAGAAACGTACAAACAACAATATAAGCAAACACCCGGACTTATAGTTGCCGATGCCGGTTATGGCGCTGAACAAAATTATCAGTACTTACAGGACAATCATATTGAAAACTATGTGAAGTATAATTACTTTGATAAAGACCAACGAAAAAAGAAAGATAAAAAGCATCCCTTTACACCCGATACACTGTATTACAACAGCGGAAAAGATCATTACATCTGCCCGATGGGACAGCCGATGCAACTTATAGGTACCCATCAAACAACAACCAAAGCAGGGTTTATACAAACCATTCACCGCTACCGGGCTGCCAACTGCAAGGGCTGCCCTTTAAGAGGCGTTTGCCATAAATCAAAAGGCAACCGCATTATAGAAGTAAACCATGCACTTAATAAATATAAACGGCAGGTAAGGGAAAACCTCAACAGCGAACAAGGCATTTACCACCGCAAAAAACGCCCCTGCGATGTAGAGCCTGCTTTTGCGAACATCAAAAACAATCATCACTTTAAGCGCTTCCTGCTACGCAGCAAACCTAAAACGGAAATAGAAACAGGTTTACTGGCACTGGCGCATAACTTAAGAAAGAAAGCTGCCTGAAAAACTGTGCTCTTGCTCTTAATTGCAGCTATAATACATTCTACCGCTTAAAAAAACTTACCTGGCACTTATTATTTAATAATAACATAAAAAACCGTCTCATCACTTTTGAGACGGCTTCTTTTATAAATGTAGCAGCAATATTAAGCTACTACGGTTACATCTTTACCGGCCTTCTTAGTTTCGGTTGCGGCCCCTTCCTTTTTTTTCTTTTTTTCAAACCTTTTCTTCAGGTCTTCAAAAATCATTTTAGCACCCGGTATCCTGCGGCGTGCAGCTTCTTTTACACAATTGTAATAGCTGAGTACGCCGGTGTAGGCCTCACTCGCGGCCAGCATTTTAGTATCGCTCACCAAGGAGCAGTACTCATCCATCAATGCTTTAAATGGGATCAACACTTCATTTACATGATAATCTACTTTTACCATGTTTACATCTAAATAAGCCGGCGCCAATTGCCTGTTGGCTTCCAGATAATCTATGCCTTTGCTGAGGAAGGCCTCTGTGCCATCGGATACTTTAGGCAGCAGCTTCCGGTCGTCCGGGGTAAGCGCGTGCAGGTAAGGGCGCATCTTGTCCAGGCTTTGCCTGGCAAGGTCCATCGCTTCTGCGGCTACCTGTTCAGGAATGTCCTGCGTAATTGTTGTTTGTACGGTCATGCAATATTGAATTAATTCCCCGAAATAAATACAGATATTTGAATAACAAACATCTGCTCTGCACATTTAAAGTGCATTTAATGCCCGCTTAAGCGGTTATAAAGATTGATGCGGTGGCTTAAGCGGTATTTAAGGGGAGAGGCAGGTGCAGCAGTATTTTTCCATGCTGTATAAAACAAAATAATGCTTACAAAAAACATTACCGGCAGCTCGCAAATAAATGTAAGCGCCTTGGCTGGAGGTGTATATTATGTAGAAAATAAAACTACCGTGGAAGTACAGAAGCTGGTGATTGCGAAATAAAAAGGTATGAAGAGTAAAAAATTTATTTCGGTTGCATAAAACAGCCGGAGCAGCGTATCAGTAAATTTATATAGAGGCGCTCCATTACTAATGCCTTAGATACGTTTTAAACTTGCCTTTAGTAATATTCACGGTGTTGTTCTGGCCATCCATTACCGGGCCTGAAAAAGTGCCTTCCACGAGCCGGTTGGCAAGGCCGTAGGAAGTAAGAAAAATTTGAAAAGAAGGAAGATATTTAGACGTGCCATAAATAAATTCGTTGGCATAAGAAAAATCAATACTGCCGGAGAAATCTTCTGCAATGGAAGAGGTAGCATGATAGGTGCCGGTAGTAACCGGGATATTGATGCGCGAAACACCAAGGCTGAAGATAGTATCGGAGAGGTTAATAATGAGTGTACGGAAAGACACCGTATTTATATCAGCGCCGGAAACCCGCTGATACGTTAACCGCGCGCTATCCAAAATTCCGGAGTATTCTTTACCATTGGCAGTGAAGCGATAATACATTTGCGGGTCTGCCGTTATGTTTCCTGCGGTAATGGTAAAGCCACACCCGGAGACATCATTTACAAGCGGAAAACTATTGGTACCACCGGCTATCGGCGTACCTGCAGCCCTTAGTGTAATGGTTTGTAAACCTAATTGTGTAAAGATGCCCTTGGCAAAAAAATACAGGCCGTTTACTTCGGGTGTTTGCAGCATATAACTTCCCGTGGCGGTTACATTTACGTTTACCACTACGCTGTCGCCTGCAGTTGCTGCTTCGCCGGCGGTATAGCTGCCATATATTTTATTATTATCGCAATTGCCGTCTGTTGCCGCAAAATAATAAATGGCTGCCCTGCCTATTACGCTTTGTGTACAGCTTTCGCTTCCAAAATAAAATACAAAATCGGTTGGCGAAGCAGCCGCTACCTGTCCATAGCCTTTTAAAAGAAAATGCTGGTTTCCAGGGTTGGTGAAATAGCCGGAACCGGCAAAGTAAAACCCGTTGATGGTATCGGAATAAATGGAGTAAGCACCCGCCGCCAAAACGTTGGCTACGCCGGTAACATAATTGCTGTCGGTAAGCGCAAGACCCGCTGTAAAATCTCCGTGAATGAAGAAACTATCGCAATTGATACTTCCTGTAGCTGTTTGGCTGGCGCCGCCTTCAAAGCTGAATTCTTTTTTACACCCGGTAACGAGCGCAAAAAGCAGCAGGCCGTTGAGAAAACTATAAAGAATGATTTTCATATACTTGATTTGGCAATACAGGAGCGGTGCAATTGTAGTTGGTGAATATATTTTATTATTAAACTACCTGCATTTTTAAAACCATTTCTTTTTAGAATAAATTATTTCCCCGCTATAATTTTCGCAGGCTTCTCCGGAGCATACAGATAAGATTACAGAGCCCTTTCTTAAAAGCGGTTTGTATGTAACGACTGTCTAATTGTAGTACACAGCCGCAGTATTACTGCCTTTTAGCGCAGTATTCCGGTGCAATAGATAAATATATTTACGCAGCAATAGCGCGGATTGTATTTATGTGCAAATTATAAATAATCAACAAACACCGGAAAGATGCCAGGCGGCAAGCGCGGTTGTAACACCTTGCTAATCGGTTAGTTTTAAACTTCTTTTAATGTGGTGGTGTTGACTGCTGGCTTGGTAAAGCCTAATTTAGTGTATCTGACAATTAAATGCGGTGGCTGCAATAACACAATAGATTAATACCAAGACCTTTAGACCAGTTACAGCCATCTTCTCATTACCGTTTTGCAATACAACAAGGGCATTGGGCCGGCAGTTTCTTATGTTTTCCACTGCTTTCCATTCGCAGACCTATTTTTACCGGTGCCTGCAGCAGGTACTGTTACAAACACATATATTATCAGGCTGATATAAATAATTACCCCTATGATTGAAAGCTTAGATGTGCTGCAAGAAAACCCTTTGGATACCAACAACGATACGCATGACGCAATTAATTTTAAACTATTAGCAGAAAACATCCCGGTAATGGCCTGGACCGCCACACCCGATGGCCGGCCCGACTATTGGAATAAATATTGGTACGACTATACCGGACTGACACCCGAATACCCGGCTGACAAACTCTGGAAGGCTGCACTGCATCCCGACGACCTGCAGCGTACACTCAATGCCTGGAGCCACAGTGTATCAACCGGAGAAGATTTTAGCACCGAATACCGTTTCCGGCGCGCTGCAGACGGGCAGTACCGCTGGCACCTGGGCCGGGGGGTTGCACTGCTGAATAGCGATAACAGCATAGCGAAATGGTATGGAGCGATCACCGATATTCATGAGCAGAAAGAGGCTGAGCATAGCAAGGATATTTTTTTGAGTGCCGCCAGCCACGAACTTAAAATGCCGCTCACTACGCTAAAGACCATCATTCACCTTTTTAAAAAAACAGCTACGCCCGGCAATGAAGGGTATGAACTGATAGACCGCGCCGACAGCCAGTTGCAGCGCATAGAAAGGCTGATCGGCAACCTGCTGGATGTATCGAAAATAAATGCACACACTATGATCTACAAGCTGGAGGCTTTTAACTTCAGCGAGCTGGTGCGGGAGTGCGCGGAGCGGGTGCAGCAGCAGTCGCTAACCCATAAAATAATACTATTGCAGAATGCCAGAATATTGTTTACCGGTGATAAACTGCGGCTTGAGCAGGTGGTTAACAACCTGTTGTCGAATGCAATAAAATACTCGCCGGATGCAAACACGGTGCACTTAAAAAGCTATGTGCAGGGGAATGATATTATCTTGTCTGTACAGGATTTTGGCATTGGCATAGCGCCGGAAGAAAGGGATAAAATATATACTGCCTACTACCGTGCGGGTAATGCCCAGCGCCGGTTTGCGGGGCTCGGGCTTGGCCTGTATATCTGTGCAGAAATTGTAAAAAGCCATTTCGGAAAGTTGTGGGTAGAAAGTGTGCCGGGTGAAGGAGCCACGTTTTATGTACGGCTGCCCATTAACCGGCAATTGTTATTTTTGAATGAAGAATTTACCCCCGCCGGGGCATTACTGTAATCTTTGTATTATTGGCATTGTTATCATTGTATTTACTTTTTATATACCTGCTATTTACATCTTATAAGCCGTCCGGTGCATCAGGATTTCCAATCCCTTTTTTTAAAATCAGTATATTATTTAAGTACGCCGGCGCTTGAGCCCGGATGCCGCCGCAATAAACTTTGTTGCTGCTTACCTTTGTACTCATGAGCAAGTATGATGTATTGATTATCGGCGGCGGCCCGATCGGCATGGCATGTGGTATTGCGGCCAAAAAAGCAGGATTAAGCTATGTGATTGTAGAAAAAGGAGCACTCGTAAACAGTTTGTTTAATTACCCGCTGTTTATGACGTTCTTTTCTACCTCTGAAAAACTGGAAATTGGCGGTGTGCCCTTTATGAGCCTTTCTGCAAAACCAGGCCGCCAGGAAGCGATAGAATATTACCGCAGGGTAAAACAGTTTTATGATCTCGATATGAAGCTGTTTGAAGAAGTGAAAAGCGTTGAAAAGGTAGAATCGGAAACCTTTGCGGTTATTACTTCCAAAGCAACCTATACGGCTTCCAATGTTATTATTTCCACCGGCTTTTACGATGTGCCGGTAATGATGAATGTGCCCGGAGAAGACCTGCCGCATGTAAGACATTATTATAAAGAGCCGCATTTTTATGCCTATCAAAAAGTATTAGTGGTCGGCGCCAATAACAGTGCTGTAGATGCAGCGCTGGAAACCTGGCGCCGCGGTGCGGAAGTAACGATGGTGATGCGCAGCGGCGAAATCGGGAGCGTTAAGTACTGGATAAAACCAGACATAGAAAACCGTATTAAAGAAGGGAGCATTAAAGCGTATTTCAATGCCTCGGTTGTTACGATAAGAGAAGGATCAGCGGATATTCAGACGCCGGATGGCTTAATAACCATTGACAATGACTGGGTATTGGCGATGACGGGTTATCATCCCAATTTTGAAATGCTGAAACGCTTTGGCATTGAGACGGCCGATAACGAAAAGCAATGCCCGTACTATCACTCCGAAACGATGGAGACAAATGTGCCGGGAATCTACCTTGCCGGCGTTGTGTGCGGCGGCCTGGACACGCATATCTGGTTTATAGAAAACAGCCGGGATCATGCTGATAAAATTGTAAACGCCATTATATCCAAACACGCAGCGGTTGCACAGACCTTTGGCAACACAATGGATTAGATTTAATTTGTACAGCCGGCTATTTGTGATAGCCCTTATGTTTACAATCCCCTTTGCACAACTGTAAATCATTCCAATTATACCACCTGCTGTCTCCACTGTTTCACACTGTCCGGCTGCGATTGTTTACCGGTCATAATCTTTACCCAAGAAACTTAGCAATGGGCTCCGGATTTACACCGCTTTGATTAACAATTGATACATTAATAATCATTATTCGTTAATAAAACAGCGTTGCAAATTATTGTTTAGCTGCAATTCCATTGGAACAGTTTTGGTAAGCAAAATATTTTCTGAAATATAACTTATTTGGTTTTTTGAAATAGAAAGTATCATCCTTTTCATGTTTATGATTTTAATGTATTGCATGCATTCTGTTATCAGAATGTAAAGTTCATCAGATTATATGCTTTGTGATTGTTACCGTTGAAGGACCACATCAGTAAAGAAAGAACGCAGTGTATCCGTTACCTGCAAGCAACAGCTTTTAAAGCAGCAATACCTATGATACGAAACATCCATATTGGAAGCCCTTTTCCTTTAGGCGCCACCTGGGACGGTAAAGGCGTAAATTTTGCCCTTTTTTCGGAATATGCCACCGGCGTCAGTCTTTGCCTGTTTGATGAGGAAGAGCGGGAAATGGTCATTATAAAAATAGAGGAGCGGTATCACCACATCTGGCATGTGTATATACCCGAACTGAAGCCGGGACAACTGTATGGCTATCGTGTAAACGGCTATTATGATCCTGCCAAAGGCCATCGTTTTAATCCTAACAAACTCTTGCTCGACCCTTATGCAAAAGCTATTTCCGGCACCGTGCACTGGCACGACTCGCTGTTTGGCTATGAAGTTGGAAGCGAGCAGGAAGACTTGAGTTTCAGTACGGGCGACAGCGCGCCGTACATGCCCAAATCGGTAGTTGTTGATCCGGCCTTCGATTGGGAAGATGACGAGCTACCGAAGGTTGCCTACCATAAAAGCATCATTTACGAAGCGCATGTGAAAGGCTTTACCATGTTGCACCCCGAAATACCGGAAGAGATAAAAGGTACCTATTCTGCGATGGCTCATCCCGCCACCATTTCCTATTTAAAAAACTTAGGCATCACTACGCTGGAGCTGATGCCGGTGCAGCAATTCGTGTCGGACAGGCACCTGAAGGAAAAAGGATTAAGCAATTACTGGGGGTATAATACCATCGGTTACTTTGCACCGGATGTACGCTACAGTACTGGCAACGGCAGGGGAGAGCAGGTAACAGAATTTAAAAACATGGTAAAGGCGCTGCACAAGGCAGGTATAGAAATAATACTGGATGTGGTATATAACCATACAGCAGAAGGTAACCAGATGGGACCAACGCTTTGTTATCGCGGTATTGACAATTGTTCGTATTACCGTCTTGCCGAGAATGAGCGTTATTACAACGATTACACCGGCACCGGTAATACACTTAATGCCAACATGCCAACGGTGCTCCGCCTTATTATGGACAGTCTGCGCTATTGGATACTGGATATGCATGTTGATGGCTTCCGGTTTGATCTTGCCTCAACGCTGGCGCGCGAGCTGCATTCTGTAAACAGGTTGAGCGCTTTTTTCGATATTATCTACCAGGACCCGGTTATCTCGCAGGCAAAGCTGATTGCAGAGCCATGGGATATTGGTGAAGGCGGTTACCAGGTAGGAAAATTTCCGCCGGGCTGGGCAGAGTGGAATGGCCGCTACCGCGATTGCATCCGCGATTACTGGCGCGGTGGTGATAGTATGCTGGCCGAGTTTGCAGAGCGGTTTACCGGCAGTTCCGATTTGTATAAGAACGATTACCGGCTGCCCACCGCCAGTATTAATTTTATTACTGCGCATGACGGCTTTACGCTGCACGACCTTGTATCTTACAACGAAAAGCATAACGGGGCAAATGGCGAATACAATAACGACGGGGAAAATCATAATAAATCCTGGAATTGCGGAGCGGAAGGCGAAACTGATAAAGAAGAAATTATATGCCTGCGCAATAAACAAAAGCGTAATTTATTAACTACTTTATTTCTGTCGCAGGGGGTGCCGATGCTGGTAGCCGGCGACGAGATAAGCCGTACGCAAAACGGGAATAACAACGCCTATTGCCAGGATAATGAACTGTCATGGATCAATTGGGACAAGCAGGACGAAGACCTGCTTTCCTTTACGCAGAAATTAATACATTTTCAAAAGCAACACCCGGTTTTCTGCAGGCGCGGCTGGTTTAAAGGGCACTCCATCCGCGGAAAACAGGATATTGCCTGGTACAACCCGGATGGTACCGAAATGCAGGAGGAGCACTGGAAAGAATACAACTCAAAAACACTTACCGTTTATCTGAACGGAGAAAAGATAGATAACACCGGCTACAAAGGTGAGCGGGTGGCAGATGATAGTTTTTGTATTCTTTTTAATGCGCATCACGAGCCGCTCATTTACACCGTTCCAAAGCAGATACTCAATCATAAATGGACAAAAGTGCTGGATACTGCTGCAGATTTTTTGAATGAGAAAGGTTGCGGCTGCACTTTTACTGCGGGCAATACTATAAATGTGGAAAGCCGTTCAATTGTGGTTTTAAAACACGAAGTAGATAAAAGATCAAGAACATAAATTGAAACAATTAAATGGGTTAATATACAGCGCTGGGAGTATAAGATCAAGTCGTGAGGTCTTTACACATTTGGTGCATGCCTGTACAGCAATATCACCATAGCAGTTATATCGGGTGTTGTTTATTCTAATGCTTAATAAACAACACTCTTTTTCGCCTTCTTACTGATGTTAAATACGCGCGAGACATTAAATCCAAAATAAACGTCCCCATCATTCCAGCGGCCGGCCGTGCGTGCAATGGCCTGCGGCTCCGTCATAGCCTGCGAATTGGAAAAAACAAGCTGGAATACATGCCCGCCGGTTTCTATTTCCCATGCAAGCGATAAAGCATTATGTACATCCAGAGAGGTTACCTGGTCAGGAAGCAGGTAGTTGTATTCTCCTGTTACGCTCATCCGCTTTGTAAGTTTTAAACGGGCGCCGGCGCCAATTGCAAATACGTCGTTCTTATCATTTACCGTAGGTACAAGGTTATAATGCAGCCATACCGGTACTACCTGTACAGAAAAAGCAGGGCTGAATTTGCGGGCTGCGATTAATTGTGTTACATACGTAGTACGATAGCGTGCATTTAAATATGTTTTGTCGGGAAACCTTAGTGTGTAATTCGTTAATCCGCCAGAAAGGCTTACCGACAAAGGAATCCGCGAAGATCCATCCGTTTGCCAAAGCAGTCTGTATTTAAAATATGCATCGAAGGTTTTGTCTAAAGAACTGCGTCCGATTCCCACGGCAAGGCGGTCGGTGATACCATAGTCAAGTCCTAACCGGATGGATGCATTATCCAAACCAAAAAAGTTGTAGGCGCCGTCATTCAGCTTTCCAAAGCGGTGCATAATCAGGAAGTTTAAAGCGCCTTTCGCAGAAGATTCTACGGTTTTCATGTTTACAATATATAAGCCTTTAAAAGTGCCCTTTACCGGCATTGGCTTTTCATTCGCCTGCATCGAATCGTTAAGCATATTCAGCAATGTAGAATCCTGTGCTCCCGATTTCAAAACAAAAGCTATACAGATGGCGGTAGTGATAAAAAAAGCTTTCATAGTTATTGTTTAAGTGTGCAGTCGGCCTGTATGTTGATGGTGATTTCCCCGGCTATTTTGCCCCGCACCAGGGAAGGGATGCTTATGTTGAAGTCTTCCGGTTTTACTTTAAACTGTGCTGCGCCAAGCAGGTGCTGGTTTTTAACTTCCAGTGTTGCTGCCGTTTCTATCGGTTTAGCGGTATTGTGCAGGGTTAAAGTGCCCTTTACGGTTATATTATAGATGCCGTCTTTATCAAGGGGTACATCGCCGGTGTAAGCGCCGTTAAAAGTTGCTTTCGGGTACTTGTCACTCTCCACGTAATTTTCATTAAAATGCTCCTGCATCAGCTCTTTTGTAAACGTGAAGCTTTTAAGTAATAACGAAAAGGCAAGGTTTTTTTTACCGGCATCTATTACCGTATAAACCTGGTTGTTGATGGCTTTAATATCTTCAGCGGGTGTTTTGGAAAAGAAACCTGCATAGGCAGTCCTTGTCTGATACACCTGGCTAAAGCACGATGCTGAAAAGAGTACAGCCGTTAAAGTAATTATGCTTTTTTTCATCTTTATAAATATTAATATAGCAATTAGTTATTGGGTATGCCGCGGTTGATCCAGGCTTTTATTTTATTAATGTCGCAATCAGATAGCTTACCGCCGCCTTCCGGCATCGGCGGATAGCCCGAAGTGTGCGTAATGGTACCAATAAGATCGCCGTTTGCCGCTACTGCTTCCACACCGCTGTAACTATCCAGGCTTATACCGCCGTCTGCACTGCCGTTGCCATGGCAGTTGTAACAGTTCGATTGCAGTATGGGCTTTACATCGCCGGTATAGCTCATATTGGTAGTATCGCAGGCGGCCGGCGCGGGCGTTGTGATGGTATCTTCACTGCTTTTGGAACAACTGATTGCCAAAGCAATGACGCCCGCCATAATGCATAGCACTGCCCTTTTGGTTTTACGCATATTATTTATTTTTTGTTAATGGAACTATGTGGTAAGATTATTTTTCTACAACGCAGTCAACCAGCGAAACGTCGGCTAAAAAGCCCGAACACCGGCCTTTGACAGTAAGGAACTGGCCAATCTTTATACCGGGTAATGCCGGTTGCGGGGAAGCGATACTGCAGCTAACCCCACCGCCTGTATCATGGCTGTCCAGTAAAATAGTAAGGGTGCTGTCGGTGCCCGATACTTCTTTAACGGTGCCTTTTACCTGTACTATTTTATCAAGAAATTCCTTATCGGCGGTCGTTTCGTTTTGCCGGTAGGCAGCATACAAGTCTGCAGCATTTACAGTAAATGCGGGCGATACGGCAGCTACGCTGGTATGTGGCTTGTTGTACAGATAGAAACCATAAGCGGCCAGGCAAAGCAATAGTATGCCAACGGAAAAAAGTGCTTTTTTTCGCATAGTGTAAACAGGTTAACGGACGTATGGTTTAATGTAATGGTAACGTATAAGCTGCAGCGATGCCGGTACTGGTAAGCGGCAGTTTGCCAACGCCCAGCCCGCTTACCGGAATTTTAAAATAAGGCTCTATTCTTAAGGCGCTGTTGTTTTTAAATATAAACTGATACCCTCCGCTCAGGTTGGTTATAGCAAATATATTGCTGGTTGTGTTTTTATAATCCCTGCTGCTGTAATAGCCGGGTACAGCAGGCTCCGATAAGTGCGTAACAAAATAGTTATACCCTTCCCGCTTCATAAAATAAGAAGAAACACCGGCAGCAATATAGAAGCCGCTTCTTTTTTTACTTTTAAAATCATATTTCACATTAAGGGGTATCTCCAGCATTTTGCAATCCCCGTTTAAATAGTGAATATCATAATCCGGCGACAGGCCTGCATTCGCCTTATCAAAATACTTACCGGTGCTGTAGTATTTTTTCTTATCCCACATCAACCCTGTTTCAACAGACCAGGTATTATTTATTCTATAACCGGCCAATATAGAAAATGTATTGCCGATGTGTTTTATCGAATGAAACTTTACAGTGGTAGCGTCTGCCGATACGGCTATTCCGGCATAAAACCCTATTTGTTTTGGAAGCGGTGCTTTCCGGCTGTTTGTTTTTACTACCTGCGTTGCAGCATCCTGTTTATCTGTTTTGCCAACGCTATCTATTTGGTTGATTATTGCAAGGTTTGTATTGTTACCCGCCCCGTTTGTAATATCGCCAGCCTGTAAAACCAGACTATTATTTTGCGTTTTATGAGTTGTAATAGTTGTTACGGCCGCTGCTGCTGCAGGGTTGCTTTGCGGCAGCATATTTTTTTGTAAAACTGCCTGCTGATCTGTTATTGTTTTTTCCCCCGTTGCCCGGATATATGTTTTTATAAAACTAAGGTGTTCATTGGTTTGCTTACTGTTTTTGCCGGATGCCGGTTCCTGTTGCTCCGGCAGCGGCTGTGGCTTTGTGGTAGTTGCTGCCGCCGCTGCAGTGCTGCCTGCATCCGCTTGTATTGTAGCGGGTGCTTTGCCGGCAACGGATACATCTTTTGCGGCCGGCGCTGAAGGCGCTGTTGCAGCTATACCGGTACTCACGCCCTGGCCGGTACTATGATAATCATAAACTGCCACTGCAATTATCAGCGGTAAAAGGAGCAGCAGCCACCAGGCCTTCCGGTAATTTTTATTACTGATGACCGCAGCATCGTTGCCTATGGCTGCGGCAACGTCATCCCAGTTGCCTTTGCCAATTTTTAAGGGATAGTCTTCTGCAGCTCTTTTTAAAAATTCGTCCATATCGTCGTTCACATTCAGCATGCTTCAAGCTCCTCCTGGCCGTTAATGTATTTTTGTAAAAGGTTGCGGGCTTTCCAGAGGTTAGACTTGGAAGTGCCAACGGAAATTTCCAGTGCATCGGCTATCTGCTGATGGCTTAATCCGTCTATTACGTACATATTGAAAACAGCCCGGTACATTGGCGGCAGTTTTTTTATTTGTATAATTATTTCTTTGTAAAGTATTAACTGGTCTGCGTTATTGGCTTTATCGGTCTGCTCCCATACCGATTCCGGGATGTTGCCGCTTTCCATGATCATTTCGTTCTTGCGCAATGCATCAATGGCATTATTGATCATTATCTTTCGTATCCAGCCCATGAGTTTAGGTTCAAGCGATTCATCATTATCGGCTGTAAACCTGCTGAAGTGTTTAAAGAGTTTTACAAATCCATCGTTTACTACATCCACCGCTTTGTCGTACCGGTAAATGTAGCGGAATACAATCTTAAGAGCATATCCATAATAAGTCTCATAAAGTAGCTTTTGGTACTTTGGGTCTTGCTGGATACACGCTTGTATAACTTTGTTCAAATCCTTTAAACTCAATGGGGCCGGCATTTGAATATGATTACGGATATAGTGATAAATGGTTGCCTGCTTAAAAAATTTTTTTGCTGCATTCGGATACAGATATGGTATAAAGGTATAAAAGCAGCGACAATAATTGTTTAAGAGACTGAATGGCTTTCCTTCGGTTTCTGCCATCGTAAAGCTTAGTTGAGGTGGCAAAGCGTATTGTAACCACGATGCTAAAAAAAATTATGGTGATAAAGGGGCGTTTTAGTGCATTCGTGCAACAAGTCTTAGGTTGCCGGTTGAAGAACGGAACGATGTGTTTAACCTGATGGCGTTCAGGCAGGCAGATATACAAAAAAGCCGGCTGTAATAGCCGGCTTTTTACCTATGTAAATACTTCTTTTACTTTATCAAAGAAGCTTTTCTCGCTTTTGCCGGGTTGCGGTTTGAAGTTCGGACTGTTATTCATTTTCTCCAGCATATTCTTTTCTTCCGGCGTAAGATTTTGCGGTGTCCAGATGTTTACATGTACCAGTTGGTCGCCACGATGGTAACCCTGAACTTCGGGGAAGCCTTTGCCCTTCAGCCTGAATATTTTGCCGCTCTGCGTGCCGGGCGGAATTTTTATTTTAGCGCGCCCGTCTATAGTTGGCACTTCTACATTCGTTCCAAACGCTGCTTCCGGAAAAGTAATGTGCAGCTCAAAAGCTACGTTCAGGCCATCGCGGTGCAGCTCTTTATGCGCCTCTTCTTCTATTACAATCAGCAGATCGCCCGGAGCTCCGCCACGCTCACCTGCATTGCCTTTGCCGCTCATGCTTAGCTGCATACCTTCCTGTACGCCTGCCGGTATATCTATGCTGATTGTTTCTTCGTTGTACATACGGCCCTCCCCTTTGCAGTGGCCGCATTTGGCAGTAATGGTAGAGCCCTCGCCGTTGCAGGTAGGGCAGGTGCTGACTGTTTGCATCTGGCCCAAAAAAGTATTGGAAACTTTACGTACCTGGCCGCTGCCATGGCAGGTAGCACAGGTTTGCAAACTTCCTTTGTCTTTGGCGCCACTGCCGCCGCATACATTGCAGGGAACATATTTTTTTACCTTAATATTTTTATTAACGCCGTTGGCCATCTCCTCAAAAGTGAGTTTGATCTTCACCCGCAGGTTGCTGCCACGCGCGCCGCGTCCGCGGCCGGCGCGGCCATTGCCACCGCCGCCAAACATGCCGCCAAAAACACTATCGCCAAATATATCTCCAAACTGACTGAAAATGTCGTCCATGTTCATGCCGCCGCCGCTGAAACCACCGCCGGCCGTGCCCGGACCGAAAGCCTGATGCCCAAAACGGTCATACTTGGCTTTTTTGTCCCCGTCGCTTAATACTTCATACGCTTCTGCAGCTTCTTTAAACTTTTCTTCGGCAGCTTTATCGCCTGGGTTACGGTCCGGGTGAAACTGCATAGCCACCTTGCGGTAAGATTTTTTAATCTCATCGGCAGATGCGGTTTTAGATACACCCAACACTTCGTAATAATCTCGTTTTGCCATATTTGCCTCATCCCAAAAGGGAAAGTTGTTTATAATTAATTTTTATATCCGGCTACCTGATTCCTTTGCAGCAATCAGAGACGTTCATTTGCCTACCACCACTTTTGCAAACCTTATTATTTTATCATTGAGGTAATAGCCTTTTTGTACTTCGTCCAGTACTTTGCCAGTATGGTCTGGCGTGGGCGAGGGGATTTCTGTTATTGCCTCATGTTTTTCCACGTCAAAATCCTGTTGTACACTCTCCATTGCCTTAAGGCCTTTTATCTGTAAAGTGTTACGCAGTTTATTAAACACCAGGTAGATACCGGATTTTATCTGCTCCAGATCGTTGCTCGTCTGCATCTGTTTCTCTGCGCGGTCACAATCATCCAGCACATCCAGCAGGGAAACGATGATGTCTTTTCCGGCTGTTTGTATCAGTTCAAGGCGCTCTTTGGCGGTTCGACGTTTGTAATTTTCAAATTCAGCGAGCAGCCGCAGGTATTTATCTTTTTGCTCCTGCAACTGGCCGTTTAGCTCCGTTATCTCATCATCGTTATCAACCGGATCGTTCAGATGCGTTGTGCCGGCTGCATTTTCGTCAGCATTAATATTAAAATCTGACGCTTCTGCAGCGCCGGAACCGTTATTCTGTATATCTTTTTCTTCCATTGTTAGTATTCAAATTGTTTAATAGTAATCGTCAAAATTATTGCCAACGCAAAAGAAAGGAAATATTGGCAGGATTAGCATAGTAGCGCCGTAATAAGAAATTTTTGTAAAACGGTTTGTACGGCTGCAAAACTTTCAAACTTATTTCCATTACCGTATCAGCAGTTTGTAACATTCCCGAACCCAAAATTACAGGTAGGAATGGCTTTTTGCAGTGAATACTTTAGCTCGCTTACAGGTAATATTCAGTTGTAACAATAAAGTATTGCTTTGCAACGAACGTATAATGATAAGAACTGCTGATCCGCCGTTCCCGGATTTAAAGAAGAGGTATTGATTAAATTTGTTAATGTGATGGCTACAAAAGGTCTGTCATCGTAATGATTGATAAAAATATTGGATCTATTACCACAGGCAATATCTCTTTGTTAGTTGCCTATTCCCGGGGAGGAAAGTTGACAATGAATACAATCCGCTGTGTTTCCTGGATTAGAATATGAAATAAAAAAAGTTAGTCAATCTTATTCTGCAACACCCTCTCTACAAATCTGCTGTTTCGAACCGCTGCTTGCACACGAAGAAATACAACACTAAATAGATGGCCGCGGTGATAAGCATATAATACACATTTGCCGGTTCAATGAGTTTGCCTACCATGCTTTTAAAGAGTGGAATAGGAATGAGGTTGTCATTACTTTCCAACGGAAAATACCGCCCTGCATTATTAAAATAGTGACTGCTGAGGGAGGACAGTAACTGGTCCAGGATTTCGGCATACAAAAAGTAAACACCGATGGCAATGCCCGAACGCCGGAAGAGCGTGGCGATTACCAGTGCCAGCGATGTATAACTGAGTGTTTGAATAAAAAACATTCCGATGTACTGGACGTTTTGGAAGCTCACATTTGCGTGCCCCTGCGTTAAACCAAACACGAAAGCAACGGCGAATACGATGAGTGTGGATGCCAGTGCAATGAGTACGCACAACATCATTTTTACATAAATAAACTGCGTGCGGCTCAACCCGTCAATTACATTCTGGCGATGGGTTTTGTAAGAAAATTCATTAGTCATTAAAATTATAATGATCAGGCCCGGAAAAAACAACAGGAAGCTGCTGATCCAGGAAACCGTATTCCAGACTTCCGGAAACTGAAACGGCGGCGTACCGATGAATGCCTGCGCCATCGGCGCCTGTGAATACGCATTTACCTGCACTTCGTAAGCAATATAATTTACGCCATACAAACTAATTGCAAACAAGGCGCTTAACACCCAAAAGGTGCGGTAGTTCTTTACTTTCAGCCATTCTATGTGCAAGAGTTTCAGCATATACATCAGTTGTTGGTAAGTTCGAGGAATTTAGTTTCCAGGCTTTTCTTTTTCAATTGCAGATGGTTAAGCGCAATGCCATGTTCAAAACAATACCGGTTAATGGCTCCTAAATCGGCAGTGCCGGTTGTATATTTTAGTTGTATTACATCGCCAACCGTTGTCATATTGCTGTACCCGTTTGTTTGCCGCAGAAGTGCGGTGAGCGCCTGCAGATCAACCGCGCCTAATTCTGCAATGTCTTCGGCCTGCAGCACTTCATCTACCGCACCGGCAGTCAGTAATTTGCCGCGCTTCAGTATTGCTACATGTGTACATACTTTTTCTACTTCATCCAGCAGGTGGCTTGCCATGATAATCGTTTTGCCCGTAGCTGCCAGTTTTTTTATCAGGTCTCTTATTTCTGCTATACCCACCGGGTCAAGCCCGTTGGTAGGCTCATCAAACACCAAAACATCGGGGTTGCCCAGTAAGGCAGCAGCAATAGCCAGGCGTTGTTTCATACCTAAAGAGTATGTACTGAATTTGCTGCTTTTACGCTCGTACAAACTTACCTGCTGCAATACGGTATTGATTTCATCTCTTCCTTTTCCTTTTATTTCCGCGGCAATGGCAAGGTTTCGCTCGGCAGACAGGTAGTGATAAAAGTTGGGTGTTTCCAGCAATGTGCCAATATGCTTGCGGGTCTCATTGGAAGGCGGCTGTCCATAAAATAAAACGTGGCCAGCGGTAGCTTTCAATATATCCATAACGATGCCCAGCATCGTTGTTTTACCACTGCCATTAGGGCCAAGTATGCCAAACACACTGCCTTCCGGCACTTCAAAGGAAACATCATTCAGCGCCTGGATGGCGCCATACTGCTTGCTTAAATTATGAATGCTTAACACGCTCACGATAAACAGATTTTGTGGAAAGATAAAAGAAAGCAGCTTTGTAAAAAATATATTGTGGCAGCGGTAGTTTTAATTTGCCAAACGGCATTCCGCCTCTTCATACGCCGCTTTTATTTTCTGCATGCTCATACCTGCTGATCATTATTTGCGGGGTATTGGCAATTCCTTTCAGCCGTAAAGCGGCAAGCCGCCTTCCAATAATATTTAGTTATCATTTTAAATAAAACTCCGTATCCGGATTGTTAAGCTTAGCTTACATTAATCTCATTATTTGAACCAATTCACAAATGGCAATTTCTCTGTACGTTTCACTGCTTATTACTGTTTCCGCATTTGCTGTATTTACTGCAATTTTATTATTGGAAAGACACCGTATATGGCTGCCTTATTACTGGCCAATGGATGACGGCCGGCTGGCAAGGGCATAATTTTGGATTAATATTCAGTTATGACTTATGAAAACATCCTGGCGCTTATTGGTAAAGAGGAAGAATACCTGCTTTCGCACCAATGTACAACAGTGCCTAAAGAAACACTACACCTGCCGGGCGCGGACTTTATAGACAGAATATTTATAGATTCTAACCGGAATAACCAAACGCTCTGCAGCCTGAACCGCATCTTTAAATCGGGCAGGCTGGCGGGCAGTGGCTATCTTTCCATATTACCGGTTGATCAGGGTGTAGAACACAGTGCCGGCGCGTCTTTCAGCCCCAATCCCATGTATTTCGATCCTGAAAATATTGTAAAGCTGGCACTGGAAGGTGGCTGCAATGCAGTAGCCAGCACTGTTGGCGGCCTGGCTATTGTAGCCAGAAAATATGCGCACAAAATTCCTTTTATTGTAAAAATCAACCACAACGAATTACTCACGTATCCCAACAAATTTGACCAGATCAAATTTGGTGCTGTGCAGGATGCCTGGAATATGGGCGCCGCCGCTGTGGGCGCTACTATTTACTTTGGCTCGCCGGAGAGTGACCGGCAGATAACAGAAATTGCACAGGCTTTTGAAGAAGCGCACAAGCTTGGTATGGCTACCGTGCTGTGGTGTTATCTGCGCAATAATGCTTTCAAAAAAGATAAGATAGATTATCACGTTGCTGCCGATTTAACCGGGCAGGCCAATTACCTTGGCGCAACAATACAAGCCGATATTATAAAGCAGAAGCTACCGGAAAACAATGGCGGCTATAAAGCGCTGAACACAGATGGCGTTACCTATGGAAAATGGGATGAACGCATGTACACTGCACTTGCTTCGGATAACCCGATAGATCTGTGCCGATACCAGGTTATCAATGGCTATATGGGCAGAGCGGGATTGATAAATTCCGGCGGCGCTTCTGCGGGCAAAACCGATTTAAAAGAAGCCGTGCGTACAGCTATTATCAACAAGCGCGCAGGCGGTATGGGCATGATATCGGGTAGAAAATCTTTCCAGCGGCCTTTTGAAGAAGGCGTTGCTTTGTTACATGCTATTCAGGATGTGTATTTGGACAATAATATAACGGTAGCCTGACTGCATTGTAAAATAAGTTTTTTAATTGCCTTAGCTATAACCCCGGATGAGCAGACACTATACATTAATGTTGCGATCGACAGGCGTACCCGCCGAAAATTTGAAATCGTTTAATTGACGCTATACTGAGTTTGCCCGCAGTTTTTATACCGGCATGATTTACCCAATATTAACTGCGGCGGTAGCTGTGCTGCCATACCCGGTCATAACATAAAAGATGTATTGAAACCTGCTATTTATTGATATTTTAAAACCGGCTTTGGGCCTGGCATGGCTGCAGCAGGTATCAGGTTTAGTTTCCAATAGCAAATGACTGTTCAAAATTCTATCCTGCTTTGTAAACATTCACCGTACCTTTAACGAGATGGTTACAGGCATTTTGTAACCTTTCCAATATTTATCTTGTATTGCTTTCAATTTTTTTTATTGCCGTTTCAGAATACACCAGTGCTACTGACAGATTTTTATAAGAAAGCTTTTGCACCAAAAATAGTGATATGGTACTTTCAACTTTTGCAATCTGTCAGTCAATACATTTTTATGGTTTTGTTGCCAATATCACCCATACCTGCGACGGCTTAATCCACCCTGTTTTACAAATTGAAAACGTTTTGCAGGGTACATTATGAAAACTATGGAAGAAAACGGATTGAAAAAGGGACTTAAGCAAATAGTGGACGAAGCCAACACGACGAAGGCTTTATCCAATGAGCATGCTATCCGGTTAACCGACAGGCTTTTACAAGCTGTAAAAGTAGCTGGCATAGGCATTTGGGAGTATTCGTTGCAGGAGCAGAAATTTATAGCCGACGACTTCCTGTTATCGCTCTATGGTATTACGCCGGCTGACTTTGTTGGCACTTACGACTCGTGGCTGCAATATATCCATCCCAAAGACAAAGATGGCGTAAATCAGAAATTTAGAAATGCCATCGTTACGCTTACTGATTTTGATATTGAGTACCGGGTTGTATGGCCGGACGGATCGGTCCATTATATAAATGGCGTGGCGGTTGTGCAGCGGGACAGCGCCGGTAATCCATCTCATTTTACCGGCACAAACCAGGACATCACTAAAAGTAAAAAGGCAGAGCTGGTAATACGGGAAAGTGAAGCGAAATATCATTCTTTTTTCGAAAGCAGTATAGATGGCATTTTACTAACTGCGATGGACGGTAATATTATTGCTGCAAACCCTGCGGCCTGCGCTATTTTTCAAATGACGGAAGCAGAAATTTGTAAAGTAGGCCGGGCCGGGATTGTAGATGTAACTGACCGGCGGCTGGAACTTTTTTTACAGGAACGCAGCTTTTCCGGAAAGGCAAAAGGAGAGATAACTCATTTGCGCAAAGACGGAACCAAATTTCCGGGTGAGGTTACTTCTGTCGTGTTTACAGATGCTTATGGTGAAGCACGGGCTTCCATGATTATCCGTGATATAAGCGAACGTAAGCAGGCGGAACAAAAAATAAATAATACTGCTAAAGCGCTGCAGCAGGCATTAAACGATCTGAAAAAAATAATGGATTCATCGTTGGATGTGATCTGCGCAGTTAACAGAGAAGGGCAGTTTGTAAATGTAAGCGCCGCCGCAGCGCGCATGTGGGGTTACACGCTGCCCGAATTACTTGACAAAACTTATTTAGAACTGGTAGTGAATGAGGATGCAAAGAAAACCACAAAAACAGCCGCCGGCATTTTGAATGGTGTGCAGGTTACTGCATTTGAAAACCGGTTCGTGCACAAAAACGGAAGTATGGTGCTGCTGCTATGGTCGGCTAAATGGGATGATAAAGACAAGCTGGCGTATTGCGTTGCGAAAGATATAACCGGAAGAAAGAAGCTCGAACAAGCGTTGGAAAGCGAACGGCACCGGTTTTACGACCTTTTTTTACAGGCGCCCCTTGCTATCGGCATTTTAAAAGGTCCGGACCATGTATATGTATTAGGTAATAACCGTTATCTGAAATTAATTGGTAAAAGCAACATCCTCGGTAAAACGGTAAAAGAAGTGTTGCCGGAGGTAGTGCCACAAGGCTTTATTGAAATATTAGACCAGGTTTATAAAACAGGTAATTCTTTTTCTGCCAATGAAATGCTGGTTTATTTAGATCTTAAGGGTGACGGGCAACTCACAGCCTTTTACTTGAATATTTTGTACCAGGCATATAAAAGCGATGAAGGTAACATTGAGGGTGTGTTTTTCTTTACGGTAGATGTAACGGAGCAGGTAGCAGCCCGGAAAAAAATAGACCAAAGCGAGAAGCGTTTCCGCCGTATTGTGGAAACCGCCCAGGAAGGCATCTGGACGGTTGATGAAAATAATAAGACTGATTTTGTAAACGGGAAGACATGCGAAATGCTGGGTTATACTGTTGATGAAATAATGGGAAATGCCATACAGGATTATATGGATGAAAAAGAGCGCAGCAATTCCTACATGCAAATAGAACGAAGAAAAAAAGGCGTGAGTGGAAAACGAGATTTAAAATTTATAACGAAAAGCGGTGAGCAACTCTGGACTAACATATCTGCGAGTCCGATATTGGACAGCAACGGAAAATATAAGGGTGCACTGGCTATGATTACAGACATAACCGAGCGAAAAAAAACAGAAAATGAAAATTTGTTCAAGGCCGAACTGTTAAAAAATATCGGGCAGGCGGTTATGGCTACCGACCCTGCCGGAAATATCCTGTACTGGAACAAGGCAGCAGAACTTATTTTTGGTTGGACAGCAGCAGAAGCCATTGGCAGCCACATTCTTAATCATGGACCTTCCCGGCAAACAACAGGTTTAGCTGCTGATATCTTTACCGAACTGCATAAAGGCAACAGCTGGTCGGGCGAGATGGAGATGCAGCGAAAAGACGGAACCACTTTTTTGGCCTTGTTAACCGACTCTCCCGTATATGATGCCAATAATAAAATGACCGGTATTATTGGTGTTGCATCTGATATCACAGAGCGAAAAGCAGCAGAATTAATTTTACTCCGCCAGCGGGAGCAGCTTCAAAAAGCCAATGCGCAGCAGGCGGCTATTTTAAATGCACTGCCGCCGCAAATTGCACTGCTCGATAGTAAAGGGGTAATATTTGCTGTAAATGATGCATGGAAAAATTTTGGTATAGAAAACGGCATCGGGGAAGGCTACGTATGGATCGGTCAAAATTATATTGAGGCTTCGGAAAATACCACCGGAGGCGGAAGTTATTATGCAAAGCAAATCGCAACAAGTATTAAAGACATCATCAGCGGAAGAACCAGGCAATTTTCTATTGAGTATCCTTGCCATTCGCCATCCGTAAAAAGATGGTTCAGGGCGGTTATATCTCCGCTGATGAATAAGGTGGACGAAGGCGCCGTAGTGCTGCACATTGATACTACAGAGCGAAAGCTGGCAGAAGAAAAGCTGCAGGAAATGCAGGAGCAGCTGATTGCTTCCCAGCGCATGGCGCATATTGGTAGCTGGCACCGGAACATCGCAGATATTACCGATATAAAATCAAGTCCGGTGATATGTTCGGAAGAAGCGCTGCGCATTATGGGATTTGCACCCGGTTTTGGAGAAATGTCGTACGAAAAGTTTGTGGCGATCGTACATCCCGAAGATGTTGAAATGGTAAAGGAAGCCGCGCTGACGATGTTTCAAGAACTCTCTTCTTATTATCAGATAGACCATCGTATTATATTGCCAGACGGCACAGTAAGATGGGTAAGCCGGGACGCAAAATATATTAATGATGAAATAACAGGACAACCTTTAAAAATTATTGGGACCATAAAAGATATTACCGTTGCAAAAGAGCAGGAACTGCTGCTTCAGAAGAATACGGAAGAGCGGGAAATGCTGATTACGGAACTTACCAAATCGGTTAAAGACCTGCAACAATTCACCTACATTACTTCGCATAATTTCAGGGCGCCGCTCACCAACCTGATCGGCCTTGTAAACCTTGTTGACTTTAGTACATTAAGCGAATCTAACAAGAATATTATTGAGATGTTTAAAACTTCCACCTTACAATTAAATAAAACAATAAATGATCTCATAAGCATTCTTATTATAAAAAATAATGTAAACGTTGATATTGCCGAAAACCACATCAGCGAGTTGCTCGACGAAATAGGCAATACGCTCTCGTACGAGTTAGCGGAAACAGGTTGCATCATTAACCGGTATTTGCAGGTCGAAACGATTTACTTTAATAAATCTTACCTCGAAAGTATATTGGTTAATTTATTGTCCAACGCCATCAAGTATCGCTCGCCGGGCCGGTTGCTGCAGATAAATATATCAACAGAGGCCAAACCGAACGGAGATGTGCTGATGGTAATAAGAGATAATGGAATTGGTATAGATATGAAGCGGCACAACAAAAAGATTTTTGGTTTATACCAACGGTTTCATACGAATGCGGATAGTATAGGCCTGGGACTTTTTATTGTAAAATCGCAGATCGTCGCTTTGGGTGGAAATATAGAGGTAGAGAGTGAAGTGGATAAAGGAACCGCTTTCTGTATAACGTTCAGGCAAAAAAGGCTGACATAAATGCCAGGTATTTTTAGCAGAGTAATTATTGAATAGTGCTAATTGAATGGGTACACCGCTATTACTATAAAAGCATTGAAACAACAGCGTTGGTTACAAATAAATAATACTGTAATGCCTTTAAATTCTTTACTTCTGTACTTACATAATTTTCTAACATCATAATTGATTTCCGGTCAGGAAAATCTGTTCCGCTTAAAGTGGATGATTCCGTTAAACACTAACCTATGAATACCGCAACGCTTACTCCGCCGGCAACAATATTGTCACCGGCGCTTCTGCAACAAATGGATGCCTACTGGCGCGCCGCTAATTATTTGTCTGTTGGGCAGATTTATCTGTACGCAAACCCATTGCTTAAAAAGCCGCTCACGCTGGAACATATCAAGCCGCGCCTGTTAGGTCACTGGGGCACAACGCCCGGGCTCAACTTCATTTATGTACATCTTAACCGGCTGATCAAAGAGCAGGCTTTAAATGTTATCTATGTTACCGGCCCCGGTCATGGCGGCCCCGGACTTGTTGCCAATACTTATCTGGAAGGCACATACAGCGAACTATACCCCGATATTACACAGGATGAGCAAGGCATGCAAAAACTGTTTAAACAGTTCTCCTTTCCCGGCGGCATTCCAAGCCATGTGGCGCCCGAAACACCCGGCTCTATTAATGAAGGCGGCGAATTAGGGTATTCGCTGGTGCACGCTTATGGCGCTGTATTTGATAACCCCGATTTGCTGGTTGCCTGCGTAATAGGCGATGGCGAAGCCGAGACCGGACCGCTGGCTGCAAGCTGGCATTCCAATAAATTTTTAAACCCCGTGCATGATGGTGCCGTGCTTCCAATACTGCACCTGAATGGTTATAAAATTGCCAACCCAACAGTGCTGGCACGCATTCCAAAAGAAGAGCTGGAGCAGCTATTAACGGGCTATGGCTACAAGCCTTATTTCGTAGAAGGCGAGGTGCCGGAAGAAGTTCACCAAATGCTGGCAGCCACCCTTAACATAATTGTTGAGGAAATAAAAGGAATACAGGCGGAAGCCCGCACCAACGGTTTTACACAACGTCCGCAATGGCCGATGATTGTTTTCCGTACACCTAAAGGCTGGACAGGGCCGAAAGTGGTGGACGGCGTACCCATAGAAGGTACGTGGCGCGCGCACCAGGTGCCGCTGGCAGAGCTGGCTACAAAGCCGGAGCATGTAAAAATTCTGGAAGAATGGATGAAGAGCTACCGGCCGGAAGAATTGTTTGATGAAAGCGGAAAATTAATGGAAGAGCTGGCTGCACTGGCGCCGCCGGGCACAAAGCGCATGGGCGCTAATCCTGCTGCAAATGGCGGGTTACTGCTTCAGAATCTGCGGATGCCCGATTTTAAAAAACATGCGGTAGCCGTAACAGTGCCCGGAACAACCATGGCCGAATCAACCGTAATCATGGGTGCTTTTGTGCGTGATATAATGAAGCAGAACTGGGACAGCCGGAACTTCCGGGTCTTTGGTCCTGATGAAACCGCTTCCAACCGTTTAGGTAAATTGTTTGATATTACGGAACGCACTTCCACCGCCGAAATTTTACCGACCGATGATCACATATCTCCTGATGGCCGGGTAATGGAAGTGCTGAGCGAACATCTTTGCCAGGGCTGGCTCGAAGGTTATTTATTAACGGGCAGGCATGGTCTGTTCTCCTGCTATGAAGCATTTATCCATATCGTGGATTCTATGCTGAACCAACATGCCAAATGGCTGAAGGTCGCTAATAAAATACCCTGGCGGCGTCCCATCGCTTCTCTAAACTACCTGCTTACCTCGCATGTGTGGCGCCAGGACCATAATGGCAACAGTCACCAGGATCCGGGCTTCCTCGATCATGTGGCCAATAAGACCGCCGACATTATCCGCATCTATCTTCCGCCGGATGCCAACACTTTATTATCGGTAACAGACCATTGCCTGCGCAGCCGCAATTATATTAATGTGATTGTAGCCGGCAAGCAACCCGAGATGCAGTGGCTGGATATGGATGCGGCTATAAAACATTGCACCGCCGGCTTAGGAATTTGGGAGTGGGCAAGTAACGATAAAGGCGCAGAGCCGGATGTGGTAATGGCTTGTGCCGGTGATGTGCCTACGCAGGAAACAATAGCCGCCGTTCAGATTTTGCGGGAGCAATTTCCGGAGCTGAAAGTACGTGTAATAAATGTGGTTGACCTGATGACGCTGCAGCCGGAAAGCGAACATCCGCATGGATTGAATGACCGGGATTTTGATATGTTGTTTACAAAGAATAAACCGGTCATCTTTGCTTTTCATGGCTATCCGTTATTAATCCATCGCCTTACTTACCGCAGAACCAACCACGCCAACCTGCATGTACGCGGCTATAAAGGCGAAGGCACTACTACAACGCCTTTTGATATGGTGGTAATGAACGATATAGACCGGTTTCATTTGGTAGGCGATGTAATAGACCGCCTGCCACAATTAGGCGCTACGGGCGCTTATACCAAGCAATGGCTGAGAGATAAATTGCTTGACCATAAAGCGTATGTAGATATGCATGGAGAAGATATGCCGGAGATCATCAACTGGAAATGGACAATTGCGGTGCCGGCAAACGAGGTTGATTTGAAAGCATAAATTACAGGTTTCTTTATTTAACCCGCAGTAAATATTCATTCCTATCACTTTGCAGGTTCATACCAGGCCTGTTCAGTTTTTGAAGATAGTATTGACGCACCTTTTGCCAGTTATAATAAGGAAAACTCGTTGTTGCAACCGGTAATGCAACTTCTTTTTCGTTCAGTAAAACTTTCAACAGATAGTCCTTGCCATCCGTATAAATAATCCATTGAATGTTGGCGCTCAGCGGAATGATCTGCGATGCCTGCCAATGGTGCTGTATGGTATAAACTGAAGCGCTTGTATTGCTCGCTTCAGGTATGCCGAGCAAAGTAGCAAACGGTGAAATCGCTTCGGCATGTGTAAAGCGCAGCACAGCAGCAGCATGTTTGCTTCCGTTCACTATCGAATCGGTAGTGGAAATAAAATCTGCAAGCAACGGCGCGGCAATGGTTACCTGTATGCCCAATGTATCTTCAGCCGGCCCTTTTGCATAAAAATCATCTGCATCATTCACCAGGCTTAGCCACTGCAAATCGGCTGTGGTAAAGGCTTTTACAAAATTATTTGCTGTTTTACCGGCATACTGTTGCTTTATTTCTTTTGCTGCGGAAAAATGGATAGCATACACATCATATAACGCTTCCGTAAACATGGCAGCATCTACTGTAACCTTCTTGCCGGAACCAGCATCTGCGGTAATATTACCGGCACTTATTTGTTCAATAAATTTACTTTGAAAAAGCTTTCTGCAAACCGCATCCGCTACTTCCATCATGCGTTTATCATTTTTTAAAGAGTCTGTATGTTGCTGAATAACTTTACTTTTTTTATACCTGTCATACGCCGGTGACATATCATAAAATCTCAGCATCGCATCAGCCGTATCTGCATTGATTGTACGATTTATATTTTCATTTGTGTTTGCCGGTAAGCCTGTCAGAAAAGCATTGGCGCTTTGTTGCGTGCGCACTTTTGTTGTCATCAACACATCTATGTCGCGTTGCTTAAAGATGTTTCTGTATTCGTTGTAAAGTCGCTCTGCAATTCCTTTTTGCTCGGCGGCACCCAGCAAGGTAATGTTTTCATAATTGCCTCTTTCAATGTCTTCAAACTGAGCCGCGGCTTGCATAATTTGCTCACCGGTTGCCGTTAACAAATGTTGATTGGCCGCTTGCTGCAACACATCAACAATCATTACATCGCTGCCCGCTTTGGTCATGAAGCGCGCGCCATGTCTGCCTACATAATTGATAAATATAGGCTTGAATGCTGCCGGTGGCGGCGTGTGTTTTGTTTGTAAGGGAACATAAGGTGTTTTGGTACCAAGATATTTGGGCGATGACAATTGTGCCTCTGCCAAACAGCCATACACAAGCAAGCAAAAACTCAGAACAAAATATCTGTATGAAGGCATTATTATTTTGAAAATTTTGATAGTATAAGAACCGTGTTCCGCACCCTTAAAAGTTCGGAACACGGCTTTGTAATGTTTACTTAAAGCTAAGGCTGGAAGCGTAATGCTGGTTGCCCGAACCATTAGACTGGTAAGCGCCCAAATCCACGCCAGGCGCGTCTGTTGCAGCACCATACAAGCCGCCTTGCGGCACTGATGCCACCGATTGAAAACTGGTAAATCCTTTCTTTAACGCCGGCGAGCCCGGCAACAAGCTAAAATTATAATTTGCCGCTGTGATGATGGTGAATGGCATCGCCGAAATATCCAGCGGTGGCGTTACGGTACTATAATCAAACACATCAACATTATAGCTGGCAAATATTGGATTGTTCGTTTTAGCTATACTGCTTGAGATATCGCCGCTTTGTGTTTTTTCAACACCGTCGGAGGCATTGAACTGCGGAATAAAATAATCAACGTTGGCATAATAAAACTGGTTGTTATACGCAATATGGTTGGTGTCGGCATCGCTGGTTAAGCGAAGCCCGAAGCGGCAGTTGACGATGATGTTGTTATAAATTTTTCCCTGCGCACCTTTTTCATAATTGACAGAACCGCCGCGCCCGGATTTTACCTGCCGCAAACCGCCGTTGATCATAGTATTGTTGTAAACATTTACGTTCGTCTGTACATCAGCGCCGCCGCTGTTGGATGCTTTGAAAGAATTGGTAGCCGCACCGATAGATACATTATACGCTACATCGCCGACCGTTCCGCCCTTCATGTTCAGCGATTCGCCGCCGGCTTTTCCACAGGCTTCAAAAGTATTGCGCATAATGCTGATTTTACCCCGCAGCACACGCATACCATCATCGGTGCTGCCGAATATCCAGGAGTCTTCTAAAACGCAATTGGCGTCCTGATTGGTGAACGCAATGGTGTAGCGCGGATCGCCCGCTGTGTAAACAGCAGGGTCGGCAGCCGGACCAGCCGGGCCGCCGGCAAACTCCAGATGCGTCCATTTAATAATGAGATCACCGCTGGTGTTTCCGCATTGAATGCCGCCCCAGAAGCCTTTGCCGATGTTTTCGTTTGCCCGCAGGTTGTCGGGTACGGTAATAAAATTCTGGTTGTCCTTTGTGCCAAGACTGAAAAATGTACCATTCACGGTTATTTGCGGGCTTTTTTCTGTGGACGAACCATCACCCAGCGTAATCAGCTTTGCTCCTGCCTGCATCAGCAATGTATCGCCTGCATTTACCGTAATATCGGTACTGAAATAATACGTTTTGCCACCAATCAAGGTACCTTTTACGCTGCCCGATAAAGTATCGGATGTAATGCCTTGTCCTACCGATATTTTTGCAGTAGATACTTCCACATTTTCTTCTTTGTGACAGGCAGAAAGAAACAGAATAATGGCACTTGCAAGTCCTATTTTTTTATAAATAAATTGCATACAAATTTTGTTTTACATTTTGAATTTTACACCCAGCAAATAATTGGTTCCGTAAACATCTTTACGCACAAACACATTGTCGCCTGTTTTCTGATAAGGCACATTTATATTGCCGATGCCATCATTTTTCTGCAGTATTTCCAACTGGAACGGCGTGTTTAAAATGTTGTTGATTTTGGTATAAACAGTCAGGCGTCTGGCTATTCTTTTTTCCAACGAAAAGTCCATCTGCGCAAATCCTTTTTGCCAGATATCATTGTTTAAAAACTGCGAAACCGTGTTGATTCTCCGGCTGGTGTAGGTAAAGGCAAGCTGCGCATTTAAACCCAAACGGTTATCATCTTTATACAGGAAAGAGAAGTTGGCGATGTGCTTCGACTGCCCTTGCAGCGGGCGGCTTTGCGAAACCGAATCGGTGGTTAAACCCGTTGCCGTGCTGTAACGCTGCACTTTTAACGTAGTAATTTTAGAATCGGTAAATGTGTAATTGGCTTTAAAGCCAAACTGCCGGAAGAACTTCGTGATGTCGGCTTCAAAACCATAGTTGTGCGCCGTTCCAAAATTGTCAGGCGTATAATACGTATTGGTGCCAATGTCTTCCAGCGCATACTCAATCGGGTTCTTTATGTTTTTGTAAAAAACACAAGCCAGCAACTGGTCGAGACCTTTGGGAAACAATTCGTAACGGACATCGAAATTATCGGCAGTTGTTCTTTTTAAATACGGGTTGCCGATCTCAGAATAATCAGCTTCGGGGTCGCCGCCCACATGCGGCACGACCTCGTAAAAATTCGGGCGGCTGATGGCGGAGTAGTAAGAAAGCCGCAATGCCTGCTTATCGTTAATATTATACTTGATATGCGCACTTGGCAGTACATCGTAGTATTTAATAGAGCCTGTTTTACCACTCACGGTTTGTGGCACACTTGAATTCCATGATAAATCGGTATGCTCGTACCGCGCACCGCCAACGGCTTCCAGCTTTTGATAATGCAGCTTTACCATGGCATAGCCTGCGCCTACGTTTTCGGTGGCATCGTAGTTCAACGCATTGGTGGAGGACCCCTGCGGATTAAACACATCAAATGTATTTTTCGTTATATCACCGTTGTACAACTGAATGCCGGGGTTGGGTCGCAAGGTATAATCGTCGAAACTGCTGCTCCTGGTTTTATTGCGATACATGCCGCCAGCCGACCAATCGGCCTTTACCCGTCCCAATTGCGATTGATAGGTAAAATTGAGATAGCCGCTTTTGTCTTCATCCGAACTATAGAGCCAATGGCGCGAAGAGCTTTGGTCTAAGTTTAAAGGCGCCTGCACCAGTTCTTTAGAATCGGGATTGATAGAAACGCCGGTTACAAGATCGAGCGAAGCTTCATCCGGGCGGTTGTCTGTTGCTTTGGAATAAGCTGCCGTCCAGTTCATTTTGAGGTGAGGAAATAGCTGATGTTCGCCATTGAGCGTAGCATTAAAAATCTGCTGCACATCATGGTAGGTACGGATCGAATTTCCTACCCTGCCAATGCCTTCCGTAGGAACCGCATCGAAGGTTCTGCCCAGCACCAGGTTGGTGTCGCTTGCATAGCGGTATTCGTTTTTTTGGAGGTTAAAATAGGCCGCATACAAATTGATTTTATTGGCATCGTTTATTTTAAAATCAAGCCTGCCATGCAAGCCAACGCGTTGCTGCTGTATCGAATAATTTCTCGCTTCAATATCGGTAAGTTTGGGTGCGCCGGTGGCAAGGTCGGTTTCCGTATTAAAGAATACGCTGTTTACATTGCGATAATTATTCTGATAGCTGCCGGCTACCACTACGCCCAGTTTATCGTGCAGCAAACGCCCGCCGGCCGACAATCCAAACAAAGAAGCCAGCGGATTTTTCTTAGCAGAAAACGTCCAGGGATTATTAGGGAAATCTTTTTGCGTAGCCAGATAATTTTCGCCGTTTGTATATCTTGGCGAGTGGCCGAGGCTTGCTGAATGATCGAAGCCAGTATAATCTTCCGAAGAAAATTTTTGTGCCATGCCCGCAGCAGCGTTGACTTTCACGCTGAATTTTGCAGGCGCATCTTTCATAATCATGTTTACCGCACCACCAATGGCATCGCCTTCCATATTGGGCGTAAGCGCTTTGGTTACTTCAAGGCGGTCGAGCAGTTCGGCAGGAAAAATATCCAAAGGAATGTAGCGGTTTTTGTTATCCGGGCTTGGGATTTTTATGCCGTTTACCAATGTATAATTATACCGTTTATCCATGCCTCGCACAATGGCATATTGCCCTTCGCCATTGGTGCTTCTTTCGAGCGACACACCCGATACACGCTGCGTAACATTTGCTACCGAAAGGTCGGGCGATACGTCAATGGTGCGGGCAGATACAGAGTTCTGAATGGCATCGGCGCGGCGATCGGCCATAAATGCCGAGGCATCGGTTCCCTTATCGCGGCTAGTAGTAACCACGACTTCTTTTAAATCGTCGCCCTTTTTTTCTAACTGCAATACCAGCGATTGCTGTTTTCCTTCAACGGCAACATGGGCTGTTGCGGCGGCATAGCCAACATAATCCACCAGGATATTGTAACTGCCTTTTGGGATATTTTTAAAAATAAAAGCGCCGTTAAGGCCGGATAAAAAATGCAGCGGTGCATTGCCGTTTGCTTCATTTTGTAAAGTGACGGCTGCCGCTATCAGTGGTTCGCCGGTTTGCTTGTCGGTGATTACACCGGATATTTGCTGCGCAAACACACTCATCACACACAGGCTGCAAAAAACGCATAGGTATAGCTTCCTCATAAGAGTATTTAAGGCCGCAAAAGGACAAAGGCGATGTTATGGCAGCGTTACCATAAGATTAAGAAATCGTGTCTTTAGGTAAAATGATGGTATTTGGAAGCGAACAAATTATTCCTGGTTTTATGCTTCCGGAAATAATTTACTGTTGTAAAAGCTAAAGCACGGTGCTGTATATTGATTACAACCTTAATATGGCGAAAATTAGAAGTATTACAGATAAAGAGTTGCCCAGGACAAAATTTGAGAAGCGGAACATTGCGATAGAAAATGTTGGATCAAATCTCAGAAATCAGGGAAGGTAGCCTGCATTTGCAAACCAGTTTTATAAAAGCGGCTAACATTATGCTGAGTGATTGCCCAGGATATTGTCTTATGTAATATATTAGCACAGAGCTGAAGAGCAGCCCGTAGATTATTAAAAGCTATAGGTAGTAATACCAGCTAACGGCTATCCACAATACAAAGATTTCAACCGTTGTGAGCAGGGCAAAGCCCAGTGTCCACTTCCAGGTTTTATACAATATAAAAAGATTCAGGCACCAGTGTATAATAATAAGTCCTATAAAAAGCCAGATATATTTGTCGGCATTTTTTTTATCGTAGCCATTAGCTGAAAATAAGTTGCTGAAAAAGAATGCATTGAGTACAAGGAAAATAATAACGTTTAATATTACCGATAATAGGATTCGTTTTGCCATAGCATCTCTCCGGTTTAGGTTGTTAACGTACTTATTCCTTAACAGGCATAGTCCGGTGTTTTTTATCAACCATTACTAAAACAGGATTCTTTTAAGGGGCGAAAATTACGTCGCATTACCATCTCTGCCTAATCTTTTCGGCAGTATGCAGCTATGCCTCCCATTTCATAATATGCTGTCTGTTTACTGTTAAATAAAATGGATAAAATTTATAATGTATAGTTAAGCCGGTTAAAAAAGCCGTCGCACCCTCAGAAAAATTAGTCAACCTGAATAGAGAGCTGAACACAAGGTATCGAGGCCAACTACAGCGCTGGCGCAAAGTGAAAGTAATTTTCGTAAGATCGTTACTGGGCAGAAAGTGAATAAACAAGAGCTTTGCTTTCAGCTTCGGAGTGCCGCTGGCTTAACGCCTTTTCAAAATTTCATCTTGCTAACATGCAGCGGACAGCAGGTTATCTGCTACGCTGCAACGCAAATCATAAGATTTTGTAAAAGTTTGGCATACAATTGTATAGTTATTAGCATTACTTCAACTTTTAAATCTTTAGTTATGCTTAAATGGGCGGCTATTTTTTTCGTGGTTTCTATTATCGCAGCAATATTCGGATTTGGTGGTATCTCTCAAGGTGCAGAGTCCATTGCCAAAGTGCTGTTCTTTATTTTTATTGTGCTTTTTGTACTTACCTTAATTTTCGGAGCGAAGATTTTTGGTAAATAAGCAGTACTAACAATATCCGGTAATCTTTACGGCACATAGCTTTGTGCGTTAAAATTATTGTGCTGATCAGCTCTTAAAAGAAAAGGAAGCCTGCCCTGCAGGCTTCCTTTTCTTTTGCCGGGTTACAATCATTGCCGGCGATCTATACCTGTGCACCGATAAATCACAAGTAGTATAACTTTTAAAAGGTTGTGCCGGTTTGCTCAAGCGTACTTTTCATTCCGCTTTCAGATGAAAGCCTTACTTTACAATCTATGGTGTATAAAACAAGTCGCTGATTTCGCTCCCGCTCAAAAACATTTCATAAAAAAAATTTTCCTCACCCGTTTCGCTTTGCTTGCTCCTTTCTTTGCAAAACCGAAAGGTCTTAGAAAAATCTGGTACTGCAACTCAATGCTGTCACCAAGTTTAGCAATCAGCGTTTATTGCCGGCGGTTAAAAGTGTTTATAAATAAAATGTTCATGAATTATATCCGATATACTCCTACTACTCTTTTTTGCATTTTCTGGTTGCTGTCAGGCGCTGTTTGGGGCCAGCCTAAATATGAGTTTCGCGCCGTTTGGGTAGCCAGTGTGGTAAACATAGACTGGCCCAGCAAAAAAGGCTTGTCTGTAACGGAGCAGAAGGCAGAATTTATCCGCCTGCTCGATATGCACCAGCGCAATGGCATGAATGCAATCATCATGCAGATACGGCCTGCGGCCGATGCGTTTTATCCATCGCCTTATGAGCCCTGGAGCGAATATCTCACCGGTACGCAAGGCGTTCCGCCGGTGCCTTATTACGATCCGCTGCAATTTATGATTGAAGAAACACATAAGCGTGGCATGGAGTTTCATGCGTGGCTCAATCCTTACCGTGCCGTGTTCGATATTCATACTTCTTCCATTGCACCGAACCATATTACGCGCCGGCATCCGGATTGGTTTATCACGTATGGCAGAAACAAAATTTTTGATCCGGGCAGGCCCGAAGTGGTAGATTTTGTAACCAATGTAGTGAAAGACATTATTACCCGCTACGATGTGGATGGCATACACATGGACGACTATTTTTATCCTTATCCTGTTGGCGACCGGGAATTTCCGGATTATAAAAGCTATAGCTTATACGGCGGTGGTTTGAGCAGAAAAGAATGGCGGCGCAGCAATTGCGACAGCATTATCAAGCATATACATGAAGCTATAGTAGCCATAAAACCCATGGTGAAATTTGGCATCAGTCCGTTTGGCGTATGGCGCAACCGGAACCAGGACCCCGACGGCAGTGATACGCATGCCGGTGTGAGCAATTACGACGATCTGTATGCAGACATTTTATTATGGCTGAAAGAAGGCTGGATAGATTATGCAGCACCCCAACTGTATTGGGAGATCGGCCATAAGCTTTGCGATTACGAAACGCTTATCACCTGGTGGAGTGCGCATAGCTATGGCAGGCAAATATTTGCAGGACAAGCCATGACGCGCAGCGGCAGCGGCAGCCAGTGGCGCAACCCACACGAGTTGCTCGACCAGATACAGGATGCAAGAGCAACACCAAACATCTACGGCAGTGTTTTCTTTAGCAGCAACGACTTTTACCGCAATGCCTTTAGCTGGAACGATAGCCTGCGCAATCATTATTATAAAACGCCGGCACTCATACCGCCAATGCCGTGGATTGATACTGCTGCGCCGGCTATGCCATCTATTGTTACTGCCACCGATGAAAACACCAGCGTTGGAAATATTATGAAGCTGGATGGCCGGGCCGGAGCCAACAATGCACTGGAGATTGTAAAGAGTTATGTTTTATATATTTCCAACGACAGCATAACGCTTGGTAACACACCCTTCTTTGTTTCGGTTGCCGATACGGCAAGTGGGCAGTTTTCCTTTAATATTTATAGCCCGCAGATACCGGCAGACTGGCAAACCTGCTATGTTGCTGTTTCCTGTATAGATAAAGAGAACAACGAAAGCCCGTTAAGCAATAAAATAATTTATACAAAAACGGATAAAGGCTGGAAAAAGCAGGAAGGTGTTAAATAATAACGTCAGGAGCCGATGTTTTCTTTCAAAATTTTTATAAATGCATCACGGCTTATCATCGCTGCGCCCAGGCTTTCCAGATGCTGGGTATAAACCTGGCAATCTATCAGTATAACGCCTTCCTTTTTCATTTGCTGCACGTAGCTGATGAAAGCGTATTTACTGGCATTACTTTGCAGGCTGAACATGCTTTCTCCAAAAAAAAGATTGTTTAAACGGATGCCGTACAAGCCGCCGGCAAGCCGGCCACCGAGCCATGCTTCCGCACTGTGGGCGATACCCTGAGCATGTAAAATGGTATAAGCGTCCACCACGTCTTTGTTTATCCACGTACCATCCTGCCCGGCACGCCTGCTAAGCATACATTGGGTAATAACCTGCTCAAATGCTGTATTGATTGTAACGTGAAACCTGCGCTGGTTAAACAACGGCTTCATGCTTTTACTGATGCGCAGCTTATCAGGAAATAAAACAAATCGCGGATCGGGGCTCCACCATAGCGGTATATCGCCGTCGTACCAGGGAAAAATTCCGTTTTTATAAGCCAGTAAAAGCCGCTCCGGAAGCAAATCGCCGCCGATGGCAAGTAAGCCGTCTTCCAGCGAATCGTTTACATCCGGAAACCAAAGCGCGCTATTTAAAACGTGCAGCGACATGGAGGATAAGATTAATGATCGCCGGAACTTTCGATGGTAGCATTGATACCACGATCGGTGATAGCGTCGCGCATTGGTTTAAGTGTTTCATAGTCGCCATGTTTTACCGAGTATTTCCCTTTAGTATGAATCAGCATGGCACATTGCTCGGCCTGTTCCGGTGAATGGTCGCAAACATCAATCAGGGTTTCAATTACCCATTCAAATGTATTTACCTCATCATTCCACACAATCAGGTTATATGGAAAAGCATGCATTGTTAATACATCTGTTTCCTCCGTTTCCTGCGGTTTGAAACCAATGCCTTTAAAATTCATCCCGCAAAATTAGGCGATGAATAATTATATTAATTAACAGCAGTTGTATTTAAAAAAAATTTGGATAAAAAAGATAGGCGGCTATCTTTGCACTCCCATTCAAAAATACGGGAGCATAGCTCAGCTGGTTTAGAGCATCTGCCTTACAAGCAGAGGGTCCGCGGTTCGAACCCGTGTGCTCCCACACAATAAAGCCCTGAAGTTTCTTCGGGGCTTTGTTATTTCTATTTTATCAAACGTAATTTTTTGCACATTACTGCTGCCCCTATTATATCAATATTGTTGTACAAATTTATACTAAAATAATTTTATCTGTTTGCCATCAAATAAAAATCCCCTCCGTAAGAAGGGGATTTCAAATATTAATCGTTTAATCAACTGCCCCGGCTGCCGCCGGTTTTAACCGGCTTCTTGGCAGCGCCGGCTGCTTTGCCGGGCTTGGCAATAAATTTAGAACCGCCGGCAGCACTGTTTTTGGGCGATTTGCCGCCGCCCTTGCTATTGTTTTTGTTGTTGGTAGGTAATGACATACTACTTTAGATTTAAGTAAAATGAAGATAAACGTTTTGTAAATTATACTGCTGAATAATTTTACTTTTAACCATCATTTTGGCTTATCAAACCATCTATCCTATGAATCGTATTGACCGGCTCTTTGGTACACTTGTTTTGCTGCAGACAAAAAAGTACGTAACTGCAGAAAAGATTTCGGATAAATTCAATATCAGCGTCCGCACCGTGTACCGCGATATAAAGGCACTGGCCGAACAGGGCATACCGGTAAGCTTCGAGCAGCACAAGGGCTACTGCATCATGCACGGCTACTTTCTGCCGCCGGTCGCTTTCAGTTCGGAAGAAGCTAATGCCTTACTGCTGATGGAGCGCATGGCGGCCGGTTTTGCAGATCAGTCTATACAAACGCATTACTCCAGCGCGCTTACAAAAGTGAAAGCGGTCCTGCGCCATCAGGATAAAGAGAAGCTGGAATGGCTGGATAATAATATCAGGTTTCAACTGCCATCCTGCATCAGCAATAACAACAATTACCTCTCGGTGTTCCAAAATGCAATTACCGGCAGAAAGATAATTCAGCTTGAATATGAAAATAACCGGCAGCAGGTTTGCAGCCGTCGCATAGAGCCGATCGGGCTTATCTTTTATGCATTCGGCTGGCATGTTATCGCCTGGTGCCATTTGCGGGCTGCTTACCGCGATTTTAGGTTATCACGTATTAAAAAACTCCAATGCCCCGACATCCCTTTTACAAAAGCAGACCATATCTCCATGGACGAATACGCGCACTTTGTACCTGTGAATTATTAAAAAAGACAGATAGTAGTATTCAAATTTTTACACTGCCATACTGTTGTCAGCGAGGTGTATTTTCTTTGTTATCACAAAAACAAATACGCTATGCAAATCATTCCTTTGCTTTCAAAAGAGTTTGAAGAAGAAACGGCTATTACCCGCAAAATGCTGCACCGGGTACCGGATGACCGGTACGACTGGAAGCCACATGAAAAAAGTATGAGTATCCGGCAGTTGGCTGGTCATCTGGCCGAGATACCTGCCTGGGTAACAATGGCTTTTAAGACCAGTGAACTGGATTTTGCGAAAGGTGATTATAAGCCAACGATCGTAAATAATACCCAAGAGCTGTTAGAAGCTTTTGAGAAGTCGGTAGCTGCCGGAAAAGCAAGTTTCGAAAAGGCAACCGAGGAGGAATTATGGCCCAATTGGACCATTCGCTCTGGCGACCACATTATAGCGGTATATACCAAATATGAAACAATACGCCATGCTTTTGCACAAACCATACATCACCGTGCGCAATTGGGAGTTTTTCTCCGGCTACTGAATGTAGCCATTCCCGGCAGCTACGGACCAAGTGCCGATGAAATGGGATTTTTATAAAAGTGAAAGGCCTCAGTTTGCTGTATCGGTAAGGAGCTTTCAAAATTGGAAACAGCAAAAACAAACCTCTGACCTGCACTACAACTGCTGTTCGGAATAACTATATAATAAAAGAGGCCGGCATTGTGCCGGCCTCTTTTATTATATAGTTCCATTATTATTTCAGGTATTTTGCAATCTCATCGCTTTCGGGTGTCACCTTGCTGTCCCAATGCGCAAGCAGGTTGCCGTTTTCATCAATCAGGAATTTGTTGAAGTTCCAGCTAATGGTTGCATCCAGCACACCGTTCTCATTTTTATTGCACAGGTATTTATACACCGGCGTGGTATTAGCGCCCTTTACATCTACACGCGTAGTAAGCGGAAAGGTAACGCCGTAATTTTTCTGACAAAAGCTCTGAATAGCCGTATCCTGCTGAAACTCTTGGCCGGCAAAATTATCCGACGGAAAACCGACAATCACCAGTTTGTCTTTATTGTCTTCATACAGCTTTTCCAGCCCTTTGTACTGCGGCGTAAAGCCACACTTGGAAGCCGTGTTTACGATTAAAATTTTCTTGCCTTTGTATTGGGAAAAGTCAATCATGCCGCCCGTAAGCGATTTGATTTTAAAGCTGTAAATGTTTTTATCAGCCGTCATGTGCATAGTGTTTTGAGCGGTAGCTGCATTGCAAATAAGTACGGCAGCAAAAAGGTAAACGAGGTATTTCATATTGTGTGGTTTAAATGTTTATTTATTGTATTTCATAACAGCCGATGTCGGGCCTTGCGGTTCTGCTGTTACCATCCAGATCAACGACTGTGCCTGTTTGCGCACCTGCGTCAATGCAGGGCGAAGTTACTTGTAAATGAAAATCAAAAATATTTTTCTCTGCATCAATGGTGTTAAACATCGGGTCTGCCTGCGGCAGGCAGTGGGTGTAAACAGCCAATGGGTTTTCGCCGGGGCTTTTATATACTGTGTTTTCAAAACTTAACGTAAACGCATCAGCACCTTGCTTATCAATGGTTGTTTCATCGCTAACCGTATTGCCATCGCCGTATATAATGCAGTTGCGGAACGAAGCATACAAAGCATTTGCTGCGGTGCCGTCGCTGTTACTGTTGCTTACCGAAAGTGCCGGGTACTGATGGTAGAAATACAGCGTGCTGTATGCGGCCACTGTGCAATGCGTAAATGCGTAATTACCGCCTCCTGAAATATAAACGTTGCTTCCGCAATTAGATACTAAACAGTTTGTAGCTTTTACAGTGCTGTTGTAAGCGATAATACCTTCGCCGGCACAGTTTTCCACAATGCATTGGTTAAGTGTTATGCGGGATTGATTATCGGCGGCGATGCCTTGCTTCGCATTTTTTACAATCGCATAGTTCAGCACGTTGCCGCTGCTGCGCGGGCTGAAGTACAAGCCTTGCCAGGTTCCCGGCTGGTCTTTGTAAGGCGCATCCAGCCGGTCGTTGGCAAATACTACACGGTCTGCAGTGTCTTTATCTCCGTTTATTTTCAGGTTGCCGTCAATATAAAACGGAGTATTAGCATGGCAATACACATGTACACCTTTCTCAATGGTAAGGGTAGCGCCGGCTGCAACAGAAAAGCTATCCAGTATTACAAACGGCAAATCGTTTGTCCAGGTGGTGTCTTTTGTAACGGATGCACTTCGTAAAAAATGAGCGTTTTGTCCGTATGCATCCAGTTGTACCCACTGCGTATGGCCATTAAAACTAATCCGGATACTATCCTGAATAAAAAATGGAAGTACCTGATTAGTAGCCGGCGCAGTTAACGTTACAAACAGGTAAAGGCTATCACCGGCAGCAAGATCAATATTGCTGAAGTCTGTACCGGGCGAGCCGCTGACATTTATTTTAAAATAAGAATTATTGCCACCCATCAATGTTATATTGCTGATGCGAAGCTTCTGGTCATTAATATTGAACAGCTTAATTGATTTTGTAACAGACCCCGTCGTTGCAAATACCGTATCAAAATGCAAAGCCGTATCGGAAATAAGGAGGAAGGCATTTTTGCCGGTAATGAATTTATCCTTGGTACAGGAGGTGTATAGGAGCAATACAACAGTTAGCGATAAAAAAGACAACCACTTCATGCAATAAAAATAAAGGTAATGAGCCGTAAAGACAGTTTAAATTGTATAGGCCGCGGTTACTATGCTCAGTTTTGCGCCCGCAATTGCAGTGATGTTTTGCCCGCATGCTTCCAGGGTGGCGCCGGTTGTAACAATATCATCTACCAGCAATACATGCCTGCCCTGCAGGCTTTCAGCATTCGTTATTGTAAATACGTATTGCATGTTCTGCCAGCGGCTGATACGATCTTTATGGGTTTGTGTTTCGGTATAAACTTTTCGCAGGGCCACCTTTTCAATGACCGGCTTCTTTATTACGTCAGCAATGCCTGCTGCTATCAGCGCTGCCTGGTTGTAGCCACGTTGTTTAAGGCGCCGTTTGTTCAGGGGCAGCGGAACGATCACATCAATCTCCTGGTGCCAGTTGCTCTGCAGCAAAGCCAAACCCGTTTGTTTACCGAGAAAGATACCCGCTTCTTTATTGCCGCGGTATTTCATGGCAAAGACAATATTTTGTATTAACGATTTGGTAGTAAAATAGTAAGTGCTGGCAGCATGTTGTACTGCAATTCGTCCTGCAAATCGTTGCTGCATCGGGTTATCGGCATACGTAAAATAACCGGTAGCTGGCAGAGCCGCAAAGCACTTGCTGCACATCAACTCGCCATGATCTATCACATCGCTGCCGCAGCCAATACAAATGCACGGATAAACAAGATGGAGAAAGTCGTTGGTAATATTTTTTATTTTATGCAGCATCAATAAGTGTTAGTTGACAATTGGATATTGTGCAGTATATTATTTTATAAAAAATGACTATTAAAAATAGTTAATCTTTAAAACAAATACCGATATACTTCATCTACGCGGCTCAGCGGCACAACTTCAATATCAGCCTGCTTTGCATTAAACCCTTTTTTATTATATTTTGAGACAATAATCTTTTCAAAGCCTAATTTCTCCGCCTCTGCTATGCGCTGCTCAATCCTGTTAACAGCACGTATTTCACCGTTCAGGCCTACTTCCCCGGCAAAGCACAACTGCTGGCTCAATGGCACATCTTCATACGAAGAAAGCAGGGCGCAGATTACAGACAGATCAATCGAGGGGTCTTCAACTTTTAAGCCACCGGCTATATTAATAAATACATCTTTCACCCCAAACTGGAAGCCGCCGCGCTTCTCTAAAACAGCCAGCAACAGTTGCAGCCTTCGCAGATCGAAACCGCTCACCGTGCGCTGGGGCGTACCATACACGCTTTGCGTTACCAGCGCCTGCACTTCTATCAGCAGCGGGCGCAAACCTTCCATACTGGCTGCTATGGCGCTGCCGCTCAACTGCTCTTCTTTTTGGGTAATCAATATTTCCGATGGATTGGTTACGCCCCGCATTCCGTCGCCCGTCATCTCATAAATACCCAGTTCGGCAGTGCTGCCAAAGCGGTTCTTCAGCGTGCGCAGAATACGATACGTATAATGCCGGTCGCCTTCAAACTGCAACACCGTATCAACCATGTGCTCTAAAATTTTCGGGCCGGCAATGCTGCCTTCCTTGGTGATATGGCCGATTAAAAATACCGGTGTATTCGTTTCTTTTGCAAAACGCTGAAACTCTGCAGCACATTCCCGTATCTGCGAGATGCTGCCGGGCGAAGATTCAATTAAATTTGTTTGCAACGTTTGCACAGAATCAACAATTACCAGTTGCGGCTTAAGCTTTTTTATCTCCTGGAAAATCGTCTGCGTAAGCGTTTCGGTCAACAGGTAAAATTGTTCGTTGTTAATCTTTAACCGGTCGGCGCGCATCTTTATCTGCTGCTCACTTTCTTCACCGCTTACATACAAAGTAGTTGTGTCTTTCATCTGCAAAGCATTCTGCAAAAACAAGGTACTCTTGCCAATGCCCGGCTCACCGGCTACCAGCACAATGCTTCCTCTTACAATACCGCCGCCGAGTACACGGTTTAGCTCCGGATCATTACTTAATAAACGCTTTTGCTCCGTGCTGCTGATATCGGCAAGCGAAACGGCTTTGTTGAACAGCGGCTCACTGGTGTAGTTTTTCCAGCCGGAATCCTTTTTTTCGCCTTTTGTTATTACTTCTTCTACAAACGTATTCCATTCACTGCAGGCCGGGCATTTACCCAGCCATTTGGCACTTTCGTAGCCGCAGTTGCTGCAGAAAAATGCCGTCTTTAGTTTACTCATGCTATAAAGATACTGTTTGAAATTGCAAGATTACGTTATAAGTAGCCATGATTATAGGCGCCTGGAGGTAATGCCTAAACAGTCCGGAATGTATCAGATTATCTGTGAAATAAAGCCGGTAAACCCAAATTCGGTATGGTTAAAAGCTTTCCTGACTATAAAATAAAAAGCCGGCGTTTCAGCCGGCCATTTACTTACTAACCCATTAAATTCTGCCACTAAATTACAAAAAGGGGCAACATTTCAAAATTATTTTTTGATTTTTTTTTATAATTTATTCATTTTCAATGCTAAAGTTTCATTATTAGATTACAGGGGCAAGATTGGGCGCTAAGGCCTGGTATAAAATTACTTATTGTAATTCGTTTTCTAAAAAAATGAAAGTACATCTGTTTTGTTTCCTGTAAAAGACGGCAGCCATTACCTTTGCGCCCATCATGCATAAAGCTTTTATATTCGATTTAAACGGAACGATGGTAGATGACATGCACTTTCATGCTAAGGCCTGGAGCAGCATAATTAACGGCGAACTTAACGGCAATCTTACCCATGAACAGGTAAAAAAGGAAATGTATGGTAAGAATGAAGAAGTGCTCGGGCGTATTTTTGGCGATGACAGGTTTACCGCTGATGAAATGCAAAAGCTTTCGTTGCGTAAGGAAGATATGTACCAGGAAGCTTTCCGGCCACACCTGCAACTGATTAAAGGCCTGCCCGTTTTTTTACAAAAAGCACACGGGCAAAACATTGCGATGGCTATCGGCTCGGCAGCCATTCCTTATAACATCAATTTTGTTTTAGACAACCTGCATATACGGCATTATTTTAAAGCCATTGTAAGCGCCGACGATGTAGCGCGGAGCAAGCCACACCCGCAAACATTTCTCGATGCGGCTACCGCGTTAGGTGTAAACCCCAACGATTGCATTGTGTTTGAAGATGCGCCCAAAGGCGTTGAAACCGCGCTTAATGCAGGCATGCAGGCAGTGGTGCTAACAACTACGCATGAAGAAGAAGACTTTGCGCAATACCAGAATGTATTGCTGTTTGTAAAAGACTATACCGATGAACGGTTGGAGCAGTTCTTTTTTACAGCCCGCTAATAGGCACCATCGTAGTGATAGGCTTTAGCCAGCCATTAGCGGTCATCCAGTTTTTGCAGCGGTCAAGCCACAGATCAGTATTTTTGGGCAAATGCATTCCAAAGCCATGACCGCCGTTCTGGTAAATATGCATTTCCGCAGGCACATGATGTTTTATCAGCGCTTCATAAAAAGCAATGCTGTTCTCTACCTTCACGCCGTCATCATCGCTCGCATGTACTAAAAAGGCGGGCGGCGTACTATCGTTTACCTGCAACTCATTCGAGTAGTAATCTTTCTTTTCCTGCGTTGGATTTTTACCCAATAAATTATCCCGCGAACCAATGTGCCCGATGGCATCCTGGAAAGAAATAACCGGGTAAACCAATACCATAAAATCCGGCCGGAGGCTTGTATTATCTTTATTTTCTATCAGCGCTTTGGCGTAATGTGTGCCTGCTGTAGAGGCCAAATGCCCGCCTGCGGAAAAGCCCATAATACCAATTCGGTTGACGTTGATATTCCATTCTTTTGCGCGGTCTCTTACCATCTTTATCGCCTCCTGTGCATCCTGCAGCGGACCAATCTCCTTGTTCTTCATAGTGGCATCGGATGGTATGCGGTACTTCAGCACAAATGCCGCAACGCCGTACTTGTTCAGTTCTTTAGCCACATCCGCGCCTTCGTGGCCTGCGGCCAGCACGCCGTAGCCGCCGCCCGGACAAATGATAACGGCCGTTCCGTTCATCTTTTCTTTGGGCGGCAGGTAGGCTGTAAGCGTTGGCCGGCTTACTTTGCTAATGATCAGCACGCCGTTATTGGCAGTTGTCTCTTCATCTTTAGTAAAAATAAAATTGGGGATGCTGTCTGTATAGAGCGGCATTACCGTTTGACCGTAAATAATTGTTTGCACAAATAAAAAAATAATAGCGGTGAATGTATATTTCATAAGCAAAGCCAGATTTTATTAAAAATAGTTATCCAATATTAAATCTTAAATCTTCAATTAACAATTAGGCATCAACAATACTACTCCCACCGGAAAACTTTTATAGCAACTGCATAAATAACAACGCCCCAGATAAGCAGCACGCCAATATCTTTCCAGGTGCTCCAAAGGCTTGCGCCCTGGAACGAAATATCACGCATGGCATTATTGAAATGTGTTAATGGTAAGATATTACAAAAGTATTGCAGCCATTTGGGAAACACACTTACCGGAAAAAACGTACCGGCCAGTAAAAACTGAGGTAGTGTGAAAAGGTTGGCAAACGGCGGGATCGTACTTTCGTTTTTGGCAAGCCCGCTTACCACAAAACCGAAACCCATAAATACCAGCAACGAGATAAAACTGAGCAGCATGATTTCTAAAAAGGTGATCCAGCCATGTACCAACGTAAAATGAAAAAACAAAGCGCCGGCGCCAATGATGATGATAGCAGTAAACATTTGAAAAGTAACACGGCTCAGCGCTTCGCCCAGTACAATGTAAGAGCGGCGGATTGGCGTCGCGAAAAAGCGTTTTAAAATGAGCTGCTGCCGTAAGCCGAAAAATAAAAAAGCAACTCCGAATACGGCAGCGCTTAATAAGGAAAAGCCAAGCTGGCCGGGCAGGATAAAATCTATCCGCCGGTATTCGCGGCCCGGGATCTTATGTATTTCCGGCGATAGTTTTGCCAGTTGCGCGGTAGTGCCCGAAGCGTTAAGGATTACAGAGTTTAAAATGGCCTGCAACACCTGCAGGTTTTGCGGATTTACGGCTTCCGAACTTTGCAGGTGAATAATATAAGCCGGGTTGGCGCTCTTTTCGATATCAATTACTGCAGTAAGATTGCCGCGCTCGAGGTTTTCTTTTATCAGGCTATCGCTCAGGTTATTAAAGTTGAGGCCGGGCACATGTTTAATGGCTGTATATACCGGGTTTAGGGTATCGCTGGTTTTGCTCATGGCCACATCGAGCGAGAAGTCGCCACCGCCACCGATAAAGCCAAACACCAAAATAAATATTAAAGGAAACCCAATGCTGAAAACGACCGCCGAGGGACTGCGGAAAATAGCGCGCAGACTCCCGCGGGTGATAGCCAGCATCGCTCTTACCTGGCTGTATTCTTTTTTCATAAAAACTCCATAGATTAGTAGCGACAAATCTATTTTATAATATTGATACTCCGCTTCTCAATACCGTACTGTAAGTGTACGGTTTCGCACACTTATTTTATTACTTTATTATAAAAGCCTTGCTGCCAAAGGATTTCAGCATTGGCACAGGCATTGAAAAATTGACAGCTAAGAAATAGTAAGCTGTATTTATTGTTTAAAATAATACCTGTCACACAAACAATATTATCCGATGTTCAATAATTACTTTAAGATTGCCTGGCGCAACCTGATGCACAACAAAGCCTTCTCTTTTACTAACCTTTTAGGGCTTACTATTGGCATCAGTTGTACAATGCTCATTTTATTGTGGGTACAAAACGAGTTGTCGTGGGATACTTTTCAACCCAACTACAGCACTACCTGCCAGGTGATGGCCAACCGCAACTTTAACGGGGAAACAACTACCGACGGCGCTTTGATGTTGCCGTTTGCAAAAAGCATAGAGACAAATTTTCCACAGGTAAAAAATGCAGCTTTTACAACGTTTGGCAGCGAGCCGCATGTGCTTACGTACGGAGATAAGAAACTAAAGCAGAATGCCCTGCGGGTAAGCGAACACTATTTTCGTATTTTTCCCTGGCGTTTTACCAAAGGCAATGCAGCCGGCGCCATGAGCACGCCGGATGCGCTGATACTTACCCAGGCTACAGCCAAAGCGCTGTTTGGCAATGAGGAGCCGATGGGTAAAGTGGTAAAGCTGGATAATAATTTTGAGGTGAAAGTAAGCGGCGTGATGGAGGATGTACCTCAAAATTCTACGATGCAGTTCGATTTTATTACGCCGTTCAACTACGATGCGGCTGCTATGCAGGACTGGCAAAACTGCTACACCAACTTGTTTGTACAGGTAAGCGGCAACATCAATGCGGAAGCTTTGGGCAATAGCTTTACAAGCCTGGTAAAAAAGCATGATCCCAATGTAAACGGGCAGTTCTTTTTGCACCCGATGAGCAAGTGGCGCCTGTACAGCGATTTTAAGAATGGCAAAAGCGTAGGTGGCATGATTGAGTATGTAAAACTGTTTACCATCATCGCCATCATTATACTGCTTATCGCCTGTGTAAACTTTATGAACCTCAGTACCGCGCGCAGTGAAAAGCGGGCGAAAGAAGTAGGCATCCGCAAAACATTAGGCTCGGCAAAAGGACAACTGATGCTGCAGTTTTTTACCGAATCTATGATACTTACCTTGGCCGCATTTGTACTATCTGTTGGTCTTGTGTATGCTACATTGCCTGCTTTTAATATCATGGTAGGCAAGCAGCTTGTATTGCAGTTCAACCATGCAGATTTCTGGATTGCTGCAGTTGCAATTATTTTGTTTACGGGCTTGCTGGCGGGTAGTTACCCGGCTATTTATTTGTCTTCTTTCAATCCTGTAAAGGTTTTAAAAGGTACTTTTTTACCGGGCCGGAAAGCAGCAATGCCACGGCAGGTGCTGGTTGTTTTACAATTCATCATTTCCATTTTACTTATCTCTTCCACCATCGTTATTTACCAGCAGATTCAGCATGTAAAAAACCGCGACATCGGTTACGATCCCAATAACCTGATTATGGTGCCTACCTCATCGCCCGACGTTGATAAAAATTATACAATCATCAAACAGGAACTGCTTAAGACAGGTTTGGTTAAGGCGGTTACTGCCAGCAGCGCACCGGTTACTGCTATTTATAACTACTCGCCGGCGCCCGACTATGCCGGCAAGCCTGCCAACAATAATATGATCGTGGCTGTTTTGGGAACAACCGATGATTTTGCAAAAACGGCAGGTGTAAAAATGATCGCCGGCAATGATTTCAGCGGTATGCCTGCCGATTCGGCTTCGATGATTTTAAACGAAGCAGCCATTAAAACAATGGGACTAACAAATCCGGTTGGCAGGAAAATGAGTTTTGCAGGTAAAGATTATACATTGATAGGTGTTTCCGCCAATGTAGTTATGGCCGATCCTAACAAACCGGTTGATCCGCTGATGATGCTCTACCGGCCGCTCGGAAACAATTTTGCCAGCATCCGGCTTCACAGCGGCATACAGCCGCAGCAGGCTTTACAAGCTATTGAGCGCATATTTAAAACCTACAATCCTGCATTCCCATTTGAATACCAGTTTGCAGATGAAGAATACGGAAAGAAGTTTTTAACCGAAAACCTTATTGGCAAAATCAGCAACCTGTTTGCAGCGCTGGCCATCTTTATCTGTTGTCTTGGCCTTGCCGGGCTGGCGTCTTTCACTATCGAAAAGCGCTTCCGCGAAATAGGTGTCCGTAAAGTGTTAGGCGCATCTGTTCAGCAATTGTTATTGCTTATTTCGAAAGGGTTTTTAAAACTGGTAGCCATTGCTTTTATTATTGCAGTACCGGTTACCTGGTGGGCAATGACCAACTGGCTGCAGCATTATGAGTACCGGATTACCCTCAACCTCTGGTTGTTTGCAATCGTAGGTGTTTTGGTACTGTTGCTTACGCTTATCATTGTAAGTTTAAATACGATCCGGGCTGCCGTTGCCAACCCCGTTAAAAGTTTAAGAACGGAGTAGCGCACCTGCGGTTGAAGTGGCAAATAATGTTTAAGAAGCTGTATAAAAACTTTTTTCCTGCTATATAATGTAGCAGCGTTGTAATAAAATTCAGGAATCAGGCAACGGTGCTATTTTGATGCTAAACTATAGCCGCAACATTGTGTTAACCGGTATGTATTTGCCCATTCCGATTGATTGTCCGGCAATACTTAATACTGCAACTTAAAAATTGCCTGCTAATTGGAAGCAACAAACTGAATTACAATAAATTAAAATAAAATCTTTGTAACATTCTATTTCTTTCGTCGTTCAACTATTCTCCATCATTCAAAACAATAAATTATGAAAAAGTACATTTTTCTTTTACTTGCTGCTGCTGTAACTGGTTTTACTTCCAACGCACAAACGTATAATCCGGAGGAGGCTTATATGACTAAATCTTTTGCTAACGCTGCTGTAAAAAATGTGGAAGTGAGCACGAGCGGCGGCAGTATAACCGTACTCGGCGACAACCCTGCTGAAATACGGGTGGAAGTATATATTAATGGTAATAATGACCGCAAGATGAGCCATGATGAAATACAACAGTTGTTGAACGAAAATTATGAATTAAGTGTTGACCTTGATGGCAACAAGATCGTGGCAAAAGCACGGCAAAAGCACCAGAATATGAACTGGAAAAGAAGCCTTAGTATATCTTTTAAAATATATGCACCAAAAGAAGTATCTACCGATCTGCAAACCAGCGGTGGCAGTATAAAACTTGCCGGCCTCGCCGGCAACCAGAAGTTCACGACCAGCGGCGGCAGTCTTAATATAGATGATATCAGCGGCCGGATAAACGGCAGTACCAGTGGCGGCAGTATTAATGTTTCCAATGCACATAACGATATAGATCTATCTACCTCCGGCGGCAGTATAGATGCTTCCAATTGCGATGGCAATATAGACCTTTCCACATCCGGCGGTTCCCTTCGTCTGGATGCCTTGAAGGGTACGATTAAGGCGAATACCAGCGGTGGCAGCATTAAAGGCAGCAATATAGAAGGTGCGCTTTCTACCCATACGAGCGGTGGCAGTGTACGGCTGGACAATCTTTCCTGCAGCGTAGATGCTTCTACCAGTGGTGGCAGCATGAGCGTACAGGTGGTAAAGCTGGGCGAGTATGTGCGGGTAAGCAACTCCGGCGGTAATATTGATCTGCAATTGCCTAAAGATAAAGGCCTGGACCTGCACCTCGAAGGCAATAAAATTAAAACCGGCACCATGTATAACTTTAGCGGCAATACCGAAGACGGCAAAATGGACGGTACGCTTAACGGCGGCGGCACTTCTGTAATTGTAAAAGCAGGCAGCGGCAGAATCAGTTTATCTTTAGAATAACAACCTGTATTTTTATAAAAAGCCTGTATCACTTAGGTGCATACAGGCTTTTTTGTTATTATACATTTGCACCTGTTAAATATAATATGAAGCGGAGCTACGATGCAATAGCCAATATTTATGATGGCCTGGCCAAACTCTTTATTGGTGCAGATTTGCGCAATGCGCAGGTGTATTTATTGGAAAGTGTTCCGGCAAATGCAAGGGTATTAATTGCAGGCGGCGGCACGGGCTGGATTATTGAAGAACTTGCAACAATTCATCCGCATGGCTTGGTGATAGATTATGCAGATATTTCTGATGGCATGATTGCCCTTGCAAAAAAACGAAATGCCGGCGGCAACATCATACATTTTATACAGCATTCCGTATTAGATGGCAACGGTATAAATAAATACGATGTAATTATTACACCTTTCTTACTGGATAATTTTAAAGAAGAAAACATGAAGCAGGCATTCCAGGCACTGCACCAGCAATTACTTACAAACGGCCTTTGGCTGTATGCAGATTTTCAAATAGCCGGCAGGTACAAAGGCTTTCAGAAACTTGTGCTCTTTATCATGTATGCTTTCTTTCGCATAACCTGCGGTATCGAAGCGAATCGGTTGCCCGATGTTGCCGGCTGTTTTGCAGAAGCACAATATCTTTTATTAAAAAGTAAAACATTCAGGCATCAGTTTATTGTTGCATCCGTATATAGAAAGCACAAACTACAATAACCTTTACCGGGTTAGCAGGCGATGTTTTAAATCATTCAAATAAAAACTTGTTAAATCCTTTGTGCAACTAAATAATTTAGTACATTGCGTGCTAAATAAATTGGTTATGTCATACGCCGGAAAAAACTTACGCTACCTGCGCAGGCTACGTGGCTGGACACAGGAAGAGTTTGCCAACAAGCTGAAGATTAAACGTTCGCTCGTTGGCGCTTATGAAGAAGAGCGTGCCGAGCCGCGCCTCGAAGTGCTGCAGAACATTTGCAATATCTTTAAACTGAGTCTGGACGACCTCTTTTTAAGAGACCTTACAGACGCTAAAGCTGCCACTTATTTAGATAAGCGTCGCGCACTCAAAATGTCTATTGAATCCGAGTTCAGGCAAATACAGTTTGTACCCGTTAAAGCTGCCGCAGGCTATCTTGCCGGCTATGCCGATCCCGAGTTTATTGATGAGCTGAATACATTTACATTGCCCATGCTCGCTCCCGGTCAGTACCGCGCTTTTGAGATTGTGGGAGATAGTATGCTGCCTACGCCCAGCGGCAGCGTAATTGTAGGAGAAAAAATAGAAGATATAGAAGAAGTAAAAAGCAGTCACGCCTATATTGTTGTATCCAGAAACAATGGCATTGTGTATAAAAGAATAAACCGCAGCGCCCGTGTTAAAAACAAAGTAATGCTCGTGAGCGACAATCCGCAGTATGAACCTTACCAGTTAAATACGGAAGACATCATTGAAGTGTGGAAAGCGCAAATGGTTATTACCAAAGCTACCACACAACAACGGTGGGATGTAGGCCAGCTTGCCGGCATGGTAAATACGCTGCAGGAGCAGGTTTCCTCTCTTAAGAAGAAAATGAACTAAATTTACACGCTGCCTATACAAGGCAGCGTGTTTAATTTTAAACTTATGCGTTCCCTACTCACCATCGCTTTTCTTTTTGTTTGCCTTAGCTGTACCAATACTTCCGGTAAAAATGTAGCCGCTATTACTGCTGCTGTGCCGCCAAATGCTCCTAAAGTTTTAATTGAATTGTTTACTTCCCAGGGTTGCTCCAGTTGCCCTTCGGCTGATAAACTCATGGGCAGTCTTACCAGCGCAGACACTAATATTATTACCTTATCTTTTCATGTTGATTATTGGGACCGGCTGGGTTGGAAAGATGTTTTCAGCAACCACGATTATACGCAGCGCCAGCAACAATACGTAAGCGCCTTACATGCCGAAAGCCTTTATACACCGCAGGCAGTTGTGCAGGGTAAGTACGAAATGGTTGGCAGCAACCGCACGCGCATTCAGGATGCCATTGGTAAAGTAAATGGGGAGAAAGACAACTCTTACGGCCAGTTGCTTACCGCCGGCGCTACCATTGCTAACAATACTGTAGTAGTAAGCTACCACCTTACCAATCCTGCGCCGCAGCAACAGCTTGTTGCCGTGCTTGCACAAAATAACGCCTCCACTGCTATTGCGCGGGGCGAAAATGCAGGCGCAAAACTCAACGATTACAATGTAGCACGCAGCATTCAATACAATGCTGCGGCGGCCGATGGTACATTGCAGGTTTCTTTTCCAAAAGATTTAAAGCCTGCCGATGCGTCTGTAATCCTTTTTGTGCAGGACAACAACTCCAAACAAGTAACCGCCGTTACCCAAGTAAAGCTCTGATTATTTAACTGATTGTTGCTGTTCAAAGGCATTTACCAGTTTTTCCACTTCCTGCAGACTTACCGCTTGCTGTTCATTATTTAAATTAATGACGATTAAGCTGCCTGTTTCTTCCTCATTGTCTTCAATAAAAGTGTTTACAAGGCTCAACTGGTCGCTGACATTTATTTTTCCCGTAAACATATTCCAGTTTTCCTTTGCGCAAAGGCATCCAAGCGTAGGTGAGAGCGGATAATACGGCTTGCCTTTAAAATAATCCGGATCAATGGTGCTGCCATGCGCAATAATCTCGCTGCGGCCTGCTTTACCGGCAAAGTAGGCTTCCAATGCCGGTATATAATTCCGCCAGGTTATTGGTAATTGGTTTATATAGTTCCGCAGTTCATCCAAAGATGCATTGTAATGGTCTTGCCAGTATAAACTATCCTGCTCAAAAGGCATTACCATCTGGATGGTAGGCGTGGGGCCGATAATATTATTGTGCCCGACGGCGGTACTCCAGATGCGATATACACCTTGCGGGGTATTGCCGCTGGTAAGAAAGTAGGGCATATTAGATGCGCTCCGCGCTAACTGCCTGAACAGGAGCAGGCGCCCGCTGCTATCGCGGGCAAAGCGGCCGTCTTTCCGCTGCACTGCGGCGATGCCGGGAAAGTCGCGGTTCCACCGTTGAAAAGAGTAGATGGTTGCCGCCCCGGCTGCTTTGCGGTAGGCAAATAAGGCGTTGAGATCAGGAAGCCTCTTTTGTTTGTATGCTGCATTATTGGTGAGATAGGTCGTTAATTGTTGCAGTAAAAACGCCGTATCATGTACCCCGAAATTATTGTGCATCAGTGCCTGCAACTGCTTTGTGTTTTGCTTTGTGCTGTCATTGGCATACAAATAAACCGCCAGCATACAAAACAATTTGGGTTCTGTTTCTTTAGGTATCAATTGCGCTACCTGCGCTGTATAGCTATGCGGATAAACGGTAAAAGCGGCTTCTATAAAAGCGCGTTTGGTAGCATATTCGAGACTATCGTAGTGCAGCAGGAGCGAGTCAAAGCCGGCCTTTACATCCTCGTTATCAATCATAAACTGGGAGATGGCGAGGCAAGCCGACTCGTACAGGTATTCGGCATTGCTGTCGAGCGGCTCTTTAAATGTTTTGGCGATCACGGTTTCCCGTAAATATTTATCAAACGATTGTCGCTTGCCGTATAAGACTACATCGGTATGTATTGCCGAAGGATTGTACTGCGCAATGGCGTTTATAATAAACAGGATGAAAATAAAAAACAGAAAAGCCTTCATGAATAGCTGCAAGTTGAAATAAAATTTTCAGGCGACAAGGATATTGCGGGGATTGTATGGATGAATGTTACTATTACTTCCGTAGTTATTTTATTCCAAGCATATTACGCGTTATGTCGGGCGCAGTAACGCTCTACGTGCTATATATACATCAAAAACCACAATTAACTTACAAGGTTGGGTTATCCACAGATGGCGTCGCTGCGCTCGCCATGACCGAGATGCCGGTAACAAACCGCGCAAAGACGCCCACTGCCGGGCTGGTAAGGGAAAGGAAAAACTATTTAATATGGAATAGGTAAGATTGAATATTAGAAATTTTAAAAATAGATTAATCTTTTAATTTTTTCAGTTGTAATAAGCATTTTATTAAAATAAAAAAAGCTCGAAGCAGGATTGTAGTTCTGTGTTATATAGTATTACTGCTGTACAATTCACAGCAGTACAAAAGCTCAATCAGGGCATTCCTGGAAAACGTGCTGTATATCTTTTTCCAGTGGCTTTTTTTCGTTCTTTTTTTTCCAAAAAAAAAGAACATTACATAGAAAACAATAACCCGTATGCAAAGAATAATATTGACCGGTAACTTTCTTAATATTAAATCCAACCACTTACTTATTAAATATAACCGGTAACGTATAAGGCGTATGCAGGCGTATTATCTTGCGCAAATGGAAGTTTTAGTAACCTATAATGCACTTTACACCTTTACCTGCGCTATTTTTAAAGCGATGGGCTGCAGCGATGCGCATGCAGCTACGGCCACTAAAGCATTGATTGCCGCCGATGTGCGCGGCATAGACAGCCATGGGGTAGCTCGACTGAGCGGCTATGTACGGTTATGGCAGGCTAAGCGTATTAATACAACACCCGAAATAAAAATTGTACACGAAACGCCTTCCACGGCGGTGGTTGATGGCGATGCCGGCCTTGGCCTTGTTGTAGCGCCCTACGCTATGGATGTCGCTATCCGCAAAGCGGTACAGGTGGGCACGGGCTGGGTAAGCGTTCGCAACAGTAATCATTTTGGCATAGCCGGTTATCATGCAATGATGGCGCTTGTACATGACATGATCGGCATTGCCATGACGAATGCGAGCGCACTGGTTGCGCCTACCTTTAGTATAGAAAAGATGCTGGGAACCAACCCTATTGCGGTGGCCATTCCCGCCCACAGGGAGCCGCCTTTTGTTGCCGACTTTGCCACTACTACTGCCGCAAACGGAAAGCTGGAACTTTTGCAGCGCAAAGAATGGGATGCGCCCGTAGGCTGGGTACAGGATGAGCACGGTAATGATAGTACGGACGCAAATATTCTTAAAAAAGGGGGCGCTATGCTTCCGCTTGGGAGCGATAAAGAACACGGCAGCCACAAAGGCTATGCGCTGGGCAGTATTGTAGATATTTTTTCGGCGGTATTGAGTGGCGGAAGCTACGGACCGTGGGCGCCGCCGTTTCCGGCCTATATCGCGATGCCGGAGAATATGCCGGGCAAAGGATTGGGACATTTCTTTGGCGCTATGCGGATAGATGCTTTCCGGCCGGCGGATGAGTTTAAAGCGCACATGGATAACTGGATCGCGCGATTTAGAAAAGCGAAGCCGGCCAACGGTTTTGAAAAAGTATTGATACCCGGCGACCCCGAAAGGGAGATGGAAGCCCGGCGGAGGAAAGAAGGAATACCCATTGTGGAAAGCGTAATGGATGATTTAAAGAAAACAGCGGAGTTGTTTGGGGTGAAGTGGTAAGCGAAGCTGTTGATTGATAAAAAAATGGAATTGATTAAAAGGAAAATGATGTTGAGTGAGCAGGAAATGCTTATTAAAAACCCAAGCGTTGTGGTTAAGTGATCAGGAAATGCCTTTGAGTGATCGCGCATTGGCCTTGAAATGATAATTAATGATATTAAAAAGCGGATTAATGACGTTGAGTGCGCCCGCAATTACGCTGAGCGTACCTGTATTATTTTTCCTGCCAATATTTTTTACAGAAAGGCATTATGCTTTTATCATATTTAGGAACTTGGAGCAAACTATGTACCGGTGAAGGAGGTTATTAATCAACACCAGACGGCTAATAAGCTAAACGCCGCCCATAAATATGGGCGGCGTTTTATTTACTTTATGTGCAAGGAATACGAGCTTTACTTTTTTTACCTCTTACTCCTTTACAAACTTCACCGTACTTATTGTATTACCATCAGTTACGTTTACTACATAGTTGCCCGGCTGCAATTTGCTTATATTCAACGTGGCGGTTGCCTGTTGATTAGCTACAACGTTCAACCAGACATGACCTATGTAATCGGTAACGGTTACTTTATTGGTCCTTTTTGCATTTAAGCCGTTCACTGTAATCGCATCTTTTGCCGGATTAGGATAAACAAACAGCTTTTGGCTCCCTGCTTCGGTCTTTGCCAAAGGGGCGGTGTATAAAACTGTATCGGTGGTGAGCGTTAAATCTCTAACCATGGAATTGGCAACTTTTGCATAATACATCCCGCTTGCGGTTGGTGTAAAAGTAGAATCGCCCGTGATAACTGTATTGCCCGTTTGTCCAACCCCGTACCAGGTATAGGTATTATTTTGTAAGGTGCCGCCCGCATATACCGACAAGTTATTCCCGTTTTGATGAATGTCAATAGGTGCCTGCGGAGCGTAGGTAAAAGGATATATTTTAACGGCAAGCTGCTCTATGCCATCAAAAGTAAACCGGTTATATTCAGCCGCTACTTCTAAATTATTAGGTGGATTATAAACAGGGAAATCGTTGCCGGTTGTTGTAAGATTGTTGTGATGAATAAAAAAGTACTGCAGCATGGTAAGCCTTCTGAAAGACTTTGGTATTTCACCTGATAGCAGGTTACTACTTAAAATAATACTGCGAATAGCGGTAAGGTTGCCAATTGAGGAAGGAATATTGCCCGTTAACAGATTAGTGTATAATTGAAGCTCGTTAAGACTGGAGAGATTGCCAATGGACGAGGGTATGCAGCCGGTTAATTTATTATCATTCAGTTGTAGAATAACAAGCTTGGTAAGGTTACCTATAGAAGCAGGTATCGTATCGGTAAATTGGTTTACCTGTAACGATAAAAATGTGAGATTGATAAGATTACCAATAGAAGAAGGTATTGCACCACTTATATTATTGGTGTATAGCACTAACTGTTCGAGCATAGTAAGATTGCCGATTGAAGAAGGCAGCGTACCTCCTAATTTATTATTGTGTAGTTTAAGCCTTGTAACTCTTGTATCGCTTATCCTTACGCCATACCACTCGCTTACGGGCATTGCAGTAAGCCAGTTGGCGTTGTTTTTCCATTGCGGCCCGTTGGTACTCGTGTAAAAATCAACAAGGGCTAATGAATCGGTTGTATTAACTGCCTGCGCTTTTATGGTTGTTGCGTTTATACTAATTGCAACTGCAAGACTGATAAATAAAATGTGTGATTTCATAAATAATGAGCGGTTGGTGCGAATAAAAGTGTTTGAGAATGAAAGCTTAGCAACAGCAATGTATGTATTTGCCATGATATTAAACAAGGTAATATTTCTTCACCACGAGTGCCAATGCAACAATAAGCAGAAGATTACTTCTTTACCTGCCAGCTACTCTTTTACAAACTTCACTGTACTTGTTTTATTACCATCATTCACATTTACCAGATAATTACCAGGCTTTAATTTGCTCACCTCATAGCTTACTGACAATTGATGGTTACTAATAAAACTGAACCAAACAATTCCGGTGTAATCCGATACCGTTATTTTATTTATCGCTTTTGCATCCAGGCCGTTTATCGTAACAGCGCTTCTCACCGGGTTGGGATAGACTGATAGCTTATTTGCAGCCAACGGCGCTGTATAAGTAATGGTGTCGGTAAAAAGCGTAAGTTTTTTGACTATAGCATTGGTCACCTGTGCATAATACATTCCGTTTGTTGCCGGAGAAAAAGAGGAATCGCCGGTAATGGTTGTAAAGCTACTTACACCCGTTTTATACCATGTATAGGTATTATTGCTGAGTGTGCCACCAGCATCTACGGATAATGAATTACCAACCTGCTGCAAGTCCAGATGAGCCTGGGGAACACTATAGAATTTACTGTACGAATTAAGCGCTTGTGTAATAAACTCCAGCCCGTTGAAGTTAAAATCGTTGTGGTGTAAATCAATGGTAGCAGTAAACTTATAGGTCTGCCCGTTGTACGGTATATTCCGGCTTTCTTTAAGGTGATTATTGTATAAAAATAATGTTTGAATCGGAATTTTATAAAAGGATAACGGAATGGGGCCGGTAAGCTGGTTGTGGCTTAAATCCAGCGTGTATAACGAAGTAAGACCACCGAAAGACTCAGGTATATGACCATGAAAACGGTTGTTTTTCGCTATGAAATCGAATAAACCGTGCAGGTTACCCAGTTCAGCAGGTAACGGTCCTTTCAGATTATTGTGGTCAAGATATAATTCCTGCAATTTTTCAAGATTGCCAATGGAAGCTGAAAGCTCGCCGGTAAGATTATCATTGGAAAGATAAATAGCTGTAACCCGTTCGCCATCAAGCTGCACATGAGCCCATGTACTTACGGGGCCGGTAAGCCAGTTATCGTGACTGTACCAGTTGGGTCCGTTTGTATTATTATACAAATCAACAAGCGCCAGAGAATCTGTTGTATTAACTGCCTGCGCTTTTGCAGTTGTTGCAGTTATGCTAATAATAACTGTAAAAGTAATAAGTAAAATTTTTGATTTCATAGTGAGTAGAAAAGTTGGTGACGGTTAATGGTGTGCGAATGATAATTAGAACCAGCAATATAAAATTTAATTTTAATAGTACGGGGTAAACAGCACTAATAATATAAATGAATGTCAAAATTTAAAACAGAAAAGCAGGCTGCGGCAAAATAGTTAATCAGCGCTTAGTGAGTGGTTAGTAAATATTTCCCTGTAACAATGTTTTATACGATTGATAAATTAAAAAATAGCATTCAATGCGTAAACAACATATTTAAATGTAAGTACTCGGTCAAAATTATCCATCCTTTACTGCTTATTATTCTTTTTTTTGTGGAAAGTGGAGAACGAAAAAAAGCCACCCGAAAACGATATACAGCACGTTTTCCTGATCATACCTTGATATGGCTTTTGTACTGCTGTGAATTGTGCAGTAGTAATGCTATTTTAGGGCGAAGAACTTAGCGAACTATGATGCTACTTTGAGTCTGTTTAATTTTTATCACGTACTTAAGAGCATTTATTTAAGGTAAAAAAAGACAAGGTTGAAAGCGTTTGCAATGGCATTTAAGAATGGCGCAACAGCCGGAAAAACGATGGATATAAAAACCAGTAAAATGAGGGCTTACTATTATTTATCCGTAACAGGCAGCATTATCAATATCTCCGGAGCGGCTGGTTGCCGCATGTAAATAAGCATGTAAACTTTATAATTATCTGCCCTTACATACAGCATTTTAGTGCCTGCGGTTATCTTGCAGGTATGACGAAACATTTTTACTCCATCCTTTCTTTTGCCGCTGGCCTTTGCTTTATTGTATTTCCCTGTCGCGCGCAGCAAGCCACCCGCTACAGCGCCGGTAATACCACTGTTTTTCAAAACATTATTACCACCGCCGATGGTAATCTCGTTGTTGTAGGCGATTATACCAAAAACGCATCTGCGCCAAATATTATTACCATTACTAAAACAACGCTAAGCGGCGCTGTAATCTGGACAAAAACATTTGGGAAAGACATTCAGCAAAATGGCCTTTACGTAGTAGAAACCAAAGACGGCGGCTATGTTGTTTCCGGCATCGAACTCACCTTTGACAATGGCACTTTTGAATCGTCGGGCATTATCTGCCTTTTTAAGCTTACTAAAGACGGTGCTTTGGTATGGAGCCATTACCTGCAATGTGGCAATCAGCAGAATATACTGGCCAATGCACTTACTGCTACTGCAGACGGCGGCGTATTGGTAGGCGGTTCTTTTACACAAGCCATCTCCAACAGCATTTACACTATTAATTATCTTGCTAAAATAGACCGCAGCGGCGCACTAAGCTGGAGCAAACAATTTGATATGCCGGGCTACCGCCGGTGGATTGTGGCCCTTATAGAAGTGAAAACCGGCTTTGCCATAGTGAGTGAAAGCTTCACCGGAAACAGTAATCGCCCTGCAGATGCAGTGAACGTTTCCCTCTTAAACAACGCCGGTGTTGTGCTTAAAAGTGTGCAGGTAAGCATACAGGGCGGCCCCGTACACTTTATACAAAGCGCCTGCGCCACTAAAGACAGCAGCATTGCCATTGCGGGTACAAGCGGTACCGGTCCCGGTAACTTCGATCTATGGTTGCTGAAGATAAATGCTTCTTTGAAAGTAAGCTGGAGCAGTACGATAGACATAAATACCGATGACCGGCCCAACAAAATAACCGAACTGGAAAACGGCCACCTGTTGGTTACCGGCGTTACGCTAAACAAGCGGAACATTGCGCATCCGGTAATAATAGAACTGGCGACCACCGGCAAGCTGCTGCAGGAAAAAACGTTAGCCGCCGATGATTATCGTGGCGCTTATGGTGTGGCCATAAAAAAAGATACTGCATATATGCTGGTGAACGATCAGTTTGGCATCGGCAGTAATTACCCGGTTGTATATTGTTTTAATATACTCAGCGCTGTTTGTAACATCGGAGACGTGAAAGCACAACAGCGCTTAGCTACCAATCTTGTTGTAGAAAACCGCCCTGTTGCTGCAACAAATGTGGTTACTGCCATATCGGATATGCCTTATACGGCAGCACCGCTGAAGCTTATGGCGGCATCGTTGTGTACAGTGCTGCCGCTTACCCTGCTGACATTTACTGTAACGCCAAAAAATAACGCGAATCAACTGCAATGGACAATTGCCGGTGATGAAAACATTGATCATTTTACTATTGAGCGGTACAGCAATGGAGGTTTTATTTCTTTAAGCAATAAAGTATTAGCAGAAAAGGCTACGGCTGATGCATACGCGTTTACCGATGAAGCCCCGCTTGCCGGCGACAATCGTTACCGCCTAAAAATGACGGATAGGAACGGTACTGTTACCTATAGCTTTGTGGCCACTGCTGCGCAACGCAATAGGGCGGCAGTCTTGCTTTCTCCGAATCCCGCAACGGACTATACCGTGCTGAAGCTGAGGTTTATACAGGCAACAGCTATACAATATACCCTTACAAACAGCGCCGGCATTGCAGTATTGCATAAAAAAGTTGCTGCTCCGGTTTATACAAAAGACGAGTTTATTGCTACCGGCCGTTTATCGCCGGGTATTTATTTTATACAGGTGATAGCCGGCAGCGAAAGCTACCTGCTGCGTTTGGTAAAGGAATAAAGCAAACAATTTTTAAATATAAAATCCGCAGCCTTTAAAGGCTGCGGATTTTTTTGCTACTACTTTTGAGAAATAATGAATACAGGTGATAGATTGAAGTAAAAACGGCGCAGGTTTTATTTTTTAAAAAGATGGATGGATGAAAGTGGGGCTGCTATTGCCATTACCAGCCTATATAGGATGCTTACAAGTGTGCAAGCAATCAGTAGGTCGGTGAATGACTCAGCAAAAAAACAAAAGCTAATAACCTCACAGGTTATTAGCTTTTTAACTGTAAAGCGTTTCAACCCTACAGGTTTTATTGCTTGTGCATTTTAAACTGAGTCATTACTTTATGGTGCAGTTTTAATTACTAAGGAACTTCTGCTGTAAAATACAACTTTAGCAATCGGCATGATGGGTTGCTCTATCTTAGGTTTCTGATCCGGCAAATACCGCACGAGTGCAAAATCGCTGTTGTTACCTTCCGTATCAGCACTTGTATAGCCTGCGGCTATTATTTTGCCATCCGGCTGCAGTAATGCCGCAGACCCGCCGCTTTTAGCATCATTATTAAAGCTGATAATAATTTTACCACCGGTACCAAAATCCTTATCAAGCTTGCCACGGCTGGAATATCGCGCCAACACTAAATGATTATTCAATGTACTAAGGCTGTCACCGGCACCACCGGCAATAACGACTTTTCCATCTGTTTGAATTACTACGCCATTAGCAGATGCCTGGTCGGCAAATTTGGAAATAGTGATGCCGGCCTCACCAAAGGAAGAGTCCAGGCTGCCGTTTATATTATAGCGTAAAAGCGCAATATTGATTTGCTGGCCTTTACGGGCGTAACCGGCAAGTACTATTTTTCCGGCGCTGTTGATAGCAATGGCTTTTGCCGCACTGTACGCACCAAGTGTGGAAACAACCCGCCCGTTGTTGCCAAAAGCCGGATCGGGCGTGCCGGAAATGGTTAAGCGTATAGCCGCAAACTGCGTGGAAGAAGTATCAAAGCCGGTGCCCGCCCCCGCAATAATGATTTTGCCATTAGGTAATAAGGCAATAGCATTGGCGCTGCTGTTTTTACCAATAGTTAACCTTGCATTTCCGTTAATTCCAAAAGATGAATCCCGCTCGCCATCACTTTTTAAGCGAATAGCGATGATGGCAGCGGGTGTACCCAAAGAGGGCTGGATAGAACCGGCAACAATAATTTTTCCGTCGGCCTGTATAGCTATCGCGTTGCCAATTGCACTTTCTGTTTTGCCGGCTACATAATAGGCAATGCCGCTGGTGCCGAAAGAAGAATCAATGATGCCTCCTTTTGTATATCGTATCACAATAAGCTGGTTGTAATATCCGCCAAGATTAGCATAACCGGCAGCTATTATTTTCCCGTTGGGCAGTACTGCAACAGCTTGGATTTCCGAAAAGCTTTTACCGATTTTATTATGCACAAAACCATTGACGCCAAAGGAAGAATCAAGCCCTCCATTGGATTGATAACGGGCTACTGCGCAGGAATTGAGCCTTGTATTGGCAGCAGGATATTCGTCGTAAGACCCGCCTGCTACAATCTTACCATCTGCCTGCAACGCAATTGCCGCAATAGCTTCCGTGCTTCCAAAATCGGTAACTACTTGTCCATTATTTCCAAAGGAAGAATCAGGAATACCCGATTGTGCATATACAAGAAAACAGGTACAAAGCGCAAGGCAGGTAATAAAGGTTTTTTTCATAAGACAATGGTATTGATTTATAACGTGTGGTGATGAAAGTACGATAAATTTAAATGACGTGTTTATTTGCCGGGTTTATTCTTTTTCAATTTTTGTTTTGCTTAAAGGCTGCTGTTGCCGGTGCAGGTTAACCAGCATTACAACCGGCTGATAAAACAGTAATGCCTTATTTATTAATAACTAAAAGGAACGTAGTGCCTGCAGGAGATAATTGCACAGATAGTTATGCTACCCCAGCAGATTAAACAACAATTGCCTGCCGGGGAATGATAAATAGAATCAACTCATCTAACAAAATATCCGCGCGGTTGCAGGCATCGGTAATGTCATCCCGCGACACGTTGGCTGCAAAAGACTTTTCCTTCAGCCGCTTTTTTACGCCTTTTATATCCATGCCATCGTACCCGTTGGGGCGCATAAGGGAGTAGGCATGTATCAACCCGCTTAACTCATCAAAGGCATACAGCATTTTGTCCATTTTAGTTTCCGGCGCTACACCAAAATGCACCGGGCCGTGCGATGCAATTGCATGCAGGATTTCCGGGTCCATACTCCTTGTTTCCAGTTCTTCAATTATCTTTTTACAGTGCTGTTCCGGCCATTGGTCCCAATCTGCATCGTGCAATAGGCCTGCCATCTCCCAGCGCCACTGGTCTGCTTCATCAAGCCCTTCTATCTCAGCAGCCCAGCTATGCATTAACGCAGCAACCTGCTTCATGTGCAGTTGCAGTTTTGGGTTTAGTACCCACTCGTTAAATAACTGTGCTGCATCTTCCCTGGATAATGTTTTCCCTTTGTTTGCAATGTTGCCAAAAACGGCGCGGTTGAGTAATAAAGACATATTAAAATAGTTGAAAAAGAAAGCCGGAAAGTACAGCATTTCGGCAGCAGGCTAAAAAATTGCTGCGCTGAAGCTTCCGGTTGTAATAACTTGGTTGCACATACGAAATCCATTATTTAATAAAAGTACTTCTTTGGCAAAGTCGTTTGTATGGTTTCTTTTTTGGCTTCTGCTTTCTGAAACGCTTTGGTAAACTTTTGAAAGCCTGCCTATAAATGCAAGAGCTGCTAAAAAGCAATTAGTCCGTTCCCCGTTTTATAAATCTATTCTTAAAATATATAGCCCGATGGCGAGTTTACGCAGTTTACATTATGTTTGCCACTCTTTAAAAAAATCAAGATCTATATGAATTTCAAGCGGGTAAACAATATTACCGGTTGGGTAGTATGCCTGATAGCCTGTACGGTGTATATCTTAACATCGGAGGCAGGCGGCAGCTTATGGGATTGCGGCGAGTTTGTAAGTAGCTGCTTTAAAGTGCAGATACCCCACCCGCCGGGCGCACCCTTATTTGTGTTGCTTGGCCGGTTTTTTATTGTACTCTTTGGCGATAACCCGATGACGGCAGCAAAAGCCGTAAACATCATGAGCGCCTTAGCCAGCGGTTTTACCATCCTGTTTTTATTCTGGACTATTACGCACTTTGCACGCCGTATCGTACACAAAAAAGTTACTCTTGCTTTAACCAATACGCAAATCTGGAGCATTATGGGCGCCGGCGTTGTTGGCGCTTTATGCTACACTTTCAGTGATTCTTTTTGGTACAGCGCCGTAGAAGGCGAGGTATATGCTTTGTCCTCTTTCTTTACGGCACTTGTATTCTGGGCAATACTTAAATGGGAACACGAAGCAGATGCACCACATGCCGACCGCTGGATCGTGTTTATCTTTTTTATGATGGGCCTGTCCATCGGCGTGCACCTGCTGGGCCTGCTTACCATTCCGGCCATTGTAATGGTGTATTATTTCAGAAAACGTCCCGAATTTAACTACCGCTTACTGCGTAAATATTTTATCTGGATAACCGCCATCGGCGGTGTGCTGGCTTTTATAGGCGCTTTATTATCCGGCAGGGGCGACCAGCAGGCACTGACTGATTTGCTGCCGCAACTGCAGAATGCATTTGGCGATAATGTACAAACGAATGATGCTACTTTACCCGGACTGATGATTTTAGGAACAATTGCTGCCATCGGCTTACTCTATGCGGTAGAAGCTATTAACAAGCAGAAGCGGGAATATTACGGGGGCGCTTATATTTTACTGATTATTGGTTTTGTAATTACCGGCATTGTACAATTGGTTATTATACAATTATCTATTAAAGTAGCCGGCTATTTCGATATTTTCTTCGTCAACTCCATCGGTATGCCTTTCTTCTCCGGCTTTACCGTATTTTTTATTTTGGTTGCAGCCGGTATCTGGCTGGGCCTGCGGTATGCTGCAAAAAGAGGCTGGGGCTATTTGCGCTTAAGCCTTTGGTGCGTTGCCTTTATGCTGATTGGCTACAGTTCTTACCTTACCACGATGATCCGCAGCTCGGCCGACCCTGCGGTTGATATGTTTAACGTAGATAACCCGATGAGCCTTGTTGGTTACTTAGGCCGTGACCAGTATGGCGACTGGCCCATACTTTACGGACAAAAATTTACAGCCCAGCCGGTACAGTACCGCGAAACATCAAGCCGCTACCAGAAAAGTACGAGCGGCGGCAAAGACGCTTATATCGAGTCTGGCAAAAACGCACAGCCGGTTTACATGCCGCAGGATAAAATGGTGTTCCCGCGGTTGTGGGATGCCAGCAACGACCAGGGGCACGCCGACTACTATGCCAGCTTTATGGGCACCGGTAAACTGCAGGATGGAAGCTATGCGCGGACGCCGGACTTTGGTGACAACATCAAGTTCTTCATTTCATATCAGAACTACTTCATGTACCTGCGGTATTTTCTCTGGAACTTCAGCGGTAAGCAAAATGATATCGAAGGCACTTTTGCAGGTAATAAGCGGGACGGCAACTGGATAACGGGTATCAATTTTATTGATAATATTATTTATGGTAACCAGGCGCTGCTGCCGGATAGCCTTAAAAACAATAAAGCGCACAACACACTCTTTGCATTGCCGCTTATTCTCGGTTTAATTGGGTTGTTTTATCATTTCAAGCAGCGCGGCGACGATGCTTTTGTGACCTTCCTTTTATTTTTCCTTACCGGCTTTGCAATCATCGTTTACCTCAATCAACCCGGCAACCAGCCGCGCGAGCGGGACTATGCGTATGTTGGTTCTTTTTATGCCTTTGCTATCTGGGTGGGCATTGGTGTGCTGCAGATTGCGGACTGGCTGGCCAAAAAATTAAACCAGCGTACGGCAAGCATTATTGCTATGGCGGTTTGCCTGTTAGCAGTGCCGGTGCTGATGGCACAACAGGAGTGGGACGACCACGACCGCAGCCGTAAGGAACTGGCGCGCGATGTAGCTAAAGATTATCTCGAAAGCTGTGCACCCAATGCTATCCTTTTCACTTTTGGCGATAATGATACGTACCCGCTCTGGTATGCACAGGAAGTGGAAGGCATACGGCCGGACATCCGCGTGATTAATACCAGCCTGTTGGGTATTGACTGGTACATCAACCAGTTTCGCTACCAGGTAAACCAGAGCAAACCCATTGATGTAATCTGGAATGCAAAGCAGATTGAAGGTAAAAACAGGGATATTGCTATTTATAAAGCGGCTGCAGGCTTCAGCGATAATCAGTATTACAACCTGTACGATGTAATGAAAAATTTTGTGGGTAACGATGCCAATGTAGATGACCGTGGCTATAATATTTTTCCTACCCATAAAGTTTTTGTGCCGGTTAATGTAAATGCCGTAAAAGCCAACGGTACGGTGAACCCTACCGATAGCGTTGTAAGCCAGATGCAGTTTGATATGCCTAAAACAGCAATTTACAAAGGCGACCTCGCCATGCTGAATATTATTGCGGCCAACAACTGGCAGCGGCCCATTTACTTCACCATGCCGTATGACGATCTTGGATTTGCCAATTATATCCGCCGCGATGGCTTAAGCTACCGGTTGGTGCCGGTTGCCAATTCGCAGGTAAATACCGATTGGATGCTGGATAAGGTGATGAATAAATTTGGCTTTGGCAACGCGAATATATTCAATGTATATTTTGATGAAGAAAATCGCAGGCACCTGAATATTATCCGCGATGCAGACACCCAACTCGCGCTCGACCTGATAGATAAGAACCGGAAAGAAGACGCCCGTAAAGTACTTGACAGGACGGATAATATGATGAAGTCAAGTAATTTTCCGTATGGCATGGTATCGCGCAACAACATGCATGATTACTATTCGCTGATGTTTTTAAAAGCCTGTTATTTTGCAGAAGACAAAACACTGGCTGCCAAGGTTAATGCAGAAGTTAAAAAAGATTTGCAGCAACAGGTAAAATATTATAACGGCCTTACTGGCATTGATGCCGAGAATATGCAGCGCGACCTGCAATCCTCGCAAATGCTGCTGCAGCAGATAGACCAGTTGGAAAAGCAGTTCAGTGGCGGCGCACCCAAGGTTTTGGAAGGCGGTGTATTGCCGGGTAATGATGTGGTTCCTAAACAGCCGCTGGATACTGCACAGAAAATGGTAAAATAAACGGCGGGTAATTTTTGCAATCGTTCAGTGGTTATAGCATTGTAATCACTGAACGATTTTTTATTGCAGGAGCAGCCTGTGAAGTTTTAACAGTTACCGGCAAAATATCATTTTATAAGGATTTGAAGGCACTTCTTTTTGACCTATTTTTGCTCCTGAAAATTCCTCAAACACCTCAATGAAAAAATCGCATATTGCAGCCCTCCTGCTTATTGGTATCACCATCGCTGCTTTAATTACCTCTATGACGGACGTAACCGGTTATGAGACGATTGCTTCAGCCAAACAAAAAGCGGGTAAAACGGTTACGGTAATTGCTAAGCTGGATAAAGCTACTGTTCAATACAATCCGGCGGTAAATCCTAACTACCTTACGTTTGAAGCTACTGATACATTGGGCGAGCGGATGAAAGTTGCTTATTATTATGAGAAGCCCTATGATATGGAAAAAAGCGAACGCATTGTTTTGAAAGGGAAAATGGAAAATGGCGTATTTGAAATTCACGATCAGAAAGGCATCTTAACCAAGTGCCCTTCCAAGTATAAAGACGATCCGGAAGCTGCTAAAAAAGCCATCAACCAGCAGGCGATGAAATAAACTAAATACTCTGATGACTTATACAGGCGAACATTTATTACCCGGCGGGCTTGGACATTTTTTTGCAGTGCTTTCCTTAGTCGTTTCGCTCGTTGCAACCATTAGTTTTTACAAATCCAACAAATCGTTTACCGAAGATGAAAAGCAAAGCTGGCTGCGTATTGCGCAGGCGGCTTTTTTACTGGAAACCATTTGTGTGATCAGCATTATTGGTTGTATCTATTACATTTTAGCCAACAATTATTTCGAGTATAAATATGCATGGGAGCATAGTGATAAAACTATGCAGGTGCAATATATTTTCAGTTGTCTGTGGGAAGGGCAGGAGGGAAGTTTCCTGCTGTGGAGCTTCTGGCATTGTGTGCTGGGCTGGCTCATTATCTGGCGGGTAAAACGCTGGCAGGCGCCCGTACTTACCGTTATCTCCTTTGCACAGTTTTGCATAGCTACCATGCTGCTTGGTATTTTCTTTTTTGGTTTTAAAGTAGGCCATAGTCCGTTTGTGTTGCTGCGCAATGAAGGCCTGCTGGATAATGCGCCTGTTTTTCATGATGGCAATGGCCTGTTGAACAAAGACTATTTAGCTATGCTGTATAAGAGCGGCGGCTCCGGCCTCAATGCTTTGCTGCAGAACTATTGGATGGTCATTCACCCGCCCATCCTGTTTTTGGGGTTTGCTTCTACCATTGTACCCTTTTCGTTTGCTTACGCTGGTTTGGTTACTAGAGACCATACCTGGACAAAAGCGGCGTTACCGTGGGCTTTGTTTTCTACCGCAGTGTTAGGTACCGGTATTATGATGGGGGCTGCCTGGGCTTATGAAAGTCTTACTTTCGGTGGTTACTGGGCCTGGGACCCGGTAGAAAATGCGTCCCTGGTGCCATGGCTGGTAATGGTGGCCGGCCTGCATACCAATCTCATATACAAACACGCCGGTTATTCGCTTAAGAGCACTTATCTTTTTTATACGCTTTCTTTTATCCTCATTCTGTATTCTACTTTTCTTACCCGCAGCGGTATTTTGGGCGATACCTCTGTACACGCTTTTACCGGGGAAGGCATGAACCAGCAATTGCTCGTTTTTTTAAGCGTGTTTGTATGGCTGCCCGCTTTTACACAATCGGGCGCAACAGGCAAGAAGATAATCGGTGGTATAATAGCTGCGGTCGTTATACTTACGTTTCTCTTGCCGGATGGCCTGACTCCGGCCCTGTGGCTCTTTACTTTGCTTGGGTTTCTGGTGGCGTTTGGTGTTCAGCTAAATGTAGATAAAAACATTCCGGCCATTCGTAAAGAAGAAGATATTTACAGCCGCGAATTCTGGATGTTTATTGGCGCATTGGTCTTCTTTTTAGGCGCTGTATTAATAATCAGCCAGACTTCTCTGCCCGTGGTTAACAAGGTATTTGACAAGAAAATGGCCGAAGCTTCGGATGTTGAGTTTTCGTATAATAAAATACAAATCTTTATCGCGATTATCATTGGCTCGTTGACGGCTGTTACGCAGTATCTCAAATACCGGCAAACGCCCAGGCAATTCTTCCTTAAAAGAATACTGCTGCCAACCATCATTGCCCTGATTATAAGCCTGCTCATCAGCTTTTTCGGAAGTATCAATTACGATAAAAAAGGGATTGGGTTTTTAGCAGCGATCCATGTAGCAATTTTCGCAGCGGTTTATGCTATTGTTGCCAATGCAGCGTATATCCGGATCGGACTGAAAGGAAAACTGAAAAATGCAGGCGCGGCGATTGCGCATGTTGGTTTTGGATTTGTGCTGTTGGCTATCCTGATTTCATCGAGCAAAAAAGAAATTTTAAGCTGGAACACCACCGGTATTTCACCATTACAAGACACGGAAGAAAGCAATAAAATTGCCGGCCGGCCGGCAGAGAACATTACGTTGTTTAAAGGATTACCTACCGATATGGGTAAATATATGGTGACCTACAGCAAAGACTCTGTTGACGATGGCGACCGTAAAAAATACTTTGTACTTAATTTCAAGAGCAAGGCAACGGATGAAAATTTCAATATTTATCCGGATGTGCTGCACAACACAAAAGGGCAGGAGGGTTTTTCCCCAAACCCGGACTCCAAACACTATCTCAACCGCGACATTTTTGCTTATGTTACTTCCTGGACAGAAGGTCGTAACCAGGAAGATACCGCTACTTTCAGGCCGGCTGAAATGAAAGTAGGCGATACGGTATTTTACTCCAACGGGCTGATGGTATTGCAGAAAGTGGATATTAATAAGGCGGGCTTGAAAGGTGTATTACCGGGCGAATCAAGTATTACCCTGGATATACTGGTGGTTGCTAAAAACGGCAGCCGCTATCCTGCTACGCCTGGTATCGCCATCCTGAATGATAGTACCATGCGCAGCCTGCCGGATACCGTTGTTGCACAAAGCTTGGTTCTCCGTTTCAACAAAATTGCCGATCCTAAAATCGGGAAGATGGAAATCGGCATCAAAGAAAGCACAGCAGTTACGGATTTGCTTACCCTCAAAGTGCTGCTTTTTCCGTTTATCAACCTGTTATGGATCGGGGTAATTGTAATGGTAACCGGCATTTTGTTAAGCTTACGCCAGCGCATTCTAAAACCGGTAGCCGGTAAGCCTGTTAAAAAGCTTAGTCGTGTTGCATAAGCACACTTTATTGCGGTGTTATTCTTCACTCCGCCTTTTTTAATTTTTGCAGTTATGTAATTCGCGTAGATGCAGTATTTTGTAGCGAATTTCAATATCGAATAACCATGCTTTCTGAGAAACTGCTGCAATTTATCTGGCAATTCCAATACTTCCGGAATATCAATTTACTTACCCCCTTCGGCGAGCCCGTTCAGGTCATTTCTCCGGGCACTTTTAATACGAACCAAGGTCCTGATTTTTTGGAAGCTAAAATTAAAATCGGTCATACACTGTGGGCCGGTAATGTAGAATTGCATATCCGGGCGTCCGACTGGTATATGCACCGTCACGATCAGGACGAGCATTACAACAATGTGATTCTGCATGTAGTGTGGGTGTATGACAGTGCGGTGAAAGACAACGGCGGTAACCACTTGCCTGCCTTGGAAATGCAACCGCTGGTGCCTGCATTAATGCTGGACCATTACGAACAACTGATGCATGTTCAAGGGTTTGTGCCTTGCGAACAGCACCTGCCGGCGCTCAGTTCGCTTGCCTGGGATAGCTGGAAAGAGCGGTTATTAACCGAGCGCCTGGAGAAGCGGGCAGGTAAAATATTCGAATACCTGTACGAGAGCAACAACCACTGGGAAGAAGTGTTTTGGTGGCTGCTGGCAAGGAATTTCGGAACCGTCGTAAATACAGAAATTTTCGAACAAATGGCCCGCACGGTGCCGGTTAACCTGCTGGCAAAACATAAAAACCAGATACAGCAGTTAGAGGCGCTTTTATTAGGCGGGGCTGGTTTGCTAAACAGTGATTTTAAGGAAGAATACCCGAAGCTCTTACAGCGGGAATATTTGTTTCTGCAGAAAAAATATTCGCTCAAAACCGCTGCTGTAACACCTGCCTTCTTACGGATGCGGCCTTCCAACTTCCCGACGATCCGGCTGGCGCAGCTCGCTATGCTCATCTCCAAATCGGAGCATCTCTTTTCCGGGATAAAAAGTGCAGAACAATTAAGTGATGTAATGGCTTTGCTGGATGTTACTGCAAATGATTACTGGCATTACCATTACTGCCTCGACGAGCCGACTGGTTATAAGCCAAAAAAACTGGGCGGGCAAATGATTGCAAACATTATTATCAATACCATTATACCGTTGCTTTTTGCCTATGGTATGTATGCCAAAGAGCAGCGGTATAAAGACCGTGCTATAGAGTGGCTGCTGCAACTGCCGCCTGAAGTAAACCGGGTTACTGCCAAATGGAAGGCCGCTGGTATAGATAACAGCAACGCATTGCATTCGCAGGCGCTGCTGGAATTAAAGAAAAATTATTGCGATGTAAGGCGTTGCCTTAGCTGTGCCGTGGGCAATAAAATTTTAAAAAAGACCAGTGCCTGAAAAATACATTCCGGGGAATCGCCGTGCTTATAAGTTTAGTCAACTCGTTATATTTGCCGCTGCAAATACGCTTTATGAACAATACTGTATTTAGAAACGATTGGACGCTGCAGGAGATAGAAGGTATTTACAACCAGCCCCTGCTGGAGCTTATATACCGTGCCGCCACTGTTCACCGGGAGCACAATGACACTGCCGAAGTGCAGGTGTGCACCTTGTTAAGTATAAAAACCGGCGGCTGTACAGAAGATTGCGCGTACTGTCCGCAGGCAGCCCGCTACAATACCGGTGTGAATGTTCATGCATTGATGCAGAAAGAAGAAGTGTTGAAATATGCACAAAAGGCAAAAGATGCAGGCAGCACGCGATTCTGCATGGGGGCGGCATGGCGGGAAGTACGCGATAACCGCGACTTCGACCGCGTGCTGGACATGGTAAAGGGCGTGAATGCTTTAGGCATGGAAGTTTGCTGCACCCTCGGTATGCTCACCGAATCGCAGGCTCATAAGCTTGCAGATGCTGGCCTGCACGCTTACAACCATAACTTAGATACTTCGGCCGAATACTATGATGAAATTATTACTACCCGTACGTATGACGACCGCTTAACAACCCTGGACAATGTACGCAGGGCCGGCGTTACCGTATGTTGTGGAGGCATTATTGGTTTAGGGGAATCGCATAACGACCGGATAGGTATGTTGCACACGTTGTGTACTATGGCGCAACATCCCGAAAGTGTGCCGGTGAACGCACTGGTACGGGTAAAAGGCACGCCGCTGGAAGGTAACCCAAAGGTGGACATCTGGGATATGGTGCGTATGATCGCTACCGCGCGCATCCTCATGCCGGCCACAATGGTGCGCCTGAGTGCAGGCCGCGCAGAAATGAGTGTAGCCGAGCAGGCGATGTGCTTTATAGCCGGCGCTAATTCTATTTTTGCGGGGGATAAATTACTCACCACGCCAAATCCCGCTTTTGATGAGGACAACGCTATGTTTCAACTGCTGGGACTTAAGCCGCGGGTTGCCTTTAAAGAAGAAAAAAAGTTTGCAGAAGAAGCGGCCTTTTAATTGTTATAGTAATCATACCGGATGAAAAGAGATAGCAATAGATGGTATTGTTTTCAAATGATACCTGATAAGCCAGAATCACCGGTTATATAGAAACCGTTTTATATTCAATCATAAACCTGCATTGGAATGGCCGTATTAAAATTTAGAATTTACCTCGAGGAAGATGATGCTGTATATCGTGATGTACAGGTAAAGCACACGCAGTCGTTTAAAGATTTGCATACCGGTATCTTAAAAGCATTTGAATTTGATAATAAACACCAGGCAACTTTTTTTCGCAGCAACGACAACTGGCAGAAAGGCCGCGAGATAAGCCTGGAAAAATATAATAAGAGCTATCAGGCAGAGCCGCTGCTAATGGACAAAACAGCTATCAGCAGCGAAATACGCGATACCAACCAGAAATTTGTTTATCAATATGACTTTGCAAAAAACTGGATTTTTTTGGTAGAACTTATTAATGTAAGTAAAGAAGAAAGCAGCAAAATCAGTTATCCAACCACTGTGCGTGTCGAAGGCATTGGTCCGCAGCAGTATGGCACCAAAAGCCTGCTGGGCAGTAAGTTTGTGGACATAGAAGAAAAATATGATTTGCAAAAAGACAGCGAAGGTTTTGGCGTGGAGGGCGAAGGCCTGGCGCCAGCCGAAAGCACGGAAGATTAAGACAGGTAGGGCGCTAATGGATTACTGCCATGTAAAGTGCCGGTTGTTGCCAATACTTTAAAACGTACGAACATTTCCTCGCTGTACCACGCTTCCTTCCTTGTTTTTTCAATCACTTTTGTATGATCTTTCATCCGGTAAGCGTATTGCTTCATCAATTGCTTGCTTTGCCAGATGCTGAATGTAGCCTGTTTTATCCAGGGCACTTCCCCGATGCCGACCGACATTATAAAGCCTTCCGCACGTTGCAGTGGCGCAGCAGCACCTTGAACATTTTTCCAGAATGCCCGTAGTTTTTGCGGCCGGATGGTAGCCCTTGTTAGTACGGCAGTTACGCCTTCTGTGTTTGTTTGTCGCGGCAGAGGACCAAAAGGAGTTTTCCCATCCCACAAGCCATGTCCTTCTGTTGGTTCGGCAATCACCGTAAACTGTTCACATGAAAACCGGTTCCACCATTGGGTTATAAATTTTCCATATAAAAATGGCAATTCAAAAGATAACTCATCAGTTGTAATTAATACGGCCCATTGCTGCAGGTCCGGCCGGATATCGAATGTGCCCCCTTTGCCGCAGCCTAATAATTTATAGAAGCTTATTTTTTTATTTCGCCGCAGGTAAAGCCGGAAAATGGCCATTGATAAAAAACCAAAAATGGCTTTTGAGCGGGAATAGCGTGCGATGGTAATAGCGCAATACATAGGAATGATAGGTTAAAGAAGCGTGAAGCACAGTTGCCGGTCAGCTATACATAATGTACATCAGGCAGCACAGGAAAATAGCTATCGCCAGCACTATAAAAAATTTATACCGGTGCCATAAATCATCTTCCTTTTTAGCCTTATAAAAGGCATCAATACGCTGCAACATTGCCTTATCGGTGGTGGCAAGCTTGTTCAACTGTTGAAGGAAGGGTTGTATGCTCTGAAAAGAGAGTGGCTGCAGGCAAATCATTACCTGTTGTACATATTGATGAATAAAGTGTTTGTTATTTTCAAGCAGCAGGATATTCAGGTGATGATCTGACAATAGCGCCTGTACTTTAAACAGGAGCGCATCCCTGTTAATCCTCAGCATACTCGATTTCTCTACGATCATTTTTACCCGGAAAGCCTCCTGCAGCAATGTTTGTGAAGAAACTACACGTTGCTGCTGGCTGCGCTTGGGCGGTGTAGCAAACGTGCCCGCAGCATTGTATAAAATCCTTTTTTGCGGATTTGATAAAACACTGTAAGCTTCGTTGATTTCTTTAAAAATGGATTCGGTGAAAGTATTGCCTTTATTCTTGTCGGGATGGTACTTCACGGCAAGTTTACGGTAAGCCGTTTTAATTTCTGCGGCTGTTGCCTGCGGACTAACATGTAAAACCTGGTAATAATTTTTTTGTGACATTGTGAGAAATCAAACAATGTAAATGATGCTTTTGTAAGCCTGCCTTGCAGTTGCAACCATGTTAACATGCGAAGAAAGCTGGCGCCGGTAAGCAAACGGAGTGAATAAAATAGGTAGCTGTGTGCTGATTAAACACTAAACTGCTGCAGTTCCTTTTCGGCTATCCACCTGTTTCTTCCATATCCTTCCAGTACGTGCTTTTCGCTATGGTAGGAAGAGCGCACCAATGGACCGCTTTCTACATAGTCAAAACCCAGCCCGTAGCCAATTTCGCGTAGCTCTGCAAACTCATCGGGGTGCACAAAACGGTGCACTGGTAAATGCTTTTTTGTAGGCTGCAGGTATTGACCAAGTGTAATAACATCCACCTTTACAGCAGCCAGGTCTTCGAGTGTTTGCACTACTTCCGCTTTGGTTTCGCCAAGACCGAGCATGATGCCAGTTTTTGTGCGCATGCCGCCATGTTTCAGCAACCGCAACACTTCAATACTGCGCCGGTATTTGGCCTGTATGCGCACCTGCCGCGTTAGTCGTTCTACGGTTTCCACATTATGACTTACGACTTCCGGCGCAGCATCAATAATCTGCTGTATATTTTCTCCCTGTCCTTTAAAGTCTGGGATTAATGTTTCTAATGTAGTGGCGGGATTAAGCGCTTTTACTGCCTTAATTGTATTGTTCCAGATAATGGAGCCGCCGTCTTTCAGTTCATCCCGGTCCACACTGGTTATTACTGCGTGTTTTACTTTCATCAGGTAGATCGCTTCTGCCACCCGTTGTGGTTCGTCCCAATCAACAGCTTCCGGCCGGCCGGTTGCAACTGCGCAAAAACCGCAACTGCGCGTACACACATTGCCGAGTATCATAAAAGTAGCGGTGCCTGCGCCCCAGCATTCGCCCATATTCGGGCAGTTGCCGCTTTCGCAGATCGTATGAAGTTTGTGCGTATCTACAAGGCTGCGTACGTGCTTATAACTTTCACCGATCGGCAGTTTTACACGCAGCCAGTTAGGCTTTTTAATCTTTATCTCTTCTGTTGTTTGTTGCGCCGGTGCAATGGGTAATTCCTGCATGTAAGGATACTGTTTGAATGTAATTGGAATAGCTGTAATGTTGGGTTGGATAAGCCAGCTTACGGCTGATAACCGGATAAAATTAAATTACTTTCGCTTGCCTATTTCAAGTGCTATATAAGCATTAAAAAAGAATTTCTTGCCAGGCTCATTAAACATCATGTTTATATTTTTTGTATAATAGGCCGCATTGATACCTGTCTCAATTGCCGAAAGCAATTCATTGAAATGTCCGTAATCGAACCGCAGCGCGGCACGGGCGTGCAGGCCCGGTACAAATTTTATTTCGTTAAAGCCTTTCGTAACGCTTACGCCACTTATAGCGGAAAGAAAAATATCCTGTGTTTTGGGTGTATATTTAACGCGCTGCACTATTCCGCTGCTGTCTAACCCATCTACATAATAGGGTTTTAATAATCCGGCGCTGATGCCGCCGCCATAAATTGCTGATACGGCTACACCGTTTTTCACATCTTTACCCCCGATGAGCCGTTGCTGACCAAAGCCTGCTTTAAGGTTATAAAAATTGTTGATCTTACCATAGATAAACGGATTGCCAATCTGGAAACCTGCGCCATCGCCCAGTACACTTCTTTTTTCCTTCGGATCTTTGCGCTCGCCTAATTCAATCCACCAAAGGTTAGTTGTTTTTATAGTTTTGTACTTTCCGTGCTCATAAAACAGGGCGTAGCCATCGGTATTAAGCTTGGCGCCGAAAGCACTCTGTTTATTATACACCAGCGCACCTTCTTCTTCCTCTTTCATCATCTGGTTGATACGTGCATTCTTCTCCTGTCTTTTTTGTTCTTTTGTTTTGCTTTGCGCTACCGAAAACAAGGATAATAAAATAAGAAATGATACGAGCGATAACTTCTTCACGTTAATAGATTTGATACTTTTGATACTTATAAATTTATGTAAAAATAGAGCAATGACGTCACAAATAATATATAAAGGAAACCTAAGAACTGCAGCTACGCACCTGCAAAGCAACTCGGTAATTGAAACCGATGCACCGACTGATAACCATGGTAAAGGAGAACGTTTTTCACCTACGGATATTGTGGCTGCAGCACTCGGTAGCTGCATGCTTACGATCATGGGTATCAAGGCGCGCGATATGCAACTGGATATTGAAGGAACAACGATCGGCATTACAAAAAAGATGGCAGATAACCCGCGCCGTATAAGCGGAATTGAAGTAGATTTCAGCTTTCCGGATACGCTGCAGGCAGATGAAAAGCAACGTACAATACTGGAGCGGGCGGCGCAAACCTGCCCGGTTGTTAAAAGCATCCATCCGGATATAGCGGTAACGATTAATTTTGGCTGGCATCAGCCCGCCTGATACTTTAAATTACTTCCATTCATTTGTCATTATAGTAAAACGCTGCCAGATCACATATTCATGCGGTTTTACAGCGTATGCCCGCGTTGTATTTTTGCTGTGTTCAAAAGCATTCTGCAAACCGGCTTTCGAAAGTAATTTTTAGAAAATTAACCGCGATGAAAAAAGTAAAGTTTACAGGATTGTTTCTGTTGATCTTCACTGTTATTGTAAGTTCGGGGGCCGGCAATCTGCTTATACCAAAAAATAATATAACTCTACAGGCGCACGGGCTGAATGCGCCGGTAAGATTAATAGATCAGATATTGTTTCCGCACGGTATGTAAAAAGGAAGTCATTGGTCTTTGGAAGCAATGGCAGCATATTTGGATTGCCACTTTTCTATTTTGCCGGACATTTCCTGGATGGTAAACGGCTTCTTTAAAAAATCGTCCAGCACGCCCGGATGGTTCAGGTAATCGTCGTTTACGAGCAGGTTGGCTGTCATCAGAATAATTACCGGCTGCTGTTGCAGGCTGCAGTTTTGCTTGATGCTCCTGGCAGCTTCCACACCGTCTGTCTCCGGCATCTGGTAATCCATAAAAATAAGATCGTATGCCTGCAACCTGCAGGCTTCTATTGCAAGCGCACCATTCTCTACTACGTCTGCTTTACAGCCGAGTGCAGACAACATCTTTACAATAAGCATCTGATTAATGATATTGTCTTCAGCCACGAGTATATGTATATACTGTAGGTTTTGCATGCAGGGATAAATTGTTTTGAATGGTAGATCCAACTAAATCTATACGAAAATTTACGACAAACGGATGTAACAGTAAAAAGTTTTTACTTAAATAATTTAAAAACAACATTTTAACTTTTAAACAGAGCTATAATGGCTGTTACTCTAAAAATTAGTTATATCAATTGCCGGTTTAAATCCCATTTTTCAAATTCCTGCGCCACCGCCGTTAAAAAAGAAGCGCCGATGCTGCCGTCCACAATCCGGTGATCGTAACTAAGCGATAGATACATCATCTGCCGGATGCCGATGCTATCGCCATGCGCGGTTTCTATTACCACCGGTCGCTTTTTGATAACGCCTACAGCCAGTATAGCTACCTGCGGCTGGTTAATAATGGGGGTTCCCATAAGACTGCCGAAGGTGCCGACATTGGTAAAGGTAAAGGTGCCGCCCTGCGTATCATCCGGCCTTAACTTATTATTGCGGGCATTGGCGGCGAGGGTGTTTACAGACTTACTGAGGCCGATGAGATTGAGATGGTCTGCGTTCTTTATCACCGGCACAATTAAGTTGCCGGAAGGCATGGCGGTGGCCATGCCGATATTAATGTCTTTTTTGATAATAATCCGGTCGCCATCAACCGAGCTGTTGATGATGGGAAAGCGCTTCATTACCCGTACAATACAATCTATAAAAATAGGTGTAAACGTTATTTTGGTATTCTCCCGCTTTTCAAAATCCTGTTTTACCTTATCGCGCCACAGCACCATATTAGTTACATCGGCCTCTGCAAAACTGGTTACATGCGGGCTCGTGCGCTTACTGTCCACCATGTGTTTGGCTATCAGCTTCCGCATCCGGTCCATTTCTATAATCTCCACATTGCCTTCGTAAATAACTGGCTTGCCTGTTTGCGGCGCAGCCTGTGGTTCGGGCGGTGTAGCAATAATTGCCTGTTGCGGTAGCGATGTAACAGATGGTTGGGCTGTTGTTTGCGGAGTCATTTGCAGGCTTTTGCCCTGCTTTTTCTGTTCTACATAGGTAAGTATATCTTTCTTGGTTACCCGGTTGTCGTTGCCGGTGCCGGGTATCGTTTCCAGTTCCGTCATGGCAATGCCTTCGCTGTTGGCGATATTTAAAACGAGGGGCGAGTAAAAGCGGTTGGTTACTGCCGTAGGCTTGTTTACCACCGGCGTTGGCTGTGGCAGATAAGGCACCGGTACGTCCGCTTCTTCCGGCGGTGGTTTTATGGCCGGCGGCACCACTTCGGTACTGCTATTCGTATTGATACGCGCGATTACCGCGCCGATGGGCACTACGTCGTTTTCGTTGAAAAGGAGTTCGGTAATGGTGCCGGCAGCCGTAGATGGCACTTCGCTGTCCACTTTATCGGTAGCAATATCCAGCACTGTTTCATCATTGCCTATTGTATCGCCTGCCTTTTTATGCCATTTCAAAATGGTGGCTTCCATGATACTCTCCCCAAGCTTTGGCATTATAAGATCTACTACTGACATAACAATTGAAATTTTAAAGCAATTAAAGGGTGATTATACGTTTGTAAATGCCAACGGGCCATTTTCTCATCAATAAATAACAGATGCTGTTGCTCGTTCAAAAATAAAATTATTGGCTGAGAATAAAGGGTTAGTTATTGGCCAGGATAAACAACCGCAGTTTATTAAGCGCAGCTACGGCAGTCAGCTCTATATTTCTGCGCCGGTCGAACCGGAAAAAGAAATCCTGTGCTTCCACTTTTTCCTTACTGCCCACGGCTATCCATACGGTGCCAACAGGCTTACCTTCATCGCCGGCATCCGGACCCATCAGGCCGGTTACGGCAATCGCATAATCGCTGTTTACAAGGTCGAGCATTCCTTTTACCATTTGCTCTACCACTTCCCGGCAAACGGTGCCTTGTTCATCCAGTACCTTTTTATCAACGCCCAGTACTTCTTCCTTTATGCGTTTATCGTAGCAGACCACGCTGCCGGTAAAGAAAGACGAAGACTTCGGATTCGCCGTCATCAGGTGCGATATATAGCCGCCGGTACAGCTTTCGGCGGTGGCAACGGTTTTTTTCTTTTCATTCAGCAGGCGGCCCAGTACCGTTTCCATACTTATATCTTCTGTTGCCACCAGCACATCCTGTATCAGCGGCTGCAAACTTTCCTGCAGCGCTGTTATTTCCCGCTCTACGGTTGCTTTATCATCGCCTTTGGCGGTCAGGCGCAGGCGTACGAGGCCGTAGTTGGGCAGGTACGCCAGCTTTACGTGCGCCGGTAAGGCGGTTTCAAAACTTTTTATTTTTTCGGCTAAAAAAGACTCGCCGATGCCGGCCACCAGCATCGTCCGGTGGCTGATGTGCTGCAGGGTAAACCGCTCCTGCAGCTTGGGTAATACGTTTTTTGTCATCATGCCTTTCATCTCGTGCGGCACGCCGGGCATACTTACGAATATCGTATTGTTCTTTTCAAACCACATCCCCGGCGCGGTGCCGTTGGTATTTTGTATTACGGTGCAGGTATCCGGCACTTCGGCCTGTCTCAGGTTTACGTCCAGCATCGGCCGCTTCAAAATACGGGTAAAAATATTTTTTACATTCGCCAGCGCGGCCTCATCCGTTACCAGCTTACCCCCAAAATATTTATTCAGCAGCGGCTTCGTAATATCATCGGCGGTAGGGCCGAGGCCGCCCGTAATCAGTACAATATCCGCAGCCGTGCTTTCCCCGTCCAGCGCCTGCCATATCTCCTCCCACACATCGCCCACGGCCACCCGGCGGCGCAGCCAGACGCCTATCTTGTTAAGTTCCTGCCCTAACCAGGCGCTGTTGGTATCTATCACCTGGCCTATCAGCAGTTCATCTCCAATCGTAATTATCGAGGCGGTAATTTCTTTCATATAACCGGTGTTTCATTATCGGGGCAGCAAAAGTAAGTGTTATTCATTTCGCTGCTTTCCTTTCTCCATAGCTCCTTTTTACCCGCCATCCTAAAAACTATTTCCTATATGTTACTGTTTGGGCGATCTCTTTTACTTTCGGGGCATGTATAAAAAGATGAGCATGGCCGCCGGACTGGTTTTCTGTTGCGCAGCCCTGTGCGCGCAATCGCTGGAGCAGCGGCTGTCTGCCAAAATGAAGGCGCTGCTGCACAGCGACCAGTTGCAGCATGGTATTGCCAGCCTCTGCGTGGCCGATGCGGTGAGCGGTAAAATAGTGTATAAGCTAAACGAGCAGCAGGGCCTGATGCCGGCCAGTAATATGAAAGTCTTTACCGCCATTGCCGCGCTGGATCTGTTGGGCGATGAGTACCGGTATAAAACCAATATCGGCTACAGCGGTAAAATAGCCGATGGCGTACTCTATGGCAACTTGTTTATTGCCGGCAGCGGCGACCCCACCACCGGTAGCTGGCGCTACCTGCAAACACAGCCCGATAGTATTATGAGCCGCATGGCGGCGGTGCTGCGTGGCGCAGGTATAAAAAAAATCCAGGGCGATGTGTTGCTCGATGGCTCTAAATTCAGCTTTAACCCGATACCCGGCGGCTGGGAGTGGGACGATGTGGGCACCTACTACGGCGCCGGCAACTGGGGATTGAACTGGCACGAAAACCAGTACGATATGGTGCTGAAGCCTTCCCGCAAAGTGAATGATACGGTGGGCATTAAAAGCATTGATCCCGATTTGTCTTACACCACCATCATCAACGAACTTAAAACCGGCGCCGCGGGCAGCGGCGATAACAGCTACCCGTACCTGCCGCCCTATGGCGAAACGGCCATTATAGAAGGCACCGTGCCGGCGGGTGGGTTGTTTACCGTTTCGGGGTCGCTGCCCGAGCCGTACACGCCGCTGGCCGCTGCGCTTAAAAAGATGTTCCGCGATAGCGGCTTCCTGCATACCGGTACGGTGCAAAGCTCGATGGATTTCCGGCTTACGCAAAAAGCGATGCCGCACTACGACTCGCTCATCGGAACGCTGTACTCGCCCACGCTGGATAGTATTATCTACTGGTTTCTGAAGAAAAGCGTGAACATGTATGGCGAAGACCTGGTGAAGACTATCGCGCTGGAAAAAGAAGGCTATGGCAGCACGGATGACGGCATTGCCATACTGCGGGATTACTGGGAGGCGCGCGGTATTGAGAAAAGCGCTTTCCGGGCTGCGGATGGCAGCGGCCTTTCTGCCAAAAACCATGTAACCACCGCCGGCCTTGTACACGCGTTGCTGTATGCCGAAACACGCCCGTGGTTCGATACCTTTTACAATGCGCTGCCCGTTTACAACGATATGCACATGAAAAGCGGCACTATCTCCGGTGTAAAAGCCTATTCGGGCTACCACCGGGCGCGCAGCGGCCGGCAATATGTTTTTTCCCTGATTGTAAACAACCACGGTGGTTCGGTAGATGCCATTATTAATAAGCTATACGAAGTGCTGGACGAGCTGAAAAAGTAAGATAACGCTGGCTGCGCAGGCGGGCATGCGCGCAGAAAGGCTTTCTGATGCTATCAGCGCGGGTGCGGACAGCATGCGAAGAAGTTCGGAGCCTGTCGGCAGAAGCGCCGATGCCATCCGAAACATTTCGGATGGCATCGGCGGAAGCTACGATACGTATCTACGGCGTTTCGGATGGCATCAGCAGGAGCGCTGACTGCATCCGAAAAAGTTTTTACCCTATCGCACGAACTGCGGAGGGCATCCGAAAAACTTCAGATGGCCTCCGCAGCAGCGCTGATGGCATCTGAAAAAGTTTTTATTAGGTCGCGCTTCGCGCGGAGGGCACCTGAAAAGCCCGGGACCCATCCTGCAGGTAGCAGATCGGCTGACACAGATCTTTTTTACCCAAAAATTGTATTTGCTTGCTCTGTAATTATATTTTTAGTAAATGCGCTATCAGAATCAAACAGACACAAAGCGGTATCGTTCTTCGCTCCGGTGTAGCATTACTGCTGCTCAATTCACAGCAGTACAGAAGCTATATCAGGGCATTGCAGGAAAACGTGCTGTATATCGTTTTCCTGTGGCTTTTTTTCGTTCTTTTTTTTCCATAAAAAAAAGAACAATAGATAGTTTTGACAAATTACTTACTTCGTTATGCTAACAGGCGCTTTAGCGCTATCTATTTAATGCATACTAAATACCAAGTGCAGCACCTATCCATTGCTTATATTCGTACAAACAAATTAACCCATGAAATCAGTATTCCTTCCTGTATTCCTGCTTACAACTATGCTGGCTTTCGCGCAGCGGAACGAAAAAATCTTTAATGGTAAAGACCTCACCGGCTGGACGATACACGGCACCGAAAAATGGTATGCCGACAAGGGCGAGCTGATTTGCGAAAGCGGTCCGGACAAACAATACGGTTATTTATCTACGGACAAAAACTATAAAAACTTTGTACTCACCCTGCAGTTTTTGCAGGAAGCCAACGGCAACAGCGGCGTATTTTTCAGGTCGCAGATACCGGAAGGCGTAAAGATCAGCGGCTGGCAGGCAGAGGTAGCGCCACCGGGCCAGCACACCGGCGGCATTTATGAATCGTATGGCAGGGGCTGGCTTATACAGCCCAAAGCGGAAGATGAAAAATACCTGAAGATGGGCGAATGGAATATCTATAAAATAAAGGTAGCCGGCGATGAAGTAACTACGTGGCTCAACGGCCACCGGATGTGCTATATAAAAGATGAAAAGATAGGGCAGGGCGCCGGTTTTATTGCGTTGCAGATACATGAAGGCGGCGGCATAAAAGTGCGCTGGAAAAACATTAAGCTGCAGGAACTGAAATAAAGATTTACTTAAAAACGGGCGCCGATATGCCGGATGATTACAACCTGAAAAGGTTTACAGACGCACAGGAACGCGACTTTGCCACTGCACTGGCAGAGATACAGCGCGGCCGGAAACAAAGCCATTGGATGTGGTATATTTTTCCGCAGGTACAAGGGCTGGGCTATAGTGCTACTTCTAAGTTTTATGCAATAAAAGGCAGCGCCGAAGCCAGCGCCTATTTGCAGCACCCGGTTTTGGGCAGCCGGCTGGTGCTTATTTGCACCGAACTGCTTAAACTGAAAGGCGCCAGCGCGCATAAGATATTCGGCAGTCCCGACGATGTAAAGCTGCGCTCCTGCCTTACGCTGTTTGCCTCGGTGCCCGGCGCCGACCCGGTGTTTGAGGAAGTGTTAGCTGCATTTTTCAATGGGGAGCAGGATGCACAAACGCTGCGGATCATTGGCAGACAATTGTAGTAGGTACAAGGTTATAACTCTACGGCGCTCCTTTTTTCCACCAAAGATTTAAAATAAACCATCATGAAAATTGGTGTTGCGCAGGCAAGGCCGCTTGCCGGCGATATTCAACGGAATATTAATAACCATATTAAGCTGGTGCAGTTGGCCGTTGCCGCCGGTGCGGACATGCTTATTTTCCCCGAACTATCGCTCACCGGCTATGAACCAACGCTGGCAGCAGCGCTGGCCATTGAGATAGGGGACAGCCGGCTCGATGATTTTCAAAAGATCAGTGATGCGCAGCACATCATTATTGGCGTTGGGGTGCCTACGAGGAGCGCGCAGGGCATTTGCATCAGTATGATTCTTTTCAGGCCGGGCAAAGCGCGGATCGTGTATTCTAAAAAACATTTGCACAGCGATGAAGATCCGTTCTTTATAAGCGGGGAGAATGTAACCTTAAACATTATGGATCCGGCTATTGCGCTGGCGATCTGCTACGAAATATCTGTTGAAGCGCATGCGGCGGCGGCGGCTGCAAACGGAGCGACTGTATATATCGCCAGCGTTGCAAAATCGGAGGAAGGAACAGAAAAAGCGCTGGTACGGTTAGCCGGCATTGCGCAGCAATACCCGATGCTGGTGCTGTATGCCAATTGCGTGGGGCAGGCAGACGGGGAAGAGTGTGGCGGTAAAACTTCTATCATAGATGAGCGGGGCGGGCTGCTCTGCCAGATGAATGATGTGGAGGAAGGAATATTGGTTGTAGATACCGCAACCAGGACAGTTGTTGAGGCGATTCTCTGATAAAGGCAGATAAGCGCACAAGGCGCGGCCGGTGATTGTACGGATGAATAAGTATTGGGGGCAGGAGAAGAATATTATCAACAGGCGATCATTATGCGCGTTGCAGGATGGTATGTTAAGCTATGGAGAGATAAGAGTTTGTAAATTGCAAACATTTAGATTAATAACGTGAAGGCAAAATATATCAATCCATTTACCGACTTTGGGTTTAAGAAAATCTTTGGTGAAGAAGCCAGTAAACCGCTTTTGCTGGACTTCCTCAATGCCCTTTTGCCACAGCAGAACCAGATAATTACGCTCTCTTTTAAAAGTACAGAGCAATTAGGGCAGACTGAACTTGACCGGAAAGCTATCTATGACATCTACTGTGAGAATGAAGCGGGAGAGAAGTTTATTGTAGAACTGCAAAAAGCCAAACAGAACTATTTTAAGGAAAGAACCATTTACTATTCCACCTTTCCAATTCGTGAACAGGCAGAAAAGGGAGAGTGGAACTACAACCTGAAAGCGGTTTATTGTGTGGGTATTTTAGACTTTACATTCAATGATTATGAAAACGAACCGGAGCGGAGTGAAGTCGTACACACCATTAAGCTGAAGAACCAAAACGGCAAGACCTTTTACGATAAGCTGACTTATATCTATCTGGAGATGCCTAACTTCAGGCAGGCAGAAACGGAACTGAAAACGCGTCTGGACAAATGGCTTTATTTCATCAGGCACCTCGAAGACTTCCAGACCATTCCTTCCATTTTTAGAGATGAGGTTTTTATACAGGCTTTTGAGAAAGCGGAACTGGCCAGGTTTGACCAAACCCAACTGGACAGTTATGAAAACAGCTTAAAAATATACCGGGACCTGAAAGGTGTTATTGACACCGCTTTTGACGAAGGTAAGTTGGAAGGCAAATTAGAAGGTAAGTTAGAAAGGAATATGGAAATAGCAAAAGCGCTGAAGGAAAGCGGTATATCAACTGAGATAATTGCCAGGACTACCGGACTATCGGATGGCGAAACTAACAAGCTAAAGTACGCAACGATACTATGGTGTTTGGAAGCATATTGCAAATCGCAGCCGCCCTCATCAACAAATCGCCTTGCTTTAGTTCGCTGCAATTGCAAGGCGGCACACAACATACAATAGAAAGACTGATTATAAAAATGCTCGACGGATTATTTCAAGAAATTTCAAAAACAATACAGTTAGACTTAAATGACAAAATGTTGTGTAACCAGTTTTTTGAACGCTATAATATAAACAGAAATACGATTGTTGAAGACCAGGATAAAATACCTCAATTCCTGTATTTTATTAATGAAGGATTTATGCGGCTCTTTTACTATGATGAAAATGGTAATGAAGTAACTACTTATTTATGTTCCTCCAACGGCTTTACCGCATCCTTTCTTAATCTTATCCACCAAAAGCCGGCAATAGAAAATGTTGAATGTATTACCGATTGCGAACTATTGAGAATTTCAAGAAAAAATCTAATCACTCTAATTGAAAAAAGCGACAACTTTAAAAAGTTCAGCTTAGTCATTTTTGAAAAAGTTATGGCTTTATCACAAATCAGGGCTAACGATCTTGCTACGCTTTCGGCCGAACTGCGTTACAAAAAAATGATAACCGAACAACCTCATCTTATACAAAACATACCCATTCAATATATCGCTTCTTTTTTGGGTATAAAACCACAAAGCCTTTCGAGAATAAGACGTCAAATAATTTTGTAACAAATGTTAAGTGGAAATAAGGAAGTGTTTTGAACTTTTGCAGTTAATGCATTGATAAATGACGACACTTAAAAAAGTGATGAAGTTACCGGTCTTTACTTTATTCGTTTACTTAGGCATTTACCAAAAATCTTTCTCACAATCCAACCTGACAGGTAAATGGATGGACAAAGAACACAACGAGAAAAAGATAGAGATGTATATAGGAGCTGACAAAAAAATATATGGCAAGAGTAAAAAGGGAACCATAGTATTTAAATCTTTTGTTTATGACACAGAAACTAAATTTTATAATGGCATTTTAATAAACCCGGCTGACAATCAAGAATTCAATATTATAATAAAGCAACTAACAGCAGACAATTTTACCTTTTCAGTGAAGAAACTAATTTTTTCAAAAAAGTTCATTTTCATAAGACAGTTATGAAATAATTTTTATTCTGATAACAAATGAAAATAGTCATCACGACCGTAGGCACAAGAGGCGACCTGCAACCTTATATTGCACTTGGAATTGGTTTGAAGAAATCTGGCTATGATGTTTCAATTGTTTCGGCAAAAAATGAAGAAACATTTGTACGTAACTATGGGCTTGATTTTTATGCACTTGATGTGGACATTCAAAAAATTATGGAAGGTGATGATGTACAACAAATGGCAAAGGGCAGTAACCCTTTGAAATTTATTGTAAGCCACTTAAAAGGTTCAAAATCTTTAAAAGCATTAATGGTAAAAACCCAAGCTGAACTTTGGAATGCTTGTCAAAGTGCCGACCTGATAATTTTTCATCCGGGGATGCCATTAGGTTTTTTTTTAGCAAAAGAGAAAAATAGAAAAGCCATTTTAGCAACCCCGTTTCCTATTGTCTCTACAAAAAAATATCCGTCTATTTTATTTTATGCTTTACCAAAATTTGGAAGTTATTACAACCTGTTTACTCATTTTATTTTTGACAAAGTATTTTGGGCATTGGCAAAGTCGCCAATAAAAGAGTTTTGGGTTAAGCAAATTCAAAGCAAAATTAACTTTAGCGTTTCGCCTTTAAAACAACAAATAAAGGATGGTCAATTGGTTTTAAACGGTTACAGCAATTTTTTATTTCCCCGTCAAAAAGAATGGACTAATAATATACACACCACAGGAAGCTGGATATTAGAAACAGCGCCAGATTTCTCGCCGCCAGTTGAGCTTGAAAACTTTATAAATAGTGGCGAAAGGCCTATCTACATTGGCTTTGGAAGTATGAAAGAACTTAACAGTTTCAATAACACACTTACTATAATTGTTGAGGCATTAAATATAACAAAACAAAGAGCCGTAGTTGGGCTTGGGTGGACAACAAACGACTATAAACAAATTTTGCCGGACAATGTTTTCTTAGTTGAGAGTATTCCTCATACCTGGCTATTTCCTAAAATGAAAATAGTAATACATCATGGTGGAGCAGGAACCACAGCAACAGGATTAAGAGCAGGTAAGCCAACAATTATTATTCCTCACAATGCAGACCAGCCAGCCTGGGGACAAAGAGTATTTGAGTTGGGCGTTGGTTCAAAACCAATTAAAAAAACCAAACTCACAGCGCACAGGTTGGCAAATGCAATATTATACTCGGAGACATCAAATATTATTGCAAATGCTGAAAGACTTGGGCAGTTGCTATCAAACGAAAATGGTGTTGAAAATGCCATACAAATAATTAACAGGTATATAAGCAAAGAAGCCGGCAGCAGCTAACATTGTATGTGCCAAAATACGGGCTGATACTTGTTATCTTCCGCATTTGTAATTTTACTATTCTTCGTATTCAGCTCTGCACTATCTATTTAACTTTGGTTATTAACTTCAATAGCAGTTTTTTAATCATCATCGGTGCCGGGCGAACGTATTATCAATTCCTGTACTTCACCAAGTATTAAAGAGTGCTCCTATGCAATAAGCACCAGCATTATCCCGCATTACCTTTGCACCATGATAACTTACAACCCCAGGCATTGGATCGGCATTTTAAGCCTGCACAAAGCAGATACGATGCGCCAGTTGCTGCCGCTGATGCTCTTTTTGTGCGTATATACATTCGCTATTAATTTTATTGAAATTACCTGGCTGCACCTGCAGCCCGGCAGCCACCTCAGCAATGTTACACTCATGCATGGCCTGCTTGGCTTCGCCATTTCCATGCTGCTGGTTTTCCGTACCAATACAGCCTACGACCGCTGGTGGGAAGGCCGAAAGCTCTGGGGTTCCTTAATAAATAATACCCGTAACCTTGCCATCAAGCTGGATACTTTTTTGCCTGCCGACACTGCGAAAGACCGCGCTTTTTTTGCTAAGCTTTTACCCTTGTTTGCACACCTGCTTTCCAAACATTTACAAAACGAAATCACCCGCCTCGAGCTGGATGAACACCGCCACCCCGAGCTACCCGGCTTTGATGTAAACCGGCATGTGCCAGGCCAGGTGGTAAAGCTGCTATGGCAGCGCATCAGCCATTTATACGACCATAAAAAAATAACCGGCGAGCACCTGATTATATTAAACGCAGAAGTGCAGTCGCTGCTGGATGTCTGCGGCGCGTGTGAGCGTATTAAGAACACACCTATTCCTTATTCGTACAGCGCCTTTATTAAAAAGTTTATTTTCTTTTATGTAGTTACGCTGCCCTTTGGCTATATATTCACCCTTGGCTATTTAGCAATCCCGGTTGTTGCATTTGTCTTTTATATTCTGGCGAGCCTGGAGCTAATTGCGGAGGAAATCGAAGATCCTTTCGGGCCGGATGAGAATGATTTGCCGATGCAAAGAATGGTTGCTACCATTCAAAAAAATGTACAGGAAATATTTGGTTAAAAGTTCACTTGCCAGTGTTAATACGCAAGGTACTCGTCATATACCGTTTGCAGATACGCCTTGCCCCACTTTACCAAAGTGTCATCTGTCGGTTTTGGCCTGTTGTAACGCCGGAACGTGATGTTTTTACCAACGTTATCAAATGAAATTACCTGCTCCGGCGTGGCAAAGCCAAAGCCATTATCCCAGTCATAAAAGCTGAACGGTCTGGTGTTGCTGTTCAGCAGGTCTTTGCTCCATGTAAATTGCGTGTACGGCAAATCCATTTGCTGCAGCAGTGTAGCCGCAATATCTGTCTGGCCGCCAATCTTATCCCATTTTTTACCCCTCCACTCCGGTCGTATGGCGCCGCCAAGAAAAAGCAGCGGAATGCGAAAGCGGTGGTAATCATTAATCTCGTATTTATTAGCCGGCAACAGGTGGCCATGGTCGGCCACCAGCACAAACAAAGTATTCTTATACCAGGGCTGCTGCTTTGCTTTTTGTATATAATCGGCAATGCAGGAATCGGTGTACCAGGCCGTGCTTTTAAAGAGTTGCGGTGGTGTTGCATTGCCAAAATGCGGTGTTGCCGGAAGTTCAAAAGGCTCGTGATTGGTAAGGGTGAGGATGGTAGATAAAAAAGGCTGTCTTTCCTTGTTTATATCCTGCAACTGCCTGTTGAAAACCACTTCGTCGTAAGCGCCCCACTTGGAGTTCATGTCTTTTTTATCAAAGCTGTTTTTGTCAATGACGCGGGTGTAAGCGTGGCTCAGCAGGTACGACCTTGTGTTTACAAACTCGCTCTCGCCGCCATAATAAAACGATGCAGGATAGCCTTCTTTGGCCAGTACCTGTGCAATGCAGGGCAGTCGTTTTTGTTTACTGTCGGTTTTAATAATGCTGTTAATGGCCTGCGACGGAAAGCCGCTGAGTACTGCAACGGTACCTTTGTCGGTACGGTCGCCTGCAGCAAATACGTTGGTAAATAAAATGCCCTCCTGCAGTAGCCGTTCCATATTGGGCGTAATGCCTTTTTCACCGCCAAGACTTGCTATTACATCGGCCGTAAAGCTTTCTATGATAATGATTACAACATTCGGCCGTTTAGTAGTAAGTATCGTTGTGGTATCTGCGGCCGGCTTTACATAAAGACTTTGCATAATGGCTTTTGCTTCCGCATTCGTAAAATAGGCATAAGGATTTTTGCTACCATGCTTACCTAACTTGTTTTTGATAATATCATTCAGGAAGCTCCAGTCTGTATTTACTGCTGCATAATTAAGAAAAGGCTTGTCGGAAAAATAGGCCATGCTTTCATTCATCGGCGAGAGCTGCCAGCCACCGCGTATAGTTAGTATCGTTGTTCCCAGCAATAACAGACTGCAGGTGAATGCCTGCAGTAGCCGCAGTTTTCTATAACGCGCAAAGGCAATGATTTTATAATAAAACAGAACCGCAGTTAGTATTAAAACTGTTAGTATAACGAGGGAGGAAAAAATGGGGGCGGAGGCGCCGGAAGCCATCGCTTCTTTGGGAAAGCTAACAAGGTATTCCACTACTTTATAGCTAATCTTACTTCCCCATTCGTGATAGATGTTCAGGTTTACAATAGCAATGATGGCGAAAAGAGCAATGATAATCCATGTGTAAACATGCAGCACTTTTTTTAATACCGGCGGTGCAGGAACAAACAAACAAATAATAAAAATCAGTAAGGGTAAAGCGCAAACGTACGCCGCCATAGAAAGGTCCATCCGAAGGCCGCAGAAGAATATATTACAGATTTCGGCAGCCGTACTACCAGCTAACTTATCGGTAAAGTATAAAACAAAAACAAGCCGGTCTATAAAAAAGAAGAGCACCCAGAATCCAAAATATAATAAAGCGGCAAGCAATATTTTAGCCATTTCCCGGAAGGTATCCATCTTAATTATACAGCGGGTTTACCTCCATTTCGGCAATGGCTACGTCTTTGTAGTTTTTTATTTCGTTGTACAGCGTATCCCGTTCCACCGGCTCTCTGCCTGCTTGTTTTATCAGTGTTACCAATTGGGTTGTGGAGAGCGCCGGCGATTGCTCTTCGCTGCCGGCCATAGAATAAATTTTGGTGGTGTCATCAATAGTTCCATCAAGGTCATTTACGCCAAACGATAAGGTTAGCTGTGCGCTTTGGCGACCCAGCATCGGCCAGTATGCTTTCAGGTGCGGAAAGTTATCCATGTACAGCCGTGCAATCGCGTATAGCTTCATGTCTTCTATCGCCGTTGATTCCCGCACATTACTCATGTCGTTGTTGCGGTTGCGGAACTTTAGCGGGATAAACGTATTAAAGCCGCCGGTTTCGTCCTGCAGCCGGCGAAGCCTGTCCATGTGGTCTATGCGGTGCATCGGCTTTTCAATATGTCCGTACAGCATCGTAGCATTGCTGTGCATCCCCAGCCCGTGCGCAGCACGATGTATGGCCAGCCAGCCGGCCGCATCTACTTTGTCGGCACATATTTGTTCTCTTATTTCCGGGTGAAAGATTTCGGCGCCGCCGCCCGGCATCGAGTCCAGCCCGGCTTCGTGCAGCAGGCGCATACCTTCCGGTATGGTCACCTTCGCCTTGCGAAACATATAATCCAGTTCTACAGCCGTATAACCTTTGATGTGCAACTCCGGGCGATGCGCTTTTATCTGCTGCATTAAATCAATAAAAAACTGCAGGTTCAGCTTCGGGTGTACACCGCCTACAATATGTACTTCTGTTACCGGCTTGCCATCATAGCTTTTTACAATATCCAGCATTTGCTGCGTGCTTAACTCCCAGCCTTCGTCGCGGTGTGCATACAGGCGGCTGTACGAACAGAAGGCGCAGGAGAAGACACATACATTCGTAGGCTCAATATGAAAATTGCGGTTGAAATACGTTTTGTTGCCATGCTTTTGTTCGCGCACATGATTGGCCAGCGCTCCGGCAAACGGGAGAGACGCTTTTTCAAAAAGTAATACTCCTTCCTCAAAGCTCAGGCGCTGCTGCTGTATTACTTTTTCGCCGATCCGTTGTAAGTCTTTATCTTTTTCTGATTCTACCAGTCTGTATATGCCTTTATTAACTTCCGCTATCATTGCTAATCAATTTGAATGCAAATTTATTAATGAATTTTTGGGTTTTATGCTAATAACAAAAACTTACCAATATACGTTTTACAAACAGGTTATTGCGAAGTATCATTCTGATAGCATATCTTGGTACATTGCTGCCGCTGCCGGCTGGATTAAAAATTGAATAGGTACTGAGTATAATTAAACCTGCTGTTTATAAAAAATTCTATTTGTTTGCTGAATGCCTGTATTATTCTATAAATCTGACGTTCGTAATGATGCAATTGTAATGATGCATCCCGGCGTTGCGCGCTTCAGCGGGATGCTTTGCAGGCTGGTGTACCAGGTGTTCCGGCGTGCCGGTACAAACAGGATGGCTGTTGTGCGTATCCCGTTATTAGTGGCGCTGCTTTGCAGCAGTGCATTGTGCACCGCCCAGAAAAAGGAAAGCAAACGCGATAAAAAATATACGCATACTGATAGTGCAATAGCCAAACATGATACATTGATTGCTAAGCGCAAACGCAATATTTTCCTTTCTGTATTTAAGGTGATGCGAAAGAAACATCCCGATACCGCCTCAACGCCGATTATGCCTTCGCTGGTAGCCAAAGCGGAAGTGCAGTTTGTGCCCTACAAGGGTAAGATCATCCGGCACATTGAGGTCAGGAAATTTGGTTTTGAAAAAACGTTTACCGATACGGCAAAGGGCAGTACTTATTTTGGTACCCGTATCCTTAGCAACCTGCACCGCGATACACGCGCCTGGCAGATAAGGAATAATTTGTTTATCCAGGAAAATACACCGCTGAATGTGTATGTACTGGCAGAAAACGAACGCTATCTCCGCTCCCTCAACTATATACAGGATGCCCGTATCCTGGTGAAAAATATACCGGGTTCAGATTCAATTGACCTGATAGTAGTAACCAAAGATTTGTTCAGTATCAATGGCTCTGTCAGCAACTTTTCTTCGTCTAAAGTAAAGCTGAAAGCCAGTGAAGAAAATATATTAGGTACGGGCCAGAAGCTGCAGGTAACCGGCCTCTACGAGAAGGACCGCGCCCCAAGATTTGGCACTGCTGTGCTGTACAGTATCAACAGTTTTGCGCATTCGTTTGTAGATGCAACTGTTACTTTCAGTCAGTTCAACAAAAACCTGAGCAGGAGTTATTCTAATGAACATGCAGCATTAATCCGTCTCGACCGGCCGCTGGTATCCGCTTATTCCCGCTTTGCCGGCGGATTGACGCTAGGCAACAACCAGTCGAGCAACGATTACCTGCAGCCGGACAGCTTTTTTTATAAATATCACTACAACATAATAGACGCATGGGTTGGCTACAACTTAGGCGTAAAAAAACTGCTGGCTAATAATAGCATGCGCGACCGTAAATTTGTTGGCATCCGGTATTTCAACAACGATTTTAAAAAACTGCCTTTCCAGATTGGCGACCAGTACAATCAATGGTTCAACGATAAGTCCGGCATACTTACGCAGTTTACTTTTTTTAAACAAAACTTTTATAAAACCAATTATCTCTATGGCTTTGGTACTACGGAGGATATTCCTACCGGCTATAATGTAGCCATTACCACCGGTTGGTACAAGCAATTGCAACTATCGAGATTGTACAATGGCGTGGATGCCAACTTTTACCGCTTTAATGGCGCCGGCGATTTTGTACAATACTTTGCCCGTGCCGGCGGTTTTTGGAATAAAGGGAGAATGGAGGATGCCGGTGTACTGTTAGGCACCAGTTTTTTTAGCCGCCTGTATGTAATGAACAACTTTAAATTACGCCAGTATTTTCGTTTGAGTTATACGCGGCAATTAAATCGCCACACGCTTGAAGAACTTAAAATAAACAACCCTTTTGGCTTACGCTATTTCGTGAATGATTCTATACTTGGCGATCGCCGCCTGAGCCTGCATACGGAGACGTTTGTATTTCTTAAATACCGCGCTTTTGGGTTTCAGTTTTCCCCTTTTGCATTTGCCGACTTTTCCTGGCTTACTCCCGAAAAACAAAGTTTATCCAAAAGTAATTTTTACAGTGGTATCGGCGGCGGCGTACGCACAAGAAATGAAAACCTGATCTTTGGCACCATGGAGTTTCGCTTTGTTTATTTTCCCCGCCGGCTTGAAGGTAACAACCAGTTTAAATTTACGGGCACCATCAATCTTCGCTTCCGCTACAACACAAGCTATGTGCGGGCTCCGGATATTATACAAATGAACGCCGACTACACCAATAGCGTATTTTAACAGACTTCAAAAAAATTCGGAAATGCCTGTCGCTATGTCTCTCATCTGGCTTTTTCTCAGTTCGCTTTGCCTTTTTAAGTTTAGCTGTTCCAGCAAAACATTATCTGTAAATTATTTTTTATACAATTAGATAATCTGATTGAAAAGCAGTAAGATTGACGCAAATTGAATGGGTGTCTTAATTGAATGATCATGAGAAAATTTTTTATCGTATTGCTGTTTTTATTGCCCGGCCTGTCCGTTTTTGCGCAGCAAAAAAAATATCCAAGCCTTTTTTGGGAAATTACCGGCAATGGCCTGCAAAAGCCATCGTATCTCTTTGGTACTATGCATGTAAGTAATAAAATGGTGTTTCATCTCAGCGATTCTTTTTATACGGCATTACAATCGGTAGATGTAGTGGCGCTGGAGCAAAACCCTTATTTCTGGCAGCGCGATATGATGCAGATGAATGAGGCGCAATATGCCATTAAGAGTTATATGACCAATGGCGCCAACGATTACCTCAACGAAAAATCTTTTCAGTTCAACAACTATGAAGACAACCTGCGTGCCGCGCTAACCGACCAGCCTACGCAAATAAACGGGCTGCTCTACCGCACCAGCCGCGTACAGGAAGACTATGAAGAAAATACGTACCTCGATCTGTATATTTATCAAACAGGCAGGAAGCTGGGTAAGCTGGCAGCAGGGGTAGAAGATTATTACCAGTCGCAGCGTATGGTGTTTGAGGCTTACCAGGAAGCCGCCAAAGAACGTATTAAAAAACATGCGGATCCGGGTGATGAAAATATGTACGACATCCAGAAAAAAATTCAGGATGCCTACCGCCGTGGCGACCTGGACATGCTTGATTCGCTGGAAAAATACGAATACAGCTCGGCTGCTTTCACAGAAATCTTTCTTTATAAGCGCAATGAGGTACAGGCAAATTCGATAGATACCATTTTACACCACCATTCTCTATTTGTAGGCGTTGGCGCCGCCCACCTGCCGGGCAAGCGGGGCGTGATAGAATTGCTGCGCAAAAAAGGTTATACCCTGCGGCCGCTTTATATGGCCGACCGCGATGCGGATAAAAAAGATGCGATTGATAAAATGCGGGTGCCGGTTACATTTAATAAGGCCAGTACAGGCGATGGCTTTATTCAAATGCAATTGCCCGGCCCGCTGTTTAAGCGTACAGACAGCCGGCAGAGCCTGAATGATAGCTGGCAATACGCCGACATGGACAACGGCACGTATTACATGCTTACGCGTGTAAAAACGCACGCTGCCCTGTATGGCCAGGATACCAAAGAGGTATTGCAAAAAACAGACAGCCTGTTATATGAAAATATTCCGGGTAAAATTTTAAAGAAAACAGCAATTATAAAAAACGGTTATCCGGGTTTTGATATTGTAAACCGAACCCGGCGCGGCGATATGCAACGGTACAATATTATAGTTACACCTTTTGAAGTGCTGGTTTTTAAAATGAGCGGGAACGAAGAGTATATCAGCGGAGCGGAAGCGGATACTTTTTTTAATTCTATCATTATACAAAGCAACCTGCAGCACCCGCAAAACTATACCAGCAAAGCCGGTGGCTTTGCAGTTGCCTTTCCGCAGGCGCCCTATACAACCATAGATAAAACCGGCAGCGACCATATTCCGGTACTGGAGTGCGAAGCTGTTGACACGGCTACCGGCGATGCATACATTGTGTGGAAGAAAACAGTAAACAACTACAACTTTATAGAGGAAGATACTTTTGACCTTTCGCTGATAGAAGAAAGTATAAAGCAAAGCGAGATAGTGGACAGAGAGGTGGCGCGCAGCTTTGCAATCGTAAGCGGTTATCATGCGCTCAACATGCGGTTTCTTTTAAAAAATGGTAACAGCATTTTTGCAAGAGCAATATTAAGGGGAGCGCATTACTACCTGGCCGCAGTTACTACCAAAAACAGGCAGTATAATGCGGAACCTTTTTTTGCTTCTTTTCTCTTTACCGGCTTTTATTACGACAAGCCCGCGGTATTTGCTGATACCTCCCTGCATTACACCGTTCAAACGCCGGTAAAACCTGCCCTGGACACTTTTGTACAGCGCATGATATATGAGGCTACAAGCGAAGATTTTTTACGGCAGGTTAATGCGTATGCCGCTTACTGGAACAAAGACAAAACTGCTTTCTTTCAAAACGACTCTACCGGAGAAGCGGTACTTGTTAACGCTACTATTTTTCCAAAATATTATTTTAGCACCGATACGGCAGCTTTCTGGAATAAGCAATTAGACCTTGATCAGTATAAACAGATGGTTATAAAGAAAAAAGAATTCTTTTCACTCAAAGATTCTACGGTAGGTTATAAGTTGATTATAGGCGATACCAATACCGTACGACAAATTACTACCTGGTACCTGCTGCGGAAGAACAGGCTTTTTCAGATAACTGCGCTTGCGGATACGGTAGGTGAACCCGGCAGTTTTCTTACCTCCTTCTTTACAACTTTTCAAATTGATAACCGCATAAAAGGCAGTTCTGTTTTTGAGGATAAGCTGCCGCTGTTTTTTAAAGATTATCAAAGCAAAGATTCTGCAATTCAAAAAGCGGCCGCCGATGCGGCTGCCAATATTAATTATACCTGTAAAGCGCTGCCTGCTTTGAAGAATATAATCGCATCTTCGAAGTACAAAGACAAAAATTATTTTGATAAAAAAAGTGGCTTTATTCACGAGTTAGGATATATAAAAGATAGCAGTTGCGTGCGGGATGTAACCACCTACCTGCTGCAATTATACCGGCGAACGGCCGACACAAGCTATTTTCAGAATGAAGCGGTACTTGCGCTTGCCCGTTTGCAAACAAGTGAGGCTTACGATTCACTAAAAGACCTGCTGCTGCAGGATCCGCCGGTATTTGATGATAAAAACCAATATTCAGCCCTCTTTAATTTAATAGGAGATTCGCTGACACTTTCAAAGAGATTATTTCCAGATCTTTTACAACTGGCTTCGCTGCAGGATTATAAAGAACCCGTAAACAGCCTCTTGCGCCAGTTGGTAGATAGCAATTATCTGCCGGCTGCAGCCTACAGCAGTTTCTTTAGCCGTATCTATTTTGATGCTAAAACAGAACTTAAGAAACAGCAGAACAAAGATGATAAACTGCTGCAGCAGCAAAGTAGTAATGAAGCAGAAAATGATGATAATGAGGATAGCTATAATGCGCCTGCGTATGCACATGGTGGCGGCCGTAACCAATACAACCCGCATTACCAATACGAAGAACAGGAGGAGGATAACGATATTATCAGTTACGCAACGCTGTTAATCGGGTTTTACAACAGCAACCCGGCCGTACCGCAGTTTTTCAGTAAACTGTTGCAATCGCAGGATGTTGCAACACAGTTGGATGCGGCTACGTTACTTGCCCGGCATAATATAGCAATACCCGATACCCTGTGGCGCAGCATTGCTTCAAAAGATAAATACCGGTCAGTATTATATAAAAAGTTAGTGGCCATCGGTAAAGAAAATCTATATCCTGAAAAATTTAAATCGCAGGAGTTGATTGCAAAGGCGCTGTTGCTAAATGATAAGAATGCTGATAAATTTCAAAACTGCGAACTGGCGGGCAAAAAGCTAATAACCCTGAAAGGTGAAACAGGATATGTTTATTTTTTCAGGTATAAATTAAGTAAAGACGAAGACTGGAAAATAGGTGTCAGCGGCCTGCAGCCGGCTAATCTGAAACTGGTTTCCACCAATGATGAACTTACAAAAATGACAGGCAAAAAAATAACAGACAGTGAACCGGAGACAAATCAGTTCAACAACGAGTTAAAAAAATTAATGTTTTCTGTCCGCAGAAGCGCTGTTTATTTCTTCGGTAATAATGCCTACACAAATTATCTCAGCGATTATACAGGAGACAACTAAAAGACCGGGAAATTGGTTGGTCTGTTTTTTGAATTCTTTAGAACGCCTGTATGTCTTTGTATTTCAGGCTTTACCATCATTAAGTAACGGAGTTTGTTGCAAAACGTTTGTAACTACCTGCGCTTAATTAAGATGATCATATACAAAACTATATGTACAGAATTATAAACGCTTAAAATTTTAAATTATGTCTAATTATCAGGATGCTGTATTCACAAGCACCTACCCGCACAACGATGATACATTGTATGCAACATTTCATCCGGAAGTAATTATGAGTAAAGACAAGTATGATACGACAGGCCGGTATTTTGTGGTGTTGCTGCACCCGGAGAAAGGTTTGCAGAGCTTTTATATAAATTACGACGATCGGGAAAACAAATGGGGATTAAATGAAAATAGTGGCGAAATAGTGGAAGAGGAATTGGTAAAGTGGTGCGGAGACCAGATAAATGCCAACAAGAAATAACTAATTACTAAATGAGAAAACAGGACTGCACTATACTGTAGTGTGTCCTGTTTTCAGTTTTCGTAAACAAGGGATAGGATTTGGCTATACTTCAAATATCAGTTGTTCTTCCCTATCCTCTACGGGAATTTGTCTTACAAAATTATCATAACCTTCTTCGTTCTCATGATTGGTATATACGCCGTATGCGTCTATGCTATAGCCAACGAGGCCATCCTTAGCTTCTATCAAATAGATGATGCTTGAATCGCTGGGATCGGAATCGCCTTCAAAACGATAGGTCTTTATAATCTTTAATTCTTCGGGGCTGTATGCTTTATTTTTACCGGCAGTAAAGCCTTCTGCTGTCCACCTGAATTCATTGTCCAGTTTTTTCAATCTTAGTTTTTCTAATACTGTACTTAAGCTGGTCATTTCATTAGGCTTATCCATTTGTAATTGTTTAAGCTTGCATTGGCAAAATTCGTACCTGCCTTTAATGCCTGATGCCTGCTTGTGTAATGTTTGTTTACACAAAAATGGGTAATAAATATGTGCTTTTTTGCTGGGGATAATTTTCTACAAGACTTATTATCAATTAATTCAGAATGTTTTTTAAGGCGTCCGCTGTAATTTTTTCATTAATAAAAGGAAAATCTTTTTAAAAGTCAATTCATCCAGTTTGTCTTTTAACTTTAGTGTAATAAATACACAGTAAATTAGCAGGATAACGGTACAGATATTGCGCGTTAATTGTATATAAAGCCTGCCGCTATGAATCCTAATTATCAACTACTATCACAAAGAAAGTTTACCAAGCAAAATATACAGGTAGCAGACCGGCTGCATGTACTGGTAAATTCACTTCAAAATGCAAACAAAGGTTTCAAACACATTGCTGAACGGTGCAGTAACCGTAAAACGCAGATTGTAGTGTTTGGTTTAGCTACAGAGTCATTTCAGATTTATAAAGAATTGTCTTCGCAAATGCAGGTCTTTGAAGGCAAGCCGGCTGCTATTAATTCGTTGAATAATGAATATAAAAGTGATGTTGCAGATGGCGGCGAGCCGAAGCATGACGACAGTAATAAGATATTGGATGAGTGTACACAGATAGAAAAAAATCTGATAACTGAGTTTAGAAAATTACTTAATGATAGTATAATTGCCGGCGACCTGCGAAAGCTTTTGCAGGAACAGTTGAACGCTTTTTTATATGCTTTTGTAAAGCTGAAGATGTTACGGAATTATAACAGCAGTACAATTGATTATGGAATTATTTTTTAGATTATTACGATAGCATTTTAACTATTAGAACAGAAAGGCCGGAAATTTTCCGGCCTTTCTGCATTTTCAAAATCTTTTGCTATTTAACTTCTTCAACAGCCTGAATATTTATCCTGCTTTCGGCTACCCTTGTTGGCAGTTCATCCCTTTCCTTTTCTTCCTGCAGGGTTTGCGCCAATATAGCGGCGGCCTCCGTATAGGCTACTATTTTTGCTAACTGTACCAACCCGCCGTAAGTAACAATCTTATTATCTTCTACCTTTTTGGGCAGCCTTAATTAATACCGCATCTCTTGTAATTGTATTATGCCCGGTTTCACTGATAATATCTTCCGGTTCCCGTATTAAGCCATCCATAGCTTTACATTTTTTTGTAGCCGCTTTTATGTTAGCTGATACAAACACCTGTTCCAAGGCGCACCGCAAGTTCTTCCGTTTGCGTTCTGTGCTGGCTGAAAGCATTTTTCAATTTCCCGCTGGCAGATTTCTTTTCCAGCTTAGTCAACGTTTTTATGGAGTGCTTTTCTGCCCGATAAATATCTTTCAATCCAAATAAAAAAAATGATTAGCAGTTTGCTAACACTGTTTGTACGAGTAGTTTGCCTTCCATTAGATGCAAGGTTTGCACCAATGGCTTTTTTTCCGCTGGTAGTATTTTATATTTATATTTTCAGTTCAGAATTTATGCTAAAAAACGGTAGTGACTTCCTTTGAAAATAACAGCGATTAACCCCTCCCGTTACTACACGTTTTTATCTTACAAAGCTATTTAACCCCACAGGTTTTATAGTTCCTGAATTTCAAATTGAGTCACTACTTAAAAAACGGTAGTTATGCCTGTTGAGTTCTTTATAATGTTGCTGATGATTTCTATGTCTTCAAACCCTTTTTTTGCAAGTGTATTTGAAAATATTATACCAACGCAAAGTTTAAAAATCATCTAAAAAAAGCGGCTGATTTTAAGCAGGCACACAGCTTTCATTATTATCACTTTTACTTTGTTATCTTGCGGGCTTTAAATTTTTTTATGGAGTCCGTTCTTCAACAATTGCATATTGCAGCACACAACAAAGGCGTATCAACCGGTAAGCAATGGATGGAAGCAGGTGGACCTGTTATCTCTTCCTATTCGCCTGTAGATGGAAAATTAATTGGCAGCGTAACAGCCTGCGATGCACTTACCTATCAACAGGTATCAGCTCGGGCCGCGCAGGCTTTTGCAGAATGGCGGCAGGTACCGGCGCCAAAACGGGGCGAGGTGGTACGGCAGATTGGTGAGGAATTACGGAGGCAAAAACAACAGTTGGGTCAGTTGGTGAGTTACGAAATGGGTAAAAGCCTGCAGGAAGGTTTGGGGGAAGTGCAGGAGATGATTGATATCTGCGATTTTGCAGTTGGTCTTTCCCGCCAGTTGTATGGCCTCACCATGCAAAGCGAGCGGAGCAATCACCGTATGTACGAGCAATGGCATCCGCTGGGCATCGTGGGCATTATATCAGCATTTAATTTCCCGGTGGCAGTATGGAGCTGGAATGCGGCGCTGGCTTGGGTTTGCGGTAATGTTTGTATCTGGAAACCGAGCGAAAAAACACCACTTTGCGCTAATGCCTGCCAGCAGATTGTTGCAGCGGTATTTGATAAAAATAATGTACCGGAAGGCGTAAGCTGTCTTGTGCAGGGGCACCGTGAAGCCGGCGAATGGCTTTGTAATGATAACCACGTTGCATTGGTGTCGGCTACCGGTTCTACGCGCATGGGCAAAGCAGTTGCTGCGAGTGTGGCTGCACGGTTAGGTAAAACCATATTGGAATTGGGCGGCAACAATGCCATCATTATTTCCAAAGATGCAGACCTTGATATGGCACTTGTCGGGGCTGTGTTTGGAGCCGCCGGCACGGCAGGCCAGCGGTGCACCACCACAAGACGCCTTATCATTCATACCTCGGTGTATGATGTTTTTAAACAAAAGCTGGTGAATGCTTACAACCAGTTAAGCATCGGCAATCCGCTGAATGCTGCACACCATGTAGGGCCGCTGATAGATAAGGAAGCTGTTGCGGCCTATCTTAGTGCAATAGACGCATGTAAGCAGCAGAGCGGGCAATTTATAGTAGAAGGCGGCGTACTGGACGGACCGGGATATGAGAGTGGCTGTTATGTAAAACCCTGTGTGGCAGAAGTGCAAAATGACTGGCCGATTGTGCAGTATGAAACGTTTGCGCCAGTCCTGTACCTGATGAAATATGATACCATTGAAGAAGCTATCGCAATGCAAAACAATGTACCGCAAGGCTTGTCTTCTTCTATTATGACTTTAAATATGCGGGAGGCCGAAATGTTTCTATCCTATAAAGGCAGCGATTGCGGTATTGCCAATGTAAACATTGGTACCAGCGGTGCTGAAATCGGCGGGGCTTTTGGCGGCGAAAAAGAAACCGGCGGCGGCAGGGAAAGTGGTTCTGATGCATGGAAAGCCTATATGCGGCGGCAGACGAATACCATTAACTGGGGCACTGATTTGCCGCTTGCCCAGGGAATAAAATTTACTGTGTAAAACGACCTTGAAACATATCTTATGAAACCAACTGGCGTTTGTACAATTGTACCGTATTCTGCAATCCCATATACAACGCATCGCAGATGAGCGCATGTCCAATAGATACTTCGGCAAGCCATGGAATGTTTTGACTGAAAAATGCTAAATTTTGTAAATCCAGATCATGACCTGCATTAATACCAAGGTTAAGCTCTTTTGCCTTTAACGCCGCTGCTACATAAGGCGCCACTGCTTTTTCTTTATCCTGCACGTATGTGCTTGCATATCCCTCGGTATATAACTCAATACGGTCGGCACCGGTAGCTGCGGCTCCTTCAACCATTGCAATAACGGGATCTATAAAAAGGCTTACCCGGATACCCGCATTTTTAAATATGCCTGTTATCGTGGTAAGATATGCTTTATGCATAACCGTATCCCAGCCATGATCGCTGGTTAGCTGCCCGAGTGCATCCGGAACAAGGGTAACCTGATGCGGCTTCGCTTCCAAAACAAGCTTTACAAATTTTTCTTCCCTGCAGTTGCCCTCGATATTAAATTCAGTGGTGATAATTTTTTTAACGGCAAACACATCTGCATACCGGATATGGCGCTCATCGGGCCGGGGATGCACCGTAACCCCATCGGCGCCGAAGCGCTGAACATCTATAGCCGTTTGCCGTACATTTGGATTATTGCCGCCGCGGCTATTGCGGAGCGTTGCGATTTTATTAATGTTGACACTGAGTTTGGTCATTACCGTAAAAAATTTGAGAGGTAAAAGTACGGTTGCCACCGCATGTAATTGCGAAGGCTATACCGGAACAGCAATTCACTTTTTCCTTTTTTTGTCGTTGGTGCCCGCATATATTTTTTTTGCTTTATTCACTAATGTCAAAAATTCTTCCTCCAGCACATTATTCGTGTCTATGGCACTAAGCGCGATGGTTTTCACATCATCCCAATTATAACCAGCGGCATATTTAGATTGCTTAAGGAGGCTGCCAAACATCACAATACCTGCCGCAAAGCGAAGGCAGGAATCGGCGTCACTAAGGGAGCAATAATTTTGCGGTACATTAAAATCCTGCTCTTGTATAGCAGTCTTTTGCACCGGTTTATATTGTAAATGAACAGTTGCGATATCGCCCGCAGCACCGGAAGCCGCTAAGGCAGGAATTAACTCAAAAATAGCCATGATGGTATGGCCGCTGCCGATCTCTCCGCCTTCAATAGTTGCGTTGCCGGCCGCCACATCTTCCTTCTTATTATCAAAACCTGTAAGCCGGTATGCGGTAACCAGGTTTTTATTAAACCGGATGATAAGATGTGCATCATCTGCTACGGTGTACATATTTTTTGTAAACTCGGTAAGCAATGTCTTTTGCGCTTCCTGCAGGTTATCAATATAAGCAAAGTTACCATTGCCGTTTGTAGCCAGTGCCTCTAATTTACTGTCTTTATAATTGCCCATGCCAATACCCAGGCAGGTAAGATAGATACCGCTTTGCTTGTGAATAGCAATCAGGTTCTGGAGTTCTTTTTCAGATGTCTGGCCAACGTTGAAATCGCCGTCGGTTGCCAGTATCACCCGGTTGTTGCCGCCTGCGTAATAGATGCGCTCGGCTATCCGGTAAGCTGTTTGTATCGCAGCAGCGCCTGGCGTATCGCCATTGGCAACAAGACTATCAATTACATTGCAGATTCTTCTTTTTTCATCACCGCCGGTTGGTTGCAGTGCTATACCTACAGTTCCGCCATACGTAACAATGGCTACCGTATCCTGCGGGCGCAGATTCTGTACCAGCAATTTAAAAGCTTTTTGTACCAGCGGCAGGCGATTGTCTTTATCCATTGACCCGGATACATCAATTAAAAAAGTAAGATGCGCCGGAGATACGGCACTAAGATTAAGTTTAGGAGCGAGCAATTGTATAAAAAGCAGTTGGTTTTTTGCATTCCACGGGCAGGAGGTGACCTGTGATGCACATTGGAAAGATGGATTTACAGCAGCTTCGTTTTGTTTAAGGGTTGTGAGGTTAAAATAATTCAGCATTTCTTCTATCCGAACGCCGTCCGGCGGTACCAGGTTTTCCATATTCAAAAAGCGGCGTATGTTGCTGTACGATGCGCAGTTGATGTTAACGGACAAACCTGTTTCAGCAGCAGTTTTTGTATTTATAAAATCATTTTCTATCAGCGCATTATATGTCTCTGCACCATTAGTTATCGTTTTAGCTATATCGGTTCGAAACAGATTTTTGGTAAAAGACATCAAACCCATACTGGCATTGGCCGCATTGGCCAAAGGCTTTAACAAAAAAGACTGGTATTTGGTAGTTTCGATGGAAAGCGAAAGCGTTTGATAACCCTCCAGGTTTAATACAATGCTATCAGTTTTTTTGGAAACCGGGATGCCGAAACTGCCCGAAGCGCCGGTATAAAACACATAACTCCCTTTGGAAACCAGTTGCAGCCTTACATTCGGTAACAGTTTGCCCTTATCATCCTTAACGTCGCCGCGCAGATAATATTGGGCCGCAGCCTGCAGCCAGCAAAAGGAGCACAATATGGCAATAGCTGTTTTCACTAAGCAGTTTATGCGTACAAAGTAAGCAAGAATTTATAAGAAAACTATTTTTCGTGCAGTTGGTAAATCTGCGGCAGGTTGCGGCCAAGTCCGTCATAATCAAGCCCGTAGCCGACTACAAATTTATCGGGTATGGTAAAACAGCAATACTGAATATCAAGCGGAAATAGTGTGGCTTCCGGCTTGTGCAGCAAAGCCGCAATTTTTAAAGATGCCGGTTGCTGGTTCAACAGTTGCGGCAAAAATGCAGTAAGCGTTTTGCCGGTGTCTATTATATCTTCTACAACAATTATATGCCTGCCGGTAATATCGGCATCGAGGCCGATGGAGGTAATGATGTGACCGGTGGATTTTGTGCCCTTGTAAGAAGCCAGTTTTATAAAACTGATCTCTGCGTCTATGGTAATGCGCCGGAAAAGGTCGGCAGCAAACATAAAAGAGCCATTGAGGATAGCAATTAATAAAGGTTTTTTGCCTTCATAATCCCTGCTTAGCTGCGCAGCTAATTCCGTTACTTTTTCCTGTATAACAGCCTGGGATAAATAAGGCTCAAACTGTTTGTCGTGCACCTGTACCAGTTGCATATCGGTTGCCGGCTTTATAAAAGTGAATTACCGCGCAGCCATAAGTTTGGGCGCTGTTGCAGGCGCGGGTTGTAAATAAACTTTTATTCCTGTTTGCAGCGGCTCGTCAGGGCTCAGTTTGTTATACTCAATAAGGCTTTCCAGCCGCACACCTTCAGCCTGCGCTATATCAGGCAACGTTTCGCCCGAGCGTACGGTGTGATACGGCGAAGCGCCTTTCTTTTGTTTTTTCGCTAAATAAATCAACTGGCTTTTATCAAGAATTTCTTTAGGCGTCTTATCATTAAATTCCAGCAGTTTAGGATAGGCAATTTTATAGTTAGCTGCCAGTGCAAACAGCGAGGTGCCGGCAGGTGCAAACAATACTTTCGTCTGGTTAATTTCAAACACGCCGCCCGGATATAAAGCCGTTGGAGCTTCCATGGTAGTTTGTGCTGCTTTTACCATTACCGGCTGCGAAGTAGCGCCTGGTATAGCGGTTTCTTCTGAAGCATCTTCTGTTACCGCCGCTAACTGCGGTTGCATCGTACCGCCCTGCTGGCGCTGGATAGCCATCAACGTGTAATCCTGTAAATGGTTGGTTACAATCAGCTTGATAAGCATCTGGCCATAAATATTGCTGGTGGCATAGCCAGCCTTTTTCAGACCTTTTGCCCAGCCTTCATAATCCGTTGCGTCGAGCTGAAAAAGGAAGGTATAATTGGGCCTGTTCTTTAAAAAGTCGGAATGGTCTCTGTAGGAGTCTGCTGCAGAAGGATAGCTACGGAAGCATTCGCCTTTCTCATCATCATCGTGGTAAACGGTAGCACCCATCCAGTCGCTTTTGCACTTTATACCGAAATGATTGTTGGATTGTTTTACCAGATCGCTCTGGCCCGATTCGGTTTCTAAAATGCCCTGCGCCAGCGTAATGGAAGCCGGCACACCGGTCCTTATTTCTTCACTGATGGCAAGCTCTTTATAAGTAGCAATATAATCCTGAACAGCGTTTCCCGATTGTGTGTGGCCGTAAAGGCATGTTGCAAATGCAAATAAAAATAAAGCGGTTTTTTTCATGAGAAACGATTGGTTTTTCAAAAACACACGTTAACTGATTTCGTTGTTTTTCTCTTTACGTATGTTTCTTTTTTATAAATAGCAATCCATCGCGTATAGTAAATAAAACTTGTTCTGTTCGTTCATCGTTAGCCACATATTCGTTGAAAGCATGTATGGCTTTTGCATTTTTAGTTGGCATATTGGCTTCGAGCACCTGCCCGTGAAACAGTACATTATCTGCAATGATAAGCCCGTTGTCCTGTAAACGCTCCAGAGCCAGCTCGTAGTATGTGATGTAGTTCGTTTTATCTGCATCAATAAATACCAAATCCCAAGGGTAATCTAATGCCGGGATAATATCAAGGGCATTGCCTGTGTGCAAATGTATCTGATTCGCCCGGCGGGCCAATTTAAAATTAGCTAAAGATTTGGCTGCATCTTCTTCTCTTAATTCTATTGTGTGTAACTCGCCGCCCGGCTGCAAACCTGTGCACAGGCATAAGGCGCTATAGCCGGTAAAAGTGCCGATTTCTAATATGTATTTTGGTTGTATCAACCGACTTATGAAAGACAATACGCTACCCTGTACTTCGGTGCTTAGCATGTGTGCGTGGTGGTGTTCCATGCTTTGCAGATGAATACGGTGCAGCAATTCATCCATTGGCGTAGAAAACCGTTCTGCATATTGTTCAGCCAATGGGTTTATCAATTCCATAAATGCCTTGTTTTATTGATGTAAAGCTATTGAGCTTATTGTGCCAGCACTTTGTTTTTAACAGAGATTAAGTACAAACCGGCAAAGGTGAGTAAGCCATTAATCACAATCAGTTCGGCGCCGATATGAAAACCATTAAACCAATTAACGGCATTTATACTAAAGAGGTATGTTAATACCGGCGAAAGCAGGCAAATAACTAACGTAAGGAATCCTTTGGAAATAATGCGTTTTGTGAAAATACCAAAGGTGAATAAGCCTAATAACGGGCCGTATGTATAACCGGCGATGTTCATAATATCATATACGATGGACTTACTGTTAAGTTGCTTAAACATCAGTACACAAACAAAAAAGATAATAGCAAAAGATAAGTGCACCGTCATCCTTGTCTTCTTTTGCTGTTGTTCCGTTTTATTGATTTGCCTTTTAAGCCCGAGCATATCAATACAAAAGGTTGAAGTGAGCGCAGTAAGGGCCCCATCGGCGCTGGGAAACAAAGCTGATATAAGTCCGATAATAAAAATAATACCAACCACAGCCGGAAAATAGGAAACACCGGATGTATTTAAAACCACGGATGGAAAAATATCATCGCCCGTTGCGGTTATATTATTTTGCTTTGCAAATAAGTATAACAACCCGCCAAGCACCAGGAATAAAAGGTTTACCACCAGCATTACCGAACTGAAAGTCATCATATTCTTCTGGGAATCTTTCAGGTTTTTTACACTGATATTTTTCTGCATCATTTCCTGGTCAAGTCCCGTCATGCCAATGGTTATAAAAGCTCCCGCTACCAACTGCTTTACCCAAAAGCCGGCGCTGTTTACGTCGGTGTTCACTAGTTTTGCATAACCGTTTTTCACCAAAGCACCAGCGGCCTCCCCGGCCGATAAGTGCAGCTTATTTACGATAGCAATAATACACACCACCAAACCAAGCAGCATAAATGTAGTTTGCAAAGTATCGGTAAAAACGATTGTTTTTACACCGCCCTCCAGTGTGTACAGCAGGATCATCAGCAGAATGATAAACGTGGTAACCCAAAAGGGAACATGGATGTTGTTGAGAATGAAAATCTGCAATACATTAATTACAAGATAGAGCCTTGCCGTAGCGCCCAGCGTACGCGATATAAGGAAGAATAAAGCGCCGGTTTTATAAGCCGTAAAGCCTAAACGGTGATGCAGGTAGTTATAAATAGAAGTAAGGTTGAGCCGGTAGTACAACGGTAATAGTACAAAAGCTATCACCAGGTAGCCTAAAAAATTGCCGGCTACCAATTGAAAGTAACCAAAGCCGTTAGCGCCTACGGTTCCCGGAACGCTTGTAAACGTAACGCCGCTCAGCGAAGTGCCGATCATGCCAAATGCCACCAGCATCCAGTTGCTGTTGCGGTTGCCGATGAAGAAAGAATCGTTGTTGGCATTGCGGCTGGTGTACCAGGCTACTGCCAGCAGTACTAAAAAATAAACGATTACCAAAGACAGTAACAGGAAAGAAGACATAAGTGAAAGTAAATAAATATGCGCTTATGAAATGCCGGGTGAAAAAATATTTTGCGTTACAACGTTAACTGAAAAGTATTGCATGCTGCGGACGGTCTCCGGCAGATTACCTGTATTATTGCTGCATAAAATAGTAAAAGATGCATGAATCGGTAACGGTATTTTGCGGCTCGAAGTGTGGCAATAATGCTTTATACGAGGCACACGCAAAAGAGCTGGGAATGCTGTTGGCAAAGCACAACATCAGCCTCGTGTATGGCGGCGGGAGAAGCGGCCTCATGGGCATTATTTCGAATGAAGTGATGAACAACGGCGGTAAAGTAACCGGTGTAATGCCGCAGCTTTTAGTAACAAAAGAAGCTGCACATGACCGACTTACTGCGATGCATATAACCGCAGATATGCATGAAAGAAAAAGACTCTTGTACAGCCTCGCAGGCGCGGCCATTGTACTGCCGGGCGGCATTGGAACGCTGGATGAATTGTTTGAGATAATAACCTGGAATAACCTTACCATCCACGATAAAAAAATAATCCTGCTGAATACAGCAGGATTTTATAATCATTTAATAGCGCACCTGGATCAAATGCAGGAGGCCGGCTTTTTGTACAATACTTGGCAACAAATGCTTACAGTGTGTGATTGTCCCCAGGCCGCGGTTCGCGCGCTTGTTGCTTAGACGGTTTTAGATAGAAGTTGAAACCAGCGCGGATGATGGGTTGTGCTACTGTTTGCCCCAGCGAGTTGTAATCAACATAAGGCGAATTGGGCTTCTGTAAAATATCCAGGCCAACCATAAAATAATAACTTCCCTGCCCAACGGTTCGCTGTGTATATCCAATTCCGGCTATCAAACTTGGTGCATGTACCGTTTGTTTATAACTGGCGGTAGAGCTTGCATCTTTAAGTGTTACGCGTGTCCAGTTTTCTTCAAACTGGCCCTGCACAAATAAAAAGTTGATGGGGTAAACCCTTACAAAGGGGCCAAGGCCATAATTCAACTGGCGCAGTTTGGTATTGGTAGGATTGCTGTAAGTATTGTCCCGGAGGGAAGTATAATTAATATTAAAGCCCATGCCGGCATCGAGCCATTGCGCAAAAGAATACCCGATTTCGGGACTGCCGCCAATGGAAAACTGCCCGCTTCCCAATCCGACATTCAGGCTGCCGCCGATAAAAATATTTTCCTGTTTAAAGCCGCCTTTTATATCGCCGTAATCATTGTTATTGCTCCCCTCAGTTTGTTGCGCAAAACTGTATATATAAAGCGATAACGCTGCAGATAACATCCATAATCTTTTCATCACTGCTTATTTATTACAAACTTAAACGCTTACACCGCATCAAAAATTTTTCCTGCATTTAAAATATTGTTAGGATCAAACACCTTCTTAATGCCACGCATCAGGTTGAGGTTTGTTTCCTCAAACACAATATCCATGTAGCTTTTCTGTACCAGTCCTATTCCATGCTCTCCGCTGATGGTGCCGCCGAGGCTATACACCAATTGAAACAAGGCGCGCAGGGCACTGTTCATTTCTGTATCGCCCAAACTGTTTTCGGTGCCTTCTTTTTTTATACGGATATGCAGGTTGCCATCGCCGGCGTGGCCATAGCACACTGCTTTAAAATTATATTCCCTGCCCAATTGTTTCACACCTTTTATAAGCGTTGGCAAAGAAGCGCGTGGCACTACGGTGTCCTCTTCTATGGTATAGCCGGCAATCTTTACTGCTTCCGCGGTACGGCGGCGCAGCTTCCATAACTCCGCTTTTTGCTGGGCATCCTCTGCAAAAAATACTTCGCCTGCTTCGTAGTTCATCAGCAGGTTGGCAATGGCTTCCATCTCGCTCATTAACTGGTCTATATTGTTGCCATCCACCTCCACAATCAGGTGCGCGGCAACATCATCACTTACCGGTACCGCATGGCTGTCCACCATTTCACTTACTATTTTCAGTGCATCAATTTCTACCAGTTCCATAGCGCTGGGGTTGAAGCCTGCGCGGAAGATGGCGCTTACGGCCTCGCTTGCTTTTTCAAGGGAAGCGAACGGCACCAGCATCAGCAGCTCATGCGCCGGGTAGGGCAGTAGCTTTAATACAATCTTGGTTACGATGCCCAAAGTGCCTTCGCTGCCAACAACGAGTTGGGTAAGATTGTAGCCGGTAGAATTTTTAAGCACATTGGCGCCTGTCCAGATAATTTCCCCGGTCGGCAATACCAATTCTAAATTTAATACATAATCTTTTACCACGCCATATTTCACCGCTTTGGGGCCGCCGCTGTTTTCGGCAATATTGCCGCCAATAAAACAACTTCCGCGGCTGCTCGGGTCGGGCGGATAAAACAATCCCTTTTCCTTTACCGCATTTTGCAGTACTTCGGTTATAACACCCGGCTCAGTGGTTACCTGCAGGTTGCGCTCATCTATATGCAGGATATTGTTGAACCGCTCCATCGAAATTAACACGCCGCCCAGGTGCGGCAACGCGCCGCCGCTTAAACCGGTGCCGCCGCCGCGCGGCGTTACCGGTATCTGGTGCGCATTACACAACTTCATGATACTGCTGATTTCTTTAGTCGTGCGGGGTTTTACCACTACTTCCGGCAGGTACAGTAAATGCTCCGTTTCGTCGTGGCCGTAATTGCGGAGACTTTCTTCGTCGGCAAATACATAATCCGCGCCGGCGATAACTTTTATATCATTTACCAATTCCTGCGTAACGGTGCCTTTCTGCAGTACAGCATTCATGCTAATACAATTTTTCGCAAAAGTAGGGGCAAAATGAGTGTAGTAAATTTTTAATAACGATTCTAAAGATGGCAGTAACTGAACAACTGAAAATTAAAAAAACCTGCTTTTGCCGGTATTTTTCACCGGCAAAGAATAGCCAGTTGATAACGTACAACAATAACGGCAAAAAATTGAAAAACTTTATTACTGCCGAAAATAAAATATTCGCAATACCCGCAATATGTAAGAAAATTCAATAGCTTTAACTTGCTTCCCAGCCGATCTTATTTGTAAATTTTATACGCAAAACACCTTATAACCTTAATGTATTTTCACATTAGTAAAACCATTTTTATGAAACCAAAAACTACCCTTTTGCTGTTATGTACAGCCATTATGTATTTAACTTCTTTTGCTCAACCCAACATCAAATTGCAGCAGGTTGCAGGCGGCAGTGCCGATGATAATTTTTCGTGCCTTGCCCTTACCAACGATGGCGGCACTATTGCAGGCGGCACTTCTTATTCCGGCATTTCCGGTAACAAAACACAAGCTTCCCGCGGCGGTAGCGATTATTGGATCGTGAAATACGATAAAGCGGGAGCCATACAATGGGACAAAACGATTGGCAGCAGCGGCTATGAAAGGCTTGCCTGTGTGCAGCAAACAACAGATAGCGGCTATATATTGGGCGGCACTTCTTCCGGTGGTGTTTCGGGCGATAAAACAAGCCCGCTCATTAGTAATGCAGATTACTGGATAGTAAAGCTGGACAAAAACCGTAATATTCAGTGGGATAAAACTATTGCGGATACTTCTATTGAGGACCTTTCTTCTGATGAATTTACACTCTATTCATTACAGCAAACCAGCGACAAAGGTTATATTCTTGCAGGCATTAATCATGACGACAACGATGACTATTTCAATACGTATTGGGTAGTTAAATTAGATAGTAACGGCACTAAGCAATGGAGTCAATATTATTACGCGAATGCCTTTAGTCGATCAGATGAGGTTACTACAGTGATACAGCAAACGCCAGATGGTGGTTATATACTTGGCGGCAGTGACTTTAACAGGCGTTACAATGCACAACTTGCGCAGGCAGTCAGGATAGATAAATACGGCAACCAGGTTTGGAATAAAGATTATGATGAGTATATTACGTATAGAGATGATAAAATTACAGCGCTGGTGCAAACGGATAATGGCTATATACTTGGTGGCTATACAGATGAAATTAAATATGGTTCTTATGGTACTCATGATTACCGGCTGATCGAGATTGACACCGCAGGAAACGTGTTGAAAGCAAGAACAATCGGCGGTAACGGCGATGACAGGCTTTCTTCTCTTGAAAAAACCAGCGACGGCGGGCTGTTGATAGGCGGTTATTCTAATTCAGATTCATCAGGTAATAAAACCGAAAACAGCCGCGGCGGATATGATTACTGGATAATTAAGGTAAATAAATTTGGCCAGATAATGTGGGATAAAACCTATGGCGGCAGCAGCGATGATAATTTGTTTACTGCAAAAGAAAGAAAGCCGGGTGAATATGTGTTGGGTGGTTCGTCTTTATCCGGTTATTCAGGCGACAAAACGGTGCCATCGAGAGGCGGAGTTGATTACTGGAGCCTTGTAATGCAATATACCAAGCCAGCCCCGCAAATTGTAAAAGATGCAGCTCCTGATTTCTCGGTATATCCAAGTCCGGCTACCAATAAAATAAATATTAACACAAAGAGCAAAGCAGCATTCATGCTTTTCACACAATCAGGCAGGCAAATGGCTTACAAAATAATTGAACATACAGGCAGTATTGATGTTAGTCATGTAACACCCGGCTTCTATTTTATAACCAATCTATCCACTGGTAAAAAGCAAAACGTAATTATTGAAAGATAACATTGGAAATTTCAGCGTTAAATTCAAAGAATTTACAACTGCTTTTCAAATTTCGATACAAGAGTTTTAAGCGTATCTATCGGTTGGTATTGCGCCGACCGATGGATAAATTTTATTTGTTCACCAGCTTCATTACTGCTATCAGGTTAATGTTGTGATGCCTCGCTTTTGGTTGTGCTTTTTTTCAACACCTGTTACCACTTTTGTTCTTATGAATAAAAGCGAATTTATCACCAAAATTTAACCGAAATAAAATTACTTATGCATTGGCCTGGATACGAATATTGACAAGTTGCCCAAACACCTGAAAGGCAAGCACGATGTAGTATTTATAGTTTCGCTTTGTTTTAAACAACGTTAAAAACGTTGCTAAATGCAACGAGCATTTTCCTGTAGAAATAAAATCTTGAATTACTATACACATCATCCTCAGCAGCAGAAGCAAAGGCTTTATTTTTTCCGCCGATTTTATTTATACAGGATGGTTAAGTTAACATATTCTCTTCTTCAACCAACAATGTCTCATACGGAATTTTGATTTTGCTCACCAGTTTCTCTTCCAGCAAACCGGCAAAGGTTTCAAAATAAAGAATTACCTCTTCGCGAATGTTTTTTTTAAGCCAGCGAAAGCCGCCCGGCAATGCGTAAAGTACTTCTTTGTCTTCGAGGTATTCGATATTGTGTATGTCTGTGGGCGTTAGTCCGATCTCCTGTAATTTTTGTATCAGCAATCCTACCGGCGCGCTGGTGTCGCCGCAGTATTCTTCCGCCAGTTCTGTCCATTCTCCGGTACCGGTTTGCGCATAGCTTACAATTTCCGTTTTGGTTAATGGTGTAATGGATTGTAATAATTGACCACAGTTACAGGCTCCGTGGTTGCCCCATGCATAAAGAGCGCCTTTTCTCAACCGGTCAGCCGTTGCTCTCAGCGCTTCTATCAGTATTATATTTGCGTAAGCCATAGTATCTAAATTTTCTTAAAAGTATTCATATATCCGCAAACTTTATAAGCAGTTATATAATATTACTGCACGGTTAACATTATTTAAAGTTCAATCCGCAAACATTAATAAGCGTATCTTTTATTTAACGCCGCTGACTATTTTTGTATGTATGAACAGAAGCGACATTATTAAGCAGATCCGGCAAAAGAAAACCTACCTGTGCATTGGCCTGGATACCGACATTGATAAATTGCCAAAACACCTGAAAGGCAGGCCGGATGCTGTTGTAAGCTTTAATAAAGCCATTATAGATGCAACGAAGGACATTTGTATAAGTTATAAAATTAATACTGCTTTTTATGAGGCGCAGGGAAGAAAGGGCTGGGAGGCAATGGAAGAAACGGTGCATTATATTGCTGCATCGCACTTTAAAATAGCCGATGCCAAGCGCGGAGATATTGGCAATACCTCGGCGCAATATGCCAAAACTTTTTTTGAAACCCTTCCATTCGACGCAGTAACCGTAAACCCATATATGGGTGAAGACAGCGTACGGCCGTTTCTTGAATACGATAATAAGTTTACAATCGTATTAGGGCTTACTTCCAACATCGGTGCGCACGATTTTGAGATGTTGCATGTGTGCGGCACTCATAAAAAGCATGCGGTGCATAGCGAAGTATCACAACATCATATAAAAATATACTCCGAAGAAACAGAGGAGGTAGAAGCAGAACTGCAGCAACCAATGCATCCTTTGTATGAAGTGGTGCTGGAAAAAGTGAGCCGCTGGGGAACTATTGATAACCTGATGTTTGTAACCGGCGCCACACGTGCGCAGGAATTGGCCGCAATACGAAAAATCGTACCTGATCACTTCCTGCTGGTACCCGGCGTTGGCACACAGGGCGGCAGCCTGCAGGAAGTAAGCGAACACGGAATGAATGGTGATACCGGTTTACTGGTAAATGTGAGCCGCGCTATTATAAATGCTTCTGCTGGGGAAGATTTTGCTGAAAAGGCGGCTGCTGCTGCTAAAGCTTATGGTGATGAAATGGCGTCTTATATTAAATCCTGACGACATACTTTGAGCGTTTCCCCGCAGTAGTAAAACGATTATTACCATTCTGAATGGTCATATTTAAATGAAAGCAGCAGTAACACCGGTGTATGTTTGCGGTGTGATAGCTAAAAGTTCTTCCTTAATGCGGACGCCTACATCGAGGGTATGTATAAAATCCTGAATACTTTCTTTAGTGATATGAAGATTTCCGCGTGTTAACGCTTTTAGTGCTTCATAGGGATTGGGGTAATTCTCCCTGCGTAAGATGGTCTGGATAGCTTCTGCCACAACCGCCCAGTTGTTTTCGAGATCAGCATTCAGCTTCGTTTCGTTCAAAATCAGTTTGCCCAATCCTTTTTGTAAAGATTTCAGGGCGATCACCGTATGAGCAACGGGCACTCCTAAATTGCGCAGCACGGTTGAATCGGTAAGGTCTCTTTGCAACCGGCTGATTGGTAATTTGGCTGAAAGATGCTCGAACAGGGCGTTTGCAAAACCAAAGTTGCCTTCTGCATTTTCAAAGTCAATCGGGTTAACTTTATGCGGCATAGCCGAAGAGCCGACTTCTCCCTGCTTTGTTTGCTGCTTAAAATAATCCATGCTGATATAGGTCCAAATATCCCGGCACAGATCAATTAGTATATTGTTGATGCGCTTCATTGCATCGAAGTGAGCGGCGAGGCTATCGTAGTGTTCGATTTGCGTAGTAAACTGCATCCGCTGCAACCGGAGCCGTTCATTCACAAATTCATTGGCTGCAGCGATCCAGTCGTAGGCCGGAAACGCAATATGGTGGGCGTTCAGGTTGCCGGTGGCGCCACCAAACTTGGCAGCGTAAGGAATGTTTGCAAACAGGTTCAGGGCATTGTGCAGCCGCTCCACAAATACCATCAATTCTTTGCCCAACAGGGTAGGAGAAGCAGGCTGGCCGTGTGTGTGCGCCAGCATCGGGATGGCTTTCCATTGGTGTGCATAGTTGTCAATTGTTTGCTTTATTACGTTTACCAATGGCAGATATTCTGTTAACATGCACTGTTTCCAGCTCAGCGGAATGGCAGTGTTATTAATGTCCTGCGAGGTAAGGCCAAAATGTATCCATTCTTTTAAATGGCCGGCACCCCAGTTGGTAATCTCTTCCTTTAAAAAATATTCTACCGCTTTTACATCGTGGTTCGTAATAGCTTCTATCGCTTTTATCTTATTTGCTTCCTCAGTTGAAAAATGAGCAATCACTTCCTGTAACTTTTCCTTAACAGCAGGCGGTACTACAAAGAAGTTCTTATCCGCCAAAAATAAAAAATAGTCAACCTCTATTTGTACCCTGTATTTTATCAGGGCGTATTCCGAAAAGTAGTCGGCAAGCCCGTTTACCTGGTTCCGGTAGCGTCCGTCAACCGGCGATATAGCAGTTAAGTTTTGTAAATCCATTGAATAAAAAGTGTGATTTGAGAAAAGCAAAATGAATTGAAAAAATGTAATTTAAAAAAACCGCTTCCCTGATGAAAGCTTTTCTTTGCACGCAAAAATAATTTAATTGAATAAGATACGCGTAGGAGCCGTTAGTTATTTAAATACCAAGCCGCTCCTGTATGGCATTACCCGGTCTGCAGCGCTGATGGAGCAAATGGAGCTTGTAATTGATTATCCTTCCAGAATTGCCAACCTGCTTAAAGAAGGAAAGCTTGATATCGGCCTCGTTCCGGTGGCTATCATTCCCAGGTTAAAAGAGTGGCACCTTGTAGGCGATTATTGCATAGGCGCTGAAGGCCCGGTAGCCAGTGTTTGTCTTTTTAGCGATGTGCCGGTTGATGAAATTGATACGATATTGCTGGATTATCAAAGCAAAACATCAGTTGCTCTGTGTAAAGTGTTACTAAAACATTATTGGAAGTTGAATCCTCTATTAGAAGACGCCAAAGAAGACTTTAGAAATCATATCAGGGGCAAAACTGCCGGCGTGGTAATCGGAGACCGCGCGCTGGAGCAGCGGCATGTTTCGCCGTACATTTACGATCTGGCGGAAGCCTGGATAACCTTTACAGGCCTGCCTTTTGTTTTTGCTGCCTGGATAGCTAATAAACAACTGCCGGAAGCCTTTAGTGCACTTTTTAATGAAGCCAATGCAATTGGCCTGGCGCACTTAAATGACGTAATTGCGGAGAACCCGTTTGCTGCGTACAGTTTAAATAAATATTACACCGAAAATATCAGTTACGCCTTAACGGACGAAAAACGGAAGGGAATGAAATTGTTTCTGGAGATGATTGAAAATCTGTAACCGTTAGCAGTATTGAAATTAATTTTTAAAACAGAATATATTTAACTGCACATCATAAGCTAAACTACCTGTTGCCCTAAAAAAAGGTGTTGCATAAACAGGCGCAGCTTCTTTAATGTAATAGTTAAACTTATTGAAACTTAATATATTAAATATATTGGTTAGCTCAGTGGTTTGTAAGAACGAACCATGATATTCTACAAACATGTTTTGTACAAGATATAATTTGTCTTGCATGTCCATAAGTACTTCATATTCTGCACCTTCAATATCAATTTTAAGAAAGTCTATTTTTTGATTAATAATATCTTTAAGGCGGATGGCTTTAACGTTAACATTATTCACAGAATTTGTTTCATTACTTATTTTACTACTCATTGAGCTTTCATTTGAAAAATTTAAATAAGTATCCTCGATCCAAACCGCTTCATTACGGATCTCCACATTTTTAAAATTGAATGACTTTATATTTAAATTTAAAATTTCAAAATTTTGTTTATCAGGTTCAAAAGCGATTAATGTTGAGTCAGGAAAACGGTTTTTTAAGTATAGAACGCTTATACCAATGTTTGCACCGCAATCTATAATGCAAGCATTAACCGGAAGTTTAATTTTATATATTTCGAGTATGAATATCTCATGAAGGCTATGTAAATACTCAAACGGGCTTTTAAAGTATATTTTCTTCTGAAGGAAAGTATAGGAATTTACTTTGTTCTTATTAAACGACTTAATCTTCCTGATATCTATAAAGTCATAACCAATTTTTTTGTATTTACTTTTAAATAAAGCAGAGAATTTATTTATTATATCTTCCCGTAATGTCATCACTTTGATTTATTTGTTTTCACCATATAATCCATCCATCCTTTGACCACATATCTTAAAGTCCTCATCCTTTGATCGCCGTAAAGAAAATTATTTTTTATCCGATTCAACAAATCTATTTTCCTTATTTTTTTTTCTTTTAAAAATTGATCCGGATACTTTTTATTCACATAAAAATAATTCCTAACCATATAGTATAAGCGTTCCGGTGAGTGTAAGGTTCTGGAAGTGATTTTAAAACTCTTTAGTGATTTATGATAGCTTTTTGTACCTAAGGAATGGTTCAAAAAAATATTCTTAAATTTAAATAGTTTGTATCCTTTAATGATAGCATTATAGCAGTAATCAATATCAACCTCGTCAATAAATAATGCTTCATCAAAGCCTCCCGTTTTGTTGAATAAACTTAAATTTATAATGCTTCCCGATGTAATAAGATGTACTGCTTCAATGCAATTGCAGTCGGCAATATGATTATCTGATTCATGATTTATACCGAACATAGCAATCTTATCTTTCTGTTCAACCGCCTCTATGCAGGAAATATATCTTTTTAAAGCCTTACTGTCAAAGCTCGAATCCTGATCCATTGTAAGCAGCCAGTCATATTTTTGTGCTAACGAAAATCTTGCTGCTTCATTAAGCCGCGTGGCGATTCCCTTATTTTTATTTTCATGTATAAGAACAACTTTTTCAAGCATCAAAAGTTGTTGGTGCAACAACTCATCTTTTGTTTCCGTATTGTCAAACACGTATAATGTGTCTAAAAAGGGTAAGTAGGTGGCTATATTAGGTATAACTGATAGTGGCGGCTGGTATAAGATAACAACGCCTGCAATATTCATAAGTGAATTATTATCTATTAATTTGTAGCATTTATGGAAATTAAAAATAGAATAATAACCGAACTTTCTTATTTAAAATCGCCGGGCAAAAGAAGATTTATTGCTTTTTCAAAGCAATTGAACAATAAATATGGGCTTGAAATAGGGGGACCAAGCTCTATATTCAAAGTAAAAGGAGTTTTCCCCGTTTATGTTTATGCAAAAGAAATAGATGGTGTCAATTTTAGCACAAACACAATGTGGGAAGGAATTATAGAAGAAGGCAACTTTTTTAATTATTTTGAATCGAAGATTGGCCATCAATACATTGCAGAGGCTACCGAGTTAACCCGAATTGACAATGATAAATATGACTTTTTGTTATCCAGTCATAGCCTTGAGCATATTGCAAATCCTTTAAAGGCATTGAAAGAATGGAACAGGGTTTTGAAAAAAAATGGTTTGTTGGTTCTCGTGCTGCCTGATAAAAATACAACCTTTGATTACAACAGGCCGTACACAACTTTTACGCATCTTTTAGACGACTTCAAAATTAATCAAACGGAGCAGGACACCACACATATCGAAGAAATTATTAAACTTCACGATTTATCAAGAGATGCTGTAAATAGTGTGGAAGCACTAACTGAAAGGCTTAGTGATAACTTTACAAATCGTGGTGCGCATCACCATGTTTTCAATTTTGAATTAATTAAACAAGCATTGGAATTTTCAAACTTCCAGGCTATTTATCAACAACACTATCCACCTTTTCATTTGGTGACGATTGCCCAAAAAATAAACTGATACTTTGCTTATTTCCATTTGCATACCGGCTTATAAACGAGTTGCCTATCTGCAACGGCTTTTAGATTCCATCGCCGAACAAACCTGTAAAGACTTTGAAGTGATCGTAATGGATGATAGCCCCGACAATAGCGTGCTGTCATTGTGCAATCAATATATAGATAAATATAAATTGCAATATTATAAAAATGCAACTGCGTTAGGTACCCCCGCCAACTGGAATTGCGCCATTTCAAAAGCAACCGGCGAATGGATTAAACTGATGCACGACGATGACTGGTTTGCAAACGAACATGCACTTGCAGCTTTTGCTAAGGAAACAGGGAAGGGTAAAAAACTTATTTTTTCTGCTTATGCTAATCAATACGCCAACGGTACTACAGAAGACGTTTACTTATCCTCCTTCTGGAAGAAAAAAATAGTGCAGGAACCTGCCGTCTTAATTTCCAAAAACACCATTGGCCCGCCAAGTGTAACACTGGTACACAGCAGTATAAAGGAGCTATACGATGAACGGCTGAAATGGCGGGTGGATACGGAATTTTATTACCGGATCTTAAAGCAGGAAAAAACGTATTGTTACATCAATCAGTCGTTAATAAATATCGGAATCAGCGAGTCGCAGGTAACACAATCCTGTATCAATCAGCCGGCTATAGAACTGCCGGAAGGATACCTGTTATTGCGAAAACAAGGTGTGGAAACGCTTCGTAATATGCTGGTGTACGATGCCTGGTGGCGACTCTTGCGCAACATGAACATCAGGAGTAAAAAGCAATTGGAAATTTATGTAAGCGATCCCTGGCCGGCCATTGTGGTAAAGATGGCTGCAGATCTGGCAAGGATACCGGCGGCTATTTTGAAAATCGGAGCATTGTCGAAGTTGCTGATGTCCGGCTCGTATCTTAAAAACCGAAAGCTGTTAAAACGGTAATGCAAATTGAAATGTTCATCATTTCTGCAACTGTAAAATATCCAGGTACGATTTACAAAAGGCTTCATTACTAAATCTTGCTATTGCCATCTTCCTGCTTCTGTCGCCGAATTCCCGTATCAATTCAGGCTGTTCAATGAGGCGGGATAAATAGGTTACGCCCTGCTTTACAATTCCGGCTTCACTTTCTGCATCCAGGAGATAGCCATTATCCCCGTGGAATATATAATCGGGAATGCCATTAACTTTTGTTGACACAACTACTTTTCCGTAAGCCATCATTTGCATTACCACAACTGGCAAACCTTCGAATGCCGACGTAAGTATCAGTACGTCTGATTGTTTATAAATCCCGTTCAACAGCTCATCGTTTTGAACATTTCCGTAAAATTTACAGTACGGGTAATCCTCTACACGAATCACTTTCTCTACATCACCCACAAAACTAAAGTACACCGGCAAGGAAAGCCGGTGCATTTCTTTTGCTATCTCGGCCACCAGGTACACCCGCTTCTGCGGTGAACCGCGGCCTATAAAAACTACCTGTAAAATAGGGTTGGTTATCGCCGCATACTCCGGTATGTCAATGGCATTTTCAATAAAGAGCAGCTTGTCGTAATAGCCTGGGGCGAGGTTGTTTTGCTGATACTGTTCCGCTACCTGCTTCTTTAAATATTCCGTGCTGAAAACCCGCACATCAATGCGGTCTGTAAACCCGATAGTGTAGTTTATCCAGGTATTCAGATGGCATACCTCTATACACTTTATGCGTGACTTTAAATGCGGAATTATCTTATAAAAATAAATGCATTCTCCGCCCAGTACCACCGGGTTTACTGCTGCATTTATCCAACCGGCAATTACACCGCGGTAAAAAAAATTGACGAAGTGATACCATTTGTTGTCAACCAGCCGTGCAAGGTCAATCGTGCGAACGCCGGGCTGAATGAAGCGATCTTTGAAAAGGTTGTTGGCTGGTTTCTTTGAAAATATAACTAAGGGTAAAAAAGCTTGTACGCAACGGATAATATCTGCATTTACTTTCGGAGAGCCGCCAATGTCTGCATTCGGAAAAAAAAGAAAAACCCGGTGCTTACCCGGTAGCGGAAAAAAGCGACCGGCTATTTTTCCGGCAGCAACAAACGGCCACATCAACCATGTTTCCCACCACAGTATGCGCTTCCGGCTACGATAACTCATCTTGCGGAAAATATTTTTCAAGTGTTTGCCAAAGATAATTTTCGCCAAACGAAATGCTTAAACTTTTATAGACCGGCAATATATCGGTTACATCTATTAACGGAGCCGACGCCTTATCAACCAGCGTATAAATAGCTCTGCGATGTAAATATTTTTCTATTACCTGTACAATATCCAGTACCCGGTAATTAACAGGATTGGCAACATTTATTATTCGGTTTAAAAACAACTGCTGCTGTAGAATAAAATCACAGGCGCTGTACATATCATCCAGGTCAATGAGGTTACGCTGTGCCTCTGCCCACACGGTGAAGGGAAGGCCGCTTTGAATATGCTGAATGAAAAAATTGAAAACGGTATTGTTATTTGGGGTATGGCCTACGGGATTAGACACACGAAAAATAATGTAACCGCCGGCATGCATGGCTACCAGCTTTTCCATCGCTACTTTATGCCGCACGTAAGGCGATTGGGCAAGCGCAACATCGTAAATACTGCAGGTACTGAAATAGACCAGTATTTTTTTAGGATGAACAACGCTTGTTGCTGCAAGCAACTCCGCTTCCCGCTCAAAAGCAATGGTATCTGCGGCCGAAGAGTTGGATACGCCGGAAGCAAAAATAAGATGTGCAGTACTATCGGAGTATGCTTTAAAACGTTTGCCAATAAGTCCGGATCCGACTACCATAATTATTGTTTAATCTTTACCTGCAACAAACACCGGTCTCTTATTTATCAGTTACAATCATGCAATGCATTGCATAGCCGCTGCAGCAAACTTTGCAATGTTTCCCCAATAAAAATGCGTAAAAAACTGTTCATTGCCTTGCACATAACCATGCCTATATATAATCGCGTCTGCAAAGCTTTTCCAGTCGCCATCCGGCACTATGCGTAGCTGGTTGCCGGCACAGTCCTGCGGTATGCCGGCGGCACCGCTCACTGTGCTTACTACATTGTTACCATAGGCCAGCGCTTCCACTAATTTTGTTTTAATGCCACCGCCTTCAATCACCGGATTAATAAAAATATCCGCCGCTAAAAGATAAGGTTCAATGTCTGGTACAAACCCTGCAAAAATAATATGATGCTGCTGCCAGTCTCTGAGGTTATCATAGCTTTCAGGCAAGGCTTTGCCGCAGATGATTATTTTATAGGCAAAACCATTTGTTTTTTCCAGCAACGGGTTTATAGCATTCAAAATAACGTCAAGCGCCTGTTGGTTCGGAGCATAATTTAAAGCGCCATTAAACAATAGCACTGCTTCATTTGGGGCTATGCGGTGTGCTTCCTGTATTTGTTTTTTTGCACCTGCTTTTGTAACTGCATCCGGTGGCGTTGCCCGTTCCGTGCCGTACGTAATGGTAAAGCACCGGGAAGGTGAAAGACCGAAATGCTGCAGGGCATACCCTTTATCTTCGGCATTAATGAAAAAACCAACATCTGCGCGCCGGTAAACCCATCGCTCATACTGCCATAATAGTTGCCACCACCATTTGCCGGCGCTCTTAAACCGTAGCCCTTCTATATTGTGCGAGTGCACGACCAATCTGATGCCTGTTGACTTCGTAAGGAGCACCGCCAGCCAGCCCATATAAGGATGTTCACAAATCAAATGCGTTATCTTCTCGCGGCGAATGATTTGTTTTATGGTAAAAAAATTAAACACGTTTGCATACCGTCCCTTAGCGTCACCAAATACTTTGATCAGTCTGTAATTTTCAGCAAACGAATCATCGTTTCCGGCAGTGGAAACAACGGTAGTTGTTACCTGCTGACCTAAGTATTTATAAAACAGATGGATACCTTTATGCCCGCCCATGTGTGCCGGCAAAAAGGTATATGGGGCAATGCCTAAAACTTTTATAGTTGTTGAGTTTGACGTGACTGTTTTGCTATTAATGTTGTCCTTTTATGGTTGCACCAGTGACTGTTCTGTTGAGGTAGCGCCACCAGTAAAACAAGCCCGCTGCAATACACAGCCATAGCGCAGCGCTGGTAATATAAACGATCGTTTGACCCATATAGTAAGAAGCGGGTTCAAATTTAAATTCTATTGCATGGTTTCCGGCAGGAATGCTCATTCCTCTTAACACATAGTTTGCTTTGCAGTAACCTGTTTTTTTACCATCAATGTACGCATTCCAGCCCGCCGGGTAATACACCTCGCTAAAAACAGCAAACCTGTTTGTACTGCTCCGGGATGTATATTTTATATCATCCGCGTCGTAACTGGCAAGACTTATTTTGGCCGTTGCATCTGTGCCGGAAACGGCGTTTACTATCGGCTTAAAGCTATCATCTACAAAGGCGGTTTGGGCCGCATTAAAATTGTTCAGCGCTTTCATTTCTTCTGCCGGACCGTGTACAAACTTCACTTCGTTTACATACCAGCAGGCGCCCATGGCACTGTCGTTAAGCTGTACTGCCGGTGCAGCGCTTTGTTGCTGCTGTTGTTGCGGAGGCATTAGAAAATACTTTGTATCCAGCATGTTTAAAACCTGCGTATTTCCCTTCGAAATCTGGTTCTCAATCAAATCCTGGTAAATACTAAGTTTGGCAGGATGGTAACCGCCGATGCTGCGCAGGTAATACGCGGTAAGCGACTCCTGAAAGCGATCCGGCGCTAAATTGTAAACACGGAAATGCGGATCCTTGTCTTTTAAAATTTGCTGCTCACCGGCATCGGGACTAAAGTTTCCCTCGTAGCTTTCTGCTTCCTGGTAGTTGGTAGAATTTAAGTACCTGGTATCTACAGAAAGTAAATCCGCAGTGCTGATGACGGTTAGTAAAATAACGAGGAGGGCAGGCTTCACTACCTTTTTAATATATAAAAATATAGCGCCGATGACTGCTGCGGAAAAGAGTAGCAGGCGTAACAGATCGCCGCTAAACATCGCTTTGCGATCGTCCATCAGTGCATTTACAATGACTGTTCCCAGGTCGCCGCTCTGCGGGTTGTTATAAGCTTGCTTTATCTGGTCATCTACTCCGGAGTGATAATCATTCATCAGATAAATTAAGATGAGCACTACAAAAACGCCACCTACTGCATACAATATCTTTTTAAAATTTGCGCCTGCATAAGACACCGCATCGTTATAAAAGAGTTCCTGCAGGCACAGCACGGCTAAAAGCGGAAACAGGAGTTGTGGTATTACCAGGGCCATAGACGGCGCACGGAACTTATCGTACAACGGCAGCACTTTAAAAAGTACTTCGTTGAAGCCAATAAAATAACTGCCCCATGCCATAAGGATAGCGAACAGGCTTGCACCTACAATCCACCATCTATGTTTGCTTTTTACTATTACTGCTCCAATCGCGAATAAAATACAAATAACAGCACCTGTGTACGGCGGCCCGGAAGTGCCGGCGTTGCCACCCACATCGGCAATACTGCCCCAGTATTTTGGCAGCGACTGCGCAAGCTGCTGAGCGTTTTCTTCGGGTATGCCTTTAGCAATTAAGGCGCCTGCTACTTTTGAGTTTTCATCGAGGTGCTCGGCGCTGCTGCCACCAAATGCATTGGGCATCATTAGCACAGCCGTTTCACTTTTGCCGATGCTATAGGCAAACGCATAGTTTTCGTCCAGGCCGGTGGTCTTCACTTCTTTCACCGTATTGCCAACGCTTTCCAGCGTCTTGCCGCCGCGCATGGTATATTTTGCATATTCGGCAGTAGTCAGCAACGTGATGGCAGCATTGCCGGCGCCAATCAATCCGCATATAAGCGCCAGGCCTAACGCCACACCCATGTGCTTCCAGTCTTTTGCTTTTACCCATTTAATGATATAGGCAACCGTCATAAAGCCGGCAATAATTATAAAATAATAATTGATCTGCGGATGGTTGGCGCCAATCTCCATCGTAGCAAAAAACGCGGTGATGCAAAGGCCGGCAATGTATTTCCGTTCGTATAATAAGATAAGGCCTGCCAGCAACGCCGGCATATACGCGATAGCCATCATTTTAGACTCGTGGCCTACAGAGATAATGACCGGGTTGTAAGTGGAATAGGCATACGCAAGACTTCCTAAAATAGCAATAAGGTAATTGGTTTCCAATACCATGCACAGAATGTAAAAACAAAGACAGGCAAGGAAAAAGTAGCTGATGGGCTTTGGCAAGCCAAGCGCAAGTACTTTATTAAAATCAAAGAGGAAACTTTTACCATCGAGAAACACCTGGTAGTTAGGCATACCGCCAAACAAATTCGTATTCCACAGCGGGTAGTGGCCGGTTTTTGCCTTGTGGTCAAATGCGCTTTGCGCCATTCCTTTCCAGTGGATAATATCGGTCTGCTGCAATACCTCTCCCTGTAAGGCCGGCTTACCGTACAAAACGGCGACGATTAAAAAAATGCCAATTGCTATAATATGCGGCAATACTTTCTTCCACTGGATATTTTTCATTATCAATTTTTAAGCGGTTGGCAAATTAATGGTATTTTTCACCAAAAAATATGCGCTGGCTGTTGTTTCTGGCAAGAGTAGCTTTTATCTGTAACCTTTTGTTTTTACTTTGTATCGTTATCCGGTATTCGCACAATTTTATCACTGCAGAGTTTTTAAAAAACATTGTGATTGTTCTTGGCTGGGTCTTATCATTTGTCATTAATGTGGTTGTTACACCGGCTGAGCTGATATTAATTTTTTTGCGACGGCCATCTTTTACACCGGCCTGGTTGCGGTTCTTCAATCTTATCATATTTATATTCCAGGTAATTGTTTTATTTTTTATACAGTATGATTCATTCAATTCTTAAAGACAAGCCGGCCAAGTTGTTCCTTGGCTTTACCGCATTTTTTGTAGCCAATGCACTGATTGCGGAATGCATTGGCACCAAGATTTTTTCTTTGGAAAAAATCTTTGGGATTGCACCAGTCAATTTTACCTTATTCGGTCAGAGCGGCTTGTCTTACAATCTAACCTGTGGTGTGCTGCTGTGGCCGCTCGAGTTTATTTTAACCGATATTGTAAACGAATATTATGGCCCGAAAGCGGTGCGCCGCATCAGTTATACGGCGGTCGCGCTTATCAGCTATGCATTTCTCATGTTTTACACCAGCATCCATTTACCACCTGCAGATTTCTGGTTATCTTCCAAACAACAAAGCGGCATCAGCGATATGCAAACAGCTTACAGCGGCATTTTTGGGCAGGGCATGTGGATCATTTTTGCCAGCCTCGTCGCTTTTTTGGTAAGCCAGATTATTGATGTCACCGTTTTTCACCGGATTAAAAAAATTACCGGCGAGAAAAAAGTATGGCTGCGGGCCACCGGCTCTACGCTGGTATCGCAACTGATAGATAGCTTTATTGTGCTGGCAATCGCTTTTCACTGGGGCAGCAACTGGAGCTGGCCGCAGGTAATTGCAGTTGGTATTTTAAATTATACGTATAAATGCACGGTAGCAATAATCCTTACGCCGGTTATCTATTTTGCAGAAAACCAAATTGAAAAGTATGTAGGGCACCAAACGGCTACTCAAATGAAACGGACCGCCATGGGAGAATTAACGGCGGTAAACACTACCGATATTCCGGCAGCAGGGTAGTGGTGAAACGAAGAAATCATTAAACTATTTTAAAGGCAGCGAAGTAATAGTTGTTGGCAGCAGCTATTAATTCAATATTGATATAGTAAGCCTGCAGAAAGTCGTGCATCGCTTTAAACTCATGCGTTGGCACAGAAAACTCATCAAAGAAAATTATATCATCTTTTTTTAGAAACGGCGCTATGCTGGTGAGCACATATAAGGTTGCAGAATAAAGATCTGCATCCATCATTAATATATTTCTCTTGCTGCTGTCGAATTTTTTAAGAAAGTCAGGCAGGGTTTGCTGAAACAAGCCCTGGTAAAACTTTACTCTGATATCATCTATTTCCGGTATTTTATTCTTAGTGTCGAATCCACCTTTTTTATAAACGCCGAAATCTTCCGGCAAGCCGGTAAATGTATCGAAGCCATAAAACCGGGTTTCCGGGTGTTGGTTTTGCTGTACAAACCAGCGGAAAGATGCACCTTCTGCCACGCCAAACTCTAAATAATTCACAGCCATCTGCGACAACGCTTCCTCCCTAATAATCCACTTATACAATGCATAGCGTTTTGTATAATCCCATTTTCCCGGAAAATCATTGTATGCAATTTTTTTGTTTTTATTTGCCCACCTCGAAAATGCAGTCAGGTAATAAAGATTAAGAAGAAACCCGGAAAAAATGCCAAAAAAAAGGTGCAGTTTTAAATATACAAAAGCCATTTTTGTATAGCGTATGAAGAAAAGTTTCATCAAAATTATTTGTCGCAATATATAACTCTCACCAAAAATGCAGTATTTCTTCTCGGCAGACTATTTTTCAAATGCAATCCATTGTCTGTAAGTAGGAAAACCATCTTTGCAAACCGGAAAGTGGGCGTTGTAAATGAGCACAATCCGCAGCCTTTCTTGAACTTTGCCAAAAAAATGCGGTGTAGCTGTTTTTGGTACGATCTTGTCCGGTAATCTTAACAATGCTATTGTATTGTCAAAAGTTCTTTAATCGTTCAAGGCTTACATTTGTTAGTGAAAAAATATAGTGATCGAATGCGTATAAAGACTTTATTATTTATTGCTGCCCTCTTTGGTTTTTGTTGCTGGAATACCGGCGTTAAAGCGCAGAATATCATGTATTCCCAGCCGGATAAAGATGATGTGCGGGGATTGGAATTTGAGATTATCGGTAAAATGAACAGCCATTATCTCATTTATAAAAACCTGCGTAACAGTCATCATATTTCTGTTTACGACAACGACATGAAGCTGGCCACAACAGAAAAATTGTCGTTTTTACCGGATAAGGTCATCAACACAGATATTCTTGCCTACCGCAATTTCTTCTACCTGTTTTACCAGTATCAGCGCCGCAACATCGTGTATTGTATGGCGGCCAAGCTGGATGGCGACGCTAAAATCGTGGGGGAGCCAAAGGAATTGGATACTACACAAATTAATTTTCTGGCCAACAACAAAGTATATTCTTATGTAGTAAGCGAAGACCGGCAGAAGATTGGTTTTATTAAAATTAATACGAAGAACGAAAACATTTATACCGTCACCAGCCTTGTGTTTGATAATTCGCTCGCGCTCCAGGATAAATCGTATATGAGTATCGAAATGCCGGAGCATAACGACTTTCTGTCCGAATTCAGCATAGATAATGAAGGTGATATTGTATTTGTACGTGCATCGGGTGCCGCGCAGAAAGATAATATTGCAGGTCTTACACTGGTTACAAAAAGAATAGCAGCCAGCAGTCCGAAGCTGTATGATCTGTCGCTTAATAAAGTGTATCTTGATGACATCAGGATAAAGGTGGACAATGAAAATAAAAACTACCTCGTTTCTTCTTTTTATACGAGGAGCCGCCGCGGCAATGTAGATGGCTTGTATGCGTCGGTTTTCAGCAAGCGGAGCGATAGTATAGCCGCTGTAAATTATACGACTTTTAGTGAGGATTTGCGTACCAACGCCAAAAGCGAGGGCAACAGCCGCTATGCGTTCAATGATTTCTTTTTGCAAAATATAGTAATGCGCAAAGATGGCGGCTATGTGGTGGCAGCAGAATCTGTTTATTCTTCATCACGCGGCAACCAGTACAACCGCTGGGATTATTTTAATAATTATCCCTACTACCCCGCAAGTTCATACTATTATTATTCTTATGCTAACCCGTATGGCTATTATTATCCATGGAGCAGGAGCGGCTCCGGCTTTCAGAATACGCGTTATTTTGCCGATAATATTGTGCTGTTGTCATTCGATTCTGCCAGCAATTTAACCTGGTCCAACGTTATTCATAAGTCGCAGTACGACGACAATACCGATGACTTCATCGGTTATACTACCATGAATACCGGCAGCGAAGTACATTTTTTGTATAATGAAACGGTACGGAAAAATGTGTTGTTATCCGACCAGAGTATTACGCCGGAAGGCGAACTCAATCATAGTCCTACCTTGCACAACCTCGACCGGGGCTACGAATTTATGCCAAGGCTTGGCAAACAGGTCGGCGCAAAACAAATGATTATACCCTGCGCATACAGGAATTATATTTGCTTTGCAAAAGTTGACTTTTAAACCAAACCTGTGGTAGCTATTTTCCGGGAAAAATCTTCTGTCAGTATTTTTTGGCTTATTGCATTAAGTATTGTAGCGCACGGGCACTTTCTTATAATGCCACCGGCCATAGTGGTTACAGGCAGAGAAGCCTTTTTTTTTAGCTTCCTGCTGCCGCTCCGGTCACTGCCCGATTTTTTGCTGATCTTATTGTATCATGCAATCATCATCGTGCAGGCGTTGCGCTTTAATACGGTGTTGAATGATTTGCGCATGTTTCCGAAGCAATATTTTGTTACGGCATTGTGTTACATCCTCCTAACATCTTTATACCCTGCGTGGGGTAATATTACACCGGCATTAGTTACCAATTTTGTAGTTATATGGCTGTTTTCTATGCTGGCAAAGCTGTACAACCCTTCCGGCGCTAAACCGCTTATTTATAACATCGGCCTTATTACCGGATTACTGTGCATGGTATATCTGCCTGCGCTATTCCTGGTTATCATCGCTTTTTTTGCGGTGGGCAGCCTGCGGATTTTTCGCGTTAATGAATGGATGGTGTTGCTGCTTGGATTGCTTACGCCTGTTTATTTTGCAATAGCGCTTCTGTTTCTTTCTGATAACCTGAGCGGAGTAAAAAATTATTTACCGCAATTTCAGCCTCATCTTTTCAATTACCGGGAACAGGTGCCGGTTATTATTGCCGGCGCTGCCGGTAGCTTTGCGGTACTTGCGGGCTTGTTTGCCTGGCAGGCAAATGCAGGCCGTGCCGTAGTGCAGGTGCGCCGGTCGTGGGGCGTTTTAATGGTGATGTTTTTGTTGAGCATCCCGCTGGTGTTTCTGCTGAAAAACGGCAATTTTAATTACATCATCTTAGGGCTTCTGCCTGCAGCGGCGGTTGCCAGCAACTTGTTTGTATATAGCAAGAGCAACGTTTACCAAACAATTGTTTTCTGGGCGTTAATCGGGATCATCATCTACAACAACTGGTTCTGGCTGAAAACTTAAACGCCTTATTAACGACGCCCTGTTTAACTTTGGGCTTTGCTTATGCTCAGTAGGAAAGGTTTAAGTGTGCTGGCAGCAATTTTATAATACAAAATAGCGAAACATGAAATTTGGAGTCGTTGTTTTTCCAGGTTCTAATTGCGACCGGGACATGCAAAATGCGCTGGAGCAGGATATGCATCAAGAAGTGATTATGCTTTGGCACAAAAACAAAGACCTGAGCATGTTTACCAGCGGTGATTGTATTGTATTGCCCGGTGGTTTTTCGTATGGCGATTACCTGCGGTGCGGCGCTATTGCACGTTTCAGCCCGATGATGCAAAGCGTTATTGCTTTCGCAAATAAGGGCGGCAAAGTGTTAGGCGTTTGCAACGGCTTCCAGATCTTGTGTGAAGCAGGATTACTGCCGGGTGTGCTGCTCAACAATGGTCACCGGCAATTTGTTTGTAAAAATGTATTTATAAAAAATGACGCTGCTGTGCTGAAAATTCCGGTAGCACATGGCGACGGCCGGTATTACGCCGACGATAGAACGCTGGATAAGCTGGAGGAACGGAATGACGTGATCTTCCGCTATTGCAGCGAAAAAGGTGACGTGAGCGGCATCAATGACAGTGATCTCGCGTACAACCCAAACGGTGCAATTAGAAATATAGCTGGTATCCGGAATGAGGGCGGTAATGTCTGGGGCATGATGCCGCACCCGGAAAGAGCTACTTCGGCCGCTTTGGGCAACGTGGATGGCCTTAAAGTATTTGAACTGCTGCAGCTAAATTGATTACGAGCTTTTAAATAAAAACAGATAATTATGAAAAAATATACTTTGGTTTTAGTTTTAATGATAACCGCTTGTGCAGTGCAGGCGCAGATAGAAAGCCCGGTGAAATGGTCATATAGCGCCAAAAAAAAATCTGATAAATTGTATGAAATAATAATCACGGCAACGCTGCCAAAGCCCTGGCATATTTACTCCCAAAAAACGCCCGATGGCGGCCCGAAGCCAACACAAATAATTTTTAAGAGAAACCCATTGCTGGTGATTGATGGCGCAGCCAAAGAAAACGGCGCCTTAAAAACAATACACGACGAAAATTTTGGAGTAGATGTAAAATACTATGCAGATAAAGTGGAATTTGTACAGGCAGTGCAACTAAAAACTGCTGCTAAAACCAGCGTGAGCGGAACTATTGATTACATGGTGTGTAACGACGAAAAATGCCTGCCGCCAACGAAGCAGCCGTTTGATGTAAAACTCCAGTAGGTACATCAGAACACATTATGCAAATAAAACAGCCTGATATATTTTATCAGGCTGTTTTATTATACAAGCTTTGTAACCCTACCAAAGTGGTTTGGATTGATAATAATCTAAAATCTTCGAGCGTAATATATAATCGTACCGTGCAGTGATAAGGTTGGTTCGGGCACGGTCAACGTTGTTCTTTACCACGAGGTATTCTACCGAAGTAAAAGCGCCCTCATTAAATTTTATTTCTGCTGCGCGAAAAGATTCTTCAAAATCCTTTACCTGCTCCGCTACGGTTGTATAGGTTTGAAAGGCGGCTTTCATATTTACATACGCCTGCTCTATCGCCTGCTTCAGTTGGAGTTTGGTGGTTTGCTCTTCAAAAGAAGTTTGTTTTTCTGTAATCTCCGCCTGTTTTATCCGGCTTTTGGTCTGCAAGCCGTTTAGCAACGGAATAGACAGCGTAACATTTACATAAGAATTAAAGTTGTTCTTCCACTGGTTTCCATAACTGATTTTAGAATTGGCGAATGTAGGTTGCGGCGCATATACCGGCACTTTTACATTGTCTATTGTTACATAGGTATCGGTAGCTACGTCTGTTGACATTAAAAGCTGCTGAATACTTCCGGTGCTGGAATAATTGGTACCGATACCACCGTTCAAATAGACTCTTGGATACTGAAGGCCTTTGGCTGCTCTAACGCCCATTACCGAGCTACGGTGCTGCAATTCTGCCGCCTTCACCGTAGCTAAATTTTTATATGCCTGCTGATAAATGTCATTTACAACACCTTCGTATAATACCGGCGTAGCTTCATCGTAAACGCGTTCTAACAGTATATCTTCACTGTACGGAATATTCATTAGCTGTGCTAAAGTAAGCTTGGCAGTTTCCAGTGTATTTTTTGTACTTACTATATTCAGTTCATCGGTTGCTAACTGGCCTTTCATATCATAAAAAGTAGATGGGGCAGTAGCGCCTTCTTTATTAAGAATTGCAAGCCGTTCTGCCTGCCGCCGGGTTACATCTGCCAGTTGGTTGGCAAGCGTTAGCTGGTCCTGGTTGCTCAATACAGCAAGGTAAGCTAATATAACGCTGATTGTAGTATTGTCGCGCTGCTGCTGCAGGTTCATCTTTCCGGCTTCATAGTTTAGCGCATACTGTTTAATTGCATTTTGTACACTCAGGCCGCTGAAGAGGTTGGCCGAGCCATCAAGTCCATAGTTGGCGAAGCTTACACTTTGATTAATATAGGTATTGGTATAGGGGTTAATGTTGCGGCCCTGGTTGCTGCCATGCGTAACCGCACTGTTTAAAACGGGCAGCAGTTGTCCTTTGGCAAGCTGCAGACTCACCCGGTCGTTCTGCATGGCATACTCACTGCGCTTCACGTCTATATTATTGGTAACCGCCGTTTCAATGCACTGCTTCAGGGTAAGCGCCTGGCTTTGGCCGGTAGAGTCCTGTCCGGAACCTTTTATAAAAAACAAAAGAATTGCTGCTGTTGCCAGCATTATTTTTTTCATAACAAACGGTTATTGCTGATTGTTGCATTCTGGCTTGTTGGCAGCCCAGAATGCAGGTGTGTAAGTTTATGCCTGTTGCGCTTTCATTGTTTCAATTTTTTCAATCCTGCCATCCATCAGGTGAATGATGCGGCTGCCATAACCAGCGTTTTTTTCGCTGTGCGTTACCTGTATGATGGTTACGCCGTCTTCCTTATTCAGCTTGGTAAACAGTTCCATTATTTCTTCGCCCTGGCGGGAATTAAGATTGCCTGTTGGCTCATCGGCCAGAATAAGTTTTGGGCTGGCAACCAGCGCGCGCGCGATGCCAACCAATTGTTGTTGTCCGCCGGAAAGCTGGGCAGGGAAAAGGTCTTTTTTAGCCACGATATTAAACCGGTCCAGTATATCCGAAACGATTGCTTTGCGCTCGCTGTTTTTATGGTTCTGGTAAATCAGCGGCGTTTCTATATTTTCAAACACAGTCAGTTCATCTATTAAATGATAGGCCTGGAACACAAAACCGATATGCGTTTTATACAACTGCGAGCGTTGCTTTTCTTTCAGGGAAAAAACATTTTCATTCAAAAAATTGTAAGTGCCTTCGGAAGGCTGGTCCAACATGCCGATAATATTAAGAAGCGAAGATTTACCCGACCCGGACGGCCCCATTATAGAAACAAATTCGCCTTCTTTAATCGTGAGATTGATATCTTTTAAAATGAAAGTCCTGGCGCCGCCAACCGTTAACCACTTCGAGATATGCTGAAGTTCTATCATGGTAAGTTATTTAATTTATTTGTGTACCTGTGCAGTTATTCAATGGATATGCCAATGTATGGAAGGCTTTACTGGCAAGGGTTTGAGGGCAGTTTATATATTCAGGTGTACGATATCGCACACCAATTGTACGGATTTATGAAGGTCTTTTTTAATTAGCCAGCGTAGAGACAGATACAGCAAGACCGTTTACTTTTTTTATAAAATACAAATTCTGGTTTTCCTGGTAGGCCGGTACATAAGGGTTATCGGAAGCAATCACGGGCCTTATATCGAAGCGGTTCGCAACGGTATATTTCGTATCGGATAAATGATTGATAAACTCATTTTTATAATCGAGCAGCAGGTGCGTAAAGTGGTACATGGCTTCGTAGCCTTTATATACCATATCGCCGGGCCGGGCAAAAAATTTAGACCGGTAGGTTTGACTGATGCCATAACCGGTACTATCGGTACGCGAAAAATTATAAGGCGAAGAATAAACGATTTCAACGCTGCTGCAATCCAGTTTATTAAGCCGATGGATGCCATCCCAGTTGGGCATTCCGATGAGTGTGGTTTTGTATTGCGGATATTGGCAAAGCGCTTCCGCAATGCTGGTTGCAAAATCGGTATTCAGCGAGCCGCAGATGAGCACATTTGTTTTGTTGCTGTCAAGATAGGGAGTAAGTTCTTCTATGCTTACCTCATTGGTCAGCGTAGCCGTACGGTACCGGAAGCGGTTTTTGTATAAGCTGTCATTCGCCTTAAAATCTGCAAAAATTTTGCTTTCGAGCAAGCCGTTTTTTGAAAGAAAAACAGGCTTTGCAGTATTGTAATTCTGAACTGCATATTTATAGATACCATCCACATGTGCCTTCAGCGTTGAATTTAATAATACAAAAAACGGGTTCGCCGTAACGTTGGCGTCGTTTGGGTAAGTGGCAGAAACGACCGGTATATTATAGGCGAAAGAGAATTCCGAAACAGCCTTTTGCTCTGCTGTATTGTTGAAGGAAGCAATAATGAGCGAAAAGTTTAAAAAGGACATTCCTTTTAAAACTGCATTAATATTAGTGCCTTTCTTTTTGGTATCGTATATCCATACCTCAATGTTTGCCTTTTCTTTTTGTAGAGAATCTACGGCCAGCATTACACCATTATAAAAATCAAGGCCGGATAAAATATATTGCGGTATGGATTTTTCACCTAACTGGTACGTATAATCTATAAATGCGGAGTCGAGATACAATGGTGCAAGCACTGCAATCTTCACCGGTCTTGGCTGTTGGGAATACACACCATTAAAAAAAATTGTAAGGAAAGAAAAAAGAATCAGGTGTTTCGGTTTCATGCGCATGCATCAATGATACTATAAGTTTTTATATAAAGGCAAATACTATTCCCATTCAATGGTAGCCGGCGGCTTGCTGCTAATGTCGTACACAACGCGGTTGATGCCACGTACATTATTAATAATCTCACTTGACACGTGCGCCAAAAATTCGTAGGGCAGGTGCGCCCAGTCTGCCGTCATGCCATCTACGGAGGTTACAGCCCGCAGCGCCACTGTAAATTCGTAGGTCCTTTCATCACCCATTACGCCCACGCTTTTTACCGGCAATAAAATAGCGCCGGCCTGCCAGATGGTTTGATACAGGGAATGTTCTTTTAAAGCATTAACAAAAATAGCATCGGCCAATTGGAGCAACTGCACTTTTTCTTCGGTTATCTCCCCTAAAATACGGATTGCCAGGCCAGGCCCCGGAAATGGATGCCGCTGTATCATATCCGTCGGGATGCCCAGCTCCAGGCCAACTTTTCGCACTTCGTCTTTAAACAAGAACCGTAAAGGCTCTACGAGCTGCAGGTGCATTTTCTCGGGCAAGCCGCCAACGTTGTGATGTGATTTTATTGTAACTGACGGACCGTGTACGCTTACGCTTTCTATCACATCCGGATAAATGGTGCCCTGCCCTAAAAAACGCGCTTCCGCTATCTTTGCCGCTTCCGACTGAAACACATCAATAAAAACTTTACCGATTGCCTTACGTTTTGCTTCCGGGTCTGTTTTGCCGCTTAGTTCATCATAAAACAACTGTTTTGCATCAATACCGGTAACATTAAGTTCCAATTGCTTATACGTATTCAATACCTGTTCAAATTCGTCTTTACGCAGCACGCCGTTGTCCACAAAAATGCCATGAAGCCGGTTGCCGATAGCCCGGCTGATAAGCGTTGCTGCAACAGTGCTGTCCACGCCTCCGCTCAGCGCCATAATCACATGAGCATCGCCCAGTTGCAACTTCAGTTGTTCAATTGTCTCCTGCACAAAAGAAGCCGGCGTCCAGTCCCGTGCACAGCCGCATACATTTATCAAAAAGTTTTTAAGGATTTTTTTGCCTTCGGTAGAGTGATACACTTCCGGGTGAAACTGGATGCCGTATAAGGGCCTTGTGTCGTGGGTTTTTTGTTTAAAAGCTGCTATGGGAATGCTTTCTGTGATGGCTAAAAGATCGAAGCCAGCCGGCAACTGGCTAATGGAATCGCTGTGGCTCATCCATACCTGAGACAGATCCATTACCTCGTTAAATATAGCGTCCGGCTGCCGGATTTGCAATTTGGCACGTCCGAATTCCCGTTTATTCGATTTGTCCACCCTGCCGCCAAAAAGTTTAGCCGTGAGCTGTGCGCCATAGCACACGCCCAAAACCGGTACGTCTTTTACAAAAGCGGCAACATCTACCTGCGGCGCATCCTGGTCGTTTACACTAAAAGGAGAACCACTAAGTATAACGCCTTTGAGGGAAGCGTCAATACTAAAAGGTTTGAGATAAGGTAAAATTTCGCAGTAAACATTCGCCTCCCGCACCGCACGGGCAATCAGTTGGGTGTACTGGCTTCCGAAATCGAGGATAATAATTTTTTCGGTCATTTGCCGCGAAGGTAAAAGGGAAAATAGAAACAGGAGACCTAAAAATTGCGCTACCTGTAAAAAGGTGCGTCTGGCGCATACAGGTGCCGGAATAAAAAAAGGCAAGCCTGTAAACACAGGAGTTAAAGCTACTTTTATAAAATTACCAATCCTGCGTGCATTTTTTAAAACTAACATGCCGGGCTGTTCCGGAGGAATAAAAAAGCTGACAAACAGTAGCGTTGCACAGGTTGTAATAAGGTATAAATAAACTGCCCGAACAATATAGATTTGGACTAAACCGGTTATAATAATATACATTTGCCGACTGATTAATTAAATACTTGTGGGTAAGCACACTAATAAGGTTTCGCTCGCTGGGTTGGTAGTAGCTTTAGGAATAATTTACGGCGATATTGGAACCTCTCCGCTATACGTTTTAAATGAAATTATTAATGGAAGAAGAATTAATGAACTGCTCATCCTGGGTTCTCTTTCCTGTATATTCTGGACGCTGACTTTACAAACAACCATAAAATACGTAATCCTCACTTTAAAGGCGGATAACCGGGGAGAAGGAGGCATCTTTAGCCTGTACGCACTGGTGCGGCGGCAAAAGAAATGGTTTGTAGTGCCGGCTATGATTGGCGGTGCTGCCTTGCTGGCCGATGGCATGATAACGCCACCGATTTCGGTTACCTCTGCTATCGAGGGTTTGGAAATCATTCCGCGCTTCGAGCATATTACCCAATCCAGTATTGTGGCTATTGTACTGGGTATTCTTGTGCTGCTGTTTTTTCTGCAGCAGTTTGGCACTACTTCCATTGGCAAATTATTTGGTCCGTTGATGCTCATCTGGTTCATTATGCTGGCGGTTTTGGGCCTGCTGCATTTAAGTGACGACTGGAGTATCTTCCGGGCTTTTTCGCCGCACTATGCAATCGAGTTGTTAGCGCGCTATCCGCATGGCTTCTGGCTATTGGGCGCTGTGTTCTTGTGTACTACCGGGGCGGAGGCGCTCTATTCCGATCTCGGGCATGTAGGCAGAGATAATATCCGCATTACCTGGGTATTTGTAAAAGTGTGTCTGATACTGAATTATTTTGGGCAAGGTGCATGGCTGCTTACCCAAAAAGGTAAAATATACGCGCAGAAAGATACCCTGGCCGATCCTGCATTTATTGCCCTGCATCCAAATGCGATTCAGCTTAAAAGTGTTTTCTTTTCTATCATGCCCGAGAGTTTTTTATACGTAGGCATCGCTATCGCAACAGCAGCGGCTATCATTGCAAGCCAGGCGTTAATCAGCGGTTCCTTTACCCTTGTCAGTGAAGCATTGCGACTGAACCTTTGGCCAAAGATGAAGCTCAACTATCCGACTGAGGAAAAAGGGCAGTTGTTTATACCCGGCATTAATACCTTATTATTCATTGGCTGTTCGGGCATCACTTTATATTTTCAGTCGGCATCCCGGATGGGCGCTGCGTATGGCCTGGCCATTACCATGTGCATGATCAGCACTTCTATTTTGTTTGCCAATTACCTCGTGAGCCGGCGAACCTGGAAGGGCTGGATATACCTTTACCTCACTGTTTATCTCACTATCGAAGTAGCATTCTTAATAGCCAATCTGGAGAAATTTCCGCACGGCGGTTTTGTAACGCTGATTGTTGGCGGGGCTTTATTTGTGGTGATGTATGTTTGGTTTCGCAGTCGGAAAATCAAAAACCGGTATGTCGAGTTTGTGCGGATGGAGCATTATATACCGATGATCCAGGAACTGAGTAATGATAAAACGGTTCCCAAATACGCTACACACCTGGTGTATATGACCAGCGCTAACAACCCGAAGGAAATAGAGCACAAGATTATTTACTCCATACTAAACCGCAAGCCCAAACGTGCCGATATTTATTGGTTTGTGCATGTAGATGTGTTAGATGATCCTTATACGTGCGAGTTTATAGTAGATCATATCATCCCTAACGATATTATCCGCGTAGAGTTCCGGCTGGGCTTCCGGGTAGAGCAGAAGCTGAGCCTGATGTTTAGAAAAGTGGTGGAAGACCTGGTGAAGAATAAAGAAGTAAACGTAACCAGCCGCTACGAAAGCCTGGAGCGGAATAACGTGGTTGGCGATTTCCAGTTTATTGTTATGGAAAAATTCTTGTCGAATGATAACGAATTGCCGTTTGTGGAAAAGTTAGTCATGCGCCTGCATTTCTGGATAAAAGAACTGAGCCTGAGCGAAGAGCGTGGCTTTGGCCTCGACCCAAGCGTAGTAGCCGTTGAGAAGTTTCCACTAATTGTTTCTTCTGTGTCGAGCGTGCCGCTTAAACGCGTTTTCAGTAATGAAGAAGGCGTGTAACCACTTAGTAATGCTTAGGTCTTTATATAAAATTTAATAGATGGATCAATCCATTACCAGAAGCGCTTTTATAGCCTGCGGTTTAAATAAATTAATGACTATAAAGAAAAAAGCGGTAGTTGAGTACAGATATAAGCGAAGCGCAAGCCAGTAACTTCTTGTGAATTCGGTCTTCAAAGTTCAGAAAAAAGCTATTTTACAGCCATGTATTTTATAAAAAAATCGTGGCTGTTCAGCACTTCAATAGCAGAAAAATAAAAGTCATCGGTGTCTTCTGTAATAATGCATTGGCAATCACTTTCAATAGCGGAGTAGTATTCAAGCCCATCTTCAAAATCAAGTATAGCAGGGTTTTCAATAACCTGCTCAACCACGTGCTTACCGGTGTTGGTGATCTTTAAATGGGCGCACAGCAAACCAATTTTTTGTTTTGCAACTTTGCTTTTACATTTCTTTTCTGCAAAATAAAACGCGATTGCGAGGCAAACCGGGGAAGTAAACACTGTAAAACGGGAGGACCCGGTAAGGCTGATGATGCGGGATGTATAAGTAAATAAAGGATACTCTTTATTAAGTACCGATATGAGTATATTTGCATCCAAGAAAATTTTCATTTTTTAGAATCAAAAAACTCATTTTTTAAATCTTTCCGGCTTCTTTTTTTGATTTGATAAACCGTTTCTCCTTCTGCAAGCTGGTGTACCCAGTCGGCAATGGGATAATCTTCGAGCGAGGCGTATTTGGAAGAAGTAGCTTTCCGCAATAAAAATTCTACCAGCCGGGATACACTGATATTGTTTTGGTCTGCGTAATTTTTGGCTTTTTTAATAATGTCTGTGTTAAAGCTGAGCGTGATTTTGCTGTCCATAAAAGCATTTAAAAACGAAACTACAATTTATACGACAAAAACAAAATTCTTATACGTACAAATTGCAGCTCCCATTTTAAAGTACTGATGCCATTTTTATTATTTATATAACTCTTCTCTTAGTTGCAGCACCCGTGCGTCTTCCATATACTCATCATAGGTCATCAGCCGGTCTATTATACCTTTAGGCGTCAGTTCAATAATCCTGTTAGCAACCGTTTGTACAAACGTATGGTCATGGCTGGTAATCAGTACAATTCCTGAAAAAGTTTGGCAGCCTTCATTAAAGCTCTGGATGCTTTCCAGGTCCAGGTGGTTAGTTGGCTGGTCCAGCATAATAAGATTCGGATTTTGAAGCATCATCCGGCTAAGCATACACCGTACTTTTTCGCCACCGCTCAGTACGTTTGTTTTCTTCATAATATCATCACCGCTAAACAGCATTTTACCCAAAAAACCGCGCAGAAAAGGTTCATCAGCATCGGTTACATGCGGCGGCACAAACTGGCGCAGCCAATCCATTAGCGTAAGTCCGCTTTTAAAGAACTCATCATTCTCCTGTGGCAGGTAAGCTTTGGTAATGGTGGTGCCCCATTCGTATTTTCCGCTCTTAGCCGGCAAATCGCCATTGATGATCTCGAAGAAATTGGTAACCGCTAAAGGATCTTTACTCAGGAAGGCAATCTTTTCCCCTTTGTTAATACTGAAAGTCACTTTATCAAACAGCTTTCTGCCATCATTACTGCTGCTGGCTAAGTTTTCAATATTCAGAATCTGGTTGCCTACTTCGCGCAGCGGTTGAAAAATAATACCCGGGTATTTGCGGTTGGAAGGCTGGATTTCCTCGATAGTTAGTTTCTCCAAAGCTTTCTTGCGGCTGGTGGCCTGCTTGCTTTTGGAGGCATTGGCACTAAACCGTGCAATAAAATCCAGTAAGGCTTGGCGCTTGTCTTCTGTCTTTTTATTCTTGTCGTTTATTTGCCGCGCCATTAGCTGACTGCTCTCGTACCAGAAGGTATAATTGCCGGTAAAAACCTTTATTTTACTCCGGTCCACATCAGCCACATGCGTACACACCTGGTCGAGAAAGTGACGGTCGTGGCTTACCACTAAAACGATGTTTTGATAATCTGCTAAAAAATTTTCTAACCAGCCGATTGTTTCTATGTCCAGGCCGTTGGTTGGCTCATCCAGCAATAAGATATCCGGGCTGCCAAATAAGGCCTGCGCCAGCAGCACCCGCACTTTAAAGGTCGCAGGCAGGTCTTTCATCAGGTTTTGATGGTATTCTTCTTTTACACCTAAGCTGCTCAAAAACGTACCGGCATTGCTTTCTGCTTCATAGCCGCCTAACTCGCCAAACTCTGCTTCCAGATCGCCGGCTTTCATATAGTCATCTTCTGTAGCATCGGGGTTATTATAAATGGCATCTTTCTGGTGCATGATGTCCCACATTTTTTTGTGTCCCATCATTACGGTATTCAGCACCGTTTCATTATCAAATTCAAACTGGTTTTGCTTCAGCACCGCCATACGTTCGCCGGGCGATATTTCTACATTGCCTTTGTTCGGTTCAATATCTCCGCTCAGTATTTTCAGAAAGGTGGACTTGCCGGCGCCGTTTGCGCCTATTACGCCATAGCAGTTGCCACCTACAAAATTGATGTTTACTTCATCAAACAGTACACGCTTACCGTATGCGAGGGTTATATTTCTTGCGCTTATCATAGGGTTACACTTTCAATTTTTTCAGGCCGCAAAAGTAGAATGAAAGGAGCAGAAAGTAAAGGCTTTTTCAAGATCCTGTTTTGGGGCTGTGGGCTATAGCTGCTTCCTCAGCTTTGGGCCGGGCTGTGTGCTGCTACCCTGCCTTTGCCGGCAGGCAGGTCCGCCTTTGCCAACGCTGACAGGGTTTTAAACCCTGTCAGCGTTACCTACAGCGTTAGCAAATAATTAACAAGCAGCCCGGTTACCAGGGCGATGCCAAAACTTAGGAAAGTGCCAATCAATACATATTCGGTGTGCTTGCGCGAACTGAATGGCTGAGCTGTTGCTTCGTTTACCTTTTCGGGCTTATCCGTTACCCGCAAGATAGATTTGGCAGCTATCAAAAAACCAATAGCCGCAAACTGGTTGCTGTAAATGAAAGTAAGTACCAGCGCCCGCTCCAGCATACCAATCCAGGCGCCGGCGCCGGCCAGGCTATCGCTCATATTGAGTTCGGGCAACCAGCGTTTGGTAAGAAAGCCAATAAAATAGCTACTCGGTTGTAAAACAAGTAAATAGCCGGTAAGTAAAAGCAAGGTATGGTAGCCCGGCAACCACTGCTGCAGGCTGCTATACAATTTTGTAAACCCATTAATGATGTACAGCCAGGCAACACCTGAAACAAGCAGGTGCAGGCATTGGTCTGCAACAAACAGGTGAAATTGCTGCTGCGCTTTTTTGGCAATGTGATTATTGCTGTTTGCTATCTTTTTACTCCAATATATTTTGCCGGCATCAATCAGTAAATGAGTAATACTTATAAAAGGTACAACCCACCACAGGCGGAGGTTCCAGAGCAGCAGCCATGCTGCCATGCCAGTGGCCAGCGCATGGTACCAGAGGTAAACAGAGGTGAGGCCTTTGCTGTTTTTTTGTGTAACCCATTTGGTTGGCTGTATATAAAAATCGGTTAGCAGATGCGCTGCCAGTAAGCGCAGCAGCATACTTCCTTCGGTATAGGTGAATACAGCCATTAGATCTCCAATTTTGCCTCAAAGTACTGAATGGCTTTTTCTATCGCATACCACTGCGCATTTTTTTTTCGTTGCGTTACGGCAGAAATACTGATACCAAAAACTTTTGCAATCTCATCGTCCCGCCTGCCTTGCAGTTTATGTAATACCAAAGCGGCCTGGTTCTGTGTCCATTTCTGTATCAGTGCATCCAACAATAAAAAGAGGGGTTCCAGCGCTGCGTCCAATGCCGCGCTGCCTGTCCTGATTGTCATCCGCTCATTGGCTGTTTTCAAGGCGTCTAAGGCGGTGCCCGACAATACGAAAGCTTCACCGTCGGAGCGGCTGAGTTGTTGTGTATTAATAAAGTCAACAACGCCGATGCCGATGGCCAGGCGAATATCAAACTGGGTATTGCTGTATCCTTTGGTTGGTGCGCCTCTTTGGGCAGGTGTGTAAGCCATAATGCTGCAGCGCACGATCAGTGCAGCCCGTAAAGAAAGTGCTGCGGATGCTGCTTGGCATTGGATGGCATCGCCCCGGAAACGCTGGTAATTGCTGATCCACTTTTTTGTTTCTCTGCCCAGTTGCTTATCTATTTCCTTATACAGTGCTGTCCGTACCGCCGGTTCTATTTTTCTTGAGGCGATAAAATCAGCCGAAATAATAGCATATTCTTTTTTCATGAAGTGTTAAGGCTCCAGCCTTAATTATTCAAAATTAAGGCTCCAGCCTTAGAAACTCATATTTAAGTTTCTTGGCTTACTATAAACCGGTAAAAACATTCTTACCTCTCATTAGTTTCTGGTTATTTTTGCCGGCTCAAAAAAACTATCTTATTGAAACGACGCTGGCAGCAAATAACAAACTGGGAACTATGGCCTTTTTATATAATTTACCTGCCGTTAAGTGTTATATGGTTGTATTATGCAATCAGGGCCGGGGCTTTCTGGTTCTGCTCCAATGTAGATCCAACGCTTGAGTTTTCGGGATTTGAAGGAGAAAGTAAAAAAGAGATGTACGAGCAGTTGCCTCCGGATTTATATCCTGCAACAATTTATGTTGTCCCCGGCCAGTCTATATACCAGATAGAGCAACAGTTAAACGCTGCAGGCATCACTTATCCTTTTGCAGTAAAGCCGCAGGTAGGCATGCAGGGAATGATGTTCAGAAAAATAAATAATGAAGCGCAACTGGCGCGATATCACCGGCAGATGCCTGCCGAATATGTACTGCAAAACCTCGTAGATATGCCGATGGAATTTAGTGTATTTCATATCCGCTACCCGGACGAAAAGAGGGGAAAAATTACCGGTTTTATTTTAAAAGAATACCTCGCCGTAACCGGCGATGGCAGGCACACCTTGCTGCAACTTATCCGGCAGCACCCACGGGCAAAGTACCGGGAAGAAGAAATGAAAGTTCGTCATGCAGCCCACCTGCAGGAAGTGATTGCAGACGGTAAACAATACTTTCTAAGCATGGCCGGCAATCACAACCGGGGCGCGCGCTTCATTAACCTGCACCGCGAAATAGATGACGCGCTTGGTGAAGTATTCGATGCTATCAGTAATGAAAGTAATTGTTTTTATTATGGCCGTTACGACCTGAAGTGCACGTCTGTAGAAGAGTTGAAAGCAGGTAAAAATATACAGATACTGGAGTACAACGGCACCGGCGCGGAGCCAAACCATATTTACGACTGCGGTATGGGTTACCTGCAGGCACTAAAAGTAATAGTACACCATTGGGAAGATATGTACCGGATCGGCAGAATCAATTTAAAAAAAGGCGTTCGTTACTGGAGCTTCAACGAAGGCAGGAAGCACTTGAAAAAAGCGCACCGGTTTTTTAAAATATTACACCAGGCAGATCTGGAATGTGAATTGTAAAAGCGCTTGCGCTGCTTTATCATTGCAATTTTTAATTGGATATGAACATAGTAATCACCGCTTTGCTGGGTATGCTGGTAAGTTTTTTAGGGCAGTTGCCGCTGGGCAATATGAGCATCACCGCAACCCAAATCGGGCTGGAAGAAGGATTTAAAACGGCTTGGGAATTTAGCATTGGTGTTGCCATTATTGAAATGATATACCTGCGGATAGCTTTATCCGGTATGAATTGGGTAGTAGCGCATCATACTTTTTTTACTGTCCTCAACTGGCTGGCTATAGCGTTGTTTCTTACTTTGGGTATCATCAGTTTTGTAAGTGCCGCCAAACAAACAAAAGATAAAAAAGCGATACTATTGAATAACAAGCTTAACCGCTTTGTGCTGGGGGTAACGATGAGTGCCGTTAACCCGATACAAATTCCCTTTTGGTTTACCTGGGGCGTATCGCTTATTAATGCAGGACTGCTTGAGCCCAATGACCTGCATTATAATTTTTTTACAGTGGGCGCCGGTGCAGGCACTATAGCGGGCCTTGCTTTATATATTCATGCAGGCAAATGGCTGGTAAAAAAGCTGAATGCAAGCAACAAGGGAATGAATAAGTTTATGGGTGCCATCTTCATACTCACCGCATTAATCCAGTTTTATAAAGTAGTGATAGAGCCGATGCTGAAGTAAAGTTCGGGCGTTTACAGATTCAAGGGTTTCAAAGTTTGTACAAGGTTTAAAGTATAAAGCTTAATTTTTTTTAAAAACATAATCTTAATACCTGCATCCGGAAGCGGCAAAAATATAGGTCACTTAAAACAACTTGTAAACCCGTAAACTTTCAACAGTATTTACGCTTCCGCCCACTTATCCCGCTCATCGGGCGAAAATTTCCAGGGCGCAAAATTATTTTCTGTATTGCTGAACATGCCGTTCCATTCCTGTGGAGCGCTGCTTTCTTCCATCACCAGGTAGCGGCGTAATTGCACAATAATATCCAGCGGGTTAATGCTTACCGGGCATTCCTGCACGCAGGCCTGGCAGGTAGTGCAGGCGCGTAATTCTTCTTCGGTTATATAATCCCGCAACAGTGTTTTGCCATCATCGGTAAATGTCTTGTTTACTTTAATGTTGTGACGCACTTCTTCCATGCGGTCACGCGTGTCCATCATTATTTTACGCGGGCTTAATTTTTTGCCGGTAATATTTGCCGGACAAGCTGCCGTGCATCGGCCGCATTCGGTGCAGGTATATGCATCCAGCAGGTTGCGCCAGCTTAAATCGGTAATATCTTTTGCTCCGAATTTTTTGTGTTCACCGTTTAAAGCATCGCCTGTGGGAACAGTTTCCAGCTGCATGGCATATAATACTTCCTGTTGTATTTCGGGCATGTTGCGCAATTTACCCTGCGGCAGAAGACGTGCATAATAAGCATTGGGAAAAGCCAGTATAATGTGTAAGTGCTTGGAGTAAGGCAGGTAATTTAAAAAGGCAAAAATGCCGGTAATATGCAGCCACCAGCAGGTGCGTTCAATTATTAATAAAGTAGTATTGCTGCTGTTGGTAAAAAGCGGCTGCAGGAAGGAAGAGAAAATAAAATTACCGGTAATATGCTGTCCATACTCGCCAAAGTTCCGTTGCTGCAGTGTGGTATCTGCTGCATTCATCGTAAGAAACAAAGTCATCAATACGATCTCTGTAATCAGTATATAGTTTGCATCGCTTTTCGGCCAGCCATCGAGGTCTTTGCTCCAAAGCCGTTTCACTTTTATTACATTCCTCCTGATTAAAAAAACTATACAGGCAAGGAGCACCAACACCGCCAGTACTTCAAAGCCATTTATTAAAACAGGATATAATTTTCCTAATGGCCGGGCAAACAGGCGGTGGCTGCCCAGCAAACCATCCAGCGCTATCTCCAGCACTTCAAGATTAATGATGATAAAACCTGCATATACGACCAGGTGAAGTACGGCCACCAAGGGGTTCCTGAACATTTTCTTCTGCCCAAGCGCCAGCAGCAGTACATTTTTCCACCGCGCTGCCGGCTGGTCGCTATGGTCTTCCGCTCTCCCCAACATTATATTTGCGCTTATTTCTTTAGCCTTTTTTATAAACAATACAATGGCAATAATCGTTAAACAAATAAATGCCGCCTGTGCTATCACGTACATAATCAAAGTTGTGCCGCTAAGGTAAATGAAGATGCCTGATTGTTACTATTTTTGAACGGTAAATGAAACGAATATAATGACCGACAAGAATTATGTACTTACGAGGGAAGCAGCACAGGAAAAGCTGCACCGGATGGCGCTGGAAATTGCGGAACTGATAAGTGAAGAAGACGTGCCGCTGGTGCTGATCGGTATCCGGCAGAGCGGCGTGGTAATAGCCGAAAAAATAAGCCGGTTTTTACAGCAATACATCAAAGTAAAACCGCAGGTCATTTCTGTCATCTTAGACAAGCATATTCCTAAAGAAGTGACTTTGAGTGAGGAGATTGATTTTACAGATAAGAATGTAATTTTTGTTGATGATGTAAGCAATAGCGGCCGTACACTCCTGTACGCGTTGCGACCGCTGCTCGATTACCAGCCCAGGCGGGTATTGGTGCTGGTACTGGTGGAGCGCATGCACAAGCAGTTTCCTATAAAGCCCGATTTTGTTGGCGTTTCGGTGGCTACCACGCTGGAAGACTATATACAGGTAGAAGTGCAGCATGGCGAAGTAACCGGCGCTTTTGTACAATCGGTAAATGAAGTGCTGTAAGGAGCGTTTAATTGCTGCCACTCAGCTACTATTTAAATTGAAAATATAGCAGGCTATACCTCAAATCGTTGATATGGGTTATAATTACTACAGTATGTATATCCGGCTAAAACATTAATCGAAGCTGACTTTTGATGCCAGCAGCACATTGCAAAAAGCTAGTGCAGCAATCAATGCGAAAGACCACTTAAGGCTGGAGCTTTGAGCTATAAAGCCAATAGTAGGCGGGCCTAACAAAAAGCCTAAGAAACCAATAGTGGAAACTGCCGCGATGGCAACGCCTGCCGACATTGTTTTACTGCGGCCGGCCGCGCCATAAATAAGCGGAACAATAGAAGAAACGCCAAAGCCGGTTAATAAAAACCCGATTGTTGCCGGTACCAGTGCGGGAAAGACAATGGCAACACATAGCCCGGTTGTTATCAATATCCCGCTTAGCTGCAGTGTTGTTTTTTTACCAATACGGTTCGTCAGCCAGTCGCCCACAAAACGCCCGGTGGCCATAGCACACATAAAGGCTACGTAACCTACTGTTTGCAATTGAACCGGCACCTGCACCACCTTCTGAAAATATACGCCACTCCAGTCGAACATAGTGCCTTCCGATACCATACTGCAGAAGGCGATAAGGCCAAGCTGAAGTAAGGCCTTATCCGGTTTTGCAAACAGGGGCGTGGAAGCTGATTGGTTATCCTGTGGCATTAGTTGGTTAAAAGATAACAATACAAGGAGCAGGCAAACAGCCGTAATAACACTAAAGTGTACCGGTGGTATAATATGAGCTGCAATAACCAGCGAGCCGATTAATGCGCCGGTAAAACCTGCCAAGCTCCACACGCCATGGAAAGAAGCCATAATAGAACGGCCATACAACGCCTCAATGCCAACTGCCTGTGTATTAATGGCAATGTTGGCCAGGTTGCCCCACAAGCCAAACACAAATAATACGGCTGCCAGTTCCCAACATGTGGCCGCCAGTCCTAAAAAGATAAGTGTAACCGGGTATAATGTAGCGCCGGCCAGGATAGCCCGGCGGCTACCGTATTTGCCAACGATCCAGCCCGATATCGGCAGGCTTACCATCAGGCCGGCCGGCAATGCAAATAAAACGCCGCCCAGCTCGCCGTCGCTCAACTGCAACTTGTCTTTAATATCCGGAATGCGGCTTGCCCAGCTTGCAAAGCTCAAACCAAACAGAAAGAAAAAACAACTTACCGCTATGCGGTGTAAACGGTTTTTTGGTAAACGGGCTGCGATAGTAAAAGCCATGCTGTATAATCGAAAAAATTATCAGTTATCGGATAAACTAAAATAAGAAAGCCTGCAAGGTACGCCCGGCGGCTTACCATCTATGATCAGTATTACACCTTTTTTATACGAAGCAATACCTTCCCAGTTATCGGGCTGGTAGCTAATCATTTTTTGCTCCTGCCAGGTTAATGTGTCGCCACGGATGTGCATTGTAATAATCCTTGAAAAACAATCTTTCAGCAGGTTGCCGCCATGCATTTGGCTTGCTGCGGTGCCCAGTTGCAGGCTGGTATATACCTTATCCGTATTATCCGTAAGATAATAGTCGAACTCCGTTTTTCTGTGTGTTGTATCATTTTTAAAATCATTATAAAAATAATTAATACCTGTTAATGCTTCTGCCCCGGCGCTATCTGTTGTAGCCGCAACATCTGTAAGCCGGAAAGGCAACGGCGCAGCAAAATGCACCGCTGTTTTATTTTTAAAACCGGTTGTAAAAGTAAAAGCCGTGGCAGCACCGGTAAGGTTGTTATTTTCATAAAATGCTATCAGTTTTTTTGTAACCGGCAGGTAAGCGATGCTTTCAAAGCCGGCGTTGGCAAAGCGGTAGTCCGGCTTTGGAAGCGACATGGTATCTGCAACCTTAAAGACGACTGCATAAGCTTTCTTTTGTTGCTTAATCACGCCTTTTATTACAAAGCATAAACTATCGGTCTCCGCAGTAAAAAAGAGGGTATCTGCTATGGCCGCCGCCGCTTCAAAACCACCATATTTATTATGCGGACCTATTGTGTTTTCGATAGCGTTGCTCACACTGTTTAGCGAACTGTCGAATGCAAGAACTTTATAGCCTGATGCTATAGCTGATTGATGGCGCAATACCGAATCTATACTCAGCGTATCAACTGCAATAATGTTGTGAATATCATTAACCGTGTTGTGTTGCGGAATGAGCAGTATAAAATTTCTCCATTTGGCTAATCCCGAAAATTCATAGTCCGGTGTCGTAAGGCTGCAGCAGAGGGGAATATTTTTTTCGGGTGCACCTTGTAATTGTTGTGAATAGCTTTTGATAAAAGCAATAAGAAAGATCAACATAATTAACAGGCATTTCATAATGTATGGTTATGCAGGTAGGAGGAATGCTTATCTATAGAAATAAGGAAGTAAAGTTGTTCATTATTTTCTAAAGGAATTATTACGATACCATTATTCATTCCAAAACTTCTGAAAACACATCAATTTAATTTATACTTGCATACTTTTTGATTTTGTACCAATCTCTTCTAACCACTTAATTGTAAACACAATGGATGCTGCTATACAGGATAAAATAAACACCTGGCTCAACGGTAATTACGACCAGAAAACTAAAGACACTTTACAGAAACTGCAACAGGACAATCCCGATGAGCTCACCGAAGCCTTCTACCGCAGCCTGGAGTTTGGTACTGGCGGCCTGCGCGGAATAATGGGTGTTGGCACCAACCGCGTAAACAAATACACGATCGGCACCGCTACGCAAGGCTTTGCCAATTATCTTAAAAAGACGTATGGCGATAACGAAATAAAAGTGGTGATTGGCCACGACAGCCGCAACAACAGCCGCTTTTTTGCCGAAACAACCGCCAATGTGTTTGGTGCAAACGGCATTAAAGTTTTTTTATTTGAAAGCCTGCGGCCAACGCCCGAAATTTCGTTTGCCATCCGGCATCTGGGCTGCCAGGGCGGCGTTATTTGTACCGCATCGCATAACCCGAAAGAATACAACGGCTATAAAGCATACTGGAATGATGGCGGCCAACTGGTACCGCCGCACGATAAAAATGTAATTACAGAAGTAGAAGCCATCGCCAGTGTAGATGATGTGAAATTCAGCGGCGGCGAAGGCAATATCACCATCATCGGTAAAGAGATGGATGAGGCGTACATCAGCATGGTAAAAAGCCTGAGCGTACTACCACATGTAATTGAGAAACAGCACGACCTGAAGATCGTATATACACCGATACACGGCAGCGGTATTATGCTGGTACCGCAGGTGCTGCAAAAATTCGGGTTCACTAATGTAACCATCGTAGCCGAACAGGAAAAGCCGGATGGTAACTTTCCAACAGTTAATTATCCCAACCCCGAAGAGCCGGAAGCCATGAGCATTGGCTTGAAAAAAGCCGCGGAAATAGATGCCGATATTTTGTTAGGCACCGATCCTGACAGCGACCGTGTGGGCATTGGCGTAAAAGACAATGCGGGCAAATGGGTGCTGCTGAATGGCAACCAGACCGCTGTGCTTGCCTGTGCGTACATGATTGAAGCCCGTAAAGCGCAAGGCCTGGCAAAGCCTAATGATATGGTGATAAAAACTATCGTTACCACACAATTGATTGATGAAATAGCACGATTGAATGGCGTGGCCTGCTACAATGTGCTGACCGGTTTTAAATGGATTGCAGAGTTAATAAAAGAAAAAGAAGGCAAAGAAAACTTTATCATCGGCGGCGAAGAAAGTTTTGGCATGATGATCGGCGACCAGTTGCGCGATAAAGATGCGGTGTCTGCCGTTGCCTTTATCTGCGAAATGACAGCTTATCTAAAAAACAAAGGGTTAACGCCCTTTAATAAACTGATTGAGTTGTACAAGCAATATGGATTCTGGCTGGAAAACCTTATCTCTATTACCAAGAAGGGTATGCGCGGCCAGGAGGAAATCGGGGAAATGATGCAGGGCTATCGCGATAATCCGCCTAAAGACATCAACGGTTCTCCGGTGCTGGAATTACTCGACTATCAAACCGGGAAGGGTAAAAATTTATTAACGGGAGAGGCGTGGGATATTGCTTTACCAAAGAGCAATGTGCTGCAGTTTATACTGGCAGACGGCACTAAAATTTCTGCCCGTCCATCCGGCACGGAGCCGAAGATAAAATTTTATTTTAGTGTACACACGATTTTAGAAACCGAAGAAGCCTACGAAGCAACCCGCACTAAACTGGAAGACCGCATCAAAGCGATCATTGGGGATATGAAGCTGAAGTAAGTGTTTTTCAACGGAGAGAACAGTGCAAACAGAGTTTGCGCGGAGGTGTTATAATTGGTATGACTTATTACCAGTTCAATTTTTAAATAATTATAATCAGGCAGTGCCAAAAGCACTGCTTATTATTTTCAGATATCAACTTAAGTACGGCTATAAATCAATCATTCATAATAACGGTTTACCCTATATACCAGCGCTCCTTTTGGCAGCATATCTTTGCGCGGCAATGAAATCATTCTGTTGCATTTTGTTCACCATTCACTATTTATATGAAAGAACTGATACTCGAAGCCTGGAATAACCGGGAATTGTTGAAAGAAGCGGGATACACCGATGCAATAAAAGCGGTGATCGAAGAAGTGGACAAAGGCCGCCTGCGCACTGCTTCGCCAACCGGTGATAGCTGGGTGGTAAATGAGTGGGTAAAACAGGCTATCCTCTTATATTTCGGCATTCAGCAAATGCAAACGTTCAGCCTGCCGCCGTTTGAGTTTTACGACAAGATGATGCTGAAGAGTAACTACAAAGAGTTAGGCGTACGGGCGGTACCGCACGCCGTTGCGCGCTATGGGGCTTATATTGGCCGTAATGTGGTACTGATGCCGAGCTATGTAAACATCGGCGCGTATGTAGATGAAGGCACGATGGTAGATACTTGGGCTACGGTTGGCAGTTGCGCGCAAATAGGCAAAGGCGTGCACCTGAGCGGCGGCGTGGGCATTGGCGGTGTGCTGGAGCCTTTGCAGGCTTCGCCGGTAATTATCGAAGACGGTTGCTTTCTCGGTAGCCGCAGCATTGTGGTAGAAGGGGTGATTGTGCAGAAAGAAGCGGTACTTGGCGCCAATGTGGTGCTTACACAGTCCACCAAAATATTCGACGTAAGCGGCAACGAGCCCCTTGAGTACCGCGGCATCGTACCGGCCCGTAGTGTAGTGATACCCGGTACCTATAATAAAGATTTTCCTGCAGGAAGCTTCGGAGTAAGCTGTGCGCTTATTATCGGCAAACGCAAGCCCAGTACCGATTTGAAGACCAGTCTGAATGAGGCGTTGCGGGATTTTAACATCAGTGTATAGTCAAACCGGGGAACCCACGTTACGATTGCTGTATCAGTTTCGGAAATACGCTATAGCGCCTTAAGCAAATTCAATAATTTTACCGGTCTAAAGATGTATAGGTAATAATGGAAATAAAAGCACTTCAGGAATATGTTTTTGACTTTTTAGCCAAACAACTTCCAAAGCAACTGTATTACCATAATCTTCAGCATACCAAAGATGTTTTGGCTGCAGCATTACTGCTTGCAGAAGCGGAAAATATACCTGAAGAGGAAAAACTCATCCTTATTATTGCGTCCTTATTTCATGATACCGGCTTCATTGCCACAACGGTAAACCATGAGCAGGTAAGCTGTGAGATTGCCCGTAAAATTTTGCCCGCCTATCATTGCAGTAACCGGGATATCGAAACAGTTTGCAAACTGATAATGGCAACCAAAACGCCGCAGCATCCGGACAGCCATGTAGCAGCGGTTTTGTGTGATGCCGATTTATTCTACCTTGGCACCGATAAATTTAAAGAATATGGCGACAACCTTTACCGCGAGTTACAGGCACTTCAGTTAATAGATTCCTATGAAGTATGGAATAAAAGACAGGTACATTTTTTATCTGCACACACTTATTTCACCGAAACAGCGAGGCAAAAGCTTAACCATAACAAGCTCCACAACCTGCGTACGGTAATGACAAAAACGAGCCTATAGAAACATGAGTAAATCACACACACACAGTGCTGCTGCTATATTTAAAGATGCACTTTTAATGCTGGCAGGCGTTATTACCGCAGGTTTTGGATTAAGAAGCTTCCTGGTGCCCAACCAGTTTTTTGACGGCGGCATCAGCGGTATTTCACTGCTTATTCATGAGCTGTATCATTTCAACCTTTCTTATGTAATTATTATTGCCAATATTCCGCTTATAATCATGAGCGCCTATGTTATCAATTGGGAGTTTGCTATTAAAACGTTTGCCTGTATTATCTTACTGGGCGTGTGCTTCTCTTATTTTCCGTACCCGGTCGTTACGTCCGATAAGCTGCTGGTTTCTATCTTCGGCGGTTTTTTTATAGGTATCGGCATCGGGCTTACCATGCGCGCCGGCTGTGCATTAGATGGCATTGAAGTACTGGGTCTTTACACCGGTAAAAGGTCCAGCTTTACCGTAACCGAAATTGTTTTTGCTATTAATATCATCATCTTTAGCATCGCCGCTATCAAGTTTGGTCTTCAAACCTCTCTGTACTCGATGCTCACCTATTTTGTAGCTACTAAAACGGTTGATTATGTAGTGGAAGGTATTGAAGAATACACCGGCGTTACCATTATTTCTTCGCAAAGCGAAACCATAAAAAACAGGCTGGTGAATGAAATGGGCAGAGGCATAACGGTATATAAAGGCGAGCGCGGTTACCTGCCCGGCGCATTTGAAGTGCATAGCAATGCCGATATAATTTTCACAGTAATTACGCGCCTCGAGATGCGCAAATTAAAGAACCTTATTTACGAGATAGATCCTAAGGCTTTTGTATTTGCAAGCTCTATTAAAGAAGCCTCCGGCGGTATAATCAAGCGGCGGGCAAGGCATTGATGATTGATGATCGGGGGTAATGGTTAATAATTAATTGAAGCGTTAGAATTGCAAGTTTAGGCAACGGCTCATCAATATTACGTTTTTAAGAACGGTAACGGTAAACATTGAACATATTCAATCCAGCACTTCATATACCACCAGCGGGTTGGCTTTGTTTTTCATAACAATTTCCCCGATCCGGTTACAGTTGAAAGATTCTTTTATCTTTTCAAATGCCGCTTCAGAAATAGTTATTTGTCCTGGCTTGCCATGCACCTGCAGCCGCTGTGCTGTATTTACCACATCGCCAATTACCGTATAATCGAGCCGGCGGAGATTTGCAGAGCCGATATTGCCGGAAATAAGCTCGCCGCAGTTGATGCCAATGGATACCTTGGGCGTAAAATTTAACTCGGCAGAACCGGCCAGGCTGTTGATCTGGTTGCGTACGGCAAGGCTTGCATCAATAGCCCGGTCCAAATTAAAATCGCCACGAAAGACCGCCATAATTGCATCGCCGATAAATTTATCTACGTAACCATTCTGCGCCAGTATCTCTTTCACCATCACATCAAAATATTTATTCAGCAGGCGTACCACTTTATCGGCAGGCTCCGATTCGGTAAGCGCGGTAAATCCGCAGATATCCATGAATACAACGGTTGCCTCCACTGTCTCGTTTACCATCAGCGAGCTTTCAAATTCCTGGCCGCTCATAAAATTAAGTACCGCTTCATCTACATACATGCGCAGGATATTGTTTTCTTTAATAGCTTTCAGCGTTTGTTTCATTTGCAGTACATGCTGCATCGTTTTGTTCAGCGTAATTTCCAAGTCTTCAAAATTAACAGGCTTGCATATAAAATCGAAGGCGCCACGGTTCATCGCACTGCGTATATTATCCATATCGCCGTAGGCAGACACAATAACCGCTTTGATAAGCGGGCTTGTAACGGATAGCTTTTCCAGCAAGGTAAGGCCGTCCATTTCCGGCATGTTAATATCGCTAAAGACAACATCTATGTCGGGCTGCTGCTGTATTTTTTGTAGTGCTTCCACACCATTAAATGCGAAAACAAATTCGTATTGCCGCTCTCTTATTTGTTTTCTGAACTTTTGTTTAATCAGTATCTCCAGGTCTGTTTCATCGTCCGCAACCAATATTTTAGGCATCTGCTTGCAGTTTTAGTTTTTCTTTTAGCATAATAAAATCAAGGGGCTTGGTTAAAAAGCCATCGGCGCCTAAATCAATTGCAGCTTTGTAATTTTCCACATCGCCGTAAGCGGTAATCATCATTACAACAGGCGGTGGCTGCTCATAGGTTTTTTTTATTTGTTTCAACAGTTCGAGCCCGCTCATGCCGGGCATATTAATATCCGATAAAATAAGCACGGCTTCATGAAAATGGTGATGGAGATAGTTCAGGGCATCTTCTCCGGAATAAGCAAAAGCAAAACTTACCGCCTCGCTGCGTATTTCTTTCCGGAAACGCTGTTCAAATAAAGTTTTCACATCTTGCTCATCATCTACTACTAATATCTTCATCATGTTAGTCATAGGGTTTTATTAAAAATAATATAGTGTAACCGGCGTGTAAAGTTGATATTTTATACTGGTAATACCATAATGAATTCTGCAAAATTACCTTGTTCTGAGTTTACGGTAAGCAAACCGCCGTGCGCTTTTACAATGTCGTAGCTTAATGATAAACCTAAACCCGTTCCCTGCGCCTGTCGGCTTGGTGGTAAAGAAGGGCTGAAAGATTTTATCAACGATGTTTTGCGGAATGCCGTTGCCATTGTCTTTTACGGTAATAGTGACCGCACCCCGGCCCTCTCCAAAGGAGAGGACGGAAGAACGCTTTGTGGTTACCGAAACGATTGGCTGGTATGTTTCTCCCGCCGTTTTCTTTTTTTCATTCACTGCATAAAAAGCATTGTTGAAAAGATTAAGCAACACTCTGCCCACATCCTGCGGAACGATGTTTATTTTACCAATTGTCTTATCAAAATCTGTTTCAAAATCTGCATTAAAGCCTTTGTCTTTTGCCCGCAGGCCATGGTAAGAAAGACGTAAATATTCATCACACAACGTATTAATATCTGTTGGTTCCTGTATGCCTTTTGTTTGCCTTGAATGTTGCAACATGCCTTTTACAATGGCATCAGCGCGCCTGCCATGATGATTGATTTTTTCTTCATTACCAATTATATCGCTTGCTATTGCTTTTATTTCTTCAATATTGCCTTTATCAGCTTCCTCCTTTAATTCTTCAAGCAGTTCTTTATTTACATCAGAAAAATTATTGACGAAGTTTAATGGGTTTTGTATTTCATGTGCAATACCGGCGGTAAGCTCTCCAAGCGAAGCCATCTTTTCGTATTGTATAAGTTGTTGTTGGGTTGATTTTAATTCAGATAAAGTGCTTTCAACTTTGGTTTTTTGTTCCTGCAAAACAATATTGGCCTTTTTTCTTTGCTGATTGTTTCTTAAAAGAATAATACCAACTAACAGAAAAACGCCAAGCAATCCAAATAGCATATAAAATTTTATTCGGTTTTCCAATTCCGCTTTCGTGGCTTCTTCTTCCTGTTTTTGCAGTTGCGAATTAAAATTCAAATTTTGGATGGAGCGAATCTTTTCCTGGTTGTAAAGACTGTCTTTCATTGATATATTTAATTCGAGATACTTGATAGTGCTATCATTATTTTTCTGGTGTTTATAACAATTGGCAAGTATGCTAACTGCATCACTAATTGCTCTTCTATAAAAAGTAGTAGAGCCTTTTTCCAGTATTTTTTTACAATAATAAATAGACGAGTCTATATTCCCGGTTTTCAGGTATAAGTCCGCTATTCCTACATAAGTATCCAACATGTCAACTTGTGCAAGAGAGCCATTAGTAATTGAAGTTTTGAAATAATACAAGGCTTTTGAAAAATCTTTTTTTGCGACAGTAATTCTTGCCAAAGTATTTACTGCAAAGCCACTATTGTTAGTTAAAGAATTAACCTGGAAAAATTTATTTATATAATATTCAGCCGAGTCAAGTTTATTACCAACAAGAAAAACAGTGCTTCGAATAGTAAGGGTAGTTCCCCACGATCCGGCTATACCAATATCTTTATTATAAAAGTGAAGTGAATCAACCAACTCCATTGCATTGTTACTATAGTTTAAAGCGATAGAGTAATCATTCACGTCCCTAAAAATGCATGCTAATAAATTGTTGGCAGAGACTATCATTTCAAAATCTTTCTGTTTGTTAAACAGCTGTAATGATCTCAGTGCGAAATCAGCTGCTTTATCATAATCTGCATAGGCCCACAAAGCCCAGCCATACGAATCCATAGCTACCGCTTCACCTTTTTCATCATTGATTTTTTTTGCAAGCGCTATAGCCTGTTGCCCATACACCATCCCTGTGTCAGGTTGTATAAAAGCATAATTAAAGCTAAGCGCTGCAAGCGTTAACACTCTTGAAGTATCTGGTTTAGAACTTTTGAGAGAAGATTTTAAACTATCCATATTATAGAAGCTTTGCGCATAGGAAAAATGAACGCAAAACACTAAAATTATACCCACAGGTAATCTCATAATTCGCCATGTTTAACTTAGTAATTGAATTATAAACATACTTCCTTCGCCTTCTTTGCTCTCCACTTTTATAGTTCCGTTATGCTCTTTAGTAATTATATCATAAGCCAAACTCAAACCCAAACCCGTGCCCTGACCGGTGGGTTTCGTGGTAAAGAACGGGTGGAAAATTTTATCTGTGATATTTTGTGGAATGCCGCTCCCATTATCGCTGACTGTTATTTCAATTTTGTCGTTTACTTTTTTTGTTTGAACCGAAACAAGCGGTTTATATTTTTCATCACTTGTCTTCTGCTTTTCATTCACAGCATAAAATGCATTATTAAAAAGATTTAATAACACCCTGCCGATATCCTGGGGAACGATTTTTATTTTTTCAATCGTTTCATCAAAATTGGTTTTAAAATCTGCATTAAAGCCTTTGTCTTTTGCCCGCAGGCCATGATAGCTCAAGCGTAAGTATTCATCGCACAAAGCATTTATATCTGTTGGCTCTTTTATGCCTTTTGTTTGCCTTGAGTGTTGCAACATCCCTTTTACAATAGCGTCGGCACGCCTGCCATGAAATAAAATCTTTTCACTGTTGAGCTTTATATCGGCTGCAATTGTTTTTATTTCATCTATACTGTTTTCATTTTCTATTTCATCAACTAATTCGCTGTTTACTTCACTAAAATTATTGACAAAGTTTAAAGGGTTTTGAATTTCATGTGCAATGCCGGCAGTCAACTCGCCAAGGCTGGCCATTTTTTCTGATTGGATTAATTGGGCCTGCGTTGCCTTTAAATCGCCAAGGGTTTGCTTCAGCACTGTATTGGCTTTTTGCTTTTGCAGGTTATTTCTATACAGAATAATGGCGATCAGTGAGAACAAAGCCAATCCTCCAAAGAGCACATTTGATTTGATTTTGTTTTGATAGGCAATTTTTTCACTGGCTGCATTGCGCTGACGCAAATCCTCTTCAAAAGTCATCATTTGCAATTGCTCATTGGCCCTGTTGCTAAATACACTGTCATTTGCAGCAGTATATATTTTCAGATATTTCAATGTGCTGTCGGCGTTGCTTTCCTGGTACACATTCATTAATAACTTGGCCGGTGCGAGTGACAAAAAACCGAATTCCGTGTTATTTAAAACTGCCAGTGCTTTTTTTGCATAATATATACAGGAGTCCGTTTGATTTATCCTGCGAAAATGTTCAGCAAATCCCAGGTAAGTTAATTGTACTAATCTCGGTCTTTTTTCTTCTTCGGTATATGCTATAGCCCGGCGGTAATAATTTTCCGCTTCTTTAATTTTACCCATCTTGCTATATGCGCCAGCTACGTTTACAAGGCTGGAAGAATAATAAGGAGAGCTGTCTTTTTCAGAAGCTGTTTTTTTTGCATAATAAATACAGGAATCCAATTGATTGGTAGCAAGATAAACGGAACTCAGGTTTATCCTGCACCAGTGAATAATCTGCGCTGCATCAGGTGCGTCAGGAGAAATTTTATTTGCTTCAAGATATAGCTGCAGTGCTATTTTATATTCCTGCCGGTCTTTGTACAGGTGTGCCATTAGTATTTGCGCCAGTGCGATAACGGTTGGGTTGCCCGTAATTTCTGCCAAGGCAATTGCCTTATGATGGTACTCCAGGCCCTTGATGTAATTGCCGGACATACGGTAACCGTGTCCTGCAAAACTTAATGCCATTGCTTTTGTAATATCGTCATTATCAGCCTGCCCCAACTGGTATAATTTTTCGTACGTGTACAATGCCAAATGCGGATAGGCTTCCACCCTGGTTAAGAAAATATTCAATATCAGGCTCACACGTTTATCCGTGTTTTTTTCTACAGCTATTTTTTGCAGGATTGAATCAATCTGGCTTTTTACAAGCAGGTCATCCTGGCAATATCCTTTTCCGGCATTTAAAAAAATATATAAAATAATCAGTAATTTTTTCATTTACTTATTGTGGGTAAGATTAATATTAAATGTGGTTCCTTCTCCTTCCTTCGTCTCTGCTTTTATATCACCTCCGTGCGCTTTAATAATATCATAACTCAGGCTGAGGCCCAAACCTGTTCCCTGCCCGGTTGGTTTTGTAGTAAAAAAAGGTTGAAAAATTTTATCAATGATGTTCTGGGGAATGCCATTTCCATTATCGCTTACAACGACCTCAACCCAACCTTTCTCCAAAGGAGAAGCGCTTTTAGTTGAGACGGTTACGAGTGGTTTATAGTTTTTATCAGCGGTCTTTTGCTTTTCTGAAACTGCGTAGAATGCATTGTTAAAAAGATTGAGTAATACTCTTCCTATATCCTGCGGCACAATATTTATTTTTCCGAAACCTTCTTTGTCGGCAGACAAGTTTTCATCAAAATCAGTTTTAAAATCTGCATTGAAGCCTTTGTCTTTTGCCCGCAAGCCATGATAACTTAATCGCAGGTATTCATCACACAACTTGTTTATATCAGTTGGTTCTTTTACACCTTTTGTTTGACGCGAATGTTGCAGCATGCCTTTTACAATAGAATCGGCGCGCTTACCATGATGGTTTATTTTTTGTTCATTTTCTATTAGGTCGTTGGCTATTGCCTTTACTTCATCCAGGTTGCCTTTTTCCGCTTCGTCTTTCATTTCATTCAAAAGCTCCCTGTTCAGTTCGGAAAAATTGTTGACGAAGTTCAGCGGGTTTTGAATCTCGTGGGCTATGCCGGCAGTAAGTTCGCCGAGTGAAGCCATTTTCTCGCTTTGTATCAGTTGCGATTGTGTGTTTTTAAGATGTTGCAGGGTTTGTTGCAACTCTTCTTTTTGCTCGTTAATCTGGCTGTTTTTTTCGGTAAGCAACAGGTTTTTCCTGTTGATACGCCTGTAAAAAACAATAAGCAGCAGCAAAACCAGGGCCGCTGCAACTGCAATAATAAGGAACAGATTTCTTTCATTTTTTTGTTTCTCTACTTCACCCTGCTTTTGTACCAGTTCCGAATTTTTTTGTCCTATCTGGTAGTCTGCTTCCAGTTCGGTTAGCTGATTTTTGGTATCCCGCGTAAAAAGGCTGTCTTTTAAACTATGGTATTTTTTTAGATAATAAACTTCCCGGCCATAATCGTTGGTATTGCCATACATATCGGCGAGGTTGCGGTAATTTTCCATAACTACATCCGGGAAGCCGGCTTCGCTGGCAATTGTTATACTGCTATCAAAATTTTTCTTTGCCATCGTATAGTTCCCCATTTGCGAATAGGTGGCAGCTATGTTATTGTACACCATAGATAATATATCAGGCGATAATGCATTTTTCTTATGAATGACCATCACACTGTCGAAACAGGCAAGTGCTTTGATTGTATTGTGCTGATGTTTATAGGTAAGCCCGATATTGGAAAGCGAATTGATAATACCGTATCTGTTGTTCATCGCCTTTGCAATTGCGTAGCCTTGTTTATAATAAAACAAAGCAGAATCATAGCGTTGCTGCTGTCCGTAAAAATTTCCTTTTTGCCCTGCAAAGTTGGATAAAAAGGTACTATCTTTTAACGCCATTATCAGAGCCTGGGCTTTATCATCGTACTCGAGCACTTTTTTAAAATCGCTGTTATAGCTATACACGTTTGCAATAGACATGAATGCATTGGCAAGCCTGAAACTATCTTTCAAATTTTCATAAATGCCAACGGATAACAGATAATTTTCCAGTGATTTTGCGTAATTACTTTTCTCCAGATAACAATGGCCGAGGCTGTAATAGTTGCCGGCAAGTTTCAGCGGCTTATCCAATCTTTTTAATAGTGCAATGGATTTACCGAAATATGCTATTGCTATATCATTGTTGTTGTAAGTGTAAAACTTACCAATCTCTGTGTAAATAGCGGCCTTGCTGCTGTCTGCCTTTACCGATGTGAGTAATTGCAGAAGGCTGTCAACCTGTTTTCGCTGCGCAGATGCATTCAATATAAGAAAAAGAAAAAAAGATAGTGTTACGGCCTTATACATTTCTATACAATTATGGTTTTATAAGGGCAGTGTAATGATGAACTCAGTTCCTTTTCCTTCGTTGGTTTCTGCTTTAAGTTCTCCACCGTGCGCTTTAATAATGTCATAGCTTAAGCTTAACCCTAATCCTGTTCCCTGTCCGGTTGGTTTGGTGGTAAAAAAAGGTTGAAAAATTTTAGCGATAATGTTTAAAGGAATGCCATTGCCATTATCCGCTACAATAACTTCCACACAACCCTTTTCCAAACGAGTAATATTTTTAGTGCTTACTGTTACAAGTGGTTTATAATTTTCATCGGCAGTTTTCTTTTTTTCATTCACCGCATAAAATGCATTATTAAAAAGGTTCAATAACACTCTTCCGATATCCTGTGGTACGATATTTATTTTATCAATATTTTCATCAAACGCTGTTTTAAAATCTGCAATGAAGCGCTTATCTTTTGCGCGCAGGCCATGATAGCTTAACCGTAGGTATTCATCGCACAAAGCATTAATACCCGTTGGCACTTTCACGCCTTTGGTTTGGCGGGAATGCTGCAACATCCCTTTTACAATGGCATCGGCACGCTTGCCGTGAAATAAAATCTTTTCATTGTTTCGCTTTATATCGTTTGCAATAGCTTTTATTTCCTCTATATTATTTTCAGTTTTTATTTCTTCAACCAATTCATTATTCACTTCACTAAAATTGTTTACAAAATTTAAGGGGTTTTGTATCTCATGTGCAATGCCGGCCGTAAGCTCGCCCAGCGAAGCCATCTTCTCTGATTGTATCAACTGGGCCTGGGTTGACTTTAAATTGTTATAGGCAGCTTCAATTTCTTTTTTAGACTCAGCCCGTTGTTTGTTTACCCGATACATAAAACCAATAATAAGCAGCAATAATATCAGCCCGCCGATAAAAAGGTAGTTTGTTAATGTGGCTTTATAGGCGCTTACTGCCGCTTCTTTTTCCCGCTGCTTTTCAATCTCTTTAAGTTGCTGCTCACTCGTTAATACCTGTATGCTTTTAATTGTCTCCTGTCCTGATAAACTGTCTTTATACCGGCTTTCCAATGCCATATATTTTACAGCGCTGTCGTACCTGCGCTTTTGCTGATACAAGGCCGCTAATAAGCCGCTGGAAGAAGCCTGCAGGCTTACAAACGAATACCTGTTTGCAGCTTCATATACCTGGTTGGCATATTTGAATGCGGAATCTGACTGCCCGGATTGCTTGTAAACATCGCCAAGTGCAACCAGAAAACTATAATAGTTATCGAAGCGGTTGCCTTTAAGCGCAGCCGTGGCGGCAATTTTATAAAAATAAGCAGCCGAATCGTACATAGATTTGAAAGAAAAAATTTTACCGAGTCCGCCATTGCTTAGCTGTATCCATAAATTAGATGCAGCAGTATTTTGACCAAGCCGGGATAACTTTTTGAAAAAATATTCAGCAGAATCCTGTTTGTTAATTTGCGGAATACTATAATACAAGGCAAGAGAATTATATTGAGACAATACATAATAGCTGGTATCTTTCAATCCCTCAATTCCGTTGCGGTCCAGTATGCGTTGTCTTCGGATTAAAGTTGCACGCAGCATATTTATATCCCCAATCTTCATATAAATGGTTGCCACCAGCCGAAGGCTGTTGAATAAAGAAGCGCTGTCGCCAACCTCTATGGCAGTAGCTTCATTTTTCATTAAATAATTCAGCGACTGGCTTAGTTTTCCTTTCACGAAATAATATTGAGCCAGGTTTAATCTTGACAGCAGCAAACCATTGGTATAATCAAGCTTTCCGGCAACCGCTATTGCTTCTGTAAATAAGGTTTCAGCAGAATCGTTTTTAGCGATGTTATCTGCATAACCCGAAGCGGTTTCAATAAGGTACTTTACATAATTGCTATCCGGCCTTGTTCTGCCCGCTTCAATCTTATGCTTGTCTATTACAATTGTCTGTGCCAGGAAAGGCGCGGGCAGTAGGATTAAAAAAAGAAGAATATATACTTGTCGTAGCATGTAAAACTCTTAGTTGGCAGGTAATTGAATAATAAACGCACTGCCTTCGCCTTCTTTGCTTTCCACCTGTATCGTTCCGCCATGCGCTTTTATAATGTCGTAGCTTAATGATAAACCTAACCCTGTTCCTTCGCCGGTTGGCTTGGTGGTAAAAAAAGGTTGAAAGATTTTGTCGCTGATGCTTTGCGGAATACCGTTGCCGTTGTCTTTTACCGTTATATGTACCGCACCCGCATTTTGTTTGGAAGCAATGGCGGAAATCCGTTTTGTGGTAACAGATACCGTTGGCTTATAGCTTTCCCCGGTTACCCGTTGCCTGGTGCTAACCGCGTAAAAAGCGTTGTTAAAAAGGTTGAGCAATACCCTTCCCATATCCTGCGGTACAACATTTATTTTTCCGGTAGCCGTATCGAAATCTGTCTTAAAAGCCGCATTGAAGGATTTATCTTTCGCCCTTAAACCATGATAGCTGAGCCGTAAATATTCATCGCATAAAGCATTAATGTCTGTTGCTTCTTTCTGCCCGGTATTTTTTCTCGAATGCTGCAACATTCCCTTTACAATAGCGTCGGCACGCCTGCCGTGATGATTGATTTTTTGCTCGTTTTCTTTTATATCATTCATTATTAAAACCGCTTCTGCTGTAATGCCCGTTTTTAGCTCGCTTTTTAATTCTTCGAGCAGCTCTGCATTTAATTCAGAAAAATTATTAACGAAGTTGAGCGGATTCTGTATCTCGTGTGCAATGCCGGCTGTAAGCTCACCCAGCGAAGCCATCTTCTCTGCCTGTATGAGCTGTGATTGGGTTGATTTTAACTCGTGCAAAGTATTTTCCAACTCATTTTTTTGCCTTGTCAGCGCAGCAGTCCGCTCTGCCACCTGCACTTCCAGCTCAGCTTTCATAGCAGTAATCACCTTGTTATTCTTTTCTTCCTCTCTGGCTTTTTCGCGCACTTTTACCAGCTCTTTCTGTTGCCGCTTGGTTACCCACCAGGTGCCAAATCCCCATATTATTGCAAAAGAGTTAATTGCATCAATCAGGTCGTGCCATTTCTTGTACAACGCCGGGTCAACCAACCGGATAGCCTGGCTGGATATAGATATAAGAACGTATGGCAGTATGGCGGTAATTAAAAATTTTTGTGTAATAAAATTTTTATCGGAGTAAAGCAGGTACACCAAACCTGTGAGGATAGCATACGCAACCAGTTTGTCTATGCCATAGAGGGAGGAAGCGGTAAACTGGAGCGCAAGCATGGCTATGGAGAGGTACACCGTCCACTTAAAAATCCTGTCCCAGGCAGGAAGGGTAGCAGCCGTTTGCAACGATTTGCGGAGATACTGGAATAGTAAAATGATGATGATAAATTCAAACGTCATGGCAACAGCTTAATTGGTTGGATAGTGTTATACGGGCAGCGTAATGATAAACCTTGCGCCTTCATTTTCCGGCTTACCGTCATGATTGGTTTCTGCCTTTATTGTTCCGCCATGCGCTTTAATAATGTCATAGCTCAGGCTGAGGCCCAGCCCTGTTCCCTGCCCGGTTGGTTTGGTGGTAAAAAACGGCTGAAAAATTTTGTCAATTACCTGCTGCGGTATGCCGCTGCCATTGTCACTTATCATGATCTCAACGGCCCGGGAAGGAGCGTGCAGCTTTTTTGTAGTAACGGTTACAAGCGGCTCATACGCATCTTCTTTACCGGCAGATAGCAAAGCTTTTTTCTTTTGTGTTACAGCATAAAATGCGTTGGTAAACAAATTGAGAAATACCCTGCCTATATCCTGCGGAATAATATTAACGGCGCCTATCTGATCATCAAAGTTTGTCTTTATACTGGCATTAAAGCTTTTATCTTTTGCGCGCAGGCCATGATAGCTTAACCTTAAATACTCGTCCGCCAAAGTATTGATGTCTGCCGGCTCTTTCTGGCCGGTACTTATCCGGGAATGTTGCAACATGCCTTTTACAATAGCATCGGCACGCTTGCCGTGATGACTTATTTTTTGCTGGTTTTGTATAAGGTCTGCAATAATTGAGTGTATGTTAGCCCGATCTTTAAAAAGCGATTCTATAGTTCTTATCTCATCATACAGCTCATCCGCGAGCTCTATGCTTACCTCCGAGAAGTTGTTTACAAAATTGAGCGGGTTTTGTATCTCATGCGCAATTCCGGCTGTAAGTTCGCCCAGCGAAGCCATCTTTTCCGATTGAATCAACTGCGCCTGCGTTACTTTCAGCTCGGCTAAAGTTTGCTCCAGTGCCGCTTTTTGAGTTTGCAGCAGGTGATTGGCTCTTTGCTTGTTGCGGTAGGCAACTGCAGCGCCAATAATTAATAAAAGGGTGCAGCCCAAACCAATCATCAGCGCCAGTTGCCTTGCATCGGCAGTGGCATTTTTTTTATCCTGCTCTGCTTTCTCCGTCTGCTGCTTCTTATCAAAATCATACGTCATACTCATTTCGGTTGCCTTGCGTATATTTTCCCGGCTTCTTATTGAATCAATGATTTTTACCGACGTTTTATAGGCGTTTAAAGCCTTCTGATAGGCGCCTGTTTGTTCGTACGCTGCAGATAAGCCGTTGTAGCTATCTCCGATTTGTGAGTCGTATATATCAGCGTCTTTCAGTGCAGCAAATCCTTTTTCATAAAACTGTACGGCTTCCGGGTATCGCTGTTGTTCTCTGCGCAGGTAGCCCATATCGGAGTACGTTTGATAAATACTTAGCGGAGAGCCCGCCGTATCTGCAATTGCTATCGCTTTTAGGTTTAATTTTTCTGCCTCTCCATATCTTTTTTGAGAAGTAAGGGCACTGCCGGCGCGCGATAAGCTGGAAGCTATAATGTCGTAATCGCCTAATTGTTTACCAAGTGCTGCTGCCTTCATCGCATAATCGTACATATCCCCGTATCTGTTTAGCTGGCTGCAGGTACTTGCCAGGTTGGCGTAGGCATACAGTTCAACGTTTTTGATATTGGCCTGCCTTGCATATTTTATCGCTTTGAGGTACAGCTCTTCCGATTTTGGGTAATCGCTCACGTTGGAATAGCCGATACCCATATTTAAATTAATATAGGCTAAGGTAGATACATCATTCAGGCTTTCCGCAAGTTTTAATGCTTTGCCCTGGTACAGTAATGCCTGTTGATATTGAGATGACATAGTAAGAGATACGGCAATATTCTGGTAAGCCGACGTAAGGTCTTTCTTCCTGTCGTTCCTTTCATCGTATTCAACGTTTTTCCTGAAAAAAATAATAGAGCTGTCGTACTTGCTTTGCCTGCCGTAGTACATGCCATAGCCTCTGTACACTTTATTCAACCCGTCGGAATCTGCGGTTTGTTGGTAAAGCTGCTCTGCCATGGTAAGATTTTGTTTGGCCAATGCAAAAGAACCTTTTTGAGTTAAAGCGGTTCCCTTGATTCTGTTAGCATCGGCTTCGCCCTTTAAATAATGCAGTTGCTTTGCTTTTATACTGTTTGCCGATGCAATATTAATAGCCGAATCAAGGCTGTTTTCGGCATAAATGGTTGCTTTCGCATTTAATAAATTGATACGTGCCGTGTCTGTGGCAGCCTTTGCAATAAGATTATTTACACTGTCAATTTTTTTGTTCTGAGCCTGTAGCGTAAGCCGGGATAAGATAACGAAGCATATAAGCAGCAAATATTTCATAGTGTTAATATTAATGATCAGAATGAAAAACCTTCAAAGAAGTTGTACTAACAGGCATCAGCCTGGCCCGCCGGCAACTGTATTATAAACTCGGCATATTCTCCCTCTTCCGACTGCACTTTAAGCGCGCCGCCATGCCCTTTTGTAATAATGTCGTAACTAAGCGACAAGCCTAAGCCCGTACCTTCGCCGGTGGGTTTGGTAGTAAAAAAAGGCTGAAAAATTTTATCCCTCATCCCGGCCGGTATGCCATCGCCATTGTCTTTTACAAAAATTTTTATACTTCCTTTTTCTCCTTTTGTTTTTACATATACAGCAGGCATATAATCGCTGCCGGCTGTTTGTTTCTTATGCATTACCGCATAAAATGCATTGGTATAAAGATTTATTAATACCCGCCCTAATTCCTGCGGAAGAATATTTATTTTACCCAATTGCTCATCAAAGTCGGTTTCTATAGCAGCATTAAAGGCCTTGTCTTTTGCACGCAATCCATGATAGCTCAGCCGCAGGTATTCATCGGCCAGCCTGTTGATATCGGTCAGCTCTTTTTGCCCGTTGCTCCGGCGCGAGTGCTGCAGCATTCCTTTTACAATAGAACCGGCACGCTTGCCATGAAAGTTAATTTTTTGCTGGTTCTGTATCAGGTCGTCGGTAAGTGCCGCAACGTTCTCCGGCAGTTTCCCGGCTAAAGTTTTCAGCAGCGCTTCCTTCAGTTCCTCCGCCAATTCTATACTTACTTCCGCAAAATTGTTGACGAAGTTCAGCGGGTTTTGTATCTCATGCGCAATGCCGGCCGTGAGCTCGCCCAGCGAAGCCATTTTCTCCGATTGAATTAATTGTGTCTGGGTAGCTTTTAGTTCATTCAACGTATTGCTGAGTGCGCTGTTGCTGTCCGATAAATTACGGTTGGAAGTGTATAGTTCGGTTCTTGTTTTTTCAAGGTCGCTTACCATGGTATTGAACGCGTTTGCCAAGTCGCCGATTTCATCTTTACTGTTTGTTTTTACCCGCTGGGTAAGGTCGCCTTCTCCCACCAGCCTCGCCGCGTTACGCAGTGCAATTACAGGCTTTGAAATTTTACGGGATAATAAAATGCCGATCAGCAGGCCGATAACAAAAATGGCAATACTTACAATCAGCGACGTTGTCCGGATGATTTTTTTATTTTCCTCTATTTCTCTTGTCGAAAAAGCCAGCACCACATCGCCCGCCATTATGGAAGAAGAAACCGGTGATCTTTTAATAATCAGGGGTTGATTATTGTTAACCGAGAGTACCGGTACTACATCTGCAGGATAAGCCTTGATTATCTTATCCTGAACAGTGGTCCTGTTGTGTGCTTTATCCCAAACGGTATCTGCCTGCACAAGACAAACAAATTTAAATGCCGGGTTAGTTTTTACATACTCCATTGCGGTGAGCGCTCCTTTATAATTTTCTTCGGTCAGGGCTATCTGCACGCCCAAGGCAACGGTATTGGCAAAATTCTGGACTTCCTGGTTGTAATTTTTAAAAAGAATATTAGTTTGCTGCGCCGGGAAATAAAACAAGGTAAAGAATGTAAACATCAGTACAATAGACAGTATTGCAAGCCATAATTTAGTCTGTAATTTTATAAACATAGCGTGGCTTTTTAAAGTAACAGCAAGCTCAAAAAGACGTTTTACCATCTATTATTGTTACGGTTGCATCGGCAGGTAAAGACGCCTGGTCAATAATCCCGATGGCTCCGGCATTCTTTTTTACATAGGCCTGCACTTCGGCTACCGTTTCAAATGTTTCGGGAGAGTTTACTTTAAAGGCAAACGTGCCCAATGCAAAAAATTTGCGTACTTCATCGCCACTCATCCGGAATACCTTTCCTGCAATTGCTTTACCTATTTCTGTAGAGGTCTTTAGCAGCGCTATGTTTACCTTGGTGCCATCGCGCCAGCGCTCTTTCTCGCCCATAAATACAGACTTCAGCTCAGCAAACTTCAGTTGCGGAGGAGCGCCTTTTGGGTTGCTGATTACGGTAAGCTGAACGCTTTGTGAACGGGCAGCGATTGCTGGCAGCAGTAAAAGAATAATTATAAAATGTTTCATACAAAAGAAGCCTTCTTTAATTACCAACTGATGTTAAAAGCCAATTGCAAACTGTGCCGTTACTTTATCGGCATTGCCTTCCAGCTCCTGGTGCTGGTGCATATATTCCAGCTTTACAACCGTTAAAAAATTTATCTGGTAGCGGATGCCGGCAATCAGAGAAGTCGTATTGTCTTTATGAAAATATACTTCGCCGCTTTGAAAAGTCAGGTTATCGAAACGCAGGTAAGGAATAAGTTTTTCCGTCACCCGGTAACCGGTATAGAGGTAAGAAGCAAAAGACCTGGCATTGCCGGTTGTATCGGTGTGGTTGAGTGCCATGGTGCCTTCGGCAAGCAGTTCATATTTTTTTCCGAAATAGGCTACGGAGCCGGTAAGCAGGCTTTGCTTTACTTTCCAGTTTACCGGTTCGGGGTGGTCGTGTACCATCGAGCCTTTGGAAATAACATCGTAGTAATAGCTGGCGCCGATGCGCAGGCGGTCAACCGGTTTAATGTGAACGGCTGCCGTTACCGATTTATTTTTATTGTTGTCCTGTACATCTGTAGCGCCAAGCCCGTTGCCGGCCATCAGGTTGTAGCCAAATTTAATATCGCCTAAGTCGTGCCCTTCGAGGCTTATGCCGGTCGTGTGCAGCGGGATAAACCCGGCATCGAAAAGTAAGGGCCGGAAGATGGTGGGAAAAAAAACCCGCCCGTGATGATACGTATCGTTCCAGTAATTGATAGGCGTGTGGTGCTTGCCGATGAGCAGGTTGTGATTGCCTGCAATATTGTATTTGATGATAATTCGTTCTATGCTTACATCAAAGCCCGAATGCGACATAGAATCTGGTTTAAATACGGTTTCGCCCAAAAAAGTTATCCGGTCGGTAAGCTGGGAAGTGATAAACAAATCCTGCTCTTCAAAGCCGAACGACAGTTTCTTTTGGCCGTATGTAGTAGTAACATCGCCAAAGCCGCGGATGTCTGTGCGCTGGCCGTTAACCGTACCACATAAAAAGAATAAAAGAAAGCTAAGCGCGGCAGATAGCGGTAGAATGCGCAGCATAGGATAGAAGTTGTATAATGTATATTGTGGGTTAAGAACCGGTTTAATAAATGTTCTTTCAACAGCAAAAAGGCATTTTGATGTTTGCAAACAATAAGGCAGATTCAGGTAGCAGGTTTGTTCATGGTGATGGTGATGGTTGTTTGGTATTAAAAAATTAAGGTAGCCAAATGTATTCATTTAATGCAGTAAAAAAATTTACCGGCTTTTTCCGGTCGTTTACCGGCGCCGGCAGCATCTTTACCTAAACACTATTTAATACTTTTTCAGGCGTCCATAGCTTTACTTTACAAAATCAATAATAATGGAAAAAGATGCAACAATGCCCAATGAAAACAAACGCCTTGACGGCCGCGTGTGGACCGGCTCGTTCCTGCTTATCGCCGGCGGTTTGCTGCTTGCTTCCAAATTGGGATACCCGATACCTAAGTGGTTGCTTAGCTGGGAAATGTTTTTAATTGTACTCGGCCTTTTTATCGGTATCAAGCACAACTTTAAAAATCCGTCCTGGATTATTCTCATTTTTATCGGTACCGCTTCTTTGATTGATGATGTTTATCCGATCTATAATTTCAGAAACTATATCTGGCCGGTTGCCATTATGATTCTTGGCGCTTTCTTTCTCCTGAAGCCAAAAAGAAAAGTAAGTGAGGAAGGAATAAAAGGCAGGTTTACAGAAATAACCGGCAACAGGATTCCCAACATGGACGACGTGATAGATGCAACCGCTATTTTTGGAGGCGTACAACGGAAAGTGCTTTCCAAAAACTTTCTGGGCGGAGAAATAACAGCCGTAATGGGCGGGGCAGAGATAGACCTTACGCAAGCCGATATTACGGGAACGGCCGTACTGGATATATCCGCTGTTTTTGGCGGCGTAAAGCTGATAGTGCCGCCGGACTGGAATGTGCAAAACCAGGCTACGGCTATATTTGGCGGCGTGGACGATAAGCGGACTACATCCGGCGTTATTAATTCCGGTAAAATGCTGATCATTGACGGCGCTACTGTATTCGGAGGCATCGAGATAAGAAGTTATGCATCCAGAAGCTTTATTAATTAACCTTCCATCCATCATTCATTCAATCATTCAAAAATATTTTTATGAACTGGTATCTTGCTAAATTGGTGTATCAGATTATATGCGGCGACGGCGAGCATACGCCGCAGTTTGATGAGCAGCTTCGCATCGTACAGGCTGCAGATGACCTGCATGCATTTACCAAGGCTCAGTTGTTGGGCCACCGCGAACAGGACACGTTTTACAACAATAAGGAAAAACTTGTACAATGGAAATTTATAGATGTAAGCGAGCTGCATATCATCGAAAACTTTATTGATGGCGCCGAGCTGTACTCGCGCATCAACGAGCAGGACAACGCCCAAGCGTATATACATATCATTCAAATGAAGGCCTCGCACCTGCTGGCGCAAAGCAGTGCTGCCTGCCTGCAAAAAAACTGATGTTGTCCTTTTCACACAAACAAGGCGACAAAAAATTCCGGGTCATCTTTGTAGCCTGGTGGCTTAGCTGGTGTGCATTATACGGCTATGTACTCAATGGGTACGCCTTAACTGCGGGCGTAATATTTACAGATACGGCTATAACCAATGTACTGATTGCCGGCGCCTGCCTGCTGGTGTACAACAACATGCGCTATTACCTGCCCAAGCAGGAGAAGTATTGGTACATCCTAACAGTGGGCATAGTGCTAAGCGCAATCTGTACAGGCCTCGCAACACTGGCGCTGCGGCTGTTGTTTAAGGAAAATGAATATTACACCTCGCTGCTTGCTGCATCGTGGCTTATCCGGTTTGTAACTGCTTTTTTACTTATCGGCTGTATGAGTATTATGTCGCTGCTCTGGCATGTGGCGCAGGAGCAGAACGAAACAGAGATACGCAGGTCCGCTGCAGAGCAGATGCTTAAAGATGCTGAGCTCTTTAAGCTGCGCCAGCAGTTGCAACCGCATTTTCTGTTCAATAGTTTAAACTCCATCAGCGCGCTTACCATCACCAATGCCGAAGGCGCGAGAGAAATGATACAGCAACTATCCGATTTTTTACGCAGTACGCTCCGGCGCGAAGAGATTCAGCTCATTACACTGCAGGAAGAACTGGCGCATCTGAAACTTTACCTCGATATTGAAAAAGTAAGGTTTGGCCACCGCCTGCAAATTTCCATCAACACCGGCAAGGCGCTAAGCTCCATGCTGCTGCCCGCTTTGTTGCTGCAACCCCTTGTAGAGAATGCAATTAAATTTGGCCTGTACAATACGCTGGAGGCGATCGAAATCGGGATAACGGCAACGGAAAAAAACAATGTCCTGGTGATAACCGTTGTTAATCCTTTCGACGAAGATTGCCTGCAGGCCGCCAGTGGCACCGGCTTTGGCCTCGAGTCTGTGCGGAGAAGGTTGTACCTGCTGTTTGGCCGGTACGACCTGCTTGAAACAATTGCTGATAAAAACCTGTTTACCACCAAACTTACCATTCCGCAGAACAATACAACCTCCGCAAATGAAAGCAGTAATTATTGATGATGAGCCGCTGGCAAGAAATATTATAAAAGAATACCTGAACAGTTATAACGACATTGAAATAGCCGGGGAATGCAACAACGGTTATGAAGGCGTAAAAGCGATCCAGCAGTTGCAGCCCGACCTTATCTTCCTGGATATACAGATGCCGAAGATCAACGGTTTTGAAATGCTGGAGTTACTGGACGAAATGCCGAAAGTAATTTTCACCACTGCTTTTGATGAGTATGCAATTAAGGCTTTTGAAGCGCATGCGGCAGATTATCTGCTAAAGCCTTTCAGCCGCGAAAGATTTGACAAGGCACTGCAAAAAGTAAAAGCGCTAAGTGCGGAACCGGATACTGCTACAACCTCAAAAAACCTCGTTCAGACGTTTGCCGAAAGTCCGCAGCAAAGCAGCCGCGTAGTAGTAAAAGACGGCAATAAAATAAAAATAATTCCAACCGGCCAGATAGCTTATTTTGAAGCAGCCGATGATTATGTAAAAATTTATACATCCGAAGGTTGTTTTCTTAAAAACAAAACAATGGCCTGGTTTGAAAAAACATTGCCGCAGCAACTGTTTGTACGAATTCACCGTTCGTATATCGCCAATGTGCAGTTGATTACCCGCATTGACGCCTATGAAAAAGATGGCCACCTTGTACAGCTTAGCAGCGGCGCCAAATTGCCGGCCAGTAAAGCAGGATATATTAAATTAAAAGAAGTATTGGGTATCTGACGCGGTTTAAAACGCATTTCCGGTGCGCCTGCTCCAGTTGCTTTTTATTCACCCGTATCACTATTCGGTGCATCTACCGGCTTCGACTGCGGAGAACCTTTCTGCCGTAGGTAAATGCTGAATACAACCATACAAAAAACCGATAAAAACTCGCTTTGCCAGTTCTCGAACGACTCAAACCAGAAGCGGCTGTTGCCAATATAAGCAGCGGCTGTTTCAACAGGCAGGCCTTTTAAAATTTGCTCATCATTATGGTTTTCGAGACTGCCGTAAAAATGCAGCAGGAAAGAAAGAAAAAAGAGCAGGAAAAACGCGATGCTGAGTGAATTTTTATACAATTTCAATATAAAGCCGCCTTTTTTTACCGGCCATGGCGAGCCGGCTTTGGCAACTGGTTCTGCATCGCAGTCTTCTTCCTTATCCGGATCTTTCGATTCTGACGATCCTTTCTGGAACAGGAAAATTGTAAGCACCACGAACAGCCCCATCTGCAAAAATTCACTTTCCCAGTTTTCAAAAGTAGCTTCGATAAAATGCCCGGACGTTAAGTATTCACCAACCGTAAAAGGCTTGCCATGATATTCGGCGATGTCCTCATTACATTCTTTAAAACCAGTAATTATTTGCGCGCCAAGCGCTAACAAAAACAGCGCTAACATTACGATGGAAAGACTATTATTTTTAAAAATTTTTTTCATTTCATTGCCTTTAAAACGGCGTAATGTAAATCTTTTCGGTGCATAAAAAACTATAGGCACAATAAGTTTCTGCCATTACTTTGTGTCCTTTCAAAATTATTACTCATGCAATTACCTGTTTACATTGCGGATGCATTCACGCACCAATTATTTGGCGGTAACCCGGCTGCCGTATGTCCTTTGGAAAGCTGGCTGCCCGATGAGCTGATGCAGCAGATTGCAGCCGAGAACAACCTGAGCGAAACCGTTTTTTTTGTACCGCACGACGAAGCCTTTGCTATCCGGTGGTTTACGCCAACCGTTGAGGTTAAACTCTGTGGTCATGCAACACTTGCCGCGGCACATATTATGTTTACTGAACTCGGGTATGATAAAAAAGAAATTGTTTTTCACTCGGCCAGTGGTAAGCTTGTTGTTTCTAAAGTAGTCGGAAACCTTATCCAGCTTGACTTTCCGGCTAACGAGGCAGCGCCGGTAACCGATTTGCCGGATGGCTTACTGGAAGGTTTAAAAGTAGAAAACGTGCAGGTTTTTAAAAGTTCTTTCGATTATATGGTGGTACTGGATTCGCAGAAAGCGATAGAAGATTTGCAGCCGGATTTCAGCCTGTTAGCCCAGGTAAAAGCACGTGGTGTTATCTGTACGGCAAAAGGCGTGGAGAGCGATGTGGTGGCGCGTTGTTTTTACCCGCAAAGCGGCATAAACGAAGATCCGGTTACCGGCTCTGCACATACGATTATGGTGCCTTACTGGGCAAAAGTGCTGGGCAAAAACAAGCTGCAGAGCATCCAGCTTTCGGCCCGTAAAGGCTATCTTGACTGCGAGCTGAGCGGCGACCGCGTGTTGATGCGCGGCGCGGTAGTTACTTATTTAAAAGGCAGTTTTTTTACAGCAACGGTTTAGGATTCAAGCAGTAGTGACCGACGAATTATGGTAGAAAATAAATTGGTAATTTATACTGATGGCGCTGCACGCGGCAACCCCGGGCGCGGCGGTTACGGCGTTATCTTATTGTATGGTGCTAAGCAGAAAGAATTGTCTGCAGGTTACCGGCTTACTACCAATAACCGTATGGAACTGCTGGCAGTTATTGTAGCACTTGAAGCATTAAAACAAAAAAACCTTACGCTTACCATTTATACCGACAGCCAGTATATAGTAAACAGTATTGAGAAGAAGTGGGTGGATAAATGGGTGGCTACCAATTTTAGTGGCGGTAAAAAAAATAAAGATTTATGGTTACGATATTACTCGCTGGCCAAAAATTACCTCATTACTATGAAGTGGGTGAAAGGCCACGCAGCCAATATCTATAACAACCGCTGTGATATACTTGCTACCACCGCTGCAGATAGCAATAACCTGCTCCAGGACGAAGGATATGAAATGCAGCAATGAAATTATACTAACAAAAAAGCCCGGACAGTCCGGGCTTTTTTGTTTTATGCTATTTGTTGTGTTTTGTTAATTGCATAAGTTTTTATCAGGTAATAAGTGCCGAAAAAAAGTGCTGAAAAGAAAACGGTACCATAAATACTGTTTAGGTAAAAAGGCAGGCCATCATTGTAGCAAAGCAGCAAACCGGCAAAAGTTTTAGGTCTTTCAAGTCCGCCGCCGCCGGCCCACACTACAAAGTTGGATAGAATAAAATACAGCGTTGGCGCTGCGATTGCTGCAGGAAGTACATTCAGCACTTTTATTTTCTTTACTCCAAAACCTATTGTTGTAAGTACTGCAAACAAAAGATAATTCTGCCATTGTCCCTGGTAAAAGCCCGGCATCGTGCTCAGGCCGGCGTTGTATAAAACTTCGTACAACACATCACTCAGGAACATAGAGAGCAGCGGCAATGCAAATGCCCATTTTTTATGGTTAATAAAAATGGCGCCCCCAAAAACAGCCATTGCGATTTGTGGTGCAAAGCCCCATGGCCTGCCCGGCACTATCCGGTACAAGGCGCACACCGCCGTAAGTAAAATCAAAGAAATAATAACTGGTTTAGTGATCTTCATATTTAAAGTTGAGTATGCGAAATAAATGGTTTTTCTATTTATGTGAGCTCCGGCACAAACGCTTTGTAGATTAATGCTTTTTCCAGGCCATGCACTATAAATTGTTCATTCGGTAATATGGCTACGGCCTGCCCTTTTTTTACCAGTAACTGCTTGCCGGTTTCAAAGTTAACCGAACCTTCTACTACTACCCATATTTCTAAAGAGGAAGCTATACTTTCCAGAGTTTCTTTCGGCGAAAGCATTATTTTATTAATTCCGAAATCCGGCACCGGGCACGGGTAGTTAATTATCGCATTACCAACAGCCTCGCCCCGCATTATATTGGGTTCAATGCCTTCAAATCTCGTGTGCTTAAGCAGTTCCGGCACATCTACATGTTTGGGCGTAAGGCCGGCGCGTAGCACATTATCGCTATTGGCCATCAGTTCTACATTTTGTCCTTCGAGGTAAGCATGCGGTATGCCGGCGCCCTGAAAAATGGCTTCTCCTGTTTCAACATGTACAATATTGAAAAAATAAATGGAAAACACACCTAAATCTATGTCTTCTATGCTCTCCGCATTGTCGTACAGCTTAGCTACCCACCATCCGGGCTGCGCCTTCGTAAGTTCCCCGCCTTTTTTTCTTTCCAGTTCGTGCTGCACCAGCGGCATTAGCAGGCTCGTTGCTTCGTGCGGTGGCATGCTCATTACGTATTTGTAGAGGGCTTTATAACCACCGTCGAGATAAATTTTATCCATGCCTGCAAACTGGGGTACGGTCTGTAACACCTGCAGCATTTTGTTGTTGGGTAAAAAACCATGTAGCAACCAAAAGTCTGATAATGCTACCATTACTTCCGGCTTGTGATTTTTATCTTTATAATTGCGGTGTGCCGAGCCCAGCACCACACCCGCCGCTTCCTCTTCGTGGAAGCCTTTGGCAGCCGCTTCTTTGGTCGGATGCACCTGTATGCTCAGCATTTCCCGTACATCCAGTATTTTAAAAAGATAAGGTAGCTCGTTGAAATGCTGTCGTACATAAGTGCTTAAAAACTCTTCCGGGTAATCGTTTATCAGGTGGTAAAGTGATAGGTCGCCGTTACGCGTTACCACGGTGGAAGAAGCGGATGGATGAGCGCCCATCCAGTATTCTGCAAATGGCTTGTGTTCCGTATTTTCGATGCCGAGCCAGTTGGCAATAAAGTCATAGCCACCCCAGGAATATTGTTGCACATGCCCTTTCAGCAACAGTATTTTATCTTGTACTAAGCTCATATTCTGCAATATTAAAAAACAACGGATGAACAACAAAGTTACAGGCAATAAAGGAGAAGATTTGGCGGAAGATTACCTAAAAAAGCATGGCTATACAATTATGCATCGCAACTGGCGCTTTAAAAACTGGGAGGTGGATATTATTGCAAGTAAGGGAAAATTTCTTCATTTTATGGAAGTTAAAACGCGTACAACGCTGCAATACGGAAGACCGGAAGAAAGTATAAGTGCAAAAAAAATGGCGAACCTCATGAATGCTGCGGAAGAATACCAATACCAGCATCCGGAGTGGAAATTTATCCAGTTTGATGTGCTGGCCATCACGCTGCAATACAACATGCCGGCAGAATTTTACCTGATTGAAGATGTGTATTTATAGCCATAAGCCGCCATGGTTGCATCTATCGGTAAACATTATGTTAGGCTTCACAATTATAAATTATCAAACAGGCGAACAGTTATCGGAAGGCCAAATTGATAATGTTTAAATATTATCCTGAATAAATTAATAATTTTTATTTTTTCGTAGTGATCTGTTTAAAAAGAATAACGAATGATTAAAATACTTAAATGCCATAACTATTGATTTTTCAATTTTTTACCTATTTTTATGTGATTGCCTGCCGGATTTTTTTAAACACTATAATCACTTAGCTGATGAGTATGAGCTATCCAGAAAAGCCATTGGCAGGTTTGTACGACCCTGCGTTTGAGCACGATGCGTGCGGAATTGGATTTGTTGCCAATATCAAAGGTCATAAGTCTCACCAGATGATCGCGGATGCTTTAACGGTGCTGGAGAACATGGGACACCGCGGCGCCTGCGGTTGCGAAAGCAATACCGGTGATGGCGCGGGCATTATGCTGCAGATGCCCCACGAGTTTTTCTTTGATGAATGCTTAAAGCTTGGGGTGCACCTGCCCTCTTACGGCAAGTATGGGGTAGGCGTAATTTTTTTTCCTAAAGAAATCCGTCTGCGCGAAGAATGCCGCGACAGCTTTAACCGAACCGCAGAAAAGTTGGGACTGGAAGTGCTTGCTTACCGCCGGGTGCCCGTTAACCCCGACGGTGTTGGTTTTACCGCACTGAGTGTGGAACCGGAGATTGAACAGGTATTTATTGCCTGCCCCGATCATATTAACGACCCGGAGGTACTGGAGCGTAAGCTCTTCGTGCTGCGCAATCATGCAACCCATACCATTAATAATACCATCCGCAAGAGCGCGGTAACTTTCTACATGGCCTCACTTTCTTATAAAACAGTTTCTTATAAAGGGCAACTAACCAGCGACCAGGTACGCGGCTATTTTACGGATCTTACCAATAAACGGCTGGTATCGGCATTTGGCCTTGTGCACTCCCGGTTTGCAACCAACACCTTTCCTTCCTGGAACCTGGCGCAGCCATTCCGCTATATCGCGCACAATGGTGAGATCAATACCCTGCAAGGCAATCTCAACTGGCTGAAGACAAGTGAAAAAGGCTTTATTTCCGCTTACTTTAGTAAAGATGAAATGGACATGCTGCTGCCCATCATCTTTGAAGGACAGTCAGACTCTGCCTGTCTTGATAATATGATTGAATTGCTTACTTTATGTGGCCGTTCCCTTCCGCATGTAATGATGATGCTGATACCGGAAGCCTGGGATGGCAACACACAGATGGATCCGCTGAAGCAGGCTTTTTACGAATATCATGCCTGCCTGATGGAGCCCTGGGACGGCCCTGCCTCTATCTCTTTTACTAATGGCAAAATTATCGGCGCTACGTTAGACCGGAATGGCCTTCGTCCTTCCCGTTATTGTGTTACCCACGATGACCGCGTTATTATGGCTTCGGAAAGCGGCGTATTGCCCATTGATCCGGCACTTGTAAAAGAGTTTGGCCGGCTGCAGCCCGGCAAAATGTTCGTAGTGGATATGGAGGCGGGTAAAATTATTAGTGATGAGGAACTGAAGCAAAATATTTGCTCGCAAAAACCCTATGGTGACTGGCTGAATAAATACAAAATCAAGCTGGAAGAGCTGCCGGAGCCGCGTGTGCAATTTACGCACCTTGAGCACGACCAGATTTTTAAATACCAGAAGGCATTTGGCTATACCAATGAAGACCTCGAGTTTATAATAGCGCCTATGGCAGGCGAAGGCAAAGAGCCTATCGGTTCCATGGGTACAGATATTCCGCTGGCGGTGCTGAGTGATCAGCCCCAGCATCTCAGCAGTTATTTTAAGCAGTTGTTTGCCCAGGTAACCAACCCGCCGATTGACCCTATCCGCGAACGGATGGTGATGTCGCTGGCCACTTTTGTGGGCAATAACGGCAATCTGTTAGAAGAAGATCCGTTGACCTGCCACTCTGTAGCGCTGAAGCACCCGGTACTCAACAATCATGAACTGGAAAAAATGCGGAGTATTGATACCGGTATTTTCCAGGCAAAAACACTGCAGACTTATTTCCGTGCCGGTGGTATGCATGGCAACCTGCAGGCAGGTCTCGACCGGCTTTGCCGCTATGCAGTGGACGCGGTGGAGGATGGCTTTGAGGTTTTGATATTAACGGACCGGGCTATAGATAGTGATCATGCACCGATACCTTCTTTATTAGCAGTATCCGCCGTGCATCACCATTTAATACGCAAAGGTTTGCGCAGCCAGGTAGGGCTTGTTGTAGAAGCGGGCGATGTGTGGGAAGTGCACCACTTTGCATGCCTGCTTGCTTTTGGCGCTACTGCCATCAATCCATATCTCGCGCTGTCCACTATCCGCGATATGAAGCTCAGCGGCAAGCTGCAAACCCCCTATGATGTGGAAGCGCTCAAAAAAAACTATGTAAAATCGGTGTGCGACGGCTTATTGAAAGTGTTTTCTAAAATGGGCATCTCTACATTACAGTCGTACCAGGGCGCCCAGATTTTTGAAATAATCGGTCTGAATAAAGAAGTAGTAAACCGCCATTTTACAGGTGCTACATCCCGTATCCAGGGCATGGGACTAAACGAGATAGCGCGCGAAGTATTGGCCAAACATTATTTTGCGTTCAATAAAAAAGATACCGATATCAGTCGTCTTACCGAAGGCGGCATATACCAATGGAAACGGAAAGGAGAGTACCATCTCTTTAATCCGCAAACCATTCACCTGCTGCAGCATTCCACCAAAACAAATGATTATGCAGTATTTAAAAAATACAGTAAGCTGGTGAATGAGCAGGGCGAAAAAGCAGTTACCCTGCGCAGCATGTTTGAGTTTTCGCCTTGCCGGCCCTCCATACCAATAGATGAAGTAGAGCCGGCTGAAAATATTTATAAACGTTTTGCCACCGGCGCTATGAGCTTTGGCTCTATATCCTGGGAAGCGCATACCACGCTTGCCATTGCCATGAACCGGCTTGGCGGCAAAAGCAATACCGGCGAGGGCGGGGAAGATGAGACCCGGTACCAGCAACTGGAGAATGGGGACTCTATGCGGTCTGCTATTAAGCAGGTAGCTTCCGCAAGGTTTGGTGTAACCAGTTATTATTTAACCGAGGCAGACGAATTACAGATAAAAATGGCCCAGGGCGCCAAACCTGGCGAAGGCGGCCAGTTGCCGGGGCACAAAGTAGATGAATGGATTGGTAAAACGCGCCATTCAACACCCGGAGTAGGTTTGATCTCACCGCCGCCGCATCATGATATTTATTCAATTGAAGATCTTGCGCAATTAATATTTGACCTGAAAAATGCGAACCGTACCGCACGCATTAATGTGAAGCTGGTATCGAAAGCGGGCGTAGGTACTATTGCTGCGGGTGTTACCAAAGCGAAAGCCGATGTAGTGCTGATAGCGGGTTTTGATGGCGGTACCGGTGCGTCGCCGGTAAGTTCCATCAAACATGCGGGTTTGCCATGGGAGTTGGGGCTGGCAGAAACGCACCAGACATTGGTGCGCAACAAATTACGCAGCCGGATTACTGTGCAGGCCGATGGCCAGATGAAGACAGGCCGCGACGTTGCGATTGCTACGTTATTAGGTGCCGAAGAGTGGGGCGTTGCCACGGCTGCCCTGATTGTGGAAGGTTGTATTATGATGCGCAAATGCCATTTAAATACCTGCCCGGTAGGCGTGGCCACCCAAGACCCCGAACTGCGTAAGCGCTTTACCGGCGACCCGGAGCATGTAATTAATTTCTTTAAATTTATTACGCAGGAACTCCGCGAAATCATGGCGGAATTAGGATTTAGAACGATCAACGAGATGGTAGGCCAGGTAAACTGCCTTCGGGTACGCGAAAATATTGCGCACTGGAAGTATAGCAAGCTGGACTTGTCGGCCGTTTTATACAAAGAGCCGGTATCCGCCGAAACTGGCTTGTATAAAATGGAAGCACAGGACCATGGATTGGAAAATGTACTGGACTGGCGCTTTTTGGAGGTTGCAAAACCAGCATTGGAATTAAAGCAAAAAGTGCAGGCTTCGTTTAAAATAAAAAATACCGACCGTACGGCAGGCACTATTTTGTCCAACGAAATAACTAAGATTTACAAGGCAGAAGGCTTACCGGAAGATACTATTCACTTTAAACTGACAGGTACTGCAGGCCAGAGCTTTGGAGCGTTCAACACAAAAGGCATAACGCTTGAACTGGAAGGCGGCGCCAATGATTATTTTGGTAAAGGATTAAGCGGTGCCCGTTTAATTGTTTATCCCTCCAGGCAAGCCACATTTGTGCCGGAAGAAAATATAATTATTGGTAACGTAGCTTTTTATGGCGCCACTTCCGGCGAAGCATTTATAAGAGGTAAAGCAGGCGAACGTTTTTGCGTACGCAATTCGGGCGCAAACGTAGTTGTGGAAGGTATAGGCGATCATGGCTGCGAATATATGACCGGTGGTACGGCTGTTATTTTAGGCGCCACCGGCAGAAATTTTGCAGCCGGCATGAGTGGTGGCATTGCATATATATATAATGTAACAAGCCAGTTCAGTACGCTTTGCAACACGGAAATGGTGTATCTGGAATCGCCGGATGAGGAAGACGCCCGCCATTTGTATAACCTTATTAATAAGCATAGCCAATATACCGGCAGTGCTGTTGCCGGTTTTATATTAAGTGATTTTGATAACCAACTGCAGCATTTTGTAAAAGTGTTCCCTAAAGATTACAAGCAGGCATTGGAGAAAAAGAAAAAACAATTGTTTGAGCAGATGGATAGCGGTTTACAAGAGCGGGGCCAATAACAACGGTTGTAACCGCTGTGCATCATCATCGGATTATTTAGGCATAAGCTTGTTGTAGGGCAATATTTGCAAAAATAACAGGTGTAATGCTTAGGTGCTTGCTGCATAATAGCGTTTAAAACGCTGATAATCATTTAAAAGTTAAATCAAATTTCAGGAATGGGTAAACCAACAGGTTTCTTAGAGTTTACAAGGGAATTGCCTCAACGCCGCCCCGTGCAGGAGCGAATAAAAGATTATAAAGAATTTGTAGCGCTTTTTTCTGCGGAGAAGCTGAATGAGCAGGCTGCGCGCTGCATGGACTGCGGTGTTCCTTTTTGCCATAATGGTTGCCCGCTTGGCAACATCATACCGGAATTTAACGACGCCGTGTACCGTAAGAACTGGGAAGAGGCATATGAAATTTTAAGTGCTACCAATAACTTCCCCGAATTTACCGGCCGTATTTGTCCTGCGCCTTGCGAAAGCGCCTGCGTGTTGGGTATTAATCAGCCGCCGATCACCATCGAAGAAATAGAAAAGCATATCATAGAAATCGCTTTCGGTAAAGGGCTAGTAAAAGCACGGAAACCAAATGTGCGTACAGGAAAGAAAGTAGCGGTAGTAGGTTCCGGCCCGGCAGGTCTTGCAGCCGCTGCACAGTTAAATTACGCCGGCCATAGTGTTACTGTTTACGAGCGGGACGACGCGCCCGGGGGGTTGTTGCGGTATGGTATTCCTGATTTCAAGATGGAAAAATGGGTAATAGACCGGCGGATTGCGCTGTTGGAAGAGGAAGGAGTAATGTTTAAATACAACGCTTATGTAGGTGTAAACATCAGTGTCAACGACTTGTTACGCGAGAATCATGCTATTGTGCTTTCGGGCGGCGCTACGGTGCCCCGTAACCTGCCAGCAGCCGGCCGGGAGGTTAAAGGCGTTTATTTTGCAATGGAATTTTTGAAACAGCAAAATAAAAGGGTAGCCGGCAAAAATCCTTTGGGCGACTTGCCTGCAGAAAGCAACCTGCTTTCCGAAGAACTGGTAGCTACGGGGAAGCATGTAGTAGTAATTGGCGGAGGCGATACGGGCAGCGATTGTGTTGGTACGTCTAACCGTCATGGCGCGCTGTCGGTAACACAATTCGAGTTGATGCCACAACCGCCTGATAAGAGAAACCAATATATGCCCTGGCCTAATTATCCGATGCTTTTAAAAACAACATCGTCTCACGAAGAAGGCGCACACCGGCATTGGGCTATTGGTACCAAAGCTTTTATGAGTGATGAGCAGGGCAATCTGCAAGCTGTTAAGGTAGTGGACCTTGAATGGAAAACCTTGGAAGACGGCAGGCCGGCACACTTTGTAGAAGTACAGGGCAGCGAACGCGAAATACCCTGCCAGCTTGCGCTGCTGGCAATGGGCTTTACCGGGCCGCAACCCCAGGGAATGCTTCAGCAATTAGATGTTGAGATAGATGAAAGAGGTAATGTAAAAGCCGGAGAAAAAAATTACCAGACCAACATAGCTAAAATATTTTCATGCGGCGATATGCGGAGAGGGCAATCTCTTGTTGTTTGGGCCATCAGCGAAGGCCGGGAATGTGCCCGGAAAGTAGATGAATTTTTAATGGGCTGTTCAAAACTGGAAAGTAAAGACCACAGTATTCTAATTTGTTAATAAGTACTTAAACGTAAAAAAGGAACGGCATGAGCCGTTCCTTTTTTATTATAATAATTTTAATTAATATATTAAATTAAACTAACTATTTGAACAATTTATGCACAATATCAAATTTTTTTATCGAAATGTTTAAGATTTAAAAATAATATCGTTAATTTGTTTTTAGTTATTCATATATAATTAATATTAATTTATTAGTGATGAAGAAATTAACCTTGAAACAATCAGCACCTTTTTTAGTTCTTGTAGTAGTAGCGGTTGCTGCAATTTTTATTAAACCGGCAGAGGCAAAAGCAGGAGTGGTGTATAATGGAGCTGACGTAGCCTGGATTATTGTTGCTACTGCGCTGGTTTTTTTAATGACACCGGGACTGGCATTTTTTTATGGCGGTATGGTTCACCGCAAAAATGTACTGTCCACAATGATGAAAAGCGTAGTTGCTGCCGGTGTGGTGAGTGTTTTGTGGGTTGTGGTAGGATTTAGCCTGTGCTTTGGCGATACTGTTGGCGGCTTTATCGGTAATCCCACTACTTTCTTATTTTTCAAAAATGTTTTTTCCGGCGCACCGGTTTTACAGGGCGGTACGGCAATGACAATACCATTGTTGCTATTTTCTTTGTTTCAGCTCATGTTCGCTATTATTACGCCCGGCCTTGTGGTAGGAGCAGTAGCAGAGCGTATCCGCTTTACTTCCTACATTCTTTTTATTTGTTTATTCAGCCTGTTAGTGTATGCACCGCTGGCACATTGGTCCTGGCACCCGGAAGGCTTTTTATACAAAATGGGCGCACTTGACTTTGCCGGCGGAACTGTTGTACACATTTCGGCAGGTTGTGCTGCTTTGGCCGGTGCGTTAGTGCTCAAGCGCCGAAAAGTGCATCTGGAACACAAAGAAGTTCCGCCTGCTAATATTCCTTATGTACTGATAGGTACAGGTTTGCTGTGGTTTGGCTGGTTCGGCTTTAATGCCGGTTCTGCTTTAGGCGCTAATATGTTATCCTTATCTGCCTTTGCCACTACCAATACGGCTGCGGGCGCCGCTGGTTTGGCCTGGATGTTTTTTGATGTGATCCGTGGTAAGAAACCTTCTGTACTTGGTTTTTGTATTGGTGCAGTAGTTGGTCTGGTAGCCATTACGCCGGCTGCCGGTTTTGTAGCCATCCCGCAAAGTATTTTTATCGGTTTTATCGCCGCTCTTATTTCCAATATCGCTGTGCATATAAAACAAAAGACAATATTAGATGACACCCTGGATGTGTTTCCCTGCCACGGTATAGGCGGTATGGTAGGAATGCTGCTGACTGGTGTTTTTGCAACTAAAGCAGTAAACAGCGCAGGTAACGACGGTCTTTTTTATGGTAATGCGGCTTTCTTTTTTACACAGGTCAAAGCCCTGTTTATCGTTGTAACCTATAGCTTTACCGTTTCCTTTCTCATCTTCAAATTTATCAATTTTATCCTGCCAATGCGTGTAACAGAAGCCGAAGAAGAGGCTGGTTTGGATGAAAGTCAGCACAACGAAACATACTCCCAGGGTACCCTGATTGTAAGCGGCACTAACGGGATATATGAAATACCCGCAGCGCAGCTTTAAATCTAAAATATATTGGCAGAAAGCATTCATTCATAATGCTTTCTGCTTTTCTTCTTCCTTTAAAAGTGAATTTTAGAAATAAATTTTTATCCGGCTATCATACCGCAATTAAATTGATTGTGAAAGTAATTCATCGCATAAATTATTAATACCCAACCTGTGAATGTGTTTTTGGTAATGCAGGGTATCTGTTGAAATTTTAGCTACTAACTTTTGCCTGCCCGCAATTTTTTATTAATCACCATCAAACACTGTTCAATGAAAAAACTCCTTTTTTTTTCTTCGTTCTTTGCGTGCTTCTACCTTTCTGTTGGTCAGGATACTACAGCTAACAAAACCACTACTGCTATTGAAGTGGCCGGCGTAAAGATTACTGGTTCGGCTGATGTGTATTACAGGTACAATTTTAGTGATCCGAAAGAATTTCCTTTTAACAGCCCCACAAGTTTTACGCAATCTCAAAATTCATTTGAGTTAGGCATGGCCAGCTTGCAGGCTGCTCACAGTTTTGGCAAAGCCAGCGCTTTAATAGATCTGGGCTTTGGCCGGAGGGCAGAAGAATTTTCGTATGCTAATCCGGAACATCCTACGTTGCTGGCAGTAAAGCAGGCTTTTTTGAGTTATGCAATTTCTGATAAATTTAAGCTTACCATGGGCAAGTGGGCTACACATATCGGTTATGAACTGGTAGATGCTTATCTCAACCGCAACTACAGCATGGATTATATGTTCTCTTTCGGCCCCTTCTCGCATACCGGCCTGAAAGCGGATATCGGACTTGGCGGAAAAAGCGGGTTAATGCTCGGGATCGCCAATACTACCGATAATGTAACAACTTCTGATAACGTAAATACTTTATCCTCCCGCAAATTTGCCATTGCACAGTTTAGTACCGGCTCTAAAGACGATAAGGTAAAAGCATACCTGAACTACCAGGGCAGCTATGGCGGCAGTTACAGCCTTACCCAGTTTGATCTTGTTTTAACCGGTGCGGTTTCAGATAAATTCAGTATCGGGTATAATGGGACCGTTCAATCGGTTAAATACAAAACCGAGGACGGCAATAGCTGGTGGGGCTCTGCATTGTATTTCAATTTTGATCCTGTAAGCACATTCGGCATCACGCTCCGCGGCGAATATTTCGATAATAAAAAAGAAGTGCTATCAGCAGCACCGCCAACCAGCATTTTCGATGTTACACTTTCGCCTAACATCAAAGTGGGCAATCTTACTATTATACCGGAGCTAAGGCTCGACACCGGTAAGGAAGAGATATTCCAAAAGCACGACGGCGGCACCACCAAATCTACGGTAACCGGCATCCTTGCAGCTACTTATCATTTTTAATCGCCTATAATTATCAAAACTAAAATTACAACCAATGAGACATTTCAATTTCAGGATAAGCCCTTTTTTAAAAAGTTTGTGCATAATCATATTCTTGTTTTGCACAGTCAGTTCATTTTCGCAGGATGCAAGCGGAACTAATACCGGAACTGCAGCAGATGTAACGGCTGCTACAGCCGGCAAGCCCACGGCTGAAGAAGTGGCTGCACAGAGCGGTCACAATAAGATTTCAATCAACATTATGTGGACCCTGATATGTGGCTTCCTGGTAATGTTTATGCAGGCAGGTTTTGCCTTGGTAGAAACCGGCTTTACCCAAAAGAAAAATGTGGCGCATACCATGGGCATGAATTTTCTGGTATATGCGCTCGGTATGATCGGCTTCTGGATTTGTGGTTTTGCCTTCATGTTTGGCGGCGCCTTAAACGCAGCTACGCTTGGCGGTGCTCCGGGTGTTGTGCCCCACGAATATGCCATCAATCTTTTTGGTCATGATTTTGGTATTATAGGTTATGTTGGCTTCTTTCTCAACAGCAAGGTATATGATGTAGGGGTGTTTACCTTATTCTTATTCCAAATGGTATTTATGGATACTACGGCCACCATTCCCACTGGTTCCATGGCCGAGCGGTGGTCTTTCAAATCATTCCTTCTCTTTGGCTTATTTATTTCCATGTTCGTTTACCCGCTTTTTGGCAACTGGGTTTGGGGCGGCGGCTGGCTGGCTCAGTTAGGGGTTAATTTTGGCCTTGGACATGGGCATGTTGATTTTGCAGGTTCCTCCGTTGTGCACCTGGTAGGCGGCATGGCAGCGCTGGCCGGTGCAATAGTAATTGGACCACGTATAGGTAAATACGGGAAAAATGGTGAGGTTAATACTATCCCGGGTCACAACATTCCAATGGCTATTTTAGGAACGTTTATTCTTGCATTCGGTTGGTTTGGCTTTAATCCGGGATCTACACTCGCAGGAACAGACCTGCGTATTGGTATTGTGGCGGTAAATACAATGATGGCAGGTACGGCGGGTACGTTATCCGCTTTGCTTTATATGTATGCAAAAGGCAGCAAGCCGGATCCTGGTATGCTTTGTAATGGCCTGCTTGCCGGTCTTGTGGCTATAACCGCTCCCTGTGCTTTTGTAAATTCAATCTCGGCAGTAATTATAGGAGCTGTTGCCGGCATCCTTGTAATTCTTGTGTATAACCTATTAGATAGAAAATTAAAAATTGATGATCCTGTCGGCGCTTTTGCTGTTCATGGTGCAAATGGTGCCTGGGGTTGTCTTGCGTTAGGTCTTTTTGCAGACGGTTCTTATGGCGACGGTTGGAATGGTGTTCCGGGTACTGTTAAAGGATTATTCTATGGCGATGGAAGCCAATTCGTGGCAGAATTAATTGGTGTTTTAACCTGTATGATATTCGTCTTCGTTGTAATGTATCTGTTCTTCAAAATTTCTAATAAGATTACGCCGATACGAGTTGCACCTGAAGCAGAAGTAGCTGGTCTGGACATTCCGGAAATGGGTGTGCTGGGTTATGTAGATTAAAGTTAAATTACTATCGTTGTTGATTTTAAAGGCTACCCAAAAAGGTAGCCTTTTTTAGTAAATTATTTTACACATTATAATTATATTTATGTTAGTAAATACTCTTAGCTAAGGGCATTTTTGCAATAACTTTGAAGTATTAAAAACAAGTTAAATATTTTATTAATTTGTTTTATGCAACTAAGATTTTAATTATTACCTATGAAAGATGCTCCTATCGCAAAAAAACAAATACACCACATTATCAACCCTTTAAAAGATTTTTTTAACGACAGTCGCGCAGGCGGCATATTGTTAATATTGTGTACAGTTACATCGCTCGTAGTTTCTAATATACCTGCTTTTCAAGACGCTTATACAGGTTTTTGGTTAAAAGCAATTCCGGTTGGAAGTTTAAAAATCCCGGATAATCCACTTACCTGGATAAACGATGTGCTCATGGCTTTCTTCTTCTTTTTTGTAGGCATGGAGATTAAACGTGAACTTACAATCGGCGAGCTTGCTTCCGTAAAGAAATCCTTGCTTCCCATTCTTGCTGCGCTTGGCGGCATGGTATGCCCGGCTATCATTTTCTGGATATTTAATGGCAGTTCCCAGTTTAAACATGGCTGGGGAATACCCATGGCAACAGACATTGCCTTTTCGCTGGCCATCCTCTCTTTGTTAGGTAAAAAAGTACCGGTACAGCTAAAAATATTTTTGGCAGCCTTGGCAATCATTGACGATTTAGGCGCTGTTATCACTATCGCAATCTTTTATTCTTCTTCCTTAAACCTGTTGTATCTGGGCGGCGCTTTGCTTAGTTTCTTTGCCGTATTGGGATTGAATAAGCTGAAGCCTAAAGCAACAATTCTTTATTTGATCCCGGCTTTATGTATGTGGTATTGTCTGTTTAATTCCGGTATTCATGCAACAATCGCCGGCGTGGTGATGGCTTTTAGTATGCCTTTGGATAAACTGGCTAAAATTGAACACCTGTTGCATAAACCTGTCAATTTTGTTATTATGCCACTCTTTGCGCTTGCAAATACTGCTATCGTATTGCCTTCTTCTTTTGGAGGCATTTACACCAGTACAATCGCATTTGGCGTAGTAGGCGGATTGATTATTGGTAAACCGATTGGTATTTTCCTGTTTTCTTTTATTGCCTCCAAATTAGGTATTGCTACCATGCCTTCGCAGTCATCTTATAAACAGCTTTTAGGTATCGGTATGTTGGGCGGTATTGGATTTACCATGTCTATTTTTACCTCTTCACTTGCCTACAGCCAACCGGAGCTCTTGGTTATTTCTAAAGTTGCAGTTATAACCGGTTCTATTGGCTCAAGTATATTGGGTTATATGTATTTATCAAAGCTGAAACCTGCAACGCAATACACGATGGATCGAAAACAAAATGAAGTGTTTCAGGCTGCAGAACATTATGAGCCCGTAATTGTATTAGGATAATTTTTAATTCGGTTTTTCTTTCTAATTGTTTTTACAGCAGTACGACTGTACATAAGTTTAAGACTTGAATATTCTGACGTCGAAAAGGCAGCGAAAACTTTCGCAGCCTTTTTTTATGGTTTAGCAATCGACCAGTATCACACACTGTTCCTGCCGGCATTAATGATCCCGAAAGAACATCGGATAATCAGTTTTTCATAAGTCTCTTTTACCGGCGATTGTATATTTTGCGCTTCCAGTTCGCGCAGTTTACTCAGGCAATATTGCTGTATCGTTGCAAGGGGCAATACAATACGTTCCCGCATCTGAATGGATAATTGTTCCACCGGGTAATCGGCCATCAGCTCTGTGTTGCCGGAAAGGCGCAGCACATATTTCTGCGTGAGTTCATACTCTTCGTAGGTTAGCTTCCATATTTCTGCAAAATTTTCCTCTTTACGTAAGAAGGCAGTAAGCGGGAAAAAACATTTTTTCATTACCATTTCGCAATTGTCAATCAACGTTTTAAAGAAAAGCGAGTGCTTGTACAACTGCTGTAATTCTTTCCCTTTACCCATCTCTTCCAACTTTTGCAAAGCGGTACCAACGCCGTAATACCCGGTTACATTTTGTTTCAATTGGCTCCAGGCGCCTACATAAGGAATGGCGCGTAGGTCGTTGAGCGAAAGCCTGGAAGAGCCGCCGCGCTTGGCCGGGCGGCTGCCGATATTTGTTTCTGCATAAAACCGCAACGGGCTGGCATGGCTGAGGTATTCAATAAAGTAAGGATGGTTCTTCAGTTCGGAATAAGCTTTATAACTTTCTTCCGCCAACTGCTGCAGCAGCAGTTCTTCGGCCTCGCTGAGCGTCACTTTACGGCTGGAGAAAAGATCGTTGGTAATGCCGGCATGGATAAGCTGCTCAATATTGTACTGGGCAGAATCAATTGTTCCAAAGTTGGAGCTAACCGTTTGCCCCTGCACGGTCAATTGTATTTCTTTATTAGAGATATTGCTGCCCATGGATGCATAAAACTTATGTGTTTTACCACCGCCTCGTGCCGGCGGTCCGCCACGCCCGTCAAAAAAAATTACATTTATTTGATGCTGCCTGCTTATTGCGGTGAGCTGCTCTTTGGCTTTGTAAATGCTAAAGTTAGCCATCAGGTAACCGCCGTCTTTGGTGCCATCGCTGAAGCCAAGCATAATTGTTTGTATATTGTTACGCTTACGCAAATGATTGCGGTATTGGTCATTTTCATATAAGCTTTGCATTATGGGTGCGGCCTCCTGCAGGTCATCAATCGTTTCAAAAAGCGGCACAATATCAATTTCCAATGCTTCTTTTCTCCACCCGCTCAGCAAGAACAACCCATATACTTCTATAATGCTTAGCGCACTGGTACTATGGCTGATGATGTACCGGTTACAAGCTTCTGCTCCGTTGGTCTGCTGTATGGTTTGTATAGCCTGCATTACGGCAATCGTATCTCTTTCGAGGTCATTAGCCAACACATTTATATCTATTGCCTCGCCTATTGCCAGCAGTGCTTTTATTTTATCTTTTTCAGATAGAGAATTGTAACCCGACGGCAAAGCAGTGGTTTTTTCTGCGATGCTTGCAAGTACCTGTTCGTGTACCGAGCTGTCTTGCCGCACATCGAGGGAGGCGAAATAAAACCCGAAAATTTCAATCTTACTGATCAGGTTTTCTACGGTGTATTGAAACAAACCATTGTGCTCGTGGTTGATAGTGCTTTTTAGCTGCCGGAGTGTAGCTAATATATCCTCTTTATTCAGTTCCTCTTTATCGGCAGTATGAAACAGATTGGCATATAATTTTTTTTCCAGATCTGCAATTATGTTTTCTATTCCTTTAAAGGTAAGCCTGCGCTTCAATTTACGGATATCGTTGTAGTAGCATTTAATAATGCTGCTGCGTAGCGCTTCCGCAACCTGCAGGGTCGTTTCGGCGGTTACAAAAGGGTTGCCATCGCGGTCGCCGCCGGGCCAGAAGCCCATTTGAATAACAGGATTATCATCGTGTACGGCATGTGGAAACTGGCTTTTGAGAGCAGACAATATTTTGCCGGAGGCGGGATAAAATACATTTTCCAGGTACCAGATCAGACTTACGGCTTCATCAAAGGGCGTTGGCTTTTGCTTGCGCAGAAAAGGCGTTTTGCCTAATTGCTGCAGGTAAGAATTAATGAGCGAGGCATTTTCATTTAAGAGCGCTTTGGACAAATCATGGATAATACCCAATACTTCACCGGGGTAAAATTGGGTTGGATGCGCCGTGAGCACTAACCGCACGCCAAAATTTTTCAGCTTGTCGGCAAATTCGTCCTCTTTATCTCCCTGGTAAACAATAGACTGCAACTGCTTTAATGTGCCGGCGCCATTCATATCATTAATCTCCGTAAAGGCAGCGTCTTCCAGCGCATCGAACAATACTACCTGCCGCTCGGTGTATTGCACAAACCGGAACAGTAGATCCAACTGCTCCTGCGATTTCTGGTAAGCCGTATATTGTTGCAGAAACGAGTCAATTATCACTACCGGGCTTTGGGCCTTTTTGAAGCCTTCTTCGCAATGAATTAAAAAAAGAGAAAGCAATACACCGGTTTTTTCAATGCGGTGAAAAGGCAGTGAAGTAAACAGACTGTTGTATAATTGAAACCTGACTCCTACGAGATTTTTAAAATGCTGCAATGCATTGTTAGCAGATACATCCATTGGTTGTGTTTAATTAAAAATGGTGAAGGCAGGCAACAGCAAAAGAAAAATTAATGGGCTGAAATTACACCAAAGCAGGCATATACAACCTCTTGTTTTTAAGAATAATATCAGGCAGCATACTGTAATTTGCACCGCTTGTAAAAACCGGCGGTGCATTACCGTAAGCCGTTTACAGGAGCACGGGCATTATTAATCTTTTATCTTTACCGCATTTTCTAATACCAGTTAATGATTAAACGCATAGCCATATTTGGTTCCACCGGTTCTATCGGTCGGCAGGCTTTGGAAGTAATAGCAGCGCACAGCGATAAATTTAGTGCAGAGATTTTAACTGCACACACCAATGATGAATTACTGATAAAACAGGCGTTACAATTTAATCCGAACATTGTAGTTATAGGCGATGAGCGGAAGTACAAAGCCGTAAAGGACGCGCTTGCAAAAACAGACATTAAAGTGTTTGCCGGCGAGCAGGCTATCCATGAGGTAGCTTCGATAGACTGCTACGACCTGATGCTGGCTGCTATTGTAGGCTATGCCGGGTTGCAATCCACTTTAAACGCGATTGACGCCGGTAAAGTTGTTGCACTGGCCAATAAAGAAACCCTTGTTGTGGCCGGCGATATTGTAATGCACAAGGCATTTGAAAAAAAAGTGCCGGTAATCCCGGTGGATAGTGAACATTCCGCCATTTTCCAGTGCCTGATAGGGGAAGGCAGAAACAAGATTGAAAAAATAATTCTTACTGCCAGCGGCGGGCCGTTCCGTGGCAAGAAAAGTAATTACCTGGCGAATGTAAAACGCGATCATGCCCTGCAACATCCCAACTGGAGCATGGGCGCCAAAATAACCATAGACTCAGCAACCCTGATGAATAAAGGCCTGGAGATGATTGAGGCCAAATGGCTTTTTAACCTCGAGCCAAAGCAGATTGAAGTGCTGGTGCATCCGCAGAGTATTATCCACAGCATGATCCAGTTTGAAGATGGGAGTATTAAAGCGCAGATGGGCTTACCCGATATGAAACTGCCAATCCAATACGCCCTGAGTTTCCCCAGGCGCATACAAAGCGATTTTCCGCGTTACAATTTTAAAAATCCTGCTACGCTTACCTTTGAGGAGCCGGACTATAAAACATTCCGCAACCTCACGCTTGCTATGGATGCCCTGCACAAAGGCGGCAATATGCCCTGTATTCTCAATGCTGCGAACGAAATTGCTGTTTATGCATTTCTCCGCAACCGCATCAGCTTCCCGGATATGACGGCAGTTGTTGAGCGGACAATGAGCAACGTTACGTTTATTGCACACCCCACATTACAGGAATATTTTGATACGGACGGCGAAGCGCGCGGCTTTGCAGCTTCCCTTATTCAAATGTAACTATTTCTTAAATTTTACTGCGGTGGCGTTTATCGTTTCCCTGCAGCTTAAGAAATGATTATACTTGCACAATTTACCATTTACTACCCATTGCCGAGCAATAAGGGTTCAACAAGATTGCGACTTTACAATGACAACATTATTATCAATAGACTGGTCAATAGTTGGTACTAAAACACTGCAGTTTATCCTTTCTTTTTCTATACTGGTTACGCTGCACGAGTTAGGGCATTTCTTAACGGCGCGCCTTTTTAAATGCCGTGTCGAAAAGTTTTACCTGTTCTTTAATCCCTGGTTTAGCCTGTGGAAAAAGAAGATCGGCGAAACGGAGTACGGCATCGGCTGGGTGCCCTTTGGCGGCTATGTAAAAATAGCAGGCATGATAGATGAAAGCATGGATAAAGAACAGTTGAAGCAGCCCGCCAAGCCTTACGAATTTAGAAGTAAGCCGGCCTGGCAGCGGCTGATTATTATGATTGGCGGTGTTGTGGTAAACCTGCTGCTCGGTTTTTTTATCTATGCAATGATGCTATGGCACTGGGGCGAAGAATATGTGCCTACCAATAAAATGACCTATGGCATTACTGCCGATTCGCTGGCGCAAACCGTTGGATTTAAAGATGGCGATAAAATAATAACAGCCGACGGTGCGTATGTTGACCGCTTTCTTAAAATACCAATGAATGTTGTGTTAAATACAACGAAAACAGTGCAGGTAGAAAGAGATGGCAAGCCGGTAAATATTGTTATACCCGGCGATTTCCCCGGTAAGCTGATCAGCTACAAGGATGTTGGCTTTATAGACATCCGCATACCGTTTGGCCCGATAGATAGTGTTGCCGGTGATACAACGGCAGCCGCCAAAGCAGGTCTAAGGAAAGGAGATAGAATACTAACTGTAAACGGCACTGCGGTTCCTTATTTTCACCAGTTCAGAAAACAGGTTCAGCACAATATAGGTAAGGAGATTTCTTTACAGGTGGTACGTGGCGCCGATACAAGCACCATACAAATGAAAGTTCCGGCTACCGGGGTAATCGGTATTTATAATGCGGATGCCGATCAGTTTCTGCAGGTCAAAAAAATCAATTATAATTTCTTAGAGTCTATCCCCGCGGGTTTCAAAAAAAGCGGTGAAACGCTCGTGTCGTATTGGCTCCAGCTCAAGCTTATCTTTAGCGGCAAGGTAAATACCAACGAATCCTTAGGCAGTGTTATCAGCATCGGTAAAATGTTCCCGGAAAGATGGGACTGGCAAAGTTTCTGGAGTATCACTGCTTTCTTTTCGCTGGTATTAGCGCTCATGAATATCTTACCGATTCCGGGTTTGGATGGCGGTCATGCGTTCTTTACCATCATCGAGCTGGTATCCGGCCGCAAGCCAAGCGACCGTTTTATGGAAGTAGCGCAAATGGCCGGCATGGTGCTCCTGCTTGGCGTAATGGCGTATGCATTAGGCCTTGATTTCTGGCGGTTGTTTAAATAAAATCAGTCCATTTCAATCCCTATATTTTTCATCAGTATCGAGGCATTCATGCTCCGGCAAATGCCGTCCTTTAGTTTATAATCAAAGAATAAATCGTTGCCGGCTACCTGTACATCAAAGTGGTAATTGGCAATCGCATTCGGATTATCTTTTTTCAGCTCCGCCAGTGCTACATCATGAGTGGCAATTACAGCAACAGCTTTGTGTTTAATAAATTGTTTAATCAGTGCAGCAGAGCCGGTATGCCGATCCAGCGAATTGGTTCCCCGCAGAATTTCATCCAGTAAAATGAAGATCCGATCCTCCTGTTTTACTGCTTTGATAATGGTTTGCAGTTTTTTTAATTCAGCATAAAATGTAGATGTGCTTTCGGCCAGGTTATCCGTTACCCGCATGCTGCTCATCAGGTGCACCACCGACACAGTGAATGCAGTAGCGCAAACCGGGGCGCCTGTAAATGCCAGCACCATGTTTACCCCGATACTTCTTAGGAACGTACTTTTGCCCCCCATATTAGAGCCGGTGATAATAGCGATCTTGCCCTTTCCATCTATATTGAAACTACTGTCTACTCTTTTATTTTCCGGCAGTAACGGATGGCCGATAGCTGTGCCGCTTAGGGTAAAATGCTGATTTGTAATTTGGGGAAAATACCATTGCGGCTGGTTGAAAGCAAGCGTTGCAAGGCTCAGCATTACTTCTGACCGGGCAATAGCAATAAACCAATCGTTTACATTGCTGTAGTTGTTCTTTTTCCATTTATTTAAAGCCAGCAACTGCTGTAAATCCCACAACAGAAAAGTATTGAGGAAGTAAAACACCAATACATTCAGCCGTACATCAAAGCGGTTTAAAATAGTATTCAGCTTCCGTATTTCACCGGAAGCGAAGTTGTTATTCAAACCCTGCAGCAGCGCTTTTATCTCCACACATTTTCTACTTTTAAATGGCTGCTGCTCTATCAGTAATAACTGCTGATGCAATGCGCTGGTTTCTTTTACAACGCGTGACAATAAAAGCCAGACCGGGTGTATTTTTCTGCTGATGGCAAAAGCAAACAGAAAGAAAACAAATACGGCTGCATAAAAAACAGCACCGGTAATAACATCAGCAAAATAAAGCAGACAGGTAGCAAGGCTGATAGCCGGGAAAGCATAGCTTACCAATTGCCAGAAAGTACTTGTATAAATGGATAGCGAATCGGTGGAAAGCCAGGCCTCCAGTCTTTTTTGTGCGGATACAGTAAGCGCGCTTTTAATGCCGGTTGATTGCAACCGTTGCCGCCATTTCAAATTGTCGGCCATTTCCTGTATTGCATCCTGTTGTTCTACAATTTCCTCTTTGGCAAGCGGTTGGGAAAGCCTTGTTGCCAGTAAAATGGTGCCTTGTTCCGATGTACACCGGTTGATATACGGATATAACGATGCTACTCCGAATATATCCAGATCGTTGGCATAGCTATGGTCTGGATGCTCCAGGTGTTTGCCGCCGTCGCGCTGCAGGTAATTGCCGGCGATAATCGCTGTTTCGTCCTCATTTATTTGTATATGCCTTTCGAGGTCCTGAGCTGTTTCTTTAGCGTTCATATCTTTGGAGACTGCAAATAAAAACAGCGCCAGCCCGGCAGCCACTTCACCTGTCAAAGCCATAATACTTACGCTGCTAAAAGTAAAATAAAACAGCGCCATGGTAGCTAATACAATTGCAAACCGGATCCATGCTATGCGGGTTCTTAGCGTATGAATAATCTTCAGTTCCCTGCCAAAGTGTTCTATCCGTTGCCTGTAAATAAGTAAAATGGCTTGCTGGTCTTTCATGTCTGCTAATATCAATTAGTTGGTGTAAGTGCTATAAATTTTGTAAGTTTGCTGCCCCGAAGCCGCAAATGTACACGTATAGTTTTTTATAAATAAGCTGGGGCTGTATCTGGTTTTGACAGCATATGTTGCGGTAGGTGTAAGCATGCAGTGCGTTGTATCATTAGCACTTTAATCTGAAGATTCAAACTTCAAATGGCAATACTCAGTATGCCATGGCTGCCTAATCAGTGATTAGATAGTCATTAGGGCCGCAAAACAGGTTTGCCTGTTGCCAGGTTTTGCCGCCGACTCAAAACAAATACAGGATGCTGCAACAGAAGGCTGTGACTGTTGCTTAAGACCATACAGCTAAGGAGGTAGTTGGTTGGTTATTTTCCTGCCACTTCCCGACAAGCAATAAGTAACTAAGCATGTAGAAAGCTTATGGCAATGATGTTTGGACAGGGGTTCGACTCCCCTCAGCTCCACACTTTTTAAACGCTGCACTTTTGTAATGTGCAGCGTTTTTTATTCAAAAGCCCCTCCTAACCAGGCGGGGCTTTTGAATGTTAACCGATAGTTGCACTCAGCCATTAATAATTACTGTTTTATAAACTTAACCGTTTGCATAGTATGCTCATTACGCACTGTTAAGAAATACGTGCCGGCTGCTAAGGAAGCAACATCGAGTACTGTGGAGAGCGCCCCCTGCATATTCACCTGTTTGTTTATTACAACACTGCCTTTTGCATCTTTAATTGTTATTGCGACAGCAGCTGTACTTGTATTCAGTTTTATTGTGCAGCTGTTGTGTACAGGATTCGGATACAAGCTTACATTAAACAATTGGCCGGGTAATGCTTTTACTGCTGCTTCACTGTTGTTTGCCGTGGTGTTAATAGCTCCTGCCGCAACTGCATTCACTTTTATATTAAATGTTTGCTGGTCGTACATGGCCGGCGTTCCGTTATCTGTTACTCGTATCGTTGCGGAGTAGGTGCCGGCTGCTGTTGGTGTCCATGCAAAGGCGCCTGTGGAAGCGTTAATGGTGGCACCTGCGGGCGCACTAACGAGCGAGAAGGTAACGGTTTGCCCTGTATCCGGATCGGCAGCCGTTGCTTTAAACTTCAGGGTGCTGTTTTGCTTAATGTTTTTGTTTATAATCGTATCTAATACCGGCGCATGGTTTGCCGTTGCTACCGCATTTACGGTGATGCTAACCTTTGCTGCTGCCGAAGAGATACAACCGGTATTTACCCGGAAATAAAATGAGTCTTTGCCCGAAAAGCCGGCATTGGGCGTATATATTCTGCCGGCACCGTTGCCAGTTACAACGCCGTTCTTTGGTTGCACCGAAATCGTATAATTCAACTGCGAACCACCCGAACCTGTTAAGGTAATAGCTACCGCATTATCTTGGCTCGTAACTACAGATTGTGCATTGGCAACCAGATTGTTAACCGGCGCAAACACAAGGCTTCCCAGCGGTTTGCCGCCGTCTGTTGTTATATTCAAATGCCGCAATACTGTATAAGCGCCGGCTGTGCTCAATTTAAATACGGTACCGGTATTATACGTGCCACCAATGCTGGTAGTGCCATACAACATGCCATCAGCGCCCTGCACCAGGCTGCCCTTTGGCGCCCGTCCGTCGGTAGCCGACAGCAAAGCTTTTAATACTTTGTAGGTACCGGACAAAGAGAATTGAAAGATCGTTCCGTAGCCGTTTACACCGCCATCGCTGCAGGTGCCATACAGGTTGCCATCGCTTCCTTGTATCAGGCTGCCACAAGGTATAGCGCCGTCTTTGGAGGAGCTGAAAGAATATGCTACTGTAAAAGTGCCGTCGGGTGCAAGCTTAAAGATTTTCGCGTTGTTAGAAGTCATACCATAAAAATTTCCATCGCTTGCCTGCAGCAGATCGCCAAGCGGGCTGTTGCCATCAGTGGTATAGGATAAATTTCTTACAACGGTGTAAGCGCCGCCTGTACTGATTTTAAAGAGGGTGCCGGCTGCGCCAGTGCCGCCGTACGTACAGGTGCCGTACAAGAATCCGTCGGTAGCCTGGATGAGGCTGCCCGAAGGGCCGGAACCGTCTTTGCTGCCCGACAAATGGCGCAACACGGTAAAACTACCGGCGGGCGTAATCTTAAAGATAGTACCGCCGCCATTGGTGCCGCCTTCGGTGGTGGTGCCGTAAAAATTGCCATCGCTTGCCTGCAGCAGGTTGCCTTTGGGTGTAGCGCCGTTTAAACTTTTATTGAAAGAAAACAGCACAGATGTACTACCGCCGCATATTTTAATAATGGAGCCATAGCCAAACGCACCGCCGTCGCTGGTAGTGCAGTAGTAAGCACTGTCTTTGCCTTTTATAAAAGAATTCTGAGGCGCATCACCGATTGCAGCGCCATTCAGGTTAGCTAATAAAGTAACCGCACCGGCTGTCGTAACTTTAAATGCAGTGCCCATATCGTACACTCCGCCATAACTGGCCAACGCGTAAAAGGCACCATCATTGCCCGCTACAAGGGCGCCGTTCGGCGTACTGCCTTCGGTAGCGGGTTGTAAGGAATGCAACACGGTATAGCCGCCTGCGAGCGTGAGTTTATAAACAGTACCGGCGCCGTTTGCGCCGCCGGCAGTCATCATTCCATACAGCAGCCCGTCTGAATGTTGGAGTAAGGAACCATACGGATAACCGCCGTCGGTTGCGTATGCAAGATTTCTAATTACCGTATATATACCGGCGGGGGTTATTTTAAAAATAGTGCCTACGCCGTTGCTGCCGCCTTTGTAGCAGGTACCATAAAAATTACCGTCGGTTGCCTGTATAAGATCGCATTCGGGGTTTACGCCGTCTGCCGGTTTTAAGTACCGTAATACGGTATATGCGCCGCTTTTGGTTACTTTAAAGATTGTACCGGAATAGTTGGTGCCATCGCTGTAGGTTACGCCATAGAGGTTGCCGTCTTTGCCTTCGGTAAGGCTGCTGTAGCTATAGCCGCCATCTGCCGTATAGTCCAATGAATGCAGTATGGTATAAGTGCCGTCCGGCGCCAGTTTAAATATAGCACCGTAACCATTTACACCGCCGCGGTAAGAGATACCATAGTAGTTACCATCGCTGCCCAGGGTTAAGTGCCCGTGCGGGTTAGCACCGTCTGCAGAGCTGAGGTTGCGGATTACGGTATAAGCACCGGAAGCCGATATTTTGAAAATAGTGCCGTACCCGTTAAGGCCGCCGCTTACTGTCATTCCATAATACAACCCGTCTGCGCCTCTAATCAGTTCGCCATCCGGGTAGCCGCCATCGGTGTTATAGCTTAGCTCTCTTAGCACCGTAACTCCACCGGCAGCGCTCATCTTAAAAATAGAGCCGTAATTGTAGGTGCCGCCTTTGTTGGTCATTCCATAGAAATAGCCGTCATCCCCTTTCAGCAGGCTGCCATTGGGCGTTTGCCCCCAGTCGGCAAAGCTCTGAATAAGGGAAAAGCCCCCACCATTGGTATTGATGGTAAACCCGGTGCCCTTGCCGTCGGGGCCGCCATTGGAAGTTATGCCGGTAAGCATCGTTTGTGCCGATGCCAGTTGCAGCAGCATGCTTAGTAATGCTGTTATCAGGAAAATGTTGCGGAAGGATAATCTTGTAAAAGTCTTGCGATACATAAAAGTTGTTTTGCTGGTGTAGGTTATTTTTTATAACCCGGCAAAACTATATGGCGCATAAGGGGCAGGCAATCGCATAAACATGCGGTGGACCAACCTGCAATCAACAGGCAGTTTATCCTTTCTTCTACAGCCTTTTAAACCTGATAGCAGGTGGTAAAGGGATTCTTAAGCATTTGCGCGTAAAAAGTGTTTTCTGATATAAAGCCTCTTTATACTTTAGGCTTCAGGTATTTGGCAATGTCAATATGGCGATGCATAAGCAGGTCTCTTAAAAACATTCCATACAAAGCCAGTTCGCGCCAGCGCATCAGCCATGACTCTACTGATCTTTTACTCAGAAGCTGGCGAACGGGCAACATATCATACTCATAGAAATTAAACACAAGGTTAAGGGCTTCCATGTACTTCCGTTCCGTTTTTTTTACTTTGTAAAACACCCTTTTGCCGATACACATGTGCGAAAAAATCCGGTACTCGATACCTCTTAAAAAGATGTAAGCAGTAGTGTGTATTTGTATGGGATATTGGTCGTGGCAAAGCCTGACAGCAAGATCTGTTTGCTCAACAATACCTTCGGTTATATCTACCGTATAAATATATTTTGGCACATCAGCCGCGTATAAAACGTAGGTAAATTTCTTTCCCTTAAAGTACTTCTTTGCAAAAAAGGGAAGGCTGCCGGATAGCTGTTTAAAGTAATCCTTTACGGTTTCCGTATTCAGTACCGTTGCATCTTCTTCCGCATAAAATTGGGTGAGGTAATGATTATTTGCTGCAGGTATTGCTGCAAATAAAATTCCCGGTTCTCAAACCATTGTACAGTTGATAAACAAAAGCCGCTATCACTGTTCCAGCTATCGCCCGATACCATTACCTGTACTTGCGGGGCTTCAATACCTTGTTCCTGAAAATAGTTCTTCACCAGTTGCGGATGCTGTACTTTATCATTAAAGTGATACAAGTCTTTGTGCAGGTGGCAATGATTGCTTGCAAAAGGAATAGCGTATTTAGCACCGGTAGCCCTTACGGTAAGCGCAAACTCTTTTACGTATTTCTCAAGATCGTCTGTATCCGCAGCGGGATCATCAACTATCGTGTACGACAAACGCTCGTTGGCAGAGCTATGGCTGCGAAACACAAAATCAATCGGCTGATGTTTATCAATTATCTGTTTTAGCGTTGGTCCCATGTGCTTGGAATCGTTAAGGTTAAGCAGCTTTATTCCTTCGCATTCAATCATCAGCGCACTATCGAGGAACATCCAGAACTGGTAAGAAGTAATGGTAAAATCCTGGTCAAGTATTTTAGATTCGCCATGCTTCAGCTCAATGACATTATGAAAGCCGAGGTAGTTTAAATCGGCCTTCATCCGTTTATAATTCCCTTTAGGAATAATAACAGTCGTCTCTTTGGAAAATTTGTTGAGCGATGGTCCGTGAAAGTGATCCCAGTGTATATGCGTAAGATAGATGAAATGAGGCTGTAAAGAAGCAACCAGGTCTTTACTTACCGGCGGGTAGTTCCACCACGAACGCCAGTAACTGCTTCCGATCAGCCACGGATCACAAATTAAAGATTTACCTGTTTTGGTTGTTACAAGCAAGCCTGCATGAGACAGCACCTGAAATTGCATAGGTTGTTTTATGGTTAACCAAAGACCCCGGATATGAAATGGTGGGAGCCCTTAAGAAGGGGGCATTCAAAGTTTTGGTGCCGGGTGTAAACTTATGATTTTTTTGTTATCATTTTATTACACCGGATTATTTTGACAAGGTAGCATTCTTTCCTGCCATTGCTAATGCATAAGACCAGCAAGAGTGGCTTGCCGGTGCCTGTTTTGTTTGCCTTTCTATCACTATAGGTTCACTCATCCTTCGTCCATCCTTCGTTCATCCTTCGTCTTTTGTATACTTGAGGTTCCCTACGGCTTCACCGTTTTATCACTGTTTGAGCAACGTGGGAAATGGCCGGGTTCTATCTATACTTATCCGCAAATCGCTTAGTTAAACCAGCGCTGTTTAGGTATTACCGGTATAATTTTGACAGGATTATTACCGATTGCTTATCTTACCTGTTCTAAACCAACGCACTTATGAAATACGTTTCCGCTTTATTAATGCTGTTCTTTGCTGCTACTGTTCAGGCCCAGAACAAGGCGGGCACCTTGGATAAAACATTTGGAGTAGATGGCAAGGTGCTTACCTCCTCTGAAACAGCCTATCTTATTTGTAATGCTGCAGCCGCACAAAGCGATGGTTCTATTATTACTGCCGGTAGTGTTAGCTTTTTAGATCAAATCGGAGGCTTTTTTGCAAAGCGGTATTCTGCAGATGGACTGCCGGATAGCAGTTTTGGCAATAACGGTTTAGCTGTAGTACTAGGCACGGGATTTGGACAGGCAGTAGCTGTTCAGAGAGACAATAAAATAATAATTGCCGGTTATGATGCTGACTCATTCGGCCCTTACTATGTCACCATTGCACGCCTCAATGCAAATGGCAGTATTGACTCCAGCTTTGGCACCAACGGCTTTATCAGAACTAATGTTGGCGATAACAGCTATGCCATTGCCATACAGCCTGATGGAAAGATTCTGATTGCCGGTAAAGACAGAATTTACATGCTTACCCTTCGTTACTTGCCGGATGGAACACCGGATGCCAGCTTTGGTAATAACGGCGCGGTAGAAACTAATCTTGGCGGAAGGGCCAATGCAGGCAAAGCCATTTCCGTACAGCCGGATAGTAAAATATTAGTGGCCGGAGACCGGGGAGACGCCATACTACTCGTTCGCTATAACAGGGATGGCAGTTATGATGAAGCGTTCGGTAACGGCGGGAAGGTGGTATCCGGTTTTACCAATCCTTATTATACGGTGAACGATCTGCTTCTGCAGCCGGATGGTAAGATGGTGGTAGGAGGCTCTACCAGTGATGCGTTTGATGATGTAACTACCATAATAGTGCGCTATCAGCCGGATGGAAGTATAGACAAGGGCTTTGGCGCTGAAGGCTTTACTGTAAACAAACTTGCAAACATAGCAAGTATTAAAAAAATAGCATTGCAGGAAGATGGGAAGATTATTGCGGCAGGGAGTATCTATGGAGACACCTATGCGCACTTCCTCGCAGAAAGATACACTAGGGATGGATGGGTGGATTCCAGCTTTGGAGACAACGGCTATACCATAACACCAATGGATTATTCGGATGCAGCAAAGGGGTTGATTATACAAGGGGATGGCAAGATTGTGTTAGGAGGCTCGGCTTACAACGGCAAATCCGGTCCATCAGAATATGCAGTAGCCCTTGCCCGCTACAACAATGACAACACCAAACAACCGCTTGCCATCCGCATCAAACGCTGGCTGCAGCACCACGGCATTAGCTGGCAAGAGAGCAACAACATCCGCTACTATGCCGTACAGCGCAGCCCTGATGGTATTGTGTATAAAGAAATAGCAAAGCTCCCTAATAGCAGCAACAGCTATGAAGATGCAACACCAATTAATAAAGAAAGCTACTACCGGTTAATGGCTGTAGCTAAAGACGGCAGCAGAGCTTACTCCAACACCGTACTCATAGATGAAACACAACAGGTACGCATGTTCCCCAATCCTGTAAAAGACAATTTACAACTGCAAGGCCTCGCTACAGGCGGCAAGACAGCGGTAAGTGTAGTGGACTTACAAGGCAATGTACGGGCAACGGCTACGGCAGGCGGGGGCAGCTACAGCGTAAACACCACTAACCTTACGCCCGGCAACTACCTGCTTAAGCTGCAGCACAACGGTACCATAACTACGCAAGCTTTTGTAAAGGAGTAAAGCATTCCATTAACCTCCATAATGAAAGCCGCCCTATATACGGGGCGGCTTTTGTGTTATTAAGCAAGTTACATTCAAAAATATAGCCTGCATTATGTTTGGGCTGTAGCGGCCGGTATGTGCCTGTACAGGCAACCACTGATGAGGGATATCCACAGCAGGAAATAAAGAAAGGTAATCTTTTGTACCACTGGCAGGTACAACAGGCCGTTGCCATAATACAAGGCATTGTTTGCCGCCACCAGCACTAAATTAAACAGACCCATCCAAAACAATTTCTTCCACCGCAGCCGGTACAGGCCGGTAAAGGTTCCGGCAAGGGCTATCATACCAAACAGGGTAGCAACATTTATTATCACATCGTGCAGCGGCGTAAAAAGGAAAGCGCCGATAGCCATAGCCGCGATTCCGGAAACCCGGAGCAGCAGCCGGGTACTTTTTTTAAATCCTGCATATTGGGGAAACAGGTACCAGAAAAGGGCTAGCGTACCGCAAAGCACCAGCATCGCTGTCAGGGCTACCGGCCTTGCCGGGTTAGGCTCGCCGTTGCCGGCTTGCTCGTTCAGCAGGTTGCACCAGTAATTGTGCAGCCAGCTAAAACCCTTCGCCGCTTTATCAAACTGCGAACCGCCGGGGTACAGCCAGGCTGCGGCAAGGTACAGCAGCACGTACAGGCAAGACCCGAACAGGGGCAGCAACAGCAAAGTCTTTTTTCGGTATATCATGGTATTGCTAAAGATAGCTTATTGGCGTTTTCGGGGCGTTGTTGATTTATGGTTACGCTGCCTGCAGGCATTCATTCCCGCACTTTTGCTGCCACTATTTTTACATGCGGATAGCCGATACCCAAGGTATTGCAGGGGAATTCTTCTGCCGGCCGCAGGAGCGCTACGTCCACATACAATTTTTTATCCTGAACATTAAAACTATCCGGCAGGTTGATCACGGTATAGCTAAGGTCTGCATGCCCGGTAAAAAGCCGGATGCGTGCTGAGTCTTCCGAGAAATCCAGCAGCGGAAGGCCACAGGATACATCATGCGTAGCCGCAACCCTTGCATTCGCATACAGTGTTTCCACCTTCGCTTTATTACAACCTGCAATAACGGCCATCAGCAAGACAGCGAGGTACATTTTCATAACTTTTCCCAATTTGATTGACGGTGCTTATAAAACGTTGCACCGGCAGGGCCGGGTGCACCCAATTGTTTGTTGAAACCTTTATCTTTATCCCTCTTAAAAACTACGCACTAATCTTTTGCCATAATGAAACTAATCAATCGTTATTTATTGCCGCTGCTCTTCTTCAGTACACTTTTATATGCCTGTAAAAATGATGCAGGCAGCACCGCCGTTAATAAAAAAGCCGATACGCTAACCGAGGAACAAAAACATTTGCCCGAAAATGCGCTGAAGGGTTTAACCATTGCCAAAGGGCTGGAGGTGGAACCCTTTGCTACGGAGCCGATGCTAAAGAACCCCACCAATATGGATGTGGACGAAAAGGGCAGGGTATGGATAACGGAGGCATACAATTACCGGCCGGCTATTAATGGCAATCCTACCAACCCGGCGGGCGACCGGATTATGATTCTCGAAGATACCAATGGCGACGGCAAGGCCGATACCGGCAAAGTCTTTTACCAGGGACCGGAGATTAATGCGCCGCTTGGCATTTGTGTGCTGGGCAATAAAGTGCTTATTTCCCAAAGCCCGTATGTATGGGCTTTTTACGATGATAACGGCGATGATAAAGCGGATAGAAAAGAAATATTTTTCCAGGGCATTGGTGGCGAGCAGCACGATCACGGGATGCACACCTTTACATTTGGCCCCGATGGAAAACTGTATTTCAACTTTGGGAATGAAGGCAAAACGCTGAAGGATAAGAAGGGCAACGTGGTAAGAGACCAGGATGGCGATGAGATAGGCCCGAAAAAATATAAAATGGGCATGGTGTTTCGCTGCGACCCCGATGGTTCGCATGTAGAATGCCTGGGGCAAAATTTTCGTAACGATTATGAAGTAGCGGTGGACAGCTACAGCCTGCTATGGCAAAGCGATAACGACGACGACGGCAACCGCGGCGTGCGCATTTCGTATGTTATGGACTATGGTAATTATGGTTATACCGATGAAATGACGGGTGCCGGCTGGCAGGCCAACCGGACTAATATAGAAGATTCCATACCGCTGCGGCACTGGCACTTAAACGATCCGGGTGTAGTGCCTAATTTACTGCAAACCGGCGCAGGCTCGCCTACCGGAATGATTATCTACGAAGGTTCCCTGTTGCCAAAAGAATTTCAGAACGGGATGATCCATTGCGATGCCGGCCCTAATGTGGTACGCGCTTACCCGGTACAAAAAGACGGCGCAGGATATAAGGCGGGGATAATTAATATTTTAAAAGGCGAAAAGGACCAGTGGTTTCGCCCGGCAGATGTGTGCGTAGCGCCCGACGGATCGTTGATGATAGCCGACTGGTACGATGTGGGCGTAGGCGGCCACCAGGCCGGCGACCAGCAGCGGGGGCGCGTGTATCGCGTTAGTCCGCCCGGTGTAAAATATACCGTTCCCAAACAGGATTATTCTACTGCCGCGGGCGCTGTAGCCGCTTTGCAAAGCCCTAATTTAGATACCCGCCGTCATGCGTTTGTTATACTGCAGACGATGGGCGCTGCTGCGGTACCCGAACTTGAAAAACTATGGCATTCATCCCCAAATCCACGTATGCGTGCAAGAGCATTTTGGGTGTTGGCAAAAGGTAAAAACGGCTCGCAGTATATCCAACAGGCAATTACCGATAATAACCCGGATATCCGTTTTACGGGCATCCGGGCTGCAAGAGAATTTAATGCCGGTGTAGCAGGTGTTGTAGCGCAATTAGTAAACGATAAAGACGCGCAGGTAAGGCGGGAATGCGCGCTGGCACTGCATCATAATCATTCGCCGCAGGCTGCACAATTATGGGCCGCGCTCGCTGCGCAGCATGATGGAAAAGACCGCTGGTACCTCGAAGCATTAGGCATTGGCGCCGATAAGCAATGGGATGCTTTTTTTGCAGCATATGTAAATAAAGTAGGCAACCCGCTGCAAAGCGCCGCTACCAAAGACATTGTGTGGCGCGCACGCACCGATAAAGCGGTTCCGTATCTGGCTCAATTAGCTTCCCAGAGCGAAATTCCAATCAATAACCGGTTGCGCTATTTCCGGGCATTTGATTTTAATACCGGTGGCGCTAAATCGAAGCTGCTGTTGAAAATGATTGAAGACAATACTACGCACGACACAATGCTGAATAAGCTGGCCCTGCGCTGCCTCGATATAAAAACCGTGATGCAATCGCCGGTAGCGCAAACTGCAATGAAGGAAGTAATTCAGTCGCTCTCCGGTACACCGGAATACCTGGAGTTGGTGCGGCGCTATGAGGTGAAAGGGGAGAATGATAACCTGATGCAACTTGCGGTAAATAAGTCAACCGAACCGGTGGGCAGAGATGCCGCTAATTTGTTGTTGTACCTGCAGGGCGAGCCGCTGGCGTGGACGATCATTAATGCTGCCGATTCTGCCAAAACCATTGCAATGCTGCACTCTTTAAGCGGCGTTGGTTCCAAAGAATCTATTGACATGCTTACGCAGGTAGCTTTATCCAATAAATATCCAATGCCGCTTCGCAAACAGGCTGCCGGGATGGTTGGCAGGAGCGGGAGCGGCGAAGACAAAGTATTGGAATTATTAAAAAACAAAAAAGTACCGGAAGAACTGATACCGCAGGTTGTAGCCAGTGTAAGCGGCGCATGGCGGAGTTCTGTACGTGCAGAAGCTGCCACTTATCTTCCCAATGCAACAACGGCAGCAATTAAAAAAGCACCGGCCATGGAAGCATTAGCTTCTCTAAAGGGAAATGCAGTTGCCGGTAAAACAATTTTTACCAATACCTGCGCGCTGTGCCACATGGTTGGCAATGAAGGCTACGATTTTGGTCCGAAACTTACAGAGATCGGTACCAAGTATCCAAAAAAAGGCTTGTTAGATAATATTGTGCATCCGTCTGCGGGCATTAGTTTTGGCTACGAAACCTGGCAGTTAAAAATGAAAGACGGCTCTGCCCTTACCGGCATTTTAGCGAGTAAAACGGAAACGGATATTGACATAAAGTTTCCCGGCGGCTCCAAACAACACCTGAAAACGGCGGATGTGCAAAGTATGAAAGAACAGAAGGAGTCTATGATGCCGGAAGGTTTGTATGCCAGCCTCAGCAACCAGGATATGGCCAACCTTTTAGAGTATCTTTCAGGTCTTAAAAAGAAATAAAAAAACGATTTAAAGACTGGTAGGCTCGTTTACAGTATAAACTGCTTTCTATCAATCTATTAAAATAAAAGGCGCTAAGCAGATGCTTAGCGCCTTTTATTTATATGATAACTGCTTTTATTATTTCTTCAAGTCAAACCAATAACTTTTTACTGCAACTCATTCATCAGCCGCTGATAGGTTTTACTGAGGTTAAGCTGATCTGTTGTCATCTTTTTTCTTCCGATGAAATCGAGTTCAAGCGGGTCGGTGATAATATCATAAAAATTAGCATCGAGATTATTATCAAGGCTGTTATCATATTGCTTGTACGTGGTATTTTGTATCCATCTTTTTAAGTGCCTTGGTATCGTATCGAATTTGCCGGCGCCGGGAAAATGACAAAAAGCCCATTCCCGTGCATACCCGTTGTTCATGCCTTTCATCTGTGTTGCAAAGCTTATCCCGTCGTTCACACCGTAGGTTGCCGGAATGGTTGCCTGGCCTATATCGCCGAAAGTGTGCATGAAATCTACAAAACTAACGATGCTCGAATCTATACGGCCAGCCGCTACCGTGCCGGGACAATATACCAGCATCGGCAGGTGTGTACCAGCCTGCGTGGTCTTGCTTTTGCCGCCTTCAATCACCTGGTCGCGCCAAAGGCTGTGCTTATTGCCGGTACTGCCATTATCACCTGTAAATACGATGATCGTATTCTGTTCGATATTTTTGTCCCGGAGTTTTTGTACTAACTGGCCTACTAACTTATCCATATACTTTACCATGGATGGATAATAGACCGAATCGCCCTCATTGCGCCGGGCATCCGGGTCCCACGATGCAAACTCAGGATCATCCGGTGTAGGGCCAAAAGGCAGGTGGATCAGGTTCATTGCCCAATAAGCGAAAAAAGGCTTTTTACCAGCGTTGCTGTCAATAAAATCAAACACATAATCCCTGAATAAATCATCACCGTATTTACCTTTTGTAGAATCGTCGGGCCAGTAGGCGCCATTCTCGTATATAAGCGGGTTTTTAAATAAATTACCTACACCATTTTCGTCCTCACCGCCTTTATAAAACGCCTCACTTACCCGGTACTTGTCAAATCCAAGCCGGTGAATACTGGCATCGCCACCATCAAACTGCCACTTGCCGGATACACAGGTTGCATAACCCGCATCCTTCAGTATATTCGCAAAACTGTGTTGGTTTTCATCCAAAATACCCCAGCCGTGGCTGTAGTTACTTTTAAATAAATACTGCCCGGTCATAAGCATCACCCGTGACGGCGAACATAAAGGAGAGCCATAGCATTGCACAAACTGAGTGCCGCCGGCAGCCATGTTATCCAGGTTAGGAGTGCTATAAGACTGACCGCCGGTAAAACCTGGTATTTCGTAGCCCACATCATCGGTTAAGATAAAAATAATATTCATTTTATCCCCTTTAAAAGGGTTGGGCGCAGAAGGTGGATCAGGATTAAGATCGGGGTTGGTAATAGCGTTGTCTTGAAAATCTGTTTTAATGCAGGAAGCAAAAAAGGCTACCCCGAAAAACACCACCACGTACAGCCACTTTACCTGTAGTTTCGGAAGCGCTATAAACAGCTTTCTAAGGAATAAAAACATAAGCTTTGGTCTTAAAATTAAAGGTTTTGTGCGTAAATAGATGCAAACTACTTTTTTTTAGCTGCATTGAGAAACGATATAGGTGAATTTTTTATAACATACGGTTTTTTAAATATTATTTTACAAAAAATTATTCTCCAAATTACGCTTTGACTACTGTAAATGGTTTTGGGATCGGTATATAAAAATTGCAAAACCGTATTTTCGGGCACTGTAAATGACTTATGAAATTTAATAATCCTGCATCTGTATGAAAATTTATAAAAATCGTGCTTGCATTTTATTCTTTTTAATGACAGTAGCAATATTCTGCAGCCTTAACGCAGCAGCACAATCCAGGGATACCGCTTTCGCCAAGGGCGCAGATATTAGCTGGCTGCCACAAATGGAGGCGACCGGTTTTAAATTTTATAATGCTAAAGGCAAGGCGGAAGATTGTTTCCATATTTTGAAAGAGCATGGTATCAACGCTATCCGCCTGAGAACATGGGTAAATCCTTCGGATGATAAGGCAAGCGGCCATTGCAGCAAAGAGGAAACCGTGGCGATGGCCTTACGGGCGCAGCAATGGGGAATGCGCGTTATGATTGATTTTCATTACAGCGATAGCTGGGCCGATCCCGGCAAGCAAAAGAAGCCGGCAGGGTGGGAAGGTCATTCCTTTCCGCAACTGCTGGAAGACGTTTATAATTACACAACCGATGTAATGCAGTCATTAAAAGATAAAGGCATAACGCCGGAATGGGCGCAGGTTGGCAACGAAACAGCGGGCGGCATGATTTACCCGGAAGGAAGCACTGCACATTGGGATAGCCTGGCTCAACTGATTAATAAGGGGTACGACGCCATCAAAAAAGTAAGTCCTGCTACCAAAGTAATCCTGCATGTTGACCAGGGAAATAATAATGCGCGATTCAGGACCTGGTTTGACAGTGCAACCGCTCACAGCGCACGGTATGATGTAATCGGCTTATCGTATTATCCGTATTGGCTGAACGGCAATCCGGATTACACCCTTTCCATTAATGATTTGGATAACAACTTAAAGGATATGGCAGTAAGGTATAAAAAGGACGTAATGGTGGTAGAGGTCGGCGGCGAAGACTTTAAAGTACAGAATACGTACGATATGCTGGTAGCCGTTCACCGCCGTGTGAAAGCAGTGCCGGACAACAAAGGCCTTGGCATGTTTTATTGGGAGCCGGAGGGCGCCAGAAGCTGGAGTAAGTATGGCCTGAGTGCGTGGGATAGTACCGGAAAACCAACCAAAGCCTTAGCTGCTTTTCTGGTGAAGTAATGTCAAAATTTGTTAAGCTAATACACCAAGGCATCCGATAATTTTATTAAACGAGTTGCAACTATGAAAAATAAACCGGCGGAATACTGGCTGCGCGGGCCGTTACCAAAAGTGTCGCCGCTATTGCAGCCGGTAGCGCACGCCTTGCTACAGGCGAATGATGAAATTAAAGAATCAATAAGTGGATTTCCGGAAGAGAAGTTATGGCTGCAGCCGGCAGGTGTTGCTTCTGCCGGCTTTCACCTGCAGCATATTACCGGCGTATTAGACCGGCTGTTTACCTATAGCAGGAACGAAGCGCTTACACGAGCTCAATTGGATTATCTGCAGCAGGAGGGAACAGCAACTACTGTACCTCCGGAAGAATTAATGGCACTGTTAGCCCAGCAGGTTCATGCTTCCATCAGCTATTTAGAAACCGTTGACAATAGCCTACTGACCGAAGAAAGATTGGTTGGCCGGAGCCGGGTTCCATCAACGCTTATCGGGCTGCTGTTTCATGCTGCAGAGCATACGATGCGGCATACCGGCCAGTTGCTTGTTACCATAAAAATGCTGGAGCAGTTAACCTAAATGTCTTTATTTTTTGCAATAGCCGGCGTCAGGCTTTTCTTTGCGAGGAAAGTACTTATAATCAGCAGTACAGCTCCTAATATAAACGGCGCACCCGGGAATTGGAAAGGCGCATTACGGTTAGTAAAAAAGTAAAAAAGATTGGTCATTACCAGCGGTCCGAATATAGAGGTAGCGCTCATAAGGCTGGTGAGTGCGCCCTGCAATTCTCCCTGCTCGTTGGGCGATACGAAACCGGAAATGATGGCCTGCAAAGCCGGCCCGGCGATACCGCCAAGGCAATAGGGCACACAAAACGCAAACATCATCCACGACTGGGTAGCAAAGCCGAAAAGTAACATCCCAACAGCATATAAGCCGAGACCTACATACACGCTTTTCTCGTTACCTAATTTTGGGTTGATATACCGGATGAGCCATCCCTGTACAATCGCTATCAGCGCACCTATTACGCCCAGCGAAATACCAATCAGCTTCTCCGTCCAGCTAAATTTATACATCGTATAGAAATTCCAGTTGCTTTGCACGGCATGTGCTGCAATATATACCAGCGTTAACGCGGTAATAAGACCACCGAGCGACGAATACCTTTTTAAAAGCCTTAAAGAACCAATCGGGTTGGCGCGCCGCCATTCGAAAGGCCGGCGGTTCTCTTTGCTCAGCGATTCGGGTAAAATAAAATAGCCGTATAACCAATTGAGTAAGCATAGGCCGGCCGCTGCAAAAAATGGTACGCGCGCGCCGTATTGCCCGAGTAAGCCCCCAATCACCGGGCCTATAATAAACCCCATACCGAAAGCCGCCCCGATAAGACCAAAGTTTTTTGCACGGTTCTCCTGGGTGCTGATGTCGGCTATATACGCAGCAGCGGTAGTAAAACTGGCACCGGTAATACCGGCGATAAGGCGGCCGATGAACAGCCAGCCAATGTTTACTGAGAACGCCTGGAAAATGTAATCCATGGAAAAGCCAAAGAGCGAAAACAGAAGCACCGGCCGGCGGCCAAACCGGTCGCTTAAATTGCCAAGTACCGGAGCAAATAAAAACTGCATAATAGCATAAGACGCGCCAAGCCAGCCGCCATACGTAGCTGCGGCGCTTACATTGCCGTGGATTAATTGTTCAATTAGTTTTGGCATTACCGGGATGATAATGCCCCAGCCGGTAACGTCTATCAAAAGAGTAATGAAAATGAAGCCTAAAGCAGCTTGTTTTTTATCGCGCATATAGTAGTGAGTTAATACAAAGTAAACACTTTACAATGCATATCAATCCATCCGCATAAGAGAGTGCTATACTGCAAAAGCTAATATATGTGCGGCTTGCATCATATTTTATTATTTTCGCCCCCTAATCAATTTCAAGCGTAATGGCAAGTAAAAAAAATAAAACTCCATTGCAACCTGTGGAAGACAACACCAAAGAACCGGCAGCAAAAAATGTGGCGCAGGCCGATGCTGCTAACACTGGTGAGGATACCGCAGATGCAAAAAATAATATTGAAATTTCAAAAAAGGTTGTTGCTAAAAAAGTGTCTCTAAAAAAGATCAACACAAAAAAGCAGCAAACGGATGCGGCATTAAATCCATCACCCGCAGCGGATAATATGCCGGCACTACCGTCAAAAGAAATACTTACGCATACTACCTTAGCCGCGCTGCCCGAAGCAGAAAACCCTGCAGCACACCAACCGGTAAAAGAGCAGGAAAACACACCGGCAGGTAGTGCAGCGCCAGCGCCCAAACCGGAAACAGAGAAGGCAAAACCGGTGCAGAAGGCTAAAGCCGCAAAAGCTAAAGTTGGAGTAACACCCGCCAACAAAGTCCCTTCAGAACCTGCACAGGCAGCATCTGAAACTACTACCGTTGAACAACCGGATGTACAAACAGCAACCAATGCGGCAGAAAAATCTGTGGATAAAACACTCCCTTCTGCTAAGGAAGATTCTGCAACCGCAGAAAAGATAGAAGCTGCAGTAGCAGCCGGAAAGCCGCAGGACGAACCGATAAACAAAGAAGCAATACCGGAGACGCCCGGTGAACAACAGGTTATTATTGCAGCGGAAGAACAGGATAATGCACAACCAATACCAACTGTAAAGGCCGGCGCACTAAATGCAAGCGAAGATTCGATTAATGAAAAAAATTATCTGGTCGCCCCAACATTGCCAGCAATACCTGCGCTTAAAAAGCAGCCTGTTCAAACTATCCGGTTTTTCCTGCGTTTTGTTTCCAAGCCCGGACAAAATTTATTTATTACGGCCATGCATCCTGCGTTTGGTAATGGCAAGCCTGATCAGGCATTGCCAATGGAATTCTTAAACAAAGAAACTTGGACAGCTACTTTGCCGGTAAATGCGGATTTTGCCAAAGACCGTATTGAGTACAACTACCTGCTGCAGGAGCCCGACGGCAGCTTCATTTATGATGCAGGCAAAGATAAAACCATTGAAATTTCAAACTATACTTCAGCGGAAGTAGCGATAGTGGACTCGTGGAATGTGACCGGCTATTTTGAAAATGCGTTTTATACAGAGCCTTTCAAAGAGGTTTTATTAAAAAACAACTATACCAAAACAGAATACGCAACACCAGCCGCTTATACGCATACTTTTAAAGTAAAAGCGCCGCTGCTTACACAAGGACAGGTTGTGTATATATCCGGCAATATAGAAGCATTGAGCAACTGGGAAGCAGATAAGTCGTTATTGCTGCATAAAAAGCAGGATGAAGATTTCTGGACAATTGATGTTAACCTTGCTGCTGCGCAATTTGCTTTCGATTACAAATACGGGGTATATGATGTACGGGCAGACAAAGTAGTAGCTATTGAAAACGGCGAAAACCGTACTCTATATGATACCCTTTCGCCATCGAAGAAAACAATTGTCAACGATGGCTTTGTAAGGCTGCCCAATAATACCTGGAAAGGCGCTGGTATTGCAATCCCGGTATTTAGCCTCCGGAGCGAAAACAGCTTTGGAGCCGGTGAGTTTGCGGACATTAAAACGCTGGTTGACTGGGCTAAACAGGTTGGTTTAAAATTAATACAATTGTTGCCGGTTAACGATACCACGGCTACCAAAACATGGCAGGATTCTTATCCTTATGCTGCTATCTCCGCCTTTGCTTTGCACGCAATGTATTTGAATCTGAAGGAAGTGGTAAATGAAGAAAACAAACATTTTCTGCAGCAGTATGAAACGGAGGGCAAACAGCTTAATGAACTTGCTACCGTAGATTACGAAAAAGTAAACGACCTGAAGTGGAAGGTAATTCATCATATATACCCGCTGCAGAAGGAAGCTATTTTCAGCGATCCGGATTACCGGCAATTTTTTGAAAATAATCAGTATTGGCTAAAGCCTTATGCTGCTTTTTGTTACCTGCGGGATAAGAACAACACCGCCGATTACACCCGCTGGCACGACTATAAAAAATACGATAAAGAAGCTATCAGCGGTTTATTGGAATCCTCTGAAGCAAAGGACATTGCCGGTATGTACTATTTTGTGCAGTACTATCTGCATCTCCAGCTAAAGGAAGCTACCGAATATGCACATGCCAATGGTATCATTGTAAAGGGTGATATTGCTATTGGCGTCTCCCGCAACGGCGCAGATACCTGGCAGCAGCCGGAACTTTTTAACCTGGATATGCAGGCTGGCGCACCGCCCGACGATTTTGCGGTAAAAGGCCAGAACTGGGGCTTCCCGACTTACAACTGGAAAAAAATGCAGGAAGACGGCTTTGCCTGGTGGAAGCAGCGCTTTGAGCAGATGAGCCGTTATTTCGATGCATTCCGCATAGACCATATACTTGGCTTTTTCCGTATCTGGAGTATCCCGGTAAATGCTATACAAGGTATTCTTGGCCGCTTTGTGCCGGCACTGCCGGTACACATAAATGAGTTTCAGCAGCGGGGAATTAATTTTGATTACAACCGTTATACAAAACCCTTTATTAACGACCAGGTATTGAATGATGTGTTTGGCGATCAGCAGTGGTGGGTAAAAGATAATTTGCTTACTGCAAATGGCTACGGCGCGTATGTTCTTAAAGATGAAATAAGTACGCAAACGCGTATCGAAACCTATTTTGCTATACGGGAAAATAATGCGCACAACCAGTGGCTGAAAGCTTGCTTGTACGATCTTATTTCCAATGTTATTTTGTTTGAAGAAAAAGGCAGCAACGGCCAGCAATTTCATTTCCGTTTCGGAATAGAAGAAACGACCTCTTATAAGCAATTAGATGCACATACGCAATGGCAGTTGCGCCAGTTAGCTGTTAATTATTTTTATGAGCGGCAAAACGACTTTTGGTATAAAGAAGCGGTAAACAAACTGCCTGCGCTTAAACAGGCAACCAACATGCTGATTTGTGGCGAAGATTTAGGCATGGTACCGGCCAGCGTACCACAACTAATGAGTGAATTAGGCCTGTTGAGCTTGGAAGTGCAGCGCATGCCTAAAGATCACCGGGTGCAGTTTGCGCAGATAGCCGGTGCACCTTACCTGAGTGTGGTTACGCCTTCCACGCATGACATGAGCACAATCCGTGGCTGGTGGGAGGAAGACAGCACAACGACACAGCTTTTTTACAATAATGAGCTGGGTCAGCAGGGAACCGCGCCTCAGTATTGTGAACCCTGGATAAACAAAATGATTATAAATCAGCATCTGCATGCGCCTGCTATGTGGAGCATTTTTCAACTGCAGGACCTGCTTGGCAGCGCCGGAAGCCTGCGCAGGAGCAACCCGCAGGAGGAGCGGATTAACAATCCGGCTAACCCAAAATATTACTGGCAATACCGGATGCACCTAACCCTGCAGGAGCTGTTAAAAACGGAGAGTTTTACTAAAGAATTAAAAGAAGACATTAGCACGAGTGGCAGATGATTTTAGTTAATCGCTAAAAAACCGGCTGCTGTTGCAGCCGGTTTTTTATTTAAGCTTATTTATTTTTCAAAATAATAAAAATGTGCAGCAAGTAACAAGGTATGTTTAAAAAAACTTCATCCATAGATGTGATTGATAAAATACTGGATGCCTGCTACCGGTACAATCCGGATGCTTTATTTATTATGAGCCTGATGCACCAGTATGAAGAAAGGGGCAGCCTGAGCAAAAAGCAATTACAAGGTTTATATTCCAAGGCTGCTAAAATAAAAGATATGCCCGCAAGCTGGCTTGCCACACTGGAAGCCGTAATTGCAAAAATGCCTAACCGTTTTAAATCGGAAATAACAAACCAGCCTGCAGCAGAAAAAAAAGCGGAAGAAAGCGGCAATATTATAACTGCATTACTGGCAAAGTATCCGCAACACAAACGGGTACTTTACCTGCAATCCAAATACAACAATAATGAAGGGCTTACGGCAGCCGAAACAGCAGAGCTGGAAAAGTTTAAAAAACTATTATTATAACAGCTATTTATTTAGCGGATAAAAAGGAGAAGCTTATTTCTTGTGCAAGGGATTTGCAGGTTGGATAAACAATGCGGTGATTGAACTGCTCTTTGCAAAAACTGTATTGTAAAATTGAAGCGGAAGCGGCAACTATCAGGTGGTGTTGTTAAATGCAGGATGATTAGCTTGGGCGGATATTATTTTGCCGCTAAAGGGCAAAGAAACCGCTGTAAATTCCTGCTCCCCGCTTTTGCCGGCAGTTTGCCTGCCGGACAGGCAGGTATGCAGTATAAACCGGCTCTCCCAAATTTTTAAATACCGCCAATTATTTATTTAGAAAATGATACACAACGCATAAAAAGTACAAACAGATAAATACTGCCTGTCAGTATTAAAAAGGAAAGGCAATACGGGAAAAGGTCTGAATATTCAAAAGGTTTGAATAGCCGCAATGCCGGTTTATTTTTAGCAGATAGACGTATATCCATAAAGAAGCTTTATACAATTAATCAATTAAAAACAAATACAAATATAAAACGAAGGCCATTGTTACTGCTTTGTTTTTTACCGGCGGGAAATCATTTTTTTTTGCAATCCATAACTGTAATACTGAAGCTTATTTATCATTTTGCTCATCAGGAAAATAATTTTCAAAAAAGAAAACAACCGGCTTTTCCGTTTCCTGCAACAGGCCATAGCGCAGTGCAATGCGGTATTGTGTTGAATCTCTGTTTAAAGATTTTATAAATCCGCTCACTAACTTTCTAAAGTCTTCCACAGACATGCTATGCTTATTGATATTGCAGCTTGCACAGGCCGGAAAATAATTTTCAGCGCATTCCCGCTTGGGATAGCGGCATTCGCCTGTTGCGACCACTTTCTGTTTGCCGGGATCGTATTTTAGTTTTCGCCGTATCGGCTTTATGTGGTCGGCATGCCATCCCTTTTGCAATAGGCAACCGCAGTAGGCGCAGCGGCCGCCAAATTTATCATGTATCAGTTGCCGTTCTTTTTTATTCATACGGGTTACTTCCTGCTCCTGCAAATATTTATAATTATTCTCTTTGCAAATGTACAAATGATTGCAGGGCTGTATTATTTACATACACTTATAAAGTACGTTTGCAGCTAAACGCATGGGGCTTATGTTACTGAGGAATAATGAATCGCTGTATCCTTACAACACATTTCACCTGCAGGCAGCAGCCTCCTGGTTTGCCGCATTTAACAGCCTGAAAGAATTGCAGCAAAGTCTTGACGATTTTTATACTTCAGAAAAAAGCAGCGGTTATGCGATGCCCATACTGATACTTGGCGGCGGCAGCAATGTTTTGTTTACAAAAGACTTTCACGGGCTTGTGCTAAAGAATGAATTAAAAGGCATAACAGTAATTAAGGAGGATGAACTATATTATTACGTTAAGGCTGCAGCCGGTGAAAACTGGCATCGCCTGGTGATGTACTGCGTAGAAAACAATTACGCTGGTATGGAAAACCTAAGCCTCATTCCCGGCAGCGTAGGCGCCAGCCCTATCCAGAATATTGGCGCGTATGGAGTGGAAATAAAAGATATTTTCCATGCACTTGAAGCATACGATTTAGCAGAAAAAAAAGTATCAACTTTCAGTTTAGGCGACTGTGCCTTCGGCTACCGGGAAAGTGTTTTTAAACATCAGTACAAAGGCCGGTTTGTAATACTGAATGTTACGTTTAGATTAAATAAAAATCCGGTATTTAATATAGCTTATGGCGCAATAAGTGAAGAGCTGGAAAAGATGAACGTACAGGATATTTCTATCCGTAATATATCGCAGGCAGTTAGTAATATCCGCAGCAGCAAATTGCCTGATCCGGCCATAACAGGTAACGCCGGCAGCTTTTTTAAAAACCCCCTTATCAGTAATAGTCAGTACGATTTATTGCAAAAAAAATATCCGGAGCTGAAAGGTTTTGCAGCCGGCAGCGAACAAACCAAGTTGGCTGCCGGATGGCTGATAGAACAGTGCGGATGGAAAGGTTTCCGCCGCGGCGATGCCGGCTGTTATGATAAGCAGGCTTTGGTACTTGTAAACTACGGAAGGGCTACCGGGGAAGCTATTTTTAGCCTTTCGGAAGACATCATCAGGAGCGTGCAGCACAAATTTGGCATTACGCTGGAGCGGGAAGTCAACATTTTCTAATTACCTGCTTTTTCTGAAACGTATCAGGCCATCTTATTTCCGTAAATACGGACGCGGCTTTAGAAAATTATTTTCTTAAAATTTAAACGGTTGTTTAATTATTTCAAACAATTGTTTAATTTTGTGCTTTGTTATTACGGTTATATGGTTGCATTTACAAACCTTTTATAAGCTGGCAATATAAAATGCAGGCTTGAATATTGTATGAGCATTTTGCAACTTTTATAAGCACGGCAAAAGATTTGTTTTCAAATTCAGATTACCTATGAACGTTACAATTTTTAAAAATACTATTTTATTTTTTATATGCTTCTTAGCACTGTCTTACAGTGTGGTTGCGCAGCCTGTTCAAACTTTATCCCTCGATACGGCTATAGCGCTTAGCCTGAAAAACAGTAACCAGCTAAGGGGCAGTCGCGCCCGTATTGAAGAAGCTGCTGCAGCTACCCGTGAGGCCTCGGACCGCCGGCTGCCCGATGTAACTGCGTCGGGTTCTTACCTGCGGGTAAATAATCCTAATGTAAATTTAAAACTTAAGACCGGCAACTCAACCGGCGGCGATACAGCCAGCGGAACGGTAAAGGTATCGCAGGCTGCTTATGGTATAGTAAATGCGTCTCTGCCTCTATATTCAGGTCTGCGCATTAGATATGGCATTGAGTCGTCAAAATACCTGGAAAAAGCAGCGATGCTGGATGCTGATAACGACCGCGGAGAGATCATCATGAATACTATAGATGCTTTTAATAATCTGTACAAAGCGAAGGCGCAGGTAAGCGTTATAAACCAGAGCCTGGAGCAGGCAAGGCAAAGAGTTAACGACTTTTCCAACCTTGAAAAGAATGGTTTGCTTGCCCGGAACGATTTGTTGAAAGCGCAGTTGCAGGCTTCTAATATCGAGCTTTCGCTGGTGGATGCAGAGAACAATGCCAAACTTGCCAACATTAACATGAACCTTTTGCTGGGTTTGCAGGATAGTACTGATCTCCTACCCGACAGTACAGGTTTGCAGCAATCCAATGTATTGGTAAATCCGCAGGAATATATGCAACTGGCAATGCAAAACCGTAAAGATATCTCCGCCCTGAGCTACCGGAAAAAAGCGGCCGGCTTTTCTGTTAAATCGGCGCAAGGCGAAAAATATCCGTCGCTGGCACTCACAGGTGGCTATGTAGCGGCTGATGTTCCGCATTTCCTTACTTTATACAACGCTGTAAATGTGGGCGTTGGTCTTAGCTATAGCCTTAGTTCTTTATGGAAAACAGATGCAAAAGTGCAGCAGGCAAGAGCCAGGGAAAAAGAACTGGAAGCCAGTGAGGACCAGTTATCAGATGCCGTTAAGCTGGATGTTGGCAGAGCTTATCTCAACTATGTTTCCAGCACCAAAAAGATTGATGTATATGCGGTAGCCATTGAGCAGGCCGAGGAAAATTATAAAATAACGAAGAACAAATTTGAAAACAGCCTGGCTACCACCACCGATTTACTGGAAGCAGAAGTAGCCCAGTTGCAGGCAAGGCTTAATTATTCATTTGCCAGGTCTGATGCGGCGGTTGCCTATAAGCGTTTGCAACAGGCTGCAGGCACATTGGATACTGCTTCAAAATAACCTTTTACTACAAAAAATCAATTACAATACTATTATGGCAGCAGCAACAAATACACCGGATACCATACAGCCGCAGGAACCGAAAAAAAGAAATAAAACATTCATCTTCATACTTATTGCGCTGGTAGCAGCCGGCGCATGGTTCGGAATTACCAATTTTATACACGGGCAGCATCACGAGAGCACCGATGATGCACAGGTGGCTACTAACATCAGCCCCGTAATCCCACGCATCTCCGGCTATGTAGAAGCAGTGCGGGCAAGCGATAACCAGCGTATAAAAAAAGGGGATACTTTATTAGTGCTGGACGACCGTGACCTTAAAATAAAGCTGGAACAGGCCGAGGCAGCGCTGGAGACATCCAAAAGCAACCTGAATGCTGCTACTGCTACAACATCGGCTTCAAGGGAAAGCATTACCACTACCCGTGCAGCGGTAGCTACAGCAGACGCCCAGATAGAGCAGGCACGCATTAATGTATGGCGCACAACACAGGACTATAACCGCTACGCCAACCTGATACAAGATCATTCAATAACGCAGCAGCAGTTTGAGCAGGCCCAGGCCGCCAAGGAAACCGCCGAGAGCCAGCTTAAAGTATTGCAGCAGCAACGCAACCAGGCAGCTACGCAAATAGGCGTAGCTACCTCGCAAAGCGGCGCTACTTCCCGGCAGATAGGTATTGCCTCTGCCGGCATTAAAGAGCGGCAGGCTGAAGTGGATAATGCCAAGCTTAACCTTTCGTATGCTGTAGTGCTGGCGCCTGCAGACGGGCTCATATCTAAAGTAAATATCCAGCCGGGACAGTTTCTTACGGCCGGCCAATCGCTTTTCAGTATTGTACTGGATCAGAATGTATGGGTTGTTGCCAACTTTAAAGAAACGCAATTAGCAAAGATGAAAATTGGTCAAACCGTAGAGGTATCTGTGGATGCGTATCCGGGTCATGACTTTAAAGGTAAAATAAGCTCTTTCTCAGCAGCTACCGGTGCTTCTTTTGCTTTACTGCCTCCCGATAATGCATCCGGCAATTTTGTAAAAGTAGTGCAGCGCGTACCGGTGAAAATCGAATTCACAAATCCGAACGACAGTTATATCAGGCAACTGCGCACGGGTATGAATGTAGATGTGGAAGTGAATTTGGATTAAGGTTAGAATTAAATAATTGTGAGTTGTGAATGGTCAGTTTAAAGTATCATAAACTTTTCACTCACCATGCACTATCCGCAAACAGAAATTTATGCAGCAACAGGCATCATTAGTAGAATACGGTAGCCGCCGGGTGATTATAACCATAACCGCAATACTGTGCGCACTGCTGGAAATTGTGGACAGCACTATTGTAAACGTAGCCCTGAACGACATGCGCGGCAATTTGGGCGCTACGATTACCGAAGTTGGCTGGGTGGTAACGGCGTATGCAATCGGCAATGTAATAATTGTACCGATGACGAGCTGGCTCTCTCAGCAATTTGGCAGACGAAACTATTTCGCTTTCTCTATTATTTTATTTACTGTCTTTTCTTTTTTATGCGGTAATGCCACCAATATCTGGGAACTGGTTTTCTTCCGGTTTTTGCAGGGTTGCGGCGGCGGCGCTTTACTGGTGACCTCGCAAACAATTATTACCGAAAGTTATCCGCCCGAAAAGCGGGGTACGGCCCAGGCTATATATGGTTTAGGCGTAATTGTCGGGCCTACGCTCGGGCCGCCCTTAGGTGGCTATATTGTTGATCATTTTAGCTGGCCTTATATTTTTTATATCAATATTCCATTAGGTATAATTGCTGCGTTGCTTACGTTGCAATTTGTACGCAGCCCGAAATATGGCGAAAAAAGTGCAGGCGCCGATGTGGACTGGCTGGGCATTGCACTGTTAGCCATAGCGGTCGGGTCTCTGCAGTATGTGCTGGAGCGCGGCCAGGACGAAGACTGGTTTAACGATTTCTGGATTACCACTTTTGCAGTAACGGCCGTGTTTGGTGTTTTCTTTTTTATATGGCGCGAGCTTACTTTCCGCAACCCGATTGTTGACTTGCGGGTGCTAAAAAACGGTAACCTGCGCATTGGTACTATTATGTCTTTTATCCTGGGCTTCGGTCTCTATGGCTCTACCTATATCATCCCTTTATATACACAGGCTACGCTTGGCTGGACGGCGCAGCAATCCGGTGCATTAATGGTACCGGCAGCGCTTACCACTGCTTTTATGATGCCTATTATCGGTCAGCTATTGCAGCGGGGAGTTAAACAGCAATATCTTGTCTCGCTTGGCCTGTTCCTCTTTTTCGTTTACAGCTTCTGGGGTTACCAGATCGTATCACCGGATACCGGCAAAGACAATTTTTTCTGGATGCTGATTATGCGTGGATTAGCGATGGGCATGTTGTTTATTCCCATCACCACGTTATCGCTTTCTACATTAAGAGGCAAAGAGATAGGGCAGGGGGCGTCGTTTACCGGTATGATGCGGCAATTAGGCGGCTCGTTCGGGATAGCCAGTATATCTACTTTTATGGCGCGCAGAAATGAGATGCACCGCAGTGATCTCGTAAGTAAGTTGAATACGGATAATGTAAATGTACAAAGCCAGGTAGTGGCGATGCAGCACAGTTATATGGCGAAGGGCGCTACGTTTGATGTGGCCTTAAAGCGTGCTTACGGTACGCTGGAAGGAATGATTTATAAGCAGGCATCGGTCTTATCATATATGGATGTTTTTCTGTACCTCGGCGTTATGTTCCTGCTATGCATACCAGTTATATTATTTGTGCGAAACAAAAAGGATGCTACCAAAATCAGTATGTCGGAAGCGATGCATTAATAACACTTTCCTTCCAAAAAAAATCCGCCGGTGAAGCCGGCGGATTTTTAGTTAGTTAAAAGCGGTAATTTTTATTTCAGCAAATGCGCGCGCAGCATTTGTTTTAAATGGTCTGCAACCCGTTTCCTGAATTTTTCGTCATCATAAGGTATTTCTTCAATTTCTTTATCAAACAACAACCTGCCGGCTTTTTTTGAAAGCAGCAACGCATTAAAAGTACCGGTCATGGATGCTACCGTAAGCGGAACATCTACTTTTTTAAATTCTTTTTTGCGGATGCCGGCTTCGATAATACTCTTGATAATGATAAAGTTTTTTCCGATTACATCTAAAATAGCAATACCTAATTCCGGCCGCTGGTTCAACTGTATTTCATGATGCATCACTTTGTGAAACTCACGGTTGCCAAACATCCTTACAATATACACGTCAATTACTTTTTCAACCTTTTCTATCTCGCTGAGCGACGGGTTATGCGCTATCTCGTCGAACACGCCACGCGCATAAGCCACATTGTGTTCAACCATACTTTCGAATAGTTTTTCCTTGGAGCCGAAATAATAATTCACCATCGCTACATTTACATCAGCCGCGGCGGCAAGATCCCGAATCGAAGTTCCTTCAAAACCCTTTGTGGCAAACAGTTTTATGGCCGTATTAATAATATGCACCCGCTTATCAGCACTCATCTCTTTTCGTTGAATTAATTATAACAAAGTAAAACAAATGTTTGAATTTAAACGACTGTTTAACTCAATTTTTGCGAACTTTTACCAGCAGTTATTAGCTTTGTTTTCGTTGTTTTAAACCTTACCCATGAGCATGCCTGATTGCAAAACAGTGTTTCCGTTAGCGCTGCATAAAAGACTTTGTTTTTTGAAGAATATAATAACGGGTCCAAACATTCAGGTGGGCGATTACACGTACTACGACGACTTTGAAGATGTTCATAATTTTGAGAAAAACGTCCGGTATCATGTCGATTTTACTGGTGACAAACTCATCATCGGTAAATTTTCTATGATTTGCTTCGGATGCTATATTATTATGAATGGTGTGAACCATGTTCGGTTTAATTACTGCATATTTATTCGCCGTTTTCGGGGAAGCCCTGCAGCATGCATTGAATGTAAGTCTGAAGTTTCTAAAGAACAGTAATCCAACTTTAGCATAGCCAAAAAATCTTTCAATTTCTTCGAGATTAAGCAATACTTCAAAGTATATGGGAGAAGATTAAAAATTACAATTTGAAAATCCTTGAAAATTAATTTGCCAAATTGTAGTTATATGGGAGAAGATTAAAAATTACAATTTGAAAATCCTTGAAAATTAATTTGCCAAATTGTAGTTATATAGGCTATTAGCACTTCATAACTCGAAGGAATAAAAATGACTCTGTGTTGAAATCCGTTCTTTCTATTTGCTGTTTATCTTGATTGTTGAAAAAATTAATTAGGTTCGTGAAGGTTGAAGGAAAGCAAGAGTATTTGTCAATAATTTAATAACCTGCCGATGAAGAAAATATTTTTAATGTTATGCATAATTCATGTAGCATGCAATTCCAATGAAAACAAAGTAAAAGACCTTTCTGGTACTTTTGAAGATACACAATATAAAACAATAACAAAAGTGAAGTATATTAATGATACATTATATGAAATTACTGATCCATCCGGAAAATTTACTATATCTGCAAAAAGAGTTAGGAATACACTCTTAGGAACATTTCAAGGCAGGCATATTACTTGCGAGTTTAACCCAACTTACGATACAATAATAACTACAACCAATGGCAGGCTTTCATTTATTGCAACAAGATTAAAGGATTAATTCGGAGTGTTGGCGTATTGCATTTTGAAGAATCTATATCAACCAACTTATGTTATTAATCCAATTTAAGTACCGCCAGAAAAGCCTCCTGCGGCACTTCTACGTTACCAATCTGGCGCATACGCTTTTTGCCTTCTTTTTGCTTTTCCAATAGTTTGCGCTTACGGCTGATGTCGCCGCCATAACATTTAGCTGTTACATCTTTGCGCATGGCGCTGATGTTTTCGCGGGCAATTACTTTGGCGCCGATGGCTGCCTGTATAGCAATCTGGAACTGCTGGCGCGGTAACAGTTCTTTTAATTTCTCGCATAGCTTCCGGCCAAAATCCTGCGCGCGGCCCCGATGTATCAATGCGCTCAACGCATCCACCTTTTCATTGTTCAGCAAAATATCCATCTTCACAATATCACTTTCGCGATAGTCAATCGGCGTATAATCAAAAGAGGCGTAACCACGTGTCTGGCTTTTTAGCTTATCGTAAAAATCGAATACAATTTCCGTTAACGGCATTTCGAATATCAGCTCCACGCGCGTAGTAGTCAGGTAGCTTTGATTTAGCAGAATACCGCGCTTGCCGAGGCACAACGTCATGATGTTGCCGATGTAGTCGGGCAGGGTTATTATCTGTGCTTTAATAAAAGGCTCTTCAATGCGGTCAAGTTTAGTAAGCTCCGGCATTTGCGCCGGGTTGTTTACAATTATTTTTTCGCCACGGGTAGTAAAGGAGTGAAAGCTTACGTTGGGTACCGTTGTAATAACGGTTTGATTAAATTCCCGCTCCAGCCGCTCCTGGATTATCTCCATGTGCAGTAAACCGAGGAAGCCGCAGCGGAACCCAAAGCCCAATGCCTGTGAGGTTTCCAATTCGTATGTAAGCGAAGCATCGTTCAGTTGCAGCTTATCCATACAATCGCGCAGCTCTTCAAAATCTTCCGTAACTACGGGAAAAATGCCGGCAAATACCATTGGCTTTACTTCTTCAAAGCCGTTAATCATCAGGCCGGGGTTTGATGCGAGCGTGATGGTATCACCCACTTTTACTTCTTTGGCATTTTTAATACCGGTAATAATATAACCCACATTGCCGGCACTGACTTCTGCAGCCGGCTGCAGGCCTAACTTTAAAATTCCTACTTCATCGGCAAAATATTCCTGGCCGGTAGCTACAAATTTAATTTTGTCTCCTTTTTTAAGCGTGCCATTAAAAATGCGGAAATAAGCAATGATGCCCCGGAAACTATTGAAAACACTGTCAAACATCAGCGCCTGCAAGGGCGCATCCACATGGCCTTTAGGCGCAGGTATCCGTGCAACAATGGCTTTCAGGATTTCTTCTATACCGATACCGGCTTTGCCGCTTGCCAATAGTATTTCTTCTTCTTTACAACCTATAAGTTCTATAATCTGGTCTTTTACTTCGGCAATCATAGCGCCATCCATATCTATTTTATTAACTACCGGGATTATCTCCAGGTCGTTTTCCATCGCTAAGTAGAGGTTGCTGATGGTTTGCGCCTGAATACCTTGTGTGGCATCTACCAGCAGCAGCGCACCTTCGCAGGCAGCCAGCGCGCGGCTTACTTCGTAACTGAAGTCCACATGGCCGGGTGTATCTATCAGGTTAAAAATATAATTAGTTCCATCCTGCAGGTATTCCATTTGTATAGCGTGGCTCTTAATCGTTATTCCTTTCTCGCGTTCCAGATCCATATCATCCAGCACCTGGTTCATCATGTCGCGCTCGCCTATTGTATGCGTATGTTCGAGCAGCCGGTCGGCAAGCGTACTTTTACCATGGTCAATATGTGCGATGATACAGAAATTGCGTATTTGCTTCATAAGTGAACAAAGATAACCGGCTTACACCATTTATCAATTGTTGTTACTTTTACAGATATGGTAAAACGGGTTCTTCAGAAACTTTTCGGCATGCGCAAAGAGATGCCGTTCAACTTTTATGCGGCGCGGTTTTTTTACAAACATTTCCTGCGCCAGGGCAGGGAGGTAAGCTGGGCTATTCACTTTACTTCTACCATTTATTTTCCGCAGCGCATCAGGCGGGGCAAACATGTTTTTCCGGGCGATTCGCCAAACAATTTTATTGACGCTACCAATGGTATTGAAATCGGCGATTACACGAATATTGGTCCTGGTGTTGGTATCATCTCCGCAAACCATGATGTTATAAATAATAATTTGTTTACAACAGATCCGCCCATTCGCATCGGCGCTTTTTGCTGGCTGGGCATGAATGCCATCATCCTGCCCGGCGTAGAACTTGGCGATTTTACTACGGTTGGCGCAGGTGCAGTGGTTACCAAATCTTTTCCGCAAGGCCATTGCATTATTGCCGGCAACCCGGCAAGTATAGTTAGAACGCTTGACAAGGCAACATGCGGGCAACACCGGCACAGAGTCTATAACGGATCGGATATATGATAAGTATAAGCTCAAAATCAAATGGACTTAAACAAGTGTTGCTGTTCGGTGTTATAAAATTTTACTGCTGTCCAGTTCACAGCAGTACAACAGTTATGTTAAGGTGGTGCAGGAAAACGTGCTGTCTATCTTTTTACAGCCGCTTTTTTCGTTCTCCAATTTCTACAAAAGAAAAATATTGAATGATTAGGCAGTGAGGCTGTTTAGTATTTTAACAGGGGGTTGAGTTTACGGAGCAGCAGAACGCAGAAAGCCATCCAATGCTGGGTCATCCAGCTTTTTATCTTCTTTTCATAGCGTATCAACAGCCCTTTGAAGCCGTCCAGCCAGGCATTCGTTCTCTCAATCACAAAACGCTCTTTGTACAACTCGTCATCGAAATGCTGATAGTCCTCCGATAGCTTATCGCTGTTGCGGGGATTATCAGCAATATTCGCCTCTATCTCTTTGTCTGTGCATATTGCCCGCAGTTCTTCTACATCAAAACCGGCATCCGCATTCATAAATACGCCTTGTAAAGAAATACCTGCCCCTTGCAGTAAGTTGCACATCTGCTCAAACAGGGTTCTGATTTCATAGACATCGTTATGATTGCCCGCCTGTGGCTCACTTATCACCAGTGGTAAACCATTCTTATCAGCAAAGAACAGCGCATTCGTTGTCTTTGCCTTCTTTCTGCCTTGATAGCCAACTGCTTCGCCACCTTGTCTGGCAGTGGTGTGAGAACCATCCAACTGCATCGAAGAGAGGTCTAACAGCTTTTTGTTTTGTTGTAAAATAGCCAGCCAGGCTTTTTGGAACGAGTCGTCTTTGAACCATTTATTAAAATAATAGTACACCCCCTGCCAGGTAATCGCTTCCGGCGCAAAAAATTCCTTTACCGGCAACCATCGCCACTGCTCACCCGACTTTAAACGGTGCAAAATGGCGGCAACCACATCACTCAATGACACTGCCGGCTTAGCGCCTCTTTTACCTACACTCAAATGAGGAACAATCCACTTTTCAATGATACTTTTGCTCAAGACCTCCATACAAGTATGACCTTCTTTGTTTTGTAACTCAAAATTCTTATGATCTGTGGAGGTCTTTTGTTAAAATACTAAATAGCTTCAGTAAGTGATACATAATTTTAATGGCTTGGTTGGCAAAGTATATCTAAAGTTTTTTTTTGCTGAATATCTTTTTTCTTTATGGAAAATATTACCTACTGCATCAATTAACATCAGTAGTGTGTATTGAAAATTGAGGGGCGCCTCCTTTTTAAAATAGGTAAATTAACCTGTCAGACTAATCAGGATTTTTTACCTGCAAAGTCTTTCAACCTTACAGGTTATAGTAGCTCGGTTGCGTAGCAATATTCAAAAAATACATTACCTAAAATTTTTAACAGGCAGTTTTTAATTTGACCATCTGTTTACGATGCGTGCATTAAATAATTTGTTTTAATTTGCCGCTTTACAATGGCTATCAACGATTTGTTACATGAAAACTGATTATAGCGAAAGGAGGCAAAAGAATTTTTCGCAGCTAAGAAGTATTTATAATATTTCGATGGGGCTGCTGATTCTTGCAATGGCAGCCGTGATGTTGTTTGGCAACAGGTTTGGCATAGAAGCATTGAGTAATTTTATAAACCCGATAGACACGGTGCTGCGTTATCTTTTTGGAGCTTTATGTGTAATCTATGGCTTTTTTCGCTTGTACAGGGGCGTAAAAAGAGAATATTAACCATACCTATGAAAAACAATTTTGCAGGTTTATTTATTTTATTGAGTAGCTGTGTTATTGCCTGTAAAAGCAATGATACTAACAGCAATAGCAGCCCTTATGATACACCGTTGAAAGGTACAATACACATAAGTGTGGATGAAACGTTTAAACCTGTCATCATAGAACAAATCAAAGTGTATCAATCATCTTATCCGGAGACGCATATCATAGCCGATTACAAATCGGAAGCAGACTGTTTCCGGGATCTGGAAAAGGATAGCACACGGATGATTATTGTAGCCAAGGAGCTGTCTAAAGATGATAAAAACCAGTATGAAAAGAAATTATCTTTCCGGCTGCAGACGGATATTGTTGCATACGATGCGGTGAGCGTGATAGTAAATAATGAAGGCAAGGACAGTTTGTTTACGTTGAAAAAATTAAAAGCCTTGTTAACTGACAGCGCATCTTCGGGCACTCCGGTTGTAGTGGATGGCAACAATGCTACGAGTACGGTACTTTACCTGCTCGACAGCGTACTTACCGGCAAGCAGTTTGGAAAAAATGTGCGTGCTGCAGAAGGCGGCAGCCGGGGCGTGATAGATTATGTAGCAAAAAACAAAGATGCAGTTGGCTTTGTCGGCTCCAGTTGGGTTGGCAATATGGATGATCCGCAGCAGGTGGCAGACAGCAAAAGCATAAAATTTGCCATGCTGGAGTGTAAGCCTTGTGAGGCAGGCACTTATGCAAAGCCGTCGCCGGAAAGTATCTCGCATATATGGTATCCTTTGGTGCGACCTTTGCATTACATTTTAAAAGAGAATTCATCAGGTCTTGGTACAGGATTTGTCAGCTTTATGGCCCTTGAGCGCGGACAACTTATTTTCAGGAGGTCTTACCTTGTGCCGGGAAAAATTGATTTAAACCTAAGGAAAAGCGATCTTGATAACGGCCAGTAACCAAAATATTAAACGATTTTTAACCAGTATAAAAAAAGAAACATGAAGAAAGCTTTGTTTTTAATGGCAGGTTTAGCTTTAACATCTGTTTTTACAAAAGCCCAGTCTGTAGAAGACGGCATAAACTTTTTGTATTACGGAAAAAATAAAAGCGCTAAAGATGCACTGCAAAAAGTGGTAGCAAAAAACCCGAAAGATGGCCGCGCCGTTTATTGGCTGGGCCAGGCATTGATGGCGTATGGCAACGATGACCTTGCCGGCGCAAAAACATTGTATCAAAACACCTTGAATAGTGGTGTGAACGATCCGTATATATTAGTAGGTATGGGTCAATTGGATTTAATTAACGGAGATGTTAATGCGGCCAAGCAAAAATTTGAGCAGGCTATTACACAATCCAAAGGTAAAAAAGGGGAGAATCCGGATGTTCTTAATGCAATCGGACGTGCAAATGCTTATGGTGGCAATAAAATAGGCGATCCGGCTTATGCTATTGAAAAACTGCAACGCGCAAAACAGTTGAACCCTAAAGACCCGGACATAGATATTAATCTTGGTGTTAATTACTTAAAGCAGGGCAGTGAAAAAGGTGGTGATGCAGTGCAGGCTTTCCAGGATGCAACGGTGCTGAACCCAAAGTATGCTGCCGGTTTTGCACGCATTGGTAATATTTATAAAAGCCAGGATAATAAAGCTTCTATGGAAGAATGGTATGGTAAGGCTATTGCAGCCGACCCTGCTTATGGCCCGGTTTATTTTAACTGGTTTGATTATTACCAGAACCGCGATATTAATGCTGCGCAGGAATACCTTAACAACTATGTAAAGAACGCCGACCAGGATTGTACCACCGATTATTTTAAAGCCAATTACCTGTTCCGTGCCGGTAAATACCAGGAGTCTAAAGCTGCTGCAGATGCAATGGCAGCCGGTAGCTGTAAAGACTTTCCAAGATTGAATATACTTTATGCCTACAATTACGACCGTTTGAGCGACTCTGCCAATGCAAAGACATCGCTGGATAAATATTTCGCTTCTACACCGGCAGGTGCTGAGATTGATCCGGATTATTATGTACTGGCTGCTAAAGTTTACTCCCGGTTTCCCGGCCTCGAAGACACCGCTGTAAACTACCTGGTGAAAGCAATGGATGCCGATACGGTTGCAAAAAATAAAGAGAAGTATATTGACAGCATTGCTGCTGTATATAAAAGGGCCAACAAACCGGAAGAAAGACTTCAGTGGGTAAGAAGAGGTTTTGAAATGACTAAAGATACCACCAACCGTGGCTATTTTGATTTGGCAGATGCTGCTGTTGCAGCAAAAAACACAGCGTATGCAGATACGGTGATTGCAGAATACAGAACCAGGTATCCTGACCAGGTGTATCCTTATACGTATGCTTACAAAAATGCAAAACTGAAAGATACCACCGGCGCTGCAGCCGTTGGACCGATCAATGATTATATAGGGTTCTTATCTAAGGACACCACAAAGAATGGCGCTACCATCGCTTATTATTATGCATTACAGGGCGGTTATTATACCAATTATGCACAAAATTTAGACAGTGCTATTTACAGTTTCCGGCAGGCAGTTAAATATGATCCTGCACAGGCCCAATATCAGAATTATCTTGATATTTTAACTAAGGCGAAAAACAAAGCCAATCAGCCAAAGAGCACGACTCCCGCCAAGTCCACTACTACAAGACCTTCGGCAACAAAGCCTAAGTCGGGTACTAAATAAAAGCTATACAAAAAAACTCCTCTCCTTAAAAAGAGGAGTTTTTTTATGCCCGGCCTTCCCCTACTTTTGCTTCATAATTGTAAAACATGCAGCTTCTCTATATATTACTCCAGGCTAATACCGGCGTTGCAACCGGCACTGCCACCGACTATTTCCCTATAGGTGTACAACTGCTGTTTGCAATTGGCTTTATAACGGTTATGATGGCCGGTTCTAACTTTTTAGGACCTAAGCGAAACACCTCGGATAAGCTGGAGAATTTTACCAGCGGTATCGAATCGCATGGCTCGGCGCGGCAGCCGATGGCGATCAAATATTTTTTGGTGGCCATTCTTTTCGTTTTGTTTGATGTGGAAGTTATTTTCTTTTATCCCTATGCCGTCAACTTCCGTGAATTAGGCTGGCAAGGCTTTGGCGAAGTATTATTATTCGTTGCTTTCTTTCTCATTGGCTTTACTTATATTATCAAAAAAGGCGCACTTACCTGGGAAGATTAGCGGCATCGGCTCCGGTCAATAACTTCTCACGCCGTTTACAACAAAGAGAATAGCACACAACATTATTACTTTAAGGGTTGCAGATAATTTAAGACTATTCCACTTTTTATATACTTCTATAATTTGTCAATAACTGCATAGCAGCAGCTTCCCTTTAAATATTTCTATCTCCTGCCTTCAAAGCAAATCCTATCTGGCATTAATATTTTGTTATCAAAAATCTTTTGCCTCGTATTTATTGCGGCCTATATCTTTGCACATGGCAAACAACTTTAACGCTCCTTCCGGTTTATCTGCTTCCCGTTTCTTTGGGGAAGGCTTAACTTTCGACGATGTTTTACTGATGCCCGCTTACAGCCAGGTATTGCCCCGCGAGGTAAATATCCAATCCCGTCTTACCAATGCTATTACCCTTAATGTACCTATGCTTTCGGCCGCTATGGATACGGTTACAGAAGCCAGTTTGGCAATGGCGCTTGCCCGTGAAGGCGGGCTGGGCATACTGCACAAAAATATGAGTATCGAAAAGCAGGCAGAGCAGGTACGCAAAGTAAAACGCAGCGAAAGCGGCCTCATTATAGACCCCATAACCCTTCACGATGATGCTACCATCGGCGATGCCCTGAAGCTGATGAAAGAAAATAAAATCGGTGGTATCCCGATCGTTGATCATCAGAATAAGTTAGTCGGCATTCTTACCAACCGCGATCTGCGCTTTGAAGATGACAAGAAGCGGAAAGTAAGTGAAGTAATGACGCACGAAAACCTGATTACGGCTCCCGAAGGCACGGATTTAAAAAGAGCAGAAACTATTCTCCGCAATTATAAAATAGAAAAGCTGCCGGTCGTAAGTGCCAGCGGCGAATTGATTGGCCTGATAACCTACCGCGATATAATACAACTCCGCTATTACCCGAACGCTGTAAAGGACAAGTATGGCCGCCTCCTTGTAGGCGCTGCTTTAGGCATTACCAAAGATCTGCCCGAAAGAGCGTATGCCTTACAGCAGGTAGGAGCAGATGTGGTAGCGTTGGATAGCGCACATGGCCACAGCAGCGGTGTAATTGAAGCTTTAAAAACAATAAAACAGAATTTTAAGGATTTACAGGTAATAGCCGGTAATGTAGGCACGGCTGCGGGCGCCAAAGCACTGGCAGACGCCGGGGCCGACGCTGTAAAAATAGGCATTGGTCCGGGCTCTATTTGTACTACACGCATTGTTGCCGGTACCGGTGTGCCGCAGCTTACCGCGATTATGGAAACTGCCGCAGCATTGAAAGAATCGGGTATTCCAATAATTGCCGATGGTGGTATCCGCTATACCGGCGATATGGTAAAAGCGCTTGCTGCCGGTGCCAATGTAGTGATGATGGGCAGCGTATTTGCCGGTGTGGAAGAAAGCCCCGGCGAAACCATTATTTATGAAGGCAGGAAATTTAAAGAATACCGTGGCATGGGTAGTATCGGCGCTATGCAGCAGGGTAGCGGCGACCGGTATTTTCAGGATGTGGAGGATGATATAAAAAAACTGGTGCCCGAAGGTATTGAAGGCCGGGTGGCTTATAAAGGTAACCTGAATGAAGTGGTTGCGCAATACGTAGGCGGGTTGCGTGCCGGTATGGGGTACTGCGGCGCACGGGATATAATTGCGCTGCAGGAAGCTACATTTATTAAAATAACTAATGCCGGTATGCGTGAAAGCCATGCACATGATATAGAAATTACAAAAGAATCGCCTAATTACAGTAAAAAGTAATTTATATCAACAAATTAGATATTGAGTAATTATACTGTAATATTGAAGCACTAAAAGGAGTATGATAAAAACCAAAAAGTCAGGAACTGCAAAAAAAGTAATTCGTGTTTTGATAATAGTATTCATTCTGATGAATGTAATATCAGCATTCCAGGCCTATAAATTCACCCATTTTGATACCTCGCCTACTGCAAAATCAAAGAAAGGCATTCATTATACCCTTACCGATAAAATATCAGCTATTTTTTTTGGCGTTGACAATCCCCGGCCGGAAAATAAGGTTAAGCCGGCGCATCAGTACCAGGTAATAAAATTAAAGAGCAACAAAATGATTGAGGGCTGGCTGATCCCTGCCAGTAATTCTAAAGGAACCGTCATTCTCTTTCATGGTTATGGCGCCGAAAAGTCGGCGATGCTTGATAAGGCGGAGGAGTTTTTAAAACTCGGCTACAATGCTTTCCTGATAGACTTCATGGGCGCCGGAAATTCGGAAGGCAACCAGACAACCATTGGGTATTACGAAGGCGAAGAAGTAAAGACAGCTTACGAATACATCAAACAGCAGGGCGAGCAGCACATTATATTGTATGGCGCTTCCATGGGAGCGGTGGCTATTTTAAAAGGCATGTACGATTTTAAGCTGCAGCCGCAAAGCATTATCATACAAAGTCCTTTTGGTACGATGTACCAGACGGTTACCGGAAGGTTTAATATGCTGCACATACCTCCTTTTCCGATGGCTGATTTGCTGGTATTATGGGGCGGTATAGAGAACGGGTTCTGGGCGTTTGGACACAACCCGGTGGACTATGCAAAAAAAGTAACCTGCCCGGTATTGCTCCTGTATGGCGAGCAGGATATAAAAGTAAGCCGGCAGGAAATTGATGATATTTATAAAAATATTCCAACCAAAAAAGTTTTGAAAACATTTCCGCAGGCAGGCCATGAAAACCTTATGAAATTTAAAGCAGAATGGGAAGCCACCGTGATCAGTTTCTTAAACGATTCCGGCAAATAAGTTATAGCTGTCTATCACCGCTTTTCTGCTTTCAAGCTTTGCAGCATCGCTGCATACCCTTTACCATACGATAAAGCTGTTACCGACAAGGCAATGCGTTTCGCTTTGGTAGTTTCCGTTTTCGCACTGTCTATCCATTTACTAAAATATTTTTGATGGGAAGGCGGCAGTTTTTCAAATGTCTCTACAGCAGCCGGCTCATCTTTAAGGCAGTCCAGCAAAGCTTTGTTGATTTCGAAGGGCGTTGTGTCAGGCGCTAAACGCATCTGTATTTCGGCCCCAACATTTTTACGAACGCCCTTGCGGATAGCAGCATTAAGCGGAATGATGAAATTGCCTTCGCCCACCGGCAGCAAACTCACTTGTTTAATTGCGTGGTTATCTATTTTTCCCTTTACTGTAAAAGATTTTTTATTGCCGGGTTTTAATTGTTGCGCTACCGCTGCCGGCACTTCTATATACATCCACCCGGTCTTTTCTCCCTGCACACCAAATTTTTTTATTGTTGTTGTGTAATAAATCATGCTTCGGTAAGGCTTTGAAAGTTACGGGAGTAGTATTTATCAGGGTAAAGTATTAAAACCTTTTTATGCCTCGCTTTTTATTTTTAAAACTAAATGAAAGATAAAGCAGTAAGCCGGCTACCGGAGCAAAGAAGATAATTGCCGCCCAGAATATTTTTACCGGTTTAGCTATATCACTGCGCCTGCTCAATGATATGATGGCGGTAATGAGCACAATAAACCACAGCAGAATAAGTATGTAAATAATATTGAGTAAGGTTGATGATAAACTTAGCAGCATAAACAGCAGTAAGGTAGTAAAAGGATGAGTTTGTAATCGTTATTTTACCGGATACCCAAAGCTAATAATACCCAGCCGGCAATTAATAATAAACCGCCTATGGGAGTAATGGGGCCGGCCCAGCGAAAGGCATTACTGCCGGCGACAGCAGCATACGTAAGCAGGTACAGGGAACCACTGAACAGCAGGATGCCAGTAATAAAGCAGTTGCCTGACCAGTATATAAATTTGTTTGGAAAAGTATTGTACAACACACCGGCAAGCGCAAGTGCAAATACGTGGTAGAACTGGTAACGTACTGCCGTTTCGAATATTTCCAGTGCTTTTGGCGGTGCAATATTTTTAAGTGCATGTGCGCCAAAAGCGCCAAGTGTTACACTCAGCGCACCCAAACCAGCCGCTATGCGTAAAAAATTATTGAGCATCAGCATTTATTATGTTAGTAAAATCTTCCAATACAATCTCGTTGCCACTGATGTGATGACCAGCCTGTGAATAATAAGGTTCGCGCTCTTTTATCTTATTAATAATGAACTGGTGTATTTCCTCATCATTCAGGTGGCTGATAAGCGGCCGGCGGTGCCGGCCTCGTTTCAATCTTTCTGTTAGTACCAAGCTGTCCACATTCAGCCAGATGGCCGCACCGTTTTCATTCATCCATTGCATATTGTGGTGGAAGCAGGGCGTGCCGCCGCCGGTAGCAATAATGATATTTTCAACCGAAGCAAATTGATGCAAGGTCTCTTTCTCCTTCAGCCGGAAATAAGCTTCGCCTTCAGTTGCAAAAATATCGCGCACCGTCATGCCGGTAGCTTTCTCTATTTGCTGGTCCAGGTCTATCCAATTCCATTGCAGCCTCTCCGCAAGGCGTTGCGCCCAGTATGTTTTACCCGAACCCATTATACCGATCAGGAAGATCTTTGAGGCCTTTTTGCCAGCAGGAAAGTCTGGAAAATCATGTGTGGTATTTTCGCCATTCATAAAGTGGATCCTGGTTCGTTACGGCTCTGTTTATAAATTCATTTTTAATAATTGTATTTACTATTTAAAGGCATTTAAACCAGTGACATCCATGCCGGTAATCAGCAGGTGTACATCGTGCGTGCCTTCATACGTTATCACACTTTCAATATTCATCAGGTGCCGCATAATGCTGTATTCGCCGGTAATGCCCATGCCACCTAACATTTGTCGCGCATCCCGGGCTATAACTGCTGCTATCTCGCAACTGTTACGTTTGGCCATGCTCACCTGTTGCGGCGTAGCTCTGCCTTCGTTCATTAAGATACCAAGCCGCCAAACCAGCAACTGTGCTTTGGTGATTTCCGTAATCATCTCTGCCAGTTTTTTCTGCTGCAACTGGAAGCCGCCAATGGGCCGGTCAAATTGTACTCTTTCCTTGCTGTATTGCAGCGCTGTATCGTAGCAATCCATAGCGGCGCCGAGTGCGCCCCAGGCAATACCATAGCGTGCTTTCGTTAGGCAGCTAAGCGGGCCTTTTAATCCTTTAACTGTTGGAAAAATATTTTCTTTCGGCACTTTTACATGGTCGAATACGAGCTCGCCGGTAGCGCTTGCACGCAGGCTCCATTTGTTGTGGGTGGTGGGTGTGCTAAAACCTTCCATGCCGCGCTCTATAATCAGGCCCTGTATTTCGCCCATTTCATTTTTACCCCACACAACCGCTACATCGGCGTACGGCGCATTACTGATCCACATTTTAGCGCCGTTCAATATTACATGATCGCCGGCATCGGTAAAAGTGGTAAGCATACCTGCGGGGTCGCTGCCATGATTGGGTTCTGTTAATCCAAAACAGCCCAGCCATTCGCCGGAGGCAAGTTTAGGTAAGTATTTATTACGCTGCGCTTCGCTGCCATAGGCATGAATCGGAAACATCACTAAACTGCCTTGCACCGAAGCGGTAGAGCGCACGCCGCTATCGCCCCGTTCCAGTTCCTGCATCATTAATCCATAGCTGATATAATCCAGCCCGCCACCGCCGTACTGCTCCGGTATAGTGGGGCCAAAACATCCAAGCTCGCCCAATTGCTTTACGATTTGCTGCGGAAATTCCGCCCGTTGCGCGTAGTCTTCGATGATGGGAGAAATTTCCCGTTTCACATAATTTCTTACAGTTTCGCGGATCAGCTTTTGCTCATCGGTGAGCAGATCATCTATTGCATAATAATCGGGCGATTGAAAGGTATCCAATTTAACAGCCATGTAATTTATTTAAGAAACGTTGAAACAATCGTTGTTTGCAGGCAGATGCATATCGTATAACAAGCCTAACAATTGTTCGCAAAAGTAAGGGAAAGTAGCTGGCAGCAAAAACGGGTAATCTCTTTTTACTGATGTTTGTTTAACTTGAATTATGGGAGAAAGCTAATGAACTTCAGGCACTGCCGGACGATTTTTTAGCGGATAAGATGAAGCATTTAATAATAGTGTGGCAATGTAATCAGTACATTGCTATTACACCTTTTAGTAAGCGTGTGCTACCTTAGGCCGTCATTTCAACTGATTGTTGGTTGCTTGGATATTGATAATACATGTTCGATCGGCTGTAAGAGCGTATTTTAGAAAAAAGCTTTAGAGCAGATGTAATACACTTCAATGGGACAGCATATAATTATTGTTACTTTTCAGCTTTTTATAAAGGCGCAAACCGCTGTTTTCATAACATATAAAAGCCGCTCTATACCGGGGCGGCTTTTGTATATTATAACTTAATGGCGGCTGCTAATGTGGCCGCTTAGGCATTAGTGCTTTGGGCGTAGGCAGGTTCTGGTTTTTATTGCCGGTATCGGCCGGCAGCTTGCTCTCGGGCGCAATGTCGTAGCCGCCGCTATTATCCTGCGGCGGCACTGCTCCGCCGCCATAGTCTTCCTCAGTTCCGTTGCCGGTATCGTCGCCCTCGGCGCCTAAGTCCTGCGGCACATCGTTTATCCAGTCGTAATTGTTTTCACGCTGCATATTCTCCGGCTTTACAAACGAGCTGCGGGTATCTATCGCCAGGGTTTTATCGTTGCTTATTTTATGGTAAAAGTATGCCCATATCGGCAGGGCCACCGACGAGCCCTGCCCTTCGCTGGTATTGTTAAAGCGGATAAACCGGTCGTCGCAGCCTGTCCACGTGCCGCACAGCAGGGAGGGCGTATAGCCCATAAACCAGGCATCGCTGTTGTCGTTGGTAGTGCCGGTTTTGCCGGCAATATCGCCGTTTACATCGTAGCTCCAGATGCGGCGGCCAGTACCAAACTTCATTACCCCTTCCATCATGCTGATGATGTAGTAAGCCGTTACATCGCTTATCACTTCCTTGCGCTGCGGCAGGTTGCTCTGCAGCAGGTTGCCGTTTTTGTCTTCTATGCGGGTAATGTACAGGGGCTTGGTATTAAAGCCCCTGCCGGGAAACATGCTGTAGGCCTGCATCATCTCATACAGTGATATTTCCTCCGAGCCCAGCGCAATGGATGGGTACGGCTCTACCTTGGTGGTTACAGAGCAAGTCTTCAAAAATTCCACAAAGCGCTTGGCGCCTTCATTACCATTACCCAATTGCTTCATTATATAGGCGGTAGCACAATTTTTAGAGAGGGCAAGCGCCATGGCCATGGGCATCGTATTGCCGGAGCAGGTAGTGGTGGTGGCCGGTACCGTGCCGTAGCCGGTAAAGTTTTGCTGCTCGTCTTCTACGGGCGTATCGGGTGTAAAGCCCGCGTCTTCTATGGCCAGGCTATAGAGCAATGGCTTGATGGTAGAGCCTACCTGCCGCTTGGTATTGATGTTTACATGGTCGTACTTAAACGTTTTAAAGTCTATACCGCCTACCCAGGCGCGCACCTCACCGCTCAGCGGATCCATGGCCATAAAACCGGCCTGCAGCATTTGCCGGTGGTAGCGGATAGAGTCGTACGGCGTCATTACCGTATCCTTGCTGCGGTCTTTGTTCCAGGCAAATATTTTCATGGGCACTTTTACATAAAACGATTTTTTTATATCGTCGTCGTCAGCGCCGTCTTTCTTCATATTCTTCCAGCGGTCGCTGGCCTTCATAGCAGCCAGCAGTACATTCTCGTGGCCTTTCCAAACGGTGCCTTTCTTTACATCGCTCTGCGCGTTGAGTATTTTTTGCATATAACTCATGTGCTGGCCTACGGCCTCTTCTGCATCCAACTGCATGCGCGGGTTGATGGTGGTGTATATTTTCAAGCCATCGCGGTACAGGTCGTACGGTTCACCATCCGACTTTTTATGGGCTTTACACCATTTCTTCATTTCCTCGCCGAGTATCATACGGAAATAAGGAGCTAACCCGGTTGTTTCATCCAGCTTTTCATAGTTCAGTTCAATCGGTTTTCGCTTAATAACATCTGCCTGCTCAGCACTTAGAAAATTATTGCGAACCATTTGATTGATCACTAAATTCCTGCGGCCTAAAGCCATCTTAGGATTGCGGCGCGGATTGTATAAGGAAGGCGCATTTACCATACCTACTAATACAGCAGATTCCTGTAAATTGAGCCGGTCGGGTTCTTTTTGAAAAAAAGTTTTTGCGGCATTACGTATGCCAAAAACATTATCACTGAAGGGAACGGTGTTAAGGTATAAAGTGATAATCTCCTGCTTTGTAAAGTTTCTTTCGAGCTTGATAGCTATGATTGATTCTTTTATTTTTTGAATCAACCGCTTTATGGGGTTACGGCTATAATCTGTAAACAGGTTTTTAGCAGTTTGCATAGTGATGGTACTGGCGCCACCTTCGCTGCCGAGTGAGGAAACAGCCCGCCCCAGCGCACGGGCATCAATACCACTGTGCTCGTAAAAGCGTTCGTCTTCCGTAGCCACCAATGCATTAATTACGTCTTTGCTGATGTCTTTATAGTCAACATTCACCCGGTCTTCAAGGTAGTACTTACCCATCAGCGTGCCGTCTGCTGCATATACCTGGCTGGCTAAGGAAGCAGAAGGATTTTGCAGCTCCTCTATGGAAGGCATTCTGCCAAAAACGCCCCAGCTTGCCAGCTCCACCAGTAGCACTGCTAACCCAACGCCACTAAAGAATAATATCCATAAATACTTAACCGCTTTTTTCATAGGGTGCGAATTACTGAAATAAAACCGAATAGAAGCCGATGTATTGTGCGAAGGTAGGCGAAGGAATGTTAAAGTGGCAGGCGAAAGGGAGGAAGCGAAAAGGTAGAAATGAGGAGAAAGGCATTAACAAATAATCTCCTGTTCATAATTCGTACTGCGCTGTCATATCTTTCATTTTCTTTGCCATGTACAAGATTAATATTAGATCGTTAAAGCTGTATTAACAGTCGCTGCATTGCAGCATTACTGCTGCTGCGTTGATAGCAGTACAAAAGCTACATTAGGGCATTGCAAGAAAACGTGGGGTATATTGTTTTTATGCCGTTTTTTTCGTTCTATTTTTCCTATATAAAAGAACAATAAACAGCAATTGTTAAGCGGTGAGTGATAAACGATTTTAACCGATTATTCAACAGATATGAAATACTACCTGATTGCCGGTGAAGCCAGCGGCGACCTGCATGGCAGCAACCTGATGAAAGAGTTGTACCGGCTGGATGCTGCTGCCAACATCCGGTGCTGGGGTGGCGATCTGATGCAGGCTGCCGGCGCCACACTGGTAAAGCACTACAAGGCGCTGGCATTTATGGGCTTTACCGAGGTAATTATGAACCTGCGGACAATCTTGAATAATCTTGCCTTTTGCAAGCGGGATATACAGGCATTTGCGCCGGATGTGCTGGTATTGATTGACTATCCCGGCTTTAATCTCCGCATTTCGGAGTGGGCAAAAGGGCAGGGCTATAAAGTGGTATTTTACATCTCGCCGCAGGTATGGGCGTGGAAGGAAAACCGCGTAAAAAAAATGAAGCGCACCATAGATCACATGATGGTGATACTGCCCTTTGAAAAGGATTACTATAGAAAACGGTGGCAGTGGGACGTAGAGTATGTTGGCCACCCGCTGGTGGAAGTGATAGAGCAGTACAAGTCCGGTGTGAGCAACCAGCAAAAGATTGCCGATCACCGGCAGTTGGCGATCGGCAATAAACAGTTGACAAACGCTTTACAACCCACGATTACGAACCGGCAATACGAAACAAAACCTCTTATTGCATTACTGCCCGGCAGCCGGCGCCAGGAGATACTGAAAAAACTGCCTATTATGCTAAAAGTAAGCAAGGCTTTTCCGGCTTACCAATTTGTAGTGGCTAAAGCGCCGGGCCTCGAAAACAGCTTTTACGCAGGTCTGCTGCAGCCATATTCCAACGTTTCGGCTGTTTCGGGCAAAACGTACGCCTTGCTGGCCGTAGCCACAGCCGCGTTAGTTACAAGTGGCACCGCTACTTTGGAAACGGCTTTGTTTGGTGTGCCCGAAGTGGTTTGCTATAAGGGCGGTAAGATTAGTTACGAGATTGCCAGGCGGCTCATTAAAGTGAAATATATTTCGCTCGTGAACCTGATTATGGATAAACCGGTAGTAAAAGAGTTAATTCAGGATAAGCTGACTGTAAAGAATATAGTGCAGGAACTGGCTATATTGTTAAAGGATGAGCAACGCATAGAACAGGTGCAAAAGGATTATACCGCTCTAAAAACACTCTTGTCGGCTGGTGGTAATGCTTCTGCCCGGGCGGCGGCAAGCATATATCGTATTGTAGAGGCTTAATTCAGGCCAAAAGGCTTTTGCAGCAGGGGTGGGAGGCCAATATATTTATTATATAATGCCGCTGCACCGCATCCGACGAGCGACCCTAATACTGCTCCACCTATTACATCCAGCGGAAAATGAATGCCTACATATACTTGGGCGTAGCTGATAGTTGTTGCCCATACCAGCCACCCACAACTCCACTTTCTGAAAATGGGCTGTAGCGTAAAAAAGAAAAGACAGGCAATGCCAAAATGATTGGTTGCATGAGACGAAGTGAAGCCAGGCGTGTGCGGACAATAGCTAACCAGCAGCCGGAACTGGCCGGCTAAAGAGGTATCCTGGCAGGGCCGCGGCTTATTAAATAGATATTTGACTACACTGCTGCTCAATTGGTCAGTAATGGTCACAGTAAGCGCGGCCGTGACTACAAACTTCCAGATGCGCCACCCATAATTCATTAAAACGAATAGCAAAAGGAAAAGATACAGCGGCAGCCAGGCATTCTGGTAACGGTACCAGGGTAACACCGCATCTAAAAATGGGTTTGTCCAATGGGTATTTATATTCAGAAATAATTTCCGATCTAATTTTTGTAGTGTTTCAAGCATGCAACAGCCATTTCAAAAGAAGAATAAAAGTAATCGCGATAAAGCAATGTTACCAAAACTCTTTTCTGTCGGTTTACTAAACACAAAAAAGGATGTTGCCTTTAATGATTAAGGAAAGCCAAAAAGATTGCATGAACTAAATATCGCATATATTAAAGTTTACAGATATTTCTTTACTAGTTTTTTATAACGGCTTATACTAAATCTTAGTTTCATTTTGCAACTACATTTCCCAATTTGGAAACATATTAATACTTACATATTTAATAAGTAATTGCTTATCAATAAAAATATTTTTTGGCCTTTGCTTTGCCATATATACAGCGATATTGGATTCCGGGCGAGTATGTCTATACTGTACCTTTTTTTAATCCTAATACCGCTTAAAAAATATTGCAGGGGCCGCAACCAAAACATTTTATGCTGCGGCTTTTAATCAAAGTTATCTGCTTATCATCCTAACAGTTTATTATTTACTGCTTCGTTACTTTCTTAACACCTTTATTCATTAGCTGATACTTCTATTTTACTAATTTGCAGGTCAAATTATGCTGCAGCGACTATCTATACAGAACTATGCGATCATAGATGAGATTGACATCAGTTTTTCTCCTAACCTGAATATTATTACCGGCGAAACGGGCGCCGGCAAAAGCATCCTGATGGGCGCACTCAGTCTAATCCTTGGCGAGCGCGCAGATACCGCCGTACTAAAATTTACAGATAAGAAATGCTTTGTTGAAGGCGTTTTCTTAGTAGATGACAAGCAGGCTGTTAAGGATTTTCTACAGCACAACGATTTAGAAACTGAAAATAGCAATGAGCTTATCATCCGCCGGGAAATAACGCCCGCCGGCAAGTCCCGTGGTTTTATAAATGATACACCTGCCACTTTATTGCAGTTGAAACAGCTTGCTTCTCTGCTTGTAGATCTTCACCGGCAATTTGATACCCTCGAGCTGGGCGACGCCGATTTTCAGCGGGAAGTAGTTGATGCGCTGGCAAAAAACGAAAACAGGCTAAGCGCTTATCAACATATCTTCAGGCAATGGCAAAAGGGGCAGCATGAACTCGAAAACCTGCAGCGGCAGAAAAGCAACTTTACCAAAGAGTTTGATTACAATAACTTTTTATATTCCGAGCTGAGCGACGCAGCACTTAAAGAAAATGAGCTGGAGGAATTAGATTCAGAACTGCAATTGCTAAGTAATGCCGAAGAAATAAAAAGCGTTTTGTCCCGGACGTATTATACACTTAAAGAAGGGGAGGAGCCTGTGGTAAGTGTTATAAAACAATTGGCAAATCAACTGCAGCATTACCATTTATACCATGCCCAGTTGCCCCCGCTGGTGCAGCGCCTGCAAAGTGTACAGGTGGAGCTGCAGGATATTGCAGAGGAAGTAGAAAGTATAAATGATGCTGTGCATTTTGACACTGAACGTATCAATTGGATAAACGAACGGCTGGCTGCAGGCTACAAGCTCTTTAAAAAACATGGTGTACAAACAACCAACGAATTATTGCAGATACACGCTGGTTTGTTTGAACGGCTGCAGGCTGTTTTAAACATAGACGAAAGCATTGCCGATAAGCAACAGCAAGTTTCAAAATTGCTGTTGCAGGCCAATGAGGTAGCTAAGCAACTGCACGAAGCCCGCCGCAGCCAGGCAGCCCCGCTGGCGCAACAGGTAAACCGCTTATTAGTACAGGTGGGCATGCCCAATGCACGCTTAAAAGTGCAGATTACAGAAGCGCATTTGCATATTTTTGGAAACAGTACCGTTGAGTTTCTTTTTGATGCTAACAACAGCAACCGTTTTGAACCCTTGCGCAAGGTAGCCAGTGGCGGTGAGTTGAGCCGCCTGATGCTTTGCATAAAATCCCTTGTAGCGCAGTCGGTAGATTTGCCAACGCTGATATTTGACGAAATAGACAGCGGCATTTCCGGCGAAGCAGCCAAACAGGTTGGCATCATAATGAAACAATTGGCGGTACAGCGGCAGTTGATAGCCATCACGCACCAGCCGCAGATTGCCGGCAGGGCAGATGCACATTTTTTTGTGTACAAACAACTGAAGAACGATGCTATTAAAACCGGCATCAGGGCACTTTCGCAGGAAGAGCGCATCACTGCAATTGCTCAAATGCTAAGCGGGGAAAAGCCAACTGCGGCGGCGTTGGAAAACGCACGGGAAATGGTGCTCAACTAATTTACTTACCCTTCAACAACTCCCGGCAAAGCATAGCTTGGGAAAGTTTAGCAGCTTTCATCCCCGCCTGTAGTTTCTGCTGCTTCGCTTCTTTGCTGCTTTATGGTTATAAAAATTTCTTTTCTTTGTTTTAAAATTTTAAACAACTCCTCATGCCATACAATTTACTAAACGGGAAGAAGGGAATTATTTTCGGCGCACTCAACGAGCAGTCAATTGCCTGGAAAATTGCAGAGAAATGCTATGAAGAAGGCGCACAAATCGTACTTACCAATGCACCCATTGCACTGCGGATGGGTGAAATAAATAAGCTGGCGGAAAAGTGTGGTAATGCGCCGGTGATACCTGCAGATGTTACTAATAATGAAGAGCTTAAAAACCTGCTGGAAAAAAGCCTCGAATACTTCGGCCAGCCGGCAGATTTTGTACTGCATAGCGTAGGCATGAGTATGAATATGCGTAAAAGCAATCCCTATACCTCTTTAAACTACGATTTTACGCATAAAACCTTCGACATATCGGCTATGAGCCTGCACCGTTTGCTGCAATTGGCTTACCAGATGGATGCCATTAGCGAGTGGGGAAGCGTAGTGGCGCTTACGTATATTGCTGCGCAGCGGGTTTTCCCCGACTACAACGAAATGGCCGATGCTAAATCCCTGCTCGAAAGCATTGCGCGGAGTTTTGGCTATCATTACGCAGTAAAAAAGAAAGTACGCATTAATACGGTGTCTCAGTCTCCTACGCGCACCACCGCCGGCAGCGGCGTTAAAGGCTTCGATGGTTTTATTAACTATGCAGAAAAGATGAGCCCGCTCGGCAACGCCACCGCAGAGGATTGCGCCAACTATTGCGTTACCCTGTTTAGCGACTTAACGAAAATGGTAACGATGCAAAATCTTTTTCACGACGGCGGCTTTAGCTTTACCGGCGTATCAAGGGAAGTGATAGAGCAGATGGAAAAAGAATAACAGACACTTTTAAAGTTCGAAAATTATACTCCTGCAAATAGTAATGTGAAGTTTTACTGTTTGCAGGAGCGTTTTTTTGATTAGAGCGCTATCTCCGTTTTGTATTTTTACGAGGTACAAATTCTGACCTGAATTTACGCGAGATTTCCTGAATGTTTTTTCTTCCCGCAATATTGTTTTTAGCTTTGCTTTCCTCTCACTGAAGCGAAGCCATTGCACTGCTAACATTTATATTTGCGAAAAAGAGGCCGGCGTTAAAAAAGTAGCCGTAATTTTTGATATTAATTTTGCATCCGCATATTCGGGTATAGATTTCAGTTTATTCCATTCATCGCTGCTGCCAAAATTTTTCCACGCCTTGTCATGGTCGTCCATATCATCAAAAGTGAGCATATACGTAAGGTTGGGCTGATTACTGCCGATTACGCTTTGTCCGAAAAATACGGCTCTTAAGCCTTTGTTTTTAAATATCGTCATTTCCCCGGCATCATTAAACATTTCTATTTTTTTCCTGCCGGCAGCTTCGCCCGGGCTTTCGTACCGGCGCAATTCAAATATCCGTGGCCTACCGGGCGTTGGCGTTGCCATTGCGGGCATACCCGTAAAGGCCTGCAGCAGTGTCGTTTCTATCCGGTCGTAAGCCGGCGCGGTAGCCGGGGCATTCAGGTACGCATCGCCGGCAGTTACATAAGTTTTATCGGCCATCAATCTTTCTGTAGCTTGTGTAAAATCTTCGATTGACCGATGCGGGATTACTACAAATAATTTTGTTTGTCCTTCCGGTTTCAGCTCTGTAAAAACGCCAACACTTTTGCTGCCTATTTTGTTGTAAGCCGGTATGGCAGCGTGCTCGTAATAATTTTCTACCAGGTGCTGCTGTGTTTCGTTTTTTAAAAAATAGGTGCGTAACTCATACCATTCGCGGTTCTTTTTTGCAGTGGAATGCTTCCCAGCAGCAGAGGCGGCAGTGTATCCAAGTACCTGCGGCAACGTACCCGAAAGCAGAGCGGCTTTTACAAAAGAGCGCCTTTTCATAATCAGGTTTTAATAATTTAAAAATTGATAAGCAGCAAATAACGGGCAAAGTAAATGCCTGATAAATATTTTGTATAAAATAACAGGACATCGCTTTTTATTTCCGTTTATACTTTTTTTATAACTGAATGAACCGCTTTCTTTTATTTTTGTTATTATGACAAAGCGTTTGCTGATAATGCTCGGCATTATCTTACCCACCTTACTAACTGCCCAAAACACCCAAAATACTAAATGGGATTTACGCCGGGCCGTGGATTATGCAATGCAAAATAACATCTCGGTAAAGCAAAGCGATGTACAGGCGCGCATTACTGCATTGCAGACAAAGCTGGCCAAGGCGGCCATTATTCCTAATCTTAATTTCAACACACAGGCCGGCTACCAGTTTGGCCGTAATATTGATCCTACCTCCAACCAGTTTGTAAACAATAATGTATTCTTCCAGAGTTATGGATTGCAGACAAATGTTACCCTTTTCAACTTTTTTAATTTAAAAAATCAAACAAAAGCAGCACAGATTAGTGAAGAGGCTGGCCGGCTGGATGTTAGCCGGGTAAAAAATGACATTGGGCTGAATGTAGTAGCGGCCTACCTGCAGCTATTACTGTCTGTTGAGCAAATAAATATTGCCGATGCCCAGATACACCTTGCCGATTCTCAGCGCATTATTACGCGTAAGCAGGTAGATGCCGGTGCTATGCCCGAAATAAACGAAGCACAGGTGGAATCACAATTGGCATTAGACAGCAGTACTTATATAACTGCCGTTAGCAGTATGCTTACCAATAAGCTGCAAATGATTGCGTTGCTTAATCTTGATGCATCGCAGCCTTTTGATGTAAGCCTGCCGGATGTAAATAAAATACCACTGCCGCCTTTGAGTGAGCTGGAGCCGGATGTGCTCTACCATACTTCGATGATAACGCAGCCTCAGCAGCAGGTAGATTCTCTGCGGATCAAATCGGGTGAATACAGTGTAAAAGCTGCAAGGGCGGCTATGTATCCGACTGTCAGTGCATTTGGGTCTGTGGGTTCCAATTATGGAAGTACCTATCAGGAGTTTGCAGGCGTAATTCCTTCGGGCACTGTAGATACTTTAGGTGTTGTAGATATCGGCGGTACCAGTTATTACCCTACTAGTCCAGGTTATTCAAGCGCATTTACCAAGGCGCCTTATTTCAGGCAGCTTGGCAAAATTAACCTTAATCAATCCGTTGGCCTGCAGTTAAATGTTCCGCTTTTTAACGGCCGCCAGGCTCGTACAAATTATGAGCGTGCCAAACTGGATGTAGAAAATTATAAGCTGCAGCTCGCATTGGACAACCAGACACTACAGCAAAACATCTACACAGCCCGGGCTAATGCAGAAGCCGCTATTCAAAAATACAGTGCCAACACCAAGGCAGCAGATTATGCGCAATATGCTTATGATTTATCCAAAAAAAGATACGAAATAGGCATACTCTCGACCAGTGATTTTTTAATCGTACAAAATAATTTAGCGACTGCTAAATTTAACCAGGCTTCCGCCTTTTACGATTATATTTTCCGCATTAAACTGTTGGAATATTACAAATATGGCAGTGTGCAGTTATAAACCCACAACCATTTACTTTTAAAAGCAAGCATTATTATGAGCAAGACATTAAAATGGACTATCGGAATTTTATTAGTGCTGGTCATTGTATTATTTGGCTTAAAAGCCGGTGGCGTAATTGGTAAGGATGAAGGCACCAAAGTAACTGCCGAAAAGGCTGCACAGCGTACCATTACAGAAACTGTAAACGCCAGCGGCAAAGTATATCCGGAAATAGAAGTAAAGGTAAGCCCTGATATTTCGGGCGAAATCGTAGAACTGAATGTAGCGGAGGGCGATACAGTTAAAAAGGGCCAGATTATGGCTCGCATTTATGCTGATATTTACAGCTCACAACGCGACCAAGCCGCGGCAGTGGTGTCTCAATCACAGGCGGAAGTAGCTAATTCACAGGCGCAGTTAGGTGCATTGAAAGCGTTACTGGACCAAACGCAGGCGGCTTATAACCGCCAGAAAAAGCTACTGGACGACAAAGTGATTTCGCAGGCAGAGTTTGAAACAGCACAGCAGGCATTTTTATCGGCAAAAGCCAATTATGAAGCATCTGAAAGCGGTATCCAGGCCAATAAAGCGAATGTACAAGCCAACATAGCCAGCCTTAACCGCGCCAAGCAGGATGTGGGCCGCACGACCATTATTGCACCCATGGATGGCGTAGTAAGTTTATTGTCTGTAAAAAAAGGAGAACGGGTAGCGGGTAATAGCTTTAATGTAGGTACCGAAATGATGCGCATTGCCGACCTGAAGAGTATAGAAGTACAGGTAGATGTAAGCGAGAATGATATACCGAAAGTGAAAATTGGCGATAGTGCCGATGTAGAAGTGGATGCTTATAACCAGCGTAAATTTAAAGGGATCGTTTATAAAATAGCCAACCCGGCCACCAGCCTTACTTCTGCTTCCAGCAGCACTACCACAGTTACCAATTACGAAGTGCATATACGCTTGTTGACAGACAGTTATAAAGATTTAATAGGCAATGGCAAGCCTTTTCCTTTCCGGCCCAACATGACCGGCAGCGCCGACATTAAAACCAACACGCAAAATAATATTTTAAGCGTGCCGCTGAATGCGGTAACAACCCGCGATAAAAGCAACAACAGCACTCAAAAGTCAGCCGATGACAACAGCAGCAACAACAACGATAATAGCGGAGCGCCGGTAAATAACGAAGACATTAATGAAATCGTGTTTGTTTTGCAAAAAGACGGCACTGTAAAACAGCATATTGTAAAAACAGGCACCCAGGATCTCAACAACATACAGATTACTACCGGCCTTAATGCCGGAGATCAGGTAATTACCGGGCCTTACGATGTGGTAAGCAAAGACCTGAAAGACGGTACCAAGGTTAAAGTGGTATCGAAGGATGAACTGGTGCAGGGCTTTAAAAAATAAACAATTCCTTGTTTTAAACTACAAAGGCGCAGCTAAGCTGCGCCTTTGTAGTTTAGTGTTTGGGGAGTATAATAAGTATCAGTCACTAATTGCAAAAATGGTAAACAGTTGTCCGCGAATCAGAAAGGAAACCAATACTGTCTGCCTGAGAATTTGAGGTTGCAAACAAACTTATTTATGTTCTTCCACACCCGCTCTTCAGGTACATCCCAAACATGCATTTATGCGCTGTTAAACAAGCCTGAAAGCTTTGATTTGCCACGGTAAATAACGTTTTTCTTTGCACCGATTTTGCTATATTGCAGGTATGCGCTTCAATATACAATCTCCTTATCAGCCAAGCGGTGACCAGCCCTCGGCCATACAGCAGTTAACAGAAGGTTTAAACAATGGCGAGCCGTACCAGACGCTCCTCGGTGTTACAGGAAGTGGTAAGACCTTTACGATGGCTAATGTAATCCAGCATGTACAGCGGCCAACGCTGGTATTAACGCACAACAAAACACTGGTGGCGCAGTTGTATGGCGAGTTTAAGCAGTTCTTTCCGGACAACGCCGTCGGTTACTTTGTAAGCTATTACGACTATTACCAGCCGGAAGCCTATATACCGGTTAGTGACAAATACATTGAGAAAGACCTGAGTATTAACCAGGAGCTGGACAAGCTTCGGCTCCAGGCAACCGCACAGTTGCTTACCGGCCGGCGCGATGTGATTGTGGTAGCCAGTGTAAGCTGCATTTATGGTATGGGTAACCCGAAAGAGTTTGAGAACGGCATTATACGGGTACGTAAGGGCCAGGTAATCTCGCGGCAGGGCTTCCTGCACGCGTTGGTCAATGCTCTTTACACCCGCACACAGGGCGATTTTACGCGCGGTTATTTCCGGGTAAACGGAGATACGGTTGATGTAAATCTGCCTTATGCCGATTACGGCTATCGCATTACTTTTTTTGGAGATGAAATAGAGGAAATCGAATCTCTTGAAATCAGCAGTAATAAACGCATTAACCGGCTGGATGAAGCTACCATTTTTCCGGCCAACCTCTACCTCGCGCCAAAAGATATGCAGCAGCAGATCATCTATGAAATTCAGGATGAAATGAGTATGCAGGTAGAATATTTTAAAAGTACCGGTAAGCTCATAGAAGCGCAGCGTATTAAAGAGCGGGTAGAGTATGATCTGGAAATGATCCGCGAACTGGGATTTTGCAACGGTATCGAAAACTACTCCCGTTTCTTCGATCGCCGTACGCCCGGCAGCAGGCCATTCTGCCTGTTGGATTACTTTCCCAAGGATTTCCTTACCATTCTGGACGAAAGTCACCAGACGGTGCCGCAGGTTGCCGGTATGTACGGTGGCGACCGAAGCCGCAAGCTAACGCTGGTGGACTATGGGTTCCGGTTGCCCAGTGCCTTGGATAACCGCCCCCTTAATTTTCACGAGTTTGAGAGAATGGTAGGCCAGATGGTGTTTGTAAGCGCTACTCCCGGCGAGTATGAATTGGAGAAAACAGGCGGCGTGGTGGTAGAGCAGGTGGTGCGCCCGACTGGATTGCTTGATCCGCCGATTGAAATACGCCCAAGCGTAAACCAGATAGACGATCTGCTCGATGAAATAGATAAGCGCGTGACTAAAGGGGATAGGGTGCTGGTAACAACACTAACCAAGCGCATGGCGGAGGAAATGGATAAATACCTTGGTAAAATCAATATAAAATCAAAGTACATACACAGCGATGTGGATACGCTGGAGCGGGTAGAAATCCTGCGCCAGCTTCGCCTTGGCGATATTGATGTATTGGTCGGCGTTAACCTTCTGCGCGAAGGCCTGGACTTGCCGGAAGTATCGCTGGTAGCTATATTAGATGCAGATAAAGAAGGCTTTCTCCGCAACGAACGCTCCCTTACACAAACTGCCGGCCGTGCTGCCCGCAATGTGGACGGGTTGGTCATCTTTTACGCAGATAAAATTACGGAAAGTATGCAGCGTACCATTGATGAAACAAGTAGGCGCCGCGAAAAACAGGTTACCTACAATATCGAACATGGCATTACCCCAAAAACGGTTAAAAAGAGCATTGAGCAGGTAATGGCGCAAACCTCGGTTCTGGATATAAAAGGTTACGACCAGCATAGCAAATACGCTGTCCAGGGCGAGCAGCATATTGTGCAGACCGCCGCAGCGGAAGAGCAGGCGGTTTACAAAACTATTCCGCAGATGGAAAAAGCGGTTCAAAGCATTAAAAAGCAAATGGAAAAAGCAGCCCGCGACCTCGATTTTATAGAAGCTGCAAGGCTGCGCGATGAAATGTTTCGGCTGCAAAAAGAATTGGATGTTATGAAGGTCGCATAGTTGGTTCAAATGGCTTCTGTAAGCTATATATAATCAGTCCGTTACAGCTTGTTTTTTCTGTACTTTATAAAGTGGCTGCTAACAGGCTTTTATAATGGTCAGTTTTTCTGCTAAAACCCTTTGTCAGCAAAGGTTTCGTCGTATTTAAACGTTATGTTTTCTTTATGAAATTATACCTCTGAAATGTGGTAAATTTGGGGATAAATAAAAACAAAGAAAACAAGAAAAAATCTTATGGAAAAGTCTCCCTCTATTGTGAATCTCGCGAAAGCTTTGAAGGATTTTCAGGCAACTGTTGGGAAAATTAATAAGGATGCCACGAATCCTTTTTTCAACAGCAAATATGCTACGCTGTCCACCATATTAGATGCAATCAAAGTGCCGCTGACAGAAAGTGGTTTATCGTTCACGCAGTTTCCTACAGGTACCAATGGATTGACAACAGTGCTGATGCACGGCGAAAGCGGCGAGTATATGCAATGCGATTACTTTATGCAGCCCCTGAAGAATGACCCGCAGGCACAAGGCAGTGTAATTAGCTATATGCGCCGCTATGCTTTGGCTGCTGTGCTTGGTTTGAACTTAGATGAGGATGATGATGCCAACCGTGCCACACACGGCGCGGCAACACCCCAGGAAGCGGCTGTAAAAGCCACGCCGGCAACAGAAAAGCCCTGGTTGGACAAGAACTCAAAGAAGTATGACCTTGTAGTAGAAAGGCTGAAGAACAAGACTACTACCATTAGCCAGGTTGCCCAGTTTTTTAAGCTTAACAAAGAAGTGCGTGCAGAACTGCAAAGCATCATCAACGAAGTAACTGCGCCTGCCAGCTAAAGCGTTTTCAAAACAATAATTACAAATACCAGCAAGTGTAACCCACTTGCTTTTTTATTGCAGATAAGTCTTCGCTGTCTGGTACTGCTGTATTTCGCTTCTTACTACTCTTAAGTGATGATCTTTGAATAAATTTTATTGCTAACTCGTTTTGTTGTGCTTTTTTCAGGCATGATGCATAAACTATTTGTCAGATTATAAAAATTATTATTTCATTAAAAAAATAAATAGTTTTATCGCCAACAAAATTTACTAAATGATCAGGACTAACTTCTACACATTGCTGTGTTGTTTGCTTATTTGTATAAGTACAACGGCACAAACTTCAAAAAGTACAGACGCCAGCGAGGCGACAGTCAAAAAATTAGCAGTAAAGAATTCGGCTGCGCTTGGCCTTAAAGCCGATGAAGCAAGGACGCTCCGGGTTTCTTCTTCGTATTACGACAAAAATGCCAATGCGGTAATGGCTTACCTGCAGCAAACCTACAAAGGCATTGATGTGTATAATGCACTTACGATCGTGGCATTTAAAAACGGGGAAGTAGTATCGGTACAAACAAGCAACGTAACGGATTTAGCAAAACTGGTAAGTGCCAGGAAAAGTACGCCCGGTATAACTGCGGTACAGGCATTAAAAAAAGCTGCCGGTGAGGTGAACGAACTGCTAAGCGAAAGCACATTGTCAACGGCACGGAAATCTGCAGACGGCCAGGGATATGAGTTTGTGCGGGAAGAAGCGAACAGCATTTTTGTACGGCTGATGTGGGTGCCGGCAGACGAAGATGAAAAAACATACACCCTTGGCTGGCAGGTAAGCCTGCATTCGGAGAAAAACAATGCCCTCTGGCTCATTAAAATAGATGCGCAGGACGGGAAGTTGCTAAAAAAAGAAAACCTTACGGTAGAATGTAATTTCAACTCGCCGGCGCACCTGCAACAGATGGAATGTTTTCAGAATCCTGCGTTGAATGATGATAACACATCGGGAGTAAATGAAGCTGCTTCGGTAAACTCTGCCAAGTATAAAGTAATTCCATATCCTTTTCAGGATCCTAACTTTACTGCACCGGTATTGGCAACAAACCCATGGACAATTTTTGCCGATGCAGACGCTTATACACTCCTTTGGAACAGCGATGCATTAAAAGACTACGACAGCACTCGTGGAAACAATGTATATGCGCAGCCGGATACGGACGGTAAAAATGCAACCCTGCGCGACGCTGCCCGTTCCTCCACAGCTTTACCTAATCTTACCTTCAACTTTACCCCAAATTACAACAAAGACCCATTAACCTCCGTACCTAACCGCAACTTTGGGGTTACCAATGTTTTTTACTGGAATAATATCATGCATGATATGAGTTACCAGTATGGATTTGATGAAGTAGCCGGCAATTTTCAGCAAAGCAATCTAAGCCGTGGCGGTTTGGGAAATGATTATGTGATTGCAGACGCCCAGGATGGCTCCGGCACCAACAATGCCAATTTTGCTCCTACGGTAGATGGCAGCAAGCCCAGAATGCAGATGTATCTATGGAGCGCGTCTCCGTTTAAATCGCTTAAGGTGAACACACCAACAGCATTTGCCGGTTTTAAATTAGCTACCGAGAGCAGTGTAAGTACCAACAACAAAATAAAAGATAAAGGCGCGATTACCGGTAATATAGTGTTGTATAAAGATGCAGATGATGCTTCCCTGCACTTAGCTTGTACAACGCCTTCCAACGGGGCTGCGCTGGCCGGTAAAATAGCATATATAGACAGAGGCAACTGCGATTTTGTTTCAAAAATTAAAAACGCGCAGAATGCCGGCGCCATTGCGGTTGTTCTTGCCGATAATGTGGTGGACACCAAGCCAATCGGCATGGGTGGTACAGACAATACGATTACCATTCCGGCTTTTTCTATCCTCAAAACCACAGGCGATTCCATCAAGACTTATCTGAACGCCAGCATAGCTGTAAATATTACTTTGCAACCCGGCCCCGCAATAGATGGCGACCTTGATAACGGCGTGGTATCGCATGAATATACACATGGTATCTCCAACAGGTTAACCGGCGGTCCGAATAATAACAGTTGCCTTAGTAATAAAGAACCAGGCGGCATGGGCGAAGGCTGGAGCGATTATATGGGCTTAATGGTTACCACCAATTGGGCAACTGCTGCGGTTGGAGATGGTTTTACTGTGCCCCGCCCGATTGGCAACTATGCAGCAGGCCTCACGCCCGCTTTCGGTGGCATCCGGTACTATCCTTACAGCACCGACTTTAATGTAAACCCATGGACGTACGATAGCCTTGCCGGCAGCAGCCGCTTTGCCAATGGTACTATCCTTACGTACGATCCGCACCCGGTTGGGGAGATCTGGTGCAATATGCTCTGGACACTTACCTGGGATTTAATTGCGCAGGACGGCATTAATGCAACCCTTCCTAATGCTTCCCTGCCCGGTGGCAATACCGTTGCACTTAAGCTGGTATTACAGGGTATGAAGCTGCAGCGCTGCAATCCTGGCTTTGTAGATGCACGTAATGGTATTCTTAAAGCCGATACACTCCTGTATGGCGGCGCATACAGCGATATTATCTGGAAGGCATTTGCCAAAAGAGGCTTAGGTTATAGCGCCAATGAAAAATCTACCAACAATGTAAAAGATGGCATTGCCGCGTACGACTTACCGCCAGGCGTTCATTTCATAGCTTTAAATACTTTTGAAGTAAGCAAACAGAATAAATCTGCACTGCTTACCTGGAGCGCACCGGCTACGGTAAAAGCAGGAAAATATATTATCGAAAGAAGTACAGACGGCCAGCGCTTTGCAGCCATTGGCAGCATTGCCGCTACGGGCAGCAAAGGGTGCACTTATACTGATAACAATCCGGCAACAGGCAACAATACGTATCGTATCCGGTCGTTCAGCAGCAGCAATTCGAGCCAGCTTTCTGCCGAGCGCACCGTAAAATTTGACGGGCAGGCAGCCATTGTTATTGCACCGAACCCGGTACGCAATTACCTGAAGGTTACTGTTCCGGGCAATACGCAGCAGTTACAGGCCAAAATCTACAATACGGCCGGCGGTTTGCTCCATACCATCAGCTTCAACGGAAGCTCCGCAACCGTTGACGTACGCACATTAGCAGCCGGTAGTTATTATATCCAGCTCACCGGGGAAAGCATTAATTACAGAGAGAAATTTATTGTGGAATAAAACATCGTTTTCCTTTTGTCTGAAAGAAAAGCTGCTGCTGTTACAAGCGGCAGCTTTTTTTATGCAGGTACCGCTGCATTGACGCCTTTGCAGGTCTTACAACTATCAAATTATAATTGTATAAATAAATGTTGGTATTATTTATTAGTGACAACATCAACATTAGCAGAAGAGACAGAAAAAAGGTACAAATCGCTCGCAAAGTCCCTCTCCTCAGGAGAGGGACTTAGGGTGAGGTCAGGTAAGAGCACAACAACTTTACTTCTTTACTATTTCTTCCTAATACGTATAAGCTTACAACCCGCAACCTATAACGGCATACATAAAAAGTATGCCTTCCTGTTGGCAACAAAAACCACACGGGCAAAAGCCAACCATAAAAAAGCAGCCAAATAATTCCAAGAGTTCACCTGTTTGTAGAAAAAGAATTAAAGCAGGACGATCCGGATCCGGAGGAGCCGCCGGAAGAGTAGCTTTTCTTCCATCTATAAACATTTTATCCCATCGGGGCGCCATTTCCCAACAATTATCATAACACTACCTGTAATATCCGCTAAAAACAGGCATTTAATAAAAACGCGTACCGGTAATCCTATAAAAAATCCGCATCTTCACAACTCTTAGCAGCAAAAAAACCAAACCATTTCACCAATGAAAAAAACAATCCCTTGCTTATTCCTCCTGTTGCTCGTTGCCTGTAAAAAAGAAGCGGCATTGCAGCAGCAAACCAGCATCAGCAGTGCCACTACAGCCAATGCCAATAATAATGCATTAACCGCATCCGCTTCAGCCGGCTATGCAGTCATCCTGCACAAAGCTTCGCCACAGCAAACCGATCCGGCAATTACTACGCATACCATTGGCGGCAACCCGGTGCAGACTGCGTATTTGCCGGAGGATGCAGGCGTACGGAAAGACCGATTACTCGTATTTATACCCGGTACCATCAGCGTGCCCTCCAATTACGATGCGGTATGCCGGGCGGCTGCGCAAAACGGGTATTATGCCTTCGCTGTAGCGTATAGCAACAACCAGGCGCTGGAAAGTTTTATTGGCAAAGACTACAACAATACCACGATGGAAAATATTATGAACGAGTACCTTACCGGCAGCAATACCTCGCCCAAAGTAACCATCACAAGGGCCAACAGTTTTGAAAACCGGATCATTAAAATGATTACCTACATGGATTCGCTGCATCCGGCCGAAAACTGGAAGCGGTTTCTCACAACCAACCGGCAGCTACAATGGAGCAAGCTATCTGTTGGCGGCCATTCGCAGGGCAGCGACCATGCCATGTATATGAGCAAGGTTCGGCCCCTGTTCAGGGCGGCATTTATTGGCGGTCCCGGCAGTTTTCAACTGGCCGATGGCAGTTATCCCACTTTTATGCAGGCACCAGGGGCAACTCCTTACAACAACCTGTATGGTTTCAACCATACAAAGGATAATATCCGGCGCTGGCCCGATGTGCAGTTGGTGTGGGCGGTATTAAACATTCCCGGAACGCCGGGTTATGTAGATGATGGTATGTACAGTGATACGCATCGCTTAATCACTGTTAGGGGCGGTATAGATACGCATAGCGGCACGATCACCGATAGCGCAACACCTATAGACAGCAGTACCGGCAAGCCCGTATTTCAGCCGGTGTGGCAATACATGCTGTTTCCATAAATGGCGAACAACTTGTTTAGATTATTGGTTAGTATTTACCGAAAGTCTTTGAAAAACGTCATTGCGGGCAACGCGAAGCAATCTGTTAATTACTTTTAATCCCGATTAGTGGCCAAATTTGATTGTCCTGCCATTCACAGATTGCCTGCCTTGCCGGCAGACAGGCTTCGTGCCTCGCAATCACGCTGCTACTTCCCTGCAATGTTCATAGCTATCCTGCACAAAGCCTGATAACGGCATTACAGAGAAGCAGCTATCTTTAATAATGCTATGAAAACTGCAACCATCATTTTGCGAACAATCCTTGGCCTCATTTACCTCATTTTCGGGTTAGATTATTTCCTGCATTTTATTCCTTACCAGCCGGAGCATACCGGTGCCGCCGCCGCACTTAAAAACGGCCTTATGGCGCCGGGCTATATCTACCCGATGATGAAATCTATCCAGGTTATTGGCGGCCTTTCCCTCATCATTAACCGGTACGCGCCCTTTTCGGCCGTGGTATTGTTTCCCATTAGTCTTAATGTCTTTCTATTTCATACGGTGTTGGTTCCTTCCGGTTGGTTCATGGGCGTATTGCTCTTGTTTCCCAATCTTTTTTTAGGCTATGCTTACCGTAAATATTATAATGGCCTCTTTGTACGAAAAGCGCAGATTTAAAATTTTTAGTTGTTATTATGTCTGCATAATATTAGCGTAGCGCACTTTAAAGAAGAAAATAAAAGAGGTTCTTAAAAGTTATCATATTTACATGGACTAAATAAAACAGTTGTAGGTAAACAGGCAGGTGAGAAGATACTCCTTCGCCTTGGTTCGTATCTCCACGAACCTTTTACAAGTTAAAACATAAGTGGTTCGTGCAGACATGAAAGTAAGCATAGGAACCAAGGCTTATGCTTCCTGTATCCCCGGCCCTTTAATTAACAACCATAACATAAATAGCAGCTCTCCAAAAAAAGTAATGGTTAACAATCCTGAATTGAGATTGGGAAACAAAAAGGGTTTTACAGCATCTGTCAAATAGCCTAAGCCGGAGATGATGAGCAATAGCCCCATTATATTCGGTATATAGCGGCACTTAAAAACAAGGTAGCCGAGGAGAATAAGATGAATGCTAAAAAAAATAATTGCAAAGTGGTAACCGCTTTTAAACATGGTAAGATCAAGCATTACCTGCGCATATAATTGTGTTTTTCCAAACATAATTATGGAATCATCATTAGTCAGCAATCTAAAAACAGCAACAAGATTAAGCAGTGCAACCAAAGCGATCACCGAAAACACCAGCCGAAACCACGCTGCTAAGAGCGAAAGAGGTTCATGCACGGGTTTCAGCAAAATATATAATGCCCAGGCCACTACAATGTCACCGGAAAAGGTTAGCAGGTATCCAAAAATAGCAGAAACGAAAAGTGTTTTATTATTGATGATATTATTTACTGTGGCTGCCGCATTTGTTGGATCAATAAGTTTTGGATAAACAAAAAGTTCAGAGTAGGGAGCAATTAATGTCATCGCAAGGATAGTAAATCCTGCAACGAGCGCGGCTGTGCGAAGAGAAACCGGGGTTGCACTATTTGTCATTTGCAGGTATTGATTAACATTTACTTTTCAAATATTTTATCAAGTTTTTTCCTGAGTTTAGTTTGAATCTCGTTTCTTTCAAAGTTTTCCGGTACATCTTTATGGTCTATCATAGCCAATGTTTTACCATTGTCTTTATCAAAACCTGCAATAACAATAGTACTTCCGTCTTTTAGTTTTGCCTTCCTAATATTGTCCTGTTTGGTATTCCCGAAAATGAGGTCGGTGTCTTTGCTCATTTCTTCCGCTAACTTCTTTAAGATAACATCTTTGGGTAATGTTACCGTCTTCTGGGCAGATGTTGTAAATTTTTTCATCGTCAATTATTGTAAATGGTTTGTAGCTAATCTTAAAAATTAATGTCAGAGACATTAATGAGTTGCTGCCGTAATTACCTTTTTGTTTATTGGTTTTAATATGTTGCACTTGCCGCCGCCAGTAATATAAAAAAAGCAGAGCAGCGTATTAGTAAGTTGGCAGGCAAAAAGGCAAAGTAAAAGTATCCTTTTTAGAGGGTATAATAAAAACAATCTAATGGCTCTTCGCCCGGGTTCGTGTTTGCACTCTTTGCCCAGAATCGTGTCTTCACAAAGCTTTTATAAGTTAAAAGATAAGTGGTTTGTGAAGACACGAACTTGGCCATGGGAACATAAAACTTATACGCTGAAATCATCTTCCAAACACTTATTGTGAAAACACGAACCAAAGCAGGAAAATTTTATTTTACTGTATTTTCTTTCATTATTGTATCAACCCACTTTGAAAAATTAGGATAAAAAATGGTGTCTAAACTTATTATTTTCCATGCATCTCGAAATGCTCTCTTCGAAAATGCATATTCAATTCCGCCTTTCCAGTGAGTCCAAATCCATTCGTCAATATATCCTTCATTCCACAAATCATATTCTTCACTACATAAATCGAAGTAGATCCGCATGTATCGTAATGTCTTATTGCGTGTGTCGTCGGACAATTTACCATAGTCAAAGGTTGGTTTACTAATGTCCTCTGGAAAGTTCAATATAATCTCCTGGTATCTTTTAGTATATTCAGCAAAAAAACCCAACTTCAATTGGTCATTAAAAATCTTTAATTGCTTACGGTTATTTGTTATTGTAATGATCAAACCAATGATTGTAATTACTAATATAATGGTTTGTATCCAATCTGCAATCGTCATATATATAAATTTAAATTTAGAAAATTGTGCTTACTTACAACTCTTTCGCTGTGGTTCGTGTCTTCACGAACCTGTTTTAAGTTACAAGATAAGTGGTTCGTGAAGACACGAACCACGGCGGGAAAAGCCAAATAGAATTCGGTCAAGCCCAATATTAGCTGATAGCAGTAAAAATGCAGATCGTTATTACACCCGCCAGCCTTGCGGCAAGCCTATTGTTGTACGCTGGCTTTTTGTTTATTGCTGTCGCACCAAATTTTTTAAATTAATACTTCCAAAAATAATTTGTTTTTCGCTTATTAATGGGTGTCCTGTCTTGAAAGCGTATCGAGAAATTCTATAAAAAAGATTTTGCCCTTCCAGACTAAGTCCTGTCCGCAATGTGCTACCAGCTCTTCCTTCAGTCATCAGCTCAGTCGTCAAGCTAAGCATTACTACATAAAAACCACTTGATTCTTTTGAGTTAATAGTTCTTTTTAAAGAAGATGATTTATGAATATTATTATCTAAAAAAGATTTTAAACCTGTCAACCCATAATTCAACAATGGAATTTTTTCAGGTGTCATGGTGTCGGGAGGAATTAATATTTTATAGTATTTACCAGGCAAAGACGGAACCTCATAGGAATCTACAGGAACGTTCATCTTTAATTCAAGAGTATTGTCAGTTTCATTGATTATCCGAGTCCAAAATACAATATAATTATAAGAATCACCATTTGAGTCAATATATTTCATTCCCCCTTTCGGGAAGCCATTTTCTATTATTAGACGCTTACCCATAGAATCAGCATACTCATATTTCCTTAGCGAGTTTATAGTTTCTTTATCAACAGTTTCCGGCGTTGATTTACTGATTTGCCCACAGGAATAAAGTCCTGCTGTCGCCATAATCAATATGAGAATGTTTTTTTTCATTTTTGTCGAAGGTTGTCTGTCAGCTTGCGTACGAACAAGTATTGCCGATGGTGGGGAATTCATTGCTTGTCCTGCCCGGAACCGCCGCTCAATAAAAATTTAAAAGTACATGATAACAACTAAAAGCCCAAAAGCATTCCGTCCGCCGAAACCGCTGCTGATAGCGAACTACAGCCGAAGATTTCAACGTCCAGCCACACTTGCAGCAATACCCATGTTGCCTGCCGTATTTCTTCTCGTCAGTAGCCCAATTTATTCAGAAATTCGCCTCTAAGTCTTGAAACTTCCGAGGAATATTTCGGGTCATACCAAATAAAGTGCCCCGCGCCTTTTAAAGATTCAAATTCGATTGTATTGTTTCCTGTCTTTGCCATTCCTGTTACAAATTTTTGGGCAGTTGAATAGGAAACGTTTTTGTCGTCGGTACCGTGAATAATTAATGTTGGCGGAAAATTCTTTTTGAAAAGGTAGTCAGGCGATATTTCTTTTACAAGATTTTTATTTTTTAAATCTTTCCTTATCCATGCTGTGTTTTGGTCTGTCAAATCATAAACGCCTGAATTAACCATTAGGACATTTGGAGCTGAACTGAATTTTAAATCATCGGTTTTTTCATTCCATTTATCTGCCAAAGCTGCACATAATATCAAGTGTCCGCCTGCTGAATTGCCTGATGCTACAATTTTATTGGTGTCAATATTATAGTCGTTTGAGTGTTGTCTTAACCAACGAACTGCCGACTTTGCATCCATTACTGCGTCAAATGGCAATGTTCCTTCTCTGCCGTAAGTTCTATATTCAACAGCACAAGCCACCCAACCTTTTTTTGCATAGCTTTCACAGGCATAAAAAAACCAATCTGGTTTTCCTTCCGACCAACTTCCACCATGAAAATATACAATTAAAGGTCTTTCATTACCATTCATTAGGCTATCAGGTAAAAAAATATGGATATTTAATTTAAAAGAGCCAACAGTTTTATAAGTTTTTATCAAATGCCCTTGTCTCCCGATTGAATCTTCGGAATATATTGAATTTACTTTGTTGAGATATGCTGTGTCATTGCAAGTTGATTTGAAACTGGTGTAAATAGCTTCAATGTTCTTTATTCCGTTATTGTCAATATGGTTATAAAGATAATCGCATTGCCAAAATGATTTACATGTCGGATTTGAAATGAATTTGGGTATCAGTTTCCAAACTGCGTTGAGTTGTTGGTTGTCAGTATTTCTATAACTCGTTTTTTTAAGTTCAAGATTTATTTGATACGACAGAAAAGCCTTTACGTAATTTGTAAAATCCGAATTGGTCAGTAATTCAACTTTATTGAAGTCCGCAAGATTGCTATTAAGTTTTTGAGAAATTGTTGAAAGAGTTTGCGAAGTCTTGCCAATATAAATGTCATGGTTTAGAGGATATTCTATGAGCAATTTGTCAAAGTAATATTTGATTTCTGTTTGTTGTTCCTGAATATATTTAATGTTGAACTTACTCTTATAGCTATTTAGTAGAGCATTAAATTTTTTTCTAACAGAATCTATTTTTGCAATAAAATATTTTTCTGGTAAGGAATAAGTCTTAGCATAATTGGGATAAAAGTCATCAGTAAATGTCTTTCCAATTATTTTTAACTCTGCCAAATAATTCTGTCTGATGAAGTTTTGTTCATTTGTCTGTTGTGCCTGGATTTGATTTAGAAAAAGAAAAAATATTAAAATGAGTTTTCGTCTCATAAATCAGTTTGTCAATTAGACGTTTATAAAGTCAAAATGTTACAATTCGAATAGTCTTGCAATATGGCAGGCAACGTTTCGGTATTGGCGTTTGTGGCGGAATTTGGAAACGTCAGCCGAAACTGCTGCTGAGTAAAGATAGAAAAGTTGATGACATATTCTGCTGCTCAATTTATAACGTCCAGCCGGAACTAAAGCTGACAAATAGATGAAGCTCAGCACCTGCATTCAGTCCGCCGACATAACGCCAATACTTTTGTTACATGCCGTTTTTTCCGTCAAAATAAAGCAGACTTAAAAACTGTAACGTAAAGTCTTACTAAAATGCGATTGAAAAAAGTAAACGTGCATTTTGAATGTAGTGCTGCTGTTCTGTCGTGCTACAACTATAAATGTAAGCAAAGCCATCGTGTCAACCAGTAAGCGATTTGTCAGGCGTAATAACCCGAACTTAAGCATATATAACAGTCATTTTAAAAGAGCTTTTGTAATTTGAAAGATGGCGTACCGTCACCTGAAACAATGTAGAAACAGAAAAGCAACCTGCAAAATAGCAAACGTTTAAAGTTGTCTGTCAATGGTGATGAACTCAAATTGTCAATACCAACGATTACAAAATACAAAACGATTTACATCCTGTCAAAAGTTGAAAGCTGATCGAAATGTGTAATGTCAACTGTCACCATAAAACTGGTTGAAAAAGTAAGCGTTGCAAACAAGTCCTGTCGCTCTGAAACTGTCAGAAAATAACTTTGAACTCTTGCATTCTGTCCCGCTGCACATAAACGCTGCCCGCAAATGAAATGGCATGTAACGAACAGGGCTTGGCGTTGTTGGGATATTTGAAAAACGTCCGCCGACAACTGAAGCACAATATTGTTTTAAAAGTTGAAGATAAGAACTAAAGCTAAATTACTAACGTCAAGCTGAAACTGAAGCTGATAGCGAACTGCAGCCGACGTTTCAACGTCCCGCCCCAATAACGCCAAACCCCTTGTTATATGCCGCTTTTCTCTCTGCCACCAGAAGCATCTAATATTTTGTCTGCAATTCTCAAACAATTTTCAACTGTCCCACTCATTCCCATATTGTGGGTTTCAAGTTTGAAAAGCTGATTGGCAATTTCTTGTCTGTCTACTTTTGCTTTTACAAGTCCGAAGATTTCGGGAACATAGCTTTGATATTCGTCTCGTGGTGCAATATCATTAATTCCAATTGGGTCCCAGTCAAACCAAAGAATATCGTCAATTTTTTTGTACAATAAGAAGTCTTTCGCTGCTGCTAAATTGTCTTTGAATTGTTTATTGCGAGCAAACAAAAGGATGACCGATTTTACCTCATCTTCAAGTCGGCTGTCGTCAAAGTGTTCTGTCGCTTTAAGAGCTAAACTTGGAATATGATGTCCACTGTCGCTATCAAAAGGAGCTGGTTCTCCTGATGCGTTGTAAGTTACTTTCGCTACAAGTTCTGCCAAAAGTAAATATGCTTCTGGCTGATTGTTTTTATTGTCAAGAAGAAAGCGTCTGATTTTACTAAATTGTCCGTGTGCTTCTTTCCAACGGTCTTTGTTGTCAATTATAGGATATAATTCTTTTATTGATGTCGGTATGTCTTTAATGTAATTGTCAAAACGTGATAAAATAAGTCCTGCCCAACCTGGTCTAATATCATTAGGTAAGTTCTCAAAAATCTGTTGTCCGATTTTGATATTAGTTTTTATGTCGTAGTGTTCGGTCGTCATAAAGTGGCATATAACGAACAAGTATTTGCGGTTGTGGCGGAATTTGGAAAACCGTCAGCCGGAACAAATGTAGCATAAAGATAGAATTGTTCATTGTTACATCCACTGCTTAATTTATAATGTCAAGTTGGAACAAAAGATAAATGATAGGTGAAGTTGAGACTTGTTAATCTGTCCGCCGACATAACGCAAATACCTTTGTTAGTTGCTGTTTTGTATTTTGAGTTGTAAACCCTTTTTAACTGTAAACCCTTTTTAAAAATGCGGCTGTCAACTTTTAATAGCAAAGATTATTGTCGACAAAAAGTGGAGCAAAAAATAAACAATTTATAGATGTCAACTGTCAGTTTTGTAAAGTGTCCGCTGAAAACGATTTGAAAAAACAAGTATTTTAAAAACAGTTTTGTCAACTTGAAACAGCTTAAAGACAATTGTCAACCTTGAAATTGACAGACATTTTGTTACAGTTAAGATTTGTCAATGAACGAACGTGTCAACTAAATGCTGATAAAAATTTACAACCAAAATCTGCCGCAATAAAACAACTTAAATAACTAAAATTGTCTCCAAAATCATAGTGTCATAAAAGTCGTTGAAAAGTAAAATAACCTTCATGTTTTGTCTTGTCGCACAGAAGTAATGTCTGTAAAAAAATAGCAACTAACGGCTTGGCTTTGTGGCGGCACGATGGAAGGTTCCGTCAGCCTGAACAGAAGATGAAAGTAGCACAAAAGCTGCATATAAGAGCTGCTGACCGGCGCAGTTCCGTCTGGCTACGAATCAAAGCTTTATAATTAACTAAAGTTGCTGCCTGGTTGTGTCAGCCGTGCTGACACAAAACCCCTTGTTGTGTGTACACTTTATTGCGTCAACCGGTGCAAAGCCGACTTCTTTATTCCGCTAAAACCGAAGTGACCATTTTGCTGTCAGAACGTTGCTTCCAAGCACCGTCAACCTAAACAACTGAAAACATACGGTAAAATAAAGTAACACTTGGCTGTTGTCAAAAGTTACACACAACGAACAAGTATTGCCGATGGTGGGGAAGTTGAAAAACCTCCGCCTGACAACCGAAGTTCAATTGAAAATCTTTTGATGAAGATAATAACGAAAGTCAAATAGATAACGTCCAGCCGGAACCAAAGCCAAATAGCGATGTGCTGTTGATTGCTTAAATGTCCAGCCCCACTATTGGCAATACTCTTGTTGTGCGTTCTTGCTTATTGCTTGGAAATCTCTTTTATTTTTTTAGTAGCTCTTGTTCTTCTCACTTTGCTCTTACGTGCCTTTAGAAACTCACTAAACGCCTTTTCTTCTGTTTCGCTTAGTGGCTTGTTTACGAATACAAAGTCTTTCTCGTCCATTTTCTTAAAATTTATCATAGTCTAAAGTCTTTAAAATATTTAATTACTAAAATTACAGCTTCTTTCGTGTCAATAAACATCCTGCTTCCTGAAAAAACTTTCGCTCCCAAGGTTTGCTCGTAGTGCTTAACAAGTTGTGTCTTAGCAATGAACGAAACTACACCATCGTACTTCTGTTCAAATGATACCTTACATGCGAAGGCAACAAGATTCCCTGCGACACCATGGTACAATTTGCTTTTCCCTTTATTGAACTTCGCGCTTTCAATTAAGTCCATGAAGATGTGGTCGCCTTTATCTGTCAAGCTGATAAGTCCATGAATAACTGTTGGATTATTGACTGTCGTTAGTTTAAATACTTTTTTTGATTCGTCCTGTATTTCAGCTTTCCAATTAAATATCCATTCTGTTTTTTAAGTTGCTTACTGTCTGACAGGTTCAGTTGTGTGATTACAGTGTCAAACAGTTCACCAGAGACGGAATTCTCAATAGAGTTGGTGAGTTTGTCAATAATAAAATCAAGTGCTATTTCTTTTTGTTTTTTCACTCTGCTAATGTACGAAGTGTCAATTGTAAATGCGACCTGTAAAATTTTGTTTTAGCATGACGCACAACTCAAATATAATCGCAATAAATCAAAAGATTAAATATTTTCTGTATAGAAATTGTTATTCTGATTATCAATGGCTTAACTTTGTTTATGCAAGGACATATACAAAATACATCCATTGCGACAATACAACCGTATCTTGTATGAAGTTTACAACTTTAAGTGTTAGATTCATCGCTATGTATTGAATCGTACGCCACCCCAAATCAGTCTTCCCCCATCCCAAACTCATCCTGCACCATTACAAATCCATCTACCTCATTTTAAACCTATTTTACTCCATCCAAACCCTACCTTACGCCTTTAAAATTTGATTTTGCTTTATTTCAACTCCATCTTATTCCACTTCAACTCAACCTACCCCATTTTTAATTTATCTTAAACTAAAATTCATTTTTATTTAAGCAGCAGCACTATGTATATAGCATTATTCATTATATTTTTGTCCTGTCAACAATCCAACTATCATTTTAAAATTCAATTATGCTAAACGCAGAACAAAACCGCAACTACGATCGTTGCCAGCGGCTTCATGTATTTTTAGACAACAACGGGCAGGTGTACAACACGTACGTTCCCTTTACAAAGGAGAAACAAAATTTTACCATCAACTTCAATTTGCTTAAAACGTATGCCCCGCAAAAAGATGTAAAGGGCAAAGGGATTACCAAAATCCAGAAAGCATTAAAAATGAAGATCGGCAATTCGGTATTAAGTATTTGTGCAATGGCTACTTCTTATGCGCAGGAGTACAACAACCCTGCATTAATGGCCGCTATGAAGTGCAGCAAAAGCGGTATCGCCGGCTATAAAGATGCCGACATGTATGGCATGGTACTTAACATTGTAAATACGCTGCAGCCTTTTATGAGCGACGCACATTTTATGGAGTACGATATTACGAATGTGATGCTGAGCAGTTTAATGAACGATGCAACCCAGTTTAGCAACAACCTCGGCACGGCTTCTTTTATAGACAGCGGCAGCTCTATCGCCAATAAAAATATTAATGAAGTAATAAACCTGCTGGACGGAAACGTAACCCAGTTCGACCGGCTGGTGTACCGCTTTGCTTCTTCGCACCCCGATTTTGTGGCAGGCTACCGCATTAATGCGGCATTGGAAAACCCCGCTACCCGCCATACGGGTATAGAAGGCACAGTAACGGTGGCAGGTACGGATAAGCCCGTAGCCGACGCGGTAATAACGCTAACCCTTGCCGAGAAAAAGAATGAAACAGTAACCGATGGCTCAGACAGGAAGAAAGAAACGGTATCCGGCAGCGGCGGCAAATATTCCATCATCAGCATGTATGGCGGTACCTACCAGTTGGTGGTAACTGCGCCCGGCTTTGCACCTAAAACCCTCGAAGTGCGGATAAACAGGAGTAAAATCAGTAAGCTCGATATTGCGCTGTAAACAGCCACCATAAAAAAACCACCACACGGTGGTTTTTTTATTGCCGGTAACTACAGGTATAAATTAGATAGACTAAAAATAATATGGTTATTCGCTAAATTCTCCGCTCTGGTGTAGCATTACTGGTGCTCAATTCACAGCAGTACAAAAGCTATATCATAGCGTATCAGGAAAACGTGCTGTATGTCGTTTTCATGCCGCTTTTTTTCGTTCCCATTTTTACAAAAAAGAACAATAAATGATAGACAATAAGAGATAGATAGCTTTTCTTCGCAACTGTTGTAGTCTTAAGACCAGCAAACGTTGATTGTATAAATATTATTTAGAACTGCTTGTTGGCGACAACACCAACAAAAGCAGAAACAGGCTCAAAACAATATCATTATTTGCTTCAGTGTAGCATTACCGCTGCACAATTCACAGCAGTACAAAAGCTACATCAGGGCCTTTCAGGAAAACGTGCTGTATATCGTTTTCATGCCGCTTTTTTTCGTTCTCCACTTTCCACAAAGTGGAGAACATTAAATAACACACATTGCAGTACCTGTTACCCTACGGGTGCAGCACTATTTTTAAAACAAGATCATCGGCGGTAACGTACAAAACAGACTTAGTTTCATTAAAGGCGCAGTTAGAAGCTTTGCGGCCAACAATTTTAATCAATCCTAATAGCTTGCCCCCAGGCGAAATAATATTAATGCCATCCGGCCCCGCGCTAAAGATATTTCCGGCAGCATCAAGCTTCATTCCATCCGGCCCTTGCTTAACCGTTGCTTTATCTTTCAAAGGCCTCGCATTTAATAATACGCCACCACTTGTAATATTGCCCTGCGCATCAAGCTTATACGCATACCACGCCGGTTTAAGGCTATCGCTGCTGGCGATGTACAATATGTTCTCATTCGGCGACAGCGCAACGCCATTGGGTCTTGGAATGGAATCGAGTAACAGCGTAAGCGTGCCGGTCGCACTTATTTTATAAACGCCTTCAAATGATAGTTCCCTTGTTGCGTCGTTTTCTCCCTGCGGTAAGCCATACACCGGATCGGTAAAGTAGATATTATTGTGGCTGTCGGCAACGAGGTCGTTCGGACTATTAAATTTTTTTCCTTTATAGTCCTTTGCAAGAGCAGTAAAGCCGGGCCTGGGATTATTTATGTCCCCATTTAATCTGGCGACCTGCCGGTTGCCCGATTGGCAAATCAATAAACGGCCATCACTATCCAGTGCAAGGCCATTGGAGCCGATTTCTCCTTCACGCGGCGCTTTGCCGGTATAGCCTCCCGGCGTTAGGTAAACATGCGGTGTATCGCCATCTTTCCAGCTATAAATTTTGTTTTCCGGTACATCGGAAAGCAGGAGCATTTGTTCTTTTGCCAGCCATACCGGCCCTTCCGCCCAGTTATAGCCTTTACCGATAATAGTAATGCGTGCATTGCGGTCTATACTCGCTGCAGCGCTGTTGTCGTACAAAATGATGGCGCCAACTACGCTGTCTTTTGTACTGCTGTTTTGTTGCCCCGATGCAGCCTCTTTTTGCTTACAGCTACAAACTAATTGAGTAAACAGCATAGTAAGTACCAAAAGCTTTGTTGCGTACTGGCGGAGTAATGTGGAAAGCAGCATTATGTATTGTTTGTTAATTAATGACTCCATTTGAAATGTAAAAACTACAAACCTGAACTTTTAAAATACGGTGCAGTTAAAAAATTTAATAGTCTGCCGGGTTTTTTCATTCACACAATTCAAATAGCATTATTATTTTAGGATACTGTATGCTGCAGCGCCCGTTTTTTACCTGTGAGCAATATAAACCCTTGCAGATTATTTTCGTACAAACAACTGCTGTTCTTTTATACGGACTTTTAAAAAACACAGGTATCCATTATCAATGCACACAACAGGCATTTTAAAAGAAACTGTAAGGTAAGCGGAGCAGTAAAAACTTAGTATTAATTATACTTGTTTTATTCTTTTTTATCCTGCCGCTGTTTCTTTAGCACTTGCTTGTATATTGTAGGGTAGTACTGCCGCATATAAGTGCCCGCGCAGTTTTTCAGATAAATAGTGATTCGTTTATAAACATTCAAACTTTAATACGTAGTTTTTTTTCTATACCGGTGGGCAGCACTAATTGTTTACCGGAATCCACAATCATTTATTTCCAAATCAAACCTAAAACTTCTACCTATGAAATCAAAATTGACGCGTTTATTACTCCTGTGCCTGTTGGTTTGGCCCGCATTGTTGGGCTATAGCCAGCAAAAAATCATCCGCGGCCTGCTTACCGATGCCAAAAACACCGCGGTAGCAGGTGCATCCGTAACGATTAAAGGAACTACAAGAGGCACTGTTTCGGATGCAACCGGCAACTTTTCTATTCTCGCAGCGCCAAAAGATGTATTAATTATCTCTGCTATTGGCTTTGAAACACAGGAATTGACCGCCGGCACTTCCGCTTCGCTTTCTATACAATTGGTTACGGCTACGGCCGATTTAGGCGGTGTGGTAGTAACTGCATTGGGTATCTCCAAGCAAAAAAGGCAGCTTGGTTTTTCGGTTACGGAGATAAAAGGAGCAGATGTTGCCCGAACCAACGAAATTAATCCCATCAATGCCTTACAGGGCAGGGTGGCCGGCGTGCAGATAGACCAGGGCGCCGGCGGATTGTTTGGCAATTCCAAAATATTAATCCGCGGCAATTCAACCCTTGGCACCAACAACCAGCCCATTTTTGTAATAGACGGTGTTATTATGGATAATGGTACGTTTAGCGGCACCGGGCGCGACTTTGGCAACGATTTTAAAAATCTTAACCCCGAAGACTTCGAGTCTATTTCCGTATTAAAAGGCTCTGCCGCTGCTGCACTGTACGGCAGCCGGGCTATCAATGGCGTTATCTTAATTACCACCAAAAAAGGTTCCATCCACAAAGGTATCGGCGTTACACTCAATGAGTCGGTCAACGTTTCCGACCTGTATGCCGGCCCAAAGTTTCAGAATATTTTTGGCGGCGGAACAGTAGGCGCATTCTTTACCGATAACCGCGATCCTAACTATAAACCCGACGAAGCATGGACTACCAAAGTGTTTCCGGTAGATCCGGTATCGGGCGAGCAATATATAGACCGCCAGATTTACCGCGAACTGGAAAACTGGGGCCCGAGAATGGAGGGACAGGATGTAAGAAACTACGATGGCACGCCAACTAAGTACGTACCGCAGCCGGATAACTTTCTCCAGGCTTTTCAAAAGGGGTTTGGAACCAATACCAACGTGGCCCTCGAAGGCGGCACCGAAAAATCTACTTTCCGGCTCTCTTATAATCATAACCAGGCCGATGGCATTGTAAGAACCAATGAATTTAATAAAGATGCATTCGATCTGCGGGCTACCCAGCAGCTTACGCGGCGTATTTCTGTAGATGCTGGCGTGGCTTACAGCAGCTTTAAAGGCCAGAACCCGCCACGGCTTGGTGGTTTAGATGCTTTCGGGTCGTTTAATTTCGGTAAAATGTACACCTGGATGATACCGCGGAATTATAATACCGAATACTGGATGCAGCCGGAACATTATACCAGCATCTTTGGCGGCGCGCCGGATTTAAACGATCCGAATGAGCCAAACAAAGCGCCGGAATCAAGATTCTGGTTTTCGCTTTTCAACGATAAATATTTACAGAATGAGCAACTGCTGCGTGGCCGGATAGCCATTAATGCCGAGCTTACTTCGTGGGCAAAACTGATACTGGAAGGCAACTTCAATAATATTTATACGAAAAGGGAAAACAAAGAATTAGGGGAAGGTAAAAACTATACCGGCGGTTTGTATGGATTGGGCTTTGAGCAGAAACAAAGCAAGTTTCTGAAGGCATTACTGATGCTGGATAAAGACATTACCTCCGACCTGAGTGCATCGGGTTATATCGGCGCAGAAATGCAGCGTTTTGAAAACACCTATTCTTATTCGGAAACAAGCGGCGGGCTTAACTATCCCGGTAATTACTTTATTACCAACTCTAAAAACCCGCCAAACGTAAGCGGCGGCATCAGCAGCTCCAAAAAGTTCAATTCACTGTATGCCAGCCTCGATTTATCGTATAAGAATCAACTGTTCCTGCAAACTACCTGGCGCGGCGACTGGTCATCGGCTTTAACCTATACCAATGGTTCGGGCAACAATTTTTACAACTACCCGGCAATTAGCCTGTCGTGGATTTTTACCGAAGTGTTTAAATCGCTGCCCTCTTTTATTTCCTACGGAAAGCTGCGGGGCAATATTGCCTGGCTTGGCTCCGATACCGATCCGTTCGCATTAAATCCGGGCTTTGCATTCAATGGTTTCAGCCGGGCAAACGGCGTTACGGTACCGGCTTCTACCTATAGCAGCAACGCTGTACTGCAACCCAACATTCGGCCATCGCGTAAATTTGCAAGAGAAGCAGGGCTGGAGATGCGGTTTCTTAAAAGCCGCGTTGGTTTTGATGTAACCCTGTACCAGGATAATACAAAAGACCAGATACTGGAAATACCGGCGCCGGTTGAATCGGGCGTAACTTCCATCTTAATCAATGCCGGCAATATCCAGAACAAAGGCATCGAATTATCAATAGATGCAACACCGGTAAAGACGGCTTCTTTTACCTGGAATACAGCTTTGAATTTCTCCCGCAACCGAAATAAGATACTCGAATTGTATCCGGGCAGAACAGAATACCGGTTACCGGGCAGCGATGTGGGCGAGATCAGTTCCTGGGCCATTGTAGGCGGCTCTTATGGCGTATTACGAACAACGATCCACTCTACCGGCTACCAGGCTAAGGATGGCAGCGGCAATAACATTGCCGATCCTAAAAACGGACTGCCCCTGCTTACCTGGCGCGCCGATGCGCGGGCAGCTTTCCCCGCCCGCAGCAATGTTTGGCAGGATGTAGGCGATATGAATGCCAAATTCCGGGGCGGCTGGGACAATACATTTAACTATAAAAGCTTTAGCCTAAATATTTTGGTGGATGCTAAAGTAGGCGGCGATTTCGCACTGTTAAGTTACCGCTTAGGTACGCACTCGGGCGTGTTTCCCAACTCTGTTCATGGCCGCGATGAGGCAACCGGCGGCATCACCTGGACAAGCGCCTACGACGGAAAGACGTATGATGACGGCCGGATAGTGGACGGCGTTTTTCAGCCGGGACAAACGGTTACGCAGGCAGACGGTACGCAGGTGGACGTTGGCGGCATGACGTTTAAAGAAGCTTATGACAAAGGGTATGTAGAACCTACGCACACTCCACAGTTTTTTTATCGCTACGGCTCTTCCTCTACCGGCGTATCCGATTACTGGGTGCTTGAAAATACCTGGATAGCATTAAGACAGGTAGCCATCAGCTATAATTTTCCAAAAGAAATAGCCCGGAAATTAAAGCTGAATAATTTGTCGCTGGCAATCATTGGCCGCGATCTGCTGTACCTGTATCAAACGCTGCCTTACAATTTTAACCCGGCTTCCAACAACTCCAATAATACAGCGTTCTCGGGCGAGAATGGTTTTCTGCCGAAAACGAGAAATATTAGCTTTACGTTGCGGGCTTCGTTTTAGAAATTATTTTTCAACCATATAATTTATTCAACATGTATCATCATAAACTATATAAGACCGGAGCTGTACTGTTTTGTGCCGCTGTGCTTACGGTTTCGTGCAAGAAAAATTTTGGTGAAATAAATACCAATCCAAGTATCGTAACCAAGCCCGACGTAGGCTATTTGCTTACCTACGCCGAAGACCAGCTAATGAAGTACCAATACACGGAGTGGATATGGGAAAGTATGGAACAATTGTTACGCTTTACCCAGCATCTCACCACCGATCCCTACGAATTGACGGGCAATGTAAACCTGCGGTACAACACCTACTACCAGCAAATACTTCCTAATTTAGTAGAAATACGAAACCAGATAGCGGCCAAACCTGATAGCGCCAGTTATCAGAAGATGAAGGCCGTAACATACGTGCTGCAGATACTGCATGGTATAAAAGTTACGGATATGAATGGCTCTATCCCGTACGAAGAAGCTATACAAGGCAGAACCGAAGGCGTATTTAATCCGCAATACAACACGCAGCAGCAATTGTTTGATATATGGCTTGCTCAGCTAAACGATGCTATTGCAGTGCTTTCGGAAAATGCAACTACACAATTGGCGTATGGGGATGCGGATGTATATTATAAAAGCGATTGGACAAAATGGGTAAAACTGGCCAATTCTTTAAAGCTGAGAATAGCGGCACGCCTTGAACTGCAGGAAAACGATAAAACCAAACAGGTATTTCAGGAAGTGATGCAAAATGCAACCGGGCCCATTGTGTCAGCAGCCGACCAGTTGACCTATACCAATGAAGACTATTTTCCTTTCGGCGGCGGCGGCGAAATAACGTACCGCAGTCAGCGCTTTGCTACCATTCCGGTCGTTAATTTCATGAAGAAAGCAGCAGATCCAAGGCTCTTTATTTATTTTGAAGCGAATGGCTTGCAGGGCAGTTATAAAGACACACTAAGCAAGTACAACACCAGCCTTCCATCCTTTATAGACGCTAACGATCCGCTGATCATGTACCAGGGCGGTCCGGCCGATTTTACTACGCAGCCAACCATCGCGGCTTATCTTAAAAATCCTTTTCCCGTAGGCAACAGCAACGCCGGTAATTCCACAACCAACTATTTTTTAATTTCTCCCGTAAACAGAAAGTTCTTCTCGCCCCGCTACAACGGCATAACGAGCGGCTTATATAAAGAAGTGGCTGTAACCGCCGCCGAGGTTGATTTGACCATTGCAGAGTTTATACAAAAAGGATATGCCGGCAGCGTAAGTACCAATGGTACAGCCGCAGACTGGTACAACAGGGGCATTACCGCTTCGATACAAACAATGAACGATATAGCCGTAGTAGCAGGTTCTGCAACTGCGTACAGCGGAAGCGGAGAAACGGAGATAACTGCTTACCTGCAGAACGATAATATAAAACTGAACGGCATTAACGATCTGGAAAGGATTTATATACAGGAGCATCTTAATTTCTTCCGCAATCCTAACGAAGCTTTTGTTTTTTGCAGGCGAACGGGTTATCCTAAAAAGAATTCCGGTTATTATCCGAGAGATCCAATGAACGAAACCATCCCGCGAAGATTCTGGACACTCGACCCCGGCGAAACCAACCGTCAAAACTGGGAAGCTGCCATGCAGGACCAGGGATTTACGCCCAATGCGCAGGATCTGCCGGCATTGAGCAGTCAGCGCGTCTGGTACGACAAGCCGGCTCCTGATTTTGGAGAAGGAGATTAATCACCGCAAACGAAACAGCCGGCTACAGATGCAGCCGGCTGTTTTATTGAAGTGTGGAAAGACGTGCCTTTTTCGGGCTTATTACGTATCAAGCTCCTTGTAATGCAACCACCATTGCTTTTACTTCGCTTTCCTCTGCCAGATATACATTACCATAATCACTTACTTCCCGGTTGAGGTAAGTAACAGGGTTAGGCGCTATTGTGCGTGCTGATGAATGAAACTCCTGCGCTCCGCTATCAGCTTGTAGTGTTTTTATATTGGAAGACTTAACGCCGGCGCCGGGCATGATGATAATACGGTCGCCGGCTGTTTTTACCAATTGCGCAAGCAATACCGCCGCGTCCGGGGCTGCAGATTTCTGGCCGGAGGTAAGTACCCGCTCGCAGCCGCAGCTAATTATATCTTCCAGGGCTTTAAACGGATCAGGCGCACAATCAAAAACCCGGTTACACGTAACACCCATAGGCCCTGCCCATTCTACTATGCGTTTCAGGCGTTCGGTGTCAATAGTAGCGTCTCTTTTTTGTATGCCTACCGATATACCATCGCAACCAAGCTGTTTACATATTTCAATGTCTGCTTTTAAGATAGCAAACTCGTGCTCATTATAAAAGTAGTTGCCAGATCTTGGCCTTATGATAGGATAGAGCCGGATGGTTGTCTTTTCTCTTGCCATCTTTATAGTTCCGTAACTTGGTGTGGTGCCGCCTTCGATTGGGTTGTCGCACAATTCCACCCTTGCAGCGCCCGCACGCTCTGCAATGATGCAGGAATCTATATGAAAGGCACAGACTTCAAGAATCGCTTTTTTTGTATTCATTGCGCTTAGAATGGATTGTTTTTTAGGTTAATTTGAAATTATGGGGCATTGTAAGGTAAGGATATTGCCAGTACAACGCTTATAAGTGTACCACTTCCGGGAGCGGCAGAAGTATTAAAAAAAGCCTGTACAGCAGTATGTTTACAGGCTTTCTCATCTTAAATAAACGAAGTTAAAATTATCAGCGGAGACTAAGGGATTCGAACCCTTGATACCCTTTCGAGTATACACACTTTCCAGGCGTGCTCCTTCAACCACTCGGACAAGTCTCCAAAAAACCGGGCTGCAAAATAAGCGCTTCCGGCGTTAGCGGCCGAAAATTTTTTCTGCATTGGCAGTTGTAATGGCGGCCACTTCTTCTACCGTTGTATTTTTTACCGCTGCCAGCTTTTGAGCAATGAATGTTAGATAGCTGCTTTCGTTGCGTTTGCCACGATAGGGAACCGGCGGCAGGTAAGGTGCATCGGTTTCCAGCACCAGGTGCTCCAACGGGATATTTTTCAACGCTTCCGGTAAAACGCTTTTTTTATACGTTACTACACCGCCGATGCCTAAGTAAAATCCCATAGCAATAATTTCCAGTGCATCGTTTTCGTCACCGCCAAAGCAATGGAAAATACCCCGCAAACCCATATCTGCAAAAGGCTTTACCACATCAATGGTTTGCCGCATCGCGTTTCTGGTATGTATAACGATGGGCATCTTCTGCTGTAGCGCCCATTGCATCTGCATACTAAAAGCCTCGCCCTGCTGCGCTGCAAATTCGGTGCTCCAGTAATAGTCTAATCCTATCTCTCCAACCGCAGCAAAGGATCTTTTGTGCAGCCATTCTTCCACAACGGCCAGCTCTTGTTTGTAATTGGCGGTTACATGACAGGGATGCAGGCCGATCATTGCAACACATTCTGCGTGCTTTGCTTCCAGTGCCAGCATTGCCTGCAAAGCGTTGCTATCAACCGCCGGCAGGTAAAATTTTTCAACGCCGGCTTCTTTTGCTCTTGCTAATAAATCAGTTAGGTCGTTTTTAAATTCTTCGCTATATAAATGACAATGCGTATCAATCAGTCTCATATATGTTAATGCACTTTTAAACTTACAACACGCCATAAAATTAGTTTAGTTTTACCGCGTTATTTTTCTAAAATTTTAAATAAAGCATGTCGAGTATTTTATTAATAGACGATGAGAAAGCGATCCGCAAAACCTTACAGGAAATCCTTACCTACGAAGGATTTAAAGTAAAGGAAGCGGCCGATGGGGAAGAGGGTTTGAAAATGTTTAACGATAAAAGTTTCGATGTGGTGCTTTGCGATATTAAAATGCCAAAACTCGATGGCATGGAATTTCTGGCGAAGGCCAATGCTGCCAATCCGGATGTGCCGGTAATTATGATCAGCGGGCATGGTACAATTGAAACGGCGGTGGAAGCGGTGAAGAAAGGCGCGTTCGATTATATCTCGAAGCCACCCGATCTCAACCGGATGTTGATTACCATCCGCAATGCCATGGACAAAGGCTCGCTGAGCAAAGAAACGCGGGTGTTAAAAAAGAAGATCAGCCGCGTACAGGAAATGATCGGCGAGTCGGAAGGTATTACCCGGATAAAAGAAACGATTGATAAAGTGGCGCCAACAGATGCGCGCGTGCTGATAACGGGTGAAAACGGGTCGGGCAAAGAATTGGTGGCACGATGGATACACCACAAAAGTCCGCGCAGCAGCAATGCGCTGGTAGAAGTAAACTGTGCGGCCATCCCCAGCGAACTGATTGAAAGTGAATTGTTCGGACACGAAAAAGGCTCTTTTACTTCTGCTATCAAACAACGGATCGGCAAGTTTGAGCAGGCCAATGGCGGTACGCTCTTTTTGGACGAAGTAGGGGACATGAGCTTAAGCGCACAGGCGAAAGTATTGCGGGCCTTGCAGGAAGGCCGGATAACACGTGTAGGCGGCGATAAGGAAATTGATGTGGATGTACGTATTGTAACGGCCACCAACAAAGACCTGATGAAGGAAGTGGATGCCAAAAATTTCCGGCTCGATTTGTATCATCGCCTGAGTGTAATCTTGATTCATGTGCCATCGCTTAACGAACGCCGCCAGGACATACCGCTGCTCGTCAATAAGTTTTTAACCGACATAGCAGAAGAATACAACCAACCGGTAAAAGAAATCAGCGACCGGGCAATGGACGCTTTGATCCATCATAACTGGACCGGCAATATCCGCGAGCTGAACAATGTAGTGGAAAGGCTGGTGATTCTTTCCGGCGCTACGATTATGCTTGAAGACATCACGAGCTACGTGTTTTCCAAGTAGTACATCGTTATAGCTAATCCTTCTCCGGCCTTGCTTGCACAAAACGATGTGCCAGCTATCGTATTGCGATTGAAACTTACGACACTAACGTTTAGTATTGTTCTTATTGTTTTGTACCTTTTTCATCCACATACTGTTATTATCATCGCCGGGCCAACAGCCGTTGGCAAAACAAGTCTTGCTATACAGATAGCGCAGCATTATAAAACGGATATACTCTCCGCCGATTCGCGCCAATGCTTCAAAGAGTTAAGCATCGGTGTTGCAAAGCCAGGTGCAGCGGAGCTTGCAGCGGTACGGCATTATTTTATTAATTCCCATTCAGTTACAGAAAATGTTACGGCAGCTACTTTTGAACAATATGCATTACTATCGCTGAAGAGCATATTTACACATTCCAATATTGCCGTGATGGCCGGCGGAACCGGCTTGTACATCAGGTCTTTTTGCGAAGGCCTCGATGCAATCCCGGAGATACCCGATGATGTGCGGCAACGTATTTTACTTCGTTATAAATATGAGGGTATTGCTTTTCTTCAAAACGAATTACAACAAAAAGATCCGCTGTTCTGGCAAACCGCCGAGCAGCAAAACCCGCACCGATTAATGCGCGCGCTCGAAGTATTGTATGCAACCGGGAAATCAATCGCTGCCTTCCGGAATAAAACACCGGCCAGCCGGCCGTTCAATATTATAAAAATCGGTCTTGAGCTTTCGCGCGACATCCTTTATCAGCGCATTAACCTGCGCGTGGAGGAAATGGTGAAAGGCGGGCTTGTTGATGAAGTAAAAAGCTTGTTGCCCTACAAGCATTTGAATGCGTTGCAAACGGTAGGCTATAAAGAACTATTTAATTTTTTCGATGGAAAAGTATCGCTGCAACAGGCTATAAATAATATTCAGCAAAACACGAGGCATTATGCCAAGCGGCAGCTCACCTGGTTTAAAAAAGACCCGCAGTTTACATGGTTTCCACCGGACGATTATGATGGTATAATTGCTTATGTTAAGAGTAAGCTGCCGCAGTAACTATTGTACAATGCCGCTGCCATATTGATAGTTGGTGCAAACGGTTACCGGCAACGTGCCCCCGGCTTTGGCGGTGCCGCTTAATACACCAAACGCAGCTTCCTGAAAAATAACATCGTCCTCATAGCAGGCAACAAGGTTGGGCGCCATGCACATATTCTTTACCACATACGGATTGCCAAAAGCAAAAAGGATAACATTATTATTTTGTTGTACCCGGTTCAGCAGATCAATTGCTGTTTTACTTATTCCGAAATTGTTAGACGGATACTTGCCTAACTGGTGAATGCCGATTATTATAGCATCGTAATTATTTTGTAATGCACTCATTATAGCAACCACTTTATCGCTGCTGTCCTTGTAACCCAGGTAGTAAGCATCAGCATTGTATTGCTGTTGTATGGCAGCAGCAAACCCATTCGCCTCATTAATTCCTATGCCTACATAAGCTATTTTTTTAGCTCCGGCAAGTGGCAGCAGGCTCTTGTTGGCAAGGCTCAGCAGGGTAATCGCTTTGGCAGCCACTGCTTTCCGTATGGCCGGCACTTCCGCGTTTAAATCGGCAGTCAGGTTTGCGGTATTAACCGGCCGGACTGCATTTAATCCTAAGTTATACTTTACCAGTAATACTTTCTTTACACTGGCTTCTATGGCTGCCCATTTCAATTCGTGGTGGTGCACTGCTTTACAAATATCGTTGATGCAGGCTTCCACATCGCCGGGCAGGCACAGCATATCATTGCCCGCTTTCAGCGATTGCACAGCGGCTTTGCCTTGCGGGTAATATTTGGAAACGCCTTTCATTTCCAGGGCGTCTGTAAAAGAAATACCCGTATAGCCCAACTGTTCGCGCAGCAAGCCGGTTACATTTTTTTGTGATAGGGAAGTAGGTAAATGCGCGGTAGTATCAATGGCCGGTATAGATAAGTGCGCAATCATTACGCTGCCAATGCCGGCATCGAATACGGCCTTAAACGGATACAGTTCCAGTGAATCTAACTGCGCCAGCGATTTATTGATCACCGGCAGATCGAAATGAGAATCCACAGCCACATCACCATGGCCGGGAAAGTGTTTCGCACAAGCCATAATACCTTCGCTTTGCATACCCCGCATTAGCTGGATGCCATAAGCAGCAACTTTATATTTGTCTTCGCCCAGCGAGCGGAAATTGATAACCGGGTTATCGGGGTTGTTGTTAATGTCCACCACCGGCGCATAATCTACCTGCACACCGGTTCGCCGGCACTGCCTGCCAATGGCTTTACCAATTGTGTTTACCAGCGTAGTATCGTTAACAGCGCCAATCGTTAGCTGGTCCGGAAATTTGGCTACGCTGTCGTAGCGCATGCCTACGCCGGTTTCGCCATCAATGCAAAACAGGATGGGCGTTTTTGCGTGTTGCTGAAACTGATTAATAAAGCCTGCCTGCTGTACGGGGCTGCCCTGGAAAAGACACACCGCGCCGATATTATACTTCCGAATGTTGCTATCTACTTTGGCGTCATAAAATAACACCCCGTTCGGTGTTCGTTCACTCAGCCGCACCACCATCAACTGTGCTATCTTTTCTTTTTTCGACAGCTTGCTGTACACACTGTCCACCCAATGCTGCGCCGGGGGCGGTTGCTGATAAAACTGTTGTGCACAGGCAGCAGAAATAAGAAAGTATAAAGACAGGAATATGGTTAGGCCTTTCATGACGTTACTATTGCAGCACAATATAAGGCAATAGACGAATGGGAAGAGCACCGCTTTTAGAATGTTATACTGCTATAGCTGGTGTTTTATCCGTTAAACAATAGCTTACTACATTTTAGTGCGGGCAGTATAAAAATCAGGATAAATGTACTTGGTATAATACGCATCAATTCAGTTGTCAGCCTCTTATCAGCAGCTAAATTGCTGTCGTGTTTTCCTGATAAAGTCATGGGTAATACCGAAGCAGCTTAAGAAGGTAAATTATATACAAGTAAAGTATTGTGCATTTTATTATTCATGGTCTTTCCTTCTGCCCATAGCTATGTTTACGTTCCTGATTCAAACCTATAACCTGCTAAATTTTAATCTTACAGGGTTGCAGGTAAGTTTATATTTGATTATCCAATAGGAGATTAGAATTAACATTGACGATGAATCCATTACAAGAACACCTGTTTGAAGCAGTCTTTAACCTGTTTTCTTCTTCCTGCATTATTGTAAAGGCGGACGACCCACGCTTTACTATAGTTTCAAGTAATGAGCAACACAAAAAAACGACCAACACGTTCGGTAAAGCCATTGCCGGCAAAGGGCTTTGGGAAGTATTTAATCCACAGGCGGGAGGTGGGCTGGACGAAAAGGATGCGTTGATAAAAGGCATGCAGCAATGCATGGCAGAAAAAGAACCGGTGAAGCTGCCGGTACTCCGGTTTGATATACCGGGTACAGATGGGAGAAGCTATACGCAAACGTGGTGGCAGGTAGAAATAACACCAATCAGCAATGTGGATGGAAATGTGGAATACCTCATGCATACATCCTACGATGTTACAGAACAGGTATCCGGCCGGGAAGCAAAAGAAAAAGCACGCCTCCAGCAACAGGCGTTGCAGGAGATAACATTTTTGAATGAAGAACTGGCTACTGCCAACGAAGAATTATTGACAATCAATGAAGAAGTAGTAGCAACAAACGAGGAATTGCAGCAGTTGCAGGAAAACCTGCAGGAACTGAATAATGAACTGGAAGAAAGGGTAGAAAGCCGTACCAAAGCAATAACAGAAAGTGAGGCCCGGTTTCGGAATATGGTGGAGCAGTCGCCGGTTGCAATGCTGGTAAACAGGGGCGAGAACCTAATATTCGAAACTGTTAACCAGCCCATGATAGACCTGATTGGCAAGGGGGAAAGTGTAAGAGGCAAGCCCTGGTTTGAAGCGATACCCGAACTAAAAGGTCAGCCGGTACTGGAGCGGCTTTACAATACTTTCCACAATGGTAATGAGTGGATAGGCAATGAGGTATCAATTTTTTTAAACAGGAACGGAAGACTGCAGCAACGTTTTTACAACCTCACTTACAAACCGCTCATTGAAAGCGGCCAGATCGCAGGTGTACTGCAATCTGCAGTGGACGTTACGGAACAGGTGAAAGCTAAACAGGCGTTGGTAGAAAGTGAAGCATGGCTGCGGGCAATATTTGAACAGGCGCCGATGGGTATGGCTTTGCTGAAAGGAAAAGACCTGGTTATTGAGCTGGCTAATGATAACATCCTTAAATTATGGAGCAAATCCAGGGACGTTATAGGAAAGATTACCAGCGTAGTACGGCCGGAAGTGGAAGCGCAATCGTATTTAAAAATTTTGCAGGAAGTATATGCAACCGGCGTTGCCTATAAAGTACACGAAGCCCATGCATACATACTACACGAAGGGAAAAAGAAATGGGGTTATTACAACATTACTTACCAGCCTGTAAAAGACAATGCAGGCATAACGACCGGCATTTTGGTAATGGCCGATGATGTAACCGAAAAAGTACTGGCGCGTAAGGAACAGGAGAAAATATATGAACAAATCAGTTTGGCAAAAGATGCTTCCCGGTTAGGTATGTTTGATGCGGATTTAATTAATAATACTATAGACTGGGATGACCGCTGCAGGCAGTTATACGGTATAACTCATAACGAGCCGATAAACTATGAAAATGATTTTTTAAATAGCCTGCACGAGGAAGATAAAGAAAAAGTATTGCAGGGAGTTGCTCATGCTTTTAATAAAGCTTTGTTCAATGGTGAGTATGAAATGGAAAACCGTTTGCAAAGAGGGCCGGATAAGGAGGTAATATGGGTAAGAACAAAAGGCAAAGTATTCTTTGATGCGCAGGATAAACCGGTGCGTTTTATTGGTTATATACAGGATGTGACAAAGCAGCTAATAGAAAGGAAAGAGCTGGAGCGGACAGAAGAAATGCTGAAGGCTGCTATAGAATCGGCACAGTTAGGTACCTGGTCTATTGATATAGCAACCAGCACCTTCGTTACCTCGGTAAGATTCAAACAGATCTTTGGCTTTAATGCAGACGAAGAACTGCCTTATGATGTTGCCATCCGGCAGATTGCTAAAGAATACCGCGATCAAGTGGATGCCGCAGCAGGAGCAGCCATAATGGACGGTGCAAATTTCGACGTGGAATATCCATTGGTCAGCTTTCGGGATAATAAGCTGCGATGGGTAAAATCTACCGGCAGGTTGTATGAATCAGAACCCGGAAAACCCTCTCATTTCTCCGGAACTATTCTGGATATTACGGAGCGCAAGATGGAGGAGATAAGAAAAAATACTTTTATTGCAATGGTTAGCCATGAGCTTAAAACGCCGCTTACCTCTTTGAAGGCTTATGTGCAGATACTAAGCATGACTGCAGAGCTGGAGGAGAATAATTTTGTTTCGGATGCACTGAATAAGGTCAACAGCCAGGTTAACAAAATGACTACGATGATCAGCAGCTTCCTCAATGTTGCCCGCCTCGAAGCTGGCAAGATAGAGCTGCAAAAAAAGGAGTTTGACCTGCCGGCATTGGTAAGCGAGCGGGTAGAAGAAATGATTTCCGGTACACAAAGGAGTGATATTTATATTGCCCACTGTCCGCCACTGATTGTGAATGCCGACTATGAGAAGATAGGGCAGGTGCTTAATAATCTGCTTAGCAACGCTATAAAATTTTCACCACAAGGCAAGCCTATTGAGGTTACCTGCAGTAATGCAGGCAATATAGTTACCGTATGTGTAAAAGATGAAGGAATGGGCATTAAAGCGCAGGATATTACGCGGGTATTCGAGCGCTTTTACCGGGTAGAAAGCCAGCAGATTCAAACGATGCCCGGCTTTGGCATTGGCCTGTATTTATGTGCCGAGATTGTGCGCCGGCATGATGGTAAAATATGGGTGGAAAGTGAATGGGGCAAAGGATCTGCCTTTTATTTTAGTTTGCCGGTGGTATAGCATTGGCCGGTAAATATTGCTTTGTTATTAATCGCCAAAACCCGGACTGCAGTATAATGGTTATTGCTTAACCGGCCCTTGCTTTTAATGCTGATGCATATTTCTAAAGTTCTGTATATTGCAGGTAAACTCAAACACCTCTGCCCACAGCATCAAATAATCCGAGATTTAATATATCTGCCGATGTAGAAACCATCAGTCGTATCCCGGCCGTAGCCAATATACTTGAAGTGGTTTGTCGCACTACAGGCATGGGCTTCGCTGCAGTAGCCCGCGTTACAAAAGATAAATGGGTAGCCTGCGCAGTGCGCGATCAAATTGATTTTGGACTCCTGCCCGGCGGCGAGTTAGTACTGGAAACAACCATCTGCCATGAGATACAGCAAAACCAGCAACTTGTTGTTATTGATAATGTTGCAAAAGATAAAACGTATGCTGATCATCATACGCCATTGCTCTACGGCTTTCAAAGCTATATCTCCGTACCTATAAATCTTAAAAACGGCGACTTCTTCGGTACGCTTTGCGCTATAGACCCTATGCCTGCCCGGCTTAATAAGCCCGAAATAATTGAAATGTTCCGGTTGTTTGCCGACCTTATCGCTTTCCATATTGATGCCGTTGACCAGGTAGCGGTAATTGAAACCAATCTTTTGGAGGAGCGAAAAACCGCTGAATTACGCGAACAGTTTATAGCCATATTGGGTCACGACCTGCGCAATCCGGTAACTGCCATTGCAAACAGCGCACAAATACTGCAAAGCATGCAGTTGGAGAAAGATGCAATCAGTTTTGTACAGATAGTTAAGGATGCCTGTTTCCGCATTACGGGGCTTATCGAAAACATGCTCGATTTTGCCCGCGGCCGTCTCGGCGGCGGCATCATACTTAACCGTAAAAATGAGGAAGCTATAGAAAACGTACTGATGCAGGTGATTACGGAAATGCGCATTATACAGCCCGACCGATTAATAACAACACAATTTGCCCTTACCAGACCGGTGAATTGTGATAGCAGGCGTATTGCCCAGCTTTTTTCAAATCTCTTAAGCAATGCACTTACCTATGGCGATAAGGATAAGCCGGTAGAAGTACAGGTATGGAATGATAGTGCAGACTTTACCTTATCTGTTGCCAACAGCGGCAATCCTATTTCCCCGGCTGTCATCAACCATCTTTTTCAGCCCTTTTATCGCGGCGAGATAAAACACGGGCAGCAGGGCCTTGGACTTGGGCTTTATATTGCCTCCCAGATTGCGCGCGCCCACGGTGGCAATCTTAGCGTAGTATCCACAACCGAAGAAACACGCTTTACACTTCTGTTGCCGTTGCAATAAGCTTATGCCGACATTTAATTTTATAAGCACATCTAATTCAGTAAATGGTGCATTATTGTATAATTGGCTGATTGCTCTTTCAAAGCTTGCTACACCGCTTATATCACTATGCTTTGAATAAGTGATAAATCGACGCCAAATAAAAAAGGCAGCCTAAGCTGCCTTTCAATAACGTTAATCCAAAAACGGATGAGACAAATTTAAAATAAGCGAATTACAAAATCAAACATTCACAAAACCTAATAAACTAATACTAAGTGCTTCGAAAACTAAACTGAGTAACTGTGATACTTAAAACATAGAATAAAGCGAAACGGGATTAACGTATTGGTATAACAGATTGCAATTGAAGTGCCATGTAATGTTATCATTTTTTCTTCGTAAGCTGCTGCGGGAGCAATTGCAATTTTTATATACTGTGTAAAGCGCTGGTTGAGTTATTGAGTGCTTCAGCTACGGCTTGTATTGAATCACTTTTAGGTTAGTAACATTCATTTTGAAGATCTACAATAAAAGTTTAATCTTGTAACCACATTAACAATACAACCATGAATACTATACAATCCCACGAGTTACTGATGTTGTTTGTTTATATACTGCTTTATGTGGCCATACCCGTAATCGCTTATAAAGTGGGTAAGCGTGCCGGCTATAAGCAAGGGCAGTTGGATATGTATAAAGCGCAGGAAGGCAAAGGATTTTAAAGGCAACGGTTACTTTCTCGCAAATCGTGTAATGGAAATACGCCCGCATACATTGCCGGTGTCCGCTTTCCAGTCCACCTTTACATACAGCGGAAACGTATCCTTGTTGGTTAAGCCCAGGTCTGCGCTGTTTGCTATTAATTTAAAGTCGCCGGTATAGGGCCTTGTCTCGCCGTTAAATGTTATCATCAGGCCGCCACAGCATATACAATACCGCTGATCGCTGCCGGTAATAATCGCAGTATTCATAAACGGACGCTCTGCTTTCCGGCAGGAGAAAAATAATAGACCGGACATTATAAAAGCTACGCTTATCAGTAACTGAAACTTTTTCATTTGTATTCTTTAAGCGATGATTGCTGAAACCGGTATAACGTTGCAGTGGACGGCATAAGTATCAATTACTGTTTTCCATTTTTATTGATAACCGATCAACTATCGCTGTTTAAGTGATGATGAAAATGTGCTTCGCGATCAGAAAACAATTACCTGCATTCCTTTATCAATCTTATTTATAATAACCCGCCTTTCAGTAGCAAGTACAACGCAAAGTAACTAAGGAAAAAAGCAGGAGTTATTTTAATAAAAATTCGTGTCACCTCTTCAGCAGTATATACCGTACAACGCTGCAACATTACCTTATTTTTGCGCCTGCATGAAGCAGTGGCTTACACTTATATTACTTCTTATCACCGTTATTGCAGCATTGTCTCCCTGCTGCTCCAAAGATGATGCTTGTTGCAATGAGCGGTTTCCTTCTGCCGCCCATGATGGCAAACAGCAAGCTGCCGGCACCTGTTCTCCCTTTGTTAGCTGCTGTTCCTGTTCCGGGTTTACGCAAACCAGTAAAGTAATTGTAATACCTGCCTTGTTAATAGAAAAGCCCGCCCATTACCCTCAAGCCTTTTCTTTGTTGCTTTCCAGCTATACTGCTTCCATCCTGCAGCCGCCGCGTATGGTGTAGGCAGGCATTCTTCGGAGCAAATTAATTTTCTTATTTATTTTTCAAAAGACTTATGAAGTTTATACTATCCTTATGTATAGCGCTGCTTGCCTGTACCGGCATGTATTCCCAAAATACCATTGGCTTATCAATAAGGAGCAACGAACAAAAGCAGCCGCTGACTGGTGCATCAGCTACCATTATTGCCATCAACAAAACGGTGGTTGCCGATAGCAGCGGGTTAGTAATTTTTAATAATATACCTGCCGGAAGCTATACCATAATTGTTTCGTATGTGGGTTTAAAAGAACAGCAAATCAGTGTACAGTTGCCACGCCAGGATCGTGAAACAATAAGTGTATGGTTAGCAGAAAAGGAAGAGGCGGACGATGAAGTGATCGTTACCAGCACCCGGTCCGGGCGCTCCATCACAGATATACCGGCAAGAGTAGAAACAATATCCGGCGAAGAGCTTACCGAGAAAGGCAACATGAAGCCCGGAGATATAAGGATGTTGCTCAACGAAAGTACAGGCATACAAACCCAGCAAACGTCTGCTACTTCTAACAATTCCAGCATTCGCATACAAGGTTTAGACGGCAGATATACACAGGTTTTAAGAGATGGTTTTCCGCTGTATGCGGGCTTTTCCGGCGGTTTAAGCCTGATGCAGGTAGCGCCGCTCGATCTGAAGCAGATAGAAGTAATTAAAGGTTCTGCTTCTACCTTATACGACGGCGGCGCCATCGCCGGTCTGGTAAACCTTATCTCCAAAACACCGGGCGATAAAAGAGAAATCAATTTTCTCGTCAACGGCACTTCTGCCGGCGGGCTGGACATAAGTGGTTTTTACAGCCAGCATTTTAAAGGAGCCGGCACTACCGTTTTTGCTTCACGCAACACTGCCAGGGCGTACGATCCTGCAAACATTGGCTTTACCGCCATCCCGCAGTTTCAGCGTACTACCATCAACCCAAAGTTGTTTATTTATGGCAATAACTTTACTGCCAATGCGGGCTTTGGCTATATTACAGAAAACCGTATTGGCGGAAGCTTACACTATATACATCATGGTACAGGCGGCTATTTTGAAAAGAATAATACAGACCGTTTTACTACGCAGGCAGCGCTAACCTATAAGCTTACCGGCAACTTGCAATTTCAATTTAAAAACAGCTACAGCCATTTCCGCAGGTTTATTCAAATACCTTCTTACACATTTAAAGGGCTTCAGCAATCTTCTTTTTCAGAGTTTACAGTTAGCGCCAACAGCCCAAAAATGCAATGGGTTTTTGGGAGCAATTTTTTAACAGACGATTTTAAAGAGGATCGGACAAGCAGTATTGCAATAAGAAATTATCATTATAATACCATCGGAGTTTTTATACAAAACAACTGGACTGCCACAAGAAAGATTACCATAGAATCGGGCTTAAGAGGCGACTATGTACAGCAATACGGTGTTGAATGGCTGCCCAGGGTTTCGCTGATGCTTAAAGCAACGCCTAAACTTATTGCGAGATTGGGCGGTGGCTTAGGCTACAAAACGCCAACCGTTTTTAACGAGGAGGCGGAAAAAACAAGCTTTCAAAATATTCTTCCGATAAATGAACATCTAACACAAAACGAGCGGTCTGCCGGTGGCAACTTCGATGTTAATTACCGCATCAGCATTGCCAAAGTAAGCATCAGCATCAACCAACTGTTTTTTTATACAAAGCTGTATAAACCTTTGGTGCTAACAACAACTGCCAACAACAATTACCAGTTTTTAAATGCCGGTGGGAATATAGATACAAAGGGGATTGAAACCAATCTACGGTTTACTTACCATCATTTCAAGCTGTTTGCAGGCTATACGTACGCAGATGTAAACAGCTACTTTAATAATGAAAAAGGCTGGTTTCCATTAACCGCGAAGCACCGGCTTAATAATGTATTGATGTATGAGCAGGAAGGAAAACTGAAAATTGGCCTGGAGGCATACTATTACAGCCGGCAAAAGCTGCATGATAATACAATGGGCCGGTCGTACTGGACGTTTGGATTGATGGGGGAAAAGACCTGGAAGCATCTTTCGCTGTTTATAAATTTTGAAAATTTTACAGATACGAGGCAAACGAAGTTTGATACGATTTATACAGGTGAAATAACCAACCCGGTGTTCCGGGATATCTATGCGCCGGTGGATGGTTTTGTTGTAAATGGCGGCATTAAAATCCGGCTGTAACACCAGTTGTGGCGGCTATGGCTGCAGCAGGGCAGCCGCTGCTATTGAAAGTAAACACCTCATCCCTAACTCCTGCCTTGCCGGCAGCCAGACTTCTCCACAAATGGAGAAGGAAACAAAAAGCTATTGCGCATTGCGCTATGGCTTTTTGTTTGAGTGAGTAATAAGTTGATTTCCCTTTTTTATATAAGTAATGTTCCGGCCTGCTTATAAATAATCTGTCACAAACTGCCGGCAATAGTCTTTTATTTGTTGCCGTACGAGGCGGAATTGTTCGCTGATCGCTGTTTCCGTTCCGGTTGCTTTGGCAGGGTCGGGAAAGTTATGATGAAACTTTTGTGCAGTGGTCGGGAAAAAAGGGCAGCGTTCTTTTGCATTGTCGCAAACGGTAATTACAAAATCAAAATCAATATCTCGGTATTCGTCCATATTGTTGGAAGTGTGGCGCGAAATGTCAATGCCATCTTCCTTCATGGTGGCAATGGCGCGCCTGTTCACGCCATGTGTTTCGATACCTGCACTATACACCACCGCTTTACTGCCCGCAAAGTGTCGCAGGTAACCCTCTGCCATTTGGCTTCGGCAACTATTTCCGGTGCATAGCACTAAAATTTTTTTCATGTTGAACTTTTTGTTGTAGCTGATTCATTGTTAAGAAATTTCCAGACCGGTATTGCTAAAGCCGCGCCCGCAACCGGCGCAATTATATAAATCCATAAATGCACGATATAACCGCTTATAACAGCCGGTGCAACCGACCGTGCCGGGTTCATACTCGCGCCACAAACAGGACCTGCAAACATGGCTTCCAGCAATACGGTTGATCCGATTGCGAGCCCTGCAAACATGCCCTGCTCTTTGCTGCCGGTGGCTACATGGATGATTACCAGCATCAAAAAGAAAGTAAGGATAAATTCTAAGATAAAACATTGCATATCCGATCCTGCGGGCAGTGTGGCGCCTAATGTTTCATTAGCCGGAAACAGCGCATGAAGGATACTGCTTGCCAGTAATGCACCCGCCAACTGGCTGGCGATGTATGGCAGAATATGCAGTAGCCGGAAACGTTTGGCCAGGGTAAAAGCGATGGTCACTGCCGGGTTTAAATGCGCGCCCGAAATGTTACCCAGTGTATAGATCATAGCCATCACAATCAGCCCAAATGTTATGGCAATGCCGGCATGTGAGATTGCTCCGGCCGTTTGCTGGTTAACCACAATAGCGCCGGTGCCACAAAACACCAGTGCAAACGTGCCGATTAGTTCGGCAACACATTTTCTCAGGAGCAGCATTGCATTTATTTAATTGCAGCAATCTGTGCCGCAGCAGGCAGCTGCTTTTTCTGCATACACAGTGATGCTGAAGATGCCGGTGTCGCCGTTTTTAAAAGCCGACCGCTCTTCTTCGTCCAGATAGTTTTTTAAAATATCGTCGGGAATGGTAATGGGTTTTTCTTTTTGAATGGTGATATTGGTAAAATTGTTGGATTGTATCAGTTCCAAGTAAGTTTCCTTTTGTATAGCGCCGGCCACGCAGCCTGCATACATTTCGGCATCTCTGCGCAACGCATCGGGAAGATTACCAATCAGCACCACATCCGAAATGCTGAAGTGGCCGCCTTGTTTCAACACCCGGAAAATATCTTTAAACACCGCGTCTTTATCGGGTACCAGGTTGAGCACGCAATTGCTTACAATTACATCCGCAACGTTTGCAGCGACCGGGATGTTTTCAATATCACCCTGCCGGAACTCCACGTTGTAATAGCCGCGCTTTGCTGTGTTGGTTCTTGCTTTCTCAATCATGGCTGGTGTAAAATCAATACCTATTACTTTGCCGTCGGCCCCGGTTTCGGCTCTTGCAATAAAGCAATCGTTGCCTGCTCCGCTGCCTAAATCTATTACCGTGTCGCCGTTTTTTATACGGGCGAATTGCGTAGGCAGGCCACAGCCTAAACCCAGGTCTGCATCCGGGTTATAACCGTTTAAAGTCGTGTAATCATCGCTCATAATGTTGTACACTTCTGTAGAGCAGCCGCCAGAGCCGCAGCAGGATGATTGATTGGTTTCTTTGTCCTGTAAGGCAATTTCACTGTATTTCTGTTTTACCAGTTCTTTGAGGTCAGTTGAGTTTTCCATGATATTTTATTTAATTAACAACAATTGTTTTTCTTATTTAATTTGATTGAAATCGCGCCGAAATAGCTTTGCAGTCTTTCAATTGCTTTTTCGTCTATGCAGTAGCAAACGGTGTTACCTTCAATGTTTCCCTTTATCAATCCTGCGTTTTTAAGTTCTTTCAGGTGCTGGGAAATAGTAGGCTGCGCAAGCGGCAGTTCGTTTACAATATCGCCGCAGATGCAGGTATCCACTTTTATCAGGTATTCGAGAATAGCAATCCTGGCCGGATGCCCTATTGCTTTGGCCATCGTAGCAATCGCGTTTTGCTTGTTGGTAAAATGTGCTGTTTTTGTAGCGCCCATAGTTTACTTTAATATTGCAATATTACGATGAAGTTGTTTTAAAAAAACAATTGCGTATAAATTCCGGTAAAAAATACTCAGCGGTGTACACACAGTAAAAGCCGCACATTTATTCTGTTCCTAATCCCGCTTCCTGTTAATCAGGTTCCTCCACAGGCAAAGTAGGCAGACACAAAAGCCATAGCGCATTGCGCTATGGCTTTTAATAATTAATTATATAATGCTTTACTCCTTTACAAAAGCTTGCGTGGTTACCGTACCGTTGTGTTGTAGCTTGAGCAGGTAGTTGCCGGGCGTAAGGTTGGCGGTGTTTACACTGTAGCTGCCGCCGCCTGTTGTAGCGGTGGTGCGCACACTGCCATTGAAGTCGGTGATGCTGATGTTCGTTTTACTATCGGCAGATAATCCCTGCAACTGCAGCGTATTGTGTACCGGATTGGGGAATATTTTTACCTGTGAAGATTCATCTATCAGTACGGTATTGGAGTAGGTGCGGCTGCCATCTTTGGCTATGGCAGCGAGGCGGTAATAACTGTTGCCTGTTATCGCTGTTGCATCCTCATAATTACTACTGCTGTTGGGGAGCTTTGCTATCTCTTTATATACTATACCATCATTACTTCTTTGTATAGTATAATAACGAACATTGCTGTTTTGGGTTAACTGCCAGCTGATGCCATGATGCTGCAGCCAGCGCTTGATGCGGATGGCAAGCGGCTGTTTGGTATTATCGCCGTTATAACGAACAAGTGTTATAAAATTATAAGGTGCGGCAGAAGGAGTATATAAATTACCTCCCAAAATCAACTTGCCGTCCTGCTGTAAAGCCAGACTGGTAGGAATAACTTTTCCATCCAAAGTAGTTATCTCAATGCCATTTGTGCCATAGGAAGAATCTACAGTTCCGTTACTTGTATATTGAATCGAAGCAAAGTTGCTGAATTGAAAAAAGAAGCCATCATATGCACGTGCACCTGCAATAATTTTTCCATTAGCCTCTATAGCAATATCATTAATCGCAAGTCCGGTTTTGGCGTCAAGTGGGGTAACAACTATTCCATTGTTTCCAAAACTTTTATCGGTACTGCCATCAGTATTAAAGCGCACTACTGTGGCATTATAAATATATGATCCCATTGCAGACGAACTGCCGCCACATACAATCCTACCATCTTGTTGCAATGCTATTGAGGTATTAGATGTGTAATCAGTAGGCTCAGAAAAGCTATATTGCGCTTCGCCCTGCGTTCCGAAACCAGTATCTGGAAAGCCATCTTTTGTATAGCGCTTTACGAAGAAAGCAAGTGACTTGGAAACTGCATAGCTTCCGCCAATGACTATTTTCCCATCCTCTTGCAAGGCTACGCCTGCAACATCAATGGGATCCAGATCAAACTCCTGGTGAATGCCTTTGTTGCCAAAGCTTTGGTCAAGGCTGCCATTACTATTATAGCGGACAATATAGAGATTAGTAGGAATACGATCTTCTGAAGTAGTATAAGTGGCACCGAATACTACAATCTTGCCATCTGATTGTAATACAACACCAGAAGTTTTTTGTATAGCACCGAATGATTCTATTACAAGGCCGTTAGTACCAAAGGCACTATCTAACTTACCATCGGGATTATATTTTACCACTGCAAGATCCCCCCCGATGTTACCTGCAACTATAATCTTACCATCTGCCTGTAAAACTCCATAATCACCGGAAGACCCACGTGGCGAAAATTCTGAAATTACCTTGCCACTGTCTCCGAATGAAAGGTCTGGCGCACCATCTGTATTGTAGCGGACTAGTAAAGAGTTACCATAGCTACTATAATCAGTGCCAATACTTACTATCTTTCCGTCTTTTTGAAGAATCAAGTTGTGGCAGCTACCATTAGCTTGTTTGTCAATTGCAACACCGCTATCACCAAAAGTTTTATCTAAAGTGCCAGATTGGTTATAGCCAATAGTCGCAATGTTTAAAAAAAAGAACAGTGTAAATAAGTATTTCATAATGTAAATTTTTTTTATAGTTTTAGTTAGTGCAGTTGATGCAAGTTGTGGTTTGAGAAGTACACTTAATACGGGTATTTGGGCAATCCGGAAAATAATCAGTTCCCAAAGTTCCAGGCGCTAAATTTACGACCGTTAACACTGCCTGAAAGAAAGTAGCAATGCGTTTTGCAAGGTACACGGATGCAGCAGCTTCGGTGTTGGCGCTGGTACCAAAATTGCCGTGGAAACCGCTTAAATCAGTCGTAAATCCATGAAACATATCACAATCTACATAATGTTCATTTAGTATATTATAATGAATAAGTATGTTTCTCATATTTAAAGTACTTCCATTTATTAAATCTACAGATGTTCCATCGTGATCTAAGTAATAAGGGCTATAAGCCGGGTTAACACAAAGCCCTTCAGAATTATAAATACTGCTTGAAGTGGAATAAAAATTTACATATTGTCGAGTTCCGTCCAGATATGGAAAAACATTATCCTTTTTTCCCTGGAAGGAAATTAATGGCTTCAAAAGCGAAGAATCAAAAAAGGCATACTCATCGAGATCGTTTAAATAAGGAATGCCAATTGCACCCCACATACAGGCATTACCGACTATTCTTGACTGAAAATTTGGAACCTCCGTTTTTGAGGCATAGTAAAAGTTAGCATCAATATCCCCTAATGCTTGTTGTATGGTTGGACTTCCGGTGCCATTGGGAAACACAGCATATACCATTGCAGGCTTATACCAGGAAGCGCTCATAGCAATTACGCCGCCTGCACTAAAACCGCCTACGAAGATCCTGTTTTCGTCTATCCGATAAGGGTCGTGAATATTAGGGTCAATCCCTTCTTTTTGCTGTCGTTTGATAATGCTTCTGATTGCACCTCTGGCATCCTGACAGGCTCGGTATATAGCAAGTTCCTGTTGTACAGTAGTAAGATTAGCATTGAAAGTATCAATTATACGGCCTGTGCGATATTGAACGCTAATCGCAATAAATCCACGTTTTGCCAGTTCCTGGCATACAATCACAATACCCGGCTGCCTGAAATTGGAACATTCTATAAAGCCGCCGGCATGGAAGAGAATAACTACAGGCAAGGGGCAGTTTTTATAGCTAAAGGTATCAATGTCTGTTGGGTAATACACATCATATACTAAACTGCTCCCATCATTACTGCATTCATTATTGGCTGGTTTGCTGCAAGGCGCTTTATATTTCTCATCATCTTTATATTTTACATCGCTAAAATTTGTGGGTAAAGGGTCTTTAGCATAAGAAATCGTTATCGGCGTATCTGATATGGTATGTAAATTTAAACCTGAGGGCATATCTAAATTGATAGTGCCATTATAAGGTGTATGAATACAGGCAGTGCCTGGCGGTGTACAACTGATTGCCGGAGGTTGAGAAAAAAGTAAAGAAGGAATAGTTAGTAAAACGGTTACAATACTCATTGAGATTAATATTGTTTTCATAAAGCGCAGTTAGATGGTGAGGAGTATAATACTTCCCTAATTTGAGACCAACAGGGATGCTTTATAAGTTATAAATTAGGTTGCATTTTGTATTGATTTTCTATAGCGTTCATCAGGTGTTTCCGTCGTTGTATGATGTATTTTATTATGGTAGTAGCTGATATGGTTTTGAACTCCCTCATAGAGTTCAAAACCATCTTCAGCGGGGTTCAGGTAGACATAGTCGTATTTCAGCGATTTCCAAAACCTTTCTATCCAGATATTGTCAAGGGCTCTTCCCTTGCCATCCATTGATATCTTTATTTGCTCAGCATCTAAAAATTGAGTCCATACGGCGCTAGTATACTGGCAACCCTGGTCGGAATTAACAATCTCCGGTTTGCCATAGATTGCAATGGCTTCTTCCAGGACTTCTTTACACCATTGAGCTGTCATCGAGTTACTGATTGACCAGCCTACGATCTTTCGACTGTATACATCCATGATAGCCGTAAGATATAAAAATCCGTGGCGCATTGGAATATATGTTATGTCGGTACACCAAACTTGATTGGCATGCGTAATCTGCAGACCTTTCAGTAAATACGGCTTAATAAATTCCTTTATTCCTTGTTTGGTCAGGTTCTTCCTGCGGTACATGGTGCGATGTCCCATGATCCTGAATAACCGTCTGATACGCTTCGGACCAACCGGGTAACCCCGTGCAATAAAGAAAAATACCATGGACATTACCCCTTTTGTGGGATGGTTGACAAGATGTTTATCCATGACCTCCATCATCTTGATGTTCTCGGGCTTTTCAGCAACAGGATGATAATATAAACGGCTTCTATTAACACTCAATAATTCACATTGGCGTCGAACAGAGACTAGCTTGATTCTCGGTTTGATCAAACTGGCCCGTTCTTCTACCCGCCAAGTCTCCTGAAACTTTTTTTTAAAAACTCGTTCTCGACTTTCAACTGTCCGATTTGAGCGTACAGTTCCTGAGTATCTACAGCAGGCTCCTCTGGCTTACCAGGCTTGTCAAACAGAGATCCCATATTAGCCAGAAATTCAGATTTCCAGCGGGAGATAACTACTTGATTGATTTCAAACTTTTGGGCTAATTCAGCAAGTGTTTGCTGGCCCTTGATAGCCTCTAAAGCAACCTTGGCTTTAAAGGACGAAGAAAACTGACGGCGTGTTTGCTTTTTCATTTTGACTTGTTAAATTAATGAATATTTTAACTAAGCCTGTGGTCTGATTTTAGGGGAGTATTATAGAGATTGTCTTATAAAACTATATTAAAAAGATATACTTGCATGTTATCTTTTTGTTTCATTTAATTATTTACAAGCATTTCCTTTTCTAAACACCAAGCTAATATATCTCAAATGTGAAGAATAAAAAGCCCGTGACAGTTGTATCACGGGCTTTTTAGTTAATAAGGTTTATACTATCTGAAATATAAAGTAAAACTCAATTTTGCGCTGAACGGCGTGCCCGGCGTAAAGCAGATTTCATCTACCGGCGTCACCTCATTTTTCAGGCGGGTTTCGGTATCAAACTGGGTTTCTTTCCATCGGGTGTTTAATACATTATTAATTACCAAACCAATTTCATACTTCGGCTTTGTATAGTTAACTACGGCGTCGGTAATAAAGTAGCCTTCTGCAGTAAGGCTGTTGTCTTCGTTGGCGGGGCGGTCGGCCACATAGCGGTAGCGCAGGCTGCCGTTAAGGCCATTCCGGTTTAGATACGTAATACCGCCGCTGCTGGTCCATTTAGGCGCCAGCGGTATATAATCTTCTCCTTTAGCTTCGCCTATCGCATGGCCTTTGGCATAGTTTACATCCACGTCAAAATACAGCGCGCGTATCGGCTGGTAGCGCCCCGAAAAGTCGAAGCCAAGACGGCGCGTTTTACCGCTAAATTCCACAAAGCCGCCGTCGCCGCTATACACAAACTCCTGTCCAAGATAGATGTACCATAAGGCCGCATTAATTAAGATATTTTTTGTTGGTTTAAACACCGTACCGAGGTCGGCGCTGTAGCAGGGCGGGAGCGACTCGTAGCCATGCGCAACCACTACGGAGCGGGTATCGTTGGAGTGGAAGCCGCGGCCGGTAGTAAGATAAAACTGCAGCTCGTCGTGCGCATGGTAGTAAAAGTTAAGCTTAGGGCTGAGCGTGCCCGCAGTGGCCTTATATACGCCAACGCCGGGCAGCGTGCTGTCGCTTGCCAGTTTATTGTTGTACTGCTGGTAATACTGGTCGAAGCGGAGGCCGGCATTGATGCTGAAATGATCGCTGAACCCAACCGTTTCGCTGAGAAAAGGTGCCAGTGACAATTCCTTAATATCGCCCAGCTTCAGGCGTTGCAGGATGGTGGTACGGTCAACCGTGTGCGAGAGTTCGGAATTATGTGTCTGGTCGTACCGCACTTGTAATCCGGCTTCAGTAGTAAGCTTGGTATTACCAGCAAAGCCGGCATAGCTGTAGCTGCCGTTGTAACCCATGAGGTCGCGGTTTTCCTTCTGCCGTATTTCATCGCCGTTGGTGGTATCAACAAGGTAAAAAGTAAAGTTGGTGTGCAGGTCAAAATGCGTATTGGAATAATAAACCTGGTTCTTCAGCACACCGCCGTTGGCAAACGAAGTAGTCAATTGCACGTTGGCATTGGTGCGGTAGGTGAGGCCGCCCTCAAAAGGGTCGAGCGCGCCATAAAAGCCGATAAGGCCTTCCTTAATAGCACGGTCCGGCACCTGGCCGGATGCATCCCACTTGCTCCAGAAAGTAGTAGCCGATGCAGTAAGATAGCTGTGCGCGCTTACCTTTCCGTTGTACTTTGTAAATAAATTAAAGCGGTTAAAATGCTGCGGATTATCGAAGTATGCATTGGAGTAGCGGTACTCCGAAGCTACATACCACGATTGCTCTTTGGCCTTCGCTTTATCATTCAGCAGGTTAAACATGCCCAGCGCACGATAGGTATCAAACATGCCGCCTTCCAGCTTTACTACATTTTTAGTAAGCGCATTAAGGGTGTTATAATCCACAAAACCGGTAGTGGCAAAGTCGCCCTTGCCGGCAGTATAAGGACCTTTTTTAAAATCAACGTTCTCTATCGTTTCCGGTATAATAAAGTGGCTGTCGGCAAAGCCTTGTCCGTGCGCATGAGACACCATGTTGATGGGCAAACCATCTACATCCAGCCGGAAATCGGTACCGTGGTCGGCATCGAAGCCGCGCAGGAATATCTGTTCTGCTTTGCCGCCACCCTGGTGTTGGCCGATAACAATGCCTGGTATAATGCGCAGCACTTCCTGCGAGTTGGTAACGCCGCGCATGGCAATATCGGTGCGGCTGATCGGCTTGTACTGGTCGCCGGCATTGGCAATCACCGTTACATCCTGCAGTAGCACCTGCGTTTGCGCAATGGCCAGCCTGTTGTTGCTCTTAAGCTGTGCTATACTGAATGTCTGCTGTGCATAGCCGATGTCGGTTACGCTTATGCCCGTAGCATTCTCATATTTACGTTTAAAAATAAACCGCCCGCCTGCATTGGTAACTGTAGCGGCATTAGCCGGCAGCAGCGTAACCGTTGCGCCTTCGATAGGCAGGTTGGTGCTGCTGTCCACAATGCTGCCTTCTATTAAGTCCTGGGAGATTGCCGGTATAGCGAAAAGTAATAAAATAACAATTAGTTTAAATGAATACATAGAAATGAAATTTTCTTGCTGATAAATGGTAGGTGTGCTATTTAGCTTATGTGAGCGGCACTACGCGCTGAAACATGCGCTGTATATGCATCTTCAATGCAGATGAATAACAGTTTCATTTGTATTGAGCGCAACAGCAGGCGGTTTCAGCTATGCGCATGCATAGCCAAAAGCTAATGTAAAAAGGAGTAAATATTCAGCAGGAAAACTTGGGCGGCGGCAAGGGTTGAGACAGATACACAGTGGCCAGTTGCAGCAGCCGGAATAGGGCAGGAGTAATACTGTTGGTTTTTATAATAGAAGCTATTGAGAATGCTTCACCTGAAAGGTGCACCGGCGTTTGCGCCTCATACTTTATACCTGCGCCGTTTTTACCTGCCTCATCTTTTGATGCTGCCGCCATTTCATTCTCTACATGGTTATCACCATAGATCGCATGCACGGTAGAGATGTGAATAGCTTCATTAAAATCATGCGACAATGCGTCGCTGATAAGCGGCAGCAATGGCTTGAACATTACCGTGAGGTAAAGCAGGAGGAGATAATATGCAACCGGCGACTTCAATTGTTACTATTGCGTTGGATAAATTTATAACATAAGTACGAAGGAAATACATAAAGCGATCAATGTTTTCAAAACGCTACTGCATTAAACAAAAAATACACGTTGTATAGTCCAGTAAGCAGCAATAGCGGCAATGATGATTGATAACGGATATACTACCCGTGTACGGTACCACGGAAATTTCCCCAATGGCATTACAATCAGGGCAAACACCGCAAGAATAATCGTGATCTGCCCAAGCTCCACCCCCACATTAAAAGATAGAATAGAAGTGATAAATTTATTGCGTGGCAAACCAATTTCGTTAAGCGAGCTCGCGAAGCCCATACCATGTACCAGCCCAAACATAAACACCAGCGCAATACGCCAGGGTTTTAATTCGGTCATTAATAAATTCTCTACGGCCACAAATAAAATAGATAATGCAATGATGGGCTCTACCACGGCGCTCGGCGCTACAATGATATTTTGCATGCTCAGCGCCAGCGTAATGGAATGCGCAACGGTGAAAGCAGTGGCTTGCCAAAGAATAACGCTTATTTTTTTACTCAGCAGGCACAAGCCCACCACAAATAAGATATGATCGAATCCTTCCGGTAGTATATGTGTAAAACCCAACTGCAGGTAAAACCAGACGACGTGCTGCGTGGGCGCTTTTTCCAGGGCATAATTGATCGTATGGCCAAAAGCATTGGTTGCACTAAAAAGTAATAAGAGTAAACCTGCAAAAGAAGAGATACGATAACTTTTAAATTGCTGCTTCATGCGGCTGTTTATAAATGCACTTACAACTTACTCAACATCGCAGCCGTTTCTGTCTGCAGCGACTGGTCTATATACGGGTTGGAAGGCGAGGTTTTAGACAGGGTTGTTTTTGCCAGCATGGCATCACCGGTTTTATAATAAATAAGCGCAGCGCGGCTAAGCAATACCGGGTTCTTAGAATTTGTTTTCAAAGCCGTTTTTATATACGGCAGTGCTTTGGCATAATCGCCCTTGCTGTAATATACCCAGGCAACCGTTTCATTTACATCTATATTATCCGGCCTACGGTTCCATTCCAGCACTGCATGGTCCAGCGCTTTGTCGTAGTCTTTTATTTTCAAGTAATCATACGCCAGTTCGCGGTCGGCATAGTGGCCTATATTCTCATCTTTCTTACCGGCTTCGGCATCTTTATTTAGCTCCGCTATTACCTCTTTAATCAGATCATCGGCTTTTTTAGTTTGCCCGGCAGCCCGGTAAGCATCAGAGAGTTCTTCTTTGATAGTGTTGTCTTCTACCAGCGAATCTGCCCGTTGAAAGAGTGCAATAGCTCTATTATAATCTTTGGAGGCCATTGCTACACGGCCTAACCCTGCCACCGCATAGGAATACTGCGGTCGCATACTCAGCGATAGCTCATACAATTGCTCGGCTGTTTTATAGTCGCCGGTTTTCTCATACAGCGAGGCTAATTGTGTGCGGGTCCATTCGGTATGTTCATCGCCCTGTCCGCCGGCTTCGGCTGCCATCTTCATCGCTTCTATTGCGCCATTATAATCGCCATAGATTTCGCGGAGGTATGATACCCTGGAGTACGACGTAAGGTCGGGCCGGATAGACACCATTTTATCGGCATACGCAACCGCAGAGTCGTACCTGCCCATCTCTACGTTGCCATCTACCATAAGGCCATATACATACGCATTGTACGGGTTTACCTGCTGCGCTGCATGGGCGGCGGTAAGTCCATCGGCAAAGTGGTGCTGCGACATATAAATAAGCGACCTGAAAACCAAAGCATTAAAGTTGGCAGGATCAAGCTTCAGCACGTCATTTGCATATTTCATGGCTGCCATATCGTAATACATGTAGTTGCCCGTTACCCGTGCTTCCTGTATAAAAAGTGCCGCCAGTTGCAGCCTGGATTTAATGTCGGTGCTATCAGTTTTGATAGCGTTCAGCAATCCTTTTGCGCGCTGCTGCACATCCCGCCATTCCTGCGTGGTATCGGCGGCGCCTTTGCGTGGCTGCAATGTATAAACACGGTTTTCGGCTTCTTGCTTTTTGTGGTTGTAATTAATGATAATAGCTGCTACCGCTGTGCAAAACAAGACAATACTAATAAGATAAATGCGATTCTTTTTTTTAGATGTGGATGTAGGAACTGTACTCATAAAAAGCAGTTTATAAACCAAACGTTGCTAACTATTAAGCGTAAGAATGTTTGTATTAATAATAGAGCAGCATTACTACTGCTGGCGGACAATTTTAATTTATTATTTCAGACTTTTTAAAAAAGAAAAAGTATTACATGGCTTTCGCCACATAATACTTTTCCGGGATAAAATTTATTCGACAAAATCAAACTATTGCTTCACTACTTTCTTGGAATCTACTTTTTTACCATTGCTTATCGCCACAACAGTATATAATCCCTTGGCAAAAGAGGAGGCATTAATGTCTGTACGGTTACTATTGAGCATTTTAGCGGCTACTAATCTGCCGGTAGCGTCATACACCCGTATTTCAAGATTAGATTGTGTAGCCGTAACGCTTATTACATTGGTAACAGGGTTAGGAGTTATTGAAATAATAGATTTAGCAATAAACTTAACCGGGATAACGGGTGAGTAGCTAAACTTACCATTTTTGTCCACCTGCTTGATACGGTAATAATTTACCTTCTCAAAAGATGGCGAAGCGTGCAGATAATCATACGTATTTACACTTCCGTTTCTGGAAAGTACCGTACCAATTTTGGTAAATTGCCGGTTGTCCATGCTGTATTCTACTTCGTAATGATCACTGTTTACCTCATTAGCTACCTTCCAGGTAAGTTTTACTTTCTGATCAGCAGTTTTTTCCGCGCCAAAGCTTATCCAGCTAACCGGGAAGGTAAAGCTCTTTGGTCCTACGTATTCAGGACCTGTAAAAGCTCTCCATGGCGTTTGCTCATAAGGAAAACAGGCCTTTAATGTGGTGTCATTATGTGTAACACCCGCCTGGAAAGTTAATGTGTTCAATAAGTCCTGCGTAACAGGGTCGCCGCCGGCAACATAATCATCATACCACAAACCAATTGCAGCAAGTGCTACACCGCCCACAGCCTGCAGTTCTATCGTAGTTACATCATCTTCCAAACGACGGCCATTGGGAAAACCATCCATATTTGGAATGAACTGTAAAGTAGTGTCGGCGTTAAATCTTGAATCGGTTAAACCTAATACGGCAGCCTGCACAATACCCAATGTGCTGAAGTCTGCACTGTTGCGCGGCGTAACCGGCACCGCCATATTCAATCTTAGATAATCGCCCAATGTGGGGAGGAAATTATTGATAAAGGGCTTGCCGGTTGCGAGTGGATCACCGTTTTTGCCGGTAGCCAACTGGTAAGGACGTTCATTAGGAACACCGGTATAAAAGATAGGTAATAAATCCACTGCGCGCGGACTGTGATCGTCCGGTAAAAGAATGGTTCCAAACTGTGCATCGTCCAGGGCAGTACCGGCAACAGCCGCAGAGCCTTTAAGCGGATACAAACCTGGTTTGCCATTTCTAAAATCGAATGCACCTAATGAATTACTTTGAATACGCAACTGTGATAAGCCGGGAACTGCGCCGCCAAACTGTGAATCATCCATATAAAGGGCTAATTCCGGATTTTCAAAATAAGGTGCAAACTGCAAATCTTCATCCGGTGACGTTGCATTCCAATGGTCTTTGGTGCCAATTGGTATTACAGCTTCGTTGGTGAGCGGCATACCTAAGCGGGAAACCTGTACCCAGGGGCCAGATCCGGCAGGGCTGCCACCTGTAGAGTCGAAAGTTGTTACTTTTTTGCGGCTTGCCGAAGCATAAACACCAATTACAAAATTGGGGTCAAGAATACTGGTCGCATCTAAGGTTGATTTGTTATCTTTTTGAAGTTTATTAATGGGGATCTCCAGTATAATTGAATGACAATTGAATTTGGCCACGCCATCTCTGCCCGTTGTTCTGAAGTTGCCAACATCAAAAATACCTCCTAAATCTACAAAGAAAGGGTCATCTACAGGCCCACAAAAAACCTTTTCATTTTCGCTGGTGGTCGCTACTGCATTCATCATCAGGTTGTCATAGGAAGTACCTAATCCAACAGTACTGTTTTCTATGGAGCGCGGCCCGATATTATTGGGTGGTACTACGCCATCTGTAACAACAGTAGTAAATGTTTTACCGCTGTTAGCACTGCGTTCCAGTGTGTATGTCGTTTTTAAATTTTGCTTGCCCAGCCTGATATTGAAGAAAGTAGTCGGATCTTCATTAACATGCTTAAATGTGAAACGGTAAATAAGTTCATCACCGGGCTTGGAAGCATCGTTATCTATATAAATTTCGTAACGGACGTCTTCGCCAAATGTGTACCAGTTAGGCCCGCCGGCAGGATGCTCAAAAGGGATGTAATTTGCAATAATAACGATGTTATTAGTATCGCACGGACTGCGAAATGCATACAAATCTGTATTATCTGCCAGGGGATCATTGGAAATTAAAGGTGCTTCACGATGCGAGGAAGCCGATGCAATATTAGTAAGAGCAATGCAAAGCAAAGCCGCTGTAAACAGTTTTATAAATTTTTTCATAATAATCTTTTTATTTGGTTAGAACCTCGGTTGTAAAGTGTAATCAAATCCTCTCCATGGCGTTTGCACAAACGGGAAGGTGGTTTTGAAAGTTGTATCGTTGTGCGTAACGCCCGCAGAGAAGGAAAGCACATTTACAAGGTTTTGTGTTACCGGATTTGCGTCTCCTACTGTATAATCATCATACCACAAACCAATTGCAGCAAGGGCTACACCGCCCACAGCCTGCAGTTCTATTGTAGTTACATCATCTTCCAGACGACGTCCGTTGGGAAAGCCATCCATATTCGGAATGAATTGTAAAGTAGTATCTGTGTTATACCTCGGGTCTGTTAAACCTAAAACTGCTGCTCTTACAATACCTAAAGAGCTAAAATCCGGATCGTCACGTTTAGTTATCGGCGTTGCCATATTCAGCCGGAGCATATCTCCCAAAGTTGGCAGGAAGTTATTGATAAAAGGTTTACCTGCTGCCAGCGGATCACCGTTTTTGCCGGTAGCTAACTGGTATGGACGTTCATTAGGAACACCAGTGTAAAATATAGGCAATATATCTACAGCACGGGGGCTATGATTATCCGGTAAAAGAATGGTACCAAACTGGGCATCGTCCAGGGCAGTACCGGCAACAGCCGCAGAACCCTTTAATGGATATAAACCGGCAGAGTCGTTTCTGAAGTCGAAGGCACCAAGTGAGTGTGTTTGTATGCGCAAAGCATTTAAAGAAGGTACAGCCGGTCCAAATTTAGATTCATCCATGTACAGCGCTAATTCTGGATTTTTAAAATAAGCAGCAAATTCGAGGTCACTGTTATTATATGGATATCGGGTATTCCACCTGTCTTTATAGCCAATGGGTATAACCGCTTCATTGGTAAGCGGCATGCCTAAGCGGGAAACCTGCACCCAATCTCCGGTATAGCTTTGCTCGCCCTGAGAATTAACTGTTTTTATTTGTCTCCTGCTGGCACTTGCCCATACGCCAATAACATAGTTTGGATCTAAAATATTTGCCGCATGCGTTACATCAAGACCATCTTTTTGCAATAGATTAATTGGAATTTTCAGCGCAATAGTATGAACATTGAAGCGGGCAAGGCCATCTTTGGTAGGATTGGTAGTATTGCCTTCCGGGCGAAAGTTGCCAACATCGAAAGCACCTGCAAGATCTACAAAGAATGGATCGTCAACAGGGCCACAAAAAAGCGCCTCGCCGGTAGAAGCCTTCTCAATAGCGCTATGCATTATTTTATCGTAGCTTTTTCCCAGGCCAACAGTAGCGTCGTCAATAGACCGCGGACCAATGTTATTGGGTGGTACTACTCCGTTGTTTAAAATCTTTTTAAAGGTAACGCCACCATCTGTACTTTTTTCACAGGTGTAAGTTGTTTTCAAGTTCTGTTTGCCCAGCCGGATATTGAAAAATGTAGTTGGATCCTCGTTTTGTATTTTAAAAGTAAAACGGTAAGTAATATCGTCGCCTGGTGTAGTAGTCTTGTTTTTTATATGAATTTCGTAACGGATATCGTGGCCAAATGTATAAAAATTAGGACCACCATCCGGCGATTCAAAAGGAATGTAATTCGCAATAATGGTAATTGTGTTTGGATTGTCCGGGCTCCTGAATGCATAAACATCGGTGTTATCGGCCAGCGGATCATTAGAAATAAGTGGTGCCTCGCGATGCGATGATGCGCGCGAAACGCTTGCTGTTGCTACAATGCAGAGCAACAGGAGTGAAAACCTCCATGCATGAAAATGTACAATTTTGCTGATCATAAGATAAACGTTTATATTATTGAAAAAGAAAAAAAAGCGTTGTTGCAGTTGTAAAAGGAAACAGATACGTAATAATTGAAGGCTGTAGATTAAGATTAGTACTGATTGTTGAAGATTCTTTTTGTCGTCTGGTTTTAGCAACCGGGTTTGTCAAAAAGTAAAACTGAAAGTAAATATATCGCATAAAAAAAAGAAATTGACAAAGCAATTAAAAGGCTAATAATCTGGATTCCTAATTTACAAATATATCAAAATTTCCTCTTTACTTAAATAAAGCTTTTTAAAAATGCAGCTTTTTATTTAACAAGTGAAACTAATATTTAAAGGCCGAAAAAATGGGGATTACAAAAACGAAATAGCAGTAGTACAAATACTATTCCATGTTAAAAAAATTAAAATGATCTTTACGGGAAGTATTTATAATGATTTAAAAAATAAGAAAATAGTATGCCTGAATGAATAGATTGCTAATAAATTAGTTAGGTATTTAATTAAGTTTTATCATTATCGTATGATACCATTATTATACATCAAAAACAGGTTTAAACTTACGTTAACTAACGATTTATAGCTTTTTTTTGTCTGTTATTTACTACCTTTCGCCCATTCTTTTATTCATTTAAATTTTATCATGTCCTTTATTTTATTATTCTTCGCACTCCATTGGTTTTTGTCCCTTTTTTTTCACTCCTTTTTTCTTCATCGCTACGCTTCCCACCAGATGTATGTAACCAGCAAACGGGCGGAGAAGGCCATCTACCTGCTCACCTGGCTGGTGCAGGGTTCTTCTTATTTGGTTCCCCGCGCCTATGGTGTTATGCACCGTATGCATCATACCTACAGCGATACCGAAAAAGATCCGCACTCACCTCATTTTTTTAAAGATATATGGCACATGATGTGGCATACCGCGCAGATATACAAAGATTTGGACACCGGTAAAAATTTGCCCGAGCCTGAATTTACACGGGAGTATCTTCCTATCTGGACCAAGCTTGACCGTATTGGCCATAGCATGATAACCAGGATATTGTTTGGCGCATCGTATGTTGCTTTCTATATTTATTTCGCCCCGAATGCCTGGTGGTTTTTATTGCTGCCTATACACTTTTTAATGGGCCCGGTTCAGGGAGCTATCGTAAACTGGTGCGGCCATAAATACGGCTACAAAAATTTCGATAATGGCGACCATTCAAAAAATTCTACTCCATTTGGTATATTGCTGATGGGAGAGTTGTTTCAAAACAATCACCATAATCAAAAAGATAATGCCAATTTTGCACGTAAATGGTTTGAGTTTGATATGACTTATATCATTATGCTTGGCCTCAATAAAGTAGGTATTATTAAGCTGATGCCGGTTCATGCATAAAACAATCCCAACATAAATCAGTTAAAAGAAATGAGGTTGTTTGCAATAGTTTGCTTGTACTGCCTGATTATCCTGTTAAAAACAAAATAACTGCTGAGCTATCATTTTAAATTGAAAGTGATAGCTCAGTTTTATTTCGCAGCTACCTTCCTTCATTTAGCCGATCTGCTGCCATTTCCTGCATATCAGCAAAGCTATTAACAGTTGTGTTTTTTGCACAACAACAGAACACATTTATACAGTAAACAATGTTGCGCTCAACTATAACCGGAACCGGTAGTTATATACCCACCGAAGTGAAAACAAATCTGGATTTTACCGGGCAGAAATTTTACACCGAAGATAGCCGCCTTATAAACATGGAGCCTGCTGCTATTGCTGAAAAGCTAAGGCAAATTACCGGCATTGTTGAAAGGCGGTATGCCCACGAAGCGTTAAAAACTTCTGACATGGCGGCTATTGCAGCAAGAGAAGCGGTAAACAATAGCGGTGTAGATCCGGAGACGTTGGATATGATAATCGTTGCGCAAAATTTTGGCGATATCACTACCAATACTTTTCAATCGGATGCAGTTCCTGCTTTGGCAAGTAAGGTAAAGCATTTATTAAAAATTAAACGGCCGGCCTGTATTGCCTATGATATTTTATTCGGATGTCCGGGCTGGGTGCAGGGGCTAATACAGGCCGACGCTTTTTTTAAAGCAGGAATAGCTACAAAAGCTTTGATAATCGGTGCGGAAACGCTTTCGCGTGTAATAGACGGTTACGACCGGGACAGCATGATTTTTAGTGATGGTGCAGGCGCTGTTGTAATGGAATATAAAGAAGGCGGTGCATCCGAAAGCGGCCTGCTCTCGGGCGTAGCTGTAAGCCACTGCCTCGACGAGCTTAATTATATATATATGGGTCCTTCTTATGCGCCGGACAGTAATGCCTGTGTACGTTATATGAAAATGAAAGGCAGAAAAGTATATGAATATGCGCTGAAGTTTGTGCCGGAAGCCATGAAAGAATGTTTTGATAAAAGCGGCGCCGGCATTGCCCAGTTAAAAAAAATATTTATCCACCAGGCTAATGAAAAAATGGACGAAGCAATACTGCAGGCTTTCTACAAACTCTACGATTATGCCGAAGCGCCAAACGATGTGATGCCGATGAGCATACATTATTTAGGCAACAGCTCGGTGGCTACAATTCCTACCTTGTACGATCTCGTTATGAAGGAAAAAGAAGGAGGGCATTCTTTGCAAAAAGGAGACACAATACTTTTTGCGTCCGTAGGCGCTGGTATGAATATCAATGCGGTATGTTACAGAATATGAGGTAGTCTTCGCCTTTATTTAATTCACAGGAATGGTAAACCAGAATGTACTACCCTCGCTTAGTTTGCTGTCAACACCAATATCACCATTGTGCTTTTTTATAATCTCGCTGGAAATATATAAGCCTAAGCCTAAACCGGAGTATTGTGTTCCCGAGTAATCTACCCGGTAATAACGGTCAAAGAGATTCGCTTTCTTATCATCGGAAATACCTATTCCAAAATCCTGTACGCTTACTTTAAGGTTGTGCTGTCCTTCGCGTTTAAAGTGAACAATAATCTTATCAGCGGCAGGTGCATATTTAACCGCATTATTTATGAAATTGGTAAGCACCTGCTCTATGCGGTATTTATCTGCGGTTACTTCTATGCCCTTATCGCCGGTAATTTGTATATCGTACTTATCAGTTAGTTGTAATTCATCAATATTATCCCTGATGGCCTGGTAAACATTAAAAGCAGACTTATTCAACAGCAGTTGACCTTCTTCCAGTCTCGATACATTGAGCAGGGTATTAATAAGGCTGGACAGCTTGGTAATACTAATACCGGCTTTTTTAAGAAGCAATGGAATTACCGGCGCATCAGTATCTGTACTGATTACTTTTTCCAATAACTGAAGCGAAGCCTTTAACGTGGTTATCGGCGTTTTCAACTCATGGCTTGCCACGCTTATAAATTCGTCTTTTTGCTGTATAGTTTTACGCCGGTTGGTTACATCCATAAAAGTGCCTACACCGCCAATTATTTTACCATTACTATCGCGAATAGGGGCTGCATTCACCGATATATAAAAACGCTCTTTACCGGGTGGCTGCACCGCTATTTCGTAGTCGTAGAGCGGTTTTCCGGTACTCATCATAACTATCATAGGCCGTTCTTCCTCCGGCAGCGGCGTGCCGTTCACACGCAGGTTCGGCCATTTGGGATCGTCGTAGGTGTGCCTATGGTTCTTACTGCGCTGCAATCCAAGAATTTTTTGCGCCATTGGATTCGCATACGTTAGGTTGCCCCGTGCATCAATAATGCCAATGCCTTCCGCCATTGTTTCCAAAATAAGCGTCAGGCGTTCCTGGTTGTTGCGCAGCTCTTCTTCTGCTTCTGTTTTTTGTTGTATGGTAGCTTCTAATTCCTGGGTTCGTTCCCTTACTTTTCTTTCAAGATTTGTATTTAATAGCTGCGCTACTTTCTGTGCTTCTTCCAGTTGCTGATTCTTTTGTTCCAGCAGTTGCTGAACATCTTTTTGTGCAGTAAGATCGGTTAAGATAATACTTAGCGAGAGGCCTTCATCAAGGCTAAGGGTTTGCAAAGAAAGGAGCACCGGTACTTCCTTGCCTGTACTGGCCAATAGCACCAGTTCACCTTTTATATTGTTGTTCCATGCACTTTGAATGAATGTTGTACAGTTTGCTACATAATCCGGCATTATAAATTTAAATATTGACTGGCCGGCTACTTTCTCAAGCGGCAACTGTACCATGGTAGCAAACTGGGAATTACAGTATAAGATAATGTTATCGGGACTAAGGGTAACGGCGCCTTCCGTCATTTGTTCTATAAAAATGCGAAACGTTTTATCCGCATTTTTTAAAGTGTATAACTGGTGACCGTCTTTGTCTTTTACTACCAGCGCATCCACTTCGCCCGAGCGGATGGCAATTATAGTATCACTGGCTTCTTCGAGCTGCGTGCGCATTTCAGCAAGTTCGCTGATTAGCTCATCGTATGTTTTTGCTTTTTCCAATCAGTAATCAATTGTTTAATCCGAGCCCTCTCAGCACTTTGTCTTTATCCGACATATCGCCAATCAGGCGTTTTTTTGGTAACGGATGTTTTTTTATTAGCATCGGCACCGCTACTATGTCTTCATATTCTACCAGTAACGGCTGTTGATAAATATCTATAATTTCTAAATCGTAACGGTCTTTAAGATACTCCTCGCATATTGTTTTAATGTTATTAATTGCACGAACAGAGGCTGGCGAAGTGCCGGTTACAAACAGGCGAAGGGTATATAAGGACTGCTCATTTGCATTCCATTCGTTGAGTGCGCCGCTGCCGGTTATATCCTGCATAATCTTGTTTCAATGCTGTTATAAAATGCGGATATTTAAACCTACCAATACTTTTTCTTTGTCAGAAAGGTCGCCGATGATTTTGCGGACTGGTTGCGGCACTTTTTTTACGAGGGTCGGAACTGCCAGTATCTGATCGCCTTCTGCTAATTGCGGATGCACCAGCAGGTCTATTACTTCAATTACATACTGGTCTTGTAAATGCTCTTCGCAGTACTTTTTTAAGTTGGTAAGTGCCGTAACAGATTTAGGCGTTTTACCGGCTATATACAGTCGTAATTCATATTTATTTTCCGGTACCATTTAATCTTTTTTATTGTTCTCGCCAGTAGAAGTGTTAGCTGTGTTTTTCCTGAGCTCAATAATTTTTTGCCTTGCCTGTTCCAAAACTTCTTTCTTCAGTTTCTCTTCAAGAAATACTTTGTTCAGTTCCTCTTCGGTTGATTCAAACTCGGTTTTTAAACTTTCAATCTTTGCTTCCAGCATTTTACGCCTGCGCAGCAATTCGCGGTCTTTGTGGCTTATTGCGTTTGTATGCAACAACTCACCTGTTTCTTCAAGCAAAATCTGCGCCTCACGTGCAGAGCCGGTAAGTACGCCATCAGGTCCAAGATATACATCTACCAACTGCAGCCCTTTATCGGTAATTGTAAATTCCCGTATCCGGTTAGAGTGCTTCATGCCTCTCGACTTCATAATATACATGCCGCGGTTGCGCTCTCCGTTGGTTTCTATATCTTTTACCGTAAGCCAGGCATCTACCAGCGAGGATACGCCCTCATCCGTTTGTTCTGTTATAATAGTGTTGAGCGAAAGGGCTGTAAACAAGACGTTGATTTGTGCTCCCTGCAAAAAATCAATCAGCCTTACAAGCATTGACTTTACTTCACTTACCGAGCCAATTGTAACAAGATTGGTAATCGGATCGAGGATTACTACCTGCGGTTTTAATTTTTTTATGGTTTTATGAATGGAAACAAGGTGCATCTCCAAACCATACAGGGTAGGTCTTGATGCCTGAAAAAACAGAAGCCCTTTATCTATATGTTGCTGTAAATCCATACCGATTGAACGCATGTTGCGGATAATCTGTTGCGGTGATTCTTCAAACGCAAAGAACAGGCATTTCTCGCCGCGGCTACAGGCAGCATCGGCAAAGGAAGCGGCAATACTGGTTTTGCCGGTACCCGCAGTACCGGAAATTAATACACTGCTGCCTCTGAAAAAACCTTTGCCCTCAAGCATCATATCCAGCGCAGGAATGCCGGATGAAATTCTTTCAGAAGACACTTCTTTATTTAATTCCAGCGAAGTAATCGGCAATACAGAAATGCCATCTTCATCTATCAGGAACGGATATTCATTGGTGCCATGTAAAGAGCCGCGGTACTTAATAATCCGCAGCCTGCGGGTAGAAATCTGGTTGATGATGCGATGATCGAGGAGTATAACGCAATCCGATACATACTCTTCCAAACCTTGCTTGGTTAAAGTGGTCTCGCCGCGTTCGCCGGTGATAATAGCCGTAACACCTTTATTTTTCAGCCACTGAAAAAGCCGCCGTAATTCGGCCCGTAATATCGCCTCGTTGTTAAGCCCTGCAAAAAGATTTTCCAGTGTATCAAGTACCACGCGTTTGGCGCCAATGCTGTCTATGGCATATCCCAGCCGGATAAACAAACCTTCGAGGTCGTACTCGCCGGTTTCCTCTATCTCGCTGCGATCTATATGTACGTAATCTACACGTACTTTCTTTTCCCGTTGCAATTTTTCCAGGTCAAAGCCAAGAGAAGCTACATTAGCAGCCAGGTCTTCCGGTTTTTCTTCAAAAGCCATGAACACGCCAGGCTCATTGTATTCCATTGCCCCATGTACAATAAACTCCAGGGAAAACAATGTTTTACCACAACCGGCACTGCCACAGATAAGCGTGGGACGTGCTTTTGGTAATCCGCCCATTGTAATTTCGTCCAGGCCACTTATTCCGGTCGGCGTCTTCGGTAAATTAGTTAATAAGGCGGAGGAAGAAGATAAATGCTCCATTTTTCGATATACGTTTGCTAATAAATAATGGGGTTTAAATGTACGGTGTTTTAATTGTTGAAACTCTCTTATTCGTTTATCAAAAATTAATTTTATGACCCGGCTGAAAAATAAAAATTATTTTCCAGTAAAGTTGTGTTGTACAGGAATAATTGCTTTAAAATAAGAAAGCTTGGCCAGGTGTGCGCCCTTAAATCAAATAACACTAAACTATAGTAAAAGATTTGACGAATATAACAGCCCGGCCCGGGCAGATGAACGGCGGCCTTGCTATCCACCTGGACAATCTTACCGCTCATTTGGTGAGCGATTATCCTAAAATTGTACACGGAACGCTGATACCTTTCGGCAATGATAAAGGGTTTAAAAGACAATGCAGCGCTTTTTTGAATACGAATACCTGGGTATTTTGTTTTGAGCAGTTGACCAAAAATGCAATTTGATTACAGATATATTGAGGCTGCCGGCAAAGCAATGGGGCAACGGTGATGAAAATATTATTGCGCCAAGCAATCTGTCAATTCTGTGCCGGTTAAGAGACGATGGAAACGAAGTGGCCGCATCTTTTTTAATGAGTAGCAAACAAATAAGTATGAAATTTTTGCAAGCTGTTTTTCAGTTTGCCGGTATATAGCAACGGAGGAGAAAAAATTTATAATCAGGGTTGAAGCTGAATGAAGACCGGATTGCTGCCATGTATAAATAAAAGGAAATCACTTATGTTCGTTACTATGGTTAGATCTTTATCCGGGAAGTAAAAGAGGCTGTACATTCAATCTGCTAACTTCAGTTCCAGGCAGCAGGTTTCAAATCCTGTAAATAAGTAGCCAGCTAAACCGGGCGGTTTAGTGCTGTAAAAACTGTCCCGGAAGCTTTATTCATAACGCAGAGCCACAATAGGATTGAGTTTGGCAGCTTTTACCGCAGGCCATAAGCCGGCAAGCAAGCCAAAAACTGCGCAGATAATAATACCGGTAATAATCCAGCCCCACGGCACTACAAAGCCGGTGTCTAACACAATGGCAAAAATATTTCCCACCAGTACGCCCAGTATAATGCCGCATATAGCGCCGGATACACTGATGATAACCGACTCAAACAAAAACTGCTGGCGGATATTTTTCTTTTTACCGCCTATCGCTTTTATCAATCCTATTTCACGGGTACGCTCATTTACGGCAACCAGCATAATGTTCATCAGCGCAATAGCAGCGCTTATCAGCGTTATTAACCCGATAAAGCCCGAAGCGCCGGAAATACTGCTGAGCAAGCCGATAAACGTTTGCGCCAGCTTATCACTTTTTTCGGCTATAAAATTTTCTTCTTCTGTGGGTGTCAGCCGGCGTATGCCTCTAAAGAGGGCTGTAGCTTCTCCTACGGCAGCATCTACCTGCTGTATGCTGTTTGCAGCTATGCCAATGGTGTAAGAATTGGAATTATTGCCCAATCTGCGCACACAATTGTACGTGGTGATAATTACATTGTCTGCACGCAGCAAAGCGCTCGAGCCTTTGCTTTTAAGCACGCCCAATACGAGAAAGGGAGAAGTGCCGATATGGACAATTTTATCAACTGCTCTCGCAGGGTTGTCGCCAAAGAGTTTGGTAGCCACATCGCTGCCGAGCACGCATACATTGCGGCCGCTGTGTACATCCAAGCTGTTGAAGTTGCGCCCTGTATTCATGGTAAAGCCATTTACGTGCAGGTAATTTTCATCACCGCCGGTAACCCGTACATTAGGATTGGTTTTCTTATCGCCGTAATGTATTTCGTAGCTCCAGCGGCCGCTTAGCGCAATACTTACCACTGCCGGAAAAGCATAACTTTTTTTAAAAGCTTCTGCGTCGGTAAGTGTAATAGGTTTATCGAGGTTGGACTTCTTCTGCCTTTTGCCGCGCGTTTCTTTCGTTACGTTATCATTATTATTGCCAAAGCGGATACGCTCTTTATACGACAGGGTAAATCCGTTGGCGCCCATGGTTGCAAAATTGTCTTTCAGGCTGCTGTTCATAGCTTCAATAGCGGTAATAATACCAATAAGCGCCATGATACCAAAGGCAATAATAGCTACGGTAATGCCGGTACGAAGCCGGTTGCTCGAAACAGTTTTGTAAGCCTGTAAAAAAGAATCTTTAAGTACCATATTCCTGCAGTATAATACAATAAAAATAAGCAAAGTAGCAGCGCCGGGGATGAATTAATGACGAATGGTTTTAAACGGTATAATTCCGGGCCACCTGCCGGGAAGAGCCAAGCCCGTCTATGCCTAATTCAATTATATCACCGGCCTTTAAATATACGGGCGCCGGCTTCATGCCTAATGCAACGCCGGCCGGCGTACCGGTAGTAATAATATCGCCCGGCAGCAGCGTCATAAACTGGCTTATATACGATACCAACGTCGGAATTTTATAGATAAGGTTGCCGGTATTGCCATCCTGCATCAGGGTGCCGTTTACAGTCAGCCACAGCCGAAGGTTATTGATGTCGCTTAGTTCGTCTTTCGTAGCCAGCCAGGGACCGAGCGGCGCAAAAGAATCGCAGCTTTTACCTTTTACCCACTGGCCTACGCGCTCCAGTTGAAAGTGCCGCTCACTGTAATCGTTGTGCAATACATAGCCTGCAATATAATCGTCCGCATCCTGCGCTTCAATATACAAAGCGCGTTTTCCTATCACCACGGCCAGCTCTACCTCCCAATCGGTTTTAGTGCTGTTTTTGGGTATAATTAAATCATCATCCGGACCAACAATAGCGGTCGTGGACTTAAAAAAAATCAGCGGCTCCGCAGGCATCTGCATATTGCTTTCTGCGGCATGATCGGTATAGTTTAGCCCTATGCAGATAATTTTGGATGGCCGCGCTACCGGCGGCCCAAGCCTGGTATCCATACTTACTTCCGGGCAGTCGGCCCTGTGCTGCTCCAACCACTGTTGCAAACGTTGAATACCGTTATTGGCAAAAAAATCTTCGGTATAATCTTCCCCGAAAGCAGATACATCAATTCGCTTCTTATCGCCGGTTTGCAGGCCCGGCTTTTCTTTGTTCTTTTCGCCAAAACGGATTAGTTTCATAGGATTTTTTTAGGTATTAAAAATTTGTTCCTGCTTAAGTTTACAGCTACCCAAATGTATAAAGATAAAAGCTTGTCCGGTTAAGTTGAATTGAACAGGACAAAAATAAAAAAGATGCAGGCAATATAGCTGCCCATGTCCCGAACAATATGCACAGCCATTTACGGTGATGATACATACGGGTCAACACTGCCCTTAATCAAATCCACCAGTTCTGCATCCATGTATTTATACTTGTCTTCAATGTTAAGCACGATCACCTTTTTACCTTTTATTTCCAGGCTGAATTTTTCTTGCAGCCGTTGCTTGTGCAGATGTTCCATTACAAAAATGATGTCTGCCCAGGCTATTAGTTTTGCATTGATTTTTATACGGGCAGCGGCGGCAGTGCCGGCCGATTTACAGGCAAACGTTGCATTGTTTTTATACAAATCTTCCGCAGTTTTACTGCGCCATTTATTCCTGCTGCATACAAATAAAACGTTCAAGGCTACCGGTTTTTATGACATAAAAATAAACGGAAAACAGCTTTGTTTACCCTAATGGAAAGCAACAGCAAAACGCCGGGCTTGCTTAAAACGCCGGCGTTCAAAATTTTTTTCGGAAAACTTCCGCCGTTCGTTTGTGCAGCTTCCTCCGGCAACAAAACGCAGCCATCATCAAAAGCTATGCACGGCGCGTACAAACATTTGGTTGTTTTTCCACGAGTTGTTTAACTGCTCACCGGTGTCGAAGCGCTGGCACCATACGGCGCGGTTATCTATTTCGCTCGACGTCCAGTACAGGCCGCCGGGGCAGGATGAACACAAGGGGTTATCCGTTCTGAAGTTTCCTTTGCCCTTAAGATGCAGATTTTTATACATCATGTATAGTTCATTTTTCGATGGCAGCGACCAGTTATTATATCCATCACTGTTGTAACTGCGGCATAAGGTTGCTGCATAATAAGCGTTTCCTATGCGGTTAATAATAAGCGAGGTGTTGCTTTCGCCGGCACCGGTGGCGGTATCGGTGCCGCCAATAAACGGCGGATTGTACAGCTCGTAATTCTTAACATCAAATAAGGTAGTGTCCCACGGCGCCGCGCCCTGATCTTCTAAAGCGCATACGAGGCCATGCTGGTGCGTGGCCGATACATAAAATACAATGCCGCCCTGCAACGTATCGCCGATGTGGACGACCGGTAAATTGTTGGGCAGGTGCGAGCAGCTAACAGAGGTGATCGTGCCAAGAACGGTTAATACAAAGAGCAATTTTTTCATTTTATACAATTGTGTGCCTACTCTTTCTATATGCAGTTTTCGGCTTTCCCTGGTTTATAAACAGCTATTTATAAACAGCACGAAAGTGAAAAAGCAATTAGCAGGAATGCAGGTGTTTTTAACGGTAACCGCTACCCGTATTTTCCACAGTGCAGGTTGCCATTTTTTGCAGCGTGATTTGTTTTATCCGATTTTTTATGCGGCAATGCGGGCAGAGCGTAATTGTACCAATAGCTGTCGCTTGTTTTATAAGGTTTATTATCCTGCTGTGTTTTAATATTCCGCCCCGAAAATTCCTTTCGGAAACTTATAAAAATCCAAACCTTTTGCTGCTTATTTTGTATAATTGCTTTCCGTTCCCTGCTTAATAATTGCTTAAACCATCCTACATGAAAATACTCCAGACGGAAATTACACCTGCCAACAACAGTTATGTATCTATTATTGAGCGCGATGACCAGTATTTTAAATCGCCCTTCCACTATCATCCCGAGATCGAGCTGGTGTATATTAAAGAAAGCTATGGCAAACGCGTGATTGGCGATAACATCGAACCTTTTTGTGCCGGCGACCTCATCTTAATAGGGCCTAACCTGCCGCATGTATGGTTTAGTGATGAAAGTTTTCAGCAGGGAATTTCGGCCATACGCGCCCGGTCAATCGTTATGTATTTCAATAAGGAAATTTTTGGAGAAGGCTTTTACAACCTGCGCGAAGCCGATAAGATAAATACGCTTTTCAAGCAGGCGGAAAAAGGAATTAAAATCCTGCATAAAACAAAACAGCAGGTCATAAAAATATTAGAAACGATTGTGCATAAAACGGGATTTGAACGGGTAATGGGACTGCTGCAGATATTGCATCTTATCTCTGTTTCGGAGGAAATACAATTTATTAATAAAGAAACGTATTCCGGCGTTATTTATAACAAGGATACAGATCGCCTCGCCGAAGTTTTCAAATACGTGAACACCGCTTTCGGCAACGATATTACGCTGAATGATGTAGCCAAAAAAGCCAACCTTACGCCGCAGTCTTTTTGCCGTTTATTCAAGAAGCGGATGAACAAGCACTTTATGGAATACCTCAACGAAGTGCGCATTTCCCATGCCTGCCGCTACCTGATGGATACCGACCTCACCATTTCTGAAATAGCCTACATGAGCGGCTTTAAAACCGTAAGCAACTTCAATAAAGTGTTCAAGGAGAATACCGGCTGCTGCCCTACAAATTACAGACTGAAAGCGTCGTAAATATTGTTAATTGATTATAGTTAATGGTTAACAGAATGAGCTTGCCTGAATAACAGGATCACTTTTATAATGTCCAGCTTAACAAACAAGTAAGCTAATGCTTATTGTTCACAATTGACCATTCACAATATTCCATTGACCATAGGGCAACATCCAATCAACCATTAATAGCTGATCTTAAATACCCACGCATTTTTTCCCGGCGGGTTGGCGCTTACCTTTTGCGGTACTACCATACTTAAATGGTTGCCTTCGTAGTGTATGATAATTTTTTCTCTGCTGCCCAGCAACGTTACGCTCTTTACCGATTGCATGGGTAAATGATCTATGCTTTGCACCGAAGGCAGCGTCGTTTCGCCTTCAGCAGCACGATAGATAGCATATACAATTCCAGGCTTGTGTGTAAATACAAAACCATTTTGCTCCCCGATACTGCTGTCGCCGGCAGTGTTATAAATGGCTTCCCCGTTTTGCTTCATCCAGGTGCCGATTTCTTTCAGCGTGTCGTACGCTTCTGCATGCCAGTCGCCGTCCGGGCCGGGCGCAATATTCAATAATAAATTGCCGTTGCGCGATACCACATCGGTTAAGATATGAAGCAACTTATTAACAGATTTGAAATTTTCTTTCGGGATGTACGACCACGAATCGCCCATCGTAATACAGCTTTCCCACGGATAGGGAAGATAGGCGGCAGGAATAGATTGCTCCGGCGTTACATAGTTTTCATATTCGCCGCTTACCGTTCTGTCAACCACCAGCAACCCCGGCTGATGGCTTCTTGCCATAGCTGCAATCTTAGGCATATCAATGTCCTGGCTGTAGGGTATGTTGCGCTGCCAGTCTATGCTTTTGTCCACCGTTGCCAGCGGGCGCACCCAACCGCCATCGAGCCAAAGGATGTCCATCCTGCCATAGTCGCTCATCAGCTCCTGTACCTGGTTGTAGGTATAGGTTTTAAAAGCATTCCAGCGCTCCGGGTATTTGGCCGGGTCATAGCTTGTGTTCCGGTCTTTTGGCGGAAAATAGCGCCACCAGTAATCGTTGCTGTGCCAGTCGGGCTTGGAGAAGTACGCACCGATCATAAAGCTGTCTGCACGAAAAGCATTGAACACTTCTTTGGCGATATTGCTCCGCGCATTGGTTGCAAAAGGTGTTTTCGGGCTTGTAACTTTATAGTCCGTTTGCTTTGTATCAAACATGCAAAAGCCGTCGTGGTGTTTCGTGGTAAACACAACGTACTTCATGCCCGCGTCTTTGGCAGCGGCAGCCCATTTGTCCGGATTAAAGTTGGTTGGGTTAAAGATCGTTTGCAGGTTTTCATACGCTTTTACATAATCGGTGTAATTGGCGGCGTAAGGCCCGCGACGCTGCGTCCAGCCTTCGTCTTCGGGGCAGATGCTCCAGCTTTCCACCACGCCCCACTCGCTGTACGTGCCCCAATGCATCAGCAAACCGAATTTTACATTCTGCCAATGGTGCAGCTTGTTTACAACGGCTGAATCTTTCGGCCAGCGATAGTCTTTACTGGTATTATGCTGCTGGCTAAAAACGGTTAGGCTGATAAGCGCAAAAACAAAAAAGAGCAGTACATTTTTTTTCATAAAAGGCATTTATAAAATAAGAGAAAGAATTACTTGGGCGTGTCCCGGCGCCGCTATCCGGTAAAGCCGTTATTCATCTGTAATAATATCCTTCCTTTTTTCCGGCGCGGGGCCGGGCTGTCTGCAGTACTGCGCCGCAAAGCCAATGCACAAAACCTTCAGCGCGGTACTTGCTGCCCATCCCTCACGCAATACGGCAGTTACCAAAAAAAGATGCAGTCAGCATTTGTATCCTATCGGCTATTCAATCACAAACCAGGTATAGCTTTCCGGTTCAAGCGTAAAGCTAAGGGTAAGTTCCTCATTTTTATTCAACGCCATCTTCCTTGCATTGCCTTCTTTTTCTTTTACTGTTGCAATGCCGTCCAATCCTGTATAATACAGCGGCACCTGTATCCTGCGCTTAATTGTTTCGTTCAACGGGTTAAACAGGAGTAGTAAGCCTTTCGTTTTCAACTGCGGGTTTACATGCAGCCAGCCATCCCAGTCCCGGCCGTCGGCCCGCCGCAGGTGCAGGAGGCTGCTGTTTAAAATAGCCCGGTATTTTTTGTACCAGTTAATCGTTGCAATAACCGTTTGTTTTGTTGTGTCGGTATCGTACAATCTTGGTCCGCGGTAGCAGGCCTGCACGCCGGCGCCGTAGTACTGCACCATCAGTTGCCGGTAGTCTTTCAGGTGTTCGCTTAGCGGCTCCAGCACTGCTTCTGCGCCGCCGCCCTGGTATTTGGTAAGTGGTACAAAACCCCAGCTCATGCTGCTGCTTTTCTCCCACAAGCCATCATAAATATTCTGCCGGTTCAGTATCAACTGCTGCTCACGCGGCAACGAAAAATTCACTTCCCGGTAGCCAATGGCAATCTTATTAGTGCCGTCTAAAAAATACCAGTCGGGCGCATTTACATATACGCCATGCTCGTTGCACCAGTGATACAAGCCTTGCTGCAACTGCATTTGCCGCCACTGGCTGTCGTCAATATTTTTATGGCCGGGGTGTGTGGTAGAAGCGCAGACATCGCCGGGATAAGGCCCGTCGTTTTCAAATAAATTAAAACCTGTGCTACTGATAAAATATTTCAGTTTGTCCAAGTAGGCAAGCCCCCAATTGCTTCCCATGCAGGGCGCATTGCCAAAGAAAGCAGCTTTATCCGGCAAGCCGGAAACCGGATCAATCACATCATCTTCGTCGCTTATTTTACGCGAGCTGAACAGCGAATAACCACCAATCAGTATGCCCTGTTGGTGTGCATAGTCTGCCAGTTTCTTCCATTCAGCAATGTTTGCAGCGCTTGTATCTTCCATATTGCAGTGACTGCCAAAGCTGAGTATCAGCGCTTCGTAGCCGGTGGCTTTGCATTGATCAACCGCGTTCCTTACTTCCTCATCATTCCTGCTTACGAGGTGCATGAATATCGGGTTGGCGGTCGTCCATGGCGCAGCCACGCCATACATTTTCCTGATTGCCAATCCTCTTCTTTCGCGGTCGTAGCTATCCATCAGCAACTCGTAGGTTCTTACTGAGTGGAATGCCTGCTGCGGCGCTAATTCAATACCGGTAACTTTTGCCGGGTAAACTTCTAACAGGCAAGGCGTCTGGTAATTATAATTCACCTGCGAGGTATAGGAGGAATCGGCCAGCCAGTGCGTTGTCTGGTCGCTGATGTCGTAGCGCATGGCATTATTAAACGCATAGTTGGTTTCTATATAAATGCCATGTTGCTTTTCCATCTGTGCTGCGCTGCCTACCACCGCGCTCTCTTCTTCTACGGTTGCCAGCACTTCATTAATCACGGCATTCAACACAATGGTTTTATTTTGATGATTGGTAATGGACAACCATTTTACCATCAGCGGCAAGCCGTCGTACAGCTCATAATGTACCGTTACCTCAATATCTTCCAAAGCGGCAAGTTTAGGGCGGAACAAAAAGCTGAGCATCATACCGGCTGGTTGTTGTTTATTCATTGCCCAGGTAGCAGCACTGTTCCACTTAAGATAAGGCTGGATGTCCGAAATTTTATAAGATGCAAACTGAAAATCGCTGTCATGCGCTGTAAAACTATCCGGCCATGCCGGCAACAGATAAGCTTTTTCCTTTTGCCCGTAAAGTCCGCCCACATTGCATTTCAGCCTGTTAATCGTTACTATTGCTTCCGGAGAAACAGCACGTAACAATTGCTGTCCATTGCTTTTATTCTGATAATCTATGCAAGCAATATTCGGCTGCAAACGGAATGCTCTTTTTACAAGTCCGTTATATAAAATGAGGTCTTTGCCATCTTCCGATTTATAGATATTCGACTTTGTTATGATTGGTTTTACCAGCCAGTCGGTTGTCGTTAGCTTATCCAGCTTCTTATTCCACACAAGCGGCTGCTGCGCGGTGCAAAAAATTACCATTAATAAAAGCTGTACAATCAATAAAAAAATTTTCATGTAGTAATAGTATAAATGGATAAATCCATTAGTGTGCATCCGTTCCATATTCATAGCCCACGGTTCAAACCGTGGGCTATGAATAAATTGTATAAAATACCTAACCGTTTCAACGGTTTAATGGAAGGTTTAAAACAAGGAATAATTCATTCTTTTTCCTCATCATTAGGAACTTTAAAAATCACCGGATTATAAATTGAATCCTGCCCTCGTTATTGATAAATTACCATCCAACCGGCTGCCTGTACAAGCCAAATTCGGCAAGGGCAGGAGGGAGGCGCGATGCTACAATACGCAGCCTTACCTCCTGCGCCGTAATCGCATTAAAACGAAGCAAACGCTTATAGCCAACCGTAGTGCCGGCAGCGGCTTCTTTCCATTCATTTTTTTCTTTGTATTCCAGTTCAAACCCTTCTATATGCTGGCCGGCAGCAATATTTTCCTGCAACAGCAAGACATCGAAAACGGCTGGCTTTTTCAGATGAAAAATAATTGTCGCCGTGTCTGCAGTGGCCGTAAAAGCAGTGGCCGGGTTATTATCAAAAAGATTATTGGCGCCACTGCCGCTGGACGTTACGATGGTTGCGCCGTTGGCAAGATTTATTGCAAACGTTTTATCAAGGACTTGTTTCCATTTTAATAAATTCATACTGTCCGTTTCATTAATCAGGCCTCTTCTGTCGGGCGGAATATTAAGCAGCAGCACGCCGTTCCTGCCAACAGAGCTATAATAGATATCCTGCAACTTTTCCGGCGACTTTACTGCTGTATCTTCTGCAGGATGATAGAACCAGCCGGGGCGTATAGACACATCGGTTTCTGCAGGGTACCAGGCAAGCCCCGGCGCTTTTACCAGCTTGCTTCGGCTGCCGAGGTCATCGCCCATCATATCGCCTGTTGGCTTAAATATTACGCTTGTTTGCGATGCCGCAGCAACCGCATTTTCGTTTAAATTATTAACCGGCACCACGCTCCATTCTGTTTCCCGGCCATAGCCGCTTTCGGTACCTACCCAGCGTACATCGGGGCCCATGCTGGCTATCACCGCCGTTGGCTGCAGCCTGCGAACGAGTGCATACCACGCTTCAAAATTATATACCTGCTTTTTGCCATTCGGGCCTTCACCATTAGCGCCGTCAAACCACACTTCATCTACTTTTCCATAGTTGGTCAGCAGCTCCGTAAGCTGGTTCATAAAGTACTGGTTATACTTTGCCGAATCGCCGTAGTACTGCGAATTCCGGTCCCACGGCGACAGGTAAACGCCGAAGCCGATATCGTATTGACGGCAGGCATCTGCTACTTCTTTCACCACATCACCTTTGCCTTCTTTCCACGGACAGTTCTTTACCGAATGCTCCGTGTATTTGGAAGGCCATAAGCAAAAACCGTCATGATGTTTTGCCGTGATGATCACCTGCCTGATGCCCGCAGCTTTACACGTGCGTACCCACTGTTTTGCATCGAGGGAAGTTGGGTTAAATACCTGTTCGCTTTCGTTGCCAAGTCCCCATTCCCGGTCGGTAAAAGTGTTCACAGTAAAATGCAGAAAGCCGGTTAGTTCCAGCCCTTGCCAGCGCAGTTGCCGTGCAGAAGGCGCCACTGTTGCAGCTTTGCGAATGATGGTCGCCGAATCATCGCCCGGCAGGATAACCACCGCATTGGACTGTGCGTTTATGATGGAAATGGTAAAAGAGAGCAGTACAAAAAGGATTAGTTTTTTCATTGGTTATTTTTAAAAGCTACGTACCAACACGTCCTGATGATCCGGCTGTTGGCCCTTATATCCGGTTATCGCCATTACCTGTAATCTGCAATGTATTTTATCAGCAAGGGGATTAAATATACAACGTGGTATGAAGGTAAGCGCTGCTGTTGTAGCCTTGTTACTTTTATTTCACTCTTTGTGCTTCATAGTTATCATATACACAAACGCTGATAGGGTTCCAAACCCTGTCAGCATTGCTCAGGGAAGTTAGTTTATTCACAAAAAATGGGCTTGTCCATACGCATGGCGATGCGATAGGCAGCATTCATTAAACCTACATGGCTGTAGGCCTGCGGAAAATTACCCCACTGGCTGCCGTCCTTTTCATCCACATCTTCGCTGAACAATTTAAGATGATTACTGTACTGCATCAGGTTGTTAAACGCTTTAATGGCATCGTCTAACCGGCCTACACAGGCAAGCGCTTCCACATACCAGAAAGCGCAAATGAGAAAAGTGGATTGGGGTTTGCCAAAATCATCGGCATGAACATACCGGTAGAATAATCCATTGGGTGTATGCAGTTCTTTTTCCAAAGCAATAAGGTGATCTTTTGCACGATCCGATGTTGGATCAAGATAGTTCATCAATATCAGTTGCAGGGTGCTCGCGTCTAAAAAGTTATTGCCACAGGCCGCGGTATAGCATTTCCGCTCTTCGTTGTAGCAGCTTTCAATATTGTTTATAGCGCGTTGTTTCAGGCTTTCGGCGCGTTGCAGCAGCGCTTCATTATCAATTGACTTAGCCATTTTAATGGCGGCACAGCAGCCGGCCCACTGGAAAAGGTTGGTATAGCAATGAATCTCCTGGGAGTTGCGGAACTCCCAGATGCCGGCATCTTTTTCGTCCACCGTTTTTTCTATTTTATCCAGCACAAAACTGATCCAGTGCGCCGAGTCTTTACGCTCATGAAAAACAAAACGATGGTCGGTATAAATGGGCAGCAGCGAAATAAGTACCTGGCCGTAAATATCGTTTTGAATGTGTTCAAAAGCCTGGTTGCCCACACGCACCGGCTTATTGCCAAGATAGCCTTCCAGCGGCAATATCCGTTCCGGTAGCTGGTGTTCCCCGGTTATCCCATACAAAGGCTGATAGCGGAAATCTGTGCTGTTGTTATTGCTAAAGGAGATGTCGGTAATAAAATGAAAATAGTCCTCCATTTCTTCAAAATGCGCAATATGGTTAAGTGCAGTGATAACATAGTACGTATCCCGCAGCCAGCAGTAGCGGTAATCCCAGTTACGGGTGCTGCCGGGGTACTCCGGCAGGCTGGTGGTGCTGGCAGCAATGATAGCGCCGGTATCTTCAAACTGGTGGATCTTTAATGTTAGTGCCGAACGGATTACATAATCCTGCGCAAAAGCAGCAATGCTTGATCTTTTAATCCATTGGCGCCAATACTTAACCGTCTCATCAATAAAATGCCTGCAAGTGCTTACCAGGGGGGCTTCCAGTGGCGGGCCATACGTAAGCGCAAGGTATTTGGTATCCGATAAAACAAAACACTGCTCCTCTAAAATATAATTGATCGGGAAATCAGTAGTCAGTCGTATTTTTTCTTCATGCCCAACAAACTCTATGTTGCTGCTGCCCCGGTAAGCCTGCAGTTTAGTTTCGCCATAATCGCACACCGGGACGCATTTTATTTTTATACGCGGATTGCCCTCCAGCACTTCCACCCGGCGTATGAGCATTAGTGGCCGAAAGGGACGTTCGTATTGAATGAAACGCGGCGCTACATCCATAATGCGGTATTTGCCCCCGCGGCAGGTAACCACGGTACAAAGGATATTGGTATTTTCTAAATAATATTGGATGGACGTATAATCGCTGTCGTCCGGAAGAATCGTGAATGCGCCGCCTTTATTTTTATCCAGCATGCCGCCGAAAACAAACGTACTGTTGAAGTTGGGCCAGCATAGCCAGTCTATATTCGTGTCTTTGTTGATGTGCGCTATGTAGGCGCAGTTGCCGATGATGCCCGTATTATACACATGTTTATCCATGCAAAACAATAGTTTGTTGGTTTAAATAATCTGCAGGTCAGCCTGTCTTATTCAAAATGCTTGCTACAAACAGGTATTGAGCACATTATTATTTTGGCAGGGTAGAAAACAAAAAGCCTCCGTTTTAAAACGGAGGCTGTGAAATGTATATAAAAGCGCTCCGGACAACTTATATCATAAGCATTGAATAATTGGCTGATTCGTCTGCGGCGTAAGGAGCAGAACCACGATTACTGACGGCTGTACGCGGATAACTGTAATTAAAACTTTGCACAGCAATGGTAAAGCAATCTGCAGAAAGAGCCACAAGCGCAGCAGATAGCCGCAACAGCTCTTCATCGCTGTAGTATCGCCACAGCACCCGGTTAATCATGGTGGCATGATCGTTCATCTGGTACGTGCAATGTTCCGTAAACTCCTGGAAGTGCTGCAGCAGGCCTGCGCCAAACAATATATGTTTCAAACTGTTGAAGCCTTGGTTATGTGTTGACAGGTATTGCGCCAACCTTTCTGTCTGCCATGCATTGCTGTTAAAATCATCCCGCAGTATAGCTACTAATGCAGGCTCGTAATCGTTGATGGCAGGATATACTTTTGATTCAATGATGCCGGCGTAATTTTTAAAAACCGATAACGTGCTTTCCACTTTTTCAACTACGCCGGCAAGTTCTGCAGCTTTGGTAAAGTCAGTGATTTGTATCTTAATACCAATATCATATAGTATTGCCTTCAGCTCGTGGTGCAGTGTTTTGAGCGGGTTAAGACGGATGGATAGCATAAATGTTTGTGGTTGTTTTATTAATGCAAAAATATCCGCCGCCGCAGGCTGTTGTAATAGCATAAATATGCGGGCATGTAAGCGAGAACGTAGGACTGTTGATTAACAGTGGTAATTTGAAAGAAGTGGTGAAAAGGCGGTTAACAGTAAGCGCAGGTTGTGCCGCCGCATAATGATGGGAGGATAATAGCGGACTAAGAAAAGCCTTTTATCACAGGCTCCAGTCAATAGGGTCAATGCCTTCTTCGGCCAGTAGTGCATTGGTTTTACTAAAATGTTTACAGCCGAAAAAGCCTTTGTCTGCGCTGTACGGCGATGGATGCGCTGCCTTTAAAATATGGTGTTTGGTGGCATCAATAAGCACTTGTTTTTCGTGTGCAAATTTGCCCCACAGCATAAATACAACACCTTTTTTATCATCAGAAATAGTTTGAATAACTTTATCGGTGAACTGTTGCCAGCCTATTTTTTGGTGAGAAGCCGGTTCTTTTGCCCGCACGGTTAATACTGCATTTAGCAGCAGTACACCTTGCTCTGCCCAGGGCGTAAGATTGCCGGTTTTTGGGATCGCCATACCGATGTCATCGTGCAGTTCTTTAAAAATATTTTCCAGCGATGGCGGTGGTTTAACACCATCCTGCACAGAGAAGCTCAAGCCCATTGCCTGCCCTTTGCCATGGTACGGATCCTGCCCCAGCAGCACAACTTTTACATTTGAAAACGGGGTTTTGTCAAATGCATTGAAGATCAGCGGGCCAGGCGGGTAAATAGTAGCGCCGGTAGCTTTTTCTGTTTTGAGATGGGCTGTTATCTGTTGAAAGTAAGGTTTGGCAAATTCACCGCGCAATTCTTCTTTCCAGCTTTCTTCAATTTTTACATCCATTGCAAATACGTTTGGTTGCAAACTAATTAAAAATTAGTTTTGCCGCCATATTTTTTGGTTCGGTAGCTCAGTTGGATAGAGCAACTGCCTTCTAAGCAGTAGGTCATTGGTTCGAATCCAATCCGGATCACAGGTATTGTTTAAACCGCTTGCAGATCAACCGATCTGTAAGCGGTTTTTTTGTTTTAAAATTTTCCTTACTGTCATTCTTAACTTCCCGGATACAGTAAAGGCATAGTATTTTTATCCCTTAAACCATGTACATGAATTTTGCCGGTAAGACAGCAATCGTAACTGGAGCAGGGCAGGGGATCGGGTTTCAGATATGCCTGAAGCTTGTGAAAGCAGGCGCGCGGGTACTGCTAAACGATATAGACGAAACATTGGCAAACGAAGCTGTTAGTCGCATCCAGGCAGAGACTAACGGAGAGTGCATAGCCGTTGCCGGCGATTCAGGCGACCTCTCTTTTATACAGCAGTTGGTTAGGACTGCCATTGAAAAATGGGGCCGGCTGGATATCGTAATTGCTAATGCAGGTATTACACTGTTCGGCGACTTTTTTACTTATACACCTGACTCATTTTTTAAAGTAATGCAACTAAATGCAGGCGGCACTTTCTTTCTGGCGCAGGCCGCTGCAAACCAAATGAAAAAACAAAGCGGCGGCGGATCGTTATTATTTATGTCATCGGTAACCGGCCACCAGGCGCATAAAAACCTGGCTGCTTATAGCATGAGCAAAGCTGCGGTAGAAATGCTTGCCAAAAATTTAGTCATCGAGCTTTCGGCTCACCAGATTAATGTAAATACGATTGCCCCCGGCGCTACTTTAACCGAGCGAACATTGGACGATCCTGCGTATGCCCGTACCTGGTCGGACCTGACGCCCACGGGTCGTCCCGCCACTGTTACAGATATTGAAGCCGCAGCATTGTTCTTAGTGTCGGATGAGGCAAAACATATCACCGGCCAAAGCCTCGTAATAGATGGCGGCTGGACGTGTATAAGCCCATCCCCGTTTTAAATAATCTATCCAAATAAACAAACAACTGCGTACTGTTTTCAGGATAAATTAATAAAGGAATATTGTGGCTTTCGCGTCTATATATTTTTGTAAAAAGAAGTATTCAAACTGTGCTGCTGATTTTATAGAAGAAAGGCGCTTGTTGGCGTCGGCACGGTTGCCTGCGAAAGCGGGCTGGCCTTGAAGCAGGCTGCTGAGTTATGCTTAAACAATTTGAAATGCAATCTATATTTATAAATGTAATTTTTGAAATTAATCAAGTTTTAAGGATTGTGTACAATTTACATGCTTAATTTTATACGGTATTTAAAGAGAATATCTTAACTGCCTGCCCCACGGGACAGAGATAAAAGGGAAGCATAAAACCAAATCCATATATCAGATGCATCCAAATTTTAAAGAACTGCTTATTATTGACGATGATTGTTGTCACAACATTGTATGTGCCCTGGCGCTTAAAAAATTATTTCGTACGACCGACATCAATATGATTGGTTTTACCAACTCCGAAGAAGGTGTAGAATACATAACGAGATCCTATTTTGAGGAGCCTAAAAGAACAGTACTTTTTTTAGACATCAACATGCCAAGACTTAACGGCTGGCAGGTGTTGGAAAAACTGGAACAACTGCCCCGGTCCATAAAAAAGTATCTGAGTGTTTACATTATTACTACCTCCGCCAATTATCACGACCAGCAAAAAGCCATTAAAAGCCCTTTAGTAAAACAGTACCTCGAAAAACCATTGTCCAATCATTTACAATCCATCTTTTCAAAAAATATGGATGAGTTATCGGTAGCGTAAAATGGCCTGCATACATGCTGCCATTCATTATACAGGATACTTAAACGCTTCAAATACATAGCTTCGATAAACAGGCAATCTGCCTGTTGCAATATCTGATCAGTAATTAATAATTTATTTAAAGCGTGCGCTATAAAACAGCAGCACGCTTTTTTTGGTGCCTGATAGTAACTATAACGTTGAAGTCTTTGAGTACTGCACTTAGCGTGTTGTTTGATTCGTTTTATCACTTGTGTTAGTTTACGGAAAACTTCATTGCGCCTGGCAAACCTTAGCTGCCACCAAGTGATAGCGGCCTTCTAAAGCGGTAAGTTTTGTTCTTTACATTTGCCGCATGAAAAAGAAAATTATAGTAGCCGGCGGCGGACTTGTCACCAATGAAAAGGACGAATTGCTGCTCATTTTCAGGAACGGGTTCTGGGATTTGCCAAAAGGCAAACTGGATAAAGGCGAAACAATAGAAGCCTGTGCTGCGCGCGAAGTAGAAGAAGAAACCGGCGTAAAAAATATTGAGCTGCGGGAACTGGTAGGCATTACCAATCATGAATATTTTGATGAATGGAAACAACGGCAAGTGATTAAAGAAACACACTGGTTTGCCATGCATACAAGCGGGCAACAGATACTCACCCCGCAAACGGAGGAAAATATTACAGAGATTAAATGGGTTGCTGTGGAAGATATGGCTACTTACCTGCAAAACACACATGTAAACATCGCGGCCATCATTCATAAATTTTACGAACTGCGGGTATAATAATGCCTTTGCCCGCCTGCACCTGCTGGAACTAAATTTGCAGGATGGCGGATTGGATTAATATTTAAAGGGAGAACAGCGCATGAGTAAGATTTTAATTGTTTCAAACAGGTTGCCCGTGAAGGTGATGGAAAAAAACGGCAACTATACGTTTGCGGTAAGCGAAGGCGGTCTTGCAACCGGATTGAACTCTATCTTTAAAAAAGGCAACAGCGTATGGGTCGGCTGGCCCGGGGCTGATGTGCCCCCGCAGGATGAGCAACGGGTGGAGGCCGATCTGCAGAAGCAAAACCTGCTGCCGGTCTTTCTTTCCAAAGAAGAAATAAAAGAGTTCTACGAAGGCTTTTCCAACGAAATTCTCTGGCCGGTATTCCACTACATGCCTACGTACGCAAATTATCAAATCAGCTACTGGGAGTATTATCAGTCGGTTAACAGAAAGTTTTGCGCAGCCATTGCCGGCATTGCGCAACCGGGCGATACAATATGGGTGCACGATTATCAATTACTGCTTTTGCCCACCCTGCTGCGCAAAGAATTGCCCAATGTTACTTTAGGTTTTTTTCAGCATATTCCTTTTCCTGCATACGAGCTCTTCCGGTTGCTGCCCTGGCGCAGCGAGCTGCTCAATGGCCTGCTGGGCGCAGATCTGTTGGGTTTTCATACTTACGATGATGCGCATCATTTTCTCGAATCCGTATCGCGGATATTACAGGTAAGCCATTTTACCAGTGTGCTCAGGTGCAACGACCGGTCCATTGTGGTAGAATCTTTTCCGATGGGCATAGACAGCGGTAAATTTGAAGAACTGGTGACAGATGATACCGTAAAGGAAAACATAGAACAGTTGCACGAAAACTTTCCCGGCCTGCGCATCGTGTTATCAATTGACCGGCTCGACTATAGCAAAGGTATTCTGCAGCGACTGCAGGCATTCGATTTGTTTTTGGAAACCTTTCCCGATTATCAGCAGATCGTTTCGTTGTATATGATTGTAGTGCCCTCACGGGATAAAGTGCAGCAATACAAAGACCTGCGTGATGAGATTGACAAGCTTGTGGGCAACATCAATTCGCGCTACCGTACCAACAACTGGTCGCCCATTCATTATTTCTACCGTTCGTTTACGCTGGAAGAGCTGTCTGCGCTCTACCAGTTTGCCGATGTGTGCCTGGTAACGCCCATGCGCGACGGTATGAACCTCGTATGTAAAGAATACGTAGCCAGCCGCAGCAGCAACAATGGTGTATTAATATTAAGTGAGATGGCCGGCGCTTCCAAAGAACTAACCGATGCGCTGATTGTAAACCCCAACAACGTAGTGCAGATGAGCCAGACCATTATGGCCGCTCTTACGATGCCTGCAGAAGACCAGGCGCGCCGCATGAAAGCGATGCGCGATACTGTACGGCAATATAATATAACTAATTGGGTACACGTATTTATGAACCGGCTGAAAGAAGTAAAAGATATGCAGCTTTCGCAGCAGACAAAATATATCGGCGAGCGTACACTGGAATACATAAAAGGTAAGTATGCAAAAGCAGCTAACCGCCTGCTGCTGCTGGATTATGATGGTACGCTGGTTGGTTTTAATACGAAGCCGGATAAAGCAAACCCCGATAAAGAGTTGTACGACTTACTGGAAGGGCTGGTGAAAGATGAAAAAAATAATACCGTAATCATTAGCGGGCGGGCGCACACAAAGCTGGAAGAGTGGTTTGGAAAAATGGATATAGCGCTGGTGGGAGAGCATGGTGTATGGCATAAGCAAAAAAGACAGGATTGGAGCCGGCAGGAAGGCCTGAGCGCAGAATGGAAGCAGGACATAATGCCGGTTTTAAAAAACTTTACGGAGCGTACGCCCGGCACTTTTATAGAAGAAAAAACATTCTCCCTCGTATGGCACTACCGCCGCGCCGATGACGATTTGGGCGAATTGCGCGCGGGCGAATTATTAAACACGCTGCGTTATGCAATTGCAGACCTGGGGCTTAACCTGTTGGCCGGCAATAAAGTGGTAGAGATAAAAAATATTGAGATAAACAAAGGCAAAACTGCTCTACATTATACCAACAGCAATCAATACGATTTTGTGCTTGCTATGGGCGATGATACTACTGACGAAGATATGTTCCGGGCATTAAAAGACACCAACGCTTATACCATCAAAGTAAGCAGCAATATATCGGCAGCTAAATATTATCTGAAAGATCCGCAGGAAGTACGCTTGTTTCTGAACGAGCTGTTGTCGCCAAAACATGCCATATCAAAGATGTTTGGCAGGTTGCGGCAATCGCTGGCGGTTCCGTTTTCGGCTCTGAAAAAGAAAGTATAGCACGCTGTTTTACCGGTAAAAAATGCAAAGCCATTTATTATACACTGTTACGTTGCAGCCTGTTATTTTTTTCGAAATATACTCATCAAACTTTTTCACAGTTACAGTTAGTAAGTACATGGTCATATAAGTCTGGTTAAAATTTTCATCCATATTTCGGATGTCGAAAGCTCCTTTGACAGCGTGGCTATCGGCGGGCGCCCTTACCCGCCGGAAAGTTGAAATAACTTAAGTTAGCCTGTAGTAAGTACCTCCGTATTTAACGGCGGCTAATTTCATAAACTTGGGAAATTGTGCCGAAACCTGCTGTAGAATGGAGCAGCGATAATTTGGAGCAATTACTTAATAGCATTTATAATAGCCAATATAACCGGCGCAAAGGCTTTGTTTTTAAAACTATAGAAAGGTTTATAAAAATCTGCGTTTATTTGCAGCCTGCTCTGTTAACAGCCATAGCTTAACCTCCGACGTATGCAACGCCTTAAAATTTATACCAAGCAAGATATTTTAGCCTTAACCAAAATACGCCGCTTCGAAACCAAGATAGGAGAGCGGATTCAGCATGCGCAGCAGGGCGATAATATCGAGCAATCCCTGCAGCAAAGCAATGCCCGGTTTGTAATTGTAGGCGTGCCCGAAGATATAGGCGTGAAAGGCAATGAAGGTATGGGCGGCGCCGGCACGGTGTGGCAGCCATTTTTAGAAGCCTTTTTGAATGTGCAGAGCAATGACTTCTTTGACGGTGCAGATGTGCTGCTGTTAGGGCATTTTGATTTTCACGAACTATCGGAGGTGATAGAAAACAATGCGCACAGTTATGAAGAAAAGTTATTAGCCTGCCGCCATGCAGTAAACAGCATAGACGATGCGGTAGAACAGGTGGTAAAACTGATAGCCGGCAGCAAAAAGATACCCGTGGTAATTGGCGGCGGCCACAACAATGCGTATGGTTGTATAAAAGGTGCAGCCAAAGGCTTACACAAAGCCGGCACTTTGCAGCTTGCACAGCTAAACGCTGTTAATCTGGATGCTCATGCCGATTACCGGCCGGCAGAAGGCCGGCATAGCGGCAATGCTTTCCGGTATGCAGAAGAGGACGGTTACCTTGCCAAGTACTGCGTGATCGGGCTGCACGAAAATTACCTGCCGCAAAACTCCTGGCTGGATATTGCCAACAATCCTTTCTTCGATTTTGTGACGTACGAAGATATTTTTCTGCATGGCAAGCAAAGCTTTCTGCAAGCCGTGCAGCACGCCATAGACTTTACCGGCGATACCTATTGCGGTATAGAGCTGGATATGGACAGCATCCAGGATACATTAAGCAGTGCGGCATCGCCGGCAGGCATCTCTGTGCTACATGCGCGCCAGTACATCCATTTGGCCGGAACGCAGAGCAAACCTGCTTACCTGCACATTGCCGAAGGCGCAGCGCAATTGGAAAATGGCAGGAGCAGCAGCGCAATTGGTAAGCTGACCAGCTATCTCGTGAGCGACTTTATCAAGGCTTTGCAATACTGATTTGAAAGTTAAAAAAAATCTTAACTGTACTATTAAATTATTACAAGATTACAATACTAAACAGCCGCAGTTTTGTTCGCTTGTTAAAGCGCATTACTGCCCTTATAATTGCTGCCTGTTATATAGAAGTCGCGTGTGTTTTTGAAACTTCTTTATTGCCTGAACGGATAAGTCTTAAACCTGCTATAACAAGTACCACACCGGACACCAGAAACAAATAATCATATACCGAAAGGCCAAGCCGCTCCACCACATGATGTATGCCCAGCAGGTGATGGTCAATCAAGCCTTCCACAAGGTTGAATGTGCCCCAACCCACGAACAGTGCGCCGGAAAAAATAACACCGGATAGCGGCGCCTCTTTTTGCTTCGCGGCGCTCCACAACATACGGATAGAAACCGCTGTTGCTAACCAGGTAAGTGCATGAAACAATCCATCCCACACCATACTCGTCTTAATATTCACAATAGTATCCTGCGGCAGCTTGGCGGAGAGCATACTATGCAGTTGCAGTATCTGGTGAAATAAAATACCGTCCACAAAGCCTCCCATCCCGATACCCATTAACGTGCCGGCAGCTATCAGCGGTTTAGTATTCATGTACGTATATTTAGAGTTGGGAAGATGACCGGTCCGGGCTGCCTTTGTAAATAAAAAAGATAATGATGGAGAAAACGATAAAGGGCGATAGCACTGCCAGCAGGTTATAGAAAAACCGGCTCCAAACAAAGACGCCCGTATTTGCACCGCCGTTTTAGAATTGCAAAACGGACAGGCAACTGTTGCTGCAGGAGCGGAGATAAGCGTGGTAAATAATATGCCTTTCAGTTTGCCCTTCATAACGGATTATCCTGTTTATAACAAGCTAACAATTTCTGTACCCGCCTTCCGGCAGGACCAGTGAGTGGACAAGTAAATAAAGTGGTAAAGGCGGCAAGCTAACAGCCGCTTTTGGTACTGACTGAGTTTAAAAATAACAAAGATTAACCTGTCCCGTTATTACACATTTTTACATTATAAATTAGTTCAACCTAACAGGTTTTATTATTCCTGAATTTTAAATTGAGTTACTACTCCGCTTTTGCCGATACACTCACTATGCAAAATGTATATTATTTTTAATGCTGTTATTAAAGAGTACACAAACCATTTTAATTTCACAAAGATGCTCTCAGAAGACGTACAATCGGCGGATCCGTTTCACTGGCATGAGGCTTTAGACCGTTGCTTCCTCGTGCAGGAGTTTATTCAAACCATGTTGTTGGATCACCCGGTATTTGCGCAGCATAAAGCGCTGGCAAGCAAAGCAGCACTGGCGCAGTCTTTAATCGGCGAGCTTTACCAGGAAATAGGCAGCCTTACAAAGGCATAAGCAGGCAAAGCTTTGATTTTAACTACTTTACTTATTAATTATGAAAATAAGCACTACCCGGTTGGAAACTTTCAGCGATTGTGTTATTGGTATCATCATTACCATTATGGTGCTGGAGCTTAAACTGCCCGATCTGGGCAAGCATAGCACAACTGCAGAAACGGTTACCTATCTCAAGCACCTGCTGCCTTATTTCATTACGTATGCATTCAGCTTTATGATGACGGGTATATTCTGGACCAATCACCACCACATGTTTCACCTCCTAGAACGGACAGATGAGCGGTTGCTCTGGCAAAACTTTTTATTCCTTTTTTTATTAAGTCTTATTCCATTCGCCACGGCCATTGTAGGCGCCAATCCGTTTATTGCCATTGCGCCGGCATTGTATGGGTTGGTTATGCTGCTGATAACCTTATCCTTTCTTATTATGCGCAATTACAGCCTGCGCCACGGGCTTATTCACACCGATAAAGACCGGGTGTTAAACCAGAAGATTTTTAAAGTATCTTTTCGCGCCAGAACCAAAGCTATTGTAGGCACTGCCGTTTACCTGACAGCCATTCCACTCGCTTATCTCAATGTATATTTTGCGTATGCCTGCTTTGTAATTCCACCTTTTATTTTCTTTATACCCGAAGGGATAGACAATGAGAAGCTGGCCGAAAAAGTTGCGGAAAAAAATAAGTAAGGGAAAAAATCATTTTGTTATAATGACGGCCTTTGAAGAATTGTATTAATAATTGCGGAGCTGCATAATTATTATTCTGAAATACATATTGCCTGCAGTGCCTTGCTTTACAGGCAAGCTTTACGCCGCCATAAAGCAATTACACCTCTATAAGATGTTTATTTATTCAAGTTTCATCCTTGCAAAAATCAATCTGCCTTCCTTCACGCAAGTTATAATCAGTGCTCCGTCATTAGTTTCTGCTGCATAGGAAACAAGATACCTGTATTGATTATTCCAGGCCATGGTATTTACTTTTTCACGCTTGCCGGCATACGTTATAACAATGTGTTCAATGGTATTTTTCCTGTTGTCGGTAGCAGAGCGAATTATATGAATCCCTTTTTTACCGGCAACAATTTTATTGTTTGACAGATCGGTTAACAACACACTATCTGCATCGTTGTTAAGTGTGTTGCGCCATGTTATTTTGTTTTCATTATTTAAGCTGATTACCGAAAAGCCGGCCTTATAATGAGAGATTGTTTCTTCCGGTGTTGAATTATCTTTTAAATAGTTGAAATACCCGCCTGAACCAAGATTCTGATAATATAGGTGGCCTGTTTGCGGAACAGGAGGGCCGGGTATTGCTGTGCTATCCGTTCCAATACCGGAAATCTTGTCCCCTTTATTAGCAGTAATAATATTTGTATAAAGGTTAAATCGGGTTATGGTCGCGGCATTATCGTATGCAATAGTGTCGCCGGGCATATCCGTTAATTTATCATCCAAGGAAACGATATTTTAGCATGTCCAGGTAGTTAAATTAAACCTGTAAATGTATTCGTTATTGCTGCTAACAAATCTCTAAAACTTCTTAAGGCATACTTATGCCAGGGCTTTGCAGAGGCGCGACCTTTGCAACAACTGGCTGCGCATGGCGTGTAAATTTACAGGGCTATCAACTTACTTTATAAATGTTTGCGCGGATACGAACTTGAGTTTAGAAAAGTCTTACTTACATCATTAACGGACGATGAGGTTGGGAGCAAAAGCTGGTGGTATTCCGTACAGAATTGTCTGGCCGCTGCCTCAATCACGAATCAACCGACGCTGCAATTGTAGAAACACGGCGTTTATTTGTGCAACTTTTGCAAATACCAGACTTATGTTGTGTAATTGTCAAGTTACCTCATCGTCGGCTTTAGATGGTCATTCCGCTTTTAACGGAGCGCCGACAACCTGCATGTCGTGGTCGGCAAACACTTTTATTATTTCTTCCTTTGTAGGCGGAGAAGTCCACTTGTCGGTAACAGCAAAAAAGGCTTCCATTTTTCCCGCCGGAAGGTACGAAACAACCATTTTTCCCCGCTCGGAAAGCTGAACAAAAGCGTGTTGTATTTTTCGGGGAAGAAAGATGGTATCGCCGGCTTTCATCTGGTATTGTTCTTCGCCCACCTGAAAGAGGTATTCTCCTTCCACAACATAAAACCATTCGTCCTGATTTGGATGGATGTGCAGCGGTGGTCCGCCTTTAGGCGTTAAGCCGGTCTGTTCAAAAACCGCTACATCACTCTCGGTGTCTTTACCCGATATTTTAACATCAAGCGTATTCAAGGTAATCCCTTTCATTGTATAATGGGTACCAAATCTTGCTTCACCGGAAGCTACTTTAAAACCTCTGTCCGTTCGAAAATTCGCTAATGATTTTATTTTAGCGAATGCACCTGTTGGCAAGGCGGCAAGTGTGGTTAATATAAATTTTTTACGTTCCATTTTTTTATTCCATTATCATTTGTAAACCTGTATTTCCAGTTTAATACAGAGAACATAGGTGATGTCTAATGTTTCAGTATTTGCGAAGGTGTGGCAATCAAACGTTGTCAGCTTAGTGCAATTGCTTCATTGAAAAACTGAGGTTGAAGATAAGAAATAGTGTTTGATGGAGTAAGGTTGGTTTAAACCTAAGATCATTATAATGAATACTGGATAAATGCGCCTGCTCAAACATTGCTTTTATAAATGCCTTTGTTAATTACTGTTTTAAACTTGCTGCCATTCTCCACGCCTTTTCTGTTAGGCTATTAATAACGCAATAACATTAGCATAAGTATCCATTCTTTTTGACTGATTGTTTGCTTTAAGTTAATAATCATACAATGTTGTTGAATAATGTGCGCAAAAACTTGGGTCGGCACCTAAAAATTTCCGGTAAATTATTTTATTTGCTTATTAAGCTGTCCAACGCTTCAAAATTTTTGTTTGCTGCCAAGCTGTCTCTCAAAAATAATTGGTTGTTTACACCACTAAAAAATACCGGATAAACCGAATAAAGAAATAGGGGTTCATAAAAATCATTTAATACCAGGCAAGCAATCCGCATAGCCAAGCTGATAGGCTATTCCATGAGTTATAATATACGAAAGGAGGAACCTTGAACAGCAGCATTTATTAGTGCTTATGCTATAAATGGATTACAGAAAACTTTTTATATTTTCAGCTTAGGCAAATAATATTTTATTCCAGGATTAATACAGTGTAACTTAAATTATTTCAAGTTTTAGGCGGGCGGGGACGCCCGCCCATAGCCATGCTACCGGGTGGCGCCGCAACATCCGGACTATACAGGATATGTAAACTAACTTAAGTTACACTGTAATTAGTATATTAAACTTATTGACGCAGATAAACACTGCCTTGACAAATTAACTACATCTTTTTAGTCGGTAAGATGATAATAAACGATCTTCCTGATCATTCAATATTTCGGCAGCGGCAAGTCTTCCTGCAATAGCTGCAAGCGTTACGCCAGCATGCATTACTGATAAATACAGGCCATCAACAGCCGTTGTTCGCCCGATAACAGGTAAGCCATCTATAGGGATTGCCCGTCTTCCTACCACGATATTTGCTAAGCTGAGCTGCTCAGCGCCCTGCCAGTGTTTTTTAATTTTGTTAAGCAGGCGTTGCGCTATTGCCTGCGGGCAATTTTCTGGCGATTCATCAATATACTCTTCTGCAGCAAGTGTAAGCGTATTTGAAGCAGCGCGTACTTCCATTAATGGATTAGAAACAATTCGGTTCACAAAGCGATGCGTAGTATGAAAAATCATTAAAATAGCCGGTGATACAGTAACCGGCAGTGTTAAACCCAGTGGCTGGCACAAAATGGCTGAATTGATTCCCGCTGCCAATACGACGATGTCGGCAGTTACCTTGCCATTTGCAGTAACTACTCCTTCAATACGTGATCCATTGGTCATAAAAGACAAAATCTCATTACCCGTTTGAATATTGGCTCCTCTTTCACGGGCGGCTTTTATAAATAAATTTGTAGTGCGTGTAGGATCAATCGCGCCTTCATCTCTGGCAAACATTGCCTGCGCAGGTACATGTTTTAAATTCGGCTCTAAAAGGTGTATTTCTTTTCGATCAGCAAGATGCACCGGAAAACCTAAATTCAGGAGGTGAGATGCAATGCGCTCTGTCTCTATCATATTGCTGCGCCAGCTTAAAGCACCCGACCAATCTACTCTAAGCTGACCCTTAAATTCATCTTCCACTTTGTGCCATTCAGCAATTGCCTGTTGTCGCAGGTTTAAGTAAGTTTCGGGTCCCTCATGCCCCGCGCTGATCCAGGCAAATGATTTTTCTGTTGCCTCCTTAGCCGGCTTGGTCGCTTTGTCAATCAGCGTAACACGCGCATTTTGACATACTAAATGGTAAGTAAGACTTGCGCCTATAATGCCAGCACCCACAATTATAACGTGAGGATGTGTAGCGGTCATATAACTGTTTTTAAAAAGGATAAAGAAGGTAATATATCCGTGGCGAAAAAGTCTTTTGATGGCATAGCAACATTATTACATCCTTGTCAAAATAATTATAAGCCAATACAAGAAAAATACAATCACATGTATTGCATTTATAGTTCTCTGTTTCTGTTCATCATGTTTGAATAGTTGAGGGGAATATTTAGTTTGGCAAAAAATACTCATTTGCCAATTTTCAAAAATGAGTAAGACAATAAAAAGCAAAAGGCATTTTAAAACCGTTTAAAGTATTGTAGTTGCTTAGGAGTAGAATTTGAAAACGTTTATCGAAAAAAAACAGTAAGCATTATAACGTCAACACTGTCTATGCAACAATTGTTTTGTTTTACTCAAAAACCGCTACGGAAGTTAGAAAACGCCTGCTGATGACTGCTGTTGCTAAACATGCAAAAGCAGATGATCTAATTTTGAACTAAATTTTTAACTACGAACTGCTATTTGAAATTGCTATCATTCATCGTGCGATTCTGAGATAATTATGGTGCAATACCAGTACATTTTAAATCGTATTAGTTGAAACCCGATATTACTTTTACTGATTTTAAAAACTTATATCCTTTACTCCCTGGCGTCTTTGGCTATTCTTTTCCATGTAAAAAAAAGTTTACTCCCTTTGAAAATTGCGGCTGTTGTCTTAAAAATGGCGCAGCGAAAAGAAACGAAACAATTCTTTAATGCTGGGCGTTTGTGGAGTATTTAAAAACGCTTGTTCAACATTTACACAAATAATAAATCGAAACACAAATGCTGAATACATCACTGTCAGCCTCACTACAGCAACCCGGTATTAGCTGTATGGCGTTCTGTTTACCTTTAGTGTTGGCTAAACTGTTTGGTTTGTACATTAATTATTTTGCCGTGTTCAATCTTTGGGCTCCCATAATTGAATTTTGCTTCCTTCTACGTCAAGGATATGTACAAATTTACCGTACTCGTAGGTTTCAATAGTGTCCACAATGGTTACACCATTCTCTTTTAATTCTTCAACAAGTGCTTCCAGGTTTTCAACCCTGTAATTTATCATAAATTCCTTTGTTGAAGGTTCAAAGTAAGTGGTCGTTTCGGGAAACGGCGTCCATTGTGTTTGTCCTTTCTTTGTGTTGTCTGCATCTTCGTACCATTCAAAAGTTGCCCCATACGGGTTTGTGTTTAAACCAAGATTTTTTTGATACCATTCTGTCACTTTTTTGGGGTCTTTACATTTGAAAAAAACGCCACCAATACCTGTTACTTTTTTCATTTTTTTTGTTTCGATTTGTTTAATTACTGTCTTAAATGCAAACTTTGAAAGAAAGGAGGCTGTAATAACTAAAACTAATCACGATGTCTTTTTCATTTTTTTCTGAATGAGTATTGTTTATAAAATCCTTTGCCTGAACGGTTTGGCGATTTCAAATTTTTATTGCAACGCTTGTTCTCAAAAATAGTGGTTTAAAAAGTTGGTAGGTTAAGTATTTAATTCGCCGTTTTGTACACTGCCGCCGCACTGCCATTTGTATATGATTGCCGCCTGCGATGTTCTTTAAAGCCGTTGATGACCTGCTGTTCTATGGCTTTTTTCTTTTCATTTTTAACTTCTTGTTTCTGATGCTTCCAATGATAGTAAGCACTGCGGCTGGCCCGGGCTACTCCGGTGACCGGACATCCATTCAAAATCATTCAATACTCCTTCCTTAATGAAGCATCATACTTGCGGTGCTTTGCACCTTGTGTTTTCTCTTGCATCTGAGTTGCTAATTTAGGCAACTCCACTGTCCCTGTTTATTAGCGCATCTCAAACAACCGGTTAAATGTAGCAGGAGATGGTTTGCCATCAGGCAATGCTAAAATGTTTTCCGCAGTCCTGCTTAGCTTCTCCGTACTCTTCTATTTTTCCCCAGTCTTCTGTCCTGCTCAAACATGCGGCTATCATTATAAATAAAATGTCCGACAACTTGTGAAGCTTACAGCATTTATATGCGGATCGGTCAAAGAACTAAAAAAATCAACAGGAATTTTCAGTTCTATGTTCTTGCAAAGCTGCTTCTTTTCTCCCTGCCGCTATATTATATTGCATTTGCCCTGTTCCAAAGTGGCTCAGGATGGTCATTCAATTACTCAGTAAAATTATGTGTCATTTTGGGTGTTTACAATAGCGGCAGAAAGTGAAGAAAAGCGATACTTTTTGGACAGGCGCTTAATAAAAAACCTTGTAAGTCAAAAACTTACAAGGTTATAAGGGTGCCCAGGACTGGATTCGAACCAGCACATCCTTGCGAACGCTGCGACCTGAACACAGTGCGTCTACCAATTTCGCCACCTGGGCAGGTGTGTCGGGGGCTGCAAATATATAGACTGGATATCTTACCGGCAAACTAATTTACAACGCTAATAAACTGCAGCCGCGGATGTCGCTGTTGTCTATTCTTCCCACTACCTCAAAGCTGCCGTCTTCATATATAATACCCGCATCGTCTGTGGCAATAAACGCGCAGCTTTCTACATTTGCCAGGTCAATAATATTCAAAATGCCTTTGCCTGTATCGTATATATGTAAAGGATCTTCTTCATCGCGCACCAGCACTTTCATCCACGGCGGAGCCTTAAACAGCCCGTTTTCTTTTGCATACGCCTGGCTTAGCAGCTCCGTCATCCCATACTCGCTGTGAACGGCCGGAAGGCCGAACTGCGCTTTTAGCACGTCCTGTACTTCACCTCTTGTAAGTTCTTTTTTTCTGCCTTTCATACCGCCGGTTTCCATTACCGTGGTGTACTGTAGCTGCATTGGGCAGGCCTGTGCAAAATCGAGCAGGGCAAATGTTACACCGATGAGTAAGGTAGGCTGCTGCTCACTTTCTACCTGCAGCAGTGTTTGCCGGAGCTTTTCAAAATCGTATAAGTAAAAACCGCTCAAAGCATGTTTCGAAGATTGTATCAGGTCGTTGACCATAAATACGAGGGAAGAATCATTTCTTTCGAGGTAAGAAGGCAGTAATCCAATAATGCACCAGTCTTCTGCATTGCCATAAAATTGCCGGAATGCCTGGGTAAAGCTTTGCCGGTAGATGGCAATATCGTTGATATAATGCTGACTGTTAACAGTTTGCGTAGTGCCGCTGCTGCTAAATTTTAGTTGCGGCGTAAAATTGCCGGTAGTTACCATGTAGGTTTTGAAAAATGAAATCGGCAAAAATGGAATGTGTCGGGGAGAAGAAATGGCCAATGCGTTAACCTGTAACAGATCGCACCACTGGCGATATGCCTTATTATACCGGTATTGATGGCGAAAAAGCTCTAAAGCAAATTTTTCATCAAAAGCATTGATACTGAAAATATTGTTAACAAAAGTTGTATTCACACTAAAAGGGTAATTTGTTTGTTTTAATTTTGAAACGAAATTAAACCTGATAATGAAAGTAAAATATTTTATAGCTGCAATGGTGTTGTGCGTGCTAATGGCAGTAGCCTGCTCGAAGGATAAGTACACCACCAAACCGCATCTGGAATTGCAATCTTTAAACGGCAGCAATTTTCCGCGGGGCAGCAATCTTAATTTTAAATTTAATGTTACCGATAAAGAAGGTGATATCCAGGATACTATGTGGGTGCAAAAAATATCTTTTAGCTGCGGCGACATAAGTAATTTCCTTTCGCCTTACCAGGTACCTGATTTTACAGGCAATAAAAATTTAAAAGTAGAATTAGACATCAACTATTCTTACGGCAATTTATCCGGTGCCTATCCTATACTCTCGGGTTGCGAGCAGCGCGACGATTCCTGTTTTTTTAAATTCTGGCTTAAAGACAAAGCCGGCAATGTAAGCGATACAGTCTCGTCTGCAACTATTAAACTGCTAAAAGATTAGTATTGATAAGAAAAGCAGCGAAGCTCCTATTTTTCGGTAACTATTTTTTAGGGTTTTGTATTGCTGCACTTTCTTTGGAAACGCTGGTGCAGTGCGGCTTTCATCAATTTTCATTAACGTATTTCCTGCTTATATTTTTACTTACGGTTTCCTATTACACGCACGCTTATACAAGTGAAAACGCTTATTGCACCGGTACCAATACACGTAGGCGATGGTATGCACAAAATAAAGCACTCATAAAACGAATGCAGGTAGCCGCTATTATAATCATTATAATAACGGCTGCATTTTTCTTTGCCGGCTATTACTATCATTTAGCGGCAATACCTGTTGTTGGCTGGGTGCTGCTGCTTCTTTTTCCGTTGCTGGCCTTGCTGTATTATGGTGTTGTAACGCGGCCGGGCTTTACTTTCAGCTTGCGCCGCTACGGATGGCTAAAGCCTTTTATCATTGGTCTTGTAGCTTCGGGTACGGTGACTGTTTATCCATTTGTTTTATTTGGCAGCAGCCCTGCTGCGCGCTTTTCTTTTCGTATAGAGGAGGCGCTTTTTTTTATGGTTAATTTTCTTTTTACAACAGTAATTGCAGTTATGTTTGATATAAAAGATTATGCTGCAGACCACAACCACCAGCTTAAAACTTTAGTCGTACATTTTGGTTTGCGAAAAACTATTTATTATTTATTACTGCCGCTTATCAGCGCAGGATTGATGGCTTGCCTCGCATTTACTTATTTGAAAAGCTATACGCCTGCACAGATTACTTTAAATTGCCTGCCTTTTTTCTTACTTGCCGGTACCGCCTGGTCGTTGCAGCACCGTAAAAAAATTCTCTATTATCTTGCAGTCATAGACGGGCTTCTTTTAGTAAAGGCGATTTGTGGTATAGCTACCATATACTGCTTTGGATAGCGGCTTTAAAAAGGTATTTCTATTTATCATAACTATTTTAAGTAGTTTATCAAAATTGAACAGATTTAAAGTGGCATCGGTCTTCGCTCCGGTATAGCAGTACTGCTGCCGGTTCACAGCAGTACAAAAGCTACATCAGGACTTACCAGGGAAAGGTGCTGTGTCTCGTTTTCATGCCGCTTTTTTTGTTTTTTCACAAAGTGGAGAACAATCAACAATAAGCAATAAAGGATAGATAATTTTGACCGATTACTTATATATAAAACAATATAATGGCAAAACAGAAAGATAAGCAGCAACCGCCACAGGAAAAACAACCAGTAATGACAGCAGCCTCTTTTGATTTTCTAAAAAAATATATCAATAATCCATCACCCGTTGGTTTTGAAACCGCTGGTCAGCAATTGTGGCTGGAATATTTACAACCCTATATTGATAAGCAGATGACGGACCCGTACGGTACCGCAGTAGGTATTATTAATCCGGATGCCCTTTTTAAAGTAGTAATAGAAGCGCACGCGGATGAGATAAGCTGGTTTGTAAATTATATTACCGACCAGGGACTTATATACCTGAAGCGCAATGGCGGCGTTGATCACCAGATAGCGCCGTCAAAACGCGTGCTGATACATGGCAAAAAAGGTTTGGTAAAAGCGGTATTCGGCTGGCCGGCCATACACACGCGGCTTAGTAACAACGATGCCAAAGAGCCGCAGCCAAAAGCCGATAACCTGTGGCTGGACTGCGGCGCTAGAAACAAAAAAGAAGTAGATGAATTAGGAATACATATCGGCGCGGTTGTAACGTATGAGGATGGCTTTGATGAACTGGCCAACAACTATTATATCGGCCGTGCTTTTGATAACCGCATCGGTGGTTTTATGATAGCGGAAGTAGCGAGATTGCTGAAAGAGAACAACAAACAGTTGCCTTACGGTTTATATATTGTGAATGCTGTGCAGGAAGAAACAGGCTTGCGGGGCGCAGAGATGATTGCGCGGCGTATAAAGCCGGATATAGCTATTGTTACCGACGTAACCCATGATACGCAAACGCCTATGATTAATAAAATAGTAGAGGGGGATATTGCGTGTGGCAAAGGTCCATCGCTGGCTTACGGCCCGGCAGTGCACAACAAGCTGCTCAACCTGGTGATAGATGTGGCCGAGCGCAGCAAAATTGCGGTGCAAAACCGCACGGTAAGCCGCAGTACCGGCACCGATACCGATAGTTTTGCTTACGCTAATGATGGCTGCCCGTCGGTACTTATCTCAATACCGCTGCGGTATATGCATACAACCGTAGAGATGCTGCATAAAGATGATATAGAAAATACCATCCGGCTGATGTATGAAACGCTGCTTGCACTTACGCCCGAAACGAACCTGAGTTATTTTTAAAATACTTCCTTATTATTTTGTAATTATGTGCCGCCCGCCATTGGCAGGGCGGCATTTTAATATGTACCTGATTAAACTTTACCGGCAAAATAAGTTTTGGTTTGTGGTAGTGCTGCTTTTTGCAGGCGGCCAGTTGTTTATCAATTATAAAAACGGCGTGATGTGTTCGCCGTTTTACAACTACGATATGTATTCAAATGTTGCGCTTCCTAAGCAGTACTATCCGGTTATGCAGATAAGCATAACCAACAGGTTGCTCCAGACAAAAGATTACTCTCCAAACGAATGGGACAATCTCCTACAGCCGATCATTTTTTTTGAAAAACAGGAGCGTTGGAACCGCTACATTTTTCAAACAGAAACGCGTAAGTTTTTGCCTGTGTACGACAGCTCACCTTATCTTAAAACGGTACCGCAGGCAAGGTTTGCAAGATGGTACAACAAGCAGGTGCTGCGTATAGCCGGTAATGTTGCCGAGCCGGTTGCAGTAAGCGTTTCTGCAGATACTTTTTTGCTTGCGCAAAAATATTTGCCTGCCAAATGAAGAAAGATTTTAAATACACAGTCGCGTTGTACTATGTAATTATTTGTTATACCCTTCTTTTGTATAATCTATACAACGGCTTACTGCTTTGCCAGATGCAGCCGCTCTTTTTATTCATGCGCGATGATGTTTTTAGCTGGCTGTTTATGCAAACCGGGCTACCGCAATGGCTGCTGTTGCATCCGGCTTATTTTATAGCTTTTGATACAGCGTATTATACTGTTCCTGCTCTTTTTTTGTATATCATTATTTACAAAAATGCATACGTTCAGCCTGTTGCTTTTTTAATGCTTGTTGTAAACTGGATATATATTCAGTGTTATACTTTATACCCGACCAATTCCATTACCTTGTACATAGCGCCGCTCATTTTTCCGGCTATATTTTTGGCAAAAGACAGTCGCCTGTTTCACCTGTTGTTTGGTGGATTACGATACTTTTTTCTATACTTTTTCTTTTCTGCCGGCATCTGGAAAATTGTAAACGGCGGCGTTTTTAACCCGCTGCAGCTAAGTGCAATACTGCTGGACCAGCATAAAGAAATGCTTACCAATTCGCCCGGCTGGTGGATGAGTAAATTAATTGGCTGGCTGATAGCGCACCCGATGCCTGCATATATTTTGTACCTGTTGGTTACGATCATGGAATTGTTATTTGGTACCGGTTTTTTTACCGCGCGGTTCGATAAGCAACTGGCATTTATTTATATCTTTTTCCTGCTGGCCGATCATCTTGTTATGCGTATTCCTTACTACGAAACCCTGCCTTTTTTACTCACTTTTTATTTAAAACCGGTTAATATTTCGGTTAGCCCTGCTTAGCTTTTTTAAAAGTCTTAAATTTGCAGTTTATCAAATACAGAACACATGAGTTTAAGAATAGCTCTATTGGATATGAATAACGAGCAGCCCAACCAGGGTATGCGTTGCATAAGAGAAATTATCAAGCATTGGAGTGCCATGCACCAATACGATATAACCGTGCAGGAATTTGAAGTGCGGCAAAAAAAACAGCTTCCGGATTTGTCTTTTGATATTTATATTTCAAGCGGCGGCCCCGGCTCGCCTTTGACAAGCGCTGATGAGGATTGGGATAAGCAATATTGTAATTGGATACAAAGGGTTGAAGATTTTAACCACGATATAAACGGGTATCCAAAGAAATTTGTATTCTTTATTTGCCATAGTTTCCAGTTAGCCTGCCGTTATTATGGCTTAGCCAAAGTATCGCCCCGTATATCCACCTCTTTTGGCGTTTTCCCGATGCATCAAACGGAAGCTGCTGCAAGCGAGCCGGTATTTGATGGCTTGCAGGATCCGTTTTATGCAGTGGACAGCCGCAGTTTTCAGGTAACTGAGCCGAATGAAGCAATGCTGGAAGAGATGGGCGCACAGGTATTAGCTATCGAAAAAGATCGTCCGCACCTGCCTTACGATCGGGCGCTGATGGCGATTCGGTTCAATGGTTATTTTATCGGTACGCAGTTTCATCCCGAAGCCGATGCCATTGGAATGAGTATGCACCTGCAGACACCCGAAAAAAAACAAAGCGTGGTAGAAGAGCACGGCGAAGCGAAATGGCAGAGCATGATAGAGCAGTTAAACGACCCCGACAAAATCATGTTTACCTACAGCCACATACTTCCTAACTTTTTAAATATAGCAGTGGGGGAGTTGATTGAAGCTTAATGGGCAAACATTAAGCATATCAGAAAGCCTGCATTGTTCTATAACGCAGGCTTTCTGATTTAATAAACTTAGATTCGTATCGCCTGCTATTCTCCGGCCAATTCATACGTCTTTCCCTTTTCCGTGTTAAAAGAAAGCGTATAGCCAATAGCTGACTTGGTAGAATGAAGATTCAACGATTTTACAAAAACCGGCTGAAGCGTTCTTACATTACAAATGGCACCGTTAAGAGAGGTTATTGCTGCGGTAGCAAGCTTATTATTATTCCAGCGAATGGCTGTTTCAAAACCACCGCGTGCCCGCAAACCGCTTATAGCACCACTCTTCCACGCTGCAGGTATGGCTGGTAATAAAAACAGTTCATCATTATAGCTTTGCAAAAGCATTTCTGCTACACCTGCTGCTGCACCAAAATTTCCGTCTATCTGGAAAGGCGGATGCGCATCAAATAAATTAGGGTAAGCACCACCACCAGCGCTGTAGTTGGTATTATTTTCTTTTACCAAACGTAATAATTTTGTGTACATGCGGTACGCATGATCGCCATCCATCAGGCGCGCCCAGAAATTCACTTTCCAGGCAAGGCTCCAGCCAGTACTTTCATCGCCTCTCATAACCAGGGTTTGTTTAGCAGCGGCTGCCAGGTCCGGCGTAGTAACAGGCGATATTTCGTTGCCGGGATACAGGCCATATAAATGTGAAGTATGCCGGTGGTGCGGCTCCACATCTTCGTAGTCTTTGTACCATTCCTGCAGGTTGCCGCGCTTACTTACTTGTAAAGGATATAGTTTACTTTCTTTCTCCAATGATGTATCCCGGAAATCCGCATCTGTATGCAACACTTTTGAGGCGGCTATAAGATGATGAAATAAATCGCGGATGATGCTCATATCCATTGTAGTAGCGACGGAGATGCCGGCTTCTTTTTTATCGCCGTAGTAATATACATTCTCCGGCGAAACGGATGGCGCCGTAACGAGGTGGCCGCTGCTGTCGGGTACCAGCCAATCAAATATAAAACGAGCCGCTTCTTTCATCAGCGGGTAAGCCGTATCGCGCAAAAAAGCAGTGTTTTGCGTATATAAATAATGCTCCCACAAATCGCGGCTCAGCCATGGCGCGCCCATGCTCCAGTTAGCCCATTTAGGATCCCCTTTTCCTTTATCGCCCACCGGGTTGGAAAGCGCCCAGATATCGGAATTGTGATGCACCACCCAGCCCTGTGCGCCATAGAATTCTTTGGCGGTTGATTGTCCGGTAACATACAATTCCTCGATCAGATTAAGCAGCGGCTGGTGCATTTCCGATAAATTACATTCTTCCGCCATCCAGTAATTCATCTGTACATTAATATTGGTCGTGTAATTGGAACTCCACGGCGGGCGGATTTCCTTGTTCCAAATGCCTTGCAGATTAGCCGGCGCCTGGGGCGTACGTGAAGAGGAGATTAATAAATAACGGTCATAATTAAAATACAATACTTCCAGACCATTATCTTTTGCGCCCTGGGTATAGGCTTCTAATCTTTTATCTGTTGACAGGGAAGAGTTGGTGTTGCTGCTGTTAATACTTAGTGCAACACGATTATAAAAATGATGGTAATCGGCAAGATGCTCATTCAGCAACTGCTGGTATGTTTTTGTTACGGCTTTATCTAAATATTGCTGCGCTAATAAATGCTCATTTTTGCCATCTTTATCAGGGCATTTATCATAACCGTTAAAGGAGGTAGCCGCAGAGAAAAAGAGAATTACTTCTGATGCCTCCTGAACATGGATGCCGCCTGTATCTGTAACTATCATTCCATCTTTATGTACTGCTTTTACCGCCAGTTCAAACCGCATTCCATTGCAGCCGGAAGTGTCTCCGTAAACAACCGGTTCTTTATTGTCGTTATAATAAGAAGGATCGGAATGCGCGGGCGCTTTACCCCGCAGGAGCAATACATTACTGCGCCCTTTTTCGTTGTGGTAACGGAGCAGGCTTTTAAGGCTTATATCAAGCGTTAACAGCCTTGGTCTATCGGCCGAAATCCGCATCACCATTACCTGTGCAGGCGCCGAAACAAACACTTCTCTTTTATAGGTAACGCCATTGATCGTAAACCTGGTAACAGACACGGCATCCTGTATATTCAAATCCCGGTAATACGCTGTGGGCGCGGCTTTTGGAAGTTGTTGATGAATGACTACATCGCTGAGCGGCAAATAATTTTCCGAATAAACGCCCTGCATTTTCTTCGTATAAAAATCAGCGCTGTCGAAGTCGTTTTTGAACAGGGCCGCCCGTGCCTTTGGAAGATAGGTAACAGCTTCCGGGTTAACGTTGTGTTTTACCGGTCCGCCCGACCATAATGTAGCTTCGTTTAATTGCAGCAATTCATTTTCCACACCACCGAAAACCATAGCGCCGAGCCGCCCGTTTCCTACTGGCAAAGCTTCCGTCCAGATAGCCGCCGGCTCTTTGTACCACAGCTTATTATCCGATTGAGAAAAACCATTAATGCAGAGTATGCTGCAAATAAGTGATAAATATATTAGCCGCATAACGTCTATGGATTTTTAGATTTAAAAAAGTATTTTCCGGAGCCGACTTTAAATACAGCTTTACCATTTTCCATTTTGATAAACTGTATGTCTGTGGCTTTTTTTACCGGCTTGCCGTCTTCTGTGATGTGTTCTAAATTGTTTGCAGGCAGGTAAACAATCGCCTGTGTATTTACAGGTATTGTTGTTGTTAGTTCAAAGCCGGAAGAAGTTTTTTTCCAGCTACTCGTTATTGCACCATACATACATTGATAACTGGCGCCTGCTGCAGTAATATCGCCGGTGGGTTCGGGCTTAATAATAATATTTTTGTAAGCGGTAGAAACATCACTTTGTTGTATGCCGCAAAGCCCGTCGTAGAACCATTGCATAAGATGCCCGAGCATTAAATGGTTGTTGGATACGTAGGTTAATGCCGCCCAGGATTCCGTTAACGAAGTAGCGCCTTTACGAAGCTGGTAGCCATAGCCCGGCACATTAGAATTGCTGTTCATTTTATAAATAATATCCGATGCGCCTGCTGCCTGCAAAACGCTGATGAGATAATGAAACCCGATGTCTCCTGCCGAGAGTGCATAGCCGCTGTTTTGTATCTGGCGAAGTAAGTTTTTAAATACCTGTTGTTTGTATTGCGGCTCTACGAGGCCCGTATAAATAGCCATGGCATAAGCCGTCTGGCTGCCGGTGCCGTACTCCATTGTCTGCCTGTTGAAAAACCTGTTGTTGAACGCTGTTCTTACTGCTGCGCCAAGCGCTGCAAAAGATGCGGCGTCTTCACTTTTACCAAGTAAAGTGGCGATAGCGCCTGCTATTTTCAAATCGTAATAATAGGTAGCCGTTGCGGTGATACCGCGGGGCGTTAACTGCGACTCACCAGGATCTTTCGGCCCCAGATCGTACCAGTCGCCCAGCCCAAAAAACAACAGGTGATGGTCTGCTTTGGAGGTAAGGTAACCAACATAACTTTTGATCATCTTATAGTTATCCGATAAAACTTTTTTATCGCCGTACCATTTATACAATTGCCAGGGCAGCATCACAGATGCGCTGCCCCATTCGGGCGAATCTCTGAAACCTTCTGTAAAAGGCACATACTCCGGTGCAATATCAGGTACCAATCCATCGCTTAATTGCGACGCTTTCATATCGGCAACCGCTTTTTTATATAGTGAAGCAATATTATAGTTGAATGCAACGGATTGTCCCATAAGGTAAGACTCTTCGAGCCAGCCTAATTTTTCACGGTGCGGACAATCGGTGAGTACGCTTGCCATATTGCTTTTGATAGACCAGTTAATCAATGTATCAATGCGGTTAAATAAAGTATCGGAGCAGGTGAATGTACCGGAGGTTTCTGCAGCGTTTCGCACATGCAAAGACATCAGCTTATGAATAACAGGCAGGCCATCCGGATTCTCTTCGCCTTCGGGCACCGCACCTTTTACCTGTATGTACCGGAAGCCATGATACGTGAATTGCGGATGCCAGGTTTCGTTGCCATCGCCGCTTAACGTGTAAGTAAAATATACCGGCTCACCTACAGAAGACTGATACACAAAACCACTGTCGCCAAGCAGTTCGGCGGTAGTTAAAACAACGGCCTTGCCCCGTTTTCCGGTGAGGGTAATTTGCGGAACAGCCGAGGCGTTCTGGCCCATATCATACACCCAAGTTCCGGGCGCGGGATGAGTAATTTTTTTTACAGGAAAACTATCCATTATTTTCAATGGTTCCTGTTGCTGGCTTACCAATGTAGCCGGTGCATCCACTACCAAAGGTATTTGCCAGTCAGCGTCACCAAAATTGGGCAGGAGCCAGCCTTGTTGCAGTAAAGTGGCATTGTAATCCTCGCCCCCATAAATGCTGCTGAAAGTAAGCGGGCCGGCCGTTGTTTTCCAGGTAGTATCGCTTACAATTTCTTTACTGCTTCCGTCGGCATACTCGATAATTATTTTACCGATAAAAGCAGGATAGCCGTAACTCTGAATAATTTTTTTATACCGTTCACCGGGAATATTATACATGCCGTTACCCAGCATTACAGCGAGCACGTTGCTGCCTCCCTGCAGGTTGTTTGTAATATCAAAACTTACATATTGCGCATACTTGCTGTACAGCGTCCAGCCCGGATCGAGGAAATGGTCGCCTACTTTACTTCCGTTTATAAAAAGTTCAAAATGCCCGAGCCCGCATACAAATGCAGTTGCACTTTTTACTGACTTGCCGATACTGATTTCTTTCCGGAAAACGGGCAATTTATTCTTGCCTGAAATGCTTGCTGCTGCTATACTTGCCGCGTCGCCGGTGGCGTGCAATGCAGGTACAATGCGGTCAGCATTTTTTATTTTTTCCAGCCCGATCCATTGCGCATTTTTCCAGTTTTCTTTTGTTAGTAATCCCATTTGCCAGCTGGCAATTTCGCTCCACGCCGATGGTGCTTTGTGGTTGTCCCAGACCATCACTTTCCAATAGTATTTTTTAGCTGCATGGAGTGCTTTACCTGAATAGGTGACCTGGATGGATTGAGCCGTTTGAATAGTATGCGAATCCCAGATGGTTCCTTCGTTTGACGCCAGTTTTATGGAATCGTCTGAGACAAGGATACGATAGGCGGTTTGCGATTGATTTCTTTTAGCAGAGGTCAATTGCCAGCTCAGCAAAGGCGCCGCTTTATCAACGCCTATGGGATGCGGCTGGTATTCGCAGGTAAGATTGGTTACCATTACTGCAGCGTTACTTGGATATTGTTCTTGCGAACTTTGGCAGGCAACCAATAAAAGCAGCAGAAAGCTTTGCCTGATAGTAAGCTTAAGTAAGCCTGCATTTATTGAACTATATATTCCTGATAACTTCATGTAATTGATCAATGTTCTATGAGAAAGGAAATTCTTTAAAAATGCATCAACAGGGCTTTATTTAGTACTTGCTTTACCTTACATTCTCCTTATCATTCGGAAAGAAACAGGAGTTGATTTATGCAGGGTAAACACTGCATCACAGCGATACGCCGCGCTTCCAGGGAATGAAATCTTCCTGCCCTTTACGAACAGCAGCGACTTCTGTTTCGCCGCTTGCCACACCGATTACATAATTTAAAATTCTTTCGCCGGCCGCTATTATCGTTTCTTTTCCTTCAATAATATCACCGGTATTGATGTCTATAATATCCTGCATCCGTTGCGCTAATTTGCTGTTACTGGCAATTTTTACTACCGGCACAATCGGGTTGCCGGTTGGTGTGCCCAAACCGGTTGTAAACAAAACAATATTAGCGCCGGCGGCCACTTCCGCCGTCGTTGATTCTACATCATTACCAGGCGTACACAACAGGTTCAGGCCGGGCGCTGTTACCTTCTCCGGATAATCCAATACCGCAGTCACCGGTGAAGTGCCGCCTTTTTTTGCCGCGCCTGCCGATTTAATCGCGTCGGTTATCAGGCCATCTTTTATATTGCCCGGCGATGGATTCATATCAAAGCCGGAGCCAACGGCTTTAGCGCGGTCATTGTAGGTTTTCATTAAGTACGAAAAGCGTTCGGCCGTTTCGGTGTTCATGCAACGGTCGCTCAGGTTTTGCTCTACCCCACACAATTCCGGAAACTCCGACAGGATAACGCTGCCGCCCAAGGCCACCAGCATATCGGAAGTATAGCCAATGGCCGGGTTGGCGGAGATACCCGAGAAACCATCGGAGCCACCGCATTCCAGCCCGATGCATAATTTACTTAAAGGTGCAGGCTGCCGTACTATTTTATTAGCTTCTATCAGGCCGGCGAACGTTTGTTTTATGGCTTCGGACAACAGCACCGATTCTTTGCCAATGCTTTGCTGGTCCAGTACAAACAAGGGCTTATTAAAATGCGGCACCCGCTTATATATTTCATCGGTTAGCATGCTTACCTGTGCGTTCTGACAACCGAGGCTCAGCACCGTGGCGCCGGCAACATTGGAATGCGTTATATAACCTGCGAGCAAGCCGCAAAGCGCCTGTGCATCCTGCCTGGTGCCGCCGCAGCCACCTTCATGCGTTAAAAACTTTATGCCGGTAACATTTGGAAAAAGCCGGTGCTGCTCGGGCTTTTCGTAAGTCGTCTGTAAGTCCGTTTGTAAGATTTCCGCGGCTCCTTTTCCTTCTTTATATAATTCGATCAACTGGTTTGTTTGCAATTGATACGAGTGATGCAGGCCATAGCCTAATTCGTTTACCAGCGCCTGTTTTAATACTTCCAGGTTCCGGTTTTCACAAAATACCATTGGAATAACCAGCCAGTAATTGGCAGTGCCTATGCTGCCATCAGCACGATGATATCCGTTGAATGTACGGTTGGCGAAAGCTGTTACATCCGGTTGTATCCAGTCCGTTTTTCGTTCACCAACTATAAAACTATTGGCGGCGTGCTTAACATTTTTGGTGCTGATCAATCCACCTTTTGGTATATACGTTTGCGCCCTGCCAACGAGCACGCCATACATAATTATTTCATCGCCCTGCACCAGGCCGGCCGTTACAAATTTGTGCTTGGCCGGCACATCATCAGCAAGTATATAAGCTTCGTTATTATAGTATAACTGCAGCTCTTTCTTTAAATCCTGCAGCGCCACCAGCACATTATCAGCAGGGTGCACTTTTAACACAAGATGATTCATACTTTGTAGTTTTCTACGGTCACTTTTATAATATTGTTTGCCGGGTTCAGCCAGTCAGCAAACTTATTTTTTACTTCCTCAAAACGCACGCGGGTAGTGATATAGGAAACAGGATTAACCAGTCCTTTTTTTATACAACGGATCACCTGTTCAAAGTCCTCGCGTGTAGCATTGCGGCTGCTCATCAGCGTCGTTTCCCGCTTATGAAACTCGGGATGACTAAATACAAGCTCTTCTTTCTGCAATCCGATCAGCACATACCTGCCACCATGTGCTACATACTGCAACGCATTGTTAATAGCATTGCGGTTGCCGGTAGCATCAATCACAACAGTGGGCATATCGCCGTTTGTAATTTGTAATAATTGCTCCGTTACGTTTGCATCAGCCGCATTAACGATATACGGAATGCGCAATATGTTTTTGCAAAAAGATAAACGGTTTGTATTGGTATCCATGGCAATCACATGGCCGCCGCTTATACGCGCAAATTCCATGGTACCCAGCCCGATCGGGCCGGCGCCAATTACCAGTACAAACTCGCCCGGCTGAACACCGGCGCGCCGGATGCCATGCGCACCAATGGCCAGCGGCTCTGCCATTGCCAATTGCTCGTAGCTTAAACCTTCGCCATGCACCAGTGAATAAGAGGGAACGGAAAGATATTCAGCCATGCCGCCATCAATATGCACACCGCACACCTGTATGCTGCTGCAACAGTTTGGCTTACCCATCCGGCAGGCAATGCACCTGCCACAGTTAAAGTATGGAATAAAGGTTACTGCTTCGCCTTTTGCAAAGCCCGGCGCACTATCAAAATCAACAAGCTCACCGGACAGCTCATGACCTAAAATACGCGGGTATTCGAAGTAAGGCTGTGTGCCTTCATAAGCGTGTAAATCGGTACCGCAGATGCTGATATTCTTAATGCGGATAATGGCGTGGGCGGGCTGTAACTGCGGCGCTTCCACTTCTTTATATTCCAGTAAATGGGGTGTGGTACATACTAAAACTTTCATGTATCAGTTCACTTTTTAATGCTGCCTGCGCCGGTGCAGCTATCAGCTACTTTTCAAATATGATTTTATAAGCCACAGCCGTTTCGGAAGGGTAAGCGGCTGATGGTTTAATGACCAACGCGTCTTTTCCTTGTACCCATGAAATTTTGTTGCCGCTGCCCACTAATGTCACCGCTGCCACCTGTTTGCTACCTTGTTTTTGCAGTAAAGATTTAATAACCGTATTGCTTTTTGGTAACCCTAATGTGATGGCATAAAGCGTATCGCCCTTCGTGGTAAACCGGATGTCCTGCGCGGTAAACGGGATCTTCTGATCGGCAAAAGAACCACTGGCAGATTGTGTGGGACCTTCACCGTAAACCGTCCAGGGTCTTGTACCATAAATCGCTTCTCCGTTTACATCCAGCCATTTGCCGGTTCCAAGCAGTACAGCCGTTTCGTCATCGGTAATGGTACCATCGGAGCGTGGACCGATGTTTAACAACAGGTTGCCGTTTTTGCTTACAATGTCTATCAGGTTGGTGATTACGTACGCTGCAGTTTTAAATGTATTATCGGTGGTATAGCCCCAGGATTTATTACCGATTGCATCGTCGGTTTGCCAGGCCGGCTGCCGGATGCTGGCAAGCTTGCCGCGCTCCAGGTCAAGCACAGCGGCGGTTTCAGGGTAAGACGTGTTTTTATAATTTACAACAACGCCTTTGTTCCATTCAAGCCCTTTGTTGTAATAATAAGCCGTGAATGACTTGCGGTAAGGCTCCAGCTCTTTCTGCTCTATCCACCAGTCGAACCAGAACAATTGTGGCTGGTACTTGTTTACCAATTCAACATTGCGCAGCAGCCAGTCGTTCATATATTCCGGTGTCATTGCCGGTATTTTATCTGTTGTATCATGTGGGTTTACAATGCTTGCCGGCCCGTAAAAATCGGAGTATGCCGAATCGTTCACATCAGAATCGAATTTGCGTCCGCCATTCATAAACCACCAATGCTCTATGCGGTGCGACGAAAGGCCGAATACCAAACCCTGCTTGCGCACTGCTACCGACAGTTCACCAATTACATCCCGCTTCGGTCCCATGTTGGCCGCATTCCATTTAGACATAGAAGTGTTGTACATCGCGAAGCCATCGTGGTGCTCTGCCACAGGAACTACATATCTGGCACCTGCTTTTTTAAATAGATCCGCCCATTTATCCGCATCAAATTTCTCTGCTTTGAACTGTGGTATAAAGTCTTTATAACCAATTTTATTTTCCGGTCCGTAGGTTTCAACCTGGTGCTTGTATTCGGGGCTGCCTTGCTGGTACATATTTCTTGGATACCACTCGCTGCCGAATGCCGGAACCGAGTAAACGCCCCAATGAATAAAGATGCCGAACTTTGCATCACGAAACCAGTCAGGTACTTCGTAGTTGCTGAGTGAAGTCCAGGTGGGCTGGTACCGCTGCTGTGCTGTAGCGCTGTGCAGGCAAAGGGAGAGTATAACAGTGAATGACAAAAGGAATTTGGTGTGTGGCTTCATTTTTATAGGAATAAATGTTGAAAAAATGATTGAACTGCAGGGATGAAAAGCCGGAAATACATCCGCGATTAAGCATTTGCCAAAGCCCGGTCCAGGTGCACATAACCGCCGTCCACATGAATAATCTGCCCGGTGGTATGACTTGATTTTTGGGACAGCAAAAAAACAACGGCATTGGCGATTTCTTCAGCGGTCGTCATCCTGTTTTCCAATGGAATTTTTGAAGTGATCTCTTTTAACTTCTCTTCAGGATTAGCAATTGTTTTTATCCAGGCATCATAAGCCGGTGTCCAGCATTCGGCAACCACTACAGCATTTACGCGGATGCGGTATTTTAATAATTCGACTGCCCATTCCCTTGTCAGCCCCAATCGCCCCCCATTGGAAGCTGCATACGCCGAGGTATTGCCCTGTCCGGTTTCCGCTGTTTTGGAAGCGATGTTTACAATGGAGCCTGTCGATATTTTTAAATGAGGCAATGCATAATGCGCCATGAGGTAATAATGCACCACATTGTTGTGCAGGCTTTGCATAAAGCGTTCGTAGTTACCGCCTTCCAAACCCACACCATCGTTGATGCCGGCATTGTTTACAAGGCCGTCTATGCGGTTAAATTTGGCTATCACTGCCTGAACTGCTTTTTCGCATTCTGCAGGGATGCCCAATTCTGCTGCAACGCTGAAAGCCGCGCCGCCAGCGGCTTCTATGGCTGCAATCACTTTACTGTTGTCGGTTTCGCTTCTACCAACTATTACCGGTATAGCGCCTTCTGCTGCAAGCAGTTTGGCAATGGCTTCACCAATGCCTTTTGCACCGCCCGTTACGATTATTACTTTATTGGCAAGCCCTAAATCCATTCTTATTATTATTAAGTAAGGTGATAAAACCGAATAGCAGTAACGCCAAAAAATGCCGCCCGCTCACTGCATGTAAAAGCGGAAAAATAACCGTCTGCAATGTCTTTTACTTCCTCATAACTTGCTGCCAGTAAGCAAACCGGCCAGTCCGACCCGAACATAATCCTGTTTGTTCCAAAAGCATTTACCACGGCATCCATGTACGGCGTAAAGTCTTCTTTGGTCCAGTGTTGTAAGTGTGCTTCCGTAACCATGCCCGAAATTTTGCACCAGACATTTTTATGGGCTGCAACAGCTTCCATATCCTGTTTCCAGGCTGCTATCTCTTTCGCTTTGATGTAGGGCTTTGCAAGATGGTCTATTACAAAAGGCTGATCGGGAAATGCGGCAACCAATTCTCTGGCATATTTCAACTGGTCGGGGAATATTAGTATATCATACGTAAAGCCATATTTATTTAATAAACCGATGCCTTTTTTGAAAGCTGCATTCAGCATCATATCGCGTTGCGGCTCGCCTTGCAGCACATGCCGGAAACCTTTTAACTTCTCAAAATCCTGGTAATAAGCCAGCCGGTTTTCTATATCCTCTGCCTGCAGGTTTACCCAGCCGACAACACCTTTTATAAACGGGTATTGAGCCGCATTCGCCAACTGGAATTCATTCTCCTTTTCCGACTGGTCTGATTGAACAACTACACAACCCTCTAAATTATTCTGTTGTAATACAGGCGCGAGATCGGGCGGCAAAAAGTTTCGTTGCAGCAGCTTCATCTCGTCGGTAATCCAGCCATCTCTCCCGGCATCGTATTGCCAGAAGTGCTGGTGTGCATCAATGTTGCCCTGAATCATAGAAATTAGTGTCCGTTTTTATTGCCACTTACAAAGTAAAAATGTTGTCCATCAGTATCCACTTTTCGCCTTCCTTCGCCCAGGGCAGCGGCTGCTGAAATTTCCACATCAACGCTTCCCACTGCTGTACGGTAGCATTGGCAGCGTCGGCAGCAGCTTTGGCTTCAAAGCTAAAATTAGCTGCAACTTCCATAATCATAAAAAGGCGGTTCTCGGTACGATAAATCTCCATGCTGGTAATTCCGGAATCAAGAATACTTTTTTTAATTTCCGGCCATACGGCCTCATGATATCGCTGGTATCCGGCAATCAATTGTTCATCGTCTTTTAAGTCAAGTGCAAGACAGTATTTTTCCATGGCATCAGGTTAGAAGAGTAGTTTGCTATTCAAAGGATGCGCTTGCAGAGTAGTACTGCGGCAACCGGAGTGAATGTCTTACAAAGTAAAAATATTTTAGGGGTAAAAGCTTGTGATATTTTACCTATTGTAGCCAGCAATATGAACGATATTACATAAAATGGAGTGCGGATTAAATTTTCAGGAAGCCCGATGCTTCCCAAAGGAAACAGGAATGTTTTATTTTTGAACAATCGTATTGCCTTTGCGCGTGGTTTTATTTTAATCAAAACAACCGGCAGACCTCAAAATAAATAAACAGAAATCTAAACAGCTTATGCAAAATATTAAGATTGCCACTGCCCAGTTTGAAAATAAAAGCGGCGACAAAACCTACAATTTAAGTGTGATTGATGACTTAAGTAAAAAGGCCGCTGCTGAAGGTGCAAATGCAGTTGCTTTTCATGAATGTTCTGTTACCGGTTATTCTTTTGCACGGCATCTTACCAAAGAACAGTTGCTCGAAGTAGCCGAAGTAATTCCGCAAGGCGAAAGTATCGCTCAGTTGACGGCGATTGCAAAGCAACACGATATTGCTATACTGGCCGGCCTCTTTGAAAAAGATGTACACAACAATATCTACAAAGCGTATGTATGCGTGGACAAAAACGGGCTGGTAGCTAAATACCGCAAGCTCCATCCGTTCATTAATCCGAATATAATACCCGGCGATGCATATTGTGTATTTGAACTGCATGGCTGGAAATGCGGCATTTTAATTTGCTATGATAACAATATCATTGAGAACGTAAGAGCAACAAGCTTGCTGGGCGCCGACATTATTTTTACGCCGCACGTTACTATGTGCACCCCTTCCACACGGCCCGGTGCCGGCTTCGTTGACCCTAAACTGTGGGAAAACAGGGAAGCCGATCCTACGTCTGTGCGTTTGGAATTCGATGGTATGAAAGGACGGGAATGGCTGATGAAATGGCTGCCTGCAAGAGCGTATGATAATGCTGCCTATATCGTTTTTTCAAATCCGGTTGGTATGGACGATGATCAGCTCAAGAATGGTTGTTCTATGATTATAGATCCTTTCGGTGATGTAATTGCAGAATGCAGAAAGCTGGGCAATGAAATACAAACTGCTATTATAACGCCTGAAAAATTAACACAGGCCGGCGGCTACCGGTATAAGAAAGCAAGGCGGCCTGATTTGTATAAAGACATCATCGGGCAGCCGCATACGCCGGAACAAAAAGTTGTGTGGCTGAATGCCGGCGAAGAGTAAAAACAAAGTAGCAGGTTGCAATGAGCTACATGCTGTTGTACAGGCAAGGGCTGTAAACAATTTAATTTGTTGGGATGAAAACGTAGTATGGCATAACAAAAAAATCTCCGCTTATAGCGGAGATTGAAAAGTCGGGATGACAAGATTCGAACTTGCGACCCCACGCCCCCCAGACGTGTGCGCTACCGGGCTGCGCTACATCCCGAATTAATATAAATGCTTAAAACAAAGGGCTGCAAATGTAAAAGTGTTTTTATGAAAATCCACCTATCTTGCGATAAATTTTGCAGCCGCGCATGAATATCCTGCTGAAAAAAGTTTTAATTGCTGATTCTATTTCTTCTCATTACAACACCGTTAAAGATATTTTTATACAAGATGGAAGTATTCACAGCATCGGAGAAGACATTACCCGGGCTGCAGATACGATTATCGACGGCACTCACCTGATTGCTTCGCCGGGTTGGATTGATGTCTTTGCCGATTTTGCAGATCCTGGCTTCGAGCATAAAGAAACTTTAGCAACAGGCGCCGCCGCTGCTGTAGCCGGTGGCTTTACACGGGTATTTGTTTTGCCCAACACACAGCCGGTTACCGCAAGTAAGACCGGTGTGGAATACATTGTGCAAAAGTCAACCGCTTTGCCGGTACACATTCATCCGTTGGGCGCCGTTACAAGGCTGTGCGAAGGCAAAGAGTTGGCAGAAATGTACGACATGCAAAACAGCGGTGCTATCGCCTTTTCGGATGGCTTATCTCCGGTACAATCTTCCGGGATATTGGTGAAAGCTCTGCAGTATGTAAAAGCGTTCGGTGGTGTGCTGGTGCAGGTGCCCGTTGACAAAAGCATTGGTGCGCAGGGCCTGATGAACGAGGGAATTATCTCTACGCAATTAGGTTTGCCCGGCATGCCGGCAATTGGCGAAGAACTGATTATACAACGGGACATTGAGTTACTCCGCTATACCGGCAGCAGGTTGCATATTACCGGCATTTCCACTGCCAACAGTATTGCATTGATAAAGAAAGCAAAGGAAGATGGACTGGACATTACCTGCAGCGTTACGCCTTACCATTTACTGTTTTGCGACGAGGACGTACAGACATACGATACCAACCTGAAAGTAAATCCGCCGCTGCGTACGGCTGCCGATAGAACCGCATTGCAACAGGCCGTTACTGATGGATTGGTAGATTGTGTAGCCACACATCACCTGCCACAGCATTGGGACGACAAGACCTGTGAGTTTGAGTATGCCAGGCCGGGGATGACCGGCTTGCAAACAGCATTTGTAACGGTGCAAACAGCGCTGCCGGAATTGAGCAATGAACGGCTGGTAAATATATTTTCCGCAAACGCCCGCCGCATTTTCGGCTTGCCGGGGGCTACCATCGAAGAAGGGGAAAAGGCAGAACTCACGGTGTTTACCCATGGCGGTAAAACAATACTATCCGCAGAAAATAATAAAAGCAAATCACTGAACACGCCGCTGCTAAACCGGGAACTTACCGGCACCGTAGTAGCAGTGGTAAATAAAGGAAACTTATTTAGGAATTAATAGTTAATAATAATGAAGCCAAATCAAAACGTGTCAGTCGGAGTTTCATTCGGAATCATGATTGGATTAGTTTATTCGATATTGCTCTTTCTTCGCTGGCAATCCGCATCAAACTTTATTCAATTTGGCGTATTAGCTTTAGTAAGCTACTTAATTATAATAGGATTTTTATTTTATGAAGCATCTTATAGAAAAAAATTAAATGGTGGTTTTATTGAAATGAAGGAATTGATGCAAACACTTTTTATTTCCGTTTTGATATTTGAGTTTTTTTATTCTTTATTCAATTTTGTATATCTAAAATACGTTGATCCAGGAGTGATTGATCAGATGAAACTTGCTATGCAACAAATGCTTGACAAAGCAGGTGATCAGGTTTCTGATCAACAACGTAAAGATTCAATGGCACGTTTTGATAAATTAAAAAATGCAACTGAAATAATAGAAGTAATTAAAAGCTACTTTATAAGTATAGCTGTTAGTGGCATTATCGCATTAATAATATCTGCTATTATGAAAAAGAGAAAGCCAGTTTTTCAAGAAATCAGTTAATCTTAATGAACCTTTCTGTTGTTATTCCCCTTTTTAATGAAGAAGAATCTTTGCCCGAACTGAGCGAATGGATAACGCGCGTGGTAGAAGCAAACGGCCTGAGCTACGAAGTGATTATGGTAGATGATGGCAGCACGGACAGCAGTTGGGCCGTGATACAAAGTATTGGCAATAAGAATCCAAATTTTAAAGGCATTAAATTCCAACGCAATTATGGTAAGTCCGCTGCGTTGAACGAAGGCTTTCAGGCAGTGAAAGGTGACGTGGTGATTACCATGGACGCCGATATGCAGGACTCGCCGGACGAAATTCCCTCCCTGTATAAAATGATAACGGAAGAAGGCTTCGACCTTGTGAGCGGCTGGAAAAAAAAGCGCTATGACAATGCATTTACCAAAAATCTTCCTTCCAAAATATACAACGGCGTAAGCAGAAAAATAACCGGGATACAAATACATGATTTCAACTGTGGTTTAAAAGCCTATCGCAAAAAGGTAATTAAAAGCATTGAAGTGTATGGCGAAATGCATCGTTATATACCGGTAATGGCAAAATGGTCGGGCTTTAAAAAAATAGGGGAGAAGGTAGTAGAGCACCGGCCCCGGAAGTACGGCGTTACGAAGTTTGGCTGGGAGCGTTTTATCAACGGCTTCCTGGATCTAACAACGATTATGTTTGTAAGCCGGTTCAGCAAAAAGCCAATGCATTTTTTTGGTATGTACGGCACGCTTTGTTTTCTCATTGGCTTTATTATGAGTATGTACCTTATCATTGCCAAAGCAGCGATACCGGAGTTTGCCCTCACCAACCGGCCATCTTTTTATATTGCGATGGTAGCGATGATCCTCGGTATGCAGTTGTTTTTAACCGGTTTTGTTGCTGAAATGATTTCCCGCAACTCGCCCGACCGGAATAACTACCTGATTGAAGATAAATTAGGCATATAAAGTTCAGGCTGCGTATATGGGCTTGCCTTACAAACCATTCGTGTGCAAACCGCTCCTGTAATGTGCCGGACTACACATATCGGCCAAACTTCAGCAACAGGGATTATCTGCAATGATTTTCAGAATCTAAACTGGTGCTAATACATTTACATGAATCAGTCAATCATTATTATCGGTCCTGCGCATCCCCTGCGTGGTGGCCTGGCTTCCTTCAACGAGCGGCTTGCCCGGCAGTTTCAAAAGGAAGGAGATAGCGTTACTATTTATACCTTTTTGCTGCAGTATCCATCTTTTCTTTTTCCGGGCACGACGCAATATTCCGGTGAGCCGGCACCGGCTGATATTCTTATTAAAGTGCGCATTAATTCTGTCAATCCGCTCAACTGGCTCAGCGTTGGCAACGAACTAAAAAAGCTGCAACCGGATATTATAGTAGTACGCTACTGGCTGCCGTTTATGGGCCCATGCCTCGGAACGATTTTGCGGATCGTTAAAAGAAACAGGCATACGAAAATCGTTTGCATTGCCGACAATATTATTCCACACGAGCACCGGCCCGGCGACAAGCAGTTTACTTGGTATTTCGTAAAGCCGGTTGACGCGTTTATTACGATGAGCGCTAAAGTAATGACTGACCTGAAATCCTTTACCGATAAGCCTTCGCAACAGGTTGTACATCCGTTGTACGATAATTTTGGTGAAGCAATAGGCAAGGAAGCGGCGCGGGAATATTTGCAGCTTCCTGCAGAGGAAAAAATCATTTTGTTTTTTGGCTTTATCCGCAAATACAAAGGCCTTGATCTGCTGTTGGATGCCATGAAGCTATTGAAAGAAAAACAGGCAGGTGTCAAGCTATTGGTTGCCGGAGAATTTTATGAGGACGAACAGCCTTATACCGACCAGATTGCAAGGCTTGATATTAAAGATGCAGTGTACCTGCACACATCGTTTATCGAAGACGGCAAAGTGAAATATTATCTCAGTGCGGCTGATTTTGTTATACAGCCTTACCGCAATGCTACGCAAAGCGGCGTAACACCCCTCGCTTATCACTTTGAAAAGCCGATGCTTGTAACCAATGTAGGCGGATTGCCGGCCCTTGTGCCGGATGAACAAGTAGGCATAGTGGCCGAGCCCGATGCGCGGGATATTGCCGAGAAAATCCTAAAATTATATGCATTTGGCGAAGCCCGTTTCCTGCCGTATTTAAAAGCAGAAAAGCAAAAATACAGTTGGGCGATACTAACGAAAACAATTAGAAATCTTGTCTGATTTGCCGCATCGTAATTTATTACCAGATATTATTAAAGTCAATGGCTGAAGTGCAATCTTCGAGCGAAAAAACATAATCAAAAGCATGTCCTGTTTTGCGGAGTATATATTCGCCATTTTTAATTTCATATACTTCTACCGTTTCCTGCTCCGGAGATACAATCAGATAGTAAGGCATTGCTTGTTGCTGATAAATATCAAATTTGGTATGCCTGTCTTTGAGTGCTGTTGCCGGGGATAAAATTTCAACAACAAGGGCAGGGGTAAAGTCAAGAAACTTCTTTTTTATTTCCTGGCAAACGATTAAAACATCCGGTTGCAAAATGGTATCTTCTGTTACTTTATAATCCACCGGTTGGTAAGCTTTGCACTTACTGCAATCTTTTAAGCTTAATCTGAATTCTGAAGCGATGTTTGTTGCTAAATACTGATGTTTCGGGATGGCTGCAGGACTCATTGCGTAGGGTATGCCATAAATAACTTCCCACTTGCCCTCCCAGTGCAGATAATCCGCATACGTATAGTTAGGTAATAATTGGAAAGCCGGCATACAGTCCTGTTTCTGTAAAGATAAATAATGCCTGCGAAATTAAATTATAGGAGCAGGTTGGCCATTTCATAGAAATTCATGCTGCTTTAATAAGCTCTTGCAAACAAAACCCGCTGTGTGGAAGGGTTACCGGTAAGTACGCACCTGCCTTCTTCCGGTTCGTTGTTTAGCGGTATGCAACGGATAGTAGCTTTGGTAAGTTCTTTAATCTTTTCTTCTGTTTCGGCGGTGCCATCCCAATGCGCTGAAATAAACCCGGTTTTTTCGTCCAGTACTTTTGTAAATTCTTTCCAGTCGTTTACCGTTGTAATGTGTTCGTCCCGGTACTGCCTGGCTTTATTAAACATGTTTTGTTGTATCTCCTGCAGTAAACCAATCAGTTCATTTGCCAAACCATCCAGGCTGTAAGATGTTTTTTCTTTGGTATCCCGCCGCGCCACTTCCGCTACATTATTGGCAAGGTCGCGCGCGCCGATTGCAACACGTACCGGTACACCTTTCAGTTCGTACTCGGCAAACTTCCAGCCCGGGCGGTTGTTATCATTATCATCGTATTTTACAGAAATGCCGGCGGCTTTTAAAGCTGGTAATATTTCGTTTTTAACCCGGTTGTCAATGGCGGCTTTCTGGTCTTCCCCTTTAAAGATGGGAACAATCACTACCTGAATAGGTGCAATTTTAGGTGGCATTACCAGCCCTTCGTCGTCGCTGTGCACCATTACCAGGCCGCCAATAAGGCGTGTGCTTACGCCCCAGCTCGTAGCCCATACATAATCCAGTTTATTCATTTTATCACTGAACTTTACATCAAAAGCTTTAGCAAAGTTTTGTCCGAGAAAGTGAGAGGTGCCTGCCTGCAAGGCTTTGCCATCCTGCATCAGCGCTTCTATGCAATAGGTTTCTTCTGCACCGGCAAAACGCTCATTCGGCGTTTTTACGCCTTTAATTACCGGCACCGCCATATAGTTTTCTACAAAATCGGCATATACGTACAGCATCTGTTCTGCTTCGGCTACAGCCTCTTCTTTGGTTGCATGCGCGGTATGGCCTTCCTGCCAGAGAAATTCTGCTGTGCGCAGGAACAGGCGCGTACGCATTTCCCAGCGCACTACATTCGCCCATTGGTTGATCAAAAGCGGTAAATCGCGGTAACTTTGTATCCAGGTTTTATAGGTGTTCCAGATGATGGCTTCGCTCGTTGGCCGCACCACTAATTCTTCTTCTAACTTCGCTTCCGGATCAACCATCAGCTTGCCCTTTTCGTCCGGGTTTGCCTTAAGGCGATAGTGCGTAACAACCGCACATTCTTTTGCAAAGCCTTCCGCATTTTTTTCTTCTGCTTCAAATAAGCTTTTTGGTACAAAAAGAGGAAAGTAAGCATTCACATGGCCGGTATCTTTAAACATCCTGTCCAGCACGTCCCGCATGTTTTCCCATAGCGTATAACCGTAAGGTTTTATCACCATACAGCCGCGCACGGCGCTGTAATCGGCAAGTTGCCCTTTTATTACCAGATCGTTATACCATTGGGAATAGTCGCTGTTGCGCGAGGTAATTTCTTTGCTCATAAGTAGCTATCATGCTGTCAGCGCCGGGCTTCCAGGCAATTGTTAATAATTAAAAACCGTGATTTTCCGTACCGGCCTGATGCTGTTTTTTCGTTGTTGGCAACCAATTAAAAAAAGTATTGGTACTTTTTTTGAACTTACCTACAAACACTTTGCTAATTAGCAGCGCCAGGCACTTTATATTTTTTTCAGGCAGCGCAAAAGTAGTAATTTAGTGTCTTAAAAGAAATGATGTTATGAAGACGAACCTATTAACCACGATTGCCTTTACCATACTCCTTGCCAGTTGCTCCACCGCTTACAAACAAGGCCAGACTCCGGATGATGTGTATTATTCTCCGGCTAAAGAAAAAACACTCGCCAAAGCCGATAATAACCGCAGTGACAACCAGTATGCAAGAAGGAACAACGATGACGATTACCAGGACAATATGACCAGCAGCGAAGACCAGTACCTGCGTATGAAAATTCAGAACCGCTATCGCTGGAATACCATTGATGATTATGATTACTGGTCAAATCCGAGCTTTGCCTTCAGCAACTATTATGGCTACAACAGTTTTAATCCGCTTGCTTTCAATAGCTGGGGGATGAATTATTACTACAGTCCTTTTGCCAGTATTCAGCCGTATGGCTGGTTTAACAGCTATTATCCAACGTATGGCTATTATAGAAGTTATGGTGGCTCTTATGGTCATGGTTACGGCTACGGTTATTCACCCGTTTATGTTGTTAATCCAACACCGCGGTACAATGTACACCGGCCTATGCTTGGTGGCTATGTAAACAATGGTACCGGCAGCTACAGCAATAATAACCGCCTTCGCAACAGCAGTAATGGCCGGTATATTCCTGCTAATAATACTGCCGGCAGGTATTACAACAACAATAACAACTCAACCGTTCACCGCAGCTACAACAACAATTTGTCTAACCGTAGCAACAATACCAACACGAATACTACCAGCTCGGCACCAGCAAGGAGCTTTACGCCTTCCTCATCCGGCAGCTCTGGCGGTGGTGTTACCAGGCAGCCGCGCCGGTAAAATCCGGTTGACTGCTTCTCCTGCATCGCTAACCTAAAGAGATTGTTTACGACAGAAGAAAACAACATTCATGAAGAACATTATTGTAATTGCTTTGCTGCTTGGTGCAGCCGTTACCTCTTTTGCCCAATCTCCAGATGACATATTACGGTATAGCTACTTTTCCCAGCAGGGCACAGCGCGCAGTGTAGCCATTGGTGGGGCAATGGGTTCGCTCGGTGGAGATATCAGCACGATGTACATTAATCCAGCCGGCCTTGCCTTTTATAAAACTTCTGATGTCGTGATTAGTCCGGGTTTTAATTTAAACGCTAATAAAGCTAACTTTCGCGGCACTGATTTTTCGTCTAACAGGTCGGCTTTTAACATTGGTACTTCCGGTGCTGTATTTGGCAATTCGCAACCGTATAGCCATAATAAGAGTGAAGCATTTGGCATTGCTATCAGCCAGACTGCTAATTTTAATAATACCATTATTTATAAAGGACAGAACGATTTAAGCAGTTACTCTGAGCAATTTACTGAGGAAATCGCCAACAGCGGCTACAGCAACTTTGACCAGGTAATCAGTGATCCTGCCTATGCTTTCGGCACTTCCCTGGCCATTGATACATACCTCGTAGATACTTTTAACAACGGCAGCCTCATAAAAGGCCTGCCGGAATTTATTATTGATAATGGCGGCATTCTTAACCAGGAAAAAACTATTAAAACATCAGGCGGAATTTATGAAGTTGCGCTGGGCTATGCAGCCAATAAAAATGATAAATTTTATTACGGATTAACATTGGGTATTCCTATTGTAAGTTACACCCGCAACACCTCTTTTCTCGAATCGGACGGCACTGATAGTGCAGACAATAACTTTGGTTACTCGCAATGGAACGACAAGCTTACAACTAACGGCGTTGGTTTCAACGGAAAGTTTGGGTTAATTTATAAACCAACTGAGATGGTCAGGCTGGGCTTCACGTTACACACACCAACTTTTTACATTCTTACCGACCGCGAAAGCGCAGACATGACAACCAATACCGAAAATTATACGACCGATCATACGCTATCGTCCAGCTCTTCCCGCTTTGTAGATGGCGGTATCGGCAGTACCCGCTATCTGGCATCTACGCCCTGGAAGTTTATTGCCAGCGCTTCGTATGTGTTTAAAGAAGCCAGTGATGTAAAACAACAACGTGGATTTATTACGGCAGATGCCGAATATGTAACCTATTCTTCCGGCCATTTTTCTGCTGATGGCAATAACCCTACAGATGAAGAGAATGCCTATTACGATGCCCTGAAAAGCGTGATCAAAGCCAATTACAAAGGAGCTTTTAATTTCCGCCTCGGCGGCGAATTGAAGTTTAATACGCTGATGGTGCGGCTGGGCGGCGGATATTACGGCAATCCTTATAAAGACAGTCAGTTCAAATCTAATATTACCCAGTTAGGCGGCGGACTTGGCTACCGGAACAAAGGCGTTTTCGTTGATCTTACCTATGCGTATGTTATCAATAAAGATGTAAATTTTCCTTACCGGCTGCAGGACAAGCCCAATACATTCGCCACGTATAAAAACAACCGCAGCGATATTATGATCACGGTCGGGTTTAAATTATAATTTCATCTGCTAATGCCTCCGCAGTCTATTTTTGGATAATGATTAGCGAAGCTGTTTTACAAGCCTTTCTCCTTACTGATTATGAAGTAATCACACCGCTGCAAGCGGGTCTTATCAACCATAGTTATTGTGTAACACTTAAGAACGGAAGTCAGTACTTCCTGCAACAGATAAACACCGGCATCTTTACTGTTCCCATTATTCTCCAACAGAATTACAGCGTTATAGAGCAACACTTAGCAATGCACAGCGCTTTCCGTTTACCGGCGCTTATACCAGCGGCAAACAAAGAATTGTTGTATGAATATAAGGAGGAAGCCTGGCGCTGCTTTGAATATTTGCAAAACACGTTTAGCCCGCCGGTAGCCGGCACGGCGGGAGAGGCTTACGAAGTTGCGCGTTGTTTTGGCCTTTTTACTGCAGCGTTACATACGCTTAATATAGCCGATGTTCAAACGGTGTTGCCTCGCTTTCACGATTTGCAGATGCGGTACGGGCAATTTAAAACGGCCATGGCAAATGCGCCGGCTGCTTTGCTGGAAAAGGAAGTGACGATCATTAATATAATCGAAAGCAATAATTATTTAGTGGACTGGTATAATAAAATTTGTGCGAATAAAAGGGCTTATCCATTGCACATCATGCACCACGATTGCAAGATCTCTAATATTTCGTTTGATGCAAACACCAATACAATCATAAGTCCGGTTGATCTTGATACGACACAGCCGGGACTTTTCTTCTCCGACCTTGGCGATATGATCCGCTCGATGGTGCCTAACCTGCCCGAAGACGCTGCAAATACAGAAGAGCTGGAGATACGGACCGATTTTTATGATGCCATTATAAAAGGCTATACCGATGCGATGCAGAATTTGCTGACGCCTCAAGAAAAAGGAGACATTCACTATGCCGGCCTCGCAATGGTGTATATGCAGACGCTCCGTTTTTTTACAGATTATCTTAACAGCAATATCTATTACAAAGTAAGTTATGCAGCACAGAACAGGGACAGGACATTAAACCAGTTGAAGCTGCTGAGGTTGCTTACAGCTTATACCTCGGGTAAGATGGCCAACGGATAAAGTGGAACCCTGCTAATTCAATACTTAAAATTTTAAGCTAAATCATAATCGTTAACCAGGCCTTCACACTGCAAAGTGCATTTTGACTTGCTGCTTTCATTCGCCAGCTCAATTATTTTAATCACATTATACGCCTGCAGCGGCGTTATTGTAAACGCAGTCCCATTACTGATCGTATGATACAAATCTTCGTAAAACAAACCATAATTACCGGTTTGTGACGGTACGGTTTGCTTTATTATTCCGCCTTCTGTTGCTGTATGCAGCAAGCCAAACAAAGCTTCCGGCTCCCTGCCAAGTGTTTCGGAAGGCGCTTCGCCGGCGCGCAGCTTCGCTTCCTGCGGGTCTTCGCCGCTTTTTATAAAAGAACCTTGGTCTCCATGTATCATGTAGCGGGGGCCGGGCTCGCGCACCAGCATACCGCTTTTTAAAGTAACCTGCAGATAACCATAATCCAATATTACTGTAAAACAGTCATCTGTTCTCGCGTGCGGGCGCTGCATACGCACATCGGCTGTTATAGCTGTTGGCAAATCAAACAAGCTCAAAGCCTGGTCTATCAGGTGCGCTCCTAAATCGTACAAAATACCACTGCCCGGCTCCGGCTGCTCGCGCCATGCCTGCGGCCTCGCTTCGGCGCGGTAACGGTTGTAATGCGCGTCGTAAGTATGCACACGGCCCAACAGGTTCCTGTCCAGTATTTCTTTGATGGTCAGGTAATCCGACACATACCGCCGGTTGTGATATACCGCCAGTATTTTGTTTTGCTGTTTAGCTAATTCTGCCAGCTCCAGCGCTTCTTCACTTTTAATGGTAAAAGGCTTTTCTACCACCACATGCTTACCGGCCAGCAGGCATTGTTTGGCATACGGGTAATGTGTATCATTGGGTGTAGTAATTACCACGAGATCAACGTTTGTATCAAGCAACGCTTCTATGTTTCTCACAATGGTGGCATCCGGAAATATCGCTTTCGATTCTTCCTTGTGGCGCTCCATCACAACGGTAACAGCGTAGTACGGCGAGGCCTTTAAAAAAGGAGCATGAAACACTTTGGCAGAAATGCCAAAGCCAACAAGTGCGGTTTTGATAACAGTAAGCATGTGGAGGACAAAATTTTTATTTATTTAAAATGATGTTTAACGCGGTGTCGTTTACAAAAATGTTTTCTATTACGGCAGTGCCATCGGCTACTTTTACCAGCGCATATACATTTCTAAGACTGTCACGGTTAGCCTCCCGGTACAACTCTTCTGCTTTGGTCGCTTTATATTCCTCCATATAATATTTATCAAAAGGATACATGATATGCACGGTTGTACTGCCGCTGCCGGTGCTGGCATAGCTACATTTTGCTTTTACAAAATCACCGCTTGCCGGCTTTGTTTTACTCACCGCTTTTACAACGGCGAAATTATTTTTATTTTCTATTTGCACGTAGATGTCTTCTCCATAACTATAAGTTTCCGGTTTGTTGGTGGTAAAAGTATTTTCCCTGAAGTTGAGCATGATATACTTTCCGCGGAATGGATCGGAAGGATCTATCGGTTCTGTTCTGAAGCGGAAAGATTTGCCGGTATTCAAAATTTTTTCGCGGCTGTAAATCATATTGCCCATAAACAGCCATTGCGCTATCGCCAGTACGATCAACAGAACGGCAGCAAGGAAAGGAGTTTTATAGTTCATGGTTCAATTTTTTCTTTTTCTGTAGGAGCCCGTAATTGGCAGCAAAGAAGCCGGCACCGGTGATGAGGAAGAAAAATCCCCGCCATATAAATGGAATATCGTCATCAAAAAAACGGACAACAGCCAGCGTTGCAATAATAACTAATCCAAAATTCAGTAGTCCGAAATGCTCCTGCCGGTTTCCTTTCCGGATGTACCATAGCGCGATGAGCAACAACCAGATATTGAGCAGCAATGTGCTCGTAACAATACTTTTTGTACCAATGATTAATGCTATAATAAATACATACAGCGACAGCTCAATAGGATCGGTGTCTTCTATATTACTCCGTAGTTGCCGTATTAGTAATACGGCGCACCCGATCAACAGCAGGAAAGTGATGCACAGGTAGGGAGAAATAAACGTCGCTGCTTCCCTCGTTGCAGAAAAATTATTCCACATGTTATCGAAGCTCCAGATCATCAGCAGAATCAGTATAGACAGCGTACTCAGCCGCCGGAGCGGATTGGTAAATGCAGTTGTACCCGCAGCCGGTTCTTTCCATTTGCTTAAACCGTAGCATAGGGTAAACAACGCGATGTAACCGGTCATCATCATTTTCTCATTCAGATAATTTGATCCTTCAAAGCTGCCCAGGCAAATGGCTGCGGATACAAACAGGAAACAGTCGGCTAAACGGATAAGATTGCTGTACTTGTTTTGCCGGTAGTATTGGTAATATACAGGCGCCAGCAATAGGAGGATAACGAGGTAGAGCCAGGGGATTTCCCGGTTGCTGTAAACGAAATAGCCAACTTCCATAGCGTACCAGGTTGCAACCGATAAGGATAACAGAACAACCGCAAACGACCGCATGATATATACCAGCGGGAAGGTTAGCAGCAGCCAGGCCATCAGGAAGCTGCCCATGGTGCCGTCAATATGATAGACCTGGCTGATAAGGGAAATAGTAGCGGCAACCGCAAAAAATAAAACGATAGCTGATGCTTCCTGCCACACATTGCTTTCTTTTTTGGCAAGCAGGGTATAGGCGCATAATAACTGCCCGGTAATCAGGGGTAAAAAACCAATGATTGTTTTGGTAAGCAGGTTAAACTCATCCCAGTTGTGTGCAATAAAAAGAATGACGGCAAGACTTACGAGCAGTGCGCCTAAAACTCCAAAAATAATATGGAGCCGGTTAGTGGCGTGCCTGCTTTGCTTTTGCCCGTAGTAGGCTTCAATGTCTGTTGCCTGTTCCGGAGTGATAAGCCCGGCAATAACCAACTCCTGCAGATCGCTCCCGGATAGTTTATTCATATACAGCAATAGTTTAAGGAAACTAAAAGTACAATTACTGCAAGAGATTTCTTTACTTTTTAAAGGTGATTCTTTTTACCGGCAGGTGAAAATTATGTTTATATCGTTTCAGCAGGTAAGGTATTAAATTTTTGAAAAGTTCGCAACCTTCTGTTACAACCACTTTTTTCAATCAGCCATTCAAAATCAGCGCATTTATTTTCTGCCGCATGTATCTTCACTTTATGGCAATGCAGCAAATGGCACAGGAATTTATCAGCAACCTGAAGAATACCAGATTTTTAGAGTTTATCGGTGTAATCGCCGGCATTGTTAGTGTTTGGTTTTCGCGCAAAGAAAACATTCTGGTATATCCGGTCGGCCTCATCAATACGGTCATCTTTGTATATATCAGTCTAAAGGGCAGCTTGTTTGGCGAGGCCAGCGTAAACCTGTATTATACCATCATGAGTATTTACGGCTGGATATTGTGGGCAAAGAAAAACGAGCGGCAGGAAAAGACGCTGCACATAACCTTCAGCAATAAAAAAGAATGGCTGCAGCAGCTCTTGTTTTTTGGAGTTTTTTATATCGGAATTTATGCTGCACTGGTGTATCTGAAGCATGTGTTTTACGCCAATACTATTCCTTATGCCGATGCATTTGCTTCTGCAAGCGCCTACACCGGCATGTGGCTGATGGCTAAAAAGAAAGTGGAAAGCTGGTGGTGGTGGATAGCGACTAATATTGCCTCGATACCTTTATACTTTATTAAAGGTTACGTGTTCACTTCTTTGCAGTATATTATTTTGCTGGTGCTGGCGGTAATGGGTTTGATATCGTGGATGCAAAAAGTACGGGCGCAAAAAACAGGAGCAATGGTGTATGCAAGAGATTAAAAAGATTGTAATCATCGGGCCGGAAAGTACCGGCAAAAGCACGCTGTGCAGCAGGCTTGCAGCGCATTACCATACCGCCTGGTGCCGCGAATACGCGCGGGAATATTTATTACAACATGGTACGAATTATACTTTTGAAGATTTGCTTACCATCGCAAAAGGACAGTTAGCATTGGAAGATAGTTGTATGGTGAATGGACAACGGTCTATGGCTAATTATGAACAACAAGTGGCTAACCCGCAACCCGCAGCTAATAACCCATCACTTGTCACCAGCAACCCGCAACTCTTATTTATTGACACTGATATGTACGTGATGAAAGTTTGGTGCGAGTATGTTTTTGGCAAATGCCACCCCTTTATACTGGACGAAATTGTTGCCCGCAAATATGATCTTTACCTCCTTTGCAAACCTGATATCGCATGGGTAAAAGACGAACTGCGTGAGTATCCTGATGAGCGGATACGAATAGAACTGTATCATATTTACAAAGACCTGCTCCTTAACCAGCCGGTGCCATGGGTGGAGATTAACGGCGATTATGAAAGAAGATTACAAACCGCTGTCAGCAATATAGACGATTTACTTTTTGCGCAGCCGTCGTCCTATCCATAAATGGCAGTGCATTTATTTTCGCAGGTAAACGCTGCTGCCGCCATCGGCAATACAATTGCCGGCGTCCATATACAACGTATCGTTGCTTACACTTGCATGACTGGGATACGTGCCGTTTGCAGCCACATCCATAATGAGGTTAATAGTGCAGTGGTCTTCTTGTTGTGTCCGGTAGGTAGCGGATACAGCATAAGCAGTATCAGTTCTGTTGAACGCCTGTGTATAATGCCCGTCATTATTAAACTGTATCGTGTTGCCATTGCCCGGTGGCCAGTTAGTTGTGCTGATGAAAGAAGATGTTTGCGATAGCTCCCACTTACCAGCAAGGGCTTGCTGCAGCCGGCTGCTGCTTACATCTTTTTTGCATCCCGTTATGCTTAGCACAAGAAGAACTATCCATTTATTACCGCAATATTTCATTGGATTTTATATGTTTCCTGTAAGATGCTTTATCCCTTGCCTGCGTTGCATGTACAATAAAAATCAGGGTGTACATTTACTATTATCCGGAAGTGGCAGCACAACGCACTTTAAAAAACGGCAGGAAGGGTTGCCTTGGATGTATGCCATTTATTATCACGGGCAGTTAAGCTCAGTCAGGCTTGGATATTGTTGAAATATTTTCTTTGTTTTTTGGATTAGCCTTTTTATAGATCAGGATAATAGCCGTAATTAAAAGCCAAAGCAGCGAGAATGCGATCAGGCCTTTTAGATTTGCCTGAACATCCTCGGGGTCGAAGCGTCCATGTATCGGGGTGCGAAAAAACCGGTTGGAGTAAGCTTGTCCGTATTCTATTGCTATCCCGAACAAATAAAGGGCAGCGAATATAATAACATGCCGCACAAAATTTGTATTCGCAAACAGCACATTTAAAAGCGCGGCTGCCAGAAAGTAAAATGCGGTATGCAGTTCCTTATCAAAGTGGCGCAAGCCAGATGGTAGCTTTACCATGAACCCAACGATAGCTGCTGCAAAACATACCAATACGATAAGAACCCGCTGAGCTACTGTAAGACCTGCTTTCATGCGATAATTTTAAAAGGTAAGTCAATATACTATAAAAACGTAGCGGAGCCTAAAATATTGAAAGGGTTTTATATAGCTGCTTAATAACTATAGATTGTACTTGTGCCGGAGGGTTGTAGTATAGCTTTAAACAATTTCACCTGCTTTATAAGTATCGTATGCTATGATGCCGGTTGCAATATTAATGAGGTACAGCAATCATAAAACAGGTTTTAAGGGTATTGCCCGTTGTTGATTCTTATAAATAAGTAAGCAGGAACGGTGCGGTGCCTTTATCTTTTGTTTCGGAGCGCTGCGCCAACAGTTTGAAGTATGGAAAATCTGTCGGGGCTTTCTATTTATCAGCGTTACAAACAGTTGTTTAGCCAGACTATTCAGGGCAATAAAAATAAACCTTATTGCAAAGCAGTGCAATACCTGCATAAATATTTACTTGTTTTATGTAAGCACCGGTGCGTGTAAAGGCAGGCTAAAACGGAAAATAGTTCCATTTCCTTTTTTATTCTCCACCCATATCCTGCCCCGGTGTGCTTTAATAAACTCCGATGAAATATATAAACCGATGCCTAAGCCCGGAAAGCGTTTGTTTATACTCTTTTGCGAGCGGAAGAAACGTTCAAATACTTTAGTGTTATCTTCAGCATCTATACCTATCCCAAAATCTTCTATAGCGCAGGCCAGCTCTTCGTTTTGTGCGGTTACGCTTACGATAATTTCATTTGCATTGGGAGAGTATTTAACGGCGTTGGTCAGTAAATTAATGAGTACCTGCCTGATGCGCTCCTCGTCTCCTAAAATAACAAGCGCCGGAGCATCATTTTTTATAAATAAATGAATGCGGTGAGAGGCTGTTATCCGCTGTACATCATCCGTTGCGCTTGTAACCAGTTGTATAAAGTCGAAAAAAGAGTGTTTATAAAAAAACTGCGTATTGCCCATTTTATTTAAAACCATGAGATCGTTGATTAGGGTTATAAGCCGGTTGGTCTGGCCTGTCATCTTTTGTAAATGTGCAAGATTTGCCCGGTCGTTGGTAGTTTCCAGCTCCGCCTGCAGCATAGCGGTTAGTATTTTTAAAGTGGTTACCGGTGTTTTTAATTCATGGCTTACCATATTGAGAAAAACATCTTTTTGCTGATCCATTTCCATTTTCAGTGTTACATCCCGGAAATTAAAAACAATAGCTTCCACATCCTGTTCGTTCAGCCGGTTGGTTACAAAGTTTTGCAGCCAGATGTAGTGCCCGTTTTTATGCATAATACGGTAATAAACTTCCCTGCTCTTGCCCGGATGCAGCCTCACATCCCTTAACACTTCGCTAAACGAAGATTTATCATCGGGATGTATTTGTTCTATGCCGGATGCTGCATCTCTTTCTGCTATTGCAAAGCCGGTCAACTCTTCGGCATACCTGCTTTTATAGATGTATTTTAGATGTTCATCGAGCAATACAATTCCTTCAAAACTATTCTCCAGCAGTTTTTCAAACCGTCTCGCTTTATTCTCAATTTCTGTTGCCTGTTCAAGCACTTTCCACTGCAGCCGCCTGTTTTTAATGATCAGCAGAAACTGCATAACACCTGTTATCAGGGCAAGTGCGGATAGTAAATAAAATACGTTTTCCAGCGCTTTTATACTGGCTTCAATTCTTTCTTTACGTATTATAAGCAGGCGGTTTTCTTCGGTCTCAATTGCAGCAATTGTTTGCGTAATGTACTCCATGTTCTTTTTACCGGCGCCCTTTGCTATAAACTCCGCTGCCGGAATAGCTCCTTTTCTAATCCGGAGGTTTATATTTTGTTGGGTAATATACAATCTTTCTGCAATGAGCGTTTGCAGCGATTGTATGCGCAGAAGCTGGGACGGGCTGTTGCCGGAGAGCGCAATAAGCTTGTGCACATGCCCGTAAAGCGTTTCCTTTTCGTTGTTAAAAGCAGTGATGTAGGAAGAATCGCCGGTGATCACAAAACCTCTGCCATTGTTCTGTACATCCCTGGTCAGCAACAGGATGCTATCGCCTTCGTTTAAAACCTGGTAAGTGTGATCTATAAATTTTTGTGCATCCTTTTCCTTTATTTCGTTCTGCCGGGCAATGTAAACATCCAATACCAGCAGCAGCAGGAAAATAAAAAGGAAGAAGTATGACAGGTATTTTTGAAACAAACGGGTAAACATACGCAGGCATTTCGAAAAATAATTGGATACATAAATATAAGGTTATATCCATTCCTGTATTCTCTTCCCTTCAGTATTTGTACTTTACCGATTATTGGTATAAAAGGCTTTCTTAACACATTATAATCCTGCTGCATTTTGTTGAAACTGCTAATGGCACAACGCCAATCAGCCCGGGCCGAAGCGCTTTACGGTTTTGCTTCCAGCACCCACTCCCACGCATCGCCAATGCCTTCGTCCTGTACAACGCCATTAAATACAAATCCGTTTCGTTGCAAAATTTTGTTGGAAGCATTGGGTTCGGGCGCTGTCTTTGCCGTTATTATAACAGCAGGATCGGTTGCCCTGGCTATAGCAATCAATCGCTGGCAGGCAAATGATGCAATGCCTTGCCCTTCGTTTTGTTTAAAGGTGCCATAAGCAATTTCTGCTTTGCCGTCTCTTGGTTGTCCTGTAAAACCACCAACACCTGCAACAATGCCATCCCGCAATACCAAATAGCCGATCCAGGGCGGGTGGTAACCGGTTTTGTAGTAGTAGGCAGGATAAGATTTAAAAAGTTGCTGGCAATCCGCGTTTGCATAGATTGCTTTGGTCTGGTCTTCGTCTATCCGTAAAGGCTCAAAGGTCATAAGAAGAAATTATGGAATTAAATAAGTGTAATGCGCGCAGGCATTAGTTGTTGTATAAGCTTTATTGCCCGGATACTTTGCCGCTATGCAGGCATTGTTTTTATTTTGATAAATTAGCAAGGTCAGCACCTTTTTTATCTCTTACTTTGAGGTGTTGCGTAAACACCTTGTAAGAGCTTGAAGGCTTTCCGCTGCATGACTTTTAATTACAATCTTTTACTAAAGTACTGATAAATGAAAAAACGGAAATTTTTTGTAGCTGTTTTTGTTGGCATAAGCATTCTTACAGCAACTGCACAACCAAAAAAGCCGCCGCCTGCGCCGCCCGTTAAAGATAGTTTGGTAGTACCTGTATCAAAAGCCGATTTGGGTGTTTTTCCTTATTTTAAAACACTGCATAATTTTTACGCCAACGACTCATTGAATATTGAATACAACCAGGTTTATTTTTATAACGGAAAAAACTTTTTTACTGTTGACGGTAAAGTTTCCAAGCAAAGCTTAACTATTCAAAATTCTGATGAAAATATAGCATCAGAATTTGAATGCATCCGTGAGTTTGACAAAGTAATTACAACATTAGGGGGCATAAAAGTGTATGCCGGAAAACTGCCGGAAGAGCAGTTGAAAGCGTATGCAGGTAATGACATTGTAACGCTGGACAGTAAATCGCAGGTGGCAGGAAGTGCCTTTTATGGAATTGTAGAATATGTAATTAAGACACCGGAAAAAGAAGTATGGGTTCAGCTTGAACCTTACAGTCTTGTTTCAAAATTTTATACATTATTAGTGGTAGAAAAATCAACGCCGTTGCTGGTGTTAAACACCAATAAGCGCAACCTGTTGCTGGAAGACCTCGAAAAAGATAAAAAGGCCATTACGCACCTGTCGTTTGAACCTGATAACGCAACGCTGTTGTCCGAATCGAAGGATGAAATTTTAAGTATGGCAGGTATATTTCAGGCACATCCGGGATGGAAGCTGCTGATAGAATGCCATAACGCTCCTGTAGGAAATACAGCATACACGTTAGCACTTACCGGTAAAAGAGCAAACGCTATAAAGCAGGAGTTGATGACATTGGGTGTAAAGGAGGCTGCTGTTGAGGTAAAAGGACTTGGCGATCAAAAACCATTGGTATCAAACGATACAGAAGGAGGCAGATTAACGAACAGCAGGATAGAAATCACTTTACAATAAACCTGTTGGACACATTTATCTAATCAATCTTTCGCATCAGCATTTTGGTGCCACCATATTTAGAGAAGATGATCGTTTTAATGCCATTATCCGTTGAGAAATTATACTCCAGCGTGTCCGGTTCTTCTTTTATGATGTAGTGACCTTGTTCAGTTGCATAAAGATTGAAGGGCGCACTGAATTTTTTCTGCTGCGGTTCTTTATATTGAAGAATCAGATCTCCTTCTTTCCGGCTAATTTTAAAAACCAACTCTTCCTTACTTTTATAGGTTCCCATACGCTCAGTCAGTGTATCTCCGGATTCTTTTTTCACTAACCGCGTTTGCATAAACGGCCACTTGTTTTCATTGGCTATGCTTCGCATAATTTCTACTGCCAGTTCAATATCTCCGTCGGAATTAAGCATTACAACTGCTCCCTGCCCTGTTTTTGTCGTTGCACAAAGCAGGGAATTGTAGCCGGCATTCTGGCCGGCGTGCCAAAAGCCGTTCACATACCCGGCGCCTTTTAAAACAACACCCAATCCCCGGTCATTAACTTCAAACTGAGGCGTCATCATAACATTTAATAATGATTGATTCAGAATTATGCCGGCGCTTCCATTGTATTCTTTTTGCATTTCAATCAATATCCCGGCTATATCTCCGGGTGTTGACCAGAAGCCGGCCGCAGCACTTTCAGGATAAACATGATACTTTTCCTTTGGAACTGTGTTTCCATTTTCATCATGCCCGCGGGCAATCTTAAATCCGTTGCTGTCGGGATAATAATTGTACGTGCTATGCTTTAAATTAAGCTTTGTAAAAACTTCTTGCTTTACATAGTTTGCAAAGGGCATCCCGGTAATATCTTCTATAAGCTGTTGGATAATCAGGTAACCGCCACCCGAATACCGCATCAGCGTACCCGGTACATAATTCACTGTTAAAGCTTTCGTATTGTTGGCTGGCGGCTGGGCTTTTATAATATTTATAAGGGAAGGAATAGAGTCGGTAGCACTATATCCTGCAAACCCGTAATCATCCGTAAAGCCGCCTGAATGACAAAGCAAACGCCGTAGCGTTACTTTTTCTTTAGCGGTAAATTTGTTCTCTGCAATCTTCCAGGAAGTAAGCTTATTGTTGACATTTTCATCTAACGAAATTTTTCCATTTTTTACAAGGGTAAGCGCAGCTAAAGCAGTTATGACTTTGCCCATGGATGCTATCTGGAATAAACTTTCAGTCGTTGTTTTTTCGCCCGTACCGGCATCTGCTGCTCCATAAGCTTTCGTCCATTGTATTTCACCGTTTTCAATCACTGCAATGCTTACACCGTTTACTTTATAATACTTCATTCTGTCAAGAATGTTCATTTTATTAACAGCGTCCGTATCAAATGAAATGATTTCTCCGGTGAGTCCGTTTTCAATGTGGCTGATTTCGCTTTCATAATTATTCTGACTAAAAGCAGACGAGTATAGCCCGAGTAACGGGATGAGTAAGTAATACTTCATATAGCCAGTTATTTTATCTGCAGCCTTGTATGTACGATTGAGCAGAACTTTGTGCAGGCGGGGAGGTAACATTGCATTTGACCGCAACTACATATTGCCGGCAATGCCCGATTGAACGCCTTTAAATTTTTTTCTGTATTTGCCAGTAATGTCCAAAAGGGTCTTTGATAGTGCCTTGCCTGTAGCCATACTCATAATCTTCTGCGGGGCTTATTTCAATAGCTCCGGCTGTTATGGCCTGCTTTATTACCATATCTACATCAGGCACAAACAAACCAATGCAGCAGGTAGAGCCATTGTATTTATCAGGAGAAAAAAAATGCGGAGCGGTTATTTCATGAATGTGAAATATAGCTCCGTTAATGGAAAGCTCTGCAACGTGAACAGTGCCGTCTTCGTTGGTAAAACATAAATTCTCCGTTGCTCCAAAAGCATTTTTATAAAATGAAATGTCTTTTATCCCATTATTTATATAAAGCTCCGGTGCAAAAAAAGTGTTATTGATATTCGTAGTCATAGTTTGGTCTTTTAGTAATGGAAATACTTTCTAACTATATTGTTGCGGTACCTTAATTAAAGATAGAAAGTTTATTTGAAAAATAATTGCCGGCTTAGCTTCTGCCGGCCGCTACAGCAGCAGGCATTTGTAAGCGATAGTGAATTATAAGTAAACGACTGCCTGAATTTTAGGTGTGAAGAACTCGTCGTTGTTTTAAACAGCTTAAGAATGATTACGGATGTTTAAAGCCCGGTTCCTAAACAATCTCCATTACAGATAACCGGGTAATGGATAGTTTTTCTTTCGCTTTTTCAAACAGCTTATCGTAAATAAGTTGCTGTTTGTTTTATCCGGTTAAGACCTTTAATGCGCTGCTTGCTTCCGGGTGATAAAAACCGCTCTCCGAAGTAGAGCAAAGCTTCAATTTGTAAAATGAAAATATACTGGCTAAACTTATATATGTTAGCATGTTATTCATGCCTCATGTTCTGAATGATGCCAACTATAATGGCTTTTTTCAGGGTAAAGGAACAAGGCTTTATTAACCGCGTAATCAAAGTACCCATACCTCTTTATTAATTAGCTATAGACATACTCCACAAAACATCAGGATGAAACAGCGAGTGCCAGCCTGAGAGTTTTACGGCATTCTTGTCTGTTATTGATTACGTGTTTACTTTCTTGTCTATGTTATACAGCTTTTACAGTCACCCTTTTTCACCCCGCGCTGCAATGCATACAGGCAGCGCGGGGTGGTATAAAGCAATTGCTAATACCAAGATAGCGGCAGTAAGGGGTATTTATAACAAACGCTGACTGGTTTTAGAACCGGTCAGCGTTTGTTGGTGATAGATAATAGTTGTAAAGCTATGCCAGGAAAGGAAAGCTGTAAAGTCAAGTCTCAATGCTCACTTACTCCAGTTTACCATTGCCGCTTTTACTTCCTTACTATTGGGGCCGATGTAAATATTGAATTGCCCGCCTTCCCAATCGTATTTAAGATTGGTATTGTAAAACTTTAAATCGTTGGTCATAATGCTGAAGGTAACTGCTTTGCTTTCGCCCGGCTGCAGCATTATTTTCTGAAAGCCTTTCAGTTCCTTCACCGCGCGCGTTACAGAAGCTACCGGGTCTTGCAGGTACAACTGAACGGTTTCTTCGCCGGCAACACTTCCGGTGTTGGTAACAGTTACCGTGGCCTTTAAAGTGCCGTTGCCGCTAAGCGTTGCATTATCAAGGGTAACATCGCTATAGGTAAAATCAGTATAGCTTAATCCGTAACCGAAAGGATAAAGCGGATCATTGGACACATCGAGGTAGTCGCTTTTAAACTTCGGATAATCGCCTTCTTTAAAAGGCCGCCCGGTATTTTTATGGTTGTAATACACCGGTATCTGGCCTGTATTTCTCGGAAAGCTCATCGTCAGTTTGCCGGATGGATTATAATTGCCAAACAATACATCGGCGATACCGTTGCCGGCTTCAGTGCCGCCAAACCAGCCGTCGAGTATGGCTGCTACATGTTCGTCTTCCCAGGTAAGCGTCATTGGCCGGCCATTCATCAGCACCAGCACTACCGGCTTGCCCGTTGCCACCAATGCTTTTAATAATGTCTCCTGGCTTTCGGGCAAATTTATATTACTCATACTGCTCGATTCGCCCGTCATGTCGGCGGCTTCGCCTAATACGGCTACTACTATATCGGTATTCCTGGCAAGATTCACTGCTTCGTCCAGGAGCTGCTGCGGTGTGCGGCTGTCTATGTCTATTTCGGTACCAAATGCATTTACCCGTTTGGCAAATACCGTATCATCGGAGATATTAGCGCCTTTAGCGTATAAAATATTTACATCGCTGCCGGCAATATTCTTTAAACCGGTTGCAATGCTTACCGATTTCTGCCAGTCGCCCGAAACACTCCAGGTACCCAGCATATTACGCTGGCTTTCGGCCAGCGGACCAACGAGCGCAATCGTGCCGCTCTTTTTTAGTGGTAAAATGCCGTTGGTATTCTTCAGCAATACGCAGGCATGCGCAGCAAAAGTGCGGGCTGCGGCGCGGTTGGCATCCGTCATGATATCGCGCATTACGCGGCTTTCATCCATATATCGGTAAGGGTTTGCAAACAGGCCGAGGTCGTATTTCGCTTCTAATATCCGGCGGCAGGCTCCATCAATCTGCTGCTGGGTAATTTTACCTTCCTGCAGCGATTGTTTGATGGTGGTTAAAAAACCTTCGCTCACCATATCCATATCCAACCCTGCACCCAACGCAAGCGCCGACACCGTTTTAAGGTCGCCCATGCCATGCGCAATCATTTCGCTAACGGCTGTATAATCCGAAACAACCAAACCTTTAAAGCCCCATTGTTTGCGCAGCAGGTCGGTAAGCAGCCATTTATTAGCAGTGGCCGGTATCGCATCTATTTCATTAAAAGAACTCATAACGCTGCCCACACCGGCATCCACAGCGGCTTTATAGGGCGGCAGGTAATATTCATACATTTTTATCCGGCTTAAGTCGGTGGTATTATAATCCCGGCCGCCTTCTGCAGCGCCATACAGGGCAAAATGCTTTACACAAGCCATTAAATGATTGGTGCTGTCGTAATTCTTTCCCTGGTATCCGCGTACCATGGCGGCCGCAATCTTTCCGCCTAAGTACGGGTCTTCGCCGCTGCCCTCTGCCACGCGGCCCCAGCGCGGGTCGCGCGCAATATCCACCATCGGCGAGAACGCCCAGTTCAATCCGTCGGCCGTAGCTTCATTGGCCGCAATGGCGGCACTGCGTTCTATCATCGCGGTATCCCAGCTACACGATAATCCTAACGGAATGGGGAAAATAGTACGATGGCCATGGATAACATCCAGCCCGAAGATTAAAGGAATATGCAGCCGTGAATTGTTGACTGCTATCTCCTGCGCTTTGCGCACCGTGGCCGGGCCGGTAATACCAAATAACCCACCGACAAATCCTTTACGGATTTTATCATCCACATCCTGGCTTACTACCGAGCCGGTAACGGCGCCGCCCGGCGTTACGAGGTTGAGCTGCCCTATTTTCTCGTCGGGCGTCATTTTGCTCATCAGGTTGCTGATAAACGTAGCTTTCTTTTGTAAAACGGGTGTCTGGCTTTGTGCCTGTAAACAGAAGAATGATAAGAGCAGGAGGGAAGCGGTACACTTTTTCATCGGCCAACAATATTTTAGATTAAAAACAAAGGTAGGCAGGTAAAGCAAACGGAAAGGTTTAATGATAGCGCGGATTACAGGTTTGCCGGTGGAAGCAGCGCCAGCTCGTTTACCAACCGGATATGGAGTTCTCTTAACCGGAGATAGGTTTTGTCGCCCTTCACTTTTTGCAACATATTAAAAAAGATGGCTGCGCTTTGCGCTTTTTCTTCATCCTTTACCGGCGGTAAAACGGGCCTGCCGTGCGCGCCGCTTTGCCCTTTCTTATCGGCCGGCACGGCGCCTTTATATTTCTTCCCGCTCTTATGGTTGGCGTACCGGCGTGCACGGGTAAATCCCATTTGTATAAACTTCCGCGCCATATCCATGCCTGCAAAATCCTTTTGTTTTTTATAACTGAGGAATAATTTATAAATGGCTTCAGAAGAAGTTTGCGCAATGGCAGGTGTTTTAAATTTCCAGTGTGGTAAGATTTCACTTTTATATGGTTCAGCAAGCAATACGCCCTGCTCGCCCTTTCCAATGCGGTATAATTCCGGATGTTTGCGAAAATCGGTGGCGGCGAAATCGATAGTATAATCGAACGTTTGAGACGAAGGCATGAAACAATATTTTTACTGGTTGATGCAATGCTGCAATGAACACAAAAGCAGGAAAGCAGGTGCAGGATGTATTGCCCTAAGTGGTTTGATAAGTTGCTATGCAACTGCTTCTAACAGAGATGAAAGCAATTTGTATGCGAAAATTGGGATAAGTGAATTGCAGGTATGCGTTTAATCACTTTTACCAACAGATCCTGCACTTACTCCGGCAAGAGCAGCGGGTTGCGCTTGTTGCTTTGGTTAGCCGGCGAAGCCGGAGGATTTAGTTTGGCTTTTAGCTACAAGAAGGTTGCTGATACGAAGTTGTACGATGTGGAAGTGGTAAATTGATAAGATGGGAGCGGGAAGCTTTAGCAGAAATTGTACGCAGTATAACGAAGCGTAAAAACGCAGCGTGTGAAAATACATATTAAGCGAGGGAAGCTTTAGCAGGAGATACAGGAAAGGCAGCCGGTGTGAGGAAACGTGTAACCCGTGTGGCGAAATGTTTATCCGGTGCGGCGGAGGGAACAGCTTGTCAGGCGGAAACAACATCCTGTCATGCGGAAGGTTCAACCGGGGTGACGAAAACGCTGACCGGTGTGATGAAACGAGCAACCCTTCCGGTGAAAACAGTTACCTGTGCGATGGAAACACTATCCCGTGTGATGCTAACTTCATCCTGCCTGATGAAAACAAACCCCTGTGGCGCAAAAGGACCGGAGTGGCGAAAGTTAGTAATCGTAGTCAGGAAATGAACAAGCGGAAAGGATTGAAATTTTTAGAAGATTCGCCGGAGGAGTTCTTTTTGCTGTTCCGTGGATGAAATGCCGGCAATTGCTGGTTGTTTACAACAAGGTTTTGTTCAGCAAATCAGCTTCCGCTAATAATTTATAGAAATCTTTTCTTACAGCCAGTTCCAGTAAAGCATTCAGGTGATTGGTATGGTGCATATCGGTACCGGCAAGCTGTATCATTTTTTGCTTGATCAGTTTCTCGGCTACCTGTTTTACATTTCTTCCGTAATAGCCTGATAAGGAAAGCAGGTTTACCTGTAAGATGCAGCCAAGATCTAAAAAACGCTGGTATTTTTCAAACTCATTATGGTAGTAGAGGTAGCGCTCGGGATGTGCTACAATAGGCTTCAGGCCTTTCATATTCAACTGGAAAATCACCTGTTCCATATTTGGCGACGGCGCCACATAACTCATCTCAATCAATATGTATTTATCTTTAATAGTCAGCAGCGGGCTGCCATTTTTTATACTGTTTTCAAAATCAGTATCCACCATGTATTCGGCTGCAGCGTCGATCTGCACCGGGATTCCCGCTTCTTTTAATGCCGCTCTTACTTCTTCAAGGCGCGGCAATATAGTATCGGGACTATTCGGATGGAGATCTGCAATAATATGTGGCGTGCAAATAAGCTTGCCGTAACCTAAGTCGTGCAGCCGGCTGATAAAGCTCACCGTGTCTTCCATTGTTTTAAGGCCGTCATCAAGCGCCGGTAACAGGTGCGAGTGCATATCCACACCAATAAACGATAAATCAGGATCAGTTTTTTTGGACTGAAAAAAGGAAAACATAGGGCAAATTTACACAAATATCCTTTGAGGTTTTTACCGCTGCTGTCAAATTGCAGGGCAAGCTTCGTATATCCGTATTCGTTCCCACGATTTAGGTAAGGCTAATAAGAGATGACTTTTGTTTTAATCATGGCTTCGCCGGCCACAAGCGGAGCATCCTCTGCCGTGCCATTGTATTGCGGCACCATTCGTTTGATCTGTTTTATTACTTCGGATGAAAGTTGCTGATCGGCTGCTTTAAGCAGTTGTATAAGGTTAGCTTTCATTTCGGTGTACCGTTGCTGTGCGGCTTTGGCAATCATTATTTTTGGATGATAGGTCGGTAAGATCATTTCGGTTTTATCCAGCAGCTCTTCGTGCAACTTTTCACCCGGCCGCAGGCCGGTAAACTGTATCTCTATAGCTTCCGGTCTGTATCCTGCGTTTTTAATCAGCTTCTGCGCAAGCTCCAGAATGTTCACCGGCTTGCCCATATCAAACATAAATACTTCGCCGCCGCTGCCCATGGTTGCCGCTTCCATTACTAAAGTACAGGCTTCTTTCAGCGTCATAAAATACCGGCTCATTTCCGGATGCGTTACCGTAACCGGTTCGCCGGCGGCGATTTGCTGCTGAAACCTTGGAATGACAGAGCCATTGGAATGAAGCACGTTGCCAAAGCGGGTTGTGATAAATTTGGTTTTTTTGCCATCCTGCAGGTACGTAAGCAGGTTGTTCGGTTCCAGCGATTCTTCTTTTGCCGCTAACGCACTGCAATACATTTCCGCAATGCGCTTGGAAGCGCCCATTACGCTGGAAGGACTAACTGCTTTATCTGTTGAAATTAAAATAAAACTTTCCGCTTCGAACAAACAGGCGAGGTCGGCAACCACTTTGGTGCCATATACATTGTTATGAATGGCTTCGCAGGGGTGTAGCTCCATCATAGGCACATGCTTATAAGCCGCCGCATGAAAAATAATGTCCGGCTTCCAGTTGATGAAAACCTGTGTCATGGCTGCGCGGCTGGTAACATTGGCCAGCACCGGTTTTAAAGTGTAGCCCAATTGAAATTCCTGTTCCAGTTCGTACTCCAGTTCGTACAAGGCGGTTTCGCTGTGGTCGCAAACGATAAGTGCTGCCGGTTGTAATGCTGCTACCTGTTTGGCGATGCCGCAGCCGATGGATCCCGCAGCCCCGGTGATAAGAATGGTTTTATTGCGTATGAGGTCTGCCATTTTTGAATTGCTTAAGCAGATGCTGTCTCTGCCAAGCAAATCATGCATAGTTAGGTTACTGCCATTAGTACCCTGGACAGCAGGCTTCTCCTTGTTAAATGTTTTGGTGATGGTTTTTTTTAAAAGCTGAAACGGTTTTATTGCTGTTGATGCAGGTTCGTATTCTTTCCTGCTCCGGCGACTGTGCGTCCCTTGTTTGTTGTAAATGATTTTGAAGAACAGGTAACCGCACAAAGCGGTTGTACTAAAAAGTAAAAGCCGTTGGAAGGGCAGGAGCCGGAAGGAAAGAGCGATGGTATATAAGCCTGCACAACACAAGATGCAGGTGATAACCCGTGCGGAGAAAACAATCTGTTTTAGCATTAACTGATATTGAATCGGTGAAGCGATCGGCGGCTATAGTTGTCAACTTTTTTCGGTTGGTTGCCAACTGTTATCCGGATTACATACCGAATATATCGTGTTCAGGATAATTTTAAAGTAGAGAGAAGGACTTTTATGGACAATATAATTTTTATTTAATTCCAATTTAACCGGCAATATGTACTGGATGTAGAATTGTTCCGGCTCGGGCACACCCGCAAGCAGCTCGCTTTCGTTACAGAAATGTATAGAGGCGGTATCGGTGATGCCGGGTTTAATACGCAAAGTCTCTTTTTGCTGCACGTTGTAAAGCGCCACGTATTTGCGCAGTTCCGGCCTGGGACCAACAAGACTCATTTCCCCTTTGAGTACGTTCCAAAGCTGCGGCAGTTCATCCAGCTTATATTTACGCAGCACCGTTCCGGCGCCGGTAATGCGATGGTCGCTGCTGCCAACTGTAAGCGGACTTATTTTATCTGCATCGGTATGCATCGTTCTGAACTTGCAGAGGATAAAATCTTTATCTTCTTCTCCTACCCTTAGTTGCAAGTATAATACCGGCCCTTTGGAATTTATCTTTATCCAGAAAGCAATAGCTATAAACACCGGCAGCAGAAGGAGCAGGCCAGCCAGCGCAAGGAGTATATCGTACAACCGGGTGTTATCTTTCATGCATTACTTTATTTACTGCACTTACTACTGCAGCTATAACGTAGTTGCAGGCTTCTTCTTTTAGCTGTGGATAAATGGGAAGCGAGATTTCATTGGCATACAAAGCGTAACTCATGGGGTAATCAGTCATGCGGAAGCCCATTTGTCTAAAGATCGTAAGCAACGGCATGGGTATAAAGTGCACATTTACCGAAACGCCCATTTTACTAATCAGCTTCATTATCTCATCACGCTGCTGCTCGGTAATATTCCTGATGCGCAAGGGATAAAGGTGGTAAGAGCTTTCGTAGCCCTGCCGGTGAAAAGGAGGGCACATCGCCCAGCTATATGCTCCAAAAGCAGCATCATAGGTGTCAAACACACGTTTCCTTTCTTCCATTACGTTTTCCCGGAACTTCCTGAACTGGGCAAGGCCAATTGCTGCCAGCACATCGGGCAGGTTCATCTTAAAACCAGGATATACAATATCATACTTCCAGTCGCCGGCTTCAGATTTTGTAAATGCATCTCTCGTCTGACCATTCAGGCTCCACAGGCGCAAGGTTTTATAAACTTCTGTATTGGATAACGGCGCCGGCATGTTCAGGCAGATCATGCCGCCTTCGGCGGTGGTAAGGTTTTTAACGGCGTGAAAAGAAAATACCGTTGCATCGGCCAGCGTACCGATTCTTTTATTTTTATACAATGCGCCAAATGAATGTGCCGCATCTGCCATAATTAAAATACGGCGCAGCTTGTTTTGTACTTCACCAACAGCGGTAAAAAGCCTGTTAATTTCTATCTTTCTAACAACAGTAAACAGCGCATCATAATCGCAAGGCCAGCCTGCAAAATCAACTAAAATAACAGCTTTGGTTCGGGAGGTAATGGCCGCTTCCACCGCTTTGATACTGATGGTAAAGTCTTCGTTTACATCTACCATTTTTACCACAGCGCCCGCATGGATAGCGGCAAGGGCTGTAGCGCAATACGTATATGCCGGTACAATTACTTCATCGCCCGGCTGTATGCCCAGCCAATGCAGCAACAGTTGCATGCCGGCAGTAGCGCTGCTAACGCCAAGCGTAGCTTCCGCACCGCAAAATTCGGCCACTTCTTTCTCCAGCGCTTTTACTTTAGGGCCAGTCGTTATCCAGCCGCTTTCCAAAGCGTCCAGCACTTCCTGCTTTACTTCTTCATCTATAAAGGGTGGAGAAAACGGTATCGTAAACGTTTTGGTCATGGTTATTACTTACGGTCCGGACGCGCTAAACGGTTTGCCTGCTGCCGTAGTCATTAGAAATAGTTGCTTCTGAAAAACTTTTCAACAATTAACCTCCTGATAGTGACTAACGGAAGCTGCTTCAAGCATTAAACAAATGCATAGGTTTCTTCAAAAATTTCTTTATCACATGCATACATTTCGCCTTTTATTCCGATCATAAGAAAGTCGCCGGCTTTGCCCTCCATCGTTTGCACTGTAAAAGCCTCGTTTATCTGAAAACAGCGGACTGGCAGTGGTTTCTTCATCGCTTTTTTAAATGCATAATCCGGCAGCTTATCTTTTGTAAATGCTATCATCGGTGAAATTATTGCTTGTTAATGATTGTTTGATAAAATTAACGCCGAGGTATGTATAAACGTCTTCAAACCGCCTTAATTAAACCTTTAAAATGGAAAGAACTATAACAGCTTAGTCAGCGGAATACTTCATAGCGTTGGCCGCATAGATTTTTTCAATTATTTCTACCGTTTTAAGACCTTCATAAGCATTGGTGGTAATAGCTGCACCGTTCTGTAAAACCTCCAATACATTATCGTACACTTTATCGTGGTTGCTCATACTGCCTTTATAAAATCCATAGTCGTTTGCAACATTTTGTTCGGGCAACGGTGATATAACATAGTTGTTTATATGCTGATATTGGATGTTATTTAAATATTGCCCGCCAATTTTTACCGTTCCTTTTTCTCCAAATATGGTGAACGACCCTTCCATGTTTTCCCGGTAAGCATTTACCGTATAATTCAAGGTTCCGATCGCACCATTTTGCAAATGAATAATTACAACGCCGCTGTCTTCGATGGCAATGTTCGGATGCGCGCTATTTTGCAGGTACGACTGTACGCTTTGTACATCGCCCAGCAGCCAGTATAGAATATCTATAAAGTGGCTGAACTGCGTAAACAAAGTACCGCCGTCAAGGTCATTCGTCCCATGCCAGCTACCGGTATAATAAGCTTCGTTCCTGTTCCAGAAACAGTTGATCTGGAAACTTAGAATTCTTCCAAGTGCGTGTAGCGACAACGCCTTTTTTACCTCGGCCACCGCGCTGTTAAAACGGTTTTGCTTTACAATAAACAATTGCCTGTTATTTTGTTCGCTTGCAGCAATCATCCGCCTGCAGTCATCCGGATTAATAGCCATCGGCTTTTCGCATACTACATGGTGGCCTGCCTGCAGGCATTGTATCGTTTGGCTGGCATGAAGACCGTTGGGTGTACAGATTGCTATAACGGTTAATTCTTTTTCCCCGGCAAGCAGTTCTTCCAAAGATGAATATACGGCAGTATTGTATGCTTTACCCAATGTTGCTGCTTTGTGTGTATCGATATCGCATACGGCGCACAGAACGCCCCGCGCGGCTATATGCTGTGCATGTCTTTTACCGATATTTCCGCAACCGATAATGGCGAAGGAGAGGGCTGGCATTAAGTAAGAGGATTATTAGCTTAGGCTTTTAGGGCTAACCGGCTAAGATTTTGCAAACTGGCTATGTGTTGGCCTTTTCTGTTGCTGCAGAATTGTAGGCGTTGCAATGGCCAGCAAAAGAATAAATGGCTGTAAGCCTGTTTTCAAACCATTATGCACTATTGTTAGTAAAAAGAGCACCAGAAAATACATCCCGTAATCTCGCTGCACTTTACTGCGCCTGTTTATCTCGAAAAACAGGACGATAAAAAAGCCCCAGAATGTAAAAATGCCGAGCAAACCATGCTCTGCCATAGCGCGGGTAATTTCGTTATGAGCACCGGAATCGAATGCATATAGATTTTCGCTGGATATCAGTTTATTAAAATTGGAAGTGCCAACGCCAGCAAGCGGATGTTGGGCAAAAAGATTTAGTGCAGCCTCGGCTAACCGGTCGCGGCCCGAATAGCCTGGTTCTTCATATCGCTGTGTCACCATTCCGTTGGTTACATTTGTTATGTATATGAAAACTGCAAGCCCGACAGGTATTAACAGGAGCAGCAACGAGTAGTTTCTTGTATTTTTTTTATTAAACAAAAAATACAAGCCCAGTATAGCCGCTACGAAATAAATGCCGCCTCGTGAAAATGTAAAAATCATCAGCGTGCAACTAAGAACAAATAGGATAAGATTAGCGACAAAGTTTTTATTTGAATTTAAAAGCGCTATGGCAAACAGAATACAAGGAAAACCAATATAAGAACTCAGTTGATTAGGCGGCAACCCGTTACTGGCACTGGCATTGGATGCATAAGTGTAGGTAATGTTGCGTGTAAAATGCGCGATGGTAAGATAACCGCAGGTAAATACGCCGGCCATTTGAATATTTATAAGAAACCTGTTGATACGTTTAGGCGACAGATAATTATAAGCAGCCCACATTGCCAATAAGAGCAGCATTAAAGAATTTGTAAAAAGCATCCAGGCATATTGTAAATCTATTGCACGGCTAAGGTCTATGAGTTCCAGCAACACATAGCCGATCAGTAACACAAATGCAGTGGAATGTTGCTTAATAGAAACTTTCTGACGCACCAGCAGTATAGTAAATATCAGAATAGATAAATAAGGCAGGTAATTGTAAGGGAAGTACGTAAAGCTGTCCCGCACGTATAACTCGCTGTATAAAAGGTACGGGAATATGGCAAATAACTTATCAATATCCACATATAATGCGTACTGGATTGCTGCTAAGGATAATGCTATATCTGCTACAATAAATAATCCGCTCGGCAGCGCTTTTGCACCGGTTATCATACCAAGCAAAAAAGCGATTGCAAAAAAAGTATTCAGTCTTGTAACTGGCGATATTTTTTGAAAGTTTACAGTTTTTTTGTTTATTGATAACGACATGTCGCGCAGTGAATTCTTTTTAGTTATCGTTATAATTCGTTATAAAAGGAAAAAACTTTTGTAAGAAACTGTTCTTCCCAGGCCTCCATAGTTTTGGTAAAGCTATATTTTCGGCCTTCTTCAATCTTATCAGCTAATCTTGCATCCGGCCGTATAGTTTCCTTAATCAGTTGTACTAACGAAGCTTTATCTTCTGCCGAAAATAAAAACCCGCGTTCTTCGCGTACGCCTGTTATTTCGCCGGCGATACTGATATTATTAATTAATGGAATGACACCGCAAAAAAAGCCCTCCACCGGCACTTTTACATAGCCTTCTGCCAAAGACGGGTGGACTAAAAAATCGGCTTCCCGGTACGCATTTTTTAACTCATCGTAGTCTTTATTACCTGACATGATTATCTTGTTTGCTAAACCGTTCTCTTTAATAAAATCGCTATTAGCGTTAAACATTGGTCCATCGCCGATTATATATAACCTAAAATCAACGCCCTCTTCGTGTACAGTTTTAAAACATTCCAGCAGGAACAGATGATTTTTCTTTGGCGTGAGTTTGCCCACACTAATGTATATTGGTATATGATAGATGCCCGTGAGGAAACGCTTTTTTTTCCGTTTGGCTATATCCGTTTCCTGCTGCCATTCATGATCTGTATAAGACGGGCTGAAGGTTTTAAAAATATGTTTGTATTTGTCTTTTTCATCGAAGTAAATGCCGACAGGACCACGGTACAGGCTTTTCAATAATAATTTCTGAAGCCGGTACGTAGCTGGCTCTCCTTTATAATTGTACCAGGCTCCTGTGTAGGTTGCAAAGCCCTTTTTCCGATGTAAATAGAAATAAAGAAAACCGGGCAGGTTAAGGTTGTTGGGAAAGCGCTGGTACACAATATCCGCCCATGCATTCATTTTTTTGAAAGCCTTGTACCATGCAGGCAAAGCTTTTAGTAAGCTCATGTTTCCTTTAAATCCATTGCCGCCGGCAAGCGGCAGTTGTATAAAACTGATATGCTTATTGCTATAAATGCTGGATTGCCGCATTGTTGCAGGCAAGGTGAACGGGCAGCAGATAACTATTTTTTCGAAGTGGCCTGCCAGTGCTTCCATCTGTCTTAGAAAAATATGATTGTCCGTACCAATACCGGTTGCTGTTGCCACGTGTGTGCAATCCGATATTATAGCTAATTTTTTAAAGCTTTCAGATTTTAATTTCATTCTTATATAATGAAACGGGCAACCGGAAGATCAGGAAACAAGCAAGCGAATGCCATCATCTTTTTTCAGCATTTGCAAAGCTATTTTGTTAGCCTTATAATATTGAAGATAGAGTAACGGAGCTTTTATAATCGTTAATAAAGCGCTGAGCAGAAGCATTTTGCCGCTGCCCTTGTGTTTATAGGAAACGTTGGATAATAAAATACCTTTAAATATTGCATGCCGGTATAAATGCGCAGGCAGGTATTTTTTATAAAGAAAAATAACGCTGGGTACGGGTTTGGGAGCAAACCATTTTTTTGGCCGGAAGCCATCCCAGCTTCCCATTTCCCGCAAGCCGCCTTCGCCGGCCTTATAATGTATCCGGAAAGCTTTAGGGTTAGAGATGCTTCGATAGCCGTATTTATAAGCACGGAATCCAAACTCGCCATCGCCCATGCGCATGCCGTTAAATTGCTCATCAAATAATCCTATTTCTTTAAAAACAGAACGCTTTACCATCGCATTGCCCGAATCAAACTGGTCGGCCCAACGAAAGTGCCGGTAGTTCTCCGGCACTTTGCCACCTGCCGTAGTTATTGATACAGCAGCAGAAATATCGGCTTTAAAATAATCCAGACATTTTATATGATTAAGCACCCAATCTTCTTTTACACGGGAATCATCATCGAAAAAAAGAAGATACGCTGCGGTTGTGGCCTCAATTGCCCTGTTGCGGGCGGTCCAGAGCTTTTTCTCTGCCTGCCGGATAAGGTGAAGATTCAGGTGGCAGGCTTCATAAAAAGTTTCATCAAATGCATCAGACTGGTCAACAACAATCACCTCCATATTTTTATAAGTCTGATTTTCCAGATCTCTCAAAACACTTTTCAGGTAATTATACCGGTTAAGCGTAGGGATAATAACGGCAACTAAAGGATTGGATGCAACCAAATCTGATTGAAACGTATCGAAATCCTGATACTGATCTTGCTGTAACGGTAACTGGTATTTTGCGGTATGCCGTGTGCCGGCATACTGCCTTATTTCTGCAAAAGGATTTTTGAAGGTAAAGAGCCGGAGCATTAACACATAGGTTGACCATATAGTGCCCCAATATTTACGTACAAACCGGTATTCATCCTGCAGTGTTGGCTTTGACAATAATGCTATTTCCGATAGCTGATCCTGCGCTGCTACCGATAGTATTCCGGTATTCCACAGCCTGTAGCCGGCATCGTCCAGCCGGGCTTGTTCTGTACAAAAGGCCTTATCTTTTTCTTCATCTGCAATGTTAACCGAAATATAGGACGGGAAACTGGAAGCAACTGGTTGTATATTGAACTGCCAGCCTGGAATAAGATATTTGCTAAAGCTAAAAAACAAATTAATCAGTAAGGAGTTGTTCGTAAATAGTTTCAAAAACCGCTGTTTGCCGCTCCAGTGTAAACTGTTCTTCCACACGCATTCTTGCTGCGTTGCCCATAGCTGCTGCAGCAGCAGGATGATGTATCAGATACGTTATGTGCCTTGCTAATTGTTCATGATCATACACTTCTGCCAATAAACCATTATGTCCATGTGTAATTACTTCTGCCATACCACCGCAGCGGGTACTTACGACCGGCAGCTCCATGCTCATCGCTTCCAGGACAACATTGGCAATACCTTCGTATACACTTGGCAGAAAAAAAACTGTTGCCTGCTCCATCAGGTGCCTTATTTCCGCTTTGGTTTTTAAAGGAAATACCTTGACGCTTTGTTCGAGGCCTAACCTGTTTATATGAAATAACAGCTCTTCATACTGTGTGCCGTTGCCAACAATGAGCCAGGTGAATGCTGTGCCAGCCTGTTTTAACTGCCGGATAGCCTGCAAGCCGGTAAAGTATCCTTTTTGAAATGTTAACCTGCCAACACTTAAAATTACAGGCGTTTCATTAGTAATATTATTCTGGGCGCGCCTGAAGAAATCGGTATTTATACTTGGATAATTGATAAATATTTTTACAGGTGTATTGCAATAAGGTAAAATTGTTGTGCGCATATCGCCGGACACGCAATGTATTGCATCTGTTTTTGTAAGCAACAACCTAAGGTGTTGTTTTCTTTCTTCATAAAGAAGCAGCTTTACCTTTTCTGCAGAGCCGCGGCAGCTTACTACTTTCTTGCCCTTTAAGTCTTTGAAAATATTTAGATAGTCAATTGCAATTCCTGAAAACTCAAAGTGAATTATATCTGGAGAATACTGGTTAATACTGTGCAGCCTGAAATTTTTTAAAATATTGCGCGCCATTTTTTTTTTGTTCAAGGAACTCAGTAACAGGTAGGGGCGGATACACAAATACTTTAACAGTGACTTGTTGTTCAGTACTACAACCGTGATGTTCGTTCCTTCCTTAAATACATCCTTAAACAATGTTTCGTTTTTAGCAGTAGCAAAAACGATTACTTCAAAGCCATGTATCTCCAGCATCTTTACCTTATTGGAAATGAACGTTTCGCTAACCGATGGAAACTCGTTGGTTATAATCGCTATCCGGATATTGTTCGCTGGCAATGTTTCTGATTAATGTAATAATAACTGGTAAGCTGCAGACCTGATGATCCTGTATTTTCGAGCAAATAATTTATTATTATATAATTACAACCCGTTTATTAAATTCAGGTAAATCCGCAAACTTGTTAACATGTGCATCATGCCATAAAACCAATGAATAAACAGCCCAGATAAACCAGCCGCAGTCCATTGTTTTATTGTCATGTAACGCGAGCATGTGCGCCAGTTCGTTTTTATTAAATGCTACTGATAAAACGGCAGGCATATCAAGGATTTTTTCCCTTACATCCTTTCTTAATTCGGTGCGTATCCATTTATCTATTGGTATTGCAAAACCCTTTTTTGGTTGCATTACCAGTGCTTCATTTGATTTTGCTATAAGTAATTTCTTTAAAGGTATTTTGCCATGTCCATTGGTGATGCAGTCCTTATAAGTAAAAGACTGGCTACAAGAGAGCAGATTATTGCTTAGCAGCGGAACCCTTACCTCCAGGCTATGGTACATACCGGCTCTGTCAACTTTTAAAAGAATGCGTTGCAAGTGTACGTCTATCTCCATTTTGCGTATAAGATTCATACATGCAGACTCACTCAATCCAATATTATATTGTTCATTGGATTCATTATAAAAGTGCGGTTTCAGGGCCTTGGCTTTGTATATTTTTGGTAACCAGTAGGAGGCACCTGTAATAAACAAAGACGAATAGTAATACGCCATAAGGCTCTCCTGTTTCCAATGCCTGCCTATATCCGTTGTTGATGGTTTACTGTATTTATCAATTATCAGCCTCGTTATGCGGTACAGGCGGTTTTTTCTGTAAAACGGCAGATAGGCAAGCGCTTTACTGCTTCGCGGGTAGCCCCAGAACAATTCGTCGCCGCCATCGCCGCTAAGCGCAACAGTAACCTGTTGTTTTGCAAATTGCGAAAGCAACAAAGCGGGCAAAGAAGAAGGATCAGCAAAAGGTTCGGAAAATGCACAGGCATTGTCCTTTATAAGTTGTTGCAAATCACCCTCGGTAATGTATTTACAAGCATGAGCTATCTTAAAAAGGTGTGCAAACTCTGCAGCAACTGCCGACTCATCTAAACGATTATCCGGGATACCGATGGTAAATGCCTGGAGAGGCAGGTGTTTGCCGGCAAAATAACTTATCAGGGCACTATCGGTACCTCCGGACATAAAGGTGCCAACCGGCACATCGCTTACTAACTGCTCTTTTACGCTTTGCTCAATTATTGCTTCCAGTGAACCAGGCGATATGGATTCTAAAGCGCTATATGTAAAATAGGTATGTAACTGTATGTCATTACTTTTGATAATTGCGTAGCTGCCATGCGGCAACATATATGTATTGGTAACAATGCCGCTGTTTTCCGGCATATACCCCAATGAAAGATAAGCGGCTATGGTACTTTCATCAAAGGGTTGGCCTTGTATAAAAGGGTGGTTGATAATGTGATCGTACTGCGAGCTATATACAATTCCTTCCGCTGATTTACCAATATACAAAGGCTTGATTCCTACACGGTCGCGGGCCAATACCAGCTTGTTTTGCTTAACGCTGAAAAACGCAAATGCAAACATGCCGTCTGCTGTCTGTAAGGTTTCTTCTATGCCAAGATGAATTAAAGAATAAAGTAGTATTTCTGTATCACAGGCAGAATCGTAAGAACTGCGGTAAGGGCGCAACTTTTTAACGAGTTCGGCCGTATTATAAATTTCACCATTAAAGCTGATGCAGTAATTGTTATCATCCGACAACATTGGCTGGTTGCCCCGCACGCTTACATCGCGTATCGCCAGCCGGGCAAAGCCAGCTATATAGTTACTGCCATTATCCCATGTTTGCTGTGCGTCCGGTCCGCGATGGCGCATGCTTACAAGACACTGTTGCGTGTATTGTTTCTGCAACTGCGCGCGGTGAAAATTATACGTTCCCGTGATGCCGCACATCTTTCTTAACTTTTAATAAAACGCCTGATACTTTGTGCCGCTTCCCCAGCCAGTAAGCAACCCGGTGACGGTAGCCCCATAACGGGTATCTGGACTGTTTGACCGGATAGTATTGCGGATCGGTAATGGTAATAATCTGCGATGCAATAAGCTCAACCGAATTACTGCTGAATAAGTCTAAAATTTCCATTGGCTTCGGCCGAAACATATTATCTATCGGGTCTAAATGCTTTTTGTACTTATACGGAACGGTGAGTAAAATATACCCGTAGTTGGCTGTACAGGAATAAATATTTTGTACGGCGAGGTTAATGTCTTCTACATGTTCCAGCATATTGGTGCAAAGCGTTAAACCAAAATTGTCTGCATATTTTTCGCCGAACAATGTATCTGTAATATTTGCCACTATATCTACACCGTCTTCTGCTTTAAGATCTATGTTGATAATGCTCCATCTGTTTTGCACCAGTGGATTGATGATGTGTTGATATATATGTGGCTGCAGCGATTGTTGCAGGTAAGTATTGGATGAACCGAGATTGGCAACTTTGCAGTTGTTGGGCAAAGGCTTTAAAGAACGCACCGTTTCTTCGATCCAGCATGCTTCCTGCCTGAACATATTCGTTGGATTTACGCAACGGCCATCAGTTGCGTTTTTACTTGATTTTTTATTTCGCTAATTAAGATCTCATCTGCAATCATGTCGTTGCTGCTGTTGCATGGAGTAACTTCGTAAATGTAGTAACGAATCTGAAGCGCCCTGGCGATCTGGTAAAACAGTGCAGGCTGACTATAGTTTTCTTTCTCCGGGCACAATTCAATGATCATACTCTGCCCATTGCAGTAAACAATGTTTGTAAGGCCGGCGCCGTGCGGCGCTATAACCAGCTTTGCCTTCTGAAATAGTTGGACCTGCTGCACATAACTTAGTGATTCGAGGTGAATAATTTCTACCGGGTAATCAGACAATGCCGCTTTGATGGCTGATTCATTAACCAACATTCTAAACTTTGCTTTGGCCCTGCTGATAATAAAATATTCAGGCAGGATTTTATCGCAAGGCTGTATATTGCTAAAGGCGACACCATTAAGTAGTTTATATATCTGCAAAGGATACCCGTAAATCATCTTTGTTTCTTCATTGCGCGTTACGGGATAACTGATCAGTAAACAATTGTTAACGGAAGCTGCCTGGTTATCCTGCCACTTTATTATTTTATCTTCCGGCCATTGCAACAGGTATTTTAATGAATCTGCTATGAAAGCGGGCGCATTAGCCGCTATAACAATTGAATATTTCGTTTTAAAATGTTTATCGCAAGCATTAAGTAATACCACTCTTGTAAGATTCTCAATAGTCCAGTGATAATAGTTGTTGCTTAATTTGCTTAGTAACGGTATAATGTAATCTAACTCTGGTGCCGGGCAGATGAACAAAAATTTTAGTATTAAGTGCGCATTCCTTAGTTTATACAAGTATTCATGCTGGAAAAAAGTTGATTCAAGCAAAATCTTTTTTTGTTCATTGAGTATAACTCCCCGGCCAATCAAAATGCAATTATAAATAGTAGCAGCATACACTTCGGCCGAAGTAAAGCCCCTGTGGAGAACCTCTATCCAAAATGATTTTTTTACTTTGTAATTGAATGTTGCCGGTGCGGGCGCTGAAACAAAATGTTGCGGTATCAAGACAGCTTTGTGGTAATGATTGAGTGCTTTATTTTTTCTGAAATCTGCTACTGGCAATAGTTTGCACAATTGCATATTACCCCAGCCTAATAGCAAACTTAATTTATCTTTCAGGTACATTGGTAGGGTAAGTATTGCCTTTGCTAATACAATTGTATTTGGAGATGGCAGCCCCGTATACTGCCCTATATTTATTGGTTACTATATCCCAGGTGTATCGTTCCTTTACTTTACGGTACCCGTTTTCACCCATTTCGTGCCGCAGGTTGACATCTTTAATTAACGTGGTGCAATACCTGCTTAACTGATCTGCATTATTAGGTTCTATCAAAAAACCATCTTTCTCATGCGTTATTACAGCACTTACGGCACCCGTATTAACACCAATGACCGGCTTTTTGCAAGCCCAAGCTTCCAAGAAAACAATCCCGAATGATTCCTGTATGGAAGGATAAACAAAAATGTCAAACGTATGAAAAAGCGCAGCTTTGTTTTCTTCTTCAATATCTTCTAATAAGAAACATTTTTGTTGTGTTTCAACATCAAAAGATTTTATTATGTTCTTTATTTCTTTAGTATAATCCGATGAGGAACCTCCTATTACAAGTACAACGTTGCTATTCGTTTTCGATAATAGTTCGAAGACATATAGCAACATGTCTATTCCTTTAACCTTGTCATGCCGCCCGAAGTATCCAATCACCGTATTATTTTCAATTTTCAATTTTTCCTTTACCGATTTCACAGATGCAGCTTCATACTTCACCAGGTCAATACCACAGCCGATTACGTTTATATTATCTTCTTTTACACCATAACTTATCAGCCTGTCCCTTTCAAAATAGGTATTTGCAATAAAGTATTCAGAAGCTTTAATTGCTTCCAGGGTTTGTTTAAAGAGATGGTCGTTAGCTGCGTTGTCTGAAAGGTGCAAAGCACCCATGAATACAAAAGGCTTTGCATACAGGCCTTTTTGCCTGTACAAAGGATACTGCATATATGTATAGGAAGAAGCGGAGGCGCAAACAACATCAAAATCGGTGTTTAACAATGCCCGTCTTAATGATAAAGATAGTGGACCAATCCTGAGTTGTTTTAACTTATCCGGAATCTTTATTTTAAAGCGGTTGCATAATTGGAAGACGCGATCAAACAGCACAAAATGGAGTTTAAAGTAACTAAACCTTATAACCTTAACGCCATTGATGCTGTTCTCTTTTTCTTTTATTTTTTTGTACTGTTTTCTTTGCGGACCAAAGAAGGAATCAGTTGTAAAAACGGTGACTTCATCCTCATAATCAGCTACCAGTTTTTCAGAAATATTTTGAAATAAATATTGCGTACCGCCAACAGATGGATAGTAGTTGTGAACTACATGTAAAATTTTCAAGACGTCTGCGCCTCCTTCAGTCCATTAAAATTATCTATTGCTTTCAGATATGCGTTCCTGTATTTTTCTATAATTACTTTCCAGGAATATTGCTGTTGCACTTTCTCAAAGCCATTCCTGCCTAACCGCTGCTGTTCGGCCGGATTTTTTACCAGGAAATTTATTTTATCAGACAGGTCACCTGCATTTTCTTTTTCAAACAGGTGCCCGTCAAACCCTTCTTTTATTACGGATGCAACAGCGCCTGTTCTTACGCCGATTACCGGTTTTTTACAAGCCCAGGCTTCCAAAAAAACCACACCGAAAGATTCCCCTTTTGAAGCTAATACAAAGATGTCAAAGGCATTAAACAGCAAAGGTTTCAAACTGTCTTCAAAGTTCTCTAACAAAATAACCGGCAAACCGAAAGCAGCGATTTTTTCTTTAAGTACAGACACATAACTTGTATAGGTACCTGCCAGCAGCAGTTTTATTTTCTTATTTGTTTTATAAATATTGATGTAAGCATCCAGCAAAATGCCTGCTCCTTTACCTTCAGATAACCTGCCCGCATATCCTATTAAAATATCGTCTTCCTCAATGTTGTGTGTCTCACGGAAATGTTGCACTGCTTTGGAGGAACATCTATACTCCTTCGTATCAATCCCGATTCCAATACTTACAATTTTATAATCCGGTACTCCTTTTTCTATCAGCCAGTTCTTTTCGTATACGGTATTAGCAATATAACAATCACATTTTTTTGCTCTTGTAAGCATCGGAGAATCTGCTGGCCAGCTGATGTGTAAATGCATTGCTCCGTACAAAACAAAAGGCTTGGGATTATTAGTTTTAAAACGCCATAAAGGGTAATCGCAAAACATATAATGACTTGTAGTTGCCATAATTACGGCTGCGTCTGTATGCTGCATCATTTTCAATATACCAGTACAATGTAGCTCGTTCCTGTATTTCCTTACAGCATGTGGCAAAGGTTTGTGCAAAAATTTTTTGAAAGCCCTATTACTAAAGTCTAATAAACGGTAATGCCACCGGTTAAATGGAAAGCGGTGTACTTCAACTTTGTTAATTCGCTCAACGCCAGGCCGGATTTTTTTATATAGTAATAAATCCGGTCCATACAACGAATCACTGGTTGCTACTTTTACCTCGTCGAGATATTCGGACACAAGCTTTTCCGACAAATGCTTTACTATATACTGCGGGCCGCCGTGTGCGGGGTAATAGTTGGAACAGACGTGTAATATCTTCACGCGTTAAAAAAGGTTTCTAAGATTTCGCTTACCCTTTTGGCCGCGTTTCCATCCGTATAAGTAATGATCTCTTTTACGCAAGCTTCTGCATTTGCAGTCATTAATTCAGGACTATCGAGTGCACTGTTAACCAGGTCAATCAGTTCTTGCCTTGATAAGGCAAGATGAACGTTTTTTGATTGCATTATCGGTAAGTAATGTTCCTGGTAATACATCTTTCTAAGTAAATGTTGCTTTGCTGGTCTTACACAATCGTAGGCCGGTGCAATTTGCGGCCTTTTAAAAACACTTCCATCCACTGCCATTGTGGAGCAGAGGTTAATATGAACATCAGTGTACTTAAGAGTGGAAATAAGCTGTTGCACATCTGCACCGGTAACATTAGTGTAATCGAGTTTTACCGTTCCGTTAGGTGCTTTGTCGTAAATAATATAAGGCGATTCACCTACCATCTTCTTCCAGCGTTCCATTTTATCTAATGGATGAGACCGGAACAATATAACCGCATTCTTTATTACATCCTTGCTTAGCGCAGCATGCAAATCTTTTAAATACTGCGGTTCATCAGGAAACAAAATGGCCGGGCCGCCGCCGTATAAGATAATTTTCTTTCCGGTTGGCAACTTCATTCTCTCCATCCATTCATCCTTGGTTTCTATACTTTCATTGCTGAAATGAAAGTCAAACTGGGGAGCGCCAGCAATAGTTATTTTATCCTGTTTCAGAGAAGGGTTGATCCGTTCCAGTTCGTTTTTGTTATACTTATTCCAAACAATATAGTGATCAAAAAAAATCGCCGGCCAGCCCCGCTTGGTAATATTGTCGAATGAATGGACACAACTAATTATGGGCTGGCCCTTTTCTTTGCAAATTTTAGCAAGCAATTCTACTTCCTGCATAAATGGCGTTATGGTATATATGCCATCTATATTTATATTTTCTAACCACTTCTTGTAAACAGCATATAAAGGTTCACTTTTTATTGCTGCCTGTTCTTTGGAAATCAGGTTGGCAGTATAAGCCGGGAAGTTGTGCCTTATGGAAGTAAGCATAGTCTTTACAGCATTCCTTACCCTTTTTTTTGTGCTTGTATATTTTGAAAGATACGCTGCCTGAATTTTTGTACTGGGAGATTTTAATATTTTATTGTTATACCACACGTTGATTTTTGTACGCAAATCACTGTAATAATTACTAACGCTGTAAGATGGTATCACATGATTTTCAATACCTTTTTTTGTAAGTTCGCTACGCAGCGATTCATCATCCCATAGCATACTTACAACCGGTACACAAAATGTTTGCATAGCCTCTAATATACCGGTACGAATAATATAGACAACAGATCCCTGCCCTACGATAGTTACGAGAATGCGCAAAGGTTTTTTATATAGCATTAATTTTCGTTTCCTATGGGTATAAGAGGTAAACTAAGTATCACAAATTTTAAAAACCGGATGTTGCCTGTTTTCAAAAATACTTTAAATGAAAAAACTGAGCTTTTCTTGAACTTTAATGTATACAAATTTTTTATACAGAACAGCAGTCTTTGCTCGAATAACTTTCTGAAGGGAGGCGTCTTATCATAATTAGATAAATAAACAAAATAGGTATTTATAAAATACCGTATCCTGGACGATGAATTGATTTGTGAGCCTTGATGTATGCGGTATTTTACGGTTTTCTCAGGAAGATATTGAAACTTGAAAAACCTGGATGCTCTTAGATAAAAATCAAAATCTTCGTAGAAAACCAGTTCATTAAACCTTCCAACTTTGTTCAAGACTTCCCTTTTAAAAAGTATGCTTGCAGCCGTTACAAATGGTTTTGTTATCATAGGCAGGTATACCTGACCACTTGGTGTTGGATGCCCTCTTCTTTCTACCAGTCCCATGTTGCTAACCAGTTCTCCATGTTCATCAATACATATCATATCGGTATAAACTACTCCATAGTCTTGCGGCAATCCGGATAGTTCGTTATGCAAAACTTCAATTGTATTTTCAAGCATTACATCATCGCAGCCTATTAGTTTTACAAAATCACCTTTGATATAAGGAAGAGTAGTATTATAATTGCTGGTAATGCCCCGGTTTTGCTGATGATTAAGAAAAACTGCATCCGGAAAATGTTCAGGTATCCATTTCGCAATAATGTGTTTTGTGTTATCTGTAGATCCATCATCGGCAATAATCAGTTGAATGTTTGGATATGTTTGATTTTTGATGCTGTTCAATGTTTCTGCCACCCAATTTTCCTGATTGTAAGCAATAGCTACAACTGTTATCAGCGGCTTCATCTGGAAACTACTTTCAAGCTTTTTAAATAAGCGTACATCAAGAGTTTTCTCAATTTTTTCTTTGCAATAAAAAAGTAATCCGCCGCCTGTTTGGCCGGGAAATCAACTAATTTAAATTTCAATGAAAAAAGTTGGGGATAATCTTTTCTTCTATTTTGCTTATAATTGCCATTAACAATGTTTGTTTTATAGCTGACAAGGTTTTGCCTGATTAATGCAGGTGAATTAGTTTCATCCAGCTTTACCATTTCAAAAAAATCTTTCGGGCTTAAATATTTTCTGTGCAAGTAAACGGGCATTGTTCTATGGTTGCATCTTAATGCCTGCAACAGGTCTTGCTTGTTAATACCGGTATGAGGGTTTGTTTCTAATTTTCTAAGCAAGTTGCTGATAGTAAAACAACTGCTGTATTCAAATACAATGATGTTTTTATACCTTTTCGAGTATTTACCAACAGAGTATTTATTCCTTAAGTAAGACAAGGAATATTTTGGATGTTGAAGCATGTACTTTTTGGTTACTAAAACCGATGAGTACAATCGAGGATATTGATTATCATAATCATACCAATACCTCATTCTGGGCACTGCCAAAATACCTTTTTTTACACGCTTAATTTTTTCGTCAAATTCTCTAATTCTATTACTATCGGTAAAGTCAAAAATTTCGTCCACGTCGTGCAGCACCAGCCAATCCTCATCTGAATAGTTCTGAATAAAAAAATTATATGCTAATTGTCTTTGCCAGTTTTCACATTCAAAAGCCAGATTGTCCTGTTGTTTTGTTTTATCAATAATGTGAAAAAGCCGGCTTGCTTCTATAAAAAAAATGCTATCAAGATATGGTGAAAACCGCTCGTCATTTTTCAAAAGCCTTTGCGCATTCAAACCTTTGTAATCACCCTGATGACTATAAGCATTTTCACAAATTAACCAATGGTCAACCCGGTTGTTGCTCAAACTAAGCTTTAAAAAAAGCACCTCCAGCTCATGCGCTTCGCTAAATAAAAATGACTCAACAATTTTCATCTATATTTAGTTAATAATGCAAAAGCTTATTAAATTGTGCCATTATCAATGCATCCGACTGATAACCGGATTGTACATTTTTTTTTGCCCGTTCCCCTTCAGCTAATAATTTATCTTTATTCAAGTAATACACATAAACTGTATCTGCCATTTTAGAGATGTTCAAATATTCAATTACAGTTCCGGCACCTTTTTCTACAAACTCTTTAGCGCCGCCTGATGCGTCAAAACATATTGAGGGCTTTTTGTGAGATGCGGCTTCCAGAATAACTAAAGGAAATGAATCTTCCCGTGAAGTAAGCAAGAACAAATCAATACGCTCGTAAAATGGTTTCATATCGTTTAAAGACTCGATAACTTTAAACTTTTCCTGTAGGGAAAGTTTCTTGATGTCATAATTCATCTGTTTCATTCCTTCCGAAGGAATTTTTGCACCTGCCCAAACAAACTGCACATCAACATCCGAATATTTTTCAAAAAACAAGTTTGCAACCTGCAGAAAAATATCGGTGCCTTTTCGCCAGTCAACTGTACCTGCACCCCCAATTATAAACTTGGCTGTAAGCCCGTTTTGTTCTTTAAAATCAGTAGTTGCTGAACCCAATGAAGTGCCTGATTCAGGCAAAAAATAATTAAGCGGATGAATTTTAGCAGCAGGTACTTTGAAAGTGTTCGTCAGGAAATCTTTTACTGTTATACATGGTACTGCAAAACAATCAGAATGTGCCGCTGCGAGGTAAGCAGAAGGATTATCACTTACCCAATACTCCAGCTCGTGTACATATGATATGATCTTAATTTCACTCACTTTTCTTATTTCATCAAGCACCTCGCCGTTGGTAATAGTATTGCTGATTACGAGATCAACATTTTTAAGTAATCGTTTAATATTAAAGTTTTTCCAATTTATTAAATCTTTTACCTGTTTTTTAAGTTGTTTTTGTTTTATATAAACTGCTACCTCACTTGATAATTTCTCAAACTCCGGTAATAAAGGCCCGCCTCTTCTTAAGATTGTTTTGAAAGTGTAATTATTGCTTTGGAGTAAACCCATTAGGTTTAATAACAATATCGGAGCACCGGTTCTGGATGCATTGTTGGATATTACCAATATTTTCTTAGCGGGTATATTCAATTAAGAAAGAGCAAACTTTAAGGTCAAGAAAGCGCAACTGTTCATTTTATCTCCTTTTTTTGAACGCTGCTTACTACTTTTTTAAGAAAGTGCTTAATTAATTTATATACGCCACCTTTTCTATTTTCAAACAAAGCAGGACTATTAAAGGTTGCTGTTATTTCGCTTTCAATTAAAAAATTCAATTTTAAATTGTTGTTTTCTTTTTTGAAGTTGTTATAATTTTTCAACCAAACTTTTTCTGCTTTTTTTAAAAGAGGAGATGGTACTTCAAAGTTATCAACTATATGTTTGGTGATCTTTAAACCTTCCAGAAAAAGTAATCCATCCTTTCTCGAAGTGCTTGTTACATCTTGAGAATGTTTGTTAAAATAACTCAAGAATTTGCCAGATGTGTGAATACTGCCTTGCCATAAAAGATTATACCATATACACCAATCACCACAAAGCTTCATTGTTGTATAAGAATGAGAAATTTTATTGAATGCTTCTTTTTTAAACACAACTGCACTAGCATTAAGAATGCTATTATGATAAAGTAATTCATTAACAATAAATACTTGCCCTGAACGAACTTCAGAAAGTTTATTGAATCGCACAAGTGGTTTTATTATATTGTCTTCATATCGCACAACCTGGCAATGAGATAAAACCAAATCTTCTTGCTTCAAGAAAGGTTCAAATAACGCTTTGAGTAATGTTTCCTCGCACCAGTCGTCGCTCTCGGCAATCCAGATATATTTACCATTTGCATTATCAATACCCTTTTTCCATTGCAAAAATGGAGATCCACCGTTTATATCATTATAGATAATTTTAGACACTTTTGGATGATACCTGTAGCTTTCGATTATGCTTTTACTTTCATCTTTTGAACAGTCATCCAATAGTATCAATTCAAAGTCTGTGAATGTTTGATTCAATATACTTTCAATTCTTCTTTTCAAAAATTGGCCATGGTTGTAATTGGGAACAATAACAGAAATTTCTGGTTGCATACTTATCTGAACATTCTTGCCGGAAAGGTTAAAATTCTGCCTATTCTATAACTCCAAGATTGGGTTATCTGGTCTAATTTTTTATTGTACTTTGCTTCGCAGGTATTTTTTACAACCTCATTCATAATTAATTCTATAGAAGCATTTTCAAATATGCTCATTGGCAATTTTTGCACGATTGCATCTGAAGCAACACAGATATTGTACAGTGGTGTAAATTCATTCCTTTCAATTGATGTATAATTACCAGAATAACAGTACAATGCATTTCTGTTTTGCTTTTGTTCATCAATGATGAGTGAACCTTTTATCATTCTTTGGAAATAGTAACTGTAATTCTCAAAATATTTTTGCATTAGTTCTTTAAACTCATCTTTGTAAAGTTCTTTCAAATGAAAGTTATTACGGTAGTTCGGAACATCCGTGTAATATTTTTTATCGGGAGATGATATAATTAAAATGCCATCCCGAGTCAAAATACGTTTAATCTCCTTCAGCATTTCATCATGCTGAGTAATATGCTCTATAGTTTCAAAGCTTATTACTACGTCTATAGTGCTGCTTTCTATTGGAATTTTGATTGCATTTCCAACACGGAAATTCAAATTTGATGATTCATACTTCGTCTTTGCTTTTGTAACGGTTTCCTCATCTATGTCAATGCCAATTACATGCCGGGCGTATTGTGAAATAAGGTGACTGCCATAGCCTTCGCCGCAAGCTACATCTGCAACTGTTTTATCTTTGATAAAGTCGAAGGTTATAGAATACCTATGTAAATGCTCTATAGTATTGTAATTAAAAACAAAAGTTTCTAATCTTTCACCGGTCCACTTCATAGTACTATTTTAAAGCAGTTTCACCTTTTCCCATGTTAAACCAGGTCTTACCACACCAGGTATCTCACGGGTGAAATGCCCCCTGTTTGTGGTTCCGTCATGCTTATCTGTTATCTTAAAACTTATTTCGTTTACCAAGTGAAAGTGAATAAAAAATGGTTTGTAAGACATAGCTGCAACACCACAATAATGCATCCCTTCAGCCAATAGGTTTTTTGGAATCCAAACTGTAGTTTTATAAGTACCGGGGATATAATGGTGCTTATAATTGCTGACATCGTGCGAACTTAGAATATGTACATCTTTTCCATTATACAGATTGAAACCACATACCAAGTCATTTGTTGTTTGTTGTACTAAAAATTGAATTTCAACACCTATTTTTTCATCTATGTTGTACGCTACCTTCTGCTGACCAGATTCGTTTCTTATGCATGCGTATAGTAGTTTTACAGTGCTACTTCCAGGTGCATTTACAATATTATTTTGGATAAAAGACTTTACTGTATGTTCGCTTTGTAAATACTTATCAATTACAACGGAAGTTCTGTCTTTACAAACGGATTTTCCGTTTTCCATGTAAATGGTATGGCCACATAAACGCAAAATCGCATCCATATTATGGCTTACAAATAACACCGTTCTGCCATCCCGCTCACTCACGTCTTTCATTTTACCAAGGCACTTCTTTTGAAATTCTGCATCCCCTACGGCAAGCACTTCATCTATGATTAAAATATCGGGCTCCAAGTGTGCAGCTACAGCAAAGGCAAGGCGCACGTACATGCCGCTGCTGTAGCGTTTTACCGGCGTGTCAATATATCTTTCCACGCCTGCAAAGTCTATTATCTCATCAAACTTCGCAGCTATTTCCTTTTTTGTCATGCCGAGGATAGCACCATTTAAAAAAACGTTTTCCCGACCACTGAGATCGGGATGAAAGCCGGTGCCTACTTCCAGTAAAGACGCAATGCGGCCTCTTATTTTTACCTGTCCCCGCGTAGGAGCGGTTACTTTAGAAAGTATTTTGAGCAGGGTAGATTTGCCAGCGCCGTTACGGCCGATAATGCCTAAAACCTCACCTGTTTTTACTTTAAAATTAATATCCTGTAAAGCCCACACATATTCACTTTCCCCTTTTACTGTTCTGTCGTTTTCCTGCCCGATTTTTAAATAGGGATCTTCTTTGCCGCGAACCTTAAACCACCAGCGGTTAACGTCGTGCGAGAGCGTGCGCCTGCCCACTTGTCCAAGCCGGTATTGCTTGGCTAAATCTTCTACTTCAATAACTACATTACTCATAATAGCTGCTGGTTAAAAGCTATAAGCCGCGGGCAAATAATGGTTAAAAATCAAACGGATGATTCAATAGTTCAATCGTACACTCAACATTATACATGGTTCATGTTACTCACACCGTATCCATAAAGTTGCGCTCTACTTTATTAAAGAAAATAATACCTGCTAATAGAATAGCGACACTACAACCGATGCTGTACAACAACATGCCAGCGGAAAACAGGCCTTCGCCAAATAAGCTGTACCGGAAACCTTCCACCAGTGGTGATAACGGATTCCATTCAATACAATAGCGGTACGATTTGTTTTGCAAATACGATAAAGGATAAGGCACCGGCGTTACATACATCAGCAGTTGCACGCCAAAGCCTATCAGCACACTTAAATCTTTATACTTGGTAGTAAGCGACGATATGATGATGCCCAAACCTAAGCCCATTGCCGCCATGATTAAAATGATCAGCGGCAGCAGCAACAAGTGCAAGCCGGGCTGAAAATGATATTGGTTGGTAACAATAAAATAAATCAAGAAAAAGAGCACCAGGCAAAACTGAATACCCATTTTTATCAGGTTGGAAGTAACGATAGACAGCGGCATAATTAACCTGGGAAAATATACTTTGCCAAAAATGCCGGCGTTGGCGGTAAAGGTAGCGGCGGTGCCTATAAAGCAAGCCTGAAAATAGTTCCAGATGGTTAGGCTGCTGATGTAAAATAGCGGCGCCGGCAGGTTGCCGGTTTTGATACCGGCAATTTTATTAAACACTAATAAAAACATGAATGTTGTGAGTAGGGGCTGTATAAAATGCCATAGCGGACCTAACACCGTTTGCTTATACTGCGATACGAAATCGCGGCGTACAAACAACAACAATAAATCGCGGTAGCGCCATACCTCGTGCAGGCGCAGGTCAAGCAGTTTTGATTTGGGCGATAAAATTTCCGTCCACCCCTCATTATTTGCTTCAACTGCTGTTATATTTTGTTTATACAGCTTCGTGGCAGGTGTTGGTTGCAAATTGTTTTTGTTTTGGTGTTTGCCAGAATTGTATATGCTGCACAATGCTTAAAAACTGCTTGTCGCTGTTACCATCGCCAAACAGTTGTTGCTTTTTTATGGTAACATTGCCGGCTTTGGATATGGCATTTACAATTTCTTTTTTACCATAGCTGCAGTTAATAATGTCTTCGTTTAAACTGCGCCCACTCTGCCTCGTGCCCACATTTACCGCTGGTATGCCATAATAGCCTGCTTCGCGAATGCCGGTGCTGGAGTTGCCCACAATACAGGTTGCGTGTTGCAGCAACACCAGAAAATATTCGAACCGCATAGATGGAAACAGGCGGATACGAGGATCTTCTTTCAGCTTCAACAGTTTGGATAAAATAAAGTCGGAGCCAACATCATTATTAGGATAAATAGCCACATAATTCAGCCCAGATTCCCGGATGGCATTTATATAAGCCGTTGCATACTCCTCCATACTTTCTATTTCGGTAGTCACAGGATGGAAGATAGATATAGCATACTCATCAAAAGGTATTTCGTAATACCTTTTCACTTCCTCCAGCGACGGCAGATTTTCGCTTAGCATCACATCCATATCCGGAGAGCCAATAATGAAAACAGATTCCTCACATTCGCCCATTTGCATTAACCGTTGCTTCGCTTCTGCATTGGCAACAAAATGCGTATGGCTCAATTTTGACACTGCATGACGTATCAGTTCATCGACCGTTCCGCTTAGTTCGCCGCCTTCAATATGCGCTACCAGAATATTGTTTAATGCGCCAACGGTTGCGCCTGCCAGGGCTTCAATTCTATCGCCATGCACCACAATCAAATGGGGCTGAATCATGCGTACATAATTGGCAAAACCTTCAATGGTACGCGAAAGCGTAATATCCATCATACTTTCAGTATCGTGGTTGATGTATTTGTAAATATTGGGGTAACCGCACTTCTCAATTTCATGTACAGTGTAGCCATATTTTTTATTAAGGTGCATGCCGGTTGCAAAAAGGTGCACTTCAAATTGCTGATGAAGATTTAAAATTGAAATCAATGATTTCAGCTTACCAAAATCAGCTCTGGTGCCGGTGAGGAAAACAATTTTTTTTATGGTTGAATGTTGCTCCATGAAATCTGCTCGTCAACAGGAATATCTATCGTTGCTTTTTTACCCAAAACGCTTTTATAGTCTTCTGCTAAAATACCGTCTTTGCCAGGGCGCTTTACCCAAATATTGTCTTCGGTAAACACTTCGCCGGCTTTAATGGACTTGATAGTACAAACAGTCGCAAATGCAAAATCAATCGTTACCTGTTCTTCGGCTGCGGGCGCTTTGGTACCGCCGCGCTGCTGCTGCAAAATAGTTGCGCCTTCTATCAGTTCTTTGCAAGCCTGCACATCCATACTGCAAACAATATCCGGTCCCGGCCGGCTCATGCTATCGGTAAAATGACGCTCCAGTACTGACGCGCCCAAAGCAACGGCGCCAAAGCAGGCGTAATTGGTTGTTGTATGATCGCTTAAACCAATAACGGCATCCGGAAAGGCTTGCTGCAACTGCGTGATAGCACCCAGCCGAACCAAATGATCAGGAGTAGGATAGAGGTTCGTCGTATGTAACAATGCAAAAGGGACTTTGTATTTTTGTAGAATAGAAACTGCTTTGGTAATGCTTTCCATTGTATTCATTCCGGTGCTCAGGATTACCGGTTTGCCGAAAGCAGCAATATGCTCTACTAATGGATAATTGTTGCATTCGCCGCTGCCAATCTTATAAGCAGGCACATCCCACTTATGCAGGCGGTTGGCAGCAGCGCGGCTAAAAGGCGTGGAGATAAATAGCATGCCTTTTCTCTCGGTGTACTGCTTCATTTCCCATTCTTCATCCTCAGTTAAAGAACAACGGCGCATAATTTCATAAATGCTTATATCCGCATTACCAGGAATCGTTCTTTTAGCGGCGCTGCTCATTTCATCTTCTACAATATGCGTCTGGTGTTTTACTATTTCTACGCCAGCTTCATAGGCTGCATCCACCATTTGCATGGCGGTATCCAGTGAGCCTTCGTGATTAATGCCAATTTCGGCAATCACCAAAGGCTTATAATCGTAACCGATTTTCCTTCCCGCTATTTCAAAAAAAGGACTCATTTTCTTATGCTGCTCAACCACGATGTTGCAACAGTTTTATCAATTCAAAATCTATTTCTTCGTCTATATCCAAAGCTCTTGATCTCGGCATTTCATATACTTTACATATCGCCTGGCTCCAGTGCGCATAGTTGTACAGCGCCGATTTTTTTATTACAAATGCAGCCCCTGATAAACTGAACACTTTAGGTGCATCCTGCCTGCGGACAACCGGTTCTTCGAGACGTTTCACAATAGTGGCATAACCGTTTTTGCCAACCTCCATCATATTAAAAAAAGGGTTTTTGTCTGCTTCATAACCCGTAATTACAACATCTGTGTCCCGGTTATCAAGCGCCATTTGTATAGCGCCATCAATGTCGGTTGCGTTTTTTAAGGGCACCGTTACGTCCATATCCACGATATAGGCTACCTCCCTGCCGGTTAGTGCTTCATACTGCTCTATAGCATGTAAAAAAACCGGCCACTTGGAGGCGGCATCTGTTGCCAGGTTAGCCGGCCGCAGGAAAGGTACTTTGCCATTGTACCGCAGTGCAGCAGCAGCTATCGCATCGTCATCTGTAGAAATGATCACATCGCTTAACAGCATAGAGCGCTTTGCCGTTTCAATGGTATAAGCAATCAGCGGTTTGCCGTTTAATAACTTAATATTCTTGCCAGGCACGCCTTTGGACCCGCCGCGGCAACAGATCGTTCCTAAAATCATTTTAATAAGATAGATAACACAATCATGGATTTCCGAATCTTTGCTTTTACAACTTCCACTTAAAACAATCCTAACCCGACGGGCTTTACATAATTGGCAGGAAACTCCACCACCATTACCTGGCCTAAACTTTCCAGCCGTACATACAATCTTTTTTTACCGCTTTTTACAATGGTGCCGGTATTATGCAGGAAAAGCCCACCGGTGATCTGCACTTTAATATCTTCCCCGAGCGACTCCCAGGATTGTGTAGTGATTGCGGCATCCGGCTCGTTGAAGAACGACTTTACCAGCTTTATTTCTTCTTCGCGTATAACGGCTGGCTTGCCCAAATAATGCACATAGTTTAATACACCGGCCGTTTGTAAAACAGCGAGGCGCTGTGTTTCGGTAATGTGTACAAATACGTAGGATGTAAACAAAGGCTCCAGTACTATTTTTTTCCGGTCGCTCCATTGCCGCTGTACTTTTTGCACCGGGCACCAGCTTTCAATCATTTTTTGTTGCAGCAGCGCATCCACTTTTTTTTCCGACCGCGGACGGGTATATACTGCGTACCAGTGTTTTTCATTTTCATCCATAAACCTATTGTTGCAAAGCTTCGCCACGTCACTCACATAGTGTGAATGTGCCTGAATAAATAAATGCTTTAAATACCGTTACCCTTTTCGAAAAAGCAGCCTGGCCAGCAAATTTCTTTTTTCTGTATTTCCGTAATAGCTATCGCTGTAATAATAGCCATAACTATAGCCGTAACCATAGCCAAAACTCTTCATGTCGGTAATACCGTTAACTACAATTCCTGCCTGTTTAAATTTCTTCTCCTGGTATAAAGTATCTACGAATTTTACAGTAGTGCTGTAGGAGTATTTCTGGCGCAAAATAAAAAGCGTAAGATCGGCAAAATCTTCCAGTGCATACGTATCCGCTACCAGCCCCGCGGGTGAAGAATCCATAATAATTATATCGTAATGCTGTTGTAGTTCGCTCAATACTTTCCGCAGCTTTTTACTTATCAGCAATTCATGCGGATTGGGCGGTATGGTGCCGGAAGTAATAATATCCACGTCCGGTAGTTGAGACGTGCGGGTAATTGCTTTGGTAAATGGAAGGTCTGCTACAATCAGGTCAGTTAGTCCATACTGTGGCTGCAGGTTTAAATATTTCGCAAATTTCGGCTTGCGCAAATCCACTTCCAACAGCAATACTTTAGTATCACCGGTTGCCATGGTAGCGGCAAGATTAATTGATACAAAACTTTTACCCTCGCCACTCATGAAAGAAGTAACCAGGATATTTTTAATTGCATGGTCGCCACTCAGGTAATTGAAATTACTCCTGATAAGCCGTAGTTGCTCGGCAATAATACTGCGGCTTTTGGAATGAATAACTGCGCTCTGGTTCTTCTTATCAAAAGACAATTCTCCAATGATTGGCGTTCTTGTGCCCTCTTCAATCTGGCTTTTGTCCCGTATTTTATTATTAAAAAAATCTGCTAAAACGATCACTACAACCGGCGCTATAAGGCCAATTAATAAACTGATCAGCAGCACCTGCGATTTGTTGGGCGAAGAGATGCCTTCATCAAACGCCGAATCAATTACACGCGTGTTGTTGATGTTTGAACTGAGCGCAAGGTCTGTTTCTTCCCGCTTTTGCAACAGATAGAGATAAAGCTGTTCTTTTACGCTGATCTGGCGTTTCATGCTCAGCAGCTCCCGTTCTTTTTCGGGCACACCGGCCAGCAGCGATTCAAAGTTGTTTTTGGTTGATTGAATCTGGCTGATGCGGGTAGTGTATGCCGATTTGATGCTTTGGATATTTTTAAGAATATTACTCTTTAATTCTCCTAAATCAATTCTGATCCGGGCTACGGAAGGATCTTTTTCAGTGCTTACCTGCAACTGGTTCTGGTAGTCAAGCACAGCCGTATTATACTGATCAATCAGCTTTAGTAAAGTAGGCTCGGTAAGCGTATTGCCGGAAGGAATAATGTCTGTAAAGCTTTTAGAGTTTCTGATAAATTTTTCCAGCGACTCCAGCAGTTCTATTTCAGATTTCTGGGTAATGCCTAAATTATCGTAACTCATCACCTGGCCCAGGTATTCGTTGCCTGCATTAGACTGGTCTGTTATTTTATTGCTGCTCTTAAACCTTTCAGCCTGTAATTCTATGCCTTTCAATTCCTGGGCTACAGTATCAATGCGCTCATTCAAAAAATGCATAGTTTTTAATCCTACCACATTTTTGTCGGTTACGCCGGCCGTATTAAATGTCCGGATCAGCGTGTTTAACACATCCATTCCGCGCTTTGGATTTTCATCCAGCATACTGATGGCAATAATGCCGCCCATATCATTTAACTTACGTACATCCACTGCCCGCGACAAGGTTTTAGCCAATGACTGCGGATCGAGAAAAGACAAAATATAGGTAATGTCTGAAGGCTTGGCGCCAGGGTTTTTTGTAAAGAAAAAACGGTAGCCATTAAGGGATAAAATATCGCCGTACTGGTAGTAGCGGATTTCTTTTTCCTGCGCCAATGCGAACCTGTTATTAAATATTTTTAGTTTATACGTGCCGGTATTTACTGCCACTATGCTATCATCAACAGCGATGATATGCATTTTTACAGGCAAGGCAGCGCCATATAACGGCGTAGAAGCAATACGGCCTTCGGTAGAGATATTTATCTGCAGCCTGAGCGAGTCCACGATGTCTTTCATGAGGCCGTACGACTGCAGAATATCAATCTGGTTCTGCACTTCTTTGGTGCCGGGCACTACTCCTAATTCCCGTAAAATTTTGTAATCCGAAGATGCTTCGTCCTCGTCTTTAATCAGCAGATCAGCAGTGATCCGGTGGAGTTCCGGGGTATAGCGCAGGTACAACCGGCCAATAAAATAGGCAGTTAAAACCGAAGCGATGATCCAGGGCAGGTACCGGAACAGCCTGAACAAAAACTTCTTAATATCAAATTGGTTTTTTGATAGTACAGTCAGTTCCGTTTCAGTTTCACTACCCGGGTAAATCATATCTATTTTCTAAGTACGATAATCAATAAAGCAGCGAGGCTGGATACAGCCCCTAAAATTGCCGTTGAACGGCTGAAGTTGTCGGAAAAATAACGTTGTTTCTGCGGCTCCACATAAATCACATCATAGCGCTGAATATAATAATCGGGCGAGTTCAGGATCGCTTTATCATTAACATTCAGGCTGATAACCCGCCGGTCTCCGTTTACTTCCCGTATTATTTTTACATTGTCTTTTTTTGCATACGGCGTCATGTCGCCGGCCTGCGCGATGGCTTCAAAAACATTCAGTTTTTCATTCGGTGTTGCATAATAGCCGGGGCTGCGCACCTCGCCTAAAATTGTGTACCGGAAGTTGCCGAAAGTTACATTTACAATTGGATCTTTCAGGTATGCTGCGTATGCAGTACGGATTATTTCCCTTGCTGAATCTCTTGTTAAACCTTCCACTCTCAGCCTGCCTATTTTCGGCAGTTCAATAGTGCCGCTGATGTCCACAACACTTTGTAAACCACCACCTCCCGTACCGGCTGTACTGCCACCAAAAAATTGGTTAATGTAGGCTACCGACTTTTCATTTTCGCCACCAATCGTAACCGTCAAAATATCGTTTACCTGTATAAGCTGCGGGGGAGGCTTAAGCTTTAGCAATTGAATCTGCAGTGAGTCTGGCAGGTTGTTGAAATAGGTTACGTTTTTGGTGTTGATACAAGCCGGCAACAAGGTAATGCCAAAAAAAAGTAACAGCAGGCAACACCCAACTCCCGTTTTGAAATCATATTCCATCCATACAAATATATGTTTCAAAAACGTACAAAAAACCTATTAAGCAGAACTTAAGGCGAAATCTGTTTTTATAAAAAGCTGTATGTACATTACTCCCTTTTACAGGTATTGATAAGCAAAGCAGCATAAATAAGGTGGAGTAAACAGGAAAGCAGAAATCCGGCCGGCCATATTAAATGAAAAGCGTATCAGATACAACCCTGCACCACAATTACAATTTCGCCGCGTACTTCTTTTTGTTTAAAATAATCTTCAACTTCCTGCAAAGTCCCACTCTTATTTTCCTCAAACATTTTGGTAAGCTCCCGGCTTACACTGCATCTCCTTTCAGTACCAAAATATTGCGCAATATCCGCCAGGGTTTTTACAAGGCGCACCGGGCTTTCATAAAACACCATGGTACGCTCTTCCGTTGCAAGTTTTGTAAGCAGGGTTTGCCTTCCTTTTTTCAGGGGCAGAAAGCCTTCAAACGTGAAGCGGTTGATCGGCAGGCCGCTGTTGACTAGCGCCGGTACAAAGGCCGTGGCGCCGGGGAGACATTCTACCTTAATATTGTTTTTGATGCACTCACGCACCAGTAAAAATGCAGGATCGGAAATGCCCGGCGTGCCGGCATCGGTGATAAGTGCAAAGTTTTTGCCACCCAACAGTTGATCTACAATATGTTGTACAATTTTATGCTCGTTGTGCTGGTGATAGGGCGAAAGCGGTTTGTTGATTCCGTAATGCTGCAGCAGTTTGGAAGAAGTGCGTGTGTCTTCACATAGTATCACGTCTGTAGTCTGTAATACCTCCAGCGACCGGAGGGTAATATCTTTCAGATTGCCAAGCGGCGTAGGAACAAGGTGAAGCATGCTTATTTTAAAATATCAAATTATTACTTTTCCTGTTACCACTTATTAGATTAATCAACCAGCTCTATTTCATAAAACTCCATCACCGGATTGGCCAGTAACTGCCTCGCCGCATTGTCTGCAAGCGCCCGCGCTTCGCCTTCGGAGGCAGCATCTACCGCAAGGGTTATGTGCTTGCCAATCCGTACATCCTGCACACCACTAATGCCGAGGTTTTGCAAACCGCCCAGTACCGCTTTTCCCTGCGGATCAAGCAGGTCTTTCAATGGCATTACTTTTATTTGGATATTGTACATCGGGTATATTTTTTTGTTTGAATAATAAAGATATAATTACATACGCTATAAACGTTGCCGGCACCGCCAGCCATTGCCAGAGAACAGCGCTTACTATGGCGATAATGCCAATTATAATAAATGGCAGGAAAGTTTGAAAAGATGGATTTTTAAACTTTAATGCAAGCATCGGCAACCTGGAAACCATTAGATAACTGATGATCAAAATGACGCCGTACCAAAACCATGGATTTAAAAACAAAGTGGCCACAAAACTGTTATTGCTGTAAAACCAGATGAGTGGAAAGGACGCTGCCAGTAAACCCGCCGCCGGAATCGGCACACCCGTAAATCCACTGCTCTGCACTGTACTGTTTATATTAAACCTCGCCAGCCGGTACGCCCCGGCACAAGGAATAATGAATGCCGGTAAAAGCCACGCTGCGCTTACATTCAAGCCGTTTTCCTGTTGGGAAAAGCTAAGGCGTAAAAACTCGTAGATAATCAACCCCGGCGCAACACCAAAGCTCACTACATCGCTCAACGAATCCAACTGCGCACCCATCGCGGACGACGCTTTGAATAACCTCGCCACAAAGCCATCCAAAAAATCTATAATGGCAGCGCAGCCAACAAATACGGAGGCCCGGTACATTTGTTCGGGTAAAACGACCAGGCTTTGCCCGTTTTCATCAGTGGTGAAAGTAAGTCCCGATTGTAACACGCACACAATTGCAAGGCATCCGAAAACAAGATTGAGCAGCGTTAATAAATTTGGTATTTGCTTCATTATCTTTTCATTAATGCTTCAATCTCCTCAATCGTAACCGGTATGTTTTTCATTAAATCTATATTGCCACTTTCTGTTATCCAGACGTTGTTTTCTATGCGCACGCCCAATTGCTCTTCCTCAATATAAATGCCCGGCTCTACCGTTAGCAACATACCCGGCTGCAAGGGTTCTGTTTTAGTGCCCAAGTCGTGTACATCCACTCCCAAATGATGAGAAATGCCATGGTACAAATATTTGCTGTAAGCACGGTTGTCTTTATCCTCATTCTGCACGTCTTCTTTTTTTAGCAACCCTATTTTTATAAACTGGTCCGTTGCTTCATCACCCACCTTTTCGTGGTATTCCAATATAGTAATGCCCGGTTTCAGCAACGATTTGCAATAGTTGTGCAGGTGCAGGCAGGCATTGTAAACTTCTTTCTGCCGTGGCGTAAATTTGCCGTTCACGGGCACCGTACGCGTAAGGTCGGCTGCGTAGCCGCCATACAAAGCGCCGAAGTCCATTAGTATCATTTCGCCTTCTTTACATTCCTCGTTGTTAGAGATATAATGCAGGGTTCTGGCCCGGTCGCCGCTGGCAATAATGCTGTTGTAGGCTTCGCCCTTAGCGCGGTTGCGCAAAAATTCGTGTACGATCTCTGCCTCTATTTCATATTCCATTACGCCCGGCCTAATAAAGCCTAATAAACGACGGAATGCCTTTTCTGTAATATTAATCGCCACCTGCATTACTTCTACTTCTTCTTTGGTCTTAACAGCCCGGAGCTTCCGCATAATTTTCGCGCTGCGCTCATACTTATGCAGCGGGTATTGTGCTTTCATTTCCTCCACAAACCGGTAATCGCGTGTTTGTATTGGGTTGCTCTTGCGGTCGTTTTCGTTGGTATTCAGATAAATGGTATCTGCCGTATGCATCCATACCTGCAGCAGTGCCGGCAATGTATCCAGCCAGATCACTTTCTCCATGCCGGAGATAACTTTACCTTCTTCGGCGCGCAGGCGCCTGCCGTCCCATTTCTCTTTCAATTCGTTTGGCCGCAGTAATACCAATACTTCCCGGTGTTTCGTATCCGGATTATCCGGGTAAAAAATGAGCATCGTATCTTCCTGCCCGATGCCGCACAACCAGTACAGATCACTATTTTGGACAAACCGGTAGATCGCATCGCCATTGGAAGGCATTTCATCATTACTATTAAAAATGGCAATGCTGTTGGGTTGCATTTCCTGTATAAAACGCTGCCTGTTTTGGGTAAATAAGGTATTGCTGATAGGTAAGTGTTTCATGCCGCAAAGATGTGAAGAAATGTATTTGCCAAGTTTTTATTTTGTAAAGCCTGAAAATATATTACTGTTCATGAAAAGAACGTTGGAACGCAAAAAAGTAAGGTATTTTAGTCTCATTGCATTGTGCTTTCAGGCTGTGTTGCTATAAGTATTATTAAATAAAGTACCGGATTTTTTACCGCTAAGAACAGGAGGAGCGGGGGGTTACATGGAGAAAGCTTACCGCTGTATATTAACCTGTATGCAGATGAAAAATTAAAGGCTAAATGAAATTGGTTGGAAGCTAATATTTAATTATTGTAATAAACGGATTGTCATTCCTTTTTATTATAGTTTACTAAACCAAGGCATGTGTATAAAAAAGTATGCCTTGCTGAAGGTTCATTCGGCAAGGCATACATAGTTTAGATAAGCGTATTAATATTTTAAATTATGCAATTCCGATGTTTATTATTCTTCCAAATATTGCCAGATAATGAAAGACCATTTAATTAGCTTTTTCGTTCACATGCTGCTGGCCGTTGCTTTTCATCAAGCCCATTAATTGTTGCATTGTTTTTTGCATACCATCGGTGCTGCCATCCAGAAAGATAACATTGCCCCGGCCATACTCTGCAAAGTTTTTAATCGCTTCCGTCCACATACTGAATAAAATAACGTTCGTATCTAAGTTGGCCTGCTTCATTTGCTCGGCTGCCTGGCTCATACCGCGCGCCACTTCTTCCCGGAACAGTGCTACTCCCTGACCTCGCAAACGGGCCGCTTCGCGTTCTGCCTCGGCGGCAATTTTTATAGAATTACCTTCCGCTTCTGCGCCTTTTGTTTTTGTAATCAGTAAGGCCTGGCCTTCATTTTCAGCAGCCGCTTTCAGGTTGTTGCTGGCAACTACCCTGCTCATGCTGTCCATTACCTGTTTATCGAAGGTGATATCATTGATCTGTAAATCCTGTAAGTGATAGCCCCATTCTTCCAGCGAATGATCTATCTGGTCTTTCACATACAATACGATTTCTCGGCGGAGTAATAAAATTTCTGCCTGTCGCTTCGTAGCTACAAACGCGCGGATAGAGCCTTCTACCGTGCGTATGAGCGCCTGCATCAGGTCTTTATCGCTGATAAACTTATACGCTACATTAATAATCGTTTCTTCATTCTGGTTGAGCACCGAATACAGCAGCATGCTTTTAAAATACACATTCGCCTGGTCCACCGTTACTGCCTGGAACTCTAATTCCACCGAGCGGTTTTGGATGCTGATGCGTTTATAAATCTGCTCCAGCACCGGTATTTTGAAACTTAATCCGGGCTTTAAGATGCGACGGTATTTACCAAACATCGTTACGACGGCAATCGTTCCCTGGTTGACCGTTACCAGCCCGCTGAAAATAATAAGTATGAGGAGAATAAGCCACCAATACGTTGACACGAAATCCATAACAGGTAATTTACGGGAAAGGTAGTAAAAGAAAGGGGATTGAAATAGTTAAGTGTGCAACGCCAGTTAATTAATCTGCATGTTCTTCCCATACCTGCACTAAGTACACTAATGTCTCAACCGCCTTTTCCATGTCCCGTACGCCAATCCATTCGTGACGGCTGTGTATTGCCTGCATACCGGTAAACAGATTGGGACAAGGCAAACCCATAAAACTAAGCCGGCTGCCATCGGTGCCGCCGCGTACCAGTTCGTTTTTAGGCCGGATACCGGCGCGTTGCATAGCTTCTTCCGCATAAGTAATCAGTTGCGGATATTGACTAACGATTTCCTTCATATTCCGGTATTGCTCCGCTACCTCAAATTGCATTGTGGCTTTGGGATGTTTTTCTACAACCTTTGCAGCTATCGCCTTTAGCCGCGCTTCGTGGCTGGAAAGCAGCGCCGTATCAAAGTCGCGGATAATAAAATCAATCGTTGCTTTTTCTGCCAGTCCGCCAATAGCTACCGGGTGTACAAAGCCTTGCCGCAGTTCAGTGGTTTCCGGGCTCCATTCATCAGCCGGTAATGCAGCTACTATCTCACCGGCGATTTTCAAGGCATTCACCATCTTATTCTTTGCATAACCGGGATGCACGATTACGCCATGGACAGTAATACGCACATGGTCTGCGCTGAACGTTTCGTCTTCAATTGTTCCTGTTTCACCGCCGTCTAAGGTATAAGCAAACTGCGCATTTGTCTTTTGCAGGTCAACGTTAGCCGTTCCTTTGCCAACTTCTTCATCCGGCGTAAAGACAATCTTTATTCCGCCATGTTTTACATCAGGGTGTGTTTGTAAAAAATTGGCCATATCCATTATTTCAGCCACGCCGCTTTTGTCATCTGCACCGAGGAGCGTAAGCCCGCTTGCCGTGATGATGTCATGACCGATATGCTCTTTTAAATAAGGGTGATGTTGTACAGAAATTACTTGTGCAGGATCGTCCGGTAAAACAATATCCCCGCCATCGTAATGCTTATGCAGTATAGGCTTTACGCCGGTGCCGCTGCAGTCCGGTGCTGTATCTACATGACTGCAAAAGCAAAGCACCGGCACCTGTTTTTGGGTGTTTGCAGGAATGGTGGCATATACATAGCCATATTCGTCTAAATGTACGTCCTCAACGCCTATTGACTGCAATTCTTCCACTAATATTTTACTTAAGTCTTTCTGCTTTTCTGTGGTTGGCGAAGCATTGCCATAAGGGTCGCTTTGCGTATCCACCTGTACATAACGCATAAAGCGTTCTGCTGCCGTAAACCGGTAATTGGTAAACATAATTTCAGATAGTTATCAGAATAAAAAAGCTGTCTTTGCACCATGTGGAAAGACAGCCTGCAAATAAATGAAATTCTTATGGCATAATGATGCGTGATTTGCCGCCTTCGATAGATACAAGCTCCAGATCAAAAATCAGGTCTTTACCGGCCAACTGGTGATTGGCATCCAATAATACTTTATCATCCTGCACTTCTGTTATCACTACCGGTATTACCTGTCCCTGACCGTCGCTCATATTCAGCGTCATGCCTTCTTCCGGCATTAAATCTTCGGGAAACTTATCGCGCGGGAACTCCATGATCATGTGTTCGTGTCTATTGCCATAGGCCTCTGCTGCGGGTATGTGAATGGTTTTTTTATCGCCGATGTTCATGCCGGTCACGCCTGCATCAAAACCGGGTATAACCTGACCACTACCCACTTCAAACTGCAGCGGATCGCGGCCCTCGCTGCTGTCGAAAACAGTTCCGTCATCCAGCCTTCCCTTATAGTGTATTTTTATCGTATCGCCGTTTTTTACCTGTTGCATAAAGCGTTTTTTATAAGTTTTAAATGCGAAAGATAATGTTATCCGTTTTTGTCCGCAACTATTTTTACTTTAGAGGAATGATGTACAGATTGCTGTTGTTTATTGTTTGCCTGAGTACTGTATTTCCCAACATCCATGCCCAAACAAACAAAAGTGAATCCATACTTCCGGGTGCTTACCGCCTGCCGGTGTATATGCCTTTTTTGCAAGGTAAAAGAGTAGGTGTTTTTGCCAATCAAACATCAATAGTCGGGGACAGCCATTTGATAGACACGCTTGTCAAATCCGGTGTAAACGTAGCTAAAATATTTGCGCCGGAGCATGGCTTCAGAGGTACAAGCGACGCCGGTGAAACCGTTACTAATGACAGGGATATCAAAACCGGCCTGCCCATCATTTCTTTATATGGTAAAAAAGTAAAGCCAACCGCTGAAGATTTACAGGATGTGGATCTTTTACTTTTTGATGTACAGGATGTAGGCGTACGATTTTATACATACCTGTCTTCCCTGCAATATTTTATGGAAAGCGCTTTTGAAAATCATAAACCGTTGATAATATTAGACAGGCCTAACCCCAACGGTTTTTATGTAGATGGGCCGGTACTGGATACCACTTACAAGAGTTTCGTGGGTATGCAGCCGGTACCGGTGGTGTACGGCATGACGATCGGCGAATATGCCCGCCTTATTGCAGGTGAAAAATGGCTCAGCGACAGTGCCAATAAAGTATATACCTTTTATGAGCATGCAACCGCAACCAAAGACACGCCGGTGCATTTTTTAGTCATAAAATGCGGCAATTATAAGCATACCAGCCGGTACAATCTACCCGTAAAGCCATCGCCGAATCTTGCTAACCAGCATGCCATTTATATGTACCCTTCCACCTGTTTTTTTGAAGGCACCGTGCTTAGTGAAGGCCGGGGCACAAGCCATCCTTTTGAAGTGTTCGGCCATCCGCAGTTACCTTCCACCTTGTATGCCTTTACACCGCGCAACAATGCTGCGGCCAAAGAACCAAAACTAAATGGTTTGCAATGTTTCGGCTGGAATATTACAGAGCAGCCGGCAAAGCCTCAACTTCAATTGCAATGGCTGTTACAGGCTTATAAGCTGTTTCCGATAAAAGATAGTTTTTTCATACGGCCGAAGAGCGGAAAACCAATAGATTATTTCTTTAATAAATTAGCCGGCAGCAACGCATTAATGCAACAGGTTGTTTCCGGTAAAACAGAAGCGGAAATCCGGCAAAGCTGGCAACCGCAGTTAGCAGCATTTAAGAAGGTAAGAAAAAAATACCTGCTGTACGATGATTTTGAATAAGCCGGCAGTTCTTATTGCCTCTACATTTGCGCCATGAACTACAGAGACCTTCGTATTGTATTTATGGGTACGCCGGAGTTTGCCGTTGCATCGCTGGCTGTTTTGTACGATGCCGGTTGCCATATTGCCGGCGTTGTTACAGCGCCTGACCGGCCTGCAGGCAGAGGTATGAAACTGGCTGAAAGTGCGGTAAAAAAATATGCTGCCGATAAAGGACTTAAGATTTTACAGCCGGAGAAACTAAAGGCGCCTTCTTTTATCGAGGAATTAACAAGCCTGCAGGCCCACTTACAGGTGGTCGTTGCGTTTCGGATGCTGCCGGAAGTTGTATGGGACATGCCGCCGCTGGGCACCGTTAACCTGCATGCTTCCCTATTGCCTGCCTACCGCGGCGCGGCGCCCATTAACTGGGCTATCATCAATGGTGAAAAAGAAACCGGCATTACTACTTTTAAACTACAGCAGGCAATAGATACGGGGAACATTTTATTGCAGGAAAAAATAATGATACGTGAAGACGAAACCGCCGGCGAGTTGCACGATGAATTGCAGACGGCAGGAGCGAAGCTGCTTCTAAAAACGGTTATTGGTCTGGCTGAACAGCGCATCGAAGAAAAACCCCAATCCAATGCGTATTTAAACGAGGCACAGAAGCACGCACCAAAGATTTTTACGGATACCTGCCGGATAGACTGGAGCAAGACAGCAAACGAAATTTATAACCTGATAAGAGGCCTGTCGCCGTATCCGGCAGCTTTCACCGATTTAAACAATAAAGTATTAAAAATTTACAGCGCCGCGTTAGAAAAAGCGGCTCACCAGAAAGAAACGGGCAGCTACGAAAGCGATGGCAAAACCTATCTGCGTTATGCCTGCGCTGATGGTTTCATCTATGTAAAAGAGATACAGTTGGAGGGAAAAAAAAGAATGGCTGTTGAGGAATTTTTAAGAGGTAACAAAATACAATAAGAAATCCCGCAGTTGCCTGCGGGATAAGTAGTTGATAGCACTAAGAATTATTGAAAGTACGTGATGGTTAGATTGAATTTTTCATCTGTAATATTCAGGGCCGCTGCTGCTGCTGTACTTATCCTGAAATCCAATCCTTCGTTTTCTTTTTGTGCGCCCAGGCTCCACAACACTTTTGCATATACAATATTGTTCCCGTTTGCCAGCTTCACAATCGAGCCCGGAGGCGCGTTATTCATCAGCACATAAAACTTTTTATCCGCCCAGCCGCTGGCCGATTTAAACGTCATGGAGGCGCCGGTCTTTGTCTGCTCGTTCCTGCCTTCCACATTCTGCCGGAACTGCGAACTGAAAAACCCTTCGCCTGCCGGTACAAATGCAGTAGAAACAACTGGTTGTACAACCGGTGTCGTAATCGCTTTGTCACTCGTGGATGTAACAGGCTGCATTGTTTGGGGCTGAGCTACAACAGGCTTTTCTATTGAAGTCGTTGTAGTACTTGTTACCGTTTTATTGTCATTGACCACCGCTGGCGGTACCGTCTGCGGCAGTTCAACCGGCTTTGATGCAGCGCTGGTATGTTGGCTGCTGTCAGCAACAGTAGGTGTCGTCCTGCTTTTTGCAGGTGCCGCTGCGGAACCGTCACCTACCTTTAAAACCTGGCCTACTTTAATATCACCCGTGTTGTCAAGCCTGTTTAGAGTTATCAGCGTTTTAACCGGTATTTTATACGTCTGGCTGATGTGGTAGAGCGACTCGCCGCTTTGCACGGTGTGGGTTAGTGTTTTCTTTGTTACAGGTGAAGCAACAGTTTTAGCAGGCGTTGCAGGAGCCGGTGAAGAAGAAGCAGGTATTTTTATTTTTGCACCGATTACTAATTTACTGTCGCTGTGCATGGCGTTCATACGCATGATATCGCCAACCGTGGTGTGGTAGGTCTTTGCCAATCCGCTCAGGCTTTCGCCACTTTCAATGGTATGCAGTGTATAGGCCGATTGGGCATAGCCGAATGAAGTAACGGAAGTAAGGGTAATAAGTATAAAAAACAGGCGGCGCAATAAATATTTCATAACATCAAAAAAAGTTGTTTTTTGGTTGGGGATAAAGTTAATTTTTTAGAATTCGCCATTCCTGCGGATAATAATTATTAATGCGGTTGGGTAAAACTTTCATCCAGCCGAGGGGAACTCCACAATAGGTTGCAAGCTGCCAGCCTTTATCATTTATAGGCAGGTTTGTTATTTCTTTCTTTTGCAAATACTGAATGGCCTGTTCTTTAGAAAAATGATACGCCTGGGTTTGTTTGCCTCCCATTGTACTTAACGCTAAAGCATGATGTGGTATTATGTCTTTGCCTTTAATATTGCCGAGTATAGTGCCTGCACTTTTTATATAAAGATGCTTTTGTAAAAAAGCAAGATCGCTTTGTAAAGCGGATGGCAATGCAATGGTTGTATCATTTTGCTTAAATAAACATTGCGTTCCGGGGTTTTCCAGCCAGCCTTTCCACATGTTTGCTTCTGCCCCGGTTACCGGTTGCATCCGGCCGTTTGGAATACTATAATCGCTGCCGTCCTGCTTTCGGAAAGCAGCAATAAAAAAGCCTTCGCCTTTTACTTTATCCGGGTAAAACCGGTAACCGGCAGCTTTGTGTTTTGATGAGTTGGTTTCAACAATATTCCATTCGCTTTCAATTGATATACTGATAGCGGACAGTTGAAAAGTATCCGCCAGCCAATCCAAAATGTATTCATCTTCCTGCGGGGAATACGAACAGGTAGAATAAATAAGCAAACCGTTTTGTTTTAAACACGCGTATGCATCGGCTAAAATCCGCTGCTGGCGCGCACTGCAAAGTAATACTGCTTCTTCGCTCCATTCGTTTACCGCACTCGCATTCTTCCGGAATAATCCGCTGCCGCTACAGGGCGCATCTACCACTAACACATCGAAATAATTTTCCAGCCGCTTAAAATCCTTCGGATCGTTGTTGGTAACCACCACATTGGACTCTCCCCATTTGGCAATATTTTGTACCAGTGTTGCCGCCCTTTGTTTAATCACTTCGTTAGCCACTACCAGGCCATTTTTAAAATAAGAGGATAGCAACGTGCTTTTACCGCCGGGCGCGCCACAAAGGTCCAGTACCTTTAACCCGCTGGTGTTATCGCCTGTTGTTTGTTGCAGTACCTGCCACAAAAACATACTGCTGGCTTCCTGTACGTAATACATGCCTGCATGAAAAAAAGGATCGAATGTAAAGGACGGACGTTCGCTGAGGTATTTTCCATCTGTACACCAGGGCACGTTACCGGATACCGGTAATTGTAAATGCTCAATTGAATATTGAAAGCTGAAGAGTGAATATTTTGAAGGGTTTAAACGTATGGAAGTTATTGTTTCAGGTTGTTGATGGGCCAGAATAAAAGCCGTTTCATTGAAGCCTTTTAAGCCTTTTAAAGACTCAACAAGTGGTGGTGGTAAAACGGAAGGCAAGTAGTGTTATATTTGATAAACCGGCAAATTTAAAGAATTATGCATAAGCACATTCCTCTTGTTAGCTTTCTATTGTTGGCTTGCAGTTTTTCCATATCCGTTTTGGGCCAGGCTTTTCCGGACAGCCGCACAGATGGTAGATATGTAACAGTAAATAACGCGAAGCTTTGGGTGGTGACTGTAGGTAAAGGAGACCCGTTGGTGTTGATTTCCGGCGGCCCTGGCAGTGCGCATATATACATGCGCCAGTTCGATACACTGGCAAAAGATAACATGCTTATCTATTACGATGGGTATGGGAGAGGGAAATCTGACACAGCAAAAAATGTAAGTGAATACACGCTGGCACGGGATATTGAAGACCTCGAGGGTTTACGCATTGCGTTACATCTTAATAAAATAAACGTTTTAGGACATTCTTTTGGCGGGGTAGTAGCGCAGGGATACGCATTAAAGTACCCACAAAACGTAATGCATCTTGTTCTTGCCAACACTTTTCATAGTTCTGTAATGTGGCAGAAAAACGATGATAACAGCAACCATGAAATAAAAACGAATTACCCGGAAGTATGGGATACGTTGATGAAGCTACGAAACAAGGGTAATGTGTCCAGTGATCCGAAGTGCCAGGCAATTTACGGGCTTATTCCCTATGGCTTTTTATACAGTTATAACCCTGAAAACTTTATCTCCGGCGGCGTTCCGTATCCTAATTTCTTCAATACAAAGCTTTACTACCAGATGGTTGGGAGAGATGGTGATTTTACAGTAAGCAGCGACATTGGAGCATTCGACTATCGTACAAAATTAAAAAACCTTGCAATGCCGGTTCTTATTTACGGAGGAAGGTACGATAAGGTAGCTGTACCGGAAATGATGATAAAATTCAGGCAGTACTGCCCGCAGGCGCAGTTTATTATCTTTGAAAAATCTGGGCATAATCCGCAGGTGGAAGAGCCGAAAAAGCTATTTGCGTTTCTGGAAGCTTTTTTAAGTTATTAAAATACAAAGTATATTACCACGATTTATGTTTATTTTTAAAGAGAATGACCTAACAAATTTTATAGTAGCAAACAGAACATTTGAACATGAATCTTTTAACTAAGCTATTCTATATAAACGAAAAAGCCGCAAAAGCGGCACTTTCTTATTTTTATCCATTATAGAAACCAGTACTGCTCATATTTCTCCGCTTCACTCAACGGCTTTTCCACCAGGGTTTGGGTTATTTTATTCAGCTCTTCCACTTTATTTTTAAAATCGCCCTGCAGGCTGTTGCGGATGGTTTGTAAATTATTCATAATCTCATCCAGCTCGTCCGGCAACAACTCGCTGAATACTTCCCGTAACCGTTTTGCAACTGTTGGTGATTTTCCATTGGTTGAAATGGCTAACTTCAGATTGCCTTTTGTAACAACTGAACCTAAATAAAAATCGCACAGGTAAGGCTTGTCAGCTACGTTAATCAGTTTGCCCTTTGCTTTGGCATCATTACGGATAACTGTGCTTAAGGCAATATCATTAACGGCCGCAATAACTATATCGCAATCATTCAGGTAATCCGCCTTATAATTTGTTTGCTGCACATGCACATTCGGATGCAGTGCAGCTAATTCTTTAAATTCTTCGTTGATGTCTTTGGCAATCACCAGCACTTGCGTTGCAGGCGCATTATTAACGATGGCATGTAGCTTTTCAACACCTACATTGCCGGCGCCAATCAACAGCACGCGCATGTCTTCGAGCTTTAAAAAAATCGGGAACAGTTTATTGGTTTCTTTATCCATGTTAGTACTGATTATTCAAAATATAATTTTCTGATGCTGCACCTATTTTACTTTAAAACAGAGCGTCGCTTGCTTTATACAATCGCTTCGCGCAGTACAAAATCGCCAAAAGCTTCCCCCGCTGTTCGTTTGCTTGCATACCCGCCAAACAATGTATCCAGCTCGCCAAGAATATGTTCTTCGTCTAAATTCTCTTTGTACAGTTTATTCAGCCGGTAACCGGCTACATCGCCGCCCAGCATCAGGTTGTAGCGTCCGTAGGCAGTACCCACAAAACCAATCTCAGCAATGTACGGGCGGGCACAGCCATTGGGACAACCCGTCATGCGGATTACTATGCTTTCGTCTGCAATGTTATGCTTTTGCATCAGATCTTCAATGCGCGTCATCAGGTGTGGCAGGTAACGCTGCGCCTCCGCCAGCGCCAGCGGGCAGGTATTAAACGCAACGCAGGCAATGGATTGTTTACGGGCATTGGATGCGCCGTCTGTATGTGCAAGAACGCCATATTTCTGGAGTATCATATTCACCCATTCCTTGTCTTCATCAGCCACATCGCTTACAATCAGGTTCTGGTTGCAGGTAAAGCGGAAAGCCGCTTTGCGTGCGGCAGCAATTTCCAAAAAAGCCGTCTTTAGCAATAACCCGTTTTCATCGAGTACGCGGCCATTTTCTATAAATGCAGTATAGTACCATTTGCCTTCGTGGTTCTGCTGCCAGCCATAATCGTCGCTGCGGTCTTTAAAGCTAAAAGCCTTTGCCGGCGCGAGTTTGAAGCCGACGCGGTTTTCTACTTCTGCTTTAAAAGCTTCTACACCCATACGGTCAATCGTATATTTCAGGCGCGATAATTTACGGTCGCTGCGGTTGCCAAAATCGCGCTGCACCGTTACAATATTATAAACAACGTCCTCTACTTTTTCTTTCTCAACATATCCCAGCACCGTACCTAAGCGCGGGTATGTTTCTGCGTTGCCGTGTGTAGTGCCAAGACCGCCGCCTGCAGCAACATTAAAGCCCTGCAGCTCACCGTTTTCTACAATGGCTATCAAACCTAAATCATTCGTAAAAACATCAATATCATTATAGGGCGGAATAGCAATGCCTACTTTAAATTTCCGTGGCAGATACCGGTCCTGGTACAGCGGATCTTCTTCTGTTTTCTCCACCAGCTTTTCTTCATCCAGCCATATCTCATAAAATGCTTTGGTCTTTGGCAACAAGAGTAAACTTATCTTATCGGCATACGCAAACACCTGCTGATGCACCGGCGAAGCATTGGGATGCGCCGTAGCGGTTACATTCCTGTTTACATCGCCGCACGCAGCAATACTGTCTAAGTGCACCGATTGAAAATCCTTCAGCGTTGGCTTGATATGGTTCTTCAGGATACCATGTAACTGCACGGTCTGGCGCGTGGTAATCTTAATGGTTCCGGTAGTATGTTCCCCGGCTATATGGTGCAATGCTTCCCATTGTTCCGCCGTTAAAAAACCACCCGGCAGGCGTAGCCGGATCATAAACGAATACAGCCGGTCCAATCTTTTCTCCGCACGTTCTTCGCGGCGGTCGCGATCGTCCTGCATGTACATGCCATGAAACTTTACCAGCGACTGGTCATCTTCGCGTATAGCGCCGGTATGCTCGTCCAGCAGGCTTTCCTTCAGCGTGCCACGTAAGCCTTCGCTTTGTTTTTTTATCCGTTCTACAGGTGACTCACTCATTGTTATTTTATAAGCTTTGAGTTGTACGCTCAAAGCATTTTTAAAGATTTTAAAATATAAAAGGCAGGCATGGTACAAGCTTGGGTACTACTATCATTGCCTGTTGCGTTACTCCCTTCCACGTTCTGTAATAGTACTCAGCAAAGTTTTTGCATGCAACTTTCCTTTACCTGTCCTTCTCCGTTTGTGGATAAGGATTGAAATGAGGTCAGTACACATCTTTATGATACTTGCCATGCTCACTCAGCTCATTCAGGTAATGTGCAGCCTCCTCTTCGCTTAACCCGCCTTTACTTTGAATAATCTGCAACAGTGTATTTTCTACATCAGTACTCATCGGGTACTTGGCACCGCAAACATAAATGCTTGCACCGTTTTGTAGCCATTGCCACAACTCCGTTGCCTGTTGCATCATCCGGTGCTGTACATACAACTTTTCTTTCTGGTCTCTGGAAAACGCGGTATTCAATTTTGTTAATGTTCCTGTTTCAAAGAAAGTCAGCAATTCGGTCTGATAAAGGAAATCGCTTACAAAATGCTGGTCGCCGAAGAAGAGCCAGTTGCGGCCTTGTGCGCCCAGCGTATCCCGCTCAAACAGGAAGGAACGGAATGGCGCTATGCCGGTGCCCGGCCCGATCATAATAATATCCGTATCCCCTTGCGGCAGCTTGAACGAACTGTTTTTCTGCACATAAATTTCTAATGTGTCCTCTACATTTATGCAGGATAAATAATCGCTGCACAATCCAAAACGCTTCTGGCTGTCCACTTCAAAAGTGCTTTTACTCACAGTAATATGCACTTCATTGTCGCCATGCGCTGCAGGGGAGGAAGAAATAGAGTATAATCTTGGCGCTACCGGGTCCAGGATGCTGATAAGTTGCTGTACATTCAGTGATTGGTCAAACGGATAGATGCGCAGCAAATCAGCAAGATCCATGCGGATAGATGGAATTTCTTTTTGTATCAGGCCCGCATATTGCTGAATGATACGCTCCGGCAAATATTGAATATTGATCTTGTTTTTAAATAAATCTGCTGCCGTGTAACTGCTGTTCCTGAATTCAAACGGTTGTGTAGCGCCTGTTTCCAGCAATTCTAATATTTTAGCCACGGCAGTATCACTATTCTTTGCAATGATGCCGATAGAATCGCCGGGCTCATACGCAATCGGTTCGTCTGTAGCAATTTCAATATGGTACGTTTCTTTTGCACTGTCGATATCATTCAGGTTAATACTTGTAATAATGGTGCCTTTGTGTATTTTTTTGCCGCCAGCCGGTTTTGCTTTTACTACGGCAGGCAGGGCAAGGGGCGCGGCCTGAAGCGTTGAGGTAATCAGCTCATCAATCCATGCATGGGCCTCCGGTTCAAAATCGGTGTCGCACCTGCCTAACGGAATTATGCGTTCGGCACCTAACTTTTGCAGGCGTTCATCCACATCTTCGCCGGCTTTGCAAAACAGCGGGTACGACGAATCGCCCAAAGCCAGTACGCCGTATTTCAATTTATTCAGTTGTACATCGGTTTGCAAAATATAATCGTAAAACTTTTTTGCTGCGGCAGGCGGTTCGCCATCGCCTTGCGTACTCATGACCACGAGCAGGCAATTTTCCTTTTGCAGGTCAGTTACTTTATACTGATCGAGGCTTTTTGTTTTTACCTGAACGCCTTGCTTTTTCAACTTTGAAGTAACATCAACCGCCACTTTTTTGGAGTTGCCGCTTTCGGTACCATACACAACGGTACAGGCGGCCAGTGTGCTTTGCGCAACTGCACCGGAAGCCGGGAGCATAGCAATACCATTACCTTCGGAGAGTGCAGTTACATACCCGTTTATCCATATTAGTTCTTCTTTTGAAAGGCCGCTTATCAGTTCACGCAACAATTTAAGCTTAGGCTCTGCTAACATTACTTCCTTTTTTTATATCGTTGAATAAATGAGTCAAGGTATCTAACGGTGCAAAATGGGGCAAGCGTTCATTATTGTTGGGCAGCCAGGCAAATTCTTCGTACAAGCCGGCTACTTTACCGATTATAACCAGTGACGGGCTGATAAATGGCTGCCGGTGATGCATTTGAGCAAACTGTTGCAAGGTATAGCTATGCACAAATTGATTAGGCGTTGTTGCCTGTTCAATTACTGCAAACGGCGTTGCCGCACCTGCGCCGTACTGCAGCAATTTATCTATAAGTTCAGGTAAAGCATTGCCCGTCATATAAAACACCAGCGTATCGTTCAACCGGGCAAGTTCGGCCCAGGCTTCCGGTGCGATGGCGGTATGCGTATAATAAGTTAATATCCGTACACCGGTTGCATAATTTCTGGCGGTAAGCGGGATGCCGGTATAAGCGGCAGCGCCAGACAAAGCGGTAATCCCCGGTATAATTTCATAATTGATTCCGGCATTTTTTAAAGCGATAATTTCATCAAGAATATTCGAAAATAAGGAGGTATCGCCGCCCTTTAAACGCACGACACAACTATAGCTTAGCGTTTTTGCTACCAGCAAATCATTAATCTCCTGTTGCGGCGCGGAAGCATTACTGCCGCCCTGCTTACCAACAGCAATTATCGGTGCAGTATATGGGACATATTCCGATAAAATGTCTTCACTCACCAGCCGGTCGGTTATCACCACGTCTGCTTTCTGTAATGCTTTCACTGCATTTATAGTAAGCAAACCCGGATCGCCGGGGCCGGCGCCAACAAATATTACTTTTCCCCGTTGCTGCATTTTTAAAAATTATTAGTCCACCAATTTGGTAGAATATAATTTGTAAAAGTAAAACAGAAAAAAGTTTAAGCCAAAGAATAATCGTCATTACAGTGTAATACAAGGCTTTGTTAGCAAATTATGCGAATCAAGGGTTAAATAAGTCAGTTAAAAAATAGACGTGAGGCAAATTCGTTAGGTTATGTATGCTAGTAAACAACCTGATAAGAATTTACTTTCACGTCTGCTGCAAATATAAGGAGCAGCTATGTTGGGAAGTGCAGCGCTTTAGTAACAATAATCATTTAAGCGAAGTCATTACAGACGAAGAGTTAATCACGATCTATCTGTTTTGTGTGGCTTATGAAGAGAAATACAAAATAAAATCAATGTACAACCACATCAAAAACCATTGGCACAGTTGGTTTCCCACGCTTCCCTCTTATCAGGCTTTCAATGCAAGGCTGAACAGGCTCTGTGACGCATTTTGTGCTTTGATGATTGAGTTTTTTAACAGCCTGCCTGTTGGTAGTGACCAGTTAAAAGTGTTGCTGGGCGATTCTTTTCCTGTCATAACCTGCTCTCATAAACGCAAGGGAAAAGTAGCTGCAGAACTTACTGATAAAGGATTTTGTGCAACTAAAAAGCTTCACTATTACGGTGTTAAGGTGCACCTGCTTGGATTAAAAAGACCCGGTATCATCCCGTTTCCGCAGTATGTTGAAGTAACAGCGGCAAGCGTTCATGACCTCACAGCACTGCGCAGTACGTTGGAACAAACGGCAGCCGATGCTTGCGTTTTAGATAAAGCGTATGCTGATGTAGAACTGTCGGAACAGATGCTCAAAAACAACAACGTGTTGCTGACACCACTAAAAGATAAAAAGGGATGGGAAGCCATTTGCAGGCAAAGAGAACAAGCCTTTAGTGACCTTTTCAATACAGCAGTAGCAACCGTGAGGCAACCTATAGAGTCGTTATTTAACTGGATAAACGAATTAACGCAAATACAAAATGCAGCTAAGGTCAGATCTTCAAACGGACTTAGATTACACTTGTATGGAAAATTGGCTGCTGCTTTGATGATAATGTCTCAATTTTAACCCTTGATTCGCATAAATTATAAAGCAGCAAAAAAACATAGATAGCTGCTTACTATAAACTGTTATTTGTGCTGATGACGTGCACGAAACGGGCATAAAACTATTGGTACAATGCATAGCGCTTACAGGCAAGCTAAACTATAACTGCAAAGCTACGGAGCTAATAAAAGTGTATAAGTGCCTGAACGTTGGCTTAAACCATCGTTTACTTAGAAAATCGTAATTTAATTTTACTGCGCTGCAGCCTTAAATGGCTGCAGCGCAGTAATTTAATAAGCAGCGCTTACTGCAAGGGCATTTACTCTTTCCATTATATGCGGAAATATATTAGCCATTGTAGCCGGCTTTTCTACATACCCTGTGATATTTGTATAGTTTAAAGAATGGGTATGATCAATTGTATTAACCGAAGAGGTAAGTATTACTACTTCATATTGCAATCCGTTTGCTTTCATTTTATCTAAAAAATCCCAGCCGTTCATTACCGGCATATTTATATCCAGAAATATCAGGTCTGGTTTTTCATATTCCAGCATGTTGTATGCTTCTTCCGAATCTGTAAATTCAATAGCTTCTACTGCTGGATTAATATTTAATACTAATCTCCGGTTCACGAAATTGCTGATGTACTCATCATCTACTAAAAAAACTTTCATATTGGTATTGGATTTATTGGAGGTTTTATCAATTATAACGTGCGTGCAAATTCAGGATAAATATTATTCTGCCATACATGGCTTGTAATAGCCAAATGGTTTCATAATATAATAATGTACCGTTGAAAATAATATAAACACCTGATATTTTATATACATTTTTAAATTGAATGATTGAATATTGGATTGCCTGATTTTTGATATTGTAATCAAATATACTTTAATCTAAATAATATAAGCAAGCCGGAACTCAGGTTTTAATGAGATATTAAGATGAATCACTATTAGATAAAATAGTATTAAAAAGTAGATCTGTTCACTATATACACCAAATAGTTCAGGTTAGTTTCTTCTATAATCCTGTGCCAAATCGAAAACGATAATGATTGTGTTTATAATCTTAAACACTATTCGGGTCTGCCGTTTAATATTATGCAATCTCGATACTGCGCTGTTAATTTGTAAAGCAATGCTTACCAAAAGAATTATACCCTGTCTTGATATAAAAGATGGCAGAACGGTAAAAGGAATCAATTTTGAAAACCTGCGGGATGCGGGCGACCCGGTAGAACTTGGCGCTTATTATGCGCAGCAGGGCGCTGATGAGCTGGTATTTCTCGACATCACCGCAACCAACGAAAAGCGTAAAACGCTAAGTGCGCTGGTGAATAATATCGCCCATCGTATCAATATACCGTTTACCGTTGGCGGCGGCATCAGCAGTATTGCAGATGTGCAGGTATTGTTGCAGAACGGCGCTGATAAAATTTCCATTAATACCGCTGCTTATAAAAATCCGCAACTTATTAATGATTTATCCAAAGAGTTTGGCAGCCAGTGCATTGTGCTGGCGATAGATACAAAAATGGAAGCAGACGGAGAATGGTATGTTTACTTAAACGGCGGAACCCGCAAAACCGATACCCGATGTATAGATTGGGCAAAGGAAGGCGTTGCGCGCGGCGCCGGGGAAATATTGCTTACTTCTATGAATAATGATGGAACGCGGCAAGGTTTTGCAATAACGATTACCCGGTTGCTGGCTTCTTCCCTGGCGGTGCCGGTGATCGCTTCGGGCGGCGGCGGTACGATGCAGCACTTTGAAGCTATATTTGAAGCCGGGCAGGCAGATGCAGCATTGGCGGCCAGCATTTTTCATTTTAAAGAAATAGAAATACCAGCCTTGAAGGCTTATCTAAGGAGCAGAAATATAACGGTACGGGTTTGAGACATACAGCCATACCACAATAGCAGCCTGATCCTTTAATTTATAATTTTTCTTAAATAGTGTATCATTTTGAATGTTAAGTGCAAGTGAGATGTTATAACCTGTCAGGTTGAAATTTTTTGGATATGAAGAACCTTGATTAACCTGACAGGTTAGTCTGACTATTTTAAACGGAGACACTATTTTTTTTGCACAACAGCTTTTCTTATCTTCCGGCAAATGATTACTGCGCTGAAAACGGGAAGCTTTTAATACAACAAGACAGAAAGAACGGCCGGAAAGGCTAATGCATTTATTGCAACGTTTACAAATGCGGCTAAACCAGCAAACCGATATGACAATTGATTTTAAAAAATATGCAGATGGCCTGGCGCCTGCCATTGTGCAGGACTATGTAACCGGGCGTGTGCTGATGCTTGGCTTTATGAATGCCGATGCACTGGAAATAACCGAGCATACCGGGATGGTTACTTTCTATAGCCGCAGTAAAAAAAGATTGTGGACTAAAGGGGAAGAGAGCGGTAACCATCTGTTGCTGAAGCAGATACTGCCCGATTGCGATAAGGATACCTTACTGATAAAAGCTACACCGCTCGGGCCTGTTTGCCATACCGGCGCCGATACCTGTTTCAGCGAAAAAAACCACAGCCAGTATTTTTTACAATACCTCGAGGAGATTATACAATTGCGGCGGGCTGCCAAACCAGAGGAATCTTATGTCTCCGGCCTTCTTCATAAAGGCATTAATAAAATAGCGCAGAAAGTAGGCGAGGAAGCGGTAGAACTGGTAATAGAGGCAAAAGACGATAACCGGGAATTGTTTTTAAACGAAGCCGCGGACTTGCTGTTTCACTATTTAATTTTGCTGAACGCCAAAGGATACAATTTACAAAATGTAACCGACGTTTTACAGAAACGTCATTCAAAGTAATACTATGAAGTATTTATTAGGATTGTTGCTCCTGTTGCCTGCGCTGCTGCCGGCACAGGCTGATAAGAAAAAAGCAGTAACGAAAGAAGAAGCAACTGCTGCCACAACCGATGGATTTGTAATTAAAGGCAAGCTGAAAGGCATACCCGATAATACCCTCGTCTTTTTAGCCGGCTTTAATGGTACCGATACATTAGCGCAGACAACGGTACACGGAGGCACATTTTCACTTGCCGGCAAGCTGACCAATACCGATGCACGTATCCTGAGCTTCCCGGCGCTTAACCGCCGGCTCGTAATTTTTATGGGCAATGATGAAGTAAACATCAAAAGTGACAGCACGAATTTCAGTGATGTGGTTATCAGTGGCTCCGATGCCAACCACGACTACGAAGAATTTGTTTACCACATCCGGCCCCTTAACGATTATGTGGATTATTACCGCAGTATGCTGCAAACGGCTCCTGCAACTGCCGCCAAAGACAGTATCATGGTTGCCCTCAATACGTCTTACACCATTTACCAGGAAAGCATTGACCGCTTTATCGCCCGCAAAAAAAATTCACCCGTTGCATCGCTTATTTTGGCATACAGCTACGATACCGATCCTAATAAAGATGTAGCGTTACTGCAAAAACGCTATAATGTACTTACCGGCGCTGCACTGGAAAGCCAGTTTGCGAAAAATCTGAGCCAGGTGATTGCTAAAGATAAAATAGGCGCCATCGGCAGTCAGGCGGTTGATTTTACACAAACCGATACATCCGGCAACAATATTTCTCTATCGCAGTTTAAAGGTAAATACGTGCTGCTCGATTTCTGGGCAAGCTGGTGCCGTCCCTGCCGTATGGAAAACCCTAATGTGGTAGCTGCTTACAATACTTTTAAAAGTAAAAATTTTACGGTGCTGAGCGTATCGCTTGACGAAAGGCGCGAATCTTGGATTAATGCAATTAAGGCAGACAGGCTTGCATGGACGCATGTAAGCGACCTCAAATACTGGAGCAATGCGGCCGCCCGCGAATACAATATCCAATCTATTCCACAGAATTATTTGATAGATCCCAACGGCGTTATCATTGCAAAAAATTTGCGCGGCGAAGAGTTGCTTGCTAAGTTGAAGACATTGTTTAAATAAGGGATTTTTAAATTGCTTTACTGAAAGGTTCTTACCAAAAGCGGCTTGTCGTGCGGCGTATCGCCATGTTTTTCCTTTAGCAGGTTGACCACTATTTTATCTAATGGCAGCGACACCGTTGCTTCGGTCAAATCGTTCCAGGCAACCCAGCGGAAAACTTCGCACTGCGTTGTTTTATCCACTATTTGTTCCGGTAAAAAGTCAAACAGTTTTGTTTTTGTCTCCAGTGCAATTGGTTCTTCGGTATGCACAAAATAGTAAATGGAAAGTATCTGGTGTGCTTTATTAAAAGCAGAGATTTGGAAAATATCAGTCGTATAAATATGTTCGCCCGCTCTAACTGCAAGTTTGGTTTCTTCCATAAACTCACGAGCCAGACAGTCTCTTGTACCTTCTCCAAACTCAAGGCCGCCGCCCGGAAACTTCGTAAAGAAATCTCCGCGTATAAATTCATCGCTTACCAATACACGGTTGTGGCTGTCTTTTAAAATACCATATACTCTTACGCTTATGTTTTGCATAGTCATTGCTTTAAATAAATATACGCCTGGCTGCACTGTTTGCAGTTGCTCTACACGCCGGTTTACCCGATTATATAGTTAACCAAATAATTTTGTTCAAACAAAAATCTGTCCTTTATTTTTGCCGCCATGAACCGCTTTGCAACTATCCATCATCATTACCCCTTTTACCGGTAAGCTGGTGTATTTGCATGGCAACAAAAACATTCAGGGCTTACCTTACCGGTAAGCCTTTTTTTTGCAATTTAAAAAAATAGTATGAGCATGAATACTGCGGGATTAAGTAATGTAAACCTGAAGTTGGCTATACAAAAGTCCGGGCGGCTGCACGACGATTCCATGAAGCTTTTGAAAGAGTGCGGCATAGAAATAAGTAACGGGGTAAACAAGCTGAAAAGTGAAGCCGCCAACTTTCCGCTGGAAGTATTTTTCCTGCGCGACGATGACATTCCGCAGTATGTGGAAGATGCAGTTGCAGATATTGGCTTTGTTGGCGAGAACGTAGTGCATGAAAAAAATAAAAACGTGGAGGTTGTACACAAGCTTGGCTTTGGCAAATGCAGGCTGAGTATCGCTATTAATAAAAATGAAACTTACGGGGATGCGCAGTACCTGCAGGGCAAGCGCATTGCTACCAGTTACCCGGTTATTCTTGCCCGCTTTCTGCAGGAAAATAATATTGATGCAGAGATACATGAGATCAGCGGCAGCGTGGAAATAGCGCCCGGCATCGGCCTGGCACACGCTATCTGCGACCTTGTGAGCAGTGGCTCTACTTTGTTTATGAACGGCTTAAATGAGGCCGAAACCATCTTACAATCGCAGGCTGTTCTTATAAAAAACAAAGCACTTATTGAAGCGAAAGAGACCATTTTAAACAGGTTGCTTTTTCGTATTGAAGCCGTAAAAAAAGCAAAGAACAACAAGTATATTTTACTGAATGCCCCGGATGATAAATTAGATGAAATTATTGCCCTGCTGCCCGGCATGAAAAGCCCGACTGTACTGCCACTTGCACAAAGCGGCTGGCACAGCGTACACAGCGTGCTGAGTGAAGATACATTTTGGGACATTATAGAAAAGCTGAAAGATGCAGGCGCGCAGGGTATCCTGGTAATACCCATCGAAAAGATGATTCTTTAAAAGATAGCATAATAATTTTAAATAGCTGCCCATGACCGTTGTTAATCATCCTGCAAGAGATAATTGGCCTGCTTTGTTGAAGCGCCCGGCGTTCGATGCGGCTTCGCTGAATGAAAAAGTAGCAGCCATACTGAATGACATTAAAAATAATGGCGATGATGCCGTTATAAAATATACTGCCCTATACGATGGCGTACACTTGAACACGCTTTTGGCAGGCGATGCTGAAATAAAAGAAGGAGAGAAAAGGATAAGTAAGGAATTAAAAGCTGCCATAAGCGTCGCTTTTCAAAATATTCAACGCTTTCATAAAAGGCAGTTAACCGAGCCCGAGATAATTGAAACAATGCCGGGTGTTAGCTGCTGGCGAAAATCGGTTGGGATAGAAAAAGTTGGCCTGTACATTCCCGGCGGCAGCGCCCCGCTTTTTTCTACCGTGCTGATGCTGGCTATACCTGCGCAGTTAGCCGGCTGCAAAGAAATTGTTTTGTGTACGCCTCCCGGAAAAGATGGCAGGATTAACCCCGCCATATTATTTGCCGCAGCCCTTACCGGCGTTACCAAAATAATAAAGGCAGGCGGCGTACAGGCGATTGCTGCTATGGCTTACGGCACTGCGAGCGTGCCTCAAGTCTATAAAATTTTCGGGCCCGGTAACCAGTATGTAACCTGCGCCAAGCAATTGGTGCAGCAGCAGGGCGTTGCAATTGATATGCCGGCAGGCCCGAGCGAAGTTTGTGTACTGGCGGATGAAACAGCCGATGCTGCATTTGTAGCGGCCGATCTGCTTTCGCAGGCCGAGCATGGTGCAGACAGCCAGGTGTTGCTCGTAACCACGCACGAACCTTTGGTTAAGGAGGTAATGAAGCAAATCGGCAGGCAACTGGAGCAATTGACCCGTAATGCTATAGCGGCGCAGGCATTGCAAAACAGTAAGATTATTTTGCTGGAAAATATGGACGATGCTGTTGATCTTGTAAATGAGTATGCCGCCGAGCATTTAATTATCGCCTCTAATAATGCAGATGCGATTGCAGAAAGAATTATCAACGCAGGGTCTGTATTTATTGGTCATTATTCGCCGGAGAGCGCAGGCGATTATGCCAGCGGCACCAACCATACTTTGCCCACCAACGGTTTTGCAAAGGCATACAGTGGTGTGAGCGTGGATAGCTTCGTAAAAAAAATTACGTACCAACAGCTTACGCAGCAAGGCTTGGGTGCTATTGCATCATCTGTAATTACGATGGCAGAAGCAGAGGGATTAACAGCACATGCGAAAGCTATCGAAGTGCGGCTATAAGTTGTTAAGTCCGGTAGTACTTTTGAAAAATTAGGGAGATGAGTATAAACAAAAGAGCCTGCACGATACGTACAGGCTCTTTTGTTTTGATTATAATTGATTAAAGCTTTATACTGATGTCTTTTGAGATAACTATAATATTTTATTTCAACTCCCAAACCAGGGCGCTGGCGCCTAATATCGCAGCATCGGCTTCTTTTAGTTCGCTGTAAATAAGCTTTACTTTATTCTGGAAAATACTTAGCAGGTTCTTTTCCATGTGCTCGTATGTAGGTTTAAAAATAAGATCACCTGCTTTGCAAAGTCCGCCAAACAAAATAATGGCCGCCGGCGAAGAAAACATCACCGCATTGGCCAGCGCCATACCCAGGATTTCGCCGGTATAACGATACACTTCTTTAGCCATCTTATCGTTCTGCATAGCGCAGTCATATACAATACGGCTGTCTATTTCGGCAGCGGGATGGTTGCGCAGCAAAGTATCCTGCTCCGGATTCTTTTCCATCAGCTCCAATGCAGTAAGCCGCACGCCGGTAGCCGATGCATACGCTTCGAGGCAACCATGTACGCCGGTGCTCCAGTGCTGCCGGCCACCGGGGATAATAATCGTATGCCCTAACTCGCCTGCAAACCCGTCGTGCCCATAAACGACCTGCCCGTTGATAACAATGCCGCTGCCAACACCGGTGCCCAGCGTTATCATAATAAAATCGCGCATGCCTTTAGCGGCGCCATACATCATTTCGCCTACGGCGGCGGCATTTGCATCGTTGGTAAGTGCAGCCGGTAGCGAAAATTTATGGGTGATAATCTGCGCCAGCGGCACAATACCCTTCCAGTTGAGGTTAGGCGCATAATCTATTGTGCCGGTGTAATAGTTGCCGTTGGGTGCGCCGATGCCGATTCCTTTTATGTAATCGTTTCCGCCTACATGATCAATAGCCGGGGCAACGGCTGCATACAGTTCTTCTATAAAGGTTTCTACCGTTTCGTGTTTGCGGGTAGAGATAGCGCCCCGGTATTTAATTTCACCGCGGTGATCTACGATGCCAAACACGGTATTGGTACCACCGATATCTATACCTACGGCAAGCTGTTGTGAAACTGGAATCATTAATAAGTTTATTCGTTATTTTGAATGAAGGTTACAAAAATAGTATTTAGTTATGTTGTACAAATGAAGAGTGCTGGTTAAGTAGTGTATCATGTTGAACGTTATTATGCAGATACTGTATTATAACCTGTCAGGTTAAGAGAGTTTAGAGATAAAGAACAAAGGTCACCTGAAAGGATAGGCTAACTATTTTAAAAAGGGAGACACTACCGCGGTTACCTAAAAACAGGTTATACCAAACCAACTTCACCGGGTACTGTTTCTTCTATTGCCACAGGCGAATCATAATCAATTCCCTGCTTTCTTAAAATACCTTTTACAACGAATGCAAAAATTGCTACGTAAATAAAGCAGAAAACCGGTACCCAGTACGATTGATGAATGCCGATTCCGGCTATTTCACTTTTTGATTGAAGATAATCTGCCAGTTTCCCCTGCAATGGTGGTATAATACTGCCTCCCAATATCATCATAATCAGAAATGCCGAACCCTGACTTTCATAGCTGCCGAGCCCTGCAACCGATAACGCAAATATACAAGGCCACATAATCGAGCAAACAAGTCCGCCGCTTAAGAAAGCATAGATACTGATATTGCCGGTAGTTAATACGCCAACGATCATAGCGATAGCGCCAAGCACGCTGAATACCAGTAACGTTCTTGCAGGATTGTCTTTGCTGATATAAAATGCCGCTATTTGTATTAACACGCAAACTATATATACATACAGCGGCGACATGTCGTTTTTTGCCAGCGTATTAACGCCTATTACAATTCCGAACGCTACTAACGGCACAATCGTCATTAGTATTTTTTTGGTGCTGCTGCTAAAGTTGAAGGCCGATATAGAACCCACCCAGCGGCCTATCATCATGCTTCCCCAATACATCGAAATAAATGGTGCTACCTGCGAGGATTGAAAACCGCCAAAATCTTTCTGTTTAAGCAGTTCACTCAGGTTGCTTACAATGGTTACTTCTGTACCTACATATAAGAAAAGCGCAAGCATACCGAGTACCAGTTGCGGATACTGCATAGCTCCCCATCCGGTTACATTTTTTTTAGCGCTTGCATAGGAAAACAACAGGCCTGCCACTACAACTGCCAATGCACCGAACAGCCACTTCATACGATACGTTTCCAAGCCAAGCTTTAAACTGCCGATTTCTGTTAGCTGCGGCTGAATGCTTTGCGTAAGCTGACTAACAGATGCACTGCCTGCACCATTGGCGGCTTGTGCGGATTCTATTTGTTTTTGAACAGGTGCAATTTGCGCTGTAAGCGCTTGCAACCGCTTTGCTTCTTCGCTTTTGTAGCTGCTGAATACCGGCGCAAACATTATAATGAGCAAACCGGTAATTATCAGGAACGTGTTTAAAGCTTTATTGGCTTTTTCTGTTTTTTCAATCATTATTCCTGCCGGCACTTTTTTTGAAAAATAAAAAAGTGCTGCTGCTGCTATGAAAAGCACGCCAACAGCCGAATAAAGCAGGATAACTTTATCGAGGGTAAGTGCTGCTATCTGATCTTCGGTTAGCGCAGCAGTAGAGCCAAACAAGGCCAAGGCAACGACAATTGGGCCTATCATGGTACCGAATGAATTAATACCGCCTCCTAAATTAACCCTGCTGGTACCGGTTGAAGGATCACCTAACGCAATGGCAAAAGGCTGAGCGGCGGTTTGCTGCAACGAAAAACCTAAAGCCACGATAAATAAACCCACCAGCATGCCGGTAAAACTATTAGCGTTTACCGTTATAATCATTGCAATTGCGCCGATAGCAGAAAATAAAAGGCCATAGACAATACTTTTTTTATAACCCCATTTGCCTACAAGATCCTTCCCGCCAAATGATCCGTAAGCAAAAAAACCTAAAGCGCCCAAATAGTAGGCGCCGTAAAAAGCAAAATCAATTAACTGGCTTTGAAACTGATCGAGCCGAAAATAATGTTTACAGAAAGGTATGAATACACTATTGCCTGCTGCAATAAAACCCCAGAAGAAAAACACCGTTACTAAAGTACTTAATGCTCCGTAATTGGTAGGAATACCTGTTGATTTAATTTTCTGAGCAGCGGACAGATTCATGGTTGCACCGGCCATAGCAATTATTATTTAAAAATAAAAGTAAAAGAATTTTTTCAGGTTATGAATTTCATTTACGATTTGATCCTGATTAGAACTGTATAATTTACATTGTAAAAAGCAAAGCAGGGACAAAATAAATAGTACCCTTTGATTTCTTCATTACTCATTTGTTTTTATGCTTACTTTGGCAAACCAATTAACCACAACACCATACTCATGGAAATAGTTCACGTGAGCGCAGAATGCTATCCTATGGCCAAAGCCGGCGGCCTTGGCGATGTAGTGGGCGCACTGCCTAAGTACCAGACCAAAATGGGCCATTATGCAAAAGTGGTGATGCCCATGTACCGCACGAAGTTTTTGTACGAAAACCAATGGACCGTTGATTTTAAAGGACGCGCCAATATGGGCGGCTGGTGGTTCGATTATACCATTATAAAGGAGGCCACTTCCAAACTCGGGTTTGATCTTTTTTTAGTGGACATCAATGGCCTGCTCGACCGCGAAAAAATCTATGGTTACAGCGATGATGTACGGCGCTTTACCGCTTTCCAGATTGCGGTTACCGACTGGATAAGCCACTGGCAGCACAGGCCCGATGTTGTGCATTGCCACGATTACCATGCCGGGCTCTTGCCCTTTATGTTTAAATATTGTTACCCGTATAGTATGCTGGCCGATTTGCCCACGGTGCTCACCATACACAATGCGCAATACCAGGGCTGGATGGGCTGGGACCAAAGCTACCTGATACCGCAGTACGATGAGTGGAAATCCGGTATGCTGGAATGGAAAAATACCATCAACCCTTTAGCTTCTGCCGTAAAATGCGCCTGGAAAGTAACTACGGTAAGCTGGAGTTATATGGACGAATTACGGTACAACTCCAATGGCCTTGAAGCCCTTTTTGAATACGAGCGTGGCAAATGTTCCGGTATCTTAAATGGTATAGATGCGGACGTGTGGGACCCGGCAACAGATAAGTTTATAACTAACCGGTTTGGTGTGGAAGAAGTAGCTGCAGGAAAAGATGAAAATAAAAAGCTACTCTGTGCACAGTTCGGTTTAGATGCATCCAAACCGCTGATTGTATTTATAGGCCGGCTGGTTGGCGAGAAGGCTGCCGAGATTTTACCGGATGTTATCTTATCATCTATGTACCACTTTGAGCGGAATATTAATTTCTTAATCTTAGGCAGCGGAGAGCCCCATATCGAATGGCAGCTCCGGCAGTTGGTTGGCCACTTTCCCGGATCTTATAACTCGATGATCGGCTATAACGAAACATTGAGTCATCAAATGTACGCAGGCGCAGATTTTCTATTGATGCCCAGCCGGGTAGAGCCCTGCGGCCTCAACCAGATGTACGCTATGCAATACGGCACAGTGCCTATGGTGCGTAGCACCGGCGGATTGAAAGATACCGTTACCGATATGGGCGATTTGGATGGCTGGGGCATCCGTTTTACGCACCCAAGTGTGGGCGATGTAATGCAAGCTGTTGGCAGGGCTTTTGAAGTGTATCAGAACAAAACTCATCTCAACTGGATGCGCCGCCGTATGATGCAGATTGACAACAGTTGGGAGAATTCCGTGCAGCAATACCTTCATCTTTATCAGAGCATGAAATAGCAGCTACCGGGGCTGCAATAGCGGCCGGAATAGTTAATTCTTTATTGTTCGCATAGACTTAAAATAAATAAAGACATTCGGATATTTTTTGTACACTTAACTTTTACCTAATAATACAAACCAATCAACATGTTTTCACTTTCCAACTCCGTTGTAGCCGTTATACTCGGCGGTGGCGCCGGTACAAGGTTGTATCCGCTCACTGCCAGCCGTTCCAAGCCTGCTGTTCCAATAGCGGGCAAGTACCGGCTTGTGGATATACCAATCAGTAATTGCATCAATTCCAATATCAGCCGCATGTTTGTGCTTACACAGTTCAACTCGGCATCACTGAACAAGCACATCAAAAACACCTATACTTTCAGTGGCTTCAGCCGTGGCTTTGTAGATATATTAGCAGCAGAGCAAACACCGGACAACCCAAGCTGGTTTCAGGGTACGGCCGATGCTGTACGGCAATGCCTCCGGCATATCGGCAACAACGACTTTGAGTATGTCCTTATTCTCAGCGGCGACCAGTTGTACCAGATAGACTTTGCAGAGATGATTAACAACCACCGGGATAAAGGAGCGGATATTACAATTGCTACCATCCCGGTAAGTTCAGACGATGCTACAGATTTTGGCATCATGAAAACCGATGAAGAAAACTTCATCACTTCTTTTATTGAAAAACCTTCCAAAGAACTGCATAAAGACTGGGTGAGTGATACCGGTGAAGAGATGCGCAAGCAGGGAAAAGATTACCTCGCTTCTATGGGCATCTATATCTTCAACCGTAATGTGCTGGAAGACTTACTGAAAGATATTTACCCCGAAGCAAAAGATTTTGGTAAAGAAATTATTCCGGGTTCTATTACCGATTATAAGGTAATCAGCTACCAGTATGAAGGCTACTGGACAGATATTGGAAATATCTATGCTTTCTTTGAAGCAAATATTGCATTAACACAGGATATTCCGGTTTTCAACCTTTTTGACAGCGATAAAACGATTTACAGCCGTGCACGTATGCTGCCACCGGCTAAAATAAGCGGCACTTTTCTGGAGAAAACCGTAATAGCAGAAGGTTCTATTATTCTTGCAAGCCGCATAGAACAATCACTAATCGGTGTGCGGGCGCGCATCGGCTATGGCAGCAATATTGTGTGCAGCTATGTTATGGGTAACGATTTTTACGAAACACTGGAAGTGCTGGAAGCTAATAAAAGTCGTGGTGTACCGGAATTGGGTATTGGCGAGCGCTGCTTTATAAAAAATGCGATTATAGATAAAAACTGCCGTATCGGGAATGATGTACGCATTAATGGCGGCCCGCATTTGCAGGATACTGACCATGTTTTATACACCATAAAAGAAGGTATTGTAGTAGTAAAAAAAGGCGCTGTGCTGCCTGATGGATTCGCTATTTAATGGCTGCAGATACGCTGATAAATTTGAAATAAAATAAGATTTTTAAACAAAGAAGGGTTGCGTTTAGCAACCCTTCTTTGTTTATATTCCTGCAGCATACGTTTGTTGCCGGTCGTTCTATATTAAATTTATTTTTATAAAGTGACTACGCCTGTATTTGTTCCATCGCCAGTTGAGGCTGTTTTATCCGGCTGATAGAGTGCCAGTGACCATTGATAAGTGAGCGCCATAAAAACTCCAGCGGCCCCATAGTAAAATTGCGCAGCCACCAGGTGCTATATATTACCTGCACTAAAAAATACACCAGGCCTATACAAAATGCAACCGACGGATGATACTTGCCCATAAGGCCGAGGCCAACACCATTGAATAAAAAAACCGCCATTACCGAGTGCATGATATAGTTGGTAAGCGACATACGCCCTGCCGGTATAAGCCGCTGCAGCCTTCGCCTGAAAAAAGGAATATTATAGAGGAATATAACACCGCATAAATTAAACAGGTTCATTGCCTGCTGGCTTATTTTATACACAACGTCAAGTGCATCCAAATAGGCAACCGGCAAGTTAAACTCTGATATATGCAGGATGCGCCCCACAAAAAAATGAATGACCGACACACTGCACAATACGCCGATACCCAAAGCGGCTAAAAGGTATTTGTATAGTGTAAGCCTGTTTTCTGCCAGTTTTCTGAAAAGATCTGTTTGTATGGCCCAAAGGCCAAGCATGAAATTGCCAAAGATCTCCGACAGGTAACTGCTGATGCCATAAGGATTAAAATTAATGGCAGCATCGCGCAAGCGGTTGGCGGCAAATAGATCGGAGTATTTATGACTCGCATAGTCTTTATACATAGCCAGCTTATCCTGTTCCGAAATGCTGCTGTATGGAAAGTGCTGTTGTAAAATACCGATGCACGTAGGAAAAAGAAAAGAAAACAGGAGACCTCCGATAAGGATGTTTTTTGTATCCCAGCGGCATACCAGCATCAGGAAAAAACCGCACACCGCATACATACGCAGGATATCGCCCGACCACAGGAAATAGGAGTGCAGCATACCAATAAGAAAAAGAAAAGCCATACGCTTCAAAAACCAGGTAGCCATGTTGGCTTCTGTGCCTTTATAATTTTGTATCTGGTAGTAAAAGCTTACACCAAATAAGAAAGACAGCATCGCCCTCGACTTGTTAACCAGGAAGATAGTAATGAAAAAGTTGAGCGCTTTATCGGCGGCGGATAATTGCATGGTATGCGCCGCATCCGGATTGGTATAGATAGAACCCCAGCCGGCAAATTCATACGAAATATGAACCAGCAGCACACCCATCAGCGCAAATGCGCGGAGGATATCTATCACCTCAACACGTGTGGAAGGATTAAATTGCTTCTTCATAAAAAGATTCAAAAACTACCTGCTTACAGGTGCTTTGAATGATATTGGATTAATAAAAAAGTATTGGATCGGGTGCAAATTATATAAATAGGTTATCTTAAATGCACTACAAGCAAATTATAATAAAATTTTAAACTATGTTCGTTGCTGATGCTTAGTTTTAATCGGCCTGCAGCTTACTGCTTTGATAGATGGGTTGGCGCAGCCATCTTTTTATTATAATCATCGCTTTGACCTTTGGCGATACTTAACGATTGCCAGGCGGCGCCCTTTCGTGTTTTTGCGATATATACAATTTGCCCGACATGATACGGGTAGTGCGCTAACTGCCTTAGTAAAGCATCATATACCAGCAGCGGTTCGGTACGAATGTAAATTGTCTTCATCAGATCTGCCGGCTGTAAACACTGCAGTGCGCTAAACACACAGGCCCAGCCTTCGTTCCATAAGGCAAGCGTTGGGGCTTTTGTGGCAGTCAGGTCTTCAAATTCTTCATCTCTCCTGCGCCATGGCTTTTCGCCGTCTTCCAATAGAAAATTCGTGAAGCGGCTCATCATATTTCCATGCAGGTGCTGAACGATAATGGCAATGTTGTTGCTCTCCGCATCAGGCCGGAACACCATGTCTTCATTATTCAATTGTTCCAAAGTTTTGTCGCCCAGGTCTTTGTAATTCCGGAACCGCCGGTTAATGTCTTTGAGAAAACCTTCTTCTATTGTCATTAGTGTACAGGTTAATTAGATCACAGGTTTTATAAATCCGCAGGTTGTTTGCTGTAATTATTATGTATAAGCTTATAAACCATCAATTGTTGAAGTCTAATATCCATCTGCGCTGTCGTTGCCCCTGATGTCCGCCGCCGCTTCAATTCCTTCGGAGGTAATTTTTATTACTTCCGTGCGGCCAATAGCGCCGCGGCCCTTAAAGATATAGCCTTTTTTTTCCAGCGCCTGTTGCGTAGCAGCGGGAAATGCCGGCTCCGTCATTATCTCATCCGGCAGCCACTGGTGATGGAATTTCGGACTGTTAACTGCCTGTGCTGCTGTCATATCGAAATCTATGATGTCCACAATAGTCTGGAATACGGAAGTAGGGATGGTGGTGCCGCCCGGCGTGCCCAGTACAACATAAGGCTTATTATTTTTTAATACCAGTGTTGGTGTCATAGAACTCAACATGCGCTTGCCGGGCGCTATAGCATTGGCTTCGCCGCCAACGGCGCCATACATATTCGGCACGCCGGGTTTTGAACTGAAATCGTCCATCTCGTCGTTCAGTAAAAAACCTGCGCCGCCGACCACCGTTTTACTGCCGTACGAATTATTAAGGGTGGTAGTAATGGCAACCATATTGCCCCATTTATCAAAAATGCTGATGTGTGTTGTTTCCTCACTTTCGTGCACTACGCCTGCCTGTATATCGCTGCTTTTGGAAGCATGTGCAGAGTCGAAGTCCTTCATCCGGCTCTCCAGGTACGATTTGCTGATCAATGTTTTTACCGGCACTTTATAAAAATCCGGATCGCCCATGTGCTGCGCACGGTCTGCATACGCGCGGCGCTCTGCTTCAACCATGAGTTGTGTGCTGCGCGGTGTTTCAAAACCATAGCTGCGCATGGGATATGGCGATAACATGCCGAGCATTTGCGCTATCAGTATGCCGCCGCTGCTGGGCGGCGGGAACCCAACGATGCTATAGCCACGGTAATCAAACGTTAATGGCTTTCTCACTACCGCTTTATAATTTTTTAAATCGGCTGCCGTTACAAATCCATTGCCGCGTTGCATCTCCGCCACAATCAGCCGCGCCGTTTCGCCTTCATAAAACCCTGCTGCGCCGCTATCGCGGATGCGCATAAGCGTTTCCGCAAGCTCGGGCTGCAGCAATGTATCACCCGCGTTCCAGGCACTGTCTTTCACAAATGCAGCCGGCGTTGTATTGTATTTTATAAAATCATTTTTATTACTGTTAAGACTGCCGGCTTCGGATTTGGTGACTGCATAGCCGTGTAAGGCCAGGTCTATCGCAGGCTGTATCAGCACCCGCATAGGTAGTTTTGCATACCGGTGCATGGCAAATAAACCGGCTACTGTGCCCGGCACACCGGCAGCGCGGTGCCCGTTGATAGACAAATCAGGGATAACGTTTCCGGCACTATCGAGGTACATATTACGGCTTGCTGTGGCAGGCGCTTTTTCCCGGTAATCCAGGGCAATCAAGTCACCACTATTCCTGCGTGCCATCATCAAACCACCGCCACCGATATTGCCGGCGCCCGGATATACTACTGCCAAAGCAAAGTTGACCGCAATAGCTGCATCAAATGCATTGCCGCCCTGCTTCATAATGGCAGTACCTATCTCACTGGCCAGCGGATGTGCGCTTACAACTGCTGCCTGGGTGTAGGTTTTGGATTTTACAATTGTATAACTAAACGGATTGATCGCGTAACCGATAAGTTGTTTTTGCTGCGCGGCGAGGTGCGTGGTACAGGCAATTGCAACTATACAGGAAAGGATGTTTTTCATACTGTAAAAATAGATAATGAGCCGCAGAAAATATATCCCTACTACTGATTGTTGAAACAAATCAAAGACCGGCTTATGCAGGCGCAACTTCTCTAAGAGCAGACATTGTAATGCTGCTGCTGGTTATAAATAAAACTGCCCGTTTATGATTACACAAACGGGCAGTTTTTAAAATACAACCAACGAATATTGCTTTCAAATAAATAACAGCTCTTTTATTTGGTAAGGCTAAAGGTGGTTGTAAGTGTGTTGGCTGCAACTATATCACTTGATGTAAATACAAACTGACTGTCGCTTAACTGTTTAATGTCTGCCGTATCGCCATCTATCACCATTTTAGTGTCGTTGACAACGGTGTACAAAGCGGTATCTTTAGCACCGGCATAACTGGTATAGACCTTTCCGTCTGTACGGAAGTCTGCATAATCTGCTGCAGTGCCGGTGTACGTAGAGTCGCCATCGCCCGCTTTAATTACTATTGAAGCTACTTTCCATTTGGCCTGTATTTTTGCCGGCGTTGTGGGTTTATTATCATCATCTTTATTACATGCCACAACAGAACTGACTGCACCAATTACCAATGCTGACAAAAGCATTTACTTCACTTTCATAAAAGAACATTTTGCATTACCTGTTTGTTTTTATAGGTAATGGAGTTGTAAAAATTTGTGTTTTAAAAAGATGCCTGCCAATACTTCTGCGTTGCCTGCACGGCACATTTTTTTCGTTTAAGACGCAAAAATGTATAACAAAACGCAGGCGGGGCAGGATAAGCAGGGCTGTAAAAAGAAAGGTTAATGACAATAATATTACAGTGGTGTTAAGGGTTAGCATAGTAGCTTTGGCGCCGTAAAAATTAAGTTATTAATGCTGCTGCCGGCCGTTTTTAAATAGCATTACTATAATGTTATTATTCAGCTATAAGCGCAGCATTAAAGTTCTTTTTTGTGAGCTTTATTTCACTACATAATATTGCGTATAATGTATTTGCAAAAGCGAAACAGGATTTTAAGAGGAACTGCGGCTATCAGGAGCATGGTAGCAGAAACAATACTTTCCCCTAACGATTTTATTGCTCCCTTGTTTATAGACGAAGGTGAAAATATACAACGCGAGATCGCATCAATGCCCAACTATTACCGCCGTTCGCTGGACCATACGATTGCGGAAGTTAAAGAACTGTGGAGTGTTGGAATAAAAAGCATTTTGTTGTTTATAAAATGCAGGGATGAACTGAAAGATAATACCGGTAAAGAAGCCTGGAATGAAAACGGTTTAATGCAACGAAGCATTAAAGCTATAAAAGATGCGGTGCCGCAAATGCTCATTATGACGGATGTTGCGCTTGACCCGTTTTCGTCGTATGGCCATGATGGTATTGTAAAAGATGGCGAAATAGTGAATGATGAAACGGTGGAAGCGCTCGTGAAAATGAGTGTAAGCCATGCACAGGCAGGCGCCGATTTTGTAGCACCGAGCGATATGATGGATGGCCGTATCGGCGCTATCCGCAAGGGTTTGGAAGAAAATGGATTTACTAAAACCGGCATTATGGCCTATAGCGCCAAGTACGCTTCCTGCTTTTACGGTCCGTTCCGCGATGCACTGGACAGTGCGCCGGGGTTTGGCGATAAGAAAACCTACCAGATGAATTATACCAACCGACGCGAAGCGATTAAAGAAACATTGCAGGATATTGAGGAAGGTGCTGATATTGTGATGGTTAAACCTGCATTAAGCTATCTCGATATCATCCGCGAAGTAAAAAATGCCGTTCACGTGCCGGTGAGTGCTTATAATATCAGCGGTGAATATGCGATGATTAAAGCGGCTGCTAAAATGGGTTGGATTGATGAAAATAAAGCGATCCTCGAAACATTGACTTCCATGAAGCGGGCCGGCGCCGATTTAATAGCGACTTACTTTGCTAAGGAAGCCTGCGCGTTGATTAGTTAACTGCTTTTTAAAATGATTACCACAAAATGAACATCAATAAGAGTATAGAATTATTTGAGCGTGCACAGCGATCCATTCCTGGTGGTGTTAATTCCCCCGTACGCGCTTTTAAAAGCGTTGGTGGTACGCCTTTATTCATCAGCAAAGCGAAAGGTGCTTACTTGTACGATGCAGATGGTAATCAATACATAGACTATATCGCTTCGTGGGGGCCAATGATATTAGGACATGCACACGATGCGGTAGTGAAAGCCATTACCGAACAGGCCGTTCATTCTACCTCTTATGGTGCGCCAACAAGGCTGGAAATAGAAGTGGCCGAACTGATAAAAAGCATGGCGCCGAACGTGGACCTGATACGAATGACGAGCAGCGGCACCGAAGCCTGTATGAGCGCTATCCGGGTGGCCAGAGGTTATACGGGCAAGAATAAAATTATCAAATTTGAAGGTTGTTATCACGGGCATGCCGATTCGTTTTTAGTAAAGGCCGGCAGCGGTATGGCAACATTAAATATACAAACGGTTCCCGGCGTAACTGCTGGTGTAAGCAATGATACGCTAACATGCGCGTACAACGACCTTGAAGCTGTGCAAAGACTGGTGTACGAATATGCTAATGAAATAGCAGCCATTATTGTAGAGCCGGTAGCCGGCAATATGGGTTGCATTTTGCCAAAGCACGGCTTTTTAGAAGGTCTTCGGTCGCTTTGTGATGCACACAATATTGTTTTTATTTTTGATGAAGTAATGACCGGCTTTCGCCTTGCCCCCGGCGGCGCCCAGGAAGTATTGGGCGTAGCTGCAGATTTAATAACGTATGGTAAAGTTATTGGCGGTGGCTTGCCGGTAGGCGCTTTTGGCGGGAAGAAACATATTATGGAAGTGGTGGCGCCGCTTGGCAATGTATATCAGGCAGGCACGCTCAGCGGCAATCCTGTTGCGATGATCGCCGGCTTTACCACCTTGAAGATTCTGAATGAGAATCGGAATATTTATACAGAGCTGGAAGAGAAAACAGTTTACCTGAAAGAAGGTCTGCAACAGGCATTGTCAGCTTCCGGATTGCCGTTTGTTCTCAACCAGTTTGGCTCTATGATAAGCGTGCATTTTGCAGCACATGAGGTAACCGATTTTGTAACGGCATCCGGTGCTAATAACGAGTTGTTCAAAAAGTTTTTTCATGCCATGCTTAACCGTGGTATTTACTTGCCGCCATCTGCTTTTGAAAGCTGGTTTTTAAACAATGCATTGAGTAGAGAAGATATTGAAAAAACAGTGCAGGCTGCAAAAGAAAGCTTACAGGAAATAAGTGCTTAATAATTAACGATGCAGGTGCTTGGGCTTTGCTGTAATTAATGCTATAAAATGTTTTTTAATCAGCGCTCCTTGTTCCGGCGTTACTTCTAAATATTGCCGGTTGCCGCCTGCATTTTCAGTGAACGTCGTATAACCCTTTTCATCAACGGCAATGCTTCCTTTGTTACTAATATGGAAGTAAGGTTGTACGCCTTCAATTGCATACAGCACAGCGGTTAAATCCCACGTTGGCCGGTCGTACGGCATGGGCAGGTAACTTTTATAAGCAATTACTACCGGGTGTGCATTCGTCCATTTAAAATCATGTTCAATACTGCTCGCCGGATACAGGATGGTATTGCCCAATTCAAACGGGCTCGTTACCACTTTGCAGGGGAACTGCTCAAACACCTGTCTGGCTGCCGGCACATCCCGCAATACATTGTATTCGATCATTCTCTCCCCTTCAAAATTACCCGCCATCATACTCAGCAGTTTAACTTTTTTAGCAACAAGGTCGTTGCCGGTTAAGGCCGAAAACTGATCGGGTGGCGAGGCTAACAATTTGGCAAGATTGGTAGAAAAGCCAACCGAAATAATGATTACCGAACTATCGGGCTGGCCGGATAAAACCTTACGGTACAAAGCCACGGATTCGGGAAAGCTATCCTGTTTGCTGCGGTTAAAAGCAGGCGTATAATCGCAAACGCTCTGTGCATAATTGTGCGAGTCGCCTTCGGAATTGGCGCCGCCTTTTACTTCGCCCACCGGCGTGTACGGGTAGCCGTACCAGGTGTTTAAAATATCAATGTATTGCGCCGAATATTTACTGTTTTTATTGGTGCTGACGGCTATTAATTTGATCAGGCCTTTGTCCTGGTATTTATACAACATGTCGAGCGCCATTGCGTCGTCCACATCATTGCCCATATCCGTCTCAAATATCACAGGTGCCAGCTTTACTACATTAGCAGGAGCCGTTATTTTACTGGTTTGCGCACAGGCGGTTAACGTAATGGCAATCGCAATAAAAACAAGGATAAGTTTAAGGCGGTTGTTGTTATACGTATTCATATCGCTGATCGTTACATCATTAGAAACAACCTCTGTATTAAATAAGGTGACTGCATTATTATTTACAAAACTATCAGTGTAAAAACTTTACTTTAGCCAGCATACAAACCAGTAGTTATGGCGCTCAATATTGTTTGGATGGCTTTCTTTATCATCGCATTCCTCATTGCGCTTTATAAGTGGATCTGGCTCGGCGATGCAACTATCTTTAAAACACTTACCGAAGGCTTGTTCGACAGCGCCAAGACATCGGTTACGGATGTTGCTTTCCCGCTTGCCGGCACGATGGTTTTTTTTCTGGGGTTAATGAATATCGCAGAGAAAGCCGGTGCTATCCGCCGGCTCGCCCGGCTACTCAATCCATTTCTAAAGCGCTTGTTTCCCGAAGTGCCGGAGAACCACCCGGCGATGGGTGAGATGGTGATGAACTTCAGTGCCAATATGCTGGGACTTGATAATGCAGCTACGCCATTTGGCCTTAAAGCGATGCAAAGCCTGCAGGCCATCAACCCGCAAAAAGAAACGGCCAGCAATGCACAGATCATGTTCCTGGTGCTGCATACGAGCGGTTTAACGCTAATCCCTTTATCCATTATTTCTTACCGGGTAGCGGCCGGTTCTGCCGATGCTACCAGCGTGTTTATTCCCTGTGTAGCTGGCACAGTTATCGCTACCTTGGCTTCTATCATTATCGTTAGCCTGAAGCAAAAAATAAAATGGGATATTGTATTGTTTGCGTGGGTGGCCACAATTGCAGCGCTTATTGCTGCGCTGCTATTTTTTGTTGCCGGGTTAAGTGAAGCAGGAAGAAATGTATTTACCAATATTTCCGGCAACCTTATTCTTTTTTTACTGGTGGTAACAATCATTACCGGCGGCGCTATAAAGAAAGTTTCTGTGTTCGATACGTTTATCGAAGGAGCAAAAGGTGGCTTTGAGGTAGTGCTTAAAATTATTCCTTACCTCGTGGCAATGCTGGTTGGCATCCGCGTATTCCGTGATAGCGGTGCGCTTGGCTATATTACTGATGGCATTGCCTGGCTGGTACATCTTGCAGGATTTAATACCGATTTTGTACCTGCACTACCAGTTTCCATTATGGTGCCATTCAGTGGCAGCGGCGCCCGCGGCCTCATGCTGGACATCTTTAAAAACCCGGCTTACGGACCCGATTCTTTCGTAGGTAAAATGGCAAGTATTCTCAGGGGCTCTGCGGATACTACTTTTTATATTATTGCATTATATTTTGGTAGTGTAGGTATTAAAAAAGTGCGCTATGCCATCTGGGCCGGCCTGGCTGCTGATATTATTGGCGTGATAGCGGCTATATTTATTGGCTATCTTTTCTTCCATTAATGCTGCATCCCGCTTTCTACCCACTCATTTTATGCAGTTGCAAAAGACGGAATCTTTGAAATTTTTTAATGAATAGTGCAGCCGGTTCTGCATTCCGATTTCTGATTTTTATCTTCCTGAATTTTAGCCGCGAATTTTGATTTGTTTTACGGTAAAATCATTTTACATTTGCAGCCCTTGTACGGAGACTATAGCTCAGTTGGTTAGAGCGCCGGATTGTGGTTCCGGAGGCCGAGGGTTCAAGCCCCTTTAGTCTCCCGTTAATAATAAAAGCCTTGTAAATACTGCATTTGCAAGGCTTTTTTAATTGCTAAACGTATTTTATGATAAGCACCTCACTATATTTTTTGCCGTTTATCTCTGCCTTTATTGGCTGGCTCCTGGGGAGGCTGGCTGTCGGCGTTTTTTTTAAACAACTGCAGGTTCAGAAAAGTACAATCGCAAGTTCTATAGGCAATCATATTAGTAAAAGTTTTTCATTGGATGAGCTTGCTTCTCAACTTGGCAGTGCAGAATCGATAGAAAAGATATTGCCGTTTGCCGAGGAGCACATTGACCAATTTCTGCGCGTGAAGTTGCCTGCGGCTATGCCGATGCTCAGTATGTTTATCAGCGATAAATTGGTTGCAGATATGAAAGCCATTTTCATGACCGAATTGAAAGAACTTTTCCCGGCGCTCATCAGCCAATATGTGACCAATGCAAAAGAGACTTTTAAAATAGAAGAAGTAATAACAGCTAAAATTGCGGCTGTTGATTTCAATAGCATCCGGGTTGCAATGAGCAGTAAACTGAACGGCTTTGCCTATGCCGGTGCTGCTATTGGTTTTATTACCGGTCTTATTCAGATTTTCTTAACACTGCTTGCCTAAACTATAACGAAAACAGCCGAATATACTACTACAAAACAGCCTATAGGGTTACATTTCGCACATAGTTGTACGATTATTGGATTGTACAAGCACTTATGCTAAATAACCTTCGTATGAAATACTTTTTACTATTTCTTTGTTTCTTTCTCAGTCTTTCCACTTTTAGCCAGCCGCCCGGTGGTTTCCGGCAGGGTGGAGGCTTCGCAGCCGGGGCAAACAACGGCCACTTCTATGGAAAAATTGTTGATTCTAAAACGAATAAAGGCTTAAATGGCGCCACCGTACAATTGCTGGTTGTAAAAAAAGACAGCAGTCAGCAGTCGCGCGATGTGATCGCTGGAACTGTAATTACAGCCGCTAACGGAGATTTTGAAGTTGATAAACTGCCGTCCGGGGGAGTACTTACCCTGCGGGTTACCAATATAGGCTTCAAAGATTACTCCGCTAAAGTGGCTTTTCAGCCAGGCAGTTCCGACAAGGACCTGGGCAATATAAAAATGGAACAACTGGAAACTAACCTCGCCGGCGTTACGGTTACTTCTACTGCCAAACCTTTTTTCGAGATGGGCGTTGACCGCAAGGTGTTTAACGTGGATAAAAACATCGTTACTACCGGGCAAACGGCTACCGAAATCATGAAGCAGATACCTTCGCTGAATGTGGATATAGATGGCAATGTAACGCTTCGCAATGCTGCGCCTACTATCTTTATTGACGGCCGGCCTACTACCTTAACACTCGACCAGATTCCGGCAGATATTATTGATAAGGTAGAGCTCGTAACCAATCCTTCTGCTAAGTACGACGCCTCGGGCGGCAATGCCGGCATTCTGAATATCGTACTTAAGAAAAATAAAAAGACGGGCTACAATGGTAACATCCGCGCCGGTGTTGACTCGCGCGGAAAAATAAACAGCGGTATAGATTTTAATATCCGGCAAAATAAGCTGAACTACTTCATCAGCGGTAACCTAAACCAACGGAAGTCGAAGTCCACTACAGATGTACTTAGAAATGATTTTTCATCCAGCGAATACGACAGCATCCATCAATACAGCAAGGGGGTGAACGATGGCACTTTCGCCTTTATACGTGGCGGCTTCGATTATTTTATAGATAACAGAAATACTTTTACCGTTGCTGCCAATTACGTAAACGGCCATTTTAACAACGACGAAAACCAAACAATTGACAGCAGTATTGATAAAGTTTTTGCAACGAAGAGTTTACGTGAAGCCATTACGAAGAGGAGATTTCATAATTTTGGCGCCCAGTTGGGCTATAAGCACAACTTTGCAAAAGAAGGCCATGATATAACCGCCGATTTTAACTATAACTACAGTAAGAACGACAATGCCGGAAACTATACCACCAACTATCAGACAATAACCGGTTTTGAAAAATACATTCCGTATCTGCAGCGAATTAATGGCGGCGGCTATAATAAATTTGTAACTATTCAAACCGATTATGAAAACCCTTTAACCGCTAAGACCAAGCTGGAAGCCGGCGCCAGGGCAGCCATCCGCAATTTTCTGAATGATAACCTGCAGTCCTATTACGATACCAGTATTAAAGGCTTTGCCACTATTGATAATATCAGCAGCAAGTATAAATATACCGACCAGGTATTTGCAGCTTATGCTACCTACAGCATTAAGTTGAAGAACTGGAATTACCAGTTTGGCCTGCGTGCGGAAAGTTCTAATTATGATGGTACTTTATTAGGCAAGGATTCTGCATTCAAGGTCTCTTATCCCATTAGCCTTTTCCCAAGCGCTTTCATCACCTATAAAATTGACGAAAAGCAGGATTTCCAGGCCAATTATTCCCGCCGTATCAACCGGCCCAACTTCTTCCAGTTGTTACCGTTTATAGATAACACAGATCCGATTTATTTATCGGTTGGCAACCCGGGTTTAAGGCCGGAATTCACCAATTCCTTTGAGGTAAATTATAATTATGCCTATCGCCGCAGCGCCAACTTTTTATTATCGGCTTATTACAAGCATTCCAAAAATCTAATAACCAATTATGCTTATAAAGATGTTAATCCCAATAAGATAATTAATGATGAGGACAGTGTTTACTTCAGCACTTTTGTAAATGCCAACAGCAGCAGTACGTACGGCTTTGAATTTACCAACAAAATTTTGCTGGCAAAAATCTGGGACATGACGGCGAATATTAACTTATTCAATTCTAAAATTGATGGCAGTAACCTGATAAACAGCGTGTCGGTAGAACGGTGGAGCTGGTTTGCAAAACTGAACAACAATATTAAACTGGCGAAAGGTTTTTCCATACAGCTTTCCGGAGATTACCAGTCTAAAACTATATTGCCGGCAGGCTCGGGCAGTGCGCGTAACGGCGGCCAAGGCGGCGGCTGGGGTGGCGGACCAAGCACCTCTGCCCAGGGATATATTTACCCGCGCTACAGCTTCGATGCGGCCTTGCGTAAAGAATGGACGTGGAAGGGTGGTAACAGCGCATCTGTAACGTTGGGCATTAACGATTTTGCACGCACACAGCGGTATAAAACCTTTTCAGAATCGCAGGTTTCCCCTACCGAATATTTTACCCAATTATCCAATCGCCGTAGAGATCCGCAGGTAGTGCGGCTCAATTTCAATTATCGGTTTGGAAAATTTGACGCCAACCTTTTCAAACGCAAGAATACCAAGTCTGATAACTCAGGTGGCACCGATATGATCGGCGGCGGATAAAGCATTTAAGCTACTTTTCATCAAAGCCTTGCCTTGCAAGGCTTTGATGTTTAATACAACGTTTGAGAAATAAACACCGTAGTCTGGTTACAGGCAGGCTATAACTTTGTCAAGAGCAAATTTGCTAATTAAAAATAATTTATGGAAAATGTTATTATTACCGGCGGCACCGGGTTAATCGGCAGGCAGTTAACTGCTCTGTTGGTGCAAAAAGGATACGCGGTTATTATTTTCAGCCACACAAAAAAGAATGTTACGGCAGGGCAAAGCAATCCTGCAATAGCTTACTGGAATATAGAAACGGGCGAAGTTGATAAAGCAGCAATCGCTAATGCGGATTATATCATTCACCTTGCCGGGGCCGGCGTGGCCGACAAGCGCTGGACGAAAGATAGAAAAAAAGAGATTATGAACAGCCGCACGCAAAGCAGTGCTTTACTCATCAGGGCTTTGCAGCAAACACCCAACAAAGTGAAAGCCGTAATTGCCGCATCGGCCATTGGCTGGTACGGTGCGGATACTTTTACTTCGAGGCAAAAAGGTTTTCCTGAAACTGCGTTGTCATCACCCGATTTTTTAGGAGAAACATGCCGTTTATGGGAAGAAAGCATAGCGCCGGTTAGCCTGCTTGGCAAGCGCCTGGTAAAGTTTCGTACCGGTATTGTGCTGAGTAATGAAGGCGGTGCTTTTGCCGAATTTAAAAAGCCTCTAAAGGGTGGCGTGGCTGCTATACTCGGAAGTGGCGATCAGGTGATAAGCTGGATACACATTGATGATATGTGCCGCATGTACATTTCAGTAATAGAAAATGAATATATGCAGGGCGTTTATAATGCCGTAGCGCCGGCGCCGGTTACCAATAAACAACTAACTATAAAATTGGCAAATAACATGCGGGGCAAGGCTTACTTAACAATACATGTTCCTGCCCTCGTGTTAAAGCTGGCGCTTGGCGAAATGAGTGTGGAGGTGTTGAAAAGCGCCACGGTAAATGCGGACAAGATTTTGCAAAGCGGCTTCCGTTTTTTATATCCTGCCATTGACACTGCAATAGCGCAATTGGTACCGTCCAGCGCAAAGAGCTAACGGTTTTTATAATGCTACCTCTGCTACTAAAAATACACTGCCGCAAACCAGCACAAGGTCATCTTTTTGAGCATGGGTAAGCACTTCTTCCAAAGCGGTATTTACGTTACTAAACGACCTCCCCTGAAGGCCGATTTCCATAGCAATCGCTGCTAATTCAGCTTCGGGCAAAGCCCTTGGCGTTTGTGCTTTGGTAAAATAATAGTGCGCCGTTTTAGGCAGGTAAGAAAGGGCTTCACTTACAGCTTTGTCTTTTACCATACCAATAACAATGTGCAGTTGCCGGTAGGTTGCCAGCTCTACCTGTTCGGCTATTTGCTTCATGCCATCTGCATTATGCGCCACATCTAAAATGATAGCAGGCTGTTCTCTTACTATCTCCCAGCGGCCATGCAAACCGGTAAGCTTCTTTACATGCTGCAATGCGGTAGAAACAGCCGCAGGCGGTATTATATAATGAAGCAATTGCAGTTGATGCACGGCTTCCAGCAGGGTTAAGATATTTTTGGTTTGATAAATACCCGGAAGGTCCAGCCTGTACAGCAGGTGCGTATCATTTTTTTTATCCGTTATCGTAATTTGTAATTGGTGATGTTGATACGTAAACCCCGAGACATACCTGCGATCTCCTGCCAGTATCAAAGGCGCTTCTTTTTGCGCAGCCATACTTTCAAAAACGGGCTTGCTTTCGGGTATTATTTCACCAATAACCACCGGTATGTTTTGTTTAATGATGCCTGCTTTTTCCCGGGCAATTTCGGTCAAAGAATTGCCAAGGATATTCATGTGATCATAGCCGATATTAGTAATGATGCTCAACACCGGCTGAATTACATTCGTACTGTCCAGCCGCCCGCCCAAACCGGTTTCTATAACAGCGATGTCCACCTCCTGCTCCGCAAAATAGTCGAATGCCATCCCAACAGTGATCTCAAAAAAAGAAGGCTGTATTGTTTCAATCAGGCCTTTTACTTTTTCGGTAAAACGGACCACGAAATCCTCTTCGCAAAGCGCACCGTTTACCTTAATTCTTTCGCGGAAATCTTTTAAATGCGGCGAAGTGTATAACCCTGTTTTGTAGCCCGCCGTCTGCAGTATGGCTGCCAGCATGTGACTTACCGATCCTTTGCCGTTGGTGCCGGCAACATGTATCATTTTTAAACGCTGTTGCGGATTGCCCAGCGCTTCGCAAATGGTTATGGTATTGGTTAAATCTTTCTTTATGGCTGCGGCACCAAGGCGGCTGAATAACGGAAGCTGCCGGTATAAGTAATCAAGCGTTTGCTGGTAGGTCATGCACACAAAGATGCAACTAAAAGTGGCTTAGCCACGCAGTTTGAAATCGAAAACAATAGTGCCGGTCTGCTCATCGGCAGTGCCGCTGTTTAGTTTAAGCTGCCGTGCCTTTGTTACTGCAATGCTCCGGATGTTTTGGTCGGTAGTAGTAGTGCCGCGCGGGTTTACCAGTGCTTGTATTACGGTACCGCTACTGTTTACGGTAATATCCACCGCCACTTTAGCATTCTGGTTAAACTCATCCGTAAAGGAAGGCAGGCGGGTAAAATGCCGGCCATTCAAACCACTCCGTATGGTTACGCCGCTTTTGCCCGTGCCTCCGTTGCCGGTGTAGCTATCGGAAGCAGGATTGCCATTAGGTTTGCCCTGGTCGCCCGTACCACCGGCAATGCCCTGGTTGCGTACACCGTTATAAGAGTCGCCGCCATTACCGCCGGAATTATTGGGCGTTGTACCGCCCTTATATACTGCTTTCGGCGATGCCGGTTTTGGAGTTACTGCAACTACCGGCTGGTTACTATTTTTGTTCGATTTAGGAAGTTCTGCTGCCGGCACAGGTTTCTTTTCCGGCTTGGGCGAGGTGCGAATTACCGGCGCATCGTTTTCAGTATTGTCAGCTACTTCTTTTGATACTTCCGGTTCGTTGCGTGCAGCGGCTGTACGGGGCGATTGAATATTTGTTTCATCCCTGTTCGACATTTCGCCGGGCACCTGTGGAGCAATGGTTCCTGATCCCTGATCGCTGTTCCCTAAATTTACTTCAATTCCTTCGTCCATAGGCGGAGGCGGCGTTTGCGGAAGCGTCCAGCTTATTAAAAACATCAATAAAAAAAGGAGCATGCAAATGGCAATGGTAATACCCAAAGCTTTCAAATTCTTTTGCTTTTCAAACTCCTGCTGTGTGTAAGAAGACTGCATACTGTACAAATGTAACGGCTGAATTAAAAATCTATTGTTACAAAGATGCGAAGGAGCGGCGATTACTCACTGTTGTGGAATATTCTTTTGCTGACGGGTTTGCTGTTCATAGTTCAATAGCAAGTTAGTAAGCTAAGATGGATGAAGTGCACAATGCATATAATTACAGACAGGCAAGACAATTTCGACCCAACATTCATGCTTGATAGCTACAAGAATTTTGCAATAAAAAATGCCGCAATTGATGCAGCATTTTAATATAAATTTTATAAAAAATAATTGTTCGTCACTGGACAAGACAGTTAAACGAACCTTCTATCAATGTAGAAACACCATTAAATTCTGCATACGCATGGAAAGATGCTGCTAACTGATTACCGCTGTAGCTGGTAATAGTGATATAAGAATTGCCTACGGCGTCAGTTGCTGTTGCATCATTAGCGGTATAAAATTTATTGCCGTCAGCAAACGTCTGTAATGTAATTGTGTTACTTGCGGTAACAGGATAAATCTGCGGTGCAATGGTTAAAGACGGTATCTTAATGGTAACGCCAAAAACTGTATCTATAACACTGGCTTGCCCGGCTACAAAAAGGGTATCGTTACGAAAGCCTGCACCTTCAAGAGCCGTAAAAACGCCGCTGTAGGTAACGCCCGTAGCCGTATCTGTAAAGTGCCAGGTATTGGTAGCCGCGGGGTTGGGATCTACGTAGCTTGAATCGCTTACAATACCGCCGCCGGTGCCACTTGTATCCACCGTGCCTAAACCTGTGCCGGTGCTGTCCTGTACATTAACTGTAAACCCACAAATAGAACTATCGAATGCAAGTGTAAAATCGGTAGGAATATTTAAAGTGGGTTTACCAAAAGCGTGTAACAGAATAGTATCAACTCCAAGTTTGGAAAAATAGCCGGTATCACTAAAGCCAAAGCCATTCTCGTAGCCGGTACTGAGCGTATAGCTGCCTGTTTGCGTAACGGTTACTGCCACCTTCACAAAATTGGTGTCGCGGTTGGCTGTAACACCGTTATAATAGGTACCGCTTGGAACAATAGGATTACAATCGCCAAGCGAATCGTACAAAGTGCCGCGCGCAAGATTCTGATCCGTCTCAAGACTCAGTTCTTTCTGGCAGGAAATAACGACAGCAGCGAGCATCAGGAAGAGAAAACCAAACAGCAATATACGCTTCATGATATGTGTTTTGTATTGAATAAATGTTAGCTCTTCCATTAACGCATACTGCCAAACAAAATTGTCTTTCCTTATATTCAACTTAAAAAAATGTTTAAATACTTATGAATTCATTGACCTGATTATTTTTGCCGCCAAAACTGCTTAAGCAATATTTATGTGCAGATAATAATTTCATTTTAAGAAAGGTAGGTATTAAAAAAATATTTTATTATTTAATGCACGACCACTAAAACCATATCGCTGGCAGTGCTGAAACAACAGCTTTTTATAAAACCAAAACAAACCCGATGAAAAGATTCGTGCCCTTTTTTTGCCTCTCTTTTTTAATTGTTTTCTTCTTTACAAAGTGCCAGAAAGAAGTAAGTGCTGAAAACATTAATACCGTTTCCGACACAACAAAGCTTACCGCCTATGGCTGGGCAATGAAGGGCGATGATACGGCCTATGCAGGTTGTATTGATACTGCCTATTATGCCAATGCCGGTAACGTTAAATTGCTTACTGTTGCTATGTACGATGCGGATGGTAATACAGCCGAACTGATTGTAACGTCTTTATCCGGCAGTTTTACAAAAGGTAAATACACAATGGCGCAAGGTGCTTCTATTTCCTTTACAAATGCTGCAGGTAATATGTTTGCTCCGGCACTCGCCGGCACTACTGTTACCATTGATCTGACCAATGTAAATGACACTTTGGTGGAAGGTGCATTTACTGCCACGTTGAAAGATGTTTTTAGCGGCGAAACCCTCAACATAAAAGACGGAAAAGTAAAAGCGAGGATCGGGGCTGCTAACCCTTGCGACGGCGGCAACGCCGGACCCACCTCTGCTTATACCATCAGGGATTGTGCAGGGATAACCGTGTCCGGCGCTTTCACCCAAGGTATAACAGCTACAACCGATAATACCGTAAAAATACCGGTTAATGTAACCACGGCCGGTACGTGGATAGTAAGTACTGCCGAAATAAACGGATTGTCTTTTAGTGGCGGGGGAACTTTTTCCACGACGGGCGAACAGGACATTACTTTACATGCATCCGGAACACCTGTGGCTGCCGAAAATTCAACGGTAGCCGTAACCGCCGGCAGTACAGACTGTAGTTTTGAAATAGTGGTTGCTGCGCCGGTACCTGCGGTATTCATTTTAACAGGTACTGCTACTTCCTGCTCTTCTGCAGATGTACAAGGAATTTATATGGAAAATACGGCAGTAACCGCTGATAATAAAGTGGTGTTACAGGTTGCTGTAACGGTTGCCGGTGCCTGGAGTGTAACAACTTCCGAAGTAAACGGCTTAACCTTTAGCGGAAGCGGCAATTTTGCTGCCGCCGGTGCGCAAACAATTACGTTACTGGCTGCCGGCACGCCTACTGCGTCGGGCACATTAAACGTACCTATCACTGCAGGCAATAGCACTTGTAGTTTTGATATTATGGTAGCACCGCCGCCTTCTCCGGCCGCATACAGCTTAGTCTCCGGTGCGGCAAGCTGTTCTATGGCCACTGTACAGGGCACTTATACGCAGAATGTTTCGGCGGGAATTACGAATACCGTAACCTTGCAGGTAGATGTTGTAACTGCCGGCTTTTGGAATGTTGCCACAACGCCGGTCAGCGGGTTATCATTTTCGGGCAGTGGCACTTTCACAGCTACCGGCATACAAACCATTACGCTCAATGCTTCCGGTGTACCTGCTGCGGCTGGTACACTTACCATACCGGTTACTGCAGGTACGTCCGACTGTTCTTTCGCCGTAACGGTTGTACCAGCGCCGGTGGGTATATACAATTGCAAAATTGACGGAGTTTTCACTTCTTTTGTTTATAGAGCCGCCGCAGATAATAGAGATATTATAGGAAATCCGGATCTATCTACGGATGGTTATACTGCTGAGGCTAATGGTAAAAACATTCCGGAATTACATTTATCAATAACTAACAATGACGCAACCCCGATACAGACCGGAACGTACGATATTAATCACTTTGCCTCGCTAACCGGTTATATGATCGGAGTTAGTTATTCGGAAGTGCATACAGATAATGCTGTTACCGTATGGACCACATCAAGTATCATATTCTCATCAAATCCACCATTTACTATAACCATCACCAGCATTTCTAATGATCGGGTAAAAGGCACTTTCAGCGGTAAAGTAACGAATGTCTTTGAAGGCAGTAATAAGACTAAGGTAATTACAGAAGGCGTTTTCGATTTGCCAATACAATAATTATTATCACAAGCTACTCACACAAAAGCCACCAGGTTGTCCTGGTGGCTTCTTGTGTTTAGTATTGCAACCTTAACTTATTTCACCCACCATGCCGCCCGGAATCACCCACTGGTCAAACTCTTCAGGCGTTAAATAGCCTAATTGTACGGCCATTTCCTTCAGTGTTGTGCCTTGCTTGTGCGCTTTCTGCGCTATTTCGGCAGCTTTGTAGTAGCCGATCTTCGGGTTAAGCGCCGTTACCAGCATCAGGCTGTTATCTACATGCTTTTTAATGTTGCTTTCTATCGGTTGTATGCCCGTAGCGCACTTATCGTTGAAGCTTACGCAACCATCGCCAATTAATCGTGCACTATGAAGGAAATTAAATATCATGACAGGCTTAAAAACATTTAGCTCAAAGTGTCCCATACTGCCGCCAATGTTTATTACTACATCATTACCCAATACCTGTGCAGCAATCATCGTTAATGCCTCGCATTGCGTAGGGTTTACCTTGCCGGGCATGATGGAAGACCCCGGTTCATTGTCCGGAATAAAGAGTTCCCCGATGCCGCTGCGCGGCCCGCTCGATAACATGCGGATATCATTGGCAATTTTCATCAGGCTTACGGCAATTGTCTTCAAAGCGCCGTGGCTTTCCACGATGGCATCGTGCGCTGCGAGCGCTTCAAACTTATTTTCTGCCGTTATAAAGGGCAGCCCGGTAAGTTGGGCGATGTGTTTGGCCACCAGCGCCGAGTATCCGCCCGGTGTGTTGATGCCGGTACCTACGGCAGTGCCGCCGAGCGCTAATTCTCCTAAATGCGACAGCGTATTCCTGATGGCCTTTATGCCATGATTCAATTGCGATACGTAACCGCTGAATTCCTGGCCCACAGTAAGCGGTGTAGCATCCATAAAATGCGTTCTTCCAATCTTAACCACGCTCATAAACGCCTTACTTTTCGCCGCCAGCGTGTCGCGCAGCTTTTCTATACCCGGCAGCGTTGTCTCCATCAGCATTTTATAAGCAGCTATGTGCATCGCCGTGGGGAAAGTATCGTTACTGCTCTGGCTTTTGTTCACATCATCGTTGGGGTGCAGCACTTTTTCTTTATCCTGCAGACTGCCGCCCTGCAATACATGCGCACGGTAGGCAATTACCTCGTTGGCATTCATATTACTCTGCGTGCCGCTGCCTGTTTGCCACACCACCAGCGGAAACTGGTCGTCTAATTTGCCCTCCAGTATCTCATTGCATACCGTTGCTATCATGGCTGCCTTTCCTTCGCTCAAAACGCCCAGTTCTTTGTTGGTAATGGCGGCGGCTTTCTTTAAATAGGCGAATGCTTTAATGATTTCTTTCGGCATTTTATTAATATCCTGCGCAATTTTAAAGTTTTCGATGCTGCGTTGTGTCTGCGCGCCCCAGTAAACATCGGCCGGCACCTGCACTTCGCCCATGGTGTCTTTTTCTATGCGGTAGTTCATATCGTTTTGTTTAAGAGGGGCAAAGATAAATACTGGCAAGTGCGTACCAGCAATAATTGAAGAGTTCCTTCAACCTGCCTGCTTTATATAAAGGCATAAAGCAATACGTTTGTTTATCATCTTTTTTCAGGCAATAATCTGTTAGTATAAAAGCTATTTGGTATTTTTTATTTTTATCAATTGTATTAGTTAAACCATTGAAACGGCTTTATCTTGTACATTGCTTTTTTCAGTCTATTTTTTAAAACACAAGCTACATGGAAACATAATAAATCTTTGAATGGATTAATCATCAGAATGATGAATTATATACTTATGTATGATGCTTAAGATAATTTTACCTTGACTTAAAAAAACCAAAACAGCTTCACCCATAAAATTGCTGCTTCGCTTATACGCTGTATATATTTTACGTTTATACTGCTGCTAAGGAAAGGGTAAATGGAGGAGATAGCTAAGTTAAAGTTTATGTTGACTTACTGGCAGCAGTTTTAACGGAATCGGCAACATATTGTCTGTCCTAACGTCGTTCATTGTAACAGGTAGTTGTATCAGGTTTACATTTTCAGGAGGTATGATCGCTTATAATGTACCACTTACCATCTACTTTTTTAAAAAGTAAATCAAAAAAGCCACTCTGGCTGCCGCTTTTTCTATCTAATATAAATTTGCCGACTACAAAATAATAAGTGTCTGAAAGGGGCTTTAATTCTTTTAGTTCAAAATGCAGGCTACCCATGGCCGCCTTATCCGGATAGCCTTTTTTATAGTGAACAAGCGTACTGTCCCAGCCGTAGGTAACGCCTTTGGCGCCAATGAAAAGCAGCGAATCGTTTTTTAAATACGTTTGCATAAAGCCATCAATATCGCCTTTATTCCAGGCATCGGTTTGCTGCTGCATAACGTTACGGATGGCTTGCTCTTCGTTATTTTGAGCGAAACAGTTAACAATACAAATGGAACAAATGGCAAATAAAAGAAGCTTCATATAAATTACATTAGTATAAAAATAAAGGTTTTCTTTTCTAATAAAAACAACTTCATTATCCCTATGCCTTCAACCTGGCGGTCGCTTTATAATCATCTTAAAAATGGGATTAAAAACTGGTGATTAATTGTTTTACGCTATGTTCGCAATTGCTTAAATTATGAATCTGTGCGTTTAAAATCATTAGAAATCAAAGGTTTCAAAAGTTTTGCCGATAAAACCGTTGTTAGTTTCGATGAGGGAATTACCGGTATTATCGGCCCTAATGGCTGCGGCAAAAGTAATATTATAGATAGCATCCGCTGGGTAATTGGGGAGCAAAAAATATCGGCCCTGCGCAGCGAGAATTTGGAAGCGTTGGTTTTCAATGGCAGTAAAACCCGCAGTGCCAGCGGCCTTGCCGAAGTAAGCCTGACATTTGAAAACACCCGTAATCTTTTACCAACCGAATTTACTACCGTAACCGTTACCCGCCGCTTTTATAAAAACGGGGAGAGCGAGTACCGGCTCAACGATGTGTCGTGCCGCCTCAAAGATATTCATAACCTTTTTATGGATACCGGTGTAAGCAACGACAACTACGCCATTATAGAGCTGGCTATGGTAGATGATATAATTAAAGATAAAGAAGCCAGCCGCCGCCGGATGCTGGAGCAGGCAGCCGGCATTACCATTTATAAAACACGTAAAAAAGAAGCCAAAGCCAAGCTGGAAGCCACGGAGCAGGATATTAACCGCATCGAGGATTTACTGTTTGAAATTAACAACCAGTTAAAGGCGTTGGAAAGCCAGGCAAAAAAAGCAGAGAAATATTTCGAGTTAAAAAAAGAATACAAGGAAATATCTGTTGAATATGCAAAAGCCGGCTTGGAAGGCTTTAATACTACCTATAAAGACTTGCAGGAGCGGGGAGACGCTGAGGCAATAAAACGAAACCGCATAGAAGAAGAAATAGCAGCAGAAGAAAAAGTTATCGAAACAGAGAAAGCAGCTTTTGATAGCCGGGAGCAGGCTTTGCAGCAGCAGCAGCAAACGTACAATACGCTGGTACAGCAGGTACGCACCAAAGAAAATGAACAAAACCTTGCTGCGCAAAAACTGCAATACCTGCATGAAAAGAGGCTATCAGTAAAAGATTTTTTACAGAAGGCTGAGAGCGGTTTAAAAACTATTACAGCCGCTATAGAAGTAACCGAACTGCAGGCTGCAGACGAGCAGGAGAAACTGGATGAGCTGGAGGCGAGGGTACAATTAGCCTCCGGAACGATTGAAGATAAACGTATTGTTTTTGATGAATGCAGAAAGCACGTAAGCATGTTGCGCAACGAGTTTCAGCAATTGCAGCGCAGCCAGTTTGAAGCAGAAAAAAAAGTTGCAATAGCAGACACATCAATACAAAACCTGCAACGATTGCAGATGCAACTTAGCGGCGAGCAGGAACACCGGCTGCAACAACTGGTGCATTTGCAAACCGAACTGGAAGAAAAAGAAGAATTATTGCAGGATAAACGCGATGTATTGCAGGCATTGCAGGAAGCGCATGAGCAAGCTAAATTACAAATCTTTGATGCACAGGCCGTACTTGAAAAGCTCCGGAGCGAGCTGGCCGACGAAAGCAGGAAATTAGATGCACGACGCAACGAATACGATTTGCTAAAAAGCCTCATAGACTCGATGGAAGGCTACCCGGAAAGCGTAAAATTTTTGCACAGAAATCCCGAATGGAATTACGAAGCGCCGATTTTATCGGATATTATTTATGTGGATGAGGAATACCGGACTGCCGTGGAAAATGTGCTGGAGCCCTACCTTAACTATTATGTGGTAACCAACCGGGAAGAAGGCTTACAGGCTATACACCTGCTTGATGATAATAAAAAAGGCAAAGCCAATTTTTTTATGCTGGAAAAACTGGAAGCGGTCAATTTACAACCTCATCAGCCTGCTGGAACCGTTAGAGCTTTGGAAGTAATAGAAGTAGATGAACAGTATGTAAAACTTGCGGAATATTTATTAGCCAATGTTTTTATTGCAGAAAATGAAGCAGCAATTGCTAACAGTGATGATGCGGTGATACTGGAAAAGAGTGGAAAATATGTAAAAGGTATATACACATTATCAGGCGGAAGTGTTGGTTTGTTTGAAGGTAAAAAGATTGGCCGCGCCAAAAATTTAGAAAAACTGCATGATGAAATCGTTTTACAGGATGCTGTTGTAAACGCGTTAAAAATTGAGATAAAGAACAAGCATGACGAAGTGATTGCTTACAGTGGTCAATTAAAGGAAGGCGCCATACGGCAAACAGGTGCAGAAATTAACCAGCTTACCAATAATGTTTTTGCCGCCAAAAATAAGATGGAGAACCTGCAATCAGCTAAGCAGCAGGGAGAGCAAAAAAGCGCAGATATAGCTGGCCGCCTGCTGGATGAGCAGGATACTATAGCTGACATCCGGGAAGAACTGCTGCAGATCAACGAAAACCTGCAGGCAGTTGCTGGTAAAGTAAAAGTTGCCGAAGCAGATTTTTATGCTGCGGAGCAGGATTTTAATTATACATCTGCACACTATAACGAGACTAACCTTCAGTTTATACGTCAGCAAAGCAAAATAGTTTCCCTGCAGCAGGAACATGCTTTTAAACAAAATCAGCTTACCGATCTTACCGGACAGATTGCTGCTAACAGGCAGCAATTGCAGGAGTCTGGTATCATCATAGAAAATAATGAAGCCCTGTTGCAGGCTGCTGCAACAGCATTGCAACAATTGATTACCGGTAAAGAGAATGCAGCGGAAAAGCTGAATGCAGCGGATAAAGCTTATTACAGCCTGCGCACTTCCTTGCAGGAAAAGGAGAGCTCCTTGCGATTAAAAATAAAAAGCCGTGAAATTACCGATCAGGTATTAATCGGTATAAAAGATAAATTGAACGAATTAAAGCTGCAGTTGGCAGGATTGAAAGAACGGCTGAGTGTTGAGTTTAAAATAGAACTGGAAAACATTATTGACGAACCGCGCACTACTGATACACCGTTAGAAGAATTGCAGGCAACCAGCGAGCGGATGCGTAAGCGGCTGGAAAATATCGGCGAGATTAATCCTACTGCAGTGGAAGCTTTTGTAGAAATGAAAAAGCGGTACGAGTTTATAATAGAACAGAAGGAGGATTTAACAAGCGCTAAAGACAGTTTGTTACAAACAATTCAGGAAGTGGAAGCCAGCGCCAACCAGCAGTTCCTCGAAACCTTTAATAAAGTACGCGAGAATTTCCAAAAGGTGTTTAAAGCGCTTTTTACGGAAGAAGATACAGCCGATCTTATTTTAGAAAACCCGGCTAACTTAGCGGAGACGAGCATTGATATTGTTGCAAAGCCAAAAGGTAAGCGGCCATCTTCCATCACACAATTGAGCGGTGGCGAAAAAACGTTAACTGCTACAGCATTGTTGTTTGCCATTTATCTTATCAAACCGGCGCCATTCTGCATTTTAGATGAAGTGGACGCGCCGCTGGATGATGCAAATGTTGGAAAGTTTACCAACATGATTAAACAGTTTAGTCAAAACTCACAATTTATTATTGTAACACATAATAAAACAACGATGAGTACGGTAGATGTTATTTATGGCGTAACTATGCAGGAGCCGGGTGTAAGCCGGTTAGTGCCCGTTGACTTTAGAAACCTGAATTGATTTTGTTTAAAAACATCGCCATATTATTTCTCATCTGCTATCCATTATTCATATTTTATACGCGGGAACCGGATTATGGCGACAGCGATTTTTCAAAAGGTACTATTCATTTTGCAACAGACTCCGTAAGCCGGCAAAAAACACCGGTGGCCTTTTTTACCTTACCGCATAAATTATATTCCGTAAAAGCTGATTACCTGTTTAAGCATTTTATGGAAGGTGAAAGAGTAAATGTAATTTATGATATTACAGATCCTGCCAATGCAAGCGTTTATAGCATTTGGGGATATTGGTTACGCTGGAAAGAGTTAGTCGTTTTTATAGTTTTGTTTTACATTTTGTACCTGATAGCTGCGGCCATTACCAGCAATCCTACACCGGAAGCGCTGATTGAAGAATTAGAAGGCGGGAAAAATAAGCCAAGGCGCAGGAAGTATGATTAAATTAAACCGACTGTTTCATAAGTAATAAAAAATAAAGGTGCCCGCTACTGCGGCGCACCTTATTTTAACCCCTGCTGCAAAAATTTGTAACTAAACCAATTTTATACTTACAACGGTTAATGAGATGTATAAAAAACAAAAAGGTTTAACGAAGTTTAAAATTTCTTCATTCTTCTCCGTTCATTAATTCCCGTTCTATTTCATCCATCTGTACAATATCCCAGGCCTCGCTTTCTGTAGGGGTAATATTTAATACGTCGGGCAAATCTTCGTTTTCAAACACCGGCATTATACTATCAGCAACATAGCAAATAACGAAAGAAGCCCTGTTATTGTAGAATTTCTGTTGTAAGGAAGCTAAATCATTCACGGCATTGGTATCTGCTTTTTTTATATTCTCAAGGTTAACGATGACGCTACGTGGCGGTTTGTCCAGACAGGTTATGGCGGTTTCCCACAATTGCGCTGCTATATTGGCATTTAAAACACTTATAACAGGGGTAATAACCGTAAATTTTTCCTTGGTATCAATTTTGAATTTCATTCTATTTAAATCGTATTTTAACGTTATTAGAAACTAACTGGTAACATTAGCTCAAAAATATTCGTTATAATTGTAACTCTAATATAAAAATCATGGATAATAATTTTTCAGCTCAGGTAAAGGAAATTATTTCATTCAGCAGGGAGGAAGCACTGAGGCTGGGGAATGATTTCATTGGCACGGAACACTTGTTGTTGGGTTTGATAAGGGAAGGAGAAAATACAGCCATTAAGGTTTTAAAACAACTAAACGTAGATCTGTACGAACTCCGCAAAGAAGTTGAACTTGCGGTAAAAGATAAAACCGGTAAGAACATCGCCAATATCAACAGTTTGCCGCTTACCAAGCAGGCAGAGAAAGTAATACGGGTAACCGTTCTTGAAGCAAAAGCGCTTAAAAGCCCGCTTGTAGAAACAGAACATTTAATGCTTTCTATTTTAAAAAACAGGGAAAACATTGCTACACAGATTTTAGGTCAGTTTGATGTTGATTATGATATATTCCGCAACGAAATTGGCGTGGTGCGCAGCGGGGAGCCGCGCAGTGAATATACCGAAAATGACGATGACGACTTTGAAGATGAAAAGAAGGGCAGCTTTTCTTCGCAGCAGCGCAGCAGCAAGCAAAGCACTGCTAAAAGTAAAACGCCGGTACTGGACAATTTTGGCCGTGACATTACTAAATTGGCCGAAGCGGGTTCGCTGGACCCGATTGTAGGCCGTGAGGAAGAAATTGAGCGGGTATCCCAGATTCTTTCCCGCCGAAAAAAGAATAATCCCATCTTAATCGGTGAGCCGGGTGTTGGTAAAACTGCTATTGTGGAGGGCCTGGCGCTCCGTATTGTGCAGCGTAAGGTAAGCCGCGTATTGTTTGACAAGCGGGTGATTAGTCTTGACCTTGCAGCGCTGGTTGCCGGTACAAAATACCGCGGCCAGTTTGAAGAGCGCATGAAAGCGATCATGAACGAGCTGGAAAAGAACCGTGATGTAATTCTTTTTATTGATGAAATACATACAATCGTTGGTGCAGGGGGTGCCAGCGGATCACTGGATGCCAGCAACATATTTAAGCCGGCGCTCGCAAGGGGAGAACTGCAGTGCATTGGTGCTTCTACCTTAGATGAATATCGCCAGTATATTGAAAAAGATGGTGCATTAGACCGTCGTTTTCAAAAGGTAATGGTAGATCCGCCTACGGTAGATGAAACCATTCAGATTCTTACGAATATTAAATCAAAATACGAAGATTATCACAATGTTATTTATAACGACGAGGCGATTGAAGCTTGTGTTAAGTTAAGTGACCGGTATATGACCGACCGTTTACTGCCCGACAAAGCAATAGACGTATTGGATGAAGTAGGCGCGAGGGTGCATTTGAAAAATATCAACGTGCCGCAGAATATTCTTGACCTCGAAAAAAAGATTGAAGAAATAAAGCTGGAGAAAAACAAGGTGGTAAAAAGCCAGCGTTTTGAGGAAGCAGCCGCTTTGCGGGATAATGAAAAACGGCTTGGTGAGGAACTGGAAAAGGCAAAGACAATCTGGGAAGAAGAAAGCAAGCACAAACGCTACCCCATAGACGAAGAAGCGATTGCGGAAGTAGTAAGCATGATGACCGGCATTCCTGTAAAAAGAATGGTGCAGGCTGAAACCGAAAAGCTGCGCAAAATGAGCGACGATATGGCGGCTATGGTTGTGGGTCAGGAAGATGCCATCAGTAAGGTAGTAAAAGCTATACAGCGTAACAGGGTAGGTTTGAAAGACCCGAAAAAGCCAATCGGTACTTTTATTTTCTTAGGTCCGACTGGTGTGGGTAAAACAGAGTTGGCAAGAGCGTTAGCGCGCTATATGTTCGACAGTGAAGATGCGCTGATCCGTATAGACATGAGTGAATATATGGAGAAGTTTACGGTTAGCCGCCTTGTCGGTGCGCCTCCCGGCTATGTTGGGTATGAGGAAGGTGGCCAGTTAACGGAAAAGGTTCGCAGGAAACCCTACAGTGTTATTCTTTTGGATGAGATAGAAAAAGCACATCCCGACATTTACAATATTCTCTTACAAGTATTAGACGATGGTATTTTAACGGATGGCTTAGGCAGAAAGATTGATTTTAAGAACACGCTTATTATTATGACTTCCAATATTGGCGTTCGCCAGTTAAAGGAGTTTGGCGATGGCGTTGGTTTTGCTACTGCCAGCCGTGTACAAAATCAGGATGATAATAATAAAGCAGTAATTGAAAAAGCGCTGAAGCGCACCTTCTCGCCGGAGTTTCTCAACCGTATAGATGATGTAGTGATATTTAATTCGCTCAGCAGAGAACACATTTTCATAATTATTGATATTCTGATGAGGGGTGTTATAAAGCGCTTAAACAACTTAGGTTTCAGTCTGGAATTAACAGAAGATGCAAAAACCTTTATTGCTGATAAAGGGTATGATGTTCAGTTCGGCGCACGACCTTTACACCGTGCTATTCAAAAGTACCTGGAAGATCCTCTGGCAGAGGAAATTTTAAACATGAACGTTAAGAACGGAGATATATTAATAGCCGAGCTGGACAAAGAAGCACAAAAAATCAAATTTGATTTTCGTCAGAAAGAAGCAGCGGCAAGTGTATAATTTTAAGTATTATACCAAATAAAAAGAGCCGGTTTATGAACCGGCTCTTTTTATTTATACTAAAACTGAATCGAAACGGTATAATACTGAAAAATAGTTGGTAAAATTCCTTGTAACTCAGTGCAGCAAAGGGTTTGAGAGAAGTTATGTGAAAGCGCTTTCACATAAGTTTTTTTGTAAATGAAAAAGCTTAAAAAAAGCGATGCTGGGCTTGTAGCAGTTTACAGGTAATAGGCTGGGGTAAGCAAGGCGGTAAACAGCGGTTTAAATGTAAGCAGTGCGGCATTTTATTTACTTATAATGATAGGGTTCAAACTATAGAAAACCGGTTTGTCTGGTTTCGTAAATGGGTAGTGGAAAGGCAAACTTACAAGACGCTCCAGAGAGATAGTGGTTTATCAAAAGATACCCTTCAAAAAACCTTTTATTATTTTCTTGACAGAGCCCCTCTAAGCCTGTTATTCATCATGATAATATTTACTTAAGGGTAGATGCCACTTACTTTAAAAAGTTTTGTGTAGTATGCTATCAGGATGATCCCATCAGCTATACACAGTTGTTCCGGTTTTCAGATGCAGAGCGGTACGAAGAAATAAAAGAAGATTTATTGAACCTGCTGAACCTTGGCTTACAGATAACTTCTATTACCTGTGATGGTCATAAAGCTACCCTTAAAGCCATCAAAAAAACAATGCCTGGTGTTACCATTCAGCGATGCCTTGTACACATCCAGAGAATGTGTCTGCTGTGGCTTACAGCCAATCCAGGCTACGATGCCGGCAAAGAATTAAGGGTATTGGTTTTAATGATACATCGCATCCAAACACATAATGACAAACAATACTGGATACACCGGTTAACCGATTGGGAAAATAAGCATAAAGACTTTCTGAAAGAAAAATCATACAAAGCTGAAACGGGCAGATATTGGTATAAACATAAATTAATCAGGCGTTCTTTTTTTACCATCAAAAGAGCTTTGCCCCATATGTTTTGTTACCTCGCTGACAGCAACATTCCTAAAACAACCAATGGCATAGAATCTTACTTCGGGCATCTCAAAAATCATTTGGACCTGCACAGAGGATTAACCAAAAATAACAGAATCAACTTTATCAAATGGTATATCTACTTCAGGAATAAATCCCGGCTTTGAGTTTTCTGAGCCATTGTGCTTACCAAAAAAAGTAAGGGTTGAACAGCTTAACTGCGCAACCCTTACTTTTTTCGTATAAGCATTAATCTTATTGCCCGGCAAGTTGCTCTCCAGCAGCGCTTGCTTCCTCTTCAGATTAATAGCGCCAATAAAAGAAATTTTATCCGAAAAACTACCAACTATTTTTCAGTACATTACCATCGAAACTAAAAACCGGCATCGCCTTATATAACTATTACACCGTATTAAAAAACAGCGGCAAAAAATTCGTTACGTATCAGTATTAAAAGTTTTAAGTATTCTTATTAAGATGTTTGTTGATGGTAGCAAGCAAATCGTTTACCTCAAATGGTTTATGGATAAAATCATCTGCACCATATTCTTTGATATTTTCTGCTGCACTCGGGTTTGCAGAAAACATGACGATAGGAATGCTTTTGGTAGTGGGTTTGTGCTTTAATTCTTTACAAATATCCCGTCCGTCATTTCCGGATAGCAGCACATCCAATAATATCAACTCGGGTTTAAAAGATTCTACTTTCTCATACACTTCTTCCCACCTTGATAATGCTACCACATCAAATCCCTTGGTCTTAAATAGTAGTTGCATCACTGCTAAAATGTCCAGGTCGTCATCTAAAATCAGAATTTTTTTGGAAGCCATGTTCACTAAATGTCATTTTGTTGTTAATTGGATTCGGTCTTTCAAACTGCCTGTAAACTGGTAAAGATTTCTTAAGTGGTTGGATTAGAAAGTAAAAAATGTTGTTCCGTTAGCAACTACGTATTTATCCTTACAGTAGTTTGAAATTCAATAAAATCGTGCGTCTTTTAAATTTGCCTGACAAAAGAGCAAATATGGGTTTTTATCTTTTACTACACAAAAAAATGAATAATTTTTAAAATGTTGTTTAAGAAAAATTATGCACATTATCATAATTTTCTATTTTTTTATTTATTCAATCCTATTACCTTTGCCGACTTATGCATTTTAGTGTATATTGTCTGTTTCTGCCTTTCTTAGCATTAAAAATCAATTACTATTTCCGTTTGGCAATAATTATTGCTTCAGGACTTATAAAGCAAAGTAAATTTCTTTGCTGTCTATCTATTGCTATAAACAGGCAATTTTATGAATGTAACGCATATTCTGCTGCTTACAAAGTTTGCCGGCAACAATCAAAAATGCAAATCATTTTTTAAATAGCAATTTTAAATATGGCCATAAAAAAAGATAACCGCCCAAGGGCAACATTTTCTAAGATTACTATTGGTCTTGCAAGTCCGGATAGTATTCTGGAGCGCAGTTTTGGAGAAGTATTAAAGCCTGAAACAATTAATTATCGCACGTATAAACCAGAGCGCGATGGATTGTTTTGCGAAAGAATTTTCGGTCCTGTTAAAGATTACGAGTGTGCCTGCGGCAAATATAAACGTATCCGTTATAAAGGTATCGTATGCGACCGTTGCGGTGTAGAAGTAACAGAGAAGAAAGTTCGTCGCGAAAGAATGGGGCACATTAAGCTGGTAGTGCCGGTAGTACATATCTGGTACTTTAAAAGTTTGCCAAATAAAATCGGCTACCTGCTGGGCATGAGTTCTAAAAAGCTGGAAAGTATAGTTTATTACGAGCGATATGCGGTGGTGCAGCCGGGCCTGCGGGAAGACAAAGGTTTGCAGATGGGCGATCTTTTAACTGAAGAAGAGTACCTGGATATTATTGATAACCTGCCAAAAGACAATCAATTTTTGCCGGATGAAGATCCTCAGAAATTTATTGCAAAAATGGGTGCAGAAGCAGTTCATGATTTATTGGCAAGGATTGATTTGGATAGTTTGAGTTTTACGTTGCGTAATGCTGCGGCTAATGAAACTTCGCAACAGCGTAAGGCTGATGCCTTAAAACGTTTGAGTGTGGTAGAGTCTTTCCGTGATGCTCAAACCCGTATTACCAACCAGCCTCAATGGATGGTAATGCAGTACATCCCGGTTATTCCACCCGAACTTCGTCCGCTCGTTCCTTTGGATGGCGGCCGTTTTGCATCTTCCGATCTAAACGACTTATATCGCCGGGTGATTATTCGTAACAACCGTTTAAAGCGGTTGCTGGAAATTAAAGCGCCGGAAGTTATTCTGCGTAATGAGAAACGTATGCTGCAGGAAGCGGTAGATAGCTTGTTTGATAACAGCCGTAAATCCAATGCCGTAAAAGCAGAAGGTGGCCGCGCTTTAAAATCGCTTTCCGATGTATTAAAAGGTAAGCAAGGCCGTTTCCGTCAAAACCTGCTGGGCAAACGTGTTGACTACTCTGGTCGTTCCGTTATCGTGGTAGGCCCAGAATTGAAAATGCATGAGTGCGGTTTGCCAAAAGATATGGCAGCCGAATTGTTTAAGCCATTTATTATTCGCAAGCTGATCGAGAGAGGCGTTGTAAAAACGGTTAAATCTGCCAAGAAATTAGTAGATAAAAAAGAAGCCATTGTTTGGGACATACTTGAAAATATTTTGAAAGGCCACCCGGTAATGCTAAACCGTGCGCCAACACTGCACCGCTTGTCTATTCAGGCGTTTCAGCCGAAATTGGTAGAAGGTAAAGCTATCCAGTTGCACCCATTGGTAACCGCTGCATTTAACGCAGATTTCGATGGTGACCAGATGGCCGTGCATGTACCGCTAAGCAGCGCTGCGATTCTGGAAGCGCAACTGCTTATGCTGTCTTCGCATAATATTCTTAACCCGCAGAATGGTACGCCTATTACATTGCCTTCTCAGGATATGGTGTTGGGATTGTATTATATAACAAAGGGTAAAAAGACTACCGAAACCGAAATAGTAAAAGGAGAAGGTAAATCTTTCTACAGTCAGGAAGAAGTATTGATTGCTTATAACGAGGAACGCATAGATCTTCATGCCAACATAAAAGTAAGGGCAAATGTTCGCAGCAATACAGGGCAACTCACCCGGAAGTTAATTGAAACTACGGTTGGCCGGGTTTTATTTAATCAGTTTGTGCCAAAAGAAGTTGGTTATATAAACGCTTTATTAACGAAAAAAAGCCTGCGCGAAATTATCGGCGATATAATTAAAATTACAGACGTTCCGAAGACCGCAAAGTTTTTGGATGATATAAAGCAGTTGGGTTTCCGTATGGCCTTCCGTGGTGGCTTGTCATTTAATGTGAACGACCTTATCATCCCGGATAAGCGTAACGAATTGCTGGATCAGGCTAAGGTAGAAGTAGAGGAAGTATGGGAAAGTTATAATATGGGGTTGATTACCAATAACGAACGTTATAACCAGGTAATAGACATTTGGAGCCGCGTAGATACCCGTATTACGGAAACGCTTATCCGGGAAATGGCTGCAGACAAGCAGGGTTTTAACTCGGTATATATGATGCTTGACAGCGGTGCACGCGGTAGCAAGCAGCAGGTAAAACAGTTGGCGGGTATCAGAGGCCTTATGGCTAAGCCGCGTAAAAGTGGCAGCACCGGTTCTGAAATTATTGAAAATCCGATTCTTTCCAATTTCAAAGGTGGGCTAAACGTATTGGATTATTTTATTTCTACGCACGGTGCCCGTAAAGGTTTGGCAGATACCGCCCTTAAAACTGCAGATGCCGGTTATCTTACCCGTCGCCTGGTAGATGTGGCGCAAGATGTAGTTATCAACGAGGAAGATTGCGGTACCTTAAGAGGTATTGCCACTACTGCTTTAAAGGATAATGAAGATATCATAGAACCATTAACCGATAGAATCATTGGCAGAACTTCACTGCATGATGTGTTTAACCCGGTAAATGATGAATTGTTATTAGAAGCAGGGGAAGAAATTACGGTAGATACCGCCCATGCCATAGAAGATGCAGGCATCGAAACGGTTGAGATCCGTTCGGTACTTACCTGCGAAAGCAAACGCGGTGTATGTGTAAAGTGCTATGGTAAAAACCTGGCTACGGGTTATACGGCCCAGCGGGGTGATGCTGTAGGCATTATTGCAGCGCAGTCTATCGGTGAGCCGGGCACCCAGCTTACCCTGCGTACCTTCCACGTTGGTGGTATTGCCGGTTCTTCTTCGGTAGAATCTACTTTGCCGGCTAAATTTGAAGGCACTATACAATTTGATGGTTTGCGTACAGTTCAAGCCGAAAATAACGAAGGCAACAAAGTGCAGATTGTTATCGGTCGTACCGGTGAAGTCCGGATTATGGATGTTAAGAACGACCGTTTACTTATTACCAATAATATTCCTTATGGCGCTACCCTGAATGTAAAAGACGGCCAGCAGATAAAAAAAGGCGATATTATCTGCACATGGGATCCTTTTAATAATGTAGTAGTAGCAGAAGCAACCGGTGCGGTAAAATTTGAAAATGTACTGGATGGCATCACTTACCGCGAGGAAGCGGATGAGCAAACAGGCCATCGCGACAAGGTTATTATAGAAACTAAAGACAAAACCAAGATACCAGGTATTGTTGTAGAAGGCAAGGAAATCAGGAATTACAACCTTCCGGTCGGCAGCCGACTTATCATTGAGGAAGGTGAAAAAGTAAAAGCCGGACAGGTAATTGTAAAAATACCGCGTACGCTGCGTAAATCGGGCGATATCACCGGTGGTCTGCCACGTGTTACAGAATTGTTTGAGGCACGTAATCCAAGCAATCCGGCTATCGTTTGTGAAATAGATGGTGTTGTTGCGTTTGGTAATGTAAAGCGTGGCAACCGGGAAATTATCGTAGAGGCAAGAGATGGAGTTGTAAAAAAATACCTCGTTCCGCTTACCCGCCAGATCCTGGTGCAGGAAGGTGACTTTGTAAAGGCAGGTACACCCATGTCTGACGGCCAGACGGCGCCGGCAGATATTCTATCCATTAAAGGTCCTTTTGCAGTACAGGAATATGTGGTAAATGAAATACAGGAAGTTTATCGGTTACAAGGTGTGAAAATTAACGATAAGCACATCGAAGTAATCGTGCGTCAGATGATGAAGAAAGTGGAAATTGTTGATGCAGGCGATACCCGCTTTTTGGAAGAAGATTTAGAAGACAGGTTTGACTTTAATGAAGAAAACGACCGGATTTTTGATAAGAAAGTAATTACCGAGCCGGGTGAAAGTGCAAAACTAAAAGCTGGCCAGATTGTAAGTGTACGTGAATTGCGCGAGGAGAATTCACAGCTCCGCCGTTCCGATAAAAAATTAGCGGAAGTACGCGATGCTCAGCCAGCTACAGCGCAGCCTGTGTTATTGGGTATTACGAAAGCATCTTTGGGTGTGCAAAGCTGGATATCTGCCGCTTCCTTCCAGGAAACTACCAAGGTACTTAGCTCTGCAGCGATTCAAGGTAAAACAGATGACATGTTAGGGTTAAAAGAAAATGTGATTACCGGTCATGCAATACCAGCAGGCACGGGCTTACGTGACTTCGACAACCTGATTGTTGGCAGCAAGGAAGAATATGAATTGCTGGCTACCACGAAGGAAGCTATGAGCTTTGATGAGGAAGAATAGCCTAACGAGATACGTTCAAAAGCTGTAAAGCAGGAAGTGTAAAAACTTCCTGCTTTTTTGTTGGTAGAAGATTGGTTTACATCCGGATGTAAGACTTACTTAAGATAAAAACGTACAATAAACAGCATAAATTTTAAAGTAATAATAAAATGAGCTGTGCAGCTCTTATTAAGGACGATTAATAACACAACTGTCCGAAGCAGCATTATATTATTAACTGTTATCTTCGTTTTATGGTTACCAACTTAAGCAGTGAACATAGCTTAATTACCAATTGGATAAGCGAATTACGCCATTTAGATATTCAGGCAGACCGTATGCGCTTTCGCCGCAATCTGGAAAGGATTGGTGAAATAGCTGCTTATGAAATAAGTAAGACTTTGCCCTGGCAGGAAGTAGAAGTGCAAACCCCTCTGGGTATTCATTCCAGCAAATTATTGAAGGAGCAACCGGTTCTGGCAACAATTTTACGTGCGGGTTTACCGTTACACCAGGGGTTGCTCAACTATTTTGATAAGGCGGATAATGCTTTTATTACGGCATACCGCAAACACCGGCGAGATGGAAGTTTTGATATTGAGGCAGAGTACATGAGTACGCCTGCATTGGATGGCCGTACTATTATTCTCAGTGACCCGATGCTGGCCACCGGCGCATCGCTGGTAAAGGCAATAGACCGGATGAGAACAGAAGGAGAGCCGGCAGCTATACACATTGTTACGGTTATTGCATCGGTTATCGGGATTGAACTGATACATCGGGAGGCAGGTGAAAATATCCGGATTTGGTGTGGTGATATTGATGAAGAACTAACTGCCAAAGGATATATTGTGCCAGGACTCGGCGATGCCGGAGATCTTGCATACGGCAGTAAAAATCAGTTCTGATTAACACATATAAAAAATATGTTGTCTTGTGTCCTGTTGATATAAAACAAATTGTATTTTCACTGTATAATTAACTGCGAGATGAGAAGTGTTTGTATATTGTTGCTGAGTGTGCTGACAGGCAGTAGTTGCTTGGCACAAGATCCGCATTTTTCCCAATTTTTCGCATCCCCGCTTACATTAAATCCGGCACTTACCGGTAAGTTTAATGGTGATTTGCGCATTGCAGGTAATTACCGCAATCAATGGCCCACCATCAACCGGGCATTTACCACAGGTACCGCTTCGGCCGACTTTCATATTCTTCGCAATAAAATATCAGATATTGATACCTGGGGCGCAGGCATTATGGCATTAACTGATGAAAGTGCAGCAGGCGCAGTTAAGTTTAACTATGTTGCACTATCTACCGCTTTTCATAAGGGATTAGATGAAAACGGATACAAGCAAATAGGTATTGGTTTTCAGGGCACTTACTCTAATATGTTGATTAATACCTCCAAACTTACTTTTGAAGATCAATTACGTGCAGATGGATTTACCGGTATCACCAATGAATCCTTTAATGGCAGTACCCTTAAACAAAGCTATTTCGATCTAAATACCGGCATCCTGTTTTCTTCCTCCGTAACTGAGCGCGACAATTTTTATGCAGGTGTAAGTATTTACCATGTTACAAGGCCAAGAGAACAATTCACGGACACTGGTTACTTCGTGCTCAATCCGAGGTTTACGCTGCAGGCAGGCGGTTTTTTGCCGGTAGGCGATCAGCTTACTTTACACCTAAGTGCTTTACACAGCGTACAGGCAGGCGCACACGAAACGGTTGTAGGCGGAGCAATACAAATCCCTGCCGGTGATGTGGAAGCACAGATAAACCCGGTAAACTTTTTTGCCGGTTTATGGTACCGCTTGAATGATGCTTTTATTCCGTACGTAGGTCTTGATTACAATGACTTCCGGTTAGGTGTCACTTACGACGTCAATTCATCCGATCTTAAAACAGCTTCCAATAGTCGTGGCGGAATAGAGATTTCCCTTATTTATATAAAGAAACCAGCAGAAAGTAAAGGCCTGCCATGTCCAAGATTCTGATTGCACCAGCCTATTGCAACACCACCACTTTCGCCAACCAATTGCATAATGTCTGATATTACAAAAACTATCTACGCTATATACCATTAATACCCGCTTTCATAGATTATACCGAATACTTATCTTGCATTTATGTTTACAGGAATCGTTGAAGCAACCGGCAGCATTATATCTGCAGGGCAGGACAACACCAATAAAGTATTTTGGGTACAAAGTAACATTTCAGACGAATTAAAAATTGATCAAAGCATAAGTCATAATGGTATTTGTCTTACGGTAGATGCGTTACAGCCTGGCATGCATCGTGTAACTGCAGTTGCCGAAACACTCAGTAAAACGGACGCCGGTAACTGGAAAACCGGGCAAATTATTAACCTGGAGAGATGTATGCCAATGAACGGCAGGCTCGACGGTCACATTGTGCAGGGACATATAGATGGAACAGCCGGTTGTACCGGTGTAAAGAGTCTGGCCGGAAGTTGGGAATACCGTTTTGCCTTTGACAGGCAGTTTGCTGCCCTGATGATTGAAAAAGGCTCCGTATGTGTAAACGGGATCAGCCTGACTGCTTTTAATGTAAGTGATACCGAATTTACTGTTGCTGTTATCCCTTATACCTATGAACATACTAATATCCGGAATGTTCAGGCAGGCAGCCGGGTGAATATAGAATTTGATATAATCGGTAAATATATACAGCGTATGGCTACGCTTAATCTGCAACCATGAACGGCCAGGCTCCATCGGTAGGTATTGCAATTTTAAACTGGAATGGCAAACATTTCTTACAGGCGCTGTTGCCCGCCCTAGAGCGGTTACATTATCCGGATTACTGTGTTTATGTGATAGATAATAACAGTACCGATGATTCTGTATCATTTTTAAAAAAAGCGTTTCCAGCAGTTGTTATAATACAGTTAGCCGATAATTATGGCTTTGCTGCCGGTTACAACAAAGGGTTGGCGGCAGTACAAGAGGACTATTACCTGATGATGAACTCCGACGTAGAAGTAGCTGAAAATTTTCTGCAGCCATTGGTGAATTTAATGGAGCAGGATAAGCTAATTGCTATTTGTCAGCCTAAGATATTATCGCTTCGTAACAAAACATTATTTGAACATGCCGGTGCCGGCGGCGGCATGATTGATGTCTTGGGCTACCCGTTTTGCAGGGGAAGAATTTTCGATAGCGCAGAGAAGGATACCGGGCAATATAATGATGTACAACAGCTATTCTGGGCCACTGGCACCTGTTGCCTCATCCGCAAAGAAGCGTATTGGCTTAGCGGCGGCATGTATGAATATTACTTTATGCACATGGAAGAGATAGACCTATGCTGGCGGCTCAATGCGGCGGGATATAAAATTATGTATTGCCCGCAGGCGGTTATTTATCATTTAGGTGGCGGTTCGCTATCCTATCAGTCTCCTGCAAAGACTTATTATAATTTTCGAAACAATATAGTTATGTGTTTCCGCAACTCGCCCTGGTACGTAAATGCATGGCTGCTGCCTTTGCGGATACTGATGGACAGCGTTGCAGCAATACAGTTTATAGTGAAAAAAAATGGCGCTAATGCCAAAGCTGTTGCAGGCGCCTATGCAAGCTTTTTTAAATGGCTGGTTAAAGGAAGAAACGCAAGTAGAGGACAAAAAAAGCAGCCTTTGTACCGGTTGCCGGGCGTGCTGCGCACAAGCATTGTCTGGCAGTATTACATACGCAAAAGAAAAGTATATACCGCTATTGGCACAAACAAATAAACCTGCACTTGCATACAGGTTTATTTGTTTATCATCAGGTTTTTCTTTTATTCGTTATTGCTCCCTGGCTTCACCAGGCCCAGTTTGGCCTCAAGGCTAAGCGTAGCGTGCGGCACAGCGCGCAGGCGGGCTTTATCAATCAGCTTCCCGGTAACACGGCAGATCCCGTAGGTTTTATTTTCAATACGGATAAGGGCTTTTTCCAGGTGATCAATATAGGTTATCTGGCGGCTTGCCATCTGGCTCAACTGCTCCCTTTCCATGCTCATGCTGCCGTCTTCCATCGTCATATAGCGGTTATCTGTTTCATCTCCGCCCATATCGTCTTTCCGGGTTATGAGGCCTTGCAGGTAAGCTAATTCCTTCTTTGCAGCCTCCCACTTTTTATTAATTAACTCCCTGAACTCTGTCAGTTCAGCATCAGTATATCGTACCAACGGTTCATTAACTTTTTTGTTATTATTTTCCTGTCTCTGGTCCAGCGGCTTATAATCCGGCTGGTAAGGCACCGATGTTTTCATCGTGGTTTTGGGCGCTTTAACTTCTTTAGGAGGTTCTGCTTTTTTAACCGCCGGAACGCTTACAGGTTTTGCTGCTCCTTTTACGGATGCTTGCGGTTTCTCTTCTTTTGCTGCCGTGGCTATCTGCTTGGCAGGAGGTGTTTTCTTCAATGCCGGTATTGTTTTCTGTTGTTGTATATTATTTTGCTTAGCTGTTACAGGCGCGGCTTTCTTTGCAGAAACAGCCATTTTGCCGGATACATTTTTACTTTGCGCCGAACCTGTAGCCGTTGGCTTCGCCGCCACTTTCTTGGTAACCATTGCTTTTTTAGGGGAGGCTTTTGCCGCACTGCCTTTTGCAGCCACCGCCTTCTTTGGTGCCTGCACTACACGTTGAGCCGCTTTTTTAGGCGCAGTTTTTTTTGTAGCCATACAAACTTATCTGTTTTTGAGTACATTAATTTTCAGCGGCGTATCGTTGATGTCAATATTAATGCCATCACGCATTTCGGGCACCCAATCGATAGAATCTGCCAAAATTTCGGCGCAAATATAGTTTTTATATTGATTAAGAGATTTCTTTAATTTTTCATTTTCCTCAATATATACCGCTATACGGTCGGTAACATCAAAATCTTTTTCTTTACGAAGACTCTGAACGCGGTTTACAAATTCCCGCGCATCGCCTTCCTGCTGCAAATCATTAGTAATTGTAATATCTAATGCAACTGTAAGATTACCTTTTGCAGCTACGCTCCAGCCCGGAATGTCTTCTGCTATTATTTCCACTTCCGATTGGGAAATGCTGATCGTTTCTCCGTTGGCAGTGAAACTTATTTGCCCTTCCTGCTCCAATTCAACAATATCGTGCTGGCTCATTTTGCTAAGTACATTGGCAGCGGCTTTCATATTGGCGCCCAACCTTGCACCAAGCGCCTTGAAGTTAGGCTTTACTTTCTTATTGATAATTCCTTCCGTGTCGGTTAGATAAGCAATCTCTTTTACATTTACTTCCGCCTTTATCAGGCCGGCCACACCCTGCAATTGCAACTTCATGGCCGGATTCATTACCGGTATCAGTATTTTCTGCAGCGGCTGCCGCACCTTGATACTTACTTTTTTTCGGAGCGACAGTACCAGCGAGGATACATCCTGCGCCAGTTGCATCCGCTCTTCCAATGCAGTATCTATCGCTGCTTCGTTTGCCTTCGGAAAACCGGTATGATGCACCGAAGCCGCACTTTCGCGGCCCGATACAGTATTTAAATTATTAAAGATGGCATCACTGAAGAATGGCGATACCGGGGCAATCAGCTTCACAATGGTATTAAGACATTCATACAGGGTTTGGTAAGCGCTTATCTTATCCATACCGTACTCACCCTTCCAGAAGCGGCGGCGGCATAGCCGCACATACCAGTTGCTTAGGTATTCATCTACAAACTGCTCTGTGGCACGGCCGGCGATGGTAGGCTCGTACTCGTCCATAGCGGTTGTTACATTCCTGATTAAGGTATTCAAAGCAGATAATATCCAGCGGTCTATTTCCGGTCTTTCCGCCAGCGGGATGTAGGCTTCGGCAAACGTAAAATGATCTACATTGGCATACAGGGCAAAGAACTGATAGGTGTTGTACAGCGTACCAAAAAATTTGCGCTGCACTTCTTTAATACCCTGCAGGTCAAACCGCAGGTTGTCCCACGGCGAGGCATTGGTGACGAGGTACCAGCGGGTGGCATCGGCGCCGAAAGTGTCTATTGTTTGGAACGGATTTACAATATTCCCCAGCCGCTTGCTCATCTTCACGCCGTTCTTATCCAGTACCAGGCCATTTGAAACTACTGTTTTATAGGCAACCGAATCAAACAACATCACCGCGATAGCGTGCAGGGTATAAAACCAGCCGCGTGTCTGGTCAACGCCTTCGGCAATACAATCGGCCGGGAAAGCCGTGCGGGCATCAATAGCGTCCCTGTTTTCAAAAGGATAATGCTGCTGTGCGTAAGGCATAGCGCCACTGTCGAACCATACATCAATCAAATCGGGTACGCGTTTCATCTGTTTGCCCAAAGGACTTACCAGTATTATTTCATCTACCTGCGGCTTGTGAAGGTCTAAGTTTTCCGTTAAGAGCTGCGCGTTGCCGGTGTGCAATAATTCATCGGCTTTGGCAGCTTCGCTTTTTAATTCGGCAATAGAACCGATGCAGATTTCTTCTTCACCAGCTTCACTGCGCCATACCGGCAGGGGCGTGCCCCAGTAGCGGCTGCGGCTCAAGTTCCAGTCCACCATATTCTCCAGCCAGTTGCCAAAGCGGCCTTCACCGGTTGATTTTGGCTTCCAGTTAATGGTTTTATTTAGCTCCACCATCCGGTCTTTGCAGGCCGTTGTTCTGATGAACCAGGCATCCAGCGGATAGTAGAGCACCGGCTTATCGGTACGCCAGCAATGCGGGTAGCTGTGTTCGTACTTTTCTACTTTAAAAGCGCGGTTTTCCTTCTTCAGTTTTACACAGACGTCCACGTTTACATCTGCATAATCCGGTTCGTTGATATAGTCTTTTACATAGCGGTTGCTGAATTCGCCGAGGCCCTCTACAAACTTGCCCTGCCGATCTACAAGCGTAAGGATGCCAATGCCGTATTTTTTGCCGACGCGGAAGTCATCAGCACCAAAAGCCGGTGCGGTATGTACAATGCCGGTACCATCTTCGGTAGTTACAAACTCGCCTAATAGTACCCTGAAAGGGTTGGCATCGGGCGTTATTTCCTGTATTTTTTCTAAAGAGCTGGCTTCGTACGGCAATAATTGCTCATATTCAATGCCTTCTAAGTCTTTGCCTTTAAAAGCTGCAAGTATCATCCAGGGTAAGACTTTATCGCCTGCTTTATAGTTATCAAAATCGCCTCCTTCTTCTTCGGTTTTAAAGTATTTATGCAATAAAGCTTTTGCCAGTACCACATTCACCGCCAGGTGCGTATAAGGATTGAAGGTCTTGACCAGTACATATTCTATATTGGCGCCAACGGTTAAGCCAAGGTTGGATGGAAGTGTCCACGGGGTGGTAGTCCAGGCGAGGAAAAAGACCTCACCCAAACCCTCTCCGGCGGAGAGGGCTTTGAAGAAGAATTCGCTTTGCGCACTGCGCTTTGCTTTAAACATGGCCACACAGCTCGTATCCTTTACATCTTTGTAGCAGCCGGGCTGGTTTAGCTCGTGCGAGCTAAGGCCGGTGCCGGCAGCCGGTGAGTAGGGCTGGATGCTCACACTTTCGTACAACAATCCTTTCTTATACAGCTCGCTCAGCAGCCACCAGAGGCTTTCTATATAAGTATTGTCGAAGGTGATGTACGGATTCTCCAAATCTACCCAATAGCCCATTTTGCGGGTAAGATCGTCCCATTCCTTTTTGTAGCGCAGCACTGCCTCGCGGCACTTGGCGTTGTAGTCGGCCACGCTAATCTTTTTGCCTATATCTTCTTTGGTGATGCCGAGCTCTTTCTCCACGCCTAACTCTACCGGCAGGCCATGCGTATCCCAGCCGCCTTTGCGGGTTACCTGGAAGCCCTGCATGGTCTTGTAGCGGCAGATTAAATCTTTGATGGTGCGGCCAATTACGTGGTGAATGCCCGGCATGCCGTTGGCGCTGGGCGGACCTTCGTAAAAAACAAAGGGCGGTGCGCCGGCCCTGCCCGTTACGCTTTTTTCAAACGTAGCTTCGGCCGTCCACTTAGCCAGTATTTCCGCTTCGATCCCCGGCAGGTTGAGCCCTGAAAATTCTTTATACTTACTGCTCATAGATGTCTCCTGTAAAAATCGCTTTATAAAAAGGCTGCAAAGTTAATTGATTCCGGTAAGGAAAAAGGATGTTGGTAGCGGATGGGTTTTTGTAGAAATGTTATTTACTTTTTTGTATCCCAACTCGTTTGAGTAAAAAAAATTTGTGACACGCAACACTCTAAACGAGTGAACGGTGAGGCTAAGGCTGGCAGAGTGGAGATTATTGTGTGAGGTGGGATTAAAAAAATTTCAGCAATGCCTATTTCAAATGCTTCTTAGCGAATGTTATATAACGATGCAGCTATTGCACCGAAAGGTAAGTTTTCCACCCATATTTGGTATTCTTCACCAACATGCTAATGCAAAATTTCCTAACTCAGCAAAGTGTTCCACCACAAGTGATTAAAACATTCAATGTGCCTCCTTTCCTGCAAAGTCTCCATTCAAACCCCATAACACTCAAGCTAAAGAACGTCTTGGGAAGCAAATGCAATTTGAAGTAAGCTTAATACCTGCTTGCTGGATAATTGTCAATTAGCCATGCCCGTAATAAAAAAATGGATGAAAAAACTATAAAAAAAAGCAGGCACTACACCTGCTTTTTCTTTAGTGCCTGCACTGCATAGCAGGAGGCAAAGCAGAATATCTGCCTACATAAAAAATTCTTCCGAAACAATTTGTCCGTTTTTCACTTTATATACGCAAAGCTCTGTCATATTCATTGCTCCACGCCCCTTCATTACAATATCCATCTGCATGGTGCATGCAAACGAGCCCGCTGTCACCAAAGGCTCGGAAACAGTAATTCCCCTAAATTCTTCTACCATCGAATTCCATTTATCACTCTTTTCTTTTATTGCGCTCATTCCTTTGGTTTCCTTTTCAAAGGCCGGTGTGGCTTCCTGCTCGATACTTACGGCATCGGTTGCGTATAATTCGTTTTGGGCAGTCTCAAATTCGCCTTTGCGGCAAAGCGCTATCAGGCGTTCAGCAATTTCATGGGTATTCATATTTTATTATTAGGTTTTAAAAGTAGCTAATTGTTTAATTATAAAAAGCGCTTGCGGCTAACAGGAATGTAAGTTGCTCCGAATACACATGTAAGTGGGAGAGGACATTAACCAGCAGCGTAAACCTTGCATTTGCCGTTACGCTGCATTTTTGTGCCGCCAATTGATAGCCTGCACATGCAACGTTTACTCATTGTTAGCGATCATGAAAAATAAAAATGAAAAAGAACCTGCCGATGTATTGTATCGTTTTTGTACTGTTGTTCCTTGCCTGTACCAAAAGCGCTTCGGATACAGACGAGGTTCTTATAAGGATAGAGAATGCAACCACAGACGATTTTACCAGCTTTAGATTAAATGCAACGGAGTTTGGTAGCATAACCGGTGGCGATACAAGCAAATACCTGCTTTGCAGAAAAATTTTACCCGCTCCCTTTGCCAATGAAATTGCGATCAATAATAACTACCTGTACATCCTGGATATTGTTCCTACACCATATCTTAAAAATGGCAGGTACCTGATGAAAGTGGTAAGTGATACACTGCCTCACCGTTACAAAGCAACTTTTATTAAAGAATGAATTTCCTGTTGTATTTTCTTAAAAGCGCCCATACAGCCGGCATTAAAGAATACAGTATTATGTTTCTCGTATGATCCTAAACTTCCGCTACTTTAAAGAGAAAAGCTTATAATTAAAAGTAGTTTCTTTTAAGACGTTTGTATCACAGCCTTTGCACTCTAAATTTTATTTACTATGCTATCAGTCGGTGTACTACCGACCAAAATCAACAACCTTTAGGAACGGATAAAAAGAAACACCTGAGATTGTGAAGTACACAAACCGGCAGCGTAAACCGCTACACATCGGTACCAAAAAAGACAGCGCAAAATCCGGCACTAATTTTACAGGCTTTCCCCAAACACCAATCACATGAAAAAAACGGGCAACAATACTAAAGGTAATAATGTGCAAGCGGTAGGCGGACTGCTTCTTACCGGCGCCGGCCTATCCATGTCTATAGATGCCGGGCAGGTACGAAGCAAGGGCGGAAAATGGTTTTTGTACGGCACGGTGGCGCTGATTATTTTTCAGGCAGGCTTATGCCTTGTTGTTGGTTCGGTTCGGAATGCCAACCCACAATAAAACGACTCCTTTGCCTACAACTTTACTATGAAAATAAGAACACTGCTGCCATTGTTTTTTTCTGTGTTGTACGGGTTGAAAAACCAGACATTATCTTATACAAAGCAGGGTCTTCATGTAGAAGACCCTGCTAAAACAAAAGGCTTATTTTACAAAATTACTGTCTATTCTTTTATCAACACCTTACTGGTAGAACCGGCGTCGGTTTTTACATAGATCACATACACGCCTTTTCTTAATTTAAAGGTTGCATTATCCTTGTGATAAGTACCTTCATAATTAGTAAGGCTTTCTGTGTAATAAATACGCCCGTCGCCCAAACCGGCAATGCTTACAACTGCCTGCTGACTGTGCGGCACATTAAAGCTGACCGTAAAATTATCAGTCGCCGGATTTGGATAAACGTATAATGAAAGCGGACTTCCTGCCTGCCGGGCTGCTATCATGTTACTTGCTACCGGCATAACATCATCGGCGGCTTTTGCTGCAGTTGAGTCAAATACAATCTTTACCTGCTTAAAGGTGGCTGCAGATAACTTTTTATTGTCGTGGCTGGTTACGGCAAGCCCTGCATAAATCGCTTCGCCGTTTGCGCCGAGCGTTGGAATTGTTACGCTTGATACCAGCGTCCACAATGTACCATCGGCAGAAATATAACCTTTGTAAAGCGTTCCGCTTTTTACAATGCGTACAAAGTAGGGTGCTTTAATACCACTCTGGTTTTTACTTTCCGTTGCACCGCCGGTTGTTTTCCTGGCCTGGGCTGCCAGCCCCCTGCTGCTCGTTAAAGCCAGAAATACATTATTAGCACCCGAATCCAGCGACGCTCTGAACATAACGCCTGCTTTATTGGCCGGGCTGGCGGAGTCCTGTGCAAATACCTGTGCTTCTACTTTGCCATTCCCCTTGAAGGTTTTATATACAAAGCGGAAGGCATCTGCAGTGCCGCCAACATCTTTACCAGCGCCTTTTAAATTGTAGGTATTTGGTGCTGTGAAACAGGCTTCGCCGCCTACGCCAACATTGCCCACATCGGTAGTATAGTACCGTGTTGGCAAAAAGCCGCAGTTGCTGCAGGTAAGCGTGTTGAAGCTGCCCGGCTGTGAATAATCGCTCGTGCTGCCACCACCGCAAACACTTTGCACCCGGTAGTCGTAATAATTGCTGCAGCTTAAGTTGGTAAGCTTTAGTGTATCGGCTGTAGTGCTCTTCGTTGTCCAGGTAGATGTGGAGGAAAGTTTATACTGGATATTATAGCTTACCGCCGTTGCTGTTTTAGTCCACCGTATAACGGCGCTGGTGGTATCTATGCTGTTTACGGTAACGCCGGTTGGAACAGTGCAGCCATTGATAAGGGAGCCATATACCTGGAACTCATACAGCGAATAACCAAAGGAAGTACCGCGCTTTGTTCCATACATTCTTACATACCTGCCGGCTGTTTTTACATTAATACTATTAATAAAAGCGGTATTGCCGGTAACGGTGCTGATGGTTGCCCAATGGGTAGTATCGTCTGCAACCTGCAGTTTAAAATCTTTACCCAGCGCTGTTTCCCATTGCAGGGTGATGTTGCAGATAGAATCGCGTTGTCCAAGATCTACATATATCCATTGTGGGTCGCTGTACGCGCTGCTCCAGCGTGTACTCAGGTTGTCGTCCACTGCTTTAGCTGCAGTATAATCGGAATTTTCTATGGAGGATGCCACTGCGGGCTGGTTAAGTGCAAGATTGTTGATGCAATTGTTTTGGGTACTGCTGTCCACAATACCATACGCGATCAACTGATTAGAAAAAGTAGGCAGATATACTTTTCCATTGGCAATGGTAGGCGCTGAAAATTTAGCATAATTGCCGACTGCATCACGTCCAGCATTCTGGTTGGAATTCCAAAGCTCTCTGGTAATGTCATTCGCGTCAAATGCCCGCAAAATACCGGGCCGTACCGATTGGTTGGCATCGCCATTGGCGGCATAGCTTGCCCATACAATACCGCTGCCATCTGCCCCATTGTTGGAAGAGGTACTAAGCACCGCACCGTTGGCGCCTGTTGGCCCGGGCGCAGAGCCGGTAACCAAGTTGGCGACATTCAGATTATCTGCAGTCCGGTCAACCGGATATGCCTTTAATTGCGAGTTCTCCGACCATACATACACAAACTCTTTGGTAGCACTGCGGTAATAGGAGGGCTGGCAACGCAGGGTAATGTTGGAACCCAAAGCGATGGTTTGCTTTACATTATTGGAGGAAGCATTGTAGCCGCCTAAGTTAGCAGTATCCAACACATATAAATTGCCATCTTTACAACCCGTTAAGTAGAGGTTGCTGTTCGGTATCAGAAAAGCAGCCATGCTGCCATAGTCGAGGTCGGCATTCTCCAGAGACTGATAATTCTTTGGAGTAAAAAAATCGGTTACTTTAATCAAATCGTTTTTTAGCGATAATTTCAAAGCACTCTCACCCCGGTTAATCACATCCGAAAGATTGCCGTTGTAGCCTACACTGCCATTTCCGGTAACGATATACATATTGCCATTAGCATCTACAGAAGGCCCGCCACCGCTTTGCCAGATACCGGCATTGTAACCGTTTGGCGTGGCATTGTACACCGATTTTTGTTGTAATGTAGCCGCATCATAGCCTAATATCCAGCCATGATAAGGACCCCAATCGCAATGCGAAGAATAAGTGATAAATATTTTTCCATTGTACAGCGTGAGCGCCTGCCGCTGGTTATTTTTCTGCGGGTCGAAGGAAACAATATTGTTTGCGCTTCCGCTGCCGTTACCGCTTACCGAAGCTGTAATCAATACCGGGCTGCCGCTCTTTTCATTACCGGTTTTAATATCTATTGCGTGCAGATACTGGTAAAACTGCCTGGAGCTGCTGATGCTGCGCGCAACAAAATACATTAGTTGTGTAGCACTGTCAATCACCGGTGTACCTACGATACCCATGTTGCCGCTAAAGTCGTTGTAGTTGCCGCCGCAGGCGCCGGTCATATCAGTGTTCTTCGGCGGTCGTTGGGATGCAGGTGTATAGTTTTTACTCCAGTAAACGGTGCCGCTGTCGCCATCAATTGCATAGATTGTATTATTGACGGTTGCAGCATATACCACATTGCGTTTTTTGCCCCCGATAATAATGTTACCTGCAACGAGCGGCTGCGCATACAACTGGTCATCTACCGTTGCCTTAAACACGGTGCCGAACTGGCGTACATTGACGTTGGACGGCGTAAGTTTGGTTTCCTTATTATTCCAGCCGCTGCGCAATAAATCATTGTGTTGCGTAACAACCGACACCTGGGACTGAACTAAAATCGTAACGAAAAATAAAGAAGTGAGGAGTAAGAATTTTCTGTACATAAAAACAGTTTATTTAAATAAGAAGGAACTGCCTGTCTTGTTTGGAGACCGTGAAGATAAGAAGAAGCAGTATAAGAGGACTTCACCCGCATTTGTTGTTTACAATTATATATTGTTTGTTGCTGGTAAAGTTTGCCACTCAAGGGTAAGTGGTTTTTTTAATAAGCCATTACCCAAATAAGAGCCGCTTCCTTTATAAGCCTGCTCGCCTAAAGGCCCGCAACCACTATCATAAAAGATATAAACTATACCGGTAAAGCTACACTAAATGCAGCCTTACTGGTATAGCAGACCGGCGGCGCACAATTACTCTTTAACCAGCTTTTGCGTGTACAGGTTATTTTGCTTATCCGTTATATGCAATACATAAATGCCCTGCAGCACGTCACCTACGTTCAATGTTCCCGACGAAGCATTTTTCCATTGCTTAATTAATTTGCCGGACTGATTGTATAGCTCAACCATTTGTATATTTTCTATTGGCAGAAGCAAATGCAATGTATTGCCGAAAGGATTGGGGCTTACCAGCATTTTTTCAACCGGTGCAGCAGCTATTGATTGCGCACTTTCTGCTGTTGTAAATGCAGTAGCGGCAACTGTTTCTTTAGACATATAAATTTGAAAAGTACCGGTGCGGTCGTCCATCCAGGCAGGATATACTTTGTTGTTGTAGGCTGCAATACCAATGTAATAGCCATAATACCCTTCCGGGCGTGCATAACCTGATATATCATGGGTAATGTGCGGCGCATCACTCACTTTCAGATTCTTCCAGGTAGTTCCGTTTGAAGAGCCTGCCACATACGTATTGGTGCTGTAGCTTACATTTGGGTTGTCGAAGGCAAAGTAATCTACATATACATTGCCGGTTACATCATCTACCGTTACAGAAGGCAAAAAACTTTGGCCCGCATCCGGAATACTTACTGCTTTGCCGCTGCTCCAGGTAGTTCCTTTATCATCGGAATAACGCACGTAAATAACCGCTTTGCCGGTTTCTTTGGATGGATACGCAATATAGATTCTGCCGCGATGCGCGCCATTCGATTTATCTACCGCCATCGAAGGATAATCTACCGTAATCGTAAAATTGAAAGTAAAATCAGTGTTGGAAGTTGCAATTCCTGCATACGGAAAGGCAATTTTGTAAGGGGTAAAGGTAGCACCGCCATCCAGCGATTTTGCAAAGCCGCAGCCGGTAGCCGGAACACCCGCATCTGCCCAGCAAACATATACTTCGCCGTTTACGCCGGTTTGCACACTTGGTCCCTGGCCGGAAGTCGGGCGCACAATAATTTCGCTGCTAAACGTATGACCTGTATCTGTACTTCTGTCAAAGCCAATACCTCCGTGGTATCCATCACGCCATGCGGCATAAAAATAATTTTTGTACCGGCTTGACGGCGCATCATCAATAGCTATACGTGGATTTTTAGCATAAATATCATTCGAGTCGGCAGCAATCTGATTTGAAAAGCTTATTCCGCCATTGTAAGATTTTTGAAACCAATAGCTCCAAGCTCCGTCTTGTGTTGTCATTACTGCAACCGTATCGGTGGTAAAAGCTAAAGAAGGGCTCGCATCATAGTTATAATTACGGAAATCTGTTACGTTGTTTAAATAATCAGAGCCTGTCCAGGTTTTGCCGCCGTCGTGCGTTGAATAATATCCCTGGTTGTAATAGTGGGTTGGTCCTGCGCCATACGTGTTGCACGAAGCAATGAAGTTCTGCGGATTTTTTTTGTTAATAATGATACTTACTTCTGATTGCGGATGTTTTGATGGAAAGATTTGTACATCGCGTCCGTCGGTTGCGGGCACTTTAGCCGCATTGAACGAAGGTTGTGCATAGGCTTGTGCGGTGATGAGTAAAGCACCTGCCGCCATTGTTTTGAGGACTGTAAAATTTTTCATATTAATAAATATTTGGTGTTTGATGGTAATAGATACCATTCTAAAACCAACGGTTGGGTAGCCTGCATCTTTTTCAAATATTATTTGCGGGTGAGATTTTACAACTTCGCCAAACGCTAAAAAATTGTTTTTTAAAGAACCGGATTCTCCCTCGCATCAATACCCGGAAAAAAACACTCCGGAAAATTTACTTCTCCAGTTTCAGCACAGAATTAAATCTTACCCTTGTTGCCAATTATTTCCCTTCTTACCCAACCAAAGCTCTCTTCTCCTGTATCTATGAAGGAAACCAGCGTTCATTTGCCCGAAGATGTACAACAACTCATCAGCGGTTGTGTTGAAGGAAACAGGTCTGCCCAGGCCCGGCTTTACACTTTATATTGCCATAAGATGATGGGCGTATGCCTGTGGTATGCCAAAAACAAACAGGAAGCAGAAGAGATACTGCAGGATGGATTTTTACGCGTATTTACATACCTGAATACTTATAACGGCGATGGGCCGCTGGAAGGCTGGATAAGAAAGGTAATGATTAATGCTGCCTTACAAAAATTCAGGAATAGAAAAAGCAATTATCTGCAGTTGGTGGTAGAATATAATACAGCAGTGCATGACAGTGCAGACACCGCTTCGTTCTTACACCATTATGATGAAAAGGAATTACTGAAACTGGTACAATCGCTCTCTCCGGTTTATCGCATGGTATTCAGCCTGTATGTATTGGAAGGATATAAACACAAGGAAATTGCTGCCCAACTGGGCATATCGGAAGGTACTTGCAAGTCGAACCTTGCAGATGCAAGATTGCTGTTGCAAAGAAAAGTTTATGAGCTGCACCAAACAGTCTCCTTCATAAAACAAAAAAGCCAATGAGCAAAGATGTACATAAAGAAGATGCCTTTTTCAAGAGCGCTTACCACAACAGTGAGGAAGCGCCTTCACCGGAGGTATGGAAGAACATAGCATCGTTGCTTGACCGCCGCGATGCCGTTTATTATCGTAAAAAATTTATTACCTGGCAACGCGTTACTTATTTACTCTTGATGCTGTGTGGCAGTGCGTCAATGTACCTGTTATGCAGGAATAACGATGATAATGCTTTAACTGAAATTCCTGCTGCCGCTATCATTAAACGAAATATTGATTCGGCGCGGCGTTCCCGGCCATCAAAAGAGAATGATACATTGGTGTTTCCAAACTACAAAAACGTACAAGCTGGCATAAACCATTCTATCCGTCCCGGTAACGAACAAAAAAACGGCCTGACTGAAATGCCTGATCGTCTTAATAATCAAAATTTTTTAAATACATGGCATCCTATAGATACTAATCAACAAAATAAAACGCCTGGCCTGCTTTCCGAGGAAGGTGTTTTACAGAAGAAGCGCAAAGCAGTGCTTCCGCAAAATAACAACCCGTTGATTATACAACATTATCAGTTGGGTTTTCAGCAGCTTTCCGCATCATCCAAACCATTGAGCGCTGATGCAGATTTTTTAGGTAACAGGTGGAAAAGCTTTGCGCATCAACCAGCGAATGAACAAATAACCGGCAAAGAAAATTCTTTGCCGGCTGATGCAACCAACCTTTTATCTATAGTAAAAAATATGCCCTGCCGCTTACCGGATTCTACACCTGCTGCCACGCCGGCGAAGACTACAAAACACAAAAGATTTGCAGCCAACCGGACAATCACGCCTTACCTGTCGGCAGATTATGCACGGTATAACCTTGATGATGAGGCTTTGGAAAATACCAGCGATCCGGAGGAAGAGGAAACGGAGATTGAAGAAAGAGAAAGGCATAAATTTTCTTTCTCTGCCGGCGCACTGTTAACAACCCGGCTTTCACAAAAATTATTTTTTAAAACCGGCCTCGTGTATGTGAATATCGCGATAGCGATAGAACCACAAACCTTGTACGCTACGGCAAATGGCAATCAGAGTGTAGCTTATAAGTTCACTACTTCATCGGGCTATGCTTTTGTAAAACCGGGTTTTGATATAAATCCGGCGGCAGGCGACAGTGTAAATTCCACCGCGGCGCAGCATCGCCTGCAATATCTTACTGTTCCCTTTTTGTTTGGTTATGAGTTGTTGCATAAGAATAAGCTTACAATAACACCGGCAGCGGGCTTGTCGGCCAACCTGTTGCTAAGTACAAAAGTGCGAACCGAATTGAATGACCGTCTGGATAGGGAAGTGGTGGTTATAAATGGCCTGAAAGGTTTGCGAACGGCTTATGTTTCCTTGGTGATGGACGCACAACTGCAATACAAGATCAGCAGGCAGGTAGATATTAGCTTGATGCCTGTGTTTAAATATGCGCTTTCACCGATCACTAAAGGCAATATTATAAAAACTTACCCTTACAGTGTAGGAACAGGTATGGGATTTACTTACAAACTATAGGATTTTCAGCATTTTACTCCATTGTAGCGGCCTGCGGTAATATAAATCCGGACCAGCATTTTCTGTAAAAAATTTTTTTTAATAACTGGTTACATTGTTGGTCTTTGCGGCAACTGATACCGTATTAACGCCTTAACAGCAGGCGCCATTTAAAAACAGTAAAATTAAAAAAAATTAATTATGAAGAAAATCATGCTCGCAGTATTTCTTTTATCTGCAACAGCAACTATGGTGGGTTTACCCAGTGAAACGGTGTATGCAAAAGGTGGCGGCAACTCCAATTCCATCCCGGCAAGCCAGGTGCCCGCACCGGTAAAAAAGAATTTTAAAAGTATGTATCCTACCGCTACGCAGGTAGAGTGGGAATATACGCCTGTATATTATGGCACGCCTGTATATACAGCAAGCTTTAGATTAGGCTCGCAAAAGTGGCAAGCCAATTATTATGCAGATGGTACTTTTGTGTCTGCATATCCCAAAGGATAATACTGATTTATTCAGCAATAAAAGAGGCACAAACCACAGTTTGTGCCTCTTTTATTGTCTATAGCTACCTGCAGCAACAAACATTGCTGCTAAAAATATTCTTAGCTATTGAACAGCGGTGCTTGCACCTTATAACGGTTAAATAATTGCTTGCCATACCTGTTTGCCAGGCGCTATAAAAGGTAAAGAATAAATATGATGCTACTTACGAAAAGAACTTCTTTTATAGCTCTGGCGCAAATATTTTTGAGCTTATTGTTGTTCGTTGGTGCATTACAACTGTTCTTTCTTATCAAGAAAAAGCAGGTATAAAAATCCTAAATAAAGATTCTGTCTCCTGCTTTTTTGGTAGCTGGCAAGCAACTTTTTTAGTGCGCCGGCGCTTCATCAGCCATGCTGCCCGAAGGTGCCGACTCATCGCTTACAGTGCTTTTGTCTTCGTTCAAACCGCTCTTGATATTTGCTTTATCCGGCTGCGCAATTGGCTCAGTATCGCTCGTTGCTGCAGCGGTACTGCTCACTTCTTTTTTATCGTAATCTTCCTTGTCAAAACTTCCATAGCCGGCACTGTAACGATCCGGATCCTGACCTGAAATACTTTTTGTATCGGTGGAGCTTTTGTCTTGTGTATGCTTTTCCATAGTAATGCTGGGTTGTTGTATTGCCAGATGTGTTAAGTACACAAAAAATCATACCGCAATAAAAAACTCCAAGCCTGTGAATTTCATTAATTTAATAAACTGCGATCAAATGTATTTTACAGCCAAACACCGTCATGGCTGGGGTTTACCTTCCACAACGGTGCCTGCAATAAAGTAAAGAATAAAATTTTTCAGGGTGTAACTCGTATGCTTATAGCGGCGGCAATTATTACCGTCCTTTAGGTACTGATAACTGACCTTAAAAATACAGTATGAGCCGTGGCCGCTTGCTTACAACCGGGCAGGTGTAGGAACCGTATGCCCGACCATAGATGCCGGCATTCTCACCCTGCCGGGTAAGCTTTAGCAAAAAACCTTCGTTATGACCAGTAGAAATTATTTTATTGATCATATCGGTTATATCTACCGCCTGGTTATCATTTTTGCCGGCGGGCAACGGTGTTACAACTGAAGGTATCACCACCACATCTTCCAGCGGGTTGGCAGCGCCCCTTGCCACCGCAGGCTGTGTATTCCAGGTTACGGTATGGCTGTCCCAATCACCAACAATACGGTGCAGTTCCAGGCTGTTGTCACCATTCTGGAATAATCCATAAGGATCCTGATCTGCAGGGCGATGGTATTGGTACAGATACAATAGCGCTTTTTTTACTACCGGCGGATTGCTGCGAATGGAATCGGAAAGATCTCTTATTCTAAACTTCATTAAAGACCGGTCAATACCACCATTTCCGCTTAGTGTTGGGCCAAGGGCTGTGTAGGATACAAAATTAGGTACGGTATTGTCTTTAAAAGCGGTTTGCACCATCGCTGTTTGGTCGCCGTTGCTGGTATCGCCTTTGATTACCAGGGTGTCGCCGGGCGAAAAGCCGGTAACTGTTCTTGAGTCAGCGTTTGCCGACAGGCTAAGACTGCTGTTGGCTGTAGTTTGAGCAATCGCCGCGCCCGGTGCGTCTTTGGCGCTTTTTGTACAGGAAAAAATTGTGAGCACGCTGCAGCATACTATGCCGCCGCATAAGAAAGGAATAATTTTCATGGTGTAGTGGTTTATGAAATGAAGATAGGAGGTAAATTTATGACTACAATAATCTGTTTTGCAATCAGGTAAAAGCTGTCTGCAAAATAAGGGAGCAGGTGCGCTTTATTATTTTTAGTTTGGCTCAAGGAAACTGCTAAACCACGCTGGGTTAATTTATAATTTTATACATGACCATCCAGTAATAATGAAAATTAATAAATTGAATGTCAGTGGCAGTAGTAGCCAGCCGGCGGCGTACAAACGCTGCATCGGGAAAATTTTTAAGCACTTTATGCATGGTGTTATTTTCCAGATTTCTTAATTGGTAAGTGTTGCCTTGCTCATCGGTATGCGCAATGGGTGTACTGCTGCGCTCTACATAATTATTATCTACCATAACCACAGTTCCGCCAGCAATTACATTTTTGCTGACAACGCGGATAAAATCAGGTATATTCTGCAGCAGAATATGGCTCCAGATAAAACCGGCAAACAGACTTTCGTGTAGTCTGGCGGGCTGGAACTTAAATAAGTCAGCAATTGCACAGTTTACATTATTCCGGACATATACTTTTTGCTGCGCCATAGCAATAACGCTTTGGTTAATGTCGGTTGCGGTAACGGATGCCGCCACAGCCGCAATTTTCTCTGTCCAGTAGCCCGTGCCACAGGCTATTTCCAGTACGTTTTTACCGTTGAAAGCCGTTTGCAAAACGGCAGCAAGCGCAGCTAAGTCAGTTGCTCTTTCCGGCCTGTGATAGATTTGCTCGTACTCGGCTGCACGGTCGTTGTAGTATTGTACAAGATCGGTATTCATGCGACTAAATTGATGTTGATTTTAGTTGTAGGCTTATGCCGCCAAGGTGAAAGGCCGCTGCATAACGTTCACGGCTTGCTGCCGGAGCGGCAATCTTGCATGTCAGTCTGAATAAAGATATATAGTTCAAAAAAATCCTGATGTTTAGCCGAGATTCGTCGAGCCGCTATGACAGCAAACCTGGTGTTAGCGTCATAAGTTAGTATGTTATTAGTTTGTTTTTTACAAGAAATTGAAACAGTGGCTTATTGTCAAAATATTTTGCTCCGTCTGTAAATTGTCCAAACTGGTCAAAACAAAGTGTTTTAGTTTTTTTGTTTTCAAAATAGAGTAATAATTGACCTCTGACGTCTATTAAATTACTGGATTTTGTCAATGAATGATGTAATAGCTTGAGTAACCTTCCAACGTCGGCAGTCTTTATTTCTTTCGTTTTTTTTACTTCCTTAAAGTTATGAGGGAATGCATCACACGATTCGTCAAAAGTTGTAGTCATACTTAATGGAACTGAAATTACTGTCGCTCTGATAATCTTTTGAGCATTTGTTGAATAAATAGCACACGTAACAATTAAAAACAAAAACAATTTTTTCATTTGTCGAATCTATAATGTTATGCAAATAAGTTACCGCTAACATCAGTGTTTAAATCCTTCTGAGAAAAGTATAGTCTGCATAAAAAAGCCCCGCATTGCGGGGCTTTTTTTATTGGTATCAGTTTCTTGCCGGTTCACTCTTCACATGCACTGCGGCAGATGTAACAGCCGCTTTGGTTCCAACCTTGTGGCGATAATTTTTAAACATGCTTTGCCATTGTATTTTCAGCACACCAAGAATGCCTTCTTTTAATATGCCTTTGCTCATCTTACTTACTCCATACTTACGGTCGCGAAAGATGATGGGTACTTCTTTTATTTTAAAGCCCAGCTTCCAGGCAGCAAACTTCATTTCTACCTGGAATGCATAGCCGGAAAACTTAATCTCATTAAAATTGATAGTTTCTAATACGGCCCTGTTATAGCAAATAAAACCTGCAGTAGGGTCGTTAACCGGCATCCAGGTAATAAGCTTTGTATAGATTGCCCCGCCGCGCGAATATACATGCCGCATAAAAGGCCAGTTTTCTATACGGCCATCGCGTACATAGCGGCTGCCAATGGCCACATCAGCTCCATTCTTACAAGCTTTATACAACCGGTCGAGGTCGGCCGTGTCGTGGGAGAAATCAGCATCCATTTCAAATATATACTGATAGCCTTTTTGCAGCGCCCATTTAAAACCATGAATATAGGCAGTGCCCAGTCCCAATTTGCCTTTGCGCTCTTCTATAAACAAACAATTGGGATAAGCAGCAAATAAATCTTTTACAATTTGCGCAGTACCATCGGGCGAGCCATCATCTATCACCAATACATGAAAATGCTGCTGCAGTGCAAATATGGTTTTTAGCATGGCAGCAATATTATCCTTCTCGTTGTAAGTAGGTATAATGATTATTTTTTCCAAGATGGTTGCAAAAGAGGTTTGGATGGAAAAGTACAATTAAATAGTCTATCTGTTATCCGCAGCTAAAGAAAATATTTTCTTTACACTTTTTTTAGCATAAGCCGGTTAAATATCTCCGTAAGCTTTTGCTTTGTATGCATAGTAAAATCGCCCTTCATCATCCAGTCGTAGTACTGTGGTTCTGCCTTCAGCACTTCTGCAATTGTTTTGCCTTTGTGCTTGCCGAAATTGAACATTTCTACCCCGTTTACACGTATAAACCTGCGGGAGAAATCCACCACATCGTCTTCTCCGCAAAACTTACAAATTTCTTCCAGCGTACTGCCGATGTGCGGGTAGCGCTCTATTTGGGCTTCCAGTATTTCCCAGGTAGCGGCTGCATCCGACTCTGCACTGTGCGCATCCGTAAGGTCTTTGCCGCAATAAAATTTATAAGCTGCCACCAGCGTGCGCTGCTCCATCAGGTGAAATATCTTTTGCACATCAATCATTTTGCGGCCCTCCATTTCGAAGTCGAGCCCGCAGCGCAAAAACTCTTCTATCAGCAACGGTATGTCAAAGCGGTTGCTGTTGTAGCCGCCAATATCGCACGGATCAAGAAACTGTTTGATCTCGTTGGCGATCTGCTTAAAGGTCGGCGCGGTCTTTACCATTTCTTCCGAAATGCCATGTATGGCAAATGCGCCTTCCGAGATAGGCATCTGCGGGTTTACGAGCTTTCTTTTTATCTGTCGCTCTCCATCCGGTGAAATTTTAATAATAGCGATCTCTACAATCCGGTCGGTAGATAAATTTAACCCTGTTGTTTCCAGATCTATAAAAGCAACAGGCCGCTCAAGCGTTAATCTCATCAATTAAATATTTAAATGCAAAAACGAAAGTAAGGTAGAATATTTTGCGGGAATGTTGTTTTTAGGAAAGATATTTTATACCGGTGACTGCTGCCACACAGTACAGCCGGTTATCTTTGCAGGTATGAGCGAATACCATATTGGCGATGCCATGAAAGCTTTTTTAAATAAAAGTAATCTTAAAAACGGCGTACGTGCCGTGCAGATCGAAAATATATGGCTGGAATTGATGGGTAAAACGATTGCCAGGTACACCGAGAAAATACAGATTATCAACAGTACATTGTTTATCACTACACATGTTGGTCCGCTAAAACATGAGTTGCTGTATCAAAAAGAAAAAATTATCCAGCGGGTGAATGAAGCACTGGGTGAAAAAGTGATAAAAGAAGTAGTGGTGCAGTAAAATTAGCATTGCGTACTATTGCAATTCTACACGCTGATAATGAAACAGCTTATTTGCTTCCTATTAATATTTCCATTGCTCGTGCTTGGACAAAAAGCAGATGATATCATTAGCTTGAGAATAGGTTATAGTTCGGCAAACATCGGTTTCAAAGAAGCCTTAGAGCCCTCCATAAATTTTTTTGGACAAGTTTTCCATACCGGAAAAACATTTGTTGGTGACGGTCCGGAATTAGGCATAAGCAAAGCGCTTAATAATAAATTATATATTGATATTTCATGCTCAACTTTTTCGGGAAGCGACACAAAACTGATAGTCAACAATAATAAAAACTACTACACATTAAAAGGCTTTCAGGTTCCTTTGACAGTAAATTATCTGCTTCGTAACAATACAAAATGGTTCCGGGTAAATATAGGCGCGGGTGTTGATTATTTAAAAGCTCACCTGCAGCAATATGAATCGGTCAGCACTACCAATGGACAAGTTACAAACGAGGTAGATGACATTAATCTATCAGAGTTTCAATTCGCGTTACGACCCGGCGTTGAGTTTCGCATCATCCCGGATTTATTTGTTTCCTGAATTGTGAGAGCAAGTATTTCAACTAACGGCAGATATGTTGACAATCCCGTTTTATCATTAAGATATACTTTCAAAAATAAAGAATGACAGCAACGAGCATATAACAAGTTTGGCAAATTGCGGCTTACGCAGTACCACTTCAACTTTTGTTTCGTTGATCAAATAACGGTTTAAAGCCTGGCGTTGTAAAATTAAGTAGTGACTGAATTTGAAATTCAGGAACTATAAAACCTGTGGGGTTAAATAGCTTTGTAAGATAAAAACGTGTAGTAACTGGAGGGGTTAATCGCTGTTAGTTTCAGGGGGAGTCACTACCTAAAATTAGCATAGCAGGAACCATTACTTTTAAGCATTTAATTAACTTTTATTCTTTAGCTTTCGGAACGCGAAATTCCCGCATTTCGCCAGATATTAAACTGTAGCCGGCATTCTTATGTCCTTCACATCTTTCTCAGCAAATTGTTGACTTTACTTTTAGATGCATAACCCCGCTTTTCCATCACTACCGGTCCCTGCATTACAAAGTAAGTTCCGTTTACCCGCGCAGCGGTTTTAATTACGGTCGCATCGCATTGCAGAATAGTGGTATTTAATCCCAAAGCTTTTGCATCGCCCGGCACGGCTGTTACAATAAAAAGCGGTATATTTTTATTTTTACAAACACGCTCAACAATCGCAAAATCGTCGCCCTGCCGGTTCCAGTTTTTAAAATTTAGTGTAAACAGCAATACATATTTCGGCAGATTGAGGATTGAAGCTGTAGTGTCAGCGCCGCTGAGCGATTTCAATGAAAAATCGCTGATAGGCGGCGTGTCATTTCCTTTTCTGATCACCTTATCGTAGCGGTTTATATACGTATAAGCGCTGTCGCTGTAATCTGCGGGAAAATGATCCTGATCAAAGCTTACTTCTTTACCTCCTTTTTTATACACAAACACCAGTTGCGTACTGTCGGGCACGCTGCCTTTCGGCGGCTGCATCTGCTGCAGCAGGTTGTTGCCTTTACGGTAGGGCAAACAATCCAGTACGGGCAGGTAAGCAAGCACATAACTCTCAAACAGCGATACCCCAACCAGCGTAAATAAAAGCAGCGACAGGGAAAGCATTCTTAAACGGAATGCCTGCTGTATGCGCCGGCGGTTGACGACCAATACAATAATAAGCACCAGCAGCACCAGGTCTTTTACAAACGATTGTAGCGGCGTAAGCGGAACACAATCGCCAAAGCAGCCACAACTTCTGAATTTGCCGGAATAAGTAGCATAGCCAGTCAAGAAAGTAAAGAAAATAATCAGCAACAGCAACAGCCAGCTAAAGATTTTCATGCGCCAGCCAACAATAACGGCAACACCCGCCAGCACTTCAAACACATTCATCACCAGCGACAGCGGCAGTGCCGCTTCGTAAAGATAACCGATATGCCAGGCTTCAAAAAACTCCTGCATTTTATAGCTCAGCCCCAATGGGTCGTTTGCTTTAATAAGTCCTGAAAATATAAACAGGAGCCCTACGAGCCAGCGTATAATGAGTAAACTGTTTACCAGCCGTGTTGTTTGTTTCATGCCTGTGCGGTTTCTTATGCTGTAGCCTAAAATAGTGAGGTTAGCCTTTTTCTTCTTCAATGAGTATTAGTGCAAACGCCGCATAATTGATGATGTCTATGTAGTTGGCGTCTATGCCCTCGCTGATGAGCGTCTTACCATCGTTATGCAAAATCTGTTTAATGCGCAACAGCTTTACCAGTATTAAATCTACAAGGCTGTGCTGGCTCATATCGCGCCAGGCCTCACCATAGTCGTGGTTTTTCGCCAGCATCGTTTCCTTAGCTGCCCCAATCTGTGCATCATACAATGTGTTGGCTGTTTCTATGGACAGGTCTTCAATGGCCGGTTGCTTTTGCAATTGTATCAATCCAATCACACTATAGTTTATTATGCCCATAAACTCGCCGGGTATATCATCGCTCACCAACTGCGTTTTTATTTCCTGTATCGTGCGGATGCGCAAGGCTTTAATAAATATCTGATCAACCACCGAGATGGTGCGCAGCACCCGCCACGAAGTGCCATAATCTTTTGTTTTTTTTGTAAAAATTTCTTTGCAGGCTGCGATAGCTGCATCGTACTGAATATTGGTTTGCGACATGTGGTTGATTACTCAAATTTTAAAAACGGATAATGCGGTTACACGATTTGCACAAATGAAAAAGAAAAATTCTTTGTAACGCTTATGCATTTCGTGGCTTTGCAGTTCAAAACAGCTTCGTACTATTACAAAATAAAGTAAAAGGGCGCAATGTTTACACTCAATTGTAAAGGAAGGTTATTAATAATTGATCAGCCGGCCGTCATGGGCATTATCAACACAACACCGGATTCTTTTTATGCCGGCAGCCGCAAAGCCGGTACGGATGCGGCTTTGCAACAGGCTGCAACGATGCTGCAACAAGGCGCGGCGATACTGGATATCGGCGGACAAAGTACAAGGCCGGGCAGCACTTTGGTAAGTGAAAAAGAAGAAGCAGACCGCGTGTTGCCGGTAATAGAAGCCATTGCCAAAACATTTCCACAGGCTTTTATTAGTGTGGATACTTTTTATTCAGGTGTAGCAAGGCAAAGTATTGCTGCAGGAGCAGTGCTTGTAAACGATGTTAGCGGCGGTGCAATGGATGCCCAAATGTTACTCATGGTTGGCAGCCTGCACGTGCCTTATATCTGTATGCATACAAAGGGAACGCCGCAAACGATGCAGCAGTATGCAGTATATGCGGATGTAGTAAAAGAAGTGCTGGATTATTTTATTCAGAAAATAAGCAATTGTAAGGCAGCCGGCATTAACGATGTAATTATTGATCCCGGTTTTGGTTTTGCCAAAACTATTGAACAGAATTTTGAGTTGCTGTATGGCTTATCTGCACTTACCATGTTGCAAAAGCCTTTGCTGGCCGGGCTTTCGCGCAAGGGAACTGTATATAAAACCTTAGGCGCCACTGCAGAGCAAGCATTAAACGGCAGCACCGTTATGCATACCATTGCCTTGCTGAACGGTGCTCATATTTTACGGGTGCATGATGTTAAAGAAGCGGCAGAAGCTGTTAAACTGGTGAGCGCTTATAAAGCAACAAATGGTCAACAGCATACATTGGCTGGTTTATAAAAGGCTGCGATAAACAAATACCTGAAGCTTTTTTTAAAGCGTATAAACAAAATTGCCCTGCAATATTGCAGGGCAATTTATAATGGTCATTTAATAACGGTTGTTAGAATGTAAACTATTTTTTGGGAGCCGCAGGCGCCTGTTGGGGCTGGCCGCCCTGCTGCCGTTGCTGTTGCATAGCGTCCTGCAGCTTTTTCATCTGCTCGGGCGTCATATTGCCAAACGGGTTGCCGCCCTGCTGTTGTGGCTGGGGTGGTGGTGCCGCCTGTACATCCAGCACTTCAATATCAAATATCAGGTTGGCATTTGCAGGGATGTCGCCGCCGGCGCCACGCATACCATAACCTAAGGTAGAAGGAACATATATTTTACCCTTGCTGCCTTTGCTGAAATAAGGTAAAGCTTCATCCCATCCCTGTATTACACGGTGGGCGCCCACTACTACCGGAATCGGATCAATATGGCCTTTGGTGCTATCCATATTGGTATCAAACACTTTACCGCCGTCCATCAGGTAGCCCCGGTATTTTACAATTGCCTGTTTGCCGGAATCTGCCTTGACAGACGGGTCTCCGGGTGTTGTAATTTCTACAAATGCGCCGTTTTTAGTACGTTGTGCTTTAATGCCTTTTTTGTTCAGGTAATCCTGTACCATGGCAATCTCCCGGTTTTTTTCACCTTCCGCTTCCTTGTCCATATCACTTTTAGCCATGTCCTGCGTAGCGAATGCACCAAGAATGGTAAGCTTGCCTTTTATCTGTCCGTTACGGGTAAACAGGCTATCGTAATCGCGGATCATGCCACGGTTTTTCAGGGTATCAATACTCATCGTAAACTCTACGCTGTCGCCCACTTTACAGAGCGGAAACAGTTCAATAAAAGTGTATTCCGAGTTTTTGCCGGTATCTATCGGCGTATAGCCCGGAAATTTGCCGTAGGTAGTGTTTAATATAGAATCTTTAGGAGATAATTTAAACTCGACATTAAATTTTGCAATCTGTCCGGGAGTTATTTTCTGTCCATTCTTGGTAGATACAATCCTGTACACAAGCCCCGATTTGGTTTTATCGTAGTTAACCTTACAGGCGGCTGTAGAAAGCAGGGCTAAGGAGGCCGCTGCAAAGACTAAATGTTTCATTTTTGTTTTATTGTTTTTTTGTTGTGGAATGCCTTTTTTCAATTTGCCTGTTTATTTCAACTACAAACAGCAAGTTGTGCATACCGGTGTATTACTGAAGTTGTTGCCCGTATTCTTTTAAAACGCTTTTAAACTTCTTTACATTATTCTCCAGCGTATCACTGCTTCTGCCGCCGGCGGCGTTTTTGTGTCCGCCGCCTTCAAAATGCAGGCGCGCAAAAGTGTTTACGTCAAAATCGCCTTTGCTGCGGAAACTCCATCGCCGCTCTTCTTCCCGGTCTATCAGCAAAGCGCCTAAGCGTATGCCTTCTATAGAAAGCAGGTAATTAACCAGGCCTTCGGTATCGCCGGTTTTAATATCAAACTTTAAAAGATCGCTTTTTGGTATTGCCATCATTGCCGTATTGTATTCATACAACACATCTAATTTATTAAGCAGGGCATTGCCGATAAACCGCAGGCGGCCTTCCAAAAAGTTATCATATACATGTTCGTGTATCGGCGTATGGCTAAGGCCCAAATCTTTAAAATGCGCCACCATTTTATGCACCGATGCGGTAGTAGATGGAAAACGGAAAGAGCCGGTATCCGTCATTACGCCTGTATAGAGGCAGGCGGCTACTTCTAAATTAATATTGGCAGTAAAGCCGGCTTCTACCATAAAATCGTACACCATTTCGCAGGTAGAGCTTTTGTAGGTATTGCTGATGCCATACGTAAAATCCTGTGCATCCGGAAATTCGTGGTGGTCTATCATTACTTTAATGGCATTGCTGCTGCGCAAGGTATGCTGCAGGTGCTTGGTGCGGTGCAGCACATTAAAATCGGCACAATAAATAATTTCTGCATTATTAATGGCACGAACAGCTTTATCGCGGTACGCTTCAAAATCTATTACTTTATCGCACCCAGGCATCCAATCAAGAAAGTCGGCCCAGTTGGTTGGCGATACTACGGTAACATCGTGACCAAGCTGGATAAGAAAATGATATAACCCTAAGGCAGCGCCCATCGCATCACCATCAGGCTTCTGGTGCATTGTAATTACGGCTTTGTGAGGTTTGGAGAGCTGCGGATAAAATTCGGTGATTGCCTGCATATTTGAAATGGCGGCAAATTTGAGGGTTTAAAAGCATTCGGGGAAATAATATTTCCTTAGAATATGATAAAAATGCCGCTCTCGCTTCTAAAGTCCTGCTTTCCTTTTTACTAAAAATTCAGTAATTTTTGCTGCACATGCTGCAAAGGATACAATAAAAACGAAAATAAAATGCGCCGCCTTAACGATAGCTGCGCTGCGGGTGCTATAAAGATTTGTTTACACCAGTATGTTGCAACCGGTAGTTTACCATTTATATAAAATATCATTAAATGCATACGGGCTATAGACTCTCCCCTATATTTGATATTCTAAACGCACATGACTAATGGCAATCCTCGAACTGGAGCATCTTAAAAAATATTACGCTACGCAAAAAGCGGTTGATGATATCAGCTTTACCATAGAAGGAGGCAGCATTTTTGGTTTGCTTGGTCCAAACGGGGCTGGTAAAACGACGCTGCTGCGCATGATCACCGGAATATTTTACCCGGATGAGGGCAGCATTTTTTTCGATGGTAAACGTTTTGACCCGCTGAACGATATTGTAAAAATAGGCTACATGCCGGAGGAGCGCGGCCTGTACAAAAAAATGAAGATCGGAGAGCAGGCGCTGTACCTCGCGCAGCTTAAAGGGCTGAGCCGTAACGATGCAATGCAGAAGATAAAATACTGGTTTGAGAAATTGGAAATGCAAAGCTGGTGGAATAAAAAAATAGAAGACCTGAGTAAGGGCATGAGCCAGAAGCTGCAGTTTGTAACCACCATATTGCACGAGCCCAAGCTTGTTATTTTAGATGAGCCGTTTAGCGGGCTTGATCCGTTGAACGCCAACCTTATTAAAGATGAAATTTTTGGTTTAGCGCAGCGCGGGAGCACGGTTATCTTCAGTACGCACCGCATGGAGCAGGTAGAGGAAATCTGTAACCATATTGTGCTGGTAAACCTGGGCAGGAAGATACTGGATGGCACCGTAAAACAAATAAAGCAGGATTTTAAAGAAAATACGTTCAGTATTCAACTGGCAGAAGCAACACTGTCTGTAAAAAATGCGCCGTTTATTGTATTACATACGGATAATAACCGCCTGACTGTAAAAATAAAAGAAGGTTATCGCAGCAATGATGTGTTGCAATACATTTTGCAACAGGATATTATTATCGAATCGTTCAGCGAAATATTGCCATCGCTAAACGAAATATTCATCCGCCAGGTGGAAGGCACAAGCGCCATTACCCGCTCCTTTCAAAATATCGCCTAATCATTACACTTAAAATATTTATATGAGCAAGACCGGCCTCATTATACAGCGCGAATACCTGACCCGCGTGCGCAACAAAACGTTTCTGGTAACCACCATTTTAATGCCTTTGTTATTTGTATTATTAATAGCCGGTTCTACCTACCTGTCTGTAAAAGGAAAAGAAGATTTGAAAGTAGCGGTCATTGATAATAACGGTTTTTTTAAAAATAATTTACAGAACAGCAGTGATGTCTCATTCAGCTTTCCTGCCGGCGTAGATACCACCAATTACCTCGATAAAGGTTATTCCGCTATTCTGCTGATTCCAAGGTTTACTGGTTCCGCTAATGCAGATTACATTATCCGCTCAAAAAAAAGCATTGGCATTGGCTCTAAAGAAACGATAGAAAGCAAAATAGATGCAGCCATCGAAAACAAATTGCTGCAGGATGCCGGCATTCAAAAAAGCCAGCTCGACTCTATACATACGCAATCGCAGGTTACAAAATTAAATACAGTAGAGGAGGGCGACAATAACAGCGCAAGGGAAAGCAACCAGGTGCTGGCGTATGGTATCGGCTATGGTTGCGGTATTCTTATTTATATTACGATGCTGATTTATGGTATGATGGTAATGCGGGGTGTAATGGAAGAGAAAACCAGCCGCATTGCCGAAGTAATCGTATCAAGTGTAAAGCCGTTCCAGTTGATGCTTGGAAAGATCATTGGCATCGGGGCGGTAGGGCTTACACAATTTTTAATGTGGATTGTGCTGATTATGGGATTGATATATGGTGCGCAGCTTTTTATATCACCCGAAACGATGCACCAGGTACAGGCTATGCAGCAAAGCGGTACCATGCCTGGCGGCAATGCAGTACAGGCCAGCCAGAGCGCACAAACGATTTATAATATGCAGCATGTGGCCGGCACTGTTAACTGGCTGCTTATTCTTGGCTGCTTCTTATTTTATTTTCTTTGCGGCTATCTGTTTTATGCATCGCTGTTTGCAGCCATCGGCAGCGTGGTAGAAGACGTGCAAAACTCGCAAAGCCTGACATTACCGATTACAATGCCGATTATTTTTTCTTTTATTATTATGACCAATGCAGTACAGAACCCGGACACCAGCCTTGCTGTTTGGGGCAGCCTTATTCCGTTCAGCTCGCCGATGGTGATGATGGCGCGCATTGCATACGGCGTGCCCGGTACCGTACCTTACTGGCAATTGATTGTAAGTATGGTGACACTGGTAGCGGGTTTTCTTTTTACGACTTGGCTGGCCGGTAAAATCTATCGTACCGGTATTTTAATGTATGGAAAAAAGCCAAGCTGGGGACAAATGATGAAATGGGCTTTCCGGAAAGCGTAACCAACGCTTGAGATAAAAATAATTAGCAGATAAGCATATTGCCGGCCGCTTATGCTTAATTAACCGCTTTCAATTTTTTATAATATGCATCATCTGCAATTTATGCAGGAAGCCATACGGCTGTCGCGGCAAGGAATGTGCAGCGGCGAAGGCGGACATTTTGGCTGTGTAATAGTGAAGGATGGAGTGATAGTTGGGAAGGGCAACAACCGGGTGCTGGCTGATAACGACCCGACCGCACATGCAGAGATTGTTGCCATCCGCAATGCCTGTAAGCATTTACAGGCTCACCAGCTAACAGGTTGTGCAGTCTATGCTTCCTGCGAACCCTGCCCGATGTGTTTGAGCGCTTTTTACTGGGCGCGGCCGGCAATCGTTTATTATGCCAATACCCATGAAGATGCTGCCGCTATTGGTTTTGACGATAAAATTATTTATCAGGAATTAGAGAAGAGCAGACTACAGCGCAGTTTACCGATGCAATGTATCGGCAGGGAAGAGGCGCTACCTGTTTTTAAAGAATGGGTACTAAAGGGCAACAAAAATTTATATTAGTTTGGAAAAGCGAAACGGTAAAAGCTCACCCTTTATCTTTATTAATAATCGTAATAGCTGTTGAATAAATTCGTTTTAACACCAAGAGAAAATATCATCTCCGACTGTTTAACACCGGTGCCCCAGCGCCTGCGGTAAATAGCATCTGCCTGTACGCTCAGGCGGTTTTTAGGATTGACCAAATAGCCTGCGGAGAGCTGGTTATAAAAGTATTTTACTTTGTTGCCCTGCAGCGTTTTATCGCCGAAGCTTATAATATCCTGTTCGCCGCCCCATAGATTTTCGCCGTTATTGAATGTGGAGGCAGTACCGGCCGGTTTTTCTCCGCGTATCGTAAAGAGATTTTCCAGGGAGCCGTACCAGCGCTTATTGGTGTAATTAAAGAGGGAAATAAATTCATGGAAATTGGCGCCGAAAGGATCGGTGAGCGACTGGTAATAATGCGTATAATTAAGACTGATATTGTTGCCAACGCCGTGGCCATACGTATAAGGCCGTACGCCATTCCATTCCAGCCGCCAGGTAAGATCTTTTGCGCCAAAAATATCGTTATTCCACATACCTAATTGCAGCGCATATTTATTGCCATAATACTGCGTACCGCTATCTCTCGAAGTTCCGATGTTCAAGTCGTCCAGTGCAAGCTGTCCGTAAATATAGCCCTTATTAAAAGCCTTGTATTTAAAAGCAAGCCCGATCATCGCATTATCGGGCGATCCGATGGCATATTCTATGGAACGCATATAAATAAGCGGGCTTAAATACGTAATGTCAAAGCCGCGCCTGAAGTTGCTGTCGCGGCTTATCCAGGTTACTTCATCAAAGGCGCTTAGTTGCAGCTTTTTCGATACATTAATGCCCAGGTAATGAAGGGTGCTGTACTTAGGCTGGCTTTGGCCGTCCACCTTGTACCAATACTTATTTTCGTAGCGGTTGTACAATACATTATAAGTCAATTTCCACAGGCGCGCCTGCAGGCGAAGGTAAGGGTAGTTGGTAGCATTGTCCGATAAAAATAAACTGCGGTAACCATCGCCGATAAACTGCTTGCCGTAGCCTGCCGAGGCAAGAAAATGCTTATTGGGAGCGTATGTAAAATTGGCATTTATGTCGGCATAATTAAAACGCCTTTTTTGGCGGTGATAGGCTGCAATACTGCCGGGTATTATGTAGTTCTTATTCAATATAAGACTGTCCACATACTCCGGAAACTGGCTGCTATGACCTGCAAATGTAGCATCGAAAGAAAGTTTGTTGTTGATAACCGTTTGCAACCGCAATCCTGCTGCGCCGGTAAGCAATGCTTTGTTTTTTTCTGATGAAACGCCACCGCTGCCTTCAAGATAAGGGTCTATGGTAAGCCAGCTTTTATTACCGGCCGTATTAATCCAGTTGTTGGTAAAAAAATTTTTGAAAAAATAGCCTTTTGATCCTGCCGGGTTTGTGCCGAATGCACTGTCGGCAATCTCCGATTTATGCAAAATAGCAAGCTGCTGCAATTCCAGCCAGTTCATGCTGCGGAAACCCGAGTACACCGCAGAATCGGCAGCAATCATTAACTGGTTAAGCCTGTTCTGAACATATTGGTTGAGCGGTATTTGCTGGGCATTTACTGCAACGCCGCCGCATAATAATAAAAATAAAATCAGAAGAAAGCGCATGAAAAAATTTTTATAGTAAACAAACTAATTTAGAAATCATAATATAAGCCGCGGAAAGACATTCGCACGCCGATAGTTGCTATAATATCTTCATACTTTTTGGCCGTTGTAATTTCGCGGCGGTAGGTAAAGCCGCTCTCAATGCGGAGGTTACTTTTCCTGTTTAAAATATAAGCAATGCGCAGGTCGCTATAGTATAGCCTGGTGCTTAGGCCCTGGCCGGTAGTGATATTGCCGGAAGGATAATTTGTTTTGGTGTTCAGCACATTGTGCCCATAATTGATTTGCTGTTCGTCGTTTCCGTATTTTGCCACAAACCCTTCCAGCCGGAACCACCAGTTTTTATACGTGTAATCGGCAAGCCCCAGCAATTCATTAAAGTTGGCGCCTAAAGGATGCGCCAGCGGCAATAAAGAATGTGTATAGCTTGTTTGATCAGTATCAGCGCTGTAGGTGTATGGCCGTGCGGTGTTAAACTCCACTAAGGCATTCAGGCCTTTGATTTTTAACAGGTCTGCAGCTCTTGCACCGACCTGCGCCGCATACCGGTTTTTAGTGTTTTTACCCAGCTCATCTGCGACAGCCTGTGCATATACATGGATGCCCGGAAAAATCCGGTACTTTAAATTCAAACCGATGAGTTCATTATTTTTTATGCCGGATTTAGATTGGCCGGTATGCAAAAAGATTACCGGGCTTGCATACGTTATACTTAAATCGTTGCGGTGCGTTGCATTTTCGCCCGCCCAGGTAACCGATTCAAACAACCCGGCCGTGAAATTCTTGGTTGCTTTCCAATCGAGGAGATAAGTCTGTCCCCATTTGTGCGGATAACCATAAGAATAGAGACTGTGATCCTGCGATATATTGGTAGTGTATTGCGACCACATGGTGGTGTATTGAAAATTGCCAAAGGTTAGTGCCGCACGGAAGTAGGGATGATCGGTGGCATAGTCGGACAGGAGCATGGAACGATAGCCATCACCAATAAAATTGCGGCTATAACCGAGGTCGAATAATAAATGCCTGCCGGGTGTATAAATAAGCCGGGTGTTGGAATAATTAAAGTCGAAGCCCGGACCATCGCCCTGGTTTTTATACCGTGATTGCCGGGGTATCATTTTATACCGGCGGATAAAGCTGTCGGTATAAGCACTAAAACGGCCCTGGTTTTCATAAAAATCAGTTTCAAAATAAAATGTTTTACCAATGCTGCCGCTTACTTCGTAGCCACGCGTATTCATCGTGGGCACGTGGTAATCGCCATCATCGTGCGAATCTCTTACCCTTACCGGCCGCTTATTGTAGCCTATATATTCATCTACTATTATATCGCCGTAGATGGTAAAGTCGGGCTGCTGCACGTTTACCAGGTGCTCTTCAAAAAACTTTTTGTAAAGCCAGCTATGGCCGGACGATGCGGTAGTTGTATCCTCGTAAAGCAGCGGCTTCCAGGCGGTATGCTGTATGGCGGTATCTGCATAAAACCGGTTTAGATTCCAGCCGTTGGAGAGCCGCAATGCAGTGGATTGCGCAAAAGAGGGAGCATTAAGAAAAGCAGTAAAAAAGAAAATACCTGCCCAAGCACAATTTTTCATCAGCAGTTTCGGTACCATCATTAAGCGTTATAAGGCGCCAAAATTATAGAAAAGGAGTGTATTGCGCCGACAAACTCTCTACTCGTTAGCAATTATCGTTTACTAAAACTTTCAGTAATTGTTTTTAAAATTTACGTTGCCTCAATCTGTTCAGGCATTTTTTTCACAGATAAGCCCGCTGATTGTAGATGCAAAGGGCGGTACTAACACAAAGCGTTGCCTGTATAAAAAAAGAGCAGAACAGGCATTTTCTAATACTAAATATATCAAAACACAATAATACTGTGCAGATTGTTGTTTATTTGCAGAGGGATGTACGCACTTAACCAGGCAATACCAAACTCAACTAAACACCTTTCGTTGTTAAAAACCAGACAGATAATAATGCGCTTTTTCCCTGGAATACAAGTCTGTAGTTTTTTTAATAGTAAAAATCTTATATATATTTTTTTAAAAAAAAATTTATTAACCAATTACAAAGTCTTGGTTTTTACAGCCTGCTGTTTTGTTGTAAATAATACACAGGCACAGGTACAGGCAGGTTTCAGCAATTTCGATTACTCCGGCTGTGTGCCTGTTAAAATACAATTTACAGACAGTTCTTCCGGAAGCCCTGCCAGTTGGCTATGGGATTTTGGAAACGGCCTTATTTCTACATCAGCAAACCCGGCAGTTACTTACACTGTTCCCGGTACCTACACTGTAAAGATGGTTGTTAAGAACGCTGTTTCTGCAGATTCTGTTTCCAAAACCATTGTTATCAGCGGCGCGAAAGCCGACTTCAATTATAGTTACACAGATATCTGTAACAAACCTGCAACAGTTAAATTTGCTGCCGTTAATCCCCAAAGCAAGGTGAATTACCACTGGGACTTCGGAGATAACAATAAATCCATTTCGCAAAATCCATCTAATACTTATGATACCATCGGCTTATTTAAAGTTCATCTTAACACAATCAGCCCGGAAGGCTGTGAGGATTCCATTGTAAAAACGATACAAATCGGTGGCGGTACTGCCGATTTTGCGGCGCCTGCTACTGCTTGTGTTAATGACTACATTACTTTTTCGGATACTTCCACCCCACATGCCTTATCTGCTACCTGGAAAGTAAATAATGTAGTGATACAACAAACTACGGGTGATGCTTCTTTTCATTTCACACGTCCGGGTGTTTATACAGTTAACCTGACGGAAAGCTTTGGCAGTTGCCAAAGTGTAGCAGAAAAGCAAATAGAAGTTTTTAGCAAACCAGCCGCTTCTTTTACACTAGGCGGTATTTTAAAAAGCTGTACTTTTCCTTCGATCATACAGTTTACCAATACGTCATCTCCGGGCGCTGTTGCTTTCAAATGGTATTTTGGCGACGGTGACAGTTCAATGGAAGTCAGCCCTGCTCATACTTACCAGGCAGGGCAGTTCACACCGGTTTTGGTTGCCTTCAACGCAAACGGATGCAGTGACACATTGCAAAAAAAAGACTCTTTGTTTTTCGGCGGCCCCATTATAAATATCATCAATTTACCGGACTCCGGCTGCATACCTTTTACGGTTACCCCGTTGGGTTCGCTTGCCGCACCCGAAGCTGTTGCAAGCTATGCATGGGATTTTGGCGACGGTTTCACATCGGCTGTTGCTTTGCCGCAGCACATTTATACCACTACCGGCAGGTATAATGTATCGCTTACTGTACAAACGATCAGCGGATGTAGTACCCAAACCATTATTTCGGAAGCTGTTGCTGTTGGCACACCTTCTATTCCCGACTTTACAACCGACAAAACAACAGTATGCGGTTCATCAGCAGTGCAGTTTAACGCCACTGCGGGCGGTCCTGTATCTTACTGGAACTGGAATTTTGATAATGAAGGCTCTTCAACACTGCAAAATCCGGTATATTCTTTTTTAAAAACCGGCTCCAGAACAATCAGTTTATCCGTCAGCAACAGCGGTTGTGTTTCTAAAGTTAAAAAAACGGATTATCTATTTATTCAACCGCCTGTATCGTCTTACAAAGTAGAATATTTTTGTGACGACCGCTTAAAAGTACAGTTCGACGACGCTTCCATGGGGCCGCAAACATGGCTTTGGGATTTTGGAGATGGCAACACTTCTGCTGCTCAGAATCCCATGCACAGGTATGCCGAATCGGGAAAATACCTGGTGCGGCTTACTACCACCAACGGCAGTTGCAGCAGCACTTATGAAAAATATATTTACCTGTTAAACACGAAGCCTGCTTTTAGCTATGTGCCGGCAGATGGCTTTATTTGCCGTAAGGGCGATATTGAAATAGCAGTTAGCAATCCATCATATATCAGCGATTACTTGTGGGATTTTGGTGACGGCAGTACGCTCTTCAGCGATACCAGTGTTCATTATTTTTATAAAAAAACAGGCGTCTATTATCCATCGCTGATTGCTAAATATACCAATGGATGCCAGGATACGCTCTACAGCCCCGATGCCATAACGGTAACCGGGCCTACGGCAAATTTCAGGATTGCGCCGGCCACTGCCTGTTTATATGATGCAGTAACTTTTACCGATAATTCAACTTCCGATGGCGTACATGCTATTATCTCCCGCCTGTGGAATTATGGAGACGGCATAACAGGTGGCAAAGACAGCTTACAGGTAAAACATAATTATAATGCAAGCGGGACGTTTAAAACTTCCATTGCCATTGCAGACGACCATAATTGTTTTGATACCGTTTATACAAATCTAACCGTAAATGCGCTGCCGGCTATAGATGCAGGGATTGATTCTTTTGTATGCGAAGGCAGCAGTATCCTTTTGCAGCCGTCCGGCGCCACCTCTTATCTGTGGAATGCTGATCCTGATTTAAGTTGTCTTTCCTGCGCTTCGCCAAGTGCAGCTCCACTGCAGTCAGCCACCTATTATGTTACCGGCACCGATGGCAACCAATGCCGTGCAACGGATTCTGTTTTTATAGAAGTTGTTCATCCATTTACGATGTCAATAGACGAATCTTCAAAAGATATTTGTTTTTCGCATGGTGTGCAGCTAAGTGCAGCCGGGGCAGATTTATATACGTGGAGTCCGCCGGATGGCCTGAGCAACACGGTTACCGGCAATCCTGTTGCTTCGCCGGCAGCCACTACCACTTATACGGTTACCGGTACCGATCGCAGGTATTGCTTTAATGTAACCGGTTCGGTAACGGTTAATGTCCATCCCAACCCGGATGTAACCATTGCAGACACTTTGCTCATTGCAGAGAAAGGCACCAGGAATTTAATAACTACTACCGGCAGCGCCAATATTGTAAAATGGTATTGGTACCCTTCGCTTGGCCTTAGTTGCACCAATTGCGCGCAGCCGGTAGCAGAGGCTATTAAGAATATAACATACACCGCAGTAGTATATGCCGATTATGGATGTACAGATACCGCTACCGTAACAATACATGTATTATGTAACCAGTCAAAAATATTCATTCCAACTGCTTTCACACCTAATGGCGATGGCAGGAACGACAGGTTTTATGTGATAAGCAGCATTGACAATCCAATACGTTCCTTTGCTGTGTATAACCGCGCGGGAGAAATGATTTTTAATCAAAATGAAAGCGTCACCAATTATTCCGGTGATGGGTGGGATGGAATGTTTAAAGGTCAGCCGGCTTCTTCAGGCACTTACATATACCGCATAGAGGTTGTATGCAACGATGCTGTTGTGCCATTTGTTGGTACTGTAACTTTAATACGGTAGCAATTAAATGCTCCTGAATTTATCTGAACAGCAAGACTGGTTTTTAATAGTCGAACACCCGTACTATTGTTTTCAACTATTGATGTTAAAGGAAACCGTTGTCCCGGCGTTCGGTGCGCTCCTGATAGAAAGGGAGCTGTTTACTTTTCGCAAAAATTCGCGCACAAGGGAAAGCCCCAGTCCGCTGCCTTTTTCATCTTTCGTACCAATTGTAAAGTAGCTGCCTGTTTCGTACAACACCTGTTGTATCTGGCTTTCGTCCATACCTACGCCGGTATCTGTTACGCTTATAAAATGCTGGTTCTCCGTACTGTTGACCGCTACCGTGATACAGCCGTTTTCTGTAAATTTATTAGCATTGGTAAGCAGGTTGCGAAGTACAAACTCCAGTGCCTGTTCATCGGCATAAACATACGTTTGCGGTGGTATATTGTTGATAAGCTGGTTGTTTTTTAAAGAAGCTGATACTTCTATTACGCTCAATACCCTGTTGGTAAGTAAGTACAGGTCGTTACTGCCCGGAAGCGCGTTGTGCAGGCGGATATGCAATTTGCCCCACTGCACCAGGTTACTCAGCAAGTCAAGGGTACTGTCCATTTGTTTACGCAGCAGCTCGTTCATCTCCGCAGCTTCGTCTTCATCAAACTCTTTGCTTTTGTCATCTATCAGGTCCAGCATTACCCGGAAGGAGGCAAGCGGGTTGCGTATATCGTGACCAATAATGCTGATAACTTTGTTCTGCATCTCGCTGAGTTGCGCCATTTCACGATTGCGGACGCGTAACTCTATAAGGGTTACAACATGCCTCGCAAGTACACGCAGCGCTGCTTTTTGCTCCGCAGATAATTTACCGGGTGCGGTATCTAAAATACATAACGTGCCTATTTTAAAACCCTTACTGGTAACCAGCGGAGCGCCGGCATAATACCGGAGGTTCGGTTCGCCGGTAACGTATGGAAAATGACTGAAACGATGATCTTTACTAAGGTCGCATACCTCGAGCACATCATCCTGGGCGATTGTATAATTGCAGATGGCTTCGTTACGGCTTTGTTCGCAGAGCTGGGCGCCGATTTTCGCTTTTACCCACTGGCGTTCTGCATCTATCAGCGTAATCAGCGATACCGGCATATTAAACGTCTGGGATGTAAGCCGTACGATGTCATCAAAATCCGATTCGCTCTCCGTATCAAGAACCTCCGTGTGATAAAGTTCTTTAAGACGCTCCGACTCGCTGTATTGTATTGATTGTGCTGAACATACTTGCATAAAATGATAATTGGACTTTAAGGTAGAATGGCAAATTTCTACATTATGCAGTATCTAAAATGGTGTTTAGGTAAATTTAATCCATTTAAAGGAAGATTTATAAATCAATTCAGCTTATTAAAAAATCAAAGTGCCTTCATTTAAAAACAACAGCAGGTTACCTGTCAGGTTATTAATTCAAGACATAAAGCAACATAACCTTAAGCATTTGTTACAGGCTGCACATTTCAAGCTGAGGTATTACGGAAATAGCAAAAATTTTCGGCTTAATTAAATGCCCGCGGCGGCTTCAAAAGCTCCGTTTGCCCAAAAGCTGCTGATCTTACTTAATAGAAAGGACAAACCATTTACAAACGCAATGATGGTTAACAACCAATGCGATGAACAATAAAAATTATTGCCGGTGCCGTGACCTGAAACGTTTGAGAAAAATTACTAACCCAAAGCTTTAAAATACATGATCCGGTTTAATAAGTTCCGGCAGCTCTTTTTGTAGATGTTTTATTTCGGGTATGCTTACATGCTGCACATAACCACCATCCGGATTGTTTTCTATGTAATTCTGATGGTATCCTTCTGCGAGCCAGAATTTGGTTAGCGGCTTCACTTCTGCAGCAACCGGCGCTTTAAAATGTGGCTGGATAACTTTTATATATTGCTCAATCTGCTGCTTTTCGGCATCACTCCTGTAGAAAGCAATGGACCGGTATTGCGTGCCCATATCCGGGCCTTGTCCGTTTACCTGCGTTGCATCCTGCCCGGCAAAATATACTTTTAATAAAGTGGCATAATTCACCACCGCAGGATCGTAATACACATTCACGGTTTCTGCATGGCCGGTAGTACCTGTTTCTATTGACTCGTAGGTTGGATTTTTAGTAGTACCGCCGGCATAGCCGGATACCGCTTCTTTGACGCCTTTAATACTTTCAAACAGGGCTTCTTCATGCCAGAAACAGCCGGCAGCAAAAGTAGCCTGGCTGTATTTGCTCAATTCCTGCGCAGCAGGATGAGCAGCAGCTATTTTTTTACTTTTCTGGCCGCAGGCCACAGTAGCCGCCATTACACAAAAAAGAAGGCAGGAAAGAGAGATAATTTTCATACGATTATTTGTATAAAAATACGCCGGCATAAACAGTTTGGTTGTTAAAGAATAGGTATGTTTATACACAAAGAACATTTTTAAGGGTTAATAGCCGTTTATACTTCATGCTTAAATTATGTTCCTGCCGATGGTACTATGGCGATACTTTCATTTCCGTCGGAACTTACACTCTGCACTGCAAAAAAATAATTGTCTTTACTATACGGCAGTTTAATGTTTAACGCAGTAGTAAAAAATTTTTTCTGCCAGACAGCGCTTGTTGTTTCCCGTATCAACACATAATAACCGGCAGCATGACCGGATGCAGGCGCCTTCCAGTTTAGCATTGTACTGTTGCTCAATCCTTTTACAGCTATCATTACCTGTTGGGGCGGTGCCGGTGCTTTAGCCAGGTTGGCCAGGCAGGCAAGGTTAACGCCGGTATTTTTCCGGAGATATTCAAAGTCCATGAAACCGGCAAGATCGCCGTATTGGATGCCGTTTTTGGCGCGTACATCCTGGTGCTGATGGTCAAAATTTTCATTCATTTCAGTCAGGCGTACTGCCGCATAGCCATTTTCTACATACGGCAGGTGATCTCCGCCCCTCAAAAACCGGTCGTTGCGGTAGATCATCACTACTTCAAGGTTATCAATATAGCGCTCGCCGGTTTCTTTTACATACCGCGCCAGTTGCCTTGCCAGGCCATCATTCTCCAGCCCGAACTGCCGGATACTTTTGGCATTTTTCTCCAGCTCGTAGGCCGGCAATCCTTCGCTAAAAACACGCAACCGGGTATTGTCAATAATATTCGTCTCACTGCTGTTGTTGCTGCCCATAATGTCGTTGTTTAGTACTGCTTCTATCTGCAGATTTTGACTTTTCGCTTTGCCGGCCATATAAGTAGCGCCAAGCAGGCCCTGTTCCTCCCCGCTTACGGCAACAAAAATAACCGTAGCTGCAAAACGGTGCGTGCTCATTATCCGCGCACACTCGAGCACCGCCGCCACGCCGCTGCCATCATCGTTGGCGCCGGGAGCATCGTTGGTACGGTCCATAACATCGGTGCGCCGGCTGTCCAGGTGCCCGCTGATAACAAACAGGCGGTGGTCACTTTCGTCGGTGCCTTTAAGCGTAGCTACAACATTGCCCAACAATAGAGGCTTATCTACCCGTTTGCCGTCTGCAGCAATAGTAGTGGTATCTATCACCGCAGTAAGCCGGCCTTCGCTTTGCACAGCAAAAGTTTTAAATTTGTTAAGTACCCAATTACGCGCTGCGCCAATTCCTTTTTCCTTTTCTGTCTGGGTGCTTAATGTATTACGGGTGCCAAAGCTTACCAGTGAACGAATGTAGGAATGCAGAGAATCGGCTGCAATTTCATTTACCATATTTGCGATGGCGGTATCTTTTTTTATAATGGTCTGTGCAAAAGAAGCGCTTGCACATGCTATAGCTGCAGTCAGCAACCATAAGTGTTTCATAGGAGTTACTTAAGGTTTAAAGATAGGCGTTTGCAGAAAAGGATTGGCCCAAAGCAAAGATTTCCGGTAAATATTTACAGTGTACTGTTAATGTTTCAAAAGCATCTTATTCAGGCGAGTACCGTTTCAATTGCCTGTGCAACGGCCTGCAATAATGCAGGGTCTGCGGAGTGCGTCGTTTTAAAATCCGCTTCGGGTACCATAGCACGGTAAAGTCCTTCTTCATCCGGTTCAAAGAACATGGGTACGCCATTTACAGATACCTCAAATTTATAAGTGTAGCCGGTCAGGATCAGCCGGGCTTCAAAATCATGGGTTGTCCCCTTATAATTTACGGGCAGGATAAATGATTCTTCCATCGTGTTGCTTTGCTTCTTTATAACTGGTCTGTATTAAAGATTCACTTTTGTAACCGCCTGATGTATTCTAAAAAATGGTTGTAAAATTTGCATAAGAAAACCACTGGAGGCAACAGTGGTTTTCTTATGCAAACAAAATGCTATTGTAATAAAATACTTTGCCGTATCCGGGAGCCGGAAGCGGTTGTAACGGTGAGGTAGCAACTGCCTTTTGCAGCAGCCGGCGCAGTAATACGCCAGGTGTTGGTACCGGCTATCGCAGTATATTTTGCTGTAAATAACTGCATGCCCATCGCATTCGAAATACTTACTGTACAGTTGCCTGACTGAAGTGTCTTGTATTCCGCAATAAAATTATTTTTTGCCGGGTTGGGAGCAACGCTTAAAGTAGGTGTTGCACGAGCTGCAGCAGTCATAGCCAACGGGCCCGAAGCAATGCGATAAATAGTACCATTCACGATATTTGCAAGATAGAGTTCCTTGTTTTTATCTTCTCCAAAGCTGCTGTAAGCATACGTATCACCAGTATATAGATCCTTTTTTGTAACAACATTATTTGTAAGCGATAATGAGCGGATAATGCCGCTGCAATAATCGGCAAAATAATACTTGCCGTACATGTCCGCATTGTTTTGTCCCCGGTACACAAAGCCGCCGGTAACAGAGCAATCGCCGGTAGTTTCAGAATGCGGATACTCGTATTTTGGCAAATCATACGCCGATTGTGCTTTACAGCCGCTGGTGTTATAGGTATGTGTGCCCTCGTAGCAGCGCCAGCCATAGTTTTCGCCGCCTTTACTGGAGGGAGGCTGGAAGTTTATTTCTTCCCAGTCGCTCTGGCCAACATCGGCAATAACCAGTGCGCCGCTAAGTGCATCAAAGCTAAAGCGCCATGGATTACGCAGGCCCAGCGCCCAGATCTCTGGCTTGTAGCCTGCAACATTTTTAAACGGGTTAGTAGCCGGTACGGCATACGGATTACCATGGTCAACATCTATCCGCAGCATTTTGCCCAGTAAGCTGGAAGGGTTTTGCGCATTGTTCTGCGGGTCGCCACCACTTCCGCCATCTCCAAGCCCAATGTATAAATAACCGTCGGGGCCAAACCGTAAGCAGCCGCCGTTGTGATTGGAATAAGGCTGGCTGATTTGCAACAGGAACTTTTCGCTGGCGGCAATTATCTTGTTCCGGTTGCTGGCAGATGCCTTAAACCGGGAAATTTGGGTATTACCGTCTTTGTTGATATAGTTCACATAGATAAATCCGTTGGTAAGGTAATCCGGATGAAAAGCCAGTCCCAACAGTCCCTGCTCGCTGCCATTGTCTTTGATGCGGTCACTGATATCTAAAAAAGGGCTGTCGTATTTTTTTCCGGTTACATCGCAAATCATCACTTGCCCGGTTCGTTGTACAATGAAAAGACGGTTGTCGCCACAATTTTCTATACCTAACGGTGCAGTAAAACCGGTAGATAGCGGAGATAAGGAGAGGCTGTTTTGGGCATGTGAAAAATAATTGCTGATTAACAGCAACAGGAAAAGGTAAATGTGTTTTTTCATACGGCAATTTTTTTGAAGGTGAAACAATAAGTGATATTAAAAAGCAAGAATATCAGATGCCTCTCGGTTGAGCAAAAATGCAGCCTGATTAGTCCCTGAAGCTTTTTGTGCAAAAAAATAATTCATTCATTTGTGTGCATTATTCTGCAAGCCTGCTGAAGTGGCTGATGCTATGATGCATCCGCAAAAAATACATGCTGCGCCAACACCAGCCTTATAAAAATATACGAAAATCAGGGCTATCAATGCCAAAGCAATACAATACATCAGTTTCACTACTTCGTTGCAAACTGATTGTCCGATATATATGTACTACTTTACCTTCAACTTATTTAATTGCCAACACATTCCCAATACAATTGAAGAAGGTCAGGTTTTTGCGGCTTACATTCTGCTTTCAGCTTTTCAACCCGTAACTTTGCGCTTCCAAAATTTGGTCAATAACTATGAATCTATTCACGCACCAGGATACCGGTTTTGAGAGACGACATATCGGTACGGAAGAAACAGAAATCCGGGAAATGCTTGCCGTAATCGGGGCAGGAAGTATGGAAGAATTGATTAGTAAAACGATTCCTGAGAATATCCGCCTTCACCAAGCGCTCCGGTTGCCGGATGCGGTAAGTGAATACGAATACCTGAATGAAATTAAACAGGCTGCGCTAAAAAATAAAGTATATAAAACCTGGATCGGGCAAGGATATTACAATACCATTACACCTTCCGTTATTCTCCGCAACCTGTTCGAAAACCCGGGATGGTACACCCAATACACGCCTTACCAGGCAGAGATATCGCAGGGCCGGCTGGAAAGCCTGCTCAACTTTCAAACAGTAGTTGCAGATCTTACGGGTCTGGAACTGGCAAACGCCTCCCTCCTCGATGAAGCTACAGCCGCAGCAGAAGCTATGGCGATGCTTTTTCACCAGGTAAACAATCCGGGCAAAATAAGCAAGCCAAAGTTCTTTATTGACAATCCTGTTTTTCCGCAAACGAAAGACGTGCTTATTACACGTGCAGCGCCGATAGGCGTGGAATTGGTATTTGGCGGATATGCCGATGCCCGGTTAGATGAAACCTATTTTGGTGCATTGGTGCAATACCCGGATGACAATGGTTCGATAAAAGATTATAAAGCTTTTATTGAGCGGGTACATGCAATTAACGGCTATGTAGTTATGGCAACGGATCTGCTGGCGCTTACCTTACTTACTTCTCCCGGAGAGTTAGGCGCAGACGTAGCGGTAGGTTCTGCACAAAGGTTTGGCGTGCCGCTTGGCTATGGCGGTCCACATGCGGCTTTTTTTGCTACAAAGGAGGAGTTTAAGCGCGGCATTCCCGGCCGCATCATCGGCGTAAGCGTAGATGCTCATAACAATCGCGCGCTGCGCATGGCGCTGCAAACGCGGGAGCAGCATATCAAGCGCGAAAAAGCTACTTCCAACATCTGCACTGCACAGGCGCTGCTCGCCAATATGGCTGCTATGTATGCCGTATTTCATGGACCGGACGGGTTGAAAGAAATAGCAACGCGTACGGCATTGCTTACGCAAACATTGGCTGCAACGCTTGCGGAGCTTGGCTTTGAGAATAAAAACGAGTTTTACTTTGATAGTATAAAAGTAACAGGCAACGCGGCAACCATCCGCCCGGTGGCCGAAAACGCAGGCATCAACTTCCGGTATTTTGAAGATGGCGCCATTGGCATCAGTCTCGATGAAACTGCTACGCAGAAAGATGTGCTGGATATCGCTGATGTATTCGCATCCGCTAAAGACTTATCAGATATTGCCATTGGTTTCGACTCGGAAGGGTATGCGCTGACCTGCATTCCTCTGTTTGCAAAGCGTACTTCTGCTTATTTAACCCATCCTGTTTTTCATATTCACCGCAGCGAAAGCCAGGTTATGCGGTATTTGAAACATTTGGAAAATAAAGACCTTTCGCTAAACACCAGCATGATTAGTTTAGGCAGTTGTACCATGAAGCTGAATGCTGCCAGTGAAATGATACCGGTTAGCTGGCCGGCCTTTAGTCACCTGCACCCTTTTGTACCTGTTGACCAGGCGCAGGGCTATCAATATATTATAGAAGCATTAAGCAAATACCTCTGCGAGATTACCGGTTTTGATGCCTGCAGCCTGCAGCCCAACAGCGGTGCACAGGGCGAATATGCAGGGTTGCTTACGATTATGCAATACCATAAAGCCTCCGGCAATGCGCACCGGAATGTAGTGCTGATACCCATTTCTGCGCATGGCACCAATCCGGCCAGTGCAGTGATGGCCGGAATGAAAGTAGTTGTGGTAAAAAGCGATGCCGACGGACATATAGATGTAGCGGATTTAAAAGTAAAAGCCGAGCAATATAAAGAGACACTGGGTGCGTTGATGGTTACCTATCCCAGCACGCATGGTGTGTTTGAAGAAAGCATACAGGAAATCTGCGCCATTGTACACCAGCACGGCGGCCAGGTATATATGGATGGGGCTAATATGAATGCGCAGGTAGGCCTTACCTCGCCTGCTGCCATCGGCGCGGATGTTTGTCACCTTAACCTGCACAAGACTTTTGCCATACCACATGGCGGCGGCGGGCCGGGCATGGGCCCAATTTGTGCAAGAGAACACCTGAAGCCTTATTTGCCCGGACATGTATTTGCGGCAGGCGGCCAGCAATCAACAGCCGGCAGCACACATGCAGTAAGTGCTGCACCTTTTGGCTCGGCCAGTATATTGCTTATCAGTTACGGGTATATAAGAATGCTGGGTAAAACAGGCGTGCAAAAAGCTACGGAAATAGCTATCCTTAATGCCAATTATATGAAGGCGAGGCTCGAAGATCATTACCCGGTTTTATACACCAGTATTAATGGCACCTGCGCGCATGAGTTTATTGTGGACTTGCGGCCTTTTAAAGCTACGAGCGGCGTGGAAGCGGAAGATGTAGCCAAGCGCCTGATTGATTATGGCTTCCATGCGCCTACCATGAGCTTCCCGGTGCCGGGCACCATCATGATAGAGCCGACGGAAAGCGAAGACAAAGGAGAGCTTGACCGCTTTTGCGAAGCGATGATTAGTATAAGGGAAGAAATAAAAGCGATTGAAGAAGGCCGGAGCGATAAAACAGATAACGCCTTAAAAAATGCGCCGCACACCCAGGCTGTTGTATGTGCCGATGAATGGACCCATGCATATACGCGCCGGGAAGCCGCCTTTCCATTGCATTATGTAACGCTTAATAAATTCTGGCCGTCGGTAGCCCGCATCAATAATACCTTTGGCGACCGCAACCTCATCTGCACCTGCGAGCCGGTGGAAGCATACATGAGTTAAAGTGCAATTTATCACAGCATAATAAAGCGCCCTGCAAACTGCAGGGCGCTTTATGTTTTTTGGAAAGGGCGTACGTTAAGTTTTTCGCTGCGTCCACCATACAAAAGAGCCAATGATAAGCAGTATCGGTATTGCCACATACAACGGGTTGGTAGCTTTATTTTTAGCGGTTGCATATTTCTCATCGTCTGCTGATGCGTAGGTAGTAATCTCGTAGTCCTGTTCTGCATCTACCTGTTTTAACTTATTGAAAAAATCGGCTGCCTCGTTTGGTGTGATATTATCTTTCAGATTTTCAAAATCGTAGGAAAGCGCTATCTTTCTTGATGACGTGGTACAGTTAACTTTATAAACAAAGCCACTGCTTCGGATGTTTGCGGTGTAAGGTTTTGCATCCCAGTCTTCAGGCAGGTTTATCTCTATTTCCTCGTGGTATCTGGCCGGATATCGCAGATAAAATGGCATCGTGCGGGATTGCTCTTTCGGCTTTTTAATCACCCCGTTAATTACATAAGAAGTAAAGGAAGTTTTAAGTCCTTTTGGTTCCATATTCCAAAAGCTGTCAATGGTGTAGTATTCTGTTGTAATAAACTTTCCGCTTGTGCTGTCATCGTTAAAATGAAGGCTGTCGGCGATAATATGGCTGAAGTAGCCCTGGTAAAACTGTTTGTAATCCTTCAGCAGGTCATAATCGCTGTTATTGTTGAAGTCGTCACGAATATCATCTGCGTACGAACCGCTATATTCGGTTACCACTTTTAGTCCTGCTTTACCTAGCATATCCTTAACCAAAAATGTTTCTTTTACGCGCTCTTCGCCCTGCTCTTGCAATGGAATAGAGGTAAGTGCAGTAGTAGAATTGCTTACAATAAGGCCTTTTTTATAATCAGGATAAGAGATGCCCGAAAGGTTGCCGCGCTGAAAGCTAATAGTAGGATCGAACCAGTGATCGCCATCCTTCAGCACTGCCTTTACCGTTACATGATCAAAACAAAACGGCGATGGCAACCAGGTATTGATGGCTTGCGTATAGCTTGCATTGATTAAAACCGGATAAGCTTCGATACCCATTTGGCGAAGCATAGTAACCAGCAAATAGCTTTTTTCCTTGCAGTCGCCAAAACGCCTTTCAAAAATTTTATCCGGCGTTGCAGGCTCGTGAGAATGAACGCCCATTTCCAATCCCATGTAGCGAATATCATCCTGCACAAAACGCAACGCTGCTTTTACCTTGTCTTCCACCGTAGCACCGGGCTTAGTAAGCGCTTCAATTTTTTTCCGAAGGGGCAAAGACACATTTTTAACTTCAGGAAACAGGGCTGTTGCCCAGTCTGCCACTTCTTTCCACGTTTTATATTCGCTCACCATTACATAGCCAAAAGGCTCGTACCATGCAGGAAGCGCATCCTGTACATGAACGGCATGATTGTCTGTTAGCCGCCATTCATAAATAGTCTGATTTGCATCGGAATGTATATAAGGCTTAACAGTATCGGCATTGTTATGTATGCTGATTATACGGCCTGCCGGAACGATAAGTTTGTAATAGAGATGACAAAGCGGGGTAGAAAATCTGGTATCGTAGAAATCGCTGTATTTGTTTTGAAAAATAGGGTTGAAGCCTTGTAGTGTATAGCTGTATTCCAGCACATCGTTCTTCCGCACATCTTCTACAAACAATACGGATTTAAGTGTGCCGTTGTAAATAAACCGGTCAAGCTCCGTTTCCTGCTGAATTGTTTTTAATTTGTTTAGCTCAAGCTTGTTGATGATCTGCCCATCTCTTATAATCCTGATTGTATGAATAATAAGTGACTGGTAAGAAGGATCGAAACTGATAGATACCTGCGATTTGTTTTGTACGCCGGCTTCGGATAATATTTTAAAGCTTTGCTTAATATAAACACTTTGCGTGCCCAGCGAAACCTGTTTCTGGTAATCAAGATCAATATAGCCGTCCTCCGCTTCCCGGTTCAGGCGGCTATTGTTATAATCAGGCGATTCTACCGTAATCCAGGCAGGTTCTTTGCCCGTTACAGGCTTTTTTTGCGCAGCAACAGTTATACAAAAAAACAGGCCTGCAGCCAAGAATAAGCAGTTTTTGGTAATGAAGCAAAAAGTCATTGGGCAAATTATTGTATTCAACAGATATTTACATTAAAATCCCTTTAATATCTTATTCGTCTGTTAAACAAATTCAAGGCTTTTAAAATTGCCGGAACAATGCGTTGTTATGCCCCGCAAAACGGAACGCTAAAGCACACGCTATCAGTCTTTTTACCTGCCATAAATATCGCAAATGCAGGAATGTTTAGTAAAACTTTTTGACCATTGTGGCATACATTTGTAGGATTAAATGAAGAGGAGAAGATAACATTATGGCACGTCCCGTACGGTTTAATATTCATCCCAAAGTTGCGGATATCCACGATAACATAGCCATCGCCCAGGCGCCGGAAGGCGATGATGGAGAAGGCTACTTTGCTACGAGCTTTGAAAAAGTAATTGGTCTTGCACGCAAAAATTCTATCTGGCCTTTGCCTTTCGCTACTTCCTGTTGCGGCATCGAATTTATGGCTACGATGGCGCCCACCTACGACCTTGCCCGTTTTGGTGCAGAACGTTTAGGCTTTACGCCCCGACAGTGCGATTTGCTGATGGTAATGGGAACTATATCTAAAAAGATGGGCCCGGTGCTGCGGCAGGTTTATCTGCAAATGGCCGAACCAAGATGGGTGATAGCCGTTGGCGCCTGCGCCTGCTCCGGCGGCATCTTCGATACGTATTCGGTGTTGCAGGGCATTGACCAGATCATCCCGGTGGATGTGTATGTACCCGGCTGCCCGCCCCGCCCCGAAGCAATTATAGACGGCGTGATGCGCATACAGGACTTAATCGGCAGTGAGAGCCTTCGCCGTAGAAATGCACCCGAATATAAAGCGCTTATGAATAGTTATGGAATTCAGTAGCAGCAATGCACAGGCATTTTTTCAACTAAACTTAATGTGCGCTTCATCCTTTTCTCTTTCAAAGTTAAAATAGCCGGATAATGTCGTTAACTAACGAAACAATACAGCAGCAACTGCAGGAGAAGTTTGGTGAAGCGGTGGCTCACTTTCAGGAGCCTTATGGCATGCTTACTTTTGAAGCACCGAAAGAGCAAAATCTTAAAGTGCTGCAATTTTTATACAGTGAGTTAGGCTTTCAGTTTCTTACTTCGATATGCGCTGTTCATTATCCCGACAATAAAGGTGCGGAGCTTGCAATCGTTTATCACCTTCACAATATGATAGACAATGCGCGCATCCGCTTTAAGGTGTTTACTGATATTGTAAAGCCGGATGTGTTTACGGCAACAAAGCTCTTTGAAGCTGCCAACTGGATGGAGCGGGAAACCTACGATTTTTACGGTGTTAATTTTTTAGGTCACCCTAATTTAAAACGCATTCAGAACGTAGATGAAATGGATTACTTTCCGCAACGTAAAGAATTTCCGCTGGAAGACCAGACACGCCGGGATAAGGATGATGATATGTTTGGCAGGGGCGGCTCTACAGCGTATTTAAATACCTTGCAATAATCAGGCATGGATAATTTACTTCAATCCATATTGTCATCACCGAGGCTTCCGGATTACGTGGAGGAACTGAATCGTGTGCTTGCAGAAGAAGCAGTAAAAAGAAAGGCGTTTTACGATTGGCTTAATGAAGATAAACGTGCAGAATTTATAGCAGGCCAGGTAGTAATCCACTCGCCTGCAAGAGCCAGGCATATTGAAGTGCTGCAAAATATATTATTAGTTGTTGCGCCATTTGTACAGATAAACAAGTTAGGAAAAGTATATACAGAACAGGCTTTAATAAAACTAAAGCGAAGTGATGTAATGCCCGATTTAGCTTTTTGGAAGAATCAGACGTTTGCGCACGATATTAAATTATTTCCACCACCGGATTTTATTATTGAAGTACTAAGTAAGACCACAGAAAAGTATGATAAAACAGAAAAGAAAGAAGAGTATGCTTTAAATGGTGTAACTGAATACTGGATTGTGGATGCTGACACAAAAACTATCGAGCAATATATTTTAGAAAACGAGAAGTACCATTTAAGAGAAAAAGTTGCTCATGGCACAATCGAATGTGTAGTATTACAGGGACTGGAAATAAGATTAGATAAAATTTTCGGATAAACAGCTACTGCATCAATTTGTTTTTAAAGAATTAAAAGAACATGCATCAATTAGAAGTACCGCATCATATAAAATTACCGGAAGGTTCTATTGGTAAGCAGACCACGACGCTTAACCTTGGGCCAACGCATCCTGCTACGCATGGTGTTTTTCAAAACATCCTTGAGATGGACGGTGAGCGCATTGTATCGGCCGAGCAAACGGTCGGCTACATTCACCGCGCCTACGAAAAACTGGCCGAGCGCAGGCCGCTGTACCAGATAACGCCGCTCACCGACCGCATGAACTATTGCAGCAGTCCTATTAATAATATGGGCTGGCACATGACCTGCGAAAAGCTGTTGCGCCTCACTCTACCCAAGCGGGTAGAGTATATGCGTATTATTATCATGGAACTGGCACGTATCACCGATCACCTTATTTGTAATTCGGTAGTTGGCGTAGATGCCGGTGCTTTTACCGGTTTTCTGTATGTAATGCAATACCGCGAGCTCGTATATGAAATTTATGAGGAAATCTGCGGTTCGCGCCTTACGACCAATATCGGCCGTATCGGTGGCTTTGAGCGTAATTTTAACAATGTAGCATGGACAAAACTGGAAAAATTTCTGGACGAGTATCCTAAAGCATTGGGAGAGTTGGAAGGTTTGCTCCTGCGTAACCGTATCTTTATGGAACGTACGATTGGCGCAGGTCCTATCAGTGCAGACCGGGCATTGAATTATGGCTTTACCGGGCCTAACCTGCGTGCTGCCGGCGTTGATTATGATGTGCGGGTGCAAAATCCGTACAGCAGTTATGAAGATTTTGATTTCACCATTCCTACCGGTACAACCGGCGATTGCTACGACCGCTTTTTAGTGCGGAATGAAGAAATGAAACAGTCGTTGAGCATTATCCGGCAGGCTTACCAAAAAGTACAGGAATTCAAAGGCGCCGAAGCAGAAGTGTTTCATGCGGATATTCCGGAATACTACCTGCCGACGAAGGAAGATGTATATACCAAAATGGAAGCCCTGATCTGGCATTTCAAAATTATTATGGGGGAAACAGAAATTCCAAAAGGTGAAGTGTATCACAGCGTGGAGGGCGGCAATGGCGAATTAGGATTTTACCTGATCAGCGATGGTGGCAGAACCCCGTATCGTTTACACTTCCGCCGGCCTTGTTTTATTTATTATCAGGCATATGAAGAGCTGGTTAAAGGTGCTATGCTGAGCGACGCGGTTATTACGATGAGTTCTTTAAACCTGATCGCAGGGGAAATGGATGGATAATGTGCAAAGAACAGAAGCAACTGCAAACGCCTTGAAAATTTTTTAAACTGAAAGTAATAGTAAATGACTTTTTCACCCGATAAACTAAATAAAGTTCAGGAAGTAATTGCCCGTTATCCCAAAGACCGGCAAAAGAGTGCTTTGTTGCCCCTGCTTCACATGGCGCAGGAGGAAGGTGGTGGCTGGTTGAGTGTAGATGCAATGGATTATGTTGCCGGTCTGCTGCAACTGGAGCCTATTGAAGTATATGAAGTGGCTACTTTTTACAGCATGTATAACCTGAAGCCAGTTGGTAAATATGTGTTTGAAGTTTGCCAGACCGGCCCCTGCATGTTGCGCGGCAGCGATGACATCATTGCTTACATTCAGCAAAAATTAGGTATTAAAACAGGAGAAACAACCGATGATGGTTTATTTACACTGAAGACGGTTGAATGCCTGGGCGCCTGCGGCTATGCACCCATGATGCAATTAGGAAAGTTTTATAAGGAGCATCTAACCAAAGATAAAGTAGATGCGGTTATAGAAGAGTGTACGAGTAATGCAGCAAAGAATAACTAGCCTTTTAAAGTATTGTAAATTGCAGGCAATTACAGATCGTATTGAATTTTTTTAAAGGGCAAATGTATTATAAATAAGCATAATGAATTACCGGATGGGTATCACTAATAAAACATTACTGGTTAAAGAAACGCGGAAGTCTTCGAAGTTTGCGGAAGTTGACTTTATGGTTGACAGTGGAGCGGTGTATAGTCTGGTTCCTGGAAGCATCTTGGATAATTTAGGTATAGAGCCACATCGGGAAGTCAAATTTTCATTAGCAGATGGATCGCTAATCAGCCGCAAAGTCGGTGATGCTTTTTTTGAGTTGAACGGAGAGGGCGCATCTGCACCTGTAATTTACGGCGAAAACGGGGATTCGCCTTTGCTTGGCTCTACTACTTTAGAAGCCATAGGTTTAGTATTAAACCCGTTTACAAGAGAATTGTATCCAATGCGGATGATGCTTGGAACATTAGTTGAAAAGCCTGAGTTGTGAATTAAATAACTAACATTTAAAAGCTGAACGCCTACAGCCAACAGCTTATAGCATATACAACATGTCAGTAAAAATATTATTAGACAAAGCAAACATCAAAGGGATTCATTTATACGACACCTGGCGTAAAAACGGCGGCTACACCGCGGTTGAAAAAGCCCTTAAAATGACGCCCGAAGCCATCGTAGAAGAAGTAAAGAAAAGCGGCTTACGCGGCCGTGGCGGTGCCGGCTTTCCGGCTGGTTTAAAATGGAGCTTTATCGCGAAGCCCGAAGGGGTGCCGCGCCACCTCGTTTGCAATGCTGATGAGAGCGAGCCTGGTACTTTTAAAGACCGCTACCTGATGGAGTTTTTGCCTCATCTGCTAATCGAAGGATTAATCATCAGTTCCTTTGCTTTGGGTAGTAATACTACCTACATTTATATCCGCGGCGAGTATGCCTGGATACCCGATATTCTGGAAAAAGCAATTGCAGATGCTAAAGCTGCCGGCTTTTTAGGGAAAGATATTTTAGGCACCGGCTTCGATTGCGAAATATATGTACACCGTGGCGCCGGCGCTTATATCTGTGGTGAAGAAACAGCCCTGATAGAGAGTCTGGAGGGAAAACGCGGCAACCCGCGCATCAAGCCGCCATTTCCGGCTATTAAAGGGGCCTGGGACCGGCCAACCGTGGTTAACAACGTGGAAACGATTGCCGCTGTAGTTCCGATAATCAATATGGGCGGCGATGAATATGCAAAGATCGGTGTAGGTAAATCAACCGGTACCAAACTGATTTCGGCCTGTGGCAATATTAATAAACCCGGCGTCTATGAAATTGATATGACCATTTCGGTAGAAGAATTTGTTTACAGCGATGAATGGTGCGGTGGCATACCTAACGGCAAACGTTTGAAAGCCTGTATTCCCGGCGGTTCATCGGTTCCTGTTTTACCGGCTAATTTATTGTTTAAAACTGCTAAAGGCGACACCCGCCTCATGAATTATGAAAGTCTTAGTGATGGCGGCTTTGCTACCGGCAGTATGTTAGGCAGCGGCGGTTTTATTGTGCTGGACGAAGACCAATGTGTGGTGCGGCATACGCTTACCTTGGCCCGCTTCTATCGGCACGAAAGCTGTGGACAATGCTCTCCCTGCCGCGAAGGCACCGGCTGGATGGAAAAGATTCTGAAAAATATAGAATATGGTAAAGGCAAGCTTAGTGATATAGATCTGCTTTGGGATATACAGCGCAGGATAGAAGGCAATACTATTTGCCCGTTGGGCGATGCGGCCGCGTGGCCAATAGCTGCGGCAATCCGTCATTTTCGCGACGAGTTTGAATGGCACGTGCTGAATCCCGAAGATTGCCTGGTAAGAAATTATGGCCTCTCACATTATGCTGAGGAGAGAGGAGTAATGGCATAGCTAATACTGCTCTTTATGCAACCTCAAAAAGTAATTATCGGCCATAGCTGGATTGATGTAAGCCTCAATATTCAAACAAAAGCTGTAGCCTATAAGATAAATGAAACCGCTAAGGTCTGGTATCTTTCACAAGCCCGCCTCCGGAATAGCTTAGTACCGCAAACAGAAGGTTTTACGGTTTTGGAATGGCCCCATAAGCGGCCTACAAGGCTTAAAGATTTTTTATTCGCTATCAGGTTGGTAAAACATACAAAACCTGATTTAATTATCGCACATTTTGCTTCTACCAAAGCCTTAATCTTTGCAGGTTGGTTATTTAACGTCCCGTATCGGGTTGCCTGGTATCACACGCTTTACGAACAAACAAAAGTAGAAGCAGCCAGTAAATGGAAAGCACCTTTTGACGTTTTAGTGAGAACAGTAACCTATAAATTGGCTACACATTTAATTACTCAAACACAATTTGCTTCCGCCGATGCCGTAGTAAATCAGCGGGTAAGCAAAAGCAAAGTCTATATCATTCCCAATGGTATGCAGGTACCGGTTGTAAAAAAGCCGGATTATGCATACACTATGCCGCAGATTGTCTTTTTATACATCGGCAGAATTACGTATTCAAAAGGTTGCGATAAAATCATTGCCGTTTTTGCGCAGCTCTTAAAAACTTATAAGCACATTTCCCTTGAACTTTTTGGTAACGGTGATGCTTATAATGGTGTAGAGCAGTTAATTACCCGGCTTGGAATAGGCAGCAAAGTGGTTTTAAAAGGTTCTACCAAATCTTACCTTGAAGTGTACGAAAATCTGGAGCGGGCTTATGCACTGGTGGTTCCGAGCAGAACAGATAATTTTCCTACTGTAATAATAGAAGCGATGGCTTGTGGTGTTCCGGTTATCGGGGCTAATGCCGGCGGCATACCGGAGATGATTGATAATGGCACAGATGGGTTTATCTGTGATAACGAGCATGATTGGGTTGTACAATGTGAGATGCTTATAAACAACCCAGCATTACGCAACGCAATGGCGGCAAATGCAAGAGCAACTTTTGAAAAGAAGTATGCCATAGAAAAACATGTCTCGAATGTGATGCAATTTATCAATAGCTTGCCCTCATTATAATTTTGTTTCTAAAAGCGACACTCATAATTGTCAGATGATAAAGCGTCCAACCATTTTTATAGCGCATAACTGGGACCAGACTTCGCTTGCATCTGTTTCTTATCATCTTTCCTTATTTCTTTGTAAAGATCATTCAGTAGTTTTTTTAAATGCAAAAGGAAAGCGGGAAGGCTATAAAAAAATAAATGAGTATGTAGAAGTTTACGACTGGCCTAACAAAAGGCCAACGACCATTAAAGATTTTTTATTTTTTATAAAATTAGCAAAAAGGTATAAACCTGCCTCTGTGATAGCACATTTTGGTGCTGTGAATGTTTGTGTGATTGGATCAAGATATTTAGGTGTTCGGAGTATTACTTTTTATCATACACTAACCGCACAAATTGCATTAGACATACCTAAAAATTTATACTCACAATCTCTAAACAAATTTTTAATACTTCGCAAAAAAATTATCTATAAATTATCGCATTTGATTATTGCTGGAACTCAATGTGCAAAAAAAGATATACAGAACACTTGGAATATTGCCGGCGATAAAATTGCTGTTGTTTATTATGGCTTACCCGAAACCGTATTCCGAAATCATTATAAAGAAATAAAAATTGGGTTTGTCGGGAGAATTGATATTTCAAAAGGACTTGATTTATTGATTTTTGCAGTCGGCAAATTAATAGATGAAGGTTATAATTTAACACTGGAAATTGTAGGATCTGGTGAAATGCAGGCCGAACTTGAAAAGGTTGTTCTGAGCAATGGCTGGAAAGCGTTCATAGTTTTTTTAGGCCGGTATCCCTACTCGAAAATTCATGAGTTCATATGTACTACTTACATAATGGTTCTTCCAAGCAGGATAGATAATCCTTCTATTGTTATCTTAGAGGCATTTGCAACACAAACACCTATTGTGGGTGCAAATGCTGGTGCAATACCTGAATTAATCGAGCACAAAAAAAACGGCCTTCTTTTTCAGTCAGAAAATATAGAAGACTTAGCTTTACAAATTAAATCATTACTTGTTAATCGTTCTTTAAGAGATAAACTTGCATTTGCAGGAAGAAAAAGCTTTGAAAGAAATTATACAATTGAGACATATTTGCACAGTATGAAAGCATTAATTTAAAAGATGTTAATTGATTATGGCGGAAGCAACACCATTATTTAAAGTAGTAATAGATAATATATCGGTAGAAGTGCCAGCCGGTACTTCCATATTAGAGGCGGCACGCAAGATTGGCGGCGAGGTAGCACCACCGGCTATGTGCTATTACAGTAAATTAAAAGGCAGCGGCGGCAAATGCCGTACCTGCCTCGTAGAAGTAAGCAAAGGTTCGGACAAAGACCCGCGCCCGATGCCGAAACTGGTTGCCAGTTGCCGTACTACGGTAATGGACGGCATGGAAGTAAAAAACATCACCAGCGAGAAAGTAATTGATGCCCGCGCCGGTGTTGTGGAGTTTTTACTGATCAATCATCCGCTGGATTGCCCGATTTGTGACCAGGCAGGCGAATGTCATCTGCAGGATTTAAGTTACGATCATGGAAAAGCCGGCACCCGCTACGAATTCCAACGACGCACGTTTCCTAAGCATAGCCTTGGGCCATACATTCAACTACACATGACACGCTGTATCCTTTGCTTTAGATGTGTATATACAGCCGACCAGCTCACCAATAAGCGCCATCATGGAATATTAGACAGGGGCGATCATTCAGAAATTGCTACCTATATAGAAAAAAGTCTGGAAAACGATTTTATCGGAAATGTGATTGATGTTTGTCCCGTCGGCGCCTTAACCGACCGTACATTCCGGTTCAAAAACCGGGTATGGTTTTTAAAGCCGGTTGATGCGCATCGCGATTGTCCAAAATGTTCAGGCCGGGTAACACTTTGGAACCGCGGAGACGAAGTGTTCCGGGTAACGGCCCGTAAAAATGAATGGGGCGAAATAGAAGATACGCCTTCCGGTGAAACCGGCTGGATTTGCAATGAGTGCCGTTTTGAAAAAAAGCAAACGAGTAACTGGGTAATAGAAGGGCCGCGCAATATTAACCGGCATTCTGTAATTGCACAGGGACATTATGTAAACACCGTGATTCCAAAAGAAATAATGCCTGAAGTAATGGACGGCCGGGATCCGCGCATCATGCTGGAAATTCATTCGGTAAGCGAGGTAAACAAGCCGGGTATTGAATTAAGCCTGATTGAAGGACCTGCGCATACGGAAGATTTCGATAAGAAAAATGATAGTGCAGGACATTATATTAAAAGAGATTGAGCAGGCTATAACGGTTATTGATAGTACACTCTTAACTGAAAATGGAAACACTAATTACTATAAATGATTAATCAACTGCTATCCTTTGATTGGGCTTTTCTTTTACAAAAGCTAATACTGATCATTATTATTGTTTCTGTTTCGCTGGTTATTGCTATGTACGAAACGTATCTCGAGCGTAAGGTTGCTGCGTGGATGCAGGACCGCATAGGCCCCAACCGTGCCGGGCCTTTCGGCATACTGCAGCCCTTGGCCGATGGCACCAAGCTTTTTTTTAAAGAAGAAATTATACCTAATACGTCCAATAAATTACTTTTTGTTTTAGGCCCTGCACTGGCGATGCTTGCAGCATTAATGACCTGCGCCGTTATACCCTGGGGCGATCATCTGCAGTTGGGAAGTACAACGGTGCAACTGCAGATTGCAGATGTAAACATTGGTATCCTGTATATATTCGGCGTAGTAAGTTTGGGCGTATATGGTGTTATGATCGGCGGCTGGGCGAGCAACAACAAGTTTTCCCTGCTGGCAGCTTTGCGTGGCGCTTCCCAGGCCATCAGTTACGAGCTCGCAATGGGCATTTCACTGATAGCACTGCTTTTTATTACCCAATCGCTGAGTATGAAGACGATTGTGGAAGAGCAGATGAAAAGCGGTATCTGGAATATTGTTTACCAGCCATTGGGCTTTCTTATTTTTCTTGTATGCGCTTTTGCAGAATGCAATCGTACGCCATTTGATTTGTCGGAAGCAGAGAGCGAATTAAATATGGGTTATCACCAGGAGTATTCTTCTATGAAGCTTGGATTTTACCTGTTTGCAGAATACATCAACATGTTTATCAGCAGCGCGATCATCGCTACGTTATTTTTTGGGGGGTATGACGTGCCTTTTTTAGACGAAAGTAAATTGGATCCTAATCTGGCCGGAATCATTGGCCTTGCAGCACTGATGATAAAAATTGTATTTTTTATTTTCCTGTTTATGTGGGTACGCTGGACGGTTCCGCGCTTCCGTTACGACCAGTTGATGAATCTTGGCTGGAAAAAACTGCTGCCGTTAGCCCTTGTAAATATGCTGGTGACAGCCGCGGTAATCCTGTACTTTCATAAATAAATTTTTTGCAGCAGGTACTGTAAGATAAACTTGGAAGCATCCTTACATACAAATACTTTTGTGACCTGTAAAGCCGGAGTAGTATAGCTGAATATTGAAAGCTGAAAATAATGCAGTCATTAACAAATAGAAATAAAGCGGTTGACCGTAAGCCTATGACTTTTCTGGAGCGTATCTACCTCTGGAATATCGCCAAAGGAATGTTGATTACGTTGCGACATCTTTTTAAAAGAAAAGTTACTATACAATATCCCGAGCAGCAACGGCAGTTTAGCCCGATATGGCGTGGCTTACATGTACTGAACCGGGACGAAGAAGGCCGCGAACGTTGCACCGCATGCGGATTGTGCGCGGTAGCCTGCCCGGCAGAAGCCATAACCATGGAGGCGGCTGAGCGGGAAACAGGGGAAGAAAACTTATACCGGGAAGAAAAATACGCAGCCAAATATGAGATTAATATGCTGCGCTGTATTTTTTGCGGTTTATGCGAAGAAGCTTGTCCGAAAGATGCGATTTACCTCAGCGAAACCGTAACGCCAAGTGATTTTACCCGTAAGAAATTTATCTATGGCAAACAGGATTTACTGATACCCAACCCGGTAACAGAACCGGAGGCTTTTGCTAAAGCGAAAGGCTTGAATTAATGTAAACCGGATAAATTATAATTTGCAAGAATAAAGCAGTAGCCGATTGCAGCATTTACCAACTGACGAATTGTACAATGAGCATTACTGAAATAATTTTCTGGTTTTTAAGCGGGCTTGCCTTGTTAAGTGCCATCATGGTATTGATCAGCAGGAACCCGGTGCATAGTGTATTGTGGCTGATTGCAACATTCTTCGCCATATCCGGCCATTACATTTTATTGAATGCCCAATTTCTGGCCATTGTAAACCTGATTGTATATGCAGGCGCAATAATGGTTTTGTTTCTCTTCGTGATCATGCTAATGAACCTCGATGCGGCCATCGAGCCAAAAAGAAGCATCTGGATGAAGTTTGCAGGCGTTTTATCCGGTGGTATGTTACTCTCAGTGTTGCTGTCAGTATTGCGCAGCTCTCCGGATTTAAATAACAAAACAGCGCAGTTAACTACAGGTGATATAGGATTAATAAAGAACCTGGGTACTGCGTTATTTACCAATTATGCGGTGCCGTTTGAGATAAGCAGTGTATTGTTTTTGAGTGCAATGGTTGGTGCGGTCGTTATTGGAAAAAAGAATTAACGCCTGGCTTGTAAAAGCATACAGGCAGCGTATATTTCATCATTTATAAAAGCTCCGTCCCGGTATTCAGGCATGCCCATTCAATACTATATCGCTTTATCCGCCAGCTTATTTTGTATAGGCATCGTAGGCGTGCTTACCCGCCGCAATGCAATCATCATTTTTATGTGCATCGAGTTAATGCTGAATGCCGTAAATCTTTTATTGGTTGCTTTTTCAAAGATGTCCCATGCTGCTGCAGCAACAGCTAATACCGTGGCTGGCAGTCCGGCAAACACCGGTATTGACGGTCAGATTTTCGTTTTTTTTATTATGGTGGTAGCAGCGGCAGAAGTAAGTGTAGGACTGGCAATAATTGTAATGATGTACAGAAATACGCATTCGGTAGATGTAAACTTTTTAAACCGCTTAAAAAATTAGCGCTTTAACCTTAACAGGCCGAAGACAATACACTAATCAACTTAAAAACTTCCCAACGGGACCGGGGCTTATGAATATAGTTTACTTAGTACCACTGTTTCCATTGCTTGGTTTTCTCATCAACGGCTTGTTGAGAAAGTCTCTGTCAAAATCTTTGATCGGCATCATAGGCTGCGGTACTATATTAGCTTCTTTTATTATAAGCATTATTCTTTTTCTACAGGTTAATTCCAACGGCGCTTTGCCGGTCAGTCCCATATTCACGTTTATAAATACCGGCACATTCAAAATAGATTTTGCATTCCAGGTTGATCAGCTTTCTGTTTTGTTTCTATTAATCATTACAGGCATTGGCTTTCTCATTCATCTGTATTCTACGGCCTATATGCACGATGAGAAGACCGAACACTTCGGCAGGTATTTTTCTTATCTCAATCTCTTTGTTTTTTCTATGCTCCTGCTGGTGATGGGCGCCAACTATGTGATCATGTTTATTGGCTGGGAAGGCGTGGGTTTATGTTCCTACCTGCTGATTGGTTTCTGGTTTAAGGTTGATAATTACAATGCTGCTGCAAAGAAGGCTTTTATTATGAACCGTATTGGCGACTTAGGCTTTCTGCTCGGAATTTTCTGGTTGCTTCAAAAGTTAGGAACGGTGAATTATGCTGATGTTTTCAGCAACTATAAAAATCTCAATAGCAGTGATCTTACCGGTATCACAATCTTACTGTTTGTTGGCGCTATTGGCAAAAGTGCACAGATACCTTTATATACCTGGCTGCCCGATGCGATGGCCGGCCCAACACCCGTATCAGCGTTAATCCATGCAGCTACCATGGTCACCGCAGGTATTTATATGATTGCCCGCAGCAATATCCTTTACACCTCAGCGCCGCTTACTGAAAATATCATCGCCATCATCGGTCTTTCCACTGCTATTCTTGCAGCAACCATTGCGCTTAAACAGAACGACATTAAAAAAGTGCTGGCTTACTCTACGGTGAGTCAGCTTGGCTATATGTTTTTAGGCTTAGGCGTAGGTGCTTACACCGGTGCAGTTTTTCATGTGCTTACGCATGCTTTTTTTAAAGCCTGTATGTTCTTGGGCGCCGGTTCGGTTATACACGCTATGGGTGGCGAACAGGATATGCGTAATATGGGCGGACTAAAAAAATATATGCCCATTACACACATTACTTTTTTATTATCCTGTTTTGCAATTGCGGGCGTGCCGCCTTTTTCCGGCTTTTTCAGTAAGGATGAAATATTAGCGGCAGCAGAACTTTCCAATCCGGTTTTATATTATATTGGAGTGGCCGGCGCATTAATGACTGCTTTTTACATGTTCCGGTTATATGCATTAACTTTTTTGGGCTCCTTCCGGGGCACTGGCGAGCAGCAACATCACCTGCACGAAAGCCCCGCAGCCATGACGATACCCCTGATTGTGCTGGCACTGCTTGCCGTGGTTGGCGGCTTTATTGGCATCCCAAATGCTTTTGCAAAAAATGCGCATTGGCTCGAGCATTTCCTGGCGCCGGTATTCGCGCAGTCTAAAGCGCCGCAGCCTGAGCATTTAGGTGATTCAGGGCACGAATTGCTGATGATGGCTATCGTAACCGTTTTAGTACTGGTAATGATCGTATGGGCATGGCGTAAGTTTAGTAATTATGAACGAACAACAAACGAACAAACCGGCCTAAGCCGGGTGCTTGAACATAAATGGTATGTTGATGAAATATATAACACAGCGATTGTACAACCTGTAAACAGTATCAGCGGCTTTTTTAAAAATGTAATTGAAAAATCGGGTATTGACGGGCTCGTAAATGGTACCGGCCGGTTTGTGCAGTATTCGGCAAGGCAACTCCGGCTGCTGCAGAGCGGCCAGGTTGGCAATTACATTTTGTTTATGGTCTTAAGCATTGTCGTTTTGTTTACTATTTTTTGGAACCAGGGTAGAATAATTACTTTTTTTCAAGAGGTCTTTTAATCTCATTAAGCATAATGTTTCGCAGCAGGTTTGGCAATAGCAAAGCAGCATAAGAAATAAAAATATGATTGCACTTTTATTAATAGTAGTCCCGGTACTGGCAGGTATAGCATCCTTATTTATTAAAAATGCAAACACTGCTAAAAGCTGGGCGCTGCTTACCGCTTTTGCTACACTTGCCGTTTCGCTAACAGCCGTTTATTCCAATGAATACCGGCAGCTTCATTTTGACGCTACATGGCTGCCGCAAATGGGCAGCAGCTTCAGCCTTTCGCTTGATGGAATGAGCAAAATGCTGGCATTGTTAAATGCGGTTGCCTTACCAATTGTTATTATATCCACTTACTCTAATCATTATAAAAATGCCGGTAGCTTTTATGGTTTGCTATCATTGATGCAGGCTGGCATGATGGGCGTTTTTTTAGCATCAGATTGCTTGGTGTTCTACTTCTTTTGGGAACTCGCATTGATACCGGCCTATTTTTTATGCTCTGTCTGGGGTGGTGAAAGAAGAATACAGGTAACGTTTAAATTTTTTATATACACCTTCCTTGGCTCTTTATTAATGCTCATTGGTATTTTGTATTTATATTTTCAAACGCCGGGTACTCATTCTTTCGCATTGCAGGCTTTTTATCATTTAAAACTGACAGCAGGGGAACAATACTTTGGCTTCTGGATGTTTTTTATCGCTTTTGCCATCAAAATGCCCATATTTCCCTTTCATACCTGGCAACCCGATACATACGAGCAATCGCCTACAGCCGTTACGATGCTCTTGAGTGGTGTAATGGTTAAAATGGGAATTTACGGGGCTATCCGCTGGCTGGTACCGGTTTTTCCGCTGGCAACAGCGAAGTTTGAAACGCTGATTATTATATTAAGCATAACAGGAATTATTTACGCTTCCCTGATCGCTATCCGGCAGGATGATATTAAGCGACTTATTGCTTACTCGTCTATAGCGCACATTGGCCTTATGAGTGCGGCGATATTTTCGGGCAGCCAATCCGGAATGCAGGGCGTACTGATACAAATGTTTAACCACGGCATTAACGTTATCGGCATGTGGATAGTTGCCGATGCTATTGAACAGCAATTGGGTACGCGCAAATTCAGTCAGTTAGGTGGCCTGGCACAAAAAGCGCCCGGACTTGCCATCTTGTTTTTAATAATGGCTTTTGCCAACGTATCGCTGCCGTTAACCAATGCTTTTGTAGGCGAATTCCTGATGTTTAACGGGTTGTTTCAGTACAATATTATTGCTGCGGCTGTTGCAGCCGTAAGCATCATACTTGCAGCAGTATATACCCTTAATATGGTGCAAAAAATATTTTACGGCCAGACTTCTGAATTAACCGGGGGAGCAGTAGACAGCAATACAAGTGTTAAGTTATCACTGATAATCCTCGTTGTTATGATTCTTGTTTTTGGCATATATCCGCAACCTATGCTGCAGTTGACAGGCGATACTGTAAAAGCATTGTTGACAGAAGCCCGGACTTTTTAAATTACATTTCAGGTAAGCAATATGAATGCAATCATACTTTCGGTTATTTTAGGAGTAGTTATGATGTTCAGCAGTGTTTTTATACCTAATAAAAATACTTACCGGCACATTGCAACTATCGGCCTGTTTATCTTGCTGGCCGGCAATATTGCTGAAATGCATGGTTTTGTTCTTTTTCATATCAACACCAAAGGCATGTTGAGCTACGATAGCTTCGGCATGTTCTTTAATTGCATCGCTATTGCCTCTACGCTGGTATATGTTTTACTAACAGGAAGCGACATACAAAAAACAGGCAGCTACGTTGCGGAATATTTTGTGCTGATTTTCTTTGTCTTGTGCGGCATTTGTATCTTATCAGCGTATAACAACCTGTTGATGTTGTTCCTGGGCATTGAGATTTTATCCATTCCGTTGTACATACTTACCGGCAGTGATAAGCGCAACCTGATGGGTAATGAAGCAGCGCTCAAATATTTTTTAATGGGCTCTTTTTCAACCGGGTTAATGCTCATGGGGATAGCGCTGATTTATGGCGCTACCGGGTCTTTCAGCCTCGAGGTGATGCATGCAGCCAGCACTGTGCAGGGCGGTGCGGAAAGTGCTTTGCCGCCATCCACCGTTTCTTTTTTAGAAGTTATGGGCATGCTGTTTCTTATGGTTTCTATCGGCTTTAAAATATCTGCTGCGCCCTTCCATTTCTGGACGCCGGATGTTTACGATGGCGCGCCGGCTGTGTTTACTTCTTTTATGGCTACCATTGTAAAAGCTGCCGGTTTTATTGCCTTCATCAAATTATTTGATGCCCGCATGATGAGCACGAGTGTACAGGCGAATCAATTGATTGGCGTTGACTGGAAATTGTTGTTTGCCATTATAATTGTATGTACGTTACTGGTTGGCAATGTTACTGCAGTCTTTCAACAAAGCGTAAAGCGGATGCTCGCTTACTCCAGTATTGCGCAAGCCGGCTTTATGTTATTTGCACTTTTTAGCCTGAACGATGAAGCCAAAGAAGGCATACTTCTTTACTCGGTAGCTTACAGCCTTGCTACCATTGGCATTTTTGCTATCCTGGTAAAAATGAAAGACTTCACCTTTGAAGGGTACAATGGTCTCGGAAAATCGCAGCCCGTGCTGGCGTTTACCAATACAATTTTTTTATTGTCACTCGCCGGCATTCCGCTTACGGCCGGGTTTTTTGCCAAATTTTTAATGCTTGAATCTGTTATTAAAACAGGCACTTACTTATGGCTTGTTATCGCTGCGGTAATCTTTGCTGCCATCAGCGTATATTATTATTTCAGGGTAATACAGGCGATGTACTTTAAAACCGGCGATGCTGCAACGGTAGAAGTGCCTCCTGTATCGTTTAAAATCGGCCTGGTTTTGCTGGCTGGTTTTATTATCTATCTTGGCATTTTCCCACAGGCTTTGTTAAGCTGGTTTTATTTTTAAATTGCTTTTATATTTCGCTTGTATCTTCTGTTTTCCATTTTATAACTATTATACAGCTTTAGTATTTTTATAGTATTCTAATATCATACATTACTAAATACATTCTCACTTAAGTTTACTTACCTGTTCCGATATTTTCCGGATGAGAAGTTGACATCCGGTTGTTTGGCTTCGGCGGGTATGTTCACGACAGGTGTTCGTAAGAATAATTCCAAAGGAATTATATATCTATAGCAGCAGGAACATGTGTTCACAATGCGAATTCTACGAAGCCGAACTACCCATTTTTTATTGTTTTTCTATAAACAGATAAATCCTACGGGTTCTTTCACTGCTTCGTTCATTCCTTTAAAATTTTGTTCAGAAAATTTATAGCATATCCTTCGGCCAAAAACCTGAAATGACTTAAGTAGCAGTATGCTAAACAGCAAAAGTCTTTTTGCAAATTCATTATAATGCTCCATAATCTGCCGGAACTGCCATTCAGTTATCTTTGTAAAAAATGATATTATGTGGCTGAATAGTATTTTGGAAACCATTGGCAATACGCCGCTAATACGCCTTAACAAAATCGTAAAAGACCTGCCCTGCATCGTACTGGCAAAAGTGGAATACTTTAATCCGGGTAATTCTGTTAAAGACCGTATGGCACTTACTATGATTGAAGCGGCGGAAAAGGACGGCCGATTGAAACCCGGCGGGACAATTATAGAAGGAACGAGCGGAAATACCGGAATGGGCCTTGCACTGGCTGCGATCATCAAAGGATATAAATGCATCTTTACTACTACCGATAAGCAAAGCAAGGAAAAGGTAGATATATTAAAGGCAGTCGGCGCAGAAGTAATTGTTTGTCCTACCAACGTTGATCCGGAAGATCCGAAAAGTTATTACTCGGTAAGTAAAAGACTGGCGACAGAAATACCCAATTCATTTTATGTAAATCAGTACGATAATCTTGCAAACCGGCAGGCGCATTATGAGCAAACCGGCCCCGAAATATGGCAACAAACGGAAGGCAAAGTCACACACTTAGTGGTAGCTACCGGTACCGGCGGCACGATTACCGGTGCAGGAAAGTATCTTAAAGAAATGAACCCGGATATCAAAGTTTGGGCGATTGACAGCTATGGTTCCTTACTTACCAAGTATTTTGAAACCGGTGAACTGGATATGAAAGAAGTGCATCCCTATATTACCGAAGGTATAGGCGAAGATTTTGTGCCGCAGAACTATGATATGAGCGTGATTGATAAGTTTGTAAGGGTAACGGATAAAGATGGCGCGGTGATGGCGAGGCGCATCGCCAAAGAAGAAGGCATTTTTGTTGGCTACAGCGCCGGCAGCGCCTTACAAGGCTTATTTCAACTGAAAGAAGGTTTGAAAAAAAGCGATGTGGTTGTAGTTGTTTTTTGTGATCATGGAAGCCGTTATGTTGCCAAAGTATATAACGACCAGTGGATGATGGAAAGAGGTTTCCTCGATGTAAAAACATTTAAAGACATCATAAACGGGCGTGGCTCGAAGCGCCTGGTTACCGTACAGCCAACCAATACTGTTGCAGAAGCAGTGGAATTGATGAAGAAATACGACATAGAGCACATTCCGGTAATGAACGGCAATGGACCGGTTGGCGCAGTAAGTGAAAACGGTTTATTTCAGAAAGTGTTTAACAACCCGGATATAAAGCAGGAAGCAGTGAAAAATATAATGGAAAAGGCGTACCCGTTGGTAGCATTTGAAACGCCGGTAGAAAAATTGAGCAGCCTTATCAGCAAAGAGAACGGCGCAGTACTGGCAAAGGACGAAAAAGGTGATTATCACATTGTAACAAAATATGATGTGCTGCAAAGTTTAGCGAAATAAGCCACTTGCTTCACTAAAAAATTATACATAGCTACGCCAGTTTATACATTTTGCCGGGCATACTCAATACTACATTTTGCAATTCCAGACTTAATATTGCTGCGGCAACAGTGCTGCTGCTCAACCCGCTCCGCAGGTACAACTCATCTATATGCACCGTATCTTTTTGTTTTAAAATGTTTACGATTGTATGTTCTTCATTTGTAAGGCTGATGAACAGCTCTTTTTGCGCTTTCTTTTTCACAACGGTTGACTGCCAGCCCAGCTCTTCTGCTAACTGCCCTGCATCTGTAAGCAGGATTGCTTTATTACTTTTAATAAGATAGTTACAACCGGCGCTTTTGCTGTCGGTTACTTTCCCCGGTAAAGCAAACACATCCCGGTTATAACTGTTAGCCAGTTCGGCCGTAATCATACTGCCACCGCGGACAGCCGTTTCCACTACAATGGTGGCATCTGCAATACCCGCTACAATTCGGTTGCGCCTCGGAAAATTATGCTTGTCAGGTTTCGTCGCAGAGATAAATTCCGTAAGTAAACCGCCGTTAAGTAGTATCTCTTTGGCCATCGTTTTATGCTGCGCAGGGTAAATGGTTTGCAGGCCATGGCCCAGTACGCCAACTGTTGCAATTTCGTTTTGAAGAGCGGCTTTATGTGCAATAGCGTCTATGCCAAAAGCAAGACCGCTGACGATCAGCGGTGCAAATTCTTTTAATGCAACAATTAATTTTTCAGTTATTGCTTTTCCGTAATCGGTATTATTCCGCGTACCGATAATGCTGATGATACGGGAGTTATTGAGGTTTGCGTTACCGCGATAATACAATAGCGGCGGCGCATCATAGCAGTTAAGTAATCGCTTCGGGTAATTGCCGCTCGTCATAAACAAAGGCTCTATACCAAACTTTTCGATGAATTGGATTTCCTTTTCTGCGGCTTCGAAGTCTGTAAACTTTTTGATGCTTCTTGCTTTTATCTCTCCGATATTTTCTACAGCCCCAAGTTGTTTTACCGATGCTTTAAATATGCTTGCGGCATCGCCAAAATGCTCGGTTAATACCTTGCCATGTATGGCTCCTATGTTAGGTACAAGTGTTAGTGCAATCTGGTAAAGCAGGTCATTATTCATACTTATTTAACGGATAACGGTAGTAAAACGTTGAATGTATCAGCAGGCAATATACATTACATTTTGGGCTTAACTGATACAACCGTTTGTTACTAATTCGCTTGCCTAAAATAAGAATGGTTATTTCCTTTACACCACTTTTAAAAAACACAAATAAACCCTGAATCATTATGAAAAAGATTTTCATGGCAATCGCATTGATTGCAGCCATTTCAGTAAGCGCAAACGCTCAGAAAGGTACTAAACAAATCAGCGCAGGTGTAGAGCTTGGCTTGCCTGCAGGCACATTTGGCGATATAGCTAAAGTGGGCTTCGGTGTGAGCGGAAAAGCCATCTTTGGTATTACCGGTAACGGCAGTATTACTGCTACGACCGGTTTCGCCAATTTCGGTTACAAATACTACAGCAGTTCCAATGTAAGTATCATTCCGGTTCTTGGCGGCTACCGTCACAACTTTTCCGGCAGCGTAAAAGGTTTGTATGCCGAGCCGCAAATCGGCGTTGGTATTTCTATGGAAAAGTTTGGCAGCGCTTACAAAACACACAATTCGGAAGTAGATTTTACATGGGCGCTTGGCAGTGGTTATGTATATCAGAATTTTGACTTTGGCTTGCGTTACCAGCGGGCGCAGGTACAAGGCGGCGGACTCGGTTTTTTTGCCCTGAAAGTAGCTTACAATCTGCCTTTCCCCGGCAGCAAATAAATGTATTTATACAAACAAAAAGAGGTTAGCAAGGCTACCCTTTTTTTGTTTTGTTAAATATGCACTATTGCTGCTATTCTGCAATTGTTGAAGTCTGTGGCGCTATGGCGCCTATACACCTGCCTTTGCCGGGGCACTTCAACACTTTGTTTGTAATCAATGCAACTTGCAGTAATTGAGATCTTTATTGCAACAACTGTAAATGCAGGGCGTTGAAGTTTTGCAATGACGATAATTTTAAGTCGGCAGCGCCCCATTTTTCCTGTTTATATACTTTATGCTCCGGTACTACCACGCATTTCATGCGGGCCGCCTTAGCTGCAATCATTCCATAGAAAGAATCCTCAAAAGCTATACACAAAGTAGGCTGCGAACCCAGGCTGTCCGCACAGTTTAAATATACCTGCGGGTGCGGCTTGCCGTATGGCAGATCGCCGGCCGATGCAATGGCAGTGATATACTTTTTGATACCGCATAAATCCATTACGGCGTCAATCATAACCTGCGGCGAAGAAGATGCGATGCCTATCTTGTACCGGTTGGAATAAAAGAAATCAATGACATGGTGAACGCCATTCATCATTTTAAAATCGTTGTTCACTAATTGCATTACGCGTTGTAAAATCTTTTCTTCCGCAACTGGCTCCTCGCTTTGCCGGATATTAAAATAAGAAAACCACCAATGTACAAATTCGCGGGTGCGCAGGCCTGTGGTAGTAATGTGCTGCTCCGGCGAAAGGCGAAAGCCATATTCTTCAAATACCTCATTAGCCGCTATACTCCACAAGGGTTCGCTATCTACCAGCAATCCGTCCATATCAAATATCACTGTATCTGGCTGCATGCAAATTATTTTAAAGGAGCGCAAATATAAGGGGACGCTGCTTGTTGCTGCACCAGCAAACAGCAACTGCTGCAATATTTTAGCGCAGCAGTTGCCAGGTGGTAGTGTCGCTTATTTTAAGGCAAAAACCACATTAACGTCAAATTGGATTTTTATTTTCTTGAAATCCACATTCATCGCCGGCTCGGAGTTGTCTTCAGCCGCTGCCGATTTCATCATCATGTTGGCATACATAGGACGTGGACTGTTATCCGCTTCCATGGGCTCGTTAATAGTGATAGCACCGCCAACCTGCTCATTAATGGCCGCTGCGAGATAAACCGCCTTTTCCCTGGCTGCTTTTACAGCTTCCATTTTCAATTGTTTGCGTAAGTCTTCCATTTTGCTATAGTCGGTTTTGGCAATCGAAAAACTTTCTGTTGCCTCATCATCCAGTTTGCCTACCAGATCATCCATCTTTTTTGTGCTGCTTACTTTTACCCAATAAGTAATACCTGCCTTCATATCGGGATTTTGCTTTTTACTTTTTTTATACCACCAATAGCTGCCGTCCCAGCCCTGGTAGCTTTGCACCGTTACATCGCTGTCGTTCAGGCCCATACTTTTACACGCTGCAAGAAAGTTGTTTTTAATAGCATCAATGTCTATTTTACCACTCCCTTTTTTATCGTACTCCCGCAAGGCGATTTGTACATAAATCTCATCGGGTGTCACTTCCTTCTGGGCACTGCCGTTTACAGAAATGGTTTTTTGCGGTGGTATCACTGCTATTTGCTGGGCAAAAGTGTGCATACTGAGAAAACACGCTGCTGTTAAAATAGTTACCACCTGTAAAACCGTAGCTTTTCTGAAAGTAATAAGTTGCTCTTGTTTCATGATTGTATTTTTGTTTAAGGATGATGATAGGATGCGCATTACATAAAGCCGTTGTATAAGCTGTGGTATCTTAACAGTTTTTTCGCAAGACGCCGATTTTGAAGCCGCAAATGTAACCCAAACGTTATTAAGACTTTTTTAAGCTTCAAGACTTAGTTTTGTCCTTCAATCATCAAATAATTTTGCTAATTTCGTTAGCATTTGAACATAAAATATGGCTGATATAAAAGGAGCTTTTGAATATACAGAAGAGAGTATAAAGAGTTTAGACTGGCGTGAACATATACGCCTGCGGCCCGGCATGTATATCGGCAAATTGGGTGACGGCTCGGCGCCGGACGATGGCATTTATGTGCTGATAAAGGAAGTGGTGGACAACTGTATTGACGAGCACATGATGGGTTATGGAAAGCATATAGAAATAACAATTGACGGCAAAACGGTGACAGTGCGCGATTATGGCCGTGGCATTCCGCTCGGTAAAGTTGTGGATGTGGTAAGCAAGATAAACACCGGTGCCAAGTACGACAGTAAAGCGTTTCAAAAAAGTGTGGGCCTGAATGGCGTAGGTACAAAAGCGGTAAATGCACTGAGCGATTATTTTAAGGTAGAAAGCTACCGAGAAGGCAGAACCAAAGTAGCCGAATTTCAAAAAGGAAATTTGCTGAAAGAGCACCGCGAGAAAGCGACGGAAGCGCTGAACGGCACTTTTATAACCTTTATTCCGGATGAGCAGGTGTTCAAAAACTTTCACTATATCCATGAATATTTAGACAATCTTTTATGGAATTACTGCTATCTCAATGCAGGCTTGTCTATTGTTTTTAACGGGAAAAAGTATATCAGTAAAAATGGTTTGCTCGATTTGCTTAAACGCAAAACCAATGAAGATGAAATCCGCTACCCGGTTATTCACCTGAAGGGCGAAGACATCGAGGTAGCTATTACCCATAACAATGATTATGGAGAAGACATTTTTTCGTTTGTGAACGGACAGTTTACCACGCAGGGCGGTACACACCAGCAGGCTTTCCGGGAAGCATTTGTAAAAACGATCCGGGACTTTTTTAAGAAGGATTACGAAGCTGCGGACGTACGGCAGGGCATAGCCGCAGCAGTTGCTGTGCGGGTGCAGGAGCCGGTATTTGAGAGCCAGACAAAAACAAAACTGGGCTCGCTTACCACGTATGAAGGCGGCCCTACGATGCGAAATTTTATTGCAGAATTCTTCTTGAAAGAACTGGATAATTACCTGCACCGCAATACGCAAACAGCGGAAGCGATAAAGAAAAAAATTGAGCAGAGCGAGCGGGAAAGAAAAGAATTGGCAGGCATTAAAAAGCTGGCAAATGAGCGCGCCAAAAAAGCCAACCTTCATAATAAAAAACTGCGCGACTGCAGGGCGCATTACAATGATGAACCGCCACTAAAAAACAAAGCAGAGTTTAATACGCTCATCAATAAAACAACCATCTTTATTACCGAAGGTGACAGTGCCAGCGGCAGTATTACCAAAAGCCGCAATGTAGAAACACAGGCTGTTTTCAGCCTGCGCGGTAAACCGCTAAATTGTTTTGGCTTAACCAAGAAAGTAGTATATGAAAATGAAGAATTTAACCTGCTGCAACATGCGCTGAATATTGAAGAAGGCCTGGAAGACCTGCGTTATAAAAACATCGTAATTGCCACCGATGCCGATGTGGACGGTATGCACATCCGCTTGTTGCTGATGACTTTCTTTCTCCAGTTTTTCCCCGACCTGGTGAAGCAGCAGCATGTATTTATTCTGGAAACACCCCTGTTTCGTGTTCGTAATAAACAACAGACGATTTATTGTTATGACGAGCAGGAAAAACAGGCCGCTATAAAAAAACTCGGCATCAAACCGGAAATTACCCGCTTCAAAGGCTTAGGTGAAATATCACCGGAAGAATTCGGGCGTTTTATAAGCGATGATATGCGCGTGCAGCCGGTGATTGTAGAGCAGGGCGATCATATACAGCAACTCTTGGAATACTTTATGGGCAAAAACACCATGGAAAGGCAGGAGTTCATTATTAACAACCTTAAAGTGGAATTAGACCTGGTGGAAGACACACCTATGGAATAAAACGGAAAATGTAAATTTGTTAAAATGAATTTGCCTTTCTTCAAGATAACGGCGTGTTACTTATTCATGTCCTACATTCTATGCAGTAATACAATATGCTTCCTGACGATGCCATAATTTCAGCGGCCTGTAAACTTCATAAATTAAAATCTTACAAATCACGACACCTATTTCGCTGAATCTTGTAAAGCGGAAGGTATTGAATTGGTAAGTGAATAACTAATTACGATAATGCTACATATTGTTTTCCAGGAAGCGGATATTGCCGTTTTACAAAAAGCCATAGAACTGGATGAAAAGTTGAAGGGCGAGGTATGGCAAATAAAAGATGAATTTGCCGTTGGCCCCATTGCTGACGTTTATGAAACAGCAGGTTATCAGCAGCGCAGGGATTGGTGGAACGAGGTGCTGGAAAATTCTCCTTATACAAATGCATTGGGTATCGTTGATGATAAATTAGCCTTCTATAACCTGCAGCAAAAGTTAGACGAAGGCGAAGTGTGCTGGGTTTGGATTGGACAAAATGCGCATGATGTGTGCGGCTATTATTGGCTGATAAGTCAGCTCAAATTGTACGCCGGAAAAGTATTGGTACTGCACTTACACAACCTGCCTTTCATCAACGAAAAAGGTCATCTTTTTTACCCCAATAACTTATTTCAGATTCAGCCGAAAGAATTTTTAAAAGCAAAAAAATTAGCGCGTCCGGTTACGGTAAGTGAGTTTGAAACGGAACCGGATGAATGGGTAAGATTATGCAACGAAAATGCAATTATAAGAACGCTGGAAGGCGGGAAAAAAATTGTCAGCAGGGAAGAGGACTACTATGACAATACTTTATTGAATCTGTTGACAACAGAGCCGCAGAAGCTAAACAAACTCCTGCATTCTTTTTATAATAAAACAACAATACAGACCGGTGATGTTTTCCTCGTTTGGCGCATCCGTAGAATGATTGAACAAAACAGGATATTGTTGCAAGGCGACTGGAGCAAAGGCTGGAAAGACATCATACTTTCCTTAGCTGATTACCGGCAACCGGTTCCGTCCGGTGCTGAGTAAAATACATTTGAATTATTCATTACCAAATATTACTTCTTACCTATACTATGGCGAAAGATTTTCAAAACATAATGAATCCTGATAACGACAAGGGTGTTCAGGGGCAATATAGAAACTGGTTTCTGGATTACGCTTCTTATGTAATACTGGAGCGTGCCGTACCGGCAATTGAAGACGGCCTGAAACCCGTGCAGCGCCGCATTTTACATGCCATGAAAGAAATGGATGATGGCCGTTATAACAAGGTAGCCAACATTATCGGGCAGAGTATGCAGTATCATCCGCACGGCGATGCTTCTATCGGCGATGCATTGGTAAATATGGGTCAGAAAGATTTACTGATAGATACACAGGGCAACTGGGGCGATGCACGTACGGGCGATGATGCAGCCGCACCGCGCTACATCGAAGCAAGGCTTTCAAAGTTTGCGCTGGAGGTAGCTTTCAACGCAAAAACCACTGATTGGCAACTTAGCTACGATGGCCGTAAAGAAGAGCCGGTAACGCTGCCGATGAAATTTCCGCTGCTGCTGGCGCAGGGCGCAGATGGTATTGCCGTAGGCTTATCTACTAAAATATTACCGCACAATTTTATTGAGCTGTGCGAAGCCTCTGTCAAATATTTAAAAGGACGAAAATTTGAATTGTATCCTGACTTCTTGCATGGCGGACAGATGGATGTGAGCAATTACAATGAAGGAAAACGCGGTGGCAAAATCAGGGTGCGGGCGGTGATAGAAGAGGCAGATAAAAAAACACTGCATATTAAAAGTGTGCCGTATGGCATTACTACTACTTCGCTCATGGAATCTATCGTAAAAGCGAATGACCAGGGAAAGCTGAAGATTAAAAAAGTAACGGATGCAACCGCCAAAAATGTAGAAATCATTATTGAGCTGGCGCCAAATATTTCACCGGATATTACCATTGATGCACTGTATGCATTCACCGATTGTGAGATCAGTATTTCGCCGAATGCCTGCGTAATTGTAGAGCAGCGGCCACGCTTTATGGGAGTGTATGAACTGCTGAAGACATCTGTGGATAACACGAAACGGCTGCTTCAGAAAGAACTGGAAATAAAGCTGAAGGAGCTGGAGGATAAATGGCACTACACGTCGCTGGAAAAAATATTTTTCGAAGAAAAAATATATAAGGAATTAGAAAAAAGCCATGAGACATGGGATAAAGTAATTGCGGCTATTGACAAAGCCTTTACGCCGTTTACTAAAAAGCTGAAAAGAGCAATTGCCAAAGAAGATATTCTGAAACTGACGGAGAAACCGGTAAGGCGAATTTATAAGCTTGATATTAACGAACTGAACGAACAGATAAAAGCCATTGATGCAGATATATTAAAAGTGAACTACGATCTTGAGCATTTAACGGAGTTCTCGGTTGCTTACTTTGAAGGCCTTTTAAAAAAATACGGTAAAGGCAAAGAGCGCAAAGCAGAAATAAAATTGTTTGATACCATTACTGCCAAGCAGGTGGCAATTGCCAATACAAAATTATATATCAACCGAGCCGAAGGCTTTGTAGGAACGGGCCTGAAAAAAGACGAATTATTATGTGAATGCTCCGATCTGGACGACCTGATCGTTTTTACCAAGCGGGGTATTATGAAAGTTGTACGTGTAGCCGATAAAACATTTATCGGGAAAGATATTTTACATGCGGCTATTTTTCAGAAAAATGATGAGCGCACCACCTACAATATGATTTATGCGGATGGCGATACACAGGTAAGTTTTGCAAAGCGTTTTAATGTAACCGGTATCACCCGCGATAAAGAATATGACCTTACCAAAGGCGGTGATAAAAGCAAAGTATTATACTTTAGTGCTAATGCCAATGGCGAAGCGGAGATTGTAAGAATCATGCTAAGCCCCAACAGTGCTGCGCGTATTAAGGAGCTTGATTTTTCTTTTGAAGAAATAGATATTAAAGGCCGTAGCAGCATGGGCAACCAGGTTAGCAAACATGCATTACGTTCGGTGAAATTTAAGGAAAAAGGCAGGCCCACATTAGCAGGCCGCAAGCTCTGGTTTGATGAAGTGTATGGCCGGCTGAATGCGGATGGAAAAGGCAAATATATCGGCTCTTTCGAAGGCGATGAACGGATACTTGTTATTTATGCAGGTGGTTATTACGAACTAACCGATATTGAAATTACGCAGCGCTTTGAAGCAGAGAAAGTATTGCTGATCGAAAAATTTGATGCCGAAAAAGTTATCAGTGCAGTTTATCTTGATACTGAGAAACAGCAATATACGGTTAAGCGTTTCCGCATTGAAACTACTACATTGCATAACCGGTTTTACTTTATTAAAGAAGGTATAGGTAACGTGCTGGAGGCTGCAACTTCACAGAAAGCGCCGATTCTTGTGGTGCAGACAGGCAGAGGCCAGCAGGTGCGGAAAGCCAAATTTAAAATTGATAAGTTGGTGGACATCATGGGCTGGAAAGCATTGGGCGCCAAGCTGATGGATTATAATAAAACGGTGGCGATGGAATGGGAAGTGCCGGCGGGCGAAAGCAATAAAGCGCCGGAGTTGTTTGGATAATTGTTTGTTTCAGCAGTAAGCCGTTTGTTAGTTTAATGGCTTACTGCTTTAATATTTGCTTAAAATCTTTTTAGCAGACCATTCAAACCTAAATTTGCTAAAATCCAATCAGGAACGTTATGTTGAAAAATCTGTTTACGCCTTTTGTTATTTGCTGCACCATTATAGTAAGCAGTTGCCAGAAAGAAGCTGACTTAACAATCGTCCCGCCGGTGACAGATACAACCGGTATCCCGCTCTCAGAAACCTATCTACCGCTTACCAGGGGCACTTTCTGGATTTATGCAGACTCCGGCTTTTCTAATTCCAACGATACAATAACTATGATCGGTGAAAAGGATACCATTATTAATACCATACCTTATAGCAAAGTACATAACCATAGCGCCATTGCAGATAATGATTCGTATTACGGCCTGCAATCGCATAACTATTATTTATATGGCGAACAAAACGGCGTACAGGTTACCATGCTTATGTTGAATGATACAACAAGCATCGGCAATGGCTGGGTGTTTGATATGGGCCTGGTAAACGGCCTGCCGGGCAGGGGTATCGGAAAGATGATAGAGAAAAATATTTCGTACACCGTAAAAGGCAAAGTATATAACAACGTCATCCACGATAAATATACTATCCAATACAATTTATTAGGCTCGTTTACAGATTTTGGCAGCTATGACTTTTATTTTGCAAAAGGTATCGGGCTTATTTATATAATCTCTTCTGTACCAACTTCTATAGGCGGAACAGATGGTATCTACTCCAAACAGGAACTTATAAATTACAGCATTAAATAAAAGGGTTTGCACTATAATTTACCGGCTTTAACTACTGTTTAAGTCTGGCTTTACCGGTATTGAAATATTTTTGAAATCTATGATCCGCTTATTCCTTGTTGCATTCGTTTCCCTCATCTTATCTTATGCCGGCGCGCAGAGTTCTTTTATAGATTTTCAAAAAAACTTCCTGCGGGTTTCGTATGCACTTAAAACCAGGGAAGACACCCTGCGCAAACAATTTGCGGCGTCAGGACTTACCTGGCCGGCTAAAGAAATCTATTTGCGGTCTTTTAAGTTTGACAGTCAGTTGGAAGTATGGGTGCGCAACGATAGCAAAGAGCCTTACAAGCTCTTTAAAACATACAAAGTGTGCGCAATGGCCGGCGCTATTGGTCCCAAGCGTATGCAGGACGATTATCAGGTACCCGAGGGCTTTTATTACATCAACCAGTTTAAACCCAATAGCAATTATCACCTGGCATTGGGTATAAATTACCCTAACGAGTCGGATAAAATACTGAGTGATTCTCTGCAACCCGGCAGCGGTATTTATATACATGGCAGTTGCATCACCGTCGGTTGCATTCCCCTGATGGATGGTCCTATTGAAGAAGTATATTTATTATCTGCCATTGCTAAAAATGAAGGCGAAGATTTTATACCGGTACATATTTTCCCGGTACGGTTTAATAATCAAAAAAGCATGCAGTACCTTGCACGCGCAACCAAGAACGATCAGGAGCTGCAAAAGTTTGCGGTGCGGCTGAAGGAAGTGTACGATTATTTTGAAGAAAACAAAAAGCTTCCCTTCATTGCGGTAAATAAAAAAGGCGAGTATGTAATAATGTAATAAAAAACGCTTTATTTTACCAAACGATTATAATAATTACAAACTACTATTGGCTAACCTCCAACATAATGAAGACGAATTACTAAAGCGCCTGCAGCTACACGATGAGCAGGCGTACCGTTTTCTATATGATCATTATTCCAAAGCCTTATTTGTAGTAATTAAACAAATTATTTCTCAGCAGGAAGTAGCAGAAGATTTATTACAGGAGACATTTGTAAAAGTTTGGCAAAACATCCATACTTATGATGGCTCACGCGGCCGTTTATATACCTGGATGCTGAGTATTGCGCGTAATCTTTCCATTGACCGCACCCGTTCAAAAGAATTTAATAAACAAAGTAAAACTGCATCGTTGCAGGATAACGTATATACATCAGCCCACACAGAAGAAGCCCGTGTAACTGATATAGGATTAAGAAGAGTTTTGAGCTCAATACCCGAAGAAAACGCAAAGCTGATTGACCTCGCTTATTTTAAAGGTTATACACAGGAAGAAATTGCAAAAATATTAGTAATGCCGGTTGGTACGGTTAAAACCCGAATGCGCTCGGCTATATCGAATTTAAGAAAATTAATAAAACCTAATGTTTAATTGGATCTGAGTTGTATCATATCGTCTGGTGACCTTGAGTTGTATGTATTGGGAATGCTCTCAAGCGATGATGCCTATAAAATAGAGCAACTGGCACAGTTGTTCCCTGAAATAAAGGCAGAGCTTGATGAAATTGAAGACGCATTAATCAATACAGCCAACACGTCAGAAGTTGCGCCTTCAGTTGCTGTCAAAGAAAATCTTTTCAGTAAATTAAAGGCGCTGCAACCGGTTGCAGGCACCGATACTACATTGAACAGGGAAGAGGCTACGCTGGCTAAAGTAGTACCGCTAAACAGGCCTAAACCACGCAGCAGTATAATGGCAGCAGCAGTGATTGCTGCCCTCATTGCTGTAGGCGCTATTGCTTATGCTTTCATCACAAATAGTCAAAACCGTGCGCAGATTGCTGCAGTAAAAACAAAAGCCGATAGTTTGCAAAGCTTTACGGCCATCCAGCAGCAACGCCTCAGCGCCTACTCGCAAAGCATAAAGCTTTACCAGGATACTGCCTTTCAGAAGATAAATCTCAGCAGTGTTCCGGGCAAACCCAATGCGCTGGTACAACTATTCTGGAACCGCCGCACGAATGCTGTTTATGTAGCTAATATTTCGCTTCCGCAGGCGCCCGCAGGCAAGCAATACCAGCTATGGGCCATTGTAAAAGGTAAGCCGGTTAGTGCCGGTTTGCTAACCAATAATAAACAATTGGCTGAGGCTATGAATCCGTTTGCCGACGCTGATGCCTTTGCTATTACTTTAGAAAAAGAAGGCGGAAGCCCAACACCAAGTTTGCCCGACATGCTCTATGTAATTGGTAAAACCTCTTAATGCTGTAAACCGGCATTTGCTTTCCCTTATCTTACCGCTTCTCCTTTATTTCATATCATTGTTTTTGTTGTACCCATTCTTATCTCCGCCGGATTTTACTACGCAATAAGGAGAGCAATGGTTTCATTTAAAAATATTTTTTTTATAAAACCGGATTCATAAACAGTGCGTAACTGATTAAAACAAATTATTTATGAAACGTTTATTTCTTACGGCGATAGTAGCCACAACACTCACAGTAAGTTCATTTGCACAAGACACTAAAATGGTAGGTGGCGCCGCCATGTATCCTACAAAAAATATTGTAGAGAATGCTGTTAACTCCAACGATCATACTACTTTAGTAGCCGCAGTTAAAGCTGCCGATCTGGTAGAAGTACTGCAAAGCGCCGGACCTTTTACCGTTTTTGCACCAACAAACGAAGCCTTTAATATGCTTCCTAAAGGTGCGGTAGATAACCTGCTGAAACCGGAAAACAAAGCACAGTTGCAGGGTGTTTTAAAGTATCATGTGGTAGCCGGCAACATCAGTGCTATGGACCTTAAGAAAATGATTAAAGACAACAATGGCAAAGCCACTATCAAAACCGTACAGGGCGATAACATTTATGCCAGCCTCGACAAGAAAAGCAATGTATGGATTTGGGATGAAAGCGGTAACAAGGCAATGGTAACGATTGCCGACGTTAACCAAAGCAATGGTGTTATCCATGTAATAGACCATGTGCTGATGCCTAAAATGTAAATCATTAACCCTATATCTTTCAAAGACAATCCCGCACTTTTAGTGCGGGATTTTTTATTAAAAGCGTGCTTCTTTATTAACTATTGCCTGCTGCAATATTCCGTAAAATATATGCGCTGGCTTTGATAGGCTTTTATTAATTCAGGTGTATAACACTTGTATCGTTTCTTTGGTCTGCTGTCTTAATAATACATTTTTATCATGCAGCATGGTATCCATTAAGTAGCTGGTAAAATGCCGTATCGTAAGCAAGGTTAATCCTTTTACCACCTGCACATCAAAGAAAGCAGCCGCCGCCGCCGCAAGCTGATCTATTTTATCGCTTTTATCGTCCATGCACAACTGCACACTGATAGCGCCTGTTTGTATAAGATTCGGTTTTATTTTCAGTTGCCCGAATATGTTATACAATTGGCTCATCGGCGCTTCGCCTACAAACGAGAAATCCTGGCTGTGCAGGTGCAGCAAGGCTTGTGCTTCTTTAATGATTATAATTGGTGGCAGATTTTTTACCTGCCGGTTATGAATAACAGTGCCCGGAATCTGGGCGTCTAAAAAGCACTTTACGTGCAGCGGGATGCTTTTGTTTTGCAAAGGCTTGATGGTTTTAGGATGAATTACCTGCGCGCCGTAATAGGCCATCTCAATTACTTCGTCGTAGCTAAGCTCGGAAATGAGTTGTGCATTGCCGAATTGTTTTGGATCGGCGTTCATTACACCTTCCACATCTTTCCAGATAGTAAGGCTTTCTGCGTTCAGCAGGTTAGCAAAAATGGCTGCTGTAAAATCGCTGCCTTCGCGGCCAAGCGTTGTGCTTTCGTTTTCATCGGTGCTGCCCGTAAAGCCTTGTGTAATTACAATGGTATCTTCCTTATAAAGCGCAAGCACCAGTTCCTCCGTTTTTGCTGCGGTTAATTTCCAGTTTACGGTTGCATCCCTGAAGTTGTCATCGGTACGCACGATGTCCCGCACATCAATCCAGCAATTGCCAATGCCGGCCTCCCGCAGGTAATGGCTTACAATGCTCGTACTCAGCATTTCGCCCATGCAAACCACCTGGTCATAGTAATAATCGTACGACCTTGCCGGCTTATCGTGCAGCAGCCATTCCACCTCCGTAAAAAAATCGGTAAGCTGTGCGATACAGGCATTGTACTGTGTAACCAGCAGGTATTTGGCAGTGGTGATGTGTTGCTGCTTCACCGCTTCAAAGAGTTGCAGGCTTTCTGTTTTATTACCGGTATAAAATGCTTCCGCTACTTTTTCCAGCGCATTGGTAGTTTTACCCATCGCCGAAATAATGACCATCAGCGGTTGGTTGCTGTAGCCACGAAGTATTTCCCCAACATTGCGTATGCGATCTACCGAGTTTACACTGGCGCCGCCAAATTTAAAAACCTTCATAACTGCTTATTAAACCGTTGCAAAATTTACAAAGCGGCAAAGATAACAGTTGAATAAAAGGAATGTGATAATTTAAACTGCTGAACAATTTGCCGGTTTAAGCATTCGTTGAATAACCATACATAGAAAATAGTTTATGAAAAATAGCATCGTTGTGTTACTCACTGCCTTATTGCTGGTGCACCTCTCTGCCTGTGCGCAGGTTAAGGATATAAGAAGCCGGCTTACGGCGTATAATAAAACCAACCTGGCAACGCTGAATACGGATATAATAAAACTGGTGAACGATCACCGTGCATCCATTGGCCTGCCCGCCTTGCAGATGCTCGATGTAATAAGCACCGAGGCGCAGCAGCACAGCGCTGATATGGTGAAAGGAACTACGCCTTTCGGGCATGATGGTTTTGAAACACGCGCCGGGCATATAAAAAAAGCAGTCGGTTTTATCTATGGCGTTGCCGAAAACGTTGCTTACGGACAAATGACTGCCGAAGAAGTGGTGAATGGCTGGCTGCACAGCCCCGGCCATAAAAAGAATATAGAAGGCGATTACAATTTTACGGGCGTTGGCACGGTGCAGCGGGAGGATGGCGTTATTTATTTTACACAGCTATTTGTCAAAAAATAAAGGCAGTTATGTTTAACGCAGACAAGTTGTAGAATCCTGCGTGCGTTGTAAAAAGCCCTACCTTGCTGCCATGAAAAAGACCATTATCTCCGTTAAAAACTTAGTGAAAAATTACGGCGATTTTAAGGCGGTGAAAGGCATCTCTTTCGAGGTAATGGAAGGGGAGATATTTGGTCTGTTAGGCCCTAACGGCGCCGGAAAATCTACGACGCTGGAAATCATTGAAACGCTGCGCGAAAAAACAAGCGGGGAAGTAGTTGTAGATGGTTTTAATCTCGACCAGCATCCTAATGAAATCAAGAAAATTATCGGTGTTCAACTGCAATCGTCCGGCTATTATGCAGGCCTCAACCTTACCGAATTACTCAATCTGTTTGCCGGTTTGTACAACGAAAAAATAAAGCCGCTGGAGCTGCTCGATACAGTAAACCTGCGCGACAAAGCAAAGAATAAATACAAAGAGCTGAGCGGCGGGCAGAAGCAGCGGTTCTCCATTGCAACCACGCTTATCAACAAGCCGAAGATTGTTTTTTTAGATGAACCCACCACGGGCCTCGACCCGCAGGCAAGGCGCAATTTGTGGGACCTGATACGAAGCATCCGCAGCAACGGCGCTACCGTTATTATTACCACGCATTATATGGACGAAGCAGAAATTTTGTGTGATCGTGTAGCCATTATTGACGCCGGCGAAATCATTAGCCTCGCATCGCCCGACCAGTTAATTGACGATTTGCTGGCCTCCGGTTTTGAAAGACCCAGGCAGGTAAAAATGGCTAACCTCGAAGATGTATTCATTAACCTTACCGGTAAGCATTTGCGGGAAGAGTAAGAATGTAATAGGTTTGATGTGATTATTAGCATGTACATGTTCCGGATCAGGCATACTTTGAAAATACAGTTGTTTGCTAAATTCTTTGCTTCAATATATAGCATTACTACTGCCTAATTCACCGTAGTACAAAAGCTACATCAGGGCGGTGCAGAAAAACGTGCTGTATATCGTTTTTCTGTGGCTTTTTTTCGTTCTTTTTTTTACATAAAGTGGAGAACAACAAACCAGGAGCAGTAACTAATATATAAATCAATTACCTTTTTATCCAGTCCTTACTTAAAGAAATATTTCAATCTTAAAGATTCAATCATGAATGATCTCCGCTATCCCATCGGCAAGTACGAGCCGCAGCCGTTTGCTGAAAGCATAAAAAAGAAATGGCTGCAGGACCTACAATTCCTGCCTTCCAGTCTTGAAAGCGCTATCCATAATCTCGATGAAGCGCAACTGCAAACGCCTTACCGCGAGGGCGGCTGGACAGTGCACCAGTTGGTACACCACGTTGCCGACAGCCACATGAATGCTTACATCCGTTTTAAGCTTGGCCTCACCGAAGAGAACCCGGCCATCCGGCCGTATGAAGAAAAGCAGTGGGCGGAGCTGAACGATGTGAAACAGTTACCCGTTAATATTTCTATAACCCTGCTGTTTGCGCTGCACGAGCGCTGGGTGGCCGCTATTAAAGATTTAACGGACGAAGAATGGCAGCGCACCGTGTTTCACCCGGAGCATAAAAAGGAAATGACGCTGTGGTTTTTGCTGGGCATGTACGCCTGGCATAGCCGGCATCATGTGCAACATATTTTATCACTAAGAGAACGTATGCAATGGAAATAATACACGATGCAGATGACGAACAAATGAAATGGAAAACGCTTTCTTCTGAATATTTATTCAATGATACATGGTTGCGCGCCCGCCGCGATAAGTGCCAGAAGAGCGATGGCAAAATTGTATATCCGTATTATGTAATCGAGTATCCGCAGTGGGCCACCGGGGTAGGCATTACAGAAAGCAATGAAGTGGTGCTGGTAAAACAATACCGCCATGCGATAGAGCAGGTGTGTACGGAGATACCGGGCGGTGTGATAGACGCTACCGACGCCAGCCCCGAAGCGGCGATACGGCGTGAGTTTATAGAAGAAACGGGTTATACTTTTGATAACGTGGAGTTTTTAGGCCGCACCTCGCCCAACCCAAGTACCAACACCAACTGGATGAATATGTTTTTACTTACCGGCGGCAGGCTTACACACCCTCAGTCGTTTGACGAGAATGAAGAAATTGTAGTGGAATTGGTATCGCTGGGCGATTTTGTACAAATGGTGTTGAACAACGGGATTATACAGGCGATGCATACCACCACTATTTTTTATGCCTTGCAAAAGTTAGGCAAACTGAGTATTACGTTATAACAAAAAGCCCGCAGTATCATTTTACTGCGGGCTTTTATTTTAAAGATAGTTACATCTCCTCAGAACTCCAGGTCTCTCGGCTCGCCGTTCAGTTCGCGGCCGCACAATATCTGGTCGCGCACCATATCTATCAACTGCATATCAAATTGCCGGCGGTCATTGTCCTCTTTACTGATAGTTATCCCTAATTGCTTGCGCATGGTGTAATCGCTGTAGGCATACGGCAGCGCGTGCAGCACCTGGTTTCTTTCATAAGTCTCAAAGCCATCAATCAGCGCTTCGCGCCAATCGTCGCTGGCTTCCACCGCTATTTTGTCTTTAATGCCCGACAGGCTGTGGATAATACTTTCGGCGCGCTGCGTAAGCCGGCTGTTTTCTTCATCCTCCTCATTATCGCGTATCAGTTCGTCGTGAAAGTAATCGTAGTGCTTCCGGAACAAATGCAATACTTCCTTGCTTTCGTTGTGTATAATAAACTGCTCGAGGTGCGCATAATAGTAGGTGGTTAATTCCGGGCGCTCGTCCGGCACAAACCGTTTGGCCTCGCCGGTCTCGTACATTATTTCCGTTTTCCGGTCTCTTTCTTTACTCCAGCGTTTGCGGTACTCGTCTTCTTTGGCCGAGCGCAGCATCGGCAGGTTTAAATAGCTGTCGTGGCCGGTGTGGTGTTCTTCAAACTTAAACCAGGCCGGCCGGTCTTCGTAGGTTTCTTCCTTGTCCCGGTAATAATCGTAGTGGCCGATGGAGATTTCACTATCTTTTTCAAATTCACCGGTCTGTACAAACTCCATGTACAAATCAAACTCTTCCTGGCTGATGGGGCTTATAAGCGGGCAGTTCTCCATATCATGGTCCCACTTAAGAAAGTCGTTGGATATTTTTATGCTTTCCAGGTCAATCAGCCGGGCATCCCAGCGGCACATCAGGTTAAACAGTTTTTTGCGCTGTATATCCATCAGCCGGTCGGCGGCACATTGTATATAGCTTTCCTGCAGTTGCTGGGGCAGGTCGCCAAGCGACGCGCCGTATTGCATAAACTGCGCTTTTAACCGCGGGTATGCTTGCTTAAAATATTGTACATCGTGCGCTTTAAAGCCGTTCAGGTACTCCTGCACCTTCGGGTTGTTTGCCAGCCAGGCGGCCGTTTCGGCTTCCAGCTCATCCCATACGCGCTTTTCTTCCTGCTGTTTCAGCTCGTGTGGGTTGGGTTGTTTAGCTTCTTCCATTGTTGTATGTTTTTAGTATATAAAAATTGTATTACCCTGCCGTGCTTCCTGTTTTCATTATCCTACAATCTCTACTGCGTAGCTGCAGCTATTAACCATGCTGGTATTCTTAATAAGCAGGTAAGTATTTTGCACATCGCCAAGCTTGGCGGGCACAAACTCGCGGCTCTCACCGGGGTTGATGGCCGTTGCTGCTGCCGGCGGCGCAGCATTAACCGTAGCGCCCAAATAAATTACAAAAGCCGCGTTGGTGCCCGTATTGCTTACCCGTATCATTGCCGGATGGGGAAACAGCCGGTTGGCCACTGCGGCCGTTTCATCCACGCCTACTACAGCAGCGTAGTTGCTGTGCTCGTGTTTGGTTTGTCCGTACAGCAGGCTAAAGTTGAAAAGGCCTTCACCCAGCGCCACATTGCCAATATCGCTCAGCGCTACCACATGTATCGCATTAAGCAGCCCGCGCTCCAGGTTGCGGCGTGCGGCTGTACGCTCGCCGCGGCTGGTATCTACACTGCCCATCTGCTGCTCCTGGCTGCCGCGCGTAGCCGTCCACCGGGCGCCAAAGTTGCCAAGCAGGGCAGTAAGCTCTGCGCCTAACTGCGCGGCATGTGCAGTGGCCGCCATCTTAACCTGGTGGGTAAGCACCGGCATAGCTGCCTTGGTAGCGCGGGTATATTGGCTGATGCCCTGCGGGTAAAACAGCAGGTAAGCCGGCGTGTCTTTGCCGCCTAACTTGTAGCCGATTTCGCCTTCGCGGCTGCGCATTGTATTTATAAATTCTGCCAGCAGCGCATCGGTCGTATCGGTATTGCCTTTTTGCCGGTTGAGGGCAAAGGCAACATCGCCCTGCTCGCTGCCAAAAGCAGCCACCAGCGGCGTGAGGGAGGCAATGGTAGCATCGTACCGGCTGTTGGTATTGGCGCTGATAAAGTGGTTGAGGCTGTCTTCGCCAAAGGTGAACAGGCGGGCATCAATAATGCGCGGATCGTTAAAAAAGTTACCAAAAAGCAAATCGTAGTCGGGCTTCATAGCATAAGGAATTTATAGTGATAAAATAAAGGATGGCGATTTTGTTTGTGTGATATGGATAAAAAGGTTTTTGATACGGATAGTAATAGAGCAGTAAAAGCCTGCTGTATAATTTAATACGGCTAAAATAAAAATTTCTGCTGTAGGGAAAGCGTTTTAAGCGAATTATAAGCCGGAATAAGTGGCAGCGGCAGCGGTGGAAGATGCCGGCAGGCCGGGGCAGCCTGGTGTGCTCCGGTGCGATGGCGCGCAAAAAGGCTTTCGGATGCTATCAGCGCCCGCGCTGATAGCATCCGAAGAAGTTCGGAGCCTGCCGGCCGGAGCGCCGATGCCATCCGAAACGTTTCGCATGGCATCGGCGGAAGCTGCGATGGGCATTTACGGCGTTTCGGATGGCATCAGCAGGAGCGCTGATGGCATCCGAAAAAGTTTTTACCCTATCGCACGAACTGCGGAGGGCATCCGAAGAACTTCAGATGGCCTCCGCAGCAGCGCTGATGCCCTCCGAAAAAGTTTTTGCTATATCGCGCGGGTGGAGGAGGGGATAGGGTATCTTTTGCGGCAGCGGTTGTAGTGCGTACATACGCCTCTTTGTCTATGCATTGCCGTAAGTTGAATGGGGGAGTTGCGTATATTTGAGTTGTTGGGTAGGCTGCCATTTTACACACCAAGCAAACTAAAGAAACTATCTTGCCGACATGGAACTAAAAGAAATTAAAGCTATCGTTACTGACATCATACAATCCATTGAAAACAATAAGTACGGATATACATACCGGGGTTTTGACAGCTTTGTAACCGGTGCAGGCAACCGGACACCTAACAACATGGAATTGCTTAGAAAATTTGACTACCAGTTTAAGAAACAAGGCTTAACACTCCATTGCGGACGGGAAGAACGCAAGTCCATTTTTGACTTCAACAAACACGAGACCGTAACCTTTCGAAAAAACGGTCAGGAGCAGTTAAATGGCGAGGAAAAGCACAGCCAAAGAAGAATAGCCTACAAACACGCAGGAACGATTGATATTGCACAAGAAGAAAGCGGCATCACACTATACAAGCATCAGGAGGAAGCGGTTGAACGTTTGCAAACAAAAATTGTTCGCTCCAATAAAAATCCTTTTGAAGGGCTTTTGGTTTTGCCGACAGGCGGCGGTAAAACCCTAACTGCCGCTTATTGGCTTGCAAAGAACTATCTGGACAAAGGCAAAAAGGTTTTATGGGTAGCGCACCGCCATGAACTGTTAGAACAAGCACAGCGTACCTTTCATAAGCAACTTTCCTACAAAGACATTTTTCCAAACAAGACGAAGTTGAACTACCGTCTTGTTTCGGGCATTCACGACAAGCCGGTAAATATCCAGCGCACTGATGATATTATTCTTTCCAGTAAAGACAGCTTGAATGCCGGCTTTGACCATCTTTACAATAATTGGCTAAAGGGAAATGACAAGGAGATTTTTCTCGTCATTGATGAAGCCCATCATGCCACAGCAAAAACTTACCGAAAATTAATTGATAACCTGCGAGACAAAGTCGGTGAGTTTCGGTTGTTAGGCTTAACCGCAACACCTTTTCGCACTGCCGAAGCCGAGCAGGGTTTGCTTGCAAAAGTTTTTCCCGACGATATAGTGTATAAGGTTGACTTGCGAACACTTATTAGCCGCGGGATATTATCTGAACCCATTTTTGAAGAAGTGAGTACCGGATTTGACATGACCCGTTATTTAGATGATGAGCAGCTTGACAACCTTCAATACTTTGACATTGAAAGCATCGGCAGAGGAACAGCGCAAACCATTGCCGAAAATGATCAGCGGAATTGGGCGATTGTGAACCGATATATCAACAACAAAAGCAAATACAAACAAACAATTGTATTTGCGCTTAATGTGTTCAATGCGATTGCCTTAAACAAATTGTTTCAGGAGCAAGGCATTAAGTCGGACTTTGTTATTTCAATCGTTAAAGACATGGTGACCGGCGTTAACCTGAAAAAAGATAACCCTGAAATTATTAATCGTTTCCGCAAAGGCGATTTGGAAGTACTCATTAATGTAAATATTTTGACTGAGGGAACAGACATTCCGAATGTACAATCGGTTTTTCTTGCACGTCCGACCATATCGCCAATTTTAATGACCCAAATGATTGGGCGTGGCTTGCGTGGCGAACGGGCAGGCGGAACTAAAGACGCCTACATCGTAAGCTTTATTGACGAGTGGAGAGAAAAGGTAGCATGGGTTAATCCCGAAAAGCTGCTGATTGAAGCAAACGTTGATTTTAACGATAAGCAGCCAGACACTAAGAAACAGCTTATTCGTCTTGTTGCCATTAGTAAAATAGAGGAGTTTGCAAGCCTTACTAACAAGACAATTGCTGCTGAAGTGCGGGAAGAACTTGAAAAACTTGATTTCATTGAACGCATTCCTTTAGGAATTTATCACTTCTCCATCCTGCAGCCTTTTGACGACGAAGCTCACGAAAAGAATTGCGAAGTGCTTGTTTACGATAATATTCGCCAATCTTACAGCGACTTTATTAACGCCTTGCCGCAGTTCTTTGAAAAGTACAAACTGACCGACCGGGAAAACCTTACGGAGAACGAACTTGATGACTTAGCAGAGAAGATAGACGATGAATTTTTTTATGGCAGCTTGAAGTATCCTGCTTACTATGTGCAAGACATTAAAGACATTTTGCAGTTTTATGCACAGACCGATGTAGAGCCAAAATACATTGAACTAAAAGAAAGGTCTAAATATGACCTCACGAAAGTTGCGCAAACCATTATTGACGAAAACAAAGGAAGGCGTGAGGAAGAAGAATATAAAAGTAGTCTTTGGGACAGTAATATAACAGAGTGGAAAGCTTTTTTTGGTTACGATAAACGGTACTTTCTTAACGAGATTGACCTTGCCGTTCGCAGGCTTTCTAATCCCGACCTTTTCAAAAAATCAATTGTTATCGCTAAAGATACAAAAGAGAGCAGAGCGTTAAACAGACTTCCTATGTCCGAACTTCGGGAAGTTGCGCCTGAGTATTGGAAGCAGTTGAGTGACGCTGTTTATAACAAGCATCGTGACGAGGAAGGGAACTTTGTAAGCGCAACAGGAAAGTATAAAAGCAAAAACAAACTTGACTTTCAAATTGACCACATCGTTTCCATGCACAACGGCGGATTAACCGAGCTTGACAACCTACAATTGTTGACACGGTCGGAAAACGGATTGAAAAGCACATCGTAACTTAAAACGGCACACTATATTGGCCGTTATAACGGCGGACTTTGTTAATTACGGCACAATTGATTATTCAACTTCAATCCCGGCTTGTTGGAATGCTATTGGACAACAGTATATTAATTTGTACTCTCATCTTTTATTAGGTTCGGCTTGTGGGTTGACAGAACGCTACTGCAGCCTATGCACAAAGCCATGTAAGTAAGCTGCCATTTTTGGCAACTCGTTTACCCGATGAAAACTGAACGTTGCAGGACAATAGATAAGCAAAGGTTGGCTTAAAAAAACGTTTCGTCCAATACATATCAGGATAGGTTATCCAATAATTGTTATTCATTCATCATTAGAATTTTTAAGCGATAATAACAACGACTATACAGAAATTCGACCCAGTACATTTCTTTGGAAACGTAAAATAAAAATCAGCAAAGAGAATGGAAGGTGCGACGTTGCAGCAAAAAAGAGTTTATAAAACAAGTGCTGGAAGAGAAAGTAAAAAATGCGTTGGATTAACGCTGCACCTAATAAAAATTATGGCTGCAGGCGGGGCTAATATGGCGTAGCATCCGCACTAAGTTTGCTGATCAGCTACCGTGCGGGCAGAAAAACAAAAGCCCGGCAAAGGGCCGGGCTTTTGTTTATTAAACGATTGCCTGCTTCTATGTGTTTCAATTACCGGTCGTACGGGAAGTTGCGGGCTACTTTGCGCATCATACGTTCTACCAGCACATCGGTAGAGCTGAACACATCGTCGTTCATCGCTTTGTAAAAGCGCCACAGCAGTTCGCCATCGCCGCCGTTGTATATCTGCATCGTAAGGCCGCCGGAGCCGGTTTTGCTGCCCAAACCGCCAAAGAGCACTGTTTTGGCAATGGCCGCACCTTCGCTGGCTGTTTTTTCGTAGGCATACTTGGCTTTTATTACTGCATCTACCTTTAATATTTTGCAGATAGAATCCTGCGTTACTTCATCCATCTTTTCATATACGCCCGCTTGTTTCAGCAGGGTATTGGTGCGGTCCACATCCTGAAACGTTACCGTATAATCACTTTGCTTGCGCAGCAAAAATGTGTACATCGAAGATTGCAGATCGGTAGAAAGCGCTTTTTCTTCCGCCTTGTGTGCGTTTTCATCGTAATTTTTTGGTGGCCTTTTATAGGTGATGGTAGCGCTGAACGGCAGGATGGCTACCGTTTTGTGCTTTGCGATTTCTGCATTCATTTTAGGCGAAGCATACACTTCTTTGCTGCCTTCAAGCTGTGCAAAGCTGCTGAGTGATACGGCACATAATATAAATGTGCTCAGGATAGATACTACTCTCATGATGGTTGTTTTGTGATGTTGTTATGAATTTTTTGCAATGATATTATAATTAAATACGGTTGCAAAAGTATAAGCATTGAAAAGAACTTAAAATAGCATATACATGCGATGGCATTGGCTTTTATGTAATTGTAAAGCTATTAACAATGCAATTCCCCGTTAAAAAATAATCTTCTCTATTTTCGGGCAAAATAATATATGCGTATAGCAGCTTTGGCGTTTCTGTTCGTTGCCTTTTTCGCCTGTAAAAAACCGCAGGGCTTCGACTACCGCGATGTACAAAACTTTTCTATAGACAGCCTCGGCTTCGACCGTTCCGCTATTTCTATGAACCTTGTTTATTTCAATCCCAACAATTTTGGTGTGGACCTCCGGCATGTGGACTGCGACATATTTGTAAACCACAATTTTTTGGGTAAATATGTGCTGGATACCACCATGCATATCGCCCGGCGCAGTGAGTTTTCGCTGCCGTCGCACGTGCAGGTAGATATGCGCAACCTGTACAAAAACTCGCTGAATGTTTTATTTAGCCAGGAAATACAGGTGGATATTGCCGGCACTACGCGCGTAGGCAAGGCCGGCATTTTTGTGAATGTGCCTTTTAAGTACTCGGGCAAGCACAAGCTGAGCATGTTTTAAATAAAAAGTGAGTAGATTTGCGCTTATGAATAAGATACGGGTAAAAACTTCCAATCAACCGGCATCTGTATCACGCGCAGCAGTAAAAGCGGCGGTTGAGGCTGTATATGGTAACGGCGCCGCAGAAACAGCACTTTCCGCTCCATCCCCGGAAGTGCTGGTACGGGTTACCAAAAAAGCATCTCCAAAACCGTCAAAAGCCGGCAAATAGTTACATGATATGGCCATGGGGTACAACGATTTTGTGTTTATCAACTGCCCCTTTGATGATGGGTATATGCCGTTGCTGCAGGCCATCGTTTTCTCTGTATATCGCTGTGGTTTTTTACCGGTGTGCGCCCTCGCCGAAGATGATGCGAGCGACAGCCGGCTCGATAAAATAATGCGTTGCGTAGAACAGTGCCGCTACAGTATCCACGATATATCGCGCACAGAGCTAACCAATAACCTGCCCCGGTTTAATATGCCTTTTGAACTGGGCATCTTCTTTGGCGCCAAGCGGTTTGGCAATAAAGAGCAGAAAACCAAAACAGCGCTTATTTTTGAAAGGGATAAGTTTAGCTACCAGCATTATATCTCCGACTTAAGCGGTGTAGATACCAAAGCGCACAATAACAATACTTCACTGGTGGTAAGGAACATACGGGACTGGCTGAGTACAGCTTCCAAGCGTACAACCATTCCAGGGTACACCGTTGTGGAAAACGATTATAATGAATTTATAAAAAACCTGCCGAAACTGATAGCGCTGTCGGGATTAAACGCAGACGATATTCCTTTCAATGATTTTTGCCGCATTGTAGAAGGTGTTGTACAGAAGCAGAGCAGTTAAAAACATGGTTAACAACAAGTACTAAAAGAAAGCCCCGCAAAATGCAGGGCTTGTTTGTTAGAGGTAACCTAATATCTTCAGCATGCTCTGCGCCGTTTGCTCTTTGGCGTACAACCAGTCTATAAGTTTCCCGTTTTTATCGTATTCTACAATCACGTGCTTGGGCGACGGAATAAGGCAGTGCTTGATGCCACCGTAGCCGCTGATCTGGTCCTGGTAAGCGCCGGTATGAAAAAAGCCAACGTAGAGCGGCTCTTTGTTTTGCTCGTCGTTCTTAGTGCTGGCACTTTGCAGTTTTGGCAAAAACACTTCATTGATGTGCTCTTCGCTGTCGTAATAATCGTGACTGTCGCAGGTTAAGCCACCCAGTACCACGCGCTGGTAATCGTTCTCCCACTTGTTTACCGGCAGCATCAGAAACTTTTCCCCGATACCCCAGGTATCGGGCAACGTAGTGATGAACGATGAATCAATCATATACCAGTTTTCACGATCGTTTTGTACTTTCTCGCCAAGTACGCTATAGATGTGCGCCATGCTTTCGCCAACAGTATAGGAGCCAAACTCGGTATAGATGTTAGGCATCGGCACCTTTGTACGCTTGCAGGCCTTTTTGATATTGCTTACAATCTCGTTGATCATAAACTGGTAATCGTACTCAAAGCCTAAGGAATGCTTAATGGGGAAACCGCCGCCGATATTAATAGAGTCGAGTTCGGGGCAAATCTTCTTCAACTGGCAATACAGGTTGATGATTTTGTTCAATTCGCTCCAGTAATAAATATCATCCTTAATACCCTTATTAAGGAAGATGTGCAACATCTTTAGCTGGAATTTGTCTTCATAGCCTTCGATATGATCTACGTAAAACTCCAGTATATCTTTGGCCCGGATACCCAGCCGCGAAGTATAAAACGGAAAGCTCGGCTCTTCTTCTGCCGCCACGCGGATACCTAATTTAAAAGGATGTTTCACGGTGCGTTTGTAAGCCTGCAACTCATCTTTATTATCCAGCACCGGGATCACATTTTTAAAACCGGTATTAATCAGCTTTGCTATGCGCGAAGTATATGGTTTTTGCTTATAGCCGTTGCAAATGATAAAAATATCTTTATTAATCTTCCTGCGCTGGTATAGCCGGTTGATGATTTCAATATCGTAGGCATAAGAAGTTTCAAGGTGTATCTCATGCTTCAGGGCCTCTTCTACCACGAAAGAAAAATGCGAGCTTTTAGTGCAATAGCAATAAAAGTATTTGCCTTCGTACTTATGGCGTTTAAAAGCATTCTCAAACATCTTTTTCGCCTTGTTTATTTGCATGCCAATCTTAGGCAGATAGCTGAGCTTTAAAGGCGTTCCATACTTGGCAATCAGTTCTTTTAGCTGTAAACCGTTAAACTCGAGATAACCATTGTCGTTGAGGTCAAACCCTTCCTGCGGAAAGTGAAAGGTTTGCTGTACCAGGTCGGTATAAGTGTTATTCATCCTTTCGGGTTAGAAAATATATATGAGATGAAAAATGAAAACAAGGCGCAAAAATAGTTGTTTGCTAATACTGCTGGTTTTATTTTTTAGCCTGCCGATAGCGATTTACAAATTCTTTTAAGAAGCGGTTTGCTTCCTGCTGCATACGCAAATTTGGTGATTGTCCGGCTTTTAATTCTTTATACGATCCAAATCGGAAGTGAAAGACAATATTTTTTAACCTTTAATTTATCTATCCGTTACGCTAATAAGCCTGTCATTTTTTGGTCTTCCGCCAACTCGTACGCCAGGAGTTTGCCATACGTTTTATAAGTACCTTAATAAACTTAAAATAAAAAGGGAACGACAGAATCGTTCCCTTTTTTAAAATTTATCCGGCTGATTATTTTACAGAATTGATCAGTGACTTAAAGCTTTCCGGTTCGTTCATCGCAATGTCGGCAAGCACTTTCCTGTTTAGCTCGATGCCTTTTTTATTCAGCCTGTCAATAAACTGGCTGTACGTCATACCTTCTTCGCGTACGGCTGCGTTGATACGGGCGATCCACAACTGGCGGTATTCGCGCTTTTTCAGCTTGCGGCCTACATAGCTGTAGGTCATTCCTTTTTCTACGATGTTTTTGGCAACCGTATAAACATTTTTACGCTTGCCATAAAAGCCTTTGGCTTGTTTTAAAATCCTTTTTCTTCTTGCCCTTGATGCTACTGCATTTACTGAACGTGGCATAATTAATTATTTAAGATTTCAGATCGAATATTGGTAATTGAATATTGCATCTGAAATGAATGATTGAATAGATAGACTGATTATCCCTGTATATACACTCTTCGGAGTACCGGAATTTTTTACTTCAGGCGGAGTAAACGCATCACAAAGTCTTTGTTGGCGGCGCCAATCATTCCTTTCATGCGTAAAGAACGTTTGCGCTTGGTAGATTTCTTGGTAAGAATGTGACGTTTAAAAGCTTTTTGAAAGGTGATTTCTCCTGTTCCGGTCACCTTGAAGCGCTTCTTGGCGCTGGAGTTTGTTTTAACTTTTGGCATATTAATAATCTTGTTAAGATTACACCCTGCTGGTGTTCCGCACAGGCGGACGCTTGTAGAACCTTACGGGTAATCAGCCGTTTTATATAATTATACATAAAACAGCCCTTTTAAAGGGCTGCAAAAGTATAACAATCCTGCTAATATCGCAATACTTATAAGCAGTTAATTATCAGTTTTTTTCTATAATCCTTTTTGATAAGATAATGATTTTTGGCGCATGCCGTAATTGCTGATTGAATCAAACAGTATCTTTAGCTCCTGCGGATGCGCTTCGTAATAGCCATAACTTTTATAAAAGGCAGCCTTGTTTATCTTATGCAGGTCAAATACTTTCCGGTAAAGACCTGTTGTCATAATGCGCTGCGAGTCTTTACGAAGGACATATTTGTCCGAAGCTAAATTGCCTGCCACCGTCATATCCCAGATAATGGTCTTCATAGTATTTAGCGGCAATATATCAGGCGGTAACTTATCGTTGGACGAGCAAGCTATTAAAAGCAAAATTCCTAAACATACAAGCAGTTTTCTCATCTTAATTCTGTACGGTATTTATCGGCATTTGTAGGATCAATCTGTTGCAGAATGCTTACTGCGCGGCTTTTTATGTCGGGCGACGCTTTCTTGAAAACACCTACCAGCTCTGCATATTTGCTCTGGATAAAAAACTGCATAATCATGGTACTGGGGTTTTCGCGGTTAAAAGTTTGCAACTGTGTAAGGGCGTCGAGCATATTTTCCCGCGCCGCCGCCGCATCGTCGTATAACTTATCCATTCCCTGGCGGTAATAATTATAAACGATGTCGTTAAATACATTAAATCGGGTGTTCAGGGCATTATTCGCCAGCCAGTAACGGTTGCGCTGGCCATCGAACGCTTTCCAGCCACTGATCGAGCGGCCTTCCGGAGCACCGTTTACAATATTCTGTGCCTGAACAAAATACGGATTACCGCCTTTTGGCGTGAATGAATTGTAATCGAACCCCAGAATAATATAAACATAATAAGCGATGGAAGCAGTCAGGTTGGCCGTAAGCGCATCGTTACCTGCCACGCGGTTTTCGTTGAACTCTACCGGTTGGGATTGCACATATTTGAAAGCGATATCATTATCAATAAAATTGATGATGGGCGATTTATACGCCGAATTAAAGACAGGCCGCGCCGACTGAACCGTGAGGGTCGCTTTAAAGTTGTCGTCGTCTATTGCTTCCGTAATGTTCAGCAGGAAATTACATTCTATTTTCTCCTGTGGTGTATAGGTATCATCCGTCCATTTGCGGTTATTCAGCAGGTTGGTGAGCTGCGTCTGCAAATTATTAAACCGTTCCCGGTTTGCCGACGACGGCAGCGATTGTGTAAGCACGGTTACTTTAGCCTGCAATTCCTGCGCCTGCGCGTGCAATAAGGCAAACAGCATACAGCAAAGACATAGTTTAAGTTGTAGCATATAATTTTTCAAGTATAGTGTTGATGATAAAAGTAGCAACTGCGCTTTTGCCGGCTAATGGCGATGCCCATTCTTTACCGTTTTTATCAAAAATAGTAACCTTATTGGTATCGAAACCAAAAGTAGCCCCTTCGTCCCGCATGGAATTTAAAACGATCAGGTCGGCATTTTTAGTTTGCAGTTTTTGTAGAGCATTTGCTTTTTCATTATCAGTTTCCAGTGCAAACCCAACCAGCAACTGATACTCCTTCTTTGCGTCTCCTAACGTTTTTAAAATGTCTTTTGTTTTTATCAGCTCCAGATTAAGATCTGCCGATCCTTTTTTTATTTTCTGAAGAGCAGGGCTTGCCGGTGTATAATCGGCTACCGCGGCGGCAAGAATGGCGATATCCTGCTGCGCAAAGACAGCCATACAGGCGTCATACATTTCAGCCGCTGTTTTTACTTTTATAAGCGTAATTGCAGTATTGTTTGTGGTGATAGCAACTGGTCCGCTTACCAAAGTCACCTCCGCACCCTGCTCACTTAATGCTTCTGCCAGGGCATAGCCCATTTTGCCGGAAGAGTGGTTGGCAATAAAACGAACCGGGTCTATGGCTTCGTGCGTAGGCCCGGCAGTAACCAACACTTTTTTCCCGTTCAGTGATTTATTTTTTGAAAAAAAAGCTTCAAGATGCTGCATTATTTCTTCCGGCTCGGCCATACGGCCTTCGCCTGTTAAACCGCTGGCCAGCTCGCCGCTGTTTACATCTATAACTGTATTGCCGAAAGACGATATAATTTGTATATTTTTTCTGGTGGCCGGATGGCGCCACATATCCTCGTCCATTGCCGGCGCAGCTACAACGGGGCAGGTTGCAGATAAATAAACGGCAAGTAATAAATTATCACAAACCCCGGTTGCCATTTTCGATAAAGTATTACAACTGAGCGGGGCAACCAGCAGTACATCGGCCCAGCGTCCAAGCTGTACATGGTTAGCCCAGGTGTCTTCATCAAAGAGGTCAATAAGCACTTTGTTTTTTGACAGCGTAGCAAGTACCAGCGGCGATACAAACGCTTTCGCCGAAGGTGTTAAAATTACTTTTACTTCCACACCGGCTTTTATAAGCAAGCGCACCAGTGAAATAGCTTTGTAGGCTGCAATGCTGCCGGTAATGCCTAATAATATTTTTTTATTGGTAAGCACCAAAGTGTTGAATAAGGTAGATTGCAAAAATTAATGTTGTGTAAAGATAGAAAGCGGCAGGCAAAGCTTAATAATAACTACACCGTTTATGCCATAAACAATAGCCAACGGTAAAACCGTTGGCTATTGTTTATTCATTGTAAAAGGCGCAATTTGTCTATCTGAACAGATCGTCTTCGTTCTTGCGATGATAGATCTTATCTTCCATAAATTCCTGTGTAGCGAGTATAGCTGCATTGGGCATTTTCTCGTAAGCACGAGAAATTTCTATCTGCTCCTTATTTTCATGTACTTCTTCAAGGCTGTCTGTATGCGTGGCAAACTCTTCTAATTTGCTATGCAATTCGTCCTTTACCGTTACATTTATCTGGTTGGCTCTTTTGGCAATAATGGCAATAGATTCGTACAAATTACCCGTTTTAGCTTTTATAGCTATCAGGCTTTTTGTTTCCACCACGCTGGGTGTATTACCGTTCTGCTGTCGCCTTAGCTTGCTCATCTTGTATGCGTTTTATATTGTTTGAAGAAAGTGTTTTGTATTCCAATACCTGCGTGTGCAAGTTACTCTGCGGAAACCGGTCTTCAAAATCTGATATTTCCGTTAACACCTGCCCGTAGCGTTCAGCCTGTCTTTCAATAATGCTTTGCTGTGCGTATTTAAAATACGCTTTTATTACTTCCAGTTTATAGCTGTCACTTTTGTTCGATTCCGGGTAGTCGTCCATTAAAATATTAAAAGCAACGGCTGCCGATTTAAAATAGCCAAGGTTGTAGTATAACTGCGCTGCCTTAAACTCTTTCAGTTCTTGTTTGGTACGCGATAAGTCAATTATATTTTCTGCTTCTTTGTTGCGTTCGCTACCCGGATGTGTATTAATAAAAGCCTGCATGAGGGCAACCGATTTGGAAGCGTTGGTCTGATCAAGATCAACTTTCGGCGCTTGCTTATAAAAACAAAAAGCCCGCATGTATTCGCATTCTTCAGCACGTTGGCCATTTGGAAAACTTTCCAAATAATTCTTGAAAAGATTTTCTGCGTTCAGGTAATCTTTCTGGTAGTAAGCGCAGTAAGCATATTTGTAATACATATCCTCAAACCGGGCCGTACCTTTTACATACGGAAACAAACCTTCGAACAGTTGGGAAGCTTTATCCCATTTTTTCTGCGCATAATACTGTTCCGCCATTTTATACTTATACTCGTTGTCTTTGCTTTTAAGTACTTTTCCAAACTTAGAGTTGCAGGCACAAAACAAAAAAATGACCGCCAAAAACTGAACTGCAATTTTCATAAAGTGTGCGAAATTAAGTTATATCGGCAATAATAGAAAGCCTTTTGTTACCGGCAGGGTTGTATATGGTTAATTAAAACATAAAGAACGATTGGCATACAATCTGTTTTACCTATGAAGGATGCAGGTATGATTAAACGATTGATTGAAAACCGAATCTGTTACTGGTAACAATTCTAGTATTTTTGCCACCCAAAAAATTAAAAATTAGATGAAAAAGATTGTATGGATTATTGTAATGCTAACAGGAATAACGGGTTTTAGTTTTGCCCAAAACAGCAATGCCAAAACCATATTAGATAAAGTAAGCAGCAAGCTAAAAGCAAATAAAGGAATCTCCGCCGATTTCTCTTATACAACCAAAGACAAAAAAAATGTAGTCCGGGGCTCTAAAAAGGGACAGGTTTTTATAAAAGGACAGAAGTATTTTTTGAAGCAGGGCAGTACGGAGATTTACAGCGACGGCACCAAAAACTGGAACTATGATGGTGATAAGGAAGTTACCGTTTCTGATGTGGATGATGATGACAAAGGATTTTCGCCGCAAAAATTTTTAGGCAACTTTTATGATAAGGATTTTACCTATAACCTTGTTTCCTCCAGCGGTAATTATAACCAGATTGTACTGACACCGGTGGATAAAAGAAAGAATTTTAAGCAAGTGACTGTTTTTGTGGACAAGACAAAAGACATGGTGACTAAAGCACAGGTTTTGGATAAGGCCGATAACACCGTGGAGTTTTCGCTTTCTAATATTAATACGAATGCCAACATTCCGGACAGCAAATTTGCTTTTGATGCAAAAGCGCATCCGGGTGTAGAAGTGATTAACCAGTAATACAGTCAGTTTGTTATACAACAAAACCGCCTCAAATTTTGAGGCGGTTTTGTTGTATAGAAAGTTATGCAGAATAGAATAGAGACATAGTCTTAATTGTAAACACTTAAAATCGCTAAACAATTAAACACATTTTTCTAAATAAAGAATTCAATAGAACGCTTTCTGCATATAAAGAAATCAGAAGAAAAAAATTCCTGCAAGCCAGTAGTTGCCTAAAACGATTCATCGAAAAAAAAGCGCGCATTCCTAAAGCAACAGGCTATGCCGGGATAGGCACAGCCTGTTGCTTAACTACAAAGGCGTGTTATAGAACACAACAGGTAACTAAAACCCTAAAGCTTCACTGGTTTCTTCCTGCATTGCCGCTGCCGGTTCCCCGGTATTGCCTTTTTGCTTGTCAAGCAATACATAACTAATGGCCCGCACTTCAGTTACATACTTTTTATTGCTTTGTGCATCGGTATAACTGCGGTTGATCAGTTTGCCCTGCACAATCAGGTAACTTCCTTTCCGGAGTTGTTTTGCAGCCCTCGCCGCCAGCGTATCCCAGGCAGTAATGGTGTGCCACTGGGTTTCCTCTTTCCAATCGCCTTTGTCGGTACGATAGCTTTCTGTAGTGGCCAGGCGCAGTTTTACCATTTGCATGCCTTTGTCTAAAGTTTTAATTTCCGGGTCGGCTCCCAGGTGCCCGATTAGCTGAACGCTGTTTCTTAAAGTACTCATTTTTACAATTTTAAATTACTGAACAAATTTTTAATGCAACCCAATTCCGGATTGCGATACAAAGGTGTACCTCCGAAAAAGTGCGACTCGGTTATTAGTCACTTACTTCGGATATAACTGTTTGTAAGCGTTTGCAACCGGATAAAAGGTAATATTTTTACACTTAATGGAAGTAGTTACTAAACAATGTCTCAGTTGCGGAAAAACGCTGAAAGGCAGAGCAGATAAGAAGTTTTGTGACGATTACTGTCGCAACAGCCATAACAATCGCCAAAACAGCGATGAGAACAATCTTGTGAGGAACATCAATTATATTTTGCGCAAAAACAGGCGTCTGCTGGCAGATATTCTTTCAGAAGGAGAGGAAATGAAAAAAGTGAACCGGCAGAAGCTTGCCGATGAAGGATTTAATTTCAAATACTTCACCCACCAATATCAGAATAAAAAAGAGCAAACGTATGTGTTTGTATATGAATACGGTTATCTTCCGCTGGATAAAGACTGGCTACTAATTGTAAAGCGGAAGCAAGGCTAAACCATTTACTATTGCCACAACCGCTAACTGCACAACACCAATACAACAATGAACCGGTGAGTGTTGCAGATAACCAATTACAGCCGCTTTACCAATCCGCTTATATTTGCGCCTCAAATTTTAAACTTCAAATACACCATGTATCGCACGCATACCTGTGGAGAATTACGGATAACCAATGCAGGCGCCGAAGTAACGCTTGCCGGCTGGATACAAACCGTACGTAAGTTAGGGGCGGCTATCACTTTTGTTGACCTGCGAGACCGCTACGGTATTACCCAGTTAGTATTTGGCGAAGAACTGAAAGCGCAGTTGGAAGAAAATCCGTTAGGACGCGAATTTGTGATTCAGGCGACCGGAACGGTGCGGGAACGCAGCAATAAAAACCAAAGTATCTCCACCGGTGATATCGAAATAAACGTAGAAAGTTTTAAAATACTGAATAAGTCGGCAGTGCCGCCATTTACTATACAGGACGAAACCGATGGCGGCGATGACCTGCGCATGAAATACCGCTATCTCGATTTGCGCCGCAATGCAGTAAAAAAGAATTTGGAATTGCGATACGCCGTTAACCGCGCTGCCCGCAACTACCTGCACGGGCAAGGCTTCATGGATATTGAGACACCGTTCCTCATCAAATCTACACCGGAAGGCGCTCGTGATTTTGTAGTTCCAAGCCGGATGAACGGTGGGCAGTTTTATGCCTTGCCGCAAAGTCCGCAAACCTTTAAGCAGCTGCTGATGGTAAGCGGTTACGACCGGTATTACCAGGTGGTGAAATGCTTCCGCGATGAAGATTTGCGTGCCGACAGACAGCCGGAATTTACACAGATAGATTGCGAAATGGCTTTCGTGGAGCAGGAAGACATTCTGAATATGTTTGAAGGCTTAATCAGGTTTATTTTCAAAGAAATAAAAGGTATTGATTATAGTGAGAAAGTCGAGCGCACTACCTGGGAAGAAGCCATGTGGAATTACGGCAACGACAAGCCGGATATCCGCTTTGGAATGAAGATAACCAACCTGAAATTTCCTGCCCATACATTCCCATCGAAACAAAATAACAGTTCGCTAATTGATAATGCAAATTTTAAAATTTTCGATGAAGCAGAAACAGTGCTGGCAATTGCCGTTCCTAAATCTTTTGAGGAATCAAGAAAGCAGTTAGAGGAATTTACTAATTGGGTTAAGCGTCCACAAATAGGTATGAGTGGGTTGATTTATATAAGGTGTAACCCAGATGGCACTTACAAAAGCAGTATAGACAAGTTTTACGATTCAGAAAGGTTAAAAGCAATAGCTGAATTTGTAAAAGCTGAACCTGAAGATATGATCTACATATTAGCTGGAAAAGAAGAAAAAACGAGGAAAGCTATTAGTGAGTTTCGTTTGTATTTAGCTTCTTCTCCACATTTAAATTATAGAAAATCTAGTGAATTTAAGCTGCTCTGGGTGCTCGATTTTCCCCTGTTTGAATATTCGGAAGAAGAAAATCCCGCTTCGGGCGGAACAGGTCGCTGGGTAGCGCGGCATCATCCGTTTACCTCGCCCAAGCCAGCAGATATTGAGGTAATGATCAATAACAATCCTGCTATCGAAAATGCAGCAAAATACCTGGAACATCCTTATGCCAACATCAAAGCCAATGCGTACGACATGGTGCTGAACGGCAACGAAATCGGCGGCGGCTCTATCCGCATTTATCAGCGCGAACTGCAGGAAAAAATGTTTGCCGCGCTGGGCATGAGTAAAGAAGAAGCGCTGCATAAATTCGGCTTTTTGCTGGGCGCTTTTGAATACGGCGCACCGCCGCACGGTGGCATTGCTTTTGGCTTCGACCGGTTGTGTGCCATCCTCGGCGGCAGCGAGAGCATCCGCGATTTTATCGCTTTCCCCAAAAATAATTCCGGCAGAGATGTAATGCTGGACGCGCCTTCCACCATTGATGATAAGCAATTAAAAGAATTACAAATTCAGCTCGATATAAAACCTTAACGTGGATCGGATTCTTAATAACAAAGGAGAGAAGTTTACTTCTCTCCTTTGTTATTGCCTAAACATTTACCCATTATAATCCGCTTCACCATTTTTATCTTTTTTCTTCCATTGCTTTGATGAACATTTGTGCCGGCTTTAAAACACGCCGTTGATGCAACCAACAAAGCTCTATTTCTTTCTCTTATTGTTTTTTATGTTCGGGATACTTGCACCGGCGCAGGCGCAGCCTGCATTTACCATCAGTGGTACCATCAAAAGCAAGCGCACCGGCGAAACCATCATCGGCGCTTCGCTAAGAATAATCAATAGCAATAAAGGCACTACTTCCAACGAATACGGCTTTTATTCCATTACCTTACCGCAAGGCAGTTACCGGTTGGAAGCGGGCGCGGTTGGTCTGCGCAGCGATACTTTTTCCATTATCCTCGATAAAGACATTCGCCTGCCTGTATGGCTAACCGAAGAAACAAACAGCCTTGCCGGCGTGGTAGTATCGTCCACAGCTAAAGGCAGAAGCATCAGTGGCACGCAAACCGGCATTGAAAATTTAAGCACCAAAGACATTAAAAACATACCTGTTTTGTTCGGCGAAAAAGATGTATTGAAAACAATACAGTTATTGCCGGGCATCAAAAGCGCAGGCGACGGCAATGCCGGTTTTTATGTACGCGGCGGCTCCGCCGATCAGAACCAGATTTTGCTGGATGAAGCCAATGTATATAACGCTTCGCACCTGTTGGGCTTCTTCTCTACATTCAACTCCGATGCGATTAAAGATGTTACCGTTTATAAAGGCGGCATGCCCGCGCAGTATGGCGGCAGGTTGTCGTCGGTAGTGGATGTTAAGATGAACGACGGCAACAACCAGGACTATGCCGTGAGCGGCGGCATCGGGCTTATTTCGGCCAAGCTGAATGTGGAAGGTCCGATACAGGAAGGCAAGTCTTCTTTCCTGGTGACCGGCAGGAGAACCTATGCCGACGTGTTCCTGAAAGCCGCGCCAGACACAAGCCTGAAGCAAAGCCGTATCTATTTTTACGACCTGAATGCAAAGCTGAATTATGAGCTGGGCGCAAAAGACCGGCTCTACATCAGCGGCTATTTTGGTAAAGACCTGCTTGGCTTCAGCGATCAGTTTGGTATAGACTGGGGCAATGCTACCGGCACGCTCCGCTGGAACCATATTTTCAGCAGCCGGCTGTTCTCCAACACCTCGCTTATTTACAGCAATTACGATTACTCCATCCATATCAAAAGCGGCTCCAACGACTTCACCATTTTCTCGCAGATCAGGGACTGGAATCTCAAGCAGGATTACCAGTGGAATGCCAGCGCAAGGAACAATATCCGTTTTGGGTGGAGCAGTATTTATCATCGTGTTCGCCCCGGCGAAATCTCGGCTTCCGAAACCTCCAGTGTAAGTAACCGGGTGCAGCCTAAACGGTATTCGATGGAGAACGCCGTTTATGCCAGTAACACCTATAAGGCAACCGATCATATTTCGGTTACCTATGGCACCCGGTTTACTGCGTTCAGCGTGCTGGGCAAAGGCGATTATTACAATATCAGCAACGAAGGTGATATTCTCGATACGATGCATTACAACACCGGGCAGGTAGTAAAGACATATTGGAACCTTGAGCCGCGCCTCGCAGCCGCTTATCAATACAACAGCAGCAGCTCCTTCAAAGCATCTTATGTACGCAATGTGCAAAACATGCACCTGATCAGCAACAGCACCAGCAGCACACCAACGGATAAATGGATCAGCAGCAGCAACCTCATCAAGCCAGAGATCGCCGACCTCGTTTCTATAGGGTATTATAAAAACCTAAAGGGTAATAAGTACGAGCTTACCGTTGAAACGTATTATAAAACGATGCAGCACCAGATTGACTACCGCGACGACGCCGATGTATTCTCTTACGTGCCGGCAGAAACACAATTGCTTTATGGCAGGGGCAGAGCGTACGGAATAGAAGGCATGCTGCGCAAAAAGAACGGCCGGCTTACCGGCTGGCTCAGCTATACCTTATCGAAAACAGAGCGTAAGATTAACGGCGTAAATAACAACCAATGGTACAATGCGCGGCAAGACCGAACGCACGATATCGCCATTGTTGGCATGTATGCATTAAATACTAAATGGACACTTTCTGCCGACTGGATTTATTATACCGGCGATGCTGTCACCTTTCCCAACGGAAAATACACGGTGGGCGGACAAACGGTTTATTATTACACCAACCGCAACGGTTACCGGATGCCCGCTTACCACCGTCTCGATCTTGGCGCTACGGTGCAGTTGAAGAAAAAGAAGAAATGGAATTCCGAATTAGCATTTAGCCTGTACAACGCTTACGGCAGGCAGAACGCTTACACTATTACGTTCCGGGATAATAAAGATGATCCGGCCAAAACAGAAGCGGTGCGCACGGCATTGTTTCGCTGGGTGCCTTCGGTATCGTACAACTTTAAATTTTAAAGGAATGAAGAATTGCAAAATGCAGAAAGGACAGTATGAAACGGGCAATCGTTTTTCATGGCATCGCCTGTTGTGTCACTCACTTGTACGTTCTGAAAATAATGGAGCAACAGCGCAAACCTTATTGTTATTCACCGGCTTCTTCTTGCTCACGGCTATGTGTTCCTGCGAAAAAGTCATTAGTTTAAAGCTAAACGAAGCCGCTAAGAAATTAGTGATTGAAGGCACCGTTACCAACATGGATACGCTGTATCCGGAAGTAAAAATTTCCGAAACTAAAAACTTTGAGGCAGACAATAGCTTTGTGGGTGTCTCCGGTGCAACCGTTACTATCCGGTCAAATAACGATACCGTGTATGCCCTTACCGAAGCGGCGCCCGGCATCTATCGCAGCACCGCGTTTACGGGCGTTCCGGGCTTTTCGTACCGGTTGTCCGTCACGCTCGGCGGCAGCACTTATACCGCCACTTCCGTTTTGCCGCTGCAGCAGGTTACGCTTGATAGTCTCTGGGCGCAAAACCTTGCGTTTGCAGGCAGCAACAACATTACCATTTATCCCAAATATACCGACCCGCCGGGGCCGGGCAACAGCTACCGGCTGGTAGAATATAAAAACGGCGTGCAGGTAAACCATGTGTTTGAAGAAAACGACGACCTGAGCGACGGGCTTACCATTACACGCCCGTTGATCAATCCCGATGGTGATATTGTTAGCGGCGATACGATGCGCGTAGATCTGCAGTGCATAGACAAAGCGGTGTACCGGTATTGGTATAGTTTAGACCAGTCGGCTACAGGCGAAAGCCAGAGCGCCACGCCTACCAATCCCGTTAGCAACATAGAAGGGGGTGCGTTAGGCTATTTCAGTGCTTACAGCATCACCGGCAGAACACTCGTAGTGCCATAGAAAATAACCTGTCTACATATTGTTAATGTGTTGTTCCCGACAATCGGTAATACAAGGAAGAAAGCCTGTTGCCGAATGCTTTGCCTGCAGGTTATTGTTTGTGATGTTGCTGAATATTGTATTTGCAGGAGTAATGTTTTTCCTGCTGGCAGGTGTCTCACCTGCCAGCTAAGTTTATCAGTTTCGTTCGGCGAGATACTGACTGATAGAGAAAAAAAGACTTTGTATTAAGATGTGACTAATAATTGTATTTTAGAGTTTGGTAAGCCATTAATAAACAGAGCAATTATGAAACTAAATGAACTATTAGCAGTGGCACAAGAGGAATTAAAAGATTTTACGACTGTAATAAAACCGGATTTCCGGCTTGAAGAAGCTGAATATGATAAGGATACTAAAATATGGAATGTAGTAGTTTCTTTTCTTGTGGAAAATACAAACAAAAGGCTAATAGCCACGGGAACTCTTTTATCTGATTTCCAATATCACAGAATTTACAAAAAGCTAAAGATAAATGATCATAAAGCTTTAGTTGGTCTTTATATGTATGAAAAATGATATGATACTTATTGATAGTAATGCGCTGTTAGTTTTGATCTTAGGTTTAATGAATCCACGGCTGATTAATACGCATAAAAGAACCTCAATCTATGAGGAACAGGATTATAATATGCTCCTATCCGTAATAGGTAAATTAGAAAATCTTGTTGTCCTTCCTAACGTTTGGACGGAAGTAGATAATTTGTTGAATAAATTTGATGGTGGTTATAAAGTGCTATATCTTGAACAGCTAAAGGAAGCTGTCAACATAATTTCAGAAATTTATATTCCAACCATCAAAGCAACTTCTGCTGATGTTTTTATTGAATTAGGAGTAACCGACACTTTATTATTGCTTCATGCTAAAGATTGCCAGTTTTTAATAACATCTGATTCTTCGCTTTCTGATTATGCGAGAGCAAATAATGTAGCTGTGCATGATATGAAGGCATATCGGAATAGTCGTTTATAGCAATTATCTGCTCATTTTTATTTCCTGTTTGCGAAGAACACCAACAGGTGTTGGGAAGAAATGTTAAAAAGTGTAATTCTATATTTTATCAGCTAAAAAATTGTAGGTGTTTGACACTTCAAAAGTGTCTGACACCTAACTGTAATTAATTTAGCAAATCTTTCCAACAGTTTTGGTGAAGAACACCAACAGGGGCAAAAATGCCTTTCTCTACCGGCAGGTGAGACATATTTCTTTATCTGTAAACAACACCATCAAGCGCATAAAATCCTGAAAGGATTTCATATCAATAACCCGGTATGCAATACCGGGATAAGCAACAGCCGATCACTCCCAACCACGAAGTGGTTGAATAATTACAATAAATATAGTTCGCTACTGGCAGGTGTCTCTCAGCCCCGGTTCGTGTCTTCACGAACCGGTGATTGCCTTATCTTAAGAGGTGCTATTTTCAATAGCATCTAAACATGTTGATTGCGCTGTTTTACGATAAGTAGCTACACCCGCTTAGCTCCAACAGCGGTTCGTGAAGACACGAACCAAGGCAGGGGAGGAAATTATCTAAAATCAAATGATATTGGAAAAATTGATTCATCAGGAAGCCTGTCATTAGGTAAAACAGGGATCGGAATGCTCTCACATAATGTTCCAACTTTTACAAATTGATTAAGTTGCGCTTGCTGATGTTGATTTTTGTCTGAGATGATACTTACAGCATAAAATTTACTCTTTTGCATATTAGTATTTTCCATTAATTGATCTTTTAAAGATAATATACTTGTGCCTGTGGAGATGACATCTGTGAAAATTATTACTTCTTTTATTGTTCTGTCCTTTACATGTTCTATTATGTATTCGATGCTTTCAAAATAAATTTGATTCCCTTTAATCCTTTTACTTGATAAACAATGGAATGCATTTGGCTTTCTTACATTTATTTGAGCACCGAAAATGGCACCCCAAAAGCCTAATCCTATATAAATACATTCAGATGACAAATGTGTTTCAGTATGCTGAGTTAGCCAGTCGTGAGTTTTATCAATAGAACCTGCGAATAATTCACGATTTTGAAATAAAGAACTTATAGATATCCATCCTAAAGAACTTTGTTCATCTGACGTTACTGTTCTTGTGAAGATATATAGGTCATTTAGTTTTACCTCTTCAATAATCTTTTGTTCAATAGGCTCACTAATCAAATCAATATTTGAGGCTCCAATGGATTTAATTTCATTCTTATTAATTGAATTATAAACATGCTCTTTAGTGCGTTCAACAATTATTTTACCACCTAAGGCTCTCCATATTCCTGATTGCGCCTTGAATTTAAATGCCTCTGGTCCATAGCTATATGTAGTTACTACAGGCTCTTGATCAAAAGATCTATATTCAATAATTTTTGCATCATTTGTTTTATTGTATGCGTGCGTTTTCCCAGCATCTGTATAAGTATTATTTATGTAATCACCACCAAACATGCCTGTCATAAAAAAGTGATGCCTCTCCGAAAAGGACCAATAATTATCACTATGCCCATCTCCGTATAAACATAATATACTATTGTCCATTCGATTATTAATTATTCTTCTAACAATATCTCTTCCACTTATCCAGAGATGCTTTTCTACCCATTTTTCTTCTTCAACTATCATTTCCATTCTATTATTCAGAATCATTGGAAAATGACTCACAACAATAAGTAAAGAATCTGATGGTATATTTAATTCTACATCAGTAACAATTCTATCAATTGTAAGATTATTTAGCAATGAGGGTTTTATAATGCGAGTATTGGAGATGTCATTATTTATTTCGTTTTCTTGATTAAAATAGAATTTAAAGAGAGACAATAAACATCATCTTTGATTTTGAATATTTTATAAACAGACTCATCTTTAATATAATTAGCAGCTTTATAATACTTAGAAAAATTTAAATATTCGTTTTGGTTGGCTTTTTTGTAATCTGTAACTACTACATCATGGTTTCCTATTGTAGTTATTATTGAGTTAGGTGATATTGATATTTTCTTAGATAAAAAATCGATTATTTCTTTGGCTAAGCTGAAATTTTCAACTTTCCCTTTATCGATAAAATCACCGGAGCAGATCAATAAATCAATTGCTTCTTGATCATTTTTTTTAAGTTCATTATATAATCCATTCACATAATCACGATAATGCAGTGATCTTAAATTTTCATTTTCTGAATTAGGGTCGTTTAAATGCCAATCGGTTAAATGTAGTATTCTAAAAGAGTTCATTCTTCGTCATTAAAAAGTGAGTACTTTGCGTTGGGATTAATTTTTTTTAAGTCAGCCAATGAATGTAAGGAAAAGTCTAAGAATGCTTCTTTTGGCAGTAATGATCCGAGCACAAATGCGTGTTTCAATCTAGCGTTAGTTAAAGAAGCATACATTTTTGTAATTCTGATTTCGGTTCCCGCAAATGCAAAGTCTCCAATATAAATATATTCATACTGTCCACTTTTATTATTTGCATTTAGATAAATTGAATCCCTCTTCGGACCTAAATATTCAATAGTTTGAAGATGATAATTTAAAATTAAACTAACCGCAGCTGCAAAAGGACTGCTTCTTAATGAAACTGACAGAAATTTTAGGGGATATCTAATATCACTACCAATTCTATATTGATTAATTTTTATTTGTATGTAATCTGCGAAAAGAATACATGTCCACATAAAAGCATTGGCATCAGATATAATCTTAGTTGCATTATATTCTCCATTAGCATAAAAAGGTGTTGATGGAAGAATCTTTTTAGTAGATGAATCATGCAGACAAAAAGAAGCGACAATAAAATCACTAACGTTCCGATAAAGCTTTTTTAGGACTATAGATAAATCCTGATAAACAATTGGGAAAGGAGGCCTATAACAAATAGAAACGTTATTATCAGCAGTACTATAGGTGGATTTAGGGTTTTCTACTTTATTACAAAACTCTTTATTCAAGCTTGAAATAAAATTTTCAATTGAAGAACAATTTATAAAGTAAACTGGTCTCTTAATCTCAGCGATCTTTTCAAAAAGTAGATCAAGGGAGTGGTCAATAATATTGAGAACATTTTTACAATCTATTACAATTGGCTTATTAGTTTCAATAAGCTCATATGTTTCTTTTAATGCATCCCCAGAATTTTTTGATAAATTATCTAAATTAATTAAGCCATTTTTTATCCAAATTATGGCAGTTAATCTTACATAAATAAAGTCAGTGAATGATAGGTAAAAAGTCGCCATATTAGAATTTAATTTCAAAACTTATTCTTGTACCAATAAGGAAATGATCATATGTTTTGTAATATCCTTTCTCAACCTCTTCTTGGGTTACATAACTTTTTATTGGCTCATTAAAAACATAATCCAAATCAGGTGCTTCTTTAGAGATATCAATAGAATCAAAATAACTTAATGCTTTTGCCCATTTATCTTTTTGCCATCTTATTTCTGAATCAAAAGAAGAAATAACAACCCAACCTTTATTCTCCTTAAAATCAAACGAATTTTCTTTAAATCTTAAAACCTCTGAAATAGCTAAACGCAAGCCGTGAACATCCTTTTGTATTAAGCTTCCAATGAAAACAGCTTGAGCATGCGACATACCTTCAAAGTGATCATATTTAGTAGTGCGATATAAACTTTTTTTAAATCCTATTCCTGCATCACACACTGAAATTGTTATTCTTTTACTTGTGCGTTGAAGTGCCACAAAAGCAACTTCTTCTGCATGCATAAGTGAATTAATTATAAGTTCCAACGTTGTATTAACTATAGATGTTTCCAGTCTATCATCAACCCCGCCAAAGATGTTTGAAGCTCTTACCTTTAAATTTCCTATTATTTTTTGTTTATGTTTTGCTTTCTCAAGACCTATTTGATCAATGGGAATGTTGTTAATAGGTTTTATGTCCCCAAAATAAATTATTCTAGTATTGGGATTTATGTAGTCATTATTAAATCGCATGGTTCCACTCATTAAAGGATCAAACTCGAAAATTTTGAGTTTTTTTGCGATAGACATGAAATGAGTATCAGTTAAGAAAGTTAACACTTGAGGATTCCATTGCATTTTTACTGGAATTGAATATCCAATAAAGTCACTAATCTTTTTCCCGGTTGCCAATAGTGCTGCCAAAGCTGGTAAATTCATAGCATTCCCTCTCATTTCTGAAAAATCAAAACAAATTTTTGTTCTAATTCCAGAAATGTAATCCTTTCTTATCTTCAAAAATTCATTACTTAAATGAAAGACTAAACTATTAAAACTTGTTACTGGACCAGTATTTATTACTCTTGTATCCATGAAGTTTATTATAATTAGTGAATAAACAAGAAAGTTGAAAAGTATGAAATGCTACTTAATACGTACAATAATTTTTTTACTTGGCTGATTCTCTCGGCTCTACCACCCTGGTCTCACATTCGGCATAGTTGCCAGACTATGCCACTCCATCACCAAACCTTCCACTTCACACAAACAAAAACAAAAAAACCCCGGAGTTCCTCATCAGAACCCCAGGGTTAAACAAACAAACCAACCAATAAATTACGCCTTCACCATCTCCACTTTTACTTCTATAATCTTGCCTTTAGGCACCGTCAGCTTCACCGTTTGCGGCAGGTAATGGCCGCCGGTAAACAGTACGAGGTAGGTACCCGGCCGCATCGGGCTTATTTCCGCCTTACCGTTAATATCCGTTACCGCGCTTTTATTCAGCTTCTCCACCTTCATTTCTATGCCTTCCGCCAGCGTGCCGTTGCTCACCAGTGCGGCAATACCGCTGTGGCGGATAGCCGTATTATCTATGCGGCGGTCTTTCTGGTATTGCTCTACCAGGGCAGCATGGGTGTCGGCATATTCACTTACAATCAGGTCGTCCAGCACGCCGAGGCACTCATCTATGGCGCCCATCGTTACCACAATACCTTTGGTAGCCGCTTCCCGGCTGCTGCGTGCATCGCCGGGCTCAGCCTGCACGGCCTTGCAGGTAGCGATACCTGCATCTATAGCCGCAATATCCGCAGCACTCACGCGGTAGTCTTCCAATGGCGCCGTAATGCCTTTAATAGCTTCCAATACATTCTCCATAGTGGTCAGGTTATTGGTGTACGAGCTGTTGGTAAGGTCAAATGCGCGGATGTCCAGGATAGCCATCAGCACGGCATTTTGCTGGTCTTTGGCATACACCAGCAGCTTGCGGCTTGCTTTTACAATTAGGGCAGCTACCGTTAGCAGGGCAGTAGCTTTATTATCAGCAACGCCCGTGCTTACCTTGCCCTGCGTTTTTATGCAATCGTCCAGCTTGTCGTTGAGGTTCCCGAAAAGCGTAATCTGCAGCAGCAGGCGGGCAAAGCCGTTAAATACGGCGTAGTGCGTGTTGAAAAAGCGTTTTACCTGTTTGTACATGTTGTTTTTTGCAATGTCTCTGTTTGTCATTTTTTTAATTTTTATAATGGTTAAAGAAAAACGGGGGAAACTACCTGCGACCACTGTAGCTGCAGACGCGCGTCTGCCATTGCAATGCGTGTTTCCGGTGTTGTCAGCTTTGTATAAGAAATTGTGATTTGCATATCAAAGCTTGTAAAATGCTTATAAGCTGCTGCCGCCTTTTTATATGGGCTTGTCATCTGCGTATATAAAGGCGACAATCGGGTACTTAAAGCAACAAGCTGCTTGCTTAAGCGTGCGACTCTATTGTTTGGGGTTGCGATTCTTTTACACAGTATTGCCACCGGTATATGTGCAGCCAACAATTGCGTATGCAACAGCGCAACCTGCACCAGTAATTTTGCGATAGCAATGAATGAAAATGCCATGGACGTATCTTGATATTGGACCTGCTTAACCGGCGATATTGGATGGGTATTCGGGGCAAAGAAGGCGGTAATTATTTACTACGGGTATAAAATTAATTGGTATATGTAAATGTTCAAAACGCAACACCTAATTTTCATTATATTTTAAGGCGTATCTATCTCATTGCCTTCCTGTTTTAATAGTACATCACTTAAAAACAATCTTGTAAGCAGGAGCTAAACAGGTTTATCGGGAAGCAATTATTAGGCGGATGGTATTACCATTGAAAAGAGACTTTTGTATCTATCAACAGCCTTTTATTTTTACTTTGTAAATATCCCTTCCTGCTGCGCTGTTTTAAAAGCTGATAGCGCCGAAAAATATATACTGTGTAAAGCGCAGCTTAATTTTTAATTCGGGCTAAAAAACTTTCCCTATTTTCACCACACTTCGATAAGTTGCGCTTTATGAAAGGCTGATCTATTTTTTTAAGCCTTAATCAATCAACTTATGAGCTTAGCAACTTTAATTAGCAATTACAGCACCACTGCCGGCATCTACGACGAAATGTGGAATGCGCAGGAGATTCGTGAGCCTTACAGCAAAGTACTGAATGCGCTGCAACACCTCGATCTTTCAGCGCTGCACCACAAAGACCGGATGGCCGGCGAGTTGTTCATGAACCAGGGCATCACTTTCACCGTGTATGCCGATAACGCCGGCATCGAACGCATCTTCCCTTTCGATATTATTCCACGCATTATCACCGGCAAAGAATGGCAGCATATAGAAGCCGGTATTAAACAACGTCTGGAAGCACTCAATAAGTTTCTTAAAGATATTTACAACGAGCAGCAGATCCTTAAAGACCGGATTATCCCGGCTTCATTGGTCGCTTCCTGCCCGCATTATACCCGCGAGGTAAAAGGCATTTCGGTACCGTACGACATTTATGTGCACATCTCCGGCATTGATCTTATCCGCGGCGATGATGGTAAGTTTTATATCCTCGAAGACAACCTGCGCACGCCTTCCGGCGTATCGTATATGCTCGAAAACCGGGAAGTCACCAAGCGGCTGTTTCCTGATATGTTTACCAGTAATTCGGTGCGCCGCGTCAATAATTACCCCCTGCTGCTGCACCAGATTTTATTATCCCTTGCACCGCAGCAGGTAAGCAATCCGCGCGTGGTGATCCTTACACCCGGCGTGTTTAATTCCGCCTATTACGAGCATACTTTCCTGGCGCGGCAAATGGGTATCCCGCTGGTAGAAGGCCGCGACCTGGTGGTGGACAACCACAAAGTATATATGAAAACCACGCACGGCCTCGAGCGCGTGCATGTAATTTACCGGCGGATAGACGATGAATATTTAGACCCGCTGGTATTTCAGCCCGATAGTGTATTGGGCGTTCCCGGCCTCATGGATGCTTACCGCAAAAACAATGTGGCCATTACCAATGCCGTTGGCAACGGTGTGGCCGACGATAAAGCGATCTACGCGTACGTACCGGCCATGATAAAATATTATCTCGGTGAAGAGCCGATCCTGGCGAATGTACCCACGTATCACCTGCACGATAAAGCCGCACGGGAGCACGTCTTTGCCAATATTCAGAACATGGTGATTAAACGAACGAACCAAAGCGGCGGTTATGGTATGGTAATGGGCAACACCGTAGAAGAACAGCAATGGCTGGAAGCAAAAGAAGCAATAGAGAACGATCCCCGCAGCTTTATTGCGCAGCCGATTATTAAACTCTCTACGGTACCTTGTTTCATTGACGGCAGGTTTCAGCCGCGGCATGTGGATTTGCGTCCTTACGCGCTGTGCGGGCCAAACGGCATTCATATTGTTCCCGGCGGGCTTACCCGTGTTGCCCTGCGGGAAGGCTCGCTGGTCGTTAACTCCTCCCAGGGCGGCGGCAGCAAGGATACCTGGGTAATAGATTAGTAATTATTGTTGAAAGACTAAAGTTTAAAGATCAAAGTTTACTCTTCCGGTCACTTCAGCTTTAAACCTTCAACGTTCAGCTTTAAACATTTATAGAATACAAATAATAGAAAGTATGCTCAGCAGAATTGCAGATTCTTTATTCTGGCTTAACCGGTACATGGAACGCACCGATAGTTTGCTGCGTCTTATTTCCATACATTATATCCTTTCGCTTGATAAAGGCATCAGCTCGCCTACAAGCTGGCGGCAGGTGCTGGAAGTTGCCGGCAGAAGTGATGAAGAAGAATTAGAAACGCTGGAAAGCAGCACCGCCGCTGCTTTACACACCTTAATGATGCATACGGAAAACAATAATTCCCTTAAGGTGATTGTACACCGCGCAAGGGAAAATGCGCGGGGCATCCAGGATTACATAACCAAAGAAGTATGGGAAGAAGTTAACCAGTTATATCATTACATGAATGAGCCATATCTGGCAGCAAAATTGAGTAACAACGAAGCCATGGAAGTGATGGACATCTGTACACGCCATTCTGTTTTATATACCGGTATCGTGGAGATAACGATGCCGCGCGATACGGGCTGGTACTTTATGAACCTTGGCAAATACATCGAGCGCTGCTTTCATACCATCAGCCTCCTGGAGAAACAACTGCAGCTTATTGATTTTAAAGTGCAGGAACAGGCTGATATACTGCAATGGCGGTATCTGCTGCTGGCGCTTTCGGGCTACGAATTGCACCTTAAAACCTATACCAGCACCAATTACACGTACAACCTGTTGCAACAGCTCATCTTCAACGAAAACTTTACGCGCTCCATTTTATATTCATTAAGCCGCATACACATTTACCTGAAAAAAATAATGCCGGAGGGCGGCAATGCCGAAAGCAAAGCGGTGCTCAACGCTATCGGCCGGCTGTACAGCAGTGTACGGTATGCCGAACCGGGCGGCCTGGAAGGGCTTCGCTTACAGCGATTTTTGATAGATACCCGCGACGGGCTTACTGCTTTTAGTATGCAGCTTGCCCAACACTTTTTTTCTTACGCTTAATCATTCAGCATGTCTGTTTTTAGAATACACCACATCACGAGATACGAATATGACCGCCCTGTAAAGGAAAGCCATAACGAAATTAAAATCTTTCCATACCAGTGCAACGACCAGGAAGCCCTGCAGCACGACCTGATGATAACCCACCAGCCGGACGTGCAGACTTTTGTAGATTACTGGGGAAATAAGAACGGTGTGTTCAGTGTATCGCCGCCACATAAGTTATTAGTGATTGAAAGCAAGCTGGTAGTAAGAACACTTTCGACCGGTGAGGTTAAAGTAAACTTTGGCAGCAGCCTCGGTGAGTTGCAACACGAGACCGATGAGAATCTTCAACTGCTGGAACTGGCAACTCCGGGATACATCCAGTCGGAAAATGCTATTGACAATATCCTGCAGCAAATACATAACACCAACGACAGTGTGGCCACCATTGTACAGCAATGCGCCGGATATATTTACAAAAACTTCCGCTACGTAAAAGGTATCACCAATGTGCAAACTACGGTGGAAGAGATCCTGCAGCACAAGAGCGGCGTATGCCAGGATTTTGCACACGTAATGCTGCAGATACTGCGCACCATTGGCATCCCAGGCAGGTATGTGAGCGGCTACATTTGCCCGAATAAAAACGGGATGCGCGGCGAAGGCGCAACCCATGCCTGGGTAGAAGCGTGGATACCCCAATATGGGTGGGCCGGCATTGACCCGACCAACAACGTATGGGTTACCAACCATCACGTAAAGCTGGCGGTAGGCCGGCATTTTAAAGATTGCAGTCCCGTAAAAGGCACCTTTAAAGGACCTGCCAAGCAAAAGCTCTCCGTATATGTTTCTGTAAGCTACGAAGACGGCCAGCGCTTTGAAGGCACGAATGATGTGGCGCTTGCCAACCAGGCGCAACAGGCAGAAGAACCCCTAATAGAAGGCTATGCAGCGCAGCAGCAATAAGCAGCGTTGGTACATACAAGACGCGCACAAAACACAACCTGAAGGAGAATTATAGCTGTTAGATTGCTGCTCATTATTTTTGCTGCATGAAAGCAGAACTATTAGTTTACAAAATCATCTCTTCCCTGCTGCTGCCGGTGGCAGTAATCTTTGGTTTATCCGCGTTATTTGGCTTATTGTCTGTATTGGTTAATCCTTCGGCCCTGTTTGGTGTATTGATTATCGGCGCTATCGTCTTTTATATTATCTGCAGTTTTATATTTCTTACTTCCGTCATCAGCGGCGGTAAACCACTTACCGCTTCACTGCGCAGCAGGATGCGTTTCAGCGCTGTTGTAACTATCTTTTTTTGTGTAATGATGATCTACCTGCACCTTACCATTATCTCCAACCCGGAGGCGGTAAGCGAATTGATCGGCCAGATGATGAAGCAGCCCGGCATTCCGGATACCATCACGCCGGCGCTGCTGGAACAAGGTATAAAAGGAGTCATGACCTTTTTTATGATTATCAGCCTCGTGCTGCTCCTGCACATCATTATGAGCTTCCGGCTGCTGAAACGTTATGGCGATCATAAGGAGGAAAAACTGGATATTGAGAATTAATATGCCTGTAAAAAGTTAAGGCTGTTGCTACCGCAACAGCCTTAACAACATAAAATGTATAAGTAAAAGCGCGTTAACCTTTTAATGCTTTTACGCCTGCTTCGGCCACTTTTTCATCATCGTCAACTGTGCTTCCCGAAGCACCAATAGCACCAATTACAGTACCGCTGGCATCTTTAATCGGTAAGCCGCCCGGGAACGTAATGAGGCCGCCATTAGACACTTCAATCTGGTAAAGCGATTTGCCGGGCTGTGATAATTTTCCGAGCTCGCCGGTTGGCATGTCGAAAAACCGGGCTGTCTTTGCTTTTTTTATAGCAATATCAACCGAGCCAAGCCATGCACCGTCCATACGGCAAAAAGCAGTTAAGTTGGCGCCGCTATCCACCACGGCTATGTTCATTTTTAAATTCATTTTTGCAGCCTTTTCCAAAGCGGCCTCCAGCGCTTGCTGCGCCTGCTGTAATGTGATGTTCATAAGTTTGTTTTTATAGATAAAAAAATGAAAATAATCCATTCACCGGTACAAGTGTATTATTATTTATCCTGCTTTGGCGCAATCACTAATATTGTTGTATGATTAAAATACCACCTTACCTGCACCCCGGCGATACCATTGGACTCGTATGCCCATCCGGTTTTATGCCTGCCGAAAAAGTACAGGCCTGCATACAAACGCTGCAGCAACGGGGCTTTGCGGTTAAGGTTGGCAGTACCGTTGGAAGCCAGCTTAATTATTTCTCCGGCACGGATGAAGCGCGGCTGAGCGACCTGCAAATGATGCTGGATGATGAACAAATAAAAGCCGTCTTATGCGCAAGAGGCGGCTACGGCTTAAGCCGGATTGTTGACAGGATTAACTTTACCGCATTCCGGAAAAATCCAAAATGGATTATTGGCTTTAGTGATATTACGATACTGCATGCACATATTTACCAGGCGCTCGGTGTTGCGTCTTTACACGCGCCCATGGCGGCCGCATTTAATGATGGTGAATATCAGAATCAATATGTTCAGTCTTTGCTGCAGGCACTGGAAGGTGCACCTGCTGCGTATCATTGCGAAGCAAACTCATTCAACAGGCAAGGCGCTGCAACAGGGGAGCTGGTTGGTGGTAATTTATGTTTGCTGGCGCATCTCATCGGCTCGCAAAGCAGCATTGATACAGGCGGGAAAATATTATTTATAGAAGACGTTGGCGAGTATATTTATAATGTGGACCGGCTGATACAGCAATTAAAACGTGCAGGCATGCTGCGTAATTTAGCCGGTTTAATCGTGGGCAGCTTCAGCGATATGAAAGACACAACGATACCTTTTGGGGCTTCTGTATATGAAGTAATTAAGGACGTTGTAAAAGGATATGATTACCCGGTTTGTTTTAATTTCCCCGTAGGGCATACCAAAGAAAACTATGCACTGAAGCACGGCTTGTACCACGAGTTAAGCGTGACCACAACGGAAGTTATACTTACAGAAAAGCATTAATGACAAAAACACCAATGAGCCCGACTACCGATATAATGGTTTCCATCATTGACCAGGTTTTAATTGTTTCTTTAATAGACAAATTGAAGAACTCTTTAAACATCCAGAAGCCGGTATCATTTACATGCGAAAACATCAGGCTGCCTGCACCCGTAGCCAATACCATCAGGCTTGGATCTACACCCGTTAATGGTATCAGCGGAGCTACGATACCCGCAGTTGTAAGTCCGGCAATCGTAGCCGAGCCAACGCAAACGCGGATGAATGCGCTGATGAGCCAGGCAAGCAATAAAGGATGAATGTGCAGGCTGCTCAGGCCTTGTACGAGGTGGTTGCTGATGCCGCTGTCTGTCAGCATCTGCTTTAATGCACCGGCGCCGGCGATGATGAAAATAATCATGGCAATATCTTTTACCGCTTCTCCGAGGGAAGACATCACCGCGCCTAACTTTTTACCGTTGCGGGTGCCCAACGTAAATACGGCAAACAGCACGCTTATCAGCATCGCCATTACCGGGTCGCCGATGCTTTTAATAAATGTAGCAACGGGCAGTTCTTTAGGTAGCAGGTAGTCTGCCAAAGCGCTTACACCGATGAGGAAAACCGGAAGAAAAGCTGCTGCTATGCTTATAAAAAGGCTTGGCAGACTTTCTTCGGCCATTTCTTTAGACGCAAACGTTTGCAGCGGCTTATTGGTATATTTTTTCAGGGTTGGCGCAAAAGCAGGGCCGGCCAGCACAATAGCAGGAATGGCTAACAGCAGACCATACAGCAGGGTAGTGCCCATGTTGGCATGGAACTGCTGTACAAGCGCTACCGGCGACGGGTGCGGGGGCAGAAAGCCATGCGTTACAGACAAAGCGGCCAGCGTGGGCAGGCCTATATACACAGCAGGCATATTATAACGCGCAGCAACGGTAATGATTAATGGCAGCACCAGTACAAAGCCAACATTATAAAACAGGGGAATGCCGATGATAAAACTGGTAGCAACCAGTGCCCATAAAATATAACGTTTGCCGAACGCCTTGATGAAACCGGAGCCGATTTTTATAGCCGCCCCGCTGTCCGCAACCAATTTGCCCAGCATGGCGCCTAAGCCAATAACGATCAGCAGGCTGCCGAGAATGTCGCCAATACCTTTTTGAACAGACGATACAATAGCAGCCACCGGCATTCCATTGAACAAGCCAATAAGGATAGTTACAATTAAAAAAGCAATAAACGGATTAAATCGTGCCCAGGCAATCAGTATGATAAGCAATGCAATGCCACCAAGTAGTATGAGGTATGACATGCACTAAAGATACAGGAAACAGGATATTAGCAGTAAGAACAAAGAAAAAGAAGACAAAGCAGGGTGCAATAAGTTGGAGGCTCTTATGAAGTATAAAAGTTTAGAGCCAGTCTTTTGGATGCAAACAGGCCTGCAGCAGTTTGTCTTCGTCGCTGCCGGTAAGGGGTTGGTAATTATACTCAAAGCGAACGGTAGGAGGCAGGCTCATCAAAATACTTTCGATGCGGCCGTTGGTTTTTAATCCGAATAAAGTACCGCGGTCGTGCACCAGGTTAAATTCAACATAACGGCCTCTTCGTATTTCCTGCCAGTGTTTTTGCTGTACGTTGTAGCCGGTGTTTTTTCTCCGCTCTGCGATTGGAAGATAGGCTTCCATAAAAGCATAACCGCAGGTTTTGGCAAGAGAAAGCCAAAGGTCAATCGTATGCTGCCCGCCTGCCCGTTTATAATCATAAAAAATACCGCCGATACCGCGGCGTTCATTGTTGCGGTGCGTATTTACAAAATAATCATCACAGTGTTTTTTAAAAACCGGGTAAAAGCCGGGGTCGAATTGATCACAGGCGTTTTTATAAGTCTTATGAAAGTGAACTGCATCTTCTTCTATCAGGTAATAGGGCGTAAGATCGGTGCCGCCACCAAACCAGCGGTCAACGGTTTCCCCGCTTTCGTTGTACAATTCAAACATGCGGTAGTTGCAATGCACCGTAGGTATAAACGGGTTAAGCGGATGAATGACCAGGCTTATGCCTGCAGCAAACCAGCCCGCACCATTTATTTTTAACTGCGTGCGCATAGCCTCTGTAACGGCGCCATGTACAACAGAAGTATTTACGCCGCCTTTTTCAAAGACATTCCCGTTGGCGATGATTCTTGTTTTGCCGCCACCGCCTTCTTCGCGCTGCCATGCGTCTTCTGCAAATTTTGCTTTGCCATCGCAGGCTTCCAAAGCAGCACAGATATTATCCTGCAAAGCGTGTATAAAATGTGTCCAGCGTTGCCGGACAGTGCCATCCTGTAAAGAGAGTTCGGAAGTTGTATTGGTCAAATTATAATTATCAGATGGTTGAGGCGGCGTTTTGAGAACATAAGTAGGCTGCCGATAGTTAGGATAGATTTTCGTTAACAACTGGTGTGGTTACCGCAGCATTGCTTTCTATAACAGCATGATCTTTCTTTGGAAAAAACCTTTTTTGCCACAACAAAATAGCAATTACGCCTACGGAAATAGAAGAATCGGCGAGATTAAAAACAGGGCTGAAAAATTCAAATTCCTGACCGCCCCACACGGGAAACCAGGAAGGATAGTGTGTTTGGATAATCGGGAAATAAAGCATATCTACTACCTGGCCGTGCAGAAAACCGGCATAGCCGCCATGCGGCGGAAAGAGGAGCGCTACGTTGTGCGCATAATAATCGCTGCTGCTGAAAATAAGGCCATAAAACATACTGTCTATCAGGTTGCCGGCTGCACCGGCAAAAATGAGTGCTGCACAAATAATAAATCCCTGGTGGTATCTTTTAGCGATAATGCTGCGCAAATAAAACACACCGGTAATCACCGCAATAAGCCGGAAGAGGGTAAGGATTATTTTGCCGAAGTCGCCGCCAAACTTCCAGCCCCAGGCCATGCCTGCATTCTCTACAAAATGCAGCCGGAAAAAGGTGCCGATAACATTGTGCTCTTCCTGCAATGTATAGTGCGTTTTGATATAAATCTTCAATGCCTGGTCGGCCAGAAGAATCAATACAATTAATAAAGCAACCTGCCAGCCTTTCTTCATAGTACAACTATTAAGCGCAATAATAAATTTGAACGAAGATAGCAGATTTAGTGAAAGCCGTTTTTGTGATGGCGCTGCAAAGAAAAATTTAAGCTTTTATGGAACCATATCAGTAAGTATCTACATAGGTACCGGTTATCCAACAGTCATCGTCTGCTCTGCCTTCATTTTTAACATAGCGCTGCCTGTGTATTGGCATATTTAATGAGATGGCTACAAGCAAAAGAAATTTTTATGAAACGTTTTATTTCGCCCCTGCTGGCTATTGTGTTGCTGTTGTCGGCAGCAAGCTGTTCGTCAGGGCATTATGTATCGGCACAGCCGGAAACCGTTGTAATAACCCGCCCTGCCCAACCTGGTCCTAACTATGTATGGATAGACGGAGATTATTACTGGCGCGGCGGCCGTTATGTGCAGCGTCCCGGGTACTGGGTAGCACCAAGGGCCGGCCGCGTATGGCATTCCGGCGGCTGGGTTAACAATTCACACGGATATTACTGGAGAAGAGGACGCTGGTAGAGATGACTGAGGTATCTCCTTTTCTGTAGTAACTCCCTTTGAAAATAACAGAGATTAACCTGTCCTGTTATTATACATTTTTACATTTCTAAGCTATTCAACCTGACAGGTTTTATAGCTTAGAAATTTCAAAGTAAGTCATTACTTCCTTTTAATTAAAGGGATAAGGTATTACTCTTCGATGTAAATTCTTTTTACACGCTGACTGATACCGGTCAAAATTTCATAAGCGATGGTACCGCATTGTTTGGCTACCGTTTGTACTGGGATGTTTTTACCGAATAGTTCTGCCTCATCACCTTCCTGTACGCCTTCAATACCGGTTACAACCACCATCAGCATATCCATACATACGGTGCCAATTATCGGGGCCAGCTTGCCCCGTATCCATACCTGACCTGCGCCGTTGCTCAGCCTGCGGCTTATGCCATCTGCATAACCGATACGCAATGTGGCAATCAGTTCTTCTTTATTTACTTTGCCAAGCCTGTTGTAGCCAACGGTTTCGCCCTCACCGATCCAGCGTAACTGTGCGATTGTTGTCTTTAAAGTACAAACAGTCTGTAGTGCAAGCTGGTTCCCGTTTGCGCTATCCACACCGTACAAGCCAATCCCAAGCCGCACCATGTCCAGTTGTATAGCCGGATGCCTGAAAATGGCTGCCGAGTTGGCGATATGCCGGAGAAAAGGGTATTGCAATGCCGCCTGCAAGCGATTGCAACAGCGGTTAAACGTCTCATATTGTTGTTGCGTAAAAGCATCTTCTGCCGGCGCTTCGCTGGCCGCAAGATGTGTAAAGACCGACTTTACGGCAATGCTTTTGGTACTTGTCAACATTTGAATGAGGCGTGCCAGTTCTTTTTCTTCAAAACCAAGCCGGTGCATGCCCGTATCCAATTTGATGTGAACCGGATATTGCTGAATGCCCTGCCGCAACAGGTAGTTGCTGAAGGCGTTTAGGATACCAAATGAGAATAATTCCGGCTCCAGGCTGTTTTCCAAAATAGCTTCAAAAGCGGCTTCATCTACATTGAGGATCAATACCGGTAAGCTGATGCCCGCTTTCCGCAACTCTACGCCTTCATCTGCATACGCTACGGCTAAATAATCTACTTTATAATATTGTAACACGTTGGCTATTTCTGCACTTCCGCTGCCGTATCCGCCAGCCTTTATCATAGCCATTAGTTTGGTGCCGGGCCGTAATTGCTGCTGGTAGGCCTTGAGGTTGTGCGCTACAGCCGTCAGGTTAATTTCCATTACGGTGCTGTGCACTTTATCTGCTAATTGCGCAGCAATTCGTTCAAATGCAAATGTGCGTGCCCCTTTCAATAAGATAGCTTCGTTGCGGAATCCGGAAGTATGCAGTTGGTTTAAAAACGACTGCGTGGATTTATAATGCGACGTACGCCGGAATTTATTTTTCAGTATGCCTTGCAGGCGATACCAGTTTTCCCCGATGGTAATAATCCGCTTTACTTTTTTTACTTGTAATACATCGGCCACCTGCCCGTAATACGCATCGCTTGTTGCTGTTGCAAAGTCTGAAATGATTACTGTTTTTAACGGGTACTGGTGCTGCTGCAACAAAAAATGGAGTGCAATATTGAACGAATTAATATCAAAGCTGTAGCTGTCGTTGATGATAGAACAGCCGTTCAATGCCTTCACCAGTTGCAGCCGCATATCAACCGGTTGCAGGCCGGGCATCCGGTCGCTGATTACAGCAGGCGCCAGCCCGAGATATAAACAGACATTCCAGCAGGTAATGGCATTTTCAATAGATGCATCGTCTGTATAGGGAATACTAATCCGGAGAGTGTTCTCTTTATACAAAACGCTGATGACAGTTTTGTTTTTTGCTTTCTGCACTGCCTGTATTTGCAATGTTGCAGGATTGTTTTTGCTCCAGGAATAAATATGCGCCGCTGGTAAAAGCGGCAGTGCATGTTGAATGACTTCGTTATCAATATTGCAAAAGACGGCTGGTATATTTTTGAAGAGCTGTAGTTTTTCGTCCAGCTTCTGCTCATTACTAATAAAACCTTCTGCATGTGCCTCGCCGATGTTGGTAAGTACGCCGATGGTTGGCTGAATAATTTCCTGTAGTTTGCCCATTTCGCCGGGTTTAGAGATGCCGGCTTCAAAAATGGCCAGGTTGTGCCCGCTGTTCATCTGCCATACACTTAGCGGCACGCCGATTTGCGAGTTGTAACTGCGCGGACTGCGGATAATATTGTACTCCGGCGATAGCAGCCCGTACAGCCACTCTTTCACTATAGTTTTGCCGTTGCTGCCGGTAATGCCGATGACCGGGCAGGTGAAGTGCGAGCGATGCCAGGCAGCCAATTGTTGCAACGCCGATAAGGTATCGGGCACTATTAAAAAATTTGCCTCCGGGTAAGGTGCAAGTGCAGAAGATGGCCTTACCACGAAGTTGCGGATGCCTTGCTGGTATAATTCATTTATATAGTCGAAACCATCGCGATGTGAAGAAGAAAGCGCAAAGAATAATGAAGTGTCGGGAAAAGCAATGCGGCGGCTGTCGGTTAGCAGGTGCTGTATGATAGCCTTGCTATTACTTAGTTTGGTTCCTGCATTTAAAGCCCTGCCAATAACTTCTATGGTGTACACTAAATTTTTTGTGCAAGTTAATCAGCGGGCGTCAAATCTTTTATAAGTGCGTATTGGGTATAGCGCCTCGTTTACCGGGCAAGTATATTTCCTTATACAACAAGTGCCGGATAATAGTATCCGGCACTTGTTTATAATTTTTATAGTGATTTATTTTATGACCTGAAACTTGCCCGCCACCACTGTTTCGCCGCTTTTATCGCGTAGCTGGAAAACATACAAACCGCGGTTAAAGTCGTTAAGGGTAATCGTAATTTTATTGCTGCTTACCGGTGTTTCCATCATCTTTTTACCAACAAAGCTATACACCTGCAGTACATAGGTCTTATCAATGTTTTTATCAAATTCAAAATTGACAAACGACGTAGCTGGATTGGGAAAACACCTTACCACTTCTACTCTGGCAGCCGGTAAAGCAAAACCTGAGAAAACAAGGCCTGCTGCAGCTATTACCAAAGCCAACAGCACTGTTTTAAAGTATTTTGAAAATATGTATAGCGATTTATTCATTGGTAATTATGCTAAGTTATAGTGAATCATATTCTTTGCCAAAAAATTAATATTTAAATTTTCCTGAAAACACCTTAAAAATGAGGGCACATCACTGCATTCTTTGAGGAATTATCCCTGTCTAAGAAGCCAACATACGCAAGGGACAATTCCACACCGCCCTGGTTTTGGCTTACCGTTTTAAGCGAAGACACATTTACATCGTAGCTTAAAGCCACAGAAAAAGGATGATAATCCAATTTAATAACCGGGATAAACGCATCGTTCAGGCGCATATAACCGCCAAAGTGAATTGTATATAAGGGGTTATCCAGGTCATCGCCGATTTTGCGCGAATACATCAGGCCTGCAACAATCTCTGTATTTGTATTTTGTTTGGTGTAATCTGCTTCAACAGTAAGATAGGCAGTTTCGTCAACCGGCATTTTCATACCGCCCGATGCTACCCATTTAGGCTTAATAACGATTGCAGGGTTTTGGTAAAAGGATGCTCGCGGCTGATTAAAATGATGATAAGAAAGACCGAGGAAATAGGTTGTTTTTTCTTCGATGCCCATTGTAGAGTTAAAAGACATGCCTGCACTGCCATCTAAATAGCTATAGCTTGTAGCAGCCAGTGTTTCGCCATCGGTTCCATCGTTGTATGTGTGGTCGGTCGTAATTTTTGAGCGGTCTATGCGGCGCTGCACCCAGCCGCCCATAAAGCCCATTGACAGATAGGTGGACTTGTCGCCGCTCAATGCCTTGTGATAATTGATAGCCGGGTAAACGTTGGTAGTGGTTAGCGCGGTAGTGCCGGCTTTATCGTGCAGCACCTGCATGCCGAGGGTAAGAAAATCGTTGCTCTGGCCAACCGGCATTTTATACTCTGCGTTAACGGATTGTGTAACATACGGCGTAGTAACGCTTTGCCATTGCGAGCGGTAAACGCCCTGCACCCGTACGTCGCCGTCGAAGATGCCTGCGAGCGAAGGATTGCGAAGCAGCGGTGCTTCAAAAAACTGGGAGAAATGTACGTCCTGTGCCTTGGACTGTTGTAGTGCCATGCCGCACAGCAGTGCTGCCAAAGTAAAAAATTGCTTCATTGATATTGGATTGATATTGGATTAATAAACAGGCAATTTTACACTGCCTTTTTACAACATAAAATTGCTGAATAGTTTTGAAAATCGTACACCGATAAATTTTTTTAAGGCAGAATAAATGATTTCCAGTAATCTTAAAATGAGCTTTATCTAATTGCAGAAATTATTAATAAGTAATTAATGTAATACATGTTTGAAGGTTATAAAAGCAGGTTTTTTCTTTTTGGAGACTAAGCTGTATTTAATCTAAAGTCAGTGCCTGATAAAGGACATCTAAACAACACCGCCTAAAATAAAGGGCTGCTCCGATACCCCGGAGCAGCCCTTTATTTTTTATCAGTTATACTTATTACCGCAACAGCGTCACATTGCCTTTAAAAGGAACTACAATATTGTTATCACAGGTAATTTCCACCATATACACATATACATCCGAGGAAAGCGGCTGACCTTTGAACGTTCCGTCCCAGCCATCGGATGCTACATTCGGCAGAAAATTATTTTGCTCAAATACCACCTGTCCCCAGCGGTTGAAGATGCGCATGGATTTGATATTGAAGACACCCTTTCCGCGCGGGAAGAAACGCTCATTCACGCCGTCATGGTTAGGAGAGAAGGTGTTGGGTATAAACATATTGGCCTGGTTGCACATTACATTTACGGAGATCTGGTCGCGTGCAAAGCAGGAACCATTGTTAGACGCAACGCAGGTATAAGTTACAGACTGGTTGGGCGTTGCAATGGGGTTAGCGATCGTGGCATCACTCAAAAAGCTTTGCGGGCTCCATCTCCACTGTGTAATATCCGGAGAACTCTTCATTTCCAGTTGTACCGACGAGCCGACATTCAGGCTGATCGCTTCATTGGTAATTTCGATATGCGGTACCGGGTAAACCTTCACAGTAAGACTTTTCGTATCCGAAAAACATTTTTTATCATCCGTGCCGGTCACCTGGTACGTAACGGCCGTATCCTTTGCCGCATGAAAGACAGGCGCCGCGGGATTGGACGTATTAAGATAAACAGCCGGCGACCAGGTGTATAACTTAGCGCCGCTTACCTGCAGCGTTGCATTTTCGCCTAAGCATAAGGTGTCGTTTTGCGTGGTAATGGTTACCGGTTCTATTACGTCCACATTAACGGTGTCGCTTGCAACACAGCCAAAGCCGTTGTTGCCCGATACAATGTATTGCGAAAGTGCGGCCGGGTTGACCATTGTACTTGCACAGTTAATGCAGCTAAGGCTGGCTTTGCTGCTCCACGCATAGTTGGCTGCGCCGGTCGCTGTAAGTAAAGTAGTGCCGCCTTTGCAAATAAAAGTGTCTATACCGGCATTAATAGCCGGCGCTGCCACTACATAAATTTTGTGTGCAGCCGTATCTGTACAGCCGAAGCTGCTGGTAGCCGAAGCCGTTAATATAAACGGTCCCGGCTGGTTAAACCCATACGTAACATTTTGCGTATTGCCGATTGCGGTGCTTTTGTTCAGCGCCCATTGCCAGGCAGTTGCGGGTTCGTTAGTTGCATCAGTGGCCAGCAGTTGCAACTGCGAAGCGGTACAGATAGAATCGGGCGCCGTAATGCTTACCACAGGGCTTGTATGCACCACAATATCAACCGGCTGCACCAGCGAATCGGAACAACCAAAACTGGTTTTTACTGTAAGCATTGTATTGTACCTGCCGGATGCTTTATAAAAATGGGTTGGGTTCTTTGCGGCAGAAACAGCGCCGTCACCAAATTTCCACTGGTACGATTTCACGGCATCCCAGTAGGGCGTGGAAGCATCTATAAATCCTGCCATCGAAGAATCGCAGGCGGTTTGCGCTGAGAAAATATAAGCCGGCTTAATACCGGAAACATAAATGGTGTCCGGATTTTCGATACCAACCTGGCAGCCTTCGTTGTCTGTAATTACAAGCTTGGGTATGTACTGACCGTAAGCCCTATATGTGTGCTGCATAGTGCCGGCAAGGCTTACATCCACATTGCCATCGCTGTAATCCCAGATCACTTTTGTAGCATTTTTAGTAACGGCATTAAAAGTAACCGTTGATGGATTGCAGCCTTTTACCGGGTCATACGAGAAGGTGCCGGAAGGACCTTTCAGCTTGATGGTTTGATGCGCTGTATCATAACATTCACCGAAACCTTTTGCAATTAATTTCAAATCAAAAATACCACCCTGCGTATAAATATGTGTTGGATCTGCAATGGCAGCAATAGCGCCATCGCCAAAGCTCCAGGACAGTGAAGAGAAGCTGGTGGATGTATTCGTTGGCTTAACAATTAACGGCGGGCAGGTGCCTTCTGTCGGGCCGTTTATGTTGAAGGAAGCCTTCGGGTTAGACACGGTTACAAAACCCTTTTGTGCTGATGTATCTGCGCAGCCGTATTTATCCGTTGCTATCAACTGCACATCATACAAACCCTCGGTGCTATACGTATGACTCGGAGATTGTTCGGCACTAAGCGCTGTCTTATCTCCGAAGTTCCAGTTGTACACCAGCGTTTCGCCTGCAGAATTGTTTGTAAAAGAAACTTTATTTCCAACGCATTTTGCCGGTGCTGCAGAAGTAAATGCTGCCACCGGGTCGGTAACCTGCAGCGCTTTGGTCTTCGTTACAGAATCTTTGCAGCCATAGTTGTCATATACAACAAGTTTCACATCGTAATAGCCGGCGGTGTTGTACAGGTGGCTAAACGGCCCGGAAGCATAACCGGCAGCAGCACCTTCACCGTAGCTCCAAACCCATTTGGTAATAGGATGAATGCCATCACTTGCAGACTGGTCGGTATAGGTTGCTGTTGTATTCAGGCAAATACCGGGCACATTGGTGAACGCTGCTTTTGCGCCATATACTTTAATATCAACCTTATTGTTTATCGTGTCCTTGCAGCCTAATGCGTCGGTGGTAATCAGTTGCGGGGCAAAGTTGCCGGCGCCACTGTATTTATGATCAACAGTTGCTGTAGTCGTCGTGTTTACCGGCGTGTTATCACCAAAGTTCCAGCTAAAAGAACTGATATTGCCGGGAGTAAAGTTGGCAGCCGTAAAACTTATTACATCATTACGGCAGGCCGCTTCTCCTGCAAGTGCGTATGCGAATGACGGGTTTTCATTAACAACTTTTACAGAATTTGACATTGTATCTGCACATTTATCATTCGTCACTACAAGCATTACAGTATAGATGCCATTTGCCTTGTAGTTATGCACCGGAGACTGTTCGTTAGTAAAATTGCCATCGCCAAAATCCCATTTCCAGGTATGGGCATCAATAGATTTATCGGTAAAAACTCTTTTGAAAGGCTGGGCACAATCCATGGTTTTATCATAAAGCGCTACTGGCGGGCGGATATATATATAATCAGATTTTGAAACAGAATCTTTACAGCCGCTGTTAGTTACCACCAATGTAACCTTAAAATAGCCGGTGTCGTCATATTTATGTATTGGGTTTAGCGCTGTAGAAGTACCACCATCCCCAAACTGCCACCACCAGTTGGTAATAATACCTGTGCTTGTATCTTTAAAAAATACAGAGCTGTGGGCGCATACATTTACAGGATCTGCAGAGAATCCTGCTACGGGCGCCTTAACCGTAGTTACCGCTTTCTGCATCGTTAACGTATCGCTGCAGCCACTGGCAGTAAACACAATTAACTGCACTGCAAACACGCCTTCTTTGCTATACTCATGCGTTGGTTTAGCGTCTGTGGAAGTAGCGCCATCGCCAAAGTCCCATTTATATTTTACGATTGGCTCGGCAGAGGTTATGGAAGGCTCCGGGTTAATGACCTGGGGCACACAGCCGGAAAGGGGCAACCATTTGCTTAATGAGTTAATAACCGGCGGCCCTAAGCGCACCGCATCTTTTTTTGTAAGGCTATCGGCACAGCCGTTGGCCGAGGAAGCAAGAAGTGTAACACTGAAAAAGCCGTTGGTAGTATAAGTATGCGCAGTGGCATTCTCTGCACTCGTCTTTCCGTCGCCAAAATTCCATTTATATGTTACAGCATCCGTAGTATGATTGGTAAAGGAAACCGCATAAGGCACCTCGCATACGTCTGTTTTAGAAACGTCAAATGCAACAGCAGGGCGGTTTTCAACAATTACCTCTTTCTTAATACTGCTTACACAGGTACCGAAATCTGCGTTCATTTCTACGATATATTTACCGGCTGCTTTGTATGTGTGCGATGGAGAAACAGCCGTAGAAGTGCTGCCGTCGCCAAAACTCCAGTTGACCGAAGCGGGCACAGTAGAGGAGGTATTGGTAAAATTTACAGCACTGTTGGTACAGGCAATACTATAGGTAAAATCTGCGCCTACTTTTCCGATGGAAAGGCTTTTAACGGCGGTATCGCGGCAGCCATTGCTGTTGGCGGTAATTAACTGAACGGTATAAGCGCCGGTATTTTTGTAAGTATGGCCAGGCGATTTTTCTAATGAAGATTGCCCGTCGCCGAATGTCCACTGGTAGTAAGACAAATCCGATTTGGAAATGGAATGATTGTTAAAGCTAACCGGCGCAGGCGACTGGCATACATTGGTGTAGTTATAATCGAAATCTGCTTTTACGGTATCGGCCACCTGTATGTAGTTTTCCCACGTATATGTTTGCCTGCAACCCATGCTGTTGCCGGCCGTAAGCGACACGGTATAGCTGTTTGATAAGGTATAAAGATGTGTAGGGTTTTTTTCTGTTGACACGGTGCCTTCGCCAAAATCCCAAAGCCAGCTTGAAACCGTACCGGAACCGGTTTTGGTATTATCGGTAAAATGAACAGCCAGCGGCGGACAGCCTTGCATTACATCGGAAGTAAAAGCCACCTGCGGATTGGAATAAACCGATATGTATTGCAGTTTTGCAACCGAATCGGTACCGCTGCTGCTCTTTACAATCAGCCTGATGGTATAGGTTACCGTACCGGATCCTGCGTTTAAAAATACAGCCGAAGGCGATTGCTTATCCGACTTTGTACCGTTGCCCAGGTCCCATTCCCATTGCGTTGGGTTGCCGGTGGAATTATCGTTAAATTGTACAACGAGCGGCGAGCAGCCTTTTACAACATCGCTCGAAAAAGCTGCGCGGAGCTGAGCTTTGGAAGCCATTGACAACAGCATTAAACTTAATAAACTGCAAAGCTTCAGGAAGTGTGTGTAGTTTCTCAAAAGGATGATATTGGATTTTAGAAAATAGAGCTGCTGCAATTACTTGCCTGCCGCTTTACGTCCTAAAATTGAAGAAAAAAAGCTTACGGTTATTATGTACGCAGGCGATTTTAATACAGACTAAATGATTTTAGCAATATTTAAAAAGGGCTGTATAAGAAAGCAATTTCCTTTAATGCATTTTTAAGGGTAGAAATAAGACCTGCAGCGCAGTATGCAAACATTCGTTACATATCTGCAACAATTTTTTTGTAGCTGGTGATTATTCCTTTTATCAGCGAAGAACTGAAACCCTGGTGCTCCATCTCATTTAAACCGGCGATGGTGCAGCCTTTAGGTGTGGTTACTTTATCTATTTCCTGTTCCGGATGCGTGTGCCTTGTAAGCAGCAACTGTGCTGCACCTTTTACTGTTTGCGCAGCTATCAGGGATGCAGTGGCAGCATCAAAGCCAATTTCAATACCACCCTGAATATTGGCCCGGATATAGCGCATGGCATACGCTGTTCCGCAGGCGCCTAAAACGGTAGCCGCATCCATCAATTTTTCCTCAATAAAAACCGTTTTGCCCAGGTTGTTAAACAGGTTGCCTACATAAGCCGTATCCGCTTCGCCTGCATTGTATCTGCAAATGCAGGTAATGCTTTCACGGATAGCAATCGCGGTATTGGGCATAGCGCGGAAAATGGCAAAGTTGCTGCCTACAATTTCCCGCAGGTCTTTTATCCAGATACCGGTAATTACGCTAATTAATTTATGCCGGCCGGCCTGCAGTTGCGGTTGTAGCTGTTGCAGTATTTCTTTTATCTGGAAGGGTTTTACGGCTAATATTATCCATTCTGCAAAGTTTACGGCTTCGCTGTTATCACTGCTTATACGTACACCTTTTTGCTGCAACGGCTCCAGCGTGGCAGGATTTCTTTTGGTAATAATAATATTTTGCGGCTCTGCAAACCCGCTGCTGATAAGGCCTTCGGCAATGGCGCTGCCTAAATTGCCGCCGCCAATGATGGCTATATTGTTGCTCATAATGATTAAGTAACGGGTTGTGTATGTTGGCGAAGCCAATTAACGATATCATCGAAAGAAAACGTGCCTGTTGAAATATCTATTACGAAACTGTAACACACATCTTCTTCAGCGTTTATTGCAAAACTATTTTCAAGTAATAAAATCTCTCCTAATAGAAATCCTGTTCTCTTATTGCCGTCAACAAAGGGATGGTTGATAATAATGCTTTGCATGACGGCCGCGGTTTTCTCAAAAACTGATTTATATAAATCTACGCCATCAAAAGTTTGAAAAGGGCGGTGCAATGCAGAGTCTAACAAATTACTATCCCGTATCCCGGTAGCACCGCCATATTCATTGAGAATTTCATTGTGTAACTTAAGAACGCTATTTAAATCAAACATTTACGAAAGACGTTTTAATAAACCATCATGCTTTTTAAAAAGTTCAATTTTATATTTCATCGCATCAATGCCATGGCCATTTTGCATTTTCGATAAAACCTGCAGCACTTCTTCGAGTGCATCTTCATCATTCAAGTCATTTACTTTTTCCACTATTTGCTTTTTCATTTCAGCGACACTCATACAAATTCGTTTTTTCAAATTTACAAATCTTTCCTTGTTATGCCCCGATCAGCTTTTCGATGGCGGTATCATATTTATATTTCCAATCCGCTATATTGCCCCAGGCTGCATTATTAACTATAATGTTTCCGCTGGTAACCTTTCCTAATTCTGTTATTTCCATGTCCATTTTACCGCCTAACTGTAAAAAGCCTTCCATTTGCGTATCGCTTACCGATACAACTACTCTGCCCTGTGCTTCGCCAAACCAGAAGGCATCGGTTCGCATGTTCGTATCGTTCAGGTATTCTGCATTAAAGGAAACATCGAAGCCGAGATTTCTGCTGAACGCGCTTTCCATCAAGGTTATCATAACGCCGCCTTCGCTTACGTCGTGCGCATGTTGAATACATTTCTGCTTAATCATGGCAGTAATCGCTTCATGTAAAAGCTTTTCTTCCTCCAAATTGAAATAGGGCGCCGGCGAAAACTCAACACCTTTTAATTTGTTGAGGTATTCCGAAGAAGCAATGCAATTTTTTACGTTTCCTACTAATAGTATGGTGTCGCCAGCGGCTTTGAAATCGAGCGTCATGCGGTCCTCAAAATCATCGATCACGCCGACCATTCCAATCGTTGGTGTTGGATACACCGCACCATCCGGATTCTGGTTATAAAAGCTCACATTGCCGCCCGTAACCGGCGTATTGAATGCCCGGCAGGCTTCGCCCATACCGGTTACCGCTTTTACAAACTGGTAATATACTTCGGGATTATAAGGGTTGCCAAAATTGAGACAGTTGGTTACACCCAATGGCTCGCCGCCGCTGCATACAATATTGCGGGCAGCTTCTGCAACGGCAATAGCAGCGCCGGTTTGCGGATCGGCATATACATACTTACTGTTGCAGTCCACCGTAATAGCCAATGCTTTACCGGTGCCGTGCGCCAAAACGATAGCCGCGTCGCTGGGGGCATTGGTGCCGGCATTGGCAGCGCCAACCATGCTGTCATACTGTACACTCACCCAGCGCTTGCTTGCAATATTCGGTATCCGGATAAGTTGCTCTGCAACTGCTTTTAAGTGAGTATTATCCTGTATGTCTTCGATGCTATGTACATCAAATGCCTTTACCTTTTCCAGATAAGCCGGTGGGGTATAAGTTCTATCGTATTGCGGCGCTCCGCCGCCCAATACCAGTTCGTGTGCAGGCACTGCTGCCTCCAACTGTCCGTGCATATAAAATTGCAGCAAACCATCGCCGGTTACCTCACCGATATTACTGCAGGGCAGGTCCCATTTATCAAATACTTTCAGTACTGCTGCCTCTTTTCCTTTCTCCACTACAATCAACATGCGTTCCTGGCTCTCGCTCAGCAGCAGCTCCCAGGCTTTCATGCCCTGCTGGCGGGTTGGCACTTTATCCAGATCTATGCGCATACCGGTACCACCCTTAGCACTCATTTCCGCTGTTGAGCAAATGATGCCGGCAGCACCCATATCCTGCATACCTACTACCGCGCCGGTTTCTATTACTTCGAGGCAGGCTTCCAATAATTTCTTTTCCTGGAAAGGGTCGCCAACCTGTACTGCGGGCAGTTCTTCCGCACTTTCTTCGGTAATATTGGCGCTTGCAAAAGAAGCGCCGCCGATGCCATCTTTGCCCGTTGCGCTGCCTACGAAAAATACCGGGTTGCCCACACCTTCGGCAGTAGCGCTTACGGTTTTGCCCACTTTTACGATGCCTACGCTCATAGCGTTTACCAGCGGGTTCGTATGATAGCAGTCCTCAAAGTAAACTTCCCCGCCAACCGTTGGTACGCCGAAGCAATTGCCATAATGACCAATACCGTGCACTACACCGGCCAGTAACCGCTTTGTCTTACTATCTTTCAGGTTGCCGAAACGCAGACTGTTTAGAGCGGCTATTGGTCTGGCGCCCATCGTAAATATATCCCGGTGGATGCCACCCACGCCCGTAGCCGCACCCTGAAAGGGTTCCAGCGCGCTGGGATGGTTGTGGCTTTCAATTTTAAATACAACACCAAAGCCATTGCCCATATCCATGAGGCCGGCGTTTTCCTCGCCTGCAGCTACCAGCATCCGGCCGCCATCGCGGGGCAACGTCTTGAGCCATTTGATCGAATTTTTATAACTGCAATGCTCACTCCACATCGCGCTGAATGTACACAACTCTGTAAAATTCGGCGTACGCCCCAGCTTTTCTTTTATCAGGTCAAACTCTTCTGCGGTCAGGCGTAGTTGTTCGGCGGTTTGCGCGGTTATTTCCATAAATGCGGGCTTGTATTTGGTAAGAAGGTGCGAAGGTAAGGAAGGGATTGATTTTGAAAACTATAGGTTGCGGCAGGCTGTGTAAAACGTTTTATTTAACTAAAATCGTATTGTTGCAGGAATGCATTAAAACCGGAATGATTATTTATGAAGGATAGAAACAATGTTTAATTAAATGACCTGGTACGAAGAGGAAGTTGCACAGTTGATACAGCGCAGAGATGCGTTGCCGTATAAGCCGGAAACCATTTTTTATGGCAGCTCTACCATACGGCTATGGGAAAACCTGTATGAAGATTTTGCAGGTTGCAAGCCGGTTAATCTGGGCTTTGGCGGCTCTACGCTGGAAGCGTGCAATTATTTTTTTGACAGGCTGGTAACACCGGTAAAAACTGCAAAATGCATATATATATATGCCGGTGATAATGACCTTGGCGATGGTAAAAAACCGGAAGATGTGCTTCGTTTTTTTAATGCGCTGACGGATAAAATAGCGGAGCGCTTTACAAACATAAACTGGTATTATATTTCTGTAAAACCAAGTATCAGCCGGTGGAGCATTAACAGCGAAATTAAACGTACGAACGAGCTTATCTGCGATGCCATTAAGCTGCAGAAGGGCAATGCGCATTTTATAGATGTTTATAAAGACATACTGGACTTTACCGGATACCCACGGGCAGCTTATTTTGAAGAGGATGGATTACACCTGAGCAAGAGCGGTTATACAGCTTTAAAAAACGGCTTGTTAATACAATCTTCCTGTTGCCAATAGCATTGCCTGCGGCATTATTTTTACCTGTGCAAACACAATAAACCTATGAACCGGGAACATCATAAATGGTATAGCAAGCGTGTGAAGAAAGAAATGGAATTGCTGGTATTCGGCCATGCCGGTGCGCCGGTATTATTTTTTCCTACCCGCACGGCAAGATTTTTTGACTATGAAAACTGGAGAATCATTGATGCGCTGAAAGAAAAGATTGAAGGCGGAGAGTTGCAGGTTTATTGTGTGGACAGCAACGACCTGGAGAGTTTTTATAATGAATCGCTGCACCCGGCCAAACGTATTATCAAGCATTTACAATACGAACAATACATCCTGAAAGAAGTGCTGCCGCTTATCAGGAGCAAAAATCCTGATAACAGCCTCATTGCTGCCGGATGCAGCTTAGGCGCCTATCATGCAGTGAACATAACGCTTAAGCATCCGAAATTTTTTAATAAGGTAGTCGGCATGAGCGGCAGGTACGACCTGGGCATGCAGGTACAAAACTTTAAAGACCTGTTTGACGGTTATAAAGATGAAAACATTTACTTTAATACGCCAACGATGTTTGTGCCTTATTTACAGGACGCCAGGCTTATTAATACGCTGAAGAAGATAAAATTTGTTTTTGTGATTGGCAAAGAAGATCCTTTTTTTGATAATAATGTGCACCTTAGTAATTCGCTTTCCGAAAAAGGCATCTGTAATACGTTGTACGTATGGCAGGAAGAAGCCCACCGGCCGCGGCACTGGCGGGAAATGGTAAAGCTGTATTTGTAAATAAGCTGTGTATATGGAAAGATAATATAACTGTCTTTACAAAATAAAAATTCAAAATGGTGAGAATTGTTTCCCTTGCCTGTATGTGTATCGTCTTTTTCAGCACTTGCCTTGCACAAACTACGGAGGGCGCATTTTTCCTTTATAAAAATGATGGAAGTGCGGCGAAGGACCTCCGTCAATCAGATTATTTCCTGCATGTAATCCTTTTAAATGATACCGCATTAGTAGGCAGGTATTACCATACCAACGGGCCAATGATACGCCAGGAAAGTTTTAAAGACTCTAACCTTACGATACCCCATGGCCGCTTTTGCTGGTACAACAGCAAGGGCGCTTTAGACAGTACCGGTTATGTAACCAACGGAAAAAAAGACGGAGGCTGGGAATACCATATCAGTAATACACAAACAGATTTCATTACATACGATCATGGTGCTTTGATAAAAATAGAAACGCGCTTGTACGATAAACATGGAAAAGAGATAGCCGGCAGGGATAAAAAAGAAGATACGGCAGTACACACACTGGTTAAGGCAATCTACAAAACAGGGATTAACGACTGGATCGCCTACTGCCAGAATAATCTAAAGACACCCCAGCGTTTGCAAAATGTATTATCATTAGGCACGCATACGGCAACGGTATGCTTTTTAATTAATAAGGAAGGCAACACTGATGACATCTTTTTAACGCAGTCGTGCGAGTGGAGCGGCGATGCGGAAGTGCTGAGACTGATAGCCGAAAGCCCCAAATGGCAACCTGCCAGCAAAGACGGCAAGCCGGTTATTTACAGGCAAAGACAATCGTTAAGTTATAGCGTTCGGCCATAATGAAGGGTTGGATTTTTCAGCGGGTTTTACCGTAACAATGTTTAACCCTAAAGCGTAATGCCGGATAGCAGAGCTTCATGTTGTTACCGGCTTTCAATATGGCACGGTATTACGTTTTATCATCAGTATTACTTTATTTAAAAACTATTGTTTTATGCCAAACGAAAAAACAGATTCGCTGGGTTTTTCAACCGAAAATGCCGACCAGCAAAGGGACATGGCCGCTAAGGGCGGACCAACTACAACATTGGGTAAGGCCAATGACAAACATACTGCTGCAAAACCTGCAACAGAAGATACGCAGACGAAAATTGTTACAGAAAATGAGGAACATACAACTACAGACAAAGTAAGAAGCAGTAATTAGCAGAATGTGTTTTACAACAGCAAAAGCCGGTATAAATGCCGGCTTTTGCTATATTAGTAAATTGCTTAAAACTGCAATGAATATTGTAGTAACAATAATATGCAGGTAGATAGGAGCTTTGCACAATATGCTACTTCAGGATGATGGCGCGCCGTGGAAAAGTTTATCATTTGGCTTTTGCCAATTCCTCTTTTATCCGCTTTGCTACCGCTTCAGAAAAAATAGCTGCACCCCGTTCGTTCAAATGTACATTATCATAAAAATAGCTGCGTTTCCTGAAAATCTCATCCACGGAATAATCCCATAGCGGAACATGATATCGGTCTAATATTTCTTTGGCAGCAATCTCCGACTTTGTATCGGGAAAGGGGTTTACATACGCCGGGGATACGATTACAAATAGGGGAATATGCCTTTTAACAATCTCACTTACAAAAAATTCAAATTTACTTTTGGCATACGTATCTATTTCGCTGTTGATAGACAGGTTGATCGGCTGGCGCGCTACCTTACTGCCATAAAGCGGTTGAAAGCCTTTGATGTTATCGTTGTTTTTAGCGGAGTAGTTGCGAATGATTGACAGCAGCATCGAATTGTAGGCGTAAAGCTTTGACACTTTGGCTTTCATTAACTCTTTTGGAAAAAGATCTTGCGCCAGTCTTGCAAACTGCCTGTTTTTGTTAACGTAAGGCAGTATCATACTGGCTAAAATATCATTACCATCTTCACCGTTGCGCCACGACAATTCTTTAGGTGTAATGTCCAGTACAATAGCTTTAGGTAAAGTACCGCCGGGCCGCTCCAATGCAGAGGGCATTATTGCAGCATGGTAAATAATAGTAGAAGCATTACGACCACAGTTAAAGGTGGATAATCCCAACTCTTTTTCAAATACCCGCGGATCATAGGTGTGCATAGCACGGGAACTGCCATAAACCAAAATGTCTTCCTTAGGATCTTTAATGGCATGAGAAAAAGCTGCCGCATCGCCAAGGGGTTCTTTTTCAAAAAGGCGTGCCATTATCCTTCCGCCAACCCGGTCCACGAGAAACATGATGGCAATCAGGATTAATAATTTATATCCGAATTTGAGGTAGCTTTTGTTCATACCTTAACTGTATTTATTAATTATAAAACAAAACACCAGAATGCTATAATGCTATGAAAGTAATAACTCGGCCCTTATTTCTTCTTACGCTTCGCAACAAATTGACTTAACAAACAATTTAGAACTGGAAATATACGAACTGGCCGCCATTAAATACGCCGATAAGCAGCAGCAGTGTAAGCAGCATTACATAGCCTGTATAACGCACTACTACATTCTGATGTCCTAACAGTTTCACCTGTGGCTTATATTCCATTATATATTCGGTGACGAGCAAAAGAATAACTACGATAAAACAATAAGCGATAGCAGTGGGAGGTTCGCCTTTATACAAACCACCTTGTTTCCAGGTAAGGATATTACGGTAGAAGCCACCTACCTCATGCAGGTCTTTACTAACAAACATAGCGTTGGAAAACCCAAACAAAAAGAAAACGGTAAGCGTACTGAAAAAAGCAGAGGCTCTGCCCAGTAAACGGTTCACTTTGCTGGTAAATGGCTTTATTAAACGTTCTATTATTTGCAGCATGGCTTGCGTAAATCCCCACAATACAAACGACCAGGACGCGCCATGCCAGAGGCCGCTGATCATGAACACGATAATCAGGTTGAAAGCACCCCGCAGAACACCTTTCCGCCTTGCGCCACCCAGCGGGAAAAAAAGGTAATCGCGAAACCAGGACGTTAGGGAAATGTGCCACCGCTGCCATAATTCCTGGAAACTTTTTGAGAATAAAGGTCGCTTGAAATTTGTCATCAGCTCAAAGCCCATCACGCGCGCTGCGCCCTGCGCAATGTCGGAATAACCGGAAAAGTCGCAATAGATCTGAACCGGCGCAAAGAATGTGACAAGCACTAAGGTTATCGCACTATGATGGCTAAGGTTGGCAAAAATTGCATTGTCATAAATGGCGAGCCTGTCTGCAATTACTACTTTCTTTACAAGCCCCCAAAGAATAAGCCGGAGGCCCCGTACCGCTTTATCGTAGTTGAAGGCATGTTCTCTGTAAAATTGATGGATAACATTTTGCGGCCGCTCGATAGGACCCGCTACCAACTGCGGGTAAAACATTACATATAACGAATAAATGCCAAAGTTTCTCTCAGGTTTCTGGTTGCCGCGATATACTTCTATAGTATAACTCATAGCCTGAAACGTATGAAACGAAAGGCCAATCGGCAACACCACATTCTGTAAGATCGGCAGATCGGCGCCAATTAAATTAAGGTGGCTGTTTACCCAGTTGTTCCATACAATAATGCGGGAAGAAAGCCACAGGTCTTTCATGAAAGGCAGATGCACATGCAGGAGCGAATTAAGGCTGTCTATTGCAAAATCATAATATTTAAAAAAACTAAGAAACCCGATATTGGCAATAAGGCTGCAGACAAGGAAAAGCTTGCGCCGTCGCCCGCGGGATTTTGCAATATAAATACCTGCAAAATAATCTATCACGATAGTGACAAACAAAATGATCACATACACCGGCAAAAAAGCCATGTAAAAATAAAAGCTGCTTAACAGCAGCAGCAGCCAGCGATGTTTGTGGGGGAGGGCGAAATATAAGGTCGTGACCACTATAAAAAACTCAACAAAATGCAGGGAGTTAAACAGCATTCACAATTTGCTTTGGTTTACGGATGCGACAATATTAGAAAAAAAAGCTGGAAGTAAAGCAAAAAACTACGCTTACTAAGTGTCTTTTAATAGAAAAAATCTCTTTTGAAAAATTAATAATATGAATAACCTGCGTTTATAAAAATTATATTTAACCTGATAATCAGACTTTATAAGTAATATATATGCAACTTGGCAAAAAATAATAAGACTGAACAAATAATGTAAAAAAATATTTTAAATATATCTGCTTCTGCAAATACGGAAATGTACAGGTGTTTTTGGTTATACTTACAATAGAAAATTTTAATCATAAACATTTTCTTTGACCTTTCACTCTGCAGCTATATTTCAAAGAAGTCCTGATAATTTATAAGAACTACTGGTATGACCATTTTATAAAAAACAAGTGGCGCTTTTACAGAGAAATAATAGTGCAAAAATTATATTTCCTCATTAAGCAAAAGGGAACAAATAGCTGTAATGTCGAAGAGTTTGTGAGTTTGTAGCTTTAATTATCCGATTGCCAATTTTATTTATTCCGCTTTTCATCAGAACTTGCAGTCCTTAATAAAGACATTTTTGCATGGCTGATATATTAGACCTGATTGGTAATACGCCAATCGTGAAACTAAAGCACATTCCGGTAAATAAAAATGTAACTATTTACGCCAAACTGGAAGGTAATAATCCTGGCGGCAGTGTAAAAGACCGTGCAGCTTACGGAATGATTAAGGGCGCACTGGACCGGGGCGACCTGCAGCCCGGCGTCAAACTTATTGAAGCTACAAGCGGCAATACCGGTATTGCCCTGGCCATGATTGCCAGTATGTTTGGTGTGGAAATAGAACTGGTAATGCCGGAAGATGCTACACGGGAAAGGGTGCTAACAATGCAGGCATTTGGCGCAAAAGTAATACTTACACCTAAGGACGAATCAATGGAAGGGGCAATAGATTATGCTGTATCGCAGGTTGCGGAAGGCGGTTACCTGATGCTTAACCAGTTTGCCAATACAGATAATCCGGCTATGCACTACCACACTACCGGCCCTGAAATCTGGCGGGATACGGACGGCAGTGTTACGCACTTTGTATCTTCTATGGGCACCACCGGAACGATCATGGGCGTGTCTCAATTTTTAAAAGAAAAAAATGCTGCCGTGCAAATTGTGGGCTGTCAGCCTACAGACAGTTCACATATTCCTGGTATCCGCAAATGGCAGGATGCTTATTTACCGAAAATTTTCAACCGTAGCCGCATAGACCGTATTATAGAAGTGGACGAGCTGGATGCGCGTACCATTACCAAACGGCTGGCAAAAGAAGAAGCCATTTTTAGCGGGATGAGCAGCGGTGGCGCCGTGTATGCCAGCCTGAAACTGGCTCAAGAATTAGAGGAAGGCGTTATTGTTTGCATTATCTGCGACCGTGGCGACCGTTATCTATCATCCGATTTATTTGATTAAAAGAAGCTTTAGCATTCATTGGCAAACTGCTGCGCTTGATAACCTGTTAGTGGCACGTGTTTTTCTCTGTTATATAAAAATGTAATTATGCAAATACAGGATGAGCCAAAAGACAATAAGCCGGAAACTATAAAAAAAACGGATACTCCGCAAAGTGTGGAAGCTGCTCATAAGCAGGCAGATAAAGACATTGCAAAAGATGCCGACCTAAGTATTCACAGTCCGAACGACGATCTGGATGAAGGCGAAACCGCCCGGCTTGGCGCCGACAAAAATGATCTGGGTGGTATATTATAAAACGGAGCTGGCTATCGCTATTAATTGTAAATGATTGCCAGCTTTTTCTTATTTAATAGCTGTACTGAGCTGTAATGATCAGGTAATTGTATTACTCTGCCATTATAATTTATTGCCTTCTTTTGGGAAGCACAACCAGGGCTTAAACGATTTCGCTTCCTCAAAATCCATACGTGCGTAAGAGATAACGATTATCACATCGCCTACTGCGCCGCGCCGTGCCGCAGGGCCATTAAGGCAAACTGTACCACTGCCGCGTTTTCCTTTAATGATATAGGTTTCAATACGCTCGCCATTGTTTACATTTACAATAGTTATCTTTTCGTTTTCAATCATATTTGCGGCATCCATCAGGTCTTCATCCAGTGTAAGACTGCCAACATATTGCAGGTTAGCTTCTGTAATAACCGCCCTGTGAATTTTCGATTTTAATACCTCAATTTGCATAACGGCGCAAAGGTAATTCCTTTTTGTACTTATTGCAACCCTGTAACTAATAACTGTTAGGGTGTTTAATTAAGTTAAACAAACGCTATCCCATTTACCCAATAATAACAATTTACTAAATGGCGCCTCTGCTTTTCATAATACATTTGCCCACAAAAATTTTTATATGCGAACACTTATAAGTTTTTTGTGCCTGCCTGTGGTACTGCTCTTAGCAACGTTACCGGCCGCGGCGCAAAAAATTGACTTTACGGAGTATAACCTGGACAATGGGCTTCATGTGTTGCTGCACCAAGATAAAAGCGCGCCGGTGGTAGCCGTTTCGGTCATGTATCATGTAGGCTCAAAAAATGAGGACACAGCGCGTACCGGTTTTGCACATTTTTTCGAGCATCTTTTATTTGAAGGTACGGAGAACATTAAGCGCGGCGAGTTTATGAAAATCGTATCTGATAATGGTGGCGAAAACAATGCAAATACATCGCAGGATCGTACCTTCTATTACGAAGTGTTTCCTTCCAACGATTTGCAGCTTGGACTATGGCTGGAGAGCGAGCGCATGATGCACCCGGTGATTAATGAAATAGGTGTAAGCACACAGAATGAAGTAGTGAAGGAAGAAAAGCGCCAGCGGATAGATAACCAGCCCTATGGCAATTTTACTTACGAAATTTTCAGACGTCTTTTTACAAATCATCCGTATCGCTGGCAAACCATCGGTTCGATGGCTAACCTGGATTCAGCTAAATTGTCAGAATTTATTGCTTTTAATAAAAAATATTATGTGCCTAATAACGCTGTACTTTCCATTGCCGGCGATATTAATATTGACAGCACTAAAAAAATGGTGAGTGATTATTTTGCACCGATACCAAAAGCTGCACCCATCGTTTATACCAAAATTGAAGAAGCGCCTATTAACCACGAGATTATTGATAGCGCTTACGATGGCAATATACAGATACCGGCTATTATTGCAGCTTACCGGGTACCGGGCATGAATACGCGGGATGCAAAAATTATGAGCCTTATATCTTCTGTACTGTCCGAAGGCGCCAGCTCGAGATTGTATAAAAAAATGGTAGATGATAAGAAAGATGCGTTGCAGGTTGGCGCTTTTAATTATGGACTGGAAGATTATGGCGCTTACATTACGTATGCATTGCCCAACGCCGGCGCCAGCCCCGATACCCTGCGCAACGATATAGATGAGGAAGTAAGTAAACTGCAAACAACATTAATAAGTAAGGAAGAATATAAAAAGCTGCAAAATAAATTTGAAAACAGCTATGCAGATGCGAATGATCAGATGCTGGGCGTAGCAGAAAACCTTGCTGATGGTTATACCTTTTATAAAAATGCCAATAACATTAACGAAGAACTTGGTACCATCAAATCCATTACGCGGGAAGAGATACGCGATGCAGCTAAAAAATACCTGAACAAAAACCAGCGCGTGGTGCTGTATTATTTACCCGCTAAATAATTATCTTATACTTCTTATTTTATTAATTCAATTTTATGCGAAAAATACTTGGCCTTATATTGCTTACAATGCTTGCCGGGCAAGCCTTACAGGCGCAAACCATAGACAGAAGCAAGCCACCGAAACCCGGTCCGGCGCCGGTAATAAAAATAGATGATCCGGCTATTTTTAAGTTAGCAAATGGCATTACGGTATTGGTGGTGGAAAACCATAAAGTTCCTAAAGTAACAGCCGATTATTATATTGATGCTGGTCCGGTAACCGAAGGCAATAAAGCCGGCATATTGGAATTGATGGGTGGTATGCTAAGCGAAGGCACAGCTAAAAGAAACAAGGCCGCTTTTGATGAAGCGGTTGACAGGATTGGTGCAGATGTAAACCTTTCCTCCGGCGGCGGAAGCGCTTCTTCGCTTACCCGTTATTTTGATAGTGCTTTTATGCTGATGGCGGAGGCATTGCAACAACCCCGTTTTACACAAGCTTCTTTTGATAAACTAAAGCAGCAGAAACTAACGGCCATGAAGACAGAAGAGAAAAGTACAAAAGCGATTGCCGCGCGGGTTACCAATGCTTTATTGTATGGAACAAACAATCCGAAAGGAGAGTTTGAAACAGCGCAAAGCGTTACTGCGCTCACACTTGCCGATATAAATGCAACCTATAAAAAGTACATCACACCATCGCGTGGCTATCTCACTTTTGTAGGCGACATAAAACCGGCCGCTGCCAAAGCTTTGGCAGAAAAAACATTTGCAAACTGGAAAGGCAGCGCCTTGGCACTGGAGCAAACACCCGATGCTAAAGACCCTGCTGCTACAGAAATAGATTTGATAGATGTACCTAATGCTGTACAAAGCGAAATACGTGTTACCAACCTCGTTACGTTGCCCTTAAGCAGCCCTGATTATTTTGCTGCTTTGCTTGCAAACGAAGTATTAGGCGGCGGCTCTACCGGCTATTTGTTTATGAACCTGCGCGAAAAACACGGTTTTACTTATGGCGCTTACTCTGGCGTTGGCAGCGGGCGTTTTCAAAGCGCTTTCACAGCTTCGGCTTCTGTGCGCAATGCGAAAACCGACAGCGCTGTAACAGAATTTTTACAGGAGATTAACCGCATCCGCACCGAACCTATATCTGCCGAACAGCTACAGGCTGCAAAAGCGGTGTACAATGGTAGTTTTGCGCTTGGCCTTGAAGATGCTTCAAGAGTTGCCGGCTTTGCCAGGAATATTATTTTAAACAATTTGCCAAAAGATTTTTACCGCACGTACCTGCAAAAAATTAATGCTGTAACGCCCGCTGATGTGCAACGGGCTGCAGCAAAGTATTTTAATTATACCAACAGCCGTATTGTGGTTGTAAGCAAAGCAACTGATGTAAATGCGGGCCTCGTTAAGTTGGGTTACCCGGTAAAAATATTTGACGCGTATGCCAAAGCATCAGCAACTTCCGGAGCCACGACTGCAAGTATAACCACGGATGCCAAAACCATTATCGGCGATTATTTAAAAGCAATTGGCGGAGCAGATGCAGTAGCACAAGTTAAAAGTATCACTAGTACAGGCAGCATGACGGTACAAGGCATGCAACTTACGTATGCACAAAAGCAAATGTCACCCAACAGGCAGCTTACTACTGTATCAATGGGCGGCAACGTGGTATCTAAAAATGTATTTAACGGCACTACCGGCTATCAGCAGCAAATGGGTAACAAAGTGGATATGACTGCAGAAGATATAGCAGACACTAAAGCGCAGACTTCTTTATTTGAGCAGGCAGATTATTTAAAGAACCCTGCTATTAAACTGCAGGTTGCCGGAACCGAAAAAGTTGGCGGTGCTGATGCCTATAAAGTAATAATCAGTTTACCCTCGGGCAAGACCATAACAGAATACTATGATATAGCAAGTAAGCTGCTGGTAAAGAAGGAAGATACGAAGACAGCCATGGGACAAACAATTACTACAGCCACTGAGTTTAGTGATTATAAAAAAACAGGTAATGTGATGGTTCCATATAAAGCGTCAGTTAGTGTAAATGCCGGTGAAGTGAATCAATCTTTCGATATCATCTTTTCTGATTTCAAAATTAACGAAGGTGTAAGCGAAGCGGATTTTCAATAAAAAAGGCATAGCATATAAAAAGGCTGCCTGTACAGGCAGCCTTTTTTTTGTATTTTTATAATCAGCTCTGCTGGAATTGCCACTAGCCCTTATGTGGCAGGCAGCACAAATATCGCGATGAACAACCGTGCAGTATTTTTAATTAAAGCCGTTTACTAATAAAAAAGCTATCCTTGCGGATAGCCTTTTATTATTATAGGATATAAATTAATATTCATCTTCATTAAACATAAAGTCTTCCTGGCTTGGATAATCAGGCCAGATGTCTTCAATGCTTTCGTACACTTCGCCTTCATCTTCCAATTCCTGAAGGTTCTCTACCACTTCAATAGGTGCTCCCGAGCGGATAGCATAATCTATCAGCTCATCTTTGGTTGCAGGCCAGGGCGCATCTTCTAAGTAACTTGCTAATTCGAGTGTCCAGAACATAAGAGCCGTTTGAAATTTTTGCAAATGTAATTGTTCAAACGAAATTTCCAAACGCGTATTAATTGGTTGCATGTAAATAATTGCCTAAAGTATAATTATTCAATACGTTTGCAAATATGCTGGTGGCAAAAGAAATTTTTAAGCGCTATGGCGAGTTGAATGTTTTAAAGGGAGTAAGCCTGCAAATAGCCAAAAAAGAAATTGTTTCTATCATTGGCTCATCCGGTGCCGGTAAAAGCACGCTGTTACATATATTAGGTACGCTGGATACGCCGGACACCGGTGAAATTTATTTGAATAATACGCCGCTCCATACGCTCAGCGGTAAAACACTCGCTGCTTTCCGCAATACTTATATCGGCTTTGTATTTCAGTTTCATCACCTGCTGCCGGAGTTTACTGCGCTGGAAAATGTTTGTATTCCCGGCTGGATAGCCGGACGTAAAAAAAAGGAAGTCGAGCAACGGGCGGCTCAACTGCTGCAGACACTCAACCTTGGCAACCGGCTTACCAATAAACCACAGGCTTTAAGCGGCGGCGAACAGCAACGTGTAGCGGTGGCAAGAGCCCTGATTAACAACCCGGCAATTGTATTTGCCGATGAGCCAACCGGTAATCTTGACAGTTCCAACGCTAAAGAACTGCACCGGTTGTTCGTTGAACTACGCAACGATTTTGATCAGACTTTTCTGATTGTTACGCATAATGAAGAGCTGGCTGCCATGAGCGACCGGGTGTTGTACATGCGCGATGGTACCATTGTGCTTCAATAAAATTATCATTGCCAGATGCAGTTTATTTCACCGTTTTACAGCCTATTGTGCAGAGGTATGTAAATTATCTTTTCATTCACAGCTTTCCTTTTACTTTGCACTCTTGTACCGCTTACCGGATGTTACTAAATAAGATTACGCTTTACCTTTTTTTACTATTTTTTTTATTTGTTTATACACAAATAAATGCACAAAGCGGTATGGAGCAACGGATGCGCGGGTTTAACAACACCGGTGGCAGCAGCAGTGGAAAAAAAGATTCACTTACGCACCGCGATCCGAACGAAGACTCCATTACTATCAGTTATCGCTATTACGACTCAAACCGGGTTAATAAAATAGACTCTTCTATCAACGACTTTTATACGCGGTTTCCAATTCCTTATTATTATGTAGATCTTGGAAATGAGGGTACGGCTGCCCGGTCTATATTTTTTAGCCCCGATATGAAGCCCGGCTTTGATGCCGGCTTCCATGCATTTGATATTTACCGATATACAACAGAAGGAACCAGGTTTTATCAGACCACAAGGCCTTATACCGAATTGGGATACCTGCTGGGCAGTAATTCAGAACAGGTAATCAGCTTGCTGCACACGCAGAACCGGAACAAAAGCAAATTCAATTTTACATTCGACTACCGGCTGATTAATTCGCCCGGCGCATTCAAGAATCAGAACACGAGCCATACAGGCGTGCGGATAAGCGGCTTCTATCAAAGCGATAATAAACGCTATGGATTATATTTTATTTACCTGAGCAATAAATTAAAATCCAGCGAAAACGGCGGTTTGGTAAATCCTGATGACCTGAAGGCACTCTCGCTTGGCGATCCTTTTGAAGCGAACACAAGACTGGGCACTGCCATTAGCAGCCAGGGCCGAAACCCTTTTAATACGAATGTGCGGATCGGTTCCAACTACAAAGAAGGTACCTTGCTTATCCGGCACTTTTACGATTTGGGACAGAAAGACTCTATTATTGTAAACGATTCTACCGTTAACCGCCTATTTTATCCGCGTATCCGGTTTCAGCATACACTGCAGTACTCCTCCAACATGTATAGCTACAATGATTATGCAGTGGATTCATTAGATTATATAAATTATTTCAACTACACAGCCCACGGCGATAGTCTTTTATTTGAAGATAAATGGCACGATCTTACCAATGAGTTCAGCATCTTAACTTTTCCGGATAAAAAAAATACTGCACAGTTTTTAAAAGTGGGTGCAGCCTACCAAATACTGCAGGGTACATTCAGCGATTCATTGGCATCCGGGCCGTCTCACTACAGTAATACCTATTTGGTTGGCGAGTACCGCAACCGCACCCGCAACCGTAAATGGGAAATAGAAGCTACCGGACAATTGTATGTAACCGGCGGCTTTAGCGGAGACTATAGTGCATACATCAGCCTGCAACGGCAACTGAGTAAGAAATTAGGAACGCTGCAGGCTGGTTTTCAGAATGTAAATAAATCGCCTTCGTTTGTAAGTCAGGGGTATGGCTCTTTTAATGTAACACCGGAAGGAAATTACAGTAAAACGAATATTGCCCGTGTTTTTGCAAACCTTTACCTGCCCGCTCAGCAATTGCACCTGAGTGGCAGCTATTACGCGGTGACCAATTACATCTATTATGATTCCTTTTTTAAGAGCAACCAGCAGTCTGCCTTATTTAATGTCCTGGAAATCGGGCTTGATAAACGCATAAAGCTAAGCAGACACCTTAACTGGTACACCGAAATTTACTTTCAGCAGGCGCCCGGCAACCCGCCGGTACATGTGCCAGCCATTTTTACACGTAACCGGGTTGCATTTGAGGGCAATTTTTTCAAAAACCTTTTCCTGTCAACCGGTCTGGAGTTGAGGTATTATACACCTTACAAAGCAGATAATTATTCCCCGCTTACCGGCCAGTTCTTTTATCAGAATACCACAGCCACCAATAACAGGCCGGATGTAAATGTGTTTTTACATTTCAGAATTAAAAGTTTTAAAGGATTTGTACGGTTGGAAAACATAAATACTTTTGACAGAAGCGGCGGCGCTTATGGTTTTACCCACCACAATTTTATAGCACCTTACTATGCGCAAAACGCGCTCTGGCTGCACTTTGGCATTTGGTGGAACTTTGTAAATTAATGATTTAACAAAAAACTATTTCCACCCGGATAAGCGTAGTGTATATGCTGCTATTTTTGTACACATGTTTTGGGTGGTGATAAATACCGACTAAGCATAATAAAAAGTTTATAGTATGAAATACATTTTATTATTAATATTTATTGTAGTTACAGGCATAAGTACGTATGCAAAAGACATAAAAGATTATGTAAAAGTTTACGGCAATTGCGGAAGCTGCAAAAAGCGCATAGAAAAAGCTGCAAAGGACGCAGGCGCTGCATCTGCCAATTGGAGCGACAAAACACAGGTACTTTCTCTAAAATATGATGATACAAAAACTTCGCTACTCACAATTGAAAAAAATGTAGCTGCTGTAGGTCACGATACCCGCGATATTAAGGCTACTGAAGAAGCCTATAAAAAATTGGAAGAGTGCTGTCAATACGATAGAACAGCAAAAGCCGGTACCAAAAAGTGTGCTGACGAGAATGAAGAAAAAAATAACTAATGGTTTGTCAGCCCATAAAAATTAATCCATGAAAATACTCTTAGCCTGCTTTGCTATATTTTTTTGTAACATATTATGTGCGCAACCGATGCGCGAGGGAAAGAAGGCGCCTGATATTTTACTTCCCGATGTAAAAGGTGATAGTATTGCTTTATATTCATTAAAAAATAAGAAATACATTCTTATAGACTTTTGGGCAAGCTGGTGCGGGCCTTGCCGCCGGTCAATGCCTGGCTTAAAAAAATTGTACAGCAAGTACCACGACAAAGGACTTGAGATTTACAGCATTTCTCTTGATGAAAATACAACGGCCTGGAAACGGGCGCTTTTTGAAGACGGTACTAAATGGGTGCATGTAATAGACAAACAAGGAAACATCGCGAATATATGGGGAGTGAGTTTCATACCTAATACTTATTTACTTGATCAGGACAGAAATGTTATTGCAATAAATGCAGAAGATGTGGATATTGATAATCTATTGCAAAATAAACTTAAATAAGCAAAAAATTTTCATTCTTGTTTTTTAGCTATTTGGTAAAGCCACCGCCAAAGCTTACTATTTTTTGCAGGTGATATTTTATGTTAAGTCTGCTTAACTCGCATTTTAAGACCCTGGTCCGTGGGTTTTGTTATGGGTATAATAGTCAAAAATTCTTATCGCTATCCAATAGAACAAATTACAAGCTTCCTGATTAACTATTTTATTTTGTCTGCTGCCGGATGATGCTTTAATAGTCATTGCCGGCAGACAAGCATAAATTTCAGTATTTTAAATAATGCCGCCAACAAGAAAATTTTCAGATTTCTTACCCAGGCGTTAATTCAGTTTCAATTTTAAAATCGTTATCATTTCGCAGGCAACCTAAATTGCCACGGCAGATTCAATTAATATCTTAAAAAACATTTCATTTTTATACAGGCTTACGATTACCTATGCTCATTTCAGCGATTGAATAGTTGCCAAGTTTGTTAGATAAAGTTTTATGTGCTTAATTTATACTTTCGGTTAATTAACCAAAATATCATCCAATTATCTTACCTGCAACTTCACTACAAAAATTTACAATTCCCTGCCACAATAAACGGTTTCAAATTCTGCTGCTTATTCGCTTAAAGAAAATGGAGCCGGTCTTATCAAAAAAATCTGCTTTCTACAAATAGTATCATTACTTCTATAAACCAATGCTAATAAAATTAGATATTTGTCATACTTTAATAAATTTCAATTGGCTACTTTATTTAGTAAATATCTTTATATTAAAAGCTTGAAATTGAGCAGTATATAATGAAATTGTTAACTTTTAAATAGAATTTATTTTTATTTTTTTATCAGGATATAGGCATTGTACTTTATTTGCAGCAACACAGATATAATTTTATAAATTATTGATTTTCAATTGTATATAAGTTGTTTCTTAATTAAAAACAAATCTTTATTATTTAGTAATAAACCGGCTTATTTATAATGTTCTGCACTATAAATAAGCCTTAACTGTAATAAGAGTTTTTATGTTATCTTGTGCACTCTATGCGTTTGCTCCTCTTCGCTATATGCCTGATCGTTTTTACAAAAACAGTTGCACAACAACGGCCCCATTACACGCAGTATATTTTAAACAACTTCATTATAAATCCTGCACTTGCAGGTATTGAAAATTATACCGATTTAAAAATCAGCCATCGTCATCAATGGGTAGGAATAGAAGGCGCCCCGGTTACTACTTATCTTACCATACAAGGACCTTTGCATAAAAGCGATGAAGGGCGCGAAACTGCAACAAGCTTTCATCCGGAAGGTGAAAACCCAAGAGGAGAGAAGTATTGGGATAATTACAGCGCAACTGATCCACATGCTGGTGTAGGTTTAACGATACTGAACGACAGAACGGGACCATTAAACCGGTTCTCCTTTACCGGTACTTATGCTTATCATTTGCCTTTGACAGAAAAAATAAGCCTAAGCGCTGGTATTTCGGCAGGCTTACAAAATGTTACATTAAACACCAGTAAATTGTATTTTGGTGAAAATGCAGTATTAGATCCGGCCATTGCCGGAAGCAGTTATTTACACACCTGGAAACCCGATATAAATGCTGGTTTATGGCTCTATTCTGCAACCTGTTTTGCCGGGATTGCTGCTCAGAATATTATTCCGAATAAGCTTTCTTTTGAAAGCGATACCGTGAAAAAACAATCAGGAAAACTGATCCCTCATCTTTTTTTTACGGCTGGTTACCGGTTTTTACTTACAGAAGACATAAATTTCTTACCGAGTGTTATGGTAAAATACATTCAGTCTTCCATTGTAAATTACGATATAAATGCTAAGCTTCAATACCGCGACTTTTTGTGGGTTGGCGGTTCCTACCGATATAAAGATAGTTATGCCGGGATGGTTGGTTTAAATATCAACAGCAGCTTCAATGTAGGTTATTCTTACGATCAAAGTATATCTGCACTTAGCGCCGTTTCCAAAGGCAGCCACGAATTGCTTATTGGATTCTTAATTGGAAACAAGTATGGCGATTGGTGCCCTAAAAACGTTTGGTAGTATTTTTTATGTTAAGTCTAAAACTTTGCTCTTTCAAAATTCCTGAATTCCAAAACCAAATGGAAGCAGCATTGACGCTTTAGGAAATATATAGACAGCTCCCTTTTTACCGCATAATATCAAACGCATTGATTGATTAAACCGGATTTCCTGTTCTGCAATTACCTGCCGGCAAAAACCGCAAGGTGTAATAGGCTTATCACTTTCGTTCAGTAAATTGTTATAGGTAATAGCGAGGGTTATTACAGGTACCTGTGGAAAAAGCTGGGCTGAAGAAGCCAATAATGCCCGTTCTGCACAAATACCTGCCGGATAGCTGGCATTCTCCTGGTTACTGCCGGTAACAATCTCGTTATTTGCCAGCAGGGCAGCCGCACCCACTAAAAATTTAGAATACGGTGCATAAGCTTTCTTTGTTGCTTCCCGTGCGCAGAGTAATAAAGAAAGATCGGTCTTGTCTAATTCATACTCTGCTATGTATTCTTCAAATTCAAAACTGTGGCGTTTGTTTATCATAGCAATGGTTAGTGTATTGCCTTGAAAATCCGGTTCCAGCGTGGGCCTTTATTCCAGCTAAACCAGATGAGCGATGCCTTGCCAACGATATTTGTCTCCGGTACAAAACCCCAGTAGCGGCTATCCTGGCTTCGGTGCCGGTTGTCGCCCATCATCCAGTAATAATTGTAATGAAAGGTATAAGTCGTAGCCGGCTTGCCGTTAATCAGGTATGTATTACCGTTTTCTTCCAGCTTGTTATGCTCATATACAGAAATTAAGCGCCTGTACAGCGCAATTGTTTGCGGAGAAAGCGTGATTGTTGTGCCTTTAGCTGGTATAGTAACCGGACCAAAGTTGTCCCGGCTCCAGTGATAAATGGTAGTATCGTATGGAAAAACTTCCGGGTTTTCGCTATGCTCATAATAGATTTCTACAGTTTTTACATGCGGCTGCTTCTTTACTTTTTCTGCATCTTCGGCCGTCATATTTAAAATGAATGTATTGCCTGCCATCTGGTAATAGTTCTGATCTTTCTCATAGGTGTCATCCTCGGCGCTTGTTACAAATTCATAACCGAGTTCATTCTGCAAAAATTCCTGCGTGAGCGGCGTGCCATCGGTAATTATTCTGAATTCTATCTGAGAGGAAGCCGGCGTATAAGCCTTTTTATTATTAATATATAAATTCCCTTCTTTTACCTGCAGCACATCACCCGGAACGGCTACACACCGCTTGATGTAATTATCCGTTTTATCCATCGGATGCACTATTACATCATGCTCCGCACGCAGCCTGTCTCTGTTGCCATCGTAGTTCTTGCGAAGTACATCATAATAAGGATTTTCGCTAAAGTAACCTGGTTCATTGATAATGGTATCACCGGCGGGAAAATTGAAAACCACTACATCATATCTCTTAACATCGGTAAAACCCGGCAGTCTTTTGTATGGAATCTGAATCCATTTCAGATAGGAAGGAGTTGTTTGCGAAAAAGGCATCGTATTATGTACGAAAGGAAAACTGAGCGGCGTCTGGGGAATGCGTGCGCCGTAACTCATCTTGTTTACGAACAGAAAATCGTTAACCAGCAATGTTTTTTCCATACTGCCGGTAGGAATGACATAAGCTTCAAAAATGAAAGTGCGGATGATAGTAGCGGCAACGATTGCAAATACGGCTGCATCAATCCATTCGCGGGATGCCGGTTTTTTATAAAGTTTTAAAATTTCATGGCCTTTATACCGCTCGTTTTTAGAAAAGCCTAAATACGGAAAATAGATAAACGGAAGGAAGACCGTAAGTGTATGCTGGATAAGATTAAACTTACCAAAATGCATTACAAAAATTATGGTAATCCAGATGGTAATAAATTGCCCGGCGATTGGTATCAGTTGCAGCCAGAACCAGATTTTCCCCAGCCTGCACTTTTCTACGATGCACCAGGTGTTATAAAATGGGATTAAAGCTTTCCAGGGTTCGATGCCCGCTTTTTTAAACATTCCATACATGCCTATATGCCAGCCGATTGTACCAATAATAAAAAGGAGCCAACCCATAATTTTAGTTTAAGGTGAGCAAAAATACCATTATAAACCACCTGTCAAAATGATACTGTACAAAGTTTTCTTAAACAAAAGGAGATATTGATAATAGTTACTGTTGTAACACAGCGTTCAGATAGTAGTCAGCATTATTTTTTAGCTGCTCAATTACTGTAATTTTATTACTGATACCTACCTTTTTTCGATAACCATTGCACTTGCACCACCACCACCGTTGCAGATGCCGGCAGCGCCCAGTTTACCGTTATGTTGCCTTAGTACATTTATAAGGGTAACAATAATCCGCGCACCGCTGCAACCAAGCGGATGCCCTAATGACACTGCGCCGCCATGTACATTTACCTTTGCCGGATCAAGCCCCATTTTCTCTGTATTAGCAATACCTACCACCGCGAATGCTTCGTTTAATTCAAAGAAATCAATATCAGTCATTTCCAGGCCGGCTTTTTTAACAGCTTTGGGTACCGCGAGCGAAGGCGTAGTAGTAAACCATTCCGGCGCCTGTTCTGCGTCTGCATAGCCGCGAATAACGGCTAAAGGATTCAGTCCCAATGCCTGCGCCTTTTCTTTACTCATCAGCACCAAGGCTGCTGCACCGTCGTTCATGCTGCTCGCATTGGCCGCCGTTACGGCACCGTCTTTCTGAAAAACGGGTTGTAATTCCGGTATTTTCTCAAATTTTACGTTATACGGTTCTTCATCTTTTACAAAAAGCAGCGGTTCTCCTTTGCGTTGCGGAATACTTACCGGTATTACTTCTTCGTTAAACAATCCCTGTTTCCAGGCTGCCTGGCTGCGTTTATAGCTTTCAATGGCAAAAGCATCCTGCTCCTCACGGCTGATGCTGCATTCTTTAGCGCATAGTTCCGCCGCATTACCCATTGCATAGTTTTTATACACATCTGTCAGGCCGTCTTTGGCCAGGCCATCAATCAACTGGATGTTTCCGTATTTATTCCCCCAGCGCTGGCTGGTAGCATAATAGGGCACATTGCTCATGCTTTCCATGCCGCCGGCTACAATAATGTCTGCATCACCCAACAAAATGGCTTGAGCCGCATTGGCAATGGCTTTCATGCCACTTGCACATACTTTATTAATGGTAGTTGCCACAACGTTATCCGGTAATCCGGCAAGCATCGAAGCCTGCCGGGCAGGCGCCTGGCCAAGATTTGCCTGTAATACACAACCCATTAACACTTCCTGTACATCACCGGGCTGCAGGCCTGCCTTTTCTACCGCCGCTTTTATAGCAATTGCGCCTAACTGTGTGGCTGAAAAATCTTTCAGGGCTCCGCCAAAACTGCCAACAGGCGTGCGAACGGCAGACATAATATAAACTTCCGTATTCATAGTGCGTGCAATTTTAAGAGCGCAAAGATAGGCGGGAAGCTTTAGCTGTACATTTATAAAGTGTTACAGTATAGTTGTTTGTAAACCATTTAGAATTAAAGAGGAATGAAAAATTCCTGGCCTGCCGTAACGAAAGCCTTATTCAAACTACTGCCGCGTAAGCCAATTATTTTAGTTTGCCTGTAACTGCTTTTTTATTTTCCTTGTTATCGCTTCTAAAATAAAAAAATCTTCCGCTTCATTAATCGTAATCGTAGAATCCATGCCAGGGCCTGTTACGTGAATTATATAACCAGTGCCTGTAACTACATCCGGTTGCGCAGGTAAGATTGTAGCTACCGGGTTGATTTCTATATTAGTATTTACAGGTTTGAAATCTTCACTTTTAGCCCGGGGTTTTTCTTCTACCTCCATATCTACAAGCTTACCGCCATCTAAAAGATGAAGGGATTTAAGTCCATCTATAAAATATCCGGCAATGCGGCTACCCAAATCCGCACCTACTGCAAATTCCCTTATCAAAAGCTTGTCGAGCATTGGCAATGGGAAATCTTTACCTTTAAATCGTTCATACACTTTTTTGTATAAAACAGGTGACAGAAAAGCTTTCCGCAGGCAGTTTCTTTCTTGCCTGCTGTCCGCTGCACTTTTTATATTCTTGTACAGGTTGGTGGTTAAAAGCTGGTCTTTCTTCCTGCTGATCAGGTTATGCTTGATTGAAGAGCTGACCAACATGCCAAATCCACCGCTGATCTTCTTGTTTACCTTGTCAGCGCAGCTCTGCAAACTACAGTTGCCACCAAAATAATCTACTGCATTTGCTAATTCCAGCGCCTTAGAAAAAGGACTGGATGGAAATTCAACCACTTTCGGCATATTAATTCAATTTAATTCTGCAATTTATACATCCAAGCGCTGTGAAAGGTAATTTATATGTGTTTTATTTCAACTCTAATTCTTTAAACTTTTGAATTAAATACAATAATTTTTATACTTTGAAACTTTTAATTCCATTTATACTTTCATTTTTGAATTAAAAAGAATTAAGTTTTTTTATTCATTAATGTTATCATGTTTTTAAAACGGACACGGTTATAAATGGTTTGAAGGGATAATTCAAGAGTCTGTTAGCGCTTTTTCTAAAACAATGACCGTTCAAAGGTTGCTTCGCAGGATAACTGATTAATATTATAATTTAGATGAATTGTTGATTAATCTATTCAACTAATATAAGTGTCAAAGGATTCGAATAAAAGAAAAATTAATCGTTGTATGAAAAAAATTGCCATTGCTATAACTCTTAATATTCTGCTGTCTATCTTACTTGTCAAAAATGCTGCATGTCAAACAGCACCGGATTCGTTGTTGCAAACTGATGAAAACAGAATTATTGATTCCACAATTGCTGTTTTTTACCAGACACTTTCATTTACTGAATTGGAAAAAAATAAATATGGCGACCTTCCTAATCTTTTTACTGTACAGGGTTTTCTGATTTCAACAGCAGGGAGCAAACCTGTATTCTGGACCGTGCAGCAATATGCACAGGTTGCAGAAGAAAACTTTAAGAAGCAGAAGATGGAAGTTTGGGGAGAGCAGGAAACTTGCTCGCAAACACAATTTTTTGGAAAGGTTGCACAGCGCTTCAGTACCTATAAAATTTTATATATTGCCGATGGTAAAGAGACGATTCGGTCTGGAATTAATGCCATACAGTTGATAAAAGAAGAAGACAAATGGCGGATTGCTAATCTTGCCTGGGACCGGGCAAGCGATGCATTGCCTATTCCGCCGGCGTATAATTGCAATTAAGTGTCGTACTACTATTATCTACCTGTTTATCATAAATATTCTTATTGAAATGCAAGTAGATTAGCCAACTTTTAATTAAAACGGAATAATAATGTGTATCTATAGCTTTTATACACAAAAAACGCTACAAACCTCATAAGCCGGATTCTGTTTTTACACTATCATTTATCTGCGATAAGCATTGCTGTTTACCTGTAGCTGCCTACCCTGGCTCTGTCGGGCGGGTCGCCCTCAAACGAGCCTATACATGGCATTTCAGCACCCAAGGTTTGCCCATATTGTGCATTACTGCGCAACATCGTAAGCTTTTACCTCACATTTGCACCCTTTCCTCCATAGCTTTTCCTATAAGAAAAATAGAAGGTGGTTATTTTCTGTGGCACTTTCTCTTCCCAACATGTAGGGAGCCGGCGCTTAACCGGTGGGTTTACCCTATGCTGTCCGGACTTTCCTTGGCGCCGAAAGCGCCACGATAGCGCGGGTTTGTAGCGGGAGCTAAGATAACGCAATAGGGCCGAAGCTAACTAATACCCGTTAATTACCTATATTTTAGCTTTTTTAGTAGGCTGCAAATGCTTATTTGGTATATGCCGCTTTTATTTTTTATTTGAAAATCTACCCAAAACGGAGATTGAAATTGCCAGACTGGTAATGTATAAGCCGGCAAATTTACATACACCAATCAACCCTTTCGTATAACTGCATTCAGTTCTTTTTCCAAACCTTGTGTAATCGTGTTCATCATATTATCAGTTTCTTTATCAGTCAGTGTTTTTTCATCATCACTGAAAGTAAAGGATATCGCCAATGATTTCAGATTATCACCAAGCTTTTCACTTTCGAAAACATCGAATAAGCGCATGCCGGTTAGCTTGGGAAGGTTTTTTTTATAAATGGTTGCTTCTACTTTGCCATAAGAAATGGCTTTATCTATTATTAATGACAGATCACGCTGTACCGCCGGAAAGCGCGGTATTTCCGTATAGATGATAGCCTTAGCTTCTACAAGCGACAATAAGACATCGAAATAGATGTCTGCGAAATAAACCGGTTGCTTAATATCAAATTGTTTTAACTGATCGGTTGCGACAGTGCAAATATTACCCAATATTTTATTGCCGCTTATTATATTCAAGGAAACGTTTTCAGCTTCATTGCTTTCTTCAAATCGGATATTATTGATACCAGCGGCTTGTAAAACAGCCGCTGCATAGCCCTTAATATCAAAAAAACCGAGAGGCATAAGCTTCACTTTCCATTCTTGCTCGGCGGGGCTGCCGGTTATATAGAGGCATACGTGTTCAGCTTCTGTGTAATTACCAATACCGTTGGTATGATAAGTTTTACCAAATTCAAAAAAGCGCAGGCTACTGTTTTTACGATTGCTGTTATATACTATCGTTTCCAAACCGGTTTGCAACATAGAAGGCCGCAGCACATCAAGCGCCTCGCTAAGGCTGTTCATCATTTTTACGGTACCGTCCAATACCTGCGGACTGAAATATTTGCTGTTGGTAATAGAATTGGTCATGATCTCGAAAAACCCCAAGCCTGTAAGCTGCCCGGCCAGCTTATTTTTCAGCGCTTCTTTATTGCCCAATGTTTCCTGTGCAGGTGAAATAGTAATGGCAACGGGAATAGCAATATTGTCAATCCCATCTATCCGTAAGATTTCTTCCACCACATCCGCTGGCAGCGAAATATCAAGTTTGCTGAATGGTACGGCAACCGTTAGTGCATCAGCAGTTTCCTTTATAATTTCAAAGCCTAAAGCCAGCAATAGCGATTTTACTTCTCCGGAAGTATAATGTTTACCGCTTAGTTTTTGTAGATAGTTGTACTTTAAAACTATTACTCTTTTTTGTTGCGGCTGCGGATATATATCAATGATGTCACTACTAATCTCGCCGCCGGCCAGTTCTTTTATCAGCACCGCAGTCCGCTTAAGTACATCTGCTGTAGCGGAGATATCCACGCCTTTTTCAAAATGCGCAGCCGCGTCGGTACGAAGGTCGTGTGCTAACGATGTTTTGCGGATGTTTTCAGGGTTGAACCAGGCGCTTTCCAGGAAGACAGCAGTCGTACTTTCTTTTACACCGCTCTCGGCGCCGCCGAAGACGCCGGCTATGCACATGCCTGCTTCGGCATTGCAGATCATCAGGTCTGCAGCATTTAGTTTTCGCTCTTTACCATCCAGTGTAAGAAACGTGGTGCCTTGCGGTAAATTTTTTACAATTACCGCATTTCCAATTATCGCATCCGCATCAAACGCATGTAGTGGTTGCCCTGTTTCGTGTAAAACGAAGTTGGTAATGTCCACAATATTATTGATAGGTCTGACACCAATTGCCTTTAACCTGTTCTGAAGCCAGGCCGGAGAAGACTTTACCCGGATGTTGGAAATACTTACTCCGCTGTAGCGCCTGCAGGCATATTCATTTTCGATGGTTACGGTAATAGGAAGATCATGGTTGCCGGTGCTAAAAGTATCCGCAAATGGCAATAGAGGTTTAATTTCTTTATGCTGATGATAAGAAAGATAGGCGCATACATCTTTTGCTACCCCCAAATGACTCATCGCATCCATGCGATTGGGAGTGAGGCCAATCTCCATTATTATATCCGCATAACTATCAAAATATTCTGCTGCGGGTGTGCCGGGTTTTACTGCTTCCGGCAAAACTATAATACCTGCATGACCGGTACCTAAACCGATCTCATCTTCTGCGCAGATCATTCCGTAGCTTTCCACGCCGCGTATTGTAGCTATTTTCATGGTGAGCGGCTCGCCGGCAGCCGGATAAATGGTTGTACCAACGGTGGCTACAATCACTTTTTGACCGGCAGCTACATTTGGCGCACCGCATACTATTTGCGAAGGCTCACCGGCACCCGTGTTTACGGTTGTCAGTTTCAGTTTATCAGCATTGGGATGTGGAATACAAGTAAGGATTTCGCCGGCTACCAAACCTTTGAGACTGCCTTTTACACTTTCATATACTTCCATGTTTTCCACCTCTAAACCAATAGCAGTGAGAATTTTAGAAAGTTCTTCCGGTGCAACTTTTTGAGGCAGATATTCACTTAGCCAGTTGTAGGAGATTGTCATTTGTTTAGATTTATACCTGTAGCTGCAAATATAAGTTTGAGGTGTTTATATTGCTTCAAAACAAAAAACCCGCAACAAGACTATTGCGGGTTATCTAATTATAAGTAGTATAACTATTTTATTCACCTATCACTTCAAAATCAATCTCGGTACTGTTGCCATTACCAAAATCTACAGAAGCTTTATAAGTGCCTAATTCTTTTACTTCATCTGTTATCTGGATACGTTTGCGGTCAATCTCATATCCTTTCTGGTCTCGGATGGCGCGTGCAATCTGCAAAGAAGTAATACTGCCAAAAATCTTACCGCTGGTGCCTGTTTTTGCATTTACTTTTACAGGCGATTCTCTCAGTACCGCTATTACCTTATTGATTTCCGCAAGCATTCCGGCTTCTTTTTTAGCCTTCACTTTTTGCTTTTCTTCCAACTGTTTCATGTTGGAAGTGTTTGCTTCTACCGCCATTTTTTTAGGAATGAGATAGTTGCGCGCGTAACCATTTTTTACCGTGGCAAGCTCGTTTGCACCGCCTAAATTATCTACATCCTGAATTAATATTACCTGCATGATTGTTTTTTTAGTTCCCAAGTGCCCAGTTAGTTTTAACTGTCTCCGCCTGCGGCAGATTAGGGAATGGTGACTAATGGTTATTAAGGGAGAGAAGGGAAATGAGGAACTTATGTTTTATGTTTCACTTCCGGCCTTTCACTTTTACAGTTTATTTCAATAAATCGGTAACAAAGGGCAACAGTGCCATCTGTCGGGCTTTCTTTACGGCATCAGACACTTTGCGCTGATACTTTAATGAATTGCCGGTAAGGCGGCGGGGCAATAACTTACCTTGCTCGTTAATAAATTTCTTTAGAAACTCAACATCTTTGTAATCAATGTACTTGATGCCATATTTTTTGAAGCGGCAGAATTTCTTCTTTGGCTTTTCCTGTTTAATGGCGGTCAGGTATTTAATTTCATTTGCTTTAGGCATTGCTTACCTCCTCTAATTTGTCAACCTGTGTGCGTACGCCACTTCTCTTTTTCTCATTGTACTCAACGGCGTACTTGTCGAGTGCAGTGTACATGAAGCGCATAATTTGCTCGTCACGTAAAATCTGGATCTTTAACTTCTCATTGAAGCTGGATGGCGCGCTGTACTCTAAAACCCAGTAAATACCAGTAGTTTTTTTCTGTACAGAATACGCCAGTGATTTTAATCCCCACGGGTTACTGTGCGCAATAGTTCCACCATTCTCCGTAATGAAGTCGGTGTACTTTTTCTGAACGTTTTTGAATTCGTCTTCAGAAAGCACAGGGGTAAAAATCACCATCAATTCGTAATTGCTCATTACCCTGTTGTTTGTTTAATTAAAAAATAAATTTAAGGCCGGCGAAGGTAAGGAAAGAGATTGAATATTTTTTATTGAATATTGTTAATTGAAAATCTGCCGGGAAATACAGAGCATAATTGACGTGTGGTAAAAGAAGATGGAGTATTATAAAAAAAATGTTCCGTCTAGAACGGCGTAACATTCTATTATAACGTACAAAAATAATTATTGCTGTAAAGCGGCGGCCATTGTTTTACCGATGTCTGCAGGGCTTGCCACCACATGGATACCACATTCTTCCATGATGCGCATTTTAGCTTCGGCCGTATCATCCGCACCGCCTACAATAGCGCCAGCATGTCCCATGCGCCTGCCAGGAGGCGCTGTTTGTCCGGCTATAAAGCCGACTACCGGTTTTGTGGAATTGTCTTTTATCCAGCGGGCAGCTTCTGCTTCCATACCGCCGCCGATCTCCCCGATCATTATTATGCCATCTGTATCCGGGTCGTTCATCAATAATTGTACGGCCTCTTTAGTAGGTGTTCCTATAATCGGATCGCCGCCAATACCAATGGCGGTGCTTATTCCAAGACCTGCTTTCACTGCCTGGTCGGCCGCTTCATAGGTAAGGGTGCCGCTTTTTGACACAATTCCGATTTTGCCCGGCTTAAAGATAAAGCCCGGCATAATGCCCACTTTAGCTTCGCCGGCCGTAATTACGCCTGGGCAATTCGGGCCTATCAGCCTTGTATCTTTCCCCTGTAGATAGTTTTTTACTTTAACCATATCCTGTGTTGGAATACCTTCTGTAATACAAACGATCAGTGCAATGCCTGCATCGCCTGCTTCCATAATAGCATCGGCAGCAAAAGCAGGCGGCACAAAAATGATACTTACATTAGCGCCGGTTGTGTGCACTGCATCAGCTACTGTATTAAACACAGGCCGCTCCAGGTGTGTGCTGCCACCTTTGCCGGGTGTAACGCCGCCCACGACATTGGTGCCATATTCAATCATTTGGGAAGCATGAAAGGTGCCTTCGGTGCCTGTAAAACCCTGGACGATGATTTTAGAATCTTTGTTGACCAACACAGCCATAGGTTAATTTTTAAGTGGAGCAAAAGTAAGGTGTACGCCTTAATAATTAAAGAAGTAAGATTGGTACTCAACTTTTTTATTCATATTTGTTACCCTAAATGATTGCTATGGCAATATTATCATCCAGCGTAAATTCATTGACACTGGAAAAGCCGAAATTGAGTCTGTCTCAGCTCTTCAACATGAGCTTTGGTTTTTTTGGTATCCAGTTTGGCTTTGCCTTGCAGAATGCCAATGTCAGCCGTATTTTTCAAACGTTAGGTGCCGACCTTGATAAGATTGCAATACTCTGGATTGCCGCACCGTTTACCGGGCTGGTTATCCAACCTGTCATTGGTTATTTGAGCGACAGAACCTGGCATCCGTTCTGGGGAAGGCGGCGTCTTTTCTTCTTTATTGGTTCTATCCTGGCATCAATTGCATTACTGCTGATGCCTAACTCTTATGCGCTTTGGATGGCTGCCATGCTGCTCTGGATATTAGATGCTTCCATCAATATTTCGATGGAGCCTTTCCGAGCGTTTGTAGGCGATAAATTACCTGCATCGCAGCGTACCACCGGCTTCGCCATGCAAACATTTTTTATTGGCCTCGGAGCCGTAATCGCATCTTTATTACCTTATATTTTTACTAATGTATTTAATATTTCCAACACAGCTGCTCAAGGCACTGTTCCGGATTCAGTGAAGTATTCATTTTATATCGGAGGTTTTGTTTTTTTAGCTGCTGTATTATGGACCGTATTTACTTCCAAAGAGTATCCGCCCGATGACATGCAGGCTTTTGAAGAAGAAAAAAGAAGAGGGAAGGGTGTTGCGCATATTTTTACCGAAATCGTTCAGGGTATCAGTTCTATGCCGAGAACGATGCTTCAGTTAGCAGTAGTGCAATTCTTTACCTGGCTTGCTTTTTTTTCTATGTGGATCTATACTACTGCCGGAGTAGCGCAAAGCGTTTATGGCACAACGGACACTACTTCCAAAGCATTTCAGGATGCCGGCGATTGGGTAGGCGTAATGTTTATGGTATATAATGGCATTTCTGCGTTGGCGGCATTTATATTACCCATGCTGGCAGCAAAAATCAGCCGGCGGTTGACGCACATGATTTGTTTGATATTAGGTGGTGTTGGTTTAATTTCCATTTTCTTTATAAAAGACAACCATACCTTGCTTTTTTCTATGGCATTGATAGGGCTGGCCTGGGCTTCCACACTTACAATGCCGTATGCCATCCTTGCAGGGGCGCTTCCGGCAAAAAAAATGGGTTTTTACATGGGCGTATTTAATTTCTTTATTGTAATCCCACAAATATTGGCTGCTGCAATCTTAGGTTTTTTTGTAAAACATGTATTTAACGATGAAAGCATTTATGCATTATTGGTTGGTGGCATCTCCATGATAATTGCCGGCCTGCTGAATGTAATTGTAAATGAAAATTACCAGGAAACACCCAAAGAAATGATGGAGGATATAGAGTTGTTAAACACTTCTGTTAGGTAAGTAAAGAATATATCTCCAGTCTTTAAATACCCATTTTTTTTAAAACCTGCTTATCCTGATGTATAGAAAAATCTTTTCCTTCTTTATTTTTTTCTCAGGCTGCCTGTATGTATCAGCACAAAATTTAGACGTTTATCCTACCAACTGGTTTGTGGGTATGAAGAATCAGAACCTGCAACTAATGGTTCACTATCCAAACATCGCAACGGGCGCCTCCGCCAGCTTATCCTATCCCGGCGTTCAGTTACACCAAACGAATAAAGTGGAAAGTAACAACTACCTTTTTCTCGATTTAAAAATTACTGCCGCTGCAAAGCCTGGCGTTTGTAAAATTATCATTAAACAAAAAGACAGCAGCTTTGTTATTAATTATGAACTAAAGAAGCGCAGGAGCGGCAATGGAAGTGCATTTGCACAGGGCGTGAATGCCTCTGATTTTATTTATTTGCTGATGCCCGACCGGTTTAGCAATGGCGATACCGGCAACGACAGAATCGCCGGCATGAAGGACCAGTCGCTCAACCGCGACTCGATGTACCTGCGGCATGGCGGCGATTTGCAGGGCGTCATCAACCACCTCGATTACCTGCACGACCTCGGTGTAACAACGGTATGGTTAACGCCGGTTTTAGAAAACGATATGCCCAACCGCACGGAGCATGGCTACGCTTTTACCAACCATTATGCAATAGATAAGCGCATTGGCGGTGCGGAAAAATACAAAGCGTTGAGCGATGCGCTGCACCAGCGTGGTATGAAACTGATCCAGGACGCTGTGTATAATCATGTAGGTATTTACCATTTTACAGTGGTGGATCCGCCGATGAAAGACTGGCTGCACCAATGGCCAACATTCACCCAAACCAATTACCGGGACCAGACGGCTTTTGACATCCACGGTTCAAAAAGCGAAGAGCAAAAACTGGTTGACGGCTGGTTTACTACCGAAATGCCGGACATCAATCAAAGCAATCCGTATGTGGCTAATTTTCTTATACAGCACGCTATCTGGAGCGTGGAGATGTTTGGCGTTGACGGCTGGCGTATTGATACTTATATTTATAATGATCTGCCGTTTATGAACCGCTGCAATAAAGCACTGACGGATGAATTTCCTAAGATTACCATGTTTGGTGAAACACTGGTGCATGGTGTATTAAACCAGGCTTATTTTGCTGACAACATCATGAATACGACATTTAAAAGCAATCTGCAGGGCGTGGTAGATGCCACGCTTTTGTTTGAAGGCATCCAGCCTGCACTTATGCAATCTTTCGGCTGGCAGGAAGGCGTTGGAAGATTGTACCAAACCCTGAGCAACGATTTATTATATACCGATGCTACCCGAAATTGTATTTTTTTAGACAATCATGATTTAACGCGCTGGTTTTCGGTTGTAAATGAAGATGTGGAAAAGGATAAAATGGGATTTGAATGGTTACTCACCGCCCGTGGTATTCCGCAGATGTATTATGGCGATGAGGTACTGATGAAAGGCGTCAACAACCCGGATGGCTTACTGCGTTCCGATTTTCCGGGCGGCTGGAGCGGCGATGCAGCCAATGCTTTTACCGGCGCCGGCATCAGCGATACTGCATTAGCGGTGCAGCAATTGATAAAAACTTTGGCGAATTACCGCAAAACATCCCCGGCGCTAACAAAGGGAAAACTGATGCAATACATTCCGGTTGATGGATTGTACCTTTATTTCAGGTACACCGATGCGCAGACGGTTATGTGCATTATGAACACAAGCGATAAGGAAAAAGCAATGCAATTGAATGATTATGCAGAACGTACAGCCGGTTTCAGCGGCGGAAAAAATGTACTTACGGGGCAAACAGTACTTCCCTCTTTTTCTATGCCGGCGCAACGGATGTGGATTATTGAACTAACAAAGTAGTACCACACCTACATTCAGAAACAGTTTATAAAGATAGTTTTAAATGCAGTTAACTGGGTTGAAATTCCGGTGAACGATTTTGAAAGTACCAAGCAATTTTACAATAGTCTCTTCGATTTTGTAATGCCGGATGCGGTGGTTGGCAACAAGCGAATGGGTTTTTTGTTATACGAATTTGAGAAAGAAGGCATTGTACAGGCCGAAGGCTTCAAACCATCTAAAGGCGGAGTGAAGGTGTAATTGAATGGCGGTGAGAACCTGGAAACCGTCTTGAACAGGGTAGCAATAGCAGGCGGCAGAATGTTGAGAAATAAAATTTCGAGAAACAGACGCGTACTAATAAAAAAGCTGACAGGGTTTCAAACCCTGTCAGCGTTAAAAAAAGAGTGCTGAATTTTATATGTAGAACCTGCTTTTCTTTTTCTTTTTTGTAGTAGCAACAATTACGGCCGCCGCAAAAAGGGCAGCGCTGCCAATGTAAATCCATTTTTTATATTCTGCTTCTGCACTCAATGGCGGCACGTACATAACGCCGCTGGCATCCTGTACAGCAGGCTCGTTTACATAGCGGCCTTTTTCCGGGATAGCCACTTCATCAAAATGTTCATATAAATCCAGTAATTGTCGTAATAATTCGGTGCCATACATTGGCTTGCCATGACCGGTAGCGGCTGTTTCCGGTTGCAATAGCAATAATTTTTTAACAGACTCATACGAAGCCACCCAATCAGTTGTGGCATACGCAGGCGGCCTCGAAACCTTTTTTACCTGGAAAGCCGTACTCAACGCCGATTCGGCTTTGGTAGTTACAAAGGCATCGCCCACAATCAATACTTTATCCTCTTTTCTAAACAAACTGATATGTCCCGGCGCGTGCCCCGGTGTATGTATCCATTGCCAGCCCGGAAGTACCGGTATTGTTCCATCATCCGGCAGGGCAGTTGCAAAGCTGCTGATATCAACAGGCTTGGTAGAATATAAAAAGGCCATTGTGGACATCAATCCACCGCCAACGGTCGGGTCCAGCGGCGGGTAAGATGATTTGCCCGTAATATAGGGCAACTCCAGGTAGTGCGCGTAAACCGGCACATGCCATTCGTTGGCTAACCGCTCCAGGGAGCCTACATGATCGAAATGGCCATGGGTTAGAATAATCGCTTTGGGTTTGCTGTCTTCTCCAAACAGCTCTGCTGCCATTTTTTTAATTTTAGGTGCAGACGTTTTCAACCCCGCATCTACCAAAACCCATTTCCCGGTTTCTCCATCCTGAATAATGTACATATTTACGAAAATGTCCTTAAACCCCCAGATGTTCGGTGCAACCTGGAAGTAAAAATTTTGTTTGATGGCCTGCTTTTCAGAGGTAAGCATAGAATAAAATGATTTGTGAGTGAAAAGATGTTACCGTAATTATGAAGTAAATTTTATGCCATTAAATGAAATGAGAATCAATTGTTTTGAATGGAGTTACTAAATGGAGAGCCGCTTCATTAAATCGCTGTTCATTTTTATAATTTTTGGCATTGCGCAAAACCGGATGTTGTATATTGCTGTTGCTTTTGATTTTATTGCCGGTAACAGCAGCTTATGTAAATGTGTTGGTACTTTTTATTTTATTATCTGTTCCTGCTACAATTTTTTCAGCGCTTCAAAAAACAGGTTCCAATACTATGAATATCCTGTCAACACCAATCCTTGCGGCTGCCATAGCCATTATTATCAGTTGGGCCTTGTTTGCAATCTTCTGCAGCATCGTACATGAGGCAATCGCTCAGCTAAAAGCAGAGCGCGGGCGTTTTATGCGCAAGTACCTGTTTAAACAACTGCAGGATTTGCCCAATGGCGTTAACTGGGCTTCCCTGCTTTACCTGCATGGCACGATTGATCTGCTGAGCCGGGAAGCCAATAAGCCTACCAACGACATAGAGCCTGATGTATTTGCCAAAACACTGGTAGAAGTGGTGGGAAGCGCGCACCTGGTGCAAATGCAGATACCCCTGCTGCAGCAAAATCTGTTATCTAAAAAAGATGCCACACAGCCACAACAGTTTGTAAACCAGGTACAAAACTATTTCAGTCATGCTACTCTTTTCAACTTTAAAGCAGCTACACAGGTACTGAAACCGGGCTCAGTCGTCAGTATGCTTTCGCAGGCTATCAATACCGCCGAACTTAATGCCAATGCGGGTAGCGCCGGCCAGTGGGTTACGGAAGCTGAAATCTATAATCACCTCGTTCGTTTTATCGAAAAGTGGTATATTGATTTTACGGCCAGGCTTACGCTGTGGTATAAGAAGAAAACGCGGCAACGGCTTTTTCTGTTAGGATGCCTGCTTGGCCTTATCCTGAATATAGACAGTTTCCAGCTATTTGGTTTTTACACGGCTAATCCTTCTTCCCGCGAAGCGATGATTAATTATTACCAGCAGAACGCCGATACGCTGAGCCATATAGCCAATAAACCGGAATATTCCGGACGTAATACCGCTACTACGGATTCTGTGCTTGCTGCAACACCTTCTTTGTCTGCAGATGCGCTTCTATACCTTGATGCGGTGTTAAACACTATGCGGGATACTGCTGCCAGCCCGATAGCAGCGGCAGAAGTGCTGGATAATGCAGCCGCAAGAGCAAGGGAAGATTCCATGGCGGCAAGTTTATACTCCGGTACAAAGCATGATACCGGCCGAACAAGCCTGCTGCCGGCACATAACGCAGTAAAAGATACGCTACAACGGCTGAGTTATCGTTTTCTGCAAAGGGCCGACAGCCTGCGCAATACTGCCAACCTGCCCGTTGGATTTCAGTATAGTATTTTTCGTAGTCAACTGCCCTTTTTCAGTTACCTGATGTTGTTAAAGATTTTAGGTGTTTTAATTAGTGGCTTAGCGGCCAGCTTTGGCGGTCCTTTCTGGTTTGATGTACTCCGAAAAATTTACACCCGTAAGTAAAAATTCTGTATGCAGTTTTATAATATTCACACGCATATCTTCACCATGCGCAACGCGCCAAAGCATTTTTTGCGGCTTTATATGCCTGATTTTTTGGCAGACGGAATTGACACCATTACCAATACAGCGGCAGGCGCAGCAACTGTAGGCTGGCTGCTGCGGCACTTAGCCGGCAATGGTGGTAAGCGGTACGCCAGTTTTTTGCAGATTGGCAAAAGCGCCAGCCAGTTGGATGTTTTTGAAAATCTGATGGCGCAATATGACGATCCGAACATGAAGTTTACTGCGCTTACCATGTTTATGGAGAAGTGTGGCGCTGATGTATCGGAATCCGGCTTCGACGGGCAATTGCAGGAAGCGCTGGAAGTAAAGCGCCGCTACCCCGATAATGTGTTGTTGTTTATGGGTATAGATCCGCGCTGGAAATACAGCAGTAAAGAGCTGCGCAAAACGGTGGAAAGCTATTTTGAAAAGAAGATTGCTATCAATGCAACCCGGTCTGTTTATCCTTTTGCAGGCTTAAAGCTATACCCGAGTATGGGATTTTATGCCTTTGATGAAAAACTGAAGGAAACATTTGAATGGGCGGCCGACAACGGCGTACCGGTGATAAGTCACTGCAATTACTTAGGTGGCATTTATACAAATGATACGGGATATATAAAGGGAAACCTCAATCCATACGATCCGTACTCTGAAAAATTATATAGCGAAAATTTTGGCAGCCGGCAGCCGGTATATTATGGTGAAAGCAATTTCCTGGGAAGGTTGTTCGGCACGAACGATAATAAAAACAACCTGCGCACCTGTTCTTATTTTTTAGAGCCTGCAAGCTATCGTACGATGATTGAATTTTTTTCCAAACAATATTCACCGCTTAAATTGTGCCTTGCACACTACGGCGGCGATGACCAGATTTTAATCGAATACCGGATGAAGACAATGCATGGTCAGCAATACGGAATGCAGGCCACGCAAAACTGGTGCGCGCAAATAAAAGATTTAATGAGTCTTTACCCAACTGTTTATACCGATATTTCTTATGCACTTTCCAATGCCGGTACGCACGGCTTTATCCTCGACGATCTGGATAATAAAAACTATGGCAGCCGCATTTTGTTCGGAACCGACTTTTTTATGACAGAGCGCGTGCTGCCAGAAAAAAATGATTACACGAGGTTTAAAGAAGCCGCCTCACAGCGGCGGCTTGTGAACTATGATAACCTTACGGCCTGGGAACAGATAGCCAGTTGCAATACCACTGCTTTTTTGAAGAGCAAATATTATGATGGAATGGTGATATAAGGTTATTGCTGTCTGTTATTTATATTTACATCAACGGCTCAACCGATTCTTTGTCAGTAATAATGAAGCTTTATTTTATTACCAGCTTACGGATAAATCACTTTCCAAACTTCTTTCTTAATGCATCCAGCGCATCATTCATATTGCCGGCAGGTGTTGCAGGGCTAACAGGTTGTTGAGCGCGTGGTTTGCCGGCTGAATCCTGATCCCGGTTGCCGGGAGCATTGTTCTTACTTACCCGGTCATGCACCCTCGGCTTTGTTTCTTTAACCGGTGCTTCCATTGCGCCTTTGATAGAAAGCGCCATCCGCTTGCGGGTAATATCTACTGCTGTTACCTTTACCTGCACCCGGTCGTTTAATTTTACCACTTCGTTAGGGTCGCTGATATAGCGGTGCGCTATCTCGCTTACATGCACCAGCCCGTCCTGCTTTACACCAATATCTACAAAAACGCCAAAGCGGGTAATGTTGGTAACAATACCCGGCACAATCATTCCCACCTGCACATCTTCCATTTTGTAAATAGGAGCGAACTCGAAAGTCTGCATTTCGCTGCGCGGATCCAGACCGGGCTTTTTTAATTCAGTAAGTATGTCTTTAATCGTTAGTTCGCCTAACTGTTCTGTAATGTATTTGCCGGGCTGAACAATTTTTAATAAGTTTTCATTTCCTATTAGTTCCCTAATTTCCGATTGCAGATCATCCGCTATTTTTTTAACTACGGCATAGGCTTCGGGATGTACAGCGCTTTGATCGAGCGGATTATCGCCATTGCTGATTCTTAAAAATCCGGCGCACTGCTCAAATGCTTTATTGCCCAGGCGGGCCACTTTTAATAACTGGCTTCGATTGCTGAACCTGCCAATTTCTGCCCGGTATTTCACAATATTCTCAGCAGTTGCCGGCCCTATACCGCTTACATAGCTCAGCAGGTGCTTGCCGGCCGTATTAAGATTTACACCGACTGCGTTTACACAACTGATTACGGTTTGATCCAGCCGTTCTTTCAACCGGGACTGATTTACATCATGCTGGTACTGGCCAACACCAATACTTTTCGGATCAATCTTTACCAGCTCTGCCAGTGGGTCCATCAGCCGGCGGCCAATGCTTATGGCTCCACGCACCGTTACATCCTGTTCGGGAAATTCCTCCCGCGCAATCTCTGATGCGGAATACACGGAAGCTCCATCTTCATTTACCAGGTAAATGGGCAAACCGGTGTTAATTGCTTTAATGAACTGTTCTGTTTCGCGGCCGGCGGTGCCGTCACCAATTGCAATTGCTTCAATATTGCAGGCTTTCACCAATGCAGCTACTATATGACTGCTTTCTTCTGCGCGGTTTTTCTCATGCACAAAAATTAAATCGTTTTTCAGCAGGCCGCCTTTTTCGTCTAAACAAACTACTTTGCAACCGGTGCGATAGCCGGGATCAATGGCTAAAATGCGCTTGCTACCCAATGGCGAACCGAGTAGTAATTGTCGCAGGTTTTCGGCAAATACGGCAATCGCTTCTTCATCAGCTTTTTGTTTTAAAGCTGTTCGGAACTCAGTTTCCAGACCGGGCTGCAATAAGCGGCGATATGCATCTTTTGACGCGCGTTTCACCTGTTCGGCGCTATCATGGCTCCCTGCTTTTACGTACTGCTGCTCTATAATGTATAAGGCATCGTCTTCTGCCGGTGCAATGCTAAAACGTAAGAACCCTTCGCTGAAACCACGCAGTACCGCCAACATGCGGTGCGATGGTATTTTGTGTACCGGCTCTGTAAAGCTGAAGTAGTCTTTGTATTTAACGCCTGCCGTTTCTTTATCGGGCAGCACTTTTGTTTCTACGGTTGCTTTGTCTTCAAACAGCTTTCGCAACTTTGCGCGAACCCCAACATCTTCATTTATTATTTCCGCAATAATATCTCTGGCGCCTTGCAGCGCTTCTTCTCCAGACTTAATAACATCTGTAATAAAATGGGTAGCTTCCTTTACTAAGTCGTTGTTATTCTGTGCTAATAGTATTAATGCTAATGGTTCAAGTCCGTGCTCACGGGCAGTCTGCGCCTTGGTTTTACGCTTAGGCTTATACGGCAGGTAGATATCTTCTAATTGCGCAAGGGTAGTAGCGCCATACAGTTGCTGCTGCAATGCATCCGTCATTTTTCCGCTCTCGGTTATGGTTTTTTCTATAAACAGTTTACGGTCGGTAAACTCTTTCAACCCCTTAGCGCTTTCGTGCACCTGTTGTATCTGCACTTCGTCGAGGGCGCCGGTCTTGTCTTTGCGGTAGCGGGCGATAAAAGGAATGGTAGCACCTTCTTCAAGCAGGGCTAAGACTGCCGCTGCCTGTTGCGGACGAATGTTTAAAATTGCGGCTATTTCTTTTGAAAATTCAATCATGGTATTGGAGAATATTTTAGTAATTCATTGTTCACCGCTGTAAGGTAAAAAGGGAGCAAAAGTAAGGATATGATAAATACTGCCTTTTCCTTCCATTGTTACATTAAGTGTTTAAGTAAACATGTTTGTATGACTGCTTGTAATACGATAAACTATACTTTGTTGTACGGACAAATATAAAAGCCTGCATGGGTAGAAAGTTTTTGTTTTCTTTGGTAAAATTACACAGATGAAATGGTTGCTGCCGGTTCTGCTATTTTGTATGCCCCGCCCCGCGTTTAATCAAAATTTATTGGATAGCATTCCCTTTGATACCAGTGGCTATGCAAAGTACGAAGCAGTGATAGAAACATCGGGAACAAAAGCTGATTTGTTTAATAAAGGAAAAGCATGGTTTACAGCCTCCTTCAAAGAAATTAATTTAGTTGTACAAAAGGAAGACACAGCAACCGGAACATTAATTGGCAACGGCAATCTTACATACGCGTTTATTTATACAAGCCAAACAAAAAAGAGCAAATTAATAAGCTATCCTGCAAATGGCAAAGCATCGTTTACATTGAAACTTTTTTTTAAAGACGGAAAATTTAAATATATCATCAGCAATATAAAAACCTCAAACGATCTTTCTTATTTTTCCACTGATGCTGATTTCTACAAACCAACTGTTGAAGCCGCTATTACAGGCAAAGAATCTGCTGCCGGAATTAATCTGTACAGCGGTTTAAATAATGCCATCCATAAAATAATTGATAGCTTAACCAAAGCAATGACCCTTAAAGGGGAAAGCGATTTTTAAATATCTGTTACTCTTTAATTTGCTTCTTCATATTATTGGGTAATTATTCTCTGTTTCGGTAAACATCACAAAAACAAAAATGGTAAACGAGCAACTGATTACTACTTCCAATGCGCTGGAAGGCTATAAGATTGTACAACACTTAGGAATGGTGCGCGGCATTACGGTACGCAGTCGCAGTTTGCTGGGCAATATGGCCGGTGGCTTTATGTCTTTGTTGGGCGGCCGCAACTCTATTTATGTACAATTGTGCGAGAAAACGCGCGAAGAAGCATACCAGTTGCTTATTGAGCATGCCAATAACCGCGGCGCCAACGCTATCATCAGTATGCGCTACGACGCCAATGAAGTAATGAACGGCATTACCGAAGTGCTGGCCTATGGCACGGCGGTATTTGTAGAGAAAGCATTTTAGCGGGCGGGCACCACTACCGTTAGCCTTGGATTTTGTGCACTTTGTGCGGATATTTATGAACGAAGCTGCTGATCATGGAGCGGATCATTTCATTTTCGGGATAGGGCGTTAGATATTCCTTCAACTGCTCAAGGGTACAAATATCCGCATGGTTGTTAATCAATCCCATACCATAGAAGCGGCCTTCTTCTACCAGCACACAACTGGTAGCATCGCTTTCTTCTTCCTTTATCAGGTACGTTTCTTTCTGCCCCTGCAGCCATTTAACGGCCTCCTGCACCCGAACATTGTATAACAAAGCATCTTCGGTTGGCGGCGGCATCGTAGTATCTAAATAGCAAAGGCCGGCATCAAGGTTAAAATCTTTCACTAATTTCCACAGGATGCGGTAACCTTCGGCTTTCAGGCTAAAGCTGATTAAAGGGTGTAAGTTCTTTCGTTTTTTATCCATGGCCAGCCGCAGGTAGCTGCGCATATCCTCATACAGATAAATGGAGTATTGCCATTCAAATTTTTTCTGGCTGTAGTTGTATTGCGGCCACAGGCGTTTTATTTCTATACTTTCCAGCAGGTAGGCGGTAAACTCGGTAGGTGTTTCTTTGAAAGAAACAGCATGGATGTGTTTTAAAAACTGCTGCCGCTTGCTGCCGATATCAGCGCCGGTAAAATGACTTACCACGCGTTGCTTGATGTTTTTGGCTTTGCCCACATAAATTACTTTGCCATGCGCATCATGAAAATAATAAACACCCGGCGTGTAGGGCAGGCGAAGAATATGCTCTTTGGGCAGGTTGGGTGGCAGAATCTGCTCCCGGCCTTCTTTCTTTAAATATTCTTTTACCAGCTTTTCGCCGCCGGCATTTAATATCATGCTAAAGAGTATGGCGGTAGCTTCCGCATCGCCGCCGGCACGGTGGCGGCCTTCGTTCATAATGTTTAGCTGGTGGCATAGCGCATCCAAACCATATTTGCGCAAACCCGGAAAGGCGGTGCGGCTAAGGCGCACGGTGCAAAGCTTACGCGCGTTGTATTCGTAGCCGGCTTCCTGAAAATGATGACGGATAAAGGAATAATCGAAATTGACATTGTGGGCAATAAAAATGCGCCCTTTTAATAAATTGTAAATTTTATCTGCTACTTCGCTAAAGGGCGGCGCACCTGCCACCATGTAGTCTTGTATGCCGGTAAGTGCCGCCACAAAGCGGGGAATTTTATAACCCGGATTTATTAATGTTTCAAAACGCCCTTCTATTTCCTTGCCGTTATGCAGCACGATGCCTATCTCAGTAATGCCGTTGCTCTGGGCATGGCTGCCGGTGGTTTCTATATCAACGATCGCATACATATTTCCGGGCCTCATTTATAAATACAGTAAACTATAGCACAGCACTTTCTGGATATTGCGTAATAAGCTGCATGGAGAAGAGCAGGTTATATTGTCCGGTCGTTGCCTTTTATAAGTATTACAGGATTGTATGTAACAATATTTTGTGAAAAACGTTTGTAAAGTTAGTGCGGCAGCCGTAAAAATAAAAATGTCGCTACCTTTATTATCATTTACAAAACAAACGCAATGAGCCCCCGCCTCTTACTAATAACTGCCGCCTGTACGCTGGCTTGCACACATACGCATACTACAAATATTAGTTCAATTAACTGCGATACATTGCCGGAACAAAAAACTGTATTGCCGGCAACTGCTGTTTCTGTGGCCGTTGACCAGACAGCAAACAAAGAAATTTCGCATAAATTACCATTTTTTAAAGAGGTGCTTGATTTTAAAAGATTGTATTGGTAGAATATGGAGCATTTGTTAATAAAAATATTTATCAAGCCTTTCTTACGAAGGCTTTTTTTATACCTATCCAAAAACAGATTGGCTATTTTTGCGCTTTTAAATAATCTATGGAATTAAGTAAAAATTATGCACCTGCGTCTGTTGAGGATAAATGGTATAAGCACTGGACAGAAAAAGGCTATTTTGAAAGTACACCGGATAGCAGAATACCCTTTACCGTAGTGATACCGCCGCCCAATGTAACCGGCGTGCTGCACATGGGGCACACCCTCAACGAGACAGTGCAGGATATACTGGTACGCAAAGCACGTATGAGCGGGTTCAACGCCTGCTGGGTGCCTGGCAGCGACCATGCTTCCATAGCCACAGAAGCCAGGGTGGTGCAGATGTTGAAGGAAAAAGGCATTGACAAAAACAGCCTGAGCCGGGAGGAGTTTTTACTATACGCGTTTGAATGGAAAGAAAAATACGGCAATATTATTTATGGCCAGATTGCAAAACTGGGATGCAGTGTAGATTGGAAACGGGTTTGCTTTACAATGGACGATCATTACTACAAAGCGGTAATGAAGGTTTTTGTAGTAATGTACAACAAAGGCCTGCTGTACCGCGGCGCCCGCATGATACACTGGGATGTGGCTGCTAAAACGGCGTTGAGCGATGAGGAAGTAGAGTATAAGGATGTGGATGGCACACTGTATTATGTAAAATATATAGTAACCGATGACGAACAACAACCGGCGACTGATTATGTGTTGGTGGCAACGCAACGCCCGGAAACCATAATGGGCGATGTGGCTGTTTGTGTAAACCCCAACGACGAACGCTATCAATACTTACGCGGCAAAAAGGTAATGGTGCCGCTGATTAATAAAGCGGTGCCGGTAATAGAAGATGAATACGTAGATCCGGCCTTTGGTACCGGCGCTTTAAAAATAACGCCGGCGCACGACATTCATGACTACGAAATTGGCTTGAAGCATCACCTCGAAGTAATTAATACCCTCACCGAAGATGGTAAGATAAGTGAGGCCGGGCAGGTGTTTGTAGGGCTCGACCGCTTTGAAGCGCGCAAAAAAGCCATAGCGCATTTACGGGCAGAAGGCTTGCTGGTTAAAGAAGAAGATTACACAACGCGCCTCGGCTATTCGCAGCGTACCAATGTGGTGGTGGAGCCACGCATTTCTACGCAATGGTTTGTAAAAATGAAAGAATTGGCCGGCCCGGCTCTGGAAGCGGTAATGAGCGGGCAAATCAACATCCATCCCGGAGAAAAGTTTTTAGCAACTTATAAATACTGGCTGGAGAATGTAAAAGACTGGTGCATCAGCCGGCAATTATGGTGGGGCCAGCAGATACCTGCCTGGTACGACGAGAACGGGAAAATGGTTGTGGCCGAAAATGAGGAGGACGCAAAAGAACTGTTCAGTAAACAATATGGTATAAAGGATGCCTTGCTAAAACGTGACGCCGATGTGCTGGATACCTGGTTTTCATCGTGGCTATGGCCAATAGAAACGTTTAATGGCATCACCAATCCGGGCAATAGCGAAATTAAATATTATTATCCTACCAATGTGCTGGTTACCGGCCAGGACATTATCTTTTTTTGGGTGGCGCGTATGATTATGGCGGGCATGGAATTTAAGGGGGAAAAACCTTTCAGCGATGTTTATTTTACCGGAATGGTGCGCGATAAGCTCGGCCGTAAAATGAGTAAAAGCCTTGGTAACAGCCCGGATCTGCTGGAATTAATAGACAAATACGGAGCAGATGCCGTACGCCTTGGAATTATGATTTCTTCGCCTGCCGGCAACGATTTACTGTTTGATGAATCGGCGCTGGAGCAAGGCAGAAATTTTAATAATAAAATATGGAATGCATTAAAGCTGGTAAAGCTGTGGGAGGGAAGAGCAACTACGCATAAACAGCAACCGGCAGCCGGAAACTTTGCAGTTAACTGGTTTGAAAACAGGTTGCAGGAGGTGAGGAGTGAAGTGGAGGAATTGATGAAAGGATTTAAATTAAGCGAAGCATTAAAAACAATCTATTCGCTCATTTGGGACGATTTCTGTAGCTGGTACCTCGAATGGGTAAAGCCCGGCTATGAGGAGCCGATGCCGTTGACGATTTATAAAGAAACGGTTACTTTTTTTGATCAGTTGTTACAACTGCTGCATCCGTTTATGCCTTTTATCACAGAAGAAATCTATCATTTACTCGATGAAAAAAGCGATGATTTGTGTGTAAAGCAATTTACATCAATACAAATGGCTGATAAAAAAATATTAAGAGAAGGCCTGTTGCTGAAAGGAGCAATTACTGCGTTGCGGGATGCAAGGAACAAGAATGGCCTGAAGCTTAAAGATGCTATTCAATTGCACGTTCAGTCCCTGCAGCCCCTGCAATACAAGCCGTTTGAGGAAATATTAGCGAAAAGTATAAATGCCGGCGCCATATTTTATACCGATACTGCAGTGCCGGATACGATCGTTGTTGCTCTGGAAAAAGATAAGTTTTTTATAGAAGCTCAAAATGTTTTGGATACAGCAACCTTAAAAACCGAATTGCTGAAAGACCTGGACTACCAAAAGAAATTTATTGAAAGCGTAAGAAGGAAACTGTCGAATGAAAAGTTTGTTCAAAACGCCAGGCCGGAAGTAGTAGCGCTGGAGCGGAAAAAACAGGCAGATGCCGAAGCGCGTATTGCAACCATCGAAGACAGTCTTACCAGCTTGTAAAGTATAATCGTTTTAGTACAGCACTCCGGCTTTTTAAAGAATTTAAACTTTTCGTGGTATGCTATCGGTACAAAAAGCCGGCATCGAACAAATATCACTGATTCATCAGCTTGCTTACCAGATCTGGCCTGTTGCTTATCAAACCATCCTTTCCGCAACGCAGATTACATACATGCTGCAGTTAATTTACAGTACGGGAGCGCTGGAAAAACAAATGCACGAAGGGCAGACATTTTACATATTATTTGAAAAGGAAATGCCTGTAGGCTTCGTGGCGTTCGGTTTATATGGAATTAATACCTATAAACTGCATAAAATATATGTATTGCCGGAAAAGCAGGGTAGTGGTTTGGGTAAAAAGCTATTGCAATTTGTAATAGATAGTGTAAGAAGTACCGGTGCAAGAGCGCTGATCCTGAATGTAAACCGGCAAAACAAAGCTCTTTCTTTTTACAAAAAAGCCGGCTTTATAATTATGGAAGAAACCGATGTTGCTATCGGGAACGGCTATTGGATGAATGATTATATCATGCGATTAATGTTGTAAGACCTTTGCCTGTAACCTTGTCATTAATTTATTTAAAATTCTGTATTTAAGCCAATTAAGTCCGGTAAAGGCCTGCTTCCAATAACTTGCATCGTTTTTGTTTTAGTATAATTTCTATAAAATCATTTACATGAAAGTAGTAATTATAGGAGGTGGCTTTGGCGGTTTGAAGGTAGCGAGGAAGCTACATAACAAGCCCAATGTAGAAGTTACTTTAATTGATAAATATAACTATCACCAGTTTCAGCCCTTATTTTACCAGGTAGCAACCGCATCGCTCGATGCAAGCAATATTTCTTTTCCGCTTCGCAAAGCGTTTCAGAAAAGTAAGAATGTACATATCAGGCTGGCTACTGTAAGCGAAGTAGATACCAAAGACAATTGTGTAAAGACAGACATTGGCGATTTTAGTTATGATGTGTTAGTGCTGGCAACCGGCGCCGACACCAATTTTTTTGGTAATAAGCAAATGCAAAGCCTTGCTTATCCAATGAAGTCAACCGTAGAAGCATTGCGGCTCAGGCATCACCTCGTACAGAATTTTGAAGATGCCGTAACGGAGAGAAATAACCCGGAGGAATTAGCAAGGCTGATGTGTATTGTAATAGTTGGCGGCGGGCCTACAGGCGTAGAATTGAGTGGCGCAATCGCAGAGATGCGTAATAAAATTTTGCCGAAAGATTATCCCGAACTGGATTTTAGCCAGATGAAAATATACCTGTTGGAAGGCAGCCCGAAAACGCTCGGCGTAATGAGCGAAAAGAGCAGTGAGCAAAGCGCTCAATACCTGCATGAGCTTGGTGTAACTGTAAAAACCCAAACGGTTGTAAAAGAATTTGACGGCAATAAAGTAACGCTGGCGAGCGGTGAAACGATTGAAACTAAAACCGTGATTTGGGCAGCCGGTGTAAAAGGCAATGTGCCTGCCGGCATTGACCCGTCGCTGGTGGTGAAAGGTAACCGTATAAAAGTAGATCGGTATAATAAAGTATCAGGGTTTGCTAATGTATATGCGGTTGGTGATATTGCCAGTATGGAAACGCCTAAATATCCAACCGGACATCCGCAACTGGCTAATGTAGCTATAACGCAGGGAAAATTATTAGCACAGAATTTATTGAAGCTTAGTTCAAACAGCCGCGATCCGCTGCTGCAATATGAATATCACGATAAAGGCAGCCTGGCAACAGTTGGCCGCAACCGCGCCGTTATGGATATTCCAAAACCAAAATTGCATTTCGGCGGCTTTGTAGCGTGGTTTTTATGGATGAGTATTCACCTTGTTCTGATTGTAGGTGTAAAAAATAAAATGCAGATTTTTATTAATTGGATTTATAAATATTTTACGTTCGACCAAAACCTGCGGCTTATTTTCCGGGGGTTGGGAATTACCGAAAATCCAAACTTGCCCCAACACGAAATAGAAAAGCCGGAACAAAAGCAACAGGCGGCAGAAAAGCCAGCCGAAAAACCATTTGTTCCTGCAATTGCATAGGTTTAAATTATCAAGTATGTAAAAACAGCCAACACAAAACTGGTGTTGGCTGTTTTTACATAGGCAGGTAAGCAGCTAATTTTTAATATTCATCATTTAAGCCAAATATAGGCTGACGTGTTTTCCACTTACCACGGGTAAAATCGGGAATGTTCTGTACCTGTCCGCCTTCTGCAATGGATTTTTCGCTTAATGGCGTAATCGCATACCAGGTCGCTAGGTCATATACGTCGAAAGGAAACGGCGCTTTCCGCTTAATACATTCGATAAAAGCATTCTCTACAAAAAAATCCATTCCGCCATGACCGGCGCCTTTGGTATCCTTTTCAAATTTTTTCCATAAAGGATGATCGTGTTCCTGCAAATATTTTTCCGGATTCTCCCAGCTTTCCTCTTTGCTTGTTCCTTCGAGGTAGATCATTCCGTCTTTAAAATCACCGCTGCTGGTATCCTGCCAAAGTCCGTTTGTTCCCTGTACCCGGAAGCCCAGGTTATATGCCCGAGGCGAAGAAGTATCGTGTGTCAATAAAATTGTCTCTTCATTAGCCGTTTGTATCTGGGTATTTACAACATCGCCCAGTTTAAATTTAATTTTTGCGTTTGGATGGTCCGGGCCACCTTTTGGGTGATTTAAAATATACCGGTGCAGGCCTCTGGATTTAGTGGCAACAGAAGATAAGCGCGTAAGGCAATTGCCACGATTGATGTCTATCATGCTTGCAACCGGTCCTAAACCGTGCGTAGGATACAGTTCGCCATTTCTGTCCACAGAATGTTGGGTTCGCCATTTCGCCTCACTAAATCCCTTCGCGCCAAATTCTACACCGGAGCCGTAAGCAGATTTTCCATCATTCAGTTTTACGCCGCGCAGATCGTGTTCGTAGCCGCCCTGCAGATGCAAAAGTTCTCCAAAAACCCCTTTTTTTACCATATTGAAAACCGCCAGCACATCCCGCCGGTAACATACATTTTCCAGTATCATTACCGGGATTTTAGTTTGCTCGCTTGCATTTACAATATCCCAGCAATCCTGCAGTTTTATGGCGCCGCATACTTCCACACCCGGAATTTTCCCGCTTTTTACAGCAGCAATCGCCTGCGGGATATGCCACTGCCAGGGCGTGGCAATAATAACGGCATCTACATCGTCCCGCTTCAAAAGATTCAGATAATCCTCATTGCCATTGCTAAATACAGCCGGAGCGGCCTTACCGGCTTCTTTAACCATATTTAATGCTGCAGCCAGCATGTCTTTGTCCGGATCTGCAAAAGCAGTTACCAGCACATCATCGCGGCGAAGCAGCATATCCAGGTGGCTTTGGCCCCGGAGACCAACACCAATAATTCCTATTCTTACCTGGTTTGTTTTTGATGGTGCGAATGCCTGTATGTTGTTACTCAGGGTCAATGCAAAGGATGCGGCTGCCGATTGCCGAATAAATTTTCTGCGATGAAGTGTTGAAGGCATAGTGCGATTGGTTAAGAAAATAAAAGTAAAGCAAACGTGTGAATCTTGAAGTAAAACTGAATAATGGATTTTCCAAATAGAATTTGCAATCTATATTTGCCTATAATTTATATTATGTTAAGTAAATGATTCTAATTAATAAAAGCTGTTCTTACGAACAGCTTTTCTTTTCTATAACTTTATTTATACTACATTTTGTATTGGTCATGCTCTTTATCGAACTGCTGAAATTTCGCATCGTATTTGTCATAATCTTTTGCCGTTGCGGTGCCTTTTGTTTTGTCGCGCTTCCACATGTATAGGTTGGCCAGATAATCTACAGAACGATTTAAAGAATTAGCTTCCAACTTATCACGGGTAGTTTTAGCTTTCAATACTTCATATCCTTTTTCCAGCCACATTATTGCAGAGTCTGCATAAACCTGTTGTTGCTTTTCAATAGCGCTGCGCTGCGTTTTTAAACCTGCGCCTTCGCCGCGAAGGTTAAAATACTTCTCGTCTAATGCATTAAAGATATTATAGTTTAACAGACCGGCGTTGTAAGCGTAAATACCCTGTTTGCCGTTCACTGCAAATGCGCGTTCATAAATCTGGGCAGCCGTAAGCCGGTATTGCGTTTGCTTGGCACTGTCCATATTCTGTAACTGTTGCTGACTGGCGAAGGTTTCTGCATAGTTGATAAGCTCATCTTCTGTTAAATTGCCGCCTGCCGCCTGCGTGTATTTTGTCATTATTTCATCTACTGATGAGTTCTGGCTCATATTATTCATTTCTACCTGAGACCATAGGGTTGACTGCGCCGGGTACAACTCCTTTGCGATAGCCATGTATTTTGCAAATTTTTCCGGCTGTTTCAATGTTGAATAATCTATAAGCATCAGCCGGTACATTTCCTGTAAGTCCGGACCACCGGTTTTTAAGTCTGCCAGCTTTTCATAATACACCACGGCGCTATCCGGCTTGGTCATATTCTGTGCGGCGTAACCGGTATATAAAACGGTAATAGTATCAATGAGCGACTTGGAGGAATTAAATCCGTTTTTAGTAAAAAATTCACTCAGTTCAGTAGCGCGTTTAAAGTTTGTAAACGCTTCCGGCCAGTTACTTTGAGAAAAATTCTTTTTTCCATTATTAAAAGAACTGGAATACAGCCAGAATATACCATTTAAAGCGATACTGCTGGTTCCTTCTTTTAAAAGTTTTACAGTCGGGTCCTTTTGTAAATAGGTATGAAATGCATCATAAGCCATTTGATCGCTGCCCGGATATTTGGCTGTCAAAGTACTGTCTGCATACAACTGGCTATTGATAGCTGCCTCCCACAAATAGGTTTCTGCTTTGTCTTTTGCCTTGCTGTCTGTAGCCAGTTTATCTAAATCTTTTTTTGCGTCTTCGAATTTTTTTAACTGGTAAGACAGGCCGATTTTAGTATAATCCTGCGCATTGGCAAATGCAGCGGCTGCAACAAATGCAACTAGTAAGAAGGTTTTTTTCATATAGCTTGATTTATTATTTAGGTTGTTTATTCTACAGATGTGGGTGTTTCCGTTTTTTCTGATCCCTCGGAACTATCAGTACCTGCTTCTGCCTCCAGTATTTCACTTATAATTTCTTCTTCCTCTTCAATTTGTGATATCGCCGCAATTTCGTCCCCGCCATCCAGCCGTATCAATATAACGCCCTGTGTATTTCTGCCTGCTTCTTTAATAAGCGCTACCGGTGTACGAAGCGTAATACCAGACCTGCAGGTGATGATTAGATCTTCTTTTTCGTTTACGTTTAATATCCCTACTAATTTTCCTGTTTTTTCTGTAACGTTTATAGTACGTACTCCTTTGCCGCCGCGGTTAGTAATCCGGTAAACATCTTCGCCATCACTTATAAGCCGGGTTCTTTTTCCATACCCTTTTTCACTTACTACAAGAATGGTTTTTGAAGCGTCTTCCTTATCAACACATATCATACCAATTACCTCATCTGCCCCATCCTCTACCTCAATACCCTGAACCCCAATAGCACCGCGGCCTGTAGGCCTTACCGTACGCTCCGGAAAACGGATAGCGCGGCCGCTTTTAACAGCCAACATTATTTCGTTATTACCATTGGTCATTTTTACCTGCAGCAGCTCGTCGCCTTCCATAATCGTAATAGCATTTACTCCATTCTGGCGCGGACGGCTGAATTCTTCGAGCAAGGTTTTTTTGATGATACCTTTTTTTGTGCATAACACAATGTAGTGGCTTTCGATATATTCTTTATTATCCAATTTTTTAACATCAATTATGGCCCGCACTTTATCATCTGCGGGTATCTGTATCAGGTTTTGAATAGCACGGCCTTTGCCCTGCTTCTCGCCTTCCGGTATTTCATATACTTTCAGCCAGAACAAACGTCCTTTCTCTGTAAAAAACATTAAGGTATCGTGTGTAGAAGCTACAAACAAATGCTCTACATAGTCTTCTTCGCGCGTTTTACTGCCTATGGCTCCCCTGCCGCCGCGGCGCTGCTGCCGGTACTCCGTGGCCGATGTTCTTTTGATATAACCTAAGTGAGATATGGTGATTACTACATTTTCATCTTCTATCAAATCTTCGATGCGCATTTCATTAGCCAGGTACTGAATCTCACTCTTACGTGCATCACCAAATTTATCCTTTATCTCCAACAGTTCTTTCTTTATGAGGTCGTAACGCAATACTTCACTTCCAAGTAATTCATTAAGATGTAGAATAGTGCGAATCAGGTCATTAAACTCCTCAACAATCCTGTCCCTTTCCATACCGGTAAGGCGCTGCAGGCGCAATTCCAGTATCGCTTTTGCCTGCACATCGCTAAGGCCTGCCTGCTGGTTGTAAAAAGACTGGTCTAAATCGGCAAAAAGCGATTCATTTAAAAACCATGCTTCTTCGCTGCTTTTGGTTTTCAGCAAGGTCATCGCCTCATCGGGGGTACGGCTGCTACGTATGAGGCGGATGACCTCATCCAGGTGATCTAATGCTTTTAGATAACCTTCCAGGATATGCGCCCGGTCTCTTGCCTTGCGGAGCTCAAATTTTGCCCGGCGTATCACTACTTCCATCCTGAACTCGATAAACTCAATAATCAGGTCTTTCAGGTTAAGTACCCGCGGCCGGCCTTTAGTTAAGGCAACGTTATTGATACCGTAGCTTGTCTGCAGCTCGGTAAACTTAAAAAGGTGGTTGATAACCACATTGGCAATTGCATCGCGCTTTAAATCTATTACGATGCGGGTGCCTTCGCGCTTATTGCTTTCGTTATTTACATGGGCGATGCCATCAATTATTTTTTCGTTTACCAATTGACCAATGCGATCTGTGAGCATATCCCGGTTTACCTGGTACGGCACCTCCGTAATGATAATCTGCTCCCTGCCGCTTTGTTTTGTTTCGATATGGCATTTACCACGAACCACTACCCTGCCGCGCCCGGTAAGCAAGCCCTGCCTCACCCCTTCCATGCCATAGATAATGCCACCGGTAGGAAAATCCGGTGCTTTTACATACCCGATCAGTTCCTCAATTGCAATATCCCTGTTTTCAACATAGGCTACACAGCCATCAATCACCTCGCTTAAGTTGTGCGGCATCATGTTGGTAGCCATGCCCACGGCTATACCGCTGCTGCCGTTTACCAGCAGTTGCGGAATACGCGTTGGCAGCACCGTAGGCTCCTGCAGCGAATCATCAAAATTCAACTGAAAATCAACAGTGTCTTTATCAATATCCTCCAGCATACTCTCTGCAATACGTTGCAGCCGCACTTCGGTGTAGCGCATTGCAGCCGGCGGGTCGCCATCCTGGTTACCAAAATTTCCTTGCCCGTCCACCATTATGTAACGCATGGTCCAGTCCTGCGCCATACGCACGAGGGTATCATAAATAGACGCATCCCCATGCGGGTGGTACTTACCCATTACTTCACCTACAATACGGGCCGATTTTTTATATGCTTTATTGCTGCTGTTGCCCAGTTCGCTCATGGCGTATAAAACCCGGCGGTGCACCGGTTTAAAGCCATCCCGCGCATCCGGCAGAGCGCGACCTACAATTACAGACATTGAGTAATCAATGTAGGCAGTCTTCATCTGCTCTTCAATATTTACCTGTATTACGCGATCATTATCGTTTGTTTCGGAGGGTGTTATCTGATTATCTTCCATGAAAAAGAGAATGCTTGCTAACAAGCTTTTTATAATAAAATGAAAGTTACAAATATAACCGATTATCAGCTACTTAACTAATCGGAAAGCCATTTTTAACGGTGCTTTCAAGGGTATGTTTAAAGGCAATAATTCAGCGTCTTTGGCTGTCGGGAGTTGCCAATCAGGCAAAATACATTTGGTCAGGTTTTAAAAATTGTAAATCTTTAAAAACTAAACAATTATCTGCCATGACTACTATTGATTCGCCTCTTACGATTAAAGATACAACTGCTAACCCGGCGCCGCTGGGCCTGTTAGGTTTTGGGATGACGACGGTTTTACTCAATCTACACAATGCCGGCTTTTACAGTGTCAACTCAATGGTTATCGGTATGGGCATTTTTATGGGTGGCCTTGCACAGCTTTTTGCCGGCCTGCAGGAATGGAAAAAGAATAACACTTTTGGAGCTACCGCATTTACAGCTTATGGTGCTTTCTGGCTATCGCTGGTGGTGCTGTGGGTGCTGCCGAAGACAAGTTTTGGGGCTGCGTATGCCAGTGATGAAAAGGCGGTTGGCTTTTACCTGTTGCTATGGGGCCTATTCACGCTGTTTATGTTTATCGGTACCCTGCGCCTTAACCGGATGCTGCAGGTGGTGTTTTTTACCCTAACGCTTTTATTCTTTTTATTAGCCATTGCAGATTTTACGGGCAATCGATCGCTCCGCACTTTTGCCGGCTACGAAGGTATTTTTTGCGGCCTTAGTGCTTTTTACGGTTGCGTAGCGCAAATTTTAAATGAAGTGTATGGAAAAAGTGTGCTTCCATTAGGTATCAGAAGAAATTGAGTTTGACTGCCGGCTTTCTGTTAACTGTCCGCATTGTTTCCACAAACTCCGGGCGCTGCTTTGGTTGTATCCGCAGCAGCGTTAACAGGATAAGCGCTCTGCTCCTGCTTATTTAAACCTGCATCACCAATGCCTGCGATTGTAAATAATCTTTTGCCTGTAGTGGAAAAAATTTTCAAGCCATAATTTATTTGTGCTTTGCCGGTTAGCTATATGTTGGCTGTAATTGTAATAATTTTTCTAAAAAGACGCCAACATATTCTTTTATTTTGATAAACCGCTAAAGCGGGAAACTCTGTTAACTTAGTGCTATACGCGGGTTATCAATTCCTCAGTTGAAGCTCCATATACCTGCAGCTTTTCGTTTTTTACTTCCATCTCCTTTTCAAAGACTAATCCAATTTTTTTGAGCAGTTTAATTGAATTTATATTACCCGGCACCGTAACAGCCACAATATGTGCAACGTTATGCCGGCCAATTAATTCATGCAGAACAGCAGTGGTAGCTTCATAAGCGTATCCCTTATTAAAAAAAGGGGGCAGAAAGGCAAAGCCAATATCAGGATGTTCGAGGTAATCGCGTTTAATGTAGGTTACAATTCCTATTTTGTCGGGCATGTCTTTCAATTTTACTACCCAGTAAGCTATCTGATTATTATTCAAAATTCTTTGAATATAGGCAACGGCATCTGCAGCAGAGGTAACGTTTCTATTTCCGATATTTTGAAGCCAGCCTTCGGTATTAACCAATTGAAAGATGAAATGGTCATCGGTTGCTGCCAATGGCGTTATTGTGAGGCGGGCGGTCTTTAAATAAGAAGGAGCATCCATAGCGGCGTAATTTACTGTTTTCTATAATTACAGTCGAGGTGCCGGACTTCATCTGCATACAACGAATATTCATCATCTGCTGAAACGGATGTACGCTATAACTGTTGATCCGCTGATTGAACAATTTGAAAGCTGATGATGAAGATAGCTACAAATAATCTGCTGCCAGTAAAATACAATTGTTCACTGCAGGATGAAGTTTTTTTATTATTTCCCCCGGTATCATTCCTGAAGTCAACGCGGGTGAAGACCGCGAGCTGATAGGAGAATTTATAGACAAAATGATGATTGCAGAAGCAAAGATTCTGCTGGATGATACGTCTTTATCGGTGGCTAATGTGGCCGGCAAGCCGCATTTCAGCAACCAGTTTTTCTTCAGTAAATTCTTTAAAAATTATACCGGCCTCACGCCTTTACATTATAAGATGGTTGCGATGTGAAAAAACGGTTCCTTTATTCCTGCTGCAGTTCCATTAGTTAACCAATTACTTTACTTGTTTTTAAAAAAAGTAAAAGGCAGTGCAAACCGGCATCAGCCAAATAAAAAAGGTTCGCAATTTGCGAACCTTTTTAGAAACTTTTTCCGGTAATAAACTTTGGCAGCAGCCCTTACTGCGAGGCCTTCATCACTTTTTCCAAAGCTATACAGGTAGCGTACAAAAGTCAGCTTACTTTCAATAAAGCGGTGGCCTATCTGCCAAACAAGCTACCCAAGCCACCGCTGCCACCGGAAAGGGATTGCGTAATACTATCTGTCGTAATGCTGCTATCGTTGGGATCAGCCGCCTTATGAGCAAACTTTTGCAGCAAGCCAGGCAACGCAGCAGCAATAGCACCGGTTGCCATAGGTGGCAAACCAAACTTACTGGCAAGACTGCTCACCAGCCCGCCTTCTATAGCAGAGGTTACCGGGCTGCCCGAAGTAAGTCCACCCTGGAGCATAGATAATAAGCCGCCTGCACCGCCTTGCGCCGAGGCCTGGCTCTTTAATCCGTTGGTAATGTGGCTGGCAATTTCATTGTGTACAGCATCTTCCTGTCTGGCAGGAATAGCCGATGCAATCTGGGGGTTGCCGCCTAAATGACCTTTTACGAGATCTAAAATTTGATCGAACATAGATTTGTATTTTTTATTAATGGTAAAAACAAATGCAGTATTCATACCAGAATCGGTGACAACAGTTATTAACGCCTTAGCCGGTTACCGGCAACCGCTGCAATCAAACCTGTTTGACGTTGTAATAGCCGAATTATACACATAGTAAACGGCAGAGCAGTTTTATCACAAATACATTACCGCTCAATCACTAATTTTTGCGAACTGATTGCACCGCTAACATCAGTCAACTGTAATAAATAAACACCATTGCTTACAGCAGCCGGCAGGTGTATCGTAATCATATTTTGTAAAGCAGTTACCACAGAGTTTTGCTGGTAAACAACCTGTCCTGCAGTGTTAAGTATGGCGATCGTCACTTGTTGCCATGCGGTTTTTCCATTCCTGTAAATGACACTTACTTCGCCACGCGACGGGTTGGGATATACCTCGAAAGCAACGGCAGGCTGCTGTGCGGAAGCTGCTGCTATATAAGCAGCATCCGTTTGTGCAGTTGCCGTATTGATAAGTCCGTACACGACCAGTTGCCCCGAGAAAGTGGCGAGATATACCTTACCATTGGCAATAGTAGGACAAACAAATTTTGCAAACTTGCCTACGCTGTCGCGGTTTTTGTTTTGATTGCTGTTCCATAATTCATGCGTTACGTTACCGGCATCAAAAGCCTGTAAGGTGCCCGGTACTACCGCGTGGTTAGCATCACCTTTAGCGGGATGGCTTGCCCATAAAATACCGGTGCCTTGTTTTACCGCATTGGAAGAAATTGCCATCATAGCGCCGGGCATACCGGGCGGTAGTGCGCTTTGTGCAGTAATGGTATTCGCCGTATCAAAAATGCCGGCGTTGCGTATAAAGGGAATTTGTTTTAGCAAGCCGCCTTCGGCCCAGGCATAGATGTATTCTTTGTTGTTGTAATTTTTGAAATATACAGGCGAACCATGCAAATGATGATCGCCGCCGGCTTCTGCATTAATATTAATTTGCTGGATGGCGCCGGTGTCGGCAGCAGAAGTCTTACCCATTTTGTTGTTGTTTACCAAATATAGAAGACTTTCTTTACTGCCAGACAGTGAAAGATTGGTATTGGGTAATAATAATACGCCATCAACGCCATAGTCCAGGTCGCCACGCTCCAGCTTTTGATAATCAGCCGGCGTAAAAAAGTCTATCAGCCGGAGCTTGCCCGAGGCTGTTGACAATTTAAGTATGCTTTCGCCACGGTTGGCCGTATCATTCGGATTGTTGTTTTTGCCCACTGTGCCGTTGCCGGTAGAAATATAAATAAAGCCTTTATCATCTACCGCCGGCGCCTGCCCGCTCATCCAGATGCCTGCTGCAGCGCCATCGGGCGTAGCATTATATACATATTTCTGTTGCAGCGTAGCGGCGTCATACCCCATCATCCAGCCGTGGTACGGCCCCCAGTCGCAGTGCGAAGCCCATGCAATATATACAACGCCTTTATACAGCAGAAGGCCGGGGCGCTGGTTTTGCTTTTGCTGGTCAAAGGTGATCTTTCCGTTCTTGGTGCCACCGCCCGTGCCGTTTACCGTTGCGGTTATATATACCGGGCTGCCCTGCTTTTCTGCGCCGGTGCGTATATCAATGGCATGCAGGTATTGCACAAAAGTCTTGGGAGCGGCATTGGTAACACTGCGCGCCACTACATACAGGGTTCTGCTTGCGCTATCAATTACGGGCGTGCCAACAATGCCCATATTGCCGCTAAAGTCTTTATAGTTGAAAAAACAGGCGCCGGTCATATCTGTATTTTTAATGGCGCGGTAGCCGGGTGGCGTAAGGCTGACCTGCCACAGCGGTGTGTTGGCAGTATCCGATTCCGCGTCGAATGCATAAACGGTGTTATTAACCGTAGCTGCAAAGACTACATTGTGTACTTTGTTGTTGACGCTGAGATTACTTACTACCAGCGGTTGTGCATAGAGCTGATCATCTACTGCGCGGGTGAAGATTTTGCCGAACGTGGCGCTGTTTACATTGGTTTGCGTAAGCTTTGTTTCGCGGTTCATCCAGCCGGTTCTTTTTAAATCATTGTGCTGGGTAAATACATTTACCTGCGCGTGAACAGCAGGTACCGAAACAAAACCTGTAAGCAATAAAATAGCGAGGCGGGTGTAGATATTTGTTCTCATAAGGCGGTGGTTGTTTAGAAGAATTTAAAGATACACTTTCAGCAACAGTTATGCTTTAACGCACTTTTATTTTATACAAGCGGTTATACATAAAGTAAATCATTCAGAAGAATACACCATGCGTAATATGAACAAGCGGAGCAATCAAATAAAAAACGCTACAACACTAAGCGAAATGCCTTGTGTTGTAGCGTATTCACAGTAACAAGGCTTTTATTATGCTAAAACCCGCTCTTCAATGGCGCCGGTAGCTTTGTTCTTTAAGATTAATTTTTTTGCACCAAAATGCGTCATCTCTTCTTTTATTAAAAAATAGTCTGCATCATAATCCGTATAGTTGCTCGGCTTGCTCAATCCTTCCCGGCCGCGCCAGATGTCAAGCATCACCGGCTCCCACAGTTTTGTTTTGGCGCTTTTATAAGCCGCATCCAGTATAGTGTTTACTACATAGCCATCATAAAACGTTTCTTTGGGGTCGCGGCCTTCTTCCATACTTTTAAACATATCGGCAAACATGTGGTTGTAGCCCAGCTCGTTAATCTCATCGCCTACGGGGAAAAGCCAGCCGCTGTTGCTCTCGGCTTTCTCAGCAATATAATCGCCGCCTTTACCGGTGGTAAACATTTCAAAACCGGTACGCAGAAAGCTGTTTATCCAAATCGTGCCTTCTGTGCCCATTACTTCATCGCGCAAATCAAGACCGCCACGGAAAGTCCAGCTTACTTCAAACTGCGCAATGGAACCGTTTTCATATTTAATCAATCCAATGGCATGGTCTTCGGCATCAATCGGTTTTACCTGCGTATCGGCCCAGCACATTACTTCCACCGGCTTTACATCTTTACCAATATAGCTCCTAGTTATTTCCACGCAATGGCAGCCCAGATCCAATATGCAACCGCCGCCGGCCTGCTCTATATTCCAGAACCATTCGCTATGCGGACCAGGATGCGTTTCGCGCGATTTTGCCCATAATATTCTGCCCAGCGCGCCGTTCTTTACGCTTTCCATGGCCTTAATAAATTTGGGCGTATATACCAAATCTTCGAGGTACCCGTTAAAGATGCCGGCCTGCTCCACAGCCTGCAGCATACGTTTGGCTTCATCGGCATTACGGCCAAGGGGTTTTGTGGTTATCACTGCTTTTTTATGTTTGCAGCAAAGCATCACCGCTTCTTCGTGCAGGTTATTGGGCAGGGCAATACACACTACCTCTACATCCGCGTGGGCAATGGATTCTTCCATGTTTATAGTTACGTGCGGCACGTTATAATCGGCAGCAAATTTCTGAGCGCTTTCTTCCCGGCGGGAGTAAATGCTCACAATCTTATCCCCGCTCCTGTTGCCAAGCAGCGCATCTGCATAAAAACGGCCGATAAAGCCGGAGCCAAGCATCGCTATTTTTTTCATAGTTGGTTTGAGTTTTATATTAAAATAGATGGTTTGCCGGAAAGACGAAGGCACTAAATTAAAAGGAAATATAAAAATCTTCGTGTCTTTGTGCTTTCGTGGCAATAGACGATTTATACCATTTCCACCGCTTCTGCACGGGCAGCAGACCGTTGATTGTCTTTAAAAAACAACAGGAAAAGAATGAGCACAAAAGCCGCAATTCCGGCAGGTACCATCCAGGTGTTTTTCCAGTTTACCACCCCGTCAACAGTAAAGTAATCTTTTACATAGCCGGAAAGTAAAGTGCCGATCCACATGCCGATACCATACGTAGCCATTGTAATCATGCCCTGCGCCTGGCTTTGTATTTTTAAACCGGCTTTGCTGTCGGTATAAATTTGCCCCGTAACAAAAAAGAAATCAAAGCATACGCCATGCAGGATGATTCCTACAAATAAGAGCCACAGCAAGTTATCGGCATTGCCGTAGCCAAAGCACAGGAAGCGCAATGTCCAGGCAATCATCCCTAAAATAATCATCCATTTTACGCCTAATCTTCTAAAGAAAAAAGGAATCAACAAAATGAAAAAGGCTTCAGAGAATTGCCCGAAAGTCATATTGCTGGTTACATTTTTCATCCCCGCATCCGTAAGGTATAAATTGGTAAAACTGTAATAAAAAGAAAGCGGGATACAGATGAGTACAGAGGCTAAAAAGAAAATAACAAAAGAACTGTCTTTAAACAACACAAAGGCATCGGCACCCAATATTTGCGCAAAGGTTGCTTTGGTGCCTTTTGCTTTTGGTGGCGTGTTGGGCAAAAAAAAGCTTAGAAGCCCCAGTGCTACAGAAGCAACGGCCGCCATTTTAAAAGTAAATACCAATTCGTCGGTGCTTATCTTAAACACTTTGTCAATCAGCCAGCCCGTAGCAATCCAACCGATCGTTCCTAACACACGTATGGAAGCAAACTCTTTACTCGTATCGTTCATTTGCCGGAAGGCAACAGAATTGGCCAGCGCCAATGTAGGGGCATAACACAACGAGTACAACAACAAAATCCAGTAAAAAGTATCGGGCGAAGTAATGGTTGTAATATAATACAGCAAGGCCGCACCGGCAAGGTGCAATATGCCCAATACACGCTGGGCGGGAAAAAAGCGGTCGGCAATCATGCCTACAAAAAACGGGGAAATAATAGTAGCAATAGCCATGGCGCTATACGCTGCTCCTACCTGGATACCGGTTGCATGCAGCACTTTATCTAAATAGGTACCCATGGTCACATACCACGAGCCCCAGATAAAAAATTCCAGAAACATCAAAAGCGAAAGCTGTACGCGCGTGGTTGATTTCATGAGGTGTTGTTTAGTAAGTAATAAACTGCCCGCAGCCGGCAGACAAGGCAAATCGTCGTTGATACAATCAATGCTACGCCGAAATAACGTTGGAAAACTACAACACAAAAATTTATTTATAACCGTTTTGCCATATTATCTTGCACAAAGGATGAAGCGTACAGAAGATACATACCAGCACAAAGGCATGCGCCGGCAGCTAATTAATTTGCTTAAAGAAAAAGGGATACAGGACGAACGGGTGCTGGAAGCCATGAATGCAATACCAAGACATTGGTTCTTAGACTCTGCCTTTAACAAGATTGCATACGAAGACCGCGCCTTCCCGATTGGCGAGGGGCAAACTATTTCACAACCTTATACCGTAGCTTACCAAACGCAGTTATTAAACATAAACCGAAACGATAAAATACTGGAAATCGGCACGGGCAGCGCTTACCAAGCAACCGTGCTGGCAGAAATGGGGGGGCGTGTATTTACCATTGAGCGGCAAAAGAAGCTCTACGACCTCCAGCAGCAGGGTTATATTTTTAAGAACAAATACCCGGCGCTTAAATTTTTTTATGGCGATGGCTTCGAGGGGCTGCACTCCTTTGCGCCGTTCGATAAAGTGCTGATCACTGCCGCGGCGCCTTTTGTACCGGTAAAACTCATTGAGCAACTGCGCATCGGCGGCATGATGGTAATACCGGTGGATGATGCCGAACACCGGAACCAGCGGATGCTGCGCATTACCAAAACACCTGATGGCACGTATGAGGAACGCTTCGATTTCTTCTCTTTTGTGCCGATGCTGAGCGGGAAAAACTATTAATAATTTGTTTAGCCACAAAGACAGAAAGACACAAAGGTTTTTTAAACAATAGCAGGCTATAGAGAATTAGCAGGAATAAATACATTTTTGCTTAACATGTTCTTCATTTCTTATTTTATTACGCGCATTAATAATTGTTTCTGAGCTTTTGTGCCTTTGTAGTTTCATAACTGAAAAAGAATTAGTTTTTTCGATCCACACTTAGCGGCTTATTTTGCAGCACACATTATATCTATGCATTCATTCCGGGAATTGATCGTTGCTTTTAAAGAGCGTTTCGAGGTAAAGCATTTTCCTGAACAGCCCGTTTCTTTGTATGAACCGGGCGATTATTTTTTGGGCATTGGCGGCAAGCGCATCCGGCCTGTCCTGTGCCTGATGGGCAACGAACTGTTTGATAATATCAATCCCGACGCCTGGCAGGTAGCTACCGCCATCGAACTCTTCCACAACTTTACCCTTATCCACGACGATATGATGGATAAAGCCACCCTGCGCCGCGGCCTGCCAACCGTGCATACAAAATACGGCGACAGCACCGCGCTGCTCGCCGGCGATGTAATGCTGATTGTGGCGTATGAATATTTAAACAGGATAAACCCATCTTACCTGCAGCGTATCATTGCTGTTTTCAACAAAACGGCCAAGCAGGTATGTGAAGGCCAGCAACTGGATATGGACTTTGAAAAAACAACAACCGTAAAACCGGAAGATTACCTGCGGATGATTGAGCTGAAGACCTCTGTATTGCTTGCCGCCTCGCTGCAGATGGGCGCTATGTTAGGCGGCGCCAGCGCCGGTAACTGCAATCACATATATGAGTTGGGCCGCAACCTCGGTATCGCATTTCAAATACAGGACGATTACTTAGATGCTTTTGGCGATCCGGAGAAATTTGGTAAAGATGTAGGCGGCGATATTCGCCAGAATAAGAAAACATTTTTACTGCTACATGCGCTGGAAAGGGCAAGCGTTAACCAACAAACGGAGCTGCAATCGCTGATGCAGGGCAATGAGGAAAATAAAGTAGAACGGGTATTAGCCATCTATAAAGCCTGCGGTGTGGATGATTGGGCAAAAGACCTCAAAGAAAAATATGTGGGCAAAGCCCTGCAGCACCTCGAGGATATCGCAGTGCTTTCTTCGCGAAAGAAAAACCTTTTAGAGGTAATTGATTATCTAATCAGCCGGGATTCGTAATATTAAGGCACCTATACCATTAGTGAGGTTTCCTATCACATACTTACACCGGGACCAAATAATGAAAAGGTGCTGATTACAGATACTGGTGGATGTATTAAGGCTGATGATTTATTTTTTTCTTGTGCAAATGGTTTTATTTATGTTGCCGGCTGCTTACAAAGTTCTTATCCTGTTATGAAAATCTTACAACGATTTTTCTCTATCTTCCCTATCCAAAACCAAACACCACATGCCGCATCCGCTGTTCCGCAAAAAAAACATCGCTAAGATACTGGCAGACGCTGCTACCAATGAAGAAGCTGCGCATGGCGGCGGCAGCGGATTAAAACGCGTGCTTACCCTCCGTGATCTTACGTTCTTTGGTATCGCAGCCATTATCGGCGCAGGCAGCTTCAGTAGTCTCGGACAAGCCTGCTACAATGGCGGCCCCGGTGTGGTGATCCTCTTCATTATTTGTGCAGTGGCCTGCGGCTTTACAGCTATGTGCTACTCCGAGTTTGCAAGCCGCATACCCGTTGCAGGCAGCGCCTACACGTATGCCTATGCATCGTTCGGCGAGTTGTTTGCCTGGATCATCGGCTGGGCGCTGATTATGGAATATTCCATTGGCAATATCTATGTGGCTTTTTCGTGGAGCGATTATTTTACCCTTTTCATGAGCCGCATCGGTGTTCATATCCCCGATTATTTAAGTTGCAGCTATATGGAGGCACACGGCGCCGTATTAGAAAATGCATCAGCCGCCGCATCCGGTCTCACCGCCTCCACACAGGAACTCATCAATGCCTGGAACACCGCACCGGTCATCGGCGGCCTGCGGATTATTTTTGATATGCCGGCGCTGGTTATCTGCCTGCTCATAACAACATTGGTATATGTAGGCGTAAAAGAATCCAGAAACTTCAGCAACATCATGGTGATATTAAAGCTCTGCATTATTGTATTGGTGATTGCTGTTGGCGCATATTATGTAAACCCGGATAACTGGACGCCGCTGAACAGTGCCGGTGTACGGTCGTTTATGCCCAATGGTTTTAGTGGTGTAATGCGCGCGGTGAGCGGCGTTTTCTTTGCGTATATTGGGTTTGACGCAATCAGTGTAATGGCGGAGGAAAGCAAAAACCCGCAACGCGACCTGCCGCGCAGCATGATACTTTCTTTAGTGATTTGTACCGTCGTTTACATTTTGCTTACACTGGTACTTACCGGTGTATTGAGCTACGAAAAATTTAATAATGTAGGTGATCCGCTGGCCAAGATATTTGAAGCCAGCAATGTAGGCTGGATGCAGTTCCTCGTATCGCTGGCGGCAGTAGTGGCTATGACAAGCGTGCTGCTGGTATTCCAGATGGGACAGCCGCGTATCTGGATGAGCATGAGCCGCGACGGATTACTGCCAACCCGTTTCGAAAAAATTCATCCTAAATACCAGACGCCTTCTTTTTCTACCCTTATCACCGGCATTGTGGTAGGCGTTCCCCTGTTGTTTACCGATAAAGTTTTTGTACTCGATTTTACCAGCATTGCAACGCTGTTTGCTTTTGTGCTGGTATGCGGCGGGGTATTATTAATTCCGCGTAAAGAAAAGGAAGCCGGCAGGTTCAACATGCCGTATATCAATGGTAAATTTATTTTTCCGCTCATTATTTTATGCACGATCCTTATTCTTTTCTTTTTTGCAAACAATAGCGCCGGACATAACTATTTTTCAGAATTATTCAATGGTGATTTTAAAGACCATGCTGCCGACAACCTGAAGGATGTGCTGTATTTCAACAATGCTTCGCTGAAGCTGTCAACCATTATTCTGTGGCTGTTGCTTGTTGCTATTGCGGTCATTACTTTTTTGAATAACCTCTCGCTCATTCCTTTGCTGGGCCTTTCTTCCTGCTTGTATTTATTAACCGGTATGACGGGTAAAAACTGGGCCTGGTTTGGATCCTGGCTCGTGCTTGGCTTAATTATTTATTTTATGTACGGTTATCATAAGAGCAAACTGAATGTGAGCGGAACGTATGCAATATAGATAGATGATTCCCGATAGTCAATCCGGCCTTCTAACTTTCTGTTGTATATCTTTTGTTCGGTAGTGACTCCCTTTGAAACTAACAGCGATTAACCCCTCCCGTTACTACACGTTTTTATCTTACAAAGCTATTTAACCCCACAGGTTTTCATAGTTCCTGAATTTAAAATTGAGTCACTACTTTTTGTTTATTCAAATAACCAAACTTCCGAACCGATTGGAACCCGTTGCCAAACCTGCTGTAGCGTACAGCTTTATAACAAACACAATTCCATCAAATCCATTTGTCCCACGGGATATTTTTAAAATGATACAGCCCGGCCTAAATTGTAAAAGCCATACCTGCTATACTTACAACAAAGGCAAGTAACCATACTTTCCATGATAAAAATTTTTCACGGAGACAAATGTAAGACAGGTAAAAATATACAGGCAGGTATAATAAAATGGCTGTAAAGTAGCCCGGCGAGTAGGCATTAAACTTAAATTCAGCATAAATATGAAAAACGAAATTCCAGAATTCCTGTGCGCTTACCCAAAAGAACAGCAAAAAGGTACTCCATGGTTTTTGCTGTCGTGCTGCAATAAAACAAAGGGTCAACAATACCAACATAAAAATTGAATTGTTGATGATAAATGGCTTCATGGTCATCTGCCCGCCTAATATGTTGGTAACCCAGTTAGCAAAGCCGTTAGCTTCTTCCGTTATATGAAAAACATATACAACCGGGAACAGCCAGATTAGCCTTGTGAAGTAATTATTCCGTTCAAAAGCTGTCGTCATAATAGTATGTTTAAGCTTTGCCGGTTAGCCGCAGCAATTAATAGGTTATAGATGATAAGGATTAGGTATGTACAAGTGCAACTGCTCAAGCCATGCTATTGCCAGTGCACTCGTTGCAGCGGTTTTTGGTATAATACTGAAAAATAGTTGGTAAAATTCCTTGTAACTCAGTGCAGCAAAGGGTTTGAGAGAAGTTATGTGAAAGCGCTTTCACATAAGTTTTTTTGTAAATGAAAAAGCTTAAAAAAAGCGATGCTGGGCTTGTAGCAGTTTACAGGTAATAGGCTGGGGTAAGCAAGGCGGTAAACAGCGGTTTAAATGTAAGCAGTGCGGCATTTTATTTACTTATAATGATAGGGTTCAAACTATAGAAAACCGGTTTGTCTGGTTTCGTAAATGGGTAGTGGAAAGGCAAACTTACAAGACGCTCCAGAGAGATAGTGGTTTATCAAAAGATACCCTTCAAAAAACCTTTTATTATTTTCTTGACAGAGCCCCTCTAACGCCTATTATTCATCATGATAATATTTACTTAAGGGTAGATGCCACTTACTTTAAAAAGTTTTGTGTAGTATGCTATCAGGATGATCCCATCAGCTATACACAGTTGTTCCGGTTTTCAGATGCAGAGCGGTACGAAGAAATAAAAGAAGATTTATTGAACCTGCTGAACCTTGGCTTACAGATAACTTCTATTACCTGTGATGGTCATAAAGCTACCCTTAAAGCCATCAAAAAAACAATGCCTGGTGTTACCATTCAGCGATGCCTTGTACACATCCAGAGAATGTGTCTGCTGTGGCTTACAGCCAATCCAGGCTACGATGCCGGCAAAGAATTAAGGGTATTGGTTTTAATGATACATCGCATCCAAACACATAATGACAAACAATACTGGATACACCGGTTAACCGATTGGGAAAATAAGCATAAAGACTTTCTGAAAGAAAAATCATACAAAGCTGAAACGGGCAGATATTGGTATAAACATAAATTAATCAGGCGTTCTTTTTTTACCATCAAAAGAGCTTTGCCCCATATGTTTTGTTACCTCGCTGACAGCAACATTCCTAAAACAACCAATGGCATAGAATCTTACTTCGGGCATCTCAAAAATCATTTGGACCTGCACAGAGGATTAACCAAAAATAACAGAATCAACTTTATCAAATGGTATATCTACTTCAGGAATAAATCCCGGCTTTGAGTTTTCTGAGCCATTGTGCTTACCAAAAAAAGTAAGGGTTGAACAGCTTAACTGCGCAACCCTTACTTTTTTCGTATAAGCATTAATCTTATTGCCCGGCAAGTTGCTCTCCAGCAGCGCTTGCTTCCTCTTCAGATTAATAGCGCCAATAAAAGAAATTTTATCCGAAAAACTACCAACTATTTTTCAGTACATTACCCGGTTTTTTTATTTACCAATTTCTTCTTCCATTACTTTAATGCTTCCCGTCATTTTTTCATTGCCCGAAGTCCACTTTTTTGTTTCGTTTAACCACAATATAAAATTTGCCTTGTCTTTATTTTCATAGAAATGGTGTAAAATATTATAACAGTTTTCGCTGTTATAAGATGTGTCTGTACACACCCTTATGGCGTTCTTACAACTTTCCGCAGCTTTATCTGATTGTCCTGATTTCATTTGGGCATAAATCAGTTCCTTATTAATATAAGCATCTGCTGGATTTGTTTCAAGCGCACCTTGCAACACTAAAATCGCTTTGCCGAACTGGTTTAAGCAATTATATGAATAAGCAAGTTCAACTTCAAGCCCTTTGAATTTTGGATTTATTTTTTGCGCTTTTTCAAGAAAAGTCAAGGCTTTTGCACATTCATCCCAACCATTGTATATGTATCCCCAATGATAAAGTCTTTCTACTGAGTTCGTGTCCGTTTTATAATATTTTAACCAATCAGGGATTGCGGTAATCTGGAGTTCTTCAAATTTATTGTCAGGGATGAACGCAACGAAAACATTGTTTGGCTGTAAGCGTATTTTAAAATTTGTACTGTCAAGTTTTTTTGGAATGAATTCGCCGGCTGGCGATATTTTAAAATTTCCTTCATAATTAAAAGTCAATCCTGCTTGTTCGTCAATATAAATAAAGCCATACAAATAAGAACTGTCCTTTCCTTTTTGAAAAGCAACCCATTTATCTTCACTTTCAACAAAGCGTTTGTCAAAATTTAAAGCAGTTTGAGCTTTAAGGTTCGTCCCAATCAGAAAAATAAAAATTAAAAAATATTTCATAAATAAGGTGTCAAGTTCAATAGCCGCCAACGATGAGGGCTTGGTGGTGTGGAAGCATTTGAAAAACGTCAGCCGATAACTGAAGCCGCATAAAGAACCAAAGTACAAAACATATTCTTTTGTTCAATAGCTTACTGTCTGCCCGAACTAAAGCTGAATAATGAACAAATGCTGATGGCTTGTTCGTCGCCCTGCCATAACGCCAAACCTTTTGTTGTGCGTTCGTTTATTTTCGCACAATTATAATTGTGTGTACTTCTTCCATCGCAATGCTTCTTTTGTAATCTTTACTAAGTATTTGAATGATTTCAAAATTATTGTCCGTAAGTACTTTTGTCAGACTGTCTAATGTATGAAAATAAAAATATGTTCTGTCGCCAGTACTCGCAGTTTGAAAACCTGATTTACTATAATCGCCTTCAACAAAACTGATGTATAAAACTCCTTTGTCTTCAAGTAAGTTACCGCAGTCTTTAATTAATTTAGAACTGTCAAATTCTGATAAATACGGAAAACAAAATCCACAAATAATGCCGTTAAACTTACTTTGTAACTTGCCTATTTCTCTACAGTCCAGAACCTGAAAGCAAGCTGATGGGTTATTTGCTTTTGCTAATTCAATCATATTTGGCGAAATGTCAATTCCTTCCATTCTAAAGTCTGGTCTTTTGTTAAGTAAATATTTTGTGATGTTCCCCGGACCACACCCGATTTCTAAAATTGCCGCATTTTTTCTATTTATCTCCTCGCAAAATGTATCATAGGTGTCATCATATAAGGTCAAATCCATAAACTTGTCCTGATAAAGTTTTGCTACTTTATTCCAAGTTTCAAATGTTTCTTTATAGGTGTCCACAATGAAGTTTTTTTAAATGACGCACAACGGTTTAGGGCTTGGCGAATAAGTGGTATTTTATAACTGTCAGTCCGGCAACTGAAGCCGATTGAAAAACTGAATTTAAAGTTAACAACTAAAAGCCAAATAGAATTCGGTCGGTCAAGCCCGATATTAGCTGATAGTAGTACAACAGCCGATTGTAATTCCGTCAGCCAGCCTTGCGGCAAACCTTTTCTCAGCGGTTCGTTGTTTTCTGTATTGCATTTCAGAAATTAGTTGATAATTTCTGCTTTAACATTCGACAATCTTTCTTGCCAATTTTGAAGTTCCTCGGGTGTTAGTCTTACCCAGTCTGTTATTTCACCAACGATTTTCAATGGGTCTTCACTGCGATATGAACGTGTCGGATTTCCAGGAAATTTTTTGTCCGTAACATTTGGGTCATTTTCAAAGTTCCCTGTCGGTTCAACTACATAAACTCTTGGTTCCCTGTTTCCTTTTGCTAATTCTGCCGCAAGTCCTGCTCCGTTAACTAACGCTGTGAAATAAATGTGGTTCATTTTGAGTTCAGCTTTATAATTAGAATTGCCGCCTGCTGTCAGTAAATCACCAACCTGCAAATCTGCTTTCGTCCCGTGATAAAATGGTCCTTTGTCAGAAGGATTATACTTAAAAGAAATTGCTAAGTCAGCATATTCTTTTGCTTTGATAGGATCATTTAAGTCTTGGTAACATTTGGCAATGTTTAAATACAGAGAAGGGAAAGCACTTTTAACAGCGTTATCATTCACTTTTAATGCAAACTGTAAAGTAGTTTCAAGCCAATTTAATTTGTCGGAAACAGTCTTTTGATGTCGCGCTACATAATGAGCTGCAAGAAATTTTTCAAAGTCGTTTGTTGCTTCGTTCCAACCTTGCAGAAATAGTTTGCCTGCTTCTTCAGGTTTGCCTGATTGTTCCATGTTCATCCCTTGAAGGCACAGTTTAACAACATGGTTGAAAGGTGAGAACTCCATTTTATGTTTGTTTTATCTATTGTTTTTCAAATTGTTGAGCTGTCGGTTTGCAAGGACCGCTAACATTAAAGGCTTTGTGGCGGCGGGGAATAGACTTCCGTCAGCCTGATGCCTGCACCGAAGCCAAATTGAAAAGCTTTTGTTCAGCCCATGTTCGTCAGCCCCGCTTGCGCCAAACCCCATGTTGTGGGCAGTTGTTATTCACGTTTGGTTCTGTCCGCTAATATTTGCTTAATGAAGTCCGGCAATTCTATGTTATGCTGGTCAGCAATGAGCTTGAGTGCATCGTAATACTGTATCTCGTCGCCGTTCCATTGCAAGTCAAGTCGGCGAACTTGTTCCATAGCAATGTGATTATAGTTCTCCGGCTGTCCCCAATAGCACTCCATGCAAATTGGCGGTCGCTTTAGCACACGCCAATTTTCGCAATGCTCGCAAGACCAAGATTTTGCCCGGTTGCATGAACCGCACAAAACCATAAAATGTTCTGGGTTTCTGTCTGTCGTATCGCCGCCCACTTCATATGGCACTCGGTGGTCAACTTGTAAATATCGTTCTTCAAATTGTCCGTTACAAATCTGGCAACGACCACCGCTTGCTATATACAGTGCATGTTTGAAATCTTTGGAAAACTGAATGCGCCCTGCAACTCTGTTTGTTTGTAACTCTTCAAGACTACCAAACCGATAAGCTGCAATGTTTCTGCCTTCAGCCGATTTTACTTTAAAAGTTTGGAGCGGAATGCCCGCTTCTCTCACGTCTCTTGCTGCTCTCGGCGGATGGTTATAACCATAAGTTATTTCAAGGTCTTGGGTAGTTATAAAGCCGTGTTCTAAAATATGGTAAATAACAACTTTAGCCCTCTTGTTTGTAATGGTCTGTAAGTACTCTAAAAATTCTTTGGGATAAGTTCTTTTCTCTTTAGCCATGATTTGCAAAAAGGTCTGTTTGAATAATCTCGTTACCTGTTATTTTCTGCAAATCAATTTTGTTTGTCAACGCTGGCGATAAGAAAACTGCTTCGTAAGTTATTTCACTGCGGTTCAATAGCGTTGCCTGGGTAGAACGTCCCGCATTAATCTCTATTTTGGTCAGATTGAGTTTTTCAGGCAATGTAATACCATAAGTTTTGTCACCTGTCCTGCCGTCGTAGCTAAGAATGAATGGTACATTTCGGTTATTAAGCTCAAACAAAGAAATCACGAAGTTGTCAAACTCAATATTGCCTGCATAGTTGAAGCCGCCGTTCATGCCCGTGCCCTGATAAGGCGGGTCCATATACACTAAGTCTTCTGATGTCGTCAAGTCAAGAATGTTTTGATAGTCAGAAGAAAATATTTCCGTCTTGCCTTTTAATAGTTGCGATACACGCAAAATATCATCCCGCATCATCTGCGGATTTCTGCCTAACCGCCGTTTGTCGGGGCTTTGGTTAAAGCCGCCTTGCGCATTATATCTTACTGCTGCTTTTACACACTTAGCCAAAAGAAAAAGCAGATATTCAGGCTGCTTGGTTTCATTGAATTTCTCCCGGATCTGATAATAGTATTGTTCTTCGTTGCCTAATTGTCCATGCCATATATCATAATACAGCTTTACAACTTCTTTTGGACGGTTTATTATGTTGTCCCAAAGTTGTGTCAGCGGTTCGTTGATGTCGTTAATGATGAATTTATTAGCCTTGAAATAATAAGCTGACGCAATAGTAATAGCTGCTGACCCTGCAAATGGCTCAACCAATCTATCAAAAATGCCTGGGAAATACCGCAAAATCTGGTCAGCCAAGTTCCGTTTGCTTCCCTGATATGGTATTGGGTGAGGTAATTTCATCTGTCAAGTTTGAAGTTCAAAAATACTGTTTTGTCTTGGCACAGCGGTCAGTAACCGCCGGTTCAATAATCTAACGCAACGCTAAGCCTAAAAAACTTATCTTGTATGATGGGAAAAAACTATGGTCGTTTATCCTTGATAGAACGGATAGAGATTGAAAAGTTAGTAAGTCATAAAAAGAGTTATAGCGAGATTAGTGAGGTCTTAGGTCGCAATAAAAGCACTGTCAGCCGGGAGGTAAATAAACAAGGCAGAGAGGGTTATAAAGCTATTGAAGGCGAACGGCTTGCCGTGAGCAGTGTTAGTAATCGCCGTAGTGGCAAGACCAAAATAAGGCAGTGTGTGGAGCTTGAACAATATGTATTAGACAAACTTGAGCTGAGGTGGTCGCCGTGGCTGATACACAGGATTTTAAAAAGAAAATTTCCACAAAACAAAGCAATGCAGATCTCTCACGAAGCCATTTATTTGTACATCTATCTGCACAGTAAAAAAGAGCTAAAAAGCTTGCTAATATCAGAGCTCAGGCAGAAAAGAAAGTATCGTGGAAACGTGCGCAGGGGAGCTGATAAACGCACAACTATACAAGATCCCATACGTATAGACGAACGTCCTGAAGAAGTAAAAGGCAGGCTTATACCAGGTCATTGGGAAGGCGATCTGGTAATGGGTAAAGAACGCTCAAGTGCAATAGGGACGCTGGTTGAGCGCACTACACGCACCATCATTATAGTACCCCTAAAGGCAAGAGATGCCACTACAGTGCGCAAGGCTTTTGAAAAAGAATTCAGGTCAATACCAGCGCAGATGAAAAAGACAATGACCTACGATAATGGCACCGAGATGGCACAGCATAAACTCTTTACAAAGAACACCAAAATACAAGTTTATTTTACACACCCCTACAGCCCGTGGGAAAGACCAACCAATGAAAATAGTAACGGATTGATAAGAGATTATTTTCCTGCAGGAACAGACTTTAGTACCATTTCAACAGCACGTTTAAAAGAGGTGCAAAACCAGCTAAATGAACGACCAAGACACGTGCTTGATTACCGAACTCCCAAAGAAGTTTTTGAAGAAATGATACTAACCCAAATTGCATAAATCTTTTACCTGTGTGGCTGGAGATTGGAAACCACAGCGAACAAACAGGCTTTTGAAAAGTGATGGGAAGTGTAAAAAGCTTCCCTCATTTTAAACAGAAAAACAATCACTTTTTAAAACAAAAAAAGAGTTTCCAATAAAACATTAAATTTGGTGACAGCGTTGCAATAGAACTTTGAAACCACTGTCTTGTCCTGAAATAGGTTGACCATTTTTGGTTAAGAAATATGGTTAAGTATGCTCAAAATTATGGGATTGTTTTTATCGGCTTTCGTTTTTCAAATACTTTATCCACTAAACGGCTCTCTTCAATTTTTGGATGATTTTCGTTCGCCGTTTGTGGATAAAGCTGCAGTACTTATGTTCATCTTTTGTTCGTTGTTCAGCAATTGCTTTTTATAGCTTTTATACTTATGCTTTTGATGTGTATGCGCAAAGTCAGGTGTCTGCATTTCAAGAGAGTAATGCCTTCTTTCCCTGTTGTAAATCTCCACTGCCTGCGTAAGCATTTTATTTGCAATATCAATGGAAGGAATGGTTTTGATTAATCCAAACTCATATTTTAGTATACCGTTGATGCGTTCGGCAACAGCATTCTCATACGGGTCGTATTTTTCTGTGGTGCTTAAAATCATTCTATTGCTTTGAGCAAACTCACTGTAGTCAGGACAGCAATACTGGATGCCCCTGTCGCTGTGATGAATGATTGTTTCCCGGTTATGTTCGCAATTATTCAGTGCCATCTGCAGTGCATCTTTAACGAGTTGTGTTTTCATGTTATCATCCAATTTATAACCCATCACTTTTTTTGAATACAGGTCAGTAACCAATGCAACGTAAACATAGCCGTCCTGCAGTTTTACATACGTAATATCGTTTACAAAGACCTGCTCGGAATGAGTGGGAACAAGGCTTTTAATAAGATTGGGCGAGGTGTAAAAAAAGTGTTTTGAATCGGTAGTAATAAAGCACCGCTTTGTTCTGGGAACGAGCAAACGGTGATGCCTGGCAAAGGTAAAAAAAGCATCCCTGCCCATTTTAATACTTACATTTTTAAGGTCATCTTTAATATCAAGATGCAGTTTTTTTGTTCCGTACCGAGGCATTCGCTTGCGGATAGGCTCAATTATTTTCTTAATCTGCTCTGCCTGCATTTCTTTTTGTTTAGCGGTTTTAATTCTTTTGTAATAAGCCTGTTTTGTTATCCCGAACACTTCATACAGCCATTTTACTTTGTAAGCTTTTTCTTCTTGCGCTGTATCTCTTGTGCTAAGTGTTCGGGTAAAAACTTTTTTGAAAGTTCCTCGCCGGTAACCTTTTCAAACTCCACAATCATATCCTGCTGAAATTCTTTAATGAACTCAAGTTCTTCAATGCGCTCTTTAAGCTTTTTGATTTCATCATTCTTGCTCATGCCTTTTTTTGTTTGTAAACAGGAAGATAATTTTTTCATCCAGTAAGCAATGGTGCTTCTTGAAATATTGTACTTTTTTGAAGCATAGTTTGCACTGATAAGACCATTGCTGATTTCGTCAATGACGGAAAGTTTGAAGTCGAAGCTGACTTGTTTGCCGCTTCTTTTTGGACAAGGCTTTGTTTTCTGTGTGCTCATGTTGACCAATAGTTGTTGAATTTTTGGTCAACCTATTTTAGGACGTGAGATTGTCAAAAGTTGCAGGCAACGAACTAGTATTGCCGATGGTGGGATATTTGTTGCTGTGTCTGCCCGCAACTGCAACCGAATGGTGAATTAAAAGTACAAGGTAACAACTAAATGTTGAGTAGAATTCCGTCAAGCCCGGATGCAGTACAGTAGCGATTTGCAGCTGATTGACCTTCTGTACGCCCATTTGTAGCAATACTTTTGTTGTGTGCAGTTTTTACTCGTGAATAATCCCAACTGCCGTATGTCTTGCCAGAGGATTGACACTTTCCAGTCTCCAATCCCATTCCGGAGGCATGGAACTTCTGTACTGATCTAATAGTTTGTTTTGCTCTTTTGTAAGGCTCCGCTGTCCGGCAAGTTGATAAATTTCTAACATCCTTCGTAAAGCAGTTAAATCTTTATTCAACACCATAGTGGTTAATTCTTCGACAATTACTTTTGCTGGAATTGCATGCTCCCAAATATCTTTTTTCTTACCAAATTTGGGTGCTGCTTTTCTTATTGTTTGATACTGGTTAACGCTCAATCTCTTAATAAGTTCAGTAATGAAATTCTTGTCATCACAGGTTATAAAAAGATTAGCGTATTCACAAATTAAATCTATTGGAGCCATATTGAATTTAACAATTTTGGGTCGATCCTTATAAAAGGGCATGCTGGTCATAGTCGCTAAATCCCTTTTTATTGCATATTCGATCTCAGGTTTGGCATTTTTTAAAAAAGCGTTTACCCTTTCTTTGAAGTAAATAGTTTCTGGATGATTACGCTTTTCTTCTCTTTTTATACTCAAAATGCTTCTTACTATCATAATGCTTGTTGTAAAATTGCACACAACGCAAAAATTATCACAATTAGCCGAAACATAAAATTTTTTGTGCTATTAATTATCAACAGGTTGGTATTCGCCTTTTTAGATTGTTTGTGTCGCAAATACACAAATGTATTAAGGATTAACCAGTAGATAAATGGCAGGAAGAGTTGATCTTAGTACCAATCCCTCCTTTGCGAGGTTTTTGAAAGAATATTTTATTGCTTTTCCAAAAAAGAAGTCCACTAAAAAATTTCAAACAGTACACTTTCAAAAATAGAAACGGCCTAAAATAAATTTTTTAGTGGACTTTTTAAACTGGATATAAGCTAAAAATGTTGGTTGCATCCTGTGCCGGTGCAGATAAGAGCTCTGTTTCTTTGTCTTTAAGGCCTGTTAATTGTAGAAATAACCGCCTTTTTTCCAACCAGGCATTTCCTATCTCCTGGTGTACCAGCGCGTAAAATGATTGCCGCCCTCAAGATAAGTTTTACAGCGCTGGCTTGCCCCAGCCGGCCAACAATAAGGCTTTGCAACTCCTTCTATGAAGCGCAATGGAAGATCAGGGAAACCTATTGCCTTCCTCTTCACACTTTATCCATTCTATTACTATTGCAAGGGGCTTAACTTTGCCGGCATGAAATACCAGTTGGGCGATGATATAATTGTGCTGCACAGCAACGAGGAAGGTAAAGTGATAGAAATAATGAACGATAAAATGGTGATGATAGAAGTGCGCGGCGTTAAGTTCCCGGCCTATACCGACCAGATAGACTTTCCGTATTTCCACCGCTTTACCAAAAAAACAGTAGTACCCGAAAAGAAAAAGCCGAAGCAGTACATAGACCAGTTGCCGAAGGAAAAGCAGCCGCAAACCAATATACAGGCGGCAGCAGGCGTATGGCTGTCGTTTATACCAAAATTTACGATGGATGAGTTTAATGATGAAGTGGTGGAACTGTTTAAACTGTACCTCATCAACCGCACGCCGGCCGGCTACAATTTTATTTATAAGCAACAGTTTTTTGGCAAAACAGATTTTGAGCTGAAAGGTGAAGTGCCCGGCGGAAAAGACTTTTACCTCCATGATGTTTCTTTTGAAAGCCTCAACGACGGGCCGTCTTTCGACTTTGAATTTTCGCTCATTACACCCGAAAAAAAGAAAGCGGAATATTTTGAAACCGGCGTAAAAGTGAAGGCAAAGCAAATGTTTAAAAAAATTGAGGAAATAAAAGAGACTAACCAGCCTACCATCTCCTATCCGCTTTTTGCTGCTTATCCCGATAAAACAGCGGATAATGCCATTGAATTAAGTCCGCTGGCTGCAAAAGGCATTAAAATATACGATGCCGCTAAAGTGCGGCAAAACCTGCCGCCTGCCCGCACCATTATAGACCTGCACATGGAAAAACTGATTGACGACTGGCAACACATGAGCAACCTCGAAATCTTAGGACTGCAGTTGAGCGAGTTTGATAAATGGTATGAGCTGGCTATAGCGCACCGACAGCCCCAACTGGTAGTAATACATGGTGTGGGCAGCGGCCGGCTGAAAGAAGAGATACATGAAATATTGAAAACAAAAAAGGAAGTAAAATATTTTGTAAACCAGTACGACCCGCGCTTTGGCTACGGTGCTACCGAAATCTTCTTCCAGTATTAATAATTGCGGCAAAAAAAGCACACAAATATGCTGGTGATAAAAATCTGATACAATTAAATCCATATTGTTATCCGCTAAGTTCTTTGCAATAGTGTAGCCGTATTGCTGCACTATTCATAGCAGTATAAAAGCTCAGTCATAGCGTTTCAGGAAAAAGTGGGGTATATCGTTTTCATGCCGCTTTTTTCGTTCTCCACTTTCTATAAAAAAAATAACAAAGGGTAATGTATAGCTACTTATGATCTGTTACGTATTTTCAGAATGCAAACGGGCCTGATGGTTTAACAAACTATAGCGTTCAAAATATTTCTGTTTTCATTTAAAACCCCTAATTTTTCGCTCCCAATCACAACCCATTTTTTATGAGCGAATTAGATTCCCCCATTCAAAGCATTGAACAAAAGCTGAAAGAAGTATTGAAACGATATGCGGCGCTGCGCAAAGAAAACCTGCGGCTGCAAACGGAAGCCGCAAAGCTGAGTGAAACGATTGTAACAAAAGAAGAGGAACTAAAACACCTTCGCCGCCAGACCGATATTTTAAAATCGGGGATCAAAGGCTGGCACCCGGAGCAGAAGAAACTATTTGTAAAGCGTATAGATACTTATCTGAAAGAGATAGACAACTGCATTGCCCTGCTAAATGAATGACATGGACGAACTGATACCGGTAAATGTAGTGATTGCCGACCGCACCTATCGCATCCGGCTAAGTCCGGCAGACGAAGAAACGGTGCGCGGCAGTGTAAAGCTGATAAACGAAAAAATATCGGAGTTTAAAAGCCTGTATGCCGGTAAAGACATGCAGGATTATATTTCCATGGTACTCCTATGGTTTGCTACGGAGCAGCGGGGCGCGGGAAATAATATGCTTTCGGAAGGCGATACCGCGAGACGGCTCCACCGGATAGCATCCCTGCTGGATAAAGTGCTGAGCAATGAGTGAGTGAATATTGTTAATGGTTAATTGATAATTAGATAATTCAAGTCTTGTTTTTTTACCGGATGTTAAATACTTTTTTCGCCCTGCTAATTACGAACCGGCAATAATTTTCTGCCCTTTTCTTCGTTACTATCAGCAAATATCCATTTCATGAGAATAAGCGTAGCCGTTTCCCTGCTGCTTACATTATTCGTTATCAATACGTCTTTCTTTTATCCGTCTGGCCCGTCATCAGATGCGTATTATATTGTAATAAAAAAGCGGTCGTACGAGCTGATGGTGTATGATGCAAAAGGCTGGCTGGCAACATACCCGGTGGTATTTGGCCGGAGCGATTTAAAAGATAAAATGGTGGAAGGCGACCGCGAAACACCCGAAGGCAACTTTAGGATTGCGAGCAAGCGCGTACATGAGAAGTGGTGCCGGATGCTGATGCTCGACTACCCCAATGCGGAAAGTCTTCAGAAGTTTAACCTGCGTAAACAACAAGGCCTGATACCAGCCAACGCTAAAATAGGCGGCGGAGTGGGTATCCATGGCACCTGGCCGCACGAAGACTTTGCCGTGGACCGATACGACAACTGGACGCAAGGCTGCATCAGTATGAAGAATGAGGATGTAAAAGAACTCTTTAATATGATTCCTGTAGGCACACGTATTTCTATTCAGCAGTAAAGAAAAATAGCTAATGGCAGGTGGTTAATGGTTAATTACCACTTTAAAAGAATTTTGTAGTTGATACAATCGATCTGGATTAGGCGGGCTTAAAAAAGATAGCGCGAAGCGCAAAGCCGGAGTTAATAATATGATAGGGTAATAAGCTCCTTTTTTAAGCGCAAATAGCATACAGTTTTTTATAATTAGTGCAACCTGCTTATTGCTTTTTAACCGTAGTATAAAAAACCATTTAAGATGCTGCCTGTTTATGTTGCTGCACGTTAAGAGCCGGTTAGTATTTCAAAATGTAGAACAGCCGGTTTTAATTATAACAACCCAAAGAGAAAAAGATATCGCACCGAATAACGCTGCGAAATCTCTTTAAGCTCCTGTTCTTTGCGGTAAATTAATATTTCGCTACCTGGTCTTCCTGCATTAAGTAGTACAATCAAAAATTGGTTTGTAATAAGGTTAAATACTTATGAGCTATACTTCACGCTTAGGGTATTGGCTGCTGGCGCCATATATTCCTGTATGTTAATTAACGAACATCCTACTAAACAGCACGCAACAACAGCTATTATTTACAATTCTTGTTCACAAAGCATAATCCTTTTTCTTTGCTTTTACAAAGCCTATTATTTTGACACCCGAACGCGAAGCAAAACTGCAAAAAGTACTCGCCCAACGGCAGTGCAACCTTACCGTAGTAATGGAGAATGTGATGGACCCGCACAATGTATCGGCCGTAATGCGCACCTGTGATGCGGTGGGCATCCAGGATATTTACGTCATCGGCAATAAAGCGCCGAAGCCAAAAAGGTGGGGCGCCAGGAGCAGCAGCAGTGCCGCCAAATGGCTTACCGTTCACCAGTTCGATTCTGTTGCAGCATGTGTGCAGCAATTGCGTTTGCAATACGCCACGATACTTACCACGCATCTTTCTTCGGAAGCAAAAAGCTTGTACACTATTGATTTTACGGGCAGCATGGCGCTGGTATTTGGCAACGAGCACGAAGGCGTAAGCGACGAAATGCGCAGCCTTGCAGACAGCAATTTTTTGATACCGCAAATGGGCATTATTCAAAGTCTCAATATCTCTGTAGCCTGTGCAGTCTCCATCTATGAAGCGTTCCGGCAAAAATGGAATGCAGGCCATTATAACGAGTCGTTGCTGCCGAAGGAAAAAATGCAATCATTGATGCAGCAATGGGGTATTTATACAGATACTGAAAGCAAAACTGAACGGTAATATAAATTTATTTTGGTAAAAGTTATTAAATATTTGGTGGAAGATTAAAAGGACTTGCCCTTATATGTTATCGGATAAAAGCTAAATTAAGTGCAAGTCTGCCCTGTAGACTTGCACTTAAAAATATAGATACCAAGATGTTGCTCAAAATTGCCTGATGCTTCCGCCGCCGCTGTTTTGCTTTTTTACAATGGCAGCACTGCCGGTATAGTAAATGGTGCCAGAGCCAACGTTGGTAAGGCTTAATTTTTTGCTTGCTTTTACAAATGCATCGCCATACGCGTACATGCTGGTAGCTTTGTTGGTAACTTCCAGGCTTTCTGCATCTAAGCTGGCATTGCCGAAGCCACCAGAAATAGTATGGTAAAAACCGTCGAATGTACCATAGCCGTATCTCGTTAAACGAACCCTTTTAATTTTTGATTTATAAAAATATACGGTGCTGATGCCATCCTGAAAATTATTTACCAAGCCTCCGCTTATAGCGGCACTCATAGCTGGCGCGCTTACGCTGAAGATACCTCTTTCTTTGCCAGTAGTAAACCAATCTAATGTAAAGGCTGGCAATAGCAAGGTGTTGGTAGTAGATACGTCACCAATGCCCCCACTTCCAATGTGTTGAATATAACTGACAGACTTAAGCGTAATGCGAACTATAAAAGTAGTGAATGGACCAGCAGAACCGGCGCCGGGCGTTTGTTTTACAATTAAGGTATCACCACTATTTTGTATTGTAATTAAACTAATAAGCCGATCATTATCAGCTTCTACCGAAACACTTTCGGTATTTCCTTGCGTGATTTGAATATTCCCTTCCGAACTAAGCAGGAGCTTGCTGAATGGCTGTACCGGAAATGTCTTACTTACTGTTTTTGTAGATGAAGAAAACAGATTGCTGTTTTCAGCTACTTCGCTGTTTTCAGCAGCAACAGGTTGATTCAGGCTGTTTCTTGAACAGGCAAAGAAAATACTTATGGTAGCTGCAAGTACAAAAAGCAACCGTCCTTTCCTAATTTGATTTGTTTGTTTCATTTTTTATGAAATTTAAATGTGTACTGCTGTTTTATATTAGGGTACGGCAACCGTCAGGTTATCCAAACGCAAGCCTTTTACATTTCCGGTATTTGTACCTGCATAAATACTGTTATTGCCCGCCTTTAGGTTTACCCGCAGGTAAACAAGGTTGTTGTTGTTATCATTTGCTGTAGGCGGAAATAACAGTGAATAATCAGTAGTGTTTACCCTTATTACCAGTGGTTGCGGTTGTTGTGTTACCGAAGTACGCCACGCATATCTGAACTCAAGAATATGCTCGCCGGGTTTTACCGGCATTACGTCAAACCGCACATAGCTTCGCTTTGCATCCGAAAATTGTGCAAAGGCGCCATTAGAAAAAAACACCTGCGAATTTACATCTGCTTTCTTGGCCATTACATTTAATAGAAAAGCATTTTCAGCTTCGAATATTTGCAGTGGCGGGCGCGTATCGCTTTTAGACCGGGGAACAATAAGCAATAAAGCCGGCTCGCTGCTTACAAAGCTTGGCAGTGTAGCATAAATGCTTTCAAAAATACTATCTTTAAAAGGTATTGTATGAATAAAAGCGGTACCTGAAATTTCTCCTGCCGGTATAAACAAAGTTTGAGGCAAATCAACAACCGGACCAGCGGAGCGCACTTTATTAAGTGTAACCACAATGCCGCCTCTTGGTGCGGAACTCGATAATTTCACAAGCACTTTGGTGCTGTCTCCGCTAACTACCGGATTTGGTCCGAAGCCAACAATATAGGGCGACAGAAAAGCTGCAGCACCAACTGAGTTTGATGATTTATCCAGGTTTTTTTCCGTATAAGTATCCAGGTTTTTTTCGCAGGATACGAGAACCAGCATATACAGGAACAACGAAATGGTAAGACTATAAAATTTAATCATTGCCATGAAGAAGTGGTTTTATAAAAATCAGGTTATTTCAACCGGAATAACCTGATTTTTGGTTTTTTATTAATAACATGCCAACCCTGCCGCATAAGGCGGTAAGTCCATAATTTCACCCGTTGAACTAATAGTGCCAAGGGGCTTGCGTTTGTATTCGCCAATGGTATGTGCAACCGAATTCAGGCTGTACACATAGCGGTTATCAGTACTTACAACTATATCAATCGGGCCGGCACCGGCATCCACTTTTGCAAATGGTATGAGGTATAATCTGCCAACAGGCGATACATAATAGGCCGAGATGTTGTTGCTTGCTGTGTTGGTAGTATAGGCATATCTGCCATGATAGGTCGGTGCTACCCAGCAAGGGGCGGATTGATGGTCGGGAACAGCTCCGTTAATGTCGCTTATATTGCCGGATGCGCCGGCGTTGTAAGAAGTGCAGGAACCTGCATTTGCCGCGCCGCCTGCAGCATTGGATACGATCATGAAATGTTTTGTACCTGCAAACTCAAAACCAAACGGCGTAGTGCCTACCGAGCTGGCAAAAGTGCCCGCATTGGCTGCACCGGATTCGCTGAGGGTAAAAGAACCGATTTTATTGGTATTTTTTTCAGTCACAAATAATACATGCCCCTCGGGGTGAAACTTAATTTCGGCAGGTCCCGATCCTGTACTGCTAAGCATTTGCACAGAGCCGTTAATCGGCATTAACATACCATCTTCTTCTACCTGATAACCAGATATATTATCGCTGCCGGAATTAACAACATAGAGTAAATTTCCGTGAACTGTAACACTGATGGGCGTGATACCGCCAGAGCTGACAGTATGCGATAAGGTAAGGCTGCCATCGCTATGCACATAGAAGGAGGAAACAGAATTGTCACCGGCATTTACGGCAAACAACAGGCTGTGCCATTCGTTTAGTACAACAGCGCCTTGTGATCCCAGACCTTTATCGTTGCCTGCCCCGCCCGATGCTACGGAAGACAGGTAACTCAACATACCATCTGCTTCCTGCCTGTAAATAAGAATACTGTTTTTTGCAGCGTCATTGCTCTCGGTGTAAACATAGCCACCCATCGCTTCTGTTTGCGGCACTGATAACATGATATCATCCGGATTGGCGCCTTTCTCAGCCATCATAGCTGTTAGAGAAGCGGTAGCTACATCGCCGCCAGCATTATCAGCTACTGCCTGTTCTTTTTTACAGGACGAACCTGTAACGATAGCCGCAACGGCAATCACCATCAACCATTGACGTGTGTTGTTTGTTTTCATAGAAACTGTATTTATTGTGTTATAAAAAATGATATAGTTATGGCAAGGCACTGCAAGCAGCCTTTTTTGCAAAGACTTTACACTACAGTAAAATTTGAATTAATGAACGGGTAATGTAACGGCCATACGCACACCGGCACCCATTACCTGCATAGTACCTACACCAAGACCTTTAAGCGGTACCTGCACATACGGCTCTGCACGAAGGCTCATCGCTTTTCCCAAATTATGTTCATAGCCTATGCCCAGATGAACGGAAGAAGCAAAACCGGCAGAAACTTTTTTATACAATCCTTTCATATTTTGCTGTGCGCCATTAACGACCACAACATAGTTATTGCTTTCTTTAGTAAGAAGGTACGATGATAAGCCTGCTATTGCAAATACACCGGATGATTGTTTACGTACAATTTCATATTTCAATGCAACCGGAATCTCAAACACATGGCTGCTCCCGCTAAGGCTAAGCACTTTCATACTGGCAGGCATTTTACGCATATTGAAATATTGGCCATTGCTGAAATAATATTTTTCACTGTACAAAAAGCCTGCTTCGAGCGATACCTTTTTAGTAAGTTGATAACCTGCCAGCAGCCCTGCATCGAAACCGGCTTTTTTAAAACCCTGGTTCTTTACTTCATTAAAAGCCGGGCCTGCTGCTATGCCAATATATAAGTTCCTGTGCTTTGCTATATGCTCTTTTTTCAAGGAGGTTGCTGTTTGATCAGTATTAACCGCGCTGTCTGTAATACATTTCTTTTGTGGTGGAGACGCTAAAATAACAGATTCAGCCTGCCGGCTCAATGAACCGGACAGCGGTGTTGTTTGGTAAGCATTGGTAATTACTAATGCATTTTTATTTTTATCTATTGTTTTATTTCCATTGGTTTGGTTTACTGATAACAATGAATATGGTATTTGCCCGGTCTTGTCATTAGCCGGTAAAGACTGGTGTTCTTTTTTCTTATAAGGAGTTGACAGCGTGTTGTTTTGAACTTGTTTTTGTACCCTAAATGCAGATATGATTACCGGCTTATTACCAGCTTTGTTCTGCGAAATATAAACGCCAAACAAGGCAGCCCCAAAAGGCAGCAACAGTAATAAGAGTAAGGTTTTCCTGCTATGCTTTTTTGAAATAACAGGCGCTGCAGAAACAACAGGACGTTTCACCAATTGCGGAGCAATCTCCTCCCAGCCGGCTTCATCGGGCCGGGGTGTATATTGTTCTGCCGCCTTTCGAAACAAATTATCTATATCTTCTTCTAAATTCTGCATGTGTTTTTTGCCTCAGATTTTATAATACTATTTTGTAGTATTGCCCGTGCCCGCAGCAGGTTTGAGCGCGAAGTGCTTACCGGAATATTGATCATGCCTGCGATTTCTACATGCGAATAACCGTCTATTACATGCAGGTTAAAAACTACCCGGTAAGCGGCAGGCAGCTTCTTTACTATTGTTATTAAATCGTTGTATAAGAGTATATCCGGTGTGTTGCAGGTTTCGTCGGGCAGTTGCCATGCGGTTTCGGGAATGGGGCAAATCGTAATGTTTGTTCTTTCTCTCCGCAATTGGTCAATCGAAGTGTTTATCATCACTTTCTTAAGCCAGCCCATAAAAAGCTTTTCCTCATCAACGCCATCATTTGATTCAAATTTATCTATATTGTTCAGCAGCTTTACAAACCCATCGTTAACGGCATACGCAGCATCATCATAGAGATAGAGGTAGCGGAAAGCAATTTTAAAAGCATAGCCACGATACCGCTCATAAAGTATGCGTTGATATTTATGATTTCTATTTTTACAACCGGTTATTACAATCGAAAGATTTTCCAAAATGCTTATCAGGTTTGCATCACTATCAATGCGTTATCTATTTATATCCTTAAAAACAAAACTACTTCGCTGCCGCAGGCTTTCTTATGTTATGTTGTTTTCATTTCTTGATAAGTGCTATAACAATACATACGCCTGCTTATAGAAAAACGTTGCAATGCAAAAAACTTTTTTTTGAATGATTTTTACAGGCGAATGGTTTCAGCTATCACCGGCGAGAGCGCAACGCCCATGCCATTGCAGGCTACAACAGCAGTAATGCGTTCCGAAATCTTCTTTACCAGCGGCTGCTTATCTTCTGTAAACCCCATAATACCGCTCCAGCAATAATCAACATCAAAAGACTGTTCGGGTAAAATGTGCGTATTGATAAATCGCAGGAGCTCCTGCTGAATAATATCCGTCGTATCAAAAACATCAGATGTTTCTGCTACGAAAGATTTGTTACGCGCACCGCCCAGCAGCAGCCGGTCGCCTATATTTCTGAAATAATAAAAGCCTTCTTCAAAATGAAAAGAGCCGCGTAGTTTAAGACCGGTGATTGGCGTTGTTACAAGAATTTGTCCGCGTGCCGGCGTAATATTTAAAGCTGGCAGTAAAGCATTAGTGAACGCATTACTGCAAATGATTAATTGCGAAGCTAAAAACCGTATTTTTTTATCTGTATTAACTGTTACGCCCTGCCCGGTTTCGTCAAAGTTGTTTATACAAATTCCGGTAAGAATATCTACCCCTAAAGCCTGTACTTTTTTGGTTAAGGCCTGTACTAATTTACCGCTGTGCAGCGTACCTTCCAGCGTGTTTTCTATCAGCGCATCAAAGCCGGACAGCCCGAATGTTTGCAGCTTATCATTAGCCCAGGCAAAAGTTTGTTTTGTACCGGTAATCGTTTCCAGGCCGGCATTCAGCCAATGCAACTGCTCTTTAATGCCGGCTAAATCGTGTTTATCTTTTTGCAGGCATTCAAAACCGCCGCAATTATCATAATCAATCATATCTGTTCCAAAAACCTGCTTCATTTTTTCAATGCCTTTGTATCGCATGGCTGCTATTTGCCACATCCGGTCTGCGCCCATGGTGGCTGCGTCATATAATAATTCGGTAGGGCTGCCAAAGCAGGCAAAGCCCGCATTGCGGGTGGAAGCGCCGGCAGGAATGATGCCTTTGTCGAGAATCAGGATTTTAATTTTCGGTTCACGTTGTATCAGTTCATACGCGCACCAGAGCCCGCTAAGCCCAGCACCGATTATAATAATATCCCGTTGCGCAAAAAAGCTTTCCTGCTCCCAGATTGAAATTTGCATGTGCGAAAGTTACGATGTAAAGTGGCCAAACAAAAAACAGTGAATAACAACACCGGTTTAAGAACAACCATTGGTGTATTATTCACTGTTTATAAAACTGCCAAGGATATTATACCCGGATGCTATATCTCGATGTCAACATGCTTTTTGTCTATTCCTTTATCCATCACGTCCTGCCTTTCCAGCGTTACGATACTGCCTTTGGTATTGTAGGTAACGGTATAAGAAACGATGAGATAATCTTTATCGCCCATCACCTGTGGCATGCTTATGTTTTGTGTTTTTGCGCTGCCTGCTTTTGTATAATCTTTCAGTTGCATTGCATCAAAATGTTTTGATAAGAGGACAATGGATGAATTGCCGCTTATCTTGGTAACAGTAACATCTACCTGCGCCAGCGAGCTGTCGTAAGCGGGAGCGTGATAATCGGCATTGCTGAAAACCGAAAAACTGATTTCTTTATTTACGAGTTGCGCATTGGAATTAAAGAACATTGTTTTGGCAAAAATTAAACTTACAACAAACATAACCGGTAAAAATATAAGTAGCTTTTTCATAAAATTTGTTTTTAAATGTTATGCTACTTATATAAGCAAAGGCATACCAGTGCCGCCCGGCAGAACTGATAAATGGCGCTGAACAGCCGCTTTTGGCGGATAAGCGGAAACATAGATTGGACAAGCGGCATACCGCGTTAAAACTATTGCATGGTTTATTTTACACTGCAAAACAGAAGTGTATTACTACCGTACAAAAACTGTTTGATGCTGATACAACAACAGGCCGGAAGATTAGCTGAATAAGTATTCGATGTCTTCTTTGGTAAGGCTCTTTACAAACGTACTGTCATCGGTAATGAGGTCGGCGGCCAGCGCGCGCTTCCGGTCTTGCAGCAGCAGTATTTTATCTTCTACCGTGTCTTTACAAATCATGCGGTAGGCAAATATATTTTTGGTCTGGCCGATGCGGTGCGTGCGGTCAATGGCCTGCTGCTCTACGGCGGGGTTCCACCAGGGGTCAACGATATATACATAATCGGCAGCGGTAAGGTTAAGACCAACGCCGCCCGCTTTTAAGGAAATAAGAAACACCCGTTTTTCATCATCGTTCTGAAAGCTGTTGATAGCCCGTTCGCGCTCGCCGGCGGTGGTGCTGCCATCAAAATATTCAAACGGCACTTCCAGCTCCCGTAGCTTTTCTTTTATCAGCGCCAGCATACCCAGGAACTGAGAAAATATAAGCGCTTTGTGGTTGCCGATATTCTCCGTTATTTCACGGCCGAGCTCTTCCAGTTTGACTGATACGTTCGGGAATGCTTCCTCTTCTTTTAAGATTGCCGGACTATCGCATATCTGCCGCAGTTTCATCAGGCCCTGGAGGATAGACAACTGCGATTTCTGTATGCCCTGCGTTTCTACCACGCCTAATATTTTATCGCGAAAATCGTTGCGGTACGCATCATAAATACTGCGCTGCTCGTCGCCCATTTCGCAAAACAAAATCATCTCCTGTTTTTCGGGCAGGTCTTTGGCCACCTGCTCTTTGGTGCGCCGGAGAATAAACGGATACAGAAGTTTACGCAGGTGGTCTTTCTGTTCCTTCTCGCCAAATTTATCTATCGGTACGGCGAATTCATTTTTAAAATGATCCATGCTTCCGAGCATACCCGGATTTAAAAAATTCATCTGGGCGTAGATGTCGAACGTATTGTTTTGCAGCGGCGTACCGCTGAGACATAAGCGGCTTTTGGCGCGCAGCAGGCAAACCGCTTTTGTAACCTTGCTCGACGGGTTTTTGATGGCCTGGCTTTCGTCTAATATCACATAATCAAAAGGCACTTCCATAAATTGCTTGATATCGCTGCGCAGTGTGCCGTACGTGGTAATGATAATGTCGCTTTTCGTTTTCATCAAAGTGTCTTTGATGCGCAGGCTGCCATGATGCGTATAATAAGTAAGCGATGGCGTAAATTTTTTAATTTCATTTTCCCAGTTAAACATCAGGGTAGTTGGGCAAACAACCAGCGCTTTAAGAGCGCCTTTCGCTTCTTTGAGGTAATATAAAAAAGTAAGCGTTTGCAGCGTTTTGCCAAGCCCCATATCATCGGCGAGGATGCCGCCCCACTGTACCTCGTTCAGGTAATTGAGCCACTGGTAGCCCGACGTTTGATAGGGCCGCAGGATGTTTTGCAGGTGCAGCGGGGCAGCAATCGGGTTAATGGAAAAATTCTCTTTTAAATGTTCGTATTTACTTTCTAACTGAAACACCAATTCTTCCTCATCGCGCTGGTCGTACAATTCTTCTATTACGCTGAAGTGGTACTTGCTCAGCTTTATATCATTGGACCGGCCATCGCCAACCCGGAACAACAGGGAATATTTTTTTATCCATTCCTCGGGCAAAATGCCCAGTGTGCCATCCTGCAGGTGCACAAACTGCTGCTTGTTGGCCAATGCTTTCTTTACATCCTCCACGGTTACCTGCTGCTCGCCAAAGTGGATGTCTATTTTAGCATCAAACCAATCGGTATGGCTGCTGATATAAATTTTGGTAGAAGGCTTGGCCGTATTAAAGCGGAAATTTTTCAGCGCATCAAAACCATAGACCGGCACATTCATATCGCGCACCGCATCAATAAACAGGAAGAACCAGTTGTTTTTCAATACTTCCGATCCCTTTAGCGCAAGAGCAGTGCTGTTTTCGAGCTGGATAAAGTTGGAGTGCAGGTTTCGCAACTTTTCCGTAAAAGTGTTTTCGATAAGCGTGTTGCGGTGGATAACCATTAGTTTATTTGCCTGTGGCAATAAAATATTTTCACGGTCACCCGGTTTTACATCGTAGCCATGATAGGTAAATACGGGCTGGAACAACAGGTAATCGCCTTTTTCTTTTAAAAACACTTTTACTTCCGGCTTTACGTCGCGCACTTCTTCTTTTTGAATATTGCTGAAGTTGACGTTGTATTCGCGGGTAAGCGGCAAAATAAAATGCTGCAGCGTATGGTTCCATTCTTCTGTTTCCGCTACCATTTTACCCGAAGGCAAAAACTTCTCGATGAGTAGTATGTCCTCCGGTTTCTGCCAGAGGTAAAACTGGTCTTCCTGCTGAAAGAGCAGCGGTGATGCGAGCACGTTTTCCGCTATATTTTTATTACCAAGCGGCGTCCTTGCCGTACAGGTAATTTCGTACCGGCCGCCGGTAAAGTTTACATTCAGTTCCGGTGTAATAAAGTTGATGGAGCAATTAGCCGGCTGCAGGTTAGCTGTTTGAAAATTTTTGCTGCGGGGCAGAAAAAAAGTAAAGTGGCTGTCGGCCATATCCGTAAACAGCTTCTTGTACTTCGGATGCAGGTATTCCACAATCAGTTGCCGCGTTTCTTCCGGCAGCTCATCATCGTGCTGCTGAATGATATTTTCCCAGATACCGCTGAAGGGCGAGTTGCGGTTGAGGTAACGGCCTACTTCGCTGTTGAGGATTTTGCGTACCTGCTGCAGCAGCAACCGGTCTTCTTCCTCCAGCGAATCTCCGTTTACAAAGCGGGCAATATCAAGTTTCTCTACTTTACCGGTATAAGCATTGTTCTCTTCGTTGGGCTCGCCTTGTACAGCGTCTATCTGCACATACGGATAGCTGTGCGCATTGTACGAAATAACAATTCCAAGGCGGGTGCGGCTTTTCAACGGCTCTTCCTCTACGGGTACTGCTTCCACATTTTCCAGTACCGGCTTTGGCTTTACCGGCAATATGCCCGGCATTACCCGCTTGATGGAAAGATCGAGTACCCGCAAAAAAGGCTTATCATCTTTATAAGTAAATTCAAATTTTCCTTTTATATCATCCTCCAGCGAATAGCCATACAAAGCCAGCAGTTTGTTTTTTTCTTTATCGCGGTTGCGGATGCTGTCGAAATAATTGGGGCCATATTTATTCAGCAACTGCAGCAGCACAATCGTTTTGTGCACACAAAGCGGGTGTTTCTTTTCGCTGTTGCAGTTGCAACTGGTATCGAAGTTGCGCTCTTCATTTTTTTGTAAAACAACCTTATAAGCTTCCTCGTTCATCTTTACTTCGGCCACTACCCGTTCGTCTTTCGCTTCTGCAATAACCGCTTTGGAAGAGGATAAAAACCCGTCTGCCGCGGTATAGCTTTCCGGCGAGGAAAGCATTTTGATCATCTTTATCTCCAACTGCTTCATCTTAACCGCCGTATGCCGCTGGTTGTACACAATGTCCTTCTCCCCCAGCATATTTTTATCCAGCATTTCCTGCAACTGAAATAAAGCCGCCGCTTCGTGGCGGCAGATTTCGCCGAGGTTGTACGGGCAGCCGCAGCGGATGGCAATGTTTTTTTCGTCCTTATATTGGTTAATGTGTACTTTATAATACGTAGCGTACATATCATCCTTCACGCGGAAGGTAACAGCGCCCTGCAGGTTTTCCACATTCGTTAGTTCAACGTTGCCCATGGCATGTATTTTTTTGCCACGCCGTATCACTTCATCCGTACCGTTGTTGTAAATATATTTTGTAAGATAAGGTAATGCCACAAGTCAGTTTTAAATTCAAAAACAACACATTATACACCTTTCGTTCACGAAAGGGCAAGATGCAAAAATAGAATATTTAGAGGCAGTTTAGAAATCAGTACGGAAGAAACGCATTAAAATTGTTTGTTAAGATCAGCCCTGCTTTTTATTTATAAATGAAATAGTTATGCAGTTATCAGCAGAAACGCCTATTCTTCTTTCTTTAGCTGCGATACGAGCAGCACGATGAGCGCGCCGAATATGGCAACAATGCCAAACGACCAGCGCAAACCCAATGCCTGCGCAATGAAGCCAACGCCCGGCGGCACTACGAGAAAGCCGAAGTAACTGATGGTGGAGACGGAGGCAATGGCGGTGCCGCTGCTCATCGTTTTTGACTTGCCGGCGAGGCTGAACACCAATGGAATAATGCACGATACGCCGAAACCGGTGAGCATGAAACCGATGCCGGCGCTAACCGTAAACGGCAGGAGCGCGGCAATCAGCAGGCCGGTGCAGATGAGTGCGCCGCTGTACCGGAGAATAGGTATGATGCCGGTTTTGTTTACAATTTTATCACCTAAAAAACGTCCCGTTGTCATAGAAACCATGTACACAACAAATGCTGCCGTGGCCGCTTCTTTGCCGCTGCCTACTGCTTTCTGAAAATAAATGCCGCTCCAGTCGTACATCACGTTTTCGCACGCCATGGAAGCAAAGGCAATCATGGCAAATTTCAGCAGGTACTGATCCGGCCACACGAACAGTTTTTTGCGCTGCGGTGCTTTGTGTTTGATGTAATAAGTATTGGGATAAAAGACAACAGATACAATGATCAGGAAAATGCCAACCGATACAAGATGTGCGGCAAGCGTAAGGCCGGAGGATACAAACAGGTAACCAACAGCGGCGCCCGCAAAACCGGCCATGCTCCACACCGCATGAAAGGTAGTGATGATGGATTGCTCGTACAGGCCCTGCACTTCCACGCCCTGTGCGTTCATAGAGAGGTTGAGCAGGTTGCGGGAAGAGCCAAAGCAAAGCAGGATAAACCATAACTGCCCGATGCTGCCCACATAGCCAAGGCAGATAAGCATGCTGTTGTAAAAGATGGCGCCAAAAATCATAATGCTTTTGCTGCTGAACCGGTTGAGCAGGTTGCTGGTAAACGGCACCGTTATGAGTACGCCGATGGGTGATGCGAGCAGCACAGCGCCAAGCTGCGCTTCATTCATGTGGAGCTGTTGCTGGATGGTAGGGATACGCGACGCCCAGGTAGAGTAGCCGAAGCCGGACATAAAGAAAAACACCAGCGTGGCCGTGCGGTGCTTTATGCGGGGTAAGGTAGCTTTTGAAAGAAGTTGCATGTGCTGCAAAAATAAAGCGATGTGTTTTGCAACGGCAGAAAGTTTGAATAATGTGCTACTGTATGACGATTGCGCAGCGGTAAACAGGGCTTTAGCAGTGCCACAATGCGAAGCAAAATAGTATAGCTGCTTCAAAGAAAAAGCACTTTAGCGCCGTTCAAAAATATAATTGCAGATACAGGCTTGTGAGCGGATAATAACGGCAGTAACCCGTCCCGCTTTTATGAAATTTATCAGCTACCAAAATTTGCATCATTGCTTAGAGATGGCTGCATATTTCTTTTACGCTCGCACGCTTTGTATAATCCGGATCGAAATGCCGGAATGTAATTAAGCCTTTTGTATTCACAATAAAAACGGCAGGTACCGGCAGGTGCGCGCCGTTGCTTCCATTTACGGCATTAAAATCTATTCCGTAACCTTTATATTTTTCTATGGTACCGGCATCTACAGTATATGTTACGCTGTAACTGTTCATAATTTTTAATCCATCATCAAACAGTACCGGGTAGGCTGCTTTGGTTTTCGTCACCGTCTGTTTTATATTTTCAGGTTTCTCCGGCGATACAGCTACCAGCGTTGCTCCTTTGCCCGTTATAAAAGCTAAAGAATCCTGCAGCTCCGATAACTGCTTGTTGCAGTATGGGCACCATTGGCCGCGGTAAAACACCAGCACTACCGGCCCCTTTTGCAATAGCTGCTGCAGATTTATGGCATTACCGTTTTGATCGGCAGCAGTAAATACAGGTGCTTTGTCATTTACTTTTAAACCAGCAGGCATTGGCTGGGTATTACCTGCCGTTATCATTAGTAATAAAGCGTATAGCAGGCAAAGCTGTTTCATAATTGTCTTTTTGGTTTAATGAATTTAGTAAAACTATCTGTACTCCTTTGGCGGCGCCTCACTTTAATTCTATGCAGCCTGTTACAAGTGCCAGGCTGAGCCGCTATAGTATAATAAATGTAACGACCTGACCGGTTTCTATCTATTATTAAATGAAGATACGACCTGCTTTCCGGCTTATATTCAATGCACAGATATACGATAGTAGTAACGGCGGAAACCGGTATGCCGTTACACTATCGCATATTTGAAAATACAATCTTTTTCTCCGGTTTAATGCACGGCTAAGCCTGCTGCAAACTCCGGCAGTGTAGTTACCTGATCTATATAGGTTATTTCACCGGCGCGCATCCTGGTATAAGCAACAACGGTATGAGAGCCTGAATAAATATTATATACATACCTGTTATCGGCGCTTACGGCTATATCAATCGGCTTTTCGCCCGCTGCAGCAGCTACTGCATTAATCAGCGTAAGTTTGCCGCCTTTATCAATGTAGTAAGAAGAGATATTGTTACTGGTCGCATTGGCTACAAAAGCAAAAGATCCATACCTGGTGGTAGCTACCCAGCAAGGCGCCGATTCGTAATTGGAGACGGCGCCATTCACATCTGTGAGGCCTTGCGTGCTGCTGAATTTATAAGACGTGCAGGAACCGGCTCCGGAGCCGCCGCTCGCTGCATTGGATACCACCATAAAACGGTTGTTGCGTGCATAATCGAAGCCAAAAGGAGTAACGCCTTCCGATGGGATTTGTATGGCAGAGGTAATGGCCCCGTTGCTATCCAGACTGAATTTATCTATTATATTGGTTGCTTTTTCCGTTACAAAAACAGCGCTTCCATCCGGCTGAAACTTAATTTGCGGCGCATCTACGTTCATGCCGCTTAAGTTGTGGGTAGAGCCTTGAACGGGCGACATAAAGCCGTTTCTGGTAAACGTAAAGCCGCAAACGGTTGAACTGGTTTTATTTAAAACATACAACAGGTTACCGTGCACGGTTACGCTGTTGGGCAACTGACCGGTAGAAACAGCGGTATATAAAAGCTGCAAACTGCCATTGCTGCCGATGCGAAAAGAAGAAACAGAATTGGAGCCTGCATTAACCGCAAACAGTAACGCCTGTTCTTCGCTGATGGCCAAAGCACCTTGGGAGCCTAAACCCGCTCCGATACCATAGCCACCGGAAGCCACTTCATCTTCCAGTATCAGTTTGCCGTTGTTGCGCTGCGTAAAAACCAGAACCGTGTTTTTAGCGCTGCTGTTGCTTTCGATGTAAAAATGATTGGTATTATTGCCTGCCGCTTTAGAAAAAATGGCTTCATCGGCATTGGTGCCGTTTTCTGCTGTTTGTTCCTGCAAAGATTGCTGCGAATTTGTTGCTGCGGGTGCTGTTGGCTTATTATCCGGCTTATTACAGGAAGCAATAAAAAATACGGCAATAATGGCCGGCAAGGCGATTAAACGGGCTGGAATTTTCATGGTATTTATTTTAGGTGAAGTGTTCCTTTCGGGAACAGGCAAACCTACCGTTTAACGCACCGCAGGATGTCACAGATGTCTTGCATTTGTGTACTCATACTATCCTGTTTTTATAGGTAAGTACACTACGCTGTACTTACCCAATCACAATAATTACCCGGTAAAAATGTTTAATAAAATAAATACAGCAGAGACAGAAATATCAGGATTTATGCGTTTGTGGAAAAAAGTAAAAAAACAGCGATTCAACTCTTTAGGAATCGCATGATGAGCAGCCTTCCCTTCTTCTATAAACAGGTAATTCTTACGGAATTTTTCTTCCGGTTACCTGCGGTGGCATACCATCCGGAATAGATCTGCGCATTTAATAAACTTAACTGACGTTTTATCAATTGACGTTTTATCAATGCCTAAAAATATTTTTATTTTATTATACCATGGCTATGGGCGCAAGTCGTTTGTTGTATAAAGTGCGGGCGGCAAGAATGAATGAGGCCAACGTTTACATACAATCCAATTAGAAAATAATCCGGATAACAGAGTTAGCGCATCCTGATTGTTCCTCATAAGCTAAGACGATCCTGTTTTTCTCAATAACCGTGTATAAAAAAATAATTGTCTATTCTTTTCTTTTGCCGTAAGTGATGCCGCAGGTGCATTTCTGCAAACTGCAGCCATTGGGCAGCATTAAAACAGCCCGGCCCCGGATGTTTTGTTTTGCCCCTGCAGCGGCTGCCGGCTATCAGCATTGCTGCATTATTCATATCTTCCTTCAGCCTCGGCAGTTGGTTCGTCAATTGCGCTTTGCCGGAAGGTTGCGGCAGATAAGCGTTGGCAGGCGCTCCTTCAATTACCTGATCCGGAAAACCGTCATTACGAAACATAGTTTCAGCGGCAGGCGATGTCACTTCGATCCGGTGGTCGCTCGTAGCTGCGCATAATTTTATTTGCCGGGTAAAAAAGGTTGTATCGGCTATCAGGTGCATATACACCTGCCCTACCGGCCAGCTATGTGGCGCAGGTTGGGCGCGTAGCTGTTGAAGGCTGTAGTGCGCCAACGCAGCTAACCAACCATCAATGGCATGATTGAAATTATCAATCAGCATTGCGGTATCTTTTTCGTAATCCTCCATTAAATTTATTGTTGAGTACTTCCGTTCATATCGATTGTAGTCTGCATTCGGCTAAGCTGCTAATACTTACTTCTTTACAAATTGTACCGCATCGGTTTCTTTTCCATCGCTCACAGTCACTAAGTAACTGCCAGGCATTAGCTTACTTACATTGATTGTTGCAATGGATTGTTTACCCGATACAAAAGTGACTCGAAGAGTGCCTGTGATGTCGGTTATTGCAACAGTTGCAGTCCTTTTTTCATTTAAACCTTTTACGAGCAGCAGGTTGGTAGCAGGGTTTGGATAAACAGACACATTCAAAGCACTCTTTGCAAGTGGTAAAGTATAGCTAACTGTATCTGTATAAAGTGTAAGCTCTTTTGCTATAACATTGGTAATTGCTGCATAATACTGTCCACTCCTGTTTGGTTGAAAAGTGGAATCACCCAAAATAATTGTGCTGCCCGCCGCACCCAGTTTAAACCAGGTATATGTGTTATTACTCAGCGTACCGCCTGCAGATACAGAAAGCTTATTGCCAGGTGTATGAATTGCAAGCGGCGCCTGTGGTGCATAAGATAATCTTTCAATGTGAGCGTAGTTACTTGCAATAAATTCAATTCCATTAAAATTGTAATGGTTGTTGCTGATCTCCAAATGCCAGAAATTTCTATTTTTATCGCCGTACCTGTTAGTATTAAAAGTAAGTTCATTATTAAAGGCAAGCAGCTCTGAAAGTGCTTTTATTCTTAATACCGCCAATGGTATTTCTCCGCTGAAATGATTGTTGGCTATAAATAAAAACCTAAGCTTGGTAAGGTTGCCTAAACTGGAAGGAACAGGCCCGGTTAATTGATTGTTTTGCAATTGCAGCGTGTGAATTTGCGAAAGATTGCCAAGTTGCGAAGGAACGAATCCGCTTAGCTTGTTGTCATATAAAGACAAATCTTTACAACTATCCAGATTTCCTAATTCGGGTGGGATGCTGCCGGTTAACCGATTTCCCGACATACCTAAATGTGTAAGCGATCTGCAATTACCTAAGCTTGAAGGTATGCTGCCGGTCAGTTTGTTAAAGCTTAGAAATAGTTTACCGAGCTTTGTAAGTTTACCGAAAGATGCAGGTAAAGTATCCGTTAGTTTGTTATAGTACACATCTACATATTGCAGGTTCCTACAATTACCTATTGAAGCAGGAATACCTCCAACCAAATTACAAATACCTAACTCCAGATAAGTAAGGTTTTTTAGCTCGCCGATGTCCGGCGGTATTTTTCCCGAAGCACCGGTATAATACATGTTCAGATATCGAAGGCTGGTGCATTTACTTATAGACGGAGGTATTTTACCATTCAGTTCCACAACATTCGAAAGATTCAGAAAGACAAGATGCTTTAAACTACCTATTGTAGAAGGTAAACCGTTGTGCAGATGATTCCATTGCAGGTCAACATAATCCAGCATGTCCATATTGCCAAACGATTCCGGCAGGATGCCGTTTAAACTATTTACAGGCAGCTTTATCGCGGTTACCCTGTTGTTTCTTACAGTTATACCATACCAGGTGCTTACCGGAGCCGGCGTAAGCCAATTTTCTTCGTGCCACCATTTATAAGCGTGCGCATTATTATACAGATCTACCAGTGCAAGCGAATCGCCCTTATCTACCTGCGCCGTAACAGTGCTGAATAACAAAGTAAATACTGCACAGGCTGCAATTGGAAATAACGTTTTGGTTGTCATAAGTTAATGTTTGGTTTGTGTTATAGAAAAAATAACGTGCTCCCCTCAGTCCTGCCAGTAGTTTTTCTTCCGCGCGAAGTCACGGCTTATTTCCAGGCTTTCAAACAGGTCTCTTGTAGATTCGTCCTGCTCTACAAACCAGTGCGCGAGGCCCGCTGTTTTACGTTCTGCAAAAATGGGATCGAAGTCGATAATGCCGCGGCCCAATTCGGCAAATTGTTCCGAGCCGCGCTCCATATCTTTTACATGCCACAGGGGAAAACGGCCGGGATATTTTTTAAAATAATCTACCGGGTTTACGCCCGCTTTAATGATCCAGAAAAGATCGGCTTCCATCTTCACGAGGTCTTTATCGGTACTTTGCAGTATCAGGTCGTATGGCACAACGCCATCTATCGGCGGAAACTCGAAATTGTGGCTGTGGTAGCCAAACTGTATTTTACTCCTGGCGCAGGTTTCGCCGGCTTTATTCAACATATCAGCCAGTTGCTTATAGGCATCGAGACTTACCCGCTCTTCTTTATACAACCAGGCGCAGATCATGTAAGGAACGCCCATTTCGGCCGAGTCGTCCACTGCCTTTTGCCAGCCGTTAAGCAGCGTCCCTTTCAGCGTACCGCCATCGTGCCGGCCCGTCATGTAGTGCGAGCTGATGATTTTTAAGCCAAGATCGTTGCAGATTTTGCTAAATGCTTTCGGCGATTTGCCTCAGTAGCTGCCATCGTAATCAAACAGTTCCACCTCGTTGTAGCCTAACCGCGCAAGCTTCGCCAGCGAGCCGGTAAGGTTTTTCTGCAGATACGAACGGATAGTCCATAATTGCACGCCCAGCGGCTGTGTAGTCGGCGCCGCCTTCGCCCATGGAGCCATACTAATAGCGGCGGCAGAAAGGACAGCATTTTTTATAAAATTTCTTCTGAGCATAATCGTTGATATTGAGCAGTAAAGTTAAAGCATTTGAAAGCGGGCAATTACCTCTTTTGGTATGTTCAAACTGTTGATGTTTTATCACACCAAAATAACTAAAACAATATGGGGCCAGCCCTAAAAAACCGGTTATCAGCAGCAGCACTTATCCGGCACATTAGTTATAAATCGGTTATAAAAAAATTAAACCTGATTTAGGGAGTACTAATTAGGCTTCAATAAGCTTTCCTTTACCAAAAGTATAATGGTATGCTTATCAATACAAGAACAAAAACTTACCCGCTGCCGGACAATGAAGACGCCCGCCTTGCCGAGCTGTACAAGCTGGAAATTTTAGATACACAGAGCGAGGAAGACTTCAACAATATTGTAGCGCTTGCTTCCGAAGCATTTGCAGTGCCTGTAGGCATGATAAGCCTTGTAGATAGAGAACGGCAATGGTTTAAAGCGCGCAAAGGCCTGATAGATTGCGAAATGAGCCGCAACCATGCCGTGTGCGCTTATGCTATTCTGCAGGATGATGTGTTTGAAATAAATGACCTGCGGGCAGATAAGCGGTTTTGCAATATGCCGTATGTAACGGGCGAACCGTTTCTTGTTTACTATGCAGGCGTTCCGCTGGTAAGCAGCGAGGGCTTGAAAATCGGTACAATGTGCGTGATGGATACGGTGCCGCGCAAGCTTACCAAAGAACAAAAAATATTGCTGCACGTGCTGGCGAAACATGCCATGTCGCTGATAGAAACAAGAGTGAAAAACAGGTACCTGCAGGTGCTGGTTCAATCGCAGGAAAAAATGCTGTCGCTCATCGGGCACGATATGAAAAATCCATTGCTAAGCCTGAAAATGCTATTGGAACTGGACGAACAGGGTGATCTGGAGATACAGGAACGGGCCGACCTGTTGCAAAGCCTGAAACACCAGACCGCTGCTACGCTGGGCATGCTGGGCAACCTGATTGACTGGGGCAAACTGCAAATGCAGCAGCAGCAAAACACCGCTACAGTTGATCTTACGGCATTAACAGAGACGCTTTTTTACCAGGTAAAAATAGCCTGCGAAGCAAAGAATAATTTGCTGATTAATCTTATACCGGCCGGCACACAAATAGAGCAGGATGCAGAAATGATCAGTTTTGTGTTACGTAACCTGCTTACCAATGCCAACAAGTTTACCGATGGCGGCACGCTGGTGGTATCGTACGTTACGGGCGAAGGCAAAAACTTTTTGCAGGTAAGCGATACCGGCATCGGGATGACGCCGCAACAAATAGAAAACATGCTGTACCAGCCTAAAGGGTTTCACAGCAGGGGCACCCGCGGCGAGCGCGGCAACGGCCTTGGCCTTACCCTCGTGCGCCAGTTTCTTGAAAAACATGGCAGTTGCCTTCATTTTGAGAGTACAGCCGGCGCCGGTACCACTGTTTCCTTTGAGGTATAAAGCAGCAGCAGCGATTAAAGCAGTAAAGCGATCAGCTATTTTCATTACTGCAGCAGCAGAAAACATTAAGCAGGAAAACAAATTAACGAACAGTCTTTACCTCAATAGCAATCACCTGTCTTATCCACCGGGCATGTAACTTTTCGCCCGTTGCAATTACCTGAAAGGCGCCGGTTGCCGCTGGCAAAGCCCCTCCATCCTGCTTATCGGCAAGCAATATTTTTTTATCAGTAAACAATGTATCAAGCTCTGCCAATGCACACACGCAGGTGTAATTGTCTGCGGCCTTTAGAGTTACATACGTAGCAGCAGTCGTCTTTCTGCCCGGTGTGCCTAAGTGCACGCCTGCTTTGGCAAGAATGTCTGACAGCAGCACACCTTCGTAGCGGTGTATCTTTTCATCGTGCCCTTTTGCATCAAGTGTTGTGTGCGGCATGGCGGCAAACAACGTAGCCGTAAGTGTGAAAGGCTGCAGGCTGTCGCCCGTTATTTGTACCGCAGGCGCCGTTTGTGCAGCAACCAGCGATGTAACAAAAAAAGCAGGGGCAAAGAAAACGGAAGTGATTAATTTCATACGCATCACCAATTAAAAAGACATTTATTGCAAACAGGTATCGCTGTACCATTGCAGTTGCGGCAACAGCATAAATAAAGCGTTAAGAGCTACGCTACTTATACCCGTATTTTTTAAAAATAGCTTTTGCTTTTTTACTAAAAAGAAAGCTGTAAAAGGCTGCTGCGCCTGCGCTGTTGGTTGCACCCGAAGATTTGATAATGACTGCGCCCTGCGCAATCGGGTTGTACAATTTGTTGCTAACCTCTGCCCACTTGCCTTTGCCGCTAACCGCCGAATCCAGCACCACCGACTTAGCCGTAAACGCAATATCCGCAGCGCCGGTCAGCAGGTATTGATTTACTTGCGAAATACTTTCTCCATACACAATCCTGGGCTGAACTTTTTCCAGCAGCGCCTGCTTCGTGAGGGCCTGTATCGTTGCTTCGCCGTACGGTGCAAGTTTAGGATTGGCAATGGCTATCTTTTGTACCCCGGTGCTTAATAAGGCATTCAGTCCTTTGGTGAGATCTATGTTTTTAAGTGTCCACATCACGAGCGTACCATACGCATATACCTGGGGTTTGGCCGTGGCAAAGCCTTTGCTGAACAGCTCTTCCGGATACTTCATGTCTGCAGACAGAAACACATCGAACGGCGCGCCCTGCTCTATTTGCGCGGTAAGCTTGCCGGACGAGCTGACCGTTAGCTCGGTGGTGATGCCCGTTTCTTTAGTAAAAGCGTCTTTTAGTTTTTCGCTTACAAACTGTGCATTGGCTGCTACGGCTATGCGCAACGGCTGGGCGGCGGCGGCAAAGGACAATAAACAAAAAATGCCGGATAAATACAGGTTTTTCATAAAGAGGATAATGATTGGTGAAGCGGGGGCAAATGTACGGCTCAAAATTACTGATGGTTATTTACCTTTAATAAGGGCTGCGCTTCCACGATCTCAACTGATTCCCCGTTTTAATAATACCAGGCATACACTAAACCGTTTGTCTTATTACCGCTGTGCCGGATGCATTGTTGTACTGGTTCAGGTTTTTCCGGTAAAGCGGCCTGCTGTTTTATTTAATTGCGGGCAGGCAAGCTTACGTTGCAATCTTTGTTCTTATAACTTTCTGCCTGTTTATCAAAATAGTTTACAAGTATTTCAATTTATTGGCGGGTTTTTTCTCCGGTATATAATCCGGTATGCAAATGCGTTGCTCAAATATAACGGACAGGTGCAGTTGGCTTTGTATTTTCATTTGCCGGAGTTACGTGCCTAAAGCCGCATGACTTTGTTAAGTGGCAATGGAGCCAATATGCTTGTCCGGACAAAACAAATGCTGTAAATACAATTCTGTTTAAAACCTTAAAAATTAAAGGGTTAACAGATAAATGGTTTATCTTTCTGCCCTGAAATCGGAACTAAAAATTTTTGGCAATTAACTTAATATTGCTATTTAGCCACTACACCGCTTCTTATGAGAAAAGAAAAAATATTGGTTGTTGATTACGACGAAGATATACTTCATGTAGTTGGCCTTATGCTGGAGACGCGGGGCTACGAAGCGATAATGCTAAACCGCACTACCAATCTCTTAGATAAAGTAAAGAGTATAAAGCCGGCCGTCGTACTGCTGGATATCAGCCTGGGCAATTTTGATGGCAGGCTGCTTTGCAAAGAGATTAAAGAAGTGGAAGCGCACATGCAAACCAAGGTGATCTTATTTTCTACCAATCCCGCTTTTAATAAAGACCTGGATAAATACCTCTGTGACGATTTTATTGATAAGCCTTTTGATATAGATCTCCTGCTAAACAAAATAAGCCATTATGCAGACAAAAATTAAATTGATATACAGCATCTCTCCTGCAAAGATTATAACAACCCGTTATGCTTAAAAGCGGCTTATAAACAAAAGCCGCTTTTTCTTTTATAACCCTGCCACTTTACTTCAAACCATACATATTTCTGCAGCCCTGCAGGCTTTAATACCAAACCACTCTCAGGATAATGAATAGCCTCTCCGGTTTGTTTGCAGGTAAGCAAACTATCTTTTTACAACTGCATTTTTAAACAGATAGCTGCCATAGACCAACAGCCCTGTTGGCCCTACGGTTGCTCCGATACCCGGTTCCGGAAAACAAAGAGGCCTTTTAATCAATTCCTTTTTGCAATTAGTTCCATTGTACCAGCTATGCAGGTAATTGAAGCAGCAATGATTTTTGTCTGAAATTATTACCGGCACAAAAACGGCTTTGGAATATTAAGGTATTGTTCCTCTTCATCTTATGCCATTAGCGGGCAGCTTCTTACTTGTTGGCGCAAACAGTATGGCAAGATAATAGCCATAGGTATTGTGTAGTGCTGTAACCATGCACAGCATTGTGAACTGTTTTAGTCGCCTTTATAATTTTATGCTGATGCCAGCGCTTATGAAAAAAATACTTGTAATAGATGATGACCGCGACTTATTGGATGTAATTACTATGGTGCTGCAGATTAAAGGCTTTCAAGTATCGGCGCATACGCATCCCAATCATATTTATGAAACGATAGCAGCGTTTAAACCGGATTTAATTCTGTTGGATATTCAACTAAGCGGTGCAGACGGAAGACTTGTTTGTAAACACATAAAAGAATCTGCCGGATTTGCGCACATCCCCGTTATCCTGTTTTCGGCAAACCAATCTTATAAGCAGGATGTACAAACATATTTGGCTGATGATTTTATTGAAAAGCCTTTTGAGCTGAGCAATTTTCTGAATAAGATTAATCATTTTGCAGCACAGGAGCAACTATAAAATGAAAAATTTTTAAAGTAACGGCATACTGTAGGGCTTTTATAAGATGCTTTTATTCTCCGGCAAAAGCAGTAAGAAAGCCCTACCTTACCTTGCATTAAATGGCACAAAGTAACCTTCTATGGAAAATAACACCGAACATCCTGCAAATACCCAATCGCTCAAAGCAAACGAAGTAATGCAACCGGGGCAGAAAACTTTCCCCTTAATCGTTATTGGGGCATCCGCCGGAGGTCTTGAAGCATTAAAGAAGTTAGTAGCCGGCCTGCCCGGAGATTTCCCTGCTGCTCTTTTTATTGTATGGCATATGCCGCCGGATGTACGCGGTATGCTCCCCGAGATTTTAAACAAGGAAAGTAAGCTGTATGCCACCAATGCCTACGATGGCGAGCCGATATTGCCCGGACGCATCTATATCGCGCCGCCCGACCATCACCTGCTGATAGAAACGGGGCACGTACGCACAACCAAAGGCCCGAAAGAAAACCGCTTTCGCCCGGCAGTGGACCCGCTTTTCCGCTCGGCGGCTTATGAATATAATACACAGGTAATCGGCGTTGTTTTGTCCGGTGCTTTAGATGATGGTACTGCGGGTTTGTGGACCATTAAACACCACGGCGGCCTTACTGTAGTACAAGACCCCGCAGACGCCGAAATGCCGTCCATGCCCGAGAACGCACTGCGGGAAGTAGCGGTGGATTATTGCGTTCCGGCTGCGGAAATGGGTGGTTTACTGGTTACCCTCGTACAACAAATGGCCAATGCTAATGAACAACCTATGGAAAGGGACGAAAAAACGGAAATAGAAATTGCGATTGCAGCGGGTGATGATTCGCTTATCGGCGAAGTGATGAAACTGGGCGAGTTGTCGCCTTTCGCCTGCCCCGAATGTCATGGTGTGCTAACCGAGGTTACCGAAGGCAGCCTTAAACGCTTCCGGTGCCATACCGGCCACGCCTATACCGCCGATACGCTGCTCTTTGCGCTGAGCGAAACAGTGGAGCAAAGCCTGTGGAATGCCATCCGTGGCCTGGAGGAAAGCATGATGCTGCTGAACCATATCGGCGACCATTATGCCGAAAAAAACCTGACAAAGCTGGCCGCGCAATATTTTAAAAAGGCAAAGGAAGCAGAAAAAAGGTCGCAGGCAGCAAGACAGTTGGCAGCGCAGCAGGAGCCGCTCAGCAACGGCCGGCTGATGGAGAAGGCTTCTTTGCCAATAGACAAAAAACCTGCATAAAGAAAGCTGTACGCATTGGTACACCAGCAATTAAAAAAAATTTTTTATAAACAAGCACTGTTATTGTAATTCCATAATACAGGGTTATGGCTATGCTGTTTTACACAGTTTTCTATTTATAAAAATGTATATCTTAACCTCTATTACAGGAGCTACATTATGAACACACCCGCTGACAATACGAAACCGGGAGAAAACGGAACGGCGCACAACAGCGCTGTGGAAAATGCTTTTTTAGTGGTAGGTATCGGCGCGTCTGCCGGCGGCATACAGGCCTTAAAATTATTTTTTGAGCAGGTAAGGCCCGACAGTAATATGGCTTATGTAGTAATACTACATCTGTCGCCCGACCACGACAGCCAGCTTGCCCGGATACTGCAGACCGTTGCGGCCATACCCGTAACACCTGTAACGGAAAGAGTAAAAGTAATTCCTGATCACATCTATGTAGTACCGCCCAACGAACACCTCATTATGGATGGCGGCTACCTCGTAGTATCAAAAAATCTTACGGTGGAAGACCGCCGCGCCCCCGTAGATATTTTCTTCCGCACCCTCGCCGAGTCGCACCGCGCCAGGGCAATATGTGTGGTACTGAGCGGCACCGGCGCCAATGGCTCGATGGGGCTTAAGCGTATTAAAGAGCGCGGCGGTGCGGCTATTGTGCAAAACCCGCGCGAGGCCGATTTCAGCGAGATGCCCCGCAACTCCATTGCTACCGACCTTGTAGATGCAATACTGAACGTGGCTGAGATACCTGCCTACCTCGTTACCTACCGCAACAGCCTCGGAACAATTGAAGTGGAGAAAGAGCCGCTCATAAAGCCCGAACTGCAGGAACGGGCATTGCGCGAAATTTTTATGCAACTGCGCCTGCGCACCGGTCACGATTTTTCCAATTATAAACGCGCGACTATCCTCCGCCGCATCGAGCGCCGCATCAGCGTGCGCAGCCTTCCCGACCTGCCGGCGTATGCTGCGTTTTTTGATGGCAACCCGGAAGAAACCAATGCGCTCCTGAAAGACCTGCTCATATCCGTCACTAATTTTTTCAGGGATAAGGAAGCTTTTCTTTTTTTAGAAACCGATGTGCTCCCAAAGATTTTTCATGGTAAAAAAGCTACCGATTTCGTACGCATCTGGGTGGCCGGCTGCGCTACCGGCGAGGAAGCTTATTCCATCGCCATGCTTTGCGCCGAACGTACGCAGGATAACGTTGATGCGCCCCATGTACAGATATTCGCCACGGATATTGACGACGCCTCTATAGCAGTGGCGCGCGAAGGCTTGTACAGCCTCAACGATGCGGCAGACGTATCGCCGGAGCGGCTGCGGAAGTTCTTTAATAAAGAAGGCGAAGGATACCGCATCCAGCGCGAGCTGCGCGAAATGGTTTTATTTGCCAATCACAATGTTATTAAAGATCCGCCGTTCTCCCGCCTCGACCTCGTTACCTGCCGCAATATGCTCATTTACCTGAACCAAACGGCGCAGGAGCGGGTAATGTCCACTTTCCATTTTGCGCTTACCCCCGGCGCTTATCTTTTTTTAGGTTCCAGCGAATCGGTGGACGGCGCCGGTAATTTATTTGCCACCGTTAACCGCGAGCATCACCTTTTCCAAAGCAACCAGTTGTTGGCCCGCTCCCTTTATCCGGCGCCCGAACAGACGCTTACGCCACAGGGCGCTCCGGGGAAACTGCCGCCGCCGGCGCCGGTTAAAGGAACCCGCTTTCCCGACAGGCTTTCCAATACAGCGCTGCACCACCAGTTGCTGGAGCAATATGCGCCGCCTTCCATCGTGGTGAATGAGGAATATGAAATTGTTCACCTTACCGAAAGCGCCGCTGCTTACCTGCAGATAACCGGCGGCGAGCCAACCCAGAACTTATTAAAGCTTATCCGCCCGGATCTGCGCATTGAATTGCGAAGCGCGCTGTACCAGGCCGCCCAGCGCAAAACGAACGTGGAAACAAAAAGCCTGAAGACGATTATAAACGGCGCCTCCACCACCATCAACATCCATGTGCGCCCGGTATTGCATGCAGCAAACAAGGCTAACGGTCTATTCCTCGTGCTGCTGGAGCCGGTGGCGGAAGCGGCCGGAGAAGCACTATCGGACTACTCGTCGGCAGAACCCGTAGCCCGGCAGTTAGAAGAAGAGCTGATGCGCTCCAAGGTGCAGTTGCGGCAGTCTACCGAGCAGTATGAAGTGCAGGCAGAAGAGCTGAAAGCCTCGAATGAAGAGCTGCAGGCCATTAACGAAGAGCTGCGCTCCTCGTCGGAAGAACTGGAAACAAGCAAGGAAGAGCTGCAATCCATCAATGAAGAGCTTCGCACCGTAAACCAGGAACTAAAAGTAAAAATCGAGGAGATCAGCCAGTCCGGCAATGACCTTACCAACTTTATTAACTCAACAGCCATCGGCACTATATTTTTAGACAGGAGCTTTCGCATTAAACGGTTTACGCCGGCCACCACCGAAATATTTAATTTGATCCCTACCGACTTTGGCCGGCCGCTGTCCGACATTACCAACAGGCTGGGAGATGCAGACCTGATGGCCGATGCCGAAGCGGTGCTGGAAACGCTGCAGCCTGCAGAGCGGGAAGTACAAACGACCGACGGGCGCTTTTTTATGATGCGGGCACTGCCTTACCGCACCAGCGACGACCGGATAAACGGCGTGGTACTTACTTTTTTTAATATTACGGAACGTAAAAAGCTGGAGAAAGACAAATTTTTCCTCGCTTCTATTGTAGAATCTTCTATAGACTCTATTATAACCATCAATTTTGACAGCATCATTACCAGTTGGAACAAGGCAGCAGAAGCGCTGTATGGGTACAAGGCAGCAGAAGCGATAGGCAAACCGGTAACTATGCTTACCCTGCCGGAAGACTTAAAAGACATGCTGGGTAATATTGAAAAAATAAAGCAAAGCGAAGTAGTAGAGATATATGATAGTATCCGGATGAATAAGAGCGGACAGTTAATGAACCTCGAAGTACGGCTCTCTCCTATTAAAGACATTAATGGCCGGGTGATGGGCATTTCTACCATTGCCCGCAATGTAACCGACCGCCGGCTGGTGGAGACAGCATTGCTGGACACGCAGCAAAGCCTGGAGGTAGCGCTGGAAGCCGCCCGCATGGGCGTATGGTCTATTGATTTTACTACGGGTGAAGCACAGACCAACATGCGGCACAATATGATTTTCGGATATGAGCAGCCCGTTGAGAAATGGAACCGGAAAATTTTTCAGCGCCATGTTGTACCGGAAGACCGGGCGAAGTTTGATAAAACGTTCAGCGAGGCTATAGAAACCGGCATACTCGACCTGCAGGTGCGCATACAGTGGGATGACGGCAGCATACACTGGATATACGACCGCGGGCGGGTATATTACAATGCAGAAGGAATGCCGGCGCGCATGATGGGTGTAACACTCGACATTACAAATAACAAACAAGCAGAAGAAGCAGCGCAGGAATCTAAAGAGCGCCTGCGCAACCTCGTAGAAAGCGCATCGGACTACGCCATTTTTACTACTGCGGCAGACTACAGCATTACCAGTTGGAATAAAACAGCAGAGAAGATATTTGGCTGGACAGAAAGCGAAGCGCTGGGGCAGTCGGCCAGGATGATTTTTACGCCGGAAGACCGGGAAGCTAAACAGCCGGAGCAGGAAATAAAGACTGCGCTGGAAAAAGGGATTGCACCCGACGAGCGTTTTCACCTGCGGAAAGATGGTTCCCGCATTTATGTTTCGGGCACGCTGCAACCGCTTAAAGACGGCGCAGGATTTTTAAAAATGGTGCGCGATATAACGGATAAGCTGAAAAGTGAGACCGCCATCCGCCAGTGGGAGGAACGCTACCGTATAGCGCTGGAAGCCGGCGGCCTTGCTACCTGGGACTGGAACCTTACATCCGACAGGATTATCTGGAATGAGCAGCATTATATTTTGTTTGGGCTGGAGCCGGACGGCCTCGAAAAAGGGCCGGAAGATTTTATTAAGTTTATCCATCCTGCCGATGTTGACTATGTAGAGAAACAGTTGGATAAAGCTATCACCAAAACAGGGGTGTATGAAGCAGAATTCCGGATTATAAAAGCTGACGACCGGGAGACGCATTGGATGGCCGGCTACGGGCGCGTGGTAGAAAGAGAAAAAGGTAAAGCGATCCGTTTAACCGGGGTAATGTACGACATTACCGACCGCAAGCTGGCTAACGATGAGCTTAAAACTGCGCAGGCCAGCCTGAATGTAGCCCTGGATGCCTCTAAAATGGGGGTATGGGATATGGATGCTGCCTCAGGTAGGGTAAAGCGCAGCGCCCGGCACGACCAGTTGCTTGGCCACACTACCTACCAGGAAGTGTGGAATCATGAGCAGGCAAAAAAGTACCTGCATCCGGATGACCGGCAAAAATTTGACGCTGCTTTTGAGAAATTATACAAAAAAGGCAGCCTTAGCCTTGAAGTGCGTGTGCAGTACGACAATGGAAGCACCGGCTGGGTTTGTTACTACGGAAATGTATTTTATAATGAAGCCAGGCAACCGGTGCAGGCGGCAGGCGTAATTTATGATATTACCGACCGTAAAACGATTGAGCGGCAAAAGGATGAATTTATTGGCATTGCCAGCCACGAGTTAAAAACACCGGTTACAAGTATTAAAGCCTATGCGGAAATTTTGTATGATAATTTTGCCGCCTCCGATGATAAGCAAACCATTACTTTTTTAAAGAAAATGAATGGTCAGATTGACCGGCTTACCATCCTGATTCGCGACCTGCTGGATGTTACTAAAATATCGGAAGGTAGATTATCGCTCAACATGTCCGGGTTAGACATTACCCAACTGCTGCAGGACATCGGAGACGAGATGCAAAGAACCACCACGCGGCATACGGTCGTACTTAACCTGCAGGCGTTACCAACAATACGGGGCGATGAGGAAAGGCTGCGCCAGGTGTTTGTAAATCTTTTGTCCAATGCGATCAAGTACTCGCCGGAGGCGGATAAAATAGTGATCAGCAGCTATACAGAAGAAGACAAAATAAAAGTTGCCGTGCAGGATTTTGGAATCGGTATGACACCGAATACCAGTGAAAAGGTGTTTGAACGTTTCTTCCGCTCCAATGACCCGGATAGCGCCACCTTTCCCGGACTTGGCCTTGGACTGTATATCTCTATGGAAATCATCCGGCAACATGAGGGTACGATTCATGTGCAGAGCGAGAAGGATAAAGGCTCCGTTTTTACGGTAGAGTTGCCGGTATCCAACAAAAGGCCAAAGCCCTGATAATTTTAAGGAACGCGCATTGCCGGTAAGCCCGCAGGCAGCATTGCCCGAAATTTGTTTACCATACGTGTAAAATACTTTAAGGTTTATAAGAAGCGCCGGGATACGGTTTGGATTTAAGCAAAGCCGCAGCATTCATAATTTGCCTCGCCTGGCAATAGCCGCATTGTGCTACATCATGCTCCAGCCATGCTTTTTGCAACGGATGATCTCCCTTTTCACTTAACCCCTCAATGGTAGTGATAGCCTGATCGCCGACAGATGAGACAGGTAACTGGCAGGAGCGAACGGCGGTATCGCCTAAATAAATAGTACACGCACCGCACTGGGCAATACCACAGCCATACTTGGTGCCAACGAGGTTGAGATGATCGCGCAGCACCCATAACATAGGCGTTGCGGGGTCAACATCTCCCTGTTGTTTTTTTCCATTGATGTTTAAATTGTAGTTTGCTATGTGGTTAGGTTAATAAGAGGATAATTTTTTTAAATTATAAAACCGGGAGTATAATAAAGGTAGAAAGTTCCTGTGCAATGCAGAAAGCATTTGCAGCGTATTATTTTCTAACGAAGCCGGGCCTCCGTTTAAATTATAATTATACCTGTAATGCATTAATGCTGTTATTTGTTGGTATTTATTTTAACCGGCCTGAGCAGGTGTGAAAAAGTGAGTGAACCCATTTTCCAGTTACCGTTTTCTTTTATATATACCTCCGTAACCATAAAAGGGTTTGTAACTGTGTTGCCACCCACTACTGCCTCTAAGTCTATGTCATTTAAAAGAATAGCCGTATTGCCAAACGTGTTTACTACAACTCCATACACTTCTGCTTTCTTGTACCAGATGCCACCGCTTTTAATGGTGGCCAGTTCCTGGGTTTTACCCCAGCTTCCGCCCATGTGAACGAACATCGCTTTGTCATCAAACAGCACATTCAAAGAATCTGTATTCTTATCCCCCATCCAAGTCCATTTCTGTTTGGAAAGGTTGATGATTTCCTCCTGTTCAGGAGTGTTATTCGCAGCCGTTTTGATGGTTTCCGTTGGCGGCTGCTGTGCATAAGACAATTGTGTACTAAGGATTACTAAGAATAGTACGAAAAGTGATGATTTCATGTGTTATGATTTTGTGTGATGAAATAATTATTTCACGCTATTGTATTCTGCATCAGAAACACGCTTTAACCACATTGTTTTTCCTTTTCTAGCAGGTGTTACAGCAACGTAAGCAAAGCTGCTGCCCGGCGCTGCGCCATGCCAATGCTCAACACCCGGAAGGCATTTGATAATGTCTCCTTTGTGAACAACCTGGCCTGGCTTTCCCTTCTCCTGGTAATAACCTGTTCCTTCTGTAATGAGCAGATATTGCCCTGCCGGATGAATATGCCAATCGAGCTTTGAACCGGCTGTATAGACTGCCTGCGCTACACTGAAAGTGAAGTTGCTATCGGGCTGATTTAATTCGCTAAGCCAGATAGTACCTGTGTAATTATCTGTGTTTTTGCCGATTTCGCCTTTTGGAAATAAAGTGGAGTCTTGCGCTGATGCACGATTACATAAGGCAGCGGTAACGAATATCAGTACATAAAGCGCTCTCTTCATTATATTTTAATTTTAGCAGATAATAGATAATGGAATGCTTACCGGTTGATCATTTTTTGTCCTTGTTCATTATATCGGGCACCAACGATTTCAATGTTCGCTACGGCATCCTGAATCTCTTTTAAATCGCCATCGCTAAGTGTAATGTCTGCGGCACCAATATTTTCTTCCAGCCGGTGTATTTTGGTCGTGCCCGGAATCGGTACGATCCACGGCTTTTGTGCCAGCAGCCATGCCAATGCAATCTGCGCAGGTGTTGCATTTTTATCTTTTGCAATGGTGCTTAGCAAATCAACCAAAGACTGATTGGCTTTCCGGTTTTCTTCCGAAAAACGGGGAACGGTATTGCGAAAATCCCCTTTGTCGAAGCTGGTGTTTTCGTCAATCTTGCCGGTTAAAAAGCCTTTACCCAGCGGACTAAACGGCACGAAGCCAATACCCAGTTCTTCCAGCGTTGGTAGTATTTCCTGCTCAGGTTCTTTCCACCAAAGCGAGTATTCGCTTTGCAGGGCAGCAACCGGCTGAACGGCATGTGCTTTACGGATGGTTTGTGCGCCGGCTTCCGACAAACCAAAGTGTTTTACCTTGCCTTCTTTAATTAAATCTTTCACGGTTCCGGCTACGTCTTCAATAGGAACATTCGGGTCAACACGATGCTGATAAAATAAGTCTATTACATCTGTACGCAAACGCTTCAGCGATGCATCCGCAACGGCTCTTATCGTTTCGGGGCGGCTGTCTAATCCCATCGGTGGCTTGCCTTCTTTAAAGCCAAATTTGGTGGCAATCACTACTTCGTTACGCATCGGTTCCAACGCTTCGCCAAGCAGTTCTTCGTTTGTATAAGGTCCGTATGCTTCTGCGGTATCAAAGAAGGTGACGCCTTTGTCGTAGGCAGCACGTATAAGATTGATGCCATCCTGTTTGTCTGTTGCCGGACCATAGCCAAAGCTCAATCCCATACAACCCAAACCAAGCGCTGATACTTCCAAGCCGCTTTTACCCGCCATTCTTTTTTGCATAACTTACATTTTTAATGAATTGAATTGTTTACTTCTTTCGTCAGCCATTTTTATAATAGCCGGGTAGAAATGATAAAAAGACACTTGCATTTTACGTTACATGTCCTGCTTTTTAGCAGAACCAATTAATGTAACATCATCAAGCTCCAGGGAGGTAACCATGTCTTTTACCGTTGCCTTATATTTCTTAAAATGCGGTGTTTCTATATGCAATTTGTAAGCGGCTGTATCCGCATATATTTCAAGGATAGTAATCCTGGAAGGATCGCTTTTATCGGCAACCGCATAATAGGTTAAGACACCTGGCTCAACACGAACCGCAGCAGCCATTTGTTCTTTAAGCGCAGCATTGTATTTTTCCAGTTGTAACGGATCAACTTTAATCTTTGCTAATCTGACCATTTGATTTTTTTCCTGTGCCATAATCTTACTGGTACATAAAAATGATAGCATCAATAGTGCAATTACTATCGTTAACAATTTGGTGCCGTTCCATTGTAATTTATCGGTTGTTATAACAATTTTCATAAATAAAAGTTTTAACATGTTTACCCACCTCACCTGTTTCTATTGGGTCAGGCTTTATATTTTGCGATATTGTTCTTCGCTTACTTTTTCCATCCAGTCCACTACTTTACCGTTTAGGTTTTCCTGTATGGCAATATGTGTCATGCCATTGGTTGCCGTAGCTCCATGCCAGTGTTTTTCATCCGGTTCAAACCAAACTACATCGCCGGGATGAATTTCTTCAACAGAAGCGCCTTCCCGTTGTACCCAGCCGCAACCAGAGGTTACAATTAATGTTTGACCTAACGGATGTGTGTGCCAGGCAGTTCTTGCCCCCGGCTCAAATGTAACGGTAGCTGCGGCTGCGCGTCTTGCATCATTGGGTTGAAACAAAGCATCCACACGCACGGCGCCGGTAAACCAGTCTTCCGGTCCTTTGGCGGAAGGTTGCGAACCAATTTTTGTGATTTCCATAAATAATCATTTTATTTTTCAGGTTAACGCCAGCGGCGATTAATCATTCAGTTTTCTTTCACCCAGCCATTTTACCATTTTTGGGTCGCGGTGGTCGAAGAAGCTGCTCTTGTTTGTGTCCAATGTTTTAATCCTTTCCACGTCTTCGTTGCTCAGTTCAAAATCGAGGCTATTGAAGTTCTCTTCCATTCTTTCCTTTCTAACTGATTTTGGTATAGCCACAATACCTCTTTGCGTAAGCCAGCGAATCACTACCTGGGCAATCGTCTTGTTATACTTCTTACCAATGGAAAGGAGCAACTCATTATGAAACAAATCGTTTTTGCCTTCGGCAAACGGACCCCACGATTCTATGTGCACCCCGTTTTCCTGCATGAATTGCTGTGTTTCTGTTTGCTGATGAAACGGATGCGTTTCAACCTGGTTAACGGCAGGAACTACTTCGTTGTGAATGATTAAATCAATCAACCTGTCGGGTTGAAAATTGCTGACACCAATGGCTTTTATTCTTCCTTCTTTGTACAATTCCTCCATGGCTCTCCATTCGCCATATACATCTCCAAACGGCTGGTGAATAAGGTACAAATCCAGATAATCTAACCCTAATTTCTTCATTGATTTTTCAAATGCTTTCTTTGCGCCGTCGTAACCGTTAGACTGTATCCAAAGCTTCGTTGTAATAAATAACGCTTCTCGCTTTACACCACTTTTTTTAATGGCTTTGCCAACGGCTTCTTCGTTCTCATACGATTGAGCGGTATCAATCAAACGATAACCTGTTTCAATGGCATCAATCACGCTTCTTTCGCATTCCACTAAATCTTTCACCTGGAAAACACCAAAGCCTAAGATGGGCATTGTAACGCCGTTATTCAATGTAACCTGTTCCATAGTTTCTATTCTTTTTTGCTATTGCAAAGGTCATCGCATTTATCCGGCTGCATTGTATATAGATTCCGGTTTTACCTACCAATATTGCTGATTGGGAATTGCTCCGTATAAAAAGCTTGCACAAAGTGGTAGTTTTGATTCGGTACAAACAACAGCGTCATGGATGAGATGAAGCGGTTTGAAACAATCAACGATTACAACGTATTCAACAACAATGAAACACTGCACCCGCTGATTAGTGTGGTTGATTTATCGAAGGCAAACCCACGCGGCGGTTCGCGGATGTATTTCGGCTTTTACACGATATTTTTAAAGGAGGTGAAATGTGGTGACCTGGTGTATGGAAGACACACGTATGATTACGGGGAAGGCACGTTGGTTTTTCTGGCGCCCGGACAGGTAGCAGGCATAAACAGCAACGGAGAAACCTATCAGCCAAAAGGTTATGCGCTGGTCTTTCATCCCGACTTGATACACGGCACAACGCTTGGGCGGCATATTCAGGACTATACATTCTTTAGTTATCAGTCGAATGAAGCGCTGCACCTTTCGGAACGGGAACGGAAAATTGTGATGGATTGTTTTTCTAAAATTGAATACGAATTGGAACATGCGATTGACAAGCACAGCAAACGATTGATTGTATCAAACATTGAATTGTTCCTGAATTATTGCACCCGTTTTTACGACCGCCAGTTTATTACCCGCGATACTGTACACAAGAGCATCCTGGAACGTTTTGAGACTTTGCTGAACGAGTATTATGAAACAAACAAACCGCAAACCATTGGCTTGCCTTCTGTTGCTTATTGTGCAGGAGAAATGAATTTATCACCGGGTTATTTTGGCGACCTGGTAAAGAAAGAAACCGGAAAAACAGCACAGGAGTATATACAAGTGAAAGTGATTGATGTAGCGAAGGAAAAAATCTGGGACCAAAGCAAATCAGTGAGCCAGGTTGCTTATGAATTGGGCTTTAAATATCCGCAGCATTTTACCCGCCTGTTTAAGCAATGGGTCGGGCAATCGCCGAACGAATACCGGTTGCTGAATTAAAGGAAATTTTTGTCTGATACTTCAATATTAATGTTCCTTGCCAATCGTTCTTTTTAGGGTTTAAGAGGTAGTTCAACTCGAATACCCTTAGGCGAATGAAGCAGTTGCAGGTCATTTGCAGGATGGCTTTGCACCATTTGCTTCTATACACCTGTAAAAGCGCTGAACAGTGCATCTGGTTTTAAAAACCGGCACTGCAGGGTACCGCTCCTGAAAAATTTTGGATGTCCAGGCAAGCTGCATACTACAAATTTTTCTGAAATAAAGCGGGGAAAAGAAGTGTGTATCATAAATTAGGTTTAAAATTTGTTTCCATAAATGAAAGCAGATTTTTTGAGAAAAAAGATTGTAGTAGTTGATGATGATCCGGGCGTACAGGAAATTTTCAAAATTATTTTTGAAAAGGCCGGCTACGATACGGTGGTACTACCACAGCCGCGGCCGTTGCTTGAAGATAAACACCAGGATGCAGATATATATTTATTAGACAAGCAATTATCAGGCGTGGATGGGTTAACCATTTGCAAATACCTGAAGCAAAACGCGCTTACCTGCGATAAGCCGGTGTTTATGGTTTCTGCCACGCCTAATTTAGATATTGCCGCTGCAGAAGCCGGCGCCGATGGTTTTATAGAAAAACCATTTTTGAAAAAAGACTTGCTGGCTAAGATAGAAGAAAGCCTTCGTAACCATAATGTCTAAACCCGCCCCGGGAATCACTTCTTTAAATTTATTTCTAGCTTACGGCTGCTAACTTCCTGTAAAGCTTTACATTAGCACTTCATTTTTGGTAGCTGATTTCCTGATTCACTTTTTATCAGCACCGTATTGTAATGGAATTAATCCCTTTTTATAGCCTGGAAATTTTTCTATTCAGCTTGTTTTTGTTTGCGCCGGCCGCTTAACTACGACTAATCTTTTTATATACTGTATTTATTGGAGAGCCGGTTGTTGCAACAGCCAGCCTTGTGTTGTATTTGCATTTTTGCCGCTCTGTAACTATAAAAACCCGCACCTATGGAACCGCATTTTTTTGTTGATATTCATTGTCATCCTTCTATTAAGGCGTATGCCCGCAGCTTTGCAGCCACACCCGGCATTCAATCTGATGACATCACCAACCATACTTCTGTGTGGCGCCGGGATGCACCTTCCCTTTTCGACAAAGTAAAAAACTACATCGCCTCGCTCACCAACTTTATACAAAGCGATGCCAGCTCGCTTGCCAAAGGGCGGGTTGGTGTGGCGTGCCTCTCTTTTTATCCACAGGAAAAAGGATTTTTTGTTAATAAAGCCGGCACCGGCATTGTATCGGATGCATTGACCAAACTGGCCACCGAGTTTGGCCAGCAACGGATTGATTTTGTGCAACAAATGCCCTCTTACTGGGACGATCTGCAGCAGGAAATGAACTTTTTGAAACAAGGCGCCGGCAAAAAAGTAATCCTTGAAGGGAAAGAAGTTTCGTACGAGATTGCCCGCTCCTATGCCGATATAGAACTGGCGATGCGCGAAGAAACTTTGGGGGAAAGCAAAATTATTTTTGTGCCTACCATTGAAGGCGGCCATGTATTTGACCAGGTGATGAATTGTTATGTGCCCGCTGCTACTTTTCCTAATGGGGTACCGCCGGATGCGCTGGCGCGTACACTGCAACGTATCCGGCAATTAAGAAGTAGCAGCGATGGCTTGCTGCGGCCTGCATTTATTACGCTTACCCACCATTTCTGGAACGGGCTTGCCGGGCAGGCGCGAAGCCTTGGCGGACTGGTAAAATGTATAATAGACCAGGAGAACGGGTTAGCCGAAGGCATGAAGGAAGCCGGCCGGGAAGTAATACGGGCGCTGCTGCAGGATACAACTGATGACGCGGGTAATCCGGTGCCTAAAATTTATATTGATATCAAGCACATGAGCCGGCAAACAAGGCTCGACTATTTTCAGATGCTGGACGAAGAGTTCCCGGATGTGTTTGTACCGTTGATTGCAAGTCATGCCGGCGTTACAGGCCTGAGCGCGCCGGGCGGCACCACGCAGACGCCGGCAGCGCAGGAAGGTTTGTTTATGACGGACGACATTAATTTTTATGATGATGAAATATTGCGGATAGAGGAGAGCGGCGGCATTGCCGGTATTCAGTTAGATGAGCGCAGGATCGGCTCTAAACAGGCGTTACGTAATGCGCGGGGAAACATCCGCCGGCGGGACATCCTGTTTGCCTGGAGTAAATTAGTATGGAACCAGGTCCGCCACATGGCCGAAGTGCTGGACAGCAACGGCCGCTATGCCTGGGGCATACAAACACTGGGCTCTGATTTTGATGGCATTATAGACCCGATAAATGGTTACTGGACGTCCGAAACATTTGATGACCTTGATGATTACCTGCTGAAGCATGCTTTTGATTACCTCAAAGGCGTTAAGGCGCCGTGTCCGCTGCTGCAGGATAGAAACAAAGCGGTCGCCGCAGAAGAAATTGTGGACCGCGTAATGACAAGCAATGCGCTAAGCCTGCTGTCGAAAATATTTTAAGTAAGTAGTATAGCATTAGCCACGAAACCGCCAAGTCTCTGGCAGTAACTCCTTTTGAAAGTAGTAGCGCGTAACCTGTCGGGTTTTTTAATCTTTTAGCTGTACAGCGTCGTAACCAAACAGGTTTTTACAGCTTGTACATTTTAACATAAGTCATTGCCAAGTCTTAGAAATAAAAAAGGTTTCGATTATTTGCAGGCCGGCAGCTTATGCATTTTTTTGAAAAAGCAAGGTGAGGATGCGCGGAATGCCGCTCCGGACCTCTTCATCAAACCATTCGTTTATATCAACCAATAAAAGATCATATTTTTTAGCTGCTAACACAAAGTCGGTAGTATGATGGTTGAAGCAGGGAACGATATGCAAACCTGCCTCCGTTTCAAACCTCGCCTTACTGCCGGTGTATTGCTTAAACGGATGCAACTCGCCTACATAAACATATCCGTAAACATTTATAGCTTTTGCCGCTTCACTAAAAACATGCTCCAGGTTATTAATATGCTCCAGCACTAAGGAAAAGGTAACGAGCTTATAAGGCTGATGCACAAACGCCCAGGGGCCAGTAATGTCGGCCTGTACAAATTGAACCTTGGGAGCAGTTATTTTTTCCTTTGCTTTCGCCAGCATTACTTCCGACAAATCCACAGCGGTAATCTGCTTTGCCTGCTCAGCCAGCCAGGCTGTATTCTTGCCCGTGCCGCAGCCTATTTCCAGGCAACTTTCAAATGAAATTTTGGATAAACTATGTCGCAATGCAACGGCTTCAAGGTCTCTTGTTCTGTTATTATTTGTGTCGTATTGTTCTGCCCAGGAGTCGTAAGCTTGTTGGGTATTCATGGCTTATAAGCGTTTACATAACTTAATTTAAAAGTGCAAATTACCGGTTTTGAACAATGCAGGTTATAGTATCGTACAAGATTTGATAGCATCCTTATATAAGTTACCTACAGCTTGATTATAAATAATTAAGCAGCGTTGAAATTTAAAAACCCGTAGTTTCAAACATAAGATGTTCCATTTTTCAAAGAAAAATTGCACATAAAAAAGCCCCGCTAAGCGGGGCTTCCTGATTTGTTTCTTGCTTTACGAGTTATTCGATTTTTTGTATTCCCCCGACGTGCTTTCTTCCATTGTCTTGCGCATATTGCCGGCGCCTGCCGCTTCCGGCATGATATTGCTCATGGCTGCCTGCATTTTGTTTTTAAAACCGGAAACCATTTTTGCTTTACCCGCCATCAGTGCTTCATAGCCGTCTTTAGCTACTATTGCAGGATCGTCCAATTTCATATCCTGTACCTGCTTTGTATTCTCTGCATCTGCTTTATTAAAAAAATCGGTATCGGTTGCGCCCGGTAATAATGCAGTAATCGTTACACCTTCGATGTCCTCCGTTTCATTGATAATGGCTTGTGTAAACGACTGTACATACGCTTTGGTGGCAGAATATACGGCCAGCAACGGGCCGGGCGTTTGAGAAGCAAGAGAAGACAACTGCAATATTTTGCCTTCGTTGCGCGCTACCATTTCTTTTAAATATAACTTCGTTAATATGGTAAGCGAAACAATATTGAGTTGTATAATATCCACATCGCGCTGAATATCATACTCTATAAACTTACCATGCTGACCCTGCCCTGCATCATTCACCAGCACATTTACGCTCCAGCCGTTTTCTTTTATTTCATCGTATAGTTCTTCGGCTGCGTTAGGTTCAAAAAGGTCTTTAGAAATAGCCTCTACCTGCACCCCGAAGCGTTGCGAGATTTCCTGTTTTGTACTATTTAGCTCCATTTCATCCCGCGCTACAATAATCAGGTTGTGGCCATCCTGTGCAAATAATTTGGCAAGCTCTTTACCGATACCGCTTGTACCGCCGGTTATCAGCGCGTATTGGGTTCTACTGTTTTCCATAAAAAAATTTTACGTTATTAGCAATAGGAATTGATGGATAAAGATTGTGCCAAACGGAGCTGTTTATTATCTTTTTAATATAAGATTGGAGGCAAACGAAAACTCAGGAGCGGTTTAAAAATATCGAAACCACCGGCTTAATGAAGTAATGGTTTGTTTAAAAAAAGCAGGTTGAGATGGACTATGCAAACTGGTTGCTTCTATATATAAAAATTTGCTTTTATATACCGGCGCTTGACATAGCTGTATAAGGGTTTTCCCAAACAGATTTGATATTTCGCTTCGACTTTTTATGTTATTACTTATATCGTTGTTCGGAGTTAAGCGCCTTCCAGTTCCATTATTTTCTCAAACAACTGTTCATATTCCTGCGTAGCAGCTACTATACTTTTCAGCACTTTGTTATATTCATTTTCCAGTTGCACAAATTTGTTCCGGTCGGCATATACATCGGGTGCAGCCATCGCCGCCTCTGCCCTTTTTTGCTGTTGCTTTAGTTTTTCCAATTCTTCTTCTGCCTTGCCAAATTGTTTTTGCACCCGCTGCAGTTCTTTCTTCTGGTCGCGGTCGGCAGCATTATCTGCCGGTGCCTGCCGGTTAGCCGGTACTACAGCTTTAACGGCCGGCGCAGGACGATTGGCAGCGGTAACAATTTCCTGTTGCTTGCTATTATCATCGGCCGGCTTAGGCCCGTCTTCTTTTACTTTATTGCTTTCCGCTTTCTTCGCCTGCCTGGCCATGCGCTCTTTCCATTCCACATATTCGGTGTAAGTGCCTTTAAACTCTTTTATTTCATGGTCAATGATCTCCCAGATTTTATTGGCGGCATTGGCTATAAAATAACGGTCGTGGCTGACGAAAATAATACTGCCTTCATATTTATTTAATGCCTCCGTAAGTAGTTCAACGCTGTGCATGTCTAAGTGGTTGGTCGGCTCATCCAGCATCAGGAAGTTGGCTTTGCTTACAATTACTTTTGCCAGCGCCACCCTTGCTTTCTCACCACCGCTCAGTACTTTTATCTTCTTCTCTACATCGTCGCCGCTGAACAGGAAACAACCCAACAACGCGCGCAGTTCCATTTCTGTTTTACCGCTGCCGCATTCTTTCATTTCATCAAGCACGGTATTGTTGAGATTCAGCGCTTCCAACTGATGCTGCGCGTAAAAGCTTTCATCCACATTGTGTCCCCAAACCCGTTCACCCTCAAAATTGTTGTCGGTGCCGGCGATAATGCGCAGCAGGGTGGACTTGCCTTTACCATTAGCGCCGATCAGCGCAATCTTATCGCCGCGGTCAATTTCGGCAATCGCTTTTTCGGTAATGGTTAAATCGCCAAAGCGTTTCGTAACGTCTTTCAGCGATGCCAGCACTCTGCCAGGCTGCTTATCTACCTGGAAGTTGATGCGCAGGTTGGGCCGTTCCATTTCTACGTTCTCTACCCTATCCAGTTTATCCAAGCGTTTAATGGCGCTTTGTGCTGCAGCGGCCTTGCTTGCCTTACTGCGGAAACGCTCGATAAAGCGCTCCTGCTGGCGGATATAATCCTGCTGGTTTTCAAAAGCGCGTTGCTGGAGGTCTATGCGTATCTGTTTTTCTTTTTCATAAAACTCATAGTCGCCGCTATAGATGTTGAGTTCCTGCTGGTAAATCTCTACAATCTTATTGACCATGCGGTTTAAAAAATATTTATCGTGGCTTACAATTACCACACTGCCTTTGTAGTGGATCAGGTATTTCTCCAGCCATTCAATGGAAGGTAGATCCAAGTGGTTCGTAGGCTCATCAAGCAACAACACATCGGGCTGCTGCAATATCATTTTTGCCAGTAGCACGCGCATACGCCAGCCACCGCTGAACTCTTTGTACGGCCGTTTAAGCTGGCTGTTTTCAAAGCCCAGGCCCTGTAATACTTCTTCTGTTTTGTGGTGGATATTATAGCCGTCCAATACTTCCAGCTCGTGCAGTTTGTCGGTATATTGCTCCAACAGTTTTTCATCCGATGTTCTTTCCAGTTCAATGCCGATGGCTTCTATCTCTTTTTCCAGCTCCTTTATTTTTTCAAAAGCACCCATGGCCACATCCAGTATAGAATCGTTGGTATCAAAGCTCAATAAATCCTGGTGCAGGTAACCGATGGTCGTGCCGCGGCCCCGTTCTACCGAGCCGGCAGAAGGCTGGTATTCGCCCACCAACACTTTCAGCAACGTAGATTTTCCGGTACCGTTGTAACCGATTAAACCAATCCGCTCGCCCGGATGTATATGCCAGGTAGCATCCTGTACAATCAGCCGCGCACCAAACTCAAACGTAACGTTGTTTAAACCTACTAACATGTTTTAAAAATTGCTGCGCGAAGTTAAGTTGTGATTAGGGAAATGCAGATTGTAAAAAGTTTAAAATTTGAGGGTTCGCGGGTTTCAGCGTTGTAAGGTTCACAAGTTTTAGTGTTTCGGAGTTCACGGTTTTAAGCGATTGTTTAATAGTTTAATGTTTGGAGCTTAGAGATTCACAAGTTCAATAGTTTGATAATTCGTCAGAAAATTGGTTACATTGAGCTTAAGACCTTACGGAAATAGGTAAACCCGTGACCCGTAAAATATGAAACACGTAAACAGATAAACATACCCGCGAACTTGTAAACTTTGAAACTTTAATCATCATTTCTTTTCTTTACGACATGAAAAAATATGCGGTGATTGTTGCCGGCGGCTCAGGCATGCGAATGGGAAGCCCGGTGCCGAAACAATTCCTCCTGTTGCGGGGCAAGCCGGTATTGTGGCATACGGTACAGGCTTTTATACAGGCTTATAATGATGTACAAATTATTCTTGTACTGCCGGGTGACTATATTACCGCAGCGCATGAACACTTGTTGCTGGATGAATCGGTGATAGTAACTGCCGGCGGCCATACGCGGTTTCATTCCGTGCAGAACGGGTTAAAATTAGTAGCAGCCAACAGTCTTGTATTTGTACATGACGGCGTGCGTTGTCTCGTATCGCCGGCGCTTATACGGCGCTGCGGCGAGCAGGCTATGCGGTTGGGCAGCGCTATACCGGCTGTTGCGGCAACAGATAGCTTGCGGATTGAACGGGATGGTAAACACAGTGTAATAAACCGGGAACAGGTGCGTATGATACAAACGCCGCAAACGTTTACCAGCGATGTGCTGCTGCCGGCTTTCAATCAGCCCTGCAGCGACCATTTTACAGATGAAGCCACGGTAGTAGAAGCCTTTGGCAACCGCATTTTTTTGATAGACGGAGAATATGATAATATAAAAATTACGCGGCCTGCGGATCTGGTAATTGCAGAAAGAATTTTGAGCGAACGATCAGCGCTTTAGCCACTTTAAAGGAAAAGGCAGCCGGTTGTAATGGTAAAAAAAATACGGCTCATTTACAGCGCCGAAAGATTGATAAAAAGCTTCTATACCCGGCACATCCGAGCCTTCAAAATCGAAAGTATAATGCGTGCATGCGAACTCTTGTAATACATTGTCTAATAAAAAATGCATCGCGTTGAGCTTTTTGCCTTCACCCGTTACTGAAGGCAGGATGTTGTAAATCCGGTTATTATCCTTTAAAAACAAGGCTATCGCCAGTAGGTTGTTTTGCGCATCTTTTACTTGTCGTACAAAACATTGCTCCTGCTTAAACAACTCCAATGCAAGTGCAGTAAACCTTTTAAAAATTTCTGTTGTTATGGCAGGCAGGCGCTGGGCATATAAATGCCGGTAAGTCTCCGCTGCCAATGCTACCTCATCAGAAACTACATATTGGAGCGATTGCTTACCTGCCTGCTTTAGTTTGGTTTGCAAGTGCTTGTTGTACTGCTTACAGATCATCTGATATTCCCCTTTTAATGGAATAATTAAGTTGGTTGCCGTTGTAGCATCAGGCAGAATTTCCTTTAAATCATTACCTGCATTAAAATATAAATCGCCATAGCGGAAATGCTTTGTTATATAAGCAACCGCATTTTTGAAATCATCCGGTGTATAACTGCCAAACATGCCTAATTGCTGGATGAAAGGTGCGGTGTATGTATAACGGACGCCCCATTTGCTTCGCCAGATAACCGGCATTACGGCTTCATAATCGTTGATGATAATGCCCAGCCAGTTATCTGCCATGTGCTCCAGGTATTGATGTGTTGCATATATCACATTATCCTTGCAGTTTACAACACAGGCATCCCATTTGGCCGCGTCAATACTATGCGATGGAACGATATGCAGACGTGATGGCAACATCCGCTACAATGGTATTTTCCGGTTAAGTTTATTAGGCTGTAACTGCTGCAGATCGAAACCAAAAGCAATGGTATGCGCAAATCTTTTTTCCGGGTAAAACGATTGGTAATAATTCCGGAATACTTTGCTGTACACCAGCGGCAGATACACATTGAAAGCGGAATGTACAATGGAAATTTTTATACCGGCATCAAACAAAAACCTGCCTGTTGCCGTCTCTGCTTTCCATACATCGCTATAGGTGCCAAGGTCTGCAAAAATTTGTACCGGCAAGGTAAAAGGCAACACCTTCAATGGGTTTATTTCGTCGGGAATATCGCCCCATACATTCAGCGATAACAGCCAGTCATCTGTTTTACCAACCGGGTCACTCAGGAAAGGTGTGCTTACTTTAAAAAATCCGTCGCGCTGCATTAGCTGCTGACTTAAGCCGCCCTCCTGCTCGCTGCGGCCGATAAAATAATCGCTGTAGGTATAATCTTCGTTGCCATGCGGACCAGACAGGCTAAGCAGGTAGCGGCTGTTCTCACTTTTAGAGAGCAGTGTTTTTTGCTGCAGGTAAAAGAATTTGCCTGCAAAAAATCTGGCCCCGATGCCTTTATTGTCTTGTTTGTAATTGAAAAAATAATTGCCGGTAAAGCCTGCGCGCAGAAAGGATTCGCCGGCATCAATGGTGAGCGTAGCATCGTACGGATACAGCTTACGGTTGTCGCTTACGCTGATCTTCGCCTGTGCAAGATTGGTTGTTGTGTTTTTTTTATTGGCTACATAAAAGGTATCGGTTGGTGTTGCAACCGTGTTAAAATCGCCGAAGCCTTCTTCCGTTAATATAAAATCACGTGCCTGGAAAATCCAGCGTTGCGTGGAGCGCAGGTCTTTATTGTACAAGGTATATTTAACAGAAGGTACGATGCGCGTTAAACCAAAATACAATTTTTCGCCATTGTATTGGGTAAATTCATTAATGCTGTATTTAGTTCCGCTTAGCGAAACATCAATCCACTTCCACTTACTGAAAACACTGTAGGAAAAACGGGCAGCCCCGTTCAATTGCTTACTGCCGGTGGCATATACGGGTGCAATTAAAAAGTTCAGCTTGTTGAGTGGTAACTGGTAATTATGAACCAAACCGCCAACCATAAACCCGTCGTAATAGTTGTAGCCAACCGCTGGCGCAAGGGATACATAATTGTATTTATTGGTCTCTTTTAAACTAAAAAAACCGATTAGTTTAAGCTGCCTTTTTTGTGATGGGAAAAAAGAACCGGTGGCATACAATTGCCGGAAATTACTATCTATGGAGATACCGCTTGTGCTTTCAATAATTTTTTTAAAATCTGCCGGATAAGGATGCTTAAACTGCCATTGCCGGAAGTAGGTACGCATACAGCTATCCAACACTATTAATCCTAACTGCTCTTCAAGACTTTTCATCCAAATGCCGCCCTTACTGTAAACACTAAGTCCATAGTTTGTTTCTGTAAGGCTGTCGGAAGTTAAATCCACCGGCTGGTCTTTACCTAACCTTTCCAGGGTTGTAAGCATAAGCGTATCAGCATCCTCCGGCAACTTATTATTAAGGAAGCCCCTTCCTTTATCAACCGCATATCTGCCGCCGATATACCTGTTTTCGTAATAGGTATTAATGCCTTCATCCATCCACGCATGGTCGCGCTCATTGGTAGCCAGGATGCCATACAGCCAGTTGTGCCCAACTTCATGCGCGATGGTTGCATCTAACTCTTTGCCGCCATCTCCCATCTCCAATAAGGTGATGGTGGGATACTCCATGCCCCCTGTTTCTTTATTGCTTTTGCCGAGCACCGCACTTACCACATCATACGGGTAACTGCCCAACTTATCCGAGTAAAAATGTATTGCGTCCTTTTCGTATTGCAGGCTTTTTGTCCAGGCTTCCTTGTTCCAGGGATTATAAAACGTGAACGCATCAACGGTATGATTTCTTAAACTTATTGTATCGTATTGTATTAAAAATAATTTGCTGGCAAACCAGGCAAAATCATGTGCGTTGTTCAGTTGATACCGCAACGTCTTAAGTGTTTGAGAAGACGGCGGCGCTGTTTCTTCGTACGTTTTTTTCTGCTTCAACGCTGCAAGCCGGTACGATTGATCCCAAAGTTTGTAATTGGCCTGCTGCGCTGTATTTTGCTTACCCAGCGCTTTTAAATTTTCCAATTCTTCTGCATTCTGCAGATTGCCGGAAGCGGCTACTGTAAAATTTTGCGGAAGCGTTATCGTAACATCAAAATTGCCGAACTCGCTGTAGAACTCGCCCTGGTCGAGGTATGGCATCTGGTGCCAGCCCTTGCTATCATATACGGCAGGTTTGGGATACCATTGGGTAACCTGGAAGGTCTGGCCTTCATAGCCGCCACGCGAAAAATTGTAAGGTAGCTTTACATGAAAGGGCGTAGTGATAGTAACAGATTGGGAAGGCGCCAGGGGCTGCGGCAGTATTACCTTTACAATATCAATATGCGCGCTGTCGGCTTCAACAGGTGCGGCCGTTCCGTTCGCTTTAAAATCGAGCCCGTTAATATAGCCGCGCTGCGCTTCATCCTCAAAATAAAAAGCCGTGTTACTGTTGCGCAGCAACTGCTCGCTAAAGGCAGTGCGGTCATTTTTATAAGCGTTCATCCAGAGATGGAACCAGATAAACCGCAGTGTATCCGGCGAGTTGTTGGTATATTGAATGGTCTCTTCTGCGGTGAGCGTTTTGTCTCCGTCATTCAACGATACATTTATTTTATAATTCACTTGTTGCTGCCAGTACGGCTGCTGTGCATGTACTATTGAAACAGAAAAAAATGCAATGAAAAAAAGCCCGTATTTTGATAAGTGTTGCACGCTGTAAATGTATCTTTTTTTATATGAACAACCGGTTTGTTAACGGAAAGCTGCAGGCATTATTAAACCTTTCCAATTGGATTGCTCACAACTTTACTTGCCTTTTCCTTTCATGATAATGAGTATTGTATAAAGCATGATTTTTAAATCAAGCAGTAAAGAGATATTTTTTATATAAAGCAAATCATATTGCATCCGCTCCAGCATTTCAGCTACGCTGGAGGCATAGCCAAACTGCACCATACCCCAGGAAGTAAGGCCGGGCTTTACTTTCAGCAGGTATTTATAATACGGGTTGTGCTGCATAATCTGGTTTATATAATATTTGCGTTCCGGCCGCGGGCCAACAAGACTCATATCGCCCATCAAAATATTCAGCAACTGCGGCAGCTCATCCAGCCGCCATTTGCGCATAAACTTTCCCCAGGGCGTTATCCGCAGATCATTGTCGGATGATAAAAGCGGCTCGCCGTTTTGCTCTGCATTGCTGTACATCGAGCGGAATTTATAAATGGTAAACGGCCTGCCTTTATAGCCGGTTCTTTCCTGCATATACAGGATACCGCCGGGTGAGGAAAAGCGGGTCCGCAGCGCTACAAATACCAAGAGCGGACTCAACAGAATCAGCCCGGCAACAGCCGTAAGTACATCAGTAGCGCGCTTGATGTTTTCCTGCCACGCAGGCATAATGTTGGTGCTGATGTCTATAAGCGTAGCGCCCATCACGTTGCCGGTTTTTACCGAGCCGGCGAGGATGTCGAAGTTGTCTGGAATTATCTTTATCAGTACGTCTTTGTCGCTCAGCCGCGCCAGCATATCCTGCTGTTGCTGCAGCTCGCTTTTATCCAGCGAAACAATCACCTGCTGTATCCGTTCTTTATCAATAATAGCTTCTACCTGCGAAAGTCCGCCAAGGCGCGGTATAAAAGCGCTGAGACCGTTGCCGGAGAAGTTTTCTGCCGAAACAAAACCAATGGTTTTAAAATGAGCAGGATGCCGGTAGTTATGGATTTCTTTATAAATTTCCAGCGCCTTATTACTATTGCCGATAAACAATGTTTTAATGCTATACCAGCCTTTGTACAGATGGCTTTTCACCACGCTTAGTATCGCCAGCCGGCCTGCAAAAACAAGGCAGATCTGGAAGATTAAAAAAGTAAAAAAAATATTGTAGTAGTAGAGGTAATCGTCTTTCACATCATTTAAAAATATAAGAAAGAAAATAACCAGGCAGCCGATCAGTGATTCGATAATGGTATTGGTAAGCTCGCTCAGCCGCGACTTTAAATACAAGGAGGTTTTATAAGAACCCATAGCCGTAAAAAACAATACCCAAAACAAGGGAAAAGACAGGAAGGACTTTAAGAAGAAAAAATTATTATAGGTAAGCAATGTTTTAATCGGCCAGGCAGGCTCGTACAAAAGTTTTTGGCGATAGAAGGAAATACAAATCCAGACAATGCCGGATGTAATAAAATCAGCCAGCACATACCATTTTACAGGAAGAGGTGGTTTTAACAGCCGCATGTGGTTATAATTATATCAGGCTACGATCCCGGTGCTGCTGATCTTTTCTAATATTTTGTGGGCTACTTCCATAGCCAGGTAACCGTCTATCTCGCTCACCACTACCGGCCTGTTGTGCAATATAGCATCGGTGAACGATTGCAGTTCGGTTTTAATGGCGTTTACCACCGGTATCGCAGGCATTTCCACCGTTATCTTTTTCGTACCGTTGGGCGTTTCGAGGTCAAAGGCAAAACCATTGGTTTCTTCCTCTTCCTGCAGCCTGATAATCTCGGCTTTCTTATCTAAAAAATCAATACCGATATACGCGTCTTTCTGAAAGAGCCGCATCTTGCGCATCTTCTTCATGCTGATGCGGCTGCTGGTGAGGTTGGCTACGCACCCGTTGTTGAATTCAATGCGCACATTCGCAATATCCGGCGTATCGGTTAGCACGGCTACGCCACTTGCCGAAATATGCTTTACATCTGCTTTTACAATGCTTAAAATAATGTCAATATCATGGATCATCAGGTCGAGTATCACACTTACTTCCGTGCCGCGCGGATTAAACTGCGCCAGCCGGTGCACTTCTATGAACATCGGTTTTAGCTGCATATCCTTCAGTGCCAGGTATGCCGGGTTGAAGCGCTCCACATGCCCAACCTGCATTTTAATATTCGCTTCGCGCACCATTTTTACAATTTGCTTGCCTTCGGCAATCGTATTAACCAGCGGCTTCTCTACAAATACATGTTTACCACTGCGGATAGCGGCTTCGCACAGTGCATAATGGTATTGGGTTGGCGCTACAATATCTGCAATATCAATGTCGGCCAGCAGGGCGGCCACATCATCGTATCGCGGCAGGGCATAATCTTTTTCAACCTGTGCGGCCATTTCGTCGTTCGGGTCGTAAAAGCCTTTTAATACAACGCCTTCTATTTCCTTCCAGTTATTCAAATGAAATTTGCCCAAATGCCCTACGCCAAATACGCCAACTCGCAACATATTGTACATTTTTAAACGGCAAAGATAAACGACCGGAACAGTTGTTGACCGATTTAATAAAGCAGTATAACAGCGCAGAAAAGTAAAAGCCGTCCCGGTTTGACCGGGACGGCTTTTGTATAACAAAGACTTTATTAATTGAACAAATAGCGGATACCAAACTGCATCTGCCAGCGGGAAAGTATTCCTGTGTCATCTTTGTAAGAGCTTGTTAAAGGGGTTTTGCTACTTGCTGAAAGATAGGGAAATGAAAATTGAGGCTGATTATCAGTTGTTAAGCCTTCATATTTTAAAAACGAAGAACTGAATGTCCCGCCTGTTGAAAACACTTTATAAGTACCCCAGTTTTTGTTAAATAAATTACCGGCATTTACAAGATCGAGAGAAATGCGTAGTGTATGTTTATCATTTGTTTTTTTATTGAGAACATAAAAATCCTGTGTCACATTTAAATCGAAACGATTATACCATGGCAATACTACTGCATTACGTTTAGCTACTTCACCGCGGTGTTTACTTAAATACTTATCCTGATTAATGAAAGCGTCCAATTGCTGCCACATCTGATCGGGTGAACGGGACGAATCAACAACGGTTGCTGTGCCGACCTTAGACGTTACATAAGTGAGAACGATATCATTCCTGTCTTTTGGTATATAAATCAGATCATTATTACCACCACTGCCATCATTATTAACATCGCCATTATAAGTATAAGAACCTGCGCCTAAAGGTGCTGCTTCAAAAAACAAGCCTATTGATGTAGCGAAATGTTTTGCATATTCTTTACGATATGATGCTGAAGCTACAATACGATGTGGTAAATAATAATTAGAAAAGCTTAACTCTTCGGCATTGGGATTTCCGCTTACATACCGGTCTCGCCAATTACTTTGCGCAATGGAGCCGCCATCATTCAAACTTTTAGATCTGCTGTAAGTATAAGCTGCATTAAAATATAAGTTGTTTAATGTCTTTTGCACCTGGAGTGTTAGGTAATACGAATAGCCTTTATTTGAATTTCTCATCAAAATTGCATCACTGATATTAGGATTTGTTACGGTTGCCACCGGCTTGCCGCCATAAATTCTCGAGCTGTCGTATCTGATACGTTGGTCGCTGCCGGCAAACGTAATACCTGTCTGAGGAAGGTTTACATTTTGAAAGTAAACTGAATGAACATCTTTGTTATAACTGCCCTCAAGTGTAACTATAATGTTGCCCGGTAATTTTTGATCTATTGCAATACTTGTTTTCATTACCTGCGGATATTTAAATTTTTTATCTGTAAATACCAGGTTATAAGAAGTATTGTCAGCAGCAGTTGTAGGCTTATTGGCGTTAATATCCGGATTAAATGTATAAGGTGAAGTCGAGGTAATGGAACCGAATTGCACCCCGTTATTACTGGCCTGGTTACTTATCCAAACAAAAGGCGGGGGGCCTGAGAACAAACCTATACCACCACGAACCTGCGTATTTTGCCTACCATTTACATTCCAGTTAAAACCCAAACGTGGTGAAATCAAAACATTTGTTTTTGGCTTTTCTCCAGTGTTGTAGTGTTTACCATCTTCAAATGTCAAAGCAGGTACATATGGATTTGATTGGAATGCATTTTTAAATATTGGTGCATCTAACCTTACCCCATAAGTAAGTGTGAAAGTGTTTTTGATGCGCCATTTATCCTGTAAAAAAACTCCCAATTCGTAAGCACCAATTTCAGCAAAAGGAAACGAGCCATCAGGCAACAATGAATATCTTGTTTGAAATTGAGAAGAGTTGGCAACGCCGTTATTTGCACTATTATAAAAATCGCTTAGTGTATTGAAGCGGTAAGAGCCTGCATAATTGGGTGCAAAACCATTTTTAAATTTCTTATAATAATTCTGTGACCCAATGGTAATTTCATGCGCCCCGCTGTATAGCGTAAAAATATCTGAAAGCTGATAAATATCGGTATTCAACAGGTTGTTGTAAGTGAACGGTTCATAACCAAATGAGGTATATGTATTACCCTGACCATCTAAAATATCAACCAATGGAAAATTTGCACCTGAAAGACTTGCACGAAAATCGCGAAGCGCTGTATAACCAACCTGCAGTTTATTAGATGCTTTGTTACTAAACCTTGAATTCAATTCTGCAATAAAAATGTTGAAATTGTTGTTAATTTTGTAACCACTTCCGCTGAATGGCAAACTAAACGTACCAGGTTGACGATTGCCTCCGGGTGCACCGCTATTACTTGCGGCAATACCTCTGTAAGATTTCAGATAATTGTATTTTAAAGTCAATGTATTTTGTTTATCAATATTCAGATCAAGTTTTGCAGTTAGTTTATCGCTGTAAGTATCGTATGAATAGTTCTGGTACTCGCCAGGGTTATACTTATACTTTTCTATCAGGAATTGCTTTAAAGCGTCTAAAGTATCAGCATTCGCATTTGAAATATTGGCTCCGCCAGTTGGTGTAGAAGCATCAGATGCTTTATAGCTGGTAGCTGGTGTAGTTACCCTTTCAGACTCACCGTTAATAAAGAAAAACAACTTGTTCTTCACAATAGGCCCACCGATTGCGAAGCCACGAAGATTATAGCTGAAATCCTGCTTGTTTAGGGTTACATCGCCTACCTTGTAACCCTGTGTACCCGGACCTTTCAGGTAGGTGTAAACAGTTCCTCTAAATTGATTAGTACCGCTTCGCGTAACCGTGTTTATCCCTGTACCGGAGAAATTACCTTGTCTTACGTCATAAGGTGAAATATTTACCTGAATTTGTTCAATCGCATCTAAGCTAATTGGCTGGGAACTTGTTTGTCCGCCTAATACAGAAGACAATCCGAATGCATTGTTGAAATTAGCTCCATCAACCGTAACATTATTGTAGAGATTGTTTCTGCCACCAAAATTTAAACCATTAGCCGAAGGTGTTAGCCGAGTAAAATCCTGTAACGACCGGTTAATTGTTGGCAGCCTGTCTATCTGGTTGCGGCTTATAATTTCCTGGCTGCCGGTTCTGTTGTTGTTTATTATTCTGTTTTGTCTGGACGTTGTAACTACAACATCTGCTAATTGTTGCGAAGCTGTCGTCAAACTTGCATCCGCTACAAACGCTTGTCCTAATAATAAATTTACGTTATCAAACTTCTTATTTTCGAAACCAACGTAGCTAATGGTAATGGTGTACGGCCCACCGACACGCAGGTTAGCTAAATTGTAATGCCCGTCTTTACGGCTCGTGGTGGTGTAACGGGATGCGGTAGGCAAATGTATCGCTTCGATGGTTGCACCTGCCAACCCGGCACCGCTTGTATCACTTACAATACCATTGATTTCCGATGTGGTTTCCTGTGAAAAACCCGTTTGCAAAAAGGATAGACAAATTGAAAATAATAAAATGTGAAGGGTGTGAATTTTTTTCATAGTAGTTTATTTTGCTCAAAAGATTCCGGTCGTTTTTTGCGCTGCAAAAGAAATGCAAAGCGTTAAAAGCTGTGTTAACAGAACATTACCAAAAATTATGCTGTGCTGACAATCAGTATATGTTTCGGTGAATCTGCAATTTCGCAGGGTAAGTGGCGGCATTAGCTTAAATGTTTAATCATATTATACGCTTGCCTATAATTGTTGCCTTTGGCAAAAGGTAACCTGCTGCAACGCAGATTTTTTGTATTGCTTTCAATATTTCGTTAAGGTCCGGTATATGATTTATCCTATTCAGGCGTCCATAGATTTCTCTATAAACCTTCCTGATCAGTTGTCTAATTGCGCGCTCCGCTTCGTCACTTGTTTGCAATCCTTTTCATTTTCAACAAACTATAGGCTGTTAGTATTGTACCTTTGTGGCTTTAAACAGGTATATGTTAAACAGCATAGAAAGTGCTATAGACGATATTCGCAATGGCAAATTAGTAATCGTAGTAGATGATGAAGACCGCGAGAATGAAGGAGACTTTATTACCGCTGCGCGGAATGTAACGCCGGAGATTATCAACTTTATGAGCAAGGAAGGCCGGGGCCTTATCTGCGCGCCGGTAGCAGAGCACCGCGCCGACGAGCTGGACCTGCACCTTATGGTAAACACCAATACGGCACTGCACGAAACTCCCTTTACGGTAAGCATAGATTTGTTAGGTTATGGCTGCACCACCGGCATCAGCGCGCATGACCGTGCCAAGACTGTACAGGCGCTTATTAACCCGGCTACAAAGCCGTCCGACCTTGGCCGTCCGGGGCATATTTTTCCCCTGCGTGCCAGAACCGGCGGTGTGCTGCGCCGCACCGGTCATACCGAAGCCACCGTGGACCTTGCCCGCCTTGCCGGCTTCGAGCCCGCCGGCGTGCTGGTAGAAATAATGAATGAAGACGGCACCATGGCGCGGCTGCCCCAACTACAGACGATAGCTGAAAAGTTTGACCTGAAAATAATATCCATCAAAGACTTAATAGCATACCGGCTGCAGCGCGATTCGCTGATCGAAGAGATTGTACGGGTGGATATGCCTACAAGGTGGGGACAATTTAAACTGATTGCTTTTAAGGAGAAGACCTCCGGTGCAGAACACCTCGCACTGATAAAAGGCGAATGGCAGAAGGGTGAGCCAGTGCTTACCCGTGTTCATTCCAGTTGCTTTACGGGCGACATTTTAGGCAGTATGCGCTGCGATTGCGGCGAGCAGTTGCACAAAGCCATGCAAATGGTGGAGCGGGAAGGCAAAGGAGTAATACTCTATATGAACCAGGAAGGCCGCGGCATTGGTTTAATTAACAAACTCCGGGCTTACAAACTGCAGGAGGAAGGCATGGACACGGTTGAAGCTAACCTGTATCTCGGCTTTGGAATGGATGAGCGCGACTATGGTATTGGGGCGCAAATTTTAAGTTATTTAGGTATTAGCAAGCTGCGCCTCATGAGCAACAATCCGCGTAAGCGTGCCGGCCTCAAGGGATATGGATTAGAAATAGTGGACATCGTACCGATAGAAGTACCATCCAACCGTCACAATCACCGTTACCTGCAAACCAAGCGTGATAAGCTGGGACACGAAATAATGGCGGAGAATGACGAAGCGCTATAATGAAAGCTAAATTTCTATAATTTAGATAAGTCATCAAACATTTACAGCCGCTTTTTTTGCGCAGGCAACCCAGAATAAGCATTGTTTTAATATCATTGACATGGAAATCAATTTTATTGAAATACAGTTCACTAAACGATCATCTAAATTATTTCAGATTTTCAACAGGTGAGACACCCGCCGTTAGCATGGCTGCCGGATAGCAACTCAATATCCGGAATATAAAGTAATAAATAAACAAACTTTAGCGATAATGTATGCTGGGTAAAACGTTCACAACTTCAATTTATATATTTCCTTTTTTCAGTTCGTCCACTGCATAGTTTGCCGCGCGTGCCGTTAAAGCCATAAATGTAAGCGAGGGATTCTGGGTGCTGGTGCTTGCCATACAGGCGCCATCGGTCACAAACACATTGCTGCAATTATGGAACTGGTTGTGTGCGTTTAATAAAGAAGTATTCGGACTTTTACCCATACGGCAGCCGCCCATTTCGTGGATGTCCAAGCCCGGCGATTGTTTACTGTCGTGTGGCGTCATATTTTTACAGCCGGCCCGCTCAAACATATCGGTTGCCGTTTGCAAAAAGTCGTTCATACTTTTCACGTCATTGTCATCATATTCCACATGAGTGATTAATTGCGGTATTCCCCACGCATCTTTCTGGTCTTTGCTCAGCCGCACATGGTTACTATCTTTAGGTATAGTTTCGCCCTGCATCATAATGCTTACCGTCCAGTTGCCGGCTTCGGTCAGTGCGTCTTTTACGGCGCCACCAATGCCATCGGCATGTGCCCGTCTCCGGTCGGCGCCAAAAAACACCATATAGCCGCGCAGGAAGTCCGTTTCCTGCTTATGCACATTTCTAAAGTTGGGCATCATTGGCTGCGTTGGGCGGCGGCCGTAATAGTATTGATCAGCCGGGCCTTCGTATGCGGCATCTACGGTGCCGCGATAGTTATGAAATGCAATGTATTTTCCAAGCAAGCCATTATCGTTGCCAAACCCATTTGGAAAACGGGAAGAAATGGAGTTTAATAAAATCAGGTTGCTGTTGAGACAGGCAGCATTTACAAAAATAACGTTGGCGAAATACTCAGTCGCCTTTTTAGTGGTTGCATCAATTACCCGCACACCGGTAGCCTTTCCCTTCTTGTCATCATAGATAATGGAATGAACGACACTGCCCGTTTGGATTGTTAACCTGCCGGTTTTTTTAGCCCAGGGTATCGTAGATGCATTGGAGCTGAAATAGCCGCCAAACGGGCAGCCGCGCTCACACATACTTCTTGCCTGGCACTGGCCACGGCCTTGTTGCAGGTGTATCTCACGGGGCTGGGTAAGGTGCGCGCACCGGCCCTGCACTACATAGCGGTCTGTATAGCCGGCTGTTATTTTTTTACTAAGGGCAGCTTCCACGCTGTTCATCTCCCAGGGCGGCAAAAATTCGCCGTCGGGCAGCGTATCTACGCCGTCTTTATTGCCGCTGATGCCGGCAAATGTTTCCACATGCGAGTACCAAGGTGCAAGATCTTCGTAACGTATCGGCCAGTCGGTGGCAAAGCCATCCCGTGCCGGGCCTTCAAAATCGTATTTACTCCAGCGTTGTGTTTGCCTTGCCCACAACAAACTTTTACCGCCCACCTGGTAGCCGCGGATCCAGTCGTATGGCTTCTCCTGTATATACGGATGCTCCTCATCTTTTACAAAAAAATGCTGCGTGGCTTCGCCGAATGCGTAACACCTGTTTACAACCGGGTTGGCGGCTGTAATGCTTAACGGCAACTTGCCCCGGTGTGCAAACTCCCACGGATTTTTGGTAGCGGTAGGATAATCTTTCAGGTGTACCACGTCCCGGCCGCGCTCGAGCATCAGCGTTTGCAGGCCGCGTTCGCACAGTTCCTTGGCTGCCCAGCCGCCGCTGATGCCGCTGCCGATTACAATGGCATCATACGAGTGCGTTGCCGTACCGCGTGTATTAATATTTGTATGGGATGAATCGCCCGGCATAATTTGGAAAGTGTTGTTGATATGAGATTCAAATGTATATAGTTTTACCGGACACAGCATTTTACGGGCAGCGGATTGTTGTATTTATATATTGATATCCTTTAGTTTTAATTTAATCAGCCTTGTTTTATAGTAATTTAATGAGTTTCTTTAATAATATAATTTTTTTTTAAAATGTGTTCTTTATTTGGTATTTCATTCTAACTTTGGCCTGTCGAATTCAACCAAGCACTACCTCAATTAAACAGTTACGTAGTTTATAATCACCCGTTTTCATTTACCAAAACACATATTTATGAAAAAAATGTACACAAAAAAAGCAAGTATTTTACGCCTGTCTTTCTTCGCTGCCATTTGTCTGGCTGCTGCGTTATTGCCGCGGGTCTCTTATGGGCAAACCTATTATTCAACGTTTCCGGATACAGCTATTGGAAAATATTCGGTTGCGGAGCCATCCGGCGGTACCTGTAATGCACCTGCTATACAGGATGCGGGTTTTTTTGCAGATGATGACCTCGGTTCTTTTGCTTATTTTAAAGGCACAATTACCAGTGCACTTACCTGCACCAACAAGAATTATTCTTTCAAAACGTATTTAAATTTACCATTTGATTCTGCTTCCATTTCCGGCGGACCGCAGGCTGGTTTTAAAATAAAAATACCATCAGTCGTAGGTATGGCTGCATTATCGCAATACCTGACTATACGCACCTACCTCGATAACAAATCGGTAGAAACTTTTACAGAAGGTGACGTGCATCCTGTTGACCTCTCATCCGATAGTACACGGTATTTTGTGTATGCCAACACTACCAAACGCTTTAACCAGGTAGAACTGCTGATAAACGATAAAATTATCCCGCTTAATACCGATTTTGAGATGGATGTTTTTTACGGCTTTGCATCTGTGGCAGGTTTATTCCCTGTTACGATCAACAACCTGAAGTTAACTGCAACCAATAACAACGTAACGGTTGCCTGGCAATCTGTAAACGAAACAAATACCGGCAGCTACCGGATAGAAAAAAGCAGCAATGGCAATACGTATGCAACGGTCGCTACAATTGCGGCAAAGGGCGGCAGCGGCGCAATTACGTACAGCTATACAGATAAAACCGTATCCACCGGCAGCTATTTGTATCGTGTTGTTGCGATAGACAAAGACGGTGCATCCAAAACAACCAATTCCGTTTTTATAAAGATAAATGGAAAAGAGGCAGTACTTGTTGTTCCGTCTATTGTAAAAGCCGGGCAGCCCGTTGTTATAAACAGTTCGGCTAATGGTTCTTACCAGGTAGCAGTGTTTGATATACAGGGCCGGACAATAAAACAACTGCAGCTCAGCAATGGCGACCGGGCTACGATTAATACAGCAGGCTTAAGTGCCGGCACTTACATTGTGAAGGTTGTTATTGCATCCGGAACGATCTCTCAAACAATGTTTATTGTGAATTAATACAGGTATTTTACTTACACAAAAGCCGCCCTGATAAAATCAGGGCGGCTTTTTAAGTTATATAAGATAAATGTTTTATTCCCGTATAAACGGCAGCGTGGTGATGGTGCCATTGTGCTGCAGTTTTACTAAGTAATGACCATGTTGAAGCATAGCGGTGTTAATGGAATAGGTGCTGCCGGTAGCCGTAGCTTGTATGCGTACAACCCCGTTTACATCAATTATACTAATATTGGTTTTACCTGTTGAAGCCAGGCCCTGCAGTTGCAGGTTGTCCTTTACCGGGTTGGGAAACATCTTTACCTGTTGTGATTCCTCTATCAATACGGTGTTGGAGTAAGTGCGGGAGCCATCTTTGGCTATGGCTACTACCCGGTAGTAGCTTTCTTTACCGAGCGGTGTTGCATCTTCGTAAGTATTGCTGCTGTTGCCCAGCTTAGCTATCTCTTTATATACAATGCCATCGCTGCTGCGCTGTACGGCATAGTAACGGATGTTGTTGCCCATCTGCCAGCTTATGCCGTGATGCTGCAGCCAGCGCCTGATGCGGATGGCAAGCGGTTGTTTGGTGTTGCCAACATTGTTGTAGCGGGCAAGGGCCACTGCATATTCTGAAGGACCGGTTTTGCCAGTATAAGCCGAGCCAGCCAGCACTATTTTTCCATCTTTCTGCAGTATTACTGTATTTGCGCCATCATCATAATCCATTTCCGTTGTTTGATAGCCATTGTTGCCAAAGCTGGAATCAATACTGCCATCCTTCGTATATCTTTCTACTAAAAAATGTGCAACAGTTCCGGTTTCATCATCCACCTTACCGCAAGTCACAATCTTATCGTCGCTTTGAATAACAACTGCCTTTAAAGCAGCATTGTTTGGCAGCTTGTTTGCCGTAAAGCCGTTATTGCCAAAGCTCTTGTCCAAACTTCCATCCGGCAGGTAGCGCAGTACAATCGTACTTACAGAATCGAATAAATCTCCAAGAATAGCCATAGTGCCGACAGCAACAATTTTACCATCTTGCTGCAATGCAATGTCACTTACGTTATCAAAGCCCTCTGTAACATCGGCAATAACTTTTCCACCCTTGCCAAACGTTGCATCAAGGCTGCCATCGCTCTTATACCGGCCGAATAAAGTTGTACCTGCACCATCTCCGGCCACTACAATGTTGCCATCCGGCTGTACTGCAATGGCATTGCCACTACTCACCCCACTTCCAAAAGAAGTTTCTACTACGCCATGGTTACCAAAGCTGGCATCCGGTGTGCCGTCCGACAGGTAACGAAGGGTAAGCACATTGCCTTTATTGTAACCCTCAATCAGAATTTTATCATCGGGCTGTATGGCGATTGCATGACTGTTTTCTCCAGCTAAAGTTTTTATTGTTCCGTTGGTACCAAAACTGGAATCAATACTGCCATTTGCATTCAAGCGCGCAATATTGATGTAATAAGGACCAAATAAGTCAAAAAAATACCCTGCAATAATAATTTTATTTTCTCCTTGAACAGCTACCGCCTGCCCAAATCCACTACCCTTGACAATGGCTATTCCTTTATTGCCAAAGCTGCTGTCCATTATGCCATCCGGGGAGTACTTGATAGCGAAAAAATCATTAGTATTTGAGTCTAAAAAGTTCACTTCGCCTATTGTAATAATGGAACCATCACTTTGCGAAGCTGCAGCCTTACAATCAAAATATCCGGTTGCAGAGGAGGTAAGCACTTTACCATTCACTCCAAATGTTTTATCCAAGGTGCCGGGCTGGGCATCAACAATGCCGGGAAAAGAAAGTAGTATAAACAAAAAGAAAACGTATTTCATAGCAGCAGTGGTTTACAGTGGTAAGATAAGCAATCACAAACAATCCTGCTTAAATAGTACCGGCAATGCCTAAACAGCGCTGATTTGCTTAAGCGATTTGTAAACAAGTATAGATTAAACCTTAGCCATTTCTCATGTTGCTCAAACAGTGATAAAACGGTGAAGCCGGAGAGAACCTTACGTACACAAAAGACGAAGGATGGACGAAGGATGAGTGAACCTACAGTGATGTAAAGGCAGACAAAAGAGGTACCGGCAAGCCACTTTTACCCTTTTTAGGATTATGGCCGACTGTGCAAACAGAATTTCTCCGGCAGCAGAAGGTAGCAGTAAAACCGGATGCAGTAGAAGCACGAGCCCTCGCAGCAGATTGTAAGATTGCGTAAGCAATAAGGTCAATGGAAGATGGTTAATTGTTAATGGAACAGGGTTAGTTGTTAATGGAACCGGTTGATGCTGCCAGGCTAATGTTGCCTCCGGCAGTCAACTAATCATTAACATTTAGTCCTGTTCCTTCTTTTCTTAACACATTGCAGAGAAATATTCAATCAGCCATTAACAATAATCAATACTGCATCTCTTGCCAATTCGCACATTGTACTATATTTGCCGCTCAAATTTTTACACGCAGTGCCAACCAAGTTCTCCAAAGAAACCTACCTGTACTGGTACGAGCTGATGTTGCTCATCCGCCAGTTTGAGCTAAAAGCCGAAGAAATGTATAAGATGGCTGGTAAAATACGTGGCTTCTTCCACGCCTACGTAGGCCAGGAAGCCATTGCTGCGGGCTGTATGACGGCTACCCGGCAGGAAGACCCGTTTATTACGGGCTACCGCGACCATGGCCTGGCGCTTGCCAAAGGCGTGACCGCCAATGCCTGCATGGCCGAGCTGTATGGCAAGGCTACGGGCGTTGCCAAAGGCAAGGGCGGCAGCATGCACTTCTTTAGCGCCGAGCATTTTTTCTTTGGCGGCCATGGCATTGTAGGCGCGCAGATCGGCGCGGGTGCGGGCATTGCCTTTGCGGAGCAGTACAAAGAAACAGGCAACATAGTGTTGTGCTTTTTTGGCGATGGCGCCGCGCGGCAGGGCATTCTCCACGAAACTTTTAACCTGGCGATGGTATGGAAACTGCCGGTAGTGTTTATTTGTGAGAATAACAACTACGCCATGGGCACATCGGTAGAGCGCACCTCGAACGTAGTGGATATTTATAAGCTGGCCGACTCGTACGACATGCCCGGCGATAAAGTGGATGGCATGCACCCCGAAGCGGTGCACGAGGCCATAGAGCGGGCGGTAAACCGTGCACGCGAAGGCGGCGGGCCCACCCTGCTGGAAATGAAAACCTACCGCTATAAGGGCCACTCTATAAGCGACCCGCAGAAGTACCGCACCAAGGAAGAGGTAGATGAGTTTCGCGCCAAAGACCCGCTGGCTATGGTGCTGCACACCATACAGGAAAACAGTCTGGCTACGGCAGAAGAAGTAAAAGCAATAGATGACCGGATTAATAAATTAGTGGAAGACAGCGTACAGTTTGCCGAAGAGAGCCCCTGGCCCGAAGAGCATGAGGTATATGGCGATGTGTATAAAGACCAGCAGTACCCTTTTATTGTAGATTAAAAGCAGAAGGGAGAAAGTAGCCCAATGCGTTGGTAAAATATTACTTATTACATAAAAACTATTAAATAATACTATGGCCGTTGATACGAAAGTGAGCGCAGCAGCAATACAGCAGGATGCCAACCTGCCGGTACAAAACAGTTGGAATAAATACGGAAAACCTGCAGCTATTGTAATCGGCATTGCAGTGCTGGCAGTGGTGGGCTGGTTTTTGTATAATTCGCAGATAAAAGCGCCCAAAGAAGAGCAGGCGCAGAAAGCAATCTATAAGGCAGAGCAATACTTTGCGCAGGACTCGTCCAACAAAGTGCTGAACGGCGACGGGATGAGTAAGGGCGTGTTGTCCATTATTAACAACTACGATGGTACCAAAACGGCTAACCTGGCCAAATACTATGCAGGCGTCAGCTACCTTAAAACCGGCAGGTACAACGAAGCCATTAAATATCTTAAGGACTTTACTACAGACAGCAAGCCCGTACAGTTAAAAGCGTATGGCTGTCTCGGCGATGCCTATAGTGAGCAAAATAAAAAATCGGAAGCGATAGATGCGTATAAAAAAGCAGCATCCACCTTTGAGCAGGACGAAGCTAATTCAGCCGAGTATTTATTTCGCGCCGCCCTGCTGAGCGAGGTAAGCGGCAACAACAAAGAAGCGCTGGACCTGTACAAGCAACTGAAAGATAAATTTCCGGCTACCATGCGGGGCGCACAGGCTGATAAATATATCTACCGCTTAAGTGTAGAACCAAACGATTTTAGCTCCAACTAAGAATGGCAACACCCGGCAATACAACATTACATAAAGGCATTCCGCAATTGCAGAATGCCTTTGTAGTTATATTAAAAACAGAATGGAACGCACACATCGCCGATAAACTGGAAGAAGGCGCGGTAAAAATATTGGCAGAAAGAGGTGCAAGGCACAGAACACTGGTAGTGCCAGGCGCCGTAGAGCTTGCCTTTGCGGTACGTGCATTTGCCAGGAACAGTATGCAAAAGGCAGACGCGTTTATTACCCTTGGCGCGGTGATAAAAGGCGATACACCGCACTTTGAATATGTGTGCAAGGCCGCAACCGATGGCAACGTGCTGCTGAATATGCAATTAGACGTACCAGTAATTTTTGGGGTGCTTACGGTAAACACCGAAGCGCAGGCGTTGGAGCGCATAGGCGGCGCACATGGGCATAAAGGGGAAGAAGCAGCCATTACCGCACTCAAAATGATCGCCCTTAACGAATCTGTAAAACCTAAGAACTCTTTATAGCACCCGGCATGAATGTTAGCATTTTTATACCCTGCTTTGTAGATCAGTTGTACCCTTCCGTTGCCTTTAATATGGTAAAAGTGTTGGAGAAGGCCGGCTGCAACGTACATTACAATACCGACCAGACCTGCTGCGGCCAGCCTGCATTCAATGCCGGCTTTTGGGACGAATCGAGGGCCGTTTGCGCCAAGTTTTTGAAAGACTTTGCCGGCAGCGATTATATTGTTTCGCCCAGCGCAAGCTGTACGGGCTTTGTGCGCAACTACTACGATAAGCTCTTTCCCAACGGCGAAGCGGATAGCGTAAAAAACCGCGTGGTAGAGTTCTCCGAGTTTATGATAAAAGTACTGAAGGTGGATAATGTGGGCGCGCGCTTTTTTGGCAAAGCCACTTACCACGATAGCTGTGCCGGCCTGCGGGAGTGCGGCATTAAAAGCGAGCCGCGCCAGTTGCTGAGCAAGGTAGAAGGCCTGCAGTTAACAGAGATGAACGATGTAGAAACCTGCTGCGGCTTTGGCGGCACTTTCGCTGTAAAGTTTGAAGCCATCAGCATCGCCATGGGCGAGCAGAAAATAACCAATGCTGCTGCTACCGATGCGCATTATATTATAAGCACCGATATGAGCTGCCTCATGCATATTGACGGCTGCATCCGCAACAAAAAATCGAGCCTCAAAGTGCTGCACCTTGCCGATGTGCTGGCTAATTTCTAAAGCGTAAATGGTTGCAATTAGCTAATGTCTTTACGCAGGCGATAAAAAATGATTATTACCCGCTAATAACCTTGTTTTCTTTTCACAAACAGCTATCATTCTAAACGGGTAAATCCATTACGGTAAGTTCAATTAATTTCTTATAGTCCATGGTTTAAACCATGGACTATAAAATGCATACAAATATTATTAACCGTTTCAACGGTTTGAATAATTAAAATTTATTGTGAGTATAAATAATTGTACACTGGTATTATCTAAAATATATACTTTTCAATTTCTATTTTGAATTACAAATTATGATGCCTGCAAAGCGCATTTGCCTGTGGAGCAGTCCGCGCAATTTATCAACCGCATTGATGTATTCTTTTGCTCAAAGACCGGATACCATTGCTTTGGACGAGCCTTTATATGCACACTACCTGTGGATTACGGGCGCCGGGCATCCCGGGCGCGAAGAAGTGCTGCAATCGCAGGAGCCGGATGGCGAAAAAGTGATTGAGAAAGTGTTGCTGGCACAGTATGAAGAGCCGGTTGTTTTCTTCAAGCAAATGACGCACCACTTAGTAAGCATCAGCAGCGGGTTTCTGGGTAAGATGTACAATATTATTTACATCAGGAACCCGGCGCAGATCATTGCCTCGTATGCGCAGGTGCGTACGGAGGTGACGATGCAGGACATTGGCATAGCCGCGCAATGGCAACTGTTTCAAAAGCTGCAGGAAGCAAAATTTCCGTGTATCGTTTTAGATTCGGGTGAATTGCTCAAGGATGCGGAGAATGTATTGCGCCAGTTATGTGCTTCACTGGATATACCTTTTGATGCAGCCATGCTGCAATGGCCGGCCGGCCCAAAAAAAGAAGACGGCGTATGGGCTAAGTATTGGTATGCCAATGTGCACAGTTCCACCCGTTTTGAAAAGCAGGCAACGAGCGGGCGGGCATTGGCACCGCATCTGCAGCCGCTGTATGAAGAAAGCAAAATGTATTACGATCTTTTATTCCCTTATTCCATTAAAGCATAGTATTCAACCATGCAGCAGCAATACAACAAGGCTAACGAAAACATTTTCATCTTTATAAAGGATAAACTGTACCCGCGGCAGGAAGCAAAGATCTCCGTGTTTGACAGTGCCGTGCAGGGCGGCGATGCGGTATGGGAAGGGCTGCGCGTGTACGACAATAAAATCTTTTGCCTTACCCAACATATCGAACGTTTGCAGGCATCTGCAAAGGCACTGGCATTTACTGATATACCAACTGCCGCATTTATAAGAGCTGCTATCCGGCAAACACTATCTGCCAATAAGATGGTTACGGATGTGCACATCCGGCTTACGCTCACGAGGGGTGAGAAGATAACATCGGGCATGGACCCGCGGCTTAACCAAGCGGGAAGCTGCCTGATTGTGTTGGCCGAGTACAAGCCGCCGGTATATGATAACGCCACAGGTGTAAGGCTTGTTACTTCGCACATCCGCCGCAACTCGCCCATGCACCTCGATTCAAAGATTCATCACAACAATTTACTCAATAACATCCTCGCAAAAATAGAAGCCAATTACTGCGGCGCCGATGATGCTATTATGCTCGACAACTTAGGCTTTGTGGCAGAAACCAACGCCTGTAATATTTTTATGGTAAAAAACAGCGTGTTGCTTACACCGCACGCCGATGCCTGTCTTACCGGCATTACAAGGCAAAAGGTGATTGATATAGCAAAACAATCGGGAATAATGGTAACGGAGCGCAACCTCTCCGTCAGTGAATTTTACAACGCGGAGGAAGTGTTTACGACGGGCACGATGGGCGAACTGACGCCGGTGTGGGAGATAGATGGAAGAGCGATCGAAAACAAGAGCGGCAACAGCATAAAAGATAAGCTCTATGCGGCTTTCAAAGACAGGATTAAGCTGGAAGCGGAAGATATCTGAACGGGGATTTGGGGTGATTGTTGGGATGAATGAGATGGATAAGATTAGATGAAATGGTGTTATCACTGTTTAAAAAACTTTTTAAAATAAATCCTGTTTGCTCTCATAATCTCTATCCTGCAAATACTGCAACGGTGCTGTTGATGGCGTCCCCGCCAGCAACAGATGTGCAACATGGTATCACCGGTAAATATTTTTAACCAGCTTCTTTGCGACTTTGTATTTTTGAGGCTCTTCGCACTTATACAGTAGCAATTCATTCGTATATCATATATCTTAAAACTTACCTACACATGGCTTACTGGCTAATTAAATCGGAACCGGCAAAATACGGTTGGGAACAGTTGGTAAAAGATAAACAAACACATTGGGACGGCGTACGCAACTATGCCGCCCGCAACAACCTGCGCGCCATGAAGCAGGGTGACCAGTTATTTTATTACCACAGCAATGAAGGTATGGAAATCGTGGGTATTGCCGAGGTGGCCAGGGAAGCGTACCAGGACCCAACTACCGACGATGCCAATTGGGTAGTGGTAGATATAAAACCTTTGAAAGCGTTGAAGCAGCCGGTGTCGCTTACGCAGATAAAAAGCGATCAACGCCTCGTAAATATGGCGCTGGTAAGGCTTTCCCGCTTGTCGGTGCAACCGGTGACTATAGAAGAGTGGATGACAGTAATGGAGCTGGGAGGAATGCAATAGACGTATTCACTCTGCTCAAACATCATTTTACTACCGGCACTTCCGTTTTATCAAAAAAGATAAGCTTGCTCCGTTCTCTGCCTGCTGTTACCATTTCATCTGCTCCTTTGGAGGCACCGCCAATGCGGAGTATCGCATCGCAATAATCTATCAGCCGGAAAGCAATCGGGTGAAATAATTCATTAAAGATATCATCACCAATCTGCCGCGAGCCGGCTGCTTCTATAATGGGCAGGGCAAACCATTCGCCCAGCATAGGCATGTGGCCTTTCTTATACAATTCCAAAGCTGCATCAGTCATGGCTTTTACATTGGCTGCAATTAAAGCAGGATTATCGTTGGTACCTGAGCGGTAAGGCCCGGCAACAAGTATCATTAATGGTTTAACAGATAGCATGTGTGGTAATGGCTGGTTTGAAATGTATAAAGTAAGCGGATATATTTTACAGGCAATGTTTACTCCTCAAACTTTATACCTCATACCATTTTACCGTAGTTTTGCCCGCACAAAATGTATAGCATGCGCCCGATACAAATGGTAGATTTAAAGACGCAGTATCAAAAAATAAAAGCAGAAATTGACAAAGCCATCATTGATGTAATGGAGAGCTCAGCGTTTATCAACGGCAAGCCGGTGCAGCAATTTGCAGATGCATTAGCCGCTTATTTAGGCGCAAAACATGTAATTCCCTGCGCCAATGGCACCGATGCGTTGCAGATAAGCATGATGGCGCTCGACCTGCAGCCTGGTGATGAAGTCATCACGCCTTCCTTTACATATATTGCAACGACGGAAGTAGTGGCGCTGCTGCGCTTAACACCCGTATTTGCAGAGGTAGATAAGCAAACGTTTTGCATGGACGTGGAAGCGCTGCGCAAAGCGATAACGCCTAAAACCAAAGCGATTGTGCCGGTGCATTTATATGGTCATGCTGCCAACATGGAGGCCATTATGCAGGTAGCGGAAGAACATAACCTGTATGTGATTGAAGACAATGCACAGGCCATCGGATGCGATTATATTTTTAGCGATGGTACGCAAAAGAAAGCGGGTACTATCGGCACCGTTGGCTGCACTTCTTTTTTTCCGTCTAAAAATTTAGGGGCTTATGGCGACGGCGGTGCTATCTGCACCAATGATGATGCGCTTGCACAGAAACTAAAAATGATAGCCAACCATGGCCAGAAAAAGCGGTATTACCACGAAATGGTGGGTTGCAATTCGCGGCTCGATACGGTGCAGGCCGCAGTATTAAACATCAAGCTACGGCAATTAGACAACTATATTGCTGCGCGCAATAAAGCTGCGGCTTATTACAACCATGCATTTGCAAATCATCCGAAAATTACCACACCTTATATTGCGCCTTACAGCAACCACGTTTTTCACCAATATACACTTCTGCTCGAAGGTGTTGACCGGAACGGGCTTAATGAATACCTGGCAACGAAAAATATTCCTTCCATGATTTACTACCCGGTGCCCGGCCACCGGCAGCAGATGTTTGCCGGCCTGGGCGGCGCATCTTATAATCTGGAAGTTACCGACTGGCTTACGGAGCGGGTAATTTCACTGCCGATACATACGGAACTCGACGAAGAGCAATTACAATACATCACCACATCGGTTTTAGAATGCATCAATCAGTAATAATCCATTATCTCATTTATAAAACAGCGTATTTATGGCAAAGCCAATCATTGCAGTCACCGGCAAAAACGGCCAGTTAGGAAGCGAATTACAACTACTGATAAACTCGTTGTCGCAGTTCGATTTTGTGTTTACCGACCGCGAGGAATTAGACCTCACGGATGCCGGCGCACTGGAGCAATTCTTTAGTGAATACAAGCCGGCTTATTGTATTCATGGCGGCGCTTATACGGCGGTAGATAAAGCAGAAGTGGAAAAGGATATTTCGTTTGCCATCAATGCTACCGCAACCGGCGTTATTGCTGCGCAATGCCAGTTGTACAATACCACGCTGATTTACATATCCACCGATTATGTGTTTAACGGCGGCAGCCATCTGCCTTATGAACCGGATGATAAGCCGGACCCTATTAATCACTATGGTTATACCAAATTAGCCGGCGAGCAATTAGCGATGCAAAACAATGTGCATACCATGGTCATCCGTACTTCCTGGGTGTATAGTACCTACGGGCATAATTTTGTAAAGACGATGCTGCGGCTGATGCAAGAACGCACGGATATTAATGTAGTGAGTGACCAGTTCGGCTCGCCTACCTATGCCGCCGACCTTGCCAAAACCATTATGGACATTGTTGCATATTGCATTATTCATCCGCCACAACGCGGCATTTATCATTATAGCAATGAAGGCAAAATATCGTGGTACGACTTTGCCGAAGCCATACAACAAATGGCGGACTTACCTTGTACCGTTCACCCTATTACTACCGACCAGTATCCTACTCCCACCAAACGCCCGGTGTATTCGGTAATGGACAAGCAAAAAATACAATCAGTATTTGGCGTACAATTAAAAAACTGGCAGGTAAGTTTGAAAGAGTGCATGGAAAAACTGATGAAAACTGTATGAGCAGACAATATACTGACTGACAGCGGGTCGCTGCTTTTTTAAATCTTCTAAAAAAAGGTCTGGATTAATTATAACAATCGAGGCATTGCTCCGCTCACAAAAAGTAGCTATATAGATTTAATAAAATATATTTGCCTATAGAATTAATAGGATTTAACTTGCCAAGCTTTAATCTTATTAAAATCCCCACAGAAAGATTGCATACGGTTTATTATTTTTCTTGAAAGATAATGTCAGGGCGGGCTTTGCAGGTTGCTTTTAAATGGTGGTAGTTTATCGGCTGATCTGTACAGGCCTTAGCCCTGGCATTATCTTTTATAAAACCGGCCTATGCATTTTTCTATTACAATATAACCAGAATTTTTTACCTGCCGGGCTAAACTTTTCTAACTGCCGGACTTTTGTTTAAAATAGCGGTGTCCTTTGCATTGCTTCCTGCTCTTTCTGCATACTATACTTTCACCTACATTACTTTCTGTTTCCGGCGCGTGGGGACAAATGCCGGTAGCCATGTTGCCGGGTTGCGTCTCAATATCCGTAATATAGCTAAAAACCTAATCAAACCTAAATAATTGAGTATTCAGCATAATTTAAGAATGTCTTCCTGCATAATGGTTTTGTTGAGCCCTTTCTTATAATAAAGCAAAGCTCATTAAACGGAATAACCGCAAAGGAACTTGGTGCAATTTTAGTGACGCTCCTGTGTACTTTCTCTAAATAAACAAGGAAAACCTATGAGCAAAACAGTAAGCGATTTTATAGTAAGCCGGCTGCAGGAATGGGGCATTAACCGTGTATTCGGCTATCCCGGCGATGGAATCAATGGCGTTATGGGCGCTCTTGACCGCGCCAAAAAAGAAATCCGCTTTATACAGGTGCGCCATGAAGAAACAGCCGCTTTTATGGCCACCGGCCATGCAAAATTTACCGGCGAAGTAGGTGTGTGTATAGCCACCTCAGGGCCCGGCGCTATCCACCTGTTAAACGGATTATACGATGCTAAACTGGACCATCAGCCGGTGGTTGCCATTGTTGGTCAGCAGGCACGCATGGCATTAGGCGGCAGCTACCAGCAGGAGGTAGATTTGGTGTCGCTGTTTAAAGATGTAGCCGGCAGCTTTGTGCAGATGTGTACCGAGCCGCGGCAGATACGCCATCTTGTTGACCGCGCCGTGCGCATTGCACTTACTGAGCGAACCGTAACCTGCATTATACTACCCAACGACATACAGGAATTGCCGTACGAAGAACCGCCGCGCGAGCATGGCAGCATACACACCAGCGTTGGCTATTATCAGCCTAATATTCTTCCCGATGCATTGCAGTTGCAACGCGCAGCCGATATATTGAACGAGGGCGAAAAAGTAGCGATACTGATTGGCGCCGGTGCAGCCCGCGCTGCGAATGAGGTTGTTGAAGTAGCGGAACTATTAGGTGCTGGTGTGGCCAAAGCTTTATTGGGTAAAATGGTATTGCCCGATGACCTTCCTTTTGTTACCGGCGCTATTGGCTTGTTAGGTACCGAGCCAAGCTGGAATATGATAACCGAATGCGATACTTTTTTTATGATCGGTTCCGGCTTTCCGTATTCTGAGTTTCTCCCGAAAGACGGACAGGCAAAGGGAGTGCAGATAGATATTGATGGTAAAATGCTGGGGCTTCGCTACCCGATGGACGTACACCTGCAGGGCGACAGTAAAATAACCCTGAAAGCGCTGCTGCCCCTGCTTCGCAGAAAAGAAGACAGAAGCTGGCGGGAGAAGATTGAAAAGTGGAATGAACACTGGTGGAAAGTGCTGGAAGCGCGTGCACATAATGAAGCAAATCCCATTAATCCGCAAACCGTGTTTTGGGAGCTGAACAAGCTGCTGCCGGATAATGCAATTATTACTGCCGACAGCGGCTCTACCGCCACCTGGTATGCCCGCGACATACAGGCGCGTACGGGCATGATGGGCACTTTATCGGGAACACTGGCTACCATGTGCCCCGGCATAGGTTACTCGCTTGCAGCTAAGTTTGCTTTCCCCGGCAGGCCGGCGTTTGCGCTGATGGGTGATGGCGCGATGCAAATGCAGGGCATTAATGAAATGATTACCATTGCCAAGTATTACAAAGAATGGACCTCGCCGCAATTTATTATTATCGTTCTTAACAACCACGACCTGAATATGGTAAGCTGGGAGCAGCGCATAACGGAAGGCAACCCAAAATTTGCCGGCTCGCAGGATGTACCCGACTTTCATTTCGCCGCCTTTGCGCAACTGCTCGGCTTTGAAGGCATACGTATAGAACGATTAGAAGATGTAGTGCCGGCTTTGCAAAAAGGATTAGCTGCGCAAAAACCGGTGCTGCTGGAGTTTATAACTGATCCGAATGTAGCTACCCTGCCACCGCATATTACTGTAAAAGAGGCAAAGAACTTTGTATCTTCTATGGTAAAAGGCGAAAAAGCTCCCTGGGATATTATTAAGCAAACAGTGAAAGACGTGAAGGACACTTACTTCCCGGGATAGATCGAACTTTTCACAATTTATTTTTCAAATGATGCATGGCCGGGCCATGCATCATTTTTGTAAAGCAATCATTGTATATTTGAAAAAGGAGAATAACCGTTTATGCAAACAGCCGTTGCAGAAAAATGCTATACGATAAGTGAATATTTAACGCTCGAAGAAAAGGCGGAAAATAAACATGAATACTATAATGGAAATATTTTAAAAATGCCGGGAGCAAGTTTTACGCATAACCAGATAGCAGTGAATATAATGGTAACATTAGCTAATGCGTTAAATAATAATTTCATTGTTTTGAACAGTGATATGAAAATTCATATCCCGCAATTAGAATCATTCGTGTATCCCGACGCAGTAGTGGTTTTCAGGAAACCTGATTTTTATGAAAACAGGAATGATGTTATATTAAATCCCTTATTGATTGTTGAAGTTGCGTCTCCATCTACCCGGAAACATGATCGCAATACAAAATTTCAGTATTATAAAACGCTGCTTTCTTTTAAAGAATATATACTGATTGAACAAGTAAAGCCCTGGGTAGTTGCCTCTTATAAAATTGCTGACCAAACCTGGAAAGATTCCGAAGCCAGTACACTTAACAGTTCCATCTACCTGCAGTCGGTTGATTGCACTATTGATCTGAAAAGAATATACAATGGTGTTGCGTTTAAGAACAAAGGGTTAAGATAAAAAAATTCATTTTCAAATAAATAAAAGCGCTTCTTGAAACCGGCTGCCGGCAACTGTTTAAAACAGTAACAAACTCCTCAGATGTGCTGCCCGGAAAGGAACAATCATTCGGTTCTTAAACTTTTTACCGGATTACTTAATGCTGTTTTTACAGATCGGATACTGACTGTAAGAACAGTGATTAATAATGCAGCAACACCGGCTATTGCAAACATCCAGGGGCTGATGGTGATACGATAAGCAAAATCCTGCAGCCATTTACTCATTGCCCACCACGCAACCGGAAAAGCAATGAGCATAGAGATAATTACAAGCTGCACAAACTCTTTGGATAATAATACCACGATGCCGGAAACAGACGCGCCTAATACTTTCCGGATACCAATCTCTTTGGTGCGCTGTTGTATGCTGTAGGCCGATAAGCCAAACAGGCCAATGCAGGCCAACACGATAGCTATGCCGGTAAAGATATTGAGTACATTGCCGAGCCGCATATCTGCGCTGTATAAAGCATTATAATCTTCTTCCAAAAAGTGATACTCAAAAGGCCTGTAAGGAACCAAGCCTTTCCATTTACTTTCGATAAAAGCAATGGTTTGCGGCATGTTTCTGCCTGATACTTTTACAAGCAGCTTACTGCCCCATCCTTCTGTAAAAAGCACCACCGGTTGTATCGGCTCGTGCAGCGAAACAGCGTGAAAATCTTTTACCACCGCTTTTACATAGCCGGGGCGCGACTCACCCAAAAAAACTTTTTTACCTACCGCCTGCTGCGCTGTCCAGCCAAGTGCTTTGGCTGCCGTTTCGTTAAGTATATAATGATACCTGTTTTCTTTCTCATTTTTATGCTGCACATCTTTTAAATCCCGTGCCGTAAAGCCGCTGCCTGCAGCTATGGTGAGGCCGGTTGTATTAATAAAATCCTCATCAACGGGAGTGGCATTGATAGACACCGTTTTGGTCTCGGGCATTTCTTCACTGCGTATCATGTAGCCGCCGTATATATTCGTGGGATCGTTTACTGTAGCGGCAATGCTCATTATATCAGGATCCGACTTTAGTTCTGCCTTGATAGTACCTAATTGTGCATACATTTTATCGTCGAGCGGCAATACAAGCAGGTGGTCTTTATTAAAACCCAGCTTTACATGTTGTATGTACTGCAACTGGCTGTTAATAATAAAAGCGGACACAATAAGAAATGCGGAAATCACGAACTGGAAAATCATAAGCGATTTACGCAGCCACAAGCCGGAAGATGTATTTTTAAAGGAGCCTTTCAATACTTTTACCGGCTGAAAGCGGGATAAGATGACGGCAGGATAACTGCCGGCCAGCAGGCTGATGCAAACAACAATCACTACTGCAAACAACAGCGTGAACGGGGTGAATAAGGAAGCAGCCGTAAATGTTCTTTCTGTTAGTTTGCTGAAGTAAGGCAACAGCAGCAATGCAAGCAGTACACTCAACGCTAAACCAAAAAATGAAAGAATAACCGATTCGCCGATAAACTGGCCAAACACCTGCCCCTTTACCGCGCCGGCCACCTTGCGGATACCCACTTCTTTTGCGCGTTCCATAGAGCGTGCCGTACTGAGGTTTATGTAGGTAAAACAGGCAATCAGCAGCATTAAAACTGCTATTGCACAAACAATATAAATATAGGTAATACTGTTGTTGGGTTCAAAGCCGCTATAAGGCGAGTACAGGTGCACTTTGGTAAAGGGTTCAAGATTAAAAGAAACATATTCACTGCCGGTAAGCTGCATTTCCTTTTTCATAAACTGCGGAATTTTTGCCTGCAGCTTTTCAACAGCAGCTTTATCTTTCAGCAATAAATAAGTTGTGTAGTTGGCATTCCAGTAGGTTTCTTCCTGCGTTTCGCCGAGTGAAGAAAACGACGCAAGAAAATCGTATTTAATTTGCGAATTAGAAGGGCAGTCTTCTATTACACCGGTTACGAGATAGTTGGTTTTGTCTGTACCAACCTGCAGTATTTTACCTAACGGGTTTTCTTTCCCAAAATATTTTGCGGCAGCAGATTTTGTAAGTATTAGTTTGTATGGGCCTGACAAAGCATCCTTTGTACTGCCCTGCAATAATTTAAAGGAAAACAAATCAAAAAAGGTGGAATCGGCAAACAAAAAACTTTTTTCATCAAAAAGCTTATCGCCGGAATGAATGATGCGCCCGCGTAAAGCCAGGCGCACCCCGCTCTCTACTTCCGGAAAATTATGTTTAAAAGCTGGAAATACTTTGGTGCTTGTAAAGTTGCCTTTCTGCGGCTCGGCACCGTCAAAGCTATATTCCATTATCATCCTTACTATCCGGTTTCCCTTCTGCTGAAAGTTGTCATAGCTTACTTCGTGCTGCACGTAAACAGCCATTAGCAGGCAGCAGGTTAACCCAATGGTTAAACCGGCAATATTGATGATTGTAAATGCTTTGTGCTTGCTCAGGTTACGCAATGCAATTCGTATGTAGTGTTGCAGCATGGCTTTCGTTTTTACAAATAATAAATTACGTGCCAACAGTTATGCCATCGCCGGAATGCTTGGCAGGCAAAGGTTTCAGACTTGTTACATTAATTTATCGTACGATAACGAACACTTACTGTACGGATAAGCAGAACAGGCTATTAACGCTGTTATGCGCTGGTGTATAGCAACATCTCTTTTAACAACAAAGGCCGGTCAGATGGCCAGCCTTTGTTAATTAAAAAAGGGAATTTAAAGTAATGCTGTATTGTTAATGCAGTGCGTGCATATTTCTTTTGAACGTATTGTAAATATTTTTTTCGGCGGTAGTCTGCTTGTTTGAAGGAATAGGTTTCCGCTCTTCCGGATCAATTACGATATTATAAAACTTACCGGATTTCAGCAAGTTGGTAGTCGTGTCGTACTCTTTGTAAATGGTGTTCTGCATCCACCTTTGCAGTGGCTGGTTACCGGGGTTATCGGGGTGCGCCAGGTAATGGCAGAAAATCCAGTCGCGGTCGTTAGAATTGTTTAAACCCATGAGTTGCTGATAAAAGCTTACGCCATCAATCGTACCATACGAAGCCGGGATAGCTGTTTTAAAAATATCTGAAAAGCTGGGTAAAAAATCGGTAAGATCAATAAGCGAAGTGTCCAGTTTGCCTGCCTGCACATTACCGGGCATAAAGGCTACCATTGGCACATGCGTGCCTCTTTCTATAGCTTTGGATTTTCCGCCCTCAATTATCTGTCCGTTCCACTTGCTATGTATTCCTCCGGGCGTGCCATTATCACCAATGAAGATAACCAGTGTTTTTCTATCCAGGTTCATTGCCTGCAGTTTTGCTATCAGTTGCCCTACATGCTTATCCATATATTTTACCATGGAAGGAAAGTAAATAGAATCTCCCGGCTTTGATTTATGACTGCTGCTCCAGGTTGCATAAGCCGCATCATCGGGCGTTGGCGAAAAAGGTTTATGACAAAGATTCATCGCCCAGTAAATACAGAAGGGTTGATCTTTGTTGCTATCAATAAAATTAAATACATAATCCCGGTTTATATCCGGCCCGTACTTACCCTCCGTCTCGGAGGCCGGCAGGTAATTTCCATTCTGATAAACAGTGGGACTTTTATAAAAATCGTTAACGCCTTCTTCTGATCCTTCGTTGGCGAATGCTTCATTTACACAATAGTCGTCAAAGCCAAATGTTCTTATAGACTGGTCTCCGCCACCGAATTGCCATTTACCTGCTGCCAGTGTTTTGTAGCCGGCCAGCTTGGCCTGGTTGGCAAAAGTTCGCTGGTCCAGGCCCAAGGAACCCCAGGCAAAATAATTTCTAAAATTGTACTTACCGGTAAGCAGCATGGTGCGGGAAGGCGAACAAAGCGGAGCAGCATGTGCCTGCGAAAATTGTGTGCCGTTAGCTGCCAGCAAGTCAATATTTGGAGTATTATAAGACTGCCCGCCACCATAAGTTGGTATTTCATAACCTACGTCATCTGCAAGTATAAGAATGACATTGGGTTTAGTAACCACTTGTTCTTCAGAGTTGCTGATGGAGTAGTTATCGGTTACCGGCTTCAGGTCTTTCTGTTTAGTACACGCAGTAGCAAGACAGACACAAAAAATGAATGCCAGGGAAGATTTTAAAAAAGTGAAATTTTTAGAGTTGAATTGATTCATAGAAAAAATTTGTTTCGGTACTTCTTTATTTGAATTGTAATATTAATAAAAAAATACGAATAACAAATTTTTACAAAGAGTTATTTACTGATAAATATAAACCAACAGCAGTGCTGCTGAAAGTAGCGGCTGCTTACTTTCGGAAAGAAATGCCTGATGGAAAAGTAAATATTATCAGAAATACACTTTTTGCGAAAAACAAAACATTGGCTTTTAAAGCACTTACCGGCTTATTTTATTTTGCAAATATTGCAAAGCCGCTTCTATTACCGGGTCTTTCTGCTCTATAAAATCTTTTAAAGAAGGCGCCACTTCAACGTCCGGTTGTACACCATATCCCACAAACTCGCGGCCATCGGGATAGGTGTCTTTCTTGGTGCAAACCCGCGCACTGCCCCCGCCCGGCAAGTCGAAAAGGAAAGGCTGGCCCGTACTGCCAAAAGAGCGCTCCCCGATTTTTGTAAAATGCTGCTGGCCATCGGCGCTTATTAAAAAATCTTCGGCTGCCGAGGCGGTATTATGGCCAATGAGAACAGCAGTTGGCACTACCAGTCTCCGCGCTTCCAAATGGAAAGTATCCGGCGCATAATCGAAGGAGTAATACATTGCATCATGATTGTACAACCACGATTTTGTATTCCATGCATTACCGGTGGTATCTTTTGGTTCAACATATTTTCCCCATGCTTTAAAGGCCGCGAGGTGTTGCCGTGTTTGATAACGCGCGTGCGGTAACACCGTATCGCTGGTAAGGTATTGCAATATCGTTGTGCCGATGTTGGTGCTGCCGCCGCCATTTTTACGCAGGTCAATAATCAAAGCTTTTGCTTTATACAACTCCGGCAGCTTGTTTATAAACAGCGTATCAATCTTTTCATCGCCAAACGAATTCAAAGCCACGTAAGCGATGTTCTTATACCATTTCATCTCCAGGAGAGAATCTCCCTGCAGCGGCGGATAATAGGAAGTATCAGTGGTTCGGGTATGCACAAGGTGAAGGGGGATTATTTTTCCGCCCGGCTGTTTGATTGTTATATCGTATGCACTGCCGGTCATGCCCTGCAGCAGGTTGGCTGTTGCCCAGTCTTTCAACACATAACCGGTAGAACTGGAGATATAAGGCGCTACACTGTCTTTGATGTACTGCTCCGTGGGCACCCCGTTTACTGTTACTACTTCGCTGCCTATCGGTATTTCTTTCATTTTTGCCCTGAGTGTTGCCGTTACTATGGCTTTGCCTTCTACATTCTCCAGGTTAAACCAATAGTTACCAAACATCCGTGTGAGTTGGAGATTGGCTATCGCGGGCGGAAACCAGACATTGGTATGCCCGTCTTTCAACAGGGCACAAAACTTTTGCAGCATCCGGTAATACTCGTAGTCATCAGCCGATTGTTCAACCAAAGAAATCATTGCTTTATAGGCACTGTCCCATTGCGAGCGATCAACCCGGTTCAGATATACGAAATTATAATTGACCTCCTGCCAAAACTTTGAAAGTCCATACACTTTATCGGCAGGAGAAATGGTATTTGGTATCTGCGCAATTGCATTACCAGCATACAAACAACATAGATATAATACGAACTTTTTCATAGCCAGTTATTACCCGTAATGCTACGTTATTTATTTTTAAAATTGCTCCAGATTAAATAATTTTTTTAAAAGATTTTTTTCAAACCAGATAAAAAAAATTAGCCGCTTAAAGTTCAAGAATGGTTTTACAAAAACAGTTTTGCCAATGCTATTTCTTATTCGCTTTTTAAGCTTTTTACCGGGTTGGCAACGGCGGCTTTTACCGATTGAAAAGAAATGGTAAAGGCTGCAATAAGCAAAGAGATAACAAAGCCTGCTATAAAATAGACCGGGCTAAGCCCGATACGGTTAACGAATGTTTCCAGCCAACTGCTCATAGCCCAATAGGCAAGCGGCGCGGCGATAATAAATGCAATGATTATCAGTGCCGTAAACTCTCTGCAAAACAAGTAAACAATACCCTTAACAGAAGCACCCAATACCTTGCGAATACCAATTTCTTTTTGCCGTTGCACGGCTAAAAAAGATACCAATCCATACAACCCCATACAACCGATAATAATAGACAGCGCAACAAATATTTTAAAGCCCTGATACATGATGTCTTCCATCAGGTAAAACGAATTGTTTTGAATATAATCATCCAGCGTCATAAATTTATAAATATCATCGGGATAAAGCTTTTCCCAAGTATCCCTGATAAAACCGAGCGACTGCCCTGCGCGGGTTGTGTTTATGCGGATGCTTGCCATCCCTATCCAGTTGCTGCTATTAAACAAAAGGCAGGGCGTTATCTCCTTTTGCAACGATTCGTTATGGAAATCATCCGTTACGCCAACCACTGTTGCCAACTCTTCGTCATCCACCATAATGGTTTGTCCCAAAGCCGCGGCCGGCGTTTTGAAGCCGAGGGAAGCCACTGCTTTTTTATTCAGCAAGGCATTATAATGGTTCATGCTGCCGGTAACAAACACGCGGTCGGATGCACGCAGATCCCTGCCGGCCACAAGGGATATGCTAAAGGTAGAAAGATAATGCTCGTCCACCCATTTCCGTTCGGTATTGATGTTGCCTGAAGACGGCCATTGCGGAAGGCGCACATTGCTAAAACCATTGCTGGCAGCCATTGGCGGGCCGGAACTAAACGTGACATTGCTTACTTCCGGATGGCTCATCAGCTCATTACGAAAAATGGCAAGTTTATGTTCGTCGCCATCCGGTATTTCAACGGTTACGATTCCTTCTTTCTCGTAACCAGGTTTCTGGCTATAGAAATATTTGATTTGCGTGGCAACGATGATGGTTCCGATAATCAGCAACTGCGTTACCATAAACTGCGTTATCATTAAAACTTTCCGGAAAGAAAAGCGATTGGCAAAGCCCGCATGACTGGCGCCTGCCGAACCTTTTAATGCCTGGATAGGGCGGAATGCTGCCATAATTTTAGCCGGGTAAAAGCCTGCAAAAAAGGTAACCACAACCGCCAGCAGCAAGAGGAAAATAATAACAGAAGCATCAATATGCAAATCCAATTCTGCAATAAAAAGGAGATAATTATTAAACTGAATTATAAACCAATTCGCCAGCAATACGCCAATACCGGAAGCAATCAATATCAGCACAAATGTTTCTGTTATAAAACGCAGCATCAATTGCCAGTTGCGGCTTCCCAATGTTTTGCGGATGCCCACTTCTTTCGCGCGTTCCAGCGATTGTGCCGTAGCTAAATTAATAAAATTGATACATGCAGTCAGCAGCACCACAATGCCCATGGTAATAAAAGCAATCAGCAAAACAGAAGGCATAACATAATACGTTCCTCCATACAGCTCGTCCGTATGCACCTGTAGCAGCGGCTGCGCATGAAAGGTATTGGCCTTTGCATCTTCTTTATCCAGGTATTTATTTTTAAAGGTCGCCAATGCTTTTTCAAACTGGGCCCGGCTATAGTTTTCGGGAAGCGTAACAAACGTGTAGCTCTCGCTCCAGAGGTTTTTCCAGTCCTGCATCACCTTCGCATTCCCTTTCGCAAAATTGGCATACGAAACCAGCAGGTGGCAGGCGATATTGCTATTGCGCGGCATGTCTTGCATCACTGCCGCAATGCGGTAAGGGCTTTTATTAACCGTAATGATTTTACCAATCAGTCTATCATAATGATTACTGTAGGCTTTACCAAAAAAGTTATCGGCTACTGTTTTTGATAATACTACTTCATCCGGTGAGGACAACAGTTTATCCCTACTGCCGGCAAGCAACGGGAAGTCGAATGTTTTAAAAAAATCTCCATCCGCATACGTCATTTGCTTGTCTTCAAACTTCTTTGAAGCGCCCGCGGTGTCTGCAATTTGCACCACCACATGGTTGCCTGCGTATAATTGTGTTACCGTTTCTAACAGCGGAAAATCAGCCCGTAAAGCTGTCGCCAGCGGGAACGCCGCAGAGCCGCCATAATCTATTCCCTGCGAAGTTTTTGTATCATGAACAACGCGGTAAATGCGGTTAGCTTTGGCATGAAAGGCATCAAACGTTTCCTCATGTTTTATAAACACATAAATCGAGATACAACAGGCAATGCTTACCGATAAGCCAATAACATTAATGATTGAGTTTACCTTATGGCGCAGCAGGTTGCGAAGGGTTGTAAGGAAATAGTTTTTAAACATAAGTAGAAATTAAGCCACCAATTTCTAAGCGGAAGTGGGAAGCCGGTTTACTATTATTTACTTTACCTGATTCAAATTATTATCATATTTAAATTTACTTGCACTGTTGCCGGCTTCCGGTTTGGGTTGAGGCTTCACTCGCTTCGCAAACTCTTCACCGGGTTGGCAATGGCGGCCTTTATTGCCTTATAACCAACCGTTATCCAGGCGATAAGTACAGATGCAAATATGGCAACAAGAAATATCCAGATGCCGATATTAATTTTATAGGCGAAATTGCGCAGCCAGTTATCGCTGATATACCAGGCAACCGGCGCAGCGATGGCAAACGCTACAAGAATAAGCACCGTAAACTCTTTAGAAAATATAAACACGATATGGCCAATGCCCGCGCCCAATACCTTGCGGATGCCCACCTCTTTTGTTTTTTGAACCGCCATAAAAGAAACCAGCCCATACAGGCCAAGGCAGGAAATAAAAATAGCAAGCCCCGCAAAGATTTTATAGAGTAAAGACAATTGGGCCTCCTGTTTATAAAAATTGTTAATACTGTCTTCAAAAAACTGCGCGTTGTACGCATATTCCGGGAACGTGCGGTTCCATAACTGCTGAATGTTGTTTTGTGCAGCCGTTAAGTTGCCGGTATGCAGCTTAACGGCCACATTGTAATACACCTTAGATCGGGTGCTGATGAGCAAAGGATTTACCTGTTTGCGCAGGGAAGATGTTTTAAAATTTTTTACCACGCCTACAATTCTATTCCATACAACGCCGCCGCCAAGCCGTAGCGTATTGCCAATCACCGCTTCGGGTTTGCCAGGGCTTAACCGTTTTGCCAGCTCTTCGTTTACCAGCACTTCATTAATCGTATCGCTCTGCATGTAGTTGCGGCCGGCAAGCAACTGCATCCCATAAGTTTTCAGGTAATCGTTATCACCAAATTTTAAAGCTAACTGGTACTTCTCGTCCGGCTGATGATTGTATGCAAAGTTGGTTGACCAGTTGTTATCCGACGATGGCGCATCGCTGTTGAGGGAAACGCTTTGCACACCGGGCAGGGATAGCAACTGTTGTTTAAAAGAAGCCAGCTTTGCGATGCTGGCACTGTCTGCATTATCGCTGAGTATCAGCACCGCGTCTTTATTAAAGCCCAGGTCGGCAGTATTGATAAAATTCATCTGGCTGATGGCAACAATAGTAGCTACAATCAGCACCTGCGAGATGGCGAATTGCAGTATCACCAAGCCCCTGCGCAGGGTAATGCTGCCGCTTTTGGCGGTGCTGCGTTTATTGCGCAGAGCGGTAACCGGGGAAAAGCCCGACATCACAAATGCAGGATATAAACCTGCCAGTAAAGTAACGGCTGCAGCAATGCACAGCAGCATCAGCAGCGACTGTGGCGTAAACAGGCTTAACGCTTCTTCAATAGATGCAACGTGCCTGATATAAGGCAATGACAAGTACACGATTACAATAGCTAATAATACGGCAATGCCAACGAGCAACGCAGTTTCGCCCATCAGTTGCTGAAATAAACTTTTCCGGTTGCCGCCTAATACTTTCCGGATACCAACTTCGCGGCTCCGGTTTACCGCCTGCGCGGTTGATAAATTGATGAAGTTGATGCAGGCCATAATGATGATAACGAAACCGATGAGGGAAAGCGTCCACAGCGTTGATTTGCTGATGCCCGATTGTCCGAATAATTCAAACCGCGTATCATAGTGCATTTCCGACAGGGGCTGCAGAAAGTTGGATTTTTTACTGTTGCCATCCGTATAATGTTGTTTAGCGAACCTTATCAGCCGGTTGTTGATGTTAGCCGCCGTTACATGGGGCGGCAGCAGCGCATAAATCTGATGGTTGCTGCTTACACTTCCCCATTCTTCGTTATAATTATAGAGATTACCATTGTTTTTCAATGTGACAAACGAAACCAATACGGTAAGCGGCAGGTCGGTATTCTGCGGCACGTCTTCCAGAATGCCGTTCACCTTTGCGGAGATAGTATTATCAATCAGCAATGCTTTACCCAGCGCATTTTGCCAGTTGCCAAAATATTTTGCGGCCTGTGTTTTACTCAACACAATACTATTTGGTTCTTTCAGGGCAGCCGCATTGCCGGCAAGCCAGCGATAGCTGCTGAACACTTCAAAAAACTGCGGCTCGCAAAAAAAGATGCCCTTGCTTTCAATAAACTTTTTACTGCTTTCCGGCGTAGCGCCCGGCACCGTTACCTGGCTGCCATAGATGTCGTTGATAGCGGCAAATTTTACATCCGGCATATCGGCGCGCAATGCAGGCAATGCCGGGTACGCAATGCCTGGATTATATGTTATGCCATCGGAGAAATCGTTTTGCGTAACAACGTGGTAGATGCTGTTGTAATGCTGTTGAAATTTCTCGTAGCTTGTTTCGTAGGTAACGATAATGAACAGCAACAGGCTGGCTGCAATACCTGCAGACAAGCCCGCAATATTAATAAAAGCAAATACTTTGTTGCGTTGCAGATTGCGCCAGGCGATAGTAAGATAGTTCTTCAGCATAATGGATAGGTGGTTTCAATTTTAAATGGATAGCGGCCAACTAAAAATACGTACAGTTTAATCCTTAAGAAACCCCGGGCAGAAATTCCCAACGTCTGTGCCAGCGCTGAAACCTTTTGCAGTATTGCGTTTGATTAAAATGAATAAAAAAAGGTGTTCGATACTGAACACCTTTTGTGCGGTTGTGAAAACTTTGTTTGCCTATGACGGATGGCTGCAAACAGCATTGGCAGTTGTTGTTTTAAGGCATAACACTTTCAAATTTAAAGCTGTAGTAAACTAATAAATATAACCGTAGCCCTTTCTTTAAAAAATCTGCCTTTACTCACTTCTTAAACTCTTTACCGGGTTGGCAATTGCAGCCTTAATTGCCTGGAAACTAATTGTGCATAAAGCAATGATCAATGCGCCGGTGCCGGCTGCTGCAAACATCCACCAGCCAATATCAATGCGGTAGGCAAAATCATTCAGCCAGTGATCCATAAAATACCACGCAAGGGGCGATGCAATAAGGAAAGCAATTAAAACGAGCACTACAAAATCTTTAGACAGGAGAGAAACAATATTGGAAACGCTGGCGCCTAAGATTTTACGAACACCAATCTCTTTAGTGCGCGATTCAACGGTGAATGTTACCAGTCCAAACAAACCAAGGCAGGCGATACCAATGGCCCACAGCGAAGCGCTGGTAAAAATGTTGCCATACTGCATTTCGGAAGCATATAGCTTGTTGTAGTTTTCATCAATAAAAAAGTATTCATACGGATTGCCCGGGAAGCTTTGCTTGTAGAGTTTTTGCAACGAACTGATTTTGCTTTCTATATTGTCGGGCATAAGTCTTACCGTAAAATAACTGCTGTTGTTCTGCGGATAAAAAATCATCGGGTCAATGGCACGTTGAACACCGGTATGGTTGTAATCTTTTACCACACCTATAATATCGAGCTTGCGCTCATCCCATTGAATTCTTGTATGTAATGCATCTTCCGGATGTATAAAGCCCAATTGTTTGATGGCGGTTTCATTCATCAATACTTTGCTGTTGTCATTCCATTTAGTGCTGCATTCGGCTTCGGTAAAACTTCTGCCTGCAACCAAAGGGATCTGGTACGTACTTAAAAACCGGGCGCCGATGATGGCGAAGGAATACGTTTTTACTTCGTCTCCACTCTTTGATGCCGGTTGTGTAAAACCGCTCGTTGTGAAGTTGTAGTTGCCGCTCGGAATACTTCCCGAAACACAAAAATCTTTGACAAAACTTTCGCCGGCTACCGCATTTATGAAAGCTGCCTTATCCTGTTGCAAATCTGAGTCTTTGCCTGTTTGCGGACCACGTATGACCAGTAACTGGCTTGGGTTCAGGCCCAGCTTCTTATGCTGCATAAAATGAAGCTGCGAATAAATGACAATGGTGACAATGATAAGCATAATGGAAATAGAGAACTGCGAAACCACCAGCGATTTGCGCAGCAATAACCCTTTTGTAGTGGTGCCGATCCTGCCTTTTAATGTATCCACCGGTTTGTAGCGGGCCAGCGAGAAGGCAGTGTAAGCGCCCGATAGCAGGGAGCCGGTTAATAGAAATGCAAGTGCATACAGCCACGCGCTTGTTGTAATTATCGTTTGCAGCGTAAGGCTTTTATCTACCAGTTTATTGAAAAATGGTTGCAGCAGCAATACCAGCACTACCGCCAGCAGCAAAGCCATCAGGTTCACCAGTAATGACTCACTGACAAACTGGACAATCAGATTTTTATGGCTTGCGCCGATCACTTTGCGCACGCCTATTTCATTAGCCCTTTTAAACGAGTTTGCCGTGGACAGGTTGATATAGTTGAACCAGGCAATCAGCAGGATTAACAGGGAAATAATACCCAGCATGTACATATATTTAATACTACCTGCAGTGGGATAGGTATCGCTTACCGAACTGCCCAAATGCATTTCCGACACCGGCTGCAGCCGGAAGCTGACGCCATCTTTATCCGTCTTTAAAGCCGTGCGAAATACGGTCAGTTTATTTTCGAGTGTTTTAATGTCTGCGTTTTTGTTCAGCAATAAAAAGGTATAGATATATTGCGAAGCGAGGTTATTAAGTGTTGCCCAGCCATTGCCATTTAGGTTTGCCGGATTTTTCAATGTCTCCAATGAAAACAGCATGTTGTATTGGATGTCGGAATTGTCTTTCATATCTGCAAACACACCTTCAACAGCATATTCCGTTTTGCCGAATTGGTTATTTACAATTAATGTCCGGTGAATAGGATTGCTGTTGCCGTAGTATTTTTTGGCACTGGCCGCCGACAGGAAAACAGTATTGGGCTTATTCAGTGCGGATGCATACCCTGCCGTTAAAGGAAAACTGAAAAAGGAAAAGAAATTACCATCTGCATAGCCGGTTTTCGCTTCACTGAAAGCCTCATCCGGCTTATCTTTTTTACTAATAACGGTGCTGCCGGTCTCTTCATCAAAACGACAAACTTCTTTTACTTCCGGGAAGCGCTGTTTGACAAGCGGCGCCCAGCCCGGCTCCTGTTGGGGCCATGTGTTGCCTTTAGGATCAAGGTTAATTAAACGGTACATCTGCGGCAGGTTGGCATGAAACTGATTCACGCTTTTCTCCAGGCTGATGTATTCCATCAGCAATAAAAAAGCACAGATACCCAGGGCAAGCCCGGTTATATTTACGAATGAAGAAGTTTTATTGCGGGTAATGTTTCTTACAGCAATGGCGAAATAGTTCCTGAACATAAAATTTGTTTTTTTTTGATTAACTCCTGCTCCGGTGCTTTATACATCGCACATCGTACCTCCGATTACTCGCTCCTCAATGCATTTACCGGGTTGTTTTGCGCAGCGCGGAAAGCTTTGCTGCTCACCGTTAAAAAGGCTATGGCCAGCGCACAAAAACCTGCTGCGGCAAACACCCACCATTCTACTGTTGTGCGATATACATAATTGGTGAGCCATTTATTCATCATAAAAAGGGCAAGCGGAAAAGAAAGGAGGAAAGAGATAAACACCAGCAGCATAAACTCTTTTGATAGCAGCAGGATAATATTGCTGACACTTGCACCCAGGGTTTTACGGATGCCAATTTCCTTTACTTTCGTTTCGGCGGTGTAGGTAACGAGCCCAAACAAACCAAGACAGGAAATAATAATAGCGATCCCCGCAAAGCAGTTGAACAACTCTCCAACGCGTATATCGCTGCGGTACATCTCATCAAAACTTTCATCCATAAATTTGTAGTCGAAATTGTAGTCGGCGTTATACTGCTTCCATAACTTTTGTATTGAAGCAACCGCCGCTGCAGAACCGCCGGGCGTTGTTTTTACATACATTTTCCACCACATCCAATGGGAATCGAAAAAGATAATGCAGGGTTCAATGCCAATGCGCATGTTTTTAAAATGGAAGTCTTTTACCACACCGGCTATCACACCGTCCTTTCCGTGAAAATTAATCTTTTTGCCTACCGGGTTACTAAGGTGCATTTGCCGTACGGCTGTCTCATTAATTATAAAATTGTTGCTGTCTGCCGGCGTGCCGCTAAACCCTTCGCCCGTTGCGAGTTTCATACCCAGCACCTGCATAAAGTTGTGATCTGCCGAAATCTGGTTGATCATGAAGTTGGCCATGTCCGGCGTTTTGCCATCCCATTGCAGGTCGCCGGTGCTGCTGCCAATATTCATAATGTCGTTATTGGCAACGGTAACACCTGCGATACCCGGCTGTTTACTCAACTCGCCCCTTACCGCATCGTAATGTTCGAGAAAGTTGCGGGAGTTAAACGAGATAATATTTTCCTTATCAAACCCTAAATTCTTCTGCCGGATGTATTTTAACTGCTGGCCGATGATGACTGTTGAGATAATGAGCACAATAGAGCAGGTGAATTGTATGATGACAAGCGTTTTGCGGAAGAAAGCATTTTTACCAAAGCCGGGCACAAGGCCTTTTAAAGCGGTAGCAGGATTAAAAGAAGACAAAGTAAGTGCGGGATAAACACCGGCAAGCAGCACCGTAACAAGGAGCGCTGCGCCAAACAAAAGAAGCACTCTGGCATCAAGCAATTTGAAAGACAGGTTTTTACCTGAAAGCTTATTGTAAAAAGGCATTACGAGATAGATAAGCAACACAGCTAAAACAACAGCAATTACAAATACAAGCAGCGATTCGGTAATAAACTGCCAGAATAAATGTGTTTTGCCGGCGCCGACTACTTTACGTACACTTACTTCTTTACTGCGCTTGGTAGCGCGCGCCGTTACAAGGTTGATGTAATTGATGCAGGCAATCAGTAAAATAATAACGGCCACAACAAAGAAAATCTTTACTACCTGCGCTCCATTATCTTGCCCGTTTGCAGTATAGAGGTGCACTTGTGTCATGGGCTGCAGCACATAAAACAGGTCTTTAAAAAACGCTTCGTTCTGGTTTTTCCGGTGCATATCGGCCATTTGCTTACCCACAATTTTGGGGTTGCTGCCTTGTTTTAAAAGAAAGTAAGTCTGGTAATTAAAATTGCCCCAGTCCGCCTCAATATCATTGCCATATTGCTTTTTATTATCGTCGCGCAGGGTATTAAAGGGCATCAACACATCGAAACGGATGCTGGAGTTGGCAGGCATGTCTTTTACTATGCCGGTTACCGTATAATTAGCTTTACCGGCTTTCAGCACTTTACCCAAAGCCTCTTCCTTACCAAAGTATTTTGCAGCCGTGGTGGCCGATAATACAACAGATTGGTTGTTGGCAAACGGCGTTGTTTTATTACCGGCTGTTAAAGGGAAGCTGAACATACTGAAAAAAGAAGGATCAACATAGCAGGTATTGCTTTCACTGAACTTTTTGTTGTTGTATTCAATCAGCAGGTCCCCGTTATCGGATATGCGGCAGGCATCTTCTACCGCCGGAATTTCTTTTTTTGCATACACTGCCAGGGGCGCAGAAGTTACGCTCCAGAGGTCTTTGCGGTCTTTATCAAACGTGGCCGCACCTACATATATCCGGTCGGCATTGGAATGAAACCTGTCGAAACTCAATTCGTCCCATACCCACAGGAGCAGCAATATACTGGCAGCTAAACTTACCGCCAGGCCGGTAATATTAATAACAGAGTAAGTTGTGTTTTTTACTAATGTTCGATAGGCGATTTGCAAATAATTCTTAAACACGGCGTTGTACTTTATATTAAAAACTAAATGGTTACAAAAATATCCGGGTGTGCAAATTGGTTCTCTGCCAAACTATTTTCAATGGCTGTGCCAGGGCTCAACTCCTTTACCAGCAAGTGTTTCAGGCGAATGTATAAAAAAAGGTGTACGATACCGGACATCTTTTGTGCGGATGTGAAAGCCGTATTTTGTCACAGCAGACCTATGCATCAAACTTAGCCCATAGCCAAGCAAAAGAGCGCCGGAACAGGTGAGGCAGCATCAGCCATCTATATAATTACCTGGTGCAATAACCCTTATAGTAAACGGAAAGCAATACCTGGTTGATGGGCACCAAACTAAAAAGCAAGAAGATTGAAAAATACAGAATCGTTGTTGTACATACAAGCAACATCCGGCAATTTATACTTTTAAAAACCAGTAAAAGAATAAGGCTGTGGGAGCAGACGAATATCTGTAACGGTTAAAAAAAGAAAGGCTTCAGTCCACTTCAGGCGCTTGGCTTTTTATGGCTTACCGGTTATGGAACAACCAGGATACCCATTACAACAAACTACATTTACACCCTTGGAATAAGATATGACGCATACACTTATCTGGATCATTGCATTCGTTTCTATTGCCGGTATAATTATCCGCCCGTTTAACCTGCCGGAAGCGGCATGGGCAGTTGGCGGCGCTATCTTACTGATGGTGTGCCGGCTGCTATCGCCGTCCGAAGGCGCAGCAGGTATGCTTAAAGGCGCCGATGTTTATCTGTTTCTAACCGGTATGATGCTGCTTGCCGAAACGGCAAGAGAAGAAAAACTTTTCAACTGGCTGGCGGCTCATGCAACCAATGGGGCGAAAGGCTCTCCGTACAGGCTTTTCCTGTTAATATACCTGGTGGGTATTGTTGTTACGGTATTTCTATCCAACGATGCAACAGCCGTTGTGCTAACGCCTGCCGTTGCGGCGGCGGCCAAGGCAGCTAAAGTAAAGAACCCGCTACCCTACTTATTTATCTGTGCTTTTATTGCCAATGCAGCTTCTTTCGTTTTGCCGATTTCCAACCCGGCTAACCTGGTAATTTATGGAAGCCATATCCCTGCTTTATTACAATGGCTGCCACAATATATTTTGCCTTCGGCTGTTGCTGTTATTGTCACTTACTATATGCTCTATCTTACACAGCAGCATAATTTAAAGCAACCTATTGAACAGCGCATTCCGGTACCTGAACTTTCCGCCGGAGGTAAGACCGCTTTATGGGGCATCGGAGCAACGGGGGTTATCTTGCTGGCCGCTTCTGCGCTTGATATGCAGTTGGGATTGCCAACGGCTATTACCGGTGTGTTAACGTCGGCTTTTGTTATCATCCGCGCAAAAAAAAATCCAATGCGTATTGTTAAGGGTGTTTCCTGGACGGTGCTGCCGCTGGTTGCCGGCCTGTTTATAATTGTAGAAGCATTGAATAAAACCGGTCTGATACAAACACTCACCGCCATATTGCATCATAGTATTACACAATCTGTTGGCAAAACAGTCTGGAGCAGCAGCTTCCTGATTGCTGTTGCCTGCAATGGAATGAACAACCTGCCGGCGGGTTTAATTGCAGGTAACCTGGTAGCGGCAGGCCCTGTGCCGGAGATAGTAAAAAGCGCTGTTCTGATTGGTGTTGACCTGGGTCCCAACCTGTCTATTACCGGCTCGCTCGCCACAATCCTATGGCTGGTGGCTTTGCGCCGGGAAGGCATAAACGTAAGTGCGTGGACATTTTTGAAATTAGGAGCTGTTATCATGACCGTAGCGCTTTTCTTTACTATCGCATCGCTTTGGCTTTAATGCGGATGAGTGTTTGCAGGTAATCGTATGCATAATAAAAAAGCAAAATTATTTTTTAACACCTGCGGAAAATCAGACAAGGATAAAAAGTATGCTTTTCGCCAGGCACTTTTTTGCGGCGTAGCATTACGGCTGCTGCATGCAAAATGCGTACAGAGAGATTAGATTGGTGTGTTACGAATTGATTTTCGAAAACAGCAGTGTTGACAGGCATTAAAAGCTGCATTTCCCATGCTTCCAATTACGGTATAGCCGCTATTGACCAAATACTGTGTGAAGGGTTTGCTGATGTTTATTAAAGAACCGGTTACTGCAATGTGCATGATTAGCATTTTTTGTCAGGGCAAAGTTGCCAGCAATGCGCTGACAGGTATGACCAAAACGCCTTTTGCTGTAGGTAAAACGTACAACGCTGTTTAAACAGGCGGGTGTTGATGCTGCCGCTAACGAAGTCGGAACGCGGAATTACAAAGACGCTCAAGGTATATTTTGACAAATAAGAGGTGGCTTAATCTGTAAAAACGGTGGTTTAGTTTATTCTTACGCCAAAAAGCTTGTTTTTGTGGAGAACAAGCTTGTTACTTAGTAAATTAAACTTTTTTGGATAAGACAAGCATTACTACAACTGAGCCAGCTTTGCCACTACATTATCACTGCCGACTTTGACGGTATTTTTCACTGGTAATACTACGGGAAATTAAATATAGCAGCAGCGAAACTATTCTAAGTTAGAAGAATTAAATAAATTGTGTTGGTTAATAATGCCAATGCGGGCGAAAAAACAACTGTTTATTCTTTCACAAACGCCTGTGTAGTTGTCGTATTTCTGCTTTGTACTTTCAGTAAGTAATTACCCGGCTTTAGCGCTGCCGTATTGATGGAAAGGCTGCCGCCGCTCCCTGTAGCGCTCGTACGCACGCTGCCATTGAAATCGGTGATGCTGATGTTCGTTTTAGTGTTGGCAGGCAAGCCTTGCAATTGCAAAGTGCTATGTACAGGATTAGGAAACACTTTTACAGCCTCCTCATTACCGATAGCTACGGGATTGGAAAAGCTCCGGCTTCCGTCTTTTGCCACTACTGCAACCCGGTACGTTGTGTTATCGGTAGCAGCAGCATCTTCATAGGTTAAAAAGGACTGATGGTTGTAGTACAGCCTAACAACCGGCTGATAAGTAACGCCGCCATCTACACTTCTCTGCACCGTATAGTAGCGCACACCGTTGTCGGCTACCCACGTAATGCCCTGATGCTGCAGCCAGCGCTTTACTTTAATGGCAATCATCTGCCGCTTGCTGATGTCGTTGTTGTAGCGGGCAAGCGCACACAGAAAAACCGGCGGTATGCCGGCACCTCCGGCGGCTACAATCTTCGCTGGATTGCAACACAATAGAAGCAAGACTACTGGCATAACCGAAGTTTGTAGTTACCTTTCCATAGCCTCCGAAACCGGAATCAGGAACGCCATCAGGCATATACCGAATTAGGGCAAACTCGGAAGCAGTATCAAGGTCTACCGTTTTGTAGCCACCTACTACAATCTTATCATCGTTGAGTATAGCGAGACTTTGGGCAATACAAAGAGAATCGCCAAACATCGTGGTCACTTTCCCATCCATTCCAAAGGTATTGTCCAGGCTTCCGTCTTGGTTATATCGTGCAGTAGCAAAAAAAGTATTGGAAAGTGAATAGATTGAGGTTTGCCCGGTCACTACAATTTTACCATCTGATTGAAAACCCAGGTCGTGTATATAACTGTCATCGCCATAAGGGGTAATAACCGTACCGTCCTCTCCGAATGCTTTGTCTATTGTTCCATCCGGCAGGTAGCGCTGCAGGCAGAATTTCTTAAAAGAAGCCTGAATGTAATATCCACCAAGTACAATCTTTGCATCCGTTTGAATTTTACAAACCGCAAAACTGTAACCGGAGTTAGGATATGCATACCCCTTTTCTCCAAAAGTTTCATCCACTTTTCCATCAGGAAGAAGACGGGTGATATACTTAACAGGTTCCCTTTCTCCACCCATCGAGCCGTTAAGAATAAGCTTACCATCCGGCTGCAAGGAAACAAAGCCGTAGCCACCCGTACCATTTATGTTGGTGACAATCAAACCGTTCTTTCCAAAGGAGGAATCAAGTGTGCCGTCCGTTTTCAGCCTTATAATAATGCCTTCGTAAATAAACACATTTCTGCCTTCATGATAACTATTACAGCTAATAATTACCTTGTCATCCTTTTGAATAGCGGCACCATTTACAAAAGTCTGGTTTTCAAAAGGGATTTCCACTACTGCTTTTCCGCCAATTCCATAATCCGCATCAAGAATACCGTCTGCTGTATAGCGCACGGCAAGCAAACCGGAAGCGCTGTCAACGCTCGCTGAATAATAATGTCCTACATCTATTATTTTGTCATCGCTTTGTACAAGCGCTTTTAGTATTTCAGGGGTAGTATTTTTCCCGAAACTGGTAAGCACTTTACCGCCAGTACCAAAACTTTTGTCTAAAGTGCCGGGTTGCTGGGCATTGCTAATAATAGATAACAAAACAAGTGTCGTTAAAAATATAACTTTCATAAGTGTTGGTTTTATGGGTGAGCATCGTTATCGCAGGTGTTAAGATTGAAAGGTGTACTGCAAAGATACCGCACGGATGTAATGCTGGTAAGCGTATCTTCCGGGTTGTCCATTGTTGACTATTTCAGGTCTTGATTTGCAAACAAAAGAAGGTATATAAGACGACAAAATTTTTATGGAAAACGAAAGGAACTTACTGCAGATATTAGGATAACAAGGTTATAAAACAGGCAACTGTTTTCTTGTTATTTACCACGCATCCACCACCCTTTTTATTGAAGTAATTACAACAAATATTTTGCTATCCGGGTAACCGATGTCCCAACATTACTGCTATAAAAGAACCGGCAATAACCGCCGTTGATACGCTGCAAAGAAAGTAAGTAAAACGGGTACAATACAGTAACCCGAAAACAGGATAAGACCTTTATCCTGCAGCGCCTTTTCCTCTAAGGCCCAGCTCTATCACTTCACAATTCTTTATCTGCCGGCCGTCTATATCAAAGCGCACCAGCGTTCGTATTTTATGCCAGCCGTGCAGGCCGGCAGCTCCGGGATTGATGTGCAGGCAGTGCAGTTTATCGTCGTTCATAATTTTAAGGATATGGGAATGGCCGGCTATAAAAAGCTGTGGGCCCTGCGTGGTTATCACCGCTTTTACGCCCGGTGCGTACCGCCCGGGGTATCCGCCGATGTGCTTCATAAAAACCGTTAATTCTTCACAGCTAAAAAGGAGCTGCTCCTTAAACTCACTCCTTACATCATAGCCGTCAATATTGCCCCACACGCCTTTTAGCGGCTTAAAGGCACGCAGCCTGTTTGCAATGTCAATAGTGCCAAAATCGCCGCCGTGCCATATTTCATCGCAGTTTTGAAAGTGTTTAAAAACAGCTTCGTCCAAATAATTGTGCGTATCTGATAATAAGCCGATTTTAGTCATAAAAGGAAATACTATTTTTAAAACAAGCTGCAATATTAGTTCCCTTTTATGCACACGTTACTCTGTCCGCAGGCTTTTTACAGGATTTTCAATGGCGGCTTTTAAAGTTTGCACGCATATTAAAACAGCCGTAATAAAACCTAACAGAACAATAGACAGGAGGAACGGGCCTGCTTTAATATCAACCCGGTAAGCATAAGATTGCAGCCAGTTGCTCATAATAAGATAAGCGGGCGGACAAGCAATAACACCGGCAATGGCAATGACTGCTAAAAACTCTTTAATAAACACTGTAATGATGCCTCCCACAGAAGCGCCCAATACTTTGCGGATGCCGATTTCTTTGGTGCGTTTTTGTATACTCAGGGAGATAAGGCCCAGCACACCGAGCAACACAATGATGATTGCCAATGCAGTAGCCGTATAAGCCGCTTTTTTTAGCCGCAATTCCGATTTATAGAGCTTTGCCAGCGTATCATCCATAAACTTATATTCAAACGGAGCTCCGGGTAATAATAAAGACCAATTCTTTTGTATCGCCTCCACAGCAGCAGCTATATTTCCGGGTTTTATTTTAAATGATAAATAACGGTAAATGGGCGCAAACTGCACATTGAAAAAAACGATCGGCGCAATCTGCTGCTGCATCGAGCCGAAATGAAAATCTGCCGTAACGCCTTTCACTATAAACACTGTAGGATCGCCCGGAACCCTTACCTGCTGCCCGATGGCGGTGGTTGCATTCTTATAGCCAAGCGCACGTGCAGCCGTTTCGTTCAGGATTACTTTCCCCGAATCAAGCGCATGCCCTTCAAAGAAAGCGCCTACCTGTACCGGTATCCCATACACGCCGAGAAAGTTTTCATCGGTCGTTAGCGCCTGCGCAGTAATGGCCTGCGCACTGTCTGCGCCAAACTTAAAAAGAGGGGCGCTCCCGCTGTTGTTTCCATCCGGTATTTCGTACGAAAGGGCAACACTGTTTACAGCCGGCAAAGCAGCAAACCCGTTGCGTATATTTTCCATTTTACCGGCGCCGGCGCTGGTCCAGTCGCGCGGCACCTGCGCAGAAACGATATAGTCTTTGTTGTAGCCTAAGTTATTGCTCAGGAAAAGATGTACCTGTCGTGAAATGATGATAGCGCCAACAAACGCTATCGTTGCAATGCCAAACTGAAATGCGATCAGCACTTTGCGAAGCCATACCTTTTCTTTTACCGAAGACAGTTTTCCTTTTAATGAATCTACGGAAGGCAAAGACGACAACACAAAAGCGGGGTAAATGCCCGCAAAAAAACCAATTACCAATACAAATACAACGGGGAACAGGATAAAGGAGAAAGGGAAACTGCTGAGTGAAGGGATGGTTTTGCCTACGATATTGCTGAACAGATTTTGTGTTGTTACATAAACGATGAAAGAAAACAAAGTTGCAATTAATACAAGGATAACCGACTCAATCAGGAACTGAAGAATCAATTGCTTTTTTATGCCGCCCAATACTTTACGGATACCGATTTCCCGCATCCGGGCCCCAGAACGGCTAACCGTCATGTTTACAAAATTGATGATCGCCATGAGTAGGATAAAGAGCGCAATGGCAGACAAAGCATATAACATTTTACTTACCAGGCCGTTGTTGGCATTCAAATAAAATTCGTTCAGCGAAACGGCATACGGCGTTAAATCGGCCACGATTTGCGGTGGTGCATTTTGCTTTACCAGTTGGGCAATCGGCTTTTGCAGGTCTGCGGCTGTTACGCCTTTCTGCAACTCGATATAGCTGGCTATAAAAGCGTTTTGCCAGCTCATATTCCTCCCGAAAAAATCAAGGTTAGCGGCAGCTACATATAAAGCGCCGGGATAATCATCAGCCAGGCTCGTAACCGAGTTTTTCGGAATTTTATCCAGCACGCCGGTAATCATAAAATCGTGCTTCGAACCGGAGAAGTTTTCAACGGTAATGGTTTGGCCAACGACATCCGTTTTACCGAAATATTTCAGGGCTTCGTCTTTTGTAATCACGGCAGTAAACGGCTCATTCAATGCTGTTCTGCTATCGCCCTGCAACAATGAGAATCCGTACGTCGTAAGCAATGTGCTGTCGCCAACCTGCAAATTTTCCCGGAAGCTTTTATCGCCTTTCGACACATTGGAGGTAATGCCATCATAGCGATAGTAATTGGCAACAAGGCTTGGATAATTATCTCTTAAAGCTTTTGCCAGCGGCCCTAAGGTAGCCATTGCAAAACCGGCATTCGGGTCTTTCCATTTGCTTTGGATAATATACTGCCGGCTTTCATTTTTTAAAGCTGCATTCACTTGCCATTCACTCCACACATAAGCCCCAATCAATAAGGTAAACGCAATGCCGGCTGATAAACCGGCAATATTTACCAATGAGTAAAAGCGGCTCTTGATAATGTTGCGCCAGGCAACTTTGCAATAGTTTGTAAACATGACTGTAGATTTATAATGTTTGCTTTTATATGGTTGCTTTTCAAGTTCCCTTCTCCGCTTGTGGAGAAGGGTTAGGGATGAGGTCACTCCGTCCGCAGGCTTTTCACCGGGTTGGCAATGGCTGCTTTGATGGCTTGAAAACTTATAGTGAGTAATGCGATACCAACGGCAATACCACCAGCCATTACAAACATCCACCAACTGATAGCAATCTTATAAGCGTAGTTATTCAGCCAGGCATTCATTGCCCACCAGGCAATCGGCGTAGCAATGAAAACAGCAATAATAACCAGCTTGAGTAAATCGCCTGACAAGAGCTGCAAAATATTGTTAACAGAAGCACCCAGTACTTTGCGGATGCCGATTTCCTTAATGCGCTGTTCGGCAATAAACATTACAAGGCCTAACAAACCCAAACAGGAAATGAGGATGGCTAATAAGGCAAAGACACCGGATAACGCACCAATGACCTGCTCGTTTTTATACAGGTTCTGATATTCTTCATCGGCGAAAGAATAAGTGAAAGGAAACTGTGGATTCATCTGTTTGCATAATCTTTCAAGATTGGCGAGTGCAACTTTCGTTTGCCCCGGTTCTATTTGAAAAAGAACTCTTCCATAATTTTCGTTTTCACCAAACTGCAGAATCATTGGTTGTATCGGTTCGTGAAGCGATCTGAAATGAAAGTCTTTCAGTACGCCGATGATTTTGCCCTGCCGCCCGTTTACAGTGATGAATTTGCCAACCGGGTTTGTATAATTAATATCTTTTACCGCCGTTTCGTTCAGCAGGTAGCCTTCCTTATCTGTAGGAAAGTTTTTTGAAAAATCGCGGCCGTCAACCAACGGCAGCTTCATCGTTTTTGTAAAATCATAACCGATGTCGGGATGCTCGAACGAGATCAGCGTGGTCGGACTTTTTCCTTCCCAATCCACCCCGTTTGTCCATTGGTCGAGGTTCAATGGATTGTCGGATATGAAGCTGATGTTTTTAATGCCCTGCATTTGCAAGGCCTCTTCTTTAAAGGTTGCATATTTGTTAATCAGCTCACCTTCTACCGGGATGAAAAGGAGATTGTTTTTATCGTATCCTAAGTTCTTTATTTGTATGTACCTGATTTGTTTTGACACGACGATAGTGCCAATGATAAGCAGCAGGGAAAGAACAAACTGAAACACCACCAGCCCTTTGCGAAACCATAATGCGCCTGCACCAAGTGTAACGGTTCCCTTCAGCACGGTTACAGGATTGAAAGAAGATAAATACAACGCCGGATAACTGCCTGAAATAAACCCGGTCAGCAACGTGATGACAGCAATAGCGAGCCAAAAAGAAGGTTGGTTAAAAGGCAATTGAATTTGTCGTTGTGTAACAGTATTGAATACGGGTAACAATGCCATCATTAGCAGTAAAGCAACGGCAACGGCAAAGACCGTAAGCAATAAAGATTCGCCAATAAACTGCTTGATTAATGCAGAACGAACAGCACCAACAGCTTTGCGTACGCCCACTTCTTTTGCCCGCTTGACAGCGCGCGCCGTTGTCAAGTTCATAAAATTAATGCAGGCAATCAGCAAAATAAAAATGGCAATGAGGCTGAAGAGATGAACATATTCAATGCGGCCACCGGATACGATTCCGTTTTCAAAATGATTGTGCAGATATACTTCATCGAACCGCTGCAAGCCAAGCTCTACATGATATGCAGCACTGCTGTCGTGTATGTATAAATTGCGAAATGAGACGAGTTGTTTATCTACCGCCTTTAGGTTTGCGCGGGGCCGTAACAATACATACGTCAACGGGCCGCTGTTCGTCCATTCTTTTAGCCAGGGTTGGTCCTGCTGCAAGGCAGCCCAACTAATTACATAATCAAATGTTCGGGATGCAGTGGCAGGTATATTTTTATAAACAGCACTTACCTTAAAGTCCCGCTTATTATCAAAGCGAATCACTTTTCCCATTGCATTTTGTGCACTTCCAAAAAAAGCATCGGCTGTTTTTTCAGATAGAGTGATATTGTCTGCTAAGCTTAACGCAGTTGCCGGCGTGCCTGTTACAAACGGGTAACTAAATACACTGAACAAACCTGCGCTGGCGAAGGTGCCTTCTACCTTTATTATTTTACCGCCCGCCTGCAGGGTTTTCCGATTATTTTCATCCTGCATCATCACGGCGTCTTCCACTTCAGGAATTCTTCGCTTCAGTTCGTCAGCCAAAGATCCCGGCGTATCGTAGTTGCCATCAATATGATCTTTATAATATTCCCTTTCAAACACCTTGTATAAGCGATCTCCCTTCTTATGAAACCCATCAACACTTAGTTCGTTTTGCACCCAAAGAAAGATAAGCAGGCTGCAGGCTAACCCGATTGAAAGTCCTGTTATGTTGATAAGAGCATGCGATTTGTTTCGTGTGATATTGCGCCAGGTGGTTTTGAAGTAATTCGTAAACATAAAAGAAGCTTTATAGTAGTATCTGTTATTTATTTTTCTTTCAGGATTCAAAGTAACAATCACTCCGTCCGCAGGCTTTTCACCGGGTTGGCAATGGCTGCCTTGACAGAGTGAAAGCTGATGGTAATTAAAGCTATCAGTATGGCGGAAAGGCCGGCTGTTAAAAATACCCACCCGCTTATCTCAATCCTGTATTTGTAGTTCTGCAGCCAGCTATGCATCATCCACCACGCAACAGGAAAAGCAACGAGGCAGGAGATGGCAATCAACTGTAAAAAGTCTTTTGATAACAACGTGGTAATACCCGAAACGCTGGCGCCTAACACTTTGCGGATGCCGATTTCTTTCGTTCTTCTTTCGGCGGTATAGGCAGCGAGGCCAAACAATCCAAGGCAGGAAATCAGGATAGCCAACGTGGCAAATACAGATGATAATTTTGAGATGAGCATTTCGCTTGCAAACATCAGATTAAACTGGTCATCTACAAATTTATAAACAAACGGATACGCCGGGTTATCCTTCTTTATTACCGCTTCAATTTTCGTTAAAGCCGCTTCCACACCCGCTTCCGGCTTCAGGCGGATGTATAGCTGATTGGTATGTTCGGGCGCCGTGCAGATGAACATTACCGGATCAGGCTTGCCATACATGTCGCCATATACATAATCGTTTACTACACCAGCCACAATAGCCTGCGTACCGCTTGTATCGCCATCATAGCGCAGTATTTTACCGATGGCGCTCCCCGCTCCCATCAGCTTTTCCAACGATTGCGTGATGATTACGTTCAGCCGTTTAGAATCAAGCGAGTCGTTGGATATAAAGTCTCTGCCTGCCAACAATCTGATGCCTGAAGTTTGCATAAATTCAGGCGTTACATAGCGTGTTGAAATCAATATCTGCGCGCCTGGCGCTTTGCTCTGCCAGGTAAGCCCACCGGTATTGTTGCCACCATATAAAGTAGTATGATCGCTTAGCGCAACGTTGTCCACCACGCCTGTACGCAGCAGATCTTCCTTCATGGCCGGATAATATTTTGCCACTTCGCCCTGCACACTGGCTTGCAGCAGGTTGTTTTTATTAAACCCAAGGTTCCGGTCTTTTACATGCTGTATTTGCCGGTAAATAACGATTGTACTGATAATAAGAACAATGGAAACAGTGAACTGCACAACGACTAAGGTCTTACGAATTAACGCTGCGCTTCCCGTTTTTAATTTCAGTCCTTTTAAAACAAATACCGGGTTGAAAGAAGACAAATAGAAAGACGGATAACTGCCCGCCAGCAAGCCACAGATTAATGTGATTAACAACAAAGCAACGGCGTGCAAAGGCTGATCGAAACCTAATGATAAATTTTTTTGTACCAATCTGTTGAAGAATGGTAATACCAAAACCATGACGACAACGGCAGCGATAGCAGACAGCAAAGCAGTGAATAAACTTTCGCCGATAAACTGGAGCATGAGGTTTTGTTTGCCGGCGCCCAGCACTTTTCTCACGCCGACTTCTCTTGCTCTTTTTTCGCTTCTTGCCGTTGCCAGGTTCATAAAGTTGATGCAGGCAATGAACAGTATGATCCACGCAATAATGGTGAACAGGTGCACGTATTGAATTTGTCCGCCGCCGGTCTCTTTACCGTTATCAAACTCGTCGTATAAATGCCATCGGCTCATGCTCCACAGGAAGGGACGAGCAATAGATTGCGGCTCGCGCTGCTGTATAAAATTATACAGCGTCTTATTCACGGAAGCCGCATCTGCACCGGGTTTCAGCTCTATATACGTGTTTAATGAATTATTCCCCCAGCTATGCAGCCACGGGCTTTGATCGTAAATAATGTCAAACGGCGCAGCAAACTCAAAACGGACGGCTGAATTTTCCGGAAGATCTTTTATCACGCCGGTTATCACATAGTCCTGCTTGTTATCAACGCGAACCGTTTTGCCAATAACATCTTTCTCCGTACCAAAAAATTTCTTCGCTGTTTTTTGGGTGATTACTAATGAATATCGCTGCGTAAAAGCAGTCTTCGCATTGCCTTGCACAAACGGCAATGTAAACATGCTGAACAAGGAAGCATCGGCATAATCGCCGGCTGCATACACCGCTTTGTCGCCGATGGTAAACAGTACATTGTCTTCATCATAGATGCGGCAGGCATTGGCAACGCCCGGAATTTCGGCCTTCATGGCAGGCGCCAGTACACCCGGTGTAGAACCGAATGTAGCGGTGTACGTATCGTATTTCTGGTTCTCCCGAACGAAATAGAGCCGTTCTTTTTTTACCTGGAAATCATCCCAGTTCACTTCCTCTTCCACCCATAAAAAGATAAGCCCGGCGCACGCAATGCCGATAGCTAAACCGAAAATATTGAGAAAGCTGTAGCCTTTATTTTTATACAGGCTGCGCAGCGCCGTTTTGAAGTAAGTGGTAAACATGAGTAGTAGCTTTTAATTTGTAAATAACCGGTTCTCTTCTGCATTTATAAAGAAGCCTGCCGGCCGGAAAACAGGGGTTTGAAATAAGGTTATTCCGTTCGCAGGCTCTTCACCGGGTTGGCAATAGCTGCCTTGATGGCCTGGAAGCTTATTGTGATAATGGTTATCAGCAAAGCCATCAACGCACTGTATATAAAAACACCTGCATCAATGGTGATGCGATAGTCATAATTCTGCAACCAATTGTGCAAAAAATAAAATGTAAGGGGCGCAGCAATTAAACAACTTATCAAAACCAGTACAATAAAATCTTTTGACAACAACAGCCAAACCTGCTGCACGGAGGCGCCTAATACTTTCCGGATACCGATTTCTTTTGTGCGTTGTTCTGCAACGTATGCTGCCAGGCCAAATAAACCGAGACAGGAAATAAAAATAGCAAGGGAAGCAAATACACCGGCTAATTTTCCAATCAGCATTTCAAGATTAAATTTTGAAGCGTAGTCCGCATCCGCAAACGAATAGTCATAAGGATAAGCTGAGTCGTACTTGTTAAATACAGCGGTAAGTTTCGCAATGGCGTCGTGTGTGTTTATGCCGGGCGACAACTTATACAACATTACATTCTGTGGCTTCGGAAAACAATAAAACATCGTTGGGTCGGCTGCCTTAAACGGCGATATCATCAGTGCATCTTTTACAACACCCGCAATGGTGTATGGCTTATTGTCGTTTATTATTTTTTGACCAACCGGATTCTTAATCCGTAATCGTTTTATGGCGGCTTCATTGAAAATTACGCTTGTACTATCGTATGCAGTAGAAAAATTTCTTCCTTCTTTTATAGCCATACCAACCGTTTTAAAATAATCTTCCGATACAAGTATGTTTCCCATCTCTACGGTTTCGCCGGCGTTCTTTCCGGGCCATTGATCAATATCCGTATGCCAGTCAACACCGGTGGCCGGGCTTGTAGCAGTTGTAACAGAGGCTACGATTCCTTTTGCTATTAATTCATTTTTTAATGCGGTAAAATTTCTTTGCAGGTCATCATTCATGCCTGTTGACAGCAAGCTGTTTAAGTTGTAACCGGTAGGCCTGTTTTTAGCATATTGAATTTGCTGGTAAATAATAACTGTGCTGATGATTAAAGCAATGGAACAACTGAATTGTACAACTACTAAAACTTTTCTTGACAGAGAAGATTTGCCCCTCTGTATGGAACCCTTCAAAACGGTAACCGGGTTGAAAGAAGAAAGATAAAATGCAGGTCTGCTCCCGGCAAGCAGCGCTGTTATTAATAAACAACCCGCCATGATCAGCCAGAAATAAAGATTACCAAACGGAATGAGGATGTGGCTTTCGGTGAGTGTATTGAAGAGGGGCAATAATATCCATGCAAACAATACCGCAAATACAAAAGCAATGGCGGTAAGCAAAAATGCCTCTGTAAGAAATTGTATAATGAGGTCTTTTCTTTGTGAACCGATGGCTTTTCTGACACCTACTTCTCTTGCTCTTTTTTCAGAACGTGCTGTAGTAAGGTTAATAAAATTAATACAGGCAATGATCAGCACCAGCAAGCCGATAATAAAAAACATCTTTACATACTTCAGGAAACCTTCCGTATCCTGACCATTCACATATTTGGAATACAGATGCCACCGTTCCATCGGCTGCAGTGTTATGTACGATAACATGGCATTGCTGTTGCCGGTTTCCGTATGTTCAATGTTCCGGATTTTTGGCGCTACCTGTGCGTAGTTGATACCGGGTTTTAGTTTTACAAAAATCTGCAGGTTATTGTTACTAAAGCTTCCTGGCTGGGTTAGTATCTGGGGATATTTTTGAAACTGATAAGTAACCGGAACAACAAAGTTGAATTGCAGGGAAGCATTAGCCGGAACATCTTTCACAATGCCGCTTACCCTAAAGTTATCCGCATTATCAAGCCGCACCAGTTTATTCATCGCATCTTCGTTACCGAAAAGCGCCTTCGCCATACTTTCTGTAAGCACTATTGAATACGCATCTTTGAAAACGCTGTTTGCATTGCCTTTTACAAACGGGAATTTAAATATCTTAAAGAAATCTTCACCGACAATTCCGCCATTCTGAGACAGCTTTTTATCGCCTGCCATCAATCCATGGCTGCCCATCCAATCACTCAGCGCTACGGATTCTATTTCAGGAATCTGATTATGCAATGCTTCTGCCAATGCAAATGATGTTGTTTGAAACGTGAGCGTATCGCCATTGCTGTTGAAGTTGCGCTGCACACGATATACCGATTGATAATCGGGTAAAAACTTGTCGTACGAATATTGATAATGCACCCAAAGACCAATGAGCAACGCTACTGCCATTCCAATAGCAAGACCAGAAACATTGAGTGTGCTGTAACCAATCGTTCTTGTGATGTTACGCCAGGCGGTTTTGAAATAATTTTTAAGCATGAGCCCCATCCCTAAAGGGAGTAATTTTTAGTTAATAATTTATTTTCGAAAGTTCTTGTTCCCCTTCAGGGGTTAGGGGCTTCTCATTCCGTTCGCAAGCTCTTCACCGGGTTGGCAATAGCTGCCTTGATGGCCTGGAAGCTTATTGTTGCCAGTGCAATCATTATTGCAGCAAGCCCGCCGGCAGCAAATAACCACCAACTGATGCTTATGCGATAAACATAGTCCTGCAACCATTTATTCATGAAATACCAGGCAAGCGGCGTGGCAATGATAAATGCGATGCCGATCAGGACAATGAACTCTTTTGAAAAAAGATAGACAATGTTTGATGCTGTGGCTCCCAACACTTTTCGAATACCCACTTCTTTAATTCTTTGCGCAGCCATAAAGGAGGCTAAGCCATACAATCCAAGACAGCTAAGGAATATGGCGATGGCTGCAAAAATTTTATACAACTGCGCTAACTGGGCCTCCTGCTTATAAAAGCTTGCTATCTTATCGTCCAAAAACCTGTATTCATAAACAGCGTTTGGAAGTGTTTGCTGCCATATTTTTTTGATGGATTGCATGGTAGTCGCCAGATTGGTGGTAGTAAGTTTTATAGAAGCCTGCCGGTACATGGTAGCGTTTGTGGCAATAAGCAACGGCGATAGCTTGTTACGCAAAGACATGTCGTTAAAATCTTTCACTACGCCAACAACAGGACATTTTATTAAACCATTCAACATGCTTATTTCTTTGTTCAATATAGCTTCCGGCTTTTTAAGTCCTAAACTCTTCACGAATGATTCATTCACCAAAAATTCCTGTGTATAACCGGAAGGTTTCAAATTTCTTCCGGCTACTAATTGCAATTTATAAGTGGGCACATAATCATTGTCCACGAATTTGCTGATAGCCTGAAAATCTTCATCTTTTACTGCATGATCAAATTTGAATGTGGTAAACATATTATTATTGTCTTCCATCGGGGAGTTGGAATTGAAGCTTACTGCCTGCGCCCCGTTTGTCAATAATTGCTGCTTCAAATAATCTGTTTGTTTGCCGCCGGTGCTGTCCGGGCGATAAGGAATATTTACGATGGCATCTTTATCAAAGCCCAGCGGTTGATTCATGAAATAATTCATTTGCTGCACAATGATGAGGGTGCCGATAATAAGCGCCTGTGCAATAATGAATTGAAACACTACCAATCCTCTTCTTAATGAAATTCCCTTTGTAGTATTGGCGGTGAGCTTACTTTTTAAAGCAGTAACAGGATTGAAACGCGACAACACAATAGAAGGATAAAAACCGGCAAATACAGTTACAACAATTGTTACCGCCAAAAGAAATAAGATAATTGAAGGATTGATGAATATCCGGAATGAAAGCGAAAGCTCCAACAATTGATTTATATAAGGCAGTGCAAGTAATGTAATGCCTGTTGCAAGCAGTACAGCAATTATAACGATCAAAAATGTTTCAACGATAAACTGGATTTGCAATTGAGATTTATTACTTCCCAGCACTTTCCGTACGCCAATTTCCTTTGCACGGTTAACAGCTTGTGCAGTAGAGAGGTTGATAAAGTTTACGCAGGCAATTAACAGGATGAACGCTGCAATCAGCCACAATACATTAATCAGTTCGTGACTGATTATTTTGTTGCTGTAATTTCCGGCTGCTGCATCATAATGCACCGCGCTTATTGGTTGTATAATATAGCTATCCTTATTCTCGGCAGGTTGCACTTTTTGTGCATATTCGCTTAACTGCTTATTGAAATTGTCAACAGATAGGGCTGGCGGTAACAAAACATAACAACCAAAATCAGGTGCTGAGCCATTCCATTGTGGTTGTTGAAATCCATATTTTGCGTCGCCGGTAAAATCTGTTCCATAGGCGACCACCAATTTCAGCCCAAAGTCTGTATTTGCCGGTATAGTTGCGAGAACGCCGGACACTTTCAACGGTGTTGCCGGAAACTGGAACAGTCCTGCACCCATGCTGTAATACCCCTGTATTTTAATGGTTTTGCCTATTGCTGTTTTCCAGTCGCCAAAATACGTTGCTGCAATTTCTTTTGTTAGCAATACATTATTCGGATCTTTTAATGATTCATACGAACCTGCCAGCAACGGGAAGTCAAACATTTTAAAGAAAGAAGGGGCTGTATAAAATACGCCGCTGCCTTCTTTAAAATTCTTTACAGGTGCTCCGTTATCATCCAGTACCTGTAACTCATCATTGTGGCTTGCATAAACCGGAGTTACTTCTTCCAGTTGAGGAAAAGCCGCCTTCAATCCGGCAGGCATTGCAAAAGGAACATTTTTTTCATAGGAAATTGTTCCTGCGTCTGCATGATGAGATTCAGTTAATACACGATAGACGCGGTCTTTATTTGCATGAAAGTTATCGAAGCTGGTTTGATATTGTATGATGATAAAAATCGTCATACAAACGGCAATGCCAACCGACAATCCGGCAATGTTGATAAACGTGTAATTCCTGTTACGGATCAAACTCCTGAATGCGATTTTGAAATAATTTTTAAACATAAGGATGTTTTATACTTGTGAGTTCATTTGTTCAATATTGTTATAACAGTACAAGTGTGCGACGCAACGAAAGCTTCTTTCGTATTCTTCAGCCTGGTACATAAAAGCCTTTCTTCATGCATCATTTATAATTAGTCTATTCTGTCCGCAAGCTCATCACCGGGTTGGCAATAGCGGCTTTGATGGCCTGGAAACTGATGGTAAGCAACGCCAGGAAAACAGATACAAAAATGGTTAACGCAAAAACCTGCCAGCTTATAGTTATCCGGTAAACAAAATGCTGAAGCCATTTACCGGCAAGAAAATAACCGGCCGGGATAGCTATTATCAGGGCTATATAAACCGGCCGCATAAACTCGCCCGACAGCAAGCGGAACAGGGCTAAAAAGCTGGCGCCTAAAATTTTTCTGATGCCGATCTCTTTGGTTCTTTGTTCAACGGTGTAAGCAACAAGGCTCAACAAACCCAAACAGGAAATGAGTATTGCAAGCAGGGCGAAACAGTTAACGATTTTGCCGGTTCGTTGCTGGCCGGCATAGAGCTTATTTAGTTGCTGATCTACAAAGCCATATTCATACGCTGCATCCGGATCGTACTTTTTGTATAAAGACTGGATGGCAGAAAGCGCCGGCTGTATGCTGCCCGGCTTTGTTTTGATAAGTAAAGCGGAATGCCATTCTTCGGGCCGGTAGCGCAGCAGCAAAGGCTGAACAGCGGTAGTTAAAGGCTGATAGTTAAAGTCTTTTACCACGCCGATAATGCTGCCGGTAACGCCCCAGAACGTAAGTACTTTACCGATTGCCTTTTTATCGAAATTCATTTTTTGCGCAGCGGTTTCATTAATGATGAAAGCGGTAGAATCGGAAGGCAACCGGCTTGAAAAATTTCTGCCCTGCGCCATCTGCATCCCGGTGGCCGCGAGGAAATTCTCATCTACGGTGATTTGCGTAATGGAGAATGCATCACTGCTTTGCATGCCCTGCCACTGCACATCGCCGCCATTGCTTACATCTACAAGGTTGGCTGTTGCTGCGCTTACTTTATTGATACCGGTTTGTTGTTGAATGTCGTGTTGCAGCAACCGGTAGTTTTTCCGCACTTCCGGACTTTTTAATTTTATGTACAGCAACTGATTTTTATCAAACCCGAGGTCTTTACTCTGCAAATACTGCAATTGCTGTGTAATGGTAATAGCGCATACAATCATCACTATAGAAACGGCAAATTGAAACAGGAGCATCGCTTCCCGGAAGCGCTTGCTTTTACTGGCCGTAAATACACTTTTGATAACTTTTGAAGCAGGGAAAGAAGACAAAAAGAAAGCGGGATAAAAGCCTGATAAAATAACAGTGAAACAATAAAAGGCCAGCAGTATCATACAATAAGTAAAATCGTAACGGACCGAAAGCTGCTTGCCGCAAAGCGTTTGGAAATAGGGTAATGAAAGCTGAACCAAAACCAAAGCCGACAGCAAAGCGATTGCACACAATAAGGATGCTTCAAAAATAAACTGTACGATCAATTGTTTTCTGGAAGCGCCTATTGTCTTGCGCATACCAATTTCTTTTGCCCGTTTAGCAGCGCGCGCTGTGGTCAGGTTTACAAAATTGATACAGGACAACAATAAAATAATACAGCCGATGGCAATGCATATCTGAAGATAGGTAAGATCTCCTCCAGCAATAAAATCTGAATTAAAAGCAAAATCCGAATGCAGGTAAACAGCCGGCAGCGGCTGCACCTGCAACAAAGTGGAAGCGTTGGGCACATACTTAGCAAACTGGTGCTGTATCTGCGTTTGCAACAGCGGCAAAGCAGCGTTCTTGCCTGCCTGTATATACGTATAATAGGAGCTGTAGTTCCATTGGTTTTGCGAATTGTCGAATGTTTCTAACACATGAAACGGAATGAGAAAATCAAACTGCAGCGTTGAATTTGCAGGTACGTTTTTTAAAACACCTTCTACAGTAAAGAGATACTCCGCGGCGCCTGCTTTTGCTGCAATGCTTTGCCCGATAATATTTTTTGTTTTCCAGTCAGCACCAAAATACCGGCTGGCAGAATTTTCGGTGAGTACAATTACATTATCGTTTTGCAAAGCGGCACTGCCTGCCTGTAAAGGAAAAGAAAAGACAGACAGAAAAGCCGGGTCAACCGCATAGATATTAGCTTCTTCAAAAATGGCATTGCCCGTTTTAAAATTTGCATGCCATTTCCCGATGCGGGTTACGGCAGTAATACCGGGAATGTCTTTTTGCAATGTAGCTGCCAGCGGCGAAGGCGTTGTGGCAATCGCATCCTTCTCTCCATTATTGTTTTGCAGGGTGGTAACACGAAAAATAGTTGCCGCATGTTGATGAAACTGATCATAGCTTAACTCATTTTTTACATACAAAAACAGGAGCAGGCAACAAGCAAGGCCGATGCTTAATCCTGTTAAGTTGATGAACGTAAACAAGCCGTTTTTCTTCAGATTGCGAAAAGCTGTAATGAGGTAATGCTGTATCATAAGTGCTTATGTTTTATTAATTTCTATATCATTTATACCGTTCGCAAACTTTTCACAGGTTAAGTAATCGAAGTTTTAACAGGAACCACCGTATTGTTTTAATCAACGATTTCGATCATCTCTATCCCAAATGATTTTGCTGCCAGGTTGTTTTCGTACTGGATTTTTATAAACCGGAAACTTGTGGCACCTCCCGCTTTAAAAGTTTGTGATGAGCCATCTGGCAATTTGATTCTTCCTTCTGCCGTTCGGATACGTGTTTTCCCAACAAGACCTAAAAAGCTTTTACCAATTATTAATTTATCAAAGGTTAATTGCACGTTTTCGTGAGAAAGAAAACTACAGGTGCTGATTACATCTTCTCTTGACGTGTTGCCGTCGAGTAAAACAATTGTTCTTTCAACCGGGTTTCCGTTGACAAGCTTTACCGTTCTGGTGATGGTTTTGGGTTGCTTATCGTCATTAGATTTAAAAGTGAAAGCGCTTAAGAAAAACAGGCTTATGAGAACAAATACGGACAGTTGCGTTTTCATGTTTTTTTATTTTGAAGCGATAAATTCTTACATCATTCGTCTTAACTCCCGGTCCTGCAGTGTTTTAGTCATTACTGCCGGCTTATTCCCGCATTGCTCCTGTAAACTTCTGCGCTGCTTGCTTTGCGAAATTTCCGGACTTCGCACAGCAATTATTCTGTTCTTAAACTTTTCACCGGGTTGGCAACAGCGGCTTTAATCGCCGTGTAGCCAACCGTGAGCCACGCAATTACCAACGAACAAACAATCGTTGCGGCAAAAAAGCCAACCCCGATCATAATGCGATACGTATATTGCTGCAACCATTGATGCATGAAATAATAAGCAATGGGCGAAGCAATGAGAAAGGCAATAAGGATGAGAAATGTGAACTCTTTGGATAACATCATTACAATATCGCGAACGGGCGCGCCCAGCACTTTGCGGATGCCGATTTCTTTGCGGCGCTGCACTGCCATAAACGAAATCAAACCATACAAACCCAAACAGGAAATGAAAATGGCAATGCCGGAAAACAGTTTATACAATTGCGACAACTGGTTTTCCTGCTGGTAATAACCGGTAATAGATTGGTCAAGGAAACTGTATTCAAACACGTAGTCGGGATAGTATTGGTTCCATACATTTTGCGCAGCAGCAATCACGCTCTTCGCCTCTTTCATGTTGATCTTAATGTTTGCAATACCATACGAGTTTTTACTGGCGAACAATACCACCGGACCAATCGGATCGCGCAGCGAATTGATATGAAAATCTTTTACTACGCCAACAATCGGGCACCGCTTTCCGTTTACCTGAATCAATTTGCCGATGGCATCAGCAGCATTGCGGATGCCTAAACTTTTTACTACTGTTTCGTTCACCACAAATTCGCGGATGGTATCGGATGGAAAATAAATCCTGCCTGCAATTAGGGATAGATGATACAGATTGAAATAAGCGGCATCGGCGGGCTTGGTACAAACAACGATGCTGGAGTGAAGTTTTTCTGTTTGCAGATCGGTGTACCAGCCGCCTTCCGAAGAGGGTGTAAATGTGCTGAAACTTACTTGCTGGATGCCCGGAATTTTATTTAATTCATCGCGTAGCAAATCCATGTTAGCGCGGCTTGCACTATCACCGGGAAACGGGGCGTTAATAATGGCATCTTTGGCAAAGCCCATGTCTTCTGTTCTGAAATAATCCATTTGCGAAGCCACCACCAGCGTTCCGATAATCAATGCCTGCGCAATTACAAACTGGAACACTACCAGTGCCCGCCGGAAAGAAATGCCCCTGCTGCCGGCAACAACCAAGCTTTTTAAAACGGTAATTGGCTGGAAGCCTGACAAGACCAACGCAGGATAAAAGCCTGATAAAAAAGTAACCACCACCCATGCGCCGGCCATAAACAGGATGAACTTTCCACTGAGTAAAAGCGATATGGGTAACTGAATAAGAAGAAGATTGTTGATAAACGGAATACAGAAAAAAACAATGATAATGGAACCTGCAAGCGCAAGCAAAGTGGTGATGCCGGTTTCGCCCAGAAACTGGAGGATGAGTTGCGAACGGTTGCCGCCCAATACTTTTCGTACACCTACTTCGCGGGCGCGGTTGATGGCCTGCGCGGTGGTCAGGTTTATAAAGTTTACGCAGGCGATAATCAACAAAAACAAACCAATTAAACGTAGCGCAAAAATCAGATCGTTGCTAAAGGTGCGACCATTGAAGTTGCCATATCGCTCATCAAAGTGGATTTGGTCTAAAGGTTGCAGCGCAAGACCATAACCAGGGTTTACCGGTTTAATATGTTTCTCTACAAAAGCATCCAGCGATTGCGTGAATCGCTGGTAGGTAGCGTTATCGTTTAACTGAACAAAACAATAATTGTTATCGTCAATACTGCTCCAGTCTTTCAGGTTCAGGTTCCTGGTTAGCGTTATATAGGATACTACGATGCTCAAGGGAAAATCGGTATTGGAAGGCGGATTATTCAGGATACCGGTTACTTTCATATCCATGCCATACAAGCTGATGGTTTTGTTCATCGCCTCTTTCCAGTCACCAAAATATTTGGTAGCAACATCTTTGGTAAGCAACACACTATTCGGCTCGCTCAACGCATTTTTAGCATTGCCTGCTGCCAAACCAAAATCGAACATTTGAAAGAATTGCGGCTCTGCCGTAAACACTTTCGCTTCTTTAAATTTCTTCAATACCGAACCATCCGGCGCGGTTACTTTCACCTGCACATTGGCATCTCCGAAAATGGCAGTCGTGTTTTTCAACTGCGGAAGTTCAGCGCGCAAGCCCATTGTTACCGGGAAAGGTACACCGGTTCTGTATTCCGGGTTCACCGGGCTTTTGCCGATGCGCACCACGCGATACAGGTTGTTTTTGTTTAGGTGAAAATCATCAAAGCTTTGCTCATATTGAATGACCAAAAAGATCAGCAGAAAAGCCGCAAACCCAACCGTCAGACCGGCGATATTGATAAACGAATTACTCTTACGGCGCAGCAGGTTTCGGAAGGCTGTTTTAAAATAATTTTTGAACATAAAATTTGATTATTCAGATTTATAATTTTTTTGTCATCATTTTTCATGGCAATTTTGAAAGGTTTTCCTTCTAATTTTTGCCCGCTCATTACAACATTTACCTGTTTTTCATCTGCAACATATATCCGCGTCCCTACTTTATATGTTTGCTTTAGTACTGCAAATGGTTTAAGAGTAGTTTGAATAGTGGCATTTCCTGCTTCATCAGGAGCATAGCTAATAAAACTGATTTTTTTCGATAGCGAGCTGTTGTTACAAAAGGTGATGGTTACTGCTTTTAAAGAAGCAACATCTTGTGAAAAACTGAGGCATACAGAAAAAATAAAACTAAACAAAGTGATTGCTGCCTTCATGTTAATACTTGATTTTAAAAATAATTGAAAAATTCATTTTTATTATTCGCTCCATAAACTTTTCACCGGGTTGGCTACCGCTGCTTTTATTGTTTGAAAACTTATTGTAATCATCTGCTGTACGAAGTCTCCAGACTTCGTATCTGGTATGTTCTTGCGAGTCTCAGACTCTGTTAAACATAGTGTGTGCGAAGTCTGGAGACTTCGCACAGCTCTCAATACTTCGTATAGTTTCAATCCGTCCGTAAACTCTTCACCGGGTTAGCTATCGCGGCTTTTATCGCCTGAAAGCTTACCGTAAATAAAGCAATTACCAATGCGGCAATGCCGGCTACCGCGAATACCCACCAACTTATGCTAATGCGATAAGCGAAGCTTTGTAACCATTCGTTCATTGTCCACCAGGCAAGCGGAAATGAAATGACAGCCGATATAGTCACCAGCTTTAAAAAATCTGCTGATAACATGCCTGCGATGTTGCTCACAGAAGCGCCCAGCACTTTGCGGATACCTATTTCTCTTATGCGTTGCTCTGCGGCATACGTAACCAATCCAAACAAACCCAAACTTGCAATTAAAATAGCAAGCGCCGCAAACGTGATAAAGATGTGACCGGTGCGTTGCTCGGTCGTGTATAAGTTATTGAAGTCATCATCCATAAAAGAATAATCGAAAGGCTGCAATTGCGCCATGGCTTTCCATTTGTTTTTTATCTGTGCGATGGCGCCCGACACATCGGTTGAACTGATGCGCACAGAAATACCGCCATTATCCTTTCCGAGAAATAACATTAACGGCGTAACTACATTACGCAGTGAACTGAAGTTGAAATTTTTTACAATGCCTACAATGTGATACTCCAGCGTGGAGTTGGTTTGCATGTCTTTTATGGCATATATTTTTTTATTCAGCAAATCTTTTGCTGCAAGGAATCGGGCGGCCGCTTCATTGATAATAATGCCTGTTGAATCGGTAAGAAACTGTTGCGAAAAATTTCTTCCCTGCAACATCTGTAAGCCAAGTGTCGGAACATAATTTTCATCAATTGTCCAGGATTGTACATTTATTCCTGTGCTTGGGTTAAGAGTGGGTGATGTAAAATAAGTACTGCTGTTGCGTACATAATTAACCGGCAGGTAACTGCTTACTGTTGCGCTTTGAACACCGGTTATCTGCAGTAATTCATTTTTAAAAGTTTCTGCATGGTCTCCCAATACGTTTGTATGATTGATGGTGATAACCTGGTTGCGGTTAAAGCCAATGTCTTTGTTATGAATATAACGAAGCTGGTTATAGATAACAATGGTGCCGAAAATGAGCACGATAGAAATAACAAATTGAAATACGACCAGTGAATTGCGTAGCCACGATCTTTTGAAACCGGTAGCCAGCTTGCCTTTCAGCACGACGATCGGTTGAAAGGAAGACAGGAAAAATGCTGGGTAACTGCCTGCAAGCAAACCAACAACCAGCATCAACACAATCAGAGACAATAACATAGATGGTTGCCATAAAGCAGCAGCATTAATTTCTTTCCCGGAAAGCTGGTTGAAGTAAGGCAGCAGCAACCATACGATGAGCATAGCGAAGACCAGCGCAATAAAACTGATTAAAAAAGATTCGGTTAAAAATTGCTGAATTAAGTTCTTTTTGAGTGAGCCCAATACTTTCCTTACACCTACTTCTTTAGCGCGATTGGAGGAACGCGCCGTAGAAAGATTCATAAAGTTTACACAGGCAATCAGTAAAATCATTAGTGCAATACCTGAAAAAATATATACATATTCCGCATTGCCATTTCCATCGAGCTCTGCTGTTTTATTAGAATGTAAATGAATGGCTGATAAAGGTGTAAGGCTTGCCCGGATATAGCCGCCGCTTTTTTTAAACTCGTCTATACTGATGTTTACTACGCTTTGCAACTGCGGGCCGACGTGCTTGTCCATAAACGGGTTCAGTTGCGCCGCTACCTGTTTTGCATCCGCATTTTTCTTTAAAAGAATATAGGTGCTATAGTTTTCACTCAGCCAGGTATCCTCATTGCTGCCTCTGTTTTCAAGCATCGGCACAAAAAAATCGAAGTTGAAATGCGATTGCTTCGGAATGTCTTTTATAACAGCAGTAATCTTATAATTTCCGGTGTCGTTAATCAGCATGGTTTTACCAACTACATCCGTGCTGTTAAAATACTTTTTTGCAACTTTTTCGTTAATCACCAGGGAATGATACTCTTTTAAAGCCGTTTTGGCGTTGCCCGCAATAAGGGGCAGCGTAAACACATCAAACAGAGTTGAGTCGGCATAACCAACCCGGTTTTCCTCTATGTTTTCAACCCCCTTTTTTACAAAAAAGCTTCCGTACCAGCTCATGCGGGTGTATTGCTCCACCTGTGGCATTTCCCGCATCATCGTGATACCCTGCAACGGAGGCGCCTGTGCAAGGTCAATATAGTTGCCATTGAATTTTATTTCATTATTTACCCGGTAAATCCTGTCTGCATTTGCATTGTAAGTATCGTAGCTCAGCTCATCAACCACATACAAAAAAATGAGCAGGCAGGTTGCAATGCCAATGGACAGGCCAGCAATGTTTATAGAGGTATAAAACCTGTTTTTTATTAAATTCCGAAACGCGGTTTTGAAATAATTTTTAAACATGGCTTTTGCTTTTTTTAAGGTCTTTTTTAAATTCACAACTTACGATCTGTTGTTCACCATCTTACTCCGTCCGCAAACTCTTTACCGGGTTGGCAATAGCTGCTTTGATAGCCTGGAAGCTAACCGTGAATAGTGCAATGCCAAAAGTTATCAGCGCCGCCAAAACAAAAACCCACCAGCTTAGCGTTGTTTGATAAGCAAAGTTTTGCAGCCATTTATTCATTACATAATACCCAACGGGCAATGCGATGCAAGTGGCAACCAGTACAGGCTTCAGCAGGTCTGTGGACAATAAAACAACTACGCTTCGAACCGAAGAACCAAGCACTTTGCGTACACCGATTTCTTTGGTGCGTTTGGTAGCGGTAAAAGACGCCAGCCCGAACAAACCAAGGCAGGCAACAAAAATCGCGAGGCATGCAAACACACTTAGAATGGTTTGCTGGCGTATGTCTTTTTGATATAAATCGTTGAATTGCTGATCTAAAAAACGATACTCCAGTGGATAAGCAGGTGCTGCTTTATTGTACGCTTCTTTTATGGCAGTTATACCGGATTGGAGGTTGCCGGATATTAGTTTTACCAATGCTACTCTCCTGTCCACTGCCGGTGAAATAACCAGCGCGTCCATGTTCTCTTTTAAGGATAAAAAATTGAAATCATCAACTACACCTATAACTCTTCGCTTTGTATCATCACGCACTGTATTTTGTATCCATTTGCCGATGGCCTGCCCGGGTGTCCATCCTAATTTTGTTACGGCCGTTTTATTTATCAGCACGGCATCTGTTGAATCGGTAGGAAATTGCGCTGAAAAATCCCTGCCCGCAATTATGTGTAAGCCCAGTGTTTTTACATATTCAAAATCAGCAAATTCCGTTCTTGCATTCCATCGTTCACTTTTCCCTTCCACATCAAACATGTGCCCGTCAAAATAACCGCCTGGCTCGCCCGACATCAGGGAGACGGACTGAACGCTGCTTTTTTGCTGCAAATCCGTTTTAAAAGCGTTCATGTTGTTGTAGATATCATTATTATCTATCGGCACAATAACCGTTTGCTCTTTGTTATAGCCAAGCTGCTTGTTTTTTACATAATTCATTTGCCTGGAGATGATGATGGTGCCAATAATCAGGAATACCGAAATGCTGAACTGAACCACTACCAGCATCTGCCTGAACGATGAGCCGCCTTTGCCTAAGCGCAGCCTGCCTTTTAAAGCCTGAACCGGTGAGAATGCCGAGAGGAAAAATGCGGGATAACTGCCGGCTAAAAAGCCAACGATAAGAATGACGCCGATAAGAAATAAATAGATCGGCCACGCATTCCAGGAAACAGTCAGGGAATACCCGAGCAACTGGTTGTACCAGGGCATTACCAGCAATAATAAACCGACCGACAACAGGCAGGAAATAGTGGTTAATAAAAGAGACTCGCCGATAAACTGCCAGACAAGGTTGTAGCGCAAGGCACCTAACACTTTGCGCAAGCCAACTTCTTTTGACCGCTCGGCAGCACGGATGGTTGACAGGTTCATGAAGTTGATACACGCAATCAACAATATCAGCACCGCAACGGACAGGAAAATATAGACGACCGTTTTATCACCGTGCTTTACAGCATCAAAAGCTGCATTTTCAAAATATACCTCTTTTAGCGGCGTTAGGGAAAGCGAAAAATGGAAGCCGAATTTCCGCATATCGCCGCCCATGTATTTTTCCATAAACGCAGGAAGCTGCTGCTCAATCTGCGCACCGGTCGTATGCGGATCGAGCAGTACATACGTATAAATGCCATTATTAATCCAGGTAGTCATCCAGCTTCTGTCTTTGTAATTGGAAAGCGGGATAATGAGGTCAAAATCAAGATGCGAATTGGAGGGAACATCTTTAGCGATACCGGCAACCAGAAGCGGAAGTTCTTTATCCACCATAATTATTTTGCCCATTGCATTATTGATGCTGCCGAAATATTTTTTGGCAGTCGTCTCGGTAAGCACCACATTGCCGGGATTAAGTAAAACAGTAGCAGCGTTGCCTTTTATCAATGGAAAAGTAAACAGGCTGAAAAAATCCGGGTCTGCGTCCAGAACTTTCTTTTCATGAAACGACTGGTTGCCGATGGTAACAAGATTATCCGTTGGATTTACGCGAACCGCTTTCTGTATTTGCCCTCTAAAATCGTTGAGTAAAGCCGGTGCATACGGGCCGGATAAATAAGCGACGCTGCTCGATTTGCCTTCGTTTGTGAAGGCACGCATCACCCGGTAGATGTTTTTCCCTTTTAAATGAAAGGCATCTACGCTGAACTCGTTACTGATGAATAAAAAAATCATCATGCAAACGGTAATGCCGATCGTAAGCCCGAGTATGTTGATAAGTGAAAAAACTTTGTTTTTCGACAGGTTGCGCCAGGCAATTTTAAAATAATTTTTTACCATAAAAAGTTGTTAGCCGGATGTTTTAAAATATAGCTTTACCAATTATTGAACGCCCGCAGCTTTACTCTGTCCGCAGGCTTTTTACCGGGTTATTAACAGCCGCTTTCAATACCTGAAAACTGATCGTAAAGACGGCAATCAGCAGGGACAGCAAGCCTGCCGTGAAGAAAATCCACCAACTGATATTTATACGATAAGCATAATCCTGCAGCCAGCTATTCATCACATACGAGCCGATGGGAACCGCCAGTACTAAGGATATTACTACAAGCTTTAAAAAGTCTTGCGACAGCAATACCATAATGCTCCGTACCGATGCACCTAACACTTTGCGGATGCCAATTTCTTTTGTTCGCTGCAATACATTGTATGCCGATAAGCCGAGCAATCCAAAGCAGGCAATCAGAATGGCAAGAAAGGCAAACACACCAAACACCTTCCCAAACAAAAGATCCGCTTTGTATTGTTCGCCAAACGATTCATCCAGGAAAAAATAATTGAACGGGTCTTTCGGGAAATAATTATTCCACAAGGCTTTCAGAGATGCAATAGTTTGCTCGGTGTATGCGCCGCTTACCTTTAATGAGTAGTAGTTTGATACATTCGGTCTGGGTCTCAGCACCATCGGGTCAATTATTTTCTGCAAACCAAGCTGGTGAAAGTTTTCAGCCACACCCACAACATTGAATGTGTCTCCGCCAGCACCAATTATTACCTTCTGGTTAACGGCGTCTGGTGCGCTTCGAAATCCTAATAACTTAACAGCATTTTCATTCAGTATAACAGCGTTTTTATCGGTACCAAACTGTTCGGAAAAATTCCTGCCATTTACCAGTTTGATTTTATAGGAAGGAATAAAGTTGTAATCAATACCCAGGTTATACAAAGTAACAGAAGTTGATTGTGCATCGCCAGCTCTTTTCCAGCCGTTGGTCCAATAAATTTCATCACCGGGAACACTGGTTGATGAGGTAATACTTTTTATGCCTGGCTGCTGTAACACCGCAGATTTGAAAGGCTGATAAATATTTTGATATAGCGAATCGGCTATTGTTTGCGGGCCTTTCACAACAAGCGTTTGGTTAATATCAGCACCAATACTTTGATTGCGCATATAATTCACCTGCTGGTAAACAATAATGGTTCCTGCAATCAGCACAACAGAAGTTATAAACTGAATAACAATCAGGCTTTTGCGCAACAATAGACCACTGCCCGTATTTTTAAATGCGCCTTTTAAAACAAGAATAGGTGTAAAGCCAGACAGCACAAAGGCAGGATACAAACCGGATAGTAGCGTTCCGCTGATAAAGAGTCCGAAGAATAAAAGCCAGTAGTTGAAAGTAATTGTAATGCCTGTATAACTGCTTCTTTCTGTAAACGCATCAAACGGATGCAGCAATACAAAAAAAAGGAGTAATGAAAACGTTAGCGAGATCAAATTGAGCAGTAAGCTTTCGGTTAAGAATTGTCTTATCAGCGTAGCGCGTAAAGCGCCTAATACTTTTCTTACGCCTACTTCTTTGGCGCGTTCAACAGAGCGGGCGGTGGCAAGATTGATGTAGTTGATCCACGCAATGCAAATAATAAATAGGGCAATCAAGAATAAAAACGAGACTGCCTGTCCGTTACCGTTTACTTCTGCTTCCTGGTTAGCATTTGAATACAAATGAATATCGCTCAATGGAATCAAATGAAATTCGGTGCGATAATTATTTGCTTTTGCCCAATCATTGTTATTCATATACTTATCGGCAAAGGCGGGCATTTTGGCTTCCAACTGCTGGTAATTGATACCGGGTTTCAATTGGATGTAAACATAGAAATCGTACCAGCCCCATTGCGTTTCGCTCGCGTTTGAAGAGTCGCCCTGCAAACGCATTTCCTTGCCAAGCGTAGCATAAGAAACCAGGTAGTTCATAACAAGGTGCGAGTTGAAAGGATAGTCTTTATACACGCCGGTTACTTCAAAAGGCTGCACACGATCACCACTCCGGTTCACTAATATTTTGCCCAATGCGTCTTCATTACCAAAATATTTTTTTGCAGTTGACTGAGATAAAATGATTTTATCCGGCGCATCCAGCGCCGTACTAGGACTGCCTTTGATGAAGTGCAACCCAAACAGATCAATGGTTGAAGGATCGGCATAATAACCTTTGTTCTCTGTAAACTTTTTGTTTTGTACTTCATTAGAAAGCAAAAGATTATCATCAATCAGCCGGCAAAAATTCTGCACCTCGGGAAAATCTTTTTTCATAGCCGGACCAATCGTTGGATAAGACGTAGCAGACTTATAAGCCAGTACGCCTTTCTGATAACTGTCAAGCCTTACCCGTACAATTTGCTTTGCCTCCGGTTCAAATTTATCGTAGCTTTTTTCATACGATACATAATGAAAAATGAGCAGGCAGCAACTCATGCCAATGGTAAGCCCGGCAATATTGAGTGCTGAGTATCCTTTTCTTTTAAAGATATTTCTGAAGGCAATCCGAAGATAGCTGGTGATCATAATTTTCTAATTTTCGAGGTATTTTAAACTTAACTTTCAGGGTTAGGCTTCACTCTGTCCGCAGGCTTTTCACCGGGTTGGCAATAGCGGTTTTACCAGCGCGGATGATTAAAATAATGAGTGCAGCAACAATCATAATTACACCACCAGCTAAGAATATCCACCAGCTTAGCTCGGTATGGTAAGCAAAGTTTTGAAGCCAGCTATGCGTTACCCACCAGGCAACGGGCACAGCAATAATAAATGCAACGGCTATCAGTTTTACAAAATCGGTTGATAGTAAAGTGATGATTTGCGCAACGCTTGCACCCAATACTTTTCGCACGCCAATTTCTTTGGTGCGCTGGTTAGCAATAAAAATGATTAAACCCAGCAAGCCGAGGCAACTGATGAAAATAGCAATGCCTGCAGACCAGGCGAGCAACAAAGAAAGTTGCTGGTCTTCTTTATAAAAATCGTTGATCTTTTTATCAAAGAATTCATACTCAAAATCAGCATTCGGATAAAGACTCTTCCAGGCTGTCTGCATTTTAGTAATGGCACTCTGCCAGGTAGCCGGGTCGGGCTGCATTGCTACATGCATCACATAACCGAATTTAGCATCGGCATAATAAATAAAAGGATGAATCGCCGTTCGGACAGAAGCAAGATTAAAATCTGCCATCACACCAACAACAGGTAAAGGCGAACTTCCAAACGTAATAACATGACCGATGGCTTTTTCGGGTTGTGTAAACCCAAGCTGTTTTGCCAGGGTGTTATTAATCAACAACTCATTAGCGGTGTCAGAAGCTATTATATTTCTTCCGGCAAGCAGTTTCATGTTATATACATGTAAAAAGGCGGTATCGCCACTTCTGGCATCTACATTCATGCTTTCAAGTTTTCCTTTTTGTAGTACGGAAATACTGTTACTTACCTGCCCATTGATGGCAGGCGCCAGGCTGCCTAAACTACTTTCCTGTATTTCGGGAATTTTATTGAACTCATCTTTTAAAACAAACTTTTTATTATTGGTGTTTCGAAAATCGAAAGGCATATAAATATCAATAATTGCGTCTTTGCGGAAGCCCATGTCTTTCTGCAATGAATAATGAACCTGCTTATCCACTACCATAACGCCGATGATAAACACCTGCGCGATGATAAACTGAAAGACCATGAGCGACTGCCGGAGCCACGCGGAATGCGTGGCTCCTGAAGCGGAAAATGGTTGATTCTTTAATACCTTGATGGGTTGGAAACGGGACAGAACAAAAGCCGGATATACACCCGCCAAGACACTGACAACTATAATTAAAAGCAACAGGAACAACCATACCAAAGGCTGGCTGAAGATGGTGCTGAACTGCAAGCCTTCCGGTATAAAACCATCGAATGCTTTCAACAATAAGGGTGAGATAGCAACAGATAAAATGGTGGTAAAGAAAGTAAGCAAAAAAGTTTCGGTAAGAAATTGAATAACGAGACTGCCTTTGCTGCTGCCCAGCGTTTTGCGGATGCCGATTTCTTTAGCCCGCTGTACCGACTGCGCTGTAGATAGATTAATGAAATTGATAGCACCGAGTAACAATAAAAACACAACAAGTAGAATAAGATTGTTAATGGTACTCAGGTTTACTTTTCCTTCAAAACCGGTATTATAATGCACATCGCTCAGCGGCTGCAAACGATGAATCGTTTTCGCATCTTCCGGGTTGGTATTGTGCTTTTTAAAGATGGCAGCCAATTGCCTGTTTACCACTGCCGGCTGCACATTCGGCAACAATTTCACCATGGTCTGGAAGTTGGAATTTGTGTTCGTCCATACATCCCAGTCATAGTTTTCTTTAAGGCGTGAAGTCGGTATGGTAGCCAACGAAATAAACATCTTGTATGAAAAATCGCTGTTGGCCTTCATATCTTTTACGATGCCCGTAATCGTCATGGGCAGGGTGTCGTTAAAGATGATTGTGCGACCTGCCAACTGTGTAACAGGAACCTCCGGGAAGTAAAGCCTGGCGCGGCTTTCACTTAGCACGAGGTTGTAAGGATTGATTAACGAAGAAACGCTGCTACCAGCCAGCCATTGACAGGGAAACAGGCTAAAATAGTTACTGTCAATAAACGCGATGTCTTCCTGTTTCTTAAAAACGGTTACAGCCTTTTGAGGCGTTTGCGGAATGCTGATTGCAGGCGCATCATCGTTATAATGCAGGATGAGCGCTGCCGTTTCTATACCGCTTACATTATTCTTTATTTCACCATGCAACGGCACTGGTACGCCGGTATTTTTCCAGTCGTTGCCTTCTGTAACAATGCGATAAATTCTGTCCCTGCCAGGCTCATATTTATCGAAGCTGAAATCGTATTGAATAATAAAATAAATAATCAGTGCCGCACTGATACCAATAGACAATCCACCTACATTAATCAGCGTCGCTAGCTTGTTCTTTTTAAAGCTGCGCAAAGCAGCGAGAAGATAATTGTTAAACATGCTTATAGATTTATTGATGGCTGATTCCAGGCAGATGATTATTCTTTCATTGTTTACTCCGTCCGCAGGCTCTTCACCGGGTTGGCCATCGCTGCTTTAACCGCCCGGAAACCCACCGTCAGCAATGCGATGAGCAGTGCGGCAAATGCAGTAATCAGGAACATCCACGGACTTAGCTGTATCCGGTATGCAAAGTCCTGCAGCCATTTGTTCATCACCAACCAGGCAACCGGCACAGCCATTACAAACGCAATAAATACCAGCGTTAAAAAATCTTTAGACAGCAGCGAAACAATACCGGCTACTTCTGCACCCAATACTTTGCGAATGCCTATTTCCTTCGTGCGCTGCTCCGCAGAAAAAGTTGCCAGGGCAAATAAACCAAGGCACGCAACAAAAATGGTTAGCCCGGCAAACAGGCCTAAAAGCAACCCGATGTTTTCTTCGGCCTTATACGTGTTATTAAAGCGGTCATCCAGAAAAGTATAAGAGAAAGGCGCTTCGGCTTTCAGGCTGTTCCATTGCCGCTGCATAGACGTAAGCAAGCCTGCAATGTCTTTGGTCTTTGCCTTTACAATCAGGTTGCTGTTATCTGCACCCATCGTCATTACAAGGGGCGTAATAAGCTCGTGGAGCGATTTAAAATGGAAGTCTTTTACAATGCCTATTACATGGTATGTTGTGGCTTTGCCATCGTTGTCGGTGCGGCTAAGCGAGTGCTGCAGGGCATCCCGCTTCCAGCCAAAAGCTTTGGCGGCTGTTTCGTTGATGATGACAGCCGTGGAATCGCTGCCAAAATTGTTTGAAAAATTTCTGCCCGCCGCCATTTGCATGCCCAGTACCGGGATGTAATGTTCATCAACTTCGTACCGTAAGGTGTTTACAAGCTGCGAAGATTTATTATCTGCATATATCAGGAAGTTATTGCCGTAAGAAGCGCCTGCCGGCAAATAACCGGAAGTACTTACATTCAGCACCCGCGGGTCTTGCAACAGCGCCTGCTTAAAAACAGCTTTGTTATTACCAAGCCAGTTCATTTCCTGCACAACAATCACCTGGTCTTTATCGTAGCCTAATTTTTTATTTTGAATATAAGCAAGCTGCTGATAAACAACGATAGTTCCGATGATCAGGCTGATAGAAATAAAGAACTGAACAACCACCAGCCCGCCGCGCAATCCCGAACTTCTTTTACCGGAGATGAACCGGCCTTTTAAAACAGTGATCGGGTTAAACGAAGAAAGAAAAAACGCCGGGTAGCTGCCGGCCAGGATGCCAACGATACATCCAAACAGCGCCAGCGCCGGTAACAGGTACGGGTTGCTCAAAACCCCGAGTGAAAGATTTAAATGCGTGAGGTTATTGAAGTAAGGCAAGGCCAGTTGTACGGCGCCCAGCGCAAGCAATAGCGCAACAGCGGTAAGCAGCAGCGACTCGGCAAGAAACTGGCGCACCAGTTGCATTTTAAGGGAGCCCATCACTTTGCGGATGCCCACTTCTTTTGCTCTTTTTGAAGCGCCCGCCGTAGAGAGATTCATGAAATTGATGCATGCGATGAGAAGCATAAAAATTGCTACGGCACTAAATATATAAACGTATTGGATGTCGCCGGATGGCTGCATATCGCCGGTAAGATCGGAGTGCAGGTGTATGTCTGTTAAAGGCTGTAAATTAAAGCCTATGTCATTGCCGCTTTTCCGGAATTGTGACATGGTAACGCCCATCGCTTTCTGCAATTGCGGCCCGATGTATTTATCCACTTCCTGCGGTAGTTTCGCTTCCAGTTTTTTGTAGTCGTAATGCGGCGGCAAAAGCAGGTAGGTATAAAAATTAGAGGTCATCCAGGTGGCTTCTTTTGCGCCGGGCAAACCTTCCATGGAGGCCAGTAAGCCAAAATGCTGGAAGTGCGAATTTGCAGGCACTTCATCGTATAGACCGGTTACCGTAAGCGATGCGTTATCATCTTTAAACTGCAGTACTTTACCCAATGGATCTGCATTGCCAAAGTATTTCGTTGCAACTGCTTTGGAGATCACCACCGTATTGGGTTGGAGCAGCGCAGTCTTTGCATTGCCTTCTATGAGCGGCAGCGTAAATATTTGGAAAAAGTTAGCATCCACAAAAGCAAAAGCATCTTCTCGCAAAGTCTTATCGCCATACGTAATACGTGGCGTACCGAGGCTTTGGATACGGGTGGCGCCGAGCACCTCCGGAAAATCCTTTTTAAAAGTTCCGGCAACCGGCGGCATTACATTCGCTTCTTTAATTTCGCCGCCCTGCATTTTACCCCGAAATACTACCCGTACAATACGGTCTGCATTTTTATTGTAGCGGTCATAACTCAGCTCGTGCTGCACATACAGCATGATTAATAAACAGGTAGCGATGCCAAGCGACAGGCCAAGGATATTGATGGCAGAAAACCACTTGTTTTTCCAAAGGTTTCTTGCTGCTATTTTAAAATAATTGTTGAACATAAGCATCCTCCGGTTCTCCCGGCTGGAAGAATTTTTTATTTGAATAATTTCTCTGTTAGTTTCTTAAAAATGGCTTCTCAGGCATGCCCTCATCACAATTTATTATTCCGATCTTAAGCTTCTTGTAGGGTTGGCAACGGCAGCTCGTATAGCCTGGTAGCTTACACTAAGAATGGCTATAACAACAGAAAGCACGCCGGCCAGTGCAAATACCCACCATTGAATACTGATGCGGTAGGAGTAGCTCTGCAGCCACTTATACATAGCCCACCAGGCTACGGGCGAAGCGATAATAAATGAGATGATGACCAGCTTTAAAAAATCGGTTGACAAGAGCGTGGTGATATTTGCTACGCTGGCGCCTAACACTTTGCGCACGCCAATCTCTTTAATGCGGTTTTCGGCCATGTAGGTAGCTAAGCCAAACAGCCCGAGACAGGAGATAAAAATGGTAAGCCCTGCAAACAAGCCGGCAAGCGTGCCGGTACGTTGCTCATCCTCAAACTTGGTGGCGTATTCTTCATCGTAAAATTTATAATCGAACGGGTACTGCGAATTATACTTTTTATAGATCTGCTCTGCCTTTGCCAGATTTGTGGTAACGCTGTTGGCAGGATTGAGTTTGATGTTTACAATATTAAACCAGCCCCCGGCGCCCTGCACCAGCATCGGCTGCACCGGCTGGTAGGGCGATTCTAAAATGAAGTCTTTAATTACCCCAACAATATGCCAGCCGGCATCGGGGCCGTTGCCTTTTATAACCTGGCCAATCGGGTTTTTAAAGCGGAGTGTTTTTACGGCGGTTTCATTTACCAGCATCGCAAAAGAATCGGTTGGGTAGGCTTTAATGTCAATATCGCGGCCCTGTATAATTTTTAAGCCCATCGTCTTTACAAAATCCGCTTCGGTGCTATACACATTAAAATCTGCTTTCTCATCTTCTTTGGTACTGCCCTGCCATTGGTAGCCCCAGCTATCGCTCCAGTGCTGTGTCATGGGTGCACTTGTTTTGGCAACAGCCACCGCGGCGCCGCTGCTGAGCAGTTCCTGCTTTATCAGGCTGTAATTTTTATCTAAATCGCCCTGCATAAAGGTGTAAACAAGGTTGTCTTTTGCATAGCCGGCATCGCGCTGCTGCGCATAGTTGATCTGGTGCTCTACGATGATGGTACAGATGATTAATACAATGGCAAAAGTGAACTGCATCACTACTAAAATTTTGCGTGGCGTAACCAGTGCATTGGCAGCTTTAAACGTTCCTTTCAGCACTTTTACCGGCTTGTAAGACGACAGGTAAAAAGCAGGATAACTGCCGGCAATTAAACCCGTAAAAATAATAAACAGGAGGGCAAACAGCCAGTAATAACCGTTGGTAAAATCAATATATAATTCTTTTTGTACAAGATGGTTGAAGCTGTGCAGGCTAAGCGCCACTATAAGAATGGCTACAATGCCGGCAAGAAATGCAAGCAATACCGACTCGCCGATGAACTGCGCCACCAGCGAGCCTTTCTGCGCGCCCACCACTTTACGGATACCTACTTCTTTTGCCCGCTTTTCGCTGCGCGCAGTAGAGAGGTTCATAAAGTTGATACAGGCAATTAATAGAATAAAAGCTGCAATGATGCCAAAGAGTTTTACAATCTCTACACGGCCGCCCACCAACTGACCATTCTCGGATTTTGAGTATAACCGCCACTTGGTTGCAGGATGCAGGAATACGGTAGTGGTAGATTGATCCGGGCCTTTGGTATGCTCGATGGTGATATTCTTAAATTTAGTATCAAAGGCAGCTTCGCTCACATTTGGCTTTAGAAGCACATACGTATATACCGAATTATTGCCCCAATGGTCATCATCGTACTTAATCCTTTTCATGTAGCTCCACGGCAGCAGGTATTCAAAATCAAATCTTGTATTGTTGGGCAGATCCTTTAAAACACCGGTTACTGTAAAATTATCAGTGCTGTCTATACGTATCACCTTGCCTATGGCATCTTCGGTACCAAACAGCTTAATGGCTTCTTTTTGAGTGAGCACAATGCTATAGTCTGCGTTTAACGCCGTTTTTGCGTTGCCTTTCAGCATGGGAAAGCTGAACATCGTAAGAAAATCAGGATCGGTAAACTGTCCGCTGCTGTTGAAATGTTTGTTGTCTATCGTAAACAAAAAGTTGGCATTATTAAGGCGGGCAACGCCCTCCACATCGGGATAATCGTGCCTGATGGTCGGGCCCATAATCTTGGGCGTATTACCCCAGGCATGCAATTCGCCGTTAAACTTATCCCGGTTATACACCTGGTAAAGACGGTCTTTCTTTTCGTGAAACCGGTCGTAGCTTACTTCATTCTGTATCCATAACAAAATAAGGACAGCACTGGCCATACCGATGGCAAGACCTGAGATATTAATAGCTGTAAAACCTTTGTTTCGCAATAAATTTCTAAAGGCGATTTTAAAATAGTTCTTTAGCATAGTATGAGATTCTTGATGGTCGATTAGGAATGAAAGATGGTCAATTTACAATTTAGTTTCCCTTTCCCGGTTGCCTGCCACCTACTTGTACGATTCAATTTCCAACGGTTGTGCCAATGCCAGAATCCTTTGCCAGCAATACTTTCAGCTTACTGCAATAAAAAAGGTGTTCGATTACGAACACCTGCTGTACGCTAATGAATGTATAAGTGTAAAGAAAGCACGAACTGAAAAAATTGCATTATTCTGTTCGTAAACTTTTAACCGGATTTGCTGCCGCTGCTTTATAAGCCTGTACACTTACAGTAATGAATGCAATGGTTGCAGCCGTACCGCCTGCCAATGCAAACATCCACCATTGAATAGTAATACGGCTTTCATAATCATAATCCTGCAGCCATTTGTGCATTGTCCACCATGCAATGGGTGAAGCAATAACAATACTTATCAGTACCAGCTTCATAAAATCGGCTGACAGTAACCGGACAATATTGTTGATGCCCGCGCCCAGTATTTTGCGAATACCGATCTCTTTTGTGCGCTGCTGAACAATCAGCGCAATTAGACTAAATAAACCGGAACAGGCAATAGCAATGCCCAAACCCGCAAAGATGCCGAAGAACAGGGCTAACCGTTGTTCGGAGTCGTACAGGCTTTGGATGCGGTCATCTGCAAACGTGAACTGAAAGCTTTTTTCAGGAAGGTATTTCTTCCATATTTTTTCAATATAAGCAAGGGTTTGCTTAACGTTATCAGGGCGGATGCGAACCAGTAGATTACCACCAACCCCCTTAGCTGCCTGTAACACAATGGCAGGGTTCTTTTGCTTAAGCGACAGGCCATTAAAATCGCCGGTAATACCAATTACGGTGCCTTGCAGTGCGCCTAATTTTATCGTCTGCCCGATATATGGTTTTGGGAGATGAATTAATTCAGCCGTTTTTGTAGTAAGGATGATAGATTGCGAGCTACTGATATTCATCCATTCGTCAGATGAAGGTTTTCTGATTTTTTGAATTGAATCCATTGTTTTCCAGGTGTCCATTCCATCATTAGCATAATCAGTTGAAAAAGCTCTTCCTTCTAAAACCGGTATCTGCATGGTTTTAATAAAATCGAAGTCAGCATCTATAAACGCGAAGTTCCAGGCCTTTGTACTATCCGAAGTGCTATTCATACCCGAACTACCGCCATATCCTTTTCCAATTTCTAAAGAACCTGCCACAGCCACATCGCCGATATTTTTATATGTAGTCAGCTCCTGCTTAAAAACCGCAGTTTCAGATGCTGAAAGAGAAATGCGTGGTAAAATCAGCAGGTGTTCTTTATTAAATCCTAAGTTAAGTTTGTTGATAAAATGCAATTGCATTTGTATAATGATAGTAGCTATGATAAGTACCATTGAAATAACAAATTGCAATACAATCAGGCTCTTACGCAGATTCAAACTCAGATTGCTTTTCCAACTTTTCAATACAACTGCCGGTTGCAGAGAAGATAAAAAAAGCGCCGGGTAAACTCCTGACAAAATACCGGCAACGACACTGATTAATAGAAGAATGCAAAGGCTTTGTACAGTTACTATTTCAACCGGTAAGGACTGCAGATGCAATAAGCCGGCGAAGAATGGCCAAAGCAGTTGGGCAAGCACTACCGCCAAGGGCAGGGTTATAGCAAAAAACAGAAATGATTCTGCTAAAAACTGGAATACCAACTGACCATGACCAGCGCCCATTACTTTCCGTACGCCTACTTCGCGCGTGCGTTGCAGGCAACGTGCGGTGGTAAGATTGACATAGTTAATACATGCAATAAATAAAATAAGCAGCGCAATGGCAGAAAAGATATAGACATACCGGATATCGCTGTTTACAAGCTGGTCGTCTTCGAAGCTGGAATGCAGGTGAATAGATTGAACCGGTTGAAACCGGAGCGTAACTTCTTTTGGAAAACTATATTTTTTGTAAAACCCATTCAGTTTGTTTTCCAACTGTTTTATGGTTACGCCTCTCCGTAGCAAAATGTATTGCGGAATGCTGCTATAGCTGTCCCAGGTGAATGGATCTTTCGTAATGCCGTTTGCAATAATTGCATCTGCGCGGAAATGAATATTCTGCGGTAAATCTTTTATTACACCACTAACAATGTGGGTTTGTGAGTAAGCATCATTAACAGTTAAACCAACAGGATTTGAAGTATTAAAAAGCTTTTTTGCAGTGGCTTCGGTAATAATTATTGATCCTTTTGTTTTTGAAGCTGAGGTTGCATTGCCATATAAAAAAGGCAGGTTAAACAGCTTAAAAAAATTGCTGTCTGAATTAATAAGCTGTAAGGAGAACGAATGATCTTTGTTTTTTATTTCGGATTCAAAACTAACGAATCCTGTAAACGAAGCAAATTCAGGAAATGCCAATGCCAGTGTGTTACTCACCGATGCATTGACAAAAACATTTTCTTTTTTTGTTCCGTTAGCGTTATACACCTGAATGCAACGGTATATACGATCTGCATTGGAATACGAAGTGTCGTAAGACAATTCAAAGCGCAGATAAGCAATAATCATTAACACGCTTGCAAAGCCAATGGCCAGGCCGATCAGGTTAATCACAGTATAGCTCCTGTATTTCCAGAAGTTGCGGAGCGCAATCGTTACATAGCTTTTAAACATGAAGCGATAATTGATTGCGGTCGAATAATTGTAAGCGCAGGATTTAACCGCTATGCAGGTTTTTGTTTGCTGTAAAAGATAAATACTTTACAAAGCTTCCAATCATTACTTCGGATATTCAATACTATCTATTGAATATTCTATAGCTACACCAGAATATTCTGCGTTACGGTCTGTCCATCCAGCATACGGATGATGCGGTGGCTGTAGCGGGCGTCATGCTCGCTGTGCGTAACCATAACGATGGTAGTGCCCTGTTCATTCAGTTCGGTAAGCAGTTCCATTACTTCGTTACCATTGTTGCTGTCCAGGTTTCCGGTAGGCTCATCGGCCAGTATCAGCTTTGGATTATTTACTACTGCACGCGCTACGGCAACGCGCTGCTGCTGACCGCCGGAAAGCTGTTGCGGATAATGGTTGCGGCGGTGCATGATCTGTACTTTATCGAGTACATATTCCACCCGTTTTTTGCGCTCGGCCGGCTTTACACCGGTATAAATAAGCGGCAGTTCTACATTCTCATAAACAGTTAATTCGTCTATCAGGTTAAAGCTCTGAAATACAAAACCGATGTTGTGCTTGCGGAGGTCGGCGCGCTTACGCTCGTTAAAATGCGCTACTTCAATACCATTAAACACGAAGCTGCCTTTATCAGGATCATCGAGCAAACCCAGGATATTTAGCAGCGTGGATTTGCCACAGCCGGAGGGTCCCATAATGGCAACAAACTCGCCTTCTTTCACATCAATGGTAAGCTTGTTGAGTGCTACTGTTTCTACTTCTTCGGTACGATAAACTTTTTCCAGTTCAGTAATTTTTATCATGGTAATGATTATTTGCGCTTTAATGGATAAGGCTGATGTTATAAGCTGTTCGGACAGTCAATAAGCCTCATTTTACAAGCATGTGATTGATGTGTTGGTTATGTTTTGTGTATAAAATAAATTAGAAAATTGTTTACCTGTCGTTGGTTGTTCCGCTATTTCCGGTCGAGCACCAGCTCCTGCATATTTTTATAGTTATCATAGCTGCTGGTTACTACTTTATCGCCGGGTTTTAAACCGCTTACCACTTCATAATAATCGGTATTCTGCCGGTTGAGCTGAATATCTTTCCGGGTAGCGATCTTGCCATCTGCACTCACCAGGAATATCCAGTTGCCGCCCGTTTCCTGATAAAAACCGCCTTTCGGTACCAGCACCGCCTGGGTTTCATCGCTAAGCGCCAGCAATATCTGCAACGTTTGCCCGCGGCGGATACCTTGCGGCACTTCGCCATCAAACTGCATGTCCACCTGGAAGCGGCCATTCGTTACCTGGGTATATACTTTTTTAATCTTGAGCTTGTAATCTTTATCGGCAAATGTAAACTTGCCTTCCAGCCCGTTGTAAACCTGCGAAATATAATGTTCATCCACATCTACGCGTACTTTAAAACCACTCAATACATCTATCTGCCCAAGCCGTTCGCCTTTGTTTTTGTTCTGACCGATTTCGGCATCCAGCGAGGTAAGCTGGCCATCAACCGGCGCACGTACAATAAGGTCGCCTACTTTTTGTTTCATTACGGCCAGTGCATTCTGAGAGCCCTGGTAAGACTGTTCTGCCTGCCCCAGTTGTTGCTTTGTGGATACGCTATCCTGGCTTAATAACTGCCCAGTGAGTTTCATTTTTGCAACCTGGTAATTGTATTTATTTACGGCCTGCTGGTATTCCTGCGAGCCGATGACCTTCTGGTCGTAGAGGCGCTTGTCAAGTTTATATACCCGGTCTGCTTCTTTTAAATCGTTTTCCACGTCCGTCATCTGGTTGAGTTTGGTAGTGGTGTTCTGGAGCGCTGCATTGCGGGCGATCTGCATTTGCGTGAGCAGGTTATAAACCGACGTTTCCTGGTTTACAAGGCTCAGCTCAAGATCGGTATTGGACAGGCGCATAATGGGCTGGCCTTTCTTCATTACGGTTCCGTCTTCCACATATTTTTCTTCCACACGGCCGCCTTCCAGCGCATCGAGATAAATAGTAGAGATGGGCAGCACGACACCATTTACGGGGATGGTTACCTGGAAAGCGCCTTTGCTAACCGTACTGATGGTGATGCGTTCGGTATCTACATTCAGCTTCGCGCCACCGGCTGTAAAATAATAGCTCGCGCCCAGCAGCAGCACAATACCCAGTACCCCTGCAATGGTGAGGATTTTTTTAGTCGTCCATTTCTTTTTTTGAATTACTCTGTCCACCGTTTTTGCTTTTTATATTGTTGTTATTTTATTATTTACTGATGTTGCAGATTGACTGTTTGCTACAACCCGGATAGCGATTGCCGGCAATTACATAAACTTCGACGTAAGCAGGCTGATGATGCTAAAAGGCTGTGCCTCAGAAATGCGGACTGTAGTAGCCTGGCTGCTGCATTTTGCCGAAGCGTTCAGTTGCTTTGCGGAAGGCTGATGCTTCATGCAAAATAAAGTAGCTGCTGCGATTATTGTTACGGCTGTGGCTTTTATAAACTTATTCATAATATTTTGTTTTTTAGCTTTAGTAAAATCCGGTATGGAAATACCAGATATAATTGCACATGATGAAAACCGAACGGAATATTGAAAGCTTGGTGCCAACGGATTTTAAAACTGACAATCAATAACTTAGCTTGTTTTTAATACCGGTTTACTGTACGCATGTGTACAACAACTGTACGGTTTTGATACAATGGTATTTCAATCACCTGTTGATGAGAATAAAGCTTTTCATTTTATACCATACTAATGCAAGCCGTTCACGTTTCAACGCTGATCTATACCTGCAACTTTTAAAGCACAAGGGTATCTCCCGGCCGGTTACACATCTTTAATACAATCTGCTTTTCTTTGCTGCATGAAAGCAAACACGCTTTGGCTAATTATTCTTTTGTCAGTTGTATTGCTGTTTGTACGGCTGGGCGGCACATCTGTTTTCCAGGTTGCCGAAGCACGCAACAGCGAGTGTGCTTACGAGATGATGAAGGGTACCGACCACATTACGCCGGTCTTCAACGGCTTGCTGCGCACCGATAAACCAGCCCTGGAATATTACGCCATGATGGCTGCCTACCAACTGTTTGGCAAGAGCGAAGGCAGCGCCCGTTTTTTTTCAGCCCTTTGTGGCCTGCTTACGATTGTCTGCACCTATTTGTTTGTAAAGAAAAATATTGGTAATAACGCTGCCTGGTGGAGCGCTTTTATACTGCTATCATCCATGCACACGATTGTGCAGTTTCGCCTGGCCACGCCCGATCCCTATCTTATCTTTTTTCATACGGTATCGCTCTATTGCTTTTGGGAAGGGTTTGTAAGCCGGCAATTTAAATGGTATGCAATGATGTATGCCTTGCTTGGGCTTGCCATCTTTGCCAAAGGCCCGGTAGGCCTGGCTTTGCCGGCGCTAACCATACTGCTATTTCTTATCTTTAAAAAACAGTTTACGCTAAGAAACATTATACAATTACATCCCTGGGCCGGTATTGCAATAATAGCCGCTTTTTGTGTGCCGTGGTATTATCTCGTGCATATCCGCACCGGCGGCGCATGGACGGAAGGCTTCTTTTTTCAACACAATATTGGCCGTTTCGATGAAGCTGTTGATAACCATGGCGGCTTCTTTCTTATTACTTTTTTGTTCGTGATCCTTGGCTTATTTCCCTTTTCCTTTTTCTTCCTGCGTGCATTCCGGTACACCTGGCAGCAACGCAAAACAAATAACCTATTATTGTTTTGCTTTATTGCATTCTGGTGTGTGGTTGGCTTTTATTTTTTCTCCAGCACCCGGCTTTTAAATTATACCACCCCGGCGTACCCGTTCTTTGCCATCCTGCTGGGCTGCTGGCTGGCCAACACGTTGGCAACGGCTTCTTTCAAAAAACTAAAGCCTGAAATACTCATCATTGCAATACTTACTATCATAATGCCGGCCGGTATCTATGTGTGGGCAATTAATACGCCCCCCGTAAACAAGGTAAGCTGGATAGCCGTTCCCCTGCTCGTTCTTAGCGCTGGCGGCGGCGCCATGTTGTACATCGCAAAGCAAAGCGTTTCCAAAGCCTTAATGGTCATCGGCGGCACTTATATGACAGCTACGTTGCTTGTTTTCGCCTGGCTGTTTCCTGCACTGGACGCACAAACCGCCATGAAAAAACACGGGCAAATACTCGCCACCGCTGATGAAGTAATTGGCTACACGGAGATCAATGATGCATTTGTTTTTTATACAAAAAAGCCTGTTCCTGTTTTGCAAAATATAGATAGCCTGTCCGCTTATATCAATACGCACAATAAAGTGCTGGTGCTGTACAATGGAAAGAACTTTAAGCAGCTCGACAGCCTTCCGTCTTTACAGTTATATAGCAAGGATATAGATTTATTCAGCACCAAATATTCCGCGATTTATCAAAAGCGGTAGCTGCACTGGCTAACGCTGACAGGGTTCAGAACCCTGTCAGCGTTTAAGAGCAACCATTCATCCCTTAAAATCCTGCTGTCTGAAACCTGGATTTCAAATCTGGCTGCCACTGCAAATGTTTTAACTTACAACACTTAAGATAAAGTAAACTTTTTGTAACGTTTTAGTAAGTTTGTTCGTTATAAACAAAACCAAACTGTTTTAGGTACAACACCCTTTTCATTAAATAACAAACATGAGTTTAAAAAAATGTTGCGTACTCGCCGTTGATGACGACCCGGATGTGTTAATTGCTGTGCGCATGCTGCTGAAAAACGAAGTGCAGAAAATTGTAGTGGAAAAAAATCCTGAGAATATTCCTGCGCTGCTGAAAGAACAGAATTTTGATTTGTTGTTGCTGGATATGAATTTTAAATCGAGCATTAATACCGGTAACGAAGGCTTGTTCTGGCTAAAACGGGTAAAAGATTTAAAGCCCGCCCTGCAGGTAATAATGATAACTGCCTATGCAGATATTGACCTTGCCGTGCGCTCGCTGAAGGAAGGCGCTTTTGATTTTATGGTAAAGCCCTGGCACAACGAAAAACTGATAAGTACGATTGAAGATGCACTGGAAAAAAACCACAAACAGCAACGTGCAGAAGCCCGTGCCGGCAAAGACAGCATTATCGGCACCGAGCTATTGGGAGCAAGCGAAGTAATGCAGGATATTTTTTATAAAATCTCGAAGATCGCACCTACAGACGCCAACATATTAATACTGGGCGAGAACGGTACCGGTAAAGATTTGATCGCAAAAGCCATTCATCAGAAATCGCTGCGCGCCAAGCAGCCGTATGTAAAAGTAGATGTAGGCGCACTCACCGACAGCCTGTTTGAAAGTGAATTGTTCGGCCATAAAAAAGGCGCTTTTACCGATGCCCGCGAAGAGCGGGAAGGCCGGTTTGAAAGTGCCAACGGCGGCACCCTGTTCCTCGATGAGATCGGTAATATATCACTAAATCAGCAGGCCAAACTGCTCTCGGTATTGCAAAACAGGATGGTTACCAAATTAGGCTCCAACCAGCCGGTGCCGATTGATATCCGGCTTATCTGCGCCACCAACGTAACGCTGGCCGACCTTGCCAATGAAAGCCGTTTCCGTAAAGATTTGATATACCGCATCAACACCGTCGAAATTACGGTGCCGCCGCTGCGCAAACGCAAAGAAGACATCCTGATGCTGGCAAAACACTTTGCCAATATTTATGCAGCCAAATACATGAAGCCGGAGATGGAGCTGGATAAAACGGCCGTTGAAAGATTACAGGCATACCATTATCCGGGTAACGTGCGCGAACTGCAATACACCATTGAGCGGGCAATCATTATGAGTGAGGGCGATGTACTGCCGGGCAAAGACCTTATCTTCTCGCCTATCGAGTCGGCACCGCCGGCCAATGCCACTACAGAGGACGACAGCAACCTGAGCCACCTGGAAAAAAGTACCATTTTGCGGGTAATAGAAAAACATGGCGGCAACATAACAAAAGCAGCAAAAGAGTTAGGCCTTACGCGTACTGCACTCTACCGGAGACTGAGCAAATATGACATTTAAAAAATTTGAGCTAAGTATTGTTTCGCGTGTTGTATTGCTGTTTGTTATACTTACGGCAGAGGCTTACTTTTTGGTCAATGGTTCCCTGCTTGCCGTTATACTGGCCCCGGTTGTCATTTACCAGGCCGTTAATTTCTATTTATTTCATAAAAAAGTACAACGCGAAGTAGAAGACTTTGTAGAAGCTATCCACTACCGCGATTTCTCCCGCCACTTCAATGTTAAGCTGGCGCCGGCCGGCCTGCAGCCGTTGCGCGCCGGCTTCAATGAAATTAATCTTGCCTTTAAGCAGATAGCGCGCGAAAAAGAAACCCAATACCAATACCTGCAGAAGATACTGGAATTAGTAGATACGGGCATATTATCGTATAATATCGAAGACGGTAAAGTTGTATGGATGAATGAAGCGCTGAAAGGCTTGCTGCAGGTGCCGTACCTGCGCACGATCGAGTCGCTGGATGTGCGGGATGCCGCCCTGTATGCACAGGTGGTAGATTTAAAGCCGGGCGAAACATTAATCACTGAAGCGCACCCGGAGAAAACGAGTATTAAGATATTACTTTCTGCCACCGCTTTTCAAACGGAAGGCAACACCTTTAAGCTCATCGCTTTTCAAAATATTAATGAGGCGCTGGACGAAACAGAAAACAATGCCTGGCAAAAACTATTGCGCGTACTAACCCATGAAATAATGAATTCGGTGGCGCCTATTTCTTCGCTGGCAGGCATGCTGAAAGACCGCCTGCACCAGTCGCTGCCGCAGCTAACCAACAGCAATGGCTCGGTGGATGACCTTGAAACCGGTATTACCACGATACAGCGCAGGAGTGAAAACTTATTGAAGTTTGTAGATACCTACCGTAACCTCAACAAAATACAAACGCTCAGCCTGACCACTGCTTACCTGCGGGACTTATTTGAAAACTTATACCAGTTAATGGAGCCAACACTGGAAGCAAAAAACATAGAGCTGGATATTATTTTGAAGGATACGGGCCTGCAATTAGAGGCTGATATTAACCTTGTAGAACAGGTATTGATAAACCTCGTGATAAATGCCATTGATGCTGTAAAAGAAAAACCGCACCCGGTAATTTCTCTCGTAGGTACGTTGAACACAAATAAAAAGGTTATTATCAAAGTCTCGGATAACGGCAATGGTATGGAGCCCGACGTGATGGATAAGATTTTCGTTCCTTTTTTTACCACTAAAAAAACCGGCAGCGGTATTGGCCTCAGCCTATGCAAACAGATTATGCAACTGCACAAAGGCACCATCGCCGTGCAAAGCGCACCGGGCGAAGGCACTACTTTTACGCTGCAATTCTAAAGGAGATTTGGAGTGATTTTGAGTGATACAGAAAAGATGTTGAAAACCGAATGCCATTCTTTAAATGGGTAACTTCTCATGTTAAAAACCTTATCAAACTCCTAAAATTATTATCCTGACACTAATAAAATTTCTTTTTCCGTTTATTCAGGGTAACTCATTTTTGCAGTATGAACCGTACCCGGTATTTCTTAGTTGTATTAATAATGATCTGCATTGCAAATACTGCTTACAGCCAGTATTATTATAACGACATCATCGCTACGCACCAGTCGCAGCAGCAATACTTGGCGCTGAAGAAAAACCGGGTTGCGCATGTAACGGCAAGCAGCTATGAAAGTGATAACCAGCCTACAGAAAATTTTAAACTGGAGCAGGTGATCGGCGATAATGCAAGAATAATAACCATTAACGCAAGCTATCCTTCAACCGGCTACCTGACCAGCGTAAACACTTATAAAAATCAACGACTGGTAAGTACGCGGGACAGTACGGCCAATGTGATAACCATTACCACGTACACCTACGATGCGGCAGGCAATATCAGTACCATCACAACAAAAAGCGATGATGCTTTTATGAACAGCCATTCTACAGAAACGCACGAGTGGGTTTATACCAACGGGCAGCCGGCACAAATGCTCAAGATAAAAGACAACGCGGATACTACAACTGTGGTGCTTACCTATCAAGATAGCGTTGTAGCCAAAGAAACCTGGAAACGTAAAGGAGCCGTAACGGAAAATTACTATTACTACTATAATGCAAACAAGCAGTTAACAGACGTTGTACGGTACAATGTCCGCGTAAAGAAGATGCTGCCCGATTACCTCTATGATTACGATACGGAAGGCCATATCATCGGTATGACACAAGTACCAACCGGCAGCGCCGATTACATGATTTGGAAATATAGCTACAACAGTAAAGGGCTTAAAGAAAAAGAACTGCTGTATAACAAACAGCAGCAGTTGGTTGGGCGGATAGAATACAAATATGAGTGAGGCAAGTTTCAGGAGTGTAGGAGTTAGAAACTGCATTTTGAAACTTATGAACTCGTAAACCTCTGAAACCTGCAAACTTTAAACGCTACAACGCTACATTTGGCATAAACAAAGCTTTCAATTCTGCAGCTTCATCGGGTTTCATTTTACCACTCAGTATCAAACGTACCTGCCTCCTGCGCAAAGCGCCTTCATACAACAACTGCTCTTCTTTTGTTTCGGGTATGATGGCCGGCACCGGCTTCGGCTTGCCGCTAAGGTCCAGCGCCACAAACGTAAAATAGGCTTCATTGCTTTCGTACTGGTGCTGCGCCAATACATCTTCGCCCCATACCTTTATATGAATCTCCATTGAGGTGTTGAAAGCCCTTGTCACTTTCGCTTCTATATGCACTACATTGCCCAGCCGTATCGGGTTTTTAAAACTGATATTATCAACACTGGCCGTCATGCTTGCCGAGTTGCAGTGCTTGCTCGACGACATTGCTGCGGCAATATCCATCCAGTACATCAGCCGGCCACCCATCAGGTTGCCAAACACATTCGTGTCGTTGGGCAGTACAATTTCGTTCATTACCGTAAAGCTTTCCATCGCTCTTTTACTTTCCATGCTATCAATTTGGCGCAAATATAAGCTACAAAAAAGCCTGCAGTCTAAACTGCAGGCTATGCAAAATGCTATTACCTGTGCAATCTATTTTAAACCATACTTCGTCATATACTTCTGGTATAATTGCTTTTGCTTATTGTCTAAATTAATTTGCCGGCCTTGTATAAAAGCGCTGCTTACGTTGCTCGTTCTGATATCAAGAATGTCGCCATCACATACGACGATATTGGCATCCTTACCGGCTTCCAGCGAGCCTGCACGGTCACCGATACCTAAAATTTTCGCGGCGTTTAGACTGATGGCTGATAATGCCTGCTCTTTGGTTAACCCGTAGCCAACGGCAACACCGGCATTGAAAGATAAGTTCCGGTAGCGGTTTTCTTCATCCGCATCGGCAATGCAATAAAGCACGCCTGCCTGCTGCAGCCGGTAGGGCGCCGTATAGGTATCGTCCACATCATCGTCCTGGGTGGCGGGCAGCGTATGCATCTGGTTAAGGATAACGGCAATATTATTTTGCTTTAAATAGTCCGCAATTTTCCAGCTATCGGTGCCGCCGATAATCACTGTTTTAAAATTGAACTCTTTCGAGAATTCCACAGCGATCATCATTTCTTTTACCAGCTCGCAATGCACATAAAATGTTTGTGTTTTATCGAAAAGTCCTTTTATGGCTTCAAACTTTAAATTAGTGTGTTCGTGCTTAGGTTCATCAAAATACGCTTTGGCTTCGCGAAAAAAAGTGCGCACTCCATCTATGTGATCCATCGCTTCTTTAACCGGGTCGCCATTGTCTGAAAAACGCACCAGGTAAGGCATGCGAAAATGAATGCCGCCGTCACGCCTGTACACCGCATCTTCCCAGTTCCAGGCGTCCAGTTGCACTACTGATGACGAACCGCTGATGATGCCGCCCTGCGGGATAACATTTGCCAGTAAAATACCGTTGCTGCGAACGGTATTAATGATTTTAGAATCGGTATTGTACGCTACGATAGAACGAATATTCGTATTAATATCACCCAACTCCCGCTCATCGCGCGTAGAGCGCACCGCACCGGTTTCGTTGAGACCCAGATTAGTATTGGCATCTATTAAACCCGGATAAATTTGTTTACCCGAGCAGTCAATCACCTTATCGCCGGTGGTTGCAGCACTCGCGCCAACGCTTAGTATTTTGCCGTTGGTAAACACAAGCGTGCCGTCCTGGATTACCTGCCCGTTGCCTACATGAATGGTGGCATGTGTTAATGCAATCGAGCCCTGCTGCGCCGGCGCAGGCGCCATGTTTTCCTGGCCGTAAATTGTTGCAGTTATCGCCAGTAAGGCTATAGTAGTGATTGATGTTTTCATGTGTTGGAAAGTTTAAGAAGTTTACAAGTTGCAGAGTTTACAAGTTGATGGTTTTGACAGTTTAAGAAGTTTACGAATTTTCTGTTAAGTCTTGTCTTCTTTTGTTTTGTATTTAGTTCCTTTTATGTCTGAATTTTGTAAATAGTCTATTAGTTTTTGAAGCATGACTATTATTTCTACCGCCAGTTCGTAAAGCATATTGAACTCTTCAGCATTAATATATTCTCTATTTAACGCACGATATAACTGGGATCGGAATTCGCCGCACGAGCCTTTTGCTATATATAAAAACTGAAGAAATTCCCGGTTACCGCTTCATTCAAAACCTTCAGCAATATTATCCATAATTGAACCTGCCGAGCCTTCAATCTGGTTGATTAAACGATAGCTTCTTTTGAATTTACTTTGATCAATCATCCTACCAACAAGTTTATTGAGTTCTCTGGCCTTTTGCCAAGATAAAATGTCTTCAAACTTTTTTACGGTTGCCATGTTACCATTTTCAACTTGTAAACCTGTGAACTATGGAATGCTTACACTACCGCCCCCAGATACCATTACTCAACTGGTGATCCACTTCGCACTCATTCAACGCATCAAAGGTTATGACAGCGGGAATAGTTTTGGCGCCGCCTTTTTTAGCAGCAATCATTTTTTGAATCAGCCGGTTTCTTTCAGCAGCTATTTGTTTGCGCAGTTGCGCATCTTGCGCTATATCAAAATACACAATGCCATCTACAATCGTTTTATCGGCCTTTGCATAAGTGCTCAAGGGGTTATCCGTCCATAATACTACGTCGGCATCCTTGCCCACTTTGATGCTGCCCACCCTGTCTGCAATGTGTAGCATAAGGGCCGGGTTAAGCGTACATATCTTCAGGGCATCTTCTTCTGACAGGTTACCATACTTAATGCTCTTGGCGGCTTCCTGGTTTAAGTGCCGCGCCTGCTCCGGATCGTCGCTGTTAACAGCCACTACCAAGCCTTCTTTTTGCATGATCGCCATATTGTACGGAATGGCATCCTGCACTTCGCTTTTATAAGCCCACCAATCGCTGAAGGTAGAAGCCGCTGCGCCGTGCGCTTTCATTTTATCAGCTACTTTATAGCCTTCAAGTATATGGGTAAACGTATTCACTTTAAAACCAAAACTATCGGCTACATGCATCAGCATGTTGATCTCGCTTTGTACATAAGAATGGCACGTAATAAACCGCTTATGATTTAATATCTCTACGAGTGCATCCAGTTCCAGGTCCCTGCGTTTATCAGCGCCCATTTTTTCATAATCTCTGGCTCTGGTGAATGCATCCATCAGCACCTGCTCCACGCCCATACGCGTATCAGGAAAACGGTTGTTGCTTTCGCCATAGGAGCGCTTTACGTTTTCGCCCAGCGCAAATTTTATAAAAGGATCCCAGTTGGCAAACTTCATCTCTTCTGCATTGCGCCCCCAGCGGAGCTTGAGCATTTGTGTTTGGCCGCCGATAGTATTGCAACTGCCGTGCAGCACATGCACGCTGGTTACGCCGCCTGCAAGCTGCCGGTAAATCTGGATGTCTTCGGGGTCAATCACATCGGCAATTCTAACTTCGGCCGTAACAGATTGCGAACATTCATTTACGCTGCCGGTAACGGCAATATGCGAGTGCTCATCAATTACACCGGCGGTAAGATGCCTGCCGGTGCCGTCAATAATTTTGGCGCCGCCACCATTAATATTTTTTCCAACGGCTGCTATTTTTCCGCCTTTAATCAATACATCCGCATTTTGCAAAATGCCGTCTTTCTCATTCGTCCAAACGGTTGCATTTTTTATCAGCAGGTCTTCGGGTTTGGGCGCCACTTTCCAGCCATAGCCTTTAAAAGGATACATCACCGTATCTTTTACAATATCTTTTTTATCTTCCTTTTTAGCTGTATCCGGCTTTTCTACATAAGCACCAGCAAACTGCATGTTCCAGGTTATCGCTTCCCCATTAGCGGTATAGCCATTGCCCATCCAAAGCTTATCATTATTGATCAAACCGGTCAGGCTGTTAACATTACTGCTGTCGCCTTTCAGGCTCCAGGTAAGTTTTACCAGTTTGCCATTTACAGAAAGAGTTGCATCTGTTTTAGCAGTATCGCCAGAGGGCTGAATGGTAGCAGCAAGTTTATCGGGCGTGCCTTTCACCTCTACCGTATATTCTTTATTACTACTTTGCTTTACCGTTAGCTTATAATTGCCGCGGTAATCGTTCCAGCCATTTTCATTCAACACATATTTTTTGCCCTCTACCCAATTTTGGAAGAAGACTGTCTTCTCGTCGAATACCGGTCCGCTGGTGATAACAAAATTGGCCAGCTTATCTGCATCAAGGCTTCCTACTTTATCATACATACCAGTAAGGGATGCGGGCGTTTTGGTTAATGCATCCAACGCCTTTGCCGGTGTTAAGCCATTGTCTATTGCCTTTCGGAGGTTAGGCAGAAAATCATCCGTATTCTTAAGCCCTGCAGCGGTAAGCGCAAAGTTGATTCCCGCTTTTTCAAAAACGCCCGGCTCTACCGGCGCCATTTCCCAGCTCTTCAGCACACTTAGCGCCACCACGCGGGCGTCGTTGGCGTCTTCTACATCTATTGCCTGCGGAAAGTTTAGCGGGATGATATAAGATGCTTTGGTGCCCTTTATTTCGCTCATGCGCTGGTATTCGTTGCCGCCGCCTTTGATAATGTATTGTACTCCAAATTCATCGGCAATCTTTACGGCACGCAGGTCGTTCCATTTTTCATTCGCTTCAAATATCTGTGGCAGGTTTTGATTGCTGTTCCAGGCTTCGAGGCTAAGATTGATTCCTTCTGTTGCAGGTCTGTTTTTATACCATTTTGCGTCTAAATAAGTTTGCCTTAATAAGGCAATCTCACCCATGAGCGAATTGGGATAATCCTGTGTGGAAGTGCCTTTGGTAAAAGAATAAAATGCAGCAGCCTTATCTTTTACCATCACTAAATTTTCCCGTTCGTTACCGAGTGTTACGAGTGTGCCTGTTCCTCTCGCAATACCATCCTGCTGGTGTGTAAGCACAGTACCAAAACCGATACCACGCAAGCTTTTGGCGGCATCATTGTTTACACTAAAAAGTTTAGAGGCATCTGTCTCCGGCTTCAGCGCCTGGTTCCAGCTATATGCGCCTTTAGTGTTACTGGTGTTTTGATAATTATAAAAATTGCCATCACCGCTGCTTTTAGGAACAGGCACGCCATAGTCGCTGAACAAATCGATAAACGAGGGATAAATGTATTTGCCTTTGCAATCAACAACAACCGCATCTTTTGGCACACTGATGTTTGTACCGGCAGCAACAATTTTTCCTTTCCTTATAAGAAGTGTTGCATTCTGCAAAGTGGTTTGCGGATCTTTTATAATCGTGGCATTGGTAAAAGCGAAATAATCGGTACGGCTATCGGTAACGCCGTTTACAGGAAACGTTTCCTGGGCGGCCGTTGCGATGCAAATAAGACAAGAGAGCAGCAAGTGTATATATTTCATGGGAAAGGTTAGAATGGTGTACAAAAGCAAAGCAGTAAAGAGAGCAAATTAATTGTAAATGCTTATAAAAGAGGACTGCAGGAAAGGTTTATTTTTTATTAAAGGCCATTTATCCTGTAAAAACCATACACTAAGATGCACCAATCGTGTGATAACACACCGGAACGAAAAGCAATACTATACCTGTGTTGCAGTTCTATGCGACCGGTACTTTTTAATTCAATAAATTTTTTAATTATCTACCACCGTTTTGCCAAATGGTGCAAGTGCCAAACCCGCTAGCTCTATGTGTTTGCGGGCGAAAGGAATGCCGATAATCGTAGTGAATAAAAGGATTGCGAATACCAGGTGGATGAAAGCTGTATATAAGCCGCCGGTGCAGATCCAGATGATGTTGAACAACAAAAACAGGCAGCCACTGCTACTTTGGGAATGTACAATGTGTTTGCCAAATGGCCACAGGACAAAACTAGCTATTTTAAAGCATTGCAGCCCGAAAGGAATACCAATAACCGTAAGACAAAAAACAAGCCCGGCAACCATATAGCCTACTGCTGATAAAAAGCCGCCACAAAGTAGCCAGATAAGATTGCCGAGCAGGTTCATACTGTTTTTTATATTCTATTTAGTACCGGTTACCAGTTACTGGCGACCGGCGACCGGTAAATTACTCACAATTTGTCCATTTCGTCCCGCACAAATTCCATTAAATTTTTAATATATGCCGGGGATAAATCAAACTTCAGACCGGCAGTTTCGTAAAGCTCCGGAAGTGTTTTGGTACCGCCCAAACTTAATGCGTTTATATAATGCTGCAGCGCGCTTTCCGGACTTTCGATATACTGCTTCCAAAGACCGATTGCACCTAATTGTGCAATGCCGTATTCGATGTAATAAAACGGCACTTCAAACAGGTGTAACTGCCGCTGCCAGCCATTTTCGCGGTATGCTTCCAGTCCCGAAAAGTCAACGGTGTTGGTAGAAAACTCATTCAGGATATCCATCCATGCCGCTGTTCTTTCCCCGGTTGTATGTTTGGGATGCTCGTACACCCAATGCTGAAATTTATCGATGGTCGCTATCCACGGAAAAATGGTGATCACTCTTTCCAACTGGTGTTCTTTAGCGCGCTTCAGTTCTTCCTTATTATCAAAAAAAGTATCCCAATGGTTCATGGTAAACAGCTCCATTGCCATGCTTGCCACTTCGGCAATTTCCATCGGGTACTCTTTAAAGGCACTCAGCTCTAAGTTATGCGCAAGGAAAGAATGTACGGCATGGCCGCCTTCGTGCACCATGGTGGTTACGTCGCCCATTTGCCCCGCAGCATTCATAAAAATAAAAGGCGCTCCGCTTTCTGCCAGCGGACAATTATAGCCACCCGGCGCTTTGCCTTTACGGCTCTCTAAATCGAGGTGACCTAATGCATTCATCTTTCTCAGGCAATCTGCAAAAAATGGGTTCAGCGCTTTAAAGCATTGCTCCGTTTTATCCAGCAGTTCCTGACCGCCTTTAAAAGGCTGCAGTGGCTGCACCCCTTCCGGCTCTGCTTCGGTATCCCAGGGGCGCAGTGTATCTACGCCTAACTTTTCTTTTTTTGCAAGGTTAATCTTTTCTGCAAGTGGCAGCACATGCAGTTTTACTGCTTCATGAAACTGGAAGCAGTTCTCCTTTGTATAGTCGAACCTGCCCATCTCGGCAAATTTATAATCGCGATAGTTTTCAAAGTCTGCATTGCGCGCCATCTGGTCGCGCTTTTCTACCAGTTGCGTGTACAATTCATCAAGCTTATCCTTTTCCTGCAGCCTTCTTTCCTGTATCTTTCTATAGACTTCCTCCCGCAGGCTGCGGTCGTGGTTTTCCAAGAATTTGGAGGCCTGCTGTAAAGTGTATTCCTGGTCTTTTACTACGATAGTCATTGCACCGGTTATCACGCCGTATTGCTGCTGCATTACGCTTAGTTCTGCCTGCAGCGGTATGTTGGCTTCGCGAAAAAGTTCTATGCTTTTGCGCACGTTGCGCAGGTAGGTAAAATATTTCTGCTGGTCCAGCTCCTGCGTAAAAGCTGAACTGATCAGTTTCTTATTCAGTGCGTCTGCGTATGGCTGTAATCTTGGCTGTATCTCCATACAGAAAAAAGTAAAAGCTTCCTCGAGTACCTTGTCTGTCGTATCGCAGGTCATGCGTATCTGTCGCCAGCAGGCGTCTTCGCTTACCACAGCTTCCAGCTCGCTGGTATCCTGCAGCCATTGTTCCAGAGCTTCCCGGCTGTTTATATCTCTTTCAAGCAGGCTTTTAAAATACGGTTCCAGCGCATCCCAGGTCGTAAGTGTAAAATCCTGTGGAATAAAATGACGCTGGAGTTTTTGTATATCGGCGTTCAATTGCATTGCTACATTATTTTAGTCGTATCACTAATCCTTTTATCCCAAAAAAATATTGTTGGGGTAAAGGGTGTGGTACGAACAATCAATCATTATAATCGGTGAGAAAAAGTACAACTTACTAACATTTGAATAAAAAACTTAAAGCTTACAATGAACGTTGGTTATGCTTCATCGGAAGTCTGAACTGCATCACTTTCTGTTTCTTCGTTTTCCGGTTCTTCGCTCCTGCTTTTTATTTCAATATTGTTCTTTTGCAGCACCGCAAACCATTTAATCATTTTTTTCATATCGCTGGCATACACGCGGTCAAAATCCATCTCCGGGTATACTTTTTCAAAATAGGCTTTCACCTCCTTTGCGTTTTTTTCATCAGGCAAAGGCTCGCTGCTTTCATGCATTATTTTTAGCACTTCGGCCAGGTTCACATTGTCGCGGGTCGTATATACTTCAATGCTCTCGAGGTGCGAAAAATTATGTACGCGGGAAGAAACAAATCTGGTTGACTCATCTTCCAGCGAACGTACAATTGCGCCGTCTGTTTTGCTGCCAACCAGCTCGTATAAGCCGGTCAGGCCGGTCACCGAAATAATTTTACTGTATTCCATCATTCAATAGTTTTAAGGCTTGCAAAGTAACAATAGAAACCAGAGACAACCGTATTTGCCTTAAAAATGAAAATAAATTTTGCGCAGTCCTAACAATAAACTTTAAAGCACTACAACTGACCGCAGTTAAAAGTAATTGTAATAAAGCCGCCGGAAACTGCACTTCCCCCAGCTATAAGATGAAAATAACTTATATATACAAACCGGCCAGGCCAACGCCTGTGCCTTTTATCTATCGGTGGAGAGGATGTTATAGTTTCCGGCTCCATTAATTAGGTATATTGAAAATAAGCGGTAAAAATTTATCCTGTACAGTATATTTGCCCAGCTAATCATGTTTTTAACCAATATCTGTTAGTACAAAATATTCATGTCATGGGTAAACGTTATGGCTTTCTGTTAAAAGCAATGCTGCTTTTAATTGATATAAGCCTTCTTAACTGCTGCTTTATAATAGCACATTGGTTAATGGAACTAATGAACAGCTACTGGTTTGTTATAAATCTTATAGGCTGTAATATTTTCTGGATCATTTCTGCTATTGTATGCAAACTGTATAAATCAGGTGCCCGCACGGATTTGCAAACGATCACCAGCCGCACTATCAAAACAATCACGCTGAATATACTGATGCAGATGATTGTATGCGTATTTGCAAAGAACATCAACCTGCCAAAGCATGTGTTGCTCAGTATTCTCTGCACGTACTCGTTGCTTATACTGGTAAGCCGCGTTTTTATTACCAATGTGCTGGATTTCTTTATTCAAAAAGCAAGGCTGCAGAAGAAGACAGCAATAATAGGATTGAATGAAACCGGCATCCAGCTTGCCCGGATGTTCCAGCAAAAGAAAAGTGCTTATCAATTTGAAGGCTTCTTCGACAATATCGAAAATGATTTCAGCAATTTATCTGTTAATACAACGGGCAGCATTGTTGGCAGTATTGACCATTGCATAGCTTATGCGATTAAAAATGACATCCGGGAAATATACTCTACCATTTTACCGCACCAGCATACGGCGATGCAAAAACTGGTGGAAGTAGCCGACCAGAATTGTGTACGCATACGGTTTGTGCAGGATAATAAACTGGTTACTGCTGATTTGTACCGGGTAGAGTATTTTGATAAGCTGCCGGTGATAAGCCTCCGCGCAGAGCCGCTTCAAAATTTTACCAACCGTTTTTTTAAAAGAGCGATAGATGTAGCCATCAGCAGCTTTGCAATTCTTTTCATACTTTCCTGGCTTACACCGGTTGTAGCCATTATTATCAAGCTGCAATCCAAAGGGCCGGTATTTTTTAAGCAGCAGCGCTCCGGTAAAAACAATACGCCATTCTGGTGCTATAAGTTCAGAAGCATGACAGTCAATGAAGAAAGCGACGTATTGCAGGCTAAACAAAATGATGTCCGCGTAACACCGGTTGGCAATTTTTTACGAAAAACAAGCCTCGATGAGTTTCCGCAATTCTGGAATGTTTTAAAAGGCGACATGAGCGTAGTAGGCCCGCGCCCGCACATGCTTGTACATACCGAAACCTACAGTGCCATCATCAACAAATATATGATCCGGCAATTTTTGAAGCCCGGCATAACCGGCTGGGCACAGGCCAACGGCTACCGTGGAGAAACAGAAAATGTGGCGCTGATGGAGCGCCGGGTAGAGCACGACATCTGGTATATGGAAAACTGGTCGCCAAAGCTGGATGTGAAGATATTGGCACGCACGGCGCTCTGCATTTTTTTAAAAGAGAACAGGGCTTATTAAACCGCTTCATTTTTTCCGATTAAGCCATGCTCCGCATGGTTTTTTTATAGGCGCAGTTGTACTTCCATAAAGCTACGTCCAATGTTGCAGGCTGTTCGGCTTACAATATCCAACTGTATAACTGCATAATAATTGCAGCGTTTATCGTCAACTGTTTCTTTTAAACAAATATTATTAATGTATGAAGTACGGGCTCCTTTTTATGCTTATTGTTTTAGCTGCCTGCCATGGCAACAGCCTGCACAGTGATGCAACCGACAGCACCATTGCCAAAAAGCCTGCAGGCTTCGAGGTAAAACAGATGGCCGGCGTTTTTTATGATACCTTGCCCTGCGCCGATTGTCCGGGTATTGCTACGAAAATTTACCTGAAGCCCGACAACAGTTTTATAATGGAGCAGGTATATGTAGGCAAACATACGGTGTATGATATCGGTAAATGGTCAACCACCGACAGTGTTTTAAAACTTACCAGCACCGAAGGTCCGCGCCAGTTTAAAATTCTTAGCTATGCCGAAATAAAGCTGCTGGACAATGAAGGCCGTATGATGAACGATACCGTTTTGCACTCGTCTCTGCGGCGCAACAATATACCTTTTAAACCGCTGCAGCCGGTGCCGGTAGAAGGCTTATTCTCTGCAAAAGGCGATACCATGAACATCTACATCTGTGCGCTGGGTAAAGATTATCCGGTAGCCTTGTCGCCGGGCGCCATGTCGTTAACCGCCGCTTACAACAAGGCAGCCACCGGGAAGAATCAACCGCTGTTTGCTCAATTGGGGGGGCATTTTGAACTCCGGCCTTCGCTGCGCGATACAACTACGCAAGACTTCTTTGTGGTAGAGCAACTGGTAAAATTTATTCCCGGACAAGAATGTAAATGATGGTTAATGTTAGATGGTTATTGGTTAATGGTAATAGTACGTGATAAGCTGTAGCTTAATCATTCTTTTAAAGCTTAAGCAAATACTTGTGAACTTTTGAACCTGCGAACTTGACTAACCTTCAACTTCCAACATAATTTATAAAGTTGTTTCTTTGCACCTCAATCAAATTCCTCTCCCTATGAGTTATGTTTCCGACATCCATGCCCGCCAGATATTAGACAGCCGCGGTAACCCTACCGTTGAAGTTGATGTAATTACCGAGAACGGTATTCTTGGCCGGGCCGCTGTACCTTCCGGCGCTTCTACCGGCATACATGAAGCTGTAGAACTGCGCGATAATGATAAAGCCGTATATATGGGTAAAGGCGTTTTAAAAGCGGTCTCCAATGTGAATGATATAATTGCCGAACAACTGATTGGCTTTCCGGTAAACGACCAGGCCGGTCTTGACAAAAAGTTATTGGAACTGGATGGCACCGATAATAAAAGCAAACTGGGCGCCAACGCGATGCTTGCCGTTTCCATGGCGGTAGCCAAAGCTGCCGCAGAAGAAAGCAGCCTGCCGCTCTACCGCTATCTCGGCGGCGTAAATGCTACAGTGCTTCCGATCCCGCTGATGAACATACTTAACGGTGGGGTGCATGCTGATAATAAAATTGACTTCCAGGAATACATGATTGTGCCGGTTGGTGCAAGCTCTTTCAGCGAAGGGTTACGCTGGGGCGTGGAAGTTTTCCATAACCTCAAAAGCGTATTAAAAAAGAAAGGTTTCAGTACCAATGTGGGCGACGAAGGCGGCTTTGCGCCGGATATACAAAGTAATGAAGAAGCAATTGAAACCGTACTGATGGCTATAGAAGCTGCCGGCTATAAAGTGGGCGAACAAATAGGTATAGCCCTGGATGCTGCCAGCAGCGAAATGTTTAAAGACGGCAAATACAGGTTTTATAAAAGCAGCGGCAAAGAAATAAGCAGCGATGAAATGGTAGCCTACTGGACAGAATGGGTGAACAAATATCCGATTGTTTCGATAGAAGATGGTATGGCCGAAGAAGACTGGGACGGATGGAAAAAATTAACGGACGCGATTGGCAATAAATGCCAGTTGGTAGGCGATGATTTGTTTGTAACCAATACAAAAATTCTGCAGCGTGGTATTGATAATGGCGTTGCTAATAGTATCCTGATAAAAGTAAACCAGATCGGGACAGTTACCGAAACGATTAATGCGGTGCAGCTTGCGCAAACAAATGGTTACACTACAATCATGAGCCACCGCAGCGGCGAAACGGAGGATACTACTATCGCCGACCTTGCGGTAGCGCTTAATTGCGGCCAGATTAAAACCGGTTCCGCCAGTCGTACAGATCGCCTGGCCAAATACAACCAGCTTATCCGTATCGAAGAAATGCTGGGCGATAATGCTATTTATCCTAACGGTAAAAAATTATATACCAGATAAAATACTGCTTCAGGTAGCAGCGTTAAACCTGCTACCTGAAATTATTAGCCGTATGAAAAAATCCGCTTCCCGCATCTTTAAAATTGTAAGTAATAAATACCTCATTGCACTTGCTGCTTTTGTGCTGATGATGCTTTTTTTTGATGAAAATAATATCTTCCTGCAGCTCGACCGCAAGCGCCAGTTAAACAATTTGCTGAAAAGCAAAGCTTTCTACCAGTCGGAAATCAGCAAGACGCAGCAGCAACTAACCAACCTTCAAAACAGCCCTGCAGCAGTAGAAAAATTTGCCCGCGAAAATTTTTTGATGAAGCGTGATAATGAGGATATTTTTATTGTAGAAACGCCCGATGCCAAAAAATAAACAATTTGTTTACAATAACAACAGGTTGATTGCCGTTTCTTATGCATGTCATCATTTTTATAACCCCCAGCTATGCCTAAATTTACAACTGAAGACCTTTTATTGTATTTGTACGATGAAATGAGCGCTGCGCAAAAAAGCGAATTGGAAATGGCTCTGCTCAACGACTGGGCTCTGGAGCAAAAGTACCAGGTATTAAAAGAATCCCGCAGTTCGCTCAATCGTATTCAAACCGCCTCACCCCGTAGTCAAACCCTGGCTGCCATTTTGCAATATGCAGGAGACCGGGTGCATCTTTCCAACTAAACTTCTCTTCTTTATTTTTCTCTTAGTTACCTGTAGCGTATAAGTCTGGCGTATGTTTTTATAAGCCTGCTTATTCGATCATTGTGGTATAGCTTTAAGGCACCGGATTACATTTTCATCAATTAGCTGTTCTTTGACAAAAGCAGTGGTTGTTTTTTATCATTTGCTATATCTCATTAGTAGTATTATTTGTATAAAAAGTGTTACGCTGTTTTGATGAAAAGTGTTTTATGAACTGAGCACAGCTATATCTGTTTTTCTCCGCCTGCCTTTGCTGGCAAGCCCTTTTACTTATTCGTTTACTAGTTGATAGTATCTTAAAATCAACTTCAGTTTGTATGATAACACTATATCCGGTCACTTAAATTATTTCAGGTTTTCTGCAGATAAGAACACCCGCTGATAGCGAATGATAAGCGTTAAACGATTAGTTAATATTGAAAGATTATTTATGCGTTTATTACTCCGGATGCTATTTTAAAATAATTTCTTTTATAAATTGATTCATAAGCAAAAAGAGCCGCGCAATGCGCGGCTCTTTTTGTAAATAATTCAACACAGAACAATCTTATCGCTGTACAACGAGTTTTTGGGTAATGGAATTTTTATTTACGCCATCTATCCGTATAGTATAAATACCGCTTGCCAAAGCACTGGTATTTACAGGCACTTTGGTATTGCTGCCCGTTAATTGCAAGCTTTGCCTGTTGCATATTTTACCGGTGGCGTCTGTAATACTTATCCATATAGTACCGGCGGCTGCAGTTGTCAGCTTCACATATACAACACCGGTTTTAACCGGGTTTGGATAAATAATCACATCCCGGCTGCCGGAGGGCGCAACCTTTACCACTTCAGAATAGGTAAAGCTGCCATCTTTATCTGCCATTTGTAGCTGGTAATAAATATCGCCTGGAGCATTAATTGCCGCAGCTTCTGCATCCCCCAATCTATACGTATTAACTGCGTTTTTAGCAGCGACAGTGCCAATGGCTGTAAAGTTGCGGCCGTCCAGAGAGCGCTCTACAACAAACTGTTTCAGGTTTATTTCGTTAGTTGTTGTCCAGGTTAGGTTAATAGCACCCGGCGTACGGCCGGCGGTAAAAGAAAGCAATTTTGCAGGTAATACAACGCTGGCGTTCTGATCTATAAAGACATGATATTCGCCAGGCTGCAAGGTATAATTCTGCGTTGTGCCAACAACCGTAAAGGCGGTATTGTTCAAATAATCGTACCATACGCCCGTGTGCGAAAAAGTGATAGCACCAATCTGAACAGCCGTATCAAAATTGCCGATTACGGCAATATCCAGCGGCGCCGAATTGATTTTTTCCCATTTAAAATTTCCACTTAAGTTCCAGGTGATGCTGTCTTTCGGCGCTGTAAAAGCAGGCAGGTAAGCTGCATAATTGCGTAGTGCAAATAACCTTGCATACACATTGCGCAGTGCGGCACGGTTGGCATCGTTCATATAATCCCAATGGATAGGCTTCGGGCTGGTGCGGCAATTATCATTGGTGGTTCCGTCTTCGCACCGGTTGATAGAATAATCGTAGCCAAGCTCACCAAACTGCCATACCATTTTCGGAGCTGGCTGCATCGCCCAGAATGCGGCGGCCATCTCGTTGCGCTTTAAGCCGGTTGGGATATTTTTAATATTGTACGAACCATCTTTTTTACTATTGCCACACTGCTCATTTTTAAACATCAGCCTTTCTTCATCATGGCTTTCCATGTAGGTAACCAGGTTTGGATTTGCATATCCCCTTGTTGTATAAATGCCTCCGCCAAAATCAGAATTATCAAAGCCCATAGTAGCCTGGTTGTAATTGTAATTTTCATTACCCCATAATAGCATTCCATAATTGGACAGCGTATCTTCTTCCCTGTTTTCGGCAAAGTGTTCCAGTATGCAATAAGAGCCGGGCTGGGCTGTCTGCATTTCATCATAAATGCGTTTCCAGGTTGTTACCCGGCTCGCATCATACTGTCCCCACAGATTTACATTGTCGCCGGAATTGGTTTGCGTAAAGCCTTTTGATAAATCCCACCGGAAACCATCAATCTTATAATCCTGCAGCCAGTGCTGCACTACCCGGTTTACCAAGTATTGCGTGGCCGGGCTTTCGTGGTTAAAATCGTAGCCAACACTATATGGGTGCGTGGCTACAGGATTGTGCCATGGATTGTTGGCGGCGGGCCGGTTGTTAGCCGCATCAAAGTACAACTGTACCGTTGGCGACGAGCCGAATGCATGATTCATAACCATATCCATTACCACCGCAATGCCTTGCTTGTGGCATTCGTCTATAAACTGTTTCAGGGTTACATCCGTACCGTAGTATTTATCCGGAGCAAAAAAGAAATCCGGATTATAACCCCAGCTAATATTTCCTTCAAACTCACTGAACGGCATCACCTCAATGGTATTAATACCTAATTTTTTTAAATAGCCAATAGAATCTTTCACCGTTTGCCAGTTGTGGCTGGCAACAAAATCTCTTACCAGCAATTCATAAATAACAAGATTGCGTTTATCAGGCTTTGCAAAATTTTGAACCTGCCAGGCATACGCCGGTTTTGAGGTTTGCAAAATACTTACAATGCCGCTTTGCCCGGCAGGATAAGTCTTTAGGTTAGGATAAGTTACTGCCGGTATATACGGATCGTTGTCTTTATCCAGGATTTTTTCGGCGTACATATCGGCAACTTTCAGGTTACCATCTACAAGGTACTGATAAGCGTATTCCTGGCCGGCTACTAAGCCAACAAGCGTTATCCAGTAGCGGTTGCCGTCCGGCGTACGATACATCTGGTACGTTGCGGTTTGCGTCCAGTTATTAAACTCACCGATCACCGCTGCGCGTGTTTTTTCGGGCGCATACAACACCAGCGTAGCAGAAGTGCCATCGGCGCCATAGTTAATACCATCCTGCACACCCGCTGGTAAATCCTTTGTTATAACCGGTGTATTTACAAAGAAATTAATCGTGTCGTACCTGGCAGTTACGCCACTTGTTGCACTTACAACAATCTGGTTATTGCCGCTCACGGCCGGCGTTGTTGCGGTAATAGTGGTAGCATTGGCGGCACTTGCTATAGGGCTGCCATTGTACAGCAGTTGCAGGTTAGCAGCGATGCTTGCTTTTGCGGTTATGCTTACTGCATCGCCCGCTGCATAGTTAAGTGGTTCCGGCTCCGGCACAAATTCGGGCTGGCTGTAAGGCTGCGTTATTCTCGCCTGCAGGCCATCGTCGTACACCGGTACATACATATCATTGCCATCGGTATTGGCAAGTTTCTTACTGCCATCGCCATTGCGGAAGAGTATGGCCACTTTCAATATTTTTTCGGCCGGGTTGGTAACATTAAAAAATGTACGGAGGTTACCGGCAATACCGTACTTCCATTTATTGTTGCCGGCGGGCAGCGCATGTGCGGCAGCCGGTGTAGTAGCCCAGGTAAAAGGCACATGCGTCCATAGCCCCCCGCTTGTACTGGTAATAACGCCAATGTGCACATATACATCATTAGGATCGTAATTAAGTAAACCCTGGTTGCCCTTTGCAGCATCACCGGTGATCGTATCGTTAACCGAGGTTTCGGTAATAAAATCGGGCGTCCAGGTAAGCAATTGGCTGTGTGCTGCGGAGAGTATCAGCAGCAGCAAAAAAGTAAACATCATTTTCATACGCAACAATCGTTTTTCTTAAATAATTTGAATGTGTAAATATTACACAAATATTCAAAGCTTTTTTCAAAATGACAAGAATAGTTTGCAAGTAAACAGGAAATAAAAAGCCGGCATTACGCTCTTGTTTTGCGATGAGTTGCACAGGGTATAACCGCATTGATTAATGCAGTAGGGAGGTTCGTGTAAAGCCGGCGCATATCCATAAGTTAACGGTAGGTGCAGGAGAGTTTTTGACTACTGTTTTAAGAAAAGTAATTTTACTTCTGTTTACTCACATTCAGGTATTGCTGCAATGCATTTACATACGCTTCAAATGCATTAATACCTTGTTTGGTAATCTTGCAGGATGTATTAGGATAATTGTCTTTAAACTCTTTGGTTACATCTATATAGCCGGCTTCTTTAAGCTTTTGCACCTGCACACTAAGGTTACCGGCAGTGGCATTAGTCTTTTCTTTTATAAACGTAAATTCCGCTTCTTTTACACTAATGAGCAGACTCATTACGGCAAGGCGCAACTGCGAGTGTAATATGGGATCAAGATCGTTAAACATGCTGCTGCTTTGCTTTGATGTACCTGCGTTGTAATATTAGACCGGGAATAAACCATGCCATCAATGCCGCACCTGCTACCAGTAACATTACATAAGGATAAGGTGTATAAAAACTTATGATGGCAAGTACCCAGCAGGCAATACCGCCAATAAACATGGGAGTAAAGTGGCGCGCAAAACCGGTGGCAAAAGTGGGAACGCCATAGATAATAAGAATCAATGTGTCGGGATGTAAATCAACGCCTGGCGGAACATGGAGTGAATTAAAATAAAACGAAACTAAAAACATCGTAATGGCAAAGGCAATCCAGATACCACCCATATTGTCTTCATGCGTTTTGAATTTCATTTTTCTACGTTCCTGAATAGAAATAACAACCTGCGGAATTACGGCAACAATGGTTAGCAGCCATACCCAGCCAGCCCAGGGCATATTATAAAAGTAAGAGGCAAACTGGATGAGGGCGCAAAACGTTACAATACTTCCCCACATAAGCGCGCTGATGCCGGTTTCAATAAAGTCGTTTTTCGCTTTATTAATCATACTGGTAATGAGCCGGAGACTTTCTTGCTCACTCAATATTTCTTCATCTTCCATCATACAATACAGGTTGAGGTAATAACTTTTTTATAACGGTGCCGCAACAAATGCCCGGGTACAATATAGCGGCGAAAATCCGGAATCGTTTTGTGACATGTACAGCGTATTATGCAGGTAACAGCAGTGAAAAATATCGCTGCTGTTAGCTGCAAGTAAAGCACAAATAATTTATTGACATTTAGCAAGCATCTCATCGGTTTGCTGTGCGCCCCAGGTAGGATATAAAGGCTTTTTTTCTTCTACCTTGTACAAGTCTGCCGCTTTTTGAAAAATGGGTTTGGCTACTTCTTTGCCGCCGCCGTATTGCGTAGGTGTGTTAAAGAGGCTCATACCCTGCAGGTAAAACAGGCGTGGGTTTTTAGGATCCATCTGCATACCTTTCTGCAGGGCAGCGGCGGCTTCTGCGCCATTGGTTTGCCAGCGCTCCTGCGGGTTTACCAGCATTTGCTGCGTAGATGCCATATTGCGGATGCTGCAAAATTCGGCATTGTCATTAATAGCTTCCCCTTTTGCACACAAGGCTTTTACTTCCTCCGCAAGTTTATCTTTATCTGCCGCATTGTCTGCCCAGCCAATACGCACTTTAGACAGTGCTGCCCAATAGTAAGGTAACCACTGCGTTTTTTCTGCATCGCCGATCCGCTCAAGAGAGGCAGACACTGCATTAAGGTCGGATGCGGATTTGGCAGAGTCAAGCATTGCCAGGCTTTTTTGCATGGCCATCGTGTACTTGTCGGTTTGAGACATGGCTGCAACGCTTACGAGCATCACAACGGATAAAAGAAATTGCTTCATGTGGTTTTGTTTTATTGTTGTTTTATTAAAGACTTTTTATGCATACCCGCTGTTCGCTTATAAATTATTATTGATGGCATCCTCACTCCTGTTGACACCCCAGCTAAAGAAAGCGCCCACAAAGTAGAACCTCCGCGCAGGTGGCGTAATGGCTTCCCTGTTTGCACCGTTATAAGAATAATTGTAGCCATATACAGCGTTGTAGCCAAGCACATTTGTAACGCTGCCAAACAGTACTACATTGGTTTTCGCTTTGGCATTACCAGCCTGCGGCACATAATAAACACTAAAGCCCAGGTTGTTATAATTTTTTGTTTTGCCACGGTCGGCTATAAAATAAGGCTTATATGCCGAGTCGTAACGCAGGTTGTAATAAGGCCTGCCGGTAGCAAAGCTGTACGTAAAGCTAAAGCCGGTTTTCCACTCGGTAACAAAGCGCTTTACTACCAGTGATGCAGTATGATTGGCGGCAAAGCCAGGCTGCAACTGCTCGGGATAGTTAAGGTAATTACGTTTGGTATCAAGATAAGAATAACTGAACCAGTAGTCTAAGTTTTTGAAGCTTTTTTTATCGCGCCAAAACAATTCTATGCCTTTTGCATAGCCCGAGCCATCGTTATTGGCAACTGCATAGTAATAGTTGACCGGGATTGTTTTTACGAGGTCTAAATACTTTTTATAAAATGCTTCCACCCGAAATATGCGGCCTTCTGTATTTTTCTGGTAATTAATGATATAATGGTCGGCCCTTGTATAGCCTAAATTGCGGTTATAAAAAAGCTGCTGGTTTTCCGGCTTCTGGTAAAAGATACCATAGGCTGCAGATACCGAAGCGCCGGTGCCTACTTTGTAAGCAAGGGATATACGGGGCGCAAGGTTTGCTTTATCCAATATGGAAGAATGCTCGAAGCGCGCGCCCAGCTTGACAGCCAGGTTATTGGTAATGTAAATATCGGTTTCTGCAAATAAAGCCCCGTAATTATCCACCAGCCGGTAAGTAGAATCGTAGAGCGTTGTTTTATTCAGGCCATACCAGTATTCGCCTCCGAAACGTATTGCATTGATGCCGCCTAATTTTTTATCAAATACAGCTTTTACTTGTGCCAGGTTTTCCAAACGATCTAAAGCGAAATTTTTCGATTGCAACCAGAATTTGTCGTCGTTAAAATAAACCGGCTGGTTACTTTGATTTTGCAATTGCTGCGTAATATTATCTTTATTGGTACTAAAGCTGGAACCTATATTCATCTTCCATCCCCTGCCTAAATTTTCGCGCCAGCTAAAGTTATTATACCAGTTAAGGTTTCTTAGGCTGAACGCATCTTTTAAAAGAGTGCTGTCAATATCCGGCCTGCGGATGCCTAAGTTGCTTTTGCTAAATGTGGTATAGTATTTTACAATGCCGCCGCCTTTGGTTTTAAAGCGAAAGTTAGCATCGCCGCTGTGAAACTCCGGTATCTTAAAATAATCGGGCGTTTGCTTCACTAAGCTGAAGTAGGCAGCCACATTTACATAGCCGTAATCCACACCCCAGGAAGCGGTTTTTTTCTTATTTAAATTCTGGTAACCGGCGCCCACAAAAAGTGGTGTGAGCGAAGCATTAGCTGCACTTTTTTCGGGCAGATCAATAGACTCTAATATAACGGCCGAAGACAAAGCCTGGCCATACAAAGCCGAATAGCCGCCCGCACTAAACACCGTGCCTTTGAATAAAAAAGGCGAAAACCGGCCACGGCTCGAGATGTCGGGAACGCTGGAGAAATAAGGATTATTCACTAAAGTACCGTCTATAAACTGCTTTGTTTCGTAGCCCGCGCCGCCACGCACAAACAAGCCTTCCTGCTCACCAACCTGCTGCGTGCCGGGCAATGTTTTAAGGGCAGAAGTAATATCGGCATTACCGCCGCCTACAGTGGCTACATCTATGGAGTTGAGTACCGTAACGGCGCGCTTGCTGTCGCCGGCGGCAAAGGAGCCTGCTGTAACGGTTACGGCTCTCAGTTCGTTAACTTCTTCTTTAATAGAAAAATTGATCGTGATTGACTGGCCGGCTATGGTTACTGTTTGCTCCACCGTTTTATAGCCAACGGCAGAAGCTACCAAAGTATGGCTTCCTTTTTCTGTTGTGCTAAAAGTGTAATTGCCGGATGAATCGGAAGTGGCGCCGTCGTAAGTATCTTTTAATGTGATGCTTGCGCTGATGAGTTTTCTGCCACGGGTGTCCTTTACCGTACCGGAAATTTTTACCTGTGCCTGTAGGGCCAGTACTGCAGCAAGAGCGATTATTGTAAAGAAAAATGATTTCATAAACCTGGATTGGTGATGCAAACGTAGAGTAGTTTATAAAATAAACCAAATTATTTTATAAATTTAATTACTCCAGCAAAAAACTGCCTGTTACGATCAGCTTTACTAACCCTGCCGTTAAAGGCAGCAGTAAGACATTGCACAAAAACATAAGCTATGTTTGCGTTGAATAAAGCTGAAGGGTGATGTATAAAAAAATATATGCTGACCAATTGTTTACCGGCACGCAGCTACTCGGTGAAAGTGTATTGATAACAGATGAGAATGGCGTAGTTGAAGCCATTCTGCCGCTGCACGAAGCCAGCGATGATGTTCAGCATTTTCGCGGCATACTGTCGCCCGGTTTTATCAATTGCCACTGCCACCTGGAGCTCAGCCACATGCGAGGATTGATTCCCAAACACACCGGTCTCGTTGACTTTGTATTTAAAGTTGTTACGCAACGTCATTTTGCAGAAGAAGAAATAATAGCTGCGGTTGCAAAAGCAGAAGAAGAAATGATAGCCGGCGGAATTGTTGCTGCAGGCGACATTTGCAATAATACACTTACCGCTTCGCAAAAAAGCAAAGGCAATCTTGCCTATTACAACTTTGTAGAAGTAAGCGGCTGGCTGCCGGAAATTGCAGCAGCGAGGATAGACCGGTCACTGGCAGTTTACGATACATTCCGACAACCGGCAACCGGCAACCAATGTACACTTGTGCCGCACGCACCGTATTCGGTTTCTCAAAATTTGTGGCAGTTATTGCAACCGCATTATCAGGGTAAAACAGTTAGCATCCACAACCAGGAAACCAGTTTTGAAGATGAATTATTTATACAGGGCAGCGGCGATTTTATACGCATGTACGAGCTGATGAATTTGAAAACCGACTTTTTTAAACCATCCGGCAGAAGCAGCCTGCAAACTTATTTTGATAATCTGAAAGGCGCTGCCAATGTGATGCTCGTGCATAATACTTTTACAAAAGAAGCAGATGTTTTATTTGCAAAGACACAGGCGGCTATAAATGACCAGCGCTTGTTTTTCTGCCTTTGCCCGAATGCTAATCTATACATCGAAAACGCATTGCCCCCGGTAGCAATACTGATTGCCAACCAGTGTGCATTGGTATTGGGAACCGATAGCCTTGCGAGCAATGCCAGGCTGAGTATATTGGAGGAGATGAAGACAATACGGCAACATTTCCCTAAGATAGAAACGACGCAACTTTTGCAAATGGCTACGCTGAATGGCGCTGCTGCATTGAACTTAAACGATCAGTTCGGGAGTTTTGAAAAAGGAAAACAGCCGGGTATAATACTGCTGGAGGAGGATTTTACAACCGTAAAAAGATTGCTTTAAAAATGAAACTCGTAGTGTAGTAAGCCAGACTTAAAATATCCTGTGGCTTCGTACGCAAGGTCGTAAACAGATTGATTGTTTGATGCATAAGCCAACACATTACTATCTTTTGGATTAATAATAAAGTATTCTTTTACACCAGCTCTTTCATACAGGTTTTTCTTAATTATTTTATCGCGTTTTGTATCAGCAGATAAAACTTCTATAATTAAATCTGGTGCACCATGTATATAGCCGTCTTCTTTTAAAATACTCCGATTTTCATTAGAAACAAACAGAATATCAGGTTGTACTGCAGAGAATAAGTTTTCTAAGTACACATCAAAAGGTGAAATCATAATTTCACCCAACTGTCGGGCTTCGACATGGTAAGAAATTTTTTTACTAAGGAAAAAAAGCAGCCGCTGGTGATTATATTTTGGTGCTGGTGACATGTAGAGTATATTGTCTATTACCTCGCATAATGTACCTTCCGGCAATATACGAAATACATCTAAAGCTGTTTTAGGAACCTGTGCTATTGCATCCATCACTGTTTCTTTTTCTAAAGTTACAATATTATTCTTAACTCAGTACTTCCTGCAAAATAGGCAAGCTGCGCATCTCGCCAAAGTCGGCTATATGCAGCGCCATAAACTTCTGGTAAGATTGCATCAGCTCCCGGCGAATGTTCCGGTTGAGCTGTATCGCTTCCAGATCGTTATAAAATGATATATTACTGATGTCCGACGTAATTTTTGCCGCTTCTCCACTTAAGTAATACGGATGCACCGGAATTTCATCAGTAAAAGTACCTTCCTGCATATCCACTACCGGCGTGGCCTTACTGTAAACACCTTGTAACTGAAAACCAAGCTCACTACCCAAATGCAATGTAAAATAAAGCGGCAGGTTGGCCGTAAAAGTGTTGGTTCCGTTGTCTAATTGCTTTAGTGTATCTTCTATCAGGTAAAACAATTCAGGGTTGGCTTCCGGCTGTTTCAGGCTGTGCTGCAGCAACTCTACAATATACATAGCCACTGCGTTTTTTATTACATTAAACGAAAGATCGCTGTACAGATAGCTCCACTCGTATTCTCTCACAAATTGCAGGTTTTTCAGTTCATTGTGATACACTACCATATTAAGCATGGAGCCCGGCTGAAAATAATTGCTTTTACCCTGCGACTTTCTACTGCTCTGGCGCACGCCTTTTATAATATAGCTCTGCAGCCCGAACAGCTCGGTATAAACACTGCTGATTACACTGGTTTCGCCATACTTAAGCGTACGCAATACAATGCCTTTTGTCTTATGCGTCATAAGCTATAAATATACCGATTTGTACAGGCAATAGCAGGCTTCTTTATACTAAATTTTTGATAACTTATTCATCGCCTTTGTTTTTTTCTACAAGGTATTCCAGCCACAGGATTTTGTAATAGGCAGGGCAATAGAAATAATAATAAATATAACTCCAGTGCAGGAAAACATGCTTTAGCAGCGATGGATAAGAAAAGGCCGCCCGCGCCTGGAAAAAAACAAATTGCTGCTGGTTACTTTTGTCAAAAGCCTGCAGACTGTGCAATTCCATTAGCGGTGGCTTGCTGCCTAAACGCAGCAGCGAAGTGCGCAAAATCAACTGGTCCATTACATTGCGGCAGGAGTTTAACTGCGTTTGTAGATCGGCGATTAATTGCGGCTTATATGGCTCCAGCGCAGGGATAACAAACCTGCCCATTAGCCGGGAGACATGATATAGTAAGATGGGCGTGCGCACATAATAGGGCGATATGTAAACAGGCGAATGCAGATACTCGCGGTTGGCAATCATGTGCTGTAACAGACTGATCGTAGCGCTGTCCTGCTGTGCTAACGGCAGCTTTTTCTCCAGCACAAAATAGAGTAGGTTGCAATGCACGCCAAAGTCAAAGTCAACAGGCATGCGGTAGCCCAGCCAGGTAGAATAAGCCGGTATGTCCCTGTATTTTTTATACGTGGAAATAATATTTTTATTAGAACCGTTACTTGTTTCCGCCAGCCGCTTTTTCAATTCATTATTATCGCTGTCATTATTATCTAAACCTAATAACGCCATTACGCTGTCGTCTCCATCCTCGCTTTGCCCAAACACCGTTTTCGTGTATTTAAATATAAAACTGTGCGGCATAATTTCATCTTTGCCTGCCCAGAAACTATAAAACGGCAGTCCGTTTTTATTGCGGTACAGCGGATATATGTTAATAGCTGCTGCTATTATTTGCCGTACTTTTTTGCTGTTGGCCGCTGATAAGTAAGGCAGCATGTTTTTAAGGGCAAATACGCTTATGGCTGTATAAAAAATATTATTGTCGGGCTGGTAATTGTGCGGACTGCCGCCACACTCCCGGTAAGAAGGAAACATGCCTGCATAGAAGTCTTTTCCGCTTTCTTTTACCTGTGTTTTTACAATAGCATCTATGAGCTGTGTTATAAGCGCAGTATCACTTTGTTGTGCCCTGGCAGCAGGGCAGGATAATAAAAAAAATAATAGAAAAAAGGTAGTCTTTTTAAACATTTTTATGCGATGTCTCCTCTTCCCGCTTCTATCAGCAGAGAAGACTTGTGTATAAGCGGAAGGTGGTAGATATAATACATCCAACGAAAAAAATTGCGTGGCTTTTCCATATCCACAATCATGTCTTTTCTGTTGATTTCCTGCCAGTTAACAGGCGCCCCAGCTTTTTGTTGCAGGCGGATGAATTGATCAATAGCAACGAGGCTGCGTGCATTGATGGCATTCATCACAATACAAAACTCTTTCTTTCTTTTTTCGTTGTACGGCAGGGCCATTATTTTCTCATTTTGCAGCGCTACCCTTTTCAAAAATTCTTTTTTAAAGAAGTGGAAGTCCTTACAGGTATTTACAAGTGTAAAAATGTTATCCCGGACATCTTTGTACAAATCGAATAAATCGTTGCCCAACTGGTACAAGCTGCCGATGTAGAATAAAGCATCCAGCATTTGCCCGCCCGCGGGTTCGTTAAGACACTGGTGGTAAATAACAACCGATACTGCACCCTTGGTATAAGTGATGCGCTGCAGATCTGCGTCACTAATGTTTTTATCTGTTTGCCGGATTGTTTCCGCCTGAATATTCAGCACATCCGCGGAGGCTTGCCGGTATGCTTCTGGATGTGGTACCTGCTGCAGCAGGTACGTTTGTATTTCCTTTGCTACCTGCGATGAGAATGTAGTAGCCTTATAGTTGCCAGGATGAAAAGTAATAGCAAAGATATCATCAATAGCCAGCTTGTCAACGTCAAACAGGTCGTCGCCTACGGGTGTAAGAATGCCGAATAAAGTAGCCCGCTTTCTTTCGTGTGCCGTAAGTGTTTCTCCGTACAATCTTTTGTAACTGCTGCAAAGGAAAGCAGTGATGAACAGGCCGTAATAGCCAACGATTTTGTTACGCTGCTCCGGCCCGAAAGTGCCGCCGTACTTCACTTCCAGCTCCTTCAGATAGGGAATGAGAAAAGCTGTATTAAACTGCTTTTGCAGTTTAATTTCCTTATATACAGCAAGAAAAGCGCTGAAGTAACCCATCGCTGCAAAATAAGCGAATGTTTAATGTATGGCGCCTTGTAAAAGCAATTATTGGTACAATAAAACAGTTGCTCCGCATAGCGTTTATCTTAACTTAACTATTCTGTAACTGTGGTATAATTTTTAGAGCAACATATAGCTAACCTGAAATAGCAAGTAATGGAAAACACAAATTATGCACATCCGGTTTCTAATGTATTGGCCGGGAAGGAATACGACCGGAGATCTTTTTTAAGTAACGCAGGCAAGGGCATTGTAGCTACGGGCTTTATTGGAAGTTTAGGCGCTTTTGGAGCTGCTGAAGCACAAACGGCGAATGCCGGGGCGCCCAACCCAACCCCTGTAAAATTGCCTCCCTTAGACGATCCTTCCGAGCAGCAAAAGCCCGATCCGCCTGCACCGATGCCGCCAGATAAGCGGGTCGGCTACGCGATTGTAGGGCTGGGCCATTTAACACTTAACCAGATACTACCTGCTTTTGGCGCCAGCAAATACGCCAAACCGGTGGCGCTGGTAAGCGGCGATGCTGCAAAAGCAGCAACGGTTGCGCAGCAATATGGCATCCCGCCCGCTAATATTTATAATTATCAAAACTTCGATACTATCAAAAACAACCGTGATATACAGGCGGTCTATATTGTGTTGCCAAACAGCATGCATGAGGAATTTACCGTGCGGGCGGCAAAAGCAGGCAAGCATGTGTTGTGCGAAAAGCCGATGGCAAGCAGCAGCAGGCAGGCGCAGAATATGATTGAAGCCTGCAAAGCGGCTAATGTGAAACTGATGATCGCCTACCGCATACAATATGAGCCGAAAAACAAATTTGTGAAAGACTGGGTACGCAGCAAAGAGCGTGGCAATACGAAACTGATAGAACTGGTAAACACGCAGAATATTGGCGATCCTACACAATGGCGGCTGCACAAGGCGCTGTCTGGAGGCGGGTCTTTGCCGGATATAGGATTGTACTGCTTAAACACCAGCCGTTACCTGCTGGGAGAAGAGCCGGTGTGGGTAAATGCAATCACCTACAGCACGCCCAACGATCCGCGGTTTAAAGAAGTAGAGGAAGCGGTGCTGTGGCAAATGGGATTTCCCGGCGGGGCACTGGTAAACTGTTCTACCTCCTATGGGGTGCATGAAACGAGGAGGTATAAATGCGCAACTGATAAGGGTGCATCTATGGGTTTAGACCCTGCTTTTCCATACAAAGGCCTGATGATTGAAGGAGAATATGCTGAAGGTAAGAATCTGTTTAAGCACTATCCGGCTATACCCGACAAAGACCAGTTTGCGCTTGAGCTGGATCATTTTGCCCAGTGCGTAATGAATAACCAAACGCCATATACGCCTGGCGAAGAAGGTTTGCAAGACCATAAAATAATGGAGGCCATTTATCAGAGTGCACGCGAAGGAAAAAGAGTAAACCTTGAGCGTATAGATAAGATGGATGCCTTTAGAGGCACACCGCCAAAGAGTGATGAGTAGTTGTTAAACCAAACAGCAGCTAACAGCACACTTTTACTTATAGTAGCCTGGCAAAATATACAAATACAAAAGCGTCTTTCATTTGAAAGACGCTTTTGTATTTGTTGGTGATTTTTTAAACTAACTTTTGGAGGCTGTCTTTTTAGTAGCCGCTTTCTTGGGAGATGCTTTTTTTGCGGCGGATTTCTTAGTAACAGTCTTCTTTGGCGATGCTTTTTTGGTAGCAGCTTTCTTAGGCACGTTTTCACCTTCTTTCCTTGCTTCCGATAATCCTATTGCAATGGCTTGCTTCGGATTGGTTACCTTCTTTCCGCTTCTTCCGCTCTTCAGCTTTCCCTGTTTCATCTCGTGCATTTCTTCGTGCACTTTATCACCGCTTTTTTTTGAATACTTTGCCATAAATAATTTGTTTTAAATGGTTAGTAAATATTTATTTTAAAGCATCAAAACATTTGCCAGCCAACAATCATTTATCCACAGTTAGTGCTTATTTTTTTTCGGTTTGTTGTTCCGGGTATCTTTTTTATTATGGGTTACATCGTCGCCTTTCAAATCGAACTCTTCATTTTTGCGGCTGTCCAGATTGTCTTTGTTTTCTGCTCTGTTATTGTGGGTTACAGCTTTGTTGGAAGCAGCACTAACACCGGTATTTGTTTTCATAAGTATGCTTTTTGTAGATTAGTGAATAAGCATAATAAAAACAAAAAAGAAGCCAACAGCTATTAAGTCCGGCTTCTTTTTTTAAGCGAAAAAACAATTTTAATTAACAGCCGCTTCTTCCAAAACCGGCTTCCGCATTATCGTACGGTCTTCGTTATGCTGCTTGGCGGCGGCTACAAAGTTTACAAACAAAGGTGAAGGGCGCTCTACGGTGCTCTTCAACTCCGGATGATACTGAACACCTATAAAAAACGGATGATCCGGCAGCTCTATAATTTCCACCAAGTTTGTATCCGGGTTTATACCGCTGGCAATCATGCCTTTATTTTCAAACAGGTCCAGGTATTCATTATTAAATTCATAGCGGTGACGATGCCTTTCGCTTATACGATGCTCGCCGTATATTTTTTGCGCCAGGGACCCTTCTTTCAGGTCGCACGGGTAAGCGCCGAGGCGCATGGTGCCACCAATCAGTTTAATTTTTTTCTGTTCCTCCATCATATCTATCACCGGGTCTTTTGTTGCTACGTCCATTTCTGTAGAGTGGGCTGTGCGCAGACCCAGTACATTGCGGGCAAATTCTATCACTGCCATTTGCATACCGAGGCAAATACCGAAGAAAGGAAGCCCATGCTCGCGCGCATATTGTACCGCGATTATTTTTCCTTCTATGCCGCGATTACCAAATCCGGGTGCCACCAGCAGCCCGTCGAGACCGGCAAGCTTTTCGGCCACATCGTCTTCGGTTATATACTCGCTATGCACATTTACCACTTCCACTTTTACCTCATTTACCGCACCTGCATGTATAAAGCTTTCCAGTATAGATTTGTAAGCGTCCTGCAGCTCGATGTATTTGCCAATCAATCCAATAGTTACTTTACTTTTAGGATAATTTAACCGCTCGATAAAGCCTTTCCATTTCTCCAACTGTGCTTCCGGAAAAACGGAAATACCTAACTTTTTAAGGCAATAAACATCCAGCTTCTCGTTCAGCATCATCAGGGGCACTTCATAAATGGTAGAAGCATCCATCGCCTCAATTACCGCTTCGGTTTTTACATTACAAAAGAGGGCTATCTTCCGCCTTATTTCTAAATTCAGCACCTCTTCTGTTCTGCATACAATTACATCCGGGTGAACGCCGGTCTCGCTCAGCATCTTCACACTGTGCTGCGTGGGCTTTGTCTTTAATTCTTTGGCAGCTTTCAGGTAAGGAATCAGCGTAAGGTGTATTACCACCACATCATCATCCGGCAACTCCCACTGTAACTGGCGTACAGCCTCTATAAACGGAAGGCTTTCGATATCGCCCACGGTGCCGCCTATTTCTGTAATTACAATATCATACCGGCCATCATTACCCAGCAACATCATACGGCGTTTTATTTCATCGGTAATATGCGGTACCACCTGCACTGTTTTGCCCAAGAAAGCGCCTTCGCGTTCTTTGTTAATCACCGTTTGATAAATACGGCCGGTAGTAACATTATTGGCCTGCGAGGTAAAGATGCTGAGAAAGCGCTCATAGTGGCCTAAGTCGAGATCCGTTTCGGCGCCGTCTTCTGTTACAAAACATTCTCCGTGCTCGTATGGGTTTAAAGTACCCGGATCTACATTGATGTACGGATCAAACTTTTGAATCGTGACCCGGAATCCTCTTGACTGCAGCAATTTGGCAAGCGAAGCGGCAATGATGCCTTTACCTAAACTGCTGGTAACGCCGCCTGTTACAAAAATATATTTAGCCATAACGTATGGTTTAAAAAATTTACTATAATTATTTTGATGTAAAACCGGAATATTAATGGTGCTGGTTAACCAGGAAATACGGTGACCGGTGCATTACCAGGCTATAAACTTTTGCCCCGGTATTCAAATGCGAAGGTCATGCAAACCTACACTAAAATGGCATGGCAAAAAAGATGCTGTTATTATTGTGGAAAAGATAGTGTAGTATTATACATGATTTCTACAGCTAAAGGTGTTGAAAATATATACATTAGGTGAGTAAATCTGCAAATGAAAAAGTTGTGCAAAAATTTTACGGTAATATTCTCAAACAAGTTGTATAATATCAAAAATTCTAAAAATTGAGGGTAGAAAATTTCTGCCCGGATTAAACTGTATCTCTAAAAAAATACATCTATGAAGTACCTGTTATTAATTGTTATGGCATCTTTGTTTAATAGCTTGGCAAATGCGCAATCGGCCTGTTGTATAAAAGCCACCGATAATTTTGCCGCATTGGGCAATAGCAATGCCTTTAAAATGGCGCATTTAAACCCGGTACCTTTTGTTTATGAAAGTGCAAAAGGCAAAGACATTAATTATAAAACGCCCGATGGCGCTACTGCACACGCTTTTGAGATAAAGGCCGACAACAGGAGCAACTATTATATTTTGGTGGTGCATGAATACTGGGGACTGAATGACTATGTAAAAATGGAATCTGAAAAGTTATCCAACGAATTGGGCGTGAATGTGCTTGCACTGGATTTGTACGATAATAAAATTGCTGCCACCAGCGATGATGCGGTAAAATTGATGCAGGCCGTTCAAAACGACCGGGCTATGAATATTGTTAAAGGTGCTTTTTCCTATGTTGGAAGCAGTGCCCGTGTGTTTACTCTTGGCTGGTGCTTTGGTGGTGGCTGGAGTCTGCAAACAGCATTGGCAGGCGGCAAACAGGTAGAGGGTTGCATTATGTATTATGGCATGCCGGAAAAAGACGTAAACCGGTTAAAGACTTTAGATTGCGATGTAATTGGCTTTTTTGCAAAGAAAGATAAGTGGATAACACCCGGAGTGGTAGATACTTTCCGGCAGAATATGGAAGCCGCAGGCAAAAATGTAAAAGTGTATGAGTATGATGCCAACCATGCATTTGCTAACCCGAGTAACCCTGTATTTGATAAGGCAGCAAGAGACGATGCTTATGCAAAAGAAATTGCGTTCTTAAAAGAAAGAATAAAATAATCACTCTTTGGTAAATGTAAATCCGAAGCCTTGCTGCCCGGAGCTATCGTTGGTAATGGTATAAACATATTTGCCATTGTCCAGATAAGGTGGTGGCGGCGTACCACAGATGCCTGTAGTATATTCAATCGGTTTTTGATTATTATAGAAGAGGAGCATGGGTGAAACAATAAGATTATTGAAATAATGATACGGGGTTGTTTGTCCCGGCAAAACAGAACCGCATACCTGGCCACCCATTACAACATCTGAAGCCACAGTTGATGTATTATTAATAATCCTAATCTGCACCTGATGCACTTTGTCTTTGTTACAGGATAGCATACTATATATTATTACACTAAAAAGAACCGGTAACATAATTTTCATACAGTAACTTTTAGATAGTGATTACACTTTGCGTAAAAGTGTTGCATTACTCTCACCAATAAAATTCAGAATTTCAACCCGGCCCGTTTTGGTAGTGGCGCTGCTGATAAAATGCTGCGGTAAAAATTGCCAGGTTTGTTTTAATGCATCCAGGAAAGCCTGTGTATTCCGTTGCACGGCCAGTGGTTTTTCTTTATCGGCTTTGGTAAAAATGAGTGAGAAGGGGATTTGCCATTTGTCTAACTGGCTCACAAAATCAAGGTCTATATGTTGCGGGTCATGCCGCACATCAATCAGCACAAACACATGCGACAGGTTTTCGCGCTTGCGCAGGTAATTTTCTATCATTTGCTCCCAACGCCGCCGGCTGCTTTGCGATACTTTGGCAAAGCCGTAACCCGGTAAATCAACTAAATACCACTTTATTAGAGGCGCCTTTTCTTTAGCTGTGCTTTCTATAGCAAAATGATTAATCAACTGCGTTTTGCCGGGCGCTGCCGACGTTTTAGCCAGCTTTTGATTGTTGCAAAGCATATTAATAAGCGATGACTTGCCTACATTGCTGCGCCCGATGAAGGCATATTCCGGCTTATCGCCTTTCGGACACTGCTCGTACGAAGCACTGGATATCAGGTAAACTGCTTTTGTAATCATCATACCTGCAAAGGTATAGCCCGTACTTTAAAGCACGGGCTATACTGTAAGTGTTCTACCATGACAAAAGCGGTTGTTATCCTTTTAGAATGTCTTCAATTTTATCCAGCTCTTCTTTTTCAAAGGTGGTATTCTTCAATGCATTCAGGCAATCATGCAGTTGCTGCACTTTGCTTACGCCAATTAAAACAGAAGTAACACGCGGGTCTTTCAGGAGCCATGCAATGGCCATTTCAGCAAGTGTTTGCCCGCGTTGCTGCGCCAGATCATTCAGCTTTTGTGCTTTGCCTACTGCTTCCGGCGTTACCTGGCTTTCCTGCAAAAAGCCGGATGATTTATGTGCTCTCGAATCCTGCGGAATACCATGCAGGTATTTGTTGGTTAATAATCCTTGCGCAAGCGGCGAGAAAGGAATACAGCCGACACCGTTTTGCTCCAATACATCTAACAGGCCTCCTTCTACCCAGCGCTCGAACATGCTGTACTTGGGCTGGTGTAGGAGGCAGGGCGTTCCTAATTCTTTTAATATCGCTATCGCCCTGGCAGCTTCGTCTGCACTGTAGTTGGAGATGCCTGCATATAAGGCTTTGCCTTGCTTTACAATAAGATCGAGCGCCATCATTGTTTCTTCCATAGGCGTATTAGGATCCGGCCGGTGGCTGTAAAAAATATCTACGTACTCCAGCCCCATACGCTTCAGGCTTTGATCGAGGCTTGCCACAAGGTATTTTTTAGAACCCCATTCACCATAGGGTCCGTCCCACATGCGATAGCCGGCTTTGCTTGATATAATCAGCTCGTCGCGGTAGCTGCGGAAGTCTAATTTAAGAATGTGCCCAAAGTTCTCTTCGGCAGAGCCGGGCGGCGGGCCATAGTTGTTTGCCAGGTCAAAATGTGTAATCCCGTTGTCGAAAGCGGCGCGCAGGATACTCCGGTAATTTTCATATACGTCCACGCCGCCGAAATTGTGCCAGAGGCCTAAGGAGATTGCCGGTAATAAAACGCCGCTTTTGCCGCAACGGCGGTACTGCATGGTGTTGTAGCGTTCAGCATTTGCTGTGTAAAGCATAGGTTATTTTTATTGGTAATGGTTAATTGTTAATTGGCTGCCATCCTTGATTCGTTATCATCAGCCGTCCTTCACACATGTAAATATAATGTCCCTTTTGCTTAAGGGCGGGACAAGCTATCTACGATCTCTCCCAATTCTTTATCTATCTGCCCGTATTTTCCATATTCAATTACCCGGCCCGCCTCCTTACCATCTTTCATTACAATAAACGTAGGCACGTTGGTAATATGAAAAGCCGTGCTGAGGTTATCTAGTGTTTGCTTATTACGGTCAACCCCAATAAGGGTAATGCTCGAATCGGGGTAGCCCGACTTATCGGCAAGGCGATAAAAAACCGGCAATAAATTTTGTGTATCATGGCACCAGGTACCGCCAAAAATAATCATGTGAAACTTTGCTCCCTGCTTCTGAAAAGTACTAACGGCTGCAGCATCTGCGGTGCCTAACGCGTAATTGGCTTTGAACCATTTAAAAGCCGTATCCTTTTCAATTACCGACCGGCTCAGCAGGCCTTTCAGTGTTTTTTCATCAGTACCTTTTATCGTTTCGTAAAGTATCGGCGCGCCTGCTGATGCCACCTGCTTTTGTGTGTGACAGGACAGCAGCATTACGATGCCTGTACCGATCATTATTATTTTTTTCATTCTGATATAGCTCTGAGTTCGAGTAAAAATTGTTTTAATTTGGCAAGCGCATCGGTTAGCTGTATGGTCTTGCGCAGGTTTTTTTTGTTTTCCTTTAAATATTGTATCGCGCCGGCTGTTGTAAACTTGCGGCGGCGGATAAGATGATAAATGAGCTGCAGGTTCTTTACATCTTCCGGCCGGAAAAAGCGATCGCCCCGCACATTTTTTTTAGGTTGTAAAATATCAAATTCAATTTCCCATTTACGCAACTGCGACAGCGTAATGCCAAACCAGCCGGCCACCGTGCGCATAGAATAGTATTGCTTTTGAAACAACACTTCGTCGTCCGGCACCTCTACCAGTATCGTTTCTGCATCCATATCTCTAAACGATTTTCTACCGCGCTTTACCGCAGGAAGCAACAGCATATTTTCTAATTTTTCTTCCTGCTCCTGCCGTACCGCAGCAAACGGGTCTGCAATTGCAGTAGCTACAGGCTGCTCTTCCCGGCTTGCCGGTGCAGGTGTTTCTTCCGCCGGCAAATTAGCTGCCGGCTCTTTGTTTCCAGCAACTCCAGGTTGTTGCGCTGCTGCATCCGGCATCTTGCTATCCGGCGCCTCAAACAGAAATAATTGCTGCTGCATTGTTGTAAAAATAATGATTGTACCGTATGCAATACCAGTTGCCTGAAAGTTTATTACCGCCTTTCCAAAGCCTCCGCATTCAAGGCTGATTTCGCCTTCGCCTGCGTCCGCTTCTTAATGTATGTTTGCAGCATTTCACCGTTTTCTTTTTCAAGCGTCTTCTTATTGTATGATACTCATTACGGGAGCTACCGGTTTATTAGGTTCGCATTTAGCGCAGGCTTTGGTAAAGCAGGGCAGGCAGGTAAGCGCATTGTACCGCAGCAGCATACCATCGTACGAAGGCGCTGATAAAATAGCCTGGATACAAGGAGATATTCTCGATATCATCGCGCTCGAAAAGGCGTTAACAGGCATTACGCAGGTATATCATTGTGCGGCAACCGTTTCCTTTAATCCTAAAAAAACGAAGCTGCTTTATCAAACCAATGTAGAAGGCACTGCCAATGTGGTAAATGCCTGCCTCAATGCCGGTGTGCAAAAGCTGGTGCACGTAAGTTCGGTAGCGGCACTGGGGCGGCTGAACCGGGACGCTGCAATAGATGAGGATATGCAGTGGACGCCTAAAACCAACAACAGCGAATATGGCAGGAGCAAATACTTAGCAGAGATGGAAGTGTGGCGCGGCATTGGAGAAGGCCTGCCCGCTGTCATTGTAAACCCTTCAATTATTTTAGGCGCAGGCGATTGGAACAACGGCTCCTCACAAATTTTTAAAACAGCGTATGACGAATTTAAATGGTACACTGATGGTATAACCGGCTTTGTGGATGTAGAGGATGTAGCAGCAGCTATGCAGTTGCTGATGCAAAATGATGTGTCGGGACAACGGTTTATTTTAAATGCAGCAAACATATCGTACAGAGAATTGTTCACTGCTGTTGCCGCCTGTTTTGGCAAGCAGCCGGTACGTAAAAAGGTAACGCCTGCACTGGCCGGGATAATATGGCGGATAGAAGCTGTTAAATATTTATTTACCGGCATCAGCCCCTTGCTTACCCGGGAAACTGCTGCCAGTGCACAGGCTAAAGTAATTTTTAAAAATGGGAAACTATTGAAGGCATTCCCGGATTTTAAATACCGCCCTTTGAACGATACGATTTTTCGTATATGTAAGCAATTGCAAAAAAAATATCAATTAATATAACCTTTTTATCATACTTCACTTTACCCAAATTATAAGGCTGCTTTAAGTGAATATTAATTGTATTTCTTGCAGTTACGTGCGTACTTGCACCACAAATATTTATCATTAAAGCCACATTCTATACATATAAAAACAAAAGTCTGCTGCTGGTTGCAGCTATGATTATTGTTATAGTTTTTATTGCGGTTAATATCATCTGGGCATGGTATGCATTCCGTCATGTAAAAACGCTGGAAGATGCTTTTCCTTATATCCGCAATGTTATTACTGTATTTGTTGCCAGCATTCTTATCCTGATCGCTCTGGCTATTGTTTTCTACCGGATGGTACTTACCAATATTTCTTTCCGCAGCGAAAGCGAAGGCCAGTTACGATCTGCCAAGAATGCGGCTGAAGACGCCAACCATTCTAAAACCCAGTTTCTTTCTACCATGAGCAACGAGCTCCGCACGCCGCTCAACCATGTGCTTGGCACGGTATCGCTGCTTATGCAATCGCCGCTTGATGATGAACAGAAAAAAATGGTTACGAATGTACATCGCGGTGCTGTAAGCCTGTTGTCTGTTATTAACGACAGCCTCGATTTTTTTAAGATCGAAGCCGGCAAATTAACTATCGAAAATAATCCATTATCGCTGCACGATTGCATTGAAGAAGTACGTACCCTGCTGCTCTCCGATAGTCAGCAGATAATTATTCATTACAATATAGCACCGCAGGTACCTAATCTTATCGTAAGCGATATTACCCGGCTGCGCCAGGTGCTAATGAACCTGCTGAGCAATGCCATACAATTCACCGATACCGGTGTATTGCAACTTACGGTAGAATTATTAAGCGAGCAGGCAGGCAGCCTGCAACTACAGTTTAAGATTGCAGATGCTGCCGGCGAAGAAAATGCCGCCTATATGGCTGCATCACCAAATGAGGTGATGCATACAACACATTATACAGGCCTTGGCTTGTCTATAGCAGCCCGCCTCGTGGCATTAATGGGCGGTGCTGTTAAAATAGAAAGCACAGCCGGCGGCAGTGTATTTACTTTTACGATCCGTGCCGGCAAAACGGCTGACAAGCAAATGCGTACAATAACTGATACAACCGGTGATAAGATAGACAGAGCCCTGAGCAAAAAAATCCCGCTACGGATACTTACTGCCGATGATAATGAAATGAGCCAGATCGTGCTTTCTTCTATCCTGAGTAAACTGGGCTACCAGTGTGAAGTTGCACAAAATGGAACAGAGGCGGTAGCCAAAGCTATTGAAGAAAAATACGACCTTATTTTTATGGATATGTTTATGCCGGAGATGGATGGCATAGAAGCCACCAAACGTATCCGGGAGTATTATTTACAAAGCACACGCCCGGTTATTATTGCGCTCACTGCAAATGCACTGGAAGAGGAAAGCCACTTCTTGCAGGCAGGCATTAACAGCTTTGTTATAAAACCTATCAAACCCAAAGATATAGAGCAGGTGATTATTGAATACTGCAGCAATTTGGCATCAACGGCTGAATGATAATTTTGGTAATGCAAGTGCGCTATCAAAATAAAACAGGCTCAAAGTGACATTGCTCTTCGCTCTGATTAAGCACTACTATTGCCTAATTCACAGCAGCGCAAACGCTGTATCAGGGCATTTCAGAAAAACGTGCCGTATATCGTTTTCATGCCGCTTTTTTTTTGTTCTTTTTTCCACAAAGCGGAGAACAATAAGCAATAAAGGATAAATAATTTTGACCGATTACTTACAATTTCAGATGTTGTTATAAAGTGTGATGTTATAACCTGTCAGGCTGAAAATTTTTGAATATAAAAAACCTGGTTAACCTGACAGGTAAGGCTAATTTTTTTGAAAGGGCGACACTATTATAATTTTTTTTCATCGGCATATTACTGAATAACAATTCGCTCAAAACAAGCGTAGCAATTTTCTTTATAGCAGCCGCACAAAATGTAGTACAGCAAAACCTGTTTGCTCAAGCTTAAAGTCTGCGTTTTTTAGTAAAAATTAAAAAGCCCGCGCCACGTAAAAGTTCATGGCCGGGCACTGCACTTAATTATACAATACCTTTTACCAACTGCTGAACCTCACTCCTACTGCATACGGATACTGCTTTAAATCTGTCTGGTGCAACGGATGAATGCTATAAGAACCATACAATTTTACAGGGCCGATGCCTAACTCAGCTACATAGGCAAAACGCCATTTCTCCAGGTCAAAATCACCACGTGTTTTATCATTTCCTCTTTCCTTGCTTACCTGCTTGGTATGGCTGCCTACCAGGTAGCCGGCGCTGGCACCGAAGCTTATGCTTAACCTTTTCTTGGTTGGCCAGGGATTGATATTCAGCATGAAAGGAACGGTGGCATAACCTGCATACAGTTTATCTTTTGAAAAATGAACACTGTCGCGGTAAACATGAGCCGGGGTTTTATTGTAGCTAATGTCGTTCTCATACCGGAAGTTGAACATCTCGAAGCCCAGGCCATATTTAAGGTTGAGTGCATGTTTCGCAATATTCAGCCGCTGCATAAACAACCAGATATTTACATTGGAAGACTTTGTCCGCAGCTTTAAATCGCTCTTTGCAAACGCAGGCTCGCCGGCGCTTGTTTTGTGTAGATAACTGCCATTGTTGGCTGTTGTATAGTTGGTCTTATCATCAATGTTGGCAAAGCCCAGATCGAATACCAGCCAGTTGGTAGTAAACGTAGAATTCGGATGATAAGAAGAATCATAATTATAAGAACGGGACCGGGTAATAACAATAAACTTATGTTCCTTATCGTCTTTGTTATCACCGTTCTTGTTTTGCTTTACAATTATAAAATTACCTACCCGTATGGTATCAGGCTGCTGCCTTCCGGCTGTATCTGTCGCAGGTTTGTACGAACTGTCAGTCTGGGCAAAAGCAGTGGCTGCAAGCAGCATAGCCGCAAGCATCAAAAAAACTTTGTTCATATTAGTGTGATTTAAAAAAACGTTTATAATGTACTAATGAATGCTGCAAAACAGCAGTCGGTTTTTTATTTACTCGAAGGTTTGCTCTCTGGCTTTGCCGCCCAGCAGATGGGCAGCTTTTTTAAACAAACCGTTTACTTTAGCTTTATTCAGTTGCAATGCACCTACATACAAGGTTTGCGCATCGTTATCTGTATTCAGTTCTTTATATACTGCAGGGCGGGCCGCAGCATCTTCGTTAGCTGCATATATTACCTGTACATCATTATCATTTATATTACTCATTTCTTCCAAAGGTTTCAATTCTGGGGGCTCCTGTTTTGCAGGGCTTATACTGTTTGCAAGAATAACAGGTTCAGGCACTGGTTGCTGTATTGCGGGTATTGCATTAATATGTATGGCAAGCCGCGGTTTGATACTGTTGTTTTTATCACTCCCCAAAGCCGTCTCTTTATTATTGGCCGTTACCAACTTTGCCGCCTGCTCCTTTGGCTTTGGCTTTGTCTCCCGCTTAGCAATTACAGTGCGCTTATCCGCTTGCAGCGGCGGCATAATCACCCCGTTATTACGCTGCGGTACCACGGCCTTTGGCGTGGTATGGCTTTGCCGGATGTTTACTGCTCTTTGCTGGCTGTAAGTATCATTACTTTGCCACCATACCAGCAACGCGATACCTGCAAATGCAGCGGCTGCAGCCAGCCGGGCAAACAGTGGTACAGTTCTTTTGCCCTTCTTATAAAGCGCCTGCTTGTTTGGGCATTCGGCCGCTTCCGGCAAAAGCTTTGCCTGCTGCAATAGCATAAACGTTTCCTGCAACTGCGGGTGCTGTAAAACAAAACGTTCTGTTTCTTCTTTTGCTGCTTTTGTTAGTTCATTATCTGTATAGAGCAAAAAATACTCTTCATAGTTTTCAATATTAATGCTGCTATTGGCAGGTTTAAGCAGCGATATTTTATCACCGAACGAGACTATATCCGCAGGCATAAGTTTAGCCTGTTGCAGCTTATATAATTCTGCCCTGAGGTGCGGATGCTGCAATGCAAAAGCTTCTACTGCTTCCTGCTGAGCTTTATTCAGTTCACCATCTATATACAATAAAAAAAACTCTTCGTAATTACTTAGATTAATCATGATGCCTCATCTTTTTTATGTCTTACATAACATGTTCTTTACTCACCAGATAACTTTTTAGCGTTAGCCGCGCCCGATGGAGATATACTTTCACCTGGCTTTCGTTCAGGTTCATAATCTGTCCTATTTCTTCGTAACTATACCCTTCATAATCTTTTAGCATCACCAGGCTTTTCTGCATATCACTCAGCCGGTTCAATGCCTCGTTCAATATCTTTTTTGCGTCGCTCGCCGGCTGATGCTGTGCCCGTGTATCGCTACTAAAATCATCTTTGTAATACATGCGTTTGCTTTTACGCAGGTGATCAATCATCTGGTTGTACGCAACAGTAAACAAATACGATTTACTTTTTGCATATTCTACCATATCCCTGTTGCGCCATAGTTTTTCATAAGCCGTTTGCACCACATCTCTTGCGTCTTCTTCATGGCGCAGGTTTTTAACAATAAACCGGTACACATTATCTGCATACAGCGTTACACATTCATTGTATTCTTTATCCGTCATAAACAGGTATGGTCTTACAGGCTTTTAAGTTATACGCCTGCGGGCATATTTTGTTACAACCGCTTTAAAATAATTTTTTGGGTAAAAGTATTCAATAGCTGTAAAGTAAAACAATAAAAGGCACAGGTGTTACATTACAGGGGCAGCAGGCCATAGCAAGCCTTTTTTGCGAACTGCACGAAATATGTATTAGGAGGATGGTTACAGACAAGGGCGTTTACAGCTAAAATTACTTTTTCCTCCTTTCTTCGTTTATTTGAGCATGGAATATTTTGTAAAGCAAGATTCTGTAGTAAGAGAGATATGGGGAAGCAGCGATATTATTATGTTCATTTTTGCAGGTGCGGCGGCAGAGTTTGCGCTTAACAAAGCTGTGGACTGGCTATACTTTACGGGCCGCTTGCCGGCAGACCCCCTGGGCAGGCTTTTCTCTACAGTGGCCTATGCAAGGCTTATTGTTTTTTCGGAAAAAGAAAAGGCAAATGCAGTGATTGATAAAATGGCGCATATACATGCCGGTGTGGAAGCGCGCCGCGACATGAAGATTCCTGACTGGGCGTACCGCGATGTTCTTTTTATGCTGATAGATTATTCGATCCGCTCGTATGAATTGATGCAGCGAAAACTGACTACGAACGAACAGACAGAAGTGTTCCATACTTTTTATAAGGTGGGCGCGCGTATGGGCATACAGGGTTTGCCGGAAACTTATCCTGCATGGCAGGTCATGCGCAGCGAACATTTAGATAACAATATGACTTATAGCCGATATACAGCAGATCTTTTTAAGCAATACAAAAAGCACCTGGGGCTGTTCCGGTATTTTTTGCTGACAGAAGGACAAGCGCTGGTAGTGCCGCCGCAGGTGCGCGAGCTGCTGCACCGGAGAAACATTTCGTTGCTTACGCCGGTGTTAGGGATTTATAAATTTAGCCGCCTATTAAAGCTGGACTGGTTTCTGAAGAGTCTTGTTTTACCCGCTGCTTATAAAGCGCAGGTAAAAGCTCTGGATATTGTTCATGCTAAATGACCAATAAGCAGGAAACTATTTATGAACTGCCGGCTGCTTACTATTTCAGCGCTTCGCAGTTGCATTTAAACTGCTGTTTTTTGTACGATTAATTCTTAATTGGATTATGACAGTTGATTACCTCATCATCGGGCAAGGCATCTGCGGCACTTTTCTCAGCTACTACTTATTGCAGGAGAAAAAAACTGTATTGGTAATTGATACACCGCAATCCCTTACTGCCAGCAAGGTAGCCAGTGGCGTGATTAACCCTGTTACGGGCAGGCGCATTGTAAAAACATGGCTGATAGAAGAATTGCTGCCCTTTAGCTGGAATGCTTATACCGCATTCGGAGAATTGTTGCAGGTTCCGCTTATAAAGCAGTGTAATGTATTAGATTTTCATGCTACACTGCAAATGCGGGAAGCATTTGAGAGCCGGCAGGCCGAAGAGCCTTCGTTATTATACATGCAAAACAATCAGGAGCAGTGGCAGCAATACTTCCGCTATAATTATGGCATTGGCGAAATAAGTCCCTGCTGGCTGGCAGATGTACAAACCTTGCTGCATCGCTGGCGGCAATATCTTAATCAACACAATCAGTTACTTGAAGAATATTTTGACTGGACACAATGCCAGGTGGAGAAAGAAAGAGTAGTATATAAAGATATTAGTGCATCCAAAATTATTTGTTGCGAAGGTGCAGCAGGCATTCATAATCCATATTTTAATTTGCTGCCTTATGCTGTAAATAAAGGCGAAGCATTAATTGCATGCATACCTGGCCTGCCTGCCGCTAATATTTACAAACAAGGCATCAGCATAGTACCCTGGACAGAAAAAGACCTGTTTTGGATTGGCTCTACTTATGAATGGAAATATACAGATCTCCGGCCTACTCCGGTTTTTAAAGGCAGGGCGCAGGCGCAACTGGATTACTGGCTTAAACTACCATACACGATTTTAGACCAGATAGCTTCTGAACGGCCGGCAAACATAGAGCGCAGGCCTTTTGCCGGGCTTCATCCGGTACATCCTGCGGTAGGCATTTTAAACGGCATGGGTACCAAAGGCTGTTCGCTGGCGCCATACTTTGCGGCGCAGTTAACCCAGCATTTACTCCGGGGCGCAGTGATTGACCCGCTTGCGGATATAAAACGTTTTATACGCATACTCAGCCGGTAAAGCAATGGTATTCTTTTTATTCACAATAAATCATTGCTTCAATGCTTTCTGTTAAGCTTTTATCACCAACCTGATATTGCTTAAAACAAAACTATAAAGCATGTGGTTAAAATAATGCTGTTGCGCTGAGCACTTTTCTGATGCATCCCTGCTTTCTGCAGAACCAAGTTTTCCACATCGGTTTAGTGAATTGAAACAAAGAAAGTGAAAGGCATTACATTTGCTAATATTTTTAGCAAAACCAACTACTATTTTATGGATGACATTACCTTACGCAGTGCCGTTTACAAAGGCACCAAGCAAATAAGTTTACAGGATATTCCCACCGCAAAGGCAACCGGCTTTAATGTTGCCGCAGATGATTACATGGAACGCGGCATTGATCTGAACGAGCAGTTGGTTAAAAACAAGCCGGCTACTTATTTTTTCCGTATGCATAGCGATGCGATGCTGGATGCCGGCATTCATCCCGGAGATATCCTGATTGTAGATCGCAGCCTGACGGCAACAAACGGAAAAATAATAATCGCTGCTCTTGACGGAGAGTTGATAGTGCGCCGGTTTCAGCAGGCTGTTACCGGTATTTTTTTACTTGCCGGTAATGAACGATATGGTTCTGTACAGCTAACTGATTCAAGTAACTATCGTGCCTGGGGTATTGTTACATACGTTATTCATACTATCAGCTAAGCATAAAAATAAAAATCTCCGGTTATATGGCCGGAGATCAGGATTAAGGATGCGTTATTCCTCTACTTTAAAAGTAATTGTTTGCCGTTGCCTGTAGATTACCGTCTGGCCGTTTTGTAAAGCGGGTATCCATTTGGGGCCGCGCTGCACTACGCGCGCTGCTTCTGCAGCAATACCATACCCGGGGTCGGTTAAGGCTTTTACTTCCGAAATATCGCCTTCCCTGTTCACTAAGAAAGATACTACAACGCTATAGTTACCCGCAGGTGCGCCATTATCGGTGGGTAATTCACTCCTTAAATTTTTTTCTAAAAACTTCCGCCAGGCATCTAAACCACCGGGAAACTGCGCTTGCTTTTGTACAAAAAACACTTCTTTACCAAAGTCGTTATTAACCGGTGCTTCTATCTTTCCGATGTTATGTGCTTCTACAGGTGGCGCTACCACATCGGTATGCTCGCCTGTCTTGTCATCAATTGCACCAATAGTTATGTTATCCACTACAGCCTGCGTTGGCGGCGGCGTTTCTATTGTTTGTGTAGTAAGAACAGGTGTAGTAAACTTAATTCTTGCTATGTGGCGTGCAGGCGGTGGTGGTAAAGGCAATGGCGGTGGTATTACGGGTTGCGTAGGACCGGCTTTTATCAGCGTTATCTCGGGACCAACATTGAGTAACGAATGCTTAGCTGCTTTACCATTAGCGATTACAGAAGCTAAAAAGACAAACAGGCAACAGACCATCATAATAGATAAGGCCGTCTTTAAACGGCGGTTGTAAGATGTACGAAGTTCGTATGCTCCGTAACTTTTATTCCTGCCTTCGAATAAAAGGTCGAGCAAATCTGCTTTTAAAATTTGATTTATTTCCATAAATGAAGATTTATAAATGAGATCCTTCAGTATAAGTTTTCCATACGTTTATATAAATTTTTATTGGAGGATTGTTTAAAATTATACAGCAGCAACTATGGATTTTGTTGGGTGTAGGGCAAAAAAAAATCTCCGGCCGAATTGGCCGGAGATTTATAACTAATCACGTAATTAAATTATTGCCCTTCTTCTACTTTAAAGGTAATTGCCTGCTTCTGGCGATAGATTACCTGACGTCCGTTCTGCACTGCTGGAATCCATTTTGGGCCGCGGCTGATTACACGAATCGCTTCTGCAACTGTACCGTAACCCGGATCAGGCGCATTTGGATCTTTTTGAACCTCGGAAATATTACCCTCTTTATCTACCAGGAAAGATACAACCACGGTATAGGCTCCGGTTGGCGCGCCGTTATCGGTAGGCGTTTCATTTTTCAGATTACGCTGCAGGTACTTAGCCCAGGCATCCTGGCCGCCAGGAAACTTAGCCATTATCTGTACCGTTTTAAATTCTTTATCATAGTCTTCCGTTACTTTAGGCGCTTCCACAACACCGGTACCTTTGTCTTCTACCGGCGGTGCTACTACGTCCGTCTGCACCCCTTCCTGATTAATCGTACCAATAGTTGTTTTTTCCAGTTCTTCCTGCTTTGGGGGCGGTTCTTTTACTTCCTCATCCTTCACAATTTTTGGCGGCGTGAACTGTTTGATTTCAATTTTAGGCGGCTCTATTTTAGGCGGTGGCGGTGGGGGTGGCTCCGGCTTTTTTTCCTGCTCTTTTACATTCTCCAGGTTTACATCCTGAATTACAACAGGGCCGGTATTTTCATCGGTCTTCCTGTTGGCGAGCACATTTGCCAAAAACAAAAATAAGCACAGGCCAACCATAGCAGCAACTGCTATCAAAATGCGCTTATTATAGGTTTTACGAAGCTCATACGCTCCATATTCCTTGTTCCTGCCTTCAAACAGGATATCCAGGAAATCAGCGGTTAAAATTTTGTTTACGTCCATAACAAATTGATTTAAAACAAATACATATTTATCAAGAAAACTTATTTGGTGCCGGCTGGTGCTGCAGTGGCCGGCGCTGCACTTGGCGCTTCACCCTGACTTACTCTTACCAACTGGTTCTCGGGATCAGAAATATCTACAAGCGCATATCGTTCTACAACATTAATCTTCATTTCATCCAGAATATCAACAAAATCTTTATAAGTACTTTCATCACTTGGCTTTATAACCACCATGAAATCTTCGGGTTTGGTACTTTGCTTTTTAGATAATATTTCGTTGCGTATATCTTTGAAATTAGAAGACTTAAGGTTATTTCCGTTTGGCCCTAATTCCCCCTCATAATAAAAGATATTCCGCTCTTTCCCCAACAATACAGTAAGCGCACCAGAAGCTTTCGTTTTTGTTTGTTCTTCAGGCTTATCTGTATCTTTAGGCAGGTTAAGTTTAAGTGCAGTAGGCTGACTTAAAGTTGTAGTGAAGATAAAAAAAGTAATCAACAGAAAACCAAGATCTACCATTGGAGTGAGGTCAACCCTGGTTGACTGCTTTTTACTTTTCTTTACACCCGGCCCTTTTTTATGGCCGCCGCCGCCCGAGGTATCCATCTCTGCCATAACATTCGCTTTTAAGTGTGATTTAAAAATTGATTAACTATTCAGCCCCGCCGCCTTGTTTGTATAATGCCGTACCAGCTGGCACAGCTTCAGGGGTAGTTACCATCTGGAACTTTAAAAGGTCGTTCTTTTTAAAGGCGGTCAAGACATTTTTGAAAGCAGGATATTTTGCCAGATTATCTCCTTTGAGCAGCAAGTTTACCTTAGTACCTGTGTACACATCCGTTACTGCGTGCATCCACTTAGTCAGTTCATTGTTGGAGGTATCTTTTACAGGAATGCCAGGCAATGTTTTCTCCGTTAATTGGCCGGCCGGCAACTTTGCCTGCTGTTTTAACTGACCTAAGGCCACGCCGATAATGGGAGCATTACTCAAGGCTTTCATTTCCGCACTGGAAAGCCCCAGATTATTAGCCTGGTTTAAGCTGCTAACAATAGATTCCAGCTTGGCTTTATCATCATTATTATCTCCGGAGGAAAGAAAGACTTTTCCTTCTCTGTTTATAGTAATCAGTATTACATCTTTTTCCGGCGCTTTTTTAGAAGAAACAGAACTTGGAGTCTGCACAGCTACTGCTTCAGATTGTTTGGGCTTGGCCGTTAAGATGAAAAATGACAGTAGTAGAAAAGCCACATCACACATCGCTGTCATGTCTACTGACGTGCTTTTTCTTGCAATTTTCGGTCTTGACATTATTTAATTTATTTTCTTTAGGTAATAGATGCAGAATATACACAATTCCATAAGGCCGCTAAAAGATTATTTGTAGTTAGCTGCAAAACTCTGGGTTAGCGTAAAACCACTTTCATCAATACCATAGGTAATACCATCAATTCGTGTTGTAAATACATTATACATAATAATTGCTAATGCAGATGTGCCAATACCTAAAGCCGTATTATACAGGGCTTCTGAGATACCCTGGGATAATTTGGCAGATGCATCGGTGCCACCGGTTGCACCCAGCGAACTGAACGAACGGATCATACCCATTACTGTACCTAACAAGCCAATTAAGGTTGCAACGGAGGCAATAGTAGAAAGAAATACCAGGTTCTTTTCGAGCATTGGCAGCTCAAGCGCCGTTGCCTCTTCTACTTCTTTTTGTATATTCAGTACTTTCTGATCTGTATCCAATTCTGTAGAGCCGATCATTTCTTTGTATTTGCGGAGGCCGGCCTTCATTACATTACCAACAGAACCTTGCTGCCGGTCGCATTCCATTAAAGCTTTATCTACATCTTTATTAGCTAAGTGAAACTGTACTTTCCGGATGAATTCAGCAATATTGCCTTTACCTGCTGCGCGCGATACAGTAAGTAAACGCTCTACTACAAAAGTAATTACGGTTAACAAACACGCAATCAATACCGGCACAAGAATACCGCCCTGGTACATACGGGGGAAAACTCCGGTTGCTCCCTGATGATCTGGCCAGAACCAATGGCTTGCATCTTTATCAGGTTCCGTAAATCCGGCAGGATTGCCAATCCAAAAACGCCATATTATGTATCCGAGCAGCAGGCATACTACAGGCGCCAACCAGGAAATGGCATTAGAAGTTCTTTTCGGTTGAACAGAGGTGGTGGTAGTGGTTGTTCTTGATGCTGCTGTAGTAGCAGTTGGTTTAATGTCAGCCATGTTACAATTGATTTTTGAGGTTTTTTAAAACTATACTAAAAAAGATTTGGCAATTCTACTGAAATCGTTGTAAGAAAAACAAGTATCGGTGTTTTATTTTTTCAGTCCACAAAATATAATTTTTATACAAAGCAGCAAATAAGAATTTTATTATCTGAAAATTAATTTTCTGTTTGTTAAAGAACCGGTTAGCAAGGCAAATCAATTAAAGGGTTTCACAGAGGCTTAAGATACATGTCATTTATAAAGTAGTTCTCCATCCGGTTGTGCTATTGATTCTTAACAAATTTACACCTTGTAAAAAACAATTACTATAAATGTTGCTGCTTGTAATTTTAATAGCAATCTTAATGCTAATCTTTAAACAGCTTTAAAAAATATTAGCAAATCTGCAATTGTAAATCTTAAATGCAGTAATCCTCTTTGCTTATTTTTGCACGTGTTGTACACATTTAAACTCCATGGTACACAATAACATAGTATTGAAACTTCAATATACGGTTAGCTGTGTGCCTGTTAATAGCCTGTAAGCAGCATAAAGCTGTTGATTCAGGGCTGTAAAAAGTGTAACAGCAGAACAAAATAAGATTCAGAGCACAATGAAAAAACCTTCAAGATATTTAGTAACGGCAGCACTGCCTTATGCCAATGGTCTGAAACACATCGGCCACCTGGCCGGCGCATACTTACCGGCTGATATATATGCCCGCTTTTTAAGAGCGCAAAAGAAAGACGTGGTATTTGTATGCGGCAGCGACGAGCATGGTACCGCTATTCCTATACAGGCAAGTAAAGAGGGCACTACGGCCCAGGCCATTATTGATAAGTACCATCCTATCATTAAAGAAAACTTTGAGGAACTTGGCATTGCGTTCGACATTTATCACCGTACCTCCGATCCTTTGCACCACGAAACGGCCCAAGAATTTTTTTCTTACCTGAATGATCGGGGTGATTTGGAAGTAAAAGAAACAGAGCAATACTACGATGAGGAAGCCAAAACATTCCTGGCCGACCGTTTTATAAAAGGCACCTGCCCCAACTGTGGCTACGAAAATGCCTTTGGCGACCAGTGCGAGCGCTGCGGTATTGCACTGAGCCCCGAAATGCTCATCAACCCCGTAAGTACGCTAAGCGGAAAGGCGCCCGTAAAAAGGGCCACTACACATTGGTACCTTCCACTGGACAAACACGAAGCCTGGCTGCGCGAATGGATAACGGTTGAACATAAAGATGACTGGCGCAATAATGTTATCGGCCAATGTAAAAGCTGGATTGATGGCGGCCTGCAGCCGCGTGCCGTAACAAGAGATTTGGACTGGGGTATAAAAGTGCCGCTGCCCGGTGCCGAAGGCAAAGTTTTATATGTATGGTTTGATGCGCCGATCGGTTATATAAGCGCCACCCGGCAGTGGGCAATCAATTGCAACAAAGACTGGAAGCCCTACTGGTACAGTGACGAAACAAAGCTGGTGCACTTTATCGGCAAAGACAATATCGTATTTCACTGCATCATCTTCCCGGTAATGCTTAAGCTGCATGGTAATATTTTACCAGGCAATGTGCCGGCTAATGAATTTATGAATCTGGAAGGTGATAAGATGAGCACCAGCAGGGCCTGGAAATTAGACATGCAGGATTATATCAATGACTTTATACGAAAGGAAAACGGGGGCCCGCTAATGGCAGATGTGCTGCGTTATTATGTAACTACCATCTCTCCGGAAACAAAGGACAGCGAGTTTACCTGGAAGGGCTTTCAGGATGCGAATAACAATGAGCTGGTGAATATCTTCGGCAATTTCATCAATCGCACTTTTGTATTGATGCATAAACTTTGCAATGGCAAGGTGCCGCCCCTGCATGCTGCACTGCTGGACGAAGCTGATAAAGCAACCATCGCCGACATCGAAACAGCCAAGCTGAAAGTAGAAACCTTACTGGACCAGTTTAAATTTCGCGAAGCCCTTTTTGAAGTAATGGACCTTGCCCGCAAAGGAAACCGGTATATGCAGGAAAAAGAGCCCTGGAAAAAAGCAGCTAAAGAAGTAATTATAAGTACAGATAATCAAAAACAGATAGACAATTGCCTGCATATCTGCCTGCAGCTTACTGCCAACCTGGCTATCCTTATCAACCCGTTTTTGCCTTTTACAGCGCATAAGCTTTGTAAAATGATGAAAGTAGTTGACAAAATGCTGGATTGGAAAAATGCCGGCCGGTTAAAGCTGCTGAGTGTTGGCTACACGCTAAAAGCGCCGGAGTTATTATTTAGAAAAATAGAAGACGAGGAAGTAAAAACACAGGTGCAAAAGCTGAAAGATGCTATTAGCAGCAAAGCACAGGAAACCAGTAAGATACAGCAAGCGGCAGTTGCTACTGTGCCTGCAGCGGGGCAAAACGAAAAAGGGCAAATAAGCTTTGAAGATTTTGCAAAAATTGACCTTCGCGCCGGTATTATTACGGCAGCAGAGAAAATAGAAAAAGCAGATAAATTATTAAAGCTGGAGATAGATTTAGGCTACGAAACCAGAACGGTGGTATCTGGTATTGCTGCACACTTTAAGCCCGAAGAACTTATAGGAAAAGGCGTAACTGTTGTTGCCAACCTGGCGCCGCGCAAAATGCGGGGCATAGAGAGTAATGGTATGATATTAATGGCGGAAGATAAAACAGGCAAACTGCATTTTGTGAACACGGAAGGCAATACAGACGCAGGAAGTAAAGTATCCTGAACCGTTCGGCCGTAATTAAACAAAGCCATTGCAAATGCAATGGCTTTGTTTATAGCTGTTCTGTTATTAAAACGGCCTTCCCCCGGCAATAACAATATGCTGGTGCTGCGAGACAGCATTTGACTGTTACGACAAAAAACCGTTCATCAAGAAAGCCAATTTTAATGATTTGGAAACTTTGATTACAAAAAAAGTTTCTGTAGTTTTGCCTGCGCTTATGGAAATGAAAGAAAGAATATTGACGAAAGCAGAAGAGCTTTTTAGCCGTTATGGTGTGAGAAGCATTACGATGGACGAAATTGCCACGCAGCTTGGCATCTCTAAAAAAACGATTTATCTCTCCTTTGCTGATAAAGATGAACTGGTGCTGGAGGTTTTTAATGCACACATGACTGAAAGCAAGAATCATTGCCTGCAGGACCAGCAACTGGCAGAAAATGCCGTACACGAAATATTTTTAGCGTTGGACATGACGGGCAAAATGCTGCAGGCGATTAATACTTCCATACTGTATGATTTGGAAAGGTACTATCCCGAAACTTTTAAAAAATTCAAGACCTACAAATACGACTTCCTCTATAAAGTAATCTCAGAAAATTTAAAACGTGGGATAAAAGAAGAATTATTCCGACCCGACCTGAATGTAGATGTTGTAACCCGTATGCGGCTGGGTACCGTAATGCTCTCTATGAACCTTGAAATATTTCCCCAGAGTAAATACACCCTGATCGAAGTAGAACAGGAAATCATCATGCATTATTTGTATGGAATAGCCACTGCAAAGGGAATAAAATTTATTCAAAAATATAACTTACAAAGACTTAAAACCAGAGCCTGATATGCGCGTAAACACATTCATCAGATATATATGCTTAGCCTGGATGGTACTTATCACCGCTAATGTAAAGGCACAAAAACGGTACGAGCTTAGTATTAAGGAAGCAGTAGATATGGCTTTCCAAAACTTGGCAGACGTAAAAAATGCACAGCTTGACTACCGGATACAGCAAGAGCAGAATCGAGGTATTGAAGGTCAAATTTATCCGCAGCTAAGTGCCGCCGCCGGTTTGCAATATTATATACAGACACCAAAAATTTTATTTCCCGATGCCTCGGCCTCGGGTGTTTACGACATACTTATCAAAGAACACCTGCTGCCCGATGGCACAAAAATACCAGTGCCTACCCAGCAGGCGATTTCCTTTTACCAGCCCTGGAATAGTACGTTCGGCCCTACACTCAGCCAGTTGCTTTTTCAGCCGGATGTATTTGTTGGCCTGCAGGCACGCAAGGCTTCCCTGCAATATGCCCAATCCAATATTGATCAGGTAAAAGAACGTGTAAAAGACTCGGCCTATAAAAGATATTACGCCATACTGATTGCGGATAAGCAACTATATTTTTTAAATGAAAGTGTAAAACGGCTGGAGAAGCTATACCACGACGACAGCGCGCTGTATGCAAATGGGTTTGCAGAAAGGCTTGATCTGGATAAGGTGGAAGTACAATTGACTAACCTTAAAACGAATGCCAGCTTTGTACAAACGGGGCTCACAATATCTTATGCGCAGCTTAAGTTTGCCATTGGCCTTTCGCAAAGAGATACGGTGGTATTAAAAGACTCTTTAAGCATAGAGGAAGTAAAGCAGGATGTACTTACTGATAGCGTAAATTATACAGACAGGGCCGTTATCCGCACACTGGATTACAGCCGCAGGCTGAGTGAGCTGGATGTAAAACGCTACAAGCTGCAATACCTGCCCACCGTGGCTGCGCAGGCTAACTACAGTATCAATAGCCTGGGCAATAAATTTATAACCAACCCGGCTACTACCTGGCTCAAGTCTTCTTATGTTGGCCTTAATATTAATGTTCCGATTTTCGATGGTTTTCAAAAGCGGGCCAATGTAAGGCAGGCAAAACTGCGGCTCGAAAAACTGGAAAACACCTTTGTATTTGCAAAGCAAGGCATAGACCTCGAGGTACTGGCAACCAAAGAGGCTTTTAAAAATGCATTGCTTAATGTGGACCTGCAGCAACGCAACCGCGAGCTCGCCAAAAAAGTATATAATACAACGAAGATAAAGTTTGAACAAGGCTTGGGCAGCAGCTTTGAAGTGCTGCAGTCAGACACCGATTTCCAAACGGCAGAATCCAATTATTTCAATGCATTATACAATGCTGTGGTAGCTAAAATCAGTTATCAGACTGCTGTTGGCAAACTGCCTTAAACCTCAATCCCTTACTATAAATAAAAATGATTAGCATGGCAAAATTTATAACTCCGGTACTGCTTTCTATACTATTTTTTGTGGCTGCATGTGGTGGCGGTAACAACGATAATTCTTTGGCAGGCAAAAAGAAAAAGCTTGAAGATTTAAAAGCGCAGCAATCAAAAGTGAACGCGGATATTATAAAACTACAGGCCGAAATTGGCAAGCTTGACCCTGCAGCAGCCGCACAGGAAAAAGCGAAGCTGGTAGCTCTCACCACCGTTCAATCCGATACGTTCAATCATTATATTGACCTGCAGGGAAAGGTAGATGCGCAAAACATCGCCTATGTAACGCCGCAAAATGGTGGCGGACAGGTAAAAGCTATTTACGTAAAACAGGGCGATTATGTAAAAAAAGGCCAGTTATTATTAAGATTGAATAATGACCTTGCCGCCACGCAAACCGGGCCATTGGAAGTACAGTTAAGCAATGCGCAGGATGTGCTTCGCCGCAGGCAAACGCTTTGGGAGCAGGGCATTGGCACCGAAGTAGAATTAAATACTGCTAAAACTACTGTGTCCAATCTGCAGAAGCAGTTAGAGTCTATTAATGTGCAGCTTGGCCAGTACAATGTATATGCGCCGATGAGCGGTGTTGCCGAAACCGTAAACATAAAAATAGGCGAAACATTCAGCCCGCAAAGCGCTGCGATGGCAGGCATCGAGATTGTAAATACCGGCGACCTGAAGGTAACCGTTAACGTGCCGGAAAACTATTTAGGCAGTGTGAAGGAAGGTTCTAATATACTGGTGAATTTTCCCGACATCAATAAAACGATCAAGGCTACGGTTACGCTGAAGGGAAGAGTGATTGACCCCAACTCGCGCTCCTTCTACATCGAAGCGCACCTGCCTTCCGACAATTCTTTTCACCCCAATCAGATTGCGGTAGTGCAGATACAGGATTATGCAGCAAAAGATGCAATTATAATCCCTGTAAATACATTGCAGACTGATGTGGAGGGCAAATTTGTACTGGTAGCCGTAAACGAAAATGGCAAGATGGTAGCCCGCCGGCGACAGGTAACCCAAGGTGAAATGTACAGTGACAAACTGGAAATAAAAAGCGGTTTAAAGCCCGGCGATCAGATTATCACTAACGGTTACCAGGGTTTATACGATGGCCAGTTGATAACCACAAAAGCATAAAATTAATTATAGGTTGCAAAGGATTGGTGGCGGGTTATCAGAAGCGGATATGGCAATAATTTATTAAAGACAGCATTTATCAAAGCCGGATGATTTTATATCGTTTCAGGTTTTCGTGACTTTGCGGCCCGAGCGAAAATTTTAAAAGAATTGTAATGAGTACATTCAAAAATATTACGGAGAAGTTTAAAGAATTTAAGCCTACAAGCTGGAGCGTAACTAACAAAACTGCTATTTACCTGATGATGCTTATCATTAGCTGTATCGGCGTTACCATGTTCGTCACCACGCCGAAGGAGCAGTTTCCGGATGTAGTAATACCGCAGATTTATGTGCAAACGATTTATGTAGGCAACTCGCCGAAAGACATAGAAAACCTGGTAACGCGGCCTATCGAAAAGCAGATTAAAGGCATTACCGGCGCAAAAATTACCAAGTTCACCAGTACGTCGCAGCAGGATTATTCGGCTATCATTATTGAGTTTGATACCGACGTAAAGATTGATGAAGCAACACAAAAAGTAAAAGATGCGGTGGATAAGGCAAAGCAGGATTTGCCGAATGACCTTACGCAGGAACCGACCGTATTGGAAATCAGCCTGAGCGATATTCCGGTAATGTATGTAAACATCAGTGGCAATTACGACCAGCAGCGCCTGAAAGAATTTGCCGATGAAATGCAGGACCGGCTCGAAGACCTGTCACAGATAAACCGGGTGGATGAAGTAGGCGCACCGGAAAGAGAGTTTCAGATTAATGTGGACAACTACAGGATGCAGGGCGCCGGCATTACCTTCGATGATATTGCCAATGCCGTAGCACGCGAGAATGCAGACATCTCCGGCGGCCAGTTGGACGTAGGCGAAATGAAGCGCAACCTGCAGTTGAAAGGGCAATTCCATACCGCCGAAGACATTCAGCAGGTAGTGGTGCGCAATGGCAAGGGCGACCCGATTTATCTGAAAGATATTGCAACAATTATTGACACCACCAAAGAGCGCGACAGCTATGCACGCCTTGATGGTAAGAACGTGGTGACGCTTAATATCATCAAACGTTCCGGTGAGAATTTAATAGAAACATCTGCGGATGTAAACAAAACAGTAGCCGAGGTAAAAGGGGAATGGCCGAAAGATCTGAATGTGGTTATTACCGGGGATTTAAGCGCCAAAACCAAAACGTCTTTTAACGACCTGGTAAATTCTATCGTTATTGGTTTTGTACTGGTGCTTATTATTCTTATGTTTTTTATGGGCATTGTCAATGCCTTCTTCGTTGCGCTGTCTGTGCCACTCAGCATGTTCGTTGCATTCGTGTTTTTGCCAACCGCAGGTCTTATTACCGGCGGCAATATCACGCTTAATTTCATTGTACTCTTTGCGCTGCTATTTGGCCTGGGCATTATTGTGGATGATGCCATTGTGGTCATCGAAAACACGCACCGCATCTTTGCGCAGGGCAAGGGAAAAATAAGTGCGCCGTTATCAGCAAAGATGGCTGCCGGTGAAGTGTTTGTGCCGGTGCTGGCAGGTACGCTTACAACATTAGCACCGTTTTTCCCGCTGCTGTTTTGGCCAGGATTAATAGGCAAGTTTATGATTTATCTGCCTACGATGCTCATCTTTACATTAACCGCCTCCCTGATTGTAGCTTTTATCATGAACCCTGTATTTGCAGTGGATTTTATGAGTCATTCCGAAGAAGAAGTGAACGAACCAAAGAGCGCTATCTTTCGCAAGCCGGGTTTTTGGATTGCAATAGCCATTGGTATATTACTGGATGCGGCCGGGGCTGCAAGCGGCGGCAATGCAGCCGGCGAAAGCAATATGTTTTTCTTCTGGGGAAATATATTGCTGCTCATTACAATTTTAACAGTTCTCAACCGGTACGTACTGGATAAGCTGATCCACTCTTTCCAAAACCGCGTGCTGCCATGGATCATGAGCCATTACGAAAACCTGCTGCGCTGGGCGCTTAGCGGCTGGAAGCCATTATGGTTATTCGTAGGCACTATCTGCTTACTGATTTTTTCTTTTTTACTTTTCAGCGCCTCCATCAGCTCCGGCAGAAACCAGGTAGTGTTTTTTCCGAAGGGCGATCCCAACCAGATTTTTGTTTACCTGAAACTTCCGGTCGGAACTTCGGTAACATACACCGATTCGGTAACCCACTTACTGGAAAGCAAAGTATATAGTGTGTTAGGCCAAACGGATAATAAAAAGAACGACGTAGTGGAAAGCGTTATTACCAATGTTGCCAAAGGTGCTGCCGACCCAAACAGCGGAGACCAGAGTACGCGCAGCGAGCTGGGCAGAATACAGGTATCGTTTGTTGAATTTGACAAGCGGCACGGCGTAAATACAAGCCTGTACCTGGACTCTATACGACATGCCATTAAAGGTATTCCCGGCGCGCAGATAACAGTGGACCAGGAACAGGGTGGCCCGCCCACCGACCCGCCCATTAACATAGAAGTGCAAAGTGAAGATTTTGACGACCTGATAAAAACGGCTTCTTCCTTAAAGAACTATCTTGACTCTGCGCAGGTACCGGGCGTGGAAGAGTTAAAGATGGATGTTGACTTGAACAACCCCGAAATAACCCTCACCGTTGACCGCCAGCGCGCCCTGATTGAAGGCGTTGCATCCTCGCAGGTAGGGCAGCAGATACGCACCGCGGTATTTGGAAGAGAAGTATCTAAAATAAAGGAAGGCAAAGACGAATACAAGATACAGCTCCGCAATAACGAAATACAGCGTCACAATCTCACGGAGTTGCTGAACATGCCGATTTACTTCCGCGATATGGCAACCGGTGGCTTTAAAAATATTCCTATTTCCAATCTTGTAAAGGTTGACCTTACCAGCACGCTGGGAAGTGTAAAACGTAAAAATCAAAAGCGCCAGATCACGCTTGTATCCAACGTACTAAATGGTTACACACCTACCGGCGTCAATACTGTTATTACACAGCATTTGGCCAACTTTAAACACAAGCCTGATGACGTAACTATCCAGCAAACCGGTGAAGGCGCACAACAGGCCGAGACCATTGCTTTTCTGGGCAAAGCATTTCTCATTGCTTTTGGTTTAATCCTGTTTATACTGGTGCTGCAGTTTAATTCGGTAAGTAAATCAGTTATTATTCTATCCGAAATTATTTTCAGCATCATTGGCGTTTTCCTTGGCTATGCAATTACCGGTATGACAGTATCGGGCATTATGACATGTCTTGGTGTTGTTGGCCTTGCCGGCATTGTTATCAAAAACGGCATTCTGGTAATAGAATTTACGGATGAGCTGCGTGGCCGCGGTTTAAAGTTAAGGGAAGCTATCGTACAGGCCGGCAAAACGCGTATTATCCCGGTATTGCTTACTGCACTGGCTGTTATTTTAGGATTGATACCGTTAGCGGTTGGCTTCAACATTAATTTTATCACCATGTTCTCCAATCTTAACCCGCATATTTATTTTGGCGGTGACAATGCCGTTTTCTGGAAGCCGCTTTCGTGGACAATAATCTTTGGAGTAATGTTCGCGTTTTTTATGACGCTGGTTATTGTGCCCAGTATGTACCTGATTGCAGAACGGCTAAAGCGCCCGATGCGCCGTATGTATGGCGGCAAATGGATTTCTTTTATGGGAATACCGCCATTGACTGTTATATTCCTTATGTTGCTGGTGCCGGTTACAATCGTAAAGCACCGCATAGATGTAAGAAGACGCAGAAGAAATTTGCCGCCACAAACAGCCAACGAATCATTTGTAGGAAGCTGGTTTTAAAATATATTGTTAAGTATAAGCGTTCCGGATTTGCAAAATATCCGGAATGTTTTTTATTCAGGTACCAATCATAATCAAACTATTTATGATTTTAGAACACGTTGCCATCTGGACTGATAATTTAGAACGGTTAAAAGAATATTATATAAAATATTTTGAAGCGGTATCAAATATTAAATATAGAAACGAAACCAATCAGTTTGAAAGTTACTTTCTCACTTTCCAGTCCGGAGCGCGCCTTGAAATAATGGCGAAGCCAGGCGTTCCTGATAATGCTAACGATACCATTTATGCGCAGCATAAAGGTATTATCCACCTTGCTTTTGAGGTAGCTACTCAGTGGGAAGTAGAGGAGAAAGCTAAACAGTTACAGGCAGCGGGATTTGAAATATTAAGAGGCCCCAGAAAAACCGGTGACGGCTACTATGAATTTGAAACACTCGATCCTGATAATAACCGGCTTGAAGTAACTACCAGGTTTGTGGGTTGAAAGCAATTGCACAATAAAGGTTTAAAAATTTTTGGGATTCAGACTCGTTAGTATGTTATCGGGCAAAGACTTTGTTATTCCGGTTTATGATAACAACATAGCAATTCTCAGATAAAGTTCTGTAGGCATTAAATAATTTTAAATAAATCACCCCCTGATAAAGCGGGAATCCGCAGGAGTCAGATGCCTGCAGCTAATTTACTTTTTATCAATATTTGAACCCAATGTGCTCGCTGCTGCCTATTGCTTTCATAAAAAGAATTTTCCAAATTTTATAGCCACAATATCAACAGAACTCTGCATAGTATAAACTTGTTTGGTTTAAAGTATATGAAATAACTATTGGAAATTAATATAACCGCAAAATTTAAAAAATTGGTGCCAAAACCGTAAGCATAAATAAGCGGTTAAACCTTATTGCAGGTATCTTCGGTTTATACCAAACCCCAGTACTCAACCACTTTATGAAGCGATTACCAGTTGTTTTGATTTACATTAGACTTGCTATAGGCTTTGTAATAATAATATTAAACCTCGCACAAATAAAACATTACGTGATTACAGCCATTGCGCTCTTCTCCATTGGTTTGCTGACTGATATTTTTGACGGTATCATTGCCCGGCGTTTAAAAGTTTCGACACAATATTTAAGGCGATTAGATTCTACTGTTGACCAGTTGTTTTTTATATCTTTTACCGCAGCCACGTATTTCCAATGCCCTGATTTTTTTAAGACGAATAATACAAAACTGTTAATACTTGCTGGTATGGAAGGATTAACTTACTTAGTGAGCTTTATAAAATTTAAAAAGGAAATTGCAACCCATTCAATTGGCGCAAAAATCTGGACACTGCTGTTATTTGCCACTTTACTACAGGTAATAATTGAATGTAAGTCATCCGTTTTATTCAACTTTTGTTTTTGGATTGGAATACTTACAAGAATAGAGATTATTGCTATTATTTTAGCTTTAAAAAAATGGACCAATGATGTTCCAACGTTCTATCATTCTTTAATACTTAGAAGTGGTAAAGAAATAAAGCGGCACAAATTATTTAATGGATAATCCCCTCGAAAGTATGTAACCATACAGCGGCATTACACGTTGGGGCAACCCGGCTTTTTCAGCTAATCAAACGCTTATTTCAGAGGTTTAAACTATTTCTGCCTTAAAACCTGTAACCTGTTTTACTCTTCCTCTTTACCACGGGCTCTTTTACGTAACTCTTCCAAAGGCATTGCAATCATTCTGCCCATTGGCTTACTGCCACGGTAAGTAATTACTTTCAGCATCACCGCTTCTTTAGGTGCAAGCAGGGGCGCAGTATATTTGGGATAAAAATTATCCGGGAAAGAATTGTCAAAAGTATAATATACATCAAGATTATTCGCTTCTGTTGTTAACGTGATTTTCAACTGACCATCAGCGGTAGTATCGGCGCTGAAAGACGGATCGTACAGGCTCGGTGCATATTTAATGGCAGCTTCATCAAACCGCGGAAACTGACCTTCAACCCTGTCCACAAAACTACTCCAGTCTTTCTTTTGCTTTTGCGACCACACACATTCCGCAGTAGCCATCGCCCGCGGCCAAACCATATATTGCAGGTGGCGCGTATTGTAAATCTGCTCGGTCCAGAGATTGGCCTGCCCACCCTTAATGTATTTTGGATCCACGCCATCCGGTACAGGCTCCAGTTCATACGCTTTTTTCAGGCGCAGGGTTGCATAGATATGCGGTTCAATAATAGGGTCGCCCTGCATATAATCAATATAAGCAAAAGTAGTCGGGCTCATTACTACTTCATGCTGCTGCTTTGCTGCTTCGATGCCGCCTTTAATTCCCTGCCAGCTCATTACGGCTGCATTAGGCGCAATGCCACCATGCAGTATTTCGTCCCAGCCCATAAACTTCTTCCCTTTCGATTCTACTATTTTCTCGCATCGCTTCTCAAAATAACTCTGCACTTCATCCATGTCTTTTAAGTTTTCTTTTGCCATCAAGGCTTTTACGGCCTCGCTTTTCTCCCAAAAATTTTTAGGGCATTCATCGCCACCCATGTGAATGTATTCAAAGGGGAAAAGCTGCGCTACCTCCGTTAATACTTTATCTAAAAAAACATATACTTTTTCGTTTGCCGGGCATAAGGTATTGTCGGCGTAAGCAATTGGCGGCTGGCCGTGCGACCAGTCCATTGTTTCTTCACCGGAGCGCACCTGGTACTTTTCAGCGCCGGGTGTACAGGACAGGTCAGGATAAGAAGCAACTGCTGCCATACTATGTCCGGGCACATCTATCTCGGGCATAATATTTACAAAACGCGCTTTCGCATACTGCACCATTTCCTTAATGTCTTCCTGTGTGTAAAAGCCGCCATAATTCTTCGGCTCGTCCGGCGCCAGTGCAGCGAAAGTTCCAAAATAGCCCACCTTTTTTACGCTATAAGCGCCCTTTTTGGTAAGCTCCGGTAAACTCTTGATTTCAATTCGCCAGCCTTCATCATCGGTCAGGTGCAGGTGCAGCAGGTTAAATTTATACTTCACCATCTGGTCTATAAAATCTTTTACTTCCGCTTTGGTAAAAAAATGGCGGGACACGTCAAACATCAGTCCGCGCCATGCAAACCGCGGATAATCTGTTATTTCTGTGCACGGCACTTTCCAGTCAATATCTTTTACTGCAACCGCACTTTCAATTTCTTTGGGTAATAACTGCATGAGTGTCTGGACGCCGTAAAACAAACCGGCCGGCTCATTTGCCGATATAACGATGCCTTTTTGTGTAACAGACAAGGTATAGCCTTCTTTACCAAGCAGCGCTTCATTGTTTTTGTTTAGCACTAACTGAATACCCGCATTACCGGAAGGGCTTATGATAATTTTATTACCGGTCGCTTTTCTCAGTTTATGCTGCATATAGTCTGTCACATATTTAACGTCATCGTGCGCAGGCGCGCTAATCGTGATCGTATTGCTTAGGTGGAAGTTGCCCTCGGTTGGCGTAATGGAAGCCGGTTGTGGAATAATAGAAATGCTGCTTTTTTGCTGGGCAAAAATCATTGCCGGAAAAGCGATTACAAGAAGGCAGGCGAGGAATTTTTTCATAGACAAACGGTTATTACAGGTATAGTAAAGAAGCCAAAATACTACAATGAGCGGAATTTGCGCAATTGCCTATAAAATGATTAGGTAATTATTGGCAGGAAGCTGTTTAAAAGCTGTTGAACAGGTAGTGCGTAACAAATATTTTTACTTTACGATTTCGCTGGTAAAATGAAATTCAATATCGGGGTTGTTTTGAATTTCAGTATTCAAAAACCATTCGCTTTGCGCAAGATAAACAGGATTACCATCCTTATCCGCTGCTGAGTTTTGCTGCTTGAAACGTAAAAAATCCTGCAATTTGTTTTGATCGTTACTGGTAAGCCAGCAGGCTTTATAAAATGGCAATGTTCTAAAATCGCAGGCCGCACCGTATTCATGCAACAGCCGGTATTGTATTACCTCAAATTGCAGGTCGCCAACACAGCCGATTATTTTTTTATTACCGCCAAACTGTGTAAAGAGCTGGGCTACCCCTTCATCTGTCAACTGGTTAATGCCTTTTTCTAATTGCTTTGTTTTCATCGGGTCTTTATTTACCAGCTCTTTAAAAATTTCCGGCGAAAAAGAAGGAATGCCGGTAAAATATAAATCTTCTCCTTCTGTGAGCGTATCGCCGATTTTAAAATTCCCGGTATCAAACAAACCCACCACATCACCCGCATAAGCGTCTTCAATTATATCTTTCGTTCTTGCCATAAAGCTGTACGGGTTGCTGAAACGCACTTCTTTATCCAGCCGCACATGGTGATAATACGTGTTGCGCTCAAACCTGCCGCTGCAAACACGCAAAAAAGCGATCCTGTCTCTGTGCCTGGGATCGAGGTTTGCATGAATCTTAAACACAAACCCGCTGAATTTATCTTCTTCCACGCTAATTTCCCGCTTATTGGTTTCCCTGTCGCGCGGCACCGGCGCTATGCGTATAAAGGTGTCCAGCATTTCCTTCACGCCAAAATTATTTACGGCACTGCCAAAGAAAACCGGCGCTACTTTGCCGGATAAATAATCATCAACCTGCAACGCTCCATACACACCATCTACCAATTCCACATCTTCACGCAGCGTATCTGCATCGCGTTGTCCTATTTTTACCTCCAACAGCGAATCGCTTAAATCCTGTATGGCAATCGTGTCTTCTTCGTTGGCCTTGGTGCTGGCGGCAAACAGGCGCAGGCTTTTTTCGTGCAGGTTATACACCCCTTTAAATTCCTTACCACTGTTTATCGGCCAGGTCATCGGGTGCAGGCTGATGTTTAATTCCTTTTCTATTTCTTCCAGCAGGTCAAAGCGGTTTTTCCCGTCCCGGTCCAGCTTATTGATAAAAACAATTACCGGCGTATCCCGCATCCGGCATACTTCCATCAGCCTCCTCGTTTGCGCTTCTACGCCATTCACGCTGTCCACTACCAGTACAACACTATCCACAGCGGTAAGGGTACGATATGTATCTTCAGCAAAATCTTTGTGGCCCGGCGTATCCAGCAGGTTAATTAAAAAATCATTGTACTGGAAAGTCATTACGCTCGTAGCAACCGAAATGCCGCGCTGGCGTTCAATTTCCATAAAATCACTTGTAGCGTGCTTTTTTATCTTGTTGCTTTTTACGGCGCCGGCTACCTGTATGGCGCCACCGAACAGTAAAAATTTTTCTGTAAGGGTTGTTTTGCCGGCATCGGGGTGCGAGATGATGGCAAATGTCTTGCGCCGGTTAATTTCTTTATCGTATTTCATGCAGTATTCCAAAGCCGGCAAAGGTAAAACATTGCGCTGTTTTATTAAAGCTTTGTATGATAAGCAAATACTAATTAAACCATACAGGTATAAATTATGTTGTGTGGCTAAGTTTCTATATAGGTTTGCCTGTAACGCATTGATATTTATTAAATTCATGAATATGCCATCATGGCGCTTATAAACGTATGCATAAAAAAACCGGCTGCTCTTTTATAGCAGCCGGTTTTTTAAAATATAATGAACGTTATAAAAATTATTGCTTTGCGAGATGACTTACTGTCGTATGAAATAATTTAGCGATGGCATGAGATATATAATTACCTTCCCACAAAGCAGTGAATCCCATCCAGAACATAGTAATCACCGCTATCACGGTTATCCATGAAACGAGGGAAGTTACATCAATCCAGAATTTCTTTTTCCGTTTTGAGCTATTGCTATGGCTATCGTATTGTGACGTTTTCATGATCAGTTTTCTACACTTTTATATAACAAAGTTGTTACCATTTCTAAATCGGCGGTGTAAACACTTTTATAATTTCGCAAGTTTTCTATTCATTTCACATAACGGATTGTTAAACGAAATCGTATAGCAATTAAATTAAAAAAAGATTTAATCTAAAGCATTCTCAGCGAAAAATTTTGAAAAAATCAGAGTCGTAATGGCTTGAACAACTATTAAGAGCGAACAAAGAGCAACTAAGCAACGTTTTTTAAATTGGTTGAATTGGCCTTTCCTAAACAACGCCTTCTGTTTCTATAGTGCTTATCACCTATTAAAGTGATTTGATATTTCTTCATTTCATTGATGCTGTTGGTTCAAATAAAAAGTCCCGGCTGCAGAGCGCCGGGACTTATAACATTTAAAAAATCTTCTACTTTTTAGTGGTATCCACCTGCAAAGGCAGGCGTTCGCCGGTGTGGTTTTAGGCTGCGCAGGCGTTGTAGTGTTGATGTTGTTAAGCAAATTGGAATCTACCGCAGTGCTGCCCTTAAAAAACAAAACAGAAATGATACAAAGCAAACCGATTAGTGCAGCAAACAGCCAGGTTCCTTTTTCCAGCACATCAGTCGTTTGCTTCACCCCCATAAACTGGTTGCCAACACCCCCGAAAGTGCCTGATAAGCCACCGCCTTTCGGGTTTTGTATTAAAACAAATAATCCTAATACGATACACACTAAAACAATAATTATAAAAAATAAAGTAGGCATTTACTGCGCTTTTAATTGATGAATTTTCGCCGCAAAATAAGCGGTTTTGGCGGGATTGAGCAAACTTAATTTCTGGTACAGCTCTATTGCCTTATCTTTTTTGCCCTGCATTATCAGCACTTCAGCCATTGCTTCCGTATGAACCTCCCGCGGCTGATTAGACGTATCGGCGATAGACTGAACATAACTATCTGTATCGGGATCGCTACCTAAATCCGTTGGAGATTGGTTGATACGCTTCATCTGCTTCAGCCAGTCGGTAAATGTATGTACCTTTTTTGCCAGTGCATCCTGCGGTTGATGCGGATCCATTTTAATGCCTTGTGAAGCAAAATAATCTATCGTATGGTATGGTTCTGCGCTTACCGGCAAATCCCTTTTATTATCCACCGGCGTATGATAATCTTCTACCTGGTGCTGCAACAGGTTTGCAATTTTTGCGGATGCTTCCGGCGCCAGGATGTCTGTGTACTCTATTTCGTCAGCATCCAATGGCGGATCTTCCGGCTCCTCTTTTACCTCGCCCAGTTGTAAGGAAATACTCCTTAAAACCCCTTCTGCCGGCAGCGTAATAAGGTTGCTATCTTCCATTTCCCCTTTTTCGGCTACAGCCCCGGCAGGCTCTCCCGTTATTAGTTCCGGTTCGGTTTCCTTATTAGCTTCTTTCGCTGTTTCTGATGTCTCTTTAAATAATTTATCCGGTTTGCTAACTTCCGGGTTATTTAGCTGATACTGCAGCCAGGACTGGTTAGTGAAGTACAAAGCGCATTGCTGGTATTGCGCTAAAAAAGTTTCGGTATCCTCCGCTTTTAATTTTTTTGTAAGCAAAAGTTGTCCGAGAGAAAAATATGGAAAACGGTGCGTAATCTCTGCTATTTGTGCTGCAGTTGCAGCTTGTAAAGAAGGCTGGCCTGTAAGTAACTGAACAAGATTATTTTCTGCAGCATTCATGCGATGAAAATACAATTCTGCTACCAGTTAGAAAAAATATGATTGAAAATTTCGTCGGTGATATTCTTCAGAATATCCGGGAATTGTGCATTTACAGCCTGGTCCAACGTTTGGTTGGCCGAAAATGGAAAACTCCGGTTTACATCAAATTCATCAGTCTTGTTTTGCAGCGTGTTTTTAAAGGTTATATGAACGCCGATCGTCAACTGGTTCTGGTCAGATTGCCGGCCCGATACGCCAACCGTTGAAACCGAGTAACTGGTGACAGCGCCGCTTATCTGGTAATGCGCATCATCACTGGTAGTACGGGTAAGTTTCGTCTGATTGGAGATTTTTTGCTGCAACGCATCCGTAAGCCGCGGGCTCAATTGCGGGTTCACAATGCGGGCTTTGTTTTCAATATACGATATTTTGATGGTCTTTACTTCCGGCGGAATGCTCACATCTTTAAACGTATATACACCACAGGAAGAAACAAAAAAACACATCTGCCATAAAGCGTAAGCCGCAAGGGACGTACGCAAAGCCGGCAACCGGAAGCGACACATTAGCTTTCGGTTCCACAACTGCTTTTCTTTATTCATTAATATCATACTCTTTTAGCTTTCTGTATAATGTGCGTTCGCTGATGCCCAAATCGGAGGACGCATCTTTCCGCTTGCCTTTGTGCTTCTTAAGTGCTTTAATAATCAGCTCCTTCTCCTTGTCCATAATGTTAAGCGTTTCCTCTACTTCTTCATGCTGGTGGATATCATCGCCGGACAGGAGCACCGGGTGATTATTGTGGCCGGCCGGCTGCAATACGGGTTGCTGCATCATGCCTGTATTGTTATGCGCTATATCATTGTTATGACCATTGTACTCATGCAGCATATTATCTTTTACATAATCCATGGCTTTATGGCCAGCCGCCGCAGGGTTTTGCAGAATATCCACAAACATTTTCTTCAGCTCGGTCACATCTTTCTTCATGTCAAAGAAAAGCTTGTACAGAATTTCGCGCTCGTTGGCAAACTCGCCCGCTGAGTGCTGCGCCGCAGACGCCAGCACCGGCAGCCGGTTCATCATTTTCTCCGGCAGAAACTTCCTTAAATCCACAGCGCTTACCTGCGGGTTGGCCGACAGCACCGAAATCTGCTCTGCAATGTTCTTCAATTCCCTAACATTGCCCGGCCAGGTATAGTTAATTAGTAAACTTTTAGCGTCTTCGTCCAGTTGCACCGGCGTAGTCTTATACCGGTCGGCAAAGTCGGTTACAAACTTCCGGAAGAGTATCAATATATCTTCTTTCCGGTCTCGCAGCGCCGGCACCCGGATGGGAACGGTGCTTAACCGGTAATAGAGGTCTTCCCGGAACTTGGCATTTTGGGTGGACTCGTACAAATCACGGTTGGTAGCTGTAATTACGCGCACATCGGTTTTTTGTACCTTGGAAGAACCCACGCGGATAAACTCGCCCGTCTCCAACACGCGCAGCAATCTTGCCTGTGTACCAATGGGCATCTCGCCGATCTCATCGAGAAAAATAGTTCCGCCGCTTACGGTTTCAAAATAACCTTTCCGGCTATCCACCGCACCGGTAAACGAGCCTTTTTCGTGCCCGAACAATTCCGAATCTATCGTGCCCTCCGGTATAGCGCCGCAATTGACGGCAATAAAAGAGTTATGCTTGCGCGATGACAGGGCATGTATAATATGGGAGAACGCTTCTTTACCCACACCGCTTTCGCCGACGATTAAAACGCTCAGGTCGGTGGCCGCCACCTGCACCGCCACGTTCAATGCGTGATTAAGCGCCGGCGAGTTACCTATTATCCCAAAACGGTTTTTTATTGATTGTACTTCCATGCTAAGAAAAGTTATTTATAATACCCGTAACCTCCGATTTAAGAAGCGGTAAGTGATTATGCACAATATTCCAGATAGTAGCGTCTTCTATTAAATCATATTCGTGCACGAGAATATGACGAAGGCTTATTATTCTTGCTTTGTTTGTTATCGAAATCTGCTTATCCATCTTATCAATTTTATAAAGCGCCTCCCCGATGATAGCCAGTCTTCTTTCTACAGCATCTGCAACCGTGATGTTGCTTTCATATTCCTGTAATGTGCTGATGGTTTTCACATGAATTTCGATTACACCGATAGAAAGCAGGATGTCTTCAAAGTATTTTAAGATTAGCATCCGAAAATTTTTATTCTTTCTGCTAATACCTGCTCTGTAAAGAACCTGTTTTTCATTTTTTTCTCTGCAACGAGGTCAATTTTCTTCCCGGTTATTTCTTCCAGCTTAAACATTAAGTCGAAATAATCGTAATACGGCGGCAACAGGTGGCCCGAACTGTCTGATTGAAAACTATAAGTAAAGTCAAGATCGCTGGTAGCGTAATAATCGCTTTCGCGCGCGCCGGAACCAAACAAATACAGCGATTTTACATGCATTTCTTCGCAGACTTTCACAATCTCCGGCAGTTTATCCTTTACAACAGTTGTCATTTATCAAGATAATTAATTGCTTCAGCACGCAATTGCAGTACTTCTTTCCCTATTCCGCCAACTTCCCCAACAGCGTAGCCTTCGTACAGCTATGTACACATACTTCCACATAATCGCCTTTGCGGTAAGCGCTATTTTCTTTGGGAAAAACAATCACTTTGTTGTGCGTTGTCCTGCCCATCCAGTCATCCGCACTCTTTTTACTTTCCCCTTCTATCAATACCGTAAATATTTTCCCTACATCGCGCTGGTTACTTTCGAGCGACAGCCGGTTTTGCACATTTACAATCTCCTGCAACCGTCTTTTCTTCACGGTTTCCGGCACATCATCGGCATACCGCCGCGCGGCCAGCGTGCCCGGCCGCTCGCTGTAAAAAAACATATAGCTGAGGTCGTACTTTGCATATTCCATCATCGAAATCGTATCCCGATGCTCTTCTTCTGTCTCGCTGCAGAAGCCCGTTATCACATCGCTGCTGATGCCGCACCCCGGAAGGATCGTTTTTATCTGGTTGATTTTGGCCATATACCACTCACGGGTATAGGTTCTGTTCATTAATTGCAGGATGCGCGTATTGCCGCTCTGCAGCGGCAGGTGAATGTACTTGCAGATGTTATCGTACTTCGCCATCGTATGCAGTACTTCCTCCGTTATATCTTTTGGGTGCGAGGTACTGAAGCGAACGCGCAGGTCAGGATGTATTTGCGCCACCATTTCCAGCAGGCGCGCAAAAGTTACCGCGCCGGCGGCTGCATTTTCTCCAAAAAGCTGCGGTTTTGCCCCGTTTTCGTCCACCCAATAGTAGCTATCTACATTCTGACCCAGCAAAGTCACCTCTTTATACCCTTTATTGTACAAATCCTGCGCTTCGCGCACGATGGAATGCGCATCGCGGCTCCGCTCCCGCCCGCGGGTAAATGGTACTACACAAAAACTACACATATTATTGCACCCACGCATGATGGATACAAACGCCGTTACGCCATTCGTATCCAGCCGCACCGGCGAAATATCGGCATACGTCTCCTCCCTGCTCAGCAGTACGTTTACGCCTTTCTGGCCGCTCTCTGCTTCCTCTATCAGGCCGGGCAAACTGCGGTAAGCATCTGGCCCGATCACGATGTCCACCAACTTTTCTTCCTCCAGAAACTTCGCTTTCAGCCTTTCCGCCATACAGCCGAGCACACCCACAAGCGTTCCGGGCTTTTGTTCTTTTATTTTTCTGAATTCCGTCAATCTTTTACGTACCGTTTGCTCTGCTTTCTCCCGTATCGAGCAGGTATTCAATAAAATCACGTCTGCCTCTTCCACATTTCGCGTAGCGCCAAAACCTTCTTCGTTTAAAATAGAGGCTACGATCTCGCTATCGCTGAAGTTCATCTGGCATCCGTAGCTTTCGATGTAAAATTTCTTGCTAAACAGCATATAGTCTTTTCCAAACGGCGAAAAAGCTTCGCCCTGCCGCGCTTCGTCGTGTACTTTTGTGGCCATCTGCAATACTTCCATGCTTTATGCAATTATTTAAGGGGACAAAAGTAGTTAAAAATTAAGTGTGGTGTCAGATTGGCAGCACCTTTACATTTGTTTTCTATACCGGCAAAAGTATATTTGCCACCTTTTTATCAAATACGGACAGATGAAACCTGCAGTACTGTTTTTTTTCTCTTTTTTTGTTACGAAAACATTTCTTTTTGCGCAGGATATACCGGTAAAAGAGCTTCCCAACGAGATTTTTCGCAATGTAAAAAAAGACGCGAACGATACTACACGCTGGAAATGGAAGCATGGCGGCATCGTAAACATTAATGTGGCGCAGGGAACGCTGAGTAACTGGAGCGCCGGCGGTGACAACTTCTCGCTATCGCTTAATTCGTATGTAAACTATTCCCTTTTTTACCGGAATGAGAAGCATACATGGGACAATTCTTTCGATTTTAACCTTGGCTTTGTGCAAACCACCTCGTTAGGCAGCCGTAAGAACGACGACCGTATAGATTTGCTCTCCAAATACGGCTTTCGCATAGATACTTCCAACAAATGGTACCTTTCCGGACTGTTTAATTTCCGTTCGCAGTTCTTCGATGGCCGTACGTATTATACTAAAGACAGCAGCGACCTGGCTTCTACTTTTTTATCGCCGGCTTATCTTATTCTTTCCGTAGGTTTCGACTATAAACCGAAGCCTACGTTCTCTATTTTCCTGTCGCCCATTACCAACCGTACCACTTTTGTTGCCAACCGCCGCCTTTCGCAGAAGGGCGCTTACGGCGTAGGCATTAATAATCATGTTTATGATGAAGTGGGCGCGTTTGCATCCATCAATTATTATACAAGCATTTATAAGAACGCAACGTATAAAGGCCGCATAGATTTATTCTCCAACTATGGCCACAACCCGCAAAACATTGATATGTTTTTAACCAATGCTTTTGCTTTTAAGATCAACCGGTTTATGGCGGCCACCTACAACCTCGATATGATTTATGATGATGATGTAAAATTTGCCAACAAAGGCCCGCGCCTGCAACTTAAAAGTCTGATTGGCGTCGGCTTTACCATGCCATTTGCCCAGCAATCGCATTAGCTATTGTTGATTGATAATGGTTAATAGTCAATTGATTAATATTCAATCTTAAATATTACCTATTCAATCAAAAATTGACCATAATTATTGTTGATTGGTAATGGTTAATGGGCAATTGATAAATATTCAATCTTAAATATTACCTATTCAATCAAAAATTGACCATAATTATTGTTGATTGGTAATGGTTAATAGTCAATTGATAAATATTCAATCTTAAATATTACCTATTCAATCAAAATTTGACCATTAACAATTTACCATCATCCCTGTTATATCCTTAACTGGTATTTGCAAAGGAAGATATGTAAGAAGTAATACCTGATATTTGTTTCAGCTACGCTAATTCTTTATCAAACCTCATCCCAACCCTTCTCCAAAGGAGAAAGGCAAGAATAAAATAATCATAGTTTTTAATATTTTGAAGATAAAGTCCTCTCCTTTGGAGAGGATTTAAGTGAGGTCTATTTAAGCATTCCCTTTTCAATCCTTAATCAACGGCTTTACCACGTAATAAGTAAGAAGTAATAGGTAATATTAAAAATGCCAACTGCTTTTCCGCAATATTCCATCTTACCTATCCCCTATTCAATTAACAATTAACCATCAACAATTACCCCTTCACCATCGCTTTCACCTTTTTGGCCAGCCAGCTCTCCCTTACGGGGATAATCCATTCATTTTCCAGTTGCTGCTTCGTATTTACAAGATTATTAAAGTAAAAAGTATCAGGCGTAATAAAGTTATTCTGCAGCGCATACTCCAATTGTGCCATCGGCAGTATTTCTACCTTGTCTTTTACCACAAAAGCGAGCGACTGCCTATCAAAAAGGCTTACGTGAAACAGGCTTTCTATATTTTTTATCAGCCGTACGGAGCTGTCTGTACTGCAGCCGCTTACACCCGTAGCACTTTCATCGGCCATCAGCACAATAAACTGACCGAACAGCAGGTTGGCGTAGCCTTTCACCGGCGTACCATGACTATTCCACGCTGCTACAAAGTCATACATCCTGTCTTCTATCTCCAATGCCTCGCCGATGGAAAATAAGCGGTTGCTTTGGTACAGCCACACGCGGGAATTGCCATTAAAATCTTCCGGGAGGAGGTGTTCATATGCGAGATTCATAAGTATTTAATAAGGAAGAGGTAATAAGTAATATTGTTATTGTGGAAAACGTCTTTTGTTTTAAGTTTTCACTGTTGCTTTTTTGTCTTGACACAAAAACGCAACAAAAAAAGTCAAGGACGGCATGATCGCTCCGCGCATCCGTCCGTGCCTGCGCGCCACATTGCCTGAAAGTGCTTTCTGTTTTTAATAAATTGTTTGGAAGCCTTTGTTTTGCTATGTTATATTGATAAATAAAGACATGAAGATTATGTATTTAAGCCTTTGTATCTGTATTCTAATATTAAATATTCCATATTCAATATTAAATCCTCCATTAACCATTAACAATTAACCATCAAGCAAGGCTCATGGCGATTAATTCGGCCACATCCAGCACCTGTACGTCCCCTTCTCGCTCCGAATGCTTCACGCCGTCGCTCAGCATCGTGTTGCAGAAGGGACAAGCGGCCGCAATTATCCCCGCGCCGGTGCCCAGCGCCTCTTCCGTGCGCTCAGTGTTGATTCTTTTGCTACCCGGCTCGTCTTCTTTAAAGTATTGTGCGCCGCCCGCACCACAGCAAAGCCCTTTACTGCCGCACCGTTTCATTTCTATCAGCTCTGCATCCAGCGCTTCCAGCACTTTTCGCGGCGCTTCGTATATATTGTTGCTCCGCCCAAGGTAACAACTGTCGTGGTACGTTATTTTCTTGCCTTTAAATGCGCCGCCACCCTGCAGTTGTATCCGGCCTTCGTCTATTAATCCCTGCAAAAACGTAGTATGGTGCAATACTTCGTAATTTCCGCCCAGCTCGGGGTATTCATTCTTAAAAATGTTGAAGCAATGCGGGCAAGCAGTCACTATTTTCTTAACATTATAGCCATTTAACACCTGGATATTATTATACGCCATCATCTGGAAGAGAAATTCGTTGCCGGCACGCCGCGCGGGATCGCCGGTGCAGGCTTCTTCCTTGCCAAGGATGGCATATTTAACGCCCACTTTGTTTAGAATGCCCGCAAAAGCGCGCGTTATCTTCTGCGCACGCGCATCGTACGAGCCGGCGCAGCCCACCCAAAACAAAATTTCGGGTGTTTCGCCGTTCATCATCATTTCTGCCATGCTGGGTACCATCATACAGTGCATTTTTTCGGGTGTAAAAATAGCGGAAGAAAGCCAATTGCCCGATGTGGAAAAGGGATTGTGAAAGGCCGGGAATTTTTTTTATAAACCCTTTTATGATACCGCCATCTATGTCTTCCTTTCTAAAATATTATGATATAAAACACTGCTGAAATGGTAACTGATAATTACAGAAGCGCTATAATAGCCCGCCGCTGAAACGGTTATCTATACAAAAACCTGCAATTAACTTACCCGCATTACATAAAAACTAAGTTCATCTAAAGATAACACTGCAATTCTCAACATTAACTTTTGCAAACCCACCCGCTGCTGTATTTTTATGGCTGATGACATTATCTATCGAAATCCCAATACTACATCAAAACAAGCCCAGCCAGCTACCGGTGGCCATTTATTACTCCGAAACTATTTATTCTGTAGAAAGTTTAATCAACAACAACTTAATCCATTTTATTAAGGATAAAGAGGGCTGTTTTAAAGCAAAAAAAACATACAATACGGATAAAGATTACCTCCGTTGCATAGAAATCCAGATAAACCGGATGTTTAATTAATTCTTCTTCTATTAATAGCGCCCATTTACTTATGCTTTTGAATAAATGCCCGCAAAGCGTCGTTGCTTATTGCCGATTTGTAAAAGCATTCGTTGTGGTGCAGCCGCATTGCCATATTGCCCATATCATTAAATGAGAGGCTTTCCATAGCCGCAATATATTTTTTGTAATTCACTACCATATCTGCTTTCAACCACTCAAATTCTTCTTTTGCAGTCATAAAAAAATGATTTAGCCTCTCCCGTTTCAACAACAGTGCCATACAATATTACAGCCTTTGCGCCCTTTTCGCTTCTGCAGCGCCTTTTTTAAAAAGATTATAAGAAAATTCTAAACCGTTTTTAAGCAAAATAGAAAAGACGTTTTTTAGTTTTGGAGCATTACTAACAAAAAACGTAATCCAATATGTCCAGAATTGTAATTCAAGACGATTTTACCTTTCAGCAAACTTTATTTGAGAGCCTTGTGGCCAAAAATGCAACGGACGGCGCCTCCAGCCCCATTAGACCGTACCTTATTCAGCATCATATCAACATTACAGCGGCCAGTACGGCTGCGGCAGGGGCCAAAAACCACGATGTTACCCGCGCGGTGCTGGTAAAAAAGGCCAATAACTACCGGCAGTTGCGGGATAATAAGTTTGACCCCGCTTTTAGCAATACCAAAAAGGAAGTTCAGTTTTTAAAATCGCTCTATGGCAATAACTACAGCGAGCTTGGCACGTGGGGCGTGCCCGTAGATGCCAATGGAAAGATAAATTACCCGTCTTCCTTCTCCGATCGTAAAGATGTTTTCTTTGCTTTCTACAGCAAGCACAATAGTTACCCCGCCGGCGAAAGCCCGTTGCAGCCATATCTCGATGCCCAGCACATAGATATTGCCGCCGATGCCGCCGCCGTGCAGGAATCGGTAGGCTGCGACACCAGTTTCATCACCACCACGCGCCAGGCAGAGAACGAGACGCAACTTCGTGACCTTGTTTGGCAGCCCATTATGAAGAACGTGCGCGGTATTGCCGATTTTCTCAAAAATCTGTACAGCAGCAATGACCGCCAGCTTGGATTATGGGGTTTTACGGTAGATAATTCGGCTGGCAAACCCAGAGTACGCACTACTAAACTAAAATTGGGCGAACAAAAGACCATTACTTCCGTTGTTTTAGGTACAACTTTGGAAAATACCGGCCCGGTGGACATTCTTGTTCACAAAGGAAGGCAGGTAAATGGCTCGCCGGTGATTGTAAAGCCTAACGGAAAGATGGGAATACTAAAAGGATGGAGCGCTATTACCGTTGAAAACGCTTCAACACTGGAAACAGCGGTTTTTAGGGTAACAGTAAATAATTAAACGCAGTAGTTTAGGATTTAAGCCGGCGTTTTATTGAAATAAGTGCGCTGAAAATTCAAAAAAAAGCGCTGAATAAAAAGAAAAACGCGCTGAATTTTAAAGAAAGTGCGTTGAATTTTGAAACAGATACGCTGATTTTATAAAAAAACACGCTGATTACAAGAGTAAAAATGCAAAACTTTGGGCAAAAGGTGCAGATTTTAAAAGTAAACGTTATGCAACCAGATAGAATAATGGTTTAAAAACCAAGATCGTAGCAAAAATTTGTTGTGTGGTGGTTTTAGGGTGGTTATACAGCCAGTCGTAATCTGAAAAAGAGGAGGCTGGCTGTTTTTTTGCGGTCATTGTTAACCAATGCTGTTATAAATCAGCGCTTTTTATTCGTTAATCCAAAAAGTAACCGCATGAGTTTATCGCTTTATAAACAAAAAAGAAACTTTGCCGATACGCCGGAGCCGGTAAGTGCTACACTGCAACAGCAAAACAAGCTGATTTTTGTAGTACAACGGCATAATGCCTCGCGCCTGCACTACGACTTTCGCTTAGAAATGGATGGAGTGCTAAAAAGCTGGGCGGTACCCAAAGGCCCCTCGCTAAACCCGAAGGATAAGCGGCTGGCCATGATGGTAGAAGACCACCCGATAGACTATGCCGGGTTTGAAGGCATAATACCGGAAGGAAACTACGGCGCCGGCATTGTAGAAATCTGGGATAGTGGTACTTACACGCTATCTGCAGAGAATAAAAACAATGGCGGGGAAGCAATTGCCGCCGGTTCGCTCAAGTTTATCCTCAACGGCCGGAAGTTAAAGGGGCAATTTGCGCTGGTAAAGCTGAAAAAAGGAGCGCCCAATAGCTGGCTGCTGATAAAAGAGCGCGACGACTATGCTACGGATGAGCCTTATAACAGTGAAGACGAAACCGATCCTGCTTCGCCCATTAATAAAACGCTGGCAGCAGCGGGAAAGGTGCAAAAATCGGCAGCAACAGTAAAGAAAGCGCCCAAAAAAGCGGCTGCGGCGGCAAAGAAAAAACTTCCGGTTCTGCACGAAGCTACTGCGCTGGATGGTTTAAGTAAAAAGGTGGCTTTTACGCATGTAGATAAGCTCTTCTGGCCGGCAGACGGACTGACCAAGGGAGATTTAATCCAATATTATAATGCAATGTACCGGTATATGAAGCCGTACCTGCAGGGCCGGCCGCAAAGCATGAGGCGCACACCGAGTGGCATTGAAGAAGCAGGCTTTTTTCAGAAAGACGTAGGCAATTCCGCGCCGGAATGGGCGCAAACGGCATCCATTTTCTCTGAAAGTAATAAAAGAAATATAGATTATTTGCTTTGCAACAATAAAGACACGCTGCTCTATATGGCTAATATGGGCTGCATCGAGATTAATCCGTGGAATTCTACGGTAAAACACCTCGACAAGCCGGATTACCTCGTGCTGGACCTGGATCCGTCGGAGAAAAACAGTTTTGACGACGTGATAACTGTGGCAAATGTGATAAAAGAAGTGCTGGATCGCGCCGGCGCTGCAGCATATTGCAAAACTTCCGGCGCTACGGGACTGCACATTTATATTCCGCTCGGCGCAAAGTATTCTTACGACGAAAGCCGTCCGTTTGCGGAGCAAATTGCAGCGCTCACCGTGCAGCAATTGCCCGATATTAACACCATTAAGCGGGCGATAAATGAGCGGGAGGATAAGTTGTATATAGATTTTATGCAAAATAAATGGGGCCAAACGGTTGCCGCGCCCTACAGTGTGCGGCCCAAGCCAGGTGCTACGGTAAGTATGCCGCTGGAGTGGGCAGCAGTAAAGCCCGGACTGCAAATAGCGGAGTTTACCATTAAGAATGCGCTACAGCGGGTAGAAAAGGCGGGCGATTTGTTTTTGCCGGTGCTCGGCAAAGGCATTAACTTACAGGTTTGTAAGAAAAAGCTGGAAAAACTGTGAGGAAAAGATACATAAAAGTAAACGCTGACAGGGTTCTAAACCCTGTCAGCGTTAGAAGGTGGTGTAAAAGAGAGATTATATAGGATGCAGGTTAGCAGAAGTCAAATGCAAACAGGATATAAGTAAACGTTGAAAGGGTTTAAAACCCTGTCAGCGTTATAAAAGGTTATTTATCTTCACTTTCCTGCATCAGCCAGCGGTAATAACCGGGAAAATGGTGGCGCCAGTAGTACTCGCTGTGTTCGCCGTGGGGGTCAATCTCCAGATATACTTCGTATTGCGGATATTTTTGGAGTGAAATGGCCAGATTCTGCAGATGTTTTACCATAAAACGGCTTTCTTTTGCGCCGCCGTACAAAAAAAACCGCTGCGGCAGGTGTGGATGCTTTGCCGCTAAGGGCGCCAGTTCGGTACTAAAGGATGGCGCTGCCCATAAAGAAGGCGAAAACACGCCGGCGCTGCCAAAAGTTTCTGTAAAATGGAGCGCACCATACAACGAAATGAGTCCGCCCATGCTACTGCCGGCAATATGTGTGTATTGCCGGTCTGTTTTGGTATTAAAACTGGCATCAATATATGGTTTTAAGGTATTTACTATAAAATCCATGTATTCCTGCCCTTCGCCGGTGCCATGCCGGGCGCTGTGATGGTAGTTATATTCGGTCATCCGGTGTTCACTGTTATCAATTCCTACAACAATACACCCGGCTTGTAGTTTATTCAGGGTTTCGTCCACTTCCCATTCTTTATCGTAGGCCATTGCTTCATCAAAAAGGTTTTGGCCATCATGCATATAGATTACCGGGTAACGTTTGTCGGCAGAAAAATAGTTCGGCGGGAGATAAACCCAGATTCGGCGGGTACGGTTAAGCTGCGGCATCGGAAAATGTTCGTCCAAAACATATACGTTTACCGCATTAGGGCTGGCGCTCAGGTTGTCGGGCATTATTGTAGCGTTATTATCCATGTAATAATCAAAAATTATACAAGAGTACATGCAGCGGCGCTGTAAAAAAAGAATCTTAGGCGTAAAAGTTGCGCAGCCGGGAGCTTTGCGCGCAGCGCGATAGTATTTATAAAAAAATAACGCAGTTAAACACCGGATATTTTAAATCGTCCGGTATATTGTAACAGTTAAACCAAAACATCGTTTGATATACGTATGATACAACAGCAACTAACCAGCATTTTCAGTGGTATTTTTCTTCTTTTTTCCGCCGCAGGTTTTGCGCAGCAAAAGGTTTTGCACTACAATGTGCTGAATAAAAACGATGTAGTAGGGCAAATGGTGCTTACGCAAAACAAAACCGGCGAAACCCTGGGGCTTCGCCTAACCTCCGACGTGCAAACGAAGGGTTTTATGAGTGTAAATGTGAAGGTTGAAGAAGAATCGCGCTTTGAGCGCGGCAAATTAGTGTCTTCGTCGGTGAAACGGTACATGAACGGAAAGGAAAAAACGGCAAAAACCACTACCGCATCGGCTGCCGGCTATGTTGCGGCCGATGATAGCGGCACAAGGGTGATAACGAAGGAGCCAATCTTGTATAATATTGGCATGTTGTACCTGAAAGAGCCGCAAAATATCAAACAATTATATTCGGATAACTTCCAGGCGTTTATTCCGGTGGAAGAAATAGAGCAGCATGTGTATAAAATAATGCTGCCGGATAAAAATTACAATATTTATTACTATGCCGGCGGCATTTGCACGAAGGTAGAAGTGCATAATGGCCTGTACAACATGCAAATGGTGCTGCAGGAGTAGCGGCGGCGGGCAATTGCAGCAAAAAAAAGGAAAGTTTCGGTTGCTTCCCAGGTATTCCGCGGATTTTTCCCTGCTTTTGTTGGATGAAAAGGCGGTTGCAAATCACTTTTTTTCCGTATTGTATTTAGTTTTTTTACAATTTTAGCATTAGCATAGATTGCAATGGGCAAAATTTTGTCTGGTTATACAGTCTTTCTCCTTATATGTAGCTAATATAGCAATGCTGCCGGCTGCGGTTGCCATGTTATAGACTATACAGCCACTGTAAAAAATATTTTTAAAAAAAAAAGGAATGCTATTAAACCAGGCGGTAGCAAAGGCGTCTGCCTTTGCAGTTATTATTTATTGAAAAATAGTAGCTTGTAAAAAGGCTGGCAATTATTCACAACCAAAAAGGACAATTACTCGTATTAACTGGTAAGCGTTGCGGTTTGCATAGATAAACAGTGTCAATAGTTAGGGGAATTATCGGTAGCAGGAGTAATAAACGAGAAAATAAGCGCAAAAAAATAATTATTGTTGGTGAGATAGTGTGTGAAAGGCGATAAATAATTAATGCAATAGCGCATAATGCTACACTGATAGCCTGAAAATAGCAAAATCCGACCCTTTATAAAACAGATTTACCCTACCCCTGAAAAAAACAGATTTATAGCCCACAGGTTTTTACCTGACCGGGCTTTTTTGTTAGGCAAAAGCGGGTAATCATTATTTTTTGGTAACATATTGAATGTGTAATCTGCCGTTTAGCAGGCTTGCGGGTTAATTACTATATTATAATAGTCTTGTCAAAGGTGATTTTTTGATAAATACTAACTCTAAGCCTTATTAATACAGCGGTATAACCGGAAGCCGCCTTTTTTGTAGGGTATATCTGCAGGTTTTGCAGGATAAATGTAGAGATTATAAGAGTAAAAATGGTATTTACGGGCTACATTTTATCGTAGAGCCACACCCGCAGCAGCGAAACGAGCTGATCTATATCTACAGGCTTCGAGATATAGTCGGAAGCGCCCGCCTGGATGCACTTTTCGCGGTCGCCGTACATAGCTTTGGCCGTAATAGCCAGTATCGGGAGGTTGCGGTACTGCGGCATTTTACGGATTGTCTGCGTGGCTTCGTATCCGTCCAGCTCGGGCATCATCATATCCATCAGAATGATGTTTATTTTCGGGTTTTCCTTTAGCATCTGCAGCGCTTCCCTGCCATCCATGGCCGAAACTACGTGCATCCGGTGCGCTTCGAGCGCTTTGGTGAGCGAAAAAATGTTGCGGACATCATCATCGGCAATTAAAACTGTTTTACCTTCCAGTACTTCGGTAAGCGCATTAATCTTTTTCGGCTTCTGGTACTGCGTCCCGGGATTATTTTCTTCAATAATGTGCAGAAAAAGTGCTATTTCATCCAAAATGCGCTTATAAGAGTTGGCGGTTTTAACTACAATAGAATCGGCTACCTGCCGGATGCGCTGTTCTTCGGTTTTAGACAGGTGTTTACCTGTAAAAACGATGATCGGAAGGTTTTCGAGCCCTGTTTGCGCTTTTACTTTCTCCAGCGCCTCGTACACGCTGCTGTTCAGAACACCCATATCCAGCACAATACAATCAGATATTCCGCTTTTGAGCACGTCCGTTGCTTTATCAATATTATCGGTACAGACTGCATTGATTTCGTACGACTCCAGGAAGTAGCAAAGCGCCTGGGCGTGCCTCGCATTCTCTTCTACAATCATTATTTTTTTAGGCCCGCGGGTAAGCGCCTGTTCTATTTTTGCAAATACATCCGGCAGCTTCTCAAATGCAACCGGTTTACTGATAAAATCCAGCGCTCCTTTGCTGAGGCTTTCTTCCTGGTATGGCAAAGAAGACATAATATGCACAGGAATGCCTCTTGTCTGCGGATTATTTTTAAGATCCTCCATCACCTGCCAGCCATTTTTTATTGGCAACACGATATCCAGCAAAATTGCCATTGGCTTATACTGGATTGCCAGTTGAATACCATAATCGCCCCGCACCGCTACGACCCCTTTGTAGCCATTGCGCTGTGCAAAGGAGAGCAGGGTTTGTGCAAAACCGGTATCGTCCTCCACAATGAGGATTACTTTGTCTTCCGGCTGTATATTGTCTCGGTCGTCGGGAATACTTTCGGGAATTTCAGCGCTTAGCAACAACGGCGTCTGCGGCTTTGCGGCAGTAAAGGAAGGCATAGCGGGTATAACCGCAACGGCCGGTTCGGGGCCGGTGCTGCTATCGGGAAGTATGCCGATGGCATTTACCGGAATATCTACAATAAATTCACTTCCCTGGTTCGCATCGCTGTTAAGTTTGATCTCGCCGCCCAGCAGCTTGGCCAGTTCGCGGCTGATGGATAAGCCAAGGCCGGTGCCGCCATATTTGCGGCGGGTAGAGCCGTCTGCCTGCTGAAACGCTTCAAATACCAGTTTCTGTTTTTCTTTGGGGATGCCGATGCCGGTATCGCGGACAATAAAGGAAATGGACTGATCGCCGCGGGCAACGACCTCCATTGTTACAGCGCCTTTGGAGGTAAACTTAAGCGCGTTGGACAACAGGTTTTTAAGTATTTGTTCGAGCCGCGCAGCATCGGTTACGATGGAGGGCGGAATATCTTCTGCAATGCGTATGGAAAACTGCAGGTTTTTTTCTTTTGCCATCGGACTAAACAGCACGTTCATATCATCGGCAATTTCTGCTACGGAAATACTATTAAATTCCAGTTTCATTTTACCGGCTTCTATTTTAGATAAGTCCAGTATTTCATCTATCAGCGTAAGCAACCCATTACCGGAGCTTTGTATTACACGGGCATATTCTACCTGCTCTGCAGTCAGGTTTTTTTCGATGTTTTCCGACATCAGCCTCGAGAGCAGTAAAATTGAATTGAGCGGTGTGCGCAGCTCGTGCGACATATTGGCTAAGAACTCACTCTTGTAGCGCGTAGCGGTTTCGAGCTCTTCCGCTTTTTTCTGTATTTCGAGGTTACGCTCTACAATTAGCTGGTTTTTTTCTTCAAGCAGTGTGCTTCGCTCTTCGAGTTCCTGGTTGGATTGCATCAGCTCTTCCTGCTGCACTTTTAGTTCTTCCTCCGAAACCTGCAGCCGTTGCGCCTGTGTTTCCAACTCGCTGTTCATTTGCTCCAGCTCTGTATGCTGTGCCTGCAGCTCTTCTGCCTGCGCCTGGGTTTCCTGTAATAACTCCAGCAACCGCAGGCGGCGTTGTGCACTTTCTACCGCAGTACCAATATTGAAAGCAACGGTTTTAAGAAAATCGTTTGACTTATGTGTAAAGTTTTCTAAAGAAGCGAGCTCAATTACCGCTTTTAATTCCTGCTCGAAATAAATAGGGAAAGCAATAATTGACCGTGGTTTTATGGCGCCGGTTGCATAGGTGAGCCGGATACTTTCATCCGGAATTTCGGTTATGAGCAACTCCTTGCCGGATGCGGCACACTGGCCGGCAATGCCTTCTCCAAAGTTAACCGTTTTGTTAAGCGCATTCTGTTGTACTGCGTAGCCGCATTTAAAGTGTAGCTGATTGTTTTCGGAAAGGTAAAGAACACCAAGCGTGCTGTTGGTATATTCGGTAAGAAAAGTAATAATTTGCTGGCAAAGCCGGTTGAAATCATTCTCTCCAACTATTTTATTACTTAATGTGGCTACTCCGGTTTTTGACCAGTCGTTGGTCAGCAGATTATCAAATGCTTCGCCCAGCGATTGAGCCATTCTGTTAAGCGCCTCGGATAGTTTACCCAAGCTATCTTTTGCTATATCCGCTATGCGTATTCTGTAGTTGCCGGATGAAATTTGTGTGGCCAAATCCTCTATCACCCGTATGCGGGCCATAGTTTCCGCATCTTTTTGCTCCAGCTCTTCCTGTAATACTTTGCGTGTATCATAATCTTTTTTTACCCGGAGATAAAAAAAGAAAGTTATAATAATCGCGATAAGGGCTGCTGTAATAATTATAACAGGTGTAACCGTATTGTAATGCTTCAGGTCTGCGGTACGTATTATTAACAGCCGGTTTTCTTCTCTTTGTATTTCTCCAATCAGCCCTCTTGTTTTATCCATCGTATCCTGCCCGTCGGCCAGTTGTTGCGGGTCAATAAGGTTACCTGCTTTCTGTATTTTAATCAGTTCTGCCAACCGGTCAAGCCTTCTGTTGACCAGCACTCTTAACGCTTTGCAATTTTTTTGCTGAACCGGGTTATCGCTGGTAAGTGTTTGCAGGCTATCAATAATGCTAAAAATGTTTTCCCTTGCCAAATTGTATGGCTTTAAAAAAAAATCGCTGCCGGTAAGCAGGTAACCGCGCTGGCCGGTTTCTGCATCTTTAAGCTGTGAGATTACTTTTTCCGACTGCTGAAGCACTATGTTGGTATGATTAACCAGGTCGGCCGTCTTTTTAAAATTTACAATGCTATAATAGGATACTATAGAACTTATAACCAGTATAGCTAAAGACAAACCAAAGCCTATCTGGAGGTTGCGCAAGAATGAAGTTTTCATTGCTTATAAATATACTTTTTTGCGGTTGGTATTGATCTTTTTACTACAAGATTTTAAAGAATCAATTTTCATTTTGATTGCCGATTGGAATACTAAAAGAGAATGTTGATCCTTTACCGATTTCGCTTTCCACATTAAAAGTGCCGTTGTGACGGCTAATAATTTCGGAGCAGATGTATAAGCCGATGCCAAGACCCTGAAAGCGGTTGGAGGTATCCTCCGCGCGATAAAATTTATCAAATATTTTTGCCTGGTTTTCTTTAGGTATGCCAACACCAAAATCTTTTACAGCCACCTGCAGCATATTGTCTTGCCGGTTTGTGGTAACGTAGATGTCTTTATTATCGGGCGAGTACTTTATGGCATTGCTGAGATAGTTAATAAGCACCTGCTCCAGGCGCATATCGTCGGCAAACACTTCCAGGTTACCGTTTCCTGCCGCATGAATTTTATAAGCAGGATAGGTCTGGTTTATTATTTCGAAAGTACTGTTGAGCAGCAACTGAAAATTAAACCATTTTTTATTGAACTTAAGCTTGCCGCTTTCTATGCGGGATATATCCAGCAGGTCGGTGATTAAGTTGTAAAGTTTGTCAACCTGCTTTTGGGTACGCTCGATAAAGTATCTTGACTGGCTGCTGTTTGCTTCCGTTTGCAGCGTACCATAGAGCAGGTGCACATACGCCTTGATGCTGGTGAGCGGCGTCTTTAGCTCGTGGCTGGCCATGCTTATAAACTCGTCTTTTTTATCCAGCGCCTTTTTCTGCTCTTCAATATCTGTAAAAGTTCCTACCCATTTTACGGTTACATCGTTTTCTTTTACAGGTATCACACGCAGAAGGTGCCAGCGAAAAGTGTCGGTTCTTAGCTTGTTGATACAAAGTTCAAGCTCCATATTATTACCGTCTTTAACTGTTTGCTTCCATTTTACAGCTATAGGTTCTTCATCCTTAACTACCGGAAATTCGCTGCCGGAATCAGAATACTCATACCAGTGTGCATTTACAAATTCAATAGTGCCGTCTGGCTTTGCAGTAAATGCGATTTGAGGTATGGTTTCCAGTATAGACTGCAGTTCTTTGTTCTTCTCTTTCAGTTCAAGCTGCACATTGGTTCGTACGGCTATTTCTTCCCGCAGCGATAGCTGTATCTTATTAAGCGCCTGTGTTTGCTGGTAAAGGGTATAAAATGTTTTTACCTTAAGAATAAGAATATCCGGATCAAAAGGTTTGGTAACATAGTCTATAGCGCCGGATGCGTAACCTTTGGTGATGAAGCGCTTTTCTGTATTGACCGCCGAGAGAAATATAATGGGTATGTCCTTGCTTTTACTGGTGCCGCTAATAGCTTCTGCTACTTCAAAGCCGTCCATACCGGGCATCTGCACATCAAGTATGATAAGGAAGTAATTATTTTTCAGCACTTTCTTCAATGCCTCTTCTCCAGACAAAGCTGTATCTACTTTAAAATCGTGAATCTCCAGAATTTTTTTTAAAGACAGGATATTCTCGCGTTTATCATCTACTATCAAAATCATGTAAACGTGCTGGTTTTTTAAGAAAGTTTGAATTACCTGTATCTACAATGTTATTGCACTTACCAAGGTCTAATCAGTCAATTGACTTGCAAGACATCAAAAATTGTGCAAGCTCCAAACTTAACAGGATAATTATATGGATGGCCTGATTAAATGAGACAATATAATGCCTGTAGCTACTGCTGCATTTAAAGATTCTGCACTTCCGGTGCGGGGTATGGTAATGGCGTGCCGGATATAGGGCAAAATATTTTCCCGTATGCCACTGGCCTCATTGCCGATAATTATAATTCCTTCCTGTATGTTGCCGGTTTTATATACACTATGGCCATGCAGCAGCGCGCCATAAACCGGCACCGGCGCAGCAATGAGTACCGGCGTCACATCTTCGTACCGGGTATGCACACGTGCAATACTGCCCATAGAGCTTTGCACTACTTTTGGGTTGTAGCAATCGGCCGTATCGTAGGTAGCAATTACCTGATAAACACCAAACCAATCAGCAATACGCAGGATGGTACCAAGATTGCCAGGGTCCTGTATGCCGTCCAATACCAATGTTATTTGGTTATGCCAATTGAAAGAAGTTAATTTTCTCTGTTCGGCAATAGCCAGTACTTTATTAGATGTGTCTAAACTGCTGATACGCTGCAGCGTAAGTGCATCAATTTCTTCTAAAGGAGTACTGCCCGCACTTCTGCTATCCCAATCGCGTGTTGCGTAGATTTTCCGTATTGTTATGTCGCTTGCAAGCAATTCGTTCACCAGCTTTGGCGTTTCAGCAAGGAAAAGCCCTTCCGCGTCGCGGTTTTTTTTGTGGGATAAACTTTGAATATATTTGACCTCGTTTTTAGTAATCATTACAGGCAATACAACGCTTACTTTAAAATTTTTCCCGGAGATAAAAGGGTATCGTCCGGCCGCAAAATAAAACATTAATGGGCTCCAGATACGGCAAGGTGAAATATATATACGCTTTCCTTTTTTGCGCTTTGGTTATTTCATCGTGTACGGAAGAAAAATTTTTGTTTGCATTTAACCGCATCAATGTAAAAAACTTTCCTGCTGATACCCCTTTTGTATATAATGTAAAAATTAACCTGCAATCTCCCGATGTTAATGGGACTGATAAAAAGAATCTGGCCAATGATCTGCCCAATTATCTCGATGACAGCCTGCGCTCTCTGAAAACACAGCGTTTTGGCCTTTTTTACCGGATTAAAAATCCACCGGTTTTTGATACACAAAACATATCGCGTTCTCAAAGGTTTATGAGCGCCTATCTCAATGCACAAGGTTATTTCCATACCTCATTTGAAGATAGTTTTTACATTGATACCTTTAGAAACCAGCAGCGGGTAACCGTTGTTTTTACAATAGACCCCGGCAAAGTGACCATCATAGATTCGCTTAGCTACCAGTTAGGCGATACGACACTGCAACGTATTGCCATACGCGAAAATATAATGAAGAGCAGCCTTTTAAAACCGGGCAAATCCCCCTTTGCCAAATCGTTGGTAGGCAGTGAGCTGGACCGGATGATAAATGTGTATAAAAACCGTGGCTACCTGCTTATCTCGCGCGATAATTTATATGCCGAAGCAGATACGACCGATGCTTCACTGCTGCAGTTGTCGGTAGATCCGTTTGAGCAGGTACAGACCATAGAAGCGGTAGCTGCCCGAAAAAAAGAAAACCCGGTTGCCAGTATTACCATCAAAACAAGAGATATAAGTAAAGACTCCACCGGGCTGGTTGATTCTGCCCAGCTACGCCGGTATAAGATCGGCAATCTTTACTTTTACCCAGAAGCAAAACTTACACAACTGCCTGACAGCCTCATCCGTAACCCGCCGCCGGTATTATACCACGATAGTGCATATACGATGTATGGCACTAAAGGCTCCTTTCGTTTTAAACCTATGCGGCAGAACAATTTCTTGGTAAAAAAACAATTGTACCACGAAAGACTGTATGCAAAAACGATAACTGGTTTATCGGCTATCGGGGCCTGGCAAAATGTTGAGTCGCGTACCGTTTTCCGGGATAGCAACATGGTGGACTTTCACTTTTTTTTGGTGCCGGCCGAAAAGGAAAACGTTACCCTGTCGCTTGAAGCAAGCCGTAATACCGGCGATATTATCAGTTCGGGCAATCTCTTTGGCCTGGCAGTCAATGCTACGTATCTTAACCGTAATGTATGGCACAAAGCTATACAGGCTACTACCTCTTTCACCAATGGCGTAGAGTTAAGCCTCAACAAGAACGATCAGTTGTTAAAAACATTTCAGTCTTCGCTTAGTCATTCCTACAGCTTTCCGAATATTATTTTTCCATTTATTAAAAGCGCATTCATCCGCAATACAGAAAAGGTAGATGCAGAAAAAACATTGATCAGTATTGGCGGAAGATATTCTGAGCGGAGCGATTTCTTTCGCATCCGTTCGCTGGTTACCAACATGGGCTTCGACTGGAAAATAAAGAACAAGTTATGGCAATGGAAAATACCCAATATTGAACTCTATTCTTTAGACACCTTAGAGTTGCTACGCGAGCAATTTGTCACCAATCCTTTTTTACGCACCGCATTCAATACCGGCTCTATTGTAAGTACTATTTTATCTTACACAAGCACCTATCCTTCTGCTGCGCATGCAGCACAAAGCAATTTTTTTCGTTTTTCCGTAGAGGAAGCAGGCTTTTTTTCCGGTTTTGTAAAGCCGTTGCAGAATAAAATTTACCGGTACCTCAAAGCAGAAGGCGAGTATAGAAAATCATTTACTTTTCCCCGTACTTCATTTGTTATGCGTGGCTTTGCGGGCATCGGCTACAACTATGGAAAAGTAGGCATAACCCTGCCTTTTTATAAGCAATTTTTTGGTGGCGGGCCCAACAGCATGCGCGCCTGGTCGCTTCGGCAGCTTGGGCTTGGCTCTTCGCTGCTGAGTGATACGGCAGGCACTAAAGATAATGCATTCAGAGACCGGTATGGCGATCTGCAGTTAGAAGTGAACTTAGAATACCGATACAAGATTGCAGACTTCAGTTCGCTCAAATTAGGTGGCGCACTGTTTACCGATATTGGTAATATCTGGAATATTAAAAAAGACATTAATAACACGGAAAGTGAATTTAACTTCCGGCGGCTTGGTAAAGATGTTGCGATTGGCGTAGGCACCGGTTTCCGGTTCGACTTTAGTTATTTCCTGGTGCGGATAGACGGCGGCATAAAATTGAAAGACCCGGCACGCCGCGCAAATGGTGGGTGGCTGGATTTTCCAAACTTCACCTGGCGCAATCATGAATACGAACGCAAAGATGGCAATGGCAATGTAGTATCGCCCAACCGCAACAACTTTGCCATCCAGTTAGGAATTGGGTTACCCTTCTAAGTTACTGTAGGCTTTGGTAATGGCGCGCCTTCTGTTGCAATTATCGCTTCAATGCTCCTTTTAAACGTATCCATACTCATTGCATCTGCAATTGAATATTCTCCGATGCGGGTGCGGCACAAACTGCTGAGGTAAGCGCCAACGCCCAGTGCTTTACCAAAATCATTAGCCAGGCTTCGTATGTAGGTACCGGTGCCGCACACCACTTTAAAATATACTTTGGGTAACTCGGTTTTTGTAATGGTAAATTCTTTTATGAGTACAGGCCGTGGCTCCAGCTCTACATGCTCTCCTTTCCGTGCGGCCAGGTACACCGGCTTTCCATCCCGCTTGATAGCAGAATGAAGTGGCGGCACCTGCAGAATATTACCGGTAAAATGAATAGTTGCATCCTCGATCTCCCGTATGGTTAACTGTGAAATATCAGCAGCGTTTACCGGCTCACTTTCGAGGTCGTAGGTTGGTGTAGAAGCGCCGAGCGTAAAGCTGCCCGTATATTCTTTTTCCATACCCATATATTCATTAATCTTTTTAGTGTATTTGCCGGTGCAGACAATCAGTAAACCGGTTGCCAGCGGGTCCAGCGTACCGGCATGGCCCACTTTGGATATTTTAGTAAGTATCCGTACTTTCTTAACCACGTCAAACGAAGTCCAGTGCAGCGGTTTATCGAGCAATAATACTTTACCATCAAGGTAAGGCTGCATAGCCGGATGGATAGGCTTTTGTTTCAACACAATTATTTTAGTGATAAAAAAGTTGAGCGATGCTGTAACGCCTGCCATCTTTTGGCTAATGCACGGCATTGAAAAGATTAACGGCCAATATGCATAAATTCCTGTTTACCGTTTACATCCTCACGATACCTTTGCACCACTTTTGCCGGCGGCAAATATAATTGCTTTAAGCGCAGTGACGCCGGTATAAAACAAGATGATATGCAACAGGAAATAAAGCGCGGAATTATTCTCATGAACCTTGGCTCGCCCGATTCTACAGCCGTAAAAGACGTGCGGAGGTACCTGAATGAATTTTTGATGGATGAGCGGGTAATTGATATTCCTTACCTGCTCCGGCTGGCCCTTATGCGGGGAATTGTGGTGCCCTTGCGTGCGCCTAAATCGGCCCATGCTTATGAAAGCATCTGGACAAAAGAAGGCTCGCCGCTGATTGTACTGAGCAAACAGTTGCAGGCCGCGCTGCAGCCACAGCTTACAATGCCGGTAGAACTGGCGATGCGCTATGGCAACCCAACGCCGGCAGCAGCCTATGAAAGTTTATTGCAACAGGCGCCCCACCTGGAAGAAGTGTTGCTGTTTCCGTTATACCCGCACTATGCCATGAGCAGCTACGAAACGGCGGTTAAATACATGGAAGAAGTTCATAAAAAAGAAGGTTATACTTTTAAACTAAAAACCGTAGCGCCGTTTTTTGATGCTGCTGCATACGTAAACACACTTGCCGAAACCATTAAACCATTTACAGATAAACCGTATGATAAAATTTTGTTCAGCTATCACGGGATCCCGCAACGCCATATTTTTAAAACAGATGTAACCGGCGCCCATTGTCTTAAGGTAAAAGACTGCTGCCATGTAGCATCGCCGGCACATGCTTTCTGCTACCGGCATCAAACGTTTACCACAACAGAATTGGTATCAGCAAAGCTCCATTTACCCAAAGAGAAGGTAGAGCAAACTTTCCAGTCAAGATTGGGCCGTGACCAATGGCTGCTGCCATACACGGCGGTACGGCTAACAGAACTGCCAAAGGAAGGTATTAAGCGGTTATTGGTAGTGTGCCCGGCATTTGTAAGCGACTGCCTTGAAACACTGGAAGAGATGGCAATAGAAGGCAAAGAAATATTTTTAAATGCAGGCGGTGAAAGCTTTGAAGCTATTCCATGTCTTAACCTTAACCCGCTTTGGGTGGCTGCCATGGTACAAATGATTGAACAGGAGTTGGGAGAAGGTAAACGTCTGAAACAAAACTCATTTATTTAAACAGTTTTACGCTCACTCTTATCTTTCACCTTTCACAATTAATGGAAACATATATTTCTTACCTAAAGGCGCTACATATTATATTCGTGGTTACCTGGTTTGCAGGTATGTTTTACATACCAAGACTTTTTATTTATAATACGGAAGCGAATGATAAACCGGCTGAAGCGCAGGCGATTTTGCACGACCAGTTTAAACTGATGATGAAACGCCTGTGGTATGGCATTACGGTACCTTCGGCAGTTTTAACGCTGATCTTTGGCCCGGTTGTTATGTTTACAGAAGGCTGGAATAAAATGCTGCTTCAGGAAAGCGGACGATGGCTGCTGATAAAGATAGTGTTCGTCGTTTTTTTATACTTGTATTTCATCTCCCTGCACCTGATTTTTAAACAACAGCAAAAGGATATTTTCAAATACACCTCGCAGCAGCTTCGCATCTGGAACGAAGTAGCTACTGTGTTTCTGATAGCCATTGTAATGCTTGCTGTTGTAAAGCAGGCCATCAGCCTCGTATGGGGCCTAATAGGGCTGCTCCTGTTCATTATCCTGCTGATGAGTGCCATTAAAATATACAAGCATTTGCGAAGCAAATAAGCAGTATTTTTTAGGAGGACCAATTTTACATTTGCTTAAACTACACGTATGCAACTAATAGAAGAGCTAAGATGGCGGGGCCTTGTGCAGGATATAATGCCCGGCACCGAAGAGCAATTGAATAAAGAAATGACCTCAGGCTATATCGGCTTCGATCCTACTGCAGACAGCCTTCATATTGGAAGTCTGGTGCCCATTATACTGTTAGTGCATTTGCAGCGGGGAGGTCATAAGCCATACGTACTCGTTGGCGGCGCTACCGGCATGGTGGGCGACCCCAGCGGAAAAAGTGAAGAGCGAAATTTACTTACTGATGAGGTGTTGCTACATAACCAGGAAGGTGTAAAAAAACAGTTGGAAAAATTTCTGGATTTCGATGAATTGAAAGCCAATGCGGCGGTGATGGTAAATAACTACGACTGGTTTAAAGAAATGAGTTTTCTTCATTTCATCCGCGACATTGGCAAGCACATTACGGTGAATTATATGATGGCAAAGGACAGTGTGCGCAAGCGGATTGAAGGTGAAAGCGGCATTTCTTTTACCGAGTTTACTTACCAGTTAATCCAGGGCTATGATTTTTACTGGCTCTATAAGCACCACCAATGTAAGCTGCAAATGGGCGGCAGCGACCAGTGGGGCAATATTACTACCGGCACCGAACTGATACGCCGTAAAGGCGGCGGTGAAGCCTTTGCCTTTACCTGCCCGCTGCTTACCAAAGCCGATGGCGGCAAGTTTGGCAAAACAGAGCAGGGCAATATATGGCTGGATGCAGCCAAGACATCACCGTATCACTTTTACCAGTTCTGGCTGAATGCTGCAGATGAAGATGCAAAAAAATGGATCCGGATTTTTACATTTTTACCGAAAGAAAAGATTGAAGCATTAACAGCACAACATGAACAGGATGCAGCCTCACGGGCATTACAAAAAACATTAGCAAAAGAACTTACCGTTTTTATACATGGGGAAGACGGCTACAGTGAAGCGGTAATTACTACAGAAAAACTATTCAGTAACCAAACAGCACCGGCTGAAAGCCTTACCATAGAAGACCTCGAAGAGATGCAGGGCGTAACGAGGTCCAGTTTTAATAAGCATAAAATAGAAGCTGCGATAGACGTTATTTCTTTTTTAGCAGAAGCATCCATTTTCCAGAGCAAGGGCGAAGCAAAAAAAATGATACAGGGCGGAGGCGTAAGTATTAACCGTAAGAAGGTTGATGACCTGCAATTGATGATTGACAGTTCTTTTTTATTACATCATAAATATATCCTTGTGCAGAAAGGGAAAAAGAATTATTACCTGATTACGGTAGCGTAATTCGACAAGAGCCGCTTTTAAACAGGAGTGATGGCTTTAGAAATAATTACAGGCATTACACTATCAGTCGTTAACAGTTGACAGCGGGGACGCCATCAACGGCAGAGGAGTCGCCATTCGCGGTATAAACAGCAGAGAAAATCAAGCTCAGTTTTTAAAAAGCCTTTTTAATATAAAGTAAATGCAGTATTGGCTCACCATAAATAAGCTGCAAAACGTATGTTGATGCTTTGGGGACAGTGCTGTTTAGCAGCCTTCATTTTTAAAAAGATTTCTTTATTTTAATTCAATTCCCAGGCCTGGCCTATCGCTGATGGTCACTTCATTAAAATCATAAGTAATACCTGTTGCCACATCTTCTGCTAACAACAGCGGCCCGTCCATATCTACATAGTCCAATTGCGGCAGGCATTGTGCAATAGCGGCAGAGCCAATACTGCTTTCATTCATACTGCCCATCATTACTTTAAAACCGAGGTTCCGCGCTTCTTTTATCATGCGCAGCGCCGGCGTAAGCCCGCTGCATTTGGTGAGTTTGATATTTATACCATGAAAATAACCAACACATTTCGCCACATCTTTTTCAAATACACAGCTTTCATCGGCGATCAGCGGCAATGAAGATGCCGCATATAAAGTTTTCATTCCTTCCCACTCGTCTTTCGCCAACGGCTGCTCTATAAACTCGACGCCCAGCTCTTTTAACTGCGGTATCTTTTCAAGCGCTTCTTCCAGCGTCCAGCCTGCATTTGCATCTACCCGAAAAGCAGCGGCAGTATGCCGGCGTAACGCTTTCATAATTCCAATATCATCTGTAGTTCCCAGCTTTATTTTATAAATGGGCCAAGGCTTTGCCTTTATCTTCGCAACCATATTTTCTACGGTGTCAATCCCGATTGTATAATCTGTCTGCGGTGTGTTTTTCCATTGAGTATTCCACAATTTATACAGCGGTTGCCCTTTCATCTTACCCATCAAATCCCAGCAGGCTATATCGAGTGCGCATACCAAAAAAGGATGTTGCGGCAATAAGTGATGCAGGTAATGCCAGTAGCGTTCTACTTCGGTTAACGCAAACTTTTCAATCATGCTTTTTTTGCTTTCCAGCGCGGCAATCATTTCTTCAACCGTAACATTGTAATATGCAATGGCGGGCGCTTCACCATAGCCAATCCATGACCCCAACTGCAATGCAACCATCAGGGAAGGCTGATGCGTTTTGGTTCTTCCTCCCGAAATAGTGAAAGGGTATTGAAACGGCAACTGCAGGGCTTTATAAAATACTTTCATAGCTAAAAGATGCGCAAAGTAAAAGGGTTTTGCGCTAAAGCGGTAGCGGTGTTATCTATTGTATGCAATATTTTATACCGGTAAGATATTATAGCGGAAGATTGTGTATTCAGATGGAGGATAAGCGGTAAAAGCTCCGGCAGGAGCCAAGCTTATCAATAACCCGTCATACATTTAAAAACAGTACTTAGCTGCGTACAGAAAAAAGTGATTATTTTAGTTGCTAAATTCTAACTATGCAACGCCGTAAATTTATGCAACAGTCCTTCTTAGCAGGCGCCTCTGTAATCGCCGCATCTAATCTTAAAGCAGCTCCTGTACAAACACCAGGCAACAACCCGTTTAATTTAAAATATGGTATTCATGACGGCATGTTTGCTAACAGCGCCGGCAAAAACTTTCTCGACCAGTTACAGTTTGCCTACGACAACGGCTTCCGTGCAATGGAAGATAACGGCATGACCGGCCGCACCGAGGAGGAACAAACAAAAATTGGTGAGAAGATGGCAAAGCTGGGCATGACGATGGGCGTTTTTGTATTGAATAAAGGCGGCAATGGCGCCAATTCTTTAGCCACCGGCAAGCCGGAATATACAGACATTTTTTTGAAAGGCTGCCACCAGGCTGTAGAAGTAGCTAAGCGTGTAAACGCAAAATGGACGACGGTGGTGCCCGGCGATTTTGACCGGAATTTATCTATCGGGATGCAAACAGCCAATGTAATTACGGCACTGCGCAAAGGCGCTGAAATTTTAGAGCCGCACAACCTGATCATGGTGCTGGAACCGCTAAGCGATACGCCCGATTTATTCTTACGCTCTTCCGACCAGACGTATGAAATATGCAAAGCAGTGAACAGCCCAAGCTGTAAGATTTTATTTGACATTTATCACATGCAACGCAATGATGGCAATCTGATTAAGCGGATGGATGCAGCCTGGGAGGAAATAGCATATATACAGATAGGCGACAACCCCGGCAGGAACGAACCAACCACCGGTGAGATCAACTACAAGAACATCTTCAAATTTGTCCACAGCAAAGGCTACCAGGGCGTGCTGGGCATGGAGCATGGCACTTCGAAACCAGGCAAGGAAGGCGAGCAGCGGCTAATACAGGCTTACCGCGAAAGCGATGACTTTTTAACGGCTTAAGGAAAATGATTGCACGTAATAAACGATGGCTGTACGCAGTTTTAATTTTTATTAATATTCCTTTAGGGCTTGCTACAAGGTGGCGCCCCCAATACTTTCCGGAACTAATTGATATATATGGCGGCGATGTATTTGCAGCCTCCTGTATATTTTTTGGCTGTCGTTTTTTGCTCGCTAAACGAGTTTTATGGAAAGTGGCTTTAATTAGTTATGCGGTTTGCGTACTCATTGAAATTCAGCAATTATACCAGTCGCCATGGGCAGTTAAATTCAGGAACATAACTATTGTTGGAATTTTTTTGGGACACGGTTTTTTATGGAGTGATATTGTTTGCTATGCTGTGGGCGTATTGATAGGTTATGGCATTGCTATACTTACCGAATATCTCTTCACCAAAAAAGCTTAGTCAAGCCGTTTACTGATTTCGTCATTTATTTTAGTAAATAAATCTTCCGGCTTATATGCCCGCCAGTTGGGCAATTGCTGTAGTTCGATATAATAATTGAGCTTGCGTTTTTTAAAATCGTACTGCGTTGCTTCCGGCATATTGAGGGATACAATCCAGCCATTATTGTCTGTCACTTCCTCAAACCATTCAATGTAATAATCTTTATCGCCACTATGAAAATTGAGTACATTTTCAGCAATTAAGATATACTTCGTAATGCCTTCCGCTTCCAGTTTATCAATAATATCGCGCTTAAGCGTCATCACATCGTTTTCAATGGCATCATTCCATTCTCCGATGAGTTCTATAATCACAAAGTTCAGCTCGTAATCGGCATATAATATCTTCATGTAAAGCGTACGGCTGCCAAACTCATCCCACTGCGGATGAATGTAATAGTTATATACTGTTTGCGAGAATTCAAACTCGCTGTAAACGCGTCCGAAGAAAGGCGACCGTTCATCTTCCTCGGCTGTATATAAATGCCGCCAATTGTAATATGGTTCTATCTCATGCATCTTAACAAGTCATCCTTTTTCGCAAAGTTATTTTGTTTTATCAGAAAGCGCCGCTTACAATAAAGTTAAGGTATTGAATAATTTTTTATAAAAACCAGGCAGTAATAAAAAATAAAACCCCCGTTGTCAGCGAGGGCATTTTATCATTTTAAATTGAATGCTTTTTTTACTTTGCTTACATAGTCCAGTTTTTCCCATGTAAACAGTTCTACCTTCTTTTTTACCGTTTTGCCTTCCGGTGAGCGGAATTCTTTTTCTACTATTTCCGATTGCCGGCCCATGTGGCCATAAGCCGCTGTTTCGCTATAAATCGGGTTACGCAGCTTTAGCCGCTGCTCAATAAAATAAGGGCGCATGTCGAATATCTCGTTTACTTTATTACCGATTTCGCCATCCGTAAGATCCACTTTGGAAGTTCCGAAAGTCTTTACATTGATACTGGTAGGCTGTGCCACACCGATAGCATACGAAACCTGCACCAGCACCTCATCGGCAATGCCCGCAGCAACTAAGTTTTTAGCAATATGGCGTGTTGCATAAGCTGCACTTCTATCTACCTTGCTGGGGTCTTTGCCGCTAAAAGCGCCGCCGCCATGCGCACCTTTGCCACCATAGGTATCAACAATTATTTTACGGCCGGTAAGACCGGTATCACCGTGTGGCCCGCCAATAACAAACTTACCGGTTGGGTTGATGTGATAAGTTATCTGGTCATTAAAAAAATGCGCAAACTTGGTGTATTTGCTTTTGATACGTGGTATAAGCACAGTAACAATATCCTTGCGGATTTTCGCCTGCATTTTCTCTTCCGTGTCAAATTCATCATGCTGTGTAGAAACCACGATGGCATCTATCCGCATCGGCTGATTATTATCATCGTACTCCAGCGTTACCTGGCTTTTAGCATCGGGCCGTAAATACTGTATTTGTTTATTCTCTCTTCGTAAAAGCGCAAGCTCCTGCAAAATGGCATGCGCCAGGTCCAGTGCAAGGGGCATATAATTATCGGTTTCATTAGTAGCATAGCCAAACATCATACCTTGGTCGCCCGCGCCCTGTTCTTCTTTCTTTTGCTTGTCAACGCCCTGATTAATGTCTGCAGACTGCTCATGTATGGCCGATAATACACCACAGGAGTTGGCTTCAAACATGTATTCGCTTTTGGTATAGCCGATACGGCGTATCACGCCACGTGCTATTTCCTGCACATCGAGGTAAGCTTTACTTTTTACTTCACCGGCAAGTATTACCTGACCGGTAGTTACCAGTGTTTCACAAGCTACTTTGCTCTCCGGATCAAAGGCCAGAAAATTATCAATTAACGCATCGGATATCTGGTCGGCCACTTTATCGGGATGACCTTCGGACACACTCTCTGAAGTGAATAAATAAGGCATTCTGTTACTCGGTTTTTAAAGGGGGCAAAGATAAGCTTTGTAGAATATTTTTTAGTGCGGTAGCGAATAAACAATGTGCAGGCGCATACGATGCTCGCCGCCGGTTGCTGCATCGCCACCACCATATAACCTTACCCTGCCGCAACCGGCAGCGTTAACAGGAGAAGTGGTTACATAACCCCGCACTGTAGTAAAAGGTACTGTTGACAGTAATTGCAAAGGCTCATTATAAGGAGCATATATTATGAAAGGGTGCTCATTGTTATTTTTAGAAACAATACCCTGTACATACCTGGAAATATTAAAAGAATACAGGCTGTTGTTGGAGGTATTTTGAGAAGGCACACCGCCAAACGAACTGTAATTAGACAAATAAGAAGAAGAAAAAACGGCATCTGCCGTGGCGATGGAACTGGAATCGTAGCCGGGTATAACAAACCGGGAAGTATCTCCTTTAGCTACCAAAAACAGGTATGGCGGCGTGTTATAAGTATCCGACGCCGGATCTTTTGCCTGCTCTAACAGCAACTCTGCGCGGTGCACAATTACATTAGAGAGTTTAGCCAGTGCGCCGGGCTCAACAGTTACCGTAGCATAAGTACCAGGGCCAGCCTGTATAAATACCAGGTTATCGTTTGGAGTATCCGGGTTTTTGCCCAGGTAATCATTTATCTGACCACTGCTTCTGTTTCTTACAATATTGTTGGAATGCGCGCTGTTAAGCTGGTCAACGGTGAAATAAGTTACGGAGGTATCAATCTTTGCGGCTGCACTATCCTTGGGGTGATATTTATAATACAGTGCAAGCTTGGTATTAGGATCGGTAAGGCCAATTTTCAACAACGAATTACTGCCCGGATCGGCATAGACCTGTAAGCCTCTTAAAGCAGTTTTAAATGCAGAATCGCTTTTAAAGGCATTGGAAGTATCATAATTAGTTAATAACCTTATTCCAAATGCGTCATTCAGCTTTATCCGGATCATGTTAATACCCGAATCTCTGAAAACACGCATCGTATCATCTAAATTTCTCGGATCAATAACAGCCGGTGTAGTGGTAAGGCTGTTACTTACCGGAAAATTAAAAGATGTATTATACAAAGCCTTATAACCATAGGCATCGAACAACGTATCCTGTAAGAAAGGCAAATCAGGTTCCAGTTCATTTACGTGTAACAAAACAGGGCGGGTGCTATCGCCCCAGATTCCCCTGTAGCCCAATACAAGCACCACCGAATCCAACATGATGTTGTCATTCGCTTCAAACTTAAAATTGTCATTGGGAAGTAAAACCTGGAAGTTGATGCGTGCGTCGGTAATGCCAAAAAGCGGGTCATCTATATTACCCACAACATGTGTCTCTGTTATTAAGGGGCTGATAGTTGTATCGCCTGTATTTTTTGCATAAACAGTAATGGTAGTATCTTTTGTATTTACACCATCAACGGCAGGTATTAAGCCGGTACCAATTTCAGTGCTGCTTATTTTAGTACATGCTGTATAAAGAAAAAAAAGACTGCAAAAAAAGACAGGGAAGGATTTCAATTTCACTTGTATAAATTCAATAAGGTTACTTGGCCGCAAGCTCGTTATACAAATCTAAATACGGTGTTAAATCACCTGTCCAACTGGTAAAGGGTATTATCTTCTTACCTTTTACTTTTGTAAATTCGGCAAGCAGTTTTTTATCAATATTATCCGAACCAAACGTAACCGCATCGGCATAAGCAGCGCCTCCTCTGAACATGGCGGTGTTATTGGCTTCGTGGAAAGGCTCGAGGTCTTTTTCTTTGATGTTGACATGAATATTTGCAAGCTGCACAAAATCTTTTCCAAGGCTTTCCGCAAATGTATTTTCGCCGATAGTATATACAATTTTACTCTGGCTAAAAACGGCATCCCGCTTATACGCCGTTTTTATATACATGGGTATAAGGCCCGTCATCCAGCCGCTGCAATGAATTACATCGGGCGGCCAGCCAAACTTTTTTACTGTTTCAAGCGCGCCTTTGCAAAAGAATATAGTACGCAGGGCATTATCATCGTACCACTCATCTTTATCATCGGTAAATGCGTGTTTGCGCTTAAAGAAATCTTCGTTGTCTAAAAAGTAAACCTGTAGCCGGGCAGTAGGTAACGAAGCCACTTTTATCTGCAATGGATAATCATCATTGTCAACCGATACATTGATACCGGAGAGTCTTACCACTTCGTGCAGGCGATGCCGCCTTTCATTAATTACACCAAAACGCGGCATGATGCACCTTACTTCGTAACCGTTGTTATTACAGGTGATAGCCAGCTTGTTGATTACTTCCGCAAACTCTGTAAGCTCCAGGTAAGGAGACATTTCGGTGGCAATAAATAAAATTCTTTTTTTCGTTAACATTCGGGAGCCTCAGTTTTACCGGTAAATTTAAAAGGTTGGCAAAAGTAAAGAAAATCGGCTAAAAGATGCAATGCTATTGTACTGAGCCCCTTGTGATTGAATATATTTAGCATTTTACAAGCGCATTTACCTGCTTACAAAAAAGCGTTTCTCTTACACACAAACAGTTGTGTGCAGTTAAGTTTTACCGGCTGATTAATAGATTGCACCTGCGCCTCAGCCACACAATTATCTTGCAGCAATTTATTTATTTACAGCAACTTTGTATTTTATCAATCAGCTAAACAATGATTGTATTTAAGATAGCCGCAACGCTGCAGCAGCACCTCGCATCCTTAAAACGAAATGGAAAATCTGTTGGCTTTATACCTACCATGGGCGCTTTGCACCAAGGTCACCTCAGCCTTATCGAAGCCAGTAACAAACAATGTGATATTACGGTTTGCAGTATTTTTATAAACCCGACACAGTTTAACGATCCGAAAGATTTTGAGAAATACCCGGTTACTATTGAACAGGATATAAATTTACTAACGCAGCATCATACAGACATTCTCTTTCTGCCTGCAGCGGGAGAAATATACCCGCATGGCACTGTCGCCTTACCACATTACAAACTCGGCATTATCGAAACAATACTGGAAGGCAAGTATCGCCCCAATCATTTCCAGGGTGTATGCCAGGTGGTTGACAGGCTATTGCAAATCGTGCAGCCTGATACCATTTTTTTCGGGCAAAAAGATTACCAGCAATGCATGGTGATTAAGAAGCTTATTGCAGTAAAAAAAATACCTGTTGCCATGCATATACATCCAACAGTGCGGGAGCATGACGGACTTGCAATGAGCAGCCGCAACGTGCGCCTTAGCGCTGAAGGCCGTGAGAAAGCTACTGCCCTGTACAAGGCATTAAAGTATATAACTGCAAATATTTTTGATAAAGCGTTGCCGGAATTGCAGCATACAGCAATTACTGAGTTGCTGGATGCAGGCTTTGAAAAAATTGATTACATAACGGTGGCCGATGCCGAAACCCTGGCAATGTTCACCAAAGCAGACACTTCTACAACCGCCGTTGTACTTGCGGCAGCCTTTATACAGGGCGTAAGGCTGATTGATAATATAACACTTAACGCATAGAACAATTTCCGCTGTAGCCTAACTCCCATTCATAAAAAACAGCAGATTGTAAACTTTCTTTTAACATCCTGTACCGGATATTGTTTTATATTGCACTACGAAAATAATCGTATGATGAGTGAAACAAAACATTTGAAACCTACCGAAAGCGAACTGGAAATATTACGGGTATTGTGGGATAAAGGGGAAGCAACCGTGCGGGAAGTGCATGAAGTGTTGAGCGATTTTAAAGACAGCGGTTATACAACCACCCTCAAGCTTTTACAGATAATGCATGAGAAAGGCTTGGTAAAGCGCGATGACTCCGGTAAAACACATATCTACCAGGCTATTGTAACGAGAGAACGCACGCAACAGCAGATGCTCGATAAAATGGTGGATTCTCTTTTCGGCGGCTCCGCCACACAGTTGGTAATGCAGGCTCTCGGCAATACTACCCCGTCGGCCGCTGAATTAAAAGAAATCCAGCAACTGCTTGACAACCTGAAAAAACAATAACATGCAAGCATTGTCCCACTCTTCCTTTTTGCAATCGTTGGGTTATGCAATCGCCAACAGCCTTTGGCAGGCAGCGCTGTTGTGGTTAATTGCAATACTGCTTAATTGGTGCTTCCGGCTTTCGGCACATAACCGCTACCGGCTGGCTATATCTGCCCAGGCAGCCACATTTATATGGTTTATTCTTACCCTTCGATTTTACTACCTGCAATGCTCCAAAGCAATAGCAGCTTCGCTGCTTCTGCAGCAACCTTCTGTACCTTACGATGCCGGGGTTGTAAGCAGTAAATATCCTGCGTTGCTTTACATCACAAAGGCAGAAGCATTACTTCCCTATCTTTCGCTGGCCTACCTGTGTTTGTTGTGCGTGCTCGCTATAAGATGGCTCAGGAGCTACCGCCATACTAACCATTTAAAATATGCAGGGCTGCAAAAAGCAGGTATGGATATACGCCTATTTGTTGGCAACATGGCCAAGCAGTTAGGCATCCGGCAGGAAGTTAACATTTACCTGTCTGCACTCGTCAGCAGTCCGCTAACCATTGGCTTTTTAAAGCCGGTTATACTGGTGCCGGTAGCTACGGTAAATCATTTAACGACCCAGCAGTTAGAAGCCATACTGCTGCACGAACTGGCGCATATCCGGCGGGCTGATTATTTCATCAACCTGCTATTAAATATCGTCGAAACGATATTATTCTTCAACCCTTTTACACGCCTGCTGAGCGAAACGATTCAAAAAGAGAGAGAGCATTGCTGCGACGATTGGGTACTGCAGTTTCAGTACAATGCTTCTATGTATGCCGAAGCGCTATTACGTATTGCGTGCCTGCAGGCATCGCCGGCAATGGCCATGAAGGCAGAAGGCCGGCACAAAAGTGAGCTTTTATGGCGTGTAAAAAGACTGTTGAATCATCAGCAAAAAAGATTCAGCTACAGCCAGCAAGTCATCGCACTGGCCGTTACCACCTTTTTACTTACCGCTATTGCCTGGCTTCAGCCGGCAGCAAAACCTGAACAATCAGCACAGGCTGCCGGCGCAAAGCCACAGAACGTTGCACAAACAGCGATACCGCCTGATAACAGAATCAGCACTTCATTATTTAATCCGCTTGTACTGCTTCCGCCACCGGCTAAAGCAGAAATACAGAAGGCTGCGCAGGAAATCGGAAAACAGCATTTTGATAAAACAGTAAACAATAGTCTGGATGCCGCCGGCAATGCATTAGCCGATGTTGCGCCCAAAGTTGTTGCCGAATTAAAGACACTTGGGGCAAACAAAGATTTTGAAAAGGCAAAAAGAGATGCCGAAAAAGCATTGGCAGATATACAATGGCCGTTGGTGCAACAAGCTTCCCCGTTTATAGACTCCGCTGTTATTACCAATGCTGTAAAGCTTGCGCTCGATAACAGCAATATGTATTACAATGCAGATAAAATAAAGCAGAGTTTAGCAGTGGCACAGCAGCAGATCAACAGGCTAAAGCAGCAACATCTTTTAGCCTTTGTAAATAAAAATTATATCAATGCTATCATAAATAATTATATAGCCGGCGCAAACATGGAAAGATTTATAAAAGAAGCTGAAAAAAATTCCAGCAGGTCAAATCCGAAGAAACCAGCGCCGGTTAAAGAGAAAAATGACCTGCAAAAGCAACAGGACAGAATGCTGCATCGGCTTTTGGAAGCGCCTCCTGCTCCCGGCTTTCCGGAAGCTTCAACGTTGCCCGATGCCTCCGGTATAGCGGTGGGTGATAGTGCCGGCCGGACTTTCGGCTGGACTTATACCAACCCCGTATATACAGAACAGGTGCCGGCAAATTTAGCTGATGATAATAGACCGGACAACACCATACAAACGATAGAATTAAATGAATTAGCTACAAAGCCGGTGACACATATTGTAAAAATCAGCAACAAAGGGCACGTAAATATTACTATTGAAATAAGGCAGTGATCACCGTAATTTTATTAGAAAGTAAAAAGCCTGCATACAATCGTATCCAGGCTTTTTGGTAGGTACTAAGTTTAAAAATTATGGAGCGCACCCTTTACTCTTTGAGTTGAAAATTCCGGACTGGGTCACTGCAGGCTTTTATTTTATCAAAAGGCTTATAAATGCAAAACGTCTTTCATAGTATAGATGCCCTGCTTGCCTTTCAGGAATTCCGCAGCCGCAAGAGCGCCGCCTGCAAAACCCTTGCGGTTGTGCGCGGTATGAATAATTTCTATATCATCTATTTCGCTGCTATAACTTATTTTATGCGTGCCGGGCGCCGGATCTATACGTTTGCTGATGATGGAAAGCGCTTCTTTATTGTTTGAAGATTGATTAATCCAGCTTTTCTTAGTTTTTGTTTCCTGCATAATCTGTTCTGCCAGCGTAATAGCGGTACCACTCGGTGCGTCCTTCTTTTGTGTATGATGCGTTTCTTCTATCATTACATCATAGGTTTCATACGCGGCCATCAGCTTTGCGAGGTCTGCATTCAACGCAAAGAAAAGATTAACGCCAATACTAAAATTACTGGCATATAAGAGCGCGCCGTTTTTTTCCAGGCAACTAGCTTTTATTGTATCCCACTGCTGCAGCCAGCCGGTGGAGCCGCATACCACGGGCACACCCGCATCGAAGCATTTTTTTATATTGGCAACGGCGCTTTGCGGATTCGTAAATTCTATAGCCACATCGGCCTGCCGAAGGTTAGTTTCGGTTAACGCTTCCGTATTCCCCGAAGAAATTCTGAAAATGATTTCATGCCCTTTTTGCAAAGCGATTTCTTCAATTGCCTTTCCCATTTTGCCATAACCGATCAATGCAATTTTCATAAATATTCTGTCAAAATTATCTTACTTAATTCTAAATACAGATTCCGCACAAAACCGCCCTTAAGTTGCTGATAATAACAACTTTGCACAGGCGGTATTTGCGGAATGACGGCTTCGATTATTATCACTTAATTTTATTGACTAACTTAATAGCAAAAAAATTTTAGAAAAGTATGAAGAAGCACTATTGCAGCGGTAATGCCTTATGTGCCGGTTGCCGGAGATTGAATACCATACTAAAGCCCGAACTTTTCGTTTCCGGAATATAGGTTGGCTGCAGTTGCATGCTCAGGTCGTCGCTTACATCAAAATCTTTCAAATGGCCGAAAACGGTTGCATCCGCCACATTCAATCCCCAGGCTATAAAAAACCACAGGATACAATAGTCTTTATTCCGCTTGAAAGTATTGCGGTAGCTTTGGTAAGTTGCAAGATTTAACGGCTGGCCAGTTTTTTTGTCCAGCACTTTAGGGTCTATCCGGAGCAGGAGCGAGTTGTCTGCAGGCGTTTGAACAGTAGCAGCATATACAGCCGAATAAGCAAACTTTGTTTTTTTATAATAATTATTATTGTAAATATAAAGCGATGCCGGAATGGCCAATACACCATACACAATAGGAATCTTCCAGTACTCGCGGTTATAAGCCTGCCCCCAGCCCGGCACCACGGCAGAGCGGAAGGTAGCCTTGCGGGGATCGTGTTTTAGCTTTACCTGTACCGAATCTGTAGTTTTAGCAGCTTTACCCCTGGCCGGAATAATTTTAGTGGAGTCAGTTTTTATTTCGACGCTGTTTGTAGGCGCGTTAAATAAGGGCGTTGTTTTAAGGGGCGATCCTGCAGTATCCTGTGCCAGCAAAGTAGTTGCAAAAAAAAACAGCAATGCTGCTAGTAAAAAAAATTTGTGTTGTAGTGCCATATATTAGCCGGCCTGCACATTCATCATATCGAGCAGCTTGTTTAGTTCTTCAAGGGAGTAATACTCAATATTGATGTTTCCAGCGCCTTTATTATTGTGAGATAACTTTACTTTAGTACCAAAATGCGAAGCTAAATTATCTTCTATGCGCTTGTAAGCTGGCATCAGGGCGTTTTTTACACCAGATTTAACACCAGGATGGTCTGCCTTATAGATGTTGCGTACCAGCTCTTCGGTCTGCCGTACACTAAGGCCTTTGTCTTGTATTTCATGAAAAATAAAAAGCTGGCGGTCTATGGTATCAATATTTATCAGTGCCCGTGCATGACCCATGCTGATGCCGCCGTTGCGTACCGCCAACTGTATATCGGGCGGCAATTTTAATAAACGTATGTAATTGGAAATGGTGCTGCGTTCTTTACCCATGCGCTCTGCCACGTACTCCTGCGTATATTCCAGCTCGTCCATCATGCGCTTATAGCTAAGTGCTATCTCTATTGCGTTCAGGTCTTCGCGCTGCAGGTTTTCCAGCAGGGCAAGCTCCAGCAATTCATTATCGTTTGCCTGCCGGATATATACCGGCACATCTTTAAGGCCGGCAATCTTAGCAGCGCGGAAACGGCGCTCACCGGCAATGAGCTGGTACTTGCCATCCGCTAATTTGCATACCGTAAGCGGCTGTACAATATCAAAGGTCTTAATGGAACCGGCCAGTTCGCTAAGCGATTGCTCATCAAAATCTTTTCTCGGGTTGTTAGGATTCAACTGTATGTGGCCAAGCGCCACCCGTATTACTGAAGTAGCCTGCTCTACCACCGTGTTTTTAAGACTGCCGGCAGTTGTTTTTAAATCTGAATCTATATTCTGCAATAGCGAGCGTATGCCCTTGCCCAATGCATCTTTAGGTAATTTGGTGGTAGCCATTTATAGTGTCAATTGAAAATGGTCAATTGAATATTTAAGAATGATGAAAAGTTCATTTTTTGTTTAACAAGAATTAGTTTTTCACCACTGTTTATTCAAGTATGCGTTCTTCTTTGGTTATTTTAGTAAGGTTATTTTTCTGCAACACTTCTTTTGCAAGATTCAGATAATTAATCGCGCCTTTACTGTCAGCATCGTACAGGATAACCGGCTTGCCAAAGCTTGGCGCTTCGCTCAGCCTGGTATTGCGGTGAATGATGGTACTAAACACCATTTCCTCAAAATGCCGCCGCACCTCGCTTACCACCTGGTTGCAGAGGCGCAAACGTCCATCGTACATCGTCATCAGTATGCCTTCGATCTGCAGGTTCACGTTCAGCCGGCTTTGCACGATCTTGATGGTGTTGAGCAATTTACCCAAACCTTCCAGTGCAAAGAACTCGCACTGCACCGGCACAATTACGCTGTGTGCCGCCGTAAGCGCATTTACGGTAATGAGGCCAAGCGACGGCGAGCAGTCTATCACGATAAAATCGTATTGGTCTTTCACTGCCTCCAGCAAGCCTTTCATTACATTTTCCCGGTTGGGATAACTGATCATTTCTATCTCCGCGCCTACAAGGTCTATGTGCGATGGAATAAGATCAAGATTGGGTATTTCGGTTTTTAAGATCACCTCGCCTGCCGGCACATTATTCACCATGCAATCATATAAACTATGGGTTACATTGTGCAGGTCGAAGCCCACGCCGGTAGTACTGTTGGCCTGCGGATCGGCATCTACCAGCAATGTTTTAAACTCCAGCACTGCAAAGCTTGCCGCGAGGTTGATGGCAGAAGTAGTCTTACCCACACCGCCTTTTTGATTTGCTACACCTATAATTCTTGCCATAAATATTTAAAACCTCAAAGGTAGTGTTGAAAATTATTTGTTATTAAAACTGTCTTTTGCCGCGTCAATCATCAATGGAATATCAAAGGCAAAAGGATTGTTGTTGAGAAAGATGAAAATTAAATCTATCGTTACATCTGCTGTATGAATGACTGCACTTAATTTTATAAAATCGGCGTTGCTATAACTGCGATACCAATAATCAAACTTTCTTTTTCTTGCTTTAGTTTCCCGTCAGTAGGGTCGCAAATATAAAATAATACCCGGCGGTTATCAGCATCAAAAAAATCAAATATTATTTCAGCAGCAGTTATACTTATTCTGAAATCCAAATTGTTGTAAGGACCTGGATCCAACTGTTCAACATCAATGCGATAAACAAAATCACGAATAATTTCACCTGAAAAATATTCTTTTACTTCGCGAAATGATACAGCATAAGCTGCCCCATATGCAGTGTAAAACTCATAATCATTTCCAGCTTTAATATACTATACCCTGCTTCGTTCAACTTTTCGTCTTTGCTTCTCTATACGGATTTTATAATTATCCTGCAGACGCTTTTGGTTTTCCTTACCTTCTTGCAGAAGTTTGGTGACTGCCTTCTCCAGATCAGAACCCGGCAAAGCAGTTACTTCGTAATACAAGGTATTATCATTTTTCATACTTCAAATTTACTAAAAGCTTTTTTATATTCCGTTGTCAACAATTTCCGCTAAACCTACAACCAAATTTCCGCTCTTCAAAATTGTATAAAACTCACAACGATAATCCTGCATGTATATTGCAGTATGGCTGACTTACAAAAAATCTAAAAACATTTTCATGAGAAGTACCGGAAGTTTATGGGCTATTGCGCTCATCATGCTGCTGCTGGATGTATATGTCTTTTGGGTGATGCGCGCGCTGTCGCATAACCTCTCCGACCGGTGGCGCATTGGCCTGTATAGCGGTTACTGGCTGCTGAGCCTGCTGGCCGTGGCAGCCCTCCTAACATTTCCGTACTGGCGCAACCAGCCGGCTTTCAGAACTTTTACAGAATATATTTTTGCCGTCATCCTCGGGCTGGTATTCGCCAAACTGATAGCAACCGTTTTCTTTTTAATTGATGATGTGCGGCGCGGCGCGATGTGGCTGATGAGCAAACTGTTTCACCGCACCGGCGCCGATTACGTGCAGGAAAATTCGGTGATCAAACGTTCTGTCTTTCTTAGCTGGCTTGGCTTTGCGGCCGGCACTACATTGTTTGGCTCGCTGGTATATGGCTTTTCCAATAAATACGATTACCGTATAAAAACCATCCGGCTCACTTTTAAAAACCTGCCGCCTGCTTTTAAAGGTTTCAAAATCGTGCAGATAAGCGATATCCACAGCGGCAGCTTCCGCAACAAAGCAGCAGTAAACAAAGGCGTTGATCTGATCCTGCAGCAAAACGCGGATCTCCTCTTATTTACCGGCGACATCGTAAACGACCGGGCTATTGAGATGACGGATTATATGGACGTCTTCAGCCGTCTTAAAGCGCCGTATGGCGTGTACAGTACACTGGGCAACCACGATTACGGCGATTATGCCTGGGGCACTAACCCGCAGGGGCAGGATGCTATAGACAAAGCCAATAACCTGGTTCATGTAAAAAAAATACATGGAGAATTGGGTTGGCGCCTGCTGATGAATGAACATGTGCCGATTGAAAAAGACGGGCAATCTTTTGCCCTGATAGGCATCGAAAACTGGGGCGCAAAAGCCGGATTTCCTAAATATGGCAAAATGAATGAGGCTTATCCGGGTGCTGAAAAATATCCCTTTAAAATACTGATGAGCCACGACCCCAGCCACTGGGATGCCGAGGTGCGGCCAAAATACGGAGCCATTGATTTAATGCTTGCCGGCCATACGCATGGTATGCAGTTTGGCATAGAAACGCCGTGGTTTAAATGGAGCCCGGTGCAATGGGTATATAAGCAATGGGCAGGCTTGTACAGGGAAGGCGAACAGTATTTATATGTTAACCGCGGCTATGGTTTCATCGGCTATCCCGGCCGGGTAGGCATTCTGCCGGAGATAACCGTTTTTGAATTAACCTGAAGGGGAGCGGCGCCATAAGCACTCGTTGAGTAAGTGACGCTTTTTGCTTCTGAAAATTAAGTGAATTATCAAAGCTGCGTAACAATTTGATGCGTTAAACGTTATTGAAACAGTAAAGTCTCAGGATGGAATTCCGGAATTATTAAACTTAAACTTTTTTCTATGAAGAAACTTGTGTTATGTGCTGCGATTTTTTTAGCAACTGCTGTTTCAGTATGTGCGCAAAGGCTTGATTTTGGTGGTAAAGTTGGCGCCAACCTTACCAAGATTGATGGTGTAAAATTTTCTGATGGCTATAAGCTCAATTACCAGTTAGGATTTTTTGCCGAAATAGATTTTAACAAAAACTGGGGTATCCAGCCGGAAGTATTATTCAGCCAAAACAGTTCGACGGTTGATTCCGGTTTCCGTGCTACTTACGAAAACCTTCCGGGGCAATTGTTCAAGCGGAACGTAAAACTGAATTATTTGAATATCCCGGTGCTGTTGCGTATCAATGCGGGTAAGCTGCTCACTTTTAATGTTGGGCCTCAATTCAGCGTGTTGGTAAATGATAATGAAAACCTGTTGTCGAATGGCAAAGCCGCTTTTAAATCGGGAGATTTTGCTGCCGTAGTAGGGGCGCAGATCAATATCAGCAAGCTTCGGATTTATGGCCGTTACAATATCGGCCTTGCAGATATCAGCGATATTGACAACCAGAATAAATGGAAGAATCAACAGCTACAGTTGGGCGTAGGCTTTAAGATTTTATAAAAGTTTAGTTGTAAAAAGCAGCGTGAAGAATAATTCTCTACGCTGCTTTTTTATGTCCCGGTAGGAAGCCGCTATCCATACCATAATCGTTTTTACCTGTATATTGCTCCTGTAAAAAAGGCCGGTTCAAACACACGCTATGAATGGATTAAAAACTTTGTTATTAGCCGTAAGCCAGCTTTTCGTTTGCCTGTTAATAGCACAAAACAGCCTGCCCGTTCCGCGAAACATAGTGCCTGCTTATCAACAAGGCACCCGCTCGGCGGACGGCAAACCCGGCAAAAGCTATTGGCAAAACAAGGCCGATTATTCCCTCGCTATCAGTTTCGACCCCAAAAGCCTGCTGTTGCAAGGTGTTGAAGACATCGCTTACGTAAACAACAGCCCGGATACGCTTGGAGAAATTGTGTTTAAATTATACCCCAATCTTTACCGGAAAGGTGCGCAGCGGCTAATGAATATTGCACCCGAAGATGTAACCGACGGACTGGTTATAGACAAGCTGGAAATAAATAAAACCATCAGAACAATAAAAGACCCGGACGGCACCAATTTACTGTTAGATTCGATACAACTGCTTCCCGGCAAAAGCCTTCATTTCACTATTCAATACCATTATCGTTTAAACAAAACATCGCATATCCGTACCGGCGAAGTAGAACCCGGTGCAGATTTTATCGCGTATTTTTCTCCGCGCATAGCGGTGTATGACGATATGGACGGCTGGAACAAAAACCCTTACCTCGGCACCCAGGAATTTTACAATGATTTCTGTAATTTCCGTATTAACATTACCCTGCCAAAAAATTATATAGCGTGGTGCACAGGCAATCTTGTAAACGGCAGGGAAGTACTTACAAACAAATATTATCAGCGGTTGCAGGCTGCCGAAAAAAGCGCTGCAGTTACAAGCATTATTGACAGCAATGATATAAAGAGGCACGACATCACAGCCGGAAACAGCACCAACACCTGGAAGTATGAAGCCAGTGAAGTAACCGATGTTGCTTTTGCGGTAAGCGACCATTATGCATGGAATGCAACCAGTCTTATAGTAGATAAAAGAACCGGCCGCAGAACCCGTGTGGACGCGGTATTTAACCCAAAACATGCCGACTTTTTTCCGGTGATTGATTATGCCCGCAAGACGGTGGAAAAAATGAGTTTTGTATTTCCAAAATGGCCGTTTCCTTACCCGCACGAAACGGTATTTGATGGCCTCGACCAGATGGAGTACCCCATGATGGTGAATGATAATCCGCTGCAAGAAAAAGAGGAAACAATTGAATTGACGGATCACGAGATCTTTCATACGATGTTTCCGTTTTATATGGGCATCAACGAAACCAAATACGGCTGGATGGATGAAGGCTGGGCTACCATTGGCGAGTGGCTGCTCTCGCCGATGATTGATAGTACGATTGCGGATGATTACGGCGTAGAGCGATATGCTAAAGCGGCCGGCAGCGAGCTGGATTTACCAATAACTACACTTACCACGCAGGAGAATGGATTGCCGATGTTTCTAAATTCTTACCCTAAGCCTGCCTTTGGCTATCTGTACGTAAAAGATATGTTGGGCGATTCCCTTTTTACGGTGGCGCTGCATTACTATATATCGCAGTGGCATGGCAAACACCCGATACCGTACGACTTCTTCAACTGCATGAATGCCGGCGCCGGTAAAGACCTGAACTGGTTTTGGAAGCGCTGGTTTTTTGACGATGGCATCCCTGATCTTTCCATTAAAGAGGAAACAAAAGCGATTGATAACGGCAAATCTTTTACCTATCATTTCATCATCGGCAATATTGGGGATAAGCCGGTACCGGTTGATGTTACGGCTTATTTTAGCGACGGCATTACGCAAACGCTTCACCGCACCATTGAAGTATGGAAAGACAGCAACCAGTTGCAGCTTCCGGTTACATCTCCGAAACGAATTAGTAAGGTTGTTCTTGGCAGCCTGTACGATGTTGACAGCGACAAAAGCAATAACACCTGTGTGCCTGCGCTGTAGAGGCGTGATGAATAAATTATGACAAACCGTTTAAACGGTTTATTTCCGTATAGCCCGCAGTTTAAACCGCGGGCTATACAGTAATTTAATTGTTTTACTCAATGGAGCGAATAGGTAATGTGGACATAAATGGTTGGTGATTTATTCAGTTTTTATTTTTAAATATGCGTTGTCAATCTGAAGAGGAAGCAGGCTCTGGTGGAGACCAACTTGTCAGCAATAAGATTGATGCTTATACGAAAAAAGGGGTTGGACATTAATTTGTTCAATCCTTACTTTTTTTGGTAAGCCACATGGCTTATAAACTCATTTCTTGTTGGACAAATAAATGTACCATTTAATAAAGTTTATTCTGTGCTTTGATGTAAGGCCACGATGCAGGTCAAGATGATTTTTGAGGTGACTGAAGAAGCCTTCAATTCCGTTTGTTGTTGATGGTATTTTTGAGTTAAGCAAATAATGAAACATGTTGGGTAAAGCTCTTTTAATGGTGAAGTATGAGCGTCTTAAAAGTTTATGAGTATACCAATACCTTCCTGTATTGTCATGATAGGTTTTCTGCTGCAGATAGTCATGATGTTTATTATACCATAACTCCAATCTTTCAATCCAGAAAAGTTTATCGTTGTGTGTTTTTATTTTCAGCAGTATAAGAACTAAAGTCCTTAGCTCTACACCCGACTCATGCTTGGGAAACCTTGTCAGCCAAAGCAAACACATTCTTTGAATGTGAACCAGGCAACGTTGAACGGTTACGTCAGGAAGAGCTTTTCTGATAGCTTTAAGAGCACTTTTATGGCCATCTGTAGTAATGCTTTCTATCTGCACTCCTAACTTAATAAGATTATCTAAATCTTCTTTAATTTCTGTGTAATGTTCTCCATCAGTAACGCTGATAAGTTGCGTATATCCGTCTTCATCATCCTGATAACATACAAAGCACATTTGTTTAAAATAAGTCGCATCCATTCTTAAATGAACACTGCTGCGTTTGATAATTTTTACTTCAGGAGATAGTTCCAAAAAAGTATAAAATATTCTTTGTAAGGTGCGATTGGAAAGACTGCTATCCCTGCTTAAAGTTTTATAAGTCTGCCGTTCCAAAACCCACTTTTGAAACCAAATAAAGCGATTCTCAAGACGCTGTTCAGGAGAATTTCGGGTAAATAAAATGCCACAAACCTTACATTTAAAACGCTGTTTACCTAAACGTTTACCCCACCTGATGACTGTAAGAAATCCGCAAGCCCAACAACGTTTTTTTTGTCTTTTCCATAAAGCAAAAAAAGTTTACTGAAAATGGTTTCAGTAAACTTTGCTACAATCCTTACCTATATTACTTTTCAGAGGATTTTACCAACCATTTTTGTCTATTATGCCAGCGAATAAATCCAATTGCCTGTCTTTGTATTTAATGTAAAATCAAAAAAGTTACATAAACGAAAAGCCTGCGCTTTTGTATCAAAGGCGCAGGCTTCACCGTTATAAAAGATCTTATGTTATAATGTTTTCAACACATCATTCATGCTTCTTACCGCATCAGCGCTTTTGTTAAACGTTGTCTGTTCTGCTTCATTTAAGTTATAATCCACTATCTTCTCCCAGCCACCTTTCCCTACAACTACCGGTACGCCCAAACAAATATCCTGCTGACCATATTCACCGTTTAAAGACACGCAGCAGGAGAATAATTTCTTCTGGTCCCGTACAACTGACTCCACCAATGCTGTTACGGCCGCGCCCGGCGCGTACCATGCCGAAGTGCCGATGAGCTTGGTAAGCGTAGCGCCGCCCACCATTGTATCGCTTACAATTTTTTGCTGCTGCTCTTCATTCAAAAAATGTGTAACCGGTGCGCTGTTCCAGGTTGCGTACCGTATCAAAGGTATCATGGTGGTATCGCCGTGACCACCAATTACAATCGCATTTAAATCGCGGGGCGAGCAGTCGAGCGCTTTACTCAGGTAGCATTTAAAGCGGGCGCTGTCCAGTATGCCGCCCATGCCGATAATCCGGTTTTTAGGCAATCCCGAACTTTGCAAGGTAAGATACGTCATGGTATCCATCGGGTTGGATACGATTACAATAACAGCATCCGGTGAGTGCTGTAGCAGGTTTTGAACCACGCTCTTTACAATACCGGCATTGGTACCGATCAGTTCTTCACGCGTCATGCCCGGCTTGCGGGGAAGCCCGGATGTTATCACTACCACATCGCTGTTGGCAGAGGCGCTGTAATCGTTGGTAACACCTTTGATGCGTGTATCAAAATTGAGCAGCGCGGCCGTCTGCATCATGTCCAGCGCTTTGCCCTCGGCAAGGCCTTCTTTAATATCAAGTAACACCAGTTCTTCGCACAGGGCAGCGCGGGCAATGTCGTCGGCACAGGTAGCGCCTACAGCACCGGCGCCTACAACTGTTATTTTCATACAATCGGTTTTAGATAGTTAGTAATGATGCAAATGTAACGGCTTGTTGTATTCGCGTATTTTATTTTCCGGTCTTTATCAATTTTGCAATCGTAGCCGGATCAGTGCCTTGCTGGTAAGCTTTCAAAAAAATGCCCTTCTTATCATACACCGCCATAAAAGGCGTAAACTGTACCCTGTAGAATGCCGGAATTTTATAATTCGGATCGCGGCCTACTACCACATTATCGTACCCGCTTAGCTTATACGTTTCAGAAAACTCTTTAATCTGCTGCGGTGTATGGTAGCTTACCCATAGCAGCTCCGTATTTTTTAGCTTGTCCATATCCTTTACAAACTCCTGCGCGGTAAGCTGGCAATGCCCGCAATCCGGGCTGAAATAGATAATCACCAGGGGCTTGCCGGCGGGCAGTTCTTTGTTGGTAAACCAGGTACTGTCGGGCCTTAAAATATCAAACTGCGGAATCCTTGTTGTTTTCTTATAAGGCGGCATGGTATCATTATCTGCCTGTTCCTGCGTTTGTGTTTGTGCCTGCGCCATACCGGCAAACAAAAGCATTAAAAATGCGATTCCGATCTTCATAAAAAAGTTTTTCCAAAGATGTGATGAAATTTTATTGAAAAGGTTAAAAATTTTGCTATAAAAAATCCGGAATGCCCGGCCACGGAATCGTTGCAGGTAAATGACCTGACCGCTTTAACAAAATAGAATATGCCGGCTGCTGTTAACAGAATGTTGCTTATCAAACATAAGTTTATGCTATTTTGCACTATGCTGTAGAGCGGCGACCGACGGCTTCATGGATAGTACCACTTCTAAATCACCTAACATCGCATGTCATTCAAACCACGGCTTACTTTCTGGCAAATCATTAATATGAATGTCGGCTTCTTCGGCATACAATATAGTTTTGGGCTGCAGCAAACGGCTGTAAATCCATTATATACTTTTTTACATGCCCGGCCGGAAACATTACCAATACTTAATCTTGCAGGACCCATGACGGGATTACTCATACAGCCGCTAATCGGGGCTATCAGTGATAAAACCTGGCACCCGAGATTCGGCCGCAGAAAGCCCTTCTTCTTGATCGGCGCCATCTTTTGCAGCCTGTGTTTATTCGCGTTCCCGTTCAGCAGTTCACTCTGGATGGCCGGCGGCCTGCTCTGGGTTTTAGACGCTGCCAACAACACCGCCATGGAGCCGTACCGTGCATTCATTGCCGACAAACTTCCCGGAGACCAGCGCCCCATGGGCTTTCTCACGCAAAGCTTTTTTACCGGTCTTGGTATTACGTTAGCCAATATCTCGCTGTACTTTTTTCAAAAAACCATTACCGGCGAAGCAAAAGCGGCCGATGGGCAATCGGGCATTCCCTACTGGGTATATGGTTCTTTTTTTGTTGGTGCATTTTGTTCTATTACTTCCGTCCTCTGGTCTATATCTAAAACGCCGGAGATCCCGCCAACGACCGCAGAATTAGCAGCCTTGCGCGAACGCAAGCGGGGAATATTTGAACCGCTGAAAGAAATTTTTTCATCCATCAGTGATATGCCCAAGACCTTATGGCAATTAGCGCTCGTGTATCTCTTTCAATGGTATGCCATGTTTTGCTACTGGCAGTTTATTTCTATCGCTATTGCAAAAACGGTATGGCATACAACTGCCGAATCGAATCAGGCTTTGTACGAACAGGCTGTTGGCTGGACGGGGTTGGTAAATGGTTTTTACAATATCGTTACCTTCTGTTCTGCCTTTGGATTGGTATGGTTCACCAAAAAGCTAAGCGCCAAGTATGTGCATGTCATCTGCCTGGCACTGGCGGCTATCTCTTTGTTTATTATTCCAACCATTGACAACAAGTATTTTTTATTCGCGCCTATGATCGGCTTCGGCATTGCATGGGCAAGTATGATGGGCGTGCCCTACATCATGGTGGTAGGCAGCATACCTAAAGAACGATATGGCGTTTATATGGGCATCATCAATATGATGATCGTGGTACCGATGATTTTGCAGACACTTTCCTTTGGTTTTGTATATACGCATTTTTTGGGGAGCAACCCGGTGAATGCCATTACGTTTGCAGGTGCGCTATTGCTGCTTGCATCGCTGGCAACTTTGCGCATCAGCGTTGTAAAAGGAAACGAAGAAGATATGGTGATGCCTGCCGGCGGCGGACATTAATTTGTCTCTGTTCTAATGAAAGTTTTTGAAAGAAAATTGTATGGGCCGGGCTAAAGAATTACTATGCAGCTTCGTTGCGTCGCACTCTTGTACGCTTTGTACGCTATTAAGCGCTACAAGTATAGTTTGGATTTTATAATAAATCTAAAAAGAGAATCGTAAAAGGATCATTTTAGCTTTTATCGTTGTTTTAAATTTTATATTTTTTTATTATTGAATCGGACTTCGTTAATGTGTTTGACCTGCATGTATCATAATACGCTAATTTTATAATCTTCATTCCGCTTTGCGCCTTCGTGCCTTTGTGGCTCACCCAAAAACAAACACCATGAAAATACTCTGCATCGGCGAAGCCTTAATAGACATGATCTGCACCGATAAAGGTGAATCGCTGAGCCATGGCCAAAACTTTTTAAAGAAGCCGGGCGGCGCGCCCGCCAATGTAGCTGCAGCCATAGCAGCGCTGGGCGGCGATGTAGAACTGGCGGCCAAAGTAGGCGCCGACCCATTCGGGCAGTGCCTTAAAGAAGTGATGGAAGACTTCGGCGTAGGCACGCAATGGCTTTTCCAGGACGTCCATAACTTTACCACCTTTGCTTTTGTATCGCTTATGAAAAGCGGCGAGCGCGACTTTTATTTTAATCGTGGCGCCGATGCACAGCTAACCGTTGAAGAGATTGAAAGCATTGACATCAGCCGGTTTTCCATTGCGCATTTTGGCTCTGCTACTGCCTTCCTGCCGGGACCGTTGCAGCAGGCCTATTTCAATTTGCTTAACCGGTGCGCAACGCAGGGCGTATTTATTTCATTCGATCCCAATTACCGGAGCCTGCTGTTCCAGAATAATATTCCGGCTTTCAGCGAACTGTCGTGGCTGTTTTTAAAACAATGCAATTTTTTTAAAGTAAGCGATGAGGAAGCAATGCTTTTAACCGGTGCTGCTACTTATCAGGACGCTGCTGCTGTATTGCTGGAAAGAACAAGTGCTGTATTTGCAATTACGCTGGGCAAAGAAGGCACTATGCTGGGCATAAACGGGCAAACGCACATCATAGAAAGCATACCGGTTGTGCCCGTGGATACCACCGGCGCCGGCGATGCGTTTGTAGGCGCGGTACTATACCAGTTGGCACAACTTAAAGCGCCCGCAGGCACGGGTATGGAGCAATGGAAAAATATCATGCTGCAGGCCAACAAAGCCGGCGCCCGCACCTGCCAGTATATGGGCGCGATGGAAGCATTTAAACATTTGAGCAGCGAAATATTTAACTAAGATGAACAATAAAGAGGCGCTTTATATTGTCGTTGCTCAACTGCAGCAGCACCATATTACCTCGGTGAGTGATCCTGCTTTTTACAACCGTTTTATAGGTTATTGCAGCGATATAGCAGTGCTGTTTCTGAGCCTTTACCAGGCGCATCCGCAGCACAGGACTGCATTTGAAAAGCTGACCGCAAATATTATTGATGCGTATATCTCCAGACCTCCAAGATTAAAAGACCGGGACAACCTGAAACCGGAAGACTGGTTTTTGAGCAATGAGCTGGCGGGCATGAGCTTATATGTTGACCGGTTTGCCGGCAATCTTAAAAATCTTAAAACGAAGCTTTCGTACTTTCAGAAATTAGGTGTGAACCTGTTGCACCTGATGCCGGTATTTGAAAGCCCGCCTGCAGAAAGCGATGGCGGCTATGCCGTATCCGACTTCAGAAAAGTAGATGCACGTTTCGGCACGCTCGAAGACCTGCTGCAATTGCAGCAAACTTTGCAGCAACAGGATATGTACCTGATGCTGGACATTGTACTTAACCATACTTCGCGTAAGCACGCATGGGCAACGGCTGCAAAAGACGGCGATGCTTACTACCAGGACTACTATTATTTTTTTAACAACAGAGGTTTGCCGGATGCCTTTGATGCAGCGATGCCGGAGATTTTTCCGGAAAGCTCGCCCGGCAATTTTACTTACATAGAAGAATTGCAAAAATGGGTGATGACGGTATTTCATCATTACCAGTGGGACCTCAACTATCGCAACCCGATGGTACTTGCCGATATGCTGTCGAATATATTTTTTTATGCCAACAGCGGCGTGGACATCCTGCGCATAGACGCGCCGGCCTTTCTCTGGAAAGAGCTGCATACAACCTGCCAGAACCTGCCGGAGGCGCACACGCTTTTGCAACTGATAAAACAATGTGTGCAAATTGCTACGCCCGGCATGGCGCTGTTAGGCGAAGCAATTGTAGCGCCCAGGGAAATCATGAAGTATTTCGGTACCGGCAGCTATACGGCGAGAGAGTGTGACTTTGCCTACAATGCCACGCACATGGCGCTGCAATGGGATGCCATTGCTACCGGCGATACGCGCATAATGCTGGCTGCACAACAGGGACTGCTGCAAAAGCCTTACGGCACTTCGTGGATCACATACACACGTTGCCACGATGATATCGGGCTGGGCTTTGACGATTCTATGATACAGCAGGCAGGCTTTGACCCCTACCGGCACCGCCGGTTTTTAAAAGAATTTTTGTCTGGCCAACACCCGTTTTCCAGTGCTGCCGGCGCCCTTTTTTCAGTAAATGAAAAGACGGGCGATGCCCGCATCAGCGGCTCTTTGGCTGCGCTGTGCGGGCTCGAAAAAGCATTGGCTGCCAAAGATGAAGGAGCTATACAAAAAGCTGTTGATAAAATTTTACTGATGCAGGCGCAAAGCTTTTTTTTGGGCGGCTTGCCGATGATTTTCTATGGCGATGAATTGGGCTATACCAACGATTATTCCTTTCTGAACGATTCGGCTAAAAGCTATGACAACCGGTGGATGCATCGCCCCGTAATAGACTGGGAAAAGAACGCACTTACGGAGAAGGAAGGAGCTGTAGAGCAGCAAATATTTTCTGCAACAAAAAAATTATTAGCCATCCGTAAAAGCCTCCCGGTAATCGCCGACAAAAAAAACCTGACCTTTCTGCATCCGCACAATATTCATGTGAATGGCTACCTGCGGGCGTGGGGCAACGACCGCATTTATTGTTTATTCAATTTTGGCAATCATGATTCGTTTATTACCTGGTATGCTTTTAAAGAACACGGCATGGCGCCCCGCCAGTTATTCGATCACTGGTCGGGCATTACCTGCGAGGTGGGAAACGATTATGAATACCTCATCCTGAAGCCCTACCAGTTTTGCATTTTACAGCCGGTTTAGTGATTGAATAATTGAACAAGTAAGATTAAATACTATGAAATTTTTTTATGGCAAGGTGAAATAGCGGAGATACAGCTCAATCAATCATTACAGTCCATGTTGAAGCAGCAAGACAGGAATTTTTAGCAAAACTTTTCACTCCTGCTTATATAATTATTCCGCATTTGCAGGTTTAACAAAAAAGCAGTACGCTTGGATCGCTTATTTTAAACTATCGCTTACTGCTTTGCCACTTATAATTATTTTTATCGCTTAAATGAAAGTCGCCAAAAAAATCCTGATTATCACCGGCCGCATTTTGCTGGGGCTGTTGGGTGTTATACTGCTGCTGTGGCTGCTGATACAAACCACGCCGGTGCAGAATTTAATTATTGGCAAAGTAACCAAAAGACTCTCAACCGACCTGCATACCGAAGTGCAGATAAAGCATGTAAACCTCTCGCTTTTTGATAAAATAAATTTAGAGGGCGTACTGGTAAAAGACCGTAATAAAGACACACTGCTAAGCGCCGGCGCGGTGAAAGTGCGCCTCACCGACTGGTTCTTTTTTAAAAATAATATTGTACTGAAATACGTTGGGCTTGAAGATGCCACTATCCTGATGCATCGCAAAGATTCTGTTTGGAATTACCAGTTCATCGCCGATTATTTTGCATCGCCGAAGCCTCAGAAAAAGCAGCAGCAGAGCAGCGTAAAATTAGGCCTTGAAAAAATAGATTTTAAAAATGTAAGCTTTACAAAAAATGATGAATGGGTAGGCCAGCGCATGCAGGTAAAAGTGGGCAGCCTGCTGCTGCAGGCCGATACCATTGACTTTGATAACAGCGTTTTTAAAATCAGCTCTGTTGACTTAGATAAACCCCTGTTCGCGCTATACGATTTCGATGGCTTTCGCCCCGATAGCTTAAGAAAATTATACCCCGATACCGGCATGTATTTTAACGAAGGCGATATTCAGCTACAGATAAAAACCATAAAACTTACCAATGGCAACTTTATCAGCGAGCGGCAGGATAGCCTGCCGGTTAATCATTACTTTGATGGCAAGCATATTCGTATCAGCAAGCTGAACGGCAGCGTGGAAAATTTTCAATTTATAAAAGATACCATTGCGGCAAGAGTTAACCTGACTGCTTTGGAGCGCTCCGGCTTTGAGCTAAAAAAGCTAAAGGCAGCATTCCGGCTTACACCGCAAATGATGGAGTTTAAGCAGCTTGACCTTCGTACGGCCGGCAGCCGCATCGGCGATTATTATGCGATGAAGTTTCGCGACTTTAATAAAAACATGAACGACTATACCGATAGCGTAGTAATGGATGCCCGTTTTAAAAATGCGGTGGTAAGTACCGATGATGTAGCTTACTTTGCTCCTGCTCTCAAAAACTGGAAAAGAAAGGGCGACATCAATGGCCGTTTCTACGGCAGGGTTAGTGATTTCTCGATTGCCAATCTTTTTATACGGAGTGGTGCAGATATGTATGCTTCAGGCAACCTGAGCATGAAAGGGCTGCCGGATATAGATCGTACGCTCATTAATTTATCCAATGGCAACGTGCAGATGAATTATACCGATCTCATTACGATTGTACCTGCAGTAAGCGGCATCACTAATCCCAACCTTCCGGCACTGGGCAGGTTTCGCTTTAGCGGCGGCTTTAATGGCACGGTGCAGGATTTTACAACAAAAGGTAATTTTAGTACGGCCCTGGGCGGCCTGTATGCCGACCTGCGCATGCAATTGCCTGCTACCGGCGAGCCAAAATATAATGGCACACTGATAACGCAACAGTTTGATCTTGGAAAATTTTTAAACATCAGTTCTATTGGCCTCGCAAGCTTTAATGGAAAAATAAGTGGCAGCAGCTTCGACATCGCCAAGGTAAAAACCAGCCTTAACGGCGCTTTCAGCCAGTTTGTGTTTAACAATTATAATTATACCAATATCGTTTTTAACGGCACTATACAAAACCGTTTTTTTACCGGCGACTTCAAAGCCAATGACCCCAATTTCGATTTTACTTCTAATATAGAAATAGACCTTACCCACCCGCAGCCGCGTTTTAACGTGTTGGGCGACCTGGTGAAGAGCGACCTGCAGGCATTGCATTTTGTAAATGGTAATTTTCAGTTAACCGGTCTCTTTGACCTTAACTTCCAGGGCCGGAATATTGATGAATTCCAGGGTAATGCCAAGATACTAAATGCGGTGCTGCTGCACGATTCCACGCGCCTGAGCTTTGACTCTTTAACGGTAAAGTCTTATACCGACAGCGCAAGCCATAAAGCCTTGTTTGTTCAAAGCAATGAGTTTGATGCGATGGTGTCGGGGCAATATAACATTCTTGATTTGCCCAACAGCTTCCAGGCATTTTTAAGCCACTACTACCCTTCTTATATCAATGCACCGAAAGCAACCCCGAAAAACCAGGATTTTTTTGTTACGGTTAATACGAGGGACTTCAGCAAATATGCGCAGTTGCTGGATGCGAAGCTGTCGGGCCTCGATGATGTGCAGCTTACCGGCAGCATCAATACGCAGGACTCCGGCAAGCTTATTTTTACTGCATTTATTCCGGATTTTAAATATGACAATTTCAGTATCGAAAATGCGGCGTTGCATGGCACCGGCAACTTTACCAACGTTACGTTCAGCGGCAATGTGGACAAGGTGCAGGTAAGCGACAGCACTTATTTTCCCAATACCAAATTAAACATCAGCTCGGAAAACGACCACTCGGTGGTTAGTATTGTTACCAGTGCTAATAATACACTCAATGAAGCCCGCCTGAATGCAGACATTTACACGTTGCCCGATGGCGTACGTATCAATTTCCGGCCTTCTTCTTTTGTAATTAATGAGAAGAAATGGGACCTTGAAAAGCAAGGCGAAATCGTTATCCGTAAGCAATTTGCCGCTGCGCAGAATGTAAAATTTGTACAGGGATTCCAGGAAATAACGGTGGAAACGGACAAGGATGAAGGCGGTGCAGAAGGCAATAACCTGATTGTAAAATTAAAAGATGTAAACCTCGGAGATTTTACGCCCATTTTTACCAAAGAGCCGCGTATAGAAGGTTTGGCCAATGGCACAGTACATCTGCATGATTTTTACAATAACTTTAATGCAGAAGCCAATATACGGGCAGAACAGTTTCGGCTGCAGGACGATTCGGTTGGCATAGTAAACCTTGCAGCAAAATACACAGCCGACAATGGCAAAATTGCTTTCGATGCAAGGTCGGAAAACCAGTCTTACAATTTTGCCATCAACGGCGCTTATGATCTGAAAGACAGTACCGGCAGCGGCCTTAGCACAACCATGCACCTGAACAGAACAAAGATTGGTATCGTAAATATGTTCTTAGGCTCGCTGTTCAGTAATATAACCGGCTATGCCACCGGTGATTTAACCATTGTAAACAAACATCGGTTAATCAACCTGCTGGGCAATGTGAAAGTAGAAGATGCAGGCCTTACGGTAAACTATACCAAAGTACGTTACACACTTGACTCTGCCAGCTTTAAATTCGGAGAAAACGGCATTGATTTCGGGCAATTTAAAATAAAAGACTTCAACAATAATACAGGCGTTGTAAGGGGCAGATTGCTGGAGCGCGGGTTTAGCAATATGCAGTTCGATTTTGATTTATCTACCGATAAATTATTGCTGCTGAACACTACTGCAAAAGACAATACGCAGTTTTATGGCAGCGCAATAGGCAAAGCTGCTTTAAGCCTGAAAGGCCCGGAAGAAAACATGAAAATGACGATTACCGGGGAAGTAAATGATACCACGCATATTTACATACTTACCGGTAACAGCAACCAAACTGCCGCCGCCGATTTTATAGTATTTAAACAGCACGGCACCGAGATACAACCTGTAGAAAGTGATGCCTCCAGCAATATGAGCATTGACCTTGACCTTACCGCCAACAACCAGGCTGTTATAGATGTAATACTGGATGAACTCACCGGCGATATAATAAAAGCAACCGGCAACGGCCGTATGCAGATAAAAATACCTGCTACCGGCAGCATGAGTATGAAAGGCAGGTACAATATTGAAAACGGCAGGTACGACTTCAATTTCCAGTCATTTCTGCGTAAACCCTTTGACCTTACGGCCGGCAGTTATATAGAATGGAATGGCGACCCGTATAATGCCAATATACATATAGATGCCCAGTACGTGGCAGAGCATGTAAGCATCAATGATCTTTTCAGTAATCAAACGGCCACCAGTATTAATCCTACCATACGGGGCTATCGGGGAGACGTGTATGTGATTGCAGAGCTAAGAGGAAGACTTACCAAACCGGATATTAATTTTCGCCTTGACTTCCCGGTGGGCAGTGCACTTAAAAACGATAATGATTTTGTGCTCTTCCTGAACAGGCTGCAAAGCGACAATGCCGAAATGCTGAAGCAGGTAACATATCTGATTGTATTCGGCTCTTTTGCGCCGTATGGCGAAGCCCGAACCTCAACAACCGCCTACTCGCTTGGATTGAATACGCTTTCGCAAAAGCTGACTGCAGAAATTAATAAGCTGGTATCGAATATTCTTTACAAAATTACCGGCGATAAAAGCCTGCAGCTTGATATTAGCGCCTCTACTTACAGCAGTTCAAGCTATGCGCTTGGCAGTACCAGTAATAACGCTTTGGACCGGCAATCTTTTAATTTTAAGATCAACAAAAGTTTACTGGATGGCAAAGTTATTTTGAGTTTCGGCAGCGACTTCGATTTTGGTCTTACGAGTGCTAATACGGTACAAGGTGGCAACTTCCAATGGCTACCCGATATTTCTGCACAGTTTATACTTTCAAAAGATCGCAAATTACGCGCAATTGTATTTAGCCGCAGCAGTCTGGACGCGCAGCTAAGTGGTTCTTCGCTTGGTGCGCTTGGCCGCAGAAACCGGCAGGGCGCCAGCTTATCGTACACGTTTAACCCGCGTAGAGCCGATAAAGATTCTACCGGAAAATAAACGGGAAGCCTTTATTATGCAGGTGACAATTCAGGCTGCGGATACAATTAATTCTTTACACGCTGTTTCTATGAAAATCATACCTGTACTATTACTTGTACTTTACCTGGCGCTGCTTGTAAAGCCTGCAGCCGCCCAGGAAGCCGGCACGCATTATATACCGGTTGCCGATTCAAAAGTTTTTGCAGCAGAAAGTGGCAGCGGCGATGCGCTGATCTTATTACATGCCGGTAATATGGATCACCGTATGTGGAAGGAACAGGTACCGGTTTTTAGTAAAAAATTCCGGGTGATTACCATTGATATCCGTGGCTGCGGCAATACGCAGGATGGTGATTCTACGTACCTGCAATCTGCTGCCATCGCCGCCGTGATGGATTCGCTGCGCATTGCCAAAGCATCCTTTGCGGGTGTATCGCTCGGCGCGGTGGCAGCCACGGATTTTGCATTAACTTATCCCGCAAGGGTAAACAAGCTGGTACTGGTTTCGCCGGGTTTGATTGGCTTAGATCTTATACACGACAGCATGATGACACGCGCTTACCGGCAAATGGATGCGGCCTGGAAGCAGGGCGATACGCTGCAATACATCAACCTGTTTGTAAACGTATGGGTGGACGGGCCGAACCGCAAACCAGCAGGCATGAACCAGGCAGTGCGCAGCGGGGCGTTTGCGATTGCTTCAGAAAATATAAGAAAACGAAAGGCCGGCGTGCACCTGGGCCTAAATTATCAGCCTACGCAACTCCAACAATTGCCTTCGTTAAAACCGCCCGTTTTAGTAATTACCGGAAGCCTCGATGTAAGTGATATTCTGCTGATAGCAGCGGAGTATAAAAAGAATGGCGCGAAAACAATTATGATCCCCGGCGTTGCGCACATGCTGAATATGGAGAAGCCGGCCTTGTTTAATAAAGAAGTGCTTAATTTTCTGGAGGAATAACATCCTGTTGATTGAATTGTAATGGAAAAGCTTTAATTGTTTAACATTTTATTCTTCCGCTTATGTATTTATAAGGTAAATAATTGCTACGGGCAATACTTTTAACAGAGCAATTCCATTACTCACGTTTTATCTGGAAAATTATGAAATACTTACTGCTGATTGTTTGCTTATCCTGCGCCGCGATAGCAAACGCACAAAAAGACACGGCCGTTAGTTTAAAAACAATATTACTGGAGCAGCTTAGAACCACACATACCGTTAAGGATTGGTTTGTGCCGGTGGACTCTGCGCTGGCGGGCTTAACAGCCGAACAGGCGATGTGGAAAGACAACAGTGAGAACCATTCTATTGCGCAACTGGCCAATCACCTGCTTTTCTGGAATGCACAGTTGCTTGCCAAATTTAAAGGTGAAAAGCCTGCTGCTTTTAACGGCGATAATAAAGAAACGTTTAGCGGCGTAGATAAAACGACGTGGCCGCTAACGATTAAGAAATTAGATAACGTGCTTACCGAAATGGAAAATGCGGTGATGGCCGCTGATGAGGCTAAACTAAAAGCATGGTATTCCACCTTGTACCATGTAGGTACGCACAATGCTTATCACACCGGGCAAATATTGTACATCCGTAAAATGAAAGGCTGGTGGAATGATGAAAACGGTGTGAAGTGAGTGTTTAAATGATTTTAAAACATTGTAATTTAAATTTCTTTGCATTGCCTATTATATTCCGGGTGGTCAGGTACCACAGGTAAAGGAAAGAAAATTTTCGTAGGAACTACATGATTACACGTTATAGATAGAAAGAAATTTGCTCCTTAAGGCGACTCACGCAAAGTCATATCGTTGCTCTTCATTTTTTTATAAACTTGTAAACCTTGCGGATTCCGGCTTTTGTTCCTTTAGGTATATTTCTTCCGAACAGTAATGGCAGCGGCACCCGCCGACAACCTGAAATAATTTACATGATTCTGCATTAAGCAGTTGGATAAAATTTATTTAACCCTTATTGTTTTTTGCTCTTTTTTTTGTGGAAAGCGGAGAACGAAAAAAACGGCGCCAAAACGATATACAGCACGTTTTCCCCATACGCCCTGATAGAACCTATGCTTAATACTGTCTTGAAATCTGAAGTTGTTTGTGCGTTCTTAATTAATTTATTATTTTATTTTTAGCAAGCCATCAATTATATCTTTCAATTTCTCAATAAGTAATTTTATAAAAAGTCCAGCTACAAGTGAAAAGAAAATGATATCCGGATTAGTGTCATTCTGTAATTTTCCAATAGCCTTGGATTGCATACCAAAATACACTAAAAGTCCTGCTAATATTCCAAATACAGGCCTGAATAAAAAGAATGTAGCAATTCGCTCACTAAATTTATATTTCGGTTCATCCTTAGGATATTTATTTCCATTTTTGTTTTCCCAACCGTTTGCTTTACGCTCAAGTGCAGATAAAAGTGCTGCAGAAGTACTTCCTAATATTCCTGCTATAATACAAACCCATATAGGCTCAATCTTCAATGGTTTTCGTTCACTAATTAAAATTGCAGAGGAAACTATGAAAACCGCAAGTGTGCCAAAAGTAATCCAAGACAAATGTATCAAATTTCTTAACGGTTCTTTTTCGAAGAGAATTTGCTCCTCATTTTTCTTTTTCTCCTCTTGCTCTTTCTTTTCATGCTCTGCTAACAGAGCATACATTTTTTTTACGTCTTCTTTATCAAAATCCATGATAATTGATTTGTTACTTTAGGTCACTACTGTCCGGTTAAAGTTAAGTAAGATTTGATAAAATGCAGTACTGGTAAGGTATAAAGACAGTTTTTTGATTTTTTGATTTGGGCTAAAAATGGGTATTCTGCTATTAGATTTAGCAGATGAACCAAGGTAAATATGTGTTTTCTCAACTCTTCTCAGTGCTTAATCGCTATGAGTTTGACAAATGTGTGCAGAATTACAACGGTAATTTCCGCGTTAAAAGTTTCACCTGTTGGGAACAGTTTCTGGTCATGAGCTTTGCGCAGTTTTCTTATCGCGAAAGTTTGAGAGATATAGAATGTTGCCTCTGCGCATTCTTAAAACAAACTTGTATCACTGTGGTATAAGAAGCCACATTTCCAAAAGCACACTGGCTGAAGCAAATGCGAACAGGAACTGGAAGATCTATGCAGACTTTGCTCAATCGCTTATACAGATGGCTTTACCCTTGTACAAGGGAGAAAACAGTTTGGCAAAAGAGTTGAAAACAATTGTATATGCTTTTGATAGCACTACAATAGACCTTTGTCTGCAGTTGTTTCCATGGGCCACCTTCAGAAGTACGAAGAGCGGAGTAAAAATGCATGTTCTTTTGAACATTGATGGTTCCATACCAGCGTTCGTTAGTATTACCGAAGCAGATGTAAGTGATGTAAACCTGCTGGATGATATGCCGGTTAAAACAGGACAAAGCATTTTTTGTCACAAGAGCTAAAACGAACATGGCATATAAAGTGGTCAGGAAAAATGAGGCAGACAAAAAGCTGGGAATCAAAAAAGATGAGCATGTTGAACTGACAGGGTATTATGCAAGTAAGGATTATCCTGCGCGGCTCAGAAGAATTCAGTACAAGGACAAAGAAACAAAGAAGCTGTTGGTATTCCTGACCAACAATTTCAAAATCGAGGCCATTACAGTAGCTCAATTATACAAAGAGAGATGAAAAGTTGAATTGTTTTTCAAATGGATCAAGCAGAACTTACGGATAAAGAGATTTTATGGCAACAATGAAAATGCAGTGAGACTTCAGATATGGATTGCAGTATGTGATTATTTGATTACAGCCATACTGAAAAAGCAGCTCAAAATTGATGTATCAATGAATCAGATTATGCAGGTGTTGAGTCTCAGCCTTTTTGAGAAAGTGCCGATCAGCGAATTGTTTAACCAAAGTGAGGCTAAAAATGTTAGCAACCAGCCGACTTTATTCTAAATTTAACCGGACAGTAGTGAATTTAGGTATTTTCATAAGAGCCTTTGTAGCATGACGGTTTCCAGGGAAAAGGTTTTTAAATAAACCCACTAAAAATTTAAATAGCTTAATATTTATACAATTACATAAAGGATAAAGAAGCGCCCGCAGGAATATGAATTGTACTAATCTCCGGCACTCTTTCTTTCAGCCAGGCAGCCATAAATTCGCTGCCCGCCTCTTCGCTCGCGATATGCCCTAATATAATAAGTGAAAGCTGATCTCCTTTTGCACGCGCATCGCGTACATATTCTGCTGTTTCCCATTCCTGTATTTCGCCGCAAATCAGCACATCGGGCTTTTCTTTGTGCATGCCTTCTATCTGCCTTTTGCCGCCTACCGCACCGGGCATCAGTAAGACTTTAGTACATACCTGTGCCAGATTGCCAATGTACCGGAGTGTAGCAATATTCATTTTTTCTTTTAGCTGTTTGATCAATGCTCTTAAATTAACGGCCGGCACATTTACAATTTCACTTCCGGCGGGGCTGTCATATTTGCTCCAGGCCAATTGCGCCAGCACGCCTGCCCGTACACCATCTGCGGCAAGGCTGTGGATATAATCGTGGTTGCGCCATACGGCAATGTTGTGTTGCTTCAGCAAATCTGCTTTATAACGATATACCTCATCCTCCTGCAGCCAGCTTACATCGTCTGCATGGTTGTAAAAAGTGGGCTCATGGGCAATGATGAAATTAGCGCCGGCGCCAATAGCTTTCTGAATTACTTCGATGGTGGCAAACATAGTGGTAACAATACCCGTAACTTCTATATCGCGGCTGCCGGCTTTAAGTGTATCTACCGTATCGGCAAATGGCGCACCCGGAACTTCTTTTATAAACAAATCCATAATATCGCCTACCGTACGCGCTTCTGATTCTTTGAATAAATATTCAGCCTTACTTATCATGGGTACCGACAGCACTGCAGCAACACCTGTTGCTTTTGTAAGCGTTGCTACGAAAGTTCGTCTTTCCATATAATTTTCGGGAGAAGTGTTTGAATCGTTGTGCTGCTGGCCGGAAGGTTTTTTCATATACATCGGTTAGCGTTAAAGTGTGAGCATAAAGGTACAAATGTCTATTACTGCGTTTGTATTTAAACTAAAACGACACACATATTAAACGTTCCTCAAATACATGTAGTTATTAGCTTATCTTACGATAAGAGAATTAAAAAATTAATTGTAAATATAGTCAAGACATATCAGGGTATTAAAAACGCTCCGGTGATAATACTTTGCTTGTTTAAGTAAAGATTAAATATTATAAAAGCAGGGTTTACTACTCACCAATAGTAAACCCTGCTTAAGCAGTTAATGTAATTAAGTGTTAGCGAATGATAATTATTCTTCTTCTTTCGCCAGTTGAAGTGTTTGTAAGATAATATATCCCGGCAGGCAAGTGCGATACTTTTATTTCGCCATTGCCATTTAATTTTTTGGTAAGTACCGGTTTTCCATCGGCGCTAAACAACGTATATAAAGCTTTCCCAAAAGCCTGCACATGCAATACATCACTTGCAGGTACCGGATATACCTTTAAAGTGCTTTCAGGAATAACAGTAGGATTGGAAGCTTTGCTTGTAATTGCTGCTATTGTTTTTTGTAAAAGATCTTTATATTCAAATCGTATGATCCAATAATCTATAAATCCTTTCCGAATTTTATTTCTGTCTCCCGAAACATTAGAATAAGACTCGCCGCCAATCAAGTAAAAGTCAGGCTTATATTCACAAAGCGCATAGCTCTGATCCGACTTACTTCCACCAATTGTCTTATCCCAGGAAAATTGCCCGCTTTTATTCAGCTTTACTATCCAATAATCAAAAGAACCTCTTGAGGCTTCTGTTTTATCACCCGAAATACCAGATTCGGAATAACCGCCGACTATGAAACCGCTATCCCTGGTTTGTTGCATATCTGTTAGCTCATCGCTCCCATTTCCGCCAATCGTTTTATCCCATTCCTTCTTTCCCTCACCATTTATTTTTACTATCCAATAATCAAAACGACCCTTGCTATTTTCTGTTTTATCAAATGATATAGATGATGCGGACATGCAAGCTGCCATATAGCCCCCGTCACTGGTTGGTATAATTGATTCTCCATTATCTCCTCCGGTTCCACCAATAGTTTTATCCCATAATTTATTACCGGCGTTATCAATTTTCACAATCCAGCAATCGTAATCGGAGCTTCTGTTGTCTTCCGTTTTTTCTGCTCCCGAAGGTGAATCAGAACTACCAATGATTACATAGCCACTATCTTTTGCCCGCCTGATTCTTCTTACATAATCATCATTCGGTCCTCCAATCGTTTTATCCCATTGCTTGTTACCTGAAGCATCTATTTTTACTATCCAGTAATCATTATTCCAACCCCTGTTTTTTTCCGACTTTTCTCCAGATGTTGAAGAACCTGAATAACCAGCCAATACATAACCGCCATCGCCGGCACTTTCGATTGAAGAAAGATAATCAAATTCATCCCCGCCATACGTTTTATCCCACACTATATTTCCAGCACTATCTAACTTAACCAACCAAAAATCACTTGTTGTATAAAACTGCGTACCCCGATTTACATCTGTTTTATCGCCCGATTTACCTGAATAAGATGCACCACCAACTAAGTATCCATGATCACTTGTAGAAAGAATACAGGATAAGCTTTCATCATTACTACCTCCCAAAGTTTTATCCCATTGTTTGTTACCAAGTGAATCAACTTTCACGACCCAATAATCAGTAGTATTGCCTGACGCGTCTCTGTTATTCTCAGTTTTATCTATCCCTTTGTTTGCATTTGAAGAACCCCCAAATATTGCACCGCCATCATACGTCACTTTTATGTCTCTGAAATCCAATGTACCTGAAGTACCGAAGGCCCGCTGGCGAAGAACATTTTGCTGGGCAAATCCATAAGTATAAGAAACCGCAATTAAAACAAGGCAGCAGGTAATTTTGATTCTCATGTAGTGCTTTTTTAAGGTTTAAAATTGTGCATCAAATTTAAAAGATTTATGGAGTAAATGCAGTGGAGTTTAGGAATCTTTTTTATGATTTGTTGTAGCAATTGTTTAAAGATTATACTATGCTATTGCCCGGGATAAAATCACTTGCGGAATACCGCGGTTAGCAGGAACGCAAAAAAGTTTGTTCAATAAAAAATAGCTGTTAACCACCGCATCTACACCATATAAAACTCCCACTGGATGTGGTCGGGGTCTTTAAAAGCTACGTATAATTTCTGCAGGGTCGGATCTGTTTTCACACCTGTATTGTCTATGCCGGCATCACTCAAACCTTTGGCAACGCGGTGCAATTCTATTTCGCTTTCGCAGGCCATTGCTATATGATCGGTGCCAATGGTAAACGGATTAAAAACAGCGCCGTCAGCCGCTTTTTTAAAAACAATAAACACAGTGCCAACAGCAAATGCAAACAGCTCATCGTTTTGTAAAGCAATGCTGAAGCCTATTGTGTTCTGATAAAAATCTTTGCTCTGCTCGAGGTTGCTGCAGCGCAGGTTGATGTGGTGAATACCGGCAGTAACAGGAGAGATAGCCATTGGTGTAATTTTTAAGTTATGAATTAATGAGAATACTAATGCAGCAGTTCACTATATACTTTAAAAATAAGCATTAATAGCAGCAAAGCAATAAATAAAACATGGCTGCACTACAAGGCAACCCGCTGCCGGTATGTTGTTTTACTGAACAGGTTGCAATTACAAATTGCATCGTAAATGAGTTCTAAATTTTGAGATGGATGCAGCAGGCTCCAAATTTTCAAAGGGTCCGGAGCCTGCTGCCGCCTGTTTTAATTGACCTGAACAACAAAAAATCCGGCACAAATACATTGTCTTGAAAAGCCATTGTACTTATTTATGCCGGATAACTGCTATCTGTTTTTATGTAAGCTGCCTATTTTAAAACACTAATGCTTACTGTTTCTGCTGCACTGTTGTACAGCTTCACTACATACACACCGGTCTGCCAGTTTCCGGCAGGTATGGTTATGCGGTTGGCGCCTTTGCTTACTGTTATTTTTTGTTGGGCAATTATATTTCCAAGTGCATTGCTTACCGCAATAATAATTACCTGATCGCTTTCAGATTTTACCTGCAGCCCCAGCACATTGTTAACCGGGTTTTGCAATACCACAGCGGTAAAAGAAAGTCGTTTTTCAACTTGTGGCTTGCCGCCTGCAATGTGCGGCATCACTTGTGTTGCATCGCCGCTATACAGCTCGTAACCTGTGTTATCGGCATACCCGTTAAAGAAAACCGCATTGCCGGCAGCGGCAAGGTTGGTAACAAGGTTTACACCGTTCAGGCCATTGTCTGCTACCTGTTGTGTGCCGGCATCCGTGCCATCGGAAACCCATAAAAGCTGGTTGGTATTAAAAAACAGTTTTCCATCAGCCACGCACCGCTCGCGGAATAACAGGTAGAAATCGGAAGAAAAAATATTTTTAACCAAAGCCGTAGTTGCTGCAGTACCATCCGATTTCCAAAGCTGACTGTTGGCTACACTAAAAAACACGCTGCCATTTACATCCGTAAGAAAGGATGGATTACCATCAGTTGCATCGCCGGTTATATCTTTCACGAGTACCGTACCGGCGCCTGTACCGTTGGTTTTCCACAACTCTGCGCCGGTGCTGCTTGTATAAGCGTTCATATACAACTCCCCATTTGCCAGGCAGAAATAATTGTTGTAATCAATACCGTTGTTAGATAGGCCATAGGGCTGGATAGTTTTTATTTTTAAAGTACCAACAGCCGTTCCGTTGGAGCGCCACAAGGCAATACCGGCACCATTGTCTGCACCAAAATAAATATTGTTTTTATACACGTACAAGGAGTATGGGTTACCGCTGTTGCTGCCGGTATTAATATCCCGTACTATTTTGGTGCCTGCTATGGTACCGTTAGAACTCCACAGCTCTGTACCGTTTTCATCGGCGGCAGAAAAAAAGGCTTTATTGCCGAGTGTTTTTACAGTATAGGTGTAGTTGAAACTGGCCAACTTATCCGTTAGCATAAAATTGCCCGGAAGGGTACCATCGCCGCGCCACAATTCATATTTACCGGTTAAAAAACTGTATAAAATGTAGTAAACAAGTCCGTTATCAGCCACATCGTAACTGATAATAAAGCCTTTCGACAAAAACGTTTTGGGGGTCGTATTACCGGCACTGTCTGTTTTAAAAATGGTATAGGAATAATTATTCACAGAATCCACAACGCTTGCTATAAAATAAACTGCACCATGTTTTTTTGTAAAATTCATTGGGTAAGAACCGTTTTCGCCGGCTACCAGGTCACTCTTTAAAACAGTGCCGGGGCCGGTTCCATCCGACTGGTACAATTCGTTGCCGGTTTCGGGCCGGTAAGCGTTAAAGTACAAGGTGTTGCCAATGGCGCTGCCTGCCACATTTCCACTCGCAGAACCTCCGTAATAATTTGGTCCTGAGGAGCTTGATGCTACCTGATTAATTTCCGCCACCTGGCTGGTACTGCCCGCAGTGCCATAGGACTGCCATAATTCCGTACCTGCTTTTTTAGACGCGGCATTAAAATAGAGTTTGTTTTTAAAATAGGTAAGGTCGGCAGGGTACGAGCTGGTAGTGCCGGCATAAATATCTTTTACCAGCGTAGTACCGGCAGGCGTACCATTTGTTTTCCATAATTCATTGCCGTTACTGTCTCTGGAAATAAAATACAAAAGCGCATTGCCCGGCGTCAGGTAATCAAAATAACCGGTGCCTGCATCGTACGATTTAAGCAGTAATGTTCTTGCACTGCCATCTGACTCCCATAATTCTGTTTTATGATTAACAGTATCAAAGTAGTTAAAAGCAATACCTCCGAATGCAGGCGTTATAGTATTGATGTAGCCGCCTGCAGAGCCCCTGGTAATATCTTTTACAAGGTAAAAACCTGTAGCCACGTCGTACTTATACAATTCCGAGCCTGTTTTTTGCGTGGTGCCCTGCATATAAAGGCTGCTGTCCTGTACGGCGAAAGGCTCATTGGTAACTGCATAATAAAAATTATCCTGCAGTGTTACACTATTAGCGCCATTAGCAATGGTGGTGCCTGTAGTGGTGCCGTCGGTAAGCCACAGCTTGCGGCCCGTACCATCGTCCGCAGAGAAATATAGTTTCTTGTTAAACGGTGTAAGCTGCAAAGGCCCGTTCACATTCGGATCGGGAGCAATATCTTTTACCATAAATGTACCTGCATCTGTACCATCGCTGCGCCAAAGCTCGTACCCTGATGAATTGAAAGAAAGGGTAAAATAAAAAAGTCCCTGCGCTCCTGTATGCTCAAACGGAGCGCCTATATAGCTTTGATAATCCTTTACCAGCACCGTACCATTTGCTGTACCATCTGTCTTCCACAACTGGAGAGCAGTGTTGAACGGATCTGATAAAAAGAAGTAAACCTTGCCCGAAACATTGGTAAGGTTGTAGGCACTCCCTATACCCGGACCGTTTCTATACAATTCTTTCAGCAGCACCGTACCACCGGGCGTGCCATCGCTTGTCCAAAGCTCGAAGCTGTAGCTGATATAGCTCTGTGTTACAAAAAACAGTTTATTATTGGCAACGATAATTTCATGCGGATTGGATGATACCGCACCGGGAAGAAGATCTTTTACCAAGTAGGTTCCGCCGGCAGTACCATCACTGCGCCAAAGCTCGTTGCCGTGAATGCCGTCGTTGGCTGAAAAGTACAGCACATCGTTAAGCATGGCATACGGCCGGTTAAAAATAAAATCGTTATTCGCCGGGTTAGCGTCCGTTTGTACATTAATGTCTTTGGTAAGATGAAATTTGGCTGCAGATGCACTAATCGTGTTTGGCTGCAGCGCATTGGCAGGCGCCGTATGTTCCGGCTCTTCATAAAACTGTACAACGGGTTTGCCTTTATCTGCGGTGGTAACAAAGCGTATATTTTTATGTTGCTTTATTAATTGCTGCAATTGCGGGTCGCTTACGTCTCTTAGCGCAGGCGTATTTTGTGCGTGAACATTAGTAATAAGCAGGGCTAAACAGATAATAAATGAAAAGGAAGGATTGATTTTCATAAAGGAGGTTTCGGCAATTAAGCAATTGTATAGCTGGTATGATGCAATATAGTTGAATTACGTTGCCCGCAGTGCTGAATTTCTTCTGCCACGCAAACAGGGATTATTCCAAAAAGCAACAGGCACAGGTAATATAAGGGTAATTTATAATTGCCGCAGCAGGCAATCACATCTATGCATGATGTGCTGTTTTAAAAAAATTTATTGCTGCTTACAACCGCTTGCCTGTTTGCCATAGCAAAACGATTAGCTAAGTTTTGGGAGAGCCCGCTGCATAACCTTTACTGCAAGTATTTATTAAACCACTCAATTGTTCGTACGGTTACGTCAATCAGGTTTTCAGATTTTTCAAAACTATGTCCTTCATCGGCATACACCATTAATTGGGTAGGCACTTGTAGTTCTTTCAGCGCATGCCAAAACTGAAAAGATTGCGGCGCCGGCGCTTCGCCATCCCGCTCTCCCACAAGCACCAGGGTTGGCGTCTTTGCTTTCTTAATATAGGTGATGGCAGATACTTTGGCATAAGCGGCAGGGTCTTCATACGGCGAAGCACCAAAGTAAGACAGCATCCACTTATCAATGGCATTCTGCCCATAGTAGCTTTGCCAGTCACACGCGCCTGCCCCGGATACCGCCGCGCTAAAGCGGTTGGTTTGCGTAACCGAAAACATAGCCATTGCGCCCCCGTAGCTCCAGCCTAAAATACCCACCCGGTTCCCATCTACCGGCAGGCGGTTTATAATCGTGTCCATTCCGCTTATAATATCACGAAGATCGCCAAAGCCCCAGCCGCGGCGGTTGGCCAGGGTAAACGCTTCACCCTGCCCGTAACTGCCCTGCGCATTAGGATAAAAAACAAAATAACCTAATTGCGTATAAACAGTAGCGCTAAAGTCGGGGCCGCTCCAGGAAGGTGTTGTAATCCAGGCCGGGCCGCCATGCACGCACACCAGCATCGGATAATGCTTTGATGCATCATAATTTTGCGGGTATAAAAGCCAGCCCTGTATATGTTTTCCTTCATTTGTCCAGGTTATATTATCTGTGCGTATTGCCGGCTTATGGATAGTATCATTAAGGTGTGTAAGCTGCGTTTGCTTTTTAAAATCGCCATACAGTATTTCGGGCAGCCTGTTCCAGGAACTGCTGATAAAAGCTATGCTTACCTCCGCTTTGGTGTAGGCAACAGACAGTCCCGTTTCCTCATAGCCAGCACGGATGGAGGCGTCACTTTTCCATATCGTTTGCGTAGCGCCACTGCTTACTGTGAGAGTGCTTAAGGCAACCGAGCCGCCTGCAAACTCGGTAAACAACATATTGCCATCCGGCTTCCACGTAAACCAGGAAGGCGTGGAAGCACGGTCAGGCGTCAGGTTTTTTGGTTTGCTGTTAGCGGTGGAAGCCATCATAAAGATTTCGCCGCCGGTACCGCCCTGGTCGCTCATCAGGCCTTCAATAAAAGCAATGTGCTTACCATCCGGCGACCAGCGTGGCACGGCTATCTGCCGGGCAGGCGTATAAACCAGTGTTGTATCAGCCTTTAAAACACTTTGCGTGTATAATTTTGCAATATACCAGTTATCGTCGCCCGGCGGTGGTGCAGCCGTATAAGCAAAACTCTTACTGTCCGGCGACCAGTCGTATTCAAAAACATAAAGCTGGGCCGGCGATACCTGTTGTGCTTCCCCGGTTGCTGCATTCACTACAACTATGCGTTGCACATTGCGGTTAATAGCAGAATCAATCAGGCCGGTTGCCCTGTTTTCGGCTGCCATCGGCGAGGGCTCGCGGCTTGCTTTTTCTACATACAATACACTCAGGTAATTGCCATCGGGCGACCAGTGCAGGTGCGATACATATCCTTCGAGGTGTGTAAGCGGCTGGTTTGTTACGAGCTTACCCGTAGCGGCGTCTGCAATATAAAGTTGCAACTGGCCGGGCGTTTGCGCATCGGATAAAAACGCAATCTTATCGCTGCGGGGCGACCATTGCGGTTCTCCTTCGCGGCAACGCCTGCCGGCAATAGCTGCGGAGATACGCATACTGCTGTCTGCGGGGCTTGAAATTCCTTTGGTATAGATCAACTGGCCGGATGCACTTTCGGCGCTCCAGGCAATGGCGGTAGCCGCCGGATTAAGCACGCACTGATAGATGTAATGCACGCCGGCCTGCTGGGCAAAGAAATTCCTTATTACTGCACGGTGGTAGGCGGTATCCTTACCGGTATTGTTATCAGCGCCGCCTTGTGCCTTACTGGCAAAAGGCAAGGCAGTAATTAATAGTATTATAAAAACCCTTCTCACCTGTTGCAATCTGCTGCTATGAAAAGTTTGAAAAAAACATTTTGGCAATGTAGTTACTGTAGGCATCTGTAGTAAAGGATAGCACTTTTTTTTGCGCGTGAAAATAAGGGGTTTGCCACTTATAAGTGCAAAAAGAGATTTGTTGAGGAAAAAAATAAAGCGCCGAAGCAGTAAAGTATATCCGGTACCTGAGAATAGCCGTAAAGCCAAAACAATATTTTTACTATCGTATCACCACGGGCAAAATATACTATGCTTTTATTTTACCTGCCTGCGAACAGGCATAAAGTTCTTTATAAGAAATTGCGGTAATAACCCCTGTAAGGTAAAGGTGTTTAAAATATAAATTTTGCTGCCGCCACCGCCGGCGCAATAATACGTTTCCTGTTGTTTGTTGATGGTATTGTTTGAGTCCAAAATAATTATGCGTAAAACTGTTTATGCTTTGGATACAACATGAAAACTGTTTATTAAAACTTTTTTAATTCAGCCGTCGGGCAGGCTTTGCTGCCTGTTTCATACCCCACCGTTTTAATTAAACTTCCCATACATTTCATAGTTCAGCAAAGACATTTGCAAATGGCAGGCGCTGCCGGCTACTTTCTACGGTATATAATTTCTATGGATGTCTGGTAAAGCTCAATGGTTAAAACAGTTGTCCGCTGCATAATTTTTATGCCGCCGGTTAAAGATTCGTTTCAATATCACCTGGCAAAACAAAGCCTGCTGTAAAATATTTCTAATGTTTACTATTCGCTTTTGTGCAGTCGGCTGGCAATTAACAGCAAAGATTAACCGGCCGTTTGCCAGATCTCTTTTTCTTCTTTAAACCGGGAAACTTTCACTGGTTGCGTATATTTCTGAGCGGTCAGGAGAATGCCATACAGATAAAACATTTCATTCGTCTTTCCATGAAACCGACCGGTCTGTAAATGCTTCATTGATTAATGAGGCGCTGCCGCTTATATATGGCCTCACAGGAATATTATTAGCAGTTTTGCCGGCTAAAAATTGTTTAATCTTAGTTTCCAGCTCGTCAAATTCAAACGGCTTATGAAATACATCATCAGCATCGTACGATTCCGGGTTTAGCAGGTTGTCCGGATTGGCTGAAAACATCATCACTATCGTATCGTAAGGAGCGTTCTTTTTTATTTCTTTACATAATTCCCGGCCATCTTCTCCGTTCAAATTCACATCGAGTATTACAATATCCGGAATGTTCTCATACATTGATGCCAAAGCACTCTTTATATCGGGGAAACAGAAGGTAGTATATCCCCTTTTACCGAACAAGTGTTGCATAGAAATAAGTATATCCGGATCATCGTCCACTATAAAAATGTTAGGCATACGCATTCTTTAGATAGAACCATGGAGAGAATAATGCCAAAAATGAGAAGTTTGACGGGTTACGTTAAGTCAGGCCATGACTTTGCTGTTATAAATTGCTTTTTACAATATATTGCTAAGCAGAAAATGTGCTGACTCCAATGGCTGGGCGCCGCTGCAGATACGCTGCATTAAGCTCCGTTTTCCTGCGTGGCGTGAAGTTCTCATCCGCAGCCTTGAGTAGTCCGGGCAATCTTTCATCAGGGCTGTCTTGGCCGGCCGCGATAAAGAACCGGAAGGCATGGTCTTAACCAGATTTAATAACGGCTGAACATAAACACCTGCGCTGCCTCAACAGCCACTCCGGCAACATCATAAAAAAACCGTAAAACAACACAGGCATACCTCAATTAAAATTAGTGGAGCTGGTTAAAGAAAAAATAGTCAACCCCGGCAAAGCCACCTCCACTAATTTTAAGGTATAAATGTTACCTGCCGTACACAAATCGTCCATCAATCGAAACATTTTGGGAAATAAAATTCAGGTAACGCATAATTGCCGGCCGGCAGGTTTTTTCCCTGCTATTTCTCTTTAAGCACCAATTTTACCTGTCTCCACTTTTCCCGCACGCTTATAATGGGCGATTATAACGCCGCCGGGTGTAACTATACTTTCTGCTAATGTAAATGCCGCCGGTAGCGGACCATCGTCAAACAGTTTTTTTCCTTCACCAAGCGTCAGCGGGTGAATCATCAGCCAGAGCTCGTCCACCAGGTCATGCTTAAGTAATAGCTGAATGAGCTTGCTGCTGCCCCACACCTGAATGTCGGAGCCTTCCGAAGCCTTGAGCTTTTCGATATCCGACAAGCTGTTGAGGAAGACGCAGGCGTTCCAATCCGACTTACTTACTGTTGTGGACAGGACGTATTTTGTAACATTATTGATGCCGGGCCATGCACTTTCATTCGCAGGCCAGTAAGCCTCCCAAATTCCGAACGTCTTTCTGCCCAACAAAAGGTCGGTTGGTTGCATAAGCCTTTCCATCACCTTATTACTCACTTCGTCGCCATACGGTGCCACCCAACCGCCATATTTAAAACCGCCGGAGGTATCTTCCTCCGGCCCGCCCGGCGCCTGCATTACGCCATCTAATGAAATCATGGATAAAACAATTATTTTTCTCATACTACATGTTTTATAAACGTTCCTAAAAATTAATACTGTTACAATACAAATCTCGCCAACAAATACGATGCTGTTACCGTGCGAATGCGACAATTGTAGTGGCTGAATGCGAAAATTATTGATGATATATAGTGAAGCGGGGGTATCGCTACATAAAATTACAGGCAATGATTACAGTTGGTGAGGTGGCTGGGAAGTTGAAAAACGTCCGCCTGGCTCTGCCGCGGCGGACATTATTTATTCAAAGCATAAAAATTTATTCTGACCTGCCCCGGTGGAGGCTAATCCTTACCTGAATTTTTTGAGTCATCAGTTCGTAAACACTTGCTGCATGACAGCGTTGTTGATAGCCTTGCCAGCGCATTTTGAGTTCGGTCGGGACGTCTGATTTGCGTCCTGGATGTCCGCTTAGTTTTCCTTGAGATACTCTGATAAATACGTACAGTGTACGAAATCATCGACAACCTTCAGCTACCTTATCCTGCGCCTACAGCGCCCGGATCAATTGGTTGTTCTCCGCTGTGCCGCCTTCCTTATCGGAGACAGCCGCTGAGCTTCTTGAAAAATCTTTCTTTTAGGTGATGATTTGTGCAGGATGCAAGTCATACTTCCTGGCCATTGCTTCAACAGGCTGCTGCTTCCTGAGCGCTTTGTTGCATATCATGCTCTTGAATCCGGCCGTGAACTTACGGCGACTGATTTTACGCATCTTGACACGTTTAATGTTCACAAATTTCTATCTTATTCACCCATGCGAAAAAAAGGGAGTATTATACCTACGGACACTCCCTTCGTAAATGACTTTAAAAGAAGGTCAGATTTAACTACGGTAAAGCCTGATTTGATTATTCCTTCCTGAGCATCTTCATTGACCTTTGCTTTCTAAAACAAAAGCTATGATTTTAATAACAGGAGCCACCGGAAAATTAGGCGGTATCGTCATTGATACTTTGCTAAAGAATCACATACCCGCCAGCCAAATCGCCGCTTTGGTACGGGATGAGCAAAAAGGGGCTGATTTAAGGGATAAGGGTATAAACATCCGCCTTGGTGATTACGACAACAAGCCTTCGTTAGACGAGGCGATGAAAGGCATTGAGAAAGTGCTGCTGGTATCGGGATTAGACATTGGCAAAGTGGTTGCGCAACACAAAAACGTGGTGGATGCGGCTAAACAAGCCGGTGTACAATGCCTGGCTTATACCAGCAATTGCCTGCGGGACAGAAATACGCTGGCCAACAGGATTATGGTTACGCATTTTGAAACGGAAGATTATATCTTGGCAAGCGGGCTGAACTATATGATCTTCCGAAACGTATTGTACATGGAATCCATGGCGCTGTTTCTGTTAGGTAAAGATTTTATGGAGAAGGGCATTCGCCTGCCGGCAGGTGATGGCCGGGTATCGTATGCGCTCAGAAGCGATGAGGCGGAAGCCATCGGTAATGTACTGGCGGGCGATGATTGCAGCAACCGCATTTATCAGTTTACAAATAATCAGACGTATTCATTTTACGATGTGGCTGATGCACTAAGCGAGCTATCGGGCAAAGCCGTTACCTACACACCGGTGGATATGGAAGCTTATAAAAACAGCATGAAAGCGCACGGGATGAACGAACACATGGTGGAAATGGCAGCCCCGTTTATAACTGACATCAAAAACGGCCAGGGAAGTACCGTAAGCACCGATCTGGAAGAAGCGTTGGGTAGAAAACCAACAGATCTGAAAGGGGGCTTAAAACTATTGCTGAACTTATAAACCTAAATACCTTTGCGGTATGGCAACAGGCACACCGGTTCATATTAAAACAATTTCAGAATATCATCGCCTGTTAGGATTGCCCAAGCCCGAACATTCGCTGGTAAGCCTGATACGGTTTGAGGATATGCCCTATAACCCGGAAAGGACGCCAAAAGCGATTGTTCATAATTTTTACAGTGTTGCCCTGAAAAAAACATTTTATGCCAGGCTAAAATACGGGCAGCAGGAAGTGGATTTTGAGGAAGGTACGCTTCTGTTTATGGCGCCGATGCAGGTGCTTTCTATCGAGGGATTGCAGGAGCCCGCCCGTCACACAGGATGGCTCCTGCTGGTTCACCCCGATCTTTTATGGAACACTCACCTGGCGAAGAAAATACGGCAGTATGAATACTTTGACTATAAAGCGAACGAAGCGCTTCATGTTTCGGAAAGCGAAGAGCGAATGATCGTTGGCATCATGCAAAACATAGCGCAGGAATCCCGCACCGGCGTTGATCATTACAGCCAACCCATCATGGTTGCGCAAATAGAACTGCTGCTTACGTATGCCGAACGCTTCTACCAGCGCCAGTTCATTACCCGCAAAGTCAGCAGTCATCAGATCATCAGCCGGCTGGAGGAACAGTTGAACGAATATTGTAAGAGCGATAAATTGCAGTTTGACGGCATTCCGACGGTAACTTATTTTGCGGATGCCCTGCACGTATCGGCAAACTACCTGAGCCGGTTATTGAAAACATTGACGGGTCAGAGTACAAAGGGTTTCATCCAGGAAAAAATCATTGACCTGGCAAAAGAAAAACTATCAACAACCGACCTGACAGTGAATGAAATTGCTTACGCATTGGGCTTTGAGCATCCGCAATCGTTCAGTAAATTATTTAAAACAAAAACGAATTATTCACCCGTGGCCTTCCGGCAATCTTTCAGTTAAAATAACGGCCGCTAACAAGTGCTTGCTGCCATAGCGGCTTACGGAAATTAGCCAGTAAACTAATTCTACTACACAGTATAATTTTCATCCACGCTTACGCAATTTTAAAGTCCGCTACAGGCAATGAGCCGTTAGCGGTAATACTATAACAACCCGAAATGACAACCGGGCTCCGACTTCGTTTTGAACACAAATAACTTCGTTTCAGACACAAGCGATATTTATTAAGCGCCAACCTTTGCGCTTCATAAATAAGTAACGAAATGAAGTATAAAATTTTAGGAAATACCGGGTTAAAAGTATCAACCTTGTGTTTAGGAACGATGAACTATGGCGGCAAAGGGTTTTTCAGTTATATGGGCAATTTGGGGCAGCCCGAAGTTGACGAACAAATTAAGACAGCAGTAGAAGCGGGTATAAATTTTATAGATACTGCCAACATCTATTCTGCAGGGCTTTCCGAAACGATGATTGGTACGGCTATTAAAAACCTGGCGCTCAAAAGAGATGATTTGGTGCTGGCAACCAAAGTGAGAGGCAGTATGGGCAAGGGCGAGAACAACAGAGGACTTTCCCGCAAACATATCATGCAACAAGTTGACGAAAGCCTGAAGAGGCTTGGAACCGATTATATAGACCTTTATCAGCTTCATACCTCCGACCCCCTAACACCAATTGAGGAAACATTAAGAACGCTTGATGATTTGGTGCGTAGCGGGAAGATCAGATATATCGGAGGGAGCAATTTTATGGCATGGCACTTTATGAAAGCCCTGGCTTATTCCACTTATAACAATGTAGAAAAATTCGTATCGTTGCAAGCCAACTATTCTTTGGATAACAGAGCTTTGGAACGTGAGTTTATTCCTTTGCTTACCGACCAAAAAGTAGGGTTGATGGTATATAGCCCTTTGAGTGGTGGCTTTCTGACCGGCAAATACAAAAGGGACGGGAATAATGAAAAAGGAAGATATAACGACTTTCCTTTTCCGCCGGCGAACGCCGAGCTGGCGTTTAATGTGATTGACGTACTCTCCGCAATGGCAGAAGAAAAAGGCGTAAGCATTCCGCAACTGGCTTTAGCCTGGCTATTGCATCAGCCTGCAGTAACAAGCTTAATTATAGGCGCAACAAAAATGGCGCAACTGCAGGATAATTTAAAAGCCGTGGATGTATCGCTGACCCATGAAGAGCTTCAAAAACTGGAGGAGGTAAGTAAATTGACGCCGGAATATCCAAAAAGTGTTGTTGAAATAATGACCGCAGACCGGGCGGGAGGAGCTGACTTTTTATCGTAAATTATAGCAATGAAAAATGCAAAACCGGCAATCATACATTCCATTAGCGAGTTGCACCGTATATCGGGCTTGCCCAAACCTTTAAACCCGTTACTTAGTATCATCCGGCACGATGAAAAGTTTGAAGATGTGGAATTTAACAATCATCCCACTGCTTTAAACTTTTACAACATCACTATCAAGCGGAGTTTTCAGGGACAGTTGAAGTATGGTAAAACCTATTATGATTTTGATGAGGGAACAATGTCTTTTACTGCTCCAAATCAAATAATCAGTATTGAAGATGTTAAAGACAGAAACAAAGATGGCTGGTCTTTATTATTTCATCCGGATTTGATAAGGCAATATCCATTGGGCAAAGTGATTAAAAACTACGGCTTTTTCTCTTATAGTGTAAGCGAAGCATTACACCTTTCTGATGAAGAAGAAAAAACAATTGAAGCAATCGTTCAAAACATTCAAAAAGAAATCAATTCACGATTAGATAATTTCAGTCAGGATGTTATAGTATCCAATCTTGAATTGCTTTTAAGTTATTGCAACCGTTTCTACCACCGGCAATTCATAACGAGAAAGATGGCGACAAATGACCTGTTATCGAGTTTTGAAATTGCATTGAATAACTTTGTTGACGACACCGCTGATTTTACGTTACCCACCGTAGAAAAATTAGCCGGTAGCCTCAACGTTTCCCCATCTTATTTAAGCGATATGCTACGAAATGTAACAGGACAAAACACACAGCAGCATATACACAATAAACTGATAGAAAAAGCGAAAGAAATCCTGTTAACTACAGAGCTGAATATAAGTGAAATTGCATACCGGTTAGGGTTTGAATATCCTCAATCTTTCAGTAAATTCTTTAAAAATAAAACGAAGCTGACACCGGTTGATTACAGGCACAGCTTTAACTAAAATGATTACCGCCAATAAAGGTATTTGCAAAAGCAGAACGGGGAAAAGGCAAAGTTTTAGAATGTGGTAGCATAATGCAATAATAAAAGACACTTCTCTGATGCTGTTTATGACCTCAAATACTTATCAGGTATCCCTGGTAGGAGGGGCTTCAAAACTACTTTTAAAAGAAGTAAGTTTTCCTGCTTGCACCTTTTTCCTGTTATAAATTTATGCATATCCCTCGGCTGTCAAATCATATAAAACACTTTTTATAAACAGACAGTTATTCCTGCTCTTTCATGAAAGATAAGCAGCATTGCATCTAAAGTGTTTCTCATTGATAGTTGGTCTGCTTTTTCAACGGGTACACATGTCGCCATTCATACAAGATAAAAGCTTTATACAACATTCATTTACAACTCATGCTTACTTATTACTTTTTATTAGAGAATGAATAGGGATAATCTTCGGCATCTGCACCTTTTGCAACATTGGGCTTGCTGCCCATAATTACGCCAAAGCGGCCACCAGCTTGTATGTCGGACTGTGTGATGTAGTTATAGAGATAAGGTTTGCCGTTTAACAATGCGCTTTGTACATACCGGTTGCTATCGCTGTTGCCGGCAGCAGTAATGGTGAATTGCTTACCGTTATCTAACGTTAATGTCGCTTTTTTAAACAACGGTGTTCCCAACACATACTGGTCTGTTGCCGGGCATACCGGATAAAAACCCAGGGCAGAAAAGACATACCAGGCAGAGGTTTGACCGTTGTCTTCGTCACCGCAATAACCGTCCGGTGTTGGCTTGTACAGTTTGTTCATTACTTCACGCACCCAATACTGCGTTTTCCAGGGCTCTCCTGCATAGTTGTACAAATAAGTCATGTGCTGTATAGGCTGGTTGCCATGCGCATATTGCCCCATATTCATAATCTGCATTTCGCGTATTTCATGGATCACACCACCATAATAACTATCGTCAAATACAGGCGGCATTTTAAATACAGAATCCAGCATATTTATAAACGTCTTTTTTCCGCCCATCAAATCAATCAGGCCTTGTACATCATGAAATACACTCCACGAGTAATGCCAGCTATTGCCTTCGGTAAAAGCATCGCCCCATTTAAAAGGATTGAACGGCGACTGGAAAGTGCCGTCTTCATTTTTACCACGCATCAGGTTATGGGAAGAATCAAACAGGTTTTTATAGTTCATGCAATGTTTTGCAAACACCTCTAATTCCGACTGTGGTTTGCCCAAGGCTTTACCCAACTGGTAAATCGTAAAGTCATCGTACGCATATTCCAGTGTGCGGGCTGCATTCTCGTTAATCTTTACATTATAGGGCACGTAGCCCAGCTTGTTATAGTAAGCTACACCTGTTCTTCCGGTGCCTTCCGGACCTTCGTTATTGGCGCCGTGTATTAATGCTTCGTATAAGGTATTGATATCATAGCCGCGAAGCCCTTTGATATACGCATCGGCTACGATAGCCGCAGAGTTGTTGCCTACCATCACGTTGGCATAACCCGGGCTGCTCCATTCGGGTAAAAAACCGCCTTCTTTGTAATCGTTAATCAAGCCTTCCTGCATCTCTTTGTTGATGGCAGGATACAGCAGGTTTAAAAACGGATATAACGCTCTGAACGTATCCCAAAAGCCGGTACCGCCAAACATATAGCCGGGCAGTATTTTACCATTGTACGGACTCCAGTGCACCGGCTTGCCATCCGCACCAATTTCGTATAGTTTGTTTGGGAAAATAGTCATGCGGTACAGGCAGGAATAGAAAGTACGAAGCTGGTCAATAGTGCCGCCTTCAACTGCTACTTTGCCGAGCACTTTATTCCAGGCTGCTTTGGCTTTCCTTTTTACTGTTTCAAAATTATCGCTGCCTATTTCTTTTAAATTTAATTCTGCCTGCTCAGGACTAATAAAAGAAGAAGCTACCTGCATATTTACCTGTTCTCCTTTTGTCCTGATGCTAAAGCCAACCAATGCACCTGCATGATCTGCCTGCAATTCCAATTTATTCATCTCGGCTACGCTGTCGTGCCAGGCATAATTTATAGTAAACGGATGATCGAACACCATTACAAAATAGTTTTTGAAATTGGTGTAATGACCAGCCGCATAACGCGTAGAATATCCAATAATTTTATTTTCTGCAGGAATGATTTTGATATAAGATCCTTTATCTATCGCATCGGCAATTACAAATGCGCTATCCGTTTTAGGAAAGGTAAAGCGGAACAATGCTGCACGTTCTGTTGGCGCAATCTCGGTGGTTACATCCTGGTCGGCTAAATACACACTGTAGTAATAAGGCGTGGCCACTTCTGCTTTGTGGGAGAACCAGCTTTCGCGGTCTTTCTCCCCGAAGGCGGCTTTGCCGGTAACGGGCATAACAGCAAACTTTCCATAGTCATTCATCCAGGGCGATGGCTGGTGCGTTTGCTTAAAGCCATTGATCTTATCAGATGCGTACGTGTATTGCCAGCCACTGTTCATCCGGCCGGTTTGCGGCGTCCATAAATTCATGCCCCAGGGCACGCAGATTGCCGGGTACTCATTGCCATTGGAAAGCGAAGGCTTGGAATCGGTGCCTATCAAGGTGTTCACATAATCAACAGGACTGTTGGTTGTATTATTTATCTGTGCATTGGCAGTTATGGTTATGGCAACTGTTATCGCAGCTAAAAGCAATGTCTTCATGTGTTTACTATTCATAGTGTAGTGGGAAATTATTTATAAAATATAGGTGACAAATTAATGTTATTGGCATGTATGAATCAATATTATGTAAAGGCTACCAGGTTATTATTACTTGCCTTCCTTCGGCAGCATTTACAAACTGCAACAAGCCCGTATGAGAAGCTTCCTCCCAGGTAAATGAAGCATCATTAATGGTATCTCCGGCATTGTTTTTTACAACCACAGCTTGTGGCTTTGCAGGCAATAAAACACGCAGTACATTGTTGGTACTGTCAGGACTTTTAGTAATAAATGAATAAGTGCTTTTACCGCTGTGTTCATCATAAACTCTGGATGCAGCGCACAACACTTGTGGTGTTTGTTTATTCTTAATTCTTTTTAAATCATATAAAAAAGCCTGCTGACCCGGCTCCACAATTTTTTGGGATAAAACGGGCAATGCGGGACTGAACAAATCTATCACCGGACCTTTAATAACGAGTGGCGAATCGCTCACACTTTCGTCCATCACGGCGGCCACATCATAAGCGCCTCTTTCTAAATAAAAGTAATTTTTCATGTTCAGTTTATGCTTAACCGATACTTCATATACACGCTTTACCAATGCTACAAAACTGCTGTCTTTGTTAGCTGACAATACCAATTCTTTCGGGTCTTCTCTTACAATATATACATTGCCTTTGCCATAGCGGCAAAGCGTTTGACTGTTGGAATCGTGAATGTTCATTTGCCCGAATAAATGTGCCGAAGGCGTTGCGTACTGCATGTTATCGCTGTTCCACCAATCCTTTACATTTTGAAACGGATCGTTGTCCCTGCCGTAATAAATCAGCGTACCGCCGTTCTTTATCCAGGCCGCTATTGCTTTATGTACATCAGCCGATTGCGGCTTCATATTGGCGTAGCTCATTACCAGCACTTGTATATCTTTTAGCGTAGCGGCATAGCCTAAGTTTTCCATGTGCACCGTCTCCGCCGGAATGCCGCGTTTGAGCAGCGGCAATATCATTCCATAAAAATTGGAAAGCTGCGGGTCTTCATACCCGGCATGTGCAGGAAAGCGTTGAAACATCATGGAGTTGCCCACCAGCACCCCAATGCCTTTGCTGCCGTTGATTTCATCAGACGAAGCGGGCATGCTGTTCAGTGCATTTACCATTACCTGCATTTGCGTAGCGTAAAGGGGCGAAATAGGTTGTTTTTCGGCCATACCTTCCACCTTAAACTTTCCTTCATAAATCCGGTTGGGCCAGGGCATCACTTCGTAATGCGATACGGCCGGATATAAAATTTCTGCTGTAAATGTTGCTTCGTAATTGCGCTTGTAATCATCCCACGAGCGCGGCCAATCTTCAATCGGGTCGGTTAAAAAATACATCGTTCGGCCTGTTGGTGCCGTCATCGAAAGCATAGAGCCGTATTCCAGAAAAGCATTTTCAAATACGCGTTCCTTTTTTATCCCGTTGTAATAAAGCGGCTCGCGCGAAGTACCCGTCCACACCTGCGCAATATAGCCATCCATGCCGGGAAGCGCGGCGAGGCTTGCTTCCGGGCTTACAATTGACCAGGAGGAATAGTTGAGTAAGGAATGCGTGGGTACAAAGCACCGGATGGTTTTCCCTTCCTTTTGCCCGTATTCTTTTGCGTAAAAAAAAATTTCTTTCAGCGCTTTAAAATACAGGTGGTACTTGAGTTTGGAAGAAAGATAAGTGGCTTCCGGCGATTCGTGTTGCGGCATCCAGGCAGCGCCGTAATACGTTTGCCATTCCCGCTTAAACGCTTCGCTGTAACCTGCGCGTGCCCAAAATTCCGGCTCTTCCAGATAAATGGTATTGATGCCGGCATCAATTACTTTTTTTATCAGTTCTTTAAAGTAAGCAATGTAGGTATCGGTCGGCACGGTATAAGGCACGTTTCTGCCGTGCCCGATACTATCGCCTTTGCGGTCTATCTGCCCTTCATCGAGGTGCGGTTTGCCATCCCATTTGCCACTGAAATAATCCTGGTAATTACCCCAGGCAACACCCGTCATAAACTGCACGTTGTAGCCATGTGCCTTCCAGCCTTTCACCCGTTCATCAAAGGTGCTGTCCCAGCCATAAACAATCGCAACATCCGAGCGCACATCGTACGTTGCCTTCCAGGGCGCAGCAACCTGGAAGGCCGTTTTATCGGCAGTGGCAGTGCTATCCTTTTGCGCAATGATCTTTGTTATTAATAAAAAAGAAATCAGCAGGAATATTATGTTCTTCACAGGATAATTTTCAATGGTTATATGCTTGCAAAACAGGCATTCAATTCTACCCGATAAATGTTGTTTAAAACTTGTTGCGTCACTCATCTTATCAATGTAACGACACCTTTTGTTTTAGCTGTAATTACATTGTTCGGCTTTCTATATTCACAGATCCAGATGTATGTGCCAACACTTCCTTCTTTGCCATTGATCATTCCGTTCCAGCCATTAGCAGGTATAAATGACTCAAATACTTTTTGCCCCCAACGGCTGAAAACGACCATGTGAAAATAAGACAGATTATAAGCATTCACGACTTTAAACACATCGTTCAGTCCATCTTTATTAGGTGTAAATGCCGAAGGAAAAGCGATGTTGCAAACCTGCTCCGTTATATTGATTGGTTTTGTAGCGCTGCCGCATCTGTTGCTTACTGTTACCGAATAAGCGCCGCCTTTTATAACGGTATAACTGCTGCCGGTTGAGCCGTCCTGCCACAAATAAGTATCCCAGCTTCCGGGCGAGATAACCAGGGAATCGCCGGTACAAAGCAGGGTGTCATTCCATACTTTCCGGTTGATGTCGGGCAACACTTGTAAGTGAATGGTATGAACAGAATCGCATCCGTTAGCACCGGTATATGTATGGCTATAATTGCCCGAAACAGTATAGCCTTTATAGCTGCTGCCATAACAAATAAGGGTGTCTTCCCCAGTCATTTGTTTTGGATTTACAACAAGTGTAAGCATGCGGGTGCTGTCGCAGCCATTGCTGCCGGTAAACACATCGGTATAGGTGCCTGCTGTAGTGTAGCCTGCATAGCTTTCGCCTTCACAAATAGTTTGATTAATGGCCGTATTTATTTTTTGATTTACCGTAATTGGAATGCTGTTGGAAACCGCCGGTGCGTTGCACGGAAGACTGCTTGTGAAAATGCAATTTACCACATCTCCCGTTGCCAGTGTGTTGCTTGTGTAAGCAGAACTGTTGGCACCGGCAGCATTACCATTTACCTGCCATTGATAAAAAGGTGCAGTACCGCCATTCGTTGCCTGCGCCGTAAAAGTTACTGCATTGCCTGCACATACAGCACCTGCCGGTTTTGATATGCTAATCGTTCGGCTGTCTCTTGCGTAAACGATCACCGTAAATGGAGCTGATGTAACGCGGCAGGTGGCGATACCGATATTGTTTTGCCGGGCCACTGCCAAGCGGTATTTATAGGTTCCGGGTACTGTAGGCGGGCGGCTATACATTAAACCGGTAGCACCTGCTATATCTTTCCAGGAGGTTTCTCCGTAGGTGCTGAACTGCCATTGATAAGCGGTGGTGGTATAACACTGCTCCACAGACGACAAAAAAACCAAAGGATCCGTATCGCCTTCACACAAGATTGCGGTATCTCCTGTAAATGCGGTAGTGCCAATGGAAACTGCCGGACCAACAGGCCGAAAAGTAATATCGTCCAGCCCCACATCGTTACCAACGCCTCCGGGAGAATTGTTGTGCATCCGGAGCACCACCGTTGCAACGCCTGCCGGTGTAATAAAATTAAAGCCGTACTGCTGCCATGTTGCGGGATTGATAATCGGAATATCGCCTGTTTCGTAAGTAGCCAATACCACTCCGGCAGGTGTTTCTATCGTCATTTTTATATTGGGTAATCTGCCGGTAACACTGCACATATTCAGCAGCCAGGCAGCAAACCGGTATTGCGTTCCTTCACAAAGTCCGGATACCGTCTGGATATAAAAATCGCTGGGTTCCTGCGAGGCATTCACCAGCATATAATAGCCATTGGCATCGCCGGTATGGCCGGTTGCCGTATGCCACACCACATCGCTGGGCCAGCAACCGGTAGTATAGTTGGTAATGGCGTAGTTGCCGTCGCCGGGGCAGTTGACTGCCTGGTACGATAAACTGCTGGTAGTGCCGGAAGGCAAGGGTGGCCCAAAGTTGTTGCTGCCCGAACCGAATGTTACATTTACTATAGGATCGCCTAAGGAGCCGGTGCAGGTTTGGGCCGCAGCCAATATCGTAGCCGCCAAAAAAGAAAAGAGAAACAGAAACTTCAAGACATCGTTTTTTATAGCCACTTCATTACAACTGCTCTTCATTGTGTTTGCATTCCGGTACGGCACGTTACTGCAAATAAAATGTATATCAAAACAGCAGGCAAGCAGCCCGGAAAAAATACAATAATAAAATGAAAGGTAGCCATGTCTTTACTAAAATTATATACTTGCTCCTTTAAAGGGGGGACAAGCTATAAACCCTGCCTGGTTGAGCTAGTTTACAGCTTAACCAGGTAACAGCCTGGCAGATTATACGCTGTTACTTTCAAAGAGAAGCCAATAACAAAAGTTACGTTTCTTTAAAAGGCATTGATAACGGCTTGGTACTTTGTCACTTATTTTATCTCTGTTTTTTGCGGCAGGTGTTCTCACCTGCCGATACCTTTTAACAGATGGTGTCTCCCAATCCGGATGGTAAATTTGTTTAGTTGATAATGTGCTTAGAAAAGATATTTTTTTGTTTAAATACAGGTCCTTTATGTAGCGTAAAGCTTGGCTGATTGTTCAGAATACAGGGCCAGTTATCTATCCATTCAATTTTATCCAAAAACATCATTCTTTTATAGCCTTTGTCTTTATCAAATGCATGATACAGCATCCAGGTATCACCGGCATCATCCGTAAAAATATCGCCGTTATGTCCCGGACCTACAAAGCCCATCGCGCCATCATTGCCTTGCAGCAACAGTGTTCCGCCGTCTTCCAGCAGCGGCTTGCCTTCTTTATCTAAATAAGGACCTCTAAAAGAAGCAGCTCTGCCAACTTTTACTTTGTATGTGCTTTTCACGCCTTCGCAGCAAGTGCCCGAAGAGCCAAAATAATAGTAAAAAGCCCCTCGCTTATAAATGTAGGAACCTTCATACTGATTGCCGGCTATGGCAAATTTCGCTCCCGTAATTTTTGTTCCATCGTCTGATAAAGGAATGCCATATATACCATGAAAGCTGCCCCAGACAAGGTACAGCCGGTTGCTGTCCACCACTAAAAACGGGTCTATCGAATTATCTACGCCTACCTCTTTGCTGAGAAATACTTTGCCCCTATCGGTAAACGGACCTTGCGGATTACTGCTTTCTGCAAAGCCTATACCCGGGTTAGGATCTCCCCAGGTAGAGAAGGAGTAGTAGAGGTAATATTTCCCTTTGTACAATGTAGCATCGGGTGCCCAAATGCCGCCTTCTCCTTTCCAGTCCGGCTTTTTGTTCAACGCGTTTCCCACATACGTCCATTGCATCAAATCCTTCGAACGCAGGATGGGTATAAAATGCATGCTGTCTGCCAAGCTATCCCGCTTCCAGTCCGCTTGTGTGGAATAGGCATAGAAATACCCGTCCGGCGCTTTTACTAAATTCGGATCGGGGAAGTCGTGCCCAAATACCGGGTTTTGATAAAAGCCGTTAGTGGTTTTCGATTGGGAAAATGCAGGTTGTGCAACAACCAACAACAACAGGCAAACGGACATCAGCAGGCTTATCTTTTGCATAACAGGAAAGGTAGTAATCGTTGTGCAATGATAAGCTGCCTGTGAAATGAAACAAACAATTTTCCGGTTAAAACCAGATTTATTCAGGATAAGAATTTCAAAGTTGTGCTTTATACTTTGCGCTGGTTATTTTAACGTTTTACAACAAATTCCGGCTTACGCAGTCTTTGATTGAGAATATAAATTAACTACAATTGCACCTTGCCTTATTGAGTTGTACTTTCATTCCATTTTATGATGCACCATCGTTTTACCATATACCTGTTGCTCCTGCTTTTTCTTACCCGTGGCAGCTTACAGAGCATGGCGCAGGAGAAAACACTTTTCCATTTATTGCCCGCTACGCAAACCGGCATTGACTTTAAAAATGTACTTACCGAAAGCGACACGCTGAATATTTTAAACCAGGCAAATATTTATAACGGCGGCGGTGCAGGCATCGGCGATTTTAATAATGATGGTTTGATGGATGTGTACCTGGCCGGCAATATGGTTTCCAACAAACTGTATCTTAATAAAGGCGCTTTAAAGTTTGAAGATATTACGGCTGCTGCCGGTGTAAACGGCGATGGCAGGTGGTGCACCGGCGTGTCGGCTGCAGATATCAATGCAGATGGATGGATGGACCTGTATGTATCCTGTTCGTTTCGTAAAGACCCCAACCTGCGCACCAATCTGTTATACATCAACCAGGGCTTGAATAGGGATGGCATTCCTACTTTTAAGGAATCAGCCGCCGCTTACGGCTTAGCCGATACCGGCTTTAGCACGCAGGCTTATTTTTTTGATTATGATAAGGACGGCGACCTGGATATGTACCAGGTGACTAACGAATTGTATGATCCTAAAACGCCTATCAAATTCAGGCCGAAAGTGCGGGATGGCAGCGCCAGGAATACAGACCGGCTTTATCGCAACAATGGCAACGGCACTTTTACCAATGTATCTAAACAAGCCGGCATCACGATAGAAGGCTGGGGACATGCGGCCTGTATTACCGACATTAATATGGATGGCTGGCCCGATGTGTATGTAGCTAATGATTTTGTATCGAATGACCTTTGCTATATCAATAATAAAGACGGCACTTTTACAGATCACTTAGGCGACTATTTTAAGCATACCGGCTGGAACGCAATGGGCACGGATGCGGTGGACATTAATAACGATGGCTATATAGATTTTATCTCGCTCGAGATGTTGCCGGAAGACAACCTGCGCAAAAAGCGCATGTTGAGCGGTAATGAATATTACAACTATACCAATGCTGCCAGGTATGGTTACGAGCACCAGTATGTGCGCAATGTATTACAACTAAACAGCGGCGCCACGCCGTTAGGTCACCCGGTGTTTGATGATGTGGGGTTTATGGCAGGCATTTACCAGACCGACTGGAGCTGGTGCCCCCTGGTGGCCGACTTTGATAATGACGGGTTGCGCGACATTATTATTACCAACGGCTTGCCACGCGATGTAACCGACCTCGATTATATTGACTACGACAACGGGCAAGGCGGCGGCAAAGGCGTTTATACATTGGCCATGACCGATTCGCTGCCCATTGTAAAACTGCCCAATTACGCTTTTAAAAATAAGGGCAATTTATCTTTTCAGAATACTTCCAAAAGCTGGGGGCTCGATGTGCCTTCTTTTTCAAATGGTGCGGCTTACGCAGATTTGGATAATGACGGCGACCTGGATATCGTGATTAACAATATCAACGGCAATGCTTTTGTGTATGAAAACACGCTGAATACCGCCGGCGAAAAAAGCAATCAGCATACACTAATTGTTGCCTTTAAAGGGGAAGGTAAAAACATTAACGGGTTAGGCGCAAGGGCGCATCTGTATTATGGCAACGGCCTGCAGCAGGTCTATGAGCACCAGCCCACGCGCGGTTACCTTTCTACCGACGATGCCCGTGCGCATTTTGGCCTGGGCGCTATAAACCACATAGATTCGTTGCGGGTGCAATGGCCGGATGGCCGGCAACAACTGCTTACAAATATCAGTGCCGATCAACCCATCACGCTTTCTATCAAAGATGCGGGCACTGGCGTTGCAAAGCATACAGATACTGCTTTATTTATTAATGCAGCAGCGGCTTACGGTATTAAATTTAAGCCTAAAGAAAGAGACTTTGTAGATTATAATATTCAGCCAACCATACCGCATAAGCTGAGCCAGTACGGGCCGGGCATTGCCGTTGGAGATATTGACGGCAACGGTTTTGATGACTTTTATATCGGCGGCACTTCCGGCAATCCCGGTGTATTTTTTATGCAGAATGGCGCCGGAAAATTTACGCTCGATTCTTTACGCCTGGCACAAAAAGATGACCCGTTGTATGAAGATATGGGCGTGCTCTTTTTTGATGCAGACGGCGATGGCGACCTCGATTTGTACCTGGTAAGCGGCTCTTACGAAATACCGCCGGGCGATCCCATAAGCCAGGACAGGCTTTTCATCAACGATGGCAAGGGAAAATTTCATAAAAGCCAGGCTGCACTGCCATCGGAGCAGGTAAACGGCTCGTGCGTGCGCGCAGCCGATTTTGATGGCGATGGCGACCTCGATCTTTTTGTTGGCGGTCGCGTTGTTTCCGGTGCTTATCCAAGTACACCACAAAGTTTTATCTGGCGAAACGATGGCGGAAAATTTACCGACGTCACAGCGCAATACTGCCCGATGTTGCAGCACATCGGTATGATTACCGATGCCTTGTGGAGCGATTTTGATGGGGACGGGAAACCTGACCTGGTGCTTGCCGGCGAATGGATGCCGGTTACTTTTTTAAAAAATACGGGCAACGCTTTTACCGATGTTACGGCCGCTACCGGCATACTCGAGCACTTTGGCTGGTGGAACAGTTTGGTAGCCGGCGATTTTGACGGGGATGGCGACATAGATTATATTGCCGGCAACCTTGGCTTAAACACCAATTACATAGCTACGCCGGCAGAACCCATGACCATTTATGCAAAAGATTTAGATAAAAATGGTTCGCTCGACCCGATGGTATTTTGCTACATGAAAGCAACCGATGGCACCCTGAAATCTTTCCCGATGTCGACGAAAGACGACTTGGCTGCGCAGATCATTGCTACCCGTAAAAAATTCCCGACATTCAAGTCGTACGGCTTGGCTACGATGGAAGATTTGTGGAGTGCTAAAGAAAAGGAAGGAGCGATTGCCATGCAGGCAACGGACATGAACACCAGCTATATTGAAAATATGGGCAACGGGCAGTTTGCAATAAAACCATTACCTCCAGCAGCACAGGAAGCGCCGGTATATGGCATGATAAGCGCGGACGTGGATGGTGATGGTAACCTGGATGTATTGATGGTAGGCAACGATTACAGCATGGAGCCGTACAGCGGCAGGCACGATGCTTTTACCGGCTTATGCATGAAGGGTGATGGCAAGGGAGCATTCGAACCAATGACCGTTGCGAAAAGCGGCTTTTTTGTAAATGGCGACGGAAAAGGGTTAGCCCTTATTCATACCGCAAAAAATGAAGACGTATTGATTGCTACGCAAAACCAGGATAGTCTTTTACTGTTTAAAAAAAATCCATTACTTAGCACAACAACGCTTAACTGGATTACTTTAAAACCGGATGATTGCAGTGCACTCATTACTTTTAAGGATGGCAGGAAAAGAAAGATGGAATTCTACTACGGCGCTACTTACTTATCACAATCTTCGCGCACTATACCCATAGATAAAAGCTATGCAAAGATGACCATTACCAACTTTAAAGGTGTAAAAAGAGAAGTATTATGAAGCGAGCATTCTTTATAATTTTTGCTGTTTCTTTCTGGTGCAGCAGTGATACCGCTGTAGCGCAAAACCGGAAAGAAAAAACAGAAGGGGCAGATTATATCCATCGCTCTGTAAAAGAAGTAACCGATGTAATGGTACATGATATTTATTCGCCGCCTGTTGCCAGCCGCACATACGCTTATATCAGCATTGCAGGTTACGAAACGGTTATCAATGCTAACCCAAAGTACATCAGTTTTGCGGGGCAGTTACATGGCTTAACGCCTGTGCCAAAACCGGAAGTAAATAAAGAGTACAGTTTCGCTTTAGCGGCTGTAGCTGCCATTCTTACAACGGGCAAAGCGCTGGTCATCTCCGAAGATAAAATCAATATTTTTCAGGCTGAGCTGATAAAAGAATTTAAAGAATCCGGCATGCCTGACAGTGTATTCAATAATTCTGTTGAGTATGGCAAAAAGGTGGCGGCGCACATATTGGCCTGGGCTGCAAAAGATAACTATAAAGAAACCCGCGCCATGCCCAAGTATGCCGTAAAAGATGATGACCCCGGCACCTGGAAGCCCACGCCGCCGGCTTACATTAAAGCCATTGAACCCAACTGGAATAAAATGCGGACTTTCCTGATGGATTCGGCACAACAATTCAAGCCAAAGCCTGCGCTCTCTTTTTCGGCAGCTAAAACAAGCCGCTTTTATAAGGAAGCACTGGCTGTGCATGATGCAGGTGTAAAACTAACAGCGGAGCAAAACGAGATTGCTAACTTCTGGGATTGTAATCCGTTTAAGATGAATGTGAGAGGGCATGTAATGTATGCCACCAAAAAAATATCGCCGGGCGGGCATTGGATGAATATTGCAAGCCTTGCCTGTAAAAAAAGCAATGCAGATATAATAAAATCTGCAGCGACGTATGCATGTTTGTCGGTAGCGCTGGCAGATTGCTTTGTAAGTTGCTGGGATGAAAAATACAGGAGCCAGGTTATTCGCCCCGAGACGTATATTAACCAGTACATAGATGCAGACTGGGTGCCGGTACTGCAAACGCCGCCTTTCCCGGAATATACGAGCGGGCATAGCGTAGTATCTTCTGCAGCAGCGGTTATACTTACTAAAATGTTCGGCGACAACTTTGCTTACACTGATTCTACGGAATTTGAATTTGGCTTGCCGGCGCGTTCTTTTACCTCCTTTGGCAAAGCAGCGCACGAGGCTGCCATCAGCCGCTTTTATGGCGGCATTCATTATATGCCAGCGATCAATAATGGTTTTGAAGAAGGCACCGGCATCGGGCAGTTTACGATACGCAAATTAAAGATGAAGAGGGAAGAAAGTTTAAAAAAATAGTTGCTATATAACAGACGAATAATAAAGTAAAGTTTTGCGCGTCACTCCGTAAAGCTCTTAACGCGTGCCTGTCTTCATTTGAAATGGTCGGCGGAACTTGTGCGTGGGATCAATTGCTTTTAACATAGAGCATGAGATCTTTTAATTTGAGTGGCACGATCATTTAACTTACAGATTCCGCACAAAGCAGCCGCAGACTTGATAATAATTAATCTGCAGATCGGCTGCATTTGCGGAATGACGGTAACAGGATTATAATTTAAATTTTACAACATACTTCTACATGAAAAACACTTTCACTTTACTTTTCCTCGTTTTCATTACTACACTCTCCTTTTCGCAGCAAAACAAAGCCATTTGCGCACAGCGCATCAGCACCATTGACAGCAATATTCGCCGGCTTTTTTTCGATGCAAAAAAGGGCTTGTATTACGAAACAAATGACAGCAGTAACAATAAGAATCCGCATTCGTATTTGTGGCCGCTCTGTGCATTGGTGCAGGCTGCCAATGAAAGCGACGCATTAAATAAAACGGTCACGATGCCGACCGTTGTAAATGCTATTGACCAGTATTACAGCACTTTGCCGCCGGCACCGGGCTACCAGGCATATGTAACCGCGGAGAAGCAGGACTCCCGCTTTTACGATGATAACCAATGGATAGCCATTGCTTATTTAGATGCGTACAACAGAACAAAACAGCAACTGTTTTTAGATAAGGGCAAAGAGATCTGCCGTTTTATGCTCACTGGTTTTGATACCCTTTCGGGCGGCGGCTTGTATTGGAAAGAAGACGAGAAAACATCGAAGAATACCTGCAGCAACGGGCCGGGCATTTTGATAGCGCTGCAACTCCATAAAATTACAAAACAACAAGCTTACTTAGATACAGCCTTACTACTATATAACTGGGTAAACAAACATCTCCGGGCGCCTTCCGGCCTGTACTACGATGCCATCCGGATACCATCTTTAAAAGTGGATTCTGCTTTATATACCTACAATACCGGCACGATGTTGCAGGCCGCCGCATTGCTGTATAACATCACTAAAAATAAAAGGTATTTAGCCGAAGCACAAGGGATAGCCGCAGCAGCCAAAGAACATTTTTACAAAGACAATAAACTGCCCGGCAACTATTGGTTTAATGCCGTGCTGCTAAGAGGGTTTATAGAATTGTACCACATCAATCGTAACAAACAGCAACTGCAGTTTTTTATGGATGATGCGGAGCGGGTTTGGAAAGAAGAAAGGGACAGCAACAACCTCCTGGGTGAAAAGAAAACTAAGTCGCTGATAGACCAGGCGGCGATGATGGAAATATATGCACGGCTGGGGGAGTTGTAATTGTGGGCTAAAATCTATAAGTGTGTACACAGCTCATTAAGAACATGCCTTGCCAGCGAGCAATCTGTGAATTGTAGCAAGTTGATAATAAGCTTATAGCATTGATTTTACAGGAAGGGACGGAAGCAGCAGCTTTTCTAACCCTGTTGCTATTAGCGATGAATCAAGCGTAAAAATGTTTCCTAATCCTGTGCGCAGCACTTTGCAATTGCAGGGCTTGCCGGTGGAAGGTAAAACAAACATCACGGTTACCGACTTTAACGGCACCGTGCGCACGAGCGCTACGGCAAGCGGCGGCAGCCTTTCCATCAATACGGCAACACTGAAGCCGGGCAATTACCTGCTGACCGTGCAAAGCAAGCATACGACGACTACGCAAATGTTTGTGAAAGAATAAAGAGTTGCCTGGTATCTATTTTACAGTAATGTCTCCTGGCTATGTGCCACGTTCTTTAAGGTGTTTCTCTATCGGTTGGCGTTCCAACATACCTGTTCGGAAGCAATTTTTAAATGAATAACCGAAGCCCGGAAAGAACCCGCAGGGTTTACCCGTTTGTAGAAAAAAAAGGAATGCAGTTCGGCTCCGAAGGAGTCGCAGGGCTTTGAAGATGATTATATTTTCTATAAAAATTCTATTCCTCCGAACTATAACCTTCCGAATATCTGTGGTGAGGACACCAACCGCTTAGTATTTTGCAAACACTCATCAGCTACCGACAATAAACGCAGATAGACTATCTGCGTTTATTTAAATTAACTGCCTGCTTAGAAAAATTTACTTACCTAAGGCCGTTACTTTATTGTGCATTTTATAGACCGGCACCTTCAAAAAATAATCACCTGCTACGCTTCCTGCCCCGAAGCCAACCTGTTTGCCATCCATCGTTTCGTGCCATTCGTTAAGCGGTACACGCGTTTCTGTTTTTAGAAACCCTAAAAAAATTCCGGTAATATGTTTCTGTTATTACTACAGCTACGATTCATTAAGCACGCAGCACACTGCAGCTACCGAACAAACAAAGTAACCTATGTTTCATTGAACCCTAAAAACAAAACATTGAAAAGGATATTGTTCGCAACCCCTGTTTTAATTTTTACAGCCGCTTCATTTCCGGGCAGTCTTCTGATATGTGCGACAGCATAGTAAAGGTTGAAAGAGCGCCGGCGAGGAGATTTAGCCTTGTTAATTGTAAGGTGAGTGAGAGACTTTAAAGCTTTAATCAACATTCTTATACAGACCCTCTCGCACAGGAATGAAGTTGGATTTCTGATGAGCGCAAAAAGTTTCATTTAACGAAAAAGTTCATTTAAAAATATTCAGTATCAATGGCCATGAACTGAAAGGGCACAAGCGAAAACCCTTATAAAAGAGTAGCTTATTATTCATCTAAATTTTACGATATGATTGCACCAAAAGAATGCTGCCTAAATTAAAACCATGTCTTTCCACTCAGGATTTTTTGTTTTATAGTGATAGTATCGTTGATACTGACATAAACCCTGACAATAACTTCAAACATTGCTAAACAAATTTCTCCTCTGTTATTTTATTCATTTAAACAATCTTACAACTTTATGAAAAAATTTAATTTTATCGCCCTGTTATTACTTTCCATTTTCGTCTTCTCCTGCAGTAAAAAAAATGATGTTACTGTACCCAATAGTTCAAGCACGCAAACGCAACAGCTAAGCACTTCTCCAAACCTTGCGGCTATTAAAAGAAACGTCCCTGAATTTACTGAGAAAAATTCTATAAAGGTGACCTGGGCTGAATTACCGGAGCAATTAAGAAATGCAACTCGCATGGAAAGCGCTAAAGAACAACCACAAAAAGGGGAAGTAAATGCTCCGGCTGCAGCAATTAATTACCAATATTACGTTGGTCCCTGGGGTGGAACCGGTGGCGGCGCTTATTACATCTGGCCTACGCGGGGTGCAAGCAGGATATATGCAATTGCAGTACGCAGTGGTATATATGTAGATGCTATTACAGTCTGGTATGTAGATGCTAACGGACAACTATATTCGTATGGTGCAGGCGGCGGTGGCGGCTCTTACTATCTTTCCTACTTTAGTGCGGATGAATACATTTACGCCGCCGGCGGAAGAAGTTATTCGCTTCTTGACCATTTATATATCTGGACTAATAAGAAAAGCTTAAGTTATGGCGGAAACGGTGGAAATTATTTTCAATATGTTACACCAAGCAGCTACTATCAAATACTTGGATTTTTTGGCGGATCAGGAAGTTACATCGATAGAATGGGCTTCTACATTTATTCAAGATATTGAAATCAGCATCTTTAAAGCTTACTAAAAAACAGAAAATAGTATAAGCACCTTTTAAGCTGTCTCTTTTAGAGGCAGCTTTTTTTTTCAGTAACGCGAACAATAGCTGCCTTCCTTCGAATTTTTTTAACTCCGGCCTGGCGAAGCTTTCAACCTTATGTACCCGACAGATGTGTAAGGCTGATGATAAACGGGAAACATTAGCCAAACTGTTTCCGCATTGCGGCATCGCCTCTGTCTTGGTTCCTCGTGTTTTTTAACCTGGAAAGCTATACACCAAAAATTTAAACTGCACCTATAATGTAATGAAGAATTTTAAATAACAAAAAACGCAGATAAGACTATCCGCGTTTCTCTAAACTAACTGCTTGTGAAAAATTTTCTTTTATTATTACTTGTTAAGCGTTGTTTCTTTATTATGCATTTGATAATCCAGCATCTTCATAAAGTAGCCGCCTACTACACTTCTTGCCTGGAAGCCAACCTGCTTGCCATCTATTGTTTCGTGCCAGTCGCTCAGTGGCACGCGCGTTGGGGTTTCGGTAGCATATTTATACACCGGGTCAACCAGCTTTTTAAAGTCCTTGTCGTTGTTCGCTAGCGTAGCGCTCCACACAATCCAGTCGCTTTTGGTGTACGTTTTCCGGCTGTCGAGCGGTAAGCCAAATTCATTTTGTTTCGTCAGGTAAAAATTAACTTCTTTATCATATACGCTTTGCGGGAAAAGGTGCAGGTCCAGCACTTTATCCCACACAAGATTGTACTTCTGGCTCCACGTATTTTTATCACTGAACGTTAATGCAAAGTGGTCGCCATCATCCGCCATTTGCTGCCACCTGCCAGCCATTGCTACCGCGCTGTCATGGTACTTTTGCGCTGTTGCTTTATCACCCATCATATCGGCCAGCATAGCGTAGCCACCGATGCCAACTATAGCTTTGGCAGAAAGGTTGGCATTGCGTGCCAGGTGCCCTGCAAAGTCATCGGTACACAACTGGTTAGCAGGATCAAAGCCGTTTTCTACCAGGTAATTTACCCAGGTAGTTAATGTCTTCCAATGCTTCTTTGCATAGTCTGCATTACCATCCCGTTTGGCAATGGCCGCCGCCAAGATCAGCATATTGCCGCTTTCTTCCACCGGCATGCCTTCGCCATACGTCTGGCCATTGGCCAAAGGATACGTACCTAAATCGTGCGCTGCAAACGGATGCTGCCATTTGCCGGTTTCGCTATAGTAAAAAATGCCGTTGAGCATGCCTTTGAGCAAGCCGGGATTGTATATTAAATACAGCGGTGCAGAAGGATAGGTTATGTCCACGGTATTGATAGAACCATTGCTGTAATTTTCCTTTGATAAAAACAAAAGTTCGCCCTGCGGACTCACCAAAACTTTGTGTGCGGAAATGCTCTGGCGATAGGCTGCCACACAGAGCTTCGCGTATTCTTTGCCACCTGCTTTTTCGGCGTTATCATACAACTGCTTATCAAAATCCGAACACTCTTTCAGTACGCTGTTATAGTTGCTTTCAGCCAGTGCAAATTGTTTCTCTATGGAACTGGCGCCGTTCCGGTTCCAGTAAGGCCGAAGGTTCTGTTTGAAGTATTGAATAGAATAAATATCGTCGTAGCCAATCAGCACATGCTGCTCCTGCTCTTCTTTGGTTAGCTTATCAAAAGACAGTACGGTGTTCAGCATTAACTGTTTGCCCTGCGAAACGTTACCTGCTGTTTTAACAGGTGATAAAAAATTAGTGATTCCCATCATGGAAGAAGTAATAGTCTGCGCTGCTTTTTCGCTTTGCGGAGCAGCTACATATACATAACCCCAATCAATGCGCAGGTCATCGCCTTTCTTTTGTAAAATAGGCTGTTCAACAGTTCCCGCTTTTAATATGCTCATATTGCCGGAAGCATACTTTGTTGCTTTCACCTGCTGGAAAGGCGTATTTACGGCAAGGTTGGTGGACGTTCCAAAGTACAATTGGGCGGCATGTGTTTTCCGGTCGTCTCCTTTCACGGCGAAGGAAATATAGGTTACCGGCCGTGTCATCAGGAGCAGGTCGTTCATCAGGAGCGGAGAAGTGAACGTAACTTTGAGATCGGCATCCCCGCAATCAAAATTATAGATGGTGCTGGTGGCGGTTATTTCCACGCTTTTTTGCTCCGCTTTTTTAATGGCGTCATTCATTTTCATCTCTACTTCAGTTGCAAGCCCCACATCCAGCCAGGCGCCACCGCCGGTATTGGCAACATGCACTGCAATTACGTTTGTTCCCTTTTTCAGCTTGCCTTCTGTAGGTATATATTTCAGTTTTCCTAAAAAGCCCTGCAGATCGTAAATTTTCTCACCATTCAGGTACGCTTCGCAATTATCGTCGTGCTGGATTTTTATAAACAGTTGCTTGTCATTTACATCCGTCACGTTAAAGGTGCGGCGCACCCAGATATCGTGGCTGTCCCATTTGGTTTTTGCGGCGGAACCTTTGTCACCAACCGGCGCGGCACCCGTTTTCCAGGCGGCATCGGAGAAATCGTTTTTTATCCAGCCTTCTGCCGGCTGCGCTTCTGTGTATTTCACCGTGTACGGCTTTTCATCAGAAGCGGCTAATACTGTTTTATAACTTTTCTCCACATCACCCATAAAACGGTAGGTCTTTCCGTCCACTTTCAGCAAGCCAATGAGGGATTGGTCTGCGCCGGTCCAATGCTTTGTAGGACTTCCGTTCAGGTCATCTGTAAACGACCATACGCTGAAATACGGATCGTGGTTGATCAGCGGGTAAGCGGGCGCTTTTGTTAGCTGCGCAAATACTACCGGCGCCTGCATCAGCAGCAACACACCCAGCGTAATAAAAAGTCTCTTCATGCTAAAATTATTGATAATTAAAAGTATTGTTTAGTTACTTATTCAACTCTTTGCTGCTGTTGATAACGGCTGTGTTAATCGCCTTTACTTTACCAAAATCCATTTTTTCTACCTGCCGATCATACGTTAATATGCCATTGATCTCGTGCTCCACATCGGTCGTTTGCGTGTAAATCGCCACACTCAAACCTTTGTATTTTACAAGTTGTTCTACTTCATTCAACAACAGGGTATAACGGTTGGTTAAGTCTTCTTTTGTAGCCATCATATCATACGCATTGTTGTGTACGGGATATAAATGATCGCGTACAAACAACCCAACGCCGCCAAACTCACCCAGCGATGCTGCCCGTTTGCCATCGGGCAGGGATGCGCCGTAAGGACCTACATAAATGTGTGTGTCTATGTAATCGCCGTTGCCGGGATCACCATAAGGCTTTTGATAATCGGGATTGTTGTTGAAACCGGTATTGCCATTTACTAATCTGGAAGGGTCATACTGCTTTGTCCAGTCCGTTATTTCTTTCACATCAAAAGCGCCCCAGTTCTCATTAAATGGCACCCAGGTAACGATGGAAGGTGCATTATAATGCTCATCCATAATCTCCTTCCATTCATTTCTAAAGCGACTTCGCACCACTGCAGTGTCTTCAAACTGGTACCAGATGCAAGGCATATCCTGCCACACCAGCAGGCCAAGCTTATCGCACCAATAATACCAGCGTTGCGGCTCCGTTTTCATGTGTTTGCGTATAAGATTGAAGCCTGCTTTTTTAGACTCCTCAATATCGAATTTCAAAGCATCATCCGTTGGTGCAGTGTAAATGCCATCGGGCCAGTAACCCTGATCCAGCAAGCCGAGTTGTAAAAGGAACTGTCCGTTCAGCATGGTTCTTTTTACGCCGTTTACTTCACCCAACGCAATAGACCGCATCCCGAAGTAGCTGCTCACTTCGTCCACAACTTTCCCTTTTTTATCTTTTAATTGCAGCTTTAAATCGTACAGGAAAGGATGATCCGGACTCCATAAGATTGGATTATTTATAGCTATATCAAACGATTGGTTGGTAATACCGGAGGTATTGACTGCTGCAACATTATTACCCGAAGCAACCGCTGAAATGCTTAGTCCTGCAGCATTGGAAAACACTTGCATGTGCAGCTTTTTATTTGTTACATCCGGCGTTAATTTAATAGCGGAAATGTAATTTTCATTTACGGGCTCCAGCCATACTGTTTGCCAGATGCCGGAAGTAAAGGTGTAATCGCCACGCGGGCCGTTTTTACCAGAAACAGATCTGCCGTCATTCTTATCCTTTACGCCAACGACAATGGTATTACTACCCTGCCGTAAAAACGAAGTGATATCTATACTAAAAGCATCGTAGCCACCGATGTGCGCACCTGCTTTTTTGTTATTTATAAATACACATGTCTCGTAGTCTGCCGCATCAAAATGCAGCAGCACCTGTTTGCCTTTCCACGATGCAGGAATAGCTATTGTTTTGCGGTACCACATATTAATTTCCTGCTTCCGTTGTATGCCCGACAGGTAAGCTTCCGGCGGATAAGGCACCGTTATCTTTTCGGTAGTATTATTAAAAGCAGGTGGCTGATTTGTTGTAGTTGCATCAGGGGCAGCCTTACCGCCGATGTAGTCCCAGTTACCATTTAAATTCAGCCACTCTTTTCGCTCCATTTGCGGACGCGGGTATTCGGGAAATGGCACTGATGCCTTCCTGGCAGCTTGTGTCCATGGAGTAAGCATTACTGCCTGCTGTTGTGCCAAGGCACTGCTTACCTGCAATGCAAGAACAAGGGCAGGCAGTAGTTTTTTAATGCTACAAAATGATTGGCTGATGAATATGACTGTCAAATTATTTTAAGTTAACGCTTCTTGTATTTATAAATAAACAGGCGGATGTTTTACTATTCCGGTTCTATCGCATAAAACTTTTTATCTTATAGCTACCTGCCTGCTTACCGGATACTATATAACCTTTTATTTTCTCCATTCAATTTTTCCAGCGGCATCTTCATTACTTTTCTATCATAAGTCATAAAGCCGTTTACTTCGCCTTCCACATCGGTAGTTTGTGTATATACAGCGGCCGATAAGCCGTGCGGTATCAGCTCTGCCAGTTTGCTGGTCAAGGTCTGGTATCGCTGAAACATCGTATCGCTGTTTTTAAACGTTTGATAGCCCCAGTTTTTTTGTTGCCAGGTATGCCCGTCAAGCGGCAAACCCAGGCCGCCAAATTCACCGCAGACCAAGGCCTCTTTGGCGCCAAACAGATCAGGCCGTGGCATTGCAGGATCGGGATAGCTATGCAGATCAATAATGTGCCCAACGTTGTAAAAGTTACCGCCGCTTGCACTGTTCACTAACCGGGATGGATCTTTCTGCATTGTCCAGGTAGCGATATCAACCGTTTTAAATTGTCCCCACGCTTCATTGAAAGGCGTCCATACCACGATGCAGGGAAAGTTGTACAGCGCATCCATAATGGCATTCCATTCCTTACGGTAATACCCTTCCGATTCGGGCGTACGGTCTTTGTCGGTTGCCCTGCCAAGCACACCCGGACGATTCTCCCAACGGTTGCCTAAGTCGCCGCTTGGCATATCCTGCCAAACCACTATTCCCAATTCATCGCAGTAGCGATACCAGCGGGCCGGCTCTACTTTAATATGTTTACGAATCATATTAAAGCCCATTTCTTTTGTCTTTTCAATATCAAATTTTAATGCCGCATCGGTTGGTGCGGTATATAGCCCATCGGGCCACCAGCCCTGGTCAAGCGGTCCGTACTGAAACAGGAACTGGTTGTTCAGCATCATTCGCTGGATGCCATTATTATCAGGCGCAATGGATATTTTACGCATCGCAAAATAGCTTTTCACCTCATCTACTACTTTGCCTTTGCGCAGGAGCGATATTTTCACATCATACAGATGCGGATGGTCGGGCGACCATAAAACAGGATTGGCAATAGAAAGCTTTGCGGCAGTGTCTTGTACCTTTTGTTCCGCTACCGAAGTAGCGCCATCATAGGCTGTAAATTTCAGTTCATCGCCGGGCTGCATATTAGCAACGCGGGCGCTTATAAGTAGCGAGTTATCGTCAATATCGGGCGTTTGCCTGGAAGAAGCGATATAGGTTTTAGGAACGGCTTCCATCCACACTGTTTGCCAGATGCCGGTTACCGGCGTATACCAGATGCCTTCCGGCTCCTTTACCTGTTTGCCGCGTGGCTGCGGGCCATCGGTAGTAGGGTCCCACACACAAATGGCAAGGTCTTGTTTGGCACCTTTTTTAATGGAACCGGTTATATCAACGGTAAATGGATCGTAGCCGCCTTCGTGCGTAGAAACTTTGATGCCGTTCACATAAATGCTGCTCCGCCAGTCTATTGCCCCAAAGTGAAGCAAAACGTTTTTACCGGATGTATTTGCGGGAAGCGTAATACTTCTCTTATACCACAACACGCTGTCTTTACCTACTGTTTTGCCAACGCCCGAAAGCGCTGACTCGACTGCAAAGGGAACGAGTATATTTCCCTGGAACTGAGCAGGCATGGTACTTTCCTGGTCTTTAGGTAAAATAGCATACTGCCATAAACCATTGAGGTTTGTCCAGTTGCTGCGCTGCAGTTGCGGGCGCGGGTATTCGGGCAACACATTGTTTACAGTCACACTGTCTGCCCACGGAGATTTGATATGATCGCCGGCGATATGCCAGGCTGAGGTTTGTGCAAAAAGAAGCGTGCAGGCAAAGCAAAAGGAACTTAAAAGCAGCGTATATTTTTTCATAAGTTAACTATCTTTTTTGTTGAACGAGCGCATTGGATATTATATGGGAAAGCCGGTTGTAAGACTGTATTTACCTATTGGAAGTTTATTTTAAGATACCGAATCGTATCTGTACGGAATAGCCACCCTCCGGTCTTTGTTCCGCACTTACTACGCCTATTTCTTTTTTATCAAACTGGTACATTGCAGGCCATAATGATTGGGCAAAAGCCTTGTTGACGGTGTGCCAGTGCAGGCCATAATCTTCACTCACCGAAACATGGCTGCTGTTGGACGTTACTAAAAGATTGCCATTACTGAGTGACAGGATATAAGGCGCACCTGATTGATCTTTAACCGGGTTGCCTAAACCAACCGGCCAGTTGACACCATCTTTACTCACTTTGTAATAGATACCGCATTTTTCAGGCCCGCATACTTCATACACAACTATGTAATCTTTATTCTTCATACGGGTCCATACGGGCATTCCGGGGCGGGATTGATTATGGCTTTCTTCGTAAGCCACCCATTTCTCCGTGCTCCATGTTTTGCCGCCGTCGGTTGAAAATTTTTGTGAGATAACCTGGCTGTAAGAAGGCGTTTCAGTAACATGTTTTTCATTTGCATACATTACCGATAAGGTGCCATCGGCAAGCATATAAAAATGCGGTTCATAGATGCCTTTGTCCGGATGTCCTAATTCGCCGGGTTTACCTTCATTGGCATCAATTGTACTTAGCAAATGCCAGTTCTTCCCGTCATCTGTGCTCTTGTAAACAGGTAAACGATACGATTCCTGCCAGCGAACAGAACGGCAGGATACCAAAACGGAGCCATCTTTCAATTGAATGAACTGTGCATTGTCCAGGTCTCTGCCATGATCGGCAATGGTTGACAATACCTGCCATTGTTTACCGTTGTCTGTGCTTTCAGAGATTTGCAATTGAAGACCGCCGGTGCTATCCTTTACATAGCCTTTGTTGCGCGAAATGGTATAGCCGGCAAGCCAGGTTCCATTTTTTAGTTTAAGCAAGCGGGCATATTGTGAACCGTAATGAGCCTGAAATCCCCAGGTGCTGTCGGCATCGGTTGGTGTCGGCTCGTTACTAATAGTTACCGTTTGCTGCCAGGAAACGGAATCCGGATTGGTTTGAGCATAAGAAATAGGATTACCGGTTTTTAGTAAACAAATAAGTAATAATAATTTTTTCACAGGTTGAGAAACATCCCTTTATCTAAAATTAAAAGGCCGGAGAGAGAAAAGCCGCCTGAGTCATTCTACAAATTAAACAGGCGGCTTAAGTATTAAAGTGAAACCTTAATCAGAGGAGAAAAAATTAAATCTTCCACACCAACTATTTTTATCCCCAGGCGGGCAAAAACATAATCTTGTGTTGGAATCAGGTTTTTATAATGGGCACCCAGCTGGATACTACTCATATCAGAGATATCAACACCCGCAATAGAAGCAGGACTTGTGTTTATATTATTTCCACCAGAAACAAACTGCGTTTTGTTTACATACAAAGCAACATATTCTATATCTTTTGCATTGGCATCTGTAATCACTTTCTGTACGCTAAAAGTAGCATGAACGCTGTCTGTACCTGCTGCATTAATCTGGGCTGCCTGAATTAAATAATAAGGCGTTACCTGAAGATCAACCGTTTGACTGCCGTTCAATGTAACTGATACGGTATCAGGATTGCCAGCGGCAGTTTGTTTCCATAAGAATGGCCCCTGCCCATTAGGGATCACAATTTTATAATCGCCATTAAAAAGCAAGAGTGAATAACCTCCATCCTGTGCAAACGTTGGTGTAACATTGGTTAAACCACCGGATACAGAGCCGATAGGGCCTACTTTACCAAAACCATATTGGTAAACCAATACGGGTACTTGTTCTTTTTCAAGATAAATGGTATCGCTTTGATATAAGAGATGACCGCTCAACGTTGCCGAAGGTGCATCATAATTGTCTTTTTTACACGAAAAAACAGTAACAGCAAGTGCGGCTATAAATAAATATTTTACTGAGGTTTTCATAAATCAAATTTTAAAACTTTTTTATTGGTTTGGCTGTCTTACAATCTTCGGATTAGCTCCTATAATGTCGCTGCCGATAGTAGTATAATAATTACCAAACAAGAAACGGTTGACACCTGTAACCAAAGAAGGAAGTGTTTCTTTATAAATCCATTTGTAATTGTCGGGCTTTGCGGGATCACTTAATAATTTATAAGGCCACAATCCCCATGGCTGTGTGCTTCTTTTTTTAGCAGCACCTATATTGCTCAGCAGATCTGCTCTGCTGGTAGGAGTTCCATCCCAAACAATATGAGCGAGTCTCCAACGCTTTAAATCGTAAAAATAATGTCCTTCAAAAGCAAGCTCTACACGGCGCTCGTGGACGATACGATCGAACGTTATCTGGTCTGCAGTAAGTGGTGTGGTTAGTCCTGCACGTGCACGCACCTGGTTGATATAAAGAGCGGCTGTTGCATTATCACCTAATTCAAAAGAAGCTTCTGCCGCATTAAGTAAAACTTCAGCATAACGGTAACGGATAAACGCCACATCACTTCCCTGACCTCTTCTGCCTGAGCCAACATCCTGATCAATGTATTTACGGACATAGAAACCGCTTTGGGTTCTGAACTCTTTGCCATTTATAGGACCATCTTTGCCTACAGCCTGAACTTTGGTTCCTGTACCTCCGGGTATTGATTGTAAATCGCCTGCATCACCACTGGTAACGATAGTGCCATTTGGCAGTTGAAACCCTGCCCAGATGTCAACAGTGCCGCCTTTATAAGTGCCGCCCGGCAACAGTAAAGTACCAGCTAAACGTGCATCCCTGCCTGCAAAAATATCCTGAACATTAGTGTAAGAACTGTCTGTTTTAAACGGAGCGTAAGTATTGTCTAGTTTTTCGTACGCTTCTGCAAGGTTTAGAGAAGGGTCCAAACGTCCGGCATCTCCGCCCTCTTCCGATAAAGAATAAGGTTGATTATTCGTTGTATAACCATGAGTTCTGCCGGTAGTGAAATCTTCAAACCAAATGGTTTCCTTACTTGCTTTGTCTAAAAACAAATTGGCAAAATTGTCTGAAAGGTTACCACCATTGTTATACAGGCCATATTGTCCGCCGTTAATAATTTCTTTTGCAGCCCTTAAAGCGGTGGTGTAATAACCAGCAGCCTTGCTTGCATCAATCCCTACTTCTCCGCCTGGTAAAGAAACTGCCGGAGTGGTAGCACCGTATTTCGAAATCGAGCCAGCGTATAAAGCAGCCCGCGCTTCCATAGCCAGTGCTGCACCTCTTGTACCGCGAGATTTTTCAGTAGAACCGATTTCAATACCGGAAGGATCAACAAAATCGTTTTTTATAGCTTCTGCTTCGTTAATCACAAAATCATAAATGTCTGATTCCTTAACACGGGGTTGTTGCAAATAATTAGCATCCCCTTTATAATCATAACTAAGCGAGCTGGTAATTAAAGGAACGCCGCCATAACGTTTCACCATTTCAAAATAAAAGTTGGCTCTTAGAAAACGGGCTTCTGCATAAAATCTTTTTTTATAAAATTCCGTGAGACCTGTTGTTGCACTGTCTCGTTCCATAAACAGGTTCAATTCACGGATATAGGTATATGCGTCGCTCCAGTTCAATCCCCAATTGCTATAATCCCACCCTGTGCGCTGCACAATACCCAAGCTTCCGTTTTCTGAAGGGAAGCTCTCGCTAAAATCAGCAAAACTGCCCCAGCCGTTGTCTAAACTCGAAAAATCTACCTGGCGGTTATATAAATCGCCTAAAACAGATAGCACAAGATTCGGATCGGAAAACACCTGATCATTTGTTAAAAAGTCCGTTGGCTGGACGTCTAAAAATTCGCTGTCTTTATTACATCCCCAAACGCCTAAGAGGAAGACTGCAGCCGTTATAGATAGTATTTTTTTCATTGATTTAATTTTTGCAAAAACATGTTAGAAAGAAAGATTTATACCTGCGTTGATAACCCGGTTTTGAGGAAACTGGAGACCATTATCATCCACCAGTTCCGGGTCTATGTTAAACTCTTTTAAATTATCAATAGAGAACAAATCATAAGCATTAATATAAATTCTGGCACGTTGAATATTAGCTCTTTGCAGTAATGACTTTGGCAATGAATAGCCTAATTCGATTGTTCGAGCTCTAAACATTTTTACATTATGGAGCCAAAAAGTTGAATTTCTGGCAGCTGTATAATCCTGGTTCCTGATTGCATAATCACTATAACCAAACTGCGGGTTGTAGCGGTTAGCCGGGTATTTGCCAGGCACCCAGGCACTGTTTGGATCGTAGATGTTTTCTCTATGCCAGCGGTCTTCAAAAATAGAATTCAGATTTCCATTGTTTTGAAATGCCCATCTTGTTTCCCAGTTTTGAAACCACGAATAACCTGCAGCTCCTGAAAAGTCGGCATGGAAATCAAAACTTTTAAATGAAGCCGCGAGTGTGAATCCGAAATTGATGTTTGGCTGTTGCCCGTATCCCCAACTGATCGGCTGCTGGTCAAGCTGATCGATTTTTTTATCGCCGTTTAAATCTTTATAGATTATATCACCTGGAAGCAGGGTTTTGTTTCCCTGTGCATCAATATCTACATCATAATTATTGATTTGCTCCTGAGAAGTAAACTGACCAATAGCTACATATCCCCAGTCAAGATTTGAGAATCTATTTTCTGTTCCTGTCCGGTACTTATCATAAGAGTTTAAATAGGTGGGGTTATAAACATCCAAGTTCTTAGACCGTGTAAAAGATAGATTTCCTCCTATGGTAAAATTTACCTGTCCTATTTTGCTGTTGAATGCTAATGAACCTTCTTCACCGTAACGGGCATCTGAATTCAGATTTTCTGCAGCTAAGCTGTAGCCCAGTTCAACAGGCAAAACAACATCAGATCTGATGCCTACCAAGCCTGTTCTTTTACGATAGAACCAATCGAAACTTCCTGTAAGCTTTCCATTTAAAAAACTAAAATCGGCGCCTAAATCGGTCTCTTTGCTTTTAAGCCATGATATGGTTGTGATGGGTGTGCCTTTGTCGCGGGAAGCAGATACCAGATTGCCATCTAATACCGAATAGCCTCCATTTCCATAAACATAGCCAGGTAAAAATGCAAAGGCACCAACGATAGGATTTTCTGGATGGTAAGGATCTCTGTCATCACCTAATACTCCGTAAGAGCCTCTTATTTTTAGATCGCTAAGGATATTGGTTTTGTCGCCCAATAAGCTTTTCATAAAGGGTTCTTCTGTAACTCTCCAGCCTACAGACCCACCCGGGAAATAACCTACCCGAGAGCCCGGCGCAAACAGATACGAAGCATCACGTCTGGCTGACAATTCAAGGAAATACCGGTTAGCATATCCATAGTTAATCCGGCCAACATAACCAATACGGGTTTGCGTATTATCCGCATCATCATACCTGTCAACTATGTTGTAATAAACCAAAGGCAAGGCATTGGATCTTGGCGAAGCATGCAGCCAGTTCCTCGTATAGTGATTTTGGAGTCTTTCAGCTACGACAGTTGCAGCAATGGTATGCTTGCCAAAAGTGTTATTGTAATTTACCTGAGCCTGCAGGGTTGTATTAATCTGTTTGATCTGCTCCCTGTCGCGCCATGGGTTTGTTGCACCACCGGTACGGAGGTATTGTTCAGGGGTTGAGTCGTGGGCAGCTATATAGGTATAAGCATCATACGTGTATTCCTGGTTATTTTCCAGCCTGTCCTCGAAATAATAAGATCCAAGACCACGAACCGAAAGTCCTTTTATCCAGGGAATGTCCCAGTCAATATGAAAGTTGGTCTGCAATACCCGCCTGTCATCACGAAATTTACCTGATAACTGATCATTTAGAAAAGCATAGTTAGATTCCAGGTGCTCACCGAGATTATTCAAATATTTTGGATTATCATTAGCATAAGGCCTTTCCTCCGGTGTGTTTCTTAATACAGCTAAACGTGCTAAAAAATAGTCATCACCGCCCGGCACACCAGGGTTTTTTCTGGTCTCTACACGACCATTGATGTCAAAGCCAACGCGTAAACCATTCGCTAATTTTGCTGTAACATTGGACTGAATATTAGTACGGTTGAAATTGTATTCGCTTCCCAATACCGAATTTTGATATAGGTTGGTACCAGATACATAATAGGTTACTTTATCTGACCCGCCACTTATATTCACATTAACGGAATTAAGAGGTGCGCCATTGTTATTCAGCACATAATCCCGCCAGTCAAAACTCGAAGCAGTTTTTGAATCGTCAAGCTGCTGCTGGCTAATACTTGTTGATGCTAAAAATTGTTCTAATGTAGTATCAAGGCCTGCTCTGTTTAGTTGGGCATCGGCTTTATAATAAAGAAAATCGGCCGTGTTATTTACCACCTTTGGAAACCGGAAAAAACTTTGATAGCCTGTATAAGCATCTACATTAATGCTATTACGGCCGGTAGTTCCTTTTTTGGTAGTAACCACAACTACACCGTTGGCAGCACGTACACCATATATCGCTGCAGAAGCATCTTTCAGCACTGTGATGCTTTCAATATCGTTTGGAGCTAAATTATTAAACTGATTAGCATCCTGCTGAATACCATCAATTACATATAAAGGTTCGCCCATATTACGAATCTGTATAGAGGCGGTAGCACCTGGCCGACCTTCACCCTGCCGGAAGGTTACACCTGGCAGTTTACCGGCTAATGTAGTGCTGGCCGTTGAACCACCGTGCACGCGACCAATGTCCTGGCTGGTAACAGTTGCCACAGAACCGGTGATGCTTTCTCTTTTGCGCGTACCGTAACCTACCACCACTACATCGTTCAGGCCGGAGACATCCGATTTTAAAGTAATTTCATAATTAGTCGTTCCGCTCAGTGCCTGGGTGAAGTTTTTCATGCCTACATAAGAAAATGTAAGGCTTTTGTCGGCGCCGGTAACGTGAATGGTAAAGAACCCGTTGTCATCTGTAACCACATTTCGCCGGGAGGAGCTTGTAGTTACCGTTACGCCCGACAACGGCCTGGAGGCAGAGTCGGTAACTGAGCCTGATACCGCCCTGTCCTGTGCCCGGCTTAAAAAGGGCAATAAAAAAATAAGGAAAACAAACAAAAATTTTTGTGGCAGGTGGAGCTGCCTTTTGTCGGGAATCCGAAGGTTTATTTTTCCAAACCTTCCCCGGAAGCAATTGTTCATAATTAGCGTTTTAGGTAATAAAAAATAGGTAGTAAAAAGTTTTCGATACGTTTTTGTAATTGTTCGTGTTTATAAAATCATAGTTCCATCTTCGATGTTGGTGACATAGGCTTTAGCTTCGAGGTGCATGGCAGTACGATAAGCTGCCGTTACCCCTGCTACCAGCGCATCCACGGCTTCGTCCTTCACCAGGTTGATGGTGCAGCCGCCAAAGCCGCCGCCCATCATTCTTGCGCCCAATACCGCCGGATTGCCCTTTACCTGCGCTACTAAAAAATCCAGTTCGGCGCAGCTTACTTCGTACTTCCGGCTTAAGCCCTCATGCGATTCGTACATCTTTTTACCAAACGCCTGCATGTCGCCCTTTTCCAAATGCTGACAGGCAACCAGCAAACGCTCGTTTTCTTCCAGTACATAGCTGCAGCGTTTGTAGATAAGCGCATCCAACGGCTGCACATACTTCCGCAGCATCTCCATCGTTACATCACGCAGCGTGCTCACCTGCGGATGGTGCTGCTTTACCATAGCTACGCCCTGCTCGCACTGCTCCCGCCGGTTGTTGTAGCCCGATTCGTTCAGCGAATGCTTTACATTGGTGTCTATCAGCACAATCTTAAAGCCTTCCATATCAAACGGCTCATACGCATACTCCAGCGAGCGGCAGTCGAGCTTTATAACGTTGTTTTTCCTGCCCATCATGCTGGCAAACATGTCCATGATGCCGCACATCAGGCGCGGATAGGTATGCTCGGCCTCCTGCGACATCCTGACCATCGCCAGCTTGTCGTAGCCGGTATCGAGCATCTTGTTCAGCGCCATCGCTACTGCGTTTTCAACGGCAGCGGAAGATGACAGGCCGGCGCCGATGGGCACATCGGCCGTAAGCGCCGCATCGAAGCCGTTAGTCAGTTGGCCCCGCCGGCGGAACTGGTCGGCCACGCCGAGGATATAGTTGGGCCACGACCTGTCTTCGGTTCTTACAAAGCTGCTGATATTGCCGCTGTAGCTGTCTTTCAGGTCAATGGAATAAAGATTGATCCGGTCGTCTGCTCTCGGCGTTAAGGCCAGGTAAGCGGCTTTGTCTATGGCCGCGGGCAGCACGAAGCCTTCATTGTAGTCCGTATGTTCCCCGATGAGGTTGATCCTGCCCGGCGAGCGTACCACGATGGTATGTTCCCCCATAAACTCCTGCAGTTTCCCAGTGATCATTTTATCGGCAAAGGCAGCAACCGTTGGCATCTTCTTTATTGTTTGGCAGTTAAAAACTTTATCAGGGATACTTCTTCTTCCTTGTATATCCTCCAACTATAAAAAGGTATAAAAGCACAGATTGCATATTATTATTTCTATACATAGCAAAATACTTGAGCAATCGTTTGCACAATATTGGGTTATTTTAAATTTTTATTTATTTTGTTGTATGCTGTTTTTGTGATGACTGTCTATAGCATGGCATAGGTTTCAAAATAACATTTACCTCTTTTTTTGCTGGTACAAATCTTTTTTATAAATCAGGTCAAGCAATAGTTTAAACGCTTCTTTGCCCATGAGCACTGTCTGCTGATCCATAGACGACAGGCTGGGCGTGATGTACTCATCGAAGGATTCATTGGCAAAACCGATTACCCCTAACTGCCCCGGTATGGCAATATTCATTTCCTTTGCCGCCTTGTAGCCGTTCGTGTTGGCAATGCTTTCGATGCCGTGCACCACCGAGCCGAAAAAGTTGATTTCCGCACTGGGTATGATCACGCCAATGGTGTGTGTTTTGCCGGAGCGTAAAGACGAAGCAATGCGGTTGCGCCGGTAGTTCATCCTTTCGGCAAGCGCCAGCACTGTTTTCTTCGTTGCCGCACTGATGCGCGGATGATCATTCAAAGCACGCGATACCGTGGGTGTTGTAATATTGAATGTTTCAGCCAAATATTTTACGGTTATTTCAGGTGGCAGATGAGATACAAACGTTTGCACAAATAAAAGCTTTTAATTTACTTTAACAAATTATTTTCATACTTTTTTATCCCTTATTGGTAATATTTAAACTGTCTTATAGAGACACTACCGGCCATCCGTTTATATATTTTACATGCTCTATACACATTACCCTTTTTAAAGACTTATCCTTTCCTGATAACTCACCGGCCCGCTGTTTGTCCTGCCATATTGCATGAAATGCTATATAGGTGTTGTTGTTATTATCTTTAAATATTGAGTTGTGCCCGGGAGCCAGCCAGGTACTGTCTTTTTCCAAAATCACGCTGCTGCCATTGCCGTTGACTTCTCCCAGCCTTATAAAAGGACCTAAGGCACTATCGGCCCTTGCAATCATAACCGCATAATTAGCTTTACTGCCGCAGCAATTATCTCCCGAATAATAGAGGTAATATTTGCCCGCATAATAATCTACCCAAGCCCCTTCAATGAGGTTTGTATAATTCTTTTCCCTGCCGGGGTATTCTATGGCAACTGCGCGGCTTCCTTCTTTAAAGGAAGACCAATCGTTGTTTAATTCCTGCGCTTTTATCGGCTGAAAATCAGATCCCCAGTACAATATTTTTTTGCCTGTTTGCGGGTCTGTCATTGCCATCGGATCAATATCTGCAAAACCTTTACCTGCAAGCAAGGGCGAGCCTTTATCTATAAACGGGCCGGCAGGTGCATTGGAAAAGGCAACGCCTATACATTTGTCGGTTGCAGTATCGTTTGATTCAGCACAGAAAAACATAACGAACTTTTTTATCGTGCTATCATACAAGACATGCGGCGCCCAAAAGTCCTGCGTATGATTTGCCCATCCGGGTTTTTGTGGTAAGGCATCCCCCATGTATTTCCAGGTAACCATATCTGCAGAGGAGGCCACCTGTATATTGATCATTTTACCGTTGTAAGCTGCCTGTGTGGCATAGGCATAAAAAATTCCTTGTACATTTATTACAGTCGGATCAGGGAAATCAATATCCATTACCGGGTTAATTAAGGTAACCGCAGATGCTTTTGTATGTTGAGCAACAATTGCCTGTGCAGGCACAGTAATGTAGAAAAGAAACAGGAGGCAGGAAGTAGTGCTACTTCGTGCAAAAAGACGCTTTGCTGTTTTACTTAGCATACTGATTAACATAATTAATGAGACCAATTAAAAAGTTTTCATTTATGAGGTCATTTTTATGCTGATTGAGGTATGCATTTACCTTTTCCTTTTCTGCAACAAGCACATTTTTCATATCCCTTGTTTTTAGAGTTATAATTCGGCTTGTGCTGCTGTTGGGCTTCGTTATATTATAAACGCTTTCATCTATATATTCATCGTAAGGATTGCCGGTTTGAATCATGCCATCATTATGGTAATTGGATTTCACAAGCTTCACCTTACATTCTTTGTACAAAGAATATAAACTATCTACGCCGGTGAGTTTTAAAAAAAAGGTATTGGAATCAATGGCGGCCACATGCACGAACAGGTATTGCTTTCCCCTGTTTTCCAGCATAAAAGAATTGATGCCGGATGGAGAAACGGATAATATATCTGCCTTGTTTTCGGTAGCCAGCAGGCTACCGGTTAATTTATCGAAATTGAACAGGTAAGAAGTAGTGTTTATCAGTTCATTTTGTGTGTTGCTAACATTACTTCCGCTTACCCAGTTATCAAAGAGAAATCGTTCTCCTTTGGTATTTTCCATATTATTAAATGAAGTTGTTGCTTCATTTTGCTCAGTAGTATTTTTTACAGCGGATCTGGATAAATACTGGCTGAAATTGCCCTGCGCAGAAGTCATTTTTAAAGGGCCTGTTAATTGCGCAACCACAGTAACCCCAATAAGGCAAAGAGAAGTAACTATAAACAGTAATCTTTTCATAGTGGCATCGTTAAGCTTATTATAGCTACAACTGCGAAATATAATTCTTATTAAAAATCATTTCTATAAACTGCTTTTAAATACCGCTGACCTGTTTCATGCACTAACTTTTACTTATTGGTAGAAACTTTAGAGGTGTACATTTTAATGCTGTCTATTTCCGGCTGATGATAAGCGCTAAGATCACCTTTGTATAAATCGTGCTGCCATACCGCTGGTGGCGGATCGCCTGGCCGGTGGCCCCAGGGCAAATCCGTCTGATCTTTACCATTCACCAGGCCCCATAACATACAACCTACTTTTTCGTTATAAAACACGGGCAGATTGTCTCCAATCACCGAACGGTTTGGCCGGTTCATCCATTCTGTACAAATAAGCGGGCGATTATATTTTTTCAACTCATCGATCTGCTGTTGCAACTGTTCCTTGTTGCCATAATTATGAAAAGAGATCACATCAGAAGATGCCAATATAATATCGTTTAAGCGTTTGCTTCTATCAAAGATGTCAATGGTCAGAGGTTGTACAGGAGCCACTTTGCGGGCACTTGCCACTACTCTTTTCAACAGCGGAAATGTAGCAGCACCCAGGCCGCCGTTGGTAGGCTCATTGTACAAATCCCACATCAGAATGCGGGGATCATTTTTAAACCGTGTGATGACCGCTGTTACATATTTTTCCAGCTTTGGATAGGTAGTAGAATCTGTTACCATGCTATGCCCCGGACTAGGCGACCATGCCCATGCGTACCAGCCTTTCAGCGGCTCAGGCTGCTTACCAATTTTAGGATCGGAGGTAATACCGAATGAACAATCATCAAATAGCGCCGGAACGAACTTAATTTTATGTTGGGCACAGATGCCTGTGAATTTATCTAATGTATTTAAAAAATAGGCCGGGTCATCGGCATACACCGCGTATTGCAAAACGGCTCTTAGTACATTCATTCCAGCTCTTTCGGCCAGTGCCAGTTCTTTATCAATAGCAATAGGGTCAAAAGTAGTTTTGTCCCACATGGCTGTGTAATTGATGGCATAGGCCGGTATATATTAAATCCGCAATACCAGGGCTGGCTATTGTACCAATTCCATGCTTTTTTCTCCGGCCATCGCTGTGTTGAATCCTGGGCGTACACCGTATTGCTCAGGACAAGAATAAAAAGAATAAGATATATAATAAACCGCCTTTGCATACTGATAAAAATGGGTTAACAAAACAAGTTGAATGAGGCTTTTACACTGTCATAGCACCAACGGGTTATGCGCTGATGCAGCCCTGGCGCCGGGCTGTAAGGCACCGAGCCATTTATTACGGTCAGCTTCCTGGTGCTTGTTTTGCGGCTCCGTAACCTGGGCTTCATCAGCATAATAAATAATGGTCATTACCTCTCTGGTAACTTCCTTCGACTTGTTGCCCGGTGCTGCATGAAGCGTCCAGCCGTAATGAAAAGTAGCGTCGCCGGCATGCATGGTTTCTGCGCGGTTGATTTCAAAACCTTTATCGTGGATGAATTTCTCGAGTACCGCATCAGACTCATCGCTGATGGCTACATTTTCTACAAAGCCGGCCGTATGCGAGCGGGAAGCGAACGTAAGCATGCCCATATCCACATCAATATTAATCAGCGGCATCCACATGGTTACTGTGTTGGTAGTGCTGAGCGGCCAGTAATACTGGTCCTGGTGCCAGGGTGTAAACCCGCCACCGGGTTCTTTATATAAAGCCTGGTCATGATAGATGCGTACATTGTTTACTCCTAATAAATCAGCGGCAATTTTTGCGAAACGCTTTGCCAGCGTGAATTTGCGGACGTTCTCATCCACTTCCCACAAGTTCATAATCTGTAAAAAAGCTTTGCCATAGGTATCGCGCTCTTCTAATTTTCTTTTTTCTGTATTGTACCGGTAAGCAGCATCGTTAATAGCTTTCCGGTATGCCGCTACTTCATCAGCCTGCAAAACGCTTTCTATTAAGACATGCCCATTTTTACGAAAGCTCTCGATTTGTTTTTCATCAATTACAATAACATCACTCAGGGATGGTAAGGTTTCATAAGGCATAGCTGTATGGCATTAATCAATCCACAAACTAAACCTATAATTAGGTTTTGAAGAATGCTGCTATTGGCTAAATTGTGGCGTATATTGTCCGTTATTTGTATTTTACGATCTTATTCAATTAAAATTAGCTATAAATGAAGCCTGCTTTTGAATCGCTGAGTTCTTACCAGGAAAATTCTTTTATCGTGCGAAAGTTTGAGGAAGAAGCATTTGCCTCTCCATATCATTTTCACCCGGAGTACGAATTAACGTATATCATCAGTGGCGTTGGCAGAAGGTATGTAGGCACCAGCATGAGTGATTTTTTTGCAGGTGATTTTGTGTTGCTTGGCGCCAACCTACCGCATTGCTGGAAAACGGATACCGTAAACTCAAAAGAAAAATCACGGTCTGTGGTCGTGCAATTTCAGGAATGCTTTCTGGGCAATGAATTTTTTGAAAAGCCGGAGCTGATGTGCATTTCACAATTACTGCGTAAAAGCGAAAACGGAATTCAGTTTACCGGCAAAACCGAAAACTATAGAGGAAAAATGTTACAAATACTGGATGAAAAAAACTGTTTTAAAAAGTTGCTTTTTATATTGGATTTATTGCATGAACTATCAAGGACAAAAACGTATGCTGTTCTTGAAAAACAAAAAACTGCCACAGAACTTTCAGCGGCACAGCAGCAGCGCATTCACACTGCAATGGCCTATATTATTGACAACTTTAAAACACAGGTTTCGCTTGCAAAGGCAGCCTCTTTGGCTAACATGACACCGCACTCATTTTGCAAGTATTTTAAGAAAGTTACCCGCAAAACATTTATGGAAGCAGTAACCGATTTCCGTATAGATTATGCTTCGCAACAATTAATACAAACGGGCGATTCCATCTCGCAAATAAGCTTCAACAGCGGTTTTAACGATGTCTCTAACTTTCATAAAACATTTAAGTCGCGCAGGAAGCTAAGTCCATTAAATTATCGTACTGCTTTTCTAAAAAAACTCGAATAAAACCATCAACTGCACCTGCTATTTTACCTTAATTACCCGGCAGTCAAATATGCCGCCTGCCGTGCTGCCGGCATGTGCCTGCAGCTTTACAGTAATCATTTTTTTATTTTGAATTAATGAAGGCGGAATAGTATAAGTCCCATACATAAATTCGTTGGGCTTGCTGCCGTTTAATACCTGTGTAGCAATGCGCTCACCATCTACCAGCACATCAAAATCCCGGTTACTATCACTCCCCCAATACGTACAAACCAATTGCTGCAGTATGGTTGAATCTGCCACGTTCATCGTAAATGAAAACCAGCCGCCGTCCCTTGCATCGCGCCATTTGTATTCGCCCATATTACCGGAATAAGTTTTATTACCCTGCATATTGTGGTCGCGTTCCGGCTGCATTTCGCCAATCCGCATTACATCAATGGTGCGGCTTTCCAAATCCTTTTTGCGCTGCAGTTCGGCTTCGTAGCCTGCTTTCCGTTTATCCCAGGCTTCGGCGGTATAATAATCCCAATACACGATTTCCCGCTCGTTCTGTATGGCATAGAAAGGAACCAGCGTTGTCTCGTAGGGTTTGGCAGCATTTACCGTATGAAACAGCAAACTATCACCCGATTGTTGCAGCCATTGCGAGGGCTGGCGCTTGTTGGTAACAAGCACAGGCACATCAAACGCTGCATCGCTGCTTTGCTGTTGTACTTTACCAGCCAGTACCAGCGGACCATACAACACTGCAATTTTATTCGGGTCGCCGGGTATAGATTCCGTATATAACTGCATTGGCATTTGTATTCTTATTGTATCGCCATCTTTCCACGTTCTTGTAAGCGAAATATAAGTGGATGGTGTGGAAGAAATGTTTTGCGCTATACCATTTACAGTAACAATAAAAGCGCTTTTTGCCCACCACGGGCGGCGGAGGTGTACCGTAAAGTTTTTTGCTGAGGCACCATTTAAAACAATCATTGTCTTGCCTGTGGCAGGAAAAGTGGTCTGCTGCGCAATATGATAACCCTTGCTTTTCCAGTTCAATCTGGAAGGAATGAAGAGGTTTACATACAGGCTGCCATCAGCGCCTTCGTAATAGATATCGCCGCCATAATTCGCATGGTTTTCCATGCCGCTGCCGGTGCAGCACCAGAACGAGGAGTCGGGCGTACTGAATACTTTTTTAGCACCCGGCAGCAGCGGCACATAATAGCACATCATGCCATCAGCATGGTTTTGGGAAGCCAGTATATGATTGTATAAAGCGCGCTCGTAATAATCTTCATAACGCGCATCGGGCTGCCAGCCAAATAGATGCCGGGTCAGCTTCAGCATATTGTAGGTATTGCAGGTTTCGGTGGTGTTGGCGCTGAGTTGTTTGCTGAGCGAATCGGGTGTATGAAAATACTCATAGTTGCTGTTACCGCCAATTACATACGTATGATGCTGCACAACGGTATTCCAGAAAAAAGAAGCGATCGTATGGTCTTTGTTATCGCCTGTTAATTCGTACAGGCGCGATACGCCGATGACCTTCGGAATCTGCATATTCGAATGCTTGCCCGCCAGTTCATCTTTTTGCGCAGCCAGTGTATCTAACACTTCTTTGTGATAAAATTTATTAGCCAACGCCAGGTAATTTTTATTGCCGGTAAAGGCGTATGCATTGGCTAATGCTTCGTTCATGCCGCCTTGCTCGGTAATGAGCATTTGCTGCCACTGTGCTTCGGTAAGCTGACTGAATTTTGTATCAATCCAATCACACAATTTCAAGACTATATTTAATGCTTCTTTGTTATCGCAATAGAGGTAAGCATCTTCCAGACCTGCCATTAATTTGTGAACTGTGTACCAGGGAACCCAACCACCATCCAGGTCAAAGCCTTTACTGTTGATATTGCCCTTTGCTACTTCATTAAAAATGCTGTCTTCTTTTGGTATAGCACCTACATAGCCTGTTTGGCGTGCATCCTGGCAGCGCTTTAATTCTGCAATAATATAATCTGCTTTTTTCTTCAGCGCTTCATTGCCGGTAGCTGCATACATCACGGAGCAGGCAGATAAATAATGACCCAACGAATGCCCGCTTACACCTTTGCTTTCCCAGCCGCCATAAGCGGAATCCTTTGGCGGCAAGCCTGCATTTTTATAAAAGCGGTTTAAGAAACGATCGAGTGAAAGCGACAACAAATAAGCTTCATCGGCGCTCTGTGCCTTTAAGAAAATACCGCCGGTAATACGCACATTTTTAGGATCAAACGCGTATGCCTTTGGCTGAACAGCCGGCTTTACTTTTATCTTGTTATTTTCTCTTTGCGGGTAATAAGTTTGCGCATGTGTACTGCTTTGTATTGTTAATAACAGCAACGCAAAAATGACGTTGTTTTTCATAGGCTGATGATGGCTAATTTACTAACAATATTAAGCAATAGTGAGTTCTACCGCCGTAACGGAAGCAGCAGCAAAAACAAATGGTACATGCACATCCACATTCCGCTCTTTGGGCTTTAACGGATCATTCGCTGCAAACATGATTTCAAATTGTGGGTCAGCAGCCAGCTCGAACGCCCTGCCTGTCGTAATGTTCGTATTGGCTACGTTAAAAGAACTGCTTATGGCTTTGGCGCGGTTGGTATTTACCACATGTAAAAAGACGGTATTGCCGGTGCGGCTGGCGGTTACATCAAGGTCGGCAGGTGCGCCTCTTGTCCCGATAAAAGAGGTGCCGGTATGATGCCGGTACAGGTGCATCACTTTTGCGGTAGGCATCATAAAAGCTTCGCCGTTGGGTAGCGGGATCATTACTGCATTTACCTGCCAGCGCGTGCCGCAAAAGTCGGCCATCGTTCCTATTTTCAACACATCGCCATTGCGCTCGTGCAGGTTCATAATCCTGCCATAAGAAACGCCTGCAGCCCATGATGACAACACTTCGCAGCGGTTTCTGCCTTCAATGCTGTAATGGCATTCAGTTAAGGCTAACGGAATATTATAAGTTGCTGTTTCTTCCCGCAGCTTCATTATTTTCTTTTCGTGCACTTTGTATCCGTTCATTAATACCTCCCAGGTAGCCGCCAGATCTTTGCGGTATTCGTTGTTGCGTACCGGAGAATTTTGCGACCCTTCACCCGGATCGAACATGTGGTGAAAGGCAATGTAATCAATGTATTTTCCGGCTTCTTCCACCAGCACTTTGCTCCAGCCGCTATCGCCCCAGCCTATGAGTTTTAAATCAGGATCAACCGCACGCATCGCTTTTGCAAACACCACTGTTTTTTTTGCAGCCGTGAGGTTATCGAAGCCTTTGCCGGGGCGGTAAGATGTTTCATTGCCCAACTGCCAATGCTTAATGGTAAGCGGCTCCTTAATACCATGACTAAGCCTTTCTTTATTAGAAGGATTATTACAATAGTCCACCCAATCAGCGGCTTCTTTACTGTCTCCTGCCCTATTCTCACCCCTGCCGTTTACCGCATAGCGCGGCACGCCATCCGATTCGAAGTTGACACATACCAGCGGGTCTGCCCCGCCCACCCGTTTACAGAAATCCACAAACTCGGCGGTGCCGATCTGGTTGGTTTCTATACCACCCCAATCGGTGTTGAGCAGCGGTACTCGTTTGGCGCGCGGACCAACTGCTTCGCGCCATTTATAATAAGCACTGAAGTTGCCGCCCCAGCGCATCATTCCCGGCGATAGTTCTTTGGTAACATTAATAATGGTATCCTTCCAGTCTTCTTTTGCATGGTCCCACGCGGCTTCAATAGAACTGTCTGTAGTGCCAAGTGGTTCCATAAACTGCATGTAGAGGTGCGGACTTAAATTGAAAAGGGGCTTTGGATCAATTTCTATGGTGGCCTGTGCAGGTTTAAGCACTGACGCGGCACTGCTTGTACTCACCGCCATAGAAGCGCTTCCCAGGCCGGTTAGTTTAATAAAATTTCTTCTTTCCATATTTAAAAATATTTATACAACATGCAATTGTTGCATAAGGCAAATCATCGTCGTTAGTTGCACTGAACACAAGGGCAAAGTAAAGTACAACTGCCACTCGCAATATGGTATATAAAAAATTTCAAACCTCTTCCGGCAACAGGTGATTATCATTTCCACACTATCTCCGGAGAACAATAACATTAATGTCTCTTGCTTATCTGTGTCTTTACAACTTTTCTGTTCCTTATTACAGAAGCCTGATCTATAAATTTATTCCCCTGCTAATTTCCAAACAAAGCAGGAACCATCTTTTCTATCGGGCCTGGTGCCCGGAGCATCGGCAGCAGCAAGACTTCGGGCATACGGATCGGCAAACAAATAGCGATGTGTAGCTAATGATTGAAACATGAAATCGCCCTGCAGCATATCCTGCCATTGAAACAGGGAAGCATTGCCATTTTCCGCTTTTTCAATGCGTACTTCTGCCATGCCGCCCAATCCTTTAACCGTTACAAAACCGCTATCTGTTACCGATTGCAACGCTATGCGTCCATTGCCACGGTCAAGCACCTGGAACTGTGCAGCACTGCCGGTAGCTAATGCAGACTGATGAGGCACGGGACGTACAAAATCTTTCCAGTTTACCAGCACGGTGCTATCTGCAAGGCTTATAAGGATGATTGTTTTGTTGTAAGGAATCGGTTTGGTAAGCGGACGGTATCGGGGCTCTTGCACTATAAAATTATTGAAGTCGGCATAACCGCCTTCGGCGCCGTTGGTATTGTAATTAAAGAGGGCAAAACGCACGCCCTGGAAAGTCCGTAGCTGAAACACCATAATTGCAGTATCACCTGTTGCTTTGTAATCAGATCCGTTTGTGCTATAGCTGAAGGAAGCTTTCTCTGTATCGAAATTGCAATGCACCCGCAGCCAGATACGGTTGCCATTTATTTTTTCCCTGTACAGCTTGCCGGTTTGCTGGTTCCATTGCTGCAGTTCAACCACATCTTTATTTTTATGAACGCCAATCCATGCATACGGAAGATTAAGTAAGCCGAGCCCGGCCATATCGCCGCTCTTCAAGCCAGTCATTTGTAATTCGGTTGTAACAATAGCTTCCGGCCCGATAGCACGCTGCGTGAGGGAGTTGCGGGCAGTAAGCAAATCTTTTGCGGGAAGGGATTGCAGTCGCAGGTAACCCTTCCGGGCACTTAGCGACCATTTGCTATCTACCGGCACATGGTTCCATTGCCAAATCGGTTTCAGTGTAGCGGCAGCAAAATCATCCGACCGCTGGTACGGCGCATGTGGCGGCGATGAAAAGCCGGTGGCCGGTTTTATCCAAGTGCGGGGAGAACGGGTTAAGTTGCCCGGCAGTCCAAAATACGGCCAGTCATTCTGCCAGGTTACCGGAGACAACGCTGTAACTCTTCCTACCGAGTTATAATCCAGCATAGACCACCCCCACCATTCGCCGGATTGAATCTGGATAATGCCGCCCTGGTGCATGGGGATAGAACCAACAAAATTTGCTGCCGGTGGTATCAGTTCAAAAGGCGGTCCTTTGCGGGCATCTTTCATTCGCCAGCCGGTGCCTACGCCTAAGTTTTCCTTTGCGCTCATTACATTTACTTCATACGGGCCGGTGGGCTTATCTGCACGCAGGCATACCTGGTAGCAAAGCGGGTCGTAGTTGGTATTGGTAATGTAATACCGGTTATTTATTTTATAAAAATGCGAGCCTTCACCGGCACCGCTTCCTTTAGAAACAATCACTGTTTCTGTTTCCACTTTAATATCCAGTAAATCATCGGTAAGCTGCGCCAAATGCACCTCATCATACCCCCACACAATATATATTTTTCCATCATCGTCAAATAGTATAGAGAGGTCATGGAAAGACTTCTTCATTTTAAGATGCGTCCACGGACCTTTTGGATTGGCTGCAGTGTATAGTTGCGTAGTCTGCCCGTTTACATTACTGAATATGTAAAAGGTATTATTGTGATAACGGATACAGGGCGCCCAGATTCCCTGCCCGTAAATGTCCTTTCCTTCTTCCAGGCGGTACTCCGGACCAAAGTCAAGCTTGTCGGAAACATAACATACAAAATCCCAGTTTACTAAATCTTTAGAGTGCAATAGAGGCAAGCCGGGCATGGCATGGTTGGTGGTGCCGGTGAGATAATAATCATCGCCTACCCGTATCATATCAGGGTCGGAAAATTCATCATAAAAAAGCGGGTTGCTGTAGGTTCCGTTGCCATTATCGGCAGTCCAGGTTGGTGCGTTTATATGTTCCGTTACTTTATTGGCGTGCTGTTGCTCCGTACGTTTTACAGATGTTTGCCCGATAGATAAAAATGGCAGCCCCAGAAAGCACATCATAAAAACGGATGTAAAAAAAACAGGTTTCGTGTTTCCGGCAAGTAATCGTATAAACATTTTCCGATCATTTTTTAATAGAGCGATGGTAGATAAGACATGCATAGTGTGTATGAAATTTAAAGATAAGGTGCCTTGATGGCTGTATCTGACAATAATTATAATGTTGTATCTCAAAAGGATGAGTACATCCCCTTTTATCTCATATTTTTAAAGCTTTTTCTTGTAAATAAAGGCAATAGCCGTTTTTATAAAAACAAACCGGAAAGAATCAATGTCATTTATTAGAAGGGCAATGGAATCCTGTACCGGAGCAAGACCTAAGGTTTGTTGTGGGCTGGCCAACTTTAAACTAAATGCTAAAACCTGACTTTGATAAATTTCATTGAATAAAGTTTGTAAATTAACGGATGGCTTGTAAGTCTTTGATGAGATAGTGTATATCTTTAAAATTACCGCTGCGGGTTGCTGCTCCCTTGCCTTTATTCCATAGCAGGTTCACTGTATTGAAGTTGCTCTTTTCACAATCAAAAGTCAGTCCGTCGTCTTCAAATAATTGTGCTGCTGTATTTGCATCGCCATATACATAACAGGTAATTTCAAATTTAGTATCTGGTGCTACAGAATTTACCGGTTTAGCTGATGGCAAAATGGTTCCTGTTCATTGAGCTCCTTCATTCCGTAATATATCAACAGAGTAAAGGATTATGAATCTGTTGCCTGATAAGTAAATCTGCGTGCATTTTATTATATCACGTCCTATAAAAAACTTTTGCTGCCTACTTCTTCCATTGGAAGCCAATTTATCATTAGTATTGCTAAAGCAAGAAGCCTGAGTGTTTGCAATTAAAGCAATACAGCATTTTGTTTGCTGTTGTTTTAAAAACGATGCTGCCGTATTAAGCCAACTATCAAAACCCCAGGTTGGGTGTTTGAGGAAGAATATAGCCAGGTGACAATGCCTCGGTTGGTTTTGCATTAACAGCATTGTTATTATCACGTTTTACTTTGTACGTGAAAGAATTGATTGTTTGCATAAACTAACTAACCAACCGTGTTTAAAGACTGAAAAGCTTCTTAACTAACCATAAACTGAAGATCAAGATGAAGTCATACAAACGTTTGCAGGTGTTTATCTGTGTTATAAGTATATTCCTCCTTTCCGCGTGCAACCGGGCAGGAGAAGGCAACACAAAAAACGCAACGCTGCAGCCTGCTATCGTAAGTAAACGAAACCTCTCTCCAATAAAGGTTGGCTATTGTTCGCCTTCGCTGAACGCCTCCTTCTATGTGGCTTTAGCCAAAGCCGTGCAAGACAATGTGCAGGCTTATGGAATGCAATTTATGTCGGTAGATGGACAGGGTGATATTACCAAACAAATCACCGGCATAGAAGACATGGTAGCCAAAGGCGTAAAAATTTTAATCGTTAACCCGTTAGACTATAAGGCATTGGTTTCAACAATTAATGCTGCTACGGCAGCCGGCGTGGCGGTGTTTATTTTAGATAGTTATATTGATCCGTCGGCCCATTATGTTTCTTCTGTGTTTGCCAATAATACGTTGAACGGCGAGTTGGTGGGCGAATGGGTGGCTGATAAAATGAGCGGCACAAAAATTAATGCGGCAATCATCAGTGGCAACCAGGGCAACCAGGCGGGAAAAGAAAAACGCCTCGGCTTTATGAGCGGGCTTGCCGAAGAGCAGCTTAGAACAGGCGGAAAAACAGACTTTGCCATCATCTCGCAGGGCTGGGGCGGCTGGGCAAATAATGAAGGCTTAAAAGCAATGGAAGATATTCTTTCTGCGCATCCGGACATTAATATTCTGATGACTGAAAATGATGCTATGGCAATTGGTGCGTTAAGAGCCGTGAAAGAATTAGGGAAAGAAACGCACATTATGGTGGTAAGCTTCGACGGGCAAAAAGAAGCGCTGAAACTGATTAAGCAGGATAAGTACGGAGCTACCGCTTTAAACAGTCCAAACCGGTTAGCAAAGTTAGCGGTGGAGTCGGCTGTCCGGTATCTGAACGGCGATAAATATCTGGATAAAGTAATGTACACGCAATCTATATTGATAGATAAAAACAATGTAGATCAGTTTTATAATGCGCAGGCTTCTTTTTAGTACTTTATTCCATCAATCAGCTATAAGACTATGGAAAATAAAAGCCCAACTTACCGGGTAGAACTGAGGAATATCGCCAAATCATTTGGCGGCGTTTCAGCATTGAAGGATGTTACATTCAAAGCACTGCCCGGAGAAATTCATGCCCTGATGGGCGAGAACGGCGCCGGCAAATCAACCCTGATGAAGATACTTTCCGGCGTGCACCAAAGGGATAAAGGACAGATTTTTATTGATGGCGAAGAAGCGCACATCCGGAATACAGTTGACAGTAAAAAGTTAGGTATCGGTATTATTTACCAGGAGTTTTCTTTAGTGCCGGAGCTATCTGTTGCAGAGAATATTTTTCTAAACAGGTTAAGTGAAAATGGTTCGTGGTTAAAATGGGATAAGCTCAGAAAAGAAGCCGGTGCGCTGATTAAAAGTATCGGTTTTAACATAGACCCTTCTGTAAAAGTTAAGCGCTTAAGCATTGCGCAGCAACAGGTGGTTGAAATAGCAAAAGCCTTGTCTGAGAATATTAAAGTGCTCATTCTTGATGAGCCATCTGCCGTGTTAGGTCCGGCGGAAGTGCTGAAATTATTTGATACTTTATTCAAACTAAAAAAGGATGGCGTAGCTATCATTTACATCTCCCACCATTTAAGCGAAATTTTTAAAATCGCGGACCGGGTAACGGTTATTAAAGACGGTGTTTCCAGCCAGACGCTTGAGGTAGCCAATACCGATAAAGACACCATTATTAAAATGATGCTGGGCAGAACCTTAAACGCTATGTTTCCTCCACGGAAACCGGTGATGGGCAAAGAAGTATTGCGGGTTGATAACATCAGCGTTGCGAATAAAATAAAAGAAGTTTCCCTTACCGTAAAAGAAGGAGAAATTGTAGGCATTGCCGGCCTGGTGGGCAGCGGAAGAACGGAAACGGTGCGGGCAATCTTCGGCGCCGATAAAAAAAGCGGCGGTGACGTTTACCTGTACGGCCGAAAGATGAACTTTCGCTCACCGCGCAATGCTGTTAAAAAAGGAATAGGCATGGTGCCGGAAGACAGAAAAGCGCAGGGCGTCATTCTTTCCCTGCCGATTAAAGAGAACATCAGCTTAACCAACCTGCAGGCTATTTCAAGTAAGCCGGGTTTTATTAATAGTAAAAAGGAAATAAGCAATACGGATAGTCTCATAAAAAAACTGACCATTAAAGCAATCAGTGCAAACTTAGCAACCGGAAAACTGAGCGGCGGCAACCAGCAGAAAGTAGTGCTGGCAAAATGGGTGAACAGGAATTGCCGGGTAATGATTATTGATGAGCCTACAAGAGGCGTTGATGTAGGAGCCAAAGTGGAAATTTATACGCTCATCAATGCGCTTTCCCAGCAAGGTGTGGCAATGCTTGTAATCTCTTCCGAAACTGCAGAGCTCATGGGAATTTGCGACCGCATACTGGTAATGCGGGAAGGGCGCATACAAGGCGAGCTTGGCAAAGCCGACTTTACCGAAGAAAATATTCTGCGGCTTTCTATCGGCGCTCACTAATGGTTAGTAACACAATCAGCCACCTTCCTAAATCTATAACAGCGAATCATTTTAAAATTAAACAGCTCTTCGATGACAGCTTTAAAACATCCGGTTCAATTCATCATCAGGCACAATACCATTGTTATTTTTCTTCTTATGCTGCTTGTTTCGGCAATGGTCTCTGATGCTTTTTTCACCGCTAATAATCTTTCCAACTTAATCAGGCAATCAGCGCCGGTAGGCATTGTAAGTATGGGGATGCTGCTGGTTATTTTAACAGGCGGCATTGATTTATCTGTTGGTTCGGTAGTGGCGATGGCTGGTGTGTTAATCGCCTTGTTTTCGCAGTCCATGTCACTTCCGGTTGCAATCCTGGCAGCGCTCTTTTCGGGTATTGCGGCAGGGGCTGTTTCCGGTTATTTGGTTTCTTATCAAAAGATGGCGCCCTTTATTGCTACGCTTGCGCTGATGACCATTGTAAGAGGCTGTAGTTTTATTTTTTCCAAAGGTGCGCCCATTATGATGGATGATAATGCAGCAGCCTTCACCGATTTTGGCAGCGGCAGAACCTTAGGCATCCCCAACCCGGCAGTTATTTTATTAATCGTGTTTATTATTACCGCCATTATATTACGCTATAATGTTTTTGGGCGTATTTTAATCGCTATCGGCAGCAACGAGGAAGCAGTGCATTTATCGGGCATCAATGTGTCGCTGTATAAATTTAGTGTGTATGCTATCACCGGCGGGCTGGCAGCATTGGCTGGCATTATCAGCACCGCAAGAACTTCGGTAGGCTCGCCCAATTTAGCAGTTGGGATGGAGCTTGACGTGATTGCCGCCGTGGTAATTGGCGGCACCAGTTTAAAAGGCGGCAAAGGCTCGGCTATAGATACTTTTTTGGGCGTGCTGATTTTAGGAATGATCGGAAACATCATGAACCTGTTAGACATTGCTTCGTACTCGCAGCAAATTATCAAAGGAGTGATTATTGTGCTTGCGGTGTTGCTGCAACGATTTCAGGATAAATAATTAAAGAACATAAAGTGATAAAATTAAACGCCAAAAATCTGTCTCTTCTTCCCAAGGAAGTGAAAGTTCCTGCCTACGACAGAACGAAAATAAAAACCGGGATTGTGCACGTTGGCATCGGTGGTTTTCACCGGGCGCACCAGGCATATTATACCGATGAATTATTAGAAAAACATGGGGTAACGGAATGGGGTATCTGCGGCGTTGCTTTGTTGCATCATGACAGAAAAATTTACGACACCTTAGTTGAACAGGATGGCCTTTATACATTGATGATTACCGGTGCAGATGGCGTAACTACTGCAAGCGTTATTGGTTCGATTACAGAATGTTTGTTTGCGCCGGATGAGCCAAACAGAGTGATTGAAAAAATGGCGCATCCCGAGGTGAAAATTATTACCCTAACCATTACGGAAGGCGGTTATAATTTCAATCCGGCTACGGGAGCATTTATGGGGGATGAACCTTCTATTCAATCAGACATTCGTAATCCCGATCAGCCGGTTACCATATTCGGTTATCTTACCCAGGCGCTGAAAAGAAGAAAAGAACGCGGTCTTGAAGGAATAACTATACAATCGTGCGATAATATCCAGCAGAACGGAGAAGTAACGAAAAAAATGTTGTTGGCTTTTATTCGGTTAGCAGTGCCGGAGCTACTGAACTGGACGACTGAAAATGTTTTTTTTCCAAATGCCATGGTAGATAGAATTACGCCGGCAACGTCCGCTGAAGCTATCAGGCAGCTTCAGGAACAGTTTCATATTGACGATGGATGGCCGGTGGTGTGCGAGCCTTTTTGCCAGTGGGTAATTGAAGATCATTTTGTAAGTGGCAGGCCCGATTGGAACAGCGCGGGAGCGCAGTTTGTAGCAGATGTGCATCCGTATGAAAAAATGAAAATACGGTTGGTTAACGGCGGTCATGTGGCATTGGGATTTACCGGTTATTTAAGCGGTTACCAATTCGTTTATGAAGCGATGGCCGACCCGGCGCTCTTTCAATTTGTACAGGATTTTTTGAACGAGGAAGTGACACCTATTTTAGATGCCGTGCCGGGCATTGATATAGAGGACTACAAAAAGACTTTATTACAGCGGTTTGCGAATCCTAATATCAAAGATCAGCTTACCAGAATTATTTCGGAAAGCTCAGCCAAAATTCCTAAATTTTTACTGCCTACTATTAAGGAGCAATTAGCAAAAGGTGTGGCTATAAAAAGGGCGGCATTGATAGTAGCTGCCTGGTGTTGTTATCTGGAATTAGCGGCAACTGCTGCACCGGATGATGTGCAGGATGAGATGAAACGGATACTGACTGAGAAAGCAATGGAATCGGTAAATAACGATCCGTTGGCATTTTTAAAAATAGAATCGGTTTTCGGAGGTTTGGCAGGCGAAAAGACGTTTTCAGTCAACTATCTTTTCTTTTTAAATTACATAAGCAAAAATGGTATAGCAAAAGCTGTGAATGAAAGTAATAAATAACTACAATAGCTGGAATGCCGAACCGCTTTTAAGCATATTGGAAAAAAGAACAGTAAAATACTTTTTAGGGTTAACAGTTAATGACAAGTGTATCTTTAATGTAGTAACTGCTCTGCGAAGCGTTATCATAGCGCATTTTTAATAGGGATGAAAACAAATTTTTTGATCTGCCAGTTAACCGAATCAAATCACTTCGCCTGTTTTACGTACGAGTCAATAATTACTTTACACATTGCAGTAAGCTTTATACAGATTGGTTTACTTTATATTTTAGTTCACAACTTCGTCTGCGCAGCAGCCTTCGTGTTTTCGTTTTAACTAAGTTTACCTACTCCGGTGTGGATAAGGCTTACAGGAGGCACTTACAATAATTTCCTGCATCATTTTTAAACATCCTCTAAGCGAGGTTAAACTATTTCGCATAAAAATTTGTGTAGTTACATAGCTACGCATACATTTGTAGCCAAATAGCTACATAATGATTTTAAGACGAGATGTATTCCAGGCCGTTGCTGACCCAACGAGAAGGGCTATACTGCTGTTGCTTGCCGCTCAGGCTATGACAGCCGGTGCGATAGCTTCCAACTTTGATACCGCAAGGCCAACAGTTTCCAAACACCTGCAAATACTAACAGCCTGCGAGTTGATTCAGCAAGCACAAAGCGGCAGAGAAATGTACTATACTATCAACGCAAAAAAAATGAAAGAGATAGCTGATTTTATTGAGCCTTTCCGCACTATGTGGGACGACCGGTTCAACAAATTAGAAAACGTAATGAAAGCTTACAAATCAAAAAAATAGAATATTATGGAACGTAAAACAAAAGTGGCTGCCGAAGACGGTAAGCAGGAAATTGTAATAACAAGAGAATTTGATTTGCCTTTGGAATTACTTTTTATGGCTTATACAGAACCGGCCATTGTGGAGCAATGGATGGGAACAAAAGTTTTGAAACTGGAAAATAAAAAGCACGGCAGCTACCAGTTTGTAACAACCGGCCATAACGGCGCCCAGTACGGTTTTAATGGAACTATACATGAATTTGTGCTTAATGAAAAAATCACCCGGACATTTGAAATGGAGCATACACCTTTTCCTGTTCAACTTGAGTTTTTGGCGTTTGAAAAGCTAACTGATGACAGCAGCGAGCTGACTATGCATATCGTTTACAAATCAGTTTCAGACCGGAACAATATGTTGAAATTACCGTTTGCACAGGGCATTAACACTGCACATAACCGGTTACAAGACATTGTAAGCAAAGTAAAATAACACACTATGATAAAGAGAAACAAAATCATTTATTGGATTGCTACTGTCTGGCTGGCTGCAGGCATGTTATCAACCGGAGCAGTACAGTTTTTAAAAATGAAAGAAGGCCAGGGCGGGGCTGATATGATTACACACCTGAATTATCCTGTCTATTTTCTAACCCTGTTGGGCATCTGGAAAATTTTAGGGGTTGTTGCAATACTTATTCCTAAATTTCCATTACTCAAAGAATGGGCTTATGCAGGCTTTTTCTTTGTCATGTCGGGAGCAGTATTTTCTCATCTTGCATCGGGTGATTCTGCAAAAGAAATGCTCCCTGCAGTACTTCTTCTTTTACTTACTGCGGCGTCCTGGTATTTCAGACCCGCCGATAGAAAAATAATGATAGTTAAGCAATAAATGAATAGCTGGAATGCGAAGGTAATATTGGGGTTTGCGAAAGTCGCAAAAAGGCCGGAAAATTAGGAGAGTCGGGAATCATTGGCTTTAATTACGGGATTGGCTTTACAACTGTTTAAACTACTGTAGCATTTGAAGTTAAGGCCACCCGTTTTCTTTATGTGGTTCTTTATTATTTTATTTAATTTAAACCAATCCGTTGCAACGCTGCATTCCTGTTAATCACTGGTTTACAGCTCACAAGTATTCTTTCTTTTAAACATATCTGATATTATTTTTCTTTTATGACAGCAGGTTTGAAATGTTGAAGAATAAATATTGCAGCCCAAGACGGCGAATTTTCATAATCATAACACTGTTTTGATATTATTAATTGATTTACGACATATAAAGGTTCCAGTGCTAAGCACCATCCGAAAAGCTTTGCAGTAATGCAAGGCTTTTTCGTTAACGCTTATCCGGGTCAGCATTCCGTAAGCGTTCAAATGCATTTCAAAAATCTCCTGCTGTCACTTCAAATCCCTTTTATCTTTGCGCCCATGAAATTTTTAATGGTTTGCCTGGGTAATATCTGCCGCAGCCCGCTGGCAGAAGGCATTTTAAAGCATAAAGCAAAAGCAGCAGGATTAAACTGGATAGTAGAAAGTGCAGGCACCGGCGCATATCATACCGGCGAGCCGCCACATCACCTCTCGCAGAAAGTAGCAAAAATAAACGGCATCAATATTTGTGCACAGCAGGCAAGGTTGTTTACCAAGGATATGATGCATCATTACGACAAAATTTACGTAATGGATGCGGAAAATTACAATGATGTAAAACGCATCAGCGGTAATAAATGGGATGCATCTAAAGTAGATTTGCTATTGAATGAAGTATATCCGGGACAAAACCGCAGCGTGGAAGACCCCTGGTATGGTGGCGAGCCCGACTTTCATCATGCCTACGAATTAATAGCAGCAGCCTGCGACAACATTATAAAAAAATACGGCACCCAAGAAACAGTATCTCTATGAAACCTACCTTACCGCAGGGCATGCGCGATTTCGGCGCGGTTGTCGTTCGTAAGCGCGCGTATATTTTTTCCGTCATTAAAAATGTATTCGAAAATTATGGTTTTCAGCCGTTGGAAACACCGGCCATGGAGAATCTCGACACGCTGATGGGGAAGTATGGTGAGGAAGGCGATAAACTGATATTTAAAGTATTGAACAATGGATTGAACGATCCGAAAAAAAGTGATAAAGCAAAGCTGGCCTTCGAAAATATTTTACTGGGCAGGAATGATGAGAATCTTACGGAACGGGCGCTGCGCTACGATTTAACCATTCCTTTTGCGCGCTATGTGGCAATGAATTATGGCCAGCTATCCTTTCCGTTTAAGCGCTACCAGGTGCAACCCGTCTGGCGTGCTGATAAACCACAAAGAGGGAGATACCGGGAGTTTTATCAATGCGATGCCGATGTGGTTGGAAGCAATAGCTTACTGAACGAAGTGGAGCTTACCTGCCTCTATGCAGAAGTGTTTGGCAAGCTGGGCATCGAAGTAGAGATAAAATTAAATAACCGTAAAATACTGGCGGCGCTTGCAGAAGTCTGTGGCGGTCAAGAACACCTGGTTGACATTACTGTTGCGATAGATAAACTGGATAAGATCGGCCTGGAAAAAGTAAAGGAGGAACTTGCAACGAGAGGATTGAATGAGGAACAGGTAACTATAATAGAACAGTATTTATTAATCACCGGCAGCAATGCGGATCGTATAGCAAAGGCAAAAACATTGCTGGGCAACAACGAATCGGGCAAAAAAGGAATCAGCGAATTAGCATACATTATCGGTTACCTGCCCGCCGCGATGCAGCAACAGGTAATTATAGACTTTACCTTAGCGCGCGGACTTAATTATTACACGGGCGTTATCTTCGAAATAAAAGCGAAAGGCGTACAAATGGGCAGCATCGGCGGCGGCGGCAGGTACGACGACCTTACCGGCTTATTCGGTGTTCCGGACCTGCCGGGCGTAGGCATTTCCTTTGGTGTTGACAGGATATATGATGTAATGGAAGAGCTGCAGCTTTTTCCCGCAGCGGTGCAAAGTGGCACCCGCATACTGTTTTTCAATTTAGGTGAAGGAGAAAGCAGGAAGGCATTTGAGTTAATGCAGCAGTTGCGCAGCAACAATATCGCCTGCGAACTGTATGCAGAACCTGCAAAGTTTGATAAACAGTTTAAGTACGCCGGTAAAAAAGACATTCCTTATATCATCATCATCGGCAGTAAAGAACTGGAAACGCAGAGCTGCATGGTAAAAAACCTGGCTACCGGCGCACAGCAGGCAATACCGCAGGAGCAACTGCTTCATTTTAATTTTTCCGTATAAAAGATTGATTTACTGCATAACTGCTGGCATGAATTTAGAAAGAATATTGCAAATTCTTCTAATGAAATCTGCGCTTTTATATTGCCTGGTTTTAGTAATGGTGCTGGCCGGCTGTCACCGCAAAACAGTACCGGCATCAACCAGAACCGCTACGGCTAACAGTACCGGTAACAACAATGAAGTAAAGCCGCTGTTAAGTCCCGAGGAAGCAGCAGGCGGAACGGTTGCACCCTCAACAGCGCCGGCCGTTACAAAAGCGATTATTGTAGTAGATGCAAAGGGCAATTTTGCAGTCTCTCAAAAAGATTTGCCGCCGGATGCTGCTGCACTTAACAATGCCAATGCACGGGCCTATACGCCTGCTGAAACAAAAAATCTTGCTTACCGTTTTGGCAAAATTCCGCCCCGCATATTATATGTGCCCGCGGCACTACGCAAAACCACCAGCCGTGGTACTTATTATGTGTTGCAAAAGAAGTACTGGTACTGGAAAAAAAGCGATGGCTATTTTTATTTAGATGAAAATTATTACCGATAGCGTGCTGCTTCCGGACTAAAAAAGATTGCAACCAATAAACATCAAGAGGCGAAGCAGGTAGCACTTACGGCAGGAGCACCGTATATACAGCCGTTATTCAAACAAATGATTAGTGACTCATTTTGAAAGTAATAAAGATTAACCTGTAAGGTTATTACACATTGTTACATTAAAAAATAATGTAACGGGATAGGTTTTATAACTCCTCAATTCAAATTAAGTCACTACTAATAAATGCTCATCTTTAAGCTTCATCAGGCTGCCATATACACTTCCATTGTAAATCTGCCTGCCTGTCTTCCCATCAAATCATCCTGTTTTCAAATTCATCCTTACTTTTACCAAATACTAACGATTAATAGTTTACATGAATAAAGTCTTTGCCGGCGCGCACGACGCATTACACGATATTCCCGACAACGCAACCCTTATGCTGGGCGGCTTTGGCCTGTGCGGCATCCCCGAAAACAGCATTGCCGCACTGGTTGAAAAAGGGATAACCAATCTTACCTGCATCTCCAACAATGCCGGCGTAGATGATTTTGGATTGGGCTTATTGCTGCGTACCAGACAAATAAAAAAAATGATCAGCAGCTATGTAGGCGAGAACGCAGAGTTTGAGCGGCAACTATTGAGCGGCGAGTTGGAAGTAGAGCTGACACCACAGGGCACATTAGCTACCCGGATACAAATGGCAGCTATGGGCATCCCGGCCTTTTATACACCGGCCGGCTACGGCACCGAAATAGCGGAAGGCAAGGAGGTACGCGAGTTTAACGGCAAGCACCACCTGATGGAACTCGCGCTGTATGCAGATTTTGCGCTGGTAAAAGCCTGGAAGGGCGATACAATGGGCAACCTTGTTTTTAGAAAATCTACCCGTAATTTTTCGGTGTCTATGGCCAAAGCTGCCAATATTACGATTGCAGAAGTAGAAGAACTGGTAGAACCCGGCAAGATTGATCCGGACGAAGTGCATGTTGCTGGCATTTACGTGCATCGTATTTTTAAAGGAACCAATTACGAAAAACGCATTGAACGCAGAACAGTGAAATTGTGAATAGCAGATAGTTAATCGTTAATTGAATAGCAGCGATCTAAATAATATTTTCCGTAGGCATGCATTGAAAGCTTTTTGCTGATACCGGATTTATTCTACTAATGCAATTACTATTACCCAAATAATTATTACTTATTACTTCTTAAATATTCAATACTCCATGGCTTTAGATAAATACGGCATTGCCAAACGAATAGCTCAGGAATTACAGGATGGCATGTATGTAAATCTGGGCATCGGCATTCCCACGTTGGTGGCTAATTATATACCCGAAGGCATGACGGTAATTCTGCAAAGTGAAAACGGGATATTAGGCACCGGTCCTTATCCTGACAGCGAAGCAATAGATGCAGACCTCATTAATGCAGGAAAAGAAACCGTAACAGTAAACGCGGGCGCTGCTTTTTTTGACAGCGCCGAAAGCTTCGGAATGATACGTGCCGGTAAAATAGACCTTACCGTATTAGGCGCTATGGAAGTAAGTGAGCAGGGGGATATTGCAAACTGGAAAATACCCGGTAAAATGGTCAAAGGCATGGGCGGCGCAATGGATTTGGTAGCCAGTGCAAAAAATATAATTGTTGCCATGCAACATACCAACCCTAAAGGCGAAAGTAAATTATTGCCGGCCTGTACACTGCCGCTTACCGGTGTTGGCTGTGTAAAAAAGATAGTAACCGAACTGGCCGTGCTGCAGGTTACGGAAGCCGGTTTTCTGCTGCTGGAAAGAGCGCCCGGCGTAACCGTTGAAGAAATAAAAGCTAAAACCCTGGGCAGACTGGTAGCGCCCAACGAAGTGCCGGAAATGAAAGTGTAGGATATTGGGTAAACCGTTTAGAAATTTATGATTTATGTGCGCAGGAAGGGTTCCGTATTTTGAATAGGTAAACTCGTAAACGCTAAAACTTTAAACGCTGCCAAACCAATTGCTCACCGTTTTTTAGTAGCCACATAATAAGCTTTCATCTGCTCAAAAACCTGCTCTTTTAATGCTGCTACGGATGAGCCATCCGGCGATGAGGGTTCGAGAAAGTGCATTTCTATTTTGTAAGGTTTGAGAAAGAAAGGCTTGCCGGGCGGCAATATATCACGGGTATTAAAAATAACTGCAGGTATAATAGGTGTCGCGGTGTCAACCGAAAGCCGGAACGCGCCGTCATAAAATGGCTTTAGCGGTTCTGCCGTTTTGTTACGGGTTCCCTCCGGATAAACAACCATATCCAGCCCGATGGCCAATACCTTTTTCATCCGGTTATAACTCTCTTTCCGGCTTTGTTCGCTTTTGCGATCTACCAACACACTTCCCAGGGCATATATCCAACCGAAAAGCGGCGTAGAGGTAAACTCTTTTTTACCCATGGTTTTGTTGGCACGCGGCATAAACGGCGTTGTTACCGGCACATCCATATAGCTGTTGTGATTGCATACCACTATATAGTTTTTACCTTCTGAAAAATGTTCTTTACCGCGTACGGTAAGCGGGCAGCCAATACAAAACAGGTAAATACTCATCCAAACCCGCGATACGTGCCGGTGCCATTTTGCCCTTGCCGGCTCCTGCATAGTAAAGCAAAAGACGTAAAATGCCATTGCTATCAGCAGTGTGCCTATAAACAGGAGCAAGCCCCACAAAGCCCAGATACGACCGGCTACTTCCCATATCCAATTATTTCTCCGCATTAGCTTTCTTTTGCGCAAGATATTTATTGTTGAGGTATTGTTTATCCCGTTCTTAACAGGCGATATACACTATCTGTAAACATCGTTTAGCAACCGGTAACTTTATCGTTCTAAATTGATATTTTTGATAAATGGAGAACGGAGCAACTAACATTGCAGCCAACGAAATGATGCTTTCCTATGAGGCTTTCCGGGATACGGTGCTCAGCGATTACCGCAAGTGCATCCTAAGCCGCGAAGCCAGCCTGATGGGACGCCGGGAAGTACTTACGGGTAAAGCCAAGTTTGGCGTTTTCAGCGATGGCAAGGAAGTAGTGCAGACAGTGCTATCGAAATTTTTTAAGCCGGGCGATTTCCGCGCCGGTTATTACCGCGATCAGACGTTTATGTTGTCGGCCGGCCTGGCTACGCTGGAGCAATTTTTTGCAGAACTGTATGCCGATGCAAACCCGGAGCACGAACCGTTTAGCAGTGGCCGGCAAATGGTCGGTCATTTTTCTACGCCTAATACCAACGGGTCGGGCGAATGGCTGCCGCAGGCGCAGTTGAAAAATGTGTCGGCGGATATGTCTCCCACAGCCGGGCAGATGCCACGGGCGTTAGGTCTTGCCTTCACTTCTAAGTTGTTCAGAGAAAATACCTCCCTGCATTACCTTTCGCATTTATCAAACAAAGGCAATGAAGTCTGTTTTTGTACAATCGGCGATGCTTCTACGTCCGAAGGGATGTTTTGGGAAATTATTAATGCAGCCGGCGTTTTACAGGTGCCGCTGGCCGTTTTTGTATGGGATGATGGCTATGGCATTTCTGTGCCTACCTCCTATCAAACCACCAAAGGATCTATATCTGCGGCACTGAAAGGTTTTTTAAAAAAAGACGATACCAACGGCATAGATATTTACCGGGTAAAAGGCTGGGACTATGCCGGCCTTTGCGAAGTGTTTGAAGTGGCTTTGCAAAAAATACGCGATACGCATACGCCGGCTGTTTTTCATGTAGAAGAGCTCACACAGCCGCAGGGGCATTCTACTTCCGGTAGCCATGAGCGCTATAAATCTGCCGCCCGCCTGGAGTGGGAACGGGAATGGGATGATATAAAAAAAATGAAGGAATGGATGCTGGAGAACGGTATTGCCGGGGAGCAGGAACTGGAGCAGATGCAGATGGAAGCAAAAAAGATAGTGAAGGGAGCAAGAGACACCGCCTGGCAAAACTACCTGCAACCCATTAAACAGGAAGTAACAAAAGCCGCAGGGCTTATTAAAGCTATTAACACCACCGATGAGCTGACTGCAAAACTGCTCCAGCAGTTAGCTAATAATCTGCAGCGCAACCGGGAGCCGCTGCGTAAAGACGTATTGCATACGTTAGCGCGGGCTATGGAGTTGCGTCCTAATACAGAAGCCATTGAGGAAATAAAGCAATACTGCCGGGAATTGAAAGCAGAGAATGCCAAAAGGTACAACAGTTACCTGTATAATGAAGGTGCAAAAAGCACGTTGCTGGTACCGGAAATAAAGGCTGTTATTGCGGCTGACACGCCAAACATCAACGGCTACGAAATCTTAAACCGGTACTTCGATCTGCTTTTTGCCGGCAACCCGCTGGTAGTTGCTTTTGGCGAAGATGTTGGCAAAATAGGTGATGTAAACCAGGGGTTTGCCGGTCTGCAGGAGAAGTATGGGGAACACCGGATTTTTGATACCGGCATCCGGGAAAATTCTATCATCGGGCAGGGTTACGGTCTCGCTTTCCGGGGCTTGCGGCCTATTGCAGAAATACAGTATCTCGATTACCTTGTATATACTTTAAATACGCTTACCGATGATATCGCCTGCCTGCACTACCGTACGGCCGGTAAACAAAGCTGTCCGGTTATTGTACGTACCCGTGGCCACCGGCTGGAAGGCGTCTGGCATAGCGGTTCTCCGCTGGGTATGATCATCAGTGCACTTCGGGGCATATACGTGTGCGTACCACGCAATATGACGCAGGCCGCCGGTATGTATAACACACTGCTCCGAGGCAACGATCCGGGGATAGTAATAGAGCCGCTAAACGGCTACCGGCTAAAAGAGAAGACACCATCCAATTTACTGGAGTTTACCGTGCCGTTTGGCACACCGGAAGTAGTGCGCGAAGGCACCGACATAACCGTTGTTTCTTACGGCGCCTGCATCCGCATTATACAGGAGGCGGCATCGCGCCTGCAAACGCTTGGAACAAGCGTGGAAATAGTAGATGTGCAAACGTTGCTTCCGTTTGATATTCATCACCATATTCTGCAATCGCTTAAAAAAACAAGCCGCATTTTATTTGTAGATGAAGATGTGCCCGGTGGCGCCAGTGCCTACATGTACAATCAGGTGATGGAAAAACAAGGCGGCTATAAATGGGTGGATGCTGCGCCGAGAACGCTGAGCGCTAAAGCACACCGGCCCGCGTATGGCAGCGATGGCGATTACTTCAGTAAGCCCAATACTGAAGAAATAATAGAAGTGGTAAGGGAAATAATGCAGGAGTAGCAATACAAAGCAGCCAGGTAAAGCTAATTAGAAACGCTGCTGCATGCCGAGACTTCCTATTCTAACGGCAATAATTAGAGTGAATGCCCAAAGGAAATACTTCCCCAGGGCACAATATGCCCACCGCCGTATAAAGGGCTGAATCCTGCGCGAAAGATAAAACCATACGGTCCTTTGTAGCGATAACCTGCATAGGCATACCCGATCCACAAGGATTGCGCATTTTCTTTAAACCATCCATCATCGTTATTTGCAAATAAATGTATAAAAGAAACTCCGCCTTCTACCTCAAAGAAATGCCTGTTCTTACCCACCAGATAGTTTAACCCCGCAGGAATTGATAATCCGGAAGAAAACACATCGGTTGCATAACCGAAGCCAATCCGTAATCCAAGACCATTGGGCTGGTGGCGAAAGCGGGTATCAAAGTTGGCGGAAAGTAACCCCGGCCCGCCTATTTCCAAATAGGAAACCTTGTTAATGGATTGCGCTTTAAGTACTCTAAGAGACGCAAAAAAAAGAGAGATAAGCAGTATTGTCTTCATAATGGTAGTTTTGATGATGAGGAAGATTTATAAAAGGGGTTTAGGCTATTAAAATTTTTTATCACGCTTATGCAGTAATTTTTGTGTTATACCGGATTCCCGGCCTATTGTTGAAATACAGTGAAAGTCATTTCCTGCTTTTGCCGGTATATTACTGGTTTGCCATTCTGTATGGCAGGTATCCACTTGGGACTTTTCTTAAATACTCTTATTGCTTCCTGCGCGGTGCCATACCCGGGATCTTTTTCTGCCTTCACCTCTGCTACCGAACCATCTTTCTGTATTAAGAAAGATATCACAACAAGGTATTGTCCAGCCGGGGCATTGTAATTTGAAGGAATACCTACATTAAGATTTTTGGCAAGAAAGTGTTGCCAAGCTTCTGCTCCTCCCGGAAACTTTGCCGGTACCTGGAAGCCAATAAATACTCCATACTTTTGCGCAGAATCCTTACTCATTGTTGCATGGGAGTGAAAACTAACCGTCTCCTGCAGGCTATTATCAATGTTGTTCTTTCCCCTTTCTGAAAATGCCCATTGCGGGCTTTTCCTGATTGCATTAAACACTTCATTATCTGCCGACCATTCGCAGGAGCGGGTTAAATAAATGTCATCTGTTTTGCCTTCCTTGTTTATAATAAAGGATACAGTTACCAGGCAGGAACCAATAGTGGAAATACTGTTAAACCTTTCCGGTACCGCGATATTTTTTTTGAGATATTCTTTCCATTGTTTGCCCGAATCAGATTCACCAAAGACTGCTTTTTCAAATTGTACGTTTTTCACAAGGCTGTCTGCAACAAAGGTGTCGTGCTCCGCTTTTTCTTTTGCCGAAAGATTGGTGGCATTACCTGTTGCATCAGCATATTCGTTTTTGAGGTAATCTCTTTTTTCAACAAGATGTCCATTGCTATATACCATTGAAAGAACAGGCTCAACATTATCATTGTAATATTTCCAGGCACCTGTTTTTCTGCCCCTGTAAACCAGGCCGGTGCTATCAAGTATCCCGTTTGGGTCGTACCAGCAGAATCTCCCGTTAGGGATAGTAAGCATAGAGTCCAGAAAAGTTTCCTGGCGTAGCATGCCCCCAAATTTGTAATAATAGCGGCAGGCATAAGTAGTGTCGTTTTCATGTATCAACTGCATAAAATAGGTTGCTTCATTTATTTCTTTTGCAGAAGTCCAATTCTTTTTAAACAGGTAAACATTTGCTTCCGCATCCTGCTGGCTAAATGCTGATTGCCCTACTGCAGTAAGCAAAAACAAACAGACCAGCCGGTAATTTTTTTTTATAAAATAACTCTGCTTTTTCATAAAGAAAAATTTCTCAGGAATTAGTATTTAATACTGTGATTTTATTATAATAAATCAGGTTAAAAAACTTAGAATGCATATAATACAAACGGCGATATAGCCAACTTTTTATTTGATCTTATTCCGGCATAAAATCTTGTCATCTCCCTATCTGCTGCTCTATCAATAAAAGAACTTAAAAGGTGTTTGGCATCATTACTTATTGGAGGCTGTATTCAGGATTCCTTTTATACCGCCCGCATACTTATCTTTTAAATTATATTCATACTGGTCGTCGCCTGATTGAAAACTTATTTTTTGAATATCATTTTGCACAAGCAGTTCCTTTTGTTCCTGGTTAAAGATTGCTATAAACATTAGTGATATAACCTTACCCATTACTATAAGCTGACCATGCCGTGCATTTTTCAATTGTATATTCGCACCGTTTTTTAGTATTATTTCAATATAAGAAAGCGGATCCTCTACTGTCTTATTATTAAGAGAATCTACGATTGCAGTGTTTAGCTTAAACACCGATAATATAAATAGCATTGCGGCGGAAGTGTCTTTGTTTTTTTTACCTAAAGGCAGAAAACTTGCCGTTAAATTTGGCTTCTTTTTTTCCTCGTCAAGTACAACAGCATTTGTTTTATTAGTACTGTCTGCTGTTTTGCCATTACATTGATCCACCTTTTCTTTTACGGTTGTATTACCAAGCTGAAAGGCCATTTTATAATCTGCGCAGGTAGCATCTTTTTTGCCAAGCTTTTCATTTATAATACCCCTGCCAACGTATGCGCCCGCATAATTCGTATCAAGCGCAATAGCCTGATCATAATCTGCCAAAGCCCCATTATAATCAACAAGTCCATATTTAGTTACGCCACGATTAAGCCATGCTCTTTTATAAGCAGGATTAATTTTTATAGCTTCATTAAAGTCAGTTAAAGCAGCTTCAAAAAGTTTAAGATTGTTTTTAGCATATCCCCTGTCCACCCAGGCTACAGAAAGAGCAGGGTTAAATTCAATTGCTTTGTCGAATAATTTTATTGCTTCTTCAAACCGGCGGCTTTGTAGTTTCTCTATGCCCTTGTTATAATACAAAGTATCCTCCTGGGCATAAGTAGTAACAAATAGTACCAGGCAAAATACTGATGCTATTATTTTACTTAGTAACTTATTGGTGAAAATTTTCTGGTTGCATGAGCCAGGCTGAGAACTTTGAGTTGATAATAAACCGTTCATACAAGATGTTTTAAATATTCAGGATGATAATAAAAGACAACTATTGATTAGTCGGCTTTCTTATGGCCAGGTAATCATTTTACTGTTCAGCTTTTTTGTACTACTGAATAAGCAGGTTGCTTTTCTCTGGTGGTTGCTGTATTTATAATTCAACCAGACCCATTATTTCCAACACTTATAATAAAGAATACTACAGATGGCATAGAAGCTTACACTACTCAATAATTATTTTCTTTGTCATCACTTCTGTATCTTTTGCAATCCGTAAGAAATAAATACCGGCTGCTAAATTTTCCCTGTTTAGTTCAATGCGATGAATACCTTTTGATGCTCTTTCATGCGCTGCTGTTCTGATTTTCCGACCGCCGGCATCCACTAAGTCTATGGTTACCGCTGCGTCTTTTTCCACTGTATAGGTGATGATGGCTTTTGAAAAGAATGGATTGGGAAAAACTTCTACCGAAGAAGGCTGAGTGACTTCACTGGCGGTGACTGCTTTTGTAAAGGTAGCAGCAGGAGCAGCGGCTAAGTTGTAACGGGCAACAGCAAAGTCATTATTGGAATAGCCTGCCATTACCAGTTTACCATCCCCTCCTATGGCTGTTGCTGTTCCATAATCATCAGTGAAGGCAAAGTCTGTAGTTACTATGCTGGCAGCGCCAAAAGTGTTATCCAGTTTTCCGTTACTTAAATACCTCGATAGGGCAAAGTCAGCATGCCCCTGTGCATTTATATAATAGCCGCCAGCTATGATCTTTCCGCTTGCTTCAAGGATTATAGAAGTGCAATAATCGGCAGAGGTGCCATTTATAGTTGTTATTACACTGCCAACACTATTAAAAGTATTATCTAGCGTACCGTTAGTATTATACCGTACTAATACAAAATCATTATCTTTAACTAAAGTTTTTCCGGAGTACCCGCCTGCTATTATTTTTCCATCCGCTTGTATCTTTACGCATTGCCCGTAATCATCATAATTCCTACCGAAGCCTGTTGTTAGTTTACCATCGCCACTGAAGGTATTATCAAGGGTGCCGTCGGCATTGTATCTTGCTATTGCAATGTCGTTATTAGAGCCATTATTTGTATAGCCGACAACTACTATTTTACCATCCGGCTGCAGGGCTACTGAATTAATAACATCGGTAGGGGATGAAAAATCGGTGGTTAGCATACCATCCCCGCTAAAGGTATTATCCAATGAACCATTGGTATTATAGCGTACCAGTGCAAAATCAGTATTACAGCCATTTAAACAACTTTGCGTAAACCCGGCTGCCAGTATTTTACCATCCGGCTGCACAACTATAGAATGACAGATATCAGTGCCAACTCCTGATATGTTGGTAGTCACAATGCCATCCTGGTCAAATGTAGCGTCAAGAGAACCATTTGCATTATAACGCACAAGAGCAAAATAACTTTTAGTATTGAAGAAGTAACCTCCGACAATAATTTTATCATCGGGCTGAATAGCTACAGCATTAGCTGCAAATTTGCCCCCTTCAAACTCACCCAATACTTTACCCTGGAAACCAAAACTGTTATCTATTGTGCCGTCTGTATTATACTGTACAAGTGCGAGATCACTTTTAGAGTCTGACCCTGATAATGAACTGGTGCCTGCCAAGACAATTTTATTACTCGATTTAACAGCTACAGCGAAGCTATTATCGGTGGCTGCAATATCAGGGCCACCGATATTAGTTACGATCTTGCCATCACTAGCAAAACTATTATCGGTTGTACCATTATTGTTATAGCGAACAACTGCAAAATCTCCTTCGTTACTGTAAGATGCGCCTGCAGCTACAATTTTACTGTCTCCCTGGATAGCTACTGCATAAGCATCGCTGCTGCTTCCAATAATTGTAGTCAACATTCCATCGCCACTAAAAGTATTATCAAGTGAGCCATCAACATTGTAGCGTACTGCTGCAAAATCAGAAGCAGAAAAACCTACTGCTACGATCTTGCCATCTCCCTGAATGGCTACCGAATGCGCTTCGTCGTTACCGCTTTCAATAGCGGTAGTCAGCATTCCATCGCCACTAAAAGTGTTGTCAAGTGAGCCGTTAGAGTTATAGCGTACCAATGCAAAATCAGAAGAACCGTCTTTATAAGACTCGCCCGCCACGACAATTTTTCCATTTGCCTGAACAGCCACCGAGTTGGCATAATCGGCAGTAAGTCCAAAGCTGGTAGTCTGCTTTCCGTCACCGCTAAATGTATTGTCAAGTGTACCATCGGCATTATAGCGTATAACTGCAATGTTGTAATGACGACTATCATTAGACTCACCTGCTGCTACAATTTTCCCATCCACCTGGATAGCTAACGAACTTGCACCATCAAAGGTGCCTGCAATGTCTGTGGTCAGCTTTCCATCACCACTAAATGTATTGTCAAGCGTGCCATTTATATTATAACGTGCCACCTCAAAATCATGCTTAAAAACCTCGCCATTTGAATTACTGTAAGAGTATCCTGCTACCACGATCTTTCCATCTCCCTGGATAGCTACTGAATGCGCTTCATCATTACTGCTTCCAAAGTCTGTGGTCAGCTTTCCATCACCACTAAATGTATTGTCAAGCGTGCCGTCCACATTGTAGCGTGCCAGTGCAAAGTCATAATTAGCACCGTTGTAAGAAGTGCCCGCTACTACAATCTTACCATCCCGCTGGATAGCTATTGAATACGCTTCCTCACCATGACCTGCAAAGTCGGTAGTTACTTTACCATCAAGATTAAATGTGTTATCAAGGGTGCCGTTAGCATTATAGCGTACCAGGGCAAAGTCGTAATTACCGGCATCATCAGAATAACCAGCCACTACAATCTTCCCATCTCTCTGTATAGCTACTGAATAAGCTCCATCGCTTAGTGTGCCTGAAGGAAGCATAAAACCGGTGGTTGTTTTTCCATCGCCGGAGAAGGTTAAATCTAACGAGCCGGGCTGTGCCATACCTGGCAGACTAATTAGCAACAGCAGGCATGTTAAGGGATAAATAATCTGTTTCATATTGGTATTGTTTAATTTTTTAGTAAATAATTAGTCTATTTAAGACATTGAATACAAAACAATTTCACTTATGATGACTACTTTATAACCTGCATTTTCTTCGTTTCGTATTGCTTTCCGTCTATGTGCAAAGTGTAGTAGTAAGTGCCTGATGAAAAGGAGGATGCGTCCATGCTTAACATACCGCTGCTGCTGAGGTTGAACTGCTTTAGCTGTTTGCCGCCTTCATCCGTAATAATCATTTGCGCGTCGGTAAACTTTGTAGGTAAACTATAGGTAATCGTTGTTGTGCCGGTGAATGGATTCGGAACATTTTGCCCTAATGCAACGCCAGGCAGTTTTACGCCGGTTTGAAGTGAACTGCTGCTACTTTGATTACTGCTCAATAACATTGCATTCAGCTCCTCTATTTCTTTTTGCTGGGCATTCATTTGTTGTTGCAATGCGTCATTGGTTTTACTTAATTCCTGTACAGCTTTTACTAAGGGCACTACAAATTCGGCATACCGTAAGCCATATAAGTCTTTATCATTCTTTGCTGCATCCACACCGCTGAAATCGTAGTTCAACAATTTGGCTGCTTTCTCCACATCCTGTGCTATAAAACCGGTATAAATAATTTGTTCTTTTGTTTTACGGGCGGCTGCTTCTAATGCATCCGGCTCTTTCCCTTTATCATTTTTTACTCCTGCTATGCCCAAAATTTTATCAGCAGCAGTCAAATCAAGGTTGTAGGTAACAGGATTCAACTTATTGATAAAGGAAAGTCCCGGCACATTTTGCTTAATATTTTTCTTTACCCGTCCGTCCGAAATATTACTCCAGCCAACAAATCCGCCGATACTTTTAACATTGCTATTACCTACGCGCACCTGGTTACTTGCTGAAACGGAGGCCAGGAAGCCTAATGCCATTGAATTATCAACAGCATCAACAGTTGTCGAGGCGCCATGCCCCAGAAAGGTAGAAGCCGAAGAAGTGTGATTATCTCCGGCTGCATACCCTACTGCTGTATTTTTTGCCTGAGTAGTATTGTAATATAAAGCTCTTACACCAATAGCTGTATTGTAGCTTCCTGTAGTATTAGAGTTAAGAGCAACAAAACCACTCGCTGTATTTAAAATGCCGGACGTGTTATTCGCCATAGCGGAAACACCGCTAGCGGTGTTTTGATATCCTGTTGTATTATCACTTAAGGATGAGTAACCGGTTGCGACATTACTATAGCCGGTTGTATTACTAAATAATGTTGCAAGCCCGGTAGCAGTGTTGTAAGAACCGCTGGTATTTACAGGCATGCTATTAAAACCAATCGCCGTATTCTGGTTACCTGTTGTATTTGCCTGTAAAACCAACGCACCAACCGCTATATTTTCTATTCCGGAAGTATTTGAGAAAAGGGTCTTATAGCCAAGAGAAGAATTATAGATTCCGGTAGTATTATTTTCCATTGCCTGGTCACCTACGGCCGTATTGTTGGAAGCGCTATTTATGAAAAGTGCGCCTTTACCAATTGCAATATTGCCGCTGCCGGTTTGGTTTTGGTTCAGGGCCGAATTGCCAAGCGCTATATTCTCAATGCCGGTCGTAATATTTATACCGGCTCCCGTCCCTATTAAAATATTGTCACTGTCGTCACTAGCACTGTGAACTGTTTGCTTTCCATTTAAAAAAACACTTCCGTTCAAATACAAATTCTTCCAGGCGCTGTCTGTTTTACCAAGATCCAGCACACCGGTTGTCTTAGGTTTCAGGCTGGCATTGATCTTAGTGGCTTGTGATAAATTGGATAGTGTAACGTTGGCTTGTGCCGAACTGCGTGCACTAAATCCGAGCAGGAGAAACACCATAATAAAGATTTTCATAATGATTAAATTTTAGTGTGAGTGAGTAATTGATTTCTTTCTATCAGGTAATAGCTATTATTGATACACCAAACCTACTATGCTGAAAAAGCAAACCCTAATTGATAAATACGGAGACACAAATAACTCAATGGAAAAGTGCGGTATAAGATGCGGGACGTTGTTGTACTATACGAATTTGTACTAAAAATTAAATATATTCACGCACCATAATTGATTCCTGCAAAAGAAAACTCCCTTTTTATCATATTTTACTAAACCTTTTTCTATGGATAGAATGAGTACTCAAATTTTGTTTTCCCATTACCGGAGAAGGTGTGATCTAAAGAGCAGGGCTGTGCAATAGCTGTACTACTAGAGAGCAGCAGACATGTTAAGGAGTAAGCAATCTGTTTCATATAAGTGTTGCTTACTGTTTTAATGGATAACTATTTTCAATTATAGGGATGAACAATAACAATGGCGCAGGTAATGCTTTTAAGAACGTGCACTATTACTCAATAATTATTTTCTTTGTTATCACTACACTATCTCTTACAATCCGTAAGAAGTACATACCTGCTGCTAAGTTTCCCCTGTTCAGTTCAATGTGATGAGTACCTTTTGGCACGCTTCCGTTTTTTATTGTTTTTACTTTATTTCCAACAATATCAAGCAAGTCTATCGTTACTACTCCATCTTTCTCTAATGTATAGGTGATGGCAGCTTTGGAAAAGAATGGATTTGGATATATTTCTACTGCAGGAGTGGACTGAATGACTTCATTAACCTCGACTGCCTTTGTGAAGGTAGCAGCAGTACCAGCAGCTAAGTTGTAGCGGGCAACAGCAAAATCATTATTTGAAGTGCCTGCCATTACCAGCTTGCCATCTCCTCCTATAGTTATAGCACTTCCCTTGTCGTCCGTATTTGCAAAATCGGTAGCCAACTTACCGTTAGTGCCAAAGCTACTATCCGGCCTGCCGTTACTTGTATATCTTACCAGGGCAAAATCATTCTGGCTTAATGTATTAAGGTAATAGCCGCCCGCTATGATTGTTCCGCCTGAACCGAGCGTAATAGCGTTGCAGTAATCGGCAGAGGTGCCGTCTATAGTGGTTACTTGTTTGCCAGTACCATTAAAAGTATTATCCAGTGAGCCATCGGTATTGTAACGAACTAATGCAAAGTCATTATCCTTCACCGAAGATTTTCCGGAATATCCGCCTATTACTATCTTTCCATCCCCTTGTATTTTTACGCCCCTGCCAAAATCGTTATAACTGCTAAAGTCTGTTGTTTGTTTGCCATCTCCGCTGAAAGTATTGTCAGGATCGCCATTGGCATTGTATCTTGCTACTGCAAAATCATTGTTTGAGCCATTATCTGTATAGCCGGCAGCTACTATTTTACCATTTTGTTGCAGGGCTATTGAAGTTATAACATCCTGGTGGGTTGAAAAATCGGTAGTTAATTTCCCATCCAGGCTAAAGAAATTATCCAGTGTACCGTCAGCATTGTAGCGTACAAGTGCAAAGTCGGTAGCGCAAGTGCTACAACCAGAGGAGGTGCCACCTGCAAGTATTTTACCATTCGGCTGTATAATAAGAGCATTACACGCATCCGACCCGTTTAGTGAAACAGTGGTAGTAACAAAGCCATCTCCGCTAAAGGTATTATCCAGCGAACCATTGACATTGTAGCGCACCAAGGCAAAGTCTTGTTTGCCGCTATGGTAAAAATACCCGCCAACAACAATCTTTCCATCCCCCTGTATAGCGGCAGCATTGGCAGTGAAATCGCCGCCCTCAAACTCACCAAGCACCATACCCTCAAAACCAAAGGTATTATCAATAACACCGTTTGCATTATACTGGGCAATGGCAATATCTGTTTTAATAAATGTGCTGAACATAAAACTGGCACCTACCACCACAATTTTGCCGTTTGATCTGACCGCTACAAAACGACCTTGATCACCTGCAGCAATATCGGTACCTCCAATGTCATTGCTCATTTTTCCGTCAGTAGCAAACCCATTATCCAGTGTACCGTCCGCATTGTAGCGGACAAGAGCAAAATCAGCATTGGTACCATTGTCAAAATAACCTGCTGCTACAATCTTTCCGTCACCCTGTATAGCTTCTGCCTGGGCTCTATCCGTGCCGCCTCCAATAGCAGTAGTTACCTTACCTGTAAGATTAAATGTATTATCCAGTGTACCGTCTACATTATAGCAGACAAGTGCAAAATCATCATAAGTACCAAGGATAGAAGAGCCTGCTGCTACAATCTTTCCATCCCCCTGTATAGCTACTGCATTAGCAACATCATCACGGACTCCAATGGAGGTAGTCAGTTTTCCATCCCCGCTAAAAGTATTATCCAGTGTGCCGTCCGTATTATAGCGTACAAGTGCAAAATCATTACTGGAACCATTATAAGAAGAGCCTGCTGCTACAATTTTTCCATCTCCCTGTATAGCTTCTGCCTGAGCTCTATCCGTGCCGCTTCCAATAGCAGTAGTTACCTTACCTGTAAGATTAAATGTATTATCCAGTGTACCGTCAGCATTATAGCGGACAAGTGCAAAATCATAGTTAGAACCATTGCTAGAAAAACCGGCAACTGTAATCTTACCATTTACCTGTACAACTAGCGCATGAGCTTCATCATATTGGCTTCCGATGGGGGTAGTCAGCTTTCCGTCCCCGCTAAAAGTATTATCCAGTGTACCATTGGCATTGTAACGTACAAGAGCAAAATCAGGATTGGTACTATTGTAAGAAGAGCCTGCTGCTACAATCTTTCCGTCCCCCTGAATGGCTACGGCATAAGCTTCATCATATTGGCTTCCAATGGAGGTAGTCAGTTTTCCATCCCCGCTAAAGGTATTATCCAGTGTACCATTGGCATTATAGCGTACAAGTGCAAAATCATCGTTGGAACCATTGTAAGAAGAGCCTGCTACTACAATTTTTCCGTCCCCCTGTATAGCTACCGCGTGAGCTATATCGGCGCCGCTTCCAATATCAGTAGTTACCTTACCTGTAAGATTAAATGTATTATCCAGTGTGCCGGTTACATTGTAGCGTACTACAGTAAAGCCAACTTCATTATAACCTGCCACTACAACTTTCCCATCGGTTTGTATAGCTACTGCATAGCCAATATCTCCTATAGAAACGCTGGGTAGCTGAAAGCCGGTAGTCAGTTTTCCATCCCCGGAGAATGTAAAGTCTAAAGAGCCGGGCTGTGCAATACCTGCAAGGCTGATTAGCAACAGCAGGCATGTTAAGGCGTAAGTAATCTGTTTCATAAAATTGATTTAAGTTAATAAGCGTTTATTTTTGTTTTATTATAAATGGCACCATTATACCAAGGGAAATATTTGTATCATCAACAGGAAATTGCGTTTTATTGCCCGCTGAATAGGTAACCTGTGCTGAAAATTTTATTTGCTTAAAGCCGCCACGAATCATAATTCCGGGCTCCCAATAGAAATAGGATTTACCTTTTAAAGAAGAAACCTGCTCATAATCAAAATCAAAGTTCTCTTTGGTAAGTGTTGAGTATTTAACACCGGTTGCTACCCCGCTGAATTTGGAAGATAGGGCTATATCAAAATAAGTGCTGGCAAAACCAACAGAAGGCTGAATAAAAAATTTCTTAACAGATGTCTTAGCCTCTGCTGATGTGTAATCGAAAGTATTTTTAAAAATATTTTTTACGCTGCCTGAGCCAAACCCTGCATAAGTTTCAAATACAAATCTCTTTTTATAAAAAGGTTTAAAGTAGCCGCCGGCAACTTCAGCATACGTTCCGTGGCCGGAACCATACTCACCATCATCTTTACCTGCACTAAAAATATTTAATTGCACAGCAGCATGTTTAGCTACTGCATAAGCACTTTGTATTTCAAATCCTGAATATGCATTTCCTGAACTGAATTGCGCCTGCATCCGGCCTTCCTTCTTCTCTTTAAACAAAGGCACGTTGTTGGAGCTGGGGGCATAATAATAATGTACACAGGAAGTAAACGGTACTATCATGGCGATAAAAGCCATAACGTTTATACATATCTTTTTCATAAAAGCATTTTATTTATTTGAAAATATTTTTTCTTCATTTTGATTATGGTTTCCATCTGCCAGTAATTACTTTGTGGTTTCAGCACTTCCATCTTTACTCTAACCGGGAGCAGTAAAAAAGGTTTCAACAATCGCTCATAGAAGCCTACCTGGCATTCTATTACTGATTATAAGAACAGTACCCTATTTTTTATTGGGATAAACCAGGCTACCTCCGTGATAGTAATTACTATTAATCATGCATCAAACCTACTTTGCTGAAAAAGCAAACCCTAATTGATAATTACGGAGACTTTAATAACTCAATGAAAAAGTGCAGTATAAGTTGCGGGGCGCTATCGTACAATATGGATTTGTACTAAAAAATTAAATATATTTACGCACCATTATTGATTCTTGCAAAAGAAAACTCCCTTTTTTTTATATTTTACTAAACCTTTTTTCTATGGATGAAATGAGTACTCAAATTTTGTTTTTCCAGCAGATAAAAAATCTATTGCCACCCCATGTATCGCTTGCCGATGATATAGCCGAGCAGCTAAACATTAGTAATGACAGCGCTTACCGGCGGATAAGAGGTGAAAAACCGATAAGCCTTGAAGAAATTGGAAAATTAGCACGCCACTACAAGCTTTCTCTGGACAAGTTTTTACACCTGGAAAGTGACTCCTTTATTTTTAACGGGCGTATCACCAACGATTCGGATTTTACGTATGAAAAATGGCTGGAGAACGATTTAGTGCATCTGGAGCAAATAGTTAAGTTTCCGCAAAAACAATTTTATGTACTTGCCAAGGAAATTCCTTTCCTCTATTATTTTTATATCCCCGAACTGGCTGTTTTTAAATCTTATTTTCTTAAGAAATCTATTATGCATTACGACCAGATGCGGGGCATTAAGTTTTCGATGGAAGATGATCATAGTGTAATACTGGCTACTGCACAAAAAATTGCCAACGCTTATTCCAGAATACCCAGTACCGAAATATGGCATGAAGAGAATATAACAAGCACACTAAGGCAACTTGAATTTTATAAATTAACCGGCAACATAAAATCAGACAGTGATGCTGCAAGTGTATTGAATAAGATAGATGCATTATTAAATCATATTGAAATGCAGGCAGAAGCCGGTAAAAAATTTACGTTTGGCAGCACCCCGAACTCTTCCTCACCTGATTTTATTATGTATATTAATGACATTATATGGGGTGATAATATGATCCATGTGGATATGGGTAAAAACAGCATTACTTATATTAATCACAGCATTTTAAATTTCATTACCACCCGCGATGAAATGTTCAACAGTTATATGAAAAAAACACTTGGGGTAATAGCAGCCAAGAGTACACAAATAAGCAGCGCCAACGAACGGGACCGGATGGTATTTTTTAATAAGATGCGGGATAAAATTAATATAACAAGAAAGAAACTGCTTTCATAATATCAAATCAAACTTAATTGTGATTGCCTTTCTTTTACCCAGGACAACGCCAGCTTTAATTGCTGCTCAATGGTAAGGTTGGAATTATCTAAAACAATGGCATCTTTTGCCTTGCGCAACGGGCTTATTTCGCGGTTGCTGTCGATATAATCGCGCATCTCCAGGTTTTCCTTCACTTCTTCTACAGTTATATTCGGATTTTTGGCAAACAGTTCCTTAAATCTGCGTTGTATGCGAACGGCCGGATCGGCCGTCATAAAGATTTTAAGTTCTGCATTCGGGAAAACTGTTGTACCAATGTCGCGGCCATCCATTACAATCCCTTTTTTCACACCCATTTTTTGTTGTTGCAGCACTGCAAAACTACGCACTGCTTTAATAGCAGCAATTTTGCTTACTGAATCACTGACCAGCATCTCCCGAATGAGCACTTCCACATTTTCATCATTCAGATAAATATCGTTGCCCCCGGTTTTATCGTTGCGGCAAAATTCGAGGCTGATGTCATTTAACGCCCGCGCTATTTGTCTTGCATCATTGACGTTGATGTGATTACGTAAAAAATAAAGCGTTATTGCCCGATACATAGCGCCGCTGTCTATAAATACATAGTGAAGCGTTTTTGCAAGCTGACGCGCAATGGTACTTTTACCGCAGGATGAATAACCGTCTATTGTGATGATGATAGGCTCCATAATACCATAAAGATGAAGCAATTTTATGGTATAACAAAGCACAGCAAACGCAAACTGCAGGAGTACTGGCGTAGCGGACATCTGCCTTTAACCGGCTGTTATTTTCTGCCTTTAGTAGTATCGCCGGGTTTTATATTGCCTGTAGAATCACTGCTCATTTCCACAGAGTCCATTGGAATCTTTTGCGAGTTGGTGGCATCGTCATTACCGCTGGTAGGCGTTGTATTAATCATGGCGGTATCCGGCCCGGCATCTTTGTTTGTTCCGCCGCCACAGGCTGCAATGGCCGCTACAATTACTATAAACAATAAGAATTTTTTCATAAGAGGATTATTTAAACTGTGATAAGGCAATAACTATGCAAAAAGAAATTATCCCGATACTTCTTTTTTTATAAAGCTGACGCAGCCGTTTCTTTTCTACAAAGGCTCTATCAATTTTTTCAAGCGTGTCTTCCTTAGTCTCCGGCCGCACGCTTTTGCAGAAGTCATCTTTACTTATACCGGCTTTCTTCCTATTAAGAGTAATAATTTGTCCATTTTCATACAGCAATATGCTTTCCCCGTTTACCCAGGTTGTCACTGTTTTATTTTTTGAAAATAACCATCCGGAGCCACGATGTATCAACATCACCACAGCAGAAGCAGCTACGCAGTTCCGAAAGCGGAAGCACGCGCTTTGCTTCTCGCGATAATAGAAAGAGAACCACTTTAAAATTATTTAAGCCGCTGAACTGCCTGGTATTTTGTTTAATTGTTTTTAATTAAGCAAAGCTATTTCTCTAAGATTTGGAGGTGTAGCTATCTGCTCAACTACCACTTGCTATGCCTTGTGAGCAGAATCAAAAATCTGAGTGATTTGAAGCGGAGTTGGACGGAAATAATAAATTTGTGCTGGTTTGCGCCAACACAATATCATCTTTAGGTTAACATTTAATTAAGACAATGGTTTCTAACCATTTTACTGTATTATTACAACAAACGTACTCATCATGGAAAATGTACCCGCTAACCTGCAGCCATCAAAGTTGGCCGGCCAGACAACACCACCACAAAAGACCGGCTTTACACCGCGTGAATTAATTTATTATCACATGCAGCACCCTGACAAACCTATATCAGACGACGATATAGAAAATTTAATTTTGGTTGTCAGCAGCAGTGCAAGATCTAAAAACGTTTTCAATAATCCTGTGAGTGTTGAAGAGGATATAACCCCTATAAAAAATACAAATCCATAATCATCCATTCTTTCATCTCTAAGATTGCTTATTGCACCTGAAAAACTATTACCAATAATTTTTTCAATCCACAAGTTTTCAAAAATACTTTCAACCTGTTTACAATGTTTAAGTTATTGTAAGGAGTATTATTTTACTTATACTATATAAAACTGTTGCATTGTATTTTTACGGTAATTTACAATAAGATGCTATGCCGGCCTGTACCATCAGACCAATACAACCTGAGGATAACAGCCCTCTTGCCACTATTATCCGCGATACCTTTGTAGAATATAAGGCAAGTACAGCCGGAACGGTTTATGAAGACCCTACCACAGATGATTTGTACCGCTTGTTCAGGCAGGAAAAATCTGTATGCTGGGTAGCTGCAATAGACGAAAACATTGCGGGTTGCGCAGGGATTTATCCAACTGACGGATTACCGGATGGCTGCTGCGAGTTTGTAAAATTTTATATAGCACCGCCCGCAAGAGGCAAAGGGCTTGGTTATCAATTAATGAACCGGTGTATAGCGCATGCGAAAGCATTAAATTTTAAGCAGGTTTATTTAGAAAGCCTGCCGCTGTTTAGCAACGCTATCCGGTTGTACCAAAAAGCAGGCTTCCGGACACTATCCGCTCCATTAGGCAACTCGGGCCATTACGGGTGTACTATATGGATGATAATAGATTTATAATGCCATACCATCTTTTTACCGTTAGTTTTATTACCTGTGTTCTCACTAATTTTTTCGGCGTTACGCCCTTTTTGGTATTTAGGTTGCATTTGTTACTATTCGAAAACCAGCCGGTAGCTGCAACAATACCACAAACGATCAGTAAGACTGTAATCATAGGTTGTAAATTTGCGTAATGGATGATTAATAAATTATCAGGAGTATAAGTTTTAAGTGTTATACCACTGGTAAGAAAATTCAATAAGAAAGATGCTGATTATTAACAGGCCGGTTATACGGCTCTCAGGAGGCAGCCTTTGATTGATACAGTGAAACGTTACGCTTGCTTACCTTAAAATATCCGTAAACTGTATGTCGCGATTAAACGTATATATAAATATATTTAAAAGCGGCTTATAATTTTTTTTGCCGCTCTCTCCATCATTCCTGGTCTTTACATTTACATTGTTATTTAATTGGAGTATAATAAATTATTGGTGTTTTTCATAGGTTAGCACGGCCGTTGTTTCTACAACGGCTTTTTTTATGCTTGCTGCTTCCCTGCTTAATCATTTTATTTTTTTTAACTAAAAAAAATGAAACTCCGCTTCCCTTTACCTATCTCAGGTTTATAAACATTCACTTATAAAATAAAGAGTTATGAAAACACTGCTACACCTTTTAGTTATTGCACTTTTTGCGGTTTGTTTTGCATCGTGCGTTAAAACCATCGAAGTACCACAGCCAGTGGCTGACCCATTAACCGGCTCCTGGGTTTTAAATGGAGCTGCTGAAAATTATGGAAACGGCTGGTCTTCTTTTAATGCAGGTATTAGTGGAGTGTTTACCTTTTATGCCAATGGCGGAGCACAATATGATGATAGCTATAGCCTGCTGCAGGGCAACTGGTATCGTTATACCCAATCGGGTGGTTACTATGATGAGTATGGAAATTATTACACCGATGTGCATGATGCTTTCCAGGTGCAGGTAAGCAATAGTACCGGCGGTTCGTTAGATTTATACTTTGATGACATAACATTTAACGGCAGTAACGAGTTTATCGCTACTTATTATAATGGTAAGGGTATTGAAAAATACATCTTCGACAGGTATTAACAATGTATTGCTCATAGTATAGTTAGCTATTATTTCGTTTATCGTTTAAGGGTAAAATATTGTAAAAGAGATGCAGGAATGCACACTTGAAATGATATAAGATAATGATACAAAAGGCTGCCCGAAACTGCAGCCTTTTTTGATGAACTGACTGCTTACAACACTAAGGTACCATTAATGAAATCATGTGATAATTTACAGTTGAAAGTTGTATCCGTCAAATTTTAATGCAAGGCAGGCAGCGCTAATGTAAATATCCTGGTACTTTAAGGAACCGGCTATTACAGAAGTTACAGAAAAACAAATACCTGTTTACTAAAACACCTGTTTAATGATAGTTAAGATTACAATTACATTAAAGTATATAGCATTTTGTATATAAATAATTAAATATTTATAATAATGACATTATAATACATTTAAAAAATCTTTGCACAAATTTTTAATAGCCTGGTTGTGTTATTTTCACATCTTAAATCCAATATCATGAAGAAAATAACGCTCCTTTCTTTAGCCATTTTTTGCTTGTTTGCAAGCAAAGCGCAGACAGCAAAAGATACAGTACAGGTACAGATTGCAGCCGTAAAATCCACTGGTAATACAAATAATATCAGCAACCAGGGTGCACAGGCAGTAACTTTCAATGGGTACATCGTTTTAGAGAAAGACAAACCAAATGTTTACCTGGATAGCCGCAAAACAAATTTATCCGGGTATAGAATTTTATATGCAAATTCCCGCAAGTGGGAGGATAACTAAATCCAGTTACGGTTTATTCAGGTGTACAAAAACTTATGCGGTTATGTGCTTCATTATTACAGGTATAATCTTGTTTAATTAGGCAGGTAACCGCATTACATTTTATATTAGTGTTGTATTATGCGCTAAATAAAAAAATTTGGTGATCGTGATTGGTTATCTGATTATAAGGAACAGTGCTTACTTTATTTAAATCAATTATAAACAGCTACTTCCGTTGCAGAATTTTTATGTTCATTTATATAAATCTGCACTTTGTTTACAAGCTATTATATTCAAAAAGATGCGCTTGTTGAAATAACGCCACAGTATTTAAGCTTCCTTCCACTTTTACAAGGACTAAATTTCGTAATTAAGTCTTTTATAAAATATAAACTATTGATTTTAGGCTTAATTACCCTTAAAACATCGTTTAAATAAATATTTTCTATTAATCAATCTGCATTTCATAATTTATCGTAATTCAGGAATGGTGTTTGTTATACTTTCTTTAACGAACACTTTATGCAGAATTAAGAAGTCTGATTGCCCCATTTTCATTGTTGTTGTTCCCTCACTCCAGCAATGTTTAAAATACCTCTCTGATTCTGCAAGTCCAGACAAATAATTATTGCTCATTATTCTACAACACATTACCTACAAAATATTTGTTTGTAAGTATGCTCAAATCATTATAGCAAAACCCTTCTTTGTATCTGCGGTTTAAAGCTAAACAGAGTACGTAAGCAATAGTAAAAACGCCAGTAACATAAACAAAGCATATCCCAAAATGCTTTATTTCCTAACAATAAAAATTGAGTATTGCGATAATACTGGTACGAAGCTTTATGTCTTATTATTTATTTATTTAAAGAAAACTCTACGTATGCAACAAAAAAACACAATTCCCGAACCGGCAGGCGAACAAACTATGCCTGTCTCCAACATGGCAAGCAGGAGAAATTTTTTAACCAAACTCACCGGGGCCGCAGCTATCACTGCTTTTGCTGCTTCCTGTACCAAAGAAGCAGCTATGACCAATCAAACCGCTTCGCTAAGTGCTGATAGCAACCTTACGGTTGGCGGCGCTATTGGTATGGGCTATGGCGATATTGCCATTCTTAACTATGCTTACCTGCTGGAGCAGTTGGAATCCAACTTTTACATGCTGGTTACCGATAATTTTTTCGGCGGTATCAGCCCTTACACCAAAGCGAGATTAGAGCAGATAAGAGATCACGAAATTGCACATCGTGAATTCTTTAAAACCGCTTTAGGCAATAAGGCTATTCCTGAAATTGAATTTGATTTCAGCGTGGTTGATTTTTCCAGCAGGCAAAGTGTGCTTACCTACGCAAAGACGTTTGAAGATACCGGCGTAAGTGCATACAACGGAGCTGGTCACTTGCTTGTAAATCCTGACTATCTGCTGGTTGCCGGTAAGATTGTTTCAGTAGAAGCGAGACATGCCTCCTTCCTGAGAAGTCTGCTTGAAGTAAATTCATTTGCAAACAGTGAAGTAATAGATGCCAACGGACTTGACTTAGCAGCTTCACCACTGAAAGTTGTAAGAACCGTATTGCCATTTATTAAAACGAAAATGGATTTCTCAAATTTACCTGGTTAAATCAATCACCGCTTAAAACAAAACAATCATGAACATTAATAACCTGATAACAGAAATAGAAAAAATTGATCCGGAGGTTTATGACCGTATGGATTCACGCCGTAGCGCCATGCAACAATTTACCAAGATAGGCGGCAGAATAGCGCTTACCGCTTTACCGCTTGCCTTAGGTGGCATGTTTAAAAAAGCATACGCCGGTAAGGGCAGCACAACCACTGATATTGTAGGCGTACTTAATTTTGCCCTCACGCTCGAGTACCTGGAGTCTTCATTTTATAATATAGGAACATCTACACGCGGCCTTATTATGGATGCAAGGTTAAATGCCGGTTTCAAGATCATCAGAGACCACGAGAATGAGCATGTGGCATTCCTCTCTTCAACTATTATCGCATTGGGCGGAACACCAGTTACCAAACCGGAATTTGACTTTACCGCAGGTGGTACGTTCCCTACTGTGTTTTCCGATTTTGCTACTTTTCTTGCCGTTTCGCAGGCGTTTGAAGATACCGGCGTACGTGCTTACAAAGGCCAGGCAGCTAACCTGATGTCGAGCAATGCAGTGCTTACTGCAGCGCTGCAGATACATTCGGTAGAAGCAAGACATGCCGCTTATATAAGAGGCGCACGCAGCGCAATGATGATGAACGATGAATCTATACGCCCATGGATTACCGGCAATTCTACCAGCGGTATAGGATCTTCGGTACAGGCCACGTATGCTGGGGAAGATGTTACTGTACAATTAGGTGTTACGATACCTTATATTAATGGATTTGATATAAGCATGGACGATGCTACAGAAGCATTTGACGAGCCACTTACTATGGACGAAGTGCTGATGATTGTAGATCCGTTTATCGTTGACTAATACCTATTACATTCTTTTTTCCCTGGAGTGTTACCGGCTTATATAAAAAAAGGTGCTTGTATAAAGCACCTTTTTTCTTTAGTACAAGGGAAGTACTATAAAAAACCAAACAAAAGGCTACGCTTCTGCTTGCACATCATTTAACCGGCATCATTTTTAAACATACCGGCTGGTCAATATCAATTTTAAAACCGGCGTCCTGCAGCAGGCCAAAGTTTTTATTAATTACATACGCCTGCACTACATTGCTATCCCTGCAGGCCACGAGCAAAAAACGGCCGGTCGGGTCTATCATAAAATTGCGCGGATGCATACCTACTTTCTGATGGCCAACTGCTATCAGCTTACCATCCGGGCTCGTTTTATAAATAGCGATATCGTTAGCTTTTCCACGGTTGGAAGCGTATAAAAATTTACCATCGGGCGTAAGATGAATATCTGCGCTGCCACGGTCGTTTTTATCGCCTTCATTAGTAGATTCTATAGTTTGTATTTCGGTCAGCTTGCCGCCATCGTATTGATATACCATTATATTTCCGGACAATTCATTAATCAAATAGGCATATTTGCCGTTGGGATGGAACGTGAGGTGCCGCGGGCCTGAACCATCGGGCACTTCGCCGTAAGCAGGATCTGTGCTGGTGAGTGGCGACTGCTTATTGTTCGGATCGAAACTGTAGATATATACCCGGTCATTACCAAGATCCGGCGAAAATATAAACTTTTCATCCGGAGAAAATACCACACTATGCGGGTGCGGCTGTCCCTGCCTATCTACATTTACGCCATAGCCTTCGTGCGGCAATACCTGTGCAGCCGGCAGTAAAGAGCCGTCTGCATTTATAGGCAACACACCAATGTTTCCGCCGCTGTAATTGGCCGCTACCACCCATCGGCCACCCGAATCAACCGATACATAAGCCGGGTCATCGCCGCCGCTCGATTGTTTATTAATGAAATGCAGTTCTCCTTTTTGCTTATCAAAACTAAAAGCGCTGATATCGCCGCCGTTATCGCTGTGCGTTTCATTTACCGAGTAAACAAATTTCTGATTTTTGGAGATAGCCAGGTAGGAAGGATTTGCCACGCCCGCAGCCTTGCTTATAAAAGAAGCTTCGCCCTTGTTCGGATTAAACTTATAAACATAAATCCCTTCACTTTTGCTGGGTGAATTGGTATAAGTGCCGATCAATAAATAAAAAATGGGGTTTTGAGCAGATACGTTCATAATAATGGTTAATAAAACAATTGTCAGAAAATAACGCATAGGATTGTATTTGATGTTGCAGGCAAGATAGCAAAGCATACGTGAAAGAAAATAAAAGAATTGGCCTCAAAAAAAGCAGTAAAACTGTAAAAGTGTATTACAGTAAGTAATAATAAGTTTTGTTGTATTAATGGCAAAAAAAAAGAGCTCATCACTGAACTCTTTAATACTGTAAGGTAGATTGATAGTTAAATTACCATCTGCTTCCGCCGCCGCCGCCGTTGCTGTTACCGCCGCCGCCACCACCGTAAGAAGGGCGCTTGTTGCCGCCGTAGCCACCGCCGCCGGTGTTGCTTCTTTCTTCTTTAGGTTTAGCAACCGTAACACGAATGTTACGACCCTGTACAGATGCACCGTCTAACTCAGTGATGGCTTTCTGGCCAGCAGCTTCGTCAGTCATTTCAACGAAACCGAAACCACGGCTGCGCTGAGTCATCTTGTCCATTACTACTTTAGCAGACGTTACTTCGCCATACTCTTCAAAAAAACCTCTTAAGTCATCATCTTCTACGTTGAAGCTTAAGTTTGAAACATAAATGTTCATTCTAAAAATAAATTGATAAATAAATAATTATTGAGCAACAACAGATGTAAACATTTATTCACTTTTAGCAGAAAATGCGTAGCAGGAAAATAATAAACTTACGATGACTGAAGAACTCAAATTGACAGTGCAAACATACGGCTTATATCGGAATAAAGCCAACAACCTAATAATAATTATCTGTTAACTAAGGTTGTGCCCAAACAGAGGCTTAATCTTGCAGCAATGCCGGAAAAATTGCTGGCACTCGCAATTGCAAATTCACCACTTGCCTTAAGTTTTGATATCTACAACGAAAATACCTGACAGATGAAGACCGAGCTGCACTGCCTGTTACATACAATTACGGTTTATCTTCGTCGTTATAGGGGCAAACGGATTGCTGATACACCAGGATGCTGCGAGGAACATACATACTATTGCTTATACTGCTTGTGGCTGCCTCCTTGCCTGCAGCAGCACAGCTAAGCAACCTGCGCAAAAAGAAAATTGCTGCATCCGGGATAGTATCGCTGGATTCGCTGAGCATTGTACCACATACAGTTATCGTTGCAGGCTTCGATACCTCTTATTACGCTCTTGATATTGTAAATGCCACTTTACTCTGGCAAAGAGAAACCGGCAGGGACAGTGTAGAAATTTTATACCGCGTTTTTCCTTCGCGGCTTAACAGCATTGCCCGGCGTTTTGCATTTGACTCCATCAAAAACAATTTTATTGCAGAACGATCGGACCATGCGTTTAACAAACCAAACGACAGCAAACTTTTCAATTTTGGCAATGTAAATTACAATGGCAGTTTTGGCCGTAGCATCAGTGTTGGCAATACGCAGGATGCTGTATTTAATTCACAGTTAAACCTGCAGATAAGCGGCCTTATCGGAGACAGTATACAAATAGCCGCTGCCATCACAGATAATAATATTCCCATACAACCGGATGGCACCACACAGCAACTGAATGAATTTGATAAAATACTGCTGCAGTTTAAAAAACGGCAATGGGAAATAAACTTAGGAGATATAGATCTGCGGCAAAACGAATCCTATTTTCTTAAATTTTACAAGCGCCTGCAAGGCATTTCCTACAGGCAGGACTTCCATATTAATAAGCGTATCACCAATACTACGTTACTCAGCGGCGCCATTGCTAAGGGCAAGTTTGCACGCAATATCCTAACAGTTCAGGAAGGTAACCAAGGGCCCTACCGGCTACAGGGTAATAATAATGAACTGTATTTTGTAGTATTGGCGGGCACCGAAAAGGTATTTATTGATGGCGTGCAGGTACAACGCGGTGAAGACCAGGATTATGTGATTAATTATAACACTGCCGAGATTACGTTTACGCCGCGACAAATGATCACCAAAGACCGGCGCGTGCAGGTTGAGTTTGAATATGCTGACCGTAACTTTTTAAATTCGATGTTGTATGCCAGCAATATTACCAATTTCGGCAACGGGTTTAAGCTGAATGTATCGGCCTATTCTAATGCGGATGCAAAAAATTCTCCCATTAACCAAACACTGGACAACCCGCAAAAACAATTTCTTGCCAATATTGGCGATAGCATCCAAAATGCTTATTACCCGGTGGCCGGAAGAGACAGTTTTAATGCTTCGCAAATACTGTATAAAAAAATAGATACGCTGTATAATGGCGTACATGACTCGGTATATATTTACTCTACAGACCCTGATAAGGCAACCTATAATTTGACTTTTGTAGAGACTGGCTTGAATAAGGGCAATTATATTCCAGCCTATAATGCCGCCAATGGAAAAGTTTATCAATGGGTGGCACCGCTTAATGGCGTGCCGCAAGGTTATTACGAAGCAGCAGCTTTTTTAGTAACTCCCAAAAAACAGCAGGTAGCAAGTATTGGTGGGGAGTATGCGATTGATAAGAACACCGTTATAAGGGCAGAGCTGGCTTCCAGTAAATACGATGTGAATACTTATTCCCTCAAGCAAAAAAATAACGATAACGGGTATGCAGGCAGGATCTCTTTTGCGAAGAATAGGAACTGGAAGGCCGGCAACGGAAAAAATTATGCACTAACGGGCAGCGCCGGATATGAATGGGTTAACAAAAACTTTCAGCCGGTAGAAAGGTTGAGGCCTGTGGAATTTTCGCGTGACTGGGGATTGAACTTACTTACAGCGCCGGCAACAGAGCAGTTACCCTACGTAATTGTGCAATTGACGGATGACAAGAACAATAGCATTCAATACCAGTTCAGCAGTTACTTACGAAGCGATGGTTACAAAGGATATCGTAATATCATCAATCATAACCAGGATATTAAAGGCTGGCAATTGCACGATGTATTCAACATTACCAACATTACAATGCCACAGGACAAAGGCTTTTACCTCCGGCCTTCTGTTGAAGTAAACAAAACTTTTTATGGCTTTCATAACTATATTTTTGGCGGATCGTATGCGGTAGAACACAACGAAATAAAAAATGTAGCGGCAGATACTATCACCCCGGTAAGTTTTGCCTTTGAAACGATTACTGCTTATATAAAAAGTAACCAGGACAAAAGTAACAAATGGGCATTTACTTATTTTACAAGAAGCAACCAGTTACCTTACGGCAAATCATTAACACAAAGCGACCGGAGTAATAATTATAATTTTCAAACCGAATTGCTCCGCAATGCGAATCACCAACTTCGTTTGAATGTTACCTATCGCCGTTTATACATTAATAACGTAAAACTCACTTCGCAAACGCCCGACAATAGTTTGCTTGGCCGTGCCGAGTACAGTGTAAACGAATGGAATGGCTTCCTGATAGGTAATGCCTTGTATGAAATTGGCGCCGGACAGGAGCAAAAGCGCGATTATTCATACATAGAGGTGCCTGCCGGGCTTGGACAATATGCCTGGAACGATTATAATGGCGATGGCATACCACAACTCAATGAATTTGAAGTTGCATTGTTTCAGGATCAGGCAAAATACATCCGCATCTTCACACCAACCAATCAATACATTAAAGCAAGTTATAACCAGTTTAATTACAGCGTTGCCCTCAATCCCAAAGCATTAGCCAACGCTATTCATAATAAATCTTTTAAAAAATTTATTACCCGCTTGCAGTTGCAGTCTTCTTTACAAACCGGCAAAAAGCAAATTGCGGACGGGCAGCCGGTATTTAATCCATTTAAAGGCAATATTGCCGACACTTCGCTTATTAATCTCAATTATATTGTTAGCAATACGCTTTCTTTTAACCGCAGCAGCAGTATCTGGGGGGCAGATATTACCAACCTTGTCAACTACAACAAATCGTTATTGACTTATGGTTTTGAAAGCCGCCGCCTGCAGCAATGGGTTTATAAAGCACATATTAATTTAGCAAAGGCCTACACTGTAGAAATAATACAAACAACCGGTAGTAATAATTTGCTTACGCCGTCATTCGATAACCGTAATTACAATATCCGGAATATTGCGTCGCAGCCACGCCTTACTTATACTGCGGGCACTAAATTTAGAGTGCAAGCAGGTTATGAGTACCGGCAAAAGAAAAACAGTATATTATATGGTGGCGAAAAATCGGTAAGCAATTCCCTAAATTTAGAAAGCCGGTACAATGCAGTAAATAACACCAGTATTTCTGCAAAATTTACTTTTAACAACATCATTTATACGGGAGAAGTCAATACGACCACCAGCTACATAATGCTGGATGGTTTGCTGCCTGGTAAAAACTATTTGTGGAATATTAATTTTACCAAACGCCTTATCAACAACCTGGAGCTGAACTTTGAATATGAAGGCAGGAAACCGGGAAGCACCAGAACAATAAACACTGGCAGGGCTAGTGTGCGGGCGCTTTTATAATATTTTATGAAGTGGCATTTAAGTTAAAAGCTGCGCTGCATTAATTTGAGTGATGATGATATTTAACTGATACCTAAACGCTGTTTGATGATTGGAACCAGCGAATCGGTAAACATAGTTGCACCAGTTCTGTTCATGTGGCTGTTGTCGTGAAACAGCTCTTTCTTAAAGAAAGCCGGCCGGGTTGAATAATCGTAAAACGGAACATGGTATTTGTTTAGAATCGCCTCCATCTCTTTCATGGAAGCTGTAGCAGCAAAAGGCGCTGTGTACATGGGCGTCATCACCGCAATCATTGGGATATTCCGGCTTTGCACCTGTTGAACAAAATAGACCAGCCTGCTTCTTGCATAATCATCTACTTTTTCGTATTTAATCACTTTAAACTCGTTATTTGTTTTGCCTTTTTTATTTTGCAATCTTGAACCGGTTAGCGGCTGGTAGCCTTTTACATTTTTTATATCGGCGTTCATATAAGACATCACAATAGAAGTAAGCAAGGAATTGTAGGCATATATTTTTGAAATTTTAGCTTTATACACTTCGTCGGGTTTTACTTTTAAAACCGTATTTTCTATTTGCTTGCTTGTATTGATATAAGGGAGCAACATTGTTGGCAGCATTTCATTAAGGCTGGCGGCTTCTTCTTGAGAAAACTCATTTAGTGTAAGGTCCAACACAATGAGTTTAGGGTTATGGCGTTCCAGTATTTCGGGCAGAATGGCAGCGGAATAAATGATATTAGTACCGTCTCTTCCGCAATTGTATGCACTAAGACCTGTGCTGTCGGTTATAATATTAGAATCGTAGTGGTGCGATGCGCGTGAACTTCCAAAAATTAAAATATCTTCTTTGGATTTCTCTATAGCATACGTAGTAATAGCGTTGCTGCCAAGCTTCTGGTGTTTATAGGCATATTCCAGCAAAAAACCAATACCCCGGTCGAGCACAATAAGGATAACTATAAAAATAAGTAAGTTCTTAAGTAGTCTTCTTATATCAACGTTCATGTTGCTTTATTAAAATTGAAAGTATATGAACTGGCCACCGTTGAACACGCCAATCAGCAGGATGGTGAGAATGAGGAAACAATAGCCTGCATACCGGATGCCTTTATTAGGATTGTATAAAACAGTAAAACTATTGGCAAAATATTCCTGCTTTATTTCAACGGCCATTAAAAAAAAGATAGCAAAAAGAGAATAGATGAACGTATTCTGTGCCTGCCCTAAAAACAGGGTGCCGTGCTTACCGGCAATAATGGTTTTACAAATATAAAAAGCGTCTCCTACAGTATTTGCACGAAAAAAAACCCAGGCAAGAGAAACAAGACAAAAATTAATAATTATGTCGGTAAACCTGGTAATGCTTTTCAGCGCCCTGCCGATTTTACTTTTTACCGCTCTGAAAAAAACACCTCCAGACTGGTAAGCGCCGTGGAGCGCGCCCCAAACAATATACGTCCAGTTTGCGCCATGCCATAAGCCGCTCACCATAAATACAATCATTATATTAAGGTATCGCCGTACAGGGTTCACACGGTTACCGCCAAGCGGGATATACAGGTAATCTCTAAACCATGTAGAAAGCGAAATATGCCAGCGTTGCCAAAACTCCTGAATATTACGGGCAAGGTAAGGCCGCCTGAAGTTTTGCATCAGTGTAAAGCCCATCACTTTTGCAGAGCCGATAGCGATATCGGAGTAGCCCGAAAAATCGCAGTAGATCTGGAAGGAAAAGAATAACGTTGCTACCAGCAAGGTGGTTGCGTTGTGCTCGTGGGCATTGTTATAAACGGCATTCACATAAATAGAAAGCCGGTCTGCTATTACCAGTTTTTTAAAAAAACCCCACAGCATCATTTTTAAACCATCAATAACACGCTCGTAATCAAATTCGTGTTTCTCGTAAAACTGGTGCAGGATATTCTGCGGCCGCTCGATAGGCCCGGCAACTAACTGCGGATAAAACATCACATATAAAGCATAAATACCAAAATGTCTTTCCGGGGGCTGGTTACCACGATATACTTCAATAGTATAACTCATAGCCTGGAACGTATGGAAAGACAAACCAATCGGCAATAAAATGCTCAGGTAAGGAACCGGGTTATGATAACCAACATGGCTTAACAACAAAGTAATATTGTCGTTAAGAAAGTTATAGTATTTAAAAACCGCCAATACACCAATGTTAGCTATAAGGCTGCAAACGAGAAAAGCTTTGCGCCTTGCGCCCTCGCTCTTGGCAATGTATATACCAGCGAAATAATCTACTACAATGGTAAAACCGAGGATAAGAATGTAAACAGGCAGAAAAGCCATGTAGAAATAACAACTGCTGAAGAGTAAAAGTTTCCACCGGTGTTTGTGAGGAAATACAAAATAAAGGCTTGTAACTACAATGAAAAACAGAACAAAATGCAAAGAGTTAAAAAGCATCTGTAGTTTGGTTTGGTTGCGAAAATAATGAAATATATCACTTACGATTTAATTAAATATTTACCCTTTTACAGTTTTAATTTCTTTTCAATTAAATAAATTTTATTGTCGTGCCTATATTGGTAAAATGATTAAGCATTCATAGGATGCAGCAAATAATAAATGTAATTACCCTGTTATACCTGTTATAAAAAAATTTATTATTTCGAATATATACCTTTGCCCTTAAGTTCAAACAGAAAAAATATAACTCCAATCTCCTGTTTTTTTATTAAGATATTGGGCCTTCTTAATTAATCTTTAACTGCTAATAATTCCACACAGGCAAAAATTTATTTAAAACATGCTGTATAACAGGAAGGATTCCATCTTATAACCAGCTATTCTTATCGGGCAAATATTGTTTTATAAATCCTATAAGAAAGTGAAGCAATAATACGCTGCAACCTTACAATCCAACGTACAACTTGTAAAGACCTGAAATTACGATCTATGCTTCTAAAAATATTGGGAGTTAAGTAAGGTACTTGTTTATTAACTGTTAAATAATCTTTTATAAATATTAATTAATTAATTTTTTGATTATTAAACTGCTTTGAAAATCAACTAAATCAGTCATTAAACATTCATTAAAATTTATACTGATAATATAAATTTTCCTTCTTTTACTTTTATAAGCCGTCATTTCAACTACATTTGCGCCAATCTTAAATTTCAAAACCGAATGAAGATAACTGCGCAACCAAAACGCTTACTCGTTTATCTCACTTTTTTTTCGACATGTGTTTTCTTCTCCTGCACACCTCAACGAATCAGCTATTTCCAAGACATTCCGGATTCAGCCAATATCAACAACGTAAAGTATATAACACTCCCTGCTTTTACGCCACCGGTAGTTCACTCAGACGATATTTTAAACATAATTGTTCAGACATTAGATCCGCAGGCAAACATGATATTAAATCAGGGAAATTTGCCAATACAGTCAGGCGTTACCTCGGTTAATCCGAATGCTCCTGCCACCAATAGTCAGCAAGCGGTTTCAGGATATTTGGTAAATAAAGATGGATATATTTTTATGCCATATATTGGTAATGTATCGGTAAGCGGATTAACGACCAGCGCAATACACGATACAGTATTGTCTAAAATATCTGTTTACTTCAAAAATCCGGTGGTGAATGTACGGTTTGCTAATTTTAAGGTTACGGTGCTTGGTGAAGTCAGACAACCAGCCACTTTTTCCATTCCCAACGAAAAACCAACAGTAGTAGATGCACTGGGACTTGCCGGTGATATTACTATTTATGGCAAACGCAACAATGTATTACTAATGCGGGAAAACAACGGACAAAAGGAAATTACCAGGCTTAATCTTGACAGCAGCAGCGTAGTTAGCTCGCCTTATTTTTATCTAAAACCCAACGATGTATTATATGTAGAGCCAAGTGAATCGAGAGTTGCAAGTACCAATGCTTTTCGCACAAGGGATATTGCAATACTGGGGACCGGGCTTTCTTTACTGGTAATTGTAACCTCTCGCCTGCTCCGGTAATATTTCAAATCAGAACTAACATCCATTTTAACATACTATCAATCTTAATAAGATGCGGGAAAATTTTAATACAGAATTGCCAAGAAAAGAGAAGAGCAATGATGTGGACCTAAAGTACATTGTAGGTAAAATACTTGGTAACTGGTATTGGTTTGTAATTTCTGTAATTGTGTGTTTGATACTTGGCGTAGCTTTCATGTTATTCAGTACGCCTAAATATAACATTACCGCCAAAGTGATGGTTACCGGCGACAGCCGGCGCATGACCAGCGGAACCACCAGTGAAAGTTCTTTATTATCAGATCTCGATATGTTTTCAGGACAGAGCAACGTGAACAACGAACTGCAGGTGCTGCATAGCAGAACACTGATAAAGCAAACAGTGTACGACATGCAGTTAAACGTAACGTATTGGCAGCAAGACGGTCTCCTGTATAAAGAAGTTTATAAAAGGTCGCCTTACATTATTAAGTTGCTGAAACTCGAAACCGGCGACGCGATGACGTATGAGCCGCAGGACTATAAAATTACTATTGACAAGGATAAAATAAATTTTAAAGACGAAAACACGGATAGCAGTTTTTCTGCGCATTATGGCGACACGCTGAAATTTATTTATGGAAAGTGGATATTATTAAGAAACCCGGGGCGCACTGCAGATCCTGCAGCTAGTTATGAACTTAAAATTGCGTCTTACGGCGGCACATTTCTAAGTTATAATGAAAACATTGTAGGATTGGTAACCAGCACAGACGTTACTACGATTGATCTTACCCTCGGTGCGGCAGTAAAAGATAAAGGAGAAGATATACTGCGGCATCTGCTTACCCTGTATGTAGAATCGGATATTAATAACAGCACAAAAATAGCGGATAGCACCATAGCTTTTATTGACTCGCGGCTAATTGGTGTATCGCAGGATTTGAACAATATCGAAAGCAATATTGAATCTTTTAAAAAAACCAACAATATTGCAGACCTTACCGAACAGGGCAAAGCGCTTTTAAATTCAAGTATTGAAACAAACAAAGCGCTGGATGAACAACAAGTACAGATAAGCGTGGTAAAAGACCTTGAAACTTACCTGAGTGATGGAACGAACAACCAAAAAATAATGCCGACTACGGCACCTATCAAAGATCCGACGTTTGTAAGTCTGCTTGACAAATACAACGGCCTTCAGTTAGAAAGGCAGCAAATGCTGGTGACCAGTACCGAAAATAATCCGGCAATAAAAACATTGGACGTCCAGGCTGAACAGTTGCGGGATGATTTGTCACGGCTTTTGAAATCTTATGAGCAAGGCCTTGTAGTAAACAGGAATGATCTTAGCAGGCAAACCGGCAACTTATCCAGCAACATCCAGAAAGTACCAACGCAGGAAAAAGTATATCTGGAATATGCGAGAAAACAAAGTGTTTTGCAAACTTTATACACTTATTTATTAACTACCAAAGAACAAACTGCAGTTTCAAAATCGAATAATATCTCCCCTATCCGCATTGTGGATGAGCCGGAAAGTGATCCTATACCTTATTTTCCAAATTTTATAATTGTAATGTTGGTGGCAGTTGTGTTAGGCTTACTGTTTCCTTCTGCCACAATCTTTATCAGAGAACTGCTAAATACCAAGGTGCTTACTACCGATGATATTCAGGCCGAAACAGAAGTGCCTGTAATAGCTCAAATTTCGCATAGTAAGGGTAAAAACCCATTAGTTGTAACAAAAGATGCACGCACTGCTGTTGCAGAACAATTCAGAACATTACGAACCAACCTGCAATACCTGCTTACTGGTGCTAACGAAAAAATTATTTTACTTACTTCCAGCATGGGCAACGAAGGCAAATCTTTTATCGCAATTAATTTTGCCAGTGCGCTGGCATTATCCGGGAAAAAGGTGTTATTGGTAGAAATGGATTTGCGTAAACCTAAGTTATCTGCCGATCTTAATTTGTCGAATGCCACTGGTGTTACCAATTATATTATTTCGGATTTAAAATTGAGTGATGTAATACAGCCATCAGGTATTCATGAAAATTGTTGGATAATCAGCTCCGGCAACATCCCCCCTAATCCTTCAGAATTAATTATTCACGACAAAGTTGACAGGTTATTTGCCGAAGCTAAACAACAATTTGATTACATTATTGTAGATACACCACCAGTAGGGCTGGTTACCGATGCTCAGTTGTTAAGCCGCTATGCTGATTTATCTATTTATGTAATCAGGCAAAAAGTTACGGCCAAACGCCAGGTTAGTATAGCAGAAGAACTTGCAGCTACCAACAAAATGAGGAAACTCAATATTATTTTGAATGATGTGCGGAAAATTCCAGGTTATAGCTTTGGTACAAGCAAATATGAACGCGCATACTATAACGAACCTAAAAAGCCGTTCTTCAAAAGAATACTTGGAATGGGATAAATTTTTAAATATTGATTACTGCGCAACCGGTTTGTGTGTTTACAGTGTTGCAAGCGCAAAGACCGGCTCAGCAGTCAGGCAAAACAAAGCGGCAGAAGGTAGTTTTGCAGTTAAAGAATAAAATCTGTTGCATTAAAATTAAATCGCTATCCGTTTTAACCAAAAAAGTTAATTAGATTTTTTAAACGGCTTCTTCAACATTGGCAGCAGGCAGTTGCAAATTGATTAAACCTCTTTTAATAATTGTATTGCAACAGGTTAAACGTTTATAATAGTTTTTTATAATTTGCTTTCTCAATTCTTTTACTAAAGATTGCCAATCATCAGACAGCAAACCGTTTTATACTGGTTTGTTTAGAAAAAAATAACAGTGTATGCCAGCAAAATGCACAGTGATATATGTGATGGCAGATGTAAGGTCGGGCTCTACTTTATTGGAGAATATCTTATCAAAATCTGCAGAGACCGTATCCGTTGGCGAGCTTGCATTACTTAAAGGCCACCTGTTGCGCCAGGGGCCAGGTATTAAATGGGGCTGGAATTGTTCTTGTACCCTCCCTTTCCACGATTGTCCTTTCTGGAGTAACATTTTGAAAACTATTAATACGGAGTCGCCGGATTTTAATACTTCCGTCCAATGGAATTATCGCTCCAACCGGCTTTTTATCGGCAGCCTTTTACCAGCTTTTTTAAAAAAGTTTCTGCTTAAAATAAACACCAGAAAGACAAACCAATCCACCGTTCAAACACTGAATACTATTTATAAAAATATATTTGAATTTACAGGTAAGCGTTTTATTATAGATTCTTCCAAAGATCCGGTTCAGGCTTATCTTATTTACAAAAATAAGCCGGTAGATTTTGACGTAAAAATTATTGGCCTTAAAAGAGATTTGCGTGCTATTGCCGCCTCCAAAAGAAAATGGAGTATTGCAAATAAAAAAAGCAACCAAAAATCCCTTGGCAAGCTGCTAAGCAATTCTTTATTTTATAGAAAGATATGCAACACTATCTGCAAAATTATACCGGCAGAGGATGCAGTTATTATCAGCTACGAAAAGCTTGCAAAACAAACACAGTCTCAATTAGACAAAATTGTAAAGCAAACAGGTATGCAGCCTTACAAAGCACCCGATTATATGCAGGTTGAAGATGATCATACTATTGCAGGTACGCCGCAACGTTTTACCAAAAAGCCTATTGTTTATGATAGTACCTGGGAAGAAGCTTACAGTAGAAAGCCATTATTATCTATTATTGGTAAGCTAATGAATAAAATGTAGTTATGGTAAACAAACAGCAGATTGTAAAGTCCGGAATGTGGCAGCTTATGAATACTGCTGTTATTTTTGTTTCGCAATTAGGTTACTATGCTATCATGGCACGCGTGCTTTCCAATGCCAAAGAAGCTTTCGGCATTCTTGCCTTGTTAAACGCCTGCATGAACTTTGGGAATGTAGTAGCAGAAGCCGGCATGGGCGATGCATTGCTGCAACGTAAACAAATTGATCCGCAACATAAAAATGCAGCACTTTATTACAGTATTTGTACTGCCGTATTTTTTTACCTGATACTTTTTTTAACAGCGCCGTTCATTGCTAATTTCTTTAAAGAACAACAGTTGGTAGTTGGCCTGCGTACAATGGGCTTAAGCTTTATTTTGTTTTCGTTAGGTTCTTCTTCCATTAACCTGCTGCAGAAGGAAATGCAGTTTAAGAAAATATTTTTTAGTGATAGTCTCAGCCTGCTCGCATCCAATGTGTTTGGTATTGTACTGGCTTACAAAGGCTTCGGCGTTATGTCACTCGTATATTCTACCTTGTTTTATAATGTGTGCAAGGTCACCATGTTGTGGATACAGGAACCTATACCGCTTAGAGTAGGTACAACACTCCAGCATTGGAAAGACTTGTTCAATTACGGTATCATTCTCACTTTCATCCGTATTACTAATTATGTAAATACTTCCGGAATCAACTTTTTAATAGGAAAGATAGTCCCGATAACATCATTAGGTGTATTTGAAAGATCATCCAGAACAGTTAATCTGCCTGGCAGGTATGTTGGGGATATTGTACAAAAAATATCATTGCCGGTAATGATAAAGATTGAAAGTGATGATAAACTGTTTACGATGTATTACAAATCGCTTTCATTATTACATTCTATACTGGTACCGCTGTCTGTATTTTTTGCCATTTTCAGTACACCGCTTGTGCTTATCTTGTTGGGACCGCGCTGGTTGGATGCCGTTGTACCACTTCATTTTATGTTTTTAGCCCTACCCTTTCAAATTGAAGCGAGACTGGCAGATGGTGTAATGCGGGTAAAAGGCTTGCTGGTAAATAACCTGAAGCGTAAGATTCTGGCAATGTCTATTTTATTTGCGCTGATATATGCCGGAAGCTTCTACAAAGTGCCGCTGCAAGGCATTGCAGCCGGTATGTTGCTGGCCGCAATTATGAATTATTATATTATGCTTATTACGTTGAAGAACAAAGTATTTCCGGATACCTGGAAGCAATTATTGCTGAAGCCTTTTTTTAATGGCGTGCCGCTTACCTTGTATATTGTTATACCATCGCTTATCATTTATAGCTTATCTAACTATTTTTTAACGGGACACGAAGTTGTTTCATTTCTCATTACGTCGGGTATAGTTGGTGTTTTTCTGGCCTATGCTTATTTTAAAAAGCCTAAATTGCTTGGTAAAGACTTTTTAATTGTACGCAATACATTGATGGACATTAAAAAGAACAAGAGAAAAAATAAGCGGCAGGCGCTGAACGAAGAAGTGGTAACGGAAGAGAAAGAAATTAGCGAAGGAGTAGCTGAACCATAGAAGCTAAGCATTTAAAAAAATTTTATGACTATTACGCTCGAAAAAACATTGAGATTACTTGGCTGTGTTTTACTGATTACAGCCCTGGCTATATCCCTTTACCTTAATGATTCAACATCTATGTTGTTGATCATCCTGCCACTTGTATTAATAGACCGTGCGTTTCTGATTCCGCTTTTGTTTACGATTCCCCTTGTAGAAGGTGTGTACTCTACAGATACGTCGTCTTCTAATACCGAAACGATAGCCATAGCCATGCTTGTACCAATCTTAGGCTATGATTTGCTGAGAAAAAACAAAGAGAATATTCCTACTAAGCTATTGTCGCTTTTTATCATTTTTATTTTTATGACAATTATAGGGCTCATTGTATATATGCAGCATAAATACATCAGTAAAACTGTTGCGTCCTGGGTGCATTTGCCCAGCATACCAGCAGCTCCTAAAGTGGCGGCCAAAACAATAAAGCTTATATTTTTTATTGTTTACTTAAAGCTCCTGATTAATTACGGAAAAGATTATATATACAAAGCGCTAAGTCTATACCGGCTCTTATCTCCTTATATTATTATTACCATTGCAGTCTATACGCTTACGTTTGGTATCGTATCAGCTAAGTTTGGTGGTGTAGTGCATTTTGGTGAGGCGCACCATGGCGATTTTACTGCAACACTCGATGCCTTAGCGGTATTCTTGTTTATTGCGGTATTTGAAAGAAGAAAAAATTATTTTGAAAAGATTATTGCATTATCGGCTATTCTGATTCTGTTCTTCCTGATCATGCAAATGGGTTCCAGAAATGGCTTGATATGCTTTATATTGGTAACCGCATTGTCCGGCTTTTTAGTGCTGAAGAACAGAAGCGGATCTATGTGGTTTCTGATGCTCTTTGCAGCTTTTTTTGCTGTAATTATAGCTTTTTTTGCTTTTAAAGACTCTCCAACGGTTAATCGCTTTATTTACGAAATGACGATAGATGAAGGAGGTGAGCGGCTTGACTATTGGTATGCCGGGGGCAGAGCCCTTGAAGATCAGCCGTTTCTTGGTCTTGGTGGCGATGAATCAGCTTCTTTGTATGCAACCTACAAATATTCCCCGTATGTAGAACCGCACATTATGCACAATACTTTTTTAGAAGTGGCGGTGGAATACGGATTTTTAGGACTTCTTTTTTATATCATCTTTGTTTTTACAATTATGCGATGGGCATTTAAAACCTTCATGTACGCGCTTAAAACGGATGATTTGGTATTGGCTACTCCGGCCGTGTGTTATACAGTGTCCATATTTGCCTCTTTATTCATCAGCCGTGTATGGGATACTACTTTGTGGTACTACCTCGATTTAATTTTTGCTATTGGTATCTTGTGGATTTATCCAAAAGTGAAATACGATTACATACGCAGGAAAATAGCTCCGCGGGATACTACGGCTGTTTTAGCATACGCAGATTAGAGATTAATACAGATAGTTTTTCATAAAAGCCTGAGCTTCTTTGCCGCTCAGGCTTTTATGTGCAGCAGAAATTTTTCTTCAAACCAAGGCTCTTTAAAAATATGCCCGATACTTATGATATTTGGTTTAACGCCGCTTTCAAAAATTTCCTGCGTAAGATCGCCGCCTTTAAGGCTAATTAACCCATTGGTTAGTTCTGCTGTATTTCCTTTCTTAATTAATGGTTTGGCCCATTGCCATAAATTTTTTAATGGTGCAACAGCCCGGGAGATGGCAAAATCAAATTTCCTGTTTTTAATATCCTCTGCCCGTGTATGCTGTGTGGTAACATTTTCAATACCGGCCGTTTTTACAATTTCATCAACTACTTTTATTTTTTTCGCAATGCTATCCACGAGGTGAAATTGAACTTGTGGAAAATAAATGGCTAATGGCACGCCCGGAAAGCCGCCACCGGTTCCAATATCAATCACATGCATGCCTTCGGTAAACCCGGCTACCGCTGCAATGCTTAATGAGTGCAGCACATGCTTTTCATAAAGACTGTCAATGTCCTTACGCGATATTACATTGATTTTATTGTTCCAGTCTGTATATAATGGCTTTAGTGCTGCAAGCTGCTGCAATTGCTTTGGCGTAAAATCGGTAAAATATTTAAGAATAATTTCCAAAGCTGCTTAGAATTAAAGTTGAAAGGATATTTACGCAAAGGCACAACCAAAATTAACGCCAGTGTTTGGAAGGCTTTTTAAACAAAGAAGGCATAAATAAAAGATAATAAAGCACCATCCAAACATCAAATAAAAGAAAGTAAGGCCACAGGTCGGCCTCATTTAATTGCTTCATACTTTTGAACCATATAAAAGCCACGACACAAAGTCGTACCACAAAAATGCTCAGCGTAATCCACCAGTTGAAAAGAATGATTGCAGCGATGGCAAGCGGATAAACAAGAAAGCTACTAAAACTGTACAAGCCTAAAGCCAGTTTATGACTTTGGCTGTAATATTTTGCAGTGGTGTAATGCCTCGTTTTTTGCTTCATCCAATCCCGCCAGTTTGTTTTAGGTACACTTAACGTATGTGCATCCTTATCTATAATAATGGCGGTGTTTGTTCCGGTTGCCACTTTATTAATAAACAGATCATCATCGCCGCCAGGTATATGGTTAATGGATGAAAAGCCTTTGTTGCGTATAAAAATATCGCGCTTATAACTAAGATTTCTGCCTACGCCCATATAAGGCTTTCCTGCAAGTGCAAAAGAAAAATACTGCAATGCCGAATGGAAGGTTTCGAAACGGATAAGCTTGTTAAGCATACTTTTGCTCTTGTAATAAGCGCCATAACCAAGCACTATTTCAATGCCCGGAGCATAACCTTCCTGCATCTTTTGTATCCATTGCTCGCTTGCGGGTATGCAGTCTGCGTCTGTCAGCAATACAATTTCGTAGCGGGTGCTTTTGATACCCATGGAAAGGGGAAATTTCTTACCCGGTATCATTAGCGCTTCCTGTGTAAGTGGAATAACAGTTAGATTCTTAAATTGCTTTTGAAATTCTTCCACCACATACTTGCTTTCATCCTCGGAGTTATCGTTTACCACAATCACTTCATGGGTGGTTCTATACTTCTGAAAAAGGACACCCGGTAGATTTTTAGCCAAATTAGCGGCTTCATTTTTGGCGCAGATAATTATCGAAACAGGATATTCCTGCGTTACAGCTTTGGGTTGCGGAATATAATAAGCCAGCCTGCGAAAATAAAACAGGTAATAAAATAGCTGAACTGCTATTATTAAGCAAAATAAAGAAAAAAGTATTTGGGAAAGTAGCAACAGGCTCATGTAGTGTAGCAAAGGTTTCGACTGGCAATTTATGAAAACCATTGGTTCTCACAGCCTTTTACAAACATTTCTTTTATGGAACGTCGTTTTTGCGCTCTTCCTGTTCAATCAAATCACCTGCACTGTTAATGGCCAGCCAATGGTTGTCTTCTACCACTACCGGAGAATGCGATTCGACATTCAGCATCAAAGTTGGTTCAAAAGGCTGTTGTGCCAACACTTCTTTTATTTTAGGTAAATCGTGAATATTATTAATGCCAAAATAATCCATAAAGCTTTTTGACGTGGCATATAACAAAGGCTTACCCGGCAGGTTTTCACTCCGGCCGGTAATATTGATCAGCTCTTTTTCCAATAGTTTTTGTATGCTGTAATCGCTGTTTACACCACGGATAGCTTCAATCTCCCCTTTTGTTACCGGTTGCCGGTAAGCAACAATAGACAATGTTTCCATAGCCGCGGCAGACAAACGTTTCACGTATTTTTCGCCATTTAATTGCGCGATGGTTTTGTAAAAAATTTGTTTACTTAAAAACTGCCAGCCGCCACCACTCTCTTTTACTTCAAAAGGATAAAATGAAGTATTATATTTTTCACGTATGCCATCTAAAGCCTGCTCCACCTGTTCCCTGGTAATACGGTCTTCTACAAAGCCAAACGCAGTATTAAGCAGTTCTGTTAATTCTGTTGTTGTTAGCGGTTTTTCGCTGGCAAAAATGAGTGCTTCTGTATGTAGAATAATCTCCGAAAGTTCCATAAGGAAGTTAAAGGATGCCGCTGTTTAAAAAAGGCAATAAGGAAACAATCTTAAATTGACGATGTGTCTTTTAGCCCTGCAATGCTGCAGCGCCGCTTACAATTTCTGTAAGTTCTGTTGTGATGGCTGCCTGGCGGGCACGGTTGTAAGATATTTTAAGGTTGCGAAGCAATTCATTAGCATTTTCACTTGCCTTGTCCATTGCCGTCATGCGCGCGCCATGTTCACTTGCATTGGCATCTAATACAGCTTTATACAATTGCGTATTTAATATTTTGGGCATTAACTCTGCAATTAATTCCTCTTTATTTGGCTCAAAAATAAAATCTGCTTTTTTAGTGCCTGCCTCTTTCTGCACTTTGGGTATCGGTAAAAATTGCTCCACATTATAAACCTGTGTAGCTGCATTCTTAAACTCGCTGTACACAATTTCCACGGCATCAAACTCTCCGTTTTCAAAAGCTTTCATAGCGGCAAGCGACGCAGCCTGTACATTACTGAAATTAAGGTTTAAGAATAAATCTTTATAGTCTGCGTTGGTTTTATAGCCAGCCTTGGTAAGTGTTTCCCAGCCTTTTTTACCTATATTCCAAATGGTTACATTGCTTTTAGCCAATTGCGCAGGATACTTATCGGCTATTGCCTGGCGGGCTGCCTTTACAATGTTGGCATTATAAGCGCCGGCCAGTCCGCGGTCGCTGGTAATTACGATCAGTAATACTTTTTCAATGGTACGTTCGATAGCAAGTTTTATATTAATGTCGCCACTGTCTATGTTGCTTACAATATTGCTCAGCATCTCCTGCAACTTTTGTGCATAAGGGCGCATTTGCACAATAGCATCCTGCGCACGTCTTAATTTAGCAGCACTTACCATTTTCATTGCCTTGGTAATTTGCTGCGTAGATTGTACTGACTTTATCCGGTTACGAACTTCTTTTAACTGTCCTGCCATAATGTATTAATAAAATAAATGTGCTTTACGGGCTGCAAAAATAACAGTTTACCCGCAATCAGGCCGGGTATAATTGAATAATTTCATTAACTAACATTTATAAAATAGCTGGTAAATAATTAAAGCATTCTGTTTAACTACGGCATTAATATTTACATAAAAAGCCCTTTTACAAATTTGTAAAAGGGCTTTCAGTTTGGCGTCACCTGCACAATGTTTTGTGTTCATGGCAATTGGCGTAACCGTAAGCATACACTATACATCAGCAGGTGACATGTAAGGTATAAGTAGTTATAAAGCAATCTGTTTTTCCGTCATCATTTTACGGAGGTTAATTAACCCGTAGCGCATACGCCCCAAGGCTGTATTGATACTGCAATTGGTAAGCCGGGCAATATCTTTAAAACTCATATCTCCAAAGTGTCGCAACACAATAACTTCCCGCTGCTCGTCCGGCAGTTTATTAAGCATCACATACATTTTATCATTGCTCTGGCGGCGCATAATTTTTTGTTCTGCAGTTTCTTCTACTACGTTGATCACTTCAAAAATATCCTGGTTATCGCCGGTGAGAATGGAAGGTGTCCGTTTAACTTTTCTGAAGTGATCCACACAAAGATTATGGGCAATACGCATCGCCCAAGGAAGGAATTTACCCTCTTCATTATACCGTTTATTACGCAGGGTATCAATAATGCGGATAAATGTTTCCTGAAACATATCTTCGGCGAGATACTTATCTTTTACAAGAAACAAAATGGAAGAATACAACTTGTCTTTATACCGGGAAATGAGCGTTTCAAATGCATGCACATCGCCATCCTGAAAAAGAAGTACAAGCTGTGTATCAGTAAGGTTGTTAAGTAGCCTCATACAATCAAAAAAGTTTTAGTCAAACTTTATTTTAAAAAATAGATGTTAAAAAACCGGGTCAAGTATAATTTCTGGTATAGGCTATGTGTTTTAATAACGTGGTGTGAAAATAATAATAAGTTTGTTGGGAAAACTTCAATAATTGTAAAACTTTTGCAAATAAAGGACATTTTAATATGTTCATAGTAATTCTTTAATCAAGTTCTAATGTTAAAAGAGCCGGGAGTAAAAGCCAAAAAAAAGAAACAGGCGCAAGCAGGTAATAATATCGTAATTAAAGGTGCAAGAACTCATAATCTTAAAAATGTAGATGTCACTTTTCCGCGCAACAAATTAATTGTCGTTACCGGTGTATCTGGTAGCGGCAAATCGTCGCTTACCATAGATACGTTATTTGCAGAAGGTCAGCGCCGCTATGCAGAAAGTTTAAGCGCATACGCCCGCCAGTTTATGGCGCGTATGAACAAGCCGGATGTGGATTACATAAAAGGCCTTTGTCCGGCTATTGCTATTGAACAGAAAGTAATAACGCGCACGCCACGCAGTACGGTGGGCAGTATGACGGAAATTTATGATTACCTGCGCCTGCTGTATGCGCGTGCCGGCAAAACCGTATCTCCGGTAAGCGGGCGGGAAGTAAAGAAAGATGATGTTACCGATGTAGTAGCTGCAATACGTGCCTTGGATGCAAACACTAAAATTGTAATCCTGACCGCATTTAAACAACATGCAAACCGCCAGACACGTGAAGAACTAAACATTCTGGCACAAAAGGGTTTTGCACGCATGTATATTAACCAGCAACCAGTACGGATAGAAGAACTTTTAGAGCTGAACGACGAGCAGTTGCAACTGGCCGTTAAGCCGCAGCAGCCTGTGTACATACTCATAGATCGTGTGGTAGCTAAAGATTTTGATGAGGACGATCTGCACCGGATTTCCGATTCTGTAAATACAGCATTTTACGAAGGGGAGGGTGATATGTACCTGGAAACAGACAACGCAAAACTTATACATTTTAGCAACAGGTTTGAACTGGACGGTATCCAGTTTGAAGAGCCGGTCCCCAATCTTTTTTCCTTCAACAACCCGTATGGTGCCTGCCCCGTATGCGAAGGCTTTGGCATGGTACTGGGCATTGATCCTGACCTGGTAATTCCGGATAAGCGCGCGAGTATTCACGATGGCGCAGTAGCTCCCTGGAAAGGCGAAAAATTAGGCCTGTGGCGGGAACGCTTTGTAAAAGCAGCAGCACGTTATAACTTTCCGGTGCATAAAGCAGTAGCCGACCTAACCGAAGAACAATACGATCTGCTTTGGAAAGGCAACGGCACCGTGCAGGGTATTGATGATTTCTTTCACGAAGTAGAACAGAATCTTTATAAGGTGCAGTACCGGGTATTGCTTAGCCGCTACCGCGGCAAAACGGCCTGCACTAACTGTAAGGGCTACCGGCTGCGACCGGAAGCCCTATATATAAAAATAAACGACAAACATATCGGCCAGCTCTGCCGCCTGCAGGTAAAAGATTTAAAGAACTGGTTTGATAATATTTCGCTTACCGAACATCAGCAACAGATCGGCAAGCGCATTTTACTCGAGATTCAACAGCGGCTGCAAACATTGGTGGATGTTGGCCTGGGCTATCTTACTTTAAACCGACTTGCCAATAGCCTGAGCGGTGGCGAGAGTCAGCGCATTCAGCTTACACGGAGCTTAGGCAGCAATCTTACCAATTCGCTTTATATTTTAGACGAACCATCCATTGGCCTGCATTCGCGCGATACTGAAAAGCTGATTAAAGTGCTCAAGCAGTTGCGCGACCTTAATAATACGGTTGTGGTAGTGGAGCACGACGAAATGATGATGCGCGAAGCAGACTACATTATTGATATGGGACCGCTGGCCTCCCACTTGGGCGGCGAAGTAATTGCTGCCGGTGATTATGCAGAGATTGTACAAAACCCGGAAAGTCTTACCGGTAAATACCTGAGCGGACAATTAACGATTGATCTCCAAAAACAGCCCCGCCCATGGAAACAGCGCATCACGGTGGAAGGCGCAAGGCAAAATAATTTAAAAGACATCACTGTACAGTTTCCGCTGAATGTTTTGTGCGTGGTAAGCGGCGTGAGCGGCAGTGGAAAAACGACGTTGGTTAAGCAAATCCTCTACCCTGCCCTGCGGAAAATAAAAGGTGAGTTTGCAGACAAGGTCGGTACGCATAAAGCCATCACCGGAGACATAGATAGCATTACTCAAATAGAATTAATTGACCAAAACCCGATAGGCAAATCTTCACGCAGCAACCCGGTTACCTACATAAAGGCATACGATGAAATACGTGATTTGTTTGCACGCCAGCCGCTTGCCCGGATGCGCGGCTTTCAGGCCAAGCATTTTTCGTTCAACGTAGATGGCGGCCGTTGTGATACCTGCAAAGGCGAAGGGGAACAGGTGGTAGAAATGCAGTTTCTGGCAGATGTACACTTAACCTGCGAGATCTGTGGCGGCAAACGCTTTAAAGAAGAAGTGCTGGAAGTACAGTACAACGGCAAAAGTGTTTTTGATGTATTGGAAATGAGCGTTGATGAGTCCATAGCTTTTTTTAAAGAAGAAAAAAACTTAGCTAAAGCGCTGCAACCCTTGCAGGATGTAGGTTTGGGGTATATTAAATTAGGACAAAGCAGCGATACGTTAAGCGGTGGCGAAGCGCAACGTGTAAAGCTGGCCAGCTTTCTCGGCAGGGGCAAATCGCAGGGGCATGTGCTCTTCATTTTTGATGAGCCTACTACCGGCCTTCATTTTCACGACATCAAAAAATTACTTTCTTCATTTTATGCTTTGATAGAACAGGGACATTCATTGATAGTAATTGAACACAATACGGATGTAATTAAAAATGCAGACTGGCTGATAGATTTAGGACCGGAAGCCGGCGATGCGGGCGGCAGCCTTGTTTTTGCAGGAAAACCGCTTGACATTAAAGGAGTGAAGGAGAGTTATACCGGCAGGTTTATGTAAAGGAGCTTTTACAACTTCTTTGAAAAGTTGAACAGGCAAACTTATATAGTTCTGAACATAAGCGCTTTGTATCCGGAAAAATATTGGTAGTGGCTCAGTTTGAAAATAATAAAGCGTAACCTGTAGGGCTATTAGGCCTTTTAACTGTAAAGCATTTCAACCGCACAGTTTTACAGCTTGTGCCTTTTAAACTGAGTTAATACTAAAACGTTGACAGCAAATCAATCATAACATAATTTTCGTACATTGTTAATTTGAAATAAAATCAAACTTTTGTTGAAAATAGCAGTCCTAAAAAATATTTTTCAACCTTACCTTTATATAACTAATTTTTTACAATAAAAGTTACAAGTTGTGCTTTCAATCTATGACTAAACCTGCCTTTATGCAATACCGTTTACTACGAAATAATAAAGAAAGCGGTCCCTTTACCAAAGCCCAGTTGGAAGAAATGGGATTAAAGCCTTACGACCTGCTTTGGATAGAAGGCAGGGGTGGCGCATGGCAGTATGCTTCCGAAATAGAAGACCTTAAATCTATTGCCCCGGTAGTTGAAGAACAACCTTACGACCGTTTTTATAAAGGAAAAGAAAAACAAACCACTGATAATAAGCCAATTACCACTATAACTGCGCCTACTTCTACCGTTGCACCGGCACCTAAATCTGCAAAGCCACGCTTTCGCATCTCCGGCGATAAAATAGTAATGATAGACAATACTGCGCTGGAACAGCCACAGCCTATTATGGCGGTTGTAGCCGCTGTACAAAAGGCCGAGCCTGTTGCTGCCCAACCGCATGCAGAAAAGCGTGAGCCGGCTAAGCCTGCAGCAGTAGCGGGCCCTGACTGGGAAGAAATGTATTCGGAATGGAAAGGAGAAGAAAAGGAACCTGAGCCTGTTGCCGCTGCGAAAACACAAACGTTTGAAGAGATTAAACAACGATTTGAAGAAAGCAAACATAAACAGGCAAACGAAAAACAAAATACAACGGCGTCTGCAACGAAACAGAATATTATGGCGGCCGTTGCCATTATAGTGCTGGCTATCGGTGGCTACGCTGGTTACAGGCTTAATCAGAATAGTGACCAGCCAACTTCAACAACAGCAACGCCTGTTACCGAAAAGGCAGAGATAATACAGGACGAAACCGGCAAACAACAAAATGTAAGTACGGAACCATTGGCTGATGCTACCACTCAGCCGCCGGTTAACACACCTGTAAAAACACCTGCAGGCAAGGATAACGAGATAAACAATACAATCAGCAACACTAATCAGCACGCAGCTACCGCGCCTGCGCCGCCTGCGGAAAAAATAAAAAAAGATACACCTGCGGCCGGCAGTAACATAAAGCAACCGGTTGTTATACCTAAAAATACAGCGCCGCTAACTACAACTGTAGCTCCGGCAGTTAAAAAAAATACAACGCCGGAACTTAACCCCGTACAGAAAAAAACAGATGTGCCAGCTTCGGTAAAAGATAAAAAGACAGACGGTAACTGGACAGATGTAAAAAAGGCTAATACCGCTGCCCCGTTGCAAATTCCAACGGCTTCAGAAACGACCACCGTAAAGCAGGTTGCCCCGAAAAAAAGAATCAGCGATTATGTTTCTATTAATAAATTAGGCAATCTTGCCGGTACTAATGGCGTACAGAACGTACAATTATCTGTAAAAAATATTACCGACTTTCCAATAGATCTTGCTGTGGTTGACATACAATACTATGCTGCCAACGGCCGCTATCTCCGTGGCGAAACCATGTATGTAAAAAATATCGGCTCCGGCGATAATGTAAATGTGCGTGTGCCCGACAACAGAACCGCCCGTTCCATTAATTACAAAGTTTCACTGGTAAGTGCCGAACAAAAGACGCTTTACCTCGTAGGCGACTAAATTATTAAATTGGCACTTTTACAACATACTGCTATTTTAGTTGTATGAAATGCATTGTTTTATTCGGCGCAGGCAAGTCTGCTACTGTTTTGATAGATTACCTGAAACAGTTAGCAACCGAAAAAAGCTGGAGTATTATCGTTGCAGACAGCAATCTGAAAACAGTAAAACAAAAAACAGGCAGGCATCCGCTTGTAAAGCCGGTACAGTTAAACATAGAGCACGAGCAGCAGCGAAAAGAACTGATACAGCAGGCAGATGTGGTTATCTCGCTTATGCCACCCGCACTTCATTATTTGATAGCCCTTGATTGCATTCTTTTTCATAAGCATTTACTTACCGCCTCTTATGTAGATGAGCAACTGCAGCAACTCCGGGATGATATTAAACATAGAAACTTACTCTTTCTTTGCGAAATGGGACTCGATCCCGGCATAGACCACATGAGCGCTATGCAAATGATTCACGCCATACAATCGCAGGGCGGCACAGTTACTTCCTTCAAATCGCACTGCGGCGGATTAGTAGCACCCGAAAGCGATGATAATCCATGGCATTACAAAATAAGCTGGAACCCACGCAATATCGTTGTTGCAGGCAAAAGCGGCGCTGTTTACAAAGAGAATGACCAGGTAATACATACAGGCTACCCCGATTTGTTTACTAATAATCGCCCCGTACATATTCCACAGCTTGGCAGCTATGCCTGTTATCCCAACAGAGATTCGTTGCAGTACCAATCGTTATACAATTTAGAAGCTGCACATACATTTATACGCACTACATTGAGGCATCCCGACTATTGTTTTGGCTGGAAAAACATCATTGATTTAAAACTAACGGACGAAGAAAAGCAGTACGAAACCGACGGGATGAGTATTGCAGATTTTTTTAAAGAGCATTTTGAAAAAAATGGTTTTGACAAATGGCTTAACGATATGCTGCTAAGCCGCCTTTCTGTAGCAAAAGAACTGATGCAGCAGCTTACCCAACTTATTGAAACCGAAGAAACCGCAAAGGAAGAAGGCGAAGAAAAAGATAATTTTTTAGTAGTAGATGCCAATGGCGACTTAAGCTCGATAGCTATTGAAGATGTAAAAGACAAAGCAGCAGAAACGGTTGCCGGTAAAATGCATGAAGCCAACCTCACCCTAAAACAATTATTTTCTTTAGGTCTTGACGATGATATGCTGATAAACCGGGGCTTATGCAGCGCAGCAGAGGTCTTGCAATTTATACTGGAGCAGAAGCTGCCTTTGGAAGCAAATGATAAAGACATGGTAGTGATGCTGCACGAAGTAGAATATACGGTAAACGATAAAACCCGGAAAGCAACCAGTACATTGATTGTAAAAGGAAAAGATAATGTACATACCGCAATGGCAAAAACCGTTGGCCTGCCTTTAGGTATTGCCGCCAAGCTTATCCTGGAAGGTAAAATAAAGGAGCGCGGCCTGCATATTCCTATTATACCTGCTATTTACAAACCAGTGTTAGAAGACCTTAAAAGACAGGGCATCGAGTTTACAGAAGAATGGTAAACCACCTTAGCTTTTCAACTTGTGCAGCAGCAGTTGTAAATCTTTTACGCCTTCGGTTGCCGGCTTCTCTATCACTGTAAGGTTTTTTAGAGGGGGCACTTGTGGAATATTTTTATCCAATATAAACTTGGGTACAAAAGGCGCTACATAATGCACCAGCCCTGCCGCCGGATATACCACCAGCGATGTACCGATAACTACAAAAATATCTGCCGACGCTGCAATGCCTGCCGCCACCTCTATCATAGGCACGGCTTCTTCAAACCATACAATATGCGGCCGCAGTTGCGCACCATCTGCTGCTACGTGCCCTGCTAAAATTTCTTCCCGTATATCATATACCAATGCTTCGTTCTTCTCGCTGCGCATCTTGAATATCTCGCCATGCAAATGCAATACGTTGCTGCTGCCAGCACGCTCGTGCAGGTCGTCTATGTTTTGGGTAATGATATGCACCTCAAAATCTTTTTCCAATGCTGCCAGCGCTTTGTGTGCGGCATTGGGCGCGGCCCTGGCTACATCACGCCGCCGCATATTATAAAACTCCAGCACCAGGGCCGGATCTTTTTTCCAGGCCCGCGGCGTAGCCACATCTTCAATATTGTATCCTTCCCACAATCCATCACTGTCGCGAAATGTTTTTAACCCGCTTTCTGCACTTATGCCCGCACCGGTAAGTATTACCAATCGTTGCTTATTCATCTTGCCTTTTTTGCCCAAGGTATTTACTATTTTATACAAAGGCAGCAAGAAAAGATAAAAAAATCACACTTCCTGTTATAAAAAAAGAACTTTACTTTTTCAGCATCAGCCGCTTAGTTTTACTTTTAGTATTTACAAACTGTACCCGATGAAAAATGCATTTCTTTCCTGTTCGTTTTTGTTTCTTATCTTAAGCTGCAACAATAATAGCAACCAAACAACACAGACGGCAAACACCGACAGCAGTTACCAGCAGTTGGCTAAAAACTATCTCCTGGGTTATCTTGCCTGGCGGCCGCTAAGCGCAGTAGCGCTTGGCTTTCATGAGTACGATGGCAAGACAACCGACTACAGCAAAGCATCGCTGAAAGGCGAACTTAGCCGGCTAAAAAATTTTGATAGCCTGTTTGCAGCGCTGGACACTGCCAAATTAAGCAGCGCTGTCTTATACGATTACCTTATTCTGCGGTCGGCTGTAAAAAACGAGATCTATACTTTTGAAGACGTGAAAACTTATACTCATAACCCTATGACCTATGCCGGCGCCATAGACATCAATACCTATATCAAAAGAAACTATGCGCCGCCGGAAGCGCGTGTGCGTTATGTAATTGCCACCGAAAATGCGCTGCCCGGCCTGTTTGCAGATGCAAAAGAAAACCTCGAAGACTCATTACCTAAACCTTATATAGAAACAGCTATAGATATTGCCAAAGGAAACGCCGGCTTTTTGAAAGGCGACCTGTTAACTGCGTTGAAAGATATAAAAAACGATACCCTGATGGCCGCTTTCAAAACGGCAAACGACGGCGCAATAGCAGCCTACAACAATTTTATTGGCTGGCTGGAAAAAGATAAGCTTCCAAAAGCCAACAACAACTATGCAATCGGCGAAGCGAACTATAAAAAAATGCTGCTGAATAACGAAATGATAACGCTTTCACCCGAAAAAATATTAGCCATCGGGTTGGAGGAATTAAAACAGGAACAGGCGCGCTTTAACGCGGCTGCTAAAATAATTGACCCCAATAAAAAGCCGGTGGATGTACTGCACGAAATGCAAAAAAGCCATCCTGTAGCAGATAGCTTAATTCCTACTGCGCGCATTCATCTTGAAAATATCCGCCAGTTTGTAATTGATAAAAAAATATGCACGATGCCGAGCGAGGTGCGGGTGCAGGTAAAAGAAACACCGGAATATGCCCGCGCTACCAGTACCGCTTCGATGGATGTGGCAGGCCCGTTTGAGAAAAAAGCAACAGAGTCGTACTATTACATTACACCCGTTAACGCATCCTGGACTGCCAAACAAAAAGAAGACTGGCTTTCGCAATTCGATTATTACACCACCGATAATATCACGATACACGAAGCTTATCCGGGGCACTACACCCAGTTTCTGCACCTTAATGCTTCCAAGGCTACGGATGTGCAAAAAATATTCGGCTCTTACGCCTACATAGAAGGCTGGGCGCACTATTGCGAGAAGATGATGATGGAGGAAGGCTTTGGCAACAATGGCAAAGATTCGATAACAGCGGCGAGGTACAGGCTGGCGCAGTCCGGTGATGCGCTGCTGCGTATTTGCCGGTTATGCGTATCTATAAAAACGCACTGTGAGGGCATGAATTTAGCCGAAGCCACCAAATTTTTAATGGACAACTGGTACCAGGGCGAGAAGCCGTCTTACCAGGAAGCATTGCGCGGCACGTTCGATCCCGGCTACCTTTTTTATACGGTAGGCAAGCTGGAAATATTAAAGTTGCGCCACGATTATGAGCAGCAGGAAGGCAGCAATTTTTCTTTACAAAAGTTTCACGATGCTATGCTGGACAATGGTATGCCGCCAATAAAACTCTTACGTAAATTACTGCTGAAAGACCAAAGCAAGTGGGACGAAGTGTTATGATATTTTGTATTGCCTAATGCCTGCTATATACGATCATTAAAATATTTTCTCAAAACATACACTGTTGGCAGCCACCTTATACCTGCCGTATGGTGCAATGCGGGTATAATTATTTTTTTCATACAACCGTATGGCTTCCGGCTGATTTTTGCCTGTTTCCAGGATGCATTTTGTATAGTTCAGTTCTTTACACCAGCTTTCCAGGGCTGCTAATATTACAGAGGCAACGCCCCTCCCGCGTTTGCCGGCCATTACATACATACGCTTTACTTCCATGGTATCCTCGCTATAAACTCTTATGGCGCCGCAGCCAACCGCTTCCTCTCCATCATAAGCAACAATTACGTGTGTTAATGTGTTTGTTTTATTAAGCTGTGCATAAAATGCATGTTCTTCTCCGTCACGTATTTTCAGTTCTTCGTCTAACAGCTTTGCCAGTTGCTCAAAGTTTTTATCATCTGCGCCTGTTCTTTTTAAAATAACCATAGCGATCTGTTGATTGGGTGAGTGAAAATCTAAAGTTGTTTCTTATGCCCGCGGCGTAGCAAGATATACGTGCCATTAAAAATGCAATGCAGCCAATGCCGGCACCAAACCGCCAAATTTCAGGCTCGTCCAAATGGTAATCACTTATTAAAGCAATCCTTGCTTTCAATGCCCAAAAATCAGCAAAACTCCGGTTGTTGTTTTACAATAACACGCACTTTAAAACAAAAGCGTGCTGGTGAAGAACACCGGAACTGTTGGAAAGTGTCTGACACCTGTGCTGAAGAATGCCAACACGGGCGAAAATGCACACCGCTTGCCGATGCCGAATAATGTACCGCCTTAGAAATAATTCTATCTTAAAATTGCCGGCTATACATATTACTTCTCCCCCTGCTGACCATTAAAGTCTGTGATAGTATTTCCATCATAGCGATGCACGCCATTGAAATCGCCAAACCAAATACTTCCATCCTTCGCTTCTAAAATCCCGAAAATCATTGGTTTATTTGTTATTTCGGTTACCGCTGGCTTTTTATCAGACAAAGACTTTTCATCATAACGGGAAAGTGCCCAGGGCGGGGTATTGGTATTATAACCGGGAAGTGCTTTGCTTAGGTCATTAGCGCTTTCTGAGCTTGTCAAAATATTGCCTTTTTTATCTTCGATTATATAACCAACAAACTTCAGCGTGAAATTGGTAAATGTGCTGCCGTCATAGCGCCAAAGGCCATCAGGTCCGCCAAGCCAGATATTCCTTTTTTTATCTTCGATTATACAACGAACATTCGTAAAAGGTTTGCCATTATAGCTGAAAATAGTAAATGTTTTTCCATCATAAATAAAGGTATTGCCTCTTGTAGCAAACCAAAACTTGCCCCCTTTGTCTTCAATAATAGAATTAACCTCAAAAGGACGTCTATCCGGAAAAGTTTTCCCGGTCCGATCCTCACTCATAGCATCTCCATCTATGATATAATTTCGGAAGGACTTTCCATCGTAACAGCTTGCTCCTCCAAAAACACCAAACCAGATGTTGCCTTTTTTGTCTTCATAAATGCTTGTAACATCATTACTAAGAAGTCCCTCCCTGATTGTGAAATTTTTAAAACCTGCCTGTCCGGCAAGCAGGGATTTCTCATCGTAATAATAAACACCGGAGCCGATAGAGCCGAACCAAAAATTACCTTTTCTATCTTGCAAAACAGAGAAAAAACGGGCCGGACTTACTTTACCTGTAATATTGGTAAAAGACTTTCCATCGTACCGAAAAATACCATCAAAGGCAGCAATCCAAATGTTGCCCTTTCTATCCTGTATAATATTCCGGGTTATCCCTTTAGGTCCTTGGGAGGCAACTACACCTTTAGCTGCAGGGTTGATAATACTTTTTTTTCCTGCTGTTTGGCTTTGAACACAAGAGATATGAAAAACAAACATTAAAAACAGCGCAAATAATTGTACGAACTTTTTCATTTTTTATTGATCTTCTGCTATCGGGCAAGTATTCCGCCTTTGCCGGTATGCTGCACCGGCAAAAGCCGTTGCGTTAAGTAAAGCAACAACAATAGTACACATTATAAGAAATAAACAAAACATGTTGGTGAAAGAACACGAACGAGGACGAGAGATTAAATTATTAAAACAAACGTTCCGGCGGTGGCTTTATTCCCAGCAGGCGTATATAAATGGTCGTTTGTCCGCGGTGATGCGTCTGGTGCTCAAAGGCTTTCGTCATTAATGCGTACCGTGTTTCGTTATTCATTGATTGTATTGTTTCTCCCCATTTTGCCACATCTGCTGATTTTACAGCATTGATGCAATAATCGTAGCTGGAGGTTACATAATACATCACGGAGTCTTTAGCTCCTGCGCCGGAGCTGTGTTCAAGGTCCATCTTAAAAAAAGAAGGCGCGGGCTGGTCGCTTGCTGCAGACATAAGGAATAAATTGCCAGAGGCAAGGTGCAGCATTTGTTGTGCAAAGCTGCGTATGCTGTCAACCGCTTTAAAGGAGTATTTATCCGCAGGCATGGCGTTTAAGTAATCAATGGTATAGGTCTTTGCTCTTTTCCAGTCTTTTACCATTTGTGTTTTTACATCATTTATAGTAAACGACTGGGCTTTAGTTTCAGCAGGCTTTAATGCAATTAACCATACTACAACTACTATTGCGGGCAGCAAAATCTTTTTCATGATATAATTTTTAGCATACAAAATAAAAATGTTTGTATAAAAGAATACATTATGGAATCACTTATTGTGCAATTTAATGCTACTATTTTTCGTGACCTTTTCCAGCCTTGGTGCGTGTCTTCACGCAACACCAATTTCATTTAATGATTCCGGTACGTGCGTACACCTGCCGGGGCGGAGAAATTAAGAGGCGGCAATGTTAGTGGCAGTACTTTTACCAGCGGTTTAGAATTCAAATTTTTTTGTTGCCCACGCGCTCTCCTTTTTTTCTTGAAGTGCTGTATATTTTTCGGCTACAATTAAGGGTTCAGCAACCTCAAGTTCATTGAGTAACCTTTGTAAATCGCTGCAGTAAAGTTCATTCCAGATTAACCTTTTGGTAAATGAAAATCTTTGGTAATATGCTATAACTATTCCAGATAACCCGCCAAGTATTGCAATTACATTGTTATCTATATTATGGTTTCCAGCCAATGTAGCAAGTGTCGCCGTTATAAAACAGCCCACGATGGATATTGTAAGTAATATTTCAGATGTCTTAAAATCTCTTTTTGCAAACTTTTTTCTCTCTGCAATAGTTGCCAAAATATCATTGGTCAATTTTTCTTTGGTCATAAAAAATGTGTTATGGGTTAATGTAAAAAACAAGGCAAAGCATTAGTCGACTAAAACGCAAAGTCTGTAAACAGATTTTGAAACAATTGTTTTTTCCGCCTTTGCCGGTGTGCAGCATTGGCAAAGAACTTTGAAATAGGTAAAGCAACAACCATAGTTTAAATTATAAACAACTAAATAAAACATGTTGGTGAAGAACATTAACACGGGCGGTAAATTCACTCTTAAGTTTTAATAATTGTCCGGTGAGTTAAGGATTATTATTTCTTTTGGAAGTTTTTACTTTTTATTGATGCAGCTATAAAAATAAACGAAGTAATCAAAACAACGGTTATGGATGTTCCATTTCCACCTGTTTGAAGTAAAGCGCAAAATAAGATAAGAATAAAACCTAAAATGGAAATGTACTTGACCATATTTGCAGTTTTCATAATTGTTACATTTAAGCTGTAAGATAAGAAATGTAAAGTAAAATTGTGAACGAACAAGTATTGGCGATGGCAGGGCTTCGGAGTTCCGTCAGCCGATACCGAAGCTGATTTCCGCCTTTGCCGGTGTTCTTCACCGGCAAAGAACATAGAATTAGGTAAAGCAACAACTATATTATAAGTTATGAAAAACAAATAAAGCGTGTTGGTGAAGAACACCAACACGGGCGGGAAAAAGCCAAATTAAATTCGGCCAAGCCCGGTATTAGCTGATAGTAGTACAGCAGCCGATTATTACTACGTCAAGCCAGCCTGTTAGCAATACATTTGCTGGTAGCAGTAGCTTTACTTCTATTTGTTGTCTTTAATTTTTTTTAATTGTTCAATGTCTTCTAAATCTTTCCCTCTTCCGGTCGCTTTCTTATCTTCTATTAAATCTAAGTAACTTAAAAAATGAATTTGAGTTTCATCTACATTAATTGTCTCTTTCCTTTGATTTGCATCAAAAAACTTAATATCAGCTTTAATTGCAGGTAAAACATCAAAAGTGAAGTCATCAAAATCTAATTTAAAAAATGATTTTCCTGGATTTGGGCTTTGTTCATTTTTGAATTCTGAAATGTCTTGCCCCAACTCTTCCATAACTTTCAAAATGTTGAAGTAATTTTCATAAGTAGGATTGTACCAAATATCTAAATCTGGTTTGTCGGTTAACTCGCCTGAAGCGTTTATAGAATGTCTTTAAAAACCATTCAATGCTACAGCAACTCCTCCAACAACAATGTATTTTACATTGTATTTTTCAAGCAGTTTGCATACAGTTAATAAAGTAAATTTGAGATTATCTTCCATTTCCCATTATTTGGACTTGCTGTTGTTGCCTTTGAGTACTTTATTAGACTTGATGTCCTTAATAACTTTTTCAAATTCGTTATGCTTCTTCAAACTCACTGCATAATCTACTGTTTTGCTTTCATAAGATTTTAAATCTTCAAACGTCGTAAATTTTTTAACTGCTTTCATAATTTTTACCGTTTATGGGTTATTGCCACCAACGAAAAAGTATTGCCGATGGTGCGGAAGTTGAAAATCATCAGCCTATCAACCAAAGTTCATTATTTTTCAAATATTAAAAATTCTACGCCTTGGTGCGTGTCTTCACGCAACACCCATTTCATTTAATGATTCCGGTACGTGCGTACACGTGCCGGGGCGGATAGACTTATTGCTTGCAGGCTGGGATAATAGCGCCGTGCCAGCCGATAACCGAAGCTAAATTAATGATTGATTGTTGATGTTTACTACTGCTGCCAATGGTGCACTGTGTCAGCTCCGCTTGCAGCAATATTTTTGTTGGCTGCTGTGCTTTATTTTCCATAGTCAACGAGCCGTTCATTAATTAATTTAATCGTTTGCTTTTTATTTGGTCCACTTTTAGCTTCATTTTTGATTCCATTCCACTCTAAATCTAAAATATCTTGCGTCAAATTTACCAGTTGATTCAACTCTTCTTCCAATTTATCAATTTTATGAGGGTCGGTTAAATTTGGAATTGAATTTATTTTTTCAATTATTCGTTTATCAAAAGCATTTTTTCTATTGAGATGTAGCTTAATAAGGAAACGAAATTTGTCAATCTTTTGAATTAATTCATTTTTTTCTTTTTCGTCTAATTTTGTCAAAACAACATGTAAACTTAAACCGCAAAATTCAGCAATGTATTGTCGCAAATTGTCCATATATTTTAACCTCGAAGTAGTGACTGAATTAATGTAAATTGTTTTTCTTGAATTATAGATGCTGTAAAAAACACCAACTAATGCTGTTGCAACGGAAATAAGTGTTATCAAATTTTTAAAATCAACAGTCATAAAATTATTATTAAGTAAAGTAAGATTGCACGTCGCATAGCAGTCAACGCATAAATATATGCAATAGTACAAAATTGCCGTTTTCATCAATCTATTACCAATCACTGATCATTCTTCTGCCTATTGCAATTGTTAGTGTCGCCAATGCACAAAAGAATTTTGTACATTTTATTCATTTCAGTAGGTTGCAGCGTTCCCTGCACAAAATAGTAATTGCGGGTATAAGTACAACTGCGCTTCCATCTTTTTACGCTGCTATTTTTACCAACAAGCTTGTTTTTTACTTTTACAAGCTTGTTCCCGCGCCAACAAGGTTGTTTTTTACTTTTACAAGCTTGTTTAAAATTCTACAAGCTTGTTTTTTACTTTTACAAGCTTGTTCTTCACGTCAACAAGCTTGTTTTTTACTTTTACAAGCTTGTTTAAAATTCTGCAAGCTTGTTTTTTACTTTTACAAGCTTGTTCTTCCCATAAACAAGCTTGTTGGTGATATAAAAGCGCAAACCACAGCGGCGCTTTTTAAAAAAAGATAAAAAATATAAAAAGCGATTAAGATTGCTTTTGCCCCTTGCGCCATTGCAAAATGCATAATAATATTGTGCCCGTAAATAACTTTTTAAACAAACAAAAACAACCAGTATCATGGCATTACCTATTAATGTTTCCTTTGCATTTTTAAGAAAAAATGCGCTGCTTAAAATTAAAGCCGGCACACTCATCACCACGGGCTTACACGCCGAAAGTACCATTTTATCTAACCCGCCCATACCGGTGGCCGACCTCGAAACGCTTAACTTCCGGTTTCAAACGGCGGAGAAAGCTGCCTCCAACGGCGATAAAATAGCCATAGACGCCCGCAATGCGGTAGAAGCCGAATGGAATGCGAAATTTAAAGAGACGGCAGTTTACGTAAACTCTAAAGCAAACGGCAACAACCCGGAGCTGATACGCAAGGCCGGCTTTGTACCTACCAAAGGCGAGCGCAAAAAGAAAACAGTGCCGCCGATGATGAGCAACCTGAAGGCTGCGCCGGGCGATGGCAAAGGCGTATGCGCCGTATCGTGCACCTCCAGCAAAGACATCAGCGGCTATCTTGTAGTGGCAGCGCCCGAAGAAGTAACAGTAGCCATGGTGGGCGATGCGATAGAGCTTACACTCAATGGTATTAAGATGTATGTAAAGCCTACGAGCCGCAGGATTACGCAGCTTACCAACCTTGCCAGCAAACAATCGGTATGCGTAAGCATGATTGGCTATAATGCTGCCGGCACCGGTCCGCTTACTTCCAGCATAGAAGTTACCCCGCAATAAGGGATGGAATTATTATTCTTTCAAAGCATTGCTGGTGCGTTGCATCAGCAATGCTTTGAAATGAAGGTACTCCTTGTTACAGCATAAATGGAGGACACTAACGCGGGCGGTGAAAAGTTTTATACCAAACGCACGTTGGCTATGGATGGAGCAATTGCGGGGAAGAAAAACATACAACAGGTTAGCGATTTATTGATAGCTTTTTCTTATTGGTTATTGTTTGCCAATCAAATTTGTTTTTGTCTGCCGTATTACGCTTGGCCAAGCCGGAAAGCATTGTATTTATTGTAGTCTTGCTTAACCACTTACCATTTACAAATACACCTGCTATTTTCCGGGTGTTGTTTATATCTGCAAGCGGGTTTTCGTCCAATAATACCAGGTCTGCAAATTTTCCTGTTTCAACAGTACCAATTTGTTGGTCAATGCCAAGCCATCGGGCAGCTGACAGCGTTGCTGCATTTAAGGCTTCTTCGGGTGTTAAACCTGCTTGTACCAATAGCGCTAATTCGTCGTGCAATGCAAACCCTGCCACTACGCCGGAAACTCCGGCGTCTGTACCTGCAACTATGGGTACACCGGCTTCTTTAAAAGCCTTCACTAATAGAAAATTGAATTGTACCACACTGTCAAAATAGGCTGCGCGCTCCGGAGTTGCATTTTTATTATAGCTGTTGGCGGTTAACCATTTGCTTTGTAAAAGCGGATGCACATACTGCAGTGTTGGGGAAGCCTTTAACCTGTCCAGCGAATGGGATTGATTTGCAATCCATTCCATCGCTGTTAAGGTAGCCGTTAGCCAGGTTCCGTTTGCTTTTGCAAGTTGTGCAAAATGGCGTGCATCTCCGCTGCTAAAATCTGCTGACTTTTTAGCCAACTCTTCTGCATGCGCTACCATACCAAAATGAGGCACAAACGCCTGCTCTATTTTTCCCTGAAAAGCATCCGGAATATGCCCGACTGTTTTTAGCCCCTGTATGTAAGCCTCATCAACAATAGCGTCGTACGTTTCTATATTTAACTTGGAATAAAGCTTTATAAAGTCGTAGCCTTCGGCTTTTGCAGTACGAACGGTCTGGCGCCCGTCGGCAGCGGTATTTGCTATTCTTCCCGAACCTTCTCCGCCGTTAATCAGCGCGGCAAGCGCTATTCGTGGTCCAATAACATTTCCTTTTTCTATTTCCTTCTTTTCGCTAAAGGTTTCCATAGTAGCGTTGAGGTCTAAAACGGTAGTAACGCCATTCGCAATAAAAGGAGTCATAATATCCTGCGTGTTAAACATAATATCCGGCACTTGCGTTGGTAGTTTTATACCAAAATAAGTATCTGTGGTTACATGCACGTGCATATCTATAAGCCCCGGTATCAGCCATTTTCCTTTGCCATCAATAATGGTAGCATCTTTTGAAACAGTGGTGTTTACAGGTGCTATCTTATCTCCGCTGATGATTATTGTAGCGTTGTATAAAACGGTATTTGGCGAAGTCATTGGAATGACATTCACATTTTTGATAACGAATTGTTGCGTAGCAGGAGTTTGTGCATATCCGGTAAATGATAAAAAAAAGGAAAGAGCTAACAAGCTGGATATAACAAGGAAGTGAGTTCTGATCTTATATTTCATGTGATTTAAAAATTGCGTTAGCTGCCTGAGTGCGGGATTAAAATTGCGCCTAACGCCTAAATGTACGTAATAGTACGAAATTGATAGATGCATTAATCCATCAACAATCAGTTACTTTCCTTCCAGCCATCGCAATTATTGGTTATGTCAATGCACAAGCGGACGCTCCTTCGCCATGTTTGTGTTCTTCACCAGCAATATTGTGAAATGATGGAATGATTTTATTTTATGAGAAACTATATCTGATGTTGGTGAAGAATACCAACGCCGGCGGGAAAGTCCCGCTCCCCGGGAGAGGGATTTAGGGTGAGGTCAATGCGCTCGTGAATATGGAAGATAATAAAGATTAATTAAACAGGTGCTGCCGGGCTGAAACTATCGCTGATATTAGTCAGCAGATTTTCAACCCTATTGTTAGCGGTAATTTTAATCCCGGTCGAATTTCAACTATTGTCTCTTTGCTTTGAATAAATTAACAAACTCATTAAGTAATAGTGCCGCCAGGGCGCCAATTACAAAAATTGATATAAACTGAACTATCCGGATATTGTCATTCCCTGTTATTCTGCTAAAATTTACAATAGACACTAAGAGCAAAACAGCAATTATAATTCTTCTTTTCTTTTCCATGCAAGTTATTTAGCGTTTAATTTATGGTGTTCCATTCCTTTTTTACTTTTTCTGAATGCCATAAAAAACTGAAAAAGTGCTAAAAGAAGATAGGCAACAGGTATCGCTTTCTTTCCCACCTCTAAGGCGTCGTAAGCCACTACTAAAGATAAAATACCTTCTATTACAAAGAATACTCCATCAATCCAGGGTATCTTATTTTCTATTACCGGATGAAATAATGCAAGTGCTACGAATATAAACCCTGCAACAGCAAATGGTATATACCCTTCATGCCCGCTTATATATTTATCATACGAATGAATTAAAATTACAACTCCTGCACCGATATGTGCAAAACGCTTTCGCTTCTCCCTGTTTTTAAATACATGTTGTAAAAGCATTTGTCAAATATCGGCACTTCTTTTGGCCTTTGCCCCTGTTTTTCACTGCCAACGTTTTCTATGCTATCCTGTTGGTGAAGAACATTAATACGTGCGGGAAATTCATTTATCAAGACCATCACGTCTTCTTCAGCAATATTTTATTTTTCAACCATTTTCTTACTGGTTCATCATACCATTTAAAGCAGGCGTAGGCAAGTAAACAACTAACTGCAAAAGTGAGCAAGGCAAAAGGCAATGCCTGTTCAAGTGTGGGTTTACGATCGCTTACCCATCCTGTATAAATGTAGATGAGTGGATAATGTGTCATATAAAGCGGGTAAGAAATATCGCCTAAGAATTTGCATACCTGTGCCGATCGCTTTCCTGCTATCTTTCCACAGGCACCTGCATATACAACCAATGGAAAAAGAATAATAATCGTAAGCGAGTCGTACAAACCATTTATCCATAAGTGTTGGCTACCGCCTACCCTTGGTACAGAAAAAACAATGATGAGCAACAAGCTGCACCAAAAGAATGCATTTTTTACATAGGTAATTTTTCCTATGCGGAAGAGCAGTAAGCCGGCAAAAAAAGGATACATCACCCGGGTAAAACCGATGCGCAGTTGTTCGGCAGTTACCGACCAGCCGCCAATTATATCCCCGGCACTGCTGGTTACTGCAAGCTGTACCAATGCACAGCCTGCCACAAATACCAAAACCGATAGTGCGGTCTTCGATAATTTTCTAATACCGATAGCGTACAAAATATTCGCGATGTATTCAAAGAACAAAGACCAGCCCGGACCATTCAGCGGGTGCATTTCCTGCCAGCCGCGTATGTCCATAGACGGAGGCACGGGGAGGAGTGTAAACCCAATGAGCATTACCAGCAGCATTGTAACAACGGGCACCTGGTGTATGGCCGGCCAGAGCGCAGAGTTTTGGAAATAAAAGCACCCGGCACCGATTAGCATACCCATCACCACCATTGGCTGCAACCTTACCAGGCGAAGTTTAAAAAAGTCTTTTGGCTTCATGGTGCTCCAGCGTTCATCGTACGCATAGCCGATAACAAAACCGGAAAGCAAAAAGAAAAAGTCCACTGCCAGATAACCATGATTGATAACCTGGTCGAGATGGCTGGTTGCATGGGCTTCCAAAATATGAAAAGCAACTACCATTACGGATGCTACGCCCCGAAGCCCGTCTAATATCTGGTAATGCGGCTTTGTGCCAGGTATGCTATTGTTCATTCTTTTAATTCATCCTGTCCGGGTTGTACTGCTTTTAAGTGCTCTTCGTACGCTCCACCACGTTAAAAGGAATAGGTCTTTAGGTAATCCAATATTAGATTGTTTATCTAATTTGTTGATAATATATGTTTATAGTGTTTCTATATACTTGGGCCTACCGGTTTGCCAATACGCTGTTGGCTGCTGCCCTTCTTGTTCTTTTATTTGTTGTCCCGATTTTATGAAACAATATATTCTACAATTGCCAAGCCTTATATTGGCTGTAGTAGTGTCCGGCAGGCGTATCTGTTATTGCAAATACTTTTGAAGTTCTATTTTTTATTAAACCATTGAATATACTCTATCACATTATTATCTTCATCAGCAAAATAAATCCACGTTTCCTCATTGTCAATTTTCAGCGGCCCTTTCACAACTCTTATATTCATCGTTTGTAAGCCGGCAATTGCTTTTGTCATGTCATCAATTTCAATGCAAAAATGAGGGCAATACGGTTTTTTTATAGCAGGAATCTCATAAGGATTTAACAGATCCTGGATTAACTCCAGTCTTGCTTTTCCTAATGATAAAAAGGCATATTCCTCCTGTTCTTCTTCATTAATAGCTCTAAAATCTAATTTGAATAAAAGTTTTTCTGTATAAAAATTAATCGCTGCATCCAGGTTTTTAACCTGAAAGCCACAGTGGTCCATGTTCATATTGCTAATTTAGGTAAGGCTAAAAAATGAAGGTCAGGTATCTTAAAAATTGAGCAAAGGTTATGTTGTTCAATGTAGTTCTTATTATTCCGTGATTTCAATTAGATTTCCTTCCGGATCTAAAACAACACTTTCATAATATCCATCTCCTGTTGTTCTTGGCTCTCCTTGTATTATATTATAAAATTGTTTGCTCTTAGTTTTTCAGTAAGTGAGTCAACTAATTCTTTACTTCCAACTGAGATAGCAAAATGCGTTAGCCCATTTGTAAATCCCTTTTTATCATCAGGCTTCAAAATGTCAGGGCGTTGCATTAATTCAATTCTTGTGGAGCTATCCTCAAAAGAAAGAAAGTAGGAGGAAAAATGCTTTTGACTATTTGTATATTTTTCACCGCAGGTCATATTGAAATACCTGGTGTAAAATTCTTTTGCTGCTTGTAAATCCGCTGTCCAAATGGCTATATGTTCTATTTTCATGGTTGAAATATTGGTCGCTAAAAATGGCAGTAAAAATTTATTTTTTCATATTGCTTATGTGTGGCTCTACTATTACAGCCAACGTTAAAGTGTTTATGAAGTTGTGGCATTTGAAATACGTTAGTTTCAATTAACCACAAAAGCAAAATAGCGATTTAAAGTTGAATACTCAACGTCCCGCCACAATTTTATAAACACACTGTTACATGCCGTTTTTCTTTGACTTAAGGACATCGTCCAATCTGTTTTTTCTTGTCCAGTCAACGTTGATGTCTCTTAAAATCGTTTGTTGATTACAAATTTTCGAAATATACCATTCAAGATATTTTTTGAGACCATTTTGGTAAAAGTCCAACCAGTTTTTATAGTTTTCAGGTATTGGTCTCCGTCCAAATTGAGGCTCGGCAGGAGCGGTCAACTCCTCCTCATATCGGTCACAAACGTAAGCAACCCGTTCTTCAATTTCCAGCCACCAATCATTAATCAACTCTTTTGTCCAGTTTTGATTTCCGTCAAAATAGTATTCGCCAAACGGGTCAACATAAGCTGCGCTTAATGTCTCTCTTAATTCTTGTCTCGTGAATGGTTGTTTAAAGATTATTTCACGCCAGTTATCGTCGCTACCTACGTTATTCATTGCCTCGACTTGCCCCGTACCACAATTATCGGTATAAGTTGTATAAATCGGTCCAGGCGTATTTAGCCTGTGTATCTCACCAAAGTCTCCATAATTGACAAAGCTTAAAATATCAGTAAAGTCAGATACCAACTCTGCAAATTGAATCTTTTCAACCGAACCGCTGAATAACAGTTTCTCTATATCTGTGGATGGAGTCATCATTTAAAATAGCAGGTAACGGCTCGCTGCTTGCTAATCGTAGCGGGCTTAGCATTCCGTCAGCTCAAATGTAGAGAGAAAGATGAAAAGAAAACTGCTGCTGACTGACTTGGGTCAGCCGCTATGGCAGCAAGCATATGTTGTGTGCAGTTTTTATTGTTTCACTGCTTTGGTTTCTACAATTTGTCTTTGTCTTGTATCATCATTTTTGTCTAAGAGTGTGCACTTAATTTTAGTTAGACCTTTTGAAAATATCACAGTGTCAATATAGCCCTCTTGGTATGAACCTAAAGCTAAGTTGCTAAAAGCTAAAGTCGTATCCTTACTATTGGTTAAGTCGGATATAGTTACTTTAAATCCTCCTTCAACATTGGCAAAATCATCGTCTGGCAACCACACCACTTTGTTTGCGGCAATGTTATAAGCTTTGATATGAGAAAAATCTCTTTCAATTAATTTATCTTTTGAAAAAACTAAAAGTCCTGCACAGCTTGTTGCACAGCCGTGTGCCATAAAGATGTATCTGTCATTTTCCCCGGCCAGCTCAGGAACAAAGTAAGTTCTGAAACTTAAAAGGTATTGCCCGTAATACAGTCCGGATTTGCCATCTTTCATCCACTTGATGTAAACGTCTCTGTATTTAGTCGAGTCATCCTTTACTAAATATTGAATTGACCATCCACTTTGCAAAGTCGTGTCGTAAGGTCTGCCACAACAAAGATTTGTATCTGTATGGTCAAGTGAAACAAGTTTTCCTGTCGAAGTATGATTTTCGATTCTTTTTGATTCCTCATTGCAGCTTACAACTAGAAATATTGTCAACAAAGAAATGTATATTATGGAAATTCGTGTCTTGTCCTGAAATAGGTTGACCATTTTTGGTTAAGAAATATGGTTAAGTATGCTCAAAATTATGGGATTGTTTTTATCGGCTTTCGTTTTTCAAATACTTTATCCACTAAACGGCTCTCTTCAATTTTTGGATGATTTTCGTTCGCCGTTTGTGGATAAAGCTGCAGTACTTATGTTCATCTTTTGTTCGTTGTTCAGCAATTGCTTTTTATAGCTTTTATACTTATGCTTTTGATGTGTATGCGCAAAGTCAGGTGTCTGCATTTCAAGAGAGTAATGCCTTCTTTCCCTGTTGTAAATCTCCACTGCCTGCGTAAGCATTTTATTTGCAATATCAATGGAAGGAATGGTTTTGATTAATCCAAACTCATATTTTAGTATACCGTTGATGCGTTCGGCAACAGCATTCTCATACGGGTCGTATTTTTCTGTGGTGCTTAAAATCATTCTATTGCTTTGAGCAAACTCACTGTAGTCAGGACAGCAATACTGGATGCCCCTGTCGCTGTGATGAATGATTGTTTCCCGGTTATGTTCGCAATTATTCAGTGCCATCTGCAGTGCATCTTTAACGAGTTGTGTTTTCATGTTATCATCCAATTTATAACCCATCACTTTTTTTGAATACAGGTCAGTAACCAATGCAACGTAAACATAGCCGTCCTGCAGTTTTACATACGTAATATCGTTTACAAAGACCTGCTCGGAATGAGTGGGAACAAGGCTTTTAATAAGATTGGGCGAGGTGTAAAAAAAGTGTTTTGAATCGGTAGTAATAAAGCACCGCTTTGTTCTGGGAACGAGCAAACGGTGATGCCTGGCAAAGGTAAAAAAAGCATCCCTGCCCATTTTAATACTTACATTTTTAAGGTCATCTTTAATATCAAGATGCAGTTTTTTTGTTCCGTACCGAGGCATTCGCTTGCGGATAGGCTCAATTATTTTCTTAATCTGCTCTGCCTGCATTTCTTTTTGTTTAGCGGTTTTAATTCTTTTGTAATAAGCCTGTTTTGTTATCCCGAACACTTCATACAGCCATTTTACTTTGTAAGCTTTTTCTTCTTGCGCTGTATCTCTTGTGCTAAGTGTTCGGGTAAAAACTTTTTTGAAAGTTCCTCGCCGGTAACCTTTTCAAACTCCACAATCATATCCTGCTGAAATTCTTTAATGAACTCAAGTTCTTCAATGCGCTCTTTAAGCTTTTTGATTTCATCATTCTTGCTCATGCCTTTTTTTGTTTGTAAACAGGAAGATAATTTTTTCATCCAGTAAGCAATGGTGCTTCTTGAAATATTGTACTTTTTTGAAGCATAGTTTGCACTGATAAGACCATTGCTGATTTCGTCAATGACGGAAAGTTTGAAGTCGAAGCTGACTTGTTTGCCGCTTCTTTTTGGACAAGGCTTTGTTTTCTGTGTGCTCATGTTGACCAATAGTTGTTGAATTTTTGGTCAACCTATTTTAGGACGTGAGATTGTCAAAAGTTGCAGGCAACGGATTCAGTATTGCCGATGGTGGGGAATTGAAAAACTCCCGCCCGGCAACCAAAGTTCAATACTGTTTTAAAAGTTGAAGATAAAAACTAAAAGCTAAATAGCCAACGTCCAGCCAGAACCAAAGCCCAATAGCGAACAAAAGCCGATTGCCACAACGTCCAGCCCCACTATTGGCAATACTCTTGTTGTGCGTTGTTTCCGTCAAGTTGCTCCTTAATAATTTAAGATTTTTCTTGTCTTACAAAAATCTGTTCAGGGATTTCTCCAAATACAAATTCAGTAACTTGACATAACCACATTGTTCGATTAATTTCTTGTCCTTGGTATACTTTCATTAAGTAATTCCCACCACCAATAAATGGGTCACATTTTTCAGTTAAAACAAGTTTATCAGCTTTATCAAACGGCTCTTTTGAAATACTTAAAACAATAGAGCTTTCATTGGCAGCCATCATGTCAAGCATTTTGTCTGCACCATCAATCATTTGAAGGTCTCCAATACTACCGCCTTGCTCAAGATATTCTGGCAAGTCAATGTACCAGTCGTTTCCACGCTTTATAAACTTATAGGTTTTCAATTTTCTAATGTTTTGTAAGTCCGATTGTCAAATAACGCACAACGTTCAAGGCTTTGTGGCGGCACGATTAAAGGTTCCGTCAGCCTGAACTGAAGATGAAAATAAGATAAAAGCTGCAAACTACAACTACTGATCAATTGGGATCCGTCTGACCATAGCTGCAGCTCAATAGCGAACCGCAGTTGAAGCCCAGGTTGTGTCAGCCGTGCTGACACAAAACCCCATGTTGCCTGTACACTTTATAAATTGTCCAGCAGTGTAAAGCCAAAACCTGTACTGATAAAACCAACGCAACCATTTTGCTGTCCGAGTGCAACTCGCAGCATCGTCAGCCAAAGCAACTATGAAATTAATGCTAAAATAAGTAACAACTGCGTACCGTCGAAAGTTACAGGCAACGTTCCAAGGCTTGGCGAAGGCAGGAAGAAAGAATTACGTCAGCCTACGCTTGCACTGCTGTTGAATAAAGGTATAAATTTTAACCTATGTTCGTCAGCCCTGCTTTTGCCAAACCGACTGTTACCTGTAGGCTGTTCTATTTAAATTATTTTGATGCTTTGGACAAAAGATTTGAATGCTTCTAATTCTACTTCTTCTGCTTCTGTGGAGTCTGTCATATTAAAGGCATACAAGAAATTTCCTTTTTCAACCATGACGCTCCATGTTTTGCAAGTCCATGCCTTTTAAACACATTTGATTCAAATGTCCAACTCCATAAATAGTCATAGCAATTACAATTTGATAACTCAAATTGTCTTATCTCTCTAATTGTGTGATATTCCTTGAAGACTTTACTTGACCTATAGGCTACCATATTTACGAGGTATTCAAAGTTTTGTACAATGTCTTCATTGATTGTTCTATTGACTTCAACTTTGTCATCAATGAATATAGTAATGGAGGGTGAAAATTGATGTTCGTACTCCGGCTTATTAAGTCCATACTTGGCAATTACAAGCGTTGGCTTCCCTGTCTGTTGCGAAGCTTCCTCTTTATTAAGTTCATAATCAGCAGCAAGTACTTGGTCAGCTTGCAGTTTCCCAAAGTCCATAACAGAAACAAAATTCCATCCGTCAGGCTTAGAAAGTATAAGCCCCAGCTTTTTATTGACATAATAATTAGAGTTTATGGCAACTGCCTGTAGCGGGTCAATTGTAAGTCCAGCCAATGCCACTCCCATTAGTTTCATAAACTGTCTTCTTCCAATGCCCATGTGTATTTTAATTTATTATGTGCTATCGCCAAGCTTACAGGTAACGGTTGAGTATTGCCGAATTGCAGGCAATATAGTTCCGTCAGCCGAATATAGTACAAAAGAATAATTGAAAAACAAATGAACAGCACCTATTCGTCTGCCTGCATTTTGGCAATACCCCTGTTGGCGGTAGTTTAAGTCGGACTTGAATGCTTTTGTATTTTGTCTGTTTGCGCTTTGTCAATATACTTTGTTGTCCAGTCGCTAAATACTTTTATTAAAAAGTGTGCAACTGCGTCGAACTGTTCGTCTGTCAGAACGTTGCTTTTTAATAATAAAATTGTTGCTGAACCTGCCATGCTTTTGTCAGCGTCACTTTCTAATAGTCGTAAAGTGTGTCGTAAAATATTACTGTCAAACGATGATTGTGATTGAAAATAGTTATAAATTGTCCGATAGCAATAATGTTCTGTATTGTCGTCTTCTCCTAAATATAATTCTCTGATTTGTTCTGTCAATATGTTTTCTGTCAATACTCCACTGTCAAGCCAATGCTGTGAATAGTTAAGTCTTGAAAGCTTGTCTTGAATTGTTGTGTCAACCATAATGTGTCCGAATAAATTACAGCCAACGCCCGCCGGCTTGCCGCGGTGCGGAAAATAGCATTACGTCAGCCGAATATAGTACAAAAGCTTAATTGAAAAAAAGATGTTCAGCACATATTCGTCTGCCCGCATTGTGACAAACCAAATGTTAGCTGCGGTGCTTTTTGAGTGGAAGTTTAACGCCCTTTAGTTGTTCATTTGCCAAAGCAAGCTTTTCAGGAAAAAGCGTTTTGTCCCTACACTTATTTAGCGATGGGTCAATAGCCACAATAGGCGTTTTGCTGTTATTTAATTCCTTAACTGTTTTCATAATGTGCAATTTACTAAAATTTCCGTTGCGCTAAAAATCCCTCATACTCTACTCCGATTTCAAACTCATAAAATTCCTTGGCAATACGTCCATAAAGGTTAAAGTCCTGAATCATTTCATCATAGAACCGTGTAATTCCCATTCGGTAAAGTCGTGTCCGGGCGGGTGTGCTACCGGTTGCATACACGAAAACTTCTGGATATTTGTCAAGAAAAGTGTACAAAGCGGCAACAACTGTCCCAAGCACTTTATCAGTATCACCGTTGTTCGTTACAGCAAGGTCGTCAAGTTCACCTGTGTCAGGATGTTTGTCGCCAAAAGCAAGATTGTAAAGTCCTGTTGTGTAAGTAGGCTGAAAATGAATCTGCTTGCGGATTGCGCCTTTTGGTCCTACGCTAATAAATTCAAAAACTGTAAGGCTTTCATCTGATTTAAGATGGTATCTGTCAACTTTCATGCTGTTAAATGTGTCGGCATGAAGATAGGGCTTTCGTCCTGCTTGAATTATAGGAACTGTTCCAATAGGTGGTTTCAAAGTTCTATTGCAACGCTGTCACCAAATTTAATGTTTTATTGGAAACTCTTTTTTTGTTTTAAAAAGTGATTGTTTTTCTGTTTAAAATGAGGGAAGCTTTTTACACTTCCCATCACTTTTCAAAAGCCTGTTTGTTCGCTGTGGTTTCCAATCTCCAGCCACACAGGTAAAAGATTTATGCAATTTGGGTTAGTATCATTTCTTCAAAAACTTCTTTGGGAGTTCGGTAATCAAGCACGTGTCTTGGTCGTTCATTTAGCTGGTTTTGCACCTCTTTTAAACGTGCTGTTGAAATGGTACTAAAGTCTGTTCCTGCAGGAAAATAATCTCTTATCAATCCGTTACTATTTTCATTGGTTGGTCTTTCCCACGGGCTGTAGGGGTGTGTAAAATAAACTTGTATTTTGGTGTTCTTTGTAAAGAGTTTATGCTGTGCCATCTCGGTGCCATTATCGTAGGTCATTGTCTTTTTCATCTGCGCTGGTATTGACCTGAATTCTTTTTCAAAAGCCTTGCGCACTGTAGTGGCATCTCTTGCCTTTAGGGGTACTATAATGATGGTGCGTGTAGTGCGCTCAACCAGCGTCCCTATTGCACTTGAGCGTTCTTTACCCATTACCAGATCGCCTTCCCAATGACCTGGTATAAGCCTGCCTTTTACTTCTTCAGGACGTTCGTCTATACGTATGGGATCTTGTATAGTTGTGCGTTTATCAGCTCCCCTGCGCACGTTTCCACGATACTTTCTTTTCTGCCTGAGCTCTGATATTAGCAAGCTTTTTAGCTCTTTTTTACTGTGCAGATAGATGTACAAATAAATGGCTTCGTGAGAGATCTGCATTGCTTTGTTTTGTGGAAATTTTCTTTTTAAAATCCTGTGTATCAGCCACGGCGACCACCTCAGCTCAAGTTTGTCTAATACATATTGTTCAAGCTCCACACACTGCCTTATTTTGGTCTTGCCACTACGGCGATTACTAACACTGCTCACGGCAAGCCGTTCGCCTTCAATAGCTTTATAACCCTCTCTGCCTTGTTTATTTACCTCCCGGCTGACAGTGCTTTTATTGCGACCTAAGACCTCACTAATCTCGCTATAACTCTTTTTATGACTTACTAACTTTTCAATCTCTATCCGTTCTATCAAGGATAAACGACCATAGTTTTTTCCCATCATACAAGATAAGTTTTTTAGGCTTAGCGTTGCGTTAGATTATTGAACCGGCGGTTGTATTGCTACCAACGAACAAGTATTGCCGATGGTGGGAGAATTGAAAAACGTCCGCCCACAACTGAAGCAAAATTGAAAAACTTTTGATGAAGATAATAACTAAAAGACAAACAGATAACGTCCAGCCGGAACCAAAAGCCAAATAGCGAACTGCTGCCGATTGCTCCAACGTCAAGCCCCAATATTGGCAATACTCTTGTTGGCAGTAGCCTTTCTTTCTCGCATCATCAAGTCCGCTCCACAACACCATTAATTTTGAGTTTAATAATTTCAATATTGTCCAAGCCGTCATTGTCAACAACTTTGACTGCAATATTATGCAAGCCTGCTTTGAACTTATGTTTTTGCATACCTTGTTTGTCAATAAGAACAGAAGGTTTAAAACCTTTGTCAACTTGATAAGCAAAGTCCCAAGCGTAAAACTCAATGTCAGCAATACTTGCAGCCTTTGCTATAAATTCTATTTCAGTTAAGTTCTTTTTGTCTTTGCCTAAATCGTTAATTATAATTGTCAATGTTGGCTTCTTTGCAATTGGAATAATATCTTCAACAGTCACCAATTTAATGATAATGTTTTTTTGATTTTTTAACCGTGCGACTTCTTGTATTGCACCACTCCCAAAACTAAATGCAATGATGTAGCCGATTGGTTTTTGTTCAGTAATGTTTTTGTCAAAGAGCTTATGGTCGTACCGTTGAACTGCTGAAAGAAAATTATCAATTACGTTTCTGCCGATGTTGTCGCTGCGTTTTACTTGTATCGGCGAACCGTCTTTCGTTTTACCGTCAAGCCCAAGGTCGCCACGTTGTTTTGTATTGTTGATGCCGCCAAACTGTTGTACGATAAAGGTTTCAAATTCAAAAGCATCTTTGTAGCGAAGTGTGTCATAGTCGTATTTGTGAAGCTGTACGATGAAAGGCTTGCTGAATAAATCTTGTTGAAGGTTTAAACGGAACTCGGTTACTTTAACTGCTTGAACTGATTGGTCAATGCCAATCCAACGCCGATTAAATTTGTCTGCGACTGCAACTGTTGTTCCTCCGCCAACAAATGGGTCAAGAATTGTATCGCCTTCTTTTGTTGACATATTTATTAAACGCAGTAATAATTTTTCTGGTTTTTGTGTCGGGTAACCAATCTTTTCTTTTGATGATTGTACATTTTGAATGTCATCCCAAAGATTGCCGAGAACTGGTTTTTTAACTTCGTCAAGATATATTTTTCGTTGGGGCGTTCCATTTGAGTTGAATAAAAATTTGCCTTCTTCGTCCAGTTTTTCTAATTTTTCTTTCTCCATCATCCATCCCCATTTGGGCGTAAATCCTTTGTATTCGTAAATTAAGTTTGGTCTAATACCCAATGCTGCATTGCGTTCTACAAGATGTGTCCTGTAAAGCCTTCCATTTTCATCTGTGTGCCTGTAAGCGTTTGCAGTATATTCTTCGCCGTGTTCTTCGGCTAAAGGCGGATTGAAAATGTAGTCGTTACTTTTTGAATAGAAGAAAATTGTGTCGGTTAAAATTCCAAACTTTCTTGATGTTGTGTTGTGAGCATTTGTACGTTTCCAAATTATTTCTCCTCTGAAATTATTTGCTCCAAATAGTTTGTCTAAAATTTCTACTCGTATGTATGCGTTGGCGTGCCAATCGCAATGAAGGAAAATTGAACCTGTTGCTTTTAAAATCCTGTGCATCTCTGCAACACGTTCTTTCAGCCAGGAAATATAATGGTCAATGCCGCCGCTGAAACGGTCTTCAAAACTGCGTACCTCACCGCTGTCGCCCCAAATAACTTCATAAATTCTATTGCTGAAAAATGGTGGGTCAAGATAAATAAGGTCAACGCTTTCGCTGTCAAGGGTTTTAAGTATTTCTAAGTTGTCGCCAAGGATTAATTTGTTTACAGCCTCCATTTGTTCGAAGGCAGGTTTTGTCCTTTGTCCACACGAACATTTAGGGTGTGTCAGAAAAGGTTACTGCCAACGAACAAGTATTGCCGATGGTGGGGAAGTTGAAAAACCTCTGCCTGGCAACCGAAGTTCATTATTTATTCAAAGATTAATAATTTATTCTGATGTTCAAAAGAGTTCCTTCCGCCCAAACCAAAGCTGATAGGGATATGCAGCCGATTGCTGTAACGTCCAGCCCCACTATTGGCAATACTCTTGTTGTGCGTTCGCCTTACTTTTCGATGATGTAAGCCTTGTGTTTTTCGAGCTTGTCAACTTGCGATTTAAAAGAAGGTAAAAACAAAACCAGTTCTTCAAGCTTGCTGGTCAAACAATTCAATACTGCTATTGTTAGTTTGTGTTTGTCAAGGTTTTGCTGGAACATAAGGTTCTTGTCAATAGTTAAAAGTAGCTCAAAGCCATTGTCAATACACAAAGCCATAAGCTTACCATTTTTTATTCCGTTCCACTTCATTTCCGATACAGTAAGCACTTCAAACTCGGTCAAGTGAGGTTTTAGTCTTTTAGTTACGCATTCGTCAAGCAAAATTTTCATTAAGTATTCCCGTTGAGGTTTCTATTAGCTTTTGAGACATTTCTAAAACCTTTATCACTTGTTCTCTTTTTACACCATCAAAGTCGTCAAGGAATGTTTCAATTGAGTCACCTGTTTCTAAATAGTCAAAAAGATTTTTGATAGGAACTCTTGTCCCAAAAAAAACAGGAGTGCCACCTAAAATTTCATGGTCAATATTTATAACTCGTCTTTCCATTGTCTGCAATTAAAAAACTCAAATTTAAAGAAATTTTCCGAGTACGAACTGTCAAAAAAAGGTGACGCACAACGTTTCGGTATTTGCGATGGCAAGATATTAGCATTCCGTCACGCCGATACCGAAGTTAATTAATGTTTTATTGTTGAAGATAACATTTGTCGCTTAATTATTAACGTCAAGCCCGAACTGAAGCCGATTAAAGATTCGCTGCCGATTGTTCTTCCGTCAGGCACTGCTATTGCAAATACTTTTGTTAGCAGCCTTGTGTCACTTGGAATAAAAGTTTTGATTGAAAGAACGAAACTGATTGAATCGTGTCATGCCCGAATTGTTTTTTGTTACTTTTTTAGGTAGTGTCTTAGTTTGAATTTTTTAAAGTTATAAACGAGTACAAGTAGAAATACCAATAATTAAGATTAGAACTGCACCGATAATTAATCCTTGTCCAAGTTCTTTGTCTTTATAAAGGTAGTTTAAGCCAACAAAAAATTGGATAAGTAAGTATATGACGCCATATAAACCTAATCCTATTTTAGCATCAAAAGAATCATCAGCAAGAAGAATGCACCCAAATGATAAAGTTGCTGCAACTGCTAATGATAAAATGCAAGTAACGAACGTCTTTTTCAATTTTTCTCTGTTAAAAATTCAAATTGAAACATTAGTTTTTTTTAAAATCGCGTTGAATTAAAAGTACACTGTCAAACCGAAAGCTGCTTGAAAAATGAACGCTTGAATAAGTCACTTTAAATTTTTAGCCACTGTCGCACATAAACCTTTTTGAATTTCTGCGTTTTGTTCTACCAACGAACTTACAACTGTCTGCTGAAAGGTTGCTGCTAACGAAAAGGTATTGCTGCAGGTGGGATATTTTATAACGTCCAGCCCGGAACCACTGCCCAATTGAAAATATAAAGTTGAAGTTAACAACAAAAAGCCAAATTGAAACTCGTCTGCCCGAACTAATGTACAGCGATGCAAACAGCCGAAGTTTCAACGTCCAGCCCCACTTGCAGCAATACCAATGTTGTTTGCAGTTATTTCGTCATGCAGTATTTAGAAACGTACTCAATTGCTTTCGGGTATTTATTTTTTGCTGCCGCTTTCCAATAGTCACAAAATGTCGTGTCCGCTGTTTTATATTTTAATACTCCCAAATAAAAAACGTCTTCTAGAAATTCTTTATCGTCTGCAAACGTTGGGTCAATTAAGCCTTTGTAATATGGAATAGCTTCCTGATATTTCTCTTGCATTACTAAAAGTCGTGCCTTTTGATACCTGGCTCTTGGAAAAGTATTCCAATAATAAAGAGCACTGTCAGTGTCACTAATTGCAGAAGATGTGTCGCCCAACTTGATATTTGTCCTGCCACGATAAAAATAAAAATTCTCTCTCGGTGTTGAAGGTTCAGTTGTCTTACAAAAATGTAGTGCTGTTGTATAATCTTCTATTGCTCCTTTCAAGTCATTCATGGCTTCTTTTGTGTTTCCTCTGTCACCAAAAAGATAGCCATTGTTAAATGATGAGTCAATGGAAATAGCTTTGTCAAAGTCTGCGATAGATTTGTCGTACTGCTGCATTTTATAGTACTCATCGCCTCGTCTCCAATAAGCCTCAACATTGTTTTTGTCTTTAGATATGGCTCTTGTATAAAGTCTGACAGCTTTTGTACCATCTTCTTGAAAACCGTTGTCAAGAAGTTGCCTGACCGTTTTGTTGGAACAGCCTGTCAAAAGTAAAAGTGTCGAAATGATGAAGATTATACGGTGCATGTTATAATTGCAAACAACGAACAAGTATTGCCGATGGTGGGGGAATTGAAAAACCTCCGCCTGGCAACCGAAGTTCCTTATTTATTCAAAGATTAAAAATTTATTCTGACGTTTAAAAGAGTTCCTTCCGGCGGAATCAAAGCCGATAGCGATATGTTGCCGATTGCCCCAACGTCCAGCCCCACTATTGGCAATACTCTTGTTGGCAGCAGCATTATCATCATAAAACGTTGTCGGTTGGTTTGTCAACAAAATAATAACTAGTGTCTAATTTATGTAAACAAGTACTTTTTAAAAGATAATGTAAAGAGTTTAGAAAATTTTTTATGAAAAGTGGTGGTTCTGAACTAATATCATCTTGAAGAAAAGAAATTTTATGAACCTCATCTCCAATAAAACTGAAAAAAATGTTTTCGGTACCCTTTTCGGTTGTATAATTTATTATCCCGTCATTTAAAGATAAAATTAAATTATGGTGGTACTTTACTGGTATAGTACCATAGCTTATCATTTCAGTTTTGAGTGGAAAGTTTAGTTTATTGCAAAGTAGTATTGTGAAGATATTATCGAAAGGCACTCGTTCTAAATTATAGTCTAACGAATAGCCCCCTCTGTTATAAGGTGTTGGGTCTATAACATCTTCTCTAAATTTTTTAAGTTCAGATAGCTTTACCAAATAAGCATTTAGCTCACCAATTGAGTTAATATCGGATTTAACTTCAATAATTCCTGATACTGTTTCAATGGGATAAAATTTTTGATTTTCATCGTTCTCAATTAATGGGGTTTCATTCTTGTCGTAAAAAACTATGTCACATTGAGTACTTACTCTGTTTTTTGCCGTAATAACAAATCCATTTCCTATTCCAAATTTTTCAGGTACAAAAGTCTTAAGCCACCTTTTTGCAAGATTTTCTCTGTATGTTCCAAATTCTCCGGCATGAATTAATCTTTTTTTATTCGTATCCCAAAAAACATTCTTTGAAGAATTAAATGAGTTTTTAAAGTTGAGATAGTTTTGGGTTACAAGATTATTAAATATCTGATTCATGGTAATTTGTCAAAATGTTGCTGCCAACGAACCCGGCTTTGCGATGGCATGGCAATAGCAAACTGTCAGCCCGGTACAAATGCTTAATTGAAAAACTAATGTTGAAGATAAGACTAATGTTCAACAGCGTAATGTCTGCTGAAGCTAAAGTTGATAAATGATTTGCAGCCGAAGTTTATTCCGTCAGCCATGCTATTGCAAATGCACTTGTTGTACGCCGCTTTTTTGTCTTAATTTTTTCTATATACATATTCAAGTGTACCACCGAAGCAATCGTTTTCACCGGTCATATAACCTTTATTAAAAAGAATGTGAGCAAATAATTTCATTTCATTGTCTGAAAGTCGCAACGCAAATTTTTTGTCACGTTTTATAATCTCAATTACTTTGTCAAAATTATATTCATCCTGAATTTTTGAAAGTTTGCTTGTGTCATAGTCAAAGAAAGAAATGTTGTCAAGTGCTTTCTTATTTTTAAATTCAAAATATCTGTTTTTCTTATTTTTTGCAAAATTCAATACTCGACGCTCACCTTTATTGTCATAGTCTGCATTGAGTTCAATATGTAAAGCTCCAGAAACAAAATTACCTTTTGTACAAACCTCTTTTGTCACACCTGAATTAAGGTCTTTTACTTTTATAACCGTGAAGTAGTTAAACGTTGAACTATTCTCAATTGCAGCAAGAAAATTCAAATACTTTTCATTGTCAAGGTCTTTGTCCTTATAACTAAATAAAGGCAAAGTCATTAATAATACAATTATAGAAATGTAGCGTGTCATAATAAAGTGGCGTACAACGGTTGAGTATTGCCGAATTGCAGGCAATATAGTTCCGTCAGCCGAATATAGTACAAAAGAATAATTGAAAAACAAATGAACAGCACCTATTCGTCAGCCTGCATTTTGGCAATACCCCTGTTGGCGGTAGTTTAAGTCGGACTTGAATGCTTTTGTATTTTGTCTGTTTGCGCTTTGTCAATATACTTTGTTGTCCAGTCGCCAAATACTTTTATTAAGAAGTGTGCAACTGCGTCGAACTGTTCGTCTGTCAGAACGTTGCTTTTTAATAATAAAATTGTTGCTGAACCTGCCATGCTTTTGTCAGCGTCACTTTCTAATAGTCGTAAAGTGTGTCGTAAAATATTACTGTCAAACGATGATTGTGATTGAAAATAGTTATAAAGTGTCCGATAGCAATAATGTTCTGTATTGTCGTCTTCTCCTAAATATAATTCTCTGATTTGTTCTGTCAATATGTTTTCTGTCAATACTCCACTGTCAAGCCAATGCTGTGAATAGTTAAGTCTTGAAAGCTTGTCTTGAATTGTTGTGTCAACCATAATGTGTCCGAATAAATTACAGCCAACGTTTCAGCATTTGTGAAGGCATGGCAATAGCAATTGGTCAGCCGGTACAGATGCTTAATTGAAAAACTGATGTTGAAGATAATTATTAAATGTTCAATAACATAATGTCTGACGATAACAAAAGATGATAAAAATTACTGCTGTACAATTGCGGCTGGTCAAGCCATGCTTTTACAAATGCACTTGTTGTGCGTTCGTGTTTTTGATTACGAAGTGTGTCAACATTAAATGCTTTTAGTTAATTCTTCGTCATCTTTTTGCTATCAGTTGATATAAAATTACTACAAGTCCTAAAGCTCCCGTTATGTAGGACCAATGGCGAAAAGGAATAAAAAACAGTCTGTTTTGGTCGCCTTTTGCAATCGTTATTTTGTCGAAGACACGTGTTCCTTTATTCTCCAATTTCTTTTTTTTAAAATAGTCTGAAAGTAACTTAATAACTAAAGCGGAAAACAAAAACGAAACACCAAGAGGAACTAAATTTCGGTCGTAAAAGTTATCGTCTTTGGTCAAGTAGTTGGTAATAAAATTTGCAATCAGAGAGTCAAGGAAAACAATTATAAAAACCAAGAAACCATAACCTGACCAGATTATCATAAACGTTCTTTTAAATTGTCAAAAATTTTAAAGTCACTGGTTAACTTTCCAATTTGACCTTTCTTAGATCTAAAATTTGCAAGCTGTTATTTAACATGACGCACAACGATAAAGTATTGCTGCAGTTGGGGAATTTGAAAAACGTCCGCCCATAACTGAAGCTGAACAAGGTTCAAGTGCTTAAGTTAAAAACAAAAAGCAGAATAGCGAACGTCCAGCCCGAACTTCTGCCGAATAAAGATGTGAAGCTGATTGCTCACTCGTCCAGCCCCAATTGCGGCAATACTCTTGTTGCCTGCTGTTTTTCTTTTTGTCAATAAATAGCTTTTGCAAATATGAACGTTTTTCAATGCTTTTTTCAAATCTTAAATATTTCAAAATCTCCCGATAAAATTAATTGTTGTCACCGAAATTGTCCAGCAAAAGCTGTTTCAAAGTTGAACGTTTTCAAAGCTTTTTTAAAAATTACATTTTACATTTTATCCTTTTAAAATTAGCTGTACTTGCCAAAATTGTCCAATAAAAGCTGTTCTAAAACTTGAAAACTTTTCAATGTTTACTCTCAAAGTTATTATTGATTTTTGCTTTTAAAAGTATTTACAAAGTTCACGTAATTGTCCAGCAAATTTTTTTTAAATATTATAAATCAACGTACAAAATCTGTTCGCTCAAAACTTTAAAAATTCATTAATTGTAGCTTTAAATCTTTTTCAATGCTTTTTGTAAAAATTCAATATTTCAGTTTTGTCACCACATAATCTTTATCACACTCAAGCAAATTTGTTCGAGCAAAAAAAGTTTAAGAGAAATCATGAATCGTGTCAAAAAAGCTATTTCAAAAAGATGCAAAGTTTCTGCGTTACGTCCAAATGAGTTTAAAGTTCTGTCCAAAAAAATAGCAGGCAACTCAAATATAGTCGCAATAAAGCAAAAGATTAAAAATTTTGTACATAAATATTGTTGTGCTGATTATGAAGCAGTTAAATTTGTTTATGCAAGAATATATATACAATGTTTATATTGCGACAATACAACTATAGCATATACAGAAATACTTTTTATAGCTGTAATTACACATCGGATACGCACAACATCAGCAGCATATTTTTTGTGAAAAAATACACTTGCCGGTACACGCAGCAGCCAAAAAAGAAACTCTTTTTTATATCTGCAATTTAAATATACCAAAACACCTGCTCCTTTCTTCCTTAGTACCTGCACAAAAATGGTTTGTTATTGTTTTCTTTTATTTATACCTCACCATACAAAAAAGAGTACTCCATTTTTCCCTGCGGGTACTACATATTTTTTTGCGAGTACTCAACAAAATTTTGCGAGTACTCAACAAAACATTGCGGGTACTCAACTTTTTTTTGCGAGTACTTTTCTTTGTTTGCACCTCTTCCCTTTTTTTTCTGCAAGCACTCTATAGCTTTTGCGGGCACTTAATTTTTCCATACAAGTACTCAACTTTTTTTTGCGAGTGCTCTTTTTTGTTTTGTGAGTACTTAACTTTTTTTATTTAGTACTTGTATTTAAAAAATAACCCTTTTCCAAAGTTTGTTTTAAGCTTTACAGCATTATTTAAGGCATCGCTAAGTTTCTTTTAAACCTATTGCTGCGCTACCAATACGTAGCTTTTTTATTTTTGTGCTGTCAACATATTTAATTATTCCAATAACAAAAAGCTATGACTTTAGAACCCGAGGTACTAAAAACCTGGAACGAGAAAAAGCCGGATGAAATGTGCACCTTTACTACCGGTATAATTATGAAACTGACCGGCAATACCGATTTTACAAATCCGCCCATTACGCTTACCGAACTGGGCGCTGCCAACCATGCCACTTCCATTGCCTATGCCAACCGCAAAAACGGCGCACATGCCCGCAGTGTGCTGGAGGCTTCTGCATCGGCACAAAATACGATGCTGATAAAGATAGCCGATTACGTAACCTCTACCGCATACGGAGATGCCACCAAAATATTAAGCACCGGCTTTTCTGTAACCAAAGCAATACGCACCAAAGCGGTAATACCCGATGCGCCGGTTGCACCTAAGCTTTCGTGCAACAACGGTAATTTATACTTAAATACCAAAAAAGTAGCAGGTGCAAAAAACTACTGCTGGATCGTTTACCTCGGCGAGGTACAACCGGTGAGTATTATGGACTCGCAACTGAATGTAACTACTTTGGTAAATACGATTATTGTACCAGCAGGCGCTACCCGCGAGTGTGTAAAAGGCATTGCTGCCGGCACTAAAGTAACGGTGATGGTGCTTGCGCAAAACGTGGCCGGTAAAAGCGCCTTCAGCACATCGGCAAGTATGTATATTAATTGTTAGGAAGGAGCATTGCAGGGTTAATTGCAAAAAGCCGGAAAGGGTAGTTACTTATCTGTTCCGGCTTTTTTATGATGCAGCAGGTATAAGCCCATCATGGCGAAAGCAGCCTTCGAAATAACGAACCTGCATTTGCCGGCAGCAGGCGAAGTAAAGCTATCTACAGGTAGCCAACCCTTGTAAACTTATAGCTAAAATTGGTTGTAAAGCAGTACACAGATGGCTTTGCAGGCTCGCCACCACCGGATAAACATTACCATTGTAATAGAGAGCATTATGGTAACAACCGGGTAATATTTGTATAATATACAATAGGTCTGCAAATGGCTTTGATGGGGTGGGTAGCTACTACCATCTGTTGCAGCGTCAAGTTACCAAAAACAGTTACTCGCCAAAGCGGTAGCTATAGCCCAGCGCAATAGTAACAGCGCCGGTCTTGTTTTTGCCATTGGCCGCATTCTTCTGCAAATCTATCAAACCGTAGTTGCCGCCGCCTTCTATAAACAGGCTGCTGTTTCCAAAGCTATATTGCAGGCCAATATTGGCCTCGATGCCAGCATTCCACCTTTGCAGCGAATCTTTTACATCCTGGTGATTATCAAAAGGCAGGTTGCCAAGTCCCAGCGATTGCTGTCCCGCAGCATCGGAATAGATGTCGCTCATTCCGCTGGTAACATTTTTAGCCGACAGCAGCAGGCCGGCAAAAGGGCCGGCATCGGCATATAACCGCCAGGGCGATCCGTTAAGGTTAAAGCCTACTTTGGCCAGCACCGGCAACAAAAGGTAATTCAGTTTTATTTCGTTATTAAAGTTGGCATACAGGTAAGGGGGCAGCTCGCCCGGCGGAAACAAAATAGCTGCTTCTGCAGGAGTTGGCAAGGCCTGGAAACCGTTTTTCTTAGCGCCCTGCGCAGAATACTCCAGCATCGGCTGTATGGATACTACGTCCGACAATTTAAAATTTATAAACACAGCGGCATCCGGGCCAAGCCGGGAGCTGTACCCAGATGTAAGCGGGTTGCTGGCACCTCCGCCCGCTCTTAAATTAGGAATACTTATGCCGCCACGCACACCCGCAGAAACCGTTTGTGCCGTAGCGGTAACGGCGGGCGCAACTAATAAAAACAAGGATAGATAACAAGCCTTTTTGTTCATATACAAAATTTACAATTAGCCTTGTACCACGAACAAAATACGTACCGCTAAGCAGTATGCATAGTAATAGCTTTTTACCATTACGGGCGTACTCTTATACGGCAATGGCCGCCTTAAAATATAAGGCGGCCATTTATAATAAATCATGTGCTTATGCCTTTTTTACTTTCCACCTTTTAATATAGAACAATAAAAATGTTCCCGCAATCAGTAAGGGCCAGATAGAGATGCAGAACAGGAGCAGATTGATAATAACAGCGCCGCCGGCGGCAAAAGCTTCGCCTGTTTTGGTAAAGAAAGATGGCTCCAGTGTATCGGCGGTGCTGCCATTGAGGTATTGATAATAGGTAAGATTAATGGTGCTGTACACTGCATTGTGCGATAAAAAAATTACTCTTCCCGATGCCGCTTCCAAATCTTCCTGTATGCCGTTTATCTCTTCCTGCACGGCCAGTATATCTTTCATGCTTTTAGCGCTCTTCAGCAGTTCCATATACTTATCGCGCACTTCTTTTTTAGCTTCTATCCGCGCTTTGGTATCTACCATTTCGCCCGTTACATCTTCGGTACTTATATTTTTCTCCAATACTTTTATACCATCGCCACCTATACTGTTCATCAGGTCTTCAAACTGCGCTACGGGCACTTTTATAGTAAGCGCGTTCTCAATTCTTGCATCGCTTTCGGTTTGTTGCTCGCCTGCAATGTACGCGCCATATTTTTTCAGCTTATCATGCATCGCGGCGTTAAAAGGTTTGTAGTCTTTTAACTCCAGTGTTACCCGCGCGGTTTTAATTATTTTTTTGTCCCAGTCTTCATTATTTGGCGTACTGCCTTGCAATACGGTGGGGTCTGGCGCTGCAGGCATTGCTGTAGCGGTATCGGCAGTATTACTTGCTCTATTATCAACGGTTCCAAATGCTTCTGCACCGTCTTTAGCTATTGCCGGTGGCAGGGCTGGTGCGGGGGCGGCTTTATCTGCCGAGGTTTCTTCGGGTTTACTATTAGTAAGCGTTAAGTCTTCTGTAGCGGCAATGCTTTTGTTGCTGCGGCTTTGGCAGGCGATGGTAAGGCACATTGCTAGTATAGCTACGCTGTACAAAAAGCGTTTCATAAGGAATGATTTTTTGTTGGTTAATAAATAAGATGATTAAAGAAGAGATTTACATAAAAAGGGCAACAATTTATTTTATTTTTTAAAGGAAAAGCAACACCATACCCGCGCTGCAATGCAGCAACAGCAAAGCTTTGCGGGCTTTGTACATACTAAATAACAGGAAAAAAAGTGGAAGGCAGACGTCTGTATCTCTTGATAACTTAAGGTATAAAAATGTAACCCGCTGCACTTGTTAAAGGGAATAGTTTTTTATTTGCACCGGTGTAAAACAATCGGTCTTTGCGAGCCATGCGAAGCAATCTGTGCCATGCAGAAAAATCTAACTTCGTTTCAATCTTACAAGGTTATACTATCCACAGGTAGCTTCGCTGCACTCGCTATGACGAAGCATTTATCTACTTAAAGAAAGTAACTTCATAAATTGTATGCAATTTCGTAGCAGTACATTTTATCATTGTTTATCCCCTATCACAACTATCATACAATGCGGCCTTTCTATTTTTTATTTGTAAAGCTATATCCCCTTTCGGCAAGGGTATTTTCTTTGTTTAATGATAAGGCGAAACAGTGGGTTGCCGGAAGAAAAAATGTGTTTCATAACCTGCGCGTTTTTTTCAATAAGAATACCAAACCGGTTATCTGGTTTCACTGCGCTTCTTTAGGCGAATTTGAACAAGGCAGGCCGGTGCTCGAAAGCGTTAAAACATTATACCCGCAGTATGCTATTCTTGTTACTTTCTTCTCTCCTTCGGGCTACGAAATAAGGAAGCATTATAAAGGCGCCGACTATATCTCTTACCTGCCAATGGATGGTGTGCTGAATGCGAAATATTTTGTGCGGCTGGTAAAGCCGGCACTGGTTATTTTTATTAAATACGAGTTTTGGTTTTATTATTTAAAAGAAGTACATCACCAAAAAATTCCCCTGCTGCTCATTTCCGGCTTATTCCGGAAAGAGCAGGTTTTCTTTAAACCCTATGGCAGTTTCAACAGGCGTATGCTTCGCTATTTCACCCATCTTTTTGTGCAAACGGCTGATTCGCTGCAATTGCTTCACTCTATCGGAATATCAGCAGCTACGGTAAGCGGCGATACGCGTTTCGACCGTGTGCTGGCAACACAGAATAACTTTAAACCAATACCGGAGATTGCTGCTTTTTGCGGCGACAAAAAAGTGGTGGTGGCCGGCAGCACCTGGACAGAAGATGACGAAGAGCTGGATCACTTTGTTATTAACCATCCGGATATGCGGTTTGTTATTGCACCACACGATATAAGCGAAGACCGATTGAAAGAATGTGAACGCCTGTATAAGCACACAGTGCGTTACTCGCAGATAAAGAGCAAGCCTTTGGCAAACGACATCAACACCCTGGTTATAGATAACATTGGTATGCTAAGCCGGCTATACTACTATGCAACCATTTGCTATGTAGGCGGCGCGTTTGGCGGAGATGGCATTCATAATATTTTAGAAGCCGCAGTGTTTGCAAAGCCTGTAGTTTTCGGGCCGGTGTACGATAAATTTCCGGAAGCAGTGGATTTAGTAGCCACAGGTGGTGCTTATAGTATAGAAAACGCGTTGGAAGGAGAAGAAGTGCTGAACGAATTATTAAAGAATGAAAAAGCTTACCGGCAAAGCTGCGCAGCATCTGAAAAATATGTAGCAGAAAAAGCGGGCGCTACCCAAAAAGTAGTGCAGTATATTCAGGAAAACCGTCTTTTAACCAATTGATTAAAATGCTTAACGGTGGCATTGTTATCATCCCAGCCTAATTTAAATTTCATTTCGCGCTGAATCCAGTAAGCGGCTTCGGGATAAATATTAAACGAATTAATCGTCTTTATGCTGCGCTCATACATGGTTTCATCCCCGCGAAACAATTCACTGATAAACAGGAAGCGGTCGTTGATACCAATGGCTTTTTTAAGATCGCGGATCGGTTCTTCCTGCAGTTTATTCATCAGCTCATTGCTGCCGTTTTGTTTTAACTTATCATTCAGGCTTGTTTCTTCCCCATCTGCCGACCCGTTCAGTTCATACAATTCTTTGTTGCTCTTTTTCGGTTGCTGCGATAGTGTCGGCACTTCTTCCGGCATAAAAAAAGCAGGGTTCGCAGGCCTTAATCCATAGGTGTTTATACTTACCGGGTAAGGCTCTATGGTTTGCGGAATTTCTTCGGGTTGAGGCTGCGGTACTTCCTGTGGTGCTTCCAAAGGTATTTCGGCCGGCACTTCCGGTTCCGGTACAATATCAGGCTGCGTTGGTATCTCTGGGGTCTGATCGGGCGCTGGCTGTTCGGCGGGAATAGGTTGCGTATCCGGCGCTGGCATTGCATTAATGGCAGCAACTTGTGCATGCGGCATAATTACCGCTACTTTGCTGTTTTTATTATCTGCACTTTGTGCTGCCTGCAGCTCTGCCAGCAACATCTGGGCAGTTAATAATAAAGCATCATGACCTGCCTGTTGCTCATATTGTTGTTGCAGCCTGCCTATAAAAGCACCCACTCTTTCCATGCAATGCAATACTTTTGAAAGTGATAAATCGGGGGCAAAGGTAGTAAGGATTTTTTGCAAGTATAAGTTTTAAAAATGTTTATCGAACCAGCAATAAGGAATCCACAACGCGGATGGATAGAAGTGATTTGCGGCTCTATGTTCAGCGGAAAAACAGAAGAATTGATACGGCGGCTGAAACGCGCCGCTATCGCCAACCTGCGGATAGAGATTTACAAGCCGGCAATAGACAACCGCTACCACCAGCATGCTATTGTAAGCCACAATGCTAACAGCGTCCCCTCTACCGCAATAGACAACTCGCAAACTATTTTGCTTTACACCAGCGATGCAGATGTGGTGGGCATTGATGAAGCGCAATTCTTCGATCCGGAAATTATTACCGTTTGCGAAACATTGGCCGCTAAGGGCGTACGGGTAATTGTTGCCGGGCTGGATATGGATTTTAAAGGCCGGCCATTCGGACCGATGCCACAACTGCTGGCCATTGCAGATTATATTACCAAGCTACATGCAATTTGTATGAAGTGCGGTAATATTGCCTCTTATTCGTACCGTAAAACGGCTGTACAAAACCAATTGCTGATCGGCGAAACATCCGTTTATGAGCCGCGCTGCCGCAAATGCTATTTTGAAGAAGAATTATAACTTTGTACAATGGAAGCTATAAGAAAAATAATTGAAGATGCTGCTGCACAATTAATTATCGATTTACCCGAAAGTTATCATAATAAGAAGCTGGAAGTAATTGTTTTGCCTTTGGAAGAGTATGTACAAGATGACCATTTTGAACGACTAACGATACATGATTATTCTAATTTTTATGGCAAACTTCATTGGGAAGGCGATGCAGTTAAAAAACAAAGAAAATTAAGAGATGAGTGGGAATAAATATGTTTTAGATACCAATGCTTTAATTGCATTTTTTAACGGTAATGATAATTTGCAGGCATATATTTCTCAGCCAAACAAATTAATAGTGTCTGTTGTAAGTGTATTTGAGTTTTTGTCCTATCCCAACATTATACAAAAGGACAGGGAATTGTTTTTTGAATTTTTAGACGCGGCAGAAGTTGTTGATTTGATAGCTGGAAATAAAAATTTTATAGACCTTATTACTTCAATAAGAACACAATTTCTCCTTAAACTGCCCGATGCTATTATAGCTTCTACAGCTTTGTTTCATGGAGCACAATTAATAACAAACGATAAGACCTTGCAAAAAGTAGAGAATTTAATTATCATTACTTTTTGAGCCGGCGCTTTACACATATTATCACGCTTATAAAAAAAGACATCCTGCTGGAGGTACGCCAGCAATATACTTTTTATGGCATTGCCTTGTATGTGGCGTCCACCATTTTTGTAGTATATCTTACTATGGGCACGCCCGAAGATGTAGTGTGGAACGGCTTGTTTTGGGTAATCCAGTTGTTTGTATGTGTAAACGCGGTGGCAAAAAGCTTTCTGCAGGAAAATAAAGGCCGCATGCTGTATTATTATTCTATTGCCGGCGCACGGCAATTTGTAATCGCCAAGCTTTTTTTTAATGCCCTGCTGATGCTGGTGATGAGCGGACTTAGCCTGTTGATGTTTTTACTTTTCTTAGGCAACCCGCTGCATAATCTGTTACAGTTTGCCGGCATTAGCTGTCTTGGCGGCGTTGGTTTAAGCCTTACGTTTACCTTCTTAGCAGCCATTGCCGCCAAGGCACAGCAGCAGGCCGCGCTGATGGCTATTATGGGCTTCCCGATTATTATTCCGCAATTATTATTACTTACGAAAATTGCTGCAATAGCCTTCGCTCCTATTGTTCAGTCCGGCCTGCTGCAAATGTGTGGTTTACTCGTTGCTTTCGATGCTATGATTATCGTACTGGCCATTATCCTGTTTCCGTTTTTATGGAAAGATTAAACCGGCAGCTATATAATCAAATGCAATCGTTGTGTTATAAAATAATACAGTTAAATATAAACTGTATCTGTGCATTTTTCATTCACATTAATTTAAAAACTAACAGTCGTTTGTCTAATACCTTTCCCCTAATTTTGCCGCGCAGCAAGGAAACATACCGATTGTTTTTCTACGAATAAATCTCCTGCATCATGCGCAAACCCTGGTGGAAATTATTAGCGTTCATCCTGTTAGTCTATACTTGTATTGCAGGGTTTTTCGTTAAGATACCTTTTCTGGACGACCGGCTGAAAGAGTCTATACGTAACCTGTTTTTTCATGTACCGATGTGGATGTCAATGACAATTTTATTTATTATTTCTGTAGTATATGCAGTTAAATATTTACGCACACAAAATCCGGTAGATGATTACTATTCACTGGAGTATGCGCGAACCGGAGTTGTATTTGCAACATTGGGATTTATTACTGGTATGATATGGGCCAATTATCAATGGGGGGCTCCGTGGAGCGGTGATCCAAAACAGATATATGCAGTGATAGGCGTTCTTATTTATTTTGCCTACTTTATTTTACGTGGCTCTATGACCGATATAGATAAAAGAAGCAAGGTAAGTGCAGTATATAACATATTTGCTTTTTGTATGTCCATACCGCTGATTTATATTTTACCCCGCCTCAAAGAATCGCTGCACCCGGGTGGGCAAGGCAGTGAAGGGAATCCGGGACTCAATCCCGGTGATCTGGATGCCAATATGCGCCTGGTTTTTTACCCGGCTATCATTGGCTGGACTTTATTAGGGGTATGGATAACAACACTGCGCATAAGATTTCGTATTTACCAGGAAAATCAATTGATACATGAACAAGCCTAATCGCTTAGCACTGGCGCTTTCCTTTTGTATAGTTTCGCTTTTATCATTTGCGCAGCCCACTGCCACGCAGGAGGCAGAGCCAGCCGATTTTATGCGCAGCAACGGAAAGATATATGTAGTTGTAGCGGTGATTGTAGTAATTGTAGTTGGCTTGTTTATTTATCTCTTTAATCTTGATAAAAAAATCTCCCGGCTGGAAAAAAACAGCCGTAAGTAACGGGTGCTGGTGCGTTGCTGAAGTCTTCGATTGTTTAAAAATTAAAAGGTTTCCCCAACCTTGAAACAGGTGCTGTAACCGGCACTATAAGCATTTGAATTGGCTATCAGTATTGCTGCCGCAGTATAAACACTAACGATTCATTTTTTAATAAAATAAAGTTTCATGGCTACAGAACAATCTTATAACTTTTTTGAAAGTGTAACTAAAAGTTTCGATAAAGCTGCCTCATTTACAAAATGGGAAACCGGTTTATTAGAGCAAATAAAAGTATGCAATGCTGTTTACCAGATGCGTTTCCCCATCCGCAGGGACGATGGTTCTATTGAAGTGATAGAAGCCTACCGCGTGCAGCATTCGCACCACAAAGCGCCCTGCAAAGGCGGTATCCGCTTTAGTGATGAAGTAAACCAGGATGAAGTGATGGCGCTTGCCGCACTGATGACGTATAAATGCGCGATTGTAAACGTTCCGTTCGGCGGTGGCAAGGGTGGCATAAAAATCAATCCGCGTAACTACAGCACTTTTGAGCTGCAAAAAATTACGCGCCGTTATACTTCTGAATTAGTAAAGAAAAACTTTATCGGACCCGGTATAGATGTACCGGCGCCGGACTATGGCACCGGTGAGCGGGAAATGGCGTGGATAATGGATACTTACAGCACCATGCGGCCAGGTGAGATAGATTCAATGGGTTGTGTAACCGGCAAGCCGGTAACGCAGGGCGGCGTGCGCGGGCGTAAAGAAGCAACCGGGTTAGGTGTTTTCTTCGGCATCCGTGAAGTATGTAATATGCCTGAAATAATGGAACGCCTGGGAATGAGCATTGGCGTAGAAGGAAAACGGGTAGTTGTGCAGGGATTGGGTAATGTAGGATATCATACAGCCAAATTTTTTAGAGAGCACGGTGCTAAAGTGATAGCGATTGCAGAGGTGGAAGGCGCCATTTTTAATGAAAATGGTTTGAACGAAGAAGAAGTATTTCAGTATAGAAAAAAGAATGGTTCTATTTTTAATTTTGATGGTGGAACCAACATTGTAAAAAGTACCGATGCGCTGGAGTTAGACTGCGATATATTGATACCGGCCGCATTGGAAAATGTAATCAACGGCGAAAATGCGGCAAGGGTAAAAGCGAAGTTGATCGGCGAAGCTGCTAACGGGCCGTTAACACCGGAAGCCGATGAAATACTCGCAGCGAAAGGCATCATCGTTATTCCGGACATGTACCTGAATGCGGGTGGCGTAACGGTTTCTTATTTTGAGTGGCTGAAAAACTTAAGCCATGTGCGGTACGGTCGTATGGAAAAACGTTTTACCGAGAATATGAATAAACATATTCTTGGGCAGATTGAGGAACTGACCGGCAAATCAGTAAGTACAAGAGAGAAGACGTTTATTGAGCATGGCCCATCGGAGGCAGATCTTGTGCACAGTGGTTTGGAAGAAACGATGGTAGAAGCTACGCGCGAAATAATGGATTGCTGGCATGCCAATCCTAATATCCCGGATATGCGCACGGCGGCTTATGTAGTGGCAATAAACAAGGTTGGAACTTCGTATGCTGAGTTAGGAATATTTCCTTAATATAAAAATTACGTTTCATAAAAGAGGCTCCTATCACTTAACCGGTAGGAGCCTCTTTTATAAATAAAAAGATTCAAGGGTTTACTGATGAATTAGTATCTTTCTGCAACGCAACATTCTTATGCAATACCAGACTATACAGTAATCAATTGGTAAATATGCTATAGTGTTAATGCCTTAAACAGTTTCTTTAATCTTCATAATGTATGCATGTATTACTTAAAACATTTCCGGTTTTATTTTTTTAAAATATTGCAAAGTGTCGGGTTACTTGAAAAAATAAACATTACCGTTTCAAAAAAAATCGGAGAAAAGAATATCTTAATTCCGGTGCTCCATGCAGTTGGATTGAATAATTTATTGGATAATCATGAAATTGCTATTAAACAACTTTTTGATAAACTGCTGCCCCTGGATTGTGTAGTATTTGATATTGGCGCAAATGTTGGCCAGACCATACTTAATCTTTTATCGCTCAACAAATCTATAATATACTATGGGTTTGAGCCAAACGCATTGTGCTATCATTATACCTGGCACTTCATTGAGATAAACCAGCTTGTCAACTTTCATTTATACCCGGTAGGTTTAAGCAACAGTAATACGATAGTAAAGCTTTTTGCCGACAAACCCTATGCAACCGGTGCTTCCATTATCGAAAATTTCCGGAGCAATAAAAAATTCCGGAATTACACCCTGCCGGTACCTGTAATGCGTGGTGACGACATTGTTGCCAAAGAGAACCTTGTACATATCGATTTATTAAAGATTGACGTTGAAGGTGCAGAGCTGGAAGTAATACAAGGGTTAAAGCAAACAATACAACAATATCTTCCATTAATAATTTTAGAAATTTTACCTGTTTATTCTATTGATAATCTAACTGGCAATCAGAGAAAAAAGAGGCAAGACGTTTTATTGGCCGAACTAAGTGACAGTTACAATGTATATCAGATTGAAGAAAAAGCACAAAAGCTGAAATATATAAATGCAATAGATGTGCACAGCGATATGAATAAAACCAATTACCTGTTTATTCCCAAAGAAAAAATTGCAGCCTACCAATCCTTGCTTTCCTGATTTTCTATGTATTGTAAGCAAGCCAACAAAAAAGGTTGTCATTGGAAGACAACCTTTCAAAAGAATTTTATGTTATTAATCACCACTTATCTACGTCTTCACTTCTAAGTACTGCTGGTGCAGCTACAACAACCACTTCCGGCTCCACTTCTTCTGTGCTTGCAGTTACTTCTTCTGCTACCGGCTCGGGATATTCATGGTTAAAAGCATCAAAGTCAAAATCCGGCATCAGGTCGGTTTTTACGTAATCTACCGCCTCTCCTAAAGCTTTACAAAATTTATTAAAGTCTTCTTTGTATAAGAATATTTTATGCCTGTCGTAGCCGTCATCGTTAAAACGCTTACGGCTTTCGGTGATGGTAAGATAATAATCATTGGCCCGCGTAGCCCGTACATCAAAAAAATAGGTTCTTCTTTTACCAGCTCTTATGCGTTTGCTGTACACGCTTTCCATCTTTTTTTCTGTATTGTCGTAAGCCACAGGGGAGAAATTTTTGGTTTATTAAGTTTTGTGTTACAAATATAGCGTTGTTTTGATACCACCAAAATTTTGTAAAATATTTTTTATTGAAATTCTGCGCCTGCTGCAACCGGTTGTTCGGTGTTCATTTGAAGGTTATATAAGTCGGCATACTCGCCTTTCAAAGCCATTAATTGCTGGTGTGTTCCCTTCTCGGCTACCTTGCCATCCTGCAGCAAAATAATCTGGTCGAAATGAAAAGCAGTAACGATCCGGTGGGTGATAATGATAGCAGTTTTGTTTTCGAGGTATTCTTTTAAGTTATTTACAATATCATGTTCTGTTTTAGAATCTACAGCGCTCAGGCAATCGTCCAGCAACATAATATCAGCACCTTTCATCAGCGCCCTTGCAATAGATATGCGCTGCTTTTGCCCGCCGCTTAGTGTAATACCGCGCTCACCTACTACCGTATTATAACCGGCAGGCAAGTTATTTATTTCGTTGTGGATACTTGCATACATCGCTGCCTGCTGCACGGTGGCGGCTTCCGCAGCATGTGTTAGTCCAAAATTGATATTACCGGTAATGTTATCACTAAATAAAAATACATCCTGCGGTACATAACTTATTTGCTCCCGCAGATGCCGCAGCGGAATATTTCTGATGTTCTCGCCATTCATTAAAATCTGTCCTTCATCAGTATCATAAAAACGAAGCAATAACTGGGCAATGGTTGATTTTCCGCTCCCCGTTTTTCCAAGCACCAATATCTTTTCACCTTCGCTTATAGCCAGGCTAAAATGTTTTAAAGCCTGTATGCCCGTATGCGGATAAGTAAAAGACACATTATCGAAAACAATCTCACCGGTAAGCGCCGGCTTTGCCCCTGCCTGGGTATCGGTAATTGTAGAAGGCGTTTGTAAAAATTCGTTAATACGCTTTTGCGAAGCGGAAGCACGCTGTATCATGCTGGCGGTCCAGCCGATTGCGCTTACCGGGAAAGTAAGTTTATTGATGTACAATACAAACTCTACAATCACGCCGGGCATTGTGCCATGCAGCACCTGCATACTGCCGGCCAGTATCGCCAGCAGCGTGCTCAGTCCGATCATCAGCGTCATGCTGGGAAAGTAAACAGCTTCCAACTTTGACAGGCTCACCGTGTTACGGCGATACTCTTCACTGTTCTTTTTAAAAAAACCAAGCATGTTTTTTTCCTGCCCGAACGATTTAATTACCCTGATACCGCTGTACGACTCCTGTGCATTGGTGGTAAGGTCTGATAAGGAGCGCTGGACCTTTTCACTTTTTTTATGAATGATTGTGTTGACCGTATAAATTGTAAGTGCTAATAATGGCAACGGCGACAACACCAACCAGGTTAGACTTGTATTTTGCTTAAACATGTAAAAAAGACAAAACATGATTGTCGTTGCCAAATTTATTGTGTACATAATAGCCGGGCCGGCATACATACGCACACGGCTTACATCCTCCGCAATGCGGTTCATCATGTCTCCGGTACTATGGGTTTTATAAAAGTCGGTATTCAGTTGCTGGTAGTGCCGGTAAATTTCGTTCTTTTGGTCGTACTCAATATGTCGGCTCATTACAATAATGGTTTGCCGCATCAGAAACATGAAGAAGCCCCGCAACAATGCCATCAGCAACAACATAACACCGGCAAGTATAACAATACTGCTGTAAGTAAAGCTGTTGCTGTTGATCCATTGAATAAACCATTGCACTAAAAAGTTATAATTGGCAGCTTCAGTATATTTAATAACGGCATGAATGCTTTGGTGGTTTTTAATCGCCTGCTGCACCATGTTGATAATATAACCGGATAACTGCGGGCTGAGAATGTCGAAAAAATTCGACAATACTACAAAAGCAATTCCTAAAATCAGCCGGGTTTTGTACTTCCAAAAGTATTTGTTAAGCGCTGCTAAATGCTTCAAAATTGAATACGTGTTTTTTACAAAAATAGGTGCTTTAGCGGTTTATAGCTAAATAGTAAAATCGTCAAACAGCTTTATACATCAGCAACCGGTAAGCAGGTATATAAATAAAAAAGTTCCGGCTATATAGCCGGAACTCAAAAAGTTATCGCATAAGGCTAACCTTCGTTGTTACTACCAGCAGCAGGGCCACTTTGTTCAACTTTTTTCACAACCGGGGTGTACTTGCGGGCACGCTGTGTTTTGCGATGCTCGTCAGCACGTTTGCGCATGTTGGCTTCATGCTCTTCATGCCATTTTTGAAACTTTACCATTGCGGTAGCTTCATCAAATAATTCCAGTTTTACACCTCTTAAAAGGTGCTTCAGGTACAATACACCTTTAAACGATAAGATACGGCGCACGGTATCGGTGGGTTGAGCACCTTTGTGCAGCCATTCCAACGCTTTCTGGCGATCGAGCTGAATGGTAGCGGGAACAGTTAAAGGATTGTAAGTTCCGATTTTTTGGATAAACTTACCATCCCGAGGCGCACGGGCGTCGGCTACTACTATAAAGTAGAAGGGACGTTTTTTGCTTCCGTGCCTTTGTAGTCTTAATTTGACTGCCATGTTTAAATAGAAATTTAAAGGCTTAGAAAATAAGGTTTACGTAATTTTTAGTTGGCAAAAGTAAAAAGTTTGGATTAAACTCCAAAACGTTTTGTAAGGAAAATTTTTCACTTTAGCATTGTTTTTTTCTTCCGAGCAAAAACCGTTGCCTGCGTACCTGCTGTACCGGCACCTGCTGAATCTTACTTTCCAGCCAGGCAATGATGTCTAAATACATAAAAGAACGCGCTTCCAACGGCCGGCCCTGGTAGCGTTCCAGCTTCTCTTTCAATGCTTTAAAAGCCGGTATTACCCGCGGTGGCGCCAGGGAAAAGGATTTGCGGATGAATTTAAAAATCTCTTCTTCCACCACGCTCAGGTTTTTCATACTGGCCATAAAGCGGTAAACAGACTTTATTAAATATTCCAGTAACTGAGCATTTCCCAACTCGTAATGCGCTATCAGGTGCAATAACCGGGCATAACATTGCAGATCGGTACGTAAATCCACCTTCCAATTGATGATTTTATTGAGATAATCAATGGCTTTTTCGTTATCCCCGCTCCCAAAATACAAGCTGGCAATTTTATAGTAGAACACTAATATGCGATGCCTGTCGAGCTGCAGCCGGTATTCTTCCAGTTTGTCCTCTATAAAAGAAACCAGTTGCAGTCCATCGGTAAAAGTGCCGGCAAGAAAGTGTTTGTTGATGCGGGCGATATTCAGGTAAACAAACGTTTGTATGCGTGTGTTGGCATTACTGCCGGCAACCGGGGATGTTGCAAATTGCTCAAACTGTTTAAGTGTTACTTCAAATTTATCGTAGTTATTCAGGTCAAAATGGGCACTTAAAAGATTATGCATGGCTTTAATGTACTGACAGGTTTCTACAACAATCATTTCCCGGTTTCCTGTAAACAGATCTACCCATTTTTGTGTATAACGGTAATACATCAGCAGATCCTGAAGAATGAAATTGTACCAGCAATAAGACTGATAGAGATACATCTTTTCGTAAAACCCCAGTTCGGATATATTGTGCAGCGGCAGGTTGGCTTCAAAAAACATTTGTACAGCAGCGACGTCCTTATCGTCCCGTGCGTGCCCCATTTTTATATACCAGCCATACAATTGCAAAGACAAGTTGGAAAGCTTGTTAAGCAGGTACAGGTGCGTGGTTATTTCTTCCGACTCGTGCGCAAGCGCTTCTGCCCTGTTCTCTATGCTTCGCGTAATGTGCAGCGTTTCGATCTTTTTTTCGAAAAAAGTAGCCTGCATCCGGAAAGTAAGCTGGTGGTTTGCTTTTGCCAACTGCTTTATTCTATTTAAAACTTTCAGGCTTTGATGGTAGAGGCTTTTGTTATATAAAATCCGCGCATAATCCATTTGCTCCGTCAATTGAATATCTATATTGCTATCGTCTTTAGAGTGTCGCAGGCTAAGCAGTATATGCCGGTACAGGTTTGCTTTAAGATTAGACAACTGTTGTTTACTGATGCTTTTATTTTTTTTTAAAAGCGCTGCTTCGTTGTACTCCTCCATTTTATCAAGGGCGTCAAAAAGCATAACCGTCTTCAAATCCTCCCCTTCGCTACGTTTAACGTGCAGTTTAAAATAGCGCTTCTCCCCTTTTTCAAGCGACTTAATTAACTGAAACAGTTCATCGGTACTTCTGTTGGGCATTGTATTTTAACTAAGTTAGAATCCTTTGTTATCAAGGGGTTTAGTAACTTTACCAGCCTTTATACAGCGTAAAAATCTGTATATTTTTATTTGGTTTGCCCGTTACATAAAATTATTTTTGAAGATGCAGGCCGGTTTAAGCTATTTTGGAGGGCAATCAAAATTTTTAACCGGTTTGCGATTTTATACGCTGTCTTATGACGAACAATAAAATTTATATTTTCGATACAACGCTTCGCGATGGCGAACAGGTGCCCGGCTGCAAATTAAACACCAAAGAAAAAGTGGAGCTTGCGCTTGCCCTCGAAGAGCTTGGCGTGGATATTATAGAAGCTGGCTTTCCTATTTCGAGCCCCGGCGATTTCGCTTCTGTAGAAGCCATTGCCAAAGTTGTAAAAAACGCTACCGTTTGCGGATTAACGCGCGCTGTGCAGAAAGACATTGAGTGTGCTGCGGAAGCTTTGAAATACGCTGTTCGCCCGCGCATTCACACAGGCATCGGCGCTTCCGATATCCACATTAAATATAAGTTCAATACCTCTAAAGAAGACATTTTGGAGCGTGCTGCAAAAGCAACAAAGCTTGCCCGAAATTTAGTAGATGATGTAGAGTTCTTTTGTGAGGATGCCGGCCGTGCAGAGGATGAATTTTTGGCGCGACTGGTGGAAACTGTAATTGCCGCCGGCGCAACCGTCGTCAATATCCCCGATACTACCGGCTACTGCCTGCCGCAGCAGTACGGAGATAAAATCGCTTACCTGATGAATAACGTGCCGAATGTTGACAAAGCTGTTTTATCGTGCCACTGTCACAACGATTTAGGCTTAGCAACCGCCAATTCCATTGCCGGCGCCATGAATGGCGCAAGGCAGATAGAATGCACCATTAACGGCATTGGCGAGCGCGCCGGAAACACATCGCTGGAAGAAGTTGTTATGATTATTCAGCAACATAAAGCGCTGAATATGTACACCGGTATCCATGCGAAAAAACTGAACCCAATCAGCAAGTTAGTAGCAGAAACCATGCGCATGCCGGTACAAAGCAACAAAGCGGTCGTTGGCGCCAACGCATTCTCTCATTCATCCGGTATTCACCAGGATGGCTTTTTGAAAGAAACCACTACCTATGAAATTATTAACCCGGAAGATGTAGGCGCCGACAGCAGTAAGATTGTGCTCACGGCACGAAGCGGCAGAAGTGCGCTGGCGCACCGGTTTCACAAATTAGGCTACCAATTTACAAGGAACGATATTGATGCCTTGTATGAGCAGTTTTTAGAAGTGGCAGACAGTAAAAAGGAAGTGGAAGATAATGATCTGAAAGAGTTGGCTGATGACTACAGCGGAACACATGCGCAGGTATAAAACTTGTTAATGAATGATCGAATTGTTTAAAGATATAAATAGTGCATTATGGAAATAACAACTAAAAAAATGACTGACGAAGAATGGCGTCAGCATCAGCATTTTGTTATTCAGCAATGGAAAAAAAATGTGGCGGAAGCAAAGGATGGGTTGAAAGCAAAAATCAAATCGCCTGAATATAAAGAAATGCTGAAACGTTTAAAACAATCGAATGCCAGGAAAGGAGTCATTATACCCGGAAAAGTTTAACTTTTATGAGTTTGAACTGGAAAATGAAGATGAGAATCTTTTTTCATTCCAAACTGAAAACGCTGCCGTGTATAATGTAATATTTAAGCCTTCTCCCTATGTACTTGGTGAAGACGCAATGTTTGCAGCCTACGTTTATGAATTGATTATTGAATTGGAGGGAAATGAGTCTGCAAAAGGTATAGATAAATTGATTCCTGCAACCATTCATGCCATATTCGCTGATTTTATAACCGAAGCAGCAGTAACAACATTTGTTTGTACATATGCGAATCTTCGGACGGAAGGCAATTAGCAAGAGCAAGAAAATTTAATTTTTGGTTTAATATTTTAGATAACCCTGGCTTCATACAACTGAATGACAAAATTATAGATTTAGATGGAACCATATTTCCGGTTGCGCTTATCTTAAAAATAAAAAACCCTTACCGGGTTCAGATTATTGATGCATTTGAAAATTTGATTACTACCCACAGTAAGGACGATTAAAAAATTCAATTACTATGTCAAAGACATTATTCGATAAAATCTGGGAGAAACATGTAATAAAGAATATTGAGGGCGGACCTTCGGTGTTATACATTGATAAACATTTTATTCATGAAGTAACCAGCCCGCAGGCATTTAAGGGCCTGGAGAATCGCGGCCTGCCCGTATTTCGTCCGAAACAGGTGGTGGCAACTGCAGACCATAACGTGCCAACACTAAACCAGCACCTGCCGATAAAAGAAGAACTCTCCCGGATACAGGTGCAAACACTGAAGGATAACTGCGAAAAATTTGGTATTGAACTATATGGCCTGGAGCACCCGTTCCAGGGTATTGTACATATTATTGGACCGGAATTAGGCATCACGCAACCGGGCATGACGATGGTTTGCGGCGACAGCCATACTTCTACACACGGTGCGTTTGGCGCAATCGCTTTTGGCATCGGCACCAGTGAGGTGGAAATGGTGCTGGCTACCCAATGTATGATGCAAAGCAAGCCCAAACTGATGCGCATCAATGTGGACGGCCAACTGAATAAAGGTGTCGTTTCCAAAGATATTATTCTGTATATCATTTCGCAGATTTCTGCCAGCGGCGCCACCGGTTATTTTGTAGAATACGCAGGAAGCGCCATTCGTGCATTAAGCATGGAAGCGCGGATGACGATCTGCAATATGAGTATTGAAATGGGTGCCCGCGGCGGCATGATAGCGCCGGATGAAATAACTTTCAATTACATGAAAGGCCGACCGTTTGCACCGCAAGGTGAAGCATGGAACGAAGCGCTGGAATACTGGAAAACATTGCGCACCGACGATGATGCCCTGTTCGACAAAGAGATAAACATACAGGCCGAAGACATAGAGCCGATGATTACCTACGGCACAAACCCCGGTATGGGCATCGGCATCAGCGGGCATGTTCCCCTGTTAAACGAAATAACCGAGCTGGCTTCTTTTGAAAAATCATTGCATTACATGGGATTGCAGCCCGGCGAAGTGCTCAAGGGACGTAAGGTGGATTATATATTTATAGGAAGCTGTACCAATGCGCGTATAGAAGATTTGCGAATGGTTGCTTCTTTTGTGAAGGGTAAAAAGAAAGCCGATGATGTGGAAGTATGGGTAGTACCAGGCAGTAAACAGGTAGAAAAACAGGCAAAGGAAGAAGGCATAGACAAGGTGTTTGAAGAAGCTGGCTTTATCCTGCGGCAGCCCGGTTGTTCTGCCTGCCTCGGTATGAATGAAGACAAAATTCCGGCGGGTAAATATTGCATCAGCACGAGCAACAGAAACTTTGAAGGCAGGCAGGGACCGAATGCACGTACCATGCTGGCCAGTCCTTTAACAGCAGCGGCAGCGGCGGTTACCGGCAGGATAACCGATGTACGGGAACTGCTGCCTGATTAGGCGCTATAATTATCAATCAAAAATTATCAATACCAGATGCCCGAAGTAAAATGGGATGCGGATTTGTACAGCGCAAAGCACAACTTCGTCTTTAAGTATGGCGAAGAGGTGATTGGATGGCTGCAACCTAAAACGGAAGAGCACATTTTAGACGTAGGCTGCGGCACCGGGGAACTGACCAACGAGTTAAGCAAAACAGAAGCAACCATTATTGGTATTGATGCTTCAGAGCAAATGATTGCTAAGGCAAAGCAGCAGTTTCCGCATATATCCTTTTTTGTAAAAGATGCAACAGATTTTTCGTTTGATCATCCGTTTGATGCGGCTTTCTCCAACGCAACGCTGCATTGGATTAATGAACAGCAAAAGGCACTGCAATGCGTTTATAACAGCTTGAAAAAGGGCGGCAGGTTTGTATTTGAAATGGGTGGAAAGCACAACATTGAAAGCATTCACAGCGCTGTAAAAAGGGCAATGGAAAATGCAGGTTTGAAAGATAAAATTCCGGTGGCTTCCAATTATTTTCCATCGGTTGCAGAACAGGCATTATTGCTCGAAAAAGTTGGTTTTACAGTAACCGATGTGTCGTATTTTAAAAGGCCAACCGTACTGCAGGGCGCAGAGGGCATGAAGAACTGGATTCTTCAGTTTTGCACTTTTTTCTTTACCAATATTTCTACCGCAGATACAGAAAAAATTATTATGAATGCTGTAGAAACATTACGGTCAACAAATTATTCAGGCGGACTCTGGCAGGCAGACTATGTAAGGTTAAGAATGAAAGCCATTAAAGAATAAAAAGTATGGAAATGTATTTTGACATCATGCAGAAGACAACAATGAATTTCCTGGAACTGATGAAGGGTTTAACTATAGATCAGCTAAACATTATTCCGGCTGGCTTTAATAACAACATCATCTGGAACTTTGCGCATCTGCTTGCAACGCAGCAAGTAATCTTCTACGGTTTGTCAGGTTTAGCTATACCGGTAGAAGAAAACTTTATTAAACAATACAGAAGATATACAAAGCCGGAAGGCTCAGTAAGTGAAGAAGCTTTTGAAAGCATCAAACAGTTATTTGAACAATCGCAGCAAACATTTTTCAGTGACTATGCACAAGATAAATTCAACCATTTCAAACCTTATACTACAAGCTTTGGCGTGCAGTTGGAGACTATAGATGATGCCATCAGGTTTTCATCGGTGCACGATGGCTTGCATTACGGATATGCAATGGCGCTGAAGCATTTGGTTTACTGACGATACGCCTCAAAAAGGATTAGGCGTATATTTAAAAAAACACATTTATGACAACAAAGCTTAATCTCACAATAGAAGAAAGTACGGCAAAAAAAATAAAAGTGTATGCTGAAAAAAAAACATCCGTATCTAAAATTGTAGAACAACAATTAAAAAAATTGTTACAAGAAAACAGGAGCAGCACAAACAAAAAAAGCTTTGTAGAAAAATGGAGAGGATTTCTTAAAGGCTCTGTTCCCGACATTGGTAAAGCAAGAGATGAATACTTAAAAGAAAAGTATGGTTTATAAAGCTTTCTTAGATATAAATATTTTGATTGATTTTATTGATAAAACCAGAAAAGAACATTTGAGCGCAAATTTGTTATTCAATAACGTTATAGAAGGTAACCTGTCCGGGTACATTTCGGAAAGCATTATAAACACAGCTTTTTATCTAACAAGAAAACTGACATCATAAGAAAGCTTTCGTCTTTTTATACAAGATGCACTTCAAATACTTACAGTTTTTACCATGTACAAATGCTGAGGTTTTATATGCGTGTAAAATTGTAAAAAATGATTTTGAAGATGCAGTTTTATACAGTATTGCAGTATCAAACAGGTTGGATTTTTTTTTACAAACGATAATAAAGATTTAGATAAGATTGCACAACCTGCCGTAAAGGTTGTCTCTGCCAGCGAAATGCTGACGTTATTATAACCTATTAAATTTTTTGTCATGAGCAAAAGTATCAGCATCATTACCTCTACCGTTGTTCCGATTGATATGGAAAATATTGATACCGACCAGATCATCCCGGCGCGCTTCCTGAAAGCCACGAGCCGCGAGGGTTTTGGTAAGAACCTGTTTCGTGACTGGCGTTACGAAAACAATAATGAACAGCAACCCAAAGAAGACTTCGTACTCAACAATCCTACCTATCATGGCAAAATTTTAGTAGCCGCAAAAAACTTTGGTTGCGGCAGCAGCCGCGAACACGCTGCATGGGCTATTAAGGATTATGGCTTCGACGTAGTCGTAAGCTCATTCTTTGCAGATATTTTTAAAAATAACGCGCTGAACAATTTTCTGTTGCCGGTAACCGTGAGCGACGATTTTTTAACCAGGTTGTTCGCGGCAGCAGAAGACGATCATGCAACAGAAGTAGAAGTGAATTTACCGGAACAAACCATTACTATTTTATCAACGGGCGAAGGGGAAAGCTTCGACATTAACAATTATAAAAAAACCTGTTTGCTTAACGGGTATGATGATATTGATTACCTGTTAAGTATGAGAAACGAAATAGAAATATTCGAATCTCAGCAGTAAACTTAGTATTCCTTTTACGGAGAGCACCTATGAATTTACCTTCTATCATAGTAAAAAATGTATCCCTTACGCTGCAGGGCAATAAGCTGCTGCAGAACATTTCCTTTGACTTATCTGCAGGGGACCATCTTGCAATCATTGGTTCATCGGGCAGCGGTAAAACAACATTAGCTAAAGTGCTGGCAGGACAGTTATTTGCGAAAGGAATAGTTCAAATAAATTATGATGCTGATTCTCCGCTGCAGCAAAAAGTAAAGCTGGTAGAACAACGGTATGGGTTTAAAAATCTGTCGAACACTACTGATTTTTATTACCAGCAACGTTTCAACAGCTTTGATGCAGCAGATACATCTACTGTGGAGGAGGAACTTTCACAATCAGTCAGTCAATCATCCGGGTATGAAATTGATACGTTACTTACAGAACTGGGCATGGAGCATCGCAAACATGCACCACTGATCCAGTTATCCAGCGGCGAACATAAGCGCTTTCAATTGATAAAAGCTTTGCTCTCCCCTGCCCAGGTGTTGATATTAGACTCACCGTTTACCGGCCTGGACAAGACCGCAAGAAAACAATTGCAACACATCATTAATGGTATTGCAGCAGCCGGCACACAGGTTATCGTTATTACAGATGCACACGAAGTACCGCGGTGTATTACGAAAATTGCTTACCTGCAGGAGGGTAAATTAAAGGACTTTGCGTCTAAAGAAGTGTTTGATTTTAGTGGCATGGAAACGGGCAAAACACATCATTCCTTTAATATGGCGGAGCTGCCTTTACCAGTGGATACATACAACTTTAAAAATGCGGTTTTTATAAAGAATGCAACTGTTAGCTATGGCATTAAAACAGTTTTACACAACATTAACTGGCAGGTAAGAAAGGGTGATAAATGGTTGCTGCGCGGCCATAACGGCGCAGGCAAATCCACCTTATTAAGTCTTATCAACGGTGATAATCCGCAGGCTTATAAAAACGAAATCTGTTTATTCGACAAACGCCGCGGAACCGGTGAAAGCATCTGGGATATTAAGCGACAAACAGGCTATGTATCACCGGAGTTGCATGCCTTCTTCGACAAAAGCACAACGGCTTACAATACCATAGCATCAGGCTTTTTTGATACGATTGGCTTATTTAAAAAACTGTCAGCAGCGCAACAGGATATTGTACAAAAATGGATTCAATGTTTACAGATTTCCGACGTTCAACATAAACCGTTAATGAGTTTATCGTTTGGCTTACAACGGTTACTGCTGTTAGCAAGAGCGCTGGTGAAAAACCCGCCGCTGCTCATTTTGGATGAGCCTTGCCAGGGGCTGGACGAAGAACAAAAAGACAATTTTGTACAGCTTGTAAACGACTTATGCGAACGGCTGAAAAAAACATTGATTTATGTAAGCCATTACGATAATGAAATACCAGATTGTATCGAGCATGTGCTGGAGTTGGAAGAAGGAAAGCAAATAGTTTATTCAGTAAAAAAGAAAGAAGTTTTATTCACATAAAGCGAATAGTTATGAGCACCGCATTTTTTGAAAAATAAAACTGCTACCGCTCTAAAAGCAGGGGGAGCTTGAAGATAATGCGGAGTTTTTGTTGCAGAGCTATCAGCAATCAGAAGTGGCATTGCAGAAAAAAGAAGATAAAATTTAGGAAATTTGAATGGAAAAATTTGGATGGCAGGTGATTTCAAAGGCTACATATAAAAAGAATCAATTCAACTTTAATAACTTGTTTTAAAATGTTCCACTTTTAGACTCAGGCTTATGAAAAAAAATCTAACAGTCATATTAGGCGATGGCATCGGTCCGGAAGTAACACAGCAATCTATCAAAGTATTGAATGCAGTTGCAGATCGGTTCAGTCACGAATTTAATTATGCCTATCATTTAATGGGTGCGGATGCCATTGACAAAACCGGTAATCCATTACCCGATGAAACAATCGAATCCTGCCTGAATACAGACGCTGTATTGTTTGGCGCCATCGGTCATCCCAAATACGACAACGACCCGACAGCCAAAGTGCGGCCGGAGCAGGGCTTACTCAAGTTGCGCAAATCGTTGCAGCTTTTCGCAAACATACGACCCATTACTATTTATCCCTCCCTGCATCACTTGTCGCCGCTGAAAAGCAAAAGCCTTGAAGGTGTGGACATGGTAATTTACCGCGAACTGACCGGAGGCATTTACTTTGGTAAGAAGACACTGAACAAAGAAGGCACACAGGCATCGGATGATTGCATTTATACAACCGAAGAAATAGAGCGCATCGCACACCTTGCCTTTAAAAGTGCACAGCAGCGCAAAAAAAAATTAACGTTGGTTGATAAAGCCAACGTACTGGAAACGTCGCGTTTGTGGCGAAAAGTAGTACAGCAGTTAGCTACGCAGTATACAGACATTTCGGTGGATTACATGTTTGTTGACAATGCCGCTATGCAAATCATTCTTAATCCGAAACAGTTTGATGTGATACTGACCGAGAATATGTTCGGCGACATCATCAGCGATGAAGCAAGCGTACTCAGCGGCTCATTAGGGCTTGCGCCATCGGCCTCTGTTGGCAGCGGCACTGCTTTGTTTGAGCCCATACATGGCAGTTATCCGCAGGCAGCCGGCAAAGACATCGCCAACCCGATTGGTTCCATATTATCATCTGCCATGCTGCTCGATCATTTTGAGATGTATAAAGAAGCAGAAGCGGTACGCAGTGCTGTTGCCTGGACGCTGCAAAGCGGTTTTGTAACCAAAGATATTGACGCAATGAATAATTATTCTACCTCTACAATCGGCGATCTGATAAAAGATTTTATAGAAAACAAGTTGCCGTCGGATGTGAACAGGCATAACATCTCCGTGAGTAAGAGTACGATTATATAACTAAGATTTGGGAGATTGTCTGAACTGGGATTTTTAGGATAGGAAATGAAGAATAAAATAGAGATTGTGTTACAAAGATCCGGTACGCTGATGAATCGTTCCCTGTGTCGCAACCAAGCGGAGTGTTTCATTAAGACCATCAAAAAAGATACTATCGAAATACACCTGTACAGCAGAATATGATTGAGCGTTTATGTAAAAGCTGATAGCTATATGAAGTCTCTGACTTCGTTATAAACTATGTCCTATAGGGTGTCCGACCCTATATTTATCGAACTAAGAAAGTTGATAAAAGCATTGTCAACAGAAATACAGAACGTACTTGCCTTTGCCGGCAGGCAAGCAAGTGAGCGACACAACGGAAGCATCAAATTAGCAATGCAGATTGTACCATAATAAAAAATTAAAATATCAAAATGCCTGAAACAATAAACGAATTTTCAAAAACTCCTGTAACGGATAGTGGCTTAAACAAACACTCCCGCACATTAACGCACGACGATACGCAGCCGGCAGCAAAAGCCATGTATTACGCAATCGGCTTTTCGGAAGAAGACTTCAATAAAGCGCAGGTAGGCATCGTAAGTATGGGCTGGGATGGCAACCCCTGCAATATGCACCTGAACGACCTGTCAACTACAGTACGCGAAAGTGTCAATAATGTAAAGGATCTGCTTGGTTTACGCTTTTATACCATTGGCGTTAGCGATGGCATCAGCATGGGCACCGATGGCATGCGGTATAGTTTAATAAGCCGCGATGTAATTGCCGATAGTATTGAAACCAATGCCGGCGCCCAATACTACGATGCATTAATCGCCATCCCCGGCTGCGATAAAAATATGCCGGGCGCTATCATGGCAATAGGCAGGTTGAACCGTCCTTCTATCATGTTGTACGGTGGCACTATTGCGCCCGGACATTATAACGGACAGGAACTTAATATTGTTTCTACGTTTGAAGCCCTCGGACAAAAAATTATGGGCAATATGAATGAGACGGATTTTAAAGCCATTATCCGCAATGCCTGCCCGGGTGCGGGCGCCTGCGGCGGCATGTACACCGCCAATACCATGGCAAGCGCCATTGAAGCGCTGGGTATGAGCCTGCCCAATTCTTCCTCCAACCCTGCCCTTAGTGAGGAGAAACAAAAAGAATGTGCAGACATCGGCGAAGCCATTAAAATATTACTGGAGCGCGACATAAAGCCGAAAGACATCATGACGCGTGAGGCCTTTGAAAATGCAATAACCGTGGTGATGGTTTTAGGTGGCAGCACCAATGCGGTGTTGCACCTGATTGCCATGGCCAAGAGCGTGGATATACCGCTTACGCAAGACGATTTTCAAACTATTAGCAATAAGATTCCCATGCTGGCCGACTTTAAACCAAGCGGTAAGTATTTAATGGAAGATTTGCACAAATGGGGCGGCGTACCAGCCGTGATGAAATACCTGCTGGGCAAAGGTTTGCTGCATGGCGATTGCCTTACGGTAACCGGCAAAACAGTTGCAGAAAACTTAGCCGGCGCACCCGATTTAGACTTTGAAAAACAGGATATTATTCATCCATTGGAAAATCCCATAAAAGCTACCGGGCATTTGCAGATCTTATATGGCAATCTTGCCGAAGGCGGCAGCGTAGCCAAGATAACCGGCAAGGAAGGCGAGCGCTTTGAAGGCACCGCCCGCGTGTTCGATGGGGAGCACCACCTGTTGGAAGGTTTGCAAAGCGGGAAAGTACACGCCGGTGACGTGGTGGTTATCCGCAACATTGGCCCGAAAGGTGCACCGGGAATGCCCGAAATGCTAAAGCCCACAGGAGCCATTATCGGCGCGGGTTTGGGCAAATCGGTTGCACTCATTACAGATGGCAGGTTCAGCGGCGGCACGCATGGCTTTGTAGTAGGTCATATTACACCGGAAGCGTTTGAAGGCGGGCTGATCGCATTTGTAGAAGACAACGACATTATTGAGATTGATTCGGTCAACAACAAACTCACATTAAAAGTGAGCGGGGAAGAAATAGCAAAGCGCAAAGCGGCCTGGAAACAACCGGCTTTAAAAGCAACAAAAGGTATTTTATACAAGTATGCAAGAAACGTAAAGAATGCCGCGGAAGGTTGTGTAACGGATGAAGATTAGAACGGGGATTTGGGGTGATAAAAGGAGGAGGATTGTTGAGATGATTTTAATAAAACCGGAATGAACAAAGAGATAATCATACAAAAATTGAAAATGATAAAATCTATATTACATGAAAAATATGGCGTGGTGGAACTTGCTTTATTTGGCAGTTATAGTCGCGATGAACAAACGGTTGAAAGCGATATTGACATTATGGTATCCTACAATAAAAAACGGGGTTATCTTTCTTAAACATGGTGTATGAATTGGATGATTTGTTTGAAAAAGAAGTACAGGTGGTTAGCAGAAATGGCATCAAGCCAAAATATTTTCAAGCTATACAAGGCGACTTGATTTATGTCTAAACGCGATGATCGTTTGCTGGTTGATGATATTGTTACTGCTGACCAAGTAAATATTTTAAAAAAGATTGATTTTAAAAAATAGAAAGTGACAAAAGCATACTTTATACAATTAGCAGCTTATAATGTCTGGGCAAACGATATTTTTTGCGGCATGCTGCGGAAGATAAGCGATGAACAATGGCTGCAAAAAGTAAGGAGCAGCTTTGATACCATACAGGAAACAACCCTGCACATCATCAGCGCGGAGAAAGCCTGGCTGCAACGGTTTGAAGGGAAGCCCGTTGAATGGCTGCAGTTTACATATAAAGGTTCCAAAGAAGCGCATCTGGCATTATGGAAGCAAACATCTGCAGACATGAAAAACTTCATTACTGGCATTGACGAAAGTAAATTAGAAGAAATATTGCATTACAAAAGGCTGAACGGAGAAGAAAAATCCACGCCTTTTTATGTACTGTTTGCGCATGTGTTTAATCATGCAACCTATCACCGGGGACAGTTAACAACCATGCTGCGGGAAGTTGGTTTTACTGAATTGCAATCAACGGATCTGATTAGTTTTTACAAAAACAAGTAAGGTAATTTACGTTGCTGAACAGTGTACAAAGCGTACAAGTGAGTGACACCTGCCTTTGCCGGCAGGCAGGCAACCAAAGCGCAATAGTAGCAGTAAAGTCTGCAACAAAATATTCAGAATCATTTAAACCTGATTTTATGGAAACTCTTACAGTTGAGAAACAAAAAGTAGAGTGGGCTGATAAGACCAACACCAGCATCTCCGGCTCGCAGGCGGTTTTGGAAGCGCTCATATCCGAAAACGTAGAAACCATTTTTGGCTATCCGGGTGGCGCTATCATGCCCATATATGATGCGTTGTACGACTATAACGATAAACTCAAACATATACTTGTCCGCCACGAGCAGGGCGGCATCCATGCGGCGCAGGGCTTCGCCCGGGCTTCCGGCAAAGTAGGCGTTGTGTTTGCCACCAGCGGGCCAGGCGCCACCAACCTGGTTACAGGACTGGCTGATGCGCAGATAGATAGTACACCGCTGGTGTGCATTACCGGGCAGGTGTTTGCGCATTTACTGGGTACCGATGCTTTCCAGGAAACAGATGTCATCAACATCACTACGCCGGTTACCAAATGGAACTACCAGGTAACCGATGCTACCGAAATTCCGGCGGTGATGGCGAAAGCTTTTCATATTGCAAAAACAGGACGGCCCGGACCGGTGGTAATTGACATAACAAAGAATGCGCAGCTCCAGAAATTTGATTATGATGGTTATACGCCAATGGACCATTTGCGCAGTTATCGTCCTAAACCAATTGTGCGTAAAGCATATATAGAAGAAGCTGCAAAGCTGATTAATGAAGCGCAGAAGCCGTTTGTGATCTGGGGGCAAGGCGTGATTTTAGGCAGCGCCGAAAAGGAGTTTGCAGCATTTATAGAGAAGACAGGCATCCCGGCTGCATGGACGATTTTGGGCGATAGTGCCATACCCACCAGCCACCCGCTGAATGTAGGCATGTTAGGAATGCATGGCAATTACGGACCAAATGTATTAACCAATGAGTGTGATGTACTAATTGCCATCGGTATGCGCTTCGACGACCGTGTTACCGGCAGGCTGGACAAATATGCCAAGCAAGCCAAAATTATTCACCTGGATATAGACCCGGCGGAAATTGATAAAAATGTAAAAGCAACGGTTCCGGTTTGGGGCGACTGTAAAGAAACTTTGCCGCTGCTTACAGAAATGGTGGAACAAAAAGTACATCCGCAGTGGCTGCAGCGGTTTAAAGAATTAGAGGAAAAAGAAATGGAAGCCGTCATTTTTGAAGAACAAAACCCTTCTACCGAAATCATGACGATGGGAGAAGTGATGAAAGTGCTGAATGAACTGACCGGCGGCGATGCCATAATTGTTACTGATGTTGGCCAGCACCAGATGGTTGCCTGCCGGTATGCCAAGTTCAATCAATCGAGGAGCAATATTACGTCCGGCGGCTTAGGCACGATGGGCTTTGCGCTGCCGGCTGCAATCGGTGCAAAATTCGGCGCGCCTGAAAGAACGGTAGTCGCTATTGCCGGCGATGGTGGCATTCAAATGACGATACAGGAGTTGGGCACCATTATGCAAAGCGAAGTGAATGTGAAAATTCTTATTCTTAACAACCATTTTCTCGGCATGGTGCGTCAGTGGCAGCAGTTGTTTCATGATAAGCGCTATTCGTTTGTTGACATAGCCAGTCCTGATTATGTAATGGTTGCCAAAGGCTATGGCATTGCGGGCGACAGTATCTCCGAAAGACAATATTTGAAAGCCGCATTGAGCACCATGCTTAACCATAACGGGGCTTACTTACTGGAAATAATAGTAGGTAAAGAAAACAATGTATTCCCGATGGTGCCGCAGGGCTGCAGCGTAAGTGAGATACGACTGAAGTAGTGTAAGCATAAATATTTATAATATACCAATTGCATGGTTACAGAAGTTGCAGTATTACAAGTAAAAGAGAACGAAAGTCCAAATTTTGAAGTTGCGTTTCACAAAGCCCAATTAATAATAACAGTAATGAAAGGATATATCAAACATGAGCTTCTGAAATGCATCGAAGCGAAAGAAAAATACATCTTAATTATAAGATGGCAAACGCTGGAAGACCATACTGAAGGTTTCAGAAAAAGTGTTGAGTATAATCAATGGAAAAGATTACTCCATCACTTTTATAAACCTTTCCCCATAGTTGAACATTACTATAATATTGTTTAAAATGAAACAAGAATACACCCTTACAGTTTATACCGAAAACCAGATTGGATTGCTGAACCGCATTGCGATCATTTTTTCTCGCAGAAAAATTAATATAGACAGCCTCAACACATCACCATCAGAAATAGATAGTGTACATCGCTTTAATATTGTGATTACCGAAACAGAAGAAGTGGTGCGCAAGCTGTGCCGGCAAATAGAGAAGCAGGTAGAAGTATTGAAAGCCTATTATAACACCAGCGATGAAATTATCTGGCAGGAATTAGCTTTGTATAAAGTACCAACCGCCGTAATTGCCGAGAAAGCGCCGGTAGAGCGGTTGCTGCGCAAATATGGTGCACGGGCAGTAGTGATCCGCCACGATTATACGGTATTTGAAACCTCCGGTCACCGCGAAGAAACGGAAGGTCTCATTAAAGCATTGGAGCCGTACGGTCTGATAGAGTTTGTACGTAGTGCACGGGTAGCCATTATTAAAAGCAGCAGCGGCTTTCACGATAAATTAAAGGAGTTTGAACACCAGCAGCCCGGCGAAGTAACAGCAGAAAATATCTACCTGAGCGAAGGCGACAAAGTATTTACCATGTAGTTTTAATATACTTTATATGCAAACGGTAATACCCATGCTGGCTTATGAAAATGGCGTCCGTGCATTGACATGGCTGACGAAAGCATTTGGCTTTGAAGAAAATATGGAAATGCGGATGCTGGAAGGCGAACGGCTTACGCACGCCGAACTAAACACCGGCAGCAACACCATTATGCTTGCAACGCCAACCGAAAACTATGAAAGCATCAATAAACATCGTGAGCATTGCAAACAAACGGATACCTGGCTGCAAACGCCCTATGTAGTAAATGGATTGTTGGTATATGTTGATGATGTGGAAGCGCACTTTAAAAATGCAAAGGAAAACGGCGCTGAACTGTTATCGGAAATAGAGAAAGGTTTTCCGGGCACACGATACAGGTGTGCAGATTTAGAAGGTCACCGGTGGATGTTTATGCAAAAAGAGGCTACCCTATGAATATTATAAAAACAATACCGATGCTTCGCATTTTCGATTACAGCAAAGCAATCGAATTTTACATAGACTGGTTAGGCTTTACCATCGTGTGGGAACACCATTTTGAAGAGAACACGCCGGCATATATAGAAGTAGAAAGGGATGGATTAACACTGCACCTGAGCGAGCATCATGGTGATGGCACACCCGGCTCGCATGTATTTATCTGGTGCGAAGGCGTAAAGCAATACCATGAAGAACTTACCAGTAAAAAATATAAGTATAACCACCCGGGATTAGCGCCCACATTCTATGGTGCGTTGTCATTTACGGTAAATGACCCCTTTAATAATAAAATATCATTTAATGAAAAGATTACGCCGCTACAGGCAGCGGAAATGGAAAACATAATTAGCGCTGCACATACGTAACAGCAGCCAATAAAGATAGAACAATTCAAAAAACACTGCTGTGCATTTCACCATATAACGCAGCATACATTCAATCACTTTAAAACATCCCTTCCGGGAACAGGGACAACACATTATGGCAAAATTAAACTTCGGCGGCATGGAAGAAAACGTTGTAACACGGGAAGAATTCCCGCTCAGCAAAGCGCAGGACATCCTGAAAAACGAAACTATCGCAGTGATAGGATATGGCGTGCAAGGCCCGGGACAGGCCCTTAACCAGCGCGATAACGGCATCAATGTAATTGTTGGTCAGCGGAAGACTTCTAAAACCTGGGATAAGGCTGTTTCGGATGGCTTTGTGCCCGGAGAAACTTTGTTTGAAATAGAAGAAGCTTTGCAACGCGGCACCATCATTTGTTACCTGCTGAGTGATGCTGCGCAGATTGAATTATGGCCTACTGTACAAAAGCACTTAACGGCCGGCAAAGCGCTGTATTTCTCGCATGGTTTCGGCATTACGTTCAATGAGCAAACGGGCATTATTCCCCCCAAAGATGTAGATGTATTTTTGGTTGCGCCTAAAGGTTCGGGCACGTCTTTGCGACGGATGTTTCTACAGGGCAGAGGATTAAACAGTTCGTATGCTATCTTCCAGGACGCTACCGGAAAAGCGAAAGACCGCGTGATTGCTTTGGGAATCGCTGTAGGCAGCGGCTATTTATTTGAAACCGATTTTCGCAAAGAAGTATTCAGCGATTTAACCGGCGAGCGCGGCACATTAATGGGAGCCATACAAGGCATCTTTGCTGCGCAATACGAAGTGCTGCGGAGCAAAGGCCATACACCATCAGAAGCTTTTAACGAAACAGTGGAAGAACTCACCCAAAGCCTGATGCCGCTTGTAGCAGAAAACGGTATGGACTGGATGTATGCAAATTGCAGCACAACCGCCCAGCGTGGCGCACTGGACTGGTGGAAGCGTTTTAAAGAGGCAACACAGCCTGTGTTTAATGAATTGTATGAAAGTGTTGCTGCAGGCAGGGAAAGCCAGCGAAGCATAGACAGCAACAGCCAGCCCGATTACCGCGAAAAACTGAACGAAGAACTGCGTGAATTGCGCGAGAGCGAAATGTGGCAGGCTGGCAAAACAGTAAGAAGCTTACGGCCGGAAAACCAGCAATAGATAAGTATAAAAAAAGTCAACGCCTGTTGGCTTTTTTTGGATTGAGTTAAAGTAATATTACTATTGATGATTTTATGTTTCACCGCACTTTTCAAAGTGCTGTCTTTTTTGAACGGTTAAATCATAAAATCGTATTGACTTTTATGAATTGCAATTTTTTGATTGTCTGTTTTCTTTGTATCAGTTATTCATGTAAACAAAAAACACCAATTCCTGTAAAACAAGATAATGCTGCAAAAGCAACTTCAGCGAAAGTTCTTTCTTACAAAGATTCAGGAATTTCCCAAACAGGCTCTCAGGGTTATATAGATACATTTACTGTTGCCGGTAATAATTTTCACCTCATTCACCATGATACTTTGTTTGATGGATTAATTGAAAAAAAGATTAATAACAATTGGATAAAGTGTTTTGATATAGAATTGGGAAACCACAATGGCTATTCTTTAAAAGATGTGAACCTGGATGGCTATACTGACTTTTTACATGATTGGAAACGGTATTCAGAAGTTTACTTTTTTGATCCCTTAAAACAAAACTTTAGTGATACACCGCTTGCAGCTATTGCATTTGAATATACCTTAATAGATACATCACGAAAAATATTTTGTGATTTTCAGGAAGGTAAAGGGATGTGCGGACAAATTAGTTCATTATTATATACCTTTCATGGTTTCGCAAAATATTATTTATATAACCTGGAGCTGTATAATTGCGATACAACTTTAAATACAGACAAGCAAGTGTACTTTGACTTCGTAACGAAACTTATTCTAAGCAAATGCCTTTCCGGAGACGCAGACTCTTTAAAACGAATAGGAGAAACAGTTCTTCGGAAACCAATGGATATTTGGAGTGATAGCAGTTTCGATTACAAGAAATACTGGACAAAAAGGTATAAAAAGTTGTTGGGTTATCATTAATGCATGAGTTATGTAAATTTGTTTTACTATAAATCCTGATACTCTTTATACAAAGGATTAAAAAATATACTTTATGGAATTTGATAAGCAATTACCGGAAGAATCGTGTGAAGTGTATTTTCAAAAAATGTTTAAGAATATTTGGATGCAAGATGTATTGGAATTAATCCTTTTCGAGGCTGGTTTTAAGAATAGTAATGCTTATGATGACGTTTTGAAACAAAATAACAAACTGGCAGAACTTGGAAAACAGGCAACAGAGCTAGAGTTTTTAGCTGATTACTTTGGCTGTAGTCTTTGGGAAGCGTTCAGTAACAACAATACTGTTTTTTCTATTAATAATTATGCGGAATTTTCAATCGGAAGCTGGCGTGGGTCTGGAAGATTTATTGCTTCCTTTATTGAAAGAAAAAATAAGGATTTGCAATTTAATTATGTAGCTTTTTATATGGGGCATTTGGAAAACAAACCGGAAGCAAAAAAAAGCTTTGAATTTATTTTTAACCAGCTTAAGAACAATGGCTTCGACTGGCAATATGAATATCCGCAATTAGGAATAGCAGATCTTTCTTCAACGAAACAGGAAGTTTTCTCATCCTATCATCCGAATGAGGCGATAGAAAAAGAAAATAGTAAAAAAAATCTTTTACAATTGATAGAAGAAATCAACACGGATAGAAAGAAAGACAGTCAGGCATCCGCAACACCAGCTATTATTATTGCTTATGCCAATATATTTGGTAAGTATCCCTTGAATTGGGAAAACTAATGCATCAAATTTGCACAGTCATTTATTTAATTTACAAATGCCAACAACTTCCAACATACTTCCAGCGCTCGACTTTACCGCCGCCGCCGCGCGTTTAAAAAACATAGCCACCCGCACGCCGCTTATTTTAAATGAAAATTTGTCGCGTAAGTATAAGGCAAATGTGTACCTGAAAAGAGAAGACCTGCAGATTGTACGCAGCTATAAAATTCGTGGCGCATACAATATGATGAGCGGACTGCCTCCCGAACAGTTGGCAAAAGGCTTGGTATGTGCAAGCGCCGGTAACCATGCGCAGGGCTTTGCCTATAGTTGCAAAAAATTAGGTGTAAAAGGCGTAGTATTTATGCCCGGCATTACGCCTAAACAAAAAGTAAACCAGACAAAAATGTTTGGAGAGGCTTATGTAGAAGTAAGGCTTGTTGGCGATACATTTGATGATTGCGCTGTTGCCGCCAAGCAATATACCATAGAGCATGGCTTAACGTTTATTCCACCGTTTGAAGACTATCGCATCATCGAAGGTCAGGGAACGGTTGGCCTGGAAATTCTGGAAGACCTGCCCAATATTGACTATATCTTTTTACCGGTTGGCGGCGGCGGCCTCGCTTCCGGCGTAGGTACTTACTTCAAGTTATTTTCGCCGCATACAAAAATCATAGGGCTCGAACCGGAAGGCGCGCCCAGTATGCTTGCTGCCTTAAAGGAAGGGCATCCGGTTACCCTGCACAATATAGACCGTTTTGTAGATGGCGCTGCAGTAAAACGGATTGGCGATTTAACGTTCAGTATTTGCAAAGAAGTGCTGGATGATATGCACCTTGTGCCGGAAGGTAAAATCTGTTCCATCATCTTAAAAATGTACAACGAAGAAGCAATGGTGGTTGAGCCGGCGGGTGCGATGACCATAGCTGCACTGGACGATTTTTCGGAAGCGATTGAAGGTAAAAATATAGTATGCGTGGTAAGCGGCAGCAACAACGATATAGACCGCATGCCCGAGATAAAGGAGCGCTCGCTCCAATACGAAGGTCTGAAGCATTATTTCCTCATTCGCTTTGCGCAACGGCCCGGCGCTTTACGCGAATTTTTAAACTTTGTTTTAGGACCGACTGATGACATTACGCGCTTTGAGTACATGCAAAAAACCAATAAGGAAACCGGCCCGGCACTGGTTGGCATTGAACTGCAATCGAAATACGATTATGAAGCACTGGTAACCAAAATGAAACAGTACAATGTTGACTTTACAGAACTGAATAAGAACAATACATTATTTGGTTACCTGGTGTAAAAAAACGCTGACAGAATCCTCAACGCTGACAGGGTTTGGAACCCTGTCAGCGTTTGAATTTAACGTTATATACCTCCGCCGGGTGGTGGCCCGCCAGGTCCTTCGCCGCCAGGCGGTGGCCCGGAAGGAGGCGGCCCGTTTTGTCCACCCATTGGCGCACGCGGCGCTTCCTGCAGTTCCTGCTGTCCGCGGCCAACGGCTTTGCCGGATCGTACATTATTAATCTTATAAGTAAACGTAAGCGTGAAATAGCGTTGCAGCACATTCGTCTGCACATCTTCTATATAACTCTCCGTTACATTGCGGGTGATGCTTTGGTTTTGTTTTAAAATATCAAATACCGCGAGGCGAATATCACCATGCTGGTTCTTTAAAAATTTTTTGCCGGCACTCGCATTCCAAAGTGTATAATTCTGGTTGAAGCCGCTCGACAAACCCGTATATACCTGGTTGTTTAAATCGGTATGCAGCACCCAACCACTTTTGCTCAGCAGGTTGATGCTGGCAGTAGCATTACCGGAATAATAAGTATTGTTCAACTGCGGCTGCAGTGAGTTTTCAACCACATTATAACCTGCATTATAGCCGATATTGAAATCGACATACTGACTTATATTACTTGCGAAAACCACACCGCCGGTATAACCCGAATTCTTGGATAAATTGTTCTGGTTGTTAATCAGTCCCGGCTGCTTTGTATAGTTGTAGCCGGCGTTGAAATTGATATTTGTTTTAATAGCTTTTACAGGAATACTATACGTAAGGAAAGTCCGGTAACTCCAGTAGCCGTCGAGATTTACCGGCTTGCTTAATTGCGAGCCCTGTGCAAGTACAACCGTTTTGGTAAGCGCCGAATCGTGCGAAGCGGTGTACGTTGCATTGGTAATGTAATTGCTGTTTTGCTGTACAAAGGCATTTAAAAATAAACTGCTCGATTTGGCCGTATTAGTGAATGTAAAACGTGCTGACAAGGTATTATTGTAAGATTGTTTTAGCTCGGGATTGCCGGTTGTAACAAACAATGGATTGTTATTATTATATACATTCTGCAGTTGCGTAACGGAAGGCGTTTGCGTTGCGGCCCTGTACATCAGGCGTATGCTGGCTTTGGGAGACAGCTTGGCATTGAACATTAAATTAGGCAGCAGGTTACTGAAAGTTTTATGAATGGTTAGCGCCAGCGGATACGTTTGCTCGCTGTTCATATCCGTGTATTGATAATTCAGGCCAACCATAAAATTATTATACCGGTCGCCTGCCCGGTAACTGGCGCCGGCATTGTGTTTTACAATATCATTGTTAAATAAATTACTCAGGCTGGTATCCAGGTTGTTGTATTTGGCAGCAGCGTTATCATAGTTGTAAGTATATTGTTTTGCGGTACTGTTTTGCCAGGAAGGTGAATAGTTGATTTGGAACATGGCTTTCTTACCTACCGGTTCGGTGTAGGCGATGCTGGCAGCAATGGATTTCGTATGCGAATTCCTGTCTCTGTAAAGCTGTGTAGAATCCGGATTAGTGCTGCCTGTGGTGTCGGTACTGAAAATATCCTGGTAGGTATCGCCGGTATTATCGCTCAGGCCGGGTGTAATTCCTAAGGATATACTTCTGCCGCGCTTATGAAACGCATGCCGGTACAGGAGGTTTGCATTGAAATTGTATCCATTGGTAGTGGTATTGGTGCTGTTTAAAATATCACTTAGCACCTTGCCTCCTTCCAAAGAATTGGTGCCAAAAACAAGGCTTTGCGCTTTATTGTTTTGAAAACCGATATTCGGGGTAAATATCAGTTGGTCCGCACTATCAATTTTATATTCAATCCGCATATTTACGCGGTTATTGTAGTTGTTGTTGCTGCTGGTCTGGTCTTCCTTATAAAAAATACTGCTGTCGGCCGATAACAGGTTTTCCCGGTTGGTATGTTGTGCCGTTACATTTTTTGTGTTATTAAAAAAATAGCTGCCGGTCACCGTTAAATTTTTCCCCCACACATCGCTGTAGTTTATACCCAGCGAATGAGTAGTGTTGATGCCTGCTGACGTACCGGTAATAAAACTGCCCGCACCGCCACCATTAAAACCACCACCCCGGTTACCGCCATTACCGCCTCTTTGCCCTCCCCCGCCCCGATTGTTGTTTCCACTTGTTCCCAACACACCTAACAAATCCTGCTGCGAAAAATTTTGCTGGTTAATATTGTTGGATAGCCCAATCAATGCGATGCGCCGGTTGCCATTAAAGAAATTAACGCTGCCGCCAACCGTATAACGGTCGTCGGTGCCGTAACCGGCATACACTTTTCCAAACTGGCTGGCACGCATGCCGCCTTTGGTAACGATATTAATAGCCTTGGAAGAATTGCCATCATCAAAGCCGGTAAACTGCGCCTGGTCGCTTAGTTTATCAAATACCTGTATCTTATCAATCACATCTGCCGGCAGGTTTCTTAAGGTGGCGCTGGCATCATCACCAAAATATTCCTTGCCGTCCACCAATACTTTCTTTACCGTTTCGCCATGTGCCGTTACAGTGCCATCGCTGGCTACTGTGATGCCAGGCATTTTCTTTACAAGGTCTTCCGTATTTGCATCAGGATTTACTTTGTACTGGTTAGCGCTGTACTGCACCGTATCTGCTTTTTGTGTAACTGCGGCCGCGGTAGTGGTAACAATAACCGTAGCAAGGCTGTTACTGGTGCGCACAAGTGTTAAGTTACCAATATTTACAAGACTGTCATGCGATACCAGGAACGCTTTTGAAAAGCCGCCATAACCAACAAATGAAATATTGATGACATAAGAGCCGCTATCCACATTTGTAAAATTGAAGGAGCCGGTACTATCAGTAAGCGTCTCGCTTAGCTTTAAATTCCCGGTATCCTTATTTAACTGAACCGTAGCAGCAGCAAGCGGTCTGTTGGCGCTGTCCACAATTCTTCCCCGCACCACAGTTTGTGCCTGCAAGCAATAGGTCGTCAGGAAGAATAAGAGGAATAACAATGTTTTCATACGCTTACAAGTTGTGCAAGTTTGAAGTAGTTTATGCAATTAAGAAATCAGATGCTTACAGAACATCAGTAGAAAGACCAACCCGGCAACTGCGTATTCCTGCATTATAGCTATACGCTGCCGCACGAATTACAAAGCCTGTCTATAAAAGTTATAGTAACTGTACTCAATCAAGTTCAATTCCAATCTTTGGCAGGAGACAAACAGGAATTTGTAATGTTTAGCTGCATTAGGCAGAGACTCCTATTTGTTCGGTAGATAAATAATTCCATTTACTAACGATTGTTATTTACAATCAGCCGGTTATCTTCGCCACCCTGATTAAAAACATGTCGTTTCATTTCTACTATAATATTCGCAAGGCAAATGCAGTAGCAATTACGGCTACCACTTCCATTGCTATTACAACCCTGTAAAGGGTTACACATTGTCATATCATCCACGGGCTTAACGCTGCTACCAAAAATTAAAGATTATACATTGTGCTGAAGAAACCTGTGCCGGCAGGCAGGCTTCTCAACAACAGCCTGATAGCAGCATTGCAGCTTGTTTTACAAAAACAAATTCGTTCAATTATAAATTTTCTTACAGGCTATGAAGGTTTTAAAATTTGGCGGCACATCGGTAGCGAACGCCGCTAATATTCAAAAGGTTGTCAGCATCATAAAAGAAGGCAGCGGGCCTCAGATTATCGTGGTGTCTGCATTGGGCGGCGTCACCGATAAACTTATCGGCGCAGGCATGCTTGCAGAAAAAGGCGATGAAAGCTATAAGTATTTATTGCACGAGTTAGAGATGAAACACCTCGATACTGCGCGGGAACTGCTGCCGGTAACTACGCAAAGCGGTTGCCTGAGCATGGTGAAACAACACTTTAATGAGTTGGATGATATCTGCGAAGGCGTTTACCGGCTGCAGGAACTCTCGCTGCGAACCAAAGACCGTATTACCAGTTTCGGTGAATTGTTGTCTTCCAAAATCATCTCCGCATTCATGCTGTCGCAAAATGTTTCGCACCAATGGATGGATTCGAGAGCTGTTATAAAAACAGACAGCCACTTTGGTTTTGCAGCGGTAAATTTTATGGAAACAAATCAACTGATTAAGCAAGCTGTTGACAGCTCAAAAGAGCATCTGTTTTTAGCGCCGGGCTTTATTGCTTCCGACGCAAATACTTATACAACCACTTTAGGTCGCGGCGGCTCCGATTATACGGCCGCCATTTTCGCGGCGGCCGTTGCTGCTTCATCGCTCGAGATCTGGACGGATGTAACCGGCATGAAGACGGCTGACCCGCGGCTGGTGCCGCACGCCGAAACCATTGACAGCACTTCGTACCAGGCAGCGATGGAACTGTCGCATTTTGGCGCCAAAGTAATTTATCCGCCCACCATCCAGCCGGTGATGCAGCTTAACATTCCTACCTGGATAAAAAATACGTTTGAGCCGCAGGAACAAGGGACGATCATACAGCAGTTTTCAAATCCTCCGTCGGGAGACAAGGGCATTATCACCGGCATTTCCAGCATTAACAGCATTGCGCTGTTAAGCCTTGAAGGCAGCGGTATGGTCGGTATTCCGGGCTTCTCGAGGCGTTTATTTGAAGCCTTGGCCAATGAGAAAGTAAACGTAATTCTTATCACGCAAAGTTCATCCGAACATAGCATTTGCGTTGGGGTAAGTATAACGGATGCAGCCAAGGCGAAAGCAAGCGTAGATGCAGCTTTTGAAGTGGAACTGCAGAACGGAAAAGTAGAACCGTTAAAAATGGAAAAAGATCTTTCCATCATTGCGCTGGTGGGCGATAAAATGAAAAGCCATCCGGGCATCAGCGGCCGCATGTTTGGCGCGCTCGGCAGGAATGGCATTAATGTAAGAGCGATTGCGCAAGGCTCGTCGGAACGCAATATTTCTACGGTGATTGCCGCTGCTGATGTAAAAAAAGCGGTGAATGTTTTGCATGAGGCTTTCTTTGAATCCACCACGTACAAACAGTTGAATGCGTTTATAGTGGGCGCCGGCAATGTGGGCAGCAAGCTGATAGACCAGTTGAAAAAGCAACAGCAATTTTTACTGGAACATTCTAATATACAGGTGCGTATTACGGGTATTGCCAACAGTAAAAAAATGTTGTTTGGTGATAATGGCAACGCCATCAATCTGAACACCTGGAAAGAAGATTTGGCGAAGGCAGAAAGTATGAATCTTGACCGGTTTGTTACAACGATGATTGATAAAAATCTGCGCAACTCGGTGTTTGTAGATGTAACGGCGAATGCTGAAGTTTCCAGCGTATATAAGCATTTATTGGAGCGGAGTATCTCGGTTGTTGCCTGCAATAAAATTGCGGCTTCATCGGCTTACGAAAATTATAAAACCCTGAAGTCAACCGCCAACGAATACAATGCCTTGTACCTCTTTGAAACCAATGTAGGCGCGGGTTTGCCGATCATTGGCACCTTAAACGATTTACGGAGAAGCGGCGATGTGGTGAATAAAATCGGAGCGGTTTTATCAGGTACGCTCAACTTTGTTTTCAATCATTATGATGGCACAACCCCTTTTGCGGACATAGTAAGACAAGCGCAGGCAGAAGGATATACAGAGCCTGATCCGCGGCTTGATTTAGGCGGTACCGATGTGATGCGTAAAATACTCATTCTCGCACGCGAAGCCGGTGAGCAGATAGAAATGGCAGACATTACTAATAATGGCTTTTTACCTAAAAGTTGTTTTGAAGGAAGTGTAGAAGATTTTTATGCTGAAATGAAAAAACAGGAAGCGCATTTTAAAGCTTTGTATGACGATGCACACCGCAACAATTGCAAGCTGAAATTTGTAGCGCAGTATGAAGGGGGCAAAGCAGTGGTCGGCCTGCAGCACATACCTGCCAACTCCGATTTTTATCACCTTTATGGAAAGGATAATATTGTGTTGTTTTACACGCAGCGTTATCCCGAGCAGCCGTTGGTGGTAAAAGGCGCAGGCGCCGGCGCCGATGTTACAGCAAGCGGCGTGTTTGCGGATATTATAAGAGTGGCTCGTTAAATTAAAAATTGATAATTAACAATGACACAGATCAGGGTTCACGCGCCGGCTACTGTTGCCAATCTTGTTTGTGGCTTTGATGTTTTAGGATTATGCCTGCACGAGCCGTACGACATCATGGATATAACGCTGCTCCATGAACGGAAAGTAATTGTACGCAGTGCAGATGGCTATCCCCTGCCGGAAGACCCGACTCAGAATACCGCTGGCGCACCGCTCCTGGAAATGCTAAATGAACTGGACGAAAACATCGGTTTTGAAGTACTGATACACAAGCGCATTAAGCCGGGCAGCGGCGTAGGGAGCAGTGCCGCCAGTGCCGCCGGTGCGGTAGTTGCGGCCAATTACTTGTTAGGCAATCGCTTTAGCAAGGAGCAACTTATCCAGTTTGCCATGTTTGGCGAAAAGGTAGCCAGCGGCGTAAAACATGCCGATAACATCGCGCCCTGCATCTATGGCGGCGTTACCCTAATCCGTTCTATTTTTCCGTTGGATATTATTCCGCTTCCTGCACCGCTGCTGTATTTAACCGTTGTGCACCCGCAGATAGAAGTAAGAACGGCAGACGCACGTGCTATTCTTAAACACAATGTGCTGCTGAAAGATGCGATTAAGCAATGGGGCAATGTGGGCGGATTGGTGGCCGGTTTTTTGAAAAATGATTATGCATTAATCGGCCGTTCGCTCGAGGACTTCATCATCGAGCCGGTGCGCAGTATGCTTATTCCCGGATTTGATGAACTGAAGAAAGGCTGCAAAGCCGCAGGTGCTTTGGGCGGCGGCATTTCGGGCAGCGGGCCTTCTGTTTTTATGCTGAGCAGGGAAGAAAGTACGGCGCACGGGGTAGCCCAAATTATGGCAGAAGTATTTACCCGTTTAAAGATTGACTTTCATACCTATGTCACGAAGATCAATAATGAGGGCGTAACGGTGGAAAGATAAAAAACCAAACGCTGTCAGCGTTTAGGCAGGTGTTATATTCTACTGCTCAATGGCTGCAGGATGGAAGCGCAAAGCCCGGAGCAAAGCTGAACCACAAACAGAACGCCCATAGCCCCGAAATGCAAGCTTCCGGAAGCTTGCATCCCGCAAACGGTAACCAACTATTCTCCCTACTTTCGCTCGTTTCAAAAACAACTTCTATGGCACAAAACAATATCACCAAGAGCCGCATCAATACGCTAGGCTACAACTTTATTGATGCGGCTTACCTGCCCGCGGATAAAGATGAATATTACCTGCGGAATATGCAAAACCGCAGCGGCATTGATTACCGCCAGCTTACAGCGTATGAGATAGAAGTGCTGGTACGCAACCGCAATACGAGTGATAACTGGAATAACCTGCTGGTGTCCGATGCCTTTACGCCGGAGCTGGTGAAAAACTGTAAATTTTACGGCCTCGTGCGCATTGGAAAACTGGAGCCGTTTGTACTTACTTTCAGTGACCTGAAACTGCCGGTTGGCTTGTATAACTCAACTATTATCAGTACCGACTTCGGTGATAATGTAGCCATTGAAAACGTGCATTATTTATCACATTATATCATTGGCAACGAAGTAATTATCGCCAACGTGGATGAACTGGTAACCACCGATCATGCAAAGTTTGGCAACGGCATCGTAAAAGAAGGCGAGCCGGAAAGCGTGCGGATATGGCTGGAGATCTGCAACGAAAACGGTGGCCGGAAAATAATGCCTTTTGTAAGTATGCAAGCCGGCGATGCCTGGCTGTGGAGCAAGTACCGCGAAGATGAACTGCTGCTGGAGCGCTTTAAAGAATTTACGGAGAAAGAGTATAAAGTAGCGCGCGGCTATTACGGCAAAGTGGGCGATCGTACCGTAATTAAAAACTGCAGCATTATTAAAGACGTATGGATCGGTACGGATGCCTACATCAAGGGCGCAAACAAACTAAAAAACCTTACCATTAATTCCGGCGCCGAAGGGCAAACGCAAATAGGCGAAGGCTGCGAGATCGTAAACGGCATTATCGGTTTTGGCTGCCGCGTATTTTATGGCGTTAAGGCAGTGCGCTTTATTATGGCATCGCACTCACAACTGAAGTACGGCGCGCGGCTGATTAATTCTTACCTTGGTAACAATGCAACGATCTCCTGTTGCGAAGTATTGAACTCCCTGATTTTTCCATCGCACGAACAGCACCACAACAACTCTTTTTTATGCGCTGCGGTGGTAATGGGGCAAAGCAATATTCCGGCAGGCGCCACTATTGGCAGCAATCACAATTCGCGCGGCGCTGATGGCGAACTCATTACCGGCCGTGGCTTCTGGCCGGGCTTGTGCGTGAGTTTAAAACACAACACCAGGCTTGCTTCTTTTACCATCTTAGCCAAAGGCGATTATAATTACGAACTTAATATTCCCATCCCTTTCTGCCTCGTAAGCAATGATGTGGCAAACGACCGGCTGATGGTGATGCCGGCCTATTGGTTTATGTATAATATGTTTGCCCTCGCCCGCAATGCATGGAAGTATGCCGACCGGGACAAGCGTACAGAACGCATACAGTTTTTGGAGCATGAGTATTTGGCGCCGGACAGCGTGAACGAAATGTTTGATGCGCTTGTACTTTTTGAAACAGCCGTTGGCGCTGCATTTTACCGGGAAAAGCGACCGGATATTTTACCAACAGATACACAGTGCCAGTTGGAAGGAAGACAACTGCTGCAACAAAAAGATGCCGTTATCCGAGAGCTGGAAATAACGGTTGCCGGCTTTGAGAACGCTAAACGCAAAACCATCATTACCAAAGTGCAGCAGGCGTATGATGCATTTACAGAAATGATCAGTTTTTACGGTATCGCAGGTCTGATACAGGCGCTTGAAAACTATGGCAGCGATTTGCAGGGATATTTTAAAACAATAACGCTTCCACATCGAACCAAATGGCAGAATGTTGGTGGACAGCTAATACCCGCTGAGGAAATGAATACCGCAAAGCGCTTGATTAAAGACGGCAGCATAACCTGCTGGGATGAGGTGCACGACTTTTATATAACACAGGGCAACGAGTATCCGCAACAAAAAATGCTGCACCAGTTAGCTTCGCTGAGCGATATTAAACAACTGCCTTTGGAGGATATGAAAGCGGAAGACATCCACGCATTATTAGCGGAAGCGATACTGCTTAAAGAAAAAATAGCGGCCGCTATTTATGCTTCCCGCGCTAAGGATTACAGTAATCCGTTTAGAAAAATGGTGTATGAGAACGAAGTAGAAATGGAAACGGTAATCGGAAGCCTGGAGGAAAACAGCTTTATCAAACAACAACAGGAAGAAGCAGAAGCTTTCAGAAGTAAGATTACAGATTTGAAAGAAAAAGCGCTGCAAAAAGCAGCAAATGTAAAGCAAGACGGATCAAGATAATAAGTGGCAGATTATACTCAACGGAAATAGCAACTGCAGCGCTGAATAATTTTTCAGGCGGCTGTACATTGTAACAGCTTCTTATACCGGCGGCGATAAAAATTTACCTGTAAGTTCCGTTTTTGTTATCTTACCATTTCTTTTTTCGATTCCTATTGCTGTTCTTCAACATTTAAATAACCCCTTATGAAAATCCTTTCTGTAATTATCCTGTTCTTTTTTATTTCAGTTACTATTACAAATGCACAAACCGCTGCCAAGTGCGCCTATGTAGAAATCGGCGGTCCGGGTCTGGCTTCTGTTAATTTTGACACCCGCTTTTCGAAAGGGGAAGCTGGTTTAGGCGGAAGGATAGGTGTAGGTGGCTTTAAAGCAGATAATGTAGGCTTGTTTACACTACCAATCGGTTTAAACTACTTGTTAGGGAAAGACAATAAAAATTATTTTGAAATCGGCGCCGGCTTCACCTACGTTCATTTATCTGATCATGAAGACGATTTTAATGGTGATTTTGATGGGTCGTTCGGGCATTTAAGTTTTGGCTATCGGCTTCAGCCGGTTAATGGTGGCTTTACTTTCCGCGCGGCTATCGTGCCGGTGTTTGGTAATGGTGGCTTTATTCCTTATTATGCGGGTATAAGCTTCGGCTATAAGTTTTAACGGTAAGGCGTACTGTTCTTGTAAATCTTTTAAGATGAATTACAAATCTTATTTTTATAAAAAAGAGTGAAATGAGCGCCATACCAGCCAGCAAATTTATTAGCATTGAAGATTATTTACTTGCTGAAGAAGCAGCCCAGGAAAAGCACGAATATTATAAAGGAGAAATTTTTGCTATGGCTGGCGCAGCTATAGCACATAACCGGATAGTAAGAAATGCGCAAACGGAGATTGATAGTTTTTTAAAAGATAAAAGTTGTGAAATCTTTCCAAGCGATCTAAGGGTATTTATCGAGGCTAATTCTTTATTTACCTATCCTGATCTTTCAATATTTTGCGACCCGATAGAAACTTATAAGAACCGGACAGATACTGCTACAAATCCTTCGGTAATTATTGAAGTGTTATCAAAATCAACACAGGATTACGATCGTGGTAGTAAGTTTAAATTATACAGAGGTTTGCCCTCTTTAAAAGAATACATGCTGATTTCTTCTTCAGAAAAATTAATAGAGAAATATACCAGGCAATCTGGTAATCAATGGCAGTTTGCTGTTTACAACAACCCCGATGAAAATTTCATTGTTGAAACAATTGGGCTTACAATCGGAATTGCTGCTTTGTACAGAGGAGTGGAAATTGAATGACGAATCTTTTGGCCATTATTGTTATAATACAAAATGGATAAAATTTTAACTCTTACTATATTTCATTTTTTTATTGCTGCCATTTGTACAGCGCAAAGCTTTTTTCCTCAACATGCAGCCTCTGTAATGGCATTATCTTTTTTTGATGCAACGCCTGAAAGAAAGATCAAATCAGATACCGGTATTGCTGATTAGTGCGACATTAATAATTTGCCTACTATTACCTTTCAAAGAAAAAGAGCAAGACTAAGCGAAGCAGCAAAAGACAGCTTACTATCTGTAGGATTAAAAATTAAAAATAATCCGCGATGCCAGATTGCAATAATTTACTATTATCCCGGCAAGACCGAAACTCTGAGAAACCGCAGCGTAAAAAGATTGATGGCAATAGCAAAATTTATTTGTTAAAAAGGAAATGTCGAAAAAAATAGAATTTCTTTTCAGATTAAAGAAGACGGTGAGCCAACCATTTTTGCACTGCAAGCACAAGGTTGGGAACCGGTTTTAAAATAATAAACGGCGGGACTAATTGCTCAATTGCCGCTCAAAAGCCTGCACCCTGAATTTTCAAGGAATAATAACTGCGCAGGCTTATGGCTAAACATTTTACCAAAATATTCCATTATCCATATTCCATTTTCGATAAACTCCCTTACCTTTGCGCTCCCAAAAAGTTCTTTGTGTAAGAAATTGGGAGTGGCGCCCTGTTAAGCGCCACGCTATCACCAAAAAAATCTCAACAATGGCTAAAGAAATCTCAACTTACGTAAAGTTGCAGGTGAAAGGCGGCCAAGCCAATCCCGCACCACCCGTAGGTCCCGCTCTTGGTAGTAAGGGCGTAAACATTATGGAGTTCTGCAAACAATTTAATGCAAGAACCCAGGATAAAATAGGAAAAGTAGTTCCTGTAATTATCACCGTTTATACCGACAAGTCGTTCGACTTCGCTATAAAAACGGCTCCCGCTCCGGTTCAGCTTTTAGAAGCTGCCAAAATTCAAAAAGGTTCAAAGGAAAGCAACCGTGTAAAAATGGGTAAAGTAACCTGGGCACAGGTAGAGGCAATCGCCAAAGACAAAATGCCCGATCTCAATTGCTTTACGGTAGAAAGCGCTATGAAAATGGTGGCTGGTACTGCACGCAGCATGGGTATTACCGTAGAAGGAAACGCACCATGGCAATCTTAATTTTTAAAACTCCTGTAAAACTTTTTGACAATGGCAATTACTAAAAAAAGAAAGCTGGTGAACGCAAAGCTGGACAAAACCAAGGACTATTCTTTGGAAGCGGCTTCTTCATTAGTTAAAGAAATAAACACCACAAAATTTGATAGCTCCGTTGACATTCACATCCGCCTGGGCGTAGATCCCAAAAAGGCCGACCAGCAGGTGCGCGGCACGGTTAATCTGCCACACGGCACCGGTAAAACCAAGCGGGTACTGGTATTATGCAATCCTGATAAAGAAGCAGAAGCCAGAGGCGCAGGCGCTGATTTTGTAGGCCTTGACGAATTTATTCAAAAGATAGAAGGTGGCTGGACAGATGTTGATGTGATTGTAGCTACACCATCGGTAATGCCTAAAATTGGTAAATTAGGCAAAATATTAGGCCCGCGCAATTTGATGCCGAACCCTAAAACAGGCACCGTTACCAACAACGTGGCAGAAGCGGTAAATGAAGTAAAAGGTGGTAAGATAGCGTTTAAAGTAGATAAGGCCGGCATCGTTCATGCATCAATAGGCCGCGTATCTTTTGCGCCTGATAAAATTGCTGCGAACAGCATGGAATTAATTAATGCCATCATGAAACTGAAGCCCAGTACCGCCAAAGGTATTTACCTGAGAGGGGTAAGTATGGCAAGTTCTATGAGCCCGGGCATTTCCGTTGACACCAAATCTGTTCAAAGCTAAATTCAATCAAAACGCAGAGGAGCTATTTATTAGTTCAGAAGCACAAATACAAGCGTTATGACCAAAGAACAAAAAAATGAAGTGATTGGCGTTCTGAAAGAAAAGTTCAATCAATACAATAATTTTTACATTACCAATACAGAGTCGCTCAGTGTGGCCCAGGTAACCAAGCTTCGCCGTGTTTGCTTTGATAAACAGGTAGAAGTAACGGTGGCTAAAAACACATTGATACGCAAAGCGCTGGAGCAAATTGATGCTGACCGTTTCAGTGGAGTGTACGACAGCCTGAACGGGGTGACGGCATTGATGTTCAGCGAAAACGGCAAAGAGCCGGCAATGATTATTTCAGATTTCCGTAAATCATCCAATACCGAAAAACCGGTGCTGAAAGCGGCTTACATAGACAGTGCTGTTTTTGTTGGCAACGATCAGTTGGAAACACTTAAAACGCTGAAAAGCAAAAACGATCTTATCGGTGAAATCATTGGCTTGCTGCAATCACCGGCTAAAAATGTTATCAGTGGCCTTAACGCAGGCAGTAAACTTGCCGGTATCATCAAAGCATTGGGAGACCGGGAAGCAGTAGCACAATAGTCAGTAAAGAATCGTCAATAAAGAATTAAACATTAAAAATAATTACCTCAAGCCTGAGAGGTAAACACACAAATTTTTTTAAACAGTCCGCCGGAGCACAGGCAATGAAGGTGGCAAAAATTTGACAAACATGGCAGATTTAAAAGCATTCGCAGATCAGTTGGTTAACCTGACTGTAAAAGAAGTAAACGAGTTAGCTAAGATTTTAAAAGATGAGTACGGCATCGAGCCGGCTGCTGCTGCGGTAGCTGCTGCTCCTGCGGCCGGTGGCGGCGCTGCTGCTCCTGCTGTTGAAGAAAAAACAGCTTTTGATGTTATTCTGAAGGGTGGCGGGCCCAACAAACTGCAGGTCGTAAAGATTGTAAAAGATTTAACCGGCTTAGGTTTAAAGGAAGCGAAAGAATTAGTGGACAGCGCACCTAAACCGATTAAAGAAGGTGTAGCAAAAGCTGAAGCTGAAGACTTAGCCGGCAAGCTGAAAGAAGCAGGTGCCGACGTTGAAGTAAAATAATTTCTTCAATAAATGCAATAAACAAAGAGCCACGCAATGCGTGGCTCTTTGTTTATGCTACAGGCTTATGGTATTATTATAAGGCTGATATTGTAACGCTCCATCAAGGTTTCCATTCTTTATTAGATATAGGCCACGTTTAAAACTCTATAGAAAACTCAAAAGATGTTTTATTATACAGGCCTATAACATTAGTGTGATTATAAGTACAATAATTGGAAAACCTATACACCCAATTATAATCTTCTGCTTTGTTCTTCGGTCTTTTTTTAGGATGTCCTTATAGAACAACAGGTTGGAAAATGGTATCAAAAACATAATCAAAACAATTGGTTTCTTTCTATCTAATTTCGCTTAGTCATTAATTTTTAGAACGTCTATATATTTTCTGCTGCCTATTTGTAGCTGATATACTCTTAAAAAAATGGGTGTTTTACTTTCTCTGTATTCTCTGCAGGATGCCGTATCGCTGAAAACAGTAAATTTAGTATCATGATACATCAGTGTATCTTTTAGTTTCTCTTTATCATTGATAGCATTATAAATCCCGCTGTCAATAGCAAAGGAATATCCGTTTGTAGATTTAAAAACCAGTTCTGATTCATCGGAATGCCAATCACTATTAGTGGTAGGCTGATCGTATGCTTTGCTTAATAAATGAAAAGTGTCCACCCTGCAAAGACTGCTTTCATTGATGTAGTATGACTTTGTAAGCAGCTCATAAAAATCATTTATATAAACCGATAGGAACAGAATAGATATTATACCGGCAATAGTCCAAAATATGATTTTACGCATCGTTGTTTAATCGCCTGCAGCATTTCATTTATTCTTTTTTGCCCCTCTCTACCAGTGGAGAAGGGTTGGGATCAGGTTTTTACCTCGCCTTCCAAATCACTTCTGCTATGCCCAACTGTTTGCCAACATATCTTGCCAGTACAAACAAATAATCGCTCAGCCGGTTCAGGTATTTTATTATTAACGGATCAACGAATTGCCCGTGTTGCAGCAGGTTTACCACACCCCGCTCCGCACGGCGGCAAACACATCTGGCTATATGGATAGTGGAAACCGTAACATGGCCACCCGGCAAAATAAAATGTTTCATTTCCGGCAACGCGTCGTTCATGCGGTCTATTTCCTTTTCTAAAAACGTAATGTCTTCTTCCTTTAAATCCGGCAGGTGCATGCCGGTTTCTTTATCCGGATCGCAGGCGAGGGAGGAGCCAATTACAAATAACCGGTCCTGCACTTCTTTTAAAACAGACTTCAAGGTCGCCTCCTGCAGGTAGTCGCTGGTTAATCCTAAATAACTGTTCAGTTCATCCACATTCCCATAGCTCTCGATACGAACATTGCTTTTGGGTATTTTGGTGCCGCCGATAAGCGCTGTGTTGCCGGCATCACCGGTTTTGGTATAAATTTTTGTTGCCACAAAAAAGTGTTGAATAGGAAGTGAGGTATAATAAAGCTTTAAAGCAGGAGCAATAGCCAACTCCATTGCGGACTATTTTTTTTGCCTTGTTAAACGGGTGTTGCTGCGGTTTTATATAAACCGGTTTCTTTAGTTTTATCGGTTTCTATATGGCCATCCCGCAAACGTATTACCCGTCTTGCATAGGCAGCTACATCTTCTTCATGCGTTACCAGCACCACGGTATTGCCGGCGGCTTGTATAGCACCAAAAATTTCCATTACTTCCACCGATGTTTTACTATCAAGGTTTCCCGTAGGCTCATCCGCCAATAACAACGAAGGATTGTTTACAATGGCGCGGGCAATCGCCACACGTTGTATTTGTCCACCGCTCATTTCATTGCTTTTATGATGGCTGCGCGTTTCCAGTCCTACTTTCCGCAATGCTTCCATAGCCCGTTCGGTACGGTCTTTTTTATTTACGCCTGCATATACCAGCGGCAAGGCTACATTTTCGGCTGCCGTAAGGCGTGGCAACAAGTTAAACTGCTGAAATACAAAGCCTATTTCCGAATTGCGTACGTCGGCAAGATCATCATCTGCCATCTTACTTACGTCTTTCCCATTTAATATATAAGTACCGCCGGTGGGCGTATCGAGGCAACCGAGTATATTCATTAAAGTACTTTTGCCGCTGCCGGATGGCCCCATAAGCGCCACATATTCATTCTTGAATATATCAATTGAAATGCCCTTCAGCACCGGGATTGCCTGCGAACCCATGAAATAGCTCTTTTGTATCTCTTCGAGATGAATGATTGATTGCATAAGTAAGCGGTATTATTTTTTTATCACTTTTGGTACAAGAAAAAATTGCTCATTTTTTACGGGTGCATTTTGCAGCGCTTCTTCCCTGCTTATAGAGCCTTTAACTTCGTCTTCGCGCAGCACGTTCATCCGCGGGCTCATGTGCAGCAGGGGCACTATGCCATCGGTATTTACTTCGTTTAATTGTTCTATAAAGGTGATCATCCGTTCGAGATCTGCCTTCAGGCCCGCTTTTTCGTCAACACCAAATTCCAGCTTAGCCAGTTGCGCCAGTTCGTCAATCAGTTTTTCCGTAATTTCCATTATAAACAAAAATAACAGAAAGAAAGAAGTTCTTTTCGTTTTTTACAGCAGCGGATAAATCCCCGTTGGGGTATGTATAGCAAGCTGTTGCCTGCTGCATTATAAATTTATTATGGAGAACCGGATGCCGTGTTTAACTTTTTTTTCTTACGGTTTAAACGAAGCAATACTTCAGCTTTCTAAAATGAGTTTTATTCATAAATATTTGAATTTTCATTTGTTATATTATTTTTTCATACTTTTTTAAAGCAGGTTTAAGCCAGTTATTTCTGCAATCTGAAATATAATGCGATATTTATATCTGCAAATCAGACGAACCAATATCGGGTTATGAAAGGAAAAAATTTTTTGATTTTTGTTTTAGAAGATGATAAATTGTACAACACAATTTTGTTACATTTTCTAAGTCTCAATCCGGAGCATGAGGTAAAATCATTCTCTACGGGCAACGAGCTATTGAAAGCAGTGCATGAAAGGCCGGACTTTATAACGCTGGACTATTCGTTGCCGGACGGTAATGCCATGCAGTTGATGAAGCAGATAAAAGACACACTTCCGGAAACCCGTATTATTATTATTTCTGCACAGCAGGACGTGCAAACAGCGATTGACCTGTTAAAAAAAGGGGCCGACGATTATCTTGTAAAAGATGGGGAAACCCAGGACCGGCTCTGGGTAGCTATAAAAAATGCCAAAGAAAAAATTTCTTTGAAAAAAGAGATAGAAACATTGCAATCGGAAGTAAGCAAAAAGTACAATTTTCAAAAGGCTATTATTGGTACCAGCACGCCTATGAAGCAGGTATTCTCCCTAATGGAGAAAGCCGCTCTAACCAATATCACGGTATCTGTAACCGGAGAAACAGGTACAGGTAAAGACCTGGTGGCAAAAGCCATTCATTTCAATTCGTTGCGCAAAAGCAGGTCTTTTGTACCGGTAAATATTGCAGCCATACCATCGGAGTTGATGGAAAGTGAGTTATTCGGCCATGAGAAAGGAGCTTTTACCGGCGCTGTTACCCAGCGGATCGGCAAATTTGAAGAAGCTAATAAAGGCACTTTGTTTCTGGATGAAATAGGGGAAATGGATATTAACCTGCAGGCAAAACTGTTGCGCGTATTGCAGGAAAAAGAAGTAACACGTGTAGGCAGCAATAAGATTATACCGGTTGATGTGCGCATCATCGTGGCAACGCACCGTAATCTTTTGGCCGAAGTAAAAAAAGGAGCTTTCCGGGAAGACTTGTACTACCGGCTGCTTGGTTTAACGGTTCACTTACCACCGCTTCGCAACCGCGAAAATGATATACTGCTGATAGCGAAATACTTTATTGAGCAATTCTGCACAGAGAACGGGTTGTCTAAAAAGTATCTTTCTATGGAAGCCAAAAAACAATTATTGAATTACCAGTTTCCGGGAAATATACGCGAATTGAAGTCGGTGATAGAATTAAGCTGTGTGATGAGCGACGGAGAGGAAATAGAACTGGCACATACTCAACGGGTATCGGCCTCCACACCCAACAGCATTACTTCTTTGGAAGAACCGGTAACGCTGCGCCGCTTTACATTGCAACTGCTTCAGGACTATCTCGAAAGGTATGACTATGATGTATTAAAAGTGGCGCAGGTATTGAATGTTGGTAAATCAACACTATATCGTTTGATAAAAAATAAAGAATTAAATGTACCCGAAAAAGTTTATTAGCATTCCTAATCCCAATATCATGTATAATATCGAACAGCTTTATGACCTTTCCGGCCTTAAAGAAATTCATCAGAATGATGAATCTTTCATCCGCATCATTAAAGATGCGTTTATTAATCACACACCGGCAGACGCAACTAAAATGCTGAACGCCTGCAGCGCGGGAGACTGGGCGCAGGTCGGCTTCCTGGCGCACAAGCTGAAGTCGAGCATAGACATTCTTAAAATTGTATCTATCAAAGATGACATCCGCACCATCGAGTTACATGCAAGGCAGCAGGTACAGCTAACGTCTTTAGCGGAACTGGTACAAAAGGTAAATATTGTTATTGCCATGACGGCTCAGCAAATGAATGAGTAAATAAATTATTTCTCTATCCAGGCTAATATTTGTCAGCAACTAAACATAGCGGCATCAAATAACTGTAATTAACTCTTTAAACAGGTTTGTAAGCCTGGGTTCGGCATCTTTAGCCGCCGCCAGCACTTCTTCGTGTGTAATGGCATTGTCGCCATCGCGGATGCCCAAATCGGTAACTACGCTTATTGCGAATACTTCCATGCCGGCATGACGGGCAACAATTGTTTCCTGCACCGTGCTCATGCCCACTACATCACCGCCCACCGCTTTTATCAGGCGGTATTCAGCATGGGTTTCAAAAGTAGGTCCTGTTACGGCTACATAAACGCCTTCGTGTATAGAATAGTTATATTGCCCTGCTATCTCCTTTGCTTTTGCAATCAGCTTTTTACTATAAGGCTCACTCATATCGGGAAAGCGGGTACCCAAACTATCGTCGTTTTTACCAATGAGCGGATTTACGGTGAAAAAGCTGATATGGTCTTTAATAATCATCAGATCACCGACTTTATACGTTGTATTGACTGCACCAGCCGCATTAGACAATAGTAACGTTTGTACTCCTAATAACTTCATAACCCTTATAGGATACGAAACCTGCTGCGGTGTATATCCTTCATAAAAATGAAAGCGCCCGGCCATTACCAAAACCGGCTTATCATTAAGTTCACCAAATATTAATTTGCCGCTATGTCCTTGTACCGTACTTGCCGGAAAATGTGGAATGTGTGAATAATCAATTTCCTTATCTACAATTACTTCCTGTATAAAATTGCCCAGACCGCTGCCGAGTACAACAGCAGTAAGTGGCCGGATAGCAGTTTGCGATTGTATATACGAAATGGTTTCCTGTAGTTGTGCCATCAAATCTTCCATCGTGAATAATTTACAGTTTCCGGTAGGTTGACAGCAAATATATAAACTGACGAACGCCGCAACACAAACAAATACTATTAATTTTAACCCTTAATTTAATGCTTGTTAAAAAAAACTATCACTGCCTGCTTCATCCTGCTTACCAGTTTTGTTTTTACCGGTAAAACGACAGCGCAGCTTTGCACAGGTAGCCTCGGCGACCCGGTGGTGAATATAACATTCGGTACTACCAGTACGCCACTTGGCGCCAGAACAAATTATAACTTTGTTACTTCCGGCTGTCCGGATGACGGCTCCTATACTATTGCCTCCGGCTCGCCGGGATGTTTTGGAAGTACCTGGCATTTTTTATCGGAAGACCATACACCTAATGATATTAACGGCATGATGATGGTTGTAAATGCTTCTTTTGTACACGGCGATTTTTATCTGGATACCGTGCACGGCTTATGCAGCAATACTACTTACGAATTTGCAGCCTGGATGCTGAACTTACTATTGCCCGGTGCCTGTGGCCCAAATGCTATTAAGCCAAATATTACATTTAGTATAGAAAATACAGATGGCACGCTAATCAAGGATTTTAGTACCGGCGATATACCCTCTTCTTTTGGTAACGACTGGAAGCAGTACGGATTTTTTTTTAGCACCGGCAACATAAGCGATGTGGTACTGCGCATGAAAAACAATGCAGATGGCGGTTGCGGTAATGATATTGTACTCGATGATATTACTTTCCGGCCATGCGGCCCAAACGTAGCCGCAGCCATACAGGGCGGTACCGGCAATACAACCTTCAATACCTGCGAGGGAACTGCTGCCAGCCTTGTTTTGGAAAGCGATGTATCGTCTGAGTACGCCAATCCGGCGTATCAATGGCAGCAAAGCGTTGATAAGGGAGCAACCTGGAGTGATATTGCCGGTGCAGTTGCGGTTAAATTGCCAATCATCATTCAATCTACTGCTACCGCGGCCAATACATTGTACCGGTTAACGGTAAGTAAAACTGCCGGCATAGAAATTCTGCAATGCCGCATTGCATCCAATACAATCAGCATCAATATAAATAAAAAACCATCGCAGTTTATTGACAACAATAGCCCGGTCTGTGAAGGAAAAGACATCCTACTTATTGCACACGATGGTGATACGTATAACTGGAACGGACCGGCAGGCTTTACGGCGCCGGACAGCAGTATTGTTATTCCCAATGCAGGGGCAGCCAACACCGGCACTTATACAGTAGCAATAACCACCGCTGCCGGTTGCAGTACTACTGCTACAACGGCCGTTGCCGTAAATGCCAATCCAACTGCTTTGGCGGGCAATGATATTGCAATATGCGAAGGCAGCAATACACAACTTCAGGGAAGCGGCGGCATTGCTTATTTGTGGACACCTGCCATTGGCCTCTCTGATGCAGCGACCGCAGACCCAACAGCATCGCCGGCAGATACCACGAGCTATCTGCTTACTGTTACCAACGATAAAGGATGTACAGATACTGCCCGCACAACCGTAAATGTGTGGAAAAAACCGGTGGCCAATGCCGGGCCGGATAAAAAAATGATGGAAGGACAAAATATAGTATTGGAAGGAGCAGCAGGCGGCACCAATGTTATCTATAATTGGACACCGGCCGCCTATCTTACTAACCCGCAGGCTTTGCAAACAGGTGCGTCGCCGGTAGCGGATATTACGTACCGGTTGCAGGTGCAGTCGCAGCAAGGCTGCGGCATAGCAACCGATGATGTATTTATAAGAGTGTTTAAAAAGGTAGATATACCTAATACATTTTCGCCCAACGGCGATGGTATCAATGATACCTGGTTTTTAAAAGATGTTGATACTTATCCGGAAGCTGACATAACCGTATTTAACCGGTTTGGACAGCCGGTCTATAAAGCAAAAGGCAACAGTCAGCCGTGGGATGGCACTTTCAATGGTAAAACTCTACCGGTTGCATCTTACTATTACGTGATTAATTTAAAAAATGATTTGCCTAAGCTAAGCGGCTGGATAATGTTGCTGCGATAATTTTTTACTAAAGGCTTGAAGCCAATACAATCAAGCGAAAAGGTTCTGAACTTTAAAGTTCAGAACCTTTTCGCTATTTATTTTTTATGAAAAAGAAGAAATAAATGCGCTTAGTATGTGCTATCTGTAAGTTCAGTGATTCCTGTTTAATTTGTAGCAGCATCTGCATTGAGTTTCCCCCACCCAAAGTTTTTGCTTTTCGTTGGATAGAGGCTTGCTGTTGTGGTTAGTTTATTAACGATGTCTTCTCTTGTATAAGCCGGAAATTTGCTCCACACCAAAGCAGCTATCCCGGCTGCAATAGCGGTAGAAACAGAGGAGCCGCCCACTGTTGTTGGCACATCGCCGCTGGTAGCAGTTGAAATCTGGTGTACTCCGCCGCCACAAAATCTGTGTTACCGCTGTAATCGCCGCAGCCGCTTCCACCGGTGCCTGCATCAGCGAGGCTGTATGCTTTTATCAGCAACTGCTTTTTCTTCTTCCGCAATCGGGTCGTAAGCCATCGGCTCGGCATAACGCACCAACGGGCATTGGCGCAATAACTTAATCGTTCTGAGGCTGGTAATTTTTACATCAATCACCGGCAATTTATTTTCTTTCCAAACTTCCAGAGCTTCCCTTTTTAAGGAAGGGTTGCGCTTTAGTTCTTCTTTAAAAATTATATCCAGTACCTGTTGCTTTGCTTCCTTCCAGGAAGGCTTATTAAGATTTATTACGGATAATTTACCAGCAATATCCTCTGCAGCAGCCGGCTTGTAACCAATGCACATCATCTCATCTCTTAGCTGCAAAGCGCTCTAGACCATACTTGTGCTGGCATTTTTCCAGTCGAAGGTTCCTTTTTGCTGTACTTCACTTTCAATAAAGCTGTTAATTTGTTATGCGGAGCGCAGTTGCTTATCACTTCAGGTTGCCGTTATGGTATTATTGTGCGATTGTTTATTATAGGCTGTAAGTAGCAGAAAGGAGATTACCGCAGCAGGTAAAAATTTCTTCATCGCGGAAAATGGTGTATGTATCAAATATAATTTATAAAAATTGTTACCACACCAGCCTTTGTAATTAAAAGCAATATGCCTTTGCCGGCTCAGGTGATTTGCCGGCGCAGCGCAAATAAGGCAAATGCTGTACTGCGTTGAGATTAAAATCATTCGCTACTTTTGCAACCCTTATAAATGAACGGGCAACAGACATGATTAACATAACCCTGCCGGATGGCGCCGTAAAACAGTACGAAGCCGGTATTACTGCATTAGAAATAGCAAAAAGCATCAGCGAAGGGCTGGCGCGTAAAGTGCTGGCTGCAAATGTAAACGGGCAGGTATGGGATGCTACGCGCCCTATCCATGAAGACGCGCAGCTAACCTTACTTACCTGGGTGGATAAAGACGGGCAAAGTACCTTCTGGCATTCCTCGGCACACCTGCTGGCCGAAGCAGTCGAGAGCTTGTTTCCAGGTGTAAAATTTTGGGTAGGGCCGGCTATTGAAAAAGGCTTTTATTACGATATGGATTTAGGCGGGAGGCAAATAACAGAAGACGATTTGCGGATACTGGAAAAGAAAATGAACGAACTCGCCAGACAGCAAAACAAATATGTACGGAAACCGGTTTCCAAAGCGGATGCTATTAACTATTTTGAGAACAAAGGCGATGAATACAAGCTGGATTTATTGCAGGGCTTGCCGGATGGTGAAATTACATTTTACACACAAGGCGGCTTTACCGATTTATGCCGTGGCCCGCACATTCCCGACACCGGTTTTATTAAAGCAATAAAACTTACCAATATTGCTGGCGCTTACTGGAAAGGAGATGAAAAGAACAAACAGCTTACCCGCATTTATGGCATTACTTTTCCTGCGCAGAAAGAACTGGACGAATACCTGCACATGCTGGAAGAAGCAAAGAAGCGGGACCACCGTAAGCTGGGTAAAGAGTTAGGCATTTATACCATGGATGACGATGTAGGCCAGGGCCTTATTTTGTGGATGCCAAACGGTACGATCATCATTGAAGAACTGGAAAAATTAGCCAAGGAAACTGAGGAAGATGCAGGTTATAAGCGGGTGGTTACGCCACATATCGCGAAAGAAAGCATGTACCTCACCAGTGGTCATTTGCCGTATTATGCAGATAGTATGTATCCGCCGATGGAAATAGAAGGCGAGAAATATTATCTCAAATCCATGAACTGCCCGCATCACCATAAAATATATGCCGCGGAGCCCAAGAGTTACCGCGATCTGCCGTATCGTATTGCAGAATATGGAACGGTGTATCGCTACGAGCAAAGCGGCGAATTATTCGGACTGATGCGTGTACGCTGCCTGCACATGAACGATGCGCATATCTATTGCTCTAAAGATCAGTTTGCAGATGAGTTCAGGGCAGTGAATGATATGTACCTGAAATATTTCAACATTTTTGGAATTGATAAATATGTAATGCGGCTTTCTTTGCATTCGCCCGAAAAGCTGGGCATTAAGTATGTAAACGAGCCGGCGCTCTGGCTGGAAACGGAAGAAATGGTACGCAGAGTTTTGAAAGAATCGAATATTCCGTTTGTGGAAGTGCAGGATGAAGCTGCGTTTTACGGACCGAAGATAGATGTACAGATTTACAGCGTTATTGGCCGCGAGTTTACGCTGGCTACTAATCAGGTAGATTTTTCGCAGGGCAGAAGCTTTAAACTGCAATACACGACAGCCGATAACAACGCTGAAACACCGTTAATTATTCATCGCGCGCCGTTAGGTACGCACGAGCGTTTCATCGGCTTTTTATTAGAGCATTATGCAGGCAAATTACCCTTATGGTTATCACCTTTACAAGTAAAGATTTTGCCTATTTCGGATAAGTTTTTACCTTATTCCGATGAAATAAAAAAGACACTTCGCAAAAGGGGCATAAGAGTTGAAACAGATGAGCGCAGCGAAAAAATAGGCCGGAAAATCCGGGAAGCAGAATTGAGCCGCGTGCCGTATATGCTGGTGATTGGAGAGAAAGAAATGGCAGAAGGCAAAGTATCGGTGCGCAGGCAGGGCAAGGGCGATGCAGGCATACAAACAATAGAAGAATTTGTTCAGTACATTAGTGCAGAAATAGAAGCGCGTAAATCTGCCGAATAGTTTTTATTTTTACGGAGAATGACAGCAACTCAGTATTTAAAACGCTATGATTTTTTTAAACAGCAATTTAATATTGATGATACGAAAGCGCGCATATCTGCAGAAGAGATAGAAAAAATTGTAGGGAATAAGTTTGAATATGAAAAAAAACAGTTTGCAGATAAATCAGAATTAGTTGAATTAAAACACGAAGTTCAAATTTTAAGACAGGAAATGAAACAGGTTTTGCCGAATTAGAAAGCAAAATGAAAAGTGAATTTAACAAACAACTGATTTGGCTTGTTGGAATTATGTTTACACTTTCAGGACTAATTATTACAGCAATAAAGCTTTTATTTTAATCACTTAAAACAATTATTAACCAAACGTCAATTAATGGCATTACCACCCAGAGGAGGAAGATTTAATCCCAGATTTAACAGGCAGCCGGAGCCTGAGCATCGTATTAACGATAGAATCCGCGTACCCCAGGTTCGCCTTGTAGGCGACAATGTAACGATAGGCGTTTACCCTACAGAAGAAGCACGCCGCATCGCACAGCAGCAGGAACTGGACCTTGTAGAAATATCACCAAATGCCGATCCGCCGGTTTGCAAAGTGATTGACTACAAAAAGTTTTTGTACGAAAAAAAGCGTAAGGAAAAAGAAATGAAAGCCAATGCCAAGCAAAGCGAAGTGAAAGAAATCCGCTTTACGCCCGGCACCGACGATCATGACTTCGACTTTAAAGCCAAACATGCAGAAACCTTTTTAAAAGAAGGCAATAAAGTAAAAGCATACGTTCAGTTTAAAGGCCGTGCCATTATGTTTCAGGACCGGGGGCAACTGCTTCTTTTGAAATTTGCAGAACGACTCGCCGAAGTTGGTGCGCTGGAGAGCATGCCCAAAATGGAAGGCAAGCGTATGCTGGCGATGTTTGCGCCTAAAAGTCAGAAAAAGAAAGCATAGTCTTTAACAAAGGATCAGCAGTAGTTTACTACTATATATAAAAGCAAAGCATATTCACCGGTGCTTTGCTTTTGCATTGGTAATACAGTAAGGCAATACTCTGTTGCGATGAAACCATACTGTTTAAAAAATATTTACCAATAAGCAATCTTCCGCTTACTATTCATTCAACACCTGCGATTATTAATACCCTATTTAACATCAGCACTCTTTTAACCCAAGCGGTATATTGATGGCGAGACCGCCCTCTGCTGTTTCTTTATATTTAAAATTCATGTCTTTGGCAGTGTCCCACATTGTTTTCACTACGGCATCCAATGATACCTTGGCATAATCGGGCATGCTTTGCAATGCCAGTTGCGAAGCCGTTATGGCTTTGATTGCGCCCATTGTATTGCGCTCAATACATGGCACTTGTACCAGGCCGGCAATAGGATCGCAGGTCATACCGAGGTGATGTTCCATTGCAATTTCAGCCGCCATCAACGCCTGGCGTTGCGTGCCGCCAAGGCTTTCTGTAAGCGCCGCGGCCGCCATTGCAGAAGAAACGCCGATTTCTGCCTGGCAACCGCCCATGGCGGCAGATATAGTTGCACCTTTTTTAAAAATGCTGCCTACTTCGGAAGCAGTAAGCAGGAAACGGACGATCTGCTCTTCCGAGTCGCCGTTGCAAAATAAAATATAGTATTGCAGCACAGCCGGTATAACGCCCGCAGCGCCATTGGTTGGCGCCGTAACTACCCGCCCAAAAGCCGCATTTTCTTCGTTTACTGCCAGCGCAAAGCAACTGATCCAGTCAAGCACATTTTTAAAATTGTTGGTACAGCTTTTAACCGCCTCTATCCAGCCCTCATACCCGTCGTACCTTTTATCACCGATCAGTTTTTTATTTAATCCAAAAGCCCTCCGCCGCACGTGCAGGCCGCCGGGTAACTGGCCATCGGTGTGACAGCCGCGATAGATACAGTGGCGCATAGTATTCCAGATAGTCAGAAGGCCATTTTTTGTTTCACCTTCCAGCCGCCAGGCGCTTTCATTTTCAAGTACCACGCCATGTATAGGCAACCCGGTTTTCATACACCAGTGCAACAGGTCGCCGGAGCTGTTGATGGGAAATGGCAGGTCAATGGCTTTGTTTAATGCGGTAGCTTGACTTCCTTCCTGTATTACAAAGCCGCCGCCAACAGAATAATACGTTTGGCTAATGGCCTCCCCGGTTAAAAAAGACGCTAAAAAGGCAAGCGCATTAGGATGATACGGCAGTGATTCACCGATTAAAAAAACAATGTCTTTTTCCGGGTCGAAAGGAATGTTTTTTTTACCACCGACCGGCAAAATCCTATCTGCCAGCAATTGCTGCATTTTGGGTTCTATCTTATTCACGTCTGTTGTTACCGGGTCTTCATTCATCAAGCCCATTTGCACCGCGAGGTCAGTTCCATGGCCTTTGCCTGTCTTGGCGAGCGAGCCATACAGCAAAACCTGCACGCCAGCCAGGTTTTCCAGTGTGTATGTAACTTCCAGCAACTGCACAAACTGCATAGCCGCCCGCCAAGGACCTAATGTGTGCGAACTTGAGGGCCCCACGCCTATTTTAAACATATCGAAAACAGAAATCGCTTCATGTGGCATGGCTTAAATAATTTTTTCTGTCAGGCAACGTTTTAAGACAGTTATTGTATCTATCAAAAAAGTAAAATTAATTTAATCTATTTAGTATGAACAAGCGGATATTATCAGTTGCAGCATTTGCTGTTTTGGGTGTGGCAGGCTGTATTAAACAGGATGGCGGCACCACTACGCCACGGGCCGGTATAATGGTCAACCTGCTCTCGCCCAATGCCGTCAGTACCAACATCACCTTGAATGGAAATATGATAGTGTCTAATATTTCGTATGGCAGCACGCCGCAATTTTACAACCAGGTAACTGCCGGCGCTACACCTCTTGCAGTATCGTCTCCATTATCTTCTTCCGTATTGAATACAACGCTATCTACCGAACCGGGGAAATTTTATTCCGTATTTCTTATAGACTCCGTTAGCAAAATGAAGGCAATTGCTGTGGCAGACAGTGTTAGCTACCCCGGCACTACCGACTCTATAAAAGTGCGGTTTTATAATTTTGCAGTTAATGCGCCGGCACTTAACCTATATATTATAGATTCGGCAACAGAATGGACCAACCGGGCCTTTGAAACACAAAGCAGCGCCGGCAGCTACAATCATTTCAGAGGTCTTAAAGCCGGCACCTATAATTTTAAAATTAAAACCCCGGATGGAGGCACTACCTTAACAGACACAACTATCACTTTCGAAGGCAAACATATTTATACTTTATTTATGCGTGGCTTTTACCCTGATACTTCCGGCGCTACCAAAATAGGATTAGGAACCGTAAGGCATGGTTAAATAGTTATGCGTTTTACAACAATAAAAAGTGCGGCATAAGCCGCACTTTTTTTATGGCTGATAGGTAATTACCACTTTTGCATTCTTCTGCAGCGAAGAAGTTACCGATAACTCGTACCGCTGGCCGCCGGTAGTAATTACCATCAGCGCAGTATTGGGCGGTATCCTGCCCAGGTTATCGGCATATAATACAAACTCGTGCTGGTTGTTGGCAGCAGAAGCCGTAATATTTATCGTAATGGGCTCTTTGCCGAGGCCACGCTTATAAGCTACCACTACGTTGTTGTGATATACGGTAACAGTATCACCGTCTATCTCGCCGTTATCGTAGAGCGCTACTTTTATATCCGGCGATGATGTGGTAATTGTACGTACAAGGCTGTTTTCCCGTTTGGTTAATACAGTTGGTGGTGGCGGCAATTTTAGCGGAAGTGTGTCTTTAGGCATCACAACATCCGGAGCGACCGGTTTTTGCCTGGCGAGGGCACCGGTATCTTTTTTTGCCGTAACCGGCCTGCGAACAATTACGGGCGTTGTTTTTTTTGCCGCCGGCGCAGCAGGCTTAGGTTGCTTCTTTAATAAAAAATCTTCTTTATGAAAAACTGACTCCGGCACACGCTCCAGGTACACCGTACCGCCGCCGCAGTCTCCGCCGTCCTTAAGCGTAATACTTGTAAAAGTGCCTTCGAGGGTTTCGCTGTTACCTTCTTTATGATAATCTAAATAACAGGTAAACAGGCAAGGAAATATACCAAAGCCGGCGCGCATTTCTACCAGTGTATCTTCTTTAAAAATGAGCGATTTGCTATCCGTGTTGTAAATGCCTTTCAATAATGCTTTTCCAAAAAAAGTAGTAGTATGATAAGAATAAGTAACTCCGCGCAGACCTTTATTCTGTAACTGGTTGATCTGCACTTCGTAATTGTATTTCTCTCTGAACATCCCAAGGCCGGAATAAAAATAGCCCCGCCAGATGCCGGTAATGTTCTGCGCATGTAAAAAAGAACCGCATACTAAGCATACAACTAACGCTATCTTATATTTCATACTGCTACAAAAATAATTTTTGCTGCACAGCAACGGCGTATATAAAGCGTTAAGGTTTGAACACGCAGGCAATTAAGGGGCTCAATTTAGCATCAGAACATTTATAAATTGCAGCCGCAATTTTTAAACAAAATAAAAAAGGTTGCTGAACAGTATTGCTGATTACAAACAATAAACCCCGGAACCGATGTCCGGGGCTGTGCTTGCTTATCGAATCTTATAACCATGCTGCTGCTAATTGAGCGGTACATCAAAACTACCTTCGGTAAACATTTTTTTATTTTCTCCGGTGCCATTAGCATCGTAAAACGCACCACTGAAGGTACCCTTAACACGGGTAGCACTGATTGAGGTTATAGTTACTTTAAGTGGCAAGTCAGATGCAACCCTGGCGCCTGCCGCATAACCGTTCTCTTCATTGGCTTTAGGAAAATAGACGCCTACTATCTGGTAGTGCTCGTGCTCGCCTTCCAAATATTCGCCGGCAGTAAAAGCGCCGTCGTCTTTTACCATCGTAAAACCGAGCACTTCACCGGTTTCTTCGCTGCCAATACTTCCGGCAATAATCAATTGGTGTACATTATCCTGCTCTTCGCTTTGCGCTTTTGCATTGGTAAAGTTTTTTTGCGTACCATCAATCTTTACGGCTATAGCATTGCCGCCGTTGTTGACGCCGCCGGGTGTTGACGGTTGACTGTCTTTTTTACTGCAGGATGCAAATGCAATTACGGATGCCGCGATTGTTAAAATCCAAATAAATTTTTTCATAGTAAGGGTTTTTTATTTTGTTTTATAGGGCAAAAATAGCAGCCGCTGCTACCCTGTGCAACCGCATAAATATGCGGGGCGACTACCTAAGGAGGAATAGATTCCGGGAGTTGCATTTAAAAAAGACAGCAGTTGCGCCTGAACAGCATTTTTTGTAAAGAAAGCTGTGAAGAAATTAAATCAATTTCAAATCCCTGCTATAGCTTACAGCATTTATAACGGCTGTAAAATAATTATAACCTTTGCTTTATGGAAAAAGACACATCAAGAATTGAAGCTTTCAGCGATGGTATTTTTGCCGTTGCCATTACGCTGCTGGCAATAGAAATAGGTGTTGATATAAAAGGTATAGAAGCAGCACATGCGATAGAAAAGACGACCAACAGTGAGTTGTTGCAGCAACTAATTGCACTTTGGCCAAAAGTGATGGTTTATTTCAACTCGTTTGCATCTGTATTATTGATGTGGATGTCGCACCACCAGATATTTAAACTGCTGCGAACCACCGATAATAAGCTGATACTCGCTAACGGGCTGCTGTTATTAATAATAGCCCTGGTACCCTTCCCCACAAAAACGATGGGTGAATTTATTCGCACCGACGCGCAACAAACGGCAATCGTTTTTTATACGGGTTATTCGGTCATAACTTCGGCTGTATATGTATTGCTGATAAGTGTAGCCGGCAACAACAAAAGAAACCTGTTTTTGTCTGGTACTCCGTTTGAAATCATTACAAGTATGCGTAAGAGTTTGTGGATAGGATTTATACTATGCGCTGCCATCTTCAGCATTGCGTTTTTTGCGCCTGTAGCGGCGCTGATTTTAAACTTTTGCATGTGGATATTTTGGGCGGTATTACCTACTGCTAAAGTGAAGACCGGTTAGTAATGCATTGCTTATCAAATAATTTTTTAGCAAGCTGGCAATACAAGCATTTTCCTGCCCGGGGTGGCAACATCACACAAATACAAAACCATCCCCATCAAACAAGCCTTTATCACTCAGCTTCAAATGCGGAATCACGAGCAAGGCCATAAAGCTTAGCGTCATAAACGGCGCTTGTAAAGGGCTGCCCATCTGCTTGCTCATTGCTGTAATTTTTGTGTATTGCTCTGCTACGGTATAACCATCTCCATTACTCATTAAACCAGCGACCGGCAGGGGCAAAATCATTTCCTGGGATCCGGTTACACAACTGATGCCGCCCTTCTGCCGGATAACCAAATTAACCGCTGTCGCAATGTCTGCATCACTTACGCCGACCGCAATTATATTATGGCTGTCGTGCGCTACAGAAGAAGCGATGGCGCCGCCTTTCAAACCAAAATTTTTAATGAAGCATTTAGCTGCCGGCGCATCCTTATAGCGGTTGACCACTACCATCTTAAGTATATCGGTTGCTGTATCGCTTACTAAATTATTGTCTTCGGTATGAGGTGATAAATACAGTTTGTTAGTGATCAATTGCCCATCCAATGCTTCTATCACCGGCATCTTATCACTATCCAGATAATCTGAAGGTTGCATGTGAAAAGCTGCAGCAGTAACAGGTTTGCAGTTAAAATGATTGATTTGCCCGGTGGTTTTTATTGTAATTAAACTGTTGCCGCCAGCCGCTACCTGCTGTCCGTTTATATATGTTGCCTGCACACTAAAATCCTCAAGATTATTTATTAAAATAAAATCTGCGCTGTCTCCTGCACGCAGCAAACCAACGTCTAATTTATAATGCACAACAGGATTTATGCAGGCGGCTTTCAGTACTTTAAAAACATCAATGCCTTTGGCAACTGCCCTTTTGCACAACACATTTATATGACCTTGCACCAGGCTGTCCGGATGCTTGTCGTCGCTGCAAAACATCATGTCTTCGTAATGATCGTTTAGTAATCCTGCGAGGGCTTCAAAATTGCGGGCAGCGCTGCCTTCCCGTATGATGATCTTCATGCCTAATTTTAATTTTTCCAAGGCTTCTTCCGCAGTAAAACATTCATGGTCTGTACTGATGCCAGCATCAATATATTGCTTGGCCAGCTCACCCCGCAGCCCGGGAGCGTGGCCGTCCACCGGCTTGTTTACTGCTTTTGCGTAAGCAATTTTGTGCATTACTTCTGCGTCGCTATTCAGCACGCCGGGAAAGTTCATCATCTCACTGAGGTATTTTATCTCTTCTCTTTGCAGCAAGCACTTTACAGCTTCGCTGTCGAGTGTGGCACCGGCTGTTTCAAAAGAGGTAGCCGGCACACAACTGGGTGCACCAAAAAAAAATTTAAAGGGGGTTTGTCTGGCGCCTTCCATCATGTATTCAACGCCTTCCATACCGCAAACATTGGCAATCTCGTGCGGGTCGCTTACCGTAGCAACGGTACCATGTACAACGGCAAGGCGGGCAAACTGTTGCGGTATTAGCATGCTGCTTTCAATGTGTACATGACTATCTATAAAACCGGGTAATATATAAGGATGATCGCTGCGTACTGTTGCTAATAATGGAATAATTTGCTCAATGATGTTATTTTTAACAACAACCTGTGCAGGATAAATACGCTGCTCAAAAATATTTACAAAATTGGCAGTGATGGTAAAGATTGCCGGCATAATTGAAATAGCTTGAATTAACAACCTGCAAGCTACTCAACAAATGCCTTTGGCTTTATAAGGTAAAAAAAAGGCCATCTTAGAAAAGACGGCCGGTTTTGCTCAAACGTACACCTCCAACTAATGGTTAGTGGCCTACTCTCATATATTCCTTTAGAATATCTGTCTTGGGATTTTCAAACAGCTCTGCTGCATTACCATGCTCTACTATTTCACCATAATACATAAACACCACATAGTCTGCAAGCCTTTTTGCCTGTCGTAAAATATGGGTGACCATAATAATGGTGTAATCACTTTTCAGCACACCAAACTGCTCTTCTATCACGCGGCTGCTGATGGGGTCCAGCGCCGAAGTCGGTTCATCTGCCAGTATAATTTCCGGCTCTACTGCCAGCCCGCGGGCGAGGCAAAGCCGTTGCTGCTGGCCGATAGACAAGCGCTGTGCACTGCTTTTAAGGCGGTCTTTTACCTCATCCCACAGCGCTACTTCCCGCAGGTGTTTTTCAATTTTTTCTGCAATGATGTTTTTATTTCTCACGCCTTTCAATTTAAGCCCGTAAGCAATGTTGTCGTATATACTCATCGGCAACGGAAAGGGACGCTGCATTACCAGGCCCATCTTCTGCCGGATTTGGGTGATATTGTTACGCTCGGTTAAAATATTCTGACCGTCTATCTCGATAGCACCGGTTAGTTTTAATTCACTGTACAGATCGGTTAGGCGGTTCATGCATTTCAGCAAAGTTGTTTTACCGCAACCAGATGGCCCCAACAATACAGTTATCTTATTTTTTGGAACAGTTAAGTTGATATTTTTAAGAATATGCGCGGTTTTGCTGTGAACGTTCAGGTTGCGGATATTCATTACCGGCACTTCACCGCTTACATGCTCTATATTTTTTTCATTTTCTATTTTCATTGTAGTCATGGTTGTTTGTTTTACGTTTGAGTTTTTGTTTTTACTGGCCCTATATGTCTTCCGGGTTAATTTGTTTGCCGCCAGGCAGGCTTTTATGAATAAAAGGGATAAAATTTTCCCGGTTATAGATTATTTTTTACGGTACAAAAGCCTTGCGGTGACGCTAACAATAAGCACTATGGAAGTAAGTACAATCGCTGCTGCGAAAGCCCTGTTTTGCACTTCTTCAATGGGCGAGCCCAACTGAAAGAAAATGGATAAGGGCAAGGTCGCAGCAGGGTCGCTCAGCTTCTCGGGCACATGATCGGTATACCCTGCAGTAAACAGCACGGATGCTGCATCGCCGATTCCCCGGCCAAAGGCAAGCAGGATGGCGGTTGCAAAGCCTGGAAGCGCCTGGCGGAAGAAGATTTTAAAAGCTATCTCTGTTTTGTTGGAACCCAACGAGTAGGCAGCTTCCTGCAGACCAATCGGAATGGTCATCAGTACTTCATCCATAGCCCTGATCATAATGGGTGATATAAGCGTTGCCACTGTTACAATGCCTGCGCCTAACGAATTGCGCATACCCATATACATCAGCAAAATAAAACCGAATGCGCCAAATACAATAGAAGGCACCCCCCATAAAACATCTAAAAAGAAACGGATGCCAATAAGAAATTTTGGATACTTAATAAGATATATATTGATGAACAGCGCCACCGGCAGGCTCACTGCAAATGCCAGCAACGTAGCGCCGAAAGCGAGGTAAAAAGAGCCGGCAATGGCATTCAGGATACCGCCGCCGCCGCCCATATAAAAACCGCCCTTGGGCTCCTGCGAAAGCACTTCCCAGGATATGGCAGAAGCGCCTTTTTGTATGATGCTATAGATAATATGTACCAGCACCAGTATGATACACAGCGATACAAAAGCGGATAAATATTTAAAAAAGTTTTCTTCCAGTTTTCGTTTAAAGGTCATAATACTTCAGATTTATAAATGATGTACCGGAATACAATGTTGATAGAAATAATGATGAGGAACAAGAGCAGCGACCCAAACATGAGCGCTGAATCGTAGGTAGGAATGGACATCATTTCACCATAATTATTAGCCACTAATGCCGGCAGCGGATAGCCTGCATCAAATACAGAAGTGGGCACCTGCACTACGTTGCCGATCACCATCATTACGGCGATGGTTTCCCCTAATGCCTTGGAAAAACCAAGCCCGTATGCGGAAATAATACCGGTGGCGCCTTTGCGCAAAAACACATGCTTGATGGTTTCCCACTTGGTGGCGCCGAGTGATAAGGAAGCTTCGCCCAATTCTATCGGCACCTGCCGGAAGACCTCTAAAATCATATTTAGTATGTACGGGATACTCATTACACTTAGCACCAGTGCGCCCGCTAAAATGCTGTAGCCCAGCGATTCATTATGAAAGAACGGCGCGATAGTATCCGCTACCAAAGGCACAATCACCAGCACGCCCCATACGCCATATACAACCGATGGGATACCCGCCAGGATATCTATTACCGGCCGCATAAACTTCAGCATCCAGGCTGGTGCAAACTGCGTAAGAAATATGCCTGCAAGCAAACATAGGGGCATAGATATAACCAATGCCACCACCGTTACCCAGAGCGAACTTATAATGAATGGCCAAAAGCCAAACTGGCCTTCGCTGGGGCTCCAGTCTTTGGAGGAAATGAGTGTACCGATAGCGTGCGTGCGCCAGAGATCGCTTGATTTAATTACCAGGCCCAATCCTATTGCGAGGGGAAGCAGCAGGAAAAAGGAAAGGCAAAGTATCATCCATTTGGAAGATAAGCTGTCTAACAGTTTTCGTTTAGTCATGGTTGAATGTGTTTGAGCTTTTTTGCAAAAACTATAATTTTTGCTGGTAAGAATTTCTATCCTATTAATACGTTTGTAATTTTTTGGTCAAAGCTTTTTCAATTGTTCGTCTATAATGCTTTGCGGCAGGGGCACATAACCAGCAGTCTGAACAATCTTTTGTCCATTGGTAAGCACCCAGTGAAAAAAGTCAAGGATTTCTTTTTTGTTAGTCTTGCCTTTGGTGATGAAATACAGGTCGCGTGCCGGCGGCGATGGAAAAGTGCCGTCGTTAACCGCTTTTAAAAACAGGCTAAGACTTGCATAATTATTCTCCGAGCTGTCTATCCTGCCATTACCGTTTACGTCTATTGGTACCGCTTCTATTCCGGGTATCTGCCGGCCTGTTTTTATATCATACAAAAACAAAGTGTTGTTATAGCCGATACCATTTTTATCACGCTTCACCGCATCCGAAACACCGGGATCTCCATTCATGCCGAGGCCTTTCAGATTCTCTTGTTTTTTACCAAAAAAAGAAGCCCAGGAATCTGCCGCACCCGAAGCATCGGAGCGCGTATATACATCCAGCTTCACACCTTTACCGTTTTTGATATTCAGCAGATCATCCCACTTTGTAATCGCCTGATCTACAAAAATCGCTTTGAACTGTTCTTTGGTGATGCCATGTGTACGCAGTGTATCAATATACGGGTTGTTAGGGTTGATAGTAGGAATCACGGCGTCTTTGCAGAGCGATATCCACCAAACACCCTTGCTTTTTTCAGCATCTGTGATTTCTCTGGAAAACATGCCAATATCCACTGCACCGGCCAATGCATCGGTAAGCCCTTTGCCGGCGCCGCCTGCCTGGATGTCGAAGCGGATATCCGGATGTGTTTTATTATATGCTTCCGCCCAGGCCTGTGCCAACGGATACAATGCAAAAGCACCGGACATAGAAATGGAAACCTGGCCTGCACCGCTGCCGGGATTACCGGTATTTCCACCGCACGACAACAGCACCAACATCAGCAGCACCGCTAAGAAGTGTGTAGTAACTTTCATTGAAAAAGACGTTTGAGCCTGAGCTATGCTAAAAGTTCCTCTCTCCGTTTGAAGAGAGGAACCGAAGAAACTATTTCAATTTTTTTACCTGGTCGGCTATTACGCCTTTTGGTAAAGCTACGTAGCCGGAAGGGCTAACAAATTGCTGCCCGCTGGTGAGTACCCACTGAAAGAAATCCATAATTTCTTTCCGGTTGGTTTTGCCTTTGGTAATAAAATACAGATTACGGGCTGGCGGCGAAGGGTATTTACCATCGTTCACTGCTTTTAAAAACTGGTGCAGGTTGCCGTAAAAATTTTCATCCGGGTCAATCTGGCCATTACCGTTTACATCAATCGGCACCACATCAATACCCGGCAGTTTTTTACCGCTTTTAGGATCGAATACAAACAACGTATTGTTGTAACCAATACCATTTATATCTTTTCGCACCGCATCAGCAACGCCGGGATCGCTTGGAATACCAATACCTTTCAGGTTTTCCTGTTTTTTACCGAAAAAAGAAGCCCAGGAATCGGCTGCGCCGGCTGCGTCAGCTCTTGTATAAACATTTATTTTGTGCGGCGTTTTGCTGTTAGTTCCCAGCAATTGTTCCCAGGTAGTAATGGTTTTATCTACAAAAATGCCTAAAAATTCGGCCTTCTTTACGCCACGCACCTGTAGTGCCCGCATAGCCGGGTTTCTTAAATTAAGTGTTGGTAAAACAGCATCTTTACAAACTGCTATATACCAAACGCCCTTCGTTTTTTCGGCATCTGTAAACTCGCGTGAAAACATGCCTACATCTACTGCTCCACCCATGCAATCGGTAAAGCCCTTACCGGCGCCACCCGCCTGTATATCGAAGCGGATATCCGGATGTGTTTTATTGTATTCCGATGCCCAAACCTGGGCTAACGGGTACAGCGCAAAAGCGCCGGACATAGAAATAGAAATGGTCTTGGCAGATCGCGGTGAACGCCCCTGGAAAGAGATTGCAAGAAGCAGAAAGGCAACTAAAATAACCTTGTTACTATATTTCATAATAATTGAATTAAAGAATGGATATTGTTTGATTGTTTTGGTTTAAAAAGTGAATTTGCCGATGGTGGGCGTTACCCGGATACTGAGATATGACCAGTATGGCGTTTTAGAATAACTGTCGATTGAGGAAGAAGTAACTTTCGGGTTTCTTACTTCTACCAAAGATTTGGTTACAGAAGCCCAGCAAAATCCATATTCTATATCAATAATAGGTGTTGGCTTGAAGTTTACGCGCCAGTCGTTTTCAAAACCTAAGTATTTGTTTTTGATTGGCAACCCTTTAAAGGCAGCGTTTTTGTGCGAATAAAACAAGTGGTTTTCCAACCGAACATTCCATTTGTTTTTGGTGTATTGAAAAAACAGGTAGGGATTAACAAGGCCGCCATTATTTACATCTGCGGGGAATGTGGTAAACAAATCCAGGTTGCCCATAAAGCGGTGCGCTACACCATAGAGCGGCACAAAATTATTGTCTTTGCTGCTGGTACTGTCTTTTCCGCTCAGGTACTCCATACCAAGACGGATACTTAATGCCTTGGAGGAGAATTTAATTTCGGGCTGAATGTAGAAAGCTGCCAGTTTCTGGCCGGAAGAATCTTTACCATATTGATAGTAACCACTAAAAGTTGCATACCAGTTGTACGACTGAAATTCCAGCCTGCCGCCATTGGTAAAGCGCTGATAGGTGGTATTAGCTTTAGCTGCACTCTGGTAGCCATCCATTGTATTAATGGTTGTTAATACAACTTTCTTACTTATTTTATAATTCAGATAATGAACCAGCAGGTCTTTGTAATTCTTTACATTCGTATTAGGTATATAATTCGTAGTGAAAGTATTTTCAGCAGACTGGCCGAAAGAGAACGTGAGTTCTGTATTTAAGTTGATTTTGTTGTTGTAAATAAACCGCACCGCATCATGCGAATTACCGGGCAGGCGCCAGTCGCTTTCTGCAAAAAGACGCTGGTTGTCATAAACGATTCTTTGCCTGCCGATGCGCACACTCCAGCGGTCGTTAAAATGAGGTTCAACATATCCCTCAAATAAGTAAAGCGGAAAAGTGGTACCCGGACTGGCAGTAAGAGAACTGCTTACAGTACCCTGGCCTTCGCGGGGATCCTGTTGTCCCCAAACTCTTGCATCCTGGAGAGATGCAAAAAAATCAAAGCGCTTGGTTTTGTAATCAAAATTTAACCTCGTACGCTGATTTACAAAAAAGGAAGCCGCAGTATCTTTTAGCGGCACATTGCGGTAGCCATGCCTGAACTCTGTACGTACCCGCATGTCAACGGAAATAGTTAGTGAATTTGCCGGCTTTGGCGCTGGTGCCGCAGGTGCAGCAGCAACCAGTGCAGGTGGCTGCGTCATTGTTTTGGCGGAATCCTGGGCCTGGGCTGCAGGTGTTTGTCCGCCTTCATTCGTTTTGGCTTTGGTAGTATCCGTTTGAGCGTGAGACTGAAGCGATAAAGACACAAGAATAACAGTGAAGGTTTTGGTTAAAAATCTTTTCATGAGCATTTAATTTCCTGCAAATCTATAAACTCTACTGATATAATGGGAATTAAATTTAAAAAAATATTTTACTTTTTTTTAGATATGTTCTTCTATTTGCTGCCCCAATATTTTTTCTCTTTGAATAATACTGCTTAATGTGGCATTTTTTAGCATGTTCACCGTTTCGTTTCTCACATTTGCAAAAACATCACGGATGCCGCACACAGGCTCATTCTTGCATTCTTCGCAACGCTCATAATATTTATGTGCTACACAAGGCAGCAAGGCAATAGCACCTTCAAACAGGCGAACGACATCGGCAATATTTATTTCGTCCGGACTTTTCAACAGGTAATAACCCCCGGTTTTCCCTTTGCGGCTGCTTAGCATACCGGCGTTTCTTAAATCGAGGAGTATCGCTTCTAAAAATTTACGGGGAATGTGCTCGCTTTCTGCAATTTTACTTATCTGCACAGGCGCTTTGCTTTGTTCACGGGCAAGGTACACAAGGGCGTTAATGGCATATTTTGTCTTCTTAGAAAGCATTGTAGCAAATATACTGATTACAGGCAAAAGATAACCGTATAATAGGCGTAAACCCTTAAACAATAGGCTATTTTAAAATTATTTTAATAGAAGTTCTGCTGCTGCCTGATTAATAATTGTTGTAAGCACTGCCAGCCGGCATGGCAAATTTTGATAAATGTATTTGCAGATTAAAAGTTAACCGTTGCAGTAATGAATTACTGATAATTATGGAGAACGAAAGCCTGATTTATAAAACGGGGACTGCTACTGCCGCAGCCCATTTATTTCAAAATAAAAAAGTAACATTTGTATCAACAAGTTAAGTGTATGTGGAAAGCTTATAAAAAAGGATTTAAATCGTACCTGCAGTTGGAAAGGTCGCTAAGTGATAATTCGGTGGAAGCTTACCTGCATGACGTGGAGAAACTGACGGATTTTCTGCAAGCTTCGGGCATCATGAAAACGCCGGAAGAAGTATTGCTAAAAGATTTGCAACAGTTTGTACAGTGGGCGGCGGAATTGGGCATTACGGCTTCGTCCCAATCAAGGATTATTTCCGGCATCCGCGGCTTCTACAAGTATTGCCTGATAGAAAATATTATCGTTGCAGATCCTTCTGTTTTGCTGGAGACGCCCAAACTCAAACGCACATTACCGGACATTTTAAGCTTTGAGGAAATTGAAAAAATCATTGCACAGGTAAATGTAAGCACACCGGATGGTGCCCGCAACAGGGCGATACTGGAAACGCTTTACAGTTGCGGCCTGCGCGTGAGCGAACTTACCGACCTGCGGCTGAGCTGGCTTTACCTTGATGTTGGCTTTATACGCGTAATCGGTAAAGGCAATAAAGAACGCCTGGTACCTATAGGAAGCGACGCAGTTAAGCATATAAAAATTTATAAAGAAAACATCCGCGTACACCAGCGAATCGAGAAAGGTTTTGAGGATATTCTGTTCCTGAACCGGCTTGGCAAAAGCCTGTCACGGGTGATGATCTTTTTAATCATCAAAGACCTTGCGGCCAAAGCGGGCATTAACAAGAATATTTCACCGCATACATTCCGCCATTCCTTCGCTACGCACTTAGTGGAAGGCGGCGCCAGCCTTCGTGCCGTACAGGAAATGCTGGGGCACGAAAGCATTACCACCACCGAAATTTACACGCATTTAGACCGGGATTACCTGCGGGCTACCTTGCAGCAGTTTCACCCGGCTTTTCAATAGTATTACTGGGCCTTTGCCACCTCTTTCTCTTTGAGCGATTTTGCTGCTCCTATCATTTTTACAAACTCCTGGCGGTACCCTTCCCTATCGTCACCGGTTGCAGTAAGGGCTAATTGTTTTGCTTCACTAAAGCCTGCATTGCCTTTGTACTGCGAATTGCGCAGCAACATTCCAAACTCGGCTACTGCCGCAGCAAAGCGGAAGTTGTCTGATGTGGCAGACAGCACATTACTGCTGTCCTTTACCGGCTCCTGTAATAACTTACTGGTATGGCCGTCCGGCTGCTTGTAGCGCAGTTTTATGTTGAGCAATTCATCGCCAAAAGCAGCAGGCTGCACGCGTTTTGTTGCCTGATAGCGCAATGCATCTACGCTGTCCAATTCAACTGCAATTGTACCTGCCGGGATAATCTCGTACAGTGCCGTTACGGCATGGCCGCTGCCCAATTCGCCGGCATCTTTTTTATCGTTATTAAAATCCTCCTTCGCCAGCAGCCGGTTTTCGTAGCCGACAAGCCGGTAACCCTGCACCTTTTGCGGGTTAAATTCTAATTGCAGTTTTACGTCTTTGGCAATGGTGAAGAGTGTGCCGCCAAACTCGCGCACCAATACTTTTTTTGCTTCGCTGATGCCATCAATGTAAGTATGATTACCATTGCCTTTATCCGCAAGCTTCTGCATTTTAGCATCCTGGTAATTGCCCATGCCGTAGCCCAGCACCGTGAGGAATATGCCGCTTTCCCGCTCCTTTTCAATCAAAGTTTCCAATGCATCGTCGCTGCTCAGGCCCACGTTAAAGTCGCCATCGGTGCAGAGTATTATGCGGTTATTGCCTTCTTTCAAAAAGTTTTGCTTTGCCGTTGCGTATGCAAGTTCAATCCCTTCGCCGCCAGCCGTAGAACCGCCGGCTTCCAGCCTGCTGATGGCATCTTTTATAGTTGCTTTGTGGTCGCCTGCGGTTGGTGGCAGTACCACCCCGGCATTGCCGGCATACACCACCAGCGAAACTTTATCCTGCGGCCGCAACTGGTCAACCAGCAGCTTTAAAGAAGCCTGCACCAGTGGCAGTTTATTTTCGTCCAGCATGCTGCCGCTTACATCAATCAGGAACACAAGATTACTCGCGGGCAGATTTTCTGCCGGAATAATTTTACCCTGCAGCCCAATCAGCATCAATTGATGTTGCTTGTTCCAGGGACAAGCAGACAGCTCTGTATTAATGCTGAAAGGCGCGTCATTGTTGGGCTGCGGGTATTGATATGTAAAATAATTAATCAGTTCTTCGATGCGCACTGCACCGGCAGGCGGTAATTGCCCTTCGTTGATAAACCGGCGCACATTGCTGTAAGAGGCTGCATCCACATCAATAGAAAACGTAGAAAGCGGGTTATCTTTTACTTTTAAAAACGGGTTTTCTGTTATTTTATCATAGCCTTCCCTGCTAAAATCCTGCTCAGAACCGGGTTGTTTATCTAGACTCAATATTTCGGTCTGCTGTTTTCTATTGGCGCTGTTACCGCTTATGTAAACACCTGCGGCTTTACCTTGTACCAGGGAAGGCGCACTGTAGTAGTTGTTGATAGAAGATACAGACCCGGTTACATCTTTTTTTCGTTGCACGCCGTAGCCGGTAACTACCACTTCGTTAAGTGACAGGCTTGTTGGCTCGAGGGTGATGTTTAATTTACGCTCCTGGTGCAGTGCAATTTCTACCGTTTTAAAGCTAATGGCCGAAATCACCAGCGTTGCACTTCCGGCGGGTAATTCTATTTTAAAATAGCCATTTGAATCAGTTATGCTACCGGTTGTTGTTCCCTTTACAACCACAGAAGCAGCCGCAACAGGATAGCCGTTTTGGTCTTTGACAGTGCCTTCTATTATCCGGCCTTCATTAGCAATAAATGTAAATGCAAACAGGCATAGGATACTAATGGAGAGTATGTATTTCATAAGAGTAATTTTATTGAAGTTGGTAATGGAATGAACTATTGAACAACCATTTTTTCGGTGTATTGCTTTTTGGTATCATCATTAATAAGGCGGGTAAAATATACACCTGCGGCAATAGAAGCCGGGATAGAAAAGGAAGTAACGGTAGCGCCTTTTACGGCATCGAACAGGGCGGTACGAATAAGCTTTGAGCCGGCGTCTAATAGCTGTATGGAGTAATTACCTTCTTTCTTTACATCAATCTTTATATCAGTTCCGCGCTTTGCAGGGTTTGGATATATTTTGAATGCTTCGGCATGGAAAATCTTGTGGATTTTATGAATAGACGTATCTGCTTTTTTAACAGGCCGGCAGTAGGAAATTCCGCCTGCAACTGCGATAAGGCCACTTGTAAATAAAGGTTGTAAAATGATATTGGTTATTTCCGTGCTATCAGTATTTTTTTGCAAATAAACAAAAGACTGACGCTCATAACCGATAGCTGTTACTAAAAGCTTAGCAGAAGAATCATTGGAAGTAAAACCTAACTTAAAATTACCTAAACTATCGGTTGCTGTTCCTGTTTCCAATCCTTCTAAAATAACAGAAGCGCCTTGTATAGGCATACTGTCAGCATCCAGTATCCTGCCCCGGATAGTTTTGCTTGTCACCGCTTCATCATTATCTTTCAATAGGGTATCTCCAATTACTGTATTGCCGGTCTGGCTTCCATATTGGCCGTATTCCATTCTCAATACTATTTTCTTTCGCGCATTCAGCTTTGTTACAAACAGTACAGCCGGCACCAGCGCAGCCATCCACCAGGTTAATTTCTTTTTTGCTGCAACCGGTTGCAGCGGCCGCTCCAACTGGTCCGGCGCAAAGCGGCCACACAATCTGCCCTTCGCCTCCGTAAGATAATCAAGCACCTGCCTGTCGCTCATGGCGCTGAAATCAACCACTGTTTTTGCGCAGCTTGCACAGTAGCGGCCTTTATCCCCTGGTATCATCGCCTCCCACTTTTCGTGGCAGGGTTGCGGTATGCTTACATAATTTTTTGGTTTCATGGTATGTTGGTTTATAAAGAAGATGCGGCAGAGCGCTATTTTGCATAAACCGGCTGCAAAAAATTTTTGCAGTATTTTGTGAAGCATACGGATATTGTTTCTTCTGAATTTTTACGAGCACTTAAGACAAATTGTTGTTACCATTAAAGCAAATACAAAAAACACCTGCTACCGATGAAGCGCTGTTACTTTCTTTTAAAGAAGAGGGCAATCAGCAGGCATTGGCAACTTTGTATCTACGGTATAGCGAGCTCGTATATGGTACGTGTCTTAAGTACCTGAAGAATGCGGAAGAAGCGAAAGACGCCGTGATGAATATTTATGGAGAACTGGTGCAGAAACTACCGCTTAACGAAGTAAACAATTTTAAAAGCTGGCTGTATGTAGTGGTAAAAAACCATTGCCTGATGCAGTTGCGCCGGGAGAAGAATTTTACCGTGGTTGAGTTTCAGCCGGCCCTTATGCAATCGGAAGACTTTATGCATCTGGATAGCGTACTGGACAAAGAAGCAGACTTTAAAAAAATGGAAGATTGCATGGAACAGTTGGGCGAAGAACAGCGGCAAACAATACGGTTATTTTACCTGGAGAATAAATGCTATAACGAGATAGCAACGGCAACAGGACTGGAATGGAACCGCATCCGGAGCCTGATACAAAACGGACGGCGAAACTTAAAAATTTGTATGGAACAACATGGCTGATGCAAATAAACATACAACCTATTCATTAGCAGATATTGAGCGCTACCTGCAGGGCGCCATGGATGCCAGAGAAATGCACGACCTCGAGCGTGCAGCTTTGCAGGATCCTTTCCTTGCAGATGCGATAGAAGGCTTCAGTGCGGCGGATATGCAGGTATCAAAAATGCATTTGACAGATATTACTTCAAGGTTTGCGGAAAGCAGCAAACAAGCCCCGGTTATTGCCATGCCGCAACAAAAGCGCAACCAGTCTTGGCGTATCGCCGCTGCTGTTATTGTGTTAGCCGGTATCGCCGGCTTTGGTTATTTATTTTTCAACAACAAAAACAGTGAAGCTTCATTAGCCAAGAATGTGGGTGCAACAGGTAAAGCAAACGATTCGGCCGCTTTTACCAATGTAGCGCCCTTTCCTGCTGATACCGCTGCGTTAGAGAATAATACGGAAAAGCCTGTTGCAGCAAATAAAAAAGTTCTCTCACAGCCTGAAAGCGCAGCCATAGCCGCAATAAATGAACAACCGACCCATCAAAAAACACCTTTGCCTGCACCTTCTCTTGCACAACCCGGAAAAAAAACCGACAGTGGAGGTAAAGACGGGAGTTATGCAATGGCTATGCGGGCACCAGCAGTGGTTTTAAGTGGCAGTGTTACAGATACGAAGCAGCAACCGGTTGCCAGTGCCACTATCATGCTTGCAGACAGTACGGCAACATTGAGTGATGAAAAAGGCCGTTTTAGTTTCACCACTACCGATAGCGCCGCTACGGCAAGCGTACAGGCCCCGGGTTATGCGCCTGCGTCGGGGATACAATTGCGCAGGCAGGGCAACAATATTGTTCTGGAAGAAAGTTCGGCTCTGCAGACAGAGATAGTCGTAACCAGCATCGGGAAAGTTCACAAAAAAATTGCGGATAGCACCGCCGTTATGCCGGAGGGCGGCTGGCAGTCTTTCCAGGAGTATGTGTATAAAAGGTTGAATAAAAAGTACAATAGCACTACCTTAGACAATGCGAGTATCAATGGTGAACTGAACCTTGAATTTTCGATTGATAAGCAAGGTCAGCCCTACAACTTTACGGTATTGCATGCTCATGATAATGTAATAGCTAACGAAGCTATTAAGGCCATAAAGCAAGGACCGAAATGGATTGGCGCCAATAAGGGTAAAAAAACAACAGTTACGGTAAAATACTAACTGCTTATTTACCGGTAAAAGAGGCAGCGATAACATATTTTTTAGCTACGCATAATAATTTCTTAAAATAAAACCTTTGTGCAGTTATTCTGCCCGCTAAAAAGCAACTTTGTAATACACAATTTATATATGCACATGAAGTGGAAGTTTCTTCTATACTGCCTGCCTGCGCTTGCCTTTTTTTCTGCAGCACACGCCCAGCAAGACCTGAAAGGATGGCAACTGCTGGATCCCGCAAAAGATAGTTTCTATGGCATCAGCCTTAATAATACCTACAACTTACTGGCTTCCAGAAAGCCTAAGCAGGTAGTGGTGGCAGTAATTGATTCGGGTGTGGATACGACCCATGAAGACCTGAAAAACATTTTGTGGCATAACCCTAAAGAAATACCCGGCAATGGTATTGACGATGATGGCAACGGCTATGTGGATGACGTATATGGCTGGAATTTTTTGGGTAATAAGAACGGTGATAACCTGAATAAAGATGTGGATGAAAGAACCCGCGTGTATTACCGTTTTAAGAACAGGTTTGCCGGCAAAAGCGTGGATGAAGATACCATGAATGAGCTGGAGAAAGAACAGTACCAGACCTGGCAGAAAGCGGAGAACGCCATGCAGCAGAATGGTGATGAACAAACAGAACTCATGTACATCAACATGATGCTGAAACTGTTACGCAAGAACGACAAGACGCTCCAGGCCGAAATGCACAAAGACGTGTATGCCATTAGTGATGTAGAGCAGTTTACACCTTCAACCAGCGAAGGCCGGCAGGCAAAGTTTGCTTTGCTTACGCTAACCAAGCTTGCGGATATTGATAAAAGCCTTACCAATACCGAGCTGATGAAGGAGCTTACCGAAGAAGCAGAAGGCAAGCAGCAGGCCGCAGATGCAAAAACAGTAGCCCCGCCGGATTACCGGGCGCAGGTAATTAAAGACAATTACTACGACATTAATGATAAATATTATGGTAACGGCGATGTAATGGGAAGCGACCCGATGCATGGCACACACGTATGCGGAATTATCGCTGCACAGCGCGATAATAAAATAGGCATGCAAGGCATTGCCAACAGCGTGAAAGTGATGATGGTGCGCGCGGTACCGCAGGGCGATGAGTACGATAAAGACATTGCCCTGGCTATAAAATATGCGGTTGACAATGGCGCTAAAGTTATTAATATGAGCTTTGGCAAAGGCTACTCACCCGAGAAGAAATGGGTGGACGAAGCAGTGCGTTATGCAGAAAGCAAAGACGTACTGCTGGTGCATGCCGCAGGTAATGAATCGGAGGATGTGGACACGACCGATAATTATCCTAATCCTGACCTTGTATCTTTTCATACCAAAGCAACCAATTTTATTACGGTCGGCGCCAGCGGCGACAGCCACATCAGCAATGGCGGTATGATTGCCGGCTTCAGTAATTACGGACCTAAAGAAGTAAATGTTTTTGCACCGGGCGTAAAAATTTATTCCACGCTGCCGGGCGGTGATAAGTATGGCTTTCTGCAAGGCACCAGCATGGCGTCGCCGGTAGTGGCAGGCGTTGCCGCCCTGATACGCTCTTATTTCCCCGATCTGTCTGCACAGCAGGTAAAATATGTAATAGAAAAATCAGCTACACGCCTGCCCGACTCGATGCTGGTTGCTACGCCTGGTACCAATAAAATGGTACCGATGAATGAACTGTGCACCAGCGGTGGTTTTTTAAATGCCTATGCGGCGGTTCAGTTGGCAGCAACTTTAAAACCGGACGCACCAAAGCAAAAAGCGCCGCCTAAGATTATCCTGAAAAATGAGGTGCCGGTAAAGCAATAAAACTACCATAGCGGGTAAACATTAAAAAAGAGCGGCTCTGAAGAGCCGCTCTTTTTTAATGTAGCTAAATTTTAAAATTCTCACCGTCATGAGCGTACAGGCACAAAAAACCCTCAACAAACATGCAAAGCATCGGTGTTGAGGGTTGGCAGAGAGCGGATAATTGTACAATTAATTTACGGCAAAGGTAACCGTACTTGCGCCCCACATCATAGAGACCTTACCATCGCTCGCAATCATATATTTCAACCGTTCGTTGTACGAGTGGTCGTTTGCCTGCATCACTTTCACCTGCAAAGCATCGCTGCCCATATTCTGCTTATAACTGTAAGCGCCCCAGGTATTCCATACTTTATTAAAGATAAGCGTCCATTGGTTGTCGTGCTTAATAGCAAAAAAGGCATATTTGCCGGCAGGCAATTTTTTACCTTCGATTGTTACCTCTTTATTTACTTCAAAAGTAGTAGCCTCATTAGCTCCGGCGCGCCATACAGAATCTTTGGCCGGATCGAAGCCTTCGCCCATTTTGCGTCCCCACAGCCCGGGGCTTCCATAAGTTATCGTGATCGTAGCGCCTTTGGTTGTGGTAGCCACAATGCTATCCCGTGGGCTGGCAATGGGTTTGGCATCGCTTGGATGCATACTAAGGCTTGCAGTTGGCTGGGCATAAGACTGTGCAGAAACGAGCAGAACAGTAGCTACTGTGAGTGCACGGAAATATTTTTTCATGGTATAAATTTTTACAAGGTTAAGCATGTTTTTGCTAACAGGCAAAGCGGAAAAGTATAACGCCATAAGCAATGAGGAATTAAAAGTTCTAAACTCAACTAATTGCTTGTTATGGCAACTCATCAAATCAGTACCTGCAGCAATTTTCGCTTGCCATATTTGCCCCAGTCTTTCATGCCGTCGTTCAGCTTCTTCTGAAATTCGGATGCCGTAAGCTTTTTCCCTTTAGCCGGCGGCGCCAGCTCAGCCGGCGTTACCGGCGCCAGCTCCAGCTTGGTGGCGTACCAGGTAGTATTAATACGCGGGATACCGATGCCGAGTATCATGCCGGGCAGGCCGGAAAAAGATTCCGGGCCGGAAGGGGTAACAATCTGGTCGGTATAAAAAGCAATAACATAAATAGAATCCATAATGCGGCCCACTGCTTTGCGGCACTCGAAGCCGGCTATCGTACGGGTGTCGCTCGTAATGCGCCAGTCTATATGGCGCGCACTATCCTGTACCAGCGTAATGCTTCCAAAGACACTTTTCTGATAGGTAAGCTGTTGCGCTGCCAGATCGTTATAAACAATGTTTTCGTTGGCCGGACTTTGCAGCCAGTCTGGTATTTTCAAATCAGCCGCTTCTTTGCCGGGCCGGTAAAGACTATGTGTTTCATCAAAATACAGGTTGAAATAGCTAAGACTGAACTGCGGCATCGATTTTTTCATCTGCTCTGTAAAAGCATCGTCGCCGTTGCCATTGTCTTCGCCCCAGGAAAGCGATTCTATATTCTTGTAAAGGTTTTCCTTTTTTTCAAATTCTATACGCCCCTTCGTCACAAACGCAGGCTGTGCATAGAGCAATATGCCGCAGGGCATAAGCAACAGGATAAAAAGTATTCGTTTCATGGCTAACTGATTTTATTTTATGGTTGTGGTGTAGCGCCCATTGCAGATTTAGAAAAGTTCCAGGTGAAAGCCAGCATGAAATACCGGCGGATGGTCTGATAATTTCTTTCGGTAAGCGTATTGCTGTTTATCGAGCGGCTATAGCCTTTATTCTGATTTAAAATATCATAACCCTGCACTTTAATAATGGCCTTATCATTTTTCAACAACTTCCGGCCAATGTAGGCATTCCACAGGTACACATTGTTGTTGGTCGTAAACAAATCCGTTTTCTGGCGAATAAAAAACTGTAATTCATTATTCACCTCCATCTTCCAGGGCAGCGTGATGGTAGCGCTGAGATTATGCTCCTGCGTCCAGAAGTTCGTTTTAATACCTTCCTGGATAGAAGAGGTAGAGAAGTTATAACTGAAGTTTCCGTTGTAATAGAAATTGTATTTCTTCTCTTTGTCTTTGCCAAAACCAACGCGAAGGCCGGGCGCCTGGTTGTTGGTCACATTATCCTGGCCGTTTACCCGGTTGCTAAAGCGGGAGCCCGTGTAGTTAAAGCCAATATTCATATTCACATCCAGCTTTTTTAGCTTCATATTATATCCGCCACCCGAATAGAAATTGTAATTGCCATTGCGGTTAACATACTGTAAGGTTGTTTTACCGGTCGTAAGATCGGTCGTCTGGTCGGTAACAATAGCATGGCTGGTTGTATTGAACGAACCATAGATGTAAACGCCCCGCTGGTTAAGCATCTGGTACGAATTAAAATTGAAGAATATCCGGTGCGCAAATTCCTGCTTCAAGCCGGCGTTGCCAAGCGTTTCTATCAGCGGGTTCGTGTTGTCTTTTACCGGCTGAATCTGGTTGATAGTCGGCTGATTGGTAGAGCCATTATAGTTAATGGAAATGCGGGTAGAAGGCGTGATTTTATACGTAAAATTGGCCCGCGGAAAAAAGTTGGTATAGTCTCTTTTATACGATGTATCATTCACCAGGTCTTTTTGTGTAAAGTTGGTAAAGCCGATGTCGCTGCCTGCCGAAGCGGTAAGCTTTTTACCATTATACCGGAAGAAAGCGCCGCCGCTGTTGGTAAGCACGTTAAAGTGATAATTGTTGCTGTATATTTCATTCAACTGGCTGAACTTGCCTTCATTATCCCGGTCGTAAGACAGCTTCTCAGAATTAGCATTATAGCTTTTCAACGCGTAATTCAACTCTACAAACAATTTCTTTACAATCGGTTCTGTGTATGTTATCCTGGATGTTAATGTATTGATGCGGCTGCTGTTTTTCTTTTCCTGGTCGGTAATACTGTCGCGCACCAATGCACCGGTACTGTCATCATAATAATGTATATCTGCATACAAGTTACCATCGGTAGAAGCGCTGTTGTACAATTCGCTGATGTTTAAAGAAATTGAGCGTCCCATTTTTTTAAATTTCTTCCGCAGCAGGAAATTCAGGTTCAGGTTCTGGTTGTCGCCGGTAGAAGAAGTAGTACGCTTGCTGTCGTTTATTTTAATGCCGCCTTCATTACTGGTAAAACTGTTATAAATGCTGCTGCCCAGCGTAGTGCCGGTGTAGCCGCTGCCCGTAAGTTTAAATGAGGTGGTGCTGTCTATCTTCCACTCATAAATACCGCTTACCGAGTGGCGTTGCTTGCTGCTATAGGTAATGCCACTGTCGCGGTTTACAAAAAAGTTGTTGGGCAGCAAAGATTGCGAAATAGTATTGCCGGAGCCTAAGGTAGTTAATTTATTATAGCGGTAACTGCCATTCAGGTTTTGCTTTTCGTCGTTGAATTTATTGGATAAATTAAGACCGGCGCTCCAGCTTTTCGGAATGCCTTCGCCATAATAAGATGGGTTATTCAAATCGTCGTCATTATCAAAATTGATGTAAAAGCCGCCATCATCTTCATCATACTGCATACCACTGCCGCTGCCGTATTTTTCACTTTCACTCCAGTCGAGGCCCGTTTTGCCGGTATTGCTCATGATGCCGTAGGCCGATACTTTTGCCTTGCCTTTAAAGTTGTTGATCATGGCGCTGTTGTTCCATTTACTTTGCAGGTCCGATGCAAGATCTATTTTTCCGAAGTTGCCCTTTTTCTTATCCGCTTTTAATTTCAGGTTAATGGTCTTTGTTTTCTGGCCGTCATCAATACCGGTAAAAGTAGCCTGATCACTTTTCTTGTCGAACACCTGCACTTTGTCTATCGCATCGGCCTGCAGGTTTTTAGTAGCAACAGTAGGGTCGTCGCCAAAAAACTCCTCGCCATCTACCAGCACTTTTTCTACCTGCTCGCCCTGCGCAGTTATCTTGCCATCTTTGTCCACTTGTATGCCGGGCAGGCGTTTCAGCATTTCTTCCACCGATGCGCCTTGCCGTACTTTAAAACTGTCTGCTGCAAATTCCAGTGTATCGCCCTTCATGCGCATAGCGGCGATCTGCTGGCGCACAATCACTTCCTGCAGCAGGTTGGCTTTTAGGGTCATCGGTACGGCGCCGAGGTCAATAACGGAAGTATCGCTTTTAACAGTAATGGAATCTATATAATCGGCATAACTGTTTTCGGTAACAAGCAGCATATATTTACCAGCCGCAAGATGTTGCAGGCTAAAACTGCCGTCTTTGCCGCTGCGGGTAAATTTGTACAGCACAGAATCTTTTGGCCGCAACAGCGCGATAACCGTATTGCTCAGGCTTTGCTTGTTGATGGTATCGTTGATGCTGCCTTTAACAGCGGCATTTTGCGCATGAGTGATGGTAAAGGCAAAAGCACAGAGCAAAAGCACAATCGTTTTTCTCATGAGCAGGAGTATTGTAGGTTTAGTATGCAATATGAATAAATACTTTACAAACAAAGCGTATTGAAATACTAATTTTACGTTAAGGCGGATAAAAGGCGAAAGGAGCGTTTTAGAATATACGGTTTACAGGTTTCATTGTTGAATGGTGTATGATTGAAAGGGAGTTTAAAAGTTCAACCTTTAAAATGCATTATCCGGAATGAAGTGTTTGCGCTAAAAAGATTTTTTTAAAGAAATAATGATAGCACTTCCTTTTAAAAAAATTGTGAACGCATGAACTTGTAAACCTGAACCTTTAAACCTGTACACCTTCTGATAAACGTAACCAATGAAAACACTTCCCATGAAAAAATACGAAGACATTCACTTTGTTGACAGCACCAAACCGGTATGGAATTATTCCTTGTTTACGGAGGAAGACATCAGCAACTTTCAAAAAGGTACGCACTACAGCTTATATAAATTATTTGGTAATAAGCAAATAGAGGTGCTGGGTAAAAAGGGGACGTATTTTGCCGTATGGGCGCCGAATGCTACGCAGGTGTGTGTGAAAGGTAATTTTAACGACTGGCAGAACAACACGCACCCACTGCATGTACGCCTCGAAAAATCGGGCATCTGGGAAGGTTTTATTCCGGGTATTGAGAGGGGCGAAATTTATAAATACCATATTCATGGGTTTGAAGGACTGCTGCTGGATAAAGGCGATCCGTTTGCCCATTTCTGGGAGCAGCGCCCGCTAACCGCCTCTGTTACCTGGGACCTGCAGTACGAATGGCAGGACAAAGAATGGATGCAAACACGCAAAGCGCACAATGCATTAGACGCCCCATACAGCGTATATGAAGTGCACCTGGCAAGCTGGATGCGGCCTGATAAGAACGATGAAGAAAGTTATAATACATACGGACAAATTGCTGAAAAATTAGTGCCTTATGTACAGGAATTGGGCTTTACCCATGTAGAATTTATGCCGGTGATGGAGCACCCATTTGATGGTAGCTGGGGCTACCAGGGCACCGGCTTTTTTGCGCCTACAAGCCGCTTTGGCAACCCGCAGGATTTTATGTGGCTGGTAGATTGCCTGCACCGCGCCGGCGTGGGTGTAATTCTGGACTGGGTACCCTCCCATTTTCCGTACGACGCTCATGGCCTGTTTATGTTTGACGGCGCCCATACCTACGAATATGCGGATATGCGCAAAGGCTATCACCCCGACTGGAATTCGTATATTTTCAACTATGCGCGTGGTGAAGTGAAGAGTTTTCTTATCAGCAGCGCCCGCTTCTGGTGCGATGCTTTTCATGCGGATGGTTTGCGGGTGGATGCTGTATCCAGTATGCTGCGGCTGGATTATAGCCGGACCGAAGGCCAGTGGGAACCTAACCAATATGGCGGCAACGGCAATATCGAAGCCATTGCTTTTATAAAAGACATGAATGAAACTTTGTTCCGCGATTTCCCCGATATACAAACCATCGCCGAAGAATCTACCGATTGGCCGGGTATCAGCCGGCCTACTACACTTGGCGGACTGGGCTTTGGTATGAAATGGATGATGGGCTGGATGCACGATACACTGGACTATTTTAAAATGGATCCGCTGTTTCGCCCGGCTTTACAAAACAAGTTTACGTTCAGCCTGATGTATTTCTATGATGAAAATTTTATGTTGCCGTTAAGCCACGACGAAGTGGTGCATGGTAAAAGCCCGATGCTCTATAAAATGCCCGGTGATACCTGGCAGAAGTTTGCCAACCTGCGCCTCCTATATACTTACATGTTCACGCATCCCGGCGCCAAGCTGTTGTTTATGGGTAATGAGTTTGCGCAAACAACCGAATGGAACTACAAAAGTGAACTACATTGGGAATTGCTGGCGCACCTGAGCCATGGCGGTATGAAGTATTGTGTGCAAAAGCTAAACGAATTATACAGGAACGAACCTGCTTTATACGAACTGCAGTTTAAACAGGAAGGCTTTGAATGGGTGGACCTGGAGAAACGCAATGAAGCGGTGATTGTATATAAGCGCAAAGGGGCGCTGCCCGAAAACGATGTACTGGTGATACTGAATATGACACCGGTAATACGGATGGATTGGCGGGTGAATGTTTGGGGCAAAAAGCAGTGGAAAGAAATTTTTAACAGCGATAACAAAGACTATTGGGGCACCGGCGATGTGTTCAACCCAAATATAGCTGCGGAAGTGATAGACGAAGAAACCGACCATTACCGGCTATGGGTGCATTTGCCGGCCCTGGCAGGGATAGTACTGAAGTAAAAGATATTATAGCAGACGGTATTCTAATACAATCAGCATTACCTGCGCAACCTATTGCACAAGTAATGCTGATAAAAAAATTGAATCAAAACTATATATTACCACTTCTGCAAGCCTTTGATTTGAACAACACGCCTGTAGAAAGCATAACTACTAATATAGGCGCTTAGCGATGGTTACCAGCGGCCAATTAATCTTTTAGCAACGTTGTTGTTGGGATTTTTTCGCAACCGGCTTCCTTTGATTTTATTACCGAATAGCATCAACACAGAGTTTACCAGTTGCTGCTTACTTCCTTAACAGTATTTACAAAAGCTTTGGCGCCATCTACCGGCACATTCGGTAAGATACCATGACCGAGGTTGGCGATATGTTTCTCTTTTCCAAAGGCTTGCAGCATCTCTTTAACCGCCCGCTCAATTACCGGTATCGGGGACAACAATTTAGCAGGATCGAAGTTGCCCTGAAGTACAACGTTACTACCGGCAAAGCTGCGCGCCATCTGCGGAGTAATACACCAGTCTATCCCCAGGCCGTGCGCACCGGTTGCAGCCATGCTTTGCAGGGAATGCCAGGCGCCTTTGGCAAAAATAATTACCGGCACTGCATCTTTCACAGCAGCTACAATCTGGCGGATATAAGGCATCGAAATATGTTCAAAATCGTCCGGACTTAATAAGCCGCCCCAGCTATCAAACAATTGCACGGTATCTACACCTGCTGCTACCTGGCCTTTAAGATAAGCTATCGTGGTATCGGTAATCATTTGCAACAGCGTATGCGCCAGTGCCGGCTGCATGAAGCAAAAAGCTTTTGCTTCGTCAAATGTTTTTGAGCCCTTTCCCTGTACCATGTAGCAAAGAATTGTCCATGGCGCGCCTGCAAAACCAATGAGCGGCACTTTACCGTTCAATGCCTGCTTCGTAAGTTTTATGGCATCAAAAACATAGTGCAGTGTTTCCTGTATATCCGGCACACGAATCCGTTGCAAATCCTTTTCTGTCTGAATCGGATCGGGCAACAGGGGTCCCTTATTTTCTATTAGCTGCACTTCCAGCCCCATTGCCTGCGGCACTACTAAAATATCAGAAAACAAAATAGCAGCATCCACTCCTATTTGCTCTACCGGCTGTAAGGTAATTTCTGTAGCGAGCGGCGGCGTTTGCACCCGCTCAAAGAAAGAATACTTTTCCTTTAGCTTCATATAATCGGGCAGGTAGCGGCCCGCCTGCCGCATCATCCATACCGGCGTGCGTTCGGCCTTTTCGCCACGGAGAACTTTTAATAAAATATCGTTCATATTGTTTGTTTAAATTAAAAAGCATAACCTGCTTTTTGGTAGTACTTTACCGCCAGTTCAATCATACTTTCAGCGCCCGGCCATTCACTGGTTATCACTTTGTTGGTGCAATAAGACTGAATAACCTGCGTGGTAGTCTGGCCGATAGAAAAAAGCACGGCTTCGGTGGAAATGGTGTTGACCGAAAAAAAACTATGTGCGGCACTTGGGCTGAAGAAGAGAATGCCTGCATAATCTTTCTCCATAAATACAGGCGTTTGCGCTGTTGCATATACTATTACTTCGCTAACTCGTTTGCCGTAACGGATAAGCGTTTCGGGTAAGTCATTTAACCGCTGATCGCCGCAGAAAAAAACGAGGTCATGCACATCCTTAGCTCCGGCTATTTTTTCGGCAAGCAATGTGGCATTTTTGGCGCTGCCTGCTACAGTTGCTGCTCCAAAATATTTAATAGCATTTTCTTTAGTACTGCCGCCGGTGCAAAAAATCTTCCAGTCCGGCACGAGCGTTATTTGCGCCGCAACGGCGCTGACCGCATTACTGCTGGTAAAAACAACAGTAAGGGATTGCCGGCCAAGCGTCTGCAGTTGTTCTGCCAGCGATATACTTTGCAAAGGTGTTGTTTTAATAAAAGCTATGGAATCTATTTTTAGGTGGTTTGCTGCTGCTCTTGCAACAAGTTTTTCGTCCAGCATCCGCGTGCTTAAAAGCTGCATTTTATTTTGTTGCATGTAGTATGGTTTCGGCTATGGCACTCCCGCCGGCTGCAAGCAGTTCCTGTGCCAGTAGGGCGCCGGTTTGGCTGTTACATTTTTTTATACTAATGCGCTTATCTATTTCCGCTTTTTGCCCCCCATCAGGGGTTAGTATATTCCCTTTAAATAATATTGCGTCATGCTGCTCCGCAGCCAGCGCACCAATCGGTGTGGAGCAGCCGCCCATTAAAGCACTTAAAAAGCTACGCTCTATGCCTGTGCACAGAGCCGTGCTTTCGTCGTTCAATAAGGCACATTGCGTTTGTATGGCAGCATCGCCTTCCCGGCAAACAACCATGATAGCGCCTTGTGCCGGCGCCGGCAGCATCCAGTCGAGGTCTATAGCCTGCGGAGGCCTTAATCCGATACGTTCGATGCCGGCAGCAGCAAAAACAGCACCATTCCAGTTGCTCTGCGCTACCTTTTTTATGCGGCTATTGACATTGCCGCGCAAATTTTCTATGTGGTGATGCGGATAGCGGTGCCGCCACTGCGCCATGCGCCGGATGCTGCTGGTGGCAATGACAGCTATAGAGTTTGTATCCAATAAAAAATCCGGGTCATTTTTATATACCAGCACATCTGCCTGCGATGCACGCTTCAACACAGCAGCCTGTATAATTCCGCTTGCCATTTGTGTAGGCACATCTTTCATTGAATGTACCGCTATATCTATGCGGTTGCCGAGCAGCGCAGCATCCAGGGTTTTTGTAAAGATACCCTGTACACCTATGGCATACAGCGGTGTCACCAGGTCTATATCACCTTCGCTTTTGATAAAAATAAGTTGGGAGCTGATGCCATGCCGGGCCAGGCTGTTTTGTACCCAAGTAGCCTGCCATACGGCAAGTTCGCTGTCACGCGTACCAATGCGCAGGACTTTGTTCATGTAACTTAATTATTGGTACTGCCAATGTAATCGTTGATGGCTTGTATATAGTTGCAGCCGGGCTGGTGTGAGCAGCGCATTTTAACGGCCATAGAATTAATCACTTTCTGAATGGCATCTGTGTCAACGGGCTGCAATGTTTTTTGTTCATCTGCATTTACAGCAGCATAGAGACTGCAGTCCTGCATGGCAATGAGCTTTTGCTTGATAGCCTTCAGCACCGGCACGTATTTCCGGTTTGCATGCCATTCTTTAAATTCCTGCAGGTGTTCTGCAATAATAGCTTTGGCCTTCGGCACTTCGGCCATCCGCTTTTGCAGCGTCTGGTCGTTTAGCTTGGAAAGCTGATCTACATTTACCAGTTGTATATACGGCAATTCTTTTACGGCAGCATCAACATTATTAGGTATGGAAAGATCAATCAGCACTTTGGTTCCGGCACCGGTGAGGTGTTGCTTGTGTAGGATCGGGCAGGTTGCATTGGTAGCTACAATTATAACATCTGCCTTCGTTACTTCTGCATAAAGATCATTATACGAAGCTGCATTTATATTCAATTGTTCTGCAAGCGATTGCGCTTTACCGCAGGTACGGTTGAGCAAGGTGATGTTACTTGTACCTATATAATCAATCAGGTTTTTACATGTGCTGGCACCTATTTTCCCGGTTCCTAACAATAAAATTTTCTTTTTCTGGATATCGGGTACATGAGCCTTTAAAAACTGTATGGCAGCAAACGCAACAGACACAGTGCCGCTGCTAAGCTGGGTACTGCTTTTTATAGCTTTGGAAGCCTGCAGTACGCCATTAATCATCCGTTCCAGCAACGTACTGATAAAGCCTCTCTCTTTGGCAAACTTTACTGCCCCTTTCAACTGGCCGATAATCTCGTAGTCGCCCAATATCTGTGAATCTAAACCGGCAGCTACCTGATAGAGATGCTCGGCCGCGCAAAAGCCTTGTTTAGCGTAAGACAACTTATCAAATGTTTCCGTATTGCCGCTTGTTTCGCTGCACAGCAACCGCGTTAGCTCGCACACCGAATGTGCCATACCGTATATTTCGGTGCGGTTGCAGGTGCTTAAAACAAAAAGTTCTTTTAAACCTGCTGCTGAAGCTTTGGTCAGTAAAGCAGCATATTGATCATTATTAATAGCGAAACAGCCCCGTACAGAAGTATCTGTTTTTCTGTAATTAATACCTGCACAAAAAAATTGATAAATATCCATGAATTAGTTCGTTATTCTAAGCCAATCTTACAGGGCACAAAGGTAACTGCACACCACGATAAGCCCCTGATAAGCAGTACAGTCATTGTCATTTCTCTGTCATGTTTGCATTTATCTTTTTTGTTGCTTAAGCAGGTGTTTTATGGATAAACTATTACCGTAAGCAGTACCTGCATTGCTGATGATAGCATAGTATAATTCTTAAAGAAAACATATCCATTGAAACGGATAAAATACATCATTCTGACAAACAAAAAATGGCATAACCAATTTAAAAATCAGCGCCCTGTAATGCATAATAAACTACTAACAAGACTTTGCATTTACCACTAATAAACCTTCAATTTTTAATGATATCCAACTTTTATACAAAAAGGTTAAAACTTACTTACAAACGTTTGCAAACGAGTCGTTTTTTTAAGCCTTCTTTCAGGAAATTAATCCTATTCTAATTTTCAGAATTTCATTCCGTTAGTAGCTTCAATTTCTACAAACCAGGACTATTATGAAAAAGTTTATTGTAGCATTTACTTACGAAGGTTTCGCTTTTACGGCAAGAGTGTTTATCCACAAACATGCGAACACAATTGTCTATTCCACGCAGTTGGTTGAAGACTGTCTGGGTTATTACTTCGAGAACAAAGAACTGATTTTTTCTAAAGAGGAAAGCGGCTATAAGCTCATGTTATTTACGGCAGCGGGCCGCAAGGCAGAACAGTGTTATGAAATGCTCGACTGGCATATAAAAACAGAATACATTGATAAAGCAAGATCAATGCACAAAGACACGTTTAGTATGTCGTAGCGCTCATTTAAGAGGGTTAAATTTAATCGGTAAATAGCTGAGGAAGGAAGGCCGTTTTTGCTCAAAAAAAGAACCTGGTTTTTAAGTTAAAATCTTACAAACTGTTTTAATAAATCCATTTGTTTAGTACCTTTACAGCTCACTAAAGAAAAGGAGGTATTCATGCAATCTACAGATAATTCATGGACGCCTTCGGTTAGTATCGCCTAACCGGGCTTCTCCAAAAAATAGTCTGCCCCGTTTAGCGGGGATAGCCACTGCCACAGCGCAGTGGCTTTTTTTATTGTTTGAAGTAGGCGGCTTCTTCACTAAAGTCCAGATAAGGATGCATCAGTTGTAGTTGCCGCACTTTATCGGTATGCAACTGCAAAAACTGCCGGTGCTGCAGTGACGCGGGGTTGAACGGCTTGTGGTTTTTGGCAATGATTATTTTACGAATTTCCGCCGCCAGCTTTTTAGCGGGCACTTCCACACAATGCTCAAAAAAATGCTCCAGTACAAACTGTGTGGCGGTATAATTGGGATGCACCATATCTATATCATAAAACCGGTAATCGCGCAGCACATCAACCACTAATTCATAGGCAGGGAAATAATACAGCTTGTCAAATTTATTTACTACATGATGTACGGCTTCTATTAATCTTGCCTTGCTGCGGTTGTTGTCTGTAACACCATCGCGGATGTGGCGTACGGGGCTAACAGTAAAAATTATCTTTAGTTTAGGATTAAAATGAAACAGGCGAAACAGCATGCCATCGAGCGCTGTAATGATTTCTTCAATCGAACACAGATGCTTTTGAAAAAATTGCGCCGGTGCTTTGTGACAATTGGCAACGCTACAGGGTTGCTCTCCTTGAATGCCAGGCAGCAGCGCTGATGGTGAGTCTGCTTTCAGCCGGTAAGCAAATGCAGATCCGAAGGTAATAATAAGCCAGCCGGCATTTTTTAAGAAGGTATGCGCCACCTGCTGAGATTCGTTAATCCCCTGCAGGCAATGCGCTTTATCGGGATTGGAAAACCGGCTGTGATGGTCCCAGCTATGCCAGGCTTCATTCAGATAAAACAAATCGTCTTCGCCATATTTTAGGTTATCCACATAAGAAAGAAGGCTTTTACAAACACTCAGCGGATCGAATAAAATGCCGTTAGGGTTTTGAAGCACATTAAATTTAGCCCCTGCGAGATAATTGCCGATGTGCTCGGTAAAACACGAACCTGTGAGCAGGATAGCATCGTGGTAGGTAACCGGTGGCTGCAGTGTTTGTATCTGTATGGGTATCTGGAATTGCATCAGCTAAAGATTTCTGCAGCTATGCTTATGCTTTTTTCTAAAGCCTGCCTGTTGATATGTGTCGTTATATGCTGAGTTTCTAAAAAGTCTATCATTAGTTCGGTAGGCATATTGCCCACTAAAGCGTCACCCGCCATAGGGCAGCCGCCAATGCCTTTCAAAGCACCGTCAAAACGAACACAACCGGCGCCCAGCGCAGCCTGCAGCTTATCGGTGTAGTTGCCGGCTGTTGTATGCAGATGCACCCCAAATTCTACATCGCTGTACGTTGGTATCAGTGTATTCAGCGCAAATGCTATCTGTGCAGGTGTTGCCAGGCCTACTGTATCTGCTAAAGAAATGACACGAATGTTTCGCTCTGCCATAGCCGCGGCATACTGCAGTAAAATGTCTGCGCTGTACGCATCGCCATAAGGGTTTCCAAAGCCCATGCTTAAATAGATCACCGGTATTTTATGATGCTGTTCGCACAGGCCCTGTACCTGCTCTACCGTTTGCAGGCTTTGGGCTATGGTACTGTTGGTATTGCGTTGCTGAAAAGTAGGCGATATAGAAAAAGGAAAGCCTAAATAAGTGATTTCATCGTATTGTACTGCTTCCTGTGCGCCACGCAGGTTGGCGATAATAGCAAGCAATTTCGTAGTAGTGCCGGCAAGGTTTAAATTCGGCAGCACATCTTTTGTATCGGCCATTTGCGGGATGGCTTTAAGCGATACAAAACTGCCAAAATCTATCGTATCAAACCCTGCCCTTAACAGGCTGTTGATGTATCGGATTTTATCGGTTGTAGGGATGAAATATTTCCAGCCCTGCATAGCGTCCCGCGGACACTCCGTTAGTTTAATTTGCCGTTTACTATTATTTGTTTTCATACAGCCGTTGCTTCATTGATTCGTATAAAATAATGCCCGCAGCTACCGATACATTAAAAGAATCGAAAGTTTCTTTCATAGGTATGGTAAAATGTTCATCCGCAACGCCGGCGAGCTGCGGATGAATGCCCTTTTCCTCGTTGCCCATTACTATGCAGCAAGGTTCCTGCAGGTTTAATTCATAAATTTTTTTCTTCGCTTTCAATTCACTGGTAAAAAGCTTAATGCCATTAAGGTGCAGTATTTCCACGGCTTTCAGCAAATTTGCAGTTCGGCAAACCTGTATCTTTTCCAACGCGCCGGCGCTGCTTTTTACAGCTTCCTCATTTAGTGCGCCCACGCCTTTTTCGGGTATAATAATAGCCTGTGCCCCACAGCAGACGGCGCTCCGCGCTATAGCGCCGATATTGCGCACGTCGGTAATACCATCCAGCATCAGGAACAGCGGCGTTTCACCCTGTTCATTTACCCAATCTATTACCTGCTGTACATCCTGGTAGGCAACGCCCGACTTGAAAGCCACAACGCCCTGATGTTGGATATTGGTAAGACTATTCAGCTTTTCTATAGGTACAAACTGTACCGGCACATTGCGCTCTTTTGCCAGCAGTCTTATCTCATTGATACTTTCGCCGCTTGCATTTTTAAACAATACAATTTTATCAATCAGTTGCGTACTTCCCAACGCTTCTATTACCGGGTTGCGGCCTGCAATAATGTTCCTTTTTGATTGATAATCGGGGCTTTTTTTAAATGGTTCTCTTCTCAATACTAAGATTGTTTAGAACAAAATAAAACAAAAAGTCCCGCTTGTAAAGCAGGACTTCTTTTTATACTTACGGAAAGAAGTGTTTAGTGTACCATTACCTGTTGAGAGAAAACAATTTTGTTGTCTGCATTTATTACACGTACAACGTACATGCCTGCTGTAGTAGATGCCGGCAATTGTATCGTTTTTGCCTCGCCGGCTTCAACGGACTCAGCAGTTACAGCAGCTATTTTTTTACCACCTAATTCTGTAATTTCAATCATGGTTTTGCCCTGCAACAAACTATTGAAATAAATGTGAGCAGTTTTATTCTCAACCGGATTAGGATAAACAGCTATTACTTTACTGGTAACGACTGCTGCACTAACAGCGGAAGTAGCTGCTACGCTTGCACTCTTTTGAACGGTTGTAATGAAGTTACCGTTCGCAAAATCGGAAGCATTAAAAACCTGATCATCTTTTCTGGCAATCGTTTCAGCTTCCAGCGTAGCAAGATTTACACGATAGTAATTGCTTGCATCCAGCGAACTGCTTATCGTTACCAGGCCATCTTTATCTACCGCAGCAGCATTCACACTAAAAGGCGTTGGCAAATTTTTAATGGTGCCCAGAAAATCGGCTGTTTTTGTAACCGGATTAATTTTAAATACATGACCGCCAACCGTAAATAAGAAAAGATTGCCGGCATCATCGGCTACCATATCACCGCCCCAGCTTGCCGCCTGCGTATGCACACTGAGATCTTTATTGTTTCTGCCATCTTTCAGGCTGCCTAAATCTGTAATACGAATATTTTTACCGGTAGAAAAACGAATGAGATGATTGCCGTTGTTGGTTAATGCATAACCATAACCATCTGAACCAAACGCCATACGGGTGATGTTATCGCCTTCGCCCGGCTGCGAAACAAACGGCTTAACCGGCTGATTTTTTACGTGAAATATTTTGAGGTCGCGCTGATTAAGGTCAATGTACTGTAAGTCGTTACCAAAAAGCGTGGTAAAATACAGGCGGTTTTGTTTGCTGTCATAAGCGGAAGCAGCACTTAGGGACTGCATAGAACAATTGCAGGTATTTACAGCATTTGTGCTGGCAGCTACGGTGAAGGTTTTACCGGTAGCAGCATCTACATGCTGGGGTTTTTGTGAAACAGGTAAATAAATGTTGCGGACAAGTGATCCGGTACCGAGGTCCACTTCGCGGATAACCGTCCAGTTTACATTACCTTTTGTTTCACCGGTAATAGCAAAAGCCGTGTTTGCCTGTGCATGTAAATTTTGTGTGGCATTAATAAGGATAGCTGTAAAGGATAGCAGAAGTAATTTTTTTTTCATAACAGATGATTGAATTGAAGGCAAATTAGTACATTATTTTGTCATATTACAAAGAGGCTCAAAAGCGATACCATTTCTTAATATAAAAATGCGTGATTTAATTTATTTTTAAAAAACAAGCCTTAATTATTTGCTGAAATTAAAACTATTTAAGCAACTCAACAGCCTTTTTTACACTCCCGTACTGCATCAGCAATGCTTTGGCCTTCGCATAGTCTTTCATCTTCAACTTGTCCATCAACATACGGGTGCCGCGGTCAACTAATTTATCGTTGGTAAGCAGCATATTAACCATCCGGTTATCTTCTACCCTGCCCAGTTGTATCATTACCGAAGTAGAAATCATATTGAGCACCAGTTTTTGGGCGGTGCCGCTTTTCATACGCGTGCTGCCGGTAACAAATTCAGGTCCCGTAACTACTTCCACAGGAAAGTCTGCCACTGCGGCCAGCGGACTGTCTGCATTGCACGCAATACAGCCGGTAACAATGTTGTTTGCCCTGCATTGCAGCAACGCTGCTATCACATACGGTGTGGTACCGCTTGCCGCAATGCCAACCACAAAATCCCGCTCGCTTACCGCATGTTCCGCCAAATCTTTATATCCCTGTACAGTATCGTCTTCTGCATTTTCAACGGCTCTTGTAATGGCTGTAGCGCCGCCCGCTATGATACCGTTTACAAGATTATACGGCACGCCAAACGTAGGCGGGCATTCACTCGCATCCAGAATGCCCAGGCGGCCGCTGGTGCCCGCGCCAATGTAAAACAACCGGCCGCCACCCAGCATTTTACCGGTTATTGCAACTATTAATTGTTCGATCTGCGGTAACGCTTTTTCTACGGCTGCCGGTACGGTTTTGTCTTCCTCGTTAATATGCGTTACGAGTTCGCGCACCGACATATTTTCGAGGTGCCGGTAAGGGGAAGGCGCTTCTGTAGCCCGGTTGTTATCCATTGTTCTTAGTATGCTTAAGTATAAAAAACTGGCTTCTTTTAATTTATGCCATGATAGCGGAGCAACCCCTCCATCGGACTTTGCACGATTGCGCCCAGTTCAAACTCATATACGCCACATAAATTCGCTATTACATCTTTAAAACCGTAGGCAACACTTCCCGCAAAATGTATCGGCAATTTCCAGCTTTCGGTGTACTTGCACAGGTGCTGAAAAAAGAAATCGTTTAACCCGTCCTCTACAATATTCTCAATCATATAATGACCACGATTCTGTGCCAGAAACAATGCATACGATGCGAGGTAACGGCTTGGCATCGGCCCGTTATACACGCTTTCTAAAATGTTTTTAGGCGTAACAGTAAAGGCAGCATCGAAGCGGGCCCGCAGATCCTCATCAAATGTATGATAGAGGTAATATTGAATTACTTTTTTGCCTAAGTAGGCGCCGCTGCCTTCATCTCCCAATACATAGCCAAGGCCGGGGCTGTTTTTCATTATCTTTTTACCATTGTAGTAGCAGGAGTTGCTGCCGGTACCTAATATAGCTACTACGCCACGCTGCCGGCCGGCCGTTGCATGTACGGCAGCCATCAGGTCGTGCGTTACGGTTATGGTTGCCTCAGCAAATGTCTTATGCAGTAAGGCTTTTATGAGTTTTACGTTATCCGGATTGCCGAGGCCGGCACCGTAGAAAGCCACCTTGCTTACCGGTACAGCAGGCATATTGGCCAGCAATTCTGTTTGCAGTACGCCTGCTATTTTTTCTCCCGATAAAAAATACGGGCTGAGACCGGTGGTCTTGATAGTTTGAACCTGGCCGTCCTGTATCAACCGCCATTCGCATTTGGTAGCGCCGCTATCGGCTATCAGCGTTGCAGCCATGTATCAAAATTTTATAGCGTGTAAATTAAAGTATGCAGATATTCGCATTTTATCTATATCAGGGTACAAAGAACGAAGAATTATGGGAAGTAAAAAATTTCAGGTATGGCTGCCGTTATTGTTTGCTATTGTAATGACCGCGGGAATGGTAATCGGTTACCAGATGCGGGAAAAAACAACCGGCGCCAACTCCTTTTTTCAAAATAATACCAGCACCAATATTCTGCAGGAGATTGTTGGACTTATCAATTCAAAATATGTAGATAAAGTAGCGCCGGACAGCCTGAAAACGGATGCCATTAACGATATGCTGGCGCATCTTGACCCGCACAGTGTGTATATACCACCCGCCGATCTTGCCGGCGTAAATGAAGACCTGCAGGGCAATTTCCAGGGCATTGGCGTAGAGTTCCAGATATTTAACGACACCGTTAATGTTATTAATGTTATCCAGAACGGCCCGGCAGAGAAAGCTGGTATGCAGGTAGGCGACAAGATGCTTCGGGTAAGCGATTCAGCGGTAATTGCAGGCAGAAAAATACAGCCCGATGAGGTACGCCGGCTGCTGCGCGGCGAAGGTGGCAGTAAGGTATCGGTTGTAGTGCTGCGCAACGGGGCGCAAAAAAAACTGCTCATCGAGCGCGGCACCATACCGCTGCCTTCGGTGGACGTGAGCTATATGATAGCGCCGCAAACAGGCTTCATCCGGATTAATAAATTTGCAGGCACAACTTATGAAGAGTTTTTAACCGCATTGCAAAGCCTGCAAAAGCAAAACCTGCAGAAGCTGATACTTGACCTGCGCGGCAATGGCGGCGGCTTTCTGAACGAAGCTGTAGATATTGCAGATGAATTTCTGGATGATGAAAAACTGATTGTTTATACGCAGGGTGATAAAGCGCCCAAAACAGAATACCGCTGCAAGCGCGAAGGATTATTTGAGAGGGGCAAACTGGTTGTGCTGGTTGATGAAACCTCCGCCTCGGCCAGCGAAATTCTTTCCGGTGCTTTGCAGGATTGGGACCGGGCAACGCTGATAGGCCGGCGCACTTTTGGAAAAGGCCTTGTGCAGCAGCAGTACGACTTAAGCGATCGCGGTGCCCTGCGGCTTACGGTTGCCCGTTATTATACTCCGCTCGGCCGCAATATTCAAAAGCCTTACAACAAAGGTAAAGACGCGTATGAAGAAGAGCTGATTCAGCGCTTTCACAACGGCCAGGTAGTGATCGGTGATACCAGCAAGCCAACCACCAAACCGTTTAAAACGCCGGGCGGCCATTTGGTTTATGGCGGCGGCGGTATTACACCCGACATCTTTATTCCGTTTGATACTGCGGCACAGCCGCAGGCGGTAGTAAGCTTATTTTATAAGGGCACACTTAACAATTTTATTTACAATTACTACATCACGCATAAAGCAGCTTTACAAAATATAAAGACGGCAGCGCAGCTTCGTCAGCAATACGGGCCGGGCGAGAACGACTGGCAGCAACTGGTCGCTTTTGCAAAGCGTGATGATATCAATCTCTCCGGGGTAACGAACACTGTAAAGAACGATGTACTCCATAAGTTACCGGCTTATCTTGCCCGGCAAATGTTTAGAACAGAAGGCTATTATGAAGTGATCAATCCCGACGATGCAATGATAAAGAAAGCATTGCAGGTGCTGCAGTAAATACAAGCTGTGCATAGCAACCGGCAAAACTGTTTGCGCAATACCTGGATTATCGCATTTATCATAGGCTGCGCTTACCGTAAGGCAAAAGCGCTGCTGTTTTTTGTGGAATAAAGTACCGCTGCGGATAGCAGATATTCGTATCTTGGCCTGCCGCTCACTGCAATTGTTTACCATATAAAAAACAACCAATTCATGGCATTAAGTCCAACCTCTAAATCAACTATTGCTGCGTCGCAAACAGGCACTGCAAAAAGCTACCTGTACCCCTTCATCCTCGTAACCTGCCTGTTTTTTTTATGGGGTTTCTCCTATGGCCTGTTAGACGTTCTTAATAAACATTTTCAGGACACCATGAATGTATCAAAAGCACGCAGTACGTTGTTGCAGGCTGCTTATTTCGGAGCTTACTTTCTGGTGGCCTTGCCGGCTGGTTTGTTTATGAATAAGTATGGATATAAACGCGGAATCATTCTTGGCCTTTCGCTGTTTGCAGTCGGGGCTTTTTTATTCTATGCGTTTGCTGCATCTGCCATAGCAAACGATTCTAAATTCAATTTTTTTTTAGGAGCATTTCTCGTGCTTGCATCGGGACTTACTTTTTTAGAAACTGCAGCCAATCCATATTCCGCTATCTTAGGCAAACCGGAATTGTCGGAGTTCAGGTTGAACTTATCTCAAAGCTTTAATGGAGTAGGCGCTTTTTTAGGGCCGCTGGTTGGAGGATATTTGTTTTTCAGCGGTGCGCCTGGCGCTTCCGAGTTAGGCACCGTACAAGTGGTGTATGTAGTAATAGGTATTGTGGTATCCTTGTTTGCCCTACTTTTCTGGCGCACGCATTTACCTGAAATAAAGGAAAGCACTATCGTATCAAGCCTTGATCAGGATATTAAACCGCTAAGTGCACACAAGCACTTTATCGGGGCCGTTATCGCACAGTTTTTTTATGTCGGCGCACAGGTTGGTATTGCAGCTCTGTTTATCAACTATTGCATAGAAACAGATCACAGTATAAATGCACAGAAAGCCTCGCAATTATTAGGTACCAGCCTTTTACTTTTTACAATCGGACGCTTCACAGGCTCTGCATTGATGCGGAAGATTGCACCTAATAAACTGCTGATGGTTTATGCAATCGTTAATGTTTTTTTATGTGCTGCGGTTATTTACATAAAACGCGATATTTCTGTTTATTCATTAATGATCATTTTCTTCTTTGAATCCATAATGTTTCCGACCATTTTTGCACTTGGTGTAAAGGATTTAGGGCATCATACCAAGCGAGGTTCTTCTTTCTTGGTAATGTCTATTGCCGGTGGCGCTATTATGCCGTACCTCATGGGTTTAATGGCCACACCGGTTACCGCCAATGGTTATATCATTCCCTTATTCTGTTTTATAATTGTTGCCTGGTATGGCTGGAAAGGGTATGAAGTGAAGTAGGTAATTTAAGGAAGTAATAAAAGAAATTCTTGGGCTGATAACGTTTTTATTACGGGAAATTCAACCTTATTCAATATTTTAAAATGAGCATCATTTGTAATAATATAATCAGCATTTGCTGCAACAGCGCAATCACAGAATTTATTATCGTCAGGATCAACTTTTATTAAGTTCCAATAAAAAAATACAGTAACTATATTTGTGTTTTTGCTGTAATAATAGCTTTAACAACGTTCTCAGATATTGTAGCTGTTGTTTTGAATGCAATAACTTCTGAATATTCTAAAAGAATGGGAACACTTACAATTAATGTAAATGCATTATTGCGAAAACCTTCAAATATCTTCCTGTAAGGCGAAGTTTTACCTAATGCTGCAATAAGTACATTCGTATCAACAATAATTTTCATAGTTTATAAGCAATCCGGTTATGCTCTTTACTCCACTGTTCATATATTTCTGAAGTCCAGCCTTCGTTCTTTTCTAATTGGTCCAGTTCGTCTAAAGCCTTATTAGCGAAATACCCGGAAAGCATGTTTTTAATATCCATCAATTGCTCCTCATTGATGTTATAAGAAAAAAGTTTAATTAATTCTAACTGCAGGTTAGATAATTTTGTTGAGGTTACTTCTGCTTGCATGAATCCAAATTTAGACTATTATAACAATATTTCATTTTACAAACTTCCCTCCAATCATCACCTTATCAATTAAATTGCTGCCAAAAGCATACGGAACATAAGCAACAGAAGGAATGTCTTTCAAAAAAATAAGACTGGCTCTTTTACCAACCGTAATGCTGCCGCAATCTTCATCCACCCGCATAGCATAAGCACCGTTGATGGTAGCCGCGTTAATAGCTTCTTCGGGGAGCATCCTCATTTGTATGCAGCTCATGGCAACGACCAGGTTCATGTTACCACTTGGTGACGAACCGGGGTTGAAATCGCTTGCTAAGGCTATTGCGCAGCCGGCAGCTATCATCGCTCTTGCCGGCGGAAAAGGCAGCCGTATAAAAAACGCAGCCGTTGGCAGCAATGTTCCGATTGTATCCGAGCCTGCAAGTGTGGCAATTACAGCTTCCTCCATCATTTCCAAATGATCTACGCTCAGCGCACCAACGCTGATGCCTGCCTGCACGCCGCCCGACGAGCTTAACTGGTTCGCATGAATTTTTGGTTTCAGTCCATACGCTATTCCAGCCTTGCAAATACGTATTGTTTCTTCGGGAGTAAAAAAGCCTTTCTCGCAGAAAACATCTATAAAATCGGCCAGGCCTTCATTGGCAATCGAAGGCAGCATCTGCTCTGTAATTAAACGGATGTATGCTTCCCGGTTGTGCCGGTATTGTACCGGTATGGCGTGGGCGCCTAAAAAAGTTGCTTTTACAGGAATAGGTGTATTTTGCTTTAGCTGCTTGATTACCCGCAGCATCTTCAATTCGCCTTCAACCGACAAGCCATAACCACTTTTTATTTCAATAGCACCGGTGCCAAGCCTTATTACGTCCTGCAATCGTTGCCAGGCAAGGTCGTACAATACTTCTTCACTTGTACTATTAAGCCTGTCTGCTGAGTTCAGAATGCCGCCGCCTTTAGCGGCTATATCGGCATAACTCAATCCGTTTATCTTATCTACAAATTCCGTTTCTCTCGATGCGGCAAATACAAGATGCGTATGGCTATCGCACCAGGCCGGCAATACTGTAGCGCCTTTTGCGTCTATCGAAGAAATACTAATCTCATAAGGCAATGCGGTCATCAACCCATATTCTTTTATCCGGCCGTTTGCTATCAACAGGAAAGCGTTTTCCAGTTGGGGCAAATGGGCAAGTGCGTTGCCACGGAGAACAGTGCATTCCTCCCGCACATTTAACAGCCTGCCAATATTAATGATTAGTTGTTGCATAATAAAAGGGCTAAACTTCTGCTATCCGGAACGGTGTAACCGCAATTGTATTCCATACCCTGCCGGTAACATAAGGATCACAGGCTATCCAACTGTTTACTGCGTTTATATCCGGCAAGTTCACCATCAGCATTGAGCCGTACATGTTGCCTTCCTCATCCAGTTTTGCTCCGCCGATGATAAAAATCCCTTTGGCTTTTTCTTCCTGCATTCTTTGCAAATGTACCGGCCTTGCGGCAAGCCTTCTGTCAGGCGCTCCGGTATCTGTACAATCTTCGGCCATAATTAAAAACTGCGGCATAAAATAATGGTTTGCAATAATCACAAAGCTATTAGGTAAGCAAAGAATAACACGGCAGAATCCGTACTATTTATCCGCCTTTACCGATTTTATCAACTTATTTGCCTGCCTGCATAGAAGTTAAGCTTTTTGGAAAAGTTTTTGTTTTACCCAGCTTATCATTACATCACCAAAAATTTAAAACGTCATGAAACGCAAAATTGCCATTCTCGCATTTACTCTGCTCGCTCTTTTCGCATCCCTGAACACCTATGCAAAAAATGACAAACAATTATGGAAAGATAAAGTTGCCGGTATGACGGAAGCGCAAAAGGAAGAACGGGTAATGGAACTGAAAGCGCGGGTGTTAGAAATTAAAGACATGGACAAGTCCAAGCTAAGCAGCGAGGATCGCAAGGCGTTAAGACAAGAGCTGCGGGACATGAATAAAGAAGCAAAAGCGTTGGGTAATGGCGGCGTTTATATTTCTCTTGCCGGCATCGTAATTATTATTTTGGTATTGATTTTAATATTATAGTTGTCGAAGAGGCTGATGTAAAAAATCAGCCTCTTTTAAGTTTGCTTAATGCCACTTCCTTCCCACTTAGCTACACCTATGCAGCCGGCAATTTCATGTTATAACACTTCTTCTTTTTTATAAGCCTGTATCTTTGCACCATGCGAAAACGCAGCATGGAAGAACTTGGCCGGAAAACCATTGATCAGTTTAAACAATCAGAAAAAGCGCCGGTGATTGCAGTGCTGGAAAATGTGCGTAGTGCTTATAATGTTGGCAGTGTACTCCGCACCGCCGATGCTTTTTTATTGGAAGCCGTTTATACCACCGGTTATACAGCACATCCGCCGCACCGGCAAATAAGCAAGACTGCCTTAGGCGCTGATGAAACCGTTACTTCCCTGCATTTTGCAGATGCTGCCGAAGCCATTACTCATTTAAAAACGCAGGGTTTTAAAATCTATGCCATTGAGCAGGCAGAGCATAGTATTCTGCTCCATGATTTCAGAACAGAAGAATCCGGAAAAACAGCCTTGCTTTTTGGTAATGAGGTAACAGGGTTAGAGCAGGCTACGCTGGCGCTTTGTGATGGCTGCATAGAAATACCGCAATTGGGTATGAAGCATTCCCTCAATATTTCGGTGGCAGCCGGTATTGTGTTGTGGGAAATGATAAAACATCGGTTATCCGTTTAATAAGTCCTTTTTAAATATGAGTACTATAAAAAGCTATTTGTCGTTAATCCGCTTTTCGCATACCATTTTCGCAATGCCTTTTGCGCTGATCGGATTTTTTTTGGGCGCAACATCATTTCAAAGATTGCTTTCCGAAATAAAACGGCAGGCGGATCGCAACGTATCAATGGCAGGTGCTCCAAGATATTATTATAAACTTGATCAACCGCATTATAATTATTTATTGATTTTTTTTCTTGTGATTATCTGCATGGTTACTGCACGCAGTGCAGCTATGGCTTTTAACCGCTATCTTGACCGCAGCTTTGATGCAGAAAATCCGCGTACCGCCATAAGAGAAATCCCCAAGGGAATTATTTCGCCGGATAGCGCGCTGCGGTTTACGATTGCATGTTGTATGGTGTTTATAATCGCTACTTATTTTATTAATCCGGTTTGCTTTTTTCTTTCACCGGTTGCCCTGTTTGTAATTTTATTTTACAGCTATACCAAGCGTTTCACTGCCTTGTGCCATCTGGTGTTGGGGTTAGGGCTCTCGCTCGCGCCCATTGGCGCCTACTTAGCCGTTACCGGCAGGTTTGATGTGTTGCCGGTCCTGTTTTCGTTTGCTGTAATTTTTTGGGTAAGCGGTTTTGATATTATCTATGCGCTGCAGGATGTGGACTTTGACCGTTCGCAACAACTGCACTCGGTTCCCGCCACTCTGGGCAAAAAGAAGGCTTTGCACATATCGGAGCTGTTGCACCTGTTGAGTGCTGCCTGCGTGGGTGCTGCCGGCATTTACGGGCATTTTCATTGGATATACTGGCTTGGCATTGCCGTATTTGCGGGTATGCTTATCTATCAGCATGCGATTGTGAAACCAGACGATCTGAGAAAAGTAAACCTTGCATTTATGACGGCCAATGGTATTGCCAGCGTTGTCTTTGCGGTACTGGTAATAAGTGACCTGCTCCTTTTTTAAACATAGACGCGGCTTCATGCTAATTATGAGAAGTAAGCAATCGAATCATTAAATGATAAAACAGTGAGAATTCTTTGTATAGATTATGGCGCCAAACGCACCGGCATCGCTGTAACTGATCCGCTAAAAATAATTGCTACCGCACTCACGACTATCGAAACAAAAGAACTGTTTACTTTTTTAAAAAAATATACATTACAGGAACCGGTAGAGCTTATTCTTATCGGCGCGCCGTTGAACCTGGATAATTCGGCCACCCATGCCACGCCCCTGGTGAAAGCAGCTATCAAGCGGTTGCAAAAAGAATTTCCACAAATACCTGTACAAACCGTGGATGAACGCTACACCTCCAAACTCGCCTCGCAGGCAATGGTGCAAATGGGTATGAAAAAGAAAGACCGGCAGCAAAAAGGCAATATAGACCAGGTAGCTGCCACCATCATGCTGCAGGAATATTTGCAACAATTATAGGTTTCAACGTCCCTTTTTGCATTTTGATAAACTATTTTTGCGTTTTGCACAAAATGGAAAGTATTTCATGATTTTACCGATTATTGCCTACGGCGCACCCATACTTCGCAAAAAAGCAGTTCCTATCACGCCGGATTATCCGCACCTCGATAAATTGCTGGAAGATATGTGGGAGACAATGTATGCCAGCAATGGCGTAGGCCTCGCAGCGCCACAGATTAATAAAGACATCCGCCTGTTTATAATAGACAGTACAACAGTTTTTGAAAACCTCGAAGGGGAAGAAAAAGGAAAATATCCGGATGAGCCCGGTATTAAACAGGTATTCATCAATGCGCGCATCCTGGGCTTTGATGACGAAGAATGGGTATATAACGAAGGCTGCCTCAGCATTCCTAAAATCCGGGAAGATGTAGTACGGCCTAAAACAGTAACCATCGAGTACCAGGATGAGTTTTTTCAACCGCATACAGCCACTTTCAACGGCGTTACCGGCCGGGTGATACAGCACGAGTACGACCATATAGAAGGCAAGCTGTTTATAGACTATATGAAGCCGCTGCGCAAAAAATTATTACTTCGCAAATTAAACGACATCAGTAAAGGGAAAATCAAAACCGATTATAAAATGTCTTTCGCTAAATGATGAAATTAACCGGTTTATTTTTTTCGGTATTATTTATACAGGTTGTTTACGCACAGGATACTACAGTGATATTTGAAAACAAGGCCTATATGCTGCCCGAACTGATTGTACACAGCCATATGGATTATGCCAGCATTTTAAGACGCATACAGAACGACACTACGTTTTACAAAGCTTTCCGCAATTTACATGTTGTTAATTTCAGCGCTTACAACGACATCCGGATTTTAAATAAAAATGAAGAACCGGCGGCATCGTATAGCAGTAAAACAATGCAGTATCGCAATGGTAATTGCCGTACTATGCAGGAAGAAGATGTAAAAACCACCGGTGATTTCTTTGATGCTTCAGGTAATTACAACTATACCACGGCGCAGTTGTATGCCAGCCTTTTTTTTACCCGCGGCAAAATATGCAATGAAAGCAATATTGTAGCCGGCACCAGCTTTAACCCGGCTGATAAGAAAGGCATGGAGAAGCATAAAGAACAACTGAAGATGCTGTTCTTTAATCCCGGCCGCAAAATCCCCGGCGTACCCTTTATCGGCAATAAGCTTGACCTCTACGATGAAGACGCACACAAACACTATGATTACCACCTTGATTATGTGCCTTACAAAGGCAGCTATGCCTACATTTTTAGCATCAGGCCTAAGGAAGACCTTTCTTTTTTTCAGCGGGATGATATTGTTATAGATGAAATGACTACCTGGTTCGATGCTGCAAGTATGGAGGTATTAGCGCGCAATTATCACCTGAGCTATAAGGCCGGCGTATATGATTTTGACGTAACAATGGAGGTAGAAATGACGAAGCTGGATGATTTGCTGGTACCGGCGGTATTGCGCTACAAAGGCAATTTTTATGCGATGTTCAAAGGCCGGGAGCGGGGCGAATTTACTGCTACACTCTTTGATTTTAAAAAGTAAGCCATAAGATTTTCAGAATGTGTTTCTGCACTTATCGGTAAACAATCTGCCTGTTAATCTATATTGTACAGTATAAACTATAAAAGGCGCTTTACATGCGCCTTTTATAGTTTATAAGCTTCTTTGTGCCCGGAACAGGAATCGAACCTGCACTTCCTTGCGAAAACCAGATTTTGAGTCTGGCGCGTCTACCAATTCCGCCATCCGGGCTGCCGGGTAAAACGGGCTGCAATATTAGTGTATCACTGCATCCCCGCCAAAATACGGCTTAGGTATTTTTTCTTATAATAGTAATCTTTTACCTGCAGAAGTTCCTGTTCCGTAGTAGTGCCTTCTTCATAGTGCTCTATAATGTCTTTTACCGGCGCGTAAACAGATGCCTCCATTTCTTTAACAGACTGCTGCAGGTTGGCCTTGCCTGCCGCATTCCCGTCCAACTCCGCCTCCATCAGTTGCTCATTCAGGTCGAGCATCTCCGCTAAAAAGCTACCTGGTAGCTGGTATTTTTCTTCTTCTTCCAATAAACCGTGCAATTGCAAAACGTACTTAATCGTTTCACCGGGGTTCCGGAAAATCTTATATGCTTTATTTACCTGTGAAGAAGTTTCCAACACTGCTGCCTGTTCAGTTTCAGCAGCATTGGTAAAAAAATCGGGATGGTACTTCCGGCTCAATTCGTAAAATTTCTGTTTTACCAGTTGCGCATCCGGCTGCAGAGAAACAGGTATGTTGTAAAGTTCAAAATGATTCATAAAAAAATATCAGCAAAGGTGAAGCATAAACATTAAAACGTTTTTGAAAAAACCATCGTATCAATGATCTATCCGCATATTGCATTTAATTTTTTCTTTCATTAACGAATATGTTGCAGTAAAGTCCGAAAGTGCTGCACATACCGGTGGAAACTTTATTGTTATTGTTAAACGATAGCGCTTTTACCGGTAGCCGGATATTGCTAAATGCTTTCCTGACTTCGTCTTTCAAAGAGGCGCGTGGGAGAGGCAGTAATAAAAAAAGTGCTTACACAACACACTGCCATGTAAGCACTTTTTTAAATATCAGGTGGCTAATTATGCATTTTATCCATCACTGCCTGCAGCGAATTTCTTTCTTTCACTTCTGCCGGTGTAAGTACGCCGTTTGGCAGCGAATTAAGCTCGCTCGGGTCTAAACGGAGATTATAAAAGCGGCTGCCGTTTATACTATCATACAATTTGTATTTATAGTCGAAAGTATAGCGTTGAAGTGGCGGTCTGCCTGTGCCTGTAAAGACATCTTTCCAGTGACAAAAAACAGTTTTACGTTGTTTTCCATTTACACCGGAAAGGTTATCAGCGAAGGTAGTGCCATCAAGCGGCCCATAGGTAGTAGGTAACGGAATACCTGCAATGTCTGCCATCGTGGGCATAAAGTCTGTCATATCTGCAAGGGAAGTATCTTTTTTATTTTTAAGCAGCTTTGTGGAGCCGTAGCAAACCAACGGCACATTGATCCCGATACGGGTAGTATAATTTTTTCCGCCTTTTACTTTTACACCATTATAAATACTGGTAATGTTTCTGTTGGTGGTATTATCGCTGGTAAAAATAAAGACTGTGTTGTCCAGCAAACCTGCTGCAGTGATTTTGCTGATAAGCTGGCCGACTGTTTTATCCATATACTTTACCATGGAAGGAAAGTATTTTTTATCCGCTCTGCCCTCATCATCAGTGGCAGGATTCCAGCCTGCAAAATCCGCATCATCAGGCGTTGGCGACCAGGGTTTTTGCACAAGATTGCAGGAATAAAAAAGGAGAAAAGGCTTGTTTTTATTACTATCTATAAATTTACTGGAATAGGATATAAACATGTCTTCCGAATACTTGCCGGCTACCGCAGAATCCGGGAGGTACTGGCCATTCTCATAAAGGAGTGGATTTTTATACCTGCGATAGTATTGGTCATTGTCGTTTTTGTCAACAGGCTGGTAAGGCAAAAATGCAAGGTACTTGTCAAAACCGCCGCCCCGGATGGATGCATCACCGCCATCCATCTGCCATTTGCCTACAAAACAGGTTGCATAACCTGCATCCTTCAGCATATTGCCAAAGGTTTTACTGTCGGGTGGCAGATAACCCCAATCTATATAATTACGAAAGCTGTACTTGCCGGTAAGCGCTGCTAATCTGGAAGGGCCGCCATCCGGATGTGAGTAGAAATTAGGAAATTGCACCCCATTTGCCGCCATAAAATCGAGGTTAGGCGTTTCATAAGAACCGCCGCCGTTGTAAGTAGGAATATCGTAACCAACGTCATCACTCAGTATAAAAACTATATTCTTTTTGCTGCTTTTTGCCAGGGCGGTAAGCGATTGCAAATTGGATTCACCATCTGAAGAGACTGAAGTTTCTTTAAGATTTTTCTCACAACCGGTTAATAAAAATAAAAATACAAAGGCAAGATAAAACCGGTTACCGATTTTATTAAGTACAAGTTTCATAAGGATTGACGTTTGATTAAAAAATTAAAATCTTATATAAATAAATTAATTATACAATAATAACATTAATTTTTAATAAAAATTAGATTGAGAAATAAATCTTTTTAAGGTAACAATTGCACTTTCCGTACAGATTATGGTTGTGTTATTAATGTATGATGGTTACTATAGAAGGATATTATTTTATAGCGGCGCGACAAAGAGAACAGCGGTTTAACAGCATATAACGCTGCAAAGCTGCTGTAAACACCTGCTTCCTGCGGTGAAAACCGGCTATCCTGTTATTTGAAACACCGCTTATATTTTAACGGTAGCAGACGTTGATTTGAAAGACTTCGCAACTTACCTTGCCGCAAAATTGCTATATGGTTGTAATAGGATTGCTGAGAGAAGAAAAAATACCGGCTGATAATCGTGTAGCGCTAACACCCGCGCAATGTAAGTGGCTGCTTGCCAAAATGCCCGGCTGCCGCATTGTAGCAGCGCCTTCGGATAAAAGATGCTTTACAGACAGCGATTACAGAAGAGCAGGCGCTGCGGTAACAGACGACCTCAGCAGTTGCGATTTGCTGTTAGGCATTAAAGAAGTACCTGCTGATAAACTGATCCCAAACAAAACGTACCTCTTTTTTTCCCATACCAAAAAAATGCAGCCCTACAACCAGGCACTTATGCGCAGCATGGTTGACAAAAAAATTACCCTGATTGATTACGAATGCCTGGAGCATGAGGACGGTCAGCGCATAATTGGTTTTGGATTTTTTGCAGGCATTGTAGGCGCGCATAACGGCATGATGGCTTATGGCAGGCGCACCCAAAGTTTTATGCTCGGCCGCGTACACGAAAGCAAAGATTACCTGCAACTTATCCATACCTATTTTGGATTGAAACTGCCCAATATTAAAGTAGCGGTTACCGGTAGCGGCCGCGTGGCGCACGGCATACTGGAAATTATGAACCTGATGGATATACAGGAAGTGGACGCAGAAGAGTATGTACAAAAAACATTCGATTACCCGGTGTATGTACACCTGAAAGGCGCTGCTTTATACACGCATAAAGACAGACGCACTTATCAGCGCGATGATTTTCATGCTAATCCTCAAGACTATGAATGTTTGTTTGAGCCGTACTGCGCACATACCGATATACTAATGAACGGCATTTACTGGGATGCAAGAATACCGCGGCTTTTTGAGGAAGAAGCCATGCAGACAAACGATTTCATCATACAGACAATTGCAGACATTACAGACGATGCTTACGGCAGCGTACCCTGTAACCTTGGCGATGCCACCATTCCGGAGCCGGTGTATGGCGTAGATAAAATATCAAATACTAAAACAGCGCCTTACCTGCCCGGCGTTGTTGATGTAATAGCAGTCGGCAATCTGCCCAATGAACTCCCCTGCGATGCCAGCAGTTACTTTGGTGAACAACTGATAAAATATGTGCTGGAAGACGTACTGAAAGGCGGAAATAGTAAAATAGAACGTGCTACTATTTTAAAAGAAGGAAAACTTACAAAGCGGTTCAGTTACCTCGAAGCCTATGCAAGGCTTTAGTGCAACTATCACAAATACAGGTAATACGGTTTTAGCAACTGCATAAATGTTTCCGTATAACTGCCTTCGGTAGTTTTTATGGTAATACTATCTTGCATCATAACAACTTCTTTCCTTCCCAACAGCAGCATGGCTCTGAAAGCAACATGCGCCGGAGTCTGCTGCACCATTGTTTTTTCCTGCACATAAAAGCAACGTTTTCGCGCCATCTCCTCAAAATAAGCAGTACGGTGGTAAGGAAGCAAAATGGCAAAACGGCCATCTGCAGACAAATGTTTTTCAATAACAATCAGTAATTGTTGCAGGTCCAGGTGTTCACTGTGCAAAGCAGTATTTCGTCCAGCATCTTTACTCTCAAGATCGTTTTGAAAAAATGGCGGATTGGTAATCAAAAAATCATACTGTACCGGAGATACGAAGTGTTGAACAGCCGTATTAAAAACAGAGAGCCGCTGCCGCCAGGGCGAAGCCGCAAAATTATCGCCGGCCTGCCGCGCTGCTGCTGGATCTATCTCCACTGCATGGATAAAACTGCCGCCGCACTGCTGCGCCAGCATAAGCGATAACAAACCGGTGCCCGCGCCAATGTCGAGGATGCGCTGTGCTGCTAACCTGTTTTCAGTAATCCGGCCTGCCACCCAGGCACCAAACAGGCAGGCATCTGTGCATACCTTCATAGCGCAATGCTGCTGCTGAATAGTGAACTGCTTAAAAGAAAAGTAATTGTTGGACATAATACACATTTACTGCAGCGGAAAAATTTAGCGCTGCCAGCACTAAAATGCAAAAGACAAAACAAGAGAAGTTGCTAAAATAATCCAAAGCATCGCAAGCTTTATATGCATATAAAAAGATTGCATTGTAAACGGCTATAAAAATTATGAATAAACGCTTACTTTCACGGCATTGCCGAAGCACTTGCTATTGTTGAACGGAGCGTCGCAACCGGTGAATCATAGTAGTATTGTCGCTCAGTAAACAATCACAATAACCAGTGACAACAGCAATGTAAGATAAAACGGGGCGCTAATATAACCGGCGATTAATAATCATTTATTAATAATAAAACATGTCTTCCAACGAAAGAACAGTTGCTGAAAAACTCTTACAGGCAGGTGCTGTACAATTGAGCCCGCAACAGCCTTTTACCTGGGCCAGCGGCTGGAAAAGCCCGATCTATTGCGACAACCGGAAAATACTTTCTTTTCCTTTTATCCGCGATTTTATTAAGAGCGAAATGTGCAATATTATTTTCGAAAAATTTCCGGACGCAGCCTTATTAGCGGGTGTAGCAACAGCGGGTATTGCCTGGGGCGCAATGGCCGCCGACCAGTTAAAACTGCCATTCCTGTATGTGCGCCCCAAACCTAAAGAACATGGTCTTGGCAACCAGATTGAAGGCTATTACGAACCTGCACAAAAAGTTGTTGTTGTTGAAGACCTTATCTCTACCGGTAAAAGCAGCCTGCAGGTAGTGGAAGTGCTTAAAAAAGCCGGAATGGAAGTAGCTGGCATGGTAGCCATTTTTACGTATGGGTTTGCGGCGGCAGACGCTGCCTTTAAAGCTGCAGGTGTGCCCTTAATAACATTAACGGATTATACTACGCTTACCGCGCTGGCCTTAGAAAAGGGCAGCATACCACAGGAGGCGGAACAAACGTTATTGCAATGGCGGGAAAGCCCGGAAACGTGGAAAGGCTAATGCAGGCAGCAGTAATGCTGGCAAAACCAGTAACAAAAAACATTATGGCAGTCGCAATCGTTACGTTGGCCGCAAGCTATCCAAGAGGTGATGTTGGCTGATAACTGCTTATTATTACAACACCCCGAAACGTAACTGTTATGAAGAGTGTTAACGCTTCTCTTGTTAATATCTGTTTCAATAACACCAACTCTTTTTAAACTTTTATGGATAATAAAAATCTGAACAGCAATATGAAGAAACTATTAATAATAGCGCTGCTTTCCTTAGGTACAAAAGCAGCAAGTGCGCAGGTAATGAGCGCTAAAGCGCAATGGGTTACGCTAAGTGTGCCGCAGCTAAAATGCTGGGAGTGTAAAGACCGGCTGGATAAATACCTGCTGCGCGAAAAAGGCCCGAACGATGATGCGGGCATAATGAAATGGACCGTGAATATGGTTAGCGGCACCTTGAAGGTGCAGTATGTACCGGACAGGATAACGCTCGATTATATAAAGACAGCGATTAACAACGCCGGCTTTGATGTGGATAGCACAACGGCTACAGAAGACAGTTATAAAAAACTACCGCCCATTTGTAAAAGAGCGGCAGAAGGCGGCGGACAAATTAAAGGGCAGCCACCGTGCCGGCTATCGCCGGAAGACAGAAGATAGGCAACTGATATGGCGGGCTGTAGAGCAGGCTTCCTACTGCAGCATCGCATAACATTGCTTAGTTTTGAATGAAAACGCTCCTTTGTTTTCAATGTCAACCCGGGCGGTACTGCAGCGGATGTTGGCTTCGATTAATTGAGAACTACCAATTATTAGTTCCGCTTTTTATATATTTTTATTAAAAGCGCATTTCGGGAAGAGCACTGGTTTACCCAATGCTGTCCGATTTAAACAGTTCTCGCCGGGATGATCGTGTAGTTTTTGGCAACTGCGTGCCGACTTGTAGGCAAGGCCGCAGGTATTGCATTACATTTATACGGAGCAAAAAAATTTACGGGATGTAGCGCAGCCCGGTAGCGCGCTTCGTTCGGGACGAAGAGGCCGCTGGTTCGAATCCAGTCATCCCGACTAACGATGCCTTTGCATAATGCAAAGGCATCGTTATTTTTAGGTAAGCACTGTGTGTATATTTTTTTGTCCGCAACTATAAAATAAGGTATTACGGCTTTATAGAAAGGCTTGAAAAAAGTATCTCAGCACACAATAGCAATAACGGCCATTATACTGATGGCAAGGGTCTGCAGCAAAAAGTCAAAGCATGTTTGTTTTTAAGCAGCAAGGGCATAAAATTTTGATAGAACAAGTTAAACGATATCGTTGCTGATTATAATTTGTTTTAAAATAATTAATTTAGTTAATTTGTTTCTGTTCTATATCCAAAACATTTATGAAGAAAAATTTTTACTTATTAATCGTTTTCTTTTCCATTTTCAGCAGTCAGGCCTTATCACAATCTCGACCGTATTTAAAACAATATCTGACTTCCGGCTATTTTTTTCACCCAACTGTCTCCCGTCCGCTGGCCCAAGTGAAAAGGTTATCAGGAATTGACGATCATACTTACGAAGCTCAGTTAGGTGATGTAGGTTACTATTTTAAATTTAAAATAGATGCTTCCAATCACCTTACCGACTGGGTTGCCACCGGAATTACGCCCGCAGCTCCGGCCAGCGGATTTATGACTGAAGATAATTCCGGCGCATTTACTTATTATCCCGATACAACTGAAGGTTTTGTAAGCAGTGCGTATAATAATACGTATGACCCGATCACGCATACTTTTTATATGCATTACGGGTATAACGATAACGGAGATAGCGGACAAGCAACATTTTCCCGGCAAGTCTATGAAAAGTGGGTGTTGGCACCGTTTCCGGTAGTAGTTAGTCATTATCCGGGTAGCGGTACTTTAGGTGACACTGTAACCATTAAAGGATTACAATTTACAAATGCAACCGCTGTTACATTTGGAAGTGAACAGGCGGCCAGCTTTTCAGTAAAATCGGATAGCATAATCAAGGCAGTGGTTGGCGAGGGTCAGGGTGGTTTCGTTGATGTTTACAACAGCTACGGCCAAAACGACGATAGTATTTCTTTTACTTACCTCACACCTTTGGTAAAAGATTCGCTTTGGCGGGCCACGGGTAATGCAGGGTTTTCAAATGCCAACGCCAGCTATGTAAGTATGGCATTTGATACGAGCGGTATTCCTTACGTAGTATTTGCAGATGGCAGCAACGGAAATAAAGCTACCGCAATGAAACTCGGTACAAACAATACCTGGAAGGCGGTTGGAACACCATCTGATGAAGCGGCCAGCTATACAAATATTGCTATTGGCAACGATAACCTGCCCGTAATTGCCTATGAAGAGGTAACCAATAAAAACAATATTACTGTACAAAAGTTTGACGGTACTGCGTGGCAGTATTTAAGCGCAAAGGGTTTTGCAGGAACCGTTCAATATACAACCAACAACGTGGCATTGGCAATCAACAAAAATAACATTCCATTTGTTGTTTCGGTGTATGCGCAGAATAATAAATGGCTGATAAAAGTGCTGCAATACAATGGCGCTTCGTGGGATTATCTGCCTGATGCAGGTTTTATCTCGCAATTAGGCGATGCCAGTATAGCAATAGATCAACGTACTAACGATGTTTACCTTGTTTCGGATGATGCGGCACATAACTCTCAACTGATTGTACGAAAGTTTTCCTTTGCAAACAATAGCTGGAGTACCGTAGGCACGCCTGGTTTTACAAATGCCGTTAATGGTATTTATTACCCTGATATTGCACTTGACAGCGCAGGAGTACCCATTGTATCTGCCCAGATAGACGATGGCAGCGAAAAGACAAGCTTGTATAAATTTGATGGTAACGACTGGAAGGTTTTAGGCGATGCGCAGTTTACACCAGGCCATACTCACAATACATCCTTAGCAATAAAAAAAGACAATAATCCCATAGTATTATTTTCGGATAAAGGCTATAACGATCTGGGTACGGTCATGTTTTTATCCGCCACCGATACTCTATGGCACTATGCAGGCGCCCGCGGTATCGGGGGATCAACCTATTATACCCAAAATGCAGTTGCCGTTAGTAAAAACGGAGTGCCTTATATTGCTTTTGCAGACATGAAGTATAACAACAGAGTGACTGTATTGCATCTTGAGAATTATGAGGAACTTAACCTGCGTATGTCGCAGGGTTTGTATTCGGAAGGAGGCAGCACTGCCTGCCACACCTGGCAAAAACAATATCCCGACTGGACAAACTTCATTAGTACCGATAACAGCGGCTCGCATCTTGAGATGCAGACTCAGTTCCAGGATGAGCCGGGAAGCATTTGCGGTTACCAGAGTTTTATTGCCGATACGGCTGTTTTAAAGGACACTTTCGCCTGGACTGGCAAAAGCGAAAAGGAATACACCAGCTATTTTTTGCGCAACTATAAAGTATCATTCAGCAATTCGCCATTTCCGCACCCGGCAGGAATCCGTTTGTTTTGCACGACGGCCGAATTAACACAGTTCCTGTCAGGCTTTAACCGCAGGCACGGCGGTACGGCTTATACTGCGAATCAAATGTTTGTAATCCGGTACGATGGGCCAAATGAAGACTATTTGCTGGATAATAATGAAGACAAAGGGACCGACTATACACGAATCACACCCAGTGTCCATTTCTACGGACCAAATGACGAGTACTGCTATTTCGAGTTTTATACAGATCGCTTTTCTGAATTCCGGATTGCTTTATCGGGTAATTTTATTTTTCCGCTAACCTTGCTTAATCTATCAGCAACAATAAAAAATAATACAGGATTCATTCACTGGCAAACGGCTAATGATGTAAACACTTCCAGCTTTATAGTGCAGCGCAGTTTAGACGGTGTGCACTTTACCAATATCGGTAAAGTAAATGCAGCGGACGGTACAGGTAGTCATAATTATAATTATAAAGATGACTTGACCGCCGTAGGCAATACGCAGGTATTTTATTATCGTCTCCAGACGACAGATAAAGAGGGAAACAATACAAGAAGCAATGTTGTTGTCGTCCGCCTTTTTGTTAATAATCTGATTGCTATTCAGCCCAACCCTGCTCAGGATTATTTTACTGTTGTAAACAAAATTACAGGAATCAGTTCTGTTGTAATTGCTGACATAAACGGAAAAACAATACTCGAGAAAAAGAATGTTACAAATAATGACAAGGTAAGCATAAGCATGCTTGCAAAGGGCGTGTACGTTTTAAAAATATATTATAGCGGCAACACTGTTTTCAAAAAGCTGGTAATAGAGTAAAAATGTAGATTACACTGTATAAGATACAAAATGAGCTGCCCCGATGAAGGCAGCTCATTTTATTAAATATTTTTTTTTAAAAACTCTGGCTGATCCGGATACCCGGTGTTACGCCTTTAAACAGGTTATTAAAATACATGGAAGGCTCTATCGTGGTTTTAGCTAACCTAAGCTTGCCTGCTCCCAACCGGAACGTGTTCTTATCAATGAAATCTCCATCCCGGCGCACCAGGTAACCCAATGAAAATACTGCGCTGAACGAAAAATCTTTTCGCGCATCATAATCGGTAGTGCCCCCCTGCCCGTATGAGAGCGTAAGAAAATCATTTCGGTAGGTGCGCAGCTTGCCATTGTTATCTTTTGCAAATAAATAATGCGGCTCCCAAAATACGGCCGGTTCCCACTTAAACGTACGGTCGCGGTTGGTAAATACAAACCTTGCACCCACACTGAAGGAAGGAACGAAATACGCTTTATAATTCTGCACATTCACAGTAATATAGCCGTTCACAAAATCGCCGATACTGGTTGGCGTAAAGCCTTTGGGCTTATCAGCAGAGATAGTTTTATCTGCCCCGAGCGAGTGCGAGCTGCCGCCCGGTATTCCCGGCCATTTACCATTCACATTGTTTTGAATGGTGGTAATTTTCTCCTTTAGAATACCATTCATATACCTGCTTAGCTCGTTAATGTCATTGAGGTAAAAAGTAAGGTGGTAATAGCGCGGATGTGTAAGGCTTATCTTTTGTGATGGCTTTGGCGGGTTGGTAATGATGCCAATGAGATGTATCGTATCCTGCTCTGTTCGCAACGAAGCCAGGTCGCCGCTGTTTACCAGGAAGCTCGCCCCTTTTGGCTGAAACTGCTGCAGTCTTATTTTCTTCCTGCCGCCTGCATCCGTAAAATAATCTATGCGTTTTGCCGTAAGCGGATCGGCAATCGAATCTTTAAGCGGCGCAATGTCGGTTAAAAATATTTGCAGCAGCGAGTCTATATTGGCAACGGCATCCAAATCCGTGATGTCCGTCAGCTCGATCTGCAGTTTATTGCCCTTTTCAAGATTGATATAAAACCGCCGGTTGATGATAATGTTTGCCGGCACTTCAAATGCTTTGTCACTTTTGTTTGATTGGGCGCAAAGGCTTGCCGTGATGCCTATACAAAGCATCAATACGCTCATTGTTTTTTTCATTTTATTTTAGTTTGTAGGAGAAGGTCACGTTTTATTTAAAAAATTGGCATTTTTCAAAAAATAAAAAGCAGGTATGATAAGCTTTTAAGTAATATTTCGAATTGCTCCTGCTTCAATGATGTGTGTTATTGAGAAGCCATTATAGTATGGCATTTATTTAATCTTTTTACAAACTTCATCTTTACCGTTGGCATGAGCAATCAGTTGTGTAATGTTGCCATTTACATCTTTTACAAACTCCATGTTTGCGTCTATTATTTTTAGATAAAATATAGTATCGCTTTCTGCGTATAAAGAGGATAATGGCAATCCCCCGGCAGGTGCTTCTATCTGTAAACGATTATCTTTTAGCGAAACAATTGCTTTGTGTTTCTTATCGTATGCGTAAACACCTGTATATTTTGTAAGTGAATCAGCAGGTATATATATTTCTTTGTGAGCTGTCATAAGCTGGTAAGGCCTGCGAAACAAAATAGCAGAAATCCCGGTGCTGATACTGGTAAGGCCTTCCCCATAATAGCCTTCGTTATTGAGTAAAATAATCACTATATCTTCCGAAGGATAATACATAAAGTAAGACATAAAACCTGGCATCCCGCCGCTGTGCATAATATAGCTTTTACCAAACGCACTATCAATGTAAAATCCAAAGCCATAATGTTCCAAATGCGAAGTAAAAATCTGCTGCCAGGTGGCAGGGGATAAGATTTCCTTTTTTGCGATTGCCTTTGCCCATTTATACAGATCACCAGTTGTACTGTAGATAGCGCCTGCACTATATGTTACCGTACTATCCCAGCGCTGCGCAATTCTGCATCCTTCCGCAGTAAGGCTTTGATAACCTGTTGTTTTATTTGTATCGGTAAGATGCCTGAAATCGAAGCCCGAATGCTGCATTCCTAACGGTGTGAAGATTACTCTTCTAACCAGTGATTCGTATGATTCGCCTGTAACTTTTTCGCTGATTAAACCAAGTAAAAAATAACCGGAATTGTCATAACGGAACTGACTGCCGGGTGTAAAGTCAAGGTGATGTTTAAAAACGATATCCAGTACTAATTGTTTGTTTACAGGGTTACATACTATATCAGAGTCGTTATCATCAATATCATTTGTGTAATTGTAAATGCCCGACGTATGGGTAAGTAAATTTTCAATTGTTATCCTATCCGCATCTTTAAAATCAGGAAAATATTTACTTAACTTATCATATACAGATAGCTTCTTTTCTTCTGCTAATTTCAGAATAATTGTAGCTGTAAATTGTTTAGTCACTGAACCAATTTGAAATATACCATTGGGATCATTTAAATCATTATTCTCAATATTTTTATACCCATATCCCTTTTGCAAAATAATACTGCCCTGCCTGGCAATTAATACAGCACCATTGAATTTATACATGCTATCGGCAGCATTTAAATAAGCGTCTATTTTAGAACAAAGAGAACCGCCGGGCGGTTGTGCGTATAAAATATACGCGCTCATGATATATGTTACTACAAACAAAAGCAGTTTAGTATATTTCATAACAGCATCTAATTGACATAATTTATTTTTTTCATCAAAGATTCCAAACCAGAGCTGCCCAAAAAATTTAAGCGGTTTTCACTGCTAATAACAGCTTGTCTTGTTTAAAATAAAACACTGAAATCCGGTTTGAATTTTCCTGATTACCGCTTACCTATTAAAAAGGGTCCGGCAATAGTTATTCAAATTAAAAATGGATTGTTTTTAATATACCGCTATCTAAAAAGGTGCTCCTGATATTTGTGCCATATCTTTCTTCATTCGCTAATCGTAACCGGAAAATATGCTGGTCGGCAGTGCGCGCCAGTTCCGGAGATTCCTGTACCGGGTCGGTTAACTCATTGATATGAATTACCCTTAATTTTTTCTTCGATCCTGCCGAAGCAACAATAATCGGAACAGCACTATCTATTGCCGGCGGAGATGAAACAATTACGTCACCTGCAATTAGATTATTGATTGCCGGAAGGTCTTTAGCGGTATCCGCAATGAAGTCGTCAGTATTTTTTACTTTAGTTTTCGTTTTTTCCTTTTGCTCTATGCGTGCTGCGGGAATATTTATAGTTATCTCTTTTTTTAAAGGATGGATCTCTTTTAACCCGGGCTTTACTGCTTCATCTTTATAAACATTATTTTTTGTTATCGCATTCTCATATTTATGTGAAAAAAGGAATGGAACACATAAAAATATCAATACACAGGCAGCGGCTGCCCAATATGCGGCAGCCCTTTTGCGGCGCGGCTTTTCGTGCAAGCGCCGGTTCAATTTTTTCCAGGCAGCCTGCTTATTCCCTACCGTTTCTGCTGGTAAGCTTTCTGTATCTTCCAGCTTAGCCTTCCAATGCATGTTATCTGGATTTTTGTTTGCCATAACCGGCTCCTTTTTGTTCTAATTTTTTTTGCAATAATGATTTCGCCTTGCTCAACTGCGATTTGGAAGTACCTTCCGCAATGCCCAGCAGCGCCGCAATTTCCTTATGATCCATGCCCTCTATCTCGTACAAATTAAAAACGGTACGGTAGCCAACAGGCAATTGAACAATCAGCTCGAAAATTTCTTTGGCAGATAAAGTATTCAATGCCGTTTCCTCCAACTCAACCGCTTCAGCCGCCGCCTCTGATACCATGATGAAGACATTTTTCCTGCGCAGCAGCATCAGGCATTCATTAATCATAATTTTTTTTACCCATGCATACAAACGGGCCTCATCTATATAATTAAATGCTTTTAAGTTTTTAAAGAACTTGGCAAAACCATCCAGCAGCACTTCTTCCGCATCTTCACTGTTTTTTACGTAGCGCCTGCACAGCAGCATCATCTTATCTGCCAGCAGATGGAACAAAGCTTTCTGGGCTGCAGCCCGCTCGTGCTTTGCTTCATTTATCAGTTGGGCGGTAGTCATACTTGCTTTAAGCGCTTTGCGATGGTTTATAGTAATAAAAATGCAGTATATTGGTAAAGCGTTGCCTGTGCAGCAGAAATTATTTTATACTGATCAAACAAAGTATATCACAAACATGGATATTTATATATGCTGCTGCTGACCTAAATACAAGCCTGCAATTACCAGCACCGTTCCTGCAACAGTATATAAAGTAATGGCCTCATGCAGCAGCACAGCGGCATACACGAAACCAAAAACAGGACAAAGAAACAGCCACAGCGAAGCCCTTACGGCATCTGCCCTTAGCAGGTATAACCATAGCTGAACCGAGACAACGGACACCGGTATAACCAGCCATGCTTCCGCTGCCCAAAACCTGCCGTCAAAATGGTTTATGTTATCACTATGGTGCAGGAGAACTGTGAAGGGCAATAGTAAAATACCGCCGATAAATACCTGCCAGCCGTTAACAACAATAGCCGGCAACTGCCAGGTTATTCCTGCATAATAAATTGTACCGATAGAGTAGCAAAGCATACTCAGCAACATCAGTGTTAAACCCTGTACGGTAGCTGTGCTGTTGCGTAGCAAAGGAAAAGTAGCAACGGCAACACCGGCCATGCCCAGTGCAATACTCATCCATTGCAGGCCTTTTACCTTTTTACCGGTCCATGCGGCCGACAGCACACTTATCATTAATGGGTTAATAGCTACGGTAAGGCTGCCAATGCCGGCAGAAACCTGCTGCAGGGCAATGATGTATAAGCCAAGGTATAACGTGGTATTAAGTGCGCCAAACACGATTATACTTTTCCAACTGCCGGCCGGCGGTAATTTATTTCCGGTAAATATATGTGCATACAACAGCATAATTACACCCGCAAACAGGAAGCGGATATTAAACAGTAGCAAAGGCTCAACAGACCGGATACCGATTTTGCCACCAGCAGAAGCAGATGCCCAGAGCATAGAAAAGAAAATGCCTGCAATGATGAATGTTGCGGAAGGCGAAAGGGATGGTTTCATACAAATGCATTCGTTGCAGCACAACAGCGTGCGGTGAGTTTTGCATTGCAAAATTAGGATCGGTTTAGCGAAGTGAAGGATGCTGTTTTCGCGGGCGAAACCAGTTCTATTTCACCAACGGTGACGCACCATACCAATTAATTTTTAATTTTATTATAAACTTAACCGTTAAAACATCCATTTTGAAACAAGCCGGCATCCCGCTGTTAAGCGTCAGCAACTACGGATTAAAACTATCTGCCGGCAGTATGGAATGGGAGAACTTTCACTATAAAACAGGAAACATTTTCCATGTGAACAGCATGGAAGATTATGTAAGGCTGTCTCAACTAAAAGAGCTGCCGCTGCCGCATCACCGCAAAGAAGTATATGACTTTATTTTTCTTACCAAAGGCACAATCGTTCGCAGCAAAGGGCTGGATACATTTACTTTTTCAAAAAACACCTTCTTCTTTTTACCCGCTTCCCAGGTTACACACATGCAATCCGCAACGTGGGATGTTAGTGGTTACTATTGCCATTTTGATGCAGGTATTTTTTATAACAGACTTTTTCAAAAAGAGCTGCTCCAACAATTTTCTTTTCTTCATTTTATCGGTTACCCGCTTGTTGAAGCGGATGATAAAACAGCCCTGTTTGCATTGCAGTTGTTGCAACGCCTGGAAGAAGAATATAAACGGGATGAACACTGTAATACCGATGTTGCAGCTTCTATATTGCTGGCGCTTTTCTTTGACATTAACCGCTTTGCCCGGCAGCAAACAGCTACGGCAGACAACGCTGCCCTGCGCATTGCCAATGAATACAAGAAGCTGTTGCAGCAGCATATTTTTGAGAAACAAAAAGTAAGTGCGTATGCCGATATGCTTGCCGTTTCACCCGAGCATCTGAATCGCAGCGTAAAGGCTGCGTTTGGCAAAACGGCGCACCACTATCTTGATGAGACGATATTGCTTGAAGCCAAGGTATTACTTAAACAATCTTCCCTCAACATTAGTGAAATCGCTTACAAAATAGGCAGGGAGAATCCGGGCGACTTTATTCGCTTTTTTAAATCTAAAACAGGCATCACTCCAAAGCAGTACCGAGCAAATATCTGATTGCGCATACTTTTCGTCATTTTCTGCTTATACAAACCGGCTGCAGGTACGCCACCTTTGTACAACCACTTAGAAAAAAACACGATTGCCCCAAAATAATAAATCATTGCCATGATTCAGCCAGCTATTGCACGCAAAGCAGGGCCGCCGCAAGCCATTATTATTGTCTTAATCAGCATGCTGCCAATGATGGCAATTGTTGCATTGATGCCCGCCGTGCCGGCAATCAAAGACAATTTTAAAGACATTCCCGGCATAGATACCTGGGCGCCCCTGGTATTATCAGCGCCCGGGTTGTGTATTGCCCTGGTAGCGCCGTACGCCGGCTATTTATCGGATAAATTCGGCAGGCGTAACTTGCTGCTTGTAACAATGATATTGTATGGCGCCGGCGGTATCATTCCTTTCTTTGTTCAAAGCTTTGCGGCGCTAATGGCCGGCCGGCTGGTACTGGGTATCGGAGAAGCTTTTATCATGACGATTGGCAACGTATTGTTAGGCGATTATTTTTCTTCGGAAGAAAGGTCGAAGTGGCTGATGGTGCAAGGCGTTGCTGGAACGGTTTTCGGAACGTTGCTCCTGTCGGGCAGCGGTTATTTAGCGGCAAAAGGGTGGCAATATCCTTTCCTTGTTTATAACCTCGCTTTTGTATTTGCGCTGGCAGCCTTGTTTTTTATTTTCGAGCCGCATCAAAAAACGTTGCTGCAAAAAGAAAAACACACCACGAAAATTCCTGCCGGCCTCATTACAAAATTGTTCAGCATTACACTCATTGCATCCAGCTTATACTTTGTTTATACGCTGCAGTTTTCACTTGCTTTGGACGCTATCGGCATTAAACACCGCGCCCGGTTGGGCAATATCAGTGCGGCTGCCAGTATTGCTGTGCCGGTTGGCGCGCTTATCTTCCGGCTCATTTGTAAAAAATCAATCGGGGTACAGCTTCTTATCGCTTCACTGTTTATTGGCGCTGGCTTAACCGGTATCGGCGTGTCACATTCATTAGCAGGCATTATCCTGTTCGCAGTCGTTCAACAGTTAGGCTGCGGCATGACGATGCCGATATTAATTGCCTGGGGATTGAATATACTGCCGGAAGAATTTAGAGGAAGAGGGATGGGCTTCTGGTCAAGCGCATTCTTTCTGGGTCAGTTCGTGTCGCCGCTTATGGTTGGAGCAATAAAAAAGCTGTCCGGCTCTTTACTAAATGCCTTTGTAGTATTAGGTATTACCTGCCTTATATCTGGCTTTATCAATTACCTGGTTTCTAAAAATAAAACACCGGCACTACTTACAAACGAAAACATTCATTAGTTAAATAAACGATCATCATAAAATACACTATACAATATGTCACAAATCAAACGCGGCGTAAGTCTCTATAGCTTTCAGGAAGAATATTTTTTACGTAAATTAACCCTCGAAGAGTGCATAGCCAAAGCCGCTTCCTTCGGTGCGTATGGCATTGAAATTATTGGCGAGCAAATGGTGCCCGGCTTTCCGAAACTTACGGATGAATTTGTAGAAAAATGGAAAAGCTGGATGGATAAATACGGAACCACACCGGTTTGCCACGACATGTTTCTCGATTTTAAAAAATACAAAGGGCAACGGCTTTCGCAGGAGGAACAATTGCAATCCATCATCCGCGATCTGCAGTTTGCCAGTAAGCTGGGCTGTAAAGTAATGCGTGTAATTGTGAGCACTACGCCGGAGCTTATGTTGCTTGCAGCACCGTATGCAGCACAATATGATGTGAAGATGGGTATTGAAGTGCATTCGCCCTGGCATATAGACAATGCCTGGATGAAGCGCCATTTTGAAGCGATGGAAAAATCCGGCTCGCCGTATCTCGGTTTTATTCCGGACATGGGTACTTATACCAAACGCCTGCCCCGCATACTGGTTGAAAATTTTTTGCGTAAGGGCGCTACAGAGAAAGTAGCGCAATTGGTTACTGAAAATTACGAGAATGGTGTAATGGCAGAATACATTGTTGGCGAAGTGCGAAGCATGACGGATAATCCCGCAGATATTGGCCTTGCAGAACAGGCACGGCACAACAGCTATACTAATCCAAAACAGCTATTGCCTTATATGGATCGCATCTTCCATATCCATGCAAAATTTTACGAAATGATAGATGACGAAACGGAATACAGCATTCCGTATGATGAGGTTATCAGCGTATTGAAAGCAGGTGGCTTCAGTGGCTATATGTGCAGCGAATATGAAGGCAACCGCCATATCCATGATGTGTATGGGGTGGACAGCGTAGAACAGGTGCGCCGGCAACAGGCCATGCTGAAAAAGCTGATTGGAGCATGAGATATGAAACATCCGATATGAGCGATCAGGTAAAAGGTGTTGGCACGGCAAACATAACCGTGCTAATACCTGAAATCGCCAATCCCAAAAAAAATAAATTTTATAACAGATTTCAGCAATCGTAAATCCGAAATCGCAAATCTAAAATCAGCTTTATGTACGAGCGTTATATAATTGTGGAAGACGAAACAAAAAACATAGTCGAAGACGGACAGGCAACCGGCTTTCAGGTTGGCGCCAGGCTGCCTTATTACCGCGGCCTGGGTATTTCTATGGTCGAAGACATTCAGCTAAGGGTTGATGGGAAAGCTGTTCCCGCCGACCAGTTAACACTCGAATTGCATGGCAATTCCTACACATTAAAGGCCATGGAAACAGAACCCGGCGACCGCTGGGAATTTGGCGAAATCGGCATCCTTAAAGTCGCACAGGCCGGTGGCCTTTCAAAGGGTGAACACCAGATAGACTTACTTTTTAATATCCGTGTTTCCTATATGCCGGTAAATGCAATGCGGATGGGAAGTAAGACCGTAACATGGTAAATGATATACCGGCGATACTTATGAAACAAACAGCAACTGATGTATTAATTATTGGCAGTGGCCCGGTAGGCGCTGCTTTTGCACGCACAATACATGATGCGCTGCCGCAAGTGAATATCTTAATGATTGATTTAGGGCCAAGGCTGACCGTTAAAGCAGGCATGCACATTAAAAATATTGAAGACGATAAACAGCGCGAAGCAGCACAGGTACAATCGCAGGGCCTGCATAAAAAGCCATACCCGCTGGTAACCGTTTCCGAACGCGCAGCGGCAGCAAGCCAGGGGCATCTGAACATGGATATGCTGGCAAGAGCAGGTACGCACTTAGTATCGGAAAATGAAGAAGATCTGAAGAAGAATGAAATGCCGGCTGCATCGTATTCGAGCAACATCGGCGGCATGGGCGCACACTGGACCTGTGCCTGCCCGAGGCCGGGTAACGAGGAGCGGATTCCGTTTATTCCGGAAGGAGAACATGAAGAAGTTTTTGCAAAAGCAGAGAGGCTGTTGAATGTAACGCAAAAGGCCTTTGCGGATAATGTACGGGGCAAAGCCATACAACAAATTTTAGGCAGTGTGCTGAACAATCAATTATCGGAAGGCAGAAAAGTGCAGCCAATGCCGCTGGCCTGCAAAACAGACGAAAACGGTGCCCGTTACTGGACAGGCGCAGATGTGATTTTGGGTGAATTGGCAAAGGCTGATTACGAGGGCAATTTTGAATTGCGCTCGCAAACGATTTGCCGGAAACTAATTGTAACCGACGGCCATGTGAGTGGCGCTCTTATTGAATATTTACCGGCAAAAGAACAGGAAACAGTAAGTGCTATAGTAGTAATTGTGGCTTGCGATACCCTGCGTACGCCGCAGTTATTATGGGCTTCCGGCATCCGCCCGCATGCGTTGGGGCATTACCTGAACGAGCACCCGTTTATATTTTGTTTTGTAGCGTTAAATGAAGCGTTGGTGACTGACGTTGCTTCAGAAATGGGTGCCGACTCTAATCTGAAGCCTGCAATTGAAAAAACGAAATCCAATGATCAAACCGTTGGTGTATTCTGGGTTCCCTTTGATGCACCGCATCATCGTTTTCACGGGCAGATCATGCACATGGATGTATCGCCTTTACAAATAGAAACGCATGGCAATAAAAAGCATATTGTCGGGCTTGGTTATGGCTGCCTGAAAGAAGTGCGTTATGAAGATCATATTGAGTTTTCAGGAGAGGAGACAGACTATCTCGGGATGCCAAAAATGACTTTGCACTTTACGTTAACCCAAAAAGATAAAAAACAGATAGAAGAAGCCAAACGCGTACAAAATAAAGCGGCTGCGGCCTTCGGAAAAGTTTTTAAGGAAGGCGAACAAACGGTAATGCCGCCGGGCACTTCGCTGCATGCACAAGGTACAGTGCGCATGGGCAAACAAAACGACGGTACTTCGGTTTGCAACAGTTATTCGCAGGTGTGGGGTTACGACAATTTGTTTGTTGGCGGCAACGGCGTGATACCAATGAGCACGACGAGCAACCCCACCCTAACAAGCGTTGCAATGGCAGTGCGGGCATGCAAAAAAGTTATTTCATTATTGCATAAACATTCCTGAATGCCATATTTACCTGTTAGTTATATATTCTTTTTAGGATCACACCGATACTTCTGCAAGCTCTGTATGCACGTGCAGCGGGTGCGTAAGTACATTGTGGATGTAACAGCCATTGGCAATTTGCAACAAGCGCTGGCGTTGCTCTTCTGTAAGTTCGCCGCTTAACTGAATGCTACGCTTAAAGAAGCTTTCGTTTTTTTGCTTGTCTCTTGTAAAATCAACTTTGGTTTCTACTGCTGTAAGTGGCCAGCCTTTCCGGTCGGCATACATGCGCAGGGTTACACAGGTGCAGGCGCCTAAAGCGGAGGCCAGCAATTCTGATGGTGAAAAGCCTTCGTCTCCGCCACCCGCTTCAATGGGTTCATCTGCAGTTAAAGTATTGGTGGCCGTATTCAATACCGTGCGGTAATGAACAGTGGTTATAGCGGCATTGATTGTTGCCATAAAAATTGTATTAGAGAAGTAAGGTAAGGCATTTATTGAAACAGAGCAGGCGCATTGTTTATAATAGCTTCCGATGAAAATAAGAGACTATTTTCATAAACAATTAATGCTTCTTTTGCAACGAACTATGCAACTTAATGAGAACTATAGCCAGTAAAATATTAATGCAGGTAACAGGTATTAAATTTTGCACCAGGCTCTCGGGCTGAGCTATCACCTTTATTTCTTTGGCCGGAATATGCTATTTTCAATTATTATTTTATAAAGATGAAATGGTGATAAAGAAGTACCCATACTGGATTTGCTTAACAGCTATCTTTTTATATTTTAACTATGTTAATGCAGCCACGATTATACTGCACGAAAGGAATGCGGTAGCATGGCTGCCGCAACAAACCCTGCGCGGAGAATTGGCAGGCTTTACTGCTAAAACCGTTACTATCCATCAGGATTCAAAGACCTTTACGGTTTCTGTAAAAGCAGATAATACCTTTTCCTGCAGTCTTACCCTGCACAACGCAAAAAATACTATCTGGGCACAGGCTTCCGATGAGGGCCGGCGGGTTTTTTCCGATACGATAACACTCGCATTGGGCTATCATCCCGAACCGCTTGTTAAACCGTTTGCCATTGTTACCGGCAATACCGCTTTCCTGCATGTTACAGTCATTTATAATCCCTGGAGCAGACTGCTTTTTCGCTGGACCGGTGACAAGCGCAATCCTGCAGCAGTAAAAATTAAACATCCTGCCGATTCGTTGGCGCAGGTACAGATTCCGGCTGCCGATGGTATTTATTATTTCAACTTATCCGTTGCTTCAGGTAAAGACACGGCCCGTTTCCAAACGTTTGTAACGCGGCATGGCAATACTGTGCAGGCATTCAACTTAGATACTGCACATGCAGCCTGGATTAACGATGCCGTTGTATATGAAATAACGCCGTACATTTTTGTGAAAGATGCTACGTACGACGACATTACCGCCAAGCTGCCCGAACTTAAAAGCTTAGGTATAAATACCATTTGGCTGCAGCCTGTTTTTAAAACTTTTGACGGCGGCCAGGGGTATGATGTTATTGATTATTTTTCGCTGCGCGAAGACCTGGGAACAGAAGCGCAATTAGCGCACCTTGTGCAAACGGCAAAGGCCTTGCAGTTGCGGGTACTGTTTGATTTTGTTCCGAATCATACTTCTGTACATCATCCGTATGCAATGGATTGTGCAGCTAATGGAACCGATTCGCACTACTATACTTTTTATCAGCATACAGATGATGGCGTATTGTATTCCTCCAATTATCATCAGGACAAACAAGGGTTTATTTATTACTTCTGGAACGACCTGGTAAACCTGAATTATACCAATAAAGAAGTGCAGCAGTGGATGGTTGAAGCCTGCAAATACTGGATAAAAAAGTTGGACATTGATGGCTACCGCTTTGATGCGGTATGGGGTGTAAATGCGCGGCAGCCGACATTTGGCAAGCAGTTGCAGTTAGCACTAAAAGTTATAAAGCCGGACCTGTTATTACTGGCAGAAGACAAAGGCGCTTTTACAGATACTTACGCCAAAGGCTTTGATGCCGCTTTTGACTGGACGGGCGATACAAGCTGGGTATCGCAATGGTCGTGGCAATACGATTACAATCCGCAAAGAAACCCTACCATCTTCAATTTTCCTAACGCCGGCGAGCGCGGGCCTATGCTTGGCGAAGCCTTGTTTGCCAACGGAGATATTATCCATGCCCGGCTTCACTTTACGGAGAACAACGATCTGCCCCGCTTCATTACTTCGCATGGCCTTGCACGCACCAAAATGGCTGCCGCATTAACGTTTGCCCTGCCGGGCATCCCGCTTGTTAACAACGGGCAGGAAACAGGAACCCGTAAAAATATCTCCCGCTCCAACCCCATCTTTAAAAGCGGCCAGTCTATACAATCGCTGGATGAGGATAGTTTGTTTACCTATTACCAGCAACTTACAGCCATGCGCGCCAGTCATCCGTGCTTACGCAATGCTTTGATAGACGAAGTGCAGATCACTCCGGCAGGGCCTATGATCGCCTTTTTAAGATGGAATGAACAGGAGCAGGTTATCACGGCTGTTAATATGGATGCTGCAGCAACTATGGCTACGCTGGATATGCATACCATACTGAGTAAGACAAGCAACGGCTTTACGCTCACAGATCTTTTATCGAAAGAAGTTTTTACTTACAAAAACGCAAATCCTACAAAGGTAGAGGTACCTATGAATGGCTATAGCACACGACTGTTACTACTCAGCTCATCACAAACAAGCTGGATTGTTTTGGAAGGGCCACAGGCAGCGCAGTAACAACCGGTAATCTTTTTAAAGGCTTATTCCCTGGCGGGCGTTCATTAATTCAAAGGAAAGCTTTACATTCCCACTTTAATTACTTGCCACCATGCCTTCCTACATTTTATCCTTCGATCAGGGCACCACAAGCTCGCGCGCTATTGTATTTGATAAACAGGGCGCTATTGTATCTATTGCCCAGAAAGAGTTTGAGCAGCAATTTCCTTATCCGGGCTGGGTAGAGCACGACCCCAACGAAATCTGGAGCACCCAGTTAGGAGTAGCTGCAGAAGCTGTGTCTAAAGCAGGCATTACAGTAAAAGATATTGCTGCCATCGGTATTACCAACCAGCGAGAAACTATAGTGGTATGGGACCGGGAAACAGGCCTGCCGGTTTACAATGCTATTGTATGGCAGGACAGAAGAACTGCGAACCTGTGCGATGACCTGAAAAAACAAGGCCATGAGCAAATGATCCGGCAAAAGACAGGATTGGTTATTGATGCCTATTTCTCCGCTACAAAGGTGAAGTGGATACTGGACAATGTGCAGGGCGCAAGAGCAAAAGCAGCAGCAGGCGAGCTTTGTTTTGGCACTATAGATAGCTGGCTTTTGTGGAAGCTTACAGACGGTACCGTGCATGCTACCGATGTTACCAATGCATCGCGTACTATGCTCTACAATATACATACGCTGGCATGGGACGAAGAGCTGCTGCAATTGCTGGACATACCGCATAGCTTATTGCCCGAAGTGCGGAGCAGCAGCGAAATTTATGGCTACACACAACACATTTTAACAGCGCACAGCATACCCATTGCCGGCATCGCCGGCGACCAGCAGGCTGCATTGTTCGGGCAGTTATGTACGCAGCCCGGCATGGTAAAGAACACCTATGGCACCGGTTGTTTTATGCTGATGAATACAGGCAGCAAACCGGTAGTCTCAAAAAACAATTTGTTAACGACCATAGCCTGGCAGATAAACGGACAAACGCAGTATGCGCTCGAAGGCAGCGTATTTATCGCCGGCGCCGTGGTGCAGTGGCTGCGCGACGGGCTGCAGATTATCCGCTCTTCCGCTGAAGTGGAAACACTTGCGGCGCAGGCTGCTTCCAACGATGGGGTATATATGGTGCCAGCATTTGCCGGCTTAGGCGCGCCTTACTGGAACGGACATGCGCGCGGCACGCTGGTGGGTATAACGCGCGGCACTACAGCGGCGCATATTGCAAGAGCCGGCGTGGAAAGCATAGCCTTTCAAACAATGGACCTGCTGAGTGCCATGCAGGCAGATGCCGGTATGATTATACCGGAGCTGCGCGTAGATGGCGGCGCCACCGTGAATAATATGCTGATGCAGTTTCAAAGCGATCTGCTGAATATACCTGTTGTGAAGCCAAAGATTACCGAAACTACTGCATTAGGTGCGGCCTATCTGGCAGGTCTTGCCGTTGGCTATTGGGGCAGCATAGAGGAGCTGCAGCAGCAATGGCAATCAGACAAAGTTTACCATGCAGCTATTGATGATACGCAACGGGCCCGCTTATCAAAAGAGTGGCACCGGGCGATACGTGCAGCGCAGGTAGGGGCTGATGACAATGGATGACCCGACGGGTGATTTAGTCTTATGTGCGATGTTGGATGTACGATGTTTATTAATGGTTACGGGTTAAGGGTTATACGTTGACGGCTGATAAAGTAAAGATGATACTATTTGTACGTTATTCTGTAATTGCATTCTATAGGGACAAGCGGGAATGGCTTGTAACCGGATAAAATTGACAGGCTGCTTTATGCGGAATCTGATGGGCATAGAATAAGGCTGTTAATCAATATAAAAAAATTTACAAAATTATCTTGCAGGAAGCAGGAGATCAGATTCCGCACGGCGCCGGAAACTTTACAGGCTTGCGGATAACGGTGCATCAGCTTCATTTATCATGATCTTTGTCTTTGTGCAATTTTATGTCCTAGTCTGCCATCAGGCCGGTTGGTGGCTGAACATGTTCGCTTTGATAAAAGCTGAATTCATTTCAGAACGTACAAGTGAGTGACACAACAGACGATCCATCGGAGTTACCAAAGCTCGTTCTAAAAAAATGCAGCTTGTATTTTATAAACCAACGATTGCTGATAACTGCCATTGCAATTTTAGTATGAAAAGAGACAACATGATTGCTCAGGTAGAGCAGACCAAAGAGTGGGACATCGTTATCATCGGCGGTGGCGCTACGGGGCTGGGATGCGCCGTGGATGCGGCTTCGAGGGGTTATAAGACGTTACTCATGGAACAGTATGATTTTGGAAAGGGCACCTCCGGAAAATCAACAAAACTTGTGCATGGCGGCGTACGATATTTAGCGCAGGGCAATATAAAACTGGTAATGGAAGCGCTTCGCGAAAGGGCTTATCTGCTGCGCAATGCACCCAATGTAACGGCGGTTGCTTCCTTTGTAGTACCGGTGTTTAGCCTGTGGGATAAAATGTTTTACGGCATTGGCTTAAAGATGTACGATATGCTGGCGGGCAAGCTATCGGTTGGTAAAACAAAATGGCTGAATAAAAGGCAGACACTTGAATACCTGCCGGGTATCAATACTACGAAGCTGTTTGGCGGCATCCTGTATTTTGATGGTCAGTTTGATGATACGCGGCTGGCCATAGAACTCGCCGCAACTGCTGTTTCGCAAGGCGCAACCGTGCTCAATTACTGTAAAGCAGCAGCGCTGTTAAAAACAAATAATAAAATAACCGGCGTCACGTTTCGGGACACGCTTTCGGATCAATCTTATACGGTGCAGGCGAAAGTGGTAGTAAATGCAACAGGCGTATTTGCCGATGCGGTGATGCAGATGGATAAGCCCTCCAAAGAAAGGCTGATTGCGCCATCGCAGGGTGTGCATATAGTAGTGGAAAAACATTTTTTCCCGGGCAATGCAGCAATGATGATTCCCAAAACGGATGATGGCCGTGTACTCTTTGCCGTGCCCTGGCACAACAAAACCATTTTAGGTACCACCGACACACCGGTAAAAGACATTTCCATTGAACCCAAACCCCTGCCGGAAGAGATTCATTTTATCATTCACCATGCAAATAAATACCTGTCTCAAACAGTAACTGAGAAAGATGTGCTGAGCACGTTTGCAGGGCTTCGGCCGCTGATAAAACAAAAAGATGTTTCCTCCACGGCCGTGCTGAGCAGAGACCACACCATTTTAATTTCAGACTCAAAACTGATAACGGTAAGCGGTGGCAAGTGGACCACTTACCGCAGGATTGCAGAAGATGTGATTTTAAAGGTGATTACTACTGCCGGGCTTCCGCAAAAAGAATGTGTTACGCAGCATTTACGAATAGGCATGAATGACAATAATAACAACAGAAACAAAGAGGGCTTTTTACAAACAGATGCCCGCTATTCGGAAGAAGACATCCGCTATTTTGTAGAAGAAGAAATGGCGATGACGGTAGAAGATGTACTGGCAAGGCGAACTCGGCTGTTGTTTTTAAATGCAGGCGCAGCAAGGGCTGCAGCGCCGTTGGTTGCAAAGCAAATGGCCACATTGCTGGGTAAATACGAGCAGTGGATAGAAGCGCAGGTAACTGAGTTTGGAAAACTGGCAAGGCAATACTCACTACCACTGGAATGAGCTTTCCGGGAATATTGCCTGCGCCGGTAAAGCTTTTTTTTGTGCTAACAGCGGGAGTTTGCACCGGGTAAATACAAATCAGAATTTTTTATGCCTGCGAACGGCCTGTTGATAAAAGCAGACCAACAGTGAAACCACAAAATTATTCATCCCATATAAACCAAATAATATGACTCCTCTGTTAAGTGAATTTATTGGCACTGCCGTTTTGATAACATTAGGTGATGGCGTGGTTGCCAATGTGGTATTACACAAAACAAAAGGCAATAGCGGCGGCTTGATTGCCATTACCTTCGGGTGGGCGATGGCCGTGTTTACGGCAGTGTTTATTGCCAAAGACAGCGGCGCTCATCTAAACCCTGCCGTTACCATTGCGCTTGCCTGCGCGCACAAATTTTCGTGGAAAATGGTGCTGCCCTACATCGGGGTGCAACTGCTTGGCGCTATGGCCGGCGCATGGCTGGTATGGCTGGCTTATCATCAGCATTTTGATGAAACTACAGACGCCGATCTGAAATTAGCTGTCTTTTGTACGGCGCCTTCCATCCGCAGCGCAACGCACAATTTTATAACGGAGTTTATCGGTACGTTTATTTTTATCCTTGCGGTATTGTACATAGTTGCCCCGGCCAACAGTTTAGGTGCGCTGGATGCTTTGCCGGTGGCATTTGTAGTATTGGCAATCGGCTTAAGCCTTGGCGGCGGCACCGGTTATGCCATTAACCCGGCGAGAGATTTCGGCCCCCGTATCATGCACACAATACTGCCTATTAAAAACAAGCGCGACAGTGACTGGAAGTATAGCTGGATTCCGGTGCTGGCGCCCATGGCGGGCGCTGTTGCAGCAGCTTATCTCTGGTTGCTGATTAAATAAGCAGAGAGCATAAGCCGCACACTAAAGAAAGTATTTGCACTGCCTGCGGGCTTTATTATCTATGTCTTTTGATAGTATAATTTTTCAGGACGGCAGTACCGAATAAAGTCCAGCCAACGATGAAAGCGGCAGCAAAAACAAAGGTTGCAAGAGAAAAAAGAAGATGCATGATAATTGGATTTAAAATTAAAAATGTTATTTGTAAAAATAGCTGCCAACGGCTTGTATAAAACAATTGCCCGCAACTTTAAGCGCTATTTAAACTTAGCATTGCTTTTACTGTAAAACAACAGTACCATTATTTTTTTACTTCAAAGGTAAGCATGGCGCTGCCACACAATCCGCTCAACGTAATACCCTGCAGCACTGCCACGTACCTGCCCGGAAGATCGGAAGTATAAAAGCTGTATTGCTCTTCTTTACCACCTGCGGTACGAATGGCTGGGCTCCAGTATAACACGTTTCTGAAATCTGGTAAATGGCCTTCGGCCGCTGCTTCCGTTTCGTACCGGGGCGAATAAAACTCCCGTTGCAGTTGCAGCCCTTCATAATCAAGTATAACAGCGCGCGGGTCAAGATCAAAATCAGCAAGATCGCCGTTATAGGTTTGCCAGTTAAGGATGCCATCAAAAACAGCGCTTCCCAAAAAGTATCGCTTGTTCACCACTTCCAGTCTGTTAATTTTCAGCGGATCGTAGGTAATGAACCTGTTCAGGTTAAAAACGGGCACCCCGTCTATCAACACCAGCGGATCGCTGTCAAACATTTTTTTACCGGCGAAATCATATACCGGAAAATGATACCGGCCTTCCCGCTTCGTTACGTTTACCAGTTCCACATATTCCCGCAATACTTCTTCCAGCGTGGTAAACCGGGTAAAATCATCCAGCTTATATTTTTTATCGGCATGGAGGTAAAAAGCAGCAGTATCTGCCGGCAAAGCGTTAAACCGGTTTATTTTATCACCGGTGTAGATTCGTTCCACCTGCATACTGATGCTATGCTCCAGCAGGGTGTTGGGAGCGCTTTCCGGCAAAGTAAATGCGGGTAGCGCCGTAGCAGAGAAGGCATGACTGAAAGGATCATCAATATTTATACTATAGCCGCTGTCCAGTTGTTCATTGGTTTGCACTACTATTCTGGAAGAACCGAAAAAATTATTAGTTTCAAATTTTACCAAGCCGCTGCTATCACTTGCAGAAGGATAAAATTGTGTTCTTGTTCCGGGTACCGAAAGATAAGCCGGTATGTTGGGCTGTGGCTGACCGGTACGAAGGTTTACTACTTTCCCGGTAATGATGTGCCCGTTATATTCCGGTGCAAAACGGAGGAGTGGTGCAGCGTCCGGCAGGGATGGCTGCGACCTGAATTTCCGCCACCCGTTTACCAGCAGCAGGTTATCAACGGCGGCCTTTGCATTCTTATCGCCCTTTAAATAATAAGCGGGATCCTCCACCGTTCCATGCAGGCCGGAGGTTAGCAACAGGTAAGCATCTATAGTTGTATTGTCTAAAGATTGCAGGGAATCTACCCGATATACCGCCATTGACATATTGGTAGAGTCGTTACTGCTTTTATCATCATTTGTATGAATGGTAACAGTCACTTTTTTTCGTACTCCGTAAACCGGCTGATCGCTGTTGAGCGATAACTGCAACTTTTGTTGCGGCTGTTTAAAGTATAATCGTTCGCATACCGGGTATGCTCTTTCATCGAAAACGGTTATAGCAGAAATTCCGTCCGGCAGTGCAGATAGCGGAATAACAACGGCGGCTTTTCCCTTTTGTAAAGCGGCTTTTTTAGCAGCACTAACCTTCTCACCCGCCTGTACAACCACATATACTTCCCCTGCCGATCCGATATTCGATTGGATGCTGATGCTAACGTTGCTGTCCACATCCTCTTTTACATGCATTACATAGCCATCTTCAACGGCAGATGGCAGATCAATCAACATTTTATTTCCCTCTTCGGGCTGTATCCATGCTTTATAGGTATGGCCTTGTACCGGCATAAAATTAAAGCTGCCGATGCCCGTTTGTTCAGGTTTAAAGCTTAATAAAGTATCCCCGTTATCTATCAACGCGCCACCGAAAGCAATGCCTTTACCCCGCTGATTGCTTACTTTAAAAGCAACTTTACTTTGCAGCCCATTGACCAGGTTGCCACCTTCGGGAAAGAATTGCACTTCATATTTATACGCTGCAGCTTTACGGTTAGCAACAGTTAGTTTTTGCACATTTACCACGGTAATGTTTTTTTCAAAAAAGGCAGCCGCATCAAAGTTTTTCATCCAGTTTGTATAAGCCCGCAACTTATAACTGCCGGAAGCGATGCTCACCGGCAAATACAAAGACCCGTTGCCATCGCCGTTTTTCAAGGCCACTTTAGCCTGTACCACCGGCTTGTTGGCTGTATCCAGCAATTCTACATACGCCACTTTACTCAGGTCTATAGGCTTATGAAAAATTGCATCAACGGCATATATCTTAAACCATAGCAGTTCGCCGGTGATATAGAAATTCTTATCGGTGTGTGCATACAACTGCTCTTTAATAACGGCAGCGCGCTGGCTAAGCGAGTTGACCAATGCTGTAAAATTGTCCTGGCCACGGGCGCCGACAAAAACCAAAACTAATGGAAAGGCTAACAGGCTTATATATTTCATTGCGTTAAATAGCTTCGGTAAAAGGGTAAGAATTGATTGATTGATAGATATATAAATTATGGCCAGAAATCGGGTCTTACATTGGTGCCTCTCAAAGTACAATCCACACAGCTTGGTTCGGAGGCAAAAAAGCTGATGATACGAAACTGATACTCCGCTATAGACGTTGGAAAAAGCCCGGTGCCGAATGCCCGGATGCTGTCGGGATTATTCACTATTTTAATTTCCCCGCAAGGTTGAGTATAATTCCAGTCGGGCAAATCAGCGTTGCTGATAAAAAGCTGCTGCTCCTGTAACTGAGACACATCTATATAGCCGATTACCGGCTCTGCAGGATTATTTACACAATGAATATTGCCTTTGAGCTCTGAAGGCTGCGCATCAAAAATACCTCCTAATTGTTCCGTGTTCTTTTTTATCCGCTGCAGAAACCCGTAGTTGCCGCTGCTTACTGCATGTTGTTTTACAATTATCCTGTACAGCACACTGAGCTGTTCTGCATCTTTTCCAATATAAGTCAGCGGCAGATGGATACGGTCGGTTGTTAATTTTTCGGAAGAGCCAATTATAATGGAGGTTGAATACCCGGACTTCCAGCATTTATAAATGGTGGTGTCATCCTGTTGAGAATCCGGCAACCGGTAGTCCAGCCCGTTGATCTGGTTAGTAAGCGGATCAACAGTATAGACAAGCGAGCTATGGAACGCCGAATGAATTTCCCAGGTTTCCGCATACTCCCACTGGTAATATTTAGTATTGTTTTGGGGATCGTGTGTATTGATATAAATCTGTACGCCCCCGCTTTCCCTTGCCCGGCTAATACTGTCTATAGGCGGCGTGCGCTTTACAGCGGAATAATCCGACAGGTATTCGTTACCATTTGCAGTAACTATATGCAGCCGGTATTGTATGGCATCGTTCAGCACTGCGGGTGCGGCTGTATAAACGCCTGTACCGCTTTCCGGCAGCGGGTAGCTTTCTCCATTGTCTCCTTCAACAGTTACCTGCGCACCATGCTCGTAAATAATGTTAGCCGTATCTATTAGCTTAGTAGTGCGGGTAAGCTTAATGGTAGTTGGTTCCGGCCCCTTGTTAATAAAGCCTTCCACCACTAAATAGCCGGTAACAGGCGATGTAACAGGCGGGGTGTACCGTTCTTTACAGCCACTTAACAGCATCAAAAAAAAAGCAAAGCGTACTATAGATTTCATTACTTCTAACTCCTTTATTAATTATGTTATACCTGAGATCATGGCCAGAAATCGGGTCTTATGTTCGATCCCGTTAAAGTGCAATCCACGCAGTTCGGCACAGCAGCATTGTAAAACCCGATATTGCCTAATGACGTTGGAATCAACCCGGTTCCGTATGCTTTTATACTGTCAGAAATGAGTGAAATTTTTGTTTCTATACACGGTTGCCGGTAATTCCAGCCCGGCACATCCTTGTTGCTGATAAAAATACGCTGAGCCTGGAGCTGCGAGACTTCCACATACCCTACAACCTGTTCTGCCGGGTTGCTTACGCAATGAATATTTCCATTTAGTTCGGAAGGCTGTGGATCGAAGATGGTACCTAACTGCTCCGTATTTTTTTTCATCCTTTGCAAAAAATCGTAATTGCCTTTACTCACGGCATGTTGCTTAACTATTATACTGTACAATATACTCAACTGCTGGGCTTCGGGTGCAATGGTGAGCAAAGGATAAAAGATTCTATCAGTTGTCAGTTTTTCGGAAGAGCCCAACAGGATACTGGTGGAGTGCGGAGAGTGCCAGCATTTGTAAATGGTGGTATCAACAGTGCCATCCGGCAGGCGGTTGCCCACAGAATAGAAAGTGTTGGCGTCCGGCAACGGCGTAATAACATAGATAAGCGAGCTGTTAAATGCAGAGTGGAATTCCCAGGTTTCCTCATATTCCCACTGATAGTATCTGGTATTGTTCAGCGGGTCGTGTGTATTAATAAACAGGCGAACACCATTCTCGTCCCGCTGCCAGCTAATGCTGTCTATAGGCGGTGTTGTTTTTACCGGTGAATAATCCGACATATATTCACTTCCATTGGCGGTACTTATATGCAACCGGTACTTATTAGCTCTGCCCAGCGCCGGCAGGGAAGCAGTAGTATAAATGCCTGCGCCGCTTTCCGGCAGCGGGTAGCTTTCGCCATCGTCGCCTTCGATAATTACCCGGGCATTGTGCTCGTAAACCACACTGGCAGTATCAACTATTTTAGTAGTGCGGGTAAGCTTAATAGTGGTTGGCTCCGGCCCGTTATTAATAAAGCCTTCCACCACCAGGTAGCCTGCTCCCGGCGAAGTAACAGGCGGCGTGTACCGCTGTTTGCAACCGGCAGACAACACCAGAAGAACTATATAGTAAACCAAGTTTTTCATTCACTCAACAGTAAATATGTATTAGAACCCGATTAACAGTTATCTGTTAAATTATCAGTCAGTAATATTCAATGTTCATCAACCAGTAATCCGCCACCAGTAACCCGTCAATTATTCAGAACCGGATGTTATAATTAATGTACGGAACAGCAGTGCCGAAGATGGACAGCTTATACCCGTTTACTACCCCATTCTCCGAAATAAAATATACCGAATAAGGATTTTTTCGTGCAGTTGCATTATATACGCCAATTGTAAAGGAATTATGCGTTTTCTGATGCACTTTGTGGTTTCCATCTATATTCATTGAAAAATCGGTACGGAAATAATCCGGTATGCGGTAGGCATTTCTATCTGCAAACAATGTTCTTTCGGCGCCCGCATAGTAAAACCTGCCGATCGGCAAAGTGATAGGCCTGCCGGTACTATACGTAGCATTGAACGAAACGCTGAACCTGTGGTTTACCCGGTAGTTGCCGATAAAAGTAAAGTCGTGCGGCTTATCGTAGTTGGCAGCATAGTAATGGCCGCCATTAATAACTTCGCCAGTGGAGGAATCTGCTTTTAATAATGTACGCGAGTATGTATAGCTTATCCAGCCGTTTAGCTTGCCGGTGCTCTTCTTTACAAACACTTCCACGCCATACGCTTTGCCTTTTGTACTGAGCACATCCGTTTCTATATGGTGATTTAACACCAGTACAGCGCCGCTTTTATAATCTAAATAATCGTGTATTTTTTTATAATATACCTCCACCGATGTTTCTATTGTGTTGGATTTGTAATTCTTATACAAACCCAAAGACACCTGATTGCCCCGCTGCGGCTGTATGTTCGGATCGCTTAGCTTCCAGATATCTGTTGGGGCAATAGAGGCGGTATTGGATAACACATGGATGTACTGCCGCTGCGTGTTGAAGCCGCCTTTCAGGGAAAAGGTGTTGGAGAAAGCATAGCGTGCAGACAGCCGTATTTCGGGACCTGCATAGGTCTTAATAAATTTACCTTTTGCATACACCGAGCTGTCTATAATATTGTCTTCTGTTTTGGGTAAACCGGCTGCATAATTATTGCCGGTATAAGGCCCCATAAAATTATAAACCGAAAAACGGATACCGCCTTCCAGCGATAACGCACTGCTAACCGAATATTTATCACTGAGGTAAGCAGCGCTCTCGAGGCCTTGCTCTGCCTGCATCTCATCCATCTTTACCAAAGATTCTTTTCCCGCAGGCACATATTTACCAGGATGCAGCTTATAATAAATACTGCTGATGCCAAACTGGAGCGATTGCTTATTGCTGAGGTTATAATTGAAGTGCAGTTTAAAACTGGCCTGGCTGATATTGAATGCCAGCCCGTAAGCAGTTACAGGATTCTTATCGCTGGAAATAGTGTAATGGTAATAATCGTAGCCAGCCGTTGCCAGTGCATACAGCTTATTGGTGAAAATGTGTTTCCACTTGAGCGAGGCGTTGCCATTACCGTAATGATACGTCGTATCGCTGTTGAGATTAAAATGGTCGTTACTTAAATATCCCGTTGCATACAAGGTATTTTTTTTATTAATTTCATGGTTGATAATAAGGTTTATATCATAAAAACCGGCACGGCTGCTTTTGTACTGGTCCGGCAACAGATTGAGCAGCCAATTGGCATACGTTGTTCTGGCGCCAACAATAAAAGAGGTTTTATTTTTTATTATCGGCCCTTCTAAATTAAACCGGCTGGTGAGCAACCCGATACCTGCCGAGCCGGTGAGGTTTTTTTTATTGCCTTCGCGGCTCGTGATGTTTAATACCGATGACAGGCGCCCGCCGTATTGTGCCGGAATACTGCTTTTATACAATTCCACATCTTTTACTACTTCGGGGTTGAAGGCTGAGAACAATCCAAAAAAGTGCGAAGGATTATAAATGGTAGCATCATTAAATAAAATTAAATTCTGATCGGCAGAGCCGCCGCGCACATTCAGCCCGGTGCTTGCCTCACCTACCGATTTCACGCCCGGCATCGTAAGCATTACACGCAGCACATCTGCCTCGCCAAATACAACCGGCACCTGCTTTATCGCCCTTATATCTACCTTCTGAAGGCCCATCTGCATGCCTCTTACATTGCTCATCTTTTCGGTAGATACAACTACCTTTTTCAGGCTCATCACCTCGCTTTGCATATCTATGTTCAGCTTACCGTCTGCATACATCATCACCTGCCGCCGGGTATCGTACATGCCAATACTTTGTATGTAAATGGTATGCCGCCCTTTGGCAGCACTAATTGAAAAATAGCCGTATTGGTCGGTAATCACTGCAGTCTTTGTATTGTCTATATAGATATAAGCGCCCATAACCGGCTCGCCTGTTTTTACATCCCGCACATAGCCTGCAATTACTGCATCTGTGCCTGCACTTGCGGCGGCGGCTTCCCCTATTGCGTAAAGCTTATTTTCTGAGGTGGCTGCAACAGGGCTGCCGGCTGCATTTGCTGCACCGGTACTTTTTGCCAGGCTGTCAGGAACCGCTTTATCTGCCGTGAAAAAATTATTGGCGAGTACTGTTTGTACGAGCAGGCCTTTATTGACAAACACATTATTGTCTTTGTCTATCGAGAAGCCGATGCCGGTGCCTTTAAAAGCAAGCTCTAATACTTTTGACAGCGGTGCATCTTTTATAGTAAACGAAATAATAACAGAATCGAGCCTCGCGGTATCATAATAAAAATGATAGCCTGTTTGCGACTGCAACTGTTTTAAAAACTGGTCGGGCGTAAGATCATTATATGCGCCGGTAACAAGCGGCGTACTCTTTTGCTGCGCCTGTACCTTACCGCTAACACTTAACAAAATCCCGATGAAAAAAATATACCGGAAGCGCCTCATTGCTATACGTTTTCGAGTTATTGTATTATTTATATCATCCGGTTACCTGCCTGCTTTCTGCAATAGTCAGGGGTTTACAGTTCGTCATAATGTTGCACTGCACTTAGCAGTGCTGCATCCTTATTTTTCTTAAAGCGCAGTTTATTTTTTTTAATAAAGTGCTGCATTTCTTTCTTCTTATCCCGCATAGCATCCAGTAACGATGTTTTGTTGTTTACCACATAATAAGTATGGTTCTTTTCCAAATAAAAATTCTGCGATTCGTTGAGGTATTGCTCCAGGCCCGAAATAACAGACAGGTTTTCCTGCACCGTTTTGGTTTGCTTTTTTAGCAGCCGGCTGCGGCCTTTATACAACACCTGGTAAAAGCCTGTGTTAATAAAAGACTGTGCTGAACTGTCTTTGGTAAGCCGCACAAAAGAATTGCCGAGAATAGTAAAGCCGGAAACCTGCTCGCTTTGCAGGCTGATTTTGTGCTGATGCAATTGGTCGCTGATCACTACTTCGCCTTTTACAATATCGTACTGCATTGGTACATCTAAGTATAGTATATTGTGATAAACCACCGAGCCGGCGGTAAGTTGTGCCGACATGAAATAAGGGCTTCCTTCGTTTATCAGGTAAGCATAGTCTATATATTCTGTGCCATTGTACAGGCCGGTCTCCGGTTGCAGAAAGCGATGATACAGATTAATTGCCTCGTTGACCCCAATGGTTGTAACAGCCGTTGCAGCCGTTTGCGATAGCGCCTTATGCGAAAGGATTAATAAGAAAATAGCAGTAATTATTTTCAGACAACATATTCTCATTGGCAGGTAGTGATTGTAGCTGATAAAAAAGCTAATGTAATCATTTTATGCACAATTGGATAGTGTAATAATTTGAAATCAACAGCGTAAGCTGCCATTCGTCATCCTGTGTTGCGCAAGCAACCCGGACTGAATAGTGTTTCAATACAGTTGACAATAAAAACAGGTTATTATTCAAACATAATTTATCCATAATTGCCGCCGCTAACAACTGAGTAAGACAAATGCGCATTGGCGGTGATATCAGGATGACGGTAGCTGCCATTCCTCTTTATTTCCATAACCAGGTAATTTAAACCACTACACTGCTCATATTTACAGTTTTACTTAGCCGATATACTTTACAGTAAACAGTTTTTACAGTTTTTTCAATTATGCGATAAAAGATGGTTTTATTCAAAAATGTTTACGGCGCCCGACCTTTTATTCCCGGTTACTGCTGCGCGGTTAACAGGAAGAGCAAGCTTAAACGGTATTGGCAACTGTACTTCTGCAATAGCGAAGTTGTTAAGTTTTGCTGTACTTCTAACTGATAACCCGACAAGGTGTATTTTTATGGTGTAACTACTTTATATGCGAGTAACATTTGCTTTTATAATAATTATGATAGTTGCTGCTACGGCAAAGGCGCAAACCGTTTTACCCGGCAACCTGATGGATTACACCCAACGAGGATGGATGCACAGCCTGCCAATGCACGACAGCAGTTACCACAAGAAGTGGTCTTTCAGTAAGTATGCGGGTTTATCGGCAGGCTACAGCTTTTTCAGGGGTGGCAGTGCCATGGTTGTTGCAGCGCCGCTTAGCCTGCAGGTAAACCGCAGGCTAACAAATAATCTTTACGCTTTCGCAGGCGTCTCTGTTGCACCTGCATACCTCTATTTCAACAGCGCTTTCCTGCCTGCAGATCTTACTAAATTTAACACTAACAACAGCCTCTCCCGCTCTTTTGGAATGTATTCAAGGGCAGAACTCGGACTGATGTATATTAACGATGCAAAAACATTTTCTATCTCCGGCAGCATCGGGATTGAAAAAAGTAACGCTCCCTACTTCTACAATCCGGTCAATACAAACAGGCAAAGTCCGGTGGTATCTCCAAACCGGTAAAAAATATTTTAATATTGTTCGTTAGTCAAAAGTTTATCAATAAGCCTTTCATCACCGCTAATCAGCGTAGCGCTCTTCCTAAAAAAAATTCTGCCCTTTATAATGGTATGCAACCACTGCAAAGGGCAGAACTATATAAAATTAGCAACAACGGCAACTTAAAGAATCGGCTGTTGATTGCAAAATAAATTGCCGGCGCTTATTGCACCACTAACTTAGCGTTTATAGTACCGTTGCTCGTAACGATTCTTACAATGTAAATTCCGGAAGCAAGGCTGCTCGTGTTTAGCTGTACCGATTGGCTGCCGGCCTGCCGGTTGCTGTTAATAAATACACCTGTTGCTTTCCCGTTCATATCCAACACCGCTATACTTACCTGCGATGCCTTCAGCAGTGAAAAGTACACGGTAGTTCCGTTTTTAGCAGGATTAGGAGCAATACGCAAACTGTTGTCGGCAGCAACCGCTACAGCATTTTCTGCTGTAGTAGCTTCGCTTTCTTCCAACACAATCAGGTCGCCTGCAGTTTTGCCGGTGGTTACTACAACCGCTTTGGAACTAATACCATTAGCAGATACCGTGAGGTTGTAAGTGCCTTGTGGTATGCCTGCCGGCAGGGAAAAATAGGCGGTATCCAACAGCCGGCCGGTCATTACGCCGGTTCTGTTCCAGTTAAAGGTACGGGCATAATACACCCGTCTGCCGGTGGTCAAACGCACAATCGGGTAGTTAGTATTCATCTGCCAGTCGTCGCCATACGTAGCGCCTTCCGAAATTCCGTTAAATAAGGTTCCGGTAATCTGGAAGTTGGTACCGCGTGTTCTGACAACTTTGTTAATTATCGGCTTGCCGCTGGTTAGCTGCACACCATTCGGCTTGTAAATATAGTATTGGAGGCTGCCTTGCTGACCGTACAGCACCGAACCATCGGGCAGGTCGAGCATATTGGTGAGATAACAGGAAATGTTTAAAGTAAGGCCGCCGCCCGGCGCATTCACCTGGGTGAATGTATTGGTAAGGTAGTCATATTCATAAAAGGATGTAGGCGAAGGAAAATGATTTGCCGAACTTGGTGTATGGGAAGTGGCGCACAGCACTTTACCATTTACCATCATTGCAGCGGCAGCATCGGGCGCGCCCTGGGTATTGGGGAGGTCTGCTGCTGCCGTCCATACGCCGGGATTGGTATTGCCGGATGGTTTGTATAAGGCATTATGGCCGGTTGAGCCGATAAAGAAAGCTTTCCCGGAAGGCAATAACACAGCACCGCCGGTTTCATCACCGTAGGGATCATATAAATCTACTGGCACCTGGGCATCGGCAATCCAGGTGTTCGTAGCTGGAATATACCGTTCCGAATTACGGCTTAATCTGTCCACAAATAAAATGCTGTTATCGGGCAGCTTTACCCAGGCAGACTCGTTGTGGATGCCCCTGCAGGAAGGACCGGTAATGTAGGTATTGGCTACCGGGTTGTATATATCAGTAGGTCTCAGGTCGCCGGTAACGAGCGCCTGCAGCACTTTTCCATCCGGTAATATTTCGGAGTTGGCGTCACTTAATCTTTTACCCGGCGATGGCGCATTGGTCCATACATTCGTGAGCGGATTATATACTTCGCCCAGCGATCCGCCGGTTCCGTACTCGCCGCCGCCTACATATACACGCCCGTCTTTAAGTACCTGGCTGGAGAAATACAGGCGCGTATTGTGCATGGGCGCAATAGACGTCCAGGTGCCTTTGGCGTAGCTGCCATTGCTGTCGGGCGTAAGTCTGTCCCATACGTTGCCATAGCCGTCGGCACCGCCGGAAAATGTTTTAGTGATAACGGTTCCGTCGGAAAGCAGGAGCATCACACCGCCGTTGGAGCTCGGTGCGGGCGCAATAACGGGCGACCAGGTTCCCTGTGCATAGGTATGCACACCAATGCTGGTTAAAGACATCAGGAGCAAGGTGAATGTAAGCATGGTAAACAAAAAAGAGGATCTACTTTTTTTGCGCCGTTGGGGTAATTGTGTTTTCATGTTTTTGATAATTGGTTTTGAAAAATTGAGGTTGTAAGAAAATAAAGAAAGTTGTTGCAAGGGGCGTTTTTACATAGTTATAGTTTTAGTGATGGTGAAGTCGAATCGCACAACAAGATAGGAATAATTTATACAATGAGGTATGCGGCACTTTAAAATTCCTAACCTGTCTAATGATTTAAGTGTTGCAATGTATAATCATCTAATAATTTCGCGCTACTGTTTAAAAATCTCATAGTAACAGTAATGCTTACTATACTTAAAACAGGACTTGTGTATTAATTCTTTCAGTGAAAGAAATAATAACCAAACAACGTTTAAACATAAAGCGCAGTACTGTTGATAGTGCAGATTATCATTTTTCATAAACGCTTTGCTGTTCCTTTTTATAATATTTTATCTCACGAAATGGATACCTCAAACAATCTTATCCTGCTTCGGCAAACGATGGAGCGTTTTGTAAAATTACCGGATAGCGACTGGGATTTACTACTGCCGCACATACAATTAAAAGACTTAAAGCGGCACCAGCTTTTTGCACAGGAAGGCAAGCGGTCGTTTGAAGTTGCTTTTATACTCAACGGCGCTTTTCGCCAGTATTATACAAAGGATGGCGAGGAAAAGACTACCTACTTTTGTTTTACCGGCGACCTGATGTGTGCCTATATAAGTTGCATTTCCAACCAGCCTTCCCTGATTACGTTGGAAGCTCTGAGCGACACAACTTACTTAAGCTTTCCGTATGCTGCGCTTTTTCAGCTATATAAGCAAAGCATGATTTGGCAAACCTTCGGAAGGCTTATTGCAGAATACATTGCTGCCGGCCTGGAAGAAAGAATGGTTAGCCTGCTGTTGCAAAGCCCGGAAGAGCGGTACCGGGATATGCTTACCGGTTCTAAAAAGAAAATTATAGAACAGATTCCGCAGCAATATATAGCCAATTATCTGGGTATTACGCCCGTAAGCCTGAGCCGTATCCGCAAGCGGGTTACCCGGCAATAGCAGCCTTATTTTTCTTTTCCAGACTGCCTAAGTGAGTATCTTTAAAGCCGGTTGCGTATTTTAATCCGTACCCCCAGATACGGTCGAAGGATGCATGGGCAAATAATAAAAGACCCGCAGCCAGCACCACTTCTTTCTGCATACCATAACCGGCAGCAACCAATAAGATAGCTACTCCTTTATGATGAAAAAGGTTGTAACAAAAGGCGCCCGCCTTTGCATTCACTGCATAGCCAAGCATACTGATATCGGGCGAAAAAAAGAGGAGCACCCATATCCAAACGGACAGCCCAAGATGATGAAATGTAAGCAAGTAAATGGCTGCTAAAGTCATGGCTGCTTCTTCTGATTTTAATACTGTTTTCATGGTTATAATTTTAAACAAAACTATTCTGCACAACGCGGCAACTGCTTAACAAAGGATAAGAAAAAACTTTTTTTAAAATTATAGCTGGAGTAATAAGTAAGACGATTGCGGAGTTCCCGGCATCGGAAAAAAATAGCAGTATAGCTGAAACGGGTGCTTATAGTAACGGGATGTTTGTTAGTATGAATTTTTGCCGCACTTTTATTTTAAAGCATCCTGTTATGAAGTACACAAGGCACCCGAACAGAAAAAATTATTTGGTTTAAAGTATAATAACTGCGCTGTAACTTAAGTTTGTTTACATGCACAATTATATTCCGGATGAGGAGAGGCTATCCGGTAGCACGGTTATCGGCGGGTGCGGAAAACAACCGTGTCCGGAAGAACAACTCAGCGGGAATTACCTGTTTATAGCGGCAGGAAAATACGCTCCTCATTCGACTCCTGCGGAGTTGCCAAGCTTTGTTGTTCTATAAACAGGTAAACCCTGCGGGTTCCTTCCCTGCTTCGCTTATTCTTTTAAACATTGCTTCCGAATAGTTATGAGGGAGCACCAGCCGGAAACTTCAAATAATTTAAGCGGCAGTACATTAACTTTGTTAATGAGATTAGGAATTATATAATCCTTATAAATCAATACAAAAAATAACCCCCTGTCTTATGAAAAACATTTTCTTCATCAACCATGCGCGTGCAGTCTTTTATTTCCTGCTGCTATTTAATTTGCTCACCACCAGTTCCTGCGAAAAAGGCGCTCAAAGCGATATTTCGCTGCAGATGGCAAGCCTTAATCAGTCTGCAGCAAGCAGTGAAAATTTTGCTGCTGCCGGTATAGACACTGCCGGCCTGGTAGCCTGGTTTGATTTTAATAACGGCAGCCTGAAAGACAAAAGCAGTTACTACAACAAGATTATATTTAACAATGCACAACGTGCCAACGACCGCAATGATGTGGCTAACAACGCTTACTATTTCAACGGGAAAAACAGCTATATGGAGGTTGCCAACAGCCCGTCATTAAATCCATCCAAAGCCATTACCCTTTTTGTTATCGTAAAAATAAGCGATTTTTATGCAGGCAAATGCCACAATAACCGTATCCTGTGCAAAGGCTATTTTGATGATGACCCAGGCGTTTATACGATGGACTTTTCAGATGCATTATATACCAACCATACAAATTGCGGGCAGGCGGTGGACAAAGCGCACCAAAGCTTCGACGGCACTTTTTGCGGAACCGGAGCAACCGACTCAACACAATTTGTTCAGGCAAATCATTGGTATCACCTCATTTATACTTATCAAAACAAGGCGGGAAAACTCTATGTAGATGGCAAATTAATATCGGTATATAACGGAGGCGGGTTTTTCTCTTCCAATAATTACAATTTATATTTCGGCACCACCAATAAGTACCAGCATCAGTATCCTTACTGGTTTAACGGAACCATAGACCAGGTTGGCATATTTAATACAGCGATTAATGAAACGCAGGTAACAAGGTTATCTAATCTTTGAAGCGAGCTACTACTCATCAACATTACACACGCACACCGTGTGCAGCGTTGATGAAGTACAACAATTAAAAACCACACGGATTCTCCTGATTCAACAGGCATCTTTTTTATATAAAAGCGTTGCCTGAGAGTTACCCATTTTGTCTTATTACGCTTTAACCTCGCTTTTTTAAAATAAGCGCTGTTTGGTTTGCCTGTTTCACCTAAAATTTTTTATTGCAAAACCCGTTGCCTGCTGTTGCAACTTTAAAAGATAATTATAAAATCAATCTTCTTATTTACTTAAAAGATAAGCGGTTATCTTTAGCCTTTCAACCCGCGCTACGCCTGTTGCATTGTGTGTTACAGGTATAAAAAGGGATAACCAAACTAATTAACTGCTTATATGAAGTGTGCGTATAGATGGCAAAAACACTTTGTTTTTTTAATACTTTTTTTATCTTTTACCAATTTTGTGCTGGCGCAAACAGCCGGCTTTACAACAACGCCTGCGGCAGGTTGCTCACCACTGCCGGTTAATTTCAAAAATACGTCTGCCGGCTTCTCGGCTGCGGCAACTTATAAATGGGATTTTGGCAATGGCAACACATCCGCTCTTAAAGATAATGTGGGCGCTACCTACCAGGATCCGCACGATTATAAAGTAACACTTACTGTAACAGACGGCGGTAAAGCGTACACCAAAACTTCCACCGTTACGGTTTATAAGAAACCAACGGCAGATTTTTCTGCCAACACTGCCAAAGGCTGTCTGCCGCTGCCGGTTATTTTTACCAGTAATTCTACGGCCGGCGACGGCACGATCAGCAGCTATTTCTGGGATTATGGTGATGGCACTGCAGAAGCAGGACCGCAGGAGCCGGCGCATACCTACACCACTCCGTCCACCATCTCGGCGAGCCTCACGGTAACCAACAGCTTCGGTTGCTACAGCACTGCTTCTAAAGCCAATATCCTGAAAGTGCTGCCTAATGTTACGGTTAATTTTGAAGCGGATGAAACGGTACTATGCAAAGTAACGGATGCTACCAGTTTTACCAACACCAGCACCGGCACCGGCACGCTGGAGTATGCCTGGGATTTCGGAGATGGCAAAACATCAGGAGAGAAAACACCGAGCCACGTCTGGAATAAAAAAGGCACGTACACCATAAAGTTAAAAGTACAAAGCAGCGATGGCTGCACTGCCGGATATGCACTGGCGGATTATATAAATGTTGCCAATTTTACAACCGATTTTGAGGTACCGCCGCTGATATGCGAAAACACCCCTGCAACGTTTACGGATAAGAGCAACCCCAAACCCTATGATTACTCCCGGCAGCAATGGATTGTGGATGGACAGCCTTATTACTCAGAATATTTTAGGTTCTATTACACTTTTACATCCGGCAAACACACCATGCAGGTAGTTAACCGGTATGGTGCCTGCAGCGATACGGCTACCAAGCAGGTAACGGTATATGAGAATCCAAAAACGGAAGGCTTTACTGCCGATTTGCAAAACGCCTGCGGCGCGCCGGCTACCGTAATGTTTAAAGACACTATACAGGGCGCTACCAAATGGGAATGGGATTTTGCAAATTTTAATTACATAGATTTTGCACCGTCAGCTTTTACGCAGGCCACTTCTTATACTTATAACAACGACAACCGGTATTCTATAATGTTGAGAACCACTAATGCTATCGGTTGTACCACTTACACCAGCAAAAAAGTGGACATTAGCAAGCCCAATGCTACCATCAGCAGCTCTGCAGGCATATATGGCTGCGACAGTCTGCACACTGTATTTTCTGCTTCGTCGTCCGTCAAACTTAAACAAACCAACTGGAATTTTGGGGATGGCAGCGCTACAAGCACTGACCAGGAGCCCAGGCATACTTTTAAAAAGGCCGGCAATTTTACCATTACGCTCAGCTATGTAAATGAGAACGATTGCAAAGGCACTGCAACTTTCCAGGTATATATTACCGGCAACCCCAGCTTCGATTTTATTGCTACGCCCGGCACTACCATCTGCGGCACGAACCCGGTTTCTTTCACTATCTCCGGCGCTAATACCACCGGCTATAGGTATTGGAACTTTGGAGATAATGGCTACACTAACGACGGCAATAATAATACCCACCAGTATTACAGTGATTCTCTTTATACAGTATCATTGGTTATCGTAAACCAGGGGTGCAGCGATACGGTTACAAAGAAAAATTACATTACAGTTTTGCCCCCTTTTCCAAAAATCTCCAGCCGGACCAACACCTGCGATGGCACGCGCGGCCTCGTGACATTTGAAGAAGCATCAATAAAACCTGCCGAATGGATCTGGAACTTTGGCGATGGCTCGCCTCTTTATACCTATAATAGCGTAAAAACCGGCATCACGCACTACTACGACAAAACCGGTAGTTACAAGGTTACATTAACTACGAGGAACGGTGGCTGTACCTTAAGTACTTCTATGGATACCTATGTGTTATTAAAACAGTCCCCATTCCTAAGCACCCAGCAAAAAGAAGTATGCGGCAGCGCCACGCTGCCGGTCACTGTATCTCAACTGGAGACCAACCCTGCGCCACACGAGTCGTACTCCCCGGATTTTAATGTGCATCATTTCGAGTATGGCGATGGCAGCAGGCCGCCGGGCAATTACACTTCCCCGGATTACAACTGGCGTAACACTTTTCAACTGAATATTTATGACCTGAGCAGCAGTGAAAAAGACTTGCGCATTGTTACCAATTCCTATTATTTCGGTTGTACCGATACTACCAACTATATTCCCATAAAAGTGAAAGGGCCGGATGCCGGTTTTTTGGTAAAGAATAACGATACCTGTTTTAAGGTGCCGCTCTTTTTTACCGATACGTCGAAGAGTAGTAATGAGGTGCCGGTTGTAAAGTGGGACTGGAATTTTGGTGACGGTAATGCAGCTACAAAAACCTCCGGCAGCCCTTTTGAGTATCGTTATACCTATGCAGGCAATTACAACGTAATGCTTACCATAACAGATAAGGACGGCTGCACTGCTACGGCCCGGCATTACGATGTTGTAACTAAAGGGCCGCAGGCTTCATTCAGCATGTCGCAGAACCCGGTGTTGCCAAACATTGACGTGATTTTTTACAATAACTCCAATACCAACGGCACCGATTATTACGACAATAAATTCAGATGGTTCTTGGGTGACGGCGCTACGGTTAACGACGCGGCTTATTATGATTACCCCAGGCACAACTACGCCAATACCGGCATAGATACGATAATGCTGATTGCAAAGAATGAGGTAACCAAATGTGTTGATACTGCCGTGCAATACCTGCGCGTAAGCAATGTACTTCTTAGTTATACCTACACCACTACTTTTCTTGATCCGGTAAAAAGCTGCCCGCCCATGCTGGCGAGTTTTACCAATACCTCTCAAAATACACAAAGCGTAAGCTGGGATTTTGGAGACGGCACAACTGCCAGCGATATTGACTATCCAAGCCATATTTACGACAAACCGGGAAAATACAAAGTAACATTGTACGGCAATTTTTACGACGACAGTATTGATTCTACTTCGGACTATATTACCATACAAGGTCCTTTTGCAACGCTTAAGGCCGATAAGTTTTTTGCTTGTGGTGCACAGCCCGTAACACTAAGCGCAGTAGCTGCGAATACTACATCTTACACCTGGGATTTCGGGGATGGCACCTTAACCGATGCTACAGATACTTTCTTCGTACACAATTACCTCACACCGGGCAGCTATACACCATCTTTGGTAGTAAAAGACGGTAACCAGTGTTCTTTTCCATTCTTCCTCGATAAGCCAATTATAATAGATACGCTGCATCTATCCATTAATACAAACCCGGCTATCATTTGCGATGCTTCAGGCGTACTGTTTACGCCGGATATTGTAAGCGTTGCCAAAGACGCTGCAGGCGCATCCCTCACCTATCACTGGAACTTTGGAACCGGCAGCCCCGGCGATACGGCCAATACAGAATCGCCAGCTTTTTTGTATAATAAAACCGGTACTTACCCGGTTACTTTTACTGCATCATCGCCCTACGGCTGTGCAGCAGCAACAACCGCTGCTATAATCGTCAACCACACGCCGGTTGCAAATATTACCGGGCCTTCCTCGCTGTGCCAGGATGATTACGGAACGTTTGCAGCAACTACAAACGTAAACAGCAGCAGCAATACCTGGCTTTGGCATTTCCCCAACAACCATACAGCAACAGCGCAAAATCCCCTGCAGGAAACATTTAGCACGCCGGGCATTGACTCTGTTATGCTGCTGGTTAGTAATAACGGCTGTACGGATACGGTGTTCAGCAAGCTGACGGTATTAGCAAAACCGGTGATAGACCTTCAACCAAAAAATCCGCAGGTATGCGCCGGTGCATCGGTACAACTGCAGGCGCACGATGGAATAAAGTATCAATGGTTACCCGGCAATGCAATTGAGAATGCAGCTATCGCCAATCCGCTGGTATCGCCGCCGGCAAATGCGGTATATAAAGTGAATGTAACCAACAGTAATGGCTGTGTAAACCAGGATTCTGTAACGGTGCGCGTAACCCAACGCTTTAAAGTGGCAGCTACGCCCCTGCTCTATATCTGTATAGGCAGCGCCAAACAATTGATTGCTTCCGGTGCAGATGAATACGAGTGGATAAGCGGAAACAACCTGAGTAATACACATGTATCGAACCCTGTCAGTACCACCATTACGCCCCAAACCTACAAGGTTGTTGGCCGGGATAAAGACCACTGCTTTACTGATACTGCAACGACCGAAGTACGCATTGATGAATTGCCCTCGATTAAAGCCGGTGACGATGCTGTTGTATTTGCCGGTTCGGAATTAAAGCTGAATACAGTAGTGAGCAATGATGTAACTATCTGGACATGGCTGCCGGCAGATTACCTGAGCTGCAGCAACTGCCCGGCGCCGGTAAGCACGCCGCAATCCAATATTCTGTACATTGTGGAAGCGGCTACCGCTCATGGCTGCACCGCGAAAGACAGCATACAGATACATGTTATATGCAAGCAAAGCCTCGTTCAGATACCGTCTGCTTTTACGCCTAACGGTGATAGAAATAATGACCGTTTTCTTATCAAAGGCCAGGGCATTAAACAGATCAGTCATTTCGTTGTATTCAGCAGGTCGGGAGAAACCATGTTTCAAAAAACAAATATAAGTGCCAACGACCCGGATGCGGGCTGGGATGGTACTTACAAAGGGCTGGCGATGAGTTCCGGGACGTATGTGTATATGGCAGATATTGTATGCAGTACCGGCGAGGTTTATCATTATAAAGGCGCCGTAACGCTGATACGGTAACGAGCTGTTTGCCCTATGCAATTTCGTTATCCGGCACATTAAACTAATTTTGCTGTTTTACCGTATATAGATTACTTTTTCCGGTAGTGCCTCAATTTGGAAATAACAGCGTGTAAGCTGCCAGGTAATTAAGTTTTTTAGCTATAAAGCGCTTTAACCTTACAGGTTTTCAGCTTGTAAATTCAAAACTGAATCAAAGCTTATTTTCATACTACTATTTATAATTTAAAAATTCCTGCGGATGATTAAATAAAATACCTGGGTAAACAATTACTTTAGCAAGTACATCTATGAAAACAACCTTACTCCTGTTAATCCTCATAAGCTTGCCGGCTGCAACACGCGCCCAGCTTACCGTTACGGTAGATAGCTTTACCGGCGACTCTACCGTGAGCACCGCCTTTGACACATTAAGTATAGAAAAAATAGAAGGCAAAGAAGTGGTAACAGCCAAAGTGGTTGGCGTTAAATCCATTTCCAAAAAGAAAAGTACCTACTGGCTGTTCTTCTATTTCTTATCCACGGAAGCAGCTAATATCCGCATCTCTAACAGCAACTATGCTTATTTCAAAACCATCAATAACCAGTTTTTCCGGATACCTTACAAAGGAAAGCCACAGTCTTATTCGGAAAAAGACAATGCCGGTTTTTTTGTTGATGTAACAAACTATACAAGGGCATTGTCGCATGTAGAGATTACAGATGTACGCCTCGAAACATCGCACCTCTACGAGCAGATTACCCTGAAGCAACCGTATCGCAGAAAGATTTCTGACCTTGTTGGTATGTTGCTGGCTTATTAGTAACAGCCGCACGTAAACCGTTATTTATCCTCCGTATCTTATTACGCCGTTACCACTTAGGTTTTATTGTGTATTATTGTTGCAACATCCGTAGCGGTACGCCTGCGTATTAAATATTAGCTAATGGTGTGCTTTTTAAAATATTTTTGTCTGCTTTACAGTTATTATGCGAGAAAGCCATTGCATGAAGGAATTAACCTATAAACTATTGATAGCTTGCCTGCTGGTTGTTGCCGGTGTATTGGCACAGGCGCAACCCGGCACTACGGTTACCCTGAAAAAGCCGGGCAAATATGAAACCCGGACACTACCATCCGAGAAAAGCGATACGAAAAAGTGGGGCGCCTTCCGGCATGGGTTGCAGAATATGTACACCCATTACAACTATTATTTTAATGCGAACACTATACTTAATACGGTAGTGGACCGCGCCAAGGCATCCTTCAAAGATGATTATACCAAACTGCTTCCTTTTTATAACTACTCCCTCAATACAACTGCCCAAAGTGGCGCAGACATAGACTCGGTCATTTATCACTGCACGGCCGGCGTGCTGCTGCACGACCTGCGCAACGACTGGATTGACAATCTTTATTTTTTATTAGGTAAAGCGTATTTCTACCGTAAAAATTTTGACTCTGCAATGGTAGCATTCCGCTTTATCAATTATGCATGGGCGCCTAAAGACGATGGCTACGATTTGCCCATTGGCAGCAACGCAACCAATAAGGGCGTTTTTACTATTGCCACGCAAGAGAAAACAGACATCTGGCATAAAACGGCCGTAACGCCGCCCAGCCGCAACGAAAATTTTTTATGGATGGCGCGTGCCAGTATAGAAACCGGCAGCAACAGCCGCGCCGGTGGCCTGCTCGAGATTCTGCGCAACGATCCCAGGTTTCCGCAACGGCTGCAGCCAAGCCTGCATGAAACGCTGGCTTATCTTTTTTACAGCCAGAAAAGATACGACAGCGCTGCAGTGCATTTAAATGAAGCACTGGACAATGCAGACAGCCGCTTTGAGAAAGCCCGATGGGAATACCTGATAGCACAGTTGCAGCACCTTGCCGGTAATAACAACGAAGCGGTAAAATACTTTAACCGCAGCGCCAGCCATACACCCGACCCGATCATGGAAGTGAATGCTTACCTCAACAGTATTGCCATTGGCAACGACAGCACCGGCACTACTACCCAGCAAAAACTGGATGCGCTGCTGCGCCTGGCCAAAAGAGATAAATATGTGCTGCACCGCGATATTATTTATTATGCTGCCGCGCAGGTAGAGTTGCAGCTTGGCAACACTGCGGAAGCTATTCAGCTATTGAAGAAAAGTGTTGCTTCTAATATTGACAACCCGGAGCAAAGAAGTTTATCGTTCCTGCTGCTGGCAGATGTAACCTATACCAACAGCCAGTGGATAAACGCACATAATTTTTACGATAGTACGCAAGCGGCAGGCAGCTTAAGAGACTCTATAGATCAGGATCGCCTAAGTACCCGCCAGCCTGCGCTTACCACCGTAGCCGGCTATCTTACAGCGGTGGATAAAGAAGACAGCCTGCAGCAGGTAGCAGCCCTGCCGGCAGCGCAGCGAACAGCTTATTTAAAAAAGGCATTGCGGCAGATACGCCGCAGCCAGGGATTGAAGGAAGAAGACAATACGCCCTCCTTTAATCCGGCAGTACAGGTACAGGCGCAGTCGGATTTGTTTAACAACAGCAGTACCTCCAAAGACTGGTATTTCAACAACACTTCTTTAAAAAGCACTGGCTTTGGTGGTTTCAGGCAGCAATGGGGCAACCGGCCAAATGTGGACAACTGGCGCAGGCAATCGGAGATAACCAAAATAACCGCACAAAAGCAAAATGCAGGCGCTGATGATGATGACAATACCAATGCTACAGGAGAAGCCGTACCGGTTGCCAGCTCTGTAGAAGACCTTGAAGCTGGTTTGCCGCTAACACCGGAGAAAGTGCAACTCTCAGAGGAGAATATTACGAAGGCGCTTTTTAGCAGCGGCGAGGTCTTTCAAAACGAATTGCAGAATTATCCGGCAGCTATTGCCATGTATCAGGAACTGAATCGCCGGGTGGACACCAGCGCTTACCGGGAGCGGTCGCTGTTCAACCTGTATTACTGTTACAATAAAACAGGGAAAAAATTCAGCGCCGATTCTGCGCTGGCGCTGTTACAGCGGGACTATCCCAAAGGCCAGTGGCTATCGCAATTGAAGAGTGGCGGCAAAACACCATCCGAGACGAGCGATGCCAATGCCGCTACCAGGCAGTATGAACAAATCTATAAGGCCTTTATAGAAGGTAATTTCAGCGAAGCGAAGAAGCAGAAAGCAGTGGCAGACAGCTTGTATGGCAACAGTTACTGGACGCCGCAGTTATTATATATCGAATCTATCTACTACATTTCGCAGCGGGAAGACAGCACTGCATTGGGGAGCCTGCAAAACCTGCAGGAGCAGTTTGCTACATCACCGCTGGCCGAAAAGGCAAAAACGATGGCGGATGTGTTGCGCCGCCGGGGCCAGATAGAAGCGTATCTTACCAACCTGCAGATAAAGCGTAATGAAGACACCAGTGAGACGATGCTTGTAAACCTTACGCCTTTGGAAGTGCCGGCAAAAAGGCCGGTTATGCAAAAGCAGCAGGACTCTGTTGTGTCCAAACCCGTAACTGCCAGGCCGGCGATGAAGATGGAAGCGCCGGCAGTGCCGCAACCTTCAGCAGTGGTTAAAGCGTTCAGCTTTAATGCAGCCGACTCGCAGTATGTAGCGCTGGTGCTGGATAAAGTAGCGCCGGTATATGCTACGGAAGCAAAGAATGCTTTCAACCGTTTTAATAAACAAAACTACTACAACCAGACATTCAACATCAGTTCTGTAAAGCTGGACGAGCGCTATAATATCATGCTCATCGGGCCTTTTACCGATGCTGCCGATGCCTTGGGATATATTGATAAAACACGTCCGCAAACGGCTGGCCGCATCCTGCCCTGGCTTACAGCAGATAAGTATGGTTATTTAATGATAAGCCCTGCCAACTTCCGGTTGCTGAATGAAAATAAGGATGTAGATACATATAAAAGTATAATACAAAAAGCCCTGCCGGGCAAGTTTTAGGCTTTGGCAAGAAACTTGAATACTTACTTCTATAAAAATTTATGGAGGTAAACTTATGAACACCGATTTTAATCTCGAACACAAAGAAGGCAAAGTTGCCAAAACTATTGAAGAGCAGACTGCCAAAATTCCATCTGATGTTTTTTTATGGGCTGCATTTGGCTCTATAGCAGTGTCTGCAATCCTGCATTTTACAACAAAGAAAAAAGAAAGTCTTTTTGTGGGCCAGTGGGTGGCTCCGTTTTTATTGCTGGGCGTTTATAATAAACTGGTAAAACAATTAGGGCACGATAAGCAGGATCAACAGCCGTAATCGCTTATTATATCTTTATTAAATCCTGTAACGTTATAGATGACTTACGGGATTTTTTATGCCTTCAACAGGTAATGTACTCAAAAATGGTTGGTGGTATTTTGATATTTTAGTATTAATATGCCGTGGTTAATCTGAAGAGGAAGCAGGCGCTGCTGGAGAGCAACCTGTCAGAAATAGGATTGATGCTTATACGAAAGAAGTAAGGGGTTGAACACTTGTGGTGTTCAACCCCTTTTTTTGGTAAGCGGCATGTCTAAAAAAACTCATTTGGTGTTTGATAAAAAGATATACCATTTGATGAAGTTGACACGGTGTTCCCTGCTTAGTCCCCGATGCAGGTCGAGATGGTTTTTAAGATGCCCAAAGTACCCTTCAATACCATTGGTAGTAGCTGGTATTTTGTCGTTGTTGAGGTAATGGAACATGTTAGGTAAAGCTCTTTTGATGCTAAAGTAAGAGCGCCTTAACAGCTTGTGTTTGTACCAGTATCTTCCTGTGTCTTTGTTATAGGCTTTTTCAGCCAGGTAATCTTTATGCCTGTTGTACCAGGCGGTTAGTTCGTTGGTCCAATGGAGGCGGTCATTAGAAGACTTGATTTTAAGAAGCATCAAAACTAAAGTTCTCAATTCTACCCCTGCCGGATGCTTTGGAAACCTTGTGAGCCACAGCAAGCACATTCTTTGGATGTGTACCAAACATCGCTGAACAGCAACGCCGGGAAGGGATTTTTTAATTGCTTTAAGCGTACTTTTATGTCCATCGGTGGTAATGCTGTCGATGTGAACACCCAGCTTGATGAGGTTATCTAAGTCTTCTTTTATTTCGCTAAAATGTTCTCCGTCTGTAATGCGGATGAGCTGTGTATAACCATCCTGATCATCCTGATAGCACACTACACAAAACTGCTTAAAATAGGTTGCATCCATTCGCAGATGAACATCCTTGCGCTTAATAAGCTTTACCTGAGGAGACTGCTCTAAAAAAGTATAAAACAATCGTTGCAGAGCAGCTCTTGACAGCCTGCTGTCACGGCTCAATGTCGCGTAGGTTTGCCTTTCCAAAATCCACTTTTCAAACCAGATAAAATAATTTCTAAGACGCTGCTCAGGAGCACTCCTGGTAAACAATATCCCACAATTGTTGCATTTAAATCTTTGCTTACCTCCACGCTTCCCCCACCTGATTACTGCCAAAGAACCGCAAGCCCAGCACCGCTTTTTGTATTACTGTTCATACAACAAAAAAAGTTTACTGAAATTACTTTCAGTAAACTTCCTTCAAACCTTTACCTGCATTGCCTTTTAGAAGATTTTACCAACCATTTCTGAGTATTATACCCCGGAACACAACGGTTTGGCATTGTTTATACTATTCCTGCTATTCCGTTTTCTAATTATTGTCCCACAAAAAAAACAGCATTGCTAAACAGCATTTTTCCGCTTTGCCAAAACTCGCGAAACAGCGGATCATCCATAAGATATACAATACTGCCCTTACCCTCCTGCTGTACGCCAAAAACAAGCCCGTCTCTTAACTGCGCTTTGAGTTTGCTGCCTACAAAACCAGCCGTATAAGCAGCTTTTTTTATTATCCCTACATTCCAGCCATTCTTTAAAAAATTAATGATGCTGCTGTTTGTTTTTAAAGAATAATAATGACCCGGATAGCCATAAGCCAAAGGATGTGTACTATCTAAATCCAGCCTGTAAACCGCACCTGGTATAGCATTTGCCAAACTGCTCCGTTCCCGGTCGCCATACATTTTCAGCGCGTTGTAGTCACTGTCGGCCGCCATTGTATCTTTTTTATCTTCTCTTACTTTTACATCCCAGCCAGCGCCGGCCATTTCTGAAACTGCATTTTCAAGCGCAATAATTTTGCCGCCGTTTTGAACAAAGGCTTTCAGCTTTGCATGTACTGTTGTGTCGTCGAAAGCTTTGTATTCGCCATCAGGAAAAATGATTGTATTGTATTTTGCTATGTCTGTATATGGGAGTTCGGTAGCATTTATCAGCGCAAGCGGGTATTGCAAAGATTGGTCGAAAAAATGCCAGATTTCGCCTGCAGCTATGGAGCTTACCCCATCGCCGGTAAACAGCGCCACTTTCGGCTGATGCAGGTAGTGCACGGTTTCCGAGCCAAAGTCGGCGCCCTTTTCTACAAATCCGCTTTCTGCGTCTATTGGCTGAACATGGAACATAGCGCCTGCTTCATTGGTAATAGCGGCCCAGTTAGCTATGTTATTTCCACGCAGGATAATTAGCGTACCGGCATTATAAGTTTTACCACCGTAAGTAAATGCTTTATCTGCAAAGCGCACTTTTACACCATGTGCCAGCAGGTAGGCCAGCATCTGGCTGGCATTATACGAAGTATATGGAATAAGCAACCCGTAATTGCTTTGAATACTATGGATACCTGCAGGCAGTGCCGTGTCCTGTATGGGCAATTTTTCCTTTACGCCATACGTCTTGATGTTGTAGGCATACGGGATAGACCATGCCGTGATGTCGTATGTTACTGAATCCCGCAAAATACTTTTGGGCTCAAAGAGCACGCGCAGCAGGGTGCTGCGTGGCTGATAAGCAGAAACAGCAAGCCCGTAGCCTTCGTCTTTATAACTTTCTTCCTTACCGGTAAGATAATTATAACCTTTAAAGCTTTTTGCCGTAGTAATGCCATAGGTTATATGATTGTTACGCAGTAAACTCATTACTGCCTGCAGCTCGTTGTAATCGGCCGCGGTAAGTACATAAGTCTGATAATACGCATTGCCGGCATTGGCGGCCGTAGCGAAAAACCGTTTGAACTCGCTGATTAATTTGCCCGCATTTTTAGAAGCTACTTCCAAAGTAGAAAGGCCGGTTGTAAAATGATGTGTTACCCGGTCAACAAGTGTCAGCGTGTCTTCATCCTCCTTGCGGATACCCAGCCCGGCGCCGATACCGCCCTGCTCAAACGTCATCCCGATAGCGCCGTTGTAAAGCGGGTACGTATCGCCGTAAGAAGGGTAAAACAGGTCGAAGATTTCTTTTGTAAAATAAAGCCAGCCGTTAGCATCGAAATACTTTGCATTGTTTTTACCAACCAGCACCTGGAAGTCGCGCTGCCACTGCGTTATCACTTCGTGGTAAGGCTCGGCGGCAGGCGCAAAATAATAGGGTGCATTATACACCTGCTCATGGTAGTCCACATGCACCTGCGGCAGCCATTCATTGTATTTTTTCAGGCGTTGCTGCGTCTCTGTTTGCGTTTGCCAGGCCCAGTCGCGGTTAAGGTCGAAGTTGTAATGATTGCTTCTGCCGCCGGGCCAGGGCTCATCGTGCTCACGTGCCTGCGCGTCTGCATCATAATGCGCCCCTGCAACCGAATTGTACCAGTTTACATACCGGTCGCGGCCATCGGGGTTAAGGCAGGGGTCCATAATGACAATAGTATTTTTAAGCCACTCCTTTGTTTGTGTATTACTATCGCTTACCAATGCATACAAGGTTAGCATGGCCGCTTCCGACGAGGCAGCTTCGTTGCCATGCACATTATAGCTCAGCCATACGATAGCCGGCGCACCGGCCGCGTCTGCAGGCACATTATCCTGAAGCATGCCTGCAAGCCGCAGGTTATTTTTTTGTATTTCCTCCAGCCGCTGCAGGTTCTGTGGCAGGCCGATGTAGGCCAGCATCAGTTCGCGGCCCTCATAGGTTTGTCCGTACTTTTCTACTTTTACCATGGCCGGTTTTGCGGCCGCCACCGCTTTAAAATAGTCGTCCACTTTGTAGGAAGGTGTAAAGCGGGTGCCAACGCGGTATCCTAAAAAGTTTTCGGGCGAAAGCAACTGCGCAGTGGCATGAGCTATACAAAAAAAACAGAGAACAGTAAAAGCGAGGTTTTTCATAAGCCGTGTTGAAGAAACAAAGATTAAAAATAAAGGCTTTCTTCTGAATAATACATAAGCCGTAAATTCTTTTAAAAAGATGCTATGCATAAAACGATGGTTATGTAAAAGTGGCTTCGTTGGGGTGTTGTCGCAGTGCAGCCTGAATTAAAAAATAAAGACATATACCAATCTGCCCTTGCTGCAATTTTTCCTGATTCAATATTTATCCTCTCCGCTGCTATCCATTTCTGCCGCGCTTATATTTGCTTTCTATGTCTGGTGAACAAATTATTGCCGAATGGACAAATAAAAACTTCAAACCGCTCTATTGGCTGGAAGGTGAAGAGCCGTATTTTATAGATGAAGTAATGAACTATGCCGAACATCATCTTTTAAATGCGGGCGAAGCAGGTTTCAATTTAAGCATTTTTTACGGGCGGGATGCCGACTGGGCGTCCGTGGTTAATGCCTGCCGCAGCTATCCCATGTTTGCCGACCGGCAGGTAGTGCTGCTGAAAGAAGCGCAGTATATGAAAGATGTTGAAAAGCTGGAAGGCTATGTGGAAAAACCTTTGGCTTCTACCCTGCTGGTAATAAGCTATAAAGACAAGAAGATGGATGCCCGTACCAGGTTTGCCAAGGCCATTAAAAAAAACGGGGTTGTACTTTCTACCAAAAAACTTTACGACAACGAACTGCCCGGCTGGATAAGCCGGTTTATGCAGCGCAAAGGCTTAACAATTAGCCCCAAAGCGCTGAGTATGCTGGCCGACAATATCGGCAGCGACCTTTCGCGCATCGCCAACGAAACAGAGAAACTGGCTATTAACCTCAAAGGCCGAAAATCAATCGAGGAAGAGGACATTGAACAATACATCGGCATCAGTAAAGAATTTAATGTATTTGAGCTGCAGGAGGCGCTGGCTAGAAAAGATTTGCCAAAAGCGATCCGGATCGTGCGGTATTTTGAGCTGAACCCGAAAGCCGGGCCGATACAATTAATACTGCCTACTTTGTATAATTACTTCAGCAAAGTCTATACTATCTCGGGCATGGACGATAAAAGTGAGAAAGCAATTGCGCCGTTTTTTAATAACAGTACTTATAATGCAAAAAAAGCGCTGCAGGTAAGCGATTTATATGGCTTCAATGGTCTGGAAAATGCCTTACTCCTGTTGCATCAGTACAACCTGCGAAGCATCGGCATCGGCGATACAGGTACCGAAGACGCCTGCCTGCTGAAAGAGCTGATTGTGAAGATGATGAACTGATGATTAAAAAGAAAGAACGCAAAAGCTGCAATAACTATTTTAATAGTTCAATCGCTTGCTCTTTGTCTTTAGCCAACTGGTCTTTTAATGCATTCAAGCCGTTGAATTTAACCTCGCCCCGGAGGTAATGCCTGATATAAACACGCAGCACACTGCCATAAATATCTTCATTAAAGTCGAATAGGTTTACTTCTATAGTGCGTTTGGTACCGTCAACAGTCGGCCGCAGTCCGATGTTCATCATGCCTTTAAGTAAGTGGTGAGTGGTGAATGGTGAGTGATTGCTGTATTCACGATTTACCATTGATTCTTCCTTACGCGCCATTGACAACTCACCCGGCAAGCGCTCTGCCTCCACTGCATACACGCCGTTGCCGGGCACCAGTTTTTCGGCATCTTCTATTTCCAGGTTAGCGGTAGCATAACCAATGGTACGGCCGAGCTGATTGCCTTTGGTTACAAAGCCCTCAAAAAAATAAGGATAGCTTAAATACCGGTTGGCCGTGGCAATATCGGTGTGCAGGAGCGCATGCCTTATTTTAGTAGAGCTGATGGTTACTTCATTTAAAATATGCTCCGGTATTTCCTTTACGGTAAAGCGGAGCTGCCGGCCATAGGTTTCGAGCAACTGGTAATCGCCCGCCCGCCCCTTTCCAAACTTATGGTCGTACCCGGTAATAACCGTATGCGGATGAAATTTTTCAAATAAAAAATCAACGATGTACTCTTCTGCAGACTGGTCCGCAAAAGCGGCATCAAAAGGAATAATAGCCAGGTGATCTATGCCGATCGCCTGCAGCAGTTCCGTTTTTTCTGCAAGCGTAGTGAGCAAAGGCACCGGCGACTGGCCTTCGCGCACTATCTGCCGCGGATGCGGGTGAAAAGTGATAATGACGGTTTCCCCGTTAACTTGGGCTGCTTCCCTTTGTAGCTGCTCAATAATTTTGCGATGCCCTGCATGCACACCATCAAATGTACCGATAGTGACGATCGCATTGCGGAAACGGGGCAAAAAGGAAAGGTCTTTATGTATCAGCATAAAGGAAACAAAGATAAGGCGAAGCAGATCAAGCCCCAACCCCAAAGAGCGTAAGGAAATAGCAGGCACAACAGGTTTACATCTCCTACATTTGTACCTATTCTTACGTTTAAAATCATTTGTTCAGCCAATGACTTACAACAATCCATACAATAACTTACAATACTCGCCTTCCGGGGCCGGGGGCATTTATGCCCGGCGCGGCGTATCGGCGCAAAAAGAAGAAGTACATGCCGCTATTCAAAAGCTGGATGCGGGCTTATACCCGAATGCGTTTTGCAAAATGTATCCCGACTTTATTGGCAGAGATGCAAACTTTATAAACATTATGCATGCCGATGGCGCGGGCACTAAAAGTATATTAGCTTATTTGTACTGGAAAGAAACCGGCGATGTAAATGTGTGGAAAGGCATTGCGCAGGATGCCGTAGCCATGAACCTGGACGATTTGCTGTGCGTGGGCGTGTATGACAACCTGTTGTTTTCTTCTACCATTGACCGGAATAAAAAACTCATTCCGGGCGAAGTGCTGAAGGCGGTGATTGATGGCACGCAGGAGTTTTTTGATATGCTGACAACACACGGCATCAACATTCATTACCTCGGTGGCGAAACTGCCGATGTGGGCGACGTAGTGCGTACGATTGCTGTAAACGGTACGATGATGGCGCGCGTGGCAAAAAGCAAAATTATTACCAATGAAAAGATACAGCCTGGTAATGTAATTGTTGGTTTTGCTTCTTACGGGCAAGCCACCTATGAAACAGCATACAACAGCGGCCTGGGCAGTAACGGACTCACCAGTGCGCGGCATGATGTATTGAGTAAATATTATGCAGAGACTTACCCTGAAACATACGAGCCTTCGCTTCAGGAGGAAGTAGTGTATATCGGTAAAAACAGGATGACAGATGAATTAACCATTGACAATTCGCCATTAACAATTGGCAGGCTGCTGCTAAGCCCTACCCGCACGTATGCGCCTTTAATGAAACACCTGCTGGACGCACATTTCAACGACATTGATGGCGTAATCCACTGCAGTGGCGGCGGACAAACAAAGTGCATGAAATATTTGCCTTCGGCAATGCGGGTGGTTAAAGACAACCTGTTTGCACCACCCCTTATTTTTCAACTGATACAACAAAACTCCGGCGCCGATAACCGTGAGATGTACCAGGTGTTTAACATGGGACATCGTTTGGAAATCTTTACCAATGAACAGGCTGCGGAGAAAATGATTGCTGCAGCAAACGGGTTTGATATTGAAGCTAAGATTATAGGGAGAACGGAAAAGGCTAACGAAAAAGAATTAGTGTTATATGCAGACGGAGAAGTGATACCGTATGCTTTTTAAGCAATTGGCTTCTGGATTTTACATGCATCTAACGCGGAAACATTAAGCCAATTGATAAATATCCTTAACCAAAACTTTTATGTTTAACAGGGGCATATCAATTATATCGTTAAGATTGGTAAATGAAAGTACTTCCCAGTCATTATTTGTTTTATAAAACAATTGCACTAACGTTTGCTCCGGCTCTGTTAGAAGGTAATACAACAAAGAAGGAATTTTTTGATAGTTGATAAATTTATCAACCATATCGTATTTGCGGGTAGTTTCAGATAATACTTCTACGATGATTTCCGGTTCATATTTAATGTATTGTTTTTCGTTGCCCCTCACTTCTCTGGTAGCAAATACATCCGGATAATAATATTTCGGTTCGTCCGGTATTTTTACTTTTACGCCTTCTATATAAATGCTATAGCCTTTCTGTTTCAGCAACTGTCTTGGTATGAAAGCAACATTCATTGCAATTTCATTATTCAAATCGCTCTCACCATGCTTAGTAATGAGTTTACCATTTATATATTCATGCTTGTCTTTAGATTGCAATTCATGTTGAATGTAAACTGCCTCAGTTAATATTATTTCAGAGATGATTAAAGGCATGAAGATATTATTGCTTTTAAAGATAATACTTTTTTGTGGTGCTAAATATGGAGTAAAACGTAAATAGCAGCGTAGAAGTTACGCTGCTATTTACATACTTAACAACATTTAATTCTCTTCTACGCTAAACGTAATAGCTTGTTTTGTCTCCGCTGTTACAATATGTCCGTTTTGCTGTGCAGGTATCCATTTAGGCCCGCGCTGGATTACCCGCACCGCTTCTGCCCCGGTTCCATAACCGGGATCTTTTTCTGTTTTTACATTCAATAAATTTCCATCAGTATCTACTGTAAAAGATACGATAGCAGTATAAGTGCCGGTCGGTGCTTTGTGTTCAATTGGTACATCAAACTTCAGATTTCGTTGCAGGTATTTTTGCCAGGCATCATTTCCACCAGGAAAGGACGGGGGAGTTTGTGCTGATTGAAATACTTTTTCATATTTGTCGCTTGTATCCTTCTTAAAGGCAATCTGAGCTCTTAATCCTGTATTGCCCGTAAAGTCAACTGTTGAATCGTCTTTATCTTCCACTATTACCGGCGATGAAAAGGAAGCTCTTGGTGCCGTCTCCTTTTTTCCGTTTTTAGTCCTGATTTCTATAACGCCGTTACTGCCTTTTTCACCATACTTGTTCACGGCATCCACACCTTTTAACACCGTTACAGATTCAATGACGTTTGCATCTATTTTCTCCAGGTCTTCATCAGTAGCTATCTTACCATCAATAACTTTTAAAGTCATTTTAGCTGCATTTACTGCATTGGAGTCCTGCACAATTTGCCGTTGCATATACGTAGAAGTCTGATTGTTTCCGGCTTTTTTCAAAGTAATAAGAACAACACCGTTCTTCCCTTTCTCACCATATTTTTTAATTGCATCGGCATCTTTAAGAACGTTTATAGATTCTATCTTACCTGCATCTATTTTATTCACATCAATTGCAGCAGTTTCCTTACCATCAACAAAGTATAACGGCGTTTTTCCACTGGTATCGGCTATAGTAGTATTGATAGTTTGCAGGGCAGCATTTGCAAAAGTTACAACACCCTGCAGCATATCTCTTGCCAGTTGTTCGGTTTTGACTTTATCATTAAACTGCTTTAAATTTTCTGTATTATTAAGATAGCCACATTCTATCATTACCGCAGGATACGAATTTTTGTCTATCACATAAATCCCCTCTCCTTTCCGCTGCAGGAGGGTTAAATTAACTGGGAAATCTTTTTTTGCAGACTGTAATAAACTGGAGCCAAGCAAACGGCTTTGTGCATAATTATTACTGCTTTCATTTCGTGGTATAAAAACATCTATCTCATTTCTGTTGGTCTGCTTTTCTGATGTGGTGCTCACATGAATAGAAACAAAAGCATCCGGGTGCGCAGTCTCAGCAACGTCCACTCTTGTTTTTAAATCCACAGCAACGTCTTCTGTTCTTGTCATTTTTACAGTTATGCCATACTCCGGTGCTAATTCCTGTATTTTTCTGGCAATCAATAAGTTGATATCTTTCTCCTTAATATCATTTATACCCATAGCGCCTGCATCGCTTCCGCCATGACCTGCATCTACTATTAAGGTAAATGGAGCATTTGTGTGTATAGCGTAAAGCTGCTTGTTTTCTTTCATTTTAAAAGCAAACAACAAAACCGTTATAGCCAATAGCGGCAAAATCATAATTCTTCTTACATAACTGTAACTTGTTTTGGAGGACGTGGTAAGCATAACTAATCGTCTTTTTATTGGTGAATAATTAAAAGATTGTGCAGGAGAAAAGATGTTGTTGCCCCATTGCGATTGCAGCAGCAGGCGCGCAAATGCTTCGGCGCTCCGGTTCTCAATCGCTTTTTCATCGGCAATAAATTCATGTATAATTCCAAGCTCTTTTTGTATCAGCCAGTAAAAAGGATTCATCCACAACACCAGCGCGGTGAGGCGTACAAACAACTTATCCCAGCTATGTTTTTGCTCAATATGCGTGAGCTCGTGTTTAAAAATTTGCCTGCCGGTAGCATCGGTAATATCTATATCCTTTTTCCAGAATAAATTATTGAAAAAAGAAAAAGGTGCTTCCTGTAAATCGGTATTAATAAACACAACCTTGCCAAGCCGCTCAACCGGGTACATGCGCCGGTAACGATACAGTTTATAAATACTGCCTGCAAGCGCAGTTAGCATAGATACAGTAACACAGGCATACAATACCGGTATAAAATAATTCCATGAAAAGCTGTTGGTGTCCTTGCCAATTGTTACTTCCGTATTGTTTACAGCTACCACATTCATAAGGTCGATTACCTGCCGGTTACTGCTGCTAAACTGCCACAGTTCTATATTTAGAAAAGGAAGTATAAGACTCAGCGCTACACTCATCAGCAGGTAAAAACGGTTGTAATGATGAAAGCGCTTGTTGCGCAATGCAATCCAATAATACAATAGCAGAATGCCCGAGCCCACCGTTGCTTTCAGCAGGTAAATAAGCAGGATTTGCATAAAGATTGTTTTACTTGTTCTTCAATTGTTTCAACAGCAGCTCGAGGTCTTCCACACTTAGTTTTTTTTCGTCCACGAGAAAAGAAACCGCCTGCGCAAATGAGCCGTTGAAATAACCTTTTACCAGGCCGTTCATAGTATTTTTAAAGTAAGCCTGCTTGCTGATGCGTGTACTGTACTCATGCATACGGCCATACGTTTGCGTTTCCACAAATTCTTTGTCTATCAGAATTTTCAACAAGGTAGCTACGGTGTTGGTGTGCGGTTTCGGCTCCGGCATTGCATCTACAACATCTTTTAAAAACCCCTTGCTTAATTTCCAAAGCGCCTGCATTACCTGTTCTTCGGCTTTCGTAAGGCTCTTCATATAACTAAAAATTTAGTCGAAGATAAACTAATTTTTTAGTTCACAAACTATTTTTTTAGTTATATTTTTCTGAAGCATAAAACTATTGCTAAATCAGTAAAAAACAGAGTTCCGGGATTACAAATAAGCTGCAAGTAAGTCCGGATGAAGACTTTAAAATCTTTATGACCAAAACATGACATCCTAAATTGCCGCAAATTACATGTATGTACATATATTTGTATCGTGAAACTGGAAGCAGCGATACAAACACAAACTTTCAGCAGTGAAAAACAAAAAGCGGTTTTGAATTTAATGTACACCACTTATATTCTTAAAACGCGTATTGCTGCTGTATTGAAAGCGCTCGACCTTACTATGGAGCAATACAATGTGCTGCGGATTTTAAAGGGCAAGTATCCGCAGTGTATGTGTGTAAAGGATATCGCCGGCAGAATGATAGAACGCAGTTCCAATGTGCCGCGTATTGCCGACCGGCTTGTTTTTAAAAAGCTGATTGAGCGGTATCAGTCGGAAGACGATAAACGCCACACTTCCCTGATGCTTACCCAAAAAGGGTTATTGGTGCTGCAGCAGTCATTGCTTGCAATAGACAAAGTTGATCACGACCTCTCTTTTCTCAGCAACAGCGAAGCAAAGCAACTGAATTTTTTACTGGAGAAAATAAACACAAATATTCATTAACAACTAAAAACAAACACAATGGCAACTTACAACATTGATCCTGCACACTCAGAAGTTACATTTAAGATTAAACACCTGATGATTGCGAATGTAACCGGCAATTTTCAGAAATTCAGCGGTACGCTGGAGAGCAGCGCGGACGATTTCAGTGATGCAGTTATCAACTTTGAAGCAGATATAGACAGCATCAGCACGAACAACGAACAACGGGACGGACATTTGAAGTCTGCTGAATTTTTCGATGCCGCCCAATATCCAAAACTTACTTTTCAATCTACTTCTTTACAAAAAGTAAGTGGGGAAGAGTATGTACTGAATGGCAATCTTACCCTCCGTGATGTAACAAAACCCGTAACATTAGAAGTTGAGTTTGGCGGTCTTGCCACCGACTTTTTCGGTCAGTCAAGAGCCGGCTTTGAAATTGCCGGAAAAATAAACCGTAAAGATTTTGGCCTTACCTGGAATGGCGTTACCGAAGCCGGCGGCATTGTGGTAAGTGATGAAGTAAAGCTTAACCTGAATATTCAGGTAATTAAGCAGGCATAATTTTAGGTGAAATACAGTATTATGAATATTGAAATTATATCGGGCAGCCCCCGCAAAGACAGCGTAAGCTATAGGGTTGCGCTTTTTTTACAAAATTATTTACAGCAAAAATCGCAGCACAACATAGGTATTATAGACGTGCGGGACTGGGATGTGCCCACGCTGCTGCAATCGGTATGGATGTCGGCCGACAAAGCGCCGGAACACCTGCAGCCAATGGCGAAACGCATGTTTGAGGCTGAAGCCTTTATTTTAATCAGTCCCGAATACAATGGCAGCTACTCCGGTGCTCTAAAAAACCTCCTGGATCATTTTCCAAAACAAACGCGCAAAACCTTTGGTATTGTTACCTGCTCTCCCGGCGCATTGGGCGGCATCCGCGCAGCGCAGCAGATGCAATCGCTGGTAGATGCCTTATTCGGCATTGGCTCACCGTATATGCTGGTTGTACCAACCGTTCAAAACAAGTTTGACGAAGGCGGAAACCTGAAAGACGAGAGTTTTCAAAAAAGCATAGATATTTTTGTGGCAGAATACCTCTGGCTGGCCGAAAGTATCAGCCCGGTAGTAGAACCGGCAGAATTGGTTTAACACAAAAAATCCCTTGCAAAAGGGATTTTTTGTTGGCACTACAAACAATGCATGGTCGCTGCCGGATTATTAAAATTGATCTAATGGTTGTGCAACGGCCAGGCTAATAGCAGCCACCTGATTCTTTTACTTTACCTTTGCGCCTCTACACAACATGAGCGACGAAATAAAACATGAATGTGGCTTAGCCTACATTCGCCTGTTAAAACCGTTTTCTTATTATCTTAAAAAGTACGGAACCACTATGTACGGCCTTAACAAGCTGTACCTGCTGATGGAAAAACAGCATAACCGCGGCCAGGACGGCGCCGGTATTGCTGCGGTTAAATTAGGTGTTGAGCCGGGTTATCCTTTCCTTAACCGAATGCGTAGTACCGCATCACAACCCATTGCAGACCTGTTTTTTAAAATAGGTGAGGAAGTGCATGAGCTGGAAAAATACCAGAAAGATATAAAACAGTATCCGGGCTTAATGAAAGGGCATTTGCCTTTTATGGGCGAACTGTTGCTGGGGCATCTGCGCTATGGTACGCAAGGCAGAAACAAGGTAGAATTTTGCCATCCGTTTATTAAAAGAGATCTGAACCCAGGCAAGAACATAGCGCTCGCGGGCAACTTTAATTTAGTAAATACGGAAGAGCTTTTCGACCTGATCAATATGGATCCGGGAGAGTTTCAAAAGCAAAGCGATCTGGCCGCCATGCTGGAAGTAATTCACCACTTTTTGGGCAGGGAAGATGATGCGCAACCAAATGAAGCCAATATTTTAAATGTGCTTAAAAAAGCTACGCCGCTGTTTGATGGCGGCTATACCATTGGCGGTTTGCTGGGCAATGGCTACAGTTTTGTTACCCGCGATGCGCACGGCATTCGACCGGCATATTACTATATAGATGAGGAAGTGATTGTGGCAGCCAGCGAGCGCGCTTCCATCCGTACTACGTTTAATGTGGCAGAAAATGAAGTGCTGGAGCTGATGCCTGCGCACGCTTTAATTGTTGATGATAAAGGCAATTACAGCATCGAAAAAGTACAGGAGCCGAAGGAGCGTCGCGCCTGCTCGTTTGAGCGTATTTATTTTAGCCGTGGCAGCGATGAAAAAATTTATCGTGAGCGCATCGCACTGGGCCACCATTTAAGCAAAAGAGTGCTGGAGAACATCAACCATGATTTGAAAAATACGATTTTCTCTTACATTCCCAATACTGCGGAGGTAGCATTTTATGGCCTGGTAAAAGGTATGGAAGACTACCTGAACCAGCGCAAAATCCAACGCATCCTTAGCTGGGGTAATAATGTAAATGAAGAAGCGCTGAGAGAACTGATAAACCGTAAAATAAGGCAGGAAAAGATTGCTATTAAAGATGTAAAGCTGCGCACGTTTATAACCGAAGACGCCAGCCGCAACGAAATGGTGCAGCACGTATATGATATTACTTACGGCACGGTGCAAAAAGACACCGATACGCTGGTGGTAATTGACGATTCCATTGTACGCGGCACTACGTTAAAGGAAAGCATTGTGCGGATGCTGGCGCGGCTAAGTCCGAAAAAAATTGTAGTGGTATCTTCTGCGCCGCAGATACGCTATCCTGATTGCTATGGCATAGACATGAGTAAATTAGGCGATTTTATCGCCTTCCGCGCAGCTATAGCATTGCTGAAAGAAAGAGAAAAGATGAAATGCCTCGATGAGATTTATGACCAGTGCAAAGAGCTGCAACGCAATAACCAGTTACATACCGAAAACCTTGTGCGGTATGTTTATAAGCCTTTTACAACCGAAGAAATCTCCGATAAAATAGCGCAGCTTATCACGCCGCCCGATCTGCCTATACCGGTAGAAGTCATTTACCAAACGATTGAAGACTTACATGAAAGTTGCCCCACCAACACCGGCGACTGGTACTTTACCGGCAATTATCCTACGCATGGCGGCAACAGGGTTGTAAACAAAGCTTTCATCAATTTTATGGAAGGAAAAAACATGCGCGGCTATTAATATTTATTCCGAATGGGCAAAGCAACAGTGTATTACCCGTAAAAATTTATAGATAAAACAAAAGCTCCGAATACGTTACAGCCGTTCGGAGCTTTTGTTTTATTAAAAGCCTTGCTCTGTGCCTTTGCCTGTTTGCGATGATGTCTCACCAGGTTGCCAGCACCGTTACACCGCCTTTCACGGCTTGGTTCAATTGCACTTTTATGTCTGCATTCAACGGCAGCAATACATCTACCCGGCTGCCGAACTTTATAAAGCCCATTTCACTGCCCTGGTTTACCTCGATGCCTGGCTTTAGATAATTAACGATGCGCTTGGCTAGGGCGCCTGCTATCTGCTTTACCAGCAATTCGCCCTTTTCATTTTGCAGCACTACACTATGGCGCTCATTTTCCGTAGATGATTTCGGATGCCACGCCACTAAATATTTTCCTTTGTGGTATTGGCTGTACATTACCGCACCGCTGATAGGGTTACGGTTAACATGCACATTGGCCGGGCTCATAAAAATACTCACCTGTACCCGTTTATCTTTAAAAAACTCTTGATCAGTTATTTCTTCAATTACCACCACTTTTCCGTCGGCAGGGCAGATAATCTGCTCTTCGCCCTGCGATAAAGATCGGCCCGGAATACGGAAAAAAGAAATGATAAACAGAAAAAGGAGCAGCGATACAACAAAGATGATGGCTGCAAGCAATGGATAAGTGCCGCTTAAAAAGTTAAAGGAAACCAGGTTAATCACTCCAAACAAGAGCGCCGCAATACCGATGGACTGGTAACCTTCTTTATGTATCTTCATTTCAACGTGTTAAGGGCGCAAAGATAGGCGTTGAAGGTATTACCGCTACAGTACAAAATGTACATACAACCATACAAAGGTGGTAGCCAGCAGCAAAGAATCGAACCGATCTAAGTAGCCGCCATGGCCGGGCATTAACTGACCGCTGTCTTTCACATTGGCCAGGCGTTTCAGCTTGCTTTCCAGCAGGTCTCCGGCAGTGCCTGTAACTGTTGCAATAACCGCAATAAAAAGCACATGTGCCAGGGGCAGTTGAAAAGCGTAATATCCTATAAGGGTAACTAAGGCAATGGCCAGCAAAGCGCCGCCAACAGTGCCTTCCCAGGTTTTTTTAGGGGAGATGCTGCTCAGCGGGGTTTTACCGATAAACGAGCCGACAATATAGGCCATCGTATCGTTTATCCATATTGTGGCAATAAGTATGATGGGGATGGTAAGCTGGCTGTTTACCGGCGGCAGGTATTTGCTGCGCAGGTTCATCATAAAGGCCCAGCTTGCTGATATATAAAAGAGGCCTGCTATAGAATACGTTATATTTCTTAATGTGTAAGGCTGCAGCCGCACCACTTCTATGATGGGCAGTATAATCACCAGGGCTATCAGCAGCCACCAGCCGGCGGCGGCAATGGATACGGCGCCATGCAGCGGCGTAATACCATTAGCGCATAGCATCAGGCTCCAGCCAAGCAGCATGATGCCATATTTGTGAAAAAGCGACACTTTTTTATAATTGTTGTCAATTATTCCAACCAGCTTTTGATACTCCAGCCAGCAGCCAAAATGAATAATGGAAAACAGCAGCAGAAAAGAGTAATAATTGATTAATAAACCCGCCAGCATTATTACTACAAAAACGATAGCAGTAAGCGCCCTTGTTTTAAATATCTGCAGGTTAAAAGGCATGATATATCCGGTACTGATTTATAGTTAAAAAATGCTGTTATCAAATGATCGGTACGCTGCAGGATGCTTAACAGCTTTTACACCGCCGGAAAGTACGGGAGTATAAAGCAACTGTTTTCAGCGTTCTTTCTTTAGTAGTAGCAATATACACCTGTCGGGTTACAGTTTTGAGCAGAAATAGTATGCCGGCAATCCTAACCTGATCTGTACACAAAGCATACATGAAGCAAAGAAGCCAACCGCGGTACGATTGGCCTTAGCTCCCGAATCTGGACTTGAACCAGAGACCCTCTGATTAACAGTCAGATGCTCTAACCAACTGAGCTATTCGGGAATCTTCCCTTTGGTAAGGGGTTGCAAAAATAGGAGAATTTGCATACAGCGCAAATGGTTTTTAAAATTTATTTAAGCAGCTAAAAATCTCCAAGGCAACAGTATTCGCCAATAAGTATTTATTTTTCCATTTATGAAAAAGGTCTTTGGTTCTATCCTTACTGTATTCATTTTTACCTGCGCTTATACCCAGCCCTTAGCCAAAGCAGCCATCAACGCTTTTATCATTACGCGCATGGCCGAGAAGTTTCATGTGCAGCCGAAACCGGTAAACGATGCTTTTTCAGGGTATGTGTTTGAGGGAGTGCTGAAACAATTAGACGAAGACAAAATATTTTTTACCGCCGGAGACATCCGGGATTTTGATGCCAGCCGCCTGCACCTGGATGAAGAAATACTACAGCGTAAAAGCATATTCCTCCAACTGCTGGCAAGCCGGTACGAGAGCCGGTTGCGAGAGGCCGATACCCTGATAGCAGGCATTTGTAAACAGCCTTTTAATTTTTTACTTACCGAAAAGCTTTCCCCGGCCGAAGACACTGCTTACCCGGCCAACGCGGCGGCGATGCGCAGCAAATTAGGTAAACTGCTTAAAGAGTCTGCCCTGAATGCTTTAATGGAACAAAAGGACTTATCTGTATTAACGCCTGCCCAACAAAAAAAATATACCGACAGCGTAGAGCCGGTCCTCCGCCACAAGGCGCAGGCGCTCTTCCAGCGCACCATCAGCGCCACCCTGCAAAGCCCCGGCGGCGTACCGCAGCGTGTGGGTGACGAATATTGCAAAGCTATCGCGTTGTGCTACGACCCGCACACCGAATACTTTCCGGCGTCGGAGAAAGAAGACTTCGACAGCGAGTTAGGCGCTGATAAATTAGTGTTTGGCTTTGGGCTAAAGGAAGACGAAGAGGAAGGCGTACAGATACGCGACCTGCGCCCCGGCAGCCCCGCCTTTAAAAGCGGCCAGCTAAACGCCGGTGATAAAATGATAAGTGTGCAATGGGCAGGCCGGCAGCCGATAGACGTAAGCAGCGCCGGTATAGAAGAAGTGTCCGACATCCTGAGCGAGAGTAACCATGAAGAAGCGATTATCACTGTAAAAAAAGCAGACGGCACATTGCGGCAGGTAAAGCTTGCAAAAGAGAAGATGGAAATGGATGACGACGAGAGCAAGGTAAAAAGTTTTGTGCTGAAAGGCGCTAAAACCATTGGCTATATTTCGCTGCCTGCCTTTTATACCGACTGGCAGGAAGGCAGCGATGAAAAGGGTTGTGCCAACGATGTAGCCAAAGAAATCATTAAGCTGAAAAAAGAAAATATAGACGGGCTTATCGTGGACATCCGCTACAATGGCGGCGGCTCTATGCAGGAAGCAGTAGCGCTATCCGGTATTTTTATAGATGCCGGCCCCGTAGAAATGATTAAAGACAAAGGTGCAAAAGTGGCAACTTTAAAAGATGTGAACCGCGGCACTATCTACGACGGGCCGCTGCTCCTGATGATTAACGGCTACAGCGCATCGGCGTCCGAAATGGTAGCCGGCACGTTACAGGATTACAACCGGGCCGTCATTATGGGCTCGCCCAGTTACGGCAAGGCCACCGCACAGGTTGTTCTGCCGCTCGACACGACCATTGCCCTGGATAAAAATTCACAAAACATCCATACAGACAGCTATATAAAAATGACGGTATCGCAGCTATATCGGGTAAGCGGAAAAACTGCGCAGGCCACCGGCGTGCAGCCAGATATTTTACTGCCCGATGTATTGGAGGCAGACCCTAAACGTGAAAGCGATAACCCGTTTGCACTGCAGCCGGTTATTATTGAGGCCAACAAATATTATCAGCCACTTACATCTTTACCCATCACGGCTCTGCAGGCGGAAGCCCGCCGGGAAGTGCAGGCCTCTCCTTATTTTGCGAAGCTAAGCGCGTATATTTCTAAAATGAAAGCGGAGCGGGCAGCAACGGATGTTTCGTTAAAACTATCCGATGCATTGCAAAAGCAGGAAGCTGAAAAAGGCGACACTTTATCTCAAAATACTTCAACAGCTGCATCTTTTACTATAGATAACAATGCATTTGAAAAGCAGCGGCTGGAGGAAGATGCAAAGCTTGCAGAAATGAATACCGCCTGGAAGGCTTTTTTGCAGAAAGATGCCTACCTTAAAATAGCATATAACCTGCTGGCAATGATGGCGAAATAAATAATTTATATAATATTGCCTTATAAAACAAAACGATAACTGTATTATTAATCACTAAGTTCTTCGCTTCAGTGTAGCACTACTGCTGCACAATTCACAGGAGTACAAAAGCTACATCAGGGCGTATGGGGGAAACGTGCTGTATATCGTTTTCCCCTGGCTTTTTTTCGTTCTTTTTTTTCCATAAAAAAAAAGAACACTAAACGATAAGTAGTAAGTGATAAATATTTTGAACAATTACTTGTATAATATTGCCTTTATAAAAATCAAACAATAACTGTATTATGAAAATTGGATTATTAACAGCAATTATTGCTGTGATAAGTAGCCTTTACCAGCCTGCACAAGCTCAGGCTACCGACGACCCCGGAACGTATATGAACATGCTCAGCAGCGCGCAAAGCGATATGAACCAGAAATACATGGCATATATGAGTGCAGCCGCGCATGGCCGCCGGGCAAAAAAAGTAGAAAAACTGCGCCAGCAGGTGTTGGAAAGCATTCAGAACAGCAAGTACAAAACCACCGACCTTCCTTATTACAAAGGCGACAAAACGCTGCGGCAAAGCAGTATAGATTATATCCAGCTTTGTTATAATGTCTTTAACGAAGACTACGGCAAAATTGTAAATATGGAAGATATAGCCGAGCAAAGCTATGATGAGATGGAAGCGTATATACTGCTGCAGGAAAAGACCGGCGAAAAAATACATGATGCTTTTACAAAAATGGATGAAGCCAATAAAGCCTTTGGAGCTAAGTACAATGTAAAAATTGTGGAAAGCAAAAGCGAGCTGGGCGATAAGATGGAAACGGCTGCCAAGCTTAATCATTACCAAAACGAAGTATATCTGCTGTTCTTTAAATGCAACTGGGAAGACGGCGAAATGATGAAAGCCATCAATGTTAAAAAACTGAACGACGCCGAGCAGGCCCGCAGTTCGCTGGTACGCTATGCCGATGAAGGGCTGAAAGCATTGAATACACTCAAAAGTTTTGATGGCGATCCGTCGCTGGCCGTTAGCTGCAAACAGGCGTTGCAGTTTTATAAAAAGATGGCCGAAAAAGATATTCCTAAAATGACCGATTACTATTTAAAGCAGGAAAACTTTGATAAGATAAAAAAAGCGATGGACGCCAGGCCGGCTTCAGGCCGCACGAAAGCCGATATAGATACTTATAACAAGCAGGTAAACGATATGAATGCAGCCGTAAACAGTTACAATGCTTCCAATACGCAGGTGAATGCCGGCAAAACACAAATGCTGAACGACTGGCAAAAAACAGAAAAAGATTTTGCAGACGCCCACATGCCGCATTATAAATAAATCCTTTTTTACCGCTTATCGTCTCTCCATTTTAAAAGAATTTTCCAAATATGGAAAAACGCATTATATACTTATTTCATAAGTAACTCATTGTCAGCGTATAAAATTTTGGCATTGTGCTTGGCTATTATACTGCATGTCTGAAACATACTTTTTACTCTCCGCTTTAATACTTACCGTAATTTTCTTTTTGCCGGCTACTTCATCCAAGCGGTACAACTGTTATGCGGCCAGCGAAGGTGATCACGACCTGATGTTTTAATACAATTTGCTTTTACCAAAAGCTTTTACCAGCTTCAACATATACGCAACCCTAACTAAAAAAGCTGTCCCGACTTGTCGGGGCAGCTTTTTGTTTTAAGGCGAGCCTCTCTTTTATTCTTTTACAAAAGGTAATATAGTTATCGTATCACCATGCTGCAGTTTTACTAAGTAATGACCATGTTGAAGCATAGCGGTATTAATAGAATAGGCACTGCCGGTAGCCGTAGCTTGTGTGCGTATAACCCCGTTTATATCAATTATACTAATATTGGTTTTACCTGTTGAAGGCAAGCCCTGCAGTTGCAGGTTATCCTTTACCGGGTTAGGAAACATTTTTACTTGTGCACTTTCATCTATAAGTACCGTATTGGAGTAAGTTCTGCTGCCGTCTTTGGCTATGGCAGCAAGCCGGTAGTAGCTGCTGCCGGTAAGCGCAGTTGCATCTTCATAAGTGTTACTGGTGTTGAGGAGTTTAGCTATCTCTTTATACACAATACCATCAGGGCTGCGCTGTACCGCATAGTAGCGGATGTTGCTGCTCCCCTGCCAGCTAATGCCATGATGCTGCAGCCAGCGTTTAATGCGTATTGCAAGGGGTTGGTCTTTTGTATCACTGTTGTAGCGGGCAAGAATAACGACCAGCTCCTGCGAAGTTTCCGATTCTACTGCCAGCCCTGCCATTACTATTTTTCCATTATCATCAATAAAGCCTGCCACTGCTGTAGCTGACGGTATGCCAAAGCTTGTCAGTTGCCTTCCATTGTCTGCAAAAGAAGAATCCGGTGTACCATCCGCTCCAAACCTCGCTACTACTATATTGCGGTAGATTGACGCATCACTACTTATCGTACCAAACAAAACGATCTTTCCGTCATTATCTATATCTACGCCGGCTGTCAGAGAATAGGGGTCATCAAAATACAAGGTTGTTTTTCCGGCTGTTCCAAATGAAGAGTCAAGCCTGCCATTCGGTGTGTATTGCACTAAGTTCATGTTATTTGTAAACCTGTTTTCTTCTTTTCCCGCTGCTACGATGCTGCCATTCTTCTGCAGGGCTATATCTTCTATACCTTCTGTTCCTGATGGAAAATCTGTTTTTACTTTGCCGCCACTGCCAAAAGACTTGTCTAAGGCGCCATCCGGCAGGTAACGCACAAGGGCAAATATAGTGTTTTGGTTGCCTGCAAGAATAATCCTGCCATCCGGTTGTATTTGAACCGCATAGGCATACGCTAAGCCGCCCATATCGGTGATAACCGCTCCATTGGTGCCAAACGAAGTATCTAATGTTCCATTAGGCAGGTAGCGGGCTGCGAGAAAATACTGTCGCTGATTATTGCCGGCTATTACTATTTTACCGTCTTCCTGTACTGCTGCTGCATATGCATAATCATTCTTTCCAAAGTCACTGATCACAATACCTTTCTTCCCAAATGACTGATCAGGAGAACCGTCTGCATTATAGCGTACTATGGCTATGTCGGTGTAATCTCCAAAATTGCTTGATACCACATAACCGGCTACGATGACTTTTCCATCCTTCTGCACCGCTAAGCCGATTGGCTGTTGGTTATCGTACCCTAAATTAGTTACTACCTTACCGCTGTCGCCAAAGGAATAATCCGGCATTCCATTCGGCAGGTAGCGCACTGCCAAAAAACCAAAGTTTTTCCTATCGGCATAAAAAGTGCCGCTGGTTACTATTTTACCGTCCGGGGCTTTTGCAGCATTATAACATTGGAAACTCCCATCTTTAAAACTTGTTATAACCCTACCTCCTTCACCAAAGCTTTTATCTAAAGTGCCCGGCTTATTCTGTGCCTGAATAGTGCTAAAAAAAGAAAGTAATAGTAAAAGAGAAAAGAAAACATATCGCATAGCAGTATTGATTTACAGTAGTAAGATAAGTAATCAATACCAATCTCGTCAAAATCGTACCGGCAGTACGTATGTGGCACTGGTTTGACCAGACAATCGGGAAATCAGTATTGATAGAATCTGCTCCTTTCATTCGTTGCTGAACAGTGATAAAAGGATATAGCCTGAGAGAACCTTAAGTACACAAAAGACGAAGGATGAACGAAGGATGGACGAAGGATGAGTGAACCTTTAATAACTCATAGGCAAGCAAAAGAGGCACCGGCGAAAGCCGGTGCCTCTTTTGGGTTATTAGCTTTTTGCTTAAAATATATTTTTTATTGCGCCAGCGAAATCCTGATTTGCAGGCCTGCCCTCGTATTGGTAATCGGCGCCGACGTAGATATATAAGGGATCGTTCGCTGCTGGTCAAAATACAATTGCAGGTTTACGCGGCTGTTGAGCACATAATCCAGCGATGGTTGTATGCTGATTACCTTTTGCCCGCCGGTACTATACGAAGTAGGCTGGTCGAGGCGCGAATTGCTTTGCGCATCGTCGCGAATAGAAAAGTCGAGCCGGAAATTCAAGTCATTGCCCTGGTTAAGGCCACCGGCGGCGCCACCCGCGCCCGCCGCATTGGGGTCCAGTTTCTTAAAGCCCGGAATCTTAAACGGCAGGTTCACATTCTTTTTACGGATGCTGGTGCCAATTGTAAACTCGGTACTATTTACTTCGCTCAACTGGTAATCTACGAGGCTTAGGCTTAACTGCCGGCTCTTCTTATACTGGAAGCTGAGATTGGTTTGGTTAACCGTGGTCACATCAATACCAATCAGCGGGCTGAACTGCTCCTGTATTGTAAGATTGGGCACGAGGAAGAAAGGAACGAAGTTGCCCGACACCGGATCTATAAAGCCGGGCGATCCATAATGCAGCGGATCGTAATAATTGAGCGCGCTGGTAAAGGAGTTCATACTCACGGTGCTGCTGTAGCCATGCGTAAGGGAAATACTGGAGAAAATATTGGCTAACGCCGGAATTTTTGTAAGGCCGGTGTAGGTAACCCGCCAGTTGGGCAAAGCTTTTAATCCGCTAAACGGATTTTGCCGGATAGAAGCATTTTGCTGCTTTATCAGCATTACCTGGTCTGTGCTTTTGCCTGTGTACGCCGCCAGGAAAGCAGGTATCAGCACATCCTGCGAGTAGCGGCCGTAGCCCGTAGCAAAACCATCGTCTGTAGTGCTGCCGTTGTAATATTTGTTGGCGCCGGCCAGCCGTTTGGAGATCGCAACGCGGTAGTCCTCAAATTTGATAAAAGTCTTGGAAATCTCGTTCGGATTGTGCTTGCCAAACAAGGTTTTATAACTGATATACGAGACGCTGAAACCGCCCTCTGCATACGGACTTAAATGTCCAAAGTTGTTGCCGGTTCCGGTGGTATCCTTAAACAGCTCTGAATATTCTTTGCTGAAAGACTTATCTACATTTACATCTATGGTAAACTCGGGAAGCGGTTCCAAAGAAGCCGTAAGGCTCAGTCGCTGCTCATACGTTTGCCGGAACAGCAAATTGAAAGAATCGCTTTTCGTGATCACCCCTTGCCGCGCTTTTTTGCTTAGCCAGGCTGTATCCGGCTGCCTCCCGAAAACATAATCCAGCCCCGGCTGCATACTATTAATGTCCTGGCCCAGAATCCGGCTGCTGTCTGTGTAGCCGGGTACGCGGCTGTAATAGTTTTCGCTGTAATTAACCGAAGCTCTTTTAACCATGGTAAGCAGCCGGCCGCCCGTACGTGCCAAACCGCCAACTTCCATCGGCTCGTTAAAGTTGGCCTCGCGTACCGCTTTGCGGTTGTCCCGCTTCTGGCGGCGCCAGGCGCGCAAGGCATCCTTCCTCTTTTTACCTTTTAAATCTTTTATTACCTGCGCACGGGTACGCTCGCTGCTGTCGCGCGTTTTCTCTATTTTTTTGGTTTCTGCGTCGCCCGGCACTTTAGGTGCTGCCGGCGTATTTACTGCATTCAGCCAGCGCGATTTGCTGTACAACCTTGTAAAATCAAATTCACCGTTCAGGTTATTTTGCTGGCCGTTTTCCAGTGTATTGCCCAGGAAATTGCCGGGTATTGCACTGGCGCCTATCCAGTTGTAATTGGTACTATAGCTATACCGGGCTGTTATCCAGTCGGTAAAGGGCAGTTTACTCAGCGGCAGGTTATAGCTTAGTGTCGCTTTTTGCTGGTACAGCGTGTTTCTGCCGCCTTTCCAAAAGTTGCGGCTTACGGTATCCCGCTTGAGTTTTGTATTTAGTCTGCCTAAAGGTTCATCCACGCGGGCAGAATTAATAGCGCTGAAATCGAAATTTAAACTGCGGGTAAAATCCCAGCGGGCATTATAATAGCGGTCGAACCGGAAATATTTATCGTAGGTGGTATCTACTTTATTTATTTTAGTATCAATATTATCGGTATTTACAATCCGCGGTACGTATTCGCCATACTGCCGGTCTATATCTGCGCGGAAGCTGAGCAGGGATGGATTAAGATTGAAATTGAAATCCCTGGCCAAAGCAAACCAGGGGCTTTTATTACGGATGAGCCGCTTGAATGGTTCTTTATAATGGGCTGCGCTATTATACGTATAGCCAAAACCGCCGCGCTGGCGCGTTATATCGTTTTTATCTATAATCGGTGTGGACTGCTCTATCTTGGTAAAGGAATAACTGAAATCGAAATTGCTGAGACTCCACAAACGGGGTTTGGCCGATGGCTGCGCAAAGCGCACATTGGTAAAATTGAGCGTCTTAATCGTCATCTGGTCCAGTGCTGCTTTACGGATAGAATCTTTGTTTTTGGCAGCGCCTAACTTGTATTTGTACTTTACGTCCATATCATACGGATCATACTCCGGCGTAAGGATCGTTTTGTTAATGCCTGCATAGATAGGAATGGTGATGCCGGCCTTGCGGGGCAGCAATCTGCCTGCATCTATGTTCAGGGCTGCATCGTATTGCACCATACTGTTACGCGCTCTTTCATTTACCCGCTGCTCGATGCCGCCCCAGCCGTTGGAATACGTGTTGGCCGAAACAGAAAGCGTACCTAAATCGGCCAACTGCATATCTACCCGGCCCAGTGCAGCATAGCCGCCTTTTTCATCTATATTGGAAAGGCGCAGCTCATTTACCCACATTTCGGTACTAATAGTTCTCGTGCTGCCATCCTTCGGGTTTTCAACGCCTATCAGGAAGCCCCTCACTTCGGCCAAATTAGGATTACCCAACACCGAAAAGGTCTTGCCATCAATTGTTTCGCGGTAAATGCTGGCGGCGGCTACCCCGCTGCTGTTGCGGCGCAGCTTTAAGTTCACCAGTTCGCTCAGCGAGAAATCGAGGTTGTTTACATCCGGCCAGATGTCGTTTGCTAGCGAGGCGCCCCAGCGGGTAATCTTGAGTGGTATTTTTACTTCGTAATAATTATTCAGGAAATCCTGGCCGATGCGTATTACTGCATTCGCCTGGCCGTCCTGCAGATCATCAATCCCCAGCGACTCCGCGTGTATAAACATAGACAATTCGCCGTATTGCCGCATATCGAGGTTAAGCGTTTTAAACACGGCACGCGCTTCGCCATCGCCAAGATTTTGCACCCGCAGGCTCATGCTCTGCTCGTTCTGCAGCAGGTTAATACCATTGTTGCTTAACGCCTGTACACGCTCAATGCCGGGCGGTATGCGGTAAGGTATGGGCGAGCGGCTGCTGTTTTCTTCAAGGTTTACCGCGAGCACATCAAAGTTTGTGGGGCTGCCGGCAGGTAACTGGGTATAAGAACCGGTTGTATCCAATTCGTAGGTAAAGTTGCGCCACTGGTTGCGTACGAGGTCCATGGTTGCAAAACGCAGCACTACCGAATCTTCAAAACCGGTCATATACATACGCATGAAACGGATGGATTTGAAATCGGGGATGTTGCCGATTTTACTGGTAAACTCATTAATGGGCACCCGGAACAAGAACCAGTTTTCCTGCGAAGTAGAGCCATTGGCCAGCTTCGCTTTTACAAGGCGCTTGTCGGTAATGTACTTGGTAAGACCTGCATCCATGCCCGGTTTGATATCCACTTCGTATTCGTAATACTCTTCTGTTTCGTTGAGGGTATTGTCGCGGTTAAGATCTTCGTTATCGGGGTATAAGGTAGCGGCAGGCGAAAATTCGGAACTGGTAGTAGCGATGGGTGAATTGCCCTGCGGATTATTAAAATTTTTATAGCGCTGCTGAATGCCAATGCTGCCGGCATCAAAGCGGCTATCGCGGTACCAGATGTAATCGTCGTTGGACGGATCGGAATTGGCACGCTGGTAAAAGGCCGAAGAGGTACCAAAATTCGTAGCTATCTGTGCCAGGTATTGGCTGCGTACAATTCTTTCCGAATCATCATTCAATCCATCGAAGCCCACATCTTGGTAAGCGCGGTCGTCGGGATCATTACTGAATGCATTGGTAACCTGTATCGGGTTTACGGGCGTCTTGCCCCATACCGAAGAATTATCTATTGTAGCTGGTTGCTTGGGCGTGTTGAGCCCGTTTTCATAGAACCGGCGGCCGTCTTTTAGTATATCCTCGCTTATATTACCGAGGTTGATAATAAGTTTACCGCCGCTGCTTGTTGGGTTTTTTATAAAAGGATCCTGTATCCAAAACTCCATAAACTGCACATTGCCGGTTTCAAAATCCGTTTGGTCTATGCTGCGCATAATGCCGCCCCAACGCTTCTGCGGGTTAGACAATTTACCATTGCCATTAATTTCGCCGGCACTGGTTTCGTAGTTATATGGCCCGGGGTCGGTCGGATAATAGGACAGGTCAAATGTGGTACTTTGTACATCCGTGATATTGGTAGTGCGTTGCGGAAATAACTCATTGGTATATACGGTTCTCACAGTCGGGTCGCTCAATGCATTCAGGTCTTTGCGCAGCGGGTTGCTCGGGCTGTTTTTATCCTGTAATACCGGCTCTATATTGTACCAGGCCAGTTTTGCCCTGTTTTTATTATACGCCAGGTCATTGCTTAATGCGGCTTCCGGAAAACGTGTTGTGCCCTGCGGTGTAGAAGCCAGTGTCCATGCCACCAGCGGATAGCGCAAATCTACATTACTGGTGCTGCCTTCGAAATCATCAATGTAGATAAGGCCGTTGCTGCCCTTGCCTATCTGCTGCGGGTGTCCAGGTTTCAGCATCGCTGCCTCGCCATACGCATTGATGTTGCTAACGGCGGTGGTTGTATAAAAAGGCAGCTTATCCAACAGGCGCGTTAGCCCCGGCAACTCTGCACGGTAGTTAAAATCCACACCATACATGCTGTTATTAATCGGGTCTTCACCGTAGTTCATTTTGGTAAAATAAGGCCGCTCTTTAATACGCTCCATGGTAGCGCCGAGGCTCAGGTTCTTGTTTACCAGGTAATCGGCCCGCAAACCCATAAAACTACGCTGCTGTATATTGAATGTGGCGTTGTTTTCAAACTGTACATTTACCGGCACACCGGAGTTAATGATCGCCTGGTTAATAATTTTAAGCGTACCTAAATTGTAGTCCACCGTATAGTCGGCGTTTTCCTGCAGTATTTGTCCGCCCGCCGTTACCGACACAGAGCCTTGTGGTATATTAAAACCACCTAAATAAATATCGGTATTGGAAGAGCCTTTGACGGTGCCGTACAAGACAAACCGGTTGAGGTTGGCATAGGTTTGTGCAATGGCTTTTATAGAATCGTAGAGTTGGTTGTAAACATATTTATCCCGTATATCCTGCGGCTGGCCTTTGAAAGCAATGGAATCGAGGTCGTGGCCAAAAGGCTCCAGCAGGGGAAAGATTAATTTGCCCTGCTGCGACAGTACGGTAAAACTGTCCACATAATCGTATTGCCCGTCCGGCGCCGGGTCGTTGCGGTTGTTAAGCCGGTCCACATTTAAAATGGATAGCAGCGGGCTGCCACTTACTTCCGGTGCGCTCTCCGGCAGGTAACGCTTCTGGCCGCCGCTGGGCTCCTGGTAAAATACATTGAGTTTAAAATCCTCCTGGCTTAACCCGGAAATATCCAGCGAATAAACATTCTTCATCATTAATTGCCAGATGGGCAGATTAACGCGCTGGGAAGTAGCTTTCAGCAATTTTAAAAACAGCACCTTTTGTACGCCCTGGCGGGATGAGTCCACTGCTACATCCTGCGAAAACTCTCCCACCTGGAAAACCCTTCCGTTGTACGTATATTGGTATGCAACTGCCAATACTTCATCGGGCTGCAACTGCTGATAGAGCGAAAGGAAGCCGACCTGCTGGTTGAAATAATATTCGTTGGGCGACAACTGGCGGGCGAATGTTTTTTCATAATCTTCCACCGGCTTTAATCCATACTGTACAAGTGCATTGTTGATAAGCGATGGGTTTCTGTTTGCATCATTACCACTTAAAAATGCGTATAAATCGTTTGCACCGTTTTTAGGTAATGAATCTGATGTGGAGCCGGTGCTTACCGAATGAACTTTTGAATTATAGGGCTGAAACTCGCCCAGATCCATTAGCCCTACCACATCTCTTGCCTGCGTAGTAGTGCCGGTGCGGTTGGTTACCCAAACTTCTATGCGCTGTATCTGCACCTGGCTGTTTACGATAGGCAGGTTGCTCATCGCTTTGTTGTAATGGCTCCTGAAATACTGCGCCATCAGGAAGTTGCGGTTCTCGTCGTAATCGTCCAGCTTTTTGTTGATTTGCTGAGACAGGCCGCCGCCCTGTAAGGTTATGGATTGCTTTTGCGAACGCTCGTTGGCAAGTGCGGCAGTAATGAACAATTTGCCAAACTGCAATTGTGTTTTTATACCAAACAGGCTTTGCACGCTGCTCATGAGCGTGCCTTTCGTTTGGAACGACATATTTCCGGCTTCCACCGATTTTAAAATTTCGTCGTCTTTGCCTTTGTAGTCCAGCTTCAACTGGTTTTCAAAATCGAAGTTGGCGAGCGTGTTATAATTAATCGGCAGCTTTAATTTATTACCGATATTGGCCATCACATTCAGGTTGGCGTCCATATCGAAATCGAAGCCGCCGTTTTTGCGGGCTCTTTCGGAAAGGGTAGGGTTTTTAATATTCTGTCCCTGGTAGCCCAACCGGAGGTCAACGTTGCCCTGCGGCTTTACAGATACTTTCAAGCCCGATGAATCGAGGCCGAATATGCGGTCGAACAAAGTATTATAGATTTGCATCGGCGGCCGCTTTGCTTTGCGGTTAAGCCAGTCTAAAGTTTGCGCCCGCTCATTAAAATAATCCTGCTCTGCCTGGCGGTTTTGCAGTTGCCAGAATTCTTTGTACGTAAGATAGGTAGGCTTGCGGTAATAGGAGTTGCCTATTTTTTCTATAATGTAATACTGCTTTGTTTTAGGATCGTACTGGATATCCTGTTTTACAAAACCGGTATCGCTCAGGTAGAACGGATTCCTGTCGGCGTTGTAGGTAAAACGGTCTCCTCTCCTGTCTTTGATAGGATAGTGCAGGGAATCTTTAGACAGCGGCCGCAATGTATCATTGCCAGGTTGCGCTAAAGCACATACGCCAAACAACACACCTGCAGTAAGCAATACAATGTGAAACAAAAAAATTTTGTGCGCCAATTTCAGTTAGCTCTGATGAAGTAGATTTTTCTCGATATGCTTACATATTTTTTAGTGATATCCGTATCAGCTCTTCCAATGGTGTATCAGATGGTGCAGTTCTCAGGGCTTTCTTCAAAGCAGCTTCTGCTAATGGCTTACCTATACCTAAGGAAGTTAAAGCAATTAACGCATCTGCTTCCATAGTATTGCTTTGCGGCAGGAATGTATCCGTATTTACAGGGTTAAAGCGGGTTAATTTATCCTTAAGTTCAACAATCAGCCGCTCTGCAGTTTTTTTACCGATGCCTTTTACACTTTCAAGCTGCTTCACATTTCCGTGCACGATGGCTTTTACAATTTCGTCCGGCTTCATGCCCGATAACATCATACGGGCGGTAGAAGCACCCACACCCGATACGCTTATCAGTTGCAGGAATAATTCTTTTTCCGTATTTTCAGAGAAGCCAAAGAGCGTTTGACCGTTTTCGGTAATGTGAAGGTAAGTAGCCAGTTGCCCGCTGCTGCTGTTGGCAATAGCCGTATAGGTGTTGAGGCTGATCTGTAATTCATAGCCCACCCCGTTTACGTCCACTATTACCTGTGCCGGCGACCTGATAATAAAATTTCCTCTTACAAAAGCAATCATATACTTCGGTGAATCAAAATTATGGTTTTATGATATACCCGCTGTTTTATTTTCACCGGAAAAGTACAGTTATTACTTAAAGAAGAGAATGCGTGGAATTCTTTTTATTTTCACGCTATAGTACGCCGCTTTGCACAGAGGAAAACATTGTAAAACAGGGTAGATTTTACTGTGTTTTTGCAATTAACTTCCTGTACCGGCTTCGTAATTTATTAAAATTCCGGATATTCACAAATAACTGTATAAGAGATGAAATGGCTGTATTTTATCGGTTTAAGTACAATGTTGCTTTGCTCCTGCAGCAGCTACCCGAAAGCAGAAAACGCTTTGGATGCGGCCCGCGAATTTATTGACGGCTGCCTGAAAGGAGATTTTGACAAAGCTGATTTTTATATGCTTCAGGACGAAGAAAACAGGAAACAGCTCGATGCGCTTAAAGAAGATTACCGAAAAAAAGGGGCTTCACAGAAAGCGCAATACAAAGATGCTTCCATCAACATTTTACAGGAAGATGCCACCTCCGATACGATACAAATTATTAACTACAAAAACTCTTTCGATAATATTGCACGCAAAACCAAAGTGATTAAACGGGATGGCGTATGGCTGGTTGATTTAAAATATACTTTTAACGGAAACCTGTAGTACATGCTAAAAAATTTCTTATTTGTAGGTTTAGGCGGCATGCTTGGCTCTATACTGCGCTATACTGCGGCGCTAATAATTCCCTCCGCTGCTTTCCCGTGGGCTACTTTGGCAGTAAACATCATTGGCAGTTTTGTTATTGCACTCATTATCGGTACCGCTATAAAAAGCGAAAACTTCAATAGTACCTGGCGTTTGTTTTTGGCTACCGGTATCTGTGGCGGTTTTACTACCTTTTCTGCATTCTCCGCAGAGTGTTTCGTACTGCTGCAGCAGCACCGCTATAATGCTTTCCTATTGTACATGGCCTTAACTTTGCTTGCAGGTCTGGCAGCTACAGGCGCAGGCTTCTGGATCACAAGATAATTTTGCAGCTACAGCCTGGAACCGGCAGGCATCCTGATAGTTAATTATTAAACAAGAATTTATACAATGATAACCAATGTACTTCATCCATGGCACGGCGTAGAACATGGCGATAAAGCGCCCCGCATCGTAAACGCAGTAATTGAGATACCGCAAGGCTCCAGAGCCAAATATGAGATTGATAAACCTTCCGGGCTGCTGAAGCTGGACCGCGTTATTTATTCTTCCTTTTATTACCCGGCCAACTATGGCTTTATCCCGCAAACCTATGGCGATGATAAAGATCCGCTGGATATCCTGGTGCTTTCTTCTATTAGTATAGTGCCCTTATGCCTTGTGGAAGCGAAGGTTATCGGCGTTATGCAAATGACGGATGGCGGCGATGCCGATGATAAAATAATTGCGGTGGCTGCACATGATCCTTCAATCAATTACTACAACAATATCGAGGAGTTGCCCAAGCATTTCTTTAGCGAAATGCGGCACTTTTTTGAAGAATATAAAACGCTTGAGAATAAGAGCGTAAGCGTAGAGGAGTTCGGCGATAAAACAAAGGCCCTGCAAATTGTGGAAGAAGCTATTCAACTTTACAAAAAAACTTTTATCATCAACCTCTTAGACGGGCCGGCCAAAAAGGAATAAGCAGAATAAATACCGTTTTGTATGTAACCGAACTCTATTTTTGCAAAAACTCTTTTAGCATGGAAGCAAAGACCTCAACCGCAAGATACTGGTTACTCTGTTTTATATGGCTGGTAGTATTAACAATAATGATGTGCGATGTAGGCGGCAGCCGAAAGTTTTTCTGGATTGCCTTACCGGGCGTGCTTACCTATTTTTCCAAAGCTATGAATATCATGTAATTACGGAAGCCGGAAATTGTAAAAAGGAATCTGCAGTACTGCAGATTCCTTTTTGTATGTAAACTTTTACGGAACGATATAAAGCCTGCCGGCAATTATAACGAACAGCGCGGTATCAGGTTCTGCTCGCAATCAGCAGGTTAAGATCTGTATATTTTAAATCGTACCGCTGGCTGATGTATATATCGGTAAGATGGCCTTTGTATAAATATACGCCATGCCGCAGGTTGAAGCTATGCCATAGCATTTCCTCAATTCCGCCCTCATCGCCGGCATCAATCAGCAGCGGCATCAGCACATTGCTGATGGCCTGGCTGGCGGTACGGGCAAACCCGCTGGCAATGTTGGGAACACAATAATGTATTACATCGTGCTTGCGGAATACCGGCCTTTCATGCGTCGTAATTTCACTCGTCTCAAAACAGCCGCCGCGGTCTATACTCACATCAATAATCACACTGCCGCTGCGCATAGAGGCAACCATGTGCTCTGTTACCACAATGGGGCTCCGGCCGCTTTCGGTACTCAGCGCGCCTACCGCCACTTCGCAGGTTTTTAACTGCTTGGCTAATATTTTGGGTTCTATCACGCTTGTCCACACCCGCTGGCCAAGGCTGCTTTCGAGCCTTTTAAGTTTATACACATTATTATCAAACACTTTTACCGAAGCGCCCATCGCCAGTGCCGTGCGCGTGGCAAACTCACCTACTACGCCGGCGCCGATAATGATTACCTTGGTAGGCGGTATGCCGCTGATGCCACCGAGCAATACGCCTTTTCCTTCGTTGGCACTGCTCAGGTACTGCCCCGCAATAAGCATGGCTGCGCTGCCGGCTATCTCGCTCATACAGCGCACAATCGGGAAAGTACCGCTGTCGTCTTTCAGGTTTTCAAAACTTAATGCCGTTATCCGCTTCTCCATCATTACTTCTATAAATTCCTTTTTTAATAAGGAGAAGTGGAGCGGCGAAATAATGGTCTGGTTCATCTGCAGGTACGCACAATCTTCCTGCACAATCGGTGCGCTTTTTATAAGCATCGGCGCTTTGTACACTTCCGACTTGTCGTAAGCTATTCTGGCGCCGGCTTCGCTGAAGTCTTTATCGGTATAATGGCTTCCCTCACCGGCTTTGGTTTCTATTGTTACTTCGTGCCCATTGTTTATCAGCACATTTACGGCTTCGGGTGTGAGGCCAATACGGTTTTCCTGGAAAGCAGTTTCTTTAGGAATGCCAATTTGCAGCCGCTCCCCTTCTGGTTTAATGTCTAATTTTTCTTCCTGCGTTTCGTAGGCAAAAGAAGCGCTTACAACAGATTTGGCAGTGGGCATAATACAGAATTTTTAAAACACACTTTTAAAGGCCAGTGTGTTTACATACAGAAAGCTACGAAAATACTTTAAAACGGCTTTATTTAGTTACAACGATACGGGTTATATCATCAACCGGCTCTATATAAATGGAAAGATGCTTTTCCGGCAGCAGCCCGGGCGCGATCTCCGGCCATTCAATAAAGCATATATCATTATTGGTAAGGGCATCTTCCACACCGGCCTGTATCGCTTCCTCCTCGCTCTTTAAGCGGTACCAGTCCATGTGGCAAACATTGCCGGCAACAGGGCTTTTATACTGATTAATGATGGCAAATGTAGGGCTGCTTACCGCGTCTTCCACGCCCAGCACCTGCGCGCACAATGTGCTGATAAAGGTCGTTTTGCCAACGCCCATTCCTGCATAAAAAGCCCACACGGGATAGTCTTTACCATAAGCCCACAATTGCTGCGCTGCGGTAAGTATTGTATCCTTTGTAAAAGTTATCTTCATAGTACAAACCTACAGTGCGTTTATAAAAATTAAAAAAAACGTCCTGAACTACCAACAACCGTCCTACCTGACCACCTTTTTAAAATGCTAATAAAAGCTGCTGTCCTGTAAGACAACAGCTTTCACTGCCCGGTATGTGTCCACAGGTTTCGGAATGATAAAATGAAAGAAATGGTGCCCAGAAATACGCACCAGGGCAGCATAGAATTTAAAAGTTTCTGCCTGACACTTGAAGAAGTCCATTATATAAAAAGACTTTGCTTTTGCTCCTGTTCTTTATCAGCAATGCTTATTTATTGTCGAGTTGGTGAAGAACACCAGAACTGTTGGGAAGAAATGTTAAAGAGGTAAATGTTGTAGCGCTCTTATTAGACCTCACCCTAAATCCCTCTCCCAAGGAGAGGGACTTTGCGAGCGATTTGTGCCATGTGATGACTATTAACATTTCTTCCCAACACCTGTGGTGAAGAACACCAACTCGGGCGGGGAAAATTATTCTTTCATAAAATTAACTGTGATCCTTTCTTGCCCGTTGCTTACACACAGCACATAATTGCCTTGCTTTAGCCTGCTTACATCGCACTTTACTGTTGACTGCTGCCTTGCTACTGTTTTCATCCATACTGTACCGCTCACATCGGCTATAGTGATGGTACCGGTGCCCTTTGCATTTAAACCGGTAATTGTAACGATACCTTTAACGGGATTAGGATATATTGATACGGACAATGGCTTTTGTAAAGGGGCTGTATAACTCACAGTATCGGTATAAAGCGTGAGCTGCCTGGCAATAGCATTGGTGATAGCGGCATAATACTGACCACTTGCCGCCGGCTGAAAAGTAGAATCGCCGGTAACGACTGTGGTATTTGTACTGCCTGTTTTGTACCAGGTATAAGTATTATTGCTGAGTGTGCCGCCTGCTGAAACGGACAGTTGATTGCCATTGGAATGTAACTTAACGGGCGCCTGATTGGAATAATCAACAGACGGGTACAGAAAACCACCATAGTTCAGCAACTTTTCTAGGCCAGTAAATGTGAGGTTATTATTGCTTACCACTGTTGTGCGTTGTGCGCTGGTGGAAGGTTGAAACTCATTGGTGAGATGATTGTTATTTAAATAAACACCTGCATTTGCACTAAATTCCAGTTTTGTTATATCCGGCATTTGCCCGCTTAAATTGTTGAAGCTTACATCCAAATCAACAATTGTGGTTAACCTGGTAACCGAACCTGGTATTGTACCGCTTAAATGATTGTTGTTCAGGAGCAGATACCAGCATGCCTGAAAATTTCCAATATCGTCTGGTATGCTACCGGAAAGCTGGTTATAGTCTAAAGTAAAATTCTGGACGGTGAGGAGTTTGGTTAGGCTGGTGGGTATAGACCCGGTTAATGCATTATGATCTAAACTAAAATAGATAATATTGCTCAGGTTGCCCAGGCTTGAAGGGATGGAGCCTGATAACGAATTATTATTCAGCCACAACTTTTGCAAGTGTGTAAGTTTTCCTAATGTAGCAGGCAAACTCCCGGTCAGGGTATTATAGTATAAAATCAATTCCTGCAATGCGGTAAGATTGCCTAATGCTGCCGGAAGCGTACCCGAAAGTTTGTTTAAACCAAGGCTGACAGCAGTGACCCTGGTGCCTGTAACGGAGATACCATACCAGGTATTAACCGGTCCTTTCAGCCAGTTGGTATGATGCTTCCACGATGGTCCGTTGGTGCTTTTATACAAGGCTACCAATGCCAGCGAATCATTTACATCTGTCTGTGCTTTGGTGTAACAATTTAAACAAAGCATAAAAAGAAAGCTGAAGAGTAAAAATTTTGTTTTCATGAGTAATGGTGTTGTTGTGAGGAAAAAGAGGTGATGTTTTAATTAGTAAATGTATGCGTTACAGGTAACAAGAAACGAACCTTCATTTATTAAAAATGATCCATGTTCTTCCCCGTGTTACCAAACCGCACCCCGAAGTAAAACAGAATAATGATTCTTTAGAATCATCTTCCCGCGCTGCGTAGTTTTCCCATCAGAGAGAGTTGTTATACCCGCTTAAACAGGTATTTGAAAACAGGCTTGTTGGGAAACCTGCGGCGATCATTTATCACTGCGCTAATGATTTGAAAAACAGAGGTGTCCGCTTTCGCAAACCTGTTGTGCGTATTTGATCAGGCACAGGTAGCAGCGGCGGCTTCATTCAGGGTTTTTGCCTGCTTACCATACACAGGCATGGGTGTGCTTTGTTATAGAAAAAAAGTATGGGATGTAAATAAGAAAACAGCGGCGCTATTTGCTGGCAGGTTGATGCGATTGCTCCTGTTCTTATCGTTTAAGTTTTTTTTCCACGTTGGTGAAGAAGACCAACGCAGGCGGGTGAGGACATTGAGCATCGGCTTCTGCCGGGGTTGAAGAACATGAAAATAGTTAACATACGGCAATTTATCAATCATGCAATCCCTTCAATAAATTTTGCAATTCGGCATTAGATATAGTTGATTGTTCTGATTTATCATAAATAGATAAAAGAAAGACTTCTTTTCCGCTTACATATACATGTGTAATTATTCTTGCGCCACCACGTTTGCCTGTACCTTTTGATGCAATGCCAATCCTGATTTTATAGCAATTGTTTCCCAGTTCATCACCCTGTATGGGGTTATTTACCAGCAAATTATTGAGTTCCTGAAGTTCTTGTTTAAGAGAAGGGAACTTTTTAATAAGCCGTTTTACCTGCCCCTGAAAGTTGGCAACAGCAGTTATTTTATAGCTCATCTAAAAAGGATTGAAGTGATTTACTCTTTTTTTTTCCTTTTTTAATATTGTTTACTTCATTCACTGCTTCCTGCAAGCCATTGAAAAATTCTTCTTTACCAGGCTGCTCTTTTACTTTTATAAAGTGCAGCCGCTGGAGCAATTGTATTACAAAGTTGTATTCTTCATCAGGAACACTAATAGTAACTTCTTTCATCTTTTTTGTTTTCATTACAAAATTAAATGAAAGTGGTTAAGAAACTGAGATGGAACCTTTGCTTAGCTTCACAACGGTCTTGCGCCCTGTTGGATCATCATTTCCCGGCTTGCAGCGCAGGCAGGAGTTACGTATTTCGGTGTGTTAGCGAGAGCGCACCTTGCAGAGAAAGATAAAAATGATTCTTCAGCATCATTCATTATTACATAAAAGGAGCATACTAAAGCAAGTTCCCTGCTTACACTATCTGAACAACGGGCATATCCCCAAACGCTGTTATCCTGTTCTTTGGGGCAGGCTGCGCTAATACTCCGAAGAGTGGGCAGTGATGATAGCTGCTAATTACTACTGATGGCTGATCTTAATGGTACTTCCCCCACAGACTGCTTCGCGGAAGCCCGCAGTGACGTAGTGCCGGGTTGCTATACAGATTGTTTCGAACAGGTATGGCTGGAAAATTCGCGGAGCTTAGAAGACTTGCGTTGTGTTTATTCTTTTTCCAATGAATTGCCCGCTATATCCCAAAACCTGTTGAAGAATGCTTTTATTTTCGCTATCACCATTTCCCGCTTCTGCGTTCTTTCTCCTGTTGGTGTAAACCTTGAAACAGGTGGAAGTAGTTTAGCTAAACCCGTACCTGTTGTTTGCACATAACCATCTCTGAAAGCATTATTGATGAATTGATAGGTTTCTACTTTATCAAGCTTTTCTTCTGCAATAATGTGGTCTAACTCTTCCATCTTCTGCTCCTCCACGAAACTTTGCCAGTCATCCGTAACATGGGCTCCCGGCGTGAGCGATTGAATAAACTTTTCGATCAGGTCTTTCTTGTTTCTCAGTTCTACACTCGAATCAATTGCCTTGTTGATGCTTATCCTTATTTCCTTATCCTTCAAATGCCCGTCATGATATGTTGTTATCAGTTCTAAAATGTAATCAATATTAATCTCTACCTGTTTAATCAATTCCATTTCAAACACAATGTCATCATTCACGTTCTCCGCATCGCCGCCAGCCCTGTTGCGGAATGCATGGTAAAGATTGATGTACATACTGTGATAATCCTGCACATCTCTTTCGCTCAATATTTCTTTGCCCGTAAACTCATCGAAAGCGGAGAGTATATTTCTTGCCTTTAAAACAGAGCCATACAGCCTGATAAATTCTTTCTGCGCCTGTTCTCCAATTATCTGTTCACCTACCGGAAATCGATTGGCAAGTTCAGTAACAAGGGAAACATATCCCCGGATGGTTTTATCTCCATCTCTATACCCATTATAATATTCATCAAACGTTTTTAGCAGTACAATACCGCCGGCTTCTTTATCGCCAAACAGTGCAATGCTTTCATTGGTGGCTTCTTCTAAATTGCGGAAGCAAACAATATTGCCGAATGTTTTAACGGAGTTTAAAATCCGGTTGGTTCTTGAATAAGCCTGCAACAAGCCATGCAGCCGCAAATTCTTATCAACCCAAAGCGTATTTAAAGTGGTGGCATCAAAACCGGTTAGAAACATATTGACTACAATGAGTAAATCTATTTCCCGGTTCTTCATCCGCAGCGATACATCTTTGTAATAGTTCTGAAATTTATCAGCAGAAGTATCGTAGTTAGTTTTGAATAGCTGATTGTAATCCCTGATGGCTGCATCCAAAAAATCCCGGTCACTTGCATTCAGTTGTTCGGTGCTTTCCAGGTTTTCATCCGGTACACCTTCCCCTTCGTCCTCATCATTTACACCAAAGCTGAAAATGATGGCTATTTTAAGCCTCGAAATTTGGGGTATAGCTTGTTGCTGTTTTTTAAATTCATTATAGTAGGTCTTGGCAAAATCAATAGAGCTTACAGCGAATATGGAATTAAAACCAGTGAGCCGGATCTTTTGCTTTATCTCTTCTATCTTAGAACGTTGCTGCGCCGATGCTACTTCATACACATTTTTAAGGGAGGTGAAGCTATACGACTTGTCATTTCGCCTTGTTTTCTGATTAAAGTGTTCCAAAATATAGTTTACAACATTGCCGATACGTTTAGGTTCTGCTAACGCCTTTTCCCGGTCTATATCCCAAACCTTTTGGTCTTTTATATTCTCCCCTTCCTTCATCGTTCGGATGTAATCTATACGAAACGGCAGCACATTTTTATCGTTAATGGCATCTACAATGGTGTAGGTATGCAGCTTGCTGCCAAATGCCTGCGCTGTTGTTTGTACACCGGACTTGCTGCTGCTGCCGGCGTTTTTTGCAAAGATGGGCGTGCCGGTAAACCCAAATAAAAAGTACTTCTTAAACGCTTTGGTAATAGCCGTGTGCATATCGCCAAACTGCGAACGGTGGCATTCATCAAAGATGATTACAACAGGCTGACTGAATACAATATGATTCTTTTCTTTTTTTATAAGAATAGAAAGCTTTTGAATGGTTGTAATGATAATGCTTGCTTTAGCATCGCTCAGTTGCTTTTTAAGAATAGCCGTATTGGTATTGCTATTGGCAGCGCCCCGCTCAAACTTGTCGTATTCTTTCATGGTTTGATAGTCAAGGTCTTTCCTGTCCACCACAAACAATACTTTACCGATAAAAGGTAATCTGCTGGCTAATTGGGCCGTTTTAAAAGAAGTGAGTGTTTTGCCGCTTCCCGTTGTATGCCATATATAACCGCCGCCTTCAATCGTTCCGTAGTTTTTGTAATTATTGGCAACTTGTATCTTACTCAATATACGCTCCGTAGCTACAATCTGGTAAGGGCGCATTACCAGCAACAATTTATCGGTTGTAAATACACAGTACCTGGTAAGAATATTCAATAAAGTGTGCTTGCCAAAAAAAGTACTGCCAAAATCCATTAAGTCGGTAATGGGTTTGTTATTCGCATCTGCCCACCACGATGTAAACTCAAAACTATTGCTGGTTCGCTTTCCCTTTTTTGCAGCATTTTGGCTTTGTTCTTTAATATGCGAAAACCTGGTGGTATTGCTGTAATACTTGGTGTACGTACCATTGGAGATTACAAACAGTTGCACATACTCAAACAAGCCGGAGCCGCTCCAAAACGATTCCCGGTTATACCGGTTAATCTGGTTGAACGCTTCTTTAATATCCACGCCCCTTTTCTTCAATTCAATATGTACCAGCGGCAAACCATTTACCAGTACCGTAACATCGTACCGGTTGGCGCGTTGCCCGTCTCCTGTTTCATACTGATTAATGACCTGCAAACGGTTGTTGTGAATGCTCGATTTATCCAGCAGGTAAATGTTCTTTACCGTACCGTCATCAAGGGTTAACAGTTGTATATGGTCTTCCTGTATGATCGCTGTTTTTTCTTCTATACCACTGTTTGCAGACGCTATTTTGTTTTTAAAAAAATGATTCCACTCGTTATCGGTAAATGTATAATTGTTTAAGCCCTGCAACTGTTGGCGAAGGTTATTGATGAGCGCTGCTTCGCTGGTAATGGTCAGGTACTCGTAAGCCTGTGTTCCTAACTGCTGAATGAATGCCTTTTCTAAGGCATCTTCTGTTTGATAAGCCGTTTCCCGTTTGTACGGCGACTGGTATTCTGCAACAACGGTGCTCTCGGGGTTTTCGGCTACGATATTATACATTGTCTGAATCAGGATTTTAGGATTATAGGATTTGCTTGATTTTGCTTATATCGAATAACTATTTTTCTATCCATTGTATTGTTATTTAAAAAATCCTGTTCATCCTCCAATCCTGCAAATCCCGATTCAGACGATTATCCTGTTCATCCTTTAACTGTCAAAATCAGGATTTTAGGATTTTAGGATTTGCAGGATTGCAGCGTAACTTTCTAAAAATCCTGTTCATCTCTTAATCCTGTAAATCCTGATTCAGACGATTATCCTGTTCATCCTGATTCAGACAGTTTTAAAATTTGGATTGAATACCTTTTTAAACTGAAGACTTGTTGCGCCAAAGTTGATCAACAGACCAATTGGAAAGTTGTACGCCACTACATAATTTTTCGCCTGCGCTAAGTGCACATCTTCCAAATTAATCAAAGCTTTCAATTCAACAATAATTTTATTCTCTACGATAAAATCAGCTCTGCGTGAACCCACTTCGATCCCTTCGTAATAAATAGTTTGCTCTTTTTCTCTCTCATACGACAGCCCGGCGGCTTTCAACTCAATGGCAAGACAACGCTGATAAATCACTTCCTGAAATCCATTGCCTAATGTATTGTGCACCTTCATGGCACAACCATTTATCTTATAGGTAATCTCGTCAATCATGATTGGAGATGTAAAGGTTTGCAGCTTTATACTTTAAAAGTAATTCTTTGTGGAACTATTTGATAATCCTGTTTCTCCTGCGAAAATGTCTGAATCAGGATTATGGGATTTTAAGATTGGCAGGATTATATCAAATTCCCAAAATCCTGTTCATCCTTTCATCCTGTAAAAAATCGTTTGAATCAGGATTAGAGGATTTTAGGATTTATAGGATTGTCTTAAATTCCCAAAATCCTGTTCATCCTTTCATCCTGCAAAAAATCGTCTGAATCAGGATTAGGGGATTGTAGGATTTATAGGATTGTTTTAAATTCTCAAAATCCTGCTCATCTTTCAATCCTGCAAATCCTGATTCAGATATTTAAAATGCAGCAACCTGTTTCGGTAATAGTCATATTGTTTACGGCGGGCTGCTATTTCGGCGGGTAAACCAATGGAAATATCATTCACCAATGCATCAAATTGGTCTAATATAGAAACGATTCTTTCTTGTTCGGCAAGAGATGGAACTGGAATTTTATAATCTTTCAATTTGTCGCTTCTCAGTCTTGTAACTTTTGCACCAATAGAATGTTGTTTCTTGTACTCAATAAACCTTTGGAGTTGTAATTGATATGCCAGGTACTTACCGTTTTGTTTGTGTTTAAAAACAAACGTATCACCGCTTACACAAATATCTTCTTTGCCAAGCCAAACGACTGCTTTACATACATCTTCCACATTTTCACTAACACCAGCAAGTATCAAATCATTTGTGCTTGCTTTCTTTAATTTCTTTGCCAGTTCAAGTGAAACAAATGATTTGGTTTTGTCTGTAAATGTTCCATAATAGGTGTAGATCTGACCATAATGAATACAACCAATACCAGTTTCGGTAAAATCTTTTTTCTGTAATCCGTTCCCTCTAATTAGCACTCCTATCTCATTAATTGTTAACCATTTATACCCCCCCCCATTTAATTTGTTGAAAGTCAACAACTTATCTCTGTAATAAGTGTATTGTGTTTTCCTTGCTTCCAATTCAGCTTCCAATTCAGCTTCCAATTCAGTAAACAAATCAAGGATTCTTACAATTTCATTTTGGATTTCAAGTGGTGGAATAGGTATGTGGAATTTTGAATACACAGAAATCCACTGGCGAGCATGGTCTTGCAGATTATATGTTATACATTTCATTGCATAGAAAGCAAAACGAAAATTAATATTTGCATCATTTTTAAGTGACAACATTTTCATTGCAGAAGATTTTACTTTGAACGCAAAATCAACCCAATGAAACGAAGTTGTAAAATCATCAAAAATAATAACTGGCTTTTCTTTGCTTGCTTTATAAATGCCATCTGTTTCATCTGTGTAACCAAGAATAAAAGATTGTCCCGCTGTTAAAACGGGTGTTTGAAAACTATCATCATAGTTTATACTCGTAACGATGTATTTAGTTGGTTGCACATAATCTAATACTTCTCCCAACTCTTTAAACTCAACTCCATCCGGACAAAGCCGTTCTATCAATTCATCTATTCTACTCATACACGCCTCCTTCCAAGTCTGCAACAATTTCATCAATAGCGGTGCGTAGCTTGTGCTGCTTTATCACTATTTCTGCTATGTGTGCATTCAGCTTTTCTATATCCACTGCTTCGGTGGTGTTTTCGCTTTCTACATAGCTGCTTACGGCTATATTGTAATCATTACCGGCAATGGCTGCATTAGGCACCAGCTTTGCAAAATGGTTATTGTCCGCACGTTCTATATAAGCCTGCAATATTTTCCTGCGGTTGGCATCGGATAGCTTGTTTTTGGCGCCACCACGCACAAACTCAGCAGAAGCATCAATAAACAGCGTAGCATTGTCTCCTTTACTTTTTTTCAGCACAATAATGCAGGTGCCTATCGTCGTACCAAAAAACAGGTCGGGCGGCAACTGTATTACCGCATCTATATAGTTGTTATCAATCAGGTACTTTCTTATTTTTTGCTCCGCGCCGCCGCGGTACAGCACACCCGGAAACTCCACAATGGCAGCCGTGCCCGAAGTAGAAAGCCAGTGCAGCATGTGCAGGGTAAAAGCAAGATCGGCTTTGCTCTTTGGCGCCAATACACCGGCAGGCGAAAAACGGGGATCGTTGATCAGGAGCGGGTTAGCATCGCCTTCCCACCGGATAGAGTAAGGCGGGTTGGATACAATGGCATCGAAAGGTTCTTCATCCCAATGTTTGGGGTCGGTTAAGGTGTCGCCGTGTGCAATATCAAACTTTTCATAGTTAATGTCATGCAAAAACATATTAATGCGGCACAGGTTATAGGTGCTGATGTTTACTTCCTGCCCGTAAAAGCCCTGCCGTACATTTTCTTTGCCCAATACTTTGGCAAACTTCAGCAGCAGAGAACCCGAACCACAGGCAGGATAATACACTTTATTCACCCCTTTTTTACCAACCACCGCAATTTCCGCTAACAGTTCCGATACTTCCTGCGGTGTAAAGAATTCACCGCCCGATTTACCCGCATTGGAGGCATACATCGTCATCAGAAACTCATAAGCATCGCCAAAAGCATCAATGGTGTTCTCCTGGAAGTCGCCTAACTTTAAACCGCCGATGGCATCAATTATTTTGATTAATTGGTCATTCCGCCTTTGTACAGAGCCGCCGAGTTTGTTGCTGTTTACATCTATATCATCAAACAAGCCTTTCAGGTCGTCTTCGCTGTCGGTACCTTTTGCAGAGCTTTCTATGTTCTTAAAAATACGGCTCAGTGTTTCATTCAGGTTTTCGTCGCCCTTCGCCTTTTTACGAACGTTTACAAACAGTTCTGAAGGCAAAATATAAAAACCTTTTTCTTTTACCGTGTCTCCCCTGCCAAACTCCGCATCTTCATCAGGTAGATTCGCATAATTAAAAGCGGCATTGCCGGTTCGCTGCTCTTCGCCATTGAGGTAAGCCGTTAAGTTTTCGGAGATAAACCGGTAAAACAACATGCCTAACACATACGATTTAAAATCCCAGCCATCCACACTGCCACGCAGGTCGTTTGCTATTTGCCATATAGTACGGTGCAGTTCTTCTCTTTCCCTTTCTTTAGACATAGTATTGGTTAAAAAAATTAAGGTTTCAAATGTAGCGGTTATAAGCAGGAAGTTGTTCAGCGTTTAAGGAAACCGGTAAACATACACCATCATTTCCGTCCTTGCCCCGCGTACGGCTGCCCCGGTAGGTTTCCGCACAAACCGGAATGATACAATGAAAGAAATGGTGCGTGAAGACCCACTGCCCCGGTACGTGTCCCACGTACCGGAATGATACAATGAAAGAAATGGTGCGTGAAGAAACGCACCAGGGCAGCAGAATCTTTGGAGGAGCTCTATAGTTTTTACAGTACGTATTTTTTTCAACTTACTCCACCTTTTTTCAATCTTATGCCATCCGGAGATAATCTTATGCCATCCGAAACCAATCTTATCCCATCCCAAACCCATCTTACGCCATATTTTTTCATTCTTATACCATTCCAAAGCAATCTTATACCATCTCAAACCCATCTTATATCATATTTTTTTCATCTTATGCCATCCCAAAGCAATCTTATTCCATTGTAAACCATCTTAGTGCATTTCACTGCCCAAATACGTATCCGCATGTACCGGAAAAATAAAAGTAAAAGAAGTGGTTCGCAGAGACATGCAGCAAGGCGGCAAGTTGTCAGACACTTATCAAGTGTCAGACAACTTTTACTCTCTTTATCTTGTCTTTACTGCCCGGTACGTGCGGATATGTACCGGAATGATACCGTGAAAAGAATGGTAGGTGAAGGTATGCACCAAAGCAAAAGGTGTCTGACACTTTTGAAGCGTCAGACACCTTTTGCTCCCCTTATTTTGTCCTATTTATAAATAATTAATGACTGGCTGCTCCATTGATGGCCATCAAAAACAGATACCAGATACATCCCTGCGCTTAAATCGGCAACCGGAATATTGATGGAAGTAATGCCGGCTTTATACTGGTACGTTTTTCTTGCCGTTCCCAGCCGGTCTGTTATTTTAATGGCATACAGGAGGCTGGTCTTTTCTTTTTGTTCTAATGATCCACTGTTACTGCTAACCGTTATGTTGTTTTGTGCAGGATTAGGCGCAATCGCAAAGGCAAAAGCTGCACCTACGGTTATTGTTTTTACAACCTGTTCTCCATTTGTAAAGGTGGCGGTTATTTTTCCGGCGCCTGCACTAATACCTTTAACGGTGATGGAGTAAGCGGTAGCACTTACTTTTTGCAGGTTGGCGGATAGCTTCCAGGAGGCAGCGCCGGGTATGGCGCAAAGACTTCCGAAGCTGTATGTTTTTGTATCATTCACCGTTATAGTAGCAGGTCCGCTCAGGTCAGTAGCGGTAACAGGAAACCAGGGCGCCTGTGGTATTCCGTCTAATTCTTTCAACAACCAGTTTACGCTTTCGCAATCAAAGGAAGTATGCTGCGTGTTATCATCATGCCCGAAGTAGGTGTCGAATGGAATTTCGCTGCTGCATACGAGGTTTCTTTTTAAAGATTGCGCCCAATTTTGCGCCGGATTTTTCATGCCTAATGCAGAAAAGGACGGAATAAAACAATGTATATGCTGATTGGTTTTTTCTTTAAACGTAATGCCGCTGCTATCACTTCCGGTAATGGACTCGCTTAATATATCGTAACCGGGATACCAGCCGCCGGGTAAAATATCCGGGTTTCCTCTTGTATCATTATTCGGCGCCTGGGTGCGTTTGTCATCAAACGTATTTTTATAACGGGCAATGGTACGGCTGGTGCCGTAAGTGGGCATGGTATAGGTTTCAAAATTAGCAACCTGCAGAAATCTGGCTGATCCTACGATATTCAATGTTTGCTCTCCGTCGGTACCATACGTTTTGCCGGTAACCGAACCGTTGACCATCGCTATCTTTCTCAAATTTACCGGGTAGCCTTTGGAATTAGCCAGCCCGTTGTTGTATTCATTGTTATAAAACTGCCGGTAGAAAGGAGAACCGGAAGTCGTTGCCCAGCCCTGAGATATGGTTCGTCCATTCAAATCAGCGGTATTCACGGTTTTGTAGGAAGCTCCCTGCTGGTGCCAGTTGATTAGCTGCTGTTTTGCCGCAGCAGAGCCTAACTGCTCGTAATAAAAATCGGATGCATCGGTTGATTCCTCTTTCAACAGGTTTACCAACGCCTGCAATCCTTCGGGAATATTAGCGCCAAGGTGAGGACTGTCAAGGCTTACCCAAAGTCTTGTTTTGTGCAGCCATTTAGTGTTGTGCGTTGCCGCATATTGCTTTTCCATGTACGCCAGTGCATACCTGGTTACCTGTCCACCCATGCTTGGGCCAACCACTACTAATTGTTCAGCACTGCCGTTGGCAGTTAGCGTGGTATTCAGCTTTTGTATCAACCCAACCATTGCCAGGGCATTGCGCTCTATAAAGTCGGCGCCGCCATCTATTTCCTCGCCGGTAATAGTAGCGGTATAAGTAGGATAATTTACAATCACCACATCGTAACCTCTGGCGTTGAGCGTATCAATTAATTGCGCACTGTCGCCTTTGCAATCAATATAGCGCATCATATCTTCAATAGACTTATCCTTACCGGGCTCATAATCCGTATAATCCGATGCCTGGATTTTTCTGTTGTCTCCGGGGTCAAAGCCATCAGAAATAATAATGGGCTTCATCAATATCTTTTGTGTGTTGCCGTTATTTGTCCGGTAAAAAATGCGGTATTGAATCTGGGCAGGCGTAGCAGTATCTTCATCATAACCTTTGAAAGGGATAGCAGCCGTTAACGTAAAATCTTCGGTTATCCGGTCGGAGTCTGCTACCGGCGCGCCGGCTGTTACTTTTGCATACAGCTTTCCATACGTTACCTGCGTAGAATTGTCGCTGAAGGTTACGGTAAATTGTAAATATTTATAACCTGATTGGGCGTACGTAACGGTAACGGCTGGCAACGCAATGGAACCGGCAACAATCACGTTTCTCGAAACACCATCACCTAACACGGCGGTTAGCTTTTTAATGGTTTTAGTGCTGTTGTTCAGCCAAAGCGCCGGTTTAAAATTGTACGTAAAAGAAGTACCGCTTATGGCTTTCTTTAGCGGCGCAATGACCACTACATTGGATGAAAGAAACGGTGGCTTACCGCTGATTGGAGAAAACCGGTTGTCACTTAAAGTCAACCCGCCCAAAGAAGGATTGTTTTCGTAGTAATTTAAATACTGATACTCGCTGTTTAAGATACCAATATCCACTATGTTGGTCTGCAATTTAGGAGCATAACGGCTCCTCAGTGCAGCGTTTGCAATAAACTTTGTTCCATTGCTGGCGCGATAAAGCTCGCTCTCCGCTTGTTCAAAGTAATGGACATCCGCTGTGTCATGTACCGTATTGTACTGACGCAAGCTGGCAAAAGGAGTTACTCTATCATAAACGATTCCGCTGGTAACCGTGGATTTGTCAATATTCACCAGCATCCGGTCAAGGCCGCTGTCTTCCTGTGCATAAGAATAAAGAAGATAAAACAGTGCAAACGTTAGCAACGTACTCTTTTTCATATTTTTAGTTTTGTGGGATTGTGTAATAAAATCATACGCAACATATAAAAGCTTTCAGGAAAGCGCGGTGTCTCGTATGCGGGCTTGCAGATAATTTTTGGGCGTGTTATCTAATGTATGATATTGATTTGGGCGTGCCCCTCCGGGTCGGGCTATCCGCTGCAAGCCTGCCTGCCGGCAAAGGCAGGTCCTCGCTGCGTTGCGGGCTTTCCGCTTCTATCCCTCACGCGCTCCGCACTTTGTAAACGCTCATTTTTATCCATCATACATCTAATAATACAACCAATTTTTTAAACAGTATTGTATATTAAATGTAGCAGCAATTGTTTAAACAGCAAAACTTTTCACGGGCAGGTTACACTACCGGTTAGGGAGCTATTGGTAAACAAAAGGAAGCGCTGCTTTAATAAACCCTACCTTTTGCAAACCGGAATTGTACTTGTTAACCGGTAAATAAAACTGTTAAACATCTTACTATTTGCAACAAAGTATAAAAGATAAGACTATACAATGATCATATACTTTTTGGTAAGCAATAACTTTGCAGGTTGAAAACAAATTGTTGTGTGTATAATGAAGTAATTGAGAATGAATGCAAAACAATATGACAAAAAAGGTACAATGGAAACAATAAACTGGAAAGTAGAGGGCATGAGTTGCACCAACTGTGCACTTTCCATACATAAATATTTAGAGAAAACCGGTCAGCAGAATGTGAAAGTAAACTTCATAGGCGGTGATGTAAGCTTTGATAAAACGGCGGCTGCGGATGAAGTTGTTTTGCAAAAAGGCATCAGCAGTTTAGGGTATAAAATAAAGGGCTTACCGGAAGCAGAAGGCAGGCAGTTCTTCAAGTTCCGTAATCACTGGCAGCGGTTTTTGTTTTGCCTGATTTTTACGTTTCCCTTGCTGCTGCACATGCTCCCTTTGCATATTGCGGCACTTATGAATCCGTATGTACAACTTCTCCTCACGATTCCGGTATATCTTGTTGGGATGGGTTTTTTTGGTAAGAGCGCCATCCGCAGCCTGCTGAAAGGCGTGCCGAATATGAATGTGCTGATCGCTTTAGGTGCAACAGCATCATTTGTATATAGCTTATACGGCACACTTACCGGTAATGCCGCACAGTTTATGTTTTACGAAACCACAGCTACTATTATCACCCTTGTATTCCTTGGCAACTGGCTGGAGGATAAATCAGTTGCCACTACCCAGGCAGCGTTGAAAAAACTTGCCACTTCGCAGGTAAGCATGGCCAACATGATTGCTTATGATGATAAGCATGAAGAACATGTATTTCCGGTAGAAAGCAGCAGCCTTAAAGTGGGCGATTTGCTGCTGATAAAAAGCGGCGAGCAGGTACCGATGGATTCTAAAATATTATGGGGAGAAGCTACTGTAAACGAAGCCATCATTACCGGTGAAAGCACCCCCGTAGAAAAGAAAATGAACGATATACTCATCGGCGGAAGCCTGTTGGAAAACGGCACCGTAAAAACGTATGTGACCGCTGTAGGCAACAATACGGTATTGGGTAACATTTTAAAAATGGTGCAGGAGGCGCAGGCAGAAAAGCCGCCGGTTCAGCAATTGGCAGATAAGATAAGCGCCGTGTTTGTGCCGGTGGTGGTGAGTATTGCACTTATTACTTTTACGGCTAATTACTTTTTTGGATCGGTTGGTTTCGAAGCCAGCTTAATGCGCAGCATAGCGGTGCTGGTAATCGCCTGTCCGTGCGCCATGGGGCTCGCTACGCCGGCGGCTATTGCGGTTGGCCTCGGCAGGGCTGCAAGAAATGGCGTACTTTTTAAAAATGCTAAAAGCCTGGAACTTTTTAAAGACATAAAGCAGGTAGTGTTTGATAAAACAGGAACGCTTACCACCGGCGATTTTACAATTACCGGTTTTTTAGTTTGCCGCGAAAACGTACCGGATGATTATACTAACAAACCCGAAACTTACAATCCGAAACCCACAACTCATAACCTGCAAACTCTAACTCACAATCTGCAACCTGTTATTGATCAATCCCCGTTAACAACCGACGATTTCAAACGCATCGCCTTTTCATTGGAAAAATACTCCGGCCATCCCGTAGCCAAATGCATAGCAAAAGCCTGGAAAACAAAAGGAGACATCCGCTGGGCAACAGTTGAAGAGACAAAAGGGATGGGCATGTATGCCACGGATAAAGAAGGCAACCGGTATATAGCGGGCTCGTACAAGACGGCTAAACCGCTTACCCCCGATGATACGCATAGCATTTACATCAGCCGTAACGGTGTACTGCTGGGCTGGATAGATGTGCAGGACGAAATACGTCCGGAGGCAGGCGCAGTGATTGCAACACTACATGGCAAAGGCATTAAAACAATCATGCTCAGCGGCGATAGCAAGGCAAAATGCGAAGCAGTAGCAAAGCAGTTGGGCATCACTGCCGTAATTGCAGCGCAAACGCCTGCTGAAAAACTGCAGAAAATTGCCGCTTATACCGCAGCCATGCCAACCGCTATGGTAGGCGATGGCATCAACGACGCACCTGCATTAGCCAAAGCAACCATCGGCATTTCGTTAAGCGATGCCACACAGGCAGCGATGCAAAGCGCAGGGGTGGTTTTAATGAATCATGGTTTAAAAAACCTGCCGCTTTCGCTTGGTTTGGGCAAGCACACTTACCGAACCATACAAACTAACCTCACGTGGGCATTTGCCTATAATATTGTAGCGATACCGGTGGCTGCATTAGGCTTTTTGAGTCCGGTTTTTGGCGCCCTCGTAATGGGCTTAAGCGATGTGGTACTGGCTGTTAACTCCGTAAGATTAAACTGGAAGAAAGTAGTATAAATATTTATTGTTAATTGCACCATGCAATCGCCGCTCTCCCTTCTTCAGCAATACTGGCAGCATACTGCTTTCCGCGGCAGGCAAGAGGCAATCATCGAATCTGTTTTGGCCGGAAAAGATACGCTCGCGCTCCTGCCAACCGGTGGCGGCAAATCTTTATGTTTTCAGATACCGGCGCTGATGAAAGAAGGCTTGTGCATTGTAATAAGCCCGCTGATTGCACTGATGAAAGACCAGGTTGCCAACCTTGAGAAAAAAGGGATTCCTGCGCTTGCCATCCATAGCGGTCTCACGCCCTTCGAGGTAAGGCAAACCATGCAGAAAGCAGCGTATGGCGCTTATAAATTTTTATACCTGTCGCCCGAAAGATTAGAAACGGCTGTTTTTAAAGAATACCTGCCGGCGCTGCACATCAACTTAATTGCAGTGGACGAGGCGCATTGTATTTCGCAGTGGGGCTACGATTTTCGTCCGCCTTACCTGCGTATTATCGGGCTAAAAAAGCAGCTTTCTTACAATGTTCCCATTGTTGCTTTAACCGCTTCTGCAACGCCTGCCGTACAAAAAGATATTGCCGGTCAGTTAGCACTTGCAGAACCTGCCATTTTTAAACAGGCCTTTACAAGACCAAATATATCGTACAGTGTATTTAATACAGACAGCAAGCTGAACAAACTGCTGGAAGTGCTGCAGAATGTGCCCGGCAGCAGTATTGTCTATTGCAAAACAAGGCGGCAGACAAAAGAGATTGCAAAGCTGCTGTTGCATCACCGGGTAGCTGCGGATTGCTACCATGCCGGTCTTACACCGGAAGAACGCCACGGGCGGCAGCAGCAATGGATTAATAATGAGATCCGGGTAATTGTATGTACCAACGCTTTCGGAATGGGCATAGATAAACCGGATGTGCGAACCGTTATACATTTTGATGTGCCGGATTGCCTTGAAAATTATTACCAGGAAGCAGGCCGTGCGGGCAGGGATGGCAAGCGCTCTTTTGCGGTACTGCTTTATCATATTAAAGACGAGCTGGCGCTGAAAGACCTGCCGCAACAGCGTTTCCCTTCATTAGAAGCTGTTAAAAACGTATATCAGCAATTGTCCGACTTTTTGCAGATACCTGTTGGCATTGGCGGGGATAACTATTACGATTTTGATTTAAAGACTTTTATAACCAATTTTAAATTAGATGCTCACCTGGTAATTAATAGTATAAAGGCACTGGAAGGAGAAGGCTTTATCACATTTAATGAAACCATTTTTTTACCGGCACAGGCAGGTTTTATTACAGATAAAATTTCGCTGGAGCAATTTCAGCAAAGCCATCCGCAATACGAGCCGTTGATTAAGTGTTTGCTGCGCACGTACGAAGGTATTTACGACAATATCGTCTCTATGTCGGAAAGACAGGTTGCACGGCTCGCAGGCATAAAAGAAGATACCGTAATTTCACAACTACACCAGTTAAAGGCATTTGGCATTATACAATATCTCGCACAAAAAGAAACGCCGCAAATCCACTTTTTGCACAACCGCGCTTCTGCAAAATATCTCAATATCAACGGTAAGCTTTATACAAAGCGCAGGCAGGAATACGAATACCGCGTACAACAGATGCTCGGCTATTTAAATCTTGCAGGCGGTTGCCGCAGTACTTTTATAGGCCGCTATTTTGGCGATGCGGAAAACGTACCCTGCACCGTATGCGACAACTGCATTACGCTGAGAAGTGTGCAGATCTCGGCAGAAGAATTCGGGCTGATAAAAGGGCGTATTTTACAGCTTATACCGGCAGATGGGATTGACATCAGGCAATTAAAAACAGCATTGGCAGCTATTAACCGGAACAAATTCTGGAAAGTGCTGGATTACCTGCAACAGGAACGAAAAATTAAAAGCAAAGACGGCATCATACAGCTTGGCTGAGCAAAAAGATTGCCTTAAATACATAGCGTAAGTGAATTCTCTATATATCTGATTTTCGATTAGCTGAAACCTATGTACCTAACTATTCAGCTATATCGCCTTGACTAAACTTTCTTATTTAAATTCCTATCTTTCCCGTTGTGAACACTATCCATCCACCTTTAGCCGAACGCATGCGGCCGGTAACCTTAGATGCATTAACGGGTCAGCAACACCTTACCGGCAAGGGCAGTATTTTGCGTACAGCCATTGAAAGCGGCGCCATCCCTTCCATGATTTTGTGGGGGCCGCCCGGCGTAGGCAAAACGACCATCGCTAACATTATTGCGCATACTTTACAATCTCCGTTTTACCAACTAAGCGCCATCAGCAGCGGTGTTAAAGAAGTACGCGAAATAATAGAAGAAGCAAAGCAGCAAACCGGCGCTATATTGTTTATAGATGAGATACATCGTTTTAATAAAGGACAGCAGGACGCATTGCTGGGCGCCGTAGAAAAGGGAACGATTACGCTGATTGGCGCTACTACCGAAAACCCTTCGTTTGAAGTTAATTCGGCCTTATTAAGCCGCTGCCAGGTGTATGTATTAAAGCCTTTACTGCCGGAAGATTTAATCGCTTTATTACAGCATGTAATTGCAAAAGATGAGCTGCTCCAGAGCCGTAACATTGTGCTAAACGAAACCGCTGCTTTAATAACTATTTCGGGTGGCGATGCCAGAAAATTATTGAACCTGCTGGAATTGATAGTCAATACATTCAGGAAGAACGAACCGGTAGTGATTACGGATGATAAAGTAATGGAAACAGCGCAGAAACGCATTGCGTTGTACGACAAAGGAGGCGAGCAGCACTACGACATTATCAGCGCGTTTATAAAGAGTATGCGCGGCAGCGACCCCAATGGTGCGGTGTATTGGCTGGCGCGGATGATTGAAGGCGGGGAAGATGTAAAATTTATTGCGCGGCGCATGGTCATATTTGCAAGTGAAGACATCAGCAACGCCAATCCCAATGCATTGCTGCTTGCGAATGCGGCTTTTGATGCGGTAAATAAAATCGGCTATCCGGAGGCGAGAATTATTTTATCGCAATGCGCTACCTATTTAGCTTCTTCCGTTAAAAGCAATGCCTCTTATGAAGCGATCGGAATGGCGCTGGAAGCGGTAAGAAAATATGGCGACTTGCCCGTGCCGCTGCATATACGCAATGCGCCAACCGGACTTATGAAAGAAATGAACTATGGCAAAGGCTATAAATATGCACACTCGTTTGAAGGCAACTTTGCAGCGCAGGAGTATCTGCCGGAAAAGCTTAGCGGTACTGCTTTTTACCAGCCCGGCAATAATGTACGGGAAGAAGAGTTACGTCGCTTTCTCAGGCAACTGTGGAAGGAAAAATATGGCTATTAAAATTCATCTTGAGGGTACACGTGGCGCTTTCGCTAAATAAAAAGCGGCTGCTTTTCAGCAGCCGCTTATATTAGAATAATCTTGCTTAACAATTACTGGCCATCACCATCATCTCCACTGTCGTCGCCACCGAGGTTTAATGGATAACCATAGGTTTCGTCATAACCCGGATAGATACCTTCCAGTTTTACCGTTCCGCTTGCGTTAGCCAATAAAGCCTTTAATTCGTCCACCGATTTTACAGCCTGGCCATTTACACTGGTGATAATAAAGCCTTCCTGGATACGGCTGTTTTTTAATGCGCCTGTACCTAATTTCTTTATCTGTACACCACCATCAATACCATTGTGTTTTGCTGTAGCAGCATCTACTGTAGCTAATTCGCCACCTAACTTGTCGGTAAGGCCTGTGGATGCCTGCACCTGTGCGTAATTGCCTGCTTTATTTTTCAGCGTAACACTGGCAGTGCTTTCAGTGCCCTTTCTTACATACGTTACACTAATTTTATCTCCTGGCTTGTAGCGGGAAAGCTGTTCCTGCAATTCTGCGCTGCTGTTAATAAGTACATTATTTATTTTGGTAATGAAATCGCCTTTCTTAAGCCCTGCTTCAATAGCAGCGCCATCATCGGCAACACCGGTTACAAAAATGCCGTCTCCGTCTGCAATGCCATTCATCTTTTTCTGTTGCTCAGATAAGTTGTCGGGCGCATAAGACACACCTAAATAACCTCGCTGCACTGCACCATATTTGATAAGGTCATTAACGGTTTTACGAACGATATTTACCGGTATTGCATACGAATAACCAGCATAAGAACCAGTGGGCGATGCAATAGCCGAGTTAATACCAATAAGCTCGCCGTTGGTGTTTACCAGCGGGCCACCGCTGTTGCCCGGATTAACGGCAGCATCTGTTTGTATAAAAGATTCTACTGCGCTCTTGCTTTTGTTAATACCGATAGAACGGGCTTTGGCACTTACAATACCGGCAGTTACCGTTACATCCAGTGTAAGCGGATAGCCTATAGCCAGCACCCACTGGCCAAGTTTTACATCATCACTGTTGCCATAAACAATATAAGGCAGGCCTTTACCGTCTATCTTCAGCACAGCAAGGTCTGTACTGGGGTCGGTGCCAATTACCGTTGCTTTGTAAGACTTCTTATTGGATAAGGTTACATTTATTTCGTCCGCACCTTCCACCACATGGTTGTTGGTTACAATGTAACCGTCGTCGCTGATAACAGCACCGCTGCCGCTCGCGCGTTGTTCAGGAATGGTTTGTGTACGCGGACCACTGAAAAAATCTGAAAAAGGGTCGTCACCGCCGCCAAAGAAATCAGAAAAAGGATTCTGGCTTTTAGGCAGGTTGTTGGTTACCTGGCGGGCCTTCGTGCGTGTTTTAATATGCACTACGGCAGGGGTAGCGGAGGAAGCAGCGGCCGTAAAGTCAACTGTGCTCACCGGCGCGTTATTGCCAAAAAATCCTGCATAGTTTACAGGAAGCTTACCGTTTCCAGAAGTGCCGGCAGTATATTGGGTTTGCATGTACCTGCTATATCCCCAAACACTCAAAACGGCTGTGGATGCACTTACAAGCACCACAAGAAATAGACTTTTGAGTTTCATTTGTTCTTTTTTATTTTTTAGAAGTTATATAATACAAATTACGTTCCTTTCGATAGCAAATAAACAAATCTGTTTATTAGTACAGTGGTAGCAAAAATTCAATTAACAAATGTTTGACGAAGCCCCTCGTAGAAGCTGACAACATAACAACGGGCTATAAAAATAGTCAGTAACGAAGTCAGTTTGTATCCGTCTTGTCAGTTATCAGATTATACATTGACTACCAGTTTTACTTCATATACCGGGCTGAAAAGATACACAATACCAGAATGCACTTCCTTGCAGCGGTAGCGTTTGCGCAGCTTATTGCCTTTGATAAACCGGCGACCGTCTTTGGTAATAAATACGGCCTGTGCCGGCAATTGCTCCAGTAAAAAAACATCGGGTTGCTTCTCATCGTAATTACGCAATACGCGGGTAAGATGCACTTCTGCACAACTGCTTGCCGCCGGATTGTGCAGGGATTGCAGCAGCGCCTCCCGGATATCATCGGGAAAGATACGATGTTGCAGAAACACTTCCAACAAGCCGGCGTATATCTGCTTCCACTCGCGGCCATGCGCCGCTACATTGTGCTTATATTGCTCAAACGTAAGCAGGTGCGCAAGCTCGTGCAGCAGCGTAACGAGGAAGGCATATTTATTTAAATCGCCGTTTACAGATATGCGGTGATGCTTGCCCTGATAGGCATTGCGGTAATCGCCCAGCACACTGCTCCGGGCTTTAGCTATTGTAAGGTGCACTTTGTAGCGATGAAGGTATGCTGCTATGTAAGGGTAGGCATCCGTTGGCAAAAAGGCTGCCAGCGCCTGCATAGGCTGCTCAACTTTTGACATTGGTATTTTGCTTATTCAGTCTGAAAATACCTCTGAGTTCAACAATAGAATAGACGATATATAAAACCATACCGACCAGTACGGCGTAAACGCTGCGCTGCTCTCCGGCAGCTAATAAATAAATGAAGACCGCGCCGGCAATGGCAAAAAGCTTGATTACGGTGGCGCTAAGCACACTGCGTAAAAAAGCGTGCGGATTAGCTTTATGCAACGCTTTAAAATGAAGGTATGCGCTTACAAACATGAGTATAAAAATAAGCAGGTTGGCGCCTTGCACTACTAAGTGGTTAATGTCTTTTGCATCCAGCTTATCATTAAATATAACGCAGAGTGCGTTTACCGAAACAAAAATGAAAACCAGCGGCAGGTATGTATTATTCAGTTTAAATTTTGTCATTTTTTCTGTTTGTCGTATCTCTTATTACTTTTACCATCATACTAATGATTACCAGTAATGGCAAAATCCACACCAGCAGGGCGGTGCCGGTGTTCATCCATTTGTCGGCAAGCATTCCTAAGTATATAGACAATGCCAGGCCGGCTATTAGCTGCCAGGCAAAAGAAAAATATTGCATCAGCAGATTGTTGTTGCCGCGGGGTTCTTTTTCCATAGTTATCAATCGTTGGATATATCCGGTTTAATAACTTTGATACTGGTTGTGTCTCTTGCAACGCTGGTATTACCAGTTAACACCTGGCGGATATTGTTCAGGTACTGGTCTTTGTACTTAATGCTCTGCTCCAGCGAATCGGTACGCATCTTCAATGCCTGCAGTTCTGTTTTACTTTGCCTCGAAGCGCCTTCTCCGGGTATATAGTATTTTAATGGTGTAAGGATAAAAAGCATAATGGTTAATCCGACCAATAAAACAAAGATGGTGCACAAACCAATATAAACACTGGTACGGCTTAGCTTAAAAGTTACCACTTCTTCGTAGGTATCATCATTCATAACTACCAGCCGGTACCTGTTGCGCAGCCTTTTAAACGTTTTATTTTCCTCGGTCTTAGCCATATTATTTAGCGTTAAGTCTGCAATAAATGCGCTAATTACCTAAATATCCACAAATGTCTTATTTTAATTATCAAACTGATAAAATACAAACGGGCATCTCCGTTAGAAATGCCCGTTTGTATTAACTCCAAAATAAAACTTTCAGTTTATAAGTTTTACCACATAATACCTACGCCAAGCGACCAGCGTTTAAAATAGTATTTGTCTTTTATTGGTTCTGTATCGTATGGATAAATATCCGGAGTAAGCGGATGATATATATACGCAGTAGTCTTAATTGTATAACCCGCTGACAATAAGAACTGCCACTTTTTGTTTGCCCTGAAAAGAAGTCCGCCACCGGCTTTGGCGTACAAACCGTTATCATAACTTCCACTATAATTGTAATAATTGCTCCGGTTCTTTTCGCTGCCTGTAGGGCTTACGATGTTTACGCCGGCTGCTGCCTGTACAAAAGGCTGCACCGGCTTGCGGGTAAATGATTTGCTCACCTCTGCAAACAGGGGCAGGGAACGAACCCGGTAAAAGTCGTAGCCGCCGCCAATGCTAAAGCTAAACTGCCTGTAAGCAACGCCCTGCTTAAGGCTGATGAAGGAACTATAAGGTTTACTTCCGGCCAGCAAACCGCCCTCGATACTCCCGGCATAATGCAGCTTGTTTTGGGCATGTGCAATACAGCTTATACAAAAGCATAATAGTATCAAATGGTACCGCATGTTATTGGCTTATTAAAAGTTTACCGGCAATATGGGCATTGGACGGACTGGTATAGTCTATCAGGTATAAACCATCCTTCGCAGAGACAATCGCTGTGTTATTTACCGCAATTACATCAAAGGCTTCAAAGCCATTAATGGTAACCACCGGTTTTATATTCAACGGGTCTGCTGCATTCAGTATTTTCAGTCCGTCCATACCATCACAAATAAATAAGTTGCTGCCATCTTTCGATAACCCCTGCGGATTGGTAAACGGATAAACTTTAAGCAGCGATGCATTTGCGGGGTTTTTTACATCCAGTACTTCCAGCTCATTTTCAAAACCCTCGCATAAAGATCCGCTGTGCAGTGTAACATACGCATAATCGCCATCGGCAATTACCGGGTCGCAGGACCGCGCATGTACAAACTCACCGGCTTGTACCGGCGCATCGGGATTACTGGTATTGTAGATATACATGCCATTGCTTGATCCGATAAAGAGGTTGTCTTTAAACGGATAGATGGTCTCTATGCCCCAGTTGCTGACACTTACGTTCTGCACAAAAGCAGGATTAGCAGGATTGGCAATTGTAAAGACATTAAGGGTAGAAGAAGAAACGGTATATAGCCGGTCGTTGAGGAGTGCAAAGCGTGCCATGGAGCCGCCGGTGCCGGCCTTGCCGGGGCTTGTGGCACTGGAGGCGAGATAGGCAGGGTTGTTTGCAAAATCTATGTTTACATATTGCCGCTTCCACCAGCTATTATCCGTGCCTTTTACCGTAGTATCCACCTTTACCCAGCTTACAATAATGTCATCCGGATTGGCAATGTAATAGCGATCGGGGAAAGCACCACCCGCTACATTTGCCAGCTTTACAGACAGCGGATTGGAAATATCCAGCGTAACCAGATCCGTGTATTCATCCGCATATAAATAATCGCCTTGTACTGCAATATCTTCATTGCCCGGAATAGCGATAAAGGCCACGTTTTTCGGATTGGCCGGGTTGCTGTAATCAATTACGTGTACACCTCTGTCTATCTCATTCAAATAGATGTAATTGTCTTTTACAAACAGTTTTCCGGGACTCACTATCCCTTGCGGCGCAGCACTTTTTATGTTGGCCCGTACCGATTCTTTAGTACTGTACACCGGCCGGAAGTACACATACCTTTTAGATACTGTGTCTTTTAAGCAACCGTTAAAAACAAGGAGAATAAGGCTTAGCAAAGCAAGCGTTGAAAAATATTTCATTGGGAGTAATTTTATAGTTTGAGAAGATGTTTACCGGTAACGTTGCAGCACTATTTAAAAAAAAATATGGCACGCAGGCCTGCAGAAAATAAGTGGTTGTTAGTGGCTGCAGTATTTTTTTCAAATTGCTTAAGGCCGCCCCGCATAAAGGGTACAAACTGTAACTGTTTGCCACCAGTCATATTTATATTTACCAGAATGCCTGCAAAAAAGCCCGGCTGATAACGATAATACTTATCGGTTGTAAAGACGCTGTCGCTTATATTTTGCAGGTTGTTGCGTGAAGCAAGGCTGCCATTGACATTGTTCAGCTTTTGCTTTGCTGCAAGCAATAAAAAATTATCAGTACCAATACTCACCCCAGCGCTTATTTTTTTGCTGTTGATAAAATGCCAGTTGAACCCTGTGAAAAGGGAAGCGAATTGAAACTGCTGTACTGCTTTATAGCTGCCTGCTATTGTAGAAAATGAATTATTGAGTACCAGGCTATCACTGTAAGTTACAGTTGAAGTATGTAAAGTTTCATAGTGATAGGCAACGTTTGTAAGAAAGTCAATACGATGGCTCAGCCCTTTTTGCAAGGCTATGCCCAGGCTCCATGTAACACCTGGTTTTGTTTGTGTGGTGGTGCGGCTTATTCCGGCACTATTAAGGCCTCCGCTTGTTATCGTTCCCGGATCGTTAAGAAAAAATTGTCCGGGTGCTGCATTTTTTTCAAAGGAAGCAAGCGCTAATAAGGATGCGCTTTTAGCAACGATACCACCTTCGGCTGTTAACCCCAAATGCCAGCCGCTTACCTTGTTATGCTTTTGTAATGCAGCAGTAGCGGCAGTATCTTTCGGCAATTGCCTGGTTATAGCAGAATCGTTTGTAAGCGATACAGCAGCGCCACTAACTTTACTATACGCTGTTTGTGTATTGTTTAGTGCATTAGTAAAACTATCTGTAATAGCTGTTTCTATGGGTAATAGCGCCCCTACAGAACTGGTTACCGGGTTTGGTTTATTGCCGGAAACAGTTGTTGGCATATCTGCTATTTTATTGGTGGTTATACTTTCAGCATTATTGAGAACTTCTTTTTTTACGGCAGCCGGAATATTACTTTTATTGAAAGCTGATAAATGTGTGTCCCCTTCCTGGTGCAGTGCAAGTTCTTTTGGTACTTCAACTTTTTTTTGAATGTTACCGGCAACTATCTCAGCGCTGTTTGCCGGGTTTACCACCTGCTTGTCCGGCTTGGCTAATCCGTTTGCAGCTTTTTTCTTTTTAATGATTGAGTACGGACGGGCAATGCTGGTTGATGCCGCCGGCGGAGCCTGCTTATCGGACAATAATTGTGTATATACGGCAATGCCGGCGGCGGTGCACAAGGGCAACAGCCACCACCAAAACGCTATCCTTCTTTTACGTTTTGACCTGCCAATGGCGCTACGTATAGATTCCCAATTAGCAGGCGCCGGCTCCATGTTAAAGCCATCGGCCATATTACGCGCCTGCTCTTCAAAATTTTTATCAGGCATAAGACGATTTTTTAAATTCGCCCGGCTGTATCTGCAGCCAGGTTATCAACTGGTTTCTTGCACGCATATATTGAGAGCGGCTGGTGCTTTCGCTGATCCCCAGCGCCTGCCCGATTTCTGTGTGTGAATAACCCTCTATCGCATACATATTAAAAATGGTTTGGTAACCTGCAGGCAACTGGCGGATCATTTCAATCAGTTCTTTTAACTGTACGGTTATTTCAGGATTATCGTCGCTAACGGCGTGCATGTGCTCTTCTTTTATCAGCATATCATTGCTGTAATTGCGGCGTTTTTTTAAGTAAGCCAAAGCGGTATTTACCATAATCCGCCTTATCCAGGCTCCTAATTCGCCATCGCCTTTATACTGGTGCAAGTTGTTGAATACTTTAATAAAGCCTTCCTGCAATATATCTTCTGCATCTTCCACCGATTTGGTAAACCGGTAGCATACACCCATCATACCGCTTGCATAAGCATCATAAAGTTGCTTTTGCGCGGCTTCATTCCTTTTAAGGCAGGCTTTTACCAGTGCTTGTGTGTTCATGCAGTTCAATAGCGTTGATGCATACATTTAGTATTACGTTGCATTAAGCATAAAATAATTGTTAAGCCTGAAAGCTATTTAGAAATAATTATATAGGTTAGGCCGGGAATTATCATTTGATGGCGGGGACGCCATTAACTGCAGTGAAGCCGCTGCCTGCGGAACGGGCAGCCCCGAAAAACGATTTTGGTATTAAACTGTTTTAGTATCACTGCAAAAGAGTTTATACAACAGTACAGAACCAGTGAATCCAAAAAAGTATTTGCATCAGTGGCAGTGTTGATTAAGCGTTATCCAATAAAAAATGCCTGCGCTTGAGTGCAGGCATTTTTATTATAAGATTATCTGGTTAGCCTAATTCAGGGTATAGCGGAAACTGGTTCATAAATTCATTTACTTCCTTTCTTGTCTTTTCGTGCAAAGCAGCATCATCAGCATGCATCAGTACTTTGTCAATATTATCCACCACAAACTGCATGTGCGCTTCCTGCATTCCGCGCGTAGTAATAGCCGGTACGCCTACGCGGATGCCCGAGGTTACAAATGCACTTTTATCATCAAACGGAACCATGTTTTTATTGGTCGTTATTTCTGCCATTCCCAACACCTGCTCTGCCTTCTTACCGGTTATATTTTTGTTGCGCAGGTCTATTAATATCAAATGGTTATCGGTACCGCCGCTGATGATATTATACCCTTTATCCACAAAGGCTTTAGCCATTGCCTGTGCATTCTTAACTATCTGCTGCGCATACGTTGTAAATTCATCGGTCAGCACCTCGCCAAACGCGATGGCTTTAGCGGCAATAATATGCTCCAGCGGGCCGCCCTGGATACCGGGAAAAACGGCTAAGTCAATCAGCTTGCTCATAAGCTGCGTATTGCCTTTATTATCCTTTATACCAAAGGAATTTTCGAAGTCTTTTCCAATCATGATGATGCCGCCACGCGGGCCGCGCAAAGTTTTGTGCGTAGTAGAAGTAACAATATGGCAGTGCTCGAATGGGGAAAGGAGCAAGCCTTTGGCAATCAGCCCTGCAGGATGCGCTATGTCGGCCATAATCAGTGCGCCTACTTCGTCGGCCACCTTGCGGATGCGGGCATAATCCCAGTCGCGGCTGTAAGCGCTGGCGCCGCAGTAAATCAGTTTGGGCTTGTGTTCGCGGGCTTGTTTTTCCAGCATGTCATAGTCCACAATACCCTCTTTGGTGACGCCATAAAACTGCGCGTTGTAGAGCTTGCCGCTGTAATTAACCGGCGAGCCGTGGGTAAGGTGACCGCCCATGCTGAGGTCTAAGCCAAGGGTCGTATCGCCGGGCTGCAATACCGCTAGAGACACAGCCGCATTGGCCTGTGCCCCGCTGTGCGGCTGCACATTGGCATATTCGATATTAAAGATTTGCTTAAGCCGGTCAATCGCCAGTTGCTCGCTTTGATCTACGATTTCGCAGCCACCGTAGTAGCGTTTGCCGGGGTAGCCTTCTGCATATTTATTGGTGAGCACACTGCCCATGGCCTGTATCACCTGCAGGGACGTAAAATTTTCGGAAGCGATCAGTTCGATGCCATGGCGCTGGCGGTTCAATTCTTTATTAATAATATCAAAAATCTGCGTATCTCTTTGCATGCAATGGAAATTTGCTGCAAATGTAGGAGAAATGAATATCAGGTATAGCTGAAGCAGCAATTCCTTGATAAAAGAAGATTATGCGCTTATTACACTTTCGATTTGATTTTGGAACCATTTTGTGGATACCATCTTTTCCTTATTTAAATTATATTGAGACAATGATGCTTTATTAAACTGCGCTTTCATATCGAAATACTTATAAAACCTTTCAAAGTCATCGCTCCTTAAATCATCTACGATTTGATTTGAATCTTTATCTTTTAATTTTTCATCGGTTTTAAACTCTTCATAATTCTGTCGGGAAGAAGATAATACAGGCAGTATGTAAAAAATCTTTTCGTTTTTTTGATCAGTGATATGCTGAATGTAAGCAGCTTTATCAAAGCCGTTTATTGCTAATTCCTCAATATTATCGGGATGATATAAATAATTTTCAAAATTGTAATATTGTAAAATATGGTGATGAGGATAAGCTTTGTTCAGCTTTTCCACTTCTGTATCCGACAAAAAATCTCTATCACGTAGCGAGTGATAACGGCCATCTCTTTTCACGGTTAAAAAAACATCTCTTGAATCTTTTACACCTACAAAAATTGTATTAGGTATTTTCAATAAATTATAATACTCATCATTCTGGTTCTCACATACAACAATTTTTTTGTCCTTTAAAATATCAAAGAGCATTCCTTTTGGAATGGCGATGTCATACACATCAAGACTTTCTTTTGATTCCGGTAATAAAGTTTGCGGAAGGTCAAAATCGAGTAAGTCAAAATCAATGATAGTTGCCTGCTCATTTTTTCTTGCATAATCTATAAAACCTAAAGCATGGCTCGCCGTCCAGAGTTGTGCATTATCGGGTATCCATACGCTTACAATTTCTTCCAATAATTTGTATTGCAACGATGTATTCAGATGGCAATCCATTTCATCAATAAAAATAATGGCATCATTATAATATTCTTTGCGTACGATGAAGTTTAAAAGAAGAATAACTACCTGCTTTTCTCCATGACTCAATAGATCATAATTGACTTTAGAAGCACCTTTTCGGAAAATCAGTTTACCATTGGAAAAGGGAGTTGCATTTTGATATTCAGCAATCTGAATAGTCGTTTCATTGGTTCCGCCAAATATATTAAGTAAAGAAGAGTTAAGTGGTTCAATATATTGTTGAAAAATTTTCAATGTATCAGCAGAACGGCCATTAAAAGTTGGTTCACGCAAAGAATTGTCAATATTCTGCATATACATGAACAAATCATTAGTAAAACGGGTGTCAGCATCGATTGACGTTTCTGGGGCATCTCCATCAATTGTAATTCTATCAGGTTGCGCATTATTAACTATCCGAGGAACAATTCTAATACTACTTCTACCAATTAATTTATATGGGTTAAATTCAAAAGTTTGTTGTGATTCATTATAGCCATGTGATACAAAACGACCGTTATCTAAAGTTATTTTGACTTTTATTTTTTCTGCATTCTTTTCATAAAAAAAAGATTTATCGGCGTTGAAAGCTCCTGATCGCAAACCATTTACGTAATTTAGTGCATCGAAAATTGAAGACTTACCCGAACCATTGGCACCAATTAATAACACCAGCTTCGTTTCAGCAGGAATTTTATCTATTGTAAGATCAGTAAATCGTTTAAAATTTTGCAGATGAACTTTAGTAATCCTCATACGCACAAAATTGAGGTTTTATAAGCTTTAATTAATTAATTGATTCTTCCCGTTACGTTGTCTTGAACCAGCCACGTTTTTTGAACACGTAAATCATATATATCGGTATCATCAGCATAAGCGAAACAGCTATCCAGAAGCCATATTGATTGTGAAGCCAGGGAATCTTTTGAAAGTTCATCCCAAAGATGCCGCCGATAACGGTAGCCGGCGCCATCAGGCAGGTAACGATGGCTAATACCTTCATCACTTCATTCAGCTTCATATTGGCTTTATTAAGATAGAGGTCCTGCATATTCATCATCATATCCCGGTAGTTTTCTACCATATCTGCGGCTTGTGTAATATGGTCGGAGACATCTTTAAAATAGCGCATCACTTTTTCGTTGAGCAATTCGCTATCGCTGCGAATGATACTGTTAACCATATCCCGCACCGGTAGTATGTTGCGCCGCAGCACAATCAGCTCTTTGCGCAGTTTGTTGGTTTGCGCCAGTGCATTCACGTCGGCAGCATGGATAATTTGCTCTTCTACCGTTTCCAGCTTATCGCTCAGCTTGTCCATTACCACAAAATAATGATCCACAATGGTATCAATCAACGTATAGGCAAGATAATCTGCATGTGTATTTCGCAGCTTACTGTTGCTTACTTTCAGCTTCGCGCGCAGGCTCTGAAATACATCGCGCTGCGCATCATCCTGAAAAGTAATGACAAAGGTTTTACCCAATATAATGCTGATCTGTTCCTGCTCTACCGTACTTGTTTCATCGTTAAAATACAGCATGTTCAGCAGGCAATACATGATATCGTCCACTTCATCCATTTTAGGCCGCTGGCCAACGCTGATGATATCTTCTTCTATAAGATTATGAATGCCAAAATGATTGCAGACTGCCTCCGCATCGGCCCGCCGGATACCGTCAATATTAATCCAGCTATTGCAGTCCGTATCTTTAAAATGGAATGTTTCTTCAACCGTTTGCAGGTTGTGTTCCCGCACATCCTGACCGTTATAATCATACACGCAAATTTTTACACTATCCGCGTCTTTCCGTTCCGGCGAGTGGATCGGATTAAACATGCGCTGCGGGCGGGAATTTATCCGGTCGGTGCCATTCATAAACAAGCGCTGAATATATTTTTGTGGCTGTATTTGCATAGAAAATAATAAAATTTTATCCGGATGCGCACTGTATTGCTGCAATCAGCGTCTTCGCATTCGGCACTGCGTACCCGTTAATGTCGTTATTAAAATAAGCCCAAAGTACATGACCTTCCTTTACCCACTGTAAAAACTTTTCTGCGTAGCTGCTCAGCATTTCTTCGCTGTAAGACGATGCATACAACGCTTCCGGACCATGAAAGCGTACATAAATATTTTTCGATGTTACAAACTCGGCATACGGAAATTTTTTGCCCGATTGTGAAATCACAAATGCAATATCATACTTCGCCATCAGGTTTAAACTATCGTTATCCAACCAGGAAATATGACGTCCCTCCAGCGCATATTCATACTGATTATACTCCTGCTTCAGCAGCTTATAAAAATACTCCGTTTTATCGTACTCAAAGCGCAGGGAAGCCGGCAATTGTACCAACACCGGCCCGCATACAGGCTGTATTCCTTCAATGGCTGTGAAGAAGCGCTGCAGCGGCGCTTCCGGCTCGTTCAGCTTTTTTAACTGGGTGATATACCGGTTCATTTTAGGACAAAATAAAAAAGCCGGCGGCACTTTTAGCGCCCAGTTTTCTACAGTGGACTGGCGGGGGGTATTATAGAAAGTGCTGTTGATTTCAGTGGTCGTAAAATGCTGAGCATAATAGCTTAGGTAGTCTGCCGCTTTCGTGCCTTTAGGATAAAAATTTTCCTTCCAGCCTTTATAGCTCCAGCCGGAAGTGCCGATGTGTATGTTGGTTAAAGACATAACAATTAAAAGAACTAACATCAAGCCGAACTGTGTTGGCAGTAAAATTGAAGCATACAGCAATAATAAATGATTAGGTATGAAGAGATTACTGATAGCCGTACTGATAAGTACCTGCCTGTATGCCTGTAAGAGCGCCAACATAACCACGCCTGCAGCCAATACCGCTACCAAACCTGCCGTGGACACTGCCCTGCAGGGCGATAAAATGAAAGACCCGACAAAGCAGTAAGAACAACCTTAAAGAAGAAATCTTATACTTTTTTCAAACGCCGACAGGGTTCTGAACCCTGTCGGCGTAAACACCGGATTATAAAAACAAAAAAATAAATTTTATGCAAAGAGATGGCGCGGCTATTAGCTTATGGCAATACGAAATACCGGATTACGAAACAAAACACAATGCACTGCCGGCTTCCTTGTTTGATGTAGTGATAGTTGGCGGCGGTATCACCGGCATCAACACGGCACTGCTGCTGCAAAAAAGCGGTAAAAGCTGTTTGCTGCTGGAGGCTAACACCTTAGGCTTTGGTACGACCAGCGGCACTACAGCCCACCTCAACACCTTGCTGGATACACCATACTCGGTCATTGAAAAAAACTTCGGGGAAAAAAATGCACAGCTAACAGCAGCCGCTGCTAAAAATGCACTGGCGCTGATAAAAGAAAACATCAGTACTTATACTATTGATTGCGGCTACGAAGAACAGGCAGCGTACATGTATGCACAGGACGAAAAGCAGGAAAAAGAATTAGCAGAAATAATGGAAGCTACCGCCAAAGCCGGCGTGGAAGTAAGTTACGTAACGGAGATACCAGTGCCGGTGCCATTTACCAAAGCCATCAAAGTACCCGGCCAGGGAAAGTTTCATCCGATTGACTACATCTTTGCGCTGGCAAAGCAGTTTGAAGAAGCCGGCGGTACGATACTGCAGCATTGCCGGGTAATGAACTGGCATAACAATGAGCCGATAGGCATAGAAACTACGCTGGGTACAGTAGAAGCGCGCAAGCTGGTATTTGCCACGCATATACCCCCGGGCGTAAGTGTGCTGCACCTGCGCTGCGCGCCCTACCGGAGTTATGCAATGGCGGTAGAGTTGAGTGATGACAAGTATCCGGACAACCTTGCCTACGACATGTACGACCCGTATCATTACCACCGTACACAAAAAGTAAGGGGTAAAGACTATCTGATTGTTGGCGGCGAAGATCATAAGACCGCGCATGAAGAGAATACGAACGCCTGCCTGCTTCACCTTGAAGCATACGTGCGTAAATTTTATGCGGTAAAAGAAGTGGCGTTTAAATGGTCGTCGCAATACTTCGAGCCGGTAGATGGCTTACCTTATATTGGCCATGTGCCGGAGCATCCCAAAGGCAATATTTACGTAGCTACCGGATTTGGCGGTAATGGCATGACGTGGAGCCATGTATCGGCGCTGCTGCTGCACGATATGATTACCGGGGTAGAATCGCCATACGAAGATCTGTTTAAACCAGCCCGCATTAAACCGGTTGCCGGCTTTACCAGTTTCGTGAGTGAAAATGCAGATGTAGTAAAAGAATTAGTGAAAGGCATTTTTACAAAAGAAAAGATAGAAAGCCTGAGTGATTTAGCGCCAGGAGAAGGAAAAGTAGTTAGCTATGAAGGAGAAAAAATTGCTTTATACAAAGATGAACAGGGTGGCTTGCATGCAGTAAACCCTACCTGCCCGCACCTGAAATGCAGTGTAAGCTGGAATACTGCTGAGAAGTCGTGGGATTGTCCCTGCCACGGCGCGCGCTATAACTATGATGGAAAGCTCATCACCGGCCCGGCAGCACATGATTTAACAAAAATAAATCTGGAAGAATTGTCGGAGCAATAATACGTTGCGGGTGACGGGTTGATAAGTATGAGTTGCGGGTTGATGAGCGGGTATCTGTACATAATAAGTAAGAGCAGCGCTTTGTTTGAATCTAACTAACTTCCAACCCTTCTCCATCAGTGGAGAAGGGTTGGAATGAGGAATTAAAGCTGGTTTTCTTTATATACCCGTAAAAAATTCTCCCCTAAAATCTTTTTAATATCACTCCTGCTATAGCCCTGTTTCAGCAACGCTTTCGTAATTAGCGGGTAGTCGGTTATATCATTTATCTGCTGCGGCGTAACGGAGATGCCATCGAGGTCGGAACCTAAGCCTACATGATCTATACCGGCGAGCTTTACCAAATAGTTAATGTGGTCTATCAGCATGCTTAATGGCGGGCGCATAGCCTGTATCTCCGCTTTATATTTTGCATATAAATAATCACTGGCATAGTAGGTTTCCGGATTTAATTTGAGTAGAGAATCCCTTTCCGCTTTATGACGCTTATTAAAAGCATCCGACTTTCTTTCAAAAGAGCTGTCTAAAAAACCCGGATAAAAATTTACATCAATCACGCCACCGTTTTTAGCAACTGCCACGATCTGCGAGTCTTTTAGATTGCGTGGCACCGGGCAAAGTGCATACACATCGCTGTGCGATACCAATACCGGCTTCGTAGCTATTTTCATTACATCCCAAAATGTTTGTTCGCCTACGTGGCTCAGGTCTATCATCATTCCTAAAGCATTCATTTTTTGTACGACCTGTTTTCCAAACTCATTTAAGCCTTTGGGCTGGTGCAGCAGCGAATCGCGGGTTTCTTCTTTAGCGCTGGTTGCCCACGATGTAGAATTGTTCCAGGTAAGCGTCATGTAGCAAACGCCATGTGCATGAAAAGAATCCAGGTAAGCCAGGTTGTCTTCCATCATGTGGCCGCCTTCCACCCCTTTAAGAGCCGCCAGCTTATGCTGTTGCAACGCCTGCTGCAATTGCGCATAACTGCTTACAAGCTGCATCTGCCGCGGGTTTCGGGCTGCTGCGGCATCCAGCGTATCTATTTCCCGCATTGCCATAGCATACGCTTTACCCTTGCCATACGAGCCATCGCACCAGATAGAAAATACCTGCACGTCTATCCCACCCTGCTGCATTCGTTTAAGGTCGGAATGGGATTTACCAAGCAGATTATCATCAAAGCGGTAATGCTTTTCTATGCAGGTTGACAGTATATCGTTATGCGAATCGGCAACAACAGATTGCCGGTGTAGTTTTTTATAAGATTGGGCAAATAGAAATGGTGTTGACAACAGGTAAAACAGGAAAAAATAATACTTCATCAGGTATCCGGTTAGGGTGGGAAGATAGCAAATTTGCCTTTATAGCTTAATGTTATATTAATAGCGACGCGACAGGCAACAAATATAAAAGCCCTTGCCTCACCTTTCACTTCTCAAGATTGGCTCAGGCTCTTTTTGCTTAACATGGCATTAGCGGATTTAATAGTTTTTCTAAGTCTTAACCCAGCAACTGTTTAACTCATCCTATCAATAACAAAATCTTTATTTTAACGCCATTCACTAATTTGCAGCAGTAATTCAACATTCATTTCCAGGTTTTAATATTCCACATGACAAAATTTTTATTTACAGCAGGTTTATGTGCTGCATTATCGGCTGTACAAGCCCAGCAAAACGATTCGGTAAGCGCTGCTGACTATACCCGTGCAGAAAGCTTTTTAAGATATAATACACAGCAATATATTGATGATGGAAACATTAGTCCGAACTGGTTGCCGGGAGACCGGTTTTGGTACCGTAAGCTGACACCTACAGGCAGTGAATTTATTATTGTTGATCCTGTTAAAGGTACCCGCACGGCTGCATTCAACCAGCAAAAATTAGCAACCGCTTTATCGGCAGCTACGGGCCAAACTTACAAAGCCGCTATGCTGCCGTTCCAGGACCTGGATTATTTGCCCGGAGGCAAGGCTGTTGTTTTTAATATTAACAATAAACAGTGGAAAGCAGATTTGAGTACTTACATTATTACTCCGGACGCCACCGATCTTTCTGCGTTGCACAAAGAAGCCAACGACCATGAAGTACTGTCGCCCGATAGCAGCAAAGCAGCATTTATAAAAGACTATAACTTATGGGTGAGAGATCTTGCGACAGGTAAGCTCACACAACTTACCACGGATGGCGTGCAATATTTTGGCTATGCTACCGACAATGCCGGCTGGAAACATTCTGATGATGCCATCCTGCGCTGGTCGCCTGATTCTAAAAAGATTGCTACGTTCAGGCAGGATGAGCGCAAAGCCGGCAACATGTACCTGGTAAGCACCAATGTTGGACACCCGAAGTTGGAAGCCTGGAAATATCCGCTGCCCGGCGATACCAGCATTATTACTATTCAGCGGGTCATCATTAATGTGGATACTCCGAGGGTGATTCTCTTACAAGTGCCTCCCGACCCGCACCGCGCTTCACTGAGCGATGATGTGTCGAGCAGCGGGACTTTTGATGATGTGGACTGGAGTGAAGATGCATCACAGTTAGCATTCGTTTCCACTTCAAGAGATCATAAAGCAGAAAAGCTGCGCATTGCAGATGCAGCTACCGGCGCCGTGCGTGAAGTGTTTGAAGAAAAGGTTGCCACGCAGTACGAATCCGGGCAGGAAACAATTAACTGGAAATATTTGTCCCGCACCAAAGAAATCATCTGGTATTCGGAGCGCGACAACTGGGGGCAGTTGTATTTGTACGATGCAGTAACCGGCAGGCTCAAAAATCAGATTACCAAGGGCGATTGGGTAGTTACACAATTGCTTAAGGTGGATGCAAAGAAGCGGGTTTTGTATTTTTTGGCAGATGGCAAAGAAGAAGGGAATCCTTACTTTACCTATTTCTACAAGATTGGTTTTGATGGTAAAAACATGATGCTGCTTACACCCGAAAAAGGCAACCATGATATTACTTTAGCACCATCACAAAACTATTTTATTGATGACTATTCACAGCCAGATGTACCCGGAATTACGGTACTGCGCAAGCTGGATGGCAAGCTTGTTTCCACGTTGGAAAAAGCCGATTTATCAAGGCTGAAAGCTACGGGCTGGAAGCCGCCGGTGCCCGTTACCATAAAAGCGTACGACGGGCAAACTGATTTATACGGGCTACTCTATACGCCTACCCATTTGGATTCCTCCAAAAAATACCCGGTGATTGATTATATCTATCCCGGCCCGCAGGGCGGCAGCGTTGGAAGCTGGTCGTTTGCAGCTTCGCGCGGCGATAACCAGGCACTGGCAGAATTGGGCTTCATAGTGGTTGAAATTGAAGGCAGCAGCAACCCGCTGCGCTCGAAAAGTTATCATGACAGGAGCTATGGCAACATGGCGGAGAATACCCTGCCCGACCAGGTTGCAGGCATCCGGCAACTTGCGCAAATGCATAGTTATATAGATATAAACCGCGTTGGCATCTGGGGACATTCGGGCGGTGGATTTGCTACTGCCTGCGCCATGTTCCGGTACCCGGATTTTTTTAAAGTCGGCATCTCCGAATCGGGCAACCATGATAACCGCAACTATGAGGACGACTGGGGCGAACGCTACATCGGATTACTTACAAAAGGCGCAAACGGCGTATCAAATTATGAGGCACAGGCCAACCAGGTATATGCAGGAAATCTGAAAGGAAAACTATTACTGGCGCATGGAATGATGGATGATAATGTGCCGCCCTCCAATACGCTGCTGGTTGTTGAAGCGCTGGAAAAGGCCAACAAAGATTACGACCTGCTTGTTTTTCCCAACAGCCGTCATGGTTACGGAGTTTATTCCTCATACATGATGCGCCGGCGGTGGGATTATTTTGTAAAGAATTTATTGGGCAAAGAGCCGCCGAAAGAATATAAGATGGACGGGAAGCTGGATCCACGGAATGCGGCGCAGTAAAGCTTTGAAGCAAAATAAATGCTTATCAATAGCGTATGTTATAATAACCCATACACTAAACTCTTATAACTTTAGGGTATGGGTTTCTGTGCCAGAAGTTCAGAATGCAAAGCTCACATCTCTTTATAAATCTTCCCGTTCTTCATTACAAAGACCACTTTCCGTACAGCGCTTATACTATCAACGGGGTTACCCTGCACCATAATAATATCTGCCAGCAAACCTTTCTTAATACTACCTATTTTATCAGCGTAGCCAAACACCGCAGCATTCACAGATGTAGCCGAACGCAACACCGCTGCCGGCTTCATACCATACGCCGCCATTAGTTCCATCTCCCGTGCGTTATCACCATGCGCAAACACACCCACATCGCCGCCCATGCAAATAGTAACGCCATTCTTTAACGCGGCCTCGAAGCTCTTTCTTTTCGCGGTAATCTTTAAGGGTTCGGGGTCAATACCTTTCTTCCAGCCTTTGTATTGCGCAACAGCTTCGCCGGCGGCAAGCGTAGGACAAAGCGCCACGCCTTTCTCCTTCATTAGTTTAAAGATTTCTTCATCGCCCTCATCGCCATGTTCGATGGTGGTAATGCCTGCCATAATAGCTCTGCGCATACCTTCTCTGGTAGTGGCGTGGGCCGCTGTTATTCTGCCGCTGCTCTTCGCAATATTTACAGCTATTGCTATCTCTTCCATACTAAAAGTGGGCGCTGTTTCACCGTCCTTTCCCCAGCGGTAATCGGCATATACTTTTACCACATCTGCACCTTTACGTATCTGTATCCGTACTTCACCCGCCATCTCGTCTTCATTACCTACTTCTGCAGCACCCTGCGGTAAATCCATGTCAGCATTGTGCAGGTTGGGTCCGTACGATCCTTTAGCAACGATAGCTCTTGTAGCTATAATCATCCGTGGACCGGGAACTATCCCTTTTTCAATCGCAGCTTTTAATCCGGCATCATCATACATACAGCCTTCGGTGCCCAAGTCCCGCACGGTGGTAAAGCCTGCCAGCAGCGTTGCTTGTGCATGTGTTACCGCTCTTGCGGTACGCTCGGCGCGGCTTTCGGTAAGTACCTGGTCATTCCAGCTTACTTCATTATACGGGTGTAAGAACAAGTGTGAATGCCCTTCAATCAAACCCGGTAAGAGCGTTGTACCTTTCATCTCAATAACTCTTGTATTGTCAGGCAATTTAAAGGGCAATGCACCGGCTTCTTCAATCTTGTTTCCTTTTACCAAAACAACCCAACCGGTATGCATGGCTTCACCGTCAAACACACGGTCGGGCTTTAATAAAAAGGAAGAATCGCTTTGCGCACAAGCAATGTAGAAGAGGAATAAGGATGAAAAAAGGAATAGCATTTTCATGTAGGGAAGATAAGTTTTTTAACCTCACCCTAAATCCTTCTCCGGTGGAGAGGGACTTTGAAAAGGAAGATTACAGTTTTAGAATCAGGCAGCGCATTCCATTGCATGTTATTTCTTCAGCTACTTTTCTTAACAGAATGCTGTTACTTTGAAACCATGAACCGCACCATCGTACAACTATTTTTGTTTTGCCTGCCCCTGTTATCTTTTTCGCAACAACTAACGGAACAGATAATAGCCAAATACAAAGCCGAATCGCAACGCGTAACCATTATCCGCGACCGTTGGGGGACGCCGCATATCTATGGAAAAACCGACGCCGATGCCGTATTTGGTTTGCTTTATGCGCAATGTGAAGAAAGCTTTCAGAAAGTAGAAGAAAATAATCTCGAAATGCTTGGCCGCCTGTCGGAAATATATGGAGAAAGCCGCCTGTACGACGATCTCGAAATGCGTTTGATCTATGATACGGCTGCTGCAATACAGGATTATAAGAACAGCCCTGCCTGGATGAAGAAACTATTGGATGCGGCCGCCGATGGTGTTAATTATTATCTCTTTAAACACCCGGATGTAAAGCCTGCCGTACTTACGCATTTCGAGCCCTGGTTTGCGCTGCTGCGCACCAATGGCAGCATTTCGGCCACGCAGGACGGCGGTATTACGGTTGCTGATATGAAGGCGCTGTATCCTGCCAAAGACAGCAGCGTAGCTTTCAGCGAAAAGAAAAGTTCATTATTCCGCAACGACCCGACGGGCTCGAATGGCTTTGCCGTGGGGCCTTCTAAAACAGCTTCTAAAAAAGCGATCTTATATATCAATCCGCATGTAAGCTTTTACTATCGCTCCGAAGTACAAATGGTAAGCGAAGAAGGTCTCAATGTATATGGTGCGGTTACGTGGGGAACATTCTTTGTATTTCAGGGCTTTAACCAATACTGCGGCTGGATGCACACTTCCGGCGCAACCGATGTTGCTGATTTATTTATGGAAACAGCGGTAAAAAAAAGTGATTCGATATATATAAAATACGACGATCAATTAGTACCCGTAAAGACCAGGCCGGTTGTTATTTATTATAAAAAAGGCAATCACACAACCCAACAAACCTTTACTGCTTTTTATACCATTCACGGGCCCGTGATGGGCAGCCGTAGGGGACAGTGGTTAAGCCTGCGCGAAAACAACCGCTCGCTTACAGCGCTGGAACAATCGTGGCTGCGCACCAAAACAAAAGGCTTTGAAGATTTTAAGGAGGTGATGAACCTGCGCTCCAATACCTCCGACAATACCGTGTTTGCAGATTATAAAGGCAACATTGCCTACTGGCATGGCAACTTTGTACCACGGCGTAATATAAAATACGATTATAGTTTGCCGGTTGATGGCAGCACATCGGCCACAGATTGGAAAGGTGCGTTTGCATTGGACAGCATTGTGCATGTCTATAACCCGGCTGCGGGCTTTATTCAGAACTGTAATGCTACGCCTTTTACCGTATCGGGCAGCAGCAGTCCGGAGCAGGAAAAATACTTCGTGTATATGGCGCCGGACGGCGAGAATTTTCGCGGTTTGAATGCTGCTCATTTATTAAGTGAAGCGGATAATCTTACGATTGATAAAATGATTCGCAACATTGGCTATAACCACTACCTCGCCGCTTTCGATTCGCTGTTGCCGCCTTTATTTACGGCATACGATGTCCTGCCGTCAAACGATACACTCAGAAAATCTTTGGGTGAAGCTATTGAGTTGCTAAGAAGCTGGAATAAATACTCGGCTGATACATCCGTTGCCACAACCTTTGCCATTGAATTTGGCTATCGTTTTCTGGACGAAGAGAAGCCGCCCGTTAACCCGTACAAGGCAACCGATGTTGTTGGACAATTGGCTGCTACCCTGCAAACCACAACACCGGTAGCAATACTGAATCTGTTAGCCCAAACATTACAAGACCTGCAACAACGTTTCGGTACCTGGCGCGTTGCCTGGGGCGAAGAGAACAGGTACCAGCGCCCTTCCGGTGGCGTATTTGATGATGCAAGACCAAGCCTGCCCGTTGGCATTGCGCCGGCAGCTTTTGGTTCGATCCCCGCCTTTAGCGCCCGCCGTTTTGCAAACACTAAAAAGCGCTATGGTTTGTATGGCAATTCCTTTATTGCCTGTGTAGAGTTTGGAGAGAGGATCAAAGCGAAATCTATCATCACCGGCGGCCAGTCGTTTGACCCGAAGTCTCCGCATTATACCGACCAGGCCGCAGGTTATATCGGGGGTAATTTTAAAGATGTGCTGTTTTATAAAGAAGACGTGCTGAAGCAGGCAGAACGTACCTATCATCCGGGTGATTAATTCCGGTTTGTTTATAGTTGTATGGTGCAATAAAGCAACGGTTTTTTCATTCAGGGGAAGGGGAGAAAGCAGGATTAATACTACGAAACCCGCCCGGCACACCTCCTTTCATTTTTATTACCTGCATTTACCGGCAGGTCTTTGATAAATTAATTATTAAACCTGTAAAACACTACCTCATTTCACCATGCCTGTTTTTATAGAATAAGGCGCCAGGCTTTATGGTGACATATTCTTTTCCCAAAGGTTATCCCGCTTCTTTTTGTTTTCAGTATTATACTGCATGTGTTTACAATATGCCCGTTGGTACAGATAAAAAAGGTGTTTGTTATATTTTGTTGTTACTGCATATACACTACTCTTCTTTTGTGTTCAAAGTAAGTATATGAAAAAAAGTATTCAACAAGCACTGTGCATTTTTGCTGTATTGATGAGCCTCTTTTGCCATTCGCAGGAAACCGTAAACGGCAGTTTTGAAACGATAAACATTGAACACCTACCAAGAGACTGGACGGAAGTAAACACAGGAAACAATTACATCATAAAAGCCGATTCTTTAGAACAGCATAGCGGCAGGTTTTCTGTGATGATTGATGGCAGCGCTTACAACAGTGCAAGTGCAGACAGTAATGCTGTTGTATATAACGGCTATGGGCTTTCATCATCTGAAAAAATTAAAAGTATTGAACTAAGCGGCTGGATAAAACGGGAAACAAATATTGATTCTGCTGCCGGTATTTTTGTTCAAAGTGTAATGGGAGATACAACCATACAAGCTTTTGCACATCCATCAAAAATTAACGGGCAATGGCAACAGGTTCAGGTAACATTTATACCGGACAACAATAAGCCATGGTATGGCTTTTACTATGGCGCCGAAAACGATGGCAAAGCACGGGCCTGGTTTGATGATATTACACTCAAAGTAAACGGCAAGCTGGTAAGCGACCCGGCCGGTGCAACGTACGAACCCGGCGCAGCGAACATCCGGTGGCTGAACGCCAACCTGCATCCGCTCTCTTCCGTAGATGGTGATAAAGGATTAACCGATATGGAAGCAATGAGCAGCTTGTGTAACGATGCAACCGTTGTTGGCATCGGCGAGCCTACGCATGGCACCAGCGAAGCGCTTCGCTTTAAGCTAAAGTTGCTTCAATATTTAGTAACCCAAAAAGGATTTACTACCGTTGTGCTGGAAGACAACATTGCTACCTGCGATTCGATGAATGCGATTATAAACGATTCCTCTGCACCGATAAAAGAAAGCCTGCTGAAACTGCCGTTTTACCAGGCGTGGAAATCGGAAGAATTTGCTGCCATGCTGCAATGGATCCGGGATTATAACACCACCCATGCGCGCAAAGTGAAGTTTACGGGCATGGATGAAGAAGGCATGCACATAAAAATGGCAAGACAACAGTTGAGAGACTATGGCGTAAAAAACAGTAAGAATATTCTGAACCAAATGTTGAAGATAGACAGTAGCCTGCAGGCATTGCTGTATGCAGACAGCAGCCGGATTAGTGATAGCATAACAACTGCATCGGCAATTAACTTAGGGTTACAATTAAAGGGCATGGATTCATTATTGAATAAGGAGAAGAAAGAAAACATATTGAACAGGGAAACATTCTTTACTTTGGAAACGTATGTCCGCATTTGCCGGCAGTGGTTGCAGGTAAAATTTTTTGTGGGCGACAGGGATAGTTGCATGGCAGATAACATCCGGTACTACACAGCTTTTCATCCCGGCGACAAACTAATGATTTGGGCGCACAATTTCCATATCAGTAACTATTCTGCAGGTGTAAAAACGATGGGCGCCTGGTTAAAGCAAACATTCAAAGAAAAATATGTTCCTATTGGCTTTACATCTTCGGAGGGAAAATATCTTGCTTTACAGGCAGAACAAAATAAGTGGAATGCCTGTAGCTTTGAAAAAGCTTACCAGGGAACGTATGAGTATATATTGGCAAAAGCAAAGGAGAGTCTTTACTTTTTATCCATGAAAAATAATTCGTTGAAACAAAAAGAAGCATCCTGGCTGCGTGTACCAATGAAGCATTTGGATATTGGCTATGTAAAGCCGGATGGTGAAAATGATTATAAGTATTACGGTGTATTAAACAGCTTATTTGACGGTATCGTGTTTTGCAAGACCACATCTGCCGCGCATTCTTTTATGCTTACAAATTAAACCCTACAGGCCTGCGCAATGCTACTATTAATTCAAAATTTAAAAAAAAATAAAAGGCTTATTCTATGGCATTGTGCAGGCTGGCTGTTGTATGCCATATATGATAACATCTACCTTATCCTTTTTTCAGATGAGCTGAGGAAACAAGGCCAGCTATCCGGTGAGTTACTTTTTTCTTTGTATAGCTTATCAGTGTCTGTTTTAACTTTTTACAGCCTGGTTGTCTGTTTACAAATTTTCCACGCCGGAAAGCGGATCACTGCATCAGCCGGTATTTTATCAGTGCTGCTGAGCACGATTATTTTGTCTGATGCCGCTTTCCATTTGTTTTCTTACCTGAAAGTACGGGATGCGCCAACGGCAAATGATTTTTATAAGCTTCTTACATTAAGCTCATTCCATTTTTTCATTCCGTTCTTCATGTATGCACTGGCGTATGTACTGGCCGTTAACATCAGCAAAAAAGAAACGCAGATTAATTTATTGCAGCATGAAAATAAAAAAATGGAAGCTGAAAAAATGGAAAAAGAATTAAAAAATATCCGGCTACAAAATGCTTTTCTGCGTTCGCAAATCAATCCGCATTTTTTATACAATACACTTAATTTTTTTTATGCGCGTTCTTTAACTCACTCAGATGAACTGGCAGAAGGTATTCTTACCCTATCTGAAATCATGCGCTACTCACTGCAATCAGGAGAAGAGCAGCTTCGAGATGAAGTGCCGTTGAATAATGAAATCAACCACATTCAAAATATGATAAAGTTGAACCGGCTTCGGTACAAAGACAACCTGTTTATTAGTTTTAATACGGAAGGCAATACAAATAATATCAGCATTGTGCCGCTAACCATGATAACAGTTATAGAAAATGTATTTAAGCATGGCGAAACAAATAATCCTGCTTATCCGGCTACGATACAGATAACCGTACATGATGAAAACCTGGAATTGTACTGCCACAACAAAAAGAAAGGTGGCATTAAAGAGCCTGGAACAGGTATCGGGTTAGACAACACAAGGCAACGGCTGAGACAGGTTTATGGCGAACACTTCAGTCTGAAAACGAAAGACGATGAATTGTTTTTTACCACCATTATGAGAATTCATTACCATCTAAAAAGATAGCACAAATGATTAATTGCCTGGTGCTGGATGATGAGCAATACTCGATAGATGTACTGGTACATCATATAAAGCAAACGCCTTTTCTGCACCTTGTAAATACAACCACACAACCAGCCGAGGCATTAAAAATATTGGGCGAAGAGACCGTGCAATTGCTCTTTTGCGATATTCAAATGCCTAATGTATCCGGCCTTGATATTATTAAGGCTATAAAAGGCAGGTGTAAGGTTATACTTACTACGGCGTATAGCCAATATGCATTGGACGGATATGAATTAGACGTAACAGATTATTTACTCAAGCCAATATCTTACCCGCGTTTCCTGGCTGCCGCACAAAAAGTAAATACAGCAATTAACGCACAGCCGCTTGCAGGTACAGCCGGCAAAGAAGATGATTATGTGTTTGTAAAAACGGGTGTAAAAGGCAAAGTGCAGCGCATCAATTTATCTGAAATAGATTATATAGAAGGCGTTAAAAATTATGTGTCTATACACCATGGAGGCAAAAGCACATTGGTATCAACCGGCATGAAGGACCTTGAAATGCAATTGCCTGTAAGCCAGTTTATAAGGGTACACAAAAGTTTTATTATCCCATTATCGCGTATAACAGGACTGGAAGGAAATAAAATTTTACTGCAAAATGTAAAAGCAGAAATTATTCTTGGCGATACTTACCGGCTGCCTTTTTTAGCACTGATACATCATAAAATTATAGGGAGATAGAAAAGTTGTACGTCCTGTAAAATAGGTTGCAGGTTAAACAACTTACCACCTCGTTTACATTGGCTTATCAACATGTTGCTGACGGCCGGATGCAGCTCTTCCGAAACAGTTGAATAATTTTTATGATGCTATTTAAAATAATATTTAGACATTTGTCTAAATATATAATCATAAAGCATGAATATTCTCTTCAAAGCACTAAACGATAGCACAAGAAGAGACATTCTGGAGCTGCTGAAAAAAAGCGACCTTACTGCGGGTGATATAGCAGATAAATTTGCCATTTCCAAACCCAGCATCTCGCATCATTTAGACCTTTTAAAACAGGCTGGATTAGTGACTGCTTCGAGGCAGGGACAGTTCATTTATTATGCTATCAATACAACCGTTATTGATGAGATTCTTACCTGGCTATTACAATTCAACAAACCCGCTAAAAAGTAATAATATGAAAAACAATCACTTCTTAATCCTTGTAATCATACTCACTATCATTCCGCTTATCTATGCGGGCGTCGTTTACAATGCGCTGCCGCAAACGGTTGCCACCCATTTTTCCTTCGATGGCAAACCGGATGGCTACAGTTCGAAAACAACTTTCCTGCTGATCGTAGCATTCCTGTCGGCAATGTGTATTGGTATGTATTTATTGCTGAACAATATTCAGCACTTAGACCCGAAAAAGGCGGCTAACCAATCGAAAGAAGCGATGCAGAAGATGGCACTGGCCATAGTGGCGCTGTTTACAGTAATCAATATCATCATCATCTATTCGGCCGTTAATAATGGCTTTGTGCTTACCAAAATATTGTTCCCGGTGCTCGGGCTATTCTTCGCCTGTCTCGGCAACCTGATGTTCAGTATAAAGCCAAATTACTTTGTGGGCATCCGTACGCCGTGGACATTAGAAGATGCAGATACATGGCGGAAAACGCACCAGCTTGCCGGCAAGCTTTGGTTTGCGGGAGGTCTCCTTATTACTATTACCACCCTTTTAATTTCCGCGCAGTATGCATTCACCGTCATGATGATCATTACGGGCATTATCACCCTCGTTCCGGTTGTTTACTCTTACCGCTATTTCCAATTGCACAGAAAGGGAAGTATGGAATAAAAGGATTGATAAACGGACAGGTAAAAAGCGCTGGCTATTCCACGATGGTCATGGCTTGTGTTGCCCTACGGATAAAGCTGTAGTCCGATTGCCACTCCTGCAAGCCGTACCCGCCGGGATAAAAAATTTTAAAAATCTCGTCCCGTTGATATACGTTCTGCCGGATCGTTTGCAGGCTCACGTGAACATCCAGCTTTTCCAATGCATCTTGGAGGTCGCCGGTATTACATGGCCTGTTTCTTTCTTTTATAATATCATACAGGTGCTCCCAGGTTTGTATTTTACTTGTCCTTTTCAGTTCCAGTTCTCCGTCGTCGCTAGCGGCTAAATTGTATGCCTGCAGTATCAGAGATACCATGGTGTGATACAACCGCTTTTGTCCTTCAGGAAATAAATTGGTCTTATAATACGGAGCCATAAATTCAATAAGATCTATCGTGTATGCCTCCGTTATACATTCGCTCTGCAGCCGGTTGATTGCCGTTAAAAACAGTGTTATATCAAACTGCTCCGGCAGCCAGGGCTCTATTAGCATTGATGCTGTACTTTGTTTTACCTTATATTGAAACACAAGATAAGCAGGGTTAAAAAGTTTAAGTATAAACAAATCACCGAACGAGCGGGGATTGATGCCTGGTATCCCTTCACATACATGAAAGGGCGTTTCGGGTAAAATGTATCGCGGCGGGATGGTAAAGCCATAATTTTGTAACAGCGCTACTGCGCTTCTCACCAACCGGAAAACCTCTTTTTCTTCCAGCATCCGCCACATTTTTTCCTGGCCAACCCGCATATTACGGGCTACCTGTTCAGAAGAAATGAGCGTGCCTGCCGCACAGGAGAAGCAAGCACTATGCAGCACATGCCGGGTGCCCGAATGTAATACAGTATTCGCATTTATAACTGCATCTATAAATGCGCCTAACGGAAATTCGCCGCTCTCCAGCTTATCGAAGTGAAGAGTTAAAAACCCATCCATACTAATACTGTCGGTTGCCAACAGCGCATTCATCTGCAGCCGCAGTAAGGTAAGCGGCGGATTTTGTACACACAGCGCAAATGTTTCGCTTGCATAAAACGATTTAATAGCCTGCAACATTTTTCCAATTTCGCTGTTTCGGCCCCTTGTTGTTTCATAATAGGGTTGAAAGCGGGAGGGCTTTGCCGAAAGGCTATTGATCAGCGCTTCGAGCGTAAGACCTTTACACAGCGCATCCAACGTTTGCTGTCCGGTCCACCTAAGCTGTTGTACATACCGGTTATAAAAACTTTCCGCTACTTTTTTTGCGCTGGCATCCAGTGAATGGAAAAACGTTACAATACTGAAATTTTTAGCGGGAAGGAAAAGAGGTGCCGGAGCAGGAGCGGGCGCCGCAGGAGGTACAGCCGGAGCCGGAGCAGCAACGGCAGCAGGACTTGCGATAGCAGCAACGGGAGTAATAACACTACGCTTAACGGCGGCTTCTGCCCGCATCATATCTGCCACTTTGGTACAAATTCTTGTGAGTTGCTTGTTTCCTTTTCTACCTACGCCGCTTAGCCTGTCGAAACTATAGTGCGACTGATAATAATTCCAGATATCCCGCACGGTGAATAACTTGTATTCGATACAAATGTTACGGGTTCGCGGGTTCAAAGACCTGCGTGTTATGTCTTGAACTCTTGTAGTGCTATATAACGACATTGGATGGATATTAAGATTACAAAGTTTATAAAAAACTATAGAAAATGCGGTTGTATGTATAAGTCTAAAGCAAATTTTAAGCTTCGAAAGTTTCTAACTGTTTGTATGTCTGTTGGGTAAAAGAATTCAGTTATCGCCCGATCTGTAAGGCATTGGGTTGCTATATGTTGCAGTAAAGTACAGCTCCGTCATTTGCTGAAAAAGCTCCGCTGTTAAAGGCGTTGCCATTGTAACTCTTCCCGCTTTTTGGTATTGCCCGTTATTTTACAGCATTTCGTAATAATCACTACATGATTTTTTGTTGATCATGAACAATGTTTATGAAATTAAAAAGGTCACCGGTGTGTTATTTTACTTACCCCGGTCCACTTCAAACGAAATGCTCTGTTTTTGCCGGAACACGACCTGCTGCCCGTTAATGGTAGCCGGTTTCCATTGCGGGCTTTTACTGATCACGCGTGTAGCTTCTTCCGCTAATTTCGGATGCACGGCTGCCGGGTTATCTATTTTTACTTCGGTTACATTCCCGCTTTTATCTATAAGAAAACTCACCTGTACCACCTGCGTGGCGGAAGATTCATTTTTTGGCAAGGGAATATATTTTTTACCAAGCTTTGAATTGAGGTTTTGTTGCAGAAACTGTATCCAGGCGCCGGCGCCACCGGGAAATTTGGCTGCAACCTGCACGCCGGTAGCCGCAGCAGTGTCGTTCCATTTAATGCTGTCTGCATGTGTAGCGGTTGTTGGCTTTTTCGCGGTTTCAACAGCCTCTTTGGGAGGCAAGCCGATTTCTTTTCTTGCCAGATCGGGATGCACACTTTCTATCTGCATCGGCGGATCGAATATACTCGTCGGCAGCCAGCAATGAAAGAAGTATTCGCCGCCCGGCTTGATGCTGACTATCATAGATGTCTTGTCTTTGCTATCACCGCTGACTTTAAATTTACCGGCGTGGTAAACGGGATAAGATACAATGCTGTTCGCTTTGAGTTCGTAAATCAGCGTATCATTTACATACAGCGACATCCGCTTCAGCGGCGCTGCTATCTTGCTCAAATAGCTGCGATAAAAGTAAAGCACTGCAACCGGTTTTACGACCTCTTTATCAGCCACCATTAATGTATGCAGTATTAGTTTGCCCGGCGTTTTTTCTCCTTCCCCTGTTTCGGTTATCTGTGCAGTGGCAGCCTGCGATAACAGTATAACAGCACACAGTAAAACAATCCATTTATTTACTCTTTTTATTAGCATAATTTCTAAAAATTATATGCTACAATTATAACATAAAAAGGCAGTAAAACGGGAACAAATAACACGACAATTATAACTGTACAGGTCACTACAGAGCTATTTTGGGCAATCCTGCCATGCCTGTTTTTACCGATGTAATATCCTGCCTCCTGACGGTTCTTAACTATGCTTTTTTTATTAGTATCAATCCGGCAAACTGCTTCCGCAGCGGATGTCTGCTACACGGATAACTGCGCCAACGGGTAAATAAAAAAGTGTACTTTCATACCCCTTTCCTTTTAACAACCGCAGTTGTGACAACCTATAAATTACGCTATGAAAGCAGTTCCCATCAACAGCATTGGCACAAAACAAAAAGCGCTGGCCATCAATCTTGATCCCGAAATTTATGGCTCCTTTGCCGAGATTGGCGCCGGGCAGGATGTAGCGGCCAACTTTTTTAAGGCTGGTGGCTCATCGGGCACCATTGCCAAGACCATGTCGGCCTACGATATGCTCTTTTCGGATGCAATCTATGGTGCGGAGAAAAAACGACGTTATGTAAGCGAAAGCCGGCTCATCGCGATGCTGGATCGGGAATATGGTTTACTGATTGAACGCCTTGCCGAGCAACGCGGCGCTACAACAACGTTTTTTGCTTTTTCCGATACCGTGTCGGCGCTCAACTATCAAAAAACCAATGCCGGCCACGGCTGGATGGGCGTGCGTTTCCAGCTACGGCCGGGAGCTGCCTACAATGACGTGGTACTGCATGTAAAGCTATTGGACAATGATAATAACCTGCAGCAGCAGGCCGTAGGTATTCTTGGAGTAAACCTGATTTATGCCTGTTTTAAGTATCCTGCCAATCCGGTGGTGTTTTTACTTTCCCTGTTAGACGATCTGTCGAAAGACCGCATACAGATAGACATGATCCGTTTTGAAGGCCCTGATTTTACCAGCGTGGATAATCGCCTGATGAGTCTCCACTTAGTGAAATACGGCTTTACGGATGCGGCGGTGTTTGGTGCCGATGGCAAAAACCAGCAACCTTCGGAAGTATTGTATAAAAAGCATATTGTGGTGGTACGTGGCCGTTTTCGCCCGGTTATCAATGTGCACCTCGATATGCTGAAGACAGGGCTGCAGCAGTTTCTGGAAGAAGCGGATGTGGACAAAACAAATGTGGTGGTGCTTACAGAGCTGACCCTGCAATCCCTTAAGGAAAGAAATGCTGATCTGGATGCAGACATTGATGAGAAAGACTTTTTGGAGCGGGTGGATATTCTTTGTGCGATGGGGCAAATGGTCATGATCTCCAATTTTCACGAATACTACAAATTAGTGGCTTACCTGTCCACCATCACCCGGCTAAAAATTGGTGTGGTATTAGGCTATCCAAACCTGGAATATATTTTTTCGGAAGACCATTATAAAGATTTGCCCGGCGGCATTCTGGAATCTTTTGCGGCGCTGTTCAGCCGTAAAGTAAAGCTGTTTATTTATCCTACACTGCGCGACGGCGTGCTTCAGAATTGCCTGCGGCTGCAATTGCCGCCGCACCTGATAGACCTGTACCGTTATCTTATAGCAAACGACAAAATAGAGGATATACTGGACTATAATAAGAACAACCTGAATGTGCAGACAGACCGGGTGCTGCAAATGATAAAGGGCAATGAAGCGGGCTGGGAGGAATATGTGCCTGCTGAAGTGGCAACGATGATTAAAGACCGGTGCCTGTTTGGCTATCCGTGCGAAGTGAACCTTACAAAAGAAGGCAAACCCGCAACAGCAGATGGTATTGAAAAAGTATAAACCTGCCTAACCTGTCAGGTTGAGTTTAACGTATCAGAAAGCGATTGTAAAACACCTTACTGTCTTCTATAGATTTCCGTCTTTTATATAGCTGCTGAATCCTCTACTTAAAATTGATATATTGCGCTATCATTGCTGCATCATCAAAACAAACCCGCTATGCCTACAGAAATGATTATCGAAAAGACGGTTTCCATTAATAATAATATCAGGGACGTATTCTCTTTTTTAAAACAAACAAAGAACCAGGATACGTTTAGCGTGTGGAATAGGAAAGACCCGGATTCTAAAAAAACGTATTCGGGCGTTGACGGAACAAAAGGCTTTGTTTATACATGGGACAGCAAAGACAAAAGTGTAGGCGCCGGTGAGCAGGAAATAACCAACATTACTGAAGGCAGCCGTATTGACTACCGGTTAAAGTTTACAAGACCAATGAAAAATGTTGCCGGCTCCAGCTTCCTGCTTTCCAAGCTGGATGAAGGCAATACATCTGTAACCTGGACATTCAAGGGGCCAATCAAATTTCCCATGTCGCTCCTCACGCCTATCTTCAAAAACATGCTGGGCAAGCAAATGCATCAAAGCCTGCAAAACCTGAAGGCGCTGCTGGAGAAGCAATAAAACGGCGGTATAAAGCGGAATATTATCTACTATTTTACTGCAACAACCTGTTATTCTAACTTTGTGAATAAAAGCATGACAACTCATAAACGAACAGACTGCATTTTAAACTAATTTTCACCAAAATTTATAGATAGTAATGCATCCATTTGAGGGAGAGTTATCAGTATCAACTGAATAAATAGAACTTGAATTAAAATCAATAAAAGAAATCAGTTGGGCTGACTTTTGGCTAAACCCAAGAAGGCTTCGAGGTAGCGACTTTTTAATGCGTTGGTCGCAAGGCGTATGGAGTGAAAAGCGTTTAATTGATGCAATTAACGATACCATTCAGTTTTATGCCATTCCCTATAGACCAAGCGGAACTGCACCAACCAATGATGTAAGAGCATTTGAACTTTATTTTGAACGATTAGAAGCTGCCGGACTTGGCAACATTAAAAGACCCGACCTTTTGGTTTTCAAAATTAGTGACCAGCCATTCGTTGATAAATTTCTCAAAGAAATTGGTGGAGAAGAAGAATTACTATTTATTATTGAGGATAATCTAAAAGAATTAATTTCTAAGGCGGTTGTTGCTGTTGAATGTGAAAATTCTTTGTGGGTTGCTGAAACAATGCCTGCGTATAATCTCGAAATGAAACCGCAGAAAAGATTGGGTGGACAATCAGGACTTTCGAAATCTGCTGTTTTACCAACTGTAATTATCAAAGAGGAAGATAGAATTCCCTTAAGTAAATGGCAGGAATTAAATAAAATACCAATTCATATTTGGCATGTTTTCTTTGATCGGGCTTTTGGTCTTTCATTTGATGAAGCTGAACGTCTTATACATGAAGGTTTAATTGAACCTACTATTCAAACCTTTCAAGTTCCAGGTGGAGCAACCACTAAGAAAGCCATTTATAAATTCTATTACCATTATGCTTATCCACTCGGGATTGCTACTGAACGACCTAAATTAATTCCAGCCTATACCGAAGATAAGAACGGACACATTTTACCTTATGTAAAATTTGAAGGTGGTTCACTTGAAATAACTGCTGATGCAATAAATCTCTTAAATCGTCTCTGATGGGGAAAATAAAATTACACCAGAAGTTGCCAACCGAATGGAACAAAAGAGAAATACTTCGGGACAAAGGACAGTTCTGGACACCAGGTTGGGTTGCTGATGCAATGGTTGCATATGTGTCTGAAAATACCGATTTAATTTTCGACCCAGCAACAGGTACAGGAGCGTTTTATGAAGCCTTACTTAGAATTAATAAGCCTAAAGTTTCATTTTATGGAACTGATATTGACCTTGAAGTATTAGCAGATAAAATTTACAATCAAGGCAATTGTTTAGTTGAACAAAGAGATTTTATAAAAAATCCGCCTGAAAGAAAATTTAAAGCGATAGTTGCAAATCCGCCTTATATAAGACATCATCGTATTGATGAAGAAACTAAATTTTTACTGAAACAGCTTTCTACAAGTATTATAGGAAATACTATAGACGGCAGAGCAGGTTATCATATCTATTTTCTCATACAGGCGTTAAACCTTTTAGAACAGGATGGCAAACTTGCTTTCATCATGCCTGCAGATACCTGCGAAGGAAAGTTTGCAAAGAATTTATGGAAATGGATTTCAGAAAAATTTTGTATTGAAGGTGTAATTACATTTGATGAAAAGGCTACCCCTTTTCCAAATGTTGACACCAATGCAATTGTTTTCTTAATTAAAAATTCCAAACCAATTAAAACTCTTTATTGGGTGAAAGTAAATGAGCCATATTCTGCAGACTTTCTCAATCTCATTTCTTCACATTTCAAACAACAGAAGTTTGAAACTATCGAAGTTATTACTCGGCAACTTAAAGAAGGAATTGCAACAGGTTTTTCAAGACCGGAACAAAACCATAATGGCTTTAAATTTCATTTGAATGATTTTGCAAGTGTAATGAGAGGTATTGCAACAGGATCAAACGAATTTTTCTTTTTAACTGCTCAACAAGTAAAGCAACTACAAATTCCAAAAGAGTTTCTGAAGAGAGCAATAGGTAAAACAAAAGATGCGTCTGAAAGCATTTTGACCTTAAAAGATGTCGAAGATTTAGAAAACGGTAATCGTCCAACATATCTTCTTTCAATAAACGGACATGACAAATTACCCAAAGAAATTACAAATTATTTGAAAGTTGGAGAAGAAATGGGATTGCCAACCCGTTCACTAATTCTACAGCGAAAACCTTGGTATAAAATGGAAAGACGGGAAGTGCCGCCAATTTTGTTTGCTTATCTCGGCAGACGAAATATAAGGTTTATTAAAAACGAAGCATACGTTTTGCCTTTAACAGGTTTTCTTTGTGTCTATCCTATTTATGAAGACAAAGAATTTATTGAAAACCTTTGGCAGGCACTTAATCATCCCGATACTTTGGAAAACTTAAAACTTGTAGGTAAGAGTTATGGTTCCGGAGCAATTAAAGTTGAACCAGGCAGCTTAAACAAACTTCCAATACCCGAACATATTGTAAAGTTTTTTGACCTAAAGCGACCGTATAAGACAGCGGAAGGACAACTTGATATTTTCAGAGAACCAAATGGTAAAATATAAAAAACGTCAGGCAACAAAAGTATGGTAGTAAGTGAAGCTAAACATTGAAACATCAACTTCCTGCTGCTATTAGCAATGATTTGGGTTCAATGAATAAAGCTCTACAAAAGTTCCTAACCCCATCAGCAAAACCAAATTACACTAAAGAGTGACAGTCATAAAATCTCCCACCTGCAGCAATATCTATTTCATATTTTATTACTCATTCATCTAAATGCACAACAATCGCTAATGTTCGCTTATACTCTCATTACTCGCCTCCACCAGCACCCTAAGGAATTATTTATAGAGGCGCTGGCACAACCTAATATAGCGGTTGATTAGGTATCAACAACTTAATATACACGCCGGGCATAGATTTTTATTTGCCAATTACTTCCCACAGCAACCTCAGAATTTTCGTGCCGGCCTTAAAGAATAAGAAGCCGTCTTAATCTGAAGCGCCTGTGAGCCATTGCCAAAATTTACATACCACGCTTTGGTCCTGTTGAATTCAGAAGAGCTCCAGTAAGAAAAAGGCTGGAAGCCACCAAGTATGTCTTTGCTCTGATACATTTTATTTAATTCGTTCAGCGATGGCAGGTACCAATCCTGGTAACCGTTTATATTTAGTTCCAGGCATTCAAGCGCCGCATAACTATCCGTTTCAAATTCAGGATAACCTTGTATGTTATAAATTTTAACGGAGTTAGCTGCACCGGCGCCCAGTGCGGTGTCTTTAGCACCGTTAAGCGTGTCTTTCCTCGACCAGGTGGCAGGTTCTTCAAAATCTGCAGAAGTTGCTATTAAACCATGCCTGCCCGTTTTATCAAGATAAAAAATGATGCCGCCTCCAAAATGCTCGCCTATAAAGTGTTTGCCTGCTGCCTGGCTTAAGCCCGCGGTGGATGATTGCATAACCGGCGATAAGGTTAGTTCTGTTTCTTTATTGCAGGACGTGCTTATAATGATGGCTAAGCACGCGGCAATGCAGGCACCTGTTTTCTTTTTCATCGGTATAGTTTTTTGTTTTTATTAAAGGTGAAACCGCGCAGGTGATTTTGTTTTTACTCTTGTTCAGCAGCCATCGGTTCGGCCGCAACATGGTCATCGCTGCCGGTATAGTATAGTTCTGATATTTTATAGCTCCTTGTAGCAGATCGTAGCATTGTTTGTAATTACTATATAAATGGTGCGTATTCAAATGGCAGGAAAAAAATGTTCAGCATTTCGTAGCCGGTAAATTAATAGAACAATGCTATAAACAGGCTTACATCATCAATACGCCTGCAAAACAAATTTAGGCAGTGCATCCACTGGTTTTACAATCAGCCTTCGCATCATACTCATGTCTTCATGTTCTAATATATGACAGTGATATACAAACTGTCCTTCCTGCGAACTATCGTTTAAAATATACTGATGAAGCAGGTAAGTTATATAGCGCGGCTTTGTTCTTACCACATCTTTCCAGGCCATTTCATTAGGCTCGGGCAAACTAAAACTTTGTACGCCGGGCACCGGATGTCCGGAATCATCTACCTTTTGTCTTCCTAAAATGCGAAACCTGTTAAGGTGTATATGAATGGGGTGTGCATCGTCTGTATTATTCCATATCGCCCATATTTCTGTTGCATAATTGTTTACCACTTTTTCGTACTGCGCTGCTGCGTTTGCACGCGCAGCGCTCGTGTCTGCTGTGCGCCCTTCCACATTCCATTCCGTTTCATTTAAAAAAGCCATCGGAAAAGCCAGTTCGCTTTGCAGCATCGGGTTTTGGTCGGCAAACTTTCTGTAAGGTTCGGGCATTTGCTGGTAATTGGCTGCTTCACTTATATTAAGGCGGAACACATCGGCACTATCAAACAAAATGGCTTCTTTTGGAAACATTGCGGAGAGCGCATTGGTATGTTTAAACTCTGCTGCAGTACCGTTATCATAAGCTGATTGCAGCGCTTTTTGCAGGCCTGTTTTAAACTGATAGCTGCTATTGTAATAGCTATACAGTTGTTGCGAGGAAGTAGTTTTTTTATAAACCGGAGAAGACGCAAATGCATGTAATCTCGCCGCTAAAGCTGCTTCATTTGCCACGGATGCAGCGGCAGTATGGTCGCCAATACGAAACAGCATTACATAATTGGTAAGATCATCAAAGGTGCCGTCTTCGTTCATGGGGGTAAGCTCGTCGTTGCCAAACGGCGCATCGGGTGCATAATTGAGTAATACGAGGGAAGTGCCCGGCTCAAATGCAGAAAAATTAATCAGCACATCGGCACGCTCTGCCGGCGCAAGGGTTAACGTTGAGCTGTCGTTGCCGATTTGCGGAAATTTTCCATCCGGAAAAAATCCGGCTTCGGTGCCTACCTGTATAAAGTTTCTACTCAGCTTTGCATTATCTGTGGTATCAATTTTACCATTCTTCCATTTAGCCAAAGCAATGCGGTAAAATCTGGCATTTGAGGCATTTAAAATCCTGAACCGGTATATGCACTTATCTACATTCATGTACGGCCAGATCTTTCCGTTTACTGTAATCGTATTGCCCAAAAATTCCGGCTGCCCTTCCGCTTCGGGGGCGGTATTATTAGCAAACTTCGATTGCGTAGTGTTGTAATATAAATAATTTGATTCTGTAAAGGACTTATCTTCTAAAATAAGCGGCACATCCTGTGCATACTTTATCCCGGAAGAAAAGGTTTTTTCATCGTCGCCTTTTACAATATGCATACCGGCCATGCCTGCATATACATTGGTTGCGGTGCGCATCATCGCATGATCGTGATACCAAAGTATGCCGCCGTGGTGGCCTTCGTACTTCGTACTGTCGTTTTCAACAAACGGAACCGATGCTAATTTGCTTTTAATTAAATTAAACGCTCCTTCCGGAAAAACGTTTGAATAAGCATAATGCTGGCCGGTTTTATTTTGCTCAAACTTGCCAAACAAACCCCAGGTAATATTTACCGGTGCGGCGCCGGGCGTTGGATAATACTTTGAAGTTGGATATCCATCGTTTTGCCAGGCTACGTTGGCGCCATGCATGTGTACCGTAGTGCTATAGTAAGTTGACATGTCCATGTATTTTTCATGCATCGGGTCAACGCCGTTTGGAAACTGCCGGAAATCCGGATATAAGGCATCTGCAATCATCGGCGCGTGCAGCGGATCGTTTACATTATAAATGATGGGAACAAACGGATGCGCTTTTGCCTGCGAATCGTAGGTGGGATATAACCCGTAATTCGCCACATTCTGCAAACTTTCATACACTTTATTTACCCAGAATATCTTAGTCGGGTGCGCATATTCAGCCGTAATAACCGGCCCCGGCAAAGCGGGTTGCTTAGTGCTTTCGTTGGCTACATATCCTAATACCCATACCGGCTTTAAAACTGCAGGGTCATCATAAAACCGGTGCTGAAATGCTTTGATGGTTATGGTATGTTCCTGCTCACCGGTAAGATAAACCAAAGCGGAAGGATCTAATTTTGTTTTAAAAAGATTGGAAGATCCCCAGCTTTTAATGATGGCGTGAGAAATGATACGGGGCAGATAATCGTTGTCCTGCATGTTCATGCTGCTATCCATATCCGGTGAATGCCCGTCATGCTGCGCAAAACTGTGCAAAGCAAAAAAGCAGGCGATAAATGAGAATACATATTTCATGGGTGTATTGTTTTGTTTGTAATGGCCCGGTATAGTTTGCCTTAAATTTTTATCGCTGTCTGGTACGATGGCTTTAGCGTTGTATTGTTCCTTCCGGAGGTATCATTTAAAAACATTAATTAGAATATTTTACTATCTGGTTTACTGTCCTTATCAAAACTATTCCTGCTGTTAGCCAACTCAGGTTGCTCCTCATTTTCAGTGCGGGCCCTTTTTAATATTGGATGCCTTATTTGTTAAGTCAGCCTTTTCGCAGTTCTCATTGTACAGTTAATAAAAATCAAATTTATAGCAGAAAAACAACAGGCATTATAAAATCTGGATTTGGAAGCATTATCTAAAATGCTGGCGGCAACAAGACTATTATCCGGGAATTATATGTTGTTTGGCCGTTAGTTTATAAGGTTCTAACAGGGCTAAACTTTTCGGGCTAAGGCTTGGCCAGGAGTAGCAGCCGGTATTTATCCAGGATGAAGTGGAAGTAAACCCATCTATAAATGCTGCGGAGAATATTTTGAGGAGTTCGTCGTGGTTAAACAGGTACCAGTCTGTAAGATGCGGAAAAGCGACAAAAATATTTTTAGCAATGTATTTTTTATCAAACGTTAATCGCCCTTTCAACTGCACTTTAAGATAGGTAAAGCCATCAATGTGCTGCGCAAGAAAGTCTGCGCCCTGCCAGTCATCGTCGAGCTTGATGCAGGAAAAACCATAGTCTGCCAGCAGCCCGGCAATTTTTTGAAAATTATATCTTTCCTGCTGCCGGCTGTTTAAGTCGCTGTAATTAATGTGTTGTAGATTCATGTTGCAAACAATACCACATCAAAGTAAGCATTTTTTGTTAGCGATGTATAACGCTATGATGAAAAGAAGGTTTCATTTATGCTCTTTACAGTTTCAGCGCAGCACAGGCGTAAAACATTAAACCAATTGCCCGCAGTTTCACTTGCCGGAAATAAAAATATTCCGGCTTCTTATTTCCTGCAATCCCGGCACTTTTACTCTATAAAATATACCTGCGGAAAAATTTTTTATTCTGCATAAAAGGGCTGAGAAATTAAACGATTACTACCACTGCCGCCTGTTTACCGGAAGTCATTCAATGCGAGTTGCTCAGTGCATAACACTACCGGCGGCATAAGAATTGGTTTAACGAATAAAGGAGAAAGATAAAGCCAAATACAATTCAAAAATAGCCGGCCGCCTTCTCCGTACATCTATGAATAAATCAAATTATTTAAGCAATGCTTGCGGCAACAGATAATAGAACAGCATTTGTGGTGGAAGTACACCATCGCCTGGCAGATGTGTACGGGAGCGGAATTAAGTATTTTCACGATTTAGACCCGCTGAGCGAGCTGGTATCTTCGCTCCTGTCGCACCGTACCAAAAACAAAGCTTCGGCCGAGGCTTACCGCAACCTGATGCACGCTTTTGGCTCGTGGGAAGCAGTACGGGATGCGCCTGCAGAGGCAGTTCAGGCGGCTATACGGCCCTGCACCTGGCCCGAACAAAAAGCACCGCGGCTACAGGAAGTATTGCGCATGCTGCCAGCGCAAAACGGTCGTTTATCATTGGATTTTTTAAGTGATATGGAAGTAGCCGCCGCCAGGGATTGGTTAGAAAAATTGCCCGGCGTTGGCCCTAAAACCAGCGCTGCAGTAATCTCCTTCAGCACCTTGCGGGGCAAGGCATTGCCGGTTGATTCGCACCACTTCCGCGTAGCGGTACGATTGGGTATTATTGATAAAAAGATCGGAGAAGGAAAAGCCAACCGGGTGCTGGAGGGCTTGCTGCCACCCGACTTTACTGCGCAGGATGTGTACGATAATCACCAGTTGATGATGAAGCACGGGCAGCAGGTTTGCTTCCATTACCACCCGGACTGCGAACATTGTGTATTGCTGGATATTTGCCCGACCGGTAAAGCCATTATGGAGAAAAGTTTGGCAACCTGAGTGTGGCGCAACCGGAATATTGGAAGCATTAATGCAAGGCATGCAATAGTTTATTAATTAATAACATCAGCAAAATAAAACAGCAGGCTTTTCAGGTGAATGTCTTGTTTCTTACAATAAAGATTAGACGCTTCTACCAGGTATTTTTTATCCAGATCTATATTACTGGCGCTCTTGCGGAGTCCTAGTTAAACACCTGCTCAAAAAGCGGGAATATTTTGCTTTCTTTATTCCTGTTAAGTATATAAACTTCCTGCTCCTTTTTCTCTATCCCCATGTGGCATAGGATAACATTCCGATCGTGTATATGCAGTGAATAAAAATATTACTTCATTTTAAAATACTCACACATTGCCACTTTCTAATTTACCCGCGAAAAAGAAAGGCCTAAACCAGCCGATTATATAACAGCTTCCGGAGATAATCTTACCAATAATAGTAAACCGCACTTCATTCCATATAGAAACAGGGATGCTGTAATGATTCATGATATACAGTACTTCCCTGCGGTGATTCCATTCGTCTTCTTCAATTTGTCGTACTGCTGTTTTTCAGAGAGCTTTCTCAGGCTGCCGGCATGACCTTGATAAGCATACGCAGCAGCTTTTTCTGCTGAATAAGCTTTCTGTAATAAACGGATTAGCGGCGGATGTGACAAACTGATGTTGCCTGACCCTGGTACCATTACGCTGTCAGCAGTATTAGTTTTTAGCATGCGTAGTTCTTTGATAACTTTATAAAAAGATATGCTGGTAATTAAGCAGATCAGCCTTTTTATAATGAGCAGCTAAAGGTATTAATTTATATAATGGAATTGCTTTATAGTCAACATTACAACTAAGTTAGGGGGCAAAGGGATTATGCCAGCAAACTGCTGCGCGCTGTCTACGCACAGTTTTTGTTTACACTATTCAACAATAAATAAACAATCTATGGATACACTACAAGGCAAGGTAGCCTACGTTACCGGCGGCAGCAAAGGCATTGGCTATGGCGTTGCAAAAACACTATTAGATAGCGGTATGAAGGTGGCCATCACCAGCCGCACATTAAGCGCAGCGCAGGAAGCCGCACACTCCTTAAGCAACGATACCTCTAAAGTGCTCGCATTGGAGTCGGATGTAACTTCGCTCGATTCGGAAATGAAGGCTATACAGGCCGTTATAGCTCATTTTGGCGGGCTGGATGTTTTGGTTGCCAATGCGGGCGTAGGCCATTTTGCGCCTATTGAAAGCCTATCGCAAGAACAATGGAAAAGCACCATTGATACCAACCTTACCGGTGTATTTAATTCTGTAAAGGCAGGCATGGAAGCGCTGAAGAAAACACAAGGCTATATTATTACTATTGCCAGCCTGGCCGGCACTAATTTCTTTGCTAACGGCGCTGCCTATAATGCCAGCAAATTCGGCCTTGTTGGTTTTTCACAGGCCATTATGCTCGACCTGCGGCAGTACGGTATTAAGGTAACGACAATCATGCCCGGCTCCGTAGCCACAAATTTTGGAGATCATACACCTACCGGTGCCGATGCCTGGAAAATACAACCGGAAGACATCGGCCAATTAGTAGCCGACCTTTTAAAAATGCACCCACGCACGCTGCCGAGCAAAGTAGAAGTACGGCCAACAAAACCAGGTAAGTAAAAAGCGGTTTTAATTGACTGTTACAGCCATAAAGTAGCGGTCAGGGTTTTGCAATTAAACAATTACTTTAGCCCTATGCAGCAACCCCGTTATTCTGTGGCGCAGGTGATTGACCAGTTAAACATTGGCGGTGCAGAACAGGTACTGGTAATGCTTGCCAACCTGCTGTGGAAGCACGGTCATGCGGTATCGGTTATTACAACGGTTGCATCAGGACCATTGGCAAACAAGCTTCACCCGGAGATGAATATTGTGAATTTAAAACGCAAATGGAAATGGAACCCGGTAACGATGTACCGGCTGATAAAAGTGCTGCGCAGGTTTGATGTAGTGCATGTACATTCCTCGTATAACCTGCGGTATGTTTTTCTGGCAAGTCGTTTATTTGCATTGCGCAAGCCGGTTTTTTATCATGAACATTATGGCGATGCTGTTGCCACAAAGCCTGATGTTTTAAGAAGGTACATTTACAAACAAACTATTTTTATTGCCGTTGCAGGTAAATTAGCAACTTGGGCAAAAGACATACTGTGCTTGCCGGCACAACAGGTATTTATCCTCCCCAATACCATCCTCCAAAATAATCATTACAAAATACAGCAAAAGGAGAAGACCTTACGCCTGTGCGCTGTTGGCAATATTCTCCCAAACAAAAATCTATTGTTTACTTTACAGGTGCTGCGTGCATTACATACATCGGGGAAAGATGATACAACGCTTAGCATTATTGGTGTAATTACTGATAAAAATTATTACCAGCAATTACTCAGCTTCATTAGTAACAATAGTTTACAGGATAACGTTTTCTTTGTAACCGATTGCCAGGATGTGCAAAGCATTTTACGCGGCTTTACACTGGCTATTCACACTGCAAAATCAGAATCGGGTCCGTTAGCTTTAATTGAATATTTAGCGCAGGGCCTGCCTTTCGTTGCCTATAATACCGGAGAAGTAGCAGCACAATTACAACCGCAGTTACCCTTTTTTGTAATGGATGATTTTGATATGGATAAATGGATTGCTGCTATAAAAAAAATTACAACATTACCAGTAGCACAGCTAAGTGCACAGTTACAGCGATTATATAAAGAACAGTTTTCCCCCGAAAATTATTACAACAAATGCATATTCATTTATAAGGCGGGCTTGCAGCAATTTTATGGAAAGAGGAAGATAACAGTGCCATAAGCGGCGCTCAAAAATAATAAAGTTGCGAACCTTTTAAAGGTTCGCAACTTTATTAAAAATTTATTTGTTACGGATAGTGTAATTATTATAGCGTCAACTTCTCTTTCTTCATAGCTATCCGGTACAACATCAGGCTCATTATTACGAAAAATATAACCCCTAATATTTCATACAGGCTTGCACCGAATATATTTTCCAACCCGGCTTCTGCATTAAGTTTTTCTAATTGCGCAGCAATGTTTTCGCTGCCCGCCGTTAACAACGCTACTGCTACACCGGCCAGCGAACCACCGGCCACCAGACCTGTCGCAAAGAGGTTGCCTTTACCCAGGTCATCTTCTTCAACTACTTCCCCCTTTTTCTTCTTGCGCCAATCAACCAACCCCCGCACAGCGCCGCCTGCAAAGATGGGCAAGGTTGTGCTCAATGGCAGGTAAGCGCCTACGGCAAACGACAACGAATTAACGCCGCACAATTCCATTACCACTGCCAGTGCAGCGCCAACAAACACAAACTGCCAGTCGAGGTTAAACGATAAAATACCTTTTATCAGGGTAGCCATTAATGTTGCCTGCGGGCCGGGAAATTTATCCGTTCCGATAGCATGGGTAAAGCCTTGTTTTACCATATCCGCCGTAGGCGTATCCAATACTTTTATGGTGAGGCCGATAACTATTGAAGAAACAATAGCGCCGATGAACAAGGCAATCTGCTGATAGCGCGGTGTTGCGCCGATAATATAGCCGGTTTTTAAATCCTGTGATGTGGCGCCGGCATTGGCCGCGGCAATACAAATCATACCGCCCACAACAAGCACCATCGGTTCGTACGTTTTACCGCTCCAGCCAATGCCGATGAATACAAGGCAGGTAGCCATAATGGTGGCGATAGTCATACCGCTGATCGGGTTGTTGCTGGCGCCGATGATACCTACAATGCGGGAAGAAACTGTAACGAAGAAGGCGCCGAACACAACTACCAAAACACCTATAAACAATTTACTGAATACGGTATCTCCCGGTATCATCGGTATAAAAGCCATCAGCAGTATTAAAGCAACAGAGCCAATCAGCACAACATTTATACTCAGGTCTTTATCGGTACGCGCGACTTCGCCTTTCATTCCCTTTTCTTTAAAAGAACCAACGCTTTCTTTAAAAGAAGAAATAATGGTAGGAATCGTTTTTAACAGGGTAATAAAACCACCGGCCGCCACTGCACCGGCGCCGACCTGCCGGATATAAGCGCGATAGATCGCATCGGCCGAATCGGCAAAAAGGTGCGTAGCTGGGTTCCAGTTGCCCGGCCCGCCGGATGCAGTAATAGCTTTTAAATATCCAAGCTTCACCAATTGCGAAGCAATCATCGTCTGATCGTGTATCAACGTTGCAAGCAAAGGATTAAACACCAGCCACGATAACACACCACCGGCTACCAGCGCGCCGGAAATACGCGGACCAATGATATAGCCAACGCCTAAATATTCCGGCGTTATTTCGGCGCTTACCTTTGCCGCCGGAAAGTACTTATTGGTAAGCTGGGTAGTATATTCCGGCACTTCGGCAATTACATGAAATATTTTTTGCAAAAATGCATATACCAGCGCTACGCTTACGCCCCAGAAAGCAGTCTTGGCAATGTCTCCGCCCTTCTCGCCTGCCTTCAGCACCGATGCGCAGGCGGTGCCTTCGGGGTAAGGCAATGTATCATGTTCCTTTACAATTAAAGAACGCCGCAGCGGTATCATCATCAGCGTACCCAGCAAGCCACCGAAGATGGCCAGCACCAGTATCGTCATATAATTAAAAAACTGCTCCCCAATACTTTGCCCGTTGCCGGCAATGGATAAAAATAAAAACCCAGGCAGGGTAAAAGCCACGCCCGAAGCAATGCTTTCGCTTGCAGAACCGGTTGTTTGAATGATATTGTTTTCGAGTATTGTAGTGCGGAATAACCTCCTGCCGATAGTGATGGCAATTACTGCGATAGGAATAGATGCGCTTACGGTAAGCCCGGCCTTTAGGGCAAGATAAACATTAGCTGCGCCGAACAGGCAACCCATTACACAGCCTAATACAATAGCTTTTACGGTAAACTCTTTCATGTGCACATTGGCGGGCACAAAGGGCTGAAACGCTTTTTTTTCCTGCATGTGTACGGGTTTAATTATTTCGTTTTAAAAATAAGGGATTAATGCCTAAAGCACCGGAAAGAAACAGGTTCCTTTTACTGATAAGCCATTATTACTATAAAGCTTAACCAGCAGCGCGAAGAACTTATCTGTGCTTGTTATCTTTATTTATGTAATGCCTGTCAGCGATCCAGTTCAGCCAGTAAATCAGTTATATCAAGCGTTTTGGTGTACATGCTTAAAGAACCATTTTCCTCATAAGGCCAGGCATCTTTGGGTCTGTCCCAATACAATTCTACACCGTTATTATCCGGATCGTTTAAATACAAAGCCTCCGATACGCCATGATCGGAAGCGCCGGTGAGCGGGTAAGCTGCAGCAATTAAACGGTTTAAAATAAAGGCGAGGTCTTTTCTTGTCGGATAAAGTATAGCGGTATGATACAAACCTACACTATTGGCCGGCGCCGGCGCTGCGCCTTTGCTGTGCCACGTATTTAAACCGATGTGATGGTGATAGCCGCCGGCGGAAATAAAAGCCGCCTGTTTGCCATACATCGCCATTACTTCAAAGCCAAGCAGGTCGCGGTAAAAACGAAGCGAGCGGTCAAGATCGCTCACTTTTAAATGGATATGCCCGATACGGGTTTGCGCAGGTATAGTGTAAGTGCCGGTCATAGAATTGTTTAATAACGAAATAAAGTTTTTTAATAATTTTTACAAAGCTATATTTTACAGCAGCCAATAATTTATTATACCATACATCAACGAAAGGACAGATTAAATAGTCTTTCGCTTAACCATTCTCTGTACTATTGCAGCATTGTATCGTTGCTCTATTTAATTGTACCTTGCGCAGCTTGCGTTACCATAAAACTGATACATTTTTTTTATAAGCAACACATCATAAAATCATTAATAAAGAAACAGCGTTCAACAAGTTTATCACAGTGTTGAGCCTGTTATCAATCGCTGTTTATACTGAATTTTAGAAAAAGCAATTACCATTATGCCACAAACACTTCTTAGAGAGCAGTCGCTGGAATATCATTCCAAAGGACGCCCCGGTAAGATTGAAGTAGTGCCTACCAAAGAAGCCAAGACCCAGCGCGATCTCTCACTTGCATACAGCCCGGGCGTAGCAGAGCCCTGCAAAGAGATTTTTAAAGATAAAGAGAACGTGTATAAATATACGGCCAAAGGCAACCTGGTTGCGGTCATCAGCAATGGAACGGCAGTACTCGGACTTGGCAACATTGGGCCTGAAGCCAGCAAGCCCGTAATGGAAGGGAAAGGTGTATTGTTCAAAATTTTTGCTGATATAGATGTATTCGATATTGAGATCAATGAAACCGATCCGGAGAAATTTGTGCAGATTGTAAAAGCGCTGGAACCTACATTCGGCGGCATTAACCTCGAGGATATTAAAGCGCCGGAATGTTTTTATATAGAGCGGGAACTGCGCAGCCAGCTTTCCATACCCATTATGCACGACGACCAGCATGGTACGGCTATTATTAGCGGCGCTGCATTATTAAACGCTTTGGAGCTGCAAAACAAAAACATCGGCGAGGTGCGTTTTGTAATAAACGGCGCCGGCGCTGCTGCAATGGCCTGTGTGCAGTTGTATGTGTCGCTTGGTGCGCAACACAGGAATTTTATTCTGTTTGATAAAGATGGCGTTTTACATCACTCACGTCCGGATCTGGATGAAATAAAACAACAATTTGCGATAGATAAAGCAGCATACACATTGGCAGAAGCGATGACGGATGCCGATGTATTTGTCGGGTTGAGTATCGGCAACGTGGTGACGCCGGATATGATTAAAAGCATGGGCGAAAAACCGATTGTATTTGCGATGGCCAACCCTGATCCCGAGATTACTTATGAAGAAGCTATCGCGGTGCGTAAAGATATTATTATGGCAACAGGACGTACCGATTATCCCAACCAGGTAAACAATGTACTGGGCTTTCCCTATATCTTTCGCGGGGCGCTGGACGTGCGTGCCACTACAATTAATGAAGCGATGAAATTGGCGGCCGTAAAAGCACTGGCCGAACTTGCCAAGACTGCCGTGCCGGATATGGTAAACCTTGCCTATAACCAGCGCAACATGTCGTTCGGACCGGATTATATTATTCCTAAACCACTTGATCCGCGCCTGCTTGCAACTGTTGCGCCCGCCGTGGCAAAGGCAGCAATAGAAAGCGGCGTAGCAAAGCTGCCGATTGATGATTGGGAAGCGTATGCCATTGACCTTAACAAACGCTTAGGTCTGGACAACCAGATTATCCGGGTATTGGGCAGTAAGGCGCGCCGCAACCCGCAGCGCATTGTTTTTGCCGAAGCAGATAATCAGAAGATTTTAAAAGCAGCCAGTATCATTTATGATGAAGGCATTGCCTATCCCATTTTGCTGGGTGATAAAGAAGCTATTAACGCGATAGCAACGGCTAACAAGATAGACATTTCCGAGATGCCGATACTGGACCCGCACAGCACCGAGATGGACGAGCAAAAACAAAAATATGCGGCCATCTTTTTCAACAAAAGGCAACGTAAAGGTTTCAATTTGTATGAGAGTAAAAAAATAATGAATGACCGTAATCATTTTGGCTGCATGATGGTGGAAGCAGGTGATGCCGATGCCTTAATATCCGGCCTTACCCGCAATTATGCCGAAGCTATCAGGCCTGCTTTGCAAATTATTGGTACCGAAGAAGGCGTAAAAAAGATTGCCGGCATGTACCTGCTGCTTACCAAGCGCGGGCCTTTGTTCCTCGCAGATACTACGGTCAATTTTAACCCTACCGCGCAGGAATTGGCAGACATAGCCATGCTCGTGGCAAAAGAAGTCCGCAATTTCAACCTTACACCCCGTATTGCCATGCTTAGCTACAGCAACTTCGGAAGCAACGATTCGCCTGAAGCGAAGCTGGTGGCAGAAGCTACCCGCATATTGAAACAACACAACCCTTCTTTGATAGTTGATGGCGAAATGCAGGCGTGGCTACCTTTTAATAAGGAGGTGCTGCGGGATAATTATCCGTTCAGCGATTTGGTGAACGAAGATGTAAATACCTTGATTTTTCCAAACCTTGCTGCGGGAAACGTGGCATATAATTTATTAAAAGAAGTGGGCGGCGCAGACGCTATTGGTCCCATCCTGTTGGGCATTAAACGGCCGGTGCATGTGTTGCAGTTAGGCAGTTCGGTGCGCAGCATAATTAATATGGCTAATATTGCAGTGGTAGATGCGCAGCAGCGCTCGCGCAACAATGTAGATGAAATAGTGGCACAATCGCCCTGGTGGAATAAACTGAAAAAAAGTAAACGTAAACTAATACAATAGGCATGGCTTCATTACTCACGCATACCGGCAGGTACCTGCTTACTTTAAAGGCGATGTTTCACCGGCCCGAAAACCCAAAGATGTACTGGCGAGAGTTTATGCACCAATGTGCCGAAATTGGAATTGGTTCCCTGCCGATTGTAGTGATTATTTCCGTATTCTTAGGAGCCGTTACAACGGTTCAGACGGCTTATCAGTTAGTGTCGCCGCTTATTCCGAAATCAACAATCGGCGTAATAGCCAGGGATACAATAATGCTCGAACTTTCGCCTACTGTGGTTTGTATTGTACTGGCGGGAGTGGTAGGCAGCAAGATTGCAAGTGAGCTGGGTAATATGCGTGTTAGCGAGCAAATTGACGCTTTAAAAATTATGGGTATCAGCACGGAAAGCTATCTTATATTGCCTAAAATTCTTGCTTCCCTGTTGGTTATTCCTATGCTGGTCGCCATTTCTTTGTTTCTGGCAATACTGGGTGGCCGTATTGCAGCCGGTGCAGCCGGCATTATTTCGATGGATGTTTTTGACGCTGGTCTGAAGCAGGGTTTTATTCCGTTCAATTTAATTTTTGCATTGATTAAAGCCTATACATTCGGTTTTATCATTGCCAGTATATCTGCGTATTATGGCTATAATGTTAAAGGAGGTGCTTTGGAGATCGGCCGTGCGAGCACTAAATCAGTAATAGTAAGTTGCATCATGATCTTAATGGCCGATTATATGCTTGCATCATTATTGTTATAATTTTTTATTAATATTTTTTTAATATCCGGATTGATTCTTATAAGACATTTTCACACCTTTTAAAAAGGCATATTCTTTTGGTTGGTTATAGCTTCAACCTTATTTTTGCGGTCTGTAATAATTATTGCCTGATAGTATAATGGTAGTACGACAGTTTTTGGTACTGTTTGTCTAGGTTCGAATCCTGGTCGGGCAACACGAAGGCACTTTTAAAGTGCCTTTTTTACTTATTTGATAAATTTTTAATATTTTAATGTTTTTTTAAAGTTACCTCTTGTTAAAAACACCTTAACATTTAAATTTTTTTTTATCTTCGCCCCATCCCCAGTTTAAAACTCAAATATCATTACATGCAAGTTCTTTCGAAAGTATCACAGAAACAAGTAATTCATTTACAAATTCCTGTTGAGCTAGCTGAAGAAAAAATCCTTATCCAAAACATGCTGGAGAGCAAAAGGACTCAACTTCTTCTTAAACGGCTCTTTGATGTGGTAGTATCCGGTACCCTTATTCTTCTTTTATCCCCGGTTCTTTTATTAGTGGCGCTCCTTATTAAGTTATCTTCAAAAGGTAATATATTGTACAGTAATGAGCGGGTAGGTTATTTAGGGCAAAACTTCAGATGTTACAAATTCCGGTCAATGGTTTCAGACCAGTCAAAAAAAGCGCAGGCTTATAAAGATGCGCTGGAGCAACAGCAGAAAGGTATCCTCTTAAAATTACCTAATGATCCGCGCGTAACCTGGATTGGTAAAATTATTCGCAAATCCAGCATTGATGAACTTCCTCAATTATTTAATGTGCTCTTAGGCGACATGAGTATAATCGGCCCGCGCCCGTTAGTACCTTTCATGCTGGCACATTTACCCGATTTTAAGTCAATCCGTTGCCTGGTAAGACCTGGCATTACCGGTTTATGGCAAATAAGAGATCGTATCAATAACACCAGCGCCGAGTTCATGATTGAACATGATACAGAATACATACGCGATTACAGCCTGATGATGGATTTTAAAATATTATGGAGTACACCAAAAGTTGTATTGTCTGCAGAAGGCGCTTATTAATTATAACCACTAACTTTACTTTCACAATTCCTTGCTGCTAATACACTAATTGCTAATTTATACCAAAGCATGATTCAATCGGATTTTGTAATTGTTGGTGCCGGCCTTACTGGCAGCACTATGGCGAGAATTCTTACAGATTATGGACAGGAAGTAGTCATACTCGATCGGAAAGATCATATAGCCGGTAATGTATTTGATTATAAACATGAAAGCGGCGCCATGGTTCATCGGTACGGGCCGCATTATTTCCGCTGTGGGAGTGAAAAAATCTGGAATTTTCTTAATCGTTTTACTTCTTTTTACAATTGGTCGGCAGTGCTTAAAAGCCGGGTTGGCAACGACTATTTAAGCTGGCCTGTTAATGAAGCCTATATCAACAGTATTGTAGGTGAAAACTGGAATCTCTTCCAGGGCGAGCCAGCCAACTTTGAAGAAGTTTGTTTAAGCCGCATGCCTACAGAGATTTATGAAATGTTTATTAAGGGCTATACCGAAAAGCAATGGGGTGTAAAAGCTACAGAATTGAGCAAAGACCTCGCGACCCGTATTACCATTAATAAAGGAACCGTTACCACCCTAACGCCCAATCACCGCTGGAATGCACTGCCTGCTAAAGGTTATACAGAAATGGTGCGTGGTATTATTGGCGAAATACCGGTAACACTTAATTTCGATTACCTGCACAACCGTGAAACGGTGAAAGCAAACAAACTGCTGATATTTACAGGCCCGGTGGACGAATTTTTCAATTACCAGTATGGTAAACTCAAATATCGCGGCCAGAACCGTAAAGTAGAACACCTGACTGATACAACTGACCATCAGCCTTGCATACAGGTGAATTACCCAAATGCCGAAGATCCGAGAATCAGAACCATTGACTGGAAACACCTGATGCCGGAAACAGAAAAAGCCAGTGTAAAAGGCACGGTCTTAACGCACGAAACTCCTTTTACACCCGAAGAACCTGCACAATATGAGTATCCGTTTCCTGACAAAACCAATGCAAGCCTTTACCAGCAATATAAAGCAGAGGCAGAAAAGCTTACAGATACATTGATCTGCGGACGATTAGGAGAATATCGCTATTATGATATGGACCAGGCCATTGGCCGCGCGATGAGCCTTAGCGGTAAAATATTGGAACGCTTCAACCTGGGCAAGGAAGCAGAAGTTGCTGTTTAAAAGTTTACAGATGACAATTATTGGCTGACAGCACTTATAAGCATAGTTACAACGCCATGAGTATTTAATTCATGGCGTTTCTTTTTTGAAAAGTTTCTAAGCTTGCTATCTTCACTGCATGGATTTTTATAAGCTTACAGATTTTCAGTTGTACTCTATCATTAACAGCCGGCATCTGGACGCAGACCAAAAAGCTACAGCCACACGTGAACTGGACAGACGAAACCTTTCACCGGAAGAATTACAACATCTTAAGGATGAATTAATACAAAAAGAAAAATCTTTTTCTAAAATAAGCCCCAATGTTTTATTGATGATATTGATATTTGTTGCATTGATGATACTACGTCAATCGGGTTGCAGCCATTAAATAAAAAGCTCCCGAAAATTAAAAGTCGGGAGGCTTTTATAAATGCTTATAGATAAACCTATGCTTCTTCTTTCTCCATCATCAGGTATGCTTTAATAAAGCCATCCAATTCACCATCCATTACCGGCTGCACATTGCCCACTTCAAAATCGGTACGATGGTCTTTAATCATTTTATACGGGTGAAACACATAGCTGCGTATCTGGCTGCCCCACTCTATTTTCTTTTTGCCGGCATTCACAGCATTCTTCGCTTCTTCGCGGCGGCGCAGCTCTTCTTCGTACAAACGGCTTTTTAGCATTTTCAGGGCCAGCTCGCGATTTTCCCCTTGTGTGCGGCTTTGCTGGCATTCTACAATAATACCGCTGGGTATATGTTTCAGGCGCACAGCGGTTTCTACCTTGTTTACATTTTGCCCGCCCTTGCCGCCGCTGCGGTAAAACTCCCATTCCAGGTCGGCCGGGTTAACAGCTATTTCAATAGTGTCATCAATCAGCGGATATACAAATACCGAAGCAAAAGAAGTATGCCTGCGGGCGTTGCTGTCAAACGGCGAAATGCGCACGAGTCGGTGCACACCGCTTTCCGCTTTTAAAAAGCCATACGCAAAAGGGCCATCAAACTGGAGGGTGGCTGTTTTTATACCAGCGCCATCGCCTTCCTGAAAGTCCAGTTCCGTTACTTTCCAGCCTTGCTTTTCTCCATACATCCGGTACATACGCAGCAGCATCTCGGCCCAGTCCTGGCTTTCGGTGCCGCCTGCACCGGAGTTTATCTGCAATATACCCGGCAGTTCGTCTTCCGGCTGGTTAAGGGTGCTCTTAAACTCTGCATCTTCCAGCGCCTGTATAGCTGCATCATAAGCCGTCCTCGTTTCTTCTTCGGTAGCATCGCCGCTTTTCCAGAAATCAAACAGCACAGCAAAATCTTCAACATCGGTTTCTACCTGTTTGTACAGTTTTATCCAGAATTCATTCAGCTTAATGTCTTTCATAATGCCGGTAGCACGGGCATTATCGTCCCAAAAACCAGACGACAGGGACAGCCGGCGGTCAGCTTCTACTTTTTCCGTACGATTATCGTAGTCAAAGAAACCTCCTTAAGACCAGCACGCGGTCTCGCATTACTTTAATCTGTTCTTGTGTCATAGCGGGCGAAGATAATGGATTGACAAAAAGAATTGTTTCAAAAAGTAAAGCAAAATTTGTACAGTGCCTTCTGTTGTGCACGAGAGAAGCGTTGCAGGCGCAATGCATGTATTATAAAAATACTATGCGCTGATACAAGTTTATACCTAACCGGATTATGTTAAAGTATTTTATATTTACAGCCCACCTTTTTTTATGGAAAAAATAGAGATGCAAATCATGGCTTTGCTAAATACGATCCGTTCGCCGGATGATGCCGGTATTGTAAAACTGCCACAAAGTGGCAGCGACCGGGTGTATTTCAGAATTTATGGCAACAAAGAAACCCTGATAGCAACCGCTAATGACAACGTACAGGAAAACAAAACCTTTATCCGGTTTAGCCGGCACTTTAAAAGCTTAGGACTGCCGGTGCCGGACATATTTGGGGTGAACACGGAAAATACTTTGTATATACAGGAAGATATGGGCGAAACTTCGCTGCTGGATATGCTGGAGCAGTACGGACAAAACAAATATGTGTACAGTCTATTCAGGCAAAGTCTTACCAAACTTGCACACCTGCAGATAAAAGGGCACGAAGGCATGGATTACAACCTATGCCTCACGGCAAAAGTATTTGGCAAGCAAGCCATCCTGAGCGATCTGCTGTACTTCAAATATTACTTTTTAGATACACTAAAGCTGCCGTACGATAAACAGGCTATGCTGAATGATTTTGAAAATATCAGCACCTTCCTTGCAGAAACAGAGTATAGTTATTTTATGTTTCGCGATTTTCAGAGCCGCAATATCATAGTTAAAAAAGAGGAAGTATATTTTATAGATTACCAGGGGGGTATGCAGGGCGCACTGCAATACGATGTAGCCAGTCTTTTGTGGCAGGCACGCGCCGAACTGAGCCCAGACTGGAAAGTAAGCCTGTTGCAGCATTATATGGATGTAGCAGATAGCTTGCTGGCTATGCCCCTCAGCAGAGACTTGTTTATACAGCAATACAATGGCTATGTGCTGCTGCGCCTGCTACAGGTACTGGGTGCTTATGGGTTCAGGGGATTATTTGAGCGTAAAGCGCATTTTTTAACCAGCATCCCGCTGGCACTGAAAAACCTGCAATGGTTTGTAATGAACCAGTTGAAACTGGGCATTGAGGTGGCAGAGTTTACCCGCGTGCTGACAAGAATAGTGCAGGAAGACATCATCAGCCGGTTTGAGAGCATACAGGCCACAGATCAAACACCTTTAATAGTAGAGATTAATAGTTTTTCTTACAAAAAAGGCATTCCAGTCACAACTGCCGCGCATGGAGGCGGCTTTGTGTTCGACTGCCGAGGACTGCTCAATCCAGGCCGGTATGCAGCCTATAAAACGTCTTCCGGCCTGGATAAAAATGTACAGCTCTTTTTAGAAGAACATACGCGGATGAATGATTTTTTAAACAGCGTTTACAACCTGATAGATATATCGGTGGAAGATTACCTGCAGCGCGGTTTCGACAGCCTGATGATCAGTTTCGGATGTACCGGCGGCCAGCACCGCAGCGTATATGCTGCCGAGCAGACAGCCCGGCATTTAAAAAATAGATACAAAGTGAAAGTAGCCGTAACCCATCAGAATAAAGACAACTGGATAATGCCTCTTTCGCCAAATGGAGTGAAGTAGCCTTCTGCTCGTATAAAAAGTAAAGAAGCCCGTTACTATAGTAAGAGGTTAAGAAATATAATTGTGTGTTGCGCCCGGCTGCTTGTCTGCAGGCAGCAGCTTCGGCGTTGTTGATGGCGTCTCCGTCATCAAATATCTATTCCGGCATACTACAGGTAATTATTTTTAAACAACATAGAAGAAAGATAAAATACAGCACAGCAACATGTAATAATGAAAGTAAATTTTACAGATAATTATTTTAAATCTGCTGCCTCCGGGAAAGGCAGCCAGAAAAGGAGCTATAAAGCTATGATATTAGCTGCCGGCTTCGGTACCAGATTGAAACCCTTTACCGATAAGCATCCCAAGGCATTAGCGCCCGTTAACGGCAAAAGCTTATTGCAGCGCAATATTGAATACCTGCAGCAATACCATATTTACGATATAATCGTAAACACGCACCATTTTGCAGCCCAGATAGAAGATGCGGTTATAGCAAACAAAGGATGGGGCAGTAAAATAAGTATCTCGCACGAGGCGGCGGTATTGGAAACCGGCGGCGGGTTAAAGTATGCTGCTTCTTACTTTAAAGACAGCGACTTTTTTGTGCTGATGAATGCAGACGTGCTTACTGATCTGCCGCTGGATAAAATGATTGAGCAGCACATATTGAAACAGCCGATGGCTACGCTGGCGGTAAGCAACAGAAGCACGTCGCGGTACTTATTGTTTGATGCCCGCAAACAACTATGTGGCTGGCAGAATACAAAAACAGGTGAAATAAAAATGGCGCGGGCTGCCGATAACTATGTGCAGCAGGCATTCAGCGGCATTCATATTATCAGTAATAAATTGTTGGCGGCATTACAATCTTTTGAAGACAAATTTTCTATCATAGATGTTTACCTGCAAGAGGCCGCAAGCGCAGCTATACAGGCGTTTCAGCATGATGATTACTTGTTTGTGGATGTAGGCAAACCGGAAAGCATATCAGTAGCGGAAAAATTATTTGTGTAAGCCGGAAAAATAGTTTTTAATACCTGTATATAAGCAGCATAACAAACTATATATTTTAATCGTTTATAATAAATCTGTTTACAAGCAATAAGCAGTACATTTATAAAACAATTGCTCAGACTAGTGTACCAACCCAAAAAAATCCAATACTTACTATTGCAATCCTGCATGAGGATGCTTGGCATAACGGCTATTAGCCTATGCTTAGCTTACCTGTCCAATGCACAAAACTTTACTACCAAAGGCGTGGAATTCTGGGCTGCCTACGGCAATCACGCAAATATGTACAACAGCGATGGCAGCGTGCGAACAGATGGCGGCTCTCAAAAAATGGTCTTTTATTTTTTAAGTAATAAACCTACCAACGTAACAGTGGAGATACCGGCTATAGGTTGGAAAAAAAAATATAAAGTAACCTTTGCAACTGCAACGGAAACCGAAGAAATGCCCAAGACAGGTGTAAATGATACCCGACTGCTCACTGAAGGCGTCTCCAACAAAGGTATCCATATTACCAGCGATGAAAGAATAACGGTGTATTGCCATATCTATGATACCAAATCGTCGGCAACTACTTTACTTATCCCGGTGAATATTGCAGGTCAGGAATATTATACGCTTAATTATGCGCAACGCTCCGATGTGCAGCATGGCCGGTCTTACTGTTTTGTTGTAGCTACAGAAGACAGCACAACAATAGAAGTTGTACCTGCAGGAAACACGGTTGGTCATACCGCAGGTGTACCATTTATTCAAAAACTCAACAAGGGCGAAGTTTTGAATTTACTGGGCGCCACAACCGGTAAAGCCGGCAACAGTTATTCCGGCGCCGACCTTACCGGCACTTATATTCATACAGTAAATCAGTCTGCAGCGGAAGGCTGTAAAAAGGTTATTGTGTTTAGCGGCTCTTCGGCCATCAACATTATGTGCAGTGATGATGTAAAGAATTCGTCTGATAACCTCTTACAGCAAACACCACCGATAGAAGGATGGGGCAATTATTATATTACTGTTCCTACGCTTAAAATGCCGATGAATAAATATCGCGTGATGGTGTTGTACCCGGACCAAAAAGTTTATTTGAACGGGCTGCTGCTAACCAACCCGCTGCAAGGCCGCTATTATGAGTTCCAGACAAATATTGCATCAGTTATCTCTTCGGACAATCTAATGCTGGTAGCACAATATATCACTACGGCTGCAAAATGCGGCAATAATCAGTTAGGCGAGGGCGGCGACCCCGAAATGATCTATCTTATTCCGTTAGGCAACGGCATTAATACGACCGTTATCAACGCCACCACACACAACAATATTACCGAACATTACATAAATGTAGTAATGAAAACGAGTAATACTGATTCTTTTAAACTGGATGGCAAAACGATGCCGCACCGTTTTACGATGGTTGGCCGCAACCCGGTTTTTTCCACTGCGCAGATTGAGGTAACGCCGGGCAGGCATGTGCTGCAGGCCGATTCCAGCCTGCAGACTTATGCGTACGGTTATGGTGAGGGAGAAAGCTATGGCTATAATGGCGGCTTTGCTATAAAACATGTATCCGGGGAAATAGGACTTACAAATCAGTATCTTACTATTGCCGACAGTCTTACCACCTGCGCAGCGGCACCATTCCGCCTGTACTTTGATGTGGAAGTTAAGCTTACCTATATAGAATGGAGCTTTAGCAATAATTCTAAGCTGTATCCCAACGGGGATGTACGTTTGCAGCCCGAAGCGCCCGACAGCACTTATCAAAAGGGGTTTACTACTTATTACCGCTATTATCTGCCCGGCTATTACCAGTACAGCACTTCAGGAGAATTTCCTGTTGATATATTGGCTTACCTGCCCGATGCAAGAGGATGCATTTCCAAAAAGAATTTTAGCCAGACTATTACCGTGCTTTCCAAGCCGTCAGCAAAGTGGCTTTTGGACTACGACCACTGCACAAATAAAATACTAACCTTCACCGATAAATCGGAAAGCTATGGAAATACCAGCCTTCTAAAATGGGATTGGAGTTTTGGCGACGGCACTACTTCCACAGAAAGAAACCCGCAGCAACAGTATAGTGGATATGGCGAGTACAACGTGCAATTGCAAGTAGCGAATGATGCCGGCTGCCGTGCAGATACCACCGCGATGATAGGCCTGTATCACAAGCCTTTGGCAGCGTTTGAGGTATCTGGCAGCATCTGCAGCAAAGAAGATGTATATTTTACAAGTACAGGCGTTGTAGAAGATGATGAACTGTTGCAATGGAAATGGGACTTCACAGACGGAACCACATCCAATATGCCGAACCCGGTTAAGCAGTTTGCCGGCGGTGCTACCTACGAAGTAAAACTTGTAACAAAAAGCAGGCACGGGTGCATAGATACAATTGCAAAACTTGTACGCATTTATCAAACGCCGGAAATTAACCTGCCTCCCTATCTGTATGTTTTTGCCGGCGATACGCTAACCCTGAAACCGGGTTACAGGGGCCTTATAAAAGGCTATAACTGGATGCCGGCTACTTATCTGAGCAGTAGTAATTCACCTTATCCTTTTACCAGGCCAGGCAATGACATTACCTATAAGATTACCGTTCTTGGCGAAGGGCCTTGTAAAGCTACCGCTAATACCACTGTAAAGCTGCAAAGGAAATTAGATGTGCCGAATGTATTCTCGCCCAATGGCGATGGTACAAACGATACCTGGCATATCAAAAATATTGAAGGCTATCCGGCCTGCGGTGTTGAAGTTTTTAATCGCTGGGGAAGCCGCGTGTTTTATACAAAAAATTATACTGCCGAATGGAACGGCAGCTTTAACGGCCATCCATTACCTGCCGGCACCTACTACTATATTATCAATACCAACAGCACCGTTAAAAACACTGTTTTAAGTGGCAGCATCACTATATTAAAGTGAGCACAGGTAAACACATCCAATACATACGGTGCTTAATTTAGCTTTCCTTTGCCAATTACTTTTAAGGAGTTTATGCGCTTACTCATACTATACAACAAACAACATAAAAACGACTATACGGCCGGCCTGCATACGTTGATAAAAGATGTATATCAACGGCAGAATTACACCATAGAAATGGCGGATAGCCTAAGCAGGCGCCAGGCAGTTTTACCGGATAATACCCTGCTTTTTGCAAAGGGCATGGCGGCAACCTTCCTGCTGTCGAAGCCTTTACAACAACTACAGCTAAAAGCATTCATCAGGAAAAACAAAATTGATTTACTCGTTGCGCATGTTGCCGGTTTTCCCGGCCAACAAAAAATTCCGCAGTTGTTGATTGCCGACAATATAGAAAAGCTTCCAAAAGCGACAGCCATTAATCATTCCAATATATCGGTGCTCACTTATTCAGCTTTTGCCAAACAGGTCTTAACAGACAAAGGCTTTACCAATACAATTCATGTAATTCCGTTCTTTGCTCCTGATTCTTTTCGGCCCGTTAGCTGGAGTATAAAACAGCAGGTAAAAATGGACCATGCGCAGGGCAAAGAATTTTTTTTTATCAGCCGTGATTTTAAAAGTACGGACGCCGTTTTAAATGTGCTGAAAGCGTTTTCAGGTTTTAAAAAATGGCAGCACAGCACCATGAAACTGATAATAGCCGGCCATCTTTTTATACCGCCCGACGACTGGAATGAGAAGTTATCTACCTATAAATACCGGGAGGATGTGGTCTTCTACAGCAGGCTAACAGAACAGCAGAAAGCAAATCTTTTCGCAGCAGCATACGCAAGTATTCATTTGCCCGAAACAGACGCAGCGATACTGCCGTTGCTATATGCAATGCAATGCCACACGCCCGTTATTGCCAGCGAAACTGCCAGTATTAAGGAATATGCAGCTACCGCAATACTTACCGTTTTGCCCGAAGATGCAGACGACCTTGCACAAAAAATGATACTGATTTATAAAGATGAAAATCTACGCAGCAAACTGATTGCAGCAAGTGCCCTGCAGGCCGGCGAATATACAGAAGCACAGGCCGGCGGGGCTTTACAGAGTTCTATACAACAGCTTGCGCTGCATTAATTTCACTGTTAATACGCGGCTGAAATACACCGCTTTTGCAGCTTTATGCGCTTCCTAATTAGCCGGCTTTATATCAACGGTTATTAATAATTACTTTTGCGCCATTATCATTTTTACAGAGCAAGAATATGGCTACCTCTACTATCACCATCAATGTACGTTTAGACGAAAACAAAGTTCCGGACCAGATAAGCTGGAGCGCAACAGACAGCAGTGCAGAAGCAGCGCAAATTGCCAAAGCAATGATGATCGCTTTTTGGGATAATGCAGATAAAACAGCGTTGCGTATTGACCTGTGGACAAAAGATATGATGATAGATGAAATGAGCGATTTCTTTTACCAGACATTCAGCACGATGGCCGATACCTATAACCGGGCTACGCAATACGGGGAACTAAGTAACGATATAAAAACGTTCGCCAAAGAATTTCATACCAAGTTCCGCGCCCTGCAGGCAAAAGAAAATAAAAGATAATGTACAGCCGGTAATAAAATTGGATTTCCTTGCAGGGAAGTTTTATAGCTGAACAACACTTGTAAACCGTGCGATTTGCAACAATCAATTCCTGTTTATAAAAACAATATAATATGAATTTAGAGACCGACGTAATGAACGAAATGAAAACTGCCATGAAAGCGAAGGATGAAGCAGCGTTGCGTGGCCTGCGTGCTATCAAGGCAGAAATTATTAAAGCAAAAACAGAACCGGGCGCCAATGGCCAGATCTCAGAAGATACAGAAGTGAAATTACTGCAGCGTTTAGTAAAGCAGCGGCGCGATTCACTGGAAATTTTTACCCAGCAAAACCGCTCAGACCTTGCCACCAAAGAGCAGGAAGAATTAACCATTATAGAACGATTTTTACCAAAGCCTTTATCAGCCGGGGAACTCAAAGACGCAATCGCAAAAGTAATTAGTGAAACCGGCGCCGGCTCGCCGGCAGATATGGGTAAAGTAATGGGGATTGCTGCAAAGCAGCTTGCCGGCAAAGCGGATGGCAAAGCTATTGCTGCAATGGTAAAGGAACTGTTGGCAAAGTAGGGAAAGTGTAAGCAAGACAAGCAAAATGGCTTACTGTAACTGATTAATTAGCCCTGCTATTCATTGCTCACCATTCGCAACACCCTTTCACCTGCATGATTATAGACGTTATATATGTATGCATACTGGCGCTTGCCATCTTTAAAGGATTCAGCAGAGGCTTTATAGTTGCTATATTTTCGTTTCTTGCTGTATTTATTGGTCTCGCAGCAGCTCTGAAACTTTCGGCAACGGTTGCTTTGTGGCTGGGTGCCAGCACCGGCATTGGCGCAAAGCTATTGCCGGTGCTGGCCTTCGTCTTGGTAATGATTTTTGTTGCATGGCTGGTACAGCTTTGCGCTATACTTATTCAAAAGACATTGCAGATAGTGATGCTGGGCTTTCTTAATAAAGCAGCGGGCGTCATTTTTTACTGTTTGCTATACACGATTCTTTTTAGCGTGGTTCTTTTTTATGCAGCGAAAACCGGTCTGCTGCAACAGGATACAATTGCCGCCTCCTATTGTTATAATTTTATACAGCCATTGGGGCCGCATACTATTAATGCTTTTGCAACGCTGATACCTGCATTTAAAAACATGTTTCAGCAGTTGGAACAATTCTTCGATAACATTGCCAAAAAAGCGGCCGCATGAGCATGATACAGACAAATCGTTTATTTTAGCAGTATTATTTATATTTGATCAACTGAGGTCTGCTACCGGTAAGATTAAGAACTAACATGACGTACAATATAAAACAACAGGATAAGTTCAGATACATTGAAGAAGGCAGTGGAGAACCGCTGCTGTTGCTACATGGCCTGTTTGGTGCACTCAGCAATTTTGAGCATTTGATTGAATATTTCAGCAGCAGGTATAAAGTAATAGTTCCGCTACTGCCTCTTTTTGAACTGGATATTTTTCATACTTCTGTCAGTGGCCTTGAAAAATTTTTAAGCAGGTTTGTAGAAACACGCAATTACAATAATATTCATTTATTGGGTAATTCGCTGGGTGGCCATGTGGCATTGGTACACATTTTAAAACATCCGCAACGCATCAAATCGCTTGTACTTACCGGCAGCTCCGGCTTGTTTGAAAGCGGCATGGGCGATACGTATCCAAAGCGTGGCGATAAAGATTACATCCGCCATAAGACGCAGCTTACCTTTTACGACCCAAAAATTGCAACGGATGAGCTGGTAGAGGAAGTGTTTGAGATAACAAATAACCGCATTAAGGTGATAAAGATCATAGCGCTGGCCAAGAGCGCTATCCGTAATAATTTAGGGCACGAATTAAACCAGATACAGCAACCCACGCTATTGATCTGGGGGAAAAACGATACCGTAACCCCGCCATTTGTAGCAGAGGAATTTAAAAAGCTCATCCCCCACAGCGAGCTGCACTTTATTGATAAATGCGGGCATGCCCCAATGATGGAAGTGCCTGCCGAGTTCAATAAAGTATTAGAAGCATTTCTCGAAAAATTGAAACAACCCGCTGCAACACTGGCATAGATTTTCTTGTCTTGCTAAAAAGATGTTCAATGCTTGTAAGTCAATGTACGATAGCAAACTATCCGGTAGTTCAATTATTTGACAAGGTTTCGCTTGCACTGCAGTTTATGGAAGACTACGATGTGCAGCACCTGCCGGTAATAAGTAATGATAAATATGCCGGCGTTGTTATAAAAAACGACTTGCTGGACGAAGACAGCACGGCAATTATAGCCGTGCTGGAATTGCAACTGCTTAAAGTAGCGGTGTTGCCTACGGAGCATTTTTTATCAGCGCTTAAAATAGCTTCTGCCAACGACCTCACTATTCTGCCGGTGGTAACAGCCGACCAGGAACTGCAGGGCGTACTTACGCAAAACGAACTGATGCATGTAGCAGCGGCTTTTCAGAATGTGGAAGAGCCCGGCGGCCTTATCATAATGGAGATGGAACGCAGCAGCTATTCGATTGGCGAGCTTTCCCGCCTTGTAGAAACCAATAATGCCAGCATTACACAGTTGAATACCTATACCGAAATGGGTACTGGCCTGTTTATCGTTACCATCAAAACCAACCGGACAGAAATAGCCGATATATTGGCTACTTTGCAGCGATACGATTATAATATCCGTTATTATTTTGGTGAAGAGGCTTACGAAAATGAGCTAAAGGAAAATTATGATTTGTTGATGGCTTACCTGCGCATTTAATTACCGGGGTTTAGTTTATTCCTCGCAAATTAAAAACCCTCTCACAGACGTAGCAAATATTGTACGTTTTTGTCCGGAGTATTATCTCCTTAAATCTTTTTTACCACCGAACAGCGTTTCCTATATTCATCTTATGGATGATTGCTCACCCTTTGTTTTTTGCTTTCGCAAACAACTTGCCCCTTTTATTCTGTAGCCTCCTTCTTATTTGTTGTGTCTTATCTCTTAAATCTTTACTTTTAAAACCCAATAAACAAATTACTTCTATGATTCCTCATATACGCGCGCTTTATAACCAGCAATTTTCAACAGATAAATACAACCAGTATATTCATGCATTAGCAACGTTATACCCGGATGCATTACAGTTCCGCGTAGCAGAAACACCCATTTTTGTAGATAAAGCATTTACCACAAAAATGATTGATGCCTGCGAAAGTATTGTGGATGTAATAACCGGCTACAACTTTAAATCGCTCACTGCGCATGCCATTCCACCGGATATAAAAGTGCCTAATGAGAATGCTCATACACACTTTATCGCTTTCGATTTTGGAATATGTGAAAGTGAAAAAGGTGAACTGGAGCCGCAGTTGATAGAAATGCAGGGCTTCCCTACCCTCTTCGCCTTCCAGGTTTTTCAGGATGAAATGGCGCGCAAGTACCTGCAGGTTCCCGATAACTACTCCAGCTATTTTAATGGTTTTACCAAAGAAACGTATTTGCAGTTGCTGAAAGACATTATTGTAAAAGATTGCAATCCCGAAAATGTGATACTGCTGGAAATACTGCCGCACCAGCAGAAGACAAGGGTTGACTTTTACAGCACCGCCAATTACCTGCACATCCCGATTGTTGACCTGATGGATCTTGTGAAAGAAGGCAACAAATTGTATTATATAAAAGATGAAAAGAAGATAGCGGTACAGCGCATTTACAACCGCATAATATTCGACGACCTGCAGCAGCAATCGCCGGAAGTGCAGGAAAAAGGAAAGCTGTTGTTTGAAGCGTTGGATGTGGAATGGGTGCCGCATCCGGCCTGGTTTTACCGCATCAGCAAGTTTACGTTGCCTTACATTCATCATGCGTATGTGCCGGAAACAAGGTTTCTAAGCGATGTAAAAAAACTGCCTGCCGACCTGGAAAATTATGTACTAAAGCCGCTGTTTTCATTTGCCGGGCAAGGTGTGGTGATAGATGTAAGCAAAGCAGATATTGATAAGGTAGAAGACCCGCACAACTGGATACTGCAGCGCAAGGTAAAATACGCCGACGTCATTCAAACACCGGACGTTCCCTCCAAAGCGGAGATCCGTATTTTTTATTTCTGGAAAGATGGCGAAGCGCGGCCGGTTGCTACCACTAATCTGGCACGGCTAAGCAAAGGCAAAATGATTGGTGTACGCTACAATAAAGACAAAGAATGGGTTGGCGGCACATTGGCTTATTTTGAACAGTGAAGAAAATAAATTAAGCCTGTGATAATAAAAACAATACAGCAGTCACGCAATCTGTTAAGCTTTAGCAGATAGCTTCTAAATATTTTGATGGATGAAAAACACTTATGGTTTTTCCGGCGGAATAGAAGCCTTTGTTGATGATAAGCTGGCACAAAAAAAGAGGTACTCGCTACTAAACAAGACGTCACCAGTACACCTATTGACCTCACTGCAGATATTGGTAATGTATGTAAAAAAATTGCGTAGTTTAAAGCTGATATTATTAAATAAATGTTTGCTTTTTGGATAGGTCACATCGGCGCCACATCAGCCACTATTTTATTGTTTCTTAAAAAGAATTCCTCCTTATTTCAGCTTAAGTATTTACCTACAATCGGCACTCTCCGGCCTACACCAAAGGCTTTAGGCGACACCCGGATGATGGGGCAAAACTGGTTGCGCTTGTACTCATTCCGGTTTACCAGCGACAAGGTTTTATCTACCAGTGCAGCATCAAAACCCTGCGCTTTTATTTCGCCCGGGCCTTGCCGCTTTTCTATATACTGAAATAATATTTTATCCAGCACATCATATTCCGGCAGGCTGTCGCTGTCTTTCTGGTTAGGCCTTAATTCAGCACTGGGCGCTTTATTAATAATAGTAGCCGGTATAATCGCTCTATCGCGGTTAATATACCCCGCAAGTGCATAAATCTGTGTTTTATAGCAATCGCCCAGCACCCCAAGGCCGCCGGCCATGTCGCCGTAGAGTGTTCCGTAGCCGGTAGCCAGTTCGCTTTTGTTGCTGGTGTTGAGCAGTATATAACCAAACTTGTTAGCAATCGCCATCAGTAAGTTGCCGCGCGTGCGGCTTTGTATATTTTCTTCTGCAAGCGAAAACGGCAGATCACCAAAAATAGGTTTCAGCGTAGTTAAAAAATCTTCATATATCGTATTGATACGAATAATATCATACGGATTTTGAAGCGCTTCGCTCAGCTTTACCGCATCGTTTACCGAATGTTCGGTAGAGTATGGCGACGGCATTAAAACAGCTCGCACATTTTCTTTACCCAATGCCGCGCAGGCAAGCGCCAGCACTACGGCCGAATCAATACCGCCGGAAGAGCCGAGTATCGCTTTGCTAAAACCCATTTTAATAAAATAATCCCTGATGCCAAGCACCAGTGCTTTATATATACTTGTAATATTTTTTTCTGCTTCCAGGCCGGGCTGAACTATGGGCGCCTCGTCGCCTGCTCCTTCTGCACTATCAGAAAAGGAAGTATATGGCGCTGCAACAGGTTCGCAAATAGTGCCGTCCTCATTAAGTGTTACGCTTTGCAGCGCTTCTTCAAAATGCGGCAATGCCTTACAAAGGTTTCCTTCTTTATCAAACACCAGGGACGCACCATCAAAAACAATCTCCGTCTGGCTGCCTACGCCGTTGCAATACACCATCGGCAGTTTGTATTTCAGCACGTTGTTGCGTATTACTTTTTTGCGTCCCTCCTCATGCAGGTAATCAAAGGGCGAAGCGCTGAGGTTAATCATTACATCCGGCTGCTGCTGCATCAGCTTATCCATCGGGCAAATAAGATACAGGGGGTTGTCATCAATATTCCAGATGTCTTCGCAGATAGTTACCGCAAGTCGCCGGCCTTTAAATTCTATTATATTCCATTGCATGGCCGGCTCAAAATAGCGGTATTCATCAAACACGTCATACGTAGGCAGGAGCGTCTTATGCACTTCTGCTTTTATTTCCTGCTCATATAAAAAAAAGGCAGCATTAAACAGGTCTTTACCTTCTGTTTTTGGATTGCGGGCGGGGGCACCTACCAGCACGCCGATGGTATCGGCATGTTCTTTTATCCGGTTAATACTTGCATAACACTGGTTAATAAAGTCGTTAAACTCCAGGAAATCTCTCGGCGGATAACCACATATACACAGTTCGCTAAATACTATCAGATCACCGCCCTGCGCTTTGGCTTCTTCAATTGCCCCAATGATCTTCTGCGTATTACTTTCAAAATTGCCGATATGGTAGTTTTGCTGCGCTAAAAATATTTTCATAACTAGTATTTGCAGAAGTGTAAAAATGTGCTTTGCTGTAAAAAGGCCAAAGTTCACTAATATCCCTAAACAAAACGCTAATAAACAGCATAATACCGGCCATAATGTGGAATGCTGTTAATTTAGCAACATGAATAAAGCATGGATTGTTTGTTGTGTTTTGTGGTTGTTTATTGGGTGCAACAGCAAAAAAATTATTCCAGACATAAGTAAGATCCAAGTACCGTTTACAGTATCGCGATTTGAAGAGGACTTCTTTGCGGTTGACACCAATAATGTTACTGCATCGTTGAACAATTTGCAAAATAAGTACAACACTTTTCTCAACGATTTTTTGTACAATATTCTATCTCTTCCGCCGCAGCCGGACAGCGTAATAACGAATGTAAAATTGTTTCTGCACGACTACCGGCCGCGTTATGAGGCAGCAAGGCTTAAATTTCCTTCTTTTAACCACGAAGAAAAAGAAATACGTAAGGGACTGCAATATGTAAAGTATTATTTTCCCCATTATGAATTACCAAAGCAGGCCATCACTTTTATCGGGCCGCTGGAAGGCTATGGCAGTGTGCTTACCAGCAGTGGCTTAGCAATAGGTTTACAGTTGTACATGGGTAAAGATTTTGCCGATTACCACTCAGATTATCTGAGTAATGTTTATCCGTCTTACCAGAGCCGGAAGTTTGAAGCGCCCTATATACCCGTTAACTGCATGAATAACATCATCAGCGATATTTATCCGCCGCACACCGGCAGCCAGACCCTGATAGAGCAAATGATTGAAGAAGGCAAACGTATGTATGTATTGGATTTGTTTTTGCCCGAAACAGCAGATACGTTGAAGACCGGTTATACAGCCAGTCAACTACAGGGCTGCTACGACAATGAAGCCGGTATCTGGAATTTTTTTATTGAAAATAACCTGTTGTATATTACCGATCCGTTGCAAACAAGAGATTATGTAAACGACGGCCCGAAAACAGAAGCGTTGGGTCCGGCCTCACCCGGAAACATCGGATTATTCATAGGCTGGCAGATTGTAAAGAAATGGAGGAGCGATCACGATACTACTACATTATCATCTTTGCTGCAAACACCAGCCAGGCAGCTATTTGAGGAAGCGAAGTATAAGCCGAAGTGATTACAAGAGACAGGTTAGAAAATATGAAATTGAAACTTTTCATATCATTTTATACAAATAAAAGAAGCCGTCTCAAAAGTGATGAGACGGTTTTTTATGTTATTATTAAATAATAAGTGCCAGGTAAGTTTTTTTAAGCGGTAGAATGTATTATAGCTGCAATTAAGAGCAAGAGCACAGTTTTTCAGGCAGCTTTCTTTCTTAAGTTATGCGCCAGTGCCAGTAAACCTGTTTCTATTTCCGTTTTAGGTTTGCTGCGTAGCAGGAAGCGCTTAAAGTGATGATTGTTTTTGATGTTCGCAAAAGCAGGCTCTACATCGCAGGGGCGTTTTTTGCGGTGGTAAATGCCTTGTTCGCTGTTGAGGTTTTCCCTTACCTGCCGTTTATATTTATTAAGTGCATGGTTTACTTCTATAATGCGGTTGCCTTTTGATTTATGGCAAACGCCTCTTAAAGGGCAGCCCTTGCAGTTGGCAGCCCGGTAGCGGTGAATGGTTTGTATAAACCCTGCTTTGGTTGTTGTTTGATGGGTACCTATAAGTTGCATCGGCTGTCCCATCGGGCAGATGTAATGATCTTTTCCGCTGTTGTAATACAGTGTATCGGGTGTAAAGGGATGCTTTTTATCTTTCTTTTTTCGTTGGTCTTTATCAAAGTAATTATACTTCACATAGTTTTCAATATGATTGTCCTGTAAGTACTGATAATTTTGTTCAGCGCCATAACCGGCATCGGCAACTATAAGTCCGGGTGTTTGCTTATATTGTTGTTTGTACGTTTCTGTATGTTGTTGCAAGGTAGTGGTATCGGCAGTTGTCTGGTGCAGTGAGTAATTTACAATGTATTGGTTGTTGGTAGAGATTTGAAGATTGTAAGCCGGTTTTAATTGACCGTTTTTCATGTGGTCTTCCTTCATGCGCATGAAGGTGGCATCGGTATCTGTTTTGGAGTAGCTGTTTCTTCCCTGTAATATCTTTTCCTGCTCCGCATATTTTTTTAAGTTAGCACTCCAGTTCTTCTTTGCATAACCCAGCTTTTGTTTTACTTGTTTGCTTACAGGCTTATCTTTTAAAGCTTCATTGATCTGCTCAATGGTCTTTTCTACCTTATCAGCATCTATTTTATCAAAGCCGGAAGGATCGGTATCGGGCAGTTCTGCTGCTGCTATGTTTTGTGCATATTGCCAGAGTTCATCCAATTGCTTTTTTATTCTCTCTTTACTTGTTTTTATGGCTTTGCCCCATACAAATGTATAACGACCGGCATTAGCTTCTATCTTGGTTCCATCTGTATAAAGTTCTTTTATGTTCAGCAATCCTTCTTCTGCCAGCAACAATACTACTTGCGTAAACACCTGCCTCAATACTTCTTTCAACCGCTCGCTTCTGAAACGGTTGATGGTGTTGTGATCAGGGGTGCTCCTGCCACTGAGCCACATGTAAGGAATGTTCTCTTTTAGCGCTGCTTCTATCCTGCGGCTGCTGTAATTGTTATTAATATAAGCAAACACCAGCACTTTTAAAAGCATGCGGGGATGAAAGCTGCTGCTGCCACCGCCTGTATATTTTTTAACCAAAGGTTCTATGTCAATTTTGTCGAGCACCTGGTTTACGATGCGTACCGGGTGGCCGGCAGCAATCAACTCCTCCAATGATGGTGGCAGCAGCATTGCCTGCTGCTGTGTGTACGGTTTAAAAATTACACTACCCTTGAGTTTACTCATGCTCGTAAGACAAAATATCACCTCGCTGCATTGCTTGCTGCCTTACTTAAATTTATCTACATCCCTTGTGCATAAACCCGTAGGTAAAACTTAAAATAAAAAAGCTGCCTACTTTTGAGACAGCCTCTTTTATTTGTAATTTAGACAGAGTTATTTCTTTTCATCTCTCATAATCTTGTCTCTTGTAGCGCGGCCGGGCAAATAAATCTGGAAGCCAACGCTAAGATTTAGTTTGCTTGATGTAGCTTCATCTCCGAAACCAACAATACCATTGTATTTAAGCAATGTTTCCAGGCCGATGTTAGGTGTAATAAAATAAGCATAACCAGGGCCAATGCCCAAACCTAAACCATTGGTACTACCACCGCCATCAGATACGTTAGTGCCTTCAATGCCTACATTACCTTCCACAAAAAAGCGTCCATGCTGTAATAAATTTACTTTAGGACTATTTACATAATAACGTGCAAGCGGACCGACACCATAAATAGTTTCAGTTCCTTGATCTTTTGCTGTTATTAGTTCAAAATTCAAATAAGCACCAACAGCCACATTGTTACTAATAAACCAAGCCGCTTTAGGCAAGAGATGAATATCTGTAACTGCACCTTTTTTCAAGCCAATACTAAAGTTTGCAATATCACCGCCAACCAGTACATTACCTTTTTGCAATTGTGCATTTGATACCGTTGCAGCTACCATTGCCATAACTAAGAGGGGAAGAATTCTTTTCATAAACGTTATTTTTATAATTGCAGCACACATTTTCACAAACCATGCCAAGCCCGGTTAGCTTTTAATAACTCTACCCCTTCCTTTTTTGTTTTTAACCCTTACAATAACAACCTCAAAAAGAGTTATCGGTTGTTACAGACATAATTACCCATTTAGCATTTTTCCTATTTTAACAAAGAATCTTAACAGCCGCATGACAATCCAAGCTTCGCGGCCTGTACTGCAACCAATATCTTTGCAAAAAATTCCACATGAGCCAGAAGGGAAAGGTGTTGGTAGCAATGAGCGGCGGTATAGACAGTACCGTTGCTGCGCTTATGCTGCACCAGCAGGGATACGAAGTGGTAGGCATAACAATGAAAACATGGGATTATGCCACCAGTGGCGGCGGCGGCAAAGAAACCGGTTGCTGCAACCTCGATAGCTTTAACGATGCCCGGCAGGCGGCCGTACAGCACGGTTTTCCGCATTTTATATTAGATATACGGGAAGAGTTTGGCGGCTTCGTGGTAGAGAATTTTATAGAAGAATATTTAGCGGGCCGCACCCCCAACCCCTGCGTGATGTGCAATACACATATTAAGTGGCGGGCACTGCTGAAACGCGCGAATGCCTTAGGCTGCGAGTTTATCGCCACCGGGCACTATGCCAATGTTTACAAAAGCACTAACAACCGGTATGTCATCAGCAAAGGACTGGATGAAACCAAAGATCAAAGCTATGTACTGTGGGGCCTTGACCAGGAATTGCTGAGCCGCACCATTATGCCGCTGGGCAAATACCGCAAGACCGCCATCCGGCAGATGGCGCACGATTTTGGCTACCCCGAACTGGCCAAAAAAAGTGAGAGCTACGAAATATGCTTTGTGCCGGATAATGATTACCGCGGCTTTTTAAAACGCCGCATTACAGGCCTGGAAGAACAGGTTGCAGGCGGCTGGTTTGTAAATAAAGAAGGCAGGCAGTTAGGTAAGCACAAAGGCTATCCTTTCTACACCATCGGGCAGCGCAAGGGATTAGAGATTGCCTTAGGCAAGCCGGCGTATGTTACCGCTATTGATCCGAAAACCAACACAGTAGTATTAGGCGAAGAAGCGGACCTTGCAGAAAGCAGGGCGCTGGTAAGTAAAATGAACTGGATTAAGTATGATGGCGTAGCAGACAGTATGCCCGCCATTACCAAAATCCGCTATAGAGACGCCGGCGCCGGAAGCATTTTGAATAATGAAGGCGGTAACATTATTGTGCAGTTTACAGAACCTGTAAAAAGTATTGCGCCCGGCCAGAGCGCGGTATTTTATGAAGGAGACGAAGTAATTGGCGGCGGTATAATACAAAGCAGCTTATAAAGAACAGATTGCAACTGCCATTGAAATGGCAAGCTGAAAATCTTTTCTCTTCACTTCAATTTATTGTCTGGGTTGTTTATATGTTTTCCTTTAAGCCAGTTAAAAACAGACAGTTCGGTGCTCAACTGCAGCGGCAATTCTTTTACAATACTGTTTTCAATACGCTGACCTTCTTTAACCGTTAACCGGGAAACAAGAAAATTAAACAGGTTAATCATACGCAGCATCCCATCGCCGCTAAAGCGGTCGAAACGATTACGCGTAGGAAAACCGTCTGTAAGCATTTTCTTATTGCTGTCTTCATTCCAGCTATAGCTTTTCCCCAGTAAATTTTCTTTTATAAAAATCATATAACTAAATTTTAGTGTTTGCCGGCATTTATAAACAGAAGAAGAAAAGTTATTGCGGCAGTAGCCGCCTCATCTGCTGTAAGAGGGTTGCAACGTTACTGCCCGTTAAACAAAGCGGGCGCGAGGAAGATAAATTAGCCTTGCCTTTTACCATTACTAATAGATCAACATTATTACTGCAGCAATAAACGGCTTACAGGTAGCTTTTTTCTTTAGGCTTAGACATGTTTACCCTTAAAGCCCTGCCTTCTACTACATGTCCGTTTAATTTTGCTATTGCTTCATTGGCGGCAGCTTCATCCTGCATCTCCACAAAGCCAAAGCCTCTGCTCCTGTTGGTTGCCTTGTCGGCAACTACTTTGGCGGTTTCTACTTCTCCATAAACGGCAAATAAATTTTTCAGGTCGTTGCTTTCCACATGAAAGCCTATGTTGGAAACATAAATAGTCATTATAATACTTTTTTAAATTAAATAATAGCTGAGTAAAGAATGAGGTAAAGCGCGTGGCTAAAGCGGAACGAACGTTTGTAACAGGAAATTTAATTACAAGGTACGGCACTCAGATGAACAGGTTGCAAGCTAATCTATTTAATTCATGCCCAGCTATTTGATTTGTATAATGCCTTAAGGGCAACAGCAAACCTGTTTTTTAAGCGGATATTAAAAATGCAGGCTGCTGCAATAAAAAGAATGGTACTGAGAACATTAAATTATACCATACAAGGGTGCGATTCAAATTGTTTTTTCGTTGGAGCTGCGGCAGATCTGGTGTTCTTAGTTTAAAGATTAAGAAAAAAACCTTGGCAAACAACGATTGTTTTTTAACCGGCGGGGTTCAACTGTTTAGCTGTTTATAGAAGCTGTTTGTAGTAATAGCTTGTTCGACTCCGAAGGAGTCGCAGGGCTTAGGGAATTATTTTAATTTCTATAAACATCCTATTCCTTCGGAACACAATCTTCCGGCCACCTGTGTGAGATACCAGCCGGCGAAACAAAGGTTGCAGTATAATCGTGGAAAGCGGTTGCCGGCGGCTATTATGTACAGATGGCGGTTACACAATTTACAGACTACACGAACTATTATATTTCCCCGGCTGCTGTTACGCTTCCACACTAAAGCAGAATACTATTTCATTGATTAAAGAAAGTGATCTGACTACTGATAAAAAATTTATAGAAAAGCTTATCCGACTTTTTTAACGGATGGAACGATTTATATACAAACAGGTAATGAAACCACTGCCAGCATACTCGTACAGATATGGAGCACCGATAATCAATTGTTGTATAGGCAACAGCTTTCTTACCAGCCGCAAAGCATTAATGTACCCAATCTTGCCAGTGGCTTATATGAAATACAGATAAACGCTGGCATGCTGCTATATAACAGTTCTGTTATAAAAAAGTAATGCAGTTATTGAAAGTTTAAAAAGGAGTAAAGACCTGATATTTATTTCTTAATTTAACATGATCAGTATTTTACCCATTGCCTATCAAACTAACAGAAAGCAACAGGCAGCCACCATTCTATTATGCAACTTCCGTTTTTAGATGTATTATTTTACTTTCAAGTAAAATAATTATAATAAACCATTATATTTGAAACTTAAATAAACCAAAAACCCTTATGAAGCGTACTATTCTAAACTCATGCTTTTCACTGCTTTCCGCATCAATTTTACTTACTGCTGGTTTTGGCCTGAATTCTTGTACAAAAGAAGCTAACAACAGCAATATTTCACAATCAGTAAATGCAGAAGAATCTCTCTCGCTTGCTTCTGTTGCTTCATCCGGTATAGATACGGCTGCCTTAGTCGGCTGGTACGATTTTAATGGCGGCAACCTGCATGATAAGAGCAGCTATCACAATGATATCAAGTTTAACAATGCGCAGCTAACTGCCGACCGCAATGGTGCAGCCCATAATGCCTATTACTTTGGCGGACATAACTATATGCGGGTGCCCAACAGCGCTTCTTTAAATCCGGATAAGGCTATTACCATGTTTGCGATCGTAAAAGTTGCTGACTTTTATGAAGGAAAGTGTCATGCCAACCGTATCCTTGATAAAGGTTACAATGACCAGCAACCAGGCGTTTATTATTTAACTTTTGACGATGGCTTTTATACCCATCAAATGAATTGCAGCCAGGACGTAGATAAAGAGCACGAATTCTTTTCAGGCGGTTACGGTAATTTTAATACAGGCCGGTTTAATGCAGAAGGAGATACTACAGCGTTTATACAAAATGACCATTGGTATCATCTTGTTTACACGTTTGCTAAAGGTGTAGGTCATTTTTATGTAAATGGTAAACTTACTCAAACTAATACCGGAAGTGTTCAGTTTAGTGGTAACGGGGATGACTTGTATATTGGTGCCGGTAATCAGTATAATTCTCAATATCCTTATTGGTTTACCGGTACTATAGACCAGATTGCTATATTTAATGTAGCGCTTAATGCAGAACAGGTGGCCAGACTATCCAGTTATTAATGTATTCTTCTTTTCAAAATCCTTATACTAAAAGGTCTCCATCGGAGACCTTTTAATTTGATTATCAAAACCGTACATGGTTGGCTCATTCTTTAGCATATAACCACTTCCCGGCCTTAACAGGATAATAAGTTTATTGAGTTTTTATATTACTTCTTTTAAAAATTTGGGCGCGCTCCTTTGCTTCGTTGCCTGCTCGAAGGCATAAGCCAATGTAATTAGTTGCGGCTCTGTATATGCCGTAGAAAAAAAAGAAAAACCAACCGGCAGCTCGTGTACAAAACCCATCGGCACCGTTATATGCGGGTAGCCGGCCATAGCCGCGGGGGAGGAAAGCGAAAAGCCGGTATCGTAATCTCCATTCACCAGATCAATACAGCAAGCCAAGCCATTGGTAGGGCCGCAAATAGCATCCAGGTTGTGTTGCTGCAGTAAGCCGTCAATTACTTTACGGGCAGCGTTAGATTTTGTTAACGCATCTGTATATTCTTTGGTAGTAAGATCGCCTTTTTCGTCTGATGAAATGAGTGTTTCCTGTTTAAAATAAGGCATAGCAACAGCTTCATTTTTACTGTTAAAAGCAATCACGTCTTTCAAAGTCTTTGCAGGCGCATTAGCACCCGCCAGGTATTTATTTAAACCATCTTTAAATTCGTATTGCAGCACCGTAAACTCTGCGTCGCCCAACTCATTAACAGCTTTTAAAAGATCAATATCTACAACCGTTGCTCCTTTTTCTTTTAGCAGTTCAATTGATTTATCAATCATAGCTATCATATCAGGGTTACCTTTTTTAGTAGCTTTATCAAAGCCTAAGCGTTTGCCCTGCAAGCCTTTGGCATCTAAAAACGTTGTATAGTCTTTTAATGAATTCTTACTGTTGTTATTCGTTACCGGATCGGATTCATCCACGCCTGCCAAAGCGCCAAGCAGTATGGCCGCATCCCGTACCGTGCGCGCCATCGGACCGGCAGTGTCCTGCGTGGCAGAGATAGGAATGATGCCGCTTCTGCTCCACAGCCCGACTGTAGGTTTTATACCTACCAAACCGTTTACAGATGACGGACTTACAATAGAGCCATCTGTTTCGGTGCCGATACCCACAACACAAAGACTGGCTGCAACGGCTGCACCGGTACCGGCGCTGGAACCGGAAGGGTTTCTGTTAAGCACATAAGGACACTTTGTTTGCCCGCCCCGGCTGCTCCAGCCGCTGGTTGAGTGCGAGGAACGGAAATTGGCAAACTCACTTAAATTAGTTTTACCTAATAGCACGGCACCGGCATTGCGCAGCAACTTTACAATAAATGCATCCTCCGGCGCTCTGTTTCCAACCAGCGCCAGCGAGCCGGCGGTAGTCATCATCTTATCGCCGGTGTTAATATTGTCTTTTATCAAAACCGGTATGCCGTGCAGCGGCCCGCGCAGGTGGCCGCGTTTTCTTTCGGCATCCATGGCTTCCGCTATTGCAGGTGCATCCGGATTTAACTCAATCACACTATTAATGGCAGGTCCGCTTTTATCTATTGCTTTAATCCTTTTAAGATACATAGCGGTAAGTTCCTTTGCAGTAAGTGTTTTGCCGGCCATCCGCTGCTGTATATCCGCTATGGTTGCTTCTATAATATCAAAAGTATCATCTGCAACAGCAACCTCTGCAAAGCTGCTTTCCACTGCATTGACTGTATCGGGCGCTGCCACCGCAAAGGCAGGCAACACAATTCCCGCAAACGATGTATTTTTTAGAAAATTTCTTCTGTTCATGTAGTTAGAGATTGTATTACCGGTGTTGAAAATCGTGTATTGCAAATTAAGATTTTGCTGTTAGCAGAAATACAAAGAACATAATATTCCTGCTACGGATGATCCCTGCATTTAAAGTATTTACACATACCACACATCTTCGGCAGCTACAGAAATATAAATAGTTTCGCCCCTGATAATATTACGCAGATTTGTTTTAATTATAAGCGTGTCTTTCAAAATCTTTGCTTCAATCTCATAATAACTTCCACAGAACATTACTTTAGTAACTATAGCCGCTAAAGTCCCGGATTTATCTTTCGTAATTTTAAAATTCTCCGAGCGGATGAAAATATCCCTGCCATTTATATTAATACCAAATAAGGCTATAAAGTCTTCTACCAAATCCAGGCTTATAATCGTATAGCTTCCAAAAAGTGCTGCCGCGTATTCGTTCACCGGCTGCTTATATACTTGTTCCGGGCTTCCCTGCTGGATCATTTTGCCATCCTGCATAATAAGTACCTGATCTGCCCACGAAAGCACATCGGCAGGATCGTGCGAAACCAGCACGCAGGTGATATTCAGGATATCGCTGATATCTGCAATAACCGCTTTCATCATATTTTTATGCGCCGTATCTAAATTTGAAAAGGGCTCGTCCAGCAGCAACAATGCTGGTGCAGCCGTAAGTAATTTTGCCAGCGCAATACGTTGCTTTTCGCCACCCGAAAGCTGGTCTGTTTTTCTTTTCAGCAGGTGACTGATCCTGCAAACTTTATAGATAATAGCGGCTTCTTCATTGGAAATATTATTAGCCATACTCAGCACTTCGGCTACTCTGTAGTTATTGCGCAGCTCAAAATGCTGCGATAAATAAGCAATATCGGAGTGCCCTGGTAATAACTGCTCTTGCGGGCCGCGGATCTTCCTGCCCTCAAACAGAATTTCGCCAGTCGTCGGCTGTACCAATCCGGCTATCATTTTAAGCAAAGTACTCTTACCAGAGCCTGTTTCGCCGGCTATACCTATCTTTTGAAAAGATTGCTGGCTAAAACTCACCTCTTTTACGGTGTGAATTTCTCCTTCCTTCCTGCTTACGGCCAATACCTGTAATAAACTCATACATTGAAAAGGAACGCTGCCATTCCCGGATTATTTTTATACGGTGTTTGCTTCAAAAATAGAAATCTAAAATTTATAGTTGTAAAATAATTAATGAATAATAATATCGAATGTGTCAATCCGGAGTAAGGCGGCAACAATAAACCCACGGCCGGCGCTTTTGTTTTCATCGGCGGCAGGCTTGCTTCTCCTTAGATCAGTCATCAGCAAACCGGTGTTGCGTGTACGCAAAAGAAGACCATTTTTCTTCAATAAATTTCTAAGGTTTAATTAAGCAGAGCTTCCTTTCTTATTCACCTACCTTCAATAAATATCTGTCAAATTAATGCCATTAATAATTACTAGGAGCAACATCAGATTGAATCCTGATTATAAAAAAGTAATTCCAAGGTTTTTCAATACCGGCAATGAGCGTTCGCTGGTAATCATCAATAAGGTGCTGCAACTGGAGGAAGCAGCCGCGACAGCAGTGTTAGGGAATGTTTTAGAGGAATTTTCAGGCCGTTACATAAACATACAGTCCATTTTTCTAAAACATTATAATTTAATCCGGTATCTGGTGCCGGATGAAGCATTACCTATATTATCTGAAAATAAAACATTGCTGATTGGCTCTTATTTCACCATGGAGTATTCTATTGAAGCTGCTGCATTATTTAATCCTTCCATTGTACAAGATCCTGATCAGATTGGAGTGAAAGCCGGAGAAAAAAGGGTGATTGTCAGTTTCAGGGCAACCGGCGAAAGTCATATTTCCTCTATCGTTTTCAAGCAGGGTATATTAGATGCAACAGGCATGATATCCTTTGCAAAATCCGGTTCATTTCTCAGAGAGGGCATTTTAACAGAACAAAACAGGGATAGTAAAATTGTATTTGCCAATGCATTGCTGCAGATGGCGGTACCGGAAGAAATTCAACATACTATTTTAAACCAGTTGCAAAATTCTTTTTCGTATAAAGACATAGAAATTGTACTAAAAAATGCCCTGGAAACGTTAGCGTCGCCCGCCCAGAAAAAAGGGATGCAATATGATGTTTTGAGTATTGTGAATACGAGCTACGAGCTACAATTTTCTCCTGATTCCTTGTTATCCGAACGCGTAATTTTTCCGGTAACACGTACCGAAAAAAACGGAGTAGAAGATGCGCGTTTTGTAAAATTTACGGAAGACGATGGTACGTTTACATATATCGCTACTTATACAGCGTATGATGGCTCTTTTATTTTACCGCAGTTGATTATTACCAAAGACTTCCTGCACTTTAAAATAGCACCGCTGCATGGCCGGGCAGCGATTAATAAAAATCTCGCCCTGTTTCCAAAAAAGATAAACGGGCAGTACGCCATGATCTCGCGTATTGACGGAATCAATAACTATATTATGTTTTCCGACGACATTTATTTGTGGGAAGAGGCTACATTACTGCAGCAACCAAAATATCCGTGGGAATTTGTGCAGGTAGGCAATGCCGGCTCACCGATAGAAACAGAAGATGGCTGGCTGATCATCACGCATGGCGTTGGGCCGATGCGTAAATATTGTTTAGGTGCAAGCCTGTTTGATCTGAATGATCCGACCAGAGAGATAGGCCGCTTAAAAGAGCCATTGCTGGTGCCCAACGAGGAAGAGCGGGATGGCTATGTGCCTAATGTGGTATATTCCTGCGGCTCCATAATTCATGGTGATAAATTAGTGATTCCGTATGCCGTTTCCGACCATGCTTCTTCTTTCGCCACAGTACCGATAAAAGATTTATTGGATGAATTACTGAAAAAAGAATAGGCAGAAAACATCTTTAAAGGCTGTTTGATTTCCGGGCAATCCGCTCATACAATTTTATATAGCTTGCCGTCATTACCACGCTGCTGAATTTGTCCAGTGCATGTTTACGGCATTCACACCTGCGAATATTTTTTATCTTTTCTACTGCAACGATTGCCTCTTCTACAGTCTTTACTAAAAAGCCGGTCTTGCCGTCAACAATTAATTCTTTCATCGCACCTCTTTCATACGCGATAACCGGTGTGCCACATAGCATGGCTTCTGCCACACTTAACCCAAACGGCTCTTCAAAACTTATGGGGTGCAACAGTGCCATTGCATTGCCTAACAATTCATTTCGCTGTTCCGGCCCGGCATTTCCGAGATAAGTAATAGAAGGATCATTCAGGTGCGGAGCCACTTTTTCATCAAAATAAACCTGGTCCTGGATCAGCCCGCAAAGAATCAATTTTTTGTTGGACTGAAGTGCGATTTGTATGGCTTCGTATGCACCTTTATGCGGATGAATTCTTCCAAAATATAATAAGTAATTTCCGCTTCCCTCCCCAAAAGAAAACTGCTTTTCATCTAAGCCGTTGTACACCGTGTCAAGGTACTTTAAGTCCGGATGCCGGTCACTGTTGCTGATGGAAACATAGTGTGTATGCCGGTTGTATTTTTTGTAAACCGGAACAATGGCCGGGGAAGAAAAACCATGTATCGTGGTAATAACCGGTGTACGGATTAAACGGGAATAAGTAAGTGGTAAAAAATCGAAGTGATTATGAATAATATCAAAGGCCGCCGCCTGTTCCATCAGGTTGGCAATATGCAAACATTCCATCACTTTAGCATCGCCCGGATACTCGCCCAGCGGCTTTTCGCAGACCGATTGCAGCTTTGCGCCGGTTACCGCATCGCCTGTTGCAAAGAGTGTTACATCAAGCCCTTCCTTCACTAATCCTTCTGCTAAAACCGATGCCACCTGCTCCCATGGTCCATAATTACGGGGCGGCGTTCGCCAGGTAATTGGTGCTAAGATGGCTACTCGCATTCTTTTAATGCGGTTGCCACAACAATATGGGATATCCAATATGCCAAAGTGCTTTCTGCACCCTGGTTTAAATTTATTCCTGCGCTATGCAGCCCATCTGCACAACCACCGGTACTCTCGTCGTAAAGCGATAAGCCAAGATCGTTACTACCCAAAAACCATTGATAACTTTTGTACATCCGGGTTAAATATTGCTTTTCGCGTGTAACCCGGAATGCCTGCTGATAAAACAGCACCATTGCCATGGCATCAATACCCTGCTGATCAAATTTTGCAGCCGGTTTACCACGTTCGCACCAGCCGTCGTTTCCGATCGGGCTTAATATACCATTATGAAAAACTTTTGATTCTAAAAAATGCATCGCTTCTAAAGCAATGGTGAGATAAGACTCATTGCTTGTAATCTCGTAAGCATTTAATAAAGCAAGCGGTAATATAGCATTGTCATACGTAAGCACCGGCTCAAACCAATGCCATTTTGCCCTTTTGTTTTCTTCGTACATCTTCACCATTCTATCCGACAGCTTTATCACGAGGTCGCTCTTTACATCATCGGGATAATTGTATTTGATAAACTGGCAAACACCAATGATAGCATTAGCCATGCCGCGTATAGAAGTTAGCTTTGCGATATGGCAATAAGCCCTTGTAAATATGTCGGCGCCGGTTCTGCTTAACAGCTTGGAAGGCCCTTCATTGGCAAGAAACCCAAGCGCCATAATTGTTCTGCCAAAGGAGTCTTCCGAGCCTCTTTCTTCATCCGCTACCTTGGTGTAGCTCATAAAGTTTTTAAACTCGCCGTTAGGCGTTTGCATGTAATGAATGAAGCTTAGGTATAACTGCAGATTTGGCGGCTCTACTTCACTTTTTTTATCTTTAGAAGCCAATACGGATAGTAATAAAGCGCGTGCGTTATCATCTATACAATAGCCTTCTTTCCGGTTAGGTATATTAAAGATGGCGTGTTGTATAATCCCGGTATCATCGGTGAGATTTTTAAGATGTGAAAAATTTATTTGCGGCAGGTGCTTTAACTGAAGAGCGCCCGGTATTGAAGGAGGTAATATTGCTGCGGTTTCCATAAATTTATTTTAATATTTAATTGATATACAGGTCAGATAACTTGGGGGTAAGAATAGGTGCATCTATAATATTGTAAAACAAATTAGCATGCTTCCGCCCTACTTTTTCCCAGGTGGTATTTCTTGTTTTTAAAAAGGCATTGTTGCTCATTTCTTTTTGAAGCTTTGGATTTTGCAAAATAAAAACCGCCTTTTCTGCCAGTTCATTTTCTTTACCGGCAGTAAGAATAATACCTGTTTTTTCGTCGAGCAATTCTTTAGCCAGCACAAAAGAATTGGAAATAATAGGGCAGCCTGCGCTCATTGCATACAAAAAAGTTCCGCTTACCGCCTGGTTTGGATCTCTGGAGGTAAAGAGATAAATATCTGTTAAGGCCAGATACTCCATTAATTTTTTAGTAGGCACGTATTCGTTTATCAGTCTTACATTCTGCTCCAAGCCATTATCGGTTATTAATTGCTGTAAATAATTGCGGTATTGCTCGCCCTGCTGCTCCAGTAAATTGGGATGTGTTTGCCCTAAAACAATATAGATAGCCTCCGGGAATGCAGCGCTGATTTCTTTCATGGCAAGAATGCCTTTTTCTATGCCTTTATTCGGGCTTAACAGTCCAAAGGTGGTGAGCACTTTTTTATTGGCAAGATTATACTTTTGTTTCAATTCGTTCGCATCTGTTGTGCTGTGCGGATGTGTTCCATGCGGTATAATTATTATCTTTTCCTGGCTTAATAAGTAGATCTCCTTTAACAATCTGGCAGAATGTTTGGTCATCACAATTACTTTTTCAGCAAGCAGCCCTATTGCCTGCACGATCTCCAGCATTTTTACTCCCGGCTCAGGCAATACGGTGTGTAAACGAATGATGAAAGGCTTTTCTATCAGGGATAAGAAACCTAACAGGTATTCGCCAAACTCACCACCATATAATCCAAACTCATGTTCGATGCAGATGAGCTTAATCGAAGGGTCGGCATTGATTTTCCTTGCCGTTTCAATGCATAACTCCTGCTGCTGGCTATCCATCACCATACTTACAGGCCCGTCGTATAACTTTAGATTTTTATTCTTATCCAAAGCGCAAACATTAATAAGGATATCTTTTGTTACTTCTTTATTAACTGCGTTTACCAGATCCTGTGTAAACGAAGCTATCCCGCATTTTTTGGGTGGAAAAGTGCTTATAAAGAGTATCTGAGTTTTTTGCACGAGTGCTATCATACTTTCAAATTAATAAATTACCAATCGCATGAGCAACGGCCAGTTATCCGCAGATAATACAGCGGTTTTAATAATGCACAGGCTGTTTGCTAAACAGGAAATAGAAAAGGCAAGTGAAGGTTGCTTGTGTACACGACCGAACAAGCTTAAATAAAAATGCCTGTTCTGAATATGCCTAAAGATAGCTTATTTATTTGGTAGCGATGGTAAAACCTTAGTATATACCATTACTACCGGCAAGAGGCCTTTCTTTATTTTAATAACCGGCTCTTAAAAATTTATAAAGGCGACTGCAGCATATACACAGTTCTGTAATGATCTACATGTAGTTTGTTGATAGAAGCAGTAACCGGATAACAGCAGTCAAACATCTTTTGCAGATTGCAACGGGCATATTATTACCGGCCTGTTCCCCTTTAACTATAGTTTGGTCATATACTATAAAATATCAATCCGGTTAACGTATCAAAAAGTACTGTTCACTACAAAAACCCTCCTGCTCATCTGTTGCTACTATGGTTTAGTGTGATAGTTGATTATTATAGATTATTAACATTCTCACATTAACCTTCAAAACAGCTTTATGAAATTAACCATTAAAGGGCTTATTGCCATTGCCTGCCTGTCAACCTTATTTTTTTCTTCCTGCACTAAAACAAATGATGCAAAAACATCTCCCGTTAATGCTGCACTGGAAAGTAATAAAACGGCTCTGCACAACACATTAAACACCTGCGACCTGTCTGCTAAAACACCCGGCGACTGGTGGTGGGCAGATGAAGACGGCAGCACAAGCGCTGTCGCAGCTTCGTCGCGGCAGGCGCCCGCCAGCCTGCCGGTTAATCCTAAAAATTACCTGCGGTTTACGTATCTCAATGCTGCGCTTGCCTATACGGGCCTGGATGCAGTACTGGCAGACCCTAATACTAAGTACACCCTGTTTGCGCCGAACGACCAGGCTTTCATCAATGCCGGTTTTGCCACGATTGACGATTTGCTGGCCGTAGATAAAGACGCCCTTACACAAATTCTGCTATACCATGTAGTAAGTGGAAAAGTATTTGCAGCGGACGTGCCGCTGGCTGTAAATACGGAAGTGCCCAGTTTGCAGGGAGCTTCCTTATTTCTTACCCGCAAAGCGATGCCCGCGCCTAACCACAAAGTTTCGGTAGATGGCGCCGGCGTTTATATAGCCGATATAGATTTGGGTAACGGCGTGATGCACGATATTAACCGGGTACTGATGCAGCCCGTGGGCAATATTGTAGAAACCGCCATCGCCAATCCGGATTTTACATACCTGGTTGCAGCCGTGGTAAGAGCAAGCGAAGGCACTACCGATGTGGCAGCCGTGCTTAGCGGCGATGGTCCCTTTACGCTGTTTGCCCCTACCAACCAGGCGTTTATTAACGCCGGCTTTGCTACGATAGCAGACATTAACAATGCAGACCCCGATGCACTCGCAGCCATACTCACTTATCATGTAGTGGCGGCGCGTGTGTTCTCCCCCGATGTAAAAGACGGCGATATGCCTGTTATGCTCGACGGAAACAGCACAACCATCAGCCGGACAGGCGATATATTTTTCAGGGATTTGGCTATAAAAGGAAGCGCTAACACCAGTCCTTCAATGATAGGAAAAAGGAATATAGTAGCTACGAATGGCGTTATTCATGTGATAGACCAGGTATTGTTACAGTAAACAAAAGGACGGTGACGAAAAGCCGGCCCTCAAAAGCCGGCTTTATTGTATTTTAGTGTATGCTCTTCCGACATCCATACCGGTATTGGTCTGTTTTTCTGCTGGCGCTTTATACGTTTATCAATACAGCGATCTGCCAGGTCTATACCTATTTTCACCTTGCGGTAAGCCTGTACAGCGCTTTTTCTGTAATACTCCTGATTACCCTCTGTACCTGGGAGCTTAACCGTCTCCTTTATCCGCTTATCAATAAATGGCAGCCTGCCCCGCAAAACATAGCACGACACACTATCCTGTTTTTTTTATCCGGCCTTCTGGCGGCCTCCGTTGTTACTGTTTTGATTGATATTTCCTTTGGTCTGTTCATTTTAAAACAACCGCCGGCGGCATTGTATAATCCGCTTAAGATGACGCTTACCTATGTTGCGCTTATCAATCTTTTATTCCACCTGCTCAATACCATTTTTATTTATCATGATGAATTCAGCAAAAAAATTGCAGAATCGGAAGGATTGAAAAGAATGCACGCGCAGGCAGAATTGCTGGCTATCAAACAGCAGATTAATCCGCATTTTTTGTTTAACAACCTGAACGTGCTTTCGGGCCTGGTGCTGCAAAAAAGCAATGAAGCCAATCATTTTATAGAAGCTTTTTCGCAGGTGTATATGCACATCCTCAACAACCATAATAAAGAACTGATCGAGCTTCGCAAAGAGCTTGATTTTTTAGAGCCCTATATGTTTTTGCTCATGCAGCGCTTCCCCGATGCTATACAGATAGAAGTAAATGTGAGTGACAAATACCGTAGCTGTTATACTATTCCGGTTGCGCTGCAGATGCTGGTGGAAAACGCTATCAAGCACAACATATTATCCGCAAAGAAGCCGCTGGTTATTAAAATTTTTACAGACAATCATAGCCTGGTTGTTCAAAACGGCTGTAAGCCAAAGCTTACAAATGAAACTTCTTCGCACAGCGGGCTCAACAACATCAGGAAGCGGTACCAGCTTGCCACCGGCAAAACAATAACGGTAGAAAAAACGGATGCTTTATTTTCGGTGTCCCTGCCCCTGATTGAAATCAATACTTATGAGAGTATTAATAATTGAAGATGAAACAATTGCCGCGCAGCGCCTGCAGATAATGTTGAAAGCCTGCGATGCATCCATAGAAATTTTAGATGCTATTGAGAGTATAGAAGAAACAATAGCCTGGCTGTCGGGCAATCCGCACCCCGACCTGCTGATGCTGGATATACAATTAGCAGATGGCCTTAGCTTTGAAATATTCCGGCATGTTAATTATAACAAACCCGTGATTTTTACCACGGCCTACAGCGAATATGCGCTCGATGCCTTCCGGTATTATTCGGTGGACTATTTAGTAAAGCCAATCACTTTTACGGCCCTGCAGGCGGCATTGGATAAATTAAAGAAAATGACGTTGCCTGATATACAGGACTATGCAACTGTTTTCAAAAATATCAGGCAGTTTACGCCCGAGCAATACAAGGAGCGATTCCTGGTAAAGCTGGGCCAAAAGTTTATATTTATCAAGACTACCGAAGTTGCCTACTTTAAGGCTGAGGATAAGCTGGCTTACATTATTGATAAAAAAGGGAACCGGTTTTTAATAGACTATACGCTGGAAAAATTAGAATCGCTGCTCGATCCAAGATTTTTCTTCCGGCTCAACCGCAGGATGATTGTTTCGATAGACAGCATCCTGCAGGTGAAACAATACGGCAGCAACCGCCTGCAACTGCAACTGCAACACAGTTGCGCCACAGAAGATTTGATTGTAAGCCGCGACCGGGTTGCAGATTTCCGTGTTTGGGCCGGGCAATAAGCCGCAGTAGCTGCTTGATAAAAATAATTGTTGGGGTACGACCCTATCCGCTGCAATATTTGCAGCAGCTTTTTATCAGTTTTCTATATCGCCGGCATACTGTACATTTGAAACTTTCACGTTATTCTCAAACGTAACCCATACTATCCGTTGGTAGCTTGTTTGTTATTATTTAAATAAGCTAAATACTATTTATGCAAGAAGTACAAAAACCAAAAGAAGGCGAGTACAAACCATACTATGCTCATTATATTAATCTTGTTTCCGGCAACAGTTTCCGGCTGCACCAGTTAAGAATCAACTATGAGGAGCTGCGCGCGTTCATGTTATTTATTTCTAAAGAAAAACTGGAATACCGCTATCGTGAAGACAAGTGGACGATCAAAGAAATACTGGTTCACCTGATAGATACAGAACGCATCTTTGCCTACCGCGCTTTGCGGGTATCACGCAACGATAAGCTGGACCTCCGCAGCTTCGATCCCGAGCTGTATGTGCCTTTTTCCAATGCCAATGCACGCAGCCTGGAGAATATTCTCGAAGAATATGAAGCCATCCGCAAAAGCACCTACCTGCTATTTACTTCTTTTGATGAAATAGCCTGGTCGCGTATTGGTCTTGCAGATATGAATCCGCTGAGCGTACGCGCAGCTTTATACATCATCATCGGTCATGAGATGCATCATCTGAACATCATTAAAGAGCGGTATTTATAACAGTTATTCTGCAGGTTGTGCCTGTTAAACAACAGTAATCTCAGATCACTAAAAAGGTTACGGAATTTACTGTGGTTTGTAGAAATCTACAACACCGGTTTCCACATTGTAAAGGCCGCCTACAATCTTGATGCTTCCTTCCCTTTCCAATGTAGCAACGATGTCGCTTTCTTTCCGTATGCGCGCTATCGTAAGCTGAACATTGATAGTAGTAACATTGTTTACAAAAGAAGTATTGCTGCCGGTTCTGTTGGCGATGGTTACTTTTTCCATTTCAATGGCCGGCGTAACTTTTTTAAGCAGTGTGGTAAGGTTGCCCATTTCTACCCTGTTGCAGGCGCCTACGATAGCCCCGCATTTGGTATGGCCAAGCACTACAATTATTTTGGTACCTACCAGTTTGGTGGCAAACTCCATGCTGCCTAAAATATCTTCATTCAGAATATTACCTGCTATGCGAATGCTGAAAATATCTCCCAGCCCCTGGTCAAAAATAAGCTCTGCAGATGTTCTCGAATCTATACAGCTAAGGATGGTAGCAAAAGGGTACTGACCTTCTGCCGTTTCGTTTACCTGCTGTAATAAATTGCGGTTGGCTTTCAGGTTTTTTACAAATCGCTCATTACCTTCTATCAGGATTTGCAAAGCCATATCCGGCGTGAGGCTCGTTTGTGTTTCTTTGGAATGTGTGTGCATGGTTATAGTCTGTTAAAAAATAATAATCCGGTTAATGCAGGCCAAAAGTATCATTAACTATTTCATGCTACAACTATTATAAAGTTGCTTTCCTTTCTTTATTATTGGCAGTGAAGGTCTATCTGAAGTTTGAATTGCCATACAATAAAATACAACCTGCCTTGCATATCAAAATAACATCTGGCGGCAACTGCTGCAAAACGTTTCTGGCTATCGTAATCGTCTTGTTGTTTTAAAAATATACATACCTCTGTTTTCCTGCAATTTGCCGCATTGCCGGCACTCATGTACAATCAGCCGCTTTAACACTTCGTTTGTAAACAAATGACTTTTGCCGGCGTTTTACTATTCTTTTATACCAAACAAAATTTTTATGAAAACTTATCTGGCTATAGCGGTGCTGCTGCTTATTACAGGCGTTGTTTCGGCGCAGCAATCCACTTCGTACAACCGTGCTATCGGCATTAAATTTCCGGCGGGTGTAGCGATAACTTACAAGCAATTTCTTACTGATAAAAACAATGCAGAAGGCGAAGCTATGTTTTGGTCCAACGGGTTTCGCGCGGTAGGGCTGTACGAATTTAATTTTGATATTGAAGGCATTGAAGGGTTGCACTGGTACGTAGGGCCGGGTGCGCATATAGGCTTCTGGAACAAAAATTACCAGCAAAAGAAAAATATTAACAGCGCCGGTTTTGGTATAGATGGCGTGTTGGGCCTTGATTATAAATTAGCCGACTATCCTGTAAACGTAAGTCTTGATTGGCAGCCGGCTATAGATATTGTGGGTTCTTCCGGTTTAACGCCGGCTTACGGCGGGCTGGGAATACGATACACATTTTAAGCAAAGGGCACAGGGTATTGGCTTTAAGCTTCGGCCTGCTTACCCGTTGATAGCATAGAGATATCCGCTAACCGCTTAGGTATAACACGCAATCCGCAACTTTTTTATCCCTTATCTTGCGCCTATGGCAAAAAGGAAGGCTGCAGCGAAAGGGAAGCAGGCTGCAGCAGAAAAAGTTATTCTGATTACTAATGACGATGGCATTACCTCACCCGGCATTGCGGCATTGGTAGCGGCCGTAAAGCACCTGGGAAAGGTGGTGGTGGTAGCGCCGGATAAGCCGCAAAGCGGTATGGGACATGCCATTACAATTGGTCAGCCACTAAGATTACAAGCTTTTAAACTATTTGACGGTATAGAAGCATGGCAATGCAGCGGCACGCCGGTTGACTGTGTAAAGCTGGCTGTAGATAAAGTGCTGCACCGCAGGCCTGATTTATGCCTCAGCGGTATTAACCATGGCGCCAATCATTCCATCAATGTAATTTATTCCGGCACTATGTCGGCGGCGCTGGAAGCGGCTATAGAAGGCATTCCAAGTATTGGCTTCAGTTTGCTCGATTACAGCCTCGAGGCAGATTTTAGCGGCGCGAAACAATATGCATCGCTGCTGGCCGAACAGGTGCTGCATAAACATTTTGATAAACACTTATGCCTTAATATAAATATACCTGCCGTACCGCCGGAATTGCTGAAAGGCTTTAAAGTTTGCCGCCAGGCTTATGCTAAATATGAAGAAGAATTTACAGAACGGAAAGACCCCGGCGGAAAAAATTATTACTGGCTTACCGGCGAATTTGTGAACTTTGATAAGGGACAGGATACCGATGTATGGGCGCTCGAGAACAATTATGTGAGCGTAGTGCCGGTACAGTTCGATCTTACTCATTATCAACTGAAAGAAAAACTTGAAAAAAGTCTTATACCTTGATACTTCAAAAAGATAACCTGCGTCTTGGCCTCGTGGTAGGCATCATTGCACCGCTGTTTGGCATGCTCGTTTACTACTTCTGGAAGTTTTTTCCTACTTTTTCAATAGGCGATTTTCTGCATGTATTATCCGTTCAAAAGCCATTGATTACTGCACTGATCAGTTTTTCGTTATTTGCCAATGCAGTAGTCTTTACCTTGTATATTAATACGCGCCGCGACCGCACCGCCAGGGGCATTTTCATCATTACCTGTATTTATGCATTGGCCGCTTTTGTTTTAAAAATTTTTCTGAAATAAAATTTTCATTTATTAAGTAGATCGTCGAAATTATCTGTTACTTATCGCCTCTTGTTTTTGTTCTTTTTTTTATGAAAAAAAAGAACAAAAACAAGCCACCCGAAAACGATATTAACCCCATGTTTTCCTGCAATGCCCTGATATAGCTTCTGTACTGCTGTGAATTGAGCAGCAGTAATGCTACACCGCAGCAAAGAATTTAACGAATAACCGGTCTGATTTTAGTTATCTAATTTTGACGACTTACTTACTTTCTTTTAGGCTATTCTTTCACAAACGTATAGGGATCGTACTCCAGAAAGTCATTCACTTTTACAACAGTAGAAATTACTTTACTGCCGCTGATAGCAAACTGCAGAGGAAAAATGCCAAACGCCGGGTTATTATACGTCATCAGCCATTGTCCTTTATCCATATATTGCAGCGAAGCAGTCAGGTTTTTATGATTGCCAAACGTAATTTGCAGATTATTGCCGCTTACACTTATTGCCATGCTTCCAAACAGTTGGTTGGTATAAGTGCCGGTATAGCTTTGCAATGGTAGCGCAGGCTTACTGCCTTTTATCTTAAGCCGCCATGCAGCAACCGTGTCCAGGGCAGCTTGCCGCTCCTGCGTAAAAGAAGGCAGGCCTGCAGTGCTGAGATTGGTAAAGGGTACATGCATATAAGCGTTCAGGATCTGGTAGCGCAGCAACTCAAAAAAGTTTTGGTTATCATTGTTGGTCAATATCGTGATGCCTAATTTTTCTTCGGGCACAAAGCAGGTATTGGTTACAAAGCCGTCGGCGCCGCCGGTATGATAATAAACCTGCCGGCCATAATAGTCTGTCTCAAAAACGCCTAAGCCATACGTACTGAAATGGCTGGAGCCGCGCGCATTTTTCCGGGTACTGATGAGTGTGTTGGCATCTCTTGTACGTTGCAATACCGGCCATGGAATAAGCTGCCTGCCGTCCAGCCTGCCGCTGTCGAGCTGCAGCAATAGCCACCGGCTTATATCTTTCACATTGCTTACGATACTGCCCGCAGGCGCTAAATTATCTACATTGTCATAAGGCAGTCTGGTAAGCGTTTGAGAGAACGAATTGGTATAGGGTGTAGCCGCGTTGTTCATTATACCCATTCCGGTTCCCAATGCATGGGTATCGGTCATACCAATCGGTAACAACAGGCTGTCATATACATATACCTCCCAGGGCTTGCCGGTAACCTTTTGTATAACCTGCCCGGCCGTTAAAAAACAACTGTTGCAGTAGCCGAAAGAAGCGCGGAAGCCTTGCTGCGGCTGCAGATAACGCATTTTGTACATAATAGAATCTCTGTTTAAAGCAGAATTCCAGAAAGTAAAATCGCCCTGAAAGGTTTTGGTGCCCAGATGGTGCCCCAGCATGTCTTTGATAGTTACCAACCGGGTGGTAAGGCTGTCATATACCCGGAACCACGGGAAATACTGTATAATCTTATCGTCGAGCGAAAGTTTTTTATCGTGTTCCAATTGCGCCAGTGCAGTACCGGTAAACAGTTTACTGTTGCTGGCAATCATAAATAGCGTATTCTCATCTACCGGCGCTTTGGAGTCCAGATCTTTCACACCATATCCTTTCATTGTTACTACCTGGCCGTCTTTTATAATGGCAATGGCAAGCCCTGGTATATTCCAGTCTTTCATACCTTGCGTTATGTAAGTATCCAGGCTGTCTTTTATAAAAGCAGGCTGCGCGAAAGCGAAAGAGTACAAGCACAGCGCAGCAAAAAAAAGGAAGTGTTTTTTCATACGTGTTATTAATAGCTGCGAAAGATAAGAAATGATTGACCAGGAGATAACTGGTTAGTGCTGCCCGAAAAAAATTTTCCCACTGCGTTGATTATTTTATATTATTGCACACTTCATAAGTTTCAATGGCTTTGTAATGGCAAAAAAACAATTATACACGCTTGAATATCCTGTGCGCTGCTCTCCGCAGATATTATATGAATTTTTATATACCCCATCGGGCATGGGCGAATGGTTTGCAGATAAAGTAGATGAGCGCGACGGCGTTTTCAGCTTTAGCTGGAACGGTACTGTAGAAAAGGCACAGCAGCTTGAGCATGAGCAGGATAAATTTGTGCGGTATCGCTGGCTTACCTCTGCGAAAGAAGAATATTTCGAGTTTCGGATAGAGAAAACAGAAGTAACCAACCAAACAGTGCTGGTAATAAAAGATTTTGCCGAAAAAAATGAAATAAAAGACCAGAGCCAGTTGTGGGAGTACCAGGTGAAAGACTTGTTTCATCGCTTAGGCAATTAATGCTGCAAACGACAGAATACTCAACAAATGCTGCTGTTTGTTTGCTGCTTCCCGCATTTTTTCTAAAATTATTTTTCCTGTTAAAATACCCTGCGGCAGTTGCTCCCTTACTGATTGCTGTTTTGAGATACTTTATTTTTGTGCTTTATACCCAAGCATATTAATGTGATAAAGAAACTCGACCTGCTTATTATCAAAGCTTTTGTTGGCCCTTTCTTAGCCACTTTTCTTATTTCGCTTTTTGTACTCGTCATGCAGTTTTTCTGGCTGTGGATAGATGATATTGTAGGCAAAGGATTCGACTTCTTCACCATTATGCGGCTTATCGGCGCCGTGGCAGCCACCATTGTACCGCTTGCGCTGCCGCTTTCTTTATTGCTTTCTTCCATCATGACCTTTGGTAACTTAGGCGAAAGCTTTGAGCTGGTAGCTATCCGTTCTGCCGGTATTTCGCTGCTGCGCTTCATGCGCCCGCTGTTTGTGGTAGCAATGCTCATCAGCGGCGTAGCCTTTCTGTTTGAGAACAATATTATTCCGTATGCCAACCTTAAACTGGATGCACTGAAGTGGGACATGGTGGCCACCAAACCGGCATTCGATATTAAAGAAGGCGTTTTTTACAACAAGCTGGAAGGGTATGTTATTAAGCTGGGCAAAAAAGATAAAGACGACAGCACCATTCACAACGTTACGATATACGAACGCAATTATGCCTTGCAGGATAACCTGCTTACGGCCGAAAGCGGCATTATGCGCGTAACGCCCGACAAGCGGTTTATGGAGTTTAAGCTTCGCAACGGCTGGCGCTACTCCGAAGACGGCAACCGGTATAACAACAATACCCAGTTTATACGGCTCGGCTTTAAGGAATATACCAAGCTCTTTGATCTGGGCAGCTTTAAAATGAGTAAGACAGAAGACAGCCTTTTTCGCTACAGCCCAAAAATGCTGAGCGTTCGGCAGTTGAATACGGCGATAGATTCTATTGGCCGCATTGACTCTTTTTTCTACAATCGCGCCGAGCGGGAATTGCGCGGCAGCCTCGCTTTCGTAAGATACAAAGACAGTACCTGGGCGCCGGGTTATGCTAAAGACAGCAGTATAAGCGCTATAGAAGCGCTGATACCAAAGGCCAGCAAAACAACCATATACGACCGGTCGCTCAACGAAATAAATAATGCTAAAGCCAACATTAGTTTGCTTACGTCCGATTACAGCGACCGTACCGATTCGCTGCGCAGGCATTGGATTGAATGGAACCGTAAATTTACCTTATCGGTAGCCTGCCTCGTGTTGTTTATTATCGGGGCGCCGTTAGGCTCCATTATCCGCAAAGGCGGCTTAGGCACACCGCTCATTTTCGCCATCATTTTTTTTGTGCTTTTTCACCTGCTTAATACATTCGGCGAAAAAGCCGCCAAAGCAGGCGCAACCTCTGTTTTTACCGGCATGTGGCTTTCTACCATGGTGCTTATACCCATTGGTATCTTTCTTACTATAAAGGCAATGAGCGATTCGCAGCTCTTTAATAAAGAAGCTTATTACCGGATGTTTAAAACCATCCGGCAATTATTTGCTAAATTACAAGCGGTTAAAAAATAATTTCCATGAATAGTACAACCAACAGACGGAATTTTATAAAAACGACCGGCAAGGCAGGAATCGCCGCAGGCTTATCGGCCACTGTTTTACCCGCGCTGGCAGGCGTCCACACCTTGCAGGCGCACACAGCCGCAACGCCTTATGTACAAACGCCCCTGCCCTACAATTACAACACACTGGAGCCGGTGATAGATGCGCAAACCATGGAACTGCACTACAGTAAACATGCAGCGGCTTATGCAAAAAACCTGAACGAAGCAGTAGGGGCAGAAAACGTAAATACACAACAGACAACAGTGGAGCAACTGCTGGCAGGCATATCGAAGTATTCGGTAAAGATGCGCAACAATGCAGGCGGACATTACAACCACGAATTGTTCTGGAAATGTATGGCGCCGTCTTCCGCCTCCGGCATGCCTTCGGGTAAACTGAAAGATGCAATAGAAAAAGACTTTGGCTCTTTTGCCGCTTTCCAGACCGGATTTAATGAAGCGGCCAAAACCCGTTTTGGCAGTGGCTGGGCATGGCTGGTAATGAGTACTGACAAAAAATTAATCATCGGCTCTACGCCCAACCAGGACAACCCGCTGATGGATGTGAGTGCGTTGAAAGGAATGCCGCTCTTCGGGCTGGATGTATGGGAACACGCTTATTACCTGAAATACCAGAACCGCAGGCCGGAATACATTACTGAATGGTGGAAAGTGGTGAACTGGAATTTTATTCAGCAGCGTTTTGAAGCATTGAGTTAAGAAAATTTTGCCGCAAAGACACAAAGGCATAAAGCATGTTTGCAAAAACAGAAATCTGTTGCAATGCTAATTATCGTTTTGTCTTAGCTATAATTCTTTGCTGTTACGTTTTTTGCGGAGGCGAAAACACTTTTACTTAAAATAAACTTGGTGTCTTTGTGCCTTTACGGCTGATTTAACTAACACCCGTTTATTCGTTATCAAAAAAATTTGTTGCCAATCAATTTGTCTCTACATTTGTTTCCTCGATATACAATGAACAGTACACGTATATACAACGCTTTTTATTTTTTCTTTTTTTACTTTAAAGAGTAAAACCGGGTTGTATTGCAAAAAAGTAAACACAAACTTATCAATATAAAATCCCGGTTCAAAAAGCCGGGATTTTTGTTTTTTATACACATGCATACAAAAGTTTCGATACAGGGTTACGAAGGCTCCTTTCACCAGGAAGCAGCGCGGCAGTACTTTGGCAAAGGGGTAGAAGTATTGCCCTGCGCCACCTTCAGGGAGGTGATTAAAAAGGCGCAGAACAAAAAGGAAGCGGACGGCGGCGTAATGGCCATCGAAAATTCCATAGCCGGCAGCATATTACCCAACTATACGTTACTGCAGGGGAGCAATCTTAAAGTTACCGGCGAAATATACCTGCAGATCAATCAGAACATGATGGTTAATCCGGGTGTTGTATTAGAAGATATCCGCGAAGTGCATTCGCATTATATGGCGCTGCAGCAATGCCTTGCGTACCTTGATAAATACAACTGGAAGCTCGTAGAAACAGAAGATACGGCGCTGAGCGCAAAGCATATCCATACGCATAAAAGCAGGCACATTGCAGCTATTGCCAGCAAGCTGGCGGCAGAGTTATTTGGATTGCACATGATAGCGCCGAATATTCACACCATGAAGAATAATTACACCCGTTTTTTGATACTGCAGCGGGAAGAAGCGGCGCAGCCGGTTGCCGGTGCAGATAAAGCTTCGGTAAATTTTCACACGAATCATTCCAAAGGGAGTTTAGCCAAAGTGCTGACCACCATCGCCGAAGGCGACATCAACCTGAGCAAGCTCCAAAGCTTCCCCATTCCCGGCAGCGATTTTAAATACAGCTTCCACGCAGATATGGAGTTTGATACAACCGAACAGTTTTATGGAGTAATAGAAAAAATAAAAGGCCTGACCGAAGCAGTAAAAGTATATGGCATTTACAAGAACGGGCGGGGATTAGGGCAGATTTAAAAGATAAAGGAATAAGATTAAGATTCAGGAAACAAGAATACAAGAAACAAGATTTAAGAGATAAACTCTCTCAATAATCTTTTGTGTCTTCGCGCCTTCGCGGTAAAAAATAATTATGAAACCAGGTATAAAAGCTCCCTTTGGAGCGAGGGGTACAGCAAAACGGTTAGAAGGCATCGGCGAATATTATTTCTCACAAAAACTGCGGGAAATAGAAACGCTGAATAAAGAGGGCAAAAACATTATTAACCTCGGCATTGGCAGCCCGGATTTGCCGCCGCATCCCGATGTAATTAAAGTATTAGCCGAAGAAAGCGCGAAGGCGGCTGTACATGGCTACCAGAGCTACAAAGGCGCGCCGGTACTGCGCAACGCTTTTGCAGACTGGTACCAGCGGCACTATCGTGTGTCACTGAATGCAGATACGGAGCTATTACCACTGATCGGCAGTAAAGAAGGCATCATGCACATCTGTATGACGTACCTGAACGAAGGCGATAAAGCGCTGGTTCCCAATCCCGGTTATCCTACGTACAGAAGCGCAGTAGCACTGGCCGGCGGCGTTTGTATGGATTATGAGCTAAATGAAGAAAATAATTATTTCCCGGATTTTGATGCTTTGGAAAAGCAGGACTTATCCAAGGTAAAACTGATGTGGGTAAATTATCCGCAGATGCCCACCGGACAATTGCCGTCCAAAAAGTTATTTGAACAACTGGTTGCCTTTGGCAGAGCGCATAACATACTCATCTGCCACGATAATCCGTATAGTTTTATATTGAATGAAGCACCTATGAGTTTGCTGAGTACAGATGGTGCAAAAGAAGTTGCCATCGAACTAAACTCATTAAGCAAAAGCCACAATATGGCCGGCTGGCGGGTAGGTGTTTTGTGTGGTGCAGAGGAAAGGATAGAAGAAGTATTGCGCTTTAAAAGTAATATGGACAGCGGCATGTTTCTTCCGCTGCAGCTTGCTGCCGCAAAGGCATTGAGCCTAAATAATGATTGGTATGGATCAGTAAACAAGACCTATGCAGAACGCAGAAGCAAAGTGTATCAATTGCTTGACACGTTGCAATGTACCTATTCAACAAAACAGGCAGGTTTGTTTATCTGGGCTAAAATTCCGGCCTCCTTTAAAGACGGCTATGCGCTAAGCGACGATATTTTATACAATGCGAATGTGTTCCTCACGCCGGGTGGTATTTTTGGCAGCAGGGGCAATCAATACATCCGTGTCAGTTTGTGCGGTTCTGTTCAGAAATTTGAAGAAGCAATAGAAAGAATAAAAAATATAAAATGATGCAGCAAAAAAATCACCTTTCATTTTTCATTGTTCGTTTTTTACTTTTCACTGTTCACCAATGACCATTACAATCATCGGCGTAGGTTTGATAGGCGGTTCTATGGCGCTGGTATTAAAAGACCAGGGCTTTGCCACGCATATTATCGGCGTAGATACCAATACAGATAATCAAAAGAAAGCCATGGAGCTCCAGCTTGTGGATGAGATGCTGCCGCTGTATGAGGGTGTTGTAAAAGCCGATCTTATAATTCTTGCTATCCCGGTAAGCGCCTGCGAAACCCTGCTGCCGCAGATCCTGGATAACATAAGTAAACAGGTGGTTATAGATACGGGCTCAACAAAGCAAAATCTCATTACTGCTGTAAAAAATCATCCGAAACGCGGCCGTTACGTAGCAACACACCCGATGTGGGGCACAGAGTACAGCGGCCCCGAAGCGGCAATGCACGGCGCCTTTGCCAATAAGGCAACTGTTATCTGCAACAGGGAGGAAAGCGATGAAGACGCATTGCAGCTTACCCAGAATTTATATAAGGCGCTGGGTATGTACCTTGTTTATCTTGACGCGCAGGACCACGATGTACAGGTAGCGTACGTCAGTCATATTTCTCACATCACCTCTTTTGCATTGGCCAATACCGTATTGGAAAAAGAAAAGGAAGAAGACGCTATTTTCAGGCTTGCCAGTGCAGGTTTTGAAAGCACCGTGCGGCTTGCTAAAAGCAACCCGGAAATGTGGGTGCCCATCTTTATGCAAAACCGGGAGAATGTACTGGATGTACTGAATGAACACATTTCGCAACTGCGCAAGTTTAAAGCCTGTCTCGAAAAAGAAAATACGGAATATTTGCAGCAGTTGATAGAAAACGCTAATAAAATACGGAAGATCATTAAGTGATTGATCGGAACAGGAACATAACTTATGCGCTGATTGCTGACAACTACATTTTTTTGATAACCGGCTGCAACGCTCCGGTTGAACATCGTTGCGACGCCTGCCTTTGCCGGCAGGCAGGCTCCGTTCAACAGCAGAACAGGCATTAAACAAAAGCTTAGGATGAAACAATAACACGGAGAATGAGCAGAATCTGATAAATCCAAAAAATCATGGTTTACCTTTGCGAAAATTTTAAAATACATTAATGACAACATTTGAAGCATTAGGATTAACCGAGCAGTTGGTAAAGGCTACCAGCGAGCTTGGCTTCGTAAACCCTACAGAGATACAGGAAAAAGCAATCCCTGTTTTATTAAGTGGCACTAAAGACCTTATCGGGCTGGCCCAAACCGGCACCGGTAAAACGGCCGCTTTCGGCCTGCCCCTGCTGCAGTTGATTGACGGCGATAAGAAGCACCCGCAGGCACTCATTGTTTGCCCAACGCGCGAACTGTGCATACAGATAGTAAATGAAGTAGAGCTCTTTAAAAAACATATCCGTGGCGTGCATGTAGTGGCGGTGTATGGCGGCGCTTCTATCGGTACGCAGATCCGCGATTTAAAGCGCGGTGTGCAGATAGTGGTTGCCACACCGGGCAGGCTTATTGACTTAATAGAACGCAAAGCCATCAACCTCGACCAGATAGAATATGTAGTGCTCGACGAAGCAGATGAAATGCTGAACATGGGTTTTCAGGATGATATAGAATTTATTTTACAGAATACGCCTAAGCGCGAAAGCACCTGGCTGTTCAGCGCAACCATGCCGCCCGAAATACGCAAGGTAAGCAAGCGGTATATGAAGGAGCCTTTTGAGATCACGGTAGGCAAAGCCAATACCGGCAACAAAAATATAGACCACCAGTACTTTGTAACAGCTTCGCACCAGCGCTACGAAACATTAAAACGCCTGATAGACTTCAACCCCGGCATTTACGGGCTCATCTTCACCCGTACCAAGTTAGATGCGCAGGACATAGCGGAAAAGCTTACCCGTGAAGGGTATGATATTGATGCGCTGCATGGCGATTTAACTCAGGCCCAGCGCGACAAAGTAATGGGGCAGTTTAGAGACAAAAGCCTGCAGTTATTAATAGCTACAGACGTTGCTGCGCGCGGTATTGACGTAAAAGACATCACCCATGTTATCAATTATGAATTGCCGGATGATATGGAAGTATATACGCACCGCAGCGGTCGTACCGGTCGTGCGGGTGCAGTAGGCATCAGTATGAGTATCGTGCACAGCCGCGAAATAGGCAGGCTGCGGCAGATAGAGCGCATGGTAGCCGCACCGTTTCACAAGAGCGAAATACCAAGCGGCAAAGATGTTTGCCGCAAACAGTTCTTTTCTTTTATGGAAAGGCTGCTGCAGGCAGATATTAGTCATGGCGATTACGAAAGTTATGTGCCGATGCTGGAAGAAAAGTTTGCGGATATAAGCAAGGAAGAAGTGCTGAAGCGCGTGGCTGCCATGGAGTTTGACCGCTTCCTGAAATACTACGAAAATGCCGGCGACCTTAACGTGCGCGACGACCGCAGCCGCAGCCGGGAAACGGGTGCGCGCGACCAGAGCCGTGCAAGGGTTGGCGACAGGAGTGAACGAAACTACCGCGATACCAAAGGCAGAACATTTAATGGTGACGGGGAAGGTGGCGATTACATGCGTCTTTTTGTAAACCTCGGTACCAAAGACGGTTTTTATAAAGCCTCTTTTCTGCAGTTTATTTTAGATATGAGCGACCTGCGCAAAGAAGTATTGGGGCGTGTGGATATGAAAGAAATGAATAGTTGGATAGAGATAGACCGCAGTGCTGCACAGCAAATGATTCGTGCAGTTGATGGCAAAAACTTTAAAGGCAGGCGCATCCGGATGAACGATGCAAACAGCCGGTGATTGTTTTGAAAATAATATTATCCAATCAAAATGGAAACATTACTTATTGGTCTTAAAAACGAAAAAGCAAGGCAGCTTCTTACTAATCTTGCTGCTTTGGATTTAATTGAAATACAGGAACAGGAGATTGTGAAACCAAGCACCAAATTGTTTGAACTCAGGCATAAGATCAGCAACCGAATGGGCGAAAAACAAATTGATGCTCAACTGCAAAAGCTAAGACACGAATGGCAAAGAAATATTTAATGGATACAAGTGCGGTAATCAAATATCTCAGTCACACCATTTCAAACGAAGCGGTTGATTTTATTGATAAAGCTATTGATAAAAAAGCGTTATTTCATTTATAACAGAGAAAGAACTACAGGCATGAAATTTACCAACAGAAGATTATTTAAGTGTTTACAGGTAATTCATAAAAGCATCGGAAATAACGGGAATTACAAAAGATATTATTCAAAAGACAATAGCAAAAAGAAAACAAAGCGGGGTTAAAATTGCAGATGCAATTATAGCTGCAACAGCAATTACAAATTCTCTAACGTTGGTTTCAGATAATGATAAAGATTTTTTAAAAGTGCAAGGCTTGGATTACCTTAATTCAAGGAGTATTTAATGAAGTGAAGATTTAGCAACATAGTTCTTTTAGCAAATTACATATTCTCAATTCATAATTGTTATAAAATGGAAGCCACACAAGCAGCACCGGCTAAACAATTGGTGCAGGAAAAATGGAACAAGCGCCCGTTAATTATTGCTGGTCCGTGCAGCGCCGAAACGGAAGAGCAGGTAACCGAAACGGCGGTACAATTGCATAAAACCGGCAAGGTTGACATTATGCGTGCCGGCATCTGGAAGCCGCGCACCCGCCCCGGCTCCTTTGAAGGCATTGGTACCAAGGGCTTGCCGTGGCTGCAAAGCGCACGCAAGCTCACCGGCATTCCCGTAGCCGTAGAAGTAGCGACTGCCAAGCAGGTAGAAGATGCCCTGCACTTCGATATAGATGTACTGTGGATTGGCGCACGCACGACCGTTAACCCGTTTAGCGTACAGGAAGTAGCCGATGCATTGCGCGGTGTGGATATACCCGTATTAATAAAAAATCCGATTAACCCGGACCTGGAATTGTGGATTGGCGCCGTAGAGCGGGTAGCAAAAGCGGGTATTAAACAAATCGGTCTGATCCACCGCGGATTCTCTTCGTATGGCAATTCCGAATACCGCAATGCGCCTATGTGGCACTTAGCTATTGAAATGAAGCGCCGCAACCCGGATATGATGATGATTAATGATCCGTCGCATATTTGCGGTCGCAGGGATATATTACAGGAAGTAGCGCAAACAGCAATTGACCTTGATTATGATGGGTTAATTATCGAAAGCCATATTGATCCGGATAAAGCCTGGAGTGATGCGAAGCAACAAATAACACCAGAGCGCCTGGCGGAGTTGCTGGATGGCATCCGTTGGAGAAAAGAAGATGTAGCTTCTCCGGAATACCATGCAGCATTGGAAAAATTACGCCAGCAGATTAATCACCTCGATGATGAGCTGATGCAGATATTAGGCGAGCGCATGAAAGTGTCGGAGAAAATTGGTACGTATAAAAAAGAAAACAACATTACTATTTTACAGACTACCCGCTGGAATGAGATTCTGGACCGGGCTACAGCTAAAGGCAACAAGCTTGGTTTGAGCAAAGAGTTTATTACTAAATACTTTGATGCAGTGCACATGGAAAGCATCAATCACCAGAACAAGGTAATGAACGATTAACCTTATCCCAACCCTTCTCCACCTGTAAAGAAGGGCAAAATTTAAAAACACGTATTGTGGCTTCCCACCAGCTTTCTCCCAAAAAATATATCGAAACAAGAGCACGTACGCTGCCGGTATATAAATGCCTCGTAAATAAAGACTGGCGTGCAGCGTCTGAAGCGAATGTAATCGTGATGCGCCGGCATGTAAATGGCAATATTACGGCGGGCATATTCCTGATAGATTTATTGTGCCTTGGTGTAAAAGATACATTCTATTTTTTCAACGAGCCCGAAAGGGAGTTATACGAGCGTTTTCCTACTGATGTAGAAGAAATGTTTGAGGAAGTAGCGTATGCTTTAGCGCATAACATCATATATGCAGGACACGATTTTGCGTTGGATTTCGACATCGGACCAGACAAGGAATTTGCTGTTACCAAATTCATTCTCGAAGAAGACAATGATGCCATACCGCTGATAGAAATACCCGTGGGCAATAGGGAAGGGAAACCGCAGCTAATAGTTAACCAGCCGGGCGAGTACAGCAGCGCACTTGCCAAACTGCAAAAAAATGCAGGTGAAGGGAATTATGAATATTCTATAACAGGTTTATCGGAAGATGAGGATGCCGAAAATGACAGTGATGATTTAGATGACAATACGGATACAAACCGGCGTATCGAAGATCATGAATTTGGAAGAATTACACCCTATGAAGCGCAGTTTATAAGTACGGAAGAATTGAATGATTTTGATAAAGTAGAAGAGCGCTCCGGTATAGAAAAAATAACTATGCTTGCCGAAGAAGCCCTGCGCAAATTACGCAAAATGCAGCCCGAATTTTTTGACGCCGATCTGGATGAGGAATTATATGATACAATAGATGAAAGCGAAACAATGGCTTATGGTATAACTGCTTTGGAAGAAGATAATTTCTTCAACAACTTTGAAGAAGATTTGATTGATGCTGATGCAGACATGCCAGACGAAAAAAGCGAAGCGTATTTGCAGGATTTACTGGATAACCATGCGGACAAGCTGCTGGTGATGTCGGCTGTTTTTGAAATTGAATATGGCAACAATGGCAACCTGCTTTCCCTGGCGCGCTCACGCATGGAAGACTTGCAGGTTTATCCGCTTGCCCGGCTGGAGCTGGCGCTTGCCAACCTGCTGGAGCCCGCACCGGCTGCAGGTTTTGAAACTATTTACCAACAGCCGGATTTAAAAAAACTGTTTCCCGAAGTAGATTCTCCCGGCACTAAAGACTTATCTGTTTTACAACTGATACAAACGGTGCTTCATCTTCGTAGTAATAATCTGGAAGCAGCTATCCGCTCCTACCAGGTTTTTAGTTTTATTGATATTATTCATTTCATGGCATCATTGGTACAAATAGAGCTTATTGAAGCTATTAACAAAGCGATGATAAAGAATTGACAGGTAATTAATGTTGTTGCTTTATCTGTTGTACATCTGTAAATTTTTTTTCCAACCGATATAAATGATTAAAAAGCAAATCCGGTTTTCATCTGCATCTACCACCTTTTACTTTGATGCTTCTTTTGAGTATGCAGAAGAGTTAGTATCGAAAGACAACGCTGTTATTATTACCGATGAAAACATTTTTGCTTCATACAAAAAGCGTTTAAAAGGCTGGAAAACAATTGTTGTAAAAGCCGGCGAGCAACACAAAAACCAGGCAACCGTTGATGAGGTGATCGGGCAAATGATTGCGCTCGGCGCCAACAGGAAAACAACGCTTGTAGGTATCGGCGGCGGGGTTATTACAGATATGGCGGGCTACATAGCCGGCGTTTATATGCGGGGTATTGCATTTGGCTTTGTACCTGCCTCCATATTAGCTATGGTGGATGCCTGCATTGGCGGAAAGAATGGAATTGATGTAGGCGTGTATAAAAATATGGTAGGGCTTATTCGCCAGCCGTCTTTTCTGTTGTATGATTATTCTTTATTGAAATCATTACCGGAACAGGAATGGATAAACGGCTTCGCCGAAATCATTAAACATGCAGCTATAAAAGATGCAGCCATGTTTAAATTGCTGGAACAGTATTCATTAAAAGATTTTCAGAGAGATGGCAGTTTGTTAAACAAGTTAATCCGGCGCAACGCGATGCTGAAAAGCAAAGTGGTGCAGGCAGATGAGTTTGAAACAGGCGAACGCAAGCTGCTTAATTTCGGACACACTTTAGGCCATGCAATCGAGAACGATTATCACCTGCCGCATGGCTTTGCAGTAGCTATTGGAATGGTGGTGGCAGCAAACATCAGCAAACAGCAAACGGGCTTTACAGCAACAGAGAAGTTGGTACAGGTGATAAAGAAATATGGCTTGCCGGTTTCGCTGCAATACAACCGGGATAAAGCTTTGCAGAATATGATGGCAGATAAGAAGCGTTTTAAAAACGAGTTGCATTATGTGCTGTTAGAAAAAATCGGGAAGGCTATCGTGCGGCCATTGGCCATCAGTGAGGTCTCAGCAATCATCAGCCAGTTAAAAGGTTAAAACTTACATGAACGTTACAATTGAAAGTTTATCTACAGGGATAACGGGCACCATCACCGCGCCCGCATCCAAGAGTTCTATGCAGCGTGCCTGCGCAGCCGCGTTGGTACACAGGGGCGAAAGCATCATTTGCAATCCCGGTATTAGCAATGATGATAGAGCGGCACTGAATATAATTATAGCGTTAGGCGCAACGATTAATCAGCAACCGGATGGTTCGTTGCAAATCATCAGCAACGGCATTCAGCCGGTAACCGACACGATTAATTGTGGTGAAAGTGGTTTGGGCATTCGTATGTTTACGCCTGTTATAGCACTAAGCGAACAAGCCATTATTATTAATGGCGAAGGCAGCCTGCTGACAAGGCCAATGGATTTCTTCGATACCGTTTTACCGCAGTTAGGTATTCAGATTACGTCTCAAAACGGAAAGCTTCCCCTGCAATTACAAGGCCCGCTGCAACCCAAAAATATAACCATAGATGGCTCATTGAGTTCGCAGTTTTTAACGGGTTTACTAATGGCTTATTCCGCTGTAAATGCAAACGAGGTAACCATTGAGGTAACGAACTTAAAAAGCAAGCCGTACATTGATCTGACTTTGCAGGTAATGGCTGCTTTCGGATTGAATGTGCCCCTTAACAATAACTACCAGTCCTTTCAATTTAAAGCAGTACAGAAAGCCATTGCAAATACTCCGACGGTTTATACGGTAGAAGGAGATTGGAGTGGCGGCGCTTTCCTGTTAGTCGCCGGCGCAATCGCAGGGAACTTAACTGTGAAAGGCCTGGATCTTTCTTCTACGCAGGCAGATAAAGCCGTGCTCCGGGCGTTGATGGATTGCGGCTGTAAACTATCGCTGCAGGCCGATGCCATAGATATTGGAATGGCGCCATTGCGCCCGTTTCAGTTCGATGCTACGGATTGCCCGGATTTGTTTCCGCCGCTGGTAGCATTGGCTGCTTATTGCAATGGTAAAACGGTGATCGAAGGGGTGGATCGGTTAACGCATAAAGAAAGCAACCGGGCATTAACCTTGCAGGAAGAATTTGGCAAGATGGGTGTAAATATTGAACTTCAGGGCAACCTGATGATAATTAATGGAGGCAAAGAAGTGCGCGGCGCTGTTGTTCACTCCCGCCATGATCATCGTATTGCGATGGCCTGCGCGGTGGCTGCATTGAAGGCAACTGGCGAAACAACAATTGAAGAAGCTGGTGCAATTAACAAAAGCTACCCGAATTTTTATGAGCATCTAAAAAGTTTGGGTGCGCAGATGGACGGAGATTTAGGGTGATTATGGAGATTAGTGGGATGTACTGTTACTTCATTGTATGTACAACACTTGATTTAAAATTTATTTTACTACGCTTCCTGGTTGTAATTTATGGTTATCAGCTTTTCGAACAGGTACTGTTCCTCGTTGTAACACAATATTCAATTAACAATATTCAATCTTCAATAGTTTAATGAACGCATTTGGACGCATATTTCGGGTAAACATTTTTGGCGAATCGCATGGCGAAAGTGCGGGCGTTAATATTGATGGCATACCGGCCGGTTTGCCGCTGACTGTGGAAGACTTCCTAAAAGATATAGAACGTCGCAAAGGCGGCACCCAAAAAGGAACCACGCCGCGCCAGGAAAGCGATCTGCCCATTTTTAAAAGCGGCGTGTTCAACGATAAAACCACCGGCGCGCCCGTTACTATTTTGTTCGAAAACAACAATACCCGCAGCGGCGACTATGTAAAGCAGCGCGCCGTGCCGCGTCCCGGCCATGCCGATTTTGTAGCGCACCAGAAATTCGGCGGTTACGAAGACTATCGCGGCGGCGGGCACTTTAGCGGCCGGCTTACCGTATGCCTTGTAGCGGTTGGGGTAATAGCAAAAAAGTTGTTATCGCTGTTCCCCGCTCCGGCCGGACAAGGGTTAGCGGTGAAGTCCGCAATTCTTGAAATCGGCGGTGAAAGTGACCTCGACAAGGGTCTTCAAAAAGCCATTGACCATAAAGATTCGATTGGTGGCATGGTAGAGTGCCGGGTTACCGGTTTGCCTCCTGGCTTGGGCGAGCCTTTTTTCGATAGTGCAGAATCCCTGTTAGCCCATGCGGTATTTGCCATTCCCGCCGTTCGCGGTATTGAGTTCGGTACCGGTTTCGCGGCGGCCCGTATGTTTGGCGTTGTGCATAATGATGCTATTGAAGACGCATCCGGCAAAACACAAACCAACCACGCCGGTGGCATTGTGGGCGGCATCACCAACGGAAATGAACTGGTGTTTCGTATTGCTGTTAAACCCACTTCTTCCACACCTAAAGAACAGCAAACATTAAATTGGGAAACAAATACAATTGAATCCTTTTCGGTAAAAGGAAGGCATGACTTGTGTATTGCCTTGCGTGTGCCCGTAGTGCTGGAAGCTGTAACAGCTATGGTGCTCGCCGATCTGATGATGCTGGAACAGAAAATTCCCAGGGTTATCAGTTCATAAACGCAAGCCGATTATAGCCCTTCTATAAAATTGAACGTGGCCTGCACAACCGCGGGCTTATTCTTCATAGTTTCCGCTATCCTTTTATACACCGGCTGCAGGGCGTCTTTGTCTTTCACGGTTCCTTCCACTACATACCATTGCACCGGCTTCTCTCCTTTCTTAGCTTCCATAGCCGGGCGGTTATTTTGTATAACAATAAACTGATCGCTGTTTGCAATCCACAGCCGGTAGCGCTCATGTTGTTTGGAACAATAAAAGCGCTCGGCAGTAAAGGTGATCATCAGCCCCTGCAGTTCTGCCTTGAAATTGAACTTCACCCGGTAAAAATAAAAAGTAAATGCGGAGCAGCTACAGATTGTTGGTAAGGTAACGCATGGCCGGCCCATTTTGCCACGCCAAAAACTATGGCGCTATTTTTATTGCATAAATAGAAAACACCGTATGCCAGCAGACGATATAAAAAAAGATGCACCTACAGAAACCGGCGCTCCGCCTGAAAAAAATAATGGCGAACAGCAACCGCTGCATGTACACAACCCGTTTACCGGGGAAGAAACAGCAATTACACAGGAAGAACTGGATAATCTGGAACAGTTTAAAGAAGCACAAACAGAGCGGGACTAAGCTATTCAATCAGTAAAATGTTTCCATTTATTTACAACTGCCTCTTACGGCCGTTGTAAATTTCTGTGTGTTATACTCATGGCTTTGCGATACATTTATACCCTAATCATTATCAATCTATGAAACTGTTTGCTACACTGCCTATGCTTTTACTATCCTTATTTTTTTCTACTATTTCGTTTGCACAGGATATGGGTAAAGTAATAGAGCAGGCTGCTGTCAAAAGCTCCGTTCTTAATAAAACAGTCCGCTATTCGGTATATCTGCCGCCCGATTATGAAAAGAGCGAAAGAGCCTATCCTGTTGTTTATCTGCTTCACGGCTTCAGCGACGATAATACCGGCTGGCTGCAGTTTGGCGAGGTAAACCGATATGCCGATAAAGCGATCGCCGATGGCATTATTCCGCCGATGGTGATCATTATGCCCAACGGTGATTCGAGCTGGTACATTAACTCGTATGACGGCAAAGAGAAGTATGAAGATTTTTTTATTAAAGAATTTATGCCGGCTGTAGAAAAGACCTACCGGATAAAAGGCGAGAAAAGATACCGCGGCATTGCCGGCCTCTCCATGGGTGGCTACGGTACGCTGTTTTATGCATTGAAATATCCTGCTTTGTTTGCTGCCTGCGCGCCACTGAGCGCCGGCGTGTTTGATGATTCAGCCATGGTTAATATGCCCGACCAAAGCTATGAAATTGTGCAGGCGCCCTTGTTTGGCCGCGGCTTAAAAGGAAAAAGCCGCCTGAATGATGCCTGGTACAACAATTCGATACTGAATATAGTAAAAACAAAAAGCAGCGAGGAAATGAGCCATGTACGCTATTGGATTGATTGCGGGGATGACGATTTTTTAACCAAGGGCAATTGCCTGCTGCACATTGCACTTACCGAAAAGAAAGTACCGCACGAATTCCGGATGCGTGATGGCGCGCACAACTGGACCTATTGGCGGACCGGCATTACCGATGCCTTACAATTTATCGGGCAAAGCTTTCACCAGCAGTAAAAATATTTCTTGTCAAGTAAAAGGGACCAGATTCCTAACCTACTGGTAACCCATCGCCTGCAGTTGAAACAGTTCTGCATAGCGGCCTTCCCGTTGCAGCAGTTCTTCATGGCTGCCCATTTCTATTAACTGGCCCTTTTCTAATACCAGTATCCGGTCGGCCATGCGCACGGTAGAAAACCGGTGTGATATCAATACGGCAGATTTGCCCCTCGTTAAATCGGCGAAGCGCTGAAAGACTTCATACTCGGCGCGCGCATCCAAAGCGGCCGTCGGCTCGTCCAGAATAAGCAGTTGCGCATCTTTCATGTAGGCTCGGGCCAGTGCAATCTTTTGCCACTCGCCACCCGATAGCTCAATACCATTATTAAAGCGGCGGCCAAGCATCTGCTCGTATTTGTCCGGCAGGCTTTCCACCAGCGGGTGCGCCATGCTTTTTTGTGCTGCACTTTTAATAAGGGAGCTGTTGTTATTCTCATCAATATTACCGGCAGCAATATTTTGTGCAACGCTCATCTGGTAACGCAGGTAATCCTGGAAGATTACGCCGATGTGTTGCCGCAACTGGGTGATGTCGTAATCGCGCAAATCCTTTCCATCCAGCAAAATTCGCCCTTCTGTAGGGTCGTACAGTCGGGCAAGCAATTTTACCAGCGTGGTTTTACCGGCACCGTTCTCACCTACCAATGCAATTTTTTCGCCGGCATGCAGGGTAAAGTTTAAATGCCGGTTGGCCCACTTGCCAGCATTTGCATATTTAAAGCCCACATTCTCAAATGTAAAGCCCTGCTTAATCGGATTGGGAAAGGGTTCGGGCCGGGCGGCAATTACAATAGCCGGCTGTATTTCGAAAAAATCGAAAAAATCCTGCAGGTAAATAGCGCCCTGGGAGACACTGGTAAACCGGATTAATATGCCTTCCAGCAAACTCCGCAACTGCCGGAAAGAACCAGCCAGGAAAGTGAGCGTGCCCACCGTTATACTGCCGCGGATAGCAGTAACAATAATAAATACATAAGCGCCATAATAACCGCCCGTACCTAATAAGGAAAACAGGGTGCCCCAGGCCGACCTGCGGATAGCCAGGCGTTTGTTATCGTTGTAAAACTTAGCAGCTAACTGCCGGAAGCGCTGGACGATAAACGGAGACAGGTTAAACATTTTCACTTCTTTTGCCGTTTCATCGCTGGCGCCGAGAAAACGTATGTAATCCAGTTCGCGCCGCTCAGGTGTTTGCCGCCGGCTGAGTGCATACGACCGGTCATTGAAGTAAGACTCGCCCAAAAATGCCGGAATAATAGCAATCAGCAGCAATACAATAAGCCAGGGATTAAATACAAAAAGCCCCGCCGCTAAAAAAAACATGGTAATCAAATCCTGCACCTGGCTTAATACCTGCGAGAGCAGGATGGTGCGGCCAATCGTTTGCTGCCTTGCTCGCTCCAGTTTATCGTAGAAAGTGGAATTTTCAAATTGCTCCAAGTCGAGCGTGGCAGCATGCGCCATTATTTTTACAGAAGTATGATTGGAGAATAAATCGCCCAGCAAACTATCCATCAGTGTAATAGCCCTGCTCAGCGCATCCGACAATATGGCCAGACCAAATTCCATTGCTACGAGTGTCCACAAATGCGTATGCGAAACCGTTGCATGCGTACGACTTAGCATCACCACTTCATCTATAATCAATTTACCGACATACAAAACGGCTAACGGAATAGCAGCCTTCAGTATCCGCAATATTGCGTTACCGGTTGCCATGCGGGCGCTTGTTTGCCAAACCAGTTTAAAAAAACGGGGTAATGTTTTAAGTGCAGAAAGCCGTTGCTTAAAAGAAAGCTGCTCTTCTTTGCCGGTTTGCTGCTTGTTGTTGGTGCCGCCTGAAAGACTCATCTAATAGATTATAAAAGTTGCGAAGGTACTCCTGCGCCTTTGTTTGTGAAGACTTCTCTTTTACCGGCAGGAACAAGAAGGCAACCTTATGGTGTAAACAAACTTTTTATTTAATTGAATGGTTGTGCTGTAGTCCTGGATTTCCGTAATATCGGACGACTAACTGATTCGTGAAACGATAATGCCTTTGCCGGCTGCAATGGTATTTTAAAACCACAGTGCCTTGTATAAGATTTTGTCTTTTCAACCGTTATAGTTTTAAACAGCAGCGCCTGCTAAAGCAAAAAAACTGCTGCAACTAAAAAGTCTTGTCTGTTGTCCTTACATTTACGTATATCTTACTGTATTAAAATACCAGTTGTAACATGAAAAATTTATTCGCTGTCGGTATTGTGTGCTCCCTGCTTTTTATGGCTGATGCCTGTAAGAAAAAAGATTCCGATCCGGTTAATCCTATACCGCCGGTAACCGCTACCGAAAAAGACCTGCTGGCCGATTCGGTTTATCTCTATACGAAAGAAGTGTATTTATGGCATTCGGTATTGCCTGGGTACGAGCAGTTCAATCCACGGCAGTACGAGGTAAGTGATGAACTGACCTCCGCTCAAAATGTTATGGATGCCATCCGTGGTGAGGAACCGCTGGACCGCTACAGTTTTGTACTTACCCAGGAAGCATCGGATGGCCTGCAAACGGGCAGCGACAAGGATTATGGCTTCTTTATCCAGGCCGCCTCCTTAGACCGCGAACTGCCTTACGATTCGGTACACTGGTTTGTAACATACGTTTACAACGGCTCTGCCGCCGGTACTGCCGGCGTACAAAGAGGCTGGTATATTAATAAAATAAATGGCACTGCGATTGGCTATGATGATGCGGGCGTAAATATTTTAAACGATGTATTCTTCGGAACCGGCACCAGTGCAGCTTTTGAATTTGTAAATGCAGACGGCAACACAGTTACCGCGAATTTGAATAAGACTGAATTCACCGCGAATTCAGTGTTGTACAATACCGTTTATACAAGCACGGTAAGCGACCAGAAAATAGGCTATTTTGTATTCAATCAATTTTTTGGCGCACCCTCCAGAACAGAATTAGCCAATGTGTTTACTGCCTTTAAAGCGGCGGGCGTTACCGACCTCATTGTAGATTTGCGGTACAACCATGGCGGCTCTACCGAAACACAGGATACGCTGGCAGATATGATTGCACCGCCAGCAGCCAATAACCAAACGATGTATCAGTATATCTTCAACGACTCTTTGCAGGAGGGCAAATTTCCATTGCTTAAGCGCAAGCCCGGCTACAGCAATGTGTCTTTTGCGCCGGAGTTTAACACCGTAAAATACGAGCAAGCCGGCGCGTTAAATCTTAGTCATGTAGTTTTTATTGTAAGCCGTTCCACTGCTTCTGCCAGCGAATTGCTCATTAATAATCTGCGGCCGTATATGGACGTAAAATTAGTGGGCGATACTACATACGGCAAACCGGTCGGCTTCTTCCCCATTTCCATATTCAATTATGCGATTTATCCTATTTCCTTTAAAACAGTGAACAGCGCAGGCAGCGCCGATTATTACGCCGGCTTTGCGCCGGATAAGCTTACACCGGATGGCGTTGATAAGAACTGGGGCGATACCGAAGAGCCTTCATTGGCTACTGCACTCAATTATATTGTTTCCGGTACTTTTGGCAGGGTGGCAGGCAACAGGGATGAACTGAACAGGAAGCGCCTGCAACAGCAGAAACAGTTTGCGCCCCTTAGCAATAAACTATCCGGCCGCCAGTTTAACGGCATGTTTACAGAGCAAAAATAGTATTGCCGGATAAGTTTATTTCAACCGGGGCTTGCTGCGTAGCAGCAAGCCCCGGTTGCATTGGAGAGCAGCGATACATGCTGACGCAATTGTTGCCACTAATATTTATTGTATCAGGCGGTTAATTTATATATACCGGTTGAAAGTATGCCTGTATGGGCGCTATAGCTTACAAGTTTAATCCTGTTGCATATTTTATTGATGTAATGCAATTGGCGATTTAAAAGCAGCAGTTTATCCGGTATTGCATCGGAGCTGATAAGTATCTCCGTCTTTGCAATTATTTTAAATTGCACGGGCAACGCTGAACAACAGAAAACGAACATTTATAAATTGCTCTCCAAGCGCTGTTCTCCGTAGATGCCTGCTCTGCCAGCCAGGAGGGCTGCCGGCAAATGCAGGGTTTGGGGGCGCATAATCTTCAGACACATGAAACCATTTTTATTTGTTGTTACCTGTATCTTCTCCCTGCCTGCCTTAGCGCAAACGCCATTCGCGCACTGGAATGATTCCCTGTTAACATTAAACAACGGCTTGGTACAACGTACCATTCAATTACCCTTCCACAAAGGCCCTTTTATCACTACCGGGTATAAACCTGCAACCGGCAGCTTCCGGTATTTTGATAAGAATTCGGAAGATTTTTCTTTCCTGTTAAACAATAGCTTGTACAGTGGCTGGCAGCAATGGCAACTATCGGGCATACAAGCTGCAAAAGATTCTTTACAGGGCAATGGCGCATCAGTGCAATTGATGAGCAGTGATGGAAAAGTAACGCTAACGGTAACCTACCTGTTGTATCCGCAACTGCCCGTAATCCGCAAAAGCCTAACGATAAAAAACAATACTTCGCAGTCGCTGTCACTGGAGTCGGTGGACGTAGAAAAGTTTTCCGTCATTCCATATTATCCGCTCACTTTTAGCTGGATATTGAGCGATTACGGCAGGCGAAAAAATATCGGTTCGTATGAAGGCAATTTACAGGATGCCCTGGTAATGATTCACAACCCCGACTGGGGCGAAGGTATTGCTATAGGCAACGAAGCGCCGGGCGTGCTTAAACGCACCGCCGCCTTCTGGAATACGCCCCAAATTACAAGCGGGCTCACTCACAAAGAAGACCGTTTCCCTTTCGGCAAATGGCTGCAGCCCGGCGAAAGCTTTACCACGCCGCAGGTATTTACCGTAGTGTATAACCATCAGAAAAATGCGGATGTGATATTAAATACCGTGGTACCCGAATTTACGCGAAAACATCTTGGCATACGGCTATCCAGGTTTACCGAAAAGCCAACTTTTGTTTATAACACCTGGATGCCCTTTACCAAAAATATCAATGAAGCCTTGATTATGCAGCTTGCAAAAGCTGCTGCAAATGCAGGCATGAAAGAGTTTGTGATTGATGATGGCTGGCAAAAAGACTATGGCGATTGGGAAATTGATTCCGTTAAATTTCCGCATGGTTTAAAGCCGGTAGTGGACTATATAAAATTGCTGGGCATGAAGCCGGGTTTGTGGGTAAGCGTAGGCACAGCAACCACCAACAGCAAAGTGTACCGGCAGCATCCCGAATGGTTTATACAAGACAAAAGCGGGCACTCTGCTTCGCAGGTACCCGGTGTTACCGACCAGGCGTCTGCCTGCATGAGCACCGGCTGGTACAACCATATAAAAGCAGTGTTGCACAAGCTTACTGCTGACTATGGCCTCGAATACCTGAAGCTGGATTTTGCAGTAGTAACGAGCGCTTATAAATTTGACCCTGCCGAATCGGGCTGCTATGCCAAAGATCACCCCGGGCATCAGGATCATAACGAATCCTTATATACCAATTATGCTGCTTTGTGGAGACTCTTTGATGAGCTGCATGCAGAAAAGCCAACGCTCTTTATTGACTGTACTTTTGAAGCGATGGGCGGTATGCAGTTAATTGACTATGCCATGCTGCAACACGCCGAAGGCAACTGGCTTTCCAACTTCGACGAAGGCAACGAAAGCGGCGACCTGCGCGTACGCAATATGGCGTGGTGGCGTTCGCCTGCAGTGCCCGCAACAGCGTTGGTGATCGGCAACCTGAAAATGGACGATCCCGGATGGGAAAATCATATTAAGGCGCTGGCGGGTGCGTTACCTGTTTTGCTGGGCGATCCAAGGAAGCTATCGGGCGATACGTTGGCACTGTACCGCAGCTATGCTCACTGGCTGCAGGCAATGCAGGTCCGCTACGATTATATGAGTTACCGTCAGGACTTGCCCGGCTTTGGCGAGCCGGCGGAAGGCAGGTGGGATGGCTTCCAGCGTATTAATACCAAAACAAAAAAGGGCGGTATTATCGGCGTGTTTTGCAGTGGCGCCACAGAAAAAAAACGACTGGTAACGATTGCCTGTCTAAATGCTGCCAGGCGCTACGCGATAAAAACAATGACAGGAAAAACCATTACTGTACAAACCGGCAAAAGTTTATCCGACATTGGTTTTGAAGTAACCCTGACACAATTATATGACGGCGCATTGTATGAGGTAAGCGTATTGGAATGATACCAAAGTCTGCATTGCAGATGAAGCATATTGATAATAAGAACAATGCTGTAGTAATGCAAATCTTTTACGCGCACAGCTTAATTTATTTACAGCAATCTTTCTGTACTCCTTTTAATGAATAGCTTCCTGTAAATGAATTTTATCATTTCCTAAGTGTAATTTAATCCGGCGAAGTGTTTTTAACAGGCTGCTGCCGTTACCTGCAGACAATTCTGTTTCAACCGCCGACGCACTTAAAATATTGATTAAAAGAAGATTATAACGCAATACAGGGGAAGAATATTTTTATTTTTGCACACAATAATATTTGTCCGCGCATGCTGCTAACATCCATATCATACAAAGCACCAACCACTGAAGAAATAGTAACTCAAAACGAAATACTGCAAACAGTAGCCGATACTGCCGCTGTTGGCCTGCTGATGATAGATGAACACCAGCACTGCATTTTTATGAACAGGAGCGCAGAAAAAATTACCGGTTATACTCTAAATGAATTGCAGAACCAGCAGTTCGCCGCCTTTGTACTTACTGCCGATGAGCATTACCCGGACGGCAAATGCCCGGTTTTCAACACCTTGCAACATACTATCAGTGAACAGGGCGAAACCACCTGGATTCATAAAGACGGTCATCCTTATCACTTTGCTTTTACAGCAAGTCCGGTTATTAAAAACAGGGGCAATACCGGCATTGTAGTAGAAATAAAAATTATTGAAGGCGATAAAAACGCGGCCAAACCATCAAGTACTCAAACCGAAGAGCGGTTCCATTATCTTGCCAACCAAAGCCCGATGATCATGTTTGTAATGGCGCCTGGCGCTAAAGCAACGCTTAGTTTTTTGAATACGGTTTTCCTTGCTTATATAGGCCAAAGTGCCACTTCCGCCTGGTCTGATATTGTACATGCCGACGATTTACAGGTACTGAATGATGCCTGCATTCCGGCGCTGCAGCAGCACACCGCTTATACAACGCCGGCCATCCGCCTCCGGCGCTACGATGGCCAGTACCGCTGGCATATTTTAAAGGGCAACCCGCGGTATTTGCCCAATGGAGAATTTATAGGTATTGTGGGGCTTGGCTTCGACATTCATGAGCAAAAACAGAACGAACAGATTTTGCGGCAAAGCGAGGAACGCTTTCGCACACTTGCCGAAACGCTGCCGCAACTGGTATGGATAACAGATGCAAATGGAAAACAGGAATTTGCCAGCAAACGCTGGGAAGCATATACCGGTATTCAGCCTGCTGATGAGCGTACGTGGGCTTCTGTTGCACATTCGGAAGACATTGAAAATATCGGCAGAGCCTGGAGCTATAGTTTAAAAACGGGCGAACCGTATAAAGTAGAAGTAAGACTTTTACATAAGACCGGGGAATACCGGTGGAATCATGTACAGGGCGAGCCGGTGCGCATTGACAACGGCGATATTATAAAATGGATTGGTGCATTTACCGACATTCAGGATCAGAAAAAGGCTGAAGAAACCATTCGCCACAGCGAGGAGCGCTTCCGGAATATTGCAAACGAAGCGCCGGTAATGCTCTGGATGACCAATGCTGCCATCCAATCGGTTTTCTTTAATAAAAGCTGGCTGGATTTTACAGGTATTTCTTTAGAAAACCAGTTAGGAAAGCCCTCGCCGGTTGAAGTGCATCCCGATGATTATGAATGCAGGATGAATACGTTTTTAACAGCCTTTGAAACCCAAAAAAAATATGAACATCAGTTTCGTTTAAAGCGCTACGATGGCGAATATCGCTGGGTGCGGTCTATCGGCATTCCGCGCTTTTCGGCAGAAGGGATATTTGAAGGGTTTATTGGCTCCACCATAGACATACACGACACAGTATTGCAGCAGCAGCGTAAAGACAGTTTTATACAAATGGCCAGCCATGAGCTTAAAACGCCGGTTACTACCCTAAAAGCCTATACCCAGCTTTTGCTGGAAATGCAGCAAGGCAGCACAGATACAATACTCATGGCCTCCCTTGAAGCTGCAGATAAGCAGGTTGTAAAAATTACCCGGCTGATAGAAGATATTCTAAACCTTACCCGGATGGAAAGAAATAGCCTGGATATAAATAAGAAAGTATTTTTTATTAATGATCTTGCCAGGGAAACGGTAGCTGACCTTCAAAAAACTTTTTTACACCATCGTATCATTATAGAGGAGCATGAAACGGCTGCTGTACTGGCCGATAGAGACCGGATAGAACAGGTGCTGATTAATTTCATCACTAATGCAGCTAAGTATTCTCCAAAGGCTAACAGTATTACGGTACGTATCACGGCTTGCATGGGCGAAGTAAGCGTAGAAGTAGAAGACTTTGGTATCGGCATCGCGCAAAAAGACCATAGCAACATATTCGATAAATTCTACCGGGTAGAAGGCAAGGACGAAAGCACCTTCCCCGGCTTTGGCATCGGCCTTTACATAGCGAAGGAATTTATAAAACTACACAACGGAAAAATTGGCTTAACCAGCGAGAAAGATAAAGGCTCGCGGTTCTATTTTACATTACCGGTAAATGCCTAACCCGATGGCCATGCATGACTATGCTTATTTAATCTGGTAAAGGAATGGCTTATTTACTAAATTCTCTACTTGTTATACGGATATTCGTTGATCCAGTGAAAACCGCGGCTGATTAAGCGCAGTTTGCTGAGATTTATTTTTTGTATTACGATGGAAACGGAATCATCCTGCAGCTTCCCGTGAATCAGTATATCCGAATCATTCAGCTTATCATAAGCAAGCAGCGATTTATGCAGGGTGTCTTTGTTGGAGAAAAAATTAATGGTTTTCTTCGCCGTGTCCGGCGCAAAATGATAGCCTTTGGAACTGTCGTTCATCATCCTGATAACCGCATAATCCGCATAAGTAATACTCACCGTTTTCCATTGCGCGGTATCGGTTGCCAGCGGTGGCAGCGTATCTTTATTCTTAACAAAACTCGCCACGTGGTAGATACCGAAAAAAGGCGTTTTTTGAGTAGCTTCGTCTCCATACAATTTATACCCGTCCCACACGCCGGAGATGGTTGTATATAACACACTTCCAATCAGTAAGACCTTCACGCATATCCACGAAATACGCATCCGTTTTTTGTGAAACTGCGGTTTCATATTTACTGCAGGAACGGCCTGATTCTTAAAAAAGAAATTAATAAGCCGCCACATATCCGGCATCGCAATAAAAACGGCCATCAAGAATAAATTTCCGGAGTACAGTTTTACCGGCACATCGTAGCAAAAGTTCATGGCTACAATATTGCTTAGTACTGTCATCAGCAATAATGCCCCGAACGTGGTTGTTTTGCGGTACAGCAGGAGGAAGCCGCCAATCACTTCGGCCAGTCCTGTAAACATATTAAACGTAGTAGAATAGCCCATGAAATTCCACAACAACCCCATGGGCGACGACTCGCCATAGGTCTCCGTTAAATTGTAAAAAGGAAAAGGAAACTGGGTCTTGATGATTTTATAAAAGCCGTAGCTGAGCATGGTAAAAGCCAGGTAATAACGCACATATACCATTACCCAATACAGCAGCAGGTCGTAGTTTTTTCTTTTGCGGTCGGCAACAGACCAGCTAATAGCAGCCACAATTGCCAGCACCGTAAACAGGAACAATTGCACATAGTTGTAGGTCGTATCGCCGCTGCCGTTCGGCTTAACGGTTACGGGATAGTCGATATGCAAAATATGCGCTCCCGCCCAGGGCACGGCCGCATCCCAAATGCTGTTGTACCAGGTATTGATGGTATCGGTAAGCGGCACATACCCGACCGGGAAAGGAAAGATGTAAATGAAAAAATAAGCAGCGAAAAAGCGGAAGAAAAACTTGTTGACGCCAGACCAGTTGTTAACTGCAAGTAACCCGGTTTGCATACAGATAGTTTTTATGAGGAGGTATATAAAGGTAAAGTTATCTGAGAATAATAATTCCGAAACCGTTAACAAGCTGCTGCATGGGCAGGCCGCCGGACGGAAAAGATATTAGCATCAACACAATTCCTTTTTACCATTAACCCCATTTTACTTCGTGCAAACAACCGCTTGCTCAAAAATATATTTGCCAGATGTTATTTTTACTCTATATACACCGCTTGCAACCAACGGCATGCGAATTTCCTGTGTGGCATACGGCAAAGTTTGTCTGTACAGCAGTTTGCCATCACCGGCATACACTTCCACCGTCATGGCAGTTACCGGCGCATTGCCTGTTGTAATAATTAGCTGACCATTGGTAACGGGTGTGGGATAAAGCTTTTTAATGAATGAATTGCCTGCTGCCATTGCATTGGCCGCCACCGGCTGATAAACCTGGATAGCACTAAACGCAGCAGCCGGGAAAATGAAATAATTGTTGTTGCCCACAAATCCGCTGATGCCCGCCTGTATATAATAGCCATTGTTAACCGCCTTCCATGCTATTACTGCAAAATTCTTTTCGTTAGCGGCCGGCGTATAAGCAGAGGGCGCAGTGGCAGCGGTAGATGGCTGCCTTAAAATAATAAGGTCGGCCGGCGTTTTCACGCTTGCATCGGCGGCTTTCAGCGCATTAAAATCGGCAGTGGTAAAGAAGAATCGGGAAACAATCTTTGTAGCGGCGGCAACATGCGTTTCGGTGCGCACGTTGATGTTCCGGTCGAGGTAAGCATCGCCGTTATATTGCCGAACTGTTCCGCCTGTGTTCTGATGCACATCTGCATACACCACGCCGAGGTTTACATTGTCCTGTATCTCCAGCACCGGCGAAGCATAGCCATACGGCGAAGGATAGCCTGGGTAAGGATTAAGCATCTCGAGCAGTGAGAACTTTTTGGAGCTGCCTGCCAGCGCCAGCGGAAAGGTCTGCAGGTTTGAATTAAGCGATGGTTCTACGGGCTTGTAGGGCGGGTAATAATTGGCTGTTGTAAGCTTATCTAAATGCCGCATCATAATGTTGAGACCATTACTACCGCTGTAGTTGCGGTAATCCTGCCAGGTAAGTACGCCCGTCCCGTTTTTTGCATCCACCGTTAAAAAGGGAGCGTCGGCATAGTAATAGCTGCTTCCATACAAACCACCTCCGATGAGACGCCCCATCGCGCCCCAGGCCAACTGAGCGCCGTTAATAATAGGACTCACCCTGATGTCGGTGTAATAATCTCGTATATAAAATGTGCCCCTGCCATTGGCGTCCACCGATACGCGGGGGTTGTAATATTTAATTCCGGCGGTGTCTTTGCCAATAATAATTCCCTTCTTTAATGCGGTTGCGTACTCTACCGCAAAAGAGTCGGCCGTTTTTTTAGACAGTTGCAATCCTTGCAGCAATACATCGTAGTGGGTATTGGCTACATTGCGGCACAGGGCAGTAGCATACACTGCCCCGCCGCCGCCGTTCATGCTATAGTTGTATAAATAGGTATCGCCATTAGAAAGCAGGGTATCGGTGCCGCCGTTGATTTTATTCAGGCCCGGCTTTACCGTATTACCATAGGTTCTTGGCGTGTAAGGTGTTACCTTAAATTCGTAAGGCATATCATCAAACACTTCGCTACGGTTAACAAACCGTTGTGTGAACCATGGCGAAACCGTGTTGGTATAAAGCCTGCTGTTGGACGTAATGATATCTGCATTGATGTTGCCGGAAGTAGCAAGTGTAACGCCGAGCGCCTTTTCTACTTCGTACGAAGAATAGCCAACTTTTTGAAAGCCGTTGCTTTCCAGCACATAGCCCGTACCTGTGCCTCCGTCGCCACAGGTCCATTGATAAGTATGGTAGAAAGGACGATAATAAGTGACTACGGTATCTTTCTTATAAGTAAACGTGGTATTATCGCCATACCGGTGCGTGGTGGTATTTTTCTTTACACGGATAAGCCGGTTAAAACCAATGTACGCCGGGTTGTTGCCCAACCCGTTTTCCTTTAGCGACATTACCACATTGCAGCCGTTTTGCCGGTCGGGATAAATTGCAAAGTCTGAAGCATACGCATCGCGAAAAGCAAGGGTGTAATTGGCGCAGCCACCAATTTGTGTAAGATATACGTTATAGTCCATCTGCCCGCCGCCATAGTATTTCATGGCGCCGTTTTCGTCTTTGTAGCAATAAGCCTGCACATCCATATTGCTGCCGGTAAGCCGTTTATAAGCAATGTAAAAACCCTTGTTGCCATCGGCGATCAATTGTGGCGCATCGTAGCTATAACTGTTGCCTTTGGCTTCTGCAATAATGTAACCCAACGTGCCGAAGACGCGGCTGCCGGCGGGTGTTATATGCTGCACAATGATACGCGGCCACGCGTATTGGTTCGTGCTGTCATCTATGTACGTGATGTAAAAGCCGTTGGCACTATCGGTAGCTGCATAGGAATAGCTGCGGCTATCGGCATTGGTGCCCGGATACAGGTGTTGCCGGTTAGCGCCGGTTGAAACAGGTATGCCATCCGCCGCCCAGAGCCGTTTGCCGGCCTTGTCAAATTTTTGCGCGTAAATATCCTGGTTGGTGGCAGCACTGTTGCGGTTGTCTTCCCAGAAAACAATATAACCGCTGTCTGGATAAGAGCGGATGGTTAAAGCGTTTTGCTGGTCGCCGGTAGTGGTACTTACCGGCATGTGGTTACTGTCGGTAAAGTAGTTGGTTTTATCGCTCCACTGGGCGTTGGTGTACAGTACCGGCAAGGCGGCAAGCAGGAGTAAAAAGAGCGGCTTCATAGTAGCAGAATTTAGTGGAAAAGTAAACCGGCAAACGGATATAAACACTATTTGCCCAACCATTTTCCAAAAAATAATATACATAGAAACATCTTACCGCCATAAAGCGCTGGTAACGCGGTAAGCAGTTGCCTCTTAAAACAGTAAAAGAGTAAGCATTTAAACGGGATATTATTACTGTTGATAAGTAGAGTTTCATCGTTAAAGCAAAAACAACCCGCAGGCAGTGTGAAGATTACTATGTAAAAAGTGAAGTAAGCTTTACAAGGTAAACTGCTAAAAAATTGTTTGCATTTTTCTGCTTCCGGTGTCTGCTACGATAACAAGGCGGCTAATCTGCAGCTTATACCGTAAGGAGGTAAATAAATTGGCTTTAAAGTTGAGTCCTTCTTTTCCAATATAAATACAATTATCAATGTCAAGTGAAAAAGCAATACTGGCGGGCGGTTGTTTCTGGGGTGTGGAAGAACTGATAAGAGAACTTCCGGGCGTAACGTCAACAGTTGTTGGCTACACCGGCGGAAATGTAAAAAATGCAACTTATCGCAATCATGGCACGCACGCCGAAGCAATCGCTGTCACGTTCGATCCCGAAAAATTATCGTACCGAAGGCTGCTGGAATTTTTCTTCCAGATTCATAACCCTACCACGAGAAACCGCCAGGGCAATGATGTGGGCGCTTCGTACCGCTCCGCTATTTTTTATGTAAGCGATGCACAACAGCAAACAGCGCAGGCATTAATCAACGAGATGAATGCCTCCGGTGTATGGCCGGGCTCTATTGTAACCGAAGTGGCGCCGGCTTCCGACTTTTGGAATGCGGAAGAAGAGCACCAGGCTTATCTGCAAAAACATCCGTACGGCTATACCTGCCACTTTGTAAGGCCCGAATGGCAATTGTCTCAATTGAATAAAGCGTAACCGGTTTAAGGGCCGGATGATGTGGAAGAAGCTACACGATAATACACCTTTGCAGGGCTACGCTTTTAATGCCCGTTAAAAAAGTTCAGCATCGTACTCAAAGCATCTTCCGAATGCATCCGTTCACCATTGTCGAGCGATTCCTGTGCTGCGGTTGCTGCTCTTGTACGCATGGCTGTTTCATAAACAGCGATGGCTTCCTGCAAGGTATTGCAGCCACCAGCCGTTAAGCATTCACTCAACTCTAAAGCATCCAGCATCGCCATGTTGGCGCCTTCTCCTGCAAAAGGCGGCATTACATGCGCAGCATCGCCAAGCATGGTTACATTGGGTAAAGCTTCCCATGTTTGGTCCAACGGCATACAATAAATGGGGCGTGGAGTAAAAAGCGTTGCTGCATTTTGAAACAGTTCGTACCAGACAGGGCTCCATCCGGCATATTCTTTCTTAAACCATTCCAGCATCTGTCCATTATCAGTATAATCGAGGCCGTTATTGGCTGCCCATGCCTCCGCTACTTTAAAGCTTGCATAAAAAGTTATATCGCCGTTGCCCTTTTGCCCGAGCAATATATCTTTTGTATTTCCGAAGGCCATTATTTTGCCGCCGTTTGTTAGCGCATAAATATGCGGCGCTGCTTCTTTTGCGTTGGGTACATTGCCTTCCAGCATCGTTATGCCCGAATAAAAAGCTTTGCTGTTCGTGATATATGGGCGGATTTTAGAATTAGCGCCATCAGCAGCAACTACAAGATCTGCGTAAGGCGATGTACCGTTTTTAAAATGTAATATCCATCCTTCGGCCTGCGCTTCCATAGCAATGAAATGACTATCCCACACTACCGTATGAGGTTGTAAAGAACTTAGCAGCATAGCTCTCAGCGGACCGCGGTCTATCTCCGGGCGAAAATGTTCATTGCCAAAATCTTCCGCAGGTTTGCTTTCGTGATCGCTGTAACATATTGCTGCCTGTTCGTTTACAACAAGCATTTTATCTGCGCCGGGGCGATACTGCTGCTTAAACTCGTTTAATAAATCCGCTTTGCGTATCGCCGCCAATCCAGATTCTTCATGCATATCAAGCGGCGAGCCTATCAGGCGCGCATCTTTGCTTACATCTCTTTCATATACTTTTACCTGCGCACCTTGCATTTGCAGCAGTCTTGCCAGGGTAAGTCCGCCGGGGCCGCCGCCAACAATGGCTATTGATTTGTTCGTTATCAACATATAGATTTCTTGTTTTTAAAACACAAAACTATTGCTGCTGCAACACGGATAATAGTACAAATCGGCCGTTTTTATTTTTATATAATTCTTTCGGCACTACGCCGGAAAACTTTTTTATTTCCTTTATAAAATGGGTTTGATCGGCAAAAGCCAGCTCCGGAAAAAGTTTGCCTTCTGCAATATGTGTCAGGGAAGCCCGGAACCGTAAGATAGTACAATACGCTTTTAAGGAAAGCCCGAATTGTTGGTTGAAATAACGGTTGATTTGCCGGCTGCTCCAGAATACGCTTCGGGAAAGCGCTGCTACGCTCAGCTCGCCGCTGGATGTATAAATCAAATCAAATAGTTTCTGTTTTCTTTCATCAACGGCTGCGGGTAACAGCGCGGTTATTGTTTGCGATGCTTTAGCATAAAATGCATCAAAGTCTGTGAGATCATCCTTATTAAAATTCAAAAAATCATCTGCAAGATTTTTGGCACTGTTTAGTATATCAGCAATAGCAGTATGTAAAATATACTCCACGGCAAGCGGTTTAAAGCTAATAACAAAAGCGCGCGCGTGTGGCGCAATGCTTCTGGTTTCGGGAAAAGTTTCTAACCCGATAAGTATAACCTCGAAAGGCCGGGCCGGCGATTGCCAGAGAAACAAATCAATCCTGCCATCCGGCATTACCACCACTTCTTTTGCTGCTTCCGATGGATTATGAAACATGCCGATACTTTCTACAAAATCAGCAAGTGCGTTGTCTGGTTTAACAAATTTGTGATAGAAGTCGTTGTCCATGGTTGTTTGTTCTTTATAAAGGTATCCTTTAAAACGATGAACAACGCCTGCAGGCACCGTATCGGTAGCCGATGTTGAAAAAACGCAGGTATGATGAAGATAGCGTGTTCCATTGAAATTGCTGCTTATAGAAACCTTGTGATACGCTATTGCAGCACGCGTTAGCTATCGCCAGCGGGTGAACAAACTGATCGAAAAAGCGTGTGCGCCTTAAACGGCTCCATTACCTGCACGCCATCGGCACTTGTAAACGTACCGGTAAGAAACAGCAACGACTTCAATGCTGCCGGTTGCCGCTGTTGCGTTCAGGGCTTCTAACTCTTTGGTGCACTCTTTTTACTGCTGATAACGGTTATGGCATGGCCGTTCTTTACCAAATACTGTGTGAAGGGTTTGCTGATGTTTCTTAAAAAACCGGTTGCTGCAATCTGCAGGTTTAGCGTTTTTTGTCAGGGCAAAGTTGCGGAGTAATGCACTGACAGGCATGACTAAAATGCGTTTTGCTGTAGTTAAAACGTACAACGCTGTTTAAACAGGCGGGTGTTGATGCTGCCGCTAAGGAAGCTGGAGCGCGGGATAATAGAGATGCTCCAAATATATTTCAACAAGTAAGAAGTGGTTTAGAGCCTATCCGAAAAACAAGGAGTTGCAAAAAATGGAGTAAATTAGAAGTGACTAAACTTAATTATTTCCATGATTGCAACTCGTTACGAAGATGAGATAAATGTGGCATTTTTACCTTCTGAAAGTTTATGGCTGGCAGCCGAGCCATTACTGCCGGATATGAAAACAAAGACTGGGGGCAAAGGCCGCCCTGCGAAAACCAACCGCCAGATGTTCTTTGCGATTTTCTATCTGCTGCGCACGGGAGGACACTGAAAGTCGCTGCCCCGCTCGCTTGGCTGTCCCTCTACCGTTCATGACCGCTTTCAGAGATGGCGGGAAGCCGGTGTGTTCCGGCAGTTGTGGGAAAGCGGTCTGATGCAGTTGCATGTGGAGGATAAGCTGGATTGGGAATACCAGTCCATAGACGGCTGTCAGACCAAAGCTCCTTTGGGAGGGGGCACCACAGGAGCGAACCCGACGGATCGTGGCAAAGCAGGTGTCAAACGCCACCTGCTCACAGAAACAAACGGACTGCCGGTAGGACTAACAGTCAGCGGAGCGAACGTGCATGATGTAAAGAAGGTCGAGGAGGTATGGCTTACCATGCCTTTTCTGCCGCCTTTTGCCGCAGAAGAGTATCCGCAGCATTTCTGTGCTGATAAAGGCTATGACAGTAAAAGTGTGCGCCGCCTGATCGGAGAACTGGGTTATGAAGATCACATCAAAAGCCGCTGGCAGGAAAAAGAGGAAAAGAAAGAGGAACCGCATTACCGGGCAAGAAGGTGGGTTTGCGAACGGACGCACTCCTGGATGAACCGGTTCCGAAGGCTGCTCATCCGATGGGAAAAGAAACAGCAGAATTATGAAGCCTTCCTCCATCTCGCTTGTGCTCACATCGTCTGGAAACACTCTGACTTATTTTTCGGATAGGCTCTTAATCAGTAAAAAAGGTGATTTAGCTTATTCTTACGCCAACAAGCTTGTTTTTGTGGAGAACAAGCTTGTTGATGTGAAGAACAAGCTTGTTTAAGTAAAAAACAACCTTGTAGAATTTTTTACAAGCTTGTTGATGCGAGGAACAAGCTTGTTGATGCGAGGAACAAGCTTGTTTGTCTGATAAACAAGCTTGTTTAAGTAAAAAACAACCTTGCAGAATTTTTTACAAGCTTGTTTTTGTAACGAACAAGCTTGTTGATGTTAAAAACAACCTTGTTAAGGTAAAAAACAAGGTTGTTGCGTACTAAATTAAACTTTTATAAATTTAAAAAGCGGTACCGGCAGAAACATTACCATAGCGCAGCAATCTTTGCCACTACCTTTTTACAGTTTCTGCCTTTGCCGGCGTTCTTTACCGGCAATAGAGCGGTGGGTTAAGTGCAGCAGCTAAAAAGGAATAATTTGTATTTGTGAAGCCCAGTAACAAAGGCGAAGAAGGCATTGCGGAATTTTATTTTGCCAACACCATTTGTTTTGTATCAATCATCTTTCCATCAACAATTAAAGAATACTGATACATGCCGCCTGTTAGCTGGCTGCCTGAAAAAGTTTGCTTGCCTGAACCGCTTTGTGCAATTGGGTAGGTTTTTAAAGTTTTTCCTGACATATCGGTTATTATTAATGAAGCAGTATGAAAAACGGAAGGAATATAATAACTGACAGATGAACTGTTGTTAAATGGGTTGGGTATGTTTTGTTGCAGCGACGCATTATTTAACTTTATCGTGTTAGACCGGGCATTAGCGTTATTATTAGTAGTATTAATTTTTTCTAATAGATTTTCTACTGTTTGCTTTAAGTCATCTATTTGCTTTTGTTGCTCCTGTATGGCTTTAATGGCAAGCACACCAAAGTTATCATAGTTAAGTGTAAGCATTTCTTCTCCTGTTTTCCTGTCTTTATAAGAGCCAACAAATTCAGGGAAAATTTCATTTACTTCCTGCGCTATAAAACCATAACTCAATTTTGCAGTGTTTTCACTTTCTTTATAATGATATTTTTTCGGTTGTAGTTTCATCAGGTTTTCCATAATACCGGGTAAGGCAACAATATCCTTTTTCAATCTCTTGTCAGAAGCAGTATAAACGCCGCTGATGCCGTTAAACGAACCCCTGAAACTTCCGTTTTTATAAAGGTCTAAATTTCCTGATGTCCCATTTATTGAATACATAATCCAGGCATTTGTACCATCATTGGATACCAATTTTAAATTAGGAAAAAAGCCGGAAGTACCGATTGTTACATTACCTGTAAATTCCGTACCGCCTTCACTCCAGAATTTTATTCTTCTGTTAGTTGTGTTGGTTCCTGCGCCTACAATATCAAGCTCGCCCGGGGTAATATTTCCATATCCTATTTTGCCTGCGTTTATTTCTTTGGTAAGACCTGCACCAAATTCAAGGGTGTTAGCGCCATCAATTTTTACATTGCCGGCTACCTGCAGTTTTGCTGAAGGTATGGTTGTGCCGATGCCTACAAGCCCATTAACATCTACCCGTATGCGCTCCGTATTTCTGGTAATTATGCTCAGCGGTTTGTTATTTTTTGAACCCAGTTTGGAAGTGTCAGTAACATTGCTGTTTCCATTAAGGCTCCAGTTTTGTGCATTTGCTTTTTGCATACTGTTTAGCATAATGGTAGCTAAGGCTGCAACAAAGAATAGTTTTGTTTTCATGTTAGTTGTTTTGTGCCTACTCTTTAATAAAGAATTTTCGGCTTGCTTCTTTGTTTGTTACTAATTATGGACGGCAGGATCTTAAAATGTTTATTTTGCCAACACCATTTGTTTTGTATCAATCATCTTTCCATCAACAATTAGTGCGTACTGATATACCCCTGAAGAAAGTGCTGATGCATCTACTGTAAGCTGTCCTTTGCCGCTGCCGGATACATTTGCCTGCTTAATTATTTTACCGTTTTTATCTGTTATGCTGATATATGCACTTGTAAATTTTGAAGGCAGTGCATAATCAATAAGTGTCGTTTTAGTAAAAGGATTGGGTATGTTTTGTTTCAACAGGATGTTGTTTGAAAGAACCGTTGATTTGGCAGTTACAGCATCAGCACTTTGATTAGAAGCTGAAGCTGAGCCCTGCTGCATTTGCAGCATAAGCGTTTTCATTTCGTGCATCTGGTTTTTTAAATCATCATTTTCTTTACTTAATTCCTGCACAGCTTTTACCAGGGGAACTACAAAGTCGGCATAGCTTATACCATAAGGGTCTTTATCGTTTTGGGGCGTATATACACCACTGAAATCATACTGTAACTTCTCGGCAGCTTTTTCAACATCCTGTGCAATGAAGCCGGAGTATAATTTTTTTTCTTTCGCATTAATTGCTTTTTCTTCCATTGGGTCATCAGTCTTTAAACTACTCGCCTTATTTGCAGGATTTATAAAGTTGTTTAAACCATGGATATCGTAATTATAGGTTATTGGTTTAAGTAAGTTAATGAATGCAAGACCCGGAACTTCCTCTTTTATATTCTTTTTAAAGCGCCCGTCAGAATAAATCACGAAGCTGCCGGCTGCTTTTACCGAATTGGTAATTGTATTACCCAGCATTACCTGGTTATCTGCCGTGGCTATTGCGCCATAACCTACTGCGGTTGCGTTGCGGCGATTAGACGAATTTACATCAGCAAAAGTTCCTAATGCAGTGTTGCCGCTGCCGGTAGTAATTGTATTTAATGAGCGGTTGCCCAGAGAAGTATTATTTAAACCGCCATTATTGTTTAGTAAACCTGAATTACCAACGGCTGTATTCCCGTAGCCGTACTGGTCTAAACCCAATGCCCTTGTTCCAATTGCAACCGATGCATCTGGTTCATCAAATTCAAAGGGAATATAATTGTGACTAAATAAAGCAGAATCGCCTATAGCGATATTATTGCTGTTGTTAGCAGATGAATATAGCGCCAGTTTGCCGATGGCTACATTGTTGTTGCCGGTAATATTGGAATAAAGAGCGCTGAAACCATTGGCAGTGTTATAACTGCCAGTTGTATTTTTATAAAGAGCAGTGTAACCAACAGCCGTATTATTATAGCCTGTTGTGGTAGAAGCTAAAGAATACGCTCCCAAAGCAGTATTCTGGTAACCACTGGTATTAGCCTTAAGTGAGGCATAACCAATCCCGGTTATTCCAGACCCGCTTACGCTAATATTTCCGGCAAAACCCGCAAAGGTGTTATAATTACTACCATACTGGTTTAAAAATGGAGTGCCATTAATGGAATAGCCGCCCGGGGCATCTACCGAACCATTGAACTTCCAGCCGCCATTTGAAAAAATTCTGCCACGTTCAACACCGTTTGTTTTAAAAACCAATGCTTTGTTATCGGTAGTGCCTAAAAAATTAGTGCCTGGCGTGGTACCTGCATTACCTGTTAATGACCACTGTGCATTTGCTTTTTGTATGCTGTTTAGCATAATCGCAGCTAAGGCTGCAATAAAGAATAATTTTGTTTTCATTTTGATTGATTGATTTGCCTACTCTTTGATAAAGGATTTTCGGCGTACTCCTTTTTTTGATAAACGACAACAAAAATTCCTGCATCCCTGTATTCAGGGCGTTATAGCCGGTTTCCATATTTATACCAATTGGCTCCGCTGGTACCAGTAAATAGTTTATTTAGTTTTCCAGTTGTTCAACTGCACAACTCAATAGCAGCGCGGGATATTTTAATTTTTCTTGCGTTTTCAAAGTGTTTCAGAATACGTGATATTACTACTCTTGTAGTACCAAGCTCATCCGCAAGATTTTGATGAGACAGATTAATTGTCCGGTTATTATTTTCTATACTTTTTTTCTTTAAGTATTCCATTACCCGCACATCAATATGCTCAAACACTACATTTTGAAAAGAATTAATTAGTTCATCATACCTTACCCTAAACATCCGCATTACATATTTATTCCAGGAAGGATATTTTAATTGCCATTGCATGATGAGCGATGCAGGAAAAATAAGCACTTCGGCAGGTTGTACCACAATACCATGCGAGGTACTTTTATTATCAAAATAGGCCGCCGCCAGCGACATGGTGCAGGTTTCAAGCGCCCGCACATAATACAGTAAAACTTCCCGGTCTTCATTCTGCTGAAAAACTCTTATGTTACCTTCAATAACTATAGGAAGAAATTTTACATATTGCCCTTCCCGCACTATTACATCACCTTTATTAAAAGAAGTGATTCTGCAATTATTCAAAATTTCATCCTGGAATTCAGGTTCTGAAAAGAAATTTAATTTCTCAAAAAGATTGTAGGTGTTTTCCATAATAAAAGTGTTTGGTTAGTATCGGTACGAAAAATAAGCTTGTGTCATTTATAAATAAAGCACCTGCAACTTCTGCATTATCCTATTTTTCTTTTTCTTCCTCTCTTATCAGCGCTTTTACCTGCTGTACAATCTCGTTGCTTACGGTTATGTTATGCATTTCCGTTACATGCCTGGAAGCCTGGTTCAATATCTCCGCTTCCGTATCCGCACGTATAATATGGCTGCAATCGAAGCCCGCATCGCTACAATGTAATGTTTTCATGGCTTTCTAATTTATTGGAATACAACATTACTTATTTAACGGGCGAAGAACGGTATCAAAAGGTACACACATTGTTTTTTTAAAAGAAATTTTTTTTGTCGCTTTTTAGAAGCTGTTAAACGCCATGGTTTTCCTCTTCCCAGCAATGTCTCCATCAACAGCCAATTGTGCGTTAGCCATGGGACATTGCGGTGGTTGCATTGGGTGTAAGTATAGGCTCAAAATTAAATTGACTTAAAAAAGTATTGTTCTTCGTTCCGGTGTAGTATTACTGCTGCTCCATTCACAGCAGTACAAAAGCTATATCAAGGCATTTCCCGAAAACGGGCTGTATATCGTTTTCGGGTGGCTTTTTTTCGTTCTTTTTTTTCCATAAAAAAAAGAACAATCAGCAATCATCAATAAAGCATAGATAATTTTGACGACCTACTTAAGTTAAAATAAGTGTTCTACTACGAACCATTTTTATTTATCTTTCTCGTATGCCTTTATGAAGAACCATAACTGCAACCGAAGGAGTTTATTTTATCACGTTTACCTGCACCAACTGGATACCCCTATTTTCACTTTGCAATGCTTATGATGTGGTGTACAATTGGTTTGATTATCTCAAGGTGCAAAAGCACTATATTATAGAGTATGTTATAATGCCCAACCATGTGCATGTGATTATTGCGTTCAGCAATAGAGGTAAAAATATCAACACCATTGTAGCTAATGGTAAACATTTTATGGCGTATGAATTAGTGGAAAGTTTAAAGCAGCAAAACAGAACACTCATTCTTAACGAGCTTAGCAAAGCCTTGAACAATACAGAAAAGAAAGAAGGCAAAATGCACAAAGTATTTGAAACTTCTTTTGGCTGGAAGGAATGTAAAACAATGCAGTTCGCCTAAAAATTAAATTACATGCCTGTCTGCCGGCAAAGGCAGGCACTGGAACCCGTGTAAAGGAAACAAGCTGGTCGATGTACCGGAAAAGTATCAGCATAGCTCTACAAAATTTTATATTACAGGTGTACAGGGCAATTATCCGGTTACTTCTTGTATGGAGTTGAATGATATTGATTTGACCAAAACTTTTTAAGGATAGTTGTTATTTTGTACAACCACCGCAATGTCCCATGGCTAACACACAACCGGCTGTTGATGGAGACATTGCAGCGAAGAAAAACCGTCGATTGCAAAAATAGTCCTTGTTAGGAGCATGAAGAAAATATAAGCAGCATGATGATACAGTAATGCTTATTTAATTTACATCTACTCTGCCGCAACGTCCCTTGGCTTGTGCGCATAAGCTGGTGAAGGAGACATTGCGGAGAAGAGAGAGCCGTTTACTCTTTCACAAACGCCTGAGCGGTAGTTATATTCCCGCTTTGCACTTTCAGTAGGTAATTGCCCGGCTTTAGCGCTGCTGTATTGATGGAAAGGCTTCCACCGCTTGCTGTTGTGCTAGTGCGCACGCTACCATTGAAATCGGTGATGCTGATATTCGTTTTAGTGTTGGCAGGCAATCCCTGTAGTTGTAAAGTGCTGCGCACGGGATTAGGAAACACTTTTACAGCCTCCTCATTACCGATAACAACCGGATTGGAGAAGCTCCTGCTTCCGTCTTTTGCTACTACCGCAACTCTGTAAGTTGTGTTGTCATTCGCAGCAGCATCTTCGTAAGAAAATACCGACTGATGGTTGTAGTACAGCTTAGCTACCGGCTGATAGGTAACGCCGCCATCCCCGCTTCTCTGTACCGTATAATAACGCACACCGTTGTCGGCTACCCACATGATGCCACGGTGTTGCAGCCAGCGCTTTACCTTGATGGCAATCATCTGCCGCTTGCTGATGTCGTTATTGTAGCGGGCAAGGGAAACAGCATAGCCGGCTGGTAGCCCTGCAGTTCCGGTGCCTACAATTTTTCCGGTAGACTGCAGCAGTACAGATGAAAGCGTACTTCCATAACCGAAGTCTGCACTTGCTACGCCTGCTTCGCCAAAGCTGGAGTCGGGAACACCATCGGTGGCATAACGTATAATAGCATAAGCACCTCCATCCGAAAAGGTCTGATAGCCTCCAACAACAATTTTATCGTCAGTGAGAACAAGGATGCTTTTGGGCACACAATCAAATTCAGTAAAGGAAGTCGTTACTTTTCCATCGGTTCCGAATGTAGCATCTAAACTTCCATCTTGGTTATAGCGGGCAGTAGCAAAAAAGAATCTGGAGAATGAGGCAATATAGGCGGGTCCTGTAACCACGATTTTACCATCCGACTGAAACCCTAAATCATTTATATAGCTGTCCGTCTCGTAAGGTGTAATGACCGTTCCTTCTTCACCGAATGACTGGTCTATCGTTCCATCCGGCAAGTAACGTTGAAGGCAGAATTTTCTGAAAGAAGCTTGAATGTAATATCCTCCTAACACAATCTTTCCGTCTGATTGAATTTTGCAGGCGAAAAAACCATAATTTGTATTAAAGTACATATATCCTTTTTGCCCAAAAGTCTCATCTATTTTTCCATCAGGAAGAAAGCGGCAAATAAAGTTGGAAACTCCGTCGCCACCGGTTGCAAGAAATTTACCGTCCGGCAGTATAGTGACAAGATCATATAATCCGGCGCCATTAATGTTGGTGACGATAATACCGTTGTTTCCGAAAGAAGAATCAATTGTGCCGTCCGTTTTCAGCCTTACAATGATGCCATCGTAAATAAGAATATCTCTTCCTTCATGGTATCCATAACCACTTAATATCACTTTATTATCTTTTTGTATGGCCGCTCCTCTGATAAATGTTTGGGCTTCAAACTTAATCTCAACTACGGCTTTTCCGTTCTCTCCATAACTTGTATCAATTTCTCCGTCTGCTGTATGGCGTACAGAAAGAAATCCGTTTGGCTCTTTAATGTCTGCCGAACCGTAAAGCCCTACATTTATTATCTTGTCATCACTTTGCACAAGCGCTTTCAATATATCAGGATAAGTGTTTTTGCCAAAGCTGGTGAGCACTTTGCCATCAGTGCCAAAGCTTTTGTCTAAGGTGCCCGGTTGAGCGTTCACAATAATAGATAATAAAAGAAGTGTGGTAAGAAATATCGCTTTCATAAGTGTTGGTTTTATGGGTGAGTATCGTTATCGCAGGTGTTATTCATAATAATAGCTGGATTGTCAGGCGCACTGCAGCCGTAACGATCATTTTCCTGCTCTACAAACTTCTTATGCACTACAACGCTGGTGGTATTGGAAATAATTGCCTGGAAGAAAGTAGCTGCTCTTCCTGCTATATATTTATAAGTCAAAGATTGATTATTGGCTATTGTGCCAAAATTGCTTGTATAACCGCAGGACACACAAGATCCATTTTTTAACTTGTGAAAGTAATCCGTACTGGATAGACTACAGCTTCCGCAGCCATCATCATTGTCTAAACCGTGCATCATTTCACAGTCTAAATTTAATTCAGCAAATACACTGTTGTCGTCAAGGAGGTGGAAAATAGTTTCAGAGCCAATCCCGTATTCGTACAGTATAGGAGGTGAAGAGGAAAGAGCTGGCTGAGGGGTTATGTAGGGAGATGCCAGTAGGCAATGAGTTTCTTTTCCAAAGTTTACAGAAACAGAATAACCGGATTGGCAAATTTCTTTTGGTGGTAACAAGACATTTTTTGAAAAATAGATGTCCTGCTTATGAATATCGAAAACTGGATCTTGCACGCCTGCAAAGGAGATAATCGGTGGCGACGTAGACGTAATTCCCAAAAAAGCAGCCAGAGTGCCGTTATCATAATTCGTTTTGGGAACAAACATACTTCCCCACATATTAAAAACCCCTTTGATGTACTGAAAATAATCAAGGGTGCCTAAAGCCGTTGGCGAAGCGTAATAAAGATCAGGATCAATACTGCCTAAAGCCGAGCTAACATTGGGGAAAGTAGAATTATATTTCCCTTGCGTCTTGTAATAAGTAGCCGTCATAGCAATAGCGCTGCCTGCACTCATGCCGCCTACAAAAACATAATTTAGGTCAATCCTGTAAAGGTCATTTATACCATTGTTGATGCCTTCATCAAGCTGTCTTTGAATAATACTTCTAATCGCACCTCTTGCATCCTGGCAGGCGCGATAGATAGCAAGTACCTGCTGGGCGCTTACAAGCTGGAATTTTGGTTTTAATCCATCAGATCCGGTTTTTCCAGGTATAGGAGTCGCATCGGTTAGCACTCCAACCCGGTAAGACACATCGAAAACTACAAAACCCCGGCTTGCCATTTCGGTACACATATTTGTAATATCATCTTGTTCGGCTTTGCTACATTCACTAAAGGCACCGGAGTGAAACATTATTAAAGCAGGATGTGGACATGCTACTAGATCTATATCAGACGGATAATAAACATAATAGTACAGTGCATTTTTGGGATCATTCTCACAACTTGTAGGATCTGGAATTTGTGAAGGAGGTGGGCAACCCGAAGGACAATAATTAAGCTGATAACGTACATCTTGGAAACCGGTATTTGGGTCAACTGTAGGATTATTGGGTTTGGGAGGTATTGTTGGTATAATTTTATAATAATACCGCTTAACTACAGCTACCGGATGGGTGCCATTTTTTAGTGATAAAGAATTTGCACAAAAGTCGGTTGTTAGGTCACATGTTGAAGTACCGCCCTCTTGTGCCTGAACGGAAAACCGAATAAAAAATAATAACACTATTAAACTTAACCTTCTCATACGTGGGAATTTAATTAATGAATGAGTTGTTGAATATAAGAAAGTTAATAAGTTTTTAAACCTTTTATTTTATCGCCTTAGCTTTTATTGATACTCTTTCACTGTCAAATCCGTTTTCGAAGTCTTAGCGCAGCGCAAATCCAAAATATTACAACCCTCTTTCCTACACCACCGGCTCCCACCCTTTCTCATAACTACGTTTCCATAGCTTCATCGCTTCGTCGTTGTGCAGGATATGGCCGTTGGCAGGGTCACAATACAAGGTGCTGCCGGTGCGCTGCGCAATGTTGGCTAAGTGGCAAAGCAGCACGCTCTTGCCGGCCTCGCTGATGGGCGAGTTAATGGTGGCATCGCCGCGTATGCTGTCCACAAAATTCTGGAAGTGGTATAGGTCCAAGTTGCCGGTGCTGCTTACCGTATTGGAAGCATCGGCTTTGGTATCGCTCTTTATTTCTTTCACTAATTTATTATCGGCATCAAATATTTTATAGTCGCCGCCGCCGTCATTTACCAGCGTGCCCTTGTCACCATAAATAATAAATCCCCTGCCCGCGCCTTCTACCGGGTATAAATTGCAACTGCGGCTCTCCCAGGTAATGGCTTTGCTGTCGCCAAACTCAAAAGAAGCCACCTGCGTATCGGGTGTTTGCCAGTCGTCTTTAAAGGCATAGCGCCCGCCTGCCGAGGTAACTTTCGTAGGATAATCAACACCCAGAAACCAGCGGCAGCAATCTATCTCGTGCGTACCGTTGTTGCAGGCTTCGCCGGTGCCCCAATGCCAGCGCCAGTGCCAGTTGTAATGCACTAAGTTATCTACATACTCTTTGCGCGGCGCCGGCCCCTGCCACAGGTCAAAATCAAGCGTAGCAGGCACGGGCACAACCTTGCCGATGCCAATCGTTTTACGGTTGTTGGCATACCAGGCTTTGCCTAAATACGCATTGCCGATAATGCCTTCGTGCACTTCTTTGGCGGCTTGTATCAGGGTAGGCATCGAGCGGCGCTGGTTGCCCATTTGTATCCACTTGTTGTACTTCGTCGCGGCTTTTGCCAGCAGCTCGCCTTCATACGGATTTTGCCCGCAGGGTTTTTCTACATATACATGCTTGCCATGCGAAGCGCCTAAGATAGCAGCCGGCGTATGCCAGTGGTCGGGCATGGCAATTATAAGCGCATCAAAATCGGTTTGGGTTACGAGCTTACGGATGTCGTGTACCACCGTTGGCTTGCGTGGTGCATCTTTGAGGGCTTCCATGCCGTTGGCGATGGCTTTCTCTTCCACATCGCAGATATACGCTACTTCCACATTGGGCAGTTGCGAGTAGCACTTGGCTAAGTAACTTCCACGGCTGTTGACGCCGGAAACAGCAACTACTACTTTGTTGCTGGGTGCATTTTTACCAAACACGGGGAAGTTAAGAATGGTAACGCCGGTGGCAGCAAGTGCTGCATCTTTTATAAATTGTCTGCGTATCATAGGAATGGTTTGTTGGTTAATTTTTCGGCAACGCTGACAGGGTTTATAAACCTTGTCAGCGTTTGTTAAGTAGGCAACTACATTTCTTAGCCTATTGGCGGTTTTATTGTTTTAAGTATATCGTCGAAATTATCTGTTACTTATTGCCAATTATTTATTGTTCTCCACTTTGTGGAAAGCGGAGAACGAAAAAGAGCCACAGGGAAACGATATACAGCACGTTTCCCTGATGCGCCCTGATATTGCTTTTGTACTGCTGTGAATTGGGCAACAGTATTGCTAAATGACAGCGAAAAACTTAGCAAAAAATAATGATGAGTTGAGTCTGTCTAATGTTGACTATGTAATTAAGTTTCAAATATTATATTCTATTAAACCCGTCACCCGCAACCCGTCACTCATTACCCGTAACCCGCCACTATCAAACCCGCAACTCGTAACCCGCAACGCTACTTCATCTCCCGTATCTTAATACTCCGGAAACTTACTTCATTGCCGTGGTCCTGCAACAGGATATGCCCGGCTTTCGCTTCGCCGAAATGTTCCCATACTTTGTATTTGCTGATGGCCACCAGGTCTTCATATTCTTTGGAGCCACGTTCGTATTCCAGTACTTTAATGCCGTTGAGATAGTGCTCTACATGGTTGTTTGGATATACAATGATGCGGCCGGTATTCCAGCCGCCGGGTTGGTGAATAAAACGTGCTGTTTTTTGCGCCGGGATTAAATCGTAAAGGGAAGCTAATGTTCTGTCTCCGTCCCTGCCCAGCTTTGCATCCGGGTGCAGCGAATCGTCCAGCACCTGGTACTCCAAGCCGATAGCCGAGCCGGTGCTCTTTTCGTTGAGTGTTACAAAATATTTTACCCCGCTGTTGGCGCCGGGCGTGAGCTTAAAATCGAAAGATAAATCAAAGGCGCTGTATTGGTCCAGCGTTACCACGTCACCGGCATTGCCACCTTCTTTTCCCTGCGAAGGCAGTACCGTAATCGTGCCTTCTTTTACAGCCCATTCTTCTGTTGGAAAAGCATCTTTAAAAGCGCCGCGCCAGCCTTTACTGCTTACGCCGTCAAACAGTAGTTTCCAGCCGCTTTGCTGTTCGTATTTACTTAAGTAGTTGGGAATATTATTCAATACATAAATATTCTTTGGAAACGGCGTTGGCGTAATGTTGCCGGTTTTAATGCGGATATTCTTCCAGTAAATTTTTTCGCCTACATAGTTTGCATTGGTTCCAATGCTGTGCACCTGTAAAGCAATCAGGCCTTTGGCATCCATCGTATCCACTACGTAAGCCGCCGGCACATCATTGATCCAGGTCCTGATTTCATTGCCAAAACATTCGATATGCACTTTATTAAACTCGCCTAATTTAAAAGCGTGCTGCGCTGCTGCATGCAGGGATAGCGGGTACAGCCAGTCTCTCCGGCCTTCATCATAAATGCCGGCCGTCCAGCGGCGTGCCGATGGGTCCAGCTCGTACTGGTAACCATAAACCTTGCCCTTGCCGCTATTGCCACCCGCATCGTAATGGCTGCGAAACTGGATACCCGAGTTAGCTGTAGTATCGCTTATTTTTACTTCCAGCTCCAGCACAAAATCGCCGTATTCTTTCTCTGTAACGAGGAAGGTGTTTGGTGATGATAGTACCGTAGTGCCGAGGATCATCCCGTTCTCTACGGCATAGCTGGCGGTACCGGCTACCTGCTTCCAGCCGTTAAGTGTTTTGCCATCAAAGAGGGAAGTCCAGCCCTTGCTGTTTTCCTGCGCAGCAACGATGGTGGTAATAAAAACCAAGGAAGACAACAAAGAAAGAACCCGGTAGTTTTTCATGGCAGCTTATTGTAAATAAAAGATAACAGTACTGATATTTGCTTATTTGAAATAGCAGGAGCAAATTATAGAAAAAGGATTGAATGTCTCCTGTTTAAATTTAAACGCGCCGGAAGAAATGCCGTTTTGCAACAGCAAATAAGTGCTATGTTTATTGTATTAAACTATACCTATGGAAGCTGCAACCCCTGAAGGAAGATTTGCTTTGCTGCACCTTACTTTACCACCACCGCCAAAGCCGCTGGGCGTGTATAAACCTTGCTTAACAGACGGAAAATACCTGTATATTTCCGGTCATGGACCCGTACAGGATGATGGCCAGCTGATTATCGGACGCATTGGCAGCGATATGGATATGGAAAAGGGAAAGCTTGCTGCGAAGCAGGTTGGACTAACCATCTTATCAACCATCCGTAAGCATTTGGGAAGCCTGGATAAAGTAAAAAGGGTGATTAAAGTGCTGGGCATGGTTAACTGTACGGATGATTTTTTAAAGCATCCCTTTGTCATCAACGGCTGCAGTGAATTGTTTGCCGCCGTGTGGGGCAACGACAATGGCATTGGCGTGCGGAGCGCGGTTGGTATGGGTTCGCTGCCCGATAATATCCCGGTGGAAATAGAAGCGATGTTTGAGTTGGTTTAAGATGGCTTGAGCCACAAAGGCACTAAGAAACAACAATGATAATCCAAGTTTGATGGACTACTGAATAATAAGTCAATGTTGATAAAGAAGCAGAACTTGCCTTATTTATAAATGTATGATATCCCTGTACCTTCATTATGGTATTAAATAACTTCTTTGTGCCTTCTTCTCTTCGTGGCTATTCAAAATGTATTCTATGAACGATTGGTACTACATAGCTAATATAAATCAGATTGACTCGCCGGCGTTGGTTGTTTATCCCGAAAGAATAAAACAAAATATTGCGTTGGCCATACAAATAGCCGGCGATGTACATAAATTAAGGCCGCATGTAAAGACTAATAAAATGGCGGAAGTATGCAGCCTGATGATGGATGCCGGCATCACCAAATTCAAATGTGCAACCATTGCCGAAGCCGAGATGCTGGCGCTGATAAAAGCGCCGGATGTATTGCTCGCTTACCAGCCAGCAGGACCTAAAATGGAGCGATTAATCAACCTGATAAAAACGTATCCTGATACCATATTTTCCTGCCTGATTGATAATGCAGCAACCGCGGTGCGGCTATCCTTATTGTGCGAAACAAACAAGCTGCTCCTTCCCGTTTTTATTGATGTGAACATCGGCATGAACCGCACCGGCATTGCCTCACCCAAAGTAGTGGCACTATTGCAAAATATTAAAGTCCTAAAAGGCATCAAGGTTGCCGGTTTACATGGCTATGATGGTCATATCCGCGACAGCGATATTACAGTAAGAAAGGCGAAAGCAGATGAAGCTTTTAAAGTAATTGAAAGCCTTTATCAACAGGCATCACGACTATTCAACCATCATATAAAAATAGTTATGGGCGGCACGCCCACTTTTCCAACGCATGTGCACCGCGATCAGGTGGAGTGCAGTCCCGGCACTTTTGTTTTTTCGGACTGGGGTTATAAAAATGCCTTGCCGGACGAGCCGTTTGATTATGCAGCGTTAGTGATAACAAGAGTCATTTCAGTAATTGATGAAACAACCATTTGTACCGACCTTGGGCATAAGTCGGTAGCTGCAGAAAATCCATTACCGAGAGTGTATTTTTTAAACGCGCCGGAAGCCCTTCCTTTTTCGCAAAGCGAGGAGCATCTGGTAATACAAGTACCGGCAGGTAATGTATATGCGGTGGGCGATGTGCTGTATGGCGTGCCGGTACATATTTGCCCGACTGTAGCGTTGTACGATAAAGCTTTTGTGATAACAGATAATAACGTGACTGATGAATGGAAAGTGGTGGCGAGAAACCGCTTCATCAATATCTAATTTATAAAAATGGCGGAACAAGAATTACCTTTTATCATAGACGCGCACCTGGATTTAAGCATGAATGCGATGGAATGGAACCGCGACCTGCGGCTACCGGTAAGTGTCATCAACAGCCGCGAAAGGGGACTGCAGGATAAGCCCGACCGTGGCAAGGCAACGGTATCCCTACCTGAGTTGCGCAGGGGCAATATCGGGCTGGTAGTTGCCACGCAAATAGCACGGTATGTTGCACCGGACAATCCTTTGCCGGGCTGGCACTCGCCGCAGCAGGCATGGGCACAAACAAGCGGACAATTAGCCTGGTACAAAGTAATGGAAGAATGGGGCGAAATGGTGATGATTAAAGACTTACAGGCATTGGATAAACACATAGATTTATGGAGGAATGATGAGCCGAATGATAAAAAGCCGGTTGGCTATATATTAAGTTTAGAAGGTGCGGATTCGTTGGTTACTGTACAGCATTTGGAGCGTGCCTGCGAATATGGTTTGCGGGCTATCGGGCCTGCGCATTATGGGCCGGGAAGATATGCCAACGGCACCGATGCAACCGGCGGACTTAGCCAACAGGGAAAGGAATTACTGCGGGAGATGGACCGGTTGAACATGATTTTAGACGTCACGCACTTATGTGATGATGCTTTTTGGGAAGCGCTTTCTTTGTTTAAAGGACCTGTATGGGCGAGTCATAACAACTGCCGCGCACTGGTGAAGCATAACCGACAGTTTAGCGACGATATGATAAAAGCTTTGATAGAACGCGGGGCCATTATGGGCGTTGCGCTGGATGCCTGGATGATTGTGCCCGGTTGGGTTCGGGGACAATCAACTCCGTTGGGTATGCATTGTAACTTAGATAAAGTAATTGATCACATAGACCATATCTGCAACATTGCCGGCAATGCTTTGCACGTAGCGATCGGCAGCGATCTGGACGGGGCTTTTGGAAGAGAGCAATGTCCGTACGATATAGAAACGATTGCTGATCTGCAGCAGCTTTCCGGTTTGCTTCTTAAACGAGGCTACAACGAAGCTGATGTTGAAAACATTTTGCACTGCAACTGGCTTCGTTTTTTAAAAACCGCGTGGAAGTAAAAGAAGGTAATAACTAATATTCGGCCGCAAGGCATTGAACATTTTTTCTTTAAATACTTTATAAGTACAATCGCTTAAGGATTAAATATAATCCATCAAAATTATTTATACTTTGCCGCTTGTTATTCTTTTTTTTGTGGAAAAAAAAGAACGAAAAAAAGCCACAGGAAAACGATATACAGCACGTTTTCCTGCAATGCCTTGATGTAACTTTTGTACTGCTGTGAATTCTGCAGCAGTAATGCTTCATAAACGCGAAGAACTAAGCGGATAACAATATCGAGTTGATTCTATATGATTTTGACAATGTAATTATTACTTCTTAAACATTACTTCATTATGCAATCATTAAAAGAAAAAAACGCAATTGTAACCGGTGCCGGCAAAGGCATTGGCCGCGCAATTGCCATATCATTAGCTGCAGAAGGCGTGAACGTAGGGTTGATAGCCCGCACCGAAACCGATTTACAATCGGTGGCGGCACAAATACAACAGATAGGTGTAAAAGTTGCCATAGCGGTTGCAGATGTAAGCGATCTGCAACAAGTAAATACAGCGGTTAAAGCGATACAAAAAGCAGTAGGATTTATAGATATTTTAATAAATAATGCCGGCACTTATACGCCCGGAAAATTTATGGAATTAACACCGGAGCGGTGGGAGGAAATTATTAAAGTAAACTTGCTGGGCACCTACTATGTAACCCGCGCTTTACTGCCCCAAATGATAGCAAAACAAACCGGCGATATTATTAATATTGCTTCCTCCGCAGGGCTGCGCGGCTCGCCCGACACGAGTGCTTACAGCGCTTCCAAATTTGCGGTGTTGGGACTTACTGATTCGCTGATGCAGGAAGTGCGCAAGTACAATATAAGAGTCACTGCCTTGCTGCCAAGCACAGTGGTTACGCCGCTTGCACAAGCGCATAATCTCATTAATGGCGATGCAGATAAATTTATGCATCCGGAAGATTTTGCAGAATTAGTGATTGCCCAGTTACAACTCAACAGGCGGGTGTTTATAAAAGATGCAAGTATTTGGGCTACCAATCCGTAATACTATTTATGTAAGTAAGCCGTCGGGCAGTGTACTCAATTGTATAACAATCAGGGCGTGCCCTTCGGGTCGGGCTATGCGCTGCAATCTTTTTTTGCGTAAGGCGCAGCAAAAAAAGTATTTCCGCTGCTATCCCTCACGCGCTCCGCTGTTTAAAGTTGCAATTTTTAGCAAGAGGTTGTTTAGCGTTTTTATTAATACCGAAAGCCTTTCTTAAAACAGTAAGCATACGCACATTATCACAACCGGGTTAAATGGATACCTCCATCTAAGAATACATATCAGCCGTTTATAGCCCGCCGTTTATACAGTTTACTTCCTGTTTACATCAGCAATCACAACACACTTAACAGCTTCCTTTTAAAAAATTTGGAAACAACGCCATTGTTTCAAGTGATTTGTCCCTTGGTGCATTCTCCTAACAAACAACTTATCAAACAACAGTTTTAATCTGAATCTGTTTAGTTTTGACCTTGTTCTTATTTCCAAAAAATTTTCATTCCTCTTTTATTATGGCTATTGTACTTTTTGATCCGCCTGCAGCCAGGAGCTTATACCCGCTTACTTACACGCGGGCTGCAGCCGGTTTGCGCATCGGCATACTTACGATACAGGCGCGCTGGCAACTGCTGCTCGGCGAAGAAGTTTATGTAGATACAGCAACTTACCTGCAGCCCTTGTATAGCCCGGTACCCGAAGCTGTGCATACCTTCATCAATGCGCTGGTAACGCCGGGTGAAACTCTGATTAACAGTATTAAACAACTAAAGCAGGGAGAAGTGTTAGAAGATGAAAATGGCATTATTGCCTGCAAGGGCCATGGCAGCAGCTTGCAGCACGCCATCGATGATTCCGCAACGCTGTTTACGACTATTGAACAGGTGCAACGGCTTCAATATCCGCATCAGCTTTTCCAGTGGAATGAAAACTTTATCGAATCGGATTTCAAGCTTATTACAGCCGGCAGAAAATCTTTTGCCTTATCTTCTGCCAACGCTGTTGTTCTTCCGCAAAATGTATTTATAGAAGAAGGTGCGCAGGTAGAATATGCAGTCATTAATGCTGCCGGTGGCCCGGTATATATTGGTAAGAATGCAACGATTATGGAAGGATGCCTTATCCGCGGGCCGATGGCTCTTTGTGAGGGTGCAACACTAAAAATGGGCACCAGAATATACGGTGCTACCACCATCGGGCCGTATTGTGTTGCCGGTGGCGAAATTAAAAATGTGATTATGCAGGGCTACAGCAATAAAGGCCATGATGGCTACCTCGGCGATTCAGTCATCGGCGAGTGGTGCAATATCGGTGCTGGTGCGAGCAACAGCAATGTAAAAAATACGGCTGGTGATGTAATGCAGTGGAATGACCATGCAGAAGGATACATTAACGCCGGTAGCAAATGCGGCGTAATCATGGGCGATTACAGTCGCGTTGCGATTAATTCATCTATCAACACCGGCAGTATGTATGGTGTATGCTGCAATGTATTTGGCGAAGGCTTGCTGCCTAAAAGACTTCGCAACTTTAGCTGGGGAACCGGGGAGGAATACGATTTACTAAAAGCGCTTGAACATATTACCGAATGGAAAAAAATGAAAGGACAGGCATTGACCGATGAAGAAAAAGCAGCGCTGAAGCATATCTTTGAAACCTTTTAATACTACCAACTATGAGAAAACAAATAGCCGCCGCCAACTGGAAAATGAACCTGACCTGGCCCAAAGGCGAAGAGTTACTAAACGCTTTAGAAGCTACAGATTACCAGCTTGCGCCCGGGCAGCTTGCGGTGTTTGCCGTGCCTTTTCCTTACCTGTATCTGGCACAGCAAAAGCTGGGCGGCAAACAAGGTGTTTTTGTAGCGGCACAGAACTGCAGTAACAAAAAATCAGGCGCATATACCGGTGAAGTATCGGCAGAAATGCTGCAAAGCATCGGCATACAATATGTTGTTATCGGGCACTCGGAACGCCGTGAATATTTTAATGAAACGAACCAGCAACTGGCCGAAAAAATAAATATTTTACTGGCGTATAATATGCTTCCTATTTTCTGTTGCGGCGAGCCGTTGCCCATTCGCGAAGCAAACACACAAAACGAATACGTAGCTAAACAATTAGCAGAATCGCTGTATCATTTATCGCCGGAGCAACTGCAACAAATAGTGATTGCCTACGAACCTATCTGGGCCATTGGTACCGGTAAAACCGCCAGTAAAGAACAGGCGCAGGAGATGCACGCTTTTATCCGAAACCAGTTAGCCGGTAAATATGGCGAAGCAACTGCTGACAACATTTCCATTTTATATGGCGGCAGCGTAAAAGCCAATAATGCGAAAGAGATATTTGCGGAAGCAGATGTAGATGGCGGCCTCGTGGGTGGCGCATCATTAATTGCCAATGAGTTCGCAGCGATTATTGGCAGTTTGAAAAGATAAGTATCGTATTTTACAACATAAAAGTGTTTGAAGAATCAACCATTTATTTATTGGCTGTTTACACCTGTAGTCAAGTCTATCAAGCAGCAAATTTTTATGTAATGTAAATCATATAAATAAGTATCATCCTGTATAATAATTTACAAGGTCGATTGCTTTAACAGAAACAGTAAATTTGCTGATCGTTAGAACAACAATATGAAGGCAAAATATATTAACCCCTTTACGGATTTTGGGTTTAAAAAAATTTTTGGTGAGGAAGCCAGTAAACCCCTGCTAATTGATTTCCTGAATGCGCTTTTACCCCAGCAGAAAAAAATTATTGACCTCACTTTTAAAAATACCGAACAGTTAGGGCAAACAGAACTTGACAGAAAAGCCATTTATGATATTTATTGTGAAGCCGAAAACGGAGAAAAATTTATTGTAGAACTTCAAAAAGCTAAACAGAATTATTTTAGGGAACGAACGATTTATTATTCAACTTTCCCCATACGGGAGCAGGCGGAAAAGGGAAACTGGAATTATAACCTGAAAGCCGTTTACTGTATAGGTATTTTGGATTTTACGTTCGATGATTATGAAACAGAACCTGAAAAAAATGAAGTGATTCATACTATCAGGCTCAAGAATCAGCATGGGAAAACATTCTACGAAAAGCTCACATACATCTATGTGGAAATGCCGAACTTCAATAAACAGGAAGGGGAGCTGACTAACCGGTTAGACAAGTGGCTGTATTTCATTAAGCACCTCGAAGACTTCCAAAATATTCCTGGCATCTTCAGGGATGAAGTATTTACCCGGGCATTTGAAAAAGCAGAACTTGCTAAATTCGATCAGGCTGAACTGGACAGTTATGAATACAGCTTGAAGATTTTCCGAGACAATAAGGCCACTTTTGATTATGCCATGGAAACGGCCTACGATGAAGGAAGAGAGAAAGGATTGCTTGATGGCAAACTGCAGGGCATATTGGAAGGTAAACTGGAAGGTAAGTTAGAGGGTAAGTTGGAAGGCAAGTTGGAAGGCAAGTTGGAAGGCAAGTTGGAAGGCAAGTTGGAAGGCAAGTTGGAAGGCAAGTTGGAAATTATAAAAATCATGAAATCGAAAGGAATATCGGCAAAAGACATTGCTGATTTAACCGGGCTTTCTGAGCCTGAGATAGATAAGCTCAAATGATCGTCGTTGTGCAAAACGTAGATAAATGTCTTAAACACAAAGCCCTAAAACCCGCGTGCAGCGTAGATTCCAGGGCTTTTATTATACTAAAAACTATTTCTTACTTCTTTATAATCAATGGCACTGTTGCAGACTCAGTAGTTGTTTTAACTTCTACCCAATACGTACCGGAAGCCAATTGCTGCACCGGAATATCAAATACGCGCCTGCCGGTTACAAGACCGCCATTTAATGTTGCCAATCGTTTACCATGTACATCGAATATTGTAATAAACGCATTGCCTGCAACCGGTTTCATAACCGCTATATGCGCAATATCGCTGGCCGGATTGGGATATAACTGCGCCGTAAATTGCGTTGAACCTATCTTAGCCATCGCAACATTGGTATAGCTAATCTCATTGCCGGAAGTTATCTTAACACGGTATTCGCATGCACCATCAGCCACCTTACTATCCACGTATTGATAACTGCCTTTTGATCCTTCTTTTTGCAATGGCGTATAATTACCAATAGTTTTAAATGCTACTTCTGCAGCCGTTTTTCTTTCTATTTCAAACGCAGTACCGGCAGCTATTCCTGTAGTTTGCCATTGCAGTTGTACGGTTTTAGCTACAGGCATCGCCTGTAAGATAGCGCCGGCAGTGTTAGAGGTAATTAATGCGATAGTCGTACTGTAGGCATTCGTGCCTTCATTTATTGTTATAGCTGCACCCGGAGTTGTAACAGCAGTAGCCGTATTACTTAGCTCTGTGCGGTTGGTCATTACATACACATCGTCCAGCCACCAGCCGCCGCCGGCTACGCTGCCACCGGTAGGGTCAGCAGTCATGCGGAAACGGATATACACCTGCTGACCAGTATAGTCGTCCAACCTGGCAATGGAAGTAGTATAACCCGCAGAGCTACCGGTAAACGCAGCTTCATCTGTAAGGCCTATTAACGGGTTATTGGCGGTAGGTATAATACCGGAATAATTGCCCTGTACAAATTTGCTTGGCGGCAGGTACGCCCAGGTGGTGCCATCTGTTGATACTTCTACCACACCACCATCGTAGCCATTTTCCGAAGCATATTTATGAATGAAAACCAACTCTGCACCGGCAGCAATAGGGATTGCGTTTTTTGATTGAAGCGAAGTGTTGGAACCGCCTATGTCGTAATCTTCCACAAACCAGTAATGCTTGCCGCTGTAAGCCTGCAGGGAATCCGTTTTGTAAGTCCATTTGGCAGTAGCAGAATTATCGGTTGTCCAGTTTGCACTGGTGCTTTCCTGGTTATCGGCAAATGTAAGGGTAGCAGCAGGGCCGCTCGTTACTTTGGCCGTAACGGTAAAGACTTTGGTAGCGTTGGCGGGAATATTGGTTGTCCAGGTCAGTATTTTTCCGTTTCTAACCGGTGCGCCGGTAGCCGATACAAAGTTGAGCCGGCCTGCCAGCGTATCAGTAACCTTTACATTGGTCACTACTTTTGGCAACAGGTTTTTCAACTTGATGGTATAAGTTACATTCTGGGTTGTTTTGACAGTGCCGGGTCCGCTTTTTACAATACTTATTCTTTTCTGGGTTGGATCGCAGGCATAAGGCAAATCAAAAGCTTCCACTTCGTCGCCTAAAGCATTGGTGCCGGACAAGGCAGAAAAACCAAGCCCTCTTTTAGCAAAAGCTTTCCATATCATACAGCTATGCTGTGCATTATAGAGTAAGGTATCGGCTTTTAATATAGCGTCGCGCTCTTCGATAAAGGTAGGGCTTGCGGGTTGCAGCTTCATCGCTTCTATTACCAAACGGGTAGCAATATTATTGCCCTTCGCCGGGGGCGGCGGGTTATGCGAAAGAGTAGGATTAGCGCCTTCATATACATTGTCCTTCATCCCGTATTCATCAATAAAACTTTGCAATACTTCATACAGCATGCTGCACCACACAAAGCCTACAGAATGTGTTTCAGAGTAATCCGGCCTTTTAATATAACCGAATGTAGCTGGGTTGATAGTAAGATCAGAAGAATAGGGATACTCGCGAATCCCACGTCCGTCGTAATTCTGGTAGGTAACATAATTACCAATGCTGCGGTTGGGCAGCAAGCCATTCGGGTGCGCTGCGGTAGCCGGTTGCAGGTCGTTATTGCGCAAAGTCATATACAAAGCCACAAAGTCGCTCCAGCCTTCGCCGCCCTGTTCATCGCCGCCCAGCGGTGTAAGCGCGAACGGGCCGCCGGTAAGCCGGTTGCTGATGCCATGACCGTACTCATGCGAAATAACCCCATTGTCTATATCGCCGTCTCTCTTGGGCGGCGGTGGCGAATTCCTTTTCAGCGAGCCGACAATGGTAGCGCCGGCAGTTAATTGCGCTTTTAGCAAATCGCCGTCCCCCTTGCTGATCATTACCGAAGGAATGGTAATGGCATTGCCCGGCGCATCGGAGCCGCCCATGGCCTGTGGCGGACCGTCCACATTATTTATTACAATTACGCCTACAGCACCGCCTAATTGCGCCCCTAATATTTTTTCGGCAAAAGAACAACTGCCCCTGTCAATCAGCGCAATCTTGCCGCTTACGTTTCCCAGGGGCAATGCAATGCTCATCTGGCCGCTGCTGCAGCCTTCCGTTGCACCGCCGGTCGTAGAAAGCGCATTCTTTTGGGCAATAGCAATTTGCATATTTTCCACCGGCATCGTATAAAGATTGTTGTTAGCCGTTGGCAGTGTGCTGAGTGAACCTTGTACAGCAAAAAACTTTTTACCTGATATTGGTATTCCGGACGTAGAAGAAGCAATTTGAACTAAAGAGTCGGGCGACGAAGCCGTCCACAGGTACATCTGCATCTGCCCGTTGATGCCATCCGGCAAGGCTAAGAAATTAGCATTGTTGGTGCCGCCGCCATCCTGCGCCTGCGCCAGTACGGCATCATTGGCAAGCGAAGTATCAGTACCTTTTCTGCCGGTACTAAAGATGTTCGATTCCTGGAAGTTGCCCGCAGCCTCATTAAAACCCATATAATAAAACACATCGTGCATCAGGTTATTCCAGAAGAAAAGATTAACGATAGCGCCGTTCTGATACGTTTCCGGCTCTGCCGTGAGGTTAATGGGATAATCAAAAACAAACGGCTCCGTTACCGGATATACCCCGCCGATTGTATTGGTAGGATAAGCTGTTCGTGTAGGTTCGGCACTCGGAACACCACCCAGCGGGCCGGGACTTGGATCCTGAAATGCCCACACGTTGTTGCCGTGTGTATAATTATAAGCAGCAAGGCCGGCCACTTTATGCCAGCCATCCGGCGAGGCCATTGTATCGCCGCCTTTCTGTATCAGGTTTTGTTTGGCGCCGGGGTCTATGGGGCTTTCAAAAGGAATATTATACACGCGGTATTTATTGCCGGGCAATGATTGAAGGGATTGTATGTTGGTTCCGGATTCTTCTTTTAACAAGGAAGCATTTGATACGTTATACATTGCAGCAGAAGCGTTCGTATCCGTAGGCGCGCCATCAAAATTACAATGCATCATCAGGTCTTTTTTCTCCAGCACTTTACCGGTAGCTGCATCTATATACGCCAGCCAGTAGTGGCGTTTATATACATCCATCATTTGCACTTCCCAGGCCGGAATCAGGCTTTTCAAATGTGCACTGTTGTAGTACACGAGCCGGCAGGGAATATCCCATACCGGCGAAGCGTTGCGCCTGTACACGGTGTATTTTTCCTCGCCTGTAGCAGCCTGCTTTACTTCCACCTTTTTACTTTCAGTGTAATTAACGGAACTCATCAGGGCTGCCACAGCGGCCTGCGAGCCCACAGACACAGCAACAGGCGCAACTTTGTATGCAGCCAACGATAATAAACGGCTGGCGTGCATTTGCTGCGTTCCTGCTGTGTGGAGCGAGAAAGAGGTGTTGGTAATGGTGAGGCCGTTTAATTTTTGGGTTGAATAGATATGTTGGATTCCGGTAGCTGCATCGGTGTACTGGTACGTAACAAAGAGGCTTTCTATATCTTTTGGCAAAATAGAAAGTTCCTGCTGATGTTTGGTGGCATATTGCTTAAGCTGTGCTGCAACATCTTGCCGCTGAGTGAACGAACGCAGCGTAATAAAGGTGAACAGTACAATAAAAAAGAAGGGTAAAAGTTTTTTTTGCATAGGAATGTTAGGTTTTGATAACTTTTTGTTAACAAAATATATACCGGCGAAGCGTGATATACGAACCCTTGCAAAAAACAGATTTTTGATTAAAACATTTTTTTAAGTCTTATAGGTAATTAGATGCCATAAAAAGTTACTGTTTTATTCTCCTTTAAACACGGGTTTCCTTTTTTCGAGGAAAGCTGTTGCGCCCTCTATCATATCGGCGGTGCCAAAGCATTCTGCGAATTTCTTAATCTCCAGTTTGTAGCCACGCTCTGTGTGATCGAATGCATTAATGCAGGCAATAATTTTGCTCACTGCAAGCGGCGACTTAGCATTGATGCCCTGCAGTATTTCCTTGGCTTCAGGCAGTAGCGCTTCCGGCGGGTAAATATGATTGACAATACCCAATTGCAACGCTTCCGCCGCATCTATCATCCTGCCGGTCATTACCAGTTCCATAGCCCGGTTTTTACCAACCAGTTGGGTAAGGCGCTGGGTGCCGCCATAGCCGGGAATGATGCCCAGATTGATTTCCGGCTGCCCAAATTTTGCATTACCGGAAGCGACTATAAAATGACAAGCCAGCGCCAGCTCGCAGCCACCGCCAAGTGCAAAGCCGTTTACAACAGCGATAATGGGTTTGGTACTTCTTTCGATTTTATTAAACAAGTCATGTCCGTATTGCGCCAGCGCTTCGCCCGCAGCGGTATCTTTCTGCATAAACTCCGATATGTCTGCACCGGCTACAAAAGCCTTGCCGCCTGCCCCCGTAATAATGGCCGACTTAACATTATTGTTGGTATAGATTTCTTCTACCGCCTGGTTTAGTTCTTCCAGCACGAGGCCGTTAAGCGCATTCAGTTTATCAGGACGGTTGATGGTGATGATGAAAATTCCGTCTTCGATAGTGGTTAATAATGTGGTGTACATAGCAAATAATTTTTGGTAAAACTGGCTGAATTTTTTTGGTTGTATAACAATTCATACCAAATTATATTGCCTGCAGTTGCTACCAATTTTAAAATCCCGTTGCGGATTAACTTAGTTGTTTGCGGCTGCATCTTGTTCGTGCGATCAATTGCAGGCGTATCCATTCTCCTTGCCTATGCTTCAAACATAATTCTTCTCATGGTTTAAAAACAATAGCTTTATGCAACCAACAAGGGCTTGTTCCACTTATTCCCAAAACGTAAGCACCAGAAATTTTACAACGGAAGATTACTGAATTGTTGTTTTATAGTTTATGCATGTCGCTGTTGTTTGCATGTATTTCCTTTTTACGACGGATAGAACAGGTAGCGTATTAGTACTGATTTAAAGCTGCTGTTTTTTACCTGATATATAAGTATTCCTTCTTTATAACCATTTAAAACCATCCTTATGCAATCAAATCATCAACACAGAAAAAAGCACCTGCTGTTTGCCCTACTTTTCGCTTGTTTAAGTACCGCTTCTTACGCACAGTCGTGGAATATTACCGGTAATGTAAACATTGCTTCAGCCACGCAGTATTTAGGTACCAAAGACCCGAACGATCTTGTGTTTCGCACCAATGCCATTGAGCGCGGACGGGTGTTTGGTGCAGGCGGCGCCTGGCGCTTTGGCTCTGCCACCAACTATGCTAAAACAGATTCGCTGGGGCACTTAACATTCGGAGGCCAGGGCGGGTACCGCGTAGCGGCAAATAAGTATGTGTTTCAGTATGCCACTACGCCCAATTACGGTTTGTTCTTTAACACTGCTCCGCTGCAGTACGAATTCAGAAACAGCGCTGCCGCTCCCGTATTCTCCATTAATGCCACCACCGGCGCCGGCGCATTTACCGGCACGCTTAAAATAGGCGCCTATACCCTGCCGGCAACCGATGGAACCAACGGTCAGGTGCTTACTACCAATGGCAGCGGGGCGGCAAGCTGGGCAAATACAAACAATAACTTTTGGTCGCTTACCGGCAATGCAGGCACACTGCCGGGCAGTACTTCCTTCCTGGGAACTACCGATGCGAAAGGGCTGGTATTTAAAACCAATAATATAGAAAGAATGCGCATTACCAATACCGGTAATATTGGTATTGGCACCGGTACGCCGGATGCCCGCTTTACTGTAGCGGTAGAAAATGGTGTATCTCTTTCAACAACAGACAGCTTTCTGCTGGGTAAAAAAACAGGCTACAACATAGCTTTCGATTACAATGATATACAGGCACGCAATAATGGTGCAGGTGCTCCTTTATATTTAAACCAGTGGGGCGGCACTACATGGATAGGCAGCCACAGCGGAAGTGCTGTTCCGGCTGTTTACGCCGCGGAAGATGGCACGGTTGGTATTGGCGGCACCGCAACACCGGGCTATGCTTTAACGGTGAGCCCCGGCGCTTTAGCTGGTATAAATATCACGGACCCGGGAGATAATGCGGCATTGTATGTTACAAAATCGGGCTTATATGAATGCGCTACCTTTTCAAAAACGAACACCGGAAGCGGTGTGGAAACAGTAAGCAGCTATAATGCCGGCACCGGAGCGGGTATCTTTGCTTCCTCCGCAAGCGGTTATGGCGTTTACGGGTTCAGTACAAATTTATCCGGTGTTTATGGAGAGGCGTCCACTTCAGGCGGCAACAGCAGTATTGGTATTAAGGGCTATGGCAATTATGGAGTATATGCCACTACTGCAAATAATTCAGCGTACTACGCCGGGTATTTTGTGGGAGATGTATATTCTACCACAGGCGTTTACACAAGCTCCGATCAAAAGCTGAAAGAAAATATAAAAGATGTTACCAGCGCGATGGATATCATCAGCCGGTTGCATCCGAAATTCTATAATTTCAAGAATGATGGCAATTATAAATTAATGAACCTGCCCAAAGGCATCCATTACGGTTTAATTGCACAGGAGGTGGAAAAAGTATTGCCCAATCTTGTAAAAGATTCAAAATTCGAAACAGGCTTGGCAGAAGCCAAACTTCCGCGCAAGCCGGGCGAAGGCGAACCAAAGGCCGCATCAAAATCTGAAACCATAGATTTCAAATCACTGAATTACACCGAGCTTATCCCGATCATAATAAAAGGTATGCAGGAGCAACAGGCAACAATTGATAAACAACAGCAACAGATTGACGATCTTAAAACGATGGTGCTCAGCCTCTCGAAAAGCAAAGAAAATTCATCATCCGCAGCAGGCAGCAGCGCTATTTTGAATAAAGTAAATTTACCAGGCACTTTTTTAGAGCAGAATGTTCCAAACCCGCTAAGCAACACGACCAGCATCCGCTACAAGGTACCGGCAGGTAATGCCTCGCTGGTAGTAACAGACATGACCGGCAAAACTATAAAGCAGGTAACCTTGCAAACCGGTACGGGAACTGTAAATATTGATGCTTCTACGCTGGGCGCCGGCGCTTACAGTTATTCCTTAGTAATTGAAGGTAAAACGATAGCTACAAAGAAAATGATAGTAGCGAGGTGAAAAGTAATTGATAAAAACAAACGAGCCTTACTTTTCAGTAAGGCTCGTTTGTTTTACTGTAAGTGGCACTGGTACAACTTCCAATTTATACACCCTAATAACTCAGCCCAAAACCAAATTTATACAACGGCTCTTTGCTGTCATAAGGCATATCTTCCTTCTGATTGCGCACAGCCTCCATAGACGAAGGCAATTCTATTGGTAAATGACCGCCCGGTTTTGCTTTACCAAAAATCACATCTAATACAGCCGCATCACTGGCGCCAAAATCGGCCAGCAAGCCTTTTGCTTTTGCACTAATCTCCGGTATTACCGCAGGACGGTCTATATAAATATCTACAATGGTGGGCACCGCATCCAATAGTTGCAAAATGCTGTCTTTCTGAAGACCTTTAAAATCAAGGTCACCGTGGTGAAACATGCGTGCCATAGGAATGGGTGATTCTACCGGATAGAAAGGCGTATTGAGGCGAAGGATGGCGATGTCTGCTTTCTTCGGATCATTTACTACCGTACCGTATTGTGCTGCTACGGTTGAATCAATATTCTTCACATAAATCTTCAGTTTATTGGGTTGCAAAGGCAACGTTTTGTTATCATTCTTTAGCAATGTCATTGCCCTGCGCTGAGACGCTTCCGCTGCTGCTTTAAAAGAAGCATTGCCAAATACGCCGGCTACTTTGCTTTCATCGGTAAATGGATTATCAAACAACCCCAGCTCAAACTTTTGCCGCAGCAACCGCCTTACACTCTCATCAATTCTTGCTTCCGTAACCTTGCCTTCTTTCACTAATTTAACTACCAACTCAGGCACACTCTCACCACCAAACTGGTCAACACCGGCATCAATAATTTTTTGTACCCGTTCTTCGGCCGTTAATTTTTCAACACCCCAGGCACGTGCCGGCCATACCACATTCCCCATGTTGGCATCCGTAATTAATCCCCAGTCGGTACACACAATACCATCATACTTATAATGTTTGCGCAGCAGGTCGGTGATGATGGCTTTATTAAAGGAAAAACCTACATGCTCATTGCCTTCGTTCATAGGCACCCCGTAATACGGCATGATGGCGGCCGTATGCGCAGCAAATGCAGCTTCAAAAGGAATAAGGTGATAGTTGAAATTGTTGCCCGGATACACCTGCCCTTTCTGAAAAGGAAAATGCGGGTCAAGCCCTTCTTTTTGCGGGCCGCCGCCGGGAAAATGTTTCGTCATAGTGGCCACACTGTTAGCGCCTAATTTGTCACCCTGGTAGCCGAGTATATACGCTTTCACCATCTTAGCGGTCAGTTGCGCATCTTCGCCAAAAGTACCGCTGATGCGCGGCCAGCGCGGCTCGGTGGCAAGATCTATCTGCGGGTGCAACGATTCGCGGATGCCTACGGCGAGGTACTCCTGCCGGGATATATCTGCAAACTGCCCCGTTAATTGTTCGTCGCCGATAGCGGCTAATCCCAGCGGCTCGCACCATTGCGAAAAGCCGTAAGCTGCCATGGCAAAAATGTTGTTGCTGAAGTGGTTTCTCGGGTCGCTGGCAATGGTAAGCGGGATGCCAAGGCGTGTGGAATCCTGCTCAAATTTTTGCATTGCGTTGTACCATTTGGCCAATGCCTCCGGCGATGGAACCGACCACAGGTTGAAGTGCGTCATCTTTTTTTCCTTAATGGTTTTAACGCCATTGGGCACAAAGGCAAACATGCCTGTGCCGGGTTTATCGTCTATACTGCCGTCTTCATTCACCTTTGCTCCGTTAATGAATAACATGCCTGCTTTCTCTTCCGGGTTCATCTGACGAAGCAAGTCGCTTATTCTTGCATCTGTTGGCTGTTTACTATCTTCATACACATCCATCCTGCCATTCTTGTTCAGGTCGCGGTAGGCCTGGCCACTGCTCGCTTTTTCATCAACAGGCTTAACGGCGGAATGGTTCTGCGGAGGCGGTTGAAAAGCAGTTACAAGGATACATGCAGCGGTTGCAGCACATACAGACAAAAAGATTTTTCTTGCAGGCATGAAGAAATTTTTTAGGTTACAGATAATATTACGTAAAATCTACGCAATGAAGATAAGTGATTTTTAACAGCGCCTGTTTTTATACGGATTAACTTTTACTTTTAACTTATGATCACCGATCGGCATATTCTGGATTTTATTACGAACGGACACAAAAATTTTGTGCATCATTTATCTATAGACTGTGTAATTTTTGGCTATCACGGGCATCAGTTAAAAGTATTGCTGCTGAAATGGAAAGAGTCGGAAAAGTGGAGTTTGCCGGGCGGTTTTATCAGGCTGGACGAAACACTTGGCGAAGCGGCGGAGCGTGTATTGACCGAACGAACCGGCCTTGCTAAATTGTTTCTGCAACAGTTTCATACATTCGGCGACCCACAACGCTCTCAACGCACTGCCGCAGACATTGAGCATTTAAGCCAGATTTGGCAAAAGAAGATTACTAAAGATCACTGGCTTTTTAAAAGAACAATTTCCATCGGGTATTATGCGGTTACCGAATATTCGCTTGTGCAGCCAGCACCGGATTATTTTTCTGATGAATGCACCTGGTTTGATATTAATACTGTTCCCCAACTTATTTTTGATCACAACAATATTATTACAGAAGCGTTGAAAACTTTGCGGATGCAATTATACCACCAGCCGATAGGATATAATTTGTTGCCATCAAAATTCACGCTACCGGAAATTCACGACCTGTATGAAACTATTCTTGGCAAAACACTGGACCGGCGAAATTTTCCAAAAAAATTATTATCGCTGGGCATTATAAAAAAACGGAGGAGCAAAGAAAAATAGGCCCGCACCGTTCGCCGTACCTGTACAAATTCGACAAACGCAAATACGATAAAGCGTTGAAGAATGGCGTCGTACTTGCCTTTTAAGATATGAGTCATCTGTAAACGCATTTTATTTTACATTAATTTTCAACCGGCCTCTTTAGCTTTGAATGCAAAAAAACGGCTGTTCGGTTACATACAGGGTTAACAAACTGCACACTATTATAAGCATCGAAACTGCTTAATCAAGACTTCCGTTTTCCATGCTTAACGGGAATAAAACTTTCATTGAATGCGTATGGTCGTTTCCATCGTTATAATAAAAAATGTATAAAAACTCAAACGCATTAGCAACTCTTATCAACGGGTAAAAGAAGGCTCCATGTTCTATCCACGAAGTTGAACCATCCGAGAAACCGAAGATGGTTGCCGGGCTTATTAATTCTCCGTTCGTGTCGTACAGAAAAACAGTTGTGCTTTTTCGTTGTAATGCAGCCATCACCAAAGAAGTGGCATCAATTCTTTTTATGGCTGAAGCATTTATCCTCATCCTGTCTGTCTTTATTGTAAAGTTTGTTATGGAAGGTGCATTGTTCCTGAACTCATCAAAGTTCTTATAAATACCTTTCTTAACAGAATCAGCCGTAAGGATCGGCAGTTTAAACCGGCTTTGATATTTTTCTGCAACCTGTTCTTCATTATAAGGTTTCCTGCTTAATATTTTGGCAGTATCGGCAATATTTATTTTCCGGATCAGCGGACCGATAATTTCCTTTATAAACTGCGGAAATTCTCTTTTGATTTTTGTAAACCGGTAAGCATATACCGTATCCATTCTGAATGCCGGATACAAGGCATCGCCTGTTTTATAATAGCCTTCGATCTCTACATGTATGTTATTAATTTTTTCTTCATTAAAACCTTCTTTCGGCTTATAAAAATCCAGCAACGTATCTTTCAGCGTAATAGCAAATTTTTTTATATAACATACAAGCGCTGCCCCGTTATCCGAAAAATTATCAGCATAATATTGATGGAAATAATTAGTGAGACTGGCAGCCAAACCGTTATCTAAAGTGTACTTTTTATTCAACGATTCCAGAAACAATAAATCCATATTCGATTGCCAGTTTACCGCTATAAAACTGGTGTCGTAGCGTACATCGTTAAAGCTGATTTTGTTAAACGGAAGTTTGCCTGCTCCCTGGTATGGCTCAGTTACATTTAAACTATATTGCTTATAATCGGCATCTATAATTTTAGCACTGTCTTTTCTGTTGGATCTGTTGTACTGACCAAAACAAAAAAGTTGCAGGAGCATGAGTATAAAAATTAAAAAAGAGTTTTTCATAGTAAAAAGTTGATGATAAATATAAATGAATGATCCGGATTTAAGAATGCTGGTTATTAAAGATTAATCCGGTACTTAAGCAAAACTTTTCTGTTAAATATTTATATGTAATCATTATCGTAAAGTTCAAAATACCGGTAACAAGTTATAATTTTTTACCGGCAGGCCTGACCGTGAAAAGCTGATGCTCTATGAAAATCTTTTAACCAGCTTAAAGAACTTATACGCTTATATCCTTTATTCAAAACAATTTGCTTCTGGTTACTGCATCAATCGAATCAGCTTATGCTGATGAGGTTAAAAATTTAATTTTTAGAATTAAAATTCTTTTTATTACTAATTTAGCCGTATAATATTCTGCTTTATGACGTTTACGCTGGACGAAACAGATCTTGCTATTTTACGCCTTATGCAAAACAATGCCCGTATTTCCAATGCCGACCTGGCAAAAGAAATAGTACTCGCGCCCTCCGCAGTGCTCGAAAGAGTGAAGAAACTGGAGCAAAAAGGAATTTTAAAAAGTTATCATGCTGCAGTAGATGCAAATGCCGTTGGACAAAGCCTGCTGGCCTTTATGTTTATCAAATCGAAAGAAGGCATGGCGTGCAGCACCAAAACCGCTGCCGCGCTGGCTGCCATACCCGAAGTGCAGGAAGTGCATCATGTGGCCGGCGAAGATTGCTTTCTCGTAAAAGTTCGCACCAGAGATTCAGCTTCGCTTATGCAGCTAATGCGTACCAAACTGCAAAAAATCACCGGCATCCTTTCTACGCGCACCACTATCGTTTTAGAAACTGTAAAAGAGCAACCGCACCTGGTTATACCCGAAAATTGATCGTATGAATGTTACACAAACAACTAGCGCTTCCCGCTTATTAGTGATCATCGCATTTGTAATTGTTTACCTGGTTTGGGGTTCTACTTATTTTTTTATTCAACGCGCATTGAATGGTTTTCCGCCTTTTATCTTAGGCGCTTTCCGGTTTTTAACAGCCGGATTGTTGCTCCTGCTGTATTGCTTTGTAAGCGGTGAGAAAATTTGGGCGCCAAAACAAATTATACTGGCTGCTATTGTTGGGTTCCTGCTGCTTTTTATGGGTAACGGCGGCGTTATCTGGGCAGAGCAGACCGTGCCGAGTTCGTGGGCTGCCGTATTGATTTCTGCAGCGCCCCTTTGGTTTGTGCTGCTGGATAAACCAAAGTGGAAAGAGAATTTTCACAGCCGGCAAACCATCATCAGTTTAATTGCGGGCTTTGCCGGGGTGTTCCTGCTGTTTTGGAAGCAGGTGTCAGGCGCATTTGCAAAAGGCAATAATAGCAGCCAGTTAACAGGCTTTGCCGCTATTATGGTGGGTTCTATCTGCTGGACTGCAGGCTCTTTATACTCCAAATACAATGCAAAAGGCTCTGCCTTTGTCAACTCTGCCTGGCAGATGCTTTGGGCAGGCATTATTTTTTTGCCGGCTTCTTTTATAAGCCATGAATGGAAAACATTTTCGGTGCAGGCCGTTCCTGTCTCAACATGGTGGTCGTTGGTATATCTCATCTTTATGGGCAGCCTGGCTGCTTACTGCGCTTATGTGTGGTTGCTTGAGGTTCGCCCGGCTACACAGGTAAGCACGTATGCGTATGTAAACCCGGTTGTGGCAGTGCTGTTAGGCGTCTTTTTTGCCGGTGAGCAGATCAGCTTACTGCAAATTACCGGGCTTGGTGTTATACTCGCAAGCGTATTGCTGATTAATATATCCAAGGCACGTTCGCAAAAAGCTATGGCCGCTTCCAAAGCAACAGCACAGATGGGAAAAGCAGCATTTGAAGTGGAGTAAGAAAGATAAATAGTATATCGTAACCATTATGTCCGAAGAACTTTTTAGCGCCAGAGGTTTTAAAGTAAGGAAAGCCTAATCTTATGTGTACCGTTTTTTAAATACCGACGGATTTTCACCGGTAATTTTTTTAAATAATTTGTTGAAGTAGGAAAGGCTGTCAAAGCCTACTTCATAGCACACTTCCGAGATGCTCTTTTCCTGCAGCAATAAGGTTTTCGCCTGCGTAATGCGGTATTGGTTTACAAAATCGGTAAACGTAATATTCGTTTGCTTTTTAAAATAGCGGCAAAACGCGGCTGTGCTCAAATGTACGCTGGCAGCCACTTTATTTACATCCGGCGATTCGTTATAATTGGCGTGTATGTACTTATAAACCGATCCCATACGAATTTTATCATTCAAAAAAAGCTTTACACTGGTGTCCTGGTTATTCAATGCTGTTACTTCTTTTGCGCAAGCCAGCAACTGAAATATTTGCAGTAAACATAACAGTTGTTCAAAATGATTTAGCCCCTGCATGTTTCTTAATTTATCCGCAACAACCGCCTTTATCGTACCGGCAAAGGACAGGCCCCTGTTCGCCTTTTCAAATAATCTTTGTATCGCTAACAATTCGGGTGCTTCTTTAAAGGCATCACCCAAAAAATTTTCTTTCAACTGCACTACAATTTGCTTGTAAGCGGTCTGCAATCCGTAATCAAAATTCAGGTGCGGAATGTTTGGACCAATCAATACTAAATCACTTTCCATAAAAGAAGAGATATGTTGGCCTACATGCCGGATGCCGGTGGTGGCTTCTACATATACCAGTTCATACTCGGGATGATAATGCCAGTAAAAATTATTCCGAAGCCTGGGCTTAAATAATTTAAACGACTGACCCGGATCGGGCAATACAATTTCTTTCTGAATCTTCATCCTGTAATTTCCTATAAAGTTAGTATTTAAGGTATAATCAAGTGAAATATGTCAATAGAGAGCAAATAATGGTCATTACAGCAAATAGTTTTCTTTTCAGAAGGACTGAATTTTGTGTTATCAATTCAAACAAATACTTGTTATATGGAACAACAAACTATGACGCCGACTATGGCGCCTGCTATGGGTAATGCCCACAAAGACATTCCGGGTAATCCTTCTACGGCTAAAAGCAGTAAGGTAAAACTGAACGACCGCAGCAATGGCAAGCCACTGCAGTTGTTGTCGGAAGAGGATTGGGCATTCTGGATAGAAAACGGCTATATCGTTATTAAGAATGCAGTGCCTGAAGAGCAGGTAAAACGCCTTGCCGGTTTTTTGTGGGAGTTTGAAGAAAAAGACCCGGACAATCCGGAAACATGGTATGCGCCGCCGCGCGCCGAGATGAAGATGAAAGAGCTAACTAATACCGGGATGGTGGAAATATATAATCATCAATTGTTGTGGGACAACCGGCAGGTACCTAAAGTGCACCAGGCATTTACCGACATCTGGGGCACCGATAAATTATGGGTAACCATTGACCGCGCTAATTTAAACCTGCCCATCCGCCCCGGCTACGAATACAAAGGTTTTATCCATTGGGATTACGACCCCGAAACAAAGCCGCAGAATGTACAGGGCGTGCTGGCGCTTGCCGACCAGCGGGACGAAAACATGGGCGGCTTTCAATGCGTACCCGAACTATACCGAACGTACGATACCTGGAAGCTGACGCAGCCGGAAGACCGCAATCATTTCAAGCCGGATGTAAGCGGCTTTGAAATAGTAAAAGTGCCGATGAATGCCGGTGATTTATTAATCTTCAACAGCCTGGAGCCGCATGGCATACGCCCCAATAACAGTGGCGATAAAGTGCGCATGGCACAATATATTTCGATGATGCCGGCAGAAGAAGACAACGAAGCACTGCGCCAATGGCGGATTTCGTCCTGGAAGGAAAGAAGAGCGCCCGAAGGCTATGCTTTTCCCGGTGACCCGCGCGGCTGGGAACAAACCAAATATGGCACTGCCGAGTTATCCGCTTTAGGAAAAAAATTATTAGGGCTGGATAACTGGTAAAGAAATAAGAACAAACAATCTTGCTTCTTACGTGCTGCAATTTGTAGGATAATCAGTGTTGTGTTTCTTGCCCTCTCCAAGGGGGAGGGGTTGGGGCAAGGCCTTGGCAGCATTACTTGTATCCGGTGATACTGAATTACAATAAATAATCATTAATCAACCGTGGATCTTATAGAACAGGAATAGCAAGAACTTATTTGCTGTGGCTGAGCTTTTTTAAACAAGCTTTATGTGCTTATTAATAACAAAAGGAGGAATAAAAAAAACCTGTTGCAACTGTAATAGCTGCTGTAAAAGAAATAACACAACGGCTGAAACAAAGCATGCTTTATTTTTGAAAAGCGAAGCCGCTTTCGGACAGCAACTTTCAGAAACTGTAGTATTGCCGCAAAGCGAAAAAAATATATACAGCGCGCCATCTTATGACCAAAAAAGCGATCATCTACGATTTGGATAACACCATTTATCCGGCTTCATCAATCGGCCCTGTTTTGTTTGCGCCGGTACTAACCCTTATACAAAATAGCGGCGAGCACCATACAGATATGGAAGGCATCAAAAAAGATATTCTGCGAAAGCCTTTTCAACACCTCGCAGCCAAATACAATTTCAGCGAAGCATTAACAAACAAAGGAATAAACCTGTTGCAGCATTACTGTTATGAAGGCGTGATAGCACCTTTTCCGGATTATAAAGAAAATAAAAACCTGCCTGGCGAAAAATACCTGGTAACTACTGGTTTCGTCACCCTGCAAAGGAGCAAGATTAAACAATTAGGCATTGAGCAGGACTTTAAAGAAATTCATATCGTTGACCCGCAAACATCCGCTAAAACGAAGAAAGATGTATTTGCCGACATTATACAACGTAACAATCACGATGTCTCCGAAGTGTTGGTAATTGGTGATGATCCCGAATCGGAAATTAAAGCTGCTATTGAATTAGGGATTGACGTTGTGCTGTACGACCCATTCCATTTTCATCCCGGCAATATAACCTTGCCAAAGATTACCAACTTCAAAGAGTTGATCCTTTTTTTGTGAGAAAATCTGTGCTACAGATTCAACTCCGGTAGGTTCGGGATATTAAATGATTATTTATTAAGTATTCGAATGCATTTAATTTAAAGCATTTGCAGTGCTACATCGGCACTTCCTGTTAGTAGAAAACTTTAAAGGCTATAATTCCTGCTCCTCAGGAGGATCCTGTTGGCAGCACCAAAGAAAGCCATATAATCTTTTTCACACCTATCGCTTATCTTGTACGTTCACAGGTTGGTACTGAACAATCAGGCCTTGAAATTGCGCTCCATGAAAAAAACATTTATCCTCGCTACTATTTTTATCGCCGCTATGATTATTGAATCGGACGGATTTTCACAAACGGGTAGATATAATGAAGACAGTCCTGACCGCAAATGGTGGAAAGAAGCCATTGTGTACCAATTGTACCCGCGCAGTTTTAAAGACAGTAACGGCGATGGCATTGGTGATTTGCGGGGCATCATCTCAAAGCTTGATTATATCAAAAGCCTGGGCGTAAATACGGTGTGGCTTAATCCCATTTACTTTTCGCCCAACGATGATAATGGCTATGATGTAAGCGACTATCGCAACATTATGACCGACTTTGGTACGATGCAGGACTTTGATGAACTATTGAAAGGCATGCACGACCGCGGTATTAAATTAGTAATGGATATTGTAGTAAATCATAGCAGCGACGAGCACGAATGGTTTAAACAGTCGCGCAGTTCCAGAACGAGTGCTTACCGCAATTATTATCATTGGTGGAATGCGGAGCGGGGTAAGCCGCCCTACCGCTATAGCTTGTTCGACATCAACCATGATGCATGGATGTACGATTCCTTGACCAATGCCTATTACCTGCATTATTTTTCGCGCAGGCAGCCCGACCTTAACTGGGAAAACCCGCAGCTCCGGAAAGAAGTGTATGACATTATGAAATTCTGGGCGGATAAAGGTATTGATGGTTTTAGGTTAGATGCTTTCCAGTTTGCAGCAAAGGACACAACGTTTATGGCGCTTCCAACCGGTTATGAAAAAAATTTCAACCAATACTATGCAATGGGGCCGCACCTGCACGATTACCTGCAGGAAATGCATAGCGAAGTCTTTAGCAAATACGATGTGATGAGCGTAGCGGAAGGCGCCGGTAATACGATGGCAGATGCGCACCATTTGGTTGATGCAGACCGTAACGAACTGAACATGGCGTATGCTTTTGAAGGTGTTGATATTGCTAAGCCGGAAGGTTACAGCCTGTTGCATTTTAAAGAAGTATTCAGCCGCTGGGACAGCGCTTTTGCAGAAAAGGGCTGGCTGGCTGTTTTTCTTTCCAACCACGACCAGGCAAGGCTGGTAAGCCGCTTTGGCAATGATAGCCCGCAATTCAGAGAGGCGTCTTCCAAGATGCTGGCAACCTTTATTATGACGATGCGTGGCACGCCTTATTATTACAACGGCGATGAGCTGGGTATGACCAATGCCGGCTTTACCAAAATAGAGGAATATCGCGACATGCCTACGCTGAATGAATATCAGCGTATAAAAAATTCGGGCGGCGATTTGAAAGCTTTTATGAAGGAAATACAGTTTAGTTGCCGTGATAATGGCCGCACGCCCTATCAATGGGATGGCAGTGCGAATGCAGGTTTCGGCACCGGTACGCCATGGATTGAAGTAAATAAGAACTATACTGCTGTTAACGCTGCAGCGCAGGAAAAAGATCCCAATAGTTGCCTTAATTATTTCAGGCATTTAACGAAGCTGCGAAAAGATAACAGGGTGCTGGTGTATGGCAAATATACACTGCTCGATAAAAACAATCCCGATGTATATGCCTACACCAGAGAACTGAACGGAACAAAATTTTTAGTGCTGCTTAACTTTAAGAGCAAACCTGCTGCAGTACATACCGGCCTTAATATGCATGAGGCAAAGCTGCTGCTGGATAATTATTCCGCTCTTGTAAAGGGCAATACGTTACAGCCTTACGAAGCAGCCATTTATCAGTTGAAGCAATAAAAAAATTTGATGCACTTCATTTTTTTATCCGCAGGTATTTTTCAATATTAATCCGGTTGACGCCGATGTTTTCTATTTTCTCGATACCCTTTTGTATTAAGGTATCTCCGTGTATCGTAATGGTAAAGTCGAAAGCATTGCCTTCCCACTGCCGGTCGTTGCAATAATCCAGGTGTTCTGTATAAGAGCTATCTGCAAGCGTATAAGTGCCGCCGCCTGCAGAAAAAAGAGCCGTAGCTGTATCCTTGCCTTTAGCTAAGTCGTGGCTTAAGAAAGCAAAATGCGTATCGTTGATAATCTTAATAAATTCCTTGTCTTTTGTATAATCGGTAACGGTGGCAACTCCTTTTTCTGTTAAGGTGCCGGATAGCAATTTCCATGTTCCCTGGACAGTTAAAGATGGTACGCTGTCTGGCGTGTGGTTTTCTGTTGGGGTGTTACAGGAAAGCAGTATTAAAAAAACTACTGCAGCCCAGATTGTCAATTTCATAGTTAACGTTGGTTTTAAAATGCGCAAGATACTTTTTATATATAGCGATGGTTGTATGATAATAATATTTTTAAAAGCAGTAACCTGTAAACCCGCAAAACGGTACAAACATAATTGTTCAATATCATGTATGGAACCGTTAGCTCAATTAACGTGTACAAGTAAGGTTGACGCAAACCAAATCAATACAGCCTAATTTTGACGTTCGACCTATTTCCTTTTATATTTTTTTGGAAGGCCGGCTTATACAGGCGGCTTTTTTTGTGCCCTTTTGGTGTATCGGGCATTCCCCGAAAGCTTCTTTGCCCTTACTTTGCAGCTTACGATGACTGAGGAAACAATAACCTATCAAAACAACACCATCGCTTACCAGCAATATGGGAGGGGCAAAAAAATTGTAATCTGTTTGCATGGCTATGCCCAGTCTGCGGGTCGCTGGTCTATACTGGAACCTTATCTGCAAGACCGGTTTACGCTGTATGCTTTTGACCTGCCGTACCATGGCAGAACGCAGTGGAACCATGTGGACACCTTTACCGTAGCTTCCCTTGTAGCTATCATTAAGCAGGCATTACCGGCAGGCGTAACAAAGTTTATACTCCTCGCTTACAGCATGGGCGGGCGCATCGGCCTGCGCCTGCTGCAGGAAATGCCGCAATTGATTGAAAAGGCAATTCTGCTGGCGCCGGATGGTTTGCATCGTAATAAATGGTATCGCTTTGCCACCCATACTGTAATCGGCAGGAAAATATTCAATGAGTTTAAAAAGAATCCGAAATGGATTATCGCCGTAGGCAAGCGGCTGCGGAAACAGGGTATTTTGAGTGAGCAACTGTACAACCTTGTTTACTATTATATCCATGACGAAGCAGCCCGGTTTTTACTGTACGACCGGTGGATAAGCACCCGCCATTTTCAGCCAAACCTGGCCTTGCTGAAGAAAATAATTTCGAAGTATCATATTCCGGTGGAAATGGTATTTGCCAAACATGATAAAATCATTGTTGCGGACCATGGAATTGACTTTATAAAGGGGCTGGAGCCCCAAGCCCGTATCCATATTCTCGACACCGGGCATTCTTTTCTGTACGCGCCGCAGGCTTCTTTTATAGCCTCGCTGTTTGATGATAAGTAAGTTTCTTTGCGGGCATGTGGCTCCTCTATGCAATTTCCGTTGTGCTGTGTGCTATTTATTGTATGCTTATAATGGTTTACCGTATATGGTTTAACAAACTACAACCTTTTCAACCGACATACAACGCCGGCCAACCCCATTTATTTTCCATCCTTATTCCGGCAAGAAACGAAGGGGCCAATATTGCCCATTGCCTCCGATCCATTTTTGCCAATGACTACCCGGCGCACTCTTTTGAGGTGATTGTAATAGATGATTTTTCTACCGATGATACCAAAGCGATTGTTACTGCGCTGCAGGAAACCCACCCTGATTTACAACTCCTTTCTTTAGCAGACATAGTTGGCAATACTACACTGAATGCGTACAAAAAGAAAGCGATTGAACTGGCTATCGGCAAGGCAACAGGCGACTGGATTGTAACCACTGATGCAGACTGCATCGTGCCCGTGCACTGGTTAAAAAACTTCAATGATTATATTCATCAGACAGGCGCTGTGTTTGTAGGAGCGCCGGTAACTTTTGTAAATACGCATACGTTCCTCAGCATCTTTCAATGCCTTGATTTTATGAGTTTGCAAGGTATTACAGCGGCGGCTGTTTCGGCCCGTTTTCACAGTATGTGCAACGGCGCAAACTTAGCGTATAGCAAAGAAGCTTTTTATACTGCCGGCGGTTTTACAGGCATAGATGCAATCGCGAGCGGCGATGATATGCTGCTGATGCATAAAATAAAACAGTGCTATCCGGGCAGGACCGGGTTTATATTTAGTAAGGAGAGTATTGTGCAGACAGCGCCGATGCCTACCTGGAAAAGCTTTTTTAACCAGCGGATCCGCTGGGCAAGCAAAGGGGGTAGTTATGACGATAAAAAAGTTTTTATGGTACTGGCGGCTGTTTATCTATTTAATGCAGCGCTGCTAAGTGTATTTGTAACAGGCATCTTCTTTCCTGTTTTGTTAATTTTAGGGTTAGTGTTATTAGTAATAAAAACTGCCTGCGAGCTATTTTTTATGATCCCGGTTGCGAAATTTTTCGGGCAGCAAAGCTTACTTCGCTGGTTTCCGCTGATGCAGCCTTTTCATATTATTTATACCGTAGTTGCCGGCTGGCTTGGCTTGTTTGGCAAATATCAATGGAAAGGAAGACAGGTAAAATAATAACTCCTGATAAACTAAAAGTTCTTCGGTCTTTATCCTGCTCCATAACACGAATGCCCCGGTACTGCCGGAAATCTACCACACTGCATAGCTGCTGTTCTATTAAATGCAGCAGGGCTATACTACCAAAAAAGCCGGCAACTGATTACCGGCTTTTTATACAATGTTTCTAAAATTATCTTAATGATGATGGTGTTGCTTGCCGGCAAAATCTTCTGCCGAGATAGGCTCTTCTGTAGCCTGCACCTGGTCTGCCAATGCATCAAATAGTTTGGCTGCCTGAATTTCGTTATAAGTCTGCTCTACAAATTTCTTGTCTTTCATCATCCGGTTGGTATAGTCTTCCATCCAGGACAAATCACCGAAATTCTGCCCGCCCATATAATTCATCAGCCGCTGTTGTGCAAAGAGTTTAATATCATCCGGGCTTACCGAAATATTATTTTCCTGTACAAGCTTTGAACCTATCAGGCTCCACTTAAGCCCGTTTATATACTGTGGATATTCTTTTTCAACCTCTTCTGCACTCTTCTGCTTGTCACTGTTAAGCTGCAGCCAGCGCTTTAAAAAACTGTCCGGAAACTCAACCTGTATATGATCGGTCAGCTCATGATAAATCTGGTCCTGCATCTGGTTCTTACTTTGCGCATCATAAAAACCCTCAATTTCTTTCTTTACTTCGGCACGAAACTCTTCTTCTGTAGCAAGGTTGCGGCCAGGGTAAACTGTAGTATAGAACTCTTCATTCAGCTCCGATTTTTCAACCAGTCCTATTTTTTTTATAACCAGTATAAAATATTTATCTGCATCCACCTCGCTGTTGTTATCCAGCGCCAGGTCGCCCATAACCGCGGCTCTTTCGGTTGGCAACAGCGCTTTGCTTAACTGAATAAGTAAGCGATCATCCACCTTCTTTTCACGTAGCTGGCCTTTCACTTCGTCGGTAAAGTATTTAAGCAGCAATGAATTATCTTTTACAATACCGCCTTCCACTTCGTTGCCTTCGGCATCTGCTTCTTTCAATTCTACATTCAATACATTCTCCTCATTATCAATTACATCCGGATTCGTCATTTTGCCATTGCGCGTCTGCAGCCGGCCAATTTCGTCAGTGACCATCTCATCGGTTACCGTTACTTTATAGCGCGTTACCTGAATATTGTGTACATCTACCTGTATCTCCGGCCTTAAGCCAACTTCAAAATCGAAGGAGTAATCGGCAGGGTTCGCCGCATCCAGCCGCTGGGTATCATTGGGCAGTGGCAGGGGCTGCGCCAGAATATCTAACTTTTCGGCAGTCACATAACTGTTCAGTTCTTTCTCCACCGTGCGCAGCACTTCATCGCTAAACAAGCTGTTACCATACATTTTCTTTACAAGGCCGGCCGGCACCATGCCTTTTCTAAAACCGGGAATATTCGCTTTTTTGGCGTATTCTTTCAGGCTTTTCTCAAAGGTGGGCAGGTAATCCTGCTTTGCTAAAGTAACGGTAAGCTTGTCGTTTAATGTGCCGATGTTTTCTCTGGTAATGGTAGCCATTGTAAGTAAAAGCCCCTTCCCTACAGGGGGTATATTAAGTGTAATAATTAAAAAAAGCCCCGTTAAGGGTTACGGGGCTTTGTGCGGATGGAGGGGGTCGAACCCACATGCCTTGCGGCGCTAGATCCTAAGTCTAGTGCGTCTGCCAGTTTCGCCACATCCGCAAACGGGGCGCAAAAATAATGGTTTTAGTAAAAGAATAAAAATGATTAGCAAGATTAGCAAAGCTTTTTAAAGATATAGGTAAAGCAACCGCCAGCGATACTTGTCAACTTACCGCACATATTTCCCGATTACCGGGAACTGCTTAAACTCTTTTTTCTCAACCTGTAGTATAAACCAGCCATACGAGCCGATTAACAGTGTGGCAACGGCGAGACTAAAAACGGTGTTCGGCCAAAGTGCGGTAATGCCTGAGTGCAGGAAAAACAAGAGCAACACAATCACAATAAAAGCCAGCAGCTTCTTCCAGGCATACGGCACATAATAATTCTTTTGCCCCCATGCATAGCTTACGACCATCATGGTAGCATAACAAAAAAAGGTAGCCCAGGCGCAGGCCATGTAGCTGTACTTTGGAATAAATACCCAGTTAATAACAACGGTAATAGCCACGCCGATTAAGGTAATAACACCACCGGCAATCGTTTTGCTGGTTATCTTATACCACACGCTTAAGTTGTAATAAATCCCGAGGCTCATATTGGCAAGCAGCAGTACCGGCACTACTCTCAGGCCTTCCCAGTATCTTTTATCAATAAAAAACTTCCATACAGGTATGTATAGGGCCACTACCAAAAACATTACCGTAACGGTGAGCACAAAAAACTTCATCACGCGGGCGTAGGTGGCCGGCGCATTAGCACCGGCGGCCTGCTTGAAAAAGAAAGGCTCTGCGCCCATGCGAAAAGCCTGTATAAAAAGCGTAATTAAAATGGACAGCTTATAACAGGCATTGTAAATGCCGCGCTGCCCGTCTGCATAGTTGTTGGCACCCGGCAGCCACCAGCCAAGCATCAGCCGGTCGAAGGTTTCGTTTATCATGCCGCCCAGGCCCGCCACCAGCATGGGTAAGGCATACAACATCATTTCTTTCCATATAGTAAAGCTGAAGCGGAAACGCTTTGGTATTAACCATTTGATTAGCAGTAACAGGGTAAAGGCCGATTGCGCGATATTGGCAATCAGTATATACTGGATGGGGTTTACCTGTGGCCGGTACAGCAAAACAATCCAGGAATTACCACCGCTATTTTTATACGCATACGGACAATATACAATAAAGAATACGGTGAGTGTTACGTTGATAAGAATGCTGGCGACCTTTATAAGCGCGAATAATTTCGGCCTTCCTTCATTGCGCAGCCTGGCAAAAGGTATGGTGCTTAAAGCATCCAGCGCTATAACGATAATACTCAATTGTATAAGTACCGGGAAATCTCCGAGCGTAGTTACTTTTACCAGCAACGATTGGTTAAGCCATAATAAAACGGTGAACAAAACCGTACTGCATAACAAACTGATGGTGGCAGTAGCATTTACAACAGAAACCGTTTCTTTCTTTTGTATAAACCGGAAATAAGCCGTTTCCATGCCATAGGTAAACAGTACATTCATCAGCGGCATCATTGCATATACGGCGCCCATACGTCCGTAATCTGCCACTGAAACAACTGCCGAGTAAGTGAGTATCGGCGTAAGCAGATAATTGATAAATCTTGCTGCAATACTGCTTACGCCATACCACAATGTTTGACCGGCAAGGCTTTTTATACTCAATAGAAGTTAATTTATTGTATTTAAAAGTGAAAGAGGAATAGTGAAAGCTACAGGATAAATTATTAAACCGGGAACCATATACTACTAATAAAATTAATAGCCATCACCATCAATCAGGTTGCCTAAGCCGCCTAAAATACTGCCTTCTTCCTTGCGCTGGGTAGTGGCATAACTAAGTATGCGCGAAGCTAAGCGGCTTACCGGCAGCGTTTGTATCCACACGGTGCCTGGCCCGCGCAGGGTAGCAAAGAATACGCCCTCGCCACCAAAAAAAGTATTTTTAATGCCGCCAACCAGTTGAATATCAAATTGAACGCCTGCGGTAAAGCCAACGAGGCAACCGGTATCTACTTTCAGCAATTCTCCCGGCTGCAATTCTCTTGCAAACACATGGCCGCCGGCATGCATAAACGCCATGCCGTCGCCCTGCAGCTTTTCCATAATAAACCCTTCGCCGCCAAACAAGCCCGTGCCAAGCCGGCGCTGAAATTCTATACTGATGCTCACGCCTTTGGCGGCGCATAAGAAAGCATCTTTCTGGCAAATGATGGTGCCGCCCAACTGCTGTAAGTCTAAAGAAATAATTTTGCCCGGATAGGGAGAAGCAAAGCTTACCCGCCGCTTGCCATAGCCTGTATTGGTAAATGCGGTCATAAACAGGCTCTCTCCTACCAGCAGGCGTTTGCCGGCGCTCAGCAGTTTATCAAACAGGCCGCCACGTTGCTGCTGGCTGCCATCGCCAAAGATGGTTTGCATTTGTATGCCATCATCCATCATTAAAAAAGCGCCGCTTTCGGCTACTGCTGTTTCCTGCGGGTCCAGTTCTATCTCCACATACTGCATTTCTTCGCCATAAATGCGATAATCTATTTCGTGGTTGCGTATCATAAAAAGTATTTTATTTTTTATAAGGCCGCTTATCAGGCAGCAAAATACAGAACAATATTAGGTTTAGCAGTTTGGCAATTCTTATCCTTAACACCTTCTTTGCTTTCTTGTTTCTAAACGGACAAGAGATTAACAGAGATAAAAATTTGGTACAACTTACTTAAGACCATCGCTTTAAAAAGCTTGACAAAACTACAGTTATACAAATTCTGCTTCTGCGATACGTCCAAAAGCGATATAACCTTTTATGTTTTAGCTTTCTTTGTTTAAACCAATACCTGTTTCGCTTATCTCAAAAAGCAAATGTAAATTCTATGAAACAATTAATTGTAAAGTGCCTGCTGATAGCAGTTATTTCTTTTGCTGCGGTACAGCAGAGCCACGCACAACGGATTTATGTAACCGTGCAGCCGAGCGCCAGGGCAGTGGAGAGGCCGGTTGCTCCTGCGCCTGATTATATATGGGTAGAGGGTGAGTGGCTGCCACAGGGCAGAACATATATTTATAAGCCGGGATACTGGATAGCGCCACGCCAGCATTATGTATGGGCGCCCGGCCATTGGATACGCATGCGCCGCGGCTGGTATTGGGAAAAAGGCTACTGGCGCAGGGCATAATAAAAAAAAGGCTGTCTCAAAAAAAAGCGTCAGCCTTTTTTAATACCTGCCTCAACAACGGTGCATAGCGGATAAAGAGCGTTACTCGTTTATTTAACAGCTCTGCCCGCTTAGAATGCTGATTAAGGCAGTGTATTTTTACATATTCATACACTTTCTCCGGTTTAGTCGCGTTCGATTGGCCTTTCGTCGCAATTGCCTTTTGCTACCCTGATACCCGCATTACTTTTACACCATCAAACAAAAAAAATCATCTTTAAAAACATTTTTTATGAAAAAGTATTTCTCAATAAACATCAAAAAAGTTACCGTGCTTACAGCCCTTTTATCAATCCTTGCAGGCACAGGCGCATTTGCAAATCCAGTTACGATCGGCTACGGGGCAAGGCAGGATTTCGCAAGACAGTTTAAGGAAGCTTCCAATGTGAACTGGAAAACGACAGGCCGGTACAATAAAGCCAGTTTTGTGATGAATAACGAAAACACCTCAGTTTTTTACAACAGCAATACCGATGATTTTGTTGGTGTAAGCAAGGAAGCTTTACTGGAAGATTTGCCCCAGTCTGCAATAAACACATTGCTTACAAAGTATAATCAGTACACCATTAATTCCATCATCAAATTTACAGATGCTGATGCCTTAACAACCTATTTTGCACAACTGCAAAAAGACGATCAAACGATTGTTGTACAAGCTGATGCCGCCGGTCGTACCGCGCTTTATACGGGGATTGCAGCATTATAAAATAAAACTATTACAGCAGTAAAAGGGCTGACTCTATAATAAGAGCCGGCCCTTTTTATCGTATTAACTGAATATTTAAAAAAGCTGTTTCTTTCCCGGTTTCCTTATGCCAGGCAATTACTTCAACCCCTGCCTCATAAATCTTTTTACGCTGCTCCATTCTCCGTTTATCTTTGCCCGATGTTGAAACAAACCTTGCTAAAAGCAACAGAAGCCGGCGCCGCTGTATTAAAACAGTTCTTTAACGGCGAATTTAAAATCTCCAATAAAGAAGGTATCAATAACCTGGTAACAGAAGCAGATCACGCTGCCGAAAAAGCCATCTTTAGTGTTATCCGCGAAAGCTTTCCCGACCATTATCTGCTTAGTGAAGAAGCGGGCGAAATTGTACAGGATTCCAGTTACAAATGGATTATAGACCCGATTGACGGCACTGTCAACTTTGCCAATGGCATTCCGCTGTGCTGTGTATCTATCGGCCTCGAGCACGAAGGAAAAATAATTATGGGGGCCGTACACAACCCCATTATGGGCGAATTCTTTTTTGCAGAGCGCGGCTATGGCGCTTCGCTGAATGCAAAGCAGATTTTTGTAAGTCCTAAAACAGACGTAGCAACCAGTTGCCTTGCCACTGGTTTTCCCTATACTTACTTAGATGCGCCGAACGGGCCGCTTAATGTTTTTGACCGGCTGATACGGCAGGGCATCCCGGTGCGCCGCCTGGGCAGTGCAGCGATAGACCTCTGCTGGGTAGCTGCAGGCCGTTTTGATGGATTTTACGAGCATAAACTAAACGCATGGGATAGCGCTGCCGGCTTTCTGATTGTGGAAGAAGCGGGCGGAAAAGTAACCGACCTCAACGGCAACATATATAACCCTTACCAGCCGGGCATTATAGCTACTAATGGCAACATACATGAAGAACTGGTGCGTTGGGTGAATGGGGAATGACATGGAATGTATGATATATGATGTTAGATGTATTTTGAAGTTCAAAACATTTGTTATGGATGCTGAAGAAATGAAAAAACGAACAAAAAATTTGCAATTGATATTGGCAGATTTACGTTGCTGTTAGACAGAAATGATTTGAACAGAAATTATAACAACCAGATTATTCGCTCAAGCAGTTCTGTTGCTGCGAACTATTGCGCCGTTAAAAGAGCAAAATCAAGAGCCGATTTTTTTTAAAAAATTAAAAATAGTTGAGAGGAACTGAACGAAAGCCTTCTCTTTCCTGAGCTATTATATGAATTTAATCCGCAGCATAAAGAAACCGTTATTCAATTGTTTAAAGAAAGAGAAGAATTACTAAAGATTATTGTAGCAACAATTCAATCTGCAAGAAAAGATTAGGACTATAGATCGCACATCTTACATCACATATCTAACATCGTACATGTCTAATTCCCGTACCGAAATAGCCAGCCTTGGTGAGTTTGGCCTTATAGAACATCTGACCAAAAACTTTGAAATCCAGAATGCTTCTACCATCCTGAGTATCGGCGACGATGCTGCCGTAATAGACCATTTTGGCAAGCAAACCGTTGTTACTACCGATATGCTGGTAGAAGGTATTCATTTTGACCTGATGTACACACCGCTGAAGCATTTAGGCTACAAAAGTATCGTGGTAAACGTGAGCGATATCTATGCAATGAATGCAACACCAACGCAGGTAACGCTCAGCATCGCCTTCAGCAACCGTTTTAGCGTGGAAGCGCTGGATGAGTTTTATGAAGGCGTATATGCGGCCTGCGAAAAATACGGGGTTGATTTAATCGGCGGCGATACCAGCGCTTCGCAAAAAGGGTTTATTATTTCCGTTACAGCAATCGGCGAAGTAGCGCCTGACAAATATGTAAAGCGCAGCACCGCGCAGGCCGGCGATCTTATTTGTGTAAGCGGCTATACCGGCGGCGCTTTTTTAGGGCTTACTTTATTAGAAAGAGAAAAGAAGATCTACCTCGAAAACCCGCAGGTACAACCCGACCTCGAAGGAGAAGATTATATTGTTGGCCGGCTGCTGAAGCCCGAAGCAAGAAAAGACATTATCCAGTTTTTTGAGCAAAGCGGCCTTGTGCCTACGGCTATGATGGATGTGAGCGACGGCATCAGCAGTGAAGTATTGCACCTGTGCAGGCAAAGCGGCACCGGCTGCCAGTTGTACGAAGAGAAATTACCCATCCATGAACTGGCGAGGGCTGCTGCGTATAAGTTTGGCTTAGACCCGACCGTGTGCGCATTGAATGGCGGCGAAGATTATGAGCTGATTTTTACATTACAACAAAGCGATTATGATAAAATAACGCTTAACGAAGAAATAAGCGTTATCGGCTACATGACACCGCCGGAAGAAGGCAAAAAATTTATTACCAAAGGCGGCAGTACCTACGATGTGATTGCACAGGGCTGGAATGCGTTTATTTAAAAGTCAGACTATCGCTGATAATAAAACAGTAGAAAAAGAATCAGCAAGACCAATACAGCAATTAACACGTATGCCCAGCGGTTATTTTTCTTTTTCGCTTCGGGCAGCGCCAGCAATTCTTCCATGTGCTTATTGGTACGCTCGTCCTCACCTACGCGTATAGTATGGGTATCATCTTTACGAATCACCCGCTCTACCGGTATTACCGGCAACGGTGTTTTATCCTTGTCGTATAATTTAAAAGAAACAGCATCGTTAGCTTCTTTATGCAAAATACCAATGCCGGCTAAGTGGTACTGCCCATGCTTTACCAGGGCTTCCTTCATCCGGTTTACTTCTTCGTTATACAACCGCACCGAAGTAATTTTATCCACCCTCAAATCGCGCGACAGGAAATGAAAAAACTGGTTGTTGTTAGGCAGGCTTTCTTCATTAAATTTCACCTCGCTTACCGGCGGGTACAGCAATTTAGCAGCAAAGTCGAGCTTTGCCGGTTCTTCTTCCAGCACAAAATTACCAATGCCCTGCAAGTTTAATTTTTTATGTTTTTTAAGGTAGTTATACAAGCTGTATGCAATCATTATATTACCGGTTTTGACCAAAAGAATAAATAACACCGCCCAATACATTAAACCCTATAACAGGATATTGATTCCAGCGCTGGTACTTATTGTTGAATAAATTATTAAACTGCAGCCACGCGCTGAAGTTAGACGCAATCTTCATTTCTGCACCGGCATTAAAATCAAAAGCAGGATCGAGCCGGCGCAGTTCCCTGTTTATGGTTAAGTATCTCGGGCCATCCCAAAAATACACATCGCTTTTAAATAAAACATCTTTTGTTACCTGCCAGCGCAGCGCGCCGTTAATATCTATCGGCAACAGGCCATACGCTTTTTCATTATCGGTTAAATTGCTGTACTTATTAAGGGAGGCGCCTGCCAGCAGTGAAAATTTTTCCTGTACGGTGTAGCCGATCTCCCCATGCAGGCGGATGTCTTTCATATCGCTTTCGTTCACTACATAAAAAGATTTGCCGGTAATCGTATCGTTAAGAAAAAGCGGCTGGTTGAATAAATGCAGGTAAGACACTTTTGCATTGTAGGTAATATGGCTTCCTGCAGAGCCTTTAAAGCCGGCGTACTCTTCCCCTATCCGGGTACTTTTTAAAAATTTGGGTTGCTGCAGCCAGGGGTTGAAGTCGGCCAGCGATTCGTAATTGGTTTTATTATAATAGCCAATCCAGCCGGCCATCAGCACAAATTTTTCTTCATTAATTTTTGCCTCGGCGGTAAAGTTGGGCAGCATGTGAAAGTCTTTATTATCCCACGATGGCGTAATGCCGGCAACGATTTTAAACGCATTGGCGCCGTACTGCACTGCGGGAGAAAGATAGACTAAGTTGTTGTTGACCTTACCGGCGCTATCGCTTTTATACCCGGTAAGATTTGCCGTTATTCCAAAGTTGAAGACAAACTGCTCACCAAACGATTTGGAAACCGGCGCATCGAGGATAAAGTTACTTTCATTGCCGTTGTTACCATCCGTAAAGCCATCCACATAAATACTGGGGTTGTAATTGATACCAATACTATTAATCTTCTTATTGCGCAGGCCAACCTTTGCACCAAACGTCGTAAAGCGGTTGCGTAAATCGTCTTTGTTAAACTTCAGCGAGTCGGGCTGAAAGCCATACTGGTAGCGGGTTTTGTTGGTATAAAAGACTTTGCCGGTAAATTCGTTTACGCCATTAGTGATAATGCCAATCGCGTCCACATCCGCATTGCTGTATTGCTGATAAGTCAGATTGCCTTTGGAAGAAATGTATTTGGCATGCACATTTACCACCGATTTTTCACCATCGCCAAACGAAAGGCCCGCCTGCAAAAAAGGTGTTGAATAATTACCAAAGCCGGCCTTGAGATAGTTCTTGTTTTCCCAATGTATCGCAGAATCTATCCCGGCCGCCAATGGCTTTAGCGCGGCTGGCTGGTAGGCAAAAAACAAATTCTGCGAAGGCACGGTGTATTGCAAGGTTGGCAACACAGAATCTGCCGGTGGCGCGGCAGCGCTAAAGTTGACTTTGGCAGCAGGCTTCAGCTCCGGTTTGTAAGAGGAAGTTACGGTAACTGTTCTGTTAGGGATAGTAGTATCAGCCGAAGACGCTTCGCTTCTTTGGGCTTGTCGTGCCGGCCTTGCAGTGGTTTGCCTTGTTGTTACGGTCTTCTTTTTCACAGCGGTTTTCTTACGTTGCTGCGCATCGGCGGCAGAAACAAAACAAAGAAGCGACAGCAGTATGACGAATAATGTTTTCAATGGTGTTAGTTTAATGTTTGTTCTACTTTACTGTTTTTATTTTTTTCTGCAACCACTATATCCAGCTTTTGCTGCGCCTCATTTTTCAATGCTTCATCAGTGGCATTCTCTATCACGCTTTTCAGCGTAGCTTCCGCATTAAAGTAATCCTGTTCCCGGTAATACACTTCACCCAGTAAAATATAAGCTTTGGTAATCCAGTAATCGTAGGAGCCGGCTTTGTTAATCACGTCGAAGCCTGCTTTCTCAGCGCTCTTCAATTGGTTTTGCGCTAAATAAATTTCTGCAATTCTGTAGCGCGCTTCGGCTTCATACTCCGATTTGCCAAGCGCCACTACTGCGCTGTAGGCAGATAAAGCCTCGCTCGTTTGGTTATTGGCCCCATAGTTTTTTGCAATCACCATATTTGCCATCATCCGGTCATCCGTAGCCAATCCTTTTTGCGTAAGCAGGTCCTGCGCATTGGCCACTGCATCTCCAAACTGCGAAAGTTTATACTGGCAGCGCAGCAAGCCGCGCATACTTTCCAGTTTCGTATCCTGGCCCGTAGCAATGGTTTTTAGCTGCGCAAAATATTGTTCTGCCTTTGCATAATCCTTTACTTCAAAATAATACAACCTGGCTGCTAACAATACGGCTGCTTCTGCGTATTTGTTGGGCGCTTTGTCGGCCACTGCCGTGTAGTAAGTAAGCGCGTTGGTGTAGTCTTTCCGGTCGTTAAAAATGGTTGCCGCAAGATAGCCGGCTTCAATGGCATAGCGGCCTTCGGGAAATTGGGAAAGGTAAGACTGGAAGCCTTTCAAGGCCGCAGCCGCATCTTTACCTGTGTAACTGCTGTAAGCGGCGATATACGTAAGCGAGTCCTGCTCGGAGGTACTCACGTCTTTGCCGTTTTGACGCATAAAAGCCACAAACTGATCGGGTTGTTTCCGGTTGATGAAAATGTTCCGTACATATTCCACGGCATCATTACTTTCTTCCGCACTTGGATAAGAAGCCATCAATGTTTTAAAACTCTTCAGTGCCTCATCGTCATTGTTTGAATTGAAATAGCAAACGCCTAACTTAAGATAAGCCTGCGGTTTAAAGGACACTGCATTTTTGTTGGCAATCACAGCGTTCAACGGCGCAACAGCATTCTGGAAAGCTTCATCTGCCATATAGGTGTTGGCTATCTCCATGTTTGCATCCGGCACCAGCACAGACGATGCATACCGCTGGCCAAAGTTTTTTAAGAGCGACAACTTTTCTGCGCTCTGGTTACCGGCTCCTGCTACAATGGCTTTTTGATAATAAGCATAGTCTGCAGCCGGCAGGTTAAGCGCTATAACTGTTTCGTATAGCTGCAATGCCTTGCTGTACCGCTTTTGCATGAAATAACAATCGGCGCCGCGCACAAAAGCATCCTGCTGTATGTTGGAAGAAGCGGTGGTAACGGTGGTCGTGATTTGTTCGAAATTCTTTAATGCCTGGCCATAATCTTCTACATCCATATAGCTGTAGCCAAGCGTGTATTTCGCATCGGCCGGGTTTACCTCGCCATACGTAACAGGGTTGCGCAAATAGGTAGTTAAATAATAAATGGCAGAGTCTGCATTGTTCTTCCGGAAAGCAATTTCCCCTTTCCAGAAGTATGCCGGCTGCATTTGCGACTCGTTATAACCGGCAGTAAAAACTTTGTTCAGCAATTCATCGGCGCCGTTCATCTGCTGGTCGTTTACCAGTTCCACTGCCCTGCCATATAAAATGCGTGGATATACGTGCAATGCAGCATCGCTTTGTGTATGCAGGCTTTCAAACAAGCTTAATGCATCTTTATAATTATTGGTATTCGCCAGCACACTTACCAGTAATTCTTTTGCCTCTGTGGTATAAGTGGAATTGCGATAGGTAGCTGTAAAATTCTGCAGTTCGGTTAAAGATACATCCAGGTATCCCAACTCGTACGAAAGCTTTGCGTAGAGAAAGGAAGAGATTTCTTTTTGCGTAGCATTACTGCTGTTAAGGGCACAAAAAAGAAAGGCGCTGCGGGCATTAGCTTTCTGGTCTTTTTTTAAATACGCATCGCCAAGCAGGTACATACTGTTCTGCGCCAGCGAATCCTGCTTGCCACCTAATTCTTTAAACCCGGCAATAGCCTGCTCCCACTGCTTTGCCTCGTAATACGTAAAGCTTAATTCGTACAAATCTTCACGGCTTACTTTTTCTGTATGGCTCACATAATCTTCGAGATACGGCTTTGCTTTGGCAAATTGTTTTTTATCGAAATAAGCATGTCCGAGCAACTGCTTCAACTGCAATGCATAGTATTGATTGCCCTTTTGCAAAGCCGCTTCGCCCGATGCAATAGCGTTGTCCTTATCACCGCTGAAATAATAAATCTCCGTTACATAATACGGAACAATACTTTGATAAGCCGGCTTATCCTGCACTATCTTAAATGCATTCAGCGCTTCTTTATAATTCTTTTCGCCAAATACAATAAAGCCATAATAATAATTGGCATCTATATAATCAGGATCGGTGGGTATTTGCCGGATGCTGTTGAAGAGAGGTTTTGCCTGTGCAAAGTTTTTCATGGTAAAATAGCCGTATGCTTCATGAAACTTCATGCCGGCAATCTCTTCGTTGCTCAGGTTGTCGATACCCGCTTTTTCGTAGTAAGCAATGGCGCTTGTAAAATCTTTTTTACGGTAGTAATATTCGGCTAAGTGATAGCTCATCATCTGTACGCGCGGCGCATTGTGTTCTACCGATATAAAGGTTTTGGCAATGGGTTCTGCAGTTTCATCGTTCAGCTTTAAACCGCAAACAACCGCATAATATTTAGCCTCCAGCCCTGCGGATACGGGGAAGTTGCTCCTCCGGAAATCCTCCTCGTTATACAGCAGTTTAAACAACGGATAGGCAAGGCTGAATTGTTGTTTGCCATACAGCTCTTTGGCCAGTTTAAAATCAGCATCCGGATCATTGTTTTCTTTCGTAGCCTGGGCGTTTACGCATACCGCGCCGGCAAGCAGGAGTAATATAAGCAAATGACGTAATAGTTTCTCCTTCATATTATGTTGGTGAACGGATAAATGTGAACAAATATTTAAAACGGCTTCTTAATAAAAAGTAAAAACGGCGGCAAAGGTAGTTGCCCACCGGTGTGCATAAACAATAGCTTATGCTTGTGGATAAAGAATGAGAAACCTTTACTTTTGTACAAACCTATTGAATGAAAAGATTCAGTTTTACTTCTGTAGCCTATAGTGAAACAGCCTTCAACATCGCCATGCTCCTGCTGCGCATCAGCTTCGGCGCTACCTTACTTGTTAAACACGGCTTTGCCAAAGTAATGAACTTTGCAGCCCTTCAACATACCTTTTTTAATTTCCTTGGTTTCGGTCCTAAATTCTCGCTCATATTAGTGTTGTTTGCAGAAATCTTCTGCAGTTTATTGATTGTATTAGGCCTGTTTACACGCTGGGCCTGCATACCCATTTTAATTGCCATGCTGGTAGTGATATATGGCGCTGATGCCGGCAAAGATTTTTTAGAATCAGAACTGGCGATCTTTTATTTCACAGCTTTTGCAGCAATCATGTTTTGCGGCCCCGGAAAAATAAGCGTGGATGGTATGATAAGCAGGTAAACGGTTGGTTTAATCCATTATTATTTTTCTCTTTTGTTTCTTCTTTACGAAAGGACAACTGCATTGCATTGTACGCAGGTGTATGATTGCAGGTTGCAATGGCACAGCTAAAGTGGCTGTGGTTACATGCTGCTATGGAAATATGGTCTTGCAGGTCTTTTATTTTTAAACCTTATAGCTGTATAAATAAAAAATCGCTGCAGGTATAGCGTGCATAACTGTTGGTAAATAATGATTAAAGGCATAAGCGAAGCAACGAAAGAGCCCGTATGTTCTTCTGTTTATAGAAAATCAATAAAGAATAGCGATACTCCTCTGCAGGAGTTGCCTGGTGAGCAGATTTTCCTTCTTCTATAAACAGGTAGTTCCTGCATAATTTTTCTTCCAGACACCTGTGGTACAGTGTAGCGTACTGCTTATTATCTCAATTGCTCAAAGCAATTTGAAATAATTTAAAAAATATTCAGCCGTTTACAAGCAACCTGATTTCAGCTTCTGCCGTATTCTCTTGTATAAAATATGTATATGAACCGTAAAATTTCTTTAAGTATCGTTGCAATTGTTCTTGCTGCTGTATTATTTATTGTTGCCTGTAATAAATCAGGCAGCAAACCGGCTACCAATACCACGAAAGTTGCTGTAAGCATCGAAAATTTCAGTTTTGTTTCCAGCGCACTAACCATCACTAAAGGCACAACCGTTGTATGGACCAACAACGATGTAGCTCCGCATACGGTAACCGCAGACGATAATAGCTTTACCAGCAGCACTTTAAACAAAGGCGATACCTTTTCGCATGTATTTACCGCTGCAGGCACCTTAAATTACCATTGTGCTATCCACTCCATGATGAAGGCTTCTGTTGTAGTTAATTAAACTTTTATACTGCAGCTTTTATCGGCATAATAATTTTTATAATAATCAATTGCCTGATAAAGCTGCAAACGGAATAAAACAGTAAACTTCTTAAAATATCCGTTTGGATACATTAAGAAGTTTATTGTTTAAAGGCCTTTATGATTTCGATCCGGCCTACAATATTGTTATTGAATACTTCGAGTTCCTCAGCAGGAATCCATAACTCTTTATGCACTTCTCCTCCTACGGTTTGTACCTGAAAATTATTTATATACACCGAGCGAACTGTGAACCTGGTTACATAGCCAGATCCTGATGCAGGAACATTCCAGTCCCGCGCAATCTGGATAGCATATTCTTCGTTCATAACAGGATAAAAAATCGGTTGTTCCGGAAGGCGTGGTGGAAATTTTGTGTAACCAGATTGCCTGATCAGTTCCAGTTCTTCCGGTCCGACCGGCCGGTAAAGCGTAGTCAATTATTTTACTTGCATGCTGTTTTGTTTGATGTTCTGTTGTTGTTTTTAGTAGTGGTTCCAAACTTTATCAAGCTTTGAGATGCATTAGTCTAAATAACCGGTTTGTGGTTTTAAAGTAGCTTATACCTGCGCAATACTTTGCTTCTCTAATGGCCTCCGCAGCCACCGCAGCTACTGCCGCCGCAACCGGAGCCGCAGGATGAACCACAAGAAGTGCCACCGCTATTTGTTGTGCCTGTTTTTTTTGTATAGTTAATTACCGGAATAAGGTCAGCAGGCAGCACCGCGTTTCCATACAAAAAATACTGCCAGTCGGCTGTTCCGGCCTGTTGCCCCGCTGGCAATACCTGAGTTTTGTAAAAATTGGGGATCGTATAAACACAAAACATATTGGACAGCCTGACTAAAAACGCATACGCTATAATTATCGAAAAGATAAGGACCGGCAATAGCTGGCCAACCGGCTTGTCTCTCATGATACCTGTAAAAAGCCTTATAACTCCTGGTAGTATAACTAAAGAAGAAACAGTAAAATTGAGATGAAACAATTTACCAAATGCTTTTGATTGATTAAAGTATTTTTTAAATGCATCCATGGTAGCAGCTACGTTCCGAAAAACAGGTTTTGCAAGTAATAGTTTCACTAAGATACCATAATCAATTGTTTTAAAATCTTTCAGCGTTTCGATAATCGTATAGTCTTCGGCACCCGGCAGATTACCAGCAGTCTTCAACTGTATAGTGCGGTCATTATTGACGACTATTTTATTTTCCTGAACAAGCTTACTTACACACCCGTGAATAACGGCTTTCAGGCTTTGCGTCTTCAGATAGACAAGCTCTGCCGGCTGTAAATTATATATAAAGGCATACGCATTTAAACCGCTTACAATGTTGTTCAGGTAAGACCTGTTATAGATTTCAAGCAATACAAAAGCCACTACTGTCAACAGCACATAACTAGGTATAAAATAAGGGTTGTTGATATGAACGTACATTGGTTTTAAAATAAAATAAGCTGGTATAATCAGTATGGTTATTACCAGTATGCCAACAAGCACAAATGTCCTGATGTTGTAAGCTGCTTTTGGCAATAGCAAAGCGTTGAACATACCTGTGCACTCCCAAATATCCTGCGGCTGGTCACCAAATGTGTCAAAATAAAGCTGATTCGTTCTTGCTTTAGCCTGCTTAAACTTTTCAAATTCTTCTTTATTATGCGTAGAAGGAATGTGCTGGATATTTTTACCCAGCAGGCCGCAAAACCGGGTATAGGATTGGGTGAAAATTAAATGCTGGTGCCACACAATATCAATGATCTCCGAAGGCGATACCATCTGTTCGGAGACCGCTGCGAGGTACATGAATTTTTTATGTTCAATAATAGCTTTCTGTGTAAAGTCTTTTGTCCAGCGGTTCTCATCGGCAAGCCGCAATGAAAACCCGCATTCGCTCACCGGATCATCGAAGTTGAATTGTAATGCAGCCGTCCAAAGGTTTAGGTTCATTATGCTGGTAATCGGTTTGCCAATATTACAATTAAACATTCCTGTTTTTATTATAGTTAGCTTAATAATAAGACGCTGTTTACAGTTTTTATATGCTTTAAAAAGGTGTCAGACTTTTGAAGTGTCAGACACCTTATACAAACGCCGCCTGTATTGCAACAGCTTTGTTTGCTATAGGAAACGATCTATGGGAAAGCAGCCTACTCTTCCGGCTATGTTAGCTTATGATCTGGTTAAACTCCAGTCGTTCTCCATCGGGGCCAAGGATATTGAAATAGCGGCAGCCTTTTTTCCAGAAAGGCAGGAATACCGGTGCTGCTTCTACTATCTCAAACGAGGCTTCCCGCAGCAGTATAAACGTTTCCTCAATATCCGCTACATCAAAAGCAATATGGTCAATGTGCCCGTTTGTTCTGTTGCTTATTTCTTCTAAGGCCTTGCCGGGTAATTGGTACAATTCAATGATAATGTCGTCCAGTTGCATCATGATCACTTTCCCTTTTTCCTTATGGTGGTCAAATTCGCTGTCCATCACATTGGCAAAACCCAGTCTCTCGTAAAAAGCTGCTGATATTACGATGTTGGTAACCGGTATGCCAACATGCTGCAGGCGGTTAATTTTTAGTGTCATGTTTTACTGTTTGAAATTTATGAAGTATGCTATCGAAATTTCATTTACATAAAAGTAAACGGATTGCCGGCTAATACCGTAAATGGCAGGAACTCATCTTTTAATTAATCTGCACTATGCTGCGCAACTATTGCCGGCAAATAAAATAAAGTACACAAAAACATGCTTTCCGCAATCCATAATTCTCTTGCCTATATCTAACGGCGGATGTATAGATTTGTACTTTATACTTAACCCCATGTCTGTAAGTAAAGAGATACGCAAGATTACCACGCATACGGTGCAAAAAATGAAGGACAACGGCGAAAAGATTTCGATGCTTACCGCTTATGATTTTTCGTTTGCCCAATTATTCGACAATGCAGGCATCGATGTGATACTGGTGGGTGACAGCGCCAGCAATGTAATGGCCGGACACGAAACCACGCTGCCCATCACGCTCGACCAGATGATCTACCATGCGCAATCGGTAATACGCGCGGTAAAGCGCTCGCTGGTAGTGGTGGATTTACCCTTTGGCTCGTACCAGAGCAATGCGCAGATTGCCCTCGCTTCTGCTATCCGCATTATGAAGGAAACCGGCGCACATGCCATTAAGCTGGAAGGTGGCGAAGAAGTATTGGAGTGCATTAAAAACATTGTATCGGCAGGCATACCCGTAATGGCGCATTTAGGCCTTACACCGCAGAGTATTTATAAGTTCGGCACGTACAATGTACGCGCCCGGCAGGAAGCAGAAGCGCTGAAACTAAAGCAGGACGCGCTATTGATAGAAGCGGCAGGCTGCTTTGCCGTAGTGCTGGAAAAAATTCCGGCAGTGCTGGCGGGTGAAGTAACGGCCTCGCTGCACATTCCCACGATCGGCATCGGCGCCGGCAAAAATTGTGATGGACAGGTATTGGTAATGCACGATATGCTGGGCATCAATACAGAATTTAAGCCGCGCTTTCTGCGGCAGTACCTTAACCTGCAGGAGCAGATAACGGGCGCTGTGCAGCAGTATATTATAGATATAAAACAGGAAAGTTTTCCGAATGACAGCGAGTCGTACTAACCGATAAATTAGCGGGGCTGGTCTAAAACTTGTACCACCATCATAAACTTGCCTTATATTTCTGCAATCAATTAACACGAGATGGCAGTAAAAGAAAAAAATATCGTTTTACAGATAAGCATTATTATAGCTGCATGGCTGTGTTTTTTTATGCTTCCCTTCCAGTTTTTTTATTGGGATAAAAGCAAATCTCCATTTGCCAGCACGCGCTTCGTGCAGCTCTTTATCTCGTCCAACCTCATGCTGGTTTGTTTTTATTATCTCAACACCAAAGTGTTTATTCCAAAACTGCTGGCGCTTAAAAAAACATGGCTGTATATCGGCAGCGTTTTGCTTTGCTTTTTCATGTATCTCGCGGTGATGTACGAGATCATGCTTTTATCGCCGGAAACGCAGGCCTTTGCCGAGTCGGCGGTAGCTAAAAGCATTAACTACAAAGGCCCTTATTTTTTTGATTCGCGTTATATCATCCTGTTTCTCATTGCCTTTCTGGTAAGCACCGGTATTAAAGTAATTACACAATGGTTTACTGCAGAAGAGGTAAAAGAAGAAATCTCTCGGCAACAGTTGGAGACAGAATTAAGTTTGCTAAAAACGCAGGTAAACCCGCATTTTTTATTCAATACGCTTAACAGCATTTATTCGCTGGCTATTGCCAATAACAAAAAAACGGCGGATGCCGTCATGCGGCTTTCGCACATTATGCGCTATACGCTGGAAGAGTGCCAGGACAATTATGTGGCGCTGCAGCAGGAGATAGATTTTATCAACAGCTATATCGAGTTGCAGCGGCTTCGGCTTACCAATAATAATGCAATCTGTTTTACTACTGCCGGCAATATCAGTAATGCCCAAATTGCACCCTTTGTATTTATTCCGTTTATAGAAAATGCTTTTAAATACGGCACCAGCACCCACCGGTCTTCTTCCATTAAAGCGATGGTGGATGTATGCCCGCAAAACATTGTATTTACCTGCGAAAACGATTACCAGATAAATGGAAAAAATAAGGTGGAAAGCACCGGCACCGGCATCAGCAATGCCCGCCGCAGGCTGGACCTGTTGTATCACAAAAAATACGATCTTAAAATAGTAGCCGAAGAAGCCTCCTTTAAAGTATCGCTAACCATTAACCTTAATTAGTATGAAATGTATTGCACTGGACGATGAGCCGCTTGCCCTGCAACTGCTCGAAAACTATGTACAGCAAACGGATGGCCTGGAGATGGTAAATACTTTTACCGACCCGGTAAGCGCCGAAGAATACATCAACAGCAACATGATAGATTTGTTATTTCTCGATATACAAATGCCGGACATTAACGGCATGCAGTTTTTCAGTAATCTTAGCACCAAGCCGCCGGTTATTTTTACTACTGCCTTCAGCAATTATGCCGCGCAGGGCTTTGACCTCGATGCGGTGGATTACCTGGTAAAGCCATTCGACTACGAGCGCTTTATAAAAGCAGTTACCAAAGCAAAAGAACTGATTGAATACCGGCAAAGCAAGGAAATAAATGAGGGCTATCTCTTTGTAAAATACAATTACCAGTGGTGTAAAATATTTTTTAAAGACATTGATATGATAGAGGCGCTGGATGATTATATCAAAATATCAACGCCGGGTAAATCGTATCTTATTCACATGAGCATGAAGGTGGTATCGGAGAAACTGCCTTCGCCCATGTTTATCCGGGTACACCGGTCTTATATCGTGCCGCTCGACCGGATTACGAGCTGGAACAAGAACTCTATTACGCTGGACGATAAAACAATCCCGGTAAGCTACACTTATCAAAAGCAGGTGCAGGATGTTTTGCAAAAGCGCACGTCGGTAATTGGTGCGGGATAAAATGCAAGTAATACAGCAGAACGCTGACAGAGCAAAACGCTGACAGGGTTTAGAACCCTGTCAGCGTTTGCGGATAGATTCTTTTTCATATAAACCATCGTCTTACAAACGTTCAGCTTATAACAGCTCTATGAACAGAAAACAGGGTTTGGATATCGGGCTGCGCTTAACAATAATTTTAATTGTTTGTTTGATTGTACAAGGTTTAATAAGAATCAATCATTTCACTTTTAGCAACGTTGCCGGCATAATTGTTTGCTCATTAACAGGCGGCGGGCTGGCGGACTTATAGCAGGATATATAAGCGGGTTACCATTAAAATCAAAATTTCTTCGTACTAAAATAAATGTGGGCACTGAAGAAGGAGAAAACATCCTTTTTGAAACAGGCGCCAATCATTTTAAAAATGTGGAAGCGACAGGCGGAAAATTATATCTAACCAACAAAAGATTGGTATTTATTTCTCACAAATTGAACGTTCAGAATCAGGAACTTTCTATTCCGGTAAGTGAAATAGTAGATACGGAAAAATATAAAAAATTTGGAATCATTGATAACGGCCTTGTCATTCCTACTACTGATTATATTGAAAAGTTTGTAGTACAAAAAGGGAATGAATGGATTAAAAAAATAGGATTGGCAAAAGAAGGTTTACCTCAGGCGGTTTAGTATATGTGTTTAACCAATGCTCCGGCTTTGTTTATTTTGTCAGCCCGCGCAACTATCTGCGTATTCAGTTGATGTAACTGTTTTGCCCGCCACCGGTATTACATCTGCATACACTGCTTCTATCTCCTGCAATATTTCGTCTATAGCAGTCAACGATTGTACGGTTACCAGCCGGTTACGGTAATCCTTAACATTCGGATAGCCTTTTAAATAATTGGCATAATGCCTGCGCATTTCCAGGATGCCCAGCACCTCGCCTTTCCATTTGGCTGACTGGTGCACATGCGCCCGTATCACTGCCACCCGTTGTTGAATGGTAGGCGGTGGTAACACTTCGCCGGTTTGCAGGTAGTGTTTTATTTCCTTAAATATCCACGGGTAACCGATGGCCGCACGGCCAATCATAATGCCATCCACGCCATAGCGGTTCTTGTACTCCAGGGCTTTTTGCGGGCTGTCCACGTCGCCATTACCAAAGATGGGCATGTGTATCTGCGGGTTATTTTTTACCGCCGCAATAAGCCGCCAGTCGGCGCTGCCTTTGTACAGTTGCGCCCTGGTGCGGCCATGGATAGAAAGCGCCTGTACGCCGATATCCTGCAGCCGCAGGGCCACTTCTTCTATGTTAAGGCTATTTTCATCCCAGCCCAATCTTGTCTTCACGGTTACCGGCTTGCTGGTTGATTTTATGACCGCTTTGGTAAGGCGTACCATCAGGTTAATGTCTTTCAGCACGGCAGCACCGGCGCCTTTACACACCACTTTTTTTACCGGGCATCCGAAATTAATGTCCACCAGGTCCGGATTCACCGCATCCACAATGCGCGCGCTCATGGCCATAGCTTCTTCATCACCTCCAAATATCTGGATGCCTACGGGGCGCTCGCTGTCAAAAATATCCAGCTTCTGCCGGCTCTTGATCGCATCGCGTATCAGGCCTTCGCTGCTGATGAATTCTGTATATAACAGATCTGCCCCGGCCGCTTTGCACACTGCGCGGAAAGGCGGGTCGCTCACATCTTCCATCGGCGCCAGCAGCAAGGGGAAAGAAGGCAATTGTATGTTTCCGATTGTAACCATAATTATAAAATGCACCCTTTAAACGTTCACAGGTTCAGGTGATTGAAATACGTTTACAAGTTTCAAAATCGTACACTTGCAAACGCTGTAACTTATGAACTTATATACCCATAAAACCCTGCAACCGGTAAACGCTCCAACTTGGTATTTATCCTTTTATCTTCGCAAAGGTACAAGCTTACATAATGAATACAAATTACACATACAGTTCGCCGGCTATAAGTCCGCTCTCGCAGCTCGGTATTTTATTAGGTCTCTTCGGAGCGGGTTTTTTAATTGGCGGCATAGCAACGCTACTCATTGCCGGGGCGGTGCTGCATGTACCGATGCTGCAGTTGGGCGATGCGCTCAACAACTCGGATAACTTGTCGCTGCTGCGCTGGCTGCAATTTGCCGGCACGTTCATTATGTTTGCGCTGCCTGCATTAGTCTTTGCCCGGATCGTTAACGGGCGGCCGTTTGTTTATATGGGTTTCAGCAGCCGCTTCAACTACCGGCAACTGCTGCTGGTAGTACTGCTCGTGTTTGCGGCGCTGTATGCGCAAAGCATGTTTGCCGAACTGAATAAAATGATACCACTGTCGGAAAGCCTGCGAAAAACATTCAAGCGGTATGATGATGAATATACCAAACAGGTGATGGCTATGGCACGTATGAATAATGCCACCGATTATATTCTTTCGCTGCTTATGCTGGCGCTGTTGCCGGCCATCTTTGAAGAAATGTTTTTCAGGGGCGCGATGCAGCAGATGTTTATCAACCTGTTTTACAACGCTTTTGCCGGCATCCTTTTTACCAGTATTGTTTTTAGTGTTGCACACTTCTCTTTTGACGGCTTTCTTACGCGCCTTTTTCTCGGGCTTTTGTTGGGGTATATTTTCTTTTACAGTAAAAATATCTGGCTGAATATCCTGGCGCATTTTTTAAATAATGCAGTGGTTGTAACGGGCATTTACCTGCTGAGCCGGCAAGGCAAATTAACTACCGAAAGTATGCAGGATGAAAATTATCCACTGTATATCGGCGCGCTTGCCGTTGCTGCTATTTTCGGGCTCTTTGTTTTTTTTAAAAGGGAACGCAGCGATACCGTGCCTGCGGCCACCACGCCAACTTCGCCGGAAGACCATGAGTTTCATATTCATTAAGCATACCCAAAGCAAGCCCTTATGGCTTTGCCGGATTTTTTTCAAACACCTTCATTTTATCATTAATGTAATACAGCACATCATCGTTGGAAGGATGCGCCCGCAGCCACTCGTTGGTGGGCGTATATTGCCGGAGAAAAGCAACCAGCGAATCGCCGTGCAGGCCGGTATGCTGCGCTACCAGTTGCGGAGAAAACCGATAGTCGGTATAGGCCATTGTTTCTTCTTTATCAAAACTATTATAAGCTTTTGTCCGGTCTTTGTCGCGCTTCTTACTCAGTTTGTCTAAGTTAATGGCAAAGCCGGCGCCCATATTATCGGCCTTGCTGATGGTCTTCATTTTTGGTGCGCCCACATCTTTTACAAATGCTTCCCGGCGCCGCAAACTATCTATTTGGTACCTCGTATAACCCTGGGTGGTAGAGACCGTAACGCCGGGCAGCAACTCGGCAGCCCGCGTAAGATAAATGCGCACCGTATCCGGCGTGCGGGCCGTAGCATGCACCGTATCGAAGTTGTAGTTAAATGCGTTGATAAAGATCATATCGCCCTGCGTGGCGGTGATGCTGAAAAAACCATCCGCGCCGGGCGTTACCATTTTATGCGTGGTTTCATTGCTGATGATCGCATTTACAACAGGTATGCCGGTGATGCTGTCGCGCACGTAACCTTTTATTTGCCGTTTTGAACGCTGGGCATCTGCGCGCTGCACAAAAACAAAAATTATTGCGACAATAAATAAATAGCTGAGGCTTACTTTCATGAGGATAAATTTATCAAGAATAATGCCTTGGGGTGATGGATAATTGTTAATGGTCTATCGTGAATTGAACACGGAATAAATGATAGCTCCTATTTTATATGGCCTTTAAAACCCATTATGCAATACAGATGTAAGATAAAACAGCGGAGCGCGTGCGGGCTTGCAGCGGATAGCCCGACCCGAAGGGGCACGCCCAAATCTTCATACAACTACAAATACTACTTGATAGTTAGCATTGCAAAATAGTGCAGTCATTTTACAGGCATTGTCACCGCAGGTTATACATCTATTGATAACACCGGGGATGCCTTTATGGCTTTAAACAGCATTGCACTATTTTTGGCGCATGTTGGGCAAGTTAACAGGATGGAACGATACAATAGCAGCGCTGGCAACGCCGCAGGGCATTGGAGCTATTGGCGTAATACGGGTAAGCGGCAACAATGCAATCGGCATAGTTAATAAGCTTTTCCCCGCCAAAGACCTGGAAGCAGCAGCTACGCATACCTTGCACGTTGGATATTTGAAACACAACAATATGGTACTGGACGAGGTAGTGATTGGCCTCTACAAAGCGCCTAAGTCTTATACCGGGGAAGATGTGGTAGAAATCTCCTGCCACGGCTCTGCATACATTCAACATACTATTTTGCAAACGCTGTCGCAAATGGGCGCACGGGCGGCAAAGCCGGGCGAGTTTACCCAACGTGCTTTCCTTAATAAAAAAATGAACCTGGCGCAGGCAGAAGCGGTGGCCGACCTGATCGCCAGCAATACCGAAGCCAGCCGCAGAACCGCCCTGCAAAATATGCGCAGCGGCTTTACGGCCGTATTAAAAAACATCCGCGAAGAGCTGCTCACTTTTTCTGCCCTCATCGAATTGGAACTTGACTTTGCAGAGGAAGATGTAGCATTTGCCGACCGTGGCAGGCTGCTGAAATTATTGGAGGATGCAAAAGAAAAAGTAACGGCGCTGCTGCAATCTTTTACGCTGGGTAATGTAATTAAGAATGGCGTACAGGTAGCCATCATTGGCAAGCCTAATGCCGGCAAGAGTACGCTGCTGAATGCGCTGTTGAATGAAGACCGGGCGATTGTAAGCGAGATAGCCGGCACCACGCGCGATACAATTGAAGAAATAATTAATATTAACGGCATTTTATTCCGGCTGGTTGACACGGCCGGCATCCGCGACCATACAAGCGATGCGATTGAAAGTATGGGCGTACAGCGAAGCCTGGAAAAAATAAAAAATTCTGATATCGTTTTATACCTGTTTGATGTACAGCAAACAACCGCCGGAGAGCTGGGCGAGGCATTGCAAACCATGCAGGCTTCCGGTAACAAAGTAATAACCATAGGCAACAAAGCGGACGACAATCTTAACTATGCCGAAACATTTATGCAACCGGAAATCCTTTTTATCTCTGCCCGCTACAACCAACATATAGATGTGCTCAAGGAAAGATTATATCATGCGGTAGTACGCAATGAGGCTGCTATCCCGGATACCATTGTCACCAATGCGCGCCATGTAGAAGCGTTGGAAAAAGTATTGTATTATATTGAGGAAATACTCCAAGGCTTTGCACAGCGCGTGCCTGTTGACCTGATAGCTGCAGACATTCGCGCCTGCCTGCACCATATCGGCGAAGTAACCGGTGAAGTAACTAACGAAGAACAATTGGATTATATTTTTAGTAAGTTTTGTATCGGCAAATAGCCAATCCACTATTTCTGCACTACTTGTAATGTTTACGCTTTTTATAGCTTATCATTCTTTGCTTTTATTAGCCAGATAGCTGTAACTATTCCGGTTATTGGTTCTGTTTGTAACCTTAATTTCATAAAAAAGGAAATGATGGGCAACAATGATACAATATGATTATACAATGCCACAATAGTTTACAGGGGAAATGATGTATAATAACTGATTTGAAAAGTAAAATAAATAACGATGAGAATGTTTTATCGCTATTGTATCATCAATCGCCAGATGTAAGTAGGCAATGCGATTTCTAAAGAAAAAAGCCCTTATGGAAACAAGAGCTGTTTACGATTAGTATCCTTTATTAAAAAGAAGGTGCATGGCATGAGCCATATTCATACCAGGCCAGATGTTGTCAACCTATTAGTTTCCAAATCCTATATAAAACTTTTGAATTAAATTATTATCTGCAACAAAAAGATAAATCTAAATTAATCCTTCATCAAACATAGAGAGCATACGCACTTCACTTATAAGCAGATGATCTGGCAGTTGTACATTTATCAATCCTAAAGCCTGCTTTATTTTTTTCGTAAACTCCATATACTCATGGATTTCAAAAAACCGGAAGGATGATTATGGGCAATGATTACAGATATAGCCATGGTATGTAATGCGGGAGAGACCAACAGTTTTACATGAATCAGGCAACTGCCACCGTACCGGATGTAATCAGCCTATGTGCTATTAGTTAGTTTGTGCTGTTTTAGTAAAACGCTACTGACCGCTCCTGCAAATTTAATAGCTCTTTCCCCAGGCATCTATCTTTCATTAACACCAATCGCTGCAGGTATTGCCCCCGGTTATTCAGAGCATTTCCGCACAGCAACTGTTCAATTTCGAACAGTTTCGATAACTACGGGTTTTGAGACCCTTATCTGCAAAGCGTTTCATTACTGGCATTAGCGTTGACGCCTGTTTTGCGGAAGAATAAGTGTGCCCTGGAATACTGCTTTCTTCATCGTTAATACTTCTGTTATGTTTAAAAACTATTTCAAACCTATATGGCGGAAACCTGATGGTTAATACATATACAGTTGTTGTGTGCCAATGTTTGCAAATTTATCATAGTAGCAGTTTTTAATGCTTCGTCCATTGCAGGGCGGACAATGAACAGTTGGTTGAAAGATTAATGCATATAAAAGAAATATAAGCCGGGCTGTTTGCTTTGGCAATAATATTGATCGTTGCAATAATTGCATTCACCATCAGCTTTCAATGTATTAAAGCAGTCTTTGCCAACCCGGTAACAAGTTTACGAACGGAATGCCTTGTGAATTAGAGATATTCAACCTTAAATAAAATCAGAAATAGTATTTCAGCAAATCAACTTTTATGTTTAGTAATTATATCAAAACCGCGTGGCGCAGCTTGTTAAAAAATAAGTTTTACAGCGCCGTAAATATCTTAGGGCTGTCAATAGGTTTAACCACCGCATTGCTGCTGTTATTATGGATTCAGGATGAAACGGGTTTTGATAAATTCAATAGCGATTATGACCGTATTTATAACCTGAGTTCGCATTTTGATGTGAATGGAAAAGAGCAGGTCTGGGGCGGTGTGCCGGGTCCGCTGTACAAATATGCAAAATCGCTGGCGCAGGTGCAAAACATTACAAGAGTTACTGACGATTGGGCAACCTTTCATCGGCCGGATAGTAAGAACCCGATTGGCGGATTGCACACCGGCTACGTTGACAGCAGTTTTTTTTCGGTCTTCCATTTTTCTACAACCCAGGGTAGCGTCAACAGTTTGTTTACTTCTACCAACAATATTTTGCTCACCGAAGAAACGGCAAAAAAGATTTTTGGCACCGCTGATATAATTGGAAAGCTGGTGGCTTTAGATACAACGAATTTTATTGTAGCCGGTGTATTAAAAAACTTTCCGCAAAACTCTTCCCTGCGCTTTGATGCGTTATTCCCGATGAGCTTGTACGCGAAAAGGTTTACGGAATGGGGCGGCAACGGCGACTGGAAAACCATTGATGATGACCTCGGCAATTATGGGTTTGACACTTATGTAAAATTGCAACCCAACACCAGCCCTGCAGCCATTGGTAATACGTTAAGCAAGATGTACAAAGATGCCCGTAACGGCGATAGCCAGTCAAAATTTTTGCTGCAGTCATTAGCAGATAAACATCTGATCTCAGCCGATGGCAACAAGTCGGGCCTGCGCATTGTACAGGTGTTCATCCTCATCACTATTTTACTGCTCGCCATTGCGGCTGTTAACTATGTAAACCTGTCAACAGCGCGGGCTATGGCAAGAGCTAAAGAGGTAAGTGTGCGCAAAGTTATCGGTGCTGGCAAATGGCATCTGTTCCTGCAGTTTGTAGTGGAAACACTTATTATTTTTATCATTGCCACATTGCTTGCGCTTGTATTTGCAGCCTTATTAATCCCGGCGTATAACAACATCTCCGGCAAATCCCTGGAGCTTTCGCTTGCCAATCCTTCTGTTTGGGTCATCATTGGCATTGCCGTATCCGGTACATTAATTTTAGCCGGCATTTATCCTGCCATACACCTTTCATCATTTAATCCCATCAGTTCTTTAAAAGGAAAATTAAGCCAGAACAAGGGCAGCGTTGTATTGCGTAAAATGCTGGTAGTATTCCAGTTTTCCATCTCGGTAATACTTATCATTTGCACACTGGTTATCGGAAGGCAGATGAAGTATATAAGCGAGGTGAATCTGGGATACAATAAAGAACAGGTGTTTACCGTGCCGCTTAGCGATGAAGCCATTAGCCATATTGATGCGGTGAAAGACGAGCTGCGGAAAACGCCCAGCATTGCCGCAACCTCCTTATCTAATGTTTACAACATAGCCGATTATCAAAACTCAACCGGCGATATCAACTGGACGGGCAAATCTAAAGACAATAACATGATTGTGGTGAACGCTACTGTGGATAAAGACTTTATTCCCCTGATGAATTTCCGGTTTGTAGAAGGCGGCAATTTTAGGGGCCTGCCATCTGATACGGCATCGTACATCATCAACGAAACAATGGCCAAAGAAATGGGATTAAAGCCGCCGTATGTTGGGCAGCCAATGAGCCTGCATGATGCGCCGGGTGTTATTACCGGCGTGTTGAAGGATTTCCATTTTCAATCATTAAAAACCAAAATTGCGCCTTTTGTTTTCTGGACGCAACGATGGAAAAATATTTTGTATATAAAAACCACTGCAGCCGGCGCACAGCAATCGGTACAGGCAGCCCGCAAGATTTACAGCAAGTATGCAAGTGCTAACCCTTTTACCTACAGCTTTGTTGATACAAAGTTTGAGGAGCTGTATAAAACAGATAACCGCACCAAAACACTGTTTAACATATTTGCTGGCATTGCCATTTTTATTTCGTGCTTGGGCTTGCTGGCATTAGCCACTTATTCTGCGCAATTGCGTACTAAAGAAATCGGCGTAAGAAAAGTTTTGGGTGCAAGTGTAGCCAACATTGTTGCCTTACTCGGCAAAGATTTTATCGTGCTTGTTATCATTGCCATTATCATTGCTATTCCAGTCGCTGTTTATAGCATGGACAGATGGCTGGAAAATTTTGCTTACAGAACAGTTGTAAGCTATTGGCTGTTTGTTGCGGCAAGCGCTGTTGCTGTGGGTATTGCAGTGTTAACCATCAGTTTCCAGGCAATTAAAGCAGCCATCGCCAACCCGGTGAGGAGCTTGCGGACGGAGTAGCTAAGGCTTATGTTTAGGGATGTGAGCTTACCTATAACAGGCTGAAGTAATTTCATTTCGATGCTGTTAGAAAACGGAAGTAAAAGGAGGAGCATGTAATAAGTACGCTCTGCTGCTTATAAGTAGATCGTCGAAATTATCTGTTACCTATTGCCAATCGTTTGTTGTTCTTTTTTTATGGAAAAAAGAACGAAAAAAAGCCACCCGAAAACGATGTACAGCACGTTTTCGGGAAAGGCCCTGATGTTGCTTTTGTAGTGCTGTAAACTCAACAGCAGTAATACTACACCAAAGCGAACAACAATACTTCTTTAAGTTCATTTAATTTTGAGCCTATACTTAACCATCCCTGTATTTCACTTAAAAAAGAAGCTGTTTAGCGATGCAGACTACCGGTAAAAAAGGTAATCTAAAACGCTGAACAGCTTCTATATTCCTGTATTTTATCTTCTTAAATCAATAACCCGGATTTTGTACAATCGTACCGCCGGACTTATCAATTTCTCCTTGTGGTATCGGGTATAAATAATTGAAATCCTGGAAATTTTTTCCCTGTGCACTCAGTACCTCTTTCGCAATTCCCCATCTTTTTAAATCATAAAAACGTTCTGATTCAAAACCAAGCTCTACCCTTCTTTCATGCATCAGCCAGTCTTTCACCACATTCTTATCCGTAACTGTTGCATCCCTGTCGGGCAGTGTGCCTGCAGGCGGCATTGCACCGGTAACATCCACCCCGTTCCTTGCCCTTGCTCTTACCTGGTTGATAATGGCTATTGCAGCAGGCAGGTTACCGGTTTCTATATAAGCTTCGGCTTTCCACAATATTGCGTCAGCCATGCGGATGTACACCTTGTTTGTCGGCGCATCATCGTTGCCTTTATAGGTGGTGTTGGTGGTGCCTAATAATTTATAGACTGCCTTCTGATCTACATTTACCGTAAATCCAAGACGCGGATCGTTGGGTTCAAAGGTGCTGATAAAATCGGTTGTCGGTGCAAAAAAGCCCCAGTCGAGCGGCGCACAAATACCGTTGCCGTCCCTCGGTGTAATACCGCTGATGTGGTTGTAGGCAAAGATGACTTCATTCTCCGTAAATTCTTTACTTACATCAAAGTTGTCGAAGTAGTTTGCATCCAATGCAAAGCCCAAACCTTCCAGCTCAGTTACATCGCTGATAACATCCTGCCATTGCTGTTTAAACAGGGCCACTTTCGCCTGCAGTGCAATCACAGCACCCACAGAAACCCGCCATTTATCGGTATTGTCGGAATATTTACTATTGGGAAGTAACGGCTTTGCAGCAGCGAGGTCTGCACTTATCTGCGCCCATACCGAATCTTTGCTTACCCGCTTGGCTACACTGTAAGCTTCGGCAAAGTTGGCTAAGGGTTTCAGCAGCAGGGGCACATCGCCAAAATTATTCACAAGGTCGAAATAGTAAAACGCTCTTAAAAAATATACTTCCCCTAACAGCCTGTTTTTGAGGGTCTGGTCTATACCAATTTTTGCAGCCAGCGCATCATCTGTAAGATAGCTGATGGCAAGGTTGGAACGGGAGACACCTTCATAGTCATACGTCCATTGCCCGTTGAATGCCTGGTTAGAAGCGGTAAACGTAAAGGCATCCACATTATCCATCCAGGCCTGGTCGCCGTCAGGGTTCCATTTTTTCTGCATATCGTCGGAAGCAATATCCTGCAGGATATAATCATCTCTGAAAACAATCCCGTCATTCCAGTCCCATTGGGCAAGCAGGTTAAGCGTACTGGCAAGCATCTGGTACGAAGAGCCGACAGCCGTATTCACTGTATTAAGGGTGGGGTCTGTGTTGATCTGCCCCGGCGTAAGCAATCCAATCGGGTCTTTATGCAATTCCTTGGTACAACCGGCGGCTAAGCAAAGCAGCCCGAAAGCCACTGTTTTATATACTGATTTCATAGATTTTGTTTTTATAAAATACTTCATTAAAAATTTACATTAATACCTGCCAAAAATGCCTGTGATTGCGGATATGTTCCCCGGTCCAATAAGTCGGTGGATTCAGGATCCAACCCGGTATAATCTGTTATCGTAAAAATATTCTGAGCAGATACGTATAGTCTCAAACCTTTGATTCCGGCTTTTGAAAAATTAGGGAAAGAATAGCCGATTTCCAGGTTTTTGAAGCGGGCGTAAGAAGCATCCTCCACAAATATGCTTGATTTCTTGCTGCTGCCGTTGTCTTCAAATGTAGCAATAGGAATAGTATTGCTTGTGCCATCGCCGTGCCAGCTATTGAGTATGGCAGTGCTGTGGTTAAAAGGCCGGCTGTCGTAATCGGTTATTTGCTTCGCATCGTTGTACCGGTACACGCCGCCTACGCCCTGGAACAGGGCAGATAAATCAAAGCCTTTATAGCCTACTGTCAGCGCTAACCCATAGGATAGTTTTGGAATGGAATTACCAAGCCAGGTGCGGTCGTTATCGTTGATGATACCATCGCCGTTCAGGTCTTTAAACCTGATAAAGCCAGGCTTTACGGCTGCGGCTGCCGATGGAGATAGCTCTTTGTCTATTTGTGCCTGGTTTTGATAAATGCCGTCTGCTACATAGCCGTAATACGAGGCAAGCGGATGCCCCGGCGCCGTTTTATATACATCACCGGTGATGCTTGGCAGGTTCGGGTGCAGTTTTTCAACGTTATTGGTAAGTGTCGAAATATTGGCATTCACCTCGTAACGGAATGCTTTGCCGCTGTTTCTTACAGAAACGGACGCCTCAAACCCTTTGTTGCTTACTTCGCCGGCATTCACATAGGTTGGAGACACATTGCCCACCAGAGAAGGTAAGGAAACAGGCAACAGAATATCTGAGGTTGTTTTATTAAAGTAATCAAGCGAGAGGTAAACCTTATTTTTCAAAATTCCTATGTCAACACCTATATCTTTCTGCTCCGTTGATTCCCACTTCAAATCGGGATTGCCATACCTGGAGATGAGATATTGATCGCCTGTATGGGTAAGCAACGTGAGATAAGCATAGTTGGATATTTCCTGGTTACCCAATTTACCAACGCTGGCCCTTATTTTCATGTCGGACAGCCATTTTATATTTTGCATAAAAGGTTCATTAGCGATTCGCCAGCCGGCAGATACGGAAGGGAAATAACCCCATTGGTTTTGCTCCGAAAAACGGGAAGATGCATCTCCCCTCAGATTAGCAGTCAGCATATACCGGTTGTTGTAAGAATAGGTGGCAGAACCAAACAGGGAAAATAACGCCCATTCGCCTGCATTGCCGCCATTGTATAAATTGGCGGTACCACCATAATCTATATATTGAAAGGAAGGATCTGTAAAATCAAAACCCTGCCGCGATGCGCCTATAACGCTGGAATGATTGGTAATGTATTCAGAACCAATTAGTGCGTTAATAGCATGCTTGCCGAATGTATTGACATAGTTCAGGGTATTGTTCCAGGTAATGGTAGATTCTTCGCCCCGGTTCTCATTTAATGAAGTAGGGCGGTTTTGCCGCCCGGTTCCGGGATAGGTTGAATTGGCTTCATCTTTATCGCCAAAGTTTTTCGCGAAGGCTTTATTATGCGTAAAATTCAAGTCTATCCCAACATTGGTTCGCAGTTTTAATTCCTTGTTTCTTAAGAATGCATATTCCGCATATACATTCCCGAAGGTTTTGTAATTGCTTCTTTTATCATTGGTGTAATAGGCAGCCGCCACCGGGTTTAATGTAAATTCAAAATGATTATCGGCATTACTCCAGGGCGTGGTGAAAAACGGCAAATCGGTAAACGGGTCTTTCGGATCATAGGTAGGATCGCTTGGATCTTTATACACCGGGATTACCGGTGGCCGTATCAATGCATGGCGTATAAGGCCCGGCGCGTCGCCGCTGGAAGACAATTTATCCTGCGCGGCATAAGACAACTGTAAATTGGTGCCTATCCGCAGGCGGTCCGTCATGTTGGCGTTGATGTTCGCCCGTAAATTCAACCGCTGGTACTGGTCATTATCATACACTACAATGCCGTTTTGCTTATACGCTGCGGCTGAGAGAAGAAACTGCACTTTATCAGAGCCTCCGCTGGCATTCACCTGCAGGTTCTGGGAGTGCCCCAATTCAAATAACGCATCCTGCCAGTCGGTGTTTGCATAACCACCGCTCTGCTTAAGCGCCGAATACGGGTTAGCACCGGTATAACCTGCATTGTTCCAGGCGGTTGCCTGCCTGTCTAAATACTGATCTGCGTTCATCAGCGTAGGCAGGTTGGTTACTTTTTGAATGCCGTTATAATAATTAATGTCCACATTTGTTCTGCCCGGCCTGCCGGTTTTTGTAGTAATTACCACGACACCGGCGGAGGCGCGCGAGCCATAAATAGCGGCCGCAGAAGCATCTTTAAGAATTGACATGGATTGTATATCGGATGGCGCGAGAAACGTAATATCCCTGGAAGGCACCCCATCAATAATATACAGCGGGCTGTTGTTTCCGATAGTGCCTTCGCCCCGGATGCGGATGCTGATCGGGTCGCCGGGCGCACCGGTACTCTGCGTAACCTGAACACCCGCTACCTGCCCCTGCAAAGCCTGTGTTACATCGGCTACCCGCCGCTTTTCGGCGTCGCCCATATTTACGGTGGATACGGCGCCGCTGATAGAAGTCCTTCGCTGGCTGGTATATCCAACCACTACAACTTCATCCATCGTGGAAGATATGTGTTGCATAACTGCCTTTATTGTTCCTCCTGTAAAAGAAACCGATAAGGGTGCAAAACCAATACTTGAAAACCGGAGAACTTTGCTTCCGTTGGGACGCAGCACAATCGCGAAATTTCCGGCAGAATCGGTAACCACGCCATTGGAAGTATTTTGCTGGGTAACGCTGGCACCTCCAAGCCCGGCTCCGGCATCATCAGAAACTTTTCCGCTCACGGTTTCCTGCGCAAAATCGGCCTCATAAAACAGAAGGCAGATTAATAATACTGTTACTTGTAACAATCGTTTCATAGGTCAGACTTTTTAGGTTTTAGAAAATATTTTAACTCATTTCAGCTAAATCGTTTTAGCATCTTTATATTGCTTTTGGTGTTTTTTAAATACTTATTGTAATACTTTTCTTTTCTGCCCTATGGCAGAACTTCTGATAATCAGTTCTGTTGGCAAAACAATGGTCTGGGCATCATGGCTTATATCTTTATTGTCAAGGCACCACATAATTTTATTGACTACCGCCTCAGAAATTTGCTGAACAGGCTGCGCAACTGCGGTAACAGCAGGCGACAGCAAATGAAAAACAGGACTGTCATCAAAGCTTATTACCGCTACATCCTGTGGTACTTTCATTTTTAAATTCCTGATGGCATCAAAGCCATTCAACGTCAGGTAATTGGTGGCGAATAAGATTGCATCCAGCGCGGTATGTTTCAACAAGAACGCTTTCATTGCTTCTATAACTTCCCCTTCCTCCATCAGGTAAGGAACTTTCAAAACATACCTTTTTTTACCGTATTGCTTTAATGCATCTGTATATCCACGCATGCGCTCTTCCATTTGCCATTGGTCGGAATCTAATGTTACAAACCCGATATTTGTAAAGCCTTCCCCCTGCAAATAGCTGATTGCCTTATAACTTCCTTCATAATTATCCACCACAATATTATTGGTGCTCAACTCCGGAAAGTACCGGTCAAACAAAACCACCGGTTTGCCGTCGTCTAATAAAGATTGAATCTCACTGCTAAGGTGCGGAGTCGGCGCTATAATATACGCGTCCACCTGTCTTTCCCTAAACACTTTTATCAGGTCTTTTGCATTGGCTGTTTCATTTTCGGTGCTGGCAAAAAATATTTTGTACCGCAGTTTATAAGCTATCCGTTCAATTCCCCTGGCAATGCCTGCAAAGAAAGGATCGGCTATGTCTTCTACCATCATTCCGATAATCCTGCTTTTTCCGGTACGAAGGCTCTTGGCAACTAAGTTTGGCCGGTACGAAACGGCATCTGCATAAGTTACTATCTTTTCGGCTATGGCATCACTAATTCTCATTTCTCCTGCCTTTCCGTTTAATACAAAAGAAACGGTAGTGGCTGATACCTTGAGATGTGTGGCTATATCATGAATAGATGGCCGTTTCTTCACCGGTTAAGTTTAATAATTTGAATGTTCAAACCAATTAAGCAATTCATTTTTTTATATAGTATCGTTTTAAGGACAAGCAAAATAGCTGCTGCTGCATTGTTCTATGGCATCTTGCTAAATCGATATAGCAAAATAAGGCGCTTCTTTTTGTTTCACAAAATTTCATTACAACAAACCTGCTCCTGCAAAAATTTTTATTAATTAATGCAGGTTGTTTGTTAAGGCTTGCACTTTTTTAAGCAGTGTGCCTTTCTTTATAAATGCAAAATATTTCTGTAACATCGTTTATGGCAGCAGACTTACATACAGGCCATGAAATCTGCAGGTATATAAACAAAAAGAGGCTGTCTTTGGAGACAGCCTCTTTTATGATGAATACAGTGATTAGTGTTGAATAACCAGCTTTTCTGTTTGCGGGCTTCCCTTTTCATCCATGACCCTGATGAAATAAATACCGTTGGCTAATCCTGAAACATTTAATAACTGCTGTGCAGATTTCATTGATGCAACCTGCAGCTTTTCCGCCCTTAAAATTTTACCATCTACGCTTTGCACTTGTATGGTTACGTTTCCTGTATAGCCCTTCAGCGTTACATACACTTTACCTTGAGCCGGATTGGGAGAAACGGTTACGGTTCTGTCTGCATTGGCCGGGGTTGCCTCCGTTATCAACTGACTGGAGAAGGCAGCAGCGGCGCCATCATCATTTATAATAGTGCCTACTGCCGTTCCATCGGCAAAAACAGCATTAACCGGGTTGCTTAATACTACTTTGAATGTTTCGTCCGGTTCTATTCTGCGGTCGCCTTTGATGATGATATTAATGGTTTGCCTTTTTACACCGGGCGCAAACGTAATCGTTCCGGTTTGGGCAACATAATCGCTGCCGGCGATGGCTGTACCGTTTTGCGTGGCATAAGCCACCTGTACGGTTTGTGTTGCTTTTTTATTCAGTGTTAATGCAAATGGCATCGTGTTTTGTCCATTGCCTTCATTTTTAGCTTTATCTGCAATAGCAATACGAACAGTAACAGTACAGCCTTCATCTACCTGCCCGTTGCAATTATCGTCTATGCCATTACCACAGATTTCTGCAGCGCCGGGGTGTACGGCAGCGTTATTATCATTGCAATCCTGGTTATTGGTTACATAGCCGTCGGGCACTATGCATTTTACACCGATAAATAAATCAGGCGTACCATAGCCATCGCCGTCCGCATCGCGGTAATAGGTTATAAAAGGGAAGCCTTCATCCACTTGCCCGTCACAGTTATTATCTATGCCATCACATATCTCTGTGGCATTCGGATGAACTGCCGCATTGTTATCGTTGCAGTCACCCGGAGCCGGTGATCCCCTGTCACTATAACCAGGCCCTGGATTAATGCAGGACAACACGCTGCTTATATAATATTTATCCCGGTCCGCATCAAGGTACCAGGTGGTAGGTTGCGTTACAGTTATTATGGGTGTGCCGCTATTGCCGGTGCCTGTATTAGAAGTAGCATCGGTAACGGAAACCAGCGAATAGGAAGTAGTGTTGGCTGGTGATACCGGAATATCAGAGCCACTTATATAATTTGTAACGGTATCTCTGGTATGAAAAGCAAGATAAACCACTGTGTAGGGAGAATTACCGCCGGTAATCGCAACCCGCAAAGCTGTAGAACTACCGCTGCATATGGAAGATGCGTCAGCAGTAAGCACAGCGGAGGTAGGTGGTGGCTGGCATACACCTGCGTTGTTATCCCAGTAATCGGTCCACGATTGTGTAGCTAAACCCGGGTTGTTTGAAATATCTCCCTCGTGCTGCAAAGAGGGACTGTTTGTTTTAATATCGCCGGGAATACAGCCTGTTAATTGATTATCATTGAGTAAAAGTGATTGCAGGTAAGGCAGATTGAATGGCGGTATTGATCCGCTTAATTGGTTGGAATTAAGATGCAAAAACTGTAATTGGGGCAAATTAAAATTGGGGATGCTTCCTGTTAGTTGGTTGCTATCTAATACAAGGGCAGTAAGCTCCGGCAAATCAAAATCGGGAATGGCGCCTGATAGCTGATTGTGACGTAGCGAAAGACCTTGCAGTTTAGGTAATTGGAAGGAAGGGATTGTACCGGTCAATTGGTTGTTACCCAAAAATAGGTTCACCAGAAGGGGCAAGTTGTAAGCAGGTGTTGACCCGGTTAGTTGATTATAACTCAGGTCTATCGTGTACAAGGGCGGCTTGCTCCCAAAATTCGGTGCGGCGCCACTCAACTGGTTATTACTCAACGTCAGCACGTTCAACAAAGGCAAATAATTGAAAGAAGGCAACGACCCGCTTAATTGATTGTAAGCTGCATTTAAAGACAATAAAGCGGGTAAATGTAACTCGGGTATGGCGCCGGTTAATTGATTACCCCCTACACTCAGGTATTGCAGCTTTGGCAAATTTAAATTGGGTATGCTTCCCGTTAGTTGGTTGCCATCCAGTTCAAGCGTAGTAAGGTTTGGCATACTAAAATCGGGTATGGTGCCACTCAACTGGTTGCCGCCAAGCTGAAGTGATGTAAGACTTTGGGTAAAATTGGGTATGGTACCACTCAATTGATTGCCGCTAAGAGCCAGTTGCCTTAGGTTGGGCATATTATTAAAAGCCGGTATGGTACCGGTTATAAACGGGCAACCGCTAACAGCGAGTGACTGCAAATTGGGCAGGTTAAAATCGGGAAGGGTGCCGCTCACCTGGCTATTCGTTATAAAAAGTATTTCCAAAGCGGGCAGGCTAAAGTTTGGCAGGCTGCCTGTCAGGTTATAATCACTTAAAAACAATTCTTTCAGTTTAGGCAGGTTCAAATTGGGTATGGTTCCATTCAGCCCATTTTGCTGAAGATCAATATAGGTTACCCTTCCGTTTTCAAACACTGGAATCGCTGAATACCAGGTCTCCATGGGTTGGGTAAGGTCCCATTTGTTTGTCCAGTTTGCACCATCCGTAGCGTTGTACAGTTTCACCAGCTCCAGTGAGTCGGCATAGCGGCAGTCGCTACAATTTTGGCTAAATGAAAAAAGCGTAAAAAGAAGGAGCATTGAAGTAAAAGTTATTTTCATACTGGTACGTTTAGTATTGTTATAAATGCAGCGATTGGTATAAAAGAGCATAAACCTATTATGGAAACTTTTAATAGCTAAACCAGATTGAGCGGTTTGCGGTTTTAGGCTGTGGTTGAACAAAGTGAGCGAGTGATTGGCGTATGTAAAAACCTGACTTTGCTATGTAGCGCGACGACTTGGCTACGTGATGCTACGAATTTGCCATGTGGCAGGACAACTTTGCCAGATAGTAGATTGAATGCGTAAATACAGCTTGCAGTTGGTGGATTGGCGAAATAGAGTTTCGTATATTTGAGAGTTGGCAGAAATTCTACAACGTACACTTAAAAACTAAATTAATTTTAAAAAAGTTTTTGAGGCAATCCAACTGGAAATAGACAAATTAACGAAACATAGATATTAATAATTAATCGACATAAACGGTAGTAAAATTTAGAAACTAAATTTTTAAAATGACAATAACTGACATATGGACTACTACAGGGGTCATTATAGGATTTCAAATGACCCTTTTTTCATGGAGGTTGGCCGAAGAAAGAAAAGTTGGTTACGCGGGTGACATCCCTTGGTTAACGCCTTCAGATTACATGAATATTGTGGGTATGCTTGTTCTAGTTCTTGGAGTTTATTTATTACCTATATTAGATATTATTGATTTAAGGTTAATTAAAGTATTCTTTGGTTTAGGAATATTCCTTTTTGTTGGACAAGCGATGGGAACAGCTGCTCACTATCAACTCTTTAACAGAACAAAAAAACGCGAATTTATTTGGTTTCCTAAACAAGAAAAAGTTGTTCTTGCTTTATTTGCGGCTTTTTCATTCGCTTTTATTATTATTGGCTTGGTAAGACTATAATAAGAACTTCTGCCAACAAGAGTATTGCCAATATTGGGGCTTGACGTTGGAGCAATCGGCAGCAGTTCGCTATTTGGCTTTTGGTTCCGGCTGGACGTTATCTGTTTGTCTTTTAGTTATTATCTTCATCAAAAGTTTTTCAATTTTGCTTCAGTTGTGGGCGGACGTTTTTCAATTCTCCCACCATCGGCAATACTTGTTCGTTGGTAGCAATACAACCGCCGGTTCAATAATCTAACGCAACGCTAAGCCTAAAAAAACTTATCTTGTATGATGGGAAAAAACTATGGTCGTTTATCCTTGATAGAACGGATAGAGATTGAAAAGTTAGTAAGTCATAAAAAGAGTTATAGCGAGATTAGTGAGGTCTTAGGTCGCAATAAAAGCACTGTCAGCCGGGAGGTAAATAAACAAGGCAGAGAGGGTTATAAAGCTATTGAAGGCGAACGGCTTGCCGTGAGCAGTGTTAGTAATCGCCGTAGTGGCAAGACCAAAATAAGGCAGTGTGTGGAGCTTGAACAATATGTATTAGACAAACTTGAGCTGAGGTGGTCGCCGTGGCTGATACACAGGATTTTAAAAAGAAAATTTCCACAAAACAAAGCAATGCAGATCTCTCACGAAGCCATTTATTTGTACATCTATCTGCACAGTAAAAAAGAGCTAAAAAGCTTGCTAATATCAGAGCTCAGGCAGAAAAGAAAGTATCGTGGAAACGTGCGCAGGGGAGCTGATAAACGCACAACTATACAAGATCCCATACGTATAGACGAACGTCCTGAAGAAGTAAAAGGCAGGCTTATACCAGGTCATTGGGAAGGCGATCTGGTAATGGGTAAAGAACGCTCAAGTGCAATAGGGACGCTGGTTGAGCGCACTACACGCACCATCATTATAGTACCCCTAAAGGCAAGAGATGCCACTACAGTGCGCAAGGCTTTTGAAAAAGAATTCAGGTCAATACCAGCGCAGATGAAAAAGACAATGACCTACGATAATGGCACCGAGATGGCACAGCATAAACTCTTTACAAAGAACACCAAAATACAAGTTTATTTTACACACCCCTACAGCCCGTGGGAAAGACCAACCAATGAAAATAGTAACGGATTGATAAGAGATTATTTTCCTGCAGGAACAGACTTTAGTACCATTTCAACAGCACGTTTAAAAGAGGTGCAAAACCAGCTAAATGAACGACCAAGACACGTGCTTGATTACCGAACTCCCAAAGAAGTTTTTGAAGAAATGATACTAACCCAAATTGCATAAATCTTTTACCTGTGTGGCTGGAGATTGGAAACCACAGCGAACAAACAGGCTTTTGAAAAGTGATGGGAAGTGTAAAAAGCTTCCCTCATTTTAAACAGAAAAACAATCACTTTTTAAAACAAAAAAAGAGTTTCCAATAAAACATTAAATTTGGTGACAGCGTTGCAATAGAACTTTGAAACCACCAACATGACAGTTCAAGACGATATCAAACTCGACAACATTGACCCGGAAGAGTTTGGGGACACTTTACTCAAACTTGAAAAATCGTTTGGGGTAAAATTTGCTGACAATTCATTCAAGAACGCAAAAACGTTCGGTGACATTTGCGCTGTTATAGAAAGCCAAATCAATCTTATAGACAAAGACGACTGTACTACACAGCAAGCGTTTTATAAAGTCCGCAAAGCAATTGGCTTGACACAAAAATTTGGGGAAAGAAACATTGAACCACAGACAAAACTGGAATACATTTTTCCTCGTTCAAATCGCAGACAAAAAGTAAAACAGTTTGAACAAATATTAGGCTTTACGGTGAACATTTTGAGAATGAAAAATTGGTTGGCTTGGACAATCGCTGCTGGTTTTATACTTTCATTAATCGCATTCTTTTTTAGTTGGCAGGTTGCTGTTGCAGGTTTGGCTTTTTTTACTTTGTTTGTATGGACAGCAAGTAAATTCTCAAAGGAATTGAGTGTTTCAACAGTTAGAGAGCTAACAGAGAAAATTTCAAGGGAACATTATTCATTAGCTCTGGTAGGTGGCTGGCTTTTTCATACAAGTTTAAAATAGATTTTTTAATTTAAATTTTAAATAAAAGCGATGAAAAAGTCAAGATTTACAGAAGAACAAGTACTGGTTATTCTCAAAGAGCAGGATGGCGGTACAAAGGTGGCAGACATTTGCCGCAAGCATGGCATCACTGATGCTACGTTTCATAACTGGAAAAATAAGTACAGTGGAATGAGCTCGCAGGAACTTAGCCGGCTTCGTTCATTAGAGCAGGAGAACAGCCGCTTAAAGCGTGCTGTTGCCGACCTTACTCTCGACAATCAGATCTTAAAAGATGTCAATTCAAAAAAGTGGTAAGGCCCGCGGAAAAGGAGCAATGTGTTGTGTATGTTGTTGAACAATATGCAATCTCACATTCCCGGGCCTGTAAGTTGTTTTCTTGCTCCAGGAGCACCAGGTATTATAAAAAGGTAATGCCTCAAAAAGACGAACCAGTTTCGGCAGCAATCAAAGAGGTAATAGGGACGAAAAGGCGTGGACGAAAGAAAGTAATAGCGATGATTCAGCGAACACATACATACAGCGGTAGCAGGATAAGACGTGTATACGAACAGCAGGGTTATGCATTATACAGCAAGCCAACGAAAAGAACGCAGCAAAGAAAAGCCAATCCTGCTTTTATCCCCATGGGGGAAAACCATGAATGGGGAATTGATTTTATGCATGATGTACTTGAAAACGGCCGACAAATAAGATCCTTAAACATTATAGATCCTTTCAACCGCCTTTGCAAAGGGATGTTTATAAATCATTCCATGCCTGCAAAACGGGTAATAGAACTATTAGAAATAGCAATTGAATGCCATGGCAAACCAGCTTCTATAAGAACTGACAATGGTCCTGAATTTATTTCCAAAAGATTTCAGCTTTGGCTAAAAAACAAAGAAATCAACTGGGTGAGTATTCGTAAAGGAAAACCGCAAGAGAATTGTTTTATTGAACGATTCAATCGTACAGCAAGGGAAGACTTGTTTGATGCAAACATTTTCTATAGCCTGGAAGATGCTAATGAAAAAGCTGCAGAATTTAAAGAAGAATACAACACGATAAGGCCGCACGAATCATTAAACAACAAAACGCCTCTTGAATATGCAGCATAGGTTTTTTAAAGGCATTCCCCCTCCGAAATATAAAAAGCAGATGCTAAATGCACCTGCTCTATTCCCTATTTCGTCGGGCGAATCTATTCCTGGTGAGTTGCTCCTCAGCAGAGCTCACTTCCGCTTCAATTCAAGAGCAAATTTCAGAACACTAAACTATATTTACAAACTGTTGAAAAAAGCAGCCACTTTCAGACCGACACTACTGCTTACATAAAATTTGAAGGATTATATCTTTTTTTAAACAATGAAATCATTCATGAACAGGTTGACGGAGAAGAAAATGAAAGAGAATATGACGCTGGCGACCCATATCCTTATAAGAATAATTCAGCAAAATACTTTTTGTTTTTAGCAAAGAAGGACAAAAGAACTCTGTTACAAAAGAAAAACGGCAGCTAACATATGGTTTGCTGCCATAGCGGCTTGACGCAAGTCAATTAGCAACAGTAATTCTAATCATCATTTACAACTATATTTGGTCTAACGTAACACGGAATGCCGCTTCGGCAGCAAGCCTTCAACGTTGGCAGAAATACTTTTCCGACTTTTCCGTAACTTTGATAAATAACTATTATGGCAGCATCATTAAACATAAACGATATACTATCTCAAGTAAAGCAGCTTGACAAGGAAGACCAATTGACCCTTATCCAACGGCTTGTCTCTTTGCTTAAAAGAACAGAAGCGACAAAGGCAACTTCTCTGCAATTAACTGCACTTTCAGGTTTAGGTAGTGAAATTTGGAAGGGTGAAAGAGATATTGATAACTATATTGATGAAGAAAGGCAATGGTAGTTCAAAATTTTGCGTCAAAAGTCGTTTGCCTTGACACCGCACCATTAATTTATTTTATTGAAGGACATAGTATTTATCAAAGTGTTCTTGAAAAGCTTTTCAACTTAAACGAGAAAGGCGGTTTTTCGTTTATCACTTCTACGGTGACACTTCTTGAAGTGCTGGTTAAGCCTTTACGAGAGGGGCATAATAATATTGCAAAACAATACCGGGACATTTTAACTAACGCAAGGGGTTTCGAGATATTTGATGTCACATCTGCAATTGCAGAACAGGCAGCTCTGCTAAGAGCCAAGTATAATTTAAGGACACCTGACGCTATCCAACTTGCGACTTCCATTGAAGCGAAGGCTGACTACTTTTTAACGAACGATATTCGGTTGAAACTGGTCAGTGAGATTACTGTTGTCACAGTTCCTGAGTTGCAATAGTACTTCTGCCAACAAGAGTATTGCTGCAAGCGGGGCTGGACGTTGGCAGCTTCGGCTGTCGTTCGCTCTTCAGCTTTGGCTCGGGCTGGACGTTTGCTATTTGGCTTTTTGTTTTTATCTTCAACTTTTTAAAACAAAACCAGGCAGCGGTTGTGGGCAAACGTTTTTCAATTGCCACGCCTGCAGCAATACTTATTCGTTACATGCCATTTCATTTGCGGGCAGCGTTTATGTGCAGCGGGACAGAATGCAAGAGTTCAAAGTTATTTTCTGACAGTTTCAGAGCGACAGGACTTGTTTGCAACGCTTACTTTTTCAACCAGTTTTATGGTGACAGTTGACATTACACATTTCGATCAGCTTTCAACTTTTGACAGGATGTAAATCGTTTTGTATTTTGTAATCGTTGGTATTGACAATTTGAGTTCATCACCATTGACAGACAACTTTAAACGTTTGCTATTTTGCAGGTTGCTTTTCTGTTTCTACATTGTTTCAGGTGACGGTACGCCATCTTTCAAATTACAAAAGCTCTTTTAAAATGACTGTTATATATGCTTAAGTTCGGGTTATTACGCCTGACAAATCGCTTACTGGTTGACACGATGGCTTTGCTTACATTTATAGTTGTAGCACGACAGAACAGCAGCACTACATTCAAAATGCACGTTTACTTTTTTCAATCGCATTTTAGTAAGACTTTACGTTACAGTTTTTAAGTCTGCTTTATTTTGACGGAAAAAACGGCATGTAACAAAAGTATTGGCGTTATGTCGGCGGACTGAATGCAGGTGCTGAGCTTCATCTATTTGTCAGCTTTAGTTCCGGCTGGACGTTATAAATTGAGCAGCAGAATATGTCATCAACTTTTCTATCTTTACTCAGCAGCAGTTTCGGCTGACGTTTCCAAATTCCGCCACAAACGCCAATACCGAACGTTACCTGCCATGTTATGACACACACTACTTATAATAACAGACGACTAATTTGGGAGAGTAAGAAAAAACAAATTTTGCTTATTATAATTTCGCTTCTATTTGTGGTAGCCGCTATTTGGACAAGAGACAAATATTCTTCATTCAGGTTTTGGGCAACAATAATTTTCTTCGGTGGTGGTGGACTTTTCTTCTTGGTTCGTTTACTAAATCCAAAGAACCTTTTCGTAACACCTGACAAAGCACTTGGGAAAGAAATTTTTGCTGACCACTTTAAAAAGCGACTAGACGATCTTGGGTTTTTCACATATGATGACACAGGTTTTAATTTGACAGAACATAAGGGTGTGACACATTATAATTGGACAGACATTGAAACAATTTTCGGATATAAAGTAGACCGTTATACTACCGACGATATATGCCTTGACATTTTCACTAGCGATAAGCATTGTATAAAGTTGACAGAGAACACACCAGGTTGGTATCAGTTTAATGAAAGACTTATACAGCATATTCCAGCAATTTCAAATAGTTGGGACGGAGAAATTGCAGTGCCAGCTTTTGAAACCAAGTTGACACTATTGTTTGACACAAAAGGTAGAACATTAAATGAAGCGGAAGCAGAATGTTATGCGGAATAAACACGGCAGGTAACATGGGGTTTGGCGTTATTGGGGCTTGACTTTGTAACATCGGCTATGTGCAAGTAACAGCAGTAGTTCCAGCTTGACGTTAATAATTTAGCTTTAGTTGTTATCTTCAACTTTTAAAACAATATTGAGCTTCAGTTGTGGGCGGACGTTTTTCAATTCTCCCACCATCGGCAATACTTGTTCGTTGGTAGCAATACAACCGCCGGTTCAATAATCTAACGCAACGCTAAGCCTAAAAAACTTATCTTGTATGATGGGAAAAAACTATGGTCGTTTATCCTTGATAGAACGGATAGAGATTGAAAAGTTAGTAAGTCATAAAAAGAGTTATAGCGAGATTAGTGAGGTCTTAGGTCGCAATAAAAGCACTGTCAGCCGGGAGGTAAATAAACAAGGCAGAGAGGGTTATAAAGCTATTGAAGGCGAACGGCTTGCCGTGAGCAGTGTTAGTAATCGCCGTAGTGGCAAGACCAAAATAAGGCAGTGTGTGGAGCTTGAACAATATGTATTAGACAAACTTGAGCTGAGGTGGTCGCCGTGGCTGATACACAGGATTTTAAAAAGAAAATTTCCACAAAACAAAGCAATGCAGATCTCTCACGAAGCCATTTATTTGTACATCTATCTGCACAGTAAAAAAGAGCTAAAAAGCTTGCTAATATCAGAGCTCAGGCAGAAAAGAAAGTATCGTGGAAACGTGCGCAGGGGAGCTGATAAACGCACAACTATACAAGATCCCATACGTATAGACGAACGTCCTGAAGAAGTAAAAGGCAGGCTTATACCAGGTCATTGGGAAGGCGATCTGGTAATGGGTAAAGAACGCTCAAGTGCAATAGGGACGCTGGTTGAGCGCACTACACGCACCATCATTATAGTACCCCTAAAGGCAAGAGATGCCACTACAGTGCGCAAGGCTTTTGAAAAAGAATTCAGGTCAATACCAGCGCAGATGAAAAAGACAATGACCTACGATAATGGCACCGAGATGGCACAGCATAAACTCTTTACAAAGAACACCAAAATACAAGTTTATTTTACACACCCCTACAGCCCGTGGGAAAGACCAACCAATGAAAATAGTAACGGATTGATAAGAGATTATTTTCCTGCAGGAACAGACTTTAGTACCATTTCAACAGCACGTTTAAAAGAGGTGCAAAACCAGCTAAATGAACGACCAAGACACGTGCTTGATTACCGAACTCCCAAAGAAGTTTTTGAAGAAATGATACTAACCCAAATTGCATAAATCTTTTACCTGTGTGGCTGGAGATTGGAAACCACAGCGAACAAACAGGCTTTTGAAAAGTGATGGGAAGTGTAAAAAGCTTCCCTCATTTTAAACAGAAAAACAATCACTTTTTAAAACAAAAAAAGAGTTTCCAATAAAACATTAAATTTGGTGACAGCGTTGCAATAGAACTTTGAAACCACCTATTGGAACAGTTCCTATAATTCAAGCAGGACGAAAGCCCTATCTTCATGCCGACACATTTAACAGCATGAAAGTTGACAGATACCATCTTAAATCAGATGAAAGCCTTACAGTTTTTGAATTTATTAGCGTAGGACCAAAAGGCGCAATCCGCAAGCAGATTCATTTTCAGCCTACTTACACAACAGGACTTTACAATCTTGCTTTTGGCGACAAACATCCTGACACAGGTGAACTTGACGACCTTGCTGTAACGAACAACGGTGATACTGATAAAGTGCTTGGGACAGTTGTTGCCGCTTTGTACACTTTTCTTGACAAATATCCAGAAGTTTTCGTGTATGCAACCGGTAGCACACCCGCCCGGACACGACTTTACCGAATGGGAATTACACGGTTCTATGATGAAATGATTCAGGACTTTAACCTTTATGGACGTATTGCCAAGGAATTTTATGAGTTTGAAATCGGAGTAGAGTATGAGGGATTTTTAGCGCAACGGAAATTTTAGTAAATTGCACATTATGAAAACAGTTAAGGAATTAAATAACAGCAAAACGCCTATTGTGGCTATTGACCCATCGCTAAATAAGTGTAGGGACAAAACGCTTTTTCCTGAAAAGCTTGCTTTGGCAAATGAACAACTAAAGGGCGTTAAACTTCCACTCAAAAAGCACCGCAGCTAACATTTGGTTTGTCACAATGCGGGCAGACGAATATGTGCTGAACATCTTTTTTTCAATTAAGCTTTTGTACTATATTCGGCTGACGTAATGCTATTTTCCGCACCGCGGCAAGCCGGCGGGCGTTGGCTGTAATTTATTCGGACACATTATGGTTGACACAACAATTCAAGACAAGCTTTCAAGACTTAACTATTCACAGCATTGGCTTGACAGTGGAGTATTGACAGAAAACATATTGACAGAACAAATCAGAGAATTATATTTAGGAGAAGACGACAATACAGAACATTATTGCTATCGGACAATTTATAACTATTTTCAATCACAATCATCGTTTGACAGTAATATTTTACGACACACTTTACGACTATTAGAAAGTGACGCTGACAAAAGCATGGCAGGTTCAGCAACAATTTTATTATTAAAAAGCAACGTTCTGACAGACGAACAGTTCGACGCAGTTGCACACTTTTTAATAAAAGTATTTAGCGACTGGACAACAAAGTATATTGACAAAGCGCAAACAGACAAAATACAAAAGCATTCAAGTCCGACTTAAACTACCGCCAACAGGGGTATTGCCAAAATGCAGGCAGACGAATAGGTGCTGTTCATTTGTTTTTCAATTATTCTTTTGTACTATATTCGGCTGACGGAACTATATTGCCTGCAATTCGGCAATACTCAACCGTTGGCAAACATTATAGCAATGAGACGGATACACGCTTTTGAGTTTCACGATTTAAGTTGGTTCCCTATACGTTTCAGAAACGCTGTAACGGACTATTTGCAGTTTGTAGCCAATAGGTTCGACGTCTACAAAAATGTACTACCTGTAATTGAAAAAGGAATCCAACGCAGTGGCAATAATACAATCGTGGATATCGCTTCAGGTGGAGGTGGTGGACTTGTAAAAATAACGGAACACTTAAAGCGCAGGATTCCGGCTTTGAAAATCATCCTTACCGATTATTATCCCAATATTGATGCTTTTAAGAAAACAAAAGCGAAACATCCGAATGTATTTGAATATATGGAAGCCTCAGTCAATGCAATGGATGTTCCACCTCATTTAAAAGGCTTTCGTACCCAATTTCTTTCCTTTCATCATTTCAGACCCAAAGACGCTAAAGCTATTCTTCAAAATGCAGTAGACAGCAATCAAGCCATTGGGATTTTTGAAGCGCAAAAAAGGGACATTAAAAATGTGTTTCAAATGTTTTTATCGCCCTTATCCGTTCTGCTACTAACTCCTTTTGTAAAGCCTTTTAAATTTACCCGAATTCTTTTCACCTACCTAATACCTGTATTACCCGTAGTTACTTTATGGGATGGTGTTGTTTCGGTGCTGCGAACGTACACGGAAGCAGAACTAAAGCAAATGATTGTAGAAGTAAGAAATACTGCCCATTTTGATTGGGAAGTATCCATTGTGAAAGGAAAGCAAATGGACATACTTTACCTGTTAGGAATTCCCCGAAAATAACGTTTGCCAACATGGTGTTTATGAAATAGCGGCTTGACTGCAAATGCTCAACGGTATACCTTTATTAAAATTTGGAACAAAAGTGAGGCTGAAGTAACACTGAATACCGCCACTTCATAAACACCTGTTCCGTTACCTGTAAGCTTGGCGATAGCACATAATAAATTAAAATACACATGGGCATTGGAAGAAGACAGTTTATGAAACTAATGGGAGTGGCATTGGCTGGACTTACAATTGACCCGCTACAGGCAGTTGCCATAAACTCTAATTATTATGTCAATAAAAAGCTGGGGCTTATACTTTCTAAGCCTGACGGATGGAATTTTGTTTCTGTTATGGACTTTGGGAAACTGCAAGCTGACCAAGTACTTGCTGCTGATTATGAACTTAATAAAGAGGAAGCTTCGCAACAGACAGGGAAGCCAACGCTTGTAATTGCCAAGTATGGACTTAATAAGCCGGAGTACGAACATCAATTTTCACCCTCCATTACTATATTCATTGATGACAAAGTTGAAGTCAATAGAACAATCAATGAAGACATTGTACAAAACTTTGAATACCTCGTAAATATGGTAGCCTATAGGTCAAGTAAAGTCTTCAAGGAATATCACACAATTAGAGAGATAAGACAATTTGAGTTATCAAATTGTAATTGCTATGACTATTTATGGAGTTGGACATTTGAATCAAATGTGTTTAAAAGGCATGGACTTGCAAAACATGGAGCGTCATGGTTGAAAAAGGAAATTTCTTGTATGCCTTTAATATGACAGACTCCACAGAAGCAGAAGAAGTAGAATTAGAAGCATTCAAATCTTTTGTCCAAAGCATCAAAATAATTTAAATAGAACAGCCTACAGGTAACAGTCGGTTTGGCAAAAGCAGGGCTGACGAACATAGGTTAAAATTTATACCTTTATTCAACAGCAGTGCAAGCGTAGGCTGACGTAATTCTTTCTTCCTGCCTTCGCCAAGCCTTGGAACGTTGCCTGTAACTTTCGACGGTACGCAGTTGTTACTTATTTTAGCATTAATTTCATAGTTGCTTTGGCTGACGATGCTGCGAGTTGCACTCGGACAGCAAAATGGTTGCGTTGGTTTTATCAGTACAGGTTTTGGCTTTACACTGCTGGACAATTTATAAAGTGTACAGGCAACATGGGGTTTTGTGTCAGCACGGCTGACACAACCTGGGCTTCAACTGCGGTTCGCTATTGAGCTGCAGCTATGGTCAGACGGATCCCAATTGATCAGTAGTTGTAGTTTGCAGCTTTTATCTTATTTTCATCTTCAGTTCAGGCTGACGGAACCTTTAATCGTGCCGCCACAAAGCCTTGAACGTTGTGCGTTATTTGACAATCGGACTTACAAAACATTAGAAAATTGAAAACCTATAAGTTTATAAAGCGTGGAAACGACTGGTACATTGACTTGCCAGAATATCTTGAGCAAGGCGGTAGTATTGGAGACCTTCAAATGATTGATGGTGCAGACAAAATGCTTGACATGATGGCTGCCAATGAAAGCTCTATTGTTTTAAGTATTTCAAAAGAGCCGTTTGATAAAGCTGATAAACTTGTTTTAACTGAAAAATGTGACCCATTTATTGGTGGTGGGAATTACTTAATGAAAGTATACCAAGGACAAGAAATTAATCGAACAATGTGGTTATGTCAAGTTACTGAATTTGTATTTGGAGAAATCCCTGAACAGATTTTTGTAAGACAAGAAAAATCTTAAATTATTAAGGAGCAACTTGACGGAAACAACGCACAACAAGAGTATTGCCAATAGTGGGGCTGGACGTTGTGGCAATCGGCTTTTGTTCGCTATTGGGCTTTGGTTCTGGCTGGACGTTGGCTATTTAGCTTTTAGTTTTTATCTTCAACTTTTAAAACAGTATTGAACTTTGGTTGCCGGGCGGGAGTTTTTCAATTCCCCACCATCGGCAATACTGAATCCGTTGCCTGCAACTTTTGACAATCTCACGTCCTAAAATAGGTTGACCAAAAATTCAACAACTATTGGTCAACATGAGCACACAGAAAACAAAGCCTTGTCCAAAAAGAAGCGGCAAACAAGTCAGCTTCGACTTCAAACTTTCCGTCATTGACGAAATCAGCAATGGTCTTATCAGTGCAAACTATGCTTCAAAAAAGTACAATATTTCAAGAAGCACCATTGCTTACTGGATGAAAAAATTATCTTCCTGTTTACAAACAAAAAAAGGCATGAGCAAGAATGATGAAATCAAAAAGCTTAAAGAGCGCATTGAAGAACTTGAGTTCATTAAAGAATTTCAGCAGGATATGATTGTGGAGTTTGAAAAGGTTACCGGCGAGGAACTTTCAAAAAAGTTTTTACCCGAACACTTAGCACAAGAGATACAGCGCAAGAAGAAAAAGCTTACAAAGTAAAATGGCTGTATGAAGTGTTCGGGATAACAAAACAGGCTTATTACAAAAGAATTAAAACCGCTAAACAAAAAGAAATGCAGGCAGAGCAGATTAAGAAAATAATTGAGCCTATCCGCAAGCGAATGCCTCGGTACGGAACAAAAAAACTGCATCTTGATATTAAAGATGACCTTAAAAATGTAAGTATTAAAATGGGCAGGGATGCTTTTTTTACCTTTGCCAGGCATCACCGTTTGCTCGTTCCCAGAACAAAGCGGTGCTTTATTACTACCGATTCAAAACACTTTTTTTACACCTCGCCCAATCTTATTAAAAGCCTTGTTCCCACTCATTCCGAGCAGGTCTTTGTAAACGATATTACGTATGTAAAACTGCAGGACGGCTATGTTTACGTTGCATTGGTTACTGACCTGTATTCAAAAAAAGTGATGGGTTATAAATTGGATGATAACATGAAAACACAACTCGTTAAAGATGCACTGCAGATGGCACTGAATAATTGCGAACATAACCGGGAAACAATCATTCATCACAGCGACAGGGGCATCCAGTATTGCTGTCCTGACTACAGTGAGTTTGCTCAAAGCAATAGAATGATTTTAAGCACCACAGAAAAATACGACCCGTATGAGAATGCTGTTGCCGAACGCATCAACGGTATACTAAAATATGAGTTTGGATTAATCAAAACCATTCCTTCCATTGATATTGCAAATAAAATGCTTACGCAGGCAGTGGAGATTTACAACAGGGAAAGAAGGCATTACTCTCTTGAAATGCAGACACCTGACTTTGCGCATACACATCAAAAGCATAAGTATAAAAGCTATAAAAAGCAATTGCTGAACAACGAACAAAAGATGAACATAAGTACTGCAGCTTTATCCACAAACGGCGAACGAAAATCATCCAAAAATTGAAGAGAGCCGTTTAGTGGATAAAGTATTTGAAAAACGAAAGCCGATAAAAACAATCCCATAATTTTGAGCATACTTAACCATATTTCTTAACCAAAAATGGTCAACCTATTTCAGGACAAGACACAATTCACGTTCGCAACTTCAAAATTTGTTTGACCAATTAATATGACAAAGCCAAAATATTTAATCAGAGGGAGGTTAGAAGATGTAATAAGATTGATTACAGTACTCTCGTTGACTGAATCTACTTTTCCACAAATTAGCTCCCTTGACGACAGATTGCGAGGCAAGCCTTTATCTGTAAAAACGAAGCAGACTTGGTATGACATCGGCATACAGCATCCAGAATTTTTTAGACCAAATGGCGAACATACCTGGATAGCTTTACTTCTTCGTTCATATAAGCCAATAGTTTCACATGCGACAATAACTGACTATAGAGAACCTATGACTATTAGCGAAACGCAAGAATTAATTGATAAAGCAATGGATTTGCATGACAAAGCGGCTAACCGTTCACAACGCTGGAATTTTCTATGGACAGCAATCATCGGTGCTGCAGCCTTACTGGTGACAAACTATTTGACACTTCATTCAAATACTTCTGACACAAAAAAATCTTTAGAACAAATACAAAGAACGATTGACTCTATTAATACCAAACTTTCAAAAAAATAGCACGAACGCACAACAAAAGTATTGGCGTTATGTCGGCGGACTGAACGCAGGTGCTCAGCTTCAGCTATCTTTAAGCTTTTGTTTGGGCTGGACGTTATCAATTCAGCGGCAGAATATGTTATCAGCTTCTTTATCTTTACTCATCAGCAGTTCGGGCTGACGTTTTCCAAATTCCGCCACAAACGCCAATACCGAACCGTTGTACGCCACCAAAATTGACAGTCTAAAATTCTCATCTTTGCATGTCTGACTTGATAAGAAAATACTTTCACGACACAGCCGGCAGTATAAATGAATTTAATCCACCTGCGACAGACGAACAGATTTTAGAATTAGAAAATCAATTGCAAATTGACCTGCCAGGTGACTATAAAGAATTTTTAACGCAAACAAACGGTTTTTCAGGAGTATTAAATGAGTTTGTAGTTGACTTTGACCCGGTTGGCAAAATCTATCAAAGCACTCAGGACGCTTGCTCTGAGTTCTTTCCCTGGGCAGTTTACATCGGGACAAATGGTAATCTTGAAATGTTTGTCATTGACAGGCGACAAACACCATTTCAATTTGGACTATTGCCATACATTGCTAATGACAATGATTTTATTCCATTAGGTGACACGTTTGAAAAGTTTATTCAGCAACTTTACAACGACGCTGCATTTGACAAAGCTTAGTTGAACTGACTTTTGACGGCGTACAACAGTTGCTTGCCAAAATAGCAGCTGACCCAAGCCATTCACCAATAGATTTCTATTAAGCGATATAACTATATTTGAACTGACGAATCACAGAATGCCGCTAATTCGGCAAGCAGTGGACCGTTGGCTGCAAGCTTAAAATTAAAAGATTATAGATGCGTTTTGTAATATTGACTCTTATTACTTTTAGTATGACAATCTGTTTTTCACAGAGCACAAAAATTACACTTGGGCAAGTTCAAAAAACAATTAATAACAGTTATCAAAATCTAATTCGAAAAGAAAGGAGAATTATTTCTATACCTTGGGCGACATGCAATGACGATAGTGTATTTTTCAAGGTAGATACAATTCGTTTGTATAAAAACACAAGTAATTATTTTTCAACAGTTGGCTGTTGCAATTATTTATATTGGGCTTTTAGCAGTAAGAAAGACATGACTCAAGAAACGACTTATTCAATGATTGCAGATTCTTCACCTTGTAAAGATACTTCTCTGTTAAAGGGAGAAGAGATTCAAACCAGTAAAGATTTGACATATCAATTAGAAGCGGACAACGGTAAGATTCTCATTACAACCTTTGACAATGGGAAAGCCATTAATGTCTTTCAGGTTTTGTCTATTGATAAAGTAATTGCAGGAGAACGAAACGAACTGACAGAAAGAATTACTTTAAAAAGACTTAGATGATTACTTGCTTATAACAAGCCTGCAGCCAACAAAAGGTTTTCTGCTATGCTGGCTGACACAACTTACTTCAACATAAGTAATTCTGTTTATCTTTTGTTCCAACTTGACGTTATAAATTGAGCTATTGATTTTTTATCTTGTAATTTAGTTTTTTAATCGGCTATGGTTCAAGCTTGACATCATAAATTGCCAGCAAAGCAGAAAGCCTTGAACGTTGTGTGTAACTTTTGACAACAGCCAAGTGTTACTTTATTTTACCGTATGTTTTCAGTTGTTTAGGTTGACGGTGCCTGGAAGCAACGTTCTGACAGTAACGTTGTTACTTCGGTTTTAGCGGAATAAAGAAGTCGGCTTTGCACTGGTTGACGCAATAAAGTGTACACACAACAAGGGGTTTTGTGTCAGCACGGCTGACACAACCTAACCCTCAACTGCGGTTCGCTATTAAGCTACAGCTATAGCCAGACGGAACACAGCCTATCAGCAGTGCTTATTTGCAGCTTTTGTGCTACTTTCATCTTCTGTTCAGGCTGACGGAACTTTGACCGTGCCGCCACAAAGCCCTGAACGTTGGCTGTAACCTTGTGGGACACAGCTTTATCGGTTGACAATTTTTAAAAACATTTTATGGCGACACTGTACGACATTTTTAAGTTTAATAATATTCCTTATTCAGAACTGACCGACGAGCGACACAAAAAAGAAATAGAACGCTGGGTTGAAAAAATTGAAAAGTTAGACTTAAAAGACAGATTATTAGAAATGAAAGACGCTTGTATAAACATTCGTGTTTTCCCGCCGCAGCCATTTGACAGTCCAAAATTTATTATTGACAACATACCAGAAGACTTCTTTATGAAGATAACGCAGGTTGTTGATGCGCAGACATAAAGTACAAGCCGTAAGTCTTAATCTTTAAGCCAGCGCTATTAAGTTTAGACACGATATTTCTTAGCCATAAGTGTTCTTCCTCGGACAAGTCTTTATACAAAATCTCGCTTATTTTGTCTCTTTCTTGTTTTGACAAAACGTTTGGCAATCCATTAAAAAACTCATCTGTTTCTTTATTGACAATGTTTACTCCAAATGCAGAAATGAACTTTTTCTTTTCGCCGACACTTGCATTTTCTGACAGACTAAGGCTACAGCCAACATGTGTATTGCCGTTATTGTGGCTAACATTTATTACTTCGGCTTCTGTGCTTTGCCCGGCTATAGTCCCGGCTGACTGTTCTTTGTTGTTCATTTTGTTTTTTATTTAAACTGTGAATAATAATTTAGCTTTTGTTGCCGGGCTGACGGAACTTTGAAGTCCACAACAAACGGCAATACCTGTTCGTTGGCTGCTATTTATGATGACATGCTAAAATCCTACACGATATTGCGACAACCTGAAGACCTTGATACAAAAGGTTGGCAGATAAATTTCAAAAAAATCATTACTCCGAAAAGAGGTGTTCATCCATATATTTTTCTCATGGATAAGCTTTATGAAAGTGATGATGAGAAATATGCTTGCTTAATTTATACAATCGTTGAATGGACAATGTCATCTTACAGTGGCTTAATTGCAATCTTTGAAAATAAAAATGCGCCAACACTTATCATAAATCCAAAAGACAAATGGTTTTCATATCAAGGTGACACAACTGCTTATTTCATTAATGACTTATTATTTTTAAGGCTTGAAGCATATAATGAAAACAAAAAAATATCAGGCAGACCTTTCGTTGTTATTGCTCTTAAAGCAAAAAAATTCGGCTTCATTGACTTTGATTATTCTTCCGGTTATTACTCACCACTTCATATTGAAGACAGCATTTATAAATTTAAACTTGACATGCCAAATGAATTAAAGCATTCAAAGTTTGTAAATCGTGACAGTGAAACTTTTGACCTGACAGAAATAAAATTCTACGACATTGACCAATTACAAGAAGCAAACAAAATTTATAAACTTGAAAAAACTTTTAGAAATTAAACAGCAGCCAACAAAGGCATTGCTAAAAGCGTGGCTGACAATTCGCAGCATCAGCATTTGTAATTCTAATCAGCAGCATATCCAGCAGACATTACGCTATTGAGCATTTATTTTTAAACTCATTTTTTGTTTATTAATTTAGCTTCAGCATCGGCTGACAAAGCGCTATTACCACGCCTTCAGCAATGCTGGAACGTTATGTGCCAATAATCTGACAACTAAAATGAAACAGGTAATTACAATATTAGCTTTGTTTTGTACGATTGTTTTGTTTGGACAAGGTTCAGACGAGACGAATTCTTTCATAAACATATTTGACACAGTTAGCGGGCTAACTCATCTGGGCACATTGAACTGTGCTGATATAACAGGAACATATTTTATCTTCAATGGATTTGTTGGTTACCGGCTTATTCTTGACAGTAACCAAACCTTTCAGAAAATAGGTTTTGACTGCATGAGCCATTCAAAAGTTGACAGCGGAAAATGGAAGCTGCAAAATGGAAATACTCTCGTTCTTACATCAGACAAGACGACAGGCTATGACATTATCAAGCTTGACAATTATTACTTTATTATTCCTCAATCAAAGAGACAACAATTTGTAAGGGACTACCTGACGACTAAATACATGTACAAGAATGCAAAGCCACGGAATATTGACGGAAAGATATATTCTGTTGAATACTTTATTGGCTATTCACTTATAGAAAAATACTTCGCAAAAGAACTTAAGGACTTTACCGGCACATAACACGAGGCTTGCTGCCATAGCGGCTGACCAATCTCGGCTAAACATCAGAAATTCTATTAAACAATATATCTTTATCTAAACTGACAAATCAGCTATGCCGCTACGGACAGCAAGCCCTGCTCGTTACATGCCATTTCATTTGCGGGCAGCGTTTATGTGCAGCGGGACAGAATGCAAGAGTTCAAAGTTATTTTCTGACAGTTTCAGAGCGACAGGACTTGTTTGCAACGCTTACTTTTTCAACCAGTTTTATGGTGACAGTTGACATTACACATTTCGATCAGCTTTCAACTTTTGACAGGATGTAAATCGTTTTGTATTTTGTAATCGTTGGTATTGACAATTTGAGTTCATCACCATTGACAGACAACTTTAAACGTTTGCTATTTTGCAGGTTGCTTTTCTGTTTCTACATTGTTTCAGGTGACGGTACGCCATCTTTCAAATTACAAAAGCTCTTTTAAAATGACTGTTATATATGCTTAAGTTCGGGTTATTACGCCTGACAAATCGCTTACTGGTTGACACGATGGCTTTGCTTACATTTATAGTTGTAGCACGACAGAACAGCAGCACTACATTCAAAATGCACGTTTACTTTTTTCAATCGCATTTTAGTAAGACTTTACGTTACAGTTTTTAAGTCTGCTTTATTTTGACGGAAAAAACGGCATGTAACAAAAGTATTGGCGTTATGTCGGCGGACTGAATGCAGGTGCTGAGCTTCATCTATTTGTCAGCTTTAGTTCCGGCTGGACGTTATAAATTGAGCAGCAGAATATGTCATCAACTTTTCTATCTTTACTCAGCAGCAGTTTCGGCTGACGTTTCCAAATTCCGCCACAAACGCCAATACCGAAACGTTATGTGCAACTTTGTTTGACAACAGCCTTTCCTTACTTTAGTTAGTGGTATTACTTTGACAAGGCTGACGGGTTTGCACTGACGGCAAAGCGGTTTTGTTTACGGTAGCTTTAGCAAGCAGTGTTCATTCCGACAGAATAAAGTGTGCACATAACAAGGGGTTTTATGTCAGCACGGCTGACAACAAGCAGCAGCAACTTCGTTTCTTCTTTCAGCTTCGGTTCACGGCTCGACGGAACAGCGCCAGTCAGCGGTGGTAGTTTGTAGCTTTTGTGCTACTTTCAGCACCTGTTCGGGCTGACGGAACCTTCTATCGTGCCGCCACAAAGCCCTCAACGTTGTACGTCACCCTATTTGGACACAACGTAATAGTCGGACACACCCTAAGACTCCGCCGACGCTGCCCCACGCTATTTTTAGCACATTGCAAGGCACACACAACCTCGACACAAAGCCAACCTTGCAAAGAGCTAAAAATTCCAACGCATAGCCAACGCACCCATGCACATTGCACTTATTTCAGCATAACAATATTAATATCAGCAGACTACACTTAAATTTGGCAATACTATAGACTACCATGAAAATAAAGAGTGCAAAATCATTTCGCCAATGGTATAAAAACTTAACCACTGCAAGAAAGCAAGCGGCTCAATTTTGGGACGAAAATTTCATCGGGACACAGCATAACGACCTTTCAGGTTTTTTTGCAATGTATCACGGAGACAAAACACAGGTTTATGACTTTTTGAGAAAAGAAGTTGAAATGGCAGAAGACGGACAAGCAATTTATGAATTTGTCCAGAATGCAGCAGACAGCGATTCAACGAAATTCTATATGTTTTATGACGAAAATTATTTAATTGTCATAAACAACGGCAGCGTGTTTTCTAAGGACGGTGTAAAATCAATTCTGAACATCGGGCAAAGTTTTGGTAAACAAGACCCTGATAAGATTGGTAAATATGGAATTGGTTTTAAATTGGTTCATAGATTAGTTGGAAAATCATCAGGTTTAGACGAATTACTCAATGTAGATAAACAAGGTCATAGAGGACCAATTTTATTTTCTTGGTCGGAAAAATCACAATTCATCGCCTTCTTAAAATCTACCGAATTTGAATACGTTGATTTTGACAACAATGAAGCACCTTGGTTATTGAAAATTCTCATTACAAATTTTCCTGCACAGCCATCAGAGAAAGTAAAAGACATAGATTATAACGACATTGAACCATTCCAAGTAGAGGAATTAAAGAGTTTTCAAACCTTTTTAAAATCTTGTAGTGATAAGGTTGACTTGAATTCATTAGATAGTGGTACTGTATTTTTTCTAAAACTTGGAGATAAAAAGTTTGAATACCTTGAAAGGCAAAAACAAGAGTATTTGAATGGGTTATCTACTTCAATGCATTTTTTAAAATCGCTTGACACATTGGTTATAAATGAAAATGTTGTTCAAAAAGATAAAGAAGCTACAAACGTTTTAGAATTTACGATCCAAAATGGTTCAGATGATTTTAATAAAATTGGTCTTACAGAAGTAAGGGACAAAGAATCTGATGCGAAATTTAAGATATGCTTTGCGGACAATGCTAACTCTGCAAATGAAATCAAAAAGCACCCTAACATTTATAAATATTTTCCAGCCGTTAAAGAGGTCAACTATTTATCATTTGTAATCCACAGCAATTTGTTTGAATTGTCAAGCAATAGACAAAATCTTACAGAAACGCCTATCAATAAAAATCTACTTGGGTTGTTGTCAAAACAAGTGATTAACAAAATGGAAGTTTTTAAATTTGAAAAAGGGAGGAACATTTTTAAAAATCTTTTTACGAGTATTTTAATGTCCGAAAAATCGTCAAGCAACTCTTCAGGTAATGGTTGGCAAATTGAGTATTTCTATAACATCTTGTTGGAATATATCAGAAAGACAATTCCAACAAAAAATAACAATTTTTCTGACAATGCTCAAAACGTAAAAATCAACAAACTCAAACTAAATCTCGATTTAGCCAATTTTGGTTTAAGCCATATTCAATGGTTTGAGTGGGATAAGGAAGAAGATAAGTTATTAATTGAAGAAGCAAAAGAAACGGACAAATTAGGAATCGAAGAATGGGACATTAGACATATAGTTGAGAATGCTAACCTTGAGAGTATAAATAAATGGATTGCTTCATGCAACGATAGTACATATGAAGCATTTGTTGCAGAAATAGAAAAAATCTATTTGCGAGAGGAAACAAAGAAGAAACTTTTGGAAATAAAGTTGTTCAAATTTTCTGACAACAGGTTCTATTCAATAAATGATGTATGGACAACAGCAAATGTCAGAGAAACATTCCAAGAAAGAACTTACAATCAATATAAAAGAGTCTATGAAACAATAAACAAAACAAGAGTTGTTCAAAAACGCATTTTAAATCAATCAATCATTTTTAGCACAGATAATACAATCAATATTTCAAACGAATTACAAAATTTAGGTTTTGCTGTTTCGTTGAAAAATATTTCCACATACAAAGACATTTATTCTGCATTATCTGAAAAAGTACCAAAAGAGAAAGACATCTATAATGCAATCGCTGAAAAATGTAAAACCAACACTTTGTCAGCAGAAGAAAAGAAAAATCTATTCCTCAATTTCACAAATGAAACAACAAAATTTGACAATGTTGCCGAAGACACATTGAAAGACTTGCATCTGTTTTGCGACAGCAATTCAGTAATAAAACCGCTAAACAGACTTATAGATTGTAAACTCAATACTGCGACTTGGCTAAACGCATACAAAATAAAAAACGAAGAGTTTTTTACGGAATTGAAAACTTATTTAGTTTCCGAGCAAGAAGCAATTTTTAAAGAAATATATTTACTTAAACAAGATATAATTCTTTCAGAACTAACAGAGGCAAATGAAATTAAATCACTCATCAAACTTTATCAAGACAATAAAAGGCAATTCTTCAAAGAACTTATCATTAAGAAAACTGAAAATTGTTTTGCAATAGCAAAAAAGATAAGCAACACTAATCAAGTTCAATCAGCCGACCCAGAAGTAAGGAAGTTTATATATGAAACATGTGCAAGTAATCTTTTTGTATTACCACAAGAATTTTTAGCGTATAAAGAGGAAGACGGTATAATTAAAGCTGTTGATTTGCATAATTTGATTTTAGATATTGTTGTTGACGTGAGTACACATAAAGGAACACTTGTGAGTATAATTCGCTATGATGAGCCGAAAAGAAAACTTCTGAAAAAACTTACCGAGTTTAGATTCAGTTCTACAGCAACATACACCAAAGAAGATTATGAATACAAACTTTTAGATTTAGTTTGTACAGAACTAAATGAAAATGAATATCAAATATTTAGAAACAAATTTGTTATTCAAACAGCAGAACGAACTATTAAACTTTCAGAAATTCCACCAATAGCAGACATAATAAAAATTGCTTCAAAAGAGTTTAGTTTGTCTAAAATATTGCCTTCAACATATCAAAACAGCAACTTGATAAGTGATTTAATTACGGTGTTTGCGAATCAAGGAATACCAAGAGAAAAATTAAATGCTTTATTTGGTATTAACAAAGAAACTGACATAGCTGATATTTATATAAAATTTTCCCAGCAAACAGAAACATTTCAAAATGCTGAACAATTCTTCTTTCTGATATACTATCATAAACACATTGCGAATGTTGATTTATCGAGATTAGGCTTTGATATTACTTGTGCTGTTTACCCTTCTAATTTTGCATTAGAAACAGGAGAAAAATTACCTAAATACTTGCACGAATGGATTAAACAAGACCATATAAAAATTACTGACCTTGAAACTGTTGGAGTTTATGCTGAAAATTCTACCTTGGTTTCTTTGCGTAAGTATTTTCTTTTAAAAGGTGAATTCAACCAAAATATAATAGCACAAGACGAAAAACTTTCAGACGGTAAAATGCTTCTAAATACGTTTGAATTGCTAAAAGAAAAAGAAATTGAATTAAAAATTGAAAATGATTTTGCCGTTTTAAAGGAAATGGTTAGAGTTATAAATTCAAGCAGAGCTAAAGGACAAGAATTGATAATTCAAGAAGAATTTAACTTTGAGTTTTTAGAGGCAAAATCAAAAGAATGGAAATCTATCGGAGGATTTTCAATTTATCTTTACAAAGGTTCTTTACCTAAGATTGTAAAACTTGACGAAATTCAAGATTATATTTTATATCGCTACAATGAAGGTGATTATGCCGTGAATGGTATGAATATCTACATTAACGAAAATGAAGATAAAACCAAAATCTTAAAAAAGGTTGCATTAGACACTAACAACAGTTTTACTTCCGAGGATTCAAAAGACATTGAATTATCAGAGATAAGAGCGGAATTAGAAAAGTATAAACACCAAGGTCAGCCAAAAGAAGAAAACACAAATTCCTCATTCTTAGACGAAGTAAACGAGTTTATTTCTGACCTTGAAGGAACTGAATGGAATGATTACGTTCCCGAATTAAAAAACATATTAGAGTTGTCAGTTTCTCCACCAAAAAAGAAACAAAAATTATTCAATTTGATAGCTAAAATAAAACTAACAAAAGAAAGAAATGTAAAATTTGAAGATTCTGATGAAGGTTTCAATGCAGTAAAAATTGGAGATGAAAAATACTTTGTTCATAGTGCAAGAGGTGCATTTGCATACATTCATCCTATCGAGATTTTGAAAATCAAAAATGAAGGCTACAAAATGGCTTTGGATTTTAGTGCAAAATCAGGAATAAAAATTTACGATACAGCCGAAGAAATACTTCAACTGAACACAGACCATATTCTTGCTTATCAACACGATAAAACAATGGAAGAATTGTTTACCTTTTGCAAGGCAAACAAAGAAGCAAACAAACACCTTTTAATTATAGACAAAAACAATTCAGGAGAAAAATCAAGAGCATTGTTGAAACTTTTAAACATAGAGGATGATAATCAATAACAACAAACATAAAAACCTTATTCAGGACGAACTTATTTACCAAACTAATGAGTTTGAAAAGTTGCTTAAAAAGCAAGCAGCTAAAATGTTTGTTGATAGACAGCTTTATTTATGCAGGTATCAAGGTTATGATGAAGCAAGAGGGAATATTATTGTAAAATTTGACCACAAAATATGTTCTGCACCGAGAAAAAATGAAACTTTACAATGCTTTGTTTCTTCAATTCAAGACGATAATATTAAAAATTGGGGTGGTCTTACTTATGAGAATCTAAGAACAAACATTACAACTCAATTTGAATGTAGAACAGTTTTCTTCACTTACGAAAACGACAACACCATTGTTGGTTTGTCGGGCGTAAAAGTTGAAGATGTACCAAAATATGAAAGAAACGCATTAGTATTTTTAGCACCAACAGACCCGCCTTTACAGTATTTAATAAACCTTGTGGACTTTTTAAAAGAAACCAAACCCAACACAAACAAATTATTAGAATTAGATATTGTAAATCCAACTTGGAAGCCACACCCTTTGATATTTGATGAAAGTTTTGTTTCAAAAATTCAAACCGACTTGTTGGAAAATGATACAATAATTATTCAAGGTCCACCAGGAACGGGTAAAACTTACTTAATGGCTTTATTATGCGGAGCATTGCTAAAATTCGATTTTAGAATCCTTGTAACTGCATTAACCAACAGGGCACTTATAGAATTGGCTGAAAAGGAACATTTGAAATCAGCTTTGGAACAAGGAAAAGTTTTCAAATCAGCTTTAACAGCAGACGAGAGTAAAAACAAAAAAATTAAAGGACTTCAATCTTTTAAAAGTTTGAGCAAACAACAACCGCCATTGCTTTTGACAACTTATTATATTATGAGTCAAATTGCAACTAAAGCCGTTGTGGACGAACATTTTGATTACATAATTATTGAAGAAGCAAGTCAAGCGTTTTTGTCAACTATTGCATTGGCAAGAAAACTTGGTAAAAAGTGCATCATCATTGGCGACATCAAACAGCTTGAACCAATTTTTCACAAAGAATACGCAGCAGAAGACACGAACAATTATCATTGGATGATATGCGGACTTGAAGCACTAAGTTTCTATCTACCAAGAGCTAAACAATACATTTTAACTGATTCGTATCGCTTGACAGAAAACTCTATCAAAGGAACGAATCTGTTTTATGGTGATGTATTGAAAAGCAAGTCTGACACAAAACTTCCGCTTGATTTTTCAAATTTCCCACTACTTAAAAAGTATTTGAATAGTTTCGGTGGTTCAAGTTTGGTAAGATTTAAACTTCCCGAAGGCAGACTGCCTTCTTTTGAATGTTCTGACTTTATTGTAAAACAAATAGACCAAATAAAGCAATTTGACAACAAAGCAGAAATTGCGGTTTTAGCTTTTCATAAAGATTCAATTCGCTTTCTTCAAAAAGTAATTTATGCTAAATGTGCAAATACTGAAAATGTTTTGATTGAAACCATCGACAGAATACAAGGACTTACAACAGACTTTTGTATTTTCTTCGTTCCTGCGGAAAGTGTTCCGTTTGCATTACAAGCAAACCGCTTCAATGTTGCTACATCAAGAGCGAAACTTTGCACGCTAATTATTTCTGATGAAACTATTTCATCGTTCTATTCATTTGTTGACAATAATGTAAAACAATACATGTTGTTGCTAAACGATTTACTTTACGACGAAGAAAAAATAGAAAACACTCAACCAACAAAAAACGAAACAGAAACACAAGGCAAAACAGGCGGATTGAAAGTTGTTGGTTTCATAGACCCATCTACATTTGAGAAACCAAAAAAGGAGATAAAGAAGGACAAGGAAAATATTTACGTCATTGACACAAATGTTTTTGTTGATTGTCCTGACATTATTTCAAGAATTGATAAAAAGTATCAGTTTGTTTTGTCTGCAAAAGTTATTGATGAATTAGATTATTTGAAAATTTCATTGTCAGAAGAACAAAAGAAAAACGTTCAAAGTGCACTAAGACAAATTAATGGCAGCATTGACAAAAGAGGCATCAAAATGGACACAGCAGACCTCACATTGCTTCCTAATGATTTCAATAAAAAATCCTCTGACAATTTTATTTTATCAGTCGCTTTAAAGTACAAAACTGAAAACCCTATAATGCTAACATCTGACAACGGCTTACAGATTAAAGCAAAAGGTTTAAGTATAACTACAATAACTTTAAAAGACTTTTTGAAACAGACGAAATATTAGCCGACACACCAAGTCAGGCACATTTGCAAGGCGCACAAAGCCGGCACACAAAAGCCAACCTTACAAAAGAGCCTGCCTTGTACCCACGCTTCTGGGACACACCCTACTTCGGTGGACACATACGATATGGTGACACACCCGAAAGAAGGGCGAACGTACAACAAGGGGTTTGGCGTTATTGGGGCGGGACGTTGAAAGCTTCGGCTACAGTTCGCTATCAGCTTCAGTTTCGGCAGGACGTTATTAATTTAGCTTTTTGTTTTTATCTTCAACTTTTAAAACAATATTGGGCTTCAGTTGTCGGCAGACGTTTTTCAAATATCCCAACAACGCCAAGCCCTGTTCGTTGTGTGTAACCTTGTTGGACACATCAAACTTATTTATTATTTATGACAAAAAACACAGTTTCTGTTACTGCTTATATTGTAACCGGCTCAACAAATGACATTTTAATTGACGCTTCACCAAAAGAAGCTATTGAACAATATTTTATGCCAGACATGCGACCTCCGGTTCAAACATTAGTTATTACAGCCATGACAAATGACGGCAAAGAAGTGACACTCTCAATCAGTAATTCAACTATCAATGCCAGTATTAAATGACTTTTCAATTCTATTCAATAAAACAGTTGTATCAAATACTCGTGCTTTGACAAAATCTATTTTTTCTTTTGGTAGTTTGTTATCCTGACCAAAATCTAAGAGGTTATTATACAACATTTTCAACGCTTCATTTTTCTGTTTAAGTTGACTGTTTTCATTAAATAATTCTTGAGCATTTTTAATCTCTTTTATTTCAGACATTATATAGTTTTTAAACGGTTGACAAATTTTTTTCTTTCTTTAGCCTGTTGGGTTTGACAGTCCAAAAAGGCTACACACAACAAAAGGTTTTCTGCTATGCTGGCTGACACAACTCACCTCATCATTTGTAATTCTATTTACCTTCAGTAAGCTATTCGGCAGACGGAATGCTACTGCCAGCACAGCAGAAAGCCCGGGCCGTTATGTGCAACTTTTGACAACAGCCGGTTGTTACTTTAGTTTACCGTTAATTTTTTAGTAGTTCAGGTTGACATTGCTCGGACACAACATTCTGACGGCTAAGTAGTTGCTTTGGTTTTAACTGGACAAAGAACTGGCTTTGCTCATTCGGACACAATAAAGTATGCACATAACAAGGGGTTTTGTGTCAGCACGGCTGACACAATCTAAGCTTCAACTTCGGTTTATCATTCAGCTTCAGTCTGTAGCCCGACGGAACACAGCCGGTCATCAGTTGTAGTTTGTATCTTTAGTTTTTTATTCGGCTTTAGTTCAGGCTGACGGAACCTCAATCGTGCCGCCACAAAGCCCTCAACGTTGTGCGTCACTTTAGACAGACCGCTTCTAATGAATAAAACTTACGACATATTTCTTGACGAAAATAAGATTGGAACGACTGAACTTGAAAAGGCAGACGCACCAATGGGTGTTGTATTTGGTAAAGTAATGTTTGACAGCATCGTTTCAGGTTATGACTTTTTTAAAGCCTATTGCGTGACTAACCACATTGAAATAATTACTGACTATCCTGACGACAGGCTTATAGCTACATCCGACATTCCTACACTAAGAGTAATAAATCAAAATGGAATTGAAATCAAAGGACAAGGAATAAACATTGAGGGTATGGACAGCGACAATTTTGACATAACAATTTTAGGAATTTCATATCCTTTTTACGAGGAAGAATTTCCTCATCACGTCAAGGCATATAATGAAATGTTTAAGTAATGAAAATGACTGCTGACCAAAAGAGAATTTATGAAGTAATTGACCAAATTCTTTGGAAAGATTGGGATCCTATTGGCGTAAACGACATTGATGATGTTAGAGACGAATACCAAAGTTATACACCACACATTTTTAGTTTGACAATCCAAGGTGCTGACAAAATAAAAATTGCGGAACATCTTTACAAGATTGAGACAATCAATATGGGTATGACAGGTAATAAAAATCATTGTGAAGAAATTGCACAAAAAATTATAGACGCAAACGGTTGACAAAAAAGCGAACGCACAACAAAAGGTTTTGTGCAATTGGGGTTCGACGTTGAAACAATCATCGGCAGTGCATATCCAGGCTTTATATTCGGCGTACGGAATTCTGTTGGGCAGTAGTTCTAAACTTCGGCTTTTAGTTATAAATTTAGCTTAAGTTCCGGGCGGACAGTTGGTTAATTCCCCAACTGCACAAAGCCGTAAACGTTATGTGCCATATAGACCGACGTTGCAGCGGTGGACGGTTGACAGACCAAACGCAGGTTATCATTCATAAGACTTGAGTGACTGCCCAACCCGGTTCTTGTTTTTTGGCAGACACAACTCAATAGTTTAGAAGCTTTATTTTCATGGGTTGGACAATCACTCAAATCTTTACAGGAGGACAGAAAGCAGTTAGATTTATTAGTTGTCACGGCAGACAATCATCAGCCTTTACGGACACATAACACTGTAGCTTTGAGTTTTTACCGGGCACCTGTCTGCTGTCAGCTATGGCTTACATTTACGGACAGACAAGATTGCAGGTTTACTTGTTTGGTGCAGCTTTCTTCCGGGCGACACTTTAGCTGCTCTTTATAGTTCAAAGTTATCTGACACCGTTTCATTGCGACACAGGCAAGACAGAAGCAGACCTTACTTGCTTGCCTGACAACACAACCAGCAGGTTGCGTCAGGCGGACAGGAATAGGAACGGCACATAACAAGAGGCTTGCTGCCATAGCGGCTTGACGGAAGCCATTCAGCAGCATTTCTTTATTAAGCTTTATAACTATATTTGGGGCTGACGTGCACGAAGTGCCGCTAAAGCAGCAAGCCTTTAACGTTAGCGGTTATTTTATGGTGACACTTCGCAACTTTATATTAGCATCTTTTGGACTGTTTCTTTTGACACAGTGTAACTCTACGACAGATGAAAAAAGTAAGACACCAATTTCCATTTCATCAGTGACCCAAAGAAATAAAAATTTTATTGGAGAATGGAGATACAATTTTCCTTGGTATTCGTCAGAATTGATTCTGCAAGACAATGGAAATTTTACATTTCATGACAAAGGCTGCTATGGACAAAGGTACTCTCAAGGGCAATGGACTAATGAAAACGATATTCTTCAATTAAAAAGCTTTGACACTTTCAAGCAAATAGGACAAGCTGAAAAGAACATCATAAACGACACAGAACAAAATAAGACAACACGGAAATCATCGAAAGCAAATGTTGACTACTCTTTTATAGGTTTAGAAAAAATTCCACCGCCAGTTTTGCCTGGACCTGATGACACTGTTAGAGTTTACTTTGACAAAGTGCAACTTCAGCTTACAAAAGACACGTTGTTTTGCGTTGGTACAAACAGATTACCTGAAGACGCAAAATTTCACAAGACGAAAAACAACCGCTAACATGGGGTTTGGCGTTATTGGGGCGGGACGTTATTAGCTTCGGCTACAGTTCGCTATTAGCTTCGGTTTCAGCTTGACGTTAATAATTTAGTTTAGTTGTTATCTTCAACTTTTAAAACAATATTGGGCTTCAGTTGTCGGCAGACGTTTTTCAAATATCCCAACAACGCTAAGCCTTGTTCGTTAGTTGCTATTTTTTTACAGACATTACTTCTGTGCGACAAGACAAAACGTGAAGGTTATTTTACTTTTCAACGACTTTTATGACACTATGATTTTGGAGACAATTTTAGTTATTTAAGTTGTTTTATTGCGGCAGATTTTGGTTGTAAATTTTTATCAGCATTTAGTTGACACGTTCGTTCATTGACAAATCTTAACTGTAACAAAATGTCTGTCAATTTCAAGGTTGACAATTGTCTTTAAGCTGTTTCAAGTTGACAAAACTGTTTTTAAAATACTTGTTTTTTCAAATCGTTTTCAGCGGACACTTTACAAAACTGACAGTTGATATCTATAAATTGTTTATTTTTTGCTCCACTTTTTGTCGACAATAATCTTTGCTATTAAAAGTTGACAGCCGCATTTTTAAAAAGTGTTGACAGTTAAAAAGGGTTTACAACTCAAAATACAAAACAGCAACTAACAAAGGTATTTGCGTTATGTCGGCGGACAGATTAACAAGTCGCAACTTCACCTATCATTTATCTTTTGTTCCAACTTGACATTATAAATTAAGCTGTGGATGTAACAATGAACAATTCTATCTTTATGCTACATTTGTTCCGGCTGACGGTTTTCCAAATTCCGCCACAACCGCAAATACTTGTTCGTTACATGCTACTTTTGACGATTACACTTATTATTCATGACCCTTAAAATAACTTTAGGTAACCACTTAAGAATTTTGACCTTTCATCTATTCGGGACTTTAATAATGTTATCCATTTTACGGTGGCTTAAGTTTGACAGTGATGTTACTTTCATATTTTTTATCTTCTGGATTATCTATACTATTCCCGTCTTGTTTTTACATGTTGAGTATTACTTATGTAATAGAAATGAAACATTTACAATAACTGACAACGAAATTCTTCTTGATAAGAATGGGATTACGACTACTTATAAAAAATCCGACATAAAGGAAATAATTGTTTATATGGCTCCAAATGTTGTTAAGAGAAATTATTTTCGCTATTTGCCAATAGAAAGTTATTACTACGGTCGTATTAAAACCAACGCTGGAGAAGAGTTAATTATAACGTCATTGTTGACCCTATATGTAAGAGAAACAATGAAGCAATTGGACGCTGACAGGTACTTTGTTGAGGAGCGACTTTTCTGTACACTTTTAATCAAAGACTAAAATTATAATCAATCCGCCTTCGATTCGGAGAAGAAAAGCAGCATGTAACAAGAGTATTGCCAATAGTGGGGCTGGACGTTAAAGTAATGGGCAGCATATCGCTTGTCAGCTTTGGTTCGGGCGGAAGGAACTCTTTTGAACATTAGAATAAATTTTTAATCTTTGAATAAATAATGAACTCCGGTTGCCAGGCGGAGGTTTTTTAACTGCCCCACCATCGGCAATACTTGTTCGTTGGCTGTAATTTATTCGGACACATTATGGTTGACACAACAATTCAAGACAAGCTTTCAAGACTTAACTATTCACAGCATTGGCTTGACAGTGGAGTATTGACAGAAAACATATTGACAGAACAAATCAGAGAATTATATTTAGGAGAAGACGACAATACAGAACATTATTGCTATCGGACAATTTATAACTATTTTCAATCACAATCATCGTTTGACAGTAATATTTTACGACACACTTTACGACTATTAGAAAGTGACGCTGACAAAAGCATGGCAGGTTCAGCAACAATTTTATTATTAAAAAGCAACGTTCTGACAGACGAACAGTTCGACGCAGTTGCACACTTTTTAATAAAAGTATTTAGCGACTGGACAACAAAGTATATTGACAAAGCGCAAACAGACAAAATACAAAAGCATTCAAGTCCGACTTAAACTACCGCCAACAGGGGTATTGCCAAAATGCAGGCAGACGAATAGGTGCTGTTCATTTGTTTTTCAATTATTCTTTTGTACTATATTCGGCTGACGGAACTATATTGCCTGCAATTCGGCAATACTCAACCGTTGGCTGCCATAATCGAACAACACTAATTTCAAATGGACATAACAAAACAACACTTTAAAAAGTTTCAAAGTGTTATTGACAAATATCAAAACGACACTGAACTTCCTGTTAAAGACAATTGGCAAAACAAAAACAACAACGAACTCTGGCTTTGGTTAGTTGGACAAGTTATGGTTGTCGGCGGTGTTGCAGGCAATGACAGATTTCAAAGTAGGCAGGACTTGAAAAAGAAATTGCATTATTCTTTTTTAAACCAATTTACTGATGACAACGAAATGCAATTAGCAATCAACGAAGTTCTTAGAGAAGCAGGAATTCGTTATGCAAGTTCAAACATTGACAAGTGTCATAAATCAAAAGCATTAGTTCATAATTATAAGTTCATCTCAAATTATAAAGGTGGCTTCAAAGGACTTCTTAAACACTTGACACAGTTCAAAAGCGACAATGCAGAACTTGACAGAGTTTCATTCTTGACACACCATTTCAAGTTTATAAAAAATAAAAGTGCAAGAGATTTTTTAATGAGCATGGGAATAAATACAAACACTTTGGCTTTAGATATACGCATACAAAATATATTCAAACATTTTGACATTGTTTTTCCGACACAAGCAGAACTTGCAAGGAAACCGATTTATGACAAGACAGAAAAAGAAATCATCGAAAAAATTTGTAAGCCTTTGAATATTGAACCGATCAGGTTTGACAGAATACTATTTCAACATTATAGCAAAATTGTTGACAAAAAATTACGGCAGCCAACATAAGTATTTGCAATAGCATGGCTGGACATTGGAACAATCAGCTGCAAATCATTTGTCAGCTTTTGTTTCGGCATACAATACGCTGTTGGTCATTAGTTCTTAACTTGAACATTAGTAAATCAATTTAGCATTTGTACCAGGCTGACAGTTCGCTATTGCCATGCCATCGCAAATGCTTCAACGTTGGCAGTCATGGCAGCATGAATCTAAAAAGTTTGTAACTTCGGGCTCTATGACAACAGCAAACATTATAAGTGCACTTGAACGATTGCCGCTAACGGACAGGCTTTTTGTGATTGAGCGGACATTAAGGTCAATCCGGACTGAAAAGGAAAAAAGTCTGAGACATACAGTTGACGGTTTGTATGACGACTACAAGACAGACAAAGAGTTGACCGCATTTACTCAACTTGACACAGAACCTTTCTATGAAACAAAGTGAAATCTGGCTCGTTTCGCTTGACCCGACTGTTGGTGCAGAAATAAAAAAGACCAGACCTGCTATTATTGTAAATGATAATACACTTGGCAGGCTTCCTCTGAAAATTATTGTTCCGGTAACGGATTGGAAAGACAGATATGCTGTTGCGCCTTGGATGGTAAAAATAATTCCTGACCAACAGAACAAATTAACAAAAGACTCTTCTGCTGACTGTTTCCAAATCCGTTCAGTTGCTGAAGAAAGATGCGTAAAAAGGCTTGGTCAGGTAGACAATGACATTATGGACAAGATTCGTAAAGCTATAGCCACAGTCCTCAATATTGAATAGCCACGAACTGCCAACAGGTGGTTTGCTGCCATAGCGGCTGACGGAAGCCATTCAACAACAGTAATTCTATTTAGCTTTTAAAGCTATATTTGGGGCTGACGTGCATGAAGTGCCGCTCCGGCAGCAAGCCCTAAACGTTGTTGTACGCCATCTATCTACAATTTCAAAATGGACAGGATTGAAGCTAAGTTAATAAGGGAGTTGAAGTCTATTGGTCATAATTATAAAGGCATAGACGATATATTCAAACACACACTTCCTCTCGAAGTTGTCCAAGTAATATTGAAATGGCTTCCGCAGATATATGAGGAACATTTGGGCAGTGGAGAAGTTTTGGTAAGGTCTTTAATATCGGCTGAGGAGCCGTTTGACCCCTACCCCTTAATAGATATTTTTGAAAATAGTCAGCATAACAAGGTTATAAAATGTACGATTGGTTATGTATTGGCCATTTCCAAAACCTACGATATTTCCATGTGGATAAGAAAACAATTATTTGATGAAGAACCCTCATTTGAAAGGGAAGGTCTTTTGAATGGGATTTTGAAAAAAATAGGAATAAAGGACAGGTTAGAACTAATGCAAGTACTAAAAACGTTGTTTGACAAATACTTTCGCTTTGGTTCTTTCCAGGATTTGTATAAAAAATATGCGGATTCAGATGAAGACATAGTTTTTCTACAGGAGAAAATTAAAAATCCTGAACTAAGATTTTACGAGGAGTTTATAAAAGAGTCAGATAAGTATTTTGGAGATAACAAGGCAAAACAGGCACATAAGCAATATGAACGCGAATTGATAAAATTAATTGAAGGAATTAGAAAAAAGAAAAGATCGCCGATCTTTAAAAATTAACACGGCTTAAAAAGCAGTTATGTCGTTAATTTGGAAAGCTAAGGCGGCGTACAACAGTGTGTTTATAAAATTGTGGCTGGACGTTAAGCATTCGGCTTTAAATCATTATTTTGCTTTTGTGGTTAATTGAAACTGACGTATTTCAATTGCCACAACTTCATAAACACGTTAACGTTGTGTGTAACCATGTTTGACCATGCGCCAATTTTCAATCATATTCATTTTGACTTTTCTTTTCGCTTGCAATCAACCGACTAAGCAAAAGGCTGATACAAAATCTTCCACTAATTCTGACACAACTCTTCAGACTGATGATAGTCTAAATCTTGTGATTGAAAAACATGGAGACACAGTTTATAAACACTTCATAGACCCAGACAGTACAAAAGGTGACAATTTTGACGACAGCTATAATGTAAAATCAGTTTACAAGACTGTTCTTAATGACACAACTATAAAATCAAATCTGTTTTTTAGTCAAGCTAATTATAAAGTATTTTTAAATCCCGAGGACATAATATTTTTTTGCGACAAATCAATAAAGCAAATCAGAGAAGGAAAGTCGTTAGATTATGACGAGAAAGATTTCAATGACCTTAAAGGGTTTGCTCAATCCTATTTGACACGACAAAACAAAGTAAATCCATTTGACTTTGATTGGTTGCCTGCTTTGCTCTTAAACTGTAAAGTTTTTATTATTAATGCAAAGACGATGGAAAAGCCAAAAGCGTTAATTATTGAATATTATAGAACGGAATTTTCAGGCGGTAAAAATTTCTATTTATTAACACCAAAGGGCGACACACTTAATTTTATTCACCACATGGATTGGATTAGTTGACAGACTCAATCGGAGAATGGCTACACACAACAAGCGGCTTGGCAATATGGCGGGGCGACGAATATATTCTCAACTTTTTGTTTGCTATTCAGCTTCAGTTCCTGCCGACGAATAAAGCCGAGCAATAGAATAAACAATGAGATTTTATTTATAAATTTAGCTCAGGTTACAGGCTGACGATTTTCAAATGCCGCCACATCGCCAAGCCGTAGCCGTTACCTGCTATCTTTTCGCCTCTCTCGTCCTGAAATAGGTTGACCAAAAATTAAACAAACATTGGTCAGCATGGACACACAGAAAAAACAGGCCTGCCGAAAAAAGAATGGCAGAGAAGTCAGTTTCGACTTCAAACTTTCCGTCATTGACGAAATCAACAACGGTCTCATTTCAGTAAATTATGCTTCTAAAAAGTATAACATTTCCCGAAGCACTATTGACTACTGGATGAAGAAACTTAGTAACTATGCATCAAAATCTAAGCGAATGAGCAAAGACCAGGAAAATAAAAAGCTTCGAGAGCGCATCGAAGAACTGGAGTTCATCAAAGACTTCCAGCAGGACATGATAGCAGAGTTTGAAAAAGTCACGGGGGAGGAACTTTCAAACCTGCCTGGCGGCAGACAGGAAAGTTTTTACCCGAACACTTGGCACAAGAGATACAGCGAAAGAAGAAAAAGCTTACAAAGTAAAGTGGCTGTATGAAGTGTTCGGGATAAGCAAACAAGCATATTATCAACGCATCGAAACTGATAAACAAAAACAGAAGGAGCATGAAATTGTATTAGATAAAGTAGCCGAAATCCGAAAGAAGATGCCGCAGACAGGCACCCGCAAATTATATGAAAAGCTTCAGCCTGTGTTGCAGGAGCGCAACATAAAAATGGGCAGAGATGCCATGTTTGACCTGTTGCGCTGCAAAGGATTGCTGGTAAAAAAAACAAAGTGTTTTCATATCACCACCGACTCAAAACACTTTTACTACACCTCTCCTAATTTATTGAAAGATATGGAGATAACACACGCAGAACAAGCATTTGTCAGTGACATTACCTATATAAAAACCGACGAAGGGCATGCTTATTTAGCCCTTGTAACAGACGCCTGTTCAAAGAAAATAATGGGCTGGAGCCTCGACGATAACATGAAAGTATCAATGGTAAAGCAAGCGCTCACTATGGCTCACAAAAACTGTCAGCACCATCATAAAAACATCATTCACCACAGCGACCGGGGCATGCAATATTGCTGTCCTGACTATACCGAGTTTGCTAAAGATAAGGGCTTTGTAATGAGCACTACGCAGCAATCAGACCCGTATGAAAATGCAATTGCAGAACGTATCAACGGCATTCTTAAATACGAGTTTGGACTGCGAAAAACCATCGCCAGCATGGCCATTGCACGTGCAATGATTAAAGAAGCAGTGGACATTTATAACAATGAACGCCTGCACTGGAGCCTGGATTTGAAGACACCGCAGATGGTTCACAATGCTTACAATCAGCAAAAGTATAAGTCCTATAAAAGAGAAGCAGCATGATTGATTATATTTGTAATGTTGATGTGAGGATGGAAGCAGGCTCTGCTGAGGAGCAACCTGAATAGTGCCAAAATCATCAACGCACTGAAAATGAAGTGGGACAAAAGCCTTGTCCCACTTACATCAAAACAACTTCATTTTTAGGGCAGGAAAAAACTAAGAAAACCTACAGCAAACCTTAATCAAAAATGGTCAACGTATTTCAGGACAAGACAGACATTCAGATTTTATGGAAAGAAAGAAAATATACATTAGAAAAGTTGACTTTCATAAAAGCAAGGAGTTTATTAAAATCAATGGGCACATAAATACCTGTTTAAGACTAATTGAAAGATTAGTTAAGTATAATGATGAATGTTTAAGAGAGACCAAAGAACAACTTCAGGTTGACGAATACATAATAGATTATCGAATCGATCAATTCAAACATTTTAAAGAAACTCTATCAGCAGTTTTTTATAATTGCTTTTCTTTGAAATACGTTTACGAAATCAGTACTTCAATGAGATTTTTTCAACTTGATACCACTATTGGATTAGCACTGAGAACTCAAATGCGAACCATAACGTTGAATTTTATCGTTCAAATTGTTGGAACTTTTGAGTTTACTAGAAAAAAATACGAGCAGGAGATTAAAGGAAAAAATTATTATAACGCACTCAAAGAAAAATATCCAAAACTCGGAGAATCTCTAGAATTACTAATAAACTTTCGCAACACAATTCATAGTAATGGAATTTGGAATAATAAAAACCCTTTAGAATATAAGTTACAAAAAGGTACTATTACAATAAAGGATAGTGAACCAATTATAGTTGAGATGTGGCTCCTTTATAGACTGATTTGGGATTGTATCAAACTCTCAAAGCTAATGGCATTGGATAATAAACCAGCATTTTACAGAGAAACTCATTTAACAAGTGGTGGTGAAAAAGTTGTCGTTTTCCAACTTGACAAAAATTTTGTGGACAAAATATTTAATAGTACAAATAAGTGCGATTAAATATTTGCGCCTAACAGGTGCATTTGTAAAAGCATGGCATGACCAGCAATACTTCTGCAGCAGTATTTCTTATCATCTTTTGTTCGGCAGACATTACGCTATTGAACATTTGTATTTATCTTCAAGTTCAGTTTTTCTAACAAGCATTTGTACTAGGCTAACCAATCGCTATTGCCATGCCTACACAAATGCTTCAACGTTGCACGATATTTTTCCAGCCCATGAAGTTTTATAAGTACCAAAAGATTAATGAATACACTATAAGCGGATTAAAAGACCATAAGCTTTGGAAATCTGACCCGATTTCTTTCAACGACCCCTTTGAATTAAGGCTAATGCACCTCGACGAGAATGAGATTTATGACGTGAAAGGTCTAAACAAACTCAGACAAGAAAATCCTGATTTGTCATATTTAGCTGACCATGAATTGTTTTATATGGCAATAAATGAACTGCAGAATTATTTATTTCGGTTCAGAGTTATCTCATTTACAGAAAAGAACGATGATATTTTAATGTGGGCTCATTACGCCGCAGACCATAAAGGAATTTGTTTAGGATTTGAAATTGAGGACACTAATAAAGATGCCATATACAAAGTGAATTATAATGATGAATATCCAAAACTTGATTTAGAAAACGTTTGGCATATTGAAGGCTTAGCCAAAATCTTACTAAATAAAAGTTCACATTGGTGTTATGAAAAAGAGTGGAGAAAGATTTTCATTGAACCTGAAAGTTTGCTAAGCGACTATCCAGGGACATTTACAGAAATTATTTTAGGAGCAAGAATTAGTGAAGATGACGAAAATTTGATAAGAGGTATTTATAGTAAACCCGACATAACAATTAAAAAAGCATTTCTTCATCCAAAAAGATATGAACTAATGATTGAATAAAACATCGCACAACATGGGGTTTCCTTTCCCGCAATGTCTCTTAGCAAAGCCATGCGCACAGAAAGGACATTGCGGTTTTTTTATAATGATCTTTGTACCAGATTTTTTAAAATCTATCGCAACGAAAGTAAAAGTGTAAGCATGGGTTTGTTTGATTGATTTTTTAACTGATGTGCGTTACCGTTTATTCTGCAATTTTTTCAACAGCATTTCTTTACGGCTGCGCGATACATCTATCTTGCTGCCATCGCTCATAAAATACATAGTGAAGGTTTTTACAAGCCATATACTTTCGTCTTTTCCGTATTTCCTTTATTATCTGCAATAATTGGCTGCCTCAAAAAAGCCCGGACGCTGTTATGCCTCCGGGCTTTTTTTCTAAAAACAATTCCTTGTGCTATCTTTTCAGCAGTTTCAGCGTTCCGGTATGTACGTGGTCGGTTACGACAACCATATAAATGCCTTGCGCCAGCCTGCTCAACGGTATTTTTACTGAACTGCCTGTAACATCCTGTGCTTTCCACAACACTACACCCTGCAGGTTCGTAAGCATTACGCTGTAATATCCTTTTGCACCACTCACCTGTACATTTACATCGTCTTGTGCAGGATTAGGGGAAAGTAAAGCTGAGAAGCCATCGCCCGCAGCCGCCCTGCTATAGTCGGACGTACTGGTAACCTGTATAGCGGTAAGCGATGCAGGTGTTTTAAAATTGGTACCTGCCGTATAACTGCTGATAATAATGACCGGATATTGGCAAATACTTGCTACCTGCCATTGATAGCTGGTATTAGCACTTAGCCCTTTCACCGTGTCTTTTGTGGTAGTAAGCGTATCGCTTTTCCAAGTAGTTGTACCAACTTTCCTATATTGGACAACGTATTTTTTTGCACATGTTACAGTATCCCATTTCAGCACAGCACTGCTTTTGCTGAGCACACTGGCAATAAGATTTATTGGGCTGCCGCAAGTAAAAGTAACTACCGCAGGTGCACTGTAGCCAATTAAACCATTAACGTCTGTTACTTTCACGGTGTACGATCCGCTTGTCTTTACTTTAATGCTTTGCGTTTTTGCGCCGGTTGACCACAGGTACGAGGCAACAGCCACACCATTGATGGTATTTGCCGTGCTGAGTGTTACCGAATCGCCGGAGCATAAAGTGGTGCCTTTATTGGTGGTAATTACCGGCGATGTGGTATTGTGGTTCAATATCGTGTCGGCTATGCGGTAGTTGCTGCCCAATGTATAACCGCCACCGGGGCTTAACGTGATGTTCAGTATCTTATTCAGCGTGCCGATACTGTCGTTTACCGGGTGGATGTACATTTCTACTTTCGAGCTGTCTTTGGGCATCAGTATTTGTCCTTGTGTGCCATTAATACCTGTGGCGCTCGATTGTCCTTTACTGTTATAAACTACGGTGTAATCTTTATTGTACACTGCATTGCCGCATAGATTATAATACACAACTGTACTATCGGTTGCCTTTGCATTCCTGATAAACTGTACACGCAGGAAGCCTTTAACATCTTCGTAAATAGAAGAAGGCGTTGTGTACACGTTCAGTGCATCGCTGCCTGTGCCAAAGGTGGTGGTGCCAACGGTAAAGTAAGAAGTATCCGGTGCGGTTTTCACATTACCATTAATATCGCTGACGTTTTTGACGATTACCCGGTATTGGTGCCCTGCATTGGAAAGGATACTGGTGGTAGGTAATACGATCAGCGTATTGCCAAAGGCGCTTAACTGTACCGGCGTAGCACTGCCGGCAGTAAGGTCTGTCAGGCTTGCCATATTGCTGTTGAGGTTGGTATTAATATTTTCGGTATAGCTGTATGCTATTTGGGTGCCGGCAATATACGTTTCGTTGGCAGGTTGCGGTACACCAAACAAGGCAGGTGCTGTACGGTCTATCAATCCCGTTGCTACGGTAGAATACACAATATTGTTCAGCTTGTCTTTTACCATTAGGCGCAGGTTGTAAGGTCCATCAGCCAGCTTTCCCGTTTTCCAATAGTAAGTGGTGCTTGTTTTGCCCAGCTTGGCTTTGGCAATGGTAGTAATAGTAACCCAGTTGCCGCTGGGATCGGTTGGCAAATTGTACTGCACGGCAATAGAAGCAAGCCTGCTGGTATCGTAACCATTGAAGGTAACCTTTACTGAATCGTGGGCTGCCTTGTTGGATACCCAGTTGTTGACAGGTGTTACCAGTGTTACCCCGCTTACGGGTGCCGCAAAATCTGCCGACAGTAAGATGGTATCGTACTCATGCGGGTTAAGATAAAAGTTTGCCGGGAATGGTCCGTTGTAGCAAGGATCACTCATAATCAGCTTCAGGTTATCATAGTTGTAAACCCCACCTGCCGTGTTGCGGTTAACCGTGACCGTTACTTTTTGCTGACCGTTATTTGCTATCGGGAATGGTTGCGCGCCTGTTTGACCTTGCAACAGAATAGTTGCTCCATCGCCGTTGCTTGCCTGGTCGGCAAAGAGATAATACACTCTTTTGCCATTTGGCGTTGCATCGGAGCTAAGGCTATTCATATACACGGTAAAATTGGCTGCATTACCCTGGATATTGGTCAGTTTGGTGACCGGCGCGGTAAGCAGCGGTCGGTATAAAGAAATGGTACCTTCTTCATGTGGGCATTGTGTACCGCCTGCTATTGTTTCAAATGCAGGCGTGCCATAGATAGGATCTTTTTTTACGTTTACGGAAAAATAGTCACCAGAAAAAACACCGGGATTATCTGCATTGTCGTCGTATATATGGTAAGCAGTAGTAGTAGAAGTAGAGTGGGTTATTGTAGTATCCCATCCAAGCTCGGTACTAAATTTATAATATTTATTAACAGTAAGCCCATTACCGGCTACTTCAAAACCCGCTTTTATAGCAACGCTGGTATCAAGCGCCAGCTCGTAGGAATACTTGTTTTTGCGGTCATTTGTTTGCGTGGTTTCTTCATCATCGTGTACACCGTTGCTAAAGCTTTTGTTTTCGATAACGGAAGCTGCTTTTACATTTTCCTCATTATTATCTATCAACTGCTGCCATATCGTTTCCTGCTGCCTGTAAAAATGGGCAGAGTCGGGGTTTGATAAGTCATTTGCAATAGCAGCGCGCTCCAGTCTTGGTATTTCTTCATCGCGTATAGAACCAATGGTATAGTGATAGCTTGTTTGGGCGCTTCCTAAAGAAGTAACCATAATTGGCCTCGGGGCCGGTATCTGGCACTTCGCACTGTCGTAGTCAAGTTCCAGTCCATCCTTGTAGTTAATATTAAATGCCTGCCCATATACGATGTCTGCATCCCGCCCTACATAAGCCGGGTCGTCGGATGTGGCAAGTGTTTTCCTGGAAGTATTGGTTACCACCGTCTCACTGGTGTTTGCATAGGTTCTGGTGGTGCTAAAATCAGCGGAAACACCTAATTCAACTTGTACAACTGTTTCTACAAAAAGCCCAATCAATTCGTTAAGCCCTACTTTAACCTCCAGATCCTCGCCTTCGTTTTTGGCACTCTTGGCGCTAAAGCTCATGGCTGTAGATGTTGAAGTTTCCTGCGACCATTCTGCAAAACCCCTGTTGCCGGCAGGATCGTGCAGCACGACCATCGGCAGTTCGGGAGTAACCGTAACAAAGTCGGTACCCGTGGGGTCAACAGCAGCACCGGTTACCACTACGATGGGTAAGGCAGGTTTTGCAGTATCGGTAGAGAACGACCTGTTTATCCTGTCGGTATATTTGGCAGTCAACACTTTGGAGTAAGGATGCGGATTACCCTGGTCTAAAACAGTATTGGGCTGTGCTGCCACAATAGAATCAATGGCAATGCCATGACTAACCTTTAAAGTGTCATAATTAAACTTTCCGAAAGTTGTAGAGATGTCTGTTCTTACCGTTACCACGCCGGTGTCGCCAAGGCAACCTCTGCTTGCAGGGCCCTGATATACCTTAAAATAAATGGGGCGTTTAATGCCTTGCGGCCAAAAGTCGTAATTGGCAAATTGGGACGAGCATGCCGCAGTAATACGGGCAGAATCAGCATTTAACCCTACTGCTACTATTTGTGGTGCACGGTGGTAAATAAGGTTCAGTACCGTATCGTGTGTGGTTATATCCCGGTAAAAGCTATCCACTTTTGTACTGTCACTTCTTATGCTATTAAACCAATTGGCAATGCTGGCAGCAGTGGTAGTCTTATCGTATGGGTCGGATACTTTTATGGTGTTAGCAATTACTTTTACGGTATAGGCACGTGCCGGCAGGCGAATAGAATAAGAACCGTCTGCCTTAGTAGTTACCCTTTTCCTGATAACGGATTGTTGCGGCAGGCTGTCGTGCCCTACGTGCAGCGAATCATCAAACTCCAGGGTTGCCGTACCAATCACATCGCCGCAGCCTGCACCATAAAAGCCTGCGATAAGATGCGTGGTAGTATCATTGAAGTTTACATTGCTTACATCGCCATTAAGCACAATGGTAGTGTCCTTGGGTATAATTTTATGATTATAATAAGCAGGCGTAATTTTATAACTATCCTGGTCGGCAAATACAAGGGTATAATTGCCATAAGTGCCCGGCGGGTTTCTGTACCCGGTGTAAGAAGAATCTTTTTGCAGTACCACTGCACCCAATCCCAGCACCTTTACGCTATCTAATGGCGCTACAACAGTTCCTACGGTATTATTTGCCAGCAAACAACCTACACAAGTTTGTGTTACCTGCCCGGCAATGGCAATGGTGCTAAGGTCTCTAAAGGCAGGCTTGCCAAGGTCGTAAGTATGTGAGGTGCGTGTTAAGATTACATTCGAATATACAGGCGTGTAGGTGTGTCTGCCCGTGGTATCGGCATACACCCGGAAGCGAACGTTGGCAGAATCGCCATCGTTAACACTGCCGTAGAAAATATTGTCTATATTAAAAAAGCCCTGGTCATCAGTAATAGCACTGTCCAGGTAACCAACCGGTTTTCCCTTGAGTGGCGTCAGGCTTTTTACATACACCTTTCGCTGCTTAACCGGGCTATAGTTTTTTGATAAAACATAACCGGTAATTTTTCCATTGGCGCTATCGGTAAATACATTTATCCGTACCGGATTGCTCCAGTTGCCAAATGTATTACCCGGCGTACAGGTAGCATTATTACCCCTGCGATAGTAAGTGGTGGTTTGCACATTATCCTTGTCAAACCGGTAGCCTGTGGCATTGGTGGGCGTTTTTGCATCTACCCAATTTACATTATCGGCGCTTTGCTGCCAGGCTATTGTCATGCCGTTTACTGTCAGTGGACTGGTAATATTGGTGATACTATCAGGTACCATTTGCTGTGGGTACACCACCGTATGTCCATTGCCTATGATACCAGGGGTGGAAGTAGTACAGGTGTATGAGATATCAATTTCGCCGTTGCCTCCAACTGTAGAATTCCCGCCGATACCACCGTTACCGCCGCCGCCGCCGCCCGGGCTGACGCCATCCTTATAGGGGTTCCCGCCTCCGCCTCCAATAAAGCCCGCACTGCAAGAAGGAGAACCACCACCATTACCCCCATAATTTCCATTATAGCCATTACCACAAAGGCTGGCAGCGCCGCCGCCGCCGCTGGGTGTACTGTTTGTTCCATCAAAAGTTTCATTTATACCATAACCCCCTTTATATTGAACGTCTACATAAGGATTAGGGGTGAAACCCGACGGATCGTAACTGCCGCCATCTTGGTAAAATGGTCCGTTAGCCCTTAAATAAGTACCATCTGGAGTAGGGAAATAGGTATTTGGATCTTGGTCATTTATAGTAAGCATGCATGCAGCAATCCTCAGTGAATACGTTTGTCCGGGGGTAACAGGTATTGGTTTAGACCGCGTAAAATTGCCACCGCCACCAGAATATTTATAACCTCCGTATCCACCAGCCCCCCACATATTCACTATAACGCTGGTTACACCCAATGGGCAGGTCCAATTGGCAATCCCTGGCGTAGTAAATCGCTCCGTTACAGTTTGGGAGAAAGTGTATAGTGTAAGGCACATTAAGATACTGGCAAATAGAATGCGTAAAAGCTGTTTCATGAAAAAGGTAGTTTTAGTACTTGATAGAGTGGGGGATTGTTTATATGGGCTATAAACATATTGGTAACAGCCTGCGCGTACAAACAGGAATGAGTAACCTGCGGTTTTGGAGTGCGGTTGGTAAACAGGAGCATACAGGTTACGGTGTACCTGTATTGGATGTAAGTAGGATTTTGGGTAGAAAGTCTTGCAAATGCTGTTTATAATGCTTAACGAAGGGCGGCGCACCGGCAAATAGGTAAGTGTTGATGTATATAATACCCGCAAAACAAACTGAGGCAGATTGCTGCAGTGTGTTCATCAGCTTTTTGTGCCGGTTTGCTGCTGCTTATTGACAATACAAATTATACCTTTTAACGTTTTGGTTGCAGCTTTTTTAGTAGTGCGTCTTTACGGCTGCGCGAAACATCAATCTTGCTGCCATCACTCATAATTAAATAGCCGCCTTCCCCTTTAATATATTTACTTACTTCGTTCAGGTTTACAATGTAAGAATTGTGTACGCGCAAAAAAGCATGTTCTTCTAATATTTCCTCTACTTCTTTTAATGTGCGGGAGGCAATGGTTTTCTGTTTATTTTTTTGAAAAATGATGGTATAGTTACTGTCTGATTCTATGCTGATAATGGAATCTATGGCAATCATCAGCAAACCTTCCATGGTTGGAAAAGCGATCTTTAAAACAGGCGCTGCGGGCTGATGCAGTTTCTGCAACAATATTTCCAACTGCTGCGGAAGCGGTTTGTGCTGCCGCTGATTTGCTTTCTGCACTGCCTTTACCAAATCCTCCCTGTCAATAGGTTTCAACAAATAATCCAGCGCACTAAAGCGGATCGCTTTGATTGCATACTGATCGTAGCTGGTGGTGAATATCAGTTCAAAATCTATTTCGGGCAATTCTTCCAGCAATTCAAAGCCGTTCATGTGCGGCATTTCAATGTCTAAAAAAACAAGCTGCGGTTGTTTTGCCTGTATTTGTTTTAAGGCCTCTTCGCCTGAATTGCAAACCGCAAGCAGGTGTACATCGGGACAGTACTTATTTAGCAGCATACTTAAGGTTTCCGAGCAATAAGCCTCATCATCTACAATTACAGCCGTTAGCATTGGTTTGGTTTTTTATCATTTTATCCATCCGTTGTTTCCCTGAACCTGATCTTTAATATAACTTTTGTGCCGGCAGCGTTGCCGTTTTCATCGTGCAAATCTACAATTTCAAAAAAAGTTTTTTCACTCGCATTGCCATTTATTAAAGAGAGCCTGTCTTTTGTTATTTGCAGGCCAAGCGATTTATTTTTTTCGGCAGATTTGCTTTTTACGGAACCCGCCGCCACGCGTCCTGCACCATTATCTTTAATTTCAAAATTCAATATACAGTCTGAAACACTTAACCTGATATCTAACTGCCCGTTTTCATTTTTTTGCATCAGCCCATGCCATACTGCGTTCTCGGCAAATGGTTGAAATAACAAAGGCGGAATAAAAATGTTTTGCGATTCTACATCGTCGCCAATGTAAAAACTATAATTAAAGCCATCCTGGAAACGCAGTTTTTCCATATCGAGGTACAGGCGCAGCATTTCCAGTTCATCTTCGAGTGATATAAGCGGTTTTTTTGAATTGTTCAATACTGTTCTTATGAGCTTTGAAAATTTGGTGAGGTAATCTGATGCTGCCTCCGTTTCATTCATCAATACAAAACGATTGATAGAACTTAGGCAGTTAAAAATAAAATGTGGATTCATCTGCGCACGAAGCGCCTGCATTTCTAATTCACGAAGTTGGCTGCGTTGCTGTTCTTTATAAAACAAGCGGCGCTGTTGTGCTCTTGTTATAAAAAATATAGCAGCACCAAACAGCAACACATACATTGTGTACGCCCACCATGTTTGCCACCAGGGCGGTAAAATTGAAAACGCAAAACTTGTTCCCTGCTCATTCCATATACCATCGCTGTTGGCTGCTTTTACATAAAAAGTATAATGGCCGGGCGAAAGATTGGTGTAGGTAACTGATCGCTCTTTTCCGGCAGGTATCCAGTTTTTATCATAGCCATCCAGTTTGTAAGCATATTGATTTAATTGCGGATTTTGGTAGTATAAACCCACATAGTGAAAGCTGAGACGGTTTTCATTATATTGTAAGCTGATACTGTCTTTTCCATAAGTAACCAGGGTAGAATCTTTTACCTTACCGGCATAAGAAGTAACAAAACTAACCGACTCGATATGCACAACCGGTGGAAGAACATCCGGATTAAAATTATCCGGTTTAAAAGAGATAAAACCGCCATCGCTGCCACTAAACAGAAACTGGCCGCTACTGGTTTTAAACGCGGTTATTAAATTTTCTGAAGGCAGGCCGTTGGCAGTAGTAAGATTGCGAACCCCTTTTGTTTGGGGATTGAAAATGGAAATACCCCTTAACGTTGTTAACCATAAATTTCCTTTGTTATCTTCAACTATTCCCCCGGCGCCATCGTACAGCAGGCCATCTTTTTCGTTGTAATTTTTTGCCCCGCCGGTTTGAGGATCAAAACTGAACACACCTCCAAAATAAGTACCCACCCATAACCTGTTTTTAGCATCTTCCTGAATACTAATAACCCGTGAAAAACCCGGCAACAGGCCGTTATAAGAAATAAAGGTGCCTGCTTGCCGGTTAAACCTGTTTAAGCCACCATAATTAGTGCCCACCCATAAGTTGTTATGCTTGTCTTCATAAATCGTAGTAACCCAGGCATCGTCAAGAACGCCGTTATTCGTTGGAAGAAAACCTGTGTTTTCCATATACGGATAGCGTACAAAATTTTGAGATGATTCTACATAGCGGCAAATGCCACCATAAGTGGTTCCAATCCAGATATTTCCCAGGTGGTCCTGCAGTAATGCAGTAACATAATTATTGCTTAATGATGTTGTATCTTTTTTGTTATTGCTGAAATAGATGGTTTGCCCGTTTTTAGGATTGAAGCAATACAGGCCGGCAGTATTCAGATCATTACTTCCACACCATACCCGGCCGGAATTATCTGCCATTACGCAGGAAGCATAAAAATCTTTACCAGCCGGGCTGATTTTGACGAGTGTAAAGGAATCTGCCCGAGGCTGCCAGTGGTAGAGACCGTGTGCTGATGCCAGCCAAAGCGTACTATCTTTGGATGCTGCAAAACAATTGACAACGCCGCCGGGAAAATGATGCGGTTGCCCCGGATCATCTTTATATTGAATAAACCTCGAAAGTGGTTTATTGATCCACTGCAGGCCAATTTGATTGACACCGAACCACAATGTTCCCGAACGGTCTATTAATAAATCATGTATTTCATCATCTGCTACTAACCCATAAGGATCTTTTTCATGAGCCAGGTAACGGGTAAATACGCCGGTTCTTGTATCGAAGAAAACCAAACCGTGGCCAGTTGTCAGCCAGAGATTATTATTTTTATCTGCCTTTATTTCCCATGGATGGATAAGTGCCCGGGAGCTGCTATCTTTCAGATAGTAATTAATAAAATTATTTTTTTCAGGTATGAAAAGCGACAAGCCTCTTTCTGTTGATATCCATAAACGGTGAAGGGAATCAACGTTCTGCCAAAGTATCCTGTCACCTGAAATACTGGAAGAATCATCAGGATTATGCCTGAAAATGGTTAGGGTGTTGGTGCTAAGATCGTATCGCCAAAGCCCTTGACCGGTTCTAAGAGGCCCCGATTCGGCTCCAAGCCAAAGAATTCCAGGCTCCGTAGAATGCCCGGCCAACTGGAACCGAGGTTGCTTTGCAGGATCAGCCATGGCTAAGAAATGGTCAAAATGCTCTGTTTTTTCATTAAACTGGTAAAAGCCATTATTAGAACCGACACATATACCACGCTTGTCATCGGGGCAAAAATTAGTGAAGAATTGAGCATTGATATTATGTGCGCCTTTTTCGTCGTAACCATACCTGGTAAATTTTTTTGTCGCAGGGTCAAAGCGTTCAAGCACACCTTTCTTTTTTATGCGATCATACATACTCAGCCAAAGACGCCCATGCTGATCCTGGCGCATATTGTCAATGGACAGCGAGTAAGTAGTAGCCTTTGATGAATTTGGCTTAAAGGAAATAAAACGGTCTTCTGTACGATCATAGAGATATAGCACATCGTTGTTTTCACCACCACCAACCCAAAGCCTGCCTTCCCGGTCAAGGTAGATAATTCCAATATACCTTTTATAGGGGTCAGCAATTCCAAAATTATACAGCTTAGGACTGTATCCATCATACCGTACCAGGCCTTTTTGCGTACCAAGCCATATATATCCTTCTTTGTCCTGCAAAAGTGAAGTAATGCGTCCTTGCGGCAAACCGTCTTTTACAAACAGCCGATTGAAATGCAAATCTGCCGGTTGGCTTCTTTGGGCGAGTGTCTGCAATGACAGGAACAGGAGAAAAAGTAAACTGGTTGCTTTTTTCAAGATTAAAGTAATTATCAATATTAAACCGGCCATTAATCACGGCACAAGCATCCGCCGACCTTGAGATTTTCTGAAAGACTAGCTACATCGTTACGCTTATAAGCAATTACAGGTCTTATCCAAATCTGACCTGCTGAATCTTCGAATAGGGTATTTCAGCCTGACCGTTGTAATAAAGATAAATTGAAAAGCTGAACCTGAGTTGTTGTTCTTCTGCCTTAATTTGACCACCCCCGTTGGCAGCCGGGCTGGTTTGTCGTCTGTATTGGCCGGTTTATCTCCGCATAGCATATACAACGATGCAGCCTGTTAAAAGCCCTGAGAAGAATTGCGGTTGCAATCAATTACCCTTCCTTCATCGTTGCAGTGCATTGTAACAGCAAAGCCCGGGAGCTGTTGTCCTTACGGGCTTTATTTTAAAGCGGTTCGTTACTTACCGTTTAATCAGTTTCAATATTTCGGTATGTAAATGGTCGATCACCGTAACCGTATGGATGCCTTGCGCGCAACTGCTCAATGGTATATTTATAACGCTGTCTGTAATATTCTCAGCCTTCCATGGAACCACATCCTGTAAGTTGGTAAGCATCACCTTACAGGCACCCCATGCAGCCTTCACTTCCACTACTGCACTTATAATGCATCTGTGCAAAACAGGGGAACTGCCATTAATTCCAAAATTCAGGTCGTATTATGAAATGGCAAATAAACTATGCTTGCCCAATTTTAATCCACCAATACCGAAGCTACAGGAGCATATAAATTGCCACGGAGAGCAAGGCTATTTATTTGATATAGATTTGGAACTGGTATCCATGTGCATAGTGTCGGTCGCTATAATATCCGATCCTCCCGAATTTCCCTGAGTGGTTTTTGTGCTGTCTGCATTACCGGCTTTACCCTCGTTGGACGTACAGCCTGCCACAAAAAATAACAAGCCTGCTATCAATAAGTTTCTCATTGTTTTTAGTTTGTATAATGAATACAGATGGCGGTTACTACTAAAAATTTTTTACTACAAACGTTGATCAATAAGGAAAGCAATTGCCAAGGCTCCAGTTAAAATGGACGACTTCACTTTTGTAAAACTACCATCAGCAGCACTTCTTTATACCGGTAAGCTGTCACTTAACGCCTGTATTGTTTTCCCTTTTTATAGCGCGCCCTTTTTCAATTGCCCCACGGCATAATCCGCTGCTCTTGCCGCAAACGCCATATAGGTTAAGGAAGGATTTTGCGTGGAAGTGGACGTCATGCAGGACGCGTCGGTTACAAAAACATTCGGACAGGCATGCAGTTGATTCCACTGGTTCAGCATCGAAGTTTTTGGGTCTTTCCCCATACGCACACCGCCCATCTCATGAATATCAAGCCCCGGCGCCTGTTTGGAATCCGACGTTTTAATTTCCGTGAATCCTGCTTTCGTGTACATCTCCGTAAACTGTTCAAAAAAGTCTTTGTTCATCTTATGATCGTTATCATCATAATCAACAGATATGTTTAATTGTGGTATTCCCCAGTCATCTTTTTTGCTGCCATGCAAGGTTACCTGGTTTGTTTCTTTGGGTATGGTTTCGCCCATCATTTGCGAGCTTACACGCCACGGTCCCCAGTCCTTTGCGCTTAAATTCTTTTTTAAACCTGCACCAAACCCATCACTGTTGGTATCGAACGACCGGCCGGCATTAAAGGTGGCCGCATAGCCGCGGAGAAAATCGGTATCCTGTTTATATAAATTTCTAAACCTTGGCAGGTAAGCGTTGGTCGGTCTTCTGCCATCGGTGGTCTGGTCTTTAAAATCGTTGCACTGTGCCGAGATGCGGGCGCTGTAATTGTGAAAAGCAACAAACTTTCCTAATACGCCGCTATCATTGCCCAGCCCGTTGGGGAAACGTTGGGAAGTGGAATGCAGGAGCACAAGGTTGGAGTTGAGCGAACCGGCATTCAGAAAAATAACTTTCGCAAAATAGTCGGTGTTCATCTTTGTTTTAGCATCGACAACCCGCACGCCGGTAACTTTGCCCAGCTTATCATCGTAAATAATGGAATGTACTACGCTATCCGGGCGCAAGGTTAAATTCCCTGTTTTTATTGCCCAGGGAATGGTGGTAGAATTAGCGCTGAAATACCCGCCGAACGGGCAGCCCCGCTGGCATAGATTTCTGTTCTGGCACTGCCCCCGCCCCTGTTGCAGATGGATGTCTTTCGGCTCCGTTAAATGCGCACAACGCCCGTAAATCACATTGCGGTCTGTATAGTTTTTGGCAACAAACCCTTTAAAATATTCCTCCACGCAGGTAAGATCCAGCGGCGGCAAAAATTCGCCGTCCGGAAGGTTGGGCAGCCCGTCTTTATTACCGGAGATACCGGCGAACTTCTCAACATAGCTGTACCAGGGCGCCATATCTTTATAGCGGATCGGCCAGTCAACCGCATAGCCATCACGCGCAGGCCCTTCAAAATCAAAATCGCTCCACCGCTGGGTCTGGCGCGCCCACAGCAACGACTTGCCGCCTACCTGGTAGCCTCTTATCCAGTCGAAAGGCTTTTCCTGCACGTACGGATGCTCGTTGTCTTTAACCACAAAGTGCATAGCGTCTTCTTTAAACACGTAGCAGCGGCTGGCAATAGGATTAGCTGCCTGGATGTCTTCCGGCAGCCGGTTACGGTGCTCAAATTCCCACGGATACATATTGGTGGTAGGATAATCCACCAGGTGCTTCACATCCCTGCCGCGTTCCAGCAATAATGTCTTCAATCCCTTTTCCGTAAGTTCTTTTGCCGCCCATCCGCCACTCATTCCCGCGCCTATTACAATGGCATCGAATGTATTGTTAGTATTGCCCATGTATATTAAATTGAAGAACCTTTTTGGGTTAAGGAAGCTACCGGTATACAGCCCCGGAATTTGCCCGGCACCAGTTTGTAAACCCGTACGTTGGTTAAGTAATATTTGGAGGTCATATACCCCTGTACCGTTAGCTTTTTCATGGTGTCAAGAAAGGCGGTTGCCTCTGTTGCAGCGTCTTTCCTGCTTAAGACGGCGCCCACTAATTCATCCCGCTGAGGGATAGCACACTCCACGAACGGTTTATCAAATTTCTTTTTGGCCATTTTATCAAAGGCGGTCAGCCCTTTTACAAACTGCTCCTGGTCTTTTTTCGCCGTACAATCGTCCAGCATCTTAAGTACAAACAGGTGCGTATAAGTGCCTTTTGATCCGGGCGTATCGGTGGCAGGAATAATGGTTTCGCTCAGTTCGGTGATGAGCTGTTGCTGGTTGCCGTCTAACTGAATATGCTTAAGCGTTACGAGGGGCTTATGTTCCTCCCCAACGCAGGCCGGGATTAATGCTGCACCAACCGAGATGATTAGGCATTGGCGTATGGCGGCGCGTCTCGTTACATTCATTATACAAATTTTTACTAATATCTATTCGTAAGTTATCTGTTTTAAACACATCTTTTTTCCGTTGGAAACAAATAGCCCGTCATTGATTTAAATGGAATAAGGTGCTGGTGTTTCAATAGACTGCTAAGGCCCGAAATTAGTGCCTTTTTGTAAATATTGCTGTTCCGTTTTTTATAAAAAAATGTTGCCTGCATAGGAGCTGTTTCCCCCGGTTAAGCTGCGTTGTGCATCATCCGGAAATAATATTTCTTACTGCATTGCGCAGCAAAACGATCCTTATAAAGCGCGGATGCGACAAGTAAAAAGCGGTATGAAATTTTAAATGATTTATACGCTGCCGGAAAGCGGCAAGCTGCTTTTTGGCTGATGATGCCGTTGGCGGTTGCAAAGACCGGGCATACAGAAGTCTGCCGGCGATGTAGCCTCCTGAAAATAAAATGATTTACGAGTGTTTTGGCGGCTGCCGGACTATCTTACATGGAGGTGATGCTACCCGGTGCAGCGTTTATATCACCATCTATGTAAACGGCTGCTTTGTGCAGGTATCGTTGCTGTTTACGACAGAAAATACGCAGCCTTATAGCATGGTATTCGTAGCCATCAGGTAACCGATAAACCCGAAAACTGCTGCAATACCCGTCATGGCTATTATCCGCTGCACTTCCGTTACCTCGATAAGCTGTCCTTCCGCCGCTCCCGTATTGGCTTTCAGCTTCATGCTCAGGTTCCAGCCGGCTATTCCTTCAAACATGCCGATCAGCGTATTACAGGCGATTACGATGTCAATAGCGTAATTTTTTGACAGCATATATCCGATAACCGTATAGATAGCAAAGGAAACGGGCGATAATAATCCGTAATTAAAGTTCCACTTCCGCGAGGCAACAGCACCGGTCGTATTCAGCAGCGCAATCAGGGCAATTCCGGCAAGGATATAAGGCAGCAGGCTGTAGTTGATAATCATTGGGCAATGCTACTACATTCACTCAATTTTCACCTTAGAATAGCCTTAAAATTACGGCGGTTGATGCTTAATTTTCGGGTCATTATCCCTGCTTTGGCAGGGACAGAAAAGGTGTCAGACACTTTTGAAGCTATTGTGTACCCACAAGTTAAGAGGTAGTTTTGGAGTATGATAGCCAAAGCAAGTTATGATTCATTATTTAACGACCGGCGTTTAGAGAGCAGGGGCGAGCAGTTACTAAGTTCTTTGTTTAGAGCAGGATGCAGCAGCATACAATCCATTGCCGAAAGTCGTGCAGCGCAAAAAGGTTACTACCGGTTATTGAAAAATGAGAAGGTGACAGAAGCTGTTTTAATTGATGAGATGACAAAGCGGTGCGGCAGGCTATGCAGGGATAAAGTGGTATTATCCATACAGGATAGTTCAGAAATAAATCTAAGCAGCCACCGCAGGCGCATAAAGCACGATGAAAGCATAGGGCCTATTAATGATTATTTTGATGGAATTGGCTTTAAAATACATCCATCGCTGGTAATTGATGCCGGCAGTTATTATCCTTATGGATACAGTGCTGTAGCTATATGGTCAAGGGAACGGCAAAAAGAAAAACTGTCCGCCTATGCACACCGGCGGATGGATGTTTGTAAAAAACAAACCAATATATGGATTGAATCAAATGAAGCAACTTATGACAGTTTGAAAGAAGCCCGGTCTGTTATTATTGTGCAGGACAGGGAAGGCGATTTTTATGAGCAGTTTGCCGGTGCCCGCCGGGATGGTAAATTTTATTTACTTATCCGCAGCAATCATAACAGGCTTTTGGAAGATGGCAGTAAGCTTTGGGATCATATAGACAGACAGCCTGTCATTGGTTCCTACCAAACAATCATAAACACACAGCAAAAAGGAAAGCCTGCTGTAAAGAGGGAGGCGTTAATAGAAGTAAAAACGGGAAGCGTGGCTTTAAGCAAGCCGCAAAAAAAGAATGCTGCCCTTGCGGCGGCATCGCTGGCACTAACAGTAGTGGAAGCAAGAGAAGTAAGTGCCGGTTGTGAACAACCGGTATTGTGGCGCTTATATACCACCCTGCCGGTAGAAAGTTTTGAGCAGGCATGCCAGGTAATACAATGGTACGGCTGCAGATGGTTTATAGAAGAAGCATTTAAAGTATTAAAAAAGGAGTGCTATGACATTGAGGCAAGTGAACTGGAAAGCGGGTGGGCAATAAGAAAGTTTACGCTTATGATCCTGGATACGATTATCCAATTGTTTCAAATGTCAATTGCCTATAATACACCGGAAGGAGAGATGCCGGGTACTGCTGCCATGTTTGATGAAGCAGAAATAAAGTGTCTTGAAAACATAAATCAAAAGATGCAGGGCAAAACGCAGAAGCTATCCAATCCATTTGATAAAACCAAACTGGCATGGGCATTTTGGATATTGGCAAGGCTGGGAGGATGGAAAGGGTATGCATCGCAAAGAAAAGCCGGCTACACTACTTTAATACATGGACTCAAAAAATTCTATAACATCTATCATGGCTTTACGCTGGAAAAAGATGTGGGTACACAATAGCTTCAAAAGTGTCTGACACCTTATAAAAGCCGGCACCGCATTGCTATACGCCAACTGATGCGCAACTGCCGCTTTAAAATATATCCGGCAGAATAGGATAAACCTTATTTTGCAATGCCGGTACCAAGTGCAGTATCAACATTAAACAGACCCGAAACAGTATTATTATTCGCTGCGATATAGTAGTATTCCTACAGCCCAATTCACAGTAGTACAAAAGCTAAATCAGGGCGTATGGGGAAAACGTGGTGTATATCGTTTTCCCCTGGCTTTTTTTCGTTCTTTTTTTTCCATAAAAAAAAGAACAACAGATAATTTTGACAAATTACTTAGCCACAAAAAACGATTGCTTATGTCCTATGCAGAAATAACCATTTGCCTCTTATTGCTCCTCCTCCTTGCACTCCAGTTTTACTTTCGGCCTAAAGAAGCTACCGGCACCGCCGATATGGCGGTTCAGTTCAACCACCTGAACAAACTATTAGAGCAACTCACGGGTAACTTTAAAGACGATGCTAAACTGGCCCGCGAAGAAAACCGCGTTACCGCTAAAGACAACCGGGCAGAGCTGAATGCCACGCTTCAAAGCTTCCGGCTCGAGCTTACCGAAACCCTGCGCACCATCATCGCGCAAAACAACCGCGCGAGCGAGCAGATTAATAAAACACTGGACGAAAAAGTGGCCGCCCTTATTGCTAAAGTAGAGGAGAAGCTCACCGCCCTGCACCATGCATCGGTACGAGACAGCAATACCATGCGCGAAGCGCTGGCAAAAGCGTTTGACCATTTCGGCGACACCTTCGATAAGAACGTAGCTTCCTTCAACCAGTTGCAGCGCGAAAAATTCGGGCAGTTGGAAGAACGGCAAAAAGAACTAATCTTCAGCACCGAAAAGAAGCTGGACTTAATGCGCGAAACGGTAGATGAAAAGCTGCACAAAACACTCAACGAACGCTTAGGGCAATCGTTTGAAATGGTACGCGGACAATTGGAAAGCGTACAGAAAGGCCTCGGCGAAATGCAGACGCTGGCGCAGGATGTAGGCGGATTGAAAAAAGTATTGAGCAATGTAAAAATGCGGGGCGGCTTTGGCGAAGTACAATTGCACATGCTGCTCGAGAATATACTGGCACCGGAGCAATATGAAGCCAATGTAGCCACGAAGAAGGGCAGTACCGAACGCGTGGAGTTTGCTGTAAAATTTCCCAACCGCGAAGGCGAGCGCGAGTATGTATGGCTGCCGATTGATGCCAAGTTTCCCAAAGATGCGTACGAGCATTTGCAACATGCGTACGACGCTGGCGATGCACCTGCAATAGAAGCGGCGCAAAAGACACTCGAAGGCGTAATAAAGAAAATGGCCAAAGACATTTGCGAGAAGTATATGGATGCGCCCAACACCACTAATTTCGGTATTATGTTCCTGCCGTTTGAAGGCTTGTTTGCCGAAGTGGTGCGCAAAGCCGCTTTATTAGAAGAGATACAGCGCGATTGTCACGTGGTAATAACCGGGCCTACTACACTGGCGGTTATTTTAAACAGTCTCCAAATGGGCTTTCGCACATTGGCGATACAAAAGCGTAGTTCCGAAGTCTGGCAAATATTAAGCGCGGTTAAGAAAGAGTTTGGCCTCTTTGGAACCCTGCTGGAAAAAGCGCAGAACAATATACAAACAGGCCTTAACCAGTTAGACGATGTGGTAGGCAAAAGAACCCGCGCCATACAACGTAAACTGAAAGGTGTGGAAGTATTGAATGAAGAGGAAACCACTGCAGGGAAAGATATACCGGCAGGGTTGCTGGTGGATGAGGAGGAGTGATGGGAAAGATTGATATGAAAGATTGGAAACGAGTTATATTTATTTCTTTATACTACTGATGGGCATCTCACCATAACGGTTCGGAAACAATGTTTAAAGGAATTAGCAAAGCAGTGAAAGAACCCGTAGGGTTCACCTATTTATAGAAAAACAATAAAGAATGGCGATACGACTCCTTAGGAGTCGCCTGAAGAGCTCTATAAACAGGTAATTCCTACAGCATTATTCTTCAGAACAGGTGTGATGTATCATTCACCGGTTTCGTGTTTCGGTTAATGAAACATGCATCAGTAAAAAAGCAATGATCGTTGGGAAAAATAAATAAATGAACACCATGAGCAGCGATGATTTACAAATAATACAAACAGGTTTATTACCGCCTTATGTAAAGCAAGTTCCCAAAGGCTTGCAGGCTGCTTTTGATAAACTAACAGACGCTGAACTATCAACGGCTGATTTTAGTTTTTATACGTCCGTGTCTTCTGTGTATTCCAGCAAGATAGAAGGAGAAGATATAGAGCTGGATTCCTATATCAAACACAAAAGATTTGGTATTGAGTTCCTGCCTGATTATACTAAAAAGATCCCCGCTTGGCGTAGTCTCCCGACTACGTTATTCCGTCAGCAAATCTCCTGATTTGCATATTGTACCTTTTGCTTATTTTGCTATAGGAACCAAGGCTACCAAATCTACGATCAAAACAAAGCCTATTATCTTACCTTTCAAATTGTAAAATGGGTAGACGTTTTTACCAGAAACGAATACAAACAAATTATCATCAACAGCTTTGATTATTGCCGCAAGCACAAAGGATTAGAGTTATATGCGTATGTTATCATGACCAACCACATTCATCTCATTGCCCGCGCCAAAGAACCTTTCCATTTGTCCGATATTATCCGTGATTTCAAAAAATATACAGCCAACCTGCTATTACCATTGTTGCAATTACCACAGGAAAGCCGAAGTGATTGGATGATGAAGCGTTTTGAGTTTGCTGCACGTGAACATCAACGCAATAGTCATTACCAGTTGTGGACACATGAGAATGGTGCTATTGAATTGTTTACACCTGCTTTTACACAGCAAAAGCTGGATTATATTCATAACAATCCTGTAAGAGCAGGAATTGTAAAAAAAGGGGAAGATTACTTGTATAGCAGCGCAAGAAACTATGCTGGATTGCGGAGTGTATTGGAGATAGATTTGGTGTAAACATTATGCAAATCAGGAGATTTGGTGACCAGGTAGCGTAGTCGGGAGACTACGACAACCAGGGTTTCATGGCTGTGCGGCAAGGCTCGGAAATGAAAACTCCGCTACGAAGAAGTTTTAAGATCTTAAAGAAGAAAATAATATTCTCACAAAAGAGGATTTTCTAAAGTATTAAACGTATGAATTGATTTGATAAAAATATCCTCTAAAACATCCATGAGGTTATTATCTTCTATTCCGAAATATTTAATTGCTTTTTTGCAATCTTTATTGGATTCACTAAAGGTATGAGCGATTAGACCAGATCGCAAGCTTTGAAGATTTCTCAGAAATTCAAACAGTTCTGGAATTGTAACTTTTTTTGATTCCAAAAACTGTTCAAACTTACCAATACCTTTGATGTTTAAATCTAAATTCAATCCCTTTTCTAACTCTTTTTCGTTTAACCTATCTATTGTCAACTTCACAATTGTCAAAGCCTGCTCACAAAATGATTTGATATTGTTCGATGTAATTTTATGTAGCGATGTAAATAAATATTTATCTTTTTCAGAAAGAGGTTTGTAAAGCTTCCAACCATATGTTGCTTCCCATTTATTATTAAACTCTTGATATTTTGACTTAAAGAATAAATCAACAGCCTCATGATTCTCAGCCCACTGACCTTCAATCATTGTTCTATAATAAGTACGACTCATACCCATATTCTCTTTCCGAGGAATATTATATTGTTTCCAATGAAGCTGTTCTTTATTCGATAACATTCGTAACTCACGAAGGAAAACTGGCACATAATCATCTACGTTATTGTCTATTTTAAGTGTAAAGAATTTTGACTTTACACTAAATCCGTCCACTTCATATTTGTTTGGCTCATTGTAATATTTATCTAATACTTCCTTTTTGAAAAATGTCATGGTGAAATGATTATCATCACTACAACTTTTATAAATAAGTTCACCGTTATCATCGTATCCAATAATAAATTCTTCGTTCCTTGAATTTTCCAAATCAAAGTGGCTCCTTTTTATATTGCCGGGCTGAATAAAAACTTTACCCATTATCCAGCTCTGTGTTTTCCCTAAAACGTCTCTAATAAGATGACTGTAAATAAAACCTTCGCCTTTTATAAGTTCATCTTTGTAAATAATGTTCCAATCCAAAGGAATGCTTGTAACCAGTCTCATAAAATCGAAGCATATAACAAAGTTCATTTCACGTATTGTTATATACTCTTTTAAATACCTAATCTTTATTTTAATCAACTTGGGCTCAATAATTATTACCTCGTCTAATTCACCATAATCATCAACATAATAAAATGTTCTGTTGTTCTTATCTGAACCTTGTTCATACAACCTAAAATAAAGAGGAAACTCTTCAGCGATGTCTAAATAATTTATGTGTGATTCAGGTAATGAAAAGCTCTTATAGAATAAAAAAGGTTCTACTCCATCTTGATCATAAGTTTTATACGTGTTATCTCCGTAAACAGCAGGTTTCCCCTCCCTGCCAAGCGAAAGAGGCCAACTATGATTTTGGTTGTATTCGTCCAAATATTTATTTGAAATCAAACAACAATAAATTCCAGACGTGTCATCTAAACTTCTCGAAGAACTTTCGTAAATTTTAAGCCAGCCGTTTTTTAGGATAAACTGGGATTGAATTTCCTTTACTTTATCTTCTAACAGAAAATATTCTTTCTCCATAGAGAGCTGAGTGTTGCTTTATTTCGTGCTTTTAAGTGATTTATGCTTTAACAAAAGCATTTCCTATGCTAATCTTATTCGTGACTCCCATGCTTTGTTTGCATTTCTACATTATTTTCTTCAGTTACAGGGTTATATTTGGAAATGAGCTCTTTATAAAATTCACCACATTTCAGATATTGTGACTTAATATTTAATAGATTCAAAGTATGATATAATGGTGGAATAAAAACTGAATTTATGGCATTTCGTTGAAGTATTTTCCATAAGTAATTGGGGTTTTGATACAATGCATCTTGCATTCTTTCCAAATCACTAATGTGTATAAGAGTTAAAGGGAACACTTTCATTTTGGTAAAATTGATTTCTTTCAGCCTGCTTGAAAACTCAAGGTTAAATATGTGTGCAATCATTGGGGTTTGTAAAACTTTATCATTAACGACAATCACAGGATAGATATGGTAAGTTTTACCTGCCTGGAAGCCAGGATCAACTTTGTCAATATGTAGCTCAACATTTTTGATATGATCAATTGTTTGAGCTACTCCAAAATCTTTATAAAATCTATCAGGGTTGTTTCTTACAAACCCTTCTGCTGTACCCGAATATTTTGCATCATCAAAAACTGTGGTTGCTTTTACTTCGCCAATTAAAATTTTATCGGTATATCTCAAATAAACATCGGCTATTTCTATGGTTTGTTTATTTATGATTAACTTCAAATCATCAAAAAGTAGTATTTTGTAATACTTGGCAACGTCAAATATGTGGTGTAAAATCTCACCCACATAAGTTTCAAAAAATCCACCGATGATAGACCAATAGTCCTGAGGCTTAAATATGCTTTTACCATTAGTATCTGTTAGGTTTCTAAGGCAGTCAAACCAAAAATCATTGATAAACTGTTGATAAGTTTTTTCTATTAAGAAGGTGATATCAGATAATATGAATGTATCGTCAGCTGCTTTATAAAAAGGAAACTTTCTAAGCGTTAATAATTTGAACGGGGTGATATTTTCAACAATTCCAGATAGTTTTTCAAAAAGTTCTGTTTGACCTTGATTTACTCTATAAAAGAAATTATGTAGACGATTTCCGCTGTTATTTGCTAAAAGCATCCCCATTGTTTCAAAAAGGAAATACTCAATATCAACATTATAAGTTGAGTTAAAGTATTCTTTTACGTATGGGTTAGTATCCGGCTGTGCAGATAGGTAATTGATAAGCCTGTAACCGCGATAAGGTATAGGCATAATATCTGTGTCAATGTTTAATTCATTTAACGCTATCATACTTGCATTAATTTGCATAATAGTTACTGGACTATTTTCCTCCAAATGCTGAGTTTTTGTTATCTCGCCGTTTACTGCCAGTAAGTATTTAAGTAAATTTTCCCAATGCTCACTTAATGCCATAGAAAAGTCTTCGACAATATTTATTTCTGATTGTGAAATTTCTTCAAGTGCAAAAAGGCAAGTAGCTCTTGTAAAGAACAGCGGGTAATCTTTTGGATGCCGCATATACTTTGCTGCATTAGTTTTACAAAACCGTAATAGTTGTGGGTTCAATAAACAAAATTGTTGAAGAATTATTTCCTGTGTTTGAACACTTTGATCAGTGTAAAGCAAGTCTCGCGGTCTAAGGCGATAATTTATTGCTGCGATTTCCGCCATCAGCGTGGTACGGTCAATGTTTTTGATTAGTTCAATGCGGTTTTCTGGCGGAATACCATCAAAAATATCTTCATAACTTAAAATGTGAACATATTTTGGTGTTGTTGATTGGGGCATAAAAGAGTTTAGCGATTAGCAATTTACACTATTTTACTTTGTCGCCGCCCGGCGTATTCTCCTAACTCCAGAACTCCTTTAGTAAATCTCCTGATTTGCATATTGTACCTTTTACTTACTTTGCTGTAGGAGCCAAGGTTACCAAATCTATGATCAAAACAAACCTTACCCCGCGTCTTGGCTTCTTTCTTCACTAACCATTTAATGTTATGCCTTAGAAGCTCAACTTAAAATGCAGATTCGTGAAGACATGAACCTCTGCGGAGGTTTATCACTTTTACAATACACATCTTTTTTTAAACTTACTCCATCTTCTTTCAATCTTATGCCATCCGAAACCCATCTTATGCCATCCGGAAACAATCTTGTGCCATCCGGAAGCAATCTTATGTCATCCGAACTCAATCTTATGTCATCCGGAAGCAATCTTGTGCCATCCGAACTCAATCTTATGCCATCCCAAACCAATCTTATCTCATCCGAAACCCATCCTATCCCATCCGAAACCCATCTTACCCCATTTCAAACCCATCTTGCCGTTTTATTAATCCTTTTTTAAGCAAAAGCCCTGTTTTGCTAAGCGGGAGTGCCGTTCCAGGGAGGATTATTCAATAGCCAAAAAGACAAGGTTGGCAACCATAGCCGTTCGGAAAATGTTTTTTATGCCTCTAAGCAGCCCTGCCAACGCTTTTGCGGGCGGGCCGCCCTACCGGTCTTCCAAACCCGTTATAATTTTCTATTTCGCCGCACCTTGCAGGCAGTTTGCAAGCTTCCCTTCCCCGCAGTTATATATGGCAGTAAAGACCGGCTTACTGCCTGCTGTATTACCTCTATAATTATGGGTTATGGAAACATTGGTTAGGCAAACCATCAACTTAGCGGCACCAATCCAACAAAATTTCTAGAGCCCATTATCTTATTTTCCTGTAGGTTAGAGCTGTAAATCAACTTTATTAAATTGTAAAACCAACAACTATGAGTTTCGTCAAAGAATTTAAAGAGTTTATCTTAAAAGGCAATGTAATGGAATTAGCCATTGCTGTTATTATCGGCGCTGCTTTCGGCACTATTGTTTCCTCTTTGATAGATGATGTGATTACCCCTTTATTGTTAGCCCCTGCGCTTAAAGCAGCCCATGTAGAAGACTTAAACAAGCTACAATGGGGAGCGGTAAAATATGGCAACTTTCTTTCCAGTGTCATTAAGTTCCTCGTTATTGCGTTAGTGCTGTTTATGATTATACAGGTAATGAACAGGATGAAACGTAAAAAAGATGCACGCGTAGATGCACCGGCCATTCCGGAGCTTACGCTTTCGGAGAAACTGCTCACAGAAATAAGTAAAAAGTTAGATAAGCAATAAGACAAATGAAGAGGGTTCTGCCAGCAGCTTTTTCTTTCTTTTCCTGCCTTTGCTTAGTTTACAGCTTTGCTGCGCGGCGCAGCAAAGCTGTATCTTTCCTTCACAGCGGGTGTATACCGCACTAAAGACCGGTTTACTGCTTATTGTATCACCATACCTAACAAGTATAAATTTTTTCAATTCAATAAAACTACACTCCCGCGGGCGCTCTGTTGCCCGGCAGGTTGTACAGCTGCAATCCTAAGGTATTGTTTCCGGTTAGTCGTGCCTTTTACACAATACATTACCCCAAATTAACACTCCGGCGCTTTGCGTAAGGGCAGCGTCTTTCCACCCTTTACTTTCGGGTTATTAAAAACAAACAGCATGCAGTATCCATTGCCGCACACCATCGAAAATTGTATTGGCGAAAAACTGATCTTTAAAGAACTCCTACCGGAAGAAGGAGGCGACCGGTTACTCGTTGAAAACTATGTAGTACCGGGAAGTGGGCCGACCATGCATACCCATTGGCTGCAGGACGAGGCATTAACGGTAGTGGAAGGAAGACTGGGCTACCAGGTACAGGGATCACCACAGAAATATGCCGCTGCAGGGGAAACGGTAGTCTTCCAACGGGGCACCCCACACCGGTTCTGGAATGCCGGAAAGGAAGTGCTGCATTGCACCGGCTGGCTGAAGCCTGCCAATACCATTGTGTTCTTTTTAAGCCCCATTTATGCGGCGCAGAACAAATCGGGCGGCGCCCGGCCGGAGCGGTTTGATGCAGCTTATTTACTGACGCGTTATGCTGCGGATTAAGACCTGCCGGAAATTCCTGCCTTCGTAAAGAAAACCATTATACCATTCACCTATACCATTGGAAAGCTTTTGGGAAAATATAGCCATTTTAAAAATGCACCTGCGCCCGTACCCCAGCTACCTGCCGGCAGGTAATCGGGTAGTAAACACCCCTTTCCCAAAGCTAACAGCACCGGCGCGGCAGTAAGGTTAGCAGCGAACTATTCTTCCGGCAAGCGTACAGGGCAATACGCCTTTTACTATTACAAAAGATCCGTTATACGTGTTACAGTTGCTGGTTTTTGTTGTTGTCAACACCGCTGAATCATAACAATACTGCTCCCGCCATTCCATCTTTTATACAGGACGGTACCGAAAAGCTATACATTAACACCGATACTGGTTTATTAAAGTTACCTTCCGCAACTGGCTACATTACCAGTAATTAAATCAAACACATGCCCAACATTCCGGAAGTTGTAAAAAGCGCAAACAAAATGAAAACTATGAACAAGGGTATTCTTGCTTCATCGTTAAAGCAAACCTTAAGAGGCCGGGGTCCTTATACCGTTTTTGTACCCCTGGACAGCGCTTTTGACAAGCTGGAAAGCGGAACTTTTGAAAATCTTTTAAAGCCGGAACACAAAGAGTTGCTTACCGCCTTTTTAAGCCGCCACGTTATTGCCCATAAGGTAAATTTCAAAAATCTGAAAGATGGCGATACCTTACAAACGATGGGTGGCAGTGAAGTAGTTGTGAATATAAAACAAGGTAAAGTAAGGATCGACGATGCGGTTATCCAGGTTGCGGATATAGAATCATCCAATGGTGTTATCCACTCGCTGAATGCGGTTCTGAAAGGATAAAATTAATAGTTGATAAAAAGCGGCTGCCAATAACCGGGCAGCCGCTTTTTATTGTACCCATACCTCCTTCTGATACTGACGGCTACGCACACTATCCACAGCAATAACAAAATGCTTTGGAAGAAGTGAGGAGGCTTACGGAAAATAAAGGTGTTGATGTAGCTATGGAAGCGGCGGGCATTCCTGAAACGTTTGAACCTTGCGAAGGGAGGATAGCGCCGGCCAAACTGATCACGCATCATTTTGCGCTGCAGGATATAGCAAAGGCATAGGATACTTTTGAGATCGCAGCAACCGAAAAATTTCTGAAAGTTATTTTAAGGAATACATGAAAATTTTTACCTGGTAATAGCCCGCGCCTTCTTTCCGGGTGTTAGCAACTGGTATTTACGTAAACGCGGCACTTTAGCGGTAAGGAGGGCAGCCTTTCTCCTGCAGCACCGGCAGCACATCCCGCCGTGTTAGTATATATGCTTTAGCCCGAAACAAGCATCCGTATTACATAGGCATCAGCGGCACTCACCGGTTGCCCGCTCTTACCGGTCCACCCATTTCCTGAATTCCGGCGCTTTATCACGGCTGATATCAATAGCCAGCTTCGATGGCAACTGCAGCATCACCGTAAGCTTTGCATTTTCCTGCGGGCGCACGCTTTGTATCGCATTGATATTGATGATCGCCTGCCGGTTGGCGCGGTAAAAGAGCGCCGGATCGAGCAGGGCTTCTATGTCTTCCATGCTCTCGTACGACAAAATATATTTTTCGCCCGAAAAAGTATAGATATAATGCAGGGCATCTTTATAAAAGCACGCTATGTCTTTGGTATTTACCGGCAGCCACTGGTTACGGGTATTCACGATAAACTTTTCTTTATACACGGCGTTGCCCATCTGCTGGCGGTTTACCGTTTGCAGTAAATGTTGTACATCGGCAGGGTACTGCATTTTACTTTCCTGCAGGGTGCGGCATTTGTTCAATGCTTTGGCCAGCTCATCGCGCAATACCGGTTTCAGCAGGTAATCTGCGCCGTTTACCTTAAACGCTTTTACCGCATACTGGTCGTAAGCCGTTGTAAAAACAACCGGGCAGTTCAGCTTAAATTCATCAAACAAAGTGAAGCTGATACCATCGGACAATTGTACATCCATAAAAATAATGTCCGGCTCCGGGTTTTGCATAAACCATTTACGCGCGGTTTTTAAACTGGGCAATACGTTTACAATCTTTACGGTGTCATCCACCTCCGCTATCGTTGCTTCCAGTTCCCTGGCAAGCAGCATTTCATCTTCAATAATCAGGGCATTCATATCAACGGAATTTTAACGCTGAAATGCGTTTCATTTTTATTAATCAGCAACGGTCTTTTATCAAGATATTTATAAAGCGATATTAAATAGCGCAAACCGTGGCTGTTAGAGGTTTCCACGTTTTCTTTTACCTGCAGGTTATTGGCAACCACTAAGTAATTGTCTGCTGTAAAAAGGCGGATGATCAGCGGCTCCTCCGCATCCAGCGAATTGTGCTTGATGGCATTGTCTATCAGGTTTTGAATGGTAACCGGCACTATTTTTTTATACAATTGCTCCTCATCTGCTTCTATGTTTACACACAAGCCTTTGCCAAAGCGGGTTTGCTGCAATTCGATATAAGTTTTTGCAAAGATCAGCTCATCTTTTAAGGGCACCAGCTCGCTCTCCGAGCTTTTTAAGATATACCGGTAGTTAGCAGAAATTTTATCCAGGAAGTCGGCCGCCGTTTGCCTGTCTATCCGTATCAGGCTGCGCAGCGAAGTAAGCGAATTAAACAGGAAATGCGGATTGAGCTGCTGCTTCAGGTTTTCGTATTGTACCACCGTTTTTTCTTTCTCTAACAGTTGCGCTTTGCTTTGCAGCGCAAAAATCTTTTCCCTTTGCTGTATGCGGTAGCGGTAAACAGCATATACAAGCCCTACAAACAAAAGCAGCACCAGCAGCCGGAATACAGTAGTGTTATAAAAAACCGTAGCCACATGTATCAGCAACGTTTTTTCGGCTACGTTCCAGTTGTCTTTGTTAGCAGTTGCTTTGTAATGAAATACATACTTACCGCCGGGCACATTGGTATAGTTTGCCAGCCGGTCTTTGGTATAAATCCAGTCTTTATCAAACGGCGCTAATTTATAGGCAAACCAGGTGCGCTGCGGGCTGCTGTAGTTTGGCGATGCAAGCTCTACCGAAAAGAAATTTTGATCAGCAGCCAGCCGCAACTCCTGCAATTCTTCCGGGTTTACCGGCGTCAGAAATTTTTTATTAAATACATTAACCCCAGAGAGATATACGCTACGGCCCGAATGATCTTCTTTATATTCTTCGGGGTTAAAAGTGATAAACCCCTGGAGGGTAGGATAAATGAAATTGCCCGACCGTGTTTTAAAAGCAGTCTGCTCATTAAACTCTGCTGCAGGCAAACCATCTTTTACCGTGAACGATGTGAATTGCCTGCGGGCGCTGTCCAATACAAACAATCCATTGCCGCTGCCGATCCATATCCTGTTGTGGCTATCGGTCTGCAGCGCACAGGTGTTCAGGGTTTTAAGACCTTGCTCCTGCTGGTATTTTATAAAGGTATCGCCGCCGGTGTAAGCAGCCAGTCCGTCGTTGGTAGCTATCCAGATGGTTCCCCCTTTGTCTTCGGTAAACGACTTGATGTTGTTACTGATAAAAGCCGGGTGGCTGCTGTCTTTCATCCAGTGCCGCACGGTATTATTTTTTATATCCAGCATAATAATACCTTTATTAAAAGTGCCCAGCCACATACGCCGGCGGCTGTCTTCAAAAAGGCAAAGGACATTATAGTTATTATAAGGATACAGCAGCGGATCGTTTATAAAGTGGCCAAATGTATGCGTAGCATAGTTAAAGCTATACAAGCCTTCGCGGCATCCGATCCAGATAGTTCCACTGTGGTCTTGCAGCAGCGACCAGCAAAATGACCGTGGCATGGCGTCTTTATCGCTAAAGAAATCCATGTGTTTCGTGGAAGGGTTGTAACGGTTAAGCCCTTCTGCAGTACCGATCCAGATATAACCATGGTCATCATACAGCAGCGCGCGGATAGAATTGGAATACAATTGATCCGAATCGCCGCCTTTATTTTTCCAGATTGTGTAAGTGCCGGCTCCTTTATCATATCGCAATACACCGTTCATACTGCCCATCCAGAGATTGCCACCGGCATCTTCGGCAGCCGCACGGTACCAGTGGTCGGATAAGGCGTACGGCAGGTCATTGTCCGGCATAATCGCATGAAAAAAATTATGATCCGGATCAAAATAATTAAGACCGTAACCGCCCGTGCCCATCCATATAAAGCCTTCCTTGTCCTGGAAGATAGTGGTTATAAAACTGGACGAAAGGCTCATGGGTTGTTGCGCGTCGTGCAAAAAATTAATAAAGCTTTTTTTACTGCTGTCATACTGCCACATCCCTGCCCGCGAAGTAGCCGCCCATACCCGGTTCCGGTTATCCGCAAACAAACTGGTAATCTGGCTGCCGGTCATATTGGACCGACCGTATAAAAAGTTGTTGTAAACATGGTAGCTCCTAAAAGAAAAATCGGTTTGCAAAACAAGGTTGTTATCTTTTCCATAGCTCATCCAGAGGTTGTCTTTGTTATCCGCCGTTAGCCGGCCTACCGGTCCGTTTGCAACAGGCGCTATTACCTGCAGCCATGCACTTTGCAAAAGCGGCTTGTAAATAATCAGGCCGGTATCAGCAGCTAAATAAACAAGCCCTTTTTTTGATATAAAAATATCGGTCGTACGCCTTTGCAATAAGCTGCTATCGTTACTGCCGGGCATATTAAAGCGGCCATCGGCCGTATGAAACAAGCGCAGTCCGTTCCTCGTAATACAATACAGTATTCCGGTGCCGCCGGCAACCATTTTGGTGATGGTAATACCGCTGGTTTGCGGCTGCAGTATAAAACCGCCGCTGCTGTAGTTGTAGCGGTACAAACCGTTTTCAAAAGATACCCATATATTTTTATCACTATCGCATACAATATAAAACGGCGCATTGTCGGGCGTAGATAGTGCTTCTTTGTCGGCGTGTAAAAAGACTTTTACGGTATAGCCATTATACAAACACACACCGCTGGCAGTAGCTATCCACACATAGCCATATTTATCCTGTGCAACGGATTTGATTATCCCGTTACTAAGCCCGTCGTTGGTAGTAAGATGCCTGAAGTTGTAAGAGGTTGACTGCGCGCAGCAATGGCAGCAAAAGAAAAGTGCCAGCAGCGCTTTCCACCAGCCGGTTACCCCCTTGAGCCCGCGAAGCGCTGTATGCATGTTTGGAAATTTAATAAATGAAAGCCGTTTTACGTTATGCTTTCTTTGGATAAGCAACACCTATCATTTCTGCAGCCAGCATTGCATAGCATTCCGACCATGCCTGTTTTGTTGCTGCAGTCCAGTCGTTTCCCAACCCCCGCTCCAAGGTCCAGAGCAATGCTTCTCCTACTGCCGCATAGTGTTTGGCTTTTACACCATAGGCTACATGCCGCACCGCCATTTGCCTTATCTCCTCCGTTACTTCTTCTATACGCTCCAGGCGGCTCACAATAACGGTAAGCATATCAACAAGCTTCAGGTATTGCGCTTCCATTGAAGGTTTAAACAACTTTTCCAGCGCAGGGCGTTGCAGAAAGAGCCTGCTGTAAAACACATCGCCTATAATCAGCGGATCTATCGTACGAAATACTTCCCACGATTTCTTTATCAGGCTTATCTGTACTCCGGTTAATGGCATAAGTTGCTAAGTTAAGCAGGCTTTTCAAAGATGATCATTTACTTTGAAAACTAAGTACATCGCCAATCAAACAAGTTTGCAATTCCGAATGGTGAAACGCGCAGGGGTCCGGAAGAAAAATTCCTGTCAGGCAACGGCTGTTTTTGAATGGAACAGGTTCAACTGTTTACACAAGATGGTAGTCATAATAGCTTGTCTGACTCTTTCGAAGCCGCATGGCTTTGAAAATAATTCTGTTTTCTATAAACATGCCATCACTGCGGGAGATAAGGCTTCCAAACACTTGTTGTGAAACACCATCCGTTAAAAGGCCGGCACCGCGTGGCACCGCGCGCAGGAAAACGGAAATACGTTAACCAATAATATACTAAGCGGCGGCTTTCGCTGCTTTGGAAGACGCGATCATAGCGCCGGAAAGCAACGTATAACAGCTTGTCCAGGCTTCCTGTAGCTCCGTTGTCCAGCCATTGCCCAGCCCGGCTTCCAAGGTCCATAGTAAAGCACTTCCTACCGCAGTGTAGTGTTCGTCTTTTACACCGTAGTGTACATGCCGCTGCGCCAGCTTCTTTACTTCGTCCAGTATGTCGTCCAACCTGTCCAATTTACCGATAACATAGGTAAGCATAGTCAGCAGTTTTTTGGATTGTTCGGGCAGGGTTGTTCTGCTAAACATCGGCTTTACTTCCGGTGCTATTTCAAAGAGCCGGTTGTAAAACAGGGCGCCAACGATTTCTTTGTCCAGTTGGGCTACCAGCGCCCAGCTTCTTTTGATAAGGGAGATCTGATGAGGTGTCATTGTAATTAAATTGTATGGTTTTAGAAAATCAGTTCATTCTTTCGCCGGCGATGTAGGCGATGATGGGAATAAGAAAAATATACATGAGGCTTAAGAAAGGTATGGATGCCAGTAAGGTGGCTGTTTTTTGCCAGTGATGATTATACAGGATAATGGCTGCAACAACAAGCGCCAGGGCACCAGTAAACAACAGCAGGAAGTCGGTAATATCAGTGGCGCTTTTGCTTGCCATCACGCCGCTTGCATAGGACGTGACCAGCATAAACGAAAAAGAGATAATGATAAAAACATCGCAGACCCAGCAGATCCAGAATAAAATTTTCATAGTTGAGCGTTTTAGAAGGGCTGGCGCGGGCGCCAGCCCTATGGTTTAAGGCTGCAAATGTGTTGCAGTAATTATTTTGATACGATCATTTGCTTAGCAGCAACAATTGTATTGTCAACGAGCAAAGAATAGCGGTAAGAGCCGGCACTCAGCTTTGATACATCCACCTGCACAGACCCTTTATTGCTGGTAAGAGAAATGTTTTGAATCGTCCTGCCTTGATTATCCATCACAAGGATCTGCGCTTTTGAGTATTGCTGCGGCAATGTGTACCGGATGGTTGTTGTGCTTCCCGAAGGGTTAGGCGTATTCTGCTCCAGGAAGGCGGCTTTGGCGCTGGTTGCAACCGCAGCGGATTGTGTGCCGGAAACAGTCGCTGTTTTTGAGGATAACAGGGCTTCTACTTTCGCAAGCCTTTCTTCAAGATCATTAATCCTGCTGTCTTTATCATCGTTTATTTTAGATAACTCCTGCACGGCTTTTACCAGTGGCACTACAAACTCGGCATAGCGGATGCCATACGCGTCTTTATCGTTCTTAGGTGCATCCACGCCATCAAAATCGAAGTTCATTTTTTTAGCTGCTGCTTCTACGTCCTGCGCTACAAAACCGGTGTGAATCAACTTGTCGTCCAGGGAGGCATCTTTAGCAGCTTTTCCATCCGCGCCCTTTGCCTCTTCGCCCCTGAACTTCCGGATGGAAGCATGGTCGAAGGTGTAAGTAAGCGGTTTTAACAGATTAATGAACGCTAAGCCCGGAACATTCTCTTTCATGTTGCGCTTAAACCGGCCATCGCTCAGCGAACTCCAGCTTACCTGTCCGCCAATGGAAGTTACTGCCGAGTTACCTATCCTTACCTGGTTGGAGGCAGTTGGCGTTACGTTGTAACCAATGCCCGTAGTATTGGTAAGACCTGCCGTTGTAGGACCTGCATTGGAACCTACGTATGTGCAGCCGGCTCCGTTGGCTACTTTCCAGCCGGCAAGGTTGCCGATTGCCGTATTATCGGAGGTATTGTCGAAAAAACCTGCATTGTAACCCACATAGCTGTTATAGCTGCCTTTTGTCTGGTTGCCGGCTTTCGAGCCGAGGGCCACATCCTGAACACCGGTTTTCAATTGTTCAAAAGCATAATCACCAACTGCCACTACATAATCGGTATTACTGTTATACAATGCATTAGAACCCATGGCTACATTGCCTTTGCCGTTCTGGTTAGATGCAAGGGCCAGTCCGCCAACCGCTGTATTTTCGCCTCCATCAATGTTTTGAATCATGGCAGAACCGCCAACCGCTACATTGCCGTAGCCGCTGATATTAAACATTAAAGCCTGCGAGCCGGTAGCTATATTGCCAGAGCCTGAATTATTGTACTGCAAAGCAAATGCTCCATAAGCAGTGTTGCCGCCGCCGCTGACATTAGCGTGTAAAGCATTGGAACCAAGCGCCGTGTTGTAAATTCCGCTTAAAGCGGGAAAAGCCCCTATTCCTATGCTTGTATTATCATCTTTAAAAGCCATTACTCTCAACGAACCTTTATATACATCGCCGGCAATATTTACATCACCTCCAAAGTCGCCGCTTTTAGCATACAGCGTATTCCACCGCACAGAAGCACTACCCAGGTCAATCATGTTGGTAGTGATGGGAATTAGGGGCTGGTTTACAGAAGTAGTCTTGAGATTAGATAAACTGGTGTTGGCCCATGTACCGCCGCCGGTACCGGCTAAAGCAACCCAGGCCGAACCGTTGTAATAATAAAAGCCGGGAAGCCGGTCTGTCTGGTAAATTAATAAGCTGGTGGCCGGTGCTACGATATTGTTGCGCTGGCCAAGGGTCATGCGCGGTATCAGAACACCTTTGCTGGTGCTCACCACATCCAGCAAAGAAGAAGCATTGGGCGTGATAGTACCGATGCCCACTGCGCCGGTAGCGGGAAATTTGTTTTGGGCAAAGGCGCCGGACATTCCGGTCAGCAGCAGGGAAGCGCAGGCAAGTATAATTCTGATGAAAGAAACAGCCGTATTGCGCCTGTGGTTGTAAGGGGTACGGACAGATTGATTTTTTTGTACAGCAGCAGTGTGCATTGCAGAAAGAAAAGATTTTTTCATGGTATTGATTTGTTTATACCACGAAGATGTATTTCTGCAAAAGGCTTCAGAAATTTATGCAACCGTACCGTATATTTTTCCTGCGGAAGCGTTGATAAAAAGGAAGGAATGGGAAAGCGAATGATTACCTTCTTATAAAACAATAGCCCCGCCTGCAGGCGGGGCTATTGTTTTATTCATTAAAGATGAACGGCCTTCTATAATTTGTCTGCTGCTTATTTGGCTTTTGTAATAATAATATTGCGGTACTCAATCGGGCCATGATCGCCCTGTATCAGCAACGGGCCCGGCTCGCCTTCCCTGCTGTTAATTGCACCACCGGTGATGCCCCGTATTTCGCGGTTGCAGATAACGGTGGTGCCGTTGGCCACTACCGTAACCATTCTGCCTACCAGCGTGATGTCATACGCCTGCCATTCCCCCGCCTTCTTAGCGGCTATTGCACTGGGCGCAATAAAACCATAAACGCCGCTAAACACATCTTTATAAGGCTCATCGCCATGCGAATCTTCTATCTGCACTTCGTAGCGGCCGCGCAGGTACACCCCGCTGTTGCTGCCTGCCGGGTAGCGGAATTCGATATGCAGTTTAAAGTCGTTATAAGTTTCATCGGTTACCAGGTTGGCGCCGGAGTGCGGGCTTTGCAGCACGCCGTCTTTGGCTATCCACTGGTTTTCTCCCATGGCATGCCAGCCGGTTAAATCTTTGCCGTTGAATAATTTTTGAGGTGTTCCCCACGCCGGCGCTGTGGCGGCGGTAAGAGCCGGTGCATGCACCGCGCTCCAGTTGTACGTTTTGCCATCAGCCGAGGCAATGGTGCCAGTTAAACTATCGCTGCCAAACGTGCCCTCTACCATTATATCATTGGCGCCCCGCTCCCACTGCGGCGGTATGGTAAAACTTAATTTGCCATCGCTGAAATGAATAACGGATATAGGCCTTGCGCTGCCCGAAACACCTACAAACTCGCCAACCAGGGTGCGGTAGCCTGATAACTGCACTTCCAGCCAGGAGGGATGTTGTTTACCGTCTATGGTAACAGTCATATCCCAGCGGCCTATCAGCGCGGCGGTATCGCCGCCATCTGCTTTAGCAGTTGCGGTATGCAGTACAAGAGCAAGTGCTAACACGTATAGATATCGAAAGATGCAAAATTGTTTTTTCATAGCGGTTGGTTGTTTATGGCTACAATGTAGTTACAAAATAAACACCTTTTACTTTTTTAGTGAATATACTATCGCCGTATATCCTTTGCGAAGCCATTTAGCGACTGAGCTGCAAGCTTAAAAAACCAGTTGTCTATAACACAAGCAGACAACCATTTACAGTATAAAACGCACTATCTGCTCCATCCTTTCATTTACAAAAAACCGGCTGCCTGTCAACATATATATCTGTTAATCGGATGATCGTTTTTGTATGACACGTTTATTGCAAAAACCGGCTGCACGGAAATATGCATCAGCACTTAGCCTGACCCAATACCTGTTTGCCGATTCATTTTATTGAAACATAAATTTTTGCGAAAGGCGGTCATCATTCCGCAACGCCGGTAGAAGCTGTTGTTTGGTAAAGCCGGAGTGCGGCTCTTTTAATACTGTTTTACGTACCGGCAAACAGGACCGGCTCTTTAAAAACGGGCAGACCTTGCTCGCTGCTTATCTTTAGAAAAAAAGCATTTAAGCACCAATCACCTTATTGGGTTTACCCTACCGGCGGCGGTATATTTTATATTTAGAAGGCCGGTTACAACTTTACAAACGGCAACTTAACAGTACCGGCAGTTGTATAAATTACCACTAAATAAGTTCCGGCTGGCAGTTGATTAACTTTTAAATCCAGGCTTCCGTTTAACCCTGATAACTGCTGTACTACTGCGCCGGAAGCATCAACAATGATGACGGATTTTGTTGCGGCCTGATTAATACCTTTTATATGAAGCACATCCTTAACCGGGTTAGGGGAAAACCTTATCGCAGTTGGTGTTGAAGGCCTGGCAGCCGTGAATAGCAAGCCCGCCCCATCATCGTTTGTGATCGTACAGATAGCACTGTCCTTTATTGCTGTAACTGCATTCAGTGCATTGCTGAGTTTTAAAGAAAACTGTTCGTTGTTTTCTTTAAGCAGATCGCCGGTTATGTTTACAATGATCGTTTTAAAAGTTTGCCCCGGCATAAATGTAAGCGTACCCTGCTTTGCGGTATAATCCTGGCCGGCAATAGCTGTACCATCAACAGTTTTAAATTGCACCCCCACCGTTGTTGTAGCAGCTTTGTTTAGTTTAACCACAAACTTAGCCGGCATAGTGCCGGAGTTGCCTTCCGTTGCCGTAATATTCTGAACGCTGATGGCAATAAAAGGGTTATAAAAAACAGTATCGCTTATCAGCGTAAGTGCTGATGCAACACTGTTGGTAACGGTTACGGAGTAATGACCGCTGTCGGTGGTGCTAAAAGTAGAATCGGCGGTAATGGTGGTGTCCAATACATTGTTCTTATACCATTTGTAGGTATTGTTGCCCAGCGTACCGCCGGCATATACAGTAAATGTATTAACGGCGCCGTGGTTGGCAGAGTGTAGCGGAATAGCATATTGCGGTGCATATTCAAAACGTTGAATGCTATTTCGATGAGCATCCAGGTATTCGATACCGTCAAACGTAAAATGATTGTTGAATACTTTTAACCATTCAATATATAAATTGTTTAAATTTTCCGGAACCGGACCATCAAACTGATTATCAGATAACCATAAACCGCCATAACTCCTATTCAAACTTAGATCACCTCCGCCAATAGACTCCGGAATGGAACCGGTAAACTTGTTATTATTTAAAAACAAATTATACAGTTGACTATCACCTATCCAATCAGGTATGCTGCCACTTAACTGGTTATAATCTAAATACAATTCGTTTAAAGTAGGTATATGTCTTAAAGAATCCGGAATACGACCGGAAAGCTGGTTGTGCCTGATTGAAAGTTCGGATAAAGAAGTATTTCCTAAAGAAGCAGGAATCGGCCCGCTTAATTGATTAAAGTCCATAACAACAAAAGAAAGGTGAGTACATTTTCCAAGCGAGGAAGGTATGTGCCCTGATAACTGGTTGTCACCGATGCTTAAATCAAGCAGACTGGTTAGCCTGCCAATATTAGCGGGAATACTACCGGTAAGCTGGTTCTCAAAAAGATAAATACTTGTAAGGCTGGTAATGTTTACAATGGATGCAGGAATAATGCCGCCAATATGGTTTTGATATAAATATAAATAGCTTAAAGCTGTAAGATTTTTTATGGAGGAAGGAATACTGCCGGTAAGATTATTATTGTTCAAATCAATCCCAACTACCGGTTACCCTGCAATCGAAGACCAACCCAACTGCTCACCGGTCCCTGCAGCCAGCCGCTGTTGTTTGTCCATTGCACGCCGTTGGTACTGTTGTATAAATCTACCAACGCCAGCGAATCTCCTTTGTTTACCTGTGCTTTACTTTCTACACCGGCAAACACTATGATAAGCAACAGGATACAACAGATACGTTTCATGGTTTTGGTTTTTATTTTCGAATACTTAGTACACTGTAACTTAAGTTAGTTTACATATCCTGTATAGTCCGGATGTTGCGGCGCCACCCGGTAGCATGGCTATGGGCGGGCGGGCGTCCCCGCCCGCTTAAAACTTGAAATAATTTAAGTTACAGTGTACTTAGTATAAATAATTCAAATCGCTTAATGAATTACTGGCAGCTTATAGCATGAATGTATGCTTATTATTTAAGCTACAGTTACATCATTCCTACACTTATAAAATTCGTTACTCTTTCACCACTTTGAATGACTGCTTTGCCTTTTTGTTTTCCACAACAATGTAATAAATTCCTGCACTATACCGGGCCATCGGCAGCAATCGGCTACTGCTGCCTGCAGGTATTAAAGCGCTTACTACCATTAATTGTTTTCCTTCGCTATTCGTTATACGGATGGTTGTTTGCTCATCTGTTGCACTGCTGATTTGCAGCCATATATTATCCCTCGCTGGATTGGGAGAAACTTTTATAGATTCCCCTTTTTGCCACGATACCGGCACTACCGGAGAATAGCTGTTAGCGCCATCAAAAGAAGTTTGTTTTACCCGGTAATAGATTGTTGTACTTCCCGCAGCCGTTACATTATTATCAATAAAGTTGTACAACAAAAGACCAGTGTTCCCTGTTGCTTTTACCATACCAGCTTCTTTATAAGCAAGGCCATCATAACTGCGTTCAATGGTATAAAAAGAAGTAGTGGTTTCGGTTGCTACGCTCCATCCCACCAGTACGGAGGTATTATTGATGGGTTTAGCATTGATCTTTAACCAGCTTAAGGGCAAAACGCTTTCCGGTGCAAGCCTTGCTATGTGGTTGCGGCCTTGCCCGTTAAAGGCGGTAAAAGAGCCGCCAATCAGCAGTTTGCCATCTGTATTTAAGGCCATTGTAAAAATGGCGGAATTTGCTCCGGTGCCGGTGTTGTAAGTGCTGTCAAGTGCACCAAAAGCGTTTAACTTATATACAAGCGAATTGAAAACAGTGTAATCACTGCTGTATCCATAGGTACCGGTATAAACATTGCCGGCATCGTCTGCAACAAGGCAGTAGCTAAAAATATTATCCGGATTAAAAAGGGAAGCGGATGCTGCAAAAGATTTGTCCAACGTTCCTTCAGCATCAACTCTTATCAAAGAAGATACTTCCTGACGATTATATTTTTCAAAATATCCGCTAACCAGCAACTTACCATTTTTGAGTAATTGTATTTGAACAACCTCACCATCTGCGCCCCTGCTGTTTCCGCCCTCCTTCATGAATGATTTGTCTATACTTCCATCACTGTTTAAGCGGATGAGATTGTTATAAGTAATGCCGTCGGATGTTATTTCAAAATAACCACCTACAATGATTTTATCATCCGCCTGTATAACGATCGTGTTTGGACTATAATAACCTGAAAACTCCGGGCTGATTTTAAAATTTCGGTCTATGCTGCCATCTGTATTTAGCCGGCAAACTGTAAATAAATCTCCGGTAAAGTTGTTGTCATCTCTTTGTATTCCGATTATTATTTTGCCGTCTGACTGTAACGCCATAGCGCTTATCTGACTGCTATTATTGTTATAAATGGTATCGAGATAGCTTATCATACTTTCGTCCACCGACCCATCAGCATTTAGCCTGGCAATCAGGGAATGAACTTTCCCATTAATAGTTGAGAAATTTCCACCCACTAAAATTTTACCGTCAGCCTGCACAAGCAGTTTATGTATGTAAGCATTGCTGTCGGCACTATTACCCTGCAAGCTGGCGGTCATATAAAAACTGTTGTCCAACGTGCCATCAGCATTTAACCTGGCTATTTTTTCTCTTTTAACGCCATGTGTATTGAGTGAAATCACCTGCAATCACCAGCTTATTATTTTTTTGCTGAACAAGATCATAAACCGAACCTTCAGCACCATTGGCTCCGGCCGGATTAAAAGCGTAATCAACGGAGCCGTTGGCATTTACCTTTACCAAGCCACCTTCGCTTACATGATTATATACGTTGAATTGCCCGCCTATAAAATAACTGCCATTTGTGTCCACAGAAATTGTTCTTACATAACAATTTAAAAAAGGAGTATTATAGGATACGCCGCTACCGGCTGAAAAGCTATCGTCCAAAGTGCCGTTGGCATTAAGACGTGCAACACCTTTTGCATAAATGCCGTTATAAGAATTAAAATTACCACCTATCAACAGCCTGCCATCAGCTAAAGCCGTTATTGCTTTTACAGCTACGTTTGGACCAGTACCCGTATTAAACGTATTATCTTTTGAGCCATCAGCATTTAATCTTCCCAGGGGGTTTGGCGCAATTCCGCCAATCGTATGGCTGCCGCCTGCAAAAACAATCTTCTTATCATTCTGCAGAGCCAGTTTATAAATTTCATCATGAACAGAAGTATCTGCAGTAAAGTCATCCGATAAAGTGCCATTACTGTTGAGCTGAACTAAATATTGCCTGCGGTAAGAATTATCACCTGCTAAAAAAAAGTTACCGCCTGCAATTAATTTGCCAGCGCTTGTAAGCGCGATAGTATTTATGGCTACTCTGGTACCAACAACATTTGGAATAACTATTACCGAATGAAAGGCAGTATCCACAGAGCCGTTAATGTTAAGGCGTAATAAAGAAGAACCATCTCTCTGGTCATTTCCATCCGATTCACCAGCAACAATTATTTTACCATCTGCCTGCACAGCTATGTCCCACAACAAATAGGGCATTTGGCTCCTGTCGGGCTGATGAAAAGCACTGTCAACGCTGCCATCGCCGTTTAATCGCAACAGGTGCTTGTTATTATCTAAATATTCAGCACTGTAAGCCAGCGCGCCTAGTAAAATTTTCCCGTCAGGCAATAGTTTCAAAACATTGATGCCATCGCCAAAGTCCACATCGTAACCATATACTCTAAAAGTTTTATCCAAACTTCCATCAGCATTCAGCCTGGCAATGCAACTTCTAACGGTATCATTGAAACTATAATAAAATCCGGACACTAATACTTTCCCGTCGGGCTGGATCACGATCTGTTCAACATCATCATCTCCATAACTATCTTCCAGATTCAGCTTCCCGTATCCCTTATCAACAGGATTAAAGCGTTGATCAATGCCTACCTGCTGGGCTGATGCATAAGTAACAAGAGATAAGGTAATCAACAAGGGTAAAATGATTCTCATAAAGTACAGATCGGTTATATTCAAAAATAGAATATAGATATTACAAACTGTTTATCTAACTGTAATAAATGTTCAAGTAATAAAACGCTTTTCTGCAACACTAAATGAATGAACAGGTTCTGTTACCAGCAGTTGCTTTACTATATTACTCAGGTGGATAATAAAGCATTAAATAATGAGCAGTACAATGCCTGCTATATTTTATCTCCTGCATCATAAGTAAATCACAGATCTTCCTGCAGGCTCCTGAATGTTTATAACCCGCATTAATGCAATCCGTCACCCCGTTCTAATAATTTTGTTTTTGTTTGCAATAGTGTTTAATATTGAACTTCATTCATACTTCATAAAACACCAATTCCATGCGCTGTACCTGCCGCCTGCTGCCCTTTTCTTACTGCAGTTTGAATTTTCCGTTTATGCCCCGTATTATTAGCTGGAAAAGCAGAGCCGCATTTACGAACAGGTGAATCAAACCGGAAAAGAATGCCGTTAAGATTTTTTAGTATCCTCTGCACGCTGCTCTGTTTATTTTCTATCAGGGGATGGGCGCAACCAACAGCCGGCTTTACCATAACCGGACTGCCTAATACGACCGGGCCGGTGCCGGCTGCCAATGGCAGTACGATAAAAATATGTACCGGTACTACACTTATACTTACCGATGCTTCCGCCGCTACCAGCACGCCAATTAAAACGGTTGCTTATGTTTATCAGAATAAAACATATCCCGGTTCGCTGGGAGGCAATACGGCTATTACTTTTATTGCCAGCGACACGCTTAAGCAGGAAGTAACAGATTATGACGGTCGTAAGAGCACTCTAAAAGTTTATGTAAGTGTAAGCACCACTTACCCGATAGCTTCTTTTATCGTTAGTCCGCTTCAGCCACAGTGCGGCTACAACGATTTTACGTTTACCGGCAACTCTGCCGGCAGCGGTCTCAGCTACAACTGGACTTTTACCGGCAGTTCTGTTACTGCAGGTACCGGCAATCCTGTAAAAATAAAATTTGATAACGCAACCGGCAATAGCACCGGTAACTACCCGGTAACCTTAAGTGTTACCAACAGTGGTGGCTGTTCAGACGATACAACGATTAATGTAGCAGTCAACCAAATCCCGGATGTTGCCGTCACCTCGCCCAATTCTGCACTGGTATTGTTCAACAAAAAAAATGTTTTCAGCGTATGCGCCGATACGCAGGACTCGCTTTTTCTGTTTAACAATAAATCTTCTACCGAAACAAGCAATAAAAACTACCATATTAGCTGGGGCGACGGAACAACGGATTATGATGCTGCTGTTTGGGGCACTGCCAACGTATTATCCCATCGGTATGCCCGCGGCTACCATACGATGAAGGTGAGCATCACCGGCAATAATGCCAACAGTTGTACCAACACAAAAGAGTATGGCGTTTTCGTAGGCACCAATCCTGCCGGCGGCTTTGGAAGCGGCGGCAATACAACCGGCTTTTGCGTAGGCGACAGCCTGAAAATACCACTGACCTCTTACGAAAAAAATGCCGATGGAACCTTGTATGTTATCAGCATCAACGAAAGCCCGTTGTACGTGGATACCATTGCGCAATCGCAGATTTTGAAAGACCCTACGTACCGGCACAAGTTTACCCAAAGCTCCTGCCCGGTTGCCGATGTAAAATATCCAAACCAGTTTACCGTTCACATGGATGTGGTTAATCCCTGCGGCAACACGCCTTTCGACCAGGCCAATATCCTGGTCTCCGGCAAATTAACGCCGCTGATAGATATAGGTCCGTCTAAAAACATTTGTATTCAAACACCTGTTGTGCTTACCAACAATACCATCTGGGGCGGCGCTTATTTAAATGGAAAAATTCCTTGCGACAATACACCCGGCGAACAGGTTTGGGAAATAAGCGGCGGGCCTTTTACTTTAAATCCCGGTGAGCAGTTAGGTTCCGTAAATCCATGGGTGCCGGGCAGCCCTATGCTGCATGTCCAGTTTTCCGGCGTAGGTATTTATAAGATAAAATTATACGTACGATCCGACAAAAGCGGTACATCCGGCTGCGCCGGCACCGGCGAAACTACCGAAGAGGAAATCTGCGTTCGCAACCCACCGAAGGCAGCTTTTTCACTGGACAACAAAACCGGCTGCGCGCCAGCAACTATCAAAGCTGCCAAAACCTCGCCGGAAGATGCAGCCTGCACGGGCGAAAGCGTTGCCTGGACGGTTAAGCGCTTGTCAACTGCCACGTGTGCAGGTGGTGGCAGCTATACCTTTACCGACAGCACGACAAAGCTTGCAGCAATCCGGTTCAGCGAGCCCGGCGATTATGAACTCATGCTTGCAGTGTCGGCAGATAATTCCGGCAGCAGTTGCAATGCTGTTTACAGAGATACTATCCGCATCGGCGGAAAGCCGGGCGCGGTGCTGGAACACAATCCGGCCATTTGCGTTGGTGATAGTGTTTTACCAAAAGCTGTAATTGATTCCTGCTTTAGTGTGGGCGTTATAAAATATAAATGGACAATTGCGGGCGCCGCTATAAAACATCCTGACCAGGCTGATCCGGGATTTATCACTTACCTAAAAGCTGGCACTTATAAAGTACAACTAACGGTAAGCAATGATTGTGGCGACAGTACGGTTACCGACAGCGTAGTGGTTACCGGCAAGCCGGTTTTGACAGCTATAAAAGATACCGCCGTTTGCTCCGGCAATGTTATTCATCTTCCGTTGCAAAGCCCCGGCAGCGGCATTGTGTATTCCTGGCTAAGCAACGTAACTACCGGTAATGTTACCGGCAATACTATTGGCACCGATGCAGCCAGCGCTTTTATAGATGATGCGCTGATTAATACCACCAGCCCGCCCGGCCCTGCGCAGGTGCAGTACCGCATCTGGGCTTCCGCGCCGGGCGCTATCTGCACCAGCGATACCGCAACCATAGTGGTAACGGTGCTGCCCCTGGACAGTGCCATGGCCGGCGCCGACCAGTTTATGTGCAAAGGACAAACCACCACTTTTTTAAGTGCGGTGCCGCCTAAGCCTGGTGCGGTTGGCGTTTGGACGCAATTGGGCTCGCCGGCTGCCGTGATAGTAAATCCTGCCGACCCGGCAACTCCGGTTACCGGCCTGGCAAGCGGCAATGCGTACACTTTTATCTGGACCATTTCTAACACCGGTTCAGTGTGCGTAAAAGATAAAGACACGGTAACGGTAAGCTTATTACCCGTTATAAATATTTTGAATGATGCAGGCGCGGCCATTTGCAGCGGTGCTGCGGTCACGCTCACCGGCCCCGATGTTAGCGGTGGCAATGGTGTATATACGTACCGGTGGCAGCAAAGCAGCGACTGTATTGCTTTTGTGGATGTAGCCGGCCAAAGCGATGCTTCACTTACTATTACCCCTGCGCCCAACAGTTGCTACCGCCGCATTGTGCAGTCCGGCAATTGCGCCGACACGAGCAATGCCGTAAAAATTCCGGTTAATACTGTAGTGCCCGTGCCTTCTTTCCGGCCGGTGGATACTACCGGGTGCGGCCCGCTCAGTATCACGTTTACTAATACGACTGCACCAACGCCGGAGCAATTTGTTTATAGCTGGGATTTTGGTACGGGCGAAACGAGTAAGGAAGTGCAGCCGGCCCCTGTTAATTTCCCGGTTAATACCTACAGCTATGGCGATACCCTGTATAAGGTAATTATGAAAGCAGGGAATGGTTGCGTAACAGTAACGGCCGATACCGGTTTCATCCGGGTAAAATCGAAACCTAAGGCTTCTTTTACGCCGGATGTTTCAACGGGTTGTTCGCCGCAAAAAATATTATTTACCAATAACAGCGCCGGCAGCAATGTTACCTACACCTGGAATTTTGGCGATGGCAGCTCAAAAATCAGCGGCGGCAGCGACACTATTTCTCACGTGTATCATACAAGTGTGGTTGCGGTATTTAAAGTGTTATTAATTGCTGCTAATGAGTGTGGCAGCGATACGGCAACTATTAATATTGTGGTAAATCCAAATGCGATTGACCTGCACATGGCAGTTAATGGCAACCAGCAATTCGGTTGCACCGGCGAAAATGTTTTGTTCATCAACAATACAACCGGTGCCAATATTTTCCGCTGGAATTTTGGCGATCCTTCCAGCGGCAACGATAATACACTGGTTACCGAAAACGGCATTGGCACTGTATCGCATACTTACAACAACGTTGGCAATTATACCGCAACGGTATGCGCTGCCAATGGCTGTACGCTGGATACCTGCACGGCTGTGGCCATTGCAATAAAAGCGAAGCCTGCTGCCGCATTTACCGCCTTGCCGGCCAATGCCTGCGTAGATGCGGCCATTAGCATTACCAACAATAGTACGCCTAACGATGGCAGCCTCGCCTACCGCTGGACCTTTGGCGATGACAGCACGAGCACGGCCATTAGTCCATCCCACGCATACAGTACAGGAGGCACTTATACCATGCAGTTGATCGCCAGCCAGTTGTTTGAGGAAGGCTTTACCTGTGCGGATAGTGCAGCAACGACCATCACCGTAAGTGGCCCTACCGGCGAGCTGCGGTACAGCGATACGCTTTGTGCGGGCCGCGAATACAGCTTCGAGGCTATAAGTTCCAATGTACCTCAATACAAGTTCTATTTCGGCGATGGCGATAGCCTGCTTACCAGCAATACTATTGTTACGCATACGTATCGGTTGCCCGGCAATTTTGTTCCTTCCGTTCTGCTGATGGATGGAGCCTGCAGTAAATTAATACAAGGTATAAAGCCTGTATATGTGGATAGTGTAAAAGCAGGTTTCGACTACAGCATCAGCGCTGTTTGTAATAGTACCGCTTACCGGTTTAATAACGTATCGTATGCTTTCTCCGGCATTAGCAAATACGAATGGCTGATTGATGGACAGGCAGTGAATGAAGAGAACCCTTCGCACAATTTCACCACTTCCGGAACATATAACGTAACGCTGCGCACCACCGGCACCAGCGGCTGCTTTGCCGATGCCGCCGGGATATTGGAAGTATATGTACATGGTACGCCATCGGGCAGTATGGCGTCTCCAAACCTTTCATGCGCCCGGGATTCGCTTCCATTTACCGCGGAGGCTTTTGCCAATGATCCGGTTACCAGTGACTGGGATTTTGGCAATGGCTATAAGGTAAGCGGCAAAGAAGTAACGGCTGTATATGGCACGCCCGGCAACTACATTGTAACACTTGTTAACCGCACCGATTTTGGTTGTAAAGACACGATCTACAAAACAGTTGCGGTGCAGGAATCACCGGTAGTAAACGCCGGCAGCGACATCACCATCTGCAGGGGTAATACGACCACCTTAAAAGCCACAGGCGCCGGCGTTGTAACATGGAACTGGAGCCCGGTAAATGATTTATCCTGTGCTGATTGCACAAGCCCGCAGGCGGCTCCCGCTGTTACCACTGCTTATACCATTACCGGTACCAACAGCCTTGGCTGCAGCAGTAAAGAGGAAGTGATTGTGCAGGTAATACAACCTTTTGCCATTGCGGTAACGCCCGGCAACACGGCCATTTGCATAGGCGAATCTGTTCACCTGTTTGCGTCCGGCGCTTACCGCTATGTATGGAGCCCGCCTACCTGGCTAAATCAATCTATAATCCCCGATCCGATGGTAACACCACCGGTATCGCTCCCTGCGCCCACACAGGTTACTTACCAGGTTACGGGCTACGATGCATACAATTGTTTTACCGATACAAAAGACATTACTATAATGGCCGGGCTGATACCCACTATTGAATTAGGCCCTGGAGACAGTGGCGTTGCAGGCAGAAAAGTAATCCTCCACCCGGTTACTGCCAACGGACCTTTTAAGTCGTTTACCTGGAAGGTTATCAGCGGCCATGGCGCAGTGGATTGCAACGGCAGCCCTGCCTGCGCCGAGCCAAAGTTTACCATTGACGGGGCGGTTGCATTTGCAGTAGTTGCCGAAAATATTTATGGCTGCACCGCTACAGATACGATCCGGTACGAAGCCTTCTGCAGCAATGGTGAGCAGGTATTTATTCCCAATGCATTCAGCCCGGATGGCGATGGCATCAACGACGTGTTTATGGTGCAGGGCAAAGGCATTATGGTAGAATCTTTCCGTGTATATAACCGCTGGGGACAGGTAGTATTTGATGCCGGCAGCAACTTTTTGCCTAACGGGCCGGCCAGAGGATGGAACGGTACCATCAACGGCGACCGGGCTGCTATTGCTACAGAAGATGTGTATGTTTATGTAGCTAAGCTGAAGTGTACGGCCGCTAATGAAACTTTTACTAAAAAGGGAAATGTAACTTTAATTCGTGTGCGCCCATGAAACAGATAATATGCCTGCTGTTTGTCTGCGTTATGCATCAGTATGCATGCGCACAGGACATTCATTTCTCCCAGTTTTACGAGATGCCGCTGCTGCGCAACCCTGCGCTGTCGGGCATCTTCACCGGCAATGTGCGGGCGCAAACCATCTACCGCAACCAGTGGCAAAAAGTTACGGTGCCGTACCGCACGATGGCGCTGGGTGTGGAGTATAAAGTAAAAGGCTATTGTATAGATGATGACCTGTCTGTCATCGCCGGGCTGCAGGTACTGCGCGATGAGGCCGGCACCAGCAAATACACCCGCACACAGGTGGCAGGCACGGCCACCATACGCAAAAAAATAACGGACAACCTGCACTTCTCCGGCGGCGTAATAGCCGGCGATGTTATCAACAGTTACGACCGGTCCGATTTAAGCTGGAGCGACCAGTATATAGACGACCAGTATTCGCCCGATAATCCCACGCAGCAGCCCTTTATTGCCATGCGCCGCAATTACTTCGATATCGGTGCAGGCGTATTGCTGAGCAGCGGTACACAGGAAGGCGTTCAGTGGTATGCGGGGGGCGCGCTTTATCATATCCTTCCGCCAAAAATGGGTTTTGATAACAGCGATCATGCGGCTAAGCTGCCGGGCCGGGTAACCCTTAATGCAGGCGCCGGCTTCAATTTTAATTCGGACACGCCGGACAAGATTGTGTTTTACGGAGACTATATTTTTCAGGGTAAACAACAGGAGATCCTGTTGGGCGCTTACTGTACCTTCTATACTGCGCAGGCGTTGGAAGATGCCGACGATGAAGGCGTTGATGTAAGCTTTGGCGCATTCTACCGCTGGAACGATGCCGTAATCCCAACTTTTAAATTAAACTGGAACCGCGTTACGGTGGGTGTAAGCTATGATGTGAATATCTCTGGCCTCACGCTTGGCTCGCATGCCCGCGGCGGTGCCGAGTGTATGCTGAAGTACAGAGGCATTTTAGAATCGAAGAGAGGAACCTGCTCTGCAAAAGGCTGCCATTTTAATTAAACATAGTCTTATACGCAATACTGCATAATGTAGGGATAGCAGCAATAACAGAATAGAAAAGATTAACTAATAAATATTTAATAAAATTTGCACTATTGTTGCAATCTGTATATTTGCAACATTATTGCAACTATTGAAACGGGAAATAACTATACGAAAACTGAGTGCTGCATTATTGCTGCTGCTCTTTTTGTTTGGTGCTACACCCAAGCAGTTTTTGCATAGCTTATTTGCGAATCATACAGACACTTATTCTTTTAAAATTTCTGATGCAGATGGCGGATCAAATCAGATTTCAAAAACACTCCTTAATTGCCATTGCGAGAGCCTGGTTGTTGAATTACCTTTTGTTGATGACAACTCGCAGATACAGATTTTAAATCTCTTATTTTATCCACCGCTTTTATCGCTGTATGCAAACAGCTATTCTTTATCCCATCTTCTCTTTTTTAGATTGCGGGGGCCGCCGGCACTAACTACTACGGCTATTTAACACCCTTTTTTCTCTATTTATTTCCGGCATACTATCTATAGGTATGTAAATAATCTTGTGTACATGAAATTGTTACTGGCAATCCTGTGCTGCATGATTGCAATTGCATCAAATGCGCAACCGCCCTGCGCTATTAATTTGTCAGGAACTGTTCAGGACGGAACGCAAAAACTTCCAGGCGCCGCTGTATTTATTAAAGGCACAGATAGCACATCGGGAGCCGATACTGCTGTGATTGCAGACGCCAATGGATTCTTTAGCATCCGAAACCTTTGTGCAGGCAGGTACCATGTTCGTATCAGCTATGTTGAACATGATACTTTGCAGCAAATTTTGCTTATACAGCAGGATACAGCAATTGCATTTGCCTTGTATAAAAAAAGCAACCAGCTTGCAAACGTAACGGTAACGACCAATGCGGCGCAAAGGCGCGACCAGATTTCTACGTTAGCTAATACGGACATAAAAGGTGAACAGCTTTTTCAAACAAGAGGCGCAACATTGGGTGAAAGCCTGAAAGGTATAGCCGGGTTGAATTCTGTACAAACCGGTCCTTCTATATCCAAGCCGGTAATTCATGGCCTGCACAGCAACCGGGTGCTGATTTTAAACAATGGCGTGCGGCAGGAAGGTCAGCAGTGGGGCGCCGAACATGCACCGGAGATAGATCCCTTTATCGCTTCAAAAATAACGGTGATAAAAGGCGCTGCCAGCGTACGCTACGGGTCTGATGCATTGGTGGGTGTTGTGTTGCTGGAACCGCAGCCATTAGCTCCCAAAAAACTGCTGGAAGGCGAAGTGAACATAGTGGGCGCAACCAATGGCAAAATGGGTGTGGCTTCTGCGATGCTGCAGGGTAAGTTTGGCAAAAAATCAGAAGGATTAAGCTGGCGCGCGCAAGGCACTGTAAAGCGGGCCGGCAACTTTCGCGCAGCGGATTATTATTTAGAAAATACAGGGCTTTCTGAGGGTGATTTTTCGCTGAGCACTTCTTACCAAAGAAAGTATTACGGCATTGATATTTACTACAGCGAGTTTCACAATAAGATCGGTATTTTCTCTGGCTCGCATGTGGGTAATGTGAAGGATCTGGATTCTGCGTTTGCCCGTAAAGTACCGATAACGCCGTCTTATTTTACCTATAAAATAGACAGGACTTATCAAAACGTAACACACGATTTGTTGAAGGCCGATGCGCATTATAATTTTACAAACGGCGCAAAAATAGAAGCGGTCTTCGCTTCGCAAAAAAACCTGCGCCAGGAGTATGATATTGACTATCCGTATTCTACCGACCCCGCTGTTTTAAATGCGCCGCAGATCAGCTTCCAGATAAAAACGCAAACGCTTGATTTGATTTACGGGCAGGCGCACAAAAATAATTTTGAAGGCAGCTTTGGCATTAACAGCGAAACACAGGGCAATGTATTTAAAGGCATCCGCTATCTCGTGCCTAATTTCAGAAATTACAGCGCAGGCATTTTTGGTATCGAGAAATGGACAAAAAACAATCTCACCTTCGAAGCCGGTGCACGGTACGATTACAGGTGGCTGCGGTCTTACTTCCTCAACAACAACTCACTGCAAACGTATTCTAACACTACACAATATAACAATGCAACGGCAACAGTTGGTGCTTCCTATCGCTTCAGCAATCAGTTTTCCATCAATGGAAACATTGGCAGCGCATGGCGCGCACCCAGCATCAGCGAACTGTATATAAATGGTATTCATTTAAGCGCGGCATCTTATGAGCGCGGCGATTCCACATTAAAGAGCGAACGTTCCTACAACTTCACTTTATCGGGTAAATACGAAAGTGATAAGCTGGGGGGTGAGATTGTGTTGTACGATAACATCATCAATAATTTTATTTACGCAAAGCCTTCCCTGCAGCCGATTACACTCATCAGCGGCACGTATCCTTACTTTAAATACACGCAGGCAAATGTTGATCTGAAAGGTGCTGATGTTGATATAACCTACAAACCGGTTAAGCAATTATCCGTCGAATCGAAAACATCGCTTTTATGGGCATGGAATAAAACGGAAAAGGACTATCTGATTTTTATGCCGGCCAACCGTTTTGATAATACTCTTAAATACACGGCAGAAAAAATAATGGGTGTAACCAATGCTTACATCAGCCTGCAAAACATCAGCGTGGCAAAGCAAAACCGCGTGCCGCCCAACAGCGATTATGTGCCGCCGCCGGCCGGTTATTCCCTGTTCAATGCCAACATCGGCTTTACAAAAATGTTTGGAAAGAAAGCATTGAACATAGACCTGGGCGCTTATAATCTTACCAATGTTTCCTATCGCGATTACCTCAACCGATTCCGGTATTATACCGATGACCTTGGGCTGAACATCGTGCTGAAAACACAATTTTCTTTTTAAAAAAACAATCAATTTTTTTATTCATTAAAACACAAACTATGAAAAAGTTAGCAACAACCGTGATGGCGTTTTTAGCAATTACTATGACATTCGACGCCTGTAAAAAAGATGAAAAAACAGTGTCGCCGCCCGTGCCCGGCAACGAGTTTTTAACAACCGTAAGGCTGGTCGCTACCAATGCGGCGGATCCAAGTGACGTGCAAACCGTAGCGGTTACGGATACAACTTTAGTTCCCAATCCAAGTGCCAGTATCAACAATCCGAATCTGCATCTGAAAACCAACAGCACGTATAATGTGCAGGTCTTTTTTTTAGATGAAACTAAAACACCGGAAGGCAACGTAACAGATGATATTTACGACCGGCGCAACTATCATTTGATTTGCTTTGACGTTGCCGGCGTTAACCTTACCGTAGATCGTACCGACCTGGACACCAACACTCCGCCACTGCAGGTAGGCTTGCAGGATAAGTTTACAACCGGTGCCGCCGGCACAGGCACGCTCAATGTGCAGTTGCGCCACCAGCCCAATGCAAAGAACGGCGACTGCGCGCCCGGCTCAACCGATGCCGATGTTACCTACAATGTAACTATTCAATAATTTAAAAACAACACTTATGAAAAAAATATTAGCAGCAGGTATTATTGTTTTATCGGCGCTTACGGCACAAGCGCAGAAAGACACCACCAGGGTTAGCGGCATTTCTGTTTCGGTCAATGGCGGCATAGCAAGCCCTTCGGGCGATTTTTCCAAGGGCGATTATATGAATAAAAAATCAGGCTTTGCAAAAACCGGCGGTCATGTTAATATCACTGCCACTTATCATCTCAGCAAAAGCTTTGGTATTGCTGTATTGGGCAGCTATTCGCAATTTGGTTATAAAAACTCGCAAAGCCTTGCAGACGGATACAAAGAAGACAGCGGGACCGACAGCACTACGTTGTTTACAAAAGGCAATACGCATACCATCAGCGTACTGGCAGGCCCGGTTTATACCATTGCAGCCGGTAAAAAATTAGGTATTGATATCAGGGCGTTAGGCGGTTTTACCACTACGCACTTAGCCGGCTTCCAGGTATTTTACGAAGATTATACCGATAATGTGATGACGCAAAGAGCATCTTCCAAAGGCGCATTTGCCTTGCAGGGCGGGCTTGGCTTGCATTACAACATTACACCCAAATTATTTGTACAGGTAAATGCAGATTATTTCTGGAGCAAGCCGGATATCAGCATCAGCTACGATAATTTCATTGTCAATTCAGGCAGAAAGCTTTCTTCCTATAACGAACCCGTAACCGGCATCAACGCTACGGCGGGCGTAGGTTTGCAATTGTTTTAAGCGTTTGCAAAAATCATTAACAGATGACTGATATTGTTTCAATGCCTGCGGTTTTTACCATGGGCTGTTTTTTAAAAAAGCAGTATGTAACTTAAAAGGTAAAAGTCAACCATAATATGAGTGATACCCCTGAGCAAATACTCAACCAATATGGATGTTCTGTAACGGAAGAACGACTTAGCATTCTAAACATATTCTTACAATCATCCGGGCCTTTAGACCACACAGTATTGGAAAAAAGATTTGCAGGCAGTATAAGCCGCGCAACGGTGTACCGAACATTGCGGAAATTTGCAGGCACAGGTTTGCTGCAGGTTCTGCCTTCCGTAGATGGTGTTATCAGGTACATACTTACTATCGGTATGCCTCCTATAGACAGGAGCCAGTATATATACTTTCTTTGCAGCAAATGCGGCATGGTTCGTTGTTTAATTAATACCCCTTTCCCTAAAATAAATATGCCTGAAAATTATAAAGCCGAAAGCACAGAGGTGGTAGTGAAAGGTGTTTGTGCCCGGTGCGGTTAAAATCATTTGATAAGACCTAAGTGTAAACCTTACTTTCACTTTTCGATGGCATAAACAATCGTTTGTAATAAAAAGAAGATTATTGTTACTTGCTTTGATGATAAAAAAAGCCTCACGAGGTATTGGGTGGGCACGTTTCATTTTCATTCAAAAATTTACAAAGCGCTGATAATTTTTATTTGGCTGGATAATTTTTACGCCATTACCTTTGCGCCAGTTCTTTAAAAATATTTATCAAGAAAGGCAGAGGGATATGGCCCGTTGAAGCCTTGGCAACCACGCATAACTGCGAAAGGTGCCAACTCCATCACGCTCCGAGCGTGACAGATAAGTAAGATCTCAGTTTGATATTGCTGCGCTGTAAGCGCTTCTCATACTTCAGGCTCGTCTTACTCCAGGCGGGCTTTTTTTATGCCGCTCCTCTCTTGAAATGATTAGCCACAAAAACACAAAGACATAAACTTTTACAAGTGATTTCAGATTTACAGCCTTTGTGGTTTATAAAACTTGCTAATAAACTTTTTACCGCATTAGTATAATCACGCATTAGCTTTCATTAGTCTTTTGTGGCTTTACGCTTTTGTGGCTAACACTCACCACATAAAAATTAAAACAAATGAGTAATCTTCATTTTGAAACCCTGCAACTACATGCCGGCCAGGAAATTGACCCAACCACCAAAAGCCGCGCGGTGCCCATCTACCAGACCACTTCCTATGGCTTCGACAATGCGGAGCATGCCGCTAATTTATTCGGCCTCCGCCAGTTTGGTAATATCTATACGCGCATTATGAACCCCACAACCGATGTGTTTGAAAAACGCATAGCCGCATTGGAGGGTGGCGTAGCAGCGTTGGCAACCGGCAGCGGTCAGGCAGCCCAGTTCCTGGCGCTGAACAACATTTTAGGGGCGGGTGATAATTTCGTTTCCAGCAGCTATTTGTATGGCGGCACCTATAACCAGTTTAAGGTGGCCTTTAAACGCCTCGGCGTTGAAGTGCGCTTTGCAGACGGTGACAATGTGGACAGCTTTGTGCCTTTTATTGATAAAAATACCAAAGCAATTTATCTTGAAACAATCGGCAACCCAAAATTGAACATTCCCGATTTTGAAAAGTTTGCTGCCTTGGCCAAAGAGTATGACCTGCCACTGATTGTTGATAATACGTTTGGCGCCGGCGGCTATCTCTTCCGCCCACTGGAGCATGGCGCCAACATCGTGGTAGAAAGCGCTACCAAATGGATTGGCGGCCACGGCACGTCTATCGGCGGTGTGATTGTGGATGGCGGCAACTATAACTGGGCAAATGGAAAATTCCCGCAGTTTACCGAGCCTTCCGAAGGCTATCATGGTTTAAAATTCTGGGACGTGTTCGGCGAAGGCAACCCGCTTGGTTTACCTAATATTGCCTTTATTATCCGGGCGCGCGTGGAAGGCTTACGCGATTTTGGCGCATCGTTAAGTCCGTTCAATTCGTTCCTGTTGCTGCAAGGCTTGGAAACCCTGTCGCTGCGGGTAGAACGCCATGTACAAAACGCGCTGGCGCTGGCGCAATGGCTCGAAGCGCATCCGCTGGTAGAGTATGTCTGGTATCCCGGTTTGGAAAGCAGTCCTTACCATTCCCTGGCAAAAAAATACCTGCCCAACGGCTTCGGCGGTATCCTCAATTTTGGCGTGAAAGGCAATAAGGCAACCGCTTCGGCCTTTATTGACTCACTGAAATTAGCGAGCCATTTAGCCAATGTGGGCGACGCCAAAACATTGGTAATAAACCCGGCTTCTACCACGCACGAGCAGTTGGGTGAAACAGAACAGGCTGCTGCCGGTGTGCTGCCAAACCTGATACGGGTAAGCGCGGGTATCGAGCATATTGAAGACATCAAAGCCGACTTTGAACAGGCCTTTGATAAAGTGTTTGCAAAGGAATTGGTATAAAATATTTTGCTGCTTACTGTTGAATAGTGATAAGAACGTACCTGCCTTTGCCGGCAGGCAGGCAAGTGAGTGACACAACGGAAGCATCATAGCAGCACTGCAGCCGGCAACTAAAATACTGAACACTAACAGGGTTTAGAACCGGGTCTGCCTTAAAAATAAAGAATTGGAAAAGCAGTTGTTTAAATACCACGAACCTTTTGAATTAGAAAGCGGGAAAACGATACAAGGTTATCACCTGACATATACGACGTTGGGCGAAATAAACAGTGATAAGAGTAATGTAGTATGGATATTTCATGCGCTTACGGCCAACAGCAACCCGGCGGAATGGTGGCCCGGGCTGGTAGGCGACGGCGCTTTCTTCGATCCGGAAACGTTTTTCATTGTTTGTGTGAATATGCCGGGAAGCTGCTATGGTAGTACTGGCCCGCTGGACGTTGACGAAACAACCGGCGCTCCGTACTACCACAGCTTTCCGCTTTTTACCACGCGCGATATGATACGGGCTTACCAGCCGCTGAAAGAGCAGTTGGGCATTGATAAAATATATATGGGTATCGGCGGCTCGCTGGGCGGGCAGCAACTGCTGGAGTGGGCAATAGAAGAGCCGGACTTATTTGAACACATCGTACCGATTGCCACCAATGCGCAGCACTCGCCGTGGGGCATTGCCTTTAACGCATCGCAGCGCTGGTGCATTGAAAACGATAGTACGTGGAAGGCGGAAAATGACAATGCGGGCAAAGAAGGAATGAAGATAGCGCGGTCACTGGCCCTGCTATCGTACCGGCATTATGAAACCTACAGCGCATCGCAGCATGGCTTTACCCCGGATACAGAATTATCAGGCATTGACCAACAGGTGTCCAAAGCGGAAAGCTACCAGCGTTACCAGGGAGAAAAGCTGGCGCGGCGATTTAATGCATTCAGCTATTATTTTTTAAGCCTTGCCATGGATAAGCACCATGTAGGGCGCAACCGGACTTCGGTGCAGGCGGCGTTAAGTCATATAAAAGCAAAGACGTTGGTGATTGGTATCTCTTCAGACATTTTATTTCCGCCTGCCGAGCAGGAACTGATAGCAGCCTATATACCGAATGCAGAACTGGTAATCATAGATTCGTATTATGGGCATGATGGTTTTCTATTAGAGTATGAAAGCATTACCCGGCACCTGGAGAATTTTTGCAGAAAAGAGCCGCTCTTGCCTAAAGAAGAAATGAAGGAGAAGGAGTCTCTGTACTTAAAGGGAAACCTGGAAGGACGCACATTTCAAAAATTTTAAGGTTAATACAAAGAGCAATAATATTTAATAATCAAACTATCAAAATCCCCTTTTGGGGTAGGGGTATGAATACACATAAACAATTAGTTATCGGCTTGTTTGGCTTTGGCGTGGTGGGCGAAGGCTTGTATAAAGTATTACAACAAACACCTTCGTTAAAAGCAACCATTAAATGCGTCTGCATCAAGCATGCCGGTAAAAAACGAAACGCGCCGCCAGAATTATTTACAACACAGAAAGATGCGCTGCTGTTTGATAAAGACATCAATGTGATTGTAGAAGTAATTGATGATGCGGATGCCGCTTTTGAAATTGTATCCACGGCTTTAAAAAACAAAAAAGCGGTGGTAAGCGCCAGCAAAAAAATGATCGCTGAGCATCTTACCGAGCTGCTGCAGTTGCAACAGCAAACCGACATGCCTTTCCTGTGCGAAGCGGCCGCCTGTGCCTCCATTCCGGTAATAAGAAACCTGGAGGAATACTATGATAATGATTTACTGCATTCCATAAAAGCCATTATTAACGGCTCTACCAATTTTATTCTTACCAAAATGTTTGAGGATAAATTACCTTTTAGTGAAGCTTTATTATTAGCGCAGCAATTGGGCTTTGCAGAAAGTAATCCTGCGTTGGATGTGGATGGTTACGATGCCGTAAACAAGTGGAGTTTTTTATTAACGCATGCGTATGGCATTGTGGAATCGCCACAGAATATTTTGTTTACCGGTATTCAAAATATACAGCTTGGCGATGCCGTGGTGGCAAAAGAAAAAAGCCAGGAAATAAAATTGGTGGCAGGGGCAAAAAAATTAAGCAACGGCAAGGTAGCTGCGTTTGTGCTGCCGCAGTTTGTAGCGGCTGACGACCACCTCGCTTTTGTAAAAAACGAATATAATGGCGTGGTGATAGAAAGCGGGTTTGCAGACAAGCAATTCTTTTATGGCAAAGGCGCCGGCTCTTTTCCTACGGCGTCTGCAGTACTGAGCGATATCTCCGCCCTGCGGTACGATTATAAGTATGAATATAAGAAACTGTATCACCATGTGCCTTCGGAACTAACAAATGATTTTTATGTGCGCACATATATCAGCTATGATGATTTAAATAAAATACCGAAGCAGGAGTTTGAATGGATTGAGGAATACCACAGCGGCCAGGAACGGAGCTGGTTTGCCGGCGTAATTCATTTTACAAAATTAGTAAAAGACGATTGGTGGAAAGCGCCGGGCGTTTCGCTGATTTTAATGGCAGATGCTATCATCGAAGACATTGAGTTGCGGAAGATTAAGAAGAAAAGCTTAGAGCTGGCAGGGGTGTGATTGTCTGAACCGGGATGAATTGGATTTTTGGGATTTATAGGATTAAATACAGTTTTAAACGATTTGGTATAATACTCAGAAATGGTTGGTAAAATCTTCTAAAAGGCAATGCAGGTAAAGGTTTGAAGGAAGTTTACTGAAAGTAATTTCAGTAAACTTTTTTTGTTGTATGAACAGTAATACAAAAAGCGGTGCTGGGCTTGCGGTTCTTTGGCAGTAATCAGGTGGGGGAAGCGTGGAGGTAAGCAAAGATTTAAATGCAACAATTGTGGGATATTGTTTACCAGGAGTGCTCCTGAGCAGCGTCTTAGAAATTATTTTATCTGGTTTGAAAAGTGGATTTTGGAAAGGCAAACCTACGCGACATTGAGCCGTGACAGCAGGCTGTCAAGAGCTGCTCTGCAACGATTGTTTTATACTTTTTTAGAGCAGTCTCCTCAGGTAAAGCTTATTAAGCGCAAGGATGTTCATCTGCGAATGGATGCAACCTATTTTAAGCAGTTTTGTGTAGTGTGCTATCAGGATGATCAGGATGGTTATACACAGCTCATCCGCATTACAGACGGAGAACATTTTAGCGAAATAAAAGAAGACTTAGATAACCTCATCAAGCTGGGTGTTCACATCGACAGCATTACCACCGATGGACATAAAAGTACGCTTAAAGCAATTAAAAAATCCCTTCCCGGCGTTGCTGTTCAGCGATGTTTGGTACACATCCAAAGAATGTGCTTGCTGTGGCTCACAAGGTTTCCAAAGCATCCGGCAGGGGTAGAATTGAGAACTTTGGTTTTGATGCTTCTTAAAATCAAGTCTTCTAATGACCGCCTCCATTGGACCAACGAACTAACCGCCTGGTACAACAGGCATAAAGATTACCTGGCTGAAAAAGCCTATAACAAAGACACAGGAAGATACTGGTACAAACACAAGCTGTTAAGGCGCTCTTACTTTAGCATCAAAAGAGCTTTACCTAACATGTTCCATTACCTCAACAACGACAAAATACCAGCTACTACCAATGGTATTGAAGGGTACTTTGGGCATCTTAAAAACCATCTCGACCTGCATCGGGGACTAAGCAGGGAACACCGTGTCAACTTCATCAAATGGTATATCTTTTTATCAAACACCAAATGAGTTTTTTTAGACATGCCGCTTACCAAAAAAAGGGGTTGAACACCACAAGTGTTCAACCCCTTACTTCTTTCGTATAAGCATCAATCCTATTTCTGACAGGTTGCTCTCCAGCAGCGCCTGCTTCCTCTTCAGATTAACCACGGCATATTAATACTAAAATATCAAAATACCACCAACCATTTTTGAGTACATTACCAACGATTTGGAAGTGTTAAGAAAAGGTTCCGAACTCTTGAAGAGTTCGGAACCTTTTTGCTATGGAACTTATTTAGTTTTTAAGAATTGAATGGCTGTTGGTTTGTTTAACCCAATAATTTTTATATAATACGCTCCTAGCGGTAAAGTTTGAATGTTAAGTGTTGTTTGCTGCTTTCCGATTGGCGCGAAAAGTTGCTTTGTTAGTACAATTTTTCCTTCGGCATTGATAATTTCAATTTGTATAGTTGCAGCTTTGCTCATTTCAAAACTAATAGTTACTAAATCGGTGGCTGGGTTGGGATAGAGTTGCAGGCCTGGTTTGCTTGAATTTTCTGTAATTATGTTTGTGAGAGTTTCTATTCTATTAGTTATTGATAGAGCGTTTCCATTGCATATAGTTCTTTGAGCAGTTACATCAGTAACAGTGATCAAACTGTCTCTTATAGTGAGAGAATCCTTAAGTAATGAATAAGATTTTTCTGAAATATAAAAAGTAGCATCATGTATCGTGGTATCAATACCAGGAACTTCAAATTTTGGGCAAATACGTCCGAGACTATCATATTTATCTACTATTATATCATAGTAAGTTGGGCTTCCCGCAGTGTATCTGTAGGCATATAGATACCCACCATCTTTCGTAAATAATAAGTTAGAGTAAAACCCACCTTCCGGCTGTTTAATAAATTTTTTGTTTATCAGATATTGATAGCTATGGAAGTTGTTGTAAACAATGTATTTCCCTTCTACTTGTGTATCATAAGGTTTAGCCGAAAACCAACATATTTTTCCAGAATTATCTAATGTTGCCTGAAGTTTATTATCGTATATCGAGAAATTATAAGGATAAAGAAACGAATGTTGTTCACAATTATCAGAACAAATTCTTTTGGACTGTTTAACAGCACCGGTTTTTTTTGAAAATAGAAATAAATGAACATAGGAGCCATAGGTTGCCCAATTATCACCTTGGCTGTATCCGGCAGTTATAATATTACCTTCATCTGTTTCTAATATTTGAGTAGAAATAAAATAGAATAATGATGGTTTAGTATTAATGGATTTCTCCCAAATAAGTTCTCCTGTGTGATTCAACTTCAAAAGAATGAAGTTTGTTTGATAATAAATATTACTGTACCAATCACACAACAAATAATATTCACCTGCTTTTGATTCATAAATGTACTTTGGAATAACACTTACTGTATTTGGATTCTTGATACATTTCGACCATTGAATACTTCCATTCGCATCACATTTCACTACAAAAACACTGCTGTTTTTTTCATTTTCTGGATAAAATGACTGGAATAGAAGAACAAAGCCACCATCAGATGTTATCCAACACCGTGTGTCAGATTCGGATAATGAAGTTCCATACGTTTTTGACCATAACATTTTTCCTGCTTTATCCAATCTTATACAATAAGCATCATAATTGCCTGCTCCAAAGTTGTTAGTAGAACCCAGAATTAAGTATCCCTTTCCTTTGATTTCTTTTAAATCAGATTGCCATTCACCATTACCAAGACCGCCAAAAACTTTTTCAAAAGTTTGCTGCGCCTTAATTGTTGTAATAAAGGAAAGCAGCACGATAAGCAGAAGTGAAAAAGTCTTTTTCATAAAAGCAGGTTAAGTACATCATAAATATACGGACAACATTAATGTAGTATAATGTCTTCTGTATTGCAGATAAAGCAAGCCCGGCAAAACTTTGCAATACCAGGAAGTATAAAAACTTAGCGAGGTTAATACGCGTCGTGCTTTTTAGGTGCCGCATTTTCTTTCAACGCTTTATTATATACCCAATAGATGCCCGGCAGGGAGATGGCGACAGAGATGAGATAAAACAATAAACTGATACAAACCGACTCACTTTGATTGAGTAAAAATTGTTTGCTGCCCCAAATAAATACCACTTCCCGTGCGCCAAAACCGCCGATGGTAAACGGCAGAAATGCCACCAGCGACGACAGCAAAAAGATGAGAATATACTGCGTATCGTGGCCGTGCAAATGCAACGCATTCAACAGGCAATACACACTTACAACCTGTATGCTTTGCACCAGGAGCCCAAGCCAGAAAGTGCTCCAAAAGCTCCTGATAAACGAAGGAAAAAACTGCCGTACGATGAAGTAATAAATCAATAATCCGGGCACTACCGAAATAAGCAACAAATACGAATAATTTGTTCCCTGGAAAACAAAAAAATAATACGCCGCCGTAAGCAGGCCAATGCCGGCAACGCCGCTTACTCTGTCTAGTAAAACGGCAGCCGTCAACAGCTTTATTGAATGCTGGTAGGTCTTGTTCAATACGATTACTTTATACGCATCGCCACCTACGCCGCCGGGCAAAAAAACATTGTAATACATCCCCAGCCAATACAGCCGCAGGTTATTTTTATTGGATAGATGAACGCCAATATTTTTAAAGTAAATGTTGAGCCGGAAAGCCGCTACCACCTTGGAAGAAAAAATAAGCAAAGCAGCAGCGAGGAGCCAGAACACATTGCTTCGCTTTACGGTTTGCCAGGAAGTAACCCAGTCAATTTTATGAATCACATACACTAAACAGGCAGTCGTGACAATCATCTTCAGCAACAAAAAAAGCCATTTCTTAAGAGTAGAATTCATGGCTGCTGCTTACGGTAAAGTAGAGTTGTTAAAAACTTTGCGCACCTGGTAGGTTTTCTTATTGCCGCTTTCGTAATAGGTGCGGATGCTTACTTCGGCAAGAATACCTATAGTGATGAGCTGTATGCCGCCAAACAAAAAAATCAACCCTAAAATCAACAGCGGTTTGCCCCAGATGTCGTGTCCCATCAGTTTAAGCCCCAACAGGTATAAGTTGATAATGATACCGATAAACAGGGCCGCAAAACCCCAGGTGCCAAAAAGGTGCATCGGCTTCTGGCTGTACCGCCTGAAAAAAACCATGGTAACCAAATCGCTCATTACCCGGAAAGTCCTTCCAAGGCCATATTTCGATTTACCAAACTGCCTTGCATGGTGCTTTACATCCACCTGCACAATGCGTGCGCCCTGCATTGCCGCGAGCACCGGTATAAAGCGGTGCAGCTCGCCATACAAGCCGAGGTCTTCCGCTATTTCCCGCTTAAATATTTTGAGTGTACAGCCGTAATCTTTAATATATACCTTGGTCATGCTGCGGATAAGCGCATTGGCTATTTTGCTGGGTATCTTTCGCAGGAACGCACCGTCTTTTCGGTTTTTACGGTTGCCGGCCACCACATCCCAATCTTCCTGTATCAGCTTGTCCAGCATCGGCGGAATATCGGTAGGATCGTTTTGCAGATCGCCGTCAATCAAAGCAATATAACGTCCGCTGGAGTAATCAATGCCTGCGGCCATCGCGGTGCTCTGGCCATAGTTTTTACGCAATTCAACCAACATAATCCGTTCGTTGATCCTCTCTTTTATTTTCTTCCGCGTAGCATCGGAAGAGCCATCATCTACAAAAACGATTTCGTAGTCTATGTGCTGTAAAGCGTTTGCCACGGCATCAATAAGCGGATAAATATTATCCTCTTCATTCATCACCGTTACTACTACCGAAAGCTCGCGCATAATTTAAAATAAAAATTTATAAAACCTATTGCAGCCATTGTACTGAGGCGAAGCCAATGAAGTATAAACCTTTTGCAGCAAGAAATAATAAAACCCTTCAATCAGTGCGCTGGTTCCTGTTAATCTTGTTTTATTTCAGGCTAAACAAGGTATCCACAAATTCATGCTTATCAAAGATGAGCAGGTCGTCCAGCTTCTCCCCTACACCAATAAACTTTACCGGTATTTTTAATTGGTTGGCAATAGACAATACAATACCGCCTTTAGCCGTGCCATCCAGCTTGGTGATGGCAAGCGCCGTTACTTCGGTTGCCTGCATAAACTGTTTGGCCTGCTCCAGCGCATTCTGCCCCGTAGAGCCATCCAGCACTAACAGCACTTCGTGCGGCGCATCGGGAATTACTTTTTTCAGTACCCGTTTTATTTTGGTCAGCTCTTCCATTAGGTGCACTTTGTTGTGCAGCCGGCCTGCCGTATCTATCAAAGCGATGTCTGCGTTTTTAGCTACGGCGCTCTGCACCGTATCAAACGCTACGCTTGCCGGGTCGCTGCCCATTGCCTGCTTTACAATGGGCACGCCTACACGCTCGCTCCAGATGGTAAGCTGGTCCACTGCGGCAGCGCGAAAGGTATCGGCAGCGCCTAAGATAACACTGTTGCCGGCTTTTTTATAGTTATACGCCAGCTTACCGATAGTGGTTGTTTTGCCAACGCCGTTTACGCCCACCACCAGCACGATATACGGCTTTAGCGGCACCGAAAAATCTTTATGCGTATTGTCCGGTGCATCTACCAGCAGGGCTTCTATTTCTTCCTGCAAGAGCCTGTTCAGCTCGCCGGTGCCCACATACTTATCCTGCGCCACGCGCGCTTCTATGCGTTCAATAATTTGTATGGTGGTATCAACGCCTACATCGGCGGTCATCAGGGCTTCTTCCAGATCGTCGAGCACTTCTTCGTCCACGGTGCTTTTACCGGCAACGGCCTTGGTAATTTTTTCTAAGAAATTAGACTTTGTTTTTTGCAAACCTTCATCCAGGCTTTCTTTCTCTTTCTTACCAAATAATTTTCCAAAAAAACTCATGTGAAAAATTTAGGCGCGAAGATAATTAATTACAAAAGCGAATTGAATTGCTTATTTTAGTAAAAAAAAGTAATGAGTATTGATATTAAATTATTAACTACAGCAGAAAAAATACAGTTAGTGGAGAAATTATGGAATGATATAGAGTCAGAACGGGCGTTACCGCTTTCTACGGCTCAGCAACAATTGTTGCAGGAAAGATTAGTACTTCATGATAAGGATTCTAATAGTGGTAAATCATGGCAGGAAGTAAAAGCAAAATATTTTAGAGAAAATGTTTAAGGTTATTATGATGTTGCAGCAGAAACGGACATCGATGAGATATGCAGTTGGTACGAAAATCAACGGGTTAATTTAGGTTTTGAATTTCTTATTGAACTGGAACAATGTGTATTTTCACTTGAACAAAATCCTTTAAACAATTTCAATGTAACTGACACAGTGAGACGTGTAACGATTACACGTTTTCCTTATAATATCTATTATACAATTGATAAGTCTATTGTGTATGTGCATGTAATCATGCATCGGCACCGTGATCCGGAAATATAGCAAGGAAGAGGTAAATAATGAAAGAAATCGTTGTAATCAATCATAAACAACAAAAGCCTTCACACATAGCGCGAAAGCTTTCATCAATATTTTTTTAACCGGCTATTTTTCTGCCAAGAAATCTTTTATTTTATCCTTGTGCACGATGGCTTCTTTAAACGTGTAAGCGCCGGATTTGGGGCTGCGTACAGCCTTAATAACCTTTGTCCAGTTCTTTGCTTCGGCGGCTGCTTTCTGGTCTTTTGTTTTAATCGCGGTTTTAGCTGCTTTTGCCATGATTATTTAATTTCTTTATGAACAGTAACTTTTTTCAGATTCGGATTGTATTTCTTCAATTCAATACGCTCCGGCGTATTTTTTTTGTTTTTGTTGGTAATGTAACGGCTGGTACCAGGAACGCTGGTTGTCTTTTGCTCCGTACATTCCAATATTACCTGAACCCTGTTGCCTTTCTTTGCCATTGTATAAGCAATTTAAACGGTAAATATTTTAGATTTTGTTTCCCTGCGCTCTCAATTCTTTAACCACAGTAGCCAGACCATTTTTATTAATGGTTCTAATCGCATCTGTAGAAACTTTCATTGTGATCCAGCGGTCTTCTTCTGCAAAGAAAAAGCGCTTCGTTTGTAAATTAGGTAAAAAACGACGCTTGGTTTTAATGTTAGAATGCGATACACTATGACCAACCATTGGCTTCTTACCGGTAACCAGACATACTCTTGCCATGACAGTAATTTTTTCGGACGGCAAAAGTAAGGAAACACAGCAACGTAACCAACTTAATTATCGTTCCTTTTCAAATTGTTTGTTATTGTTCAGCTTAGCCACAAAGCCACCGAAGCACAAAATCTATGTCTTTTCTTAATAAAATACCTGTCATTTTTGTGGCAGATTTAAACAAATTGAAAGGCAACAGATACCCTTGAAGTTATATATTACTTCGTGCTTTCGTGTCTTTGTGGCCAACAATTAACGGCCCGCATTTGCCAGACTGCTGCCAAATACTTTCTTCAATAAATCGGTTACGCGGGCAGCCGGATTTTCCCGGATTTTTTGTTCTTCTATGCCAACCTGGTAAAAAATACCGTCTATCGCTTTGCCGGTTACATAAGCATTGAGATCAGTATTGATTTTGTTGGTAGAAAACTGGTTATAGACAGAGAACACATCATTCCAGTATTTGGTGGCATCTGTCTGTTTCAACGCGTTATTTACCGCCGGGCTAAATGCAGTGGTTAAAGCACCGGTAGTTTTATTTTTAAAGTAATCCGTTGCTGCATTATTGCCACCTTTTAAAATACCAATTGCATCGGTAATAGTCATTCCTTTAATGGCGTTTACAAAAATGGGCGTGGCTTTCTTCGCCGCATCTTCGGCTGCACGGTTCATGCTCAATACAGCTTTATCCACTACATTTCCCAGACCTACGCTTTGCAACGTGCTTACTACTTTCTGCGCTTCCGGAGGCATTAATATTTTTATAGCGGCGTTCTTAAAAAATCCATCTGCCGAAGAAAGCCGGCTTGCACTGTTTTGTGTACCAACCGTTAAGGCTTCCTTTAACCCTGCAACAATCTGCTGATTGGTTAAGCCACCTGTGTTTGCAGTAGCAGTAGGTAAAGCGCTTAACACCTGCTGCGCCGTCTCGCAGCCGCTGAAAGCCATAAGCAGTAAGGATAATGATGCTATAATAATTTTCTTCATGCTGGTGCTGTTTGCAAATTACTGACCAAAAACCTTCTTCAATAAATCGGTTGTTCGTGCCGCCGGATTCTTACGTATCTGCTGTTCCTGTAAAGCTATTTCATGAAAAATACCGGCCAACGCCTTTTCGGTTACATAAGCTGTAAGGTCAGGATTTACTTTGCCGGACGCAAAAGGAAGCTTATTATACGTAGTAAAAACCGTATTCCAGTATTTGGTAGCATCTACTTTCGTTAACGAGGAATCTATAACCGGTTTAAAAGCTTCTGATAAAGCAAGCGTGCTTTTACTTTTAAGATAAACGGTTGCGGCGCTGTCACTGCCTTTTAAAATGCCAACTGCATCCGTAATGGTCATTTCTTTTACAGCGTTGAGAAATATAGGCGCGGCACTTTTTGCAGCATCTTCCGCGGCCCGGTTCATACTCAATATCGCATCATCCACCGGCTTGCCCAAACCAGCGCTGCGCAAGGTTTTCTCTACCTTTTGCGCTTCCGGCGGCAGCAGTATTTTGATGGCAGCATCTTTAAAAAAGCCATCCACTGCCGATAGCTTTGCAGTGCCGGTTTCAACGCCTTTGTTCAACGCTTCTTTTAGCCCGCCGGCGATCTCCGATGTGTTTAAAGAAGTATTATTATTGCCGCCAAACAGGCCGCCCGCCTTACTTTGCAAAGCCGAATCTTTCTTCAGCATATTTTTCAGGAACTGCGCCTGCAAGGCATTGCCGTACAGCAAGCCGGTAGAAAATAATAGTACTAACAACTTCATAATCATGCTATTTTAAGCAAATGTATAATCGGCGTTTTTAAGCCTGCGTTAAACAAAGGCTATAAAAGATAGCAGCACAACCAATAAGTTTAAAGTGGTAGATCTTAGCTGCCGGCAATACAGCAACAGGAATTACCTGTCACTTACTTCTACGATCAGGAATTTCAGATAATTTGTATTTTCCATGCCCCAGATAACCGGGTGATCGCTGGCCTGTGCCCTGAAAGTTACCTGCCTTATTTTTTTACGGGCATCTTTGGCAGCCGCAGCAATTGTTTGTAAAAACATATCGGGCGATACCAGATTGGTGCAACTGCTGGTAATAAGAAAGCCGCCGTTTTTTATCAACTTCATGCCGCGCAGGTTAATTTCTTTATAGCCGGCTACTGCTTTATCAATGCTGCCGCGACTTTTGGTAAAGGCCGGCGGATCGAGCATTACCACATCGTATTGCCGCTTGTCTTTTACCCATTGCTTCAACACATCAAAGGCATTCACCGCTTCAAACTGTACAATGGAATCAAGGCCGTTCAGTTTTGCATTACGGTTGGCCTGCGCCACTGCGTTCTCTGAAATATCCAGTCCTGACACACGCTTTGCACCATAGTGAGCAGCATGGATTTCAAAGGCGCCGGTATAGGTAAAAACGCCCAATACATCAGCGCCTTTTACAATATGCTTGATGGCGCGGCGATTATCCTGCTGGTCTAAAAAATAACCGGTCTTCTGGCCATTTTCAATATCCACCATCAAGCGTAAACCATTTTCAACGATCTCAATAGTTGTATCGAACGGTTGCGATAAAAAACCTTTCTGCTGCGGCAATCCTTCCAATTCACGCACCGGTACATCGTTGCGTTCGTAAATGCCCTTCGGCTTAAAGAGGTGTTCTAATGCTTTTACAATTGCGCCTTTCCATTTATCCATGCCCAGCGACATGGTTTGTATAGAAAAATAATCGTTGAACTTATCTATCACCAACGATGGCAGATAATCCGCCTCGCCAAACACCAGCCGGCAATTTTCGGTATAACCGGTTTTTTGGCGATACTGCCAGGCCTGTGCGATGCGGTTATAAAAGAAGGCCTCATTAATTTCTTCGCGCTGGTGGGTAAGCAACCGCACTGTTATCTGCGACTGCGGATTGATGTACCCGCGGCCGGCAAAACTGCCATCTGCAAAATGCACATCCACAATGTCTCCCGGCGTTACATTTCCTTCAATATTATTTATTTCATTATTAAAAATCCAGGGATGACCATTGGCAATGCGGGGCGCAATCTTACGGTTTAAAACTACTTTCGTCATAGGCAGGCAAAGTTATTGCTTACCAAGGCTATAATTTATTCTGGCATTGTTATTGAAATTCTTTGGTTTATTACTAACAAAAAATCAACCTTTTTTATGAGCACACAAAAAATAATTCTTGGTACTATATCCGGTGTATTGGCCGGTGTTGCAGTTGGCTTGCTGGTAGCGCCAATGACCGGTGAGGAGACCCGCCAGAAAATATCTGAAAAAGCAGATGAATTAGGAAGTACTGTTAAAGATAAATTCAGCCAGTTTTCGCAGAAAGCTGCTGTAAAAGTAGATGACCTGAAAACTACATTCAGCGATAAAATTGAAGGCCTGAGTGATGATATCCGCGAAAAGATTGTAAAATTACTGGATGGCAATAAAGAGAACGGCGGCAATGCAGCAGGCGGCAATCCAGATGCACAGGCAAGCGCAAATAAAAATGCAGGCCAGCCAAAAAGCCCGGCACCACAAGCATAATCAGGTTAGCGTTATAGAAATATATTAAAGAGCACTTAGGTGCTCTTTTTGTTTTTATTATAAAACCCCTATATTTATACTTTAAAACCGATTGTCATTATTTTATGAGTAAAAAACTAACTGTAATCGTCAGCTTATTCACCGCTATCTTTTTTATTGCAACCGCATTCAGGCCGGATACCAAACCACCCGGTAACTGGAAAAACCTAAAAGTACTTCCACAGGATATTAGTAAAGACAGCCTCGATGCTATCATGGATCATTTTAAAGCATCGCTGGGTGTAAAGTGTAATTTTTGCCACGCAGCCGGAAGTAACGGCAGGCTTGACTTTGCGTCGGACGAAAAACCGGAAAAAGATATTGCCCGCTACATGATGAAGATGACATCGGACATTAATAAGAACTATTTCAACTTTAATAAATCGCCGATGCCGGATACGATACGCGTCGTTAGCTGTTATACCTGCCATAATGGTAATCCGCATCCTGAAGGAGTACCCCCTGCAGACACCACCCATCATGGCTTTCCTCCACCCGGTGGAATGCCTCCCGGTGGAATGCCGCCAGGCGGAGATCATCCTCCAGGTAGTATGCAACACAATATGACTGATAGTGCAAAGCATAATTAAAACCAGCGTTACTTTTTACCAACCAATTCTTATAAAAACGTCCCGATCACCGGGGCGTTTTGTTTTATTAACTGGCTTATCTTCGCCGGCAAACATTTAACCGTATGAACCTGCACGAATACCAGGCAAAAGAACTCCTGAAAAAATACAATGTTCCGGTACAGGAAGGCATTGCCGTAGATAATGTAATGGCTGCCGAAGAAGCTTACCGCCAGATAAAAGGACAAACCAACAACAGCTTTGCGGTGGTAAAAGCGCAGATACATGCCGGCGGGCGGGGCAAAGGAAAGATTATTGGTAAAGAACAGAAAGGCGTACAGGTTGGCAAAAATGTAGATGACATTGCTACAATAGCCAAGAACCTGCTTGGCGGAACATTGGTAACGATACAGACCGGTAAAGCAGGGCGTAAAGTAAATAAGATACTTATTGCCCAGGATGTATATTACCCGGGGCCGAACGAAACAAAAGAATTTTATTTATCTATATTATTAGACAGGGCCAAAGGGCAGAACGTGGTTATGTACAGCACCGAAGGCGGTGTGGATATAGAGCTGGTAGCGCATGAAACACCGGATAGAATCTTTAAAGAGTGGGTACATCCATCTGGCGGGTTGCAGGGCTTCCAGGCCCGGAAGATTGCTTTTAATCTCGGTCTTAGCGGCGAGGCTTTTAAGAGCTGTGTAAAGTTTGTCACTAACCTGTACAATGCCTATATCGGGCTTGACTGCAGCATGCTGGAGATTAACCCTTTGTTTAAAACCAGCGATGAAAAAATAATTGCGGTTGACTGCAAGATGAACATTGATGACAACGCCCTGATGCGCCACAACGATATAGCCTCTTTGCGGGATATGGAAGAAGAAGACCCTACAGAAGTGGAAGCCGGACGTTACAACTTGAATTTTGTAAAGCTCGATGGCAATGTTGGCTGCATGGTTAATGGCGCCGGACTGGCAATGGCTACGATGGACATGATTAAACTGAGTGGCGGTGAGCCGGCCAACTTCCTCGATGTAGGTGGTACGGCCAATGCACAGACGGTAGAAGCGGGTTTCCGCATTATTATGAAAGACCCGAATGTAAAAGCTATACTGATTAATATTTTTGGGGGCATCGTGCGTTGCGACCGTGTGGCGGCAGGCGTAATAGAAGCTTATAATAAATTAGGCGATATTCACATCCCGATTATTGTGCGCCTGCAAGGTACCAACGCCGAAGAAGCTAAAAAACTGATTGACGAAAGCGGCCTCAAAGTGCAATCTGCTATACAGTTGAGCGAAGCGGCAGACCTGGTGAAGAAGGCAGTGGCATAAATGGTTTTATCATTACTATAATAAAACGGCTGGCTCAAAACCAGCCGTTTTTTATTGTGGTATAGCCGGTAAAAAAGTAATACTGGTCTAAAAATTTTCCTGAATTATAATGCCGGTTTGTATTATAAAATCTCATTATCAACTATCTGAAGTATCCAAATGATGTTACACGTTTTCAAGTTATTTATTTCTGGTGGTTAAATTAATGATGCTTAGTATTTTTAAGAAGCTGATTAAAACGATTGCCGGAGTTACACCGCCGATTACCAGTTGATGGCGGGGACACCATCAATGGCACAATAGCCGCTGTTTGTAAGGCCGTTAGTAGCCTGGGAACAGGCCTAAATCTGATACTTAACCCGTAGCTGTAGCTGCAGTCTATACCGCAAGGAGCATCAACGCTTTTAAATACAAAAAAAGGCTGCAGGCAAAATGCCTGCAGCCTTTTTGCAACTATAAAACGTTGTTTACTTATTTATGATTTACAAATACACTCGTTTGCATGTTTATGGTTTTGCCGCTTAGTTTAATAAGGTAAACGCCTGCTGCCGTTCCGGCAGGCAAGTAAATGCTTTGATTAGTAGTACCGCCCGGGTGTTCGACCATCTTCGCAGTTATTTGCCGGCCTGCCATATTGTACAGCGCAATGTTGTAAGTACCCGCCGGCAGATTATTCAATTGTACCGTACACTTATCATTCTTTACCGGGTTCGGGTAAACAATCATACCTGCCTTGCCATCGCTGCCAAGCGTTACACTTACTACGGTTGTGTATAGTATTGCGCCATCTTTACCAACTGCTTTAACACGGTAGTAATTAGTACCGGTTAATGGCTGTGTATCATTGGCTGTATAGCTGCTGCCGGTAGCGCCTGCGCTGTGTGCATTTGCTGTTGCCAGCAACGTGAAGAGCCGGCTGTCACCGGCGCGCTCCACTTCATAGTGGTCTATATTTACTTCACTGGTAACCGACCAGTTGATCTTTACAATACCCTGCTGCCGGTAAGCGCTGATAGCAGTGAATATAACCGGCAACACTACGTTATCGCCATCAACCGCAGAGAAGATACCGAAAGAAGAAATCCCGGTTTGTGTACCATTGTAAACAGTGCTGGAAGGCGTATAAAGTGCATACCTTTCGAGGCCATTACGGGTATTAAACTGAACATCCGAAAGCGAATTAGATATGTTGGTAAAGAAGTTGTCGCTAAGGTTAGCTTTCTCCACCAGCCTCACCCGCGTACCAACAAAGCCTGTTTCCAGTTCATCCTGCGAAACAAGATAGTTACTGGTTATGGGGTAGGAATTATAGTAAAGTTTCATGCTTGCGCTCACCGCAGTATTTGGAGAAGCATTGATATACCAGATTCTGCTTACCCGCGGAGACCCGGTATAAGTAATATCGCCTTTGGTAAGTACGACGGTCATATCTCTTGTGGAAGCGCCGTTGCCCAGGTTAAGCCATACCCTGTTGGGAGCAATAAAATCGGCTCCTACCGGAAACCAGGTATCCGTGTTGGCTTTCACGCCGCTAATGCGGAAGCCATAGCTGCCATCAAACGTGTTGCCAACCGTAAAAGCTGTTGCCGCTGTATCGGTAGTAGCCACATAGCTGCGTGTATTTAAGGTTGAATAGGCATTGGCAGGATAGCGCAGCAGCGTAAGCAGGTTATGGCCGGTTGCTATAATACCCTGATTAAGATTAAGGGAATCTACATCCAGCTTTGAACTTAATGCAACTGCATAATAAGCATGACCTGGATAAACATTTGTCTTCATATCTCTGTCAAGCGTTAATACATTTAGCCGCTCAAAACCCGGCGTAAACTTTATTACGCCAAGCGGCGATCCGGTTAAAGTGGTGGACGGGCCAATCAGCATTTTTGAAGCTGCGGAACCGGTAAGGGTACCATTGCCCCTTACAAAACCATTGATAGCAAGTGTTTTAGCTCCGATAGCAAGGCTACCCGAACTGATAGTCAAGGTATCACTAACCGTTAAAACATTATTAGCATTGGAAATTATTTTTTCACCGGTGCCTGCTATGGTAAGATTGCTGTAAGTAAGACCGCATAGAACTTCCTGACCACCATTCGCTGAATATCTGATAGTAGAACCTTGCTGAATACTAATGATATTGTTCGTTTTAATAAAACTTGCAAATCCGCTTGAATCTGTTACATTCAATAAACCTTTAGGTTTGATTGAAAAAGTATGAGTCGCAATACCACTGCTCAGAATAACTATTGTTCCGGTATTAACTACGCCGGTACTTCCGATTTCAAAAGTACAGGGATCGTTCACACCATTGGAGTTGGCATTGTTGGTACTGAGATATAACGCACCGCCTACCGTGAGTGTACCATTGATTGTAAATTTACCGGCGGCTTTGTAAAAGCCGGTACCTTTTAAACCATCTATGGCAACGCTGCCCGCAGTGTCTTTGCAAGTGAATGTAAAAGGTGAATTAAGGGTAACATTAAAGAAGGTAGCATAAGTTGAAGCAGGCGTTGAGGCGTTGTAAAGAACGGTTCCCGGCCAGTGACCAACTATATCCATATCAATATATAAGTTAGTAGTATTGGAACCGCCGGGATCATTTTTATCAAACAGTTTACGTATCCTGGCACAACTAAATTTTCCGGATCCGCTTATGTCACAAGAGCTGTTATCTATATTAAAACTGATGTTATCTGCAGTATTTGGATTGTTATTACCAATCGTTCCGTCGCATACGACATCACCAAATACACTTACATATTTCAACTGTGCAGTATCATAAAAACCTGTCCACAATTTTCCACCCGGATTTACTGTAAGATTATGTACGGATACCGGCGTAGTATTTAGTTTAATATTCATTCCTGCTTCAACGGTTACATCGGATCCAAAATAGTTGGGATAATCTCCGCTGCCCGAAGTAGGCACCCAAGAGGTACCATTAAACTTTTCCCACGTAGTGTTATCTGTCCAGTTTCCACTCACAATGCTTCTAAAAGCGCCGGTAGAGGCGGCAACCGGTGTTCCGGTAATCTGCACACCGCTACTCCACATCGTACCCCAACGGGTAAATATTTTTATTTTGTAAACATTGGTGTTCAGCAGTCCTATAAGCGAAACGGAAGAAGAAGTACCCTTATATATGCAATACTCTCCCACCACCAAACCAACGCTGTTATCCGGGTTGGAACTGGCGAATACATTACTGGCAACATAAGCAGAACCATCACCGGAAGGCACCGATGTTACGGAAGCATTGTCGGTTGCCACTACCATCACTTCATCAAAACAATCTACGTTGGTCCAGGTAATGCTCAACCGGCCGTTACCGGCATTGGCATTGGCAGCCGTTGGGTCTAAGGCTGTGATAACAGGTGTAACAGCTAAGGTTTGTGCCGGACCATCTATTCCGCAGCCGTTGGTTGGCGTTACAGTAATAGTTCCACTCGCACTTCCGGCTACCACTGCAATGGAATTGGTAGTGAGGCTGCCGGTCCAGCCTGTCGGCAATGTCCAGGCATAAGTGAGGCTTACTCCATTCAGCACCGAATATAATTGCGAGCTGCCTTCACAAGGAGCGCTCAAACCGGTAATGCTCGATGGTTGTGCTGGTGGATTTACACTAACAGTAATTGTAAAATTACCGGCACTCGTTGTTCCATCATCTATCACCCTTATATAGTAAGTAGTGCCTGCTGTATAGTTACTGCTCTTGGTTTCTGTTGAGCCGCTATTTACATGAGCAGTATAAATACCCGTACCGGACGACGGACAAGTGCCTGTAAACACATCGAAATCTACGTTGATGTTTAAACCTCCGGTAAAATTAACAGTGATTGTGTGTTGAGCCGTACAGCCAGCCACAAACTTGTACCAAACATCTTTGCTGGTTGGGTCGTAGGATAATGCAGGAGAGCTTGTAGCGGAAACAAAAGTACCTGTTTGGGTTACACCGCTGCTAAGAGATATAGCATTGGAACAATCGTCATTTACCGGTGGCGGCGGTGGTAAATTAAAGGTATTGGATGTAATAGAAATGCTGCTATAAGTAAAAATTATGGAGGCTGTATAAGCACTTAAGGTAAGATTAGTAGCTGTAAGATTGGCATAGGTGGCAATACCACTGCTGTTAGTAACTATACTTGTGGTGCCGCCTAAAGTCCAGTTACCGGTTTGTGTACCAGGTACAGAAGCAATAATAGTAAAACCTGAAAGTTCCGGGTTATTATACTGGTCTTTTAGTACAACAGCCGGTTGTGTAGTGAGTAGCCCGCTGTAAGTGGCCGGTGCTGCCGGCTGTGTAATAAATACAAGTGAATTTGGCAAACCGGGATTGATAGTTTGACTAACCACATCACTGCTATAACCGGTTGCTTTTACGATGATAGTTTTAGTCCCTGTTGTTTGTAAGAGGGCGTCTAGCGCAGGTGTAAATACAATTTGTCCCGCACTTATAGTATAGGATGAGGGCGATAAAAGCGTACCATTAACTTTAATACCAGTAATAGCGGTCCGCCAGGAGGCATTATCCGGAAACGTTATTGTAAAAGGATTATCTACAGTAGCATTAGGGTCGGATGTTAAAACAGGTGGTGTTGTGCCATAAGGCAGAATAGTAAACGTTTGAGTATTAGAAGTAGCTACAGCACCTGTAGTAGTTACACCTACTAAAGCGGTACCATAATCAGCTATATCAGCAGAATTAATACTTGCGGTAAGCCGAGTAGGAGATACATAAGTAGTTCCTTTCTTACTGCCGTTCCAAGTAACTTTTGAAAGGCCACTTATAAAATTGGTACCGTCAACCGTAATTGTAAAGCCGGAACTTCCTTCATTGCGCGAGGTAGGCAGAATGGATGTTGTAGTAGGATTGGCAGGCAAGCCGGTAACTAAAATATCTGTTATATTACTTCCTCCATTATTTTGAACTACGCCAAGATTGACGCTTACATTCGAGGTCATAATCCATCTTAACTGTAAAGTTAATTGCTGTTCAACGCCTGAAGGAAGTATTAGATTGTTAGTTTTTACACAAGTGTTAGAAATGAGTGTCTGTACGCTTCCTACATCGGTCCAGGTTGTGCCATTGATACTATACTGTAATTTAAAATCGCGGGGGCCGGTATCAGAAGACCTTTGCGTAAAGCTTATTTGCAGAGCGGTAAAACCGGTAGTATTAGCACCAATTAACCAATATTTTGTTCCATTACCACCGTCCCAACCCTGACTTCTGCAGGTAGAAGTTGTGCACGGGTTAGTGAAAGTAATACTTCCGGAATTTGTACTTACAGCTTGTGCTGAATTTGTAGCAACACCTCCGGTTGCAATAGTGGTTGTACCATCAAATGATACAATGGTAGTTCGCGTTTGAGCAGCGACTTTGGCGCTGAATAACAGAAGCGCTGCGATAAGTGTAAAAAAATTTTTCATAATATATACATCGCCGAAGCAGTTTTTCGAGTTATTGTTAATCAGTACTTGTTTACAAACAAAAGCGTTTCCTCAAAAGTTTTCAATAGTTAAGCGCTACAATATGCTGCTGTTTCATATCAATCCGTAAATCAGGCGCCAGTCAGGTTACACAAAGCTTCTTCATTTTACAAAACTCTTTATTGCTTTTTCCGGGCAAAGCAAGCCTTAATGACTTATCGGGTTAAGCTTAAATACGATCTATTGCTTTACAGGTATCAACATTTATTGTCTAAAAAAAGACGCCAGCCTATACTATCTGAACAAATAAGTTTCGGTAATAAAGAAGATGTTGGATGTGGGAATAACGCCGGCCTGTACTATTCATAAAGGCCTTCCCTGCGAAAATAATACGCTTTTTTTGAATATCAACTTACCGGAAGTATATTTTCTCTATAATCCTGATAAAGAAAAAATATTCCTGCAGCAGTAAAAAGCGTTTCCTGCTGTTTTAATGCCCTTGCTAATAAATCTTACAGGCATATAAAAACGCAATATCGCTACATTTGCACACTTTTTAAACCAATCATTATTCTGCACTATGCACCTATCTTCCATCCTGCAGCGTTTCAGCGAGCCCGAAACTTTAAAAATGGCCAAACTGGGCCGCGAGCTGCGCGCCAAAGGCGTTGATGTAATTGACCTCAGCCTCGGCGAACCCGATTTTGACACGCCGCAGCACATAAAAGACGCGGCCATACAAGCTATTCACGACAACTGGAGCCATTATACACCCGTATCCGGCTACCCGGATCTGCGCGAAGCCGTATGCACCAAGCTTAAGCGCGATAACAACCTTGATTATAAACCCGAAAATATTGTTGTTTCCACCGGCGCCAAGCAAAGCCTGGCCAATGCAATACTTGCGCTGGCCGATGAGGGCGATGAAGTAATTATACCAACACCCTACTGGGTTACCTACAGCGAACTGGTAAAGATTGCACGCGGCACCGTGGTGGAAGTACATACAACACCCGAAAGCGGTTTTAAAATTACGCCGCAGCAATTGGAAGAAGCGATTACCGGTAAGACAAAAGTATTCCTGTTTTCCTCGCCCTGCAACCCCAGCGGCGCCGTCTATAACAAAGCGGAACTGGAAGCGCTGGTGCAAGTATTTAAAAAATACCCGGACGTGACCATTCTTTCGGATGAAATCTATGAATACATCAACTTCATCGGCAGCCACGAAAGCATCGCGCAGTTTAACGACATAAAAGACCGTGTTGTTATTATCAACGGGCTGAGCAAAGGCTTTGCTATGACGGGCTGGCGCCTCGGCTACATTGCGGCCAATGCGGAGATTGCAAAAGCCTGCGAAAAGCTGCAGGGGCAGTTTACCAGCGGCGCAAACTCCATTGCACAAAAAGCGGCGGTGGCAGCGCTCACGACAGACCTGCGGCCTTCGATGGAGATGGTGGAAGAGTTTACCAACCGCCGCAAACGGGTGTTGGAACTGATTAAAGAAGTGCCCGGTATAAAATGCTTTGAACCCGAAGGTGCGTTTTATATTTTTCCGGATGTATCTTCTTATTATGGCAAAAGCGATGGCACGACCACCATTACCAACGCTGCCGATTTCAGTATGTATTTACTTAACACCGCGCATGTATCGTCGGTAATGGGCGATGCCTTTGGCGAGCCGGCCTGTGTGCGCTTTTCTTTTGCCAACAGTATGCAAAATATAGAAAAAGCCTGGCTGCGGATAAAAGAAGCACTGAGCAAACTGAAATAAAATTTTTTCATAAGACGCTGCTGCCAGGCGCAACGTCTTCTTTATAAAAATAATGCAAACTGCCTTTATTGTTCTGATTATTACCATCATCGCCTCCCGGTTTGTTTTAATTGATGCCGTTAAAAAACTGAGCGATGAAGACAAATTAAAGCTGATGTCGGGCAAGCTGCTTAACCAGGCGCAGCTACGTTCGGTAATAGTATTGGCCATAGCCGGAATATTTTATTTTGCAATTACTTCATATCCTGATTATGCGGTTTATCTGTTAGCCATCTTTATTGTTTTTATAGTAGCAGAACGGATATATGCGTGTGTAACTGCAAAAAAGAAAATACAGGCACTTGGCTTGCCCCCGTTTTATCTACATAAATTTACCCTGGCTTCTATTATCAGCAATGCCGGCTTACTATTATTTTTTATGCTGCTGTTAAAAGATTTATTCTAAATACACTGGTATAATGCAGGTTAATGATAAACTGAGCATGTTTGAAAACCGACTGCTCAAAGTATATAAACACCGCAGCAAACAGGCGCAGCGGCAGGGTATTAGCTGCTACCGGGTGTACGACCACGACCTGCCGGAATTTCCTTTCAGTATCGAATTATACGGTAATAAAATTTATGTAGCCGAATACCTGCGCCGGCACGGTATGGAAGAAGAAGAACATGAACTTTGGCTGAACAACTGCATTGAGGTAGTAAGCAAAATAATAGCTGTACCGGTTGAAAGTATATATAGCCGCCAGCGCCGCCGGATGAGTCACCGCAGCCAGCAGCAATATGAAAAGAAAGATGAACAAAAAGCGTTTTTTCCGGTGGAAGAAAATGATTTGCAATTCCTCGTTAATCTTACCGATTATGTAGATACCGGCTTGTTTCTCGACCATCGTATTACGCGGCAACTGGTAAGGGAACAAGCGGCCGGCAAGCGGGTGCTTAACCTGTTTTGCTACACCGGTTCTTTCTCGGTGTATGCCGCAGCCGGCAATGCCCGCAGTATAACTTCCGTAGATCTCTCCAAGACTTATCTAAGCTGGGCAGAAGACAATTTCAAACTCAACAATTTTCTTGATACTGCTAATTATTATTTTATACATGCCGATGTAAAGCAGTATTTGAAAACCTTGCAGCCGCACAGCTTTGATATGATAGTTATTGACCCGCCAACCTTTAGCAACAGCAAGCGGATGGACGATTTTCTAGACATCCAGCGCGATCATGCAGAAATGCTGAACGATGTGCTGTATGCAACTGCTGCAGGCGGCACCATTTACTTCAGCACCAATTTTACAAAATTTGTATTGGACGCACCAGCTATAAAAGCTGCAACGATCAAAGACATCACCAAAGCCACCACGCCGTTCGACTTTGAAGGAAAGCTAAAACGCTGGTGCTATAAGCTGAGCAACTAAAGAAGTTTATGGTTGATTGTTAATGGGTAATTGTCAATGGTCAATGGCGAGTAACAGGCAGTGCATTAAGGTGATATTTAAAATGTATGATGGCCGAGTTTTTACCGCAGAGAACAGGAGTTTATAGAGGTTTCACAGAGAATGACTCTGCGAATAAAGTATTTTTATTGGCATTAACAGTGAAATAATATCATCCCTTCAAAATCAGGATATTTTAATAATAAAACCGTGCATAATAAGTTGTAATTTAAATACCTTTTTGTAAACCCGTAAACCCGTAAACCCGTAAACCCGTAAACCCGTAAACCCGTAAACCCGTAAACCCGTAAACTACACGCCAAACTGCCGCAGGTGATGATCCAAATGCTTATACATGCCCCGGCTCCACTGCGCTGGCGTAAGCTTTCCAAAGAAAGAATGCGGATGTTTGGTAACGCCTCCTTCTCCATTATTATAAAATTTTTCAATGGCGGCTTTCAGCAGTTGTTTTTCTTTCTCAAAATCATGTGCGCCGTTCATGACAAAGGTTTTATCGGTGGGCGTATTTTTAGGAAAAGGCGCTTCATTGTAATAGTTATTTTTAATAAAAGGAGTAAGGATACGACCGATAAAAATCCGTGGCGGATGCGTCTCGCCGTTAGCCGCTTTTAATGCCGCCGTGCAATGGGCAAGCATCTGGCCTGCATTCATTTTGCCCCAAAGTTTTTGAGAGTCAGGCGTCAGCTTATCTATACGGTAATGAATTTCAGCAGCATCGTTGGTATTAAAAAGGTTTTTCATCAAGTTATGTTTGGTGGAAGAAAGTATTCTAAAAAGGCGGCAAACCGCTGCAGCTTAACAAAGATAAGGGCTCAGCTATATTATGAAGTTGTAATGATAATAAATTGTAAGCAACCCTGGCATCGGCTACAAGCGCCCATGGCGCTTCAGCTTTGCTGAAACGCCATGGGAATGCTTTATGCTGAAGGACTATGCGGCCGGTAAATTATTCTTCTCCCGCTCTTCCTTAGCTGCCTTTAATGCAGCCAGCTTTTTTTTGCTGTAGGCTATTTTTGAAATCAGCACAAACAATACCGGCACTACAAAAATGCCAAGCATCGTAGCCGCCAGCATACCACCCAGTACCGTCCAGCCAATGGTAGAGCGGGCTACACCGCCTGCGCCGGTTGCAAAAGCAAGTGGCAACACCCCAAGTATAAATGCCAGCGACGTCATAATAATTGGCCGCAGCCGCAGCTTTACGGCGTCGAGGGTGGCCTGCAAAATATCCATGCCGCTATCTACCCTTTCCTTGGCGAACTCTACAATCAAAATCGCATTTTTAGCTGCCAGCCCGATAAGGGTAATCAACCCGATCTGCGCATAAATATTGTTGGTAAGCCTTGGTATCAACACCAGGGTAAGGATAGCGCCAAACATGCCGACCGGCACCGCCAGCAGCACAGAGAAAGGCACAGCCCAGCTTTCGTACAACGCTGCTAAAAACAGGAAGACAAAGAGGATTGATAAAGCAAAAATAACCGAAGAGGTATTGCCGCTTGCTACTTCCTGCCGGCTAAGGCCGGAGAAATCGAAACCATACCCTTCGGGCAACACCTGGGCTGCAACTTCCCGCAACGCATCAATAGCATCGCCGCTGCTGTAGCCGGGCTTTGTGCCGCCATTAAACTCCGCCGTGCGAAACAGGTTGTAATGAGATACCAGCGGCGCACTTTCTGCAACCTTGTAACTAACTACCGTACTTAGCGGCAGCATGGTGCCTGCCGAGTTACGGACGTAATATTCATTCAGATCTTTGATGTCTGCCCGGTAGCCGGTATCCGCCTGTGCCACCACGCGGAAGTTGCGCCCGTAAATGGTAAAATCGTTCACGTAGCGGCTGCCTAAAAGGGTTTGCATGGTACTGTAAACATCAGTAAGGGATACGCCTAATCTTTTGCATTTTTCACGGTCCACCGTGAGGCTGTAGTTGGGTGTTTGCGCCGTAAAAAAGGTGAACACTTTATCCAGTTCCTTGCGTTTGTTGGCAGCCATCATAAACCGGGTAACCACCTGCGCAAACTGCGGCAGGCTATCCGTGGCTTCACGTTGCTGCAGCTCAAAAGTAAAGCCGCCTGTTTGCCCCAGGCCGGGTATCGCCGGGGGAGATACAACAACAAAATTAGCGCCTTTGATACCAGCGAATTTCTTTTGCAGCGTAGCTACCAGGCTTGTAGCTATCAGCGAGTCATCCTTTCGCTGATCCCAGGGCTGCAACTGGCAGAATACGGTACCACTGTTGCTTTTAGCTGCGCCCGTAATGCCATTGTAACCGCCAAGCGCAGCAAAATGTTTGATGCCTTTGGTCTGTTTTAAAATATGCATCATGCTATCCATTACCTGCAGGCTGCGCGTAGTGGAAGAAGCTTCAGGCAGCTCGAAAGTCATAATCAGCCGGCCTTCATCCTCGCTGGGTATAAAGCCGGTTGACTTAGTTTGAAACAAAAAGAAAGTACCTGCGAAAATGCATAGCAAAAGAATAACGGCATAGCGTGCGCCTTTAATAACTTTTTTTACACCACTGGTATATTTATCCGTAACGCGGCCAAACCATTTGTTGAATTTATAAAACACTTTATTCAGCCCTTTTGCACTTTCATCCATGTGAGAGGGCCGGAGCATGAGCGAGCACAAGGCTGGTGTAAGGGATAAGGCAATGAAGGCGGAAATTAAGACGGAGATAGCTATGGTAATGGCAAACTGCTGATACAACCGGCCTACAATACCGGGTATAAAACCAACCGGTACAAACACAGCCGCCAGTATAAGTGCGATGGCTACCACCGGCCCGGAAATATCTTTCATGGCTTTATGGGTAGCTTCTTTGGCCGAAATGCCTTCTGTATCCATATAATGCTGTACTGCTTCCACTACCACAATGGCATCATCTACCACGATACCGATAGCCAGCACAAAGCCAAACATGGTGAGCGTATTGATAGTAAAGCCAAGTGGTATAAAAAAGATAAAAGTGCCAATGATAGAAACCGGTATAGCTAGAATAGGTATCAGGGTAGCGCGCCAGCTTTGCAAAAAGATAAACACTACAAGCGTTACCAATCCCAGTGCTTCAAGCAGGGTGGTAATCACTTCGCTGATGGATACTTTAACCACGGTTACCGATTCAAACGGCACTACATAATCCACATCTTTAGGAAAAGACTTTTTCATCTGGTCCATCTGCGCATACACCCCGTTGGCTACATCTATGGCATTACTGCCCGGCGCTTGGTACACCAGCAGGTAAGAAGCTCTTTTACCATCTACAAATGAATTGCTGCTATAACTGAATTTGCCCAACGCTACACGTGCTACATCTTTTAAATATACCACAGAGCCGTCCTCGGGCCTCGTACGGATAATTACATTCTTAAACTGGTCTTCGGTGCTCAGCCGGCTGTTGGTAAGTACGGTATATTCAAATGCCTGGCTGCCCGGCTGCGGCGCGGCGCCCACCGAACCCGCTGCTATCTGTACATTCTGTTCCTGTAATGCCGTTACTACTTCGCTTGCCGTAATGTTCATCCTGGCCAGCTTATCGGGGCTTAGCCATACGCGCATACTAAAATCGTCTGCACGCGTAAAAATATCCCCGACGCCATTTACCCGCAACAGCGCATCGCGTACATAAATATTGGTGTAATTATCAACAAAAGAAACGCCATGCGTACCATTGGGCGAGTACATGGCCACCAGCATCAGGATGCTGGGATTGCGCTTGCGCGTGGTAACGCCGAGGCGGGTAACATCTGATGGTATTTGCGGCGAAGCAATACTTACACGGTTCTGAATATCCAATGCTGCTATATCGGGGTTGGTACCCACCTTCAGCGAGACTGTAATATTCGACCGGCCATCGTTGGTGCTGGTGCTGGAGATATAATCCATGCCGGGCGTACCATTAATCTGCGTTTCGATGGGTGTAGTGACTGTTTGCTCTACCGTTTGCGCATCGGCGCCGGTAAAGGTGCTGGCTACCTGTACGGTAGGAGGGGTAATCTCCGGGTACTGGCTGATGGCCAGGTTAAGAATGGCCAGTATGCCCACCAGTAATATCACTAATGAGATCACAATTGCCGTTACCGGTCTTCTTATAAAAGTGTCTGCTATCATGCGTATTTTCTTAAATCACAGACCATCAGCTACAAGCTGTAAGCCTTGTTATTATATAATATTAAATGAATAGTGTGAACCCAGGCTTCCCTTGTTTAACTATTATTGGGCTATGTTCCTCCCTGATAAAAAGCGGATACCCTATTCTAAATGGCCAATTACTTGCCGGTAACAGCTTTTTAATATACAAAACATCAGCTATTTACGAACTGTGGAGTCGATACTTGCTTTCACTTTTGATCCTTCCTTTAGCTTCTGCACGCCTTCGGTTACTATTTGTTCATTGCCCTGCAAACCGGTATTTACAATTACGTTGGCATTAATGCGTTGCCCCAGCGCTATTTTCCTTTGCGAAACCTTGCTGCTGTCACCCACCACATACACAGAAAATTCGCCCATCTGCTCTACCACAGCCTTGTAAGGAATAAGTATTTGCTGCGTGCCGCTGTTGTTTTTTACCCGCACATTGCAGCTCATGCCGGTGCGCAGCAAATCATTTTTATTAGTAAATACCAATCTTGTTCTGATGGTGCCTGTCTGCGGATCTATAGCGCGGTCAATCACGGAGATTTTACCAGGCACTGCATAGTTGGATCCATCCGGCAGTACAATCGTAAAAATGGAATCTTTAGGGTTGGTGCCTTGCTGCTGCATTTGTATAAAACGGTTTATTTGTTTTTCATCCACTGCAAAATCTACCGCCATCGGGTCGTTGGTAGATACCGTATTGAGCACCGTAGCGCCCGGCGATACCGCAGCGCCCATCTTTACCTGCGAGATACCGATTGTACCGGTAAGCGGCGAGTAGATAGTAGCATACTTAAGGTTAGTTGCTACAGCGCTTACATTAGCTTCCTGCGCTGCTACCTGGCTTTTGGCGGTATTAAGATCGGCAACTGAATGCTCCAGTATTTGCCGGGCAATTGCATCCTGATCGGCTAATTGCTGGTAGCGGTCTGCATCCTGTTGGGCGCGCGCCTGGTTAGCTTTGGATACCTGTAGATTGGCAACCGCCTGCTCATAGGCACCGCGGTATTGCTGCTGGTCTATGGTGTATAGCTTGTCGCCTTTGCGTACATGCTGCCCGTCTTTAAAATAAATACCGGTAATATAGCCGGTTACCTGCGGACGTATTTCTACTTCATTCAGGGCGGTAATGGTAGCAGGGTATTCATCATAGTAAACCGCATCGCCCTTGTAGGCGGTTGTTACGGCTACCGGTACTGCCGGCGGCGGCTGCCCGGCTGCGTCTTTCGTTTCTTTTTTATCGCCGCAGGCGGCTAAAATACCGATGCCGGCAACAACGGCTATTTTTGAAAATCTATATTTCATAATACTTGTTGGAAATGCTGTTTTAAAATAAAAAACCCCTTAAAAACGGTATCAATACTTTATTACACCTAATGCCTGCTCTACATCCAGCTTGCTGATGAGCGCATCATACAGCGCATTGGTATAATTAACCTGCGAAGCACGTAAATCACTTTCGGCTATCACTACATCGAGGTAGGTTTTTATGCCCGCTTTATATTGCAACTGCACCGTATTATATACTTCGGTAGAAATGTCCACGTTCTCTTTTAAGATGGTATAGTTGTAAAAGTTTGCTTTATAAGTGGACAAGGCCTGGGTATATTCTGCGCTGATACTGTCTTTAAGCGAAATAAATTCCCAGTCTATAAGCTTCAACTGCAGCGTTGCCGCTCTTATCTGGTGCACCCGTTTGAAGCCCTGGAATATTGGTATGCTGACTGATAAGCCTGCATACGAATTAGGGAAGGAATACCGGTACAGGTCTTTAAAATTTTCGTCCAGGTAAGCAAGATTGTAATTGCCGAATGCAGCAACTTCCGGCAGAAAACTCCATTTGTTATAGGTAAGGTTTGCCCTGGCCAGACTCTGCGTAGTTTGCAATAAACGATATTCTATACGGTCTTCATACCTAAGCTGCTGCAAGGTATCCAGTGCTACATCGCGCTCCAACTGCAAAGAATCGTATTGCAACGCCAGCGTTCCGCCCTGCGGGTAGCCCATCAGGTATTTAAGGTAAGCGTATTTGCCAATCAACCCTTCTTCATACACTCTTTTCTGCGCCTTGCTGTTGTTAAGCGCTATGGTTGCCCGCTTATAGTCTATCTTATCTACAATGCCGCCTTTATACTGGTTGTAAGCGTCCTGCAGGCTGCGGGTAAGGCGCGCAATATCATCTTCCAGCAAACTGATCTGCTGTTGTGTTGCCAGCACATCGTAAAAAGCTTTACCTACCGCAACAGAAATTGCAATCTTGGTACTGGCCGTTAACTGCCTTGCCTGCAGCCGTACATCGCCGGCCGTGCGGGAAGCCAGCAGCACGTCGCGGTTAAAAATATTTTGCGAAAGCGAAACGCCCAGTGTAGATGTATTGCGCACGCCGGTTTGTATAATCTGCCTTTTACCCAAAGAATCTACACCAAGCGCTGCTGATGGAAGTTTAAAATAATGCTGGTAGTTACCGCTAAAACTGATCTGCGGATACCAGTCGGCGAGCCGGCTTTTGATTTCACTGTTTACAATATCTTCTGTTACCAGCGATTGTTGTACGCGTGGCTGGTTATCAATAGCGTACTGCACACAGCTTTGCAGCGTGGCGTTGTTAAGGAGCGAATCGTGTGTGTATTGTGCCGTTGCCGTTGATGCTATAAAAAATAATAGCCATCCGCACAGCAGGAGGTGTCTTGCATTCATAGTCGTTTCATTCTTACAAAAAGTGTACTATCTAAAACAGGGTATCTATGGCAGGCAAAAAAAAATCGAAAGAGGTGTTTGTGAAAAGGTGAAACAAAGGTAAAGCGTAAACGGCGAATAAATCAAACAGTTGTTTAATTTTTACATAAATAAAAAAGCCACGGTACTTAAATACCGTGGCTCTCTATACTGAAATTTTTAAATTATTGCTTGGGTCTCGTAGCTGTACCGGCACCGGGCCTTGTGGCAGTAGTAGTACCGCCGGTTTTAGCCGCAGGCGCACTTCCGGCATCGGGGTCATCACCCAATACAATTAGCTCCTGGGGCAATTGTGTAAGCTTCAGCTCTTTGGCAACGGATACAAAGAGATTGTCTATCGGGAAGCCTGCCTCGTAAGTCTGCGGCTTAAGTATGATAGTATATTTTTTTGCAGCCAGCACTTTTTTGTAGGCATTCACTACCTGCTCGTACAAAGGCTGAGCAAGCTGGCCGGTTTTAGCATTGGATTTCTGCTGCGAATACTGTTGCCAGTAAACTATTTTCACACCTACCTGCTGGCGTTGCGTATTGCTGTAATCTAAAACAGCCTGCGGCTTTTTGGCTGCAGAATCTGCTTTCCAGGTACTATCCAGGCGATGGTATTCGCTGTTCAGAATCTGGTATTCGGTGCCTAAAGAATCCCGCTGGTATATCTGTACCATGCTGTCCACGGCTGCATAGCCAGGCATAGCCTGTACCATATAATCAATATCAAATACGCCAATCTTCATCTGCGCGCCGGCGTTGCCTGCTACTAACATTGCCACTACCACGAGCAGCGAAAAGAACACTTTTTTCATTTTTCGTTTTTGTTTTTATTACCGGTTAAGCGCCGGTTTCTTTTTAGGATGATAAACTTTTACTGATTTTTTATACCTAATTCGTGCAGCACATCATCGCTCTTGTCCAGTTTAGGGTCGGCAAATATAACCGTAATTCCCTCACTTTTATCCAGGATAAAATCGTAGCTGCGGGCGGCTGCAATTTTTTGCACCGCGTTATATACCTTGTCCTGTATGGGCTTTACCAGCTTTTGCCGTTCGGTAAACAAGTCGCCCTGGTAGCCAAAGCGCCGCTTCTGCAAATCGCGCACTTCCTTCTCTTTATTAAACAATTCATCTTCGCGCTTCTTCTTCAGTTCATCGCTCAGCATGTACTGCTCCGCATCGTAGTCTTTGTACATCTTGTCCAACTGCGCCTGGCGGGTATCTATATCTTTCTGCCACTGGTCGCTGATTTGCTGCAGCTTTGTATCCGCGTCTTTATACTCCGGCATTTTATCCAGAATATATTTAGTATCAATAATGGCATACCGCTGCGCAATAACACTTCCTGAAACGAGCAGTACACAGCAGCAGGCAATCAATAATTTTTTCATGATTTTACTTTTTCGCAAGATAATTTTTATGAGATAAAATCAACCATATTATTTGCTCCCTTCCTCCATTATTCGGGTTCATACCCCAGCATAAAGGTAAAGCGGCCGGCATCTTTAAGAGAAGTATTAGGCCCTATCCGGTCTAAGCCGATTCCGTAGTCGAAGCCCAGCAAGCCAAACATCGGCAGGTAAAAACGCATGCCCAAACCTACAGAGCGGCGTAACTGAAACGGATTGTATTCTTTAAAATTGTACCAGCCGTTGGCAGCCTCAAAAAAGCCAAGCCCGTAAATGGTGCTGCTCGGGTTGAGACTCAGCGGGTAACGGAGTTCTAAGCTATACTTGTTAAAGATGGTAAAATACTTGGAAGCGCCGCTCTGGTCGGGGTTTACTTTCGGGTCGGACGTTTCATATACCGGGTAGCCGCGCTGCGAAATAATATCGTAACCCAACAAAGCATAACTATTGCTCAGGCCGGCATCCCCTAATTGAAAACGCTCGAAAGGCGAAATCTCCAGCTTATTATTGTATCGGCCGATAAAGCCATATTTGGCAGACGCTTTCAACACAAACTGCTGATTTTTATCTGCGCCCCTGCCCCTGCCTAATGGCACATACCACTCGCCGCTAAAGCGCCATTTATGGTACTCAATCAGCTTATAAGGATTAATGTCTGAAAGAATACCCGGATTAATTAAAGACCACGGCGGCGTAAGCTGCAGGCTTAATAAAAAGTTGGAACCGGTGCGTGGAAAAATGGGCTGATCCACAGACGAGCGCTGCAATGCAAACCGGATATTCAGGTTGTTGGAATAGCCACTGTCGAACAGGGTTTTGTCTTTATCCCGCAGGGTAAGGCTACGGTCTATCGCATAATTCTTAAGCGTATAGCGGGAATAGCTGGCGGTAGTGGTAAAAGAGAAATAATCATCCGGCCATTTCAATTGCTTACCAAGGCCCACCGAAAGACCGGTTGTTCTGAAATACGAAGAATCGCCTTTAGCTTTTTCGTACACGCCTGTTAAGTAATTATAAGCGTTGGAATACTTAGTATCGTAAACGCTAACCGAAAGTGAGTTACGTTTTTTGCCACCGAGCCATGGCTCGGTGAACGATACGTTGTACGAGCGGTATGCGCGGCCGTTACTCTGAAAGCGGATGCTCAGCTTTTGGCCGTCGCCAACCGGCAGCGGGTCCCACGCTTCTTTATGAAAAATATTCTTGATAGAGAAGTTGTTAAAGGAAACGCCCAATGTGCCGGTGAGGCCAATACCACCGCCAAAACCGGCGCTTAGCTCCAACTGGTCACTCGATTTTTCTTCTACCTCCCAGGTTACATCAACAGTGCCATCTTCGGTGTTGGGCACAATCTGCGGATTGATTTTCTCCTGGTTGAAGAAGCCGAGATTCGCTATTTCACGCGTTGAACGGATTACATCGCTGCGTTTGAATTTCTCGCCGGGCAAGGTTCTCAACTCGCGGCGGATAACATATTCCTTCGTTTTCTCGTTACCGGTAATGCGCACGTTTTTCCAGGTAGCTACCGGGCCTTCCGTTACCTTTATCAGGTAGTTAATCGTATCGTTATATACAGCGGTTTCTTCGGCATCGGTATGAAAGAAAAGGTAGCCGTCATCGGTATATAAATCGCTCAGGCCGCCGCCTTCTGCAGATTGGGTTTTGCCTAACTTTTTGTTTAACAAATCAAGGTTGTAAATATCTCCCTTTTTAATACCAAGAATAACAGACAGCAGTGAATCGCTGTATTTGGTATTGCCCTGCCAGGTGATATCACCAAAATAATACTTGTGGCCTTCTGCAACTTTAATGGATACTACCAGGTTGCCTTTGCTGTTGTATTGCGCCGGGTTATCGGCTACAATTACGGCATCGCGGTAACCGAGCGAGTTGTAATAATCAATAATCTTATCCTTGTCTTCCCCGTACTTTTTCTCGTTAAATTTAGCAGCCGCCAAATTGAGCCGTACATAAGGGTTTAATACCTTTTTTGTTTTGGAATAACTCAAAAACCCTTTATCGCTAAGGTAGTCGCTGAAGGTATATTTTTTAGGATCAAGGCCGGTAGAGTCGCGTGGCGGATACAAGGTAAGGCGCATCATTTCCTTGGTGCCTTTCATCTGCTTCTTCAGCTTTGCATCTTCAATAGTATTACCGGCAAAATAAATATCGCTGATTTTTACTTTTTCGCCCTTGTTTATATCTAATACGAGAATCTGCGAGTTAACAATCGAAGTATCTTTTTTGGCTGCGATATTAACGGTTACCGCACGAAAGCCCTTTTCGGTATAGTATTTTATAATGGCGTCTATCGCATTGCGCTTCATGGCCTCGGTAATTACCCTGCCTTTTACCAGGCCGCTTTTTGTCTTCAGATCGTCTGTCTCCCCTTTCTTTACGCCTTTAAACTGGAAATCGCCAAGCCGGGGCCGCTCCTGCACATTTATTTCAATATAAATTTTATCGCCTTCCAGCTTGGTAATGTAAATCTCTACATTACTGAAATAATTCTGCGACCAGAGTTTTTGAATGGCTTTGGCAAAATTGTCGCCGCCCGGTATAATTATCTCATCGCCAACAGTGAGGCCGGAAATAGATATCAGCAGCGCCTGATCGAAGTAGCGGTTACCGGTAACGGCAATACCGGCAAGTTTATATTTTTTCTGGCCTTTCTGGTTGTAAATATTCATCAGGTCGGCATCTACCGATGTTACGGGCTGAACCGTTGTATCTGCGCCGTTTGCAGCAGAGTCTGCTACAGGAAACTGCTGCGCATTACTCCGAAGAAAAATAAAACCGGTTGCTATTACCAGTAATAAAAACCTGCACACCTGCTGCATCCTGATAGATATTTATTAAATGTTGTGTAAAGCGCTTTACCAAAGCGTTATAACCTTTTTACAGTCGTTTTTGGTAAGTGCGGCAAATTAGCGGGGATTATTGAAAAGTGTTTGTTAAATCAAAATCAGGTAAATGCGGGTTGGCAATGTGATTTGTGGATGTTAGCTGTGGGATATACAATTGACGGGTGCGGATTTGTGAATAGCAGTTGTATAGAGATGTGATTTTAAATATAGGATGAAAAGCTGGCAATTGCAGACCTTTTTTCTAAGCAGACAGGCTTTTACGGAATGGTTACGATTAAGGCTTAGCGATAGTTATTTTAAATTGTTTAATATGCTGCATCACTTACCGGAGTTTTATTACAACGTCTGCAATCGTTAATCTCTTATTACCTCACCTGCTCACTCGTTTTCCCAAAACGTCTTTCCCTGTTTTGAAAATCAAGCAGGGCTTCTATTAAATTTTCTTTACGGAAATCGGGCCAGCGGGTATGGGTAAAATAGAGTTCAGCATACGCTAATTGATACAACAAAAAATTGCTGATGCGGTATTCGCCGCTGGTGCGTATCATCAGTTCCGGGTCGGGAAACTGGCTCGTACACAAGTATTGCTGCAGCGTATCCTGGCTTATGGTTGCCGCATCTAACTTACCCCCCTGCACATCCAGCGCTATTTGCTGTACCGCATTTACCAGTTCCCAGCGGCTGCTGTAGCTGAGCGCCATTATAAGGTTAAGGCCGGTATTAGTGCCCGTTTCCTGCAGTGCATCTCCAAGTGCTTTCCGGGCACTTTCGGGCAGCATGGTCATATCGCCGATTACGTGAAGCCGGATATTGTTTTTATTAAGCGTGGGTACTTCTTTATAGATCGTATCTATCAGCAGCTCCATCAGGCCGGTTACTTCGTAGTGCGGGCGGTCCCAGTTTTCGGTACTGAATGCATATAAAGTAAGGTATTCAATGCCAAGTTCCGCCGCGCCTTCTACTACATTGCGCACGCTTTCCACCCCATGAAAATGGCCGTACAGCCGGTCCTGGCCTTTTTCTTTTGCCCAGCGGCCATTACCATCCATAATGATGGCAACATGGCGCGGCAGTCGTTGCTTATCAAGCTGTTTTAGCAGATTGTCCAATTGTGTAGAATTTTACAGGAAGCCCGCAAAGGTAATAAAACGGAATGCTGTGATGTAAAGTAACTATAATAAATTAACAGGTGCCTGCTTATCCGGCATTTCTCCCGTTTTATGCTACGAAACTGTTTCGTGTTTTGCTGTTGTTATAAACATAGCGGAAAGTTAAACCGTTGAAACGGTTATGGCTGCGCCCAATGTTCTTAACAGCCTGCCGTTTAAACGGTGGGGTATAAAACAACCAGAAACTTGTTTTTAATGAAGTTGTCCATAGATAGTGTTGTAATGGGTTGCATATTCAACCTTATTTGAGAAAGGCTGCTGTTATAAATTAAGACACCCTGAACAGCTTCCTGGTCAAAGTTTTCTTCCATTTGTTTTTATTTGCAGGATGAAATACATCATTTGCTTTTTATGCTGCCTGCCATTACTTGCAAGGGCACAGCAAACTACCGATTCACTCTTTATTCACCAGCTCTCCAACACCATACTGGCAAGTGACGCTGCTTACAACAACCTTTACTACTTAACAAAGCATATTGGTGGCCGGCTGGCCGGCTCTCCGCAGATGAGTCTTGCAGAAGCATGGGGTGCAAAAGCCTTACAACAGGCAGGTGCAGATAATGTAACCGAACAGGCATGCATGGTAACGCATTGGATACGCGGCGGCAAAGACAAAGCTGCTGCTTCATTTATTAATACAACCGGAAGAAAAACGAAGGACCTCGCGGTATTAGCACTGGGCAATTCTGTAGGAACAGGTAGCAAAGGTGTTACTGCACCGTTGATACGGGTAAGGTCGTTTGACGAGTTAGAGTTGAAAAAAGACAGCATTAAAGGCAAAATTGTTTTCTATGATGTGCCTTTTGATGACACACTCGTACACACTTTTGAAGCATACGGAAAGAATGTTATCTATCGCGGACAAGGTGCCAGCCGTGCAGCCAGGTATGGCGCGGCAGCCGTGCTGGTAAGGTCTATGACGAACAGCATGGATAATTATCCGCATACCGGCGCATTGCACTACACCGACAGCCTGCCGAAGATACCGGCCGCCGCCGTTGGGCTGAAAGATGTAAAATACATTGACAGTTTATTTAACACCAGCGCAACAATCACCGCTTCAGTGTTTACATACGGCAAAATGCTGGAGGATACTACCGGCCATAATATTATCGGCATATTGAACGGCAGTGAAAAAGGAGAAGAAATAATTACGGTTGGCGGCCATCTCGATAGCTGGGATGTTGCTGAAGGTGCAACAGACGATGGCGCCGGTATTGTGCAAACGATAGAAGTGCTGCGTGCTTTTAAAGCGCTGGGCTATGTGCCAAAGCATACAATGAAATTTGTGCTTTTTGCCAACGAAGAAAATGGTACACGCGGTGCTGCAAAATATGCGGAGGTGGCAAAAGCGGCTGGCGAAAAGCACTTGTTTGCGCTGGAAAGCGATGGCGGCGGCTTTACCCCAAGAGCCTTTTCTTTATCGGCTGCTGCTGCTGTAATGAGTACACTGGATAGTTGGCTGCCCCTGTTTAAGCAATATGGTGTAACCGAATTTGTGGACGAAGGTGCGGGTACGGATGTAGATCCCTTGCACGAGCAGTTACAAACGCCGGTAGCAGAGTTAAGGCCCGATTCGCAACGCTACTTTGATGTGCACCATGCACAAAACGATGTGCTGGAAAATGTAAATATACGCGAGCTGAAATTAGGCGCCATCAATATGGCAGCGTTGATTTATCTGGTGGATAAATACGGGTTGTAGCTTTTGTTTTCGCCGGTGAGCGGCAAAGCGCGCAATGGTTTCGCAGAGAGTAATATCTCCACGTAAGATCTGTTTACTCCTGTTCTTTGCGGTTAAAAGTTTAGGCATTACCCTGCATCCAGTAAAAAAATAGCAGGCCTTTTATGCAAGTTGGGTGGGGCCGCTTTTTTCCAAACAGCAATGGTAGTGGTGATAATACTTTCTGTGGCAGCCGTAATATCGGCAGCAATACACAGCTTTGTCTGTGGCTCGCAGGTTTGTAAAATATCCTGCAGCATTGCATTGTTGCGGTAAGGTGTTTCAATAAAAAGCTGGGTGCAATGGCGCTTGAGCGAATCCGTTTCCAACTCTTTTATTTTCTTTTTCCGCTCGCTGCCATCCACCGGCAGGTAACCATGAAACTGAAAACGCTGGCCGTTCATGCCACTGGCCATCAGCGCAAGCAGTATAGCGCTTGGACCTACCAACGGTTTTACAGCGGCCCCGGCTTCCTGTGCTGCTGCTATCAGCAACTGCCCCGGATCGGCAATACCGGGACAGCCTGCTTCGCTGATGATACCAACGTTTTTATTTTGTTTTAAATAACCAAGAAAAGACTGCCTTACTTCCGCTTCGGCTTTGTGGATGGTATGCCATGTATAATTGTCAATTACCATATCGCGCCAGATATTTTTAAAGAACCGCCGCGCCGTTCTTTCATTTTCTGCAAAAAAAACAGCACAGTCTTTAACCGCATCAACAATATAGGCAGGAATTGCCTGCAGGGCTTCTTCATCCTCATGCAACACGGTTGGAATAAGATATACAATACCAGGCATACGTTTACAGTTTACGGTGAACGTTAAGCTTTGCAAGTGAAGAAAATTACCGGCGAAATGAGTTGGGGGTAACAGACTGCCATCGAAAAAATTAAAATTATATTATAGCCTGTTTATCTGCAGCTACCCTACTGTTTCTCCTGGTCATCGCAACAGGCTGATGTAATTATGTATTGTTCCAGCAAAGCGCTTTTGCACGCCGCCAACAAAAAGCGGATTGCAGGTCTTGACAACTCCTTTTGTTACTGACAATAATAAAGACAGCAGTTGCTGCCTTTATTATTACATCAACGTTTTTTATTTAATTACTTTTATAAGGCAATATACAATCGCCTTACTTAGCATAAAAACCTGGTAATGGTATAAAGAAGCTTATTTGTGCAGGAGCTTATCCAGGTAATTGTAACTGTTGGTAACATTCTGGATTGGTTGCGGGGCTCCATCCTGCTCCACAAAAAAATACTTCATGCCTGATTCTCCACTGTTGTCAAAAATGCGTTTAAAGTCAACAATACCGGTACCTGCTTCCGCAGGGTTCATTTTCTCTTTATCCAGGTCTTTTACATGCCACAACGGATAACGGCCGGGGTGAAGCTTAAATAACTCAACAGGGTCTTGCTTTGCTTTGGTTGCCCAGGCAAGATCTAATTCCATCTTCACTAAGTCTTTATCGGTATTGGAAAGAATATAATCAAACGGGCGATGCCCTTCTACTTCATCAAACTCGCTGGTATGGTTGTGGTAAGCAAACTGCACCCCTGCTTTTTTACACGCTTCTCCTGCTTTACTAAATACATCCACGGCTGTCTTCATTTCATCTAATGTGCTTACGGGTATGCTGGAGCATACAAGGTAACTTATTCCGCCTTCGGCTGCGGCATTGGCAAGCTCCTGATAATTTTCTTTAAGATTAAGCGCTTTTGGCATTTTTTTAAAGCCTTCCATCATCTTTTGTATCCTTGCAGAATCTTCTGCGGTTTTAGCCATCTTCATAATTTGCTCCGGCGAAAAAGGCGCGCCGCCTACATGTGCTGACCGCCACGTCATACCTGCATCTTTTATCAGGGCAGCTAATTCCTTTGGCGTGTAGCCATAAAAATTTCCTTTTTGGGAGCCTGCACTTTCCACTTCTTTATAACCGATGGCAGCCAATTTTTGCAGAGTGCCTTTAGGGTCTGTTATCATTAAGTCGCCAAGCGTGTATAGCTGAAGACCAATAGGCGGAACAACTTTTTTGTCGGAAAATATTCCTGCATTAACAGACCTGGCAAGCAGTAAACCAGAGAAGGCAAACGCTCCTGATTGTATAAATTTTCTTCTTTTCATAATATCGTTTTTAGAATTTGCACAAGTTAAAACATTGGAAACGGATCGCAATAAGTAACGAGGCACAAGCTATACATGCCATCAATACAACAGAAATTTAATAGCTGTGCAAATCATCCGCAACCTGTTTTTTTGAAAAAGTAATTATTTGACACAAACAATGCCGAGGCTCAATTATTGAGTTATTGTTGAACGGCCCACGCCAGTCCGTCCGGAACGCCGCCAACATCAAGATGGCTTGTAACTTCCAGCGTTTTAAGATCTACAACAGCTATATAATTATCCGCCGAACAGGCAACAAACGCACGGGAGCCTTCTGCGTCCATCAGAATGCCGGCAGCACCGCGCCCGAGTTTCAATCGCTTTACTTCTTTACGGGTTATTGCATCATAAATGGTCAGCTCACCGGATTGCAGGCTGGAAATGAATACCTGCCTGCCATCGGGCGTAAACTTTAGCCGGTTGGCGCCTAACACTTTTGCATCAATTTTTGCAGCTAATTTTTTCGCTATGGGATCAACGATATAGATCGTTCCGTCCTCGCCGGATGCAGTCCATAGCTCGCTGCCGTTGGGCGACACATCAAACCCTTCCGAGCCACGGGAAACCGGGATGATGGTCTGCATCCAGTTCTCACGCGGCGGAGCACCGGGCGGCGGCGGATTGCCGGGCGGGACACCATTGTTGGGTGGTGCAAAACTGCCGGGCGCCATCAGCGTATCCTGGAGAATGCTCACCGTTCCCGAAGAAACATTTGTTGTATAAATCTTTTTGCCGTTATTGGTAATGTAAAGCATGTGTGTTCTGTCCTGCCCCGTTCCCATGCTCCAGTCTAATTTTCCGGTTGCCGGGTCATAGCGGCCAATAGCTTTGGAACCTTCGGCAGTAAACCACGCCTTACCATTTACGAATGCTATATCGTGCGGACCAAAGAGCGGCCTGGTATCAATATTTTGTAACGGCTTCTGCGCAACAAGATCAATTATGTTTATTTCGTGTAAGCTGCCGCCGCCATAAATGCAAACATAGGCCGTCTTTCCATCGGTGGCGGCAACCACTTCATGCGGGTCTTCGCCAACCGGAATGCGGGCAATAATTTTAAAGGTAGCAGGATCTACGATCGCCAGTGTACGGGCAGCTTTGGAAAGCGCCAGCAAGGATCGCTTCGGCGTGGACTGGGCTTTACATGCTGTTGCCGTATAAATAAAAGTTATGATAAAAACAGCGAGCGCAAAAAGCGGGAATGTATGGCGTTGGATATTTTTCATAACCTAACTATTTGATTGTAATAGTACGCTTTCTTACCGGAAATGCGGGTGATGATTCCGTTTGAATTAAAGATAAAAGGATATTAAGAATCTCCGGGGGCGCAATGCTCTGTTTGGATACGTTGCGTTTTTTTTATGCACTTTGTGACTATCATTATTTCCAATTAAGTTATCACTGAAATTTCCGTTTAAGTACACAAATTTGTTTTAAAGCCAAAGCAACCCTTGGAACGCTTACAATCATGAAACAACTTTTTGAGAACAGTGTACGTATGATGAGATTGAATATCCCTCATTCATAAGTGTGAAAGGATGATCGTTAAACTGTGTTGTATAGATACTCGTGTTATGCTGAGATGATTGAAAGGAAAGCAACGTTTTATACAGCTTTTATCCGGCTTTTGTATTACATCAAACAGTAGTAAATAATATCTCATTCCAGCCTAAACAGTGCTGTTTGCAGCCGCAAATAATTAGCTTTTAAAAGTACGCCTGTTTCATAGATAGCACATTTATGATTTTATATTTATAAATATCTCTATACACTAATATAAAACTGATAGCTTAAATACACAGGATAAAAAGTGTGGTCAACAACTTTCATTTTAAATTTTATTGAGAAGATGTTAATAGTATTCACTTTGTAGTCTGCTACGCCTGTATTTTGAGAAATACACAGAAAAAAATACAACTTATAGTTTAATTATTTTTTTAGTTAAGACTCCCGCAGGCGTTAACATTTTTAAAATGTAAATGCCTGTAGGCAAGTCAGCAATGTTTATTGTTTTTTTATTTTGTCCCTTTATCATGCTTAGCATAACCGATTTTAAAATCACTCCGTTTAAACTTGTTAAATCTATTTTCGATATACAATGGGCAGGCAGATTTACTGATATGCTTATACAGGTCTTAGCCGGAGTGGGCGTTATCTTCATTTCCAATGTCATCTCCTTTTTGTAAAGTGCAGGAATAAGAGCGCCCGTTATAAGTGCTGGTGTTTCTCCTGCGCACAGAGTTCTGATAATATCAAAAGATTGCACCGAAATAGTAGTATCGCTGATTAAAAATTCAAGCGGAGCATCACTTACCTGAAAAGCGGATTTCGTAAAATTAAACCTGAATTTGCCTAAACTGCTATCCAGCTTCGGCAGTTTGTAGTCGGGACAAATTCTTCCAAGACTATCATACTTTTCTATTCTTGCTCTATACTTAGTTCGGGTTGCCCTAAAACTGTATGCGTTAATAATATTCCAGTTGCTGGTAAAGGCATATACCGTGTAGCTCGGAACAGAGAATGGTACATTATCAAAGGAATGTATAGCCTGATTGCGCAAATAAGATTGCAGATCGAAAATGGTTTCTCCTGCATCGTAAGCATCCGACTTTCCGGTTATTGTATTTAACCGTACATAGTTGTAATGATTATAACGGCTGTACAATAACCTTAGCTCGCTCATATCCGTACTTTGTATCATCAGCAAAGGAATGTAATAATCAAATGCCTGGTTTGAAGTGTATTCCCATTCCGGTTGTCCATCTTTGGAAAGCTTAAGCAAGTTGCTAAAATACCTGTCTTTATACCGTCCGAAAGATATAGTGGAAATAATCAAACCATTGTCTGGTGTAGTGCTGAGCGGACCAACTTGTGTTTGTATATCAATGGTGCTATCTGTGTGTATATACTGATGCCAAAGCGGTAAGCCGTTGCTGTCAAACTTATGAATATATATGCCATCATCATAGACACGGGTAACTACATAAAGACTTCCGTCTTTTGCTTCTGCAACACTTTCCGGAATTGCATGGTGTTTATTTGAATGTAAACTTAGGCGTTTTGACCATTTTATATTGCCATTGCCATCTGCTTTAAAAATTAAGCTGCCACTAAAATCCTCGTAATAGGTAATTGCATTAAGTGCAACAAAATCCTCATTCTGAGATGGAATTATTTTGATCGTATTATTATAGGTTGTAGAATAAAATAAGAACTTTTTAGCCCATAAAACTTTGCCTTTATCAGTTAATTTTAATAAGCAGGTATTTGATAAGTTACCGGTTTCAGGATCGGTATGTGAAAGTATAGTGTTGCCATTAGTGGTTAATGTCATATCATTAAAAAAAACATCAGATTGTGCCTCTGTTTCTTTTGAGTACGTATGCTGTCCATTGACATTAATAAAAAGTAAAAAGCAGCAGATTATAAAAATAAGCGTGTAGAGTTTCATAAGCGTTTGTTTGGTTTAAACTGATTTATCTAACAGCAACTTCAAAGATTACAACTATAAAGATTGCTTTCATCATATAAACTTATACAAATAACTATATGCAGCGGCGAAAAGCTTTTACATTCCATAGTCACTACAACTGCTGCTTTTTTTGAGTTATAAGAGACGTTATCCTGCTATACGATCAAACCATGTAAAACTTATCCCACTTTACCACAAAAAAAATCCCCGGTAAAAAAGCCGGGGATTACAACTAAAAACACGATTATAAAATACTAATCGGGTTTTTTGCCATCTAAAAAAGTGTTTAGGGTAGATAACTGCATTTCGTTGTTATCGTCTTTATTCACCGTTACTTTACTGTAATAGTTTTCTGCGGAGGCAAGCGAATTGCCGTAGAGTTCCATATTGCGGCGCACATACGCCGGCACGTTATCAAACTCGCTGCTCACTTCGGGGCTGCTCATGTTGTAAGACAGGTTGCGCAGTTTTGCCAGCCGTTCCTGCGCACGCATTCTCTTATCATCTTCTTCACCGCCAATGCCATGATGCGGGTGCACCGGCGGTTGCGGCGCTGATGGCGCGGCCGGCTGCATATCTTTTATAACCAGTTCCATCATTGGCGCTTCCTCTTCTGCCGGCTCCTGCTGCTTCGGTGCCGGCGGCACGAAAGAAGGTTTTACCGGCTCCTGCTGTTGCTGCGGTGTATAAGAAGGCTTTGAAGCTTCAGCTTGCGGTTTTATTGGCGGCTGCGCTGCGGCCGGCTGTACCGGTACTACGGGTCTTGGCGCCTGCGGCTGCTGTACATACAACTGCTGCTTGGGAGCTTCCGGCTGTTGTGCATGTATTTGTGACTTCACCGGCTCGGTATAAATGTTAGACGGCCTGTTGAGGTAAGTGCCCGTATGGGTAGCGGCAGGCTGCGCCAGCGGAGACTGCTTTTCGGTATATTCCATCCGCACCGGCTGGGGCTCTTCCACTTTTGGCGGTGTTACTGCTATTGATTGGGGCTGTATAAAGTCAAACTGCAATACCATATTTTCTTCCGGCATTACTACGGGCTCGGGCTGCGCTTTTGCAAACGGCTCCGGACTGTTTTCGGACAGTACCGGCATCAACGGATTAGTTTCTTTTACCGGTGGCGGCACATGGCTGCGGTATTGCTTTTTCTCTTCGCCCTCTATGCCCAACGTCATAAGAATTTTTTCTTCTTTTGGCTCCGGTTTCTTTTGTGCCTGCTCTCCTTTGGCAAACGGATCGCGCTGCTCAAAACCGGTTGCGATAAGGGTAATACCAATCTTATCTTCCAGCTCGTTATCATAACCCATACCTACGATCACATCAGAAAATTCACCTGCCTGCGTGCGGAGATAGTTGTTGATGGTTTCCAGTTCATCCATCGTACATTCATTATCGCCTTCCGCACTGTTAATATTGATAAGAATCCATTTTGCGCCACGGATATCGTTATCATTCAGCAGCGGCGAATTAAGCGCTTCCTCTATAGCACGCTGCGCACGGTTTTCACCACCGACAGCCGAGCTGCCCAGGATGGCTACGCCCCCGTTTTTCATTACCGTGCATACATCCGCAAAGTCCACAATAATGTGGCCGCGGCTGTTAATGATATCGGTAATACACTTGGCAGCAGTAGCGAGTATATTATCAGCTTTGCCAAATGCTTCCCGCATTTTTAAATTACCATACTGCATGCGCAATTTATCGTTACTGATCACCAGCAAGGTATCTACAAAAGGCTCCAACTGGCGGATACCGTTTTCAGCCTGTGCTATGCGGCGCGGCCCTTCAAAAGGGAAGGGCGTGGTAACAATACCAACTGTAAGAATACCTAACTCGCGGCATATCTTGGCAATGATGGGAGCGCCGCCGGTACCGGTACCGCCGCCCATACCCGCGCAGATGAATGCCATACGCGTATTAACCTCGAGTATGCGTTTTATTTCTTCCAGAGACTCTTCTGTTGCCTGCTTGCCAACTTCGGGATTAGCACCTGCGCCCAGGCCTTGCGTAAGATGCGGGCCTAACTGTATTTTATTGGTTATTTTACTTTGCTCCAGCGCTTTAGCATCGGTATTACAGATAATGAAATCCACACCTTCTATGTTTTCGCCAAACATATAGTTAACTGCATTGCTGCCGCCGCCGCCTACGCCCAGCACTTTAATGATAGATGATTTTTGCTTCGGCAAATCAAAATGAATCATGATATAATTTGTTTTTAGTTGTTGTGTGTAAAATTGAAAGTTGCGGGTTGTCTATTGCGCATTGTGAAAAGAATAAAATGTATTCTTTTACTTTCCACAACGCAGAGTTCTTTACTTCATTTCCCGGTCGCCTTCTTCTTTAAAAAGATCAATGATGCTGTCTTTAAATTTATCCCAAAAGCTGTTCAGTCCTTTCCTGCGCATAGCAACATCTATTGCCTGTTGCTCTGCCGCCATTTCTTTTTGCGCTGCCGGTTCTTCTTTCTTCAGGCTTTGCGGTACGTCGGGCACCCGGGTATAGCTTTCTTCAAACTCTTTTTTGTTATGTTCGTAATCATTGTAGCCTTTCAATATCAGCCCGATACAGGTAGCATACATCGGCTTTTTCAGTTCATCAATGTGGTTAGCAGCAAGGTGTTCATTGGGCAACCCGATCCTGGCGTTGAGGCCGGTGGTATATTCGGTAAGCTGGATAAGGTGCTTTAACTGCGAACCGCCGCCGGTAAGGATAACGCCGCCGTTCAGCATCCGGTCGAGCCCGATTTGCTTCAGGTGATAGGTCACAAAATCCAGTATTTCGCTCATTCTTGCCTGGATAATATTAGCCAGGTTTTTTACACTGATTTCTTTTGCCGGCATGCCCTTCAACCCAGGAATGGTAATAAATGCATTGGCTTTGGTTTCGTCGGCCAGCGCGCTGCCAAACTGGGTTTTCATTGCCTCGGCCTGGCCTTTTAAAACGCCCAAGCCCATGCGGATATCATTGGTAATATTCTCACCCCCGAATGGTATTACCGCCGTGTGTTTCAGAATACCATCATAAAACACGGCAAGGTCGCTGGTGCCACCGCCAATATCCAGTATGGCAACGCCCGCTTCCATGTCCACATCGCTCATTACTGCAGCGGCAGATGCCAGCGGCTGCAATACGAGGTCTTTTGTTTTTAAATGACTGCGCTCCACGGCGCGGTTAATATTGCGGATAGCGTTTCTGTCGCCCGTAATGATATGGAAATTAGCGCCCACTTTTACACCATTAAAACCGACCGGGTCTTTGATGTTTTGAAAATTATCCACATGAAAATCCTGTGGAATCACTTCAATAATCTGGTCGCCTGCGGGGATAAATGTTTTGCGCTGATTCTCTATCAGCATTTCAATTTCGGAATGGTTAATTTCTATATCACTGCTCTGCCGTACCATATCGCCGCGCGTTTGCAGGCTTTTAATGTGATGGCCGGCTACGCCTACATACACCTCTTTTATTTCGAGGTCAGGATTGCTTTCGTAGCAATTAACCAATGCCTGCTGGATGGCCTTAATGGTCTGGTCAATGTTCAGTACCTGGCCGTGCTGCACCCCATTGCTGTTGGCACGCCCGAAGCCAAGAATCTCTAATTTGCCGAATTCATTTTTTCGCCCGGCAATTGCAGCGATTTTGGTTGTGCCAATATCCAATCCTACAATTATTGGCGCTTCATGCGGAGTCATAATGTATATTTTTAGTTGTATAGTATTCAGCTTTTGAAAGCCTGCATTTCACTTGCTGGTTAAAGACTTTTGCTATTGTGAAGGCTACAACCTGTACAGCAATGCATTTTGGTTTTCTGATCTCCGGTTATCCGATCAGGCATTTACACTTACGACAATGTTATGGCAGCAAGGCTATGTTATTTATTATGGCAACCTCTGTTAAGTTATTACCATTTTCAAAAACATTCCTATGCAAAGACACTAATAATGTAAGAAAGTATATGCTGCGTGTACATCTTGTACAGATTAAATTTTTTCTTCACAATTCATTTTTCCGTTTTTCTTTTTGATGTTATTACTTCTGTTTTCTTTACTTTTTTTATTGCCTGCTTAGCAGTCCCTGCCGTCTTAACCTTATGCGTTTTGTCCGGCGCTTTACTTTTGTTAAGTGCCGGTGTAGCCGCAATTAACTCAGCTACAGCAGCAGGCTGTACGGCTGCTAACGCCGTAGCATTGTTCCGAATTGTTTTTATCGTGTCTTTTACTAAATCCGCACCGGTACGCATGGCATTGATAAGCCGCTGTGCCTGTGTGCTATCAACCGCCGGTTGTACCACGCCTCTTTTTGTGGCTACTACCTGGCCGTCGTAGGCAACACTTACCGTTTCGTACTTTTCAAAACCCGTCTCCGCCCATACTTGTTTGTAAAAAGCAAACAGCCGGTCAAACTTCGATTGCAGGCTGTCTGCATTGCCTAATAATATTGTTTGATTGCCCATCACCGGTATTATTTCAAAAGTTCTGTAAGGCGTAATATTTACCTGCGATACCTGCGCCATCCAAAAAGAATCCTGCTGTATCTGCAGTGCTATTTTCCTTATATCATTCAACAACAGGCTATCCGGCCCTAACAATATCTTTTTAGCTGAAGTAAAAGATGTAAACATCGGTACCCGTGCAGCATAATCGTCGCTAAGCGGCAGTTGCACACCGCTGCTGTCTATATAAAAGGAAGCGCCTCCCACCGTAAAAATTCGTGCCAGCGGCTCCCGCTCCCGGATGTTTACCTGCAAGGCCTGCCCGTTATCAAAGAACAATTCTGCATTGCTTATCCAAGGCTCTTTGCGCAATACTTTTTCCAGCGTTTGCAGCGGAATTGCGGCTGCCGGTGTACCGGTTGCAGCGCCATTCTTTTTCATCAGTTGCATAATGTCTCCTTCATCAATAAATACATGGCCGTGCGTGCCTTCAATATTTACTTTTATGCCGGTGCACAACGCCTGATTTTTGTGGCGGATGCCTGCCATAAGCAAGCCACAAACACCCATGCCAAGCAGTAGCCAAAGCGCCGATATAATACGTTGTTTCCACATGCTTTATGCGCCTGTTAAAATGTTTTTTACGGGTTGCACCAGTGCATCAATATCGCCGGCGCCGCACATCACCAGCAGGCGCGGCTTTTCCTGCGCTACTACCTGCAGCATAATTTCTTTTGATAAAATTCTTTTGTTGGCAATAGTCATCCGGTGAAAAATTAATTCGCTGGTAACGCCGGGCTGAGGCAATTCTCTCGCCGGGTAGATCGGCAATAAAATCACTTCGTCTGCAAGGCTTAAACTATCAGCAAATTCAGGTGCAAAATCTTTTGTTCTGCTGAATAAATGCGGCTGAAAAATAACGGTGCAATGTTCATTGCCATACAAGCTGCGTACACCCGTGATCAACGCCCGCAACTCTTCGGGATGATGCGCATAATCGTCTATCAAAATGTGTTTATCATTCTTTATAATATATTCAAACCTGCGTTTAACACCTTTAAAATTAGCAACGGCGCTCTTTATTTTTTCATCCTCAATTTTTAAATACTTAGCTACTGCAATAGCTGCTATACTATTTTCCATATTGTGAAGGCCACCCATTGCCAACTCCACTCCTTTCAACCGCCAGTCTCTATGTACCACGTCATAAGTATAAGACCCGTTTTCAACACGGATATTTTGTGCATACACGTCTGCATCGCTTTCATTGAGGCTGTATGTACATAAAGTGCCGGCTTTCAATTCGCGGCTTCTTTTCATACCATGTTTGGCGATAATACAACCGCCCGCTTTTACCTTTTGTGAAAACTGTATAAACGCATCTTCCATCGCCTCTGCAGTGCCATAAATATCCAGGTGGTCCGGATCCATAGCCGTAATAACCGCCACGTCCGGCGTCAGCTTTAAAAAGGAACGATCATACTCGTCTGCTTCCACCACCACTACATTGTTTTCGCTGCTCCAGAAATTGGTTTGATAGTTAGCGGCAATACCGCCGAGGAAGGCATTACAACCATAGCCACTGTCGCGCAGGATATGCGCCACCATAGCTGTTATCGTTGTTTTGCCATGGGTGCCGGCTATACAAATATTGAAAGCGTTTTGTGTAATCCATTGTAATACATCACTGCGCTTGACAACCGTATAATGGTGCTCTTTAAAATATATTAATTCTTTGTGCGCCGCCGGAATAGCCGGCGTATATACAACAGCATCTGCGTCTTTAGGCGCCAGATCCGGATTGTCTTCGTAATGTATCAGGATGCCTGCACTTTCCAGTTCCCCCGTAAGCGGCGTAGGAGTTTTGTCGTAACCGCTTACCACAGCACCTTTACTTTTAAAGTAACGTGCCAGCGCACTCATGCCAATACCCCCAATGCCAATGAAATACACAGTGTGCAACTTCCGGTTTCCTAAAGCGGAACCAGAAACAGCATCAGCGTGCGCTGTCACCTGCAAATTTTTTATGTCTTCCTGTTTATTCATTATTATTCAATATCTGTTGTCATCCACTTACTTTATTTACAAATGGCCTTACTGCTTACTGTAAGCTTTCCATTATTTCATTTGCTATTGTTTCATCTGCATTAATTATTGCAAAAGCAGCGATGTTCTGCTGCAATGTTTCCTGTTTTTCTTTGTTGAATGCCAGGTTGGTAACGGTAGAAAATAATTTTCCCTGCGCTTCATTATCTTTTACCAGCAGTGCCGCATTTTTATCGGCCAGGTGTTTTGCATTAGCCGTCTGGTGGTCTTCGGCAGCATGTGGAAAAGGCACAAACACCACTGCCTTTTTTGCCACCGCCAACTCTGCAACCGACATAGCTCCGGAACGTGAAATCACAACATCTGCAGCGGCGTACGCTTTATCCATATCCTGTATAAAATCGTTTACCCATACGTACGATTTGCCCTTGCCCCGTTGTATATATGTATTGGCTGTTGATTTACCGGTTTGCCATATCAATTGCAGGTTAAGCGAAGGCAATTCGCCGATGTGAAAAGCAAGCACTTCGTTAATGCTTTTAGCACCGAGGCTCCCGCCTACTGCAAGTATTGTTTTCTTATTTTCGTCAAGACCAAAAAAGCGCAGCGCCTCGCCTTGCGAAATGTGCGATTGCACGATGGATTTTCTTACCGGGTTGCCCGTGATTACAATCTTTTCTGCAGGAAAAAACTTTTCCATCCCGGTGCCGGAGACAAAGACTTTAACTGCTTTTTTACTTAATAAAATATTGCTTTTACCGGCAAATGAATTGCTCTCATGAATAAAGGTTGGAATGCCCTGCTTTTGCGCATACCGCAGTACGGGAAAAGAGGAATACCCGCCAACGCCGATAACCGCGTCCGGCTTAAATCGCTTCATAATGCTGCTTACCTGCGTAAAACTTTTTATCAGCTTAAACGGCAGCAAAATATTTTTAAAAAAAGAACCCCGGTCAAAGCCAGCGATGTCTAACCCCTCGATGGCGTACCCGGCCTGCGGCACTTTTTCCATCTCCATTTTTCCTTTTGCACCAACAAATAAAAACTGTGCATCCGGCTTCAGCTGCCTAATGGCATTGGCAATAGCAATAGCCGGAAAAATATGGCCGCCGGTACCACCGCCGGCTATGATAAAGCGTAATGCCGCGGCAGAATCGCTTTGTAAACTGCTGTTATTTAAATCTGACATTCGTTTCTAAACTTTCTTTTAAAAGGCTTCTTGCACTTGCATAATGGCAACCCGCTATACTTAGCGTTTTCTTTACTTATCTTATGGCACCCATGATCCATTTTTCTGTAACCTTTGTTTCTTAGATATTGAATTTTACAGCACCCAGATTTTACAAACTATTATTACTTTAAGAAACTGCTGTAATATGTTGTGTTACTGCTTATTGCTTAATCACTGCTTGTTTAACTACCGGATTTCCATTGTCATATTCCGGCACAACCGGCTCTACATTTTTACCTTCCAACTGCTCTACATTCCTCGCTACGCTTAGGATAATCCCGATAGCCGCACAGGTAAACAAAAATGAGCTGCCGCCCATGCTCACCAGCGGCAGTGTAACACCGGTAACGGGCGTAAGGTTTACGCCCACTGCCATATTTGCCAGCGCCTGGATGATCATGGAAAAACTAAGCCCCAGCGCTAAAAAAGCCCCGAAAGCATAGGGGCAGCGCCTGAAAATATTGATACAGCGAAACAGGAAAACCATATATATAAAAACGATAAACAAGCCGCCGATCAGCCCGTATTCTTCTATAATAATGGGAAAAATTTCGTCGTTATAAGCCTGTGGCAAAAAGTTGCGCTGGCGGCTTTTGCCCGGCCCCAGGCCATATAAAATACTTCCATTGGCAATAGCAATATTAGCCTGCTGCACCTGGTAGGGAATGTCGTCGTTTTTAGCATACATAAAGTCCTGGACCCGGCTTACCCAGGTACCAAACCTGCCAACCGAAGTAAGGCTCTCCGCCACTTTATTTTTAGAGGTCTCCTTTACCCCGTTCACCGTTTTACCCGTATAGGTAACCGCAGCAATAGCAACGATTAATAAAATGGGTATTGATGCAACCCCTATTACGAGCAACAAGTGCTTGGCATGTACCCGCCCGATGAATAATAGCAACAGCGCCGTAGCGCCGGTTAGCAATGCATTAGAGAGATTAGCCGGCATTATCAAAGCGCAGGTAATCATTACCGGCGCCATCACCGGCAGAAAGCCCTTTTTAAAATCCTTTATTATATGCTGCTTACGGCTCAACTGCCTGGAAATGTACATAAACAGGGCAACCTTAGCAAAGTCGCTTGTCTGCACGGTCATATTGATGACCGGCAGTTTTATCCAGCGGCTGCCTTCGTTTATCTGGGCGCCAAAAAATAAGGTATATGCAAGCAACGGCACCGAGATAAGGTACAAGATAAGTGCAACACGCGAATAGATTTTGTAATTGACCAGGTGCAAAAAATAGACCGCCAGCAATCCGACGATAATAAAAGATAACTGCTTGAAAAGGTACACTTCTGTATTGCCTTTATACATTTTATACGCCAGCGAGCCTGTAGCGCTATATACGACCAGCACCGATGCCAGCGCCAGCAGCAGTACACTGCTCCAGATATATTTATCCCCTTTTGCACGGCGGTGCAATTGAAAAAAGGGATCCTGCATATAACTCAGTTCGGCCATTTTATAACGCTTTTACCGCTTCTTTAAATTGCCTGCCGCGGTCTTCATAATTTTTGAATAAATCGAAAGAGGCGCAGGCCGGGCTTAACAAAACCACATCGCCTTTTTCTGCTGCGTCAAAGGAAGCCTGCACCGCATCAGCGGCGCTTGCAGTATCTATCACCGGAACTATCTTATCGAAGGCCGCATGAATCTTACTGTTGTCAATACCTAAACAAACAATCGTTTTCACTTTTTCTTTTACGAGGTCTTCCAGTATGGTGTAATCGTTGCCTTTATCGGTGCCACCCAGTATTAATATTACCGGCTTGCTCATGCTTTCCAATGCAAACCAGGTGCTGTTGATATTGGTTGCCTTGCTGTCGTTGATAAAGTCCACACCACGCACTACGGCTACCGGCTCCATACGGTGCTCGAGGCTTTCAAAAGTTTCTACCGCTTCGCGGATTTTTTCTTTGCGGATGTCCATCGTCATCGCTGCAACGCCTGCTGCCATTGTGTTGTATTGGTTGTGTTTGCCGGTTTGGGCAAAGTCGTAAATATTCATACTTACGCGTTCATCGTTCACTTTCAGCGTCATTTGGTCGCCTTTAATATAGGCGCCTTTCTTGGGTTCTTGTTTCATGGTAAATGGCAATAAGTTACTGGTGAATAAAATGGTTTTTAATTTCTTTGTTATTACTTCATCATCTAAATTGTAAATGAAGTTGTCCTGCGCCTGCTGGTTCTTGGCTATTTTAAATTTGCTGTCAATATATTTTTCAAAGCTATAATCGTAGCGGTCCAGGTGGTCTTCGGTAATATTGAGCAATACCGCCACATCCGCCTTAAAATCCTTGATGTCATCCAATTGGAAAGAACTGATTTCCGCTACATATAAAGGCTTCGGATCTTCGGCTACCTGCTTGGCAAAGGAGTAACCGATATTTCCTACAAGGGCACAATCCAGTCCTGCTTTTTCGCAGATATAATAGATTAAGGAAGTAGTGGTGCTTTTACCGTTGCTGCCGGTGATAGCAACAATCTTACTATCGCCCTTAAAGCGATAAGCCAGCTCTATTTCACTGATGATCGGAAGCCCTTTTGCCCGTATCTTTTTCACCAGCTCATTCTTCTCCGGTATGCCTGGACTCTTTACTATTTCATCCGCCCCTAATATGCGCGCCTCGGTATGGCCGCCTTCTTCAAACTCAATCCCGTTTTCTATCAGTTCCTGCTTATAGTTTTCCTTAATAGTACCGCCGTCGCTTACAAATACTTCATACCCTTTTTGCTTGCCCAGCAGCGCAGCGCCTACCCCACTCTCGCCCGAACCTAAAATGGCTAAATGCCACCTTGTGAGGGAAAGCTGCTGCAGGTCGTTGTATGTATTTGTTTCCGTCATTTTTTATTGTAAGCTTTAAATTTTAAGCACCTTGTTTAGCTGTCTTTTATTCAGGCCTATCTTATTTTTAATGTTGCGATCGAAAGCAGCACGCACATAATGGTTACAATCCAAAAGCGGATCGCTATTTTACTCTCATGAAATCCTTTTTTCTGATAGTGATGATGCAGCGGACTCATGAGAAAGATGCGCCGTCCTTCGCCATATTTTTTTCTTGTGTATTTAAAATAGCTTACCTGCATTATTACGCTCAGGTTTTCTACAAGGAATACGCCGCAGAAAATCGGGATCAGCAGTTCTTTGCGTACGATAACCGCCAGCGAGGCGATGATACCGCCCAATGCAAGGCTGCCGGTATCGCCCATAAACACCTGCGCCGGGTACGCATTATACCACAGGAAGCCCACGCAAGCACCTACAAATGCACCCATAAAAATGGAGAGTTCACCAAGGTTAGGTATGTACATTACATTCAGGTAATCGGCCAGCACATAGTTGCCGCTTACATAGACAAAAACCCCGATACCTGCGCCAATGATAGCGCTAACGCCAGCCGCCAAACCATCTAAGCCATCCGTAAGATTGGCGCCATTCGATACGGCTGTAATAATCAGCGTTACAATCAGGATATAAATAATCCAGGTATATTTTTCTGCGCCCGGGCCCATCCAGCTTATAAGTTTGCTATAGTTAAACTCATGCGTTTTTACAAACGGAATGGTAGTGATCGGCGTTTTCACCCTCGCAAAGCGCACGGCTTTATTGTTCCGAATATGTATCACTTCATCCAGTTTCCGTTCGCCGGGGCGTACACCCGACTCTACGCCGTTCTCCGTAATAATTTCTCTTTCCACCACTACATTACTATTAAAATAAAGCGTTACCCCAATGATGATTCCTAATCCAACCTGCCCGATAATTTTTGACACACCGGCAAGGCCGTCACTGTCGCTTTTTTTATACTGCTCGCCTTTTTGCTGTGCCTGCTTACGCGCTTTCAGCTTGAAGTAATCATCCAGGAAACCAATAATGCCCAGCCATACCGTACACAAAATCATCAGGCGGATGTAAACTTTATCGAGGTCGGCAAACAGCAGCGTAGGCACTAATATCGAAAGCAGAATGATGATTCCGCCCATGGTAGGGGTGCCCTTTTTTTGCTGCTCGCCAGCCAGTCCCAGGTCGCGCACCGATTCGCCAATCTGGTTGCGCTTTAATAAATTGATCAGGCGCTTGCCGTATATGGTAGCAATTGCCAAAGACAGTATGACCGCCAGCACTGCCCGGAAAGTGATGAACTGGAACAAGCCGGCACCACTTACATGAAATTCTTTTCCGAGCCAGTTAAACAGGTAATACAGCATTTTTTTAGTTGATAGTTCTTTCAGTTAACAGTTGATGAATGACAGTTGACAGATTTCATTTTAGCGCTTAACTCATTTATTTTTATTAATGATGAAAGTTTTTCCTTCCGTCATCTGTCAATCAATATCTGTCAACTCTTCATTTATTCAATTGTTCAAATATTGCTTTCAATACAGCTTTATCGTCAAAATCATGTTTAACACCGTTAATCTCCTGGTACTTCTCATGGCCTTTGCCGGCTACTAAAATGATGTCTTCTTTGTTAGCCATTTCTACTGCCGTTGCTATTGCCTCTTTACGGTCGGGAATACTGCGGCTTTTTCGTTTTGCAGCACTGTTTAAACCCTGAACCATATCGTTTAAAATTTCCTGCGGGTCTTCACTGCGCGGGTTATCGCTGGTAAGAATAACTTTATCGCTCAGTTCGGCTGCTACCTGCGCCATTACCGGTCTTTTAGTTTTGTCACGGTCGCCGCCACAACCAACAACCGTAATTACCTGCTCATAACCTTTGCGCAGCTTTTTAATAGTTGCCAGTACATTCTCCAGTGCATCGGGCGTATGCGCATAATCTACAATGCCAATGATGTGCTCGCGGCTGATCATGTAATCGAACCTGCCCTCTGCGCTTTGCAGCGCACTCAATATCCGCAGCACTTCGTCGCTGTTTTCACCGAGGCAAACAGCAGCGCCGTAGATAGCCAGAATGTTGTAGGCATTAAACTCGCCGATGAGCCGGAAGTGCACTTCTTTATCGTTCACGACCATGATTAAACCGGTGAGCGCATTCTCCAGAATCTTTCCTTTAAATTCTGCAACGCTGCGAAGGCTGTAATAAAATTTATGTGCAGCCGTATTCTGCAGCATCACCACGCCACGCTTATCATCAAGGTTAGAAATCGCAAATGCAGCGGATGACAGATCGTCGAAAAATTTCTTTTTTACCCGGATATATTCATCAAAAGTTTTATGATAATCGAGGTGATCATGCGTGATGTTGCTGAAGAGCGCACCGGTAAACTTTAAGCCGGTAATCCGGCGCTGGTGAATAGCATGGCTGCTGCATTCCATAAACACATGGGTACAGCCTGCATCTGCCATTTGCTTTAATAATGCATTCAGGCTAATGGCATCCGGCGTTGTATGGGTAGAAGGTAACACCTCGCTGCCAACCTGGTTTTGTACAGTGCTTATCAGTCCGCACTGATAGCCTAACGCCGAAAACAGTTTAAAGAGAATAGTAGCTATCGTGGTTTTACCATTGGTGCCGGTTACGCCAACCAGTTTTATTTTTTCGGAAGGTTCGTTGTAAAAATTATGCGCCATATACGCCACGGCTTCGTTGCTGTTGTTTGCCTTAACATACGTAACGTTTTCCAGCAGCAGCACCGGCAGCTTTTCGCATACAATAGCAATAGCTCCTTTTTCGATAGCGGTGCCTATAAATGCATGACCATCTGCAACAGCACCTTTAATGGCTACGAAAACAGAACCTGCCGTTACTTTGCGGGAATCTATCTGTACATCTTTTACCGGTACGTCGGTCGTGCCGTTTACAGACTGCAGGTGCACTTTGTATAATATGTTTTGCAGATTTGTCATTTTCGTTTTTGCCACAAAGGCCTAAAAGCACTAAGTGGTTTCGTTCTTTTTTATTTATTACTAAACTGATAATTCTTTTGTTTCTCTTTCTTCAACATTTTGCGTCTTCCGACCTTTGTAGCAAACATTAATTCAATTCGATATTTACCAGTTGCCCTTTCTTAATGCCGCTTCCGCTGCCAACCGATTGCGCCGTTACTTTACCCGCCCCTTTTACCCGTACTTTCAGGCCCATATTCTCGCAGAGATATACTGCATCCTTTAAACCCATACCCTGCAGGGAAGGCATACTTGCAGGAGTTGTATTGATTCCCGCTATCACCGGCGCATGGATACCCTTCTTTACATTCACCCATTCACTGCCGGTTGTAGAGTCTAAAACCGGCACTTTCAGCATCCGCATTATTTGCGACATTTCGGTTTTCATTCCGGTATAATTATAACCAAGGCTGTCCGCACCCATGGAACCGGCAAACTGCATTACACTTTTCTGCTGCACATACATGCTATACAACCTATCTGAAATTTCTTTAAATACCGGCGCCGCTAACTGGCCGCCAAAATGCAATGGCGCAAAAGGTTTTGTTTTAATAACCACGATACAGGTAAACTGCGGATTGTCTGCAGGAAAGTAGCCCACAAACGAAGCCTGATATACCCCATCATTATACCCGTACTTACCATCGGCCACATGCGCAGTACCGGTTTTGCCGGCAACCGGGTAAGCACAGTCTTTAAAGATGGGCTTGCCGGTGCCGATACTTGTAACAGCCAGCATACACTGTTGCGCAGCTTTAGCTACTTGTGGTCTGCAGATACTTTCTCTTAATATAGTCGGCTCATATTTTTTTATAGCAGCGCCATCACTCTGCACACTGCTCACGAGGTAAGGCTTCATCATCCTGCCGCCATTGGCAATGGCATTGTAAAGTGTGAGGGTTTGCAGCGGGCTTACCTGTATGGCATAGCCAAAACTCATCGTAATCATGTCGCTAAGGCCCTCGGTATTGCGCTTCATGCGCGGCATGCGTGGTTTTGACTCTCCCAACAGGTCTATACCTGTAACAGAGTCCAGCCTGAACTGGTGCAGGTATTTCATAAATTTATCCGGTTGCGTTCCAAAATTGCTGTAAGCAATCTTACTCATGCCAACATTAGAACTGTGCGCAAAACACTCTTCTACCGTCATCACCGGTTTGGGCGCTCTTTCCGCATCGTTTACATTGCGCACACCTACAAAAGCGCTGCCGGTACTGCCTACTTCCACCAGGTCGTTAATGGTTGTTTTACCTTCACTTAACACTGATAGCAACGTAGCCAGCTTGATGGTAGAGCCGGGCTCGGTAGCGCGCATGGCATAGTTGTAATCTTCCCAATAGCTGCCATCGGGGCGGCGGCCCAGATTGGCCATTGCTTTTATCTTGCCGGTTTTGGTTTCCATGACGATGCAGGTGCCCGTTTGCGAGCTGCTTTGCTGCATCATGCCCATCAGGGCCGTTTCTGCAATTTCCTGGATGTGTATGTTCAGCGTGGTTACAACGTCTTTACCGTTTTCCGGCTCTATATCCAGCGCACCATCAACCGGCATACTTACCCCGCCGCCGATGTACCGTACCAAACGCTTGCCGGTGGTGCCTTTCAGTACACTGTCATACGTTTGCTCAATGCCTATTTTTTGTGCATTCTCGCGGTCAAGACCAACGGTGCGGTAAGCAAGTAACTGGTAGGGGTTAAGACGGATGCTTCTTACTTCGGCAATAAAGCCGCTTTTATTCCTGCCAAGGCGCACTAAGGGGAAATGACGAAGCTGCTGGTAATCTTTAAAGCTTATTCTTTTCTTTAAAGAAAAATACCGGTCCCTGTTGGCATAGCCCGCGCTTAATATTTTTTTATAGATAGCTGCCGGTTTGTCTTTAAACAAATTGCTTAACGAATAGCTTAAAGAGTCAAGGTTTTGACGAAAGAGCTTACCGCTTTTTTCTGTTAAACCTTCGGCGCCAAAATCTATGTAAATATCGAACTGCGGAATGCTGGTACTCAGCATTTGCCCGTCTTCACTGTAGATAGTGCCGCGTTCCGCATCCAGCTCTACAATTTTCTGGTGCAGGCTATCACTCATGCTGCGCCACTGGCTGCCCTGCACCTGCTGTATATAAAATGCTTTTGAAAGAACAACAATGCATACCAGTACGATAGCTATAAAACACAGATATACCCGCCAGAGGATATCCCGTTTTACTTCTACTGCAGAGGCTGTGTTTTTCAAATTTGCTGATTGATGGTTTAAGGCTTAATTTTTTGCTCGATAGTAATATGCATGGGCGGCGTTGCTGTTATTTTCAACCCTAATGGCGCTGTAATTTTTACCATTTCAGCTTCACGGCTTTTAAACATCAGGTCGCTCTTTACGGTTTTATATTCATATTGCAATTCCTTGAGTTCGGCAGCAGTAGCGTTGATATCACGAACAGTTTTATCGGCCAGGTGACCATTGGCGATATACAATACCGCCAACAGCGCGAGAAACAAAAAGAAAGGCACATTTGCCGTAATCCACCTATAGTTAATTAGCCGCCTGATTGAGCGCTTTACGCCTTTTAGTGCCATGGTTACCAGGATTTTTTTGATTAATGATTCTGTTCTTTCAAGACTTTTTTATCTGTCAGTTTTTCTGTTCTTTTTACTTTTCTATACCTGCTATACTCTTTCTGCTATTCTTAATTTCGCACTACGGCTGCGGCTGTTGTTTTTCGTTTCTGCTGCCGTTGGCACCACCGGTTTGCGGGTGATTATGTTGAAAACACTTTTCTTTTCTATAGTTACAAACGGGTTCTCATCAACTGCTTCTTCAAAGCTGCCCCACCTGAAAAAGTTTTTTACCAACCGGTCTTCAATAGAATGAAAAGTGATGACGGCTATGCGTCCTCCACTTTGTAATACCTGCACAGACTGCTGCAGCAATTCTTTCAGCGCGCTCATCTCTTCATTCGTTTCTATACGTAACGCCTGGAACACCTGTGCAAAGTACTTGTTAGGAGCGCCTTTTACTACCGGCGCAAGCATCGTTGTAAAAGCCCCTGTTGTTTTTAAAGAACTGTTTGTCCTGTTTTGAACAATGTGCTTTGCCAGTGTTCTGGCATTCGTTACTTCTCCCCATTGCTCAAACAGCTTATGCAATTGTTGCTCATTATATGTCTGCACGATGTGCGCTGCGGTTTGCTCCTGGCGGTTATCCATCCGCATATCCAGCGGCCCATCGTATCGCGTTGAGAAACCGCGTGCCGCTTCATTAAACTGGTGGCTGCTTACACCCAGATCGGCCAGCAGGCCATTAATTTTTTCTACTTTATGCAACCGCAGAAAACGTTGCAGGTGACGAAAATTCTGCGGTATAAAAACAAGGCGGTCATCCTGCGGTACATTAAGCTGCGCATCGGCATCCTGATCAAACGCAATTAGTTTACCCTTGCTGCTTAGTTTTTCCAGTATGCCTTTGCTGTGGCCGCCGCCGCCGAATGTTGCATCTACATATATTCCATCCGGCATAATGTTCAACCCTTCCAGCGCTTCGGCATACAAAACCGGCACATGATAACTGCTGCCGGAGGCCTGGCCGGTTAATGGTTCTTTCATTATATACTCACGTTATAATCAACCATTACATTTTTTGCGTTGAAGCTGAAACTTTCGCTATACGATTCAATGAGCTGCTTATACTTTGCGGTGTCCCACACTTCCAGTTTATTTACGGCCGATGCAAGCGTAATATCTTTGTGCAGGCCGGCATATTCTTTAAGCGTTGGCGGTACCAGCAAACGACCGGCGCTATCCAGTTCTACTTCGCTCGCACTGCCTAAAAAAAACCGCCGGAATTCCCTTACTTTGGGGTCGAAATCATTTAGCTGGCTCAGCTTTTCATAAATGGGTTTCCAGCTTAATGACGGGTACAACCAAAGGCATTTTTCTGTACCGCGGCAAACCACAAAAGTGTTGTCTCCTTCCGGCAGTTGTTTCTTAAAACCGCCCGGCAGCAGGAAACGACCTTTGGGATCAAGCGTTGATTCATATTCGCCAAGGAAACCTGTCATTAAGCTGATTGATTATTTATTGACACAAAATAACACTTTTTCCCACTTTTCTATCCAAAAATAGGGGTTGGATTTTATCCACTTTATTAAAAGCGGCTGAAAGCCTTACAGTTGTTGAGGTATGTAAAAAAAATTGCTCACAGCCTTGTGAATTGGTGTGATTTTAATGTGGATAACCTATGTATGCGCGATGATACAACCGAAAGAAATTTTAATTAGCGATTATAGTTATTTACTGCCACAGAGCAGCATCGCAGTTTACCCGCCGGAAAGCAGGGACGCCAGCAAGCTGCTAACTTATAAAGAAGGCATTATAGCGGAAAGTACATATAGCAGCCTTGCCGATTATCTTCCGCCGGAAAGCCTGCTTCTTTTTAATAATACAAAAGTGGCAGCAGCAAGGTTATTATTTACCAAACATACCGGCAGCGCCATTGAATTGTTTTGCCTCGAACCTGCCGATGAATACAAAGACATAACCGCCGGCATGTTGCAACGGCAAAGCGTGCGCTGGAAATGCCTTGCTGGTGGCGCAAAAAAATGGAAAGCCGGAGTATTGCAACGCACGAGCCGATATAAAGGACAGGAAATAATTTTAACTGCTGCTAAAGTTGAAAAAAAGAGCGACTATTTTTTAATAGCATTTAACTGGAATATAGCAACAGTAAGTTTTGCAGAAATATTAAATATTTTTGGCGAGATGCCGCTGCCGCCGTACTTAAACCGCGCTGCTGATGAAAAGGATAAAGAAAGATACCAAACGGTGTATGCGCGGCATGATGGCTCCGTAGCAGCGCCAACGGCCGGTCTTCATTTTACAGATGCGGTATTTGCCAAACTGCAGGCAAAAAATATTGATACAGATTTTGTAACACTGCATGTTGGTGCAGGCACTTTTAAACCCGTAAAGGCAGCGGCCATTGCCGGTCACGACATGCATGCAGAGTATATGGAGGTTACTGCCAGCCTTATAGAAAAACTTATTCAAAAGACTGCATCAACTATTATTGCAGTGGGTACTACCTCACTGCGCACGATAGAAAGCCTGTACTGGATGGGCGTAAAAGTGTTGCTGAACGAAAAGCTGCTGCCGGAAGACATCAACCTGTTGCAATGGGAAGCGTATGAACTGCCTCAGGACATACCAGTTATTAAAGCTTTACAGGCATTACTGTACTGGATGAGCAAAAACAGTATTGCTATCCTGACTGCAAAAACAAAAATATTGATTGCACCCGGTTATAAGCTGCGGATAATTACCGCATTGATCACCAATTTTCACCAGCCGCAATCCACGTTGCTGTTACTGATAGCCGCCCTTGTGGGCGATGACTGGAAGAAAATCTATGATTATGCATTAGCGCATGATTTCCGTTTCCTGAGTTACGGCGATGGCTGCTTGCTGTGGAATAAAATGTTTTAAGATTCTGATACCAGCTTGATATTTAAAATAACTGAGATGGAGATATCTAAAGGTAAGCCGGCATTATATTTCAGGAAGATTAACAGGCAAAGTCTTATAACTTAATGGTACACGCTAAATAAGCAAGTAAGCTTTTTACGGGTTATATAAAATAAGGCTCCGAACCTTTTAAAGGTTCGGAGCCTTAACACTTACTTCCTTTTATACAACTTTAATTCTTACAGTAATACCGCATAGTGTTGCTGTTGTTTTCATCAAACAACTCCTTGCTATAATCGCGGATATCAGCAGCCGTTACTTCCTGGTATTTACTCAATTCTATATTCATCAGGTTGGCATCGCCCAATATTTCGTAATACGCAAGGCTGTTGGCACGGCTCATGATGGTCATGTCTTCAAAAGCAATGATACTTTCTGTCTTATTTTTTACTTTCTGCAGTTCCGTTTCGCTTACGAGTGAAGCTTTTATTTTGTCTAACTCTTCTTCAATAGCCCGCTCCGCAGTTTCCATTTTTTTACCCCGCACCAGCTTGCCTTCTATTGCCAGCAAGCCTCTGTCGGTACTGCCAAAATGATAGCAGTCAATATTACTGAACAACTGCTGCTCTTTTACGAGCGACTGGTACAACCGGGAGGAGCCGCCATTACCCAATATTTCGGTTATTAAGTCGGTAACATAATACCCTTTCTCCAGGCGGCTGCTCATGTGCCAGGTTTTATAAAATGCATCGAGCGGCACATCCGCCTCAATATCTAAAAAGCGGGGCGCAGTCTGCGCAGGTTCGGGCAATATATTACGGATGTATTTTGTTCCGGCTTCAATAGGCGCAAACCATTTTTCGGCAAGCCTTTTTACTTCCTCCGTAGTTACTTTACCCGCCACTACCAGCACCGCATTGGCGGGCGTATAATGCTTAAAAAAAAAGTTTTTCACATCGCTCAACTGCGCATTTTTAATATGTTCTAAGTTTTTACCAATCGTCATCCACTGGTAAGGATGTTGTGTATAAGCCATTTGGCGCATTTTGTGCCAGGCATCGCCATAAGGTTTATTCAGGTAATGCTCTTTAAACTCTTCGCTTACTACTTTGCGCTGCACATCTAAACTTTTTTTAGAAAAAGCAAGGCTCAGCATTCGGTCGCTCTCCAGCCAGAACGCCGTTTCCAGATTTTCGGCAGGCAACTGGCAATAATAATTGGTAAGATCATTGGTTGTGTAGGCGTTGTTCTCACCACCGGCCTTTTGCAGCGGCTCATCATAATCTTTTATATTAACGCTGCCGCCAAACATCAGGTGTTCGAAAAGGTGGGCAAAACCGGTCTGGTCCGGGCTTTCATCCCGTGCGCCAACATCATACATCACGTTTACCACCGCCATAGGTGTAGAATTGTCTTCCTGCACCAATACCCGTAATCCATTCTGCAAAACAAATCTGTTATATGCTATCATAAGCGGCAAAAATATTACAAAACGTGACAAAGCAATTGTGAAATGTAACGCGGGTGATAAGTTTACGGGCTTATATTTTCACAAGTGCAAGCGACATACAAGTTTTTTAAAATTTAGAAACAGAGCTTGCGGGCTGCAAAATGGTAAAGCTGAAAACTTTTTGTCATTAACACGTAACTATTTCGGCTATTACTGTTAAACACTCATTTTTTAGTATTTTTGTGGCTCATTCTCAGCAGCAGAAACGGATTATATAGGGTTGCTGGCAATTTCACAAAAGATATTTAAACCTATTGTATGATAAAGACAGGCAATCCCGTAATCAGCATTTATACGGAAATGACACCCAACCCGGAAACAATGAAGTTTGTGGCCAACAAGCTGTTGTATCCCGGCAAAAGCATTGATTTTCAAGACGAAACGAGCGCTGCACCTTCGCCGCTCGCCAAAGAATTGTTCTCTTTTCCATTTATTAAAAGCGTATTTATCGCCTCTAATTTTGTAACGCTCACCAAGACAGCAGACACTGACGACTGGCAGGATGTAATTCCTTCCATCAAGCAGTTCCTGAAGGATTATTTGGAAAATGGCGGCGTGGTAATTAACGAGGAGGAAGTGGCGAAGATAAAGCAGGAAGCCAGCAACACCGTTGATGTGGATGATGATGATGTGGTAAAGCGGATTAAAGAACTATTGGATAATTATGTAAAGCCTGCGGTAGAAATGGACGGCGGTGCTATACAGTTTAAAAGCTATAATGAAGGCATCGTAAACCTGATGCTGCAAGGTAGCTGCAGTGGCTGCCCAAGCAGCATGATTACGTTGAAAGCCGGTATAGAAGGCATGATGAAACGTATGATACCGGAAGTGAAAGAAGTAGTGGCAGAAGCTGAGTAAGTTTTTTGTGTGTGAATATTTAAGAGCCCCGCTTAGTGCGGGGTTTCTTTGTTGTATGAAACAAGCAACGCTGCTGTGCTGAGGCTGCCATTGCACCGGTTGCAGGCAGGGTGACGAACTTACTGTTCTGAGGTCCTGTTGTTTTTTATCCGGCAATGCACAAGCCTGCTCTCAGGCTTGTGCATGCACATACTTTTTAATCGTTATGCTGTTCACTATCCACAAAACAAGCAACACAACAATGGCTGCAAGAAAAGTATAAAGGGATGGATACGCACTGATATAAATACTTTGCCCGGCCAGGTACTGTTTTGCTACATATTGCAGTAGCGCAACAACCACTAAAACTATCGCCGTAATAACAAGGTTAACCGGGAAGAACTGTTTCATCAAAAATGAATACAATTGCCCCGGCGCAGCGCCAAGGGTAACCAGCAGCGCAATATCTTCTTTGCTGGATGCAATGGTTAGCTGAATAAACAGCGTGAAAATAAGCAGTGCAAATAAGAACATTACACCGCCGATGATACCTGATACGTTTACTACCGTATTTACAATTTGCCGGTACTTGCTAAAGCGTGTTTTATCGGCATCGGTGCTTAGTCCATGCGTTTTTAAATAACTGACTAATTGCGGGCTTCCTGGATCATTTGTTTTGATTACCACCCGTGAAGGCTTTGCCGGTGCGCCTGAACCAAACTGCTTGTTGGCCCAATCCATAAACTCCTGCGGCACCAGCACGGAGGTAATGCGGTCGCTAAAGCCAACTACCCGTGCAAAATAGTGCACCATACCCTGCGGCCCGGTGATGTTTATCCGGATGGGCAAACTCATTACTAATTGCTGCGATAGCTGTGGCAGGCTTTGCGAAGCGGCAAACCCGAAATTGTACATATCCAAAAAAGTATTAGGTACAATCATGGGTATAAACTGCGAATTGTCGTCCCATTTCCACTCCTTACTCTGTACATCCAAAAAATCATCGGGTACGCTTTCAAAAAAAAGTTCCGTATAAAACGGGATGTGTTCGCCGCCACTTGCCGATACCCTGAACCGGTTGGCTGTAAGCACGCCGGCTGCCTGTACAAAAGATTGCTTTTTCAGGTCAGCAATATCCTCATCGCTCAGGGTGGCATTGCCGATATTCTTATCCGTCACCGGCTTATTGATTACTAAAAAATTGGCAATGCTATCCTGGTTGGTTTTGCTGTGCAGCAGCTCCTCATAATTGGCCTGCAACTGCACGGCAGAAAGGATAAGCGCCATGGCAATGGATAAACCCACCACCGCAAGTGCGAACCGGGTTCTGCCGGAGCCGGATTTGATCAGTTTCTTTAATAAAGTATGGAGCATATATAAAAGCTATAACTGCAAAAATTTAGTGTAGGGGAAATGTGTGTCTTCATCAAGATCGGTAAGTATAAATCCTGCCTTCCGCTTAGTACATTCGCTTGCAATCAGCGCAGCAGCTCTGGCGATATTATCATTATCCAGATGGCTGAACGGCTCGTCCATCAGCAGCCATTCAAAAGGCTGCACCAGTGCACGGATGATAGCAATGCGCTGCTGTTCGCCATAGCTGCACAAACCTGCACGCTGGTTTAAAATGCCCTGCACACCAAGGGTTTCCGCCATTCCATCTATAACGCTGCTATCATAAAAAGGCTGCTGCAGCATCCGGTTCAATTCAATATTTTCACGGGCGGTAAGCTGCGCAAACAAGCGCAGATCCTGGAAGATAATACTCACCTGCTGTTGCCGCAGGGTGGCCAGTGCTGCTGCCGGTATTTGCTGCAGGTTAGTATTATTCCAAACTATCGTTCCTTCATAATCACTGCGTAGTTTATATAGCGTGTGAACCAAGGTAGTTTTGCCGGTGCCGCTGGGTGCTTTTATTTTTATCCAGTCGCCTTCGTTAAATAATACGCTGGTGTTCCACACATCAGAATGACGTTGTATAAATCTTTCCTTTAGCGGAACGGGCACTACCTGCTGTAACTGTATTTGCATAAAGCTGCTAAAATAATCGAATTGTAAATAAGGAGGTGTGAGTAATAAGTTGCGGGTTTTGGGTTGCGGGTTTTGCGGGTTACGGGTTGTAAGTTTGCATCTTCATTTTTTTAATGTTTTAGCATTTGCGATAACTGCTTTCTTTTCTCAGGCACAAACTTCAAAAGCGGTTATATTTGAAAATAAGATTCCTGCTTTACCAGACACCAGCTAACTTTTAAATCACTAACCGCTTCATGGAAAACAAGTCTTTAAAAAAAGTGTTGAAACCGGTGCATATCTGGGCAATTGGAGTTGGGCTGGTGATATCCGGCGAATACTTTGGCTGGAACTATGGCTGGCAGGTAGGCGGCACCATCGGGCTGCTGATCGCCACGCTTATTATTACGGCATTGTATTTTACCTTCATCTTCAGCTTTACAGAGTTAACTACCGCTATGCCCAATGCGGGCGGACCTTTTATTTATACGCTAAAAGCGTTTGGCACTATCGGCGGCCTCGTTGCCGGCTATGCTTCACTGATCGAATTTTTATTCGCGGCGCCCGCTATTGCACTGGCGCTTGGCAGCTATGTTCATTTTTTATACCCGGTTGTGCCGGTACTATTAGTGGCGGTTGCAGCGTATATTCTGTTTACGGGTATCAACCTGCTGGGCATACAAGAAGCCGCCAACTTCTCTTTACTTATGACTATTCTCGCCATTGCCGAACTGCTCCTTTTTATTGCCATTACGATTCCGCACTTTAAGACCGAGACTTTTATGCATAACCCTTTCCCTTATAAATGGGCGGGTGTATTTGCAGCCCTGCCGTTTGCCATCTGGCTGTTTGTTTGCCTCGAAGGCATTGCAATGGTGGCAGAAGAAACAAAAGAAAAAAAGGCAATTGTAACCGGCTATATTTCTGCATTGCTCACCCTCACTGTTTTAGCGTTGGCTGTAATGATTTGCGTTGGCGGCGTTACAGACTGGGAAAAAATGGACAAACTCGATTATCCGTTGCCGGAAACCATTGCTATTGTTTTGGGCAGAAGCAACCCGCTCACACAGTTGTTTGCAGGCATTGGCTTATTCGGCTTAATAGCATCTTTTCATGGTATTATCATCAGCTATTCAAGACAGTTATTTGCGCTTTCCAGGAGCAATTATTTACCGCCGTTACTTTCCATAATAAGCCGCAAAAACGGTGTGCCTTATGTAGCACTTATCGCAGGTTCAGGACTGGGTATGTTGTCGCTGCTTTTTTTAGATACCAGCAACCTGGTAATCCTTTCTACCATTGGCGCCGTAGTGGTTTATATTGTTAGTATGCTCGCCCTGTTCCGGCTTAGAACAACTGCACCGGACATGGAGCGTCCTTTCAGGGCGCCGCTGTATCCTTTCTTTCCTGCAATGGCATTGCTGCTCGCTATAGTTACACTGGCGGCTATGGCCTATGCATACACAAGTTTATGTCTTGTATTTGCCTTCGGCCTGCTGATACTTTTTATTGTATTTTATGTAACGGGCATCCACAGAAGATTTGACGCTGGAAAAGAAAATTTTGAACCTGACATCTGATAACAAGGCATTATTGCATAAATTATATTTTCCTGAGAGGCCGCACAAACTATTTAAAACTATTACAGGCATTACACCGGCAATCACACCATTTGATGGCGGGGACGCCACCATCGGCACAGGAGCTGCCGCCCGCGCGAATAACAGTCCTAAATAAAAAGACATTCAATCGTTAAACAGTTTTTAAGACAACGCCAAAATGCTGAAAGCCATTTAAGCGTAAGCAGCACGCAGATTAAGGCAACTAATTCGCGGAGGTCATTGAAAGATGAGCTTATTAACGAAGCAAACCTGTTTTAGGGCTTATAAGAAAAGCAATTTATAGAGGAAATTAAAGATGATTATTACAAACAACCAAGCCAGGCGATCTCAGGAATACTTTTAAGAAGTTTATATTCACTCCTGCTTTTTTGTTTCGATGCCTATACCGACAAGTAGTGAAGCAGCAAGTAAGCGAAAGCTTTCGATATTAAAATCATACACCTATACAACAATACCGTATGAGCTACAAATGCACCATAGGTAACTTTCAATACCGTTTTGAAAACCTTAAAGTGTTGCTGGCGAAAGCAAGCCCGCTCCGCTCCGGCGATGTGCTGGCAGGTATTGCCGCGGAAAGCGCGAACGAGCGTGTGGGGGCGCAAATAGCATTGGCGGATGTGCCGTTGAAAGATTTCCTGAATGAAGCGTTTGTGCCGTATGAGGAAGACGAAATAACGCGATTGATTATAGACACGCACGATGCAGAAGCATTTGCAGCTATCAGCCATTTTACGGTAGGCGATTTGCGCGACTGGCTGCTGAGCGATGATGCAGACAATACAACACTTGCTGCTGTAACTGATGCTTTTACACCCGAAATGATTGCGGCTGTTTCCAAGCTCATGCGCAGCCAGGATCTGATTTTGGCCGCAAAAAAAAGAGAAGTGGTAACAAAGTTTAGAAACACCATCGGGCTGCGCGGAAGACTATCGGTGCGCCTGCAGCCCAACCACCCGACCGACGATTTTAAAGGCATTGCCGCCAGCATTGTGGATGGCCTGCTATATGGCAGCGGCGATGCGGTAATCGGCATCAATCCGGCTACCGACTCGCCCCATACAGCAGCCGGTTTGCTGCACATGATAGATCACCTGCGGCAGCAGTTTGCAATGCCGGTACAAAGCTGTGTGCTAAGCCACATTACCACAACGCTGGAGTTGATACAACAGGGAGTTCCGGTTGATCTTGTTTTCCAATCAATCGGCGGCACAGAGCAAACCAACCGGAGCTTTGGTATCAGCATAGCTATGCTGCAGGAAGGCTATGATGCGGCTTTATCGTTGAACAGGGGCACCGTAGGCAACAATGTTATGTACTTTGAAACCGGCCAGGGCAGTGCGCTTTCTCCCAATGCACATGCGGGAATGGACCAGCAAACCTGCGAGGCAAGGGCGTATGCGGTGGCCAGAAAGTTCAAGCCGTTACTGGTAAATTCGGTGGTGGGTTTTATCGGCCCGGAATACCTGTTCGATGGCAAGCAAATCATTCGTGCGGGACTGGAAGACCACTTCTGCGGCAAGCTGTTGGGCCTGCCGATGGGCATAGATATTTGCTATACCAGCCATGCGCAGGCAGACAGCGATGATATGGATACGCTGCTCACCTTACTGGGTGTCGCCGGTATCAATTTTATCATGGGCGTGCCCGGCGCCGATGACATCATGCTTCATTATCAGTCCACCTCTTTTCACGATGCTTTGTACCTGCGGAAAGTATTAAGTCTAAAGCCTGCGCCTGAGTATGAGCACTGGCTTATTAAACAGGGAATTATAGAGGAGAACGGCCGCCTGATTGCTGATAAAAAAAACAGCCGTGCGTTGTATAATAAATTACTAAACGCATGAACGGGATAAAAAAGATTTATACGGATGCAGATGAATGGGCTTCGCTGAAGCAGTTTACAAGCGCCAGGATTGCTTTAGGCAAAACCGGTATTTCCATTCCTGTAAAAGAAAGCCTGCGGCTGAAGCTGGCGCATGCACAGGCAAAAGATGCGGTTTATACAAGGATGGATAAACAGGCACTGACAGACGTTTTGACTAATGCGCAGCTTCCTGCTGTTGCTGTCCATAGCAAGGCCGATAACCGCGACGTTTACCTGCAACGTCCGGATCTCGGGCGGAAGCTGAATGAAAAATCGGTTGATCTATTAAAGCTAAATCCTGAATCATTGCCGGATATTGTAATCATTATAGCGGATGGATTGTCTGCGGCGGCCATCAATAAACAGGCAGCAGCTACCGCGATCCTGCTGGCTAAAGAAGTAACAGCAGCAGGCTTTTCGTTAGCACCAGTAATACTTGCCGAACAGGCACGGGTAGCCATTGGGGATGAAATTGCAGAATTGCTAAATGCGCGATTGTCCATTATATTGATTGGCGAGCGGCCCGGCCTGACTTCTTTTGAAAGCATGGGCGCTTATATTACTTATCAGCCGCGCATTGGCACTACCGACGAGCGCCGTAATTGCATTTCCAATATACAGGAGGATGGCCTAAGCCCTATCATGGCAGCAACAACGATCGTGCAACTGGTAAAAGCTGCCTTTGCTATGCAGCTTACCGGTGTAGGCTTAAAGGAAGGGAACAATGCCGATAGCAGTTCGTTATTCCACATTACTAATAAAAATGGTAACGTACTGAAAAATAGTTGGTAGTTTTTCGGATAAAATTTCTTTTATTGGCGCTATTAATCTGAAGAGGAAGCAAGCGCTGCTGGAGAGCAACTTGCCGGGCAATAAGATTAATGCTTATACGAAAAAAGTAAGGGTTGCGCAGTTAAGCTGTTCAACCCTTACTTTTTTGGTAAGCACAATGGCTCAGAAAACTCAAAGCCGGGATTTATTCCTGAAGTAGATATACCATTTGATAAAGTTGATTCTGTTATTTTTGGTTAATCCTCTGTGCAGGTCCAAATGATTTTTGAGATGCCCGAAGTAAGATTCTATGCCATTGGTTGTTTTAGGAATGTTGCTGTCAGCGAGGTAACAAAACATATGGGGCAAAGCTCTTTTGATGGTAAAAAAAGAACGCCTGATTAATTTATGTTTATACCAATATCTGCCCGTTTCAGCTTTGTATGATTTTTCTTTCAGAAAGTCTTTATGCTTATTTTCCCAATCGGTTAACCGGTGTATCCAGTATTGTTTGTCATTATGTGTTTGGATGCGATGTATCATTAAAACCAATACCCTTAATTCTTTGCCGGCATCGTAGCCTGGATTGGCTGTAAGCCACAGCAGACACATTCTCTGGATGTGTACAAGGCATCGCTGAATGGTAACACCAGGCATTGTTTTTTTGATGGCTTTAAGGGTAGCTTTATGACCATCACAGGTAATAGAAGTTATCTGTAAGCCAAGGTTCAGCAGGTTCAATAAATCTTCTTTTATTTCTTCGTACCGCTCTGCATCTGAAAACCGGAACAACTGTGTATAGCTGATGGGATCATCCTGATAGCATACTACACAAAACTTTTTAAAGTAAGTGGCATCTACCCTTAAGTAAATATTATCATGATGAATAATAGGCGTTAGAGGGGCTCTGTCAAGAAAATAATAAAAGGTTTTTTGAAGGGTATCTTTTGATAAACCACTATCTCTCTGGAGCGTCTTGTAAGTTTGCCTTTCCACTACCCATTTACGAAACCAGACAAACCGGTTTTCTATAGTTTGAACCCTATCATTATAAGTAAATAAAATGCCGCACTGCTTACATTTAAACCGCTGTTTACCGCCTTGCTTACCCCAGCCTATTACCTGTAAACTGCTACAAGCCCAGCATCGCTTTTTTTAAGCTTTTTCATTTACAAAAAAACTTATGTGAAAGCGCTTTCACATAACTTCTCTCAAACCCTTTGCTGCACTGAGTTACAAGGAATTTTACCAACTATTTTTCAGTATTATACCATAACAAAACGTAGGAGCAAAATAAAAACGCTGACAGGGTGTAGAACCCTGTCAGCGTTAAAAATAAGCATGTATTTGTTTTACTTTTTAGCAGGTTCCATATTTGGTGCAGCCAAGGCAGCAGTGTCTGCAGACATAGTAGAATCATCGCTCACCGGCGGCGACATTGCGCCATCGTCCATACCTGCCGCTTCCTTCATCTTATCCATTGTATTGGCAACCGTTCCAAAATAGCGGGTAAGGGTGGCCAAACTGTTTTCTTTTTCATTTACCAGCCGCACTTCCAGGTGCCCTTTAATTGTATTGCCGCTGATGTTTTCACTGCTTAATATCGCATCTTTAAAAGTCTGCTTTGCAGCGTTCATCATACTTTGATCGGTGGTGTCGGGCGGCACGGCATTAAGTATAGAAGCAATATCTGCATAAAAAGCCACTGCATTGCCTTTTGTCTTATCCGCAACACCGGAGGGCAGCGTAATTTTGCCGGTGCCTCCTTTATACTGCTGCATTAAAGCCGCATCCGAAGCTACAATCAGGTTTTTAGCATCCGTACTCATTACAAATCCGTCGGCTTTGCCTTCCGCCATTTCTTTTAAAATATACTGGCCGTCTTTTAACACCATAATATCTTTGGAGGCCAGTGCTTTTACAATTTTATCGTATGACGCTTTATCGCCGATAGCGGCGTTTACCAGCACTTTAGCCACCGGCTGCTTGTACTTATATTCCGGCATCTCCGGGCTGGCTTTTTCTTCCATGCCGAAGTTGGAAACGATTACCGCGAAATCGCCTTTAAAAGCCTTTGTTACATCATCTATTGTAAAGCCAAGCGATTGCAAGCCCTGGTTGGCAGTAGCAGTAACGCCGGCAATATTTAAGATAGCAGTAATAAGTTTGGGATTAAAAGAGAATGCAGCAAAACCATTAACTGCACCCGGATATTTGTCAACCATGTCCATATCCACTTTGGGACCTGCATAATCTTTAAGCGTATCCGCCAGCATTTTGTTGGTGTACGACTTAGAGTCCATTATCACTTTGCCGTCCTCAAAATTAAAAGTGCTCACGCTGTACAGGTCTTTCAGCAGGTCCGACGCTTTGCTCATCCCAAGCATCGGTATAGAAGCCATAGCACTGTTGGAACTGGAGAAAAGCAGCATATCTGCTTTCTCTTTAGCGCCATCTTTAAAAGCATCCACCGATGCAATGGAAGCATCTTCTTTTTGCGTAAAGTAAGTAGTAAGCGCCTTTTGCGAAGCACCGGATTCATCGGCAGTTGCACTACCGCCGCCCTGCATGTTATAAGTACTTGCTTTGGCTATTAACGCCACATCATCGTTCCAGCCGGCCACGAAGCCATCTTTGAGCGCAGCGTAGGAATAACTGTTTTCTTTTTTAATTTGCGCCGCGGGCATTTTTCTTTTTATAAACGCTTCGAAATCGGAAGTGCTGTGCATAGCACCTGTAAAGCCAATAACGGTATTCTGACCGCTCATGATGGAGCCAGCCTGCTGTACAAAGAAATACACATCGGTGGTAAGATCAATACCGGAGTTCTTAATATCGTCCATCGTCCACCGCATAGCCGTATCTGCGGCGGTCGCAGCTTTCATGATAGAATCCAGGTTAACATGGTTATTATCCAGCTTCTCAAAAATATTTTTTGGATTGATACTGAATACGGCGCTCGCATCTTTCGGGATGTATTTGGTTTGACTGGGTACCGACCGTGAACAGGAAGCAAGCAGCACAATCACCATCAGGAATGCGCCTGAGCGGAGGCCTATTTTCATCATAAAAATTAGTTTTAAGAAAGCGAAAATATTGTTTTCTGTATTAAGAAAATAAGTATTGTAAAAATAGTTGAGTGAAGGTGTGTTTACCGGGATTAATGTTTAGCGTTAATGCGTTTGCGTGCCTGTAAGCGCACGGGTTTGCAGGTTAGGCGGCTTATAGAATCAGGATTACAGGTTAAAATCATAAACTTTCCACTTATAACCTTGAACTTTAAATTTCTTCAATATTCCATTTTTCTAAGGCTTGGCGCTTTAAACCAGGTAATGGCTACGACAATCAACGTCATGCAGCCGCCAAACACCACCGAAGGCACAACGCCCATGAGCTTCGACATAACCCCGCTTTCAAACTGGCCTAATTCGTTGCTGCTGTTAATAAACATAGAGCTAACGCTCATTACCCGCCCGCGCATGGCATCAGGCGTTACTAACTGCGCCACCGTGCCCCGCACCACTACGCTGATGCCATCGAGCATGCCGCTGATAAGCAAAGCGGTAAAGGAAATCCAAAATAATTTGGATAAGCCGAAGATGATTACACAGATACCGAAGCCTGCCACCGCAAACATCAATTTATAGCCCTGCCTGCGCCTGAGCGGAACGAGCGTAAGCATAATAACAATCAGGATCGCGCCCATATCGGAAGCGCCGTTTAAAAAGCCGAAACCCTGCGGCCCTACCTTTAAAATATCGCGCGCATATACCGGCACCATAGCTACAGCGCCGCCGAATAGTACCGCAAACAAATCGAGCGAAATAGCGCCCAGCAATTGCTTGGTTTTAAACACGAAAGCCAGTCCTTCCTTTACACTTTCCCAAGTGCGCTTTTCACCCGATATAAACGCAGGTTTTTTCTTCAGCCGGAATAAAAAAAGGAAAGCGGTAATAAGCAAAACGATGATAACAGCCAGCGTGCCGGTGATGCCGAAACCAGCAATCAGAAAGCCGCCCACCGCGTGGCCGGTTACTGATGCCGACATGTACGTGCCCTGATTCCAGGTAGTGGCATTCTGCAGTAAATCTTTCGATACAATATTGGCAACCATTACGCTAAAGGTTGGCCCGCTGAACGAGCGGACGATACCGCTAAAAAATACAACTATATAAATACAACCTGCAATACTGTGATTGCTTAAATGCTGCGCTGTGTTTTTGGTAGAAAGGATATACAAAATGCCCACTGCTACCGTGTATAAAAAAACACAGATAAGCATGAGCCTGCGCTTTTCGCTGATGTCAATCTTATGCCCGGCGTACAGAGCCAGGCTCACGGCAGGTATCACTTCCGACAATCCTATCAAGCCAATGGCGAGCGGGTTGTTGGTAAGATTATACACCCACCAGCCCAGCACGGTAGTAAGCATACGCAGGCCCATGGTAAAAAGAAACCTGCCCAGCAGCAGGTTGCGGTACTCAGGAATGCTTACGGACGCAAACGGATTATATTTTGTTACTGCTTCGGCCATCAGGTTTTAAATATGGAATAAATGAGATTGAATAGTTCTAACCTTTTAATAAAAAAATATCCGGCTGTTTTTAACCGAAAGAAAGGTAATACTGCTCCTCTTCAAAGCCTTTGCGCAGCACATCCAGTATAGCCTGTAGGTGCGCCGGGTTACTTAAAAAATCTGCATTTGATGCATCTACAAAAATGGTTTTAATCTGGTGCTGGCGGATATAGCTCATATAGGTTTCCTGGATATTTAAAAGATAGCCATCGGGTATTTGCTGTTCGTACGTACGGTTGCGCCGTTTAATGTTGGCCTGCAGCTTTTTTACCGGGCTGTGCAGGTAAATGAGCAGGTCGGGAAAGATGAGTTGCTGCAGCATAATGTCGAACAGTTTATGATACAACTTAAACTCTTCATCCGGCAGGTTTACTTTGGCAAAAAGCAGGCATTTAGTAAACAGGTAATCGGCTACGGTAGTGCTCTGGAAAAGATCGGTGGTAAACAAATTATCCTTTTGCTGCTTAAACCGCTCGGCCATAAAAAACAATTCCAGCGGAAATGCATACAGCTTCGGGTTTTCGTAAAACTTTGGCAGGAAAGGATTATCGGCAAATTCTTCCAGTATCAGCCGGGCATTCAGTTGCCTGGCCAGCAGGTGCGCAAGTGTAGTTTTACCGGCGCCGATGTTTCCTTCAATGGTTATAAAATGGTATTGCATGCAAAAGCCTCAAAAGTAGCTGCTTTTAGGGTTTGTGGCGTATAGAAATGAACAGAGATTTTCATAATTATACATTTCCTTTTCAACATTTGATTATAGCGGAGATACCCTTAATCACTTTAGTTGCTAAAAGAGGAAACAGTAAAGTGTATTATCTAAAATTTATCTGCCTGATTTCTTATATATTTTTGAAGATCAGTAATCCCTGTAACCATGAAGATAATTACCTGGAACTGCAATATGGCTTTCAGAAAAAAAACGGGCATTATTTTGACCGACCAACCAGACATTTTAATCATTCCCGAATGCGAGCATCCTGATAAATTTACCCTTAAAGAAGATTTACAGCGGCCAACAGATAGTAAATGGTTTGGGTACAATCAAAATAAAGGACTTGGAATATTTTCTTATAGCCATTTCAGATTTAAAGTTTTAGAAATTTATAACGAAGATTTTGTCATGGTCATTCCGCTTGCCGTTACAGGCGGATGTTTCGACTTTACGCTTTTTGCTATCTGGGCAAACAATCCAAAAGATCGTGCCGGGCAATATATAACCCAGGTCTGGAAAGCTATTCAGCATTACGATACCATAATAACAAATACCAGAACGGTTTTAATTGGAGACTTCAATAGTAATACAATCTGGGACAAGCCACGGCGGGAAGGGAATCATTCTGCTGTGGTGCAACGTTTACAGGAGAAAGGTATTTACAGTGTTTATCATACTTATTTTGATCAGGAACAAGGCAAAGAGCAACATCCAACCTTTTATTTATATCGCCATAAAAACAAACCTTATCATCTCGATTACTGTTTTGTTTCCAAAGATATGCTTCAACAGTTAACATCAGTTGAAATAGGAGATTATGATAAGTGGGGCAAATACAGTGACCACGTTCCTGTAACAGCGAATTTTGACTTGTTCTGATTGGACACCAGGAAGCTTGTTTTGGGGCAATAGCTAATATTAAGAATCATAAAAATATTTTTGTAAACCGTTGGCAATAATTGAAAAAAGAAAACAGCTTTCGTCATTAAGCTATTACTGTTTTGCATTAGATAATCAGACGCCTCACCGGCAGCTCATCCGCGCATTCCATCAGTAATGTTTGTATAGTTTTTCGCATTACAGGGTGTACCAGCGCCGGGGCTATTTCTGCTAACGGCGTTAATGCAAAGCGCCTCTCTGCCAGGTGCGGATGCGGTACTGTCAGCAAATCGGTTTGCAGTATCAGGTTATCAATCAGCAAAATATCAAGGTCAATAATGCGCGGGCCCATTTTAATAGTGCGTTGCCGGCCAATGGTTGCCTCTATATGCAGCAGTGCCTGCATCAGCATATCTGGCGGTAAATTTGTTTGTAATGCAAAAGCCTGGTTATAGAATGATGGCTGGTTAGTAATACCCCATGCGGCCGTTTCATATACAGGTGATTTTGCAATGATACTTCCACACTGTTGTTCTATTAATTTTGCTGCCTGAAGCAGGTAGGCAATTTTGTTGCCTATATTACTGCCGGCCAGTAAATATGCTGTGTTCATAATTTCAAATATCTACGTATGAAGTCGTTTTTTAAAATATTCTTTGCCTCGCTGCTGGCATTGATTATCTTTTGTGTGCTGGCAGTCGTTATTACCGTTTGGATTATTGGCAGCGCGGTGCAGCCTTCCAAACCGGAATTGGGCAGCAAGGGTGTGCTGGTACTTGATCTCAGCACTGCCTTTAGCGAGCAGGGGCAAAATAATCCCATCAACTCATTTGCAGGTAAAGCATCTTACACGCCCGGCCTGCACGATGTAGTGCGGATGCTGCATTATGCAAAGCTCGATTCTTCCATCAAAGGGTTATACATAAAAGCCGGCAGCAACAACAACGGCCTTGCAGCAAGCGAAGAGTTGCTGCGTGCGGTAGAAGACTTTAAGCAAAGCAATAAATTTGTACTTGCCTACGGCGAAATGATGAGTGAACGTGCCTATTACATTGCAGCGGCGGCGGACAAAGTTTATTGCAACCCGGCCGGCGGACTAGAATGGAATGGCTATGCCAGCAGTCTTTATTTTGTAAAAAACATGCTGGATAGGCTGGAGATCCAGCCACAAATATTTTATGCCGGTAAATTTAAAAGCGCGACCGAGCCTTTCCGCGCTACGCAAATGACAGACCCCAATCGCCTGCAGACAGATGTATGGCTGAGCGACCTATACAACCAATTGCTGCAGCAGGTAAGCAACAGCCGCCATATTGATACCGCGCAACTGCATGGGCTTGCCAACACCGGCGCTGTACAAACGGCAAATGACGCATTGCGCTACCGCCTTGTGGACGGGCTGAAGTACGATAATGATATAAAGGCAGAATTGCTCCAACGACTGTACCGGGGTGCTAAGGAAGACATTAATTTTATTACACTGAGTACGTACGCCGAAGCGGCAGATTACAAAGGCACTTCGGGCAGCAGGATAGCAATCGTGTATGCCGACGGAGACATTGTGGATGGGAAAGGGCAACGGGGGCAAATAGGCAGCGAGGAATACCGGGAGCTGATCCGCAAGCTGCGGTTGAATGACGATGTGAAGGCCATTGTGCTGCGTGTAAACTCGCCGGGTGGCAGTGCACTGGCAAGCGATGTGATAGCCAACGAAATTAGTATTGCCCGCCGGGTAAAGCCGGTCGTGGTAAGTATGGGCGATTATGCTGCTTCCGGTGGTTATTATATTTCGTGCGGCGCCGACAGCATATTTGCAGATGCCGGCACGATCACCGGCTCTATCGGTGTATTTACTATGATCCCGAATCTGCAGTCTTTCTTCAAGGATAAATTAGGCGTTACTTTCGATGGAGTAAAGACGGCGACCTATGCGGATATGATGACGGTGAGCCGCCCGCTGACCACAGCAGAACAACAGTTTTTGCAAAATAATGTGGACACTACTTATTACACTTTTAAGCAGCGCGTAGCTGCCGGCCGTAAAAAAGATATCGGCTATGTAGATAGTATTGCGCAGGGCCGCGTATGGACAGGCGCGCGGGGAATACCCGTAGGCATTGTTGACCGTATCGGCACCTTACAGAATGCAATTGCCAGCGCAGCCAAACTGGCTAAGATCAGCAGTTATTATACCCGCGAATATCCGGAGCCCAAAGGCCTGCTGGAGCAATTACTCGACAATACCGCTACAGAAAATATGCAGGAGGATAAAATACAGGAAGTGGTTGGCAAACAGCCTTATTTGTTAATGAAAGAATTAAAAAGTGTGCAGGCTTTGATGGGCGCACCACAGGCCAGGCTGCCTTTTAGCGCAGTAATAGAATGAGCAATTTGTTATAAATAAAGTTATCCATTACAGCATAGTCATTTACACCTACCAGTTGCTCATTCGTCAATAAGCATCAAACAAACAGCCGGAGCATTGCTGCTCCGGCTGTTTGTTTGATGTGTTATGATTAATTTAAAGCTTTACATAACTGTTTAATAAGGGCACTACAAATACCGGCGTTTCGGTAGCGGTTAAAGTTATCTTACCATTTACTGCGCTCACTGCCTGCATATCCATTGTATTGCCGGTAGCAGTAGGGGTGTAAATGATAGCGCCTGCGGCTCCGCCAACATCAACGGTACATATAGCGGTCCTTCCTTTTTCGTCCGGCACCATCACTACATACATATTGATCCCGTTAAGCTCATAACGATCTACGGTTACCGGGTTACAGCTCAACGTTGCTTTATAAGTATAATCTCCGAATGTTTTAAGCGTCTGGTAAATAAAATTACCGGCGGGCTTGCGGTTGCGGCTCTGGTCTATTAAGCCACAGGTAGCATACTCGCCTACGCTGCCGGGACTGTTATCGGTAAGCTGGTAAAAAAATACTTTCTGGATGCCTTTTCTTGCATACAGCAGCGAGGTGCGTAAAATCCAGTCGGCCTTTGTACGCGAGCCACACTTATTGCCAATCGGTATCGCCTGGTATGGGCTGGTGGTATCATCATAACCGGTTTCGGTAATCCATACCGGCATATCGCGGGCAAAAAGGTGTGCAGCATTCATAAAGCTTTTTGCCGTACTGTCTGCACTGCCAACTTCCGGCGCCATCCCTCTTGTAGGATAACCACTTTGCGAAGTCCGGGAGTCATTACTTATAAAGTGGTAATTAATAACATCCCAGCAAAAATTAACGGTACCATCAGCCTTATAACCCCGAAACTCTTTACACCAGTCAATCATCCCTTTTACGTAATCCGGCGTTGCAGAGGCGATACCACACATCACCACCTGCATAGAAGTATCTGCATTTTTCACACCCACACCCGGTCCCATCGTATTTTTGTTGCCATCGTAAAAAGCAGATAGATTAGCTGCATACTCGCGGCCGGTCTGGTAGCCGTTGCGCCCTTTCCACCATTTATCGCGTTCATTATCGCACTCCAGATATTTTACATAGCCAAGTCCTATTCTCACTTTGTTTTTTGGGTCGCCGGTCCAGCGTTGCGAGCTGTCTATATGTACCAATGCAGGATCTACTTTTGTATTGTTGCCGTAGCGGGCAGCATATTGAAATGCTACTTTTGCCTGTTCTATATACGAGTTGGGATCACTAAAGCTTTTTCCGTAGCGTACAGGTACGTTCTCCGAACTGCGCAGATTGGCAGGATATGTATTCTGCAACCAGTTAGGCTGTGTCTTCAGGTCGGCCAGCACTTCTATACCGGAGGCTTTGCAGGTAGCATAAATAGTATCGTAGTTCCAGCCGCCGCTATGTACGGGGTTGAAAGTATATTTACCTTCTACCGATTCCAGTTTTTCCCAGTCCATATAATGCCGGAAGCCGGAGAAACCCTGCATTGCATTTACCTTTACAGAATCCAGCCTGCCGGTTGCACCATTTATAAAGTCCCACTCAAATGCATTGACGCCAAAAAAATCTTTTAGCTGTACCGGCTTTTTTACAACAGGCGTTACCGGCGCTGCTTTATAAGAGCCATACAGCTCCATTTCTGCCGGGTATTGGTACCAGGCATTTAAAATAATATATCGTACATCTTTAATGACAGAATCTACTGCATACTGGTTTTGCTGCGCGTGCGGTCCAACCCATACGTTGTATTGCGTACCGGTAAATTTTGCAATTTCAATTCTTCTCCAGTCGGAGGTAATTACAGAAATCGTTACCGGATAATCGGCCATCGTGCTTTGCCAGTCGAAAAACCGGAGGCTGTCAATTACCATTTCTTCTCCATCCAGCAACGGATAGTATGCATCAAAGTTGTTAAACATTTTTCCATAGCCGGTGTTGGCATTAGCGTATAAATAACCATCAAACAGTTGATCCAGACCATTGGAGCAATTGTTTATCTGGTACCACCGCTGCGGGTCAATGGGTATTTTGTTGGGCAATACCTGTGAAAAGGAAGCGGCAGTTATAAACAGCAAAAAAGCAGTAATAAAAAAATGTTTCATGGGGGAAAATAAAATCGGAATTAATAATGGATTTGAACTTTCGGCAAAACTAATTCAAAGCAATTCAAGTCTTATGTATAAAATTTATAATAATATTATTTTAATAATCCAGGTGTGGTATCTTCTTTACTATTTAGTTTTGATTAAACATTTTGCAGCAATCTCAGCAATTTTTAATAGCATTCTTACATAAGTAAATATAAACTATTATTTTAAAATTCATTTTTTGGTTTCGGCCAATCAGATAACTGGCGCTACGGCTGTTTAACAAACACCATACTTGCACATGACGCCGTTAAAGTATTTTTGCAGCAATGAGAAAGATAAAATTGAGTGTACTCGACCAGACGCCGGTACGCCGGGGCAGCAGTGCGGGCGAGGCGCTGCAGGAAAGTATAGTGCTGGCAAAGCTTGCAGATGAGCTTGGCTACACCCGCTACTGGCTGAGTGAGCACCACAACACCACCATGCTTGCCGGTGCAGCACCCGAAATACTGATAGCCAGACTGGCCAACGAAACAACGCACCTGCGCCTCGGCTCCGGCGGTATTATGCTGCCCAACCACAGCGCACTGAAAGTAGCGGAAAATTTCCGGCTGTTAGAAGCCCTGTATCCGCATCGTATTGATCTGGGCATTGGCCGCGCGCCGGGCGGCGACCGTATCACCTCACAATTGCTTAATCCTTCCAATACCTTCGATCCGCAGGAATATATTCACCAGATTACCGATCTGCAGGCTTTTCTTCACGACCAGCCCTCCGAAGGAAATATAAAAGGCAAAGTAAAAGCGATACCGGTAATTGATACTGCTCCCGACATCTGGATGCTTACTTCCAGCGGCGAAAGCGCTTATCTTGCTGCGCATTTTGGCATTTCGCTTTCCTACGCACAGTTTATTAACCCGCTGGGTGCTGCCGATGCACTGAGCCAATACCGGCAACGCTTTAAAGCAAGCCGGCAATTAACATCGCCAAAAACCAATGTCAGCATCTTTGCATTTTGCTCGGAAAGTGAAGAAAAGGTGACAGAAGTACAGGCCATGATGGATTTCCGGTTTTTAAGTTTTGAAAAGGGAAATTTTAACCTGCAGTTTTCTTACGAAGAAATAAAAAATTACAAGTACTCTGCCCTGGAATGGCAGCGCGTGCTGCACAACCGTGGCCGGGCTATTTGCGGTACGCCGGATGCAATAAAGGAAAAGTTTATGGCGCTTGCGCGGGAATGCGAAACAGACGAAATAATGATTGCTACTTTTACCGAGCACTTTGAAGACCGGCTGGAATCGTACAGGCTGCTGGCAGGCGTATTTGAACTGCAAGTGGAAGCGGCAATATTTCAATAGCTTTTGAAAACCACGCCAGACAATATAAATTTTATATTGCTGCTTATCAAAAGTTTAATTATGAGGCCCTTAAGATAAGATTTGGTTAATACATAAGTGGGGGATGCTAAATAAAAAATATCCTTTTTCTTTTGCTGTTCACTAAATCTTTATTACATGAAAAAAAAATTTTTACTCTTTTTTTTGCTGATCAGCGGAGTGGCAGTTACGAATGCTCAAACAGAACAGGGCCGCATACAGGCCGGTGGCAACTTTGGCGTAAGCCACTATAAAAGCGACGAGCCCAATCCATTGCAAAACTATACAGGTATTGCCGTATCGCCATCTTTTGGAAGGTTCTATGCCAACAACCGGTTAGCAGGTATATTTATTAATTATACGTACAACAAAAACACGGAGCCTGCCCTTAGTAAAAACAGCAGCGTTGGTGGTGGCGTTTATTTAAGGCAGTACAAGCCGGTGTTGTCAAAAGCGTTTTACATCTTACTGCAGGAATCTGCTGGCGGGGCTTACATTACAACAAAAGAGCCACTGGGTAAAGATCATGGCTTTAATACTGCTATAGGCCTGAAGCCCGGAATAGCTTATGACATTACAAAAAAGATGCAGTTAGAGATGCTGCTTAACGATTTGGTGAGCGCCAGTTATCTGCATTTGAAGAGAACGGACCAGTTCGCCCTTCAATCCAGCCTCGAAGGAACGCCTTTCAACAATTTATCTGTAGGTTTCCGGTTTTACCTGTAAGCAGCCTGTACAATTTTATAAAAAGCGCCCCCGCTTTTAGCGGGGGCGCTTTTTATAAAGTCATGATTTGTTTCATCGTTTCTTCACTTACGGTAAGCAAACCAACAGGTGGCAATCGCTTTGTCAGCTCTTTCCAGTTGGCATCTTTTGCAAATATCTTTTTCAGCATCGGCAATGCTTCCTTTACATTATGGTTATTGGCCAGTGTAATGGCCGTCCAATACTGCATTTCCAGATTGGCCGGAAACATTTGCATAGCTGCATTGTATTCTGCTTTCGCAAGCGGAAGATTATTTTTTTCGGTAGCCAGGTCGCCGTTATTCATGTGGTTGTAGGCCACATACAGGTTGTACAACCGCCGCAGTTCTTTTAACGGCAACTCATTATCATCTACCCGCACGTCAATGGTTTTATCGTTCCAGGGCTGGTTATTGGGCTTACCCGGCACTACGATTAAAGCAGCGCTTTGCCGGCCGCGTATATCGCCGCCGGCATTTTGCGCTGCATCCAGCGCTGCCAGTACCCTTTCCGCCAGTGGCTTACTGCTGCTAATTATAAAAGCCGCAGCCATACTGCTGCAAACACTATCGGTGAGCATCATATTGCTCTGCACACTAAAGTTTGCACCTTTTATATGCGATGCAAACCGGATGCAGTTTTTGCCGGTATGTGCGGCTACGTTGCCCCTGCTGTCTATAAAAGCAACCTGCCGCACTTCTCTTCCGCTGTCGGCGCTCAATAAGCTATCGAGCGCCTGCTGCGCAGTATAACCTTGTTTCATGAGCGCGAGACCTTTCGGGCCGTACGATTTATCTACAAACGATTGCGTAGCTACCACGCCTACGCCGGCATCACCCCACGGCACCGCAGTGCCTACACTAAACCAGTGGCTTTGTACGCCAACCGCTATCTCGCCGGTAACGCTGTCTCTTGCCACAATGGAAAAAGTGTGCGCCAGCGGTGCTGTTGTTTTATAAACCTGGGCATTGCTTATTACCGGCGCAACAATAGCAAACAACCATACGGCAACTATTTTCATACAATTATTTTATGGGTAAATATAATGCAACCAGGCAGGCTGTATGTGCGAAAGCTTTAGGCTGAAAAATTCAAACTGATAAGCCCGCTTTATTTATGGCACGAATTTTTAAACCATTTGCTGCTGATTAAACACAAATAAAAACCTTCCTATGAAAGACAATACCCAAGCTATACAAGCAAGCAAAGAATTCAACAAAAGTGTAAACGAATTGTATGATGCCTGGATTAATCCGGACAAGCTAAAGCAATGGTGGCACCCTGCAGAAAACAAGTTGGTGAATGTAGAAAATGAAGTGCAGGAAGGCGGCCATATAAAATACGAATTTGAAACAGCAAACAGCGAACAGGCTTTTGTAATAACCGGTGAATATAAAGAAGTACAGCCTGCGGCAAAACTGGTATATTCCTGGAACTGGCAATTGCCCGGCAACAATGCTATTAAAGACAATCATTTTGAATTAACCGTAGCCTTCTCCGGTGATGACAGCAGCAGCACCATCAATATAACGCAACACAATCTGGATGATGCAGAGTCTGTGCATCCGCACCGGAAAGGATGGGAAGACGAGCTGGAAAGCCTGCACCGTTTTTTAGCCTGATATTTTTTATTACAGCCTGCCAAAGTGCACTTTGCCTACCTTCAATATTATGAGTACTATATATAAGCTGCAGCGTGTGCAGCAACTGCCCGTTTCTTTAAACGAAGCCTGGGATTTTTTTAGCGATCCGCGTAACCTGCAGGCGATTACGCCTGCCTTTATGAAGTTTAAAATAAAGAGTGCCTATGGCGATGCGATGTATCCCGGCCAACTGATCGAATACACGGTACGGCCACTCTTAGGCATACCGCTGTACTGGATGACAGAGATCACGCATGTGGCCGACAAACAGTTTTTTATTGACGAGCAACGTTTTGGACCCTACAAGTTCTGGCACCACCAGCACCACTTTAAGCCCAATGACAACGGTGTGGAAATGACGGATCTGCTGCATTATAAAATACCGTATTATTTTATCGGCGCTATTGCCAACCGGGTGTTTGTACAAAAGAAAGTAGCCCAGATATTTGATTACCGGTACAAAAAAATACAGGATCTGTTTGGCTGACCAACTGCCGGAATAAGAAAATCAGTTATACATGCATTGTAGCTTTCTCAACTACATATTTCCAAGGCAAACATATTTGAGAGTCATGTATTCTTCTATGCCGTAGCGGCTGCCTTCGCGGCCATAGCCGCTTTGTTTTACCCCGCCAAACGGCACTTCGGTAAACGAAATAATCCCTTCATTTATTCCAACCATCCCGCATTGCAGGCTTTCTGCTACCCGCCAGGCGCGGCTGATGTTACTGGTGAAAAAATAAGCGGCCAAACCGTATTCTGTAGCGTTCGCCATTTCAACAGCCTGCTCTTCTGCATCAAAGATATAAACAGCAGAAACCGGCCCGAATATCTCTTCCTTACTCAATTGCATATTTGTGGTACAATGTGCAATTATGGTAGGCTGATAAAACAATCCGCCTGCTTCGTGCAGGCCGCCGCCCGTAACAAGCTCAGCGCCTTTTTGTATAGCATCCTGCACTAATTGCGCTACTTTATCAACAGCAGCTTTATTTATCAATGGACCAATTGTTGTACTGCGGTCTGCGCCGTTGCCAACCCGCAGAGCGGTCACCGCATTTGTATAGGCACTCATAAAATCATTGCAGATAGTACGCTGCACAAAAATGCGGTTGGCGCACACGCAGGTCTGCCCCGCATTCCGGTATTTGGTAGCCATAGTGCCACGTACCGCCACTTCTATATCAGCATCCTCAAATACAATTACCGGCGCATTACCACCCAGTTCCAGCGACAGCTTTTTTACGGTTGATGAGGATTGCTGCATCAGTAAACGGCCTACCTGCGTAGAGCCGGTAAAAGACACTTTGGCGATGGCCGGATGCGTTGTTAATACACTCCCAACCTCTGCAGCGTGCAGCGTAGGCAATACATTCAGCACACCAGCCGGCAGGCAGGCATCAGCAGCCAGCTTTGCCAAAGCCAACGCACACAAAGGCGTATCCTCGGCGGGCTTAAGCACTACGGTACAACCTGCAGCCAGTGCCGGCGCTATCTTACGCGTAATCATTGCCACCGGAAAATTCCATGGCGTGATGGCGGCCACCACGCCTATTGGTTGCCTGATGGTAAACATGCGTTTGTCGCCTACCGGCGATGGAATCGTTTCACCGTATGTACGCCGGCTTTCTTCGGCAAACCATTCTATAAAAGAGGCGCCGTACTGCACTTCCCCTTTCGCTTCGGCCAGTGGCTTGCCTTGTTCCGTAGTAAGCAGCAGGGCGAGATCATCGGCATTATCCAGTATTAATTGATGCCACTTTTTTAAAATGGCAGCGCGGTCTTTTGCAGGCTGTGTGCTCCAGGCTCTAAACGCTGCCGCAGCGGCTTCAATGGCCTGTACTGTTTCCTTTTCTGTTGCATTGGCTACAGAGGCAACAAGACTTCCATCTGCGGGATTACAAACCTCGAATTGCCCGTTGTTATGCGCAGGCAACCATTGGTTATTGATGAATAAGCCGGATTGTAATAAAGCCGGATTGGTTAGCTGCATTTCTTTTTATAACAAAGCTATGCGAACGCTGACAGGGTTTAGAATCCTGTCAGCATTAAAATTTCTGTCAGTGTATTAAGAAAAAATTACCGCCAGCTTATCATAGACGAAAGGGGTGAACGCAGGTTGCGCCATTGCATAGCATCCACTTTTATGCTTCCTACGTTAATCGGACTTTCAATACGCAGCGGAACATGGTTGGCATCGTCGCTTACCCAAACCGTCATTTTTTCGCCACCCGAAAAGATGGTTCCTGATACCAGCAGCGGTTTAAATTTAATACAGCGAAACTTACCGTACTTGGTTCGCATGGTTTCTTTGCCGAGGTAGCGGATATAAATATTATACACCTGGTTGTCGAGGAACAGATTCAGCGGAATTTTATCGCCCACTTTATAACTGTTGAAGTTGATACTGCGGGCATAATAAATGGAGCTTAATACATCCTGCACGCAGTTGGGAACATTGAAAGCGCCTTTGGAAGAAACGGCCGTATTGGTTTGCTGGTTAAATGTTACGTTTTCATACTTTTTGTAACCGCCTTCATCCACCTTACGGATAAATTTTACAGGCTGCAGGGTAGCCGTATCAAAATAAGACTCATACCGGTCGCGTACTTTAAAGATAAAGTCGTAGCTGCTGTTGGAAGTGCCGGTGCCTACTACATGATAAGCGGGCTTGCTGTTTAAAGTCTCTACGGTGGTTGTAAAATTAGCAGTGCCTGCATTTATATAAATGCCTGCTACATTATAAAATAAAGTGTAGGTAATAGATTCTCCGGCTTTGAAAGCCGTGTTGCGAACGCCGCAAAAATCATCACCGGCGGTAAGCCGGCTAAAAACAAGGGTTGACAATAAAAGGAATACAATTTTCTTCACGCGTTATTATTTCTGAATAGCTTAATGCCTGTTATAAAAATAGTGCCTGCCAGGGCAGGAATAATCAAATTTACAATCCAAATAAATGCTGCCGAAAAAACTATACCGGCGGTATTTGCACTTAATAAACCAAACAATTGCCGGCTCGCTTCGCCCCGCACCCCCAACTCTGCTATATTGGGCACTGCCGGCACTACCGCCAGCAATAAGAATAACACACTTACCGCAAACGCTGCCTGCAGCCACGGAATATTTACGTTAAATAAATGAAATACGATGAGGTATTGGACAATGAATACGGCGTATCTTAACAAGGATAATGCTAAAATCTGTGTTAATTGTTGCAGGCTGAATGTTTCGAGACTTTCTACAAACACACGATGCCGCTGTACAAAGGGAATTTTCTCGAACCAGCCGGTAAACCAGGAAATCTTAAAATAAATAAGCACAAAGAAAAAAATGGCTGCCACAACCGCATACAACAATCCGCTAAGCCAGTATGCCGACAAGCCTTCTATTTTAAGTACATTATTTTTAAGATAGAGTAAGCCGGCCGCACCGGAAACCAAAGTAATAATCAACTGTGCTATACTGCCAACCATACTCAGCGGCACCGAACGCAGCCGGTTACCTTCCTGCATATACAGGGTGCGGCCAATATATTCACCCACACCATTGGGTATAAACAGGGAAAACGACAAACCGGAAAGTACTGCTTTACAGGCGGTGAACAGCGAAACAGGCTGTATCCGGCGCATCAGTATTTTCCATTTAATTGCTTCGATTGTCCAGTTCGTACACATCAGTAATAGCAGCCACAATAGTAGCCCCCGGTTGCTGCTGTTAAAAACACCTGCAATCATTTGTGTGGTTTGCTGCAGGGTGTACTGGCTTTTTAACTTTGTATAAATAGATCCTGAAAGAATGATAAACAGCGCAGGACCCGCGATATAATTCAGTAATATCTTATAACGTCTTTTCAGCAGAAAAAATTTTTCAAACGTACACTAAAAATATTTACTGTATTGTTGTGTATCCATTTCACTACTTTCATTGGCGTGACGAAACCGACAGAGATTATACTGGCTATTGACCCTGGCACACTGCTCATGGGCTTTGCAGTGATTGCTATAAATAACGGCAAGCCATCGCTTATTACGATGGACGCGCTTAAGTTAACAGCACACAAAGATGTCTATATCCGCCTGCAACTGATACACCTTAAAGTAACGGAACTCATTATTGCACACAAGCCAACGACCTTTGCTATTGAAGCGCCTTTTTTTGGCAAGAATGTACAAAGCATGCTAAAGCTGGGGCGCGCCCAGGGGGTTGCTATTGCAGCAGCGATGCAGGCCGGTATCGGCGTAACGGAATACTCGCCGCGCAAGGTAAAGCAGTCGGTAACCGGCAATGGCAATGCGGATAAAGAACAGGTATGGAAGATGTTGCAGCAGCTTTTAAAAATAGAAATGCAGCCGGCTTACTTTGATGCTACCGACGCGCTTGCGGTTGCGCTTTGCCATCATTACCAGACCTCGTCGCCCATTGCTAAAGAGGCAAAGAACTTTAGAGGCTGGGAAGATTTTATTACTAAAAATAAAGAGCGCATAAAATAATGAGCAGCAGGCAACTTATTTCGTCGGGCACCAGTTGGGAGCTGTTGTATGGCTACAGCCGTGCCGTAAAGGTGGGCAACTTGGTCTTTGTTTCGGGCACAATGGCGGTAGATGCGCAGGGAAACTTAGTTGGTGAAAACGACCTGTATGCACAAACCGTTTTCATCTATCAAAAAATAGAAAAGGCATTACAGGAAGCGGGCGCGTCTTTGCACAACATAGTGCGGCTGCGCACTTTTGTAACCAATATGCGCCGCTATGAAGAAGTGCTGAAAGCGCAGGGTGAATTTTTTGCAGCCATCCGCCCGGCAGCCACCATTGTAGAAATTACCGCTTTGATTGATAAAAACCTGCTGGTAGAAATTGAAGCAGATGCAGTAATTGAGTAATGCCTTTTACAAAGTTGATGGCCTTTATTCTTTCAGAAAATTAATTACACTATCAGCAAACTCTTTGGTTTGCCATGCCGTATTGTGCTCACCGGGAACATGCATAAACTTTGCGCCCGGTATCATTGCTGCCAGCGTTGCGCCTTTTCCGTTCGCACTGTCTTTATCGCCACATACAACAGCCACCGGAATCCGCACTCCGGCCAATGCTTTTGCACTTGTTGAAGGCTGTTCTTTTTGCTGGTACGCCAGCGCCTGTATATCAAGGCCGGCTTTTTTTGCATTGTCAACCATGGCATGTAATTCTGCAACCGTATCTGCAGCAAGCGCGTGATAAAACGCTATGCGGCGCGGCCATTCCGGGTTGGTAAACTGCTCGCCCATGCCGCCCAATACTGCTTTGTGCACCTGCTTATCCAACACCAGCAATCTTGCAGTGATGATGGAACCGCGGGAGTAGCCCACTACATCATAAGAAGGAAGCTGAAGCAGCGATATAAGCTGCATGATGTCTTTGGCTTCTGCATCATGCGCATACGCTCCGGCCGTGTGCGGCTTGCCGGAACGGCCATTTCCTCTTAAATCAATCAGAACAACCTCGTACCCGCTTTTGAGCAAAGTGTCAACCAAGCGTTTTTTCTTCCAGTTTTCGCAAGTATTCATAAATCCATGTACTAATATCACCGGCCTGCCCCGGCCATGTACTTCATAATAAATAGGTGTACTGTCTTTAGCTGTAAAAAAATGGCCGCCGGCTGGCAAACTATCCGGCTGCGCCACTACGAAAAGCGGCAACAAAAAAGTGATCAGCAGTAAATATTTCATTGATAAAAGTATTGCAAACAAATGTATGCTAATGAGCGCTGCCTTTTAAACGATCCCCTTTCAAAAGCATTTTTTATGCCTGCCGGCGTGCAGGTCATCTACTGTCAATCTTGTTTGCTTATTTTCTTTTCATTTCTTTTGCATCTTAATTTATTATATGCCAGATGAAAATAATATCCAGGTCCGTTCGGAACTCGGAACGCTGCAGCGCATTATTATTCACAGTCCCGATGGTGGCATCGGTAAAATAGTGCCCAGTAAGTTTAAAGACTGGCTATACGACGATACCGTATTTCTAAAACAGATGCGCCGGGAGTATAATGCCTATGTAAAGCTCTTGCTTTACTTCTTAGACCCGGATAAAATAGCACATATTAACAGTTTTGAACGGCAGCGTACCGATGATTGCCAGCTCGACTGTTTCAAACCCGGTCACCCGGCTTATTTTAACAGCGATAAAGTGCTTGATGTAGAGTACCTGCTGGCAAAAGTGCTGCGCAACAATCACCTGCGCGACCGTATTATTGCCTCGGTGTGCGCCATAGAAGGCTGCAGCTATGCCATAGAAAAACAACTCTGTGATATCGAGGACGTGCACGAGCTTGCGAAGTTGCTTATTACGGGAGTTTTACCGCAAAAAAATACACGCCGGGTAGAGTTTATTTTTCAACCATTGCCCAACCTGATTTTTACAAGAGACATTAGTATTGTGATTGGCAATCATATTTTATTAAGCAAGGCGGCTACCGAAGCACGCGAAAGAGAATCTTTATTAATGCGCTATATCGTTTATCATGAATTGTTTACAGACAAGCAGGATGATGTAATAGAGATCAATGAATCGAGCGACTTTTTTTTACTGGATGATGAACAGCAGCACGAGCGTAAAACATCGCTGGAAGGCGGAGATATTATGATGATCGCGCCAAACCACCTGATAGTTGGCTGCAGTGAGCGTACCACACCCAGCGCCGTAAACAAAATTGTACATGCAGTATTTAAGTATAATACCGGCATCGAAAAAGTGTCGGTAATTAAAATCCCCAGCCAGCGCGCTATCATGCACATAGATACGGTGTTTACGCACGTGCGCAAAGATGTATGGGTGCTATTCGGCCGGTTTTCCGAAGTGTTGCAGCAGGAGCGCAACCAGCAAAAATATTCTTACTACCACCGCCTTGCAGACAGCGATGAAACCTTTGAAGCGGTAAAAATATTCCGCTTTTATAAACCTTTTAATGAAAATTATAACCCTGCGGCCAACTACCGGCAGGATATTATTTTTAAAGGGATGGAAGACCTGCTGCGCAATATCAGCATCAAAGACTTTGACATACCGGAGAATGAAGTGAAAATTATTTATAGCGGTAACAATATTTTCCCTTACGATGAGCGGGAACAGTGGACAGATTCCTGCAACCTGCTGGCATTGAAAGACGGGGTAGCTATTGCTTACGACCGCAACGAGGAAACGCTGAAAGCTTTTAAAGAAAACGGCTTTAGTATAAAAGGTGCGCAGGAGTTGTTCGACCAGTTTGAAAAGGGACAGTTAACACCGGCAGCCGTAAAAAACACTATTGTAATTTTGCCCAGCAATGAACTTTCGCGCGCACGCGGCGGCGCGCATTGCATGAGTCTGCCCCTCTTAAGAACGGATGTGCCGCTGTAGTAAAGCAGCCGTTCTTATCTGTTAATAAGATTATTACAAGTACTCTCTGTAATATAAAAGACGCCTTATCAGTTGCGTACAGCAAGCTGCATTTATAAAAAAAGAATAAAAAAAGTTGCAATGAAAGAAGTAGCCCAAACAATCTTAATGATACGCCCTGCTTCCTTTGGCTTTAATGCAGAAACGGCTGCTAACAATGTGTTTCAGGGCAGTGTGCCGCTGAGCGAGCAGGAAGTGCAGTTGAAAGCGGTACAAGAGTTCGACCGGTTTGTTGATACCCTGCGCTCGAAGCAAATAGACGTGCTGGTGATTGAGGACACGGTTCACCCGGCAAAGCCGGATGCCGTGTTTCCCAACAATTGGTTTTGCACGTTACCGGATGGCACCATTGCCACCTTTCCCATGTTTGCAGCTAACCGGCGCGCAGAAGTACGCAGCGACCTGATACAAACCCTGAAAGACCACTACATCGTTTCCGGAACGGAAGACTGGACAATTTATGACAAAGACAATCATTTTCTCGAAGGTACCGGCAGCATGATTATAGATCATGCTAATAAAATAATATACGCCTGCCTTTCGCCGCGAACCAATAAAACATTGCTTAGCCGGTTTGCGCAGCAGCATGGATATACCACTGTCAGCTTTTCTTCAACCGATGAAACCGGCACCGAGATCTATCATACCAATGTAATCATGCATCTTGGCGTTGGCTATGCCGTAATATGCCTTGAATCTATAAGAAATGAAACGGAACGAAAGCTTATAATTGATTCTTTTACATCCACCGGCCATCAGATTACAGACATCACTATGCAGCAGGTGCGCCGGTATGCAGGTAATATGTTGCAGGTAAAGAGTGCAGACGATACGCTATATACCCTGCTTAGCCAGCAGGCATACGACAGCCTTACGATGGCGCAACGGCAGCAATTAGCGACGCACACCAATCTCTTACCGGTTGACATTACTACTATAGAAACCGTTGGCGGCGGCAGCGTACGCTGTATGATGGCAGAAATATTTCTAGATAAAAAAATTTATTAAATCGCTGTAATCTATATGCCGCAAGACTTACAGCGTGAATGGCAAAATCATTTAGAAATTTATTTTTCCCAGGGGGTTACTTTTTATCTCCGGCCGGTATTAATATACAGAAAGCGCTTTTAAGAGTAACAGCGCAAGGATCGGGTTCTCATTGAAAAGATTATTATCAACTAATATAAACCTTGTTTTCTACAGCTTGCAGAAAACATAGTGAGTGAAGATTTTTTATATGGCAAGCAATCGTTAGAGGCCGTCCCTATTCTTAGGGAGGGCTTTTTTTATTGTGTCAATAGCTGATTAAATATTTGATAGTAATCGGCAGCAATCCTTCCATCCCTCTTTGTTTTCATTAATACAAATTTCTTTACTTTACTCATTAATACGCCCAGGTTATGAGAATTGTGCCTTTTGCCATTTCTGCCCTTAGTACGCTTGCTTTACTAATTGTTTTAAATATTCAGTTATCGGTCAACGTCAGCAAAACACCCCGAATCGGCTTCTTTTTATCACCGCAAAAAGGGTTCTGGCAGAATGCAGAGCCGGTGAATACAACTTTTAATGCTAACATAACTGCCGATAATTTAAAAGGTAACACAGAAATATACATAGACAACCGGCTGGTGCCGCACATTTATGCTGACAATGAACCAGACGCTTACTTTGCGCAGGGCTACATCCATGCTAAGTTCCGGCTGTGGCAAATGGATTTTGAAACGTATGCTGCCGCCGGAAGGCTGAGCGAGATTATGGGTGATTCTGCTTCAGGCAAAAACTTCCTTGCCATTGATCAGTATTTCCGGCGGCTTGGCATGGTGTATGGCGCCGAAAACTCGCTGAAAGCTATGGAAGCCGACCCTTATACCAAAGCCAATAACGATGCCTACACCGCCGGCGTAAACAGCTATATCAGTTCGCTTGCTGAAAAAGATTATCCTTTTGAGTATAAGCTACTCAATTACAAGCCCGAGCGGTGGACGAATATGAAAACGGCGCTTTTTTTAAAGTTCATGGCGTTTGACCTTGCAGGCTATGAGCAGGATTTTGAAATGACCAACGCGAAAAATCTGTTCACACAAATCCAGTTCAACAAGCTGTTTCCGTATGGCCAGGACTCGTTAGATCCTATCAATCCAAAAGGAACCTTTTTTGCAAAACCGGCTTTTCCTGTACAGCCGCCTGCCGGCGCCGATTCACTGTACTTCCATTTTAAAGACAGCGTCGCCGTACCTGCCCGGCCAATAGTGCCGGACAAAAACAATGGCAGTAACAACTGGGCGGTTGCGGGCAGCAAAACGCAAAGCGGCAGGCCCATACTTTGCAACGATCCGCACCTCGGGCTTAACCTGCCGGCGCTCTGGTTCGAGATGCAGATATCAACGCCCGGCTACAATGTATATGGCGCCAGCTTTCCGGGTGCGCCATCGGTTATCATCGGGTTTAACGACAATATAGCCTGGGGTGAAACAAACGCCGAGCGGGACGTAAAAGATTATTACGAGGTACGGTTTAAAGACAGCACCATGCGGCAGTACTGGTACAATGGCGGCTGGCGGCCAACTACTTTACGCAAAGAAGTTATTCACATAAAAGGAAAGCCGGATGATGTGGAAAATATAGCAATGACCGTTTGGGGACCGGTGATGTATGATTACCGGTATGCGGACAAACTGCACAGCCATAAATGCTATGCCGTACAATGGGCAGCACATGCCGGCACCAATGAAGGCAAAACATTTATGCTGCTGAACAAGGCCAAAAATTACAGCGATTATGTAACCGCTATTTCCACTTTTTTATGCCCGGGACAAAACTTTGTATTCGCCTCTAAAAGCGGCGATATCGCGATACGCCACCAAGGCGCTTTTCCGGCCAGGTGGAAACGCCAGGGACAGTTTGTAATGGAAGGCGATAATGATGAATATCAATGGCAGGGCAATATACCGGACAGTGCGAATCTCCTTATGCACAATCCTGCCCGCGGCTTTGTAAGCAGCGCCAATCAATATCCGTATGATACATCGTACCCTTATTTTATGGGTGGCTCTTTTGAGATGTACCGTGGCCTTATCCTTAACAGGAAGCTTGCGCCTATGCAAAATATTACGGCCAAGGATATGCAGCACCTGCAGACCGATACTTATAATGTATTTGCCGAAATGGCAAGGCCCGTACTGTTGAACAATATGGACGAATCGAAACTGAATGATGCAGAAAGAAAGTATTTAGATATTTATAAAAACTGGAATTTCAGGAATGATGCGGATGCCCCCGGCGCCACCGTGTTTGTAACCTGGTGGGACAGCCTGATGCAGGGCATGTACCACGATGAGTTTGCCCGCAGCACACTGCCAATGCCAACTGTTGACCATAGCACGCTGCTGGAAAGCTTGTTAAGGGATACCGCTTATGAGTTTGCTGATGACATTACCACGCCGCAAAAGGAAACGGTACGGGACATTGTACTCCGGTCTTTTAAAAAGATTGTACCAGTGCTGCAGCATGCCGAAGCAGCGGACTCTTTAGCCTGGGGCAAATATAAAGATGGCGGTGTAAAACATCTCTTAGGCATCCCGGTTCTTAGCCGCCTGCACCTGAACGCGGGTGGCGGCGAGCACGTTTTAAACGCTTTTTATAAAAACCACGGCCCGAGCTGGCGCATGGTGGTTGAGCTTACCGACGATATTAATGCATACGGAATTTATCCCGGCGGGCAAAGCGGCAATCCCGGCAGTCCGTACTACGATAATATGGTGGATGACTGGGCTGCCGGCAGGTATTTTAAGCTGATCATTACTAAAAAAGAAAGCTATAACCACCTGCCCGTAAAAGGAAAAATAACGTTTAGCCATTCTTAAATCCTGTGCTATGAAGTTCATTTTTGCATTAGTAGTAACTGCTGTTTTTGGCTACCTGCTGCCGCTGGTTCTACCCTGGTGGTCTTTTGCTATCAGTTCCTGCATAATTGCTGCGGTAATTATTCAAAAACCCTGGAAAGCTTTCGGGGCGGGCTTTGCAGGTTTGCTGCTCCTATGGGGTATATACGCTGCTGTTTTAGACAGCCTAAACAACCACATCCTTTCCTCCAAAGTGGCGCAGATCTTGCCTTTTGGCGGCTCGTATATTGCATTAATTATTACTACAGCGCTCCTTGGCGGACTGCTGTCGGGCTTAGCGGCATTAAGCGGCAGCTATATAAGAAGATAAAAAGGTCTGAACAGAGATTTAGGGTGATTGTTGGGATTGATGCGATAAAAAGGTAAGCTTGTATTGTTTGTGTACGCTTGTAATCTTACAATTAAACAGCTCAAACAGGTAACAGGTTATCTGCAGCCCGTAACATAATACAATTACTTTTGCCTCCTTACTGCAGCGATGATTATGAAGCACTTTTTTTTAAAAAACACTGTTCTCTTTCTATTTTTTATTTTACCGGCCATTGCAGCTTCTGCACAAAAAATTACGGGTCATATTACAGGGGAAATGTACCAGCCGCTGCCCTTTTCTTCGGTGCTTATTAAAGGCACTTCCATCGGGGTATCCGCCAATGGCGAAGGCATTTTCAGCATACAGGTACAACCCGGCAGGTACACATTGGTTTGCCAGCACATCGGATATTTTTCAAGCGAAATAGAAGTTACGGTTGGAAACAACGATGTACATATCAACATCAATCTTCCGCTGCAGCAGTACAACCTTTCAACAGTTGTGGTTCACTCAGGCGGAGAAAACCCGGCTTATGCAATCATCCGCAAAGCGATAAAAAAGCGTGCGGAATACGCGCATGAGGTAAGGGCATTGCAGTGCGATGTGTATATAAAAGGCAGGCTGCAGTTGCGCAGTCACCCGCAGCGTTTTCTTGGCCAGAAGGTGGATCTGCCCGGCGGCGATACGGCACAAAACCAAACGCTCTTTTTATCCGAAACAGTTGCCCGTTATTCGCTGCAGCGGCCCGATAAAGAAAAAGTAGAAGTGTTATCAACGCGCGTAAGCGGCAACAGCAACGGCTTCGGGCTGAGCTTTCCGCAAATCATTTCTTTTTACAGCAACAACATCAGGATTGGGGATAACCTGAATCCGCGCGGCTTCGTATCGCCTATCGCGGCGAATGCACTGAACTTCTACAACTATAAATTAAACGGAACCTTTTATGATAACGGCCTGATGATAAACCATATCCGTGTGATTCCAAAGCGGAAATACGAGCCGTTGTTTGATGGCTATATCAACATTATCGAAGATAGCTGGCGTATTTACAGTGTGCAGCTATCCGTGCTTAAAGATGCACAGATGCAGTTTTTAGATACCTTGAAAATTGACCAGCAATATGTACCGTTCAAGAATACCTGGCTGGTAAAACAACAGGTAATTTATCCGTCTATGAACCTGTTTGGTTTTGCCGGTTATGGCGATTTTGTGCAGGTATATAGCAACTACAATCTGGCTCCAGATTTTGATAAACATTTTTTTGGCAATACCATTATTAAATACCCAGATAGCTCCAATAAAAAACCGGTGCAATACTGGGATACGATCCGGCCGGTGCCGCTGCAGCCAATAGAAATACAGGACTATAAAATAAAGGATAGCCTGGAAATTATCAGACAAAACCCGATCTACATTGATTCTGCCGACAAAGCGAAAAACAAACCCAAAATAGTGCCCCTGCTGCTCACCGGGCAAACGTTGATTCACACCAAAGAAAAGCTTACTTATTATTTTGATCCGCTCATTTATGTGGTTAACTACAACACCGTAGAAGGCACGAATATTATCTTTTCACCCGACATTACGAAGCGCTGGGGCACCGGCAGAAAGTCTTTATTTATTAGCCCTACCCTGCGCTATGGCTTTTACAACACGCATTTTAATGCGCACCTTTCCGGCACCTACACCTGGGGCAGGCATTATCTGAGCTCCTTGTATTTTTCGGGTGGTAAGAGAGTGCTGCAGTTTAATAACAACCAACCGGTTACTTCTTTCAACAACAGTATCGGCACTTTGTTTTTTAAAAGAAATTACCTGAAGATTTATGAAGCCAATTTTGGCAAAGTGGCTTATACCAGAGGATTTGGCGATGGTATTAATGTAACCGCCGGCGCGGAATTTCAGGACCGGCTTCCGCTTAATAATACCACAGACTTTGTAATCCGCGATGTAAAGGGCAGGCCGTTCACGCCAAACTACCCGACCGAGGTTGGCGACTCCAATTTCCGGCCGCACCAGGCAGCGGTTGCATCTATTAGTATGGAGTGGCAGCCGGGCGCAAAGTACATAGAACTGCCTTCGGGCAAAATAAATATCGGGTCATCTTATCCTACATTTGGCTTGTCGCTTACACAAGGCATACATACATTAGGCGGGAGTGATGTAAATTATACGAAATGGGCCGCCAGCGTAACCGGCAACCTTGATTTGAAACTGGCAGGCAAACTAAATTACCGCCTTGTAAGCGGCGGCTTTCTTAACCGTAAAAGCGTATTCCTGCCCGACTACCAGTACTTTACCGGCAACCGGAGCTTTCTTGCAACAGACTATTTAAACAGCTTTCAGTTGTTGCCCTTCTATGGCTTTGGCAATAAAGAAACCTTTTATACGGAAGCACATGCGGAGTATCATTTTAACGGATTAATAAGCAGTAAAATTCCGGTGCTGAAAAGATGGAACTGGTTTTTTGTGGCCGGTGGTAATGCGCTGTACCTTAAAGACCGGCAGTACTTTGAATACTTTCTTTCCATAGAGAATATTCTTAAAATATTCCGGTTCGACTTCATCCAAACGTATGAGCCGAAAGGCCACAATACCAGCGGCATCACCTTTTCGGCACTTGGCCTGCTGAGCAGTAAAAAAGAAGATTAACTATAGAAATCATACTGTTTTGCAGCTATAAATTATCTTCGCCGCCAATTAATTTTGTCTGCCCTGCAAGCGGATCAGTATTGTAGAATAGCACATTGGCGATATCCCTTGCACGTTGTTTGAAACTAAATAGTTATGGCAGTATTACACAACCGCGTTTCTGCGGAAGAACTTAAAAAGCGTTTATACGAAGAGGCGGAAAAGCGTACCACGCTTAGCTTTTACCATTATTTTGAAATAGAAAATCCACTGGCCTTCCGTAATGAGCTGTATGAACAATTGGAAACCTTTAAAGTATTCGGCCGTATATATATAGCAAAAGAAGGCATTAATGCACAGGTAAGCGTTCCGCAAAGCAGCTTTGAAGCATTCAGAAACTATTTGTATTCCATCGAACCCTTAAACGGCATACGGTTGAATATTGCGGTGGATGATGGCAAATCTTTCTGGGTGCTTAAAATAAAAGTGCGCGACAAAATTGTTGCCGACGGCATAACGGACGATACGTTTTCTATGCAGCAGAAAGGCAGGTATGTGAATGCGACGCAGATGAATATGCTGATGCAGCAGCAAGGCACAACGGTTGTGGACATGCGCAACCATTACGAGTACGAGGTAGGCCATTTTACCAATGCGCTGGAAGTGCCTTCCGATACCTTCCGGGACCAGTTGCCCATGGCAGCAGATATGTTGAAGGGAAAGGAAGAAGACAACATTATTATGTACTGCACCGGCGGCATCCGATGCGAAAAAGCCAGCGCTTACTTACTGCACAAAGGATTTAAAAATGTGTTTCATCTGGAAGGAGGCATAATCAATTATGCTAAAGAAGCGAAGGAGCAAGGTTTGCCGAGTAATTTCGTTGGTAAAAATTTTGTGTTCGATAACCGCCTCGGCGAGCGGGTTACAGCGGATGTAATTGCGCACTGCCACCAGTGCGGCAAGCCCTGCGATGCGCATACCAATTGTAAAAACAACGGCTGCCACTTACTGTTTATTCAATGCCCGGAGTGTGCAGAACAGTATGCAGGCTGCTGCAGCATTGAATGTAAAGACACCATTCATTTGCCCATAGAGCGGCAAAAAGAATTACGCCAAGGAATTGACAAAGGGCAAAATATTTTTAACAAATCGAAGGTAAGATTGAGACCAAAGTTGGAAAGGCAATTGCCAGGTACCGGTAACCAGTAACCGGTACCTAAAAACTAAAGCTTTTGTAGATAAGTCTCCACCCTTTCAAACACTTCCTCCCCGCTCATATCGACCGGCACAAACGGCTCGCCGATTACTTTTTCGTACAGCTCGATATAGCGCTTGCTGATGGTGGTTACCCATTCATCATCCATATCGGGAACGGTCTGGCCTTCTTTTCCCATAAAGTTATTTTCAATTAACCACTCGCGTACGAATTCTTTGCTCAATTGCTTCTGGCGTTCGCCGGCTGCCTGCCTTTCTTCAAAGCCATCAGCATAAAAATAACGGGAAGAATCGGGCGTGTGCACTTCATCCATCAGGTATATCTCGTTACCTATTTTACCAAACTCATATTTGGTATCAACCAATACCAACCCGCGCTTTGCGGCAATCTCTTTACCACGCTCAAAGAGTTGCAGCGCGTAGGTTTCAAGGGTTTGCCATTCTTCGGCAGTGGCAATGCCGGCAGCAATAATTTCTTCTTTCGATATGTCTTCGTCATGGCCTTCCGCTGCTTTGGTAGAAGGCGTAATTATAGGTTGAGGAAAAAAATCATTTTCCTGCATACCGTCCGGCATAGCTGCGCCGCAGAGCGTGCGTTTGCCGCTGTTGTAGGTACGCCAGGCATGACCGGTAAGGTTGCCGCGGACAACCATTTCTATTTTAAAAGGCTCGCACCTTTGACCGACTGCTGCAATGGGCGCCGGCGTTGCCAGCAGCCAGTTTGGACAAATGTCTTTCGTAGCATTAAGCATGTAAGCAGCCACCTGGTTAAGCACTTGCCCTTTGTAAGGAATGGGTTTAGGTAAAATTACATCGAAGGCAGAAATGCGGTTGCTGGCAATCATCACCAGTTTATCGCTGCCAATATAATAAACGTCTCTTACTTTGCCCTTGTAAAAGGCAGACTGGTTGGGAAACTGGTGTTGCATCATGGTGCAAAAGTAAAGGGCAGCGAAACATTTTTAAATTTTGCAGGCAACCAAGTTTTACACAGCGTAAGTTCAATGTTTTAGCCTGGTATCTTAAAATATGATTAGTAATCAATAAAAATTTTAAGTAATTTGCTAAAACAATTTAACAATTCCTACTTTGCTTAATCATACATAAACCCGTATTTATGAGATTAGTACCTGCTTGCCTGTTTTTTTTATTACTCATTACAACAAAGCTAACGGCACAAAACACTTTTGTTGTATCCGGCACCATTAAGAGTGAAACCAATAGTGAATTATTATCTTCTGTTTCTGTGTTGTTAAAAGGCTCGGCCACCGGCACTTACTCCGACACCAAAGGCTTTTTTAAATTATCCTTTTCGCAGCAGTTACCGGTTACTTTAATTTTTTCGTCTGTTGGTTATGCCACAAAAGAAATAACCGTCAACAACAGTACGGAAGCACTTGCAATATTGCTTACGCCTTCGTATGAATTAGGAAAAGAAATAGTAGTAGCTGCCAGCCGTACACCTGAGCGGATTCTGCAATCGCCGGTTTCTATTGAACGCGTAAATACGGCTACTATCCGCAACGCACCGGCTACTTCCTATTACGACATATTAGGCAACCTTAAAGGGGTGGACATTACTACATCGAGCCTTACCTTTAAAACCCCCAGCACCCGCGGCTTTAACGGCAGCGGCAACCTGCGCTTCAACCAGTTTGTAGATGGTATGGACAATACAGCGCCGGCGCTCAATTTCTCTGTAGGAAGTATCATTGGACTTACCGAACTGGACGTAGATAATATGGAATTACTACCGGGTTCTTCATCCGCCCTGTATGGTTCCGGCGGTATGAACGGCACGTTGCTAATTACCAGTAAGGACCCTTTTAAATACCAGGGCTTAAGCGCGCAGGTAAAAGAAGGAGTAATGCATATAAACGATCCGCGGCATAAAGCTTCCCCGTATCACGACATCAGCTTTAGATGGGGACAAAAGCTATCCGACAAGTTTGCTTTTAAAATCAGCAGCCAGTTTATAAAAGCGGATGACTGGCAGGCAGATGACAAGACAAATCTTGCCCGTAACAATGTACTAAGTAACACAAAAAGCGGCAACAGAACATCTGATCCCAACTATGATGGCGTAAATGTATTTGGCGATGAAGCGAGTGCAAGTATGAACGCATTTGCGCAGGCAGTAGTCTACCAGGCTACACAACAATTTGTTGCAGGTTTTCATCAACAATTTGGTGTTGACCCAACACCTGAACAAACCCAAGGTTTTTTAAGCGGGACACCTTCGGTTTCGCCTTTCTATTACGGCCTTCAGCAGAGGATATACGGCACTCAGTCGGTGAGCCGTACGGGTTATGATGAAGAAGATATGGTTAACTATAATACTTACAATGTAAAAGTTTCCGGCGGGCTATACTATAAGTTAAACAACAATACGGAAGCTTCTATAACCGGCAACTGGGGTATTGGTTCAACTGTATATACAGGTGCAGACCGCTACTCGCTGAAGAATTTTACCATGGGTCAATACCGCCTGGAAGTTAAGAGCGACGATTGGTTTGTACGAGCTTACACTACGCAGGAAAACTCCGGTGATTCGTATGCTTCTACTATCGCTACGTTGGCGCTTAATAACAAATGGAAAAGTGATCAGGAATGGTTTGGTGAATATATTGGTAATTACTCCGGCGCTGTACTTACACCACCAGGAACACCCTCAGACCAGGCGCATGCCTATGCACGTTCTATAGCAGACATTGGTAGATTTACGCCGGGCAGTGCTGCCTTTAAAAATGCGTTTGACTCAATTGTTAAGAAACCAATTGGTTTTGGCGGTGCCCAGTTCGCTGATAAATCCGACTTATACCAAGTAGAAGGGCAGGGAAATTTAAGCAAATGGATAAAAGTAGTGGATGTATTGGTAGGCGCCAGCTACCGGCTTTATAACCTTGACTCTAAGGGAACCATTTTTGCCGATACGGCCGGGCCTATTAAAATAAGTGAATACGGCGCATACCTTCAATTACAAAAGCAATTGTTTAACGACGTTTTAAAGCTTACCGCCTCTGGTCGCTTTGATAAAAACGAGAATTTTAAAGGTCGCTTTACGCCACGCTTCGCCGCTTCCGTAGAAGTAGCAAAAGATAACAATATACGCTTGTCTTATCAGCAGGCTTACCGCTTTCCCAACAACCAGGATCAGTATATAAATCTTAACTCTCCCGGCAGCAAGCTGATTGGCGGCCTGCCTTCTTTTAGCACATTTTACCATTTTGATACAAATCCCGTATATACTGCCACGAGTGTTGATTCGTTTCGCAGCACACTTAACCCGGCAGTATTGCGATCTTACCAGTTTACAACGGTTAAACCGGAAACTATGGCCTCTTTTGAAATCGGTTACAGGGGTGTAATTGCCAAAAGATTATTGATTGATGCCTACTACTATTCCAGTAAATACAAAGATTTCATCGCCCGCGTAGCAGTAGCGAGAGGCAAGAGCGACAGCCTTGCCACTTCTATACCAGAACTGGCCAGTCCTTTTACTTCCACTAATTTTTCCTTTGTTACCAACAGCCCTACGCCCGTAAAGGCGAATGGCTGGGGAATAGGTTTTGAGTACCAGCTTACTCAAAAATATATTGTAAGCGCCAATGTTTATACCGATCAGTTACATGATGTTCCTTCCGGATTGATAACCTTTTTCAATACGCCTAAAACCCGCTATAATGTTGGCTTTTCCAACAACGATTTATATAAAGGCTTAGGCTTTAACGTGATTTACAAGTGGCAGGATAAAGTGTATTGGCAGGGCACTTTTGGCACCGGCACTATCCCCGCATTCGGCACGCTGGATGCGCAGGTTAGCTATAAGCTTGTAAAAGCGAAAAGCATGATTAAACTGGGCGCTACCAATCTTACCAACCACTACTACCGCAATGCATTTGGCAACCCGTATGTTGGCGGTTTGTACTACCTGAGCCTTGGGTTTAATGTATTATAACTTCGTTCTGACTTCACTTACAAAGCGCTTCCGGCAAGGAAGGGCTTTTTTATTTATAAGATGATCAGGCTTTTTGCTACCGCTGTTAATGATTGCTTTCATTTGACAACCTGACAACCAAAACTTACTTTTGAATAAATAATTATTTATAAAAACAATGAGTGTAGGAGAATTTAAAACCCATTTTTCCGAAGCGTTGAAAAGCGTGGAAAAAGGCGAAATGATAGGTATTACTTATGGCAAAAAAAGGGAGATTAAAGCCTGACTCGTGCCAAAGGAAGAACAGCTACAGCAAAGAAAATTAGGCATTTTAAAGAAGGAACGTTATTTTATGTCAGAAGACTTCAACATTACGACTAATGAAGAATTTGAGGTATGACTTATTTATTAGATACCCATATCATCATCTGGTTACTATTTGAACCAGGTAAACGATCAAAAACAGTTCAAAAAATACTTACAGATACAAATAATACAATTATTGCAAGCGCTGTAAACTTTTGGAAAATTTCTATAAAATATCATAGCGAAAAACTTACTTTAGGTAGTTTATCACCCGACGACTTGCCACACAAACTTGTGGAAGCCGGATTTACAATTAATGACCCATCTGTAAGTAATGCAAGTTCTTTGTTCAAACTTTTACCACTCCACCACAAAGACCCTTTCGATCGTATGCTAATCTGGATGGCTATCAGCAATAATTATACGCTGATTAGTGATGATCAGTTAGTAAAGCAATACAAAGCACAAGGTTTAAAATTAATCCCGTAACAATCCAACACTATTTTACTTACTGCATTCCATCGCACAGAAACGACTATACAACTTTTCGTATTGCGGCACTATATTGTGTATATCAAACTTACAGGCCTGCTCATACGCCTGCTGCTTAAAAGTATTCAGCAGTTCTTCATTACCCAATAAATCTATTGCGCAGGCACTCATGGTAGCCGTGTCGCCTACCGCTGCCAGATAGCCCGTTATACCATGCACATTCACCTCCGGCAGGCCGCCCGCATCCGAGCTGATAACCGGCATCCGCGCAGCCATTGCTTCTAATGCAGACAAGCCGAAGCTTTCGTATTCCGAAGGCAGTAAAAACAAATCCGACACGGCCAGTATTTCTTCCATCTGCTCCTGCTTGCCCAAGAAGCGAATATCATCGTGCACACCCAATACTCTTGCCAGCGTTTCGCAACCGCTCCGCTCCGGCCCGTCGCCAATCATCAGCAGCTTGGCCGGCATTTCCTTGCGCACCTGCGCAAAAATTTTTATTACATCGTTGACCCTTTTTATCTTACGGAAGTTGGAAGCATGCACCAATATCTTTTCGTTGGCAGGCGAGATTACTTTGCGGAACGCATCAATCGGTTTTTTACTGAAACGGCTTACATCCACAAAATTGTAAATAACTTCTATCTCTTTTTTTATACTGAAAGAAGAATAGGTTTCCTGCCGCAGGTTTTGCGATACGGCGGTAATGGCATCGCTTTCGTTGATGGAAAACGTAACTACCGGCTCGTATGTTTTATCCCGGCCAACCAGTGTGATATCAGTACCGTGCAAAGTGGTAATCACCGGAATGTCGCGGCCGCTTTTGCGTACAATCTGCTTCGCCATAAAAGCCGCAGAAGCATGTGGTATAGCATAATGCACATGCAGGAGATCGAGATTGTGGTTCATAATTACATCTACCATACTGCTGGCAAGCGCTACCTCGTACGGCGGATAATCGAATAAAGGGTAGGTAGGCACGCGCACTTCATGATAATAAATGTTCGCGCTGAACACATTGAGGCGTACCGGTTGCTGGTAAGTAATAAAATGAACGGAGTGACCTTTATCGGCAAGCGCCTTCCCAAGTTCGGTGGCCAGCACACCGCTGCCGCCGAAAGTAGGATAGCAAACAATTCCTATGCGCATTGAATAGATTTAGTCGGCAAAGAAACAATGATTATGCCTATGTAAAATGCAGGCAGCACTCCATATATGTAATAGTTGTGTAGTATTTTCATTTTAAGGCTGCGCTTGTATCAATAGCTTGGAATTTGGCAAGGCGCAGCAAATGATAAAGATAGGTAGATGATTAAAACAGGCACGCCGGTTTATACTGCCCCGTTTTTTCAAGAATTATGAATTGCTGTTTAGCAAAATTATTTATTGGCCTGTTCAATTTTTACCGGCTTGCCAAAGTAAACAGACAGCGAATCTTTTACTCTTGCCGTATCTGCAGGGGCAAGTGTTTTAGCAAGAAAAAGTTTATATAAAGTACTGGTATCCCGCGATACACTGTCCATAGCAATGGCAATACCATACGATTTCAACTGGCTGTAACGCTTATGCACATAGTCTTTATCGGTTGTTCTTGCTATGATGAAGTGTATATCCATCATACCATTAGCGGCAGGTGCTGCAACCCCGGCAGCCGGCGTTGTTGCCCCGGCCTGGTCAACAGCAGGCGCCGCCGCAGCAGTAGTTGTATTATTCATGTTGGAGGGTGGCGTCACCTGCTGCACCATGGTATCGGTTTGGGTAGCGGCGGTATCTGTATTAGTGTTCCTGGCTACCGCACTTTTATTGCTGTACAGGTAATAGCCTCCGATTGCAAGGGCAGCTATTAATAAGACAGTTAACAATACGCCGCCCATTCGGTTACTATTGCGGGGTTCTGTTCGTTGCAGGCCATACTCATTTGACGGCCGGCTGCTTTGCATTACACGTTTTCTTTCCTGACCTATCATTTCTTCCTGTGCCTGCGGCACCAGTTCGTACTCCCGGTTACGGTTCATCTGCAACTGGCCAACGGCTGGTATTACCCAGGCCTTGCCCGTATTCATAAACTGTCTTATTTCATTAAAATGCGCTTCGAGGTCAAAGCCGATTACTACTTTGCTTTTGCGTTCTTTCTCTGCAATATACGCCACCAGTTCCTGGGTAGTGCCGGCATGTTTGTTATACGTAAAGTTTACAACCGGGGTTCCGTTGCCACGCTGCTTTGCTACCTCAAACGCGCCAATATTTTCTGCAGAAAGTGTTCCCTGACTCTGTAAGTAATCCTGAATGTAAAAATCGTATTTGTGCACAGTCGTTTTTTTATGGGGTAAAGATAATACAGTTCTCCCTGCTTCAAATTTTGTGCATATTTATGATCGCTGTTGTTGTTTAACCCATATTTGCACAATTATTACAAAGTATGCTTACGCCGCAGGAAGAACGGTTTGTACAATACTGGCAGGAAAACCGAGACCGCGAAAAAAAACTGTTTCGCCAGTTACTGATTGGGTTGCCGGCCGGTTTATTGATCGCAACCGGCATCATAACATCGGTAGTTACAGCGCGCTGGTACGAGCGGGCAGATATGCTGGCAAATACAGAATTAAGCCCTAATGTATTGATCATTGCCATACTGGCCATTATTGTTTTCATGGCTATCTTTTATAAGAAATATAGGTGGGACCAGAACGAGCAGTTGTACAAAGAGCTGTTGTATAAAAAACAGCAGGAAGAAAACGCTCCCGAAAATAAAACTGACTGATTTTTACCAATTTTATTAATACCTTTTATTTTCTGTTCATCTATGGTTTTTGCCGTAAAAAGAATAGTACCTCTTTAGTCGGTTATAAATAAACCCGCCTTTAATTCTGCCTGGAAGAATAATTGCTTTCGCAGATACACTGTAACTATAACCACCTTTCTCTGTAATTATTCCCTGCCTGTTATTTCGCCGCAGTAATGTTGTATGCGGTTTTGAACATTTATGTAACCGCCGGCAAGACAGCGGAAAACGGTATATAAAGAACCGGTAGCGTGCAGTGCTGTTACGCGCTGCAGTGTGATTAAGCAGATTCAGCAAAGCCGCTGCCGGCGCAACGGCTTTGCTGAATCTGAACTTTCTGCAATGCCTGTTTTACTTACTGATAGCGCCCATTTTGCGCAGCAGCTTCCGGTTTTCACGCTTGTGCATAAGGTTATATACCTGCGCATAAATCACCGGCAATAGCAGCAGTGTTAAAATAGTAGAGGTTACCAGCCCGCCGATTACAACAATCGCCAATGGCTTCTGGGTTTCGCTGCCGATGCCGGTACTTAAAGCTGCCGGCAACAGCCCGATTGCTGCCATAAGCGCCGTCATTACTACCGGCCGCACGCGGGATACAACACCTTGTGTAAGCGCAGTTTTCAAGGGCATTTTTGCTTCGAGGTTTTTGCGGAAAACGCTGATGAGTATCACGCCGTTTTGTATGCACACCCCAAACAAGGCAATAAAGCCAATGCCCGCCGATATGCTGAAGTTGATGCCGGTAATGTGCAGCGCCAGGATGCCGCCAATCAGCGCAAAAGGCACATTCAAAATAACCAGCACTGCATCTTTTACATTGCCAAACATTATAAACAAAATAAGGAAGATGCACAGCAGGCAAACGGGCACCACACGGCTTAGTGTTCGTGAAGCGCGCTGCTGGTTTTCAAACTCCCCGTTCCAGGAGGTTGAATAGCCATGCGGCAGCTTTACGTGCGCCTCCACCTTCTGCTGTGCTTCGGCAATCGTGCTGCCTAAATCGCGCTCGCGGTTGGAAAATTTTACACCGATATAACGGCTGTTATTATCCCGGAAAATAAATGCCGGGCCGGTAAGTGTTTTGATGGTGGAGATCTCTTTCAGCGGAATCTTAGTGCTGTCCTGCGTTGGGATCATCAGGTTTTCTATCTTATCCTGCGTATCGCGAAACTCTTTCTGGTAGCGGATCCGCACATCAAATTTGCGCTCGTCTTCATACAATTGCGTTGCTGCTTTGCCGCCCAGCGCCATTTCTATTACCGCATTGGCGTCGGCCGTATTCACCCCATACAAAGCCATCTTCTGATTGTCTAATTCGATGCGAAATTCGGGCTGGCCAAGATTGCGGAGCACGCCTAAATCTGCTACCCCCTGCACAGTGGCCAGTTGCGCTTTTACTTCGTCTGCAAGGGTGTCCAGCGTTTTAAAATCCGGGCCATAAATTTTAACGGCTAAAGAAGCATTGAGGCCGGCTACGGCTTCTTCCACGTTATCACGGATAGGCTGCGAATAATTAAATACGACGCCCGGAATTTTGGTTAGCTGGGCGTTCATAGCATCTATCAACGCGTCTTCGGAAAGGTCTTTCCGCCATTGCTCTTTCGGCTTCAGATCTACCTGTATCTGCACATCAAAAAAGCCTTTTGGATCGGTACCATCATTGGTGCGGCCAACCTGCGACAACGTTTGCTTCACCTCCGGAAACTCGTGCAGGATGCTCACCATCTTGGTAGAAATCGCCTGCGCTTCGGGCAGGCTCACGCTCATCGGTAATTCACTTTCTACCCATAGCGCGCCTTCATTGAGCTGCGGCAGAAATTCGCTGCCGATAAATTTTACAGAGAAAAAAGTAAGCGCCATTACCGCCAGTGCAACCGATAAGCTCAGCTTGGGCACTTTATATATTTTTTCAAACAAGTTCCTGATTCCGTTCTCAAAAAAGGAGACAACTACGTTATGCTTTTCGCGCACATTTTTCCGGAGTAAAATACTGGATAACGCAGGCACGAGCGTAAGCGTAAAAATGAGTGCGCCTAACAGGGCGAAGCTTAAAGTATAGGCCAGCGGCGAAAACATTTTACCTTCTACCTTCTGAAAGGCGAAGATTGGTATCAGGCAGGTAATGATGATGAGCTTGGAGAAGAAGATCGCTTTGCCCATTTCGGAGCCGACCTGCTTAAACAAACCCAATTTAGCCAGCTTATTAAACCGCTCCATGCCTACTTCTTTTGCCCGGTGGTCGAGCGCTACAAACAAGCCTTCCACCATTACCACGGCGCCGTCTATGATAATTCCGAAATCTACGGCACCCATCGAAAGCAGGTTGGCGCTCATGCCTTTGATGCGCATACAGATAAATGCAAACAACAAGGCGAGCGGTATGATGATACTTACCGTAACCGTAGTGCGCCAGTCGGCCATAAAAAGCAGCACGATACAGGTAACCAGCACAATGCCTTCTATAAGATTATGGATGACCGTGTGCGTGGCAAAATCCATCAGGCTGGTACGGTCGTAAAAAGGATCAATCTTCACATCTTTCGGCAGCACATTCTCGTTCAGGTCTTTTACTTTATCATGAATCAAATCGAGCACCGCAGCCGGGTTTTCTCCCTTTTTCATTACCACGATTCCTTCTACCACATCGCTTATCGTATCTCTTGCAACCTGCCCGAGGCGCGGCTTGCCGGCTTCCATTACATTGGCTACATTGCGCACCAGTCTAGGCACACCGTTTATTTTGGTGATGATAATGTTTTCTATATCTGCAATACTGTTCAGCAGGCCAATACCGCGCACCACATACGCCTGGCCGTTCTGCTCTATTACATCGCCGCCAACATTTACATTGCTTTTACTTACCGCGTTGTACACGTCCAGTGCGCTGAGCCCATACTTCGTTAAGTAGTTAGGATTCACGCTTATTTCGTAGCTCTTTTCCTCACCGCCAAAGCTGTTCACATCCGCCACGCCGGGTATGCTTTTAAACTGCCTGTCCAGCACCCAATCCTGTATAGCGCTCAGGTCGCGGATATTGCGCGTAGCGCTCTTTAACGTATAACGATATATCTCGCCCGTAGGCCCGTAAGGCGGTTCTACTTCCGGCTTTACTTCTTCGGGCAGGTCCACATTTTGTATGCGGCTCATTACCTGCTGGCGTGCAAAAGCATCGTCCACATCATCATCAAAAATCAGCCGCACATAGCTAAGCCCGTATGAAGAGGTTGTGCGCAGGTTAATCTTTTTCTGTACCGAGTTGAGCGATACTTCCAGTGGAATCGTTACAAACTTTTCAATCTCTTCGGCGCTCCTGCCCGGCCATTGCGTGATGATGATGATCTGCGTATTGGTTACGTCCGGAAAGGTTTCTATCGGCGTCATGCGATAGCAAAAAAAACCGGTAACCGCAACAACCGCCGTAAGAAAGAAAACGAGGTAGCGGTGCCGCAGCGAGAAGTAAATAATATTTTTAATAAACTTGTTCATAATTAATTTTTTTGAGCACGAATTATCTGTCCGCTGCACTAATTACACGAACCGGCAACGGCTGAACTGCAACAGCGAAAATGTTGATGACGGGCTTACAGAAATCCTACCTTCTTTATTTGTAAGGCGCTATTTTTCTTTCATCATTTCAAATAGCCTGTTACTGGCAAATGCATACCGGGCGTACGTTTTAGAATAACACATTTTACTACCGGGCATTACCAAGCCATATTAATCACCCATCAATTGCTGGAATACGAACAGCTCGTTTTCGGTAATCACTTTTTGCCCGATGCTTAAGCCGCTGTTGAGATAAGTTTTATCACCCACGGTCTTCAGCACCGCTACTTCGGCAATCTTCATATCGTGGTCGTTGTTGTAGATTACCACGTAGGTTTTGCCATTCTGCTGTATCAGGGCTTTGGTAGATACACAGATGGCCTGCTCGTTCAGCGGGTTGGTTACAATCACCGTTGCAAACATCTGCGGCTTCAGCATCATATCGGCGTTGGACAGCTTGATGCGTACGCGCAGCGCCTTATTATTAGGGTCCAGCACTTCGCTTACCTTATCAATTTTACCGGGATATACCTTATCGGGATAGGCCAGCGTTTTCACCTGCACATCCGTTCCTTCCCGTACCTTGGCAATATCCGCTTCAAACACATTGGCCCACACCCATACGTCTTTGAGGTCGGAAATAGTGAACAGGCTATTGCCCATATCCGGACGTATAAAATCGCCGTTGTTAATGTTTTTTTCAACGATGTAGCCACTCACAGGCGCCGTTAATGCATACGTACCGCTTGCTGTAGCGCCCGCGCCGCCATTGATTTGTATTAGCGATGTGATCTTCTGTTTTGATGCTAACTCCTTCTGATAATCTTCTTTCGCTTCTTCAAATTCCCGCTCGCTGGCAATGCCATTTTTGTACAAGGCTTCCTGGTTATCCATTTGCCTTTTGGCTATGGCAATATCTGCATTTGCGCTGCTCATATCGGCATAATTGCCGGCCACATCAGCGCTTTTAATAACGGCCAGCACCTGCCCTGCCTGCACTTTATCGCCCAGCGACAAAGTGGACTGTACTACCTGTCCGCTGCTGCGCGGGTATATTTTTGAAATCTTATTTTCATCAAAACTTACTTCGCCGCTAAGCTGCAGCTCTTCGTTCACGCCACACAACTGCACACTGTCCAGCTTTATCATGTGCGCCATCGTATCGCTCAGTTTATACGGAGCGTTACTATCGGCCACCGGCTGCTCTTTTCCATGGCAGGATCCAAAAAATATAATGATTGCTGCAATAAGCAATACAGTGTATATCGGTCTCATTGGTTTCATATTTTTACTTTTATTTTATTACATCAGTGCCTACTTCATAGTTCAGCTCTTCTTTCGCCAGTTGCAGGTTCAACTGCTGCTGCAGCAAACGCGTTTGCGCCTGCTGGTAAGAATCTATAAAATCCAGCAGTTCCAGCAAGCTTATCTGCCGCTGTGCATAGCTTTGGAGCATATTGTTAAACAGCTTTTGATAATCGTTGTAAAATGCCTGCCGGGTAGCATTGTTTTGCCGGTAGCTAAGCTGCAGCCGCTGGTATGCGCCGGCAATGCGGTTGCCCAATTGGTCGGCAGCGCTCAATGTTTCAGTTTGCTGCTGCTTAACGTTGAAGGCAGCCGCTTTAATGTTGCCACTGTTTCGGTTCCACAGGGGCAACGGCAGGGCTATGCTCAAACCAACATAGTTCGGCGCATAGTTGGAGCTGCGGTCGTATTCAGAGCCAATTGTTACGTCCGGCGTGCGCAACGCTTTTTGATAATCCAGGTTTTGTGTTGCGTACGTTACCTGTGAAAGCTGCAGCAGGTAGTTGGCATTCGTTGCCTTTGCGGTATCTATCAGCTCATTCACATCGGGCGGCAGCGATACAGTATTTTGCAACACCTCCGCCGGCTTGATGAATGTATGGTTATCACCGATTTGAAGCAGGGTTTTCATGTCCTGCTCCGCAGCTACAATATTTTTATCCAGGTCGGTTATATCCTGCTCCAATGCTATTACCAGCGCCTGCACCCGCAGGTAATCTTTTTGTGCAATATTGCCGGCCTGCAACTGCGCCTGCATGGCAGTTTGAAGATTAGCGAGCCGTGCAGCGCCGGTTGCAAGCAAGGCTTTATTTGCCAACAACTGCGCAATGGTGTAGTAATCCTGGTGCAGCTCGTAGCGCAGGTTGCGCAGCAGATCCTGCAACTGCAGCTCGCTTAACCGGGTGCTGGTAACAGCAAGATTTACCTGCCTGCCACGCTTGCCTCCGGTTTGTATCAGTTGCTGCAACTGAATGAAAACCTGCCCCGCAGGATCGCCGTTATAATCTTTGCCGTGCTGGAAAAAATGATTGCCCGCATATATATTCTGATCGGTGCTTAGTAAAGGGTTTTGCCAAAGCTTCGCCTGCTGAATGAGCGCGCGATTTGCGTCTATATTATAATGTGCTGCCAGCAGGCTTAGGTTGCTGTCTAAAAAACGCTTGTCTGCCTCGTCTAAAGAGAAGGTGGTTGTATCGGTTTGCGCATGTGCGGTCAGGGCTGCTATTAAACAAAAGAAAAACCCCGGCAGCCTGCGCACAACAACATGCCGCATGAAATGAATCATTGTGCCTGTAATTTATTCTTGAAAAAATGAAACGGTTAGTACCAGAAAACATCAAAAAGTATTGTGTATAGCCGAAGGCAGTGTTGCGCACGATAGTGCTAACAAGGCAGTTCATTGCAGCGTACTATGGTTGTACAACTACACGTATAAGCTATACCACTTTATATAAAAAGCTACGCTTTGGGAGGCGGAGAAACAATGTCTTTGCTTTGATTGGCATAGCGCGGCTGGCAAAAACAGTTATACTCTTTAGCAGGATGTATAAGCGCGTATTGCCGCTCCTGGCTATTGAGGATGATAATTTTAAAGGGCTGAAATTTAAACAGCAGCTCATGGCTGCCCTGGCCTCCCGGCGTGGAAGATTCTTTCTTTTCCGGGAAAGCATTTACTTTATGCAATACTACTTCCGCTATGTATTCGGTTACGGAGTTAATGATGTTTTGCTCCATACCATTAGCTACCGGCACTGTCTCAAAGTCCTGCGCATATAAGCCCAGGTTGAGTACCTGTAAGGCTACGACTACGATAACAAGGCCGGATAAATATTTTTTTAAAGCTATAAGCATGTTTGTAAGCAAATGCCACTGCAAAGAAACAGCCGATCCCGCTGCACTTCCATTAAGTTGATGTTAAAGCGATGAATTCAATAACAATTTAAGCATACTTAAAATGTTCTTAGTGCCTTATCAACACCCTACCAAACTTTAAATAAAATGCATGTCCATTAAATTCTTTGCTTCAATAAAGCAGTACTGCTGCTGATTGCAAACTATTATAAAAGCTACCTGCAGGTATTGCAGGAAAATGTGAAATGTATCCTTAGCCCCCGCATTTCTCATTTTACGTTTATTAAGCAAGGAACGGCAAACAATAAGAAGTAAGAGAGATAGTATTGACTGGTTACTTAAATAAAAAAAGGCGGTCAGTACTGACCGCCTTTTGTGTAACTTAATTCATTTATCGGAGCACCGGTTTTTTTACAGGCTTTACTTCTTCTGCTGCGCCCAATGGCCTGCTGCGCGCAAAGTCAACCAGTATCGGCGCTGCAACAAATATAGAAGAATAGGTACCGGTAATAACGCCGATCAGCATGGCGAAGGCAAAGCCCCTTGTAACTTCTCCGCCAAAAATAAAGAGAATAAGAATGGTTAGAAACACGGTAAGCGATGTCATAATCGTGCGGCTAAGCGTTTGATTAATGGCACGGTTAATAATCGTTTCCTTGCTTTCGCCGCGCATTAGCTTGGAGTCTTCCCGTATGCGGTCGTACACGATTACCGTATCGTTCATGGAGAAGCCGATAACGGTAAGGATAGCTGCGATAAAATGCTGGTCTATCTCCAGCGGGAAAGGCACAATAGTACGCGCAAAGCTAAATACAGCAAGCGTTACAAACACATCGTGCAGCAATGCAACGATAGTACCCAGCGAGTAGCGCCAGTCGCGGAAGCGGATAAAAATGTACAGACAAATAACAATAATAGCAATAATGGTTGCCTTGGTAGCGCCGGCTTTTAAATCGTCGGATATAGTCGGCAGCACCGTTTGCGAGCCTTGCTTGTAGCGGCTGGAAAATTCATTGTAGGTAGTGCCCTGCGGAAGGAAACTTTTAAGACCGTTATACAATGTTTGCTCCACGGAGGAATCCACATTGTTGCCGGTTTCATGTATCTTATACGACGTAGTAATATTCAACTGGTCTTCGCGGTCAACCGTTTTAATAATCGGGTATTCACCAAAAACACCTTTCAGGTCGTTGCGCATTTTATCTACATCCGGCTTGCTGCTGAAGCGCACCGTGTAGCTTCGCCCGCCCGCAAATTCTACGCCCTGGTCGAAGCCGTGAAAGTAGGAAGCGATGCCTAATATTAATACCATTACAGAAATGCCATACGCAATTTTGCGATATTCGATAAACCGGTAGGCGGCATGCTTAAATACCTTTTGGGAAAAGCTGGTGAAATATTGAAAGTGGCGGTTGCGGTTGGTATAAATATCGGTAATTACCCTCGATACCAGGATGCCGCAAAAAAGGGAGAGAATGATACCGACCATCTGCGTGGTAGCAAAACCCAATACCGGCCCAAGACCAAATATAAACAGGATTGCTGCAGAAAGAAACGTAGTAACGTGCGCATCCAGCACCGGCGCATACGAGCGCTTATAGCCATCGCCCACTGCATTCTGATAGCCTTTGCCCCTGGCCAATTCTTCTTTTATTCTTTCAAAAATAATAACGTTGGTATCCACTGCCATCCCCACCGTAAGCACAAGCGCTGCAATACCCGCTGCCGTTACGGTAAAACCAAACGCCGCCAGTATGCCAATAGTAAACAGGAGATTTAAGATAAGCGCGATATTAGCCACCCAACCGGCAGTGTTATAATACACCAGCATCAATATAAATATCACTACAAAAGCTATCAGGAACGACAAGGCGCCGCCGTTTACGGCTTCTTTGCCCAGCGTTGGCCCTACAATCTGTTCCTGTACTATTTTGGCAGGCGCCGGCAATTTACCGGATTGTAAAATACCTGCTAAATCCTGGGCCTCGTTGGTAGAAAAAGAACCGGTGATCTGCGAGCTTCCGTATGGTATTTCGCCCGATACAAAAGGCGCGCTATAGACTACATTATCCAGCACAATAGCAATAGGCTTGCTTACGTTTGCCCGCGTCATCTGTGCCCACAGGCGGGTGCCCAGCTCATCCATTTTCATATTGATGGAAGGCCGGCTCCGCTCGTCGTAGCCCTGGCTGGCTTCGCTTACGTGCTCACCCTCCAGTTTGGCGGTGCCATTATCCAGTGTTTTAACGGCATATAGCTCCAGCACGTTTTGCGTAGTAACTTTTGTAGTGGCTGTTCTGTCTGTTTTGCCATATACAAACAGCACGTTGGATGGAAACCGGTTCCTGATAAATTCCTGCCGGAGATAGTTGCCCAATGTAGCCGTGTCTTTCGCTAATATATAGCCAATGTTTGCCGGGAACTGTGTTTTGCCATCTTTATCCTGCCGGGGTTGCGCTGGCTGCATTATAGACAAGATAGGATTTGCATTTTTCTTAATCGTTGCACTGTCAACGGGCTTTGCAGCAGCGGTTGCTGCAGTATCCCTGCCACCTTTTTTAAGCGTATCTGCCCCTGCAATGCCGCCAAGATTTGTCGTATCGCTTTTTAAAACAGATACGGTGTCTAATACATTCTTACCATTTAAAAAATCGCTCATGGCTGCGTCGGCCGACTTGAGCGGTTCTGCAAGGTCATTGATATTATAGACTTCAAAAAACTGGAGATTGGCCGTTGATTGCAGGTAATGCCGTACTCTTTCCGGGTCGGTAATACCGGCAAGCTCAATGTTAATCCGGCCTTTGTCAGGATCGGGATTGATATTGGGCGATGCTACTCCAAAGCGGTCAATCCTTGTACGCAGGATTTTTTCGGTATTGGTAAAAGCTTTATTAGCCTGATCCTGTAAGTAGGTTAGTACCGCATCGTTGGCAGCCGTAGCTTTTATCTGGCCGTTGCTGCGGGCAACAAACAGGGGTGCTAACTGCGCATTGCTGCCGGCTGTCTTTTGATATTCGGTATAGAAAAGCTTAATAAGGTTTCCGCTGTAATTGGCTTTAAGGGCAACTGCATTGTTCAGCGCTTTATTAAACTGCGGATCTTTTGAATAGTTGGATAAGGAGCGGATAAGGCCATCCAAACCCACTTCCATACTTACGCTGATGCCGCCCTGCAGGTCGAGGCCAAGATTGAGTTCTTTGTCTTTTGCGCTTTGATAGGTAGTAAGGCCGAAAGGGCCAATATCACTGCCTTTAGTACTATCAAGCAGGTACGCCAGGCGCTGTTTCTTCAGGGTGTTAAGGCTATCGGAATAAAAAGACTGCATTGCTTTATCGCCGGGATATTTTTTTTCAGGCGTGCCGAAGTTGCCGCGTACCCAGGCATCCGCCCGCTGAGACATGCTATCTTCATGGTTGTGCACGATCCACGTAAAGGAAAGCTGGTAAAGGCAGATTAATATTAAAGCAATCGTAAAAAAACGCACCAAGCCTTTCAGTTGCATACTTATAAGGATTTACTAAATTTTTTTGTAAGGGCGCAAAGATAGGGGTTTGGATAAAACAAAGAATGTAATAGCAGGCCGCTTGCGCAACCGAATAACAGCAAGCGTTTGAGACGGGCAGCCAATCGCAAATTTTAAGTATATTTTCACCACTTTTTACGATTTGCGCTTTTACAAAATGTGCCCCTTTACAGATACGGCAATAACCAGGATGCAGAATTGATTGCTGACTAATACTGCCGGCTGTATAGTAAGCCAACCTTATTAAACGTTTTCCGCCGCTCATAACAAAACAGGTACACCCTGAAAATGGGTAGCAAAAAATTACTTTCCGCGCTTTATCTTTCCACTTCGGTTAATACTTCGCTGCAACGTTATTCAAGATCGGTTTTTACTATGTCTATCTACATACGTAACAAACAAGCCTGTACCTTAACAACAGCAATTATAAACTGAAAACTGCCAGGAAATTTTTGGTTATGTTTGGCTGCAATAGCCTGCCGCTGATGATTAGTGTTTATTCCTGCAACCCCGCAAAAAAAGCGGGGCTGTAAATACTTGCCGATCATGCGGTGTACGGTAAAAAGCAGCGTATTTTGACCAATGTCCGTCCTTATTAATTTATTATGCTTGCAGCTATACGAAGAAATTTATTGCTCTGTATTGCCATGGGATTGTGCTTATCTTCCATTTCCATTCATGCACAACAAAGCGGGGTGGAGGCACCCCCCGCAAAGCGCCTTGCTTCCCTTCCTTTTATTATGCTCACGGGTGGCATTATCATCGTACAGGCCACCATTGATTCGATCCCTGATTCGCTCAATTTTATTTTGGATACCGGCAGCGGCGGCATCTCTTTAGATTCATCTACCTGCAGCTATCTGCGCCTTAAAAGGGAGCCGAGCAACCGCACCATCCGTGGTATTGCCGGCATCAGAACTGTTGATTTTGCTTATGGCCATACCTTGCATTTTCCCCGCCTCGCAGTTGAGAAGCTGGACTTTCACATCAATGATTATGAAATTCTGACAAGTGTTTACGGGGTAAAAATTGATGGCATTATCGGCTATAGTTTTTTCAGGCGCTACATTGTAAAGGTTGATTACGAGCGGATGATGCTGGATATATTAACGCCGGGCAGCATTAAATATCCGCATGGCGGCACCCTGCTTTCGCCAAGGTTCAGCACGCTGGCAATGCAGGAACTCTCCGTGAAAGACGATATAACGGTGAATGCCCGGTTTTATTACGATATGGGCGCCGGACTCTGCCTGTTGCTTTCCAAAAACTTCATCCAGGACAGTATGATCCTCAGCAAGAATAAAAAAGTATTTGGCACCCAGGCGCAGGGGCTTGGCGGAAAAGCAGAAATGAGCCTTACAGTAGTGAAAGAAATAAAACTCGGGCCTTACCGCTTTAAAAAAGTGCCTACCTATATTTTTGATGATGAATACAATGCCACTTCTTATCCCGTAACGGGCGGATTAATTGGTAATGATATTTTGCGCCGTTTTAATGTGATTCTAAACTATGGCGAGCAGCAGATTTTTCTAAAACCGAATTCCCATTACCGTGATTCTTTCGACTACGCCTACACCGGCCTTGGCATTTATATGATTAATAATGAAATAACGATCGTGGATATTATGAAGGGCTCGCCGGCAGAGAAGGCAGGCTTTGAAGCGGGAGACGTGGTGCTGGGTATGAATAAAAACTTTGCCGGTAATATACAGGTGTATAAAACAATGATGCAAAATTTAAATACGACAGTGGAGGTTTTTATACGCCGTAAAAACGGCGAATTAATGAACCGGCAACTGAAAGTAAAAAGCATACTGTAAGAGACAATAGCTTATTGTGCATACAATATACCGAGCCTTTTACTATCCATTTTAGTTTTACTTCTTTTGCTAATCTTTGCGCCCCTATTATATTGTTTAATTACAACCACAATTAATGCTTTTCAGCTCTATTAATTTTCTGATTTTTTTATTAATAATTTTTTGCCTTTATTGGTTTGTAGTTACTAAGAACCTTACCTATCAAAATTTACTGCTGTTTATAGCAGGCTACTTCTTTTATGCTTGCTGGGATTGGAGGTTTGTGTTCTTGCTGGCTTTCTCAACAGGATTAGATTATTATACAGGAATAAAAATATCGCAGGCAGAGGATAAAAAATTAAGAAGGTTCTGGCTCTGGCTGAGTGTATCTGTTAACCTTATCTTCCTCGGATTTTTTAAGTATTACAATTTTTTTGCCGTGTCTTTTGCTGATGCGATTCGTCACTTAGGCTTTAAAGCAGATCCCTGGACATTAAGCATCATACTACCTGTTGGTATTTCCTTTTATACCTTTCATGGTCTATCGTATGTATTTGACATTTACAACGGAAAATTACAACCCGTAAAAAATTTTATTACCTACGCTGTTTTTGTTTGTTTTTTTCCATTATTGGTAGCTGGTCCAATAGAAAGAGCGCAGCACTTTTTACCGCAGGTACAACAGAAAAGAGTGTTTAACTACCGCCGGGCAGTAGAAGGTATGCGGCTTATGTTATGGGGTTTTTTTAAAAAGATAGTTATTGCTGATACGTTATCCGGTATTGTAAACAAAGTTTTTGGCAATTATACAGAGTACAACGGCGCCACGCTGGCATTAGCTGTTATATTTTTTTCTATACAGATTTATTGCGACTTCAGTGGCTACACAGATATAGCTTTAGGCACTTCCAAATTATTAGGTTTTGAGTTGTTATCAAATTTCAGGTTTCCTTATTTCTCCAGAAATATTGCCGAGTTCTGGCGTCGCTGGCATATATCATTATCATCGTGGTTTAGAGATTACCTGTATATACCATTGGGCGGCTCTAAAAATGGCAAGGCAAAAGCAGTACAAAACACTTTTATCATTTTTATAGTAAGCGGTTTCTGGCATGGCGCCAACTGGACATTTATTTTTTGGGGCCTGATACACGCAGTACTGTTTGTACCCTTATTATTGTTTAACAGAAATCGCTCCTATGCAGGAACTGTAGTTGCAGACGGAAAATTTTTACCATCTGTAAAGGAGCTTTTACAAATGCTGCTCACTTTTTTATTAGTAACAATTGCATGGATATTTTTTCGTTCACCGGATCTTGCCACATCCTGGAAGTATATAATCAAAATGATTACCAACATCAACTCGGTTCCATTATATGCAGGCTATCTGGTATATGTTGTAGGTTTTTTATTTATGGATTGGACACAAAGAAGTGACGAAAGATGCGTATTGAATATAAAAGCCAAGCTTGCAAGAAGATTTGTTTATTTTACTCTTGCAGTCCTGATCATTTTTCATTTCAATTTTATTGACAAAACTCAATTCATTTATTTTCAATTTTAGAAAAATATGAGGCGCTTTATTATATTATCTGTCGTTTGGATAATGGCTATCCTGTTTTCTTTTATCCTTATAGTATATCCCATAAAACCAGATGTATTTGCAGATAAAAAAATTCTTTATTTACAACAACATGCAAATACACGAATAAACCTTTTGGTAATGGGGTCATCGAGAGCGGAACATGCTGTTGATCCCGCATTATTTAGTAAAGATGAGCAGGTTTTTAATCTTGGAGAAGATGGCCACGGCATGCCTTCAAATTATATTCTTTTGCAACTTTTAGTAAAGGAATACTATTTGAAAATAGACACTTTACTTCTCCAAACAGATGAATTTTCTTTTAATGGGGAAAAGGGATTTTCGCGTGAGTTTCGGGATGATGTGTTTTATAGCTACTTAAATAATCCCGAAGTATATGAGGCTTATAAAAATTACAGCGGAAAATCACTCGCTGTATTGCTTAAGTTTTTTCCGCAGGCAGGCAATCTTATTTATAATGACTTTGTAAAATTTTTAAAAAATTATCCGTTGGTAGCTAAACATTACTCCAATAAACTATCCGATGATTTTCAAAAAGAAGTTAACAGGTTCTCAGTCAATAAAGGTTATACTCCATTGTATGAAGCTCACAAGGTTAATAAAACCAGTGTTACAACTGTTTATACTTTACAGCCCGATGACGTGGCTTATTTTATTAAAATAGTTTCCTTTTGTAAATCGAACAACATTAAACTAATCCTATTCCGTGCGCCAGTTCTTTACTGTGAAGAACAAAATTCTTCCGCTTTTGATTATTATATAGATATGCTTTCTAAACAGCAGTCTATTCTTTTTTTCGATTACAAATGCAGCTATCAATACGAGCATAACTATTATAACAATACGCACTTTACCGATACGATAGCCCGTTTAATGACAAAAGATTTAATAACAAAATTGAAAAGCCTGCAGCAATAGAGTATTTCAATTCACTATTTACAGGTTAATAAAAAGCAGGTAACCTTTTCTTATTTTATGAAACGGTTACCTGCTGAATTTTTACCAATGAATGTTACAGCTTCATCAGGTTGATGGTTTGCCTGATGCCATCCTGCTCGGCGATACCATAGTAAGCGCCTCTTTCAAAGTTATCGCCTACCGTTACAGAAGCATGATTAGCCAAAGCCTTGTGCACGGCTACCTGCTTGCCATAATTGTTGAATATGGTTAATGTAATCGGAGAACTGCTCTTACTGATAACCTGCATGTGGAAGTTGCTTGGCGATGGATTAGGATAGGCCGTAACTGCAAGGCTATCGGCAGTCATGCTTGCCGTATTGTTTGCAGCCTGTACCGTTATCATTACATCGTCCTGGGCAGTGTTGCCCTTTGAATCTTTCACCTGTACCCTGAAGGTGTAAGTGCCTGCCACTAAGCCTTTTACATTAGTAGTAAAAGAATTCGGGTTGGAGAAACTATACTGGGCAGGGCCGCTCACTTTGGTCCACAGGTAAGCTAATTTAGCATCGTCCTCTTCATTCGATACCGTTGCTCTGAGGTTTACTTTGTTTATGGGTAAGGCAATGGCCACGTCGCTGCCCGCACTCACCGTCATCAGGCTCGTTGTGCTGCCGTCATCGTTCAGCGGGTCTGCATATAACTGGCATTGCGGAATCAGCGACATTACAGGTAAGCTTGGAGATTTCCAGTGCAGCATACAACCCCGGGAGCCGGCAGCATTAAAATGCTCCAACTTAATGGAATACTTTGTTTTTGCAGTAAGTGTAACTGTTTTAGACGTTACGATCTCGGCTGCATCTGCGCGGTCGTACCAGCTATCAATAATGAGGTCGCCGTTCAACCAAAGCCGAAATCCGCCGCCGCCCTGCGTATAAAATATATACGGCTCCGAGTACTGCGCTTCTACCTGGCCCGTCCAGCGCATAGAATACTGGTCGCCTGTAATAAGGTAATGAACGCCGGTTGGTGAAGAGGCCTTATCATACGACCATTGCTGAAACATGATCATAGAATCTATACGGCTGAAAGCAAAATCGTTGAACGTAGTGCCGTTATAATAATTGCCGCTAAGCCCCATGCCCGTACCATAAACGGTAGGTGCAAATACACCGATATTAGAGTTCACGTCCTGGTTGTTGCTCCGCAAAGTCTGGAAGCATTGGCCTGCTACAGGCTGTACCCTGATCTGCGAGTTATTCTTTAAAGGGTATAAACTTTTGTGATCAAACACAAAGGCTTTTCCGGAAACAATATCACAGCAGATAAGATCTACTTTTTTGCTTTGTTTTTCTACATTACTATCCAGCATGAGGCTGGCCAGTTGCACAGCGGATATTTTATAGTTTCTGAATACGCAGTTGATAAATTTGTTGGTACATTTTATATCGGACGGGATAGGCGAATCTACTATTTCCGCACAGTAATCCGCACCGGCTGCATCCACAAAAAGATCCTGGAATACCACACCGCTGGTATTACCCGAAGTAGCTTCGTTAAAGATTTTAGATTTATAATGGTGCCCGTACCGGTAAGTATAAGAATTGCCATAAGCGCCGTGGCTGATGCCTTCATAACAGCTAAAGGAATCGTAGTTTATAATAGTATGGTTGTTACCTGTGTTTTGCCATACAGAAATACCGGTGATAGAACTGTGCGATATATTATTTTCAAATATCCACACGCCTTCCGCATCGGCCTGCCATACATAACAGGCACCGCCATTGTGGGCTACACCACAGTTGGCATATACGGCCGCATTATTTCTTGCAATGTTACCATCGCCCTGGCCCAGCAGCATACCGGTACAGCTACGGTCTGCTCCATTAATACGGATAGCCGCCATCAGGTTGCCATCCCATACGCAGTTGTGCGATATTTCCTGCCAGTCGTACCAGAACGCTTCACCTATCGAGTTGAAGGCAACATTGTTCTTTAAAGTAATGCCATGGCTTACATGCGGCACATAACAGCGGCTGCCGATGTCTGTGAGTACGCAGCCTTCTACAATTGAGCCTCTTGATCCATCTTCACAATGATGGAAATGAAGGGCATAACGGCCGGTGATAAGTGTTGGCCGGTTGCCGCCATCCTGAAGTTTTCTTGGACCAAGATATTTGCCCTGCATGTATTTAACACTCTGAGCAGCAGTAGAACGGATAAAAATATGCGCTCTTTTAAAATTGGCATACGCATCGGTTGTACCGTTTTTAGTACCTTCTACCCTTACATTGCGGGTGAGGTTGGCTACTTCCGCCGTCCACTTGCGGGAAGAATTGCCTAAAGGAGAAGTGACGTTAGAAGTAACAGCCGAATGATCATACACCAATGCACCTGCGAATGTTACTGTATTACCGCTGATAGCAGTAATAATACGACGCTCAAATTTGGGCAGGAAGAAATCAATAAGCGTTGCAGAAGAATCTATCCAGTCAGTAGAATAAAAATCCGGCTGATCCATCGGCGCAATCACGATTTCATCCCCTACTTTCCAGCCGGTACTGTCTTTAACAGCAAATGAAGTGGCGCCTGCCGGTACGCTGTCTGCTGCATTGGTCCAGCCGGTTTTGGAAGTACCGCAAAGGTCGAGCGCACCGGCGCCCATTACCCACAATCCAACATCCGATGCCACCGGATCCATAGTACTGCCCACATAGTTCGACTCGTTAATATTAATGAACCGCACCGTGTGCACTACCGATACATTGGAAGGGCGCATCCTCAGCACACCTTCTACCGTTACATTGCCGCTCGACTGCAACGTTGCAGAAAGCGCAGCATTAAACTGCAAAACACCACCATCACTTATGGATAAACCTGCTACCGTACTGTCAACATCCATCATTACGGTATGGCCGGTTGCAATAAGGGGCGAATCGCCGGCGCCGGGAACACGGCCGCCTTCCCAGGTTTTTACATCCGACCATTTACCCGATTTACTACTAACAATATTGCCGCTGAGTGTGCTGGCAATTTCCGGGGCGCAGCCGATAGCTGATTCCTGCAACAGGTTGTTTTTTTTGGTTGCAGAGAGAAGAGCAATGGAAGTGGCGGCTAAAGACGAATTACGAATAAACTTGCGTCGAGAATTTCTCATAAAAATTGATTGATATTGGATGAAAAAATGTTAACTAGTAATGGTTTCTAAAACGCTCGCCTATTGGCAAGAATTATACCTCCTTATCCAAAATTAATTTGTTAAGCACCTTTTAACGTATTATTAGCGTAGTATTTAAAACAGCTTAAGAAATTTTTTGTATGTAAGGTAAAATAACGCAGGTGAAAAGGCTTTGCCGCTGAAATGATATTACATGTAATACTCACACTTATAAGATAGCCCGGGCCAGCTTACCATATAGTAGTGCCTGCATTTAGAAGAGGAGTAAGCAACAAGAAAAACAATACGGCAACAATCAGGTTTTGCTTACAAACACTTGTTAGGCTATTAAGTATGGCAAGAATTATATAGCTTAAACAAAATAATTGGCTATAAGCAAAAGGTTACAAATGCCTGGTAGCAGTACTAAGAACAGTATCTGCCGCGAAGCCAACCTTTATTGTGTACAGCTTATATTAACGCCGGGATACAAAAAACAAATCTAAATAACTGTAAGTAAGTGAAGAGCATATAAGTTGAGGTTTAAAGGTACAAACCTGCCTGTGGGCGGGCGCATTGCCAACTCCAAAGTGCGCAATATTTTCTCCATTTGTGTTGTAGCTTCTTTGTGCACTTACTGAATATAAGAAACTATAAATTTTAAAGTACTATCGGCCATTACAGGCGCTGCTTTTTAGTAAAAATGCATGGCTTGTTGTACCTTCCATTAATTATTAATTTAATTGTTGAAAGGCAAAGAATAATGAATTTTTGCATTTAAAATATAGAACTCCCACCAACCCATTTTAAAACAAATCAGTGTCAACCGGTAATTATGAAAGTCCATATTTTTTCTATCTGCTGGAATGAAGAGAAAACATTACCCTATTTTTTTAAGCATTATAAAGAGCGCTTTGCCCATGTGCAGTTTACTATCTATGATAATCAATCCACTGATAACTCGAGAGCCATAATCAGTAGCAATGGCGCTGCGATAATTGACCATGATACCAACAATGAAATAAGAGACGACCTGTACCTGCAGATAAAAAATAACTGCTGGAAGACATCCGATGCCGACTGGGTGATTGTTTGTGATGTAGATGAATGGATTGATTGCAACGACGATTTTTTGAACCGTTGCAATGCCACCATTATAAAGCCCGAAGCGTACGATATGATTGGCAACAGCTACAACCTGGATAAAATAACCCGTGGCTTCCGGTACCGCAAAATGGACAAATGCATCTTATTTAAACCCGCCGCTATACAGGAAATAAATTATGAAACGGGTTGCCATAAGTGCCACCCGGTTGGGGAGGTAAGTTACAATACCGAGACCGTACTGCTCTATCACATGAAGTACTTTAATCTGTTCTATTTAATTAAACGCTATAAAATATTAGCGAAGCGGCTATCGGTAATAAACAAAGAAAACCTCTGGGGCTTTACTTATACAAAGGGCGTAAAAGAATTAATCATTAATTACCTTACCATCAGGAAGCATAGCAGGAAAATAAGGAAAAAAGCTACCGGTAAAACGCTAAACCGGATGAATGTTTCTCTGGAAGTAGGGTAAGATGAAGTATCAGGCAGTACCTCCGTCTCAAAATTAATGTTGGCCATGCAGCATACTAAAAAGGCACCGCCTGCACGAAGAAAGTATGCTGCACTTCATGCTTCATAGTGCCCTAACGTTTACCGGCAGGCAGGTTTGCGTCCCGGATTTTACTGATATACCACCGGATAATAGGGTAGCGCACCCTTTTGAATGCTGTTATGCAAAGGAGACATTATAACCAGTCAGGTTGAAATACTTTGAAGGCAAAGCATCCTGGTTAACCTGACAGGTCAGGCTAACTGTTTTAAAAAGGAGATACCACCCGATTACAGGCATCCGTTTTACTTACAAAACAAGCAGTTATCTTTAGTGCCTTTTATATAAGAAAAAGACAACTGTCAACTGATTGATGATACCTCCTGCTTATCTGAAAAACCAACACCCGCTGTTATGAAAACACTACTCCGTTACGCCTTACTGTTACTCTTGTCTTGCGCCCGCTTTTTCTCGGAGGCACAACCGGCCGATTCGCTCAATCCGAAAGCCCGCCTTACCATTACCCGCCATAGCGTAAAGATTGATGGCAAACTCATTAGTTACACGGCTACTGTTGGTACGCTTATTTTAAACAACGAAAAGGATTCTGCCATTGCCGAATTTGGTTTTACGGCCTATACAAAAGATGGAGAAATAGATGCCGCTAAACGGCCTGTTACTTTTTCTTATAACGGTGGTCCCGGCTCCTCCTCTATGTGGCTGCATTTAGGTGTAATGGGGCCAAAACGCATTGTGGTGAACGACCCAAACAATACTTTACAGCCGCCTTATAAAGTGGAAGACAACAACTATTCGCCACTGGATGTTACCGATATTGTAATGATAGACCCGGTTGGCACCGGCCTGAGCAAAGCTGCCGGCAAAGCAAAGGATAAAGACTTCTGGGGCGTTGATCCGGATATAAAATCGGTAAGCAATTTTATTAAGTTGTACATCAGGCAATACGACCGCTGGAATTCGCCCAAATACCTGCTGGGCGAGAGCTACGGCACGATGCGCTCTGCCGGCGTAGCCGATTATTTACAGGAATATGCAGGCATTGCACTCAATGGTATAGTGCTGGTTTCTACCGTGCTCGACTTGCGGCAGCTAACTTTTGGGCAAGGCGATGACATTTCGTATGTAATTCATTTGCCAACGTATGCGGCTGTAGCGTATTACCATAATAAGCTTGCTAACAAGCCGGCTAATCTGGAGGCTTTTTTGAAAGAAGTACGTACGTATGCAGCGGGCTCTTATACCACCGCTCTGATGAAAGGCGATCAATTAACCGATGCAGAAAAAGAAACAGTCGCCGCCCAATTATCGGCTTATACCGGATTGAGTAAAGACTATCTTATCAAAGCAAATCTCCGCGTAATGGAGCCACAATTCACCCAAGAATTATTGCGCGCTACGCACCAGAGTGTTGGCAGGCTCGACTCGCGCTACAAAGGCATCAACCAGGATCTGCTGAGCGAATTCAGTGCGTTCGACCCGCAAAGCACCGCTATCAGCCCGCCATATATCGCTATGTTTCTCAGCTATTTTTACGGCGATTTAAAAGTGCCGAAAGACCGTACGTACAGCATTTCCGCATACAGCAAAGAAGGCTTTGACTGGGATTGGAAGCACAGCAAAAACGGTGGCGGCGGCGATGCGGTGATGCCGAATACCGGTGTGGATTTAGCGGAAGCGATGAGCAGGAACCCAAACCTGAAAGTGCTTGTACTGTGCGGCTATTACGACCTCGCCACACCTTTTTATGGCGCAGAATATACGATGGATCATTTAGGATTGGAGAAAAGCATCAAGGCAAACATTACGATGAAATATTTTGAGGCCGGGCACATGATGTACATACACGACTCCTCTGTGGCACAGTTTAAAAAGGAAGTAGCGGCGTTTATAAAATAATAACTGGGCGGGCGTGCCGGTAAGCGCGGCAATGCGCAGTTTGCAGTTTTATGTTACTCTTACATAGATATGGTACTTATAAGCCGCGCAAACCGTTGGGCTGCATGGGTTGTAAACAAGAAAGCAGCTTTCGTTTTTTTTATAACGTTGCCATGATTACTATTTCCCGCAAACCTATTGTTAATTGCAAAACAGGTAATAACTCACTTTTTACTTCTTAAACTTCACTATTCTTTCCATATACAGCTAACAGTTTCTTCAAATCTTCCAGTGTATTAATATCTTCGGCCGGCTTGTCTTTGCGCCAGCGCAGGATACGCGGAAAGCGAAGCGCCACGCCGCTTTTATGCCGGTTGCTCGCCGCAATGCCTTCAAAGGCAATTTCAAAAACAAGCTGTGGTTTTACCGTGCGCACAGGCCCGAATTTCTCTATCGAATTACGCTTTACAAAAGCATCCACTTCATTAAACTCTTTATCCGTTAGGCCCGAATACGCCTTGGTGAAAGCCACCAATTTATCGCCGTCTTTCACCGCAAAGGTATAGTCGGTATATAAGTTGCTCCGGCGGCCGGCGCCTTTCTGCGCATAGATCATCACAGCATCTATCGTTAAGGGTTCTATCTTCCATTTCCACCAGTCCCCTACTTTTCTGCCAACCTTATACACAGAATTTTTATTCTTCAGCATTATTCCCTCAGCACCTGCTTCGCGCGAACCAACACGAACATCGGCAAGCGCTTCCCAGCTCTTACAATCAATCACATCAGACAACAATAATGTCGGATGATTCACTGCCTGTACAATCGTTTCCAGGGTTGCTCTACGTGTCTGTAAGGGTTTGCCCCGCCAGTCTTCGCCTTTCCATTCCAACAGGTCGTAGGCAAAGAAAGCTATCGGTGCTTCCTGCAATTGCTTCTTCGTAATATTTTTTCGGCCGATGCGCGTTTGCAGCAACGCGAAAGGCAATGGCTTGCCATCTCTTGCCGGGATGATTTCGCCATCCAGCACCGTACCTTCGGGCAGCTTATCTTTCAACACCTGGTACTCCGGAAACTTTTCTGTCATCAATTCTTCTCCCCTGCTCCAGATAAACAGTTCGCCGTTACGCTTAATCATTTGCCCGCGGATGCCATCCCATTTCCACTCGGCCTGCCAGTCTTCCACATTGCCCAGCACTGCCGGGTCGCCTTCATGCGCATAAGCAAGATAAAACGGATACGGCTTGGAATAATCAATTGTGGTGGCATGTTCGCTTAACAATCCGGCAAAAGTAGTTGTGGACGGGTCCCAGTTGCCACTGATGCGGTGCGCAATCACCGATGCATCTAATTGCACTGTTTTTGCCAGTGCATTCACCATTACTTTCTGCGATACGCCAATGCGAAAAGAGCCGGTGATTAATTTATTAAACACAAAACGCTCACTTTGCGTCATCGCCTGCCAGGCGTTTATTACAAACTGTTTTTTTATTAGTTCATCCTGCTTCTCCAGCTTAATTAATTCCTCTAAAAAATAAGAGAGGCTTGCGCTTTCCTGTATATCCTCAGCTATGTTTGGCAGCAGCAACGCGATAGTCTCGCCCATATCGCCAACGGTATGATAACACTCTGCAAACAACCAATCGGGTATGCCTGCAAGTTCTACGCACCAGGCCTGCAGCAGGCCGCCGCTTACGGCACGCCTTGGCCTTCTGCCGCTAAAAATAGCAATGACCCATACTTTGTCCCTGTCATCGGCTACGGTAAAATAATTTTGCAAAGCGGCTAATTTGTCCAGCGTTTTGGTAGAAGTTCCCAATACCTGCACCAGCGAAGCGAAGGCAGACAAACCGCCGGCTTCTGAAGCAGCATCCGGAATATGGTCTGTTTCGGCATCTAACTGCTGCTCTTCCTTTATTAATCCGGTATAATTCACCTGTTCATTCATTACTTGTCAGATTTATAAGAAAATGGAGACGGCACCAATCTATTACATAAAACTTTTCCCCGCTTTACGCTGTGCTGTCTATATTTTTCTCTTCAGGCTCCCCTTCGATGGGCGGCGGCGCACCGCCCTCCTCTTCGTCATTGCCATATTCGGTATGCACCTCTGCGGCTTCAATACCACGCTCGTTAAGGTATCGGCTCAGCGCACTTTGAAAGCCGTGGGTAGCATATACTTTTTCGGCGCCGGTAGCTTCAATCGCACTTAATAGTCCATTCCAGTCTGCATGGTCGCTTAACGCAAAACCTGCATCGGCATTGCGCCGGCGGAAACTGCCGCGCACCTGCATCCAGCCGCTGCATACACCGGTGGCATACGGCGAAAACCGCCTGATCCAGGGTGTGCCTTCTGCACTTGATGGCGCTACAATCACCGCACCAATCAATTTACTTTTAGGCGTATCCGGCGTAATGCGTTCTACTTTGGGCAGGTTCCAACCGGCACCCTCAAGTGCCTGCTGCATATTGGCCACCGCGCCATGTGCATAGATAACATCGGTAACTTCGCTTAGCGGTTGCAGGATGCGCTGTGCCTTACCCAAACTATAGGCAATCAGTACGCTGCTTATTTTATTTTCCCTGTTCTTTTGCGCCCATTTTTTTATGTTACTGTAAATTTCTTCCTGCGGTTTCCATTTATAAATGGGCAAACCAAAGGTTGATTCCGTAATAAACACATTGCATTTTACCGGCTCAAATGCGCCGCTGATGCCGTCGTCAGTTGTTTTGTAATCACCGCTTACTACCCACACTTCGCCTTTATGTTCTATTCGTATTTGTGAAGAGCCAATGATATGCCCGGCAGGGTGCAGCGATACTTTTACGCCCTGCATGTTAATAGTTTCATTCCACCCGATACTCTCGTAGTTATAATCGCCCAAACGCGCCTGCAGCAAGGGTTTGGTATAATGATGGCACAGGTAATAATTACTGCCGCTGCGCGCATGATCGCTGTGCGCATGCGTAATAATGGCACGATCTACCGGCCGCCAGGGATCAATATAAAAATTGCCTTCACGGCAGTATAAGCCTTTGTCCGAAAATTCTATAAGCAAAGGAAATGTTTAGGTTAGAAGTACGAATACCTTGCCGGAATAAAGGGTCCATAGTTAACGGTTATAAGTTGTGAGTAAGGCGATTATATCCATTACATTTTGAGATTGCCCCTAATCTGTGTCTCGTGTACACACAATGTTTATAACTAAGAGTGCAATTATTCAGTTACTCCTTCTTCAAACCCAGCACATGCACCGCCATTCCTTCCAGTGTAGCCTGCCAGAGGAACCCGAAGAAGGAAGCGTGCGCATCGCGCTTAATGTCTATCGGGCCTTTTTTAAACTTGCCGTTCTTTTTAGGGTTATCGTCGGGTACAAACAGGTTGGATATGGAAGAGATCAGTTTTAATTTTTTGTAGCCCTCCCTTTTATCACCGTCTTTTTTTAGAAACATTGTTTTCATGTTTTTGTAATAAAAATCTATGTTGCCTTTTGCGCCGTACGCATTGCCATGAATCACCGTTTTCATCTTTTGTATGTCGAGCGATTTAACTTCTATAAGCGCTAACGGTTTCATCAGCGGGTTCATCAAACGGCCGTCCATTGGTCCCATTACGCTCGTTATGCCAAAGGCACCATCTTTATCTGTTAAGCTGAGGCGCATGTCGGTGGTAACATAGCCACCTTCCATTACCCTGCCGCGCATGTGTGCCGTTGTATAGTGGTTAGCTGATTTGGCTATTGCGTTGTTGGTAATATTTACATACCGGCCTTCCATATCATCCATTTTAAAAGTAGCCACGTCATCCGACTTTTCCCCTTTAATAGCGTATTCAAAAGTGCCGTTGTGCATATTCATCGTATCTATAGTAATGTCAAAAGCCAGTTGCTGCAGCAACTCGTGCGGATCTTTATGGCGGCGCACCGGCAGTGTTTTTCTTTTTGGATAATTGTAATCGGTATATACTTCGCTGTACGAGCTTTCGATGGTCATTGATCGCAGGTGCACCTGCTGGCGACGCAGCAGCCGGTCTATATCTATGCCGCTGATAATAGTATTGCCGTTAATAATATGAAAGCGGTCTTTGCGGAACTTTGCCCGCTGGTAAAAAGCAGTTTTGTTAAGCCGTGGGTCCAGTGTTGTTTTTTGGATGGTAAGCATTTGCGCCTCCGGTGCATAGCGCGTGTCTTTCAGGGTTAAATAATACAGGCCGTCGGGCGTGGTAATCCGGTTGCTGCCGATGGTGATAGCGGTATATGCGTCGCGGCTGCTGTCGGTAAGTTTAACCGTATGCGTGTTAATATCCTCCATATCAATATTCAGGTTTCGCAGGCTGGTTTTTCTTATCTCGCTGCCATTGTTATTAATCATTGTCAGGTTTATATGCTGCAGCAATAAATTTTGTACGCTGGCAAAACGAAGCAGGCCTTTCATTGTTTTCAGCAGCAGCTTTTCGTCTTTTATGCTTGCAGCATCGTTGTACGGCTGCAGCTTGTATTGAATGGTAATATCCGGACTCTGTATAAGCATTTTGCTGATGACGAGCTTCTTTCCATCAGGCGTTTTTTCAAATGAAAAATGGCTGATAACAATGCTGTCGGTACGCATACTACAAACACAGTCCGGCGCTTTTTTTGCCAGCAGTAATTTTTGATAAATGGCAGAATCGGGTATCAGTTTTATGTCTTTTACCAGGCCGGTACCCGAATCGGGGTTAACATCAAAATAAGAAAACTCCAGCCGGTACAAACTATCGCTTGCACTAATAATCATCTTCTTCAGTTCATCCGACAAAACCGGCTTTACAACCGACTGCTGCGGTGGTTTTGCCAGATCCTTCTTCAAAAAAAACCAGCCCGCAATGCCACCGACGCAGAGCACGGTTGCAACGCCTGCCATCCATTTCCAAACCCTTGCTTTCTTTTTCCTTTTTTCCATAGATGCTGTATGTTTTAAACCACCTTCAACTTGCGTACCTTAAAACATACAGCGCAGTGAGCATACTGGTAATCAGTCGTATATTTTTCCTGATTTTCAGGGCAGGCATTGCCTGGTAAAGCTTTGTAGAGTATAATGCCTGGGCTATGTGGTATGCAACCTTATTAAAAGGCCACTTTAGCCGGCGCGTGCAGTGATAAGCCGGTAGTTATACACATCTATTCCTTGTTTGATTTCAACTAAACAGAAAGGCGTTAGCTTTGCTAAACTTATTAGCAAATTAAAAACATAATTTCCATGATCGCCATTGTGGACTGCAATAGCTTTTATTGCTCGTGTGAACGCGTGTTTCGCCCCGACATAGCTGAAAAGCCTGTGGTAGTACTTAGCAACAACGATGGCTGCGTGGTATCGCGTACCGACGAGGCCGTAAAGATGGGCGTAACGATGGCGGTGCCTTACTTCCAGGTGAAACAATTAGTAGAAAGCAGCGGTATGCATGTGTTTTCTTCCAACTACAATTTGTATGGCGATATGAGTTGGCGGGTAATGGAAACGTTGCGCACACTGGCCGGCGAAAATAATGTGGAAGTATATTCGGTGGACGAAGCTTTTGTAAACCTTGGTGATGTAGGCGGCGTGTATGATATCTGTGCTTCTTTTAAGAACACGATTGAGCAATGGACCGGTGTGAAAGTGAGCGTGGGTGCGGCGCCTACCAAAGTGCTGGCAAAAGTGGCCAACCGCATTGCCAAGAAAAATAAAGCACAGACTGGCTGCATAAAAATAATAGATACGCCGGAGACAATTGCAACAGCCCTGCAGCAAACACCTATTGGAGACGTGTGGGGGATAGGTCATCAATACGCCTCCAAACTGATTGATTACGGTATTTGCAACGCCTACGATTTGCAACTGATGAACGAAGAATGGGCGCGTAGTTTTTTAGGCGGCGTTGTTGGCGTACGCTTGTTTAAAGAATTGCGGGGCGAACCTGCTATTGTAATGCAGGACCCCCTTACCAATAAAAAGAATATTGCTACCACGCGTATGTTCGGCGCACCGGTATCGGGTTTGAAGGAGATAAAGGAGGCCATCGCTACTTATACTTCCATAGCGGCTGCCAAACTGCGACGGCAATACAGTGCTGCCAGTATGATCAGTGCGTTTGTGGTGGTGAAAGCTCCGCGTGGAGAAGCAGAATTGCATCGTTACAGTTATGGCAGCACTATAAGCCATTACTATATATTGCCACATGCTACCAGCGCCACCAACGAGCTGATAAAAGCAGCAATGTCTTTAGCAGAAAAGATTTATAAGCCGGGCACGCTGTACAACAAAGCGGGCGTGATGCTGAGCGGGCTGGTGCCCGACGATTCTATACAAGCGAACTTATTTGAACAAAATAAGGCCGGCAACGGCAACCAGCGGATGCTGATGAATGCAGTAGATAATATTAACAGCGCCATGCGCGATGACATTGTAAAATTTGCGGCTGCCGGCATTACCAAAAACTGGAAGATGCGCCAGGAACTGCGTAGTCCGCGCTACACTACAAGATGGAATGAGATAAGTGCGGTGAAGTGATCGCCGCATTTATTTCATTGTAATAAGAATAGTGCCTATATTGCCCTTAAAAGGACTTGCTTATGAAAGTTATTTTTACGTTGTTGATAGGGATATTTATATGCAGTAACGTACATGCGCAAACCAAACTTTGGGCTACCTGTTTTACCGATAGCACTTCCACTTACTTTACCAATGATGTGGCCGTAGATGCAGGAGGCAATTCTTACCTTGCGGGCTATGTGCAGGATCCGGACAATTATTTGCTTACCCATTATTTTTTACTGAAAAACAACAGTGGCGGCGCCCTGCAATGGATCAGTTATTTTCCGGTGGCAGATTCGTTTGATGTAGGCACAGCCGTAGTGGCCGACAATAATGGTAACGTATATGTAACCGGCCAGCGCTACGATACTGCCTGTAATATCTGTACCGTTACCATTCCGCACAGCTATGCTTTCACCATTAAATACAACGCGGCAGGAAGTGTTGTTTGGCTAAACCGGTACGACGGCCCGGTTGCCACTAATCAAAAGCCGGCAGAGATTGCTATAGACGCCAAAAGCTTCGCTTATACAACCGGCATCGAAACAAAATACAATTCATCAACCGGGCGATCCGACCAATGGATGATCACGCAAAAAATAAATGCAACGGGCCAAACAGTGTGGGTGAAAAAAATAACGGATGGACAAGGCAAAGCCGTAACGGTAGATAACGCCGGCGCTGTAATAGCTACCGGTGCTTATACACCCGATGGCGTGTACCAGTTAAACAATTTGATTACGGTTAAATACAAACCTAACGGCGACACCGCATGGTACAGGAAATTTGCTGAGCTTAATAAAAATGGAATTGGTTACTCAGTAAGGACAGACGGCGGTAACAATGTGTATGTAAATGGCCAGACAGATACCATCACGTATTATAACAACCCGCGCATCATTACCCTGAAATATAACACTGCCGGTACTATGTTATGGGCGCAAAAGGAAAGCGACCATACCTACTCGACACCCGGCTATTACGGCGGTTATACAACAGATAAAAACGGCAACAGTTATATAGCAGGTTACAAAACGCTCAGTGATGTAAACGATGACTGGCTGGTGGTGAAACGTAATGCCGCCGGTAAATTACTTTGGAACCAGCAATACGATGACAGCCTTCATGCATCGGACAAGCCTTCGGGCGGCATTGTGGTAGATGCAGCCGGCAATGTTACCGCTTCGGGCTATGCTACCTTCCAGCGCAATACGCCTTTTGCTACCATTCAATATACGCCGGCCGGCGTATTAAAATGGATTGCTTATTACAAGCGTTCGGCGCGCTCTTACAATTACCCCGTAGGCATGGGCATAGATGCGCAAAGCAATATTTATGTAGCCGGCTCTATGTGCGTGGTAAAGTATGCAACAGCAACCACTGTTAGTACTACGAGCCAACAGGAAGCTAAAGCTATCAGCAGGCCGGAAGGAGGAATAAGCATTTTGCCCAACCCTGTTAAAGACGCTTTTCTGCTGCAAACAAACGGTTTACCGGCAGGTAAATATTCCTGCAGCATCTACAATCTGCAGGGCGCCGCTGTTTATAATAATACTATTTACATAACATCGGCTATTCAAACAAACACCATCAACGTTGGCAAATTAGCAACCGGAACTTATATACTCAGGCTAAGCGACGGCACCCATCCGTACACAAAAACGTTTATTAAACAATAACTATTTTAAATCTAACACCATATATGAACAACAGACGAAAATTCCTTCAACAATCTTCTGCATTAATTGGCGGAGGCATTGTTGCATCGGCAGTCAATAACTCTGCATTTGCAATTTTAAAAAGCGGCATGTTGCCCGGCGACCAGGTAAACATCGGCGCCATTGGTATTAAAGGCATGGGCTGGGCAGATGTAACCGCCGCATCGAAAGTGCAGGGCGTGAATATCGTAGCGCTTTGCGATATAGACAAAAATGTGCTGGACAGCCGGATGAATGATTTAAAAGGATTGAACGTTGACGCTTCCAAAGTAAAAACCTACAGCGATTACCGGAAGCTGCTGGAGCAAAAAGACATTGATGCGGTGATCATCGGTACGCCCGACCACTGGCACGCGCTGATAATGATAGAAGCGGCGATGGCCGGCAAAGATGTCTATTGCGAAAAGCCGGTAGGCAATTCCATCGGCGAATGCCGCGTAATGCTAAAGGCGCAACAGAAATATAACCGCGTAGTACAGGTAGGCCAGTGGCAGCGCAGCCAGCAGCACTTTAAAAACGCCGTTGACTTTGTACAAAGCGGCCAGCTTGGCAACATCCGCACGGTAAAAGTATGGTGCTACCAGGACTGGATGAAACCCGGCCCCGTGGTGCCCGACAGCGCGCCGCCCGCTGGCGTGGATTATAAAACCTGGCTGGGACCCGCGCCCACCCGGCCTTTCAACTCCAGCCGCTTTCATTTTAACTTTCGCTGGTTTTGGGATTATGCCGGCGGCCTGATGACCGACTGGGGCGTGCACCTGCTCGACTACGGTTTGCTCGGTATGAATGTAAGCACGCCCAAATCCATCTCTGCATTGGGCGGCAGGTTTGCCTATCCTGACTTATACGAAGAAACGCCGGATACGCTCACAACCTTGTATGAGTTTGAAAAGTTTAATATGGTGTGGGATTCTGCGATGGGTATTGGCAACGGCTCGTATGGACGCGACCATGGCATAGCCTACATTGGCAATAATGGCACGCTGGTACTAAGCCGCGGCGGCTGGGAAGTGCTGGAAGAAAAAGCAAGCGGTAATAAAGTAAGCAAGCCATTTGAAAAGTCAATGGACAGCGGCGTGGACAAGCACATGCAAAACTTTGTGGATGTAGTGCGCAGCCGCAAAATGGAGGCGTTACATTGTCCGATCAGCGAGGCAGTGCATATAGCTACCGTAGCGCAAATGGGCAACGCGGCCTTCCGCAGCGGCAAGAAGCTGGAATGGGATGCCGCCAAAGAACGTTATACCGACGAAGCCATCAACAAGGAATATTTTATGAAAGAATACCACAACGGTTACAAATTGCCGAGTGTGTGATAAACTTATGTGTTTAAACTTCTTATTGTAAAGCGCAGCGATTATTTAGAATTAGGGAAGAATCAATTTATAGCAATAAAAAGCAGCAGGTTTAATAACCTGCTGCTTTTTATTGTAAATCATATTGCATTAACACCGCCAAGCACTTAGCTTTCCCATCTGGACCGGCCAACTTCTTTTTATTGTTTATTATTATGCAAGTTGTTATCTTGAAGTATTAATTATTAACCAGAAAAATACTATCCACAACCTCTTTTTTCCAAACCTGAACGAAACAATTATGAAAAAAGCTGTTCTTCTTCTGATACCACTTTTGTTCTTTTGCTTCCCGCTTTTTGCACAGGTTAATTCTTATTCTATGCTTGATTCATCATTTAATAAAGATGGTAAAGCAGTAACTCCTCAAACATACTTTGCTTCTTATGCACAAGTAGCTGTAAACAGTCTTGTATTACTAAACGATGGAAAAATTATAGCAGCCGGCGGCATCCCGTATTATATATTAGCCAAATACCTGCCTGATGGCAAGCTTGATAAATCTTTTGGTGATAGCGGAATTGTTTATACGAGCTTTAATGAAGACAGAGGTAACTTATATGAAATCAAAAAGCAATCGTCAAATAAAATAGTTGCAATCGGCAGTTTAGAATCCGATACAAAAGTGAGTTATAATATCAACCGGTATAATGCCAATGGTTCTATAGATGCTACGTTTGCAAAAAACGGCTGGCTTACACTTCCTTCACCTGGCTATTCAATAGCTATATTACCAGATGATAAAATTATTGTTTGTGGCGAAGTTTGGAAAACTCGTAGCGGTTCTCATGCTATTACCTTAAGAAGGTATCTGAAAAATGGAGAAACGGACAGCAGCTTTGGAACTAATGGCCTCACAACTGTTCAGCTTGGAAGCAAACGAACGTTCGGTCAGTATCCATCTGTTGCCTTAGATAACCGCGGAAGAATTGTTGTAGGCTGTTACTCCATTTTAAGCAATGTATCGGGTAATGGAATTGTAATTGCCCGTTTTAAAAGTAATGGTTTTCCTGACAGTACTTTTAATGGCAACGGTATTACTACAGGCATTTATAAGGGTACAAGTTACTTTATAAATAAAATTGCTGTTCAGGCTAATAATAAAATTGTAGCAGGTGGCAGCACAGCCTCGCTTGACAAATATGTTATAACCCGCTTTAATGAAACCGGTGAAGAAGATAAAGGTTTTGGTGATAACGGAATTGTTGCTTCCGGCATTACGATTCCAGGTCAGGACATTAACAATAGTGTTATTAAAGATTTAAACATTCAGGACGATGGAAAAATTATAGCCGTTGGCTATTTATTAAAGCAATATTTTTTAGGCCGATTTATTATTGTCAGATATCTTACTAACGGACAACCGGATAAAACGTTTGGATATAACGGACAAGCAGTAACTAATATAGAAAGCGGAGACAGCCGCGCTTATGCGATAGCGATACAACCGGATGGCGATATATTATCCGGAGGTTATACAAGAAAAGATAAAAACATGAGTGGAGCAGGCGGCTATTTCGCCTTGGTAAGATATTTGAAAACAAAAAAGATAAGCAATCTTATAGTAAATGAAAACAGTATTAGTAAAACAAATGCTGATACATTAATTAGTTTTTTCCCAAATCCTTCCAAAAATATAATCTTTATAAAAGGGTTACAAACGCTACATGTGCAGTACTATATAACTGACCAAAACGGAATCATTATACAAAGCAATGTAATTACAAAGGCACAGATAGATGTACACTTATTATACACAGGCATGTATTATTTGAAAATATGGGAAGATAAAAGATCAACCGTTTTTAAGTTTGTAAAAGAGTAAAGCATACACTTTCCAATTTACTTGATTTATAGCTTCTGTTAATCGTTACCAAGCATACTGTTTCCCCTGTTTATGTTTTTTTATCGGGTTTAAAATGAAACCTGATTTTTACCGGGCACTTAGCAAATAGCCGTGAATGTATAAACAGGTTTATGAAGGAATGCTCAAAACCAATATCCCAAAATCTACTTACCGAACAGGTAAACTACCTGCAACTGGAGCGATGTGTTATCAACATTAGTCGTCGTGTTTTGAGAGAGCGCGCTTTTAGGATAATACGCAACCGCCACATCCAGTTTGCTGATCGTAAAGCCAGACCGGAAGACCGCGTTAAGCCAAAATTTTTTGAGGGTTGGTACATAATTGCTGTTTACACGCGTGGTGGTATCCGACAGGCCCTGGCGGATAAACGTTTCTTCATTTTTGCGATACGAAGAGAAATTAAACCCCGCCCCCGCGCCTATAAACCATTTTAAATGTTGTCCATTGTACACGTTATAATTCAATTGCTCATGCAGCGCAATGTTCTGCTGTTTAAACTGCAGGTAATAGTTCTCCTTCGCTTCAAAATATTTTACGAATGTGTAAGCTTCCGTTTTGTATGCAGACGCAGATAGCTGGCTCCGGAGAAACATCCGGCCAATTGCAGGATTAATGAAGATGTCTGCACCGGCCATTACTACCGGCCCGTAGGTTGCGCCTTTCGTTTTGCCGGCATAATGGTTGGCGCCTCCAAAACTTATCAATCCCCGGTTGATACCTGCACCTGCAAAGAAGCGAAAGCGCGATGGTGTAGCAGCATCCTGCTGCTTCGCAGTTGTTGTTGCAGTTACCCCGTTAATCCGGTTACAGATTTCTGCCATTGTATTCGGCGAATATGGCTGATCGTAAATTAACGCTTTTATATCTTTTGCGTCCGGCGTATATGTACGCGCAATGCGGGACAATACATTCCGGTATTCCAGCGCATTGGCTACCTGCCCGTCGGAGATATATTCACTATGCTGCAACTCTACCGGTGTGGCTGCATCTGCCGGCAATACGTACAGCCTTTTCTTTACATCATCCGTATAGGAAAACAAGGTTACATATTTACCTTCCGTTATTATTTTAAGAAACACCGTGCCTTCGCTGCTTGAGGTGTCCCGCTCACCAATATTGCCCACCATTTGCCGGTCCATACTTATGTTTACAGTATAGCGCCGGTACTCCTCGCGCCCGATAACCGCAAAGCTGCTGATGTCTTTAATTTTATAGGCCTGGCGGCCTTTTTCTTTACCAGCGCTATACAAAACGCTAACCGGGTTTTTATACCATTCCCGGTAATCTATAAAACCTTTTAATGTATCGCCGTTGTTTAGCACCACATAGCCGTCCTTCATGTTTCTTTGTGCAAAACACGTTATACAGATCACCGCGCAAAATAAAAGAGCTACTGCTTTTTTCATATAATCTTTAATTCGTGGCATTTTGTTATTTATTAGGGAGCAGTATTATATCGCACTGCAGAATAACAGGTCACAATTTCTTTTAATGAACAAATAATAAATAATTAATGCGCGCAAAGTAATGGCAGATGTTCAACACACATACATCACAGCATACACTATAATGTTATTTTAATAGGCAATAAAAAAGCAGGTCGTTAAACCTGCTTTTTATCCTGTTGCGGTGCGCTGTTCTGTTACCTTTTAAAACATTAGGTTTCTTATTCCTGCGCTATTATCCGGTCAGTGGAGGCTTACTACTCTTTTTACTTTCCATTCCTCATTTGTGTTTTCCCATATTATCATAAACCGTCCAACTTTCGATGGTGTGCCGGCAGGCTCCTCGTTATTATGAAATTTATGCAAGCCAATCTCCACAGCACCAAAGTTTTTGATTGGATAAACTTCTATACTTCCCTTTACCAGTTCCCGCGTCACTTTTCCACAAATGTTTCTGTTGGTAGCATCAATAATGTCCTGTTTTGAAGTCATCAAGCCGCCCTTATCGTGGTAAAATTCTATGTTATCGGCGAAAAAAGAGCCATATACTTTCAGGTGAACAGCACAGGTATTGTACGCTTCAAAAAACGCGCTGTCCAACCGTACAATTGTATCATACAATTGCTGATCATCCGGCTTGTAATGCTTTGTAACTTCATACATAGTGTTCTTTGTCGGTTTACAGCTTATGGAACTAACAAGCGCAATCATTAGAAGAGAGACAATGCCTGGTTTTAAGAATATCATATTGGTTGTTGTGTCGGAAATGTTTGTAATCATCACTTTTTAAAATTCTTCCCTTATTAGCTTTTGAGACGCAAACCTTAGCATGAAGAAAATTGGAAAGATAGCTATATTGCACTTGTAACTGTTTACGCTATTGTCTCGTTATAAATATTATAAAGCATGAGAATCTTTTATTTACGCTGCATACTATTTACAATTATTAGTACCAATCTCTTTACTACTATCAAAGCACAGGTAAATAGAATAGATTCCTTAACGCTTGTTGATTTATACAATAGTACTAATGGGCCAGACTGGAACATTGCAATGAATTGGCTCACAGAAAAACCAGTAAGCACATGGTATGGAATAACATTAACCGGAACAAGAGTAACATACATAAGATTGGTAGCTAATTCACTGCAACACCAGATACCTGCAACTATCAGTAATCTTACAGCGCTTGAATCTTTAGACTTAGGTACTAATCATTTATCAGGTTCTATCCCTTCGTCCATAGGCAATCTTAGTCACATCCTTTATCTTTATTTAAATAATAATGAATTGAGCGATAGCATTCCTTCTTCTCTTGGAAATCTTCCGAATCTATTGTCCTTACAATTATACAGCAACTATTTAACCGGCAGCATTCCTTCTGCTCTTGGCAATCTTAAAAATCTGGGAATTTTATATTTAGGCTACAACAGGCTTGGTGGTTCTATACCTGCTTCTATCGGCAATCTTATCCACCTTTATTATTTACAATTATACGACAATCAGTTAAGTGGCACTATCCCTTCTTCTATCGGTAACCTGATAAATCTACGCACATTAGAATTAGAAAATAATCAATTAAGTGGTGAAATTCCTTTTAGCATTTCCAATCTTAAAAAACTCAATTATTTTAATTTTAGTTCCAACCAACTTACCCAATACACCAATGCTGATTATTCAACCAATAATCCAACGTATGTAACTGGCGACTTGCGTGACAACCGGTTTACATTTGATGGTCTTGAATTCGTATCACAAAAATTTCGCAACGTACCATGTGACTATCAGGCATCTATTCCAATTCATCGCCATTATAATACATTATCTATTTACGCAGGCGGCACACTTAAAAATAACACATATTACTGGAGCAGAATAGACGCAAAAGGTTATACAACTATCAAAGGAGATTCCACCTTTACGCCCCAGCAAGATGGTAAATACTATGTGTATGTGACCAATGCAGTTGTAATAGGAGGTTTTCTTTTGTCGGATACAGTAAATTTTGTGTCAAACAATTCAACGATAGAAAATTATTTTGCTTACACAGCAAACATTGCTGCCATAAAAAAGCAACACTTTCAAGCATTTCCTAATCCGGCAAGCCAAATAGTGCATATACAGGTAAATGGCGCAGCAACAATTAATGTAATTAATAGCACCGGAAAAATGATGCTTACAAAAACTATCAATAATACGGGATACATCAACGTAAGGAGTTTTGCAAACGGCATTTATCATTTACATAACGAAACAACAGGTGAATCTCAAAAGTTAATTATTGTTCATTAGTACCATTTTCTATGTTTCTTCATGAAGATTCGTAAAACACAACCCTCCGTGAAGAAGTTTAAGGCAAAAGCACACTGTCCGTCATTCCGCAATTGCCGCCAATGCGATAATCTTATATCAATCAATCTTGCGGCGGCTTTGTGCGGAATCTGCTGATACAATCAATTTGAATTTATTTATACAGAAACTATTGTATTCAATTACATCGCAATTAGCCAACAGATTCCGCACCCGCCTTTGCCGGCAGACAGGCAAAGCCGCCGGTAATATCAAAGTAATAAAAGACCAAAATGGCAGCATTTGCGGAATGACGTACTTGCTTATTTTATCTATCCCTTAAAAAAAATTAAATCAATTTATATCCCTTGTACATAATCTGTACCTGCAACAGATACTAATTTATATCAAAGCGTATCAAACAAATCTTTCCATTCAGGGTTAAACTGGTTGATTAAATTCAGCTTCAATTGACGTCTCCACTTCTTCACAACTTTTTCTTTATTTATTGCTTCTTCTATTCTTGAAAAAGGCTCATAATAAACGAGTTTATAACAATTGTATTTAGCTGTAAAACTACTTGGATATTTTTTACTCCGATGTTCGCATACTCTTGCATAGAGGTTAGAAGTTACACCTAAATATAAAATGCTGTTTGCATAATTGGTTAGAAAATAAATACTACCACCGTATTGCATGGCAAGATTGATTATCAACTAAAGCAAAGTAACTCAATAAAATTAAGTGGTAATAATCGAAGCCGTCATTCCGCAAATACCGCCTGTGCAAAGCTGTTATTATCAGCAACTTAAGGGCGGTTTTGTGCGGAATCTGCATTTAGAATTAAGTAAAGATAATTTTGACTGAATACTTATACTATTCAATTGTAAGAGTTAATGATAACACCTGCATATTCCGTATGGCGCTAAAGACACCATAAGCCAAAGCCGCCGCAAGTTTGTTTAATGTACAGTTATTAAATTGCCCGCAATTGCGCCATTGCAGCGCATACTCCTATTGCTATATGTTTTGCCAACAATTGTAATGCAATCTGTCAATAATTATTCTCCTGAGCAGATAACAATATTCTAAAATCAATCATTTTTTATATTCCATATCCATCTTTATCCATATCCCAGGCATCTTCCAATAAATTTTACGCATCTTACTTCAAAGTGTAAATGTCTCTTTTCAAATTGTATGCATCGCTGGCCATTGTTTGTTCATCTCTGCCCAAAGTTTACCCATCTTTTACCATTGCTTACGCATCTTTATTCATTGCTCCATCATCTTACCCCAATGTTTAGTCATCTCTGTGCATTGCTCCATCATCTTACAGTAAAGCTTGCCCATCTCTGGTATATATTATTATTTTTTAATGCCTTTTCAGGCCTATTTAAGCCTTAGCGCGGTTAACGTATTTCAAAACATTTCTATTTTTGTGCGGTCAACAATCCAATATATACAAAACCATTTATTTTATGCTCACTGCCAATCAATCCCGCAACTATACCCGTTGCCAAAGACTGTCTATTTTTTTATCTGCCAACAATAGCGTGTACAGCACCTACATTCCTTTTGCCAACGAGGCGCAAAACTTTACCATCAACTTCAGTTTGCTCAAAAGCCTCATGCCTTCTAAAGATATTAAAGGCAACGGCATTACTACCATCCAAAAAGATCTGAAACTTAAGATTGCCGGGAGTGTGGGCAGCATTTGCGATACTGCATGTGCCTACGCCGAGCAATATGGAAATACCAAATTGCTCACCGATATCTGCCACAATAAAACCGATGTATTACGGCAGAAAGATGCCGATGTACGCCCGTTTGTATTGCATATTGTAAATATATTGCAGCCCCTGCTTGGCGATGCCGACTTTATGCAATACGAGATAACGCAAACAATGCTGGGCGCTGTAATGACCGACGCTACTGCCTTTAACGACAATATTGGCAAAGCCGGCGTGATAGATAACGGCAGCAGTGTGGCTAACCAGAATATTAATGGCGTAATTAAGCTGCTGGATAAAAATGTTAAGCAATTCGACCGGCTCCTCAACCGCTTTACCCGCACGCATCCCGATTTCGTGTCCGGCTTTCGTATAAATGCTGCCCTGGAGCAAACAGGCGTCCACCATACGGGCCTGGAAGGCGTAGTAACGGATGCAACTACCAAAGCTGCCATTAAAAATGCGCGGATAGAGATTGAAAGCAAAAAGAAAGAAGCGGTAACTAATGCAGCCGGCAACTATTCCATCATAAGTATGCGCGGCGGAGAGTGCGAAATTGCCATATCTGCGCCCGGCTATACCACCAAAAAAGTGAAGATGCATATACTGCAGGGCAAAGTTGCCAAACTGAATATAGCACTGTAAGAAAGGCTAATTAAAAGTGCCGTCATGGCGGGCATCACGAAGCCATCTGTGGATTTTGATAAGATGCAGCAAAGCAGATACAATACATTTTATAATAAAGCACAGGTGGCTTTGCTTTGTTCGCCACAATGGCAATTATGCATTGCTGCAGGCGAATAGTCTCCCTGCCATTCCCCTATCAAAACTCAGCCATCAACCAGCAAAGCGCGTAACGGCGACTTACAATTCTTTTATTTTTATATTCCGGAAATAGATAGGCGCGCCGGCATGCTTGCCCTGGAAGCCAATGCGCCCGTGCAAGGGCAAAGAAGCCAGCGGGTTGCTTAGCCACGCCGGTATTTCGCTGCCGTCGGGGTTGGTTTTGGCAGAGGTGTACAGGCTCATATCAAACTCGTTTACGAGTTCGCCATTTAATACAATCCATATTTTTTTGTCTTTGCAGGTTATGGTGTAATGGTTCCATTCTCCGGGTTTTTTTACCGTGCGTTTGGTGGCCGCTTTATGGCCAAACACAGCCGCGCACTGCCAGTCGGGGCGTGCCTTGCTCCACTCGGCCGAGTAATCGTCGGCTATTTGTATTTCTACAGAGTGCGGTATCCATTCCGCCGTATCGGTTGCATGTACAATCACGCCACTATTGGTACCATCGGCATTTTTAAACTCGAGGTCCAGCATAAAGTCATCATATTCTTTCGCACTCCAAAGCGGCGCGTCTTTACTGGCGGTAATTACGCCATCCTGTACGCTCCACACCTTTTCGTTATCAATACCGTTGCTGAGGTTAGGAGTAAATAAATCTTTCCAGCCCGTTTCTTTTGTATCCGGGTGCTTTGTATAAGCCGTTTGTGCCGATGCGTGCAAAACCAGCAGCAACGCGAAAAGGCCGGCAAGCATTAGTTTTTGTATATGGTAATTGCCCGTTGCAGCGGAGGCTTTGAATAACGGTTTTGCTTTGTAAAAAGATGCTTCTTGATGGAAGTCTGTGGTTGTAGTAGTTTTCATAAATTGGTTAGTAAAAGAATTTTATAAAAAGACGAAGCGAACCCGAAAATACACCCGTTAGTTTGTATTGCTGACTTATAAACGGTACAGCAAGCCCGGTAAAAGCGTTGCGCTGATTGATATTATCGCAAGATTCAACCCACCGTGAGCACTACCTTGCCGTTTATCTTACCCGCCGAAACCATATCCTGCGCTTTCGCTGCATCGGCTAATGGCATCACTGCCGCAATATGCACTTTTATTATTCCTTCTTCCACCATCCTTTTACCAAATTCCAGTTTTTTATGCGAAGGCGCAGAAGATAAAAACTGTGCGGAAACACCATACTGCGCTGCCAACTCCGGCGACGGCGGCGCTACGGTGCTAAGCAACTTGCCGCCCTTTTTCAATACCCTGAAAGACTTGGTTTGCGTTTCGCCGCCCACCAGGTCCAGCACGATGTCTGCATCTTTCACAAGCTGCGTAAAGTCCTGCGCTTTGTAGTCAATCACTTCATCGGTTCCTATTGCTTTCAGCATTTCTACTCCTTCGCCGGAGGCAGTGCCAATTACATAAGCGCCCAGGGCTTTCGCCATTTGCGTCATTACATACCCTACGGCGCCGGCGGCGCCATGTATCAGTATCCGCTGGCCTTTTTGCAGGTCTGCGGCTTCTACCAGGAACGAATACGCCGTAACCAACGGCACGGCAAGGGCAGCGGCCTCGTTGGCGGAAACATTGTTTGGCTTCGCTGCCACCTGCGCTTCTTTTACTGCAACATATTCGGTGTATGTGCCTCCAAAGCAGGTAGTAAATACTTCATCACCCCTTTTTAGCCGCGTTGTTGCACTGCCCGCTTCTTCCACGATACCACAAGCATCGGAACCCGGGATATAAGGCAGGGAAATCGGTACAGCTTCCCGCATTGCGCCGGAGCGCACTTTTATGTCAAACGGATTTACGGTGGTTGCAGTTATTTTTATCAATACCTGGTTTTCGCCGCAGGCAGGTTTATCGCTTTCCTGCAGTTGCAAAACGTCGGAATTGCCATATGCGGTGTAGTAGATTGCTTTCATAGGTTATATAATTTGAAGTGGAAGATTAAGTATTACAATTATTACGGGCTTTTGCTGCCAGCGGAGCAGTTTTGTAGTTGTATTGCTTTATGAAAATAAAGAAAAAATGATAACGCTGGCAGTTTAGATAATGGTGCCCTGCACCTGTTCTGCGCTGTAGTGCCCAAACCAATTGTATCATTACACCATTAGCTACTGCTTATTGTGCTTTTAATGCCGGTTATATATTCAGTTGGTGCGCAATGATAATCGTGGTAGCAAATTATACAGCCGGGTGTATTATTTTCTATCAATAATAGCACTTGATAAAATAATAAGGTTGTGTACTTATCGGGTATAATGTTATACTAAGGTGGTAAGGCAATCATCGCGCTTCCTTAGTAAAGAATTTATGTCTATGCATTTTAAACTTTTTACCGTTGTAAAGAATCCACTTTATTCTTAGCTTTTTTCTTAAAATAGCCACGCAACAGGAAGTTGCTCTGGGCTGCTTTCAGGTCTTCGTTTAAACTGCTGCTGCTGCTTTGGAGGTTTTGAATGGTTTTTTGCAGAGCAGCCGCCGCTTCCGGATCGTTGAGCAGTACACCGGGCACATTGTTTGTTTCATGTAGCCGGTCGGTAGCAGCCTTCAGGTTATCGGTAAGCTGCGAAGCTGTGGTTACCACATCGCGCAATTGCGTAATCGTGCCCTTCAGTATCGTAAACATCGTGGTATCGGTCGTTAATTCATTGGCGAGAGAGCCGCGTGTATTCAGTCCTGCAGAAAACTGCTGCAGGTTGGCAAGCACTGCCTTGCTGCTGCGCGAAGCCACTTCAAAGTTAGCTACTGTTGCCTGTAAGCCGTCAATGGCGCCGCCCATCCGCTTTGCAAGGGTTTCATTGTTCAGCAGGTAACCCAATGTGCCGCTGCCGCTATCAATCTTATTGCTGATGTTTTTGAAGGAACCGGTAATTGCGAGGAGGTTTTTGTTGTTTGCCTGCAGTGTAGCCAGCATATCATCGGTACTTAATGCCTTTTCTACAGCAAGGTAATCGCCGCTGGCTACAGCGTGTGAAGCAGGCGTGCCGCCATAGATAACTATTATCTTGTTGCCGATTAAACCATCCGAACCAATCTTTGCTTTTGCATCTTTATGTACATTCGGCTCAACAGCTTTTTCCAGGTTCATAGATACCAGCACCCGCGAATTGGTGTAAAAACTGATTTTTTTTACGGTACCAATCTTTACGCCGGAGAGCCACACATTGCTGCCGGTTTGCAGGCCGTTTACATCATCAAACACTGCATTTACGGCAAAGCCTTTGACAAAGGTTTTCTTTTGCCCGCCCAGCGTAAATACGGCAACCACCAGTATCACCAGCCCAAGCAGTATAAAGATGCCTACAATTACGGAGCGGTTATTTTTCGTAGATTTCATATTCTATTCATTAATGCATTTAAAAGTGTGGTTTGATAATTTAATCAGCTTACTTTATCGTTTGTAAAGTTGTAGTTATAAAAGCTTTTCACCCGCTCATCCGCTGCTTCAAACACTTCTTCAAAAGTGCCCTGTGTTAAAAACCTGCCATCGAGCAGCATCGCCAGCCGGTTGCCGGTTGTTTTAGCGCAGGTAAGATCGTGCGTAATTACAATAGCGCTGGTATTGTACTGCTCCCGCACTTTATTAATCAGGTTATTGATCTCGATGCTGGTGATGGGGTCGAGGCCGGCGGTAGGTTCATCGTACAGCATAATATCGGGCTTTAAGATAAGCGTGCGGGCGATGCCGATGCGTTTGCGCTGGCCGCCCGATAATTCGGATGGCAACTGATTAATCGCCTGCAAAAGGCCAACGCCTTCGAGCACTTCTTCCACCGCAGTATCTATTTCCTTCCGGCTCAGGTTTCTTTTGTTGCGCACCAGCGGGAACTCCAGGTTTTCGCGTACCGACATACTATCGTACAAAGCACTGTTCTGAAAAGAAAAGCCAAGGCGCAGTCGCAAGGCCTGCAGGGCTGCCGCGCTTAACGTATCTACCTCTTCGCCTAACACTCTTACGGTGCCGCTGTCGGGCTTCAGCAGGCCGGAGATTATTTTTATCAGTACCGATTTGCCGGTGCCGGAGCGGCCCAGCACTACTACGTTCTCGCCCTGGAACACATCAATATCAACACCATTAAGCACGGTAAGACTTCCAAAGGCCTTCTTCAGGTTGCGGATGTGTATGACTGCCTCTTCTTCCATTATTCTTTTTTTAAAACTGCAGGTTTTTAGCTGTCTGCCTTAAACCACGGGTTGCGGGCATTCAATACGGTTAAAAAACTTACCATCGGATCTTCAAACCGTACCGCCTCAATCCTTGCTCTTTACAATCGACTATTCACAATTAACTATTTACAACAGTCATCGTATCGCATTCACAAACTGCACCACTACCATCTCTTCGAGAAACACAAAAAACATAGAAATTACTACTGCCGAATTTGCGGCTTTGCCCACGCCCTGCGTACCATTCTGCGCATTATACCCCTGGTAGCAGCCGGCAATACCGATAGTGAAACCATAGAGTACAGATTTGAAAACAGAAGAACTGATATCGAGAAAAGAGATAGTACTGAAGGCACTTTGAAAATAAGCACTCATGCTGGTCTGCTCATTTGCATACACATTGAGGAACGATCCCATCATACCTACAAACCCGGAATACATCATCAGTATGGGCAACATCAGCGTAGTCGCCAGCACCCTGCTGACCACCAGAAATTTAAACGGGTTGGTAGCCGATACTTCCATCGCATCTATCTGTTCCGTTACTTTCATCGAGCCTAACTCGGCGCCCATATTAGAGCCTACTTTCCCGGCGGCAATCAGCGCCGTAACCAGTGGCGCGAGCGCACGGATTATAGCGATTGATATTAAAGAAGGCAACCAGGAACTTGCGCCGAACGTGGCTAAGGAAGGCCGCGACTGCTTGGTAAAAACAAGGCCGGTGATAAAGCCGGTTAAGGATATCAGCGGCAGTGATTTATAGCCCACCTCAAAACATTGCCGGATGATTTCCTTGCCTTCATACGGCGGCACGAACGCTTCTTTAAAAAAGCGGGCAATGAATTTATAAACATAGTAAATGTCTGAGAAAAATTCATCTGCTTTTTTAGACAATACGTATTTTTTGGAAGGCAGCGAAGGCGCATTTTCTGAGTCGGGCTTCATAATAAATGCTTGGTTACGATAGTGATGTACCTACCAGCACTAATTTAATGCCACCTTGTAACGGAAGTAAGGAAGTTACTGCCCCGGGTGATGAAGTGGCATCTATTCAGGAACCAAGTTTTTAGCAGTTATTCTTTGAAACCGCTGCGGCAGGCAAAGAGTATTTATATTTATTCTAAAAAATTTTGACACAGACTTATTATATTTGACTTCTGCGTAAACGTATTTATTTTAGAAAGCTGACCCTGACCTGAGAGAATAAATATCAATACCAGAAACCAGGGTACCGTAAAAACACGGTACAGGAGGGAGGAATTTCCCGTTGTTTCATTTGCCGAAACACTGCATTTTACAACGATCATCAGCACAGGACTTACAACAGGCAATTTCAGGGAATCATACCGGAGAGTTACCGCACAGCAGCAGTGTAACAATCCTTTTTATTGCATATACCAATAGCACCGGGCATACAACCGCACTAAGAAATTACTTCAATTATTTCAATCGCTGCTTTCTTCATAGCTCAACTATTTTTTGAAACCCGTAAGCCGAAAAGGGTAAATAGAGTAGGCGCCAATTAAAACAAACAAGCCTTTTATGAAAAAGATCTTCACCCTCGCTGCTGTAGCAGCTTTAGTAATTTGTGTAACTGATAGTGCAAACGCTAAAATACGCCGCGTAGGCTATTTTGGTACACCCGTAACCAACACCGATTACAGCGACCTTGCTGCTGCCCATACCGCAAGCGCAGCAGGAGATACCATTTTGTTATACCCAGGAAACTGGACGGCAACATTCACCAAAAAAATTGTACTAATCAGTTACGGCTACCTGACAGACCAAAACCCAAACTTGCAGGTTATTACCGGTACCAATACCGTAAATATTACACTCGCTACCGGCAGTGACAACTGCATTTTTACAGGCATTGATGGTTTAAGTTTAACTGTAAATACAAATGCTAGTATTGCAGGCATTATTGTAAGTCGTTGTTATGTTACTATCACGCTTAATAATAAAACCTATAATAACTGGCAGGTAACACAGAGTACTATTTTAACTTTTAACGGCAATGTGTATGGAGGTTCAATTACAAATTGGTTAATAAGTAATTGCGTAATTAACTCATTTAATATGAAAATCAATGGCTCCCAAAGCTGCCTGTTTACCAATAACATTTGCCAACCTGGTTATGTTATAGATTTCGGGAACGCCAATCTTGTATGCCAAAACAATGTTTTTATGTATTATCGTACTAATTCTGCGGCAGCTACTTATCAGAATAATATCCAGGATAATAACTACATTGCTTTACCTAATAACAATGGCAATCAGAATTTAGACCCTTCTGTTATTAATAATTTGTTTGTAGGATATCCTACCCAGGGTACGTACAGCGATGATGGCCTTTGGGTGTTAAAAGCGGGCAGTGCAGCAATCGGCACAGGCGTTGGCGGCACCGATTGTGGTATCTATGGCGGCACCAACCCTTACCGGCTGAGCGGCATCCCGGCCATTCCTGCATTTTATAAATTAACCGCTCCTTCCACTACTACCAGCACCAACCCTTATACAATCACCTTTAGTGTACGAAGCAATAATTAGCGTTGTGTGTTTCCGGGTATAAGCCTTATAAAACCAAATGCTTGTACTTGCCTGAAATCTATTGCCAATTACTCTGCAACTTCTCTTAACTACACAAACAAATTGTATGAATCCTATTATAAAACGCTTTGCGGGCTGCTGCCTGGCTTTGCTGTGGGCTTTGTGCCTTGCAGCACAACCGGCGCTTACGAGGGTAGAGTATTATTTAGATACCGACCCCGGCTATGGCAGTGCTACGGCTATTTCCTTTTCGCCGGGCGCTACCAATCTCAGCAATATCGCCATCAATATTGACCCCGTCACCCTCAGCGCCGGCGTGCATGTGTTAGGCATCCGCGCTAAAGATGCCAATAACGCCTGGAGTCTTGATAACAAGTGGCTGTTTGTAAAACCCTACAATAACTCGGTTGCCATACCCAATGTAAGCAGGATAGAATATTATCTTGATACCGATCCCGGCTATGGCAATGCTACCAGTGTAAGCATCGGCACCGGGAATAATTTTGCCAACCTGGCTGTAAATATAGACCCGGCTACACTCTCCGCCGGCGTGCATGTATTTGGAATCAGGGCAAAAGATGCGAATGGTGCCTGGAGTTTGGATAACAAATGGCTCTTTGTAAAACCTTACAGCAACTCCAATACGTTACCCAATTTAACTACTGTGGAATATTATATTGATACCGATCCGGGTTACGGCAGTGCCACCAATGTAAGCATCGGCGCCGGTACCGATTTTGCCAACCTTACTGTCAATATTGACCCAGCCACATTAGCTTCCGGCGTGCACCTGGTGGGTATCCGCGCTAAAGATGCAAACGGCGCGTGGAGCTTAGACAATAAATGGTTGTTTGTAAAACCTTCACACCAGGACAGTGCTGCGGTACCCAACTTAAAAGTTGTTGAATATTATTTTGATACCGATCCCGGCTATGGCAATGGCGTACCGGTGGCTATCAATAATGTTACAAACATCAGCAACTACAGTATGCCGGTGAATATTTCCGGTTTAACGGCGGGTAATCATAACTTATTCATCCGATCCAAAGATGTAAACAATGCGTGGAGCCTTGATAATGTATTTGCGTTCACGGTGTCTGCGGCAGTTGCTAACCCGTCTGTTGTAGTTAACAGCATTACGAAGAAGTCGCTTTGTGAGAAAGATGCCCTGTCGGTTTCCTACCAGGCCAATGGTACCTACAATGCAGGAAACGTGTTTAATGTAGAAATGAGCAATGCCAGCGGAAGCTTTGCGTCGCCTACCATTATCGGCAGCTTTACCGGCACGGGTAACAAAATTGTTCCCTGCGTATTACCTGCAGGTATAACAGCAGGAAGCGCTTACCGGGTTCGGGTCAGCGCTACCAACCCGGTGGTTACGGGCATCACAGGCTCCGATGTACTAACCGTAAGTGCATTGCCTCCTACACCCACCATAACTGCAGGAGGTGCTACTACTTTCTGCCAGGGTGGAAGTGTAACGCTTACTTCCAGTGTGGCTGCAAGCTATGCCTGGAGCACCGGCGCAACCACGCAGAGCATTACCGTGAGTGCAAGCGGCAGCTATACCGTAACGGTTGCCAACAGCAATGGTTGTAGCGCTACTTCGGCAGCAACAGCCGTAACGGTTAATCCTAAACCGGCACCGGTTATTACGCCTTCCGGCGCTACCACAATCTGCTCCGGAAGCAGTGTTACGTTAGACGCGGGCGCAGGCTATAGCAGCTATGCATGGAGTACCGGCGCGACAACGCAAACCATTACCGTAAGCGCTGCAGGTAACTATACCGTAGCCGTGACCAGCAGCAGCGGCTGCTCTGGTACTTCTGCAGCCACGACTGTTACTGTCGTTGCCAACCCAACACCAACCACCACACCTTCCGGTACGGTGAGCATACCGGCGGGTGGCAACGTTACGATCACTACGAACGATACCTATGCCGCCTACCTATGGAGCACCGGCGCGACCACGCAAAGCATCAATGCAACAGCAGCAGGCAGCTACACCGTAACGGTCACCAACGGCACTGGTTGTTCCGGTACTTCGGCACCGGTAGTGGTTACGATCAGTTCTTGTCCCAAACCAACCATTACAGCCTCCGGTTCCGTCACCAATGTATGTGCAGGCAAAAAAATTACATTAACCGCTTCTGCCGGCAGCAGCTACCTGTGGAGCACCGGCGCGACCACGCAAAAGATAACGGTAACTGCAGCCGGTTCGTATTATGTAACGGAACCTTCCGCATGTGGTAATGTAACATCGGATACTACGGTTGTTACGTATCAGACCTGTGCCAACCCGACCGGCCTTGTTGCCAGCGGCATCACCGCTTCTTCGGCTACCCTTGGCTGGACGGGCGTGCCCTGCGCTACGAAGTACAATGTGGAGTACAAAAAATCGGGTACCACCACCTGGACAACCGTTGTTGCAACGGGCACCAGCACTACCGTCACCGGTCTTACCGCCAACACGACCTACAACTGGCGGGTGCAAACGGTTTGTACCACGCCAAAGAGCGGGTATACCAACGGCACTAACTTTAAAACCACCGCCGGCCCGGTTGCAGACAATACCGGCATTAACCTGAAGATGCAAGGTGCGTTTACTGCGTTAGTTTATCCTAACCCGGCAGCAGGAAAAGCCACCATACATGTAACCGGTGCTTTACAACCGGTAACCGCAACACTTGCCGATATGGCGGGCAGGGTATTATGGAAGTCGCAAGCTACGCAGGGCATGGACATTAACCTTCCGGTTGCTACCCTGAGCGCAGGCGTGTACATGGTAACGGTGACCGATGGACTGGAGATACGAATTATTAAACTCGTGAAAGAATAATAAACAGGATCAGTTGTTTTTCACAAACCAGCCCGCTAATTAGCGGGCTGGCTTTTTTATGCTGTTCGTGATAAAAAATAAATGGAGAGATAATACAAATTACCAAAGCGGCTCGTACAGGCGTACCCTGTTTTTCAGGTTATCTATTTCACCCTGCAGGGTATTTATTTTCTGTAATAAATGACTGATGGCTTCAATGCCTTCGAGGTTGATATCGAGTTCGTAATGCAGCCGGGTATATTTTTCCAATACCGGCAACTGCTGCATGGGTATAAATTGTATATTTTCCATCATGGTTATCTCTATCAATCCATATTCGTTCAGCAGGTTGATAAACGTAATATCTGTTTGAGACTGCTTGGCGTATTCTTCTGCCTGTATCAAATCTTCCTGCATACAACAATTTTAAAAGATTAAGACTGTGATAGTTCCCGGAACAATGCTTTTTGCTTTTCGGAAAGCCCGGTCGGTATTTTTATCGAATACGTGATGATCAGATCGCCAAACTCATTTTCTTTTTTATATACCGGGAAGCCCTTTCCCTTCAGCCTTGTTTTAGTGCCGTTCTGCGTTTCCGGATTTATTTTCAATTTTACTTTTCCGCTGAGGGTATCCACGGTTATTTCTCCGCCCAATACTGCTGTGTAAACATCCAGCGGCACGGTTGTATATAAATCGTTGCCTATTCTTTTAAAATCAGGATCATCCGCAATGGTAAAAGTGATGTATAAATCGCCGGCCGGGCCGCCGTTTTCGCCCGGAGCGCCATGCTCTTTTAGTTTTATCACCTGCCCGCCGGCAATACCCGCAGGTACGGTGATGCGTACGTTTCTGCCGTTGATGGTGAGCGTCCGCTTATGGGTAAGAGAAGCTTCGCGGAGACTTAGCTGAAGCTCCGCATTATAATCCTGCCCGCGAAATTTCGCGCCTTTCCTGCTTTTCATATTATTACCAAAAAGCGATTCAAAAAAATCGGAGAAACTGCCTTCGTCATCTGTAAAATCCGGTTCGTATGGCTGCTGCCTGCCGCCGGAAGACTGCGGACGGCGTGCATTTTCAAACTGATCTGCATGTTGCCAGTTCTCGCCATAAGCATCGTACTTTTTGCGCTTCTCTGCATCGGTCAGTACTTCATTCGCTTCATTAATCTCCTGAAATTTCTTGTTCGCTTCCTTGTCGTTCGGGTTAAGATCGGGATGGTATTTCCTCGCCAGCTTACGGTATGCTTTTTTGATGTCTTCTTCCGAAGCATCTTTGGATAAACCTAATGTTTTGTAATAATCTATGAATGCCATAACACTGTAAAGTTCTGTTCATTTCTACAAACGGAGGGCAACATTTTTTTCCCGGACGAATACGCCGCTTCTTTTGTGAAGCGTCCTTTATGCATGTGTACCTGATAACAGTTGAAAGCACTGCTTTGCAATCTCCAGTTCTTCGTTGGTTGGTATTACCAATATTTTTACCGGGGCATTCGCTGCATTAATCTCGCGAATGCCGCCGGAAGGCGTATCGTTTCTTTGTTCGTTAACAGTGATGCCTAAAAATAAAAGATTACGGCAAATGCGCGCCCGCATCTTCCCATCATTTTCACCAACACCGCCCGTAAAAATAATGGCATCAAGGCCACCCATCGCGGCGGCGTACGCACCGATGTATTTGCGCGCCCGGTAAGCATATATCTCGCAGGCAAGCGCCGCATTCGTATCTCCGCCGGCAACTGCTTTGTTTACATCGCGCATATCGCTGAAGCCGGTCAGCCCCAGCATACCGCTCTCTTTGTTCAGCAAATCATTTACTTCCGGAGCCGTAAAATTTTCTTTTTCAAGGAGGTGAAAAATTACCGACGGATCTATATCGCCGCTGCGGCTGCCCATTACCAGTCCGCTCAAAGGCCCGAAGCCCATACTGGTATCTATGGATTTGCCTTCCTGCACCGCTGCGATGCTGCAACCATTGCCGAGATGAATGCTGATAAGTTTTGCAGCCGGATTGTTTAAATACTGCGCCGCCTGTTCCGTTACATACTTGTGGCTGGTGCCATGAAAGCCATATGCACGGATACCCATAGCCGTATAGAGCCGCTCAGGCACTGCATAGCGGAATGCATGTTCCGGCATGGACTGGTGAAAGGCGGTATCGAAGACCGCTACCTGTCTTGCTTTGGTGAAGATTTTCTCTGCTACTTCGATGCCGGTATAGTTGGCCGGGTTGTGCAGGGGCGCTAAAGAAAACAGTTTTCGGATGTCTTCTTTTACGCCTTCGGTTATTAACATAGTAGCTGCAAAGCGTTCGCCGCCATGTACTACGCGGTGCCCTACTACGTCAACGGCATCGCTGCTTTTTATAACGCCCTGCTCCTTGTCTGTAAGCAAAGCAACCGCCTGTTGCAGGCCGGCCTCATGGTTAGGAATGCTGAGTGTCCGTTCTGTTACTTCTTTTTTATTATTGATGAAAGACGTGTGTTTTATAACCGCATTTTCTTCCCCGATTCTTTCAATTAAACCGGTGCAGAGCGGCTCCGGAGCAGGCATCCGGAACAACTGGTATTTGAGAGAACTGCTGCCGGAGTTGACTACAAAAATGTTCATGAATTTATTTGTAAACTGTTTGAACCACGAAGAAAGGAAGATAATGGCTTACAGAAAGTAAGAGATGGGGAAACTTTGTGAATGTTAGCGTCTTTTTGACGGTAATTATTAGAAAGGATCATTTTTAATGTTATTTCTCTTTTTACTTGCTTGTCGGGGCAGGTATTAATCGGAAAAGAGTAAAAACTGCCTTTACCGGCAGACAGGTAAGAATAGGACGAAAAGTATAAAAGTGACATGTATAATTTTCAGGGAGTGTCGTGTTAGCCTTGCACATAACGAAAAACTATTGCCGATGGTGGGAATTTAAAACCTCCGCCTGGCAACCGAAGTTCATTGAAAAATTGTTGATGAAAGTAAAACAAAAAGCCAAATAGCGAACTGCAGCCGACCTGCCTGCCGGCAAAGGCAGGTTGCCCCAACGTCGAGCCCCACCTTTAGCAGCAATACGCTTGTTGTGCACAGTCAGTCCAAGGATATTCTCAAGATATTGTCAATGTCGAAGGCCATCGCCACTCCTAACCTGACAACGGCGTGGAAATGTCTACAATTTGCCCGAGCGGCTAACCTTGAATAAATATCGATTTACCCTTATAGCCATATCTTTGTTTACTTACAGTCTGGTTGTACAGTTGCCGCTTCTGAAAGGACAACATGAAAGAACGGGAAGAAATACTCTGTAGCCATGAGTAAATAATTCACTAACCTTAAATTTAAATCTATGCCGAAAAAGACAGCTGAACCTAGGAAGAATAAGCCTACTAAAAAGAAAAGCTCAGCACAGAAGAAAGCGGATCCAAAGAAAAAAGCACGGTAAGGTCAAAACGCAGAGAGCCCGGTTCACAGAGCCGGGCTTCTTTTTACGCCGTTGTTGGAGTTTGGTTTAAAACTTCTAGCACCAAGTTTTTCCTCCAGCGATTAAAACAAACCTGTGAATGCTTTAAATACAGTGAAAGACCACATATCATTTCGGTTTAGGAGGTGGTTTCAAAGTTCTATTGCAACGCTGTCACCAAATTTAATGTTTTATTGGAAACTCTTTTTTTGTTTTAAAAAGTGATTGTTTTTCTGTTTAAAATGAGGGAAGCTTTTTACACTTCCCATCACTTTTCAAAAGCCTGTTTGTTCGCTGTGGTTTCCAATCTCCAGCCACACAGGTAAAAGATTTATGCAATTTGGGTTAGTATCATTTCTTCAAAAACTTCTTTGGGAGTTCGGTAATCAAGCACGTGTCTTGGTCGTTCATTTAGCTGGTTTTGCACCTCTTTTAAACGTGCTGTTGAAATGGTACTAAAGTCTGTTCCTGCAGGAAAATAATCTCTTATCAATCCGTTACTATTTTCATTGGTTGGTCTTTCCCACGGGCTGTAGGGGTGTGTAAAATAAACTTGTATTTTGGTGTTCTTTGTAAAGAGTTTATGCTGTGCCATCTCGGTGCCATTATCGTAGGTCATTGTCTTTTTCATCTGCGCTGGTATTGACCTGAATTCTTTTTCAAAAGCCTTGCGCACTGTAGTGGCATCTCTTGCCTTTAGGGGTACTATAATGATGGTGCGTGTAGTGCGCTCAACCAGCGTCCCTATTGCACTTGAGCGTTCTTTACCCATTACCAGATCGCCTTCCCAATGACCTGGTATAAGCCTGCCTTTTACTTCTTCAGGACGTTCGTCTATACGTATGGGATCTTGTATAGTTGTGCGTTTATCAGCTCCCCTGCGCACGTTTCCACGATACTTTCTTTTCTGCCTGAGCTCTGATATTAGCAAGCTTTTTAGCTCTTTTTTACTGTGCAGATAGATGTACAAATAAATGGCTTCGTGAGAGATCTGCATTGCTTTGTTTTGTGGAAATTTTCTTTTTAAAATCCTGTGTATCAGCCACGGCGACCACCTCAGCTCAAGTTTGTCTAATACATATTGTTCAAGCTCCACACACTGCCTTATTTTGGTCTTGCCACTACGGCGATTACTAACACTGCTCACGGCAAGCCGTTCGCCTTCAATAGCTTTATAACCCTCTCTGCCTTGTTTATTTACCTCCCGGCTGACAGTGCTTTTATTGCGACCTAAGACCTCACTAATCTCGCTATAACTCTTTTTATGACTTACTAACTTTTCAATCTCTATCCGTTCTATCAAGGATAAACGACCATAGTTTTTTCCCATCATACAAGATAAGTTTTTTAGGCTTAGCGTTGCGTTAGATTATTGAACCGGCGGGAGGATTACACACAACGGTAGGTATTGCTGAAGGCAGGATATTCAATGAACGTTCTGCCCGGAGCTACCGATGATTTATAATTTATAGATGAAGTTAATAACAAAAGCTGATAAGAAATCCTTCTGTCCGAACCCAAGATGACCAAAGAACTAAAGATGATGAAATGCAGGTCAGCCCTGCTTTTTAGCAATACATTTGTTGTAGGAATCCCGGTAAAGTTTTAGAGTGTTTGTTTTTTGTAAAAATATAACTTCCACCGGAATAAAAAATTCAAAAATTGTTTTGATTGTTTGCTAAAGCAAGAGATGAAACACCGGCAGCCCGTTTTATTTTAAGACTTTGCAACGGTTTCTGTAATTGTTGCGTATTCTTAATTTAATGAAACAGAAACGCAATACGCAAAATGGGCTAATTGCAAGAAAGTATAAATAAAATACTTTACTGGCCTTAACGATTTTATGCTTTAAAACCTCTTTCGTTTTTAACTGTATTCCGGATAATAATGTTTTAGAATGCGATAACCGATGTATAGTAAAAATAAGGCCCGGCTTTATTATAATGTGATATATACTTTCATCATCTGTAAATAAAATAAATTTCATGAAAATCAATTACACATGCAAAATCATCATGGCAACAATTGTTCTGATGATTGCAAGCTCATCTTTATTCTCCCAAAAAGTAAATCTGAATGTTTTCTGGCAGGAAAATTCAGATGCGGAAACCATTCAGTTTTCAAAGGATAGTAAAACGCTTTTTACAGGCGGTTCTACGCTAAATTGCTATCCAACCACCTGCGGACAAATTAAACAATGGAATGTTGCAGACAGCAGCCCAAAATCAACCATCACAAATTTTTTTATAGGCTTAACCAATTCGCTGGCACTCTCAGCAAACGAAAAAAAAATTTATTCTGCACACGGCACTTCATATTGCCCCGGCGAAAGTGGTTGTTATATAGACAGGCCGGGCTTATATAATTATAATGTAAATGGAAGTTTGAATAAAACCATCAACCCAAAAGGTAACGGATATGCCGTTGCAATTTCGCCCGATGAAAAAACCATTGCTGTTGGAACAGGTTATAATAACACCGGAGAAATTGGTTTATACGATACCAATTTTAATTTATTGCGTACACTGCCAGGGCATTTATATAACACAACAGATGTTTCATTCACAAAAGATGGAAAAAATCTTATATCAGCCGGCCAGGACGGGCTTATAAAATTTTGGGATTATAAAACAGGCGCTCTTGTAAGAACACTTATTCATGGCGATTATTTGAATGGCGGCGGTAATGATGTAAAGATCTCCATTTCAACAGACGGGCTGTTACTTGCAAGCACCGGCGATGGTTATAATTTAAACGCAAAAGTATGGCGTATTGCTGATGGAAAACTGCTCTCAACATTTCCGCTCAATATAACTGTTGCAAATGCTTATGCTACTGTTGAGTTTACTCCCGATGGAAAATACCTGAGCGCCGCAACCACACAGTTCGCAAAAAATGGCTTCATTGGGAAAATTCTTTTCTGGAATTTACAAACAAATGTGCTCGTAACAACTTATACTGATAATATGAGCAAGGGAATTAAAAGCATTGCTTTTTCATCTGACAGTAAATTGATAGCTTATGGCGGCATTAATAATTCATTTAAAGTAGCAAGGGTTAGTTATTCAAACAATGTTCCTTTGCAAGCTGTAGCGCCACAAAATATTAATGCAGAAAAAGTAATTTCAAATAACGCAAATGCTTATCCTAATCCATTTAATAAAGGCACCACTATTCAATACACATTACAAAAATCAGAAAGGGTAAGTATAAAATTATTCAACACAGTGGGTGGTGAAATTGCAACAATATTGAGTGAAACACAGCAGACCGAAGGCGTTCACCAAATATTTCTGAATACAAAAAATATTCCTGCGGGCATTTACTATTGCACAATACATTTAAGCAACTTTAATATCATAAAAAAACTTGTAAAATTTTAATCAGAAAATATTTCTTTGTAGAATATCAGCAGTTTCGCCTCAGAGGGTTTTCCCCCGCATTGGCGCAGGCATGCAGCTTAGCTTTGTGCTGGCGTAACTGTGCTATGTACTATTGACTATACCTTAATTGAACTAATCCTTTAATCCCGCAAAAATCACGGGCACTGCTGTACTCCGATATTTAAAAAATTATTTGGTATTAAAACAGCGAATAGGCTGACTGATTTAGATTCTAAAATGACTAAGTGATTTGGATTATATCAGGGAATAACATTTATAATTGGAAAAAACGATCAATTTGAGAAAAGATGCAGTTTCAGAAATAAAAGCTAAAACTTTTATAGAAGTTAAGATTGATGAATATCGAATCAACTAATTTAGTTTGTCTGCGAAATATAGCATATAGGGCTGATTTTATAAGCATGAAATTATTTTGGTCTGTCAAAGTAGGGTTTCCTACAACGTTTTAGTATTTGCGTTTGTGGCGGAATTTGAAAAACCGTCAGCTTGTAGCAAATGCTGAATAAAAGTACAATTGTTCATTGATACATCCGAAGCTCAATTTCTAACGTCAAGCTTGAACTGAAGATTCATTAGATAGCTGAAGTTGAGGCTTATTAATCTGTCCGCCGACATAACGCAAATACTTTTGTTGTGCGTAGTTTATTTTGTCTTTGAGTTGAAGTACGATTTTATAAACGTTACGTCAACCCAATTTAGTTGAGCATAAAATTTATCAAGGTCTTTGTGGTCATAACCGTCCGTATTCAGTAAGTCTTCTTTTGTCATTGAAGCCGCAATTGTCAATCCTAACGTTATAAGATTTTTCAATGCTTCCTGATTTTTATTTTCTGTCTGGAAAGCTTCAACGTACTTGTCAATATGGTTAATTGCTGTGTCACCAAATACTTTTTGATTACCAGTTGTCGTGTCAATATATTCTACTGTCATACAAAGAATGATAATTAAAATGCCTTGTCTGTAAAAGTCAATGTCTGTCATTGCTAATAACTCGTCATCGTCTAACGTAAGATACTCCCAATACTTACTTGAAAACGAATAGTCGGGAACAAACGAAGCGTTTAATTGTCCTGTATTTTCGTCAAATACCCAAAGAATGTCTTTTTTAAGGTGATTGAGTTCTGTCCAGTCTATAACTCGTTTCTGTTTGTCAATTGTAGTTATAAACATTAAAGTCTTTTATTTTAAATTACGCACAACACTTAAATATACGCATGTTTTTCATAGTAAAAATCAGTAAGCAAATATATTAGTCCTTACTAATCATGAGCTAACCAGTTGCGTATTTTAAGTAGCAGCATTGCTCATTTGTTCACTATGTCAAATTCTGCTACCCCAAAAACGCGGAATTATAATTTGAACTTATCCAACGTAACTTATATTTTACCAATGCCTTGCTACTCACCTAAACAGCAACAAGATGATAATGAAATTGCTATCATTCACTGTATTTAATCAATTATCCTGGCACTGTATAGCCGTAATGATTACCGTGTTGAAAATATCATCTACGGTGCAGCCGCGGCTAAGGTCATTAATGGGTTTGTTTAAGCCCTGCAGCATCGGACCGATGGCCAGCGCGCCCGTCTCCCGCTGCACCGCTTTATACGTGTTATTGCCCGTATTTAAATCCGGGAAAATAAGTACACTGGCTCTACCGGCAACGGCAGAGTTCGGGAGCTTCTGACTGCCTACCAGCGGGTCAACTGCCGCATCGTACTGGATGGGGCCTTCTATTTTTAAGTCCGGGCGTTTCTGTTTTACAAGCTCCGTAGCTTGCCGTACTTTTTCTACGTCCTCGCCTTCGCCCGAAGTGCCGGACGAGTAGGAAAGCATGGCTATTCTCGGCTCGATGCCAAAGCGCTTGCTGCTTTCGGCCGATGAGATGGCAATCTCTGCCAACTGCGCTGCGGTTGGATTTGGATTGACTGCACAATCGCCGAACACCGCAACGCGGTCGGGCAGGCACATAAAAAATACAGAAGACACAATGGAAACACCTGGCTTTGTTTTAATAAACTGCAGGGCCGGCCGTATCGTGTGCTGTGTGGTATGTACCGCGCCCGATACCATGCCATCGGCGTGGCCTTTATGCACCATCATGGTTCCAAAATAAGACACATCGGTCATCAGATCCCGGGCCATTTCCAGCGTTACATTTTTGGTTTTGCGCAGCTCGTACAAGGTTTGTACATACTCATTATAATGGATATCATACGCCGGATTAAGAATGCGGACATTATTCATATTCATGGTAATACCCAGCCGCTTAACGGCAGCCGCAATTTCACCGCTGTCTCCCAATATGGTGAGGGTTACAATATCCTGGCTTAGCAGGCGTGCAGCCGCTTTCAGTATGCGGTCGTCGTTACCTTCGGGCAGCACAATATGTTTCTTTTTGCTCTTGGCCCATTTGGCAAGCTGGTACTGAAACATGTGCGGCGTAATGCTTTCCGAAGTAAATGTAACCATCCGCTCTTCGAGGGCGCCGGTATCTACATACTTATCAAACATGGTAATGGCCAGTTCGATTTTCTTTGTATTATCCGCCGTAATGCGCGAAGGGATAGCGCCGATCGTTTTGCTGGTTTCAAAAGTGCCGGTTTGCACCGCTATAATGGGCACTACGGTTTGCAAGCCTTCTATCAGCCGCATTACGGGCTCTTCGGGTTCGGTGCCGGCTGTAAGCACAATGCCGGCTATTTTAGGATAGCTGGCAGAAAGGTTTGCCTGCAGTGCGCCGATAATAATATCGCCGCGGTCGCCGGGTGTAATAATCAATACGTTCTCTCTTATGTACTTTAGAAAGTGCGGCAACTGCATGGCGCCGGTGATAAAATGATCCACGCTGTTGGAGAGCTGCTGTTCGCCAAAGAGCAGCTTGCCTTTCAGGTGCTCCGTTATCTCTTTCATGGTTGGGCTTAACAGGCTTTTATTTACCGGGATGACCGAAAGAATAATGGTCGGCGGCAGCTGCATCCGCAATAGTTCCCGAACATCACTCTCCTGCTCCCCGGCCACTTTATTTACCACGATGCTGAGTACCTGTACTTCCCGGGCTTCAAAATTGCGCCGAATGTTCAAAGCAAAACTGACGATCTGCGCCGTGGTTTTGTTTGCTCCTGAAATAACCACGATCGCAGGCGCACCTAAATTCTTTGCAATTAAGATGTTGTATTCAAATTCAAACGCGGTGCCTTCGCCCACAAAATCGCTGCCTTCAATCACTGTAAAATCATACTGCTCTTCCGCTTTTTTGTATTTCTCAATAATCGTATTTAGCACATCGCCCTCACTGTCGGTTTCTATACGCTGGAGCACCTGCTGGCGGGTAAAAGCAAACGCATCTTCATACAGCACGGGCAGCGCAAAATAGCCGATGACCGTTTCGATATGCACATCCTTTTTACTCCCGGCATCTTCGTTGATAATGGGTTTAAAGTAACCGATTTTCTTAGCCTTGCCCAACAACATATTGATGAGGCCGATGGCAATTACCGATTTGCCGCTGTAAGGTTCCGCCGATGCTATAAAAACCGTTTTCGTCATGCTGCCTGTATTTAACGGCGAAAGTAATCCAGCCGTGATAAAAAAGCAGGTGTAATGTAATTTGAGCGGTGGCTCAATTAGAAATGTACCAGCTAAAAAACCTGTCCCGTTAGAATATTTTACAGGTAAAAAATTTAATCACCTGACAGGTTACGCTCGTTTTCTTCAAACCGGATTACTACCGTAATTTTTTATAACTGCACAAACCTTTGGGTGCAAGCCCAATTACCGGCAGGGTATCCGGCAGTTTCCGAGCTATATTTTCTCAATATTATAAGGGTAAATGTGCTGCTGCAGACAGGAAGGAACGCCTGAATAAAAAGTGTTCAATACAACCATACTTCAAGAAGCAGTTGCTGCAGAATGTATGAATGGCAACGCTAAAACAGCCTGCTATAATTGCAATTGGAAATGTGTTCCTATTTTTCTAATTCCGTTTCCTTGATTTTAGTATTAATCTTTTCTTTCTTAATATCGGTACGGATAAACAGGAACAGGCTCATGTAAACATTGGCAATCCACATGAGCGAAAACTCAGCTATAAAGTATCCTTTCCAGCCGGTAAACAGCAACTGGTATCTGGTAATGATAAGCAACAAGGCAGTTACATAAAAGCTAAAGCAATACTCGCAGGTAAAGAGGTAAAAAAACTTTCTTTTTACCAAAGTTTTGCCTGCCGAGCTTTGTTGTTTACAATATTCGCGGGGCTCAGAAAAAATTTCTTCGTGCGTTACCGTCCAGGCAATGCAGGCTACCGGTATAGCTAAGATGAAAAGCCAGGTAATTTGTGTGTTGAGTGTCATTTTGTTTGGCCGATGGTATTAATAAATATTGCTCGCTATTGTTTATCTACCATACAAATTTCTTTCCACACAAATTTCACCGGATGGCATACCGTTTACGGAAACCGGTTTTCCTCTTCCTGCAAGCCGCATTAATACAGCTATATAAGCGCGGCCATACACGCCTGTAAAATACAAATGCAGTGCAGGCTCAATCAAAATCAAGCCCTCACTGCATTTAACTAATCCAGGTCGGATAAGAATTACTTCATAGTATAAACGTACACCGCAAAAGTTCCTTCCACAGCGTTCTTTGTGCCTGCAGCAAACTGCGGCGCGCTGAAATATATTTTATGCGTGGCAGTATCGAGCGTCATTGTTTTGGCGCGGTAAGTTGTTTTCAAGGTTTGCACGACAGCGTATTCATCGGCTGATTTTTGTTTGATGATGGTAGCGGTACCGTCGGCATTAGAAACAATCACCAGCTTTGTTTTTGCATCGTAAGCAACTGCATCCACGCCGGCGCCGATAGGCACGGTGGTAATTACTTTTCCTGATGAGGCATCCACTACACTCATGCCTTTGTTTTCCCTGCATACGGTAAATAAACGCTGGTCTTCTTTATCAATAGCCAAACCGGTAGGCCCTCCGCATGGCGCCAGCGGGTACGTATGAATCACCTTCATGGATCTGGTATCAACCACTGCTAAATTGCTTTTATCCTCGAGGTTATTATACACCAGCCCCTCTCCGTCCGGAACGCCAAACTCGGGCGCGCCGCCAAGATCCACGGTGCCGGTTTCTTTTAAGGTACTGATGTCAATTACGCAGGCATTATTACTATCACCGCAAAAGGCGAATACTTTTTTAGATGCCGGATCATACGTAATGGCATCCGGTTTTTTGCCGCTCAAAGGGATGGTGGCAATGGTTTTAAAAGTAATAAGATCAAACACGACAACTGCATTGGCTTTGCCATCGGTAATAAAACCCTTATTCACTTCATTTACCACGGCAATGCCATGCACGCCCTGCATATTGTCAATAGCGCCGACAACTTTTTGTGTGTTGAGATCAATAACATTTACAGCCGTACCATGCGATACAAAAAGGTGATGGTTAACAACGTCTATAGAAAGATAATCGTAGCCGCCGTTGCCGGGAACATCAATTTTTTGTTCGAGCGAATACACATCCGAATCCTGCGCTGCTGCGGGGATGGAGGCTTTTAAAAACAAAACAGTTATAAGAAGAACAATCCCTTTTTTCATTTTTACTTTTTTGGCAAAAGTATTTGTGAACCTGCGAAGCAGCCGCCATTGAATGTGACCAAATCGTGAACACATTCTGTAGCAATCCTGTTTAAATTCTGTAGGAAATCTGAAGTTATGTTGAGTTAATACCCGGATATAAACTGAATGTTACCTCAGCATTATGTCTGTATGAAATAAGGGTGAATTAATCATTAATTCAATATAACGGCATCCATTACACTTCTCCGCCGCGCCATTTTTGCAGCAACATATTTAAAGCACCATGATCAGAAAAATATGGCTGACTTCAGCCTGTCTTATTTTTTCGCTGCTCACCTTTTCCCAATCGCTTACCGTAAAAGGGAAGGTAACCAATTCCAATCATCAACTGCTATCGGGCGCTTCTGTAACCTGCACCGGCGCTGCGCTTGCCAATAAGTTACAGGCTACCACAACCGATGATGGCGAATTTAAATTTACCGGCCTTTCCAAAGGCGTTTATCAAATTCAGGTGGATTATATCGGGTATGTCTTATATCAAAAAGCGTTTACCTTATCAATCGAAAAAAAGGAATTGAATGTGGAGCTGAAAGATAAGACAAGCGAGCTGAAAGCGGTGAATGTATTCAGCAGGATAAATGGCGAAAATGAATCTTCTTCCCGTTCGTCTGAGAAGAACGCTAATAATATTACGAACGTTATTTCCGCGAGGGCTATGGAACGCTCACCGGATGTAAACGCAGCCAACGTATTGCAGCGCATGTCGGGCGTTACACTGCAAAAAAACAGCGGCGCCGATGAAGCGTATGCCATTATCAGGGGCATGGAGCCGCGCTACAACAATACGCTCATTAATGGTGTGAAGATTACCAGCCCGGATGAAAAATCAAGATTTGTATCGCTGGATATTGTGCCTTCCGATTTGTTGCAGAAGATTGAAGTAAGCAAATCCCTGCTGCCCGAAATGGAAGGCGATGCCATTGGCGGAACGGTAAACCTGGTAATGAAAGATGCGCCGGATACTACCTTATTCAAAGCCACGGCATCAGTGGGTTTTAGTAGTATTTTCCTCAACCGGAAGTTTGATGATTTTTCAAAACCGGGCATTCAGCAGCAGAGTTTATTTGAAAGGAACGGAGCGGGCTATATTGCACAGTCAACCGATTTCACCCGGTCTAATCTCAACTTTACCAAAAAGAATGCATTGCCTACAACGCTGGCTGGCTTTACCTATGGCAAACGTTTTTTAAATAACAAATTGGGCTTCCTTATCGCTGACAATTTTCAAAATCAATATTATGGTTCCAACTCCCAATTCAACATTGTTTCGCCCGATCCGGCCAATGATTTTAAGCCGCATGTTACCGATGTTGCCAACAGAACCTCCTCTACCCAACAGTTGAATAACGGTGTGACGCTTCATGCCGATTATAATATCAATGATAAAAACAAAATCATTGTGAATAATGTCTTTCTATACAGCTATTTAGCGCAAACCAGACTGAGTATTGATACGGCGATTGTTGGCGGAAACGGCGGCAGAACCGTTGCCGGAACGGGCCCGGTTGGCGGTAACCAGCGCTCGCTTACCAATCATGAATACTTAGAGAATTTAAAGGTAGAAGGCAGGCATATTCTAACACCGCATTTGCTCTTCGACTGGGCAGGCGTATTTTCCAGTGCAACAAAAAAGTCTCCTGACCGCGCAGAGATCAGTACCAATAAAAAAATCAGTGTTGATTCAGCAGGTAAGTTTACCAGCACGCCAACTTATTTTGATGGTATTACAAGAATATGGCAACATAATACCGACAAGGATTACAACGCTATCGGCAACATTACCTACAAAGGAAAAATAGCTGCTGCATTAATTGAAATAAAAGCCGGCGGACTATACCGGCACAAAGACAGAACCAACGAACAAAACCAGTACGACCTGCGCCCTGTGCCCGGTGATACGGCAACGGGCATCAAGCAGGAGTTTACCAACATTAACGATGCGCAATGGACGGTGTACAATCCGCATGGCACGTTTAGCTACGACGTGAATAATTACAAGGTGCATGAAGACATTGCAGCCGGTTTTATCCAGGCAAAAATTTCAACGAAGACGGTAGATTTATTTGGTGGCGTCCGCTATGAGCATACATCGCAGGGATACAACATCAACACGTTCGATCCAAACCCGGAAAGCAGCGTAAAAAAGACGTATGCCGACTTGCTGCCAAGCGGAATGGTAAAATTAAAGCTTACCAAAAAATCAGCGCTCAGAGCTTCTTATTTTAAATCTATTTCACGCCCTAACTATTACGAACTGGTGCCATACAGGATTCGCGGCAACGATTACGATGAGATTGGCAATCCTTTGCTGAAACATACCGTGGCCGACAATTTTGATGTGCGCTACGAGCTGTTTCCGAAAGGGGAAGAGCAATTATTCATCAGTGGTTTTTATAAAAAATTAACGAACCCGATTGAGAATGCGTTGCTTGATTTAAGCGGCGGCCAGTTGGTCTTCACCCCGCAAAATTTTGCGGATGCAAAGATTGCCGGAGCAGAGCTTGTGTTTACCAAATACATCGGAGACTTCGGTGTGACGGGCAATTACACTTATATTCATTCTAAAGTAAAAGCGCCTAAAATTGTTCCTGATACTGTATCGGCGGAGGGGAAAACCGTGTTACAGACACAGAGCCGGCCGCTGCAGGGACAAACCAACAATTCGATCAATCTTTCTCTCTTGTACAAAAACGACCGGAGCAAGATTTTTATCCAGTTAGCATACGAGTATATTGGCAAAACACTGTCACAGGTATATCCCAATTACGGATTTGATTATTATCAGCAGCCACAATCCTTTTTATCACTTTCGGGTGAGAAATCATTAGCCGGCCACTTTACGTTGTTCGGCAAATTCAACAACATTCTCAACACACCAACTACTATCAAAATCAATGGCATCACCGTTGGCCGTGATGTATATCAATCCAGCTTTTTGGTGGGCGTTCGCTTTTCAAGATAAATTTATAAAATAACAAACGATGAAGACAACCTATCTTTCTCTTTTAATACTATCAGCGGCATCAGCAATATTTTTTTCTTCCTGCTCAAAAGAAGAAGTAACAACTTTTAAAACGGTTGCCCTGCCTGAGTCGAACCCGATCAGTTCGGATACCATTCCGGCCTTTGCCAAAGGCACTTTAGTAACGGGTAAAACTTACTATATACTCGAAGACATCACCGTAAAAACAGGCGATACACTGTATGCGCAGCCCGGAACAACAATCATTATAAAAAATAATGCGCAGGTAAATGTTGCCGGTGTTTTGCAGCTTGTTGGTACACGGGCACAACCCATCACTTTCGATTCGGATTCCCGATTGCCAGGCTCGTGGGGCGGCTTTCAATGCGATGCTGCGCAGGCGGTTACCATCATCTGGACGCACGTGAACAATACCGGCGGCCCTGACCCGGAAGGCAGCGCCAGAAAATCGTTGTATGTAAATGCACCTATACCGGTTGACATTGAAGATTCCTGGTTCACCAATGGCCAGGATGACCTGATGGGTATTAAAGGCGGCGCAAAAGTGACCATCCTCCGAAACACCATTTCCTCATCAGGAAGTACCGATGGTGAAGCGATTAATTTAAAAGGCGGCGTAACCGGCGTAGTGGCTTACAATGTGGTGTATAGCCAGGCAGGTTCGGGCATTAAACTGGAGACGAGCGCGTCAGCGCCTTTTCCGCAAACGAGTGTGGATGTTTACAACAATACACTGGTGTCTAATGGCTGGCGCAGAGGCGCTGCCGAGCCGGGAAGAGGCGTATCAGTTGGCCTGAACGCAAGAGCACATATTTTCAACAATATTATTGTTAATAATTACCAGGGTCTGGAGATTTTTACCGATGCCGACATTGCCAATACACAGTATGGCAACAACTTGTTTTTTGCTTCCGTTGACAACTTTACCGACAGCACTACAACGCCATTTATAAACATCAATTTGAGAGACAATTTTTATCCTGCCGATGGCTTGGGCAAGCCGGTTAGCTCCGATTTAATTTCAACCGGTATCAACAGTTACAATCCGCAGTTTGTGAGGTACGACGGCAAGGTTGCCTCGCCTAATGGTGCACCCTTAAATTATGATTTTCATTTGCAGGTTGGCTCACCGGCCTACAATAGCGGCAATACGATTTATAACAACGATATTGGTGCTTATACCTACGATGAAAAGGGCAATCAACATTAATCTTTTAGCTGCGAAGACAACGTAAACAATAAAGTTCCGAACGTTTAACAAGTCCGGAACTTTATTGTTTACGTTTAGGCAATATCATGTTACAAGCATCACTGAAATAGAAAGCCAAACACCTTGTACATAAGTATTGTTTTTTAACTGTTTATAATGCTACTAATGAAAAAAAGTTTTGTGAAGTACAAGTAATAAAATTCTGTAAGGCTTATCTACCAAAATAGAATTTAAAAATTATTGACATTTATTTGCACATATTTAAATTCTAATATTATACTGGATATATAGCCTGAAAGAATTGCAAAAAGTTAAAATACGGCTTAGAGACACCCGTATTTTACCAAACCACCTACTGTACGCGACCTTCTTTCGGATGAGTTACCACAAAGCATGCGATTATCAAAGCTAATTGTGTAGCGAAAGCGTTGGAACAAGGCAAACTCTTTCGCAAGATTGGCTTTGTTGCCTGGCTTGGTGCGCCGACTTTCGTCTGTCAGCTTGCAAATAATAATATAAAAATTGCATTTATTTCCTCTAATAACGCTTTATTTGGATTCTTAATTAACTCCGATTTTCTGTACTTGTAATAAAGTTCTAAAACTTTTATTTCTTCTTTCTTTTCAATTTTATCAATGTCAACCATCAATGCTTTATTGATGTCGTTAGGTTCAAATTTTTGTAAACCGTTTCCATATTCTCGGCGGTTGTCATTGAAAATATCTTTTGAAATATTAGTAAGCAAATAAGCAAAAAGCAAATCAGCTTTAGGTAATGAAAACATATTCAGGTAAATGCAATGAAAGGTTGTAAGATTACTAATCTTTGCTTCGTTGCGAATGAAACGAAGTCCATTACGATTGAAAACTGAAACCCAAATTGGCGAAGGTGGTCTCTTTTCTAATGTGTACCAAGGATTACGGCATGCCGTTAAAAACTTTTTGTGAACTTCTTCTACCTCGCCTTTTCCGAGGTATTCTTTCAAGCTGGGTATTGCCGGTTCGGTTGCATTTAGCAAGTAAACAAACCTGTCTTGCTGTTTTAGTTTTTCAAAATCATCTTTTGTAAAAAATGCTCCGTCAATGTCAACTGATTTTGTGATGCAAGGCAACAGATACTTTTCATCAATATGGAATTGTTTTGCCTTTGACTGGTTGAAAGTGAAATACACGTTTGCACCTGTGGCAATACCACGAACAACTTTTCCGAAGTTGGAGAAAGGCACAAGGTTTTTAAATTTCTTTGCATTTTGCACCTGATAGTATGCACGCCACTTTATTTCGGGATTGAGTTTTGAAAATGAGATTGCATTCTCTGATTTTATTTTCGGATAAGCAGAAAACTTCTGCTGGAAAGAAAAAAGTTCATCGAGTGTTTTAATCTTGATGAATTCTACTTCTGATTTTTCATTGTCGTTTGCGAAAAGCAGAATTGAAGCGGTCGTTAAAACATCATCAAAAACATTTTCTTCAAAGTCAAAAATGATAATGTAGCGAAGTAGTTTGTTTTTGATGAGATATGACTTCACTAATTTGCCATAATCAGAATTTAAAAATTCAGATGGAATAATGTAGGCGGCTCTGCCGCCTACATTTAATTGATAAGCGGATTTTAAAAGAAAGAGTGTGTAGAGATTTGTAAAGCCATTTAGCTTTAATCCTAACTTTTCTTCAATCTCTTTTAGTGTTGTTTTGTTTTCGTAATCGTGAAATTTAAAGTATGGCGGATTGCAAATAATTCCATCGTAACGGTTTTCCCAATCGTTAAACATGTAATCTTTCATGTGAATAGAGGTGTTCTTATCATTGTCAAAAATATTTTCGGCTTGTCGCAAAATAGTTGAGTCAATGTCAAAACCTGAAATGAAACATTCTTTGTTTGTTTGCCTTATTGCTCTTGCAAATATTCCTAAACCAAAGGCAGGGTCTAATACCGTTTCAAGGTTTTTATTTTCTGTAATCCATTTAGCCATGAATTGAGCAATCGGTAACGGTGTAAAAAACTGTGCATACTTTTTTCTATGTTCAAGCGAAACAGATTGAGAATATTCCTTCTCTGGTTCGTTGGTTGCGATATATTCTTTGATTGTCAGCATCAGAATTCGTTTTCATTAATTCCAAGAAGAGTTATTAAATTTCTAACATCAAGGTAGGCGGCTCCGCCTTTGAATGTGCTAAAAATAGCGTGTGGGAGCGTCGGTAAATCTCACAATATGTCAACTGCACGGTATATTTAACAGGTTAATATATAATTGGTATTATTATATACTAGTGCTTCTTTCAACTTAAAGATTTTAGAAGTATAGTCATCAGCTATCCGGTTCAGATTCCGGTTACGGCGGCCGCTGCTTTAGAGTGCAGCATTTTCCACATAAACAAAACAGCAACACCTGTTTTATTCAACATCTTTTTCTCCGCTTCAGTTTATACCTAACTTACCGGCTAAAATTTACTTTTTGCATGAAGCCAGCTATTACTATAGAATACTGCCCTAAGTGTGGCTGGCTGCTGCGTGCTGCCTATATGGCGCAGGAGCTGCTGACCACCTTTTCGGAAGATTTAAAAAGCGTAACGCTGCAGCCTGCCGAAGTAAGCGGCCGCTATACCATTTACATAAATGACGAAGTGGTATTCGACCGTAAAGAACAAGGCCGCTTCCAGGAAATAAAAGAATTAAAGCAATTAATCAGGGACAAAATTAACCCGGAAAAAAGCTTAGGCCATTCCGATAGCAAGTAAGCCTAAAATACTGCTTTTGTAAAAGCTGCCGGCAAATATGCTACCGATTTTTCACCTGATAACTTATATGCTTTGAAGCTGTTCAACATTCTTTTTACGTTTATTTTTATTGTGTTTGCTGCTCTGCAGTACAACGATCCCGATCCATATTTGTGGATGCCTATCTATCTGTATGGTGCGGCAATCTGCTGGCTGGCCTTCCGCAACCAGTATTATCCTGCAGCCTGTTTTGCCGGAATAACGGTGTATGCGATTTATGCCTTGTATAAAGTGTTTGACACCAACGGGCTGATAGACTGGATGACGCAACACCAAGCACAGAATATTGCAGCAACAATGAAGGCGGAGAAGCCCTGGATTGAAGAAACACGAGAATTTTTTGGCCTTGTTATCCTGATTACGGTGCTGCTTATCAATTACCTCTATGCGAAGCGTAAAAGCCGGTTGGCAAAGAAAACAGCAGCATAAAGAATAGTATCTCCGTTGTAGTACTGGAAAAAATTTTCTGAATAGGATCATGTATAGTATAAGTCCACAATTTATCAGCGCTGCAGATCGCCGTTTTCCGGGATACCTTTTTCGTCCAGCAACTGTATTGCTGTTGCGTTATTTAAATTGGGCTGCTCCCATTGCGATAATGCCCATACGATTTTCTTTTTGAGCGTTACTTCAAAAAACTGTACCGTGTTTTTCTTCTGGTCTTCCGGCATTGCACTACCTACCCAATTAGAGATAACCGTATTGCCATTCGCTAATCTTTCTACTTCCTGCACCGTATAAATCTTCAGCCAGGCCGGCGCATCTGCGCGCGTATATTCCCATACGGTTTTGCCTTCCTTATTCACTTCCCTAACAAAGCCATTGCTGTTTCCGCTGATTAAGGTATTGCCATTTTTTAACCGGATAGCGGCCCATGGCGAGGGCGAATCTACCGACCAGATAACTTTGCCGGCGGTATCATATTCGTTCACTTTGTTCATATCCATTTGTGCAATGAGGAAAGTACCGTCTTTAGTATAGCGGCAGTGCCGGAACATACCATGTGTTCCGCTTCCGGCGGTTGGTATCACCATTTCTTTCAACACCGCATTTGTTTTGGTATTGATGATCATCGCTTTAGCAGGCACTGCATTGAGCATTATAAAAACGCTGTCTGGGCCAAGCGGCTGGCAGGTATGAATTTCGGAATTGGACGGCGCATCAAAGTTCCAGACAACCTTTTTATCCCTTGTAATTTCCGTAGCGCCGCCCTTTCGTGAAAAGAGAATATTTCCGTTGGAAAGCATCGTAACATCGCCATATTCACCTTCCTGCGGCATCGTATAGCTCCATACAATTTTGCCCCCTTTCACCATAAACATTTCCTGGTTGCTCATGGACGAGTTTTGCCATTCGCCTGCGTATAAAAATGGGTGCTGCAACAAGCCTTTACCCGGCAGCTTCGGTAGCAAGACAGTATCACCAAGCGGCGCTGCTATTGCCTGCGATCTAAACAATATCCCGGTTAGTAATAAAATCAGGAAGTATTTCATTATAAGCTGATTGTTATCTTTTGTTATCTTTCTTTTTATCTTCCGTTATCCTGTTCATGCAATTCATCAGTGCGCGGAAGTTGTGATACGTTCCTTTCCAGATTTGCGCTTTCAGCCTCGTTTTATACTGTGGCTCCTTATCCAGTCCTTCTTCATACCAGTCGCCATGCTCGTGGTCTATCAGGTAAGTCTGCACATACTGCCACAGTTTGGTGAAGTGGGAGTAATAGTGCAGTGCATCGTCCGGGTACATATCGGAGAACATGAGTAAGGTATTCAGGCCTTCTGCCTGTGCCCACCAATTTTTGCTTTCAAGCATAATCGTTATTCCGGGCTTATTCTTAAAATAATAGCCTTCATCGTAAAAGCCGCCCAATGTATCGTCCCAGCCATTCCGCAGGGCATGATCTACCATTTTTTTGCCAATGGCTAATGTCTTTGTATCGTGCATATTTCCTAATGTTTCCGTTGCTTCCTGCAGCAGGTAAGCCGTTTCCACATCATGCCCGAAAGACACATGATCGAGGTTATGATTTTTATGAATAACAGCGTCGGAAGAATCGAGAAAGGAAACCGGTTTCCAATCAGGCGTAAAGTACAACTGCAGGTAACCCTTGGGCGTAACAATCGTATCGCGGATGAGCAGCAGCAACTCCGTTAACCGCTGTTTCACCAGTGGATCTTTCCATACTTTATACAGCTCTGTAAAGGCTTCCAGCAGATGAATAGAGCTGTTCTGGTCTTTATAGCCAACATCAGACGTGCCGGGCGTTTCCGCGGTTCTTAGGATGGGCGTACCATCGCGCTCCAGGTATTGGTAATAGCCTTTATATTTCGCATCGTGACTATGCATTTCCAGCCATAGGAAGGCCTTTTTAGCAAGGCTCAATGCAGCCGTATCGCCCGAACATTCATAATAGGCAGCCAGTGCATAAATACCGAAAGCATTGCCATAAGCCTGCTTTATCATAGTCTTAGGTACGCCCTGCCTCGTAACTAAATTGAAAAAGCCGCCATCCTCTTTATCCCACATTACATCCCGCAGAAAAAGGAAGCCATGCCGAGACATAGAAATGTACGCCGTGTCTTTGTAATACATAGCAGCTTTTGCGGTTGACCATGTATGCCTTGCCTGTGTTACAATCATTTTGTCCTGCTCGCCCTGCGGCTGAAAATCGTAGGTAAACGTACTTAGATAACCGCCGGATAAGGTGTCTATATTCCGCGGATAATATTTGTCCAGCAAGCCTTCCTTCGCAGCATATTTCATTTGCTGCAAAATGCTGTCGCGCTTAGTAATTAATTGTGCCGAGGACAGGCGGGGAAGCAGCAGTACCCAACTGTATAACAAAAAATATTTAAGGAATCTATGCATGGCGTTGTCTTTTTTATGTTTATTACCGTTAATGCTTTCAGCGGTTTAATTTTTAAAACCAAAGATCTGGTTTGTATGCCCGTTTGCCGGCCACTTACGGTTGCAGCGCTGATAACTATAGCAGCACCTGCATGTTTCTCCGCCGGAGGAAGTAACGGCGGCTGTATCCTTAAGGCAATTTTACTTCATCGTGCGTTAATGTTTGCGGGCGCTCATATACTTCTTTCACCCGTTGCGGCGTGTTGTCGGTCCATATCCAGCTTGTCCATACCAAAAACCAGCTCCATTTAGGCTGCGCTTCCAATATGGCAGCGTTGGGCAGCTCGCCGCACTCGGTTAAAGCGATGGGCTTGCCTTTTGCAAGCCGGAGCAATTCGTTATAATCTTTCTGTTCATAATCCATGTGGTAAACATCGGTGCCTAAAATATCTACATAGGCAGCGCCCGGATAAAATTCTTTGTAAGGATACGCCTCATCGGCCGGAATATCGCGCGGCCCGTTGGCGCCCCATACCCAAAGCAAATTATTGAGATGAAAATGATTTACATAGCGGTCGTACATCATCTTCCACAATTTTACAATGCCGTCTTTGCCTTTCTTATTGCCCCACCAAAACCATACGCCGTTCATCTCGTGATAGGGCCGCCAGAGCACCGGCACATGGGCGGCCTGCAGTTGCTGCAGGTAACCGGCAATGGCATCTATCTGCGCCAGCCAGCGGTTGTTAAGCCCCGTACCGGGTGTTGTCAGCGCTCTCCATTGTTCCGCGGTAAGCTTGCCCTGCACACTTTCTTTCCAGCCGTACGGCGGGTTATCGGTAGGCCTGCCCTCGTGCCACATCAGCGTTACAATATAACCTTCTTTATGTTTTTGGATGGCTTCGTCCACAATCGCCTGCCCGTTGTCCTTGGTGCCGTTCCAGATAAAATCGGTTCCCCAAACCGCAGGGCATTTACCGGTCATTACTTTTACGGTATCAGAAAAACGATTAAGGCTTTGGTTGTAATTGTGCTCGCCGCTAAGTATGTATTTACCATTAATGCTGTATAAATACGATAGCAATTTCGATGCTTCGGGCGAGGCATTTTTGTTGACCGGCGCAAAAGGTTGTCCGTTACAAAGATTTGCTGTAACCAGCAGGCAGTAAATAACGAGGGTAGATTTCATAGCGTTTACTTATATAAAATTGACCGTCACCACTTCAATAAACAATTTTACAATTACTCAGCTATCAATGTTGTATAACTTTCGGTTTTTAAGATCAGCTTCGCCTGTCCATTGCTGATTTTTATGGGTTCGCTTTCTTTCCTGTTTACATTCTTACTGGTCGTATAAACATGCAGTTGCTTTACGCCAACGGGCAATCCTGTTATCATTGCAGTGCGTGTAGCACCGTTGTTTACCAGGTGAATGGTATATATATGTTTGCTGTTATCGCCCTGTGCCGCACAGGAGATTTCCGGTTTATCGGCCTTTATTGTCATAGCCTGCAAATCTTTAGGTATTGATGCTAACTGCTTTAAATTCCAGAAGCGCTGGCCCGGATGCAGGGGCGCAGGATTGCCAAAAATACCGCCGCCGATAAGGGGCGAGTAGTCGGCGGTAAGCTGCCACTGCAGTATAGTTAACGGCTGGCAGATAGCCATCAGTCTTGTATATAGGTTAATTTCTTTTATAGCATAGGTCTGCTCTTCAAAAATGGCCGGGTAATTCCACGCAGCCGCGTCGATGCTGCCTTCGCCAACGATCAGGGGCAGCTTCATTTGCGTAGCGGCATCTGCCCAGTGTTGCAGCGTTTCCTTTTCCCAGCCGCGCCAGGAGTGAAAAGAGATAGCGCCGATGTAAGGATACGTTGCAGTATCCTTCATAGCCGGGTAAATGAAGTTATAGGTATTGGCATCCGAGTTATCGCCCAGCAACATTTTAGCAGGCAACCCCCGGGATTGCAGGTAAGCGCCCAGGCCTTTTATCAAGGCGGCGTGTTCTTCGCCCGTCTGGCGGATGTTGATTCCAAGATCAGATTCGTTAAACGAAAATAATTTTACTTCTACGCCATACGCATCTCTGAGGTAAGTGATATAATCGGCGATGGATTTATAAATGGCCTGCATACTGGCAGTATCAAGCGGATTGCCCCAAACGCCATTGGCCCGCGGCCCGCGGCTTATGTCTCCGGTAATAGCCCAGCGCGGCGCCGACCATGCTGTAAGGATAACCGGGATGCCCATTTTAGCCAGTCTTGCAGCCATCTCCATGCTTTCCTTTACATGCGGGTGCAGCTTGCATGCTTTGGCCGAATCAATCGGGTCGCTGTCTTTTTGTGGTTGCCACAACTCGAAAGGCATTTCTACCCGGCTCCATGCAACCCGCATATTGTTTAAGCAATAATCAATCACCTGCGGGTCGGTCCTTGGATTTTGAAGGCGGAAGTTGCCGCCGAAACCGGTGAAAGTCCGCCCGGTATCAGCTGTGTTTAAACGTAAGGTAACGGGGCTTTTATCCACAGTGCCGGAGGCTGTAATGGTTAACGCTAACCCGCCGGTTTGCCCGTTCTCTATCTTTCCCCCCTGCAACGGAAAATATAACCCGATGGCACCATTGTTATCCGCTGCTCTTTTAATTATAACAGGCGTTGTTTTGTCAAACAATATCTGTAGTTCCTGGCGTACACCGGATATCCGGATGCCGCCTGCACTTAGTTGCAGGTCTTTGCCGAGGCTGCCGAGGCTATATGCAGTTGCAGTGCCCGTGCCCGGATTTATCAGCCTGATCTTTCCCTTTCCATACACCGGTTCGGACAACTTTATATTAAAAAATAGTTGTGCAGAGTCGGTTTCTTTTTTTGCGGCAAACTGAACAGCTATTTTTGCCGAGCTTTTTAAAATATCCTCTTCTACCGTTTGTGTAAAGTAAAAGCTGTCAATACGGGTACTAACAATCTGTTTGGCACTGTCGCGGGTGTACTTTGGCCGCTGCCGCTCCAATGCAGTAGCACTGATGTGCTGCCAGTCGTTGCTGACGACCTGAAGGCTGCTTTCAAATTCCATTAGCTGGCCGCTTACCCGGATGCCGGTTATATTGCCCCACGGTTCCATTTCTGTCTGGCTAAAAGATCTTGTAGTAAAGAAGATCAACAAAATTGCTATCGTATAATGAATAGATTTTAATAACATAATGTGCATTCTTTGGTTAGCGCTTAATTGTTATCCGTTTACTTATAACAGAGAAAGGCTTTGTATAATTACAAAGCCTTTCTCTAAAAAATGAACTATTTAACTACGTTTTTTTTAATAACCGGTATTCTGAGTCAGGTTGGGATTAAGTCCCCGCGCTGCCTGCGGAATCGGCAGCACAGTATGATTTTCTGTGAGTGCCGTATTGTACAAACCATGCGGCTGGCCATCATGCGTGGGGCCGGGAGCCGGATTAGGAACCGGGTTAAAACTGCCATCTACTGTTCCATTGGCCTTTTTTATAAAACCAATAGCTTCCTGCGTTCCTGCCCTGCAAAGGTCATAAAAAACAGAGTATTCGCCACTCAGCTCATGCCGGTATTCGCTCAACACCATCTGCAGCGGATCGGTTACTGGCTCACCCGGAGTTCCATCAAAATTGGCGCTGTCTTTCATTACAGCAGGCGCAGTTCCGCCCCATGCCCGGTCTCTTACAAGCTTAAGATCGGCCATAGCACCTGCTACATCGCCGGTACGTACTTTACACTCAGCCCTGTCCAGGATAACTTCTGCGTAACGGAGGAGGATCTGGTTCTGGTCTCCGAAAAGATTGCTTTTACCATCTGAGTTAGAGTTTCCGCCGGTAAGGTTTGGATCTCTCCATTTTTTTGCGCAGTAATAGCCGGTACGGTTTTTTGTATCGCCATACCAGGGCCTTGTCATCGTTCCTACTGTGTTTAATATCTTGCCATCATCGCCGGTATAGGTTAAATTGCCGGCATTAAATCCTTGTTTTACCTGATTATACCCTTTCAATCCGCCAAGCGCCCTGATGATGCCCGGACTTGCCAGCGTATCGCCGGGGCCTACAATGGTAAGCAGCTTACGCTTGTCGCCCGACTGGTAAGAATTCCAGAGTGCCGGGTTTCCATAATCGTAACCCTGGCCGGTTAACTCCTGTGGCCAGCTAAAGTCGTCTATCCAGGCAATTTCACCACCGGGTGTTTGCCAGCTTCCGCCCCAATCCTGCGGGTCGCCGGCTTTTACTTCAAACTGAATTTCAAATAAGGACTCATCATTATTCTGATGGTCGTATTCGTTTACATCGGCAAAATTTGGCAGCAAATGATAATTATTAGTAAGCTCGGGATTATTAAAGGCTGCTAAAGCGCCTGTATAATCTTTTAGCCACATTCTTGCTGCACCTTCGTAGCCATAGGCAGCACCTTTGGTTGCCCTGCCCAGATCAACAGCCGGTAAAGCCGTTTTTGATTGCAGCAAACCTTCGGCCTGCTGCATATCGGCAACCACCTGCATAAATACAGAGTCTCTTGATGCCCGTGGCGCCAGTCCGTTGGACCCGGTTTTTAACTCTAAGGGAACGCCGCCGAAAGAAGCTGCAAGGTAATAGTAGAATGTGCCCCGCAAAAAGTAAGCTTCGCCCGTTAACCGATCGGCTAAGGCCGGATCAAGAATGTTCCGGTTTACTGCATCCGGAATAACCACCAGCGCATAATTGGCCCTGGCTATACCTAAATAAGATTGGTTCCAAAGCGTTAAAATAGCACCAAAATCCGCTGGAATCTGGTAGTTATTCCACACCACGTCGCCACCCCAGTTAAAAAAATCATGGGATTCAAAATTTGCCCAGTACCAGATAGACTTTTTGAGTAAATCGCTGTTTTGATAAGTATCATAAACAGAGTTGAGCAGGGAAACTACATCCTGGGATGTGTTGAAGGTAGCATCAGCCGGGGTTTGATGTGCATTGGTTTGTTCCAAAAAGCTTTTTTTACAGGCAATAAATGCCAGCGGAACAAATGCAAGGCAGAAGGCTATAGCAGTTATTGTTTTCTTGTTAGGCTTCATATTGTAATAAAATTTTCATTCTTTTTAAAAGGATACATTCACACCAACGGTATAAAACCTGGAGGAAGGATACGTACCATTGTCCACGCCGTTCTGTGTTGCATTTCCGTTCTGTACGCCGATTTCAGGATCAAGACCGCTGTAATTGGTAATCGTGAACAGGTTTTGGCTCGACACATATACTCTTACTCTTGAGATAGCAGCTTTTGAAGTTAAACCTACCGGCAGCGTATAGCCGATGGTAAGATTCTTCAGCTTCAGAAAGCTTCCATCTTCTATCCACGCACTGGATGGAACATTGCTGCCAATCGCATCGTCGTTAGCAGTAGCCCTTGCAAATTGAGCGGATGGATTAGAAGGCGTCCAGTGGTTTTGAAAATATTCCTGGCTCACGTTTTCAACTCCTTCCGAACCTCTTTTCTGGAAGCTTTCGAGGTCGCTTTCTACATAATTCAAGATTTTATTGCCGTAAGTGCCGTAAAAGTACAGGTTGAAATCAAATGCTTTGTAGGTCGCGTCTAAATTAAGGCCACCAAAAAATTTAGGCTGGGGGTTACCAATACTTATACGGTCATCAGCATTTACAACACCATCTCCGGTAATGTCTGCAAAATAACGATCGCCCGGCTGGCTGGTACCTTTCCAATACACCCCATTCGGCGCTTTTGCATTTAAAGCATCTATCTGGGCTTTTGACTGGAAAATGCCCAGTGACTTATAGCCGAAAAATGCACCTACCGGAGCGCCTACATAAGACCGGGAAAACTCACCCCAGCTTTGTCCGGTTAAGGCAAGGCCTCCAAAGTTCTGTACATAGGTGGTGCCGGAGGTAATACTGGTAAGGGTGTTCTTATTGGTTGTTACGGTTGCACCTATATTATATTGGAAATCCTTACTCTTTTTGCTGCTATAATTTACTGCAAATTCAGCACCTATATTATTCATACTACCCACATTACGGGTAAGAGAAAGAAAACCGGTTTGTGCAGGCGCGGCAAGTGTTAACAGGAAGTCTTTGGATTTTCTTTTATACCAGTCAAAAGTAAAGGTGAGTGCACCCTGCATAAAAGCAGCATCCAAACCAATGTCGGTCTGATAGTCTGTTTCCCACTTCAGGTCCGGATTGGAAGGTTGTGTGGGTGCAATACCGTTCTGGTATATTTTATCGAAGGGGTAACCGTAATTGTCTTTACCGCCGCCGTTATAATTAGCAGTATAATTTCCAGAATACAAAGCCTGGTATTGGAAGAGGCCGATAGGGCTTTGGTTTCCTACTACGCCATAACTGCCCCTGATCTTAAGATCGGACAACCAGTTAACGCTTTGCAGGAACGATTCTTCTTTTGCTCTCCAGGCGATAGCTCCGGATGGAAATACTCCGTATTTATGGCCCGTATCAAACTTGGAAGAGCCGTCTCTTCTTACCGTACCGGTGATAAGGTATTTGTCTGCAAAATTATAAGTCAGCCTTGCGAATTGCGATTCTAAAGTCAGGATGTTATCGCCAAGACCATAACCATTGCCGTACGAGTCGAATTGATAGTTAGAAACCTGCGACAAATCCCGCACTGTACTGTTTGCAGGAATACCGCCTGCGCCGAAGAGTTTAAGGTTTGTTTTTTGGGCAGAAACGCCGCCCACAAAATTGATGGTATGCTTGCCAAAGGTCTTGTCGTACGCTACCGTATTTTCCCACAGCCACTCAAAGGTATTATTCAAGGTCTCGTGGTAGTTGGCATTCGATACAATAGATCCCGGATACTGGATGTTTGCCCTTTCATCTTTAGGCTGGAAAAAGGTGCCTGAAAAATTACTGATATTCACACCGGCGCTGGTTTTAATTCGCAGCCCGCTTACCGGGGTAATTTCCAACGACGTGTTACCCAGGAAGTAATTGGTTATATTCTGATATTCATTAGTCTCAATACCGTAAACAGGATTACTGAATTTGAATACATTGGAATTTTGCGGATTATAAAAGCCATAATTGCCGTTGCCATCCTTTATCTGGTTGGTAAGGCGGTTACCACTATCCAGCGTTGGCGGGTTTACTGCCAACTGGAAAAGGCTTCCGGTTCCTAATGGATTGTTTGCATCCTGGTAGCTGTATTTGGCGCTGGTAGAAGAACGGAGCCATTTAACAGGCTGATAATCGAGATTAAGACTGAGTGTGAGCCTTTTAAAATAAGAGCCGAGCACAATGCCTTTCTGGTCGTAATAGCCAACGGACATGGCTGATTGAATTTTATCGCTTCCACCCCGGATGCCGATGCTGTAATTCTGCGTTTGGCCCGGCCGGTACAGCGCGTTCTGCCAGTCAACGCTGTGCAGCGCACCGGGTGTTTTCCATATCGGTAGGCCGTGATAAGAATGCGTTGAATCCGCAGCCTCCACCTCGTTGGACAAAGTGGCAAAATCCTGCGCATTTAAAATATCATATTGCTTTGGTTTGGCCTGGAAAGCACTATAAGCATCCAGAGAAACCTGCATACTGCCTTTGATACCTTTTTTGGTTGTGATAATAACTACCCCGTTTGCTGCCCGGATACCATAAATAGCAGTAGCAGATGCATCTTTCAATACATCTATGGAGGCTATATCATTCGGATTAATATTATTGATACCCGTACTCAACGGATAGCCGTCCACCACATACAGGGGCTCGTTGCCATAGCTGGCAAGGCTGCCTGTACCTCTTATTAATACAGATATATTGCCTCCGGGAGCCGCATCGTTATTAGTAACCTGTACACCTGCCGCGCGCCCCTGCAATGCCTGTGATGCGGAGATTACGGGCACCTTTTCGATAGTTGCCGCACTTACACTGCTCACAGAGCCTGTTAAATCCCTGCGCTTTTGCGTACCGTAGCCTATTACAACTACCTGCTGCAGAGAAGTTATATCGGCAGTTAACCGCACATCCAGGGTTGTGGAATTACCAACCGGCACCTCCTGTGTGGTATATCCTACGATACTAAATACGAGTGTTACGTTATTGCCAACCGTAATGGAAAAGGCACCATCGTTCCCGGAAACAGTGCCAATATTTTTGCCTTTAACCTGTATGCTTACGCCTGCTAATGCACTGTCGCCGGCGCCCGTAAGTACCCTGCCGGTGAGTCTCCGGTCCTGCGCAAAGACGGTAGTAGCTGTTAAGATAATAAGTAAAAACACTGCGATTGCATTTGCAAAGGCGCTGCTTTTACCAATTAATAAGTTGTTCTTCATTTGCAATTAAATTTTTAGTTAATAAGTGTTGTTGAGTGATGGCTCGATAATCGTTTAAGTTTGTGCATACAGCTTCAGTAAACTGCGCCTGGAGCAGAAGGAGTATTGTTTGTTGAATTCATACGGATAGTTATTTTAAAGGTGCTTTCAGAAAGCGATGCGGTTATAAAAAAAAGATAATCTTATGGCGGTAATTGAATAAACAAGAATAATGAGTAATTTATAGTATCAGATTTAAACATAAAACAAGCAATTAGTGAGAAGCCGGTATAGCGGTACAATACTACACATCAAAAAAAAAATATACTAATGCTATTTTAACCGTTTATAACCATGATTTTACAAATCCTGTACGTGCTGCATTGCTACGCAACATTTCTTTCCATAGGCTTATTTAACCGCATTATTACGCAGACAATCATGGAAGTAATGTTTTATGGTATATTGACAACAAGTTTCTAAATATAGCTGCTTACCTTAGGCCTACTAAGGCTGTACAAAGAAAAAAACCTGACCCCGGAATAACATTATTTTAGAACATTGCTCCCCATCTGTACAGAACTAAAAAACTGTATTTCTATAACAATAAGCAGAAGCGATGCTGTTAGATTAATAAAGACAAAATTTTTGACTATACAAAACAGAATCTCGTTGTGGAAAAGAAATCAGCTAACTGGTAAGCGATAGATTAAGGGCTGACAAAAGCATAATTCCTCCAAAAAAATAAATTATAATATGATTTTTGTACACGAAGCAAAAGCGCTGGTTGCAGCACACTGTCAACCGTTGCTGCCGGTTGTTCTTTCTTTGCAGCAAGCTGCGGGGCATTCTGTTGCACAAGACATCTACACGCCTGTTTCCCTTCCTTCTTTTGCGCAGTCTGCTATGGACGGCTATGCCTTTTGCTTTGATGATTATATTACTTCAAACACACTCTATATCAATGGCGAAGTGCAGGCAGGTAATGGCAGTCTTATTTCACTGTTACCCCGTACTGCGGTGCGCATTTTTACCGGCGCGCCCCTTCCGCAGGCGGCTGATACAGTAGTGATGCAGGAAAAGGTTTTAGTGCTAAACAACTAACTCACTATACAGGACAATCAAATTAAAAAAGGCAGTAACGTAAAAAACGCCGGCTCCGAAATTCAACAGGGAGCATTGGCTTTAAAAAAAGGAATGCCGCTTACACCTGCTGCAGTCGGCTTTTTGGCAAGCTTAGGCATTACAGAAATTCCTGCCCGCCCCAAGCCTACTGTGGCAATCATTATCACCGGTAAAGAGATCGTACAGCCCGGAACGCCTTTGCAATACGGCGGTGTGTACGATGCAAATACTTATACGATAACAGCGGTATTAAAACAGTTGCACATTACCCATTGCAAAATAAGTTATGTAACAGATGATGTTAATGATATAGAAACGGCATTGCAGGCGTCTTTACAACAGGCCCACATCGTATTGCTGAGTGGCGGCATCAGTGCAGGCGATTATGATTTTGTGCCGGAAGCCGCCAAGCGATGTGCAATAAAAGAAGTGTTGTATAAAGTAGCGCAAAAACCCGGCAAGCCATTATTTTTTGGTACAAAAGAAAACAAACTGATATTCGGTTTGCCTGGTAATCCCGCAGCTACACTTACCTGTATGTACGAGTATGTAGTGCCTGCAATAGACGCAATAGCAGCTATGCCGGCAACCATCAAAACGCTGCACCTTCCGTTAACGAAAAGCTTTACCAAGCAGCGGGGCAAAGCGCTGTTTTTAAAAGGCATCAGCACCTGTAATGCTGTTGATATTTTGCCTGCACAGGAGTCGTACAAGCTCCAATCTTTTGCGTACGCCAACTGCCTGGTTTTCTTAGCGGAAAATATAACCGCTGTTGCTGCCGGCGAATTGGTGGAAGTGCATTTATTGCCACCTGCTTGGTAAGGCGGAATGGTTACATTTGAGCTTTCCGAATTATTGTTTATGGTGAATATTACAGATAAGCCAAACAGCCTGCGCGGGGCCATTGCAACTGCTGTTGTAACGGTTTCGATGCAGGAAACGATTGCTGCTTTGCAGAGCGGCGATGTGCCGGCAGGCAATGTATTTGATATGGCGAAAGCAGCCGGTTTATTAGCGGTAAAAAAAACCAGCGATGCCATTCCGCATTGCCATCCCATACCTATTGAATACACCGCCATCAGCTATGCGGTAGAAGCGCTGCGAATTATCATTACGGTAGAAGTGCTTGCTATCTGCAGAACCGGTATAGAGGCAGAAGCAATGCACGGCGCGGCAATTACTGCGCTTACTATGTTTGACATGCTGAAAACAATAGATAATAATATAGAAATAAGCAGCATCAAAGTAGCAAAAAAGAAGGGTGGCAAAATGGATTACACCGATTATCCGGTAGCAGATCTGCGCTGCGCGGTTGTAGTTTGTTCCGATAGTATAGCAGCGGGCACCAAACAGGATTTTGCAGGCAAAGCCATCATACAAAAACTACAGCAAAATGGTTTGCACACGGCGGTTTACAACATCATTCCCGATGAATTAGAGCTTATTCAAACCAAAGCAAAACAATTAAGTGAAGACGGCGTTAACCTGCTGATTTTTACCGGCGGCACCGGCTTATATCGCCGCGATGTAACGCCGCAGGCCATTGAGCCTTTGCTGGAAATAAACATTCCCGGCATCATGGAAGCGGCGCGCAGTTACGGGCAGGAACGTACGCCGTACGCGATGCTTTCGCGCGGCGTGGCAGGCTTTATAAAAAACACCCTTGTACTTACATTGCCCGGCAGCACACGCGGCGCGCAGGAAACAATGGATGCCCTGTTTCCGTACATCATCCACATCTTTCGCGTAGCAGAAGGATTGCGGCATAGCAAAGATTGATTTTTTAGCCGCTAAGGCAGGAAGGCGCCAGGAGAACTTTCTTGCCTTATATTCTGTCGCTCCGGCCATCACTTCTACTACATTGCGGTTTAAAAAACACCCTGCAGGCTTTGTTCATTCACTGCAACAAACGCGTCTTTAGCTGCGTCACAGGTAGGGCACTGATAGTTTAAAGGCAATAAATTAAAGGCGGCACCAGGCGCAATGTTTTGTCCTACATCGCCGGCCGCTTCGTCATACACCGTTAAGCAATTTTTACATTGATAAAGTATAGCCGGAGACGCCGGTGCAGCAATGCCGTTACCAGGTATAGCCTGCAGCTCGCCGCCAGCTATTGCCTGCTGTTCATAATAAAACTTGCACAGCGAAACGAGGTAAGTACCCAGATAATCTTTTGCTACATTCTCCCTGAACAGAACAAGTTTTGAACTGTTAGGATGGAAACCTTCTTTATATAAAATATTATAGCGGTCGAGCGACCTTAAACGGTGCGGATTTTTAACCGTTTGTTTGCTGATGATAACAGAGCCGAATAAACTGCTCATTGCTTTTGTTTGCACTGCAAAACAAAGCCCGTACGTGCGTACGTCTTCTTTATCGAAATGCCGGATGATCAATCGCTTCAGCATCAAGCCTTCTTCGCTTTCTACCTGCCAGTTGAGCTCGTTGGCAGCATGCCGCACATTAATGCGGTAGCGGCCCAGCACTTTGTCCCACAAGTGCCGGTGGTGCCCTTCAATGCCTTTAACGATAAGGCTTTTCCATGGCGTGGTATATACTTCACCAATCTTCGTTTGGAGGCACACGTCACATACGTCTTTTAAAAAAGAAACAGCAAATGTTTCTTCGCGACGGTAAATACCCAGCCACCAGGTATTGTTGTCTTTATTAAATCCTTCGTAGTAAGGCAATGAAAACGGGCGTAGCGGCAGTGCTTTTTCAATAGGTCTGGCAGTGTAAGACAGTCGTTGTTTCAGTTGTTTATGCAGTTCATTTTCGTTGCTTATTCCAAGTGTTATTAATCGCTCTGCTTCCTGTGATACAACAGCCATATTATTCGTATAAATCAACTCGCGCCAGCAAAAGGCAACGCTGGTCTTTGGCAACCGTATATACAGGTACCAGAAGTGCAGCGATGGCGAAGCAATCCAGTTGATATGACCTGTAAAATAAGGCGCTAACTGCTGTGTGCTATCGCAAATATTAATCTTCAGTTTTGGTGTAAAATTAAATAAGTAAAACACATCTTTATACACGCCTTCGCGCAGCCACGTATCACCCGAAAAAATACCGGCGGCAGCATAAGAACTTACTATGTTGGGCGTTGCATATTTCTTATCTTTAAAATGTAAATGCTTTGCTTCGCAACTTGTTGCAAAAGCATTCATGCGGCTTGCAGGCAGTTCCATTATCAGTTGCTGACGTAAGCCAAAACGCACCGATTCAGTCCCTGCTTCTTTTGCCAGGAGCAACACTTCTTTTAAATATCCGGGCGATACAATGCCACCTTTGAAGTTGATATGTATGGTTTGTGTTGATGCCATAATGTTCTTGTTTTTAACTGCAAAGACGCAAAGGCACTACGTTGTCTTATTATCCCGGTATCTCAATATCCCAATATCTTTAATAAAGCTTCGCGCCTTCATAGTTATCATTAGCCACAACTTCACTTACTGCCCGCATTTTATCCAGTATTTTTTGCACTTCCGGGCGGCAGCTACCACAGCCCAAACCTGCGCCGGAAGCAGTGCACAGCATTTTCAAATCAATACAACCTTCCTTTATTTTATCCTTAATATTACCTTCGCCCACGTTGCCGCACGAGCATATTAATTTACCCAACACCGGCGCTGCTTTTTTTCCTGAACGCAATAACTCCAGCCGCTTTTCGCTAAGCTCTGTTTTATTTTGAATGAGGTCTTTGAATTCTAAAAATTCCGTTTTATCACCTATCAGAATAGCGCCCACCATTACATCTTTACAGATGATGCACTTTTTATAATAGCGTTTGGCTTTATCAATAAAAATCACTTCTTCATAAGCCGCATCATTTGCCGGCGCTTCTGCCATGCCGAGCGAGCAAATATCGGTGCCATGCATCTTCAAAATATTCATCATCAGCGAGCCTTCGTAATATTGGCTGATATCGCCGCTGAGATGTTTTGCCGCAATGGCTGCCTGTTCTTCGGCAGCAGCCGTTATGCCATATATATTGCCTTTATATTCTGCTGCTTCGCCAATAGCATAGATAGACGGATCGCTTGTTGTAAGGTATTCATCCACCACGATGCCGCGCTTGCATTGCAGCCCGCAAAGCCTTGCCAGCTCTGTATTTGGTGTAGTGCCAATAGCTATGATAAGCGCCTGGCAAGTTAACGCTCTGCCACTCTTCAATCGTACACCATTCACGCTGTCATTGCCCAGCAACCGTTCTATCTCATCGTTATAAAAAATATCAATTCCTTTCTCTGACAACTCTTCCTGCAACAACTGGCTGCCAACCGCATCCAACTGCCGGTCCATGAGTTTAGAACTACGTTGAATGATACAAACCTCCACGTCCATTTCGCGCAGCGAAGCCGCCATTTCAATGCCCAGCAAACCGGCGCCGACAATTATTACTTTGCCATTAGCAGGTTGCACATGCGCTTTGAAGTTGTCGGCATCCACGCGGCTGCGCATCGTAAACACGCCGCGCATGTTGGGCAGGTCTTTCAGCATAGCCGGACGGCTGCCGGTTGCCATAATCAGCACATCATAAGGATGCAGCGTGCCTTCGCTGTCTGTGAGTAGTTTGTTTGCGCTGTCAATATGTTTAATGGAGATGCCGCGATGCAAGGTAATGCCATAGCCTTTTTCTTCTTCTCCCTTCATCTTTACCAACTGCTTCCATTCTTGTGCACCGCTGATATAATCGGGCAGCATCACGCGGTTGTAAAAAGGAAAATCTTCTTTGCTGAAGATGGCTATTTCGTCCGTTGTATTCAACGCACGATAACTTTTTACAAAGCCAAAAGCGCCTGCGCCGGCACCAATAACAATTATCTTCTGCTTGCGTTTTTTATATAGCTGAACCTGTACAGCGGCATATTTAAAATCAGGCTGTTTGCTTTTTGGATCTGATAAATTATTGGTGAGATTATTCGCCCTGTTTAAGTCGGAGTTCAATATTTTACCCCAATGCATCGGTAAGAAAACAACGCCTTTTTTTATGTCTTGCGTAAGCTTTGCCTTTACCCGCACAGTACCGCGATTGTTCGTTATTTCCACTAAATCATTTTCTTCAATCCGGCGCTCTGCTGCATCATCGGGATGTATTTCCAGGAATGATTGTGTTATATGCTTTTTCAGCTTGCTTACCTTACCCGTTTTGGTCATGGTATGCCATTGGTCACGGATGCGCCCGGTAGTTAGAATCAGGGGTAAATCTTCTGTCGCCGGCTCCGATTCGTTCTCATCATCTACCGCATGGATAATGGCTTTTTTGGATGGCGTATAAAACTGCTTGTTCGTAAATAAACGCGGTGTTTCCTGCTTATCTTCTTTGTAGGGGTATTGAATACTGCGGGCTTCTTTTAATACTTCATAACTCAAACCACTGATGTCAATATTGGTGTCTTTGGTAGAGCGGCAATGTTCATCGTAGATCTCTGAAAAGTTGTTATAATCAAACCCATGATAACCCATTGCTTTCGCAAAGCGGCAAATGATTTCCGCATCCGGCAGGGCTTCGCCGGGCGCATCCACAATCTTGCTTAAATGAGTGATACGCCGCTCGGCATTCGTCATCGTGCCTTCTTTTTCTGCCCAGGCAGCAGCAGGCAATACCACATCGGCATATTGCAAAGTTTCAGGCTTGTTACTTACCTCTTGCACCACCACAAATTTTGCTTTTTGCAAAGCGGCTTCAGCTTTGCGCACATCCGGCAAGCTTACCAAAGGATTAGTGCCCATAATCCATATCGCTTTCAAACGTCCGTCTTCCAAAGCTTCAAACATTTCTGTAGCCGTCAGTCCAGGCTTTGAATTGATAGCCGTTCCACCCCAAAACTGTTGCATGAAAACACGGTCTGATTCGCTCGATAAATTGCGGTGTGCCGGCAGCATCGTTGCCATGCCGCCTACTTCCCTGCCGCCCATTGCATTGGGCTGACCGGTTAAGGAAAACGGACCGCTGCCCGGCTTGCCGATATGACCGGTGATGAGGTTTAAATTAATCAAACTCAGATTCTTATTTACACCGATCACACTTTGGTTTAAGCCCATTGTCCACATCGTAATAAAGCCTTTTGCCTTAGCTATATAAGCCGCTGCTTCGCGCAACTTTTCTTCCGGAATATCACAGATGGCGCAAGCTTCTGCAATGGTTCGCTGCATTACCTTTTGTTTGTATTCCTCAAAGCTTTCGGTGTGGTTTTTTATGAAATGAATATCAATGGCGCCTTCTTCCAACAATAGTCTTCCCAATGCATGATGCAGCACCACATCGGTGCCCGGTTTCAGTTGCAAATGCACATCGGCATACGCACAGGTTTGCGTGCTGCGCGGATCGCTTACAATTATTTTTAAATCCGGATGGGCTGCTCTTGCCGCTTCCACGCGTCGCCAGATAATAGGATGGCACCACGCAGGATTAGCGCCGGCAACAAACAGGCAATCGGCAAGTTCAATATCATCATAACTCACCGGCACGCTGTCTTCGCCCAAACTCATCTTGTAAGCGGTAACTGCGCTGCTCATGCACAGGCGCGAATTGGTGTCTATATTATTGCTGCCAATAAAGCCTTTCATTAGTTTGTTCACTACATAATACTCTTCGGTAAGGCATTGCCCCGATGCATAAAACGCTACGGAATCCGGACCATATTTTTGGATGAAAGTTTTAAAAACAGCCGCCGTTCTTTGTAGTGCCGCAGCCCACGATACACGCTGCCGTTGCATCGTTTTGGCATATCGCATTTGAGGATACAGCAGGCGGTCGCCCGTATCCATTACGGTGTAATGCAGGTTCATCCCTTTGCTGCACAACATGCCTTTATTCACCGGGTGGTCTGCATCGCCTTCTACGTGCAGGCTGCCATTGCGCTCCTTATGCACTACCACGCCACAGCCTACGCCGCAATAACAACAAGTCGTTTTAAAAGCCGTTGACATGAGAAGAAGTTTAGTCGGTTCGTTACGGGTTGCGGGTTAAGAGTCATTAGTTTCCCGGTTTTGGAGCCAATCCGTCATTCCGCAATTGCCGCCGGTTAGAAGACTTAAATACAATCAATTTAATGGCGGCTTTGTGCGGAATCTGCAGACGGTAGTAAAATCATTGTATGTTTCACATAACTAAATTCAATAAATATTTCCAAATAAATCAGCCCACAGATTCCGCACAAAGCCGCCGCATAGACCAAAGTAGTGGAACATCAAATTGGCGGCATTTGCGGAATGACGGGCTACTTGTGCTTTTATTTCAAATAGCATTCAACCGATAGCAAGCAATCCGCAACCTGCAACCGATCTACGCCAGCGCCATTCCCGGTGTTGCCACAGTTTCAGCAGCTACTGTTTTTACTTTATAAAAACGGGTAATGAAAACAAGAAGCGATACCCCTATAACAGCGTACCCGATGTAGGTAAATGCTGCTGCATACGTTATGGTCTCCGACTTAAACAGGAAACCGAACAACATACCGCCCAGGTTGCCGCCGGCGCCTACAATGCCACTGATCAGGCCTACGTTTTTTTCATTTATAAAAGGCACAATGCCATACGTGGCGCCGTTAGCCATTTTAAGGAAAAGCGCAAACGAAAGCATCATCACAATAGCAAATACAAGTGTATCTGCATGTGCAAATAAAATGATTCCGATGCCTTCCAGTAAGAGCGCCAATGCTAAGAAAATGCCTTTGCCCTGCATACCCCATTTCCTGCCTGTTTTATCGGAAATAATACCGCCGAGCGCACGCGCAAATAAATTCATAAAGCCAAAAATGCCCGCCCAAAAACCGGCTGCTGATTGTGATAGTTTAAATGTATCGGTAAAGTGCAAAGAAGCCACGTTATCAAAAGTGATTTCCATGCCAAAGCACATCGCATACGCCATCGTCAGCGCCCAGATACGCCAGTCTTTTAACACGTTGTAATCGGTCTTCGTGCGGGTAGTTTTTGTTCTGCCAATCTCATCATAATTACCCTGCGGCGTGTCTTTGGTAAATTTGTAATAGAGAACCGCCGCAATCAGCATCATTATACCGGGAACAATCATTGCATAGCGCCAGGCTTCGCCTTTGGTAAAACCCATTCCTACAATCGCTGCAAAGATCAACGGCATCACCATATTGGTAACGCCGCCACCCAGATTGCCCCAGCCGCCGGCAACCGCATTGGCAGTGCCTTTCACATTCGGTGCAAACATCATGGACGTATGAAACTGTGTAATCACAAATGAAGCGCCGATGATACCGATGGCAGCACGGAATAACAAGAACGAAGTATAATCTTTTGCCAGGCCTACGAACATCACGGGCAATGCGCCGACGAGCAGCAAACGGATGGCGGTTTTACGCGGTCCCCAGGTGTCGCAAAGTTTACCAATAATTAAACGCGCAACGATAGTAGAAGAAACAGAAACTATAATGAGATTGCCAACCTGTGCTTTGGTAAGCGCCAGTTCTGCACGGATGGTGGGCATGAGCGGAGCCAATCCAAACCAGCCAAAGAAGCATACAAAAAACATGAGCCAGGTAGTATGAAAGGTCTTCATTTGAATGCCTTTGAGGCTGAAAATGTTTAATTTGGTGAGTGGTTGTGCGGATGAATTTTTCATAAAGAATATAAGTAGTTGGTTGATGAAGAATTTGTTTGCTAAAGCAGTAGCGTTTCAGTTTAAAATTTAAGAGCATAGTCAAGAGCATAACCTGTCAGGTTCAAGAACCTGACAGGTTTTATGGATCGTAAAATTTCAAACTGAACCACTATCAAAGCAGTAATTATTTGATTAGAAATGCTGGTTAAAAGATGCGTAGCAGTTAAAACAAAAGCCCGGCTGAGGTTGCCGCCTCGCCGGGTTCTCTTATCTGTAAACAGTTGAATATGCTTGGGTTAATACGCCTATATACACTTTACCCCCTTCCACTTTTACCGGATAGGTTTTAATGCTGCCGCAGTCATCGCCGTTCAGGCAATGACCATCTGCTAACGAAAATGTTCTTTTGTGAAACGGACATGCCACTTTGGGCTCGCCATCCTGCGAGCCAATCATACCGCGGCTTAGCGCCATCTGCGCGCGGTGCGGACAAAGGTTTTGCGTAGCATACCATTCGCCGCGGCGTGTAAAATTAAAAAGGGCAATCTGGTCGTTTTTATACTTCACGCATACGCCGCCATTCTCGGGCACATCGGCGGTAGTGCAGGCAACAAACCAGGTAATGTTTTCGGTAAGTGTTTCGCTCATAGTAAATGGTTTAAATTGTTTTTATCCATTCATACGAGCAAGCAGGCGAAGACGATATTAGCCAACGATTTTAATCGGTGTCCAAGTAATGTTGATTTATATAATTAAACAGTATAGTTAAAACACCTTTGGTGTTTTTATTTTTGGTGATGAACTGCAGTGCTGCTATGATGCTTCCGTTATAGCCTGTGGCGCTTTGAGCGCCATCACTCACTTCAACATTCTGTTCTCTATTGAGCATGTAAGCGAGCACGTTTTTTCACCGCAGAGGAACCGGATTTTAGCGCAGCGTTTATAAACTAACTCCATTCAATCTACTCCTCCTTTCATTTAAAAAATTCCATTCCGATTCATTTATCTTATCATTCCCATCTATCCCAAAAATCACAGTTCAGACTACTTCCACTCCACCGCCCGTTTCTGTTCGCGCAACGGTTCAAATTGTACTGTAGGGTCTTTCTCTTCCGGCGCATTTACAAAATGCGAGAAGCGTTTTTGCAGTTCCGGGTTCTCTACTACTTCTTTCCATTCGCATTGATAATTATTTACCAGCAACTGCATCTCTGCTTCCAATTGCGCAGCAATACCAAGGCTATCGTTCACTACCACATTGCGCAGGTAATCTATACCACCTTCCATCTTGTTGAGCCAGGTAGCCGTGCGGGTAAGCGGGTCCGCCGTTTTGATATAAAACATTAAAAAGCGGTCAATGTACTGGATGCAGGTTTCACTATCCAAATCAGACGCTAACAGCAGCGCGTGTTGCGGCTTGCTGCCGCCATTGCCGCATACGTATAAGTTCCAGCCCTTTTCAGTTGCAATAATGCCAAAGTCTTTTGATTTTGCTTCAGCACATTCGCGGATGCAACCCGACACCGCTGATTTGATCTTATGCGGCGCACGCAACCCGCGATACCGTTCTTCTATACGGATGGCATAGCTTACACTATCGTGCAAGCCAAAGCGGCACCACGTAGAACCCACGCAGCTCTTCACAGTACGTAAGGCTTTGCCATAGGCATGACCGCTTTCAAAGCCCGCTTCAATTAATTCCTTCCATATTTGTGGTAAATCATTCAGGTGTGCGCCAAATAAATCTATGCGCTGACCGCCGGTTATCTTAGTATATAAGCTGTATTTCTTGGCCACCTGGCCAATCACAATTAGTTTATCTGGCGTGATTTCTCCGCCCGGGACACGCGGCACCACCGAGTAAGTGCCGCCTTTTTGAATATTGGCGAGGTAACGGTCGTTGGAATCCTGCGCTGTATCGTTGCCCTTCTTCAAAATCATTTCATTCCACAAGCTCGCGAGTATAGAGGTTATCACCGGCTTGCATGTTTCGCAGCCGTCGCCGTTGCCTATTTCAGTCAACACATCATCATACGATTTCAGTGCTTTCAATTTTACCAGGTCATACAACTCCTGCCTTGAATAAGTAAAATGCTCGCACACCACATTGCGGATGTATTTGCCTCCGGCTTTCATGGTATGCACCATCAGGTCTTTCAGCATGGGCACGCAGCCGCCGCAACCGGTGCCGCCTTTGGTGCATTTTTTTATTGCATCAACTGTTTCGCAACCGGCATTTACCGCATTGCAAATCTGTCCTTTGGTTACATTTTCACAACTACATATTGAAGCATCATCCGGCAAAGAAGCTACACCTGCACCGGCATCACCTTCGCCGCCGCGTGCGCCTAAAATCAGGTCTTCGGGATTGGGCGGCAGCACTACTTTATTTTTGGTAGTCTGCAACAATATATTGTAAGCATCGGCATCACCAATCAAAATGCCGCCCAACAAATACTTACCATCCGGCGTAATATTGATGCGTTTATAAATGCCTTTCATCGTGTCTTCCAGTATTACAGTGCGGCATTCGGTATGTGGTACAAACGGATTTCCAAACGAAGCTACATCCACGCCAATGAGCTTGAGCTTGGTGCTCATATCGTACGGCGCAAACTGCTTGCTGCCGCCGGTAAGATTGGTGGCTACCACGTCTGCCATTTCATAGCCGGGCGCAACCAAACCGTAAATTATGCCTCCAAACAGGGCACATTCGCCAATGGCAAATATGTTTTCGTCAGTCGTTTGCAGGTGTTCATTCACCACAATACCGCCACGCACGCCCACTTCCAAACCGCAACCCTTTGCCAACTCATCACGTGGCTTGATTCCGGCAGAAATCACCAGCATGTCAACATCAATCGTTGTATCATCAGAAAACTGCATTCCGGTGATGCAACTGTCACCTATAATTTGCGAAGTGTTTTTGTTAGTATGAATTTTCAATCCTAAATCTTCCAGCTTTGCCTTTAAAATATTAGAACCCGCATCGTCAATCTGGCGCGGCATGAGGCGGGAGGCGAACTCAATAACATGTGTATCTTTTATACCCAGATCAATCATTGCTTTGGCTGCTTCCAAACCCAGCAAGCCGCCACCGATAACGGCGCCCCTTTTTGTCCGTTTAGCATACGCTGTCATCATCTCCAGGTCTTCAATAGTGCGATAGACAAACACGCCTTCTTTCTCTACGCCCGGCACCGGCGGCACAAAAGCGGAAGAACCAGTGGCAATAATCAGATAATCGTATTCCAACGTGATACCATGAAAAGAATGTATTGTTTTGTTTGCCCGGTCAATCCTTTGCACCGGGTCGCCAAGGTAAAGCGTAATGCCGTTGGCTGCGTACCATTCTGCAGAAGCCAGCGAAAGGTCGGCGGCGGTTTTGCCGGAGAAATATTCACTTAAATGAACGCGGTCGTAGGCTGGTCGCGTTTCTTCTCCAAAAACAGTAAGCTGGATATTGACACTGCCTTTTTTGGAGCTAATTTTTTCGCAGCATTTAAAGCCAACCATACCATTGCCAACAACTACAATTTTCATAGATTCAAAATTTATTACAGTAAAGAAGTTGGCAGGCAATCGAATCGTTATTTTTAATATATCATATTTTAAAGTCAATAAAATTTAAAATGGTTTATTTTTTATGATTTATTTTGTAAATTTACCGCATTAAGTTTCAATAAAGTTATAATTTATATTGTTTATATCAGATATTTTTAAAAATAATGTAAAGTTAGTCTCATGACAACTCCTTTTCTTTCTCTCGTAGGCGCTGGTCCGGGAGACCCGGAACTGATTACGTTGAAAGCAATTAAAGCATTGCAAAAGGCAAATGTTATTTTGTATGATGCGCTTGCAAATGAAGAACTGCTGGAGTATGCTTCGTCAAAAGCCGTAAAGCAATTTGTAGGCAAGCGTTTTGGCTGCCATGCGCTGTCGCAACAGGAGATCAATTCAACAATTGTAGCATATGCATATAAATATGGACATGTTGTGCGGCTAAAAGGCGGCGACCCGTTTGTATTTGGCAGGGCGCAGGAAGAAATAGAAGCGGCGCGGGCTGCCGGCATCCTGGTGGAAGTAATTCCAGGCATTTCCAGTGCCATTGCAGTGCCTGCTTCGCAGGGAATACCGCTTACCTGCCGCGGTATCAGCGAAAGTTTTTGGGTAACGACGGGCACTTTGCAATCGGGCAGTATATCACCGGATATACACCTGGCTGCCCGATCTTCGGCAACGGTTGTGATATTGATGGCGATGAGCAAGCTGGAAGCGATTATGGATATATTTAAAGCAACCGGCAAGAAAGATACGCCGGTAGCTATTATACAAAACGGCACTACCGATAAAGAAAAATGCGTGATTGGAACGGTGAGTGATATTTATTTCCGGGCGCAATACGAAGGCTTAAGCAATCCGGCAATTATTATTGTGGGCGAAGTAGTGCGGCTGCATCCATCGCTGGTAAAGGAATATGGGAGCGCAGAGCATTCTAAGATGACAGTTGAGAGGTACAGTTGACAGTAAAGACAATAACCTCTTATTTAAACAGTGCTCATTATCATCTTTACCTTTCAATCTATCAACTGTCATCTTCTTTCCTCATCCAACATCTGTTATCTATTATTTACTTTTGGCGAAGATGAAAAAAAGCAAAGCCGATTGCGACCTGCAAAGCTGCTCTTTTTGCACGCAGTGCATGAAAGAATGGTTACCTGCCATAGCTGCTACCCGACAAACATTAACTTATAAAAAAGGCGAAACACTCTTTCAGGAAGGCGATATAGTAACCGGCATTTATTTTTTAACCAGCGGCAAGGTGAAAGTACACAGCCGCTGGGATGGCGATAAAGAACTCATCATCCGCTTTGCCGGCGCCGGTGATATTGTAGGACATCGCGGTATCGGCAAACAATTGATTTATCCGATAACAGCTACGGCTTTGGAACCTGCTGCTGCCTGCTATATTCCGCTCCATTTTTTTGATGCTTCGCTGAAAGTAAACGCCGGCTACCTGTATCAGTTGCTCCTTTTTTATGCAGCCGAACTGCAGGAGTCGGAGCAGCGTATGCGTAACCTGGCGCACATGCCGGTAAAAGGCAGGATTGCCAGCGCGCTCCTGAGTTTAAAAGATAAGTTTGGTGTAACCAAAGAAGGAGTATTGCTTATCGAAATAAGCCGCCAGGACCTTGCTTCCTTTGCCGGTACTACTTATGAAACCGTTTTTCGTACCCTTACCGAGTTTGTTGATGGCAAAGTAGTAAGTGTTGCCGGCAGGCAGGTAACGATATTACATGCTGAGGCATTAACGCAAATGCTGCATGCAACAATTGTATAAACAAAGTGCTGCGCAAAAAAGTAAGCAGCGCTCCAGGTAATTTACCTATAAATGTAACTGGCAATTACGCTACCTGGCAAAGCTGCTTCTGCCCCGGATGCCCCATTTACCGTTTACTTTTTCCATAATGTACAACGATGTTTCATCGGCAATCACCGAATTGTCTTTTCTAAATCTCCGGAATACATTTACCAGATGCACCTTCTCCGGGCCTGCCTGCACAATGGTTCTCGATACCCATTCGGAATGGTCCCAATCTGCAGGCATTCTGGCCAGCCAGTAAGCCACCGGCATGCTGTCGGCATTGGGTATAATGGATATTTTGCCGCTGGCGATGCGCACATGCGGAAACAAATATGTTTGCAAATGCCTTGGTAAATACGTTGCGAGCGGCTGCCTGAAATTCACCATAAACGAATCGAGCACGGCAAATATTTCTAAACTGTCCTGCGGTGCAATGGTGTAATGAACAATGCTGGTGCTTACAGGTTTTATAGGTTTATCTGCCTGCGCATGTATCGCATTACCAGCATACAGGACAAAAAGGAGAAAGAAAAATATTCTTGTCATTGATAAAAGTAAATTTAATAAAAGCAGATACAAGCAGGTAACATTCAGATACATAACTGCAACTATGCAAACCGTCTGCGCCTATCGAATTGCAACGTTGCATTGCTTATAAAAAAGAGCAGTAAGCTTCACAAATGCACGAACTTTTTTGCTATATAACCTGTCAGGTTTAAAGTGCTTTACACCCAAATTTTTATAACCTGACAGGTTATTGTTTTGCAGGTGCATCCATATTTCAGCGCTTTGTTACTGATAGTCTTTATTGTATGGTTTGAATAGAAGGCAAATGGTACGTTCCATTTAACAGCGCCTGCATAGGCAAGTACACCCGGAATGTAACGGTGGACTCGCCTTTTGCTATGGGCAGCCAGTTGGATTCTTTATCCGGGCCGGGAGAATCGGCCTGCAAATAAATATCCAGCGAACCATCATCATTATATTTCAAATTTTTGGTACGGTCGCGGATGGCATAGCGATGAATAGGATTGGGTAACAGGAAATATCCGGGTATTTCATTAGCGGTAATAGACCAGAAACCTTTGTTTTTCAACGGCGGCAAACTGTCTTTGGCAAAATGAATTTTATACTGATGATTGCCTTTAAAGTAGCCATGTCCTTCGCGCGATTTCGGAACAATGTAAAAGGCTTCGGTTTCGGTATGCCCTGCATAAAATCCGTGCTTCATATACAATGCCTCTTCCCTATAATGCGTGCCCCAGTGACCAACCAGGGGATTTGTCCGCTGCCATCCGTTGCCAAAATCTATATCGCCGCTCGCGCCTTCTGCATCCAGCAACGAATCGGTTTGCACCAGGGTACGATGAATTTTTTGCTGCAAGGCAGCATCATAATTATTCCAGTTAAAAGGTTTTGAAGTGCCTATGCCCAAGACGGCTAATTTCTTCAGCTCGGGTTTGTCCTGCGCAGGTGCGGGACTTAGCTGCAAAGCATGATTGAGGTTGGTAAAAAAGCTATCAATATCATTGTAAAACGGGGGCAAATCGGTACGCTCCAAACCTTCATAACTTCCTTTTTTAATAGGATATTTTCTTAGCGGTTTTAAGGAAGCCTGGCGCTGCAAGGCAACCACATTTTTTATATCCGCCGAATCATTTTCCACCAGTGTTCTGCCGGTTACATTTAAATATTCATCCTTAAAATATACCGGCTTCATACCTGCCGGAACAGCGCCTTTCCAATGCGGGCCGACGAGCAGATAAGCGGCCGCTGCCGTATCGCCAAAAGAAGAACCGATATAGTGAACATTCTGGTTGAAAAAATTGATGAACTGAAAGCTGAAATACCGGTTGCCAAAATCGGGAATGGATAACACCACCGGCTCGCCGCTTAAATCGAGCAAAGAGCCGAAGTAAGGCGTATCGTTGTTGGGGCCTGCGCCACCACGATTTCTTGTGCTTTTATAGGCCGCTATTTTTACCGTATTATCCGGCGCAGCCGAAGCCAGCTTGCCGGCATAGGCAAAGTGATTGTACAGCCTTTTTGTTTCTCCGAAATTGTTCTGCGGAACTATATACATGCGGTAGCATTGCTCCACCGGGTAGCCATAAACGTATGCTTCTTTTACCAGTTGCAACAGTGCATTGGCTGATAAGGAAGATTGGGCTTTTGCCAGCCCGGCTAAAAAAATGAAAAGAATGGTAAAGCACAGTCTGTTCATAGTGAAAAATCTTTGTACCTGAAAGTTTTAATTTAAGCCGATGCCATCGCGGAGCGCGCATGGTCTTTCGCATCTGATACTGGTGGCACTGCATCGCCTACCATGGGCCCGTGCTTATGCAGTTCGCTGCCTTCCTTTTTCGATTTTACCAGCGGCCATAAAAACTGCGCCTGCCATTCTTCCTGCTTATAATGTTTAATACCATAACCCGCTGGGTATTTGCGGGTAATAATGCCGGTTTTAAAAATCAAATCCCAGATAAAAAACATATTGCCGAAGTTGCCTTTGTAATGACCAATGCCGTCTTCATCGCTATCGGCATGGTGCGCATGATGTGTTGCCGGCGTGGAGATCAACCGTTCCATTACCCAGCCAACAGGTTTCAGTAAGGTGTAGGTATAAAAAGGCTTGTCCCACCTGATGCTGCTATGCGCGCCGGTAACAATCAAAGACTTCACTCCTTTTACAAACAGGGCAGGAAAACCCAAACCGAGATATACTAATGCTGCCGTGAGATAGGTTTGTGAGAAGAACAAGGTGTAAAAGAAGTTCTGCCTGCCGCTCATTGCCATGCCCATGTAGGGCGCCGAATGATGTGTACGGTGGAAACGCCATAACCAGGGCAACTGGTGATGAAAGCGGTGATACCAGTATTGCGTAAGATCATCTGCCACCGCAATAATTAAAAAACCCCACCAGAACGGCACCCAGCCAAATATATTTTTGCCATCCGGCAACACCATTGGCAGCAGCTTCAATAAGGTATAGGTTATAAAAGGTCCGACCAATACTTTAGGCAGAATGAAACACACGATATCCAGTGTGCGTTCATTCTTGCTCCAGTGGTTTTCGTATAAGCCATATACAAATTCAATGATGCCAATAATAACCATAATGAGCGGCAAGCCCCACGATGCCAAATGATTAAACACCTGTGTAAGCATACCGGCACCGTCTATTTTTGCATCGTGGGGCACATAACTCAGCCATGGCTTCTCTCCTTTCAGATAAAGAAAAGATAACATCAACACTACAGGTAATGCATACAGTAACAGGCTGATGAAAACGTCTTTCCTCATTTTTGCAGTGATCTTTTTCTCTGCTTTCATATCGTTTCTATTTTGTTTAAAATTTAGGTGTTAATGCTTTTGAATAAGCCATAAGATGATAGCAATGACAGCCAGCGGTACCAGAAAAATGAGAATGCCCACTAGTATCTTTTTTACAAGTAACCAAACATCATTCAGTGTCATACAATTTATTTAAATTGAAAATAGTTTAGCGGATTTATTTTACAGGCGCTTGTGTATCACTTCCGTTGGGATGGTGTATTCGTTTATTATACACATCATACCAGTCAAGCAACGGATATAAATGGTTCGCTTGTGCCTGCTGATCAAACAGCTTCTTTAGTTCAGTTAACTTTTCAGAATTCTTTTGTGCAAGATCAACCCGCTCATTAAAGTCATCATTCAGGTTGTACAGTTGCCATACATCCTCATCAAAACTTTTATCTGCAACCGTTTCACCGGGCTTAAAATCAAAATCAATATTATCAGGATGATGCGCTGCTTCTGCTTTCCAGCCGTTGTAATAAATAGAACGCGAACCAAAAATGTAATAGTGCTGAATAATGTGCCTGGAAGGCGCTTTTGCATCGCTAAAAGAATACACCAACGATGTACCCATAATACTGTCCTGCGTGATCCCCCTGATAGCCGCCGGAGCAGTAATGCCCAGCGTTTGCAAGGTGGTTGGCAGCATGTCAATCACATGACCGTATTGCGTACGGATGGCACCTTTATCGGTAATGCCTTTCGGGTAAAACACAATCAACGGGTTATGCGTGCCGCCTTCCGCATCGGCGTCCTGCTTCCATTCCCGGAACGGCGTATTGCAGGCCTGCGCCCAGCCCAGCGGGTAATTGGTGGTAGCTGCTGCGGTACCGATTGAATCAATATCTTCCAGGTTTGTTTTTAAAAAATCAGCCTCCGTTTTCAATCTTGCAGCATTCGATTTTGGTTCAATCACTCCTTCATACGTGCCTTCTTTGCTGGCGCCATTATCGCCAATCATTATGCAAATAAGCGTGTTGTCTAACTGGTTATTTTCTCGCAGGAAATTAACAAGCCGGCCTATTTGGAAATCGGTGTAAGTGAGATAACCTGCATACACTTCCATAAAACGCTCAAACAATTTTTTCTGATCGTTGGAAAGTGAATCCCAGGATTTTATTCTGGAGTTGCGCGGCGGCAATTGCGCATAGGCCGGCACAATGCCTAACTTTTTTTGATTGGCCAACACCTTGGTACGGAATGCATCCCAGCCATCATCAAACTTTCCTTTGTACTGGTCGCTCCAGTACTTATCAACCTGGTGCGGCGCATGGGTTGCGCCGGGCGCATAATATAAAAAGAAAGGCTTGCCGGGTGCAAGCTTTTCCTGCCGCGCAATATAGCTGATTGCCTTATCTGTTATCTGTTCATTTAAGTGCCTTCCATCGGGTGCAACATGCGCGTTGTCTTCAACAAGATCAGGTTTATACTGATCGGTTTGCGAGCCTAAAAAACCAAAGAAATGCTCGAAGCCTTTGCCTGATGGCCAGCGGTCAAACGGACCAAGATCCGTTGCATCTTCATCAGGCGTTAATCCATACTTGCCTACCGCATACGTATTATAGCCATTGTCTCTTAATATCTCTGCAATGGTGCCATCGCTCGAAGGAATTCTGCCATCCCAGCCCGGAAAGCCTGCGGAGGAACTCATGTGCGAAAAACCGCCTTCGTGTACAAAATGGCTGTTGCGGCCGGTAAGCAATGCCGAACGTGTGGGCGCGCAAATGGCGCAGGTGTGAAAGTTGGTATAGCGCAACCCGTTGTGTGCAAGAGAGTCAAGCGTTGGCGTTTTAATTACACCGCCAAAAGACCCTACTGCGCCAAAGCCAACATCATCAAGAATAATCCAGATAACATTAGGCGCTTTTGCAGGGGGCTTTGCAACCGGGGCCCACCATTCTTTTGAATCATTCAATGTTTTGCCAACAGTACCTCCATAAGGCTGTTGCTGTGCAGTTGCAGGCTTGCAAACCTGCACAGCAATAAATACCATCAGCGCTGCTTTAAAAAAATTTATTTTCATAGTTATTATTTATTTAGTTGCGGATGTTACAGGCTGCGGTGCCGGAATAATGTACCCTGTTTTTTTTATTTTATCGTTCACATCGTCCCAGGTAATTAAAGGATAGAGATGGTTCTTCGTTGCCTGCTCGTCAAACAACGCTTTCAGCTCTTTTAATTTATCGGGATATTTTGCAGCTAAATCAATACGCTCATTAAAGTCTTCATTCAGGTTGTATAAGTGCCAGTCATTGTGCAGCGTATCCATTACACTGTATTTGCTGGTAAGCCCGTTGTGTACCGAAGGCTGAAAAGCGTACGCCGCTTTCCATCCGTCTTTATACATACTTCTGGAGCCGAAGATGTAATAGTATTGCATCGTGTGGCGTGATGGTGCAGCAGCATTGTTCAAAGAATAAAAAAGGGAATTGCCCTGCAATGAATCCTGTTGTATGCCTTTGATAACAGCAGGCGCTTTAATACCAACGATATCAAGCGTTGTAGGCAGCACATCGGTAATGTAGGAATACTGGGTGCGCAAAGCGCCCTTTTCTTTAATGGCTTTTGGATAAAAAATAATCAGCGGATTGTGTGTGCCGCCTTCGCTGTTGGCATCTTGTTTCCAATACTTGAATGGCGTATTGCAGGCTTGTGCCCAGCCCAGCGGATAGTTGGCTTCGGCACCTTCGGGCTTTCCAATCTTATCTATATTGGCAAGGTTATATTTGATGCTTTCTGCTTCCGAAGCAGTGTTGCCGAATATTGCTTTGTCCACATCGCCATACAAGGTGCCTTCTTTGCTGGCGCCGTTATCACCAATCATTACTACAATCAGCGTATTATCCAACTGGTTTACTTTTTTCAGTTCATTTATCACCCGGCTTATTTCATGATCGGTATAAGTAAGATAAGCGGCATACACTTCCATAAAGCGTGCATACAATCTTTTCTCATCTGCCGGTAAGGTATTCCATGCTTTGACGTTAGGGTTGCGCTCGGGCAACTGCGCATACGAAGGCAGCAGGCCCATTTTCTTTTGTTGCGCAAACACTTTCTCGCGATACGCATCCCAGCCTTCATCAAACTTGCCTTTGTACAGATCGCGCCATTCATCGGGTACCTGGTGCGGTGCATGTACAGCGCCCGGTGAATAGTATAAAAAGAACGGCTTATCCGGGGCGGCTTTCTTCTGCCGGTCTATGTAAAAAATGGCTTTGTCTGTTATCTGTTCGTTCAGGTGTCTTCCATCCGGAACCACCTTTGCATTATCTTCCGCAAGGTCCGGTTTGTACTGGTCTGTCTGCGAGCCCAGAAATCCTAAAAAATGTTCAAAGCCTTTTCCATTTGGCCAGTGGTCAAAAGGTCCGGCACTGTTATTTTCTTCATCAGGCGTTACGCCGTATTTACCTACCGCAAACGTGTTGTAGCCATTCTCTTTCAGTATCTCTGCAATGGTGCCATCGCTCGAAGGAATTTTACCATCCCAGCCCGGAAAACCAGCCGCCAGCATTTTATGTGCAAAGCCCGCCATGTGTACATACGAGCTGTTTCTGCCGGTAAGCAAAGCAGCGCGAGTTGGCGCACAAATAGCGCAGGTATGAAAGTTGGTATAGCGCAAGCCATTATTGGCAAGCGAATCAATCGTTGGCGTTGGAATCAATCCGCCGAATGAAGAGGACGCACCAAAGCCAACATCATCCAACAATATCCAGACGACATTGGGTGCCCCTTTCGGCGCGGTTACCGGCGGTATCCAATACTCTTTCGATTCGGCTAACGTTTTACCAATCGTTCCTTTGTAAGAGGGATCCTGCTGCGCTGCGGCAGACAGCATTGTAATGCCCAAAGCCACCGTAAGCAGTGTGTGTAGTACCATTTTCATTTTATTCATGTTACCTGGTTTGTGGTTTTAAAATTCTTTCTCGCCCCATTCGCTGGCCGGCAGTTTTATCTTTTTGCTGTTTTGTTTTAATGTAAAACCAAGATTGAGCAGGAACACATCCGGCTCAACGATATAGTTGGTAGTAGTATAAAAATGAGAACCGCTGGTAGTGATGCGCTGCCGGTTGGAAATACGCGATCCTAGATCCATATTCTGCCATTGCAGCGTGGTGTTTAATCTGCCTTGCAGAAATGTTTTCTTCAATGATACATTAGGTGAGAAAAAAGAGGAGTTCGTACCAATTGCAGTGATGATGCTGGACGTATAATTCGTGCTCAACTGTGCCGATACTGTAGGGCTGAAAGTAAAGCCCAGGTTGGCGTTGAACGAATACATCCAGCCATGATTACTAAAGTCAACGGCGTTATTAAACAAAGCTCCCGATATGCGATAATCATATACATTGCCGCCGATATAAAGCTGCAGCCATTTGGCTGGTTTCGCGGTGATCCCCGCTTCGCCTCCCCATTGATTTGCCTCACCGGCATTGGTGTAAATTCGGTTAAGAATAGTATCGTTGTAAATACTGTTGAGGCGCTGAACCGGGTCTTTTATATGCTGGTAATATATAGTAATAAACAGCGAGCCGTTGGTAAAATCCCTGATGATTCCTAGCTCTGCGAGGCTGGTAAACGTGGGTCGTAAATTCGGGTCGCCCTGCTCCAACGTTTCCGAATGTTCGCGCTCTGGAAACGGGTTCAATTCAAAATTTGTTGTGCGCTGAATGCGCCGGCTGAAAGCAGCTTTCCACTTCCATTGCTTAGGCAAAGCATACAACACGCTTGCCGATGGAAACAGGTTGGATAATCGAAGCGTATTGCCGGGTAAAACATTGTTGCTGAACGATAAAATGCGTCGCGAATATTCATACCGGAGCCCTGCGGAGTATTGCAAACGGTTGCTGCTGCCATTGAGCTGCGTATATACCGCGTGAATATTATTGTTTGTTTTTACGCCGCTGGTAAATGCCGGATCAACCACATATTCTTTGGTATGTAAAAGATTCGTGGCATAGATAAAAGCCCCGTCCTGGTTGTCGCGCCGGTATTGGTAGCCACTTTCCAATTTTACGTTGCCAATCGTGTAATTATAACTTAGTAAAGCTTTATAACCATGCAAGGGATTGGTATTGGTATTGTGCGTGAACTGAATGGTATCAATCGTTTGCGGATAAGCCTGGTTGAGGTTTTTGGTAGTACCATACAAATCGTCATACTCGTATAAAAACGATGCGGTCAGCGCTGATTTATTTGTAAAGTTGTGCGTAAAATCGGCGTTGCCGAGATAGATGTTCGCTTCCTTTGTTTGCAGGTTAGTGTTGAAGTAAGTGTATTGCTGAAGGAGATGGTTATTGGTGAGGTCTGTCTTAGAATTCTGGTATAAAAGATCAGCCGTTCTCGCCTGAAATTTTCTGGCGGCATATACACCTGCACTGAATGTATTGTTCTTATCCGGCGTAAACAAAACAGTTGCTCTCGCTGAATAATTCTCCCGTTTAAAACTCCGTTCGCCATTAGATGGAAACCGGATAAGCGTATCATTTTTAATCGTATATGCATCACCTTCGCGATAGCCGGCTGCATCGTTCCGCAGATAGCTTAACGCACCCGAAATATTCCATTTGTTTTTATTGTACGAAACCGTTAGATCATCTCCAAAACGCCGGGGTGAAACGTGGTTGCCATACTCATGAACCGAAGGCAATCCGCCCTGTACATTAAACGTAGTAAACAATCCGTTCGCCGTTTCTTTTTTATTAATGATGTTGACAACACCTGCTTTACCATCGGCATCAAACTTTGCAGATGGCGCCGTTATCAGTTCAATGTTTTCAATGCTGTTAGCCGGCACCTGCGAAAGTATATCGTTGATGTCGCCGCGTACCTGTTTTCCATTTACCAAGACCTGTATGCCATCGGTTCCGCGCAGGCTGATGTCGCCTAAAGCATTCACCGAAACAGCAGGCAAATTCTTCAGCACATCCAGGGCTGTTGCGCCCCGGGCATTGAGAAACATAGTGGCTTTATAGGTTTGCTTATCAAGGGTTTGATTGATGCCGTTTTGCCTGCCGGTAACCGTTACATGCTGCAGGTTGTTGTCAGCAGCCTGCAGCGCAATGGTACCAAGCGAGATGCTGTTGCCTTCATATCGAATGGAAGAAACGGTTTGTGGCTGGTACGAAATCATCGTAATGGTAATGTAATAACTGCCTTTCTGAATGTTACCGATCGCAAAGGAGCCATCACTTTTGGTTATATCACCGGATATAAGAGCGGAATCTTTGGCAGCATACAACGCTACGCTTGCCTCCTGTAAAGCAGCGGCTGTTTTTTTATCTTTTACCAGGCCACTTACGGATGCCGTTTGAGCAAGAACAGCAGTGGTGTACAAATAAAAAAACAGCATTGCTAAAAAAGCATAGCCAACTGCTTTGTACCTGATAAGTGGTAACCGGAACATACGTGTTGTATTGTATTATTTGCTTGCTGCCCCTTCCTGCGCCAGGCTGCGAAGCTGTTGCTGTTCTTTTTCAACAATCGTTTTATCCAGGTTCAGAAAACCGAAGCTGCGGTTGTATTGTTGTCCCTGTGTAACAATCCAGTTGAGAAAGTCCAAAGCTTCTTTGCTGATGGTATTTTTATTAAAAACGATATTCACATTATCCTGCGGAACAGGCACGTTTGGAGTAGTGCTTAGGTAGTTCAATACATCGTCCAGTGAGGCATACATATTTTCATCCGCATCAATCTTTCCGTTTTCGTTTAAATCAATCGGAACAACGGCGATACTATCAGCAACTTTGCGCGTTTGCAGATTGTAAACAAGACCAAGATTATTATAGGAAATGCCATTCACATCCTGCTTCACAGCATTCAGTAAAACCTTGTCATCACCATTCACCAAGGTGCCCGCCACATCCGACTGGATGCCGGTAACATTTTCGGAGAAAGAGCGGGAGGCACAAACGTTTTTATCGCGGCGATATACATTGGCAGCCGTATGAAAAATGTCATCCTTTTTTTGGTTTGGTTTAAAGTAAACTTCCTGCAGGTCTTTTTTGGTAAAGCCTTTTGCCTGCAATGCTTTCAGGTCGTTGCGATGGCTGTTGACAACGGGCAACTGCGCGTACCGATTCACAGCAATGAGTGCCTGTTCTTCCCTCAATTCCCCATCTCTGAACGCATGTGCAGCAATCATTAAATCTGCGCTGTCAGCAGGTATAGCTTTGCTTAGCTGAAACCGTAACTGCGGATGCGTTTTACTATACACTTCTATCCATTGCTGCATGATCTCAAATGGAAATTTTGTTCCTGTAATTTTTATTACATTGTTTGTTTGTGCCCTTGCAACAAACAAGAATATATTTAGAAGAGTTAATAAGAATAGCTGTTTCATAATTATAATTATTCTGGTAAGTTGCTGCTGGGTGTTATAGGTGTCTGACACTTATAAAGTCATCAATAGCGTGTCTGACACCTGCAGATAATAACCTTCTGCCCTGTTTTTCTGTACTTAAAAAATAAAAGAATTAGCTGCTCATGAAAACCCGCTTTATCCATTGAGTACATTACATTAAGACAGAAGGTTATTTTCCGCCGAGTATTTTATTACTGTGCGCCGGACTGTTTAGCTACCGGCTGCAGTTTGCTTGCCGGTGGCGGTGGTGCAGAAAATGTAGCTGCCTTTTTTGAGTTGATAAATTTCTGCTGATACACATCCTGCCAATCGAGCATCGGATAGAGTTGGTTTTTCTTTGCTTCGGTATCAAACAGGGCTTTTAACTCCGCAAGTTTCGCAGGATTTTTCTTCGCTAAATCATTGCGTTCGTTGAAGTCTTCCTTCAGGTTGTACAATTCCCAAACATCTTTATCAAAATCTCTGACCGGCGGCGGTGTATCGCCAAAAGCAGCGAGGTCGTTTGCATCGGGATGGTGCGCTGCGGCTGCTTTCCAGTCATCTTTATAAATAGCGCGTGCACCAAAAATGTAATAGTATTGAACGGTATGACGTGATGGCGCAGCCGCATTGTTGAATGAATACACCAGCGATGTGCCCTGCAAAGAATCCTGCTTAATGCCTCTTATATATTCAGGCGCTTTGATACCAACAAACTCCAGCGTGGTAGGCAGTATATCGTTTACATGTCCATATTGCGTACGGATAGCGCCTTTGTCGGTAATGCCTTTGGGGTAAAAAACAATCAATGGATTGTGCGTGCCGCCTTCGCTGTTGGCGTCTTGTTTCCAATACTTGAATGGCGTGTTGCAAGCCTGCGCCCAGCCCAGCGGATAGTTGGGTTCTGTTTCCGGCGTACCAATCCGGTTGATGGCTTCTTCGTTCTTTTTAATGTATTGTTCCCTGGTGATGTTTTTATCATAACGCGGTCCCCAGGCTTTTTCTACCACGCCGTTATCTGAGCCTTCTTTGCTTGCGCCATTGTCGCCAATCATTACAAAAATGAGTGTGTTGTCAAGCTGATTGATTTGCTTTAATTCATCAATTACGCGGCTTACCTGGTAATCGGTATAAGTAAGATACGCCGCATATACTTCCATGAAACGGGCGTATAATTTCTTTTCTTCAACCGGCAGTGAATCCCATGCAGGCACGCGTGCATTACGCGCCGGCAACTGCGCGTAGGTTGGAATCAAGCCAAGCTTTTTTTGATTGACAAAAACCTTTTGCCGGAAGGCATCCCATCCATCATCAAACGCCCCTTTGTATTTATCTCTCCAGTCATCGGGCACCTGGTGTGGCGCATGTGTTGCTGCAGGTGCATAGTATAAGAAAAACGGCTTTTCCGGATTGGCTTTCTTTTCTTTTGCAATGTAAGAGATTGCCTTGTCTGTAAGCTGTTCGCTGAAGTGGCGACCGTCAGGTTTAGCAGACGCATTGTCTTCTACCAGCGCAGGATGATACTGGTCGGTTTCAGAGCCAAGAAAACCAAAAAAATGCTCGAAGCCTTTGCCAAGCGGCCAATGGTCGAACGGACCGGCATCTGTTGCTTCCGCATCGGGCGTTACGCCGTATTTGCCTACGGCAAATGTTGCATAGCCCGACTGTTTTAAAATCTCTGCTATCGTTCCATCTTTTTCAGGAATATATCCATCCCAGCCCGGAAAGCCGGCGCTGCCCCAATAGTGCGCAAAGCCACTCATGTGAACGGTTCCGCTGTTTCGTCCCGTAAGCAAAGCAGCTCTTGTAGGCGCACAAATAGCGCAGGTGTGAAAGTTGGTATAACGCAAGCCGTTATTGGCAAGCGAGTCGAAGGTTGGTGTTGGAATAACACCGCCGAATGTAGAAGTAGCACCAAAGCCAACATCATCAATCATTATCCAAATAACGTTTGGAGCACCGGCTGCCGGCTTTACCGGCGCCGGCCACCACTCTTTGGATTCGTTCAGCGTTTTGCCGATGGTTCCGCCGTAGGGCTGCGTTGTGGTTTGGGCAATGCTATGGGCAGATAAGATTAATCCTGCTCCCGCAGTTAAAAGAAATCGTAATTTTTTCATGTAGCGTCTTTAGTTTTAATAATAAAATCTCAATTGCATTAAATCGGGAAATAGAAATAGTCGTCGCCTACCGGCAGCAATACGTTGCGGATGTTTTGCCAGGAAGGTTTCACCATTTGTTCTTCCCATTTTTTAAAGTCCAGCAACAGCTCTTTTACCTTCTCCGGATGTTGCTGTGATAAGTCTGTTGTTTCGCTCTTGTCCTTTTTTAAATTGTATAAATATTGCACGCCTTTACGGTCGTTCATATACAACTTCCAGTCGCCTTTCCGGATTGCTTTGGAATAGCCATTGCGCCAGCATAAAATGTTGTGCGGTTTGCTGGTATCTTTTCCATTTACATAAGGAATCAAATTCACGCCGTCGAGCTTTCTATCGTCAGGCATTTTTGCGTTAGCAGCAGCCATTGCAGTAGAGAAAATATCGAAGTTGCTCACCGGATTATCATACACTTTTCCGGCAGGAATTTTACCCGGATACTGAATAAAATACGACACGCGGATACCACCTTCAAAATGCGAAAGCTTGCCGCCTTTCAAAGGCGTGTTATCAACGGTTTTGAAATAAGTAGGTCCGCCGTTATCGCTTGTAAGAAACACAATGGTATTATTATCCAAATGCAGTGCTTTCAGGGCAGTCATCACTTTTCCAACGTTATCATCCAGGTTCTTCGTCATTGCAAGCTGGATGCGGATGGAAGAATCAAGATTGGAAGGTGTTGCATCAAAATCTTCTTTCTTTGCCTGCAACGGGTCGTGCACCGCATTGAAAGGCAGGTACAGGAAGAAAGGCTTGTTTTTATTATTTGAAATAAATTGTACTGCTTCGTCCCCAAAAGCATCGGTGAGATACTTTGTTTCCTTTACCGCTTCTTTATTTCGAACGATATTGAAAATGCCGGCTCTTGTTTCCGGGAACAGGTAGCGCTCGAAGAAACGCGGTTTACTGATTACACTGGTATCACTTTCTTCTGTGTACATCGTTCCCCAGCCCAGGCAACCGTAGAAATAATCGAAGCCGTTTTGGGTAGGATAAAACCCATCGTTTTCACCCAAATGCCACTTGCCTATAATGGCGGTTGCATATCCATTGCTTTTTAGCGCTTCTGCTAAAGTGATTTCTGTTTCGGGTATGCCGGAGTTCAGCTTTTTAAACGACTCCGGATCTACGCCCGGTTCCACCAGTCCGTTCAGGGTAAAATTGCCTACGTTATTATTTTTAATCCTGTGCGCAGGTATGGCACCAGGACGGCTTGAATCTTTTAAATTTTCAGGTGTTAAAAATTCAAAGCCAAAGCGGTTTTGGTAGCGGCCTGTCAGCAAGCCTGCCCTGCCGGGGCTGCAGATGGGCGCACAGGAATACGCCTGTGAAAATCGTGTCCCTCTTATTCCCAAAGAATCAATATGCGGTGTTTTGATGCGCGTATTGCCAAAGGCAGAAGTTTCTTTCCAGCCCAGATCATCCGCGCAAATGACGATGATATTGGGTCTGCTGACAGCTTCCTTTTTCTGCGCAAAAGAAGAAAATGCTGCAGTTAAAAAAAATAGTACGCCAATGATCCTGAATTGCTTCATGCTAATCTTTTTTCTGAACCGTCAGTTTACTGGTTTGCCTTGCTTTTAGTTTGTCGGACGCATATTTAAAATCAAGCAGGGGATAGATATGATACTTCCAGGCATCCTTGTCGTATAATGCCTTCAGCGCTTTTAATTTCTCCGGATATTTTGCCGCGAGGTTGATGCGCTCGTTGAAGTCGTCATTGAGGTTGTACAGCTCCCATACATCTTTATCCGGATCGTCTGTTGTGTCTTTTTTTGCATCATCGGAGAAGGTGAACAAATCAATACCGTTGGGATGATGCGCTGCAGATGCTTTCCAGCCATCTTTATAAATAGCGCGGTTGCCGTAAATGGTATAATACTGCTCGGTGTGTACGGATGGCGCAGTTTTATTATTGAAAGAATATGCAAGACTGTAGCCCTGCAAAGTATCTTGTTTGATGCCTTTGATGTATGCAGGCTGCTTAAGTTTTATCAGTTCCTCTATGGTTGGAAAGATGTCTGTTACATGCCCGTATTGCCACCTGATGCCGCCTTTCTCCTGTATGTATTTGGGATAGTAAACGATTAATGGATTGTGCGTAGCGCCTTCTGCATTGGCATCGCTTTTCCAGTAGCGGAATGGTGTGTTGCAAGCCTGCGCCCAACCTAATGGATAATTGGCTGCAAGGACCACCTCTTTGGTGCCTATTTTAGTATAATCTTTAAGCTCTAATTGCTTGTAGGCTTCGCGTGTTAAGGATGCATTTACAAACCTTGTTTCTTTGGTAGTAACGCCATATTCCGTACCTTCTTTACTGGCGCCGTTGTCACCAACAATCACTAAAACAATGGTATTGTCTAACTGGTTAGATGTCTTTAGATATTGAATCAGTCTGCCTATTTCATAATCGGTGTATTCCAGGTAGCCGGCATACACTTCCATAAACCGTGCATTCAGTTTTTGCTCACCGGCAGGCAAGTCTCTCCAGGCTTTTATCATTTCATTCCGCTCGGGCAGTTGCGCATAAGCAGGTATTACACCCAGCTTTTTTTGAGCCGCAAAAACCTGTGTTCTATATACATCCCAGCCTTCATCAAATTTGCCTTTATACTTATCACTCCATTCTTTATCAACCTGGTGCGGAGCATGCGTGGCACCGGTGGCGAAGTACATAAAGAAAGGTTTGCCCGGCGCCTTTTCCTGCTGGTAGGAGAGATAAGAAATAGCCTTGTCGACCAACTGCGCATTGAGTTGCCTGCCATCCGGCTGTACATGCTTATTGTCCTCGATAAGATTGGGCTTATACTGGTCTGTGGCGCCGCCCAAGAAACTCAGGTTATGGTCGAATCCTTTACCGGAAGGCCAGCGGTCGAACGGACCTAAATCGGTCGTGTCTTCGTCGGGTGTAAGGTGCCATTTGCCTAAATGATACGTTGCATAACCATTGTTGTGCAGCACTTCTGCAATAGTTCCGTCTTTGGCAGGAATGTGCGCATTGTAACCCGGAAAGCCGGCAGAGTTTTGATAATGCGGAAACATGCCCATGCCTACATAATGATGGTTTCGGCCGGTAAGTAATGCAGAGCGCGTAGGCGAGCAAATGCCGGTCGTATGAAAGTTGGTATATCGCAAGCCATTGCCGGCAAGCGAGTCTAAATTGGGTGTATGAATCAAACCGCCAAACGCTTCGGAGGCTCCAAAGCCAACATCATCCAATAAGATCAGTAACACATTGGGACTGCCTTCTGCAGCCTTCTTTACATAGTCTATTTTGTAAGGCGTAGATTGCTGAATAGATTTTTCAATCTTTCCTTTCCATTCTCCTGCATCCGTTTGGTCCTGTGCAAAAGAAGCCAGCGAAAGCATTAACAAACAGCTTATGCCAATGATGGTTTTAAATTGCTTCATAGTTTTTCTTTCATGCGTTCTGCACCACTGCCTGTGCTTACAATTACAATAATTTACCTGCTGCTTTAAACAGTTGTTATTTAAGGGAAGGGTTGAAATGCTCATGTTTAAACTCCACTATTCCATATCAAATTTTTACCAGCCCGGATTTTGCGTCAATAACGGGTTCAAATCAATTTCTACCTGCGGTATAGGGTATAAAGTGTCTCTTACAGCAGCGCCTGTTTTAGCGGGAAGCTTTTTAAGCGCATCATACAAATAAGTGCCCCCCCGGCGCGACAAATCGAACCAGCGGTTGCCTTCCTGGATAAACTCTTTTCTTCTTTCCAGGAAAACAGAATCACGAAAATCGGCCTGGTTCAAACCTTCGGTGAGGTTTTCGATATGCGCACGTGTTCTTACCCGGTTGATGGCTGCATAAGCTTCTGCTGTAGGGCCACCGTTGAGTTCGTTCAAGGCTTCTGCATACATCAGTAAAACATCGGCATAGCGGATAACCGGGAAGTTTAAACCACTTGCTGCCTGGTTGGTGAGCGGGGATAGGGAAAAATCTATCCATTTTTTAAAGCGGGCCGCTCCAAAATTTACAGGCTGCCCGGTTGCAGGGTTTATAAGGGTGGTAAAGAAAGTTACGTCCCTGCGGGTATCGTTAGGCGCAAACAACTGATACAACGTACTATCCGCCGGCCCATCGCCCGGGTAAACGGACGGGTTGAAGGAATTGAATTGAGCGCTGCTTAAATTCTGCACGCTGTTCTTTGCGCCTAAGTTAGTTTCAAACTGTACCGAAAAAATATGTTCTACGCCATTCTTGGTCGTCTTTTGAAAAGCATCATAATAATTAGGAAAGAGATCATAGCCATAGCCGCCGTTCATTACTTCATTCAACTCAACCAATGCTTTATCCCATTCTTTTCTTGTAAGATAAACCTTAGCTAACAATGCATGCGCCGCGCCGCTGGTTACACGTCCTTTATCGGTACCGGTAAACGTTTGGGGAAGATGCGTGGCATCGGTTAAATCGCTGATGATTTGCAGATATACACTGTCTTTGGGTGCGCGGCTTACTTTTAATGCATTCACATCCGTGCTTGTAGGATCGTGCAGGATAAGCGGTGCATCGCCCCATAAACGCACAATGTTGAAGTACAACAATCCTCTTATAAATTTTGCTTCGCGAATAAGCCGGCTCTGTACCGCGGTGTCCATGATTATATCGGGGATATTATCAATGGCCACATTGGCCCGGCTGATACCAAAATAGTGCTGCTGCCAGTTTTTCTTTATCCTGTCGTTGGCAGGCACATACGTAGTAGTGCCCAGTGCCCGCACATCGGGGTTGGTATTGGACGGGCTAAAGATCTGGTCGTCACTGCCGTTGCCGGTAAGCAGGTTCAGGTCTCTGCCATAGATCGGGAAATCTGCAGCCGCGTCGGTGTTCAGGGTGCTGTATGCTGCATTCACAGCAGCTATAGCATCGGATGGTGTTTTATAAAATTGTGAGTTAGTGATGATAGAATCCGGCGCTTCCACCAGTTTGTTGCAGGAGAAGAAAATACCTGCGCTTATAAATAGAATGAATATTTTTTTCATTGCTGTTTCTTAATAGTTAATGATTATCAGATTGCAGTTAACGGCTGAGATCTCAGAAGGTAATGTTTAAGCCTGCGAGGAAAGATTTGGTACTTGGATAAACACCGTAATCTATGCCTTGCTTCGTATTATCGGTATCGAAGAAATTCACTTCCGGATCGAGACCGGTGTATTTTGTCCAAGTCCAGATGTTTTGCGCAGATACATAAAAGCGCAATTGCTTGGCGCCTATTTTAGAAATAAACCCTTTAGGAATAGTATAACCGAACGTGAGATTCTTCAGCTTTACATAAGAGCCATTTTCTATATAGATGTCTGCCACCTGCGATACCGGTGCATTGGTTGCCCTGGGCATGGTACCGTTTGGATTTGTTGAGCTGTACCTGTCCAGTAAGGTAGCAGAAGCATTCAGGTTTACCGTAGTCAGTTCCAGCTTTTGCTGCAGGAAGTTGAATATTTTATTGCCATAAGCGCCCTGGAATAAGAAAGACAAATCGAAGCCTTTGTAATTAAGCTGATTGGATAGGCCAAACGTAAACTTAGGTTGTGCGTTGCCCAGGTTGTGTTTATCATCAGATGTAACTACACCGTCGCCATTGGCATCTACATATTTGCGGTCGCCCTGCAGTTGCGGAACACCTGTTAATTTGGGTGCGCCTTTAGCTATATCATCTGCTGTTAACAAGCCAGCCGTATTATAGCCCCAGAAGGTACCAACCGGCAAACCTACTTTTACAATCACCGGCGATACGTAGCCTGTAGGCGCTAACGGAAAGTAAGCCGTTGTGCCGTTACCCAGGCTCAATATCTTGTTGCGGTTTGCTGCAAATACCACGGTAGAACGCCAGGTAAAGTTGCTGTTCTTAACGTTGTCAGAATTGATGCTGAACTCGATACCCTTGTTCTCCACGCTGCCCACGTTTTGCAGGGAGCTTGCATAGCCGGAATACAGCGGGAACGGTACATTCAGCAGCAGATCGGTGGTCTTTTTGTAATAAGCGTCAAACGTAAAATTTACACGGTTATCCAATATGCCAAAATCAACTCCCGCATTATACTGCGTAGTCGTTTCCCACTTCAGGTCAGGATTGGCAATTTGTACCGGTGCAATACCGGTAACCAGCGCACTGCCAAAATAATAATTGGTGGGTGTAAGTGCTGCCAATGAACTATATGGCGGCACTTCCGAATTACCGGTTTGTCCTGCAGATAAGCGGAGTTTCAGATTGCTTACTACCGGAGCATATGTTTTTAAAAAATTTTCCTGGCTTGCATTCCACGACAAACCAATGGAAGGAAAGTACCCCCAGCGGTTGTTGGCGCCCAGCTTGGAAGAACCATCTGCACGAAGTGTAGCGGTAATATTGTACTTGTGGTTATACGAATAGTTTACTCTTCCCAGGTAAGAATTAAGTGAATATTCATGCGCATCGGAAGTAGCAAGCACGGGCGTACTGGCATAATTGAGGTTATTAAACTTTGTCAGGTCGTTTGGAAAATTTTGTGCAGAGGCCACTGCATTTTCATCGTTCTCATGCTGCATGGTATAGCCTGCCAATACCGTTAAAAAGTGCCTGTTTTGAAAAGCATGATCGTACGTAATGGTATTCTCGTTTATCCAGGTGTTGGCTGTTGCAGTACCAACCGATGCATAGCCTTTTGTAGCATAACCGGTAGCGCTTCCGCCCGGCGAACCTGCATAAGAGGGCGAATAATAATTCTGCTTCGTATTCAGCAAATCTGCACCGGCTGTTACTTTCAAAGTCAGGTCTGCTGTTATTTTATACTCAGCGGATGCATTGCTTAACACACGTGTTAAGTAACTGCGATTGGTGGTCTTAGCGATGTCCTGCAACAGATTAGTGGGCGTGGCAGCATATGGGTTGCTGATATTGTAAGTACCATCTGCGTTGTAAATAGGAACAGCAGGCGAAAGTTGTAATAAGTTAGGAAAGGAAGTATTCTGGAAGTTAATACTGCCATAAGCATTGCCAAACAGTTTGTCTTCCCGGGAGTTACTGCCAAAAATATTAACTGCAACTTTCAGTTTATCACTAATGTTACGCTCGTAGTTTATCCTGCCGGAATATCTTTTGAAGCCGGTATTAACAACCGTACCACCCTGGTCGTAATAATTGCCGGAAATAAGGAATCTTGATTTTTCGTCACCGCCCGAAACCGACAATTCATGGTTTTGCATAGAGGCATCTTTCAAGGCAGCGCTCTGCCAGTCGGAGCCTGTGCCCAACGCTGCAATAGCAGAATCGGAGAACGTATGCGGCTTGCCATCGCTTTCATTAATATCGTTTACCAGGGCAGCCCATTGCGAAGCATTCATCAGGTCGAGCTTCTTCCTTATTTTCTGCGTGCCTATGTACGTGCTGTAGTTGATTTCGGTACCACCTTTCCTGCCTCTGCGGGTAGTAATAATCACCACGCCATTCGCTCCGCGCGAACCATAAATAGCAGTAGCCGATGCATCTTTCAATATCTCAATGGATTCAATATCGCTTGGGTTAATTGTTGACAACGCATTTACACCCACGCCATTGGAGGCGCCGGTATTTACATAGCTGTTGTTGTTATATACAATAAATCCATCAATCACATATAGCGGGTCGTTGCCAAAAGAAATGGAATTGCCGCCGCGCACACGGATAGTGGCTGTAGCACCGGGCTGACCAGAGCTTTGGGTAACGGCTACGCCGGGCACAGCACCTTGCAGCAGGTTGTCAAAGGAGGCAGTAGGCTGCGAAAGCACGCTTTTGCTTACACTGGCTACAGCGCCGGTTATATCGCTTTTGCGCTGCGTACCGTAGCCTACTACCACTACTTCATTCAACTGTGTTTGCTCATCCTGAAGCTGAATGTTTATGTTGTTGTAGGCTGCTTCAATTTCCTGTTTTTTATAGCCTATAAACTGAACTTCTAAAATCAGTGGCAGCTTTTGAGCAGTCTTTAAAATAAACACGCCTTTTTTGTCTGTCAGTGCCTGGTTGGTAATACCCTTGATTCGTACTGTTGCGCCTTCGAGCGGAAGGCTGGTTTTAGCATCTGCCACGCTGCCGGTAATGACCGTGTTGATGGTTGGATCTACAGATGTTTGTGCATGAAGCAGGAGCGGCAGTGTAAGGAACAGCCATACTACACCTGCAAAGAACTTTTTCATTAGTTTTGTTTTACGATTAGATAATAAGGCGTATAGCCATGAGCAATCATGGGTTATACATACCGAGCCTTTTGTTAGTCAGGCCGGAACTGCGCCAACAGTATCCGGCCATCTTTTTATACGTTGTTATGGTCCTCTTTTTTTATGTAGGTTTTCCTGCATTGGCATTTGTTTGTTTTACATACCATTACTACAACAAGGTTTTTGTTCATTTGGCAGGCATCGCAGAGAAAATAATTGATAAAAAATCCGGAAACAAAAAGTTTAAATTCTGTACATCATTTTAGCAGCACATACAACAACAGAGCATTGTTGCATTACAAACATGTTGATTCATTTTGTAGTAGGGAGTCGCTTTGCTAAACATAAGGTCGAATTAATAAATAAATTACAAACAAGGTAATTTATACGCTTTAAACATTTTGGTGGCGGGACAAATATATAATGATTCTATTATCCTACAAAATCTATAGGAGTAATATTATAAAATTTAATGCCCGTTACTATTCATTAGCCTGATTACCTGCTTTATAATCAGTATTTCACCCTCGCTGGATTAGGAAATATCTGCTTAAAGTTGCTTTTAATTTAGATGCGTTTGCCCTGCGCAGGGTGCAAAAAAGTGAACCTGCTATTCAAAAATTTTCTACCTTTCATTTCATCAATTATATGTATATGGAACCTGTAACAACTGTGGAAGGTTTAAAAGTCATTCAAAATCCGGATGAATCCAGAAACCTGCTGGGAGCCTACTACGAAAGCTTGGGCTTTCATGTAATGAAACCTGCCGGCAAACCAGCAAACAGCGCCCATACAGCAATGGCAGGAACACGATAGTACCCTTTGCGGTTACCTTGTTACTTGTAGTATAGTACCCATCCACCCATATGAATCTTGCCCTTAGTACACTGTAACTTAAGTTAGTTTACATATCCTGTATAGTCCGGATGTTACGGCGCCACCCGGTAGCATGGCTATGGGCGGGCGTCCCCGCCCGCCTAAAACTTGAAATAATTTAAGTTACACTGTACTTAGTGCGCTGCTGATTATTCTTTTTTTATTACCTGCATATTTTTTCCGCATTGGCATTTCCTTTCTTTCCCGACGCAATACCGGCCAGCCATCTGTGCAGGAGACCATCCGGCGCAATATCAGCCGGGTATTATCTAAACTCAATTTTACAGAAACTTTTTTTTATTTTCTTTTATCCCGCTCTTGCTCCACCTTTCTTCACTGTTCCTGTTGCATGCGCTCGGCTGCAGGATCGACTATGATTTGGTGCTGAATATTTTTTCGGGCAAGCCAGGTGTTTTAGAGCATAGTTCAAACGAAATCTTCCATTACAAGCTTCTCTGGTTCCTGCTATATACTTTATTGGAAACAACTATTGCCTGCACTGCAGGCCTGTGGCTAGTACATTGGGTGGGCGATAAAAACTGGTTGTTGCAGATGCTTACCGGCGATAATATCTGGTATAAACTGTTTGCCGGTGCTTCCTTGTCAACAGTACAAAAACGTCAGTTATCGAATGTACTGGTGGAAATGCTGGTAGAAACCAAAGAAACATCACTTGTCTATTCAGGTCTTTTGAAGAATTATGAAACAACCGAAGATGGAAACAGCCTGGCTTATGTAACACTTACAGGCGCTTATCGCCGTGATCTGCGGAAGGCACAGCTAGTAGTTGAGCAAGCTGGAACTTTACCTTCTGCCACAGCCACCTGATACGATACGAATATGGCGACATTGTACCTATCCCGGGGCAGATTTTTACACTTCCGGGAAATGAGATTGTAAACATTAATGTTACTTACATGAAGCAGGAAACAGATGGCCAGACTGGACAAAAGAAGCTGGTTCCGGTTTCTTTTGAAGTAGATTGAAAAGAACAAAGTAAAAGCAATTACCACATCTATGCACAGCCAGGCAGCTATCAGATAGTGCTAAATAACACCTTTGCTTACCATCGGGTTGCTCCGTGCAATAATACGTTACCGTTTACTCATTTTATTGAGTGCAATCTGCCGTTGGCTATCGCTTTTAAAGGTAAGGGTATCCGGGTCGCGCAGGTGAGCATGTTTGGTGATCCTTCCCTGTACCCTTTCGCGCCACATCTTAAAAGACGAGCGCTTCATTGCTTTGCGCATCAGCCGGATCACGGCTGCTTCGCTCAGGCCAAACTGCGCCGCAATGGCTTCAAAAGGTGTCCTGTCTTCCCAGGCCATTTCTATTATACGGTCTGTATCTTTTACGGATAATGCGATCTTTTCCATTGCAGGTTGTATTGATGGTGCAATATAAAGATGCAAGTATTATACAGTTTTCAGGCTTTGAAATGTTAAGTTACGTGTGGGGCGGGAAAAGACGTTGAAAGCTGGCAATAAGGAGAAGCGCCTTGTTGAAGGATAAGGGCTGGACAGGGAGCTGTATGTGGAGGGTGGTTTAACGCCCATGCAGGCCATACAAACAGCTATCACAACGCCCCCAGGGTAATGAAGCTGGACGCCAGTACAGGTTCTGTTAATGCAGGCAAGCGGGCAGATATCACCAGTACAGACGGCAGCCCGCTACTAAACATCCGGAACGTGAGCACCGTAATAAAAGATGGCTATGTATATAACCCTGCAGCATTGCATGCAATACCAGGGTTCAGCAATAAAAGAGGTTTTGTTGTTCAGGTTCGTGAGAAAATACCAAAGATGGCCGGGAAATTTATATGCAGTTCTTAACTTACTTTTTTCATCAAAGAAAAAAGTAAGTTAAGAAAGATTAAAGGAAATAGGTACGCTGCATGCATTCACTTTGCTTATGATTGTTTTAAATTGGCCTCAATAAGATAGCTTTCCATACCTGCGCATAACTTCTAAAGCTACTTCAACTACAAAACACTCCTGCTCCTGGGCGGCTACCCAAACATATAGAAAGAACATAGGTAATTCTTAGCACATCACCGTTACCCGTAAAAAGGTTGCCGGGATAGAAGTTGTATTTTCTTTTGCGCTTTTATTCTGGCTGTTGAATAACGCCTCCAGTTCATTTTGCAATGCTTCCGCTTTGCCATCTTTTTCCGCTGCTTCAAATGCATTCATAGTCGGGCCATAATAGTTTCTGAACTGGCTTAGGAATACCGTTGGCGGGTAAGAAGCTTTGAATGTAAACGTTTCTTTAGCGAAGTGTATGCTATCTTTCGGTATGCCGGCGCTGGTAAATCGTTTGATAACTTCCGCTTCTACGCCCCACAACATCGGGCTGACAAAACCCTCCGGCGGTGGCGGTGTGTAGGCAGAGCATATCCTTAATATTTGTGCAACCAGGGTTGGGTCGCCGGGTATCCAGTTGCCCATTACAATGCGGCCGCCGTTGCAGGTTACGCGTACCATCTCTTTAGCTACGTCAAATGGTTTGGGTGCAAACATGGCTCCAAAGATGCTCACAGTTAAATCAAAACTTTTATCCTGCAATTCATGCAAACCGGTGGCATCGCCTTCCTGGAATGTGATATTGGAAAGTCCATCTTTTTTTACCCTCCTGTTACCTGCTTCTACCAGGTTGGCGGCAATATCTACCCCCAACACCTTTGCGCCCAACTTTGCTTCAGGTATTGCCGTGGTGCCGTCGCCACAACCGAGGTCAAGAATGGTTAGCTTTGGCGTGATACCCAATGTAGCCACCAGGGCTTCACCGCTTTCCCGCATGGTTTCGGCGATACGTGTAAAATCGCCTTTCTCCCACAACATTTTGTTTAGATTCATTGTATTTGTTTTAAACTTTAAAAATGACAACCGTTATTTTATGACCCCACAAAAGTATCGGGCAATAAAAAAGTTGTCATTGCTATAAAGTCCGGATATTTTGCTGAAAAGTTCAGGCTACGGGCATTTGCTTCGCGCTCATCGGTGAAATACTAAAACGCTCTTTGAAGCAACGACTGAAATGAGAAAGGTTTTCGAAACCACTTTCAAACGCGGCTTCGCTTACCGTTTTACCGCGATAGTTTAGCAGGTAATGCGCCTGCTGCAATCTTTTTTCCAGCAGCCATTTGCCGGGTGTGGTATTGAATCTTTTTTGAAAATCGCGTTTAAAAGCGGAGAGACTTCGGTTGCTAAGGGTTGCGTATTGTTCCAGCTTCAGGTTAAAGCAGTAGTTATCGTGCATCACTCTTTCCAATGAAACAGCTTGCGGTTCATTCATCAGGAAGCAGAAATAAGAAAGCGCTTCTACGTTATCCCGGTTGTCGGCGATGTTTAGAATAAGTTCCCGGAATTTCAGTTCCAGCAACGATTTATCAGGAGCCGTAGTACCCGCAAAATACGCATACATAGAAACAAAAAAAGACTTCAGCGTTTCAGTTGCGTTCAGCCTGATGACAGGCTCATACTTTTCGATAATTTTAGTAATGGGTACCGATCTGGTTTTTAGTGTTTCACAGATAAACGCATCGGGAATGAAAAACAATACAAGGCAAAAGCCGATGTCGAAAAACTGTTCAAGAATGCAGGCGCCCTTCCTTACCAGCACGCAACTACCTGCACTTATTTCGTAGGAGCCATGCGCCGTATGCCATATTTTTTTACCTTCCAGTACATAAAAAATATAGTTTTCATGCGACCACAAATCAGAAAATTTATTTTTCATCAGCCGGGCTTCCGGCGGGCAATTAAAAATGGTAATTAAAGAAGCGCCGCATGAAAACTGCCGGCAGTATTGCGGATAGCTTAATACCTTTTCCTGTAAGTTAACCATAACCGTGTATGAGTACAGTAAAAGTAGTTGGTTATTTCTATTTCCTGTTTGCCGTCTTGGGCAGCCATTTTTGTATTATACTCCACGAGATGTTTATTTTTTTACTTTGTAAGCTTTCATTACAGCTTTCAGTTTGCTGAAATTATCGTCCCGCATAATGCGGAAAGGCTTTCTGAAGTTTGCCGTCTTCTTTTAGCATTGATGGTATAGTAAATTTTCCTGCCGTTTTGCATTTGCCGGAGCAATTTGCAGGGTATTAGTATTTGCAAGTATTTTCAAACTGTTGGCCTTGCGGTATCAAAGCTGCGAAGTTGCAGACTTTGCCAGGATGGAGCCACTTCTGAAGCTGTTGAAAGTACTGGCACAGCGGTTGCATATATTTTATTCGTAAAACCAAAAAACATGAAAACAATATTGAAAGCAGGTTCTTTACTGGCAATGGTAGCAGTTATGGGCGCATCTTGTTCTGTTGAACGTAAAACGAGGAGTGGAAAGAAAAATGTGATTGATGTAGGTATGAATCAAAAAGAATTGAGAAACAGCCAGGCTGCTGTTTCGCCTGCGCAGGGCAATGTTAGCATTGCTGCTGCCCGATAAGCAGATTGCAGGTTATAACAATGAGAAATGTCCGACAATGAGATTTATAATGTCATCGTCCGGACATTTTTATTTTTCTGTAATGATATTAATTTAATTGTACTTGAAGCAGGCGGCTTATATAGCTGCGAATAACGGTATTGGATGGTTAGCTTTTCGTATCGCCTCCCTTTTAGAGGCGGATACGGTGGCTGGAAAACGAGATTGAACACTTGGGCTTGGACATATTTTATTACACTGCATTGTTCTCTCAAACAATGCCGGAATTGAAATGGTTATTGATATAATCCTCTACAAGTCAGTTTGGAGACCCGCTCCATTTTTCTCTTTAAGGTACGCTGTGTTAATCGCCAAGAATGCGGGCAGATAGAAAATAACCAATAAGCCTTTAGCAGCCGCTATTACTTTTCAATCGCTGCCGCTTTAACCCCCGAAGGCAGTAGTTGTGGTTTCGTAGTAGGTCCATATACCATTATCTTTCCGTTATTGACCGTCATACGGTCAATAAACACCACCCGGTCTGCTCCAGTTTTAGTGGTTCTCGCATGGTACACGCACCACATTTCTTTACCATCCGGCGAGTAAGTGATGCTATTGTGCCCGGTGCCGGATACGATACCGCCCTTGTTTGTATTTTTCTGCAGCACCGGGTTATTAGATGCTTTGGTAAAGGGGCCTAAAGGCGAAGCAGCAGTAGCATAGCCAACCGCATAGTGCTGACCCCCGAAATAATTGGCGGAGTACATGATGTAATAGATACCCTCTTTTTTAAAGGTTACCGAGCCTTCTGTCCAGCGGCGGTTTACCTCATGCGCCGTTACCGAGCGGCTTTCCCACTCCGACTGTTTATCGCTGAGTTTTTCGGGCGGGCGAAGCAACAATACCGGTTCACCGGTAATGCCCGAAAAGTCGGGCTTTAGCTCCACGCCATATACCCAGCTTTCTTCAATCTCTTTATACCAGCCTTTCTTAAGCGCCCAGCCGGCTACTTCACTTTCTACCGGGTGTTTATAGGCCACACGGGAATAGTACAGGTAAGCTTTGCCATCAGAGTCAAAAAATACGTCCGCATCAATAGTAGGATAGCCGGCGTCGAAAACAGGTTTGTTGTTCAGGTCAATAAAAGGTCCGGCAGGTTTGTCGGCCACCGCTACGCCAATACGGAAATTCTCTTCCCCGTTAGCTGGATTTTCTTTCCACTGCGCGCTGTAAAACAGGTAGAACCTGCCCTTTACCTCATACACTTCCGGCGCCCAGTAGGCGCCTTCCCATTTAGCATCCGGGTCGCTCCAGCCGTTTTTATTATTATGAAAATAGACCTGTCCTTCCTTCTTCCAGTGTACAAGGTCGGGAGATGAATAAGCAGCGAAACCTTTATCAGCGCCGCCGGTACCATACATATAATAGGTGTTGCCCGTATGCAGCACATAAGGGTCGCCTAATTGTACGGCTAACGGATTGGAAAATGTAGTGTCCTTCCTGAAAGCATCCTGCTTTATCTGGGCTGTAACGGCAGCGCAGGAGAATAACAGGGTAATAAAAAATGACCGGTGCAGAATATTTTTCATGTAGCAATCTACTTTGTTATCAACAAATGTAAGATAAACCTGCACCGGGCTTCTTGTGGTTTACCAAAAAAAAGCACCGTCACTGCCCTTATATCATAGCTAAAGGCGCCCCCGGAAGTCGTTTCCAGCTATTTAAATATTACCCTCCTACTGCCAAAAGTTGCCATATCAATATAATCTGCTATAAAAATATCCTGCCGGGTTAAGCAAAATGTATTATCAGCAGGGCCGACAAAACTTTTCATCAAAAACTTCTTTGGCTTCTATTGTACACATTGGTGCAAACAGCTATTGCCCTTTATAGATATACCAGGCCTGTTTCAGGGCATACGCTAACGCTTCCGGGCAAGAAGATAATGAATGTAAATGTTACCTGCCTGCAGCAGGAAATAAATACGGAAACAAATGAGCTGAAGTCTGTTCCTATCCTTTTTTATTTTTCTGAGGAGCAACAAGTGATGCCACACCAACGGGTATGCATAGTTATATTGCCTTTAATAAACTTCAGATTCTTTAAATGCCGGTACTGTAGCTTTTTATTCTTTTAGCACCTGGCAAATACGGAAGCTTTCAAGTATTGATAGTTGCATAAGAACTATGAGAAATGAGTTAGAAAAATGCTGCAAACTTCAGTATGAAAGAAGCGAAATGCTATGAACTTTGCCACGCCCGGAAGATTGGGAAATATTTTTTTATCTGTTCTTTAAGGTGCCTTGGTATTAACACATCGAAGAACGGAGGCAGGAAGACGGGCTAATTCATTTTTTCGATATGCACATTACCGATGTTTATACCTTTTTTTATTACCGGGTTGCCCACATAGCGGAGCCTGGCTTCACCAAAAGCAGTGATCTTTATCTGATCTGAAACATGCATTGTAAAATCGGCTTCCCCATAGGCTGTTATAGTGCTGCTGGCGCCACTTAAGGAAAGGCAGTTTATTTTTCCTTCTCCATACGCCGTATATTTCTGAGAGCTAACAGAACCTGACAAAAACGTTACGTTGCATTCTCCGTAAGTAGTAGCCACCAGTTCACCTACCTTCACCTCATTCAACACCACAGTAGATTCGCCATAAATTTTCAGCGTGAACTTATCACCGGTTATAGCGCTTTTGCATAACTGCTTTTCTTCACCTCGGATCGAAAACTCGTGCAGGGTTTTGTAGGTGATAGTTGCCGTTACTACAGTTCCGCCGTAAATAGAATGTTTTTCTTTATACCCATTTCTGTAATCCTTCTCGTTCTTCTCTATATCTTTTGCCCCTTCTAAGTAAACGCGCAATGTTTTATCCTTTACTTCAATATGAATTTTGCTTTTATCAACCGTGCAGCTTTCAATATTTACGCTTTCTTCGCTGCCTTCAACAAAGGTTACTTGTATGTGCGGACTAACAATGATTTTGTCATAAGGCTTAACAACCGTTATCGTTTGAGCAAACGTATGGGTGACGATGAATAAAGCAATGATGAGCATTATGTAGCTGGTGTTCTGTATCATCTTATTTTGTTTTTATTGAACGGATTACTTTTCACAACGTTGTAAACAATTGTATAACCGGAAGGGAAGATTGTTTATTCTTCATCAACAGTTAAGTTCTATTCCGCAGAGGCTCCTTATTTGCATCGGTTAACCGGGTCCGTCGTTCTGCAACCGCTTTAAATAGCTGTTAACAAAGAGAATTCCGGTTTTAAATGTGTTGCCCTGCCAAAGGTACCCGCCGCCCGTTGCGCACTCAGTTTGCCGTTGTCGAAGCGGTCTTGTGCTACGCGGTGAATCCTGTTTTTATTGGTTTGAAAGCTTTCATAACTTAACTCAAACAATGCGTATTGCAGCATAAGCAGGCAGCAGGCAAGCCCGATTGCGTGCTCCCGGATATTAGTCCCTGAATCCGCTTTGCGATGTTGCATATTCCGCCATGCAATTTTGTAATAGTTTATGAACATAAGGAAGCCTGCCGGTATTGTTTGCTGAAATGGATAACAACAAAACAGTCGTTGCTCTGTTACCGGATCAACAGCGATGCCAACGCTGAAACACCTTGCTACAGGGCTTCTCAGCAAAGCGCATAAAAAAAGCGTTCGATAACGAACACCTTTTGTACGGTTACGACGAATGAAAGATGCCGCGCACTATTTCCAAGAGACGGTTACGGCGCCGGCAAATTATGAAGTATGGGAGCAGGGCAAAGTAACATTTGGTTCGCTCATCACTTTATCAAAAACGAGTGCAGGCTCTGGAAATGCAGTTGTTGAAGCACGCATAAAAGGAGGCGCTGTTACCGGAAAACTTTCAGGTTTTATTCAAAATACTATTGGTGGATTTTTTTAAAGCCGTAAGCGTAACAGGCTTTGTAAGTACAGCTACTTTTGATGCCGGTAGCGGCTTGAATGCGCTTAAAGTAAAAGTTGATCCGAATACATTTACAGATCGTCTTACCATTGAATAAAAAAGGAAACAGCAAAGCTGCAGTGATAAGATTAGTAAACATGCAGGACAAAGGCTTTTAGAAAAGAAGATAAACACAACAGGAGGTTTACAACGAATCCATCTTGCTGTGCCAGAGGATATATGAGGAGCGTATTACCTTGAAACAATCGTAAATAACTAACAATAAGGCGGTACACCTGATGCGACAATAAATTTAATTTTTGCATACTACCCTCACCATTTTAGCATGTTGGAAGCAGTATGTTTTATAGATAATAGCTACACATACAAGAAAAGATAAATCAACTTTCTTCACTTCAGCGATTGCAGGTATTTAAAGATAGATTTTAATTCTACGTCGCTGTATTGTGCTGTCATTTTCCAGGGCATATAATCAGGATTCAACTGGTGGCCGGATGGCGTTTGCCCGGTGTGGAGTGCACGCAAGAACTGCGCTTCCGTCCACCTGCCCGGCTCGCCGCCCGAAGTAATGTTGGGAACCGGCGGGAAACCCGGCGCTACCGGCGCTCCGCCGCGCATATCGGGGCGGTGACAACCGCTGCAGGATACCACCAGATATTGACCGTGTGCAATGCTCTCGGTGGTATCTACCTTTTCCACCATCGGCTTATGATGATCTATTTTTTCGACGGAGAGCAACGGCATTTTGCCGAGATAACTCATAACCCTGGCTACCGGTCCAATGTCATTTACAGGTAGTTGATGATCAACCGGGGCAACCTGCCTGCAGTAAGCAATAATGTCAGACATATCATTTTCCGTTAACAAAGTGCTCTCATGCGATGGCATAAAAAGGAGTGGCCTGCCCCCGCGGTCAATACCATGGCGCAAAGCGGTAACCCAGTCATCATCAGAAAAATCTGCAGGCAGGCCGCCTTTACCCATTGTAAGATTGGCGGCAGACAAGCGGCCGACGGCATGGTCGTCCATCATCGTTTTGCCGTCAAGACGGGCGCCATGACAGTCTGTACAACCTTTGATAGCAACGAGATGCTTACCCCTGACTATGGAAGCGCTGTCTGCAGGAATGATCAGACGCTCGCGGGAGAAACTGTACTTCTTCTCCATACGACTGGTGATGTCATGAGCAATATAAGCATACATAGCAAGCAGCGCAACAACGATACTGCCGAGAATAATGCCCGTCCATTTCAATATTTTTTTGAAAATAAGCATAACTGTTAGTTTGTATCTGCAAAACTAACTTTGGCTGCTAAGCTGCTTATCGCATATATATGTGATAGGTTGGAATTATTTATGAACAACCTGATCCAGGAGAACTTTGCAATCCTGGCCGCTTCTGTATTCCGGATAGGGCCAGGCGGCTGAGCCAGCACTATAAGAAGGCACTGGCATTTATTTAATACACTGCATTATAAACAATTATTAGGTCTGTAAGTGAGTCTTAAGCCAGGATATAAAAGCGGTTAAATCAGGATTAGAAGGAGCCGCAAACTTAGCAGGCATGGGACCTGCTGCTTAGTTTTGTGATGGATTTTTTGTTTGATGAATATTATTTTTGCCGCCGGTGTTTCTACACCGGCTTTTTTAATACCGAAAAAAATCTGAAATTAGCGTTCTAAAGTATTTATAGGTAGTAAGTTCAAATCCGCTGATATGAAAAGACTGATTATACTGCTCATTCCTGTTGCTGTTATTGCCTGCTCAAAAGATAAAGCTTCCAATAATCCGCACAATTTGCTGCAAAAGCATAGCTGGGCGTATGATTCAACAATCTATCATTTGCCAACAGGAGATATAAAGGATTATGCATCAATCACAGGCAATCAAACGTTGGTCTTTACAGAAGATATGTTTACCAACACCAATGCACAGGGTACTGCCTATTTCAGCTATACTTTTGATATACCCAACATGATAAGATACCGCAATCAGGTTAGCAGTTCAAGCAGTGAATCACTATACACCATCGAATCAGTAAATAATAAGAATTTGGTTCTTTCAGAAGTTGAAATTACCGGTACCGGCAATCTGGTTGTTACAAACTACTATCACGCTAAATAAAGTAGGCCCTCTATAGAAATACCGGCCGGACACTATACCTAACTTTTTTCCTTTCAAATAAAAAACCTCCGTGAATGCGGAGGTAGTTTTTTCAACCCTAAACCCTTAAAAAACGTTTACAATGTAGTGTGTAATCTTTATTTGTCCAAATGAAATTAAGTATGATATAAAAGCGGTTAAAATACTACTGGAATGAGGTAACAGGATGGTAAGCATGCAATGGCGCAATCTATCGGAGGCATGTGATAATGTTTTGCTTGTGTACATAGATTAGTTGTGAACGTACTTATTAGGCTGTTTCAAAACAAGAATAGAGAACAACTCAAAAGCAACGCACCAACTGCAAAAGTGCGTCATATTTATAAAAACTCCTTGTATGTCACCAACTTTCAATCCTTTGGAATTTGTACAATATTTAGAAGTTTTGCCAGATTTCAAAACATATTCATATCAATTGAATAAATTATTGAATATGTATTTATCTACAGCAAGTTATGAGGAAATTACAGATGCTTACTTTAAAAATGCAATTCTAATTTCTTTTCCATTATTTAAATTCGACGCTCATACAATGCATCAATGGAATATGTACCGTGTTCGATTAAATATGGGCTCAAAAGAAAATTTGTCCCTAATCAGGGCATATTCTTATCCCAATACAAATATCTGTACATACAATGGAAGACTCAACCTTGCCGAGAGCACGGTTTTTTACAGTACAACTCATCCTCAAGGGGCGATAGATGAATGTAAGATGAAAAAAGGTGACGCAGGCTTTATGAGTGTATGGGCATATACCTCTAATCGGGATTTCATTGCGATACCTTTGATTAATTTAGATTTGCCTCTTGAAAATGTTTGGAGAATTACTGCTATCAATGTATTTAAGTTTATCGAAGAGATTTGCAAAACATATGGTTCTCAGAAGTTTGAGCAATATAAGGTATTGATTAACCTTTTATCTAATGTAATGATGAAAGAGAAGCCTCCTTACCCTTTGAGCTCTTGGGTTGCTAATCAATTACTTCAGCATCCAACTAATGAATGCGATGCTCTAATAGAGTTTATATGAGTTAGGATTAGTAGATATGTGCGTGCGTAAGGGTTATTATAAAATGCAGTGATCAGGGAGTAGGTTTGTAGGGGCAAAGAGTATAAAATATGTATGAGAAGTGGTTAAAAAATCCGGTTCGCTTTATAGCCATGACAGGTTATAGCATTGAACAGTTTTCAGGATTGCTGCCTTATTTTGAGCGTGCGCATCAATGCTATTTCAGCCGCTATGACCTGAGCGGAAAAAAGAAAAAGGAGATGAGGAGATATGTTATTTATAGCAACAGCCCGCTGCCAACGGTAGCCGACCGGCTTGCTTTTATTCTGAGTTTCAAAAAACTTAACCCTATCCAGGAGCAGCAGGCGGATTGGTTTGGCATGACACAAAAGCAATGCAATGAGTTGATTCATGGTTTAACTATCGTGCTGGAAGAGGCTTTACGGGATGCCTGCGCCATGCCGGCTGCAACGGCTCAGCAACTTGCCGGACAGTTGGAGGCAGCAGGCGATATGATGTTGGTGCATGATGGCACAGAGCGGGATATTCCCCGCCCTTCGGACGAGGAAGCACAAAAGGAAAACTATAGCGGCAAAAAGAAAAAGCACACGTTAAAAAACGCATTGATTGTAAGTGCCACGTGCCTGATTTTATTTGTTGGTGCAACGCTAAGCGGAGCCACGCATGATAAGAAGATAGCAGAGCGGCAGTATGCAGGTGTGCTTGGTAATGCCAAAGCGAAGATCACATTATGGCAGGACAGCGGCTACCAGGGTTTTCAGCCCGCTGGTGTTACTATTGTTCAGCCACAGAAAAAGCCCAACGGAAAAGAAATGACGCCTGAGCAAAAAGAACGCAACAGGCAAATCTCTGCCGTAAGAATCCGGGTAGAACATGCCATCGGAAGCACAAAAAGATACAGAATCGTAAAAGACGAATGCAGACTCAGAAAAAATAAATACCCTTATAAAGTATTCACTCTTTGTGCCGCTTTGCATAACTTCAGAGTGCAGACCAAACCCTTTAATTACCCCAATATTATACTGATATAAACTCTATTATAGACACTTAAATTAAGAAATAAAATTTAAAGATAGTATAGGAGGTACAGAAAGTGGAAAATGAGATAAGCGAACAAGTAGTGACCCCAAAGATGAATTATATTCTGTAGAAAGAAATTCTGACTTTAGAAGAGGCTTGTATATATTTAGGCATAAGTGCATCTTTTATGTATAAGCTGACAAGCGGACGAATAATTCCTCATCATGTACCTAACGGCAAATTAATATATTTTAAAAGAGCAGAAGTTGATGAATGGGTACTTCATAACAAACGAAATAGTATGGAGGAAATACAAAAAGAGAGTGAAAGGTTCATATTGAATTCAAAAGACAAAAAAAATATATTTTAATATTATTTTTCAACTTTTACAAAATGGCATTTCTCTATATGCACTGTAGCCTTACAAACTTCACACAGCTATAAATGGATATTCATTTTGCCCAACTGTAATTTTATTTTGCGATGTGGCACTTAATAAGTAGACACTATGAAAATTACAATTGCCAACTTTTTGCTTTCATTAAATACATGCCCATAGTATTATTTTAATAAGTAAGAGGCAAATTGTATGTATCTGGTATGTATCCAAAAACATCAAGGAGTTACAATCATTTGTAACTCCTTGATTTGTAAGTGGGCCCACCTGGGCTTGAACCAGGGACCCCTTGATTATGAGTCAAGTGCTCTAACCAACTGAGCTATAGGCCCGGAACCCTTTTGGGATTCGGGAGCGCAAAAATAGAGAAATCCGCCAATTTTCCAAGTGCTAATATGGGCAACCGCTTATTTTTGCTGCTATGGAAAATATCCGCAATATTATCTTCGATTTAGGGGGCGTATTTATCGCAATCAATTATGCCAAAACACAACAGGCGTTTACCGATCTAAAGGTGCAAAACTTCCACCGGTTTTATACACAAAGCCATGCGTCGGACCTGTTTGAATCCCTGGAGACCGGCAAGCTCGATGCGGCAACATTCTACAACAACTTCCGCACCCATACCAACACCACGCTGGCCGACGAACAGATAGAAGAATCGTGGAATGCGCTCTTAGGCGCCTTTTATGAAGACCGGCTGCAATGGCTCGATAGCATAAAAGATAAATACAAAATTTTTTTACTCTCCAATACCAACGCGATCCATCACAAAGCATTCATGAAAATCTACCGTGACCAAACGGGCAGGCAAAACTTCGATGACTATTTTATCAAAGCTTACTATTCGCACGAGATGGGATTGCGTAAGCCTTATATAGAAGCATACCAGTTTGTGCTGAATGAGCAGGGCCTGAACGGGGAAGAAACTTTATTTATAGACGATACTTTACCCAATGTGGAAGGCGCCCGCAACGCCGGCCTGCAGGCGCTGCACTTAGCGCCGGGCATGTCGTTGCAGGATCTGGATTTGTAAATCGTCAATTATCTTTACTCCGTTAGTTGCCGGATGACCGATGACCGTTTACTGCCGACTTATTACCCTTACCTTACAAACAGCTTATCAATATATTCTTCCTTAAACTCCACGTACGTCGGGTTGCCGCCGGGCGTTAAGTTGGGCGTAGCACAGGCAAACAGTTGCGCCACCAGGTTTTCCATTTCCGGGTGCGAAAGCACTTTACCGGCTTTAATGGCCTGCTGCCGCGCCATGCAGCGCACCAGCTTCTCCCGCTTGCCGAACCGCATATCGCTGGTAAAATGCTTAAACTGCTCCAGCAGCAACTCAATCACCTGTTTTTCGTTGCCCTGCACTACATCTGCCGGTGTGCCCTGTATCACAAAAGCATCCCTGCCAAACGGCTCAATCATATATCCCATTACCTCCAGATCGGGCAGCAAATCTTCCAGTAAAATAGCGTCCGGCGTAGCCAGTTGCAGTGTTGCAGGAAACAGGCTTTTTTGTGTGGCTGCCTGCCTGCCTTGTATAGCGCCGCTCAATTGCTCGAACAATATCCGCTCGTGCGCCAACTGCTGATGCACCAGCATAAAATTGTTACCGGCTACAGCAATTATATAGGTAAGGTTTAACTGGTATAGCACGCCTGGTAATGGCGATTGCTGCAGGCTGAAGGCCGAGGACTGAGCATGGTTGGCTTGTTCTCCATTTGGCGTAGCCATTGAATCTTTCCAGTGCTGCAGCCCGCTTTTATCTGTTGGCTCAATCAGGTGCGCCTGGTGCTTTTGGGTGAAGGTTTGGTATAAGCCAAAGGAAGAAGCATACTGCTGCTGGCCGCCTGTAAACGGCTGGCTTACTGCTTCCAACTGCTGGATGTCTGCATTCAGCGTAAAATCGAGCGACGGCGCAATGCTAAACTGCGCCAGTGCGTGCTTTACGGCACTCTGTACAAAAGCATATACAATCTTCTCATCCTCAAACTTTATCTCCTGCTTGGTCGGGTGCACATTAATGTCCACCTGCGCCGGGTCAAGATCTATATACAATACATACAGCGCAAAGCAGTCTTTGGGTATCAGGTCGTCGAAAGCGCTGCTGACGGCATGGTTAAGATAAGCGCTGCGGATAAACCGGTTGTTGACAAAAAAATACTGGTCGCCGCGGGTTTTGCGGGCTGCTTCGGGCTTGCCGATAAAACCGTAAATATTCATGTAATCCGTTTGCTCGTTTACGCTTACCAGCTTTGTATTGTATTGCGTGCCCAACAACTGCACAATGCGTTGCTTATGGTTGCCGCCTTCGAGGTAAAATACCTGCTGGCCATTGCTGGTAAGCGAAAAAAAGATCGCCGGGAAAGCCATCGCCACACGGATGAATTCTTCTATGATGTGCCGAAGCTCGGCGGTATTGCTTTTTAAAAAATTTCTCCGCGCCGGTACGTTAAAAAATAAATTCTTCATGCAGATATTGGTGCCCTGCGGGCAGGCGCAAGCCTGTTGCCGGGTTACCATTCCATTTTCAATATCTATACCGGTGCCTACTTCATCCGCTGCCCTGCGGGTGCGCAGCTCTACCTGCGCTACTGCCGCAATAGATGCCAGCGCCTCGCCGCGGAAGCCCATCGTGGCGATCTTAAACAAATCGTCTATGTTCCGTATTTTGCTGGTGGCATGTCGCTCAAAGCAAAGCCGTGCATCGGTTTCGCTCATGCCATTGCCATTATCAATCACCTGTATCAGGCTTTTTCCGGCGTCGGTTACAATCAGTTGTATGCTTGTTGCGCCTGCATCCGCTGCATTTTCCAGCAGCTCTTTTACGGCGCTTGCGGGCCGCTGTATTACTTCGCCGGCGGCTATCTGGTTGGCTATATTATCGGGCAGCAATTGTATGATATCCGTCACTTAACATTCCTTTTTAATAAAAACAAAATATAAAACTAATATTTCTTTAAGTACTTGTTAGAAAGCACGTTCTACATTTGTGGCATCGGAATCCAATATCAATTTATCCAATATCAAATTCAAAAAAAGCGCGGGTGTGGCAGCGCTGGATTTAAGCGCTGCTAACAACCGGCAATATGGTCAATTGTTTATTGTTGATGGTCAACCGATCGGGCATTAGTACAATACAATAATATTCAATCTCACCTATTCCATATTCAATATTACTTCTTCCCTATTCAATAAAATATTAACCATTTAAAATGGGCTACGACAGCAACTGCAGCGTATGCTTAATACGCCTGACTGTTTCTTCCCTGCCAATGATGGCTGCTATTTCAAATACGCCGGGGCCAAACTTGCCGCCTACCAGCATTACCCGCAACGGCAGCATTAAGTCTCCGGGCTTTAACGAGTGCGCAGCAGCTATTTCTTTAAGCGTATTTTCTGCTGCTTCTGCCTCCCACACCGGTAATGCTTCACAGGCTTTTATCAGCTCTGCAAAAAACAGGTTTTTCCCATCATTCCATTTCGGTTTGATGGAAGCAATATCAACAACTTTTGGCTGCTGAAAAAAGAAGGCTGCCTGTGTTGCAAAATCGGGCAGCAGCGTACAGCGCTCTTTTACCAGTTCTAATACAGCATCAAATTCTTCATCTGCCGGAACAGGAATGCCCCGCTCTTCAAACAGCTTTTTTACGGCTGCGCTATAAGCCGAAACGGGCAGTTTCTTTATCCATTCCTGGTTAAACCATTTGGCTTTTTCGTAGTTGAATTTTGCGCCGCCCTTATGTACGCGCTCAATAGAAAATTTTTCAACCAGTTCCTCCAGCGTAAATAATTCCTGTTCGCTGCTATCGTTCCAGCCCAGCAAAGCCAGCATATTGATAAAGGCCTGGGGCAAAAAACCGGTTTCTTTAAATCCCGGCGTTACTTCGCCCGTAGCCGGATCGGCCCAGTTTTTCGCAAATACCGGGAAGCCGAATTTGGCGCCATCGCGTTTGCTCAGCTTGCCTTTTCCATCCGGTTTTAAAATGAGCGGCAGGTGCGCCCACTGCGGCATTTTATCTTCGCCAAACAGGTACCGCCACAGTAAGATGTGCACCGGCGCGCTGGGCAGCCATTCTTCCCCGCGAAAAGCATGGGTAATTTCCATCAGATAATCATCAACAACTACTGCCAAGTGATAAGTAGGCATGCCGTCGGCTTTCAGCAACACCTTATCATCTACGCCCGCCGTATTAAAGCTTACTTCGCCGCGGATCATATCTGTAAACACAATATCCTCCGGTGTATCCGCCACTTTAATGCGTATCACATACGGCACGCCGCCGCTTATCATTTGCGCCACTTCCGCAGCTTCCAAAGTAAGCGAGTTACGCATTTTATTACGCAGCACGCTATTGTATTGGGCAGTTGCATTTTCTGTTTTGTATTGGTTGCGCATGGCTTCTATTTCTTCCGGCGTATCAAAAGCATAATAGGCATAGCCACTTTTTACCAGTTGCTCCGCATACTGCCTGTAGCCTGCTTTGCGTTCGCTTTGCCGGTAGGGCGCGTGCGGGCCGCCATGCACAACACTTTCATCGGGCTCCAGGCCGCACCAGGCAAGCGTTTCAAATATATATTCCTCTGCGCCGGGTACAAAGCGGTTTTGATCGGTATCTTCTATGCGCAGTATAAAGGCGCCGCCATGCTGCCGGGCAAATAAGTAATTAAACAAGGCCGTTCTTACGCCGCCCAGGTGCAGGCCGCCGGTAGGCGAAGGCGCAAAACGCACACGTACATTGGTATCCATCAGGTATTATTTTAGGCTGATAAAAAACTGGTAGCCGCGCAACAAACATAAGCAGTGCGGCGCTCATTTTTCAGTTGGCAAAAATAGCAGATTGTTTACGGGAGGCAGCATTGCGTTCAGAAGTAAGGGACAACAGGCAGTATTATCAAGAGTTGGTGAGCATAAAAGCACCCGGCTGTTTATCCGGCTTAAATGGAGTTTCGGAAGTTGCCCGCCTCTCCCGCAGTACACTACTTTAAAGGCAACGGCCACATGCTTTCAGCAGTTTACCGGGCGCGAAAAATTTTATGATAAAAACCAGTTTCTGTATTAATGAATACGTGCAAATTGCTTTGTAAGAACAATAACACTCATACCTTTTAAAGTTTGTATCGGGTAATGCAATTGCTATTTTTCAGTGCTGGCAAGCAGTTCGTCTATTGCCGCTTTCAGCTCCGAGAACTCGGGCATACCGGTGTATTTCTTTTTATTGATGAAGAAGGAAGGCGTGCCATTAACGCCGCTCATAATGCCGCTTTCAAAATCATCCTCTACCTTTTGCTGCAAGATCTTATCGTCCCACGCCTGCTGTACAAGACTTTCATCCAGACCTGTGCCTCCTGCTATTTCCAGTAATCCTTCTATACCGTTTTCCAGTTTTTGCTGCCCGTTAAAGATGGCATCATGCACCGGCCAGAAAAGATTTTGCTTCGCGGCTCCTTCTGCAGTAAGCGCTGCTGCAAAAGCCATCGGGTGCATTTCGGTAAGCGGGAAATTGCGGAATACAAAAGCCACCTTATTTCCAAAATGCTTTATTATTTTTTGCACATGCGGGTGCGCATGCCGGCAGTGCGGACATTGATAATCGCCGTATTCTACCAGTACAACCGGCGCAGATAAACTGCCTTGTACCTGGTCTTTATCGTTAACATCGGGTTGCAGCATACAAGTATATTTAATTGTTATGAATTTCTTTCAGCCGCGCCAGCACACCATCTGCGCCGGGGTTTATAGCATCCGGCGATAAATGTGCATACTGGATAATGCCGTTAGTATCTATTAAAAATAAAGCCCGCCCTGCGGTACCGCTGTCTTCATGATAAATGCCATAGCTTTTGCTTACAGCGCCTTTGGGCTCAAAATCGGACAGCAAAGGCAGATGGATATGATTTGCCTGTGCATAAGCGGTGTGGCTCCAGGCGCTATCTACAGAGATGCCAACCAATTGCGCGTTGTACCGGTCGAAGATGGGCTTGGCCTGGTTGAAGAGCGCCATTTCATCGCCGCATACCGGGCTCCAGTCGGCAGGATAAAAAATAAGCACCACATTTTTATCACTAAGCTCACTGAGTTTTAGCTTTTGATCGGGTGTTACGTGCAGTTCAAAATCCGGGGCTTTAGTACCTGTTTGCAACATAGGTCATGAGTTTAAAGAATAAAACGGTTATGTATAAAAAGCGCCGTTTACTGCTTAGGCATAATAAATATCAGGTGTCAGCGGCTGGCGTACCTCAAAGGTATAGGAGAAGTTGGCAAACATGGTACTGATCTTTATTTTAAAATGCTTACGCTTTCTGCTATAACAGCTTTTAAGCAAAAGCGGAAGTTGGCAGGTTATCTACTGCAATCTGAACACGGACGGTTATAGGGCACCTGTATAGCTTTTGCTCTCTTTTTGCAACTGCTTTTTCCTATATTGAAACTATCGGTGCTAATAGCGCTTACACAACTTACTTATTATCATTATGTTTCATGTTTGGCATTTGAATTGGCAGTTTAATGAAAATGTTAATTCCAACGGGTATGCGTTTCTACGCTGTACCCATTTTAAAAAGCTTTGAGCAAGGACCGCAACCAAAACTAATTATCCTGAACCTTTTTAAAGCCCGAACCCTTTGACCCTTTATTTACAAGTTGGATTTTAATCGGAAAGGAAGCCTCACAAGGCTTCTTTTTTATTGGTAACAGTGGCTAATACCAGCTCCCTGCCATTACAGCTAAAGCGCACTTTGCCGGTGTCCATCCGGAAATTTTACCGGTAAACGTTTTACCAAAATTTATTTTATTGATCAGTATGGATGCGTGCCAAGACAAGTGGGAGCTATTGAATCATCAGGCTAAAAAAAAGAAGCCACTGTAAAAACAGCGGCCGTTGCTAACCTATGAAAAACACCATAAAACTTATAATCTGTTTGAAAAACTTATGTAAATGTAAAGTGCACATTTACTTAAAATACACACCTTTTCAATTATAAGGCGCATTTAAACCTTTTTCCAGTTCGATTTAATATTCCGGTACTTATAGTACCTGTTTTTAAGGTTTTTTACCACAGCCGCGACCGTTTTGTCCCTTAAAAGCGGAAGTATTTTATCTGCCGTATAAATTTCTTATCCGCGGATTACTCCGGAAGCAGTTATAAATATTGTATGCCGCTTGCCGCTGCATTATCTACAGCACAATTAAAAATCAGTGTATAAGTTTCGCCGGCGATTGTCCGATTTTCCTAAGTACAGAGTCTCTCAAGTTTGTTTAAGTTCTCTATTATGTTCCGGATGGAGGGTGCCATAGGTGTTGATAAAAAACAATTCCGCAGGAATTATATGTTTATAGCGGATGGAAAATTTGCTCCTCATTCGACTCCTCGGGAGTCGTACCATCATTCTGTATTCCGTTAAACATTCCTTTCTAACACCAGCGGCGGAGGCATCCGCCGAAAACCTGAAATAATTTAGGTGATAATGTACTAAGCCTGGCGCTTGTCTTCAGCAACAGCTATTATTGTAGAATAATTTGTAGCACCGATACAGCAACAGAGCTGCTACTTTTACAGGACTAAATTTTTTGTTTATGCCAATGAAAACAATCCTACTTGCCGGCGTACTGTTATTAATTGGTTATACCGGTTTTTGCCAGCCCGACAGCCTTGTGATAAATGCTGTAAAAGCGATTGAATACCGGCGTTTTGCGGCACAGGTTGCTAAAGACACGGCTTTACTTAACAGTATTTTAGCGGCCGATCTTATCTACACACATTCCAATGGCAATGTAGATACAAAACAAAGTTTTATACAAGCCATTAGAGAAGAGAAAATTGTGTATGAAAAGATAGAACCCGAAGCATTAAACCTGCGGGTTTACACCAATAATGAAACCGTAGTAGGCAATGGTAAAGTACTTATTACAATGCCGCCTGTAAATAACAAACCCGTACTGCTGCACCTGCGCTATGCAGTGGTGTATATAAAGCAAAACGAAGGCTGGCAGTTGGTAATGTGGCAATCTACCAGACTTCCGCAACAATAGCAGCTTAACCAATTGAATCACCTGTAATAACACTTTGCGATGGATGAAATTTTGATTGATGGCGCCTGCCGCGTGCAGCAAACAATGCGCTGGTTTGGGCCTGATGACCCGGTAAGCCTTGCAGACATCCGGCAGGCGGGCTGCAGCGGCGTTGTTACTGCATTGCATGGACTACCCAATGGCGAAGTATGGCCGGTAGCTGCAGTACAGGAAAGAAAGCAGTTGATTGAAGCAGCCGGCCTGCACTGGAAGGTAGTGGAAAGCGTGCCGGTGCATGAAGCTATTAAAACCCAAAGCGGCAACTTTCATTTATATATAGACCATTACAGGCAAACGCTGCGCAACCTTGCAGCCTGTGGCATACAAACCGTTACGTACAACTTTATGCCGGTGCTCGACTGGACACGCACCGACCTTGCTTACCCCTTGCCGGACGGCGCTAAGGCATTGCGTTTTGAACGGGCCGCCTTTATTACGTTTGACCTTTTTTTATTAAAAAGAAAAGGCGCAGAAAAAGAATATACCAAAGCAGAAATACAACGCGCAGCATTGCGGTTTGAAAGCATGAAGGAAGAGGAGAAAGTTAGCCTGCAGCGAAATATTATTGCCGGGCTGCCGGGCAGCGAGGAAAGCTTTACGCTGCAACAGTTTGGAGCAGCATTAGATGCTTATCAAAATATAGATGCGCAACAATTAAGACAACACCTGATTTATTTTTTACAGCAAATTATCCCGGCAGCCGATGCGTATGATATACAGTTAGCTATTCATCCGGATGATCCGCCATACCCTATTTTAGGTTTGCCGCGCGTGGTGAGTACCGAAGCAGATATTGATGCTTTGATAGCTGCTGTACCGTCGCTAAACAATGGACTATGCTTTTGCACCGGCTCATTAGGCGTAAGGCCCGATAACAACCTGGTGCAAATGATACAGCGTTTTGCAAGTCGTATTCATTTTGTGCACCTGCGGAGTACGTGCCGCAATGAATGGGGCGACTTTTACGAAGACAACCACCTCGATGGCGATGTGGACATGTATGGTGTGATGAAGGCACTTACGCTGATTGCCCACCGGCGACGAATAAATATCCCGATGCGCCCGGACCATGGCCACCAGATGCTGGACGATTTACATAAAAAAACAAATCCCGGCTACTCGGCTATCGGCAGGCTTCGCGGGCTTGCAGAACTGCGCGGGCTGGAGGCAGGAATAATCGGCGGCTATTTGAATAAATAATGTCATTTTTAAAATCCCGGCTGAATACCAACATTCTTAAGACATGCTTTGGCCAGTCATCTGCAGAATACTTTTTGTAGGTTTTATTGTATAACTTTTCTTATCTCGTGCAGGCAATATCGTTGAAGTTGAGTACAAAAAAGGGTATAAAGAAAAATCTTCATACCCTTTAAACAAGTAATGCTTTACTTACTCGCCGGACGGCTTCGTAAGTTTTGTGCCGATACTTACGGGCGTTCCAAAATTGGGTGTGCCGTCTCCGTTCCAGCTAAACTTTTGAATACGCGGATTGCGCGCGTTTCCGCAGCCCTGGCCGGCGCTGTTATTTGCGTGGTAAATGATCCAGTCTTCTGTTCCGTCCGGCGATTTAAAGAAGCCGTTATGGCCGGGCCCGTAAGCGCCGCCGGAAGTATTTTTTGTAAATACGGGAGCAGCCGATTTTGTCCAATCGCCGGGATTCAACGGGTCGCCGCCTTCTTTCAGTGTAAGCAAGCCCAATGCATAATCATCGCTCCAGCAGCCACCGGCCGAGAAAGTAAGGAATAGTTGGCCGGCAGCATTTGTCAGGGCTTCGGGTCCTTCGTTGACCGTAACATTAATACCACTGGTAATTTTAGTTTCCCAGTTATTCGTTGGTTTGGATATCAGTACCCGGTCTCCTTCAATGGTATAAGGGTTTGCCAGCTTCGCTATAAAAATATCCTGCTCACCGTCCGCATCGCCCTGCCAGCCGCTCCAGACTAAGTAGTTGGTGCTGTTGTAAGTAAATACAGAAGCGTCTATCGCCCATTTATTAGTTGCGTCTGCCAGCTTTCCCTTAAATGTCCATGCGCCGGCGGTCGGGTCTGCCGAAGTATTTTCTATTACATAAATACGATGTGTTTCATTAACACCGCTGCTGTCGGCTGCAAAATACATATACCATTTATTATCAAGATAATGCAGCTCCGGCGCCCAGACGTCATCAGAATAAGCCGTATTAATGGCGGGCGCCCATACCGTTACCGGTACCACGTTCTTCAGGTCTTCTATCTTTTTAGTTTTCCATAGCGCTACCTTATTGCCCAGCGTATGCGTATAGTAGTAATAGCCGTCTTTTTGCACTACCCAAGGGTCGGGGCCGGAAGACAGCAACGGGTTGGTAAACGTATTGACAGGAACAGGAATGGTATCAACTGGTGGTGGCGAAGGATTGCCGCCGCTTTTGCCGCAATTGGCGCAAACCACAAAAATAAAGGCGGTAGCAACGGTAATAAAAAAATGTCTGATCATAAAAATGAATAAACACCACGGGCGGATTTAACAGCACCCGCCCGCGGTGCGGTAAAAAAATTAATAACCCGGATTCTGGTGTAAGTTCGGATCGGCATCTATATCCTGCTGCGGAAACGGCAACAATTCATCCCGGCCCACTTTAAAATTGGCAAAGCCTGCATCACGCCCTGCAAGCTGCGGGCCTAAATCGCCCCAGCGTGCAAGGTCTTCCCAACGATGTCCCTCGCCTGCTAATTCGCAAATGCGTTCATGTTTCAACTGCGTTAGAAAATCTGCCTGGCTCAGGCCTGGCGCTACTGTTGATAACGGCGCCAAACCCGCACGCGCACGCACGCGATCCACCAATGGATATGCCTCTGCAGTTCTGCCCAACTGATTCAGCACTTCGGCGTACAACAGCAGCACATCGGCATAGCGAATGAAGCGATAGTTATTACCGGAGTGAAAAGAAGACGTATTGCTGGTGAAGTCGGTTAAGAACTTGCGGAAACAAACCGTATTCTTCGTTCCGGGCTGATCTTCGGGACCATCGGGATAGTTAAGCGAGGTAAATGTTTGACCATATATCAGGGTATAATCAGGACCACGTACATCTGTTGAATCGTACAGAAACGTAGCATCTAAGCGTGGATCACGTTCGTCTGCAGTGGTTTTTTCTTTCAAAAACTCGTGTACCACCCAGCGGCGTGCCTGACCATCGGTAAAGCCGAATGGCTGTGTACCGCGCGGTGCAAAGAAAGGCTCGATAGAAGTACCGTAGTTCAATCCATCCACCGGTCCGTCCACATCATCATCATGGTTGTCGGAAGGGTTCAGCGCATACTGAAATTCGAACACCGATTCCTTGTTATTTTCTGTCGGTTCTACAAAATTATCGCGGTAATTGGCTACCAGGTCGTACACATTTTTGCCATCACCGGTTACCAGCCAGGCAAAGGCATCGGCGGCTGGCTGATACTGGCCATCCTGCAGGTAAGCCTTGCCAAGCAGCGCATAAGCAGCGCCTTTGGTGGCACGTCCTACATTGGCAGCATCATAGCTGACAGGCAGCCCGGCGGTTGCTTCTGTCAGGTCTTTTTCCACTTGCGCCCACACTTCCTTCGTGGTGGAATTGGCAGTGTTCTGGTCAGACGTTGTGCTGGTATGCAGAATCAGCGGCACGTTGCCCCAATAGTCGGCTAAATAATAATAAAACAAGCCGCGCATAAACTTAGCCTCGCCCAGCAACTGGGCTTTAAGCGTTGCATCCATGTCTATGTTCGGCACATTATCCAGCGTTTGGTTACAACGGTTGATGCCCACATAGCAATCCTGATAAAAAGCACGCCGTTCGAAGAAATTATAATCCGTTACCAGAAACTGGTCGAAGTTGGTAACCAGCGGTGTGTACGGGCTGGCGCTTAAACCTTCGTCGGAACGGATGATGTCCATAAAGAACTGCATGCGGCACAAGCCTACGCGATGGTAGGTGCTGTAGATAGCATTCACGCTTTGCTGTGCATACTCTGCTGTTGTAATTACATTGGCTACCGTAGGTCCGTTGGGGTTAGCAATATCTAATTTTTTCTGACAAGCCGTTGCCATCAGAACAACTGAAGAAATAATAAACCATATTCTGTTTGTCATAATAATTCGCTTTAAATAATGAGGATTAAAAATCTCCGGTAATGCCAAAAGAGATAATGCGACTCGAGGGCCAGTTGCCATTGTCTAAACCGCGAAGGTTGATACCTGCGCCGGTAACATCGGGGTCTAAGCCCTTATATTTGGTAACGGTAACCAGGTTTTGTCCGCTGGCAAAAACACGGGTATTGGTAAAGCCGAAACTCTTTAGTAGTTGCTTTGGCAGAACATAAGCCAGCTCTACGTTTCGAAGTCTGAAATAAGAACCGTTCTCCAACCAGCGGTCACTTTCTAAACGGTTGTTTTCATTAATACCTGGAACGGTTATCAAACCCAGCCGTGGGTCGGATGTATGGGTGTTAGAGGGTGTCCACGGATTGATATCCTTACGGAAATTGCTCAGGTTGCCATAGCTGTCCAGCACGCGGCGCACATCATCATAAATTTTATAACCCAGCACACTTACAAGCTGGATATTGATGGAAAAACCTTTGTAGTTGCCGTTAAACTGAAGACCACCCTGAAACGTTGGCCAGGGCGAGCCTTTTAGTACGCGGTCATCATTGTTGATTTGTCCGTCGCCGTTCTGATCAATAAATTTGATGTCGCCCGCTCTGGCATTGGGTTGAATTTTATTGCCGTTCTTATCTACGTAGGCATCTGCTTGTTCCTGCGATTGAAACAGCCCGTTTGTTTGAATAACGTACCATGAAGACATGGCGTGCCCTATTTCTGAACGGGAGAAAGAAGCGGCTTCAATATAGTTGATGCCTGCACCCTGCCCTACGCTTATCACCCGGTTTTGAATGGTAGTTCCGTTAACAGAGATATCCCAGGTAAAGGGGCGGCTGATGCTTTTGTAAGTAATACTCAGCTCAATGCCACGGTTGCGGATAGAGGCTGCATTTTCAAGCAGTACTGTATTATAACCCCCATTGTCATTCCCCAGAAAAAATGGCAGCGGCACATTTACCAGTACACCCTTCGACAGATTATTATATACATCCGCCGTTACTATAATACGATTGTTCAGAATAGCTGCATCTACACCAAGATCGGTTTCATTGCGCTGTTCCCAGCGAAGGTTTGGGTTGCTGATAACAGCCTGCGATTCACCCACGATAGGGGTTTGGCCTATACCATAAACAGCACGCTGATTTTGATTGATATAATTCACTGTAGGGAAGGAACCGCTCAAGATACCCAGCGCACTGCTGATACCTAATTGCCCGTAAGAGCCGCGAATTTTTAAATCATTAATTGTGTTTGATTTAAAGAATGATTCTTTACTAATTCTCCAGGAACCCGCTAATGCGTAAAAATTGCCCGTGCGGTAGTTGGCTCCAAAGCGTGAATCCCTGTCTATCCGGCCAGACGCTGTAAACAGGTAGCGGTCTTTATACGAATAGTTTATGCGGCCTAAATAACCTTCGAGACGATATAAGGTAGCTGTGCCGCCATCTGCATTGGAAACGCCGGTAGCAGACGAGATGGTAGTGAATGTTTGGTCGCCAACGGTAACCAAATCCAAACGGCTGGCGTCGGTGTATTCCAGCTTTTGCTGCTGGTACGAATAACCAACCACGCCATTTACTGCATGGTCGCCGAAGGTTTTATTGAAGTTTAAAGTATGCTCCAGCAAAAAATTGGTAAAGGTAGAACGATTGTTGCTGGCACGGGTTGCCGGCAAATCACTGTTATAGCGATAGATACCTGAATAGCGTTGCTCTGAACCATAATCAAAGGAAGCTTCTACGCCACCATTGAAACGGTAAGAAAGCCAGTCGGTAAATTTAAAGTCAGCATAGCCGTTACCTACAATTTTAGAGAAGTTATAATGCTGCGGATTCAATGCGGCCACGGCCGCATAATTCACCGAGTAATTCGGGATGTCGTTGCTGCCAAAGCCCCAACCCTGCGGGTTGCTCACACCATTAATGTAATCCGGGCTTTTTACTGCGATAAGGGGTGACGACGTAGCGCCTTCATAAAACGCGTTAATGCCGCTGCCGGGGTTGTTACCATCAGTATTGCTAAGTAATATATTCTCACCAACCGTTAAACGACCTTTACGGGCTTCGGTATTAATGCGCAGGCTGGCGCGCTCAAAGTTGTTACCAATCAAAACGCCCTGGTTTTTAAAATAGCTGCCCGAAATTAAATAGCTGCCATACTGAGAGCCGCCGGAGACACCCAGGTTGTAATCCTGCGTATTGCCCATACGTTCAAAAGCATCCTGCCAATCGGTATTAATACTGCCGGTGGCATTCGCAATGCCAACAGGTATAGCAAGATTGGGATCGGTATTGGCATATTGTGTCCTTACCGTTTGTATATATTGCGAAGCATCCATTACATCCCAGGTTTTAGGTATTTGCTGAGTGCCGTACTTGGCTGAGAAGTTAATGCGGGTTGGTCCCGACCTTCCTTTCTTCGTTGTAATAATGATGACACCATTGCCTGCACGCGAGCCGTAAATAGCGGCTGCCGAAGCATCTTTCAACACCTGTATGGTAGCAATATCATCTGTGTTTACGGTAGAGTTGGCATCGGCAATCATACCGTCAATTACATACAATGGATTGGCATCGGCAAAAGAAGCCACGCCGCGGATTTCGATGGCGGGTGCGCCGCCCGGACTTCCTGAATTTCGCACCGTAACGCCCGGAACGGAACCTTGCAATTGCTCGCCAACAGAGGCAGCAACAATTTTACCCGTATTCTCTGTGTTTACAACTGCGGTAGCACCCGTTAAATCCCGCCTTCTTACTGTCTGGTAGCCAATTACCACTACATCATTTAAGGTAGTGTCGGTTTTGTTTACCATCGCGATAGTCAGGTTGGTCTGGTCGCCAACGGTTACTGTTTGGTCCTGGTAGCCGATAGAACGAAAGAGCAGCACTTCACCCAAGGCGGCCGCAATGGTGAACCTTCCCGAATTGTCGGTTGAGGTTCCCCTTGCGGTGCTCTGTATTAGAATAGATACACCCGGCAGGGGCTGATTGTTGTTGCCCGTAACAGTGCCCGTGACTGTTTTTTGCTGTGCAAAAATAGAAAGGCACAGGAGCAGGAAACCCGTTAATAACAATACAGGCTTAGCAACGGATGCCCAGAGAACGTTCCTGTTCTCTACCGGCATCTTTTTGTTGGGTAAGTAATAATTCATAATTAGCGTTTTAAATAAAGAATAAAAATGTTTGAATAGATAATTTTTATTGAATCAATGGCCGAATACTATAGCGGTTCCGTCTTCGATGTTGGTGATGTAGGCTTTAGCTTCGAGGTGCATGGCGGTACGATAAGCTGCCGTTACCCCTGCTACCAGCGCATCCACGGCTTCGTCCTTCACCAGGTTGATGGTGCAGCCGCCAAAGCCGCCGCCCATCATTCTTGCGCCCAATACCGCCGGATTGCCCTTTACCTGCGCTACTAAAAAATCCAGTTCGGCGCAGCTTACTTCGTACTTCCGGCTTAAGCCCTCATGCGATTCGTACATCTTTTTACCAAACGCCTGCATGTCGCCCTTTTCCAAATGCTGACAGGCAACCAGCAAACGCTCGTTTTCTTCCAGTACATAGCTGCAGCGTTTGTAGATAAGTGCATCCAACGGCTGCACATACTTCCGCAGCATCTCCATCGTTACATCGCGCAGCGTGCTCACCTGCGGATGGTGCTGCTTTACCATAGCTACGCCCTGCTCGCACTGCTCCCGCCGGTTGTTATAACCCGATTCGTTCAGTGAATGCTTTACATTGGTGTCTATCAGCACAATCTTAAAGCCTTCCATATCAAACGGCTCATACGCATACTCCAGCGAGCGGCAGTCGAGCTTTATAACATTGTTCTTCCTGCCCATCATGCTGGCAAACATGTCCATGATGCCGCACATCAGGCGCGGATAGGTATGCTCGGCCTCCTGCGACATCCTGACCATCGCCAGCTTGTCGTAGCCGGTATCGAGCATCTTGTTCAGCGCCATCGCTACTGCGTTTTCAACGGCAGCAGAAGAAGACAGGCCGGCGCCGATGGGCACATCGGCCGTAAGCGCCGCATCGAAGCCGTTAGTCAGTTGGCCCCGCCGGCGGAACTGGTCGGCCACGCCGAGGATATAGTTGGGCCACGACCTGTCTTCGGTTCTTACAAAGCCGCTGATATTGCCGCTGTAGCTGTCTTTCAGGTCAATGGAGTAAAGATTGATCCGGTCGTCTGCTCTCGGCGTTAAGGCCAGGTAAGCGGCTTTGTCTATGGCCGCGGGCAGCACGAAGCCTTCATTGTAGTCCGTATGTTCCCCGATGAGGTTGATCCTGCCCGGCGAGCGTACCACGATGGTATGTTCCCCCATAAACTCCTGCAGTTTCCCAGTGATCATTTTATCGGCAAAGGCAGCAACCGTTGGCATCTTCTTTATTGTTTGGCAGTTAAAAACTTTATCAGGGATACTTCTTCTTCCTTGTATGGCGTGCCGTCTTTGCGGAAGATTTCATGAAACCAAAGCTTCGGCTCTTCTCCGCCTGGCATCGGCGCATCCCAGGCATACATCGTGTTGGTCTTGCCGGCAACCAACCCCCAATTGATGGCAGCCACCTTTTCTTTTTTCAGCATCGGCATTACGGTAGCAAACGTGCTGTTGCGCGGGCGCGCCATATACTCGGTGCACAGCAGCGGGCGGCCATATTTTCTTAATGTATCAATGGTATGCTGATGTACATTAACCGGGTTGTAATCGTGGTAAGTAATCACATCAGCATTAGCCAATTGATAGGTATTCAGTTCCTGTAAATCTGTAGTCCAGATACCAGCGGAAAGCGGCTGGGAAGGATTGATTTGCCGGCCCCACATAAATGCTTTTTGCAGTAATGGCAGGCTTTTAATGCCATAGCCTGAGTTTCCGGGTTCATTGTATAAATCCCACAACAGAATGCGGTTGTCTGCCTTAAAAGTTGCCAACACATCTTTTACATACATTTCAAGTGTATCTGTCAGTTTAGGCTCCTCATAATACGGCTTTCCCGGGTCTCTGATCCAGCCGGAATTGTGAATGCCGGTCTTGGGTGCAGGCTGCATACCGGCGTGATAGCTTTCATTCCAGCAGTCATCAAAAAACACAAACATGGTAGTGATGTGGTGGTGGTCGGCAATGGATAAATATTTATCCATCCTGCCTTTAAATCCCTGCGGATCCTGCTGCCAGGCTACGTGGTGCAGAAATACCCGCATGCAGTTTAATCCAATAGATGCTGCATAGCCCAGTTCGCGATCAATTGCAGCGGTATCAAAGGTTTCAGCCTGCCACATCTCCAACTGGTTGATGGCGGTACTGGGTATAAAATCGGAGCCCCGCAGCCAGCCTTTGGTACTGTACCATTCGTTGGCTTTTTCTTTTGTCCAGACGGGACGGGCTAATTGTGCAAATGACTGGACAAGTGTTACAACAAGTAACAGGCTTACAAATATTTTCTTCATTCGGTGTTGATTTTTTTTAGATGTATCGAGTTTGCTATTTAACTATGTTCAGATATCTTGTTTATTTGCCTCATTTTTATTTAAACCTGCCGGCAGGTTATTGTAGAAATTATCGGTCTTTCACCACCGGGAATGCCGAGATGCGCAATCGTGCAGCGCCCATTGGTATCAGCGTAATGTTTTCTTCCTGCGTAGCAGTAAGTACCGGGCTTTCCGGCAATGTATCGCACAAGCCATATTTATCAATTGTCCATTGTGTTATCTGTTTGCCTTTCGCCTTTATTGCTATGGGTACCGCTTGCTGGGTAAAAGGGAAATCGTTTGCCGGCCAGGCTTTCTTTATTACTTCAAAAGAAGCGGCTGTGTCTTTGTTTATCACGAGCCCGTAATTCCAGTTGCTGCCGGGATAAATTTCGTAAGAAGGCCATTTACTCTCATCGGCACCGGCCTGCCATTTGCTGTCGCCGATAGCGGAGGCTTTACTATCCATTTTTTTGTAGTCTTCCTTTATCAGCAGTGAGTAGGTAAGCGGACCATAATTAACACTGATGCTGTTTTTGTTAGCCGTCCATTCCTTTACTTTTATGTGCATGGGAAGTTCCAGTTCAACCACATCATTCCTGTTCCAGGTTCTTTCTATACGTGTGTAAGTGCCGGGATTGTTTACATCCTTTTGCAGTTTACCATTGATGTACAATTTTGCCGCTTCGCACCAGGAAGGAATGCGCAGGTAAAGCGGAAATTGATTTGGCTTCGGTGTTATAACAGTAATCTTTATTTTTTCATCAAACGGGTAGTGCGTTTCTTCTTTAAGTGTTACCGCACTGCCATTGCCAACCTTTGCAGTAGCGGTAGCTGCGCTGTAGAGCATGGCCGCTATGCCGTTATCAGGCGAAGCCATAAACAGGTGCTCTGCATAATAAGGCCAGCCCTGCGCATGGTTGTGCTGGCAGCAGCGGCTGCTGAACGGATTCATCATTAAAAACGGGCCATCGTTCTGTATGCCGGGACTATGGTTCTTGCTATCACTCACTACCATGTTGGGCGCAGTGAGATAGCGCAGTCCTTTAAAGTCGGGCATCACCGCCGCAGGATAGGTATTGAAAGCTACCGCTTCGCAGTTCTCCATCCACATCGGGTCGCCGGTAATACCACTTAAAATTTCATCGCTTGCCATCTGTTCTACCATGCCGCAGGTTTCTACCGCCTGCCGCGGATCGGCGAATCCGGGACGTGCATTTTCATCGGCGCCAAACATACCGCCGGGTACTTGTCCATACAATTTCCTTACGAGGTTAAAATCGTTGTAGGTAGCCTGCAGGTGGGCAGCATTCTTTGTTTGCATGAAGTAAGTAGCCGGCTCGCGAAAGCATTGAGCGATGTTTACATTATGCCAGTTGGGAAGGTTGTTATCCTGCATCCAGTTGGCAGTATTGCGGTGTATTTTAGTGGCTAAGTCCAGCAGCCCTTTCCTGCCGGTAATATTGTAGAGCCAGTAAATGCTGTACAGGTTATCGCCGCCGCGGCTGTTTTCCCAGTATATTTCTAATAGTTGATCGTCCGGCAGTTGGGCTTCCCAGGCAAAGTAGTTATCCATAAAGGAAAGTACTCTTTTATCGCCGCTGTATTCGTAGTACGATTGCATGCACCAGAGCATCAGCATATTGGGCCACAGGTCCGGTGTTTTGCCTTTGTTATCCTGGTGCGCTGTTTCTACAATAGCAGGTCCGAAGTAGCCGTTTGGCTGCTGGCTTTGAAAGGCTTTGTCCAGCCACCTTTTTGTTTCGCTGATGATGGTGGTGTCGTGCAGCACATAACCTAAGTCGCCATAGCCTTTCAGCCAGTAGGGCACTTCTTCCCAGCCCCGCTCGCCGGTGCCATTGCCGCTGTACCAGGCATTATTTTTTTTATCCAGCCAGGCGCTTATCTCTCCTAAATGGCCAGTCAGGCCATCCCGCTGCAGCTCAAGATATTTTCTTACCCAGCCTGCAGGTTGTATAGCGCCTGCCGAAAGCTTGATAAAACAGAGCGGCTGTAATGGCGCTCTGTTGCCCCTGTAAAAGTGATTGGCTATGGTGGTTGCAGGCCGGTCAACGGAAGCTATAATGGTTGTACCTGTTTCTGACCAGCCCGAAAACAGGATAAAAAATAGTAAGGCAAATGGTATAGTTCTATTTTTAAACATAGGTTATTAGCAATTGAACAATCGTTTACGCAAAAAAGGCCTGAAAATCAGTTTTTTCCTGCTGGTACTGGTCTTAGGGATGACTGCCTGTAGCAGGCCACCGGATCGAGTATTACGTTTATCGTCTTCAACAAGTGTTCTTCTTTTTTATAAATCAGGTCAAGCAATAGTTTAAACGCTTCTTTGCCCATGAGCACTGTCTGCTGATCCATAGACGACAGGCTGGGCGTGATGTGCTCATCGAAGGATTCATTGGCAAAACCGATTACCCCTAACTGCCCCGGTATGGCAATATTCATTTCCTTTGCCGCCTTTATAACGCCCAGCGCCGTAAAGTCTTCCACCGCAAAGATGCCATCCGGCGGCTGCGCCAAACCAAAGTAATATTGCATCGCATCCCTGCCTGCCTGTATGGATACATCTCCGCTGTAAATCAAGGACTCGTCAACTGCTATATCCGCTGCATGTAAAGCCGCCTTGTAGCCGTTTAACCGGTCTTTGAAAATCTTCAGGTGCTGCTGGCCTGAAATATGCGCTATCCGCCTGTAACCTTGTTGCAGCAGGTGTTCTGTAGCCATACAGCCGCCTTTGCAATCGTCAATGACTACCGAAGGGATGTTTACCATGTCTTTGCTGCGGTCGAAGAAAACAAGCGGGATGCCTTTTCTTTTAAGATCGAGATAGTGCGCTATATCGTGTGTGTCTTTTGCAATGGATGCCAGTACGCCATCCACGTGCACATCTATAAATGTTTCAACGGCTTTGCGCTCATAAGCGGCAGATTCGTTGCTCTGGTAAAGCAGGATATTGTAGCCGTTCGTGTTGGCAATGCTTTCGATGCCGTGCACCACCGAGCCGAAAAAGTTGATTTCCGCACTGGGTATGATCACGCCAATGATGTGTGTTTTGCCGGAGCGTAAAGACGAAGCAATGCGGTTGCGCCGGTAGTTCATCCTTTCGGCAAGCGCCAGCACCGTTTTCTTCGTTGCCGCACTGATGCGCGGATGATCATTCAAGGCACGCGATACCGTGGCGGCAGTCATATTTAATTTGGCGGCAAGGTCCTGTATCGTTATCCGTGTTGGCAATTTATAGAAACAATCGTTTACACAAAAAGAAGGATTTTTTTTATTACCGCAAATATTTTTTATACTTTTTTATCCTTTTCCAATAAAAAATCAATTTCTTCTGCCAACTGCCGGTCTTTAGCGGTAATGGTGTTGCCGGCATCGTGCGTGGTAAGTGTTATCTCTACCTTATTCCACACATTACTCCAGGAGGGATGGTGGTCCAGCTTTTCGGCAAGCAGGGCCACGCGGGTTATAAAAGCAAAAGCTTCTGAAAAATTTTTAAACATGAACTGCCTGTAAAGCGCGTTATTTGTTTCCTGCCACATGGATTACTGTGTTATAGATATTGATAAAATTTTCTCTAATTGCTTGTCTATCTGCGGGATGGCATTGCATAACTGGTCGAAGGAGTCAATTACAAAATACTTCGGCTGCAACGTATCTATGCGGTATTCTGTGCCAAGCATTTCCCGGATGTTGAAAGGCGCTTTTACAGACTCATTTTTAAACACATGCTGCGTTTCGCCGATAGAAGAAATAATGCCGGCGCCGAATATCTTGTTGTGACCCCCTTCGCGCAGCAAACCAAACTCAATGGTAAACCAATACACCCGCGCAAGGATAGCAATCGCATCCGGGGTGTCAATCCATTTCATGGCCAGCTTACCAAAATTCTGCAGAAACTCCGCATACGCGCTATTGACGAGCAGGGGCACATGTCCAAACACATCATGAAACATATCCGGCTCTTCTATATAATCCAGCTCTTCTAAAAGACGCAGCCAGCAGGTTGCCGGAAATGTTTTGTTGGTCAGCATTTCAAAGAATTCTTTTTGCGGCACCAGTTCGGGCACAACGATCAACTGCCAGCCGGTGTGCTGCTGCAACCGCGCCGAAGTTTTGCCAAAATGCGGAATTTCTTCTGCGTTAAAACCAATTGTATCCAGCGCATCGAGGTATAAGCGGCTCGCATTGGCCTGTACAAAAGGTAACTGGCGGTCGTAGAGCAGCTTCCACACATGAAAGTCTTCCGGCGTATAAGCACTGTAATCCTGTACGGTTGGTTTGTTACGTTGCATCGTTAGCTTATTTTAACCCCTTTCTGTAAAGGGTATTTTAATAAAAAATTTTTAGTAAATTCCTTCCGATAAGGAGTTGAACACACCTGCAGGCGAAAGCGCTTCTATTCGCAACAGCACCTGCCAGGCATCGGCCACCCGGCCATTGCTGAGCAACCCGGCAGCAAGCTGATGCAAGAACTGGTTTCGCTTTTCAGCATCGTTTTTATATTGCTTTATAATAAAAATCATTCCCATATTATTAAATGCAGTATCCGGTTCCGGTATCGCTTCCACATTAGCAAGCTGCCCTAAATGGTTGCCGGTTAATATATTGCTGTTACGAATATCTTCCGGTAACTTATTGAAGCCGATACCGAGCTTTGTGTTGGGCTTGGCTACTTTAAATAAACTATTTTCATCCACCCTGCAATACCAGTCGCCGCCCAGCCTTGCTACCTGGTGAAGCTTTGCCGGGTCAATCATGGTTCCTTCTTCATTTAAAATATGGTCATCAATATGCATACAGAGTACTTCACAAATCACTAAATTGCCTGCCCCTGCTCCGTTGCCCAAAGCTTTTATTTCCAGCACTTTGCACTCCATTTTTACGGGGCTTTCCTTCACCATCGGTGGCTGCACCAGCGTCGCTTTTTCTTTGCCAAAGCCTGCTTTGATAAACTCGTCTGTTTCTTTTCCATATTCGCAGCTTGCCAAAGAAACCTGCTGCACCATGTCGTACGTCACTATATTGATCACCACCTCGGGTACTTCCATTACATTTTCCAGCGTATGTTTAGTAGTGTTGTTGCGTACCCGCCTCGCCGGTGAGAAAATAACAACCGGCGGGTTGGTAGAAAACAGGTTGAAAAATGAGAAAGGTGACAGATTTACCCTGCCCTGTTTATCAATTGTACTTGCAAAGGCAATGGGCCGCGGCGCAATGGCGTGCTGCAAAAAGCTTTGCACTCCGGAGACTGATATATCATTTAAGTTAATAAGCATTACTGAGATGGCGGGTTGTGGGTTGCGGGCAATGAGTTGTAAATTACAGGCTGTGAATTATTAATCTTAGATTGCTTTTTTACATTTAGCTTTTTAGTTTTTATATATTTCATCAGGCTTCCTATTTGGCTGCCCAATGTTTTGCAAAGCGAAAGATAATCTTCAATGTTTTCTATATTAGCATAATGAACACGTATAGAAAATAAAAGGCAATTTCTTACCTCACCGCAAGAGCCCTTAGCAAATCTCAGGAAACGATAAAAATCATTATTATTGTTATACTCAAAGCCTTCGGCGATATTGTTTGAGATAGAAAGCGCAGCTCTTTTTATCTGATCTTTAAAAGAAAAATCAGTTGCAATTTTTTTATTTATTTCACACAGATCATATATCAAAGCGCCTAAATCCTGGGCTTTCTTCCAGATGTCTAAATCTTCAAATGATTTTATTGTTGCCATAATTTTTTATTACAAAATAAACAAACAATTCAAACCCTGTTATTTACAACTCGTAACCCGCAATTCTCTAACCCGTCACTTTTTTCTCTCCAATATCGAAAAATCAGTTTCTTCTTTTACGATTGTATTCCGCAGCACCTCTAAGCCTTCAATCTCCGTTTCCACCACATCGCCTTCTTTCAGCCATTGCTCTTCATAATTCGGATCGTTTAATTTACCGGTGCCGTTTAGTTCCAAAAAGCAGCCCGTGCCCACCGTGCCGCTGCCAATAATATCTCCGGGATACAGCGTAACGCCATAGCTGCAGCGCTCAATAATCTCTGCAAACGTCCAGTCCATATCACTGAGGTTGCCTTCACTTACGCCCTTGCCGTTTACAGCGCAAGTCATCCGCAGATTCCAGTTTAAACCAATATGACCATCTTTTGCAGTCACTTCAAATTGTTCCAGCTCGTCCAGCGTTACAAGGCAGGGGCCAATCACCGTAGCAAAGTCCTTGCCTTTGGCCGGGCCTAAATTCAGCAGCATTTCTTCCATCTGCAAGGTGCGGGCACTCATATCGTTCATAATCATCAGGCCGCCAATATATGCGTCCGCTTCTTCCGCTTTAATGTTCCGGCCGCCTTTACAAATCACAATGGCTGCCTCCAGCTCAAAATCAAGCTTTTGAAAATGGTCAGGCATACATTTTATTTCCCCTGCACCCTGGATACTGTTGTGGTTGGTAAAATAGAAAATGGGGTACTGGTCAAACTCCGGTATCATCGGCACGTTGCGGTTGCGGCGTGCTGCGGCTACATGCTGGCGAAAGGCATAGCCATCGCGGCAGGATGTTGGAAACGGAACTGGTGCGAGTAATTGCACCTCGCTCATCGCCAGGCCTTGTCCTGCACCTAATTTACCTTCCCGGATGGCAAATTCTGTTTGCTGCGCTATGGGAAACATATCTTCCCAAAAATTGAGCATCATACTCATGCTCGCCGGCAACTCCGGGTTCATGGCATCGCAGTCGTACAAAGCGCCTTCTACTAAAAAGGCAAGCTGCTCATTGTCGTTGTGTAAGTAGGATACAAGTTTCATAATACCTTATCCCAACCCCTGTCTGCCGCCAGGCAGGCTTCTCCAACTTCATCCGCCCTTTGGGCACCTTCTCCAAAAGGAGAAGGGAAAAGGAACGAATATTTTATGGAGAGGGTAAGAAGGTTGATTTTAATTGTTTAAGTAAATATTAAAGCTTCCAAACAGGACTTTATAAATTCCCTCTTAACCCCTGTTCCCTCTCAATGGCTTCAAACAAGGCTTTGAAGTTGCCTTTACCAAAGCTCTTTGCGCCTTTGCGCTGGATAATTTCGAAGAACAAGGTTGGCCGGTCTTCTACCGGTTTTGTAAAAATCTGCAACAGGTAACCTTCTTCATCCCTATCCACCAAAATGCCTAACTCCTTCAGCGGTTCCAAGTCTTCATCAATATGGCCAACCCGGTCAAGCAGGTCATCATAATACGAAGAAGGCACTTTTAAAAATTCAATGCCGCGGCTTTGCAGCGCCGTTACCGTTTCTACAATATCATGCGTTGCCAGCGCTACGTGTTGCACGCCTTCACCATTATAAAATTCCAGGTATTCTTCTACCTGCGATTTCTTCTTGCCTTCTGCCGGCTCGTTGATGGGAAACTTTACAAAGCCGTTGCCGTTGCTCATTACCTTGCTCATCAGTGCCGAATACTCGGTGGAAATATCGTTGTCATCAAACGTGAGAATATTGCGGAAACCCATTACTTCTTCATAAAAAGCCACCCAGCGGTTCATGCTGTTCCAGCCTACATTGCCTACGCAGTGGTCAACATACAACAAGCCGGTTTCGGTTGGGTTATAATTACTTTTCCACTCCACATAGCCTGGCATAAATGCGCCGTTGTAGTTGCTGCGTTCTATAAACAGGTGAACGGTATCGCCATAGGTATGAATGCCACTCATAACCACTTCGCCATGCCCGTCGTGCAGGGTCAAGGGTGCGAGGCTTGACACGGCGCCGCGCATTGTGGTCTGCTGCCACGCGTCCGCTGCGTCGTCCACACGCAGGGCTAAGTGCTTTACTCCATCGCCATGCTTTTGAATGTGCGCTGCTATGTTGCCATCGGTACGCAGTGGCGTGGTAAATACAAAAGTGAGTTTGTGCTGCCGTACTACATAGCTGGCCTGGTCTTTCACGCCGGTTTCGGGGCCAGCATACGCGAGGCTCTGAAAGCCAAAAGCGGTCTTGTAAAAATGTGCTGCCTGCTTGGCATTGCCTACATAAAACTCTACATAATCGGTGCCTTGCAGCGGTAAAAAGTCGGTGGTTATGTTTTTCTGTTGCGCGGCGCGCGGCGCCTGTATATCGGGAAACATGGTTATTTGTTATTGATAATTTTCAATTGTTAATTTGATAAGCCAGAAGGTGGTGAATGGTAAATTTCTGTTGTGCGTGTTAATAATTGCTTCTTAAACTGACCATTAACCGTTTACAATTAAAAATAACGGTTCTCTGTTGCAAGCGCTTCCATGAGGCCGACGTATGGATGGCAATCGTCGTTAAATAATTTATGGGCATAATCCGGTCGCATAGCACAAAAATAGAAAACTTCTTTAAATAATAACAGTTGTTAGTTTTTATAACAAATTACTTTCCACATCTTCTTATCTTTATCGTATGGTATTATTCAGGAATTTTATGTATGCTATTGATAAACGCCATTGGAAATTTTGTTTTTTGAAAGCGATGCTTGATTTGTCTGCGTAATAAGCAGCGGAATGCTTTTATATACGAACAATCAATAACCCGTAACCCGGCACCCGAAACGAACAAAACAAATATCTGACATTACACATCATAAATCGTACATCTCAATGGCACATTACACTTCTCTTGGTTCTATTCCACATAAGCGGCACACGCAATTCCGAAAGCCCGACGGCACCTTGTATTCCGAACAATTATTTTCTACGGAAGGCTTCAGCAACGATTCTTCCCTACTCTACCATACGCATCCGCCAACACAAATTATTAAGACGGATGAACCGGTAAATATGGCACCGCTGGTTGCAGAAGAAAAAATGCTGAAGCATCGCAGCTTTGAAGGTTTTAAAGTACAGCCACAGCGGGATTATCTGCAAAGCAGGAAGCCGGTGCTGGTTAATAATGACTGCCATATCAGCCTTGCCGCGCCGCAGGAAAGCCTGACGGATTATTTTTATAAAAACGCCGATGCGGATGAACTGATTTTTGTACACGAAGGCAGCGGCAAACTGCTTACCCAATATGGCGAGTTAGCATTCGGCTATGGCGATTATTTAATTATTCCGCGCGGCTCTATCTACCAGATCCGGTTTGATGGAAGTGATAACCGCCTGTTTATCGTAGAGTCTTTTTCGCCCATCCGCTATCCTAAAAAATACCTGAGCAAATACGGGCAGTTATTAGAACATTCGCCTTACTGTGAGCGCGACATCCGCACTCCGCAAAACCTGCAGACATGGGATGAGAAAGGCGACTTTATTATCCAGACAAAAAAACGGGGCGTACTCTACGGCTTGCATTATGCGCATCACCCGTTTGACGTGGTGGGCTGGGATGGCTGCTGCTACCCGTTTGCCTTCAGCATACACGATTTTGAACCGATCACCGGGCGTGTGCACCAGCCGCCGCCGGTGCATCAGACTTTTGAAGCCAATAATTTTGTAGTGTGCTCTTTTGTGCCGCGCTTATATGATTATCACCCGCTTTGTATTCCTGCGCCTTACAACCACAGTAATATAGACAGCGATGAAGTATTGTATTATGTGGACGGCGATTTTATGAGCCGTAAAAATGTTACCCGCGGTATGATTACGTTGCACCCGGCCGGTATCCCGCATGGCCCGCATCCCGGCACGGTTGAAAAAAGTATTGGCGCAAAAGAAACGAAAGAATTAGCCGTAATGGTAGATACCTTCCACCCGCTGATGCTTACACAACAGGCTATAGACATAGAGAATGCAAACTATACGATGAGTTGGGCGGAGTGATACATTTACACATGGCTTACTGTCTTTAATCAATAAAAAACACCTGCAGTAAGCAGGTATTTTTCTTAACGTCCTTGTTTTTTTACGCTATATGCTTTTGCTTTACAATTATATCTTTTGCGTCACTTTTCTTAACATCCTCTACCACAAAACAGTTAACAGCATTAAAAAAAGGTTTTTTGGAATACCGGTATGCACTGAAATCAGTAATAATTTTTTACCGTGCAACCATTATTTGTGCTGTGCCAATCACTTCCGCTTTACTGTTTATCAGGCTGATGTAATAATTACCCCTTTGCACGTTGTTTAACTTTACCGGAACAGTCTGCCGGCCTTTATTAAATAGTTTGGCCGGTTGCTGCAGTACGACTTTGCCATTGCCAGTAGTTAGCTGTAAGCGGATGGTGGTTGCCTCAGCCAGTGTAAACGTTACCTGTACCTGGTCTGTAGCAGGGTTTGGATAAACCGTTACCGGTACAATGGTAATCCTGTTTTCGGTTACGCCTGCAATTCCCCTTTTTACAATCAGCCCATGATCGCCTGCCGCAAAGCCGTTGTTTTTATCAAGCATAAATACCGCATGTAAAGGCGTTTTACTGCTGTATTCCCGGGTAATAGTTTTTCCTAAATCTAAAATCTTGTAAATAGCTCCGCCCTCGCTTACGGCATACCCGCTGCCGCCGCTAAAAAACTGGCAGTCGCCAATTACATCCGGAAAGCTGTTAACGAGAATGGTATTATCAAAAAACCAATAATAAGTTCCCATAGCATTGCGCAGCTTAAAGTGATGCAGGAGGATGAGCTGGCTGCTGTCGCCCGGCATATAGCGGTTGTAATAATTGGTAAACATGAGCACGCTATCTGCAGCAATAGCAGAAAAGCTGGAAAAGCCATTCGCGTTAGGAAATAAAAGATTATAGCCATTGTACCAGTTGCGCCCGTCAACCGTGCGCAAAAAATCGGCAGAGTAGGTAATTACACCCGAGATATTGCCGGCTGCCATACCTGTATTTTTATCGCTGAAAGCAATTTGCTTGTAACTGCTGGTAGCGTTCAGCTTTTGCTGTGCCGCCCAGCTTCTTCCGTAATTGTTGCTGCTATATAACTTCGAACCAACACTGTACAGTGTTTTATCAGGCGTTGCGGTTGCATATAACGAAGACAGATCACGCAGTACTTTACGCCAGCTCCTGCCCCCGTTAGCCGATTGGTAGATGGCCGCGTTGCCATTAACAGCAGAGGTAGTAACCATTACCGCGGCGCTGTCGATAACGGTTACCGAACGAATATCGCTTTTATCCGGCGATGTAACGGCAGCCCAATTAGTACCACCATTGGTTGTTTTTAAAACGACACCGCCATCGCCCACGGCATAACCGGTTGCAGCATTATAGAAAGCCACATCCCGTAAATTGTTTCTTGTGCCCGACGGTTGCTGCCTCCATTGCGCGGAAGCCTGGTGCATAACAGTAATGATCAATAATAAGCCGAGCCCGATTTGCTTCATGTTTTAAGGTTTAGGTGAACGGCAAAGAAGATACAGGGAGAAAGGATTATGCTGCCTGAGCAATATAACTTTTAAAAGACACGCACCAGCCTGCTATCCTGCAACGCGCTTCCTTGCTGGCCTGCGCTGTTCTTCCACAATATTATAAATGCGCGAACGGGCACCGCATCATTCAAAAAATAATAATCCTGTTAACGGCTAAACTGCCAGCGCAATGCATCTTCTTTTTAAAGATGATACCTGAGCTCAACCGGTTGCTCCACGTAAAATTTCGTTGCATTCCAAATAATATTATGTTTGTAGCGCCATGTGCGTTTCTTGTTGCCCCTGTGCGGGTTGATGCAGTGATAGCAGACGATTTTCCCTGGTTTCTTCATAAATAGCGGATCCGTATTCTTTTTTCTCTTCATAAAACAATGATTACGTATGAATGATCTCGCCACAAAGGGTTTTGCTACATTAAACTCCCTTACCGACAAACAAGCACTTGCCGATGAAATAAAAACCCTGTTAGCCACGAATGGTTCTTCGCCGGATGGCGGGCAGTTGTCGAAGCTTGCGCTGGCATACTACCATTATGAAAAGTATGACCTGGCGGCTTCCACCTATGAGCAGGCATCAGAGCTTGACCCGTTTAATGCTTACTTAAAAGAAATGCTGCAACTGGCAAGGGCAAATGCCATTGCGCAGGTGCATGTGCCGGTGCCGGATATGTATTATTTTGACCGGGAGAAATTGTTGAGTCAGCCGGTGGTTCGGGAAGGTGCATTGCCGAAAGAACACAATCCGGCAGCGCCGCTAAGTGTTGCGGGAAAGCTACGGTTGGCATTGGGCAATGGCATTGGCGCTGTATCTACAGTAGTAATGGATGTAGCTACCAAAGTCTGGGGGTCGGTTGCGGGATATACAAGCAGAGTCTGGACAAACTGGTACAGAAGGCCGTTGTTTCTCGGTATTCTTACACTGGCTTATATGCGCGAAAAAATGAACGCGCACAATCTTAAATCCACCTATCCGAAAGGTAGCCTGGTAGGCTTTCAGCCTGAAGGATTAACGCCGCCCGACGGAGTGAAATATTACCGCACGGCAGATGGTAGCTGGAACAACCTGAGCAACCCGAAAGAAGGCGCCGCAGGTACCCGCCTTGCCAGGAATGTAGATCTTGCAGCCATCAAACCGGAGCGGGGCGAGCAACTGTTAACGCCCAACCCAAGAGAGATCAGCAGGCATTTATTGACACGGGGCGATGAAATGAAAGAAGTGCCTTTTTTGAATTTGCTCGCAGCAAGCTGGATACAATTTCAAAATGCTGACTGGATAAACCATGGTGAAAACCGGCTGACGGATCTTATTGAAGTGCCGCTCGCGGAAGATGACCCCGCACGAAAGAAATTCTGGCAAACGAAAATGCTGATTCCCAAAACGCAGGCCGACCCAACGCGGACCGAGGACAAAGAAGAAGCCCCGATCTCATTCATCAACGAGGTAACGCACTGGTGGGACGGTTCGCAGATTTATGGCAGCGATCAGGAAACCGTAGACCGCCTGCGCAGTCATACAGATGGCAAACTAAAGATAAACGATGACGGTACGCTGCCGCTGGGCAGCAAAGGCGTTGAAGACACCGGCTTTGTAAGAAACTGGTGGGTGGGCATGTCAATGCTTCACACGCTTTTTGCGAGGGAGCACAATGCGATCTGCGACCATTTGAAAGCCGCTCATCCGGCATGGGATGATGCGAAGTTGTTTAACGTGGCGCGGCTTATCAATGCCGCTATCATGGCTAAGATACATTCGGTGGAATGGACGCCTGCCATTCTTCCTAACCAGGGGTTGGACACGGCATTAAACGCCAACTGGTACGGCATACTAACAAACCTTTTTCATTCGGGCACCGACCGTAAGACAGTGGCGAATATAAATGTAAGAAATCCTGAACTGGGCGGTGTAGTGGGCAACCCCATCAATAAACACAAGGTGCCTTTTGCTTTAACACAGGAGTTTGTTGAAGTATATCGGTTGCATTCCTTATTACCTGAAAAATTACACATCAAACACATTAATACCGATACCGAAACGAAGGAGATACCATTTGCCGAAACGCGGCAGGCCGGCGCTGCCAAGCTCACCCGAAAAGTGCCGCTGCAACACCTGTTTTATTCTTTTGGCAACCAGCATCCCGGACAACTGGTGCTGAACAACTACCCGAAATTTATGCAGGAATTAAGCATCCCGTTCAACCCGGTATATGATATGGGCGCCGTGGATATTCTGCGCGCGCGGGAACGGGGCGTGCCGAGGTATAATGAATTCAGAAGACAGTTGGGGCTAAAGCCGATTGAAAAATTTGAAGACCTGACGGGAGACGCCGTTCAGTTAAAAAAATTAAAGGAGGTTTATGGTGCTGAAGCCCATGCTGTAGAGGCGCTTGACCTGCTGGTAGGCACTTTAGCCGAAGGCTATCGCCCAACCGGATTTGGCTTTGGCGAAACGATGTTCCAGATCTTTATTTTGAATGCTACGCGGCGACTGCAGGCCGACAGGTTTTATACCGATTGTTATACGACAGAATATTACACGAAGGAAGGTCTGGACTGGATTGATAAGGCGAGTCTTAAAACCGTTATTCTGAGGCACTATCCTGAACTTGCCTCCACGGGTTTGGGCAATATTAAAAATGCTTTTGAACCCTGGGATACCGGCGAAAAACTGGATGCGGACAGGCACCCGCTGCGCGGCTGGGATAAATCGTTTAAGGGCGACCCATGGACGGGGGATGCTTTCAGACGAGGAGTGCTTTAGGTTAGAACACCATAAGTTTTAAAATTGCTTCCGGGGGCTGGGAAGTGCAAAATCCGTTGTTTATGGGCTGTTTGGGCAATATGGATGTGTCGGCAAATAAAACGGGGCAGGTAAGGTGAGCGCATTTGAAGGCTTTATTGTATTGCTGTTCTTCCATACTTAAAAAGTTTCGTTGGCGTGTTTTTCTAAATAGTCATTAATTTAATCGAAATAGTAAAGAATGATTTTGTATCTGGCTGTGTAAATCTTATTCTGCCTTCATCTCTAAATCGTTGAAGCGTAGTTTTGCTTTTAATATGAAGTTTTGTCATAGCTTCCTCTGTTGAAAATCTATTTATCTTCCTTGATTTCATGCTGCTGTTTGACATAGCTTACTACTTCGTCAATGAGTTTATAAAAAGCTTCAGTTTGCAGACAAATTACATCCATAAGCTAAATTTAGAAATCATGTGAAATTAAACTTTTTGTAGAAAAATAATTTGCAAGAAAAGCCAGTTTTATAGTTTAAATATAAAATATTGCTCTATCCGTATCTATATTAGAATACTGTTTGATAAGAACTCTTGTTTTTGAAGCAATTTTCCTGATTTGTTCATATTCATCCTCGTGAGTCCTAATAGGATCAACCCCTATTAAAATTTTACTAAGCTTTGGTAAGTTAAGCATTAAAATTTCGGGCAGCTCATTAACAAACTTTTGGTCTATTTTGATAGTAGTAAGACTTATCAACTCTTTTAAATGTTGGCTATCAAAATCATTGATCCTATAAGATATAAAGACTTCTTTTAAATTAATTAAATCCTTAACTGGTTTTATAGTTTTAATATCGAAAGTAAAAGAGCCTGTTTCATCATTACTCATGTATTGTATATCCACATCAATAAGTTTATCCGTCTTAACAGTATGATGAATTATTGAGGGAACGATGTCGTCATATAACCAATTATCCATGAAATCACCTTTAAGGATTGAATCGGCTAAATCAAAAAAAGCAAATCTTTCACAATTAAAATAATAGTTTGCACATAAAAAGTACTTCCAATCTTCATCTAAAGTTAACCACCAATTTTTTAATGTTTCTATCGAATGTAAATAATTGTTCATTGGCTTAGTTTGAAGTATGAGCATTATTTTATTAGAACAAAAGCAATGTTGTACCAAATAAAAAAAGCAGCTATGAAATTCATCATAACCGCCTGTTTTAAAGCGTGGTGTGAGCCGGGATCGAACCGGCGACACAAGGATTTTCAGTCAGCAACCCCATGCGCACTTTGCTTCTAATCCATTGATAATAAACATGCACTGAATATTTTTTCTCTATTAAATCAATCCTTATTTTTATTGATTGTTAGCGTTTCTGTTATGCATATACAGGGTATTCAACCTTTAGCCATCTTTTGATCATTTGCGTTTTTCGCCGGGTATTTCATCGCCTCTATCAGCTTTTCCTGCAATTCTATTATCCTCCTCAGCAGGGTAGCATTTTCCTTTTTCAATGTCTCACATTCAGTCAGCTTTTCATCCCACATAGCTTGGGTAATTATGGTTTTATTGGCCAATTCAGGCTGTTGAGTACCGGTAAGCTTGGAAGTCAAAAACATTTGCGGACTCTTACCATCAAGGAAACTTGGATTTGCATGGTATTTATTAATAAAATAATCACGGATATGCTTGTGAAGATTTTCTGGTATGTGCCTTACAGCCGATTGATACTTACCCCAATTGTTTTGACCGATTCTAAGATCATTCAACAAATCTTTCTTATGATCAAAATCTCTCACTTGCTTAGGGAGTGCAAATAAGTGAGTAATAATTTTTATTACAGCCTGCTCAAATGGCGACTGTAGTACTTTGTCATCAGAAGCCATGAATTAAAAAAAATTTGTAATATTTTTTGTAGGAATAGTAAAAGGTAGCTACATTTGTTAATGTTGGCAGTATAATTAAAGTAAGCCTTTGGTTAAACAACAACTTAATGGTACACTTTTATAACTGTACAATGTAAGATATAATTTTTATTAAAATCGAATTCCTATGGCAGAAATCAGCCAATTAAAGAAAAGAGACTTGCCAATAAATTGGCGGGAAAAAGTACAAGAAAGACTTAAAGAGGTGGAGCCTGACCTTACTGTACAGAAAATCAGCGACATAAAACGCGGCAAACCAGTAAAGTTTGAATTAGCAGAAAAAGTGCTAAAGGTAATTCGCGAGGTAAAGAAAGAACACGATGCGGAAAGACAGCGATTAAGAGATCTTCAAATTCTATGATTATAAAGAGAAATTTTTTTGTCCATTCCTGTAGTAGTTAATGTACGAATATTGACCGAAACTTGTACGAACGATTTTCAAACATTGTACGAAAAAATGGAAAGAAATATTATAAATCGCATCAATAAGTTGGAGACTTATGCCAACCTCATCAAAGAGGAAGTAGTTACGCTGCGCCAACAAATGGGTATTCAGGCATCAGTCAACAAAAAAACAATAGCCATTAAAAAAGTAGCTGCAACAGCAGTGGCCAGGCGTAACGCCCGCCTCATAAAAAAGTAAAAGAGCATGATGAAATATAATCACATTGTAAGGGCCCATTTTACCAACAGGATCATGCACATCGTGCAGAACCTCCCTGGTAAAGTTTTTATAGGCCGCCAAGCAGTGAAAAACCCTGCCAACCAGGAGGCAGTGCGCGCAAAAATTTGGATGATGGTTGATAAAAAGTTTAACGCATAAGTACGGTTGATGCGCCCACATCTACAAGGATGGTTGCCCACATCAATCACTCCCGTTTTCGTGCATCGTAGCTCAGTCCGGTAGAGCGGCCGCCCTCTAAGCAGCAGGTCGCAGGTTCAACTCCTGCCGGTGCACCCAGTGTTATTTCAGGAATTCAATATATAGCTATGTATAATAGTGATTTCGTTACCGCTGTAAACTATTGTTACGTCGTAGCCAGCATTATCCTGCTGGCGCTCTCCCTATGGTACTGGAGAAAGGGCGCGCGCTATGCAAATAACCACCGGGGCAACTGGGGTGTATTTGCAAGCCACATCGCCACCTGCATCATGCTGCTGCTGATGCTGCTGCTAATCCTTTGCCTTATCCATTGGGTGTGCGACAACGATGATGTTTACATTAAACAACACTTTTATGGAGACTAAGAGAAACCAACACGCCCTGGCCTTTGTGCGCTGGATAGATAGCTGCGATAGTGTAGAGCAGCTTTGCTTTTGCAGCCAGGTAATGCACCTGTTTCTCTTTGCCGGCACATCGTGGTACCGGGCGCCCGTTGTTTGCGGCGGCGGCGATGTGGCCAGTTATTTATCGCTATGCATCCACCAAAAGCTGCAGGTGCTTAGCGCCGGGCAATCCTATTCATCAAACAAACCTTTTTCGTATACAGCGGATTTTGAAAAGTACATACCTCCTGCGTTTCCACGCCGGGAGTCTTTTAAAATTTTTTAATTACAAAACCCACAGGCATGCATCAACATAAAACACAACACTCAACCCAGCCGGCCGGGCAGGCAGGCATAAACCATGAGCAAGAAAAAACCGGTGAAAAAAGCTTTCCGCCTGGAAGAACTTATCGCCCACAAGTATGGCCCCAACCGGCTGGAGTTCGGTTGCGGCATTATCTCCCAATGGCTCTCTCTCGTTTGCCCTACAGATCCGCCCACGCCCACCCGCGTACTTGCCTGGACAAACTGGCCACATTCCAAAAGCTGCAAATGCCCATTTCGCTCGCAGATAGAAGAGGCGCTTCGCCAGCTCTTCAACCTACAATCCATTACCGAACTGTATAATAATTAACGAATGACTGAAGCTTATCCGTTATCCTGGCCATTAGGTTACAAAAGAACATTACCACAGAAGCGTATCTATTCCCGATTTATACAATCGCCTGCCAGAGCACAGTCTTTTTTACGTGATGAACTATCGCGCTTAGGCGGTAAAAAACTAATCATCAGTACAAATATCAAGGTTCGCGCAGATGGCTATTTGTATGCAGAAATGATGAAGAAAAAAACAGAAGATCCGGGTGTTGCCATTTACTTCAGCTATAAAGATAAAGAGGTGGCCATGTGTTGCGATCAATACCTGTTGGTGTGGGAAAATATGTATGCCCTGGCAAAAGGGATTGAAGGGTTGCGCGGTATGGAGCGTTGGGGCGTTAGCGAATTTTTAGATCGTGCATTCACCGGCTTTCCTGGCCTGCCGGCACCAGGAGAAATAATCCTGGCAAATGATATTTGGCAAACATTGGGTTTCTCTGCAAGGCCGGTACACAAAACAGATGTAGAAGCAGCATACAAGCGCCAGGCAATGATAGTACATCCTGATAAGCCGGGCGGCAGCGTAGAAGCATTTCAATTGCTGCAGACCGCATACAAACAAGCTTTATCCACTTACCAATAAAACAATATCAATGAAGCAAATCATTACTTACCGCGAATTGGAAAACACTGCAAACGACATCAGCCAGCAGATGGAAGTATCGCCGGCATTCAAGCTCTTCAACAAAGAAAAGATCAGCCGCTTTTTCGATCGAAACCGCAACCGGTTGGAAATTATAATTGAGAAGCGTAAGGAGCTTATAAGTCTGTATGTAAAGCATGAACGGGGGCAGCCGGTAACCATCGAGTCAGACGGCGTTCAGGTGTACGATTTTGATGACAATGAAAACAAAGAAAAGTATATGGCTGCCATCAATGAGTTTATGAATAGAACGCTTGACTTAAACTTTTAAACATGCTATATGATACATCAAGAGCAAAGCCCTTTGGCTGGTAAAAAAGTAAAAATTATTGCGCAAGCATACAGGTTGAACGGCCAGGAAATTACAATAGAAGACTGGTGGGATAGAATTACAGATAAAAGTTGGAAAATTTCAGATGGCAATCCGGCTTGTATAGAATATGGCCTTCGCATCGGCAGTGGAGTTTTAAAATTTTTTATTCCAAACGATGATGAAGTGCTTTACGGTAAAATATACGGATTGGGTTATTTGGTACACATCTCAGAATTAGAACCAGTAAAATAAATTTTATGGATATTCTCGAAATCTTAAAAGCAAAAGGCCGGTGCTGCATCAGCGAGCGGCCGCTCGCTACATCCAACAATATAAACCTGATAGAGCTGCGCTACAAAGCTTCCTGGGCATTTCCTGTATCGGGCAATATTCTCCAAGGCCGCAGCAATATGGCCTGCGCCGTAGTGCACGACGATTGTATTATTAATGGCGCCGTTACCGGCATTATTAAGTATGCTATTGAGTTTACAAACGGCGAGATCCTCTACCACCCGGCGCCAGCGCCGCAGGTGTGCAAAGTGTGCGGCTGCTCCGAGTATGATGCCTGCTATCATCCCCTGCTCGAGAACTGCTGGTGGATGGAGCCGGACCTGTGCAGCCATTGCGTGCTTAAGCCAGGCGAGGCAAAACGGCATAGCCAGATGCAGGAAGACATAAAAGCAAAAAAGTAAACATGGAACCATTTAAAATACAAACGGTTACTGCTTTTGTAGCTACTGACGATGATGGAGTTGAAGGGGTAATGGGCGCTAAGCTTGGCCAAGTGTATTACCCGATGATATGTGCAGATACGGAGCGGGTGGCGTCAATGTTTCCTATAGCAGAAGGAATAGCAAGAGCAACGGGTATTAAGTACCGGATTTTGGAATTTTTAGTACGTGTAGATGTTACGGAAGAGATTACTAAAAAGTATCGCCAGTGAAGAAACTGCAGATAAAGCTAAAGTACGCAGAGCTCACGGCTATGGATCAATGGCTGGATGATGCATTGGCCACAATGGAATGTGAGAAAGGATGGATGGGTTCTTATGCCGAGCGCTGCTGCGTGGCCGTGCTGCGCCAGTGGCAAATACTGAAGCTAAAGCCCAAGACGCATTACGCTTTTGATAAGCAGGCTTGTTATACGCTGCCGGCGCCGGTAAGCCTTGCACTGGCTTATATGATCACCATCAGCAACCTGCCGGTGGCCAGCTACTTAGGCAATTGCCTGCGCCAGCTTCAGAGTTCAATTTATAAGGCTTATCCATTACCATCATAAACCCTGGCCACCGGTGGGTGTGGCTTTTTGCTTTTTATGAAAATAGGCGAACACTATATTGATAAATCAGAGATCATTGGCATCGGCCCGTTAATGTCTCAGCAGCATCCTGACCAAACTATTGCGATGCTTTATAACGCCACGCAGCTTTTCTTTTTCCTGCATTTAAGATATCAGTCTTTTAAGATAGATAGCGATTGGTTTTATATAGGCGAAAAAAGTGTAAAAGGGCTTAAGGAAAAAGAGGAAAGAAACCGGTATGATGAATTTAAAAAAGATTACGAAACGGCTAAAGAAAAGGTGCTGAAAATTATTGACGAAAAAGAGCCGGATAATTTTTCATAGCCATAGCCGGCAGTGCCAGGCATACTGCAGGTTCAACTCCTGCACCGGCGCCAAATATTTTTTCATTATTAAACAAAATGTAGCGAGGAAAGCACAACGATATTGACCCATCAGGCAAACGAATAGCAGACAGTGTGTGCCGCCAATGAATGAAAGCAAATCACAATTACGCCATCCGCTATTGTCATGCCCTTTTCGCAAATCTAAGATTTTGTGAACAGGGAGTGCTATGGGTAAAATAAAACAATGAAAGCATAAACCAGTAAACCATATTGAGTAACGGGGCTACACATACCAATGGTAGCGCAGTGTTGGAAATCAAGAATGTTCCGACAGAGTTAATCTTTTTTGCTATAACGAACTGGCAGCTATGCCAGCAGTTCGCAAAAAAGACCGGCAAGGCGAAGCTTTATTTCAAAATAAACCAATAAATAAAATGCTTTATGAATGAGGCAACAAACGCAGAAAATAAAGAAATAAATAAATATCCTTTTTTAGTAATTAGACATGTTACGTACTGGCTAATAGCCCGGGAGATAATTAAATTTCTTAACGGAAAGCAAGACACGGAGCAGGCAATAGAAGTTATTGCAACCTATCATATCCTAAAAGCTATTTATAGCCGTAGCATTATCCGGCGTTACGAGTCGCAGCTTTCTTTTATGGCTGCCAGGTGCAAACTAACTGTGCCTGCTTTGCAAGATTACCTCCATAAGCTGCAGAAGATGGAGTTATTAAGCATTACCAGGCAAGACATTTCATTAAGTGTGTATGCAGATCATATACCGGGCGACAAAGAATTTTTATACGATTCTGAAGGTGAAAAAAGTTTATCGCAAATTTTATCTGCATGGCGAGAAGAGTGTCTTGGTTTGAATTATCAGGATCCGTTTGAGATTGAACATATCCCACAAAAAAGGAATAAAAAGAAGTAGCCTTGAATAAGCCACTTACCATATTATTCCATCCGCCGGCTAAAGTTAATGTTGCCATGCAATTGATCCATTACGCATGTGATCAACGTAAGGAATGTGGCGTGCATGTAACAAAAGGTGCATCGCACACACATAATCCTTTCCTGAAAAGGATAAGCACCTGGCTGCTGCTGAAAAATTTAACCACCTCCGGGCTTATCAAAAATTACGGTACACAAGTAAAGGATATCGCTACTTATTGCATGATAGCCCAATCTACGCTGTACCGCGATATAAGCTGGCTGAAGGCAGAAGGCTTATTATTCAGGCAAGGCAAACACTTGCGCATAGCCAGTTGGAAAACCATTGAAGAAAATTATGGCATTAATACCGCCGAAAAATTACACATTGAATATGAACCATCAATCAAGCCATGGCATCTTGCGGACGCACTCGCCGCCATAAACGACAAAAGCCACAGGGATGTTTGCTACGCTGCGTATCTGCGAAAAATCAATGGTAATCCACGGGAAAAGTTAGAAGTCACCAATCACGTTTATGAATACAACAAAGCAACGCCATTACAAAGGCTGCATTCAGATGATGAATGCCTGCGGAAACTGTTCTTAAAGGTGAAGGTAGATTCTTATAGAAAAGAAAATGTGGGTCAGTCCAGTTTTGAGTTTTTGCATAAGCGCGTGAAGGCAAATCCTGATATTGAAATGTGCATAGGTACCTACGGCAAGAAAGACCACTTTAAAGTGCGTAAGAAGAAAGATAAGCGTGGCAGATCTACAATGCAGTCTATGGGCTATTACCATCGCATGCGCAAGCTGCAAAAGTTGGGGCTTATAACAGTACAGCGCCGCAAGGCAGTAAGTAAACACTGCGCACGTAAAGACGAATCTATTTTTTACCACCGCTACATACCCAAAAAGAAGGCAACCGTGTGGGTACTATGCAATAAACAAACGCTGAATGAAGAAGAAATTTTTGGCAAAAAAACCGTCGCGTGACGCTGAATTTGCCCCTTTCCATAAAATGTTACATACGGTAATCGGTAGTAGCTTTTTTACAAAAAGCTTATACTCGTTATACTCGTTATACAGAAAGCTTGTACAAGCCGCGCGCGAGGAAAAAATCACGCTTCGCCTGTGGATAACTCAAAAACCAATCAAAAAACGTGAATAACATGCCAGAAAATCAACCTTATCAACAACTGCCGGCGGGCAGTACCCAACCATTGCCTCGCAATCTTGTAACCGCTAATGGCGTAGTGCGTTGCCGTTTCGATCTGTTTGTTCGCTGGCCTGATAGCGCCCACAGAAAAATTAATCCTTTTACGCACCGTGGAGATTGTTTTGGCATTACAGAGCCGGATAAAATGTTAGGATCACTACTTCGATATTTCATCCGGGATCATAACAAGTGGCTACTCTCAGAGCTATATGACAATAGCTTTCCGCTAAACAATTGCGACAGGCTTTTATTAGAATATAAGGAAGGAAGAGTGGTAAAGAACCGACTGCATCATTACGAGCAATTACTACAATATTTTCCTTTACCAAGCTGGTTAAAATCTTAGCGTTTATGAAAAAACTTTATTCAAAAAACATGAAGCTGCAACCCCAGTGCAGCTTTACGGACCAGCAACTTCACGAACAGATAAACGCTGTTGCTGCAGCGCATAATTTTTTACTGAGCGATCTGGAACCGGGCTATACAGATAACCTGGTAAGCTTCGCGAGAACCAGCAACTTTAAAACACCACAATGCTTAACAAAATTTATTGAACGTGCGCTGCGCTCAGCGCCGGTAAAACAAACAGTATGAGTATTCACTTGAATAAACAACAACAATTAGAAATGTGGTTTCCATTAGCCTGTGCATTGGAAAGCGTACCAAAAGAATATCGTTCCCAAAACCATCATGCGTACTTGCAAGAAGCAAGGTGGAATATTTTGGATTTAGTATCAGAGTTAAATCTCAATGAGGCCGATTGGGAGATAAAACCACTATACCAGAAACAGAATACAGATGCCGATAAATTATAAAGATTATCATCCTAAGTGGTCGCTAATCAGGCTGCTTGTTTTAAAGCGCGATAACTACACCTGCATCAAATGCGGTGCGGTGCGCGGCCAGCCGCACCCTGTTACCGGCAGAAAAATAATTATCACTGTAGCTCATCTTCACCACGATAGAAGAATTAATCTTTTAAAATTATTAGGTTCGCTTTGCCTGCGCTGCCACCTGCTTCACGATCGCAAGCAGCATGTATATAGCCGGCGCTATGGCAAGCAAACCATGTATCTTAATGGAAAATTATTTTAGTATGCAAACAGGAAACGATGATCTTTTATTTGGCTTGCCTAATACGCTGGATGAAGCGGTAGAAACTTTTATTGGGTATTATTATAGATCGGCCAATTATGAAAGCTTTTTAGAGCTGGACGAAGATGCGTTTGTAATTTATACTCACAACAGCGCCGGGCAGTTTCTACGCAACAGTTGGTTCCTGTGGTGGCAGGAAGGCCATAAGTATAATGAGTGGCCGGCAACTATACCACCATTGGTAAAATTCTTCAATGATGCCGGCATTGTCCATGCCGATGATATGAGCAGTATCATCCTTTCTGCAGCGTGGCATAAGGAAAACAAGAAGCATTTTGATCTCCAGGAAAAAGTAAAGCACCATCAGGACTTCTGGAGAAGCCGGGGCTATCCGGATGGCATACCTAAAAACTTATAGCAATGGAAGTGATAACAGTCTCTCAGCAAAAGTTTGTAGAGATGGACCGTAAAAATTCCTGTAAACTTATCAGTAACAAAAACCTGATTAAAGATACCGTAGAAGTAGAGGGTTTGAATTATTGCATTACAGGCCCGGCTGGCAATGGCTTTGATCACAGGATTGGTTATCTTATCGTACCACTCACCAACTACAAAGGCAGCATAGAGCCCCTTACTTACAATGCACATGTTGCCGAGGTAAGAGCCGGCAGGCGAAAAAGGAATTATAATGGCTTGTTTCTAAAATACAAAGGAACATTTGTGGTACTTACCGGTGAACCCGTATGTTTCAAAATGCATAGCAAAAAACTGGACCAGTTATCCCTGTTTTAATTAAGCCAAAGCTTACACTGTTCTATCTTTGAACAATGGTGCTTCGAAGAACATTACTGATTGTTCCCAATGGAGAAACGAAGGTTATTAAAGTTGAAATATTTGTTTCTCCTCTTGCTCCTCCTCCCGGCGTCTGGAATACCGATAACAACAAGGTTATTCTTACCCCCGGTGCATATTCAGAATTTGATAGCTGCAAACGACAAAATGAACAGAAAAAATTTTTTAGCCGGCTAAGAAAAATATCCAATTCAGAACTTCCGGTTGGGATAGTATAGCAAAATAAAACTTGCCATACATTTTTACTTGAAAATTAAGCCTTATTAAGCCCTTATTAATTTATATGACTTAATAGTTATACTACTTTGCTCATCACAATATTATGAGCAATACAACTGGTCATTTCACGATCAAATTGCCAACCAAAGCTTACTTAAAAAAGTACCTGCAAACCCTGTATGGCTCCCCTACCCATCTTGGCAATCCAATATACTTTTCTACGCGAGATTATTTTGGCATGTCTATGTTCAGTGCGCTGGAAAATCCGCTGCGCATTCATCACCGCCCCTGCATTACCAAAGTGCGCTTCGATTCTTTTGATACAATTATGGAAGTAAAAGCTCCGCGCTGGTGGCTGGAGAAATATCAGTTTGGCAATTCCATGGCCGAGAACCAGGTAATCACTGTCAATAAATTATTTGAAACAAAGTTTGAAGAAGAGCTTTACAACTTCTGTTCGCAACTTTCTTTTATCGGTATGGAAACAAAAGATGCTTTACTGGCATTTTGTGATAAATACAATATTGAGATGGAGGAAGACATTACCTACGAGGCTCTGAAAAAAAAGGAGTATCGCTTTAGAAAAAAAGTGGAAAAAAATACCGCTCAATTGTCCCGCGAAGGGACACGCAACATTTTAAAAACTTACCTCCTGGAGAGCGTGAGGAAAGCAAGCTGATACCCGCCAAAATCTTACCCGGCTTTTCATTGTCCTTTCTTAGTATTTATTACTGCAGCATTTTCGCAGCATGTATCAAACCGGTTACAAAGGTTACACAATGCTTAGCAAAGGCCTTGCCTACAATGGCGGCTTTTGCAAGTGGTACTATATTGCCAAAGAAGATATTACCGCCTTTCCTTCAATAGATCCTGCCACGCAGTTTCTTACCGGTGAGCCCGCCATTAGCGGCGCCTGGTGCGGCCCGGTGCATGTACCTAACGATACATTGGGTTTCGAAGAGCCCATCAAGCGCGATGTACGCGGCCAGTATTACCTGCCAAAGATTTCCGGATTTTACCCGGGCGATAGCGCCGGCAGCAGAATAAACATGGAGAATATGCCCTATCACCAGTTTGTGGTGGTTGGTAAAATGCGGGCCGGTGGCATGTACCTGGTAATTGGCAATAATGTGCACGGCCTCACTTTCGATGCCGATTACAAGAGCGCCGGTAACGCATCAGCAGGTACCGAGTTTTCTTTCTCTATGGAGTCGCTTACCAAAGCATTAATTCTACCATCCTTCGCAGGTGATAATCTTATTCTGCCTCCGGGCAGCACCGGCAACAGCGGTGGATCAGGTGGCAGCAGCCCTGATGTGGAGCCGGAAATATTTTCTTACTCATCACAGCAAACGATGAATATAGAATGGAATGAAGCGCGCCGGCAGCGCTTTGGCGCTTTTCCTACCATAGAAGTGTGGTACACAGAAAATGGGATTGCAAAGCTTAACACCGGCGCTATCATCCAGGTAGATGCATTTCCACCCGATACAACACTATTCACCCTATCACTTAATGCACCAGGTCCGGGCATTGTTGTGCTTAAATAACCTGCCTGCCGGTAGGCAGGTACAATTGATTATGAAAAAGTTTCTTGTTCTCCTGTCTATAATATTTACTGCAGCAGTGCATGCGCAAAGTGTATTGCCTATTTATGCGGACACTGTAAGAGTGCAATCGCGCAATGGCAATGTTATATTTGTAATTCTTAATGCTACCAGATCAGTAAAAGGTTTTTTGTACAACGATGGTACCGGCGCTACCACCTTCCGGCGCGGCGCAATACAGCTCAGCGATACTTCCTTTATTGTGGGTAATGATACCATCCGTATAAAGGCCGGCAGCAACAGCGGCGGTTTGTCACTGGAAGCAGATCCTTTCTTTGCAGCCAGCGCCGCGTATGGTATTACCGCTACCAATGTAAGCAACTGGAGTGCTGCCTACAGCTGGGGCAATCCTGCCGGGCTATACAAGCCGGCTGCTTATGTACCTGCCTGGAGCGAAGTTTCGGGCAAGCCGGCATTTGCAGCCGTTGCTATATCCGGCTCTTATGGGGATCTGGCCGCGCCGGGCGGAACCCATATATGGAATAACGTTGCCGGAAGCGCTCAAAACATGACGCTTACCGATGCCGGCAACCTGACTGCCAGAAATAACATTTACGGTGCAGGAACATCCGGAACAAATCAATTTAACGCAAATGTGCAGATAGGCCAGCCGGGAGCGGATAGAAGCATAATATTCGGGGGTACAAACGCCGGTTTATACTGGGGAAGCCAGTCAAGCCCATCGAATAGTATTTATTACAATATTGGTAACCTGATTGTCAGCGGAGGAAGCGGCGGGTACGGTCTCATCGTAAACAACACCTTGACCGCCGGCACAATTGCTAAAGCCGGTGGAATGCCCGGACAATTCTTAATGGCCGATGGCTCCGTTAATGCGAATAGCTATGCAACCATTTCAAGCCTCAATAGTTATTTATTAGCTGCAACTGCAGCTACAACTTACGCAGCGAAAACAGGCAGCAGCGATATCGAGATAACAGATTTTACCAAAGGCATTATTTTGCGCACTGCAGACGGCACCCGGGCGCGCGTAACGCTGGTAAAAGTATCCGGCAATCTTACACTCCAAATTTCAGATCCACTATAAACACATCCAATGTCACAGCGATTACTAAACACTAATGATTATAACGAGCTTGTTAGCCTCATCAATGCAAGCAGCGGCGCTATTCCTCAATACAGTACTACTGCAGCGGCACTGCTTGCCATAACCGGAGTAGCCCGTACAGTAGGTAAAACAGTGCAAATCGTTGACAGCGCAACCAATATGGTTACAGAGTACTGGTTCAATGGCGGCACGCTCGATACGCATTTTGTGGTAAAGAGCTCCGGCGCCGGCAGCTCGAAAACCGACCAGGTTATTACCTTCAACCAGCCGGCCGGCAAAATATATGGCAATGCAAACTTTGCCTTGGGCGCCACTTCTACCAGCGGCCTGCCCATTACCTACCAGTTTGATGATGCTACAATTCTTACCCTTGTGTCCGGAGATACGTATGCGATCAGCAAAGCCGGCACGGTCGTGATCACAGCGCTGCAGCTTGGCAACTCTTCTTACAATGCCGCTACACAAGTTCAAAGAACGCTGGTAGTAAGCAAGGCTAATCAAACAATCAGCTTTGCAAATCCCGGCGCGCGGGATGTAAATGCCGGCGCGTTTGCCTCCGGTGCTACTGCATCCTCCGGCTTACCGGTTACGCTGGCCAGCAGCAACGCAGCAAAAGCAACCGTATCCGGATTAAACATTACTCCGGTAGAGGACGGCGCGGTAACAATTACTGCCACGCAGCCAGGTAATGCCAACTACAACGCAGCCGTGGCAATTATTAATACTTTTAATATTACCATCAGTGAAATACTGGTGAATGTTACCGGCACCCGCACTTATGAAGCGGAAACGCTGGCCTATACCGCCATTGCAAGCGCATGGGGCGGCAACACATCCAAAGATGCAATGGACAACTGTATTAAGCGCCTTAAAGCAAACAATCTTTATACAGATGTAATTCGTTTCTGGACGCCGTTTGGCGGGGAGCTGCAGGGTAAAAAAATGTGCGTTACAGACCCATCGAACAGCGCTAAATATCTATTGTTTCCAAATGGTATTCAGGATGATGGTACCGATAAGCGGTACTACTTTACTCCATGGAATAGTAAATACGGCAATACAAACGTGCTGGCCAGCTCACTCGACGCTACGAACTTTTGCTTAATGACTTTTCAAAGCCTGCGCGGTACCAATACTACCGATGCAGACAATATACATTTCGGGGCAACGGATGGCACCAATGAATTAAGCATTCATTCAAAACCAAGGAATCATACGGCTAAAATTGGAAGTGTTACCATGAACATGATGGCTACCGATTTACTCGTTACCTCTGTTTTTTCTGATGGCATTTACTCGCTTTCTGTAAAGGATGGCGTAGCAACGTTTGACGTCTGCGGCTTTAGAAAACAGCAGGCGATATCAACGCAAACACTGCCAGCGCAAAGCCTCTTTCTGGGCGCTATGAATAGCATCGGCACCGCAGCTATTCAAACCGGCCAGAACCAGAACTCCTTTTATCTCATTACCAAAAATATAACGCCTGGCAAGCAAACTGTTCTTGCATCTATTTTCAAAAAATATTTAACGGACCAATCGCTCTGGACAACTCCGGGCGCAATGTTCTTAGGCGACAGCATCACGCAAGGCTATGCAGCTACGAATTTAGGACCTACTAAATGGACATCGTTGGTTTGTGCAGCGAAAGGTTGGAGCGATGAGCAAAATTATGGAGTAACGGGTATTTGCCTTCAAAAGATCGGCGGCAACAACAATACTGTTCCGGATAAAGTTACGGGAGCCCCATCGTGGAACTGGCCTGGACTCAAGCCTTATAACGAGCGGTTTAATAAGCTCTTTATCGCTTACGGTATAAACGATGTTTACCAGTACAACACATCAAGCAACCCGGTTGCAGACTTTAATACGGCGCTTCGTGCTACGCTGAATCAGGTCTTGGCAGTTGGCTGGACGGCCGATAAAATAGTATTGCTCTCTACTTATTTCATTGACACTACCACCGTTGCAGCCGGCTCTGATGCCCGCCAGACTGCCTTTGATGGCTACCTGCAGGGCGCTGCCACCGATTACGGTATTCAATATGTAGATGTGAAAACGGCAATGGCCAATAATGGCGGCACATCATTGCTTAATCCCAGTGATTATATACACCCGCTTGACCCCGGACACCAGGTAGTTGCAAATGCAGTACTGGCCGTAATATAAAATAGATTGTGTTTTAGTTTTGTAATACTCCCCTGCTTTTTGGCGGGGGATTTTTTATGCGCCTGCCTGCCGGTTTCATTGTCCTTTCTAAAAATTATTGCGTAATAAATATTTGCATCCACAAGCCTGCCGGACGGTAGGCAGGCAACGGAATCCAATATCAATTTTTCATGGACATTAAAGTATTACTGCAGGCCCTTGGCCGCGTTTGGTTAATAGATGAGCAGCACGCTTATCTGTATGCCGAACTGCTGCAAGCAATCATTGAAGGCAAAGCAGGCGATATAAAAGCCGGCTTGTTCGATGATAGCGAACTGCCCTTCCGGGCAGACAGCCGGGCCAGTAAAGCTATTGACGGCGAAGTACTGGTAATACCGGTTACCGGCCCAATGATGGAAAACGATTTCTGCGGTACACTTGGCACCGCCTCCATGACAAAGATGATCAATGCAGCCAACAGAGACAGCTCTATTCAATCACTGGTACTTAAGATGAACACGCCCGGCGGCACTGTTGCCGGCACCGAAGATTTTGCGGCTGCAGTTGCAGCCAGCCAAAAGCCGGTTGTAACCTTCGCAACACTTATGTGCAGCGCCGGCTACTGGGTAGGCAGCGCATCGGATGAAATTGTATTGGGTGGTGAGACCTCCATTGCAGGCAGCATCGGCACAATGGCTACGCTGCGCGATACGCGCAAAAGCGATGAAGCACGCGGCAATAAAACCCTGCATGTATTTGCTTCCCGCTCTATACACAAAAACAAAGCTGCGCTGGAAGCCTTAGACGGCAAGCCCGAAGCCTACATCACCGAAATACTGGACCCGCTGAATGCAGTCTTTGAAAGTGCGGTTACCAAAAACCGTGGTGATAAGCTGGACCTGAAAAAAGAAGACGTGCTTACCGGTAAAGTGTATGTAGGCAACAATGCTGTGCAGGCCGGCCTTGCAGATAAAATCGGTTCCCTGGATTATGCCGTTAAACGCTCTCTACAACTCGCTAAAACCCTAAGATAAATATGAAATACCCTAAAACCCTTGCCACCGTAAAAGGCAATGAAATACTTGCAGTGATAGAAGGACTGCCGGTAAGTGCAAATGGCTACTTCCTTACCGAAGAGCAAATGACTAATAGTGAAGCTGCCATCGTTGCTTCGGAAGCAACCGCTGCTACCCTTGCCACTGTGCAGGCACAGTTAGCTACTGCAACCAGCGCTAAAGAAACCGCTGAAGCTTCCCTCGTTACTGCCAATGCACGCATTGCAAAACTGGAAAGTGAAGACGGCAAAATACCTGCTGCTGCACATGCTCCTAAAGACATCAACCCGGTTGCCAATGATGCCAAAGATTTTGAAACGTCTTATGACCGCGAACGTGCACAGCTGGAGGCAATGTATAAATAACCGCCTCTAATAAAAATTCAATATCAACCTTAACCCTAATTAAAACATCATTCCGATGAATCCCGATTTACAGGCCCTAACCGCCTACAGTGGCAAATACCAGCAAGCATTGCTGGGTAAGCTTTACAGGCAGCTTACATTAGATGCAGACGGCATACAAGTGATCCCGAATGTAAAGAACACCCTTACCCTGGGACGTTTAGCGGTAGGCAAAGGCTGGAAGCCTTATTCCGGTAAATTTAACTCCAGCGATGGCCAGTTGAAATACACCGACCGCGCGCTTACCGTGCAGCCTGCACAGCGCGATATTGAAATTGAGCCCGAAAAATACCGCACCACCTGGCTGAGCGAGTTTGTACCCGGTACTTCCAGCGCCAACGATCTTACGATCCCATTCGCTCAGTTTACCTGGCAGGAGATTATGAACGAGTCTGCGCAGGAAATTGTAGAAATGCTGTACTACGGTAAAGGCAAGGCTGCTTTTGCAACATACTCTGCGGGCACTGCTTACAATGTAGGCAACCTGGTGGCTTTTGTAAATACTGCAGAGCAAAACGAAACGCAGTACTACAAGTGTATCGCTGCCACGAGTGCAGGCCAGTCTCCTTTAACAACCGCTGCTAAATGGACACGGGTAGATAACCTGGCTATTACCAAAGGCTTTGGCGCTGTGTTTACAGACGCCATTAACAACGAAGGTTTTAACGCCATTGTTAGCACAGGCGCTATCACTTCTACCACTGCTTACGACCAGTTCACTTCCGTATGGCGTGCGCTGCCCGAGCAGATAAAAATGAAAGGCGCCCTCATCTATTGCTCTGTAAACTCACTGGAGTATTTGATGGACGACTACGAAAGCAAAGTGAAGAAATACTTTGATGTGGTAGATAACATCGTGTACCTCGGTAAGACAAACCAGAAATGTATTTTAAAACCTGTAAGCTGGCTCTCCGGCAGCAGCCGCCTGATAGCAACACCGGCTAAAAACCTGGTGCTGGGTACCGATGCACTGAGCGATATGAACACCATCCGCAACATTCCGCAGCACTACTCTTTGCAAACTTCTATGAAAGTATTGCTGGGTACACAGGTGCGCGATCTGGATGTGCTGGTGCTAAACGACCAGGCATAAATTGTAATTAACATTTTTAAAAACCTTTCTTACCTGCGGGCTGTAGCCTGCAGGTAAGATACCACAAAATAATTATGGCAAAAATACTTATAGCCGCTGTTTTTCTTGGCGGCCTTGCAGCGATTGAAAAAGCAATTACAGATGATCCCATTGGTGCTGCAGAAGATATACTCGAGCTAAAGGCCGAATTGGATAGCGCAGTAGTAATTAACGGCGAGTTTGAAAAAGAGCTGGAGCGCCATGCTGCCAGGCCGGTTGTTACAAATCCTGTAGAGTTTGAACAGGAAGACCACGTGTATGGTTTCAACTTCAAAAGTATGATTCATAACAGTAAGCGGATTTCGCAGGAAGATGTGCTGGCCAGCAAAGAGCTGCAGCACGAGCTTATTGCTATGGGTAGCGGCATGATTTATTTAAAATCTTAACGCTCCTCCCTTTCTTTTTCTCAAAAAAAATTACACCCTAACCCTTTTAAAAAATAAAACAGTATGAATACTGCACGTTTTAAATCTCAAACCCGGGCCGATGCTCCCCTTGTTGAGCCTGGCTACCTGAAAGCCTGGATTTCTCTGCTTACCGATTTTGATACCTTGAATGAACCGGTTCTATCCACTACGCCGGTTATTGGCGAAGCCTATACGATTGGTACCTCGCACGTTTGGACCGATGGCAAAGAAGCCGTTTCCATTTTGGTAGATAAGGATACGCTCGAAGTAACCGGTGAAAGCGCCGGCGCTAAAGGCTCTCAGCGCCTTACCTACGCACCCAAAATCTTTATTAAGGGCGATGGACCAAAAGTGCTGGAAATGGTAAACAACTGGCTTAATGAAGAGATGATCATCTTCGTACAGGACCAGTGTAACCCAGCGAAATATATTCAGTTCGGTTGCGATTGCAGCCCCGCAGAAATATCTAAAGCAGGCTTCCAAAGTGGCACCCTGAAGGGCTCTAATGCCAAAGGTTATGAAATGACTTTTGAAGTTAGGTGTAAGTATTTCTATAACGGCGCTATAAGCGAACTGTAGTAAAAATAATTAAACCTGTTTACCGGCAGGTAAAGAAGCCGATGTAAAGGCGCAAGCTGGCAACAACCCGGAATATGCTAACGCAAACCGGTTGCAGCTAACCCGTGAAATCCAATACCATAAAAAGTCTCCCGCCCACAGCGGCGAGACTTTTTTATTCTAAACCCTAGCCATGTTTGAGCAGCACGATATAGATGAACTGAACAGCGATATAGAGCAGTGGAATAAACGGGATAAAAGCGACCTCCTGAGTGAAATGGATGCACTGAATATAAAGCACTCCAAATATTCGCCTAACAAAGTTCCCCTGCGCCGGGCGGTAAAGGACCGGCTGCGCAAGAGCCGTGGATTGATCAACAAAATTTCTTACTCCATGCCGCGCTCAGCAGTGTTTCTGCACAAAGGCGTTAGCCGTGGCCATGGAAAAAATAACCCGCGCGAGGCAAAGGAATGGTACGAGCCGGTCGTGGATCGCAACCTGCCGGACCTCGCAGAAATAGTAGCCAATGGTAACGGCAACATGATTATTAACGCCCTTAAAATCCGATAGCCCCGATGTCCGATATCCAAAAGAAAACCGTCAGCATTTATATAGACCAGGCAGCATCAGAAACTGCTTTAGAAAAACTGCAGGTTAAGGCCGATGGCTTTAATAAAAAAATTGATGAGGCCCGGCAAAAGCAGACCGCCTTGCGCCAGGAAATTGAAAAGCTGGAGCCGGCTGCAAAAACGGTTGACGGCTTGCGCAAAGATTATGATACGCTTGCTAAATCTGTAAGCGCCACTACAAAAAACCTTGCAGAAAATAGTAACCAGCAACGCGCATTAAAGGAGCAGGCCGGCGGGTTATCAGATAAGCTGGAAGCGGCCGCTGCCAAGCAGTCCGTACTTGCTGCAGAAATAAAGAAAAATGAAGATGCCGGCAAAAGTGTTGTTGCCCTGCAGCGCAGCTATGCGGTGGTAGAAAAAGAAATTGAGCTTACAACAGAAAAACTTAATGCCAACAATGCCGCAATGCAGGTTGCCAGGGAGCAGGCACTTGGCCTTAGTACAGCACTTAATGGGGACAAACAAAGTCTGAATGCATTATCGCAAGGGTTAAAATCTGCAGGCGCTGCAGCAGTAAGTATTGGCAAGCTGGAAAAAGAAATTAAAGGCCTGGATAACACCCTTGATAATTACGGCAAAGGCCTTAACTCAGTTGAACAGCAGCAGCGTAATATTTCTTACCAGATGGATCGTGGTATTGGTCCATCGCTCGTTCAGCAAAAAGCACTGGTAGAAAAGTTGCGCCGCGAATGGGAGCATTTACCCCAAGGCACTGAAGAGTATATAAACAAGACAAAAGATTTAAGTAAGGCCAAAGAAAACCTGGCCGAAATGGAGAACGCCCTTAACAAAGTTGGCAAGGCTCAAAAGAACTGGATGGATGAATTTAAGGGTGTTGCCTTTGGCGTTGCAGTAGGCGGAATCGTGCAGAATGTATTGCAGTCTGTACCGTCTTGGATAAGCGGTATTGTTTCTGGTAATGCCAAGCTTAGTGATAGTCTGGCAGATGTATCTAAAGCAACAGGTTTAAGTGATACTGCAGTAGCATCTTTAAACAGCAGTCTCAGCAAATTGGATACCCGCACCCCCACAGAGCAGCTGCGGCAAATCGCTATCGGCCTGGGACAAATTAACGAAGCGGCCACACCGGAAAATGTATCTGCCATAGATAAAATTGTTGTTGCCCTGGGTGATGAGTTTGGTGGTGATGCAAACCAGATTACTAATGTGCTTTCGGTACTGCGCAATAACCTGTCTGATATAAAGACCGGTAATTACGGAGAGGATGTAGCCCATATTGGTAATGCTTTGAATGTTCTTGGTGCTGAAGGTCTTGCCACTGCACCGGTAGTTACAGATATTGCCAATCGTATGGCTGGCGTTGCCGAAACGTTTGGTCTTACCTCCGGACAAATATTGGGGACTGCGGCTACCTTCCAGGAGCTAGGTATTGAAACAGAGCGGGGTTCTACCGCTTTTATCAAGATCATGCAGAAAATGAGTGCCGAGCCGGAGAAATTTGCAGGTATTGCTAAGGCTGCAGGCGTTGCTACCAAAGAAGATTTTATTGATCTGCTTAATAAAGATATGCTTGGTGCATTCGTAAAAGTTGCTGAAGGTGCACGTGCCGCAGGAAAAGATAACGTTACGTTCGGAAAGATATTAAAAGACCTGGATGCAGACGGCTCCGGCGCGGGTGAAGTACTAAGTAAGCTCTCAAAAAATGAAGAGTTACTATCTTCTAAAGTAAAGCTTGCCTCCGATGCATTAACCAACCAGAATAGTATTACCGCAGAATTCAATAAAAAAAACACAACATTCGGAGCAGAGCTTGATAAGCTTTCTAAAAGGCTTGGTTCTTTTATTACAAATAGTACTCTTACAGCCGTATTCACAGGTCTAATAAAAGGCTTAAATGCTGTAGTTACTCCAACTAAAACTGCTACGCAGGAATTTGATGAGTTAAGTACAAAAGTTAACCATCTTGATAAAGATATTATTCCCCTTGCCGACCGTTATGACACACTAAAAAGTAAAACCACTTTATCTGCTGCTGAACAAACCGAAATGAAATCCATCATTTCGCAAATAACTGCTGTCATACCTGGCGCTGTTACGCAGTTTGATGATTATGGTAATGCCATTGCTATAAGCACTTCAAGAGTCCGTGACTTTATAGATATAGAGAAAGCACGACTACAAGTTGTAAATAAAACTGCGATTGATGATAATCAAGAAAAACTGATTGAAACGGCCAGGAAAATTGAGGAAGTTGGCAAAAATATTAAGGATATTGAAAAGAGCGGAACATTTGATGTTAGCGAAACCACTGTAATTGGTGGAGGTGTCGGAGTTAGTAGCATTAAACGCAAAGCGACCCAAGATGAAATTGCTAATGAGCAGGATAAGTACCGACAATTGTTGCAAGCTTATAAAGGCTATTTTGGAGAAATAAATAAGTTGAACGGCCAGGCATTACAAAATCAGGTAGATGCCAATAAAGCCGCAGCTGATGAAACAAAGAAGCAAACTAATATTGACCTGTCGCCTGATGCCGATAAAAAAGCAGATGGCCTTTTACAGAAACTAAAAGACTTTCAGTTTGAGCTACAACAGGTAGGCAAGCAGGCAGATGAAAGTGAAGTAGCACGCATCACTAAAAAATACCAGGAGCTTACCTCGCAGGCCGCAGCGTATGGTGTACATGTTATTGGGCTGGAAAAAGATAAGAATGCTGCAATAGCGTTCCTGATTGATGAAGAAACAAAGAAGCGTACCGAAGCTTCAAAAAAAGCATTTACAGAAAGTGCCGGAAAAGAGTATGACCAAGCTATTGCAGATAGCGCAGCATACTTTGAGGGATTAAAAAAGCAGCAGGCAGAAAGCTTCGTTGCCGGCGCCATAGACAAAAAGCAGTACGAAGCCAACATTGCCGCCATTGATGTTGCCAGCAAGCAGCAGCAGTTGCATACTGCAGAAGATTATAGTGCAGCCGTTGAAAAAGCTGCGGCAGATGTTACCAAATTTAAGAAAGAAGAATTAGCAAAAGAAGTTGCAGACCTTATTGCAGCCAACGAAAAAAAGCTGGCCAACGAGCATCTCCTAATAGAGCTGGCCAATAAAGCAGAGGAAGCCCGTTCAAAAAACCGGATTGCTACTTCCACTCCCGGCAGCAAAGAGCGCTTCGATGCTATTAAAGCCGACCTGGATCGGCAGAAGAACCTGGAGCTGCAGCAGGTACAGGAAAGCGAAGATCAATATGTAAAAGCCGGTATTGATGCCACCAACGACCTCAATACCATCCGTACAGAAATCAATGGCCGCTACCGGCAACAGGAGGCGCAGGCAGAAGTTGAATATTACGCCGCCATTGTTAACCAGTATTTGTCTTTTGCCTCCAGTGCGCTGGATATTGTCAGTCAATTTAACAGCGCCCGCAGCGCCCGTGAAAAAGCCGACCTGGATAAAGAGCTAAAGGGCAACGATCTTAAGAAAGCTGCACTGCAAAGGCAGCTTAGCCAAAAAGTAATTTCGGAGCAGGCATACCGCATTGCTATTGCTAAGCTGGACGCGGATGCGGAGGCTAAGAAAGAAGCGCTGGATAAGAAGCAGTTTGAGCGGAGCAAGAAAATACAGATTGCGCAGGCGCTTGTAAACGGTGCCATGGCTATTACCTCTACCCTTGCCGCACGGCCGGGCGCTGCAGATATTATTGGCTTAGGCGCAGCCCGCGCCATACAAATTGCAATAGCGGTAGCTACCACTGCGGCGCAGATCGCTACGATCTCCTCTGCTAAATATGCCGGTGGCGGCCGTGTGGATCACCCGGGCAATGGCAAAATAAATGTTGCCTCCAATATTCCTGTGCAGCCGAATGGCGACGATGTGCTGGCCACGGTGAAGCGCGGGGAAGTAATAATGAATGAAGACCAGCAGCGCCGTGCCGGCGGTCCGGAATTCTTTCGCCGGCTTGGTGTGCCTGGCTTCGCGATGGGCGGCATAGCAAAGCCGGCTTATCAAACCAGATCTTACCAGGCTATTGATTTTGCCGGTGCCACCCGCAGCCTGCAAACTGTAAAGCACTACGCCACCGGTGGCCTTGTTACGCAAAGTAAAAGTGAGGCCCCGGCCGCAACCGATCCGGCGCTGCTGGCACTGCTGCAAAGCAACCAGGAAGCATTGGAAAACCTGCACTATACCGTTGCCGGGCTGCAAGACAGGTTAAGTAAGCCTATTGAGGCAACAGCAAACATTTCTTTGAAAAAAATTGATGATGCCTACGCCCAAAAAGATAGAATACTGGAGCAGGCAACTTTCAAATAACGCTTTTGCTTTTTCGTTTAATTATTGGTTTGTAAGCCTGGTGTTTCTACGCCAGGCTTTTTGTTTTGCAAAAGTCCGATTTTAATTTGTAACCTACGAGGTTACATCGTATATTTGCAATATGATTTTATCTATTGAGCATAAAGGTTTGCGGTTGTTGTGGCAAAAGAACGACGCCTCAAAACTTCCTGCCGAACAATTAGAAAAAATCAGGCGTGTTCTCGCTGCTTTAAATGCCGCAACAACGGTAGAAGTTTTTCGCGCTATTCCAGGTTACCGGTTACACCAACTATCCGGAAAATTAAAAGGATACTGGTCTATTACGATTACAGGGAATTACCGCATCATTTTCCGCTTTGAGAATGAAAACGCTTATTTACTTGATTACTTGGACTATCATTAAACAAACGCATATATGGAACGCAAAATGCCACCGGTGCACCCGGGCGCTATTCTCCGGGAAGATATTTTAAAGGAAATGAACTTGTCTGTTACGGAAGCAGCTCAAGGTCTGCACATCAGCCGTAAACAGCTTTCCAAGATTGTTAATGAAACAGCATCTATTACTGCAGAAATGGCCGTTCGCTTAGAAAATGGCTTTAATGTACCTGCAGGCTTTTGGCTTGACCTTCAGAAAGCGTACGATATATGGAAAGTACAGGCAAGCGGAACAGTTAAGGGTATTCACCGCTTTGCAGCAATGGCTTAACAAATGGCAAAAGAACCGATTATTACAGAAGAAACATTTTACCCTGCTATCGAGCGCATTGGTACCATCATGCTAAAAGGAGAAGCAAGTATTAGCTCCGATGAGATGGAAGAGCTGCGCTCGCTGGCATTGGCTGTCCAGGCTTACGAACACAATATTTATAAAGTAGAACCTCCTTCGACACCAGAGGGGATAGCAGAAATGGAAATGTATCGGCAAAAGCTTTTAGCTAACCGATAAATTCTTGCTTATTCTCAACGCTCGTTTAATTAAATGCTATGCTTTAATTAAAAATAAAAACCCCTTTCATGAAAATTACCCAAACTTATGAAGTGCCCTTCGATTCTTCGTATGACTGGCGTACAACATTTGTCCAGGCGTTTACGGAGCTTGCCAGGAAAAGTGCAGTCAGCGTTTTAAAAAGAGTTGATGCCGAAGAATTTGAAATGCCCTGGGGAGATTTCCCTGAAGACATGATAAAAAATTCTGTCAGGAATGATCTATTTCCCAGGTTGATAAGCGCAATGGAAATCAGAGCTAAAGCGTTTGCAAATCGTTAAGCTCTTGCCTTGGTTAGCTTGTCTTTTACGCCCGAGATCGTTACACCTGTGTCCAGATCAGACAGGTTGAGGTATGGCGCCAGGTATTCCTGCAGGCGGTACCAGCTCACTTCCTGATAATTGCTTGCAATAAAGGATACCTCAGTGGCCATCTTCAGCACCTGCTTAGGATACTGTGGTTTAATAATCTCTACCAGGTACTTGAAATATTCAAGTTCCAAGGTATCGGTCATCTTGTAAAACTTAAAGGAAGCAACTTCAGCAGCGAGGTCAAGCCCGTCAAGCAGCGAATGTTTCTTCAGCACAGTTACAATGGCCTTGTTCAATGTATCAGGATACTGATCTGTATAGAGTGCAAAATAGAGGCAAACGTGCAGTAATGCCTGTTGCTGGGTCGTTACAGCCTGCTGGTAAGTTGGTTTCATGTTGTGTTTAAGTTTTGCCAAAGTTACTAAAATGTTTAGTATTGCAGCATGTTGCCACAAAATATCGAAATTGGCTTCCGCTTCTCAATCGGTATTACTTATCAGGATAAGGTATATAAGTATTCCATTATAAAAACCTGGGAGACCGAACAGGTAGAACATTTTATGCTGATCGCTTCCAACAAAAGCCTGCTTTTTCAATCAGACCGGCCAAGCCTACGCAACAGGGGCAAAGACATTGGTAAGATAAAATGGCGAATGATCCACGGCGATGTGGATGATATGGATATGGTTGAGGAAATCATCCGGAACATGAATTTCATCGTTCGCCAGTATGAACAATTTGACCCCAACCACCAGGACCCGAAAAATAATTATCACCCGGATAGTCCTGAAAAATATTAATTTTATTTTATGAATGTGAAGCAGCCCGTTCACAGTGTAAAAAGAGTAGAAAACCACATCGTTGTTATGCGCCTGAAGGCACCGAAATTTTTTGCGATCTATAACCCGGACTTACCGGGTGAGCTGCAGAATATACAGTATGAAAACGGCGTACCACCCAATGCAGAAAGCCTGCAGAAAAAAGCGCTGGCTGCCGTAAAATCTTTTTTACATGCTTTTGCGTAAAAAGAAACTACCCTACTGGCTGCGATTCCTGCTTTCCCGCCTGTTGGCAGGCAGGAAAATCCATTGTCCTTTCTCAAAAATTTCTCCTAATGCACATTTGCTTTTGTGCAGGATTCAATATCACTTAAACAAGTAATTGCGGCAATGGATGCCGGCGAAACGTTTTCCATTGGTTTCAGGACATGTAATGTTCTTAAAAATACCGGTGGTGAATGGGTAGCGCTGGAAGAATGCAAAAAATTTCTGCGAAAAACCGTCGCAGAAATGACTGCAGAGCACAAGCCGCACGAACTAAAGCTGAAAAGAGATCCCAGGCACTTCGAAAACTCAACCCGAAACATTCTCATAATCTCCTCCGGCCAGATCATCAAAGTCCATTTGAGGTTGATAAGAATGTTCAACTCTAAACCTGTAATTTAAATGAGCCACGTAATCGTGCATGATGGTATCGGCTTCGGTACGTTAACCAATGCAGCATTCTACACCGATGATGGCCGCAAGGCCAGCAGCCCGCTGCCGTTAGAGACTTACGGAAATATTGGACTTTGGGCGCGCTGGGGAGACCAGAACGATGAGCCGTCACTAATTGCCGATGATATAGAAAACTGCCCGGTGCTTAGTGCTGGTGTAGAAGCAGAAGCCCGTTTTGCGGTTGGCAAAGGCCCGGAGCCTTACCTGCTGGTAGATAAAGACAAGGATGGCAATGAAACTTTAGAGTGGGTGGACGATACTGAAATACTGGACTTCTTTGAACTGAACAACCATTTTGAGTATAGCTACCGCAATGTGTACAATATGCTTGGTTACGGCTGGGGCGGTACACAAATCATCCTCAACAGGGGCCGCAACCGCATTAACCGGATAGTTGCTACAGATATAAATACTGCCAGGCTGGAAAGGAAAGACCTGGCCACCGGCAATATCTCCAATATGTACCTGTGTGCAGACTGGAGCCAGGCGCCTGCAACTTATGACCCCTATAAAATGCGCCGGGTACCGCTTTTATTTGAAGGCTACGAACTGCAGCAGTTAGAAGAATCTACTGCCGGCTTTGAGTTTGGTATGCTGCACCGGCTAATGCGTAATGGTGCCCAGTATTACCCAAAGCCCTTGCACCGTGCGGCGAAAGCCTGGGTTAAAATTTCACGCTCTATACCCAATATTAAGGCTGCCCTTAACGCCAACCAGATGACAATTAAATATCTCATCATCATAGCGGAAACTTATTGGAAAAGAATTCATAAGAATTGGGACAGTTATGGCCCGGAAAAGAAGGAAGAAGTAATTCAAAATAAATATATGGAAATAAATAACTGGCTTACCGGTGAGTTGAACCAGGGCAAATCTTTTATTGCCGGTAAGTATTACGACCAGCACGCAGAGCAGTTTGTTGATGACATTACCATTACGGTCATTGACGACAAAATGAAAGATGGCAAGATGTTGCCGGACAATGCGGCTGCCGATAAGCAGATCCTGTTTAGCATGATGTTTAACCCGGCGATCTGGGGAGGCAACCTGCTGGGTGATGGAGCGAGTGGCGGCGCCGGATCAGGCTCCGACATACGCGAAGCTGCGCTTGTACTTTTAAGCCTGCTGCACCCGGAACGGATGAAAAACATGGCAGTGCTCAACATTGTAAAAAACTTTAACGGCTGGAGCAAGCGGCTGGAAGTACCACGCAAACAGGTATTTGCGGTAACCAACGCCGGCAACAACACTGCAGCAATAAATCAACGGATGATTACACCACGCCTGGTATTCAGGTATGGTAATGCAGTGCTTACAACACTCGATACCGGTAAATCTCAAAAAGCAACCAATAGCTAATGGCACTAATATCAACTGTAGAAGAAGTAATAGCGGCCGGCGTTCGCATAAACCAGACGAATGATAACATCATGCTCGCTGATATGACTGCGGCTGATATGCACTTTTTGATCCCGGCGCTGGGCGCTGAGCTCTTTGATACCATTGAAACGGAAAACGGAATTGAAGGTTCGGATTATGCTGACTTAATAGTATTGTGTAAAAGAGTGGAAGCGCCGATGGCCTACTGGCTAGATCTTGCCAACATTCAAACCCAGATAAGCGATAAGGGCTTAACCAATATAGTTGCCTCCAACAGCCAATCCTCTCCGCGCTGGGCATACCTGGAAGTAAAAGAAACGCTTGCCGATAAAGGATGCGCAGCTTTGGAAGACCTGCTGCAGCATCTTTTTGAATATGCAACCTTTTATAGCTGGCAACCGCCTGTAGCTTACGAGGGAATATTTAAAACCGGTGCCGAGTTCAATAATTACTTTCCGATATTCCAGCCTTACCGCACGTTTGAAAGTATGCGGCCGCTGGCAAGGCAGGTAGAGGATCAGTACATCCGGGTGAGCATTGGAGATGACTTTTTTGATTACCTGCGAGATAAAGCGGAACCAGGTGAAGAAGAAAAAATCGCCATCCAGCTAATAAAAAAGGCCGTAGCTAACCTAACTATAAAAACGGCCTGCGAAACGCTGCCCATCCGCATCAGCTCCAACGGCTTTACCGTATTGCTGCAGAGAATGCCGGATAGCCCGGTAGCAAACGCCTCCAACGGGCCTGCCGCCCAGCTAGGCTGGATGCACCAGAGTACAGAACGCAGTGGCGAAAGCTATATAGCAAAGCTGAAAGAATACTTAAATCAAAAGGCAAGCGATACCCTATTTGCCGATTATAAAAACAGCACTTACTACGTAGCGCCGATGGACCCGGCAACAATTGTAAGCCCGAATGCCAACCGTCAAATATTTGGCTTATGAACCCGACACCTCAAAAAAATAAAAGGAGGCCACATGTGGGACTTCTTTAAAGAACTGGTTATTTTCTGCGCCGGCCTCTTCCAGGAATTCAAACCTGGCAGCAACGATGTGATTGAGCGCATTGCCTCTATTTATGACCAGATGCGGAGCGTTATTAATGCTGACAGCTTCGACTGCCAGCGCGTGCTCATTGGCAAAACCCACAACGGCGGCGGCGACTTGCGCCCCGATTCGCCGCTTTTTATGAGCGTTATCCATGAAGAAGTACGCTCGCCCATGATCTCGGTTAAAAAGAAATATCAGTGCATTCCGGTAGACAGCGCCGGCATTGTCATACTGCAGCAAATCCGCGTTAATGGATTTTTTGATATTAATGTAGCCAACATGCAGGACGGCTTTCTTAAAGACCTGTACCGTGAAGAAAAAATTATCTCGGTCCGCATCTACTTTTTAAAGAAAACAAAAAAAGGTTTATGGTTCTGCTCTTTTGCAACCACCAATGAACTGCAGTCTTTCGATCAGCTTGAATTTAAAGTTGCAGCTAAGCTGGCGGTAGGAGCCATTAAACAGAAAATATAACAACCTTAAATATTAACCCAATGGACTTTACTTCCTTAAAAAACTACCCGATTGATTTTGTATTGATTGCCCTGGTAATACTATCCGGCATATTTCAGAAAAAGTATTTCACTTACCAAAAAATTAATGGCGCCACCAAGACCTTAATTGTGAGTGCAGGCTTTACCATAGTTTATGCTTTGCTAATAAAACTTTCCGGCGCATACTCAAAAGATTTACCCCTTAAATGGTTCTTCTCTTATGTGGTGGCCACTTCTTTATACGAAGTAATTTATAAGCAGCTTTTAGAAAAATATTTTCCGGATAAAAAAGAAACGCCGGTAATAAAAATGTTTGTACTGCTTGCCCTGGTATTGCCGCTCATGAGCTTTGGCCGCGGGGGCAGTACTGCTGCAGCTAATGAAATGCTGGAGCAATCTAAAGGCCTGGCAGCTGTTGCTTTCCTGGGTGTATTTCTTACCGCAATAATATTGGCTTGGGGAATACTATTCGTGCATAAAAATACGGAACTCATTAAGCAAAAATTGAAATGAGAAGACTGATCTATAGCAAGCGGCAAAAAGAAATAACGGTACCCGAAGGATGGGAAGAACTGACGGCAAAGCAGTTTATTGCCCTTGCCGGCATACTGCACAATGGTGAGCACGAGAATATAAAATATGACCGCGCACTCCTTGCCGTTTGTGGCAAATCCCTGCTGCGTTTTCTATTCATCCCGCTGGAAATTCGGCTGCGCTGTTACGATCATATCAGCTGGATTTTTGAAAGCCAGGAAGTAACCAAACAATTGCTGCCGGTGTACGGTGGATTGTACGGACCGGCATCGGATTTTGATAACCTGATACTGGCCGAGCTGCACCATACGGAAACCGCATATTATAACCTGACTAAAGAAAACGACGCTGCTGCGCTCGATGAGCTGGTGGCTATTCTGTACCGCGAAGCGAAACCGGATTATGACGTAAAGCGTGATAAGGATGGTGATGTGCGGGTACCATTTGCTTACGGCGATATCGCCTACCACAAAGCGTTAGTAGCCCGCTGGCCAATGGCCGTAAAGCAGGCAATACTGCTGTGGTATGATGGCTGCCGGCAGAGCCTGGTGACGCAATACCCGCCGGCATTTGAAGGCGCTGAAACCTCCGACAATTATTATAACGGATTATATGGAATGATAAGAAGCCTGAGCGGTGACAAATATGGCGATTTTGAAAAAGTAAATCACCTGTTTATCCATATTGCTTTCCTGGAAATAGTAGAATCGAAAAAAGAAGAAGCGGAGTTGAAACGTAAATATAATTTGTAATGAGCAGCTTTAAAAACAGAAGCGACTACTTTAAAAATATTGCTTACATGAGCAAATTAATTGCTCATAACCGCATTATTGCGCCCGGCTCTACTAAAGTACGCGCTAGCTTTCACCGCGTAAATAACCAGGAACAGTTTGATGCAGCGGTGGTAAACTGGGCGCATTATCCCTGCGTGGTGCACATGGGCCATGACCTGCGCTTTCGCCAGCCCAAAACCGGTATGCCGCGCCGGATAACTACCAATGCGCTGCGCTTCCTGGCTAAGGTGGACCGTGCAACTTATAAGCTGGATTCGGATGCTATAGAGGCTGCATATGACCTTGCAGCCGAAGCAATGTTTCAATACGCGGCTTATATGATTGAGGACTATGAAACAAAGTCTGCCTGCAATACGGAGCTCTTTATTTTTGACCTCAACCGCGCCTCTGCAGAACAGACCGGGCTGGTAGCTGATGGCGTGTATGGATGGGACTTTTACTTTGACGACGAAGACAAAGAGCGCGGGATGATTTACAACGCCGGCGACTGGTTCGATGGTACCGAAAACGCCGTAGAAGACCCCGGCGCCGGTGGCATTAACTACCCCAATGGTGTACCGGAAGTGATTTCCTATAGCGCTACAGACCTGAGCAAAACCATCGTGCTCACGCCATCGCGGATTGCCCGCTTTGGCATAACGCCAACAATAGAAGTATGGTACACAGAGGCCAGTGAACTAAGGCTCAATACAAACCCGATTATTACGCCGGATGCGCTGCCGCCCGATACCGCAAATTATTTTATAACCCTTAGCGCTCCGGGACCCGGAGTAATTGTAATACGCCCCTGAAGCTATGCCAATAATTGAACGCCCTTATAACTGCAGCTTATCGCTCAACGATATCCGTTATGTATTTCAGCTTGCTGATTTACAGCGCCCCGGCCTGCGCCTGCAGGTGAAGCTGCTGGCCGCAGGTATAGGAGATGACTTTAGTGAAGTATATACCTTTCTCTTGCAGCCGGCGGCTGATGGTATAGCTTATTTGTACGTGCAAGAATACCTCAACAGCCTGCTCTCTTATGTTTTGCCCGCAGAGGACGTAATGATCACCAACGCAGAAAAGCAGTTGTGCCTATTTACCATTCACTTTCGTGAATTATCTGACGGTGTGGCTACACCTGCGTATGATACTACGGAGGAAGATACTATTTTGTACGCGATGAAAGGTGGCATTGAAAAGCACCTGCATAGCCGCAATAATTATTTTAAGTATTGGGAGAACAACAGTTATCCTTTTCTTACCTGGCAGCCGGGAAACCGCTTTGTGGATAAAGACGAAAATATTTTTCTCACCTTCCTTAACCCTGCAGTACTTAACAAGGCCGTTGGCAACCTGCTGGTATGGCTGCAATACACCGATGTAGAAGGCACGGAAGGATTGAAAACCTACCCTGTAGATGATACGCCGCTGCTCTTCCACATCAAACTTAATATCGCTACCCTCGACCTGCGCGGCCTCTTACCGGGCAAGCTGTATAAAATGATTGTAACGATGCTTAACAGCATTGAAGACAACACTGCAGAGCTGGCGCCCTACCCGTTTTATTTTGAATACCGGCCGGTATATAACAAGTATGATCTGGTGTTTCATAATAGCCTGGGCGGCCTTGGTTTTGTGCGTGTGAAGGGAGACACCGTTGAAAGCTTTGACCGCGCCGTGCAGGAAGCCTCGGCCGGCAAGAACGTGCAGGATGCATTTGCGCCCTTTATAGCGCCCGAAGATGCGCAGCCTGGCATTTTGCTGCAGCGGAAATTTAAAGGTGATGTTGGCTACCTGCGCGATAAGCAGCAGCAGTATTCGCTGATGGAGCTATTGGCCAGTACCAGCATTTATATGCGCATGGCATTCCGCTATGTGCCGGTGAATGCACTGCAGAAGAGCCAGGAGCTGGGCATGGCCACGAGCCGGCTGAACTCTTTCCCTGTTGAATGGAGCCTGAGCGAAAGCAATGAAGTGTATACACCCATTACTGCAGCGCTCCTGATTGGAGATGCTTCAATGGCGCTTGCTGCAGTGTGCGCTAATGTGACAGATGTTAATGCAGAAGGCGGTGCAGATGAAGAAGGCGGACTCCATTTCTTCTATGGATTCCAGCCAGTGCCAGATACAATTAACTACATAATTGATGTGTATAAAGATGACAATTTCTTTAGCACGCAGCCTTTAACGATTACAGATGCAGCCAATTATTATGAAGATTCCATTGAAGAATTGGAAATGGGCGATTATTATATCATTATCAAAACAGTTTGTTCTCCAGGTTCGCAAAGTTCCGGCGCAACATCGACCACGCTTCATTTGCCGCCCGTTGTAACGCCTCCTTCCTGCCCGAATATTACAACTTATGAAGCGCACCTCGAAAACGGTAATGAACTGCATTTCTCATGGGAATTTCCTGGAGGTGCTGTAACGCAGGTAGAGGCGCAGTTGTGGAAGGATGGAGTGTTCACAAATTCTTACTACGGTTTTGTGACACCTGAAGAATACGACGAATCTAATGCTTTCTTTTTCCTTGACGAGCCCGGAACTTATTTTGTAAAGTTCAGGTCTTATTGTAGTGGTACACAGAGCCTAGGCGTTGATTCTCAAAATATAACTTACCCTTCTGATGCACGTTTTGGAACAACCGAATTTATAAGCGGCGACGCCTTTAATGATTTTGAAATTGCTCACGTAGCCGGCCTGCCAAATGCAGTACTAACCGTTAAGGTAACGCAATACACGAATACTAACGGCGGCCAGCTAAAAGCAAATAGCAGCAACGTTTACCTGAACAACACTTTTACTGTTACGCTCGATGGTAATGGTAACGGTAGCTTTACTGCAGACATATACGGCGCAGCATCGCCACCGCCCGGCGGCAGTATTATTTTTGGGCGCTTTACTATTATCGCATCAAGCGACGGCGACATCTCCGGCACGAACCAGAATTTTCAAACCTCAAAAGCTTTCTAGTGCTGCGCATTAAATACAATAATGAATTTTTGGACCTGGCGCCCGATCAGGATGGCGAGCTGGAAGCTAACAGCCCGATGTTTTTGATAGATAATGTGCTGGCAGAGTACAGCACGCCTTTGAATATTGTATATACTGACAAAAACGCGCGGCTGATTGGCCCCATATTTTTTGCTGCAACAGTGCGGAAGCGGCAGCAGTTTTCTGTAGAGATTTATAAGGGCGATACTTACCGCTGCAATGCCACCCTTATTGTGGAAAGTGCCGGCATCCGGAGAACAGCCCGTAAGAGCAATGCCAGCGGTTATCTACTAACCGGTATATCCTCCTTCTTTTCGCTCCTGAAAGATGTGATGCTGCAGGATATGGCACTGGGCGGCGATGGAAAATTTTTCACTACTTTTTTGCCTTACGATAGCACTAATGGTTACTGGCAATGGCTGCAAAGCAGTTGGAGCGGCAACCTCGATTTTGTAGTAGCGCCGGTGCGTAATGATAACCTGAACGGCGACAGTGAAAACCCAACGGAGTGGATTAACCAAATAGCCAGGCGCATAACCGGGTACAGCAACTCTCAGCCGATCTATGCTAATTTCAATGACATTACTATTCCGCAGCCGGGCTCTATAACACCGATGCTGAAAGTAAAAGTGGCTTTTGAAAAAATATTTCAGGCCGTTGGCTGGACGCTCGATAGCTCGGCGCTCGATAGCAGTTGGGGAAAACTGATTGTTTTTTCTACTTACAGAGTTGATACATTTTTGTATCCATCCGGATTGCCGGCGCCAAGTATTGGCTTTGATTATGCCGATTTATTGCCAACCAACACCAAAGCCAGCGCGTTTATCCTGGCATTGTGCAAGCGCTATGGATGGGTGCCCCTGTGCAATGCGGAGACAAAAATATGCACACTACTATCATTAAATAATGGCGATGCGGGCGAGCTGAAAGACTGGACCGCTTATGCAGATACCGATATAGATTCTGATTTTACAGAAGATGAAAAAATTTATAGTTTCAAAAATAACTTTACGGGCAGCGACACTGCAATTGATGATAAAAATATTTCTGCCCTTACCCAAACTTTAAATGTTGCAAGCAAGTTTACTCTGCCTGCGCCGTCAGCGCTGTACGACAACCAGGCAGTGTATGCCTACCGCGAAAATAAGTGGTATGGCATAGACCTCGACGAAAGTAACAACCGCATTTGGGTGCCGCTGAAAGACAACATTTACAACGATGAGCCTACCGGTGCAAATGCGGGTGTAGAAACGGACTGCAGTACCCTGCCGATGCAATGGGTGCAATACACGCGCGACAGCAACACACAATACTGGGGCCTATTTCCCTACTGTGCGCAAAGCAGGTTTGCCGATAGTGGCATAAGGACGCTCTTTTACCACGGTATGGTAAACGAAGTGAAAGCAGACGGCACAACTGGCCTTACAACGTATCCTTACCTCAGCAGCAGCCGGCAGGGGCCGGATGGCACTAATCTTACGGAGTGGAGCAATGTGTTTAAGCACGTTGCGGCCGATGGAATTGACAGCGGTATTGAAAGCTTTTGGTATAGCAAGTGGATTAGCTACATGAAGTATGCAGAAGTTAAAACGCAGAACTTTACCTTGCCGCTGCATGTGCTGGTAAATTACAAATGGAACGATGTTATACTGCTCAATAACATCCCGCACCTTATAATTTCTTTCATAGAAAAATTGTCTCAAAAAGGTTTTATACAAGCCAAGCTAAAACGACTGATAAGGGAAGAAAGCAGTGTAGTTGTTAACTCCGGCATATACGTACAATTTGCATGGGAAAATGTGGTGAGCGCTCCGGATATCACAAATTTTGCGAATGGTGTATTAACAGGCGACCTCGTAATGTACTGTTATAGTGATGCTGCCGGCACGGTGCCGGCGACGCCAAACAACCTGACCGTTAAGTTCAACTGGATCACCAGCGTTGACGGTGTACCCACAACAGTGCCCGGACCACCTTATTCATTGCTGCCGCTAACCGGACAACGAACCACTTTCAGCAATGACACCGTTTTCGGGCATAACATAAAACAGTTTACGGTTACAGCCTTAACACCAAACCAGGTGGATGTTTTTGACGTTGTGCTGGCACCGGATGCAGCTTACAACATTATCCCTTAATTTCGCACTGCCCAATCTACATAGATATTTCTGAACTCCATCCCGTCCGGAATGCATAACGGACGGGTTGAGGTAATTCCGGCTTCGGCTATGGAGTTCATCTATTGTAGATGTGGGCGCCTCAACCTACCAGTTATGTAAGTTATGGATGATGCAGATGATAAAGCGAAAGCGCTCGCATACCAGGCATTGAGTGTTTTTTCCATCAAGTACGATCCCGCCAAAGACACGGAAGTTACCGACTATTTTTCCAGCTATGAAATACAGAAAATTGTTTTTGACCATACCGGCATTATGATTGACCTCACCGAACTGCATAACCTGATGATTGAAATGCGATACAATTATGAGCTGCAGGGCGACGGGTTTATGTGGAAGTGTGCCCGGCTGTAATGACTGTCCTCTGAAAGATTATTTACCCATTATACATTTGCTCCGCATACTTAACATAGCGGATCATGAATTCCTACGGCCCCTGTTTCCACAGGGGCTTTTTTATTGTCCTTTCTCAACCGCTGCTACAGCCGCAATTTAGCAATCATGATACTTATTCAGAAATGGCTCGATGGCGGCCGCAACTTCCTTACCGGGCGCATACTGTATAACCAGTACGGAAAAGATGAAGGCTTGAAGGTATTACTGGCCGGTGGTGAAAAAACACCTGGTGCGCGGGAAGGATTGCTGAAAGCGCTGCAGGCGCTCGCAGCGCCGGCCGCAGAACTGAGCAAACCAAAGGTGAATGACGGGTTTAGCAAAATGCCAGGCAGTAATGACCCTGTATGCAAAGCGATCAGTGAAAATTGGAAAAAGCATTACACGGCCATGAATCTACTGCGTGGCCGCCTCGATGCATACGGCACGGCTAACAGCCCCGAAACTATTGCTGCCTGTAATGACATCTGCCAGCAAATACTTTGCGAAGAGCGCCACATAAACGCCTGCTGGGAGAAGCTGCGCTATTATGAGCAGCACCAAAAGCTTCCGGAAGAAAAAGCGGAAGAACCATTTGAAATACCAACAGATCCTGTAGCCCTGGGCAAATTGATAGAAAGCATTAAGCGCAACATACGCCGCAACCGGCAGCGTGCAGCTGCAGAGCCGGCCAATGCGCTCTATCCGGCACTACAGAAAAAATACGAGGACCAGCTAAAACAGATTGAAGATGCAAAGAAGAATTGACTTTGATATGTATGCGCCCCCGGTAAAAGAAAAGCCGGCAGCCGGGCTGCTGGCCGGTAGTACCAAAGCGCTGCTGAGCGAAGATGAAGCACTGGAAAGCGTAATACAATTAGTTGCGCCGGGCGAAACGATAGTGTGGGACTCGAATGGTAACTGGAGCATGCACCAGCTGCTGCTATCGCTGCTGAATATTACCGGTCCTGGCACAGTACACATTAGCAGTTATGCTATGAGTGAAACTGCTGCAAGGGTCCTTGCCACACTGAAGCGGGATGGAATGATTGAACGGCTTAGTTGTGTGCTTGATAACCGGGTAGACGTGCGCACACCTGGCAGTCTGCAGCTGATCCGCGCCGTGTGCGATGAATTTGCATTGATAAAAACACATGCAAAAGTAACTGTGATTACCAATGCTGATTGGTCCCTGGCTGTTATTGGCAGTGCCAACTACACCGAGAACATACGGCACGAAGCCGGTGTAATCATCGCCACAGCAGCGGTCGCCAACAAACAAATTAACTGGATAAAAAAAGGATTGCAGGATGCAGCTAACTGAAGACGATCTGAAACATATAACCCGTATGGCCGCAGCAGCCTATACGCCGGCACAAGTAGCTTTTGCTATGGGCCTGGAGAAAGAAGAATTTGCTGCAGCTATGCACGATGACAACAACCCTATTCCCGTAGCATACTTTAAAGGCATGTTTAGCGCTGAATTGACCATTCGTGAAAGTGCATTTTCCCTTGCACGTGCCGGCAGCTCACCGGCGCAAACACTTGCTCTGAAAGTATTCGACGAAACCCGAAAAAACATACGCCTCAATGGATTTGCAGAAGACCAGGTTTAACGATGCGAACCGCGAAGACATCAAGCTTTACTTAGCCGAAGGCGGTAAAAGCAGCGGCATTCCCTTAACTCCTTTACAGGAAAAATTGTTAGAGCGCTGGCGCTATGCCGATGAGCGCATCCGGGAAAACAAATACAGCCGCGAGCAGGTTGCGAAGTTTATTATGGGCAAATTTGAAGTCTGCCGGGATACTGCATACAGAGACATTGTAAATGCCGAAGATGCTTTTGTTTCTTCTTATCCGCTCAATAAAAAAAGCCTTTCGCAAAACCGCATTGAATTTCTTATAAATAAAATAAATCAGCACTACATTAAAGGTGAAGGACTGATAGCTGCAATGCAGGAAAAAACATTGCAGAAATACATTGAAAAATACCCTGATGCCACTATACCGCACAGCCCAAAAACAATCATCTATAAGATTGAAAAAATTGTTCAACAAAATGTTATAGTAAATAATGAAACAATTGCTGAAGAAGCCGATGAGGCTTTTACTGCATCGGAAGAAATATTAAAGAGACTGGAGGGTACCGATGATGAATGAAGTTGAAGTAACCCTTAACCAAAGCCAGTGGGATATACAGATCATTAACGCCAATACTACTTACGCCCTATGGCCACGCGCCGGCGGCAAAACAACCGGTGGCATTGGCCCCCGCATACTAAGACTGAGCGAAGTAATGCCGCGCTGCCAGATACTAATTGTAAGCGATACGTATGAACGCCTGGAAAATCGAGTGATACCAAACATTGCAGGCTTCTTAACAGACAAACTAAAGCTGGTGGAAGGAGTGGATTTTGTTAAATATAAAAAGCCTCCAGACCACTGGCAGAAGCCATTTATTCCACTCGACAAGTTTGAACGTGTGATATCATTCGCATCAGGATTAGCGCTGTGTTTAGTTAGCCTTGCAGTGGAAGGATCTGCTAATGCGTTCAACGCCCAGGCCGCAATTATTGATGAAGCAAAATTTTGCAAAGAAGAAAAAATAAATACCGAAGTACTGCCGGCGCTGCGTGGGGAAGCTCAGCGGTTTGGACATCTTCCGGAATATTTAAGTAAATGGTTTTTTACTGATAAGTATGGAGCAAATATTAAATGGCTGTTGCGCAAAAAAAAGCTGGTTAATAATGACGCGGTTATTATCGTAAAAAAGCTGCAGGAACACATTATTCGTTTGCAGGAAGTGATCGCAGAGCCTGGCACCGATGCAAAGACCATTGCCGATTACAAAAAGAAAATCTTCGACTATACCAAACGAATAAATGAAATGCGTCGGCACATGATCTATGTGTCGGATATGCGCCCCTTTGAGAATCTTACTGTTTTGGGTGAGTTTTATTTTAAATCGCAAAAACGCATTTGTACATGGTACGAGTATCAGGTAGCTATACTCAACATGGATCCTGACAAAGTTGAGAATACTTACTACCCGGCGCTCAGCGATAAGAATAAATATGCTGGCATAACCGACTACAATCCGACAAGGCCCTTCTATGGAGCCTTTGACTATAACTTCCGTATTGCACCGCTGCCCATAGCCCAGTTTGGAGTATTGCCCGGGCGCGCGTATAGAACATTTAACATCATTGATTATGTTTATGAACTCTACCCGTTAGGGCTGGATGACGCTGTCAAATCATTCTGCAACCGTTATAAAAACCATCTGAATAAAGAGTTTAACTATGTGTACGATAAGACTGCAAAGAACCGCAGTCCACATAAAAAAACGTTTAAGGACATTGTTATTGAAACCTTTGAGGCCAATGGCTGGAACGTAATCGAGCATTACATCGGTGAGCCTCCGGAGCATGATATTAAGTTTGAGAACCTGAAGAAGTGGCTGAGCGCCCAAGGCGAAGACTCTGTAATGATGAATGAGATAACTGCAGAGCAACTCATAAAAGCGATTGAACAGACATCGGCTATTATAGTAAGCGGCAAGACAAAGAAAGACAAGCGCACGGAAAAAGATGAAAAGTTCCCTGCAGAGGACGCACCGCACGGACCTGATGCATTCGATATGCTGCTTATAGCACTCAATGATTTCGGTATGAAAGAACAAGACAGCAACTATGTAATGGATATGGGCGTTCGCTGACCTGCCTGCCGGCAGGCAGGTAGCGCCGGGCTTTCTGCAGTACGCGGTACTGCTGCCAATCCCTAACGCTTAGTACAAGGGCAGTAAGAGTAGTGATGCACTACACTTGCTGCCCTTTTCGCATGAGTCCAGTATCCTGGCTCTGTTCATCATACTTGCATACCACGCGCCAGCGTCGGGTATGTCTGCGTATGATTAGCCAGGCGGACACATGCAGGGCGGACACGGGTTATGTTTACTAATGCTCCGCTACGCTCTGCATAAGGGTAGTCAGCGGACACCCGCCGGGCGGGTGGGCATAAGGGCGCCTACGCCCCAATCATATATCTTGTAAAAGCCCATGTCCGGCCACAAAGCGGATAGGTCACGGGGTGGTGCTTACCAGACTTTCAGACAAAAAACACCTGTTTTTTGATGTAAACCATTGATTTTTAAGTGTTTTATTTTAAAAAATCAGACTATAATTTTTTGTTATTTGAAGGCGTTTTTGTATCTTGTAGGTAATTAAACGGTGAGGCACACCGACCAAAAACTGAGATTTATTTTTATGTCCGTAAAAAATGGTACCGCCACCAATGGCACCGCAAAAACTCCAACGCCGGTAATTACTTTACCCGCACCTGGTACAGACACAAAGCCCGAACTTTCAAAACTGCAGGTTTCAGCGCCACCGGAGCCAAAAAAGGAAACATCTATTGCAGACATCTTTTTTAAGATGGACAAAATGTATTCGCTGCGTGACAAACGCGAAAAGCTAAAAGATTCCCTGGACAAGCTTTTGAAATTTAAATTGTCATCCGACAGCCGGACGGACAATATTATTTTGTCGGATAAGAACAACAGCACATTTACCACGTATAACCCGGAAGTAATTACCAAAACAATTGAATGGCTTAAAGAAGATTTAACGGCCAAGATTGAACAGGTAGAAAAAGAAATCCGCGAACTCTAAACCTTAAACGCCACCGCCGCCGCGCGGTGGCTTTCTTCCCATCCTTTAATTATTCCGCAATGTCACACAAAGAACGTGTGCGGCAACACTGCAATGACTACCTGCAGAGCCGCCAGCTATTGTATTGCTATAACCCAACTGAATTTGAACGCATATACCGCAAATCCACGCCGCAGGGCAATGCTTTCTCCATTGGCCTTGATGCCGCTGATTATATGATTCTTCACTGTAAACCCTTACCCTATGACGCAGGAAATGACAACTAAGCGCAACGAATTAAAAGGCATTAGCCGCCTCATACAACAGGCCGTTAAAGCCGGCGCTTACAGCAGCGTTAATGAAGGTTTAGTAGATATGTACCGGCAGCAAGGGCATACCACTATACACAGCTTTAAGCAATGGCTTTCCGAAGGCTATTGTGTACGTAAAGGTGAGAAAGCCTTACTGCTTTGGGGAGAGCCGCGCAAAGCCGCTAACAAAGAAAAAAAAGTAGAAAGCGATGAAGACGAATTTTCATTTTTTCCTTTGGCTTATGTATTTAGCCAATTACAGGTAGAGAAGTTGCAGAAGTAGTTTGCTGCCTGGCTTAATGCACCTGCTATACAGTGGGTGCATTGCTTTGCAAATTTTTACTTTCTTTTATCCTCCCGCTCCGCTGCGCTCTACTTCGGACAAAAGAAAGTAACAAAGAAAAATTCAAAGGATGGTTTTGTTTTATGATTGTGAATACCTTTGAGTATAAACTTCATTTTTTATGGAAACGAATCCAGCATCCACCGCCAAGGCCGGCACAGCATCCACCGCAACACAATATCCGGAGATCACCAGCGAGCAGGAATACCAGACAATGTTTAGCCAGGTAGAAATGCTTAAAGCCAAAGGCGATAATCTTACGCAGGAGGAACGCACAGAATTCGAAAAGAAAAATATGCTGCTTCGCCAATGGGAGAATGATAACGTGAAGCAGAACAATTAAGTTTATAGGAGTTTAATTCCTTGTTGCATCATTGCTCATGATGCCGGCAGTTTATTGCCTGGTATATAGATTATCCTTTTTTAGTTAGGTGTTTCTTCTTATAAATCCGGATGAAGTCTGGATTGTCTTTAATATCAAATACGCGCCATCGTACTTCTTCAAATTCTTTGTTCAACAGTCGCATTCCGGAATGCCTGAATTTAACCGGAATAATGATGGCTCCATCCTCCGGGCACTCGGCTGCAATGGTCCGGAGTCGGTTTAATGCTGCAGCCTTTGCTTCATTAGCCGCTACCGGCAGCGGTGGTGGATTCTTTTCAATAGTAAACATTTTTTCAAGGTCTTCCTTCTTTACTGTTTCTGTTTTCTTAGCGGCTGGTTTTCTTGTTGTGGCTTTTTTCATTCGTATGTTGATTTTATAAAAATGTATTTATGCATTTATAGCATCCTGCTCCCGCGTAAACTCTTCTGCATTTTTTAAGTATCGGTAAGCAGTTGCCCGACTTATCTTAAAGTCTTTTGCTATCTCGCCCATTGATTTTTTTCCGGCATCAAATACCATTTTAATGCTCAGCGCCAGACTGATCATTGCCTGGCTGGAACCTTTTGGCCGGCCACCTACTCTGCCTCTCGCCCTTGCGGCCGCTAAGCCGGCATAAGTTCTTTCCCGTATTATTTCCCTTTCAAATTCCGCAAGCGATGCAAAAACATTAAAGGTAAATCTGCCAGTGGCCGTGTTGGTATTTATGCCGTCCTGCAAGCTCAAAAACGTTACCTCCATTTCTTTCATCTTCGCCACCAGGTCTATCAAATCCTGAATGCTTCGCCCAAGCCGGTCAAGCTTCCACACGACCAGCTCATCTCCTTTACGCAGCTTGCAAAACACTTTCATCAGCTCCGGCCGCTCTTTATTTTTCCCGGAGATCTTCTCTTTAAAAATTATTTCGCAGCCAGCCTTTTTCAAGGCATCCGTTTGCAGCTCCAGCTTCTGATCCTGGGTGCTCACCCGCGCATATCCGATTCTCATAAAACGCTCGTTTATTTTTATTTTCTCCCAATAGAGAAAAAAGAAATCGCTTAACCTGCAAGCTTGTCTCAAAAATACGTCTTACTAATCAATTTCTCATTATCTTTAATAAAGCGTTTTTTTGAGAAAAACTCGTTTTAATTATTCTGCAATGAAATAATGTATGATTACACCAACAATAAAGGATGATGTTTTAAAATGGCTTTGCCTCAACTTAGAAACTGAAAGCCCGTCTCAAATTCCTGTGGATGATGTTTTAAAAAGTATTAATATAGACTTTGACACCTTAAATTCAGTATTGCGATATTTTGAGAGGCATGGTTTTATAGAAGATCTAAACGCCCGTAAAGTCGCCATTTTTCTAATTCTTCGTGTTGAAGCAAATGATTTTTTATTACGAGGGGGGTTTGTAGCACAGGAGGAATTGTTAGAGGCCAACATCAATAAATTGCTTCTTGAAATTGATCATTTAAAAAAGGAACTCGGTCCTGATCGGCTGGAAACAGTTAATAAGCTTTCCTCAATAGCTGCCGCCGTATTCAGCGGCCTGAGCCTTTTTTCTAATAAATTTTAGAAACAAATCTTACTACCAAGAAAATTTTTATAAAGAGTTTTTAGCATAAATAGAATACAATGCCCTACCCAAAAAAGTTTCATGCAAGCGTTGACCAGAAAAAAACTTTATGCCACCGCAGAGCCGGATGGGTTTTATCAATTGCAGAATACAGGGAACGTATAGAACAACTCCGGCACCGTGGCCAACTCTGCGATAAATGTTTTGCCAGGCTTGATAAATTTCCAAGCGAACCAGCCGAAATTTGAAATATTAATATATTTATATATCTTCGTTGCTCCTACCTGTGCGGCACCCTCAACCAAAACAATTGTCCGAAATAAAAAATTATGAAATGTAAGCCTTTTGTACTACTGCTTGCTTGTTTAGCCTGCATTAAATGTAATACATCTTATTCTCAGATCAATTCAGCAGTTGTTGATTCAAGCATTTATCAGGGAGACGATTCACTATTAAATACAGATTCCACCTTTTTCAAAAGTAAAAACACTTACTCTATTGCGACATTTCAGGGCAACGCCTACCTTTATACACAGCAATCCTATATCTATAGTAAGCTGCAATTCGAACCTGGGCAGCAATTTGTTTTCAAAGACACTTCAGGAGATTTTGTACCAGTCATATTTGGCGATGTAAAAGGGTATGTAGCAAAAATTGCAATTGCTAAAAAAACGTCCTATCCAGTTGAAAAAATAAGAACATTTAAATACCATACAGAATATGGTACTTATGATTACATTCCTAAAAAAGAGGAAGAAAGAGCTGAGTATTACGATGGATCTTCTTTAAACAACCCAAAAACAGTGAATGTAAAAGGATATTTACGAAAGGATGGAACTTACGTACGACCATACACTCGTAGCGCACCCCATAAACATTAAATAAAAAACAAATCATTATCCTGTCATGAAAAAAGTTTTCATTCTGCTTTATTTTGTATTCCCAATTTTTAGTTTTGGCCAAAAACAAGATTCTACTGCAAAATTTTTACTTCCCATTGATTCAGTTACTAAGGAGGTAACATATGCGGAGGTTGAGCATGTTGATAGTACAGAGGCTAATACTTTATATAGCAGAGCAAAGTTGTTTAAAACAGTCAGTTCAACGAACAATGCCTTTGACATCGAATCAACTGACGATGTTTCAAAAATAGTTTTACTTAATGCAAAAGCTCCAGTCGATGTTGCCAAGATAATGAAAATGGGCTTTTCATCTACGGTAACTTACCTCATTAAAATTGAATGTAAAGACAATAGATATCGCTATACACTTAGCAATTTTTTATATCACATTGTTGACATGAAAAGCGGATATGATATTCAATTAAAGCCTACGGATGAAAAGCCAAAATTTTATGTAGAAAGTGACTGGAAGTTTTTACAAATGCAAACAAAAATTGCAACTTTGATCGCTACTGATAAGTTGAAAAAACACATGTCTTATAACTCCTCCTTCTAAACAAATTCGTTACCCACCTTCTTCAGTCGCTCATGCTGCCGTTCCACCCGGCGCACATCATACACGGTTTTTATCATTGCTGTAGTTGTGTGGCCGTTCAATTTTGCAACATCCAGTTCTGCAAGGTGGTCCAGCATCTCCGTAGTGTTTAAATGTTTCAATGCGTAAAAATCGGCTTCTACCTGCAGTTTCTTTTTCACATGCACTCTCCAGCGCCGGGTTATCTGTTCGGTTCTTATCCTTTTGGTGCCTGGCACCAGCCCTTTCGAAAATAAATATTCATCAGGCGCGCATTTATTCATTGCCCGCCTCCAAAGTGGCAGGGCAATATCTTTTATAGTCTTCCAAATCTCGCGGTATTCCTTTCCTTTTTTTACAGTTGTTTTAAATCGCTGATTTTCCAAATCCACATCTTTACCCTGCACACTCATCAGCTCTGTTTCCCTTGCGCCGCTATGGAAAAATATATGCATGAAACGCCAAAAAGTGTAATAGTTCTGTTTAAGAAAACTATCAATTATTTTTCGCTCTTCATCACTTAGTACTGCACGCAGCTTCCGGATGGGTGTTTTAAGACTAATGTCTGTAACCGGATTATACTTTACCGCTCCCAATTCTTTCAATTCCTTAAATAGCATGAGCAGGTAAGCCCTAACCTTATTATAGCGATTATTGCCAAAATTTTTGTTCTGCTTATACAGGTATTCCAATATATTTTTTACATGCCTGGTTTCAATACTGCTAATAGATAGATTGTTATATCGCAAAGGCTCTACAGCTTGCTTTATTACATTAATGGTAGACTTAAGATCGCTCCTGGTAGAATCTACAACAGTAAGATTGTCTTTCGAAATTATCAATGCCTTTATCAAGGGGGTAGTGGGTGGTACCAGGTAAGAAGCATCTTCTTCCTCTTCCTCGTTCATAAATTGCTCAGTTATCGGGTTCCACCCTTTTTCCTTCAACAGCTTTTCTTCATTCTCGAGCAATTCTTTGGTTACAGCCTGCCGGTCCTTCAGGTCTTTTATCCGGTTCATGCCTTTTATCGGTACAAGTTTACCAGTCGGAAATTCTTTGCGGGCGAGAGGATCATAAAAACGATAGAAAATATACCAGGGCTTTTTTGTAGATGCGTTCTTTTCTTTCCAGTTTTGAGGATGAACACTTAAATCACTGGCTGTACAGCCATTGGGCAGTAATAACATAGTTATACATTTAAACGTTAGCGATTTTGTTAGCGTTTTCAGTATACAGCGTTATTATCAAGAGAATAAAAAAGGCTGAAAGGCTTATCCAGCTTCACTTTCAGCCCTGTGGTGTGAGCCGGGATCGAACCGGCGACACAAGGATTTTCAGTCCTTTGCTCTACCGACTGAGCTACCGCACCATCCGTAAAGGGCTGCAAATATAAGGTGCATTTGTTAATTTCAAAATTTCAGTTCCGCCTTTTTTCTGCGGCTTACTGCACCGGCAGGCATCAGAAACTACAGTTTTGCGGCGTGCGTGCAAAGGGTATTACATCCCTGATATTCGTCATGCCGGTTACAAACTGTACCATCCGCTCAAAGCCCAGCCCAAAGCCGGCGTGCGGTACCGCGCCATAGCGGCGCGTATCCAGATACCAGCTCATTTCTTCTGTTGGGATGTGCATTTTTTCCATGCGGCTTACCAGTTTATCATACCGCTCTTCGCGCTGGCTGCCGCCTACGATCTCGCCGATGCCCGGCGCTAAAATATCCATCGCCGCTACCGTTTTGCCATCCTCATTCATGCGCATATAAAAAGCTTTAATGCCTTCGGGATAATTGGTAACGATCACCGGCTTTTTAAAATGCTTTTCCACTAGGTAGCGTTCGTGCTCGCTTTGCATATCAATGCCCCAGCTCACGTTGTACTTAAATTTTTTCTTTTTATAAGCCGGCGACTGCAGTAAAATATCTATCGCATCGGTGTAGGTAATGCGTTCAAATTGATTATCTACCACAAAGCGCAGCTTGTCCAGCAAACCCAGTTCTATCCTCTCTGCCTGTGGTTTGCCTTTTTCTTCTTCCACTAAGCGCTGATCGAGAAATAATAAATCATCCCTGTTATTATTCAGTACATAATTAATGAGGTATTGTATGAATTCTTCGGCCAGGTTCATGTTGTCTTCCAAATCGTAAAACGCCATTTCCGGCTCTATCATCCAGAACTCGGCGAGGTGACGCGTCGTATTACTGTTCTCTGCGCGAAAGGTTGGGCCGAAAGTATAAATATCGCTGAAGGCCATCGCGCCCAGCTCGCCTTCCAACTGGCCGCTCACCGTAAGGTTGGTGCTCTTGCCAAAAAAGTCTTCTTTAAAATTAATGTCACCGCTTTCGGTCGTGGGCGCGTCGTTTAAAGGCAGCGTTGTTACCTTAAATAATTCTCCTGCGCCTTCTGCATCGCTTGCCGTAATGATGGGCGTATGCAAATACACAAAGCCCTTATCATTAAAGAACCGGTGCACGGCAAAAGCCAGTGCGTGCCGTATGCGGAACACTGCGCCGAAAGTATTGGTGCGAAAGCGGAGGTGGGCTATCTCGCGTAAGAATTCGAGGCTGTGCTTCTTCGGTTGGAGCGGATATTTTTCTGCATCGCAATCGCCTAATATTTCTATAGTGGCTGCTTTTATTTCTACGCTTTGTCCCCTGCCAATGCTTTGCACTACTTCGCCGGTTACTTTGAGCGAAGCGCCGGTGGTAATGCGTTTCAGCGTTTCTTCATTCAGGAGGCCAAGCGCGGCCACTACCTGGATGTTATTGTTGGTGCTGCCATCGTTTAAAGCAATGAACTGATTGTTGCGAAACGTGCGTACCCAGCCCATTACAATTACTGCTTTACCCCATTCGCCGGCATCGAGTATGCTTTTTATTTTTGTGCGGTTGTTAAACATACAAACGGAATTTGTGCAAATAACCTAAAAGTGTAAGACAATTCAATAGAGAAAATTGGATAGCGCTTTTAGTATTTGAACGGATATATGTTAGAGCGTTGTATGCCATCTTACAACAGCACACCAATTGGGTGACACAGGACGGTTGAGCGACATATTTTCAAACTGTTTTAATCGTCAACGCTTCTTTTGCCGACACTTATTGCGGCACATTGTCAGGTACACTAAAGGCAGGACACAAAGCCAACCTGCCCAGAGCCGCAATCTTGCCGATGCTTCTTAGAGATCATTCAACCGAAAACTATTCACTTTCGGGTTTTAGTTTTCGCATTGCCTTTGCGAAACTTAAAGAAGTACCGTCATAATTTTCGTGTCCATAACCGTTCCTTTCATTCAACTCATACAACGTGTTGTAAAGAGCAAAAGGATTCTGCGATTCGGAAACCCATTTAACGATAACATCAAGCATTTCGTTCATCTTATACTGGAATGTCATTCGCCCATCGCTTTTTCGTATCCCGCTATTGTCTGACTTTTTCTTACCAGCATTCAGAAAAATGTTCTTTTCATCATAGATAATTTGACGAGCTTCTTGAAATTCTTTTCCTTTGGGCAAATAAGCCATTAAGATGTTCCTAATTCCTCTGTAGTAAACGCTGTACTTTTCTTCAGGGTTTTCAAAATCCTTTCCGAGCATCTGCCTTAATTCGTCTATCTCTTGCAGGTTGCCGCTTTCCAAATCAATGCGAAGCTGCCGGCCAGTCTTCTCACTTGACTTACGTAGTAGTTCCATTCTTTCCAAGTCTTCCGGCGACAGTTCGGAGTCCTGCTTTACTTTTTTATTTTTCTTTTCTTCGTTACTCATGATTATACATTTAATTCAAAGAGTGATTTTATTTTGCTTGCCACTTCTGGAAGACTGTTTTCTTTCCACGTAAGCGAATGAAGTTGTTTTATTGCTATGGTGTAATCAGGAAAAAATTCAGTGTATGCTCCGTAAAAGTTTTTCTTATACAGCTTTTCCTGAAAATGCCTGAAAGCCGAGTAAATAAAGGATTTATGTACCTCTAAGTTTCTTGCAAATCTTTCTACCACCACACGATTATTGATGTGGGGCCTTATGTAATTAAAATGTTTCATCCCACAGAAATATTCAATAGCAAAGTCGTCAGCTTTATCCTCAATCAGAAATAAATCCGGTTCGCCTGTCAAATGAAATTGCGCATGCGATATTTTTTCCAAATCGTACAAAACATGATGCAGCTCGTGAATTAATGTTGTCCAAAGTGTTGGGTAACGTTTGAATAAATCAGTTATCACAATACACGGCTTCCCATTGACTACAAAAGTTCCGCCTCTGACTTGCGTTGTGACCAACTGATTTTGAAGAATCACAGTAACACCGATGTTGTAAAGCGCCTTGCATACAGTTAGCAGACCGTTTTCTACATCTTGACAATACGGTTTTGCTTTAATAATTAAATCTTTCAGACCTTCTCTATCATATTCATTTGGATTGCTGATACTCTTGAAAGATTGGTAAGCAGACTTTACCCAAAAATCTTTCATCTTATCCGAGAAGGTGCGTTTTGACTTGCTATAGAAAGGCAAAAGCAATTGTTCTTCAAATTCGTGTACGCCCTCATAGCCGAAGAAGGTCAAAACACGTTGAATTAAATAATCAATATCGTCGCTGTCATTAAAAAAGCCAATCTTGGTTAGCTTCTTAATGTCAAAGTTTTTTGCAAGAAAAGAGACTTTCTTTGCCTTCTCTATTGAACTGATAGTCTCACTGCTTTGATTACTCATTAACGCAGTAACCACATCTTTTAAATCCATTTCAATGAACTGCGCTATTTTCAATACGTGTATCATGCTTGGCTGCTTGGCAGAGCCGCTAACAATGTCCTCAAAAACGTCTTTGTCAATACCTAAGACATTTAACGCCTTTGTTTTACTAAGGTCATATTCTAATAGCTTTTCCTCAAAGCACTTTTTTATATTAATCTGCTCCTTTGAATCTTGGAAAGCAGTTTTAAGCAGATCATCTACATTAAATTTACTCATAAAAAGGGTAATTACCCTCAAAAATACAGCTTAAAATATAAGATTAAAAAATTTTAAGGGTAATTACCCTTAAAATTTCCCAAAGTATAAGCCGATAATATTTGCAAATGCTTATAAAGCCAACACTTTCAAAAATGGTAATGTACTGAAAAATAGTTGGTAGTTTTTCGGATAAAATTTCTTTTATTGGCGCTATTAATCTGAAGAGGAAGCAAGCGCTGCTGGAGAGCAACTTGCCGGGCAATAAGATTAATGCTTATACGAAAAAAGTAAGGGTTGCGCAGTTAAGCTGTTCAACCCTTACTTTTTTTGGTAAGCACAATGGCTCAGAAAACTCAAAGCCGGGATTTATTCCTGAAGTAGATATACCATTTGATAAAGTTGATTCTGTTATTTTTGGTTAATCCTCTGTGCAGGTCCAAATGATTTTTGAGATGCCCGAAGTAAGATTCTATGCCATTGGTTGTTTTAGGAATGTTGCTGTCAGCGAGGTAACAAAACATATGGGGCAAAGCTCTTTTGATGGTAAAAAAAGAACGCCTGATTAATTTATGTTTATACCAATATCTGCCCGTTTCAGCTTTGTATGATTTTTCTTTCAGAAAGTCTTTATGCTTATTTTCCCAATCGGTTAACCGGTGTATCCAGTATTGTTTGTCATTATGTGTTTGGATGCGATGTATCATTAAAACCAATACCCTTAATTCTTTGCCGGCATCGTAGCCTGGATTGGCTGTAAGCCACAGCAGACACATTCTCTGGATGTGTACAAGGCATCGCTGAATGGTAACACCAGGCATTGTTTTTTTGATGGCTTTAAGGGTAGCTTTATGACCATCACAGGTAATAGAAGTTATCTGTAAGCCAAGGTTCAGCAGGTTCAATAAATCTTCTTTTATTTCTTCGTACCGCTCTGCATCTGAAAACCGGAACAACTGTGTATAGCTGATGGGATCATCCTGATAGCATACTACACAAAACTTTTTAAAGTAAGTGGCATCTACCCTTAAGTAAATATTATCATGATGAATAACAGGCTTAGAGGGGCTCTGTCAAGAAAATAATAAAAGGTTTTTTGAAGGGTATCTTTTGATAAACCACTATCTCTCTGGAGCGTCTTGTAAGTTTGCCTTTCCACTACCCATTTACGAAACCAGACAAACCGGTTTTCTATAGTTTGAACCCTATCATTATAAGTAAATAAAATGCCGCACTGCTTACATTTAAACCGCTGTTTACCGCCTTGCTTACCCCAGCCTATTACCTGTAAACTGCTACAAGCCCAGCATCGCTTTTTTTAAGCTTTTTCATTTACAAAAAAACTTATGTGAAAGCGCTTTCACATAACTTCTCTCAAACCCTTTGCTGCACTGAGTTACAAGGAATTTTACCAACTATTTTTCAGTATTATACCTCAAAAATTTGTAGCTTTCCGACCCTTCCAGAAACACCTTGTAACCAAGTTATATAAAGACATTTTCAACAAAACCTGAAGGATTAACTGCTACTGTCCAAACTGTCACACCTTATTTACAACTCACCACTCAGAGTATTCAATCGCTCATAATCATTCATCGTATCAATATCAATAACTCCTTTCTCAAAAGACACGAAAGCGACGTCGTCTTTGTATTTCAACAATAATTTTTTTGCGCCTTCTTCACCCTGTAACAACTTCAGTTCATCAAAATACTTTTTATTCAGCAAGACAGGTACGCCGATGGTTGCTGCATACTTACAGGCAATAATGCCTTTGCCGCTTTCGGTATGCCGCGCAATCAACTGGTTTAGTAAAAGGGCATCAACAAAAGGCTGGTCGCACAGCATGATAATTACTTCATTAATAGCTTTGTTATCCGTCAACACTGCCTGCAATCCCGCAGCGATAGAAGATGCCATTCCTTGCGGCCATGAATCGTTGTAAACAATCGTTACCGGCTTTGATTTCAGGTAAGTCACTATGGTATCTGCCTTAGCGCCTAACACTACAATCACCGGCTTAGCAACTTCTAATGCAGCATCCACCGCGTGCTCCAGCAATGTTTTGCCATTATAAACCAGGGTCTGCTTGGGCATGCCGAGCCGTGTAGAAGCGCCGGCTGCCAAAATAATAATACCTGTTGCCATACGCGCATATTTTACGGGTGAATATGTATAATATTAGGTTTGTCACGCAACGGCGCGCCACTGGTCTTTGCCATCACCGCTTTTATTTCTGCAATGATAGACAAGGCAATTTCTTCGGAGGTTTCAGCGCCGATGTCCAGGCCGGTTGGCCCGTATATTTTTTGCAGGTGACTTTCTCCTATTTCCTGTCCTTCTGCCTGCAGTTCGTCCAGCATTTTGTCCAGCTTCTTTTTAGGTCCTAATACACCGGTATAAGTTAACCCCAGCGGCAGCAATTGTTTAAGCATGGCAATGTCATAATTGTAATTGTGCGTCATCAACACCACGGCCGTTGCACTGTCGAAGTAAAGATGCGAAAGGGCCGTAGCGGCATTGGCTACAATTACCTGCTGTGCCGATGGAAAACGTTGTTGCGTAGCATAATTAGGCCGGCCATCTACCACTGTTAATTGCCAGCCTATTACGGCGGCTATCTGCATCAGCGGCACTGCATCATTGCCGGCGCCAAATACAATCAGTGATACCGGCGGCGCTACGTATTCAATAAAAGCGATGAACTTAGTGTCCGTTGTTGTATATTCTTTAAAAAGGGATTGCCTGGCGGCCAACACCTGCTGTGCATCTTCCTGCAAAGAGCCAGGAAGTGGTTCTGTTTTACCGGCCCTTATTACCTGATCATCGCTTATTGCCAGGCAAGTGCCCTGCCAGCCCGATTTTTTGTTTTCCAAAGAAAACAAAGTGGCAATCACCGCGTCTTTTCTTTTGCCTTCTACAAGCTGTAATAATGCTACCGGGTTATCGCCGTCGTTTAGGGCTACCGGCTCTATCAATATATGTACAATGCCATTGCAGCCAAGCTGCACGCCCAGCTTCGCATCTTCTTCATCCGTTGTATCGTAGGTGGCCAGTACAGGCTTTTGCTGCTGCATCACCAGCAAGGCTTTGCGCAGTGCATCGCCTTCGAGGCAGCCACCGCTGATGGCGCCTGTTAAATTGCCATCGTCCGTCACCAGCATCCGCGCGCCCGGCCGCCGGTACGACGAGCCTTCCACTTTTACCACCGTAGCCAGCGCCATTTGCCGGCCCACTTTTACCGCTTCAGTATATGCTTTTATAATGTCCTTAATTTCTTTCATTCTCCCGTATAATGTTCCGTTTAGCAAGGTATAACTTCTACTATTTCTCCCCCTGCCCATTCGTTTTTTTCAGGCGGTATAGTAATAATTCCTTTAGTCTCCAAAAGGCTGTTCATATCACCGGAAGTAGAAAACGAAAAAGGGTTTGCATAGTAAACGCCTTCTTTATTTTTTAATTTTATCAGTATATGGTTCGTAAGTTTTGATTGCAGGCTAACAGGTGCTGAGAGCTTTGCACTCATTGGGTTTGAAGGATAGCGCAAGGAAGCACGCAGCCATTTTTTAAAATAAATATGATAGCAAACAAAGGTAGAAACCGGGTTGCCCGGAAAGCCAAAGACAGTAACGCCGCTGGTAAATTTTCCAAACAAGAATGGCTTGCCCGGTCGTTGCGCCACGCGGTGAAAAATGGTTTGCATACCGAGATTGTTAAGCGCTTCGGGTAAGTGGTCGAACTTGCCCCTGGATACTGCGCCTGACAGCAAAATAACATCGTGCGATGCCATAATTGCTGTAAGCTGCTGCTGCATCCTATTCTTATCGTCCGGCAAATGAAACAAGGATGCGCTGATATTCTCTTTTTGCAAGGCTGCCGCCAGCATATAGACATTCGATTTGCGCACCTGGTGTGGCAGCGGCATTGCATCAACATCCACCAATTCATCGCCGGTAGAACAGATGGCGATACGCGGCTGTTTACGCACGTTGACCTGCGATAAGCCTACCGCTGCCATCATCCCGATGTGTGCCGGGGTAATGATTGTGTCCGGCTCTATCAAAGTGGTTCCGGCTTTACTGTCCGTAGCCTGCCGGTGGATGTTTTGCTGCTGCCACACAGCCGCTGCTTTAATGGTTGCAATACCGTTTGTTATTTCGCAATCCTCATAAGGAATTACGGCATCGGTTTGCTGCGGCAATACCGCGCCGGTCATTACTTCCATGCAGTTATTTACATCACTTAACGTTAGCACCGGCCCGCCGGCGGCCTGGATATTTTCTATAAAAAATTCTTTTCTTCCTGCTGTAAAGGCAGCGCTGCTAATAGCAATGCCATCCATCGCTATACGGTGATACGGCGGAAAATCGCGGTCGGCGATAACGGCTACTGCCAATACCTTGTTTAACGATTGCAACAGCGCTACTGCTTCTGTACCAAAATCTTTTTTGTGCGCTGTTACCTGCGCCAGTGCTTCTTCTACGGCAATCATAACGGCGATAAAATTTATTTAAACACTATGCCTTTTTATTTTTTTATACTTCAACCAACATATCGCCAAAGCGGGCGGTCCAAGCTTCCATACCGCCGGCAAGCGAATACACTTCCAGGGTGCTGTTTTTCTCTTTCAGCAAAGCGGCAGCTCCGTTGCTCCGGCTTCCGCGCTCACAGAAAGTAACTACCGGGATGCCTATTGGCCATTCACCCGCTTGGTGCGCCAATTCCTTAACCGGCAGCAGGCGGGCGTTTTGTAAATGACCATTATTATACTCCTCCGGTTCCCGCACATCAAGCAATACAAAGTCTTTATGTTGCAGATACCATGCATACAACGCTTCCGGTTGTATGGGCTGCACTGATGTAGCACATGCGGTTTCGTAGGTTTCCTGCAACGACTGGATGCGCCTATTGCCGGGATTTGTTTTTAGTTTTATTTGATATTCGTCACCATCTAAAAAATTGAAAATCTTTATATATCCGGAGAGCGTTTTGCCCATACCGGTGATTATTTTGATAGCTTCCAATGCCTGCCAGCAACCAATGATGCCCGGCACTACACCTAACACGCCGGCGGTATTGCAATCCGGTATTTCGCCGGTTGCAGGCGGGATGGCATAGAGGCAACGGTACGTAGGGCCATCCTTATAATTAAATACACTTAAATGGCCTTCCCATTGCTGGATGGCGCCATATACAAAAGGCTTGTTCAGGATTACACAAGCGTCGTTGATGAGGTAACGGGCAGCAAAATTATCACTTGCATCTATTACCACATCATACTTAGCAATGATTGCTAACGCATTGTTTACATTCAGCATTTCCGTATAAGCTTCTACCTGCACACTGCTGTTTAAAAGGCCTAATTTTTCCTTCGCAATCACTGCCTTAAGCTTCCCCGCTTCTGCTTCTGCATATAACACCTGCCGGTGCAGGTTGGTAAGACTGATAGTATCGCCATCCATAATACCGATATGGCCAATGCCCATGCCGGTTAAGTACTGCAATGCAGGCACACCAAGCCCGCCGGCGCCCACGACCAGCACGCATGCCTTTTGCAATTGTTGTTGTGCCGCTTCACCAAACCGGGGCAATTGCAACTGCCTGTTATATCTTGAGAAATTAGTCATGGGTAAGTAGTGTTCGCGCTTTTATCCGCCCAGCACAGACATAGAATCATGCAAGGATTTTGTATTGATAGCGGCTGCCTCAAAACCATCTTTCACACGGCCGCTTACGGCCTGTATAATTTCATTAGCGATCACTTCTTCCCCGGCACCGCTTCTCACTACATCGCGAAGGTTGGCAGCGGGCGCGCCATATAAACAGGTACGCAACTCACCGGTTGCAGAGAGCCTTAGCCGGTTGCAGGTGCCGCAAAACGTTCTGCTGAAAGAAGGAATAACGCCAAAGGAACCTTTGTAGCCGGGAATTTTATAATTGAGCGAGGTGGAGTTTGGTGCGTTTGCCAGCGTAATTATTTCATCGTACTGCCGGCTAATGTATTTGTAAATATCCTCGTAGTTCCAGTTGGCAGTATTAAAAGTTTCGCTGCCGTTGAAAGGCATTTCTTCGAGGAAGCGCACTGATAAAAGGTGTTCTTTCGTGAGTTCAACAAACGGAATAATATCGTCTGTATTGCTGGCCGCCGATAATACACAGTTAAGCTTTACTTCAAAGCCTTGTTGCAGCAGCGTAAGCACCGTATTATACACCTGGTCAAAATTATCGCGCCGCGTAATGGCATAAAAACGCTGACGGTTTAAAGAGTCGAGACTGATATTAATGGTACGGATGCCGGCTGCTTTTAACCGGGAAATATATTTATCCGTAAGCGTTCCATTGGTAGTGATTGTAATTTCTTTTAACCCGTTTAATTCACTTATATTTTCGATAAAAGACATAACGCCGTTGCGGACAAAAGGCTCGCCGCCGGTAATTCTTATTTTCGATACGCCCAATTTGCAAAAGATAGCAGCCAGTAAATACAGCTCTTCAAAACTCAGCAGGTCTTTGCGCGGCGCGAAATGCATACCTTCTTCCGGCATACAGTAATAGCACCGGAAATTGCACCGGTCGGTTACCGATAACCGGAGATAGTTTAACCGCCTTCCGTATTTATCTATCAGCTCATTGCTCATATTATTGATCTCCTGCAATTAAATCTCCCATGATTAAAGTAAAGGCTTATGGATGCGCATTTACCCACACATTGCCGTCTTCATAAAACTCATGCTTCCATATCGGCACTGTTTTCTTCAGCTCCTCTATTAAAAATGCGCAGGCTTCAAAAGAAGCCTTCCGATGCACCGATGATGCCCCGGTTATTACCACAGCCTCGCCCGGCCATTTTTCGCCCACGGCATGTATTATTACTACGTTGTCCAGCTTCCATTTTTCCTGTGCCGCAATGCCTATTTTATTCAGTTCCTTCAAAGCCATTTTTTCATACGCTTCAAACACGAGTTTTGTTACAGCTTTGCCGTTTGAATGGTTACGGACGGTGCCTATAAATACATTAACCGCGCCCGATACCGGCGACTGCAAATAATCGTACGCTTCCTGCATATTTATCTGGTCAACTATTTTTATGAGCATAACTGGTATTAACCGCCGCTTACCGGTGGAATAAGTGCAACCTCACTGCTTGCTGCTATTGCCTGTTCATCGTTTGCATATTCGCTGTCCACCGCCACCGCCATTGATTTTAATTGCTGCAGCGCCGGGTAGCGCTGTGCCAGCCATACTTTCAATGCTTTAACCGTAGTAATCTCTTCCGCATTATCTATTGCAAGGTTATTACTGCCCACAATATCTTTTGCAATGCCAAACAATTGTATAATCATAATCTCTTTATACTGCAAAAATGAAGACTTATTTCTTTTGTTTTTTTGCTTTAACGATTTACCATCTGCAATTTAAAATCCGCAATCGCCAATCATATCAGTTTATCCGGTGTAATCGGCAATTCCCTGATTCTTTTGCCCGTAGCATTAAAAATAGCGTTTGCAATAGCAGGCGCTACGCCGATAATGGCTATTTCGCCCAAGCCCTTTGTACCCAGCGGATCTACCAGCATATCCGGTTTATCTATAAACAGCACTTCTACCTGCGGCACATCGGCATGTACCGGCACATGATAGTCAGCAAAGTCTTTGGTTACATACCTGCCATAGCGATGATCCATTACTGCATCTTCGTGCAGCGCCATGCCGATGCCGCCGGTTACGCCGCCAATCATCTGGTTGCCGGCTGTCTTTTTATTAATAATCGTACCGGCATCGGCACAGGCCACAACCTTCTTTACTTTTACCTGCCCCGTTACCGCGTGCACATGCACCTCGGCAAAGTGCATGGAATAAGAATACATGGCATACTTATCCCTGTCTGCTCCGGGCTTAGCACCTTCAATCACATCTATCCCTTTTTCACCATTGCTCTTTAAAATATCCTCATACGTTACACTTGCCGATTTATCTTTTGTATATAGTTTGCCCCCTTCAAATACCAAATCTTCCGGCTTCTGATCTTTAAACTCCGGCTTTTTGGTACCGGCCATCTCCGCAAGCTTTTGCTTAATGCTGTTGCAGGCAGCTACTACCGCCGGCCCTACGCTGTTTACGGTAGAAGAACCGCCCTGGTTGCCCATCTCCGGGAAGTCGGAATTGCCCCATTGAAAAGTGATTTTTTCAGCCGGAAGGCCGATATTGTCCATCGCAATCTGCGTCATGGCAGTGCCGGTGCCCGGACCAATATCCGTTACAGCGCACTGCATCAGCAATGTACCATCTGCATATAATTTTGCCCGCACTTTGGCTGCCTGCCGGTTGGCGCCAAACACGCCCGTTCCCATGCCATAGCCAATCAGCCAGTCACCCTCCCGCAAAGAAGCCGGTTTTAACTGGCGCTTACTCCAGCCGATGGCTTCGGCGCCCATTTTATAGCAGTCTCTTACATAATTCGTACTCCAGGGCTTATCATTCTCCGGGTCTTTCTCCGGAAAGTTCCGCAGCCTGAATTCTATCGGATCTAAATGTAGCGCATACGCCATTTCATCCATCGCACTTTCCAGTGCCCAGGCGCCGGTTGCCTCGCCCGGGCCACGCATGGGCGCGGGCGTACTTACATCCAGCGGCAATATGCGGTAGCGGGTGCTCACGTTGGGCGACGTATAAAGCATCTTTGTTTGCTGCAGCGTGCCTTCGGTAAACTGCTCATAGGAAGAAGTTTGCCCAACGGCGCTATGCGTGATGCCTACAATCTTGCCATCGGGCGTTGCGCCCATATTCACTTTTTGCCAGGTGTAGGGGCGATAGCCCACCATAAAAAACATTTGCTCCCGGGTAAGCATCAGCTTTACCGGGCGACCGACCATTTTGGCAGCAATCACCGCGGCTGTTTCGTGCGGCCAGTTGCGCAATGCATTGCCAAAAGCGCCGCCTACAAACGTGGAAATCACCCTTATATTTTCAAGCGGAATCTGCCATTCCCTGGCAAAGCTTTGCTGCGTGGCCTGTGTGCCCTGCACTTTATCATACAAGGTAAGCCTGTCGGTTGTTTCCCAATGTGCAATAAGACTCTGCAACTCCATCGGGTTGTGAAAATCGGAGGGCTGAATGTATTCCGCTTCTATTTTTACCGGTGCAGTTGAGTAGCCATCGGGCATACCGCGGTTATAGTCTGCCACTGCGGCTTTCGGGTCGCGCTTTGCCTGCTCAGGCACGATTGCACTTTCCATATTTTTTGCAAAGTCGGTTTCCGATGCCTCTTTTTCATACTGCACTTTTACAAGCGACGCTGCATAACGGGCACGCTCAAACGTGCCTGCTACCACTACTGCTATAGGCTGACCGTTGGAATAAATCCTGTTATCATAAAATACTTTTAATGGTTTTCCGATGGGCTGAGGTTGCCCCGGCTCGCCGTGCTGCTCTTTGTAGCCGGGCACTTTTATGGAGTTTAAGTGCGAAATAACCGCCAGTACGCCCGGTGCATTCCTGGCAGCTTTAGTGTCCATATTTTTGATAGCTCCTTTGGCAATAGTGCTTGTAACCAGCACGGCATAAGTTATATCGGCAAATTTATACTCTGCCGAGTAAGTAGCCGCGCCGGTTACTTTCAGCTTGCCATCCACGCGGTTCATCGGCTCGCCGGTTACTTTATTGTTTTTTGTACTCATCGGTTAGCATTTTATAATAAAATCGGTTGTTCTATATGTTTGAGAATGATGATTTGGGCGTGTCCCTTCGGGTCGGGCTATCCGATGCAAGCCTGCCTGCCGGCAAAGGCAGGTCCTCATGTCGCTTCGTGCTTCAGCGCCATTCCGGGCTTTACGCTTCTATCCCTCACGCGCCCGCCTTTGCCGGCAGGCTCCGCTCACTTAGGTTTTACATTTCTATATTCATTTCATATAAGTAAGTCGTCGAAATTATCTATCCCTTATCGCTTCTTATTATGTTCTTTTTTTATGGGGAAAAAGAATGAAAAAAAGCGACAGGAAAACGATATACAGCACGTTTTCCTGCATCTCCCTGATGTAGCTTTTGTACTGCTGTGAACTCAACAACAGCAATGCTACACCGGAGCGAATAACCTTATTATTTTTAATCTATTTAATTTCGCTCCTGTACTTATAACTACAAAGTCTTACAATGTCAACATCAAATTATGCCGGTTGAAGCCATCATTCTCCTCTCCACCCGTGGAGAGGGGATTAAGGGGTGAGGAGTTTATCCGGCGTTATCGGCAAATCGCGCACCCTTTTGCCCGTGGCATGATACACCGCGTTGGCTATTGCCGAAGGAATGCCTACAATGCCTACTTCACCCAAACCTTTGGCGCCGATAGGCGTAAGAATGTCATCACTCTTATCAATGAAAATTACTTCAATCTCCGGTATATCGGCATGTACCGGCACATGATAATCAGCTAAGTCTTTAATCATCCACCTGCCATAGCGGTGGTCTATTTTGCTTTCTTCCATCAGCGCCATGCCAATGCCCCACGCCACCGAGCCGTATATCTGGCTGCGGGCGGTTTTAGCATTCATTATTTTACCGGCATCTACAGCGGTTACTACCCGGTTTACTTTTAACTGTTTGGTTAATGAATGCACGCCTACTTCTACAAAAGTGGCATTGTACGAATAGCTGCTGTACTTGTCCGATTCCCCATTACCTTTCGATTCTATCGTTATTTCCATCGCAGGCAGGTTTTGCTGCTGCAACAGGTCGGCATACGAAATGCTGAATGTTCCGCTTTTTGTTGTAATATTTTTATCGCCAAACATAAAATCAGCAGCCGGAGCATCCTGCAGCGAAGGCTGGCTTTTTTTGATAAACTCCACTACTTTTTGTTTAAGCGCCACACATACATCATTCACCGCCGAGCCGACCGAAGTTGTAGTGAGCGAGCCAAACTGACCAACAGCCGGCGGCAGTCGCGAATCGCCCAGCTCAAATTTTATTTTTTCTACCGGAATACCACTCGCGTCAGCAGCTATCTGACTCATGATGGTAGCCGTGCCTACGCCCACATCTGCCGTAGCGCTTTGCACCAGCAAACTGCCGTCGCTGTTCAGCACTGCCCGTGCCGAAGACGGGGCGCGCCACGCGCCATAAATGCCGGAACTCATGCCGTAGCCAATCAGCCAATCGCCTTTTGTTGTTGCACCTGCAGCGGGCTTGCGTTTGCTCCAGCCAAATTGCGCCGCGCCGCGCTCATAACATTCATTCAAAAACTTGGTGCTCCAGGGCTGTTTAGAACTTGGATCCTGTGTGGCATAATTTATTTTGCGCAGCTCCAGCGGGTCTAATTTTAACTTGTACGATAACTCGTCCAGCGCAGATTCTAACGCAAATGAACCGGGCGCTTCGCCGGGCGCGCGCGTCCAGCAAGGCGTGCTTACATCCAGCGGCACCAGCCGGTACAACGTGCTTACATTATCACAGGCGTACAGTGCCTGCGAAAGAGAGGTCATGTTGGCGGTAAACTGCTCGTAGGTAGAAGTATTGCCATACGCTTCGTGGTGTATGCAAGTAAGCTTTCCGTCTTTATCGGCGCCTAATTTTACCCGTTGAACAGACTGCGGACGGTAGCCGACATTATTGAATAACTGGTCGCGGTTGAATACCACTTTCAGTGGCCTGCCGATTTTTTTTGCACCGATGGTAGCCGCCATTTCCTGCGGCCATATCCTGGAGGCGCAGCCAAATGCGCCACCCACAAATTTGGAGATGATATGTACATTTTCCTTCGGCAAATTCCAAGCTTTCGCAATGTCTGCCTGGGCTCCGGGTGATGTTTGGGTTTTATTATACACCGTTATCTTGTCTTCGCCTTCCCAAACGGCGATGGCTGCGTGCGGCTCCATCGGGTTGTGCACCTGCAGTTGCGTTTCGTATTCCTGTTCCAGTTTAAAAGCCGCATGGTTAAAAGCATTCTTATCACCGCGACTGTAGTTGGGATCTTCTTTTGGCACCACCGTATTCGCAAGGTTTGCCCGCATATCTGTTTGATGCGGCTCCTTTACATATTGCAATTTCACCAGCGATGCGGCATAGCGGGCACGCTCGAAAGTATCGGCGATAGCCAAGGCAACGGGCTGACCATTATAAAAAATAACATCGTTATAAAACACCCGCAGTTCCCTGCCATCAGTCCGCGGGTCGCTGCTTTCCTTGCCGCCATGATAACCGGGCGGTTTGGGTGCATTGAGATGGGTAATGACAGCAATAACACCCGGCGCTTTTTCGGCGGCCGAAGTGTCTATGCTTTTGATGCGGCCACGCGCAACAGCGCCGGACGCCAGCACACCATAAGCTAAATCAGGAATGGTATATTCAGCAGCGTATTTGGCAGCGCCGGTTACCTTCAGCCGGCCATCTACACGGCTTAGCGGCTCACCAATCAATTTGTTATCTTTCGTACCCATTTATCAGCAATTTTTTACAATGAAGATAGACTCTTCTTTGCCCGTTTATTTTTTGATTGTTTGATAATAAGTAATTAGTCAACACTATTTATCACTCACGGCTTATTATATTTAATATTCTTTTTTTTGTGGAAAAAAAAGAACGAAAAAAAGCCACATGAAAACGATATACAGCACGTTTTCCTGCAACGCCATGATTCGACTTTTGTACTGCTGTGAATTCAGCAGCAGTACCGCTACAACAGAGCGAAAAACTTAGCGAATAACATACTTATTTAAGTTCATTTAATATTAAATAAGTAAGTCAATAAAATTAAGTGATAATAATTGAAGCCGTCATTCCGCAAATACCGCCTGTGCAAAGCTATTATTATCAGCAACTTAAGGGCGGTTTTGTGCAGAATCTGTATTTAGAATTAAGTAAAGATAATTTTGACTGAATACTTATTTACTTATGAATAATAAATCGGACGTGCTTTCAGTGCCGCTTTGTTTATGTCCTTGTCAGCTCCCCATCTCTAACTATAGCAAAAGTCTATCACGATATAATCACGAGGTTAGGAAAAAGTTATTACAACAATTTATCCGGCGTTATCGGCAAGTCTCTTACCCGCTTCCCGGTAGCATGATACACTGCATTGGCCACCGCTGCCGAAAAACCCACGATTGGTATTTCTCCTAAGCCTTTGGCGCCAATAGGCGTAAGTATATCATCGCTTTTATCAATAAAAATCACTTCTATTTCCGGAATGTCGGCGTGTACCGGCACATGGTAATCGGCTAAGTCTTTAACCATCCACCTGCCATAGCGGTCATCTATTACACTTTCTTCGGATAGTGCCATGCCAATGCCCCAGGTAACAGCGCCATACACCTGGCTGCGCCCCGTTTTCGGATTCATAATTTTACCGGCATCTATAGCCGATACCACACGGTGTACTTTAGTTTGTTTGGTTAACGCATGCACCTGGACTTCCACAAATGTGGCATTGTAAGCGTAGCTGCTGTAGTGCTGCGCTTCATCACCACCTTTGGAATCCACTTTTACTTCCAGTGAAGGCACTTGTAATTGCTGCAATAAATCAGCTATAGAAATTTTAAAGGCATTTTTTTCTACCGAAATCATTCCGTCGTTAAAAACAAAATCTGCAAAGCCGGTATTACTGAGTGTTAGAACTTTGCTTTTTACTCCATCAATCAGCTTTTGCTTCAGCATCGTGCATACATCATGCACCGCAGAGCCAACCGAAGTAACCGTCATCGAACCGAACTGCCCTACTGCGGGCGGATAAGAAGAATCGCCTAATTCAAACGTTATTTTTTGAAATGGAATGCCGCTGGTATCGGCAGCAATCTGCGTCATGATAGTAGCCGTGCCCGGACCAACATCTGCGGAAGCGCTTTGTATTAATAAACTGCCATCGTTTTTTAGTATTGCCCTTGCAGAAGTGGGCGAACGGCGAATACCATAAATGCCGGTACACATTCCCATACCAATCAGCCAGTCGCCAGCCTGCATGGAACGGGGCTCCGGCTTGCGGTTTTGCCAGCCAAATGCTTTGGAACCTTGTTCGTAACATTCAGCTAAAAACTTGCTGCTCCAGGGCAGGTTTTTTTCCGGGTCTGCCGCTGCATAATTCTTTCTGCGCAGTTCCAGCGGATCCATCTTCAACAGGTAAGACAGTTCATCTACTGCCGATTCGATAGCAAATACACCGCTCGATTCGCCGGGTCCACGCGTCCAGGCAGGCGTACTTACATCCAGCGGCACCACCCGGTACGTTGCCGTTACGTTCGGGCAATCGTAAATGGCGCGGGTAGCGTCTGTCATGCGTTCTACAAACTGCTCGTACGAGGAAGTACTGCCGTATGCTTCATGTTTAATGGCAGTCAGCCTGCCGTCTTTGGTTGCACCCAAACTTACCTTCTGAATGGATTGCGGACGATAGCCGACATTATTGAACAACTGGTCGCGATTGAAGACGACTTTCAATGGCCGTCCAATTTTTTTTGCACCGATGGTTGCCGCCATTTCCTGCGGCCACACCCTTGATGCGCCGCCAAAAGCACCACCCACAAATTTGGAAATGATGTGTACATTTTCCTTTTGCAGCTTCCAGGCTTTCATGATATCCTGTTGCGCCAAAGGAGAAGACTGGGTTTTATTATACACCGTGAGTTTGTCTTCGCCTTCCCAAACGGCGATGGCGGCATGCGGCTCCATGGGATTATGTACCTGCAATTGCGTTCGATACTCCTTTTCTATTTTGTAGGCTGCATCGGCAAAGGCGTTTGTATCACCACGGCTATAGTTGGGCTTTTCGGCTTTTTTAGGAATGACAGCATTGGAAAGATTTGCCTGCATATTGGTCTGATGTTCTTCCTTTTCATACACAGCTTTTACCAGCGATGCAGCATAAGAAGCATGCTCAAACGTATCGGCGATAGCTAAAGCAACGGGCTGACCGTTATAATATATTCTATCATCATAAAACACGCGGTACATCTGCCCTTCCACGCGGGGATCGCTGGTTTGCGCGCTTTGTTCAAAGCCCGGCGGCCTGGGTGCATTTAAGTGCGTTATAACCGCTATTACGCCCGGCGCTTTTTCGGCTTCGTCTGTATTTATACTTTTTATCCTGCCTCTGGCAACAGCACCGGAAGCTAATACGCCATACGCCAAATCGGGTATATTGTACTCTGCCGCATACTTAGCCGCGCCGGTCACTTTTTGCCTGCCATCCACCCTGCTGATTGGCTCCCCGATAGTTGCCTGCTTGTTACTCATTATCTTGCTTCATTTACGCCCAATCACTACAACGATACACAATGAAGTGATTACGCTTTCTTTAATCCCGATGCCACACTCAGTGCCTGCACAATGGTATTTGGTCCAAGCTGTAGTTTATACTGATTGTATTTGAATGCCTTCGCATTCTGAAAGGCAATCGTAGCTGCCTGCTGAAAGTTCTCTGCTGTTGCAGGCTTGCCTTTTAAAGCATTTTCCGCTTCGGTCAACCGCCAGGGCTTGTGTGCCAAGCCGCCCATTGCCAGCCTTGCTTCTTTAATAGTGTTGCCATCCATATCCAAAGCGGCGGCTACAGACACCAAAGCAAATGCATACGAGTTACGGTCGCGCACTTTTAAGTAGTACGCATTTTTGTTGAATGAGGAAACAGGAATGGTAACCGCGGTTATTAATTCGTTCTTTTCCAGCGTGGTATCTTTCTCCGGCATCTCACCGGGCAAGCGATGAAAATCAGCCATGGGAATTTTACGTTCGCCTTTAGCGCTGCTTACAATTATGGTAGCATCCAATGCGCGCAAAGCCACATTCATATCGCTGGGATTTACGGCAATACATTTATCACTAAAGCCAAAGATGGCGTGCATCCGGTTGAAGCCTTCCAATGCGCCGCAGCCGGTGCCCGGCTCGCGCTTGTTGCAGGGCATGGCAGTATCGTAGAAATAAGGACAGCGGGTGCGCTGCAACAGGTTGCCGCCAACCGTCGCCATGTTGCGTATTTGTGCTGAAGCGCCTGCATTGATAGCCATTGCTAACAAGGGCAAATGCTGCAAAATGGTTTTGTCTTCGGCCACATCGGTATTGCGCGTGAGTGCGCCGATGCGAATAACATTGCCTTGCAGCGTGATGTCTTTCAGCGGCAGCCGCGTAATGTCCACCAGCTTTTGCGGCTGCATGATGTGGCGCTTCATCAGGTCTAATAAATTGGTGCCGCCGCCTAAGAACTTAGCGGTAGGCTCGGTGGAAATGGCTGCAATAGCGGTTTTTTGTTCGGCCGGGCGAACATATTGAAACAGGTTCATACTTTTCCTCCCATTTTTTGTACTTCTTCTATAGCGTCAACAATATTGGGGTAAGCGCCGCAGCGGCAAATATTACCACTCATAAACTCCCGTATCTCATCGCGGCTGCCGGCATGTCCTTCGCGGATGCAGGCAACGGCGCTCATGATTTGTCCCGGTGTGCAATAGCCGCACTGGAAGCCATCATGTTTAATAAAAGCGGTTTGCATCGGGTGCAGCTCGTCGCCGTTTGCCAGGCCTTCGATGGTAATGACTTTGCTGCCATCGGTAGTAGCTGCCAAGGTGAGACAAGACAACACACGTTCGCCGTTGAGGTGCACGGTGCAGGCGCCGCACTGGCCATAATCGCAGCCTTTTTTGGTACCGGTCATGTGCAGGTTTTCGCGCAGCAGATCGAGCAGCGACGTGCGCGGGTCAATGTCTATCGTTTGCCTGGCGCCATTGATTTCCACGCTTAGCGAAACGTTTTCTATAGCGGCAGCAATATGCTCGTCCCAATGGTTGTTGGCGGCATTGATGGCTGCGGCGGGCGTGAGCGCGACAGCCGTAATGACGGTTGATTTTTTAAGAAAGCTGCGCCGCGATTCGTTGGGACATACAGGCTCTTTTTCGTTCATGTTGCTTTGTTTTATTTATTGAACCACGAGGGCACAGAGAACACAAAGAAGTAGAATGGTTTGCTGGTGTTTTTTCTGTAACTGCCGGTGGCGATGTTGATCAAAATGAAAATATTTTGTATAAATATAATAGGTTAGTTTTTATTGATGCTGTGTACAGATTCCGGACAAAGCCACCGCAATTTGCTCTTTACAGTGTCTTCCTGTTGGTGGCAATTCCGGAATGACGTGCTCAATTGCCATCGTTTAATTATTAATCGTTTTACATTGATCAGCGACTTGCCCTTATGCGTGAGGGATTACTTCATTCACAATTATTTTTATTTGCCTCAGTGAAGGCTGCGCCGTTGCAGCGGAAAGCCCGGAATGGCGCTGAGGCACGAAGCGAAATGAGGACCTGCCTTTGCCGGCAGGCAGGCTTGCAGCACAAGCGAGTTAAAGTAACTAAGTGTTGCTTTAACGAAGATTGCGAACGCAGTTTAGCCCGACCTGTGGCGGAAAAATGTTTAAAGTTTATTGGTTAATATATAAAATTGCCATACCATGAACCGCCGCGGGACACGCCCGAATTGATTTAAAAAATGTCTTCCTGAACTACACGACTAAGATATAGAAACCAATGTTACCAGCATCAAGAATTATGCTTTTTGTGGAGAATAGCCATTGCAGCGTTGTATTCTTCTGTAGTATTGATGTTTTTAAAGGCGAATGTATCGGGCGCCTTTAATATTTCCACATCGGAATGGAGAAGCGCTTTGCGCGGACAGCTATAGCCCTGGCTGAGAAACTGCAGCAAAACAGAATAAGCACGCGGCTCCCAGATGGTCACCAACGGCTCCGGAAATTCACCTTCAGCATCTAAAAATGCAGTTGCCATTTTAGAAGGATTGCGATGGCTGATTAAATATTGAATAACCTCTGCATTTATAAAAGGCAGATCGCAGGCAATGGTAAGCCAGGCAACATTGGGATTTTGCTGAAAGGCAGAGAGAATGCCGCCTGCAGGCCCTAAACCTAAAAAAGTATCTTCCATCAGGGGCATAGCCATTGAAATTGACACTGCCTGTTCCCGGTTACAGGAAATATAAGTTTCGTTGCAAAAGGGCGCCAGCAATTCATACACATGTTCCCGCTGGCTTTTATCGTAGTACTGGATAGCGCCTTTGTCACTGCCCATGCGCGTGCTCTTTCCGCCAGATAAAACCAGCCCGTTTACCGCTGGAATTTGTTGCTGAATAATTTTTTCTACATGACTGATAATAACTTCTGTATTACTAAACGAAAAAATTGGAATAGCTGGAAAGTTGGACACCTGTTTAAGAATATAACCTGGTATTCCATCTGCTGTATCTTTCAACAAGATGAGCTGCACATCGGTGAGTTTATCTAATTTTTTTTCTAATGGTTTCTTGTCATCAATCACGATAATTTGCTTAGCGGCCGTAAAGTGATTTCCATTAACCATTATCAAATCACAGTCATGTAACAATGCCTTTTTTTGAAACGTGCTGGGTTGTGAATTGATATTGAGCTGCGTAAAGGAAATTTTGTTTATATAGTCGGCATACGCACCGGCAGTAATAGCTGAAATGCCTTGCCTGTTTGTATCTGCGCCTTTGTGGTCTGCATCTGCATAACCGATTTTATAAGCCGGTAATTGCTGAATAATTGCATAAACCAACTGTTTGATGCTGTTGCAATCCGTGCCTAATATCGCCAGCTCATTACGGCCCCATTCGCCGGAAGTTGGGCGCGCCAGCTTTGCATGTTTCTGATGATTACTATTAGATGATGAAATCACTTTTGCCTCCGGTTTTTTCAATGAGTTTTGTTTCTTTGATGATGATGGCATGGCTCATCGCTTTGCACATATCATAGATGGTTAACGCCGCTACCGATGCGCCGGTCAACGCTTCCATTTCCACGCCGGTTTTGGAAGTGATGGTAGCGGTGCATTGAATAACGACTTCGTTCGCTTCGTTTACCGTAATATTAATCTTACAATTCTCCAGTGCCAGCGGATGACAAAGCGGAATTAAGTCAGACGTTTTCTTGGCAGCCATCGTGCCGGCGATAATCGCGGTTTGGAACACCGGACCTTTTTTGGTTTGAATGTCATTGCCCGATAACTGCTGCATGATTTCACTGCCCAGCACCACGATGCTTTGCGCAGTAGCGGTGCGTTTGGTGATTTGCTTATCACTTACATCCACCATGGCGGCATTGTTGCTGGCATCAATATGAGAAAGCCGGGCTTCGTTCATGGTTGTTGTTTTCAAAACGTGAAGTTAGGCAAGCGGCATAAAACACCACTTCACCTATTTATACTTTCAGCTTCAGCAGCTTATCGGCATTGCCGTGTGCAATTTTTTCTTTGTCTCCGGGCGATACTTTCATTTCCTCCAAAAACTTCTTTCCTGCTTCGTTCGGACTGTATGGATAATCAACAGAGAACAAGATTTTATCTGCACCAAACGTATCCAGCGCCACCTGAAAAGGCGGCTGCGTAAACAAGCCGCTGGTAGTAATGTACACCTGGCTTTTCAGCACTTCGCTTACCGCGCGTTTTAAGCCTGCATCTTTATAAATGTTGTCTATGCGCGCCATCATCATCGGCAGCATTTCGCCCATGTGACCAATGATTATTTTCAGGTTTGGATGCTTGTCAAATGTGCCTGCTAATACCATTCTTAAAATATGTATTGCTGTTTCGGCATGCCAGCCAAAACCGGCAATAGATAAGGTGAAGCCTAATGAGCCGGGCAGATTGCCGTAATACATATCATTCACCGCTTTGATGGGTAGATTCGGGTGTAAATATACCGGCACATCCAGCGCTTCGGCGCCCGCAAGAATAGGCGCAAACAGTGCATCATCGAGGAAGGTATTGTTTGTAGTTCCATTGATTAATGCACCGCAAAAGCCCAATTTTTTTACTGCACGTTCCAACTCGCCAGCGGCTGCTGCCGGTGCGGTCATCGGCAGGATGGCAAAGGCAGCAAAACGGCGGGGATGCTGGGCTACAATCTTTGCTATTTCATCATTATAATCGCGTGCATAGGAAATGGCTTCTGCAGGTTCCAGTATATCGCCCCCCGGCGCCGTTACCGATAACACCTGTACCGTAATGCCATTGGCATCCATACTGCCCAAACGTTCTTTTTCTATATCTTCCAACTGGTGTTTAACACGGTTCACCGGTGAGGCGTCACCGTCCGGATTTACCCAGCCTCGTTGCATTCTTGCTTCCTTGCTGATGCGACCGTCAAACTGCGGCAAACTGATATGTTCTTCCAATGTTATTACACGCATGATGCTATAAATTGTTTAAAATAAAAAACACAAATAGCCATTATGTTACCAGCGTCCGTTACTCCGGTTGAGCATCGTTGCGACGCTCCGTTCAACGTCCCGTTATTAATGGTCAACATACAAATACAATAAAACCACAGCGGCGCGGAGAACACAAAGAATCACAGAGCATACAATCTTAAAAATCCTGTGTGTTGCCCGCTGTCTCCATGCCTTCGTGGCTACATCCTACAGCAATTTATCCAACGTAACCGGCAGGTCTTTGATGCGTTTTCCGGTTGCATGAAAGATGGCGTTGCACACCGCAGCCGCTACGCCCACCAAGCCAATTTCACCTACGCCTTTCACACCTAACGGATTTATTTTATCATCTTTTTCCTCCACAAAAATCACTTCTATATTATTGATGTCTTTATTCACCGGAATATGGTATTCGGAGAAGTTATGATTCATAAACCTGCCGAAATTATGATCCATAAAAGAGTCTTCGTGCAGCGCCTGCGAAATGCCCCACACAATGCCACCCAAAATCTGGCTGCGGGCGGTCTTCGGGTTTAATATCCTGCCTGCGGCAATGGCACTCACCACGCGGGTTACTTTCACGGTTCCAAAATCTTCATCCACTTCCACTTCGGCAAACACCGCCGAGTGGGTGTTTTTCATCTTACCAATCGTTTTCAGAAAATTAGGTATCAGGGTCGTGCTGTCTTCCATCACTTTCTTTTCGCTTTGCTGCATGATCTCTTTAAAGCTTACTGCCACTGCAGGATTGCTATTGCTGTAAATGCCGCCGTTGGCAAAGCCCACGTCTTCAATCTCCGCTCCTTTAAACGGAGAGTTGTCCAGCTTCTTTGCAGTATGGAACAGTTCTTTCCTGATTTGCAGACATACCGTTTGCACAGCAGTACCCACCGAAGCCGCCGTAGAAGAGCCGCCTTCCAGATACGCATAGGGCAACGAAGCATCGCCTAATTTAAATGTAACATCTTCCAATGGCAACCCCAGTGTTTCTGCAGCAATCTGCGTCATAATGGTATAGGTGCCGGTTCCGATATCCGCAGTGGCGCTGCTCACTTCCAGTTTGCCATCGGCGCCAAAGCGCGCCGAAGCACGTGTGGGCACTACCATCGAATCCCACATGCCGGTTGCCATGCCCTGCCCGATCAATACATTCCTGCCCTTTTTCATGGAGCGTGGCTGCGGGTTCCGTTTCTCCCAGCCAAACTGTTGCGAAGCCTGCTCATAGCATTGCCGCAAGGCTTTGCTGGTGTAAGGATGACGGGATAAATTTTCCACTTCCGAATAATTGATATACCGCAGTTGCAGCGGATCAACATGGAGCTTGTATGCCAGTTCGTCCATCGCGCATTCCATGGCAAACATGCCGGTGGCGGCACCGGGCGCACGCATATCGAGCGGTGTGTGTACGTTAAGCGGAATGAGCCTGTAGTCAAGATGTACGTTATCACATTTATACAACATGCCGCTCCAGTTCACCACAATTTCCATATAGTCTTCAAAGGTGGAAGTCTCCGACAGCGCGGTATGGCTCACGGCCTGCAAAGCGCCGTCCGGCGCGGCTCCAAGGGAAATGTTTTGTTTGGTAACAGGACGATGGCCGAACGAAAACATTTGTTGCCGTGTAAGTGTTACGCGCACCGAACGTTGCAAATCCAAAGCCGCCAGCGTTGCCATAAACAACTGGTATTGCGGTCGTAAGCCCGAACCAAAAGCGCCGCCAACAAACGGAGAGTACGCTTTTACATTTTTTGTTTTTAAACCAAACACTTTTGTTACATAATTCTGGCTGTTGAGGATGCCTTGTGTTTTATCGTAAATGGTAAGCTTGTCTTTACCTTCATACACCACAGTGGAAGCATGCATCTCCATTGGATTGTGATGCTCCGCACCATGAAAATATTCGGTTTCCAATTTTACCGGCGTAGTTGGATACGCTTTCTCAAATTTGCCTATACTCTTCGGCGGTTTAAAGCCGGATTTTTTGCCTTTTGGCTTGTGCGCTTTGTCTATATTTTCTTCGAGATTCGTAATTGGGTCTTCCGTTTCATATACTACTTTAATTAAAGAAGAACCATAGCGCGCCTGTTCAAAGGTTTCGGCAACCACCAGCGCCACGGGTTGCATGCTGTACGAAATTTCATCGGTTTGCAGGTAGCGGAAATGCTCGCCGGGTGGCGCATCACTGTCTTTGTACTGAAAATTGAAATGCGCGAGTCCTTTTACGTTTTCGTGCGTAAATACTTTCAATATGCCTTCTTCTTTTTCCACCTCCGCACTATTGATACTTACAATTTTGCCTTTGGCAATAGCGCCCGATACCACAACGCCATAGGCAAGGTGAGGCACGTTAAACTCACCTGCATACTTTGCGCCGCCGTTTACTTTTTTTCTGCCGTCCACACGGCTTACCGGCTTGCCGATATACGTTGTGCTGCTCATACAATGCCCTCCGTTTTTACAGCCTGCAAACCAGCGCGAATGATAGCGCGCCGGGCAAGCTCTATTTTAAATTCGTTGTGCTGGTAACCCTTGGCGCCCTCCAAAAGAATGGCTGCTGCGCCATCAAGGTTTTCTGCGGTTATGGTTTTACCTTTTAAAAAATCCTCTGCTTCGGGCTTGCGCCAGGGCTTGTGTGCCACGCCGCCCAATGCAATACGCGCTTCCGTAATCGCGCCGTCCTTCATTTCAAGAGCAATGGCAACCGACACCAGTGCAAATGCATACGAAGAACGGTCGCGCAGCTTTACATAATCGAAGTATTGGTTAAATCCTTTTTGGGGCAAATCAATAGACGTGATTATTTCATCCTGTTGCAGGGTATTGTCCAGCCACGGCGTATCACCGGGAAGACGATGGAAGTCGTTGAATGCAATGCTGCGTTCCCCGTTTTTACCCTGCACATTTACCACCGCTTCCAATGCCGCAAGGGCAATACACATATCACTCGGATGCACAGCTATACATTGTTCCGTCTGACCTAATATAGCATGAATGCGGTTAAAGCCGTTAATAGCAGAACAACCACTGCCCGGCTCGCGCTTGTTGCAAGGTGTTGCAGTATCGTAAAAATAATAGCAGCGGGTGCGCTGTAGCAGGTTGCCGCCATCCGTAGCCATATTGCGCAATTGCGGCGAAGCGCCGGCAAGAATGGCTTTTGCCAATAATGGATAACGTTGCGCTATCAATGGATGGTAAGCAGTTCCGGTATTGGTAGCGGTTGCGCCCAAACGCACGCCTCCATTATGTTCTGTAATGCTGGATAGAGAAAGATGGTTGACATCAATCAGTTCATCGGGGCGCGCCACATTCTCTTTCATCAGGTCCAGAATGTTGGTGCCGCCGGCAATACAACGCGCATTGGTATTGGCTGATAAGGTTGCTACGGCGGTATCCACATTTTCCGCATTCCGGTAGGTAAACTTATTCATGGCCACTTCCGTTCATTACGTCCATAATGGCATCTGCAATATTGGTATAAGCGCCGCAGCGGCACAGATTGCCACTCATCAGCTCTTTTATATCATCCATCGTTTTAGCTTTTCCTTCGTTAAACATACCTATGGCGCTACATATTTGCCCCGGCGTGCAATAGCCGCACTGGAAAGCATCATGCTCTATAAATGCTGCCTGCAAAGGGTGCAATTGATCGCCATTGCTTAAGCCTTCGATAGTGGTAATTTTAGCGCTGTCTTTCATTACGGCAAGCGTAAGGCAGCTATTGATACGGGTGCCATTGACCAGCACCGTGCAGGCGCCGCATTGCCCGTGGTCGCAGCCTTTTTTAGTACCCGTCAAACTTAAGTATTCGCGCAAAGCATCCAGCAAAGTTACCCAGGGTTGTACCTGTAGCTGGCGTGCTTTGCCATTGATGTGCAGCGTGATGGCATGGCTGCCCGGCGGGGCGGCAGGTGTTTGTGAACGGGATAAGCTTTGCACCTCATCGAGTGTTTCATTCATAGGTTTTCCATTTGAGGAGTTATCTGATTGCGTGAATGTGTGAGCATAAATTTGTAACAAATAATGCGCCCAAGGATGCAGCTATCAGGTAAAATAAAAGGTTGTGCGGGTAAATTCTTATTTATTAATCCGCAATGGCTAATTGGCGCTTGAATAAGTAAGATTGAATATCAGGGGTTGAAAATGAATGCAGGCTGCCGGAAGATTATGCTGTAAATAATTTTTTATTTATCCAAGTAAAGGTTTCGCAATTGCTGCTAATGCTATCGCTGCAGCAAACGGCGGGTTAAGAAAGCTACCTGTGTAAAGCAGAACCTGTACTCATAAAAAATGCCGCCCGATACGGCGGCATTTTTAAATATTAGTAAACCGAAGCCGGTAAAGGCTACTTCACTTCTTCGTAATCTATATACTCGCCATCGGTAGTGGTGCTGTCATTGCGGCTGGCACCTTTCGTATTTCTCTGCGGTTGTTGCCCGGCATAAGGTTGTTGCTCCCGCATTTGCTCTTCCTGCATCTGGCGCATCCGGTCGCGCACGGTTGTGGTGGCCCTGGTTACCGGCACTATTACATTATACACCAGCTTATAAAGCAGGTATAAAATAAAAATGGTAAAAGCTAATTCAAAAAAATTCATGTGGCTGCAAAGATAATCACACTTGTATTGCACCCGGAAATAATGTTTTGTTTTTACAAACGGTTAACAAGGCAGCATCGGGCGCTAAACCTTAAAAGTGTACAGAAATGAGGGCTGCAGCCGGCAGTAATATGTTATAATTTGAAGCAGATATACCTGCCGCCGTAAACAGGTATTTAATTTTTTAGAATGTTTTGAACCGGCTGACAGCATTGGCTTTCCGCAAAGGCAAACGGCTACAGGCCAATAGAATCAGGCATTCCCGTTTGCCGGCGTATGTAAAGCCTACAACCTGCGAAGGCACGAATGGCCGCAAATGCACATCCGGCGCGGCTTTCAGCGCTCATAAAAAGAGAGGAGTCAGGATAAAATTATTTTGCTGCTTCGCAAAAGCCAATAAATTTGCGGCCATTAATTTACAATCAACAAAAAAAATTATGAACAAAGCTGAATTAGTAGCTAAGATCGCTGATGATGCAGGTATTTCTAAAACACAGGCTAACGGCGCACTGGATTCTTTTGTAGAAGCAGTAACCAAAACTTTAAAAGGCGGCGATAAAGTAACGCTGGTAGGGTTCGGTACTTTCTCGGTATCCAAGCGTGCAGCACGCACCGGCCGCAACCCGCAAACCGGCGAAGCCATTAAAATAAAAGCAAAAAAAGTAGCACGCTTTAAAGCCGGTAAAGAATTATCCGCAAAAATCTAAGCTGCGTGTATTATAAGCATATCAGAAAAGCAGGAGCTCTCTTCTGCTTTTTTTGTTAACCGCTTATAAAAATAATACATCAATTTCGCAACACAATTAAACAAGCATATTATGGGACGTGGAGATAAAAAAACAAAAAAAGGAAAGATTTTTAAAGGCTCATTTGGCAAGAGCCGCCCGGCGCGCCAGGTGAAAAAGGAAACGGTTAAGAAAGAAGGCGAACAGGCTTAGCCTTTGCACAACCGGCAGGTATTATTCAACAATAGCTGCCTGCCGGTTTTTTTGTTCAGGGTGCCAACCGTTCGATTATCCAGTTGCCGCCCGGCTGCAGCGTATATAACAACCGGTCGTGCAGGCGGTTGCTCCGCCCCTGCCAGAATTCCACTTTAAAAGGCTGTACCATATAGCCGCCCCAGTGTGCCGGGCGCGGAATGCCGTCTTTGAATGCGTGCACATATTTCTCCACATTATCTTCCAGCAATTCCCGGCTCGCTATCACTTCGCTTTGTGGGGAGGCCCAGGCGCCGATACGGCTGCCCGCCGGGCGCGAGTTGAAATAAGCATCACTCTCGCTGCTGCTCAACTGCGCTACCGTGCCTTCGATACGTACCTGCCTTTCCAGTTCCTTCCAGAAAAACACAAGTGCTGCCCTTCCGTTAGCCGCCAATGCCCGGCCCTTGGCGCTGTTGTAATTGGTAAAAAAAGTAAAGCCTGCTTCATCAAAACCCTTCAGCAATACAATTCTCGCAGCAGGTACGCCGTCTTTCGATGCAGTGGCCAGCGTCATGGCATTCACCTCCTCTATCCGGCTCTCTGTGGCTTCCTGCCACCAGCGGCTAAATTGCCCGATGGCACCTGGGGCCGCATCTTCTTCGTTCAATGTTTTAAGGCGGTAATCTTTGCGGAGTGCGGCAATCTGTTCATTCATAGTATTAAGTTATCAATCAAGATTCAAAAGTAGAAACAGATTGCTGATGGCCTGCGTTTTTATTTAAACGAAAGTATTTACTACAAAGAAGATAAACAACGGGTTGCAGCTTACAAAAAAGCCCGCAGCAATAGCTGCGGGCTGTACATTTTAAAAAGGCGGGCTGCTGATTATTTAAACGATTTACAGTTTTACCCTGGTAAAATAATTGCTCATGCCATCCGGGCCGGGCTCGTACATTACCAGCGTATCTTTAAAAATGCGATCCGGCGATAAATGGTGCAGATACTGGTCATCTGCATAAAATTCCATCACGTTAATTTGCCTGTTGAGCCATTCCTGCTTCAACCAGGTAATGCTGGTATCGGCCCATACCTGTTTATCTATCGTCCATTTTATATGGCTGCTCAGGTTACTGAATGTATAAAACTCGTTGTAGCGCCCGTACTGGCAAACGCCGCAGAAGCCACCTTTAAGAAAGTGAAGCTGCCATTTACCATCTAATATCGCTTTTATTTCGGGCAGGGGTTTGCTGCCAAGATTAATGTTGGAAGGCGTGGGAATGTGCGGGTCTTTACTGCAACCGGTAAAGAAAGCTGTAAGTATAATAGGGAATGCAAAAAACAAAGACTTTTTCATAGCTTTTCTCTGATAAATGTTTTAAGCGTTGTGCACTACAGAGGCAGCGCAATGTTGTGGCGTTGCCTGAAAAAGAAAATATTTTAAACCCTTTGCCATTAAGTAGATCGTCGAAATTATCTGTTACTTATCGCCAGTTGTTAATTGTTCTCCACTTTATGGTAAAAAAAGAACGAAAAAAGCCACCCGAAAACGATATACCCCACGTTTTCGTGCAATGCCCTGATATAGCTTCTGTACTGCTGTGAATTGAGCAGCAGTAATGCTACACCAGAGCAAAGAATTTAACGAATAACCGGTCTGATTTTAGTTTATCTAATTTTTACATCTTACTTAAGCTGTAAAGGTGATAATATTCAGATAGCTGTTTTGATGCTATTGTTTTTATGTATTCACTGATGACTGGATTTGATTAATAAGATTATGTCATTATAAAAAAGCCGCTATCGTTTTCGTAACGATAGCGGCTTTCTACAGGCTGTTATCTGCTGATTATAATTATTTGTACTTACTGCACATCAACCGCATACCAAAATATATATCCACCATTTTACTGCCGCCCAAGGCGGTAAGTAGGTTGGAAGAACCAATAACCAATGGTCCAAGGCGCAGACAGGCACCGGCATTGAATCCGGAGAGGTTATTGATCTGCATCGGCAGGTAAACACCAAACGCCGGTGTTTCGAGGCGCGGCGTAACCACTACATTATTCAGGCTTCTCATTTTATATACATCATTGTCTTTTGCAAGCGACAGATGCGTGGCCAGATTGATATAAAAGCCTTTGGCAAAATGATAATCCAGTTCGGCCATCAGGGCCGTGGGCAGGCTTACTTTGTACGTATTGCTGCTGCCTTCTTTTAGTGTAAAGAGCGCCGGGTTAGCGGCAAAGGTATTGCTCAGGCTGTCTATCTCCGTATTGAGCGCATCCAGGTTAAACTGGTTAGAACCGGTAATGCCTACCGTATAGGCGCCGCTGCGCTGCGGGTCTTTTGTAAATTTAATACTGCCTGCATCCAGTAGCGCCAGCGAAGCTCTTAGTTTGTAAACATTAGCACTCCGGTCGTAGCTGCCATCCGCTGATTTGTAGTGTTCTTTATCAGGGCGAAATTCATACGATACACCAAGGTCTATACCGGCGCCGGAACCATCAAATTTAAATAAATCCTTTCCGGAAAAATTGCCGGTAGAAGCGCCTGCAAACTGCAGGTTTACGTCGCCGGACGCATTGGCTGCATAATAATTTTCTTTAGAACCGTCGAGGTTAACAGCGCTGTTGAGGTTGTGTGTGCTAACGGCTGCGTTGGCAATACCGCCCAGGTATTTAACGCTGATGCCGCCTTTCAAATAGTGCTTGTTTTTATCTACCAATACATTGGCCCAGGTAACGCCGGCTTCCATCCAGCCGCTAACCGCCACCTGCATATTGTTGTTGGTAATGTTATAAGCCGCAGGTGCATCCTCGCCTTTAATTGCCTGCAGGAGGCTGCCATCTATATTGCGCAGGTTGCCCAGCACCCGGTAGCGCGTAGTAAATGCAAAAGCGGTTTTGGAGTTGATATTGAACAGTAAGGAAGGACCTAATATATCCACATTGGCCTGCGCGTTGGCATTGCGGCTGCCATACAGCTTGTTAGTAATCTCCTTATTATCCAGGCTTTGGGTAATGGTGCTCAGTTTGTACGAAGCCACATCGTTGCTTACGGAGGCATTAATTTGTACAAGATTAAAATCCCAGCGGAAACGGCTGTTGGCGGCATACGCAGGGTTGAAAAATACGCCGTTTACGCCGGTATAATTGCCGGAGCTATAACCGGTGAAAGACTGCGCATGGGCTGAAAGTAAAAGCAATGAAAAAAGGGAAAAACAAAGGAACGGTTTCATGGTATAGGTTTTTAAATGTTAGTGCCTGCTTTACGCCCGGCTGAGCGCCGGCATTTGTAATAAATGCCGGTCAGCCATTGGGAGGGGTTAGGGTTGCCCCGGTTTTGTTGAAGGCAAATAGCTGCGCAACAACGGCTCAAAAGTAGGAGCGGGAGAAGGAGGATGCTATGTGATTAAACCCGGATTGAGCACCGTATTTTCCCCATGCACATTTGGGGAAAAGACTATTTGCGTTATTTGAGGAATTGGAGAGATTTGTAGGAGGAATTAATTTATTCAAAAACACAAACTATGCAATCTATTTCATTTAAAACACTATTACTCTTTTTGTTTATTTTTAGTTTAGTTGTTTCCAATGGTCAAAATATAAGTTGTCCTCGGTTTATAATAAATATCAGAACTGGGGAAGTTTTACAAGAAAACTTTTCGCATATTTATCCAGATTTTAATACATATGCAGATACTCGTACAGCATCTCTATTCTTAACAAAGGAGCAATTCAAAAATATGCTCATGGATATGGTCAAAGGGGATTATACTATAAATGGCTTTAGAATATTTTTTGCTTTAGATGGAAATAAGTTTCAAATAGTTTTTACAGGGTTGCGAGATAAGAATGATACCAAAGTATACTATATAATTAATAGTAATGGAACATACAGTAGGATTAAAAGTAGCACAACAAATTTTAACCAACTTAGCAATAAAATCAAAGCATATCAAGGAGACCCTCTTAGATATTCAGATACTGCAAGATGCGATACGTGTCATATTTGTGACACATGCAATACCAGTTCATACATCTTTAATAAGGGAGTTGTGTATGATATAATAACTGAGCTAATGAGACAGAGAGACAATGCTGATATTATAGGAATTAGATTTAAACTTGGTGCCTATATAGATAATGATATGAATCCAAATCCATCCAAATCAGATTATACCAATAGAATTATGGTTGGATTTACATTTATTGATAGTAATAATCATGAAGTATATATAAATGAGCTGCCTGCATATAATAAATATGGATGTGAAATAGATGAAAACAAGCGTGAGTTATTGCAACAATTCTTATCTCCTAAAACTATCCATTCTTTTGATGAAGAGAAGGCTGTTGCAGCAGCAGCTATAGGAGCAGATACCGGAACTCCCTGCCCTCCAGGATCAGGTTGTGGTAATGCATCTCTTCCCAAACAATAACAACGCTTGCTTTTTACCACCATTTATATCAGTTTTATCGCTATAGCATTTGGCTGCAGTTTAATTGGCTTTAAACTCCATCCCCTGCACTTAAAATTATTATGTTTAATCATAGGATTTGATTTGGTTAGCGAACTAACCGGATTATATTTTTACAGCTTAATTAAAACAAACTTACCTGTTTACAATATTGTATTGCTTGGTGAGTTTGTTGGTTATGCATATTTTTTCAACATTATCACAAAAAATCAGTGGCTAAAAAAATTGACATTGATATTTATGATAATCTTTCCGCTGTTTTGGATTATAGCAGTGTTTATTTTGTTCGGTTTCTTAAACTGGAATAGTTACGTGTATATCGTAGGAAGTTTATTTATTATATTTTTTGCTACTGCCTATTATTACGAATTAATAAAGGGAAAAGAAATTCAAAACTTAAGAAGCTCCTCTGAATTTTGGATTGCAACAGGTCTTATCATTTTTTTTGCTGCTAACTTGCCTTTTTTAGGTATGTACAACTTTTTGATCGTTAATTACAAAGACTTAGCAAATAGTTTTGGTAGTGTTCTAAGAATTCTGAATATCGTTATGTACTCTTTATTTGCCTATGCTTATCTATGTCGGAGACACGCACTATGAGTTTAGTTTAATGATTGTTGTTGGCACTATCATTTATTTAGTGCTTGCCGGTATCATTATTTATGTTCTATTTTTTTATCAGAAGAGAAGATTTCAACACAAAGAGGAGTTGTTACAAATGCAACAGCAATACAATGAAGCCCTGCTCCAATCTCAGCTCGAAACGCATGAAGCCACCCTCCACCAGATCAGCGAAGAGATACACGATAACATCGGCCAGTTGCTCAGCAGTACCAAGATGCTGCTCGGCATCACCGAAATGAATTTAGATAACACGCCCGATACCCTTAAAACAGCCGAAGCTACACTTGGCAAAGCGATACAGGATCTACGGGCGCTGTCCAAATCGCTTAACAAAGAATGGCTGCACCAGTTTAATATCGTGGACAACTTAAAAGCAGAAGTAGAACGCATCAATGCGGCACAAACCATACATGCAGCCTACACTACGTCCACTACCTTTTTACCTATGCCGGCGGAGGCACAGGTCATGCTTTTCCGCATTGTGCAGGAAGCCTTGCAAAACAGTATCCGTCATGCCGGCGCACAGCACATTGCTATCCAAACATTATTTACCGATGAGCACATCACCGTAACGGTAGAAGATGACGGCATTGGTATCAGCGAAAAGGGCAAACCACTTAGCGGCGTAGGCATTATGAATATGCAGCACCGCACCAAACTCCTTGGCGGCACTATTGCCTGGAATGCATTACCGCTAACCGGCACCCAGGTGCTCATTGTTTTACCCGTACAACAGCAGGATATATGAACGATATGATAACGATAGCCATAGCCGACGACCACCAGTTGTTTTTAAAATCGCTGAGCATACTCATCAGCAGTCTTGGCCGTTTTGATATTGTGGCCGATGCACTCAACGGAAGGGACTTATTGCAAAAATTAACGGCCGGAAACCTGCAGCCCGACATTGCGCTGGTAGATGTAAATATGCCGGTAATGGATGGCGTAGAAACGGCAAGGCAGCTTGCGGAAAAATACCCGCTGCTGAAAGTAGTGGCGCTTTCCATGAAAGACGATGACAACACCATCATCAGTATGCTGAAAGCGGGCTGCTGCGCTTATTTGCTGAAAGATATTCATCCAAGCGAACTGGAGAAAGCGCTGCTCGAAATCCATAGCCGCGGCTACTACAATGCCGATTCGCTCAACCTGCGCTACCGGCGCCTGATTGTAAAGTCGGAAACCGACAAAAAAATCAATTTGAGCGAACGGGAAAAGATTTTTCTGCAGCTCGCCTGCAGCGATCTTACCTATAAGCAAATCGCAGCGCAAATGAATGTATCAGAGCGCACTATAGACGGCTACCGCGAATCGCTTTTTGAAAAGCTGAGCGTGCAAAGCCGCACCGGCATGGCGCTCGAAGGCATACGCAGGAACCTCGTATCACTGTAAACTATGATTAATAAATATTGCTGATTGAATATTTTAATACTGTACCGATATAACAGCGCAGCGGGTTACATATCGCTGTTATCCTTTGTCTGTCAACGGTCATCTGTCAGCTAATGGGATTTATTTGCTTGTGAATTTTCAACTGCTGCGATTAACGTCAACTGTTTGCAGCTTTAAACCTTAAACTCTGAACATGCAAACTTTTAAACCCGTAAACCCGCAACCTTAAATCCTAAACCCTTCTTAGGCATCTTTTTTGTCAACTCCTTAACTGCTTCATTCTTAATTTTTTACTTTCGCAAAAATACCTTTCTGCCATGGATCAGGAGTTTTCGGTTCGTCTTAAACAAGTCTCTTTTTATCTGTTGCTTGTTGCGCTGGGTGTTTTATTGTTTACCAATCTTTCCGGTTTTATTCCTTCCTTTTTAGGGGCCGTTACCTTTTATGTAATCATGCGCAAGTCTATGATGAACATGGTATATAAACGTAAAATGAAACGCGGTCTGTCTGCCACTGTTTTAATCCTGCTTTCCATACTTGTTGTGCTGGTGCCACTCTGGATATTTGTGTCCCTCGTCGGTCATCGCATTTCGGATGCCATCAAGCACTCCAACGAAGTGCTGGCTGCAGTACAGCATTTTGCAGGCACTATCAAAAGTAAATATGGTGTTGAATTGTTGTCCGATGACAATATTAATAAGGCCGGCGGCATGGTTGCCAACCTGCTGCCCAATGTGTTGGGCGCTACCTTCAATTCACTTACTTCGTTCCTGATACTGTACTTCATGCTCTATTTTATGCTTACCCAAAGCCGGGAAATGGAGGCAGCCCTTATTAAATATATTCCGCTGCGCGATGAGAATATCATCTGGCTGGGCAAAGACCTGCAGGAGCTTACTTTTAACAACGCAGTTGGTGTGCCGCTGATCGCTATTGCGCAAGGCATTGTAGCGCTCATCGGCTACCTTATTTTAGGCGTGCCTGATCCCTTTTTCTGGTTTGTATTAACCATTTTCGGTGCGATGATTCCGCTGATTGGAGCGGCTGCTGCCTATGTGCCGCTCAGCATTCTTTTACTGGCGCAGGGCCCTACGTGGCGGGGCGTTGCCGTGCTGGCGTACGGACTGCTGGTAGTGGGTGTGACCGACAATTTATTCCGGATATTTCTGCAGAAAAAAATGGGCGATGTGCATCCGCTGACTACCATTTTCGGCGTCATTTTAGGCATCAGCCTTTTCGGCTTTATCGGCCTTATTTTCGGGCCTATTCTTATCTCGCTTTTTGTACTGCTGATACGTATATACGTTAATGAATTTGGCAGTAAGCAAACTAAACGTTAATCTGTTTAAAGCGTCTTTTCAGCATAATTTAAGCGTCGTATCTTCGCCCTATCACAATAAAATGGTTGCTTTGAACATTACTGTTACAAGCAGCCATTTTTTCACAGTATCAAAAACGAAATTAAATAATGCGAAGAATTGTTTTATTGTGCTCCGTTTTTCTTTGTGCTTTTACTACCAAATCCAGTACAGAAACAGACCCCAACAATGGTAAAAACCTTCCTTCTTTATTGTCGGGCAATTCGGAACCGGCAGCAGCTAATTACCTGGTAGATTCGCTCTACAATACCATCCATTTGGGAGAGGCAGGCCTTAGCCGGGAAGCGTTTTTTAAAGCCTATAAAGGTTATCAGTACCTGCTGGGCAAAAACCAGTTAACAAAGAAGGATTTGTTAACGGTTTGTGATTATACCCAGAGCAGCAGTGAAAAGCGTTTATATGTAATTGATCTTGCAAAAAGCAGCATTTTGTTTAATACCTATGTAGCACACGGGCATAACTCCGGTGGCGAAATGGCTACGAGTTTTTCCAATGTAAACAGTTCTAATAAAAGCTCGGAGGGTTTTTTAGTAACAGCAGAAACATACATCGGCCACAATGGTTACAGCCTTCGTTTCGACGGTATGGAAAAGGGCTTTAACAGCAATGTACGTGCGCGGGATGTAGTGATGCACGGCAGTAATTATGTAGGTGCAGACCGTGCAGCGTCCGGCGCCATGATGGGACGAAGCTGGGGCTGCCCCGCAGTATCTTATAAAGAGAGTAACGAAATAATTGATGTAATAAAAGGCGGCAGTTGTTTCTTTATCTATACGAATGACGCAGTATATGCGCATAGCTCGCCCTTACTGAACGCCCGTTTTGAATGGCCTTCCTTAACGCTTCCTGCTTTACAGGCCGGGGCGGATATGGCTTCTGCACAATAATTTTTTTACAAATGTATCATGATAAAAAAGCGCATGTACATGCGCTTTTTTATTGAGCTTAATTGTTCAAATAATCAGTCTTCTTACACAAAAAATCAGGTAAAGTAAAAGACATAACAGATTTCCAGCTTCAGCATTCAACTTCAGCTATTTTCACCTTTCTATCACCTCCATCAGCGTAGCAAACGTAAGCATTTGGCCGTTCCATTTTTTCCGGATTTGCGCTTCAAGCTGCGGCAGGTAAAGCACGAGATAGCGATCATAGTTGGCTTTATTTTCGGCATACACTTGTACAGCGTAAGTAGGGCCTTCCGCATCCTCCACTTCCAGCAATTTTACTACCTGGTATTTTTCAAAACAATTCGTTTCCATTATGTAAGGCAGGTAGGCATCATACAGCCATTGCAGCCATTCGTTCTGTATAAGCCAATCTATTTTTATAGTAATATTATAAAGGAACATCGCCGTTTGCTTTTTGCTTAATGTCTTTTAAAATGGTATATGAAAAATAAATGAGCAGCAGCAATACCACAATGATAACACCCCAGAGCATCCATTGATTCCGACCATTCGCTACAGTTGGCTTTACTACCGGAAGAGTCGTTCTTTCTACATTCAATACATTTAATAAACCAGTATTGTTATGGATGCTGTCGCTAAAGTATTGCAGGTCGTATGCCGGCGCGGGCAAAGCAGCATCGCCAAAAAGCATACGGTACTGTTTGCCGGAATAGAGGTACGCAATTAAAGAAACCGGCAGCCCGTAAGCAACCACTCTATCTACTTTGAGCGGAGCATCATCCCCGTTGCTGATAACCAGGAGCAGCCGATTGCTTTTTACAGTATAATTAATTGTGGTAATACCATTGCCGGAGACTGCATTACCACTTGCAACAACTGCTTTATAGCCGTTTCTATTATCATACAAAATAAAGGAACGATTAAAGAACTTAGCACCGGTAAGTGAAAAATCCAGCTTATCTGTTTTGTAAAAATTGTCCCACTGCAGCCAGATATAGCTCTGCTTGTCGCTGCTGTCTTTCTGAGTGATTGCGGCCTGCGGAATTAAATCAAAATGGTTATTGATGGCAACAGTTTTCTTATAAATACCTGCCTTGAAAATATTCAGCGGCAGTGAATCTTTGCCCTGCAGTAAAATTTGAAAATACCGGTAATTGCTATAAGGGAAACTCAGGAGCTGACTAAACGATTCTTTGCCATTAGCCAGATCGTTGCCCGCTAATAAAAAATTTTCTTTTATCACAAACCAATGGCTGGCATCATCACTGCCACTTAATGTAGCAAAGCGGGCAGCCTCTGTATTTTTTATAAACAGCAGCAACTCGCTGATGCCGCCTTGTAAAGTATTTTTTACAATTATTTTATTGGAATTATCAGCAACCAGCAAAGGCAAATCAATAATTTCAGCAGCAGCTATTGCCGGCGTTGCCGGCTTTACAATGTAAGGAACTTCCTTGCCGGTGACCTCTTCCTGCAGCCGCATGTCTTCGAGGGCGGGCTTGCTGCCGGCAATGATCAGTGGCGACAACGGGATAGCGTAAAAGCCTGTTTGCCTTACGCTATCCAGGGCGGCTTTATAGCGAAAGCTTTGCGCCTGTGAAAAATAGCAGAACGCAATCAGCAGCCATAAAAGGGCGCACCTAAGTAACCGGCTTTTTTTCATCTTCAATAATAATTTTTTTCAATCGCTGGTACATAAAAGAAATGATGAGCAGCAATACGCCAAGGCAAAAGAAAGCAGCAATCTTACCGGCTACCGGTATATTACTGATGTCGTATGCAAACAGCTTCACCAGTGTTAGCGCAAACAGCGTAAGCGATACAATGCGCAACGTTTTGTATTTGTGGCGCATACCCAGCCATATAAACGCAAACGAGCACAAACCCCACAACACCGGCAGCACTACTTTTACAAATACCCGGTCCATATAAGCGCTGTTCCCAGTTGAATAAAAAAGGTTGTTTATCAGCAAATAAACTTCCGCGCTCAGGTACCAGACGGCAGCGCCGCAAAGGAGCCAGGTGACAATCACATGTTGCTTGCCTGCAATGGCTAACCGGCTTAACCTATACAGTATTATGCCAACCAACAAGGCGCTCACCCAGTGCGCGGTAAACAAGAATCGGAAGCCGGTGATTTGTGTGGACAGCAACGTTTGCTGTACGGTAATAGTTTGCGGCAATTGTAAAAAATACAGGAGCAGGCATAAGGTGAGCAATATAATCTGGTTGCCTGCACTCCATGAAAAACGTGTAAATTTTTTTGTAATGGCAAGCAACAGCAGCACAAACGATAGGATATACAACTGCGTGAATAACAGCGCTACATCGGCGAAGGAAAAATGATGGCCGAACTGGTAGTTGGTTTCAATCAATCCGCCTAAAAACAGTATAACGATGGCGATGATGCGAAACACTTTGGCCGATACGATACCAGCGTATTTTTCAATATTGTTCCGGTAAAGTAACAGGAAGAGTACATAAGATGCAGCGGTCACATACAGCGAAGTGATGAAGCCCTTGTTGAATATAACCGGGAGGCCGGCCAACTGACCCGAAGTAAAATAACCATAGCCATACACATTCCACCAGTCGCCCCACAAACTTACCATCATGGCAACATATACAATCAGCGAAGCATATTGTATAATGGGCAATCTGGATTTAAGATACAGCCAGCAAAGCAACACCGATTCCGAAGCCCAGAACAGGGTAATAAAATGCCCGTGCAACTGCAGCGGCGCCGTGAGGGATACAAACGTTAGCGTGATGCCGATAAGCAGGTATAAGATGTTTTTATCGAGATTGTCTCTTTTAAACAAAAAGTAAGTGATGCCCAGGTTAAAGACGCCCATCAAAGCGCTGAATAAGCCATTGTATTCAATGGCATTCATTTTATTTAAACAATACAGACCAGCGCTGAAATACAGGCCGGTATTAGACAATAAAATGCTGAAATCAAATGCCACAAATTGTTTTTGCTCTTTAATGTTGTTTGCAATATTGATTACGAAAAATAGCAGGTAGAATACTGTGGCAAACAAAAAACCGTTTGCATACACAACAGCAGTAGTATTGTATGGTAACGATGCCAGCCACGAACCAAAAAGGATAACCGTAAATATAAAAGCAGTTGTGTTTAGTATCCGCCAGGCTTTGTTGTAAGCAATAATGAGCAGGCCGGTATTAAGTACGATAAGATAGATAAACAGCGACACGTAATTGCCGCTGCCATTACTTATGAGAAACGGTGCGGCAAACCCACCAACAAGAGAAATAACGGCCAGCTCCTGCCGGTTATACAAAATAGCCAGCGCCACTGCAAACGCAGTAATGACAAGCATGATTACAAATGCAGTTGTTTGTGAGAAAAGATGAAACTGCTGGTACGCCAACGTAATGGTGAAGTAAAATATAGCCAGTCCGCCACCAACCAGCACAGAGCTAAACGCATGGTAATTTTTACGAAGCCTGTGTGCCACACCTATCAATATGCCGCCACACAAAATGCCGATCCCAACCCGGCCAACAGGGCCGATCCAATCGTTGTCTATAGCATATTTTACAAAATAACCAATGGCCAGCACCAGTATGGCGATACCTATTTTGCTTACTAAGTTTTCGCCAATAAATTTTTCCAGGTCCGGATTACGCTCAAAGAAGCCTGGCTTTGGCGGTTTGGGTGGATGTATAGGTTTTGCCGGCTCTTTACGCTCAGGTATCAGAGGTGCAGTTAATTGTTCAATCGGTACTACTTCTTCCTCCGGTTTTGTATATACAACTGCAGGTTTCTCCTGCGGGGCAGGTGGCTCTTCTTTCGGCAGCCAATCTTCCTTTTTAAACGTTACCGCCGGGTCCGTCACAACGGTAAAATTAGTTTGCCATTCCTCTTTAACTGGCTGTACAGGCGGTGCTTCCGGCTTTTTTTCTATTGCTGCAGCAGGCTGAACTGCCGGTAAAGCGCTTTGCTGCACCTGCTGTTTCAGCAATAAAATTTCCTGCTCCAACTGGCCCAGCTTACGGCTCGTATTGCCTTTGAAAGACAGGAGAATGATGAGTATAATAATCAGTAATAATATGGCAAAAGCACCCATGGGTTAATGGTTTTGGTTGAAAAAGGTATTGTATTTATAAAGGTAGCTTTTACATTAGAGTTTGTATTGTATTTGCTATAAGATTTTATAAAAAGGGACAGCTTGAACGAGCGGAGCCTGCGTGAGGGATTACTTCGTGAATATTTATTTTTATTGGTCTCAGTGAAATTGTTGCAGCGGATAGCCCGGAATGGCGCTGAGGCACGAAGCGCTATGAGGACTTGCCTTTGCCGGCAGGCAGGCTTGCAGCACAAGCGAGTTAAAGTAACTAAGTGTTGCTTTAACGAAAATTGCGAACGCAGTTCAGCCCCGGCCTGCGGCGGAAAAATGTTTACAACGTACTGTTTAAAATATAAGTTGCCTGACCGGAAACCGCCGCAGGAAACGCCAAATACTTTTCATTATTGATGACCTCGTCATTCACATTGCCAACGTATGCCTGCCTTTTATCTAACCTTACGCTTCTATCTCCACGTATATCGGGCAATGGTCGCTGTGCTTTATTTCCGGGTAAATCTGCGCATCTTTTATCCCATCTTTCAGGTTATCGGTTACGCTGATGTAGTCTATCCGCCATCCCTTATTTTGCGCCCGTACGGTAGGAAAGCGCTGGCTCCACCAGGTATAATGATGCGCCTTATCGGTATGGATGTGCCGGAAAGTATCTGTATAGCCGCTACCGAAAAATTTAGTCAGCCATTCCCGCTCCTGCGGCAAAAAGCCGGAAGAGTTCTTATTGCCTTTCGGATCGTGAATATCAATCTCTTTATGCGCAATATTATAATCGCCACATATAATCAACTGGTGTTTGGTTTTACGAAGCGTCTCTAAGTATGCATGAAACTCATCGAGCCATTGGTATTTATAAGTTTGCCGTTCATCGCCGCTGGTGCCGGAGGGAAAGTAAACACTAAAGACACTCACCATTCCAAAGTCGGCGCGTAGCACGCGGCCCTCATAATCGCTTTGCTCTATCAGCGAACCGTACTCCACATGATCCGGTTTTATTTTCGTAAAAATAGCTACGCCGCTATAGCCTTTCTTTTGGGCAGAATACCAGTATGTATGGTAGCCAAAAGCTTCAATTTTTGCAAAGTCCACGTTCTCTTTGTTCGCTTTTATTTCCTGCAGGCAAACGATGTCTGCCGGGTGTGTAGCCAGCCAGTCTGTAAAGCCCTTACCCATGGCGGCCCTGATGCCGTTTACATTGTACGAGATGATGCGCATAATTGTAGTTGATTAAAAGGCAACGAAAATATAAAAATACCGCCGCGTAATAGCGCTGAATAAAAAATACGAATTTTGAAGTATGGCAATGAGCAGGGAAGAAATATTAAAGGCTATAAAAGAAAACATACACCGCGTTGTGCCCGATGCCAGGGTAATGCTCTTTGGCAGCCGCGCCCGCGGCGACTGGCATGAAGAAAGTGACTGGGATATTTTGGTGCTGACGGAGCAGGAAGTAGATTATAAATTAAAAGAAAAAGTACAGTATGCAGTCTTTCCTGTCGGACTCTCAGTCTGCGCTTTCATTCATACAATTTTAATTGATGAACACCAATGGCAGCATCATCCGGGCTGGTATTCTTTATTCTTAGGAATAAAAGATGAAACAATTAGCTTATGAATTCTAATGAAAACATTATTCAACTAAAGTTGAGAAAAGCAAATGCTTTGTTTGCAGAAGTAGCAGTACTGATACAAAATGAATTTTATAACACTGCAATTAACAGAATTTATTACTCCTGCTTTCATGCAACGAATGCATTGCTATTAACCGAAAATATCAAATCGAAGACGCACAGCGGAACAGCAGGATTGTTGTATCAGCACTTTGTTCTTAAGAACAAGTTCAATGTTGGTGAAGCTGCTTTTTACAGCAATTTGATAAGGCTAAGAATGGATAGTGATTACAGCGATTTTTTAATAACAGGAAAAACGAAGTATTAGATTTAATTCAGCCAGCTAAAAATTATATCAACTACATCACTATGCTGTTTACTTCACCCTGAACACCGGGTAACGCAAATAGTCCGGCTCCATGTAAGGAGAATGCTGAAATACAAAATTTAATTGTGCGTTTGCGTCATTAGCAAATGCAGTGTCCATTTTCTTTCGCTCCTCCAAAGCAGCTTTTACTGCAGGATTTGTTTGTAAAAATTGGGCGGCGGTTGCTTCAAAAACATAATCTGAAAAATCTTCCTTTTGCTGCAGTATGGCATCAAAAAAGTTCCAGGCGAAATAGCTGTCTTCCGCCGTTGGTTCCAGTGTTTCAATAATGAAGCGGTTAGCTGTTTGATTAAGCGAAATATAATAATCGCCTTTGCGGAAATGAATGCTGTCTGTATGCGTTGAAGTAACAACATTTCTGTTTACATGATGCCCTTCAAAGGGTTGCACTAATGCCTTATAATTTTCAATCTTATACCATTCAACAACGACGGTTGTATCTTGTGAAAGCTGCGTTATTATTACCTTATTGGCTTTTAACCGGTCTATCACTTTCCACCAGCCCTGCGGTATAATGTAAGCTGTTGGCTTATCAACAAATACGTCAGCTTTGTATGCATTATAAAACGGAATTGTTTTGGTTAATGGTTTATTTCTATCATAAAATAAAACCGGCAAACCTGAAACTTCGCTTGTTCTCTTTCCACCTTCATACCCTTTAAAAACAATGTGCGAAGGCTGCGTACTATCCACTTTCCAGTGCAGCGGAAACTGTGTTTGCGTTATTGAATTTTGCTTTGCTTCGCTCCGCAATTGCCTGATGATTTTACTGTTGACTGCCGCAAATTCTATAAAGCTTTTTAGTAAAGCAACTGTTGCTTCTACCCGAAGTTTGTAAGGTTTCAGCATGTGTGTTTCGGGCATAAAAGCAAACGTATTCCAGAGCGTTGCGTAGCCGCTGCTGTAGCGCGGGCTATCCCAAAATTGCGTCCAGCCAACATCAGGCGTGTTATTACCAAAATGATTGACATACGGCACCAAATCGTAGCCTTTTTGATGCATTAATTTGTAAACAGCAGGCTCCATTATTGTATTTAAATAGTTGCCCAAAGCGCCGCCCAGCTTGTTGTGCTGCGATGAAAGCAATGTAATGACAGGCTGGTAATCGGCGCCGTTGCTTACATGGTTGTCTATCTGTATATCCGGATCGAGCAAATGGAATATTTTGGTGAAAGCCAGCGCATCTTTCGAATCGCATTTGATAAAGTCGCGGTTCAAATCCAGGTTCTCCGAGTTGCCGCGAAAACCGAATGCTTCCGGTCCGTTTTGGTCAACGCGATAGTTCTCGCTCCGGTTTAAACAGCCGCCAATATTGTACACCGGAATAATGGCGAGGACTACGTTGTTACGCAGTGCATATTTTCCTTCCGCAATATCTCTTACCAGCAACATGCTGGCATCTATGCCGTCCGGCTCGCCGGGATGAATACCGTTGTTGATGAAGAGAATACTTTTCCCTTTTGCCCTGATGCTTTTTAGATTGAAGTCCTTATCATTATCAACCAGTATCAAATGCAGCGGAAAGCCGGCATCGGTGGTATCCATTGCTTTCATACTTACGATAGCTGATGCGGTATCCAGCTTTTTCCACCAATCAATTATCTGGTGATAAGAAGGCGTTTGCGTGCCACCGGATTGCTCAAATAACGTGGTGGCAGGTTGTTGCGCCTGTAAGGAAAAAGCTACCGGCAGCAGTATAAAAAACAGCAAATTGCGAAGCATCTGTTTACAGTAAGCATGAATAAGCAATGTGGTACATTTTAAAAATAAAAACAGCAACATTATTCTTCCTTTTTAAAACAATACACTGCACCGGAAGACACAGTTGTTATTGGAACAAGTCCGTTTCCGTTTGATCCGTTTTCGTATGTATAACCGGAGCTTAGTTCGCTGAAAACGGTTACCAAAATCCAGTGCCTGGAAGCCATAAAATTGAGCGCTTCCGTAGGACTGCTAAAGTAGTTGTAAAAGCTGGCTGCGGTATCAATTTGTTTAGCTTCATTTTGCTTTCCGTAATACATTGCCGGAATGGTATCCAGCGCCTTCGTATTGCTATAAGAGAACAGTTTGTAAATGTCCTTAGCCCTATTGCAGCCAGGTTCTGCAGCAATGTGATAGTAAATAATGCGGTTTTTATTCACGTCATGATCTTTTACAAATTTTACCTGGAGGTAAGCTGTTGGCTGATGTTGCTGCGGGTAACCATGATTGTAAAGCAACATCGCAGTAATTAATAAAAACAGAAACTTCATTTTGAATATTATTTAAGTATAGATATTGTTGTATTCTCCTAAGCTATACATTTATTTTAAAAGTATCAAACATAGCATGAAAGAACCCCAACGTATTATTCCTGCCAAAGAACATGTGTATTTAGATGGTCCGCACAGCCGCGGGTATGAATTTGTTTTTCTCTTTAAAGTAATGGCGCAATTCTTCAAAGGCATCCGCAAACTGTATTTTGAAAATCCCTGTATTACGGTATTCGGTTCAGCGCGTTTTAAAGAAGATCACCCCTATTACATTGCCGCCCGCGAATTTGGCAAACGCATTGCACAGCTTGGCTTCAGCACCATGACGGGCGGCGGCCCCGGCATTATGGAAGCGGCTAACCGCGGCGCTTTTGAAAACGGCGGCACCAGCATCGGCTGCAATATTGTGTTGCCGCAGGAGCAAAAGGAAAATCCTTACCTGCACAAGTCGGTTACGTTCGAATATTTTTTTGTCCGCAAAACGCTGCTGATTAAGTATTCGTATGCCTTCATCATCATGCCGGGCGGTTTTGGAACGATGGATGAATTCTTCCAAACCATTACTTTAATTCAAACCAAAACACTCACGCAGTTCCCGCTTGTATTGTATGGAAAGGAATATTATACGCCTTTAATGGAAGCCATACAGGATATGGCCGATAAAGGCACCATCTCACCGGCCGACCTGAATCTTGTATTGCTTACCGATAACACTGACGAAGCAATGGCGCACATCAGCACGTATATTACTACTAATTATAAAATAAGACAGCGCCGGCGGCTCTGGTGGTTATTGGAAAAGAAAAGCAGCCAGCCACCGCCCATACCGGTTACCACCGGCTAACAACTGTACACTATCAGCGGCCAACAGTTACTTTTGCACCTATAATTTTGATGAAGGATATGATAAACAGAAAAACAGCGCCTCCCATACACGATCCTGTAGCACTTGACCTGAAGTTAAAGACCTGCGATTATTATGAGCTGGATAATGGCACGCCGGTATATGCTATCAATGCCGGCACACAGGAAGTGCTGCTGATAGAGCTTGTGTTCTTTGCAGGCAACTGGTACGAGCAGCAGAATATCGTTGCTGCTACTACCAACTTCATGCTGAAGAATGGCACACGCCAGCGCAGCGCATTTGATATAAACGAGCATTTTGAATTTTATGGCGCCTACCTCAACCGGCATTGCCACAACGAAACCGCTACCCTTTCTTTACACTGCCTTAGCAAGCATGTAAATGAGTTGCTGCCGGTAATCTCCGAGTTGCTGAGCGAGAGTATTTTTCCGGAGGAGGAATTGGATATCTACAAGCAAAATCAGCAGCAGCGCCTGCAGGTAAACCTGAAGAAGTGCGACTTTGTAGCCAACCGCTTAATAGATGAAAGCTTGTACGGCTTTGATCATCCGTATGGCAAATACACTTCTACCAAAGCTTATGATGAACTGCAGCAGCAACAGCTTGCCGCTTTTTACGAACAATATTATACGCGGGGCAAATGCCTCCTTTTTGTTGCCGGCAAACTGCCGCATGATATTATACAGCAACTGAACAGCCACATCGGCGCATTGCCGATTAATAAATTGCCGCTGCCGGTGGTGGAGCACCAGCCACAGCCTTCGGCCAACAAGCATGCACACATCATCAACGATGCGCAGGGCGTGCAAAGCGCCATCCGGCTGGCAACGCCTTTCCCCAACAGGCATCACCCGGATTATCCCAAAGCGCAGGTGCTTAATAATATTTTTGGCGGCTATTTCGGTTCGCGCCTCATGAGTAATATCCGCGAAGACAAAGGCTATACCTACGGTATTCACAGCCATATAGAAAACCATTTGCAAACCAGCGCCTGGGTTATCAGCACCGAAGCCGGCAGGGATGTAAGCGAAGCCACTATAAAAGAAATTTACCACGAAATGCAGCGCCTGCGCGACGAGCCGATTGGTGAGGAAGAACTGTACCTCGTGCGCAACCACATGATCGGCACCTTGCTGGGCGATCTGGATGGTCCTTTCCAGATTATTAACCGCTGGAAAAATTATATTTTGCACGGGCTTGGCGGTGATTATTTTTACAAAAGCCTGGACATCGTTAAAACCATCACGGCGGAGGAACTACAGGCTTTGGCTAATAAATATTTGCAGGCAGAAAGTTTTTATCAGCTTACCGTAATATAAATTGTATGCGCTTTACAGGCAAAATATTAATAACGGCCTTGGCAGCTTTAATAGCGTCTTACCTGCTGCCGGGCGTAACCATCAGCAGCGGGGTTACGGCTATTATTGTTGCGCTGGTGCTGGCGCTGCTGAATACATTTATTAAACCAATACTTGTATTGCTTACCATACCGGTTACCGTACTTACGTTAGGGTTGTTCCTGCTGGTTATCAATACCATTATTATCAAATGGACGGCCTCGCTGGTAAGCGGTTTTAGCGTGCTTAACTGGTGGTCGGCTTTTTGGTTCAGTATCCTGCTATCGGTTGTAACGTATGTTATTGAAGGATTGATTGGCGATAAGAAAAATAGAAAATAACAAGCGGGAAGTTGCCTGCTAACAGCCTGGAATTGACAAATGATATGACAGTTGGCAGTTGATAGAAAGCGACTGAAGTTGCGTAGGGTAATTACCTGACGCAGTGGCTATAGCTTAAGCTCCTTACTCAAAACACAAAGGCTGATGGCGGATAGCATACCTGAAACCTTGTATGAAAAAATACATTACCGGATTTTATTTTTCCCTGCCTGTACAATTGTTCCTGCTGCACTTCAGGCGCTACCAGGTATTGCTGATATTCTGGTATGTATTGTTTGCTACGGTAAACGGCGATTTCCTGCAGCCGTATGGCGCCGATTCCCTGTTTCTGGCGCCGGAATACTGGGGCTCCGTTAATGCCTGGAGCATGGGCCTTACCGGTTTTGCCATCGGTATTTTTATCATGAGCTGGAACATTACCACCTTTATTCTGCACACCAAGCATATCCGCTTTCTCGCCACTACGGCGCAGCCGTTTTTAAAATACTGCATCAACAATGCCGTGCTGCCGCTGCTCTTTCTTATCTTTTATTTTGCAAAAGCGGTTCCCTATGACATAAATGAGGAACTGATACCTGCTGCAAGAGTAGGCATTTTATCGGGCAGTTTCTTACTGGGTTTTATCATTGCAACGTTCATTGCATTCGGCTACTTTTTTGGCGCCGATAAAAATATTTACCGGCGGCTGCGGGCTACTATTACCAAGGCTAATGAAAATTATTCGGCGGCTATTCTTACCAACCCGCTGCCGCATTACAAAGGGGAGATACGCATCCTTTGGTTCTTTAGTGCAAAGTTAGGCTTGCGCAAGCCGCGCGATGTGCGCCATTACAGCGAAGATTTTTTAAATACTATTTTTAAGCAGCATCACCTCGCAGCGGTGCTGGCCGTTTTGTTAGCTTTCATTTTTTTAGTGAGTGTCGGTTATTTATCAGACAGCGCTCTGTTTCAGATACCTGCAGCAGCAAGTACAACTATCTTCTTTGCCATTCTTATAAGTGTAGCCGGCGCGTTTTCTCTTTTTCTCCGTTCGTGGAGTATCCCTGTTATCATCCTGCTGTATATCATCATCAACACGCTTAACAGCAACGGGATTATAGACCTGCGCAACCGGGCTTACGGGCTTAATTATGATAAGAAAATACCGCCGTCTGCATATACCAAAGAAGCGATAGAAGCCATGACCTCGCCCGCTAATATACAGGCTGATAAGCAGGCTTTTTTGCAAACGCTGAATACATGGAAGGCAAAGCAAAAAGAGGCTAAGCCGGTAATGTACCTGATAAATGTAAGCGGCGGCGGCAACCGCAGTGCGGCCTTTACCATGAACATCCTGCAGCGCCTGGATAGTATAACACATGGCGCACTAATGCCACATACCGTGCTCATTAGCGGTGCATCGGGCGGTATGCTGGGCGCCACTTATTTCCGCAGCCTGTTTTTGGAAAGGCTAAAGGGAAAAACCATTAACCTGCAGGCTAAAACCTTTGCCGATAATATTTCCCGCGATCTGCTGAACCCTTTGTTCTCGTCTTTTATTACCCGCGATATGATGGGGCCGGCAGCAAAATTTGAGGTAAACGGTTACGAATATGTAAAAGACCGGGCTTATGCATTTGAGCAAAAGCTTAATTACAATACGCAGGGCCTGCTTAATAAAAAACTGGCTGATTTTAAAGAGGCGGAACTGCAGGCACAGATACCTACGCTTATTTTCAACAGCACGATCAGCCGCGATGGCCGCAAGATGATTATCAGCACCCGGCCGCAGCGCTACCTGATGCAGGCAGGCTTCGATACTACCCGCATTCCGGCCAAGGAAATTGATGCAATTGACTTTGCATCCTTCTTTCAAAAGCAAAACCCGCTCAACCTTAGTATGCTGTCGGCCCTGCGCATGAATGCCACTTTTCCGTATGTGTTGCCCAATGTTTGGCTGCCCAGCGACCCGGTCATCGATGTGCTGGATGCGGGCCTGCGAGATAACTTCGGGCAGGAAACAACCTTCCGGTTTATCAATACTTTTAAAGACTGGCTACAGCAAAATACCAGCAAAGTGATCGTGATACAGATACGCGACCGACAGGCGGGCGACTGGGACCGGCCTTTTGAAAACAACAGCATTTCAGGTTTTATTACCAAGCCGCTGCTTCTGCTGCAGTACAACTGGTTCCGGATGCAAACCTACAACCAGTTAGAGCAATTGGATTATTTATCGGAAGGGTACGGACCAAATTTTTACAGGCTCAGTTTCCAGTATATTCCTTCTAAAAAAGACGCTGTTGCTTCACTTAGCTTTCACCTTACCGCTTCCGAAAAAAAAGACATCGCCGCATCGCTCAACAGCGCTATCAATGCAGAAGCATTTAATAAGCTGGAAAGCCTGACAGGAGATTGAAGATTGTTAATTGGTAATGGTTCATTGAATAATTACCCATCCGGGTCCAAAACATTACTTTATTGATATTGCATACGCCAGGTTTCAGTCATGGCAGGAAAAATAATTACTTTTTATGCAGTTAGGAACGCAGGCGAAGCAAATACAGCACAAGGTTATTGGGTTGTCCTCTAAACTGCAGCTTACAGTTTTACAAACTCTACGCGCCTGTTATTGGCTTTCCCTTCCAAAGTGGTATTATCGCTCATCGGCCTGGTATCGCCAAAACCTTTGGCAGTAAGCCTTTCAGCGCTTATGCCCAGCATAATCAATTGTACTTTTACGGCTTCGGCGCGCTGCTGGGAAAGCGTAAGATTGTGTGCTGCAGTACCGCTGTTATCCGTATGGCCGTCCACTTCAAACTTTATCTCCGGATTGTCCTGCAATACATGCACAATCATGTTTAAAGTACCCATGCTTTCCGGCTTTATCGTGGCCTTATCCACATCGAAGTTGATACCGTGCGTTATAATTTTCGACTCGGTAAATTTCTTACCCACCATATTCATATTGCCGCCCGAAGCAAGGCGTACATTGCTGAACACAATCGGCGCCTCGTCGCTGCCAATGCCTGCAAACTGCACCTTTTCGTAAACTGCCTTGGTATCCGGAACTACTAAAATGCGGTATTGATCAACATAAACTTTTAACTGATTGCTTTTGCAGGCAATCGCTATATGATGCCAATTGTTTTCGTAATTATTTTTCAACTCCTCCGGCAACGATTTGCTGAACGATTGCTCTCCGCTAAAAGCTACTTCGCTGCTGCTTACCTGTATGCTATGCTCATGGTCGGCATCGTCTTTCTTAAACTGCAGCATCACCTTTCCGCCGTATGCACCAGCCACAAAATACTGGTCGTACTCAATGGTAAACGGATCGGTAAGATAAGCAGCGGTTTTCATACGCGGACTTACCCGTGCGTAGTTGCCTTCGGTAAGATGAAAAGCGGGCGTTGTATTATTTACTTTATTGATCACACCCTGCCCCTGAACCAGTTCCCAATGCGCCGGAAATTCGCCGTCCTGGTCGCTGGTAAAATTATCATCAAACAAAATTTTATCGCCGGGTACAAAATCATAGTTCTGATAAACCTTCAATACTGCCGGTGCAGCATCGCCGGCTGATTGCCGGGTGCCATTGTCCGGGGCAGGTTTTGAATTACCGGTGTTATCTGCTGAATCGGGGGTAGCAGCGGGCTTATCCGTTTTCCCGCCTGTCTGGTTTACTTTGTCTTTTACTTTTTGCTTTAATTTACCTAAAACACCCTGAGCCGCGATTGTATTTGTGTGTAAAGAAAACAAGGCTGCTGCGGCAATAAGAACTGCTGTTTTTTTCATTGTTTAATTGTTTTGGCGAATAAGAAGTGTTGATGATATAAGGGTAAAAATATAACAGAAGCCAGTACTAAACCAATCGTTGAAATAAAAACGGTTGCATAAAAATAAGGAAAGCAACCTGAACAGAGGTTGATTTTATTGCAGGTAAATAATATATGACCAGCAGAAGAATTATTTTCCTTCCTGCTTGCCGGTAGCAATCAGTATAGCGCCGCCAACAATAAGCAGGCCGCCAACTACCAACTGCCACGTAAGCTTTTCTTTTAAAAACAAGGTTGCAAATAGTATGGTAAGCACCAGCGAGCTTCTGTCTATTGAGGATACAGCGCCGGCGTGTCCTTCTTTTAAAGCACGGAACTGGAAGAGCGAAGCAAGGCAGGTAGCAACGCCCGCACAGCCTATAAATATCCATGCCTGCTTATCTATCTTTAACACATCCGATTGTGCTTTTTGAAAGAAGACCGTGCTCCACGAAATAGTAAGTATCAGAATAGATTGTATAGCAAAAGCAAGTACAGGGTTTACATTTTTTAAGCCGGCTTTGGTGAGTGTAACGGAAATGGCAGCCATAAGTGCATCGAGCAAGGCAAAGATTAGCCACATAATGGAGTTTGTTTTAACGGAGTGTATAAGGCTTTCTTTAACCCATACTAAAACAATACCGAATCTGCGAAGTTTAATTATTAAGAAGCACAAAGCAGAACCAATACAAATATACAGGGCTGATAAACCGTTGGTATAACAGGTTATCTAAAAACAACTATGCATCGAAACAATTCTTTTATTTATTAAGCCTGTAAAGAGAGGCGGCTTTGGTGTTAACAATAATGGCGGAACAATTAAATTTAAAAGCTGGTGAGCTGTTTTCATAAAAAAGCCCGGCTGTTATAGCAGCCGGGATATAAAAGATTATTCATGTATTTAGAATAATTAAGAACAGTTATACTGTTTGCTCGGTAACCTTTTGCGCCGGCTTCTTAAATATCGCATAGATTTCGATTATCAGGCCTATTAAAATCATTATCGGTGCAATGGTAATGCGGGTAGTACTATATACAAGCTTCGTATCAAACTGGTTTGGATTTTCATTTTTACCACCGCTCATCAGTATCATGCCCAGCGCTACTACTACCGCCCCGATAATCATCCACTTATAATTTTCCTTCGTAAATAAAGAAGTCAGCGGCTGTTTTACAAGGACAGTTTTAATAACGGGCGTAATCGTTTTTTTACCGGGTTGATAGTTTCTTTTGATCTCTGCCATAATGCTGTAGTTATTAAGGGTGCAAGATTAAAGTAAAAAATTACAAGTATCAAGTTAAACTAATGTGCTGCAGCTTGCGGCTTAAAACGCATATAATCATTTAATACAAATCATCAAGTTTCAGCTTCAGGTATTTTACTACACTGCGGTGCGTGCTGAAGAGGGAAATGCCAACGCCAATCAGCAGCATGCCGCCAAAGAGCCACAGGTTTAGTTGAAGGTTATGTATAGCTTTTAACTGCGGTATCCAGTTCTCCGCCCATTGAATGAGCAGGAACAGCAGTAAAATGGCGATGGCAGAACTAATCAGCCCGTTCACTAAGGCTTGTATATCCATCGGCCTTGTAATGAACTGCCGCGTGGCGCCTACCATTTGCATGGTTTTTATCAGAAAGCGGTTGCTAAACATGGCCAGCCGTATGGTATTATCAATAATTACAATAACGATAATGCCCAATATTACCGCAACGACCAAAAAAGCGATACCGAATGTTTTGGTCTTTTCATTTACCGTATTCACCAATGTTTGCGGGTAGGTAATATCGCTTATCTGGTCGGGATAAGTACCCAGCAACTGGCTGTTTATTTTTTGCAGGCTGTCTTTATCAAGGTAAGCGGCATTGGCGTAAAAATCAATACTTTCGGGCAGCGGGTTATAGTCTAAAATTTTATCCCAGTCTTCGTTGCCATCCTTATTCCATAAGGCTTTGGCCTTATCTTTATTAATATATTCTACTCTTTTGGCAAATGGCTTTGCAGCGATAAATTGCTGGATCTGCGCAATGGTGTCTTTGTTCATCGTACGCAGGTAAGCGCTGATGCGGATGTCTTCTTTGAACGAGTTGCCTACCTGTTGAAAATTAAGGAATATCCAACCCATTACCCCCATTAAAAAGAGGATGAGCGATACACCGATAACACTATATACATAACTTGCCTTGCTGCGTTTAGAAGAGCCTTTGCCAAATTGCGCCATAGGTAAAAGAGGTTTTTGAGGTCGGGCAAATTTAGGGGTTTCGCCTACATTTGCACACATTCTTAACGCAGCTTTAAGCGGCTTAGTATGTATTATCCGCCACAAAGACACGAAGGCACGAAGAATAGAAAAACTTTTTGTTTTTGTGTATAAAAAGAAAACCAAAGATAAAATACGTAATGGTTTTTAAATACTGAGCAATCTTATAAAAAAAAACCCTTCTTAAAAGTCGTTGCGCCCTTGTGGCATAAATTAAAACAACAATGGAATATAATTTTAGAGCAATAGAGCAAAAATGGCAGCAGTACTGGAAGCAAACCGGCGCCTATAAAGTAAGTAACGACAGCACCAAACCTAAATATTATGTACTGGATATGTTTCCGTATCCCAGCGGCGCAGGCTTGCATGTAGGGCACCCGCTGGGCTATATTGCTTCCGATATTTTTGCCCGCTTTAAAAGGCTGAAAGGGTATAATGTACTGCACCCGATGGGCTACGATGCCTTTGGCCTGCCGGCCGAGCAGTATGCGATTGAGCATGGCGTGCACCCGGCAGCATCAACAAAAAAAAATATTGAAAATTTCAGAAGCCAGTTGGACAAAATCGGGTTTTCGTACGACTGGAGCCGGAGCGTAAATACGAGCGAGCCGGACTATTACAAATGGACGCAATGGATTTTTCTGCAATTGTTTAAAAGCTGGTACAACCGCGAAACCAATAAGGCAGAGCCGATTGAAACGCTTATTGAAATTTTTGAGAAACAAGGTTCTGCCGGCAACCATCGCCCCGCAACCGTTGACCGTTTTACTGCCAAACAGTGGAGCCATTTTACCGAAAAAGAGCAGCAGGATATATTAATGCAATACCGCCTGTGCTATTGCGGCTGGGGCGAGGTGAACTGGTGTGCGGCGTTGGGGACAGTACTGGCCAATGATGAAGTGGTAAACGGCGTGAGCGAGCGTGGCGGCTACCCGGTAGTAAAGAAAAAGCTGCGCCAATGGTACCTGCGCATCACCGAGTATGCCGACCGGCTGCTGCTCGGTCTCGACCGCGTTGACTTTAGTGATGCGATGAAGGACATGCAAAGCAACTGGATCGGTAAAAGCTATGGCGCAGAGATAGAGTTTGCCATCCGCAGCGATAAGTTTGCTACGGTAGAAGACCCGCAGGAGCGCAAGCTGAAAGTTTACACTACAAGGCCGGATACCATTTTTGGGGTGGACTTTATGGTGGTTGCACCGGAGCATGAACTGATTGATTTATTAACCACCGATGAGCAGCGTGCTGCTGTAGATGAGTACCTGGCTTATGTAAAGAGCCGCAGTGAGCGGGAGCGCATGGCGGAGAAAAAAATAACCGGGGTGTTTACCGGCGGCTACGCCATCAACCGGTTCAACAACCGCCAGATACCCGTCTGGATTTCGGAGTATGTGCTGGGCGGCTATGGTACCGGCGCTATCATGGCGGTGCCTTGCGGCGATGAGCGCGATTTTAAATTTGCTAAGCATTTCGATATTCCCATCACCAATATTATCGGCGACTATTTTAATGGCGAAGAAGCCAATCCCACTAAAGAAGCGATGCTGGTTAACAGCGAATTTTTAGATGGCATGCTGATGAAGGATGCGATGAAGGTGGTAATGGATGACCTGGAAGGCTACGGTACCGGCCGGCGGAAAGTCAATTACAAAATGCGGGATGCAGCGTTTAGTCGCCAACGTTACTGGGGCGAGCCTTTTCCCATTATCTGGCGGGATGGCATTGCCTGCCCGCTGGAAGAAAGTGAGTTGCCACTGGAATTGCCATATGTAGAGCAATACGGTCCCGGCCCCGAAGGTGAAGGACCACTGGCGAATATAAAGGAGTGGAGCCTCATCCCTAATTCAGGTAGGACCTCACCCCAACCCCTCTCCGGTGGAGAGGGGCAGGAAAGAGGCTATGTTACAAATACGTTGGATCAGTGGAAATCGGTATCAGGTTATGCGAAAGAAAACAGGAAAAACGCTACAGAAGCAGAAGGTATTCTATGGGAAGCATTGCGTAACAGGCAACTGGAAAATTATAAATTTAGAAGACAACATGCAATCGCAGGCTTTATTCCTGATTTTGTTTGCCTTGAAGCGCAACTGATTATTGAATTAGATGGAGATCATCACAATTCAGAAGATCAGACCAAATACGATGCACAAAGAACGGAATGGCTGAACGAGCATAACTATCGGGTATTACGATTTTTTAATGAGGAAGTAATAAATAACTTGCCCCAGGTACTGCAAAAAATTAAAATTGCACTTACCTTTTTCCCCTCTCCCTTGGAGAGGGGTGCAGGGGGTGAGGTCGCTACGCGGGAAACCAACACCATGCCCGGCTATGCCGGTTCCTCGTGGTACTTCCTGCGCTACATGGACCCGCACAACGAGGAGGTTTTTTGCAGCCGCGCCGCCAGCGATTACTGGAACCAGGTGGACTTATATATTGGCGGCACGGAACACGCGGTCGGGCATTTACTCTACAGCCGCATGTGGACAAAAGTGCTGTACGACTTAGGTTATATTGGCTTTGATGAACCGTATAAGAAGCTGGTGAATCAGGGAATGATAACTGCTGTTGGTTATTATTTTCAAGTTTTATCATTTTTGCAAAGTGACAATATTGAATGTATAAACTATGGCAATTCTCAAGACTTAATTGATAATAGAATAAAAATGGATCGTTATGGCAATACCTTCATTTCTGACGAAGATTATAGTGACGCTTTAATGAGGCTTCCTTACATTGGAAAGTATTTAGATACTAAAAACAGAATTTCAAGAAATTTATTTAAGAAATACAGAAATGAATTTTGCAGTCTGTATCCTATTCCAGTTGAAGAAGATATAATTTGGGTAACAACTGATAATTTGGAAACGGATTACTTCACTGTTAATCTTGTTAATGAAAAAATGTCCAAATCAAAATTCAACACCGTTAATCCAGATGATTTAGTAAATAAATACGGCGCCGACACTTTCCGCATGTACGAAATGTTCTTAGGTCCGGTAGAGCAAAGCAAGCCCTGGGATACCAAAGGCATCGAAGGCGTGCATCGGTTCTTAAAGAAGCTCTGGCGTTTATTCAATGATGATCAGGCTCCCCTCTCTACCGGAGAGGGGCGGGGGGGTGAGGTCTGGACCAAAGAACAAGCTACACCTGCCGAATTGAAAGCCCTGCACAAAGCCATCCAGAAAATAGAAAGCGATACAGAGCGCTTTAGTTTTAATACCGCAGTAAGCGCCTTTATGGTTTGTGTAAATGAATTAACCGAGCTTAAATGCCATAAGCGCGAAGTGCTGGAACCCTTGCTTATTTTACTCACGCCGTATGCGCCGCATATCGCCGAAGAATTGTGGAAACAATTAGGTAACGAAAGCAGTGTATTGAATGCAAGCTATCCGGCGCCGGAAGAGCGTTATTTAGCTGAATCTACGAGGGAATACCCGGTAAGTATCAATGGCAGAATGCGCACGTCGGTAGTGCTCTCCGCCGATGCAGACCAGCAGCAGGCAGAGGAAGTGGTAATGAATAACGATGTGGTGCGTAAATGGATGGAAGGCAAGCCTGTTAAGAAGTTCATTTTTGTAAAAAATAAAATGGTGAATGTTGTAGTGTAGTCATTCAACGCTGACAGGGTTTGAAACCCTGTCAGCGTTTGCGTTTAAAAGGCATGAAACGACCCTTCGTTTCATGCCTTTTTCTTAGGTTTATATTATATCGTCGCATTTAGGTTTTACAGTTTTGTGACTTACATTTGCAGGCAGTATTTCAAATCCTAATCTTGTTGTATGACGTGGAAACGTGTTTTTACTTCCTCCATTGGCAGAAAAATAGTCATGAGCCTTACCGGCGTCTTTCTCATTACTTTTTTAGTGGTGCACGTTAGTATTAATGCCTGTATTTTTAATACGCTGGTTGACAGTAAAGACAAGGGAGAAGTATTTAACCGCGCGGCGTATTTCATGGGTTCTACCTTTCTTATCCGGGTTATGGAAATCGGGCTGTTCATTATGTTCTTCATACATATCATACAAGGGTTGGTGCTGGCAGCAAACAACAGCACCAGGCGGGGCACACCTTACCAGATTACCTACGGCAACCGGGGTAGCCGCTGGTACAGTCGCAGCATGGGTTTGCTGGGCACATTAATACTGTTGTTTCTTATTGTTCATATCGCGCAGTTCTGGGTACCCTCCCGCTTTGGTCAGTTACAGGAATTCACCTTACAAAATGGCGACCAGGTACACGACCTGTTTCGCAGAATGCAGGACGTATTTCATGATAGCCCGGTGGCCATAGGCGTTGTTATCTTGTATGTACTCGGTTGTATATCGCTGGCCTATCATCTGGCGCATGGTTTCCAGAGCGCATTTCGCACGTTGGGGGTACACAACCGCAAGTATGTGCGTATGTTAGTAGTTATGGGTAACTGGTTTTCCATCATTATTGCTATTGCCTTTTCCTCTATGCCTATTGCCATGTATTTAGGAATTGTACACCGGTAACTTAAACCCTTTTCACAAAATGGTTTTGAAAGCTGTAGGTACAAAATAAGCGCTGTCAACCCAGGCACATAAGCGTTGCAGGAAACGGATAAGCGGGGCCTTTTAAAAGCCCTGTATTAAAATGAAAATCATTTTTCGCAAGCGAAAAATTACTTATTGAAATGTAACGCCTTTATGGGCTGATGGTTCAAAATAAAATACTGTTTGATATGTTGGATTCAAAAATACCGGCAGGAAAATTAGAGGAAAAATGGACCGATTACAAAGGACATTGTAAGCTGGTAAACCCTGCCAATAAACGAAAACTGGAAATCATCATTATTGGTACCGGGCTTGCCGGGGCAAGCGCTGCTGCATCGCTCGGCGAGCTGGGCTATAGTGTAAAAGCATTCTGCTTCCAGGATTCGCCGCGGCGTGCACACTCTATTGCAGCGCAGGGCGGCATCAATGCTGCCAAGAATTACCAGAATGACGGCGACAGCACTTTCCGGCTGTTTTATGATACGATTAAAGGTGGCGACTATCGTGCCCGCGAAGCCAATGTACACCGCCTGTCCGAGGTAAGCGGCAGTATCATTGACCAGTGCGTGGCGCAGGGCGTACCTTTTGCACGCGAATACGGCGGCCTGCTCAGCAACCGCAGCTTTGGCGGAACACAGGTACAGCGCACCTTTTATGCAGCCGGACAAACCGGCCAGCAATTGCTCATCGGTGCCTACCAGGCGCTGGAAAGACAGGTAGCGCTGGGTAATGTAAAAATGTATAGCCGGCACGAGATGCTGGATATTGTGATGATAGATGATAAGGCGCGGGGCATTATTGCACGCAACTTAATAACCGGCGAGCTGGAAAGATATTTTGGTCATGCCGTGCTGCTGTGCAGCGGTGGGTATGGCAATGTGTTTTACCTGAGTACCAATGCCATGGGCAGCAATGTAACGGCTGCCTGGAAAGCCCACAAAATAGGCGCTTACTTCGGCAATCCCTGCTTTACACAGATTCATCCGACCTGCATACCGGTTAGCGGCGAGCACCAGAGCAAACTTACCCTGATGAGTGAGTCGCTGCGCAATGATGGCCGCATCTGGGTGCCCCAAAAGCAGAACGATACCCGCAAGCCCAACGAAATACCGGAAGAAGAACGGGATTATTACCTGGAAAGAAGATACCCGGCGTTTGGCAACCTGGTGCCGCGCGACGTGGCCAGCCGTGCCGCCAAAGAACGTTGCGATGCAGGTTATGGCGTAGGTACGAGCAAACAGGCAGTGTACCTGGACTATGCAGCAGCAGTGCTGCGCTATGGAAAAATTGAATGCAGTAAGCATGGTATCAGTAACCCTACGGCTGCGCAACAGCGTGCTTATGGCCTCGAAGTCGTAAAAGAAAAATACGGTAACCTCTTTGATATGTATGAAAAGATTACCGGTGAAAATCCATACGAAGTGCCGATGCGCATTTACCCGGCGGTACATTATACCATGGGTGGCTTATGGGTAGATTATGAACTACAGACTACGGTGCCCGGCCTGTACGCTTTGGGCGAAGCCAACTTCAGCGATCATGGCGCTAACCGGTTGGGAGCAAGCGCCCTGATGCAGGGCTTGGCAGACGGCTATTTTGTAATACCTTATACGATCGGTAATTATTTAGCCGATGAAATCCGAACCGCCACGATACCTACGGACCATCCTGCGTTTGCGGCGGCAGAAAAGAAAGTAAGCGACCGGCTGACTACGCTGATGAATATACAAGGCAAACAGACCGTAGAAAGTATGCATAAGCGCCTCGGCAAGATTATGTGGGATAAATGCGGGATGGCGCGCAATGTAAAAGGATTGCAGGAAGCAATTGAGGAAATACGTGCACTGAAGAAAGAATTCTGGAGCGATATTAAAATACCGGGCAGTATAAAAGGCGTGAATAATGAACTGGACAAAGCCGGCCGCGTGGCAGACTTTATTGAGTTGGGAGAACTGATGTGTATGGATGCGCTTAACCGCGAAGAAAGCTGCGGCGGGCATTTCCGTGAGGAATACCAGACCGAAGAAGGCGAGGCGCTGCGCGATGATGCCAATTTCATGTTCGTGTCTGCCTGGGAATATGCCGGCGAGAGCAAATGGAACCTGTACAAAGAAGAATTGAACTACGAAGTGATTAAGCCAACGCAAAGAAATTATAAATGATCAATTATGAAATGGCTACAAATTAAAAATAATTTTATCTTTTTTGAATCAAATAGTTTAATTCGTTACGTTCCTAGTGAAGTTACTGAGAATATAAAAATTCATGACAAAGGTGAATACAGTAAATAGACTTCTATAATCCAATCGGCAGATTATTTTGAAAATGGTAAGATTGGTTTTAAGCTCACCTTAAAAGAAAAATCTGCTTTTTTAAATATTGAAATTGGGAATAGGATACTTTTTAGTATTAATTCTAGTACTGTAAAAAGTGCATTTTCAATTAGACAAAAATCTAATAATGGGGTTGAAGTTATTGCGCAGATAGGTGCAAAAGAAAGTATTATAATAGATCATGAATATCATGTTAGAATAGAAGTTATAGGTTCAGTTGTAAGAATTTTTGTTGATGATGTCGAGTTGTTTAAAGAGATTCAAACTATTGAGAACTCACAAATAAAAGTTTCTATGCGTAGTTATAAAGAAATGCACCTTATAGATTTCAAAGTATCCTCTAAGAAGCCTAAAGCATTTGTAGTTATGCAATTTGAAGATGTTTACAATGAATTATATAAAGAAGTAATTAAACCTGTTTGTGAACAATTTGGATACGATAGTGTCAGGGCTGACGAAATTTTTAATAATGGAAGTATATTAAAAGATATAATAGATTCAATTAATGAATCTTCTGTTATTATAGCTGATATTACACCTGATAATCCAAATGTTTTTTATGAGTTAGGTTATGCTCATGCATTAAATAAATCAACTATAATTTTATCAGATAAGACAAGAAATCGCTTGCCTTTTGATGTTTCAAATATGAGAACATTATTCTATGACAATAGCATTGGAGGCAAATCGAAAATAGAAGCGCAATTGAAAAATCATTTAGAAAATATAAAGATTAGTGCATAAGCATGGAACATTACAATATGAATCTCACGCTCAAAGTGTGGCGGCAGCAAAACAGCACTTCCGGCGGACAGTTTGAAACGTATAAGGTAAGCAACATCTCCAGTGAAATGAGCTTCCTGGAAATGTTTGATGTGTTAAATGAACAGTTGGTAATTGAGGGCCAAGACCCGATTGCATTCGATCACGATTGCCGCGAAGGCATCTGCGGCTCCTGCTCTATGTACGTAGATGGTAAGCCACACGGGCCATGGCAGCACAACACCGTTTGCCAGTTGCACATGCGCGCCTACAAAGACGGTGATACCATTGTGGTAGAGCCCTGGCGCGCAAAAGCCTTCCCGGTAATTAAAGATTTAATGACCGACCGCTCGGCATTCGACCGCATTGTGCAGGCAGGTGGCTATGTATCTGTAAATACCGGTAATGCGGTAGATGGCAATTCCATTCCTATAGAAAAAGAAAAGGCGGACAGTGCATTTGGTGCAGCCATGTGCATTGCCTGCGGCGCTTGTGTAGCGGCTTGCAAAAATGCCTCGGCCATGCTTTTCCTATCGGCAAAAGTGTCGCACTTAGCGCTGCTGCCGCAAGGCTCGCCGGAACGTAAAACCCGCGTAATAGATATGTTGGCGCAGCATGATAAAGAAGGCTTTGGCGCGTGTACCAATATTGGCGCCTGCGAAGCAACCTGCCCGAAAGATATTTCACTTGCTAATATTGCCCGGCTGAACAAAGAATATTTTTCAGCCTCCTTACTGGATGATAAATAAACATTGCCATTATGGTATGTAAACAAATAAGCCGCATTAATATTAATGCGGCTTATTTGTTCCGGCATTCTATACCATCTGATTATTGGAACTGATCTGTAAATTTCCCTGAAACATAATACCGGCTTACGTTTCAACATCTCACTATCAACTATCTTAGATATCTAACTGGTTTTAGTTACGACGCTTCTTTAAATAAAGGTATATCCACCGTAAAAGCGCTGCCTTTGCCCAATGTGCTTTCTACTTTTATCTTGCCTTTGTGCGCATCTACCACCTGCTTTACATAACTCATACCGAGGCCAAAGCCTTTTACATTGTGGACATTGCCCGTGTGGGCGCGGTAAAACTTTTCAAAAATGCGCTTCACCGTTTCTTTGCTCATGCCGATGCCATTGTCTTCTACCTGTATGGCGAGGTATCGCGTGGTACAATGCGTGGTAATACGAAGCCGCAGGTTTTCCTTGCTGTACTTTACGGCATTATCAATCAGGTTATTAATAAGATTGGTAAAATGAATTTCGTCGGCGCTTACCAGATCATTTTTAGCATTTAAAAACACTTCTGCAACGGCTCCCTTCTCATCTAATTGCAGCTTGAAGCCGTTTACCACTTTCTCAATCACTGCATGCGCATGCACCGGCATGAAGTTTAGTTTCAATTCATTTTTATCCATCAAAGCCGCCTGCAGTATGGTTTCCACATGCTTGTTCATTCGTTTGTTTTCTTCTTTTATAATACCGCTGAAATAGCCGCTTTTCTCCGGGTTGCCCTGTACTTTACTGTTGTGCAAGGCATCTACCGCCAGCGATATAGTAGCCAGTGGCGTCTTCAACTCGTGCGTCATGTTATTAATAAAATCGTTCTTTATCCTGCTTAGCTTTCGCTGATTGATAATCGTTTTTACGGTAAGAAAAAAGGCGGCAATTACAATGATGGTAAAAGCTATGGAAGAAAGCATTACCCATAAAAGTGAATTGCGCACCACGGTATCGAAATAAGGAATGGTAATATAAATGTGCTCAAAGGCAGGTGCAGGTATATCGCTGGTTGTTTCGGCAGTAATGGGAATAAAAAAAGTACGGCTGCTGATAGAGTCTATATATACCTGGAAGAAGTTTCTCGATTGCATTTCCACTTCCATTTCGCTGGCATTGGAGGTAACAGCAAATTCAAAAGATAAATCTTTCAGTCCTTCATTATTTAAAGCCTTCTTGATTTTTGTATAAATCTCATTGGTAGTGTAGCGGGAAGAAACCGTGGATGGCCGCACGGTAAAATTAAAATCATAAGGAAACAAATGCATGCCCGTCCTTGGCATCCGCATGGCGGGCATTGTAGCCTGGTTGCTCATTTCCTCGCCTACTGCCGAGATAGCTTTGGTTATTTTTATTTCGTAATTATCCTGTTGTACCAGCAGGAGGTTTTTAAGCCACGATACCTGGATAAGAATTATACCCAGCACCGACAGCGCCACCAGCACTACAATTACAGGAAATATTTTTTTCATTGAAACAAATGTAACAGCAAGCTGCCAGCCAAAAAAAATTGGCCTGTCCTTTACAAGCAATTTAACGGGGGTTAATCCATTAAGCGTTGAAATTATGCAATGCACAAACAGCTTACCCGTTGTCTGCAAAGCCGGGATACAGCGTCATGCCGCCATCAATGTAGTGGTTAGCGCCGGTTACATAATCACTGTCGTCGCTGCAAAGCCACACCGCAAGCTTGCCTACATCTTCCGGCTGGCCAATGCGCCCGTAAGGAATTAAGGTAAGCAACTCTTTTAAAGCTTCCGGCGTTTCCCAGGCGGCTTTATTAATGGGTGTTTGAATAGCGCCGGGACAGATACTGTTGATACGGATTTTTTTAGGCGCATATTCCTGCGCAATGGTTTTCATCAGCATATTAATGCCGCCTTTGGAAGCAGCATAATTTGCATGACCGGCCCAGGGAATAACGTCGTGTACGCTGCTCATACAAATGATTTTGCCGGCGGCAACAGAACGCTTTTCATCAACGCCTCTTCTTAAAAACTCCCGGATGGCTTCGCGGGCGCAAAGAAACTGGCCGGTAAGATTTACACCGATTACTGCATTCCACTGGTCAAGCGTCATTTCGTGAAAAGAAGCATCTTTTTGTATGCCGGAATTATTTATAAGTATATCCACGGTACCGAATTGCCGGATGGTTTGGGCAAATAACTGCTGCACTTCTTCTTCTTTACTTACATCCGCCTGTACAACAATTGCCTGGCTGTTACCTTGCTCTATTACCCTCTTTACATCTTCCGCTTCGTTTCTGGAAGAATCATGCGTATAATTTACTACTACTATTGCACCGGCTGCGCCCAATGCTTTCGCTACGCCTTCGCCAATACCGCTGCTGCTCCCGGTTACAATGGCAACCTGTCCCTGAAGTTTTTTATCCATAATTAAATTGATGTAATGGTACTTCTGCCAAAAGTTATTCCAAATACCAGCATCAGGCTTGGCTGGCGCCAGGTACGGCATACCTTTTTTTGTGATGGTTGGCAAAAAACACAACAGCGTAACCGACAGCAAGCAGCCAATGGCTTCTAATACTGTTACTGATTTGTGTACCTGCGGCAGTACTCTCAAAAGCAATATTTGCGCTCCAGTGAATGCCAAACGCCGGCCATAGCCATTGTGCAATGTAAAGTATAAGCAGGCGCGATTCCTACTATCATTAAATAAGAAAGTACAGCCAGCCCATTTTGTAAGCGCCAGATATGATTCAACACATACACAACGGCTGACAATATAACCCCATTGATTGCGGGACATACTGCTGTGAAGACGCGCATCGAGATAACCGCTCGTTAAAACATCTTCGGCAACAGGCGGGAAAGCAGTCGTCAGCAGAACCATCGGCAACTATTTAAAGATTATGCTGATATCAATAGTCAGCCGCTCAAAACCTGCTGCCGCGGCAGCGTAAGGGGCAAGTAGAAAAAAGAAATTACCAATCATAAGCCCTTTTAATAAGTTGGCAGCAAAGCTGCTGTGCAGGGCAAGCCATAAGCAGGAAAATCAGGGAATCCCTGCAGCCTTGCTATGATTAAAGCAGCGGGTAAAAAACCGATTTTAGTAGCGGCTGCAAACCAAAAAATCGGGTAAAACCCGGCTGCATAATAGATAATAAACAGTACAATAAATCGTGCAACAAATGAAAAATACCTTTGTTTCCTACCGGCTGCTATTGAATGAAGAATAAAGCGTTGCTGCTAAAATAAAAAAATGCGGAGAAAACATAAAAGGCTAAAAGTTAGCCCTTACCAATGGATAATATAATTTGCAACGGCTGCTTTACTTAATTTTGCCTCTCAATTTTACCCGCACATGGAAATAATGCCCGGCGCTTTACTGCAAGCAATTAATACCCCTGATGACGTAAAAAAACTCGACCGAGTGCAATTGCACCAGTTGTGCGATGAACTGCGACAGTTTATCGTTGACGTTGTAAGCGTGCATGGTGGTCATTTTGCAGCGAGCCTGGGCGTAGTAGAGCTTACCGTGGCGCTTCACTATATTTACAATACACCGTACGACCAGTTGGTGTGGGATGTGGGCCACCAGGCTTACGGGCATAAAATACTCACCGGCCGCCGGGATATCTTCGCTACCAACCGTAAATACAAGGGCATCAGTGGTTTCCCTAAGCGCAGCGAAAGTGTGTACGATACATTTGGCGTAGGCCATTCTTCCACCTCCATTTCTGCTGCACTGGGCATGGCTATAGCAGCCAAGTATAAAAAAGAAGCCCGCAAGTCGGTTGCTGTTATTGGCGACGGCGCTATGACGGCCGGTATGGCTTTCGAGGCCCTGAACCATGCCGGCGTTGCCGATGCGGATATGCTGGTAGTGTTGAATGATAACGGCATCGGCATTGACCCCAATGTAGGTGCATTAAAAGAATACCTGACAGATATTACCACTTCTCAAACGTATAATAAGCTGCGTGATGATGTCTGGAACCTGATGGGCAAATTACCCATCGGCAAGCGCTTTACGCGCGATATGGCCAGCAAGCTGGAAGCGGGCATTAAAGGCATGGTAAGCAAGCGCAGTAATTTATTTGAAGCGCTGAACTTCCGGTATTTCGGGCCGATAGACGGGCACAATATTACCAAGCTGGTTGATACATTACACGACTTAAAAAATATTCCCGGTCCAAAGTTGCTGCACATCATTACCACCAAAGGCAAAGGCTACGCATTAGCAGAGAAAGACCAGACCAAGTGGCATGCGCCGGGTTTATTTGATAAAGTAACCGGCGAAATTTATAAAAAGGTTTACGCCACACCGCAGCCGCCCAAATACCAGGATGTGTTTGGCAAAACCATCATAGAATTAGCGGAGAAAAATCCGGCCATCATGGGCGTTACGCCGGCAATGCCAAGCGGTTGTTCGCTTAAAATGATGATGGATAAAATGCCGGACCGCGCCTTCGATGTAGGGATTTGTGAACAACACGCCGTTACACTGAGCGCCGGACTTGCCACCCAGGGCATGAAGGTGTTTTGCAATATTTATTCTTCCTTTATGCAGCGCGCTTTTGATCAGGCCGTACATGATGTGGCTATACAAAAACTACCGGTGATTTTTTGCCTTGATAGAGCAGGGCTGGTTGGCGAAGACGGACCTACGCATCATGGCGCATACGATATTGCCTATTTCCGCTGCATCCCGAATATGATTATCAGTGCGCCGATGAATGAGCAGGAACTGCGCAACCTGATGTACACGGCGCAATTGGAAGAGAATGGGCTGCCGTTTGTAATCCGCTACCCGCGCGGTGAAGGTGTACTGCACAACTGGCAAACGCCGTTTGAAAAGATAGCAATCGGCAAAGGCCGGAAATTAAAAGAAGGAAAAGATATTGCCATTCTCAGTATTGGTCATCCCGGCAATTTTGCAACAGCCGCCATCCGCCAGTTGCGCACCGAAGGCATTGATGCAGCGCATTGCGACCTGCGGTTTGTAAAGCCGTTGGATGAAGATTTACTGCATGAAGTTTTTGAGAAGCACAATAAAATAATTACTGTAGAAGACGGAGCAATTACCGGCGGTTTTGGAAGTGCCGTGTTAGAATTTATGGCGAAACATAATTATAACGCCGAAGTAAAAATGCTGGGTATTCCGGACAGGATTGTAGAACACGGAACACTAAAAGAATTGCACGCTGAATGTGGTTATGATGCGAACGGAATTGCAGCAACAGCAAGAGTACTACTAAAAAAAAGTGTACGGGTGAACGCGGAATTACCGGGATAAGATATACTCTTCAAAATTGTATCATACATTAACTTTGATATATGGCAGGCATACTTAAAGCATTACCGCATTATACCTACGCTGATTACGAACAGTGGGAAGGCAAGTGGGAATTAATTGACGGTATTCCGTATGCCATGAGCCCGCTGCCCGTACCCAAGCATCAGCGTATAGCCAGCGCAATATCAACTGAATTTAGTATTGCGTTAAAAAAATACAGGCATTGTACAGTTTACCAGCCACTTGATTATAAGATAGAGGAAGATACTATTGTACAGCCCGATATGCTGATTGTAAGCAGAGAAATACGTAAAAAGTTTCTTGACTTTCCACCCGTATTGATCGTTGAAATTTTATCTCCATCTACAGCTTTTAAAGACCGGCATGTAAAATATCCTTTGTACGAATCGCAACAAATACCTTACTACCTTATTGTATCGCCGGATACCGAAGAGGTAGAAATTTACGAATACAAAAACAACCGGTACCAGCTTCAGCAAAAAGTAAAAGAATGGAGGTATTCTTTTTTATTAGATGGGATTTGTGATGCTACTATTGACTTTAGAGAAATCTGGTGAACCGGGCTGTTCAACTAAACTTACCCTTTCCTGTGACGACCAATCCGGATTACATCGCACTCAACCGCCACGCATGGAATACGCGTACGGCTTGGCATGTGGCGTCGGACTTTTACAATGTAACAGCATTCCTCGAAGGCAAGACATCACTCAACGAAATTGAGCTTTCGCTGCTTGGCGATGTACAGGGCAAAACCATCCTGCACCTGCAATGCCATTTTGGCCAGGATAGTTTATCGCTGGCGCGGATGGGCGCAATAGTAACCGGCGTTGACCTATCCGACAAGGTTATTGAAGAGGCTAAGAAATTGAATGACCAGTTGGGTTTGAACGCCTCGTTTATCTGCTGCAACATTTACGATTTACCCCAACATTTACAGCAGCAATTCGATATTGTTTTTGCGTCTTATGGCACCGTTGGCTGGCTGCCCGATCTGCAGCAGTGGGGAAATATTATCAACACCTTTTTGAAGCCCGGCGGACGGTTTGTGTTTGCAGAGTTTCACCCGTTTGTATGGATGTATGATAATGACTTTGAAAAGGTGGTGTATAAGTATTTTACAGACGAGCCGATTTACGAAACGGAAAGCGGCACTTATGCAGATAAGGCCGCGCCGATTACTTATAGGATCGTCGGCTGGAATCATTCGTTAAGCGAAGTGTTTGCCGCTATATGGAGCAACGGCCTGATTATAAAAAATTTTTTGGAATACGACTACTCCCCGTACCCGTGCTTTAAGGGAACCAAAGAAACCGCACGGGGCAAATATATAATTGAAAAGTTTGGTGATAAGTTGCCGCTGGTGTATTCCATCATGGCAGAAAAACCGCAATAGATTGACAGATAAAAAATTTTGGCGGATAAAAAAAGGAAAGTTTAAATAAGCGGTTTGCCCCTTCGGCATATAAGGCCTCACAACAGGTAATAATCATACAGCTTTCAGCAAACAGAACATTGGGCTGCAGCATTTGCCATTCATCCTTAACAATCTCATCTCCCTAATTATCCGCAACTTTGCAGTCAAATTATAGTTCAAACTTATATGCAATTGTATTGTAACTCACTTACCGAATATAGCCGCCTCAAAACCCGTGAAGTAAGGATCGGCGATTTACTGCTTGGCAATTTTCATCCCATCCGTGTACAAACAATGACGACCACCGACACGATGGACACGCTGGCTACGGTGGAGCAAAGCATCCGTTGTATAGAAGCCGGTGCGGAGCTCGTGCGCATTACCGCGCCCAGTAAAAAAGAAGCGGAAAATTTATTGCACATCAAAAACGAATTGCATCGGCGCGGTTATAAAACACCGTTGGTTGCCGACATTCACTTTACGCCCAACGCTGCCGAAATAGCCGCCCGCATTGTAGAGAAAGTGCGCATCAATCCGGGCAATTACATTGACAAAAAAAAGTTTGAACTGATTGAATATACAGATGCTGATTATGCCGAAGAAATTGAGCGTATTCAGCAACGCTTTACACCGCTGATTACTATTTGTAAAGAGTACGGAACTGCCATGCGCATCGGCACCAACCATGGCAGTTTGAGCGACCGGATTATGAGCCGTTATGGCGATACACCAATAGGCATGGTAGAAAGCGCGATGGAATTTTTGCGCATCGCGCGATATGAAAGCTACCACAATATTGTACTGAGCATGAAGGCGAGCAACCCGCAGGTAATGGTGCAGGCGTACCGTTTATTGATACAACAAATGGATGCGGAGTTTGGCGAATGTTATCCACTGCATTTAGGCGTAACAGAAGCCGGGGATGGCGAAGATGGCAGGGTAAAAAGCGCTGCCGGTATTGGTACTTTATTGGAAGATGGCATCGGCGATACGATACGCGTGAGTCTTACCGAAGACCCCGAATTTGAAATACCGGTTTGTAAAGATCTGGTGAAGCGATATGAAGCTGCAAGCCATCAGCCGTCAGCAATCAGTTATCAGCCTTCAGAAGTTAAAAATGAAAAGTCAGAAAAAGAAGTACTATTATCTACTAACGCTCATCTTCAATCATCGTCAGTTCCCTTCTCCACCCGTGGAGAAGCCTGCCTGTCCGGTAGGCAGGGGTTAGGGATGAGGTACTCTCCCTTCACCTACATGCGCCGCTCAACCTATACCGTTGACAACATCGGCGGGCACCAGGTTCCCATCGTAATTGCTGATTTGAGTAAGATAGCAATCATTACACCCGCGCACCTGCAAAGTGTTGGTTATACTTACAATTATATCACCGATAAATGGAACATCAGCGATGCCGCCGCCGATTATATTTTTACCGGGCATCAACTCATCAACTTCGCTTTACCCGGCACACTAAAAGTAATCGTTTATCCGGCTGCCTGGCAACAGGCTCTTACTGCTCCCTTCTCCGAGGGAGAAGAGCTGGGGGTGAGGTACTTCCCCCTCTATGAGGACAGCGGCTTTGCACAGGCTGCTCTTGTGAGTGAGGAACTGAATTTTGTAATGATAGATTGCTTCAGCGATGAAACAACCATCAATGATTTTACTTATCTCGATGCTCTTGCCAACAAACCCAATGTAGTATTGTGTTTGAGCAGCACTGCCCAACATGCGATGCTGAACGTAAGACGTATGTTTATAGAGCTAATGAACCGCAATATCAATAACCCGGTTGTTTTAATCTGCGACAGCAACTGGCAAACCGCAGATGAACATCTCATTCATTATGCTACCGAATGCGGCGCTTTATTGCTCGATGGTTTAGGCGATGGTTTATGTTTGGGCATGACGAAAGAAAGCTATCAATCATCGCAGAACAGCAACGCCAGCGGGCGCAATTATGTAAGCAATGCAACGGTTGAAGCTTTCATCAACAGCACCGCTTTCAACATCCTGCAGGCAACACGCACGCGCATCTCTAAAACCGAATACATCTCCTGCCCTTCCTGCGGCAGAACCTTGTTTGACCTGCAGGAAACCACCGCTAAAATCCGCTCTATAACCAACCATTTGAAAGGCGTAAAAATCGCCATCATGGGTTGCATTGTCAACGGTCCCGGCGAGATGGCAGACGCCGATTTTGGCTATGTAGGCAGCGGCGTTGGCAAGATCACGTTGTACCGGGGTAAAGACGTGGTAAAGCGCAATGTGGACAGCGCGATTGCAGTAGATGAACTCATTAATTTACTCAAAGAAAGCGAGGCATGGATTGAGCCGGCGCCGGCAGAACAATATGTATAAGCAGGTTCTTGTTTTTACGCATACTGTTCTCATTTTAAAACTCCACTTTGTAATTAATCACCGGCACAAAACCGGTTTGATATTGAGTGATGATTTTCTTTTCAGTCGCATCGTAAGTCTGGCTGTAAACATTGCGCCGTCCGGTGAGGTTTTGTATATCGAGCGATAAAGTGCTGGTAAGGTTTTTCTTATTCCACTTCATACTTACTCTTACATCAGCCCGCCAATACGCAGGATTTTGAAGGCTGTACGCTTCCTTTTCCTGATACACCGTGTAGCCCTGTTGCTGCGACTCTGCTACGTTTATTGGCGTGGTTCTGTAGCCGCCTGCATACACTGTTTTCAGGTTCATGCCCAGTATTCTTTTACCCGTAGCAAACGTAAATTCCTTGCCGGTTGTGAGCGTGCTTAAATAGTTGCCATTAAACCTTGTGTTGCGTTCAATGCCATCAATGGCGGTGTATTTCGATTGATACAACGAATTGCTGAACAGCAAATAAAATCCGCTGGTTACATACTGCTCCAACGTTACCTCAACACCATAATTTCTCCCCTTGCCCTTATTCACCAACGCATCGGTTATATAACTATCCTGCAGGTTAAGCGTACACAAGGTGCTGCTATCGTAAGGGCTTACCGGCACGTGATATAACCGCTGATAATACACTTCCGTTTTGATGTGAAAATTATGGCTTAGCATGCGGTTGTACGAGAGAACAAAATGCTGCGCTTTGGTAAAGCTCAAATCTTTATCGGGCATTGTTGTTTTGCCGTCTGAGGTTAGCTGCGCTAAATAAATTCCCCAAGGCTGCACCTGGCTATGCAAACCATACCCAAACGCCAGTGTATTCTTTTTATTGATGTCCCATTTCACCGACAAGCGCGGTTCCAGGCTCTTGCTGTTGTTGTACAAAAGTTGCAGGTAATGCAGCCCGCTGTTTAGCGTAATGGCATCGCTCACCCGATACTGCCATTCGGAAAAAGCCTGCACGGTCGTTGTATGGTTTTGGGTATTGATTTTTTCTTCCAGCGGTGCTCCCTTATTGTCTTTGGATAATTGGTAATAACGAAAGCCAACAGCATTCATAATTACACCCGTTTTTAAAGTAGTCCGGTTACTGAAACGATGGCTGTATGTGCTGTTTACGGTGAAGCGGGTAGTGCGGTTATTGTCTCTGTAATCCAGGGCAGCACTATCCGGTCTTTGGAGAAAGTTTTCTTTGTAAGCCAGCTTGTTGTAAGCATAACCGGCTGCCGTGGTAAGCCTTCCGTTTTTGCCAATGGCAATGTTGTGTGTTGCCCCGTTAAACATGGTGTTGGAAGTAAAAAGAGAAGCATATCGGTCATCGTCTGTTTTCCATTTTGTTGAATCGGTAAGTGCAGTAAAATCCTGGTTGCTGAAACCATTGAAACCAAACAGCGTGAAGCTGCCCCACTTCTTGGTTGGTAATGAAATGTTGTACGATAAATCCTGAAAATCGGTTGACTTTGCATCGCCAATATTCACACCTAACTTACTCAAAATGCTTAACGTAGAATACCGGTAATTGATTAGATACGAGCCTTTATAATTCTTGCTGAAAGGTCCTTCCACAGCGGCGTTCAAACCCAGCAAACCCGCTTGCAGCGATATTTCCCGCTTCTCATTATTGCCTTTGCGAAGCTTTACATCAAACACGCCGCTCAGCGCGTTGCCATATTCGGCAGCAAACGCGCCTGTAACAAAATCGGAATTGGAAAGAAGCTGCGAGCTTAGAATAGAAATGCCGCCGCCACTGCTTCCGGTCGCCGCAAAATGATTGGGGTTGGGAATGTCCAATCCTTCCATCCGCCACAACAAACCGGTTGGCGAATTGCCGCGAATTACAATCTGGTTATTGCCATCATCAGCGCTGGCAACGCCTGCAAACGCAGTTGCCATGCGCAACGGGTCGTTTATTGCAGCCGCATACTTTTGCGTCTCTTCCACCGTGAATGCTCTGGCACTCACTACGCTCATGTCGTTAAGCGGCTGGTTCTTTTTGCTGTTGGTTTTTACAATCACTTCTTCATTGGTGTGGATGGCTGGCTGCAGGGCAATTACCAATACCGTTTCCTTTCCTGCATTGATGGTAATATTCGCTACCGTGTTTTCTTTATAGCCCATAGACGTGGTAAACAGCGTAACGGTTCCGATGGGAATGCCTGTAATTTTAAAGCTGCCGTCCTGTTGCGTGATAACGCCATGGCTCGTCCCGGCGATTAATACCGTTGCGCCTTCAACGGGCTTCTGCAATACTTCGTCGGTTACGGTTCCGCGGATGGTTTGCGTTAATTGTGCACTGGCAGCGATACAAAGCAAAAAGGCGATGCAACTCAGGATTGTCTTCATGCGAAAATATTTGTTGTGACGACTTGGTTGTAACAAGACAATCAACAATCATTTTACCCTACAGAATAATGTAAATTTTTTTAGGAAAAGCAAGCAAGTAGTGATAAGTAGTTTAAATTTTTAAAAGGCATTTCGTCATTCCGCAAATTGTATCTGTTTTCAATTATCTCACTGCCCATCAAAATGCACAATAAAATGAGCCATTGATTTTTGTAAGAAAAGAACAACATCATTCCGCAGCAACATCAGCTTACAAAAAAGCAATGCCTGCACTAAAGCCAATCCAGCCATTCACATGATGAGCGATGTTGAAAGAAAGTGAAGAAGGTGAAACGGGATACTTATAACCGTCCACTCCTGCAGTTTGATTACTTACATAAACACGGCAAACCGGAGCTACAAATAAAGAAATATTTTTTGCTGTTTTTTGTTGCAGGTTCAGCGTAAAGCTGTTAAGAATATTGGTAACCGAACCTTTACCCGTATAAACATACTGAGCACTTAATTCCGGCTGCAAACGCAGGCTGGCAGACACTTTCAGCGAAGTGCCGATGCCGTAACCATACGTAAACAGCTTTTGGTTTTGATTGAAATTATAGCCCGCCAGCAGCATACTATACAGCTTTCGGTTGCCTGTTTTAAAGGCAACATTCGCATTGCAAAATTCATTGGCAGATACCGCGATTTGATGATAGCCATGCTTCACAATATTAATCAACCCAATGCTGTAGCCATTGCTGCTATCGGCGATATTTACCAATCCGATCTGTACGCCGTTCAATTTTTTGGCGAAGTTAAAAATGCCGGCAACCTGTGCCCCATTTACCGTTTGCGCAGCGACATTACCGATTCCCGACACCTGCAAACCCCTGACTTTGCTGCCCCCAAAATTACTGATGCCGGCGACTTGCAATCCGCTTATACTGTCTCTTACCTGGTTATAAATACCAGCTACCTGCGCACCTTTCATATTGCCATTTACATAGTTACCTATGCCTGCCGCCTGCATACCATTCACACTGCCCAGCACGTGGTTATAAACGCCTGCAACCTGCGCCCCGGTTACCTTTCCGCCAACAACATTCAACACGCCGGCTGCCTGTACATAGCGCACATCGCGCCGGTTGATGTTGAACACGCCGCCCGCTTCAAATGCTCTTACGCCGCCTGTGTATCCGCCGATGGCATTGATTGAAACTACGTTCTCTACCTGCGGGCTTAGCCTGCCGTGCGTGCTGATGCCCGGCGTTAACGACAACTGGTAAACGCGCGTGGTGTAGAAGCGGCTCAGGTTAAGGCTTTGCACTTTTTGTTTCGCAGATAATAAAAATTTACCGGTACGGGTACGCTCTACCATTTTCGTGGTATTAATAGATTGAACGGATGTTTTGGTTAAGATAAAAGTTGAATCCGGAATGACGACAGGAAGAGCATCGGAAGGCGATAAAATGGTGATGGTGCCGGTATCAATAAAAGGCAGGCGAAGGCTTTGCAAGCGTACGGTTACAGCACCATTAACAGGCAACGAAATGAAAAGGCTGGTATCCAAATAATGCTGCCTGCTGAAGCTGATAACCGGTCTTGCCGATTTGGTTTTCAGCTTCAATACAAAGCTGCCATCTTCGTTGGTAAGTGTGGCGGCGAGCTTTGTTTTTTCATACACGCTGGCGTTGGCAATGCCTATGCCGGTGCTTCTGTCTTTCACCATTCCTTTTATGTAGTAAACAGCATTGGCAACAGTGCCGGAAGCGGCAGCCGGCAAGCGTTTGCGAAGAATAATGTACCTGCCGCTTTCTTTGTAATCCAGCGAATTACCGAACAATTTATCCAGTGCTTCTCTGATGGTTCCATTGCTTATTTGCAAAGACACAATGGTATCGCTGCTGATGATTTTGCTATCGTACGAAAAATAAAAATCGCCGTCATGGCTAAGCTGTTGCAATACCTCCACCAGCTTTTTCTCTTTAACTGAAACGCTTATCTTTTTATTCAACAGGCTTTGCTGCGCATGAGCAGGACGCATGCAGAAAAAAAGAAGAAAACAAAGTATAAGAATTTTGCGCATCAACATGTTTTATCTGTTCGTATCTGTTTTACCGGGCACCATTTTTTTCATATTCAGAATGATACTATCGCCGCTGGCTGTTGACTGAAGGTTAAAAGTCTGCTCAATGATTGCAACAATGGTTTCAATACTTTCCGCTTCCTTAAAAGTGGCGGACAAACGCAGTTGCTTTACATCGTTGCTGCCTACCGCCAAATGCGTATGATACGCTTCGTTAAGCGATTGCAGCACAACAGGCAAGGGCGTATTATTGCATACAAATTCTTTGGTTCGATAATACTGATACAAACTGTCTTTTGTAAAGCTTTTCTCAGGCGCATTGCCGTTGCCCGTTATGGTTGCCTGCTCTCCTTTGCGCAACTCTATTACATAACGATTATGCTTTACCCGTACAACGCCGCTTTCTACAATAATCTGCGTAGTGCTGTGATAATTTTTTACATTGAAGGCAGTGCCGACTACGGTGATGGTTACATTGTTGGCATGTATAATAAACGGCTTTGCTTTATTGTGTGCAACACTAAAAAAAGCCTCGCCCTTCAGTGTTACGTTTCTTGTATTCCCCGTAAAATGGGAAGGATACTGAAGCGTAGTATTTTTATTCAGGGTAATGATGGTACCATCAGTTAAAGTATCTACAATAGCAAGGTTTGATGCATGTTTTCGAAGCATTACTACTTCACTGCTTTTGCTGCCCGTACGAGACAACCACACGATACCTGCCATCAACAATAACACAGCCGCTACCGCCAATCGTTTTACCCAAATAAAAGTGCGCGGTTTTATTTCTTTTTTGTTTAATAACGTTTTCTTTTCAATGCTGCTTTTAAACCGATTCCAAGCAACCTGTTCATCCACTGTTACGGTTGCTGATAAGGCTTTGCTTTCTTCCCATATCAGGGTAAAGTGCTCATAATATTTCGCGTTAGCAACGTCTTCCTCCAGCCACCGGTCCACGTGCAAACGCTCCTGGGGCGCAGCTTCGCCAAGCATATATTTAACCAGCAGGTCATCGGTAACAGGTAGATGTTTATTCAAGCTTTATCTTTTTTTAAACGATGAAAATGAAACACAGGAGCAATGGTAAAAAGTCAATCAGCCTGGCGCGCAACCCCTTTAATGCTTTGCCCATCTGGTTCTCTACCGTTTTCTCGGAGATGTTGAGCTGTGTTGCTATTTCTTTATACTTCAACTCCTCAAACCGGCTCAATTGAAAAATAGTACGGCAGCGTTCCGGAAGCTCCTGCAACGCGCATAGCAGCTTGTCTTCCAGTTGCGAAGCCAATAGCTTTTTATGGTTGTTATCAGTTTCACTTTTCATAAGATAAGCTTTTTCTTTTTGAAATTTTTTTACTACAGCGTTATGCTTCAGCCAGTTCATACAATCGTTATGTACGGCGCGATACAGGTATGCCTTTACCGAAGTTTCCACAGTCAGCAGTTGCCTCTTTTCCCAAAGTTTCAGGAAAACCGTCTGCACAATTTCCTCTGCATCCGCTTCATTGCTCAGCAGGGTGCAGGCATAGCCGAACATCCCTTTATAATGCGTTATAAAGAGGTGCTTAAATTCCGTATCATCGCCGGGTGTGCTTTTGTACTGATCCATTATTGCAGCCTGGTGTATAGTATAATAGCTGATAAGACAACGAAGCGCAAAATTACCCCTATGCGCCAACAGTAAAAATCCGTTTATATCCGATGCCGGTTTGGGCTATGTGGACAGCGCGATTATGGTTGCACAGCCTGCATGATGCAATCCGTTCAAATCTCATAACCCGTTAACTGCCGGAATTGCCGCTCACCCCGGGCGTGCGGTAGTAATCACGCGGGTTTTGGTAATCAGGCAACCTGTTATCCTGAAAATCTAACAGCAGCGTGCAGCGCAGCGGATGGCCGATTATATAAACCCGCTGGTTCGAAGCACCACCCGGATTAATGCATGTATTTCGCAGGTCACCATTTTATTGTAAACAGAAGGCCGCCGCATTAAAGTTTGATGAAAAAACGAAGAATAGCTACAAGCACTTCTTAATTTATATATTTTCATTTTAAATAAAATTTCGATACACTGATGACTAATAGAATAGTGCTGATTGCATTTGCCTGCCTTTATTCTTTTATAATTGCTGCGCAACCCAAAGTTCCCGACCATGTATTTTATCAGAAATTAGCGAATGGGCTGGAAATGCTGGTGCTGGAAGACCATACCATTCCGTTTGCTACGATCGAGATCGCCTGTAAGAACGGCTCGTTTACCGAAACGCCGGACTACAACGGCTTGAGCCATTTGTACGAGCACCTGTTTTTTAAGTCGAACAAAGACTACAAAACGCAGGACGATTACCTGAAAGAAATAAGCAGGCTGGACATAGATTTTAATGGCCGCACACGGGAAGAAGATGTTACCTATTACTTTACGCTGCCCAAAGCGAATACGATAAAAGGAATGCAGTTTATGAATTCTGCCATCCGCTATCCGGTCTTTAAAAAGAAGGACATGCAAAAAGAAAACAGTACTGTAGATGCAGAGTTTCAAAGGCAGGAATCGAGCCCGTACTTTGTATTGACAGATACGCTTGACCACCTGCTGTGGGGCAACAATTACAGCCGCAAAAATATTATCGGCAATCATGATATTATTCTTACCGCTACGCCCGAAAAAATGGAGACGATAAAAGACAAGTATTATTATCCCAACAACTGCCTGCTGGTGGTAGCCGGCGATGTGGAGCATACGGAGATTTTTCCGGAGGCAGAGCGCATTTTCGGTTCGTGGAAGGCATCAGACAGGGATCCTTTTACGGAGTGGCCCATACCGGAAGTGGCGCCCTTACAGCAAAACAATTTTGTGGTGATTGAATCGCAGTTGGCGCAGGTGCCCCTGCTCCTTTTCCGCTGGCAGGGCCCGGATATGCGGCACGACATAGGGGCTACGTACACGGCAGATGTTTTCTCGTATATCCTCAACCAGCGCCTGTCTAAATTAACCCAGGCGCTGGAAGACCAGGGGCTTGCCACCAACATAGGACTCAATTATTATTCTCAGAAATATACCGGTCCCATTTCCCTCTCGCTTTCTCCCAATCCGCAGAAAATAAAAGAGTGTTACGCAGCGGTACAAAAGGAAATAGCGCATTGGGACGATGACAGCTATATAACAGACCAGCAGTTGGAAAGGGCAAAAAAAATTCTCTACATTACCCAGGTAGAAGAACGGGAAGAAGTGCAGCCTTATACCGAGTTGCTTGCCTTTTGGTGGGCCACTGCCTCTATAGAATACTATACTTTTTACCGGGAAAACCTGAACAAAGTTTCGCGGCAGGACATAAAGGACTATGTAAGAAAGTACATTAAGGGAAAGCTTTTCTGTGCGGGCCTTATCGTGCCGCAAGGGTCTGACATGAACGCAGCTAATAATTTCTATTCTTCCAAATAAAACAATCATGCAACGCAGCTTTTTTAAATATAGTAAGTGGACAACCATAGTAGCAGTGCTGTTTTTTTCGCCCGCTCTTTTTGCACAAATAAAAACGGTCGTATTTGACGTAGGCGGCCTGAAGGTGATATTAAAGCAAACCCAGAAAGAAACCCTGGTGATGAGCATGTATTACCGGGGCGGGCTCACCAATTATCCCGCTGCCGATGCGGGCATAGAAGCTTTAGCATTGGCAGGGATTATAGATTGCGGCAACAAGACCTTTTCCGTAGCTGCATTTGATGACCAACGCGACGAATACGGCATGCACCTGAGTGGGGAAGCCACCAACGATTACGGCGTTGTAAAGCTGCGGTGCATCACCAGGTATGCCGAAGAAGGATGGAAACTTTTCGCTTCGGCAATTACCGCCCCCGTTTTTGACGCCAAAAAGTTTGACCTGTTAAAACAGGAAAAGACAGACCAGTTAAATGCGGGTCTTTCCAATCCCGATGAGCGGTTAAAAAGACTGGCTGCAGAAACGGCTTTTGCAGGCACGCCCTACGCTACTAATTCTGATGGCACCGTTGAAAACATAGCCCGTTTAACGCGGGAGGCGGTGAAAGATTATTACTACCATACACTGCTAAACAAAAAGCGGATGTTCCTCGTAGTGGCGGGCAATATTTCGCAGGAAGCACTCATACAAAAAGTGCAAAGCGCTTTTGCCGGCATTCCTGAAGCAGCATATACGCCAGTGCCTGTGGAGAGCGTTAACTTTACAAAAGATACTTATAAAATAGAAGGCCGGCCATTAGCTACCAACTACGTTTGCGGCATTCTGAACGCGCCTAACCTGGACAGCCCCGACTACCCGGCCTACCGCATAGCGGTATCGCTCCTGAATAGTATTTTATTCCGCGAAATACGGGTGTCTAAGCGCCTGTCTTATGCACCGGCCGCGTATATGTCGAGGGGCAAGATTTCTTATTCCACGCTGTATGCCAGCACCACCAAACCACAGGAAACGGTAAAAGCAATGTATGCCATCGTTTCGTATGTACGAAATACAGTGTTTGCAGACGAGACCATCCTGGAATTGCAAAAGAGCCAGTTGCTCGGTTATCTTAAGCGGCAGGAAATTATGTCGGATATAACCGATGCATTGGGCGAGGCAGAGATCATGGGCGACTGGCAATTAGCCGAAAACTTTGATGCACGGGTAAGTGCTGTTACGGCCAAAGAAATGCAAAGCGTACTAAAACAATATACCAGCAATATTACCTGGGCATATATTGGCGACTCCAATTTAGGCAAGCAGGCGTTTATGCAGTAAGGGCAAAAGGAGCGGGCAGGGTGTAAGAAAATTATTAACCTCGCTATATATTTCCTGCATTGGCAATCTTAGTCCAGGGATTTTTTAAATTTTTGTTTGTTACGTTTAGGCTTACTTACCACACTGTTACTTAAGTTTGGTTAAATTTCCAGCTATATTTTGGATATAAACACGCCATCCGGTAGCATGGTTATCGGCGGGTGTTCCCGCCATAACTGTCCGGAAGAAGTGTTTAAATAAATAAACAAAGCAGAGAAAGAATCCGCAGGGTGAGGTGTGTCTAAAAAAATGATGCAAAACGAACAGAGCGTTGAGGCGGCACGATCAGAGGTTTCGTTAGCCTGAGCAGGTACTGAAAGTAGTATAAAAGCTGCAGGCTTTAACTGATGATAAGCAGCGTTTTTTCGAGTTACAAACCATAGCTCAATAGTAGCAGTCCAGGGCCGGGCTGCTACTATTGATAGCGAACAAAAAGATAAGGATTTATTGGTTTACAAGCATTGCAGCAAACCCAATGTTAGCGGTTCGTTGCTTTTTGTCAGTTGCTATTGCCCGTTGTATCCTGGGTAAAGTCCACCATCCACTGCACACCAAATTTGTCGGCAACCATTCCAAAATACGAACCCAATGGACCGTCGGCAATCGGCATTTCAACATTACCACCTGCTGAAAGTCCGCTGAATAACTGGTCCGCTTCTTCACGGCTTTCTGCACTGATTGATATAGTATTTCTGTTGTCGGCCTCCGTTACTTGCCCCATAATTTCTAAAATATCACTACCCATCAACACATTACTTTTACCAATTGGCAAAGCAATGTGCATGATTCTGTTTGCATCATTCTCCGCAACCGGAAAATCAGGCCTGGCTATATCTTTGTAACGGGCAATCCTTGCGAACGCGCCGCCAAATACTGCTTTGTAAAATGTAAATGCTTCTTCGGCATTTCCATTGAAGTGAATGTAAGGATTGATAAGTGCCATAAATTTTATTTTTTAGATAGTTACATTGTTTACTTTCTTAAAATTTCGACAGGCGTCCCAATAGCTATCGGGATCATTTTTTCGATAAAGTGGTTAGTAATTTTTCCAAGTTATTAATAGTCATTTTAAAGCCTTCGACAAAGCCCATTTCAATCATTTTCTCCATACGGGCAAGCGATTCATTTTTAATAATGATACTCACTTTTGTAATGCCGGCCTGTTCGCTGAAATTATACTCCCATTCAGAACCCGGCAATTCAGGATTTTCATCTTTGTCGGCAAAAGCATTATACATTTTAAAAGCCGTTTTGGGCGTAATGGACGTATATTCCTGAACTGACCAACGCTCTTGTCCTTCGGGGCTAACCATAGCATAAAATCGCCGCCCGCCAACTTCAAAATTCATGTATTTTGTTTTGGAGAGCCAGGGTTTTGGCGCCACCCACTGGTCCAGTATTTCAGGTGTAGTAAAAGCATCCCATACCAGCGGAAGTTCGGCAGCAAACTCTCTGGTTATAAATACCGTTTTTGTTGCTTTGTCAACGGTAAAATCAAACAGCAAATCGTTACTCATTTTTTATTTTTTTTAATTGTTGATAATACACTGTCGAGTTGATTAAACCGGATTTCCCAAAGTTTCCTGAATTGGTTAAGCCATTTATCAATCTCTTTCAGCCTTTCAATGTGGAGCTTGTAATAAATTTCTCGGCCCTGGTGCTCTTGCCTTACGAGTTCGCATTCAGTCAAAACTTTTAAATGTTTTGAAACCGCTTGTCGTGTTGTGTCAAAGTGTTCAGCGAGTGCATTTGGTGTCATAGCTTGTAAAGCAATTAAAGTAATGATTGCCCGTCTTGTAGGGTCTGCTATCGCCTGAAACACATCTCTTCTCATTGGTCTGCTTTTATTAGGAAACTAATCGGTTGCGAATATATGCGCAACTTTTCGGTTTCGCAAATTTTTTTTCATTTCTTTTGTTTTTCTGTCTGCCCGAAGTTGGCAGTATGCCGGCGTTAAGCTTGCTGTTAACAGATCAGGGCTTTCTGCTGTGCTGGCACTCCTTGATTGGGCAGTTAGGATAAAAATATGTTGTTTGGTAAAATTTCTCTTGTTCAGCACATACCCTAAGCCGCTATCGCAGCAAACCCCTTGGCTACCAATTATCTGATAAATATCGTCTGGTATGTTTTGTCATTAAAAGTAATTATCACATTTGCTAAGTCCTTCATCTCTTTTACAATGCTGATATTAGCAATGTCAAGAGTCACAATATCGCCATCGTTGCAAATGCCAGGCAACTTCTCTGTCAGCAACATAAACATTATTATTGTTGTCTAAAAAAATTCAGTGGCGTATATTAAACTCACTTTCTTTGCCAACTTTTTTACTTCATTAATTACTCAATACCTAAGCGTTTATTGATTTCAGCCGCTTTAAAATTACTCTTTTTAAAAGGATGCGCTTCGGTATTAAACACATAGTCTTCCAGATTTATAATTGGGTGTTGACTAAAAGTTAAATAAAAATATTTCATGTTCTCGGCAATAAAAAAAGTTTCCATCTGATCGTCTTTTTTCATGGTGACAACATTGCCGATATGACTGTAAGCTGATTCCGTTCTGCAATAGTTTTTTGTGTCTTCATAGTATGTTTCTACCCGCTTGTAATACAAGCTATCGCCCGTGTAATGCCATAAATAATAGGCTGATTCAATGGCTTCCGGATTCAGTTGATAATAAGGGTTGATAATAGAGTCTTTATGATAGTCATACACCATCGGAAGTAAGCCATATTTATTCCATAAAAAGTCCCAGGCATCATCCGCTTTTTTTGCTCTTTCTACATCGCCTGATAAGACGAGTAAAGCAGGAAAATAAGCGTCCCAAAGCGTAACTTCCGAATTTATTTTTTTGCCCGTATTCATATCTGCTTTACCATACCAAAGTCCGTTTTTTAGTGGCTCAGCAATATTTTTTTGAATAGCGTGTATGCTTACGTCCCATATTTTTTTAATCTCCGGGTCTTTAAACAACAACCAGCTTTTGTAGAGGTATTCAAAATAAGAATCGGCATAAGCTCCTACCATGCTTTGGGTAACCGTCCACTTGCCGGTTTGTACGTCAATATCCCGCCCTAACAAATCAATCTTAGAACGCAGGGAAAAAACCTTCCTGGTGGCTTTTTTTGCTGTTTGGTAATATTTCGGATTTTTTGTGTAATAACTCAGGATGCCAAATTCAAACAGGTAAGAACCTGCTTCTGCTACATTCACCGTATCTCCTTTTGTAGCACCCGTTTTTAAATTTATGTAATAGTAAGGCAGGCCGGTAGGCGAATTAAATGCGGGAAGCAATCTGTTGGCAAAATCCTGCGCTTTTGTCAATATTTTTTCGTTGCCTGTCGTTTCGTACATATTTAGCAGGCCACCCAGAGGATATCTACTTCAAATACTTTTACCGAAATATCCTTATTAAAATTCAAGCTGTCCATCACAAATTTTTCTATTCGCGCAGCTTCGTTGTCCAGCCCCATAACCTTTAATGTACTGTACGCATCAATCGGAGACATATTGATTGATTGGGCATACCAGTCGTGGTATGTTTTTGAAATAGGCAGCAAGCCATCGTGAGGCCAGGCGTATTTTGTGTAGGTGTTCCAGGTTCGGAGTGTTTCGTTTTTTACATCCTCAGCAAGCGTAGCAGAAGTTTTTTCTTTAGTGTCTGCTTTATTAGCATGATAAGAAAATAAGAGAAAGGTTGCAAAAAACAGAAAAATTATAATTTTCATGATTCTCTTGTTAGTTTATTAGCGGTAGGTTGTAGTTTGACAATAACCGCCTAACGCCTAAATATACATAATGTATCAACTTGATGGACTCACAAATTCTTCTATAATTAATTACCTTCCTTTTGCCGATTGCGATCATTGGTTACGCAAATGCACACTCGGGAAGTGTGCATTTTAAATCTTTTTGTACAAGCCGCAATGTTTCTTACACAGTTAATACTTTCGCCTGCGCGCCTGCTTTTCACCGGCAACGTTTTCTATGTTATCCTGTTGATGAAGAACACTGATGCGGGCGGGAAACGAAAAATTGACGTTATGAACTAAAACTAAATTATTAATGTGGAGCCGTAGCAGAAGCTAATAGCAAACTAAAGCCGATGTTACAAGGTTCTGCCCCAATAACGCCAAACACCTTGTTGGCTGCCGGCATAGCTTTCTTCATCATTAAGGTTGTAGCTTTAAAACCATTTGGTCTTCTGCAAAGTATTTACCTTTCCACTTAATGGCGTTTTGTTCTGTTCCAAAAGTTACGAAACCAAATTTCTCATATAAAGTTTTTGCGCTTGCATTACCTGCAATTACTGTTAAGTTAATTTGCTCGATATCGCCAATTTGCTTAGCTCTGTTTACAAGCTCTCCGATGAGTGTTTTTGCAACACCTTTTCCACGAAAACTATTCAACACATACATTCTAAACAATACTCCTTTGTGCCTTAATTTTTCTCTGTCAATACCATCTCTGCTAAAGCTTACAATACCTGCTAATTGATTGTTTATATATGCACCAAGTGTAAAACTATCTGTTTTATCGGTTGTTGGAAAAGCGGCAGTCAGGTCGTCTGTTGGTGTAATCCTGAAATTCTCTTCGTCATTTAAAAGCCCAGCCAACAGGAAGTCTTTGTAGTTTTTAATCTGGCCGGATTTAATTTCCAGGATTTCTAATTTGTCCATTTGGTCTTAATTTTTTTTTGCCGTTCGGCCAGGTGAAACTCTTTATTTTATAGTCTCAGAATGCTCAAGCTAACGAACAAGTTATGCTGTGCATTGTGTATGCTACGCCTGAACTTTACAACCGTGCTTAGCTTCTTTAAGCTGATTTTCTATTGAGTTGCCATCAAGTAAAGACCAGTGTTCAACAATTTTTCCGTCTGCAAGTTGGTAGTACCTGTAACCAACTGTCGAAATTTCAAAATGGGTCGGTTCAATATCTCTCCAAACGCCAATGTGTTTAAGCTGCATTCGCATTTTCAGCATTACTTTATTGTCTTCACAAACAATATCGTCAATAATAGTTTTGTGCTCAAAAGATTTTCCGGTTCCCATAATCCACAGCTTCATTCCTTCTTTGTTTGCAGGCAATGAAGGTGGTAACGAGTGGTCTATAAAGTCTGCAGAAACATAATTGTCAATTCTTTCCAATTGGTTTTGGTTCCAGATTTCTTCAATAAAATTACTTACGATTGTTTTGTTTGCCGAACTCATTTTTTGTTTGTTTTAATGAGTGGCAAAGGTTAAACCCGCTGATTAATTTTGCCTGTGACAATCGTCACAAAATGATTTTACCTTTTATTTTTTCTAATTCTGCTTAACGTTTCTCTTGCAACGCCCAAATAGGATGCGAGTTGTAAAAGGCTCACTCTTTGCAGCATTTGGGGCCGGCTATTCCGTAAATACTGATAGCGTTCTGCAGGCGAATAAATTTTAAACAAATTGGTGTGCTCTTCCTGAGCTATCAAAAGCTGTTCTAAAAGTTTTCTGCCGAAAGATTCTATTTCTGCCGATACTTTGTAAAGCGCTAAAAGTTTGTCTTTGTCAAACTCGTAGATACTTACCGGCTCTTCTGCATGTATAGTCGTGTCTGATGGGGAAGAAGAACGCAAACTTTTTAGATTGGTCGTAAAGTTACCTTCAAAAGTAAAGTCCGTATTTATTTCCGTTCCGTCTTTATCAATAAAGGTGCGTAAGTAGCCATTTTCAACAAATACAATAGAATTGCAGATTTGTCCTGCCTTTAAAATCGTTTGCCCTTTTACAAATTGCCGTTGAGCAGCTATTTCAAAAAGTCTGTCAAGGCTTGAAACTGAAATTTCAGTCAAGCCGGTTATTTTTTTGTACAGTAACGAGTTTGAGCTATATGCCATATTTTAAGCGGTTTCACCGCATTATATACAACGAGCGGGACTAAGCGATGGACCGGACATTTATACCGCCAAACCCGGAACCAAAGCCGATAGCGATATGCCGCCGATTGCTCCAACATCCGGCCCTACCATTGGCAATACGCTTGTTGGCAGCAGCGCTTTTGGCTACCCTCGTTTTTTGTTAGTCAATTAAATGACTGTCTAAACGCTAAAGGCGACAGTCTGGTTTTTGTCTTAAACAACTTACTGAATGATTGCAAATGTTCAAAACCCAGCTCATAAGCAATCTCGCTAATTGTCAGGTTGGTGACTGATAGTTTTTCTTTGGCTTTTTCTATCAGTTTATCATGAATATGTTGTTGTGTGTTTTGTCCGGTCAGTGTTCGTAATAAACTGCTTAAATAATTTGGCGAAAGATGCAGTTCTCCTGCAATGTATTGAACGGTGGGTAAGCCTCTCTTTACTAAATCATTGCTATTGAAATAATCGTGAAGTAAGGTTGCTAAACGGTCAAGTATCTGATGAGCTGCCTTCTCCCGTGTGATGAACTGGCGATGATAAAACCTGTCAGCATAGCTCAGCAAACTTTCAATTTGTGAGATGATGATTTGCCTGCTGAACTGATCAATGCTGGAGTGATATTCCTGATTAATGTTTTGAATGATAGTGTTAATCATCGCTTCCTCTTTTGCAGAAAGGAACAAGGCTTCATGAAGCGAATAATCCCAAAAATCGTAATCCTTTATGGTTTTAGCTAACGGTGTATTCCATATAAAATCAGGATGGATATAAATTGCCCACCCTGATTTTTTCGTTGCTACATTCCTATTGTCAACCGACATGCTAAACACCTGGCAGGGCGACATAAAAGACATAATACCTTCGTTGAAGTCAAACGGTTGCTGCCCGTATTTTACTTTTACGTTGCTCATCCTTTTTACGGCAATCGAATAAAAATCCAGTACCATATTCATTGGCTCATCGCTATCCGAATGCGGAACGGTTCCAACATCTAATACACTGATCAGCGGGTGTTGCGGAGCAGGCAAATTCAGGTACCGGTGAAATTCGCTTATCGTTTTAATGTGTTTCATGCCGGCTCGTTTTCTTTTCTTACCTCCAATACAAGCTTGCCACGTACATGCCAGCTTTCACTTTCCCGGTGGGCTTCCGCCACCTGCTCCAACGGAAATACTTTACTTACTAAAACCTGCACTTTGCCTTCATCAATTAACTGTGCCATTTCCTGCAGCCACTCCTGCCTCGGCTGGTTAGGCGATAGTTCGCCTTTTGCGCCTTTGCTGGCAAGAGCTTCCAGTAATTCATCGTTAAACGGGAAATCTGTATTAACGCTTACCAGTATTCCTCCTTCTTTTAATACACTTACCGATTTTATCCGCTCCTTATTGTCACGAAGCGGCGAAGCCTCTAATACAACGTCAACATCGTGTATCAAATCTTCAAACTTCTGGGTTTTATAATCAATCACTTCATCGGCACCAAGTTGCCTGAGGTGCTCCATATTATCTGTGGAAGCCATTGCAATTACGTATGCTCCTTTTGCTTTGGCAAACTGTACGGCAAAACTTCCCACCCCACCGGATGCACCCTGGATTAAAATGCGTTGCCCCGCCTGCAGGCCTCCATAAGCAAACATACCCGTCCATGCCGTAAGGGCTGCCAGAGGCACCGCCGCTGCTTCATTAAAGTTAAGGCTCTTAGGTTTAAGGGCAAACTGAGTGGCTTTTGCAGCACAATATTCTGCGTAGCTTCCATCGCCCGGGAAGTTGGGAACGCCATATACAAAATCACCTTTTTGAAATCCGGTTACATCGCTGCCCCATTCTTCTACAATACCAGCCGCATCCCAGCCTAATGTCATGGGCAATGTGAGAAAAGGTTTCAAATTGTCATTTGCGCCATTGCGAATTACCCAATCCACAGGGTTCACACCACTGGCATACACTTTTACTAAAATTTCATCCGCTGCGGGAACAGGGCGTTCTATGTCTTCTGTTTTCATTACCTCCGGTCCGCCAAATTCATGAATTCTAACTGCTTTCATAATAACTATGTTTTTGTTGATAGCACAAAGGTCATCATTCATTGTAAAGGAGATTTAGCCAAAACACCTTTTGTATTAGTCAAAATGATGGAGTGAATAGGCTAACCCTAAACTGTGAAGCTGATGGAGTGTCTGTCCATAACAGACTTTTCTAAAAGTTAACAATGCACTGCCCTACAAAAGCTTGCTTACAAGTAGCAAACTATTAAAATGTGGTGGTGTCTATCTAATGGAAGTCCGTTGGTGGTATCGTCCGCCGCTGACCTTACAATTGTCGGCTGTGCATTATTTTTAGCCTTGCTGCCAATGGAGGCGTACTGCTTGCAGGTGGGATAATAGCGCCGTGTCAGCCGATAACCGAAGCTAAATTAATGTTTTATTGCTGATGCTTGTTACTAATGCTTAATAGCGTAATGGCTGCTGAAACTGGAGCCAAATAGAATTATTGCTGCTGATGCTGCGGTGTGTCAGCCCCGCTTGCAGCAATACTTTTGTTGTGCGTTCGTTATTCTCACTTCGTCTTTATGAACTATGTGTCTTGTACTTATTATTCGAAAAATTAAAATCAGTATAAATAATAATATACCTATGTAAGTCCAAACTTTTTGCCTTGAAAACTGAGTAGATTGGTCAACGTATTCATCTGGCTTGTATAATATTATGAATTTCAACCTGTTCCAATCCCACAACAACAAGTAAATATTTGCGATAAGCATTAAAGAAGTCATAGTCAAAAAAACATATGACTGAAAAGCCGTTGTAAGAATAAAAATACTAAGTATAATCGGGAAATACATAACGGCGCCAAGTGTGCTAAAAATTTGAGACATTATTAAAAGTCCTGCTGTGAATTGTCCCCATCCAATAAAATACCAATAAAAACCAGAACGATACATAGTCTCTAAAAGATGAGATAACGAATTAATAGGCGCATTCTCACCTGATTGAGGTTCAAATCGTATTCCTTTAATTTTTAAAATACTTGCCCAAACGAAAGCAATACCAAGCAGGTATCTCACAAAAATTGTGAGAATCTGGACGCTCTTAAGTAGCTTCAATTTGAACAACAATTTTTCCATTACATTTATAATTAGAAGTTGGATACAAAATGACACACAACGCTTTAGGTATTTGCGATGGCGGGGCAGTTGAAAAACCTAAGCCTGGCAACCGAAGTTCAAATGAAAACTTTTGTTGAAGATAAAATAAAAAGCCAAATAGTGAACGTGCAGCCGGAACCAAAGCTGACAAGCGAACTGCTGCCGACCTGCCAGCCGGCAAAGGCAGGTTGTTCCAACGTCCAGCTACACTATTGGCAATACGCTTGTTGTGCGTTCGTGCCGTCACTTAAAATATTTGGTACTAATATACAAAGTTAACCCACCAATTTAGGTGGGTTTTTTATTGTTTAAAAAAGTTGTGTAAGTTTAATCTCTTAAAAGTATATATGCAACAGACAGTTGAACCCAAATTCAAAATAGGTGACACAGTATCCTTAAAGAGTGGTAAAGAAAGTCCTGAGATGACAATTAAATCACTTGTTATGGAAATGAATTATCATAACGCTGAATATGACCTATTTTATGGAGACGTTGTATGTAATTGGTTTTTACAAGACAATTTAAAAGAGGCAACATTTCATCAGGACATGCTGAAACTTATAGAACAGTAGTAAACTCTTTATAGACTTTGAGTATATTCTCAGAATTGAATCTGTACTTCTGAGGATTTGATTTTACAATATCAATTGCAATTTTAAGCAATTCTATTTTTTGTGCTGTGTTCATAAACTATATTTTAATGATTAAATAATGACAATGTAAAAGACTAATTATACATACATAGTTATAACCTAACTATACATTTTCCGGTAACTGAAAGGTCGAAAATTTAAGAGAACAGGGAATGTGTAAGTCAGGTTCACGTTAAGGCGTGGACTTGCTTATGCTTTGTTCTCAGGACTTCGACCTCCGCAGTTACAAGCAAAAAGCATTATCCACGCCCATTTATTTTAACTATGAAATATTTACTCTGTGTTATTTGTTGTTTGTTTTCTGTTTGTACTTTCTCACAATTAGTCCCCATAGGATATAATGAAAATTCCATTAGAACTACTTTTGCCTCAAATATCCAAAGAGTTCAATATCAAATTAACGGTGGAATCCATCAAGTAGTTTACTTTACGGCTTTTGAAGAAGGAGAAGCTGATATTTATCTAACTTGGGATAATAAAAGTGAGTATATATGTAACTACTGCTATTATAGATTTACTGGCCAAAATCTCTTTTATAAATATGTTGATTATCTGAATCTTCATTTAAATGATAACTTCATTAAGCATATTGATAAAAAGCCACAAACAAATCAGGGTGTTATGTTATCAATTTTTGGTTACAAGGTATTAACCACTATTTACGCCCAAACATCCCCTTATAAACTATACTTTTTTAAACAATGAATAACCAACTATTATGAACATTGTAATAGAAAATTTAATCCAAGCCAAAGAGGAATTTAGATGGTATGAGGATGCAATTAAGTATATTATGGATTTAACCCTGTTGTATCTTAGAAAGAAACAAATTGAAATTCCAAATGGAGAAATAAAAGCTGTTATTCGGGATTATCTAAATGTTGAATTTTCTTTTCAATCTGTTCCGCAAGATTTCCAACAGCAATTTCTGAATGTTTTAGCAGGATACCGTACTTTATAGAATCTCTTACTTTTTCCAAATTAGAAATTGTTGATTCTACTTCTGCTAAGACTTTTTCCGATTCCTCTCTACCAACAAATTCTGTTGTTAAGGTAATGACTGTATTATCCATCTTTAATATTTTTAGGATTGGCATTAGCTATCTTTTTGATAGTATCACCAAATGAAATTTTTGGTAAATTATCGTTCTTTATATCGTCCTGCACTTTCTTTACAGGCTTTTTATTTTGCTTTTTCTTCATGGATTAGATTTTTGTATTTCAAACTTCCTTCAATGTTGGTTAACACATCTGCTGTACGGCAAAAGTCAGTAATATTTTTCTTGTTGTGCCTGAAAACAGCTTCATCAACGTAACGATGTAAATGTTTCTTAGATACGTTGTGATAGATACCAATAATTGAACGTTTGAATTGCGACCAAAAGCCTTCCATGTTATTTGTATAGGCATCGCCGTTTACATACTGTTTGGCAGCATGATTTACGATTGAATGATTGTAGAAGTTATTTAAGTCTCTATAAGCCCACCATTCGTCTGTATAAACGGTAGCACCTTCCGTTATTTTTTCCTGTACAATGGGTTGAATAGTATTTTGTTTGGTATCAGCTACAACTTTGCAATAGAGTTTGCTTTCTTTAGTTACTATCTTTTCTTCTACTGTCTTTTCAGGAATAACTTTGTGAGGACGCGTTACAATCGTAGATTCAGCCCTTTCCATCATTCCAAGTACAGGCGTTTTGTCTTTAAAACTACGTCCCTGACACTTTTCTACTTTCTTGTCTTTGTGCCTGTTCTTATTCTTGCCACCTACGAAGGTTTCATCTATTTCAATTACACCTTCCAGTGGTTTTTCAAAACTACCTTGCTTAATTGCCCACCTGACGCGATGCAACATAAACCAAGCTGTTTTTTGAGTAACCTTTAAATCCCTTGCTAATTGGTGTGAAGAAATACCTTTACGATGTGAGATAACTACGTGAATGGCTACGAACCATTTCTTTAAGGGGATTTTACTATCTTCAAAAATAGTACCCACCATAGCCGTAAATTGCTTTCTGCAAGCTGCACATTTAAAACGCTTGCTGTCTGAAAAAGAGTAAATTTTTTTGTAAGAACAATGTGGACAGGATATTTCACCGCCCCACCTTTTTTCTGTAAGATAATTAAGGCAAACTTGTTCTGAACTGAAATAATCCATCAGTTCATATATACTGCTAAATTCATCCGGTGACTTTTGCATAAACTTCGTTTCAACCGAAGCTTGCATTTTCGGAAAGGCGTTTCCAAATAAATTTAAACGCTTATCAATTATTTTTTGGTACGCAAACCAATATTGTACCCATTAAATCATCGTATTTAAAATACTTTCCTTTAGGTATTCCCCCAACTGACATTATACCACCTAAGCCAACAGATTGATACCCCATGTTTTGAAGGGATATAATTAACATATTTGTAAATTGAAGTTGTTCATCATCGTCACTGGAAGTTCTATAAAAGCTGATAGGAGAATTTTTATCAGGTAGATTTTGTATTAAATCTTCTAAAATATTTTTTGTGACTACCCTGGGTTGTGTCTTAAAGTTGTTCGTAACAGAATTATTCTTCCCCCCAATAGTGCCAAAGTTTGTACCCGTATTTTGATTTATTTCATTATCACCATTTACATTTTCTTGTTTCATTATGTTTTCTTTTTTTGGTATTTTTTCCTTTTTAAATTTAGCTGCTGGTTTTATTACTGAAATACTTGTTACAGGTTCACTTTTTGAAGTATCTACTATTGGAGCTAAAGAATCTCTTGTTGTAGAAGCTGTTTTTACAGCAGTATTGCGTACAGGAGTCAATATGAATATCTTAAACCAAGCATAAGCTAAAGCTAATATTATCAATGCACTGATTATCATAAGAAATGTCCTCATAGGTCTATCATTTTCACTAAACGACCATAAATCTTTTAAATCTTCCATCATTAACTTGATTTTATATTAAGACAAGTTAATGAATTAAACATATTTAAACAAAAAGCCACATAAATAATATGTGGCTTTTACAACTTTCGGAAAGCAAAACCAAATTTAGTTTGGGTTAGCTTTGTATGTCATTACCAAATATTTTATTATGCTCAGCTCTTACTTTTCTCTACATTAACTCGATATAGAAATATCGATAAAGCCATTTTTTGATTACTGACCAATTCCATAAGTACTGTAATGTATAGCCTCAAACGTATACTTTGCACCTACTGCTGTTAAATGCCCAATTCCAGGAAAGGAAAGATGACTTCCCGCAATCCAATAACCATCTTTGGCAGCTTCGGCTAAAACTTTTTTACGTGTGATCGCCGCCAACTTAGGATATACATCAAACTCAATTGATACGGAAGGATCTGCCAGTTGAATAGCTCCGATATGTGTAATATCGCCCCAGAATAAAAGTTTCTGACCTTTGCTTTCTATTGCATACGAAGTATGTCCCGATGTATGACCGGGAGTAGCGATTGGAGTTATTCCCGGAAACAACTCTTTACCATAACCAAACGTTTTGATTTTACCGGCTTTTCGGTATGGAACAATAGTTTTTTCTGCATATTCAAAAAAAGGAAGCATAGCTTTTGGTGCTTTCTTTTTATTGGCTTCGTTAAGCCAAAAATCTATTTCGGGCTTACTGACGTAAATCGTTGCATTTGGAAAGACCATTTTATCGCTATCCATTAAACCGCCTGTATGGTCAACATGAATATGCGTTATCAATATCGCATCAATTTGTTCCGGTTTGTATCCGGCATTAATCAAGCTTGCGGTTAAATGTCCGGCGGAAGGCCCGTAAGCGCCCGCCGTACCTGCATCTATCAGAATTAATTGATTGTTTACAATAACTAAGAAGCCATTAATGGAGGCTTCGACAGGAGTGGTTTGAAATGATTTTTTCAGCAGGTCATTAATCTCGCCGGGCCGGGCATACTTCATTAGTTTGTTAGCATCAATAGGAACTGTACCATCCGAAAGAGCAATTACTTTAAAATCACCTAGCTGCATTTGGTAATATCCGGCTTGATGTAGGATTACTTTTTTTTGTTCCTGTGCAAGTGCGGTGCAACAGAGCAATACAATAAATACAAACAGGTTAATGGTATTGATTACCGTTTTATAAACTACTTTAATTATACTTTTCATGCTTAATTGATTTAAGCAGCAAAGCTTAAACATTAAAGCGTATTAACGGAAGGACATTCATCACTTTGATTGTGTGATAAACATCACATTACTAACGGTACAGGCGGCTCAAAGTTTCCCTTGATATTCCAAGATAAGAAGCAATAAGCGATTTAGGAATTCTATCATGAAATTGAGGATACTGCTTGATAAATTGTTCATAGCGTTCTTTGGCATCGTTCATAATCATGGATTGTAATCGTTTTAAAAGCGAGATATAACCAAAATTAGCTCTCATTACTAAAAAGTGCTCATACTTTTGAATCTCAGTAGCAAGCTTTTCCCTGTTGGCTAACGTGATGCCTAATACCTCGCAGTCTTCTATACAATCAATATTGTGCGTTGCTTTCGTTTTTTTGAAAAAAGCTTCTCTATCAGTTATCCACCAGTCTTCAGTACCGAACTGAAAAATAAAATCTTTGCCAGTTTCATCGTCAGCAATAAAAGCCTTTAAGCATCCTTTTAAAATAAAATACTCACACCTCACGTCAGTGCCTTCCTGAACAAGAAATGCTTGTTTCTTAAGTTTTTTATATTCAAAATGAGATAGAATATATGCAAATTCTTCATCAGTCAACGGGCTAATAGCTTCTATATTTTTTCTTAAGAGTTGTGACATTATTAACTTAGTCTTGATATACATTAAAAGTCGTGATCTTCTTTTTATTGGTGTATTTTTTACAAAGTGAGATGTAAGGTTTTAATTTCCGCATGACGTACAACGGAACGGGTATTGCCGAAGTACGGGAATTAGTATTCCGTCCGCCCGGAACCGATGATGATTGAAAAACAGATGATGAAGATAACAACAAAAAGCCAAATAGCATTCCGTCAAGCCGAAACTACTGCTGATAGCGAACTGCAGCCGATGTTTCAAAGTCCTGCCCCAATAACGCCAAGCCCCTTGTTATAAGCCGTCTTTCTTTCGTACACTTGATTAATATTGTCCACTATAAAATTTATTTAAGTTGTCAACCTTAAGTTCATTGTCATTAAACCATTTTGCAAAATTGTCCCACTTGTCTTTCTTCGCTTCCCTGCCAAGTATTATGTTGTAATTATTCATTGAATTGACGGTATAATATTGAGCGGGACTGAAAATAGCATAGCATGGAAACGACAGATAGCACAAAATTAATTTGATCATGATGAACCAAGCATAATTCTCGCTCTGCTTAAATCCTTTTTAAGTGCAAGCTCTTCATCCAATCATCTTTTTCATCAGGATTAAGGTATATAGGCATCTCAGTTTGCTATTATAATGTTCGTCATTCTTCGACACAGCTCATTGCCCGATTTTTGTATAGTATCTTCCTAATAAAAATTTGAGTAGTTCAATCGTTATCTGTTTGCCGCAGCTGCTTGGCTGAAAATAAGCAATCTGTCCGTTCAAATCAATAAAAAGCACATCAATTCCTGATGTTTCTTTTGTTTTCATAGTAAACACAAGACAAGTAACTACAAGGATTGAATAGACGGAGAAACCGTAACTTTCTTTACTTTCAAAGTTATAAATGCTCCGAAAATTCTTTGAGTTAACCGCACAGGTTAGAAAATTAACTCCTAATGTATAAGGCCTTAATAAGGCATTTTTAGCAAAGGCTACATACAAAATTTTGAATAATGAACGGAAACGATATCAAGCGGCTCTCCCGTCTCACGGCAATACTGGTGCATTTGCAGACGAAGCGGATGCTGACCGCAACGGAACTGGCAGCTAAGTTTTCGGTCAGCATCCGAACCATTTACCGCGACATCCGTACGTTGGAAAAATCCGGTGTGCCCATTCTCACGGAAGACGGCAAAGGTTATACATTGATGGAAGGTTATAAAGTTCCGCCGATTATGTTTACCGAAGCCCAGGCCAATGCTTTGATTCTTGCCGGACAGTTAGTAGCGAAAAACAAAGACGCCTCCTTCGTGAAGGAATACACGGAAGCCGTGGAGAAGATAAAGGCGGTTTTGCGCTATAGCGTGAAAGACAAAGCAAACCTGCTTGCTGAACGCACTCGTTTCAGCCAAAATATAAACAGCGAAAAGAACAGCAATAACTTATCGGACCTGCAGGCGGCCCTCACCAATTATCGCCTTGCAAAAATTGAGTACACCAACGAAACCGGCACCAGCAACAGCCGGTTAATAGAGCCGTTTGCACTGGTAAGTACCACCGAGAATTGGCTGCTGATTGCCTGGTGCCGGTTGCGCCAGGAATTCAGGTACTTCCGGCTTGACCGGATAAAAAAACTGGACATTCTTTCAGAGACTTTTATCCCGCATAAAATGACCTTGCAGGAATTCTTCGACAAACGCCCTTAGTTCTTTTCTACCCCTGACATAAGGCTGTCATTAAGCCCTTTTAGGTTTGCTGTATCATTTAAAAAAAATATTATGATTCAGCAATTAGCCAGCCTCAATTGGATTAGTGTTCTCCTTGCCTTTATCGCTTATTTTGTACTTGGTGGAATGTGGTTCGCCTTTTTGTTTAAAAAACAATACCTGATTTCATTGGGTAAACAAAACGAACCGCCCCAAAAGATGACGCCGATTTTTATAGCCGGACCAGCCCTTTGCACGTTGGTTGTTACCATTGCCGCCGCTTTGCTGATGCAGGCTCTCGGCATTACTACCTATGCTGCGGCAATAGAATTTGCCTTTGTGATCGGAATTGGATTTTTAGTGTCGAATACGGTCAACATCGCCATTAACCCCAACATGCCGCACCCTATTCATTACGGCATCATCAGCGGCGCTTATCACCTGGTGGGTATAACCATTGCCTGCCTTATTCTTGTGGCTATGAAGTAGCTTAGCGGTTGTGAAAAAGGTTATCCCTTAGAAGGCTTACTAAATGAATGAAGCATCATCTTACTGCCCCGAAAATCAACAGCAATGGCGGGAGTGGCTGCAACAGCATCATGCGTCGGAGCCGTCGGTTTGGCTTATCTATTACAAGAAAGGTTCGGGTAAGGCAAACCTCTCGTGGAGCGGGGCAGTGGACGAAGCACTTTGTTTTGGCTGGATAGATAGCACCGCCCGCCCGATAGATGATCACACGTACAAGCAGTTTTTCACCAAGCGGAAACCGGCTGCGGTGTGGTCGAAAATTAATAAAGCAAAAGTAGAGCGACTGATGGAGCAGGGCTTGATGACAAAAGCCGGTTACGAAGCCATTGAGCGGGCAAAGCATAACGGTAACTGGATAGTGCTGGATGATGTGGAAGAACTGCTGTTGCCGAAAGATTTGCTAAGGGCTTTTAAAGGGCAACGGGTTGCCAGGAAGTATTTTTTGAGTTTGAGCAAATCGGTGAGAAAAGCGATATTGCAATGGCTGGTGCTTGCCAAAAGACCGGAAACAAGGATGAGACGGATTGGTGAAATTGTAGAGCGTTCGGCAATGAAAGAAAAGCTGAAAGGGTTTTGAAAAAATTAGATAGATGGTACTATCGGTTATGCTTATGCAGGAAATGTTACAACTACATTATAACTCGGTATAAACTGAAGTTGATTATGAGCCTATATTTATACCATTGGTGGCGTGACTGCCACTGTTGGCAGTAATGCAAAATGCTAACACGCTAAAATTCAAAGCGACAAAAAATATTCAGAATAAATGACAAATTATTTATTGGTCCCAGGACTTGGAAATTCAGGACCAGCACATTGGCAGACTTATTTTCAAAATTCAGGCAACAACTTTTACAGGATTGAACAACAAGAGTGGGACGCACCAACTTGTGAAGAATGGATAACTACCATTGACAAGAAGGTTTCAGAATTTGACTATTCAACTGTTGTACTTATCGGACACAGTTTAGGTTGCTCGGCCATTGCACAGTGGGCGACAAAATACAGAAGGCAAATTAAAGGAGCATTGCTTGTTGCACCAAGCGACCTTGAAGCACCGCAATACACTTTTCCAGCCACAGGTTTTGCACCAATTTCACTTGGCAAAATAAATTTTAAAACAATCGTTGTTGCAAGTGCAGACGATTTTTGGGTTTCGTTGGACAGAGCCCGATTTTTTGCAGACAGTTGGGGAAGTGAATTTATAAATATTGGGAATGCAGGACATATCAATGCAGCTTCGGGGCATACCAACTGGGACGAAGGAATGAGTATATTAAAAACACTCGGTTGACAAAAAGCACTGCTGCCAATATGGGGCTTTGAAAAAGTTGTCGTCGAACTGAACTTCACCTTTTTATTTGGAATTCTACTTTACATTCAGTTTACGGAACAGGCATGGACTTATGAAAAAGTTCGGTACTTTGGCGTTGGTGCGGCTGTAGCTCCAGGCTGTATGTTTTTCAAATGCAACGCCGGGTGCAAATACTTTAGTGCCGGCTATTACAGCAGCTATAAACATCAAGAATTATAAACTATAAATGAATTTGTTGGTGAACGTTTTCTACAGTAGCGGCTATTATTTACTTCAAAGCATTGTACAACCTTAAATTGATAATCATTCTGTAGCTATACCCTTGCTTGTAAAACCGGCGACACCATTGGCAAGAAGCCTAATGCCCCATCGAAAGGCAATAGAGCCAAGCGCCTGGACTTTTCACCAAAGCAAGATTGGACTTTTCAGGCAAGTAACCTCTAAATCTAATGTCCATCTTTGCCGTGCAAAAATTTCACAGCATGTCAAATTCAGAAACAGTATTGGTAACAGGTGGCACCGGCTTCGTTGCCATGCGGCTCATTCTACAACTTTTGCAAAAAGGCTATAATGTAAGGACAACGGTTCGTTCTCTGAACAGTAAGAACACCCTAATCCGGACACTGGGCTCAAACGGCATTACATCGTTAGATAAACTTTCGTTTGTGGAAGCCGAATTAACGAAAGATGATAACTGGGCTGAAGCAATGAAAGGCTGTAGGTATGTATTGAGCGTGGCATCGCCTGTATTTTTTGAAGTACCGAAAGATGAAGCCGATGCCATACGCCCTGCTGTGGAGGGCATACTACGCATACTAAAATTTGCCCTTGCCGCAGGTGTAAAACGGGTGGTAATGACCTCAAGCTTTGGTGCGGTAGGTTTTAGCCAAACCGATAAAACAAGAGAAACAACCGAAGCCGATTGGACAGACCCTTTGTTAAAAGGCTTGTCTGCTTATGAAAAATCGAAAGGGTTGGCAGAGCGGGCCGCCTGGGAGTTTATTAAAAAGGAAGGTGGCAAGCCAGAATTTACTACCATCAATCCGGTCGCTATTATGGGGCCATCTTTAAGTGATCACGTTTCGGGCAGTTTTGATATTCTGAAGCATTTACTGGATGGCTCACTTAAAGCCGTACCACCCATAGCACTCAATATTGTAGATGTGCGTGACGTGGCCGATTTGCATATTCGGGCTATGGAAAACCCTAATGCGAATGGGCAACGCTTTATTGCTACGGCTGATGGTCAGATTTCAATGCCGAAAATTGCTCAATTGCTAAAAAAAACGGCCCCGCAAATTGCTGCAAAAGTCTCTGCTAAAACTGTCCGTGCATTTGTAATTAAACTGGCTTCTTTCTTTAATGCGCAAGCCAAGCAAGGTGCTATGTTTCTGAATGTGAATAGGAATGTGAGCAACGAAAAAGCCAGAAAGCTTTTAGGATGGAAGCCCGTTGCCACGGCCGAACAAGCTATACTTGCCTCATTGGAAAGTATGATTAAATACGGCATTGTAAAGTAACACCATGAAGCCAGTTGAACCACAACATCACAATGCCAAATCGGGAATTGTTGCCGAGAAATTTATTCCCGACCATGTGCTCATATATGTAGCAGCCGGAACACTCAGATGCTTTGATGCGGCTCAAAGCTATACTTTCAGCAAGGGCGAATGTTTTATTGCCCGGAAAAACCGTTTGGCCCGTTATAAAATAGAAAGGGGCAAAGAAGGCTTTGAACCAATCGCGTTCTGTTTTGATGAAGCGTTTCTGAAAGCCTATTATAAAAAACATCAGCCCCATTCAAAAGGCTTTATCCCAAAAGACACGTTTATTAAAGTGGGGGAAACTGGTTTACTCTTAAATTTTATTCATTCAGTAAAGCCCTATTATATCGCCCCCTACCAGATTGATAAAGATTTTGAAGAAGTAAAATATGAAGAATTAGTGCTTATCCTGTTGAAACAACAACCGGAACTTGCGGGGCCTCTTTTTGATTTTGGCATACTGGAAAAAATAGATTTAGAAGAATTCATGCAGAAGAACTTTACGTTTAATGTGAGCCTGAAACACTTTGCGTTCTTAACCGGGCGCAGTATATCAGCTTTCAAACGTGATTTCTATACCACCTTTAACGACACACCAGGCCATTGGCTCGTACGGCGAAGATTGGAAGAAGCCTGGTTTCTTATACATGAGAAAGCCCAACGGCCATCGGACATTTATATTGACCTGGGCTTTGAATCATTATCGCACTTTTCAGCAGCTTTTAAAAAGCAGTTTGGGCTCACGGCAACTGAATTGACAGGGCGAAAGAGGCTCATTAGCCACTAACAAGAAAATTAGCAAATCGCATAAAAATAAAATTTTAAAAAATGAATACGAGAACATTGGGAAAGAGCGGATTGGAAGTATCCGCATTGGGCTTTGGCTGCATGGGGCTGAGCTTTCCCGGCGCACCCGCGAAAGGTGACGCCATCAAATTATTGCATTCCGCTGTTGAGCAGGGCATTACGCTTTTTGATACGGCGCAGGCTTACGGCGACAATGAAGAATTGGTGGGTGAAGCACTTGCACCCTTCAGTAACAACGTGATGATTTCCTCCAAATTTGGTTTTAAGGAAGGCAAGACGATGCTGGGTATGGACAGCCGTCCCGAAACTATAAGAGCTGCGGCAGAAGCCTCTTTAAAGAGACTAAGAACCGATTGCATTGATTTGTTCTATCAGCACCGCGTTGACCCGAATGTGCCGATTGAAGAAGTGGCCGGCACGGTAAAAGACCTGATCGCAGAAGGCAAAGTGAAACACTTTGGGCTTTCTGAAGCAGATGCGGCCACCATCCGTAAGGTGCATGCTGTGCAGCCTGTAGCGGCGGTGCAAAGCGAGTATTCCATGTTTTACCGTGCACCGGAAGGTGAAGTAATACCAACATTGGAAGAACTGGGAATTGGCTTTGTTCCTTTCAGCCCGCTGGGCAAGGGCTTCCTTACCGGTACTATACATGCCGACACCCAGTTTGATAAAACAGATGGTAGAAGTATGTCGCCCCGCTTCAGCAAAGAGTCCCGGGAGGCCAACCAGGCCTTGCTTGATTTAGTGCTTTCTTTGGCGAAGGATAAAGAAGCAACGCCTGCACAAGTGGCCTTAGCTTGGCTTTTAGCGCAAAAGCCCTGGATGGTGCCGATACCAGGCACCACAAAACTGCATCGCTTACGGGAAAATATCGGCGGGGCAAGCCTTTCATTAAATGGCGATGAGATGAACCGCATCAACGCAGAGCTGGACACCATCAAAATCACCAGCGACCGCTATCCGGCACAAATGCAGGCTAAGGTTGGCAAGTAACTATTATCGAAAACAAAAGGGCAAACGCCAAGCCCGTGCTGCCAACAAAAGTATTGCTGCAAGCGGGAGCTGGACGTCAAAACTTCGGCTGTTTACATCGTTGTACTTTAATTACGTCAGACGAATATCTGTTTGACTTTTGCGGTTAACCTCAAATTTATATTTTCAATTACGCAGTAGTTCCGGGCCGACCTTTTAAGATGGCTCGTCGAATGCAAAGGCTTTGGCGCCGGCTGTAATCGTAGCCAGGAACGATAAGCATCGTAAAATAAAACTGAATTCGCTGTTGAATGTTTTATACAGAAGCGGCTTTCATTTACTTCATAGCTCGGTATAATTTTAAATTGATAATCAGCCTATATTTATACCATTGGTGGCGTCACTACCGCTGTCGCCTACAACTTTTAACAGACCGCTTATGACAGAAAAAATAATTGATAAACAAACAGCAGAACATTATTTATGGGGCGACAATTGCGATAGTTTGGTTTTGGCAGATACAGTTGGACTTTCGGTTAAACAAGAAAGTATGCCAGGCGGAACAAAAGAAAAGTTGCATTTTCATACCAATGCTCAACAATTTTTCTATATTCTAAAAGGTTCGGCAACTTTTTATTTAGAAGACAATAAAATAATTTTAAGTGAACAAAAAGGAATATTAACTCATCCGAAAACGAAACATTTTATTGCAAATGAAACAAACGAACAACTTGGTTTCCTCGTTGTTTCACAGCCAACAACAAATAATGACAGAACTATAATTGAACAGTGACAAACTATAATGAGACAGTATTCAGACCAACAAGTAAGGCTGAAAATCCAGAAACTTCGGGTGAATTCTGTTTTTATACAAACAGGTGGGCAATGCTTTGACTTTTGAAGATTCGGGCCGAAATATCTGTTTTCACGAAAGCGTGGATGGGCATCAGGGGATAAATTAAATGGACAATCAATAATCGAGGAAAATAAAGCTGCGCACACTATGCGGTTTTGAAAAAGTTGCTGTAAAACTGAACTTCACCAGTGAAAAAATGAAAGACAACGATACCAAACGATTTTCACGGTTAACTGCCATTCTGATACAACTGCAAACAAAGCGACTGATTACTTCAACAGGTCTTGCCCAGAAATTTGGTGTTAGTACAAGGACAATTTACCGAGACATTAGAGCACTGGAAGGAGCAGGCGTTCCGGTAATTACCGAGGAGGGAAAAGGCTATTCCCTCATGGAAGGATATAAAATCCCACCTGTAATGTTTACCGAAAGTGAAGCCAATGCATTAATTACAATAGAGCAACTGGTATTAAAAAACAGCGATACTTCTCTTATCAAAGAATATACGGAGGCAATCAATAAGATAAAAGCCGTTTTACTGTATTCAACAAAGGAAAAGGTGGAACTGTTATCAAATAGAATTGCTGTTAGCCCCGCCATTCCGCAGGCAGGCACAAGCAATTCGCTGACGGCTATTCAACAGGCATTGACAACGTTCATCGTGCTGAAGATCATCTATAGATCTGAACAAAAGGGTGAAACAACAGAACGGCGAATGGAACCTTTTGCCTTGTATTATAGTATGCAAGCGCGTTGGACAGTTATTGCGTATTGCAGATTGCGGAAGGATTACCGGATGTTTCGGTTAGACAGAATACTAAAAATTGAGCCGCTCCAAGTACAATTTAAGCCGCACAGCTTGACGCTTCAGGAATATTTATCCGCAAAAGAAAAAATCTTCACCACCCCTGACAGACCCTTGTCATAAAGCCCTTGTTTCTTTGTGCAAACAAATAAAAGGGTCATGAATTTAGTTTCCATTCGCATCATCACAGACAACGTAACCGGGTTAGTCAAATTTTATGAACAGGTAACCGGTATGCCAGCCGTGCAATACACGCCGGATTTTGCTGAACTGCAAACCCAATCAGCAACCTTGGCCATTGGCAGCACCGATACATTACAATTCTTTGGAGGGAAGGAAGTTGCGCAGGCAGCTCAGAATCATACTGCTATCATCGAGTTTAGAGTAGAAGATGTAGAGCATGACTATAAAAGGTTAACAGATTTGCTTCAGACGTGTCTAGTACAACAACCCACAACCATGCCTTGGGGTAATAAGTCGCTATTATTTCGTGACCCTGACGGCAATCTCGTAAATTTGTTTACACCCGTTACACCAGAAGCAATAGTGAAGTTTAATGGCAGAAAATAGGCACTACTCCTAATAGGGTGTTTATGAAATTGTGGCTCACCATTGTGCCAATCAGCGCTTCGATGGCAACTTAACTTTTTTTACAGTGCTGCCAAAGCCGCCTTCTGCAGCTTCCCCGTTACCAGGGCTTCCTCACTGCATTCGAACTCCTTTAGTTCGTTTACAGGAAAACTAAGATGAGTAATAGAAGAATGATGCTGTTGTGCTGGGCAATTAGCAAAAGAAATCTTAAGAGCCACTGTGGCCAACAGTGGTTTTGTAATAGTGGGGCTAAAGAATTGGAGGAAGCAGTAAGCAACTCACGTCGTAAAAAAATTTGAAAAAATTTTTCATAGACACTTATGTAGGTGGAAGCCAGATAGGTATATTACTGGGGGCTGGCTAAACTTTTGGGGTGCAAGGCCACCCTTCTATAGAAAAGGTACTGCCTAAAAAAGATTGCTTGTATACCATTAAGTGACTACTATGCTTATTTAAATACTCCTTCCCATCTAAGTTATATAACCAAACCGCTGACACTTTCTAATGCTTTTGCTTTCCTGCTCGAACAAATTATAGGTAAGTAAGAAAGTGTAATGAATGTTGCCAGCTATTATTTCTTTGTCTCCCTTTATTCTGGGAAATCAAAAAACTGATTTCAGCAAATATCGCACTCAGCTTGGAAAGGTACATTAACGGGGGGCTAGTTAACTTGTTTGGGTGTAGAGCTACAAGACCATAAAAAAAGGCCTTATTAAAAGAATACTTTGAGACTTGAAAGTTACTAATTTCATTTTTTTTGACAACCTTTCCAAACTCAAATTCAATCAATCAAAAAAATAATATTGTTTTCAGTAAATTTCATAATATGTTTAAATTTGGGTTAGCTTTAAAATATCTATTCTTATTAAATCGGTAAGATTTGTCAAAATCGTTAGGTAAACTAAAGTTTTAGTTAACTTGAAAACAAGCGTAATAATACATCTAACAAATTATTTCTTGCCCTTAAAACAAAAAATGATTACAAATCATTGATTAACAATGATTTTGATTACAATGATGTGGTCCCGACAAGAATCGAACTTGTATCTAAAGTTTAGGAAACTCCTATTCTATCCATTGAACTACGGGACCATTCAAATTAATGCAGCAAATGTAATATTTCTTACCTTTCGCCAATTCAAAATTCATACTATGAAAAAATGCTTGCTGCTCTGCATCGTTATGGTTACATTATTAGTTCAGGTTATGTATGCACAAACAACCCAGCCACCTGTTTTTAACCATACGACCATCTTTGTTACCGACCTTAAGCGAAGCGCCGATTTCTACGAGAAAGCGCTGCAACTGCCTGTTATACCCGAGCCTTTTCACGACAGCAAGCATGTATGGTTACGCGCCGGCGAGCATAGCCAGATACATGTAGTGCTGGGCGCTAAAGAGGATGGGCCACACGATATTAATATTCACCTCGCCTTCAGCGTGCCTTCGGTAGAAACATTTATGAAACACCTCGATGATATGAATGTGAAATATGGCAACTGGGCACAATCGCAAAAAACGCCGCAGGTTCGCCCGGATGGCGTCAAGCAGATTTACCTGCAGGATCCGGACGGCTACTGGATAGAAATAAACGATGATAAGTTTTAGCAGCCGGCTGTATTAATGAGTTTGTTATTTGCGGGTTAACAGTTGCGCTTACCGGCAAAAGAAAATGTCGTTGATAAATAAGACTTTAATTATCTATTATGGTCGCCTGTAATTGGTACTGATGAAGTATTTTAAGAGGCTTCTCCTGTAACCCGTTACTCGTAACCCGCAGCTTATTTTCAACAAACCAATAAGTTTTCCCGTTACCTTTTTCTATTCCTCCCTTTATCTTTGCCGCTCGTTTTAAAAATGCAGCATGAAGTTTTATAATTTACTGATAAAATACCGTTTTCCGTTAAGCCTGCTGGCATTGGCTTTAGCCATCGTTGTAAATATAACCAGCGGCTTCTGGCCTTCTTTTATTTTATATTTTGTCGCCGTTATTGGTTTGTTCAGCCATTTTTTTATCGGGCCGCTGCGCCTGATACAGGAGCCGATGGAGCAGGGTAATATGGAAGAAGTGGAACGTATCATTAATACAATCTGGTTTCCCAACCTGCTCTTCAAGCCTGTCCGCTCTACGTACTATACGCTCAAAGGCAATATTGCGATGATGAAGCAGGATTTTGATAGTGCTGAAAGGCACTTGAAGAAGAGCTCGGAACTTGGTGCGCCGATGCCCGAAGCGGAAGGCGCCAACAAGTTGCAGTTAGGTATGATGGCTTTGCAGAAAGGCGATTTTAAAAACGGGGAAAGCTATATCCGTGCGGCCATCCGCGCCGGCATTCCCGATAAGGAAAGCGAAGCCGTTGCTTACCTGAGCATGTGCCAGATATTTATGAATAAGCGGGAGTTTAGGGCTGCCAAAGATTTTTTCCGCAAGGCAAAAGAATGTAAACCCAAAACCAAGCAGGTAGTTGACCAGATAAAAGAACTGCAGTCTTATATTTCGCGTATTCCGGGTTAAAACAATAACAGCGTTGGAATGTACTTAAACAGCAGCGTTTATTTATGCTGCTGTTTTCCATTGTACTCTTTGCAAACAGTTTTGTATGCTTTTAAAACCAGGCTTATGAGCAGTACGCTGAAGGCAATCCTGAGAAGAAGTTTTGTTCGGCTGTTCCAATATTAAATATTCCCTATTCAATATTCCCTACAAAATACTTCTCGAATTTTCCCGCCGGTACACACTTGGCTTCTGCTGCTTTACCTTTAAAAACTGCCGGTTAAAGTTGGCAACATTATTAAAGCCCGAATCAAAGCAAACCGTCAGGATGTTCATTTCGGTAGTCAGTAGCAGCTTGCAGGCATAGCCGATGCGTATTTCGTTCAAAAAATCAACGTATGTTTTGCGGGTGCGCTTTTTAAAATAACTGCAGAAGGCATGCGGGCTCATACAGGCAATAGAAGCGATTGTTTCCAGCCGTATCGCGTCTTTAAAATTGTCCATTGTAAATTGTACAATCCGCTCGATGCGCTCTTTATCCGAATGGTTCATCACTTTTATTTCCTGCGTGGATACCGGCTTGTAATCTTCTGTTTCGGCAAGTATCGCCAGGCATTCGCACAGCTTCACGATGCGCCAGAAGCCCTTGCTTTCCTGCAGCGCTTTAATGATGCTGTTCAGCTTTATTTTCGTTTTACCGGTTATTTTAAGGCCGTGCTTCGAGTTGTGCAGCAAACTGTTGATGCGTTTGCTTTCCGGTATTTCCAGCATTGCAGTGCCCCAGAAATTTTCCTGGAATTGTATTACGACGGCACTCGTTACAAGGTCGCCGCTTTTCTGAAAAGTATGGGGCACATTGGAACCTATAAAAAAAATATCGCCGGTCTCAAACTCGTCCACGCTGTTGCCGATAAAGCTGAGGCCCGCGCCTTCAAGAAACAAAATAAGTTCGTATTCGATGTGCTGATGCCACGGCACTTCAAAGTGGGGCGTACGGTGTATGCGGGTTACAAAAGAGGCATCCTCGCCCGGCGGCAGCTTCTCAATAAACGGTTTCATATACTATCTAAGGTATTACGAGGCTAAAGTATTATTATTCTAATTAAAAAAGTATCAGTATTGAATAAAAACATAATTGTGTTTACAGATAAACCATCTAACTTGCCCGTAATTTATCAACGCCATTGCTTGCTGACATGAACGAACGCCTCCGCTCCTTTTGCCACTTTAATTATTTCATTTAACTAAGTTATACGCCATTGTATGCTGTTGTTAGGTATTGATATAGGTACTTCGTCCGTTAAGGTAGCTGTGGTAGATGCCGCTACACAGCAATGTATTGCCACAGCACAATACCCGGATAGGGAAGCAGCTATTATCTCTTTACAGAGCGGCTGGGCAGAGCAATCGCCGGACGACTGGTGGCATTATGTGCAGCAGGCCATATTAAAAGCTAATGCTGCCGGGGCTTACCATCCAACCGATATTGCAGCTATCGGCATTGCCTACCAGATGCATGGGTTGGTATTGGTAAATGAAGAACAGGAAGTAATAAGAAACGCAATTATCTGGTGCGACAGCCGCGCGGTAGCAACAGGCAACGAAGCGTACGGCGCAATCGGCGAGCGTATTTGCAACGATTGTTTACTCAATTCGCCCGGCAATTTTACCGCTTCCAAGCTGGCCTGGGTAAAGAAGAACGAACCGGAGGTATATGAAAATGTATATAAGATGATGCTGCCCGGTGATTTTATTGCCATGAAGCTGACCGGCGACATCACCACTTCGGCTTCTGCCCTGTCGGAAGGCATTCTGTGGGATTTTAAAAAAGAAGAACTCAGCAGGGATGTGATGCAATATTTCGGGTTTGATAATGAACTTATCCCTGTGGTACAGCCGCTGTTTTCGTCGCACGGCCTGCTGAAGAAAGAGGTAGCAGCCGCCTTATCATTACAACAAAATATTCCGGTTACCTACAAAGCCGGCGACCAGCCCAACAATGCGCTTTCCTTAAACGTACTCCAGCCCGGCGAAGTAGCCGCCACCGCAGGCACTTCAGGTGTTATCTATGCCGTTACGGATGCCTTGCTGGCCGATGCGCATTCGCGGGTAAATACCTTTGTGCATGTTAACCATACCACTGCCGCAAAACGCCTGGGCGTGCTGCTGTGCATCAACGGCGCCGGCATTGCCAACAGGTGGATGAAGAACATTGGCGGCGAACACATTGCCTATAAAAAAATGAATGAAATGGCGGGTATGGTGGCTGCCGGCAGCGATGGGCTGTTGATGCTGCCATTTGGCAATGGCGCCGAACGGATGCTGCAAAACCGATTCATCGGCGCGCACATCAGTGGTGCGGACTTCAACAGGCATACTGCGGCGCACGTTTTTCGCGCTGCGCAGGAAGGCATCGCTTTTTCTTTTCGTTACGGCCTTGATATCATGCGGGAAAACGGGCTGCAGCCAACGGTAATACGTGCCGGTAAAGCAAACATGTTTTTGAGTGATGTCTTTACCCATGCATTTGTAAACAGTACGGGCGTACCCGTAGAATTGTATGGCAACGACGGAAGCGTGGGGGCGGCATTAGGTGCCGGCATAGGCGCCGGTATTTATAAAGATTATAGCGAAGCATTCAGCAACTTTAAGCCCTTGCAGCGCGTAGAACCGGATGCCGTGCAGCCATATAACGAGTTATACGGGCAATGGAAGGAGGTATTACAACAGCAGTTGAATAAAGCAGCGGTTAGGGGAAGTCTTTAGTTTCAATGACTGTTGCGTTTGGAAAATGCTGATACCCGGAAATTTTTCGTTGTAAAATTTTCAGACTACGCAGCGTAACAATTACTACTAACTTTTAAAATGTATCTATATGGCAGTTATAACAGGCGACAAACCATTTTTCGGGGGCATAGAACAAATCAAATACGAAGGAACTGAAAGTGACAACCCGCTCGCCTTTCGCTGGTATGATGAAAGTAAGGTAATACGTGGCAAAACAATGAAGGAGCATCTGCGGTTTGCCTGCGCTTACTGGCATTCCTTCTGTAACGATGGCTCCGATCCTTTCGGCGGCGCCACGCACGTTTTTCCCTGGAATGCAAAACCCGATGCTGTTGAACGCGCCAAAGACAAGATGGACGCGGCTTTTGAATTCATCACCAAATTAGGCTTGCCCTATTACTGCTTTCACGATATAGATGTAGTGGATTATACCAATGAGGTTGCAGATAACGAAAAGCGCTTACATGCTTTAGTGGATTATGCAAAGCAAAAGCAGGCAGACAGCGGCGTAAAACTATTATGGGGGACCGCCAACGTATTTTCGCACAAGCGGTATATGAACGGTGCTTCTACCAATCCCGATTTCCAGGTGCTGGCGCATGCAGCCGCGCAGGTAAAAACAGCACTCGATGCAACCATCGCACTGGGTGGCGAGAACTATGTTTTCTGGGGCGGGCGGGAAGGCTATATGACCCTGCTCAACACCAACATGAAGCGCGAACAGGAGCACCTCGCACGCTTTCTCCACACTGCAAAAGATTATGCAAGAAAGCAGGGTTTTAAAGGCACTTTCTTTATAGAGCCTAAGCCCATGGAGCCAACCAAGCACCAGTATGATTATGACTGCGCGACCGTGATCGGTTTTTTAAGAGAACATGATTTATTAAGTGATTTTAAAATTAATGTTGAAGTGAACCATGCTACGCTTGCCGGCCATACGTTTCAGCACGAGCTGCAAGTCGCGGCAGATGCAGGTGTACTGGGCAGTATTGATGCCAACCGCGGCGATTACCAGAATGGCTGGGATACCGACCAGTTTCCTAATGATGTAAATGAACTTACCGAAGCCATGCTCATAATCATAGAGGCAGGCGGCTTTGGCGGCGGCGGAATCAACTTCGATGCAAAAATCCGCCGCAGTTCCACCGATCCGGCAGACTTGTTTTATGCCCATATCGGCGGCATGGACACGTTTGCAAGAGCACTGATTACAGCAGATAAAATGTTAGAGAACGGCGAATACCAAAGATTGCGCAAAGAGCGCTATGCCTCTTACGATAGCGGTAAAGGAAAAGCATTTGAAGAAGGAAAACTATCGCTCGAAGACTTACGCAATTATGCAGCAGAAGGCGGGGAACCCGCTGTTATAAGCGGCAGGCAGGAATATTATGAGAACCTGGTTAACAGGTTTATTTAATCAGATTTTTTCGATGGCCGCGCAGCAATACTATCCGGCGAAAAAAAATAATTTATTATATATTGCATCATTGTAAGTCTCCTGTAACACCTATACCGATTGCTTAACATTTAAAAACCTAATTTAATGAACGAGAACGTTAATAAAAGCGCTTTGTTTAACGGTAGCTGCTTTGCGCTCATCACTACAGCCTTCACTTTTTCTATCCGGGCAGGAATTCTTCCTCAGTTAGGCGAGGCATTTCATATTTCTGCCGAGCAGCTCGGCTTTATCAACTCTATGTGGTTTTTAGGCTTTCCTATTGCTATGATTATCGGCGGACTGGTGTATCATACCGTTGGCCCCAAAACAATTATGTCTGTTGCCTTTGTTTGCCATACCACAGGTATCCTGCTAACCATTTTTGCCGGCGGTTACACTACTTTATTAGTCTCTACGCTTTTAATAGGTGTTGGAAACGGATGCACCGAAGCTGCCTGTAACCCGATGATTGCCGATATGTATTCGGGCGTGACGATGCAAAAAATGCTGGGCAGGTTTCACATGTGGTTTCCCGGCGGAATACTCGTGGGGTCGCTTATCTCTTACTTCATGACTAAGATGGGCCTGAGCTGGCAGACACAAATGTGGGTAACGATGATACCGACTGTTACTTACGCTGTTTTATTTTTTGGCAAAACTTTTCCAAAAGCACAAGTGGAAGGTGCTATCTCCCTCAAAGAGAACTTTAAAGCCATGTTAAGCCCGGTATATATATTTCTGTTTTGCTGCATGGCGCTTACCGCTATTTCTGAGTTTGGCCCCAGCCAGTGGGTAACTATTGTATTAGGTGCCAGTGGTGCGAATGCCATGCTTATTTTAGCTTTAACATTTGGTGTATCTGCTACAGGCAGATATTTCGCAGGCCCGGTTGTAGGGCGCTTAGGCCAAACTGGTGTTTTATTGATGGGCGCAATCCTGGCAACGATAGGTATTTATTTATTTAGCAGTGTAACGGGCCCAATGGCTTATTTGGCGGCGATTGTTTATGCGCTGGGCATCTGTTATTTCTGGCCGGTGATGATCGGCTCTGTAGCACACCGGGTACCGCGCAGCAGCGCGCTGGGTATGTCTATCGTGGGCGGCGTAGGCATGTTTTCTACCGCTATTTTCCAGCCTATTATTGGTGGCTGGATTGATAGTGCCCGCGCAGCCAACACCGCAAAGGGATTAACCGGAAGCGCACTGGAATTGGCCACGGGACAACAGTCTCTGGTGAAGATGATGACCTTCCCGGCTATACTCATCGTGCTGTTTATTATATTTTTCGTTTGGCAAAAAAATGCAAAGACCGCTACCGAAAGCGAAATGACAATGGCGGTACATTGATAAATTAAAAGCCGGCGGTAACACGGCATAAGTGTTTTGGGAATAGGCTGAAGAATAGCAGGAGAAATTCTTATTTGCCGATAGCGTGTGCCGGTAATGAAAGTGGTAGCCTGATGTCTGTGCTCAAAGCCTGCGCTACAAGCAACAGCAATAATAGATTAGGTTGAGTTGTGGCTCCGAAGTAGTAAGAGCGTTTTGGTCAGCAGAAATTATTCCTCTATTACTTATACAGTTACATTCATTTTTTAAATCCTAATCTTATAAGCGTGATAGCGTGCCGTCAAGCTGCCAGTGCAGGCTATGATATAAGTTTACGGATTTTTTAAAATAATATACCCGCGCTGCTGTTTTAATAGAATGGAATATATACAGGAAGATGCTAAACTAACCGGCTATGAGGCACGATACTGACTTAATACAACAATTTAACGAGGGCAATGAGAAAGCCCTGGAAAGTATTTTTTTTAAATTTCATGCAAGGCTTTGCTTTTTGGCAACCGGCATTGTAAATAATGAAAATGAAGCGGAAGATATTGTGCAGGATGCTTTCGTAAAACTCTGGCAATTGCATACCAACTTTACCTCGCTTAATGCCATAAAAGCATTTTTATACCTCGCTGTAAAAAACAGCAGCCGTAACGTATATAAGCATCAGCAGGTAAAAGCACGGTATATCAAAAGCGTGGACATCACTGCCTGCGATAACAATTTTGGCAACCGTATAATAGAAGCAGAAGTGCTTCAGTTTGTTTATTGCGGCCTGCAAAAACTGCCGGACGGCTGCCGCAGGGTTATCAATCTTGCGTACCTTGAGGGGTTGAGCAACCAGCAGGTGGCAGATGCATTGCATGTTTCTGTGAATACGGTAAAAACACAAAAAATGCGCGGCCTGCGGCTGCTGCGTTCTTCTTTCGGCAAAATACAGACAGGCTATTATTTGTAAATGCCTTTGGTTACTGATGCTATTTTATGAAGTTTGTTTCATCCTTTTATACCGGCAGCGTGTTTCTATACCTATGCCGGAAGAAATATCGCCATACTTAACTATCGCTCAGTTGATAGAAAAGCTGCTGACCGGCGGTTTATCTTTTGCTGAACAAAAGCATTTGGACAACTGGCTCGCGGAGAGCGAAGACAACTGCAACCTGCTGAAAAGTTTATATAAAACCATTGCACAAAACCGCCCTTCCGAATGCTGGAGTAAAACAGACCCCGGTCTTGCCTGGAAGCGCTTTGCCGGTAAACACCTCGTAAAAAAAGACACTCCTGCTCCCTGACTATTGCAAACCACTGCTTTTATCAGTACTGCACTGCCTTAGTTACCTGCTTCTTTTGCTACACTATCCTCCGTATTCCCCCACCGGAAACTATCAATAGCAAGGCCTGCGAGGTCAAGAATCCGGTCTGTTACAGTAGCGGCTACCGCTTCAATCGTTGCCGGCCTGCTGTAAAAAGAAGGTGTTGCCGGGCAGATAATTCCGCCCGCCAGTGTTACCGCTTCCATATTTTTTATATGGATGAGATTGTAAGGCGTATCCCGCACCATCAGTATCAACCGGCGCCTTTCCTTCAACACCACATCGGCCGCGCGCGTTACCACATCATCGCTAACACCGGCAGCTATCCGGCCAAGCGTACCCATACTGCAGGGCGCTACAATCATGATGTTGTACCTGGCCGAGCCGGAGGCAAAAGGGGCACTGAAATCATATTTATCAAAATATCGTACCTGCGGATAGTCTTTATAGGTTTCATCGCCCAACTCTGTATGCCAGATTTCTTTGGCGTTGCTGCTCATTACCATACTTAATTCCTGCCATTGGCCTTGTAAAGTCATTAACCTGTCCAGTAACAATTTTGCATAAACAGCGCCGCTGGCGCCGGTAACGGCAAGAAGAATTTTATTAGCCATGTGTTCAAAGATAACAGGTAGCAGGTAACGAGTAGCGGGTTGAAGGCAAACTATTCAGATAGATTCATTTTTTCAGAGCGCTTACATTTAAGTGTTGAGTAATGGTTAGGATACTTATCGCCCCGCGCCCGCAACCCCGTTAACCCTAATCCCCAACTATCCTCCTCAATCCCTACCTTTGCCGCTCAATTTTATTTTCGTATATAATGAAAGCGGATAAAAATACCATTATTGGTTTTGTGTTATTGGGTATTCTGTTCTTTATTTTTTTTTGGTACACCAACAAGCAACAGGCGCTGGTACAGGCTTCTGAAAAGCACGCACAGGATTCTATTGCAGCAGTAAACGCAGCTAAAGTAAAACCGGCCGATCCGGCGGTAGCCTACAGAGATTCGCTGCGTATGGATTCGCTCTCCCGCATAACGCAAGCCGGCAGTTTTGATAAGGCCGGCATCGGTACAGAGCAAACAACAGTAATAGAAAACAACCTGATGAAGGTAACCTTTAGCAGTAAAGGCGGTCAGGTGAAAAGCGTACAGCTTAAAAAATTCAAATCTATCGACAGCCTGCCGGTAACACTGTCGGGAGGCAAAGGAGACGCACTGGGTTATACCATCAATACCGGTAATAACCAAAGCGCCGAAACAAGCAACCTGTTTTTTTCGGCCTCCGCACCAGTAAAAAACAGCGATGGCAGCCAGACCATTATTTATACGTTAGCCGCTGCCAACGGACAAAACATTACCCATCAATATACCATTCGCCCGGATAATTATATGATTGACTGGAATATTGCCCTTAACGGCGCCAATCAGTTACTTACCCAAAGCCAGCTCAATCTGCATTGGAACATCGCTGTAAACCAGCAGCAGTATTCCGGCTCGTACGAAAAGGAGCAGTCCCGCATTTGCTTTTATGAAGACAAAGACGGCTACGACTTTGACCGTGCGCCAACCGGTGCAACACACGATTTTACTGCGCCGGTACAATGGCTGACCTTTAAGCAGCAGTTTTTTAATACGACGATTCTTGCAAAAAATAAATTTAAAAGCGGCAAGGCGCAAATGAACACGCAGCCCGACAGCTCGCGGCAGTTGTACCTTGCCAACGCCAGTATGCAACTGCAGGTTCCGGCCGCTGCTACTGTAAGTGTGCCGCTGCAATTGTACTTTGGCCCTAATGCTTATTATACATTAAAGAAGTATGATAATCACATGGAGGAGATTGTGGATCTTGGTTCCGGCATTTATTCTTTTGTAAAATATATTAACCGCTGGATCATTATGCCGGTGTTCGATTTCCTGTCCGGCTTCATCCGAAATTTCGGTTGGGTGATTGCGCTGCTTACTTTGTTCATCCGCCTTGTTACATCACCCCTGACCTATACGAGTTACCTCAGTGGCGCTAAAATGAAAGTGCTTCGCCCCGAGCTGGCCGAATTGAAAAAGAAACATGGCGACGACCAGCAGGCGTACGCAGTAGATCAAATGAAAATCTTCCGGGAGGCAGGCGTAAACCCGCTTGGCGGCTGTATTCCGGCCTTGCTGCAGATACCTATATTCTTTGCTTTGTATAGTTTTTTCAGCAGTAATATTCTGCTGCGCGGGCAAAGTTTTTTGTGGGCGCACGATCTTTCTACCTACGATGTAATTGCCAAGCTGCCATTCAGCGTGCCCCTTAATTTCGGCGACCATATTAGTTTGTTCACGCTTACCGCCGTTATCACCAATTTCGGTATCGCCTTTTACAACATGAGCATGACGCCCGACCAGAGCAATCCTGCCATGAAGTATATGCCGTATATTTTTCCGTTTGTATTATTATTTATATTCAACCGGTTGCCGGCGGCGCTTACCTGGTATTACACGGTATCTAACCTGATTACCCTGGGCATTCAGTTTGTAATCCAGAATTATATTATTAACCACGATAAGATCTTAGCCGAAATACAGGAAAAACGCAAAGCGCCCAAAAAGCAAAGCAAATGGCAGGAACGTTTCTCTCAAACCATGGAAACGCAAAAGAAACTGCAGCAAATGCGTGATAAACCGAAAAAATAAAAACCTCATTTCTGTTTATTTTAGCACGCGGGGAAGGGCAAGCGTGGCAGCCATCTGAAACGGGGTTACGCTGCTACTTATCGGGCGTCTGTTGCGTCGCCTTTGCCGGCAGGCTCTTCTAAGCATTGATCACCGTCTGGCAAAAGACAGGCTTATCCGGCAATCAACGGCACTGGCATCAGGAAGCACTTTCTTTACATTTTTAGTTTATCCTCCTTATTCAACATTCATAAGTCCTTATGACTATTCATCTCGAGCAGGCAGGCAAGCGCTTCAACCGGGACTGGATATTCAGAAAGGTAAATGCAACGTTTGTATCTGGTAAAACGTATGCCATTACCGGCCCCAACGGCAGTGGCAAAAGCACTTTGTTACAGGTAATTGCTGCCGGTATGCAGGCGAATGAAGGCAAAGTAAAATGGATACAAAATAACAGGCAGGGAGAAACAAGCTTACAGGAAGAAGAAGTGTTTCAGCATATAGTCATCTGCGCGCCATACCTCGAAGTGATAGAAGAAATGACGGCTACCGAATTCCTGCAGTTTCATGCTTCGTTTAAGCCCCTGCTGCCGCAGGTAAGTATTACCGAAATCATCAATCTTATTGGCTTGCAGAAAGCGGCGGATAAACAAATCCGTTTCTATAGCAGTGGTATGAAGCAGCGTATTAAACTGGCACAGGCCATTTTTTCCGATGTGCCCGTTTTATTGCTGGATGAGCCCTGTACTAATCTCGATGCATCGGGCTACGACCTGTACCACCGGTTGATTGCAGATTATTGCCGGCAAAAATTAATCATTGTAAGCAGCAACGATATGCAGGAATACGATTTTTGTACAGAAATATTGAAGATTACAGATTATAAGCAGCTCACTTTGTAAAGCAGAGGCTGGTTGTAGCCCGGCATTAAGGCAGCAAAGAAACCAGGCATCCACTTAACAGTATCCGTTTTTGTTTCAGCGATTTTAATTTCAGGAGAGGCAAGATCATCTTTGGCAGGAAGCGGCTATACATTGCTTTCGTTGCTTTTTTATACTACAGTATCTATACAATTTACCAAAACCTCCGCTGCTTTTTCACCAGACTTTTGCCGCAGCATCCGGAGTAGCTATATATCCGTGTTGTAATTACGGTGTAAAAATTATTTCCGTCGTAAAATTGATTATTGTTTTTAAAGCAAGTCTTTGTGGAGGTTATAAAAAAGCAATCGGCAATTGTACCTAATTGATTTTGCTGTAATTTCACGGCTCGTTTTTAGCCGCTAAAAATGTATGCTATACCATTTCTTAGCTTCTGAACAGTTCTCATAAAACACGCGAAAACACTATATTATGGCTGAAGAGATTTTAATGCCCCGCCTGAGTGATACAATGACCGAAGGTGTAATTGCCTCCTGGCATAAAAAGGTGGGCGACCCGGTGAAAAAAGGGGATGTACTTGCCGAGATTGAAACAGACAAAGCAACTATGGAACTGGAAAGTTATAAGGATGGCACGCTGCTGCACATTGGCGCCGGCGATGGCGGCAAGCTGCAGGTAAACGATTTGCTGGCAGTAATTGGCAGCCAGGGAGAAGATGTAAGCACTATTGTATCCAGGCATACGGGTAGTAATGGCAACAGTGCGCCAGCTACCAGTACACAGCCGCCCGCGCCGGCCACTACAGCTCCCAATCCGCAACCGGTTGCAACCACTTCTCCAGCAGCCCCGGCAAAAGATTATTCCAAAATGGAAGAAGTGGTACTGATGCCGCGCCTGAGCGATACGATGACGGAAGGCGTAATTGCAAGCTGGCAAAAAAATACCGGCGACGATATAAAGAAAGGCGATATACTGGCAGAGATAGAAACAGACAAAGCTACCATGGAGCTGGAGAGCTACAAGGATGGAAAGTTGCTGTACCAGGGGGCTAAGCAAGGTGAGAAAATACAGGTCAATGACCTGCTGGCCATCATAGGAAAAGAAGGGTTGAATGTGCAGGAAATAGTAACCGGAATAAAAGGCGGCGGCGTACCGGCTGCCGGCGACCCACATGCCGGTGCATTGGACAGTTCGCCGAAATCAGAAGCTGATACCCAAAAAGGCGAAGGCGATGTGGCGCCTGCCAACCCGGCGGTACAGAATATGGCTGCCCCGGCTGCTCCGCAGCCCGCCGCCGGCAACCCGCAACCTGCTTCCAGCAACGGCCGCATTTTCGCTTCGCCGTTAGCCAAAAAAATAGCGCAGGAGCGGGGCATTGATTTAAAAAGCGTAAAAGGCAGCGGTGATAACGGCCGCATTGTAAAAACAGATATAGAAAACTATACGCCTGCGGCACAACCGGCAGCAGCAAGCAGCCAGCCGCAGGCAGTAAGTCAGCAACCAGAAACACGCAGTCCGCAACCCGTAGCGACCAACACTGCCGACTTTGAGGAAGTGCCCGTTTCGCAGATGCGCAAAACCATTGCCCGCCGCCTCAGCGAGAGCTTGTTTACAGCACCGCACTTTTATCTTACGATGACGATTGATATGGATGCAGCAGTGGCGGCGCGTGTTCGTATCAACGAATTGAGTAAAGTAAAAATCAGCTTTAACGATATTGTGCTGAAAGCGGTGGCTGTGGCTTTAACACAGCATCCTAAAGTAAACAGCAGTTGGCTGGGCGATAAAATACGCATCAATCATGCGGTAAATATCGGTGTGGCCGTAGCCGTGGAAGAAGGTTTGCTGGTGCCGGTTGTTCGCAATGCCAATAACAAACCACTGAGCCAGATTGCCAAAGAAGTAAAAGACTATGCACAAAAAGCGAAGGACAAAAAGCTGCAGCCGGCCGATTGGGAAGGCAGCACCTTTACCATCTCTAACCTTGGCATGTTTGGTATAGATGAATTTACCGCCATCATCAATCCGCCCGACGCCTGCATACTGGCGATTGGCGGCATCAGCCAGGTACCGGTAGTAAAGAATGGTGCAATAGTGCCCGGCAATGTAATGAAGGTTACCCTTAGCTGCGACCACCGCGTGGTGGACGGCGCTACCGGCGCTGCGTTTTTACAAACCGTAAAGAGCCTGTTGGAAGAGCCGTTAAGGATGCTCGTATAAGTAGAGCTACTCAGATATTTTCAGCAGTCTTGCGCTTTGCGCAAGACTGCTTTTTTTTATAAAGATTGTATGGAAGATGCAAATAAAAAGCATTGCAAAATCGCGTTCCTGCAGCAGGTGCAATCCGGCAAAAAGCCTTATTCAAAATCGCAGTCCAATTCAACAGAACTAAACAAATCGCAGGTAACTACAAAACTATTACTGGCAAAATCTTCTTTTATTATACCAAAAGAAGTGCCGCCGGCAAAGCTCATCATCAGGCAATAAGTATCGGTTGCATTGGTCGCCATCAGGCTAAGTACAAAACTCCTGTCAAGTATTTCCGGCTTATCTATAATCACTTTACCAGTCACCGGTATTTCAAAAGGTACGGAAGTATTATACGAGATGTTTTTCACAGCAGCGGTTTGAAATATATAGGGTGAGTTGTACAAAATACCACTCACCGGAACTATCGAGTCGCCATACGAAAGATGCTGCGCCCGCACCGATATATCGGCCGTAGAGGTTTGAGGCCAAACAGCATTAAAATAAGGTATCCTGTTGGGGATCGTATCCCAATACACTTTTTTTACAATAATTCTTTTTAAAATCCTGTCCAAAATTGTTATATGTTTCACCTGTGTGGCGGTTGCTCCGTCTTTATTAACGACGGTGAGTGTAACAGTATAATTGCCGGATGCAGGATAAGACAAAACTGCATTTTTGCCCTTTGCGGTAATACCGTTCCCGAAATTCCAGGCAACAGAATCAGTGCCCGCTGCATTGCTTATTAGCGTACAGGTGTCATAAGTAGCCATTTTAAAAGCGGAAGTTGTATCACCGCGAAAACTAAAAGCGGCTACCGGTGTTATTGCAGGATGGTCTTTCTTACAACCGGTTACAATAAGACCTGCGAACACAATTGCAGCCGAAAGAAAAGTCTTCATGTGTTTAGTTTATAAGTTGAATGACAGTTGTAAAAATAATTTTAAGATTTAATACAACATATTATCCAATCGTTAATAGTAGAAAAGTTCCAAACCGTTTATAAAACCAACTCTTATAGAATTTTACCGGACACGTAAGACTACTGATTATTGTTGCCGCCTTGACGCTATTTTTTCCGGCACTAAACACGTACCTGCATTCTTGTAGGCTTGCTTCATTGCGCATTCAGGATTATTATTTAGCGCCTGTTATTCGTTCTTATATTTCAATGTTTCGGCAGCAAAAATTAATGAGCGAATACCCCTGCTGTATGTAGCGTAAAATTCGTTGCTTATTTGCATGAAATTTAAAAAATGAACGCTCCCCCGCATTATCTCCATGATCTGCGCGGCCTGCCTTTTATCTAAACCGATTTAGCAAACACTGCCGCAGCTTTGCTTATGCGGCTTCATTTATTCGACTTGCTGTGTTTTACAATCGGGCTATAAAGACGGAATCAGCCGGCAATAACCAGTAGATATACGATAGCAGTTTGGCTACATGTTCACATATTTATTTTATCAACATTAAACCGGTTATCATTTGCGAGATATAGCTATTTTTTACAAAAGCATTTTTTTACCTCAACTATTTTTTGAGCAACGAGACTGAATAGCAGCAACACTTTAACAATAACTGACTACCGATTACTGTATTTACCCTACTGATATTTTATCTTCTGCCATCATCAACTTTAGCTTCAGCATTGTAAAATCAATAACAGGGCTTGGCTGCGGTAATACTTAAACTAAACGCCTTTAATTTCATTGTTCCGGTCATAAATAATACACCATTCTTTCAGTTGTTTTTCCACAGCTCCGCTCATTTGTTCCGGAAGCATACGCCAGGCCCAGTTCTTCTGCGCAGAGGAAGGTATATTCATACGGGCTTCTTCTCCCAGTTCCAGTATATCCTGCATGGGCAGTATGGCCAGCTTTGCTACCGAGGCATATACCATGCGGCTGACGACAGAACAAACATTTTTTGGCGTAATTTTTATTCCGGCATACGCCGATAAATTATCCCGACTTTGCTTAGGCAATGCCTTATACCAGCCAAGTATGGTATTGGTATCGTGCGTACCCGTATATACTACCGATACCGCTGTATGGTGGTGCGGAATATGAACGTTAAGCGGCATATCTTCTCCAAAAGCAAATTCCAGCACGCTCATGCCCGGCAGTTCAAAATCGTCGCGCAGCTTATATACCGGTGCATCAATATGCCCAAGGTCTTCCGCCACAAAACGCAGCCCGCCCAGTTCTTTTTTCAACACAGTAAAGAGTTCGTGGCCGGGCGCAGGTATCCATTCACCTTTCAACGCGGTTTCGGCGCCGGCTTTTACCTGCCAGTAAGCCGCAAACGCCCGGAAATGGTCGAGGCGCAGCAGATCGAACAACTCGAGATTCTTGCGCAGCCGGCGTATCCACCAGGCATAGTTTTGCTGCTGCAACACATCCCACCTGAAAATGGGCATGCCCCACAACTGGCCGTTGGCATTAAAATCGTCCGGCGGCGTGCCGGCAGCAAACTGCTGCCGGCCATCTTCATCAATACTAAAAATGTGCTGGTGCGACCATACATCCGCAGAATCGTAAGCCACATAAAATGGCATATCGCCAAACAACTGTATGCTCAGGCTGTTGCAGTATTGCTTTAGTCCCTGCCATTGCCTCGCAAAAATCATCTGCTGCCATTTTACCTCCAGTATTTCCGCTGTATGTTCGCCGGCAAAGCGTTTTAATGTTTTTGCATCATGCTGCTTATACGCTTCGTCCCATTCACTCCATTGTTTATCGCCCTGCATTTTTTTCACTACTGTATATAGTGCAAAATCGTCTATCCAGTATGCTTCCCGCCTGCAAAAAGCTTTCATTTCTTTTTCTAAAAGAGAAGCATCGCCGGCAAAACGGGCATAAGCTTTTTCCAAGAGTTTGTACTTGGCAGCCTGCGCTTTTTCGTAGTCCACCTTATCCGAATCGGCTGTTTTATACGGGGTGATTTCCTTTTGCAGCAGCAAACCGTGTGCTACCAATAATTCGGGGCTGATGAGGAGCGGATTGCCAGCCATGCCGGAGTTGGCGCTATAGGGAGAATTGCCTTGCCCGCCGGTGGTTGGGTTAAGGGGTAATAACTGCCAATACGTTTGCCCGCTTCTATTTAAAAAGTCTGCAAAAGCCATCGCCTGCGGCCCCATATCGCCGATACCAAAAGGGGAAGGCAGCGATGTAAGATGTAATAAAATACCTGCCCCGCGCTTTTGAGCGGCAAATGAGTATACGGCCTCTTGTTTCCTCGCACTGGCTTTTTGTTTCATAGTCTTTCTCGTAGGTTACTGGTATAAACAGGCTTACATACCGCTTTTCCTACAATCAATTTTTGCACCAGTTGCAGGTATAAAAGTGATACCTGCCGTTTTAAAATATTTTATTTTTCATCCTTTAAATGGCAGTACAGGCTATCACTGCAGCGATAAACACGAACATCCGTTTTATTGCATGCGCCGGCAACTTATGCGGGAAGATACACCGGCGCATACAGGCGCTTGATTAGCTTGTCCGTATTATTATTTTAGCAGGATTATGTATGTAAGCAGTAAATACCGGGATTGATTTTTGAGAAACCTGCAGGTTTACAGCAATTTAAAATAACACTTCCGGTTACAAAAACTACCTGTAATGTTATAAACCCATTATATTAGCACAAAATTTTCATCACCGAAAAACACCGATATGCGCGACTGGTTAAGGACTTTAATTGCAGGCTATAGTGCTTACCGCTGGGGCGGCGGCTGCTTAGGATCAATAATCGTATTTGGAGTTGTTTACTGGGCGCTGGGCCATTGCTAAAAACGGCATGACGTCTGTTCAGGTTATTATTGTACAATTATGCTTTGTGCTGCATGGCTGTATCCGGCGCTACCTATTTTATAGCTGTGCTATCTGCTGCACCAGCACTTCCGGCTTTTCTTTATCAGGCAATATTTTTACCAGCTTCATTTGCTTGTTGTACAACGCAATAAAGGGAAAGCGCTGGATGCCGTAGTATTTCTGTACGATAAACGTATAACCTTCCGTCCCGATTTTCACTGCCGGCTGCGCCGATACTTTATATAATTCATCAAACTTTTTTATTTCGTTCAGCGGCTCATAAGAAATCATCACCACCTGTTTGTGCGCCAGTTCTTTGGTATGCTTCATCAGCTCTTCGGTAAAAGCTTTACAATGGTCGCAGGTAGGGGAAAAATATACCAGTATAGTAGGAATATCTTTCTTAAGCTGGGTGTAGGTAAATGATTTGCCGTTTACCATTTGCATTTTAAAAGGTGCAATGGTGGTTTTGGCAGCCTGCTGCGCAACCGCGCTTATAAAAAAACAAGAGGCTACTAACAGGTGAGCTATTCTTTTTTGCATACGACAATAGTGTTTCAAAAATTCATTCTTGCGTTAATATAACAACAGCAAGGCTTCTTTTATTTTATTAATTTAAAAAAATCAAAAGTACACTGCGCTGATATCAAATTCTCAGTTATTTAATTTAATAAAACCGCCGTCAATCGGGTAATCGTTGCCGGTGATAAAGGAAGCCTCATCGCTGCACAGGTAAAGAATGAGATGCGCAATTTCCTCCGGCCTGGCCATGCGCCCGATAGGCTGTGTTTTCGATAATTTTTCAAACATCTCCGCTTCCTGGCCGGGGTAGTTTTTCTGCAGAAAGCCATCTACAAAGGGCGTATGCACCCGCGCCGGCGAAATGCAGTTGCAGCGTATATTATGCCCGATATAATCTCTGGCTACCGACAAGGTCATACCCGATACCGCGCCTTTGGTCATACTGTAAGCAAACCGGTCCGGCAGGCCGATATTGTTAGCGATAGATGCAAGATTCAATATTACGCCGCCGGAAACTTTCATCAGCGGCAGCGCCTCGTGCAGGCAGTTATACACGCCCTTCACATTTACGGCATACAGCCGGTCGAAGTCTTCTTCGGCAGTATCTTCCGCTTTGCCAATATGCGATATGCCGGCGCTGTTTACCAATATATCTATCTGCCGCAGCGCAGCAAATGCAGCCTTTACTTCCGCCTGACTCGCCACATTGCAGATCAGGCTTTCCGCTTTGCCACCGGCATTTTTAATTTCATTTACCGTTACTGCCGCCTGCTCCCGGTTGATGTCTGCAACCTGCACATTAGCGCCTTGTTTGGCAAACAGGAGCGCAACTGCCTTGCCGATGCCGCTGCCGCTGCCGGTAACCACCGCTGTTTTATTTTGTAAGCTGAACATGAGCGTATGTTGTTTTTATACGGAGAACAATATTACTGTATAATACAATACCAGTAAGGAGAAGACAGGCCTGATTTTTAAGCAACCAACACCTCCGGAGCAGCTATTGAAAGATAGCAAGGGATTCGTTTTTTTTCATTCACACTAATAACAAGTCAAACAATTGCTGCTAACCTTGCTTTTAATACTTGTCGCTTTGCGTTGCCATTGGCATTTACAAAACAAAATTTGTATGGAATACAATAATGCCAGCTTACAGTTAATGTTTCTTAGTAACTATTTTAATTGGTTAACTGCTATAAACCGGTAAATCAATAAAAAGCCCTGCATTACTGCAAGGCTTCTACATAGGGCAGGCAGTCAGTACTTACTAATAACCGGGATTTTGTTTAATTATGCCTTTACTCTCATCTATGATGGATTGCGGTATCGGCATGTAATAATTTTTAGGCCGCGTAAAGGTGCGCGCCGGTACTATTACCGCACTGTTGAAAGGCGGCAAAACCGAAGCGGTCTTCGGCTTGCTCACAATGGTATCCATATTAATGAGATTCATCTTATCCCAACGCAACAAATCGTAGTAGCGTACATTTTCGCCACCTAATTCCACGCGGCGCTCATGCACGAGGTCTTTAAATGTTGCACCGCTTACGTCGCTTAAACCGGCACGGCGGCGAACCGTATTTACCTCGTTATCGCCGGCACCGGCGCCACTGTTTCTTATTTTAACTTCGGCTACCAGCAGGTAGATATCCGCGGTACGCAATAAGGGCTGCTTGATGCTGAAATCGAGCCCGCTGCCATCGCCCTTAAACGCAGTATATTTTCGCATGGCAAAGCCGGTAGGCGACTGGCTGGGCAGCATACGACCCGTAAGCTGGCCTTCTTTGCCGGCAAACATCTGGTAGGCATCTTTATCGGTAATTTCAATGAGCGACTGCTGGTTGGCTATAGAATCGCCTACTGATAGTACTGTTGCGCCTTTACGCTCCGTATCGCCTGCCTCAAACTCGCTTACAAAATTTTGCGTCGGATGGTGAAAGCCCCAGCCACCCCAGGCACGGTTGGTAAAGTAGATATTGGCCACGGCGCTGTTGTAACCGTCTTTGCTCCAGATACCAAACAAAATTTCAGGATCGTCTGTCTGTGCGCTGATCGTAAAGTTATCAGCATAGTGCGGCGCCAAGGTATAGTTGGCATCGCTTATTACTTTCTGACCGTATTCCAGCGCTTTGTCCAATTTCTCCCACGTCATATACAGTTTGCAAAGCATACCCCAGGCAGCGCCCTTGCTTACCCTGCCCCGGTCTTCGGCGCCATACGTTTCGGGTAATAAATCAGCCGCCTGCAGCAGGTCGGCTTCTATCTGTGCACGCACTTCTTCCACGGTATTTTTAGGTACATTATAATTGCCGTTCAGCACATTGTCTTCCAGTATCAGCGGCACTTCGCCATAAATCGTGTTAAGGAAATAATACGCATACGCACGCAGAAAATAAGCTTCGCCCATCGAGCGGGTGCGGATAGCTTCGTCTATCACCGGCACCTTGGGAACATAGATGATTGCATTATTGCTGCGGGCAATCTGCTCGTAGGCAAATACCCAACCGCTTTTAATCTGGTAATCGGTGGGCAGCGGGTTAAAGTTTTCGATACGCCAGTAATCGGCATGGTCGCCATCCACTGAGATGTCGTCGCTCTGGTCTTCATATACATAATCGCCATGGCCGATGCCATCTTCCTGGAACATAATGTTGTAAATGCCGGCAATACCGGTCAGCACATCGTTTTGATTGCGCCAGTAATTTTGTGTAGTGTAGTTACCAACGGGCGCGGTTTCCAGCGGGTGCTTGATACAACTTGCCACAATGGTTGCAATTATAAGGATGCCCGCAGCAAAGAATATATAAGATCGTTTCATAGTATTTACGTTTTAAAAATTAAGAGAAGCCCCAACTGTAAAAGTACGGGCCGACGGATATTGCGCCACATCAACGCCGCGCTGCCGGTTGCCATCGGTATAGCCAAGCTCGGGTGTGTAGCCGCTGTAGCCGGTTATATAAAAAGCATTGTAGCAACTCACATAAATACGGGCGCCGGGCAGCTTGGTATCGCGTATATGCAGGTTGCTGAACGTATAACCAAGCGATACATTTTTCAATGCAACATAGCTGCCGTCTTCAATCCAAAGGTCGGAAGAGCGATAGTTATTGTTGAGGTTCCTGCGGGTAAGGCGCGGCACGCTGTTGCTGGTGCCTTCGCCATGCCAGCGGTTTAGCTGGTCGGCATACCAGTTGAATACGCCGGTTGCATCGAGGCCGGCAACACGGTCGGCGTTGTACAGGCTTACACCGCTTACGCCGGCAAACGAAAAGCTGAGATCAAAATGCCTGAAACCTGCGCTGCCATTAATACCAAACACGGCTTTAGGGTTTGGATTGCCCAGATATACCCGGTCGGCATCATCTATTTTACCATCCCCGTTCTGGTCCACAAAACGTACATCGCCGGGCTGAATGTTGGCTTTATTATCATCGTTGGCAATGCCGGCATCAGCATCTATATCTTTTTGGTTCTGATAAAGTCCGTTGGTTTTAAAACCATAGAAAGAAGCAATCGGCTCGCCTTCATAAGTGCGGGAAGTTTCGAGCAACTGCCTGCCATAGATAACAGAGCCGATATAATTTTTCTTATCGCCGTAGAGTAAGGTTACTTTATTTTTTATAAAGGATGCATTGGCGCCGATAGAATAGGTAAAGTCGCCAACGGTATTCCGGTACGTTAATTCGGCTTCGATACCGTGATTGTTAAGCGTTCCGATGTTTTGGTTAGGAATACCTGCAATACCATACGTCTCCACAATAGAATAAGGAATCAGCATGTCTTTGGTATTTTTATCAAAATAGGTAACCGTACCGGTCAGCTTGTTTTTGAGCAGGCCAAATTCTAAACTGATATTCGTCATTTGCGCGCGCTCCCAGGTAATGTTAGGATTGGGCAGGCTCACCACAGCGCTGCCATTTACCGGCGCATTGCCAAAGTTGTAGTTAAGTCCGTTGCCGATAATGGCTAAGTACTGCAGGTCGGGCACCGCCTGGTTGCCCAGTTCGCCCCAGCCGCCGGTTAATTTCAGGTCATTAATAAAAGACACACTTCTTTTGAAAAAGGTTTCGTCGGAGATACGCCAGCCCGCAGAGAAGGCCGGGAAGTAGCCCCATTGCTTATTGGTTGGAAACTTGGAAGAGCCATCTGCCCGCACGGTTACGGTGAGCAGGTACTTTTCTTTAAAACCATAATTTAAACGGCCAAAGTAAGAAGCAAGCCCGGAGCTTACATTCCGGCTGCCACTATTAAACACATAAGAAGGGTTGCCATTATTTAAATTTCTTAATGGCTGGGAAAGATCATCATATCCATTCCTCGATGCTCCGAAACCGCTGCCCCTGAATGTTTGCGCCGAATAGCCGCCGGTAAAATTTATACTATGTGTCTTAGCAAAAATGTTGCTGTAGGTAAGCGTATATTCTTCCAGCATCGAGCTGTTTTCGTAGGAACTTTGTCCTAAGCTTGCGAGCGGTATGCTGCGCGTCTGGTTGGGTTCGGCCGGAGTAAAAGCATAACCGCGAAACACCTGCTGGCTATAGCCGATATTAGCCCTGGCCTTTAAGCCTTTTATTATTTCCACTTCGAGGTATGCATTGGTAAGAATGCTGTTGGTATGGTTGTTTACATCGGGGTCGGTAGCCGTAAGTACCGGGTTGTTAATATCGCCCAATTCATTATCTGCTTTGGAAGTGCCCCAGCTACCATCATCATTGCGCAGCGGAATAGCAGGATTGAAACGCAGCGCACTCCATACCGTACCGGTTTGGGTAGATCTGGTATCAATGCTGTTGCCGCCGGTACTGGAGTATAAGAAATTTTCGCCGAGCCTGAAAATCTTCAGCAGCTTATGTTCCGAGTTGATGCGGGCGCTGTAGCGTTTGAAATACGTATTCGCCACCAGCCCTTTTTCATCGTAGTAATTACCGGAGAAACTGTAGGTAGAGTTGGCATTGCCGCCACGCACGGCAATATCCGCATTATTGGTTTTGCCGGTGCCCAGCAGCGCCCGTTGCCAGTCGGTCCGTTGCGTGGCATAATACGAATCGTTCCAGATGGGCAGAGGCTCGGAGCCGTCGTTGGTAAAGGCTTCCTTTTTTAGCATAGCAAGGTCAGGCGCTGTTAGCAGGTCTAAGTATTTTACTACTTTGGAAGAGCCGGTGTAGGCGTTAAGCGTCGTTACAAACTGGTCGCCGTAACTGCCTTTTTTGGTAGTCACCAGCACTACGCCGTTTGCTGCCCGCGTTCCATAAATAGCGGAAGAAGAAGCATCTTTTAATATTTCGATAGAAGCAATATCATTGGGGTTAACATCGCTCAGGCTGCCCGCCGGCACACCGTCTATCACTACCAGCGGGTCGGAGCTGTTGATCGTGCCCGTACCGCGGATACGGATGGACGGCCCAGTGCCCGGCGCGCCATCGTTGCGCACAACATCCACACCGGCTGCGCGGCCCTGCAAAGCCTGCGCGGCATTGGAGATAGGCAGGTTTTTAAAGTCTTCACCTTTTACGCTGCTGATGGTGCCGGTTACATCGCGCTTGCGCTGCGTGCCATAGCCTACTACCACCACATCGGCAAGGCCGTTGGGTGTAGCAATAAGGGTGACGGAAATATCGGCGCCGCTGCCGATGTCAACAGTCAAGGCGCCATAACCTACGAGCGAGAAAGTAAGCTGGGTAGCGCTGTTGGGCACCGAGATAGTAAACTTTCCTTTTGCATCGGTAATAGTGCCGGCGCCGGAGCCGGGCACAGTAACGCTTACACTTTGCAGGTGTGTGCCTGCCGAGTCGGATACGCTGCCGGTAATTACTCTTTGGGCTAAAAGCAAAGAACCGGAACAGAGCATCAACAGTGTAAGCAACAGGGTTTTTGTGTGTCTCATACGCATTGCTGATTTTTGGGGTTACTAAAAGTGTTGGAGATAAGCATGGTGTTGTTTTGTATAAAAATTTTTAGTTGTTATTTTTCATATTTATCATTCCGACTACATAATACTGTTGCTCATTTCGCTGCCATCAACTGCAATTTCTGCAGCGCATTTACCTGCACTACTTCTATTGCGCCATCATTTTTACCGGCAACCATCCAGGTCTTGCCGGCTACACTCAATTCTGTTAAGCTACGCACATCACCGCGTATGCATAACCCTGTTTGGGCGTATAACAATGGCTTAAAAGTGCCGTTACCATTACCTTTCAGTACGAGACCGATTCCGGCATCCATCGGCCCGAGCTGTACACGCAGCGGGTAAAAATTGCCGGCCAGCACTATATCTTTTTTACCGTCGTTATCTATGTCTTTTGCTATCATGCCATTAACCATACTCAACTGTGCTGCAAGCGGTAATGGTTTTATCGAAAATCTTTTTTTGCCGTCATTACTTAAATAAACAGACTGAAGTGTTTTAATAAAAGAAGTTTTGGCTTTGGCCAACTGGTCATCTGTAAACAGGTCTGTGAGCTGTGCATCCGCATAGTCTTTATAGCGGCTAAAATGTTTTTGCAACACCGGTATCTGCTCCAGCATTTCATCGCGTGAAAAGTAAGGATAGCTTTTGCCGCCATTATAAAAACAAAGGATAGGATCAGGCACATCGTCACCATTAAAATCGGCGCTGGTAATGGTTAACGGCTCTTTTGCAGACGCTTTGAATTGGGTGTTGGTGCCCATGTTGCCCACCACGAGGTCTGTATCACCGTCCCCATCAAAATCAGCGGCTACTATGCGGCGCCACCAGCCTTGCGTACCGGCGAGCCCGTATTCTTTCGTTTGATTAACGAGCACACCCTGCCGGTTTTCAAATACCGTGATGGGCATAAACAAACCAACCGTCACCAGGTCTGTCCAGCCATCTTTATTCAGGTCTATCCAGGCGGCATCGGTAACCATGCCGGGACAGGAAAGCAAAGTGTCTTGCTGGGTAATATCGTTTATAAAAAGCAAATGCCCGGCGGTGCTTTTATTTCTTAATACCAAGCTTAACGGAGCTTTTGGAAATTGTCCCGGGCACAAGCCGCCGCCTACAAATAAATCGGGCAGGCCATCCCTGTTTATGTCGGCCGCTCTTACACAAGAGCCGCTTATTGTTTCGGCAGGCAGCGCACCGGCCGCTAACCGGAAGTTGCCTTTGCCATCGTTCTCATACAGCTTATCCTGGTAATTTTTTGCATTCAGGTAATAATCAGCGCCGCCACTTACAAGGTACAAATCCATATCGCCATCCTTATCCGCATCAAAGAACAAGGCGTCTGCTGTTGTGCCAGACTTTCCGGCATTCCAGGGCTGTACCGCAGCAGGTGTAAACCGGCCATCGCTTGTTTGTATAAACAGGCTGCCTGCCTGTGCTGCAGAACCACCAGCAAACAAGTCGTCCAGCCCGTCGCCATTTACATCGCCTTTAGCCAAACAAGGCCCGATTTTAGAAACCTGGTAAGGCAATAAGGGTGATACTTTAAAATCAACAAACGAAGCTGCATGGTGTTGAAACTGAATACCGGATGCGGCTGTAACATCCGTAAACATTGGGCTTGCCGTGGGTTGAAGCCCTTTCATATTCTCCATGGCATCTTTTTCCCTGATCGTGATGGCAGCATTCGCTTTTACATTATTTAGTATTGATGTTGCGCCGCCTGGCCATTGCACTTTTACAGCTTGTACCATACTATCATTGCCCAAACCAATATGTATTACCGGCTCTACGGACGATTGAAATCCGCGGGTGGTAAACTGTTCCTGCATTTGTGTAGTATGTGCTGTTGTTACATAGATTTTTGCACCGATGCCCTGCGTGTTTTTGGCTGCGCCCTGCAATTTTATTTTCAGGTAATTGCCCCTTTTGTTTTCAACACTATGATTCTGCAAAATAGCCGGCGCTTCGTTAATACAGTTAATAACCAGATCGAGATCGCCATCATTGTCAAGGTCGGCATAAGCGCTACCATTGCTGATAGCGCTCTTATTCAAACCCCATTGCCCCGAAACATTAGAAAAACTAAGATCGTGGTTGTTGTGAAAGAAATAATTATTCAGCCTGGTGGAAGGCATCTCTTTTATCAGTTGCCACATTGCTACTTTATCACCGCTTTTATCCGTAAAGCTGTTGCTGTAGCCCGAAGTATATTTTACAAAATCGAGATTGGTGATGTCTTTAAAAATGCCGTTAGAGATAAACAAATCCTTCCAGCCATCATTATCAAAATCTGCAAACAGCGGCGCCCAGCTCCAGTCGGTATTAGACACGCCTGCCAACTGCCCAACCTCGCTTAGTACAGGTATGCCGCTGTTGTCATTGCCATTGTTCAACTGCAGGGTATTGCGCATTTGCTGATGCCCAAACCCCTGCGCTGCGCGGGTTGTATATTTATCGTACGTATCTGCGCCTTTCAGCAATTTTTGCCGGTGGTTATCATCGGGCAGCATATCCAGCACCATGATATCCGGCTTCAGGTCGTTGTTATAGTCGGCAATATCGGAGCCCATCGCAAATTCCGATAAATGCCCGGCCGCCTTATCCAACACTTCGCTGAAAGTACCGTTGTGGTTGTTGAGATACAAAAAATCACGCTCGTCATAATCGTTGGTTACATAAATATCTGTCCAGCCGTCATTATTAATATCACTGGTAGAAACGCTGAGCCCGAAGTTGAGGCCGCTGCCGGCAATGTTTGCGGCTGCGCTGATGTCTTTAAATACACCATTATCGTTTCTATAGAGCCGGTTGCCAAATTGAGGATTGCGTGCAGCGCGCAACTTATCGGTATTATAATACGGATTGTAAAACATATCGGCATGGTTTACCAGGAACATATCCAGATCGCCGTCGTTGTCCATATCAAAAAAAGCCGCTGTTGTAGAGTAAGTGCCGGGCGCATCGAGGCCGTACGCTTTTGCTTTTTCCGTAAACCGGGGAACGCCTTTCTTTACGCCTTCATTAATATATAATGCATTGCTTCTGGCGCTATCGCTGCCGGGGCCGCTGTAGCAAACATATATATCCAGCAAGCCATCACCATTTACATCCGCCATCACCACCCCGGTTTTCCATTTGTCCCTGCCGGTAATGCCTGCGGCCTCGCTTACATCTTTAAACTCCATATTGCCTTGGTTGAGGTAAAGTTTGTTGCTAACCATATTACCCGAGAAAATTATATCGGGCAGCCCGTCGCCGTTTACATCGCCAACAGCCACGCCACCGCCGTTGTATAAATATTCGTAGGTAAGAATATTAAAGCTGACATCTTCTTCTATGTTGTTCGAAAAGGTAATATGCGAATGTGAAGAAGGGATTGCAGTAAACAAACTATCCTCCTCCTGCCTGCAGGAAGACTGCAGTTGGCATATCAGCAATAGTATAATAGCAGTTACAGTTAATCTCATAAAAGTCGGTGACAATGGATAGCTTTTCCCTATAATAAATTAAAGCAATCAGCACAGCATTACATTACTGTTTATGAATGGTTTTATACCAGTGTAAATGTAAAAGCTTAAACGTTTAAACAAGCACACTCCGTTTGTCTATAAATAACAGATTATCCGCAAAAAATACCTTTTGGCGCTTATGTTTAATCGTTTAAGCTACATTTGAAACAGGCAAATCAAAAATTACAGCTACTTCTTTACCGCCCGCCACTTCTAACGAAAAGCAATTATGACCAAGTCTTTCGTGCTGCTCCTTTCCTGTTTCCTGCTTTATCCGGCTTTGCCTTACTGCCGGCAGACAGATAGCTCGCACCATGTACCGCTGCAAAAAAATTTATCTGCAGCATGGCTCAACAGTTTATGGAGCAAGGAACGAAAAGCGTATAAAGGCGATGCCTTGCTAACTATAGGAATGCCTTGTGGTGGTATTGCGGCCGGACAGCTATATGTACGTGGCGATGGCACCCTGGCTAACTGGTGGATTGCCAATAATGCCTATAATACGGGCTACGGCGTTGACTCGCTTACGCATTTCAATACGGCGCTTGGCCCCTGGACGGTGTGCTACAAAACCTTTCGCCCGGCCAGTTATATAGACCAGGGCTTGGCCATTACCATTGCGCAAAACGGGAAGAAACAAACAGCTACCCTAAACAAAGACGACTTTGATGATATTGCTTTTACCGGTGAATACCCGATTGCACAAATTGAGTATGCAGCTAAAAAAAGAGCGTTGCCCGTCAGTATAAAGGCGGAAGTATTTTCTCCTTTTATACCAATGAATGCACGCGAGTCTGCAACGCCGGCAACAGTATTACAATATACAATTACCAACACCTCCTCACAACCGCTTACGGCTACATTAAATGGCTGGCTGCAAAACTTAGTATGCCTTGAACTCAAGGATGAAATAAATGCAGACAGCCGCAACCGGATTATAAAAAACAAAGGCATTACTTCTGCAGTTATGGACCTTGTTCCGGGTATGCCTTTGAGCCCTGCAGACAAGCCGGTAATTAAACGGTATGATGATTTTGAACGGGGCTACGGGAAATGGAAAGTAACCGGCGATGCCTTTGGAAAAGCACCGGCAAGCGGCAGTTTCGGCGGCGATCAAAGCAGGCTGCTTGGCTACGGCGGCAATGGCGTTGTCAACTCATTCTTACACGGCGATAGCACTACGGGCAAGATGGTTTCGGATAGGTTTACAATTGCAGACGACTTTATTACTTTTAAAATCGGCGGCGGCAACCATTCTTCAACGACTTGTATTAATCTGGTTATAAATAAGGAAGTTGTTCGTACGGCAACCGGCAGCAATACAGAAGGGCTTGACATAAAATACTGGGATGTAAAAGAACTCAAAAACAAACAGGCTCATTTTGAGATTATTGATGCGGAAAAGGGTGGCTGGGGACATATTAATATTGATGATATCGGCTTTAGCGATAAGCCGGTTACAAAGGATAAATATTATCCGCAAAACCATCCTTATTTTGGCAATTTATGTTTAAGTGTTTTAGCGGATACTGCTACCGGCGATGCAAACTATACGGGCATTACGGATAATTCCGGCAGTGATTCTTTTAAAAGAAAAACAGGTGAAAAAATAACGGGTGCTGTTGGCACTACGGTTACTTTAAAACGGGGCGAAAGCAAAACAATTACCTTCCTGTTAACCTGGTATTTTCCTAACCGGCCCTCCTATTATTATGGCAGCGATGTAACCGATGTAATTGGAAACGACTGGAATACCGCATTGCCAACCACCGGCGCTACCATCATTGGCAATATGTACAGCAACTGGTTTAGCAGCGCACAGGATGTGGCAGCTTACTTACAAAAAAACTTTGCGCGCCTTTCGGCCGACACGCATGCTTTTCATGATGCTTATTATAATAATTCTACGCTTCCCTGCTGGCTTACACAAAGACTGCTGATGCCTTTGTCAACACTGGCTACAGAAACCTGCCAGTGGTGGGCCGATGATAAGTTCTGGGCCTGGGAAGGCGTTGGCTCGTGCGTAGGCACCTGCACGCACGTATGGAATTACGAACAGGCGCTTGCCCATTTTTTTCCGGAGCTGGAGCGGAACATCCGGGAACGCACCGACTTCGACGCATCGTTTCAGAAGGATGGCGGCATACAGGCGCGCAATGGCTGGGGCGGCGTGCTGATAGATGGCCATGCCGGCGCTATTTTAAAGGCTTACCGCGAGTATCTTTATTCGAAAGATAATTTGTTTTTGAACCGTAACTGGGACCGGATAAAAAAGGCAACGGAATACATTATTAAGGAAGATGAAAATGAAGACGGCATTATCGAAAAAACGCAGGCCAACACCTACGACATTGCTTTTTACGGAGCCAATACATACGTTGGTTCTTTATACCTCGCATCGCTGAAAGCCGCAGCAGCAATGGCAACTGTAATGATGGATACCGCTTTTGAAAAACGCTGCAACAGGATAGCTGCAGCAGGTGAAGAACATACGGTAAAGCGGCTATGGAACGGTGAATATTTTGTACAGGATGTAAACCTGCAAGAGCATCCGGAATACCAATATGCATCCGGCTGCTTAAGCGACCAGTTGTTTGGGCAAACATGGAATCACCTTAATAACCTCGGGTACATTTATCCAAAGGAAGATGTAAAAAAAACCTTGCAATCAATATGGAATTATAACTGGGCGCCGGATGTAGCTGCGCAAAATAAAATACACCCGCCGGAAAGAACCTACGCCAGTGCCGGCGAGCCCGGACTGCTGGTTTGCACCTGGCCTAACAGCGGGCACATGGGCGAGAAAGGCGTTCGCTACCGCGATGAAGTATGGACCGGTATCGAATACCAGGTAGCTACCAATATGATCTATGAAGACATGATTGACGAAGGCTTATCGCTGGTAAAAGCGATACACGAAAGATACAGCCCGGAAAAGCACAATCCGTGGAATGAAGTCGAATGCGGCGACCACTATGCGCGGGCGATGGCATCGTGGGGCGTAATGCTGGCCCTGCAGGACTTTTATTACAACGGCCCGGAAAAAATAATAGGTTTCAGTCCCCGTTTATTGAAAGATAATTTTATAAGCTTTTTTACTGCCGCGGAAGGCTGGGGTAATATAGCCCAGCAGCGAACAGCTACCGGGCAAACAAATACAGTATCGGTAAAATATGGTACTGTAAGCCTGCAGCAATTACAAACCGGTATTGTAAAACAACCTGCCAAAATAATTATGCAAAAAGACGGTAATAATGTACCAGTAACTTATAAGGTTAATAACGACAAATTAGTAGTCAGCTTTAATGAAATGAAGCTGGTCGCGGATCAAAATATTACAGTTCGCATCTTGTATTAAAATGAAAAGTCAGGCAAAGAACAGTCACCCTAAAAATAGTTAAGTAAGTCGTGAAAATTAGATAAACTAAATTTAGACCGGTCATTCGTTAAATTCTTTGCTCCGGCGTAGCATTACTGCTGCACAATTCACAGCAGTACAAAAGCTATATCAGGGCATTGCACGAAAACGTGGTGTAATATCGTTTTCGGGTGACTTTTTTTCGTTCTCCACTTTCCATAAAGTGGAGAACAATTAACAACTGGCAATAAGTAACAGATAATTTCGACAATCTACTTATTAAGAAATAATCTTTATGGTTACTACAGTTTTGCAAGTTGTACGAAGGGTATTTCCCTCGCCTTTGAAGCGGAAAATGAGAGGCAAGGTCATAGCGTAAAATAGTCAAGCATTTATAAACAAAACCAGTGGACAAAAAAATATCTTTAAAAGATGTAGCACAGCGTGTTGGTGTGTCGGCCGCCTTGGTTTCGTATGTGCTGAACGGTAAAGAAAAGGAAGCCAGGGTAAGTACGCAAATGGCCGGTAAAATACGCGAAGCCGCAGCCGCCCTTAACTACCAGCCCAATCTTATAGCCAAGAGCCTCAAGAGCGGCAAGACACATACTATTGGTTTAATCGTTGCAGACATTTCCAATCCGTTCTTTTCAAACATTGCCCGGATTATAGAAGATGAAGCTAAGAAGAGCGGCTATGTGGTGATCTTCGGCAGCAGCGATGAGAATGCGGAGAAGCAGCAGGATGTTATTAATGTTATGCTCAACCGGCTGGTGGACGCCTTTATTATAACGCCGGCGGTAAATACAGAAAAGCAGATAAAGGAATTAAAAAAGCGAAATGTGCCGGTCGTTTTAATTGACCGGTATTTTATAGATATGGAAACAGACAGCGTACGCAATGATAATTTTGAAGCAGCCGCCAAAGCAGTACAACAACTAATAAAAAATAACCGTAATAAAATTGCGATGCTGGCATATAGCACTACCCTGCAACACATGCAGGAAAGGAAAAATGGTTACAAGGCAGCCCTTAAAGCGCATGGCATAAAATATAAAAGCGCCTGGCTGCTGGAAGCTTCTTACGAGCATATAGAACAAGATGTAGCCTCGCTCATTACCTCGCTGCTAAAGCCGCTTCAGGTAGATGCCTTTCTTTTTGCTACCAACTCACTGGCTGTGGCCGGACTCAAAAAAATTAATGAATTGGGAATAAAAGTGCCGGAAGAGTTAGCTGTAATTTCGTTTGACCAGACGGAAGCTTTCGACTTCTTTTATTCACCGGTAACGTATGTAAATCAGTCAGTGCCGGTACTTGCCAAAGAAGCAGTAAAATTGATTATTGCAAGGTTGGAAAATCCGGCATTAAAGCCTGCCAGTATAGTGGTAAACACTACACTAATAATCCGGGAAAGCTGCGGCATTAAAACGAAAAAGAAAAAAACATTTCACCTTGCTTAAACGTTTCAATTACTTAGTTTAGCTAAACGATTGCGGCCATTCGGCTATCAAGGTTAGGTTTGTAAATAAATACGGACGTCTGAAATTTTGCTGCTTATGATAAAACAAATTTTCTTCACACTATCAGCATTAGCTATGATTATCTCTTCCTGCAATAATCCTGTAAAGCAACAGTCATCCGGCAACAATAATGCAGCAGATACTGCTTATGAGCAAGGCAGTTTTGGGTACGATCTGCATTTTCTGCAACAGCATGATAGCCATGTTGCAGTGCTAAAAGCGGATGATAATGCACAGCTTATCGTATCGCCGAAGTACCAAGCTAAAGTATTTACTTCTACTGCCGGCGGCAACGAAGGCCTGAGCTTTGGCTGGGTAAATTACAAAGCTTTTACAGCGCCGGTAGATGTGCACATGAATGCGTATGGCGGCGAAAACCGGTTGTGGCTCGGTCCCGAAGGCGGCCCGTTTTCTTTGTATTTTAAGCCAGGCGCTAAAATGGAATTTGCCAACTGGAAAACGCCTGCAGCCATAGACACTGAAAGCTGGACGGTAACCAGTAAAACAGGCGATGCCGTAACGTTGCAAAAAGAAGCGCAGCTTACCAATTACAAAGGCACCTTATTGCAGGTATCAATCAACCGCACAATAAAGATTTTAAGCAGGAATCAAATTGAAAGCAACACAGAGTTAACGCTGGATACTTCTGTAAAAGCGGTTGGCTACGAAACAGATAATGTACTTACTAATAAAGGAGCAACGGCATGGACAGAAGCTACCGGTATGCCTTGCATCTGGATGCTGGATATGCTAAAGACAACCCCTGCAACAGTGATTGTAGTGCCCTATAAAAACGCGGCCGGGCGCCGGTTTACCAACGTGGCTACCACTACTTATTTTGGTGAAATACCGGCCGGCAGAATCCGGCACGATGATGATAAACTGTTTTTAAAAGCAGATGGTAAAAGCCGGGGTAAATTAGGTATTAAGCCGGCCTTTGCTAAAAGCGCTTTGGGCAGCTACGACCCGCAAAACAAAGTGTTGACCATTACGATGTTTCAACCGGACGCTGCCGCCAAATATCTTAACCAGGAATGGAATACCACGAAGCCTCCGTTCTCCGGTGATGCGGTAAATGCTTACAACGACGGACCGTTGGCCGACGGCTCGCAGATGGGACCATTCTACGAAATTGAAAGTGTATCGCCCGCAGCTTTTTTAAAGCCGGGAGAATCTTTATCGCATAAGCATACTGTCTATCATTTCACATGCAGCGAGCAGGCATTAGACTCAATTGCACAGCAACTTTTAGGCGTTTCGGTTAAAGAAATAAAAGGAGCATTTTGAAAAAGGTTGACAGATGATAGTTGTTGGTTAACAGTTTATTGATTGCTTATTATCCAATTTTTAAAGTCTGTTCTCTTTTAACTGTCCTCTGTCAACTAACAACTGTCAACTTATTACTTACTATATGAATCCTCCGACTACTTATCCCAAAATCGGTATCCGCCCAATCATTGACGGCCGCCTCGGCGGCGTGCGCGAATCGCTCGAAGCAACCACCATGAAGATGGCGCAGAATGTTGCTGCTTTGTATGAAAAAGAATTGCGCTACCCGGATGGCACACCGGTGCAGTGCCTGATTGCCGACACCTGCATCGGCGGGGTTTACGAAGCATCGCAATGCGCAAAGTATTTTGAAGCCAATAACGTAGGCGTATCCCTTTCTGTTACTCCCTGCTGGTGCTACGGCAGCGAAACGATGGATATGGACCCGGCGCTTCCTAAAGCGATCTGGGGTTTTAATGGCACCGAAAGGCCCGGCGCTGTTTACCTGGCCGCTACACTGGCCGCGCACAACCAGATGGGATTGCCGTCTTTTGGTATCTATGGCCGGGACGTACAGGATTTAGGCGATGAAGCGATACCCGATGATGTAAAAGACCGTTTGCTAAGCTTTGCCAAAGCAGGCCTTGCAGTAGCCATTATGCGCGGCAAATCGTATCTCGCCATCGGCTCGGTATCTATGGGTATTGCCGGCTCTATTGTAGTACCGGACTTTTTCAGGGAGTACCTGGGTATGCGTAATGAGTATGTAGATTCAACGGAAGTATTGCGCCGCATCGAAAAGAAAATTTATGATGAAGACGAGTACGGGAAAGCATTGGCCTGGATAAAAGAAAAGTGCCGGGAAGGCGAAGATTTTAATCCGCAGGAAAAACAATTTGCGCGCGAAGAAAAAGATAAACATTGGGAAGTTGTCGTAAAGATGACTCTCATTATCCGCGATCTGATGACAGGTAATGCGCACCTGAAAGATAAAGGTTTTGGCGAAGAAGCGTTAGGCCATAATGCGATTGTATCCGGCTTCCAGGGACAACGGCAATGGACCGATTTTTTGCCGAACGGCGATTTTTCCGAAGCGATGTTAAATTCTTCTTTCGACTGGAATGGTATCCGCGCGCCTTATATGGTGGCTACCGAGAATGATGCCTTTAATGGCATCTCCATGTTGTTTGGCTATTTGCTTACCAACACGGCACAAATTTTCGCCGATGTGCGTACTTACTGGAGTCCCGCCGCCGTGCAGCGTGTTACCGGCTACACGCCGGAAGGCGCGGCCGCAAAGGGTTTTATTCATTTAATCAACTCCGGCTCTGCCACGTTGGATGGCAGCGGTCAGCAAACGGAAGAAGGCAGGCCGGTAATGAAACCGTACTGGGAAATAAGTGAGGAAGAAGCGGCTGCCTGCCTCGGCGCAACCACCTGGCATCCCGCCAACAACGGCTATTTCCGGGGCGGTGGCTATTCTTCCAAGTTCGTTACCAAAGGTGGTATGCCGGTTACCATGTGCCGCATCAACTTAGTGAGAGGCCTCGGCCCGGTGCTGCAGATTGCCGAAGGCGAAACCATTGATTTACCGGAAGGGGTGCACCAAACATTAGATAACCGCACCGATAAAAGCTGGCCAACTACCTGGTTCGTGCCGCGTATTACCGGCAGCGGCGCTTTTACCGATGTGTATAGTGTGATGGCGCATTGGGGCGCTAATCACGGCGCTATCAGCTATGGGCATATTGGCGATAAACTGATAACGCTGGCCGCGATGCTGCGCATACCCGTTTGCATGCATAATGTGGCAGCAGAAAAACTGTTTCGCCCTGCTGCCTGGAATGCCTTTGGCTCCGAAGGGGAAGGCGCCGATTACCGGGCCTGCAGTACGTATGGGGCGTTGTATAAGTAAGTTTATTTGCTTGGTATATTGCCCGGTATATTTCTAACCTTGGTAGAAAGACAATACGCAGATGTTATAACCTTATTACCTTATTTAAAGGATTTGCTACAAGAAAGTAATAAGGTTTATTGTTAGCTCTCTCTATATTTTCTATTAAGGTTATCGTCTGCGCAGGTAATTAATAAGATAGATTTCTTTAAGAGATAAAGTAATTCTTAAAGAATATAAATACAGTTTATGTAGCAGACTGCATTACTACTATTTAACTTTTGTTGCGTCGCACGCTTCAACGCCTTGTTCTTTACTCAGCAATTGCCTGAGCTGTGATTTATGGGAGGAGCGAGCGTAGAAGATTTGAAAAAGCTTATATAGTTTATACCACACTCACCGGTCTGCCCTTGCTCGCAGGTGAGTGTATTTCTGTCTTAAACACGGACTCGCTTTCATGTTCAATTAATATTCAGCAGTTGAACGGAGCGTCGCAAGGAACGATTCATCAAAGCGATGCAGCCCGTCACCAAAATAAAAAAGTTTCAAATTTATTTAACCCGACAAAATATAATTGCTCATGAGCAAGGTTAACCAGCGACGCTCCTTTTTAAAATCTATTGCCATTGGTGGCGCGGGCGCTGCTATGGCGCCTGCAGGTTTATTGCATGCAGCCGGCACAGGAGTACCGCAGGAAGAGGAAATAAAAAGCACACAATCGCCGGCAGCAGCAAAGCGGGCTTACAACGCGCCGTACGCCGGTGAGCATCTTAACCGGCTTGCCTTTCCAATTGGTGGCTTAGGCGCAGGTATGTTTTGCCTCGAAGGTACCGGCGCTATCTCGCACATGAGCATCCGCAACAAACCGGAGATTTTTAATGAGCCGCCTGTCTTTGCAGCAATTGCGGTAAAAGGCATACCCAACGGTTCCAAAGTGCTGGAAGGCCCTGTACCGGAGTGGAAATTATTTGGACAGCGCGGTACCGGCAATGGCGCTGCCGGAACAACATTTGGCCTGCCCCGCTTTGCCAGTGCAATCTTCATCACCCGCTTTCCTTTTGGTACCGTACAGCTACACGATGCGGATATTCCAATGAAAGTAGCGATAAAGGGCTGGAGTCCTTTTATACCAACCGATGAAGACAACAGCAGTTTGCCGGCGGGTGCTTTGGAGTATGTATTTACCAATAACAGCACAAAAACTATAGAAGCTGTTTTTTCTTTCAACACTAAAAACTTTTTAGCGGCAGACGAAGGCGCTATAAATAAAATAAGCAAAACCGCCAACGGATTTGTATTGGTGCAGGAAGCGCTTAAAGATAAGCCACAGGCAGGAGGCAGCTTTGCCATCTTTACCGATGATGCGGCAACTATTATAGACCATTGCTGGTTTCGCGGTGGCTGGTGGGATCCGTTTACGATGGCGTGGAATACGGTACGTGACGGCGATACAAAAGCAACAGAACCGGTAGAGCGGGACGCACCCGGCGCTTCTTTGTATGTACCCTTTACACTGATGCCCGGCGCTGTAAAAAAAGTTCGCGTGATGATGACCTGGTATGTGCCGGAAAGCGATGTACATGTTGGCGATATTGTGATGGATGAAAAAAAGGATTGCAGTCCCGAACAAGGCTGCTGCGCTGCACCGGAAGACTTAGGGGTAAAGAGGGGTAAGCAAAGCCCTTCACCAAATTACAAGCCGTGGTACAGCAGCCGCTTTGCCGGTGTAGAGGAAGTGGCCGGTTACTGGCGAAATAATTATGATGATTTATACAAAAAAACCAACCTGTTCAGCGATGCTTTTTATGCCAGTACTTTACCGCCCGAAGTGGTAGAAGCGGTAGCCGCCAACCTTACTATTCTTAAATCGCCTACGGTACTGCGCCAGTACGATGGCCGGCTCTGGAGCTGGGAAGGCTGCGGCGATGAGGGCGGTTGCTGCCATGGCTCCTGCACGCATGTATGGAATTACGCGCAGGCAATGCCGCACTTGTTTCCCGCCCTGGAAAGAACCCTGCGCAATACCGAGTTTTGTGAAAACCAGAACAGGGAAGGGCACCAGGGCTTCCGCGCCAACATGCCCATTAGCCCGTTGAAACACGATTTCCATGCAGCGGCAGACGGGCAGTTGGGTGGCATTATGAAGGTATATCGCGACTGGCGCATCAGTGGTGATAATGCATGGCTTTCGAGGATTTACCCGGTTGTAACAACGAGTATGGATTACTGCAGTAAAACCTGGGACCCACGCAGCAAAGGCGTAGTGGAAGAGCCGCACCATAACACGTATGATATAGAATTCTGGGGACCTGATGGCATGTGTACTTCTTTCTATGTAGGCGCTTTATATGCTACTATACAAATGGGAAAGCACTTAGATAAGAACATTAGTAAGTATCAGGATTTATATAGCAAAGGGAAACTGTATTTGGAAACAAAACTCTTCAACGGCGAATATTTTTTCCATGATATTGAATATAAAAACTTAAATGCGCCCGACCCTGCCACAGCCAAATCATTTGGCGGCGATTACTCGGAAGAAGCAAAACTGCTGATGCAGCAGGAGGGTCCTAAATACCAGTATGGAAAAGGCTGTTTAAGCGATGGCATACTGGGCGCATGGATCGGCAGCATGTGCGGACTGAATAATTTTATTGATGCCCAAAAAGTAACCAGTCATCTTTTGGCTGTTCATAAATACAACCTCCGTACAGATATGCGTGAACATGCCAACCCGCAGCGGCCGGCTTTTGCCCTTGGCAGCGAAGGCGGCTTATTGGTGTGTACCTGGCCGAAAGGGGAAAAGTTGTCCATACCGTTTCCGTATAGCGATGAAGTGTTTACCGGCATCGAATACCAGGTAGCCTCGCACCTGATGGGGATGGGACACGTGCAGGAAGGGCTCGATATTGTACGGCTTTGCCGCGACCGCTATAATGGCAAGGTCCGCAACCCTTTTAACGAGTATGAATGTGGCCACTGGTATGCCCGCGCCATGAGCAGCTATGGTATGCTGCAGGGCCTTACCGGTATGCGCTACGATGCAGTGGACAAAACGTTATACATAGATTCTAAAACAGGTGATTTTACGTCATTTCTCTCCACAGCAACCGGCTTTGGAACGGTTACGCTAAAAGCCGGTAAAGCCACTGTAAAAACCGTATATGGCAGTATAAAAGTGAGCAAAATGGTTATCGGCGGTAAAGCAATAAAAGCATGATAACTATTGCAACAAATACGGTTGTAGCCCTCCGGTATATAATGCGCAACAGTACCGGCCATGTGCTGGAAGATACAATGAATGCAACACCGGTTAACTACCTGCAGGGAGCTGCCGGCATATTACCGTTGCTGCAAGTACAATTGGAAGGATTAAGGGCAGGTGATAAAAAGATTGTTCACCTGTTGAAAGAAAACGGCTTAACAGATAATGATTTTATTTTTGAAGTGATAATAGATGAGGTGCGTGCCGCTTCGCCGGAAGAAATTATTTTAGGCTATCCATTGAAGCCGGCTGTTACAAAGTGTGAAGCTAAATGTGATTGCTATACATAGCTGTCATTGGCTGTACTGATGAGTTGTTTAATAGGCCCCATAAACATTGTAATCTTAAAATTACATTTCAGAAAATTCAAACCAACTATAGATGCATATACACTTGCTCAGCGGTTTTTTGGGCAGTGGCAAGACTACTGCCATACAGCAGGTATGCGCCATCCTGATGCAGCAAGGCAAACGAGTGGGCGTTATTACCAACGACCAGGGAATAAAGCTGGTAGATAGCGGATTTTTCAACAGTCTGAAGATACCTTACCGGCAGGTGACCAACGGATGCTTTTGCTGCAACTATCAGGCGCTCGATGATAGTATTCAATCGTTGCTGACGACCGGCAATCCGGATATAATTTTTGCGGAGTCTGTAGGTTCGTGTACCGACATAGTAGCCACCGTCATGAAGCCGTTGCTAAAGTTCCGCAACGATATCCGGGTTACAGTTTCCACTTTCGCCGATGCACGGTTATTGTATATGCTGTTGACAGGTAACAATCGCTTCTTTGATAAGGAAGTGTTATACATTTATAATAAGCAATTAGAAGAGGCTGGCAATATTGTTATTAGTAAAATTGATTTGCTAAAAGCGGATGAATCTGAGGAAATTCAAGAAGTAATGAGCGTAAAATATGCGGGTAAAACATTACTTTACCATAACTCCTTTGATGCAGAAAATATACAGCGGTGGCTGCAGGTATTAAGTGAAGATAGCAGTGCAGCTTCGCTGCCATCTTTATCCATTAATTACGATGTTTATGGCGCCGGTGAAGCAAAGCTTGCCTGGCTGGACGAAGAGATAACCATACAAAGCAATACCGGGAATGCAACGCAGACTGCTGTAAATATTATAAATGCGATTTATAAAAAAATCCGGTTAGCCGGTTATACCATCGGGCATTTAAAATACCTTCTGAACGGCCATATTAAGATAAGCTATACGGCAGCTACAAAGCAGGAAGACACACATATTACATCGGATCTGCCAACGGCCACACTGCTCATTAATGCAAGAGTGCAAACAACGCCGGAAATATTAAGCCACCTCGTACAGGAAGTATTAAAAGAAGAATCAAAAGGTAATTATATATTAATAACCGGCAGTGCTGCATTTCAACCCGGTTATCCGCAGCCTGCGCACCGGATCTGCACCTGACAGGCTGGTTAAGCGGCAGCGCAGGTATAAGTTTTTAAATTGCCGTTAACGTAACAGAGCAAACAAATACTTGGAAACTGTTGTATTATTATATTATATTTGTAGCCGGAAAAACGAATTGACAGAAGGGAACGCACAACGTTCCCTTCTCTTTTTCTTAAGCTATGACAACTATTGAAGAACAGCTACAGCGTATAGAGCAGTTAACGCACCAGGTACTCGAAAAAGAGCCGGAATATTTTTTAGTGTCGCTGAGAATTAAGCCTACCAATAATGTTAAGGTTTTCTTAGATGGCGATAATGGCTTACCGATAGAAAAGTGTGTATTTTTCAACCGCCAGCTTTATAAGCTGATTGAAGAGAGCAGTCTTTTCCCGGCCGGTGAATTTTCGCTGGAGGTCTCATCGCCTGGCGTGGACGAGCCGCTGAAAATACAGCGCCAGTATGGCAAAAATATCGGCAGGCTGGTAGAGATTATTTTTACAGACGGCACTGCAAAAGAAGGAAAGCTGCTTCAGGCAACAGCAGCAGATATTATATTGGAAGAAACAACCGGCAAAGGCAAAAAAGCGGTAACACAACAGGTAGTTATCCCATTAAATAACATTAAAACAATAACCGTTCAAATTCAATTTTAAAAACGTAAGAGCAGCGATCATTTCTTCGTACATCTTACATCGTAAATCGTACACAGTATGGCTAGTATCAACCTGATAGAAGCATTCCAGGAGTTTAAGGATGCAGAAAATATAGACCGTCCTACCATGATGAAAGTAGTTGAGGATGTGTTTAAAACATTGCTTCGCAAAAAGTATGGCAGCGATGATAATTTTGATGTAATCGTAAACGCGGAGAAAGGTGACCTTGAAATATTCCGTCGGCGCATGATTGTGGAAGATGGCGAAGTAATGGACCCGCTGGCGGAAGTGGAATACACCGAAGCCGTGAAGATAGAGCCCGACTTTGAAGTAGGTGAAGAATTGTATCAGGAAGTGGACATCCTCGACTTTGGCCGCCGCGCTATCCTTGCTGCAAAGCAAACCTTAGCCAGCCGCATCAGCGATCTGAAGAAAAATGTGCTGGTAAAAAAATATGGCGACCGGATGGGTGAAATAATTACTGCAGAAGTATATCAGGTGTGGAAAAAGGAAGTGCTGCTGCTGGATGAAGAAAATAATGAGCTGATACTTCCCAAATCGGAGCAGATACCACAGGATTATTTTAAAAAAGGGGAGAATGTTCGCGCGGTAGTACGCCGGGTTGACTTAAAAAACAATGCCCCGGTAATTATCGTAAGTCGTACAGCGCCCGAATTTCTCGCCAAATTGCTGGAAATAGAAGTGCCGGAAATTTTTGATGGTCTTATTACGGTACGCAAGATAGTGCGCGAGCCGGGCGAGCGTGCAAAAGTAGCGGTGGAAAGCTTTGATGACCGCATAGACCCTGTAGGTGCCTGCGTAGGCATGAAGGGAAGCAGGATACATGGCATTGTGCGTGAGTTGAAAAATGAAAATATTGATGTAATTAATTTTACCGCCAATACGCAGTTGCTGATTCAGCGCTCGCTAACGCCCGCCAAAATCAGCTACATGAACCTTGATACCGAGAAAAAACAAGTTGATGTTTACCTAAAAGCAGATCAGGTATCGTTGGCTATAGGCCGCCGTGGCGTTAATATAAAACTGGCGCAGGAACTCACAGAATATGATATTGATGTGTTCCGTGAAAACGAAGGCCAGGAGGAGGAATTTGATATTGATCTGGATGAATTCAGCGATGAAATAGAGCCCTGGATTATTGATGAATTAAAACGGGTAGGTTGCGATACTGCCCGCAGTGTACTTGACCTTCCGGCCGACGAGCTGGAGCGACGTACCGACCTGGAGCATGAAACAATTACAGATCTGCGTAAAGTTTTACAGGATGAGTTTGATCGTGGATAATATACTAATTGTGGCAAAGCGATTGATAGATAACAAAATCAGTTTTGCTATATTTAACTTTCAATAAAAATAATAGTAGTTTTAGTGCTGTAAGATGTATTATTGCTATCAGGCGCAAGAAGCAGCAGGAGCAGGTGGTTCACTTAATTTTAGTTGAGGGGGAAGTATATTTAGCTGGTAAGAACATAATTCTTCAAAATACATAAAAATAGAACGCATTTTTCAATAGACAGGGTTACAATAACTATAAGAGATGGTATTAAGAAAATAGAATTACAGGGTTTATTATACAAAAAATTAAAAATCTAACCAATCAAAACACTCCGGAAAGTTTCAAATCTTCCTTTGCACAAAAGAATTGGAGTGCGGTTAAAAATTACTGAATGTCAGAACTGAAATTACCAAGATTGTTGGCAGCCGCCAAAGAGTTCAATATAGGGCAGGACACCCTTGTTGAATTCCTGGCAGTTAAAGGTTTTAATCGTGATGAGCTAAAGCCCACTGCAAAGCTAAGCGAAGGTATGTACCGCGCTTTGCAGCAGGAATTTCAAAACGATAAGGTTGCCAAAAACAAGGCCGATTTAATTGAAATTCCCAAAGCCCAGAGTGAACGGAAGCGTAAGGAAGAAGAGGAAATTACTTTTAGAAAGGATGAGAAAAAAATTGTATCACAACCGGCGCCAAAAGAAGAGCATCCGGTTGCTCCGCAGGTAGTAGCAGCGAAGGTTGAAGAACCTAAGGTACAGGTTCATTCTCAGCCCGAACAGGAAATAAAACAGCCTGTACAAGTTGAAGCAAAAGAAGAAGTATTCTTACCTGCGCCACCACCGGTAGAAGCGGAACATACTGCAGAAATAGTGATCGCACCGCCACCACCGGCAGAAGAGCCAATGGTCATAAGGTTGGAAGTTCCTGAACTGGAAGGACCTAAAGTGGTAGATAAAATTGATTTGTCGGCTATAGACTCTTCTACCAGGCCTAAAAAAATAGTTGCAAAACCAGTACAACAGCCCGTTGCTATTGCAGCGCCGGAGGAAATTAAAAACATTTCTGCACCGCAACCAGAAGAAGTGGTGGTTGCCCCGGAAATACCGGAAGAAGATTTACAGCCGGTAGAAGTTGCGGAGACAGAAGATGAGATACCGGTTATTGAAAATATAAAAGCAGAAAAACTGGAAGGACCCAAAGTGTTAGGTAAGATTACGCTACCTGTTGATAGTGAAACCCGTCCCAAAAGCTTTACGCGCGATAGAGACGAAAAGCGCAAACGCAAACGCATTCCCGTAGATAAAAAAGGAGAAGGTGCAGCAGCGGGCGGACAAACAACGCTTCATCCGCAAGCCCGTACCGGCGGGCAAGGTGGCAACAACCAGCCCTTTAACCGGGGTGGCAGCAACTTTGGTGGTCCACGCGCTCCTCAGCAAGGTGGTACCGGCCAGAACGGACGTCCGTTTGTACAGGGCGGACAGGCGGCCGGAGGCCAGGCAGGTGGAAACCGGTTTCAACCCCAGCGTGTTGGGCAGGGCGGCATCAACAGGCCGGGAGGTAATGGCCAAGGCCGCAATGACAGATTTGCGCCACGACAGGATGATAAAGAAATTGATCAAAAACAGATACAGGATAAGATACGGGAAACACAGGCCAAGCTTTCGGGGCAAAGCGGACGTGGTAAAAGCATGAAAGCTAAGTACCGTCGTGAAAAACGGCAGGAAGCTTCGGAGGAAATGAATATTGGTGAAGATAATAAGCTGCAGGTAACTGAGTTTGTAACGGTAAGCGAACTGGCCAACCTGATGGATGTTAACTTTACAGAGATCATTAGTAAATGTATGAGCCTTGGTATTATGGTGTCTATCAATCAGCGTTTGGATGCTGAAGTGATAGAATTGGTAGCAGGCGAATTTGGCTATGAAGTAGAATTCCTCGGGCTTGATGATATAGATGAGGAAGATGATGGAAACGACGATGATACAGAGGATGAACTGCAACACCGTGCACCTATTGTTACTATCATGGGCCACGTTGACCATGGTAAAACATCTTTACTGGATTATATACGCAGTGCCAATGTAGTAGCTGGTGAAGCGGGTGGTATCACCCAGCATATTGGAGCCTACGAGGTAAGCCTTGCCGGTGACAAGCACATTACTTTTCTTGATACACCCGGTCACGAGGCATTTACGGCTATGCGTGCACGCGGTGCGAAAGTAACTGATATAGCAGTAATTGTAGTAGCTGCTGATGATGCCGTAATGCCGCAGACAAAAGAAGCGATCAGTCATGCCCAGGCAGCAAATGTGCCAATGATTTTTGCAGTTAACAAGATAGATAAAGATGGAGCAAACCCGCAGAAGATATATGAGCAGCTATCGCAGATGAATATATTGGTAGAAGAATGGGGCGGCAAATATCAAAGTCAGGAACTATCTGCAAAAAAAGGGTTGAACATAGATGCGCTCTTGGAGAAAATATTGCTGGAAGCAGAACTTCTTGATTTAAAAGCAAACCCGGACAGAGAAGCCGCGGGCAGTATTATTGAAGCTTCACTGGACAAAGGAAGGGGTTATGTAGCTACTGTGCTCGTACAAAATGGAACTTTGAAAGTCGGTGATATTATGGTCTCCGGACAGCATTATGGGCGTATAAAAGCGATGTTTAATGAACGTAACCAGCGTGTTACTATTGCACCGCCTTCTACACCTGTACAAATATTAGGTTTAAATGGCGCTCCGCAGGCAGGTGAGAAATTTAAGGTTTTTGAAGATGAGGCAGAAGCGAAGGAAACAGCTACCAAGCGTGCCCAGATCAGCCGTGAGCAGGGTTTGCGCGCAAGAAAGCATATTACACTTGACGAGATTGGACGCCGCCTCGCATTAGGCAATTTTAAAGAACTCAATATCATTATCAAAGGTGACGTGGACGGTTCTGTTGAAGCATTAAGTGACTCTCTTCAAAAACTTTCTACACCGGAAATTGCAGTGAATGTAGTACACAAGGCAGTTGGACAGATATCCGAAAGTGATGTGTTGCTGGCAACAGCTTCAGATGCTATACTTATTGGTTTTAATGTGCGACCAAGTACCCAGGCTAACAGGCTGGCAGATAACGAAGGTGTTCAGATAAAAATGTACTCGATTATCTACAATGCAATCGAAGAAGTGAAGAGTGCCATGGAAGGTTTACTGGAGCCAAAAATTCAGGAGAAGGAAGTAGCCACAGTTGAAATACGCGAAGTATATAAGTTTGATAAAGCTACTGTGGCAGGCTGTTATGTAACAGATGGCAAGATACGCCGCGACAGTAAAATACGCCTCTTCCGGGATGGAATACTGATATATCCACGGACAGAAGGCGGCTTTGCAGAATTGGGTAGTTTAAAACGTTTTAAAGATGATGTGAAAGACGTAGCATCGGGTTATGAGTGCGGACTTACACTAAAGAATTTTGCAGATATAAATACAGGTGATACAATTGTAGCGTTTGAGGAAGAAGAAATTAAACGTACATTGTAAATAATAAACAAGTCACTTACCAGGCAATTTGTTTAAAGGCTTTCAACATTATAAAATTAATGGTGAAGGCCTTTTTTTATAGAAAATGATATAATTTAATTTTTAGGTTTGTTTGCTTATCAGCAGATAAAAATGTTATATCTGTATTTCAACTACTTAATCTTATTGAGCCTTATATAGTAAGCCGCTATAGCAGCATTGGCTTTACCTTCCAATTTTAGAACAATCATTCCCATTTTAAAACTGTTTTATTGTTATTGCAATTTTAAAATATTGATTTTCAACAGCATTATTTTTGGCACTTGCATTGCAAATTATAGAGCGATATTGGATTCCGGGTGCGTATTTCTATACATACCCTTTTTTTAAACTCCAATCGTAATTACGTAATTTTAAAAAACAACCGATTTTTTGTTTTGCCGGTAGCATCGTTGTAGTAGCAATTAATTTATATTGCTGATTATCAGCTTATGATTCTCCATAATAAGAAAATCACTATTAGCAGGCACGGTTTATTTGAATACAGAAAACGGATAGAATACAAAAACGTATAACAGCTTAATCATCACGTCTTCTCTGGCGACGGCGGTCTCTGTATTTTAAAATAGGAACTTTACTTTCTGTTCCTTTCAATATCCGGTTGATATTCTTTTGATGCGTTAAAATTACCATCAAGGCAACCGCAACAGAAAAAATCCGGTATAAAGCCACATCGTCATTAAACACAAATAAAATAAATACTGCAAAAGCAATACTGGAGAGTATAGAACTAAGAGATACAAAACGGGTAAGGTATAAAACCAATAAAAAAACACCGACGCAGGAAGCGGCAACAATTGGTTGTATAGCCAGCACCATTCCAAAGAGTGTAGCTACGCCTTTTCCTCCTTTAAAATTAGCCCAGACAGGAAAAATATGTCCGAGTACGGCTGCCAATCCCAGTCCAATCATAAGATTTGTGCGGTCAACATCATGGCTCTCTATGGTATAAAACGATAAAACAATGTATAGAGACGTAGCTAATACGCCTTTGAGCATATCGGCAACCATTACAATTGTACCCCATTTAGGGCCCAAAACCCTGTAAGTATTAGTAGCACCGGCATTACCACTGCCATAGTCACGTATATCAATATCGAAAAAATGCTTACTTATCCACACGGATGTCGGTATCGAACCAATAAGGTAGGCGAGAATAATTAAGAGTACTTCAGGCATTAGCTTTCCAATTGGCGAATAACAAATATATACAATTCATCTTTTCAAAATCTAATATTGTCTCCGCTAAGGAAATTTTAACGGGTAAACTGCATAGCAATCCAATGGTCTTTATGTATTGTATTTACATATTTAAGTTGTGCAGCAACAGCTTTAGACATTATGCAGGGTTCGTCTGCTGTTAGTAAACCACTTAATATCAAGCTTCCTTTTATATTCAAGCAATTAACTAATTGATAAATATTTTCAACAATAACATCCTTATTAATATTAGCTAAAACAACATCAAACTTTTTATCCGTATTTATACCATCAGCCTGATAAAGACAAATGGCCGTACAATTATTTTGCTGTATGTTTTCTGCTGCATTTTCTATACTCCAGCTATCTATATCTATAGCAGTAATAACTGCTGCGCCCAGCTTCTCAGCCAGGATAGCCAGAACACCGGTACCGGTACCAAAGTCGAAAACGCGCTTGCCTGCAAAGTTTAGTGCTTGCATTTGTAAAATCATCATATAAGTAGTAGCATGATGACCGGTACCAAAACTCATTTTTGGTGTAATGATAAGCTCATGCTGCACCTGGCTGTCCATTGCCTTATGAAAGTGCGCCCTGATAGCTACAAAATCAGCTACTATAACCGGTTCAAAACTTTCTTCCCAAACAGCATTCCAGTTGCGCGATTCTATAACCTGCTGATGATAAGGTAAGCGATGTTTCTGCATTAGCTTAATAAAGCCGGGCTTATCAAACTTACTTTCGATAATATATGCCTTCAAATTATCCTTATCTTCTTCAAACCCTTCGAAACCAAAGTCGCTTAAAAGAGCAGTTAGCAGCGCCAACTCCTCAGCAGTAATCTCTTTAAATAGTATCTCAATGTAATTTGCGGAATGCATGGTATGCTTCATCAGAAAGAGGGTAAAGCGAAAGGAACAAAATAAACGTTTAGCATTATGGAAGCCGGATCCTAAAAAAAACCCCGGCTTAATTGCGCCAGGGTTATTGAAACTCTATAAGTAATTTATTGTTGATTACCGTTGTCTGAAGGATTACCATCCTGCCTTGGCTTAAAGTCTGGTTTAGGCATTAGTGCCTTGCGACTTAATTTAAATTTTCCTGTCTTTTGGTCTATGCCTATCAGTTTCACTTTTACCGTATCGCCTTCTTTTAAAACGCCTTCCAGGCTGTCCAAACGCTTCCAAGACACTTCGCTGATGTGTAAAAGCCCTTCCTTTTTTGGCAAGAACTCTACAAAAGCGCCATAGGGCTGGATAGTCTTTACCCTGGCTTCATAAACATCATCAAGTTCGGGTACAGCTACGATGCCTTTGACCCAGTTAAAGGCTTTTTCAGCACCTGCTTTATCACTGCTGAAGATGCTTACCTCTCCAAAGTTTCCTACTTCTTCTATATTGATGGTAGTACCGGTTTCTTTTTGTATCTCCTGTATTATTTTACCGCCTGGCCCGATTACAGCACCAATAAATTCTTTATCAATAATGAGCTTCAGCATACGTGGCGCATGTGGTTTAACGTCTGCCCGGTGAGCAGGAAGGCACTCATACATGGCGTCCAGAATATGCAATCTGCCACTGCGGGCCTGGGCCAATGCCTCCCGCATTACTTCCATACTTAAACCATCCACTTTAATATCCATTTGCACGCCGCAAATGCCTTCACGTGTTCCGGTTACCTTAAAATCCATATCTCCCAAATGATCTTCATCACCTAATATATCGGTAAGAATGGCATACTTGCCATCTTCACGGGTAATCAATCCCATTGCTACGCCGCTAACATGTTTGGGCAAGGGTACGCCGGCATCCATCAAGGCAAGCGATCCGGCACAAACAGTAGCCATAGAGGAAGAACCATTTGATTCTAATATATCGCTCACCACGCGTACAGTATAGGCGTATTCGCTACCCGGCATCATCTGCTTCAGGCTGCGCATAGCAAGATTACCATGGCCAACTTCTCTCCTGCCGGGGCCACGCATCATTTTTACTTCGCCGGTAGAAAAAGGCGGGAAATTGTAGTGTAGAAAGAACTTGGAGTCGTGTGATACCGCAGCACTTTCAACCAATAGTTCGTCCAACGGTGTACCCAATGTAACAGTAGTGAGCGATTGGGTTTCGCCACGGGTAAATAAGGCAGAGCCATGTGGCGTAGGCAATGGATCTACTTCCATAGCCAGGGGGCGCACCTGTTCCAGCGAGCGGCCGTCGAGGCGAACACGGTCTTCCAGAATCATATTGCGGATTACATCCCATTCTAAATCAGCAAGGTACTTTTTGGACAACTGCTTTTGTTTATCTTCTGCTTCTTCGCCAAGACTTGCAATCAGTTCTTCTTTAATTGTCTTAAAACCTTCACTCCGTTCCTGCTTACTTAAGCCGCTTTTCGCAATCTGGTAAACCTTATCTTTTGCAAACGCCGTTACAGTTGCTTTTAATGCTTCATTCTGATCTGGCTTTGTATAATTGCGCTTAGCGTTAATCCCTGCCAGCTCCCGCAATTGTTCCTGCGCTTTTATCTGTACGCGTATAGCATCGTGGGCCACTTGCAGTGCTTTCACTAAATCTTCTTCGCTGCACTCTTTAGCTTCCCCTTCAACCATCATCAGGTTTTTTTCGGTGGCAGCAATCATAAAGTCCATATCTGCCTTTTCCATATCCTTACGGGACGGATTTACCATAAACTGGCCGTTTACACGGGCAATGCGCACTTCAGAAATAATTTCTTTGATGGGAATATCAGATACGGCAAAGGCTGCAGAAGCGGCAAGGCAGGCCAATGCATCCGGCAGTATATCTTCATCACTGGAAACAAGTGTAATGAGCACCTGTACTTCACACAGATAATCCTCGGGGAAAAGCGGGCGCAATGCGCGGTCCACTAAACGGCTTGTTAGAATTTCGTAATCATTCAACCGGGCTTCCCGTTTAAAAAACGAACCGGGGATACGGCCGGCAGAAGCAAACTTTTCCTGATAGTCCACGCTTAACGGGAAAAACGATTGCCCTTCTTTAGGTTCTCTGTTTGCTACAACCGTAGCCAGCAAAATATTTTTTCCTTGCCTTACGGTTACTGCGCCATCTGCCTGGCGGGCGAGTTTGCCGGTTTCGATAAATACCTCGCGGCCATTACCAAGATCAAAGGATACACTCTTAGGTTGAGTTAACATACAAATAAATTGGAAAATGAAATTATTACCATGCAGTACAGGCGGGAAAGGCTGCAAAGTATAATTCCGGTTAATTAAATTGATTTTCAGGCAAACATATACTATACAAAAAAGTATTCCCAACTTGCAATTAAATAGCAGTTGGGAATATGCGTTTTATAACATAGCCGCTTATTTACGAAGGCCTAATTTTTCTATTAATGCGCGGTAACCCTGCAGATTGTGCTTTTGCATATAAGCCAGCAGGCGCTTGCGTTTACCTACCATTTGAAGCAATCCACGATTAGTGGAGAAATCTTTTTTATTGCTTTGCAGGTGCTTGGAAATACTGCTGATACGCTCGGTTAGCAATGCAACCTGGCCCTCGATAGAACCGGTATTGGCAGCAGTGCCACCATGAGTTGTGAAAATAGCTGATTTTTGTTCAGTTGTTAAATAAGGCATCTCAATAACTTTTTTTTATGCATCCAAAAATTGACATCTTACGTTTGGGCGGCAAAAGTAGCGGAAAAGTTGTGGAATTTTAAAAAATAATTTGTAAAACTGTGTTGGCTTTTATGGTTTATAAACACTGTCGTTATAAATTTCCATATATCGCTCAGGTTTGGCAACCGGCTGCCAGCCAAATTGTTTATACAAATCATGCGCATCGGCTGTAAGCAGTATCCAGCGGCGCAAGCGCTGCAAATCCGGATGTGCCAGTACTACTTCCATCAGCCATTTCGAAAGTCCCTTTTTTCTATGCTGCGGTATAATATATACATCCCCTAAATAAGCAATGGTAGCATAATCGGAGATAACGCGCGCAAAACCGACCTGCAGGTTCCTGTAAAATATGCCAAAGCACAGAGAATGTTCAACAGACTTTTGTACAATCGTAAAGGGTACATTTTTGGCCCAGTGAGATTCTTCCGATAAGAATTTGTGGATAGCCGTTACATCCATTTTTGTACTATCTGTGGTAATAAAATAAGCTCCTTTTGTTACTTTAATAAGTTGCATAAACTTACCTTTTTCAAAGGTGAAACAAAGTAAATTACCGACTTGTGCTACTGGCCTGTACTTGTTGCTGCAACAAAAGAACAGCATTGCCAGCATTTTGTATAAATACATCTTTCGTCTGGTAGCCGGCTGTCTTTTTTAGTACCATTCCGTTTGCATCAAGATAGAGAAAAGTTGGAAAACCTAATAACGCGTAGCTTTTTCTTATAGCAATGCCATCACTTGCCTGCGCATCATATTTAAGGTTGATAAAATGGCTGTTGTAAAAATCGCCTACTTCTTTCAGCGGAAATATATTTTGATCCATTTGTTTACAATAGCTGCACCACGAGGTTTGTACATCAATAAACAGCATCTTATTTTCCTTTTTTGCTTTTGCCAGTGCCTGCTGCCAGGAAAGCTGCTCAAAGTGAACCGACTGACTGCAGGCCTTTTGCAAGGTGGAAAAACAGAGTATTACTGGCAAGAAAACAACTATCTTTTTCATTATTTCCATGTTAATGAAGCCTTGCAATATTATTAAAAAACCTCCTGTTGGCTACAGGAGGTTTATACAATTTATTAATACGGTTTTATCCGTTCATACTTGCTAAAAATTCTTCGTTGCTTCTCGTCCCGCGCATACGTTTGAGCAGTTCGTTCATAGCCTCTTCCGTATTCATGTCGTTTATAAAAAGACGCAGGATATTCATGCGCTTCAGCACTTCTCGCTCCAATAGCAAATCCTCACGGCGGGTAGAAGAAGCTACCAGGTCAATAGCCGGGAAGATACGGCGGTTGGCGAGACGGCGGTCAAGCTGCAGTTCCATATTACCGGTACCTTTAAACTCTTCAAATATTACTTCATCCATTTTGCTGCCGGTATCTATCAGCGCTGTTGCCAGGATAGTAAGGGAGCCGCCAAATTCTATCTTACGGGCAGCACCGAAAAACTGCTTGGGCTTCTGCATAGCATTGGCTTCCACACCGCCACTTAATACTTTACCACTTGCAGGCGCTACCGTATTGTGCGCACGTGCCAGGCGGGTAATAGAGTCAAGCAGTATTACTACATCGTGGCCGCATTCTACAAGTCGCTTTGCTTTTTGCAAGGCAATCGCAGATACTTTTACGTGCTTCTCCGCAGGCTCGTCGAAAGTAGAAGCAATCACTTCTGCCTTTACGCTGCGCTCCATATCGGTTACTTCTTCGGGGCGCTCATCTATCAGCACTACCATTAAATAACATTCCGGATGATTGGCAGCAATGGCATTGGCCACTTCTTTAAGCAGTACTGTTTTACCTACTTTAGGCTGCGCTACTATAAGGCCGCGCTGCCCCTTGCCAATGGGCGTAAACAGGTCTATAATACGCGTGCTGAAATTGGTTGGAGAAGTAAAAAGATTAAGCTTCTCATACGGAAACAGCGGCGTAAGATAATCAAACGGCACCCGGTCCCTTACTTCGTCCGGGCTCTTATTATTAATGCTTTCTACTTTTAATAAAGCAAAATATTTCTCACCTTCCTTTGGCGGGCGCACAGAGCCGGACACCGTATCGCCGGTCTTTAAACCAAACAATTTTATCTGTGAGGGCGACACATATACATCATCCGGAGACGACAGGTAGTTATAGTCGGAAGAGCGCAGAAAACCATAGCCGTCCGGCATCATTTCCAGCACGCCCTCGCCCATTATTACACCATCAAATTCAATATTAAAGGTAGGCTCTTTCCGGTACTGCTGGCGCGCAGGCGGTGCTTCTTCGGCTATATCCTCTTCTTCGGCTTCATCTGCATCTACAGTAATAAAACTGTTGCTATTATCGTCGTTCAATAAGGCTAAAAAAGCAGGGGATATCTGTGGTATTTCTTCTTCTGTTTTAGCCAGTACTTCTTCTGCCGGCGGCGCCACGGGTTTGCGTTTGCGGCGCTTTTGCTGCTGTTCTTCCCCTGCAACAGCCACTTCGGTATTTGTAGTATTGTGCTCCTCAAGAGCAGGAGCAGGCGGCGCAACATCCGGCGCTTCCGCAACTTCTGTTATTGCACTATTATCCATAGTACCTGCAGCAGCTTTAACTGTGCGCTTACGCTTAGGTTTTTCAGAAGCAGCCGGCTTTTCAGTAGTAGTAATAGCCTGGCTATCTAATATTTTGTAAATCAGGTCTTGTTTGTTTAACTTTTTGGCGTTGGTAATACTTAGTTGCTCTGCAATATCCTGCAACTCAGGTACCAACATGTCATTTAATTGCAAAATGTCGTACATAAATAGGTCTGGTAAGAAATTAGGTTAATCGTCAAGTAAAAATCAAAATCTTGATGGTGAAAAGAAAAAATGAAAATTGGTTGATTAGTAAACCGGCGAGCTGAACGTATATTGATTAAAATTAATCAGCTATGTTTCTGTCTGCAATGTTACAGGAAATTGTTTAAATGCTAAACAAATAATGCTATTTTGTTTGTTAAAGAAAGAATTTATTGCAGCTTTATACACCCGCATTTATAAAGTCTGTAATAGTAGATTCATCTATATTCCACATACATTTAAAATGGCCTAAGGGGCATTTGGGAAGCCCGAATTTAGAGCAGGGACGGCACGGAAGCGTAACGCCGGCAACCAAGGACCGGTCAATTTCATACGGCTGCACACCCAGCAATTCCGGAACCGTACTTCCCCATACAGAGGCAATGGGTTTATTAAATGCCTCTGCAATATGCGTTAAACCGGTATCGAAACCAATGACCGATTGTGCTTTCGATACAATGAAAACAGATTCGTCGAGCGATGTTTTACCGCAGGCATTGTAAATTACCGCCTTTGTTTTTCCGATTACTTCCAATGCATTTTCCACCACATCTTTACCGCCTAACAGTACAACCGGAAGTGCCAGCGCATCGCATACAGATACCACCTTTTCGTTAGGCATCCGCTTGGTAAAATGCGCAGCGCCGATAATAAAAGCCACATAACCCGTTACAAAGTTTTCGGGCAACAGATTCTTTAATTCGTAGGGTTGTTTGATAAAGTAATCTACCGGCCGGTGATCGTTTTTTACACCCAAATGTTGCACTGCTTTAAAGTACCGGTTTACAAGATGAGTTGGCGGCACGAGATTGTGCTTCAGCCTCAGGCTTAACCATTTAAGTATTGTTTGCTTGTTGTAGGTAAAAGATTTTATTCCGGTACGATATTTAATGATGCCGGTACGCAGGTTACTATGCAGGTCTATGATGCAATTGTAGTTTTCCTGCCTGATTTCCTTTATCGTTTCGTTTAATGTTTGCCGCAGCAATAACAGCTTATCTATGTACGGATTGCCGGCGTAGATATATTGAAAAACCGGCTTTGTTAAAAAATGTATTTCCGCACCTGGCAACTGCAGCTTTAAACACCGTACAACAGGGGTTGTATAAATGATGTCGCCCATAGCGCTAAACCGTATTACTAATATCTTCATGTACTGTTTTATCCTGCTCTAATTTTAGCAATAATACCAGAGGTAGATAAGCCGCTTACAAACGGAATTATTGTTACCATTCCGCCATTAGCCTTTACTGCTGCTGCGCCAACAATTGAGTCTTCGGTATAGTCGCCGCCTTTTACCAAAACATCCGGCTGCAAAGCCATTATCAGCTTTAACGGCGTATCTTCTTCAAAGATAATAACAGCATCCACAAACCGGAGAGCCGCCAGCAGCAGGGCCCGCTGGTCTTGCTTTATAACAGGCCTGTTTTTCCCCTTTAAATCCCGCAGAGAAGCATCTGCATTTAAGCCTATAATTAACCGGTCACCGGCATCGGCAGCACCGGCAAGATACGTAACATGGCCGGCATGCAATATATCAAAACAGCCGTTGGTAAATACAATCTTCTGGCCTTGTTGCCGCCATGCCGCTACTTTAGTCTGCAATGCCTCCAGGTTGTAAATACGGGACCTGATTTCTTCAATATGCATACTATTAATTTTCAAAAACCTGTTCTGCAGGAGAAAGTTAATCTGTTTTAAATGCTATCTAAGATTTCGGTTATGGATGCGGTGGCACTGCCCACATGTTTCACTACAATTGCTGCAGCATAGTTGGCCAGCTCGCAGGCCTCGCCGATAGCAAAACCGATAGCCAAAAAATAAGTCAGCGCAGCTATTACCGTGTCTCCGGCGCCGGTTACGTCATATACTTCATTTGCTTTCACGGGAAAAATACTCATCTCCTTTTCAGACACCAGTGCAATACCGTCCTCAGAGAGCGTAACAACAATGTACGTGCTTTGTGTGTGTGCAAGCAGCTTGCCGGCAGCCTGCTTTATTAACTCCGGCGATGTCAGATCGTTAGCCTGCATCGCTTCCTGCAGTTCTTTACGGTTAGGCTTTACAAGGTAAGCGCCTTTATATTTATCATAGTTCAAACCCTTGGGATCAACAATTACTTTTTTACCGGCTTTAGCAGCAAGCGCTATTATTTGGCGGGTAAAATTTTCTTCTAACACACCTTTACTGTAATCGCTCAAAACAACAATATCACATGCAGGAATAACAGCTTTCACCCTTTTTAAAAGCGCTGCTGCCTGCGCTGCAGAAATGGCTGCAGTATCTTCTTTATCAAAACGCAGCAACTGATGCGTACCTGCTACTACCCGCGATTTTATGGTGGTTGGCCGCTCTGCATCCGATAGAATAGCACCAGCGTCAATAGCATTATTTTTTGCTAATGCCAACACTTGTTTGCCGGCTTCATCTTTACCGATGATGCCGGCGAGGTGCGTGCCGGCGCCTAAAGCAATCAGATTCATGGCTACGTTTGCAGCACCGCCCAGGATGTTTCTTTCCCGTTTCACATTAAGCACCGGCACCGGTGCTTCGGGCGATAGCCTGCTGGCAGAACCTTCGATATAATGATCCAGCATGATGTCGCCGATTATTAATACCTGCGGTTGCTTTGCAGTTTTTATTTTTGACAGAACGGCCTTTTTATTCAACATACATATCTGTTATAATCTGCGTTGCAGCAGACCGCTGCCGGAGCAATTATTCTTCCACAAAATTCAAATCCCTGCCAAATGTTTCATCCAGATTTATTACGGCAATCAAACCAATGATAATGGTAACAGCGCCGGTAATCCAGGCGCTGGTAATATAACTGCTGTCGGCATTACCTGTTTGTTGTAAAAAAAAGCTGCGCAGTTGCTGAAATAATAAAAGAATAAGCGGTAATAAACCTCTTACAAAGTTAGGAATGGTGGTCGCTGCCGTAGCACGCAGGTTGATGCCGAACTGTTCTGCCCCGATGGTTACAAAAATAGCCCAGAAACCCATGCTTAAACCCATGGCAGCACTTAAAGCATACATCGTGCTGGCACTGCCATTGTACTGTACCGTAAAAAAAAGTATAGTGCAAATAATTGCCGTTGCATAAAAAATATACAGCGCTTTTTTGCGGCTGCGCAGCCGCTGACTAATGAGCCCGCAAAGTATATCACCGGCAGCTATTCCGGCGTAGGCACACATCACTGCTTTGCCTGCATCTACCGGCTCAGCCAGGCGCATGTGCTCGCCAAACTCTTTACTGAAGGTTATCAGCACGCCAATTACATACCAGGTAGGCAACCCTATCAAAATACTAAGCAGGTATCGTTTAAAACGCTCTCTTTTTGCAAAGAGCATAAAGAAATTGCCACGTTGTACGGCAAGCGCTTTCGTGTTTGTGTACATGCCCGATTCAAACACCGAAATACGTGTAATCAACAATAAAATGCCTAAGCCGCCGCCAATAAAATAACAGGTGCGCCAGCCGCTGCCATCGGGCTGCACGAAATATTGCTTTACAAAAAAAGCGACTATCGCTCCAACCAATCCGATGCCTGCCACGAGCGAAGTAGCAAGTCCGCGCTTTTCTTTGGATATTAATTCCGAAACAAGCGTGATGCCTGCGCCCAGCTCGCCTGCAAGGCCTAAACCGGCGATAAAACGAACCCATGCATACTGGTCTGCAGTATGTACAAAGCCATTGGCAATATTAGCTGCCGAATAAAGCAGTATCGAGCCAAACAATACACTCAGCCTTCCCTTTTTATCACCTAATATTCCCCAGAAAATACCGCCGGTAAGCAAGCCGATCATCTGCAGGCTGATGATGTGCTCACCTTCGGTTGTTATCTGCGCGTCGGCAAGACCGATATTGTGCAGGCTGGGCACTCGGATAATGCTGAACAGCAACAGGTCGTAGATGTCCACAAAATAGCCCAGCGCTGCTACCAGCACCGGAATGCGGAAGATGGTGTTTCTGTTATTGTTGATCATGGCAGCGAAAAATTAATGACGGTAACGGATTGCGTATGGCGGGTAATGAATCATGAGTTATAAGTGGCAGGTTAGAAATGGCGCTTGCACAAAAATGATAATGGCTTGAATGAGCTATCGTAAATCTTCATAAACCAAAACCCGCAACTTATCATCCGTCAACTATTCCGAACCGTATCCGGTGCATTTTTTTTACCAAAAAATAATTTAATAATTACCGGCAGGGTTGTAATAAGAATAATCCCGATAGCGATCAATTCGATATGCTCTTTAAGGCTGAACCCATACCTGTCCTGCACCCAGCTTTCCAAAAAATGTCCGCCCAATACCATGGTCGTCACCCAAACAATACTGCCTAAAATATTATACAATGTAAAAGTAGCTTTGGGCATTTTAACTACGCCGGCCACGATGGGCGCAAAGGTGCGCAGAATGGGTAAAAATTTAGCTGCAAACACCGTAGCCTTACCATATTTATCATAAAAATCGTGTGCCCGCAAAAGGTGTTTGCGGCGAAATAAAAATGTATCTTTTCGCTCGTACAGTAAAGGACCTGTTTTATACCCAAACCAGTAACCAGCCATATTACCCAGCACAGAGGCAATAATGATTAAAAGAATAATTACGCTATAGTGCGCACCGAAAAATTCGGCCGAAAATTTATTGATATAGATGCCGGCAGCAAACAGCAGGCTGTCGCCCGGCAGGAAAAAACCAAGCAGCAGGCCGGTCTCTGCAAAAATGATAAACAGTAGAATATAAATACCGCCGTTTTCGATAATCCAATCTATTAAGTTATTCAGCATTGGTTGTAAATTCTGTTGTTAATAGGTCTCGATAAAAAGTAATCACAAGCTTAATTTTCTTGTCCTGGTTTTATTAAAAGTAATAACTGAAAAAGAATTTGGTAATTCTTTTGAATAGTTTAATAAAAGCGATAAAAGTCTTTCCAAAATAATAAGCCTTTCGGCTTTATCATAACGCAGCAGAACAATAGCAAAAACCTTTAATTGTTTATAAAAGACAAGGTCTCCAAAATCTTTATCTTCTGTAATGATTAAAGCAGGAGGTACTAACGACATGGCAACAATATTTTCATCGGACATGGATGAAAAGTCTTCAGAAATTGAAAGTACTGTAAACTGCCGCAGTCGTAACTGTCTTACAAAATAAAAGTCAACGCTTTCATCTACAATTATCTTCATGCAGCGGTAGCTTCAATAATCTTTTCATGTCTTAATACCGCATAGGCATACCGGAACACTTCATGAATATCTTCTATTGTTATTCGTGGATAGGCCTCCAACAAATCTTCGTAAGAATATCCTCCGCCAAGTTTTTCTAAAATTAATTCTACTGTAATTCTGGTACCTTTTATACATGGCTTGCCTAACATAATTGCAGGATCAGCAGAAATTCTTTCAAACTTCATAATACAATTTTTTTCAAATTTATACATTCTTCAGTTCACCCTCCCACTTGCTTACCACACCCGTAGCAAGCGCATTACCCAACACATTGGTTGCGGTGCGAAACATATCGCAAAAGTGGTCTATCGGCAATATTAAAGCAATTCCTTCCGCCGGGATTTTAAACATGGCGCAGGTAGCCGTAACCACCACCAGCGAAGCGCGTGGCACGCCCGCAATACCTTTACTGGTAAGCATCAGAACCAGCAACATCGTAAGTTGCGTGCCGGTATCAAGCTGGATATTGTAAGCCTGGGCAATGGCGAGGCTGGCAAAGGTCATATACATCATGCTGCCATCCAGATTAAAGGAGTAACCCAGCGGCAGCACGAACGATACAATTTTATTATCACAACCAAAGCGCTCCAGCTCTTCGGTTAACTTCGGAAAAACCGCTTCACTGCTGGTGGTGCTGAATGCAATGATTATGGGTTGTATAATGCGCCGTAGCAATACAGGCAGGCGTTCCTTTAAAATAAAGTAACCTACAGTTATCATCAGCGCCCAAAGCAAGGCAATAGCTATTACAAAATATAAAAAATACTTGCCATAAAAGATAAAAATAGCAGGTCCTTTTACTGCTAATACCGCCGCAATGGCGCCAAATACACCCAGCGGCGCAAAGTTCATTACATAGCCTACCATCTTTAATATCACGTGCGCTACTGCATCCAATGCCTTTACTATTATTTTGCCCTTGTCACCCAGGGCTGCCGTTGCTACGCCAAAAAAGATGGAGAAAACTACAATCTGCAATATCTGGTTGTCGGCCATGGCCGCTATAATACTCTTTGGAAAAACATGATCTACAAATGTATTGAGGCTAAAGGCCTGCGTATTGTTCACCAGGTCGGCGGCGCCGGCTTTATCTCCATTGGATAAGTCTATGCCTTTGCCGGGTTCAAAAAAATTGACCAGCACCATTCCTAAGAGCAAGCTTGCCAGCGAGGCAGATACAAACCATAACAGCGCTTTACCGCCCACACGGCCCACCGTTTTTAAATCCCCTAATTTGGCGATGCCAACCACCAGCGTACTGAACACCAGCGGCGCTATAATCATTTGTACCAGGTTTAAAAACAGCTTGGTAAGCAGCTTTATATTGTTGGCAAATGACTGGATAAAAGGAGCGCCGGCAGCTACATGCACCCAATAGCCCAATGCAATGCCGGCCGCCATAGCAATAAGAATATATATGGTCAGCCTGTTGTTCATGAAAGATAGTAGGTGTGCAATATAATATAAATGGGTATGAAGCTGCACATTTCATTCTTATAATCCGGAATGTAAAAAACCGATACAGGTAATGATGCCTGTTAAGCTACAGCCTTAAAATTTTATAATTATCAACCAAATTAATCACTATTTTTCCAACGTATAAAGATGAAAAACTAAACACTATTATTATGAGTCTATTTGTGAAAAAACCCCTGGCAGGGCTTTTGGCAGAAGCTACAGATACGGAAGGTGCTACCCTTAAAAAAACATTGGGTGCAGGAGGATTAATAGCCCTGGGTATTGGAGCTATTATTGGTGCAGGGCTATTTTCAATTACCGGCGGTGCCGCCGCTAATCAGGCTGGCCCTGCAATTACCATTTCTTTTGTTATTGCAGCTTTTGGGTGCTGCTTTGCCGGTTTGTGCTATGCAGAATTTGCAAGTATGATACCGGTAGCAGGCAGCGCTTATACGTATTCCTATGCAACCATGGGCGAGTTTGTAGCCTGGATAATAGGCTGGGATCTGGTACTCGAGTATGCAGTAGGTGCAGCTACTGTAAGCATAAGCTGGAGCCGCTACCTGGTTAAGTTTACAGATGGTTTCAACCTGCATTTGCCGCACGCATGGGTAGCCGGCCCCTGGGATGGCGGCATCCTGAATCTTCCGGCCGTATTTATAGTAGTGCTGATGAGTTTATTGCTGATTAAAGGAACGCAGGAAAGCGCAACGGTAAACGCAGTTATTGTCGGACTTAAAGTAACGGTTGTACTGGTTTTTATTTTTCTCGGATGGAAGTATATTAATATGGATAATTATCATCCGTATATACCCGACAATACCGGCACATTCGGAGAATATGGTTTTAGCGGTATTGTACGGGCAGCGGCCATTGTGTTCTTTGCCTACATTGGTTTTGATGCGGTGAGCACTGCAGCCCAGGAAGCAAAGAATCCACGAAAGCACATGCCAATCGGCATCTTGGGTTCATTAGCTATCTGTACCGTACTCTATATTTTGTTTGCACATGTAATGACCGGAGTTACCAGCTATACTTCTTTCAAAGGCCAGGATGGCATTGCGCCTGTTGCCGTAGCCATTGAGCACATGGGCACTACAGATGCTGCCGGCATACTGCATCCTGATTATCCCTGGCTGAACAGGGCTATAGTAGTAGCCATTCTTGCTGGTTATTCTTCTGTTATACTCGTAATGCTGATGGGTCAAAGCCGCGTTTTTTTTAGTATGAGCAAAGACGGATTATTACCTAAAGTATTTTCCTCCGTTCATCCAAAATTCAGAACACCGGCTAAAAGCAATATGTTGTTTATGGTGTTTGTAAGCCTGTTTGCTGCTTTTGTACCGGCAAGGGTAGTAGGTGAAATGACAAGTATAGGGACATTATTTGCGTTTATTCTCGTTTGCATTGGTGTAATGATTTTACGTAAAACCGATCCGGATGCGCCGCGTGCTTTTGTGACACCGCTTGTTCCGTTAGTACCTATTTTAGGTATAGGCACTTGTTTATTTATGATGGTATTTTTACCTCCCGATACATGGATACGGCTGGTGGTATGGATGCTGATAGGCCTGGATGTTTATGCTGCTTACGGCTTAAAGCATAGCCATCTTGGCAATCATACTGCATTGCGAAAAGGAATGCACATATTAAACTACACCGGTATCGGTTTATGTATATTGTTAGGTATAGTTGGCCTATGGCATCAGCAAACAGTGGGCTGGGAGGCAGACAAAACACTGCTGTATATCGCAGCAATATTTGCGGTGGTACACTTGTTTGTGTTTGGAAGCAAACTGATAAGGAAACCGGTTATTACCTGAGATACCAATAATTTTTTTATAAAACAGCCGCATTTGCGGCTGTTTTGGTTTTACTTTTTTCCTTACGTGGCTTCCTTTATTTTTGCAGCCGCTTGAGTGAGCTTGCTACAGCAATTGTGATATAACTGATCTGGCAGAAGATTGTATCAGTTGTTAGTTTGTATAATTAATAAAGCATAACATATTTATGGGAAGAATATTTGAAGTAAGAAAAGCCACCATGTTTGCCCGCTGGGATAAGATGGCCAAACAGTTTACCCGCATCGGAAAAGAAATAGCCATTGCTGTAAAAGCCGGCGGCCCGGACCCGGGCACGAACTCGGCGTTGCGCAGGTGCATGCAAAATGCGAAAGGCGTAAACATGCCGAAAGACCGCGTGGAAGCTGCCATTAAGCGCGCTCAGGGAAAGGAAATGGAAGCCTTTGAAGAGATAGTATATGAAGGCTATGCGCCGCACGGCGTGGCTTTGCTGGTGGAGACAGCAACCGACAACCCTACGCGCACCGTAGCTAACCTGCGGATGCACTTTAAAAAGAGTGATGGCATACTGGGCAACAGCGGCTCGGTAGGCTTTTTATTCAACCGCATGGGCGAGTTTAAAGTAAAGAAAGAAGGCATTGATATAGAAGAATTAGAGCTGGACTTAATAGATTTCGGGCTGGAGGAAATAGGCGAAGATGCAGAAGGTAATATTATTATCCGTACACCGTACGAAGACTTCGGGCACATGAGTAAAGCATTGGAAGATAAAGGCATCACGCCCATCAGCGCAGAGCTTACACGCATACCCACTACTACTACGCACCTGGAGGAAGAAGGGGCGAAAGATGTATTGGAATTAGTGGATAGGTTGGAACAGGACGAAGATGTACAGAAAGTGTATTACAACCTGAGTTGAACCTAACCCATACTTACCGTGGAAGGTGTAAAAAGAAGCATTGTAAAAAGCCCCGAAACCCGTTTATTTTAAACGGGTTTATTTTATTGTAGTTTTATAAGAACAGATTGCCGTATGACGCATACCATTGACGACAAAACAACTAAGAAAGAACTAAAAGAAATATTGAAGCAGTGGTCTGACAAAAGAATTCCTGTTGGTCTCAGTACTTACTTTATAAAGTTGAAATTGCCTTAAAAATTTTGATGTAATTGCATGGTATTAAAGAAACCGCGATGATGAAACTTATAACTATTAATACCAATATTGTTGATAAAAGTCCGGATAAAAAGATGAAATTTCAGGAACGTATAATCCTTAAATTTTATCCATGTTAAGTGCAGATAATTTTCATCCCGTTGTTCTATTTGACGGCGTTTGCAATTATTGCAATGCAATGGTAAACCTTGCCATCCGCAACGACAAACAGGCCAGACTCCGCTTTGCGCCGCTGCAGTCTGTTATCGGCAAGCAGTTAAAAAACAGGTATGCCATACCCGATGCTGTTGACAGTGTAGTATTTATTGATAATAACCGGGCTTATACACATGCTGCTGCAGTTTTTCATATTGCAAAGTATTTAAGCTATCCTGTAAAAGTGCTGTACACATTGCGTATTATTCCCTCCTTTATCAGCAATGCTGTTTATAGATGGATCGCTAAAAACCGCTATCAATGGTTTGGTAAAAAGGATGCATGCATGATACCATCTGCAGAGGTAAGACGTAGATTTCTGGAATAAGCATCAGGCAAATTCACTGACCATTTCTGTTACGGTTTTTTCAGCCGGGTAAAACTGTAGCAATCGTTCGATTACACTTTCTACCACCGCATCCGGGCAACTGGCCCCGCTGGTAATTAATATTCTTGCCGGCGCTGTTACGGGCAGGTAATCGGTTACCAATTTTTCTTCTTTCGTACGCCAGCTACAGTTAATCAGCTCTCTTTCCGACAATAATTTATCTGCGCCATTTATAAAATAAGTTGGTAGCTGTTGCTCGCATAGTTCTACAAGGTGCGAGGTGTTGCTGCTGTTGTAGCCACCCACTACAATAGCTATATCCGCAGGCATTTGCAACATGCCGGCCACAGCGCTTTGGTTGTCGTTGGTAGCATAGCAAAGCGTATCGCGCGTATCGGCAAAACGGGTGTGGATAGTCGCTTCATCAAGATGGTAATAATGCATGATTATGCTGCGCAAATAGTCGGAAATGGCCTGTGTATCTGTTGCTAACTGCGTGGTCTGGTTTACCACGCCGATGCGTTGCAAGTCCCGATTTATATTAAAACCTTGCGAATACCGCCCTTTGAATATGGTATAAAATGAAGCAGCAGGCAACTGCCTGGCAATGTATTTCCCCAGCTCTATTGCTTCCTGCATATCGTTAATCACCACGGTTGGCGTACTGGAAGAAGCATGTGAAAAGGTAGCTCTCGTTTCTTCATGCTTTGGCTTGCCGTGCACTACAATGCTGTAGCCTTTCTCCGCAATCTGCTCGCTGCGGTTCCACACTTTTCGTACAAACGGGCAGGTGGTATTGTATTGCTCGGTATGAATGCCTTTTTCATTCAGTAATGTCTCTATTTCCAGCGTAGTGCCAAACGCCGGTATGATCACCACGTCTTCCGGTGTCAGCTCGTCAAAAGAGATCACCTGCCTGCCATAAGTATCCTGTAAAAACTGCACACCCTGCTGTTGCAGATCAGCATTTACCTGCGGATTATGAATCATTTCGCTCAATAAAAAAATCCGCTTTCCCTTGTTTTCTTCAATGGTTTTAAAAGCAATGTCAATGGCGTTTTCCACGCCATAGCAAAAACCGAAATGCCGCGCAAGATATATCTGCACTGCGCCAAAATCGAGTAAGGTTGGCGTAAAATCTTTCTTTAGCCGGTCTGCTTCTTTACGTTTGTTTTTCACCGCGCTTATCAGCCGGCTTCTGTAAATGTTGGGAACAATAAACTGCTTCATAAAGAGTGTAAAGGTACAAACTTAGGCCTACAGCAAGCCTGGACAGCTTGTTAAGGAAAATGGTAAGTGGGGTTAATCAATCAGCATGGCAAAATGTTTCTGCTGCTGTTGGGATTATTTATTAGCAATTGTACTAACTAATAATCAAAACCGGTAAACGGGGCTACGGGAAGCTGATTAATCTTTTTTATTTTGTTGTCCATTTTTCTATCTCACTGCTTATGCCCTCAACAATTTTTAGAAAAGCGCCATCCTGTTCCCGTTCAGGAAAAGAAGTAACCGGCTTATTCTTACTGATGTAACCCTGCAATTTATCAAAAGGCATATCTTTAATATAAACGCTGCGTAAAAAAACAGGAATAACTTTAGATTTACCGCTGAAATGGTTGTCCAGTGCGCCTTTAATTTCTACCTCCCAGATATAATCTGAAGCCATAAAATCCGGACTTATCAGCAACAAAATCAGATCAGCATTTTTAAGCTCTTCTTTAATTGTTGCATCCCAATCATTCCCGCCTTCTATTTGCTTATCGTGCCAGACACTTATTTTGTCACTTCGTTTCAATGCAGTTAAATGTTTGTCTAATTCTTCTTTTAACTGTTCGTCTTTATGAGAATAAGACAGAAATAAACTTATCTTCTTTTTATCCAAATTTTTATCCGATTCCAACTCTTTTTGAGTAATCTTATAATTTTTGTCATTCAACCGTTCTGTTTTGATGCCTTTATCTATTGCCTGAACAATCTGGTTAATCATACTGTTATTTCCTAACAAACCGGCTGCCTCAACTTTTCCGTTTTCCAGTTCATTTGCAAAATCATCAGACAGATCAAACCAGCGCTTGATCCGATTTTTATTAGCCAACCAAACTTCCCGGGAATCTCCGCCGGTAAAAGCCAGTGGCAGAACCGGTTTATTAATGGTAATGGCAAAATCAGCCACCATAGCTGTATGTTTTTTGCCTTTAACGGTTATTATAACGTCCACCTCTTTAACCATTAAAAACCTTCTTGCCTGTGCAGATTCTCCCTTTAGTTCTTTTACATTTCCTTCTTTAAACCTTACTACCTCTTTCTTTTGCGGATCTATTTCTGCATTTACATCAGGCAACCAGGTTTCAAAGCAGCTTTGTAAGTCTGTATTGCTTTCTGCAGCAAATTTTTTTGCCCCCTGCAGCACCGAAAAATCGGTAGAAACAGCGCCCGGATCTTTGTAAGATGAAAGGAAACCGCCCGTCACGATAATAACATCTGCATGTTTTAGCAAGGCATAAGTCAGAAATACTATAAACCAGGATTCGCCTGCAGAAAGAGCGGTTCCGCCATATATGGCAATGCGGGTTTTCATACAACAACGATGTTTATTGCATATCTAAGGTAAGTATAGTTGGCTGCCTTTGCTTATTTTTTGCCAATGCTTAATTATATCTGTTTTATCTGCTTCGCTTCTCTTGCTTCCTCTAACAGTTATGTTACCGGTAAAAACAACAGGGTGAGGCAACCTTATACCCTTGGATATAGCCAGCTCGCAAAATCTTCAATCGTATCAAACAGTTCATCCGGCTGCAGCGCTTTCAATTTTTCTTTTTTTGCGGTTGCTGCCCAGGCAGCGGCAACCACCGCAATACCGGCTTTACGGCTGTCTTTTATATCTGCAGGCGAGTCGCCCACATAGATGGCTTCTTCCTTTTGTATATCGCCCAACGTATCCAGTATTATTCCGATAGCTTCTGCTTTGCGCGAACCGGTTGGCGAGCCGGTTTCAATGCAGTTGAAGTAACGGGTAAAACCAAAATGTTGCAGTGTAATAACTGTACTTTCTTTTCCTTTGCCGGTGGCTAATGCCAATCGCACACCTTTGTTTTGCAGCGTACTAAGCAAGTCGTTCATACCTTCAAACGGCTGATTGCACATACCATGTAAAGTTTTGTAATAATGCAGAAAATCTGCCGTGCCCTTCTTGTAATCAGCCGGCGCTAACGACCTGACAGAGCCTTCTTCCGTAGGACCGAAGGTGGCCATAATTTCTTCATCGGAAAGCGGCCGTTTAACCAGTGGTTCTACTGCCTGCCGGAGTGCTTCTATACAAAGCGGTATGGTGTTGGCCAATGTTCCGTCCAGGTCAAAGATGACTGCTTTAATTTTCTGCATATTTTTCTTAGTTAGCGACAAACTTATTTTAAAATAAAGTGGAGTTACAGTGTTTATTTTTTTGGCAGCATCCTGCTATTGCTTGTCCAAATCCGGATGCCTGTCAATCGTGGATATAAAACAGAGGCGGGTATAAATGCCATTGTGTTTGTAAAGTTTACTGCCATCTTTCTGGCAACTATAGCCGGAACAGAAAGTAGTAAGGCACCCGCTTTTGTCAACGCTGTTTATATAAGTCCTACAAACTTCAAAAGTGGCAATACATTCGTTATCCTGATCTTCTCCTGCATGCTGCAAATTCCGGTATATGCTTAATAATGCCCGCGGATAACAGGTTTTATTTTTTTATCGTATAAAGCGCGCAGTTGTGTATGAATAGCTGATGATAATGGCGGCAAGGCAGATGCTGATACATTGCTTTGCACCTGCGATACTTTGGAAGCACCGGGAATAATGGTTGTCACCTCCGGATGATCGAGTATCCAGCGGAGCGACCACGCCGCCATCTGCTTATCCGGAAAACAGGCGGCCATTTCGCCGGCAAACTGTACACCTTGTTGAAACTCAATACCGGCGAAAGTTTCACCCGCATTAAATGCTTTTCCGTCTGCATTAAAATTGCGGTGATCATTTGGGGCAAACGTCGTTTGCTCCGTAAATTTTCCGGTTAGTAAGCCACTGGCCAGCGGCACCCGCACGATAATCGCCACGCCTTTATCGGCGGCTTTCTGAAACACCTCTTCTGCCACATGCTGCCTGAATAAATTGAAGATGATTTGTAAAGAAGCAAGGCCTTCCTGCTCTAAGCAGAGAAGCGCTTCTTCACTCGTTTCCACACTGGCGCCCCAATATTTTACCAATCCTTCTTCCTGCAATTTGCGCAGGTGGTTAAACACTTCTCCCTTCCGCAATTCTTCGGTTGGAATACAGTGAAGCTGTTCTAAAAATAACTGCTCTATACCCAAGTGCTCCAGCGAATCTGCTGCTTGGCAGCGCATTTTATCGTACGTAAAATTTTGCAGCCAGTTGCCGCCATCGCCGCGCCGGCCAAGCTTGGTAGCAATGAACAAAGGCTGCTGATGTTGCTGTATAAAACGACCGATCAGCTTTTCGCTGATGCCCATGCCATATACATCTGCCGTATCAATAAAGTTGCCGCCGGCATCGGTAAACGCCCTTAAGATAGAGAAGGCTTCTTCATCGCTTACATTGCCCCAGTCGGCGCTGCCGAGCTGCCAGGTGCCGAGGCCGATTTCTGATACTTTATTTCCTTTAAATGAACGGTATTGCATAGGTGAATTTTGTTGAATAATGCAAGTTGAATTAAGGCATTTGTATTAACTAAAATACAGTACTCAATTATAATGCCTTGCTGTACAAGTTGAAAGTATAAAACGCAAAGTCGAAAGCCTTGCTGAATAGCTAACAGAGCGTACCTGCCTTTGCCGGCAGGTGAGTGCCGCAACAGCAGCTCAATAGCAGCACTGCAGCTTGTATCATAAAAATAATAACGAGTAATAGATGCAATGGCTGATGAACAAAAGTGCACTGATTTTGGTATATTTGAAATATGGAAACCGAATTAAAAGAACCGGCTGTTGCCTATAGCAGACGAAACTTTACCGAGGAGGAATATTTAGCGTATGAGCGCGCATCGCTGGATAAGCATGAATATTATCGCGGCGAAATATTCGCGATGGCCGGCGCTGGTGACAGGCACAATATTTTATTTAGAAATTTATTTAGAGAATTAAGCTATAAATCCAAGGGCAAAAGCTGCCAGCCCTATGGAAGCGATTTAAGGGTGCATATTCCGGAGAATATTTTATACACGTATCCTGATATTTCTTTTTTTTGCGGCAATCTGCAGGATAACAATTATAAAAATGACGATGATAATTTTACAGGGCCCATTATCATTATAGAAATTCTTTCTCCATCTACAAAAGGCTACGATAGAAACCAGAAGTTTGAATTGTACAAAGACATCCCAACACTCAAAGAATACATTTTGGTAGATGCTGAAAGTGTTCAGGTGGAAGCCTTTCGGGTAAATGAGGCAGGCGAATGGAATTTGCAGGAATATAAAAAGTTGAATGAAATATTAACTTTACCAGCCGTAGCATTGTCTGTTTCTTTAGAAGAAATTTACACGGATACAAGGCTAAAAGAAATTAATTAATCTTAATTGTTGTTCACCACTTAAATATACTATTAAAATTAAATTGACTTGAAATATTATTGTTGTTCGCTTAGTGTGTCGCTACGGTGTAACAGTACGGCTGCCCAATTCATAACAGTACAAAAGCCATATCAGTGCGTATCAGGGAAACGTGCTGTATATCGTTTCCCTGTGGCTTTTTTCGTTCTCCACTTTACACAAAGTGGAGAACAACAAGCGTAAAGCATAAATAATTCTGACCAATTATTTAGCTCAGCGCAAACTTTTGCCAACGCATTGTTCAGCGGTGCAAAAGATTTCCTAATTCACCTCAAGCTCATCTTTTGAAGGCAGCGCAGGAAATGCTGCATGTGGCTCTGTCTGGTACCAGTAAGCCACCGAAGCAATATCATCTTTTAGCGGCAAGTACCGGCCGCCTGCGCGCCAGCCCAAAGCCTGTATCGTTACCCGTAAATTTTTATCAAACCGGATAGGATCGGTGATGTGCCAGCGGTACAAACCAAACCGTTGTGCAGCATTATAATGGCCATCGCCTTTTATTACCTGCGGCAAACCGGTATATGGCGTACAGAACTCTGTATAATCAACCGTTTCTACGCCGGCATCGTTTTTCTTCCGGGTATCAAAGTCATACGAGCCGCAGAAATAATCTTCGGTGCCGGTGCCGCAGATAGTTGGAAATTTGGTATCGCCATCCATGAAGAATTTTATCTCACCCTCGCCCCACCAGCCGTTGCTGTGCGCACCATACGCCAGGTACGTACCTACATACTGGCCCTTGCCCTGCAGGCTATCCACAATGGTGTAATCGGTTTTGTAAGGCAGCGGATTTACACGCCGGAACTGCGCATGGAAATAAGCTGCATCATTGGGCACCGAGGCTAATGCATAATCAATTTGGTAGTAGAGGTACATGTCTTCATCGTCTATATTCTCCATTGTAATGCGGCAATGCTTACGAAAAGGCATCGTCCAGTAACAGTTGAAAGCGCTGCCGGGATTTACAGCCACTGCCAGCGATTGCAGCGGTGAGTATTTACCCCAGCCCATGCAGAAGAAATCGCCGACCGGCGCCTCTACAGAAGGCGTTTTTTCATCGTCCCAGTAAACGCGGATAATAGAGAAACGCCAGTTGCCGGTAGGCGTCATCCAGATGTGCTGGATAGCGCCCGGCCCGTCGAAATCGGCCAGTGTGAAAGTCGTTTTCTTTTTAATAATGATACTCGGACTTACCTTCCAGGTTTGTCCTAATTCCCTCGAAGCGCCGGAGCCGGTGCCGCCAGTAGCCATGCCGCCTTTACCCTTTTCCCCGGTAAAATTTTCAGGAGATATGGAGCGGCTCTTTGCATCGCTAAGGCGATAGAGGTTGCTCATATTATTCTCCAAACCATTAAATGGCTGCTGCGCGCTTACAGAGTAAGTAATAATGACAAGGCTTGCAATCGTAAGAAGTTTTTTCATATTGGTTGTTGTGTTGTAATTGGTAAACAGTTGATCATCAATTTCGTTCACCAATTTAGATAATTTTCATTGAACATTGAATTATTGCTTATCCCACCACATACGGCTGGTTATTTTATCGCCACCGGTTAGTGCTGCCACTGCAGCATCGTAGTTAGCCGTATTCACTTGTTTATCCACAGTAGAATATGCCATTCGTCTTGGTATGGCGCCGGGAGACTGGCTGCCCGGATACGTCACCGGAACCAAAGCCGGATAACCCGTGCGGCGGTAATTAGCCCATGCCTCGTACTCGTTTAAAAAGGTAGCCACCCAAAACTGTGTATTAATCATGTTCAGCCCATCGGCATCTGCATACGGATGCGCCTTATAATATTTAGCTGCATCCGCTTCATCAATGGCGCCGGCGTCTCCGTAAGCAGCCAGTTCTGTGATAGCTGCAAGCACACCGTTTTTATAATGCATTGCTGCATCGCCAATGCCCCAGCGTTTGGCTGCATCGGCCAGCAACAATTCCGATTCGGCGTACGTCAGTACCAGCGTTGGAGCAGTAGCATTAAATACAATCGGGCCTGGCCGGGAATACAAATTGATGCTTCCTAAATAACCCGGAAAGTGCTGGATACCATTAGCACCGCTGCCGGTGTTGTAACCATTCGGCAAACCATTCTGGTCATCAGGATCGGACGAACCGCCGGACGGCTCGTCGCCCGGTGAATAATCTTCGGGGTAAACATAAGAGAACACCGGCAGCCGCGGGTCGTTGTTTTTCTTTAAAAAATCAATAAATGTTTTACTCAACTGCCCCGATAATTGTATGTCGCCATCTTCACCGATACCGCGATAAATCCTGTTGATGGTAAGCGGACCGTTGGTGCCATGCTGAACGATGGCATTGTCATCATTACTTTCCATGGTTAGTCCCTGCAGTTTTTTTACATAATCCTGCGCGGTGGCGGGATCTACTTTGGTAAGGCGCATAGCCATGCGCAGCAGCAAGGTATTGCCAAATTTTTTCCATTCCCCGATCTGGTCGTCCGTTCCGGCATAAAACATATCGCCTACGGGCTGGTCGGCCTCTTCATCAAGCGAGTCAACTGCTTCGGATACTTCCTTCAGCATATCCGCATAAATGTCCTGCTGCTTATCATAGGCCGGAAAATAAACCGACCCGTGATAAGCTTGTCCCGCACTAAAGTAGGGCACATCGCCATACACATCGGTAATGCGTTCAAACACCAGCGCTTTCATAATCCTTGCAATCTGGTGCAGGTTTTTATATTGTGGCTTGCCAATGGTAGTGGTATAGCAGTCCACCACATTTTTTACCGTAGAAGTATAGGTATGGTCGAAAAAGGAACCCCAGCCTCCGGGGCTAAACGAGTATTTATCACCAAAAAAATAGCCGGAGGTGGATGCCCAGTGCTGGATAAAACAGCCGGCGCCCTGTATCTCCGTTTCTTCAACTTCTATCCCGTTGTCGGAACTGCCGGTATAAAAAAGCTGGGTGGCAGTGAGCATGTTATTCGGGTCGAATACATCAACCGATACTGAGTTGGGATCGGTGTTGGTTTTTAGTAAATCCTTTTTGCACGCAACAAAAACCGTCAGCAGTGCTGCAACGGCAAGCGGGTATATTGATTGTAATTTCATGTTGTGTAGTTTGTTTTGTTCTCCAATAATCCGCTTACAATTTTACGTTGAGGTTAAGCCCGAACGTACGTGTATAGGGCACTTCCGCCTGTTCTATGCCTTGCGCAGTGTTCGAATAATTCGACTCCGGGTCAATATTGGGCGTATGTTTTAGCAGGGTAAAAACATTCCGCATCACAAAGCTTAGGGTAATGCCCTGAATTTTATTTTTAAATGCACTGGGGGGGAAAGTGTAACCAAAAATGATCTGCCTTAATTTAATAAAACCTGCATCATAGACAAAAATGGCCGGATTGGTATTCGCTGTTAAATTATAATAATCCTGCGGGTACAACTGGTTGGCGCCATATCGCAAATCCCTGCCGGGCAGCGTTGCTTTTGACAAACCGTACTGGTAAGCATAGTAGTTGGTGCCGGAGAATATTTTACCGCCAAATTTGCCATCTACCAGAAAAGAAAAATTAAAGTGCTTGTACCGGAATTCGGTGGTAATACCGGTTGTCCAGGGGTCAATGCCCGATCCAAGATCTACATAGTCCGTACCAGCCTGCGGAGCGCCGGTCAGCGAGTCCTTCACGATGTTTCCTTTATCATCGCGTACCGGATCGGCCACAAATATTTGGTAGGCCGATTTGCCCAATGCCTGCGATATATAAGCTACTCCAACGCCTTCATCTTCGCCGGCGCGCGAGTAGCCCAACGGGTAGTTGGCAGAGCCGGATGAAAGCGATACTACCTTATTTTTGTTGTAGGATATATTTACCGTTTCCGTCCACCGGAAGTTTTTTGTTTTAACCAACACACCGCTTACCAAAAACTCGACTCCTTTATTCTCTATCGTTCCGGAATTAAGCAACACCGCATTATAACCTGAAGTTTCGGATGTAACAGCGGGTATTACTTCATGGCTTTCTTTTTTATCGTAATAAGCAACGTCCAGGTGCAGCCTGCTTTTGAAGAAGTCCATCTCGGTGCCTATTTCAATCTCGGTTGCAGAAGAAGGCTCCAGCGCGGCATTCGGCACCACGCCGCCATTGGAGATATTGCCTATCGGGAAGCCATTTAAATTACCGATATTGTTGTAGCCTAACAGGGTTTGGTAGGGCGCATCTGCTTCGCCGCCCACATTCGCATAGCCAACCCGCAGCTTTCCTAAATCCATGCTATGTATATGCAACAATTCGGAGAAAACAAAAGAGCCGCTGACAGACGGATAAAAGTAAGCCGTTTTGCCCGGCGCTAACGTAGAATACCAGTCGTTGCGGCCGGTAACGGTCATGTACAGGTAATTTTTGAAAGACAGGTCCAGTGTGCCGTAGATTGATTTATTAACCACAACCGGGTTACTGGTATATTCTGTTGGGCTGGCAAGATTGCCAATGGTATATAGATAGGGCGTTTCAAACGTATTGCCGGATGCATCTATCTGGTCGGTGACGGCTTTCCTGGAGTTGACGCCAGCCAGAGCCGATACATTGAAGTTTTTGGTTACTTTAAATTCTTTACCGATAATGGCATCTGCGTTAAGCTCTGTAGATTTTATATTTTCTTCCAGCATCGCGCCGTCCGACTGATATGCCGTGCCGTTGGGCGTAACGATTGTATTTCTATCGGCAAAATAATCTTCGCCTGCGCGGAACTGCAGGTACAAACCATTAGTAAAAGTATATTTTAAATCGGCAGAGCCGATGAAACGATTGCGCCTTGTATTGTTGATAAATTTGTATGCTGCAAAGTAAGGATTGGTGGTATAGGCATCATCTAAAAACTGGTTCTCCGAGCCATCGGCTTTATAGCCCGGCGCAAGCGAGGCTATGTTTACATTGGGCGAAATAAACAAAGTCGCAAAATTTACACTACCCGGTGCGTCCGACACACTTGGGCGGTTGTGGGTATAAGCGCTGATGTATTCTCCTTTTAACTGAAGCGTCAGGTGTTTATCGAGATTATAATTGGCAGAAAGCGAAAAAGATTGCTGCTCGTAGCCGGCATTGGGAATAATGCTGGTATTATCGAGATCACTTGCCGAAAAACGCAGGCTTCCATCTTCGCCCAAACTTTTACTGAACGATGCCGTATTGGTGGCCGCGCCGCCATTTTTATAGAACCGCCCGATGTTGCCCTTTTGTGCCGTGTAAGGCCTTTGCACGCCATCAAACTGGTAAGCGGGCGAGCCATCCAGTTTAGCGCCCCAGCTCGACAACCCTGTTTCAAAAGCATCGCTGCCGTCCACCGGCTTTACACCAAAATTTCCTTGTCCATACGTGTTTTGCCAATCGGTGTTGTCTATAACATTTTCGATTACATAATTCGAATTGATCTCCACGCCCGCGCCTTTTGCATTTTTACCCGATTTGGTGGTAATCAGTATAACGCCTTTGCTGCCACGATAGCCATAAAGTGCAGAAGCCGCGGCGCCCTTTAGTATAGAAATGGTTTCGATGTCGTCCGGGTTAATATTAATCGTACCGTCGCCACCATCCGAACCGCCATAGCCGCCGCCTACATCCGTCTGGCGGTAGGTATTGTTTTGCATCGGGATACCATCAACCACATACAGCGGCTGGTTGGAACCTGTAATATCGGAAATGCCACGAATAACAACGTTTGCCGAGCCGCCCGGCCCGGTGGCTACGTTACTTACATTTACGCCGGCTACTTTGCCTTCCAGTCCGTTTACAAAATTATTCTCCCGCGCTTCAGTAAGCGATGCACCGGCAACTTCTGTAACCGAGTAGCCCAACGCCCGGCGTTGGCGTTTAATGCCCAGCGCCGTAACCACTACGCTGTCCAATTGCTGTTGCTGCGCAGTAAGCGCTACCTCAAGCGTAAGTTGTGTGCCGGCAGCTATTTCTTTGGTCTGATAGCCGATGTAGGAAAAGATGAGTGTGGCATTGTTTTGCGCAATAATTGCAAAGCTGCCATCATCGCCGGAAGCAACGGTTTGTTTAGTTCCTTTAATATTAATGCTGACTTTAACTAAGGCAGTACCGGTAGCAGCGTCTGTAACATGGCCGCTGATGGCATGACTGCCCTGCGAAAAAACCTTTGTAAAACTGAACAGCATAAAAAACAACAGTTTGCCGTAATGTGCGGGAAGCCTGATTTTCATAGATGAAATTTAAAAAATTGAATAAAGTGTTAAATGATGCAGCAGGCAAAGAAGCAGGTGGTGTTTATTTCATAAGCCCATTGTTTGGTAATGTAATGGCAGAATAAATGTAGAGAAAAATGGTAATCAGTTGGCAGGGAAATAATAAAAAATGTGGATGGCATTACTGAATAGCAAAAAAGTACAACCTGTTTGCGATATTGTATAAAGTAATCAGGGATTTGTAACAACTTGTGCCCGGAGCGGTTGTAGAAGCGGCTTAAAAGCCGGTTTTAATTTTATTTTTCCGCTGGTCATTTTGCAAATAGCGACTTGTATGCTGCTGATGGCGTCCTCGCCATCAAAAAGAGTAAACATGTACCTAAAGTGACTTTTGCACGCAGCGATTTAAAATAATCTACACTTCCTTTCAGATTTTAAATGCAAAGGTGGAATACGAGATTGAATGCACTCCGGCTTGCTGTATTGCAGGTATAACCCGATTGTGTGAAGTTTTACCTTTTATACATTTCCAAAAAATCTGCTTCAACATTTTGTGCAACCAATACTTTTGCAGCTCCAAAAAATGATGTATGAAAGTAATGAAGTTTGGCGGCACCAGCGTAGGCAAGCCCGAACGGATGCATGAAGTAGCACAACTGATAACAGCCGATGGAGCATCTAAAATAGTTGTGTTGAGCGCACTGAGCGGCACCACCAATGCACTGGTTGCCATCAGCGATTTGATAGCCGCTGGCAACCGCATGGCCGCTAAAACCAAAATAGAGGAACTGCAGGAGCACTATGCCCATTTTATAACTTTATTAGTTGAAAAAGAAGGCCAGGTAGCCAAAGCAACAACTACTATAAAAGAGCATTTTGAATTTCTGCACATCATTACGAAAATATCTTTCAGCGATGCCTTGTACAAGGATATCCTGGCGCAGGGCGAGCTGCTGAGCACCAAATTGTTCAGCATTTATTTAGAAGAGCAACAGATTGATCATCTGTTATTACCGGCGCTTGAGTTTATGCGTATTGATGCCCAGGAAGAGCCGGAACTGCCGGCCATTGCCTACAAGCTAAGCAAACTGCTGAAACAGCATAGTGGTACAAAACTATTTATCACCCAAGGCTACATCTGCCGCAATGCGCGCGGCGAAATAGATAACTTAAAAAGAGGCGGCAGCGATTATACGGCATCACTGGTAGCAGCGGCTGTAAATGCGGATGTTTGCGAGATCTGGACCGATATTGATGGCATGCACAACAACGACCCGCGTGTAGTAAACAAGACTGTTCCTATCAGCCGGCTAAGCTTTGATGAAGCAGCAGAACTTGCTTATTTCGGCGCCAAAATATTGCATCCTACCTGCATCTGGCCGGCACAGCAGGCCAATGTACCCGTAAAGCTTTTAAACACAATGCAGCCCGCAGCGGCAGGCACTACCATTGCCAAAGATGCCAACAGTACCGGCGTAAAGGCAGTGGCGGCAAAAGATGGTATAATCGCCATCAATATCAAGAGCAGCCGCATGTTGCTGGCGTACGGTTTTCTACGCAAAGTGTTTGAAGTATTTGAGAAGTACCGCACGCCGCTGGATATGATTACTACTTCGGAAGTAGCGGTATCTGTAACCATAGACAATGATGTTTACTTACCTCAGATTATAAAAGAATTAGAACCGTTTGGCCACGTAGAGGCCGAAGCCAACCATACGATCGTATCGGTGGTGGGCAATGAAATTGCAGAGACGCCCGATATTTTAAAAAAGCTGTTTGATGCCATCAGCGGCATACCTGTACGCATGGTAAGCTATGGCGGCAGCCGGCATAATATTTCTATGCTCATCAGCAGCAGGTATAAAACGGAAGCCCTGCAACGCATTAACAGCGGCGTGTTTGGACTTTGATACTTATTTCTACAGTACAAAGATGCTTAGCTGCGTAGCTGTTGATTGCAGAACGGCTTAAGCTGCTGCCGTTACTTTAGGAAAGATAAGCGTAAAACGATTGAGCCCGTTATGGATGGAATACGTAATACGTCCTTGGTGCAAGGCTACAATACGTTGTATAATATTTAGCCCTAACCCAAAGCCTTTCTTTTGCACCGAATTGGAGGCCCGGAAAAAAGGAATAAAAAGCCGTTCCTGCTCATCGGGCGACAACAATTTCCCGGTATTATCAAAATACAAATAAATCTCTGTGTTGGTGGCATCTATGGTTACGGCTACCGATTTATTGCCGGAATAAAGCCAGGCGTTTTTTATAAGATTGCGAAAAGCAGAGCGTATAAGCGAGTCGTTGCCGCGGATAGATAAGAACAGGTCATCATCGGGTATCTGCGCAAATTCTATAGACACATTTACATCGGCCAGCATCCGCTTTACCAGTCCAAGCGTATCGTACAGCACTTCGTCGAGGCGGAGTACCGGCCATTCGGGCGACATAGTTACCTTTTCGTATTGCGACAGCAGCAGTAAAGAATTAGTAAGTTCTACCATTTCCTGCTGGTCTTCTTTTAAGGAGGCCAATACTTTTTTCGCTTCTTCTATCGTAAGGTCTTTGCGTAAAGCCAGCTCGGTTTGCGCAAGCATGGTGGCAAGCGGCGTTCGCAGTTCGTGCGAGGCATGATGCACAAAGCTTCGCTGGTGTTCAAACGCTTTCTCAAGCCGCTCGAGCATGGCATTGAAGTGGATAGCTACCTGCCGCTGCTCGTAGTGAACACGGCGGGTCTTTACCTCTATCCTTTCCTTTAAATTACTTTCGGATATTTTTTGCATCTGCGCTCCCAGTTCGGTGATAGGTTTGGTAACCTGCCGCACGAGGAAGAACGACAATATCATAATTATCAATACGCCTGTTGCTGCTACATAACACAGGATCGTTCTTAATTTTTCGAGCCGGGCATAGCCGAACTTATCGTAGCCAATTACAATCACATAACCCGGAGCACCTCGCTTACTTTCATTAATTATAAGGCCTTCATTATCCTTATTTCTAAAATAAACCGAATCCTGTGTTGCAGATTGAAGAAGCAGCGCAGGGTCAGGATCATAATGTTGCAAACCGGTTTGGCGAACAACTTTACCCTGCCTGTCAAGCAGTATTATCTTAATACCTTTAATAGTTGCCGGCCGGTGCTCTTCGATACGTAAATTGGAAGAACTATCAAGCCGGATCGTATAATAATCTGCATACGAATACGTAGCCTGCGTCCACAGTCTTTCTATAAAATCCTGCTGCCGCGTTTGCGAGTACAAATAATAAATGACGGCTACTGCTGATATTAAAACAAGAGAAATCAGTAAGATAAAAAATAAAGTAAATTTAAACCGTAATGTCATTGATGGTTATATAACAGTTTCCCGAACATAGTAGCCGAAGCCAGGCTTGGTGTGTATCAGTTTAGTTTCATAGGGCTTGTCAATTTTGTTGCGCAGAAAGCTGATATAAACTTCAATAGTATTAGTGCCTGTGTCAAAGCTCAGGTCCCATACCTTTTCCAAAATATCTGTTTTAGAAATCACTTTTCCTTTGTTCTTGGAAAGTAATACCAGCAGCGCAAATTCTTTGGCAGTAAGGTTGATGTTTTTACCACTGCGTGATACGGTTTTGTTTTCCATATCTATTTCCATGTCTGCCACTACAATTTTATCGGCCACTGCAGCCGTATTATCTGCCCGCTTCAGAAACACTTTAATGCGTGCCGATAATTCATCAAATTCAAAAGGCTTGGTAATGTAATCATCCGCACCAAGGTTAAAGGCGTCCATTTTATCCTTTAATTCTCCAAGTGCCGTAAGCATGATAATGGGCACTTTGCTGTTAGTCTCTCTAAACTCTTTACACAGTGCAAAGCCATTCTTGTAAGGGAGGTTAATATCGAGCAGTACCAGTGAATAAGCGTGTTGCTTAAACAGTTTCTCTGCAATGTTTCCGTCATAAGCCACGTCGGTTATATAACCCTGCCTTGTTAATTCTTCCTGTACTACCTGACTAAGTTTAGGTTCGTCCTCTGCAAGCAAGATCCGGTAGGAATTTTCCATTAAGTTGAATTTTAGGATATAGATAATTGGACAATAAAGCTATGTAATTTTAACTTTTTTAAAATAAAATTTCTAATTATTTTTTAAATGATCTGAAGGTTCTTTTTACCCGGAAAAATTTGCACCTGCAACCGCATTGTATCGAGTAACCGGCTTATTTATTACAAAGCTTCTGTTATATGGCTTGAATATTATGTCACAAGATAACAGTGTTTATGCGCTCATCAACAAATAATAATTTTTAGCAACTCTGCAAATTGTCATTTCCAAAAAAATTAAACAATTTATCCAACACAATTTTTTACTGCTGCACCAATTCACCGCATTTGATTCTGCATGGCCTGCCCGGCAGATAACAGGCAGGATAACGAATGATAAAACTTAGTTACGGGATATTTCTGCTTGATGTACAAAAAACAGCAGTTATATTTTATACGGCAGTTATTTCCTTTCCAAATCTTAAAAAATATTCCTGCAGCTTTATAAACAAAATAATTTTCATGTATATTCACTCACTTAAATTTTAGACACATGATTAAATTAACCCTCATCGGCAATCTTGGAAAAGACTGCGTAGTAAACAACGTAAATGGTAAAAATGTCATCAACTTCAATGTAGCGCATACCGAAAAGTTTAAAGACAGCTCGGGTATGCAAAAAGAAAAAACTATCTGGATTGAATGTGCTTACTGGAGCGACCGCACCGGCATTGCGCCGTACCTGAAGAAGGGCACCAACGTTTACCTCGAAGGCAGCCCGGATGTACGTACCTACACGAGCAACGATGGCAAACAGGGCGCTTCCCTCCGCCTTACGGTACAATATGTACAACTGCTCGGCAGCCGCAACGGCAGCGAAGGCGGCGGTACATCTAATGAGAGCCAGCCGTCGTATCAGCAAGGCAATACGCCTTACAACAGCAACAATAATAATTTAACCCAAGGCGCAACACAAGCTACGCCCGTTGCCGTACAGGATGAGCCGATGGACGACTTACCGTTTTAAAGCCTGTTACTTTCTATAAAAAAAGCAGCCCCGACTGATCGGGGCTGCTTTTTTGTTGGTACTACACAACAGTTTAAAAATTGAATATCGTTTCACGCCGGGATTGTCTGTGCAGGTGGTAGTGACGGCCGTGTTACTAATGGCGTTTCTGCAGGCAACAGTTGCTATGCATTCGATAGCGTCACCGCCATCGAATGGTAATCACCAACCTAATACCCAATAAGTATTTTAAAGCGTGGCTATGTACGATTAATTACCAGCGAATTTTACCTGCGGCATCTTAACCATCACAGCGCCATCACCGATTGGTTGACGATGGCAAACACCTTATCAGTCCTGGTTTTCTTCATAACATATACGCCGGTGAATTTACTAAAGGCCGGCAGCACGGCGTACTTATCGCTAAAGAAGTAGCATGGGAAAGTGAGTGATTGCCTGCCGATACCGCTGATGGAAACACCCGGATGAATATGCCCGCTAAACATATACGGTGCATCGCCGCCGGTACAATTGGCCGCCGCCGCATCGTGGGTAAAAATAAATTCGCCGATACACAACTGCTGCTGGCTGAGGCTGATGTTGGCATCTTTATACCAGTCATCTTTTAATATATCATGGTTGCCTTTTACCAGGTGCATCTCTACCTGCGGCAGGTCGTTGCGCCACTTCACAAAGAGTTGCAGTTCACGGTTTTCCCGGCTGTGAAAAAGATCGCCGACAATGATTAACTGCTTAGGTTTATAAAATTGTATCTCGCTGAAAAGGCGCTGCAGATCTTCTTTATACACCGCCTGCGGCACGGCAATGCCCTGCTTGCGGAAATGCCCCGTTTTACCGATATGTAAATCTGATACAATTAATGACTGCTGCTCTTCCCAATAGATGCAGCGCTGCGGCGAAAGCCAGAACGTATTGTTGCGGATAATGTGATGTACGGGTGTGGACATAGGTTGTGTAATAAACGAAAAAAGACCGGGATTTGGGGTGATGAATAATGAGATGTACAGGGATTAACAAAATATAGGTAAAGATAACATTTCACTAAAGTTTGCCATCGCTTCAGGCTCAGTATAGTGTCGCTCAAATCACTTCCCGTTTTCGGCGGGCGTGGACGCCCGCCAATCGTTATACTGCCAGAGCGTAGCTCACTATCCACGTTATAGCTATGGCATTCAAAGAAACTTAAATTACACAGTACCCAGCAGTCATTAAATCTTCCTTCAAAATTTTTCCAACTGCGCCTGCATTCTTTGTATGCGGTCTTCTAATTTTTCGGAGGTCAGCGTTTCGCGCATGCTGTCCACTTTTATTGGAAAGCAGAACGGCGTAAGCCGGTCCGGAAACGTAAGGATGATATTTTCGCCCTGTATGCGCTGCAGCGCATTGCGCAGCCGCACTTCTTCCATCTGCTGGTCGAATACTTCCTGGTAAGCCTGCCGCAACAATAAATTACGCGTATCATACTCGCTGAACACATTAAACAACAGAGACGCCGATGCCTGCAGATGCCTTGCCTTTTTATGCTCGCCTGGATAGCCCTGAAAAATTAATCCGCCGATCACCGCAATGTCTCTGAATTTGCGGCGCGCCATTTCCACACTGTTGATGCTGGCTTGTATATCGCGCATCAGGTGTTGTGTAGTAAACAACTCATATACATTGGTATCATCTACCGGAATGGGCTGATCGCTCAGCAACTCAAACCCGTAATCGTTCATCGCGATAGAAAAAGTAATGGGTTTCAATTTCCCGATACGATACGCTAGTAAGGCGCCCATTGCTTCGTGCACGAGGCGGCCTTCAAACGGGTAAACAAACAGGTGAAAGCCATCACGCGTTTCTATCTGTTCTATCAGTAATTCACCGGCTTTAGGAATGTGCGAAAGATGCTGCTGCAGCTCAAACAAGGGTTGCAAAACGGTCAGCTCAATCGGCTTTTTGCCCTTTGTCAGTGCATTATTAAAAGCCTGCCGCAGCATCACCCCCAGGTTCGCCGAAAGCGGCATCCGGCCGCCGTTCCAGCTTGGAACAATAGATTTTTTAGAGTTTGATTTTTTTGTGATAACACTCATGTCTTTTATGCCGATCAGCTCCAGGTTTCGGCCAGCCAGCGTAAATACATCGCCCGGTGTAAGGCGGCTGATAAAGTACTCTTCAATCATTCCTACATAACCGCCGCCGAGCATCTTTACCTTCAGCATCGCATCGCTAACGATTGTACCAATGTGCATCCGGTGGCGCATGGCAATACGGCGGCCTTTTATTTTATACAATCCACTTTCTTCTATTTCTACCTTTTTATATTCATCATATTGCGCCAGCGCATCGCCGCCTTTGGTAATGTAGTACAGGATATGCTGGTACTCTTCCTCCGTAATATCAGCAAAGCAATACGTACTTTTTATCTCCTCAAATATTTCATCCGGCCTAAACCCTTCCCCAATAGCAATGGTACACAGATACTGCGTAAGCACATCAAAGCAAAGCAGCATCGGTTCGCGGCTTTCGATAATACCTTCTTTTATCGCTTCTTTGAGGGCTGCCGCTTCCACTAATTCGAGGGAATGCGTGGGTAAAAAATAAATACGGCTTATCTCGCCGGGACCATGGCCGCTGCGGCCTGCCCGCTGCAGAAAACGTGCAACACCTTTGGGCGAGCCGACCTGTATTACGGTATCAACGGGGCGAAAGTCAACGCCCAGATCAAGGCTGGCGGTACATACCACCGCTTTCAGTTTCTGCACATGCAACGCTTCCTCCACCCAGGTGCGCAGCTCGTGCTCAATGCTGCCATGATGCAAGGCGATTACGCCGGCGAGTTGCGGTGCAATATCGAGCAGCTTTTGGTACCAGCGCTCGCTCATGCCGCGCGTATTGATAAAGATAAGCGTGGTGTTGCTCCTTTCGATAATGGGAATAACTTGTTCGGCTAATGACAAGCCTAAATGACCTGCCCAGGGATACCGCTCTATCTCTTCGGGAAAGATGGATTCTATCTGTATCTGCTTATCGAGGGCCGCTTTTACAATCACACTTCCGGTATCCGGTTGCAGGGAGGAAAGCAGCACTTCTTTGGCTTGTTCCAGGTTACCGATCGTAGCGCTGATGCCCCAGATGCTTATGGCAGGTGACGGGTTGCGGGTTGCGGGTTGGTTGGCTGCCTTTGATTCGCTCTTTATATTATTAACCATTGACAACTGACAATTGACAATCCTGCTTATCGCCAATTCTACCAGCACGCCGCGCTTGCCGCCGATCAGTTCGTGCCACTCATCAACCGCTATTATACTGAGCGTTTTAAACAGTTCCGGGTATCCCTTTTGTGCAAGAAAAAGATGCAGGCTTTCGGGCGTGATAATCAGCACTTCGGGCATGTTGCGCTTTTGCTTCTGGCGCTCTCCCATATCCGTATCGCCATTGCGAATGCCGATGCGCCATTGCATGTTTAACTCTGTAATTACGCTCTCCATAGCGCGGCCAATATCCTTTGCCAGGGCGCGCAGCGGTGTAACCCAAATCAGTTGCAGGCCATTGTTTTTTTTGCTGATATAATCCTCCGGATGCTGGTTAATAAATTGAATAACCGCACCCAAAAACACGGAGAACGTTTTACCGCAGCCGGTAGGCGCATTTACCAAACCGCTTCGCTTGGCAATGATGTGCTGCCAGGCTTCTTCCTGGAAGGCAAAGGGATGAAAGCCTTTATTGCCAAGCCATTGCCGGATTACTTCATAACCTTTTGTAGCCTGCAATCCTTTTTTGTTTTTAGGCATACAACAGCACTCCTTCCGCGCAACTAATACATTTCGTAACCTTATTCCGCATCATTCAAAAATAGAAAGATTTAATCAGGGTTCCGACCCTTTCAAAAATTCGGAACCCTGACCGATTTAATTATAATTCCCACCAACGCGATGCCGGATACGCTTCACCAATAAGGACCGGCTCGCCAATCTGCGGTGTTGTTACCGGCACATTTAGTTCTTTTGCTTTTGCAGTTAAGCGTTTAATCGGTTCATCCCATGGGTGCAGGGCAATATCAAACTTAGCCCAATGCACCGGCAGCAATACCTTTGCGCGCAGGTCAATGCAAGCCTGCACGGTTTCTTCCGGTAGTGTATGTATCTGGCGCCAGGCGATGTTGTACTGCCCATTTTCTAAAATAGCTATGTCAAACGGACCAAACCTGTCTCCGATCTCCTTGAAGGAAGCGGAATAGCCACTATCGCCACCGATATACATTTTATAGGTATTAGTTTGTAAAATAAATGACGACCATAACGTTGTAAAGCGTTTAAACCCCCTGCCCGAAAAGTGCCGTGCGGGCGCTGCTGTTAACTGTAGGTCATTGGCAATGTCTGCACTTTGCCACCAGTCCAGTTCTGTAATTATATTTTTGTCATAGCCCCAGCTTGCGAGGTGCGAGCCAACACCCAATGATGTATAAACGCGTTTTACTTTTGACCGAAGCTTCGTTACCGTTTCGTAATCGAGATGGTCGTAATGGTCGTGCGTAATGAGCAAGACATCTATTACCGGCATATCATCAACGGTATAAACATGCGTAGCGGCAAAGCTTTTGTTCAGGAAAGAAAAAGGCGCCGCATAGCCGCTGAAAACAGGATCAATCAGGATGTTGATGCCGTTGATCCGTATAAAATAAGAAGAATGGCCAAACCATACGATCAGCGGCTTCGCGGAAGCAATATTTTTTAAATCTGTTTTCACAGAAGGCAATGGCTTGGGCGGCCTGGACGTCTTTGGTTTATTAACAAAGCGCCACAATGTTTTTATCATGGAAGCACCTTCCGCAAACATTTCGGTAGGTACCGCGTTCTGAAATTTGCCATTACGATAGTTGGGCGATTGCTGTATTTTTTTTAAATCTGCGCCGGACGGGTCTTTGCCAAAAGTTGGAAACATGAAGCTGGTGTTTGGGATAAAGATAAAGGATAAGCCATGAGTTGCGGATGACGAGTTGCGGGTTGCGGGTGACGAGTTGCCGGAAGTGGTTTTGCAAAAAGGAAATATGAGAAGTTTTAGAGAAATATTTACCGGAATTACACCGGCGATGATATTGAATTGCGAAGATGCCATCAACAGTAAAGAAACCGCTGTTTGCGCCCGAGAACATGCTGAAAACAGGCCGAAGCTTCAATATTTAAATAACTGTTGAAAAGTGAATAAAATATCTTTATCAAAAATAATAAGATGCACGCCTTTGATGCAATTGATACCGTAAGCCTCTATAAATTATTCGTCCCGCTGAAGGAACCGTTTGTTATTTCGCTGGGGCCGATTGATCATGTGCAAAATGTTATTGTTGTTATTAAAACAAAAAGCGGAATTACCGGTTGGGGAGAGTGCAGTCCGTACATGACCATCAACGGAGAAAGTGTGGACACCTGTTTCATCGTCGGGCAATATTTTGCCAAGGTATTAAAAGGAACAAATGCGCTGGACATAGCAGGTTGTTGTGCTGCTATGGATAAAACCATCTATGCAAATTACAGCATCAAAAGCGCTTTTGATATTGCCCTGCACGATATTGGTGCGCAACATGCAGGCCTGCCGTTGTACCAATTTTTAGGAGGAACAAAAAGTAAAGTATTAACAACCGATATGACCGTGAGCATCGGCACGCCGGAGAAAATGAAAAAGGATGCGGTGCTGTTTAAAGCGCAGGGCTTCCCGGCCATCAAAGTAAAGCTGGGTGAGGATTTGGTGAGCGATGTGGCACGGATAAAAGCCATCCGGGAAGGCATTGGAAACGACATTCCCCTGCGCATAGACGCTAACCAGGGCTGGCAAACTGCAGCGAATGCAATAGCCGTTTTAAAGGCGTTGGCGCCGTACGGCATTGAACATTGCGAAGAGCCGATTGCACGCTGGCGTTTTTTGGAATTAGGCCAGGTATCGGCTGAAAGTACCATCGCTATAATGGCGGATGAAAGCTGCGGCGACCACCACGATGCAGAACGGTTAATCGCTTTGAAAGCCTGCCCGATGTTCAATATAAAGCTAAGCAAAACAGGCGGTTTCCTTAATGCGCTGAAAATCATACAAATGGCAGCAGCAGCCGGTATTCACTTACAGATCGGTGGCTTTATGGAATCGCGGTTAGGAATGACGGCAGCCGCGCATTTAGCATTGGCAGATGACCATATTGTTCACTGCGATTTTGATACGCCGCTGATGTTTACCGAAGACCCGGTAAATGGCGGTATCGCCTACAGGCCAAACGGGGTGATAGAAGTGCCGGACACACCGGGCTTAGGTGCCGGAATTAAAGCAGCATATTTGGATAAAGCAGAACAGGTAACGGTTTGATAAATAAGTAAACGGTGCTTATTACACGAAAACACCGTTTAAAAAATGGAATGTCATTTTATGCTCAGCTATTAGTGCTGCAAACAGCGGCTGTTATGCCGTTGATGGCGGGGACGCCATCAAATGGTAATGACCGGTATTGCTCCTGTACTATTTCTAAATAGCTTCTGCAATACGCTCTTTACCCGATCAATTGGCTTTGTAATTGAGATAGCAATACAAACTTATTATTATGATCACCGGCATTCCAAAAGAGCAACATATTATCGCAGATCTGGGCTACATCCCACTTGCATGGATGGCACCAGACTTATTTGATTTTGAAGATGAAAAAACTGCCACTGCTATTTGCAAAGCTTCCGCTGCTGCAGATGTTGTATATACCGCATTAACCGACGCGCCGTGGGGCGCGGTAAAGTTAATTTCTTACGAAGCACATGCTATTTTGGACGTTGCACAAGGCGTTACCGCACTTGCCGCAGCCTTTGCTTTACCTGTCAAAAACAAACGTGCTAAAAACACTTTATTGGCGATGGGCATTACCGGGCTGGTTGTCGGCACTTTATCGTGGATCGGCAGTAAACAGCAATAAAAAAAATATTTAACCGGACAGGATATAATGGGCTCTTTATTTTTACAACCGGCTTTTTTATATTCATTTTTATGCATCCACTTTCCATCCAGTCGAAACTGCCCGAAGTCGGCACCACTATATTTACAGTGATGAGCCAACTGGCGCTGCAATACAACGCCATTAATCTGGGCCAGGGCTTCCCCGATTTTGCAATGGATGAGCGACTGATAACCCTGGTGCATGAAGCCATGCTAAGCGGGCAAAACCAATATACGCACATGAACGGCCTGCCCCTGCTGCGTCAACGCATTGGAGAGAAAGTGCAGAAGCTGTACAACACAACTATTAATGCTGATACACAAATTACCGTTACGCCCGGCGCTACCTATGCTATCTACACAGCGCTTACAACTATTCTGCAGCCGGGCGATGAAGTAATCGTGTTTGAACCCGCTTACGACAGCTATATCCCCAATATTATTATCAATGGCGCAAAGCCGGTATTAATACAATTAGCCTATCCTGAGTATAGCATTGACTGGGATATTGTAAAACAAAAAATTACAACGCGCACAAGAGCCATCATCATCAATTCGCCACATAATCCAACGGGAACGGTATTGAGTGAAAACGATTTGCTGCAATTGCAGGAAATAACGGCGGGCACCAACATTATCGTGCTGAGCGATGAAGTATATGAGCATCTTGTTTTTGACGGACTGCAGCACCAGAGCGTGCTGCGTTATCCGGAGCTGGTGCAACGCAGCTTCGTATGTTTTTCGTTTGGCAAAACCTACAACTGCACAGGCTGGAAATTAGGCTATTGCTTAGCGCCGGAAGCATTGATGCGTGAATTCAGAAAGGTACACCAGTTTAACGCCTTTAGTTGTAATACTCCGGCGCAGGCCGGCATTGCTGCCATGCTGGAAAATGCAGAAGCGTATCTTTCTCTGGGTAATTTAATGCAGGGCAAGCGCGATTATTTGTTATCGCTGATGAAGGAAACTCCGTTTAAACCCCTCACATGTCACGGCAGTTATTTTCAATGTTACCGCTACAATGGTTTCAGTAAAGAAAAAGATACAGACCTGGCCATGCGGCTTACCAAAGAATGCGGCGTTGTATCCATTCCGGTGTCTGTATTTTACACAGCGCAAACAGATAACAAAGTGCTGCGCTTCTGCTTTGCCAAGAAAGAAGAAACTTTAAAAGAAGCAGTTGAACGCCTGCAAAAAATGTATTAACGAAACAAAAAGCTACGCTTCTGTTGCGGTTGCATTATCACCGGTTTTTTGCTCCTGCCGGCCAGGTAACGCACTACCCAGGCAATAGTAAACGTAGGAATAATATCTACACCGGGAATCATTTCTTCCACAAAGCTGAACACCGCACCAAATGCGGCTTTCCGGCCAAAAAGAAACAGGAAAATGATGGACGAAACCGGTGCCCACACCATATCAAAAATCTGCCCGATACCCGGCACTATAAAAAAACCGCAACCAATAATGTCGAGGATAATGCACAGCGTTAAAGATGGTTGTTTTTTCATGCTTTTATATAATCAATTAACCTACCATTTTTACAGCCTGCGATAATGACAGTTGTTAGCCACGAAGGCTTAAAGACACGAAGGTTAAAACTGCATGAGTGAATATTTTTATATTCTCAGGTAAATACAAAAAACAATTTAACTAATGCCTTTCTCTTTGTGTCTTCGGGCCTTTTTGGCTAATACATTTTAAACAATATCCAGCAACTCCACATCAAAGATCAGTGTGCTGTTGGGGCCGATGGCTGCGCTTGCCTGCCGGTCGCCATACGCTAAAGACGGATGCAAAAACAAGCGCCACTTACTGCCAACGGGCATTAGCTGCAACGCTTCCGTCCAGCCGGTGATTACGCGGTTAAGCGGAAAGCTGGCCGGCTGGCCGCGCTGTACCGAACTATCGAACACAGTACCATTTATGAGCGTACCGTGGTAATGACATTTTACCGTATTGGTAGCTTTCGGCTTAGGACCTGTACCTTCTTTCAATACCTGGTATTGCAGGCCGCTGGGGGTTGTATGGATGCCTTGTTTTGTTCCGTTCTCTTTTAAAAAATCTTCGCCTTCTTTCAGGTTAGCGGCTAATTTTTCATTTTTGGCGCTGTTAAGCTTATCGAATAATGACATGCGAAATGTTTTTTATAAATGAGTTGCGAAGGTAAAAGGATAATTTTTATTGATGCTAATGCATTACAGATTAAAAACTGACAACTTTTCGGCAACAAGTTATTCGGCAGGAATTTCCGGTTGTGGGACCGTGCCGGATAAAAGTGTTGTGGCAGAAAGTAAAAAGAAGGCAGAAAAAAAATTTTTAAATTATTAGCAAGCGTCTCTCATTAGGTATCCGACTGCATCCTGCGGATAACTATTTGCTCCCGCCGGCTGTTTAACGTAATGGATAGCAGCAGAACTATTCTTACCGAAAGTAAAGCCCCTAATGGCGCTAAAGTACGAAGCGTGATGAAGACCTGCCTTTGCCGGCAGGCTTGCAGCGGATAGCCCGGCCGCTACGCCAGAAAGAAGTAAGCCTGGCGCTATAAATGGATAATTACCTGACCCGAAAATGCTGGGCGGGCACGCCACAATGATACTTACGACTGCTGCGCCATAGAAGTTATCCGCTGTTATCGGGTTAATTTTTATTTTGCGATTATGAATAAAAAAGTAAACATCACCGACACCACTATTCTTTCCAGCAACTGGTACACGCTTAAAAAAGTAACTTTTGACTATTTAAAGAAGAATGGCCACTGGCAAACACAAAGCCGGGAGGCGTATGACCGGGGCAACGGCGCTACTATTTTGCTCTATAACAAAGAAAACAAAACAGTTATTTTGACGCGCCAGTTCCGGCTGCCGACATACATCAACGGCAACGAAACCGGCATGCTGATAGAAGCCTGTGCTGGTCTGCTGGACCTGGACAACCCGGAAGATTGTATCCGGCGTGAAACAGAAGAAGAAACCGGCTACAAGGTAACCCATATACAAAAGGTATTTGAAGCGTATATGTCGCCCGGCTCTGTAACGGAATTGTTGTACTTTTTTGTAGCCGAATATTCAAAAGACATGAAGATAACGGAAGGCGGCGGCGTAGAAGACCAGGAAGATATAGAGGTTTTGGAACTGCCTTTTGCTGAGGCGCTGGGTATGATTGACAGCGGTGCAATAAAAGACGCCAAAACTATTATGCTGCTGCAATATGTACAGTTGCGGCAGTTGCTGTAACTAAGCGGTGCAATTAAATCATTGGTTCAAACTGCTGCGCAAAATGATACAGCGTTTCATAGCGCGCATCCATTAAAGCATTCGGCAAAACATGCTCCGGATTGGTAGTGGCAATATAGGCCGTAAACATACCGGCATTGCGGCCAAACTGCATGTCCGAAAGCTTGTTGCCGGCCATTACACTTTTAGCAAAATCAATCTGCGGAAAGAGCGTCCTGGCCTGCAACGCCATACCGGGATTGGGCTTGCGGTTGATGCTGTTGTCATCCAGGTCGGCAGCATACAGTACTTTATCTATCCGGCCGCCGGCTGCGATAATCCCTTCCTGCATAAAGCGGTGGATATCGTCTAAGTCGGCCACGGTCATTAATCCTTTGCCTACACCCTTCTGGTTGGTTACCATGATGATGGTGCCGAATACAGCCGCTAAGATTTTGAGGGCGGCGTGCACATTTTCATATACAATAAACTCGCCGCGGTGCAACACGTAAGTACCTTTCTGCTCTTCATTGATCACGCCATCGCGGTCTAAAAAAAGTGTCCAGGTTTTATCTATTGCTGTAAAGTTGACCATGGTTTGAATGTTTACAGATTTCAGGAGTTTACGGGTTTACAAGTTTCATTGTCAGGTTGTTTAAAGTTTGATATTGAAAGTTTAAAGTGCGCAGCGGTAATATTGTACCCTAAACCTGCGAACCCGTAAACTTTTGAATGTATAGAAACCTTAAACATTAAACACTTAATTCCTGCTGCGCGCGTTCGTAATCTGCCGGTATGCCGATATCTATAAAGTAGCCCTCCTGCACCGATCCGATCATCGTTCGCTTATCATACAATTGCTCTAAGTAATCTTTTTCAAAAGAGAATTTTTCCGGCATTGACTCGTTCAAAAACCGTTGCACATTCAGTATATAAAGGCCGCCGTTTATTAACCCTTCGGTGTAAAACTGCTTTTCCTGAAAGGTTTTAACGGTAGCATTTTCATCCAGTTCCACCACGCCGTACCGGTCGAAGTTGTGCATGGGTTTTAAGGCTATGGTACAATCGGCTTTATGAGATATATGTGCGGCTGCAAGCATCCCAACGTCTGCTTTGAACAAGGTATCTCCGTTGGCTACCAACACATTGCTGGTCTGTGCTTTGGCGCAGCTTAATTTAATGGCGCCGCCGGTACCCAACGGCGTTTCTTCTATCACCATCTCTGCGGGCAGCCGGGGAAAGTGAAGGGCCAGGTATTGTGTAATTATTTCGTGCTTATAGCCTACCGAAAAAATAAAGCGCTCGATACCATAAGACTGCAGATAAGCAATGATGTAGGCAATAAAAGGCTTGTTGTGCACCGGCGCCATGCACTTGGGCACATCGGCCACTACGCTGCGCAGGCGGGTACCCAAACCGCCCGCCAGTATGATACACTCACGCACGGGAGAAGCAGCGGCATTGGGGTTTGTAACCATATTAATCTGGGATAAAAAGGCAGCAAAAATACAGCAGCCGGGGTTAAAACAAAAAGCAGCGCATTCATAAATCCGAATGCGCTGCATATAGAAAATGTTGTTTAATGAATACAACGAATGGCTTTATTTTGTTTTGAGCGACAGTACATAACTGGCCATATCGCGGGCCTGTGCTATACTCACATTGGGGTGCGCTGTCATAGGTACCGTTCCCCACCTGCCGTAGCCGCCCTTTACAATTTTCTGCGCCAGCTCATCTGCCATTGCATCATTATTCTCATACTTGTTAGCAATGTCGTGAAAGGAAGGCCCGATAAGCTTTGCATCTATAGCATGGCAGGTTTTGCAATCATTACCTGCTATTAATTTAGATCCCGGACTTGCCGTACCCGCAGCATCGCCCACGCCGCCCGTACTGTTGACCAGGCTATCGGTAGCAGGTGTGAATTTTGACTGATTTTTTGCGCCTTCCTGGTTGCCGCAACTATATACCGCCAATGTTGCTGCAATAATGATTACTAAGATTAGTTTCTTCATACTGCCTGTTTAAGATTGCTATTGCAATCCTAATACCAAACGATTGAAACCCTCATCACTACCGGTACCGGCAAAGTCGTCAAAGGCTTTTTCTGTTACGCGGATGATGTGATTTTTAATAAACGGCGCGCCTTCCCTTGCGCCATCTTCTGCATTTTTAATAGCGCACTCCCATTCCAGCACTGCCCAACCTTTAAAGTCGTATTGTGCAAGCTTGCTGAAGACAGCCTTAAAGTCAACCTGTCCATCACCCAGCGAGCGGAACCGGCCCGCGCGCTTTACCCAGCTTTGATATCCGCCATATACGCCCTGCTTGCCCGTAGGGTTGAACTCGGCGTCTTTTACATGAAACATCCTGATGCGCTCGTGGTAATAATCTATATACGTAAGATAGTCGAGGCACTGCAACACAAAGTGCGACGGATCGTATAACAGACAGGCGCGTGCATGGTTGTTTACTTTTTCTAAAAAAAGCTCGTAGGTTTCCCCATCGTGCAGGTCTTCGCCGGGATGAATTTCGTAACACACATCCACACCGCATTCATCAAAAGCATTAAGAATAGGCAGCCAGCGGTTGGCCAGTTCGGTAAAGCCGGTTTCTACCAATCCTGCCGGGCGTTGCGGCCAGGGATACACCGTTTGCCACAGGAGCGCACCGCTGAAGGTTGCGTGGGCATTCAGGCCTAAGTTTTGCGATGCTTTGGCAGCCCACTTCAACTGCTGCACCGCCCATTCGGTGCGGGCTTTGGGATTCTTGCGAAGCCCTTCCGGTGCGAAGCCATCAAACAAATCATCATACGCCGGATTTACCGCTACCAACTGCCCTTGCAGGTGCGTGGACAATTCGGTAATTTCCAGGCCTGCCGCCTGCACGATACCTTTAATTTCATCTGCATAGGTCTGGCTTTCAGCGGCCTTTTGCAAGTCTATAAAACTGCTTACCCAGGTCGGTATCTGCACGCCGGCATAGCCGAGGCTTTTTGCCCATTCGCAGATGCCCTGCAGAGAATTAAACGGTGCTGTATCGCCGGCAAATTGTGCGAGGAATATGCCGGGCCCTTTAAGTGTTGTCATATTGCGGAGCTTTTTTTCGGATTGCAATTTATAGCTTTTTGGAAGCGGATTCAGGAAGACGATAAAGTTGTTTATTTAGTATAGGCTCAAAATTGAATTGATTTAAACAAGTATTGTTGTTCGTTCCGGTGTAGTATTACTACTGTTGAGTTTACAGCAGTACATAAGCTACATCAGGGCATTGCAGGAAAACGTGCTGTATATCGTTTTCCTGTGGCTTTTTTTCGTTCTTTTTTTTCCATAAAAAAAAGAACGAAAAATAATAAGTAGTAAGTGATAGATAATTACAACGACATACTTAAGACGATTTACAAAAGCTACTCCCGGAGCAGTATCTCCGTTTGAAATATACAAGATACGAAACCTGGCAGGTTGAGAAGCTTTACACTACAACAAGCAGGCATTTGCGTTGAAAACATGTTTTACCAACCTGAACACCAACAATAGCAGAAATAAAAAAAGCTGTCTCCTATTGCAAGACAGCTTATTAAGCTATTAAAGTTGTAAATTATTCTTTTACAAACTTCTTTGTAATTACTTCCTCATTCATTTCCATCTTTACTACATAATTGCCTGCTTTAAGCGAAGCAATATTTAAGTTGCAGGATGTGTTGTTTATAACTGCCTGCAAGTTTTCATGGCCTGCATAATCAACCACGCTCACTTTTATTTTTTGGTTTAATGGTAAACCTTCAATGTGTAAACTGTTCTTTGCAGGGTTGGGTGCAATGCTTACATGCAAAGCCTCCCCTGTAACCGCAATCACATTTGAATAAGCAACAGCGCCGCTTGTACTGGTTGTTTGCAAACGATAATAGTTTGTACCGCTTAAAGGGGAGGGGTCGGCATAAGAATAGCCGGGTTGGTTGTTTGCATCTATCCGGGCTATTGAACTGAAATGAATACCATCATAGCTTCGCTGCACTGCATAGTTGTTTATATTATTATTGTTATCCCATATAAAACCGTTGTGCTGTTGCAGCCATTTTTTTATTTTGGTGGTAATAATTTGTTTTTTTGAAACATCGTTGTTATAGCGGGCAAGCGCAATGGCAGCTTCTAAAGGACTTGATTTATACCTGTTGGTACCGGCACCGCCGAGTACTATTTTCTCATCGCTGCCCTGAAGAAACACAGAATAAGCAACATCAGAAGTATCTAATGTGGTAGTTTGATATCCATTAGCAGCAAAGGAAGAATCAAGAACGCCGTTAATGGTGTACCGTTCTAATAAGAAATGAACTATAGTTCCTGTTATATCACTTATAGATCCACAAGTAACAATTTTGCCGTCTTTTTGAAGCACCACTGATCTTAAGGCGGATTTAGTTTTAAACGCGTGTTCGTTTATACCAGTCGTAGCAAATCCCGGATCTAAAGTACCATCCGGCATACAGCGAAATATTATTGAGTTCACTGTGTCGTTTAACATCGAAGCTATAGTTCCAACTGCCACAATTTTACCATCTTTTTGCAATACAAGGTCATTTAAATTCGCTGCATTACTCATGTTGTAAATAGCTTTACCCTCACTTCCAAAAGATTCATCGAGGGTTCCGTCTGTATTATATCTCCCTAAAAAAGGAGAAGATCGCTCCTGTCCTCCAACAACAATTTTTCCATCAGGCTGAACTGCAATTGCATAACCCAAACTTGTTCCGCCTATGCCGAAATCAGTTTCTACAATTCCGTTACTTCCAAAAGTTTTATCCAAAGTTCCATCCGGCAGGTAGCGCATCGTAAGCGCTTTCTCTTTGTGTCCACCTTCAATTAGTATTTTTCCGTCTGGTTGCACCATTACGGCAGTGGCCCTATCCCCTAAGCTGCTTAAAACAAGACCGTTTTCTCCAAAGGTTGAGTCAACAATTCCATCCGCATTAAACCGTACAATACTTACATTATAAGGGCCGAACAATTCGGCGTAATAACCCGCAATTAATATTTTATTATCCTGTTGAATAGCTATTGCAAGCGCCCAGCCTGCATTTTCAAAGTAAGCCAATCCGTTTACACCAAAAGTTGGGTCAATAACTCCATCCAAAGAATACTTTATTGCAAAAAAACCTGCTGAATCGTTGGAACTGGTATTACCAACTGCTATAATTGAGCCGTCACTTTGAGCGGCTACTGCAGCACTTTGAAGATAGCTTGTGGGTGAGGATGTAAGCACTGTTCCTTTTGTTCCGAAACTGTTGTCTAAGGTTCCTGCTTTATTGATTTGTTGAGCTTGCAGATTAAAAAAAAGGAGCATAGTGCATAAGGGAAAAAGTAATTTCATAATAGTTTTGTTTTGAAAATAATTAATCTCCGGGACAAACTGCGTTTGGATCGCAACCTGAATTTGTTGTTCCTGAACATCTTACCCGCAGATTTTGACACTCTACGAACTTGGAGGTTGAGATATTTGCTGTTGCTCCACCAAGTATCGTTTGAAAAAATGTTGCTGCACGTGAAGATATATAATCATAAGTCATCAACTCATTTGTATTCAATGAAACTCCAAAGTTACTTTGATACAAACAAGTAACCGTGCAATTGTGAGTCATAGGATCTTTCATTACCTGGCACAAGCAGACGCATGCGCCAACGAGGAGGAAATCCGCCGGCTTTCTTCAAAACAGGCTTTACTTCTGAACGGTCTGCCCGAGCCCCAACCCTTTTATAAGATTCTTATCAGTCAGTTCCGTTTTATCGTATTCGCCTTGTCCGTTTAGAGTGTACATTATAAATTTCCCCTCTTTTGTTTTTTCAACATAAGGACCAGTTCCTTTATCAAACTGACCCTTATACATTGTGGGACGTATCACTTTATGTTCAACCGTATCCTTACCACCTATAATTTTAATACTTCCTGTATCATCATCGCCACTGTATTCCGCTGTCGTTGGAACAACAACAGCATCATTGGCAGGCGGAGTATAAGGGGGGCTGCTTTTGCCAGCATCTCGTTCATAGCTTCCCTTGCCATGAGTGCTTTCATAATTAGCCTTCCTAACTGCTTCGGCATCGTTATATAATTTTTCCGGTACCTTTTCTACCGTTACCAGTTTTTCACCATCCCATCTTTTATATTTACCATCGGCTGCATCTAATAGATAAGAGCCTTGTTGATCATATCCTAAATAAGTAGCTTGGTTTCCATTTCTTGAACCCGGCGTTGGATGTATGTCAACGTCAGGCAAAGGGCCCGTAGTGTAACTCCAACTAAGAAAATTATTGCTCCCCTCGCTTTCCTGACCGCCGGGAAGAAACTGGTCGCCGAAACCATTAATTTTTGCTGCGCTAAATAAGGGCGAAGCACCGGGAAATAAGTTTTGTCCGTCTTTATGCTGTTCGGTTTGCGGAATCTTTTTATGAGTCGTGTCTTTGACAACTTGATTGCTCTGAGCGAAACTCGGTAATGTCGCCAATGTAAAAGCCGTCGCTGATAAGAGTTTTTTCATAAAAGATGGATTAAGATATATTACAAGTAAAATTATGATCGCAGCTATCTTCAAAGTTAATATAGTTAAACATAACAATCCTGCGATTGCAAAATCATTTCCCTATAATACTTTACCAAACTCCTGCTTTCTCACCATCCTGAGCAAAGACAATTTACTATTTAAAAAAGGGCAAAGACTTTCAACCTTTATAAACAAATCATTCGCTCTGCACACATCGTACATTCAACATCCATACATCGTACATCAATCTCACACTTTATTCTCCGTCCACTTTACATCGCTTTGCCCGCTGGCAACTACGTTGTCTATAAACGCCATTCCGCGGATGCCATCTTCTACGCCTGGATAATCCAGCGCTTCCTCCGGAGGCGTAGTGCCCTCGATTATAGCAGATAAGGTAAGTGCAAAATTGCGGTAGATATTGGCAAAGGCTTCCAGGTAGCCTTCCGGGTGGCCACCCGGTGTGCGCGTATTGAACTTAGCATAATTGCCTACCCATGGTGTACCCGCACGATAAATCTCCATGGGCTTATCCAACCATTTTACGATTAAAGAATTAGGTTCCATCTGGTACCATTGCAGGCCGCCCTTTTCTCCATATACGCTTATGTTCAGTGCATTCTCCTCTCCTGCCGCTACCTGCGAAGCAATGAGCACACCGGCTGCGCCGTTTTCAAACCGGAGTAGTACGTTGCCATCATCATCCAGCTTCCGGCCTTCCACCATAATATTGAGATCGGCACAAAGCCTGGTAATTTTCAAGCCTGTAATGTATTCGGCAAGGTGCGCAGCGTGTGTACCAATGTCGCCCATCGCCCCGGCCTTACCGCTTTTGGTTGGGTCGGTGCGCCACGATGCCTGCATATTGCCTTCGCGCTCGGTAAGTTTACTCAGCCAGCCCTGCGGGTATTGCACCACTACTTTACGTATGTTTCCCAATGCGCCTTCCCTTACCATCTGGCGGGCCTGCTTTACCATCGGGTAGCCGCTGTATGTATGTGTAAGGCAAAGCAGCCTGCCCGATTTTGCTGCGGTTTCTTTTAACTGTCTGGCTTCATCAAGTGTAAAGGTGATCGGCTTTTCGATAACTACGTTAAAGCCATGTTCAAGCGCCATTTTTGCAGGGGCAAAATGCACGAAGTTGGGTGTAACGATGGAAATAAAATCGAGGCGCTTATCGTCGGGCAGGGCGGCTTCTTTCGGTATCATCTCTTCAAAAGAAGTGTAGATGCGGTCTTCGGGCAGAAAGAGCATTTTGCCCGATTCTATGGCGATGTCTTTTACCTCGCTGAGCGCGCCGGCCTGCAGTTCTATCAGGCCATCCATGTTGAGAGCGATGCGGTGCACGGCACCGATGAAAGCACCTTTGCCGCCGCCTACCATGCCCATCCGTAATTTTCTTTTCATAGTAATACTTGTTTTTTTAATCCCGGCAGGCTTTCAGGTTTACCCGGCCGGTTGTATGGTGTAATAGTTATAAAAATGTTCAGCCGCTTCTTTACGCATCAGGCAAATCGTACAACTGTTCTGGTATTGCAAAGGGTACCACCAACAGGATAAAGCATAAAGAAGGGTTTAAAATTAAAGTAAGTAAGTAAACACCGAAAAAATTTATTGCCGGTACAATAAAATAAGTAGCCAATTAAAATAATAATTACATTTATCCGCGATTTGCACATTACTCTACCGATTCCTAATCTTTACCTATGTCCTCCAATAGAAGAACAGCCATAAAAAATATGCTTGCAGGTTCAGCAGCGCTGGCAGCAAGCGATGCCTTACTATCCTCTTTTTCCAAAAAATCAACCGTAAAAAAATTGAAACTCAAAGGCAACATCAACCATTCTGCATGCCGCTGGTGCTACAATGATATTCCGCTGGAAGAACTGTGCGCAGGCGCTAAAGACATTGGCCTGAAAGGTATAGACCTTGTAGGCCCGAAAGACTGGCCGACCCTTAAGAAATACGGGCTTTTTTCGTCTATGTGCAATGGTGCCGAAATAAGCCTTACCGAAGGTTTTAATGATACAAAGTACCATGATACGCTGGTAAAAAATTATACCGAGCATATAGGCCTGGTATCAGATGCAGGTTATAAAAATCTCATCTGTTTCAGCGGCAGCCGCCGGGGTATGGATGATGAAACCGGCCTGAAAAACTGCGAGGAAGGAATCAAAAAAATTGTAGGCCTCGCCGAGAAGAAAAAAGTGATTTTGGTAATGGAACTGCTCAACAGCAAGATAGACCATAAGGATTATATGTGCGACAACAGCAAGTGGGGTACCGAGCTGTGCAGGCGCGTTGGCTCCGACAATTTTAAGCTATTGTATGATATTTATCACATGCAGATTGACGAAGGCGATGTGATAAGGACTATCCGCGACAAGCACCAGTATTTTACGCATTACCATACCGGCGGCATACCCGGCAGAAATGAAATAGATGAAACACAGGAATTATTTTACCCGGCGGTAATGAAAGCGATACTGGCTACCGGCTACCAGGGCTATGTGGCACAGGAATTTATACCGTTAAAAAAAGACAAGCTTGCATCGCTGCGCAATTGTGTTCAGATTTGCGACGTTTAGCAATAGCCGATGGCTGGCAGCAGGCTACTGCCTGAATTTACAAATAAGGCATATTCTAATTCAAATAATAAATAAGAACCATGGCTGAGAATGTTTTTGATGCAATCGTGATAGGCTCGGGCATCAGCGGCGGATGGGCCGCCAAAGAGCTTACAGAAAGAGGATTGAAAGTGCTGATGCTGGAGCGCGGCCGCAATATTGACCATATAAAAGACTATGTGAATGCAAGCAAAGATCCGTGGCAATTCCCCCATCGTGGCAGCAAAACACAACAGATGATCAAGGATTATCCGGTGCTTAACCGGGATTACCCGCTTAATGAAACCAATCTTGATTACTGGGTAGATGAAAAGGAAAGTCCTTATACCGAAGTAAAGCGCTTCGACTGGTTTCGGGGTTATCATCTGGGTGGCCGCTCGCTGATGTGGGGCCGGCAGAGTTACCGCTGGAGCGACCACTCCTTTGAAGCAAATGCCAAGGATGGTATTGCTATTGACTGGCCTATACGCTATGCAGAAGTAGCTCCCTGGTACGATTACGTAGAAAAATTTATCGGCGTAAGCGGCTCCAAAGAAAATATGCCCCAACTGCCGGATGGGCAGTTTATGCCGGCTATGGATTTAAACGTGGTAGAAAAAGATTTAGCGCCCCGCCTGAAGGAGTATTACAAAGGCCAGCGCGCCATGTTTATCGGCCGCACCGCTAACATAACAGAGGCACTGCCCGACCAGGGCCGCACCAATTGTCAGTATAGAAATAAATGCTGGCTGGGTTGTCCGTTTGGCGCTTACTTCAGCACGCAGTCTTCTACGCTGCCGGCTGCTATGAAAACCAAAAATCTTACAGTGCGCCCATGGGCTATCGTAACCAAAATTTTATACGACAAAGACAAGAAGCGGGCAACCGGCGTAGAGGTTTTGGATGCGCAAACCAATAAGACGTATGTCTATAACTCTAAGATCGTTTTCTTAAATGCGTCTTCCCTTAACAGCGCCTGGGTGCTGATGAACTCTGCTACGGATGTATGGCCCGATGGCCTTGGCAGCAGCAGCGGTGAGCTTGGACATAATGTAATGGACCACCACTTAAACGTAGGTGCGAGCGGTACTGTAACCGGTTATGAAGACAAGTATTATTACGGGCGTCGCGCAAACGGCGTGTACGTTCCGCAATTCCGTAATTTATTCGGCGATAAGCGCGATTACCTGCGCGGCTTTGGCTACCAGGGTGGCGCCAGCCGCCAGGGCTGGAGCAGAGATATACCGGAAATGCAGATTGGCGGCGCTTACAAAGATGCGCTGACCGAGCCGGGTGTATGGACGATGGGCCTGGGCGGCTTTGGAGAAACCCTGCCCTACCACGATAACAAAGTGACACTCGATAAAAGTAAAAAAGATAAGTGGGGACTCAACGTGCTTTCATTTGATGTAGAGCTGAAAGATAATGAGCTGAAAATGCGCAAGGATATTCAGAACGATGCAAAAGAAATGCTTACCGCAATGGGTGTAAAAGACGTACATGGTTACGACCATGATGCTGTGCTTGGCCGCGGCATCCACGAAATGGGTACGGCGCGCATGGGTAAAGACCCAAAGACATCTGTGGTTAACAAAAACAACCAGGTATGGGATGCACCCAATGTTTTTGTAACGGATGGCGCATTTATGACGAGTGCCAACTGTGTAAATCCTTCGCTTACTTATATGGCAATGACGGCAAGGGCTGCAAAATTTGCCGTTGAGGAAATGAAAAAGGGGAACATTTAATATTTTCTATTTTTAATGGTTAATTGTCTATTGTTAATGTGCTGAGTTTGCTGTTCAGCCTGTTTGTCAATTGACCATTAACAATAACCAATTAACTATACGTGGGCGATTCTTTGCATGTGAATATCAACTCTGGCGGCGTAGCAAAAAACACGTTTGATGCTATCGTTATCGGCTCTGGTATCAGTGGCGGATGGGCAGCCAAAGAATTATGTGATTTAGGTTTAAAGACATTGGTACTCGAGCGCGGCCGTGATGTAAAGCACAATGTAAATTATCCCACTGCTAATATGGCGCCATGGGAGTTTGAGCACCGCGGGCAAATGCCGAAGCAATTTGTGGACGACAATCCGCTGATAACAACAGCGGCTGGTTTTGGAGAAGACACCGCACATTTTTTTATAAAAGACAATGACCATCCTTATGTGCAGGATAAACCGTTTGATTGGATACGGGGGTATCAGGTTGGCGGTAAGTCCATCATCTGGGGCAGGGCTACACAGCGCTGGAGCGATTATGAGTTTAAAAACCCCGCCCGTTTTGGATATGGCATAGAATGGCCGATTGATTATAAAGAAATTGCGCCCTGGTATTCGCATGTAGAAACGTTTATTGGTATCTGTGGTAATAAAGATGGATTGGAAGCGATGCCTGACGGCGAGTTTCTGCCGCCGTTTGAGCTAAACAGTGTAGAGCGTTCTTTGAAAGGAAGTATTAAACAAAATTTTAACCGCGATTATGTACATGCCCGCTGGGCGCATATTACCGAACCAAAAGAAATTCATAAACAACAGGGCCGGGTAAAATGCATGGCAAGAAACCTGTGTATGCGCGGTTGTCCGTTTGGCGGTTATTTCAGTTCGGTATCGAGCACATTGCCTTGGGCAGCAAAGACAGGCAATCTAACGATGCGGCCTTTCTCGGTAGTGCATTCAATTATTTATGATGAACAAAAAGGCAAAGCAAGCGGTGTACGGGTAATTGATACGAATACGAAAGAGACAACTGATTATTTCGCCCGTATCATTTTTGTAAATGCCGCAGCCATGAACAGCAACCTGATACTACTCAATTCAACTTCCAAACGCTTTCCGCAGGGCTTGGGTAATGACAATAATTTGCTGGGTAAGTATGTAGCTTTTCACAACTACCGGGGCGGCGTTAGCGGTACGGTAGAGGGGTTTGAGGATACCTATACTTATGGCCGTAATCCTACCGATGCCATCCTTGTAAATTTCAGAAATCTGAAAGAGCAGGAAAAAGATTTTGTTGGCGGCTATACCACCTTTATGAGTGCTTACCGAGCTAAGGCAAACGGCAGTGAGAATAATATGGTACCGCCGCAAATAGGTGCAGCTTATAAAGACGCTATTTGTGAGCCATTGGGTTGGAAAGTATATATGTACAGTCAGGGCGAAACTATTCCTAAAGAAACAAATCATGTATCGCTGAGTACCGATAAAAGGGATGAATGGGGAATACCGCTGCTGGTAACTAATGTTGCGTATGATGCCAATGATGAACATCTGCTTAAAGATTTTTTGACGGAAGGCGCAGCGATGCTGGATAAAGCCGGTGTAAAAAATATAGAACAGTATGATAACCACTGGCCGCCCGGCAGGGATATACATGAAATGGGCGGCTGCCGCATGGGTAAAGACACAAAGACATCTATGCTTAATGCACACAACCAGTTGCATACCTGCAGCAATGTATTTGTAACTGATGGCGCCTGCATGACAAGTACGGGTAATCAAAGCCCTTCTATCTTGTATATGGCGCTTACAGCAAGAGCCGCAAATTATGCAATGGAAGAAATGAAGCGGGGAAACCTGTAGCCGGACGTAAGAGATAATTGAAATAGAAGAAATGGAATGGGTAGATTGCTTTTACTGCATACATTTTTTAAAATGATAATTAACAAGTAAAAACTGATAATTAAAATAGTTATTTTTAAACCTGAAAACTTAACATCATGATGGATAGAAGAGATGCCTTGTCGGCTATTGCACTGCTGGTAGGCGGGACGCTTATAGGTGCAGAGGCTTTCCTTACGGGCTGTAAAACCACCGGAAAGAAAGAAGGCCTGTTTGCGTTGGATGATATAGCGATGCTGGATGAAATTGGGGATACCATTTTGCCAACTACGGCATCATCACCAGGCGCCAAAGCTGCTAAAATTGGTGACTTTATGAAAGTGATTGTAACGGATTGCTACAATGAAGACGATCAGAAGACATTTACAGATGGCATTGGCAAACTGAATGATGCCAGTAAAAAGAAATTTGATAAATCTTTTATGGAGTTGGCGCCTAACCAGCGGGAAGAACTGCTGACCGGTATTGATAAAGAAGCGAAAGAATACGCGGCGAAAAAGAAAGACAAAGAGTCAAACCATTATTTCACACTGATGAAACAGTTAACAGTCTGGGGCTACTTTACCAGCGAGATAGGTGCCACCAAAGCACTACGATATGTAGCAGTACCCGGCAGGTATGATGGTTCAGTCCCCTACAAAAAAGGTGACAAAGCATGGGCTACATAGCCAATGTGCGTTATTAAATCTTTAATTGTTTTTTTATTAAGCACTGGCCTTTATGGCCAGTGCTTTTTTTATTTTTGTCCTGTTCTTCTGCTGCGGAAGAGAAAGGACTATATAAACCCTCATAACCTTTAACCATGACTAAGTTTTGTTTGGATATTAATGAGTTGACGGAAGATTTTTTTGACGATACCTGCTTGCTGGGCGTTACGGCTACGATAAAAAACTACCAGTTTTGCTGGAGTGTAAACAATGCGTTAAACTACAAGTTCAGGCTAAACCGTGATATTGAAATACAACTGCGCCGCAGGGAGCGCAGCTATTACTTTCGTGTGTATGAGCATACCGTGCGCAATACGCAGTTATCGCACTATATCTATCATAATTATAACGACGGAGAATACCTGCTGCCCGAATTCCGGCACATGGATTTTCTCTGGCTTATGAAGGGCGATTCTATAGATATGCAAACCTGCAATGAGCTTATTAGTTCTATCCGCTCGTTATCAGGTGTACAGTTGGTAGCGGAGCTTACCTATGAAAAAATACGCAATAAGGGGCATCTCATTTTTTGATAATTTCTCATAACAATTTTGTTTACCGGGTTTACCCGCCGGTCTCGGACGGGTAAACTTTTAAACCAATCTTAATTGCTGATAATAAGGCTTACACGCATCCTTCATCCTGCAAACTGAAATGGCTACTGTGCGGTAGCTAATGCTTTAGCATATTTCTACGCGATAAATTTTTGAAACGAATTATTTATATCGACAATTTCTTAGCCCGTCACGGCCACTCGCCTGCTACCGGTTATGCGGTCGTGTCCTTGTTACAAAAAGAAGGCTTTATGGTAACAGCAGTTAGCGATAAAAAGAAAAAAGCACTTCGCCTGCTGGATATGCTGGCCACAATAGTAAGGTACAAAAAGAATGCGGTGGTATTAATTGCTACCTATAGCACGGCTGCTTTCTTTTTCGCCTGTACTTGCGCCCTGTTATGCAAGCTGCTGCGCATCCCTTATGTGCCTTGCCTGCATGGGGGCAACCTTCCGGAAAGGATCAAAGCATCGCCGGTTTTAGCCCGTACTTACTTTGGCCGAAGCAAAATAAATATTGCCGTGTCCGGCTATCTGCAGCAGCCTATGCTGGCCAACGGATGGCGCTGCATAGTGATACCCAATTGCATTAACAGCATGCATTATCCCTTCCGGCAACGGTTAGCTGCCAGCCCTAAATTATTATGGGTACGCTCTTTTCACAAAGTGTATAATCCGCAGATGGCAATACTGGTTGTACATGAATTACGCAAGGTTTATGCGGAGGCTACCCTTACAATGGTAGGCCCGGACAAAGATGGCAGTCTGGCGCAATGTGCAACGCTTGCCGCTGGCTTAGGAGTAGAAAATCAAATTGTGTTTACGGGCATACTGCCGCAAAAAGAATGGATACAACTGGCTGCAAAATGTGATATATTTATCAATACCACTAATGCAGATAACCTGCCGGTAAGTGTAATAGAAGCAATGGCATTAGGGATGATTATTATCAGCACCAATGCAGGCGGCCTGCCTTTTTTAATACAGCATGAAATAAATGGATTATTAGTAAAAACCAACGATGTGGCAACCATGACCAGCAGCATTGTAAAAGTATGCAATGATGCCAGTATGGCGAGCACTTTAAGTACCGGTGGCTACACAACTGCTCAATCGTTTAAAGAAGCAAATGTGGTACAGCTATGGCGTAATTTTCTGAATGGTTTATAAACATTCTTATGCGTTGCTATTATACAAAAAAGCTATTTATCCTTGTACTGCACATTTAAATTTACTGCAATGAGCCTGGACAAAACAACACTGAAAAACAGGTTGCTCTTTATATTTTGCGCCAGCGGAAAAAACTTTTGGCTATTCCAAGAAAACTGAATTGTTGAAAAACTGTATATTTTTTTGTACCATTGTTACTATCAACTAAAACTATTATTCAACAACCGCAATGATAAGTATTGTATGCCCGGTATATAATGAGGAGCAGTACATTAAGGAATTGCTTGATTTCTGTATTTCTGCGCTTCCTGTTGAAAAGGAAATTCTTTTAGTGGATGGTGAATCTACCGATAATACGTGTTGGCTTATTAACGAGTATAGCAGGCGCCATGCAAATATAAAACTGCTGCACAACCCACACCGGTACGTGCCATACGCACTTAACATAGGCATTCGGCAAGCAACAGGCAACATCATTATCCGGCTGGATGCACACACGGCGTATGCCCCCGATTATTTTGAAAGAATATTGGAAACGTTTGAGCATACAAACGCTCATATTGTAGGAGGCCCTATGCGTATTGCTAAAGGAAATTATATCCAGAATGCAATTGGCTATGCAACTTCTACCGTATTTGGTATTGGCAGCAGTTCTTTTCATTTTGAAGCATTTGAAGGATTTACCGATTCGGTATATCTCGGCGCATGGAAGAAAGATATATTTCGTACAACCGGCCTGTTTGATGAAGCTTTTGTACGTAACCAGGATGACGAATTTAATTACAGAGCAGGGCAACAAGGGTTTACTATTTATCAGTCACCTGCCATTAAAGTTTATTATCATCCGCGTAAAACTTTCCGGCAGTTATTCAGCCAGTATTTCCAGTATGGTTATTACAAACCGATGGTTCTGTCAAAAATAAAATCTGCTATCCGGTTATCTCATCTTGTGCCGGCACTATTCACTTTATATTTAATTATTCTACCCCTGAGCTGCTTTGCCTTAGGCCCTGCAATGGTTGCTCCGCTTATTGTTTACCTGCTTGGTGCACTTTATTTTGCATTGGCCGCAAGCCAGTCGTTCAGGCAAACAATTTATATAATAGCAGTTTATCCGCTATTGCATATTGCATACGGTACCGGCTTCATGGCTGGTTTGCTTAAACCCTTGACCTATAAGCATAAGAGATTAGCCGGCAGCGGTTATTAAGGTTGCTGATCTTACTCGTGGGGATGCAAAAGACTAATAAAAAATTTTGGAAAACAAACAAACAACTCATAGAAGTGTTCAAATCTTTTTATGGTAGCAATTGTGTATTTGTTTTTAACGCGGAAATTTTTAGAGAGATAGCAGGCTTTTACATAGTCGCTTTGTAAAACAGTTTTTCTATACCGGATATCCAGATACTCAAAAAGTATTCTGCTGCCAACAATTAATAGTATAGCAATAAGAAACTGCATGAATTAGCTTTAGCTTTTTATAATTGGGGAAAATGATAACTCTAAGATAAAACTATTCTGGTTTTGTAGCTCTTAAATTATTCTTAACCTGAAATTATAGATAAAGTATCAGCTAAAGCTTTATTCAGACAAACAATTATAAATACATGGTTGTGTTGTTAAATGTATAATGATTAGTGAGAAGACTTTATTTTACCGCAGAGTAGCAAAGAAAACAGAGATAACGCAGAGCATGACGCTGTGAAACTCCACTCAATTCCTGTTCCTTGTAGTAAAAAACTTGCTATCCTACATTTGGAAACATCACCAAATACATAAATGCCTGCTTTTGTAACTGTAACTGTACTTTATTTCCCTGCAGTAATCGTAACTATTGCGGGCTGCAAACCCGCTGCACTTGCCTTAAGGGTAATGGCACCACCTTTCTCTGCAGCCTGTACCACAGCGAGTGCAAGGCCATAAAAAGCCTTGCGGCTATGGGCTTTGAAAGAATCGTGACTTACCGGGTCACCGTTATCAACTCCGGCGATAGCCGCCGGGCCACTTACTGTAAAATTAATCAGGTTGGTAGCATCGGGCACCAGGTAGCCATCTTTATCTGTTACCCTCACAGTTACGAACGACAAGTCGGCACCGTCGGCCTTTATATTTTTCCGGTCCGCCACCAATTCAATCTTAGCAGGCTTGCCGGCTGTATGTACTTCGGCAGTCAATACTTCTTTGCCCACTTTGCGCGATACAGCTTTCAAAACGCCGGGCTGGTATTGTACCCGCCATAGCACGTGCAGGTCATCGCCCTGCTTCTTTTGTATGCCCAGCGATTTGCCATTTAAAAACAATTCTACTTCATCGGCCTGGCTGTAGTAGGCCCACACATCTATCGTTTGGCCGGTTTCCCAGTTCCAGTGCGGCAGCAGGTGCAGCACCGGTTTATTTGTCCATTCGCTTTGGTACAGGTAATAAATATCCTTGGGAAAACCAGCAAGGTCTATAATGCCGAAATAAGAACTGCGGGAAGGCCAGGAGTAGGGTGTCGGTTCACCTAAATAGTCAAAGCCCGTCCAGATAAACATACCGGATAAATAATCATACTGCTTGATTTTTTTCCAGGTTTCTTCGTGGGTAGAACCCCACGGCGCAGAAACGTTGTCGTAGGCAGAGGCCGTGTTATCAGCATTCATAACGGCTTTTGTTTTGTAATCTCTCAATATCGGCCAGCGCCTTATACTGTCGGAAGGCATATCATAGTAGCCTCTTGTTTCCAAAGCAGAAGTAGTTTCCGTTCCAATGAGTTTCTGATCGGGAAATTTTGTCGGAAAGGAAGTAAAATCCCAGTCGTGATAGTTAAAGCCGATAATATCCAGCGCCCCGGATTTAATAATATAATTAGCCGTATCCGGGTGGTCGTTTCCGGTGGTAACCGGCCGGGTTGCATCGAGCTTGTGAACAATAGCTGCGAGCTCCGGCGCAATGCGTAGCGCACTTGTATCTCCCTGTTCAGGTATTTCGTTGCCCATACTCCAGATAAATACACTGGGATGGTTGCGGTCGCGCAATAGCTGGTCTTCGAGGTCTTTCTGGTGCCATTCATCCCAAAACAAATGATAATCGTAGTCAACCTTTTGCTTTTTCCAGCAGTCAAAGGCTTCATCCATTACAATAAAGCCCATTTTATCGCAAAGCGATAATAACTGCGGAGCTGGCGGGTTGTGTGAAGTGCGGATAGCATTGCAACCCATGTCTTTTAAAATCCGGAGCTGTCTTTCCAAAGCCCGGTCATTTGCTGCCGCACCGAGGCAACCTAAATCGTGGTGGTTGCATACACCAAGAATCTTCAAGGGCTTTCCGTTCAGAAAAAAACCTGTGGCAGCATCAAACCGGAAATAACGGATCCCGAACGGTGTTGTATAGGCATCCGTCACGATTTTATTCACGATTACCTGCGTAACTGCTTTGTACATCGTTGGCTGGTCAACCGACCAGAGTTTCGGACTGTTAATAGTAAACTGCTGGCTGGCTTCTTTTGCCGTATCTGTTAATACGATCGTCCGGGACGTGGCACTGGTAACCACCTTACCCGAATCGTCGTAGATAGTTGTTGTTAGCGTACAGGCAGAGGTACCGCCGCTTTTGTTGCTGATACGCGTATTCAACATTACGATAGCGCCACTGCTGGTGATGGATGGCGTAGTAATATAAGTGCCCCAATGGTCAACGGCTACCGCACCGGTGGTTACCAGCCATACATGGCGATAAATGCCGGAGCCGGAGTACCAGCGCGAATTAGGCTGTTTGGAATTGTCTGCCTTTACGGCGATAACGTTTTTTACGTCGCCGTAATGGAGATAAGGCGTTAACTCGTACTCAAAAGAGATGTACCCGTTTGGCCGGAAGCCGAGGTGATGACCGTTCACCCACACATCACTCCGCTGATAAACGCCATCGAAATCAATGTATATCATTTTTCCTTTGGCAGTAAGCGGAAGAGTGAAACTTTTACGATACCAGCCGATACCGCCCGGCAGTGCGCCACCTTCGGGCTTCGCCGGGTTGTCTTTGCTGAAAGCGCCTTCAATACTCCAGTCGTGCGGCAGGTTCAGTAAGCGCCAGCTTGTGTCCGTTACGTTTACACTTTCTGCACCGGCCATATTGCCTAAGTGAAAGCGCCAGGCCTTATCAAAATTGGCAACAGTGCGGGTTGTTTGCGCAAAAAGAAAGAAGGAATTTATACATGATAATACGAGGAAGCTTGTCTTTTTCATAGTGTAGATTATAGCAACCAAACAGGATGAACAAAACTAATTACCTGGATGGTAATGATGTCTATTTAATTTAAAAAGATTTTCTCAGGTTCATCATAACTGATATTCTGAAAGGCATAAAGCTGACCGTTGACGTACTGCACTAATCTGTGTACAGAAAATTAATTTTAAGAACAATATCCGGTTGCAGTAAGCTATCTACACCCCCGGTTGCACTGTTTTTGCTACAAGAGTTTTCTTAGCGGCGATCATTGCTTTATTTTTATAAAATATTTGAGCAATAATGCTCTGAAATTGTAATGCCACCGGATAAGGCCGTCCTCCACCAATGTAATATTTTACGCCAATGCCAGTATCGCAAAAAAAATTAAAAGCACATAAAAAGTAAAGCCCATGAAAGTGTTTATCAATAAACAAATGCCTGATTCCATATTGCAGCCGTTAAAGGCCGCGGGCATAAGCATTACCCAGTTTACGGAACGAAGAGATTTAAATCAGCAGGAATTGATAGCTTATTGCAGCAGGCACGATGCCCTGTTAAGCGCAGGAAGAAATAATATTGATGAAACGTTTCTTACTGCCTGCCGGCATTTAAAAGTAATCGCCTTAATGTCTGTAGGTTACGATAATGTAGATGTTGCAGCAGCCACAAGATTGCGTGTACCGGTAAGCAATACGCCTGGTGTATTAAGCAAGGCAACTGCGGAAACATCTTTTTTACTGATGATTGCTGCGGCTCGTAAGGCCTTTTTCATGCATAAAAAAATCATTAATGGAGAATGGGGCTTTTTCAACCCGTTTGATAATCTGGGTATCGAACTGGAGGGCGCTACCTTAGGCGTTTTCGGGCTGGGCAATATTGGTTATCAAATGGCAAAAAAATGTATCGGCGCCTACGGTATGCGGGTTATCTATTACAACAGAAATACTAATAGTGAAGCAGAAAAAGATCTGAAGGCTGTAAAAGTTTCTTACGATGAACTGTTGCAGCGGAGCGATGTACTTTCGGTGCACGCATCGCTAACGCCGGAAACAAAAAACAAGTTCGATAAAACGGCATTTAGCAGGATGAAAAAAACATCCATTTTTATCAATGCTGCCCGCGGCGCTATCCACAACGAGCAGGACTTAACAGCGGCACTGCTGCAGGGTACGATATGGGGTGCGGGCCTGGACGTTACCAATCCCGAACCCATGGATAAGCAAAGCCCTTTGCTATCTATACCATCTGTTGCGGTATTACCGCATATCGGCTCGGCCACAGAACAAACGCGCCGGGCCATGGCGGGGATTGCCGTTGAAAATATTATCGCAGGATTTAAAGGAGAATGGCTACCACAGATTATAAATCCGGCAGTATATGAGCCGAAGAAATAGTCGGAAATCGCAGGTGCTCAGGCCTAAAAAAGTTGTTTACTGCAGCTTTTATTTGACAGTAACAATATATACTTATTGTACAATTAAAGCTATACGTAACCACTTTGAATCTATTAAAATAGAAGCAACTTTTTAAAAATCCTTTACCATTTCCCTTTAACCGTTACCTTTGCACACTTTCCTAAAAATATCATGCCGTAACATGACACTAGCCGGTGAATAAGGGCGAAATGAAATGTTGCTTTGCAAAAAGTCAACAAACAAATGAAACTAAGTCAATTTAAGTTCGATCTTCCTTTAAATTTAATAGCCCAACACCCTGCAAAACGCCGCGAAGACAGCCGCCTGATGGTGGTTGACCGCAAAACCGGAAACATTGAAAACAAACACTTTAAAGACATTTTAGACTATTACGATGACAAGGATGTTTTTGTAGTAAACAATACAAAAGTTTTTCCTGCCCGTATGTATGGACGTAAAGAAAAAACCGGCGCTAAAATAGAAGTTTTCCTGCTGCGCGAACTAAACAAGCCTAACCGGCTTTGGGACGTAATTGTGGACCCGGCCCGTAAGATACGCGTGGGCAACAAACTCTATTTTGGTGATAATGATGAACTGGTAGCAGAAGTAATTGATAACACAACCAGCCGCGGCCGTACCATCCGGTTCCTGTGGGACCGTGATGAGGAAAGCTTTAAACAAATGCTGGAGTTTTTAGGCGAAACGCCTTTGCCTAAATATATTAAACGCAAACCGGATGAAGAAGATAAAGAGCGCTTTCAAACAGTCTATGCCAAGCATGAAGGTGCAGTTGCTGCACCCACGGCCGGTTTGCACTTTAGCCGGGAATTAATTAAGCGTTGCGAGATAAAAGGTATCCGCTTTGCCGAGCTTACCCTGCATACAGGTTTAGGTACTTTCCGCCCGATAGAAGTGGAAGACCTGAGCAAGCATAAAATGGAAGCAGAATACTATAAAATAGATGAAGAAGCCTGCAAAATTGTAAACAAGGCAAAAGAAACCGGCCATCGTATTTGTTCTATCGGTACGACGACGATGCGTGCAATGGAGACCAGCTTTACGGCGCAGCAACTGCTAAAGCCAAGCGAAGGCTGGACTAATATTTTTATCCACCCACCGTATAAATTTAATATAGCAGACAGCCTGATAACAAACATGCACCTGCCTAAAACCAGTTTACTGATTATGGTGTGCGCGTTTGCCGGTTACGACCTTACTGTGGAAGCTTATAAAAGAGCAATCAAAGATAAATACCGCTTTTTCAGTTATGGTGATGCAATGCTCGTTATTTAATGTTTTGCCACAAAAGTGAAAAGGCACGAAGAATATTCTTCGTGCCTTTTCACTTATAGCAAGCTATACAGGTTTTAAAATATAATAAGTATCAATTGCCTTTTCGCTCTTCTTAATCTTATTTGTGTCTTCGAGCCTTGGTGGCAGAAAATAAAAACGTCCCGACAAGTTGGGACGAAAAATAAAAAAAGAAGTTAGTTATGCTGTTTTAAGTGTTGTTTTCTTAGCTAATTTACTTTTAAGATTGCTGGCTTTATTTTTATGAATAATACCACGCTTAGCTAATTTATCAATCATTGAAATAGTTAGCGGCAATTGTTCGTCGTATGCCTTTTCTTCTTTCAATGTACGAATATTACGAATGGCATTACGGGTAGTTTTACCGTAATACCTGTTTCTGTCTCTGCGTTTTGCCGCCTGGCGCACATCTTTTTTTGTTGCTTTATGGTTTGCCATAAATAAATTATTTGTAAGCCCAATTTTTAAGGATTGCAAAAGTAAGTGTAAGAAGTGAAATTTGAAAATTTTTTTCTGTTGGTACGGCTATTTGAATATTCTTAAACCCATCAACCAGAGATAAAAGAGTAAGTACTATACCACCAAAGGCTTCTTAAAGTTTGTTAACTTTTATAAAAAAGAAGCTATTATTTGCGTTAGATTCAGCGATATTTGCAAGCCCTGTCATTTGTTAGTTTACTGCAAATGAGATTTCAATTGTTTAAAAGCGCAATACGCCAGCCATGAAAGATTTTTCCTACATCACCAATTCGCACCCTGCGTTTATAGAAAATCTGTATAATGATTATATAAAAGATCCCAACATTGTAGAACCAGAGCTGAAAAAATTTTTTGAAGGCTTTGATTTTGCGATGTCTTCGTCGTTGGCCGCCGTTAACGGAAATGGCAACGGCTCCTCAGCGTCCGCTACGGCAGTGGCACCCGCTACGGAAGCCTGGAAAAACGAAATCAAAGTATATCGCCTTATCTTAGGCTACCGCAACAAAGGGCACCTGTTAGCTAAAACAAATCCAATCCGCGAGCGTAAAGACCGCGGAGCAAATCTCGGCCTTGGTTTTTTTGGTTTGAGCGAAGAAGATCTAGACAAAGAGTTTCAGGCAGGCAATTTAGTAGGATTAGGTACAACATCGCTGCGCAACATTTTAAATCACCTTCAAAACTGTTATGCTGCGCATGTTGGCATCGAATTTAAATACATCAGCGAGCAGAAAAAGATTGACTGGCTTACCAACGAAATGGAGCGGCGGTTTACCAATCCTTTGCCATTGGAAAAGAAAAAACGCATCCTGGAGAAGTTAAACCAGGGCGTTATTTTCGAAGAATTCCTGCATAAAAAATACGTAGGACAAAAGCGGTTTTCTTTGGAAGGCGGTGAAACGACCATACCGGCGCTCGACACCATTATTAGTGTTGCTGCCGATAATAATGTGCAGGAAGTAGTGATCGGCATGGCGCACCGGGGCCGCCTGAATATTCTGGCGAACACGCTGGGCAAAACATACGAGCAGATATTCAGTGAGTTTGAGGGCACTGCGCGTATGGACCAGACCATGGGCAGCGGCGACGTTAAATACCACCTTGGCTTCGGCAGTGAAGTAACTACGCCCGGCGGAAAAAAAATTCATTTGAAACTAATGCCAAACCCTTCGCATCTCGAAGCGGTAAACCCGGTAGTAGTAGGCTTTGCAAGAGCTAAAGCCGATGTGTTGTACAATAGTGATTACGATAAAATTTTACCGATACTCATTCATGGCGATGCCTCAATAGCCGGCCAGGGTATTGTGTACGAAGTGCTGCAGATGAGCGAACTGAAAGGCTATTCTACCGGCGGCACCATTCATTTTGTTATCAATAACCAGATTGGCTTCACCACCGATTTTGATGATGCCCGCAGTGCAGATTATTGTACTTCTGTTGCTGCTATGGTGCATGCACCGGTATTGCACGTTAACGGAGACGACCCGGAGGCGGTAGTCAAATGTTCGGATATAGCTACCCGTTACCGGCAGGAGTTTAACGCTGATATTTTTATAGATATGGTTTGCTATCGCCGGCACGGACACAATGAGGGCGACGATCCAAAATACACGCAGCCGCATCTGTATGATATTATTGAAAAGCATCCTAATCCGCGCGAAGTCTATATAAATTATTTAAAGGCTAACGGCGAGGCGGATGCACAGGAGTTAGCTAAAGAAATGGAGCAGAAATTCTGGGGAGATTTGCAGGAGCGCTTCGACGATGTAAAGCAGCATCCGCTGCCTTACAAATTTCAGCAGCCGGAAAAATGGTGGCTCAGTTTACGCAAAGCAATACCTGCCGATTTTGATGCATCACCGGCAACTGCTATTACCGAAGAAACTTTTAAAACCCTATTCGATGGCCTTATGAAATGGCCGGAAGATTTCAAGCCCCTGCGCAAAGTAGAAAAGCTATTGCAGGATAAAATAAAATTGTTTGATATAGAACAGAAAGTGGACTGGGCAACCGGCGAATTACTGGCTTACAGCTCTTTATTAACCGAAGGCAAAACAGTGCGCATGAGTGGCCAGGACGTGAAGCGGGGCACTTTCAGCCATCGCCATGCTATTTTGCGCGATGAAGATACCGATAGCGAATACAACCGCTTAGACCATTTCAACAATCAGCAGCAGTTCCGGGTTTTTAATTCGCTGCTTAGCGAATATGGTGTTTTGGGGTTTGAATATGGCTATGCGATGGCTAACCCGAACGCGCTGGTTTTATGGGAGGCGCAGTTTGGTGATTTTGCTAATGGTGCGCAAACCATGATTGACCAGTTTATTACGGCCGGCGAACAAAAGTGGAGCCGTATGAACGGACTTACGATGTTGCTGCCGCATGGCTACGAAGGCCAGGGCCCGGAGCACAGCAGTGCGCGGCTTGAACGCTTTCTGCAAATGTGCGCCGAGTTAAACATTATAGTAACCAATATAACCACGGCGGCGAATTTGTTTCATGCCCTGAGAAGGCAGTTAGCATGGCCTTTCCGCAAACCACTGGTCAACTTTTCGCCCAAGGCTTATCTTCGCTATCCCGGAAGCTATAGCCCGGTGAGTGAGTTTACTGCAGGTAGTTTTAGAGAAGTAATGGACGATCCGTTTATTCAGGATGCAGCCGCTGTAAAAAAAGTGTTGTTTTGCGCCGGGAAATTATATTTTGAACTGGCAGAAAAGCAACAAAAAGAAGACAGGAAGGATATCGCAATCATCCGCATCGAACAGTTGTATCCATTGCCGGAAAAACAACTGCAAGCCCTGTATGCCAGATACAACAAGGCAATCTGGTTTTGGGTGCAGGAAGAGCCGTTGAATATGGGGGCTGCTTCGTTTTTGCAGATGAATTTAAAGAGTATTAATTATGGTATTATCAGCCGTAACGCAAGCGCTGCCACTGCTTCGGGCTATTCTAAAGTACATGCAGCAGAGCAGGCAGACATCATAGAAACGGCGTTTAACATTTAGCCTTTGACAGTTACTGTTTACAGAAATATAATTAAAATACCGGCAAAGCAGTTTATAAAGAATAGTATCAGGTTGTTACAAACGCTGCTAATAAAATTGCGCATCGCATTTGCAAATGAAAGCACTGTTCAATAACAAGTTTGTAGAAAACAATTATACTAAGCAAAGAGCAGGCACAGGTTTATACCACCATCTTTGCCAGAAGATTTGAAGCAGACTATGAAGATTTTTTTGCGGTAGATAAAAACGATGTTCAGCAGCACCTGATAGCAGTAAAAGAATTTATATTGCTTGTAGGAAATATTATAAATAACAGTACTAACAATGATTGATATAAAAGTACCGGCAGTAGGCGAGTCTATTAGTGAAGTAACCTTGCTGAAATGGGTAAAAGCAGACGGCGAGTTTGTAAACCGCGATGAAGTAATTGCAGAGCTCGAAAGTGAAAAAGCCACCTTTGAAGTAAACGCAGAACAGGCAGGTATTTTAAAAACAGTTGCTGCCGAAGGCGATACAATTGCCATAGGCGCTATCATTGCCAGTATAGAAGACCAGGCTCAGCAATCAACCGCACCAACAACGGCACCGCAGGAAGCAGCCTCACCTCAACCATTGCCACCAGCAGCAATGTCGGAAAATTCACGGGAGCCGGCAATGCCGCAGCCGGCAGCTACAGGCAAAGGAAACATTACTATGAAGGTACCGGCAGTAGGTGAATCCATCAGTGAAGTAACCTTGCTGAAATGGGTTAAAGCAGACGGTGAGTTTGTGAACCGCGATGAAGTAATTGCAGAACTCGAAAGTGAAAAAGCAACTTTTGAATTGAATGCGGAGGAAGCGGGAGAACTGAAAACACAGGCTAAAGAAGGCGATGTGCTGAAGATAGGCGATGCAATAGCCATCATCAATTCTGATATAGCAGCGCCGGCTGTTGCAGCAGTGCAGCCATCAACGCAACCTGCCAATCAAAAAAACGAAAATATTGCAATACAGCAACCAGCCGAAAAAAAGCAGGAAACTTCAACAGCAGCGCCGGTTACAAGCGTATCCAATGATATTAAAGCCACACCGCTTGCATCAGCTATTTTAGCCGATAAGAAAGTAGATCCGGCTTCCATTACACCTTCCGGCGCAAATGGAAAAATATTAAAGCACGACGTACTGGAAGCTTTACAAAATCCCGGCAAAAAAGCATTTAACGGCCAGCAGTTGAACAGCCGTAATGAGCGCCGCGAAAAGATGAGCAACCTGCGCAAAACCATCAGTCGCAGGCTCGTTGAATCGAAGAATACAACGGCTATGCTCACTACTTTTAATGAAGTGGACATGACGCGCATTATGGACATCCGCAAGCAGTACAAGGATAAGTTTAAGGAAAGCCATGGTGTAAACCTCGGCTTTATGAGCTTCTTCGCCAAGGCTTGTTCCATTGCTTTAAGCGAATGGCCGGCGGTAAATGCATATATAGATAGCGATGCATTGGTGTATCATGATTATACAGATATAAGTATTGCCGTAAGTACCCCGCGCGGTTTAACGGTACCCGTTATCCGCAACGTGGAAAGCCTGAGCATGGCTGATATAGAAAAGAAAGTAATAGAGCTGGCCGGCAAAGCGCGGGACAATAAACTGACGATGGAAGAATTGCAGGGCGGCACCTTTACCATAACCAATGGCGGTGTGTTTGGCAGCCTGATGAGCACACCTATTATTAACCTGCCACAGAGCGCCATATTGGGTATGCACAAAATACAGGAGCGCGCGATGGTGGTTAACAGTCAGGTAGTGGTACGCCCGATGATGTACGTGGCGCTCAGTTACGACCACCGCATTATTGACGGCCGCGAGAGTGTGAGCTTTTTGGTTCGGGTGAAAGAGCTGCTGGAAAACCCGGAACTGTTGTTGTTTGGAAAAGATCCGGTAAAAACACTACTGGAAGTGTAAGGACAAGCTTACTGAATTATAGTAAAATAATCAATCTTACAAATCCGCTTAGCCGCGGATTTTGTTTTTTATAAATGAATTTTTACAAAAAATATTTTGATACCGCTGTTGCGCTTATCAAAGAATATAAGGGTAACATGCCGTTGTCTGTTTATCTGAAGCAATACTTTGCGCAGCATAAAAAACATGGCGCCAAAGACCGGCGCCATATCTCCCATCTCTGCTATTGCTATTACCGGCCCGGACAGGCATTAAAAGACTTAACCGTTGAAGAACGATTACTATCTGCCTTGTTTCTCTGTACTTATGAAAAGGGCGACTGGCTTGCGTTGTATGAAGCATGCTGGCAGGATAACTATAAACAGGACATTGACAACCGGATCGCTTTTATACAATCCCTGCATCCTTTTAATATAGAAGATATTTTTTACAACCTTGGCAGCACGAATAATGATATAGATAAGCAGGCATTTGCAAAGGCGCATTTAATACAGCCCCATTTATTTGTACGGATCAGGCCCGGCAATTATGAAACAGTGATACATAAGTTACAGGCTGCTGATATCAGCTATAAACTGGCCGGCGATAACTGTATTGCATTGGATAATACAACAAAAATGGATACGCTGCTGGAGATCAATAAAGAGGTTGTTATTCAGGATTATTCGTCACAAAAAATAGCAGCTTTTATAACAATGGCATCAGAGAACGCTGAAGTTGTTACGGTGTGGGATTGCTGCGCCGCCAGTGGCGGAAAATCCATTTTAGCAATAGATACATTATCACCTATAAAGCTTACTGCATCCGATATACGGCCATCTATCATCCATAACCTGAAGCAGCGTTTTAAAGTAGCAGGCATTGCAAATTACCAGTCCTTTGTAGCTGATTTAACCAATCAGTATCAGGCACCAATGAAGTACGATCTGGTTATCTGTGACGCTCCCTGCAGCGGATCGGGTACCTGGGCGCGCACGCCCGAACAGCTCTGCTTTATTACAGAAGAAAAAATTAAACACTACACGGCTTTACAAAAAAAGATTGTAACTACCGCATTAAAAGCGGTAAAAAAAGGAGGCTGCTTTCTGTACATTACCTGCTCGGTATATAAAGCAGAAAACGAAGAAATAGTTAAGTTCATTCTTCAAAAAACTCCCTTGCAACTGATCAAAAAGGAGGTATTAAAAGGGTATGAAGTAAAAGCGGATACGATGTTTGCTGCGCTGTTTACAAATGCCTGATTATTGGTAATCAATCAGGCTAAGCTTTATGCCATAGCTGTCATCGGTAAAGCCCGGTGAAATACTATTCACCGACTGCCAGGTCCAGTAATCAAAATCTTTATAAATAAGCCCGATACCTTTAGCATACACTTCCAAAGAATGAATATACTGCTGGTATTGTTCAGGATCCAAAACTTCGTTGGGCGAGTCATTATCTTCCTGCAAAACCGTAATGGTGCTGTCAATGGTTCCTTTAGCAACTGTAAAAGGCATGTTAATCTGCTGATACTGGTAATCCCAGTCTGTTAAATATCCCAAATGATTAGGCGTAACATCAATATAAGAGTTGCCCTTCCAGGTAGTAGCTGCCGCAACCGGTGCCGCAAGCTTAATGTAATGCAGGTTATTGGCATCTGTAACTTCAATAATGTTGTTTGCCGGCGTAATACAATAACTGGAACTAAAGTTAAAAGCTTGCTGCCGTAACGTATCGGTAAGGTACCGGTAAACGAGATAAGCGTTGCGGCCGGTATTGTCTTTAAACATGCTTACGATGCTATCTTTAGCAATATAACTATTAACTTTTCTTGTAGTACCAAAGGAGATGTACACGATAGAATCGAGGCGGTAGAAAAAACACTTGCCAACCTGCAGCGGATAATAATCGTTTAAAGAAAACTGCATTAAAACAGCCGATTCTTTTTTACAGGCAATCATACCCACAGCCGGCAGGAGCATAATAAAGAATACAAATAAACGCCGCATAGGAAATAATTACAGTTAACTATTAAACGGGTAAAGTAAAAATAAAATTGTTAATTAACGCAAGTTTTCTGTTAGTGAGGGCAGGAGAAAAGAGAGAAGCATTTGAGATAAAGATATTTTTGAGCTGCGAAAACAAAAACAGCTACTCAAATGCTTCCGGACAAATTTGTCGGAATCTGCTGGCTGTGCTTTATTTCAAAGGCAATAAGGCCAATGCCGTTAAGTACAGGCGTAGCCATAACAGGCGGCCTGCCCAAAGTCTCTTCTCTTGCCTTTGTCTATTAACTCAAAACTATTACCTGACTATCAGAAAACTTGCGGTAATTAATAAAACAAACACATGCGAAATTTTTTTTGGATTATCATACTGCTTTTGACTGTTGCAGCCTGCAGAGAAACCACAACACCTGAAAGCAAAGAAACAATGCAGGCTACACCACAGGAAAGAGAACACCCAAATCCTAAGCCCGTAGCTGTGTACAGCGAAAAGGTAACCGGCGAAACAGGCGAGCTTAATAATTGGAAATTTGAGGTAGCCTTGTACGAAACAGCCAAAACATTTACGTACCGGCTGCAGGTAAAATATGCCGAACTGGATATTACAGATTCACTGCAATTACCAGACTTTGACAGGATGCCTAAACCTGCCCTGCAAAAAGGGAAACAAAATTATTCCTGTGTAATCGGGTTTTTAGATGACAAAAATACCTTTAGAGATTATAAACTGGTGAGCGTAACCGATGGCAATCTTCATATCACTACCTTGAAATACTATAGTATAAAACGCTGACTAAACGGCAATCACGCTGTTGTTTACAGATGCCTGACCGCAACACGCCTTACGCCGTTAACGCCCGTTGCGGTTTATACCTGCGCAGCTCCGGTTACTTCTTTGGTGTAATAACCGTTTTTTATAAAATTACGGCCGCCTGCTTGCAGGTATCCGGAGAATACTATTTTTACTGCTAAGTTACACAACCATATAATGGGCATTATCCGCAAGCAAAGCATCTACTCTTCTATATTTTCCTATCTTGGTTTTGTGGTTGGCGCGGTTAATAAGCTACTCATTTTCCCACTGTTTTTTTCTACCAAAGAAATAGGGCTTACAACATTAGCAGTAGATTTAGGCCTGGTATTCGGCTCGGTAGCTACGGCCGGCAGCCACTCGGTTACTGCAAAATTTTTTCCTTTTTACAAAACTTATCTTCCTAAACGTAAAAACGACTTGCCTGCCTTTGCTTTATTCATCTGCCTTGGCGGATGCCTGCTGGTAATACTCTCGCTCCTGTTTTTTAAAGGGTTTATCATTCGCAAATTTGGGGCACGCTCTGCCCTGTTTGTAACGCATTATCACTTACTATACCCGCTCACGGTTACCATTGCCCTGTTCATTCTCTTCGAGTCTTTTGCCTGGAGCATTCAAAAAACGGTGGTCTCTAATTTTTTACGGGAGGTGCTGTTTCGCGTCGTTGTTTTAGTGCTGCTTTTATTATACATCTATAAAGTTATCACGCTCGAAACGTTCTTTACCCTGTATTCATTTGTATATCTGCCTTCGGTAATTGTGCTGCTGATTTACTTAATTGCAACCGGCAACTTCCCCATCAATTTTTCCATCAGCAATGTTACAAGGCGGCTGTATAAAAGGATTGTCGCTTACGGCGCACTTATTTTTTCCGGCTCGTTGCTTAACGTTATATCCCGCACAATTGACGTTATCTTTCTGGCAAGCCAGAGTGCCGGCGGCCTTAGCGATGCCAATGTATTTTCTTACGGCTCTTATATGATAAGCATTATGGACGTGCCGCAACGCAGTATTGTGGCCATTGCCACGCCTATTATTTCGCAGGCCTGGAAGGATAAAAATACAGGCCAGATACATGAGCTTTATAAAAAAACATCGCTGAACCTGCTGATTGTCGGCTTTTTAATCTGGGGCATCATTTTTTTAAATATGCACAATGCCATACAATATTTAGGCAGCGAATATGCACCGATGCAATGGATATTTATCGTAATGGGCGCGGCCAAAATCATTGACCTGGGCACCGGCGCCAACACGCAGATTTTATTATTATCGAAGTACTGGCGGCTCGACTTTGTTACCAATATGCTCTTTGTTGCAATGGCGCTTCCGCTTAATTACCTGCTTATCCACCGCTATGGAATTTACGGGCCGGCTTATGCCAACCTGATCGCGCTGACGGTCTTCAACAGCGTACGCTTTTTTTATATCTGGAAACTGTTCCGGCTGCAGCCGTTTACGAAGCATACTTTTTACGCCATCCTTATAGCGGTAGCATGTGTAAGCGCAGTACACTTTATTCCGGCGCTGCCGAATTTGTATTTAGATATTATGATGCGCTCGGCTATTTATTTTACAATTTTTTCGGCGTGCATTTTACGCTTCAATATTTCCACCGATATTACAAGCCTGTATCAATTTACACTGCAGCGATTTAAAAAGAAATAAGGGCTATCTTCATTATCAACAATCTTATACAACCGCATGGAACGATTTCATGGCCTTATTGGTGTTGCATTGATATTGGGTGTTGCATTCCTGTTTTCCAACAACCGTAAACGTATTAATTACCGGCTGGTGCTTAGCGGTATCGGCCTGCAGGTACTGATTGCGGTGCTGATTTTTAAAGTAAAACCGGTAGCGGTTTTTTTTCAGTGGCTTGGTCATGGCATGCAGCTAATTGAAGGTTTCGCCTTTAAAGGTGCTTCTTTTGTCTGGGGCGGTTTGGGTGTGCCAAAAGGCGATGGCAGCGTAATGGATTATGCCGCGGGAGGCTTTGTATTTGCCTTTAATGTTACCGCTACTATTATACTTGTCTGTGCGTTAGTGGCCATCTTTTATCATTACGGTATTATGCAGCGTGTGGTGGCAGTTATTGCCAAAGCTATGAATTTTATTATGCGGGTAAGCGGCGCCGAAGCCCTGAGCAATGTAGCCAGCACCTTTGTGGGCCAGGTAGAAGCGCAGGTAATGATTCGCCCATACCTGAGCGGTATGACGAAGAGCGAACTGCTGGCCAGTATGAGCGGCAGCCTTGCCTGCATAGCCGGAGGCATATTGATTGTATATGCCAACATGGGCGCGGCTGCAGGCTTAGACCTTGCGCCAAAGCTTATTACTGCAAGTTTAATGGCAGCGCCGGGCGCACTGGTGATTGCCAAAATTGTTTTTCCCGAAACGGAAGAAAGCCAGACGATGGGCCGCGTAAAACTGGAAGTAAAAAGCAGTTATACCAATGTAATAGACGCTATCTCGCACGGTGCCGGTGATGGCTTTAAAATAGCGATGAATGTAATAGCCATGCTGATCGGCTTTATTGCCGTAATCGCATGCCTTGATTTTTTGCTGGTAAAGACCGGGCACCTTTTCAATCCGCATTTCGACCTTACGCTCAATTATATCTTTGGTAAGCTGTTTTACCCGTTTGCCTGGGCAATGGGTGTTCCGCAGCAAGACATCAGCAGCGCCGCTACGTTGCTGGGACAGAAACTTACCATTAATGAGTTTGTAGCTTTTAAAAGCCTTACGACCAAACAGATTCCGGTTGTTACCGATAAAGGCTTACTAATTATTAGTATCGCAATCTGCGGCTTTGCCAACTTCAGCAGTGTCGGGATGCAGATCGGCGGCATTGGCGAGCTGGCGCCGGAGCGAAGAAGAGATTTGGCGCAGCTTGGGTTGAAGGCTTTACTATGCGGCACCCTGGCAAGCTACCTGAGCGCTACCATTGCAGGCATACTGATGTGATTTTGCGGACAATGCTGCTTATAGCGGCTCGTCTGCATGGTCTTTTGGAACCGTATAATGCACCGCAAAACAAATGATTAAAAAGATGAGTAAATACAACATGTCCGGGCTATTTATTGGCGTTATCCGATTGTGTCATTTTGCTTATTAACTGAAAAAATCATATTAGCTGCCAGCGTCTTTTATTAATGACGCCATACGCAACAGGATGTTTAAATTCAATTACGCTTTATTAATCGGTAAAAAAGAAAGCGCAGAAACAAACCACCCGTTGGTTAGCTGCCGCGCCCCTGCTATATAGCCGTAATGTGATATTATACTACATCGGTATTTCCTGCTTCTGGCGGTAAGCGGCCAATGCCGGCTTCAGCTCAATGGCCTTGTTGCATATAGCTTCTCCTCTTGCCTTATCGCCGCTTTTAAGGTAGGATAAGCCGGTCATATACAGTGCGTTTATATCGTTGCTGTTGATGGCTGTCACCTTATTATAGTAAGCAATAGCCTCGTTGTATTTCTTATTGTCGTAATACGCACGGGCCAGCATATTCAGCAAGCCCAGGTCTGCCGGTCTTGTTTGCAACACCTCCGTTATCACGGCGATACCTTTGTCAAAATAGCCGGATTGTATGTACGCAGCCGCAAGATTCTGTAGATAATCATTGGTTTTTAAGTATCCTTTATCGCCCGCCAGCAGGAGGTATTTAAGGGTTACTTTGGCATCGCCGGCATCGTAAAACAACAAGGCCGCTTCGTACATCCAGCCTGCGTTATCAGGCTGCAGTTGCAATGCTTTTTCGTAATACACCGCTGCCTTTTTCAAGTCCTGCATGTCTGCATAGATACGGGCCATCATATAAGAAACCTCTGCATTGTCAGGTGCTTCCTTAGCAGCTATTTCGAGGCTCTTTATTGCTTCGCCGTAGTTTTCCAGCGCGTACTGTGCTTTGCCTGTATAAAAAGCAACCTTTTCAGCAGGCGCTAACTTTTTCAGTTGAGCCGCGTATTTTATCACATCGGCGTACTGGCGCAGGTTGAAAGACAACATCGTTAGCTGTTTATAAACAGCAGCATCTGCGTCTCCCGTTTGCGCCAGCAGTGCATATTTTTCTTTTGCCTGCGGGTACCGCCGCAAATCAAACAAAGCATCTGCAAGATTTTGCAGGATCGCTTTATCGCTTTGGTTATAACTATAGGCTTTGTCTAAAAACTGGCAGCCCTGCAGCAGGTGGCCGCTTTGTGTTTCGTTTATTCCCTTTTGTAAGTAGTAAGCAGCGCTATCGTTGTTTTTAGCCGAAGCATAATTGCAAAATACGAGGGCAATAATGATGATAAACAGACGCATAAGATATTGGATGTATTGAATTAAAAATACGGGTAAAACGAAACTGCAATAACCAATATCTGCACTGTTACTGCGGTAACATAAAGAACAGGTTGTAAAATTATACAGCTACAATGAACTATAGCCTTAAAAAGGATTTAAATAATTGCTGCTGTTTAATCAAAAAGAGGCGTTAAAACATTACCTGTATGCCCGCGAAGTAATTTCGTTTTGGAGCCGGATTGTAATAGCGTTTACCGAAAGCATTAATGTCGTTACCAAGGCTATAACTTTCATTCAGCAGGTTATCACCGCCGATAAAAATATTGTAATGGAAACCGCGGTTCGGGTGTTGATGCTGGTAGCCTGTTTTGCATTGCAATAAATGATAAGCTTTTGCAAATGCATCGTTGGCATCGGTTAATGGTATAGAAGCCGTATTGTTTAAAATTACATTGGCATAAAAACCCGGCCGGCTGTTTATTTCTGCAAAAGACACATTAATAACTTTGGGTACGCCGGTAAGCCTGTTGCCGCTATAATCGTTGTAGCTAACCATATAGTTTGTAAAAGTATAGGGCTGGTAGCTAAAGCTGTTGCTGATGGCAAGCTGGTTAATAAAATGATCCGTATTTTGTACCGGCACTCCGCGTAGCCAAACTTCAAAGCCACGTTGCTTTGTGCTGCCTGCATTTACATAAAACTCCGGATTAGTATCAGTGCTGCGTTTTACTATTGCACTGCGCAGGCCAAAAGTGTAAACAGAAGCATCGTATTGCAGCCGGTTTTGCAAAAGACTTCCTTTAAAACCAAGCTCATAATTCCAGCCGTATTCCGGTTGCAGGCTGTCATTAAAGGCGCCATTACTCGGGTGCAGCTCTGCAAGCGAAGGCGGCGAAAAGCCTTTGGCAATAACACCATACACATTAATGACGTTACTTAATTTATATGTTATGCTGAAACGTGGCGCTGCAAGGTTATTCGTCGTACTTTTTCTAAAACCATTATCAATCGAATCTGTCAACCTTTTGTACTTTATAGCCTGCTGGTTACTACTCACGCCGGCCTGCATGGTAAGCCGTTCCTTCCATATCATATTTATTTGTGTAAATAAAGCGTACTGCGTTGCATACAGCTCATCTTTAAACTGAACGTCACCTTTTACACCCGTATTATTATCATAGTCATCAATACGCGCATGGTTGTGTAGCCATTCGCCGCCGGCCAGTAATTTAAAAGAAATATCTTTTGCTTCCCTATGATAAGCGAATGTTGTTCTGGCACCGGCATTCCATTCATCCCGCAATTCGTAATTACTGGTAAAAGGGTTCTTAAAAGCAGTATGGTTAGCAGTAAGCGTAGTTGTATTATCAAAATGATTACTAATCTGCGAACTGAGGCTGGCGCCTGCAAAACCCGTTTTGTTGTACACCGCTGTTTTCTGCAGCACTGCTTTTGGATAAGCCGTTGTATCGGTATTTAATTGGGTGGGCGTTAAGCCGCCCGGCGTCTGGTAATACAGGTTGGAATAAAAGCTGATAAAAGACAATCTTTCTTTATCAGAAATCTGCCAGTTGCCGTCCCACTTTACTGCATCACGGCGCATAGCCGAATGATCGCGGAAACCATCGCTTTGCAGGTGCACCTGCTGAATATTGGTTTGAAACTTTTGCGTATTCAACGACCAGCCCGCCTGCTCGTTAAATAAACCGTAAGAACCCGCGCTTATGGCAGCTCTATAAACATTTTTTTGAGTAGCAAGCGGATTGCCGGAATGCAACAAAACAGCGCCGCCGGTATTGGCGCCATAGAGACTGCTGGCCGGCCCTTTAATAATCTCCAGGGATTGTAGCTGACTGATGTCTATGAGCTGCAAATAGGTATTGCCGCCGGCATCGGTAAGTGGAATATCATTCCAATACACTTTGATATTGCGCACGCCAAAAGGCGAGCGCAGTAAACTGCCACGTATAGATAAGCGGTAACTTCCGGGCGAACGTTCTTCCATCCGCACGCCCGGCGCTGTATTAAGTATAGGCACGAGCGAAGTAACATTCAGCAGTTGCAACTGCTTTTGGGTAATAACAGAAACTGCTGCCGGCACGTCCTGCCAGCGGCTCTGCGTACTAAAAGCGGTAACGGTTACACGGCCAAGATCGGTAGTATCAGTGTTGGTTGCTGCATGTATGATGGCAGGGTTGCGGGATGTTGTATCTGCGTGCTGTGCACTAATTGCAATGCTGCTGAATAAGGCAGGCAGCAGTAATAAAGATAAACGTTTAGATACCGGCATATTCATTATTACTCAATAGCATTTTAGTTTCTGTAAAATGCAAAAGTATTTACTTATAAAGCAATCCTTCTATAATAAATCCCGGACATAAAAAATCCCGTTGCTGGTTGATCAACACCGGGATTTTATAATATTATCTGCAGCTTATTTCTTCATATACATCACTTCTTTTACCAGCTTTACCGTACGCGGTACATCGGGTATGTAAGCAGCGGCTAAGTTAGGCGCATAGTGCATGGGCGCATCGGCGCAGGTAATACGGCGGATAGGTGCGTCCAGATAATCGAAGCCTTCTTTTTGTATGCGGTATGCAACTTCAGAAGATACCGAACACATCGGCCACTGCTCTTCCACAATCACCAAACGGTTAGTTTTTTGTACGCTCTGTAAAATGGTTTTCCAATCCAGCGGGCGGATGCTTCTTAAATCAACTACTTCGGCGCTTACACCTTCTTTTTCCAGCTCTGCTGCAGCAGCCAGCGCTACTTTCATCATTTTGCCATACGAAACAATGGTTACGTCTTTACCTTCTTTCTTTACATCCGCCTTGCCTAATTCAATATAATATTCTTCTTCCGGCACTTCCATTTTATCGCCGTAGGCTACTTCAATCTCCATAAACATTACCGGGTCTTCTTCATAGCGGATAGCTTGTTTTAATAAGCCTTTGGCATCGTAGCCATTGGAAGGCGATACTACTTTAAGGCCGGGAATGTTGGCATAATAGCTTTCGTAAGCCGTAGAATGCTGCGCACCTAACTGGCCGGCGCTTCCGTTTGGTCCGCGAAAAACAATCGGGCAGCCAATCTGCCCGCCACTCATGGCCAGCATTTTAGAAGCGGTATTAATAATCTGGTCCAGCGCCAGCGTTGCAAAGTTCCAGGTCATAAACTCTACAATCGGCCGCAGGCCGTTTTGGGCAGCGCCTACTGCTATACCGGCAAATCCTAATTCTGTAATGGGCGTATCAATTACACGCTTAGGGCCAAACTCGGCAAGCATGCCCTGGCTCACTTTGTAAGCACCGTTGTATTCTGCCACTTCTTCCCCCATCAAAAACACGCGGCTGTCCCGCCTCATTTCTTCATTCATGGCTTCACGAAGCGCCTCCCGAAAAGCTATTTGTCGCATAAGTATTGTTATTAGCTACTGTAAAAAGCCGGGCAAAAATAGAGCATTCTCATTTATAAACATCATTCACCGGCTACTCGTTTTCTTTAACGAAAAGCATCACGCGCAGAAGAATAAATCATTCATCAATATTTACTTTTTACCCGGAGGTGCAAAAAATTGTTTCTTTTGTGTGTACTATTTTGTTTTACATTCATCACCTGAATATTTACTTTTTAATTCTAACGAAATATCATGCAAAACAACACCGAGGAACAAAACAAAAACGACAATTCCCGCCGCAATTTTATCCGTAATAGTGCCACTGCTTTAGCAGGCTTTTACATAGTGCCGCGGCATGTACTGGGCGGACAAGGCTTTATTGCCCCAAGCGATAAACTGAATATTGCGGCCATCGGCGCAGGCGGTAAAGGGGCAGATGACATTGGCCATTTTTTCTCTGGCGGCAAGGCTAATATCGCATACCTGTGTGATGTGGATGACCGCCAGGCTGCAGGTTCCGTAAAAAAGTTCCCACAGGCAAAATTTTATAAAGACTTCCGCGAGATGCTGGATAAGGAAGCCAAAAATATTGATGCCGTATCGGTATCTACGCCCGACCATACACATGCGGTAGCAGCCATGGCGGCCATGCAGCTTGGCAAGCATGTATATGTGCAAAAGCCAATGGCGCACGATATATATGAAGTTCGTATGCTGACACAGGCTGCCAAAAAAAATAAAGTGGTAACGCAAATGGGCAACCAGGGCGCCAGTGGCGATGGGGTGCGGCAATTGGTAGATTGGTACAAGGCAGGTATTGTAGGCGACATTACGGATGTCTGGTGTTTTACCGACCGGCCGGTATGGCCGCAAGGCATAGCGTGGCCTGCAGAAAAGCCCGCAGTGCCGGCAGGGCTGGACTGGGAGCTGTGGCAGGGCACGGCGCCACGCAAAGATTATATAGAAAACCTGATTCCCTTTAACTGGCGTGGCTGGTGGAACTATGGTACCGGCGCGTTGGGCGATATGGGCTGTCATATTATTGCACCGCCCTTCCAGGTGTTGGAATTAGGCTACCCCGAAAGTGCGGAGTGCAGCGTAGCAACCCGCTATATTGCCAACTGGCAACAAGCTTATTACCCGGAAAGCGGCCCTACTTCTTCCCACATCATACTTACGTTTAAAGGAAAAAAAGCCGGGCAAACCATTAAGCTGCACTGGATGGATGGCGGCATACAGCCGCAACGGCCGGCAGAATTAGGTCCGAACGAGCAAATGGGCGACGGCGGTAATGGTGTTATTTTTGAAGGTACAAAAGGTAAGATGATGTGCGGCACGTATGGCATCAACCCGCAGCTCCTGCCTACTTCTAAAACCAAAGAAACAAAAGTGCCGCAAACCATAGAACGCGTAAAAGATGCAGAAGACGGACATTACCTGCGCTGGGTAGAAGCTTGCATGGCAGGCTACGGCAGCAAGGAAGCCAACAGCCTGAGCTCACGCTTCGATGTGGCCGGCCCGCTCACCGAATCGGTAATCATGGGCAACCTCGCGATACGCAGCTATGATATCCGTAAGCTGCAGGCCGGTAAAACAGACGAGTACGATTATCCCGGAAGATACATTAAGCTGTTGTGGAATGGCAATGACATGAAGATCACAAATTTTGACGAAGCCAACCAGTTTGTTAAACGGGAGTACCACAATGGCTGGAGCCTCGGAGTATAAATAAGTTGACAAAAATATTTTAAAGCAAAAACACGATCACAATGAAGAAATACGTAGTAACTATCGCCATGCTCAGCCTGCTTGCTGCCTGTGGAGGCAGCTCCACGGAAGCCAATAAAGACAGCGCTGCTAATACCGCTGCAGGTAGCAGCGGAAGTACGGACATTAGCCAGAATCCGGATTATGAAAAAGGACTTGCGCTCATTGGCAGTTCGGATTGCCTTACCTGCCATAAGGTGAACGAAAAATTAATAGGTCCGGCCTATTCCGATGTAGCTGATAAATACGCAGGTTCAGACACGGCAGTAGCGTATTTATCACATAAAGTAATTACCGGCGGTGCCGGCGTCTGGGGCAGCGTTCCTATGACAGCACATCCCCAGCTATCGCAGGCCGATGCAGAGCAAATGGTAAAATATGTGCTTTTACTTAAAACCAAATAATCCATCCTACATGAAACGATTGCTTGTTGTTGCAACTGTCTTGTTTTCTATGGCAGCCTGCAACAGCGCCAACAACCAAAATACCAGCGCGGACAGTAGTACGGCCATGAGTAGTGACACCACTGCTGCAAATGCTTCCTCCAATACGGATACAGGTACCGTTTACGACGGCAAAACATTGAACGGCTGGCATACCTACGGAAAAAGTACGCCGGGCAGCAACTGGAGCGTGGATAGCAATGCCATTCACCTGCAGCCTGCAAACGGCGAAGGCGGCGACTTGATAACCAACGACGAGTACGGCAATTTCGACCTGAAGCTGCAATGGAAAATTTCGAAAAGCGGCAACAGCGGCATTTTATTTTACGTTCAGGAAGATACAGTAAAGTATAAAGAGACCTATTTTACCGGTCCGGAAATGCAGGTATTGGATAATAACGGCCATCCGGATGCAAAAATCATTAAGCACCGCGCCGGCGATTTGTACGACCTGATCACCAGCAAGCCCGAAACGGTAAAGCAAGCCGGCGAGTGGAATGATGTGGAAATAAAAAGTGTTGACAGTACGCTTAGTTTTTCGCTCAACGGCACGCAGGTGGTTACTACCAAACTGTGGGACGCCAACTGGAAGAAAATGGTAGCGGGAAGCAAGTTTAAGCAATGGCCCGACTTTGGCACTTTCTCAAAAGGTCATATTGCGCTGCAGAACCACGGCAACGAAGTATGGTTCCGCAATATTGAAATTAAAAAGCTATAATTGCTGCTGGAACTAAATAAAAAGCTGTTGAACTGAAATAGATTCAACAGCTTTTTTTAAATGGTAACAGTTTATAACTTCATTATCGCTTCCATAGTAAGACCTGTTGTTTTGGCAATAATATTGATAGCAACGCCGGCTTCTTTCAAAGAGCGCGCTACCTCGATTTTACCTTCTATCTTGCCTTCTATCTTGCCTTCTATCTTGCCTTCTATCTTGCCTTCTATCTTGCCTTGCTGCAAACCTTCAACCTTGCCTATTTGTAATCCTTCTTTTTTACCTTGTTGCAGACCTTCGTCTTTGCCTTGTTGCAATCCTTCTTCTCTTGCCGTCTGCACAGCATAGTCATACGTGTTTTTTAAATCTCTGAATACTTTCAAGCTATACTCGTACTGGTCTTGCTCATTTGTATTCAGCTTAGCCAGTTCTGCCTTTTCAAATGCTTTTTCAAACACTACCTCCCCTTTAAAAATTTGCGGAATATTTTGGAAATCTTCAAGGTGTTTAATAAAATAAAGCCATTTATCTAATCTGCCGTCCAACTCCTGCTCACTCTTTTCAAAATTGGGCATTTCCAGATAGATATAGGTAAGCTTGTCATAGAATATTTTACCATGCTGACTCTTTAATTTGATTGTATGCACTACTTCGTTCTTCTCCCGTTCACTTTCATAATCATCAAACGTAAAATCTAAAATGCCGATACAAAAAACAGCCTTTAAATTATAGTTCCACTGGCCTTTTTCTGCTTGTTCGCGTATAGGAAAGGTGGAATAATAAATAGTTCGTTCTTTAAAGTAATTTTGTTTCGCTTTTTGCAGTTCTACAATAAATTTCTCTCCGTTTTCTGCTTCGCAATAAATATCATATACCGCTTTCCGGTCTGTCTCCATTTGCCCTAATTGCTCCGTATTTTTAAAAGAAAGGTTGGAAATGGTATGCTGTACAGGCAAAAGGCTGTTTAGGAAATCAAGCAGTAATGGTTTGCTTGCTTCTTCGCCAAATATTTTTTTAAATCCGAAATCCGTAAATGGATTTATATATTTTGCCTTCATAAGTTTTTATGCTATTATTAATGTCAAATGTAAGCATATCCTATTAAGCTGCTTACAGGTAAGCTTTTAACTATTGCTGCTCAACGCCGTTGCAACAAAACGAAAAAGCCGGTTTACAGTAATCGTTATCAAAGTATTTTTGCAGCTATTTAAAAATAAACAATAATGAACTTAGGATATTTCCATTATCCCGCGCCTGCCAACGAACCCGTACTTAATTATGCACCCTGCTCGCCCGAAAAGCTGTTGCTCAAAAAAGCATTAGCCGAACTGAAGGCGCAGGAAGCAGACATTCCCATGTACATTAACGGAGCGGAAGTGAGAACCGGTAAAAAGCTCGCCATCCGTCCGCCGCACGAAATACAGCATACACTTGGTTATTTTCACGAAGGCGATGCACAGCATGTGCACGAAGCTATTGATGCTGCACTGGGAGCGAAAGAAGCGTGGGCGGCAATACCCTGGGAAGAACGCGCGCATATATTTTTAAAAGCCGCCGACCTCGTAAGCGGCAAATACCGCGCCTACATAAACGGCACTACCATGCTTGGGCAAAGTAAAAATGCTTACCAGGCAGAGATTGACAGCGCCTGCGAACTGGCAGATTTTCTACGGTACAATGTGCATTTTTTAAGCGACATATACCGGCAGCAACCGGTAAACGCGCCCGGCGTACACAACCGCATGGAATGGCGCCCGCTGGAAGGATTTGTACTTGCCGTTACACCGTTCAACTTTACGGCTATTGGCGGCAACCTGCCCACTGCACCGGCTATGTGCGGCAACACCGTTATCTGGAAGCCGGCGCATACGCAAATCTTCAGCGCACAACTTTTTATGCGCACATTGATGGAAGCGGGCTTGCCTGCCGGTGTTATCAATCTTATTTATGTAGATGGACCAATGATGGGTGAGATCTGCTTTAGTCATCCGCAATTTGCTGGTATTCATTTCACCGGCTCAACAGGTGTGTTTAATAAAATATGGAAGACCATTGGGGAGAATGCCGATCAATATAAAAGCTATCCGCGCATAGTGGGCGAAACCGGCGGAAAAGACTTTGTGCTCATTCATAAAAGCGCCGATGCGGATGTGGCAGCTACGGCACTGGCGCGTGGCGCATTTGAATTCCAGGGACAAAAATGTTCGGCGGCGTCGCGGGCTTACCTTCCGTCTAACCTTGCCGGCGCGATAAAAGAAAAATTAATAGGGCAGCTACAAACAATGAAGATGGGAACGGTAGAAGATTTTACCAACTTCATTAATGCGGTGATAGATGAGCGCAGCTTTGATAAAATAAGCAGCTACATTGATGCCGCTAAAAATAACCCGGAGTTAACGATTATTGCCGGCGGCAAATACGATAAAACGGAAGGCTATTTTATTGAGCCAACCGTTATCGAAACCAAAGACCCGCGTTATGTAACGATGTGCGAAGAAATATTCGGGCCGGTGCTCAGCATATATGTGTACGATGCAGACAAATTTGAAGAAACTATTGAGTTAGTAAATACAACTTCGCCATACGCCCTTACTGGCGCGGTGCTGGCGCGGGACAGAGCTGCCGTTGCGCTGGCTACTGATAAGCTGCGCAATGCGGCCGGTAATTTTTATATTAATGATAAACCCACCGGTGCCGTAGTTGGTCAGCAGCCATTTGGCGGCGCACGCGCCAGCGGCACGAATGACAAAGCTGGCAGCCAGTTAAATCTCTATCGCTGGTTAAGCGCCAGGGCGATCAAAGAAACCTTTAACGCACCAACCGATTATCCGTATGCATTCATGCAGGAAGCATAACGGCTTTTTACAACATACAAAAGCAAAAGCCCCGACAAGTCGGGGCTTTTGCTTTTGTATAACAGATTTTCTTACTATTGATGCCGGTAATATTAAAAAGACCTGCAGTGAAACGTGAAATATTAAACCAAGATAGAAAAGTATTTAAATGCGGCTTATAATTCCCTTAGCCTACATTTTCTAACAACAAGTAATACTACATTTACACTGTATTCAACAAATAAATAAAGCAATTGATTTTTTAGGTGTTTTTCATAGGTTAGCACGGCCGCTGTTTTTACAGTGGCTTTTTTTATGGGGAGTTGGGGAGATTTTTAACATTGAAAGGATGGAAAACATTTTCATTTGCGTAATCCTAACTATGGTATTATAACGCTTATGCCGCTGCATTTCAAAAATAAGCACCCGCTTACCTGCTACATAGATAACAGAACCCCGAACGGAGCCTGCCTTTGCCGGCAGGCAGGCGTCGCAACGAAAGCTTCATAGTAGTACCACTGCCGGTATCATAAAAATACCTTGCGGCATTTATTAACCCTTTAAGAATGTTGATGGCGGTTCAATGGTGTTAGTAAAGTATAAAAAGCCGCAAAATTGTTACGCATCCGGTACTATTCCTTTCAACTCAGATTTGGCCGCCTTACCTTTGTCTGCTATGCAAAACATCGAAGATTTATTGAAGGGATTGAATGAACCGCAGCGCGAAGCGGTAATACATGTAAACGGGCCATTAATGATTGTGGCCGGCGCAGGCAGCGGCAAAACCAAAGTGCTTACCACGCGTATTGCCTGGCTGATGGGCAAGCATAACGTAGATGCCTTTAATATACTCGCACTTACTTTTACCAATAAAGCAGCCGCCGAAATGAAAGAGCGCATCGGGCGGATGCTTGGCGGCAACGAAGCACGCAATTTATATGTCGGCACTTTCCATAGTGTATTTGCGCGCATCCTGCGCAGCGAAGCAGACCGGATCGGTTATCCGCGCAGCTTTACCATTTACGATACCGACGACAGCCGCTCGGTATTGAAGACGGTAATTAATGAGCTGAATTTAGATGATAAGCATTACAAGCCTAACGTAGTACACAACCGCATTTCCGCTGCCAAGAACGCATTGGTAGGCCCGGCAGAATATGCCGCCGACAGCTACCTGCAACAGGAAGATGCGCGCACCAATCGGCCTGCCATTGGCCAGGTCTATAAAGCATACGCCGCACGCTGCTTTAAAAACGGCGCAATGGACTTTGATGACTTACTGCTGAAAATGTATGAGTTGCTCAACGGCATACCGGAAATGCTGGTAAAATACCAGGGCAAGTTTAAATACATACTGATAGATGAGTACCAGGATACGAACCCGGTGCAATACCAGATAAGCAAGCTGCTGGCGGCAAGGCATGAAAATATTTGCGTGGTGGGCGATGATGCGCAAAGCATCTACAGCTTCCGCGGTGCAACCATCGAAAACATACTGCAGTTTCAGAAAGACTATGATGATGTAAAAGTGGTAAAGCTGGAACAGAATTATCGCAGCAGCCAGAGTATTTTGAATGTAGCCAATGAGGTCATCAAAAACAATAAAGGGCAGATACCAAAAGTTTTATGGACCGATAATAAAGAAGGCGAAAAGATAAAGCTGGTGCGCACCATGACGGATAATGATGAAGGCAAGTTTGTATCCGACAGCATCCAGGAGCAAAAGCTGCGCAACCATTACCGCAACAGCGATTTTGCAATCCTTTATCGTACCAACGCACAGAGCCGCGCCTTTGAAGAAAGCCTTCGTCGCATGGGTATTCCATACCGCATTTATGGCGGCGTAAGCTTTTACCAGCGCAAAGAAATCAAAGACTTTTTGGCGTATTTAAGAGTAATTGCAAATACGAAAGACGAGGAAGCGCTGAAGCGGATCATCAACTACCCGGCGCGCGGCATCGGTAAAACCACCATTGAAAAAACGGTAATTATTGCCAACGAACAAAACATCAGCATGTATAACGTGCTGGAGCGCGCCGGTGAATTTGGCTTCCGGGCCGGTACGCTGGAAGTGCTGCAGAATTTTGTGACGATGATTAAATATTTCCAGAGCCTGCTGGAGAAAAATAACGCGTATGATGTAGCGCAGCAGATTGGTAAGCATACCAACATGATCAAGGAGTTATTCAATGATAAAACCACCGAAGGACTTGCGCGCTATGAGAATACGCAGGAGTTGCTGAACTCTATTAAAGAATGGACGGAAAGCCCGGCGAATGAAGACGGCGAAGTAGGCGATAAAGGCCTCGGCGCTTACCTGCAGCAAATCACTTTATTAACAGATGCCGATGATGATAAACAAAATGCGGATGTGGTAAAACTGATGACGATACATGCGGCCAAAGGGCTGGAGTTTGGCTGCGTGTTTGTTGGCGGTATTGAGGAAACGCTTTTCCCAAGCGCCATGAGCATTAATACGCGGGAAGAACTGGAAGAAGAAAGGCGTTTGTTTTATGTAGCGGTTACCCGCGCCAAAGACCGCTTATGGCTTACGTATGCTAATAGCCGTTATCGCTTTGGCAATTTAGTGCAAAACGAAGCCAGCCGCTTTTTAGACGAGCTGCCGGAGCCTTATTTAGACAGGAGCTTTGCCGGCGGCGGCGCCCGCAACAACAGTGGCGTAAGCAGCATGGGCACCGCGTTTCAGCGGATGCACCGCGGCTTTGAGCCATCTATGACGCATCGCCAGTCAGCCAACGACAGCAAGCCTTCTTATTTATCATCAACACCAAAACCGCAACCTGTTGCCCATGTTCCGTCGCCCGACTTTACCGCCAGCGATACCAGCGGCCTGCAGGCCGGGCAAAAAGTAGAGCATCAGAAGTTTGGCTTTGGCGAAGTAATGAAGATGGAAGGCAGTGCACACAACCCGGTTGCTACTGTAAAGTTTGAGCACAACGGCGAAAAAAAAATCATGCTGAACTATGCGAAACTGCGGATTGTAGAATAAGAAGCAGTGAATTGTAAATACGGCGGGCAATTGCTTCTGCAAATGCCCGCTTTTATTTTTTAGAATAAATTATAGCAACATAGTTGCGCATTACGATTTAGGCTTGACAATAAGTTGATATTCATTGCTGGTCAAGTTTGGGATCAAAGCTGAAAATTGTTATTTAAAATGGAGATAACAGCTAATAGCTAAAACTATTGCTGATATTGATTTGCAGCCGGTTGTTATTACCTCAGCCAGTCTATTGCCAAACCCTTTGTTGGGCGTAAGCAAAGTCTATTTCTCAGTCTGTAATTTATTTTTATTCAGATATTCTTTGAATTCAGTAAAAGTCATTTTTTCTGTTTTTTTTGCAATTTTTTCTTTGATTTCACGGAATACCTTAACTGTGTCAAATGTTTTTTCTTTTTTACTGGTCGTCTTCATTGTACACAATTTCTTTTGATGAACGAATGTCAGGTTGTGCGTAGCCACAACGTAGATTTATTGAATTATATCCCCGTATTTTAAAAACGTTTACAATATGTTTGAAGTTCCAACTTACCAAAATGTCAACCTTGTTAACTGTGGCAATTGCAATGTGTCTGCAATCATCGGCACTTGTATGACCAACAACTTTTCGTCTACATATTTTTGTGCAAGCTCGTAAGCTTCTTCTGTTACTTCAACGAACTGCATATATTCTTTTGGCAAGCCTGCAAAGAATTCTCTAACTTTTTTGTGGTGCATTTTGAAGTTCAGTTTCTGACAAGTCCGAATAAACACAAATAATCTGTCCCACTTTTACCTTTTCAAAAAGTAAAATTGAAATCTCTTCAACCTCTTCATTGTAAACTCCACCAAAAACCGATGTGTCAAAATATAACCTTGTGTTCATTCAGTAGAGGTAAAATATTAAGTCAGGTTGTTGCAACCGGTCAATTTTAAATGGTCTGCGGACTGCTTACGCCCAACCTATTTCTTTTATAAAAAAGATCGCTGCTTTAGCCGTTCTATCAGCTTGTGCTTCGGTCTTATTTACCCATTTAATTATTCCTTGCTGCATACCTTGGCATATTAATTACTGATTATAAAACAATTATTTTTAAACTTAACCTACTTATGGCTGCAAACACCACTGTTTTAGATGATAAGCTGCACTGGTATAAAGATGCAATTATTTACGAGCTGCACATCAAAGCCTTTTGTGATGGCAATGCCGATGGTATCGGTGATTTTAAGGGACTACTGGAAAAATTGGATTACCTGCAGGATCTTGGGATAAGCACCATTTGGGTACTTCCTTTTTACCCGTCGCCGCTGCGCGATGATGGCTACGACATTGCCGATTATTACAACATCAACCCTTCCTATGGCAACATTGAGCAGTTCAAACAGTTTCTTGACGAAGCGCATAAGCGTAACCTGAAAGTGGTTACCGAACTGGTCATCAACCATACCTCCGACCAGCACCCGTGGTTTCAGCGGGCCCGCCGTGCGCCGAAAGGCTCGCCCGAAAGAAACTTTTATGTGTGGACAGATGACCCTGCGCAATACAAAGATGTGCGCATCATCTTCCAGGATTTTGAAGCCAGTAACTGGACCTGGGATGCCGTAGCCGGCCAATACTACTGGCATCGCTTTTTTTACCACCAGCCTGACCTGAACTACGACAGCCCGCAGGTAGAAGAAGAAATATTTAAAGTTTTGGATTACTGGTGCGAAATGGGCGTAGATGGATTTCGCCTCGATGCGGTGCCTTATCTGTTTGAACGGGAAGGAACCAATGGCGAAAACCTGCCCGAAACGCACGCCTTTTTAAAAAGGATGCGCAGGCATATTGATGAGTATTATCCCGGCACTGTATTTCTTGCGGAGGCCAATATGTGGCCCGAAGATTCGGCTTCCTATTTCGGCGATGGCGATGAGTGCCACATGAATTATCACTTCCCGGTAATGCCCCGTATGTTTATGGCCCTGCAGATGGAAGACCGCTACCCGATAACCGATATTTTTGAACAAACGCCTGCTATTCCCGAAACCTGCCAATGGGCAATCTTTTTGCGGAACCACGATGAGTTGACACTGGAAATGGTAACCGACGAAGAGCGCGATTACATGTATAAAGTATATGCAAAAGACCCGCGTGCAAAAATCAACCTGGGCATTCGTCACCGCCTTGCGCCGCTGATGGGCAATGACCGCCGCAAGATAGAGCTGATGAATTGCCTGCTTTTTTCTTTAAAGGGAACGCCGGTGATTTATTATGGCGATGAAATAGGCATGGGCGACAACTTTTATCTTGGCGACCGCGACGGCGTACGTACGCCGATGCAATGGTCGCCCGACCGCAACGGCGGCTTCTCGGCAGCTAACCCGCAGAAGCTGTACCTGCCGGTTATACTCGACCCGGAATACAACTATGAAGCAGTGAATGTGGAAGTACAGCGCAGCAATACTTCTTCGCTCTTCTGGTATATGAAGCGCATTCTCAATATGCGCAAGCAATACAAAGCATTCAGCCGCGGCGATATGAAGTTTTTAAACGTTGAGAATCCAAAAATACTTGCCTTCACACGCACCTATGAAGAGGAGACGGTGCTGGTGGTCGTGAATCTATCCAAATACACACAGCCGGCAGAGATAGACCTTTCCGCTTTTAAGGGCTACGTGCCGGTAGAGGTATTTAGTAAAAACCGGTTTCCCATCGTGAAAGATGACAACCCGTATTTTATTACCCTTAGTCCGTATGCCTATCATTGGTTTGAGCTGGAGAAGGTAGAAAAAGAACAAAGTGAAAGGGCGCTGTTGCCGGAGCTGGAACTGCATGCATGGAACGATATTTTGCAAAGGCAAACCTTGCAGTTGCTGGAAGAAGATATACTGATATCTTACTTAGCTAAGACCACCTGGTTTGCAGGCAAGGGCCGCGCCATTCATCATATAGCCATCACAGATATTGCCGCTATTCCGCTGGAAGACACCGGCGCGGTGCTGCTGCTGGCTGAAGTGAATTACGAAAGCGGTTTGCCGGAAACCTACCAGTTGGCTTTAACATTCATTAAAGAACAGAAAACCGGAAAATTATCAACTAATTGCCCCGAAGCCATTATCGCAAGGATGAAGATAGATGGCGAAGAAGGCTTGCTGGCAGATGCTTTTTATACAGCGCCGCTGCAACAGGCCCTGCTAAAAAAGATGGCAGCCGGCGAAAGTCTAAATCCGCTTAATGGAACTATTCGCTTTTACGCCAATGCCAGCCTTAAGGAATTTGTAGCAGGCCAACAGGAAATTAAGCCTCGCATCCACGCAACGGAGTTGGCAAATACGGCTATCACTTACAACAACTGCTATTTCCTCAAGCTGTATCGCAAGGTAGATCGGGCTGTTAACCCGGATATGGAAATCACGCGCTACCTCACCGAGCAGGCCGGCTTTACCTATGTTCCTGCGTTTTTAGGCGCTGTTGAATGGCAGTTTAGTAAAGACACAATGGTATTGGGTATGCTGCAGGTAATGGTAGAGAACCATGGCGACTTCCACAGCTTTATGCTGCAAAGACTTAACAACTTTATTGAGCGCATTCTTGCCCGCGACCGGGAAAAGCTCGCACAGTATGAACTGAAAGGTTCGCTAACGGCGCCTGTTGCGTTTGACGAACTGTCTGCCGACCTGCAGGAGTTTCTAAGCCCTACGGCGGCTGAGCAATTGCGGCAATTGGGGGTGCGTACCGGAGAGATGCATCTTGCTTTGGCGGCGGCTACCAACGCTAAAGAGTTTCAGCCGGAGGAGTTTTCGCTGCACTACCAGCGCTCCCTGTTTTCATCTATGCAGGCCGTGGTGCGGGAAGCAGTACAAAACCGTAAGCATCTCAATGCATTGCCCGACCACGTGCGTGCCGACCTGGAGGCGGTGATGGCGCGTAAGAACGATATTTTAAACCTGCTTAAAAAAATATATGTTAAGAAGCTGGATGTGATTAAAATACGCATTCAAGGCAATTACCACTTAAGCCAGGCGCTGATGACCGGCAAGGATATCGCGATCAAGGATTTTAGCGGTGATGCGCGCCGAAGCTACAGCGAAAGAAGGCTCAAGCGTTCGCCGCTGCGCGATGTGGCCAGCATGGTAACCTCTTTGTACCGTGTAGCGTATGAAGGCTTTCTGGCCAATCAGCAGATTCACCAGGAAGAGATGCAAAGCCTTATACCTTTTATCCTGCTGTGGACGCACTATATGACCGGCTTTTTTATGAAGGCTTATCTGGACACTATTGCCGGCAGCGCCTTTATACCGGAGAATAAAAAAGACTTCGAGATGATGATACAAACCTTTATGCTGGAAACGGCTATTGTAAACCTGAATGATGAATTGAACAACCGCCCCGACTGGGTAAGAATACCGATACGGGTAATTAAAGCGATATTGGATAAAGACATTATGCAGCCAGCTTCCTGATCACCCGTTTTTCGCCGGATGATGATATAAAAAAAGCGTTGCCTTTGTACAAAGGCAACACTTTTAAAATATTGTTTACAAACCTTATGAAATCTGTATCAGCCTTAGCTGTTTCTGTTTAGCTTCTTCTTTTTTAGGAATGATCAGGTGCAGCACACCGTCTTCGTACTTAGCCTGTATTTTATCTGCATCCACCACCTCTTTCTGCAAATTGAATATCCGCTGGAAAGACTGGTAACTAAATTCGCGGGTGATGTAGCTTACCTTTTCCTGTTGCTCGCGGCTGTTTAACTTTTCTGAAGAAATGCTGAGCCGGTTGCCATCAAGCTCTACTATAAAGTCTTTTTTTGTAATGCCGGGCGCAGCCACTTCTACTTCATAGCTGTCAGGCGTTTCTTTAATGTTAACCGCAGGAATGGTAGTATTGGTGTCAGAAAAATTTGACATGTCCCAATTAAAAATGTCGCGGTTGAAAAAATCATCAAAGAATGTGGGAAAGTGATTAGCAGGATTACCGTTTCTTTTAACGATTGTCATAAAGACCTCCTTTTAATTGGTTAAGAAATAATTTTATAAGGAATAAGCAACCGCAATGCCATTGCCGGCAGCAGTTATATTTCACTGAAATTTTTTCTTTTCAACAGAAAAAATGACGTTTTAAAAAGACAATTTTTCTGTCGCCATACGGCATCGTGGCTCAGGCTGCAGGGAGAGGGTTAGGCAGTTGCAACACATTATTCGCTTAAGTGGCGCGGGCAGCGGCTTTTGTTTCCGGTTATTAACTGTACAGAAACTACCGGTTGTTGCAGACAGGCTGCTTTTGCCGGCAACCTTAATATAAACCAACTTAGAGCGGTGCAGTTGCGCTGGTAAATGCACGGCCTTTTAAGAAGATCAAAACCAACATTTTGCGGAGTGAAGAAACGGTACATCCGTACAATTATCACGAACCCATCACAATTGACTAACAAATTTATTTTACATAAAATCTTCAATCAACATTCTTATCTTACTCATCGGTTTTAAAACTATTGCTTATTGCATTTCATTAAACCAAGACAGGCAATTTGCATTCATTTACCATCCGGAATAACTCCTATGAAAAAGCTTTTACTCTTATTTCCCGTTGTTTTATTTTGTATTTCTTCCTTCGCGCAAAATCTGAAAGACGCCATTAAAAACGGAGATGGCATTACACGTTTTTATACGCCCGTAGCGGCAAGTCAAGCGATTGCATTCAATGGCTCCGGCACCAAAAGTTTATTAGGCATAGATGCGCAATCAGAACTCCTTTTATACAAAAAAGACGAAAACCCGCCGGGCTTCGCCGACTATCGTTTTCATCAGGTATATAACAACATTCCGGTTGAGCATGCGATGTATATTTTTCATACCAGAAACGGCTCCCTTACGGGCTTGAGCGGGTTTATCGTTACTGACTTTGATCCGCAAATGTCATCGCAGCGCGGCATAGTAAAAATAGATGCCAATGCCGCACTTGCTGCTGCAGTTAACAGCATAAAAGCAAAGCGATATGCCTGGCAGGAGGAAGCGATGGAACAACGCATTAAGGAACAAACGAAGAATGCTAAAGCAAGCTACAAACCAGCACCCGCATTGGTTTGGTACAATGCCGGCAACCAGATAAACCCGAAAGCATTGCGGCTGTGTTATAAAGTAGAGGTATATGCGCTGGAACCGCTAAGCAGGGCCTATTATTTTATTGATGCGGGCACCGGGCAGTTGGCGGGCAGGGAAGACAGGATTCAGTACAGCGATGTTACCGGAACGGCTAATACTGCCTGGAGTGGCAAGCGTACGATTCATTCAGACAGGCTACGTGCAGATTCTTTCCGGCTGCGCGATTACACTAAAGGCAACGGCATTATTACCCGGCATGGCGAAGTAAACAAACGCGGGCAGGACTATTACAGTACTTCTGCCAACTGGACCTTACAAAGCTTTAATCAGGCAGCGCTGGATGCGCATTATGGTGTGTCGCAAACCTGGTTGTTTTATACCAACGTTTTCGGAAGAAACAGCTACGATGATAAAGGCACAGCCCTGTACAGTTATGTAAACGACCAGAGTTATGTAAACAATGCGTTTTGGGATGGGAGTACCATGAATTTCAACAAACGCTCGACCGGCAATCCGGGCGGCTGCACCGGTATTGATATCACCGGTCATGAGCTTACGCATGGCGTAACACAGGAAACCTGCGACCTGATTTATCGCAACGAGCCGGGTGGCATCAATGAAAGCCTGAGTGATATTATGGGTAAATCAATCCAGTTCTGGTCGAAGCCAAAAGATATTAGCTGGAAAATCAGCAATGACGGGAGCTGGCTAATCAGAGATATGGCCAACCCGAATGCTTTTAAGCAGCCGGATACCTACGGCGGCACCTACTGGAATCCTGCATTTGATGTACATACGCTCAGCGGCGTAGGCAATTTCATGTTTTACCTGCTCGTAACGGGCGGTTCAGGGGTTAACGACATAGGCGATGCCTATGTGGTGAATGCTATTGGATTGGGAAAAGCGGACAGTATTATTTACCGTTCGCAAACGCAATACCTTACACCTACCGCCAAATATGCCGACTGGCGGCTTGCATGCATTGCTGCTGCAACAGATTTGTATGGCGATTCATCGGCCGAATTAAAAAGTGTTGAAGATGCATTTAATGCGGTGGGCATCGGCGCCGGGGTTTCGGGTTGTGATGCCCCCAAGGATTTAACGGTGACCAATCTTGCTAAAACGAGCGCCATACTAAACTGGAGCGCTGTTTACAATGCTGACAGCTATAACTTACAATACCGCCCGCTTGATTCAGCAAACTGGGTTACCATTTCCGGTATTCCAGCCAACGCTTATCACTTAACAGGATTGATATCGGCGGTACAATATATTTTCAGGGTGCAAAGCAGTTGCGCAGCCGATACGCTAAGCGGGTTGGGCACATCGCTCGTCTTCCGGACATTAGATAAAAGCAATCATCTGTACTGTCCTTCTTTTGGAAAGAACACAACGTACGAATGGATACAAACCATAAAGGTCAACAACTATACAAACCGTAGCGGCGACAATAAAGGCTATGGTTATTTTGGCGATACGGTTGTTGGGCTACAAAAAGGTGCAAACAATACCATAACTGTTCAGGCAAGCAATTTTGTTTACAATGAAGGCTGGGATTGCTACATAGATTATAACGGAGACGGAGATCTTACCGATCCGGGTGAGCAGTTTAAGATATTGCAAACAATAGACACTACACCTGTTGAAAGCAGGTTTACCATTCCTGCCAATGCTAAAACCGGCTATACCCGTTTGAGGATACGGATGGAAAATCCGGACTTCAACACACTGAAACCTTGTGATACCATTTACTATGGCGAAGTGGAAGATTACACTGTTTACATTGCGCCTGCCAGATCATCCGTAGAAACAGCGCTGTCAACAAGCATTAAAGTAGTGCCTAATCCTGTCAGCAGTTACAATACCTATGCTTCCATAACGCTGGCGACCGCCGGCGGGGTTGTTTTCCGGTTGATTGATGTTACGGGTCATGTGTATGCAGTTCAAAAAGAAGCGCATCTCCAAAGCGGCGACAACCACATCCGGTTGCAGCATGTTGACAAGCTTCCACATGGTATATTCCTGTTAACGGCTGAGCAAAACGGTGTTATTATTGGCAGAACGCATTTATTCAAACAATAATGGCGCGGCTGAAACCTGCAACGCGCCCCGATAACGGGGCGCGTTGCTTTGTACTGCTAAAGTTTCATTGCCATCAATAGCTCATAGAAAAAGGCCTCTCAAAAACTGACTTTATGATAGGCTTCCTGCCTTATGCCGCTGCACGTCAGGTGTTACCGCAATCCTTTTTACTGCCGCGCATAACGCATCGCCATCCTCCGGCGCTATAATATTCTTGCCCGTCTTACAGACAAACCGGTATGCGTCCATTTGAAAATAACAGAATGTAACCTGTCAGAGTATTATTATTTTAAAACATACAACAACGCAGCCTGCCCCTTTTGCAGGCTGCACATTTCGAATGGAGACACTATGGATAAATCAGTTATTTTACAGCTTAATTATTATAAGGTATGATAAAAACCCTTTTGCTTGTTGTAGTGCAGTTCCTGGCCGTTATGGTTGATGCACAAACGCCCAAGACACCCGACCAGATTTATGGACAGCTTTTCGTGGATGTGCAGATGAATAAAATTTTCCCGGATAACAAAACATTTGCAGACTGCATACCAAAGCGTGATCCGGCAGCCATTGTGACCGATTATCTGAAAGCAAAAAACAACCCTGCCTTGCGCTTTTCGCTGCTGCGTTTTGTGGAAGAGAATTTTGAAGTGCCGGTGAGTTTGACCAGTAATTATCACTCCGATACTGCCGCCGGCATCAAAACACATATCCGGCAGCTCTGGAGTGTATTAAAACGTAATCCTGATACGGTGGTTAATGGCAGTTCCCTGCTTTCCTTACCTTACTCCTATATTGTACCGGGCGGGCGCTTCCGGGAAATTTATTATTGGGATTCTTACTTTACCATGCTTGGGCTGCAGGAAAGCGGCGAATACCAGACCATGGAAAACATGATCAGCAATTTTGCTTATATGCTTGATACATACGGGCATATACCCAACGGCAACCGCACCTACTATTTAAGCCGCTCCCAGCCGCCGTATTTTTCTATGATGCTGGAGTTACTGGCGGAGCAGAAAGGCAACAGTGTCTATGCTTTATATCAGAACGCGCTGCTGCAGGAGTATAATTATTTTATGGACAAAACAGCACCGACAAAACATGTAGTCGTAATGCCGGATGGCAGCCTACTTAACCGCTACTGGGACCAGGATATACGGCCACGGCAGGAATCGTTTGTGCAGGACTCTACACTTGCTGTTAATTATAAAGGAAACACGGCGATGCTGTATAAAAATCTCCGCTCCGGCGCCGAAAGCGGGATAGACTTTAGCAGCCGGTGGTTTGCCGATGGCCAACATTTATCTACCATTCAGGTTACCAATCTTGTGGCCATAGATTTGAATGGCCTGCTGTATCACCTGGAACTAACGCTGGCGAAGTCTTTTAAAGAAAGCGGTAACCTGGTACGCGCAAATTATTACAACCAGTTGGCGGCGCGTAGAAAAAAAGCGATTAATAAATACTTATGGAGTGCTAAAGACGGCTGGTATTTCGATTATAATATTTCTGCAAAAAAGCTGAGCAGTGAAGTAACCATTTTAGGAATTACGCCATTGTTTTTTAAAGCATCCTCTGCAGAGCAGGCAAATGCTGCTGCACAATTTGTAAAAGCGCAGTTATTAAAAAACGGTGGCTTTGTAACCACTACAAAAAATACCGGCGAGCAGTGGGATGCGCCCAACGGCTGGGCGCCGCTGCAGTGGCTGGCAATATGAGGCCTTGAAAATTATGAAGCGCATGAGTTGGCAAAAGATGCCGCCGAAAGATGGGCGAAACTTAACATTAAAGTATTTCACAATACCGGCAAGCTGATGGAAAAATACAACGTGGTAGATATTAACCTTGATGCCGGTGGTGGCGAGTATCAATCGCAGGATGGTTTTGGCTGGACAAATGGTGTTTTGTTGAAGCTGATGAGTATGTACAATATACAAGACTGAAAGCGGCGGCTTTAAGAGGAGGAAGTTATAAAAACACAAAGCCTCCACCGGTTGGGTGGAGGCTTTCTATGTTCATTGCAATCGAAGAGGCTCGTAAGTTTTTTTGCTTCATTTGCAGCAAAAAAGTTGTTAAATGTAGATGAATTTTTTAATCTCTCAATAATCAACTATATACAGGCTCACTCAATAATGTAATGAACTAAACAAAATCTAAGTAAATAAGTTTAATTTAGAATAATATTCAACATATAAATCTTTTACTTAAAAAAAATTTAATCAAATCTATCTATAAATATAAGTATCAACAACATGCAATATTAGTGACTGCTAATACTGTTTATCTTTGTAACAAGCCGCTGATTACATTTAATATACCACTACTCCATGCGCCGGTGGTACAGGTCTTCTTCTTTCTTTTACTCTTACTACACAGCTCGTTTCAGCCAGCAACATAACCAAAAGGCAACATGCGAATACTTTTTTCATACAATTAATGCTTTTATATAAGAACTTCAAAATCATGCCAACTGCTTTACATACAAGCTGCTACAATAAAAAGAAATTAATACCTGTAATTATAAGGCAAGCAAGCGGATATATAATTTCTATATGCCATGTTATAAAAATCGGGGATTACTTACTGTAAAATTTCGTAATTCTGCACTCCCAAATTGGTTAACCCATGTCTTTACAAAAAAAATTAGGCGGAACCGGCGTAGCGTTGGTAACACCTTTTACAACATCCGGCGATATAGACTTCGATGCACTGGGCAAAGTGATTGATTTTGTAATTAACGGCGGTGTGGAATACGTGGTAAGTCTTGGCACTACCGGTGAAACGCCCACGCTGGACAAAGCCGAGAAGAAAGATATTGTAAATTATACCTTCGAAAAGGTGAATAATCGCGTGCCCGTAGTGGTAGGCATTGGCGGCAATAATACCCGGGAATTGGTGAAAGATTTAGAAACTTTTCCTATTGAGGGGGCAATGGCCATCCTGAGCGCATCGCCCTATTATAGCAAACCGTCGCAGGAGGGTATTTACGAGCATTATAAAACACTGGCCGCTGCATCACCCAAACCGCTGATTTTGTACAATGTGCCCGGCCGAACCGGTCGCAATGTAGAAGCTGCTACCACCCTGCGGCTTGCCCATGAGGTAGAAAACATCGGTGGTATTAAAGAAGCAGCCAACAATATGGTGCAAATCATGCAGGTTCTCCTTAAAAAGCCGGAAGGTTTCCTGGTGGTAAGCGGTGATGATGATTTGGTACTGCCGCAGCTTGCCTGTGGTATTGATGGCGTAATAAGCGTAGCTGCCAACTGTTTTCCCAAAGAATTTTCCAATATGGTGCGGGCCGGCCTAAAGCATGATTTCGGAACCGCAAAAAAATTAAACGATCCTTTATTAGAAGCCTATCACCTGCTGTTTGCAGAAAATAACCCTGCGGGCGTAAAAGCATTTTTAACAGCATTGGGTTTAATACAAAACAGCCTGCGCCTGCCGCTTGTTCCGCTAAGCGAGGGCCTGCAGCAGAAAGTGAATGCATATATTAAATAATGAGTATCAGATAAAGAACAGGTGTTTTTTTCGCTTATAAATTGCCCATTAAAACTATCAATCACCAACACACCTTACACTTTGTAGGTTACGCCTTCGAGTGCAAGCTCTACATCCGGAAATACTTCACGGGCTTCCTCTTCAAACAAATGCAGCTTTTCATTTTCGTATTGGCTGCTGAAGTGGCCGATCAGTAGTTTTTTTGCGCAGGCAAGTTTTGCCATCGTGGCCGCCTGTACCGTAGTGGAGTGGTGCCTGTCTGCAGCGCGTGCCTCCTGCTCTTTAAGATAAGTCGTTTCGTGGTACAACAGGGTTACGCCCTGCAGGTGTTGCGACAAGGATGGCGTAAAAATCGTATCGGCGCAGTAAGCATAGCTTTTAGGCTGTGTATTCGGGTAAGTTACTGCATCGTTTTTTATCACCGTTCCATCCGGCGCTGTATAGTCTTCTCCGTACTGCAAATGCTCGTAATAAGTAACCGGAATAGCAGAATACAATTTTAATTTTTCAGCATCAATCCGCCGTGGCTTCCTTTTTTCTTTTATAATAAATCCCCATGCTTCTATGCCGTGAGATACGCGAAAGCAGTCAATGCTGAATTGTGGCTCGTCAACCAAAATGCCTTCTCCGGCAAGCGGGTGAAAAATCAGTTCGAAAGGCAGGCTGGAATCGGAAGTGGTTAACTGCAGCTTCAGAATTAATTCCAGATCCGGCGGTGCAAACAGGTGTAATGGTGTTTTACGGTCGTTCAGGCTCATGGTAGTGAGCAGGCCGGCAAGGCCGAAATAATGATCGCCATGCAGGTGCGAAATAAAGATATGATTAATGCGGCTGCGGCGAATTTTATAGCGGTTCATCTGCATCTGCGTACCCTCGCCGCAATCAAACAAAAAAAGCCGGTCGTTAAGGGTAATTACCTGCGCAGTAGGATGCCTGTCGTAAGCAGGAAGCGCAGAGTTGTTACCTAAAATAGTTATGCCAAACATAGAGTGGATGTATAGCAACAATATTACCAATGCATATTGGCAACGGCGCGGCAAAAGGGAGTTTATATAGGGATCTCCTGTTGCTTATAAGCCTTTTGCAAACGTTTGGAAGCGCGCATTTGCCATGCCTTTAACAATAAAGTATGCAAATCGTCTTCCTGTACTCCGGAGAGCCTGATAAGCAGCATCGGGGAATTAAAATAATGACTGGTAATAAAATAAACATACGGGTTTGCCGCTATCCATGCATTGCGGTCGTTATTGTACAGGGCAATTGTTTCGCCGTCTTCCTTTATCCTTGCAAAAAAATTCTTTTCTGCATAAAAGCCCGGCGTTCCATAACAGGACTTCTCGATAGTACCCGGAAACCGGTTAGTGATACGGCGTACTTTTTCGAGGTACATAAATACATCAATATTCATCAGTTTAAAATTATAAAACTATAGTGAAAGTGTTATCAAAAAAATCATGAAAAATATTTTTCCGCATCTTTCCGGTTTACTGTCAGGCGTTTGCATATATCATAATGGCTATCCGCTGTACCTGCCCTTTTTGTTTGGCATAAAATTTTACTAAATATTACTGTGACCGATTTTAAAGAACTATAAAAATACTGGCCGTGAAGAAGCTGGAAGTAACAAGGCAGGATATGATGCCGCTCACCTTACTAACTGTAAGTGTATCCTTAATGATTGCAGGTGTATTGCTTAAGAGCATGATTGTACTGGCAGGTGTTACAGGCCTTGTTTGCGCCTGGTTTCTGTGCATTGATACACTCATTGCCAATTATAAAATGAATCTGGTTAAGCGTATAATTTTTGGCGGAATTATTATTGTACTGCCTATAGCCATTGCGGCCTATATGGGCGCATAGCGCGGGTAAATTGTGTTTTTCATAGTCGTTTATTCGCTTAAAAGCGCGGTGCATCAACTAATAAAATTGCTTTTAAATTTAAAGTATTAACCTAATACTGAATAACCTTTAGCGGTTCGTAGGTCACAACTTCAGGTTATTGCTTTTTCAAAACCTGTAGCTCCCTTTTCCACCTTTCCAGTTAAGAAAGTTATATATTTCAATATGACAACCAAGGCCAACTCTTTTTAATTGAACATGCCCGCAAATCATTAACCGATTTGTAGTTGTTTCATCGCTGTAACAGCTTACTATGCTACCCTGTGCATTTTATAGAGTAAATTTTTAAATCAGTTATATCACCGGCTATTTTCATTATTTTACCTTCTCTTTGTTGGCAGCCGGGTTGTAGAGGTGGGTTAATTACCTGCAGGAAATTATCCGCTTATTTGCTATCGTTTAAAAGTACTTCTTACACTGTGACATTTTTTATACTGAAATACAGGGGAGCAATGATTCCTGCTTTTTTGAAAAAATTAATTTTCTTACTGCTGCTCCTTTACAGTATTAACGGCTTTACCCAAACCATTGATGGGCAGGATAAGGTTGTTTTAAAACAGTATAGCGATACGATAAAGCGTGCAGAAGTGATTTCCGGCAACGTTGCAGTGTTGGCAAAAGTGTCCGCAGGCAAAACAGCGCTTTTTAAAAAAGAGTTTAAGGAGGATATATTAAGACAACTAAATGAAAAATGGTTTATAGTAAAATATAAAGACAGCCTGCAAAAGGGCACAGCTTTTACAGAAGCCGTTTACCCGGCTAATAACAACTGGAAGTTATCGCCCGCTTTACTATTTTTGAAAGACAGTGTACCGCTGAGTCAACAATTTCTTTTTTTAATCGGAACTGATGATTGCGCTGCATTATTACAAACGCTTCCGGCTTCTTCCGGCCGGTTCTTTATTTTAAATGTTTATCAGCAAAAAGTGCTCGTGGTTAAGTCTTCCCTTTCTTTTATCCGCAGCTATTTCTTTAACAACCCGCATGTATCGTTCATAGATATAAAGCAAACCAAGCCACGGGAGGAAATGGTAATTAATGATTATGACAACAGTGTAAATGCCATCAATTTATTTTTTACGAAATATCCTTTGGTAAATGGCAGCGGCCTCACTGCATCTATAAAAGAAAACCTGTTTGATACAAGCGATATAGATTTTAAAAACCGGTACCTGCAAACCTCCGTAGCGGGTACTGTTATTACTACACATGCCACAACCATGGCCACGCTTATCGGCGGTGGCGGCAACTCATTTTTTACCGGTAAAGGCATAGAATGGGGCTGCCGGCTTACTTCATCCGACTTTGCCAACTTGTTGCCGGATGATTACAGCAGCTATCAGCAAAACCATATTTCGGTACAAAATCACTCCTATGGTACCAGTATCGAAAATTTTTATGGCAGCGACGCAGCGGCGTACGACCAGACACTGATTGATAACCCAAATCTGGTTTTTGTCTTTTCGGCCGGTAATTCCGGTACGTTAAAGTCAACTACCGGGCAATATGCGGGCACACCTTATTTCGCTAATCTCACCGGCAGCTTTAAACAGTCGAAGAATACCATTTCCGTTGGCTCGGCAGACTCGTTTTACCACATTCCGGTTGCCAGTTCCAAAGGGCCGGCGTATGATGGCCGTATAAAACCCGAGCTGGTTGCGTATGGTAATGATGGAAGCTCCGGCGCGGCTGCCATTACCTCGGGTACAGCTTTGGCAATCCAATCGGCTTATGCATTGCTTCATCATGATTCTTTACCGGCTAATAATCTGGTAAAAGCCATCCTTATTAACAGTGCAGACGATGTTTTTACTACCGGCCCCGACTTTTACTCCGGTTATGGAAATGTAAATACGTATGCGGCTGTAAAATCGGCAAGCTCAGGCAACTACTTTAAAGGCGCTGTGGCAGAAAATAAAACGGATAGCTTCCTGATTCAAATTCCGGAAGGGTTGAAAAGTGTGAAAGTCACACTCGCCTGGAACGATGTACCGGCGCAGCCTAACGCTTTTACAGCTTTAGTGAATGATCTTGATCTGGAGGTGCAACATGCAGATAATGGAAAAGTATGGTTGCCATGGGTGTTGAACAGTGAAAACGATAGCGCTGCCTTACTGGCGCCGGCCCAAAGAAAACGGGACAGCCTGAATGTTGCGGAGCAGGTAACCATAGATAATCCGCCGGCGGGCAATTATACCATACGCATAAAGGGCCATGCAGTTGAAGCCGGCTTTTTGCAAAGCTTTGCTATAGTGTACAACAGGGATACTGCCGATACCTTTCAGTTTATATCGCCGGCTGCCGGAGACCATTTTGGAGCCGGAAGCAAATGCACTTTTCGCTGGAAGCAGTCTTATACAAAAGCATCCGGCCGGCTGGAATACAGTTTAAACAAGGGCAGCACCTGGCAACTGATTAACAGTAAAGTACCTCTTGACAGTAACTATTATAGTTGGACCGGGCCGGATACTTTTGCTGTTGCGCTTGCGCGGATGATTGTTGATAATGCAAGCTACGTTTCGGATACCTTCAGTTTATCCAAACAATTATATCCGCAGGTTGTTTATAGTTGCGGTGATTCTGTATTGGTTACCTGGAATAAATTTCCAGGCGTTCAGCAGTATAAAATATTACAGTTAGGACAGCAATATTTGGAGAATTACGCCCAGACAGCAGACACTAATTATGTAATTAAAAACAGCCTTTCTCCGTATATAGCAGTAGTACCGCTGGTAAGTGCCTCGCAGCCAGGTATTGGCAGCTACACATTTAATTACAATACGCAAGGCGCCGGATGTTATGTAAATAACTTTTTAGCCGACCTTACAAATGACAACAAGGCAAAGCTGGATTTATTATTAGGAACAACCGCTGGCATAAAAAGCATACAACTGCAACAGTTGATAAACAATTACTGGCAAACTATTGTTGTATTACAGCCGGTTGCCGCGCACCTCAGTTACCTGTACGACTCACTGCATAGCGGAAACAATTTTTTCAGAGCGCTTATTACACTCAGCAATGGCACCAGCATCATAAGCGATACGGCTGCTATTCTGTATTTTAAAAACCGTTCTTTCCTTGTTTTTCCCAACCCGTTACCACAAGGGGGGCAGCTTCATATTTCATCGGCAATACCCGATACTTATATGTTGGTTATTTACGATGCCCTTGGCAGAAAAATAGTGGAGCAGGAAATTAATAACGCAACCAATACGATCAGTACACAAGCACTTGCAAAAGGAGTATATTTTTTAATACTCTACAGCAATGGAAAACAAGTGTTGAAAAGCAGCCAGCTTATTCAATAATGCTTGCCGGGATATAAAAAATAAAGGTTGCCTTGTATAAGGCAACCTTTATTGTAAACAACAGATAAGAATTACTTATAAAGATAGTTCAGTGCAATTACGTCATTGGGATTAAATGGACGGTTGGTTCCATCGGTACAGGCAAGCATCCAGCTAACAGGATCTTTTGCAGATGTAGGAGTACCGGGAATATGAATAGCGCCTACATCAGCCTGGCCTTCATTGCCTTGTCCGAAAGAGAATCCGCAGCTATAGCTACGGCTTCTGTAATCGGTATGGCGCATACCAATGGTATGTCCCATTTCGTGTGCAATAATCGTAGCGAGCCATTGAACATCCGTAGTGGAGGTGTAAGTACCCTTTCTGGAATTCAGGGTAATAGGAGAAGCCGGGTTGCCATTGGCATCCGGGAAACCGGACGAACGGCCTAATACACCTCCGCCGCCCAAATCTGCGCCGATAATGTCAATTTCGCCGCCGGATGGCACCCGTACAAATTTTAAACGCAGGTTAAGCGCATTGTACCTTGCGATTGCACTGTCTGTAGCAGCAGTAAACAGCGCTACATTGCTTGGGTAAGACATAGAAACCGTAATCACTCTTGGCAGGCGGGTAATAAGATTAGTGGTACGGTACTGCTCTTCCTGTGCAATACTAAGCGTAGGGCCGGTCTTTAGATTGCTTAATGAGGCGCCGGACAGGAAAATGTCATTTTCAACAACGTAACCGCCGTCAACAGCAACGATACCATCTGTACTGAATCCTTTGGCCTGGATCTGATTAATAACATCGTTTGGAATACCTGCAACGAGTTGAACCTGCTTGTTTTCATTTACTTTCTGGCAGGAGAATAACCCTTGGCTCAATAGAAAGATTGCAGCCGGAAGCGCGAACTTAATTTTCATGATTGTGTTATTGTGATGAATAATTGACGTACGATGCAGTAGTTTTCTCACGCAGGTTTCAAAAATGAAAAGCTTCATTTACCGAAATCTGTTGTGTGCAGTTATTAAGTTTATTGTGTTGCTAATAAAGGATAAAAATAATGGATTTACTTATACAATTATAGAAAAGCTAAAATTAAGTTTGTTGCATCAGCCTCTTCAATTATTGTTGAAATTTTATCCGTCTGTTTTGGTATTTACTATAAACAATCAGGTTTAGCCCGATATAAATTTTTATACATCTTTAGAACCTACCGACAACCAGGTTACCTGCAGGCAGGTTTACTTTTACCATTATCATCAGCTATTCTTTTTCCGGATCATTTATAGAATCTTGGCTTGTGGATACTGTTACAATAGCAGGCCGTAAAAATTATTATTATAATAATAGGCTGTAAATACAAAGCCTCTTGAAAATATAAATAGGCTAATGCTTATAAAAAGCGTTTAGTGCCTCTTTTCTTTATATTATTTTCTTTTTGTAAGGCTTCTTTTCTGCTTTCAAAACTCATGAAATAAACGAGTGTCCACGGAATGCCTTTGCCAGTATGTTTGCTCCATCCGCGATTGTGATCATTAATTCTTTTCTCTAAATCGTCTGTACTTCCGGTATAGTATTGCTTTAGCGAAGCACTGAAAAGTATGTAAGTATAAAAGGCCATCTTATAAAAACAGAAAAAGCCTCTTCATTTACTGAAGAGGCTTTTAGTCGGGGCGGCAGGATTCGAACCTACGACCTCCTGGTCCCAAACCAGGCGCGATACCGGGCTACGCTACGCCCCGAAAATGATTTTTAGCGGTTTCGAACCTACGACCTTGGCGCTTGAAGCGCCACGCAGATACCGGACTACGCTAAGCCCGAAATACAGACTTACTGTTTGGCGGTGAGGGAGGGATTCGAACCCTCGGTACAGAGTTACCCGTACGGCAGTTTAGCAAACTACTGATTTAAGCCGCTCATCCACCTCACCATCGCCTGTGCTTTAATTAGGGGTTGCAAAAATAGGTATGTGCCTGTGAAACGCCAAATGAAAATTGAAGGGAATTTTATTACCTGCCAAATTAATCCACCTGCTAAAGGCGATGCTCTGAAAAGCGAAGCCCCGCGATGCGGGGCCGGCAATAATTTGTTTGGTTAGCAAAGCATTACATGGAGGCAAGCTGCACTTTCTGCGTAAGCTCTATTACATTCTCTTTAAACAGGCTATCAGTGTCCATCAGGTCTTTTACAGTCTGGCAACTATGTATAACGGTCGTATGATCGCGGCCACCAAAGTGCTCGCCGATAGTTTTGAGCGAGTTCTTGGTAAATGATTTGGCAAGATACATGGTTATCTGGCGGGCCTGCACGATCTCCCGCTTACGCGTTTTCTGCAGCAGCTTATCATACGGCACATCAAAATATTCGCATACCATCTTTTGTATAATATCAATCGTTATTTCTTTACTGCTGGTTTTTACAAAATTGCGCAGCACTTTCTTGGCAAGCTCTACATCTATTTCGCGCTTATTAAGTGAGGACTGCGCCAGCAAAGAAATGAGTGCCCCTTCCAGCTCGCGTACATTGGTAGTAATATTATAAGCCACATATTTCACTACTTCCTTAGGCATATCGCAGCCATCATTCTTCATCTTGCGCTCTAATATTTCTATACGCGTTTCGTAGTCGGGCATCTGCAGGTCGGCACTTAAGCCCCAGCGGAAGCGGCTAAGCAAGCGCTCCTGCAGGCCATCGAGGTCTTTAGGCGCTTTGTCGGACGTAAGCACTAATTGTTTGCCGCTCTGGTGCAGGTGATTAAAGATGGCGAAGAAGGCGTCCTGGCTTCTTTCGGCGCGGTTAAAAAACTGCACATCATCAATAATGAGCACATCTATCAACTGGTAAAAATGTATAAAATCGTTAATAGCATTGTTACGGCTGTGGTCCTGAAACTGGTTAATAAATTTTTCGCTGCTTACATACAACACCACTTTGCCGGGGTGCAGGCGTTTTACTTCGTTGCCGATACACTGCGCCAGGTGCGTTTTGCCAAGGCCTACACCGCCATAGATAACCAATGGGTTAAAGGAACTGGTACCCGGCTTTTCGGCCACCGTTTTTCCGGCGCGGCGTGCCACCCGGTTGCAGTCTCCTTCTATCAGCGAATCAAAAATGTAGGCATTGCTGAGCTGCGGATCTATCTGTACTTTTTTGAGGCCGGGAATAACAAACGGATTTTTTACCGGGTTGTTGATAACCAGCGGAAAATCCATCTCGTTGTTTACATACACTTTACCATTGCCGGCAGCTACGTCCATAGAACCGTTACGGCCTTTGTTGCCACTATCCACCATAATGCGGTATTCCAGCCGCGCTTCTTTGCCCAATTCCCGCTTTAATATTTTTGCCAGCAGATTTATATAATGCTCTTCCAGGTATTCATAAAAAAACTGACTGGGCACCTGTATCAGCAGCACATTATTTTTAAGCTCTATAGCTTTAATAGGTTCAAACCAGGTTTTGTAGTGCTGCCACTCTACAATATCCTTGATTATTTGCAAGCAATTAGTCCAAACAGATTCGGCGGTTAATAGCATAAAAGGCAACATCGGTTTATAGAGTTAAAAAAAACTATTTCAGAAATGCCGCTAAAAATTTCATTACTGCGTAAGAAAAAAATTTAGGACAGGAGGACGAATTTCTACCCTTTTTGTTGAAAAAAAAATTTTTTAGTACGCATATTTTTCCTGAGGCAGCGCCCCGGCAAGGAGACAATGATTTTTAAAAAATGCAATACTCAGTAAATCAAACAGGTGTGTGGTAAATTGCTTCCGGGATACCGGAAAAGATAATGTTTTGGCGGGTAGCATAAAGAATATTTAATAGAAAATGAAGCGGGGAACTTGCAAGCAATCAAATGTAAAAAACAATTTCAAGAGCCTTGCTTAAAAAAAGCCGTCTTCTCTATGTCACACAAAATTAATCCCATGTATATAAAAGCTTTTATTCATTACTGCGTACAACCCTGTTTTCTATAGCTGCGGTCACCGGTTTTCCCCCCTTCGTAAAATCAGCTACATACTCTATAAGCGCATCTCTGAACAGATAGTTCTTTTTAACCTGTGGTAACCCTTTCAGCATAGTGCATTGGTTGCCGCCGTTGGCTATGTAATCTGCCACAGCAATCGTATAAGGTGCCTCCTCATCCAGCGGTTTCTGACCGATCAGCACATCAGCGGCAGCGCCGTTTTTAATACGCATCGTAATGCCTGCACAAGGCCATCCGCCGATTGCGGCTACATGGTCTAAAAATGCTTTTAATACACTGCCCTGCAGCGTAAGCAATACAATCTGGTTGTCATAAGGCATAAGCCTGAAAATGGCGCCGGTAGTGATATCGCCTTTGGCTATGTAAGACCGCATGCTGCTATAATTTACGAAGGCCGCATCTACATTGGCAGCAAATACTTTCCCGGCATACAGCTTCATGCAATCTGCCATAAAATTGCCCAGGGGGCTTTCGGGCAGCTTTTTATAGAGCGGGGCTATGGCAAACCCAATCACCTTGGTGGTATCGGTACTATCCGGGTAAGCACTCTTCGGGGTAGTGTACGTTTTCCCTTTATAGGCAGTATCGCGGTCAGGCCATTGCTTATACATTTTTGCCGCCGTTTGCGAATTGGCAATCAGGCAGCAAAAAAGCAGGCTACTTATCAGGACCGATAATACTTTCATACTTCTTGTATTAATACCATCCGAATGTAAGCATTCATGGCAACCGGAAGAAATATTTATGCGCAAAACGATATGTGCAAAACCATACGCGCTTTTGGGTTGCCGGTACAACTTGCTGCTTGTTTACCGGCTTCGCCATTTATACAAAAATGGCTAAGCCGGTTTGAAAAGCTTAGCCATAAATACTATAAGGCGTATCCCTTTATTCCCATTCTTTTACTGCAGTTGCATCGTCTTGCTGCATGCGTTTGTACACACGGGTAGATACAATAATACTCAACTGGTATAATAAAAACAAAGGCGTAAAAACAATCATCTGGCTTATCCAATCCGGGCTTGGCGTAATAACTGCCGCTACAATAAGAATAATAACAATTGCATACTTCATGGAGCTTTTTAAAAACATAGGCGTTATAAGCCCGATGCGTGTAAGCACAGAAGCAAGCACCGGCAGCTCGAAAGCGATACCGCAGCCCAGTATGATATTTGTAAGGTTATCTAAATAATCGTCCAGCGTAGGATGTGTAACCAATATACCTTGTCCGCCAATATTAAAAGAGCCTAAAAAATTAAATGTAAACGGCCCCAGAATAAAGTACCCGAAAGCGGCGCCGGTAAAAAAGAAAAACGAAACCCATAAAATAATAAACCGGGTATTGCGTAATTCTTTGGGCTTAAGCGCCGGCTTTACAAACCGCCAGAACTCCCAGAAGATATATGGAAACGCGGCAATTAAGCCGCCCACAAGCGCCATACTAATGCTGCCTAAAAACTGGCCGCCATACGTAGTGGTTTGCATTTGTATGTGAATACTTTTGAGGCACAGCGCATCTCCGGCATGTATAAAATGGCTGAACCTGCACAGCGCAGAATAGCTTACAAACTTCGGGTTTACAGGGCCTGCAATTACATAATCAAACACCCACTCGTGGTAATAAAAAATTACCCCGGCAAAAACAAGTATAGCAATAACAGCTCGTACAATGTGCCAGCGAAGCGCTTCCAGATGATCTATAAAAGACATTTCCGCAGTTTCGATAGTGCCGCCGCGGTTAAATAAAGATTTTGCCATTAGATATAAAACTGTCTTAAAGGTTGCAAAGGTATAGGTGCAGTTGTTAACGCAATACTTTCATTTTAATCATTTCTATACGCGTATCGCTTACATTCAGAATATCAAACTCGTAACGCCCGATGATAATGCGCTCTTTAAGGCGTGGAATGCTTTTATGCTGCTCTATAATGTAGCCCGAAATAGTCTCTGCCTCATTTTCAGGAAATTCAAAGCCGTACCGCTCGTTCATAAAATCCAGCTCTACACGGCCCGAAAAAATATATTCGTTCTCACTCAACTGTTTTTCTATTAGTTCTTCCGTATCGTACTCATCTTTTATTTCACCAAATATTTCTTCCAGCACGTCTTCCATGGTTACAATACCGGCAGTGCCGCCAAACTCATCTACTACCCATGCAATGCTCTTGCGCTCTTTGGAAAACTTGGCAATAAGATCGGTAGCGCTCATGCTCTCCGGCACCGGCGGTATCGGCAGCAGAACAGATTTGATGTCTGCCGGTCTTTTAAACAAATCAAGCTGGTGCACATAGCCGATTATATTATCAATATTGTCGTCATATACGACCATTTTGCTTAATTTGGTTTCAATTAGTTTTTCGGCAACGGCGGCAATGGTTGTCGTAATGTCCACTGCTTCAATCTCCGTTCGCGGTATAAGGCACTGGCGCACCTTCACCATCGGCAGCGATAAGGCATTTTCAAAAAGCTCTTTATTCAGGTCCGGGCTTTCTTCATCCTGCTCTTTGCTTTGCTGGTAAAAGTGTTCGATATCTGCTTTTACAAATGCATCGTCGTCTTTAATTCTTACATTAAACAGGAATTTTAAAATGCCTTCTGCAATAGTGATAAAAATTGCTGCGACCGGATGAAAAATGCGATAGAACAAGCCCGCCAGCGGTGCAAAAAAAGAAAGAAGGGTATCGCTCTTGGCTTTAAAAATGGCTTTGGCGGCATACTCCGAAAAGAACAGTACCAGCGTAATGGCTACGAGGGCATCAATGAACAGCCGCAGGTATTCATTTTCCACATTTGCAAAAAACGGTACTTTCCACAGGCTTATCTGCAGCACCCATACTACCAGCAGGGTAAATACAACAAGGAAAATAATATTGGCTACGATGGAAGCGCTTAAAAACTTACCGGTCTGCTCAATAAAATGAGCAAGGATGATTCCGCTACGCCGGCCTTGTTTCTTTTTTAATTCAATACCCAGCCGGTTGGCGCTTATGAAAGCCGTTTCGATACCGGCGAAGAACATAATCAGCAATAATGCGATAGCCGTTACAATCAGTAAATTGGTAAAAAGCGTCATGGGGTTAAATATAAGGAGCAAATGTATAAAGGCTGTAAGAGAAAAGGAAGCTTACCGGCGTATATATTCTTCGGCAACTGCATAGCTTTGTAAAAATGGTTTCGATTATAAAGCAGACTTATGAAATATAAACTGTTAGGCACCTCGGGGCTGAAAGTATCCGAGCTTTGCCTTGGCGCTATGGGTTTTGGTACCGAAAATGGCTGGGGCGCCGATAAAGCAACCAGCTTTAGCATCATAGACGCGTTTGCCAGTGCCGGCGGCAACTTTATAGATACCGCTAACTTTTATAAAGGCGGTACGGGCGAAAAGATAATAGGCGAATTTGTAAACAGCAGGGACCGCGATGCATTTGTAATTGCCACCAAATATTCGCTGTACGATAACAGGACGAATGTAAACGCCAGCGGCAACAACCGTAAGAACATGATGCGCAGTGTAGAAGGCAGTTTGAAAAGGCTGAACACAGAATACATTGATGTACTGTACCTGCATATCTGGGATTTTTTAACGCCGGTAGAGGAAGTGCTGCGCGGACTGGATGACCTGATAAGGCAAGGCAAAATAAACTATGCGGCCATTAGCGACACGCCGGCCTGGATTGTGGCTAAGGCTAACACTATGGCCGAGCTTATGGGATGGAACAAATTTATTGCTCTGCAGATAGAATACAGCCTGCTGCAGCGTGCACCGGAAAGAGAGCTGCTGCCGATGGCCAAACATTTTGGCATTACGGTAACACCCTGGGCGCCGCTGGCAGGCGGCGCGCTTACCGGCAAATACCTGCGCGGCGAGCCCGGCCGTATTAAAGAAACCAGCAACCGGCTGAATGAAAGAAGCCAGCGTATTACCAAAGAAGTAATAGCCGTTGCCGGAGCGTTGGGCATTACGCCTTCGCAGGTGGCACTGCGCTGGACAATGCAGCAGGATTTTCAATCCATACCCATTGCAGGCGCAACGAGGCTAAGCCAGTTGGAAGATAATTTAAAAGTTGTGGATATTATTTTACCCACGGCTGCTATAGAACAATTGAATGCTATAAGCGCCATTGAGCTGGGTTTTCCGCATGACTTTTATAAAGAAGAAGGAGTAAGAAATAACAATTTCGGTGGCTTTTACAACAGGATTGAAAAACGCTAAAACGCTTCCTATGCTTACATTACAGCAGTTTGAGGAAAGTATAACCGGCAGTCAGCCTTTCAAAGATTTACCGGTGTATTTACAAGCATTATGGTACGATGCCAGGGGCGACTGGGATAAAGCGCACCACCTTGTAGATCATTTGTCTGATAAAACTGCCTGCGCTATACATGCTTACCTGCACCGCGTGGAACGAGACCATTGGAATGCTAATTACTGGTATAATAAAGCCGGCAAAACAATGCCTGTAATAACCCTGAAAGAAGAATGGAAACAATTAGTACAAAGTTTACTGGAACATATTTAGCTCGTGATTGACATGGATTAAATACACGGATGTTAGTAAATAAACCATTCTTTTTACCTGCGTCAAAAGCAGTGTTACCACTAAACAGCATACTGCATCATCTGGGCAATCAAATCCGGATCGGGGCAATTGTGCAAATATTTTTCCCGCTCGCTGTACCTGCATACGCCGGGATAATCGCCCCGGTTGTTGTGCATGTCTTTAATAACCTGGAAGTGCAGGTGCGGCGGCCAGCCACCGTTTTCGGGCGGCTCGCCAAAATGCCCGATCACTTCTCCCCGGCTGATGTATTTGCCTTCGGTAAGGTTGGCAAGGTCACGGATACTTAAGTGGCCGTATAGCGTATGAAACGCTTCACCGTTTAATTGATGCATCAGTACAATGGTAGCGCCGTAATCGCCGAAACAATCATTAAAAGCAAAACTGTGGACCACCCCACCTAACGGCGCAAATACAGTCGTACCAGTGGCTCCCCAGATATCCATTCCCAAATGCAGCCGGCGCGGCTCTGCTGCTATAGTGTTTGCATCGAATACGGTGCTGCGGCTGTAAATAGTACGGTGCTCGTTGTAGCCGCCAATACCATACGTACAATTATTTTGCTGTAAGGCAGTATTGATATATTTACTGAAAGCTTCCGTATTTAATAATAAGGCTTCATTGATGTTGGTATTGGCTGCGGTAAAATCCATTAGCAGCAGCTTGTCTTTTTGCGGTTGAAAAGGAACAACTGAATGAAAAGTTGGCGCGCCCTGCCGCAACTTTGTTTGTAACGTAGTTTGTAAAATAAGCACACCATGAAGATAGCTGAAAAAGGATAATGCCTGTTACTTTCAAAACGTTATTAACGTTGCATAAAAAATAAATAAATTGCAGTTGTATGTTACCGGAAAACGATACTAAAAAACCCGACTTTGAAAAGGCGGAACTCGACTTGCTGCGGGAAGGATTAAAGCGTACCCATGAAGAACGTTTTAAAATGATGACGCTGCTTATGAAAAGAAATAGTATGCTGAGAAATGCGAAGATTACTCATAAACCGTTGGCCGCCGGTAGTAAGAAAGTTTACAGAAACATAGTTGAAGTTAACAAAGAAGCTTATGAAATACAGTAATGATAAAGCAATAAATGAAGAATCAGTATTAGAAGACAAGCAGGCAGATTATGGTTTTGTTTACAAATCAGAAGAAGAAAAACTATTAGCAGATATACATCGGCCTTATATAGAAAAGCTGCAATTATTTACCAGGATGTTGCGGCGCAATGCAACCCTGAACAAAGTCATTATTCAGCAACGCAACCTTTAACCCTTATGGATGTTTTAGCTGAAGAATTTTTATCTTTTTGGAAAAAACTCAATGATAACAGTGTACAATATGTTATGGTTGGCGGCCTGGCCGTGCGTTTTCATGGATTCAATAGAAACACCGATGATCTGGATATCTGGATAAAAGATACATTAGATAACAGAAGAAATTTTCGCAAAGCCTTTATTGAGCTTGGTTACGGAGATTATGAATCTATCGAAACAATGCAATTTGTTTCTGGCTGGACAAGTTTTTATGCGGCTGGCGTTGAGCTGGATATAATGACAGAAATGAAAGGATTAGAAGAAGCATCTTTTGAAGATTGCTATAAGCTCGCAGCAATAGCCGATTTAAATGGAATCAAAGTTCCATTCCTTCACATCAATCATCTCCTCGAAAACAAAAAAGCGGTTAACCGGCCCAAAGACCAGATAGACGTTATCTATCTGGAAAAGATAAAACAGTTGCTGCAGGACGAAGAAAACAAGAAAAAAGATCAGTCATAAATCTCTTTTACGGCATCTTTATATTTCTCCATAATCACCTTTCGCTTCAGGCTCATCTTAGGCGTTAACTCACCGGTTTCCACGCTCCATTCTTCAGGCAGTAATTCAAACTTCTTTACCTGCTCTACCTGGTTAAAAAACACATTATATTTATCACGTGCCGAACGGAATAAGTCCAGCACTTTAGGCTCTTTTATCAATTGCTCATTACTCTTAAAAGGTATATTTTGCCCGGCTGCCCATTTCTTTAAGCTGGAGAACGCCGGTACGATCAGTGCGCCCACAAATTTTTGCCCCGCGCCTACAATCATCACCTGCTCTATATACATGCTTTCCTTCAGCTTGTTTTCTATCGGTTGCGGCGCCACATACTTGCCGCCACTGGTTTTAAACAACTCTTTTTTACGGTCTGTTATTCTTAAAAACTTGCCGTCTTCCAGCACGCCGATGTCACCGGTATGCAGCCAGCCGTCAATGATGGCTTCCGCCGTCAGGTCGGGCCGCTTGTAATAGCCTTTCATCATGCTTTCACCGCGCACGCATATCTCGCCGTCTTCTTCCAGTTTCAGCTCCACGCCGGTAATCAACGGGCCAACCGTACCAAATTTTTTGTCTGCGTTGGCCTTGCGGTTTACCGCTATTACCGGGCTGTTTTCCGTAGGTCCGTACCCTTCATATACCGGTATGCCGCCGGCACTAAAAATGCGCAGGAGCCGCTCCTGGCAGGCAGCGCCGCCCGTTACAATAAAAGAGATATTGCCGCCCAGCGCTGCGCGCCATTTACTAAAGATGAGCTTATTGGCCAATTTCAGTTTCAGGTTATATACAGCGCCGCCATCTTTCAGGTTATCATATTGCGTGGCAAGCCGTACTGCCCAGAAAAACAAAACTTTCTTCATGCCTTTCAGTTGCGAGCCGGTATTCATTATCTTTTCAAATACTTTCTCCAGCAGGCGCGGCACCGTGGTAAAACCATCCGGCTTTATTTCCCTTAAATTATCGGCAATGGTCTCTAAGCTTTCCGCATAATAAATGCTGTTGCCGCTGAATAAATAAATGTAGCTCACGCACTTTTCAAAGATGTGGTTAAGCGGCAGAAAGCTCAGCACTTTGTAATGCGGCGCATCAATAAACGGGAAGCTTTCTTTTGAGTACAGCGCGTTGCTCACAATATTTTTATGCGTGAGCATTACGCCTTTGGGCGTACCGGTAGTGCCGGATGTGTAAATGATTGTTGCGAGGTGTTCTTCCGGTATAGCAGCTTTAAGAGTCTGTACCTTTTGCAGCAGCGTATCATTACTCAACGCCGTTATTTCGCTCCAGTGCCTGGCGCCGGCTATTTTATCAAATGTATAAATCGCCTGCAGCGAAGGCACATTAGCGCTAATGGCTTTAATCTTCTCATAGAGGTTTTCACTGCTTACAAATATGTATTTTACGGCTGCATCATTCAGTATAAATTCTATCTCCAGCGGGTTGGTTGTAGGATACAGCGGTACTAATACGGCGCCTGTTTGCTGTACGGCCATATCTGCAAACAACCATTCCGGCCGGTTGTTGCTGATGATGGCAATTTTGTCTGCGCTGTCCGGCGTGAGGCCGCCCCCGCTAACGCCTAACTGCAGCAAACCTGCAGACAGGCTGTTTACCACTTCTGCAACCTGTTGCGTGCTGTAGTTCTTCCATACACCGGCCTCTTTGGCATTCAGCATGTCGGGCTTGGGAAATTGTTGCAGTTGCCAGGCAATGGCATCAAAGAGGCGGCGCGGCTTGTCCATCATATTCAAAGGCTTTAGCGTATAGTGAAAACAAATATAGCAGATAGGTGGGATTTTTAATTTTTGAATAATGAAGTAAGGAAGAAAATAAATGGAAGAATTGCAGACTCGCTAACACTGCAAAGCGTAGAAGATCGGTTAATAAGACCAACAACTGAAGTTGCTGTAACATCTAAATGGTTACATTTATATTTGTGTTGTACGATTATGTAATAGCCATCCGTAAAAACATTTTATACTGTGCCAATGCAAGGCATTCCAGCCAGCCTGTTTCCGATACATGCGGCTTCTTAAAACAACACCTTTTAAAAATTACTCCTTACAATAAAAAATTACAAAAATGAAACAGCAATACTTACTGATTCTTATTCTCCTTGTGTCGAATAAACTTTTTTCACAACCGGGAACACTTGATCTGTCTTTTGGAAACAAAGGCAAAGTTTCATCAACTACGCAAACCGGTTTGCCGGCTGAAGCCAATGCGGTAATTGTAAAAGATGATGGTAAAATACTTGTTGGAAGCGGTGAATATATTTCCGATAAAAAAGTTTTCCTCCAAAAACAATTCTTAACCGATGGTACCCCTGATTTAAGTTTTGGTAAAGATGGTGAACTGAGAACCGATTTTGGTAATGATATCGGAGGTGGTATAACTGCAATGGCAGCAACGAGGGATAATAATATAATTGCGGCAGGCATTGGCGGATTAGATGCATTTAACAACCGGGGTGCGGATATTTTATTAGCTAAATATGACAAAAGTGGTAAGCTTGATTCTGCTTTTGGAATAAACGGGCTGGTGGTTGCTGACTTTGGATTATTTGAATACGCAAATTGTATGAAATTGCTAAGCAATGATAAAATTTTGGTAGCAGGTAGTTGCAGGAAAAGAAACGTTAATTCAAAAAACAACTGCTTAATAGCACGCTTTAATGCTGATGGAAGCCTTGACAGGACTTTTGGTGACAATGGAAAAGTAATAACTGATGCCGGTTCAACTTATGGTTCTGTTATCAATTCAATAGCGATTACTGCAGACAGAAGCATTATTGCAGCAGGAAAGGCAGAAAATTTATACGGTTCAATTTACAATAAAATATTACTGGCAAAATATACTGCTGATGGAAAACTGATTACTGATTTTGGCGTAAATGGCTTTGTTTTTACAGACCTTTCGGAAGGACAGGATTTTGCCAATGCGGTTGCTGTGCAGGATGATGGGAAAATTGTTGCTGCCGGAGTAACCGGTGCTTATTCTGCAAAGGCAGGTATGTGTATTGCTCGCTATAATGAAAATGGTAATCCTGATTCTTCCTTCAATGGCACCGGCGTTCGTATTATCTATTTCGGAGAGGATAACGCATGGGCTCAATCTTTATTAATTCAGAAAGATAAAAGTTTTCTATTAGGTGGTTTTAAATTTGACAACGCTGCTAATGGCCATTATGATTTTGCGCTTGTATCTGTTATGCAAGATGGCAGTTTAAATTCGTCTTTTGGAAATGAAGGAATGGTAACTACAGATTTTTCAGGCTTTACAGATTATTGCGACGCAATCGCTTTACAACCGGATGGTAAAATTATAGCTGCGGGTGGTTCTTCCGATGAACTTAATAATATAAGCTATGTCTCACTTGCCCGTTATACTAATGATAAAGGGACATCAGGTATCATTGCAAAAATCCGCCGCTGGCTGCAGCACCACAATGGCTTTACCTGGGATGCCGGCAACTATATAAGCAGCTATGTAGTGCAGCGCAGTAATGATGGCATGCATTGGTCAGCCGTCAACCGTCAGCAAGCCACCACTGATAACAAACAGCCGGCAGCTAACAGCTTGTACTACAACGACCCTTCCCCATTAAGCGGCACCAACTTTTATCGCCTGCAAACAACAGGCACCGATGGCTTAGTTAATTATTCAAACGTGCTTGCTGTAACACCAAATGATAATGCCATAAGGCTTTCACCCAACCCTGCAACAAACAGCTTGCATATAGAAGGTTTATCAGCAGGCAAAGTAGAAATCACGGTAATTGACTTTACGGGTAGAATAGTTTTCAACATTCAGCCTTACGCTTTCAGCCATGTTTATAACTTAAATATTACAGCACTTAAAAGAGGCAATTATTTACTAAAAATTGAAATGAACGACGAGGTAATTACAAAGAAGTTTGTAAAAAAATAATAAGTATTGAACCCGTTGGCAGCGTTTTTTAGTACTGACAACGTAAAAGCGGTTGTGCCGTTGTGTGCGTGATAAACCTAACGAATTTAACATGCGCAACATTAAAAAAATTTCAATAAAATTTAGCTGTTCGTTTGAAGATGCGTTTGAAAATATCATCAGCCGAAGCCTATAGAATGCCCGGATAAAATGGTTGTTTGAAAAGACAGAGCAAGTTTGTAACCTAATGACAGAATAGTTTAACAGGTTAAAATGCCGGCTCCAAAGCCGGCATTTTAATAAATAATCTGGTATAATAAAAGTCTTTCATTATCTATCATCCAACAATCTCCCTAAATCCCCGTCAATGCTGAAAATACTGCCCGGCCGGTATTTTATACACGACGCTGCGCAGATAAGTTTGCCAGTCTTTCATTTCCTGGGCGTGGTTGCCTGTCCAGAACTGGTAAGCGCTGGTGCTGGCCGATGCGCCAAACAACCATTGGTTATAGGCATCAAACAATCCCTGCTGTAATAATAGGCGCTGGTGTTCGAACAAGCGGAACGCATACGGTGAAGTGCCGTTGGGATACCAGTCTAAAATAAAGCGCGCACGAACGGCCGTAAGCACTTCGGGCGTTAGTTCATCATTATACATGCCCGTGTACTTACTATACGTGTTGGCTACGGCTTTCTCAAAAGCGCTGCCGCTTTGCGCCATTGCCTGCAGTTGTGTGGTGCTGAGCAGTTTGCGGTAGTTGCTCAGCAAAATATCTTTTATCTCTACCGTGCGCTGGGTAAGGCTTTCGATGTTTACAAAAGTTTCGCTGTAAATAACCGCCCAAAGCGGCCGGCCTTTCTGGGAGTAATAGCGGGCGGCATAATAGTAATTGTTGCTGTTGTTAGGGTCTTGCTGAATGCCCCGTTCCCAAAGTTTTATTGCTTCGTCGGACCGGGTTTGCATGGCTAACAAGTCACCATATTCGCTGTACAGCACACCACTGTTAGGGTATTGCTTCAGCGCCTTTTTATACAGCTTATCGGCATTAATATAATCGGCCGTGGCTTTGTAAGTAAGCCCCAGCACCTGGTAGCTCTGCACATCTGCATCAGGGCGTGCCGTAATCGCTTTACCGATCTCCGTTGCCTTTGCAAAATTGCGCTGGAGGTAATATATATAAGCCTGGTCTTTCAGGATACCGGCATTACCGGCATCCATTTCCGCAGCATGGTTAAGCACCAGCAAGGCGTTATCATAATCGCCGCGGATAAGAAAGGCCTGCGCACGGGCGCGCAACGTATCGGTATCGGCCTGCGCATGTGCCGCAATGATGGCAAACACAGTAAAAAGTAAAAGCGTAATTTTTTTCATAAATAGTTATTCATAAATAAGGTGCGTCAGCAAACCATCGCGCAGCTTCGGCTCAAACCAGGTGCTTTTAGGAGGCATCACTTCGCCGCTGTCGGCAATGGCAAACAACTGCTCCAGGCTTACCGGGTACAGGCTGAAGGCAACAGCCATCTCGCCGCTGCTTACGCGCTGCTGCAGGGCCTGCAGCCCACGGATTCCACCTACAAAATCAATCCGGCTATCCGTACGAACATCTTTTATGCGGAGCCATTTATCCAGTATATTATTTTGTAAAATGCTAACATCCAATATGCCGATCGGGTCGGCGGTGTAGGTGTTTTCTTTAGCAGAAAGCAGGTACCAGCTACCGCCGAGATACATCCCAAACTGGTGCAGCGCTGCAGGTTTTACCGCTTCGCTGCCTTTGTATTCAACAATAAAATCTGCTTCTATCTTTTGTAGTAATTCTTCCGGTTTTAGTCCGTTTAAATCTTTCACCAGCCGGTTATAATCCATGATGTGCAACTGCGAAGCCGGGAATAAAGTAGTAAGAAAAAAGTTCCCTTCGGGCGTGCTCTTGCTGCCTAATAATTGCCTTACTTTGGCGGCAGAAGCCGCACGGTGATGGCCGTCGGCAATATAAGTAGCAGGTACTTCGGCTTCAAATAATTGGGTAATGGCGGCAATGGTGCCACTGTCGCTGATTGCCCAGATCGTATGTTCGATGCCATCGGCTGCAATAAAATTATAGACCGGGTTTTTGGCCATACAGTTATTTACGATGGCATCTACGGCGGGCACATCGCGGTAGGCAAGAAATACATTGCCGGTTTGCGCGCCCGTAATTTTAATATGGTTGATGCGGTCCTCTTCTTTCTCGGGGCGCGTATGCTCATGCTTTTTGATAATATTATGTTCATAATCATCAAGGCTGCTTACACATACCAGACCTGCCTGGCTACGGCCGTTCATGGTAAGCCGATAGATGTAATAACAGGCTTTGTTTTCGTAAAACAGCACGTCCCGTTTTATAAAAGCCTGCAGGTTTTCTTTTGCTTTTTCATACACTTCCGGCGCATGTACGTCTGTTGCTTCCGGCAGGTCTATCTCGCTTTTGGTAATGTGTAAAAACGAACACGGATTGCCTTGCGCTTCTATTTTGGCTTCGGCGCTGCTCAATACATCGTACGGACGGCTGGCCACTTGCTTTGCCAGTTGCGCCTGCGGGCGAAGGGCTTTGAAAGGTTTAATGACACTCATTGTTTAGATAATAGCTTCTATTTTATGTTGACAAACGTTTACAGGATTATGGAGGTTTTTAACCACAAAGGCACAAAGTTTTGTTTAATAAAACGTATTAGCAAGCACAGCCTGTATCATACCTCTTAAATTAAACATAATTTGTCTTTATGGTTTTATATCAGAAAATAAGCAATGAGTATGTCGTCAAAATTATCTATCCTTTATTGCTGATTGTTCTTTTGTTTATGGGAAAAAAGAACGAAAAAAAGCGGCATGAAAACGATATTACCCCACGTTTTCGGGAAACGCCTTGATGTAGCTTTTGTACTGCTGTGAATTCAACAGCGGTAATGCTACAACGCAGCGAACAACAACACTTGTTTAAGTCCATTTAATTTTGAGCCTATACTTAACATTCCGGCATATTTACATCAATCAAATACTCTGGCGTATTGTTGTATGGGATGAATGTGATAATGTAAGCCTGCAATTTTTGCTGCGAACAATAAACAGGCTTCTATATCTTTTTCTTCCAAAAAAGAATATTGATATAAAATTTCTTCACGGCTGTCTCCTGCATTTAAAAATTCCAAAATGGTTTGCACGGAAATTCTTTTCCGCGAATACATGGCTTACCATCTAAGACGTTGTTATCAACTGTAATTCTACTTAAAAGATTTTCCATATAATATTCAATTTTATTGCTTACTCTGAAAATCCTTCATCAGCTCCACCATCGCTGCTACGCTGCTCAGCGGCATAGCGTTGTACATGCTTACCCGCAGGCCGCCAACGCTGCGGTGGCCTTTCACGCCTACCATACCGTTTTGCCTGCACAAGTCGAGAAAATCTTTTTCTTTAACGGCATCTTTAATGGTAAAGGTTGCATTCATTAAACTGCGGTCTTCCTTAGCAACAATAGGTGTAAATACCGGCAATGCATCCAGTGCATTATAAAATAAATCCGCACGCTCCCTGGCGCGGCGCTCCATCTCTGCCAAACCGCCTTCTTTGATGATCCAACGCAGCGTAAGCATAGACAAATACACCGCAAAAACCGGCGGCGTATTAAGCATAGAGCCGGCCTCTATATGCTGGCGGTAATCCATAATAGTAGGAATAACATGTTGTATTTTACCCAAAATATCTTTGCGCACCACTACCAGGTTCACGCCTGCAGCACCGGCATTTTTCTGCGCGCCGGCATAGATTAACCCAAACCGGTTAAAAGGCACCGGCTTACTGAAGATATCGCTGCTCATATCGGCAATCAGCGGCGCATCGCCGGCAGCGGGCAACTGGTGCCACTGCGTGCCTTCTACCGTATTGTTGGTGGTATAGTGCAGGTACACCGCATCTTGCGGAACGGTGAATTGTTTAGAAATATAATTGTGATTTCTGTCTTTTGTAGAAGATATTTCGAGGGCATGGCCAAACAGCTTTGCTTCCTTTATAGCTTTGCTTCCCCAGATACCGTTGTTGATATAGGCTGCTGTTTTCCCTACCTCCAGCAGGTTCATGGGCACCTGCATAAACTGGGTAGAAGCGCCGCCATGCAAAAACAATACAGCGTGTTCGTCACCAAGCTGCATCAGCGATTTTACCAGTGCCTGCGCCTCGTCCATCACTTCTCCAAACCAGGATGTGCGATGGCCTATTTCCAATATGGACAAGCCAATACCATTGAAGTTGTGTATCGCTTCAGCGGCTTGCTGCAGCACTTCTTTTGGTAATATAGATGGGCCGGAGTTAAAATTGTGCATCATTCTGATTTCGCGCTTTTAAAGCTGCAAAGTAAACGGTTTTTAACGGGGATTTCCGGGATTGGCAGGATAAACCGGAGGCTGGGAATGCTGTATATTCAACAACGGTTCCAAATATATAGTTGCCTAATTCAAAAGTAAAAATAGCATAGCTATGTTCCCAATGGCCATACTATTACTTTCTAACTTCACTTTTTTTACTGTATTCCTTACACCAACGCTGACAGGGTTTAAAACCCTGTCAGCGTTGGTGTAATCAGTAAAACGGAATAAAAAATCCCGTCGTGCGAAAACGACAGGATTATTATCTAAACTAACTGCTGAAAAACTTAATTGTTGATGCGCAAAGTAATGATAGCAAGTTTATCCGGTGTGCTTTTAATCATTACGGTAAGATTGTAATTGGAAGTGCCCTGCAGTTTGCCCGTTATATACATCGTACCGCCCAGTTCGCGCTGCGAGGTAATATCAAAAGCAGTGATGGCATTATCGGCAAAGAAGCTCTTAAGCGTACTGGCCACCTGCGCTTTCTGCACCCCTTTCATTTCGTCGCTGTTGGGCAACTTTACATCCACCGTGTTATCCAGGTATTTTACAAATTGCTCTGCACTGCCGCCTTTTAAAGCGGTAATCATTTCCTCTTTACTGCTTTGCAAAACACCAAACGACATTAAGATCAAACCAAATGAAAGCAGGAGTAGCATTTTTTTCATAATTGTAAATTTATTGCAGATAATTGTATAAATGCAATTAAACCTTTCTGCTCAGACTTTGTTTCGGTGTAATGGTTAAAGTTGAATGTTAAATTGCTGTAGTTTTAACAAATGGAAAAGAAAGTTATACTCATCATTATGGATGGCTGGGGACTTGGCAAAGTGCCCTCCTCCGATGCCATTCAGCACGCGAATGTGCCTTTTATTTCATCTTTATACAGCAAATATCCCAATACTACTTTAATTACCTGCGGCGAAGCGGTTGGACTGCCCGACGGGCAAATGGGCAACAGCGAAGTAGGCCATCTTAACCTTGGCGCCGGCCGTGTTGTATATCAGGAACTGCAGCGTATTAATGTAGCCATCCGCGATGGAGATTTTTATAAGAACGAACAATTATTGGCGGCTGTACACACGGCAAAAAACAACAGTAAGCCCTTGCATTTGTTAGGCCTGGTGAGCGATGGCGGCGTACACTCGCATATTAACCATATCAAAGCGATTGTATCATTATGCAAAACAGAAGGGCTGAAAAATGTATTCATCCATGCCTTTACCGATGGCCGCGATACCGACCCGAAAAGCGGGCTGCATTTTATAAAAGAACTGCAGGCACACCTCGATGAGACGACTGGCACAATTGCAACGGTAAGCGGCCGCTACTATGCGATGGACCGCGATAAACGGTGGGACCGGGTGAAACTGGCGTATGATGCGCTGGTTAATGGCGCCGGTGAAAAAGCGTTAGATGCGGTGGCTGCTATAGAACAGTCGTATGCCAATAATGTGACGGATGAATTTATCCTGCCAACTGTAATTACTAACGATAGCGGTCAACCGGTTGCCACGATACAGGATGGCGATGTTGCGATCTGCTTTAACTTTCGCACCGACCGCTGCCGGGAGATTACGGAAGTGCTTACGCAGCAGGACATGCATGAACTGAATATGCATAAGCTGCACTTGCACTACACCACCATGACGGAGTATGATAAATCGTTTAAAAATGTGCATGTAATTTTTGAAACAGACAACCTCATTCATACATTAGGTGAAATCATAAGTGCAGCAGGATTAAAGCAAATCCGGATCGCCGAAACAGAGAAATACCCGCACGTAAGCTTCTTCTTCAGTGGTGGCCGCGAAGTGCCGTTTGAGGGCGAAACCCGTATTATGGTGCCATCGCCCAAAGTGGCTACCTACGACCTGAAGCCGGAGATGAGCGCTGTTGAATTAACCGATAAGCTTATACCGGAAATAGAACAGGAATACGCGGGTTTCATCTGCCTCAACTTTGCTAATACGGACATGGTGGGCCATACCGGCGTTTTTGAAGCAGTAATTAAGGCAGCAGAAACAGTAGATACATGTGTGGAGCGCGTGGTTACTGCAGCACTTGCGCATGGCTACACCATTTTGCTTACTGCCGACCATGGCAATGCCGATTTTATGGTGAATGAAGATGGCTCGCCCAATACGCAGCACTCGCTCAACTTAGTGCCCCTGTTTATTATCAGCAACGATTTTAAAGGCATTGTAAAGCCGGGAAAGCTGGGTGATATCGCGCCCACCATCCTGCATATATTAGGCTTGCCAATACCGGCAGAAATGAAAGGGAATGTGTTGATTTAAATAAAACCTTTGATCCGCAAAGGCACCAAGCACATAAAGAAATACTTTGTGCCTTTGCGCCTTTGTGGCTCTACCTTTGCCGCCACTTAAACAGCCTATATGAACGAACAATTGGTGAGCCGCATACAAACCGAACTGCAGGAAATAGCAACTGCCGGACTGCAAAAAAAAGAAAGAATTATTACCAGCGAGCAGGGCGCAGAGATAGAAGTGAATGGTAAAACAGTATTGAATTTTTGCGCAAATAATTATCTTGGTTTGTCCTCTCACCCTAAAGTGATAGAAGCGGCGCACAAAGCCATAGACACCCATGGTTATGGCATGAGCAGTGTGCGTTTTATTTGCGGCACACAGGATATTCATAAAGAATTAGAAGACAAAATTTCAACATTTTTAGGCACAGAAGACACCATTTTATACGCAGCCTGTTTTGATGCCAACGGCGGCGTATTCGAGCCACTTTTTAATGAGCAGGATGCTATTATCTCCGATGCGCTCAACCATGCTTCTATTATTGATGGCGTGCGGCTTTGCAAAGCGCAGCGTTTTCGCTACGAGCACAACAGCATGGAAGACCTGGAGGATAAGCTGAAGCAAACCCGGGAACTCCGCAGCCGCATTATTGTTACCGATGGCTCGTTCAGCATGGATGGTACCATTGCGCAGTTAGATAAAATCTGTGAACTGGCAGACCAATACAATGCCGCGGTAATGATTGATGAATGTCATAGCTCCGGCTTTTTGGGTAAGACCGGCCGCGGTACGCATGAGTACCGCGGCGTAATGGGCAGGATAGACATCATCACCGGCACACTCGGCAAAGCGCTGGGCGGCGCCAGCGGCGGCTTTACCTCCGGTCGTAAGGAAGTGATTGAACTATTGCGGCAGCGCAGCCGGCCGTACCTTTTTTCCAACAGCGTAGCACCAAGTATTGTAGGCGCTTCCATCGCCGTTTTAGACATGCTTACCGAAACCACGGAACTGCGCGATAAGCTGGAATACAACACTAAATACTTCCGCACCAACATGACGGAAGCCGGCTTCGATATCAAGCCCGGCGACCACCCAATTGTTCCTATTATGCTCTACGATGCAGTAGTGGCGCAAAACTTTGCTGCCAAGCTATTGGAAGAAGGCATTTATGTTATCGGCTTTTTTTACCCGGTGGTGGCAAAAGGCGCGGCGCGCATCCGCGTGCAGTTAAGCGCTGCGCACGGACAGGAGCACTTAGATAAAGCTGTTGCGGCATTTACAAAAGTGGGCAGGGAACTGGGTGTATTAAAAGATTGAATAAGTAAGATTTAATATTGAATAAATGAAAGGACGCATATTTATAAGTATCAGCATTACATTGTTGATAGCAATTGTATTTAGTAACTGCACGCAAAATAATATTACGGAAAGAAACGACTTGAAAAAATTTTTTGACCGTAACAAGGTGACGGGCTGCTTTGGGCTTTTCGACAATGCACACGGACAATTCACCATTTATAACCTTTCCCGGTATAAAGATTCTGCATACCTGCCGGCTTCTACTTTTAAAATTGTGAACTCGCTGATCGGCCTGCAAACGGGCAGGATAAGTAACGAGAAAATGGTAATCAAATGGGATGGCATTACACGCAGCCGGCCCGAATGGAACAAAGACCTTACGATGCAGGAAGCTTTTGCGGTATCAGCCGTACCATACTACCAGGAAGTAGCGCGGCGCATTGGAAAAGATACAATGCAGCAATGGCTGGACAGCCTGCATTATGGCACCCAAAAAATTAAGAGCCGTATTGATACTTTCTGGCTTGATAATTCACTCAAGATAAAGCCGGATGAAGAATTAGGACTGGTAAAAAAACTATACTTTGAGCAACTGCCTTTTGACAAGCGTCCACAAAGCGTTGTAAAAAAAGTGATGGTGCGCGAGAGCAATGCCAATTACCAGTTGAGCTATAAAACAGGCTGGGGATTCAGAGAAAACGGCAATGCCATTGGCTGGGTAGCAGGCTGGATAGAAGAAAACCAGCATCCTTATTTTTTTGTACTGAATATAGAAGGAGCGCCGAACACAGATATGACAGCGGTGCGTATGGATATACTCAACGGCATCCTGCAGCAGGAAGGCTTTATGAAGGGAAAAAAGTAATCCCGGCCACCAAAATTCAACCGTAAAAAGTCGGCAGTTGCCGCTGCGTTTTGACACATTTTTACATCTTTACGTTTTATTTTTAAAGGAATGCTAACATTTGAAAACAATAGCTTTTTATTAGGCCTGCTGGCATTAGTGCCGTTAACACTATTGTTTTCCGGCGTTTTGCGCTGGAAGCGCAAAACGCGTAAAGCCCTGGGCGATGAGCAACTGATTAATGCTTTAACGGCAAACTATGCGCCCCGCTTATACAACTTAAAATTTATAGCCGTTGCCATTGCGCTCATTTTGGGCATTATTGCGATGGCTAACCTGCGCAGGCCACAGGGCGGTGATAAGGAGCAGCGTGCCGGTATTGATGTAATGATTGCGCTGGATGTAAGCAAAAGCATGCTGAGCCAGGATGTAAAGCCCTCGCGCCTGGAGAAAGCAAAACAGTGTGTGAGCCTGCTGATAGACGGCTTGAGCAACAACCGCATCGGGCTCGTCTTGTTTGCAGGCCAGGCCTTTTTACAAATGCCGCTTACCTCCGACATTTCCGCTTCCAAACTATACCTGAGCAACGCCAATGCCGATGCGGTAGCAGTGCAGGGCACCGTCATCAGCAGCGCTTTGCAACTGTGCAGCAACTCGCTCGATACCAAAGAAAAAAAGTATAAAGCGGTTATTCTTATATCGGATGGTGAAGACCATGATCCTAAAACAAAAAACAGCCTGCAGCAGTTATACGATCAGGGCGTAGTTGTTTATACCATCGGCATCGGCACAGCGGCCGGCGCACCGATTATTGAAGCGGGCAACGTGTATAAAACAGACATTAACGGGCAAACCGTTATCTCCAAACTGAACGAGGAAGAGCTAAGGCTGATTGCTGATAAAACCGGCGGCGGGTATTATCATTTAGATAATTCGGCGGCAACCGCCAATGCTATTGCAGCAGGGTTGAACGGTATGGAAAAAAAGGAGCTGGAAGGCAATGGCGGCAACCGACAATATACTTCTTTCTTTCCCTTTTTTATAGCGCTGATGATCGTATTGCTCATTGCAGAAGTATTTATTCCGGAAACAAAAAAACGATTGGTGTATGGAAAGAAGTAGAAAAGAATCTATCTATCAAAAATCCGCCGGCGGTCAGCCGTTTACAGTTTTTGCTTTTTTACTTTTTATTTTTCCGGTGTTCACCTTTGCGCAGCAAAGCAACGAAGCCGTACAGCAGGGCAATGAAGCTTATAAAAAAAATGATTATACCACTGCCGTAAAAGAATACACCAAAGCTTTACAGGCCGATCAAAAAAATACCACGGCACACTTCAATATGGGTAATGCGCTGCAAAAAAATAGTGATGCCGCCAATGCTGCCAAAAGCTATGATGAAGTGATTAACGGGGCCGGAGATGCCGACCTGCACTCCAAAGCTTACTACAATAAAGCGCTGGCTATGCTGCTGCAGAAAAACCTGCCGGAAGCTATCAATGCTTTTAAGCAATCCCTGCGCCTGGCGCCTGCCGACGGCGATACCCGCGAGAACCTGCAGAAAGCCCTGAACGAACTAAGACAGCAGCAGCAACAACAGCAAAACCAAAATAAAAACCAGCAGCAGCAACCGCCTCCACAGCAGCAAAAACAGAAGCAGCCTAAGATGAACAAGCAGATGATGGAGCAAAAATTTAATGAACTGCGCAACCAGGAAAAAGAATTACAAAAACAACTGCAGCAACAAAAAACCAACACGCAGCAGCAGGAGAAAGACTGGTAGGTGCTTAGCCGCAAATACAGGAAGGCACAAAGTGATGAATTGCTTTCAACTCCTTCTGCCCTGATTTGTAACAGCAATACTGACTTTATTCTTACCCCTGACAATTAAAACCAACCTTTATTAAACCAATCTTTATAACCATTGCCGTTCTTTTCTTTTGTTTTTACCTGCAAGCCCAGCCTGGAACGCTTGATTACAGTTTTGGGGACAGCGGAAGAATTGTAGCCACTACGTATGAAGGACAAACCGGAGCCAGCCTGTTGCAGCCCGATGGCAAAATCGTCATAGGCGGCTCCGGCGGTTATTACAAAGAAGGCGTTCCTTTGGGAGGCGCCTTATTGGTGAGATACAATACCAATGGAAGCCTTGACCAAAGCTTTGGCGATAGCGGCAGGGTGGTTTCCAATATCGGGGAAAGTCCTGTTAAGATTGTTTATGCTTTGGCGCTGCAAAAAGATGGCAAAATCGTAGCGGCTGTACGGGGATATAATACGATGGCGCTGATTAGGATAAACGGCGATGGAAAGGCGGATGAAAGCTTTGGGAAAGAGGGTCTGGCATTAGGGCCAACCGATGACGGCTACATGGCTACTGACATGGCGATACTGCCGGATGGACGCATGGTTATTAGCGGCGATGTAAGTTACAAGATCAATGACGACAGCCGGTGCTTTATTACCTGCTTTACGCCCGATGGCAAACTTGACCAGAGCTTCGGTGACAAAGGCACAGTAATCATTGAACTCTCCGCTCCATTGAATATCACCGGCGTTGCCGTTACCGGGGAAGGGAAGATTATCATTGGCGGTTACTATAACTTTTTAAACAAAACATTGCTGCTGGGCTTTAACAGCGATGGTACAACTGATGATTCATTTGGGAAGAATGGTTTGGCACAAATGTCATTTGACAAAAGTATTACCGACCCTGTAATCATGGATATTGCTATAGGGGAAGATAAAAAAATTATTGCATCGGGCTGGTCTTACATGAACTTGCGGACGGAAGTAGCATTAGTCAGCCGCTTCCTTCCAACCGGCACTCCCGACAGCACCTTTGGCGGAGCGGGTTATGCTACGGCTAAATCGAAGGAGGGCGACTTGCACGCGAATGCAGTAGCGGTGCAGCAGAATGGAAGGATTGTAGTGGGGGGATTTTTAGACATGAGCAATACCGTTTTTAAATTCGCAGTTATGCGCTTTGATATGGATGGAGGCCTGGATTCAACCTACGGAACAAACGGCATCGGGTTTACGGAATTTTCGGGTGGAGGCATAGCTTATTCCCTCGTATTGCAAAAAGATGGTAAAGCTGTATTGACCGGGAATACTTATAATTTTGAATTAGGTAAATATGCAGCCGCGCTTGCCCGCTACAATGGCGACGACAGCCAAAAGCAAAACATCATCACCCGTGTAAAACGCTGGGTACAGCACCACGGCATCACCTGGGGAGGCAACAACAATGTGCAGAGAAGCCTCGACGGTGGCGTTACTTACCAGCCTGTTGCCAGGCGCTACAACAATCATTCATCCCTCTTAACTTACGAAGATGCCACTGATGGCAGCAACGTCCTCTACCGCGTAGCTGCCGTTGGCAAAGATGGATCGCGCTCTATCCAACTCCATTCTTCTGAGCGATGCCGCAGCCGTAAAACTGTATCCCAACCCCGTGCGCAGCACACTGCAAGTGCAAAATCTTCCTGCCGGTAGCAAAACCAATATTACGGTAACCGACTTTAACGGTACGGTGCGCGCCAGCGCAACGGCAGGCGGCAGCCATATTTCTATCAATACGGCGGCGCTGAAGCCGGGTAGCTATTTGCTGAAAGTGCAAAGCGGCAACACCACCACCACACAAACGTTTGTGAAAGAATAACAGCATTGTATTATAACATCCGGCAACTAAAAGGCAATCTTTTTAATTATAATGATAAGCATAGCTTATGCTGTTATCCTCTGCCTTTATTATTTTTTAAACAGCCATAGAACTATGCTACCTGCTGCGCTTCTTTTACGAGGGCGTGTATAAATTCCCGGCCTTTTTCGGTCCAGTAGGTATGAATGTTAGACTGGTAATTGCCCCCTGAATCCCGGAAGATCGCCGTCTTGGTACCGGTATAGCCTTTGCCGCAATAATCGGCATACAGTACCCAATGTTCATTGCTTTTATAAATCACCTTTTTCGCGTGCAGCAGCTTATTGAGCGCAATAGCGCTCATGCCGAGTTCCTTCGCAATCACATTGGCAGGGATAAGCGTTCTGCTTTGCAACACGGCATCATGGTATTCCACCTTGCGGTCCTGCTCGTGCACCGCTTCCTCAAAATGCACTACGGGCCCGAAAAGCGGGTTGTAAACAGCCGCACTGTGCCCGCGAACCTGGTCGTTGCACCAGATAGCGAAAGCCGGGCTCAGCCAGCGGGCAAATTCCAGCGCCGCCTCTTGGTGCAGCCAAGTGCCCTGCTCGCGGCTGTCGGTAAAGTTTCCCTTTACACTTTTAGCCAGGTCTTCAACAGATATATTCCTTAGTGTACTCAGCTCAAGGAGGAATCTTTTTGTGCCGGATAGGCGCAGCCAGTCAGTGGGCTTTTTATTAAATGGCTTCGCCATCCGGGCAGCATTAATCATTGCGCCTTCTTTTTCAAAAACTGTTATTTCATTATTGTTATACGGGGGTAAAACCGGTACTTGTATGTCTTGCATAGCGTATATAGTTGTTGTAAAATCATTCTTTAAGAACTCCTTTAAAGTTACTGATTTATAAGCGTTTAAGCGCTTTATAGAGTGTTAAAAAACTTTACTGCTGCCACCTTTTCACCCCCTGTTCAGCGGCCTGTGCAACGGGGGTTCTATCCTTTGTTTTATCGCCTGGAAAAGGAGAATAAGTATGGGAAGAAGCTAACCGGATACGGTGCTTCATTCAGGGCTTAAGTTTATTTTATCTATGCAGGCGAACCGGAAGCCACTTCATAATTCTGTATAAATGCAAACGGCCAACCGCTAAGGGCTGACCGGGGATTAATAACATAAAAAACTACCTTTTTAGCAGCGATCGAAAGCAGCTAATCTATTATTCTATTCTTAATGAAGCTATGAGCAAATTGCCTACCAGCTAAACTCTCCGGTCGGGTGCAGGAATATCCAGTAGGGCGGCTTTGCATCCGAGCGTATAAATTCAAGCTGTATATTCTTGTTTATATATCGCTCTGCATGCGCAGAAAATGGCGCCTGCGGCTGCTTGCCGCCTGCCTTTGTAAAGCCATTTTTGCGGAATGTTTTTTTGAAATTGTTATACGCGCGTTTATCGCCAAACTTGTAATTAAGCTGCACATTGTGCGTACTTGTATCTTTTGGGAATATGACTTCTACAGATGTTTTGCTGCTGTCTGCCGCCTCAAAGCGCAGGGATGTGGAAGCGCCGGCATCTCTTGTTTGTTTCAAAATAAATTTTTTGTCAGTGCAAAACTGTTTTACCGCGGTACTGTCGGAATGGTAAATTGTTAACAGGTCTTCAAGTTGCAACTTTTGTGCAAACGAAGAAAAGCAAAGCAGTAAAGCAGCAAACAAAAATAAGCGGGCAAGTTGTTTCTGATGTATCATACAGTAAGCGTTCAACAAAAATGTAAAGCAATAATAAGACCAGTAGAAAAGCTTCCTGCAACAACAAGGTTATCTCTCTTTTCCCCAACTACCCGTTGTTGCAGGCATTTATGAGGTTAAGGCTAATAAAATATTGTATGCCTTCGTTATAAACTTTTATACAGCAGAGATGTCTGCACAAATCGTGTACGTTGCGCTTATACAAAGAGATAAACAAACACAGTTTTCTGCATACGCAAAAATTAATTACAACATGCCAAAACAAAGTATGTTCTTCATTGCTACGTTGATTACACTGTTTTTAGTGTCCTGCAACAAAGGCACCGCTCCGCAGAACACTTTTCCGGTAACAGAAAAATTATACTTTCCGCCGGTTTCCGGAAATGAATGGCAGATTGTTTCGCCTGCATCACTTGGCTGGAACGAAACAGAACTCAGCAACCTTTATACGTATCTGCAAAGCAAAGACACCAAAGCATTTATTATACTAAAGAACGGAAAGATAGCAGTAGAAAAATATTTTGGAAATTTTACTGCCGATAGTATCTGGTACTGGGCATCGGCAGGCAAAACCATGACTGCCTTCTTAACAGGCATCGCGCAGCAGGAAGGATATATCAATATCAATAACCGCACTTCGCAATATCTTGGCGCCGGGTGGACATCCGAGCTGCCCGAAAAGGAAAACCTGATTACTGTAAAAAATCAACTGACCATGACAACGGGGCTGGATGATGGTGTGGCAGACGCTGATTGCACCTTACCGGACTGCCTTGTATATAAAGCCGATGCCGGCGCCAGGTGGGCTTATCACAATGCCGCCTATACATTGCTTGATAAAGTAATTGAAAACGCTACCGGCCTCCCCTACAACAATTATTTCCGGCAAAAAGTAAAAGATAAAACCGGCATGACCGGGCTATGGCTAAAAACGCAGGCCTACGATAACATCTACTACAGCAATGTTAGGAGCATGGCAAGATTCGGCCTGCTGCTGCTCAACAAAGGCAGGTGGGATAATACACCTGTATTGAACGATACAGGTTATTTTAACAACCAGGTAAATACTTCACAAGACCTTAATCTCAGCTATGGCTATCTCACGTGGCTTAATGGTAAAAGCAGTTACCGGGTACCCACTTCTCAATTGGTATTGCCGGGGTCGCTTATTCCGGATGCCCCGGCAGACATGTATGCCGCGCTGGGAAAAAACGATCAGAAAATGTATGTGGTGCCTTCAGGCCAATTGGTAGTAATACGGATGGGTAACTCGGCCGGCGGCTTTCAACCTGCCTTATCAGGTTTTGACAATGAGCTTTGGCAACGTTTGGAAACCATCATACGAAAGTAGAAGCTGTATTATCTGCAGGCTACGGGCTCTTGTATGGATTGAAAATTCAGGCAGAGGTAAGTGCTCGTATAGTCCGTGAACAGTGATTGCGTTTGCCGGCGCAGGTATATCCGCTATATTAAAAGTTGACTTTGCAGGCAGGTTGTTACCACCGGTCTTTAGCAAAACAACCTGCGCTATCATAGTAAGGGGCATTGCTATGAAAAATTTAAATTATCGTTATCACAACCGGGAACGGCAAGGTAAAGTCTGGTACTAAATATGTAAATACAAGGTGCATGAAGACCTTATTGCTGATGTTAAGCCTGCTGATGATTGTGGTATTTGCCTGTAAGCAAAGTGTATCGCCAACGGTGAGCGATGTGATTGATACCAATGCAGGATCGCGGACGGTGATTACCGACACCAAAGGGCCGGACAGTTTACCGCACATGGATACCACCTTACTGGTAGTGGACTCTGCCGCCAATATTACCCTAAACAATGTACCATTAGAGCGCAAAGAAAGAAATGTATATAACGGGTTATACAACAACTGGCTGCAGGCCTACAGCGAAAGCAGGCACCTGCCGGTGGCGTTGCACATCAGTTATATAGGTACGGTGATGATGGGCGCCCGCGGCGATATTATGGATGCGGTGGTGAAAGCGCAGGAAGACATGAAAAAGTATATTGCGCGGGATACCTACAAAAAATCGTTCGACTCGCTGCAGCCTGCCCAGCAGACGGCGATGCAGCAGCAACATGCGATCCTGTTTCAGAAGGAATTCAGGTAGATGAATGTATAATAAAAAAAGCGCCCTTATCATTACTGGTAAGGGCGCTTTTTTGTATATGCCGATGAAACGCTTTACTCCCGCACAAAAGGCCGGGTGGTGATGGTACCGTTGTGCTGGAGCTTAAGCAGGTAGTTGCCGGGCGTAAGATTGGAAGTGCTTAAAGAATAGCTGCTGCCGCCTGCCGTAGCCGTTGCCCGTACATTGCCTTGTAAATCCATTACGCTTACCGCCGTTTTACCACTCTCTGCTAAGCCTCGCAACTGCAGGTTGTCCTTTACCGGATTTGGAAACATTTTTACCTGTTGTGTTTCATCTATTAAAATTGTATTGGAGTAAGTGCGGCTGCCGTCTTTGGCTATGGCAGCAAGGCGGTAGTAGCTGTTGCCGGTAAGTGGTGCTGCATCTTCATAGTTATTACTGCTACTGCCCAGCTTCGCTATCTCTTTATACACAATGCCATCTGTGCTTCTTTGTATAGTATAATTACGAATATTGTTATTGGGTTGCCAGCTAATGCCGTGATGCTGCAGCCAGCGTTTGATGCGGATGGCAAGGGGTTGTTTAGTGTTGCCATCTCCATAGTAGCGGGTAAGCGCTATTTTGTATTGCGATGGCCCTGTTTTGTCATTATTGGCCCCGCCTGCAAGCACTATCTTGCCATCCGCCTGAATGATTAATCCGTTTGCTGCATCGTAAAGATCTATCTCTGTAACCTGGTGACCATTATCACCAAATGCAGAATCTATGCTTCCATCCGGGTTATAGCGCTGCACCAAAAAATGATCATAGGTTTCTGTACCGCCACCGGTTACTCCGGCAGTTACTATTTTGCCATTGTTCTGTAAAGCAACACGGTAAGTCAGTGAATTATATTGCAGCTTATTAATTACTATACCATTGGTGCCAAAAGAACTGTCTATGCTGCCGTTTGGCAAATAACGTACCAGCAGGGCGTCCCCTTCCCCATCAAAACCGGCTGTAGAGCCTGTAGTTACTATTTTACCATCGGGCTGCAATATTATATCGTTAACCCCATTATACATATTGGCAAATTTGGAAATCACCTGTCCGTTTATACCAAAGGTATTGTCCAAACTTCCGTCCGGGTTATAGCGCGCAATCATAATTCTCAGATTATCTCCGCCTGCTACTACAATCTTACTGTCTGGCTGTATCAGGTTAGCACTGGCTTTCTTATTTACATTAATAAAGTCTGTAATCACCACACCATTGTTTCCAAAACTTTTATCAGGCGTTCCGTCCGGCAGGTAGCGCAGGGTAAGAAAGGTGTAATGTCCTTCTCCGGATATAACAATTTTCCCATCTTCCTGTATGGCAATATCATCGGCTTCATCCCCTATATTGGTTAATATTTTGCCCCCTGTTCCAAAGCCGGAATCAACACTTCCGTTGGCATTAAAGCGGGCTATGGTAATAATGTATGCATCTTCATCCGTATAGTCATAGCCTGCCATAACTATTTTATTGTCCCTTTGTACGGCTACTGTCTGTGCAATGCCTACACCTCGTATCTCAGCCCGGCCTTTGTTGCCAAAAGAACTGTCCGGCAAGCCGTCCGCAGAGTACTTTAGGGCAAAATAGCCATCCGCTTCACCAAGGGAACTAATAGAACCACCAACAATAATATTCCCTTCCTTTGTTGCCGCTGCACCTGCAGTAGCCTGCAGATAGGCAGTTTGGGAAGAAGTCAGCGCTATGCCATTGGTGCCAAATGTTTTGTCCAATGTTCCTGCTTTGTTCTGTGCCTGCGCTGCTGAAAATAATAGAATTGTAAGTGCAGTAAATAGGAATTTCATACAAAAGAAGATTTAAGTTAACTAAGATTATTTATCAGTTGCAGCCATCGGTATCACTGCAGGAGGTAGAAGTAGTGCCGGTACAGGTAACCCGGTCGTTTACACATTCCACAAACCGCGAAGTGGTGATGTTAGCAGTGCCTGATCCTAAGATAGTCTGGAAGAAGGTGGCCGCCCGCCCGGCAATATAATCGTACGTGGCGTCCTGGTTGGTTGCTGAAGTACCGAAGTCGCTCTTATAAGTACAGGTATCGCAATCATCATCCAGTCCATGATGGGCATCACAGTCCAGGTAGATTTCCGTGGTAATGGGCGTGATGCCGGTACCCGGGTTTTTCAGCATATTATAAATAGTCTGTGAACCAATACCGGTTTCGTATTTGGTTGGGGTGGGCGTATTATCAGCAGGCGTTGTATAAGTCGATGCCAGACAGCGCGATTCCGTATTGTTATAAACTCCACGGTATAGCGTGTTTCTTGAAAAATAGACGCCTTGTTTCATATAGTCGAAAACCGGATCCTTAACACCATGGAAAGAAATGATGGGCGGTAAGGAATAACCTTGCCCTGCGAAAAAATCGTAGGGGTGCGACTCATAGGAAGTAGGGATGAAGAGGCTTCCCCAGCAGTTTAAGATTCCCTTTACTTTTCTAAAGTAATCATCCGCTATTGTTGCAGGAGGGTTCGCATAATATACGTCCTTCAGGTCTATCGGCCCTAATACAGCACTTACACCGGGAAATAGCGCATCAATCTTTGCCTGCCCTCCGGCGCCGAATCCATAGTATTCCGCACTCATCGCAATTAAGCTGCCTGCACTTAAACCGGCAAGAAATATTTTGTCTGTCCTTATCTGGTATTTATCGCTGTTAACACCATCTATCTGCATTTGCAACACACTTCTTATAGCGCCTCTTGCATCCTGTAATGCCCGGTAGATAGCTAAGAGTTGTTGGGCAGAAGTGAAAGTAAGATCTTTATTGGATTCACTCATAACGTTTACCTTTCTGTTATCCGTGATTACGCCTACTCTATAATTAACGTCAAAGACTACGTAACCTCTGGAAGCTAATTTTTTGCTTAGCGCCACCACATCACCATTGTTGTAGGAGCTGCACTCTGCATACGCGCCGCCATGAAATATAACAATGGCAGGCCGCGGACATGCATTATAATCATTATTGACCGGATAATAAACCCGCATCACCAACGCACTCAAATCATCTGTACACGTATCTATATGCGGCGTAGCAGGGCAGGAATTTTCCTTGTACTGAACATCAAAATTACTAACTGTTACGCAAGAGCTACCGACAGGTTTGCAATATTTAATAGGTGTAGAATTTATAGTAAGCCCCGTTATCGTACTACTTAAATCTCTTGAACAAAAGTTGGTACAGATATTAATGGTTTGCGGCGGTTCCTGCGCCAGTAGGGTTGTTAAACCCATTTGCAGCAAAAGCAGTACATACATTCTTTTCATGGGGCAAGTTTTTTAGATGCTTTGATTGGTTACTGCAATGTAAGCAGGTTAAAGCCACTTTAACATTAAATTTATATTGCCTGAATGCTATTATTTAAATACATTATGCTCGCACTTCAAGGTCTAAAAGAATTATACAATCTATATTATTTATATAATGATATTCCAATTCTTCCGCTATAAATATTCCATGCGTTACGGAAACTTCCTGAACACACTGTACCGCAGGATGATTTCTAATAGCAGCAGGCTCAACCCGGCTATCAGCCAGGGCAGGTATTTATCGGTAAACCGGTCGTAGCTCGTAATCTCGATTTTCGATTTCTCTAATCCATTGATACTGGCATAAATCTTTTGCAGCGCCTCTTTATCCGTAGCGTGGAAGTACTGACCGCCCGTTACCTGCGCTAAGTTTTGCAGCAAGGCCTCGTTATATTCCAGCTTCTTCGTTTGCGTTACCGGCCCAAACGGCGAGTCAATCGTCTGCTGTATTTCCTTCTCGCTGCCGATGCCGATGGTGTAAACTTTTATGCCGTAGAGCTTGGCCATGTCCCGCGCAATGTCCGGCGATATGGTGCCGCCAAAGTCCACGCCATCAGTAAGCAGCACAATAATTTTTGTCTTTGTTTGGTTGTTGCGCAGCCGGTCCACACTGGTTGCAAGGCCGGAGCCGATGGCTGTACCTTCATCATTCAAATAACCGCTTTGTATATTGTTGATTTGTGATAACACCGCATTATGGTCTGTCGTTACGGGGCAAAGGGTAAAGGATATACTGCTGAAGATCGTAATGCCGATGCGGTCGCCGGGGCGCTGCTGTACAAACTGTGCAGCTACCTCCTTGGCGGCTTCGAGGCGGTTGGGCAGGAAGTCTTTTTCCGTCATGCTGCCGCTGATGTCGAAGCACAGCACGATGTCTATGCCCTCGCCGGTTGTTTCTGTTTCGGAGAAGCGCAGTTGCGGCCTTGCCAGCGCAACAATAAGGCACACCAATGCGAGGCAGCGCAGCACAAAAGGCAGGTGCAGCAGCGCTGTTTTAAGGCTGCGCGTACGGTGCACAAAATGCGTGGTGGTTACCAGCATAGAAGCCTGTTGCCGGCTGTTGCGCAGGCTGTATTCATATACCAGCACGGGCACAAGAATAAGCAGCGTAAATACCCACGGGTAAGCAAATTCAATATGTTGAAACCAGCTATACAGCATGTTGTTGTGTAGTGCGTTGCAGGTGATAATGTATGTATTGAACGGTGGCTTTTGCCGTGCTGATGCTTTCCCTGTTTTGTGCGGCGGGCGGCGCATACTTAGCAAATTTCACCGCATTTATAAGACGCAGCAACTGGTAAAAAGCAATGCGCACTTCCTGGTCCTGCAAATATACATTCAGTTGTACCGTTAGTTCGTCCTGCGTAAGATGCAAGGCGCGCAGGTACAACTGCTCCTGCAGATAATAGCGGCAGATGGCATCCAGCTTTGTGTAAAACACTATTGGCGGGAGCGCTTCTTTTCCCAGCGCCTCCAGTTGCGCAATGGTGTCTTCAAAAAGGGATAATTTAGGCGTGAGTGACGGTGCAGGCTTTACTTTTTTCTTACGGTTTATAAACAAATAAGCGGCCACAGCCAGGGCAATCATCAGCGCAGCAATAATAGCAATACGCTGCCAGTTTGTTTGCACTTCTACCGGTATAATGTCTTTCAGCTCGTGGTATTGCTGCAGATTGCTTACATCTACCGGTAATACTTCGATTGCAAAAGAATCAGTTTTTAAAATGGCAGCATTGTTTTGCAGTTGCAACTGCATGGCCGGCAGTATCCACTTACCGGAGTCGAACGAAGTAAACACAATAGTCTGAAGATAAGAAGTAGTGCCTTCCACCTCCAGCGTATCAACCGGTGAGCGCTTTACTACTTCGAGGTGATTAATGGTATCCGGCAGGTTGAACCAGGCAACTACCGGATTAGCGCCGGCATTAATGTTTTGCACTTTCAGCTCCAGCGTTACCTGTTCGCCCAGTAATATTTTATCGCGGTCAATGGTTGCGGTTACCGTTTGGGAGAAAGACGGAGCAGCAAGCAACAAGCTGCACCAAACAAGAAATATAATTAGTTGCGGGTTGCGGGTGATAGGTGACGGGTGATTAGTTGCGGGTGGCGGGTTGCGGGAGATTAGTTGCGGGTGGCGGGTGGCGGGTGACGGGTGATTAATTGCGGGTGGCGGGTTGCTGGTGATGGGTTGCAAATATTGAGTACCCCTTTTTAAAAGAAAAAGTATAAAGAACCTGTGAAAGTTTTTGTTTATTGAGCATGAAAAAATGTACAGGCAACATGAAAAAATGTATAACAAAACAGGGGCAACCCGCAACCTGCAACCTGTTACCCGCAACTTGCCCCTCATTAGCCAATTCGTACATTTCTTCCTCATGCGCGCTTAATAAAAAATTGCTGTAACGCTTTTACATATTCTTCACCCGTAGCTAACTGCAGCAGGTCTGCGCCGGCATTGCGGAACGTAACTTTCGCATCTTCCATTATCTGGTGAAATTGTTTATTATACTGAACCCTGGTGAAGGTATCATTGGTATCCAGCCATACCGTCTTGCCGGTTTCTGCATCGCGTACCTGCACCAGCCCTACCCGCGGCAGTTCTTTATCCCGCTTGTCATACACCTGTATGCCGATTACATCATGGCGCTTTGCCGCTACACGCAATACATCTTTGTAACCCGCATCCGCAAAATCGCTCAGGATAAATACAATGCTTTTATGCTTCGTGGTGTTATTTAAAAACCGCAGCGCTTTTACAATATCGGTACTGGCAGAGTGCGGCTGAAAAGTAAGCAGCTCGCGCACCATATACAACACATGATCGCGGCCCTGCTTGGCCGGTATAAATTTTTCTACTTTATCGCTAAAGAAAATCAGCCCTGCCTTATCATGATTATTAATGGCAGAGAAAGCCAGCACGGCGCAAATCTCCGTGATCAGGTCTTTTTTTGTTTGCTTAAAAGTGCCGAACAAACTGCTGGCGCTTACGTCCACCAGCAGATAGACACTCAGCTCGCGTTCTTCTTCAAACAGCTTGCTGTACGTATGTCCCATGCGCGCCGATACGTTCCACTCGATAAAGCGGATATCATCGCCGGCCCCGTACTCGCGCACCTCTTTAAACGACATGCCTTTGCCTTTAAAGGCCGTATGGTATTCACCGGTAAACAAATGATTGGTAAGCCGTTTGCTGGTGATTTCCAATTCGCGTACTTTTTTTAACAGCGAGGTAATGCCCCCATCCCCTAAAGGGGGGTTCTTAGCACCGGAAGTGGAAGGAGGCTTACTTTTCATGCTGAATTATTTGTCTTATTTGATTGAGTACAAACTCTAAATTTTTCATTACTTCTTCATTTTTGAAACGAATGATTTTTAAACCTAATTGTTTTAAATGGTTTTCTCTTACTATGTCATTTCGTTTCACATCTTCTCATTCATGAATGCTTCCATCAATTTCTATAATCAACCTTCTGATGACAATAGAAGTCTGCCACATACATAAATATTGGATGTTGTCTTCTGAACTTATAACCCATTCATTCGTCCTTAAATGATTCCACAATAATTTTTCAGACTGCGTCATTTTATTTCGCAACTCTCCGGCTTTTTTAAATATAAAAGGTTGTGCACCATAATGCATGCCTCCAAAGCCTCCAGCCTCTGAAGGGGAGTAATAAAAGCCCCTAACCCCTGAAGGGGAATATTGAATATGATTTATCATAAAAAGTAACTTCATAAAAAACTTTAGTATGTTATCTCTAAATTCCACCTTCGCAGTTGCAAGCCCCCTTTAGGGCTGGGGCATCGCTTCCTTTACGGTACTGCCACCACTCTCAAAATATCATCAATCAGTTGTTCGGCTTTAATATTTTCCGCTTCCGCCTCGTAGGTAAGGCCAATGCGGTGGCGCATTACATCTTTGCAAATCGCTTTTACATCTTCGGGTATTACAAAGCCGCGGCGCTCCATAAAGGCATGCGCTTTGGCAGCCAGCGCCAGATTAATACTGGCGCGCGGGGAGCCGCCATAGCTGATCAGGTTTTTCATCTTACTCAGCCCATATTCGTCCGGGTAGCGCGTGGCAAATACAATATCGATAATGTACTTCTCTATCTTTTCATCCATATAAATCTTCCTGGCGAGGTTGCGGCCGGCAATTATTTCGGCCGTGTTGATAACCGCGTTTACCTGCGGCACTTCGGCGCCCTGCACCTGCTGGCGAATAATGGCCTGCTCTTCTTTCTTATCGGGATAGCCCACTACCACCTTCAACATAAAACGGTCAACCTGCGCTTCGGGCAAGGGGTACGTTCCCTCCTGCTCCAGCGGGTTTTGCGTAGCCAGTACCAGGAAAGGCTCGTCTAATTTAAACGTCGTGTCGCCAATCGTTACCTGCCTTTCCTGCATCGCTTCCAGCAGCGCGCTTTGCACTTTGGCGGGCGCACGGTTTATTTCATCAGCCAGTATAAAATTGGCGAATATGGGTCCTTTACGCACCGTAAATGCGGCCTGCTGCTGGTTATAAATCATGGTGCCTACCACATCGGCCGGCAACAGGTCGGGTGTAAACTGGATGCGGCTGAATTTGGCCTGCACCGCCTGCGCCAGCGATTTAATGGTCAGCGTTTTAGCAAGCCCCGGCACGCCTTCCAGCAGCACATGACCGTTGCTGAGCAGCCCGATAAGCAGGCGGTCCACCATGTATTGCTGACCGATAATTACTTTTTTTAACTCCTGCCGGAGTGTATCTATAAATATGGCCTGCTGGGCGATGGCTTCGTTCAGCAGGCGGATTTCTTCGCCCGTTTGCATGTACTGATTTTGTTGGGCGTGAAAGTACAAACTAAGTGCGCAGCAGCCGGTAAAAAATGAAGGTATCTGCTGTTGCAAAAAGATTTTAACGAGGTATTGAGGAAGTACAGTTTAACAGTAACCGGCTATACATTATAAATTACAGGCAACAACCTGTTTAAGTATCATTACAAGTCGGCTTCTATAAGCCTGAAAAACGGGTTGGCCGTTTCTTCATACGGGATTACACGGGTAATAATACTGTCGGTCATGCGCATGCCGTTGCCTATTAACTTATTATTATCCGGGTTGTCCTGTACAATGCGGTTGTACTCATAGATACTGCCGCCACGGCAGCCCTTTGCATCTATGATTTTTATACGGTCAGCTACGTAATTAAGGGTGTCTTCCAGTTGATCTAAAATATATTCCTGCTGCGACTTTACCACATCAATGGTAAACATAAACGGCGTTCCTTTCCTGCTGCGGTCGGGTCTTAAAATATAGTAAGCAATGGTATCTTTTTTAAGATAAACTTTAGCTACATACAACGGATAGCGGAAGTGAACGTCTGCCAGTTTATCTACAAATGCCCGCCCTTTAAACTGCGATATATCCGGATACACTTCTGCAGCCTTAGAGAAGTAATCAAAAAAGTAAACTTCGGCTTTATAGGTCTTCAACTTTCTCGTTTCCACTTTTGCCCAGCCACGCGGTTCCCCGGCTTTGAAGGATAACAACGCGACGATAATAACGATAATATATTTTTTCATATTTATCTCCGGAATGCCTGTAAAAATAAGCGGTCATACAATGTCCTTTAAAACAACTTCAACAAAACAATGCCGGAAGCATAGTGCTTCCGGCATTTAAGAATAATAACATTATTCAGAACATTCTTGCAACGAAGAGGGCCGTCAGTTTGGGCATTGGCAGCACAGAAGTTGACTAATATCAGTCTGTTACGATGTTATTAGTCAGCCGAATTATAGCACATGAGCCAAAATTGCGGCAAACCACCTGTTAAGGGGCATTTCACTGAATTGTAGGAATACTATTTAGTAAATCATTTTTAGCATCTACTTCCGCTTCCAAATCAAAGTCGTTCTGAAGACCAAGCCAAAATTTCGGAGAATTGCCAAAGTACTTGCTTAATCGTAGAGCTGTATCAGCCGTTATGCGTCTCTTACCTTTAAGTATTTCCGAGATTCTTGTCTGCGGAATACCAAGATCTTTCGCCATCTTATATGCCGATATTCCAAAAGGAACTAAAAACTCTTCTGAAAGCACCTCACCCGGATGTATGTTTTTGAGTTTTGCCATGTTCTCAATAATTAATGATAATCTACAATTTTAACTTCTGAAGCATTACCTGTATTCCATTTGAAAATGATACGCCATTGGTCATTAATCCAAATGCTATAGAAGCTTTTCAGGTTTCCGGATAGTTTTTCCAGCCGATTAGCAGGTGGAATACGCAAATCTGCCAGATCAACAGCACTATTCATCATTCTGAGTTTTCGTCTGCCGATCTCTTGGATGGTCAAGGGAATGTTGCTGACTTTTTGTCCCTGCCAGACCTTTTCCGTCTCCTTATTGCCAAATGAAACAACCATACTACCGGATTACGTTACTAACGTTAAAGGTAGGTAACTTTGGGCATTGCCATCTGAAGAATGAAAGGTTAAAAATGTCGTCTAAGGCAGTTAATACTGAAATCTACCAATTATTGTTTTACAAACTTCAGCGTGATCAGCTTATTATCCTGCAGAATTTTAAGATAATAAATGCCGCTGGTAAGCTGCTGTACATTCCATCTATACGATGCGTCATGCGTGCTTGCAGTAGCAATGGTTCTGCCGTTCATATCTACAACAGAAAGGCTTTTTACCGTACTTCCATTAAGGCCGTTTACAAATAAAACGGTTTTAACCGGATTTGGATAAATAGCAACAGTGCCTTCTTTTTTGACCGTTATCATTGCAGCCGTTACCGCCTGCTGACTAAGAACAGGACCATTGTCTTCGCAGATGTTGGTAAACTTAGGCGCTGCTTTTATTACCATTGTTACTGCAGTTACCTGGGCACTATCGCCTGTAGCTTTAGGGTTAGCACCAGGACTGGAAACCGCGTAGTTTTTAAACCGTACAAGCGGATTGGTAGAGGCGCCGCAGGTACCGAACGAGGCACTCACTTTGGTAAGATAAGCAAAGGCGGCTGTGGCTGTACTTCGTGCTGCAGTTGTATCCAGCTCACCGCCTATCAGGTAGCCGCTATCGGCTGTTTTTACAATTACCCTGCTTGTACTGCTATAGCCGGGTTTTACATTACCCAGTACAGCATTGGCAATTACGTGCCCGCCGGTATCAAGGCGCACCAGCGAAGTATAAGTACTGCCGTTTGCCGTGTCGTCTCCGGCTACTACATAGCTGTCCGCATCTGCCTGCAGGTGCGGGTTACTGAGCATGGTGGTATAACGCGCCCATACTACTTTGCCGGTGCTGTCAAACTTAGAAACAAAAGTCCTTCCGCCGTTTGATACATAACCAGCTACCAGCAAGCCGCGGTCTTTCAGCAACAGGGCGTCCTGCGTGTACAGGGTATCCGGCGCTTTCAGCGATGTTGCTCCCAGTGCGGCGCCGGTGTCGTTAATCTTCAGATTGATCAGCCGGAAAGAGCTGAAGCCGGAAATGATGAATATGTTGCCGGAACTTTTTACGATCGTTTCACCGGCCTGTACCCCGCCGAGTACATTGTACAATTTTTGCCATAGCAGGCCGCCGTTATTGCCTCTTAAACAGGCTGCATATATTTTTGAAGGCCTGCCGCCGGACTCTTCTTCGTTAAGGCCGGTTATCAGTACATTGCCGTCTTTGGTGGTGCTGATGGCATTGGCGTTGTGTATGCCGGCGCCGCTTATTTCTTTAGACCACAACACATTGCCAAGCGAATTGATGGTAAATACACAGATACGATCAGTCGTAACGCCGCCATCGGCGCTGAGATTGCCAACGATAGCATACTTGTTGCCCTGGCCGCGCGTAACCCGTATTTTACCGGCCTGCAGCCTGCCGGCTAGGCTGTAGGTATTGGACCATTGAATGCGGTTGACAGAATCTATTTTTACCACCAAAAACCCGGTAGTACCCGTTGTGGTAAGGCCGGCGCCGGCGCGCCCTACAGCGATATAGCCGCTGTCAGGCGTAGATACGATGTCCTGAAAATCTTCAGCATTGAGGCCCAATACTTTTTTAAAAGAAGTTTGCGCCTGCATGGAAGTTGCGGCAAAGAGAAAAACACAAAGACAGTAGAGCACTTTTTTCATGACTTTTGATTTAAGTAAATAATGTAAAATACTGATTGTACCCCCGGCCGTACCAATGGCAAACACTCTTAAAGTTTAAATAATAATGGATTCTTGCGGGGATAGAAAATTGTAAAACCTGAAACAGCGCAATTAGTTTAAGCAACGTTAGCACATGATACAGTTAGCAGCACAGCCAAATGTACTTGTTTTAATTAATATCATTTGCCTTTAGATGCTGAAATTACTGCCCGTGCATCTAAAACAGGACTTAAGGTTATCTTTCTGTAAGAAATTAAATTATGAACAATAGTATAGTTTGGAATATAGTTTGCCTACTTTTAAATCCGCCATTTACATTCCTTTTTCACTTACAACGATTGCCCCATGAAAGCCGGAGATATCATACAGCTCAGTAATAATCCGTATGGACAAACGCATCTTATTATTATGGCAGTAGTGGACAATTATGTTATGTGCCGCTACCCACGCTGTATGCCGTTTTGCCTGCCGCTAAAAAATTTTATACAAAAATTTGTACATACCGGCGATACACCGCTGCCCGTATTAAATGCGCCGGCGGCTATAGAAGATATGGTACAGACCAATAATTTTGCATAATGTATCCTGCAGCTTTTTAAAATGGTTGTGTTGGGAGCCATTGATTCAACGCCATTAAGTTAACCAAAGAACAAGCCCCGGCATCATTTCATGGCACATGCATGTTTTCCGCACTTCAGGCAGTTGTTTACTTTTTTCAACTGCTAAACGCGGTTACACAGCTACCGCAATACCATATTCCGGTCGGCATCCAGCCGGATGAGGATAAATATAAGGATCGTAAAAGTAAGCAGGGAAGACCCGCCATAACTCATCAGCGGCAGCGGGATACCAACTATCGGGAACAGGCCAACCGTCATGCATACATTAATAGTGATGTGCAGGAATAAAATACTCGCTACGCTATACGCATACACCCGGCTGAACGTGCTGCGCTGCCGCTCGGCCATGGCTACAATCCGCAGCAGCAGGAAGAAATAAATAAGCAAAAAGCACAAACATCCTGCAAAGCCAAACGCCTCACCCAGCGATGTAAATATAAAGTCGGTATGCTGCTCGGGCACATACCGGCCGCGTGTTTGCGTACCTTTTAAAAATCCGCGCCCTAATACCCCGCCGGAGCCAATGGCAATCTTGCTTTGCCGCACATTATAATCGTCCGGCTTTACCACCGTTTTGTTTTCGCCTTCTGCCGCCTGGGCGCTTTTGTTCTCGCTGCAGTCGTAATCTTTGCCCACCATGCTATAGATACGCTGGCTCTGGTAGCAATGGAATACATTATTAAAAATATACGGCACCGCAAAGCGCTGTATGCCTACACATACCACCCAGATACTGATAATAAAGATGAGCAGGCTTTTGTTGCGCTTTATTTTCAGGCGCATAAAATAAATTACGAGTCCGGCAATTACGGTAAGGGTTATGGCCAGTACATTGGGCGGCATAATGAGGGTAGCAACTACTAATGCACCAAAGGAAAAGCCGACCACTAATATCCAGCCGGGCAGCCCTTCGCGGTACATCACTATGAAAAAACTGGCATACACCAGCGCAAGGCCGGTTTCATTCTGGGCAACCGATAGTACTGCCGGCAGCATGGCAATGGCAGCCGCAACTATCTGCGAAGAAATTTTTGTAAAATCTATATCCTGCCGCGACATATATTTTGCCAGCGCCAGCGCTGCGAATATCTTGCACAGCTCTGCCGGCTGCAGGTTGAAGCCGCCGCCCAGCGGTATCCAGCTTTTAGAGCCATTAATATCTTTGCCTATTACAAAAGTGGCAAGCATCAGCAGTATGCCAAATACGTACAGCAGGTTGGCAAAAGCAGTATATAACTTGCTATCGCTCAGCAGAATAAACGTAGCTACCAACAGGCAAATGCCCGTAAAGAGCAACTGCTTGCTGTAATTGGTTTTACCACTGATAAAAGAAGCAAACCAACCCTGGTCGCTGTTGTACTCGACCATAAAAATGCATAAAATGCCTACGCTTAATATAAACGCATACAACCACACGGTAAGCCAGTCTATGCCTTTGGCAATGGACCGGTTCTGATAAGTACTCATGGCTTTTTAATGTTCGGTCTTCTTTTATTGGTATCGGGTGCAATAGCCGGCGACTGCTGCTGAAAAACGGAAGGCGTATTATTACCACTGTCTTTACGGTTAGGCTCGGCCTCCGGATCAAAAGTAACCTTGCGGTTTTCAAGGCCATTATCCAGTTTTACCGGTATTGTATCCACATCCAGCTTTGCTGCTTTTATACTGCGCAGCGAGTCTTTTACATAATACCAGTGCTTAATGGCTTCGGGTATCAGGTTGGCACTGGAGATCCGTTCTACTTCTTTCAGCCGGTCGGCGGTAATACTGTCATTCAAATATTTTTCCATCATAAAAGCAGCGATCGGGCCGGCCCAGGTAGCGCCAAAACCTGCGTTTTCTACCACCACGGCTACGGCAATCTTAGGATCGTTTTTTGGCGCAAACGCCACAAAGATGGAGTGGTTCTTTCCGTGCGGGTTTTGCGCCGTACCTGTTTTGGCGCAAAATTCAACACCCGGCACTTTAATAAAGGCGGCCGTACCTAAAGTAGCCACATCCGCCATCCCATCGTGTATCGCTTCAAAATCGGCATCGCTGATGTGGGCAGGCTGGTGTTTGATCCGGTATTTATTAAAAAAAACAGTGTCTTCCGTTGATTCATTCTCTACGCTGTCTATTACATGCGGCGTATAGTAAAAGCCTTTATTGGCAATAATAGCCATAGCGTTAGCCAACTGCAGCGGTGTTACCAGCATCCGGTCCTGCCCGATGCCTAATGTTTCATTAAAGCAGCTCCCCCAATGGCTGTTGCCATAATCCTTATTGTAGCCGGAGGTATCGGGTATTTTGCCGCCGTCTTCGCTGGGCAGGTCCACGCCAAGGCGTTTCCCCAAACCAAAATTGTTCATGTATTCTTTCCATTTCATATAGCCTTCATGCGGCTTTTTATAAGCAGGATTGTCCACCGCCATCCGGTACATCTGCGTAAAATAAGAATTGCAGGAATAGGCCAGTGCATTGCGCAGCGAAGAGGAATGGCCGCCGCCGGAGTGCAGGCATTTTACACTTACGCCGCAGGCAGTATAAGCGCCATAACAGGGATACCCAAAGCTGGGTGTTATCAGTCCTTCGTCCAGTGCTACCAGCCCTCCCAGTGGTTTGAACGTAGAGCCCGGCGGGTACTGGCCTTTGATGGCGCGGTTGAGCAGCGGGCGCGCCGTATCCAGGAACATACGGCTGAAATTTTTTCGCCGCTGGGCGCCGGTTAAATCTTCCGGGTCGTAGGTAGGACCCGAAACCATGGCGATGATGCCGCCGGTCTTCGGATTAATGGCAACTGCACTGCCGATCTTGTTTTTCATCAGCTTCTCGGCCAGTTGCTGCACTTCTATATCCATACTGCTGTAGAGGTTGCGGCCTGCAATAGCCGCCGTATCAAAAACGCCCTTCTCGTACGACCCTACGATGCGGGCATGGTTGTCGCGGATATAGCGCTTTACGCCACGCTGCCCCATCAGTATTTTTTCGTAGGTGCGCTCCAGCCCGGCAAGGCCTGCATAGTCGCCCATCTCGTAGCCCTCCTCTTTGTGCTTGCGCAGGAAAGATGTATCTACCTCGCCGATATAGCCAAGCAGGTGGGCAGCAGCATGATACGGGTAGTTGCGCACAGGCCTGTCCTGCAATACAAAGCCGGTAAACTTATACATGTCTTCGTTCAGCCTTGCGTATTTTTCGTTGGAAAGCAGCGGCTCGAAGACACTAGGTTTGTAGCGCGAATTTTTAATAATGCAGGTTAAAATGCGCTTCTTAAATTCTGCCGTGTCTATCCCCAGGATATTACAAAGCGAGGCCGTATCGGTTCCTTTTATTTCAGAGGGCGTTACAAACAAATCGTACATGATGGTATTTTCCAGCACCGCATGTTTTTTACGGTCGTAGATAATACCGCGGTCGGGATAAACCACCTTCCGGTAAATAGCATTGTTCTCAGCCTGCAGGCGGTAGTCGGACGAAAACAACTGCAGGTGCAGCAGTTGCATAATGATGATAACAAAGACTGATAAAAAAATAATCTGGATGATCCGGCTTCTCGATTGATTGTAAACCCGCATGTGCTGTAAAAGGTATGAAAGTAACGGTTATAATTTCCGTGGTACAAAATTGCTGTTTAGCTGCGCAAAACAATAAGGCGGTAACAAAAATTTACTTAAAAGTTTTTCTGCACCTTAACAGTGAGTAGTTGCTGCTATTCACCTGCACCGGTAGCGAGCGCAATATATAACTCTGCCCCTATCCTCCAGGTATCATTTTCTCTTTTCCACATAGCCATATAAACACCGGTTGTTTGTAAAGGCCTGTTATCCTGTATTCGTACGCCTTTCCAGTTGCCTTGCTCCGAAGCCATACTTCCGTCTCCGCTGATGCTTATTTTTTCCGGCATACGGCAATAAGAAACAAACGATGCATCTGCAAACTCCTTTTCAAGCGCTGCCTGCATCGCTTGCCTATCAGTAATAAAATTGCCGTTGCCACGCGTGATATGCACATTTTCTTTCCAGGTATGCAGCACCGGCTGCAAGTCGTGGGCGGCAATAGCTGCATTGTTTGCCTGCCGCAACATTAATATATTTTGCATGGCAGCAGCCATTTCATTTTCTGTTAAAGACATAAGAGTAAATTCAGTATAAAATAGCTATGCAGTATAAACAGGAAGCAGGCGATCAGGAACAGTTTTTAAAATACAGAACCATGCGTTGACCCAATTATTTTTTTGGCTAATAATGGAAAAGCAGCCATTGCTTTTAAAAACAATCTGGTAGTTGTATTACCGCCAAACATACGCTGGATAAGCCTTCCGGCGGCCAACCGCTTAGAAAACTGCGCTTTCCACTGCTGTGTATAAGCTTCCTGCATTTGGCTGAACGAAATACTGTTTTGCAGGTATTGCCGGATATTTGCAAATGCGATGACCGACGAATGCAGCGCCATACTCATGCCATTGCCGCAAAGCGGCGTTATCAGCCCGGCTGCGTCTCCGAGCATCAGTATATTATTTGCTGTCTGCATTTTTTTTTCAAAACTAACCTGCGATATCACGAGCGGCTGTTTGTATAAAAAACGGGCTTCCTTAAAGATTTTTTGCAGGTGGGGATTTCGCGACAACAAGGCTTTCTCCATTTGCGGAATGCTGTTGCTGTGCTGTTTCAGGTTGTCTGCCGTTGTTAAGTAGCAAAGACAGCATTGGTCATCTTCTATGCGCGAGATGCCGCAGTAGCCGTTATAGAAGTTGTGCAGCGCAATCACATCTGCCGGATGCCCGTATTCGATGTGGTATTTTACGCCGATGTAATTGTTAAGCTTATTCGGCTTTTGCTGCACAAAAGGGCGCTGCCATTTCACATCTATATTACTGCGCTTGCCCCAGCTTCCGCCTACAGTACGCGCACTGAATATACCGGATGAAGTAGCAATACTAAATTTGTTTTGATTAAATGCTACCTCCTGCACTTTTGTTTGTGTAAACAGGGCAACGCCTTTTGCTATTGCCTTTTGATATAACCAATAATCGAGCGCATAACGGCTGATACCAAAGCCTCCCATATCCAAAGGAAAGTTGTACCGATTGCCGCTTACATCTGTTATGTTTAATGTATGAATCAGCGGCAGGTTTAAATCTTGCAGTGTCAATCCCAAACGCTGCAGAAAAGGATAGCTTTCCATGCTGATGTACTCGCCGCACACCTTATGAAACGGGTAGTTTTCTTTCTCAAACAACGCTACTTTGTAACCCGCATCGGCGCACTGGATAGATAGCGACAAGCCCGCCAGGCCACCGCCGATAACGGCTACATCGTATAGTATGTTTTCATGCATGGCGATAAGTAATCAAATAGCGAAACGCCCACTGCCATTGAATTGTAAAAGCGTTAATGCCTGCTCCGGCACATATTTGTTCCCATTCCTTTTTATGGAAGCCTCTTGCCACGCTCAATGGCGCATCGTTTTTTACAAGATAAGATTTGGAAAATAAGCGCGTGAGCATTTTAATAGCATGATAGGCCAGCGGGTGCCGCTGCAAATCGTTGATAAAAAAACCAACCGTTGCATTTTGCTGCATCCACCGCAGTTGCGCTGCTAATTCATCATTGGTAAAATGATGGCAGAACAACGAAGAAAAAATAATATCGGGCTTGCTTTCAAAAACCACTTGCCGGTAATCGCTCGTTACCCAGTTTGTGCAGTGTGATAATGCACCGTGCGTTTTAGCGAACAGGATGCATTCTTCCTTAATGTCAATGCCGGTAAAACGTATGGATATGCGCTTATTTTTACACCACTTTAAAATGGCCGTTAAGTTGTCGCCGCCGCCACAGCCTATCTCGCACACATGCAACGGCTGTTTATCAGCACGCAATAAATTAAAGCCTTTGATGGTAATGCGATGCCCGCCTAACAACGTATTGATGGTATTCAGCTCCTGCATATTCTGCCGGATATCGGCAAAAGGAACAGCATCGTTATCCAATAACTCTTTTTGGTATGAACGCCGTTGTAAATTCATGCAATGGTCGCGGTGAAAGTTTCCATGGTCAGGCCAGGGCCAAAAGCGATACCCATTGCAGGTGCAGCCGGCAGCAGTTCCGTTTTCTTTCTCCGGCAAATCTCGTCCAGCACAAAAAAGATGGTAGCCGACGACATATTACCATAAGCTTTCAGGATGCTGCGGGAGTAATCCATGGCGGCTGCAGGCAGCGCTAATTGCTGTTGAATAGTGTCTATGATTTTTTTACCGCCGGGATGGATACACCAATAGCCAACATCTTTAACAGACAGGTTATTTTGCGCCAATGCGTTAGCAACCAGCGCGGCAATGTCTTCCTCAATCAGTTGCGGCACATACCCGCTCAGCGTCATTAAAAATCCTTTACTGCTTATTTCCCAGGCCATATCCTGCTTGCCTTTAAAAGCAATCGTGGAGTAAAAACTGTCAATGCTCGCCAATGGCTTGTTAGCTTCATTTGCAGACATTAATATGGCTGCGCTGCCATCGGCAAACAGCAGGCTGCTCGCTGCATTGTCCATGGTATATTCCTGCTGAAAGTGAAGCGTACATAGTTCTGTAGCTACAATCAGCACATTGGCCTTTACATCCGTATCGCAAATCATTTTACCCAGCTTAAGCGCATGAATACCGGCATAGCAGCCCATAAAATTTACGGAGGTGCGAAAGGTGTCCGGAGCAAGCTGCAGCGCCTCCATCAACTCCAGATCGAGCCCCGGCGCACTCATGCCGGTGCAGCTTACGGTGATAAGATGAGTAACCGTGGTAGTAGTATCAACAGCAGCGAGGCATTGCTGCGCGGCCTGTAACGACAGGGGCAATGCATGTTGTTTGTACAATTGCAGCCGTTTATCCAGGGGCGTGTACTCGTTGCTCTCGATATTAATAAACTGCCATTGCTGTGGCGGTACGCTAAAATCTTTCAGTACCGAATACCGGTTCTCAATGCCGCTGCGGTTGTATAAAAACGCCAGTTTCCGTTTATCCGTGGCATCTAAATTATACGCCTGCTGCATAAACTGCAGAATGTCTTTTTGCTGATGGCTGTATTGCGGAACAGCCGTTGCTATGGAAATGATATTAGTCAAAATAATTTACAATCAATAAGGTGATAAAAGCGGCATTGGTGCAGCTTGCAGCCAGCCAGTTCATACGCATTGTTTGCTTAAAATCGGCGTTTGCTTTGTCCTTCCAGACTTTCATTACCCAATAAAAAAAGTAAATCAATACAGGTATGAAAAACAATTGCAGCAGCATGAAATGTATAACCTGGTGCGCGTATTGAAAGTGGGCAAACAGTAAGCCAAAAGCGATGACATACATAACCGCACAAAAAACAAAAGTGCCGCGCACGCCCAACAGCATACTGATGGTTTGCACACCATCTTTTGCGTCGGCCTCGTGCTGATATACCTGCGTGATAGGATAAAAGCCGCCAATTAAAAAGGCAGCAGCGGTACAGGCGATATGTGGAAAATCAGCACTGCTTACAGTATTGGCGCCGGTATATACCATCCAGAAAGTAAGTGCCCCCTGGTTGATGATGACTGTAAGGTAACCCGCTATGGCAAAGCGCTTGAGCCGTACGCCCCGGTAGCTATACAGCCGGGAGCAAACGACATACACGATAAAAGCAATGGCAAACGGCACACTTATAATAAATGACAATACTACTGCCAGCACATCCAGCACCACGGTGGTGTAAAACAATTGCCTGGTGGGTTGCAGCGGGCTGGCAATGCCGCCAACAGGCGTTTCGTCCCGGTCCATATAGCTGTTGTAGCCATTGCTGGAAGGATATAAAAAAAGGTGCAGCAGTACAAAAATGAGTATCGCTTTCGCAACATTCACCTGTGGTACCATGCTTACTGCAAACCAATATACGGGCATAAGAAAAAAGGAAAACGGCAAGCGCAGCAATTGTATGGTAGAGCGGTGTAGCATCGTATGGGGTGAAGGTAAGCAACAAGCGCATTGCTTTTGTTATTTATACTTACGAATATGCAGATGCTTTTTGAAAAGGAAAAACAAAATATTCATTTACATTTAAGAATCTCCTTTATAATTCCATTTTAGCAGAAAGGTTTTACCTATGCGATACCGCAACACCTGTTATTATAGACAAGCGGCCGTTTTCCCACACTTTTAAAAAAGCATTTTTCTTATTTTACGCTTAGATAATAATTTAGATACAGGTAGTAAAACCGTATTGCTTCCTTTGTAATTTTGATAATAACCGGCCGTTACCGGACCCCGTTCGGGCTGTTAATTTATAACAAAAAATAAGCAGCCGCCGCAGTTAAAACATACGGTAAAATGGCTTATTTTCAGTAGTTTCGCCCAACCTGTAAGTAATATATTTTACGACAGGAATATTTACCAGTAATTAAGTTATGAATGAAGAAACATTAGTATTAGAAGCGCCGCAAACCAAAGCTTATGGCGCCGACAGTATCCAGGTATTAGAAGGCCTGGAAGCCGTGCGCAAGCGCCCGGCGATGTATATAGGCGATGTAGGTGTAAAAGGGCTGCATCACCTTGTGTATGAAGTAGTGGACAACTCTATAGATGAAGCCCTTGCCGGCTATTGCAAGAATATCGGAGTGATAATTCATGAGGATAACTCCATCTCCGTACAGGACGATGGCCGTGGTATCCCTACCGGCATCAATACCAAAGAAGGCCGCAGCGCACTGGAAATAGTAATGACCGTGCTGCACGCCGGCGGCAAGTTTGATAAAGATACCTACAAAGTATCCGGCGGCCTGCATGGCGTGGGCGTAAGCTGCGTAAATGCATTGAGTACTACCCTGCATGTAACCGTGCATCGCGAGGGAAAAGTATTTGAGCAGACTTACCACGAAGGCAAACCCGAATATGGTGTGCGCCAAATAGGGTTGAGCGACAAAACCGGTACCCGGGTTCATTTCTGGCCGGATTATTCTATTTTCCAGGTTAGTGTTTACAACCGCGAAATACTGGAAGGCCGCCTGCGCGAGCTTTCTTACCTGAACAAAAAAATCCTGATTACACTTAGTGACCTGCGCGAGAAGGATGATAACGGCATTACTTACAGCAAAACGTTTTACAGCGAAGGCGGCATCATAGAGTTTGTGGAAATGCTGGATAAAAACGGCAACCGCAGTTCCCTTATCGGTAAGCCTTTATATGTGGAAGGCCACGATGCGGCCTCTAATGTAGCAGTGGAAGTAGCGCTTACCTACAACGACGATTTTAAAGAACATATTTTTTCCTACGTTAACAATATCAATACCATCGAAGGCGGTACGCACGTTACCGGTTTTCGACAGGCGCTTACCCGCGTATTTAAATCGTACGGCGATAAGCAGGGCTTGTTTGAGAAAGCTAAAGTAGCCGTGGAGGGCGACGATTTTCGCGAAGGCCTGAGCGCCATCATCTCGGTAAAAGTGCCCGAGCCGCAGTTTGAAGGACAAACAAAAACGAAGCTGGGCAACAGCGATGTAAGCGGCGTGGTGCAAACTACGGTAGCCCGTGCGCTGGAGCATTACCTAGAAGAAAACCCGCGTGAGGCAAAGAATATCATCAGTAAGGTGGTGCTGGCAGCCCAGGCGCGCGTAGCTGCCAAGAAGGCCCGGGAAATGGTGCAGCGCAAAACGGTGCTGAGCGGCAGCGGGCTACCCGGCAAACTGGCCGATTGCAGCGAGCGCGATCCGAAAAAAACCGAATTGTATTTAGTGGAAGGAGACAGCGCCGGCGGTACTGCCAAGCAGGGCCGCGAAAGAAGCTTCCAGGCCATATTGCCCCTGCGTGGTAAAATATTGAACGTGGAGAAAGCAATGGAGCATAAGATCTATGAGAACGAAGAAATCCGCAACATCTTTACAGCGATGGGCGTTACGGTAGGCACCCCCGAAGACCCGAAGGCGCTCAATATTACCAAGCTGCGCTATCACAAGCTTATTATTATGACGGATGCCGATGTGGACGGTTCACATATTGCCACGCTTATTCTTACGTTCATTTTCAGGTATATGAAAGAGCTGGTACAGCAGGGGTACGTATATATTGCGCAGCCGCCGCTGTACCTTGTAAAAAAAGGCAAAGAGCAGCACTACGCTTACAACGAAGAGCAGCGCAAAATGTGGATAGAGCGGCTGGGCAACGGCCGGGAAGACAGCGTAAGCACCCAGCGCTATAAAGGTCTCGGCGAAATGAATGCTGATCAGTTGTGGGAAACAACAATGGATCCTGCGCGCCGTACGTTGAAGCGGGTGGCACTGGACAGCACTGCCGAAGCAGACCGCATATTCAGTATGCTGATGGGTGATGAAGTAGCGCCGCGCCGCGAGTTTATTGAAGCGCACGCCCGCTATGCAAAGATTGATGTATAAATAAACTGTTTAATATTAAAATAATAGACCGCCCGGAGCGGTCTTTTATTTTATTAGATGATATAGATGATAAATTTTTTGTGCTGGTTGTTTTTAATAATAGATATTTTACTGTTTTAAACAAATGGCTAAGATTGAAAATGTAGTTACAAAAACGAGACTTTTAATAATTATGCGTTTGATTTTCCTTTTTTCCTTTTTATTAGTTTCAAACTTATTATTTGCACAGAATACAGTATTGGTAAAAGAGATTAATCATTTAATTGAACCGGAATTTCAATTTGATACATCAAATGGCTTTATAAATAACTTTTATGATAAGCAAGCAGGAAATGAAAAAAAGATGATCATTCTTGCATGGAAAAAAGAAAGTGATGATGCATATCCAACCGCTAAAATTTTCGTATTTGAAAGATTAAATGGCAAATTAAAAATCATAGATAGCTCCAAAAGATATATACGCGATGGGATGGGACCGAACTGGAATATATTAAATGATACCCTTAAAGTTATTCATGGCTTTCACGGCGGCTTTAATGCATTAAGGTACGTTTTCAATAAGAAGCTAAAAAAATATTTATTAGTTAGTGTAGAATTAAAAGAAGTTATTCATGATAAGAAATATAATAACGTTCCTGTCGGATATAAAACCAAATATTACGATATAAATAAAAAAGAATTACTGACTATAATACAACGCGTTGATGACAGTAAAATAAAAACAAAAAATACAAGGGTTAAAAAGATTTTACCTAAAGGATTCATTGCTGACTTAGCACACTTTATAGACCCAGCAGCTTGGTTTAATAATGATAGCAGCAGCGACATTTATGATAAGATTTTTTAAAACAGGTCGAAAGCGGATCTGCTTTATCAATGCTGCCATCACCAAAGCATGATGTCTCATGCATTAAACACAAAAAAAGGCAAATACAAAAGCTTCAGCGCTGTACTATACTATACCAAATACTTTTCTTCGATAATCTTTAAATGATGCAGTTCATGGCCGGCAATAATGTACAGGGCCGCACGCACGCTTAATGCAGCGCCGTTGGCATAGCCAAAGTGCGTAAAAACGCTATCTTCAAAATTTGAAAACAGCGCAATGGTTGAGGCGCGTTGTAATTCGTATTCCTTTAAAATGCTATCAATACTTCGCTCATTGGCGCCGCAATAAGGCACATAATCATCCTGCTCAAAGCCCGGCAGGTTGGTCTTATCCCTGCGCGCTATGCGTAATGCACGGTAAGCGATAATACGCTCTGCATCCATTATATGCACCAGTACTTCCTTTAATGTCCATTTACCTGCTGCATAGCGGTATAACAGCTTTTCTTCCGGCAACGCGGCAGTAAGCGATTTTATTTTTATAAAGTCATCCTGCAGGTGCTGCAGCACAAGGCCGTCATCGGGCACATGTGCAATGTAGGTAGCCGTATAATCCCGGTATTCCCCTTCGGCTGGTTTTTGTATTGTTTTCATAAATAATAAAGATAACAAGTCTGGTTAATAATAGCGCTTATCCACTACTGCGCTCCTTTCTTTTATAAATCGAATGTAAAAAAATGACCGGTCTTCTTTTAGCCGGAAAAAACTTTAAATTTGAATAACATTACTTACTTTGCTATACCCATGAAACTGATTAGTCCTGCCATATCGCGCCTTGCGCGCCTGCGCTATGCTCAAATAGACGAGTGGATCACTAATCCGCTTACCGCTCAGCGCGAGGTATTGCAAGAGCTTATTACACACGGGCAATATACCGAATTTGGACGCAGGCATCATTTCACCGAAATCTTCAACATCCGCAGTTTTAAACAACACATTCCTATCAGTGAATACAATGATGTAAAGCCTTATGTAGAGCGGCTGATGAACGGCGAAGAAAACCTGTTGTGGAATACGCCGGTCAACTGGTTTGCCAAGAGCAGCGGCACTACGAACGAGCGGAGTAAATTTATTCCTATAACCGAAGAAAGCCTGCAGGAATGCCATTACCAGGGCGCAAAAGATGTGCTTACGGCTTATTATCATTTCAATCCCGACAGCGATCTGCTTACGGGCAAAGGGCTCGTTATCGGGGGCAGCCACCAGGTGAGCCAGTTGAATGATGACATATTTTATGGCGATTTAAGCGCTGTGCTGCTGCAGAATACACCGTTTTGGGGGCAATGGCTGCGCACACCGGAACTGTCTATTGCACTGATGGACGAATGGGAAAGAAAAATAGAAGCGCTTGCACAAAGTACTATTACCGAAAATGTAACTTCTATCTCCGGTGTACCTACGTGGACGCTTATTCTTATTAAATATATTCTTTCCATTACCGGCAAGCAAACGCTTAAGGAAGTCTGGCCCAACCTGGAGCTTTACCTGCATGGCGGCGTATCGTTTGTGCCGTATAAAGAACAGTTTAATAAGCTCATCGGCGGCGATATTCACTATCTTGATTTGTACAACGCCAGCGAAGGTTTCTTTGCGGCGCAAACAACTCCCAACGATGATGGCATGACGCTTTTTTTGCAGCACGGCATTTTTTACGAGTTTATGCCGATGGAAGAATACGGCAAAGAAGCGCCGCAAACTATCGGGCTTAATAAAGTAGAACTGAATAAAAATTATGCACTGGTAATTTCCACCAACGGCGGCCTGTGGCGGTACATGCCCGGCGATACCGTGCAGTTTACTTCCCTGTATCCCTTCCGCATTAAAGTAAGCGGGCGTACCAAGCATTTTATGAATGCCTTTGGCGAAGAAGTAATTGTGGAAAATACCGATAAGGCCATTGCTGTAGCCTGCGAAAAAACAGGCGCTGTTGTAAACGATTATACGGCTGCGCCCTTATACTTCTCCGACAACAGCAACGGCGCGCACGAATGGCTGATAGCGTTTGAAGAAAAACCGGCTTCCATCCAGCTTTTTACCTACGAACTGGACTGCGCGCTGAAAGCGCTTAACAGCGATTACGAAGCGAAGCGGCATAAAGACATTGCCCTGCGCATGCCGGTTGTACATAGCTTACCAAAAAACAGTTTTCACCTGTGGCTGAAGCAAAAAGGTAAACTGGGCGGCCAGCATAAAATACCACGCCTCAGCAACGACCGCAAATATGTAGATGAGATTTTGGGAATGCTGCAGTAAAGAAGAAGTCAAATCAACTATGATAAATTTGTACAAAGGACAAGCGTATGTAAACAGTTACCATAGATGTTTTAAACGGGAAAGCGCTAAAACTTTTGCATGAATTAGAACTTAGGCAATTAATCCGTATGCGTCATGTAGAAGCAAGGTCAAAAGTGTCTGTTGACTGGACTGCAAAATCCAAAGGCTCACTATCGAAGCAATCGCTGATTAATATTGATAATTAATTAAACGATATGTCTTTTTCCCACATTTCAGATGACTGAAATTAAAATTTTAACTAACAGATAGGCAAAAAATTATCAAGATGTGGACACCTTTAAAAGAATAAATCAGTCAAAATCCTTCAGATTCTGTGCTATAAATACTAAATTAACGTAACATAGACAAACGAACAAGCCAAGCACAAAATTTGACACATATTTGCAGCACATTCGTTTGCGTCCCACCGCCCAAGTGCCCACCCCAAAGCAGAAAAATAAAATAGATTTGTGAATGGACTTGCTTCAAATCGACTACCTCCGAAAGCTTAATCAAACAGCAGAAAAAAACTTAGAAACTGATTTTAGGCTTACTAAGCCTGACTTTTCTGAATTTCAAATAATAAATGCATCTTTTTTTAAACAACTATTTTCTAAGGAAGGCACCAACCTGCTTATTTCCATACCAACAAATGAACTTCCAAAAAATGTTCTTAAAATTTCCATATTGCTGCCAGTATTAAAATGCTTTCTACACAATGCAAGTCTCACAAAGTCGGTAAACGTTGGAGATATAATTATAAAGGCGGAATGCGGAACTCTTTCTTCTGTTAAAGAAGTTGGAGAAAATTTTATAAAAGCTACCCCTTTATTAGAAACTTCAAGAGTAGAAATTGGATATGAATGCCCCTTTTTAATTCTTAACGACAATTCAAAACTTAAAGTTGCTCAAAAGCTAAAAAAGGCTACTTATGTCCAAAAGAAAAGTTCGGTTGAAAATCTAAAGTCCAAACTATTAGAAGAAATTCAACAACATTTAGCACTAACAAAATACTATCAAGATAGAAAAGTTTTTCTTCCGACAAAACATAAAACAAAAGTTATTGCAATAGCTTCCAAGAAAGATATCCTTAAACTAATTCCATCCTGCATTCCTTTTCAATATATAAACAAGAGTGGTGAAATTTATCCAGACACACCATTTGACCCGGTTCTATATGTAGTAAATGACTTTGAAACCGCAAAAGAATTCATCATTGATAAAGACATTGAGATAGACACAATCCTTTTCATTGGAGATAATAAATACAAATCAACAACAGCTATTACAAGGTTATACAGACAAGAAAAATTTAAACGTTGCATTTTTATTGGAAATGAAGATATAGAAAGTACCGACAAATTTAAAGTCCTGAAATGGAATTGGACTTTACCTGAAACGAAATATTTTTCCAATGCAACAAACTCAAAAATCAATACGATTAGAATTTCACACACGGAATTGAGTAATGCGATTTTAGAATTCATAAAAATTATTAATAAGGCCGAACAGCAAAATGAAAACCTAATTAATCTAAAGAAATCTTTACGATTTATAAGAAGAATATATCCAACAACTGCATTGAATAATGAAAGAATAAAAAGCAGAGCAAATGATATATTCAAGGAATTTGAAGAAGAAGTTGAAGAATTATTCCAGGATGAATATCAAAGCATTGATAAAGATTATAAACCTGATTTTGAATTATTGAAAGGTCAGTTCAAAAACATTATCGCACTTGTTAAAAACGATAATGCAAAAGCTAAATGGTTTAAAGAGCAAGCCAAAGATGTTGATTATATCGTAGTGCCTAAAGCAGTTAAAACATATTGGGAAAAGGAAATTGAAAAATGCGTACAAACACAGCAGCCTATTGCAAAAGTGAAGAGTTTATCAGATATAAACAATATCCAGCACAAAGAGCAAGTTTTGCAATTCTACAAGGGCTTAAAATCTACACAAGTATTAACCTTAAAAGAGTTTGAGCAAAAAAAAGCTGACGATAAACGATATTTATTTCTTTCCTTTTATGGCAATGGTGTATATCCTGAAACACTATTAGAAAGGATGTATGCTAAAAATGTAGTTTCCGATATTTTGCTTTATGAAGAAGAATACAAAGCCTTTCAGTATCACTTGTATAAATTTAGCGAACGAACGATACAGGAATTCCGTTCCCCTGACAGAGAAGAATTGAGCGGAATAAAATATCCTGAAGTGCAATATATCAATACTGAAAATATTGACGAATGGATTAAATTTTTAATCGATTCGGAAAACTTTAAATTTTCAAAAAAAGAAGAAATACAGTATGAAATCACTTTTGTAGAAGATACAAAAAAATTAAAACAAAGAGAATCAAAGAATGTTTATGTAGAAGGATATGAAGAACATCACAAAGAAATAAAAGAGCTGAAAAAAGGCGACAAAGTACGTATTTATCAAAATCCTGTCATCGAAGTATTACATGAGATTATTAAGCTTTATGATGAAACAGGTTTATTTTCAAGAGTTGAGACATTTTCTTTATTATGGAAAAAATCATTAAAGGATTATATAAAGAGTAAAGATTTTAACTACACAATTCATAATCTTTATGAAGAATTATCAAGTAATGGATTGAGCGTTTCAAAAGACCGACTACAGGGTTGGCTACATATTGACAACAAAACTAAATTTCCGAAAAGAAAAATAGATTTTTCCGCTATCGTTAAAACGGTTAATAACCAAGAACTAAATGAAAAATGGAAGCACATCATGCAAACTAGTACCGAGTACATGGGTACTTTGAATCATAAAGGCAGAAAATTTGCCGAAGAAATCGACAATTATATTTTAAGTGAAGAAAAGGGGGAAATGCTCGACTGGTTCGATACAGAAAAAATTGAGAAAATAATAGCTGATGGAGCACCCTTGCGTACTATAAAAGAAATTAAAAAACTTGATTACGAAATAACTGATTAAAATGGTAAGAGACCTGTTTCATCACAGAATACAAAAAGGCATGGTTGGTCCAGGTTCTGAAAATTGGGGATTAGACAGTGAGGAAGAAATCCTTTCCGATTATCCATTAGTTAAATATTTTACTGGAATTCTATTTCCTGAAAAAGAGAGCCCTCAATCTGAAAGTGAGATAGATGAATTATTGGGTGAAAGTGAGACTGAAGAACCAAATGCTTTGACAACTGAAAATATAGAAGAAGAACTACCTGTTGCTGAAAATTTTAAAAAACTAAAAGAAGATTCTGATAGTGAAACGGAGAATAAGGCCAATCAAAATCATTTCAATCCAAATAATATTGGACTAACATTTTGTTTGGACAAGTCTGTGAAAAATGTTGACGTAATTTTTTCGGGTGGTTTTTATTACCTGCCAAAACAGGAGGAAATAAAAATCAAATTACCACAAGCAGGTTTTGACGCATTTACAGATAGCAAATCAGGCTTTCCTTTTAAAGACATTCTTTTATACAAAGATGGCTATCTTTCCCTAAAAAGAGAATTGAAAGGTGATAAAGGAGGAAAGAACACAAGAAGCGGAGATTACTTATGGTTTGATGACTTTAAAAAATCTGATAGTTATAAAGACAGCTCTGCAAAATATTATATGCATTATTTTGACAGGCTTATTGGCAGAACATGGAAAAGAAAAAACTTTAGTCATGCAACAACGATAGAAATTAAAGACACATCTAAACCATTAGCTGTTCCAATTCCCGAAAATGCACATAAAGAAATATCAATTGGCTATCACATAAAAACATATCCAGCAAATGGAAACAGTTATATAAAAGTTCAGCTTGTTAATTTATCAAAACAGTCGTCAAAAAGATTCACAAACAAAACCCCTGAACTAAACCAAAAGTGCTTGTTTCAAGCGACTATACAAATAACTTCTGATGAAATTCTACCCTTCAAATCGAATCAGGAATTAAATCCGTTTGACCGGGAAGCAGAAGAATTAAATCTGTTATACCGAAACATAAAAAGTTATGGCATTGGGCATAACTGTTCAGTTATGTGGAATGAAGGACATAATACTATTCAGACAACTTTTTTGCCCGAGTATAATATCAAGAACACTAAAAATGATTTTCAGGAAGCAGATTTTATAAACCCAAAAGATTTTGAGAAATTAGATAACTCTTTAGGCATAAGAAATTTTTCTATTTTTTCAGAATTGAGCAAGGGAGAAATAAAAAGTAATCTTCATCAATTTGTAAAGCTCTATGGAGACTGGATTGATACACAAAAAGTCGATCAAAAACTACTTTCAGAAAATGAAAAGAAAGTAAGTAAAGACATTCTTGCGAGGTTGGATGAAAACTATAAGCGATTAACAGATAATATTGATTGCCTAAATGACGAAACTGTATTCAGGGCTTTCCAGTTAGCTAATACAGCAATGCTCATTCAGATTATTGTTTCTAATGACAACCATTTTTCAAAAACAGAAAAGGAGGTTTCAGAGATTAATAATTTGACAGAATATAACAACCTTTCCTTTTTTGAAAAGTACGATTACTCAAGAATTCCATTCACGCCAAAATACAGACCATTTCAATTAGCCTTTTTGCTATTGAGTTTGAAAGGAATTATTGACCCACAATCCAAAGACCGCAAAGAGATTGTGGACTTAATTTGGTTTCCAACAGGTGGAGGAAAAACAGAAGCATATTTAGCAGTTACAGCATTTACCATTGCATACAGGCGAATTGCAAATGATGAAACACAATCGAAAGGTGTATCCGTAATAATGCGATATACTCTGCGATTGCTTACAGCACAACAATTTGAACGTTCTTCAAAACTTATTTCCGCATTAGAGTTTTTGAGAAAGAATTTTACGGAAGAACTTAAATCTGAACACATTAGTATCGGGCTTTGGGTAGGCAACCAATTAACCCCAGGAAGAATTGAAGATGCTGAAAAGCATATTGATGAAATAGAAAGCGAATGCAACAAAAATGATGGAAGACCCGAAATTAAAAATCCATTTCAAATTTCAGCTTGTCCGTGGTGCGGAACTAAATTAATTTCAGAAGGCGATTATGGTTTTAAAGTTGAAAAAAGAGTATTCAAAATCAATTGCCTGAATAACCGTTGCACATTCTACAAAAAAATTCCTGTTCAGGTTGTTGATGAAATGCTTTTTAAACAACCGCCTACTCTTTTATTTGCTACAGTTGACAAATTCGCTCAAATAGCCTGGAAAGAAGACACACACAAGTTTTTCAACAGTCTTGATAAAGGAAAGCTTCCACCCGACTTAATTATACAGGACGAACTGCATTTATTAAGTGGCCCTTTGGGTTCCATTGTTGGAATATTTGAAAGCATAGTTGAAAAACTATGTACCAATGAGGAATTGAACTTAACGCCTAAGATAATTGCATCAACTGCCACCACAAGGAATACCATTCAGCAAGTTGAACAACTTTATGGTGGAAGAAAAGTAAATATATTTCCACCTTCGGGCTTATCGTATGATGATAGTTTTTTTGCAAGGGAATCAAAAGCAAAAAGCAGGAGAAAATATATTGGCTTTATGCCAGTTGGTAAAACATCAATTGATACGCAACTATATATTCTTGCACATTTATTAGTAGCAAGAATTGAAACAGGTGAACCATTCGATGATAACTATTGGACTATTGTATCCTATTACAATTCATTAAAGGATGTCGGCAAAATTAGAAATAAGATTGGCGATGAAGTGCTATACAATACCAAACAATTACAAGCCAGGGTATTGGGTAATAATTCCTATTCTTATAATCACTTTGGCTTAGAAGATAGAACAGAAGAATTAACAGCGAGGGTTGATAGCAGTAAAATTAAAACGGTTTTGAAGCAGTTGGAGAATAGCTTTGAATTGATTGATAGAACAAGTAAAAGCGGTGAAAAATATAAGTATGTAAATTCCTCAGTTATAGATTTAGTGCTTGCAACGAACATGTTTTCCGTTGGTATTGATATAGGACGATTGAATGTGATGCTGATGAATGGAATGCCTAAAAATATTGCAGAATATATTCAGGCATCGAGCCGTGTAGGCAGGAAAGTAGATGGTTTAGTAGTTGCGTTTTTAGACCCAAACAGGGCAAGGGATAAATCATACTTTGAACATTTCATTCCTTTTCATCAAGCATTTTATAAAAGTATAGAACCGCTAAGTGTAACACCCTTTACTGAAAATACAATTGACAAAATGCTTACTACAGTTATGGTGGCTTATGTACGCCATAAAGTGCCTGATTTAAATAAAGATAATGCAGCACAAAATTTTAAGCAAGAACACATAAATGAACTAAAAGTTTATCTGAAAAAACGTTTTAATAAGAATGTAAGTGAATACGAATTTTTTGAAAAAAGAATAGATTTTTTAGCCAATGATTGGCAGGTGAGAATTGAAAACGGTCTAAAAGATTATTCAGAACTAATGAAACGCCTTACTGATACTGGCATTTCCGAAAAGGATGATTGGATAGTTATGCAATCTATGAGAGAAGTTGATGCTGATACCTTTGTTGAAATAAAACAAAATTATGCAGCAACTAATAACCAAACTAATGAATAAGCCATGTCAAAATATGTAAAGTCCCAATCAAGAAAGATGTTGAGTGCTTATGGTGGCGTCGGTTCGATTTTAGAAACACCCAAAGGAGCATTAAAAATTGAAGAGTTCGATAAATGGTATTTCCATAATTCAGGCTCATGTAATAAACTTGAATATGAAATAGAAGAAAACAGGTTAATCGGCAGACTAAAATCGCATTTTCCAAAGCTGCAGAAATTGGTGAAAGTGCCGACCAATGAGGAAAACCATTTGATTAAATCATTACCAATTAAAACTAAAGAAGTTGCAAGTGCAAAATATTTTCCAGAATGGATGTACTGCCCCAATTGTGAACGATTTAATAACTTAAAACAATGGTGGGCAAAATGGAGGATAACATTACAAAAGCATCACATTAACAATGATAAAATTGCGGAATTATTTATAAAACCAAAATGTTTTCATTGCTACGACAAAGCAAAATCAGAGAAGAAAGGAAAGTTCTATCAGGAATTAGAACAAGTTCGTTTCGTTATGACTTCTCCAAGTGGAGAGATTAAAGACATTCCTTGGGACAAATGGACAACAATTGAAAAGAATGTAAAAGAAGAAGATTCCGAAAAAGGCACTGTTAAGTTTAATGACCCTTGTTGTAATAAGCAGGATTTAAGGTACATCCGTTCTGAAACATTTGCTGATTTAGCAGGCGTTAGAATCCAGTGTAAAAATTCAGAATGCTCTTCTAAAGGCAAACAGGTAACACTTGCAGGGTTATTTGGAATGAGAATAGGAAAAGAAAAAATCACTCAATTAAAACCTGTAATTCGAACAAGTAATAGTGTTTACTATCCTTTAAGTATCAACAGTATTTATTTACCCCAAAAAAAACAAGAGATAGCACCTAAGGACAAGGATAAAATTATTGCACTCATAGAAAAAGGGAAAGCAATAAAAGATATTTATGACTTTTTCGAAGGAGATTACGAGAGACAAACTATTGATGACTTTGTTGGAAGCGAAACCAACACTGAATTTGAACCAGAAATTCAATATCGTCTTAAAGAGTATCAGTTTATCATTAATAACCCAAACTATAATGACAAAGAAAAAAACAACCTCAAATATGAAAATCAGGATTTATCAACAATGCCTGAATTTTCTATCAGTGCATTATTAAAAGTTAAGCGTTTAAAATTAACAACAGTTCAAACTGCATATACACGACAAGAACCATTGGATAAAGATTTATTTTTAAGTGATGGCGACGCAAGTTCAAATGTAAAAGTAAAATACACATCAAGTCAAGCAGTAAATACAACTTACTTGTTAGCATCTGAAAGTTATGGAGAAGGTATTTTTATTGACTTTGATAAGCAAAAAATTGAAGAATGGTTTTACCTGCATTATGACAACACACCAGCATTTAGAAAACGGATTGATGATTTGAAGAAAAGGGTGTCAGAAAATAAAATGCTATCTAAAAATAAATTTCAAAGTGAAAAACATCTTACAAAGTTTATAATCGTTCATACATTTTCTCATATCCTGATTAAAGAGTTAGAGTTTTTATGTGGGTATGCTGCAACATCTTTAAACGAACGGCTATTTGTGGACGACGAAAACATGCAAAGTGTTTTGATTTATACAGTTGCAGGTTCAGAAGGTAGCTATGGCGGTTTGACATCACAAGCAAACCCTGATTCCATCAGAAAGATTTTAAATTCTGCTATTTTTAGAAGTAAAGATTGCGCCTCTGACCCAGTATGCTACCATTCGGACGGACAAGGCATTGGCGGATTAAACTTAGCAGCATGTTATTCATGTGCTTTATTGCCGGAAACATCATGTGAAGAATTTAATAGCTTTCTTGACAGGGCTATGTTGACAGATAGCGAATTTGGGTTTATGAATCTATTGCAACACTTCCCCCAGCTTCGCTTGCAGATCGGGGCCACGTAAACTGCTGGCGATAATTTTGCCCTGCGGGTCTATCAGTACATTAAAAGGAATGCCATCGAAATGATAAGCATCTACCGCCGGGCTCGCCCATTGCTTCAGGTCGCTCATGTGGTTCCATACGAGGCCGTCTTTTTTGATGGCTGCAAGCCAGGAGGCCTTATCATCATCCAGCGATACGCCGAGAATGGTAAAATTTTTATTTTTATACTGGTTGTAAGCCGCCACTACATTGGGGTTTTCCTGGCGGCAGGGCCCGCACCAGCTTGCCCAAAAATCTACCAGTAAGTACTTGCCTTTAAAATCGCTGATGTTTATGGTTTTCCCATTAGCATCCTGCATGGCAAGGTTGGGTGCCGGCTGGCCAATGAGCGGATAAGCTTTTGGCTTTGCATCTTCGGCCGCTATCTGCAGCCTTGCTTTTAAAGTAGCCAGGCCGCTGTTTTCCTTAAACCTGTTAGTTGCTTCGTTTGCAAGCGTATATAAGTCGTTCATAGACATCGTTTGCATACTCGCTGCCTGGCTAATGGCAAACTGAATAATAGCCGGACTATTAGACTGGGTAATGGTATTTTTTATCAGATCGTTCAGTTGCTTTACCTGCACCTGCACAGCACCCATAGCCAATTGTTTGGCACTGTCCGGCACACCCGCTTCCTGCACTTTGCGGTAAACCTCGCCAATGGCGGAATCTTTTTGAATAAAGGCCGTCATGAATTTATACAGGTCGGTACTCGCATCGGAGCCTTTTATTTCCGGGTGCCGGAAATTGAGCGAATCGAGGTTAAGTGTAATGTCGTCGTTGTCGTTAATAAACAGCGCCTGCACCCCGCCGGGAACGCTAATAAAGTACAGGCCTTCTTCCTTCCCGATGGTCTTCAACTTATAGCTGCCGTCGTTACCAAGTGTAGCTGAATCTACTATCTGCACCTGGCTGCCATCGGAAGGAAGGTGCTGCAAAAAGACAAGCTGCTTTTTTACATGCGTAATTTTGCCGCTGACTGTAAATTCTCCATTGCTATTTTTTTGTCCGCAGGCAAACAAACCAAGGCCTGCAATAGTTGCAAGTACAAAATATTTTCTCATTGTATCAATATTAAAAGTCATTATTATTTTTAATGTCCAGCCATTAAGCATTCAGCTTTTGCTGCAGCAGATCCGTAACTGCTTTCGGGTCGGCCTTGCCCCTGCTCCTTTTTTTTACTTCGCCTACAAATAAGCCTATCAGGCCTTTCTTGCCCCTTTTGTACTCCGCCACTTTATCCGGCATAGCCGCTATTACTTCATTTACCCAGTTTTCGATATCGCTGCCGGTGCTGGTTTGCAGCAAATTCATTGCAGTGGCTGCTTCCACAGGCGTTAGGGCTGCATTGCCAATCAGCACCGGCAGTATCCGTTGCGAAGCCACAGAGAAATTTACCTTGCCATCCTCTACCAATTGCATCAGCCCGGCTAACTGCAGCGGCTGTAAAGCTATTTGTGCAAACGAAAGTTTTTCATCCTTACTGTATTGCCGCAGCGGCCCGTTTATCCAGTTGGCAGCGGCCTTATAGTTGGTGCTATGTTTAATAACGGCTTCATAATAATCGCTTATTTCTTTTTCCGAGCATAACTGGGCAGCGTCGTATTCACTCAAGCCCAGGCTTTTATATTTTTCCTGCAGTGCATAGGGTAAAAGGGGCTGCTGCGCCTCGATATTTTTTATAAAGCTTTCTGATAAATGAAACGGCGACAGGTCGGGCTCCGGAAAGTAGCGGTAATCGTTGGCTTCTTCTTTATCGCGAATGGCAAAAGTAGTGTCGTCGGACGCATCGAAACTGCGCGTTTGCTGAACAATTCTTTCGCCCTCTTCCAGCAGTACTATCATGCGTTCAATCTCATGTTCGATCGCTTTTTTTACATTACGGATGGAATTGAGGTTCTTCACTTCTACCCTGGTGCCCAGCTTTGCCGCTCCCTTCAAACGCACAGAAACATTGGCATCGCAGCGCAGGCTACCTTCTTCCATATTACCATCGCAAATGCGGAGCCAGCGCACAAGGCGGCGCACTTCCGTTACATACTGGTAGGCTTCTTCGGCACTGTGTAAATCCGGTTCGGTTACTATTTCAATCAGCGGCGTGCCGGCGCGGTTGTAATCTATGCAGGTATAGTTTTCCGCTATATCATGAATACTTTTACCGGCGTCTTCTTCGAGGTGTATGCGGTTAAGCTGCACATTGCGCAGGCCGCGCTCTGTTTTAATCGTTACAAAGCCACCTTTACAGATAGGCGTGGTGTGCTGCGAAACCTGGTAACCTTTGGGCAGGTCGGGATAAAAATAATTTTTGCGGGCAAAATAATTGTAGCGCTCTATCTCGCAATGGCAGGCCAGCCCCATTTTGATAGCATACTCCACGGCCTTTTTATTGGTCTTGGGCAGCGTGCCGGGATGGCCGAGTGTTATGGGACTTACATGCGTATTGGGCGGCGCGCCAAAAGCGGTACTATCGCCACTAAACAGCTTGCTCAGTGTAGCTAACTGCGCATGCACCTCCAGCCCTATTACCGCTTCGTATTTATCAGCAACATTCATTATTCCGGGTTAATAAAAGGCTGTAAAGGTATTGATTGAGCGCCAAGCTGAGAAGCGCAGGATAAGTGTTAACTTTTTACCTGATTAATGAAGGAAACTGCCACCACCTATCCCAGTGCTCACTCCTGTTACCGCATTTTATATAAACAAAGTTATAAAGCAGGCAGCCAATACTTATTGTTGATGGATTCGATCAGTCAAGTCACTTAATAAACAACCCGCAAAGCGTTTATTGCCTTGCGGGTTGAAATAATATTTATACGCTTACTCTTTACTAAATTTCAGTGTGCAGATACCATGCGCTTTACTTCTTAAAATAATCCAGTATATGCCTTGCGCATAGCGACTGAAATCGAGTTTAACAGTATTCCTTCCGGCCGCACTGCTTCCGCTTATGTGTTGCAATACTTTACCGGCCATGTCTGTTAATTCTATTGCATAACCTTCTTCTTTATCAAAATAAAACGCAAGCACAGTGGTGTTAGCAGCAGGGTTAGGATAAAGTTTTACAGATTTGTCTGTATTCATTTGTTTTTTATCCATTGCTATCAGTGCGCCGGCAACGGTTACTGCCAGGCTCTTTACCCCAGAGGTGCCGCAGTTGTTAGTTCCTTTTACCGTAACCTGCCCCGATCCTGAACCCCAGGTAACCGTAATGGCTTCCGTTCCCTGACCGGCAGTAATGGTTGCTCCTGCAGGCACCGTCCAGGTATAAGTAACGCCCGTGGCATCAGTCACCTTATATAGTAAGCTGTCTTGTCCGGCAAGAACCGTTGCCGGCCCGGTGATGTTAGATAATACCGGTTTATTTTTCAGGCTTACATTAGCAGGTGCCGATGTGCCCTGGCAACCGGTGGTATCAGTAACAGTAACCCGGTACGAGCCTGTGGTATCCACCCTTATCTGCCTCGTATTTTGCCCGCTGTTCCAGTAGTAAGACAGATAGCCGGTGCCGGCACTTAGTAAAATGCTGCTGCCATTGCAGATGACCGTATCGCCTGCCGGCGTAACTGTTGGCGCCGGTGATGACTTCGCATGAATGATAAGCGTATCGCTGCCGGTGATACCCGTTAAGGCCGGGCTGGTGCTAACGACTCTTATCCTGTACCGGTTGCCATACGGCAGATTTGCAGGAAGGGCACAATTGATAATGCTGTTGTCTGCACCCGCATGTGTACCAATAACTGTTGGCGCAACAAAAGAACCGGCCGCATTACTTAGTTGTACTTTAAAAATATTGCCGCTATTGTAAGTGCCGGTGGCAGCGTATGATACTTTTACCACATCGCCGATACAAAGATTTTTATTTACGATGCTGGTGGTTATAATAGAAGGTGTTGCAATCTTAACAGCTACTTTAAAAGTAAATACATTGTCAAGGCTCCAGGCGTTGTTTACATCTTTAGAACGTATGAATAATTTATGGCTGCCGGTGTCGAGGCCGCTGATATTAACCGGCAACTGGAAGTTGACCTGCTTATTGGTATTACTGATGGCAATAGGTATGCCCTTGCCCCAGCCGGGATCGGTATCTATGTAGTACTCCACCTGTTTAAGATTGGGCAGCACTGTATCCTGCGCCGCCGGATTAATGAACAGCCATTTATTATCCAGGCTCCAGTGGCCACTCGCATCCTTTGCACGGATACCTAAGAGGTGAGCGCCGGTGCTTAATGTTGTTGGATTAATATTGATGCTAATGTTGCTTGCATTGGTATCGGCAGCAACCGGTATTGCTTTGGCATTACCATAGCCGGGGTCGGTGTCTATATAATATTCAACCAGCTTGAGTTTAGGAACGTTAACCGCCCCCGCCGGTTTTACAAACAACCATTTATTGTCGAGGCTCCAGTGCCCGACTGCATCTCTTGCCCGGATGCCTACGAGGTGTACGCCGGCAGATAAAGTGGCGGGATTGATGTTGAAAGCCTTATCGGAAATGTTGGTGCCTGCGGTAATACCAACAGCAGTGGCGTTGCCATATCCCGGATCGGTATCAATATAGTATTCTGCTCTATTAATATTGGCGAGCGCTGCCGCTGCCTGCGGCTTTACAAAGAGCCATTTGTTATCCAGGCTCCAATGGCCGTTTGCGTCCCTGGCGCGGATGCCGATCAGGTGCACGCCGGAAGATAAAGCGGATGGATTAACGGCAAAAGTCTTATCTGCAATATTGGTTGCACCGGTTACCGCAACTGGCATAGCATTACCGTAACCCGGATCGGTATCTATATAGTACTCCACTGCAGAAACTTTTGGAACAGCTACTGTTAGCTGCGGCTTTACCAGCAGCCATTTATTGTCGAGACTCCAGTGGCCGTTTGCGTCTTTTGCCCGCACGCCCACGAGGTGCACGCCATAAGAAAGCAGTATTGGGTTTATGTTTATTGATTGGTCTGTGAGATTCTTGCCGGGCGTTATCGTTTTATTTGTTGCATTGCCATAGCCGGGATCATTATCTATGTAGTATTCTACTTTGGTAATGTTGGGCTGCGCATTTGCAAAGCAACAATACAACACACTCAGGCAACAAAGCACACAGCATCTGCTTAGCTGTATCATAGCATTTGTTTTAAATAGTGTTGTTAGTTATTGCTGCGCACGCTAAAGGTGATGGTATATGGATTGCCGGATGTAGTTGTTGACGGCGCCGTTAATTTATAAAAAGAGGGAATGGGTGGAATGCCGCTAAGGCGGTAAGGATCAGTTGTGCCATATACGCCACAATCAACACCGTTTTCACCGGTACCAATTGCAGGGCTTCCGGCAGCAAGTACATAACGCCCATCGTTGCTATAAGTGCCTTGTGTTGGATAACCAACGAAAACAGCCCCAATATTTACATTGGTTTGGTTATGATTATAAGGCGCATTATTGGGGATAATGTTGTTACTGGCAATATTGTAATCGAAAATACAATTAGTAATTCCAGTAGGAGCTGTTGTACTTAGAAAAACATTATTTTTTAAAGTGTAGGAACCATTATTAAAAACTGTAGGTCCTGTTCCAAATATATTGTTTTCAAAAACACCTGTGCTTCCTGCACTGTAAATAAGATCAAAATACACACTGCCTATTATACAGTTTGATACAAACAGATTGGTTAATATTCCTCCGTTCCCGTAAGCACCATTAATATAGTTTACAACAGATTGTGTTATTTGCCAATTTGTTAGATTAGCATTGGTATAGTGTAAAACTATGTTACAACGCCTAATCACGACACCTTTTAATGGAGTTCCTGGTTGTGCATATAACGTTAACCCATCCAATCCTTCTAAAATAGTGCTATCAGCATTACCGTTTAATCTTATATCTAAACCAAGAGTGCCTACAATAGCTTGCAGGTTTGGATTGGAACCAGTACCGGTTACAAAATATCCATACCCAATAATAATAAGCCTTCTATTAATATATGCAGTACCGTAATTTCCCGGATATATTAAAAGCGTATCACCAGCGCTTGCAGCATCATTTGCTGCCTGTACACTGTAATAATCCGTTCCGCTTATAAAAGGTCCAAAATAGCCCACCCTGCGTATTTTGGCATTGGCATTAATAACGGATAACAAACAAACGATTGCGAAAGCAACAAGAAGCATTGACTTTTTCATAAGTAAATTTTTATTGGGTTAATGCCCGCGCTGCTATAGCTATGTTAGTTGTTGTTAATTGGTTTAACTAACGCGGCAACAGGCTTGCAATAACAGTATGGTTACTGTTTGCCTTATAAAAATCTACAGCTACAAAAAAAATTATTTTATTTTTTATAACGCGGGTAATCTTGACGCTACGATTTACTAAAGTTCACTTATAAAGAACAGGCAGTTTACTCTATCAATACAAATCCTGCCCAATAATAAGGCGGATAGTTTTTAGACATGGTTCTTTCTGCATTTCCAAGCGCCACCGCAAGTGCCTGCCCCCGCAGCCAGTTGGTATAAAATGCAGCTAACAGCTCCGCCGTTTGCTTTGCCGGCACCTGCCACAAGCTTACCAGTAACCTGCGGGCGCCGGCAAGCTTAAAAGCACGTTGCAGGCCAAGGTTACCTTCATTATCCGTTATGTCGCCAAGGCCGGTTTCGCAGGCGCTCAGCGTTACAAGTTGCACCTGGTGCAGGTCGAGCTGTGCCGCTTCAAAACCGGTTAATATGCCATCATCGCAATTGTCTTTTACCTTGCCTTTTACCCAGTAACTATTAACGCCGGCAAAGGCCAGCCCACAGCGGAACAGCGGATTTTCTATACCCGATATATAATTACCCGGCAATATGGCTTTCTTATTTCCATCATTAAAAGGGGTATAAAAACCATGTGTTGAAATATGCAATACACCACGGGTGCCGGCCGCCTGCTGCTTGAAGTACTCTTCGCTTGCCTGGCTGCTTTCACAACTGCTCACTTTGATATGCCTGCTGCCAAAAATCTTTTTTAGTTGCAACGGCTCGTTGGTACTAAAACTATATAAAGGCTGGCTGGAGACGTTTTTAAAAAAAGCAACAGGCTTCGTGCTTTCCTGTGTAAGAGCCAAAGTATGATTAGTTGTTGCGGGCGCTGGATTGCCTGCATACACCGCTTTGTTATAATTCATGTTGCCCCAGATGCTTATCGCTTCCGGCGCTTCATATATTTCCGGTTTACCAGCAGCATCTTTCAAATTAAAAAAACGGTGAAAAGTATATTCATCAGCCAAATAATTTTTGCCATCATGTATAGCCTGGAAAGCAATATTGTTAAGCTTGCCTGCAGGTGAATAATTAATGGTTTTTACACCTGTAAGATGGGGCGCCAACGGCTTCCACAGCAACTGATATAACCTGTTGCCGTCTGCGCTGTTATTGCCATACAACTTCGCGGTAAGCTGGGTTTCGCTTATCCATGCGCCATGCGCATCTTTCATCAGTTTCATCAGCGCATAGCTGCTGCATAAATGCACAAAACGGGGAACAGAATCTGCAGAGGTAACAATAAAAGCTGCATATAGTGTACTGTCTGCGTCAGGTATGGTTGCTTTGTAATTAAACCGCAAAAAAGCTATATCAGCATAATTATTTTTTATTTTTTTATCCTTTGTTTTTGCAGTGGCAGAATCACTTTTGCTACTAAACAGAACGGCTTTTGCCGAAATTTGTTTCTCCGTTTTTTCACATACCTCCTCCAGGCTGTCAATATGTAAAAACCGTTCACTGTAAGGAAGGGAGTATTGCCGGGAAAGTAGTTCTTTGTTGGTTGTCCATTTGCTTACCAGGTTTAACAAAGCGGTATCCTTAGAGCTGCGGAGCCGGTTTAGCAAAGCCGACTGGCTGTTAAGTGCAAGCCCTTTACGCTGCAACTCCGCATTATAAACGGCTGCAAGCGTATGCTGTTTTACAAATGAATTTTTATAAAGGCATACATATAGCAGATCAAAAATTTTATCCAGTCCTTTTTCATACTGCATTTTTTCCGTTTCAGACATACCCAAAAAATTATGGCGCATATTGTCGTAGGTTAATCCGCAAATCATCAGCAGGCTATCGGTTGCTTCATTGTATTTTTTTACCTGGATTAAGTTGGCGCATAATTCAATAACGGCTTGCTGCATCACATAAGAGTAATTGTAACCAATGGTATGCAGCCTTTTTATTTCCGTCCTGAGCATTGTGTCGGCAGTAACATATTCTTTTGCCTGCCTGTAAACAGTGCCCATGTTTACAACGGTAGCATCGTAGTCTTCCATTTTTTGAGGCAGATCGTCTGTAATCTTTCTGTACTGCCTGTTTAAAGCAATGGCCTGCTGCCATTGTTTTTGCTGCTGACAGATATACGCCTTCTCTTTCAGCAGGGAAGCGTATAATACATTGTCGCTCACATACAAACTATCTTCTGCCTCTTTACACTTTTCCTTTGCACTTTTTATATCGCCGGTAAGGGTATAACCCTCCGCCAGATTGAGTAATATTCTTATATAATCTTCTCTCGCAATTACAGCTCCGTTTTGTAAAGCCAGCTTTTCATTCTGCAGAGAGGTCTGCAGGCTTTCAATCGCTTTCAGCGGGTAATTGATATTGTAATACAAAATCGCATGGTCGCCTTTTACAGCCCCGAGCAGATAATAATTATAACCGCTTCTAGGCATGGTATCCAAAGCCTGTTCAATATTTATATACAGGTTTTCTGCTTTTATATAATCCCCTTTTTGTGCAGCCAGCACTGCAAGCATCATCCGAACCTGGATATTATCACCAAGATTACCCCTGACATCTTTTACCAGTTTATACGCAAGTAAGGCATCGGCAAAATAAGATTGCGCCTCATCCATCAATCCTAATTCCATACACATAAAGCCTGCCCTGCCCAAAGCAAGGCAGTACATATCGGTACTGTAAATGCGCTTCATTTTGCTAAACACCACTACAGCTTTTTTATAAAATTGGTAAGCCGGGTAAGATTGGTGGGTTGACATATAAATTTCTGCAATCAGGTAATAGCAGCAGGCGTTACCATTACTAATCTCCCCTTTCTCTTTTACGGCCAGCAACTGGAGATCTTTTGCATAATACAGAGCAGAATCCCACTGTTCATGTTCAGTAAATTTCATACAGTGATCTCTTTCTATGAGGAAAGTATCCGAAGGCGGAGTTAAGGTATCTTCCTGCGCCGATAAACGGCAGGAGAATAAAAGCAGCAGGAGAAAAAGTATAAAAACAGCGGGTTTCGTTTTCATAGAGCGTAATGTGGAGGTGGCGCCATCAAGTTAAATAATTAAAAGACAAAGTCAGCAGCGGCTGTAGATTTTTTACATTTTTAATGTACGGTTTACTAATAAAGGAGAAGCAAGGTAGTGCTGCCTATGTATTATTGAATAATTATACTGTTACTTTTGGTATGCGCTGCGGCAAAAAACTGTGCCGCACACCCACTTTCCAAAACAGCAGTATTACTTATGAAGCAGGCATGCAGTCATTATTTTTTAAGCAGCACCGCTTTGCATATATGGGAAATGCACGACAGGAATGGCGAAAACCAGATGCTTGCCTGCCTGATAGCTGAAAAAAAATCACCGTGGTTTGACAGGGTAATTTTTAAAAGCGGCACGGTACCGGAATGGCAGTTGCAGGAGCTTGCAGAAGATGCATTTGTAGCTACCTGCGAATGGTTTATACGGAATGGAAGAGCAGGAACAATACACATTGAGAAAACAGAATACACAGGCCTTTTGTTTACAATTTTTAAAAGACTTTATATAAAGCTTATAGAAAAACAAATAGTGCTGGAAGCAAAAGAAAAGTATGGTATTGAGCAAGCAGCCGGCGGGCATACAGCAGAAGACAGGCCGGCAACCGGAGCGGTTTTTTCTCCGGAAACCCAAACCGTTTTAAATAAGCTAAGCGCACCGTGCAAAGAATTGATGCAATGGAGATATGAAGAAGCCATAAGCTACGATGAGATAGCAATACGAAAAGGCATCTCCAGGGAATACTGTATAAAAATGATGTTTCGGTGCAAACAGTACTTTTTAAAACAATGGAAAATTATAAAAGCCGGCAGGTAATAAAAAAATGAATAAGAAGGAAGAAAATAATTCAAAGATTACCAATTATCTGGAAGGCAATTTGAGTGCTGATGAAGAAGTAAGCTTTATGCAGCAGCTTGGTAACGACGCCCTTTTACGGGAACAGTATGAGGAGGAGTTATTGATAAGCGGATTGCTGCGGCAGCAGGAAAAAGACGACGCATTAATTAACCTCTTTTCACATACAGATGATAAAACAACTACGGGTGATAATATGCCCGCAAAGAAAAAAAGTGCAGTAAAAGAATTATGGATTAACTATAGAAATATTGCGGCCATTGTGTTGGTGATTGTAGCCGCTTCTTTTATTTTTCTGTTTATCAGGAAGAGCAGCAAACCGCCTGCAGGTATTGCCAATACTGCAAAAGACACAGCATTGCGTACTGCTGATCGTGCAATGAATATAACACGCGATGGCAAAAAAAATACGGACAGTGTATTTAAAGAAATGTACAGCGCCTACATAGCCGGCGAAGAAGATCCTGTTGAAGTAAGTGAGTTTTACGAGGCATATAGAGGCGGACGATATGCTAAAGTGCTCTCCGCAACAAAGGAAGATGATCAGCAAATGGGCGCCGGCAACAAAAACAGTGAAGCCGAACGATACATGGATTTGTACAAAGGGCTTGCTTACTTAGGCAGCAATAAACCGGATAGTGCAATAAGCAAATTGGATGCAGTAATGCGCAAGCGTTCCAAAACAAGTAAATTATACTATGATGCGCAATGGTATGTAGCGCTGGCATGGCTTAAAAAGAAGGAGACCGGGCAGGCCCTGATGATTGCAAAAGATATTTGGCAAAGCGCTTCTCCTTATAAATTAAAAGCGGAACAACTGGTAAAGTATTTAAGCAACTGAATAATATAAAAATGTTATTCAACTACCTGAAGCAAATTTTCCTGTTGAACAAACAACTTTTAAAGAAATATAAAGTCCGTAAAAGACCGGCCTCAACCGGCACCGCGCAACAAAGCCGCATCCTGTTGAATGATGGATGTCGCTTTAAAAAATCAACCTCGCTGTTCTAAAACCGCAATACGATAAAATCAATAGGACAGAGTACAAACCTTACGTTTGCATGTGCCTTACAAAATGATTTGCGCTTACAAGTGCCATCATAAAGTAGCAGTACCGATTGAGCATTTTTTGTACTGCTTAAATACCTGCCACCTGCAAATTAGCTGTTGAAATAACCGAATCCTTTTAGCCGCCATTTACAATCCAGTTTATAAATTAAAAGATAAAAAAAAAATTTAGCGGCCTGTAGATTTTTCCGGGCTGCAGGGTACTAAGTAATAAATAGCTGATCTTCTTTTATTAAAGAAGGAGCTGTTTAAATATACCTGTTTAAAACCGCCATTATGGAAAATCATCAATTATTGTTAGCAGCCTTTCTGTTTTACCCGATGGCTTTTGTTTTTAATGCAACGTTCCGGAACGGCAGAAGAAACCTTACTATAGCTATGTTACAGGCCAGGAACCAGTAATGAGTATTTTGCTGATGGCGGAAAGTAGCTGGTAAGAAGAACACTAAATCAGCAGTTGCAACCTTATTTTAAAAAGCATAACAAAATGTATTACAATAGCGCTCCTCTATACGATTTCGCTTGGTGTAAAACAGCATAAAGTATCTAAAACGAACTCACTTATTAATGAGCTCGATCTTAATTTTTATAATTTCTATCAGCCAGGAATATGCTTACAAATAAACCCGGCCTGCAATCTTCTTTTCTTTATTCCTTCATTCTTAAAGCTATGGCTATGTACAAATTATTATTTCCTTCCGTCGTCCTTTTTTTATTTACAACAGGTAAGTCAGTTGCTCAAAAAACAAAAGTGGAAGAAGTAAAGCAAATCTGCACGGGGCTGCAGCGTTCCGAACAGCCTCTTGTTGCGGTAATGCCGTTTGGCATAGGTGTTCAGGGTGCAGACGCGGCAGTAGGCACCGGCCTGCCCGATATGCTGATGAACGCCTTACTCAATACCGGGTGCTTCCGGGTAGTAGAAAGGGCAAGGCTAAACGATATTATGAAAGAGCAAAATTTAGGCATTTCCGGCGCCGGAAACGAGTCTTCGTTTGCAGGTGTTGGCAAACTGATAGGCGCACAGGTATTGGTGTTTGGAACCATCACCGAGTTTAATGAAAATGTTGGCGGCGGGGGCGCCGGTGTAGGCAGTTTACTGCGTGGTAAGCTAAGGTTAGCAGCGGGCGGACTTGGTCTTAAAAAATCACATATCGGCTATACCTTAAGGTTTGTTGATCCTTCTACGGGAGAGTTATTAGCCAGTAAATCTTTTGACAAACAGAAAACAGCAGTGGGGGCTGCCGGCGGCGGAGTGTTTAGTACAGGAATTGCCGGCGGCGGTTTTTACAGCAGCAAATCCATGCAGGATGCAGTAGAAGAATCGCTGATTGATGCGGTTGAATATATGAGCCAGAATAAAAGCGCTTATGCAGGTGTAACCGGCAGCAATAACACTGCTGTTACAAATAACAGCGGCAGCAGCGTAACTAAAGCAAATTGCACTTTGCTGCAGGCAACGAAAAAACCAAAGGTGATGGTAATAGTACCCGAAGAGCACCTTACAAGCGGGGGCAGCAATTACGACCCTGCCAGGCAGTCGCGGATTGAAATAGATATAAACATGATCCGTAGAAATAACTTTGATGCGTATGTTGCTATGCCGCCAACGCAGGCAAGCGAAATTGAAATTTCCAGGAAGCTGCTTGAGGCCGGCTTCGACCTTGTTGATCCAAAGCAGTTTAATAAATTAAAAGATGATAAAGCGCTGCAGGATGCTTTTGATAATACTTCGGATGCCTCGAAAGTAGCTTCGCGGTTTGGCGCCGATATTATTATCATCGGCGATGCCTTCAGCGAGTATTCAAGGGCTCAAAATAATATGTCATCGTGCAGGGGCAGCGTGCAGGTAAAAGCGGTTATGGCAGGTAATGCCACTATTTTAGCTGCTAATTCGTTTAGCGCTTCAGGTTTGGATGCTACAGAAATAATTGCCGGAAAAAAGGCGCTGGCAGGCGCCGGCGCTAAGATCGGAGATTATGTTCTCACGCAATTATGTGCTAAAAGCGATGATATCATTAGTTATATGGGCAAGCAAGAAAACACCGGAAATAACAACAGCGCCAGCGAGACAGACCTACAATTTAATAATGTAGATTATACTACCTCTGCCACATTAACCGACGTTATTAAAGCGATTAAGGGTGTATCGAACGTAGAAAAAATATCTTATACAAACAAAGTTGCAAAATACAAGGTGACGCATACCGGCGATACGGATGCACTCATCGGCAGCATCGTCAAAAACCGGATGAGTGTAAAACTGGATGTTTTAAGTGTGGAAGATAATTTTGCCAACATAGATGTAAAATAGCGGAGGCCTTTTAAGTTGTACCGGATTAAATTAAGGTTGCCCGATACGGTCTCAGTTTAATAAAATACTTATTCTTTTTTTTATAAATGCTGGTTAAGCGGGTGCAACAAACAATTTTTAATTTTTAATACTTTTATTTTAAGTTGATACCATTGCTTACGCCCTAAATTTATTATTAATCCAACCGTTTTTTTAAACTGCGGCAGTACCTCCGTTATAAAATTATCACTGGCCGCGAACTATATGAAGCAGACGCAACCTGCGCGAAAAAAATATTATTTGCGTCTCAATCTGTAAGGTCTTTTGCCTGCCGAATGGCAGATTTGTATCCTTAATTCAAACCGGCACATCACTCAAACTGATTTTTACACAACTATGTAGAAATATAACTTCAGCCCCTCAGCTTACTTTCCAAATCCAAATTAAACTCCTTCGCTGTTGCTTTTGCACTTTCATAGCCCGCATCGGCATGGCGGATGACGCCGATGCCCGGATCATTGCGTAATACCCGGCTTAACCGTTTGGCAGCTTCTTCAGTTCCATCGGCAACAATCACCATGCCTGCATGAATGCTGTAGCCCATGCCTACGCCGCCGCCATGGTGCAGGCTCACCCAACTGGCGCCGCCTGCCGTGCTTAGTAGAACATTTAGAATTGCCCAGTCGGCCACCGCATCGCTGCCATCAAGCATCGCTTCCGTTTCGCGGTTAGGGCTGGCAACGGAGCCGGTATCCAAATGGTCTCTGCCAATAACAATCGGCGCTTTTACTTTTCCGGTTTTTACGAGCTCATTAAACGCCAAACCTGCCTTTTCCCGCTCACCCTGCCCCAGCCAGCAAATGCGTGCCGGCAAGCCCTGGAAAGCAATTTTTTCTTTGGCTAATTTAAGCCAGCGCTGCAGGCTTTTATTCTGAGGAAAAAGATTTTTAATCACTTCATCCGTTACCGCAATATCATTCGTATCGCCGCTCAGCGCAGCCCACCGAAACGGGCCTTTGCCCTCGCAAAAAAGCGGGCGGATGTATGCAGGTACAAAGCCGGGAAATAAACCCTTTCCGCTGTTTAAAGAGCGGCCATTAAGTTCATGGCTGTGTTTGTCTTCATACTCTAATGCACGGGCTCTTATATTATTGCCGTAATCGAAAGTTATGGCGCCCCTGTCCATCAACTCTATCATCAGTTGCACCTGGCGGTACATGCTGCGGTAAGCGTAGTCTATGTATTGTGCGGGATTTTGTTCGCGCAGCACTTTTGCCCCTTCATAACTCAGTTCGTGCGGCCAGTAGCCTATCAGCGGGTCGTGTGCAGAAGTTTGATCGGTAAGCGTATCAGGAATAATATTTCTTTCTATCAGCCGCTCCAAAAGCGCTACTGCATTGCATTGTACGCCGATGCTTTTACTTACTCCTTCTTTCTTATACTTCACCGCTTCATCAATCGCTTCATCAATGCTAATATACTTTTCATCCAGGTATTTTGTCGCTATGCGTTTATCAATGCGCCAGCCTTCCACTTCTGCAATCAGCGCCACGCCTTCATTCATCGTTATGGCCAGTGGTTGCGCGCCGCCCATACCACCAAGCCCTGCCGTTACATTTAAAGTACTTTTTAAAGAACCGCCAAAATGCTTGCCGGCAATGGCCGAATAGGTTTCATACGTGCCCTGCACAATGCCCTGCGAGCCGATGTAGATCCAGCTTCCGGCAGTCATTTGCCCGTACATCATCAGCCCTTTTTTGTCCAGCTCTTCAAAGTGCTGCCAGGTAGCCCAGCGGGGTACTAACTGCGAGTTGGATATTAACACCCGCGGCGCATCGGGGTGTGTTTTTAAAATACCAACCGGCTTGCCGCTTTGTATCAGCAGGCTTTCATCATTTTCCAATATTTTCAGCGCAGCGATAATGTTATCCAGCGCTTCAAAGTTGCGCGCCGCTTTGCCCCGGCCGCCATATACAATCAGGTCTTCCGGCCGTTCGGCCACTGCAGGATCAAGGTTGTTCAGCAGCATACGGAGTGCGGCTTCCTGTATCCAGCCTTTGCAAGTGAGTTGGGTACCCGTTGGGGTTTTATATTTAACTGTATCGTATTGCGAATAGACAAGCATAGCTGCAATTTTTAGCTGCGGGTGAAGAGTGATTGGTTGTAGTTTGCGGGCGTAAACAACAGGTCTTATATGCAGCTAATCGTAAACAGAACAATACAATGCTGAACACTTATGCCTGCTCTTACTGCGCTTTCTTAACACCGCCGGAGCCATTTACATGCTGTTCTACCGATGCATTGCCTTTGTAGCGAACATCACCGGAGCCGTTTACGTTTAACGTTAATTGCTTGTTGGCAAAGACTTCCGCATTGCCGCTGCCATTGATGGTAATATCTACATTATCACTTACCAGATCAAAGCAATTAATATTGCCGGAGCCGGCAATAGTACCATCATAACTATCTGCAAAACCACTAAGCGCCACATCGCCGCTGCCGCTGGTTTTGCTCTCTACCGAGCGCGTGTTTACTTTAACTTTTACATTACCGGAACCGCTTAAATGAAAGCTCATTTTATCGGGATTGGCCAATTCGGACTGACCAATGATATTACCGCTGCCGCCCAGCGAAATATCCTGGTACACCGGCGCGGTTATGTGCACAACGAGGCGGTGCGAGGAATGCAGGTTGTAGCCATCTTTTACTTTTATTTCCAGCGTATTGCCGTCTGTGCCTGTACGTATATACGGCAACAGGTTTTTATCGCCTTCGATGCTTACGACAGTCGCCGGGCCTTGTGTTAATTCAATGTCCATCGGGCCGGAAGAGGATACATTTTTGAAGCCGGATTCGTTCCTGTTTTCGGTAGTCATATCGCCATCGCCTTCCACCCGTTCACCGCCGATAAAATCGCACGAGAAAAATGTGGTCATCAGCATACACAACAATAGCAGCCTGTACATAAGGTTTTATTTAAAAGGTGTTTTATAAAAATTATCCCTTTTTCATCTCCGCATAGTACTGATGAAAATAAGGGATGGTTTCGATGCCTTTGTAAAAATTAGCCAGTTCAAACTTCTCATTCGGGCTGTGCAGGTTATCGCTGTCCAAGCCAAACCCCATAAATACCGTTTTGCAACCTAAAATACTTTCAAACAGGGCAGTGATAGGAATACTGCCGCCGCCACGCACCGGCACCGGCGGCTTGCCAAAGCTGGCTTCAATAGCTTTTGCTGCAGCTTTGTATTCAATACTGTCGGTGGGTGTAAGATAAGGATCGCCGCCATGATGCTCTTCTGCTTTAATGGCAACGCCGTCCGGCGCAATGCTATACAAATGGTCAATCAGCAGTTTAGTGATGGCATGATGGTTTTGATCCGGCACCAAACGGCAACTGATTTTTGCAAAAGCTTTGGAGGGCAGCACGGTTTTAGCGCCTTCGCCGGTATAGCCGCCCCAGATGCCGTTGAGCTCCAGTGTAGGCCGGATGCCGGTTCTTTCGTTGGTAGTATAGCCCTGCTCGCCCCACAATGCTTTTACGCCCAGGTCTCTTTTATACGCTTCTTCATCGTAAGGCGCTTTGGCCATTTCCGCTCTTTCTTCCGGCGATGAATCCAATACGTCATCATAAAAACGGGGAATCGTTACGTGGTTATTGTCGTCGTGCAGCGAAGCAATCATTTGCGCAAGGATAGTGATGGGATTGGCAACAGCGCCGCCAAATACGCCGCTGTGCAAGTCGCGGTTGGCGCCTGTTACTTCCACTTCAATATAGCTCAGTCCACGCACGCCAACGTCTATGCTGGGCGTGTCCAGGCTTATCATGGCCGTATCGCTTATAAGCACCACATCCGCTTTAAATAACTCTTTATGCTCCATTAAAAAATCGCCAAGGTTGGAAGAGCCGATCTCTTCCTCGCCTTCTATTAAAAACTTAATATTAACAGGTAAGCTGTTGGTGTTATTCAATATTTCGAAAGCCTTGACGTGCATATAAAACTGTCCTTTATCGTCGCAGGCGCCACGCGCATATATTTTTCCGTCCTTTTCCACGGGCTCAAACGGGCCGCTGTGCCACAGGTTTAAAGGATCGGGCGGCTGCACATCATAGTGCCCGTACACCAGTACAGTCGGCTTCGATGCATCCATCATTTTTTCGGCATACACAACTGGGTGGCCGGGCGTCTGATAAATTTCCACCTTATCTGCACCTGCCTCCGAAAGCCTTTGCTGCACTGCATTTGCGCAGGTAATCATGTCGTCTTTATGCTCGCTGCGCGCACTTACGCTGGGTATGCGCAACAAGGCTAACAGTTCCTCTAAAAAGCGGTCTTTATGTTGATCGAGATAGTCTTTCCAGGCTTGCATAGGATCGTATTTTATTATGCGAATGTACTGTTTTTGAATATTGATTAATGTGCGGCAAAAGAGCAGCACACATTGTTTCCGGTTGCTGGTAACCAATGTAGAGCAAATTGAACCGGCAGTGTATGCGTTGCCCAACAGCAGCACGGATTAAATTATTTAAAGCGGTATGAAAATTTCTGTTTTATATTCGGGGCATCGGCATTTCAACCTATCGCTATGGACAAAGAACTCTTACACGATATTATACAATGGGATATAAAAGCCTGGAGTAAAGCCGTTAATTTCTGGGATGAAAAAGTAAATTGGAATGCAGTGCATACCTGCCTTGAACTGGGAGCAAGAGAAGGCGGTTTGTCTTTATGGCTGGCATTAAAAGGCAAGCAGGTCACCTGCTCGGATCTCAGCAATACCCAGGCCATTGCAAGCCCGTTGCATATAAAGCATAAGGTAACGGATAATATAGAATACGAAGACATAGATACAACCGGCATCCCTTATGAGAACTATTTTGATGTAATTGTTTTTAAGTCGGTACTGGGGGGCATAGGTAAAAACAACGATTATGCAAAGCAGGAGCAGGCGGTGAATGAAATGTACAAAGCTTTAAAGCCGGGCGGTAAGTTGTTGTTTGCAGAAAACCTGCGCGCATCGGCCCTGCATGGCTTTTTAAGAAATTTTTTTCAGCCATGGGGCAGCAAATGGCGGTATTTATCGTTAGCCGAAATCAATGCATTATTAAAAAAATTTGCCGCTTTAGATATAGAAACAACCGGCTTTTTATCGGTATTGGGAAGAAATGAAAAGCAGCGGTCATTATTAGCTTCGGCTGATGAACAGCTAAATAAACTGGTGCCGCAGAGCTGGAATTATATCTCTTACGGTATTGCAGAAAAGTAGCCTGCAGACCGGGTATCCGGAGAGTATTAGTAGTTATCCCTGCGTTTCCAGCGTATGTTTTTCGTTGGATAATACATTAGCCAATGTCCACTCCAATCTTTTTTCCAGCAGGTGCTGGCGTACAGTGCAATCGTGCTTTATACAAATTGCGCAGCCATAGGGCGGCACGCAGGCATCGGTATGTACAAACATTTCAAACGCATCTCCAAACTCAGCCGCTATAAAAGTCCGCAGCTTATCAATCTCTGCATGCGCTTCGTTTACATTCAGGTACCAGGGCACGGTAAGGTGGCAATCTGCATGTAACAGGCTGCCGTATTTAATCACCCGCAGGTTATGAATATCCACCCAGTTCTCGCCGCGGTTGGCATCCAGCAGCTTTACCATTTGCGTGAGCAGTTGCATGTCTGCTTCGTCCATAATACCAGCCAGCGAAGTACGGGTAATACGGTACCCATTATACAGGATCACGCCACTTAGTACCAGCGCAACAGCCTTATCCAGCCAATACTGGCCGGTGTATAAAATAATAATCAGGCCGGCAATAACCGCGAGCGTGGACCAGGTATCTAATTGTAAATGCCTGCCGCTGGACTCCAACGCCAGCGACTTGTTTCGCCTGCCTATTTTTATACAAACATAGCCGGCTATGTAATTAACAAGGCCTGTTGTGGCTACCAGTATCAATCCTTTGTCAAGCTGGCCAACAGGATTATTTTGAAAAAAATTCTGTACCGTCTGGTACAATACCAAAATGCCTGCAGCAACAATAAGCGCACCTTCCACCGCCGCAGAAATAAATTCGGCTTTGCCATGCCCGTACGGGTGACCTGCATCGCGCGGCTTGGCGGCAACATACAAGCTGTACAACCCGATAAATCCGGCAATTACATTCACGATACTTTCCAGCGCATCGGTAAGTATAGCTAAAGAATGAGTGAGATAATAGGCAATGATCTTGGCAGTAAACAACACCACGGATAAGCCGGTTATCCATTGTTGAACTTTGAAATTTTGTGTGGATGACTGCAAGTAAAAAATTTTAAAAAAGGGTTACAAATGTAGGGAGAAATAAACCCGGACTTTACTAATACCGAGCAATAGCAGGCGGCGGTTGTCAACAACTGTATAACTTAATCATTTGCCAGCGGAGATAGTACAAGCACAGTATATCATAAATGAAATTGTGAAATCATTTATACACTAAAGCACTATACAGTATAAATTGCTTATAACCTGCAACCGGCAACAGGCTTGGTTGCTGCCAAAAATTACCCCGGTTTTAACGCTTATAAATATTACTTTTGCAACCCCGGTAAAAAAACGGGATTTAATTATTTATGGAAGAAAACAATATTGTTAACCTGTCTGCCGGACAGGCAGACCCAAACGCTGAACAACAGGAGCAGGCCCCCGTGGCAGAACAACAGCCGCAGGAACCCGCTACAGCGACAACAAATGAACCTGTACAGGAAGAAGAAGCTGCGCCCGCCGAAACGGCACCGCCGCAGCAGGTGCAAAACGACGTAAAAATAGAAGCGCCGGTTGCCGAAACGGTTGCCGCACACGACGACTTCGACTGGAGTATTGACAAGCGCAATGTAGCCCGGTACACCAAAGAAGACCAGCACAAGTACGACAAAGTGTACGAAGACACATTTGTGCAGATTGAGGATGGTGAAATTGTAAACGGCACCGTGGTGGCGCTTACCAAAACAGATGTGGTTATCAATATCGGCTTTAAAAGCGACGGATTGATTTCCCTCAACGAATTCCGCGATTTGCCGGAAGTACAGTCCGGAGACGTGGTAGAAGTGATGGTACTGGAAAAGGAAGACCGGCAAGGTCACCTGCACCTGAGCCGCAAGAGCGCCCGCATCTTTCGTGCATGGGAGCGCATTGTGGAAGTACACAAAACCGGCGAAGTGGTTACCGGGCATGTTACCAGCAAAACCAAAGGCGGCCTGATCGTGGACGTATTTGGTATGGAAACCTTCCTGCCAGGCTCGCAGATAGATGTGAAGCCTGTAACCGATTACGACCAGTTTGTAGGTAAGACGATGGAATTTAAAGTGGTGAAAATTAATGAAGCCATTAAGAATGCCGTTGTATCGCACAAAGCCTTAATTGAAAGCGATATCGAAGCGCAGCGCGCTCAGATCATCAGCAAGCTGGAAAAAGGACAGGTACTGGAAGGTACGGTGAAGAACATTACCGACTTTGGTGCATTCATGGACCTTGGCGGACTGGATGGCTTGTTGTACATCACCGATATTTCGTGGGGACGTATCTCGCATCCTGCCGAAGTGCTTAAGCTCGATCAGAAGCTGAATGTAGTAGTGCTCGATTTTGATGATGATAAAAAACGTATTTCGCTTGGCCTGAAACAATTAACGCCGCACCCGTGGGATGTGCTGCCGGAAAACATTACCGAAGGCGCAACCGTGAAGGGCAAAGTGGTGAACATTGAAGATTACGGCGCATTCCTCGAAATCATGCCGGGCGTAGAAGGCCTGGTGCATGTAAGCGAAATTACCTGGGCCAATACCCCGATCAATGCTAAAGAGTTCTTTAAATTAGGCGATGAATACGAAGCAAAAGTGGTAACGCTGGACAAAGGTTCGCGCAAAATGAGCCTTTCGATTAAGCAACTGACAGAAGATCCATGGAGCACGATCGAAACCAAATATCCGGAAAGCAGCAAACACAAAGGCACGGTGAAGAACATTACGCCGTATGGTGTGTTTGTAGAGCTGGAACCCGGCATTGGTGGTATGATACACATCTCCGACCTTAGCTGGCTCAAGCGTTTCAACCACCCGAGCGAATACACGAAGACCGGCTCTGAAATAGATGTAGTGATCTTAAGCATAGACAAAGAAAACCGCAAGCTGCAATTAGGCCACAAGCAATTGGAAGAAGATCCCTGGAATGCCCTCGAAGACACCTTTGCCGTTGGCTCGGTACATGAAGGTACCGTAACCCGCAAAGACGATAAAGGGGCATTGGTACAGTTGCCGTACGGCCTCGAAGGCTTTGCGCCCAACCGCCACCTTGTAAAAGAAGATGGCAAAAGCGTAGCTGCCGACGAAACCGCTGAGTTTATGGTAATAGAATTTGACCGTAACGAAAAGCGCATTGTGCTGAGCCACTCCCGCATTTGGGAGCAGGTAAAAGCCGATGAAAAAGAAGCGCAACGCAAAGAAGCCCGTAAAGAAGAGGACAATGCCAAGAAAGCGGTGAAGACCATTCAGGCCAAAGTAGAAAAAACGACACTTGGCGACCTGAGTGCACTGGCCGAAATCAAAGAAAAACTGAAGAAGGAAGAAGGTAAGTAAGCCCTTTTTTAGTACCTGTTATAGCAGGAGCCCGGTAATTTTGCCGGGCTCTTTTATTTTGCTGCAGGTCCACTGCTGCTATCGGGGGTAATTTTGCGATGCCTGTCTGCCGATAAGCAAGCTCCGTTCGGGGTTCCTGTTTTTATGAAGCATCCCGCAAAATTCACGATAATTGCAGGTGTTTTGCATAGCATCGTGTTTTAGAAACGCCCCGTATGGACAGTACATTCAACAAGGAATTATTAGCGCAACTGGTAACGATGAAAATGCCGTTTGGCAAATACAAAGATGTGGTGCTGTGCGATCTGCCCGTCTCTTATTTAGAATGGTTTCAACGAAAAGGTTTTCCAAAAGGCAAGCTTGGTATGCTGCTGGCTACCATGTACGAGATAAAAACAAATGGCCTTTCTTACTTGCTCCAACCATTAAAGAAATAATCCGCACAGTATCCGTCAAAGCAATCTGTATGATGCGCTATGCAGGTTATTTAACTGCCTGTTTTTATCGCTTTGGTTGAAACGTGCAATACATTACATGCAGGTTTCTACATACATTACCGTATCCCCTGTACCTGTGAGATAGGCAACACTCCTTTTTCATCATTACTATTGCTATATATAACAAAGCGCACTACCTCGCAAAAGCATGGCGTCGGGCGATAGTCCGTATGCACTATTTACTAAGGAAATAATACTTCACACTCACATCCCAGCTATTCAGGTGCGCTTTACCGGTATAGTTATCTTTTACGCCCCGCGCATCGGTAAGGCCCCAGGCATACGAAATACCGGCTTCTATTTTATCAGATAGATTAACGGCAGCGCCAGCCTGCGCACTGGCAGCCGCTTTGGCAAAGCTCTCATAGCTGGTGGCATCCTTACTATTACCAAACTTAATGTCGTTGGTTAGCCGGTCAGTTGGCTGCGGGCAAGGATCTGTTATACATATATAGAAATGAGGCTCTTTTACTTTGCCGCCGATACCCAGCATTCCCTGCACACCGCCGTACAGTTTAAGGTTTGTTCCTTTATGCAGTGGCAGGTAATAGCCCACCCCGGCAGGCATCTGCAGGTATAGCGGGCGGTAGGTATAACGATAATATGCATTATCTCCTTCTTTTCGTGAAAAGTTGTATTGGGCAACATTCACTCCCGTGTAGTAAAACCACTGGTGCCGCCGGTATTGTGTATAGATACCTGCCTGCGTGCCAATGCCTTTACTTACGCTGCTCAACGGGCTCCTGGTTGCATAATGCAGCCCGGCATCATTGGCGCCGGCCGTTACCGCCAGTTTAAACTGTGCGAACGATAAAAGCGGGAACAGCAATACAGCAAGCAACTCATATTTTTTCATACAAAACCTTTTACAGTTTGAGTACCTGATAAACGTTTGCGTTGCATTGGGCGCTAATAATTTTATATATTATGGCCTGCCGCCGCTATCCATCAAACTCTGCAGCGCATTGATGGCAAGCTATTCCAATCTTATTATACATTTCCCTTGTTGTTAAGAGGCTTTACCGGTAATTAACAGGAACTGATGCATCTCTGTAAGTGTTTATCTCATAATGTAGCCACAAGAGGCAGCAAAGCCGGCCAAGCATATAAAGCAGCGCAGCATGTACAGGAAAATGTTCACTCCTTTTTCAGTATATGTGTTGTGTTATCTGCAGCACCAAACGTTTGATAAAGCGTCCATTTATTATAATTAAAAAAGTTGAGCAGGAACGACAGCGAATGATTGGAAAACATTAACGGAATACCGGTGCTGTCGGTAAGCGCATACTCCTTTACTTTACGTGCAGGCTGCCCGTAGTCGAATAACACCTCGTCGTACGTGCGCGGGGCAAACGTTGCAAAAGCAGCGTCTATACTATCCAGCCTTTTACCGTCAATATAGCCGTAGGTGTTATAGTTATTTACGATCTGCTGCGGGTTCAGCGGGTCTTTCGCGCCTGCCGTTGTACGCTGCTGCGCGCAAGCGGTACTGCACAGTAAAACACAAAGAATGAGCACACCGTATTTCATAAACCGAAATTTTTCCACTTTGCAAATATAAATGGCGAAGTAAAATTTTACACACCACAGGTCTATACATTCTTTAGATGATTATTATAAATTGCTATTACCCGTTACTACGGCTTCCTTTCGTATATTTTTCAACAAGTTTCCCGTCATTGCGAGCGTAGCGACGTAATCTGTGCTATGCACTACTACCAACGACTGCTGCAAACTTACAAGCTCACACAACCTAAAGATGGCTTCGCTAAGCTCACCTTGTGAATTGCACATGTATCCTACTTTAATGCTGCCTTACCACACCATACAGCAGGTACTGCAAGAAAGCTTATCAAAGCAATCGGGCAACGGTCAACTAATGATTCAAAGCCACATGTTTTGTATTTTTAGTTCCTTATTTATCCCCTATGGCAGATAAAATACCGGTAAAAATATTCATTGCTTCGGCCGGCGAACTAAAGGAAGAACGCGAAAAATGCATATTGCTCATCAACCAACTGAGCAAGAGCCATAAGCATCTCCAGCTTATACCTGTAGAATGGGAGTTTGATATGGCGCGGGGCAATGTTCCTGGCTTCGATACCATCCAGGAAGCCATTAATCCGCTGCTGATAGAGAGTGATCTCATCGTATTTCTCTTTTACTCCCGCATAGGCGTCAATACCAAAGAAGAGTTCCGCCTTGCCAACGAGCAGCAAAAGAAATTGTTTGCTTATTTCAAAAAAGGCTTTTCGCCTGAAGCCGACACCCTTACTGCGTATGGCGATTTGCTCAGTTTTAAAAAAAGCCTCAGCAATACCGTGCTCAGCCAGAAATATGAAGACCTTGTAGAGTTTGAAAAGTTGCTGTTTCCCGATCTTAACTTATATCTCGCAGAGCATTACCCGGTAGCAGTTGCCGCTATACCGGACAGTAAACTCTCTAATACCGTTGCTACCATGGTACAACTGCTTCGGGATAAGGAAGAAGAAATAAAACAGCTCCGCGAAGCCAGTAAATCGCTGCCCGCCGTTGCTAACATCCGGCAATTAGAACAACTGATAAAAGACAAGGAAGAACTGCGGCAGGAACTGCTGAAAAGCAAAGAAGTGCAGCAGCAGCAGGCCAATGATAAAGCAATACTTCAGCAGCAGTTAAGCTTACAGAAAACACACGACACCCTAAAAGCCAAAGCGTTGCAGGAAGTAGAAAAGGGCAATTACGACGAAGCTAAAAACTATTTAAAAGAAAGCGCGCGCACCAGCATCGAAGATACTGCAGCTACCTTTTATGAGCTGGCAAAACTTGAAAAGCTGCAATTACACTACACCGAAGCCTTTAATTATTACGAATTAGCTGTAAAAATAAACAGCGAAAACAGCTTATATTTAAATGATGCCGGCCTTATTGCCGACAATTTAGGGTTTTACAATAAAGCCATCGAATACTACGAGAAAGCATTGGCTGTTGACAGGAAATACCACGGAGAAGACAATGCCAACATTGCAGTGGAATACAACAATCTTGGCCTGGCTTATCGCAACAAAGGAGAAGCCGACAAAGCCATTATGTACTACGAAAAAGCCCTGGCTATTGATAAAAAGGAATATGGGGAGGAACATCCGAATATTGCTTTACGCTACAATAATATAGGTGCGGCTTACAGCAATAAAGGAGCGTATGATAAAGCGATTGATTATTACGAAAAAGCGCTTGCCATTGATATAAAATATTATGGCACCGAACATCCGCAGATTGCTTTACTCTATAACAATTTTGGAGAAGCGTACCGCAATAAAGGAGAAGCTGATAAAGCAATTATTTATTATGAGCAGGCATTGGCCATTGGCAAAAAATATTATGGCGATCAACATCCGGATATAGCCATCCGGTACAACAACCTTGGTGCAGCCTATCGAAGCAAAGGCGAATACAACAAAGCCATTGATTATTATGAGAAAGCGCTGGCTATTGATAAGAAACATTATGGCGAAGAGCATCCCGATATAGCGTTGCGCTATAGCAATATGGGAGAAGCTTATGACAGCAAAGGCGAATATGATAAAGCCATTAGCTATTATGAAAAAGCACTGCTTATTGATAAGAAATACCATGGCGAAGAGCATCCGAATATTGCTTTGCGCTACAACAATCTTGGTGCAACGTACCGCAATAAAGGCGAGTACGATAAAGCGATAGACTATTTTGATAAAGCCTTAGCTATAGACAGGAAGTATTATGGCGAGGCACACCCCACGATTGCCATCCGGTACAACAATATCGGGGAAGCATACCGGAATAAAGGAGCGTATGATAAAGCGATTGATTACTATGAAAAAGCATTGGTGATTGACAAAAACTGCTTTGGTACAGAACATCCCGATATAGCGCTGCTCTACAACAATCTTGGAGAAGTATATCGCAGCAAGGGCGAATACGATAAAGCCATTGATTACTATCAGCAGGCCTTAACCATCGGCAAAAAATATTATGGTGAGGAGCACCCCAGCATTGCCACGCGGTACAACAATCTTGGTGCAGCCAATCACAACAAAGGCGATTATGCAGAAGCCATCAATTACTATACAAAAGCCTTAAATATCTTTCAAAACTTTCTACCGGCCAGCCATCCCAGCATTCACACAGTACAGCAAAACCTGCAGCTTGCGCAGGAAGCATTGGATAAAGAATAGTTATTGCTTTTTACAGTTGGTCTATCTTCTTTTTATAGCTGTTATTTACTAAAAATAAAATAACACTGTAGCAGTGCCCGTTGTGGCGATTGAAGTAAGCCTGCCTGCTATTAATTGAGGTAACCGGGATATGAAATAAGTGCACGGCTATTTCAGGCGTATATTTTATCAGGGTAATTACCGGCCTAACCACAGTTTATAAATGGAAGAAACAGAGAAAGAGTTGCGGTAGTAATAAATTAATTCATTAATCTATTGTCGCTTTCCACATGTAGCATTTTTAAAATTGCAATAAATTATAATGCGGAAAGTGAACCGAAGTGCAGATAATTATACTTCATTGTAAGCTTATATTCAGTAACCCATGTTTATAGAGTTATTGGTACAACACGCGTCATTTTGAACACTGCAGCCTCCATACAATCTTATTGGCCAGGCGCTGCTATCTGGCTTTACACACTTTCATTTTCAGAAGCTTAGCAGCCTGCCAGCCTTGATGCATTTTATTGCATAAATAAAATACTATGCTAAAATAGCTTACAAATATAAAAAATGTTAAACATGTTGTGCGCGGCATTAATGTGTAAAACTTACACATTAATGCCGTACCTTTGCCTTTGTAAAAGTTACACCCTGACCATCAAATGACTTCTGCAGGTTTTAATACCGAAGACTGAAAAGAGAAAACGGATGCTGGCTTAGCAGGTCTTCTGCACTTACAGCATTTCCAGGCAGTTCTACTGAAACAGGATTTTTCACTTTTTACTGATATAATCAGGTGTACTTTTTTATTATTTCAAATAAAAATTAGTTATGAAAAAAATTATTTGCTCCTTCGTTCTTATAATATCCGTTATTACGCTTTCCTTTTCTGCACAGATAAAAGAATGGATCAGCCCGGAGAAGAAAGTTGGTAAAAATTTAAACCTGACAATCGTTCATGCTAATCCATATCGCTCCCGGATTTATAACCATAGTACAGCGATGCTGAATGTTGTTGTAATCAGAGTGGTAGGACAAAAGATGGACACCCTTTTTGTTAAAAATTATCCTGATTTTAAACTGACCAAACTTTCCTCTTTTTCCAAAGGTTTTAATCAGAATATATACATTCCTGATGTAGCAGATGAAAAGGAAAAAATTGTTTTAGTGTACAATATTATTTATACAACTAAAGAGAGTGTACTTACTATTCCAACTGTAAATTTCATTGGTAAAGGCGCAACGAACGATAAATTTATTATCAATATTTAAGCAGCAGATGCCAGTTGCTTCATTAACTACACTTAAATAGTTTTGTACACCAATTGCAGAAGTATTTAAGTGTAGTTACTATGTTGTAACCTTAAATGGTATAAACAGGGCTTAAACTATTTGCCGCATAAGACGGAGCAGCAATTAAATCTTTGGTTCGGCTTTGAAATAAATAGAAAACCTGGTTCCCTTGCCCGGCTTGCTTTCTACCGTAATTTTTCCGCCGGCTGCATCTACTATTTTTTTGGCGAGGTACAAACCTATTCCCTGCCCCTCAATATAGTGGCTAAGCCTGCCGTATATGGCAAAGATTGTATCAAGATCTTCGTTAGCCATGCCAATCCCGTTGTCCTGCACCGATAATACAATATGATCCTGCTCTTTGTGAGTGCTGATAGCTATTACAGGTGTACGATCACCTTTAAATTTTATGCCGTTTGAAACAAGATTGTACAGTATGCTTCTGATATTCTTCTTTGAAAAATGAATATGCTTCACATGGAGATTCCGGTTTATAACGGTTCCGGTAAGTTTAATTTTATGGTCTAAGCTCCACTCGATATTTGTTAGTACTTCGCCTATATCAATGCTTTCCATCGCTATCATACCACTTTCTACTTTGCCAACATGCGCTATATCATTTATCAGTGCGCGAAACTTTTTGATGGATGATTTAATTACATCTAAAAAAGGATGCATGTCCTGGTTAATTACCTGTATGTTGTTCATTACATCTATGCTTACTTCTATATTACCTAATGGCCCCAGCAGGTCGTGCGATGCCGTGTGCACAAAATTGTCGAGGTCCTCGTTTATCCGCAGCAGGCTTTCATTCTTTTTATCAAGCTCCAGTTGTGTTTTTTTCAGTTCCGTAATGTCATTAAACGTAATAATGGCGCCGTTCACTTTATTATCCATCTGCTTTATATACGGCATCGTCATTATCTGGTACCATTTACCATTGTTGGTTTCAATCTCTTTGGTTACCACGCTTCTTTCGGCAATCACCTGCTTTATATCTTCTGTAATTGTTTCCAGCTTTATATTGGTAGAAATATTGCTCAGCGGCCTGCCCACATCGGCAGGCAGCAGGTTAATCTGCTTTACCGTTCCCGGCGAAAATTTCATCAGCACCAGATCGTTGTTTACAAACAACTGCCCGTTGATGTTGCTTTTAAAATAATTATCAAGGTCATCATTTATTTCCAGCAGCTCTTTGTTTTTCAACTGGTAGTCTGCATTTATCGTGTGCAGCTCTTCATTTACCGATTGCATTTCTTCATTCGTGCTTTGCATCTCTTCGTTGGCAGACAGCAGCTCTTCATTAAAAGATTGCATATTCTCATTGGAGGCATCCAGCTTTTCGTGCGTTGATTGAAGCTCCTCTCTCAGTTCAGCCACTTCCGCTTCTAAATTGATAGTGTGCTGATTAATAAACACCTGTTCATCAAACACAAGAGCATCTTGCTGTGCAGCATTTATTATATCATCGCCAATAACTACCATCAGCAGTTTACCTGCGCCCTTTTTCACCAGCAGCGGAGCTACAGATAAATTTACTTTCGTTGCCGCGTCACCGCGTTTTATCATTATGCTATTAATAGCAGCTTGCGCATTGGTTGTAGAAACGCTTGTTTTTAGCGTACTATACGCTACAGCAAGTTGTCTTGGCAACAACTCTGTAAGGTTTAAAGTAAAATTTTTTTGCAGCAGGTATTTAGTTGTATCCCCGTACGATTTTACAACCTGGTTATTCTCATCCACACACACAACGAGGTAGCCTGTTTTTTCAATCAGCGATGCATTTACGGCTTCGGCAAGCGCATGGCCAATGTTGGGCAAAGCCCCTTCGCGCGTTGTTAGTAAAGGTGTATATTTTGAATCTTGTAATGCAGGTAGCGAAAATGCATCAAAGCGCACTGCCCTGTTTATTTCAAGATTTTTGTAGATTTTCCATTTTTTATTAATTACTTCTAATTTTTTTAAAATGGGTGCCGGTTTTTCGCTGCTGCCTAAGAATAAACAACCGTCCGTTTTTAACCCGAATAAGAGCATCAAAAATATTTTTTTCTGCAGCAGCGGCGTCATATATATAAGCACATTACGGCAACTGATAAAGTGCATATTGCAGTATGGCGGGTTCATTACCAAATCGTGCTGTGCAAATATGACCAGCCTGCGCACATCCGTTTTTACAGTGTAGTTATTTCCTTCTTGTATAAAATATTTCTTTAACCTTTCAGCCGGTATATCTTTTATAATATCTCCGTTATAAACACCCTTACGCGCATGTGCCAGCGCGGCAGCATCAATATCGGTGGCAAATATTTTTACAACCGTATCTTTAAATAGCCCTCTTAGCTGCTCGTGTACCAGTATCGCCAGCGAGTAAGCTTCTTCGCCCGTAGCGCAGCCGGCTACCCAAATTTTTAATTCTTCGTTTTGTTGCAGCCTTTTAAAAATGTCAGGCAATATTTCCTGTTCTATGCAGGTGTATGCTTCCTTATCTCTAAAAAAGGAGGTTACACTTATCAGAAAGTCTTTGGCAAGCGCTTCCACTTCCTCCGGTTTGGTTTTTAAAAACTCAAAGTATTTATCCAGCCCCGTAAAATTATTATAGCTTGCTCTGCGTTTTATTCTTCTTAATATAGTTGTTTGTTTATAATGGGTAAAATCGAGCGGCAGTTGTTGCCGGATGACGTCAATAATAGCTGCAATATTTTTTTCATCATCTTTAGTATCCGGTATCAGTTCGCCTTCCTGTTTTACATACTGCTCAATAGCCAGGGGCATTTCCGCCGGCTCCAGTACAAAATCTACTAACCCCGTAGCAATGGCGTTGGAAGGCATGCTGCTGTACTCCGTTGTTTCGGGGTTGCGGGCTATTATCATGCCCCCCATTTCTTTTATAGCTTTTACGCCTTCGATACCATCGGAGCCAAGGCCCGAAAGAATAATACCAATGGCTTTTTTGCCGCTGTTTGCTGCAAGCGATTTAAAAAAAACATTCACCGTAAGGTGCGGACTGCGTACATCGTCTTTTGCAGTCAGGTACAATCTGCCATCCTGCACAGTCATAAATTTACTGTTGGGAATAAGGTAAACCTCGTTAGATTCTATATTCATTGCATTAACCGCTTCTTTTACTACGAGCTTGCTATGTTTTGCTATCAGCTCTACCATCCGGCTTTTATAGTCGGGCGATAAATGCTGTACCACTACATACGAAACGCCATCCAGCGGCGTATGATCGAAGAAGGAAATAATTTCTTCCATGCCGCCGGCAGAAGCGCCAATAGCAATGATATGATGAGGTTTTATTAATAACATGACATTGTCTTAAAACGGAGTATTAGTGAAGGCATATAAGAAGGATTGCTAATAAAGCATCTATTAAATGTACATCTATTTAATTCAAACTTCAATATCATCCTATAAAAATCAATAGGTTAATAGCTTTTAAGTATAAAATGAAAGATGTATGCCGGCAGTAAATTTTTTGTTTGCAGCTTTTGCATAAAAATGCAGTCGCTGTACTAAAAAAAGTGCTGAAAACAAAGGGCTACAAACCGGTGATGCAAAACCGCACTAACCAATCATGCAAAAAAAGCACATCGTATAAAGTTAGCCGTGGCACTACTGAATATTTAGCTAAGCTGGTATCATGGCAAAACACATTGTAAAGCAATCAAACAACTGAGAAGCATTCGCATACGCCTTTTATTTTATTCTCTGCCAACCCTGCTTACAATAAAGATTTAGAAAAACATTTGCGCGACGATTTTAACTGCTTTTTTTATAACAGATTCAGTAATATACATTTTACAAATAAGTTTTTACAGCGCTTATTTGCTATAATGCCAGGCAATATCTCTATTTACAAAAGATAGGATATAACCTGCTAAGGTCTTTAAATCTTTTAGCTCTAAAGCTTCCAAACCTGACAAGTTTTTTAATTTGTACAGTATATTAACGGGTGCAAAAAACATTACCAGTTACTTTATTTGTAATTTTAAATTGCATTGCTCATCAATACAAAAGCCGCTTTTGAGCATTCAAAAAGCGGCTTTTGTGTTTATCAATCTTAGAATGCTGTTCTATGCATCCTAAAATTGCAACCAATATATCAGTTATTGAGGCGTCATTTCTATGCTTGGCGCTAATGGTCCGCTGCCGGCACTGTTAAATGCATACATTGTTACGCATATCGGCTGGCTGCTGGCAAGTGCGTGCAACTGTACCGTTCTGCGCCCGCTTGTTTTTACGTAAATCATTTTGCCGCCAGCATTTATTTCCAGCGTATCGCCATTCATAGTTGCTTTTACATCTTCCGGCGCTGCTACGCATACATAACCTTTTGCGCCTCTTTCTGCTGCGCAAGATGCTACACAAGTGCCTTTGCCCCTGCTTGGCGCTGCCTGCAGGTTTTTAACCATTTCAGCACGCGGTTTACGTTTTCTTTCCCCTTTTGTAGCGGTAAATCCAACCTTCACTATTGGTTCAGCTTTACCTTGCGCCGCATAGCTTACGTAAGCGGCTGTAAGTTTAAAATCGCCGTCCCACTCGGCAACGGCCGCTTCCAGTGCCAGCACAGAAGCTTTATCGCCGTCTTTAGCCGCTACGTATGCGCGTTGCATTTTGTAGGTGCAATTTTGTAAATTAACGGGTGTTACCGGCAAATCGGGAAATATGGCAGAATTTGCAGCGAGGCCATCATGTACCTTTTCTCCAAGGGTAATTTTTGTGCTTACCGGCTGGTTTAAAAAGTTCATCGAAACTTTAATGTCTAAATTCATTTGATATTGAATTTTGGTTATAAAAAATTTTTACACTGCAATATTAATTACCCTTTTTATTGGTTTTTACCATTTGCAATACATTTAATGTGATTTTAAAATATATTAAAAACGGCATAAAAAATAGCTTTTTGCAGCTATAGCCTGCTTTTCTTTACAAAAAGAGCTTCTTTTTAAAAGAAAGAAGTTATTGTAGCTTTAAAATAGCATGTTTTGGGCAAAAAAAAACAATGCCTGCTCAAAAGAAGTTGTTTGTTGTAAAAAAAGACTATTCTCTTAAAAAATTACCTCTTTTCAAAGCTTAAACATTTTTTTTGGCAGGAATTAACTATTTTAAAAGAAAAATGCTTCTTTTTAAAAACCTGAATGAATTTTTTTTGGGTTGTTATTTTCAAACAAATAAAAAAGGTTTCAGCAGTATGCTTTTGCCCTAAAAAACCGGTAATAGTAAAAACCATCGCTTTATTTACTACCTTTTAAAATAGCAAATTATTAATCAGCAAAATAAGATAAAATAAAAAGTTATTATGAAATGGCAGGGTAATAGCATACTGTTTACTACTCAATGCTTAACTAACAGATTGCACCGCCCGATTTACAAGTGCCGTTTTTAGCTACCCATTCCGCTGTTAATGTTTAAAAAAAAAATACTCGTAATAGACGATGATACAGACATATTAAAAGTGGTTACCTTGTTGCTGCAAATGAAAGGTTTTGAAGTACTGACTTTTAATGACGCCCATAATATTTTAAGTAACATTGAAACCATTCAACCCGATGCTATACTGCTGGATGTACAGTTGGGCAGTAGTGACGGCAGGCACGTTTGCAAACAAATAAAAGAAGTTGAATCGTTTTGCCATATACCGGTTATCCTGTTTTCGGCAAATAATGACTATAGCAACGATGTGGCGACGTGTTTGGCAGATGATTTTATAGAAAAGCCTTTTGACATACATTTCTTTCTAAATAAAATTGCTCACTACACGCAAAACAGCGTAGCGGCTGCAGGTTGTTAGTGCCGCCTGCAATTAAGTTTTTATTGCTGCCCTGTTTCTGTTCAAACGCTCCATTTTCCCGCTTTTATACAGCAGGGGCTATCATTCCAAACATTTTTCAGCCAGGCAGGCATGATGTTTCTATTTTCCCGTACATCCTGCGGGTAAAACATTTTGCGATACTGGTGCGGTTGCATCTTTTAATGTTCATTGTAATTAAATTATTACTTTTGAGCGCTACCACCTTTTATTCAAAATTGCCTGTATGGAACGCACTCCGTTACCTTATGCACTGTCGCATAGTAAAAGTGGTATAGACGTTATCTTCACCATTTCTTATGATGGACAAAGTACACTGATAGACAATATCCGGATAGAAGGCGTTGCAGCCAGAAAGCTTAGGCTTCCTGAAAATCCGAGCCTTGGAAAAAACAGCGCCGGTGAGGCTGCTTTTTACCAATACAATGCAGATATCGGCGAGACGGTTTTTTATGAGAATACGCCAACAATCAGTAAGATTATCAGCGCTATTAGGAAAAAGCTGGATGAAAATATCTCACTGTCATAGTACGATGTATCTTGCTTTTATCCGTTTTCGTTCCCGGAAGTTTTAAAGCGCGCTCAGCGTTCTGAAATGCCATTTCTAAAAGGCTTTGCCAATTAATACCTTCCGGTGTTTAATCGGAAGGCTTTAATTATTATCGGTAACATCGTGTCCCGCTTATAATACATTCTGTCTCCGTTAGTCTTGTTTACAGTGCCTGTGGCACTGCCCTTATTACCGGTTTCGCCAACCATTATTCAATTAAAGGAATTACAAACCAAGGGCGTACATTTCTTTGGCAACTTTACTTACAGATAAGGCTATCTTGTACCCAATACTAAAAAAGGGACTGCCAATGACTGCTATAACTCACCTCCTAAAAAAACACTGGCGCTTTTATTTAATGGAAGCCATTGGCTTAGCCGGCTTTGTTATCGGGGCAGGGCTTTTATCAATAGTATTGGAGCACCCCAACCTGCCGGTGATGCAAAGCTTTTTAAAAGCGTATCCCCTGTTGCGCCGGATTCCGCTGGGGATAATTATGGGCGCTTATGTTGCCGGGATCACGCTTCTGTTTGGCAAGCGGTCGGGTGCACAAATCAATCCTGCCGTTACCTGGACATTTTATAAGCTGGGTAAAATAAATTTCATAGATGCCTTGTTTTATACTTTTGCCCAATTTGCAGGAGCGGTAATTGCAGCGCAGCTTTTAAAACATTTTACCGGCGGGTTATTTGGCCATCCGCTTATAGACTTTGGGGTTACCAAACCAAAACCGCAATATGGAACAATGACCGCTTTTGCAGCAGAGTTTATTATTTCTTTTATACTGATGCTGGTACTTTTATTTGCAGGCAGCTCTAAAAGGTTTGAAAAAAAAATTGCCTTCATATCGGGTGTGTTGATAGCTGCTTACCTCATTTTTGAAATACCATTCTCCGGCATGAGCCTTAACCCGGCGCGTTCTTTTGCCGGCGCACTGGCAGCTAACGAATGGAAACATTTATGGCTTTATTTTGTTGCGCCGTTTTTAGCTATGCTGCTCGCCGCAGCTATCTTTTTACGGTGGACAAAGAAGCAAATAAAACAAGACAATAAAGATTATAAAGAGTTACCCGGTTACCCGGCAGAAACAAAAGTATAAATGTATAAATGCCTATAACTTTGGCAACACTTTGTCTCCGAATACATTAATAAATTCTTCCTGGTTGCGGCCAACATTATGCAGGATTATTTTTTCAAATCCCAATTGTGCATACGCTTTTAAACTATCAATGTGCTGCCCGATATTGGAAGTTATGAGCAACTTCTTTTTAATATCCGGTATCGTTACAAATTCTCCCAAAGCATCAAACTGCGCTGTTTTCCACAGTTCTCCTTTCACAGTTCCGGGAAAAACATTTGTCCGCCATTGGTGAAAAACATCTGCCGCTAACTGCTCTTCATCTGCGCCGTAACCAAGCTGCACCTGCAGGTAAACAGGCTTTCCCCTACCGCCGCATTTATTAAAGGCATCCAGTATTTGTTTAAGTTCAGCGATCGGTTTATGGGCTGTCAGCAAGCCATCCGCCCAGCCGCCCATCCATGCTGCTGTTGCTGTAGTAAGTGCGGCGCCCATCAGTAAGGGCAGGTGCTCCGGCAAAGTGTATAACTTTGCATCTTCGATGGTTATATGCCCGTGATAAGAAACTGTTTCACCGGCAAGCAGGCGCTTAATAACCTGGAAGCATTGGAATAACCGCTCGTTGCGCACAGCTTTGGCGGGCCATTTTTCTCCGGTTATTTTTTCGTTTAGCGCCTCGCCGCTCCCTAAAGCCATCCAGAAACGTTTGGGAAACATTTCGGCAAGCGTTGCTGCTGCCTGTGCTACAATTGCGGGATGCTGCCGCTGCCCGGGCGCAGTAACAACGCCGCATGGAATATTCGTTGCCTGTAGTGCCGCTCCCAGCCAGGAATAGGCATAGCCACTTTGTCCCTGCCTTTCACTCCAGGGATGAAAGTGATCGGATGAATTAATGGATGTAAAGCCCGCGTCCTCCGCAAGCTTCGATAATGCTATTAATTTGCCTGGTGCAAATTGCTCGTGTGATGCCTGGTATCCGAAGGTTGTCATTTGTATTACTGCCTATCAATTATTAAGCCCTGCGCGCTGCAATTAACTCACCTGCTCATTTAGCATACAAATGTTAGATTGCTGTGATAACTTCTGCTAAGGTTTCCGATAATTTTGACTGCCAGACAAATAAGGCCTGCATTTAAAAGTTAAACATTGAACAATGCATTGCCCACTTATTTGTTTATAAAATGAACGGTTAATATTAATGCCATAAATTCTGCAAATAATTTATTGTAGTTTTCAGAAGAAAATATTTGTTACTATGAAGCAATACCCAAAAGCCAAAGAATTTAAAGGCCAGAAACAACCGTATCCGGCCAAGCAATCCGGAATGGATCCGCTGCCCCAAACCAACTTATCCAACTATAAACCTGCGGGTAAGTTATCGGGTAAAGTTGCCCTTATTACCGGTGGCGATTCCGGTATTGGAAGGGCTGTTGCCATTGGCTTTTCTATGGAAGGCGCCCGTGTAGCTATTGTATATAATGAGAATGATGACGATGCCGAAGAAACAAAACAGGCGTGTGAAAAGCACAATACGCAATGCCTCGTTATAAAAGCAGATGTCCGCAGCGCCGATGCATGCAAAGCAGCAGTAAAAAAAACAGTTGAAACATTTGGCAAGCTGCATATTTTGGTTAATAACGCTGCATACCAGATGGCGCAAAAGAAGTTTGAGGATATTACCGAAGAGCAGTTGCGGCGCACGTTTGATACCAATATATTGGGTTATTTTTTTATGGCGCAGGCTGCATTGCCGCACCTGCAGGAAGGCGATGCTATTATCAACACCGGAAGCATTGTAGGTAAAACCGGTATCCCGATCCTGATTGATTATTCTTCCACCAAAGGTGCTATTCATTCCTTCACAAAATCGCTCGCATTGCATCTTGGTGAGCGGGGCATCCGGGTAAATTGTGTAGTTCCCGGCCCTGTTTGGACGCCGAATATCCCCGGCACGATGCCCATTGAAGAAGTGGAGAATTTTGGCCACGAGGTAGCGCTTGCACGCCCGGGCCAGCCGGAAGAATTAGCGCCCGCTTATATCCTTTTGGCTTCCGATGACGGCAGTTTTATGACGGGTAGTTTTATTCATGTTACCGGCGGCAAACTATCAAGCGATTAGTATGAGAAATGATCATTATCCGGAAGGCACAGTCAGGGCTTTATTACAAACAGATTTTGTTACTGAAAATACACGCGCCGTTTTGATAAACCGGCTGGAAAAACAGGAAACTGTTACGCCGCTTTTTTTTAATGATACAGCTTTTGCTACGCTGCGTTCTGTTTGCGCGCGGCTTATTCCACAACCTAATCGCTCCCAAAAAATAGACATCGCCGGTATGTTAGACGAACAGCTTGCTGCAGGCAAAGGCAACGGCTGGCGCTATGATCAAATGCCGCCTGATAAAGAAGCATATACATTGGGATTACAAGGCGTTGATGAAACAGCAGTATTAATGTTTGGCAATGCATTTATATTGCTTACTGCAGAAGATCAGGATGATGTTTTAAAAGCAGTTCAATCCGGCAGCGTAGAAGGTAAAGTGTGGGAACAACTACCTGCGAACTTATTTTTTGAAGAATTGCTTGCATCCATTGTAGAAATATATTACAGTCATCCGCTTGCCAAAGAAGAAATCGGAGAAGTTGCATTTGCCGATGCAAAAGGCTGGCAAAAGACCGGGTTAAATGAACAGGAACAATGGGAACCTCTGGCAATAAAAATTGCAGGTAATGAGTAATAACCTGCAGAATAATTATACCGGCGTTGCTCCGGCTATTTATGGCAACACGATGCCGATGCAGCAATTTACCGACAATGAAACAGTAGATGCCGTAGTAATAGGAACAGGTGCCGGCGGAGCGCCGCTACTATCCCGTTTAGCAAAGGCAGGATTGAAAGTTGTTGCGCTGGAAGCCGGCAAACACTGGTCGCCTGCAAAAGATTTTGCTACCGATGAAGTAAGCCAGTCCAAACTTTTCTGGAACGATGAGCGGTTAAGCGCAGGGGGCAACCCGCTTCCTTTTGGCAATAATAATTCGGGTATTGGCGTAGGCGGCTCCACGCTGCATTTTACGGCATACGTTCCCCGGCCGCAGCCGGATGATTTTAATCTATACAGCGAATTTGGAGAAGGCGTTGACTGGCCTTTGAGTTATCACGATCTCGAAAATTATTTTAATGAGATCGAGCAGTTTTTAGGCGTATCAGGTCCTGCTATTTATCCCTGGGGCGCGCCACGCAAATCATCCTATCCATTATCGCCGTTGCCCTTAAATGGTGCCGCGCAACTAATGAAGCGGGGTTGTGAACAATTGAATATACCAACATCGCCGGCGCCGAATGCAGCTTTATCAGCGCGCTATTATCAGGAAGGAACCGGGTGGCGGGCCGCCTGCACCAATCGGGGTTTTTGCCAGGCCGGGTGTACTACCGGCGCTAAAAGCAGTATGGATGTTACCTATATCCCGCTCGCTGTTCATTATGGCGCAGAAATACGCGCAGAAAGTTTTGTTACGCAGTTGGCGCTTAACCAGCAGGGCAGTATCTCCGGCGTGGTTTATATAAAAGATGGCATTGAAAGAAAACAACAATGCAGGCATGTTTTTCTTTGTGCCGGCGCTGTTGAAACGCCAAGACTTTTATTAATTAATAAACTTGCAAACTCGAGCGGCGAAGTGGGAAAAAATTTTATGGCGCATACCGGTATGCAGGTTTGGGGGCAGTTTGAAGAAGATATCCGCCCCTACAAAGGTATTCCCGGCGCTTTAATTTCAGAAGCTACGCATCGCCCGGCAAACGCCGGTTTTACAGGTGGCTACTTACTACAATCTATCGGTGTAATGCCGGTTACGTATGCCTCGCAGGTAGCGCGCGGGCGCGGCTTGTGGGGCAATGATCTGGTACAACATATACGGGGTTATAACCACACGGCAGGTATTAATATTTTAGGCGACTGCCTGCCTTATGACCATAACTATCTTGAGTTATCTGATGAATTAGACGAACGTGGTTTGCCGAAGCCGCGTATCCATTTTTCGTTTGGTGATAATGAAAACCAGTTAACCGCACACGCTGAAAAAATAATGCGGGAAATATGGGCAATCGCCGGCGCGCAGGATGTATGGTCATTCAACCGCGGAGCGCATACCATCGGCACCTGCCGCATGGGAACGGAGGCCGGCAAAGCGGTGGTAAACAGGGAAGGACGAAGCTTCGATATTCCCAATCTTTTTATTGCTGACAACTCCATTTTTCCAAGCGCTCTTAGCGCCAACCCGGCACTTACCATTATGGCGCTTTCCTTACACATTGCGGATTGCTTTTTATCGAAACAGAAAAATGCAACAGGTTAAATGCATCCGGCACTATTAAACAGTTAACATATAAGTATAGCAGCATGGCAAATAACAGTTTTCTCGACATCATAAAAAAAGAACGTGGCGACAGTAATTATTCCGGAGATGAATACGGCGGCGCATCGGGCCAGTCGGGCAGCGGGCTTCCGGACGGATCACCGCGCAATTTTATGTTTGCTACCGGTATAGAATGTTCGTATCCAACCATCAACAACGGGCGGCTACGGCGCGACCAGTTAGCAGAGTGCGGCCATTATACCCATTGGCGCAAAGACCTGGAATTAGTGCAAAATCTCGGACTAAAAGTACTGCGTTACGGACTGCCATATTATAAAATACACCTTGCACCGGATAAGTACGACTGGAGCTTTGCGGATGAAGCAATGAACGAAATGAAACGGCTGAACATTACGCCTGTACTCGACCTGCTGCATTTTGGCTTGCCGGACTGGCTGGAAAATTTTCAGAATCCGGAACTGCCGATTCACTTTTCCAACTATGCAAAAGCGGTGGCCCGGCGCTATCCCTGGGTACGGTATTACACGCCCGTAAATGAAATATATGTAACGGCAAAAATGAGTGCGAAAGATGGCGTTTGGAACGAACAGTTGAAGAGTGATAAAGCGTTTGTAACGGCGATGAAGCATATTGTGGCGGCGAGTATCCTGGCTACACACAGCATTGCGCAGGTGCGTCCTGATGTAGTGATTATACAAAGCGAAAGCGCCGAGTTTATGCACGAAGCAAAAGCAGAACAGTCGCCGGAAGTAGGCCTGGCAAATAAACAACGCCTGATTTCTTTAGACCTGCTTTATGCCCACCAGCCGGATGCGGATGTGTATATCTACCTGATGGATAACGGGCTTACAAGAGAAGAATACGCCTGGTTTATGAAGGGCGAGCCGCCGGGCTACCAGGTGATGGGAAATGATTATTATGGCCGTAATGAAAAAATTTTAATGCCGGATAATACGATCTCTACGGCGGAGGATGTAATGGGATGGTACCAGATAACGCGGGGCTATTACGACAGGTACAAAAAGCCGGTGATGCACACCGAAACCAATACCTTCGATCCGAAACAGGCTTCTACCTGGCTTTGGAAACAGTGGATTAATGTACTGCGTATGCGGGCAGACGGCGTGCCGGTGTTGGGTTTTACCTGGTATAGTTTGATAGACCAGGTTGACTGGGATACCGGACTGGCTGAAAAAAATAATACGGTTAATGAATGTGGTTTATACGATCTTAACCGGAACCCGCGTCCGGTATCGGACGCCTATAGAATGCTGTTGCAGGAATACGGGCGAATAACAATTTTCCCGCATGGCGAACTGTTTGAAGTTACGAACCGCGAAGCCCGCCTTAAAGTTGAAGTATAAAGTATGCTGCACATCAAAAATAATTCATTGAACTTTATTGAAACGGGCAAAGGAGAAAAAACGCTTGTTTTTTTGCATTACTTCGGCGGCTCGGCAGGCGCCTGGTCGCTGGTCATTAACGAACTTGACCAATCATTTCGCTGCATAGCTATTGACCTGCCTGGTTTTGGCAGGTCTTCTGCGCCGGCTGAAGCACTTTCGGTAGCCGGGAATGCGCAGGAGGTTATTCAATTGATACAGCATTTACAACTGCAAAAATTTGTATTAATCGGGCATTCGATGGGTGGTAAAATTGCACTTGCCATTGCTTCGCAAAAGCCTGCGGGTCTTGTTTCGCTTATACTCGTTGCCCCGTCTCCGCCTACGCCGGAACCGATGAACGACGAGGCCCGTAAAGATTTGACTGCCGCTTTTGGCAACCGGCCGGCTATTGAAAAGCTGATCAAAAAAATTACCGCACAACCACTTACCGATATTGTATTTGAAGAAACAGTACAGGATCATTTACGGGTTGATAAAACTGCCTGGAATGGCTGGATAAAAGTGGGAAGCGGCGAGGATATTTCTGCCCGGATGTCGGCCATTGATGTACCGGTGTCTATAATAAGCGGCGCAGCAGATCCTAATTTTCCAACCGCTTTTTTAAGAACGGAATTCAGCAACTATTTTTCTTCCGCACATTTTGAAGAGATTCCGGGAACAGGCCATTTACTTCCGGTTGAAGTTCCATCTGCAACAGCAGCATCCATACAAAAATTTACAGGAAAAGGAATTGATATAAATGAATAGCTTAGCAGCAACGTTGGTTATTCAATGGTTGTTTGCATTATGAGACTATTTACTTTGCTATCGCTTATACTATTGCTGCAGGTTACCGGGTACAGTTATGCACAGGATACCGGTATCAATGAACTGGATTCGCTGGCAGGAAAAACAATCAGCGCTATCCGGGCTGCCGATAAAGAAAAAATAAAGCTGGTCACCGACCGCGATATATATGCCGGCGGCGAAACGCTTTATTTTAAAGCCTGGCTTGTTGACTCTATCCGGAACACGTTGCAAAGCAAACCGAAACGAATCTTTGTTGATCTTGCAGATGACAGCAATAAAGTAGTAAAGCAACTGCTGCTGAATGCTGCTACCTTTAAAACAAATGGCAGTATAACATTGAGTGAAACATTGGCCGAAGGCTGGTATTGGCTGCGGGCATACACAAAAAAGATGGCTGCTGCAAATACGCAGGGTATTGGTATTGTACCCGTTTACATTATAAACCAGTATAAACAAAATGCGGGTACTTTCATAAAAAATAATACACCGGCAAGCCCGTTACCGGTACCGCGTATTCAATTGTTTCCGGAAGGTGGCAGTATCATCTCCGGTATTAATACTACGATAGCGGTGAAGGCTACCAGCGATGAGGGAAAGCCATTGACGGCATCGGGAATAGTGAGAGATAATCATGATACGGTAGTGGCTAAGTTTACTACCAATGAGCAGGGGCTTGGTAAATTTTCCTATTACCCGAAATGGTTTAATAAATACACTTTATACGTTTCAGGCAGCAGTAATAAAGATTCGGTGATAACTTTGCCGCCCGTCAATTTTTTTGCTGCCCAGATTTCTGTTGACAGGCAGAACAGCAATTATGTAATTGCCAGGGTAGCGCTGGAAGATTCTATTTTTTCAAGAAATTTTGTTACGCATATTTTAGGTGTAAGCGGAGACAGTTTATGCTTTGCCGGCAGCGGCAGGGGAATATACAATGCCAACATTCCGCTAAATAATTTTCCGCCGGGTAAAGCAAAACTGTTGCTCTTCGATCAACATAAAAAACTGCTGAGCGAACGAAGTTTTTATGTGTATAAAAAGGGGTGCAGCCTCAACGCAGCAACCAATAAAGACAATTATGCAGCGCGGGAAAATGTACGGCTTTCGCTTGAAGTAAAGGATGCAGACAACAAGCCGCTGCTTTGTGCTATGGCAATAGCGGTAACCGACAGCCGCATTACAGATACCGCAACCGGCGATGCCGATCCGCTTGCCCGGCTATCTGCTGAAGATGCTGACCTCGTTATGCTTACCGGCACAGATAACTATCAAAATATTCTCTCTGCAAAACCAGCAACAACAACTATGGAGGAAGACAGTTTTACAGTAAGGGGTAAAGTGCTTAATAAAAAAGAAGAAGCCGTAAGCAGGAAGACCGTAACTATCCTTTCTAACAAACAACTCTTTTTGGTAGCAACAGATACCACGGACACAAACGGAAGATTCCATTTTTATTTGCCGGATTATTACGACAGTACCGCCTTCAGCCTCCAGGTAAGTGATAAAAAAGGCAGAAAAGAGGAAGCGTTTCATATTCTTTTAGATACGGTACGCTATCCTGAATTTCAAACACCGGCTATTCTAAAAAAGACGTTTATGCAAGATCAACAAATACAGGCGATCCGGAACGGATTTTATAGCAGCGACTCCTTTTTTACAGGCACCGGGAAAGGATATTTAAAAACGATAGTGGTAAAAACCTATAAGAAGAAGGAAGTGAATTACGATGCTTCAAAAAGGATCAGTAATTTTTCGCACATTATTACGCAGGATATGATTGGCGCTGGTCCGGAAATGGCGGGCAATGCGCTGCTGATGATACCGGGCGTACATTTATCGCAGGGTTTGGTAATGATAGGCGGGCCGAGCGGCTTCAAACCTTCAGCAGGTAATGAGCCATTGGTAGTAATAGATGGCATAAGAATTAGTTTAAGCGGCGATTCATTATCGGTAAGCCCGGTAATGAATTTTCTTAATTCCTTGTCCTTCCGGACTATTGACTTTATTGAAGTGCTTACCGGAGCGGAAGGTGCCATCTATGGCACCAGCGGCGGTAATGGCGTTATCCTGATCAACACAAAATCGGGCGCTGCTATTAATACGAATCTAACAGGGCTGCAGTCCTTTTATCCGGCAGGTTTTCATATAGCAAAACCTTTTGCCATGCCCGATTATACAAATCCGGCACAAAAAAAATCAAAGGCATTAGATGCGCGTACAACTATTTACTGGAATGGTAATTTGCTGACTGATAAAGATGGAAAAGCTACTGTGAACTTCTTTACGGCAGATGTCGCAACTGCTTATATAGCAACAATTACAGCAGTTACTGCCAATGGTTATGTTCTACACAAAACAATCCGCATCAACAGGAAATAGTTTTAGATTTTGCCGGGGCAGCCGGTTTCTTCGTATGTTTTGCTGCAGGTGACAGCGTTGGGCGTTTAGTACCGGCGCTAATGCAACTTATCATTTATTTTGCCAATCCACTAACCAAAAACTATGACTGACATGCATTCAAAACCGGCTTATACACTCCGGCAGTTAATTATATATTTTCTGCAACTTGGCTATGCCGGCTTTGGCGGACCGGTGGCATTGGTTGGCTATATGCACCGCGACCTTGTAGAAAAGCGCCAATGGATAAGCGAAGAAGAATATAAAGACGGTCTGGCACTGGCACAGTTAGCACCGGGGCCGCTGGCAGCCCAGTTAGGCATCTATCTCGGCTATGTACATTACCGTATTATTGGCGCAACCCTTTGCGGGCTTGCTTTTGTGCTGCCTTCTTTTTGCATGGTGGTAGCCATTGGCATTGCCTATAAAATGTTTGGCGGGCTGCCCTGGATGCAGGCTGTCTTTTATGGTGTGGGTGCGGCTGTTGTCGGTATCATTTCAATCAGCAGTTATAAGCTTACAGAAAAGTCAATCGGGAAAATCAATCTGCAATCATTTGCTAAGTATTGGATGCTGTGGTTGTTTTTTCTATCGGCAGCTATTATTACTGTTGTCACACAGCAGGAAGAAGTATGGCTGTTTATAATAGCCGGCCTGCTGTACATGTTTGTAAAAGCGCCGCCTGCCTGGGCAAAGAAACCTGCTGCTTACCAATCGGTATTGCTTGCAGGTATTGGCTTCTGGCAGTTTGAATGGAATACATTGGCACAGATTGCATGGTTTTTTACCAAAGCAGGCGCCTTTGTTTTCGGCAGTGGCTTAGCCATTGTTCCGTTTTTACACAGCGGCGTTGTTACCGATTACCACTGGCTGTCTGAGCATGAATTTATAGATGCGGTGGCCGTTGCCATGATAACGCCCGGCCCGGTAGTAATTACCGTAGGTTTTATTGGTTATCTCGTGGCAGGGTTTCCCGGCGCGGCGGTGGCGGCGTTAGCTACGTTTTTGCCTTGCTACTTATTTACGGTTTTACCGGCGCCCTATTTTAAAAAATATGGCAAACACCCAAGCATTAAAGCCTTTGTAGGGGGCATTACAGCGGCAGTAGTTGGTGCATTAATGGGTTCGGTAGTTGTAATTGCTGCCCGTACGATCAAAGACATTCCTACTGCCATTATTGCTATTCTTACCATTGGTGTGTTATTAAAAATGAAAAAAATAAAAGAGCCGCATATTATTATAGCCGCTGCAGTGGCAGGCCTTATTTTAAAGCTGCTGGCAGCTCCGGCTTTTATACATTGAAAAATTGCTCTCGGCTGATAACTGTTTATAGCAAATGCTACAGTTTACGATTACAATATCCTTTAGTTAAGAAGTTTTACTGCTTCATTTCGCTTTTATCTTTACGGCATTTTAATTTACAATCAATACCTATGAACAACCGTTTTGCAGCACTGGTTATTCTTTTAACAGGTTTCTTTATTACGCCGGAAAAGGCAACCGCCTGGGGCCTGCTGGGGCATCGCATCACGGGCCGGATAGCCGAATACTATTTAACCCCGAAAGCAAAGAGCGCCATACATGCCATACTGGGCAATGAGTCGCTGGCAATGGCGGGTAATTGGGCCGATTTTATTAAGGCGGATAGCAGTTTCAATTATTTAAACGCGTGGCATTATATTAATCTGAAAGACAGCCTGACGCGTACCGGCCTGCAGGTTTACCTTAACAAAGACACTGCTGCCGATGCATATACCAAACTCAGTTTTCTTATGCAGGCATTACAACAAAAAAACGCATCGGCAGGCGATAAAAAAATGTATTTGCGGCTGCTGATACACATTGCCGAAGACTTGCACCAGCCTATGCATGTAAGCCGCGAAGAAGACCAGGGCGGCAATAAAATAAAAGTGCTTTGGTTTAATGAACCTGCCAACCTGCATAGTGTATGGGACGAAAAATTAATCAGCTATCAGCAGCTTAGCTATACAGAGTATGCAGCCGCAATTAACTATGCTACCAAAACACAGGTGGCAACATGGCAGCGGCAACCGGTGAGCCGCTGGCTGTTTGATTCTTATACGATTGCGCAAAGGCTTTACAGCGAGATAACAGCGCCCGACCAGAAGCTGAGCTATCGCTATAACTTCGATCATGTAGCTGTACTGAATGAACAATTACTAAAAGGCGGGATTCAGTTGGCTGGCTTACTCAACAAAATATTTCGATAGGTAAAGCAACTTTTTAGAGGTTGAGCTTCGGCCTGTTCCCAAGCTTTTCTCTGCGAACAACAACCCGGTTGCCGTTGGTGCCGTCTCCGCCACCGAGAAGTAACTTTCTATATTTATTTTTAAAAAGCTGTTATGTACGCTGTTAATAATCTTGTTGTGAGCTTACAGTTACTTTAGCATAGCAGGCGCACTAATATTATTAATTTACTAAAAAGCCGGCTTAAAACGAAAACAGTACTTGGGGCAATGTGGCGGTGGCAGAAAAGAAACGATCTTTCAGAAACCATCGAAGACATTATGGTACAAAGTAAACGTGCGGGTTTTCCTGTGTCCTTAATTTTTTTAGATAGCCTTTCTGTTACAAGGCCTTTTTATCAAATTTATCACGCTGTATCAGCTAAAAAAGACAAACAAGAATTTATTGTATTAAGCTATGCTTACCAACACCAGTGTTATCTGCACGCATAGAAAATTATTCCGCATTTATTTAATTTAATCAGGTAAGGCTTTACTATCGCTAACAAATTAAGGGGGACTACCTCACTGTTACTTAAATTATCTGGAGTTTCCGGCGGGTGTTCCCGCCGGTTGCCACACTACCGGATAGTTTCTCCTCATTCGGCATAAAAACGGAACAGGTAGATTAACTTAAAGGACTATGCACCAAAATGCAATTGTTAATTTTGTCATACTCATTTTAAGGGCGGAAAAGAATGGCATAATAATTACAACACTGTGATTACTAAATAAAATTTATGAAAAAAATACTTTCTTTATTCGCATTTTGCCTCGTACTTGTTGCAGGTGTGAATGCACAGATACGTAAAATACCTGCAGAAGCAACAGAAGCTTTAAAAGCTAAATTTCCAAATGCTCAAAAAGTAGATTGGAAAGATAAGCTTACTTATTTTGAAGCAAATTTTGAAGATAACGGCGTTGCTACCACTGCAGACTTTTCGTCCAAGGGAGAATGGCAACAAACAGAAAGAGGACTTACTTATGCAGAAGCGCCTGCGGCTGTAAAAGATGGTTTTAAGAAAAGCAAATATGCTGATGCCAATGAATGGAAGCCCGGTGAAACGGTAACAAAAATTGTAAAAAGCGATAACAGTACTTTATACCGGGTGTATGTAGATAAAAAGGGCGGTGTACAAAAGAAATATTTATTCTTTAATACGGCTGGCCAGTTAGAGAAAGAAGCACTTACTTTATAAAAAAATCAGAATTTTTAAAAAAAGCCTGCCGTATTTGTGCAGGCTTTTTTAGTTTGCGTCAATATCTAAACAGATGATTAAATCTATTGTTGTTTTTGTTGTTGGCTTATTATTGTTTCAATGTGTTTTTGCGCAGCCTGACCGCTGGCAGCAGCGCATAAAATATACCATTGATGTACAAATGAATGTTGCGGCTAACAGATTCAACGGTGTTGAAAACATTGATTATTGGAATAACTCCCCGGACACACTTAGCCGCCTCTTTTTTCATTTGTACTGGAATGCTTTTCAGCCCAACAGCATGATGGATGTACGCAGCCGCGAACTGGGAAACATTATTATTGGCGCTAACGAAAAAGGGGAAGCGGTACGCGACTGGGATAGCCGTGTAACAGATCGCATCAGTAAATTAAATCCTGACGAGATCGGTTACCAACAGGTAAAATCTGTTGTTATTAATAAGCAGCCGCAACAGCTTACCGAACATGAAACAATCCTTGAAGTAAAACTTGATAAGCCTCTTTTGCCGCGTTCTAAAACCAGCATGGCAGTTACTTTCGAGGCGCAGGTGCCGCTACAGGTACGCCGGAGCGGCCGCGATAATAAAGAAGGCATCCGCTATAGCATGAGCCAGTGGTATCCGAAGCTGGTGGAGTACGATTACCAGGGCTGGAATGCCAACCCGTATATAGCAAGGGAATTTTATGGTGTATGGGGCGATTATAATGTGAACATTACTATAGATAAACACTATATGCTTGCCGCAACCGGTACGCTGCAGAATGCAGGTGAGATTGGTTTTGGATATGAAGCACAAGTAACAGGCAACAAGATACAGGGAGCAGGCAACAGGCAACAAGCAACAAGCAGTAAACAACTCGTTATCCGCAATCCGTTACCCGCAACCAACAACCTGCAACCCGCAACCGGCAGTCCGCAACCACCTATGCTTACCTGGAAATTTGCCGCGCAAAACGTGCACGATTTTGTATGGGCAGCAGACACTGCTTACGCAATGATAAAGCGCCAGGCAGCCAACGGTCCTTTGCTGTATATTGTACACAAAAAAGTAGATTCAGCAGAGAACAGATGGCAGAAAATGGCCGATACGGTACAACTGGCATATCCATACATTGCTAAAACATTCGGCGCCTATCCTTACAAAAACTATTCTTTTATCCAGGGTGGCGATGGTGGTATGGAATACCCGATGGCTACGCTTATAAAAAATGCAAGTGTAGGCACTGCTTTGCACGAGTGGATGCATAGCTGGTACCAGGGTATGATGGGCACTAATGAAAGCCTTTATCCCTGGATGGACGAAGGCTTTACCACATACGCAGAAAGCAGGATAAGCGGATACCTGCGCAATAAGAATAGCTTTTGGTTTGCAGATGCATATAAAAGTTATTACAAACTGGTGCAAAGCGGGCGGGAGGAACCCATGAGCACACATGCCGATCATTACAATACCAACTATGCCTACGGACAGGCAGCCTACTCCAAAGGCTGTGTTTTTATGGCGCAGTTAGGTTACATCGTAGGCCGGCAAACACTGGATAAAATTTTACTGGAATACTACAACGAATGGCGCTTTAAACATCCGAACCCCAATGATTTTATACGGGTAGCAGAAAAAGTCAGCGGCATAGAATTGCAATGGTATAAAGAGTATTGGGTATATACTACCAAAACTATTGATTATGCACTGGGCAACACGACCACCGACAGCACAGGCAAAGCAGTAATCGTAATCCGGCGGCTGGCAGAAATGCCGATGCCGGTAGATGTGCAGGTAACCTATAAAGACGGTACAAAAGAAATGCATTATATACCTATGAACCTGATGTATGGCGCAAAAGCAGCAGAGGACAGTACACCATATATTGTACACCCCGAATGGAAATGGACGCATCCGGAGTATGCACTCAACATTGGCAGGCCGGTACAGGACATTAAGGAAATAGAGATAGATCCCAGCCAGCGCCTGGCCGATGTAAACCGCATTAATAATAAAATTATTATTCCCTAAAAAAATACTTAACTACTTAATTTTAAGTAATGACTCCCTTTGAAAATAGTAGAGATTAACCTGTCCCGTTGTTGCACATATTTACACTACAAAGCTATTCAACCTCACAGGTTTTATAGCTCCTGAATTTCCAATTGAGGCACTCCTTAAATTCTTATCAGGCATTATATATTGGTGCTGTTTTTTGCAGTTGTAATGCCGGTATTACAGATAACAACACGGTACCGTTACAAGGGGCATTTTCTTTTAGTCAAAAAAATAGTTTGTATCATTTTGTCTATAGCTGCACACGGCGTTAACCTTACATTAGCCGATTAGTACAGCCACTGATTAGAAAAAATGATAACGCCGGGCAAGCTAAAAACGGTTATTGTAATATTGCTTATGCAGGTAAGGCTTTATTAACTACAGTGTAACTTAAATTATTTCAAGTTTTAGGCGGGCGGGGACGCCCGCCCATAGCCATGCTACCGGGTGGCGCCGCAACATCCGGACTATACAGGATATGTAAACTAACTTAAGTTACAGTGTATTAACTATTGAAAATTTAATACCAGTACTTAAAACGAATAGCTGCTGTGTACAAGACGGCTCAACCTAAATGTTCGCTACAAAAGTTGTAAGCCTTGCTCAATAGCCTTACCGAACGTTGAAGTGAGTGACACAACGGAAGCTGCATAATAGCACCATGGCTTGTCCCATAAAATTATTTTTTAGTTATCCGCATCACCTCACCGCCGCCGCCGGCAATATGCAGTTGAACAATGTCTTTATCAGTAACCGTTTTTTCTTCCCTGTTCAAATGATTCGGATTGGTATTTGTATCGGCAGCATCGCTATAAATAGTAGTTGTATATGCTCCTGTACCTAAAAAAGAAAGGGGCACTTTAATATCGCGCGCTTCATGATTGGTAATCGTTCCTATATACCAGTCGTTGCCTTTTCTTCGTGCAATAGTGATGTATTGATTAACCTGTGCGTCCAGCACTTTGGTTTCATCCCAGGTAGTTGGCACTTCTTTAATGAATTCAAAACCCGGCTGTCCTTCGTACGCTTCCGGATAATCGCACACCATACCTAAATTACTCTCCAGCACTACGTACATCGCCAGCATGTGGCAGCGCGTACCAAGCATCAGTGGCCGCGTATATTGCGCCCGGTGCTGCCCTTGCGGCACCGCACGAAAACCACCCAGGTGATAATCGGTGGCGCCGGCCAGGCCGCGTGTGAACGGCATCGTAATATCATGGTCGGGCGTTATACCTTCATTATCCCATTTGTCCACTTCATAATTGCGGGTGCCTTCGCGCGTAAACTCGTTTGGATAGGTGCGGCTTAAACCCGTTGGCTTATAGGCGCCGTGAAACTGGATATGCAAATGATGCGCTGCCGCTTTTTGTAAAATCTCTTCCTGCATGTTTACCATTAACTGATCGTCACGATCCATAAAATCCACCATCATGCCTTCAAGCCCCCATTTTTCAAAAACAGCGAATGCCGTATCCAGCCTGGGATACAGCGCATAAAAGTGTATCCATACGCGTATGCCCACACCCTGGCTCTTTGCATAATCGCATAACTCTTTCATGTCCAGGCCCGGCACCGGTTTGGTAACATCGTTGTGCGGGCCAGGCTGAAAACCTACGCCATCATCGGTGTACCACTGGTGCAAGCCATACTCAACCACCGAATGATACTGAATATTGTTGCGGGCGCAAAAATCTATATAATATTGGTTGGTTACAAAGTTGTTGCCGGGCGCATTAATAGTATCGGGCACCACGTTTCCGTTCCACCATGGAAAAGTACATTTACCGGGCTTTATCCAGCTAATATCTTTTATTTTACAAGGCTCACTCAGTGCAGTCAATATATTGCTCTCTATCAAAGCGCCGATACGGTCGCTGATAAGCAGTACGCGCCACGGCGTTTTGTGCGGCAGATCAGCTTTTACTTTTATGGCGGTTTGACCGGGCAGTGGTGACAGCTTACTTATTAATGCATCACGCTTTCTGCTTAAATACATACCGGCATAGTTAACCAGCGCGGCTTCGGTTATGGACATAAACGTATTATCAGGAAACTCAAAAAGCGCCGGCATATCCATCAGCGTATCTTCCTTTATTTCGCTGAATGGCAGTGTTTGATAAATGCCTTCGTGCGAAGAGGTATAGTTACCAAACATTAATGTATGAACGGTTGGATTGCCGTTTAATTTAAACGTTGTGTTTTCATCCAGCAACGTGTAAGAAGTCCAGCCGGTTTGTTGTGGAAATTCGTAGCGGAAGGCAAGGCCATCATTAAAAGCTTTTACAACTAAGTTTACCTGTTTTTTATTGGCATTGAACAAGGGAATAGTTACCGACTTGTACTGTTCACGCACATGGCTCGTTTTGCCGATATACAGGTCGTATTCTTCGGTTGAATCTTTAAAACGGGGAGTGCCCGTTTTGATATTTTGTGCCAATGAATCATTTTCAAATTGTAAACTTAAAGTAGAGTATTCAACCAGCGATTTTCCTTTGAAAGCCACGCTGTACATGGGTTTAGCATTCGTTAGCTTAAAATGGAAAATAATATTTTTATTGGGAGAAGTGAGCGTAACTTCTTTTTGCGCAGATACAAAAACAGGAATAGATAACAGAAGGAGAAGCAGGTTTTTCATAGCAACGTATTGTGCTATGAAGATAGAAGAAATTAATCAAGCTCCGCTAAATGGAAAGTAGCTTTTGCACGAATGCCTATTTCGGTTTGCTCCAGGGTGCAGCATTCTGTATGCGGATCATGCTCGAAAAAGAGAGTATAATTATTCAGTACAGCTTCCTTTAAAAAAATTTCTTTTTCCTGTAAGGTAATGAGTGGAAACATATCATAAGCCATTACATACGGCAGCGGAATGTGGGCGACAGCGGGCAGCAGATCGGCCATAAATACAATCTTTTTATCGTTGTAATTAATAACCGGAAGCATCATGGCGGCGGTGTGGCCGTTTACAAAACGGATGGATATATTACCTGTTAACTGCGGTGCATTTTCATTTATCATTTTCAACTGTCCGCTTTCCTGTATGGGCAAAATATTCTCTTTCAGAAAGGATGCTTTCTCCCTGGCGTTCGGCGCTGTTGCCCATTGCCAGTGCTTTTCATTGCTCCAGTAAACTGCATTTTTAAAAGCCGGCACCAGCTTATCTCCTACCCGTTCTATTGCTCCGCCGCAATGGTCAAAATGTAAGTGTGTTAGAAAAATATCGGTAATATCGGCTTTGTCAAAACCACGCGCTGCCAATGACTTCTCCAAGGTATCATTGCCATGCAGGTAATAATGGCTGAAGAACTTTTCGCTTTGCTTGTCCCCAATGCCGGTATCAATCAATACCAGCCTGTTTTCATCTTCAATTAATAAGCAACGCATCGCCCAGGTACACAAATTGTGCTCATCCGCAGGGTTCAATTTGTCCCATATACTTTTAGGCACCACGCCAAACATAGCGCCGCCATCTAACTTGAAATAGCCGGTATTGATGGTGTGCAGTTTCATGCAATAATCAATTGCGGTGTTTGCTTTTGCTTTTGCAGTGTAAGGAACAAAGCGACAAGCCCTATTAAAAAAAAGAAGACCAGGGCGATGATCGAGTTGCGCATATTGCCGGTAAGCTGCTGTACAAAACCAAAGCTGAACATGCCGATAACAATCGCCACTTTTTCGGTCACATCGTAAAAGCTAAAGAAGGAAGCGGTATCGTGTGTTACCGGCATGAGCTTGGCGTACGTAGAGCGGCTAAGAGACTGGATGCCGCCCATAACCAGGCCAACCAATACAGCAACAATATAAAACTGAAATTCTGTGGTGATAAAGTAGGCAATAATGCAGATGCCAATCCATATCAGCACCACAAACATCAGCACCCGGAAGTTGCCAAAGAGCTGGGACAATTTAGCCATTATATATGCGCCGGCAATTGCAACAATTTGTATAATCAGGATACAGGCTATCAGTTTGGTCGTTGGGAGATTCAATACCTGGCTGCCGAATAATGTAGCGGCAAGCATAACGGTTTGTACGCCCATGCTGTAAAAAAAGAAAGCGCCTAAAAAGTTTTTCAATACCGGCAATTCTTTTACCTGCTGCCATACTTTTTGTAATTCTTTAAAGCCATTGGTGAGCAGGCTGCCGGTTTTATCCTGCACAACTGCCTTGCTTTTTGGTAAGGTAAAAAACGTTATCTGTGCAAAAGAAAACCACCATAAACCAACCAGCAGAAAGGATAAACGGGGCGCAAAGCTGCTGTCTTTTATACCAAACCATTCCGGCTTCAGCACAAACAAAAAACAGATTATCTGCAGCAGCACACTGCCGATATATCCATACGCAAAACCTTTCGCACTTACTTTATCCTGGTCCTGCTCTGCTGCTATTTCGGGCAGGTAAGAATTGTAAAACACGAGGCTGCCGCAATAGCCGATGGCCGCTAATATTGCGCAGATAATACCGAGTGTAAGCGTACTCCTGTCAAAAAAATATAATACGCAACAAGCGGTGCTGCCGAGGTAGCAAAAGAACTGCATGAACGATTTCTTGTTGCCTTTATAATCGGCTATAGAAGATAGCACTGGAGAAATGCAGGCGATAATCAGGTATGCAAATGCAATAGCATAATTGTATAAAGAAGCGCTTTGAAAACGCATTCCGGCAAACACGATTTCATGGCCCGTAATATTGCCGGCGCTATCTTTTGTAGAAGTGATTGCATCGTAGTAAGCCGGAAAGATAGTTGAAGTAATTACGAGGTTATAGGCGCTGTTTGCCCAGTCGTACATTGCCCAACCGTTAATTACTTTTTTACTGGCTGTTTGCATAGGAAGGGTTTTGTGGAAGAAAGATAAGCACTTTATTTCACCGCGGAGGCGTAAAAAAACTGAGAATATTTATTCCTGTAAAACAGTGTCTTCGCAGTTGATAGCAATTTACTTCACATAGCCGAGATAAATCAATACCAGCATGGTAATGCCTAATAAAATGCGATATATACCAAACGCCCGGAAGCCGTGCTTTTGCAGGTAACCAATGAAAAATTTAACGGCAATTAATGCCACGATAAAAGATATTACAGCACCAACGCCCAATATAGCATAACTATCTTTGGTTAGTACATCGGGATGTTCTTTATATACGTCTAAAAAGCTTTTGGCACTGGCCGCAAACATGGTGGGCACCGCAAGAAAAAAAGAAAATTCAGCCGCTACGCGGCGTGTAAGCTTCTGGCTCATACCCCCGATTATTGTTGCTGCGCTACGGCTTAAGCCGGGGAAAACTATAGCTAATACCTGGAAGCAACCAATGATAAAAGCACGCGGTAAAGTGATTTGTTTATCATCATCAATAATATTGCTTTTAAAAAAGGAATCAATGAATAAAAGAATAATTCCTCCACCAATCATAACGCAGGCTATGTAAGTAAGATTTTCTAAAGAATCACCTATATATTTTTTTAAGATTGCGCCAACTATCAATGCAGGAATTACAGCTACGATAAGCTTTATGTAAAACGCGGACCTTTTAAAATCGAAAAATCTTTTATAGTAAAGCACTACTACAGAAAGGATTGCGCCTAATTGTATCACCACGTCAAACATCTGCACAAATGGATCGTTATCATCAATGTGCATTAGCCCGTTTGCATATTTTAAATGAGCGGTACTTGATATTGGCAGAAACTCGGTAAGGCCTTCGATAATGCCTTTAATAATGGTTTGAAAATAAGTCATGAAACAGTTGATTGATGGTAAATGAAAGTTGTTGAACGCTGCAAAGAAAACAGAATTTACAACAGGAAGTGAAGTAGATCCGGTAATTAAAGATGTTTAATTGAATCTTAAAAACAAACCCCGTTGATTTATTACGATCAACGGGGTTTGTAAAATTTTATAACCTTAGTTAGTTTGACTTAAAAAGCTGATCCACAGCGCCGCCCATCATCGGAAACTTTTCTTTTACATAGCCGGCGATCGTTTCAATTGCTTTTTTTGCCTGCTCCGGTGTAAGGTTGGCCTGCGTAGTCAGGCGTTCTACTAATTCATTCATAACTTTTAATTTATTTTATACAAAAAAGTATTCAATCATCTGTTAACTATTACCAATTAAAAATAAGCTTATGCTACTTTCAGCATACCCATTTTACCTTTATTAAACTGGTTAACCGCATAGTCGAGCGTAACCCTGAAATCTTTTACGCCGCTTCCCGGCATTTCAAACATAGCATCCGTAAGGATCTGCTCGCATATACTGCGCAAACCTCTTGCACCTAATTTAAATTCCAGCGCTTTCGTTACCATAAAATCAAGCACCTCCACATCTACCTCGAGTTTAATATCTTCCAGTTCAAAAAGGCGTTTATATTGCCTGATCAAACTATTTTTTGGCTCGGTTAGTATTGCACGGAGTGTCTCGGCATCCAGCGGCTCCAGGTGCGTTATCACCGGCAGGCGGCCCAACAGTTCCGGTATCAATCCAAAGCTCTTGAGGTCGGTGGCGTTTACAAACTGCAGCATGTTCTTCTTCTGCATTTCCTGCAGGTCTTTGTTTACGCCAAAACCAATAGCGTTGGTGTTTACGCGCCGGGCGATTACTTTATCCACACCATCAAAAGCACCGCCTGCGATAAACAGAATGTTCTGGGTATTCATCTTCACCATCTTTTGCTCCGGGTGTTTGCGGCCTCCTTGTGGCGGCACCAACACTTCTGTTCCTTCCAGTATTTTAAGCAAACCCTGCTGCACTCCCTCGCCGCTTACATCACGGGTAATGGACGGGTTATCGCCTTTGCGCGCCACCTTGTCTATTTCATCAATATACACAATGCCTTTCTCAGCAGCCTGCACATCGTAGTTGCAAACCTGCAGCAGGCGCGTAAGCATGCTTTCCACATCTTCGCCTACATAGCCGGCCTCTGTAAATACCGTAGCATCTACAATTGCAAACGGTACATTCAGTTGCCGGGCAATTGTTTTTGCGAGCAGTGTTTTGCCGGTACCGGTTTCACCCACCATGATGATGTTGCTCTTTTCGATTTCCACATCATCCTCTTTAACCTTTTGGGTAATGCGCTTATAATGGTTGTACACCGCTACACTCAGAATTTTTTTTGCTTCGTCCTGACCAACTACATATTTATCTAAGAAAGCCTTTATTTCCAGCGGCTTGCGCACAGCAAATTTGTAATTCGTTTTGCGTGCCTGCTCCCGGTTAACCAACTCTTCTGCAATTATATTTTGCGCATGCTCTACACAATCGTTACAGATATGTTCGCCCTGCTGCCCGGCAATTAAAATATTCACCTGGTCGCGCGGGCGCCCGCAAAAGGAGCAGGTTAAATTTTTTGAACTTTTAGCCATATTATCTTTTGAGCTTTATCAATTTAATTTTTTTATACTTTCCGATTGTAATCAGAGCCAAAAAAACAACAAGTGGAATTTTTTTAGGAAAGCCGGTGTTGTTATCGCACTACAACCATATTACTACTTTTAAAACATCTGCTTTTTTGCAAAAATAATGAAACCGCCTTTTACAGCGGTTTCATTAAAATATTTTAAGCTGTCATAAGCAACGGCTTACAGCTTGTTTATTACCTCGTCCACAATGCCATATTCTACAGCACCGGGTGCATCCATCCAGTAATCGCGGTCAAAATCTCTCAAAACCTGCTCTACTGTTTTGCCGCAATTTTCTGCGAGCACCTGTGCACCAATTAGTTTGGTCTTCTCAATTTGCTGCGCCTGTATTTCAATATCAGCACTCGTAGCCTGGAAGTAACCGCCAATGCTCGGCTGGTGGATCATCACTTCGCCATGCGGATAAATATACCGCCTGCCTTTAGCGCCTACGCTCAGCAGTATAGAACCCATACTGGCCGCGAGCCCCATACATATTGTACTTACCGGTGAGCTGATTAATTTTATGGTATCATAAATAACAAAGCCGCTCGTTACAATGCCGCCGGGGCTGTTGATATAAAATTTGATCTCTTTTCCCGGGCTGTCGGCTTCCAGCAACAACAGTTTGCTTACTACATCTTTAGCACTTCTGTCGTCCACCATACCCCAGAGATACACCGCTCTTTTCTCCAAAAAGAGCTTTTCCATTTTTTTTAGAATAAAGGGCGACTGGTCTTCCTTATCGGGTTTTGGTATTTCCTCTTCGTGTTCATCATCCAGCTTAAACGGATGCAAATATCTTGTATCTATCATGGTTGTAAATTGTCAATGGTTAATTATAAATGGCAAACTGTGCGTACCGTTTAAGCAGTTTCGGTTTCAATTAACTGCTTTCTATTGTACTGCACCATTTACAAATGTTATTATACTTTGTTCTGCTTCCTTGGGTTGGTAAGCAATACTTCATCTACAAGGCCGTATGCCTGGGCTTCGGTTGCCGTCATCCAAAAATCGCGGTCACGGTCGCGGGCAATGGTTTCCATGTCTTTACCGGTATGGGTAGCAAGCACTTCATCCAGCTCGTGGCGTATTTTTCTAATTTCCCTGGCAGTGATGGCAATATCAGATGCCTGGCCGCCAATAGCGCCACTCGGCTGGTGTATCATAATGCGGCAATGCTTTAAAGCGCTGCGCTTTCCTTTAACGCCGGCAGCCATTAATACAGCGCCCATACTGGCAGCAATACCGGTGCAGATAGTAGATACATCCGGGCTTACAAACTGCATCGTGTCGTAAATGCCTAAGCCTGCATACACGCTGCCGCCGGGACTGTTGATATACATTTGAATATCACGGGTGCGGTCGGTACTGTCTAAAAATAGCAACTGGGCCGTTACGATATTGGCCACATAATCATTAATGCCTTCACCGAGAAAAATAATGCGATCCATCATCAGGCGGCTGAAAACGTCCATGCTGGCAACGTTTAGCGGGCGCTCTTCAATAATATACGGGGTAAGACTGGTAAACTGGTTGGTATAATTGTGCATCGTAGCACTGCTGATGCCGCGATGGTGCACGGCATATTTTTCAAATTCCTTTCCTACGTTCATGTTCAATATTTTATTGGAGTGAAGGTAAGAGATAACCAAATACCATGCAAAGGAGGAACGGCAAGACAAAAGGGCAGGTTATGAGAAATGGAGCGCAGACAAACAGTAGAATTTTGCGCAGCTATTTTAAAGTTTGTAATATTTGTTTATACTTATGAGCCCGTGCTACGCCTGATCCCGGAGCAGCCAGTTCCTGCCTTCCATAATACGTGTTATAAGCATGCCGGCAGCGGTATCGCAGGTAACATTCAATACCGTAGCTACAGGATCTACCAATGTGCCGATGATCATAACTACCGGGAAAGCTTCTGCGGGGAAATTATACACCGAGAGCACTAATAATTCTCCTAAGTACCCGCCGGCCGGAATGCCACCTTCTACAAGGCTTACCAACACGGTTACCAGCAACGCAATAAGCAATACATCAATACCGGTAAATGGTTTATGAAACAAGGCAAATACAGCAGCTATCTTAATCACAGAAGAAATGCTGGAGCCGTCTTTATGCAATGTTGCGCCCAGCGGAATGGCAATGTTACCAATATAAGCAGGAATGCGCATGTTGGCGGATGCTAACAGATTAGCCGGAATGGTGGCAATACTGCTGCAGGTGCCGATAGCTGTTGCTGATGGAACAATATTGTTTCGCCAATAGGCTTTAACGGCGGCCCTGCCACCCGCCACAAACGCATACACACTCAGCCATACTATAAAATAGAATAAGCATACGCCATGAAAAACGCCCAACGCTTTGGCATAGCTGCCCAAGAGTTGTGGCCCCAACACACCAACCTGTGCAGCAAAATAAGCGCCAAGGCCTATGGGCGCCACCTTCATAATGAGCAATAAAAATTTGGTAAGCACCTCGCTGCCCGATTGCAGGAATATAAGAAAGGGCTTGCCGCGCTCACCGGCGCGTAAAACCGCAAAACCAACAATGCCCGAAAACAACATCAGCGGCAGCATACTTTTGCGCGAAAACAATTTATATACATCATCAGCCGTAAGCATATCCACGACTACGGCGCCAAGACTTTTGCCTTCGCCCTGATCGGCGATATTAAAGGTGCTGCCTGTTTTGATAGCCCCGATCGGGAAGAGCGTAACGCCGATAATAGCCGTTATGGCAGCAATTAAAACGGTACCGATAAATACCAGCATGATTACGCCCATCAGCTTTCCAAATTGCTGCGACTGGTCTATTCCGGCAATGGAAGAAGCAATGGTAAAAAAAACCAGGGGTACAACCGCAGTGAACAAGAGGTTTAAAAAAATGTCACCGACCGGTTTTATGACTTCAATTTTTTCTCCGAAAATAATACCGAGTATGCAGCCTGCTACCACGCCGCCCAGCATGAGCAGGATATTTCCATAGTTGTTGAAAAAGCTGTCTGGCGTTTTTGCCGGCATGTAAGCAGGGCTTAAGTTATGAATAGAGACAACCAAAAATAAACCCTGCTGCCGGTGCTGTTTTACCGGTTAACTGCCTTAACAGCAGAACAGACAGGTAGATTAAAAAAGCTTAATTGACGTATTTGTTTACCGTAAACTTTTATAGGCATTTATCAGCCCGTTAGTAGAGGAATCATGGCTGCTTACCTCGCTGTCGTTCTCCAGCTCCGGTAATATTTTGCTGGCGAGTTGCTTGCCCAGTTCTACGCCCCACTGATCGAAAGAAAAGATGTTCCAGATAACGCCCTGCACAAATATTTTATGCTCGTACAACGCGATCAGGCTGCCAAGCGATTGAGGCGTGATTTGTTTCAGCAAAAATGAATTCGTAGGCTTGTTACCCGGAAACTCTTTAAAGGGGACAATTTTTTTAAGTGCATCTTCCGGAACATTTTCCAGCTCTGCTTTTACCTCTTTTTCCGTTTTTCCATTCATCAGGGCTTCGGTTTGCGCAAAAAAGTTGCTGAGCAACTTCTGGTGATGATCGCCGATAGGATTGTGACTTACTGCCGGCGCAATAAAATCGCAGGGAATAAGCACGGTGCCCTGGTGAATCAACTGGTAAAAAGCATGCTGGCCGTTGGTGCCGGACTCGCCCCAGATAACCGGGCCGGTGTTGTACGATACGCGGTGGCCGGTACGGTCAACACTCTTGCCGTTACTTTCCATATTGCCTTGCTGAAAATACGCCGGAAAGCGATGCATGTATTGGTCGTAGGGCAAAATGGCCTCCGTTTGCGAACCAAAGAAATTGGTGTACCAGATACCGACCAGCGCCATAATAACCGGGATATTCTTATCGAACGGAGTGGTTCTGAAGTATTCATCTACTGCATGCGCACCTTTTAACAAGGCTTCAAAATTGTCATACCCGATAGTGAGCGCAATGGACAAACCAATGGCGCTCCAAAGCGAATAGCGGCCGCCTACCCAATCCCAGAAGGCAAACATATTGGCCGGATCAATACCAAACTTTGTTACTTCCTTTTCATTGGTGCTGAGCGCAGCAAAATGCTTTGCCACATGTTCTTCTTTTTGTGCAGCCTGCAAAAACCAGTCGCGCGCGGTGCGGGCATTGGTCATCGTTTCCTGCGTGGTAAAAGTTTTGGAAGCAATAAGAAACAGCGTTTCTTCCGGTGTTACTAACTTTAGTGTTTCGGCAATATGCGTGGCATCTACGTTGCTTACAAAGTGCGCTTCGATGCCTTCCATCCAATAGGGTTTCAATGCTTCCGTTACCATTACCGGCCCAAGGTCGCTGCCGCCGATGCCAATATTGACAATATATTTTATCTTTTTACCCGAATACCCTTTCCATTCGCCGCTGTGTACTTTTTCGCAGAAATCTTTCATCTGCTGCAGCACTTTATTCACTTCCGGCATTACATCCTTTCCATCGCTCATAACGGGATGGCCGGATAAGTTGCGCAAAGCGATATGCAGCACGCTGCGGCCTTCCGATTCATTAATTTTTTCACCACTGAACATGGCAGCGATCGCTTCTTTTAAATTACAATCGGCGGCTAACTGCAGCAGGAGTTGCAGCGTTTTGGCAGTAATAATATTTTTTGAATAATCGAACAGGATATCTTCGGCAGTAAGCGAAAACTTTTTAAACCGGTCCGCATCCCGTGCAAATAAATCCTTTAGGTGGGTGCGGCTCATCTCCTCTTCAAAGTGTCTTCTTAATAATAACCAGGCCTGGGTAGTGGTGGGATTTGTTTTTGGAAACATGCGGTTAACAGTTGTTTTTTGTAAAAACCATATCGGTTGGCAAAGCACGAAGATAGGTTTTTTGCGTATCTGCAAACAGGCCGGCGGCGTGTAAAATGGCAGTATCAGCCGCCTTTTTCAAGGAAACATTGCACAGCAGCATTGTTAATAAACACCTGTTTGTCCAATTTTTATTAAGAAAAAGGTAAGTAAATTCGTATCTTTGCAAACTGTTTTGTATAACAATGTCAGCCACACTACGCTTATTATAGAACCGATTTTAAAATAAAACAAGCAAGTAAACATTATGAGGCAGCTCAAAATTGCCACACAAATCACCAATCGTGATTCGCAGGCGGTAGAAAAGTATCTGCAGGAAATCTCCAAGATTCCGATGATCACTCCCGAAGAGGAAACCACACTGGCACAGCGGATTAAGATGGGCGACCAGAGAGCACTGGACAAACTCGTGCAGGCCAATTTACGTTTCGTGGTATCTGTGGCTAAGCAGTACCAGCACCAGGGCCTTTCGCTTAGCGACCTGATCAACGAGGGCAACCTCGGTTTGATAAAAGCAGCCCAGCGTTTCGATGAAACCAAGGGTTTTAAATTTATTTCATACGCTGTATGGTGGATCCGCCAGTCCATTTTACAGGCACTGGCAGAGCAGGGCCGGTTAGTCCGCCTGCCGCAAAATAAAATCGGCACCTACAACAAAGCCAACAAAGCCTATATGGCTTTTGAGCAGGAACATGAGCGCGAGCCTTCTACGGAAGAACTGGCCGACATCCTCGAGATGAGCGAAACCGAGATCAACAATATCTTCCAGAGTAACACCCGCCACACGTCGCTGGATGCACCCGTGCATGAGGCAGAAGACGTAGCCATGGGCGATCTGTTAGAAGGTAACGATGATACCGATGAGGATGTGATGAAAGATTCGCTGCGCGAAGAAATCCGCCGGGTGTTAAAGTCATTATCGCCGCGGGAAGCAGAGATCGTAAACGCATATTTCGGATTGGACGGCGAGAACGGCAATACGATTGAACAGATCGGCATGAAATACGACCTGACCAAAGAACGCATCCGCCAGATAAAAGAGCGGGCCATCAAGCGCCTGCAGAAAGCGCGGTACAGCAATGCGCTGAAAGCGTATTTAGGATAAATGTTTCGACTTTTTTAGAAAGGCTGTCTCCGGTTTGGAGCAGCCTTTTTTGTTTGGGTAATTATCGAAGCGTGTAACTTTAGTTTTATCTTGCTACAGATATTCTATTTTCAAGCTCTAAACCATATAACTATGAGACAAATTCTATTGTTGTTAACTGCTATACTTACAATGACTATTACTTACAGCCAGCCCGGCACGATAGATAAAACTTATGGTACGGATAAAACCGGAATTGCTACCATTGCAACACGGGCATTTATACAAGCATCTGCTATCCAACCTGATGATAAGTTGGTGGCAGTTGGTTTAGGTTATGCCAATAAAGATTACGCGATATTTCGAAATAATCAGGATGGTTCTGTAGATAGTTCTTTTGGAATTAAAGGGGTAGTGACTACAACATTTGATGATCTTATAGAAAATCTGTCACAGATATACGGCTGGCAAGGCATTGCCGTGCAGCAGGATGGAAAAATAATTGCCACAGGCACGGCCGTTAAGTTCAAGCTGGGCTCTCTTGGCGACCCGCCTTATGAAAATGATGTTGTACTGGCAAGATTTATGGCAGACGGCTCGCCTGATGAAAGCTCCGGTAATAAAGGCAGGCTGGTGACCGACTTAGGTAAGCAGGAAACTGCAACTTCCATTGCCACACAGGAAGATGGAAAAATAGTGGTTGCCGGCTTCCAGCAACAAACATCCAACGGCGATTTCAGCCATATCCTGATTTTGCGTTATAACAGCGATGGCAGCCCGGATGCAAGCTTTGGTGAAGGCAAGGGATACGTTCTATACACAAATACCCTCGTTAGCAATGCATACGCGCTTTTGATTCAGCCGGATAATAAGATAGTAGCCGGTGGCTCTTCGGATGCAGATAGCTATTTCTTCCTGGTACGCTACCTGCCGGATGGCACTGTAGATGCTACATTTGGCAACGGCGGGGAAGTAAAGACAAACTTTGGCGTGGAGGTATCAGACGTTAAGATAAACAGTCTTGCGTTAGATGAGGGTGGGCGCATAGTTGCAGCAGGCGTGGCAGATGATGAACAAAAAGCGGAAGTAGTGCGCTACTTACCTGACGGCGTTCCTGACAATACCTTTGGCAAGGAAGGCAAAGTAGAACTGACTCTCAAAGAAGCACCATACATCTATCTTAACACTGTACTGGCACAGCCGGAAGGCAAATTAGTTATAACCGGTGTAATAGTGGGTAACGGATTGAATTACTGGACACCATTCCTCACCGGGTTGAAGGCAGACGGTTCTATTGATTCTTCATTTGGCAATGACAATGGTCAAACGGTAACCAACATAAGCTTTCTCGATGAATTTTCAAACGATGCAGTTGTGCAGAAAGACGGCAAAATAATAGTTTGTGGCAATAAAAAGTACAGCTCTAATCCCGATGAATCGGGTTATATTTTAGTGCGCTTCCATGGTTATCCTACAAAAGTGCCCTTGTTTGTGCGCATCAAGCGTTGGCTGCAAAACCACGGCATTAGCTGGAAAGGTTTACCTCCGGAAGATAACATTGCTTATTACAGTATAGAAAGAAGCAATAACAGCCGGACAGGATTTACCCAAATAGCCAAGGTAAGTGGCGTAAATAATCTAAAGAACTACAGCTTCACCAACAACAATTTGCTGCAGGGCGAAAACTACTACCGGGTAAAAGCGGTAAGCGGCGATGGTACCGTCCGTTATAGTGAAGTGGCAAGCGCTGATAACACGCCGGCTTCTGCTTCTTTATATCCCAATCCTGTTAGAAACTATGTAACCGTGCAAGGCTTGAAGACCAGTGAAAAGAGCAATATCAGTATCGCCAACGGTAGCGGCACCGTGCTGGCAAAGGGCGTAAGCAACGGCAGCACGCAGTACCGCACACCGACCTCCAACCTGCAGCCGGGCACCTATTACATCCATATCACCACCGGCAGCAAAACAGAAGCCCTGAAGTTTGTGAAAGAATAAAGGACGGGGATTGGGAGTGATGAAATGGATTAGGAGGATTAGCGGAATGAAAATCCGTATCAAACAGTTTCTTCCGTCTTTGCGCGGGTCTTCATTTCAGAGGATTGTGCAGCCCTGGATGAGACCTGTGCATATAGAAGATTGTCCTCACACTCCATTCTTTGAGCCATTTTGCAGTACACCTTGCAAGCAAAATACAACAGCAGGTTTCCCAGCCTGCTTACCGTTTTTCAGTTCCCAGCTAAGCCGCAACCATTAGCTACAATGCCCGCAGTCCATCTTCAAATTGAGCACAATAAAACTGCTAAGAAACACGAAAGCAGTTGTTTTTACAAAGTCTCCCCCACAACAAGATTGTTGTACATTCGCAACATATTTGTTGTATTATGAAAAATGAAGCGATAAAAACAAAACCTTTTCATACTAAAAAGAGTATTGAAAATGCAGCCGGTAAAAAAACAGCACCCAAAAGATGGATATTATTATCAGAAGGCAAGGAATATGCGTGGACCAACAAAACGGAGCGAATAGGACTTATCAGAGGAGGCATTCCCTATAGTTCTGTAGAAGTCGTTAGCAAAAGATTAAACAGGCCGGTAAAGTCGGTATTATCTTTAGTTGGCTTGCCGCAAACCACCTATAATAAGAAAAAAAGCGAACACTCCTTATTAGATAGCAGGAACAGCGAACTGGTTTTATTAATTACCGAATTATTAGACTTTGGTTTGGAAGTATTCAATAATGAAGAAGAAAAATTTCAGCGATGGTTAAAAAAGCCTAATCTGTCGCTTGGCGGAAACGCACCTGAAAGTATGCTGGATACAGTAACCGGCATTAACGAAGTAAAATATTGTTTAAACAGGCTTGAAGCCGGAAACCTGGCTTAAGGGAAATGACAGTCTATAGAATAGAAAGAGAAAAATACTTAGGCACTACTTTGCAGGGCATTGGTGCCTCCATCTCGAAGGGATATAGATGGAACAGTTTTAATACCAAACTGGTCTATACAGCAGAAAGCAGGGCTTTAGCTATTTTAGAAGTATCGGTACACCTGGATTTAAGCGAAGATTTACCTGCAGACAGGTTTTATGTGGAAATAGAAATTCCGGATACGATTACGATACTGGAAGTAGCATTAGAGGACTTACCGGACGATTGGAATGCTAAACCTCCAACCATAACCACACAAACCATTGGGGACGACTTTGTAAATGAAAACGAAGCTGCCGTTTTAAAAGTACCGAGCAGTATTGTACCACAAGAATTTAACTACCTGATCAATCCAAATCATACAGATGCAAAGGCAATCAAGGTAGCCGATAAGAGGAGAATGAGTTTTGATCCAAGATTTAAAATTAAATAAAAGCCGGCTCAGCGAAACGTTCCTTTTGTTATCATGCATAATGCATTTATTTTATAAGTTTGTTGATATACCAAATGGTAAAGCAATACTTCCAGGTTTTTATTTTTGGGTAACCGCTTATTTTGGGCTGGATGGTGAAAACGGCAACACGATAGAACAGATTGGCATGAAATACGACCTGACGAAAGAACGTATCCGCCAGATAAAAGAGCGGGCTATCAAGCACCTGCAGAAAGCGCGGTACAGCAATGCACTAAAAGCATATTTGGGATAGATGTTTCGACTTTTTTAAAAGGCTGCTCCGGTTTGGAGCAGCCTTTTTTGTTTGGGTAATTATTAGAGCATATAACTTTAGTTTTACCTTGCCGTAGAAATTCAATTTTAAAGATCTACACTAATCCTGCTTATGAAATTAGTACTCTTATGTTTTATACTCTTATACAGTACCGCTTCATCTTTTGCTCAACATCCTGGTACACTCGATCCTTCCTTTGGCAATAAAGGACAGGTGCTGAATCAATCAAGTTTATTGGAAGGTGAAACAATAAAGGTTGCCAAAGATGGCAAAATACTGGTTGCAACATTAGGACCCTACAAAGGGTTTTCTTTTACTTTCAAGATAGATGCGCTGTTGCCCGACGGCTCACCTGACCATTCTTTTGGTGACAACGGCAGCGCTTATGTGTTGTTTCCAGGCATGACAAAGCCGGAAGACAATGCAAGCATATCATCTCTTGCTTTGCTACCGGATGGCAGAATAATAGCAGGCGGCAACCTTACAGCAACGGACAACAAGGACAAGATTGCCTTTGCACGCTTTAAGCCTGATGGCACAGTTGATTCCTCTTTTGGAACGAACGGTACGGCCACTGCTTCCTTTGGATACCCCTTTGAATCGGCAGGAAACATCTTGTTGCAGCCAGACGGCAAGATTATAACCGGCTCTTGTATTGCGACAGATCCGGAGGAGTTTGTAGGGCATGTTTCAACTGCGCGTTTTTTACCTGATGGTACAAAAGACCTTAGCTATGGCAAAGAAGGCATTGTTGTAAGCACAACAATAGGTTGCGCCAATGGCATTGCATTGCAGAAAGACGGTAAGATTGTAGCAGCAGGCTATCGGGGTAATGAAGATGCAGATGATGCCCGCTTTCACCTTGAGCGCTATAATGAAGATGGCAGCTATGATAATCGTTTTGGTGTAAATGGAATAGTGGATGTGCAGGCCGGAACAGGCGGCGGGCACATTAATGATGTAGCCATACAGGAAGACGGTAAGATCGTAGTTACCGGAACAAGCGCCCAGCCCTTTGACCTCAAATTCACGGTTGCACGTTTTAATACAGATGGCAGTTTAGATAAGAGTTTTGGACAAGGCGGCGTAGTGATTACTAACTTTTCTCAGTACAATGGGGAGGGAAAAAAAGTATTTATAACGGGAGAAAAGAAGGACAAGATTGTGGTGGCCGGTACGAACTATGATATATTTACCGGTAGCGGAGACTTTGCACTCGTAGGCTATAATGCAGATGGCTCCTTAGATGCTCAGTTTGGCAATGGAGGAATACAGATAACTAACTTTGATGATGGTGATTATACTACTGGTGCAGATATACAAGCGGATGGTAAGATTGTGCTGATTGGCTATGCGCAATCCTTTCAAACATTTGAAGACAGACGCGCTTTAGCCCGTTATTACGGTTATCCAAGCCAGGTGCCTTTATTTGTACGCATCAAACGCTGGCTGCAGAATCATGGCATTAGCTGGCAGGGTTTGGATAATAAGAACATCAGCTACTACAGCATTCAATATAGTACAACGGGCAAAGGCTTTGCAGAAAAAGGTAAACTAAGCGGTGGGGGCAGCAGTCGGCTGAAGGACTACAACTTTAATGTGGCGGATGCTGGTTTTTACCGCGTGGTGGCAGTAGATAGAAAAGGCTATAAAACCTTCTCCAACAAAGTACTGGTAAGTGCAGGCGACCTTAGCTCCGCTGCATCCCTCTATCCCAACCCTGCCAGGGACTATGTAACCGTGCAAGGCTTAAAGACCAACGAAACAACGAACATCAGCATTGCCAATGGCAGCGGTACGGTACTGGCAAAGGGGACAAGCAACGGCAGCACGCAGTACCGTACGCCAACAGCCAACCTGCAGCCTGGCATGTACTATATCCATATCACCACCGGCAGCAAAACAGAATCATTGAAGTTTGTGAAAGAATAAAGGACGGAGATTTGGGGTGATGAATTGGATGATTAAGATTAGCACAGAAAATGTAAGGTTGATCACACTCAATAAAGCTGCAGAATTACTTGAATGTTTACTCAATTAGCAGATTCCGCTGGCGCTAAAGGCGCCACAGGCTAAAGTCCTACTGAAAGTAAATCATATAAAAGTATAGCCGGGAACATGGCGATTACGGAGCGACAGGCTCGCGGAATATTGCAAACCAAATTATCCTAACCAATTTTGATGTTCTACTTAAGCACAAAAAAATGGGAAACAAAGCTGCAGCCTTGTTTCCCATTTTTATTTTTAAAAATATGTACCTGAAGACGTTGAAAATAGCAGGTGCGTTACTCTTTAACTACTTTGAATTTATAGGAGACCGCAGCCGTTTTAACATCAATAAAGTAAATACCTGCCTTTAGGTTGCTGCCAAATACATACCTGCTCTTCCCCGTACCTTTTATATCGTAATATGTTCTTCCCAAAGCATCGCTTACGCGTATGTTAATCACTTCGTTTCTTATTGCCTCAGTCATTTTTAGTGTAAACTCATCTGTACCTGGGTTGGGCGTAACCAACATACCGGATAGTGTTGCTTTTGCGCTTTGACTTTCACTGACGCTAACAAAAGACGCCTCTTTACAACCATTATTAGCCGGCTTTTTGGTGGTAGAAAGCGCGCCATCGGTAAGATAATTATACGTTGAATCGTTCGTGCCATCATACGTATAAGGCACCAGGGTAAAATAATACAAACTGTCTTTTGACAAACCACTTACCGTAGTGCTTGTTGCCGGCAGTTTAGGCAAACTGGAAACAATAGTTATTATCCTGTTTTTTGGATTCGTGCTTACAGCAGCAGGTGGATGGCCGTTTGCATTTTTATTAAGTACAATTGCTTTAGTTGCATACACCACTACATAGCCGCCTTTGGTTGCGCCTGAAGAAGGGAAAGCCGCATTATTCCAGGCCAGTTCTACCGAACAGGCTTTATCAGTAGCTGTAAAAGAAGTTGGTTGCTTAATGACCGGATTAGATAATGTAATGAATGTATCCATAGCATAAGCAGTACTATTACTTAGATTTGCATTCATGGCATATAAGGAATAGAAATATTTTTTTTGAGGCATTAAACTATTACGGGTTTGTGAAAAAGTACCTAAAGCTATATTAGGATCTTTCTGACGGTTAGAATCATAATAAGGTCTTTCACGCGTACTTAGCGTCGAGCCTCTTTCTATTAATCTGGATGCTCCTGAATTTACAATGGTGGCCGCAATAACAGCACTGTTGTTTGTAACACCGGATGCAGCAGCTTTCTGAATAAGAGGCCCTTGAGGCCAGGAACCGGAAGTATCTAAAATATGTTTGAAAGTAGATTTCAAGTTAACTTCTGCAGGAGTTAATTCATTTGTTTTCAATGCATGTTTTTCCTCTTTGTCTAATTGTATATTAAAAAACTTGCCCGAACTTTTACTCCCTGTAGAGTCATCATATAACTTATACACTTTATCTCTTACCCATCGGTTTAACACAGAAGGCCCGCCGGGGTGTGGATCGTAGTGTGCGAAAATATAAGGCCTTACAGAATCAGCTTTTTTAAACAACCTGTTGCAAAAGCTAACACCATCCAGAACTCCATATTTAGTTAATTTTTTATACCCCGCCAAATCGGCAAAAGTGGGAAAGAAATCTGTAAAGTCTATTAGATCATCATTAATACTGTGCGGAGCAATATATTTAGGCCAGTAAGCCATTAACGGAACGTGCGTACCACCTTCAAGTGTTTGCGCCTTTTCTCCCGTAACAAGTACACCATTTGCTTTATATACAATTTCAGCATCAGTTCCGTTATCTCCGGCAAAAAAAACAATAGTGTTATTGTCTAAGCCGGCGCTTTTAAGTTTTGTAAGTATTTGTCCGACTTTTTTGTCCATATAGTTCATCATAGATGGATAGAAACTGGTGTCGCTTACTCCTTTTGACGGGTCCCAGGCTGCATATTCCGGATCATCAGGTGTAGGACAAAAAGGATGATGGCCAATTGACATTGAATAATAAATAAAAAAAGGTTTAGTTTTATTGCTATCAATAAATGTCCGAATCCTGTTAGTAAGGATATCATCGCAATATTGATCTTTAGTTATACTTTCAGCAACCCGGCCTTTATTATCAATAAGATTCGGGCTTTTGTACCGCTGATTATTCTTTATAGTATCATCGTCTATTTCAAAAACTGTATAATCGTCCCAACCCCAGTTCTTCATTCTTGCTGAACTGCACTGCAATTGAAGTTTTCCAAAGAACCCTGTAGTATAACCGGCATCTTTCATCAGGTTGCCCATAGTTTTGGCAGTATCAGTCATGTAACCCCAATTACTATAATTACGAAAATTTTGTTTTCCGGTAAGGAGCATCATCCTTGAAGGGCTGCACAGCGGCGTTGACTCGCAATGCGTAAAGTTCATTCCATACCTTGCCATAGAATCTATGTTGGGCGTGCTGAAGGATTGCCCGCCGTTTACAGTAGGCGAATCAAAACCGATGTCATCGCCCAATATAAAAATAACGTTTGGTTTTTTCGGGCTTTGGGCATTAAGGCAGTTGGTGAAAAATACAGTTAATAAAACGGTTAAGAGATAAGCACATGTTTTCATTTGAAAAAGGGAGTTGAGTTTAATTAATAAGGACGGGCTACTTTTAATACTATGGGGTTGTAGTAAAAAGCCAAAGGTTATAAAAGACACTTTAAAAATAAAGAAAAATATAATACAACCAACCCGATTTTTGTAACGGGTTTTATTTTTTTTATCCAGCTTATTTTGCTTTTCTGCACCGGATTATGTATTCGTAGCTGTTCTGAGCTTTGCTTAGTTTAAATTGTACTACCCGTTCCCTTTGCTATCTTGCAAATACCAATAGTGAGGCAGAACCAAAGCGCTGCTGCTTTAGATTTTTAGTCCAGGCAAAAACTACATAGCTGAAATACCCGTAATGTTTGCTAGTCTTGGCTAAAAGCATATTCTATAAAAAGTCGGGATGAACCAGTAACATCCATCCCGACTGCTGTAAGGGTATGTATTTATCAACTTTAATTTTGAAAACCTGGCCGGGCGGGATCAAGAAAAGGATACCATCATCAAAATAATATTCCTGCTGACCGTATTTTATTTTAGCATTGAAGTTTCTCTTTAATGCGATCGAATAAAAATTGAGTACCAAACTTGTTTCCTGCCGGGGCAACTTCCGCACGAGCTCTAACTTTATTATGCTGATCAACGGATGCTCGGGCCTGGGTAAGCCCTGAACCGGTAAAATACGTTTATCGTTTTAAACCTGGCAGGTTGCATATTTGGCCTATTACAATAGTAATCAGTTCTTTTTATAGACTTCTGCAAATTCCTTTGCAAAATCTGTTAGTTTTACTTTACCCATAACAGCCGGCTTATTGCGGTAATAGTCTTCTGCTAATAAACCGGTATGAAGACCAGCATACATCTCCACCAAACCGGCAGCGATTTGCGGATTCATCCCGATTGCTTCCAAAACGCTTTGGGTTTGCTCATTGGAGATAAGCTGCCATTTCAATTCCGGCTTTCCGATAGCTGCGCCTAAAATTGTTGCAGTTTCATTGCCGGTAAGTTCCTCGCTTGCTACATACCTTATCTTTCTGCCTGCGGGCGCCATTGTTAGTTCTTCGGCAACCGCAGCAGCAATATCAGTCGGAGAAACCCAGGGAATAATGTCTTCGGCCCCATAATTGGCTGCAATTACGCCCTCGCTTTTTATCATACCGGAATAGCCATATAAATTGTAGAAAAAAGAGGTAGGGCGCATGTGCGTAATGGCTACGTCCGGCGGCAATTCGTTCAGGATTTGCTCTACATCATGAGCGCCAAGTAAAATGCCATTGCCTTTATCTAAATTACCACCGATCGTACTAACGTTGACTACGTGCTTGATACCCGACCGGCCAAGGGCGTGTGCATAATTTCTGCCAAGCCTGCGGTAGTACTCCAGCAGGTCAAGGCTGTGATCGAAGTAGTTGGCCGGCGGCACCATTGTATAAACAGCGTCTGCGCCGCTGAAAGCAGTTATCAGAAACTCCTTGTCTTCGAGCGAGCCGATGGCAGCGGTGGCTCCTAAAGCTTCTATAGCTTGCTGCTTTTCGGCATTGCTGCCTGATAACGGTAAGGGCGTGACCTTGCTGCAGCAATGCTTCTGTTAGCGGTTTGCTGATATGCCCTAACGAACCAGTGATTGTAATTTTCATTGCGCTGTTTTTTTTATTGTTGCAAAGCTCCGCTAAAACAAACAAACAGCAGTAACCAAATCTGCTGTTATTGCAGTCGAAAGCAGGTTTGTGATTGGCTGAAGGTTAAAATAAAAAGCCTGCTTACTGTTACAGCCGATGAACAGCTACCGGCAACCGTTGGGTACTTTCTATTATGCCCGGCTTTTTTAGGTTTCTTATTAGCGTTGCTTGTTGCCGTTACAACTGCGTGGCGTTGTGATTTAAGTTCCACTCCCTTCTTAGCATTGCGTATTGATATTCACTTCCCCAGTATCCTTTAAAAAAAATATTCTCAACAAAATGCCCTTCTTGCCTGAAACCAAGGCTTTTTAATAAATTAATAGAAGCGATGTTTGCTGCGTCCACAGTTTCAACTACCCGGTGTATTGCTTTTTTATCAAACAGAAATGCCAGGATACCCAACAAAGCTTCTTTTGCATAGCCCTTTCTATGCGCAAGGTGTGAAATCGTTATCCCTGCTTCCGCAATCCTAATATCGTTTCGGTCGAGTTTAATGGCGCAGTCGCCCACAATCTTCCCGGTCGCCTTGCTCTCAATTCCATATTGCACCCACTCGCCTGCTTTACCATATTCTTTATCTAGTTGCTCTTTTATAAATGCTTTGGCTTGTGCTAAAGTCATTACATCAAACCCCTGGTATTTTGTTATATCAGGGTTGGAACGGTAGATATGGAAATCATCCAAATCGGATAGTTTAAGATTTCGTATTGTAAGCCTTTCCGTTGCTATGCTCAGCTTTTCCATGGCAGAAATTAAAAACAATTTGCATGATTGCCGGTAGGATAACTATCACAATGACAGGACTGCAAAATGGCTTGATGCAATATGATTATTTAAAAAAACAGGTGCTTATTTTGCTATGGTGCCGGTCAAACATCTGGTTGTTTAAAAGGTATTCAAAAGCACTTACTGTGTAAAGCCGTTTAACCGGCAGCAAGCGCTTTTACTTTAAAACCTTTTGCTAATAGAAATCCCGAACCTAATTTCCTTTATTAGCCGGCGCTCACAGTTTACCAAACCAAAAGTCTATGGCCGCCTGCTTTTAAATAGACATCATTCTTTCTAAAACTGCGTTGCACGGATGCAAGACTTACAACACTTAAAGTCAGGATGGCAAGTACGTATTTCTTCCTTGGTAAAGAATATATGATTGCAGTCTTTTCGTGGCAAGCACTTGGCCTTTTACTTTTTTGGAATAAGCTCAAGCTGCTGCATAAATTCTAAATTGTCGAAGAAGTCTCTTTCTTCTGCAATCTTACCCCCTTCCATACGAACGAGCGTAACGCCGTCTATGTCAACCTTTTTATTGGTTGCAGGAATGCCAAAGAACAGACCGGTATGCGTTCCTTTAAAGTTCCAGTGCTTTACCAGTTTATTACCCATCCCAAATACGTCTTTGATAGTAAATGTGATATTCGAAAATCCGGTCAGGTAGTTAGCATAATAAGCCCTTGCACTGTCAATCCCAACCACATCAGCCGGGCTGGCGTGCATTACAACGTTTTTTGTAAAATTGGTATCGTTGAACTGGTCCAGCTTTCTTTTATTAATTATTTCGTCCCACACATGGGTGTACATTTTTATATTAGCTGCAACAGAGTCAACGGCCGGCTCTTTTTGTGCATCGCCGGGCGAAGTGTTGCAGGAAAAAAGTGCTGCCAATACGATTGCTGATAATAATAATATTGGCCACGATGGACGTACCTGAAGTGTTGCTCTCATTTTTATATTTTGCTTTGGTAATAATGACTATTAAAATTATGGGCAACGGCTACCAATCCGTGGACAGATTAAATCTGAAAAATGTTAACCGGATGCCGAACGGAAGATAGATAAAATTATAAATATTGCCCCGGCAGGCAGGTCAGTTTTTGCAAGGCATGCTCTTGCAGGCAGTTTTTACAGGGTTGTAAACGCACATTCGTTTTTGTCAATCAAACTGATAACAGACATCGTAAAAACCGTCATTCAATGTTGTATTTCCCCACCTGTGAATAAGATGGCTTCTTTTGTAGCGATCTGTTTTGGATAGCCGACTCCGGTTAAATCATAAGCTATGCAAAATTCAAACCTTTAAAGAGCCGCGGAATGCCCTGGCGGCATAATAAGATTCTGCACCGTTGTGGTACACAAAGACCTGGTTGTAGCGGCGATCGCAAAAGAGGGCTCCGCCAAGTTCTCTGATAGCAGCAGGAGTTTGCACCCAGCTCGACGTTTTTGTATCGAAATCTCCAAGCTCCTGCAGCCCGCGGTATTGTTCTTCCGTTAAAACCTCAATGCCCATGGCCGCCGCCATATCAACCGCATTATTTTTTGGTTTATTTTCTTTTCTTGATTCCAGCGCCTTCCTGTCGTAACAAAAGCTTCTGCGGCCTTTTGGACTGTCTGCTGAACAATCGTAAAAAATATATTCGCCCGTTTTTTTATCCTGACCAACAACATCCGGTTCACCGCCCGTTGTTTCCATTTCCTGGAGCGACCACAGTTTTTCTGTGTTGGCTTCCAGCTTTGTTTGTATTTTATCCCAGTCAAGACCTGGATGGCGGTTCCTGTTTTTCTCAAAACGGGCTTTCAATACTTTGAGTAGTTCTTCACGTTGTGGTAGCGATAATTCTTTTTTATTTTCCTTTGCCATAGTATAATTTTTTATTGATAAATGCCGGCTTATACAGTTGTTCAGCCTTGCAGCTAACGTTGAAGATTTGGTAATATGACAAAATTAAAAATTTTCAGTCTGGTGAACATACTGATTAAAATATAAATGTTCATTGTTACTTCTACGGCTCAATTTACAATGCCCGGCCGCAACTACAGATGACAAATAGCTGAAGGAGCAGCGGTATTATCTGTCTTGCCCCAACAACGCCGGACCCCATATTGGCTGCTGCGCTATTTTATAGTTTGGCAAAGTTCCTTCTTACTGCGTTGTAAATTCAGTAAATGATTTTCCGTCGTAGCTAAATAGCCCAAACGCTTTAGTGCCAACCCAAATGATGCCTGCATTATCTCCAATTACTGTCCAAACCCGATTATTCCTCATTCCTGTTGATGGAATAGGCGTAAAAGTTTTTCCCTTAAGGACTGTTATCCCTTTACTCTACTTCCATTACCCGCCTTTCCTAAACTGCCAAGCCATATATAATCATTTTTAGCTTCGTATAAACAACTTGCCATATTATGGTAAACGCCATTTTTTATAAGACTTTCAATTGTTTTTTCATTGTACCGGCAAACGCCATCAAGTCTTGTCGCCAGCTTTATATTATCTCTTGCATCTGCTTTGTTAATTGCTGCTATTCCAAAACGCAACCGGTAATTTGTTTTAGTAAGCTGTTATGCCTTTTCTATTTCACGCACACTTTTTTGAAACACACGAAGTTTTCGATTTTTCTCATTTGCTTTTACCAAAACACACGAAATTTTGGAAACTCAGGATCTGTTTTCTGCTTGCTTATACTGTAACAGATGATACTCAATAAACCAGTAGTACTGATTTTTTATTGAAACTACTGCAACCACACAAACCCGTAGCCGGCTAAAAATATTGCTGTTTTACCGTTTGCCGGTGTGTATGCTGTTTGCGTCAGTAAATCCTGCAGGCTATTTTTTTGCAGCAGCGTTATGCTTTCCGGCGCTGCACTAAAATTGTGCAGTACCAGCAACATCCGCCCCTGCCAGTTGTATTGTATGGCCAGCACATGCGCATTGTTTACCTCCAGCAGCCGCCAACTGCCATAGCTTATTTCGGGCCGGCTTTTATGCAGGGCAATAATGCGCTGTATAAAAGAAAGCAGCGAAGCGCTATCACGCTGCTCAGATGTTACATTTACTTTTTTATAGTTATAATTACCGGTATCTACCAGTGGAGTTACGGTAAGGGCAGCGGTAGAAAAACCGGCGTCCTTTGTACTATCCCATTGCATCGGCGTACGAATGCTGTTACGCTCACTTAACGAGAGGTTATCGCCCATACCTATCTCCTCGCCATAGCGTACCACCGGTGTATTGGGCAGCGAAAAAAGCAGGCTGTAAGCCATTTTTATTTCCTGCTCATTGTTTAGCATCGGCGCCAGGCGCCGGCGTATGCCGCGGTTGTACAATTGCATGCCCTTATCCGGTCCCATTTTATCAAATACCCGTTGCCGGTCTTTTTTACTCAGCCGGCCAAGGTCTATCTCGTCGTGGTTGCGCAAAAATTGCCCCCACTGCGCCGCCGCCGGTATGTCCTGCGTACGCTGCAGGGCGCTCTCCAGCGGCTTTACATCGCCGGTGGCCAGCGCATAAAAAAGATGCTGGTTTACAAAAAAGTTGAACATCATGGTTATGCGGTCGCCCTGCGCTCCAAAATAGTCCTTGTTTTGTTTAGGATCTACATTGGCTTCGCCCAGGATAATGGCGTCTTTGCGCAGCGATTGTATATATGTTCTTAAATTATCAAGCAATTGAAACTGTAATGGAAAATTATCGCCTTTGGTTTGCGGCACTTCTATCACAAAAGGCACCGCATCCATCCGAAAACCCGCCATGCCTTTGTCCATCCAGTACTTTACTACCTTGTATAGTACTTCCTGCTGTACTGCTTTATTCTGCATATTCAGGTCGGGCTGAAAGTTGTAAAAGCGGTGGTAATAGTATTGTTTTGCCATTGTATCATAGCTCCAGATTTCGTTTTGAACGCCGGGAAACACCATGCCTACATTATAATTACCGGGGCGTTTATTGCTCCATACATACCAGTTGTGATAAGGCGAAGCCTTGCTCTGCCGCGCTTCCTGAAACCAGGAACACTGGTCGGAGGTATGATTAACCACAAGGTCCATAATCACGCGTAGGTGGCGTGCATTGGCTGCCTGCATAAATGCTGCAAAATCGGCCGGGGTACCAAGGCGCTTATCTATGCCATAAAAGTCGGAGACATCGTAGCCATCATCGAGGTTGGGCGTTGGCTGAAAAGGCGCAAGCCAGATAACCGTAAAACCCAAAGAATCTATATACCCGAGCTTTTGGGTAAGCCCGTTAAAATCGCCGATGCCATCACCATTACTATCTTTAAACTTTTCTACATCTACATTATATATTACCCCTGCTTTGTACCAAAGCGCATTAACCGAGTCGGCCGGTACCGGTTTCACGGCGGTTTGCGCTTGTATAGGGCTTTTGTTGTTGTGAAGTATAAAAAAAACTGCTACAGCAATAAGGAGTAAGAGGGCAAGAGGAATTACAATTTTCTTTTTCATACAAAAGCTGGTTAAAGAAAAAAGAGGCTGGTGCTACAGGGTGCAAAACAATTGCCAACAATAGCAACTGTTAGAAAGCAGGTATAAAGGTTAATAGCATCCTCCACGGGTTGTATAAGCCGGAATAGCTGCATATATACCTGTTTAAATTATAGCCTGCTGTTTAAGAGGTTTGCATGTTATCTGCAACGTGCAATTGCATAGGCAGGTTGGCATCGTTGGCTGCATTTGGTAAGCAGGCATAAGAAGCGGTTCATGCGCAGAGATTTATTACTCTTTCCATTTTATATTAGTATAAAACATAAAGCAGTGCCTGTTCTTCTTTGTTCTTTCTTTTATAAAGCCGATTATGATACTACTAATAATGGTATATTTAACTTTCATTTAATCATCAAAAACATCCCACCATGAAAACTCTTCTACGCTTTTCGGCCGTGCTCTGTACTATGCTCGTTTTCAGCTTTGCCAATGCGCAAAAAACCTGTACCGTAATGCGCAATTTCTGCTTTACTGACGGGTTTGGCATTACCTACAGCTTTCACGATTTAACCGGTGTTAGCCTTAACACTTATTATGCAGAGGGAACCAGCGATGCTTATCCTTCTTCTACCGCAAAATTGCATCTTAACCTTGTAGATGGTTTTGCAAACGGCAAGATTACAATGTGGGTTATTAACGATGCATCCGACAATTGCGTGTCTTTTTCAGATTCTTTTGTTTATAAAGGCCAGGTAACAATTGTACAGCATAAAGGAGATGATGAGGCTTCCTTAACGTATTCCGGCTCCGGCAACTGGACCAGCTATTGCTTTGGCGGCCCGCTTAACAGTGGCACCTGGTCTGCACAAGGTCCTTGCGCACAAGCTGGCGCAACCAAAGTAAAGCAAACAGGTTTAACCCCTGCTGATGGCAAACAGAAAATGCTGGATAGCAAAAAAGGAATTATTGTAAGTATCTCGCCTAACCCGGTAAATAACTTTACTACTATCCGGTACAGTGTAAAAGATGCCGGCAAAGTAAACATTACGGTATATAACTCTATGCAACAGCCTGTAAAAGTGCTGGTAAATGAAAGCAAGGCTGCAGGCACTTATACCGTATCGTGGAATACGCAGAATGCAAACGGCCCTAAAGTTACGAGCGGTGTCTATAGGGTGGTAGCCGTAACCGAAAAAGGAGTTTCAACAAGCGATGTACAAGTGATTAATTAGTTACTTCAGCCTACCCGCTGCATTCCGTTTTTAAAATTTTAGTTTACTATCAATTTACACTGCAGGAAAAATTTCCTGCAGTTTTTTTTGCGCATTAAGTGGATAGCAGCCGTTGATTCTATACTTATACTGCAGTCCCTTCTTTACAACACTATCCTTTTATTTGCGGCTTCATGCAGGCGCAACACATGCTAATATTGCCCGGCACTCACAGCACAGTGCATAAAGCTCCATGAAAAGCAGCTCCGGATGCCGGAATGCAATAATTTAGAAAGCGGGACAGTAAAGTGCGGCTTATTTTTGCTGCAGATATTAACGCCGCTATGAAAAAATATGCTCTCTTTACCCTTCTGCTTACGATTACGATTGCTGCCACTGCCAATGTTCGCCTGCCGTCGGTTGTAGGCAACAATATGGTGCTGCAGCAGCAAAGCCAGGTAAAGCTCTGGGGCTGGGCCGACCCTGCAGAAAAGGTATTTATCACCACTTCGTGGAATGGGAAAACAGATTCAACAATTACAACGCGCGATGCTAAATGGCAATTACTGGTAGCTACCCCTGCGGCCGGCGGCCCGTTTACGGTTACCATAAAAGGCCGCAACACCATTACGCTTACCAATGTACTGGTAGGTGAAGTGTGGGTATGCTCCGGCCAGTCGAATATGGAGATGAGCGGCAACTGGGGACTGAAAGACATAAAAGCAGAACTGCCAACTGCTTATAATGCCGACATCCGCTTTTTCCAGATACCGCGTGCCACTGCAGAACACCCGCAGGACGACTGTACCGCCCAATGGACAGTTTGCGATAGTACTACGCTGAAAGCTTTTAGCGCAGCCGGCTACTTTTTTGGTAAACGGCTGAACACGGCCATGCATGTACCGATAGGGCTGATAGAAGCAAGCTGGGGCGGTACACCGGCTGAAGTATGGACACCAGACAGCGTGGTAAACAGCGATGCCGTATTGAAAGAAGCAGCCGCAAAGCAGGTTCCGTATGAAGGCTGGCCCTACATGCCCGGCTACACGTACAATGCGATGATAGCGCCCGTTGTTCCGTATAGTATTGCAGGCGCGATATGGTACCAGGGCGAAGCGAATGTGGGAACGGCAGGTGCATACCGGCAATTGTTTACCAGCATGATTAGCGCGTGGCGCAAAGCCTGGAATAAGGATTTTCCGTTTTATTATGTGCAGATAGCGCCTTTTAAATACGGCAGCCCGTATGTAGCAGCTTTGCTGCGCGAGGCACAACTGCAAAGTATGCAACTAAACAATACCGGTATGGCGGTAATAACCGACATTACCGGTGATACCAGCGATATACACCCGACCAATAAACACGATGTAGGTAAAAGGCTTGCTAACTGGGCACTTGCCAAAACGTATTCGCAACAGGACATCAGCTTTACCGGTCCGCTTTATAAAAGCATGAGCATAAAAAATAACCGGATCATTATTAATTTTTACAACCCCGAAGAAGGCATTGTAACCAAAGGCAAGCGGCAGGTAACCGAGCTGTATATTGCCGGCAGGGATAAGATTTTTCACAAGGCCAATGCAGATATAAAAGGAAACACATTAGTAGTATGGAGCAGCGACATAAAAAAGCCGGAAGCGGTGCGCTATGCTTTTGGCAATACCGCTATCGGCAATTTATTCGGCCTGAATGGTTTGCCGGCTTCGCCTTTCCGCACCGATAACTGGGAAGTTGATACTAAATAAAAAGCCTGTCCGGCATATACAGCATTATAGAAGTAAGCGCACACCCTGCTGTGGAAAAATAAGCTGTAGCTGCAATACATTTTGCTTCTTCAGTTGCTGTTTAATAAGCTGCTCGTTATTACCTTCCGGCTTCCTGTGCGTAACGATTACCGGCAAATTTTTAATTGCCGCTTTGCCGGCAAAAACAGCTAATACATTCATTTCCTGCATCAGCAGTCTTGGTGTAAGATGGCCAAACAACTTTTTTACCGGCTGCTCGTCCGGGTAAGACGTTTCGATGAAAATCCCTTTTAGCTGATGGCGCTTAATTAACGGCGCAACAGCCCCCCACAAAAGCTTTAACTTATTCGTTTGCTCTATGCTATCTGCGCCGGTGTCTCCAAGGTATAAAATGAAACTGCTGTCTTTGCGCACTAAAAATGCAGTGCTCTCGTAGGGTCTGGCATGGCTTAGTGTAAACGCCTTTACGCTTAGCCCGGCTTCTTCCACATTTACTTCTTCGGTGTCGGCCATCGGTTTGTAGTGGTATTTATCCAGCGTTGGCTTATCGCCTTTATCGGCAAAGTTGGCCCAGGTTTGCCAGGTAAAATAATGCTTCTGAAGAATTGCCAGGCAAAACGGCGTACCGTAAATATTTTTATTGGTATCGGCCGGCGCGTTAATAATTAATCCTGCCACATGGTCTAAATGCGCGTGCGAAATAAAATACGCTTTGACATTATTTTTTAAAACATCGGCTGCAGGTTTGTAAAAAGTATGATGCGTTATTGCTTTTTGTATTCCGGCATACAAAGTGCCTGCATCGAGGCAGATATAATTTTCTTTCTTTACAGGCGCAACCATATAAGCCGAAAGATTACTTTCATCAAGGCCGCCCCGCACGCCGAGCGGCACCACCTGGAAAACGGCCGGACCGGATTGTGTAAAAGCATTGCTGCAAGCCGTTATCAGAATAAATAAAAGAATCCTGTATTTCATCATATTATTACATTACCCTGCATAAAAAGGCACTAAGCATCAGCATAATAGATGCCGGTTATTTTAAAAATTTATCTTTGGCTGATTTTTAGTTAGATAATGATTGTCAGGTTATTAATATAAACACATGCATTTTACATCAACAAATCTTATTGTCATTCCGTTACTGTTTCTCACCGTAATAGTTGCTGCACAGGAATCTCCGGTTGCCAGCAGCAACCACGATACCACGTATTTTAAAAGTTATCCCGGCGGCATTACCGGCAGGTTTTATTTCTCTCAGAAATACACAGCTTTTACAATACAGGAGAAAAATACCAAAGACCTGCAGTACCTGCCCAATACAACTTTGAACATGGGTATTGGCGCCACCTACCACAACTTTTCTTTAAACCTCGCTTATGGCTTTGGATTTCTTAACAGGGACGATGAGAAAGGCAAGACCAGGTATCTCGATTTGCAGGGGCATTTTTATAAACCTAAATGGGTAACAGACTTTTATGGCCAGTTGTACCAGGGCTATCATTTATCTCCAAAAGGCTTTGCGGCTATCACGCCTGGTGCCTATTACTACCGGCACGATCTAAAGGTTAATCTGTTTGGGTTATCCCAATACCGGGTTTTCAATAGCAACCGCTTTTCTTACCGCGCCGCCATTACACAAAACGAATGGCAAAAAAAATCGGCCGGCACCTTTTTGGCCGGTGCAGAAATATATTACAGCCACATAAAAGCGGATAGTAGCTGGACACCTGCAGCCCTCGCCGGGTCTTATCCGGGGCAGGATATAAGTAAGCTTACTTACTTTAGTTTTGGTCCGGGTGTTGGTTATGCTTATACGGTGGTAGCGCTGCAACATCTTTTTCTTACCGGCTCGCTCACCGGTAATTTGAATGTGAGCTATACTTCCGAAATCACAGCGGAGAAACGCAATCGTTTTTCTGTGAATCCGGTTGCCCGCTTTAGAATAGCGGCCGGCTATAACAGCGATAACTGGAACGTAAGCGCTAACTGGATTGGCGACCGGCTGCCTTTTAAGGGTGATTCGGGAAATGACTACCTGCTGCAAACCGGTAACTACCGTTTTATAATTGCCAGGCGTTTTATGCCCGGAACAAAGCTGCAGCGTCATTTACGCATAGCTGATAAAATTTTTAAAGAGTAACATTTTATAAGGCTTGAGTAAGGGATTATGGCATGAATCTCTCGGAGAAAACATAATAATAATCGTGCTATGAAATACCGCTATATATTTTTTTCGCTCTTAACTATTACGCAATGTACACCTGCCGGCAAAACGGCCGGCAGCAACAGCAACGCTTCGACAATACAACTGATTAACTCTAAAAATTATATGTTCGTGGCGCAGTACGCGCAGCCGGTAGGCGGGCGGCAAATACCGTTAACTTCCGAATATGCGCTGCAGATAAAAAATGACAGCCTCATCAGTTATTTACCGTTTTTCGGACAAGCCTATGTAGCGCCGCTTAACCCTGAAGATGCCGGCATAACATTTACCTCTGTTAACTTTAATTATACCGTAAGCTCTACTAAAAAAGGGAGTTATAATATTGTTATTAAACCAAAGGAAGAAAGCAAAGCAAACCAGATGATCCTGAATGTTACCAGCAGCGGTTATGCTAACCTGCAGGTACTCTCCGCCAACCGGCAAGCCATTAATTTCAGAGGGATTGTACGTGCAGCCGGAAGATGATTGCAGGAACGCAGAAGCCGGTTGCTATTATTATAAGTACAGTTATCATTTATCAAAGTACGGGTCTGTGTTTTATCCTGTACTGCCGCTTATTAAGATATTATCGGCATACAAGCCTGTTACAAATAAAAGAGGCTGTCTCAAAAGTAGGCAGCTTTTTTATTTTAAGTTTTACCTACGGGTTTATGCACAAGGGATGTAGATAAATTTAAGTAGTTGTCCCTTAAAAACTCATTTGTTGTAAAAAGGTAGAATTTTTCTGCCAGGAAAAGTTTTGAAGTATATAAATGATTCGAAGCAAAAAGCGCAAAAACATCTCTTTGTAGATGTTCATCATTCTTTTAAAGTTCATTGCGGCAGCAGCCAGCATAACATTGATATCATCTCCTTTAATTCCACCATAAAAGTTACGGCCCAGGCGGTGATCCTGTTTCAGATGACCAATTTTTGGCTCAATGGCAGCCCTGCGTCTAAATCCTTTTCTCAGCTTTTGTTTTTCATAAGGTGTTCTGTTTTTCCCCGCTCCATCAGGCAACGTGATTGCAGTCCCTAACACTAATTTTGGTCCCCGGTAACCACGATCGACAAACGTATTTTTTAAAATAATTCCAGTTAACCTTTGTTGTTGCTCCAGGGCGGGAGATAAGGTTTTACTATCGTGCAGGTTTTCTTTAATGTTCAGCGCTCCGATGATTACGCCGCTGTTTAATGTAGTAGTGATGGATACTTTAGATCCAAACTCATACTTCTTATGTTCTTTGCCTTTACTAATGCAGAGGATGTTTGGTTCATGCAACGAATAAATTTTATTGCTATCAGATTTGTTTTGCGCCAAAACTTTTTTAAATAATAACAGAAGGCGCTGATGTAGATTGGGTGGTAGTTTGCGCTCCAGTTCCCGAACCAGCCTGCCGGCAATTGTTCTTATCTTCTTATCTGCTTTGCGTGCTTTGCCTTTGTTTTTAGGATGATTTCTAAAGCGCTGATCCATCAATAATTTCTTCAAAGTGCGGGTGTAGCTTTGACGTAATTCTATCTCTTGCTTACCGGCAATGGCAACACATTTTTTGATAATCTTCCGGTGTAATTTATTATCTGTAGGATACGTAATATTTTTCTCCTGAACGGTAGTGTCAGTTGTGGCCTGATCTTCACGGCCATCTTTTCCGTTTACCCGAATGCTTTCTTTAAAAATTAATTCTATTCCCTCAACACCAATACGATTTCTGAAATGCACTAACTCACTCGGCTCGCATGGTACGCCGCAGGCATAAGATTTTTCGCCACTAAAGTATTGATAATAGATATTTTCAAACCATTGTTCTACCACACTCTCATCACTGATGTTGCGAATGTGTTTTAAAATTAATAAGGAAACCATCAATCGAACCGGCTTTGCAGGACGCCCTTCCTTTGAATATAGTTCTGCAAAAGCTTCTTCGAAAATGTTCCAGTTGATTTTGTTGGCTAAAATATACAGCGGATGACTATGACTTAACTGCTCTTCAAATGTGCTGTAAAAGCCGGTTTGAGTAGTGGATTGTTTCTTTGAAAGCATAAAATAATCTGCAAGGTTTAGAACATAAATTTCTATTTTCCTGCAAATCTTTTCAAACATTTTTATCCTCAAACTCTTACCAATTGTGCATTACTTGTATTTTTAAGGAACGACTAAGTAAGGCAGCAAGCAATGCAGCGAGGTGATATTTTGTCTTACGAGCATGAGTAAACTCAAGGGTAGTGTAATTTTTAAACCGTACACACAGCAGCAGGCAATGCTGCTGCCACCATCATTGGAGGAGTTGATTGCTGCCGGCCACCCGGTACGCATCGTAAACCAGGTGCTCGACAAAATTGACATAGAACCTTTGGTTAAAAAATATACAGGCGGTGGCAGCAGCAGCTTTCATCCCCGCATGCTTTTAAAAGTGCTGGTGTTTGCTTATATTAATAACAATTACAGCAGCCGCAGGATAGAAGCAGCGCTAAAAGAGAACATTCCTTACATGTGGCTCAGTGGCAGGAGCACCCCTGATCACAACACCATCAACCGTTTCAGAAGCGAGCGGTTGAAAGAAGTATTGAGGCAGGTGTTTACGCAAGTAGTATTGTTGCTGGCAGAAGAAGGATTGCTGAACATAAAAGAACTTTATACAGATGGAACCAAGATAGAAGCTAATGCCGGTCGTTATACATTTGTATGGGGCAAAGCCATAAAAACAAGTAAAGAGAGAATAAAAAAGCAATTGGATGAACTCTGGCAATATGCACAAAACATAGCAGCAGCAGAACTGCCCGATACCGATCCTTCCGGCTTTGATAAAATAGATGCTGATAAGGTAGAAAAGACCATTGAGCAGATCAATGAAGCTTTAAAAGATAAGCCTGTAAGCAAACAGGTAAAACAAAAGCTGGGTTATGCAAAGAAGAACTGGAGTGCTAACTTAAAAAAATATGCGGAGCAGGAAAAGATATTACAGGGAAGAAACAGCTACTCCAAAACAGATACCGATGCCACCTTCATGCGCATGAAGGAAGACCACATGAAAAACGGTCAATTAAAACCGGCTTACAATCTTCAAATCTCTACCAACAACCAATACATTGTAAATTACTCACTGCACCAGACAACTGCCGATACCACTACCTTGCAACAACATACAGAAACGTACAAACAACAATATAAGCAAACACCCGGACTTATAGTTGCCGATGCCGGTTATGGCGCTGAACAAAATTATCAGTACTTACAGGACAATCATATTGAAAACTATGTGAAGTATAATTACTTTGATAAAGACCAACGAAAAAAGAAAGATAAAAAGCATCCCTTTACACCCGATACACTGTATTACAACAGCGGAAAAGATCATTACATCTGCCCGATGGGACAGCCGATGCAACTTATAGGTACCCATCAAACAACAACCAAAGCAGGGTTTATACAAACCATTCACCGCTACCGGGCTGCCAACTGCAAGGGCTGCCCTTTAAGAGGCGTTTGCCATAAATCAAAAGGCAACCGCATTATAGAAGTAAACCATGCACTTAATAAATATAAACGGCAGGTAAGGGAAAACCTCAACAGCGAACAAGGCATTTACCACCGCAAAAAACGCCCCTGCGATGTAGAGCCTGCTTTTGCGAACATCAAAAACAATCATCACTTTAAGCGCTTCCTGCTACGCAGCAAACCTAAAACGGAAATAGAAACAGGTTTACTGGCACTGGCGCATAACTTAAGAAAGAAAGCTGCCTGAAAAACTGTGCTCTTGCTCTTAATTGCAGCTATAATACATTCTACCGCTTAAAAAAACTTACCTGGCACTTATTATTTAATAATAACATAAAAAACCGTCTCATCACTTTTGAGACGGCTTCTTTTATCATATGCTATTACGTACAACGTATGACCTAATCTTCCACTTTCACTTTGCCTTTGCTCTTGGCTATTACTTCTTCCGCAATATTATTAGGCGCCGGTGCATAATGGCTGAACTCCATAGTGGAAGTAGCACGGCCGGAAGACAGTGAACGCAGTTGGGTAACGTAGCCAAACATTTCGCTCAGCGGCACTTTGGCTTTTATCACCTGCAGGTTGGCACGGCTGTCCATACCTTCCAGCATACCACGACGGCGGTTTAAGTCGCCGGTTACATCACCCATATACTGGTCGGGCGTTAATACTTCTACGCGCATGATAGGCTCCAGCAACGTTGGTTTTGCCTTGCGGCCTGCCTCGCGGAAACCGGAGCGGGCGCATAATTCAAAGGACATCGCATCAGAATCCACATCATGGTAGCTGCCATCAAATACCCGCACTTTCATACTGTTAACGGGATAACCAGCCAGTACACCGGTAGTCATCGCTGTTTCAAAGCCTTTACTGATTGCAGGAATAAATTCTTTGGGAATGGAGCCGCCAAAAATATCATTCACAAACTGGAAATGCTTGCCTTCGTTTTCTTTCATCCATTCTTCATCAGCAGGGCCGAACTCAAACTGGATATCGGCGAATTTACCACGGCCGCCGGTTTGCTTTTTCAATATCTCACGATGCTCAATACTTTTAGCGAATGCTTCTTTGTAAGCTACCTGCGGCGCACCCTGGTTCACTTCTACCTTAAACTCCCTGCGCATACGGTCAATAATGATTTCCAGGTGCAATTCACCCATTCCGCGAAGGATAATCTGCCCCGTATCTTCGTCGGTATTTACGCGCAGTGTAGGATCTTCTTCCACCAATTTGGCTATGGCCATACCCATTTTATCTACGTCAGCCTGCGTTTTAGGTTCCACCGCAACAGCAATTACAGGCTCGGGAATGAACATATTTTCCAGCGCAATCGGGTAATCTTCATCACACAAGGTATCACCGGTCTTTATTTCTTTAAAACCAACCGCTGCTGCAATATCGCCTGCTTCAATAAAGTCAACCGGGTTTTGCTTGTTGGCAAACATCTTCATAATACGGCTGATACGCTCTTTCTTACCGCTTCTTACATTCAGCACATAAGAACCTGCATCTAAATGACCGCTATAACACCGGAAGAACGCTAAACGACCTACAAACGGATCGGTCATAATTTTAAATGCCAAGGCAGCAAAAGGTTCTTTTGCATTGGCTTTGCGGGTTACTGTTTCCCCGGTATCCGGATTAACGCCGACTGTGTCTTCAATATCCAAAGGACCCGGCAGGTAGCGGCAAACACCATCCAGTGCCGTTTGAACGCCTTTATTTTTGAAAGACGAACCGCACATCATCGGCACGATACTCAGATCAATACAGGCTTTACGGATCGCTTCATGAATTTCGTCTTCTGTAATCGTATTCGGGTCATCAAAAAATTTCTCCAATAAGGCATCATCATAATCTGCAACCGCTTCAATCAGGTTCTGTCTCCATTGCTGCGCTTCTTCCAGCATATCTGCAGGCACTTCAACTTCGTCAAAGGTCATTCCTTCTGTTTCCATGTGCCAGATAACGCCCTTCATCTTAATCAAATCCACAACGCCTATAAAATCATCTTCGGCGCCAATCGGCAACTGCAAAGGCACGGCTTTTGCGCCCAGCATATCTTTTACCTGCTGAACGACCATTAAAAAATCGGCGCCGCTGCGGTCCATTTTATTTACAAACCCAATACGCGGAACTTTGTACCGGTTTGCCTGGCGCCAAACTGTTTCCGATTGCGGCTCTACGCCGTCAACAGCAGAGAACAAGGCGATCAAACCATCCAGCACACGCATAGAACGTTCAACCTCTACCGTAAAGTCCACGTGGCCGGGTGTATCAATAATATTAAAATAATAACTTTTGGTATCGGCGGTATCCTTGCCTCTCAGCGTTGGAAATTTCCACTGGCAGCTAACGGCAGCCGAGGTAATAGTGATACCCCGCTCTTTTTCCTGCTCCATCCAGTCGGTCGTAGCTGCACCGTCATGCACCTCGCCAATCTTGTGTATCATACCGGTGTAGCGCAGGATACGCTCGGTAGTGGTGGTTTTGCCGGCATCAATGTGTGCTGCAATACCAAAGTTGCGTTGATATTTTAAGTCCGCCATAAAAGGTTGTCTGTTTACTAAATTTTAAGTTCGCGAAGGTAAGCAATATTTTTTGTGTGGGTAAATTAGGGAATGATTAAATGTTGGAGGGAAGTGTTAAAAGGGAGGATTGGAGTAATAAGCAAATCAGGAGATTTGCGGACGGGGTAACGTAGTCGGGAGACTACGCCGAGCAGAGAATGAAATAGCGCAGTTAGAAGTCTACACCAAACGAGGGAGTTCTATATTTTCTCTAAATCGATATTTTGTAAAAAGCTAATATCGTAAGACAGTTCTCTTATTTCTTTATTTATTTCACGTTCAAATAATCCGTTATATTAATAATATTGTTATGTATAAAAATAATTCATATATGTATCTCTTTTAATTCGGAAGTCTTTTGAGTTGCTTCTTTTAAACTTAAATTCAGTTTTTCAGAAAATAGTTTGATAAAGGTTGCTTCATCAGGATTGATATTCTCCTCCAAAATATCCTTAACTACGCTTTCGTACTGTAGCTTGTTATTTTCCATTTTATTAGCTAATAACATTTGTTCCTTTAATTTGGGTTGAAGCAATTTGATGTAGAATGAAATATGATTTTCAATTAATTCTTTTCCGGCTTCAGTACTTATACTTTTTCTTAATTCGTTCTTCGCTTTTTTTATAAAGCCGGCAAAATTTATATAAAACATATTGTGTTCGTTAACGCTCATATACTTTTGCCGTGACAGGTCTCGAAGTAATGAATATAAAACTTTATGATTATCGCCTTGATAATGTGTTTGAATTAATTCCTTTATTGGATGTTTATCATACAGGATGTAGGAAAGCATTGAAAGTTTAGTTCTTTCATGTTTTTTTATTTTATTATAGTATAGATAAGCAAGAATTCCAATGGCAAAAATTGCTAACCTGCCCAGTGTGTAAATTAAGTCATTCACAATTTGTAATTTAATTCTTTTTATTACTTCCCCGTTCTTCAACGTGTTAGTGCCAGCGCACCTTGAAGTAAAAAATAAAGATGATTTTCCCGAATCATCCCATCAGATATTCTTTATCATTGCATCTAAATAGGCAATCTGCACTTTACCTTTCTGTTTTCCATAGTAATAATCGGCAGCACTGCTTCTTGTATATTCCTCTGCCTTATCCACAATGCCTGCCCGAACAGGATTGTTGTGAAAATAAGTAGGCTTTTGCCCCAAGGTAAATTAAAGCATAGTTCCGCACCATTATTCGGTTGCCAGAATTGGTAATTCGTTTTACTTGTTTCTTCGCTTTCACCTTGTTTAAACAACCACAACATCCACTTCTTACGGCTTTCTTTTTCGTTTGTCGCTACAGCATCAGTGATGCGTTGCGAAGTGAATTTTTTAAAATCATGGAGTACATCAGAGAGATTATTGTTTTTTGCCTGTAGGAGTAAATGTACATAATTGCTCATGATAATATATCCATATACAATCAACCCTTTCTGGGTACAAAAGTTGAGACTGTCTTCTACAATATCTGAATAGTCTTTTCTGGTAAATACATCTACCCGGTTGGCAACGGTACAGGTAAGAAAATAGACGGCGCTTTGGTTTGTAATACTGTAAGTATAAGCCATAGCGGAAAAATAAGCTATCAGCTTGTAAATAATATGGGCATATCTGGAGATATGCCTTTATCTTTTACTTCAAGGTGCGCTGCGCTAACACCTCGACGAACGAGGGAGGATTTATTACTTAAACTTTAATCCTTTTAAAATCCAAGTTTCCATATTCGTCAGGCAACGCCTCGGCTAATATGTCAATTATAATATTTTTTTTATCGTTGGCATGCCTTCTAATTAATTGTAATCTTGCATATTTACAAACAATAGCCTTGCTATCTACGACTTGCTTATTTAATACGATACTCATTGCTTCGCCATCAGTATATGCGGCAGGATAAATTAATCCATCTAAATTAACACCCCTTTCATCGCGCACATGTTGGATTACCCGATTATAAAACATTGCAGTAAACTTATAAACATTTTCCTTCGCTTCCTGCTTGCAATAAAGACCACTTAAATAACTCAACTGTTGTAAAAACTTTTCTTTATCAGATGGCGTTTCACTTAACGCTTCAATATTGCTTACAGTCTCATCATATAGCTGTTTGAAAATCTTGTTTTTATTAATTGAAGTTGTATGAAACGGTAATGACCATGCCAGTAGCGCCCGTTGTGGAACCCATTCGGAAACCACAATTAACTTATTATCAAAAGTCGGATCATCTTTAATCTTTTGAAAGCATGTTTCTAATATGGATGGCAGCATAGCATCCTCTTTAAAAGTTTCCGTTTGGCATGGAACAGTTGCATATAAAACTTGCTGCCCTTTCAAATTGCATCGCTGTAATGGTACTCCTGATACATTAGGATTATATGAACACCTGTTAACATGCCTACAAACATCATTGTATCCCAACGGTGAGGTGCGTATAATTTTTTGCAAATCTAATTGATGTAATGAAATAGGACTTTCATGAACTATTAAACGAATAGCATTATTTACAAGAGTTTCCGGCAATAAAGGTTCATTAATTATTGTATTTATTTGCATTAAATAAGTGTCAAAGCCTAATAAACTCATTACTAAAGTTTAATACTAAATATTTTGAAAGTTTCCCTTCCCCGCAATGTCTCCATCTACAGTCTCCTGTGCGCAAGCGGAGGGACATTGCGGTGATTGTGCAAATTAACAATTATCCTTAAAAGTTCCGGGTAATTCAACATTCTTCAATCTGCATACTATTGCAGGCATTTACTAATTGTACTACCACCGACAGCGCCCTTCGCGGTGCCCGAAATGACCCAGTGCGCCTGCAATGATGCGATGTTCTTACAATAATGCTTCGCTTGTAATGCCGATGCATTTTTATGCTACGGCTACGGCATCGGATGCTGCCTTTTGGAGGTAGCTGGCTACGCGGTCTATGATGCCTACGCCGGCGGTTACTTCCCGCATCATGCGCGTTTATAACTACAGTGTAGCTTCTTTTCTTCAGTTTTATATCCGGCGCGCCTTTTTTATTTACCGCATAACCTTCTTCCTGCACCGAAGGTAATAGTGGCCGTGGCGAGCGGCTGTTTGGTTTCCTTATCGCGCACCACAAAGTGCAGGCCGCAAGGCTACGTCTTAGATAACGAGGTTGCGGATGGCTTTGCAGTAAACTGCCCGCGAATGTTCAGCTCTACTTCAAACAGGGTTTAGGCGTCTTTAAGCATTTGCATAAGCAAGGCTTAAGCGGCGGATGGCTTTTGGCGGAGATTATTTAGGTTTTTTTAGGTGTGGCAGGTGTTGATTTCATAAAAAGAGGCGCCCTGAAACGGGCGCCTCTTTGGTATAAATAGGGAAAGAAATGCTTATTCTTTGATGAACTTAATGCTACATTTTTCCGAAAGGTTTACCACTGTAAGTACATACATACCTTTTGCAAACTGCTGAACCGGAACTGTAAAGCTGGAGATGCCGGAAGAAAAGTATTGCTGGTGCGAATACAACACCCTGCCATTCATATCCATCACCGAAACGGTGAACCGCCCTGCGGCCGGCGTACGCACCTGCACCGCTGCCGAAGCGCCCTGCACGGGGTTTGACAATAAGCGAAGGGACAAGCGATTGGATGTTTTTTCGGGCATTGCAATGCTTGCAGCCTTTTCCGTAGCAGCGGCGGTCAGCAATTGTTCGCCGCCGCAAATGGCTGCATCGGTAAAGCCAGCTGCAATAACATCATAGGAAGAAGCGGTGATATGCAGCTTTGCCGTTTCATCGGTATGCACTTCCTGTATTTTTTCCTGCACCACCGGCACATCGGTAATACTATACCGGCTATCTTTTTTCAGCAAACAATTTTGTCCTTTTGCAGTTATGCTGATGTAATAAAGCTTGTTGGTTACATCGTCCTCGTTTGCCTGCGAATAGCCGGTGGCAACAGCCGTATTATTGGCAAGCATGAGGAGCGATTCGTTGTGCTTAAAATCAGTAGAATCGAACGCAAAACTGCCCGCACTGTTGAGCGCCCCCGTTTTGGTAATGGCAAACAGCTTTACCTTGCTGATAATGTTAGGATCGTTGCCCGAAATATACGTAAGGCCGTTGCTCTTATTAAATGCAATGCGCGACAGGTTGAACTGGGTGGTATCGCCCGGCGAAATATGCAGTCGTTTGGTGTAAATCACCTTGCCGGTATCATTAAACTTTAGATAAGCATTGTATCCAAAATTATTGGCGCCAATCAGTACATAGCTGCCCTTTTCTGTTTCTTTAATATCATATACCACCGTACTCGAAAAACCGGTAGGTGCATTGGGCGCAACGGCTTTTGCCAATACTACATTACCGTTTTTATCGTATTTATACAGGGCAAAATACTGCTTATACACCACCCCGTTTTTTCCTAAAATAGTAGCTACATCGCCCACTAAGTAATGCCCGTCGCTTGTTTTATCTATAGCGGAAAAATAATCCTGCTGGTTACTAAAGTTCGCCACCTGCACATTGCTGTAGGCTGTTTTAAACCAGGCGGGTTTGCCGGTAACAATGTTCAATTTAAAAATATAGCCTTCCAATTTGCTGAAAGTGGAGTAGCGCCCGACAATAACAACGGCGCTGTCGTCATTGTCGGGGATGATGCCAGATATATTAGCGATGTTGGGCGCGGTAAGCGAGTTAGGATCTCCCCGCCGGTATTTTTTGTCCCACAGGTAAGCGCCGTGGGGGTTTAATTTAATAATATCTATGGTTAGTGTTTCCAGCAAAGCGATGACGTAGCTGCCATCCTTTACCTGCACGATAAAAGGAAAATCCTGCTGCCAGTTAGATGTGCCGTTGGTGACGGTCGTTTTCCATTCGGCAGCGCCGGCGGCGGCGTATTTGATGGCGGTAATACTAAACGGAACTGTCTTGAGGTCTTTGGTTACGGTAATAAAACCGCCGTCCTGCGTGGCGAATGATTTAGCACCTTTCAGGATGCCGTTTTTGGATGCCTGGTGAACACTGCCGGGCTGTGCAGAGAGCTGCAGAGAAAAGAGGAAACTGAATAAAAAAAGAAATGATTTCATTAGTTGGTTTTTGTTTTTAGTTGTAATGGTTTGTTCACTTTTTATTGACCGATCGTTTACTTTTCTTTTCTCTTAACCTGAATAATTTCAGTATTGTCTTTCTTCTTTGCATGTAAAAACCATCGTTGCTGTTGCCGCTTTATCGAGTGCCTTCTCAAAACTGATTTCTAAAACTGTTATCTGTTTATGTTACCAGTAGATAAAGCAATGGCAATGTGCAATACCCATTATTGCTAACTGCTAAAAGACTTATCTAAAAACGTTTAATTGTTTAACCGGGTTGCCTTGGCTGATAATTTAGTTTGTGCTGCAATTACTCCGTACGAAGCATTATGCGCCCGACGTAAGCGGGCTTTGGAGTGGAATTAGAAAACGGAATGGCGCTTCCTGCAGATATGCAGGACGAATAATCATAACTCAATTTGAATTGTACAAAATAAAGAAACCTGCGGGATCAAAATGCTTTACAGCTAAAAGACATAACAACCTGACCGGTTACACTCCATTATTTTCATACTGACTTTACTACCAAAAAGGCAGCATGAATAATACAATTACTGCTGCAATGCCAGGTTATTGCACAACATGTAATTGAAAGAGACTTCTATTGGAAAAAAGAATACAGACAGCATATCGAAACATACCTAATCATTTCACGAAAAATAGAAAACTTACATAAATGTTCCGGTTAGCCGGATACAGCGAATAATTCGGTTGGTCTATTGCTACTTGGAATTTTTTGATAAAAAATCGAATATCTGGTTGTAAATCCAGGTTGCATCAAAGGTTTGAAGCACCTTGTGCGGAATGTTGGGCAGGCTGTACAAAATAGCCGGCTTGCCGGTCTTACAGTTGTTATACGTTTGCACGATTACTTTACCGCCAAGCAGGTTGGTCACCGTAGGCGCTGCTGTACATCCGTTTAACTGCGCCCAGGTTTTAACGGAGTTCTCTGCACTTAAATAAGTATAGTGATACTGCGTATAGCCGCCGTTGTAGGGAATCGTTTTATCTACCATTCCATGAATCTGTAATATCGCGGTCGGTTCTGCCGTATTCTGCATTTCATCGGTATATAACGAGCCGGAAATAGGCACGATCGCAGCAAAAATATTGGTTTTAATAGCGAGGTAATGCGCAATTAAGCCGCCGTTGGAGCTGCCCACTGCATATACCCGCTTTGCATCAATTTTAGTGTTCTGCTTAAGCCAGTTGTACATCTTCATTACAAAATCGGGCTCGCTTACTTTTTTCAGCGGGTAGTAGCCGCCAATATTCCAGATACCGCCGTTGGCTCCCTGAGCATAAATGGCAATATATTTAAACTTATCTACGTACTCATTCATGCCGCGCGTTCTTATCCAGCTCGTATCCGTACCCCGTATTGCATGAAAGAAAAAGATCACCGGGTAGGTTTCGGCCGGGTTATATCCTTTTGGCAACTGCACTAAAAAAGTCCGGTCGTCACCATTCACATTTAAATAATATCTTTTTATGCCCGCCTGCTTTACAAGCGCCGTTTCTGCACCAGCAGGTGCCGGCTGGCTTTTGCCCGGCCTTCCTTTTGCGCCGGCGCCACCGCTGCTAATAAGGCGCTGGCAGGCCGTAGCGAGTACAATAAGCAGCAGCGCATATAAGACAAACTTCATGGAGAAACTTTTAAACATGGATTGTAAAGGGTTAATGGTTAACGCTACAACGCAAGGGCATTGGCTGTTGTACCGGAAAACATATTGATTGTTAAGGATATAGTGCAATGTAGCCGTTTTTAAATTTATTGATGTGGCAATAAGCTACGTATTTTTTAGTATTCCTGTTTTGGTCATTTAAGACAATACGGTCTATTGTGCTGTGCAATTACCGGTCACATCAATATTTTTTTACTTACTGGCCGGCTGCTGCTGCCCGGAACGCCTCTCCGTTTTCCTTTAATGTGCCATCAGCGTTTTGCAGTGATACTGCCTTGCCGCCGCCTTTAAGACCACTATACCAGATAACATAAGGCATTTTTTCTTTCCGGCAAGTTTGGATAATGGCCCGCACTGTTTCCGGCGAATTATCATACTGGCCTATTTCGTTGGTGACCACCGGCTTGCCAGTGGCTGCCTGGAGATAATTAATTGTTTGCTCCAGTGCTTTCGTATTATTGCTTTTGCCGTACCAGTGGAAGTTTATATAATCAATATCAAGTGTTTTGTAAGCAGCAATAACCTGTTTTAAAAAATCTGCCTTTCTTTGAATATAAGGTGCATTAAAATTTACCTGCACATCTTGTTTGTATTCCTGGGCTTCCGCATTCCTGCCATGAGCCATCATATCATTATAAACCAGAAAAGCAGTTGCCTGGGAGGTTATGCCCGCGTTGGTAACTTTTATACCGGCAGCGTGTACAATTGGTATTGCCGCTTTTAACTCATTGATATAATCCTGCGCACTCCCTGAATGGTATTTAAGATTGTCTTCTTCATTTTCTATGGCTATCACCACCGGCTTTTTACCGGTGAAGCCTGCCATCGTATTCTTAAGCAGTTGCGTATAAGCATTTAAATCGGTAGGAAAAGGCACCGGTGCAGAAACACCCCCACCTTGCATTACATTGCCGTAATTGATATTTGTAAACACATCAAATCCTAAATTGAGCATGGATTTTTCGCGTGGATTAGTGAGTACAATATGGTCTCTGATAATACTGATACCTAATTTTTTTGCTACTGCAACCCGATGTTCATTGGCATTAGCTACTGCACCCGGATCTAATAGCGCACCAAACTTGGTTTGTGCTGATAAGCCCGTGATGGCTAACATAGCGCAGGCGGTGAGTAATGTTTTCATAGATATAAAAGTTTATGTGATGATAGGCTGATTGCTGTTGCTACAGCCTTAATATACATTGAGACTCAACGAATAGGGCGATGTTTAATACAACATCCGCACCTTAATTGTTTCTTTTACCTGTTTTAACAAATCCAGCGCCTGCCCCGATAGTTGCTTATCTACATCCAGCACCACATAGCCTATCTCTTCATTGGTTTTTAAATACTGGCCTACAATATTTATCTGGTGGTTAGCCAGCTCGCTGTTGATCGCACTCAATACGCCGGGCACATTGTTGTGAATATGTAAAATGCGGTGGGCGCCCTGCACCAGGGGCAGGCTGATGCCCGGCACCGTATGCGAGCCATTAGTGATGCCGCTTTCAAGGTAGCTGAATAATTTAATACTTACATCCTCCCCGATATTCTGCTGGGCTTCTTCGGTAGAACCGCCGATGTGCGGCGTTAGTATTACATTGGACAAGCCTTGCAGCGGTGACTGAAATGAATCGCCGTTCTTTTCAGGCTCCCAGGGAAAAACATCAATCGCCGCGCCACCCAAATCACCCTGTTGCAGGGCTTTTGCCAGTGCTGTTAAATCCACGACTTCGCCACGTGCATAGTTAATGAGTATTGCCCCTTTTTTAAAAAATTTGAGATTGCTTTTGTTAATCAGGTTCTTGGTTTCCGGCGTTTCGGGCACATGCATAGAAATAATGTCTGCACTGCCCAGCACTTCTTTCAGGCTTTTACTGGCTACTGCATTGCCCAGCGGCAGCTTGGTTTCCACATCATAAAAAATCACTTTCATTCCAAAAGCCTCGGCCAGCACACTGAGCTGCGCGCCGATATTGCCATAGCCAATTATCCCCAGCGTTTTGCCCCGCAGCTCGAAGCTGCCTTTGGCATCTTTCAGCCAGATGCCCTCATGGGCAGCTTTGTTTTTATCGGGTATGCGGCGGATGAGCATAATCGCCAGCCCGATTACCAACTCAGCTACGCTACGGGTATTGCTGTAGGGCGCATTAAAAACAACGACCCCTTTGCGTGTGGCCTCCGTTAGGTTTACCTGGTTTACACCGATACAGAAACAGCCGATGGCCATTAGCTTTTCGGCCGCCGCCAGTACAGCCGGCGTTATTTGTGTTTTGGAGCGGATGCCCAGCAAATGCACATCCTTAATCCGTTTTACCAGTTCTTCTTCGGGCAGCGCACCGGAAAGCCTGGTTACACTGGTGTAGTCATTGTCTTTAAAGCGCTGTACGGCGCGGTCGCTTATATTTTCGAGAAAAAGGATGTTTATTTTATCTTTCGGATAGCTGGTAGCTTTATTCATCTATGTAAAGAGTTTTGGCAACAGATAAAAGCCTTGTGTAAATAAAAATCCCTCCGATAAGTGCCGGAGGGATTTTTGAAAAAGATAGCTTATTTATTTTTTGCGTAGCGCTTGTTGAACTTGTCAATACGGCCGGCAGTATCAACCAGCATATTTTTTCCTGTATAAAACGGATGCGACATATTTGATATTTCCAGCTTAATAAGCGGATACTCGTTGCCATCTTCCCACTTGGTGGTCTCTTTAGATGCGGCGGTAGAACGGCTTAAAAATTCGTACCCATTACTCATATCTTTAAACACCACAAACTTGTACTTTTCGGGATGAACGCCTTGTTTCATATTATTGTTTATTTGGCGCACGGGTTTTGCCGTGCAGGATGATTAATTTTTTTTGGAAGCGCAAAGTTAACGGCACAGCACTGTTTAGCCAAGAAATTTTTATACTATTCCGAAATGCAAACTCTATACAAATAAATCCGGCTTTCCCCGCATCGTTTTTTACCCCCATTACAAATAAGAAACTGCAAATAAATACAGACCTGTATTTTTGTTAGCCAAAAAAAGCAGGCATGAAAAAAGGTTTACTGTTTGTATCGGTGCTTATAATAGCAATTGCCGTTTACTTTTTATTTTTTTTAAAGAAAGACCCTGCCAAAACATCGGAAAAAAAGCAAAAGGCCGTGCCACTTGCCATCAGTAAAAATCCGGACATATTTAATACCGCTTTTGGTAATATGCTCAATACGTATTATAATCTTAAAGATGCGCTGGTGAACTGGGACAGTCTTAAAGCCGGCAACGATGCGGCAATACTGATGCATGCTGCGGGGCAAATACCGTACGATTCGTTGAGAGCTGATAAAAATATTGTACTGACCGCCCGTAATTTTTCAGGCGTCATTGCCACCGAAAGTGAAATACTAAGTAAAGCAAAAACAATCGAAAGCAAGCGGCGCTCTTTCAACACCATTTCCGATAACCTGTACAGCCTTATTAATACCGTGCGGTATGATAAAGAAGTAATCTACCATGATGTGTGCCCGATGGCGTTTAACGAAGATGAGCAGGCTTACTGGCTTAGCCGCGACAGCGCCATCAGTAATCCTTATTTAGGCAACAAACATCCCAAATATAAAAGTGCCATGGAAAACTGCGGCAATATTGAGGACTCTATCAAATTTGCAGGCAACTAAAAATAAACGGCTGCCTGGAAATTGTTTGCAAATAATTACAGGAAGTACGCTTACCATGACCATCTGGTGGCGTGGACGCCATCAACGGCACAGAAGCCACTGTTTGCGGAGACACAAATAAACTGAAAACAAAACGACATTCAATTGTTAAACAGCCTCTCCGCTTTTTACCTTCAGCGTATTTTTTATTTTATTGGCCTTGTAAGTCAGCTCTGCCGTTTCCTTACTTAATATCGTTACATGCCCCATTTTGCGGCCGGGCTTTGTTTGCGCTTTTCCATAAAGATGAACAAAGACATTGTCCATTTTTAATACTTCTTCGAGGCCTTCATAAACAGCATTACCGGTATAGCCATTCGCTCCTAATAAATTTACGATAGAAGAAGGTAATAGGTTGGCGGTATTGCCCAGCGGATAGCCAAGCATAATGCGCCACAGCATATCGTACTGACTGCAATAGCTGGCTTCAATAGTATGATGGCCGCTGTTGTGCACGCGCGGCGCTGTTTCATTTACGCATACATCGCCGTTTTTATCTACAAATAATTCTATGGCAAACAAGCCGGCACTCTGCAGATTTTTTACAATCCGCAGCGCTATAGCTTCCGCCTTCCAGCCCACTTCCTGCGTAATGCGTGCCGGCGCAACCTGGTAATCCAATAAATTTAAAACCGGGTCAAATACCATTTCTACCGGCGGATAAATGGCGGTTTCCCCCTTTTGGTTCATCGCAATAATAATGGCGATTTCTTTATGCAGATTTACCATTTTCTCCAGCACGGCCGGCGCATCAAATCCTTGTTGAATGTCTTCTTTTGTTCTGATAACCTGTACGCCTTTTCCATCATAGCCACCCTGCCCGATCTTATGCACAGCGGGCAAAAAAGAAAGATGAGAATTAAGGTCCGCTTTTGTTTGTGTGATTACAAAAGCCGGTGACGGAATGCCGTGCGCAACATAAAACTGTTTTTGTATTATTTTGTTGCGGATGGTTTTGATGGCAGCCGGTTTGGGAAAAATTTTCACCCCTTCTTCCTCCAGCTTTTCCAAAGCCTCCACGTTTACCGCTTCAATCTCTATTGTTAATGCATCCACCATTTTACCAAAACGATAAACAGTATCAAAATCGGTGATATTCCCTTTTACAAAGTGGTGGCAAAGATGCGCGGCGGGGCAGTTTTCATCATTTTCCAACACAAATGTTTCGACTACATAATTAGCTGCAGCCTGCAGCAACATTCTGCCCAACTGACCACCGCCAAGAATACCAATTTTCATACATCGAAAATAATGTGTTAAGGTAATTTTGGAAAGGTAATTTTCTGTTGTAATAATTTAGAAGAATTTATTTTGATTATTAAATGCTTATGCAGCTTTCTTTCTGGCATTTATGTTGTTTAGGAGGCTTACATTTTTTATATCTTGCCCGCATCGAAAACATTTTCCTATAAACAACGAAACCGGTTATTTTGTAACATCAAAACACAAGTCATGCAAAAATCATCAGTGAGCGTATTAGTGCCGGTAGCCCTTGCCCTTTTGCTCTTAAGCAGTTGCGTAGCCAAGAAGAAATACTTAGACTCCCAGCTTGCCCTCCGGTATTCAAAAAGCGACAGTGTACGGTTAGCCGGCAAAGTAAACGACCTGCAACAGACGATCGGGCAAATGCAGGGACAGATAGCAACGCTGGAAGGCAATAGCAAAGACATGCAAAACCAGTTGAACCAGGCCGCTAAAGACGCACAGAACAAAGGCAGCCAGTTGCAGCTAAGCCAGCAGCAGTTGCTTGATCAGCAGCAAAGTTTAAAACAATTACAAACATTGATAGACCAGCAAAAGGCGAAGAGCGAAGAATTGAGAAAACGCATGGCCGATGCGCTGGCTGGGTTCAACTCCAATGAACTGACCGTATCGCAAAAAAACGGCCACGTATATGTGAGCCTGCAGGAAAGCCTGCTGTTTCCATCGGGCAGCGCGGTCGTAAATCCGAAAGGTAAACAGGCGCTGGCCAAGCTGGCGCAGGTGCTGAATGTAAACCCGGATATTTCTGTAAACATTGAAGGCCATACCGACTCTATCCCTATCCGCGGAAAGTATGAAGACAACTGGGCGCTGAGCGTTGCCCGTGCTACCTCTATAGTACGGGTACTGGTAAATGATTACCAGGTTGACCCGGTGCGGGTAATAGCCTCCGGCCATAGCCAGTACGACCCCGTAGCGCCTAACGAAACTGCAGAAGGAAGAGCGGGCAACCGAAGGACAGAAATTATTTTATCGCCTAAACTGGATGAATTGTATAAGTTGCTGGGGCAATAAATAAGTTTTAAAATTCTGAAACATTACAGAAGCCTTTGCTGCATTTTACAGTAAAGGCTTTTACTTTTATCGCATGAATACAGTAATCCGCAGGGCTGAAAAAGAAGATTGCGTTCAGCTATTGAATTTGGTAAGAGAATTGGCAGTATTTGAAAAAGCGCCGGAAGAAGTAACCGTAACCCTGCAACATTTTATGGAAAGCGGTTTTGGAGAAAAGCCGGTGTGGTGGGCGTTTGTAGCAGAAGAAAATAATATTGTTATTGGGTTTGCCATGTACTATATCCGCTTCTCTACCTGGAAGGGACAACGGATGTACCTCGAAGATTTTGTGGTAACGGAAGCAGCCCGCGGCAAGGGCATTGGCAAATTGCTGTTCGACAGGATTATTGAGGAAGCGCAGGAAAAAAACTTTTGCGGCATTGTATGGCAGGTACTCGATTGGAATGATTCTGCTATTAATTTTTATAAAAAATACAATACGAAATTTGACGGAGAATGGCTGAACTGCAGCATAGATTTTTAAGTTACTGGTTAACAGCCGCAAGGCGAACGTTAACCAGTAACCGGTATTAGTTGAGTACCGGGTTTTGCTTCTTCATCAGCTCTTCGTCTTCTTTTACCTTTTCTTCCCACTGCCAGGCGGTACGCATCATATCTTTCAGATCATATTGTATCTGCCAGCCCAGTTCATCTACCGCTAACTGGTTGTTGGCATAAATAGCGATCACATCGCCGGGGCGGCGCGGGCCCATTTTATAATTCAATTGTACGTTCGACACTTCTTCAAATGCATGTATTGCTTCCAATACCGTTACACCATTGCCGCTGCCCAGGTTAAACACATCGCAACTGGTTTTGTTTTTGTTGTTTGCCAAATATTCTAATGCCAATGTGTGTGCATGGGCAATATCGCTCACATGAATATAATCGCGTACACAGCTACCATCACGCGTAGGATAATCGGCTCCCCAAACCTGCATCTGCGGCAACTTGCCAATGGCGGTTTGTGTAATGGCAGGCACCAGGTTCTGCGGTTTGCCCAGCGGCAACTCGCCTATTTTAATGGAAAGATGCGCACCCACCGGGTTGAAGTAACGCAGCAGGATGGCTTTGGTATCGGATACGCGCGCGAACTCGCGTAAAATATCTTCACCCATCTGTTTGGTAGCGCCATACGGCGATTCTGCTTTTTTGGTGGGCGATTGTTCGGTAACCGGGATGTTGTCGGGGTTGCCATATACCGTGCAGGAAGAGGAGAATACAAAATTGGGTACGTTAAACTCCCGAACACATTTCAGCAGGTTGATGAGCGAATACAGGTTGTTTTCAAAATACAACAGCGGCTCGGCCACCGACTCGCCTACTGCCTTGTAAGCAGCAAAATGAATGACTCCGCTGATGTCTTCATTCTCCTGGAATACGGCTAAGGTTTCATCGAAGTTTTTTAGATCTACTTTATAATTTTTCAGCTTTTTACCCGTAATCTTTTCTATGCCATCCAGCAGGTAATTGGTGGAGCGGGAATTATCATCAATAGAAATAACTTCATAACCGTTTTCAATCAAATCTACTACGGTATGCGAACCGATATAGCCGCAGCCACCGGTAACTAAAATTTTTTGCATTGTGCTTTTTTTGACCGCTGCAAAATAAGGCAAAAAGTTGGTGACTGCCTTTTGAAAAGTTTGCCTTATGGTAGCGGTGTAATGCGTTTAAGTAACAGGTCTGCTGATTTACATGTATAGCTTTACTGTTAAACTTTTATATCCGTATTCTGCAATGGATTTTGCGTTGTTATTTTGCAGCCGTACAATGAAGCTGAAAAATTATATATCGCTGGTTCTTTTAATCGTGCTGATGTTTCAGGTGCTGCCTATAAAACAATTGGGCAACCTGCTTTTCAGCAATCAGCTTCAGGAAGAACTTCCGCATGGAGCCGATGATGTAGAGAAAGATGCGAAAGCAAAAGTTGCTTTCAAAAAAGACTTCTGCGCTATTCATGACCTTACCCAGCTAAGCTTTTTACAGATTACTTCTAAGCGTTACATTCATTTCGCTATTGCTTTACCCGCTCCTCATGCAGGCGAAATTCATACGCCCCCGCCTAACCTTGTTTAAGTTTCTACTGCTGATTTAACGCAACACAGCGATAGTAGTTTGGTGCAACGCCACTACAGATGTATTGCCGCGCAACAATGCTATTAATTAAACCGATAGTTCCCCTGTCTGCATTGCTATTGTGGCGTTTTAAAAGGTGCCTTGCAGGAATAATACAAGAAGCTTCTCTGTTAATTGCTGCTGTGTTGCTATTAATAATTTTCATTCGCTAACAGCGATACTTAACATTCATTTATTCTTTCAAAAGGTAAGCATTATGAAAACATATTTTAAAAGTATAGGAGCCGATTTTTCGGCTTCGGTGGTCGTATTCCTGGTGGCACTGCCGCTGTGCCTGGGCATTGCTTTAGGATCGGGAGCGCCTTTATTCTCAGGGCTGATTGCCGGCATTATCGGCGGTATTGTAATCGGCAGCATCAGCGGCTCGCAGCTAAGCGTAAGCGGACCGGCAGCAGGTTTAACCGCTATCGTTGTAACCGCCATCGGCAAGATGCCGGCATTTGAGGCTTTCTTGTTATCGGTGGTGATAGCGGGTGTTATACAACTGATCCTTGGCTTTGTGAAAGCCGGGGTCTTTGGCGATTACGTGCCGTCGAGCGTTATTAAAGGCATGCTTACCGCCATCGGTATTATTTTAATTCTAAAACAGGTACCGCACCTCGTAGGCTACGACAAAGACTATGAAGGCGACTACACTTTTGAACAGGGCGATAAAGGAAACACCTTCTCCGGCATTTTTAATTTGGTTAACAGGATTACGCCGCTTGCAGCCATTATTGGTATTGTATGTCTTACCGTACAAATAACCTGGGATAAAGTGCTGTATAAAAAAGGAAAATTTTTTCGGTTTATTCCCGCCCCGCTGATCGTGGTGCTGGCCGGTGTTATACTAAACTCCTTTTTCCAAAACGGCTCGCCCTTAACATTGAAAGCAGAGCACCTGGTAAGCATACCGGTTGCCAATACGCTCGCCGGCTTTGTTTCCTTTTTTACACTGCCCGACTTTACATACTTTACCTCGCCGGTGGTATGGACGACCGGCATTACCATTGCCATTGTAGCGAGCCTCGAAACTTTATTGAATATAGAAGCGGCTGATAACCTCGATCCTTATCACCGCGTTACGCCTACCAACCGCGAGCTGAAAGCGCAGGGCATTGGTAACATTGTGTCCGGCCTGATAGGCGGCTTGCCGGTGACCTCGGTAGTTGTGCGTACAAGCGCTAATATAAATTCGGGCGCAAAAACAAAGATGTCGGCCATCTATCATGGTGTTTTACTATTACTGTGCGTAGCGCTTATTCCGGCAGTACTCAATCTTATTCCGCTTTCAGCATTGGCTGCCATACTTATCTATACCGGTTATAAATTAGCAAAACCAAGCATTTTTATAGAATTGTATAAGAAAGGGGCTGACCAGTTTATTCCTTTTATTGCTACGATAGTTGTCATTATTTTTACCGACCTGCTGATGGGTATTATTATCGGCATTTGCATAGGCTTGTTCTTTGTGATCCGCAGTAACTTTAAAACTTCGCTGCTGGTTGTAAATGACAGCAACAGGTATTTGTTTCGTTTCAGAAAAGACATATCATTTTTAAACAAACCCCTGCTTAAAAGCAAACTGGAAAAAGTGCCCGCCAATTCGTATGTGCTGATTGACCTGATGCGCGCCGATTTTATTGATAAGGATGTGGTGGAAGTGATTAATGATTTTACAAAGCATGCGCCGCTAAAAAATATTACGGTAGATGTAAAGCGAAGTGCAATACGCTCCACCCACCAGTTAATTGCACCGCAGCACGAACAAGAACTATCAATGACCTTTTAAAACAAAACAATATGACCTCTTACCAAAAATTATTATTGGAAAATAAAGCATGGGCAAAAGAAAAAGTGGCGGACGATCCGGATTACTTCAATCGTTTAGCGCACATCCAAACACCGGAGTTTCTATGGATCGGCTGCAGCGATAGCCGGGTGCCGGCCAATGAGATTACCAATACACAGCCCGGCGAAATATTTGTACACCGCAACGTGGCCAACCTGGTTATACCAACGGACATCAACCTGCTGAGCGTACTGGATTATGCCGTTAACCACCTGAAAGTAAAACATGTAATTGTATGCGGCCACTATGGCTGCGGCGGCATTAATGCAGCGCTTAGCAACAATGACTACGATTACCTGCTGAATATGTGGCTGCGCAATATTAAAGACGTGTATAATTTTTATAAAGAAGAACTGAATGCCATAGAAGACAGGGAAAAAAAATCGGACCGGCTGGTAGAACTAAACGTGATACAGCAGGTAAATCATTTAGCGCGGACTTCCATCATCCAGCGTGCGTGGAAGAATGAGCAGCGGCCGCACCTGCATGGCTGGGTATATGGATTGAAAGACGGGAACATAAAGCCGGTATTTGAAATGCCCGCCGGTACCAGTCTGGAAGATGTGTACCAGTTCAATTTTTAAGTATTGCAATCAGCTTTCGTTTTTACGCCGGGGTTAATTAAGTGCCTGTAATATTGTGCGTGCTTATATTTACCTCTTAAAGCCTTAGTGCCCTGGCGGCGAAGCTGTCTTGTAAAGTATCAGAAAAACAAATTGAAAGATGTTGCTTCCTTCAACTATTTTTATTAATATTTTATAATTGCTGCTTGTGAAGGCAACACATAGCATTAGCACTGGCCACACCCCTTTGTGGAAAAAAATTATGTTTAAAAACCATATCAAGAATCTGCACAAAGGCACATAGTTTGAATTATATTAGCAACCAAAAAATTAAGAAAATAAGATGGCACATTTCACACGCGAAGTAAAAGTGAACAACAACACGCAGATTAATTTTAATCAGTCACGCGAAATAGCTTACTGGGCAAAGAAATTAAACATGACACAGGAAGCGTTCCAGCAGATTTTTCAGGATAACGATTATTCTATCTCCAAAACGCTTGCTGCCTGCAATAGAAAAGATTAATGTTGTTAAGAGCTGATAGTGAACAGATAATTGTGAGCCAACAAGGAAGCTATAAAAGTGTATATTGTGTTGGCGGTAACAAACCAGCGTAAGTAATTGACAAAAGGATTGCAGGGATTAAACAGCATTCCTTTTGTTTAACTATATAATCTATAGCACGTCCACCTTTCATCTCAAACAGCAATATTAAAGTACCGGTCAATGTAGTATTGGCCATTCCGGCCGATTATAGTTTTAACTTAGTGTAGCTGGTTAAATTTTAATGTGGAATTGGCTCCCCAACCCTATTTTCTTTACTACGATTAGTCCGTACAAGCGCTTTAAACAACTTTCATCTTTACACAATCTTCATTTATAAGCAAGAGCTTATTACAAAACAGGCATTAGATTTACCTGTGAACCAAAACAAACCGTATAAAAAATATAAAATAAGGCATAGCTAAAAAGGAAAGCTATACTCATATACTGCTCACCTGTAAATATCCAGCAAACCTTCCGGCAAGATTACCTGCACTTCTTTTTGCCTGCGGTTTATTTTAACCAGGGTTTCTGCGTGCAGGGGAATATAGGCCTCCTTACTATTATAATTAATGCGAAGCAGCACCTGGTGCGGCTGTTCAATCACTTCTTCTATAAGCCCGATGTGTTCTCTATTATTATAAACTGCAAAACCAATCAGTCCAATGGAAGAAGCCTTGCCTGCAGCCTTTTCAAAGTCGGCCTGCCGCAGCCACACCGGCTTTTGTATAAAACGGTGCGCCGCTTCTTTACTGTCCACCCCTTCTAACTTTATATAAGATTCTCCGGCGTTCTTAGCCTTGCCGCCCTGTATAAAGTAAGGCAGGTAGCTTCCTTTTACTTCTTCTACAAACAACACCTCAATGCCTTTAAAAGTAGATTTTTTTTCAAGCGCATGGGTGATAACAACCTCGCCTTTTACACCAAAAGTGGCAACAATTTTTCCGATGTGTATATACTCCATTAATTGTATTGAAAACTGCCGGTTTAAAAAAGCAGGAGAATAATTTATCTGGCAACCAGGCCATAAATCCGCCTTCTTCATTCAAAATTTGCACAAGATTATTTTTTTCCGAACGCCCATTGCAAAAACAGCGGAAAAGCCCGTGCCCAGGTAGCCACGTTGTGCATGCCATCTGTTAGCTCTACATATTGAATGGTGTCTTCGGCGTAGCCTTTTTGCTTAAGTACTTTTATCAGATCCAAGGTATCATCAATCGAATCAATAATGCCATTGTTATTACGGTCGGCCAGTTCGTCCAGCGCACCACATTCAAAGAAAAATTTAAGCCATGGGTAATAAGCTGCTTTTTGCACCTGCCGGTGCATTATCCGGTCTCTGTCATTGTCGTATTCCGGACCGTATTTTTTGCTGCGCCACCATAAAGAGCCACTGAATACACCAACATTTAAAAATTCGTACGGGTAATTTAATACAATATCCAAAGCACTTAATCCGCCCAATGAAAAACCTGCAAGTGATTTGTCTTTAAATGAATCAATTCCTAAAGTCTGCCGTACAAAGGGCAGCAACTCCTGCAGCACAAACTGCGCATACAAACCAGCCCTGGCGCCCAAGCCTGCAAAGTGCAAAGTATTGGAGGTTCCATATTCCATTTTGCGTTCGGCACCGCAGTATATACCAATACAAATTAATGGTTCTATCGCCTGATTAGCAACCAGGCCTTCCAATAGCTGGTCGAAGGGCATTACCGGCAAATCCTGCCCGTCGTTTATCAAAAGCAGGCTTACATTTTCTGTTGTGCCCAGGTGCGTAGGCAGGTAAAAATCAACCAGCACTTTACGTTTCAGAAAGGCCGATTCGATACTGCTGTGTTTTATTTCGACCCCTGCATTAATGGCTATATCATTCATACAGATTCAAAAATAAATCAAACTCTACGATAATGCCTTGTTCAAAATAGTTTAAGCTGGTTTTAAATTTGTTTACTAATTTGAGCCGCCTCTGAATCATCCACACCATAAAAATTTACGTATGAAAAAAATTGGTATTTTGTTTGGGAAAGAAAGAAGTTTCCCCGAAGCACTTATAGAACGCGTAAACAGTTTAAACGAAAAAGATATAACGGCAGAAGCAGTAAGTATAGATAAAGTAATACAGGGCGAGCCGTCTCCTTATACTGTAATAATTGACCGCATCAGCCAGGATGTTCCCTTCTACCGCGCTTACCTCAAAAATGCTGCAATTGGCGGCGCTGCCGTTATCAATAATCCATTCTGGTGGAGTGCAGATGAAAAGTTTTTTAATAACGCTTTAGCGGTTAATATAGACGTGCCGGTACCTAAAACCGTTATTCTTCCCTCCTACCAGTTGCCGGATGACACTACGGGCGACAGTTTTAGCAACCTCGCCTATCCACTGGACTGGGAAAGCATTTTTAATTATATTGGCTTCCCGGCTTATATGAAGCCGTTTGCAGGCGGCGGCTGGAAAAATGTGTACCGGCTGGGCAGTAAAGAAGAGTTTTACGAGAAACATGCAGAAACCGGGCAACTGGTAATGCTGCTGCAGGAAGAAATTGTATTTGATGAATATTATCGCTGTTATTGCATTGGGGGTAAGTATGTGCGGGTAATGCCGTACGAGCCGCGCAACCCGCATCACCTGCGGTACTCGGCAAGCTTTGCACCTTCTGCCGAAAAGCTCAAATACCTCGAAGAGCTGGTGTTGCGCATTAATAAATTTCTGGGTTATGATTTTAACACCGTGGAACTGGCACTGCGCGACGGTGTAGCGTATGCCATAGACTTTTGCAATCCTGCACCCGACGCCGAGCGCGCCAGCGTTGGTGAAGATAACTTTAACTGGGTGGTAGAGACGGCTGCCGCCTATGCCATTGATAAAGCCAAAAACTGGAAGAAAGGCAAAGACAATCTTACCTGGGGCGAGTATGTAAAACGCAGCACTGGCAAAAAAGCACTGTACCCATAAAACCTATGACAGCTTAGTTTTAGCGATTGTGATCATCGTTGTTGTAAAGTAACGGCTATAAACGCTTTGCGCTTAGGTTTCGTTGCACATTTATGCTTCGTTTTTTTCCATTTTGCAGAAATTTAAACGCATTTTAAATCTATTTGATTTTCAAAGTATAGAACTATGTTTACTCAATACGATGATGAAGGTAATGTGCAAATGGTAGAAGAGCCGTCCGCAGAATATACTTATACCTATGCAGATTATTTACAGTGGACATTTGAAGAAAGAATAGAATTGTTTAAGGGCAGGCTGATGAAAATGGCTGCGCCTAATACCAAACATCAGAAGATTTCCATGCATTTGTCAAATGTGTTCTATAATTTTTTGAAAAATAAACCGTGCAGCGTTTTTCATGCCCCTTTTGATGTACGATTACCGATAAAAAGCGGAAAAAAAGACAACGAAATATCAACCGTTGTACAACCGGATTTATGTGTTGTTTGCGATTTATCCAAAATTGATGAAAAAGGTTGTCTCGGGGCGCCCGATATAATAATAGAAATCTTATCTCCGGGTAATAGTAAAAGAGAATTGCAACATAAATTTGAATTGTACGAAGAAGCCGGCGTTTTAGAATATTGGATTGTAGCGCCTGCCGAAGAATTTATTACCATCTGGTATCTTGAACAGGGCAAATACAACAGGAGTAAGCCCTTTTCCACAGCGCAAATCATTACTTCGGCTGTTCTTCCCAATTTTCAATTGGATACAACTGATCTTTTTAAAAACTAACCTTATGGCACAACAGAATTTCAAACACTTTACACTTGGCGTAGAAGAAGAATACATGGTTATTGATCCGGATACCCGCGAGCTTACCAGCCACGAGCAAAAGATTGTAACTGAAGGGCATAAAGTTATAAAGGATAAGGTAAAAGCAGAGATGCACCAGGCTGTAGTGGAAGTGGGCACCGATATCTGCCAGAATATTGAAGAGGCCTACCGCGATGTATCTACCTTAAGGAAAACCATTTCGCAGATAGCCGGCGATTTGGGCTTTTGGATAGGCGCATCGGGTACGCACCCGTTCAGTAACTGGCAAAGCCAGATGATTACTGACCATGCACGCTACAACCAGATTGTAAACGAGTTGCAGGAAGCCGCCCGCAGCAACCTCATCTTTGGCCTGCATGTGCATGTAGGCATGGAAGACCGGCGCATGGCCATTCATATTGCTAACTCCGCCCGTTATTTTTTACCACATGTATATGCACTCAGCACCAACTCGCCCTTTTGGGAAGGCCGTAACAGCGGTTACAAATCTTTCCGTACCAAGGTGTTCGATAAATTTCCACGCACCGGCATCCCCGATTTCTTCGAAAGCATAGAAGCATACGACAGCTATATTAACCTGCTGATAAAAACAAACTGCATAGATAATGCAAAGAAAATCTGGTGGGATCTGCGGGTACATCCTTTTTTTAATACAGTTGAATTCCGCATTTGCGATGTGCCGATGACGATAGACGAAACTATTGCTATTGCTGCACTTTTTCAGGCTATCTGCGCCAAACTGTATAAGCTCCGCAACCAGAATATGAACTTCATTATGTATCACCGCACATTAATCAACGAAAACAAATGGCGGGCAGGCAGGTATGGTATTGACGGTACACTTATAGATTTTGGCAAAGAGCAGGAGGTAAATACGCGCGTGCTGATTTATGAATTGCTGGACTTTGTAGATGATGTGGTAGATCAGTTGGGAAGCCGCCATGCAGTTGATTATATTCGTAAAATGATTGAGCAGGGCACCGGTGCCGACCGGCAATTAGCGGTATATAACCAGCGGGAAAGCTTTCAGGATGTGGTGGACTATGTACACAGCCAGTTTCTGGTGGTGTAAATAAGCATCGCCCGGATGAGCAAGTAAAGCAATTTGTTCATTGTAAAATGAAAGCTTTGCAAATTCAGGAAGCAATTAATTGTTTTAATATTTAATGAATTACAGAAAATCAACCTGTTGATAGAAGTAGCATTCGGATAGTACAGCTAATCAAATCATTACTATCTCTTTATTAAAAAATTATTTAAAAGTATAAGGTCGTTGTTTGCCAGTTCTGTTTTCTTCCGCAAGCTACGGCAGCTTTACTGTTTATTAATAGTGTTGCCGCATTAAACGGTGGCTCCGGCGCTATTGATGGCGTCCCCGCCATCAAATGATATTTCCTGGTGTAACGCAGGTAATTATTTGTAAAAGGGCACCGCTTTGTTTTACCGCCTGTATAAGTAATTTTTATCCGCACGCCAACTCAAAACAGGCGCCGCTAATAATTTGCTGCCTTGTCGCTGTCTATACTTTTCGCCATTCATACAATCTTTTTTGAAGAAATTTTTCGATGAGGCAGCATTGCATTGCTTTGCAGCCTCTCTAATAGCTGAAATATATATCTGAAAATCGCTCGGGTGACAGAAGACGAATTAATTAAAGGCTGCATTGATGGGAAAGCAGACTGCCAGCGAATGCTTTTTGAAGCGTATGCGGGTAAGATGATGGGCGTATGCCTGCGCTATGCCGGCAACCACCACGATGCCGAAGATATATTGCAGGAAGCCTTTATAAAAATCTTCGCCCACATTCACCAGTTCAAATTTGAAGGCTCGTTTGAAGGCTGGCTCCGCAGGATTACTGTAAATACTGCATTGAAAGCCTTGCAGAAAAAGAAATTGCATTTCGCAGAAATAAACGACAATACAACTGCCGGTGCACAGGTGGAAACAAATGCTTACGCTGCTTTACACGCCGAACAGTTGCTAAAAATGCTAAACAACCTGCCGGAAGGCTACCGGATTGTGTTTAACCTGTACGTAATAGAAGGCTACGACCATGAAGAAATTGCACACCTGCTGAATATACAAACAAGTACCAGCCGCAGCCAATTGGTAAAAGCAAGAAAAATGTTGCAGCAACAGATAATAATGATGGAAAAAATTGCGGTATAAATGATGACAGACAACGAACTCGATAATATTTTTAAAAACACACTGGGCAATCACGAAGCGCCGGTGCCTGCTGATATGTGGAACCGGGTACAACCTGCTGATGATAAAAAGCGCAGGGTTGCTTTTTGGTGGAAATGGTATGCCATCGCTGCCGTTTTTATAATTGCCGGTATTACTGCCTGGTGGTTTGAGGAACAGCCTGCCGGTAACGGCAATACAGTTGCTTTAAGCTCTTTGCCTGCTAAAACCGATAGAGACCAGCAATTAAAAACCGCTCCTCTCTTACACAAATCGCAGAACGATAAAGATGCCGTTGCAACAAGCAAAACAGCTAATGAACCTTTTGGTAATATTAATCACAATACAATCCGATTTCCTGCTTCAACAAACGAATCATCAGGGAGTAAGTATTTAAAAGACAATAAATTTGCAACGCAAAAAATACCAATTGTCAATAGCCAGGAAAATACAGCGCGCGCGCAGCAACAGACTAACAGCAGCGGGAAAGCCGATAGTAACAGTATGGTTATTGTAAACCCCATAGCTGCAAACGGTCCTTTAAAAAACATTACGAACAAAGCTGCTTCCTCAACCGATACTGCAAAAGCAACAGTAAATAGCAGTAAAAAGATTAAGCTGCCCTGGACAATTGAATTTTTTGCTGCCGGTGCATATAGCGATAAACAAACGTACGATATACCGCAAGAAAGCACCTTTGGTCCGGGTGCATTAATTGAAAAACCAATACCGGCGCCCGGGCTGCGAAGCGTTGGCGCAGGTGTAAGGGCAGGCCTGCCGCTGACAAAAAATATTACCTTAAAGGCAGGTTTGCAATTTACACAAACGCGGGAGAAAATTGCCTACCAGCAGGAGACTATAAATAGTTTTATAAGTGTGAATGCCCCGGCAGATACCAGCATTTTCAGGCAAATCCTTTACCAGCCACAAAATCAGCAAAGCACATACAACAGTATCGGCATCCCTCTTTTAATAAGCTACGAAGCCGGCAAAAAAATAAGGGCCGGCGTTACAGCCGGTGTTGTTATAAATGCCCGTAGCTGGTACAAAGGCAAAATTCCAAATGCAGATGCTACAGCTACATTAATTGTAAAAAATACTTATAAGCCTGTTACCGGGGCTGCATTATACCTTAGCCTGAGTGCTTCAAAAAAAATTGGTGCCATAGAAGTGTTTGCAGAGCCGCACCTGCAGTACAGCCTGAACAGCTTTACAAAAGCAACTGTTCCATTTAAACAAAAGATCAATAGCTACGGATTAAGCCTTGGCGTGAGAACAGCATTACATAAGTAAGTTTTGTGAAAGCCGGGTTATTATCAGTAGTTTTAAGTTGCTGATAAAATATTTTTAAATTGACATTTGCCAATTCATAATTCACTATTACATTTGCGCTTTATTGCCCGATAGTATAATGGTAGTATCTCAGATTCTGGATCTGATTGTCTAGGTTCGAACCCTGGTCGGGCAACAATTCTTACTTTTCCCTTCGATACGTTTACCGGCTTCGAAGTTGCAACTGCTACTAATCTCCGTTTGTAACCACCATGATTAATAGCGCCTGTTGCCAAAAATTACCATAGAATCCTTATTGTAATACAGCAGTTTTATCAATAATAATCAACAACTATTAAGTAACTTTTACCGTTGCTTCCAGCTTGTCTTCTTCCTGCAGGGAAACTGCGTAGGTATGTTTTAAATGATCGTAAAAAGAATGCTTATCTACGAGAATAGAAACAAGGCTCGCTACCATGCCCGCAAGCATCAGGTAAAAAATAACACTGTGCCGGTCGGTCATTTCCAATACTAATATGGCCGAAGTAAATGGCGTGCGGGTAACGCCGGTAAGAAAGCCGACCATGCCGGCAAGTATCAGCAGGTTGCTGTCGGTTGCTGATAGGTGAAACCATTGTGCGATCAGGCCGCCGACGCTGGCGCCCGCGCTTAAAGCAGGCGCAAATATACCGCCGGCGGCACCGACAGTAAAAGATACAACCGGACCAATTATGCGTAACAGGGGCAGATACCAGGCCTGGTGCTTATCGGCACTAAATAGCAATGTGTTCATCAGATCTTTGCCTGAGCCTAATATTTGTGTACTAAACAAAGCCGTAAGCGCCATCACCAAAGCACAGCCGGTGACATACAGGTATAGCTGCGGTTTTGAAAACTTCCGTTTCCACCGGAAGATGCGCAGGATAAGCGTACACATAAGGCTGCCCAGCAAACCGGTGATGATCGCTACCATCAATACACCGCTAAAAATATAAATGCTCAGGTTGCTTACATCCGGATAGCCAAGATACAGGTAAGAACCCAATAAGCCCTGCGCCGTTAATCCGGCTATGATAACGGCAGAAAAAATGGCCGTTCTGTAATATCGGATGTGTGTGCGTGTTAGCTCTTCCACCGCAAATACGATACCACCGAGCGGCGTATTGAAAGCTGCCGCCAAACCCGCCGCGGCGCCCGTCATAATCATGGTACGCTTCGAAACTTTTGGCCAGCTATCCGGTATCCACTGGTTTATCTTTTTAAATACGGAGCTCGCAATTTGTATGGTTGGGCCTTCGCGGCCAATGGCCGCACCGCCCAGGACCATCAGCAGGCTGGATGCTATTTTTATAATCATCACCCGTATGCCTACTAATTTTTGCATTTTGCTATCGGCGGCTGTGGCGGGTAGTTCCAGCGCTGCCATTACCTGCGGTATGCCACTGCCACGCGCATAAGCAGCAAAGCGCGCTACTAAAAAATAGGCAATTATAAAACATACCGGCGTTACGAGGAGCAGCCACCAGGCATTCGCATGCTGTATAAAATGAGAAAGCGCTTCCGACTTCGAAAAAAGCCAGGCGTATAAAACAGCAACAAGGCCGGCCGCCAGCGACGCAATCCAGAAAGGCAATGCCTGGAGCAAATTATATTTCAGCCTTTCATTGCGTATCCTGTCGAAAAAAACTTTACTTGTACTACGTAGCCGGTGCAACATTTTCATAGTGTAAAAGGCCGAAAGTAAAACAATGATGGCACCAAAGCAATGAAAGATAACCGGAAACCACAGGTTGCCGTTATTTCTTTAACCGCCGGCGTCTTTGTTTTATAGGTTAACCCTTAGATTTGCCGCTTTACTATTTATCTGCTGCCATAATTTTTTATCCAGATGACTTACCTGCCCATGAACAGCGACTGGCTGAGTTTTGAAGAAGTGCGGTTACTACTCACTAACAAAACGCCGGTTTCCCTTACGCCGGAGGCGGAAGAAAAAATAAATGATTGCCGGGCTTATTTAGATAACCGCCTATCTGCCGGAAATGAGTTGCTATACGGAATTAATACCGGCTTTGGATACCTGCAGAATGTTCAGATAAATAAAGAAGCGATCCAGCAATTACAGTACAATTTACTTATGTCGCATGCCTGCGGGCTGGGCGAAGAAGTGCCTGCGGATATTGTAAGACTGATGCTGGTACTGAAAATAAAATCATTAAGCTATGGTTACAGCGGCGTACAACTGGCCACCGTGCAGCGGTTAACGGATATGTACAACAATAACGTGCTGCCGGTTATTTACACACAAGGGTCATTAGGCGCTTCCGGCGATTTAGCGCCATTAAGCCATTTAAGTTTACCGCTGATAGGACTGGGAGAAGTGAAGCATGAAGGTATAAAATACAAAACGCAGGAGATATTTGCCAAGTTCAACTGGCAGCCTGTTGCCCTGCAAAGCAAAGAAGGTTTGGCGCTGATAAATGGCACCCAGTTTATGAGCGCTTACGGCATGTACTGTTTGACAAAAGCAGCGCACTTAATTGCGATGGCCGACCTGATCTGCGCCATGTCGTACGATGCGTTTGATTGTATCCAAGCGCCCTTGCATCCGGCGATTCATGCTATCCGGCCACACAAAGGACAAGTACAAACAGCAGCCATTATTACTGAATATTTAAGCGGCAGCGAAATCAGTAAGCAAACCAAGCAACAGGTGCAGGACCCTTATTCTTTCCGGTGTGTGCCGCAGGTGCATGGGACCACAAAAGATGTATTTAATACAGTGCTGAATGTGTTTCTTACCGAGATCAATTCGGTAACGGATAACCCGAATATTTTCCCGGATGAAGATTTGGTGCTAAGCGGCGGCAATTTTCACGGGCAGCCCCTGGCGCTGCACCTGGATTTTCTGTGCATTGCCATGAGTGAGCTGGCAAACATCAGCGAGCGCCGCATTTACCAGTTGATAAGCGGGCAGCGCGGCCTGCCGCTTTTCCTCGTAAAAGAAGCGGGATTGAATTCGGGCTTTATGATTCCGCAATATACCGCCGCCGGTATTGTAAGTGAAAACAAGCAATTGTGCACGCCTTCGTCTGTTGATTCTATTTCTTCGTCAAACAACCAGGAAGACCATGTGAGCATGGGCGCCAACGCTGCGGTAAAATGCCTGCGCGTAGTGAACAATGTAGAGAAAGTGTTAGTTATTGAACTGATGAGTGCCGCACAGGCATTGGATTTCAGAAGGCCTTTGAAAAGTTCTGCGGTAATCGAAAAATTAATGGATAGTTACCGGCAACACGTAAGCTTCAACGAATGCGACCGTGTGCTGCACGATGATATGATTAAGACCATTGAGTTTGTAAGACATTATCCTAACCCTAACAAAAGCTGAAGAAAGCTGGCATCCTTAATCTCTGCAGGTTATGGTTATAAAGTCTTATAATCCATTCTTCAGAACGTAATTACCTTTGTAACCAGCAGTTTCATAAGCTGGTTTAGCTGTAATGGTTTGATTAGAAAATCTGTAAGCGTATGCTACCGCAGAGAAGAAGAGTGACAGGAGTTTGCGCTGAGAAATTGTTGTTATACAGCACTATGTAACACTTATTCTTGCAGCGGATAAATCATTATAAATGTAAGCGCACTATTCAATAACGCAATTAACCATTAACAATCAACAATAACTATGGTTGGCATCATCATGGGCAGCGACAGCGATTTAAATATCATGCAGGACGCAGCCACAATACTTAAACAATTTAATATTGATTTTGAACTAACAGTGGTATCTGCACACCGTACGCCGCTGCGGATGGTGGAGTATGCTACAACGGCCGCGGCGCGCGGGTTGAAGGTAATTATAGCCGGTGCCGGTGGCGCGGCGCATTTACCCGGCATGGTGGCAGCTATCACTATTCTGCCGGTGATCGGCGTACCTATAAAATCTTCTAATTCTATTGATGGCTGGGATTCTGTTTTGTCTATTTTGCAAATGCCGAACGGCGTGCCGGTTGCCACGGTAGCGCTGAATGCAGCAAAGAATGCAGGCATTTTAGCTGCGCAAATAATAGCCACCAGCGATGAAGCGGTAGCCAATGCATTGAAACAATATAAGGAAGAATTAATTACAGGTGTAGGAGAAAAAGTGAAAAAATTAAGTACGGATTTTCCGAATAATTTTGATCAGAACCTATAGCTGCGCAACAGCAAACTGCTGCTCTAAAGTGAGCGAATGCCGGTATATGTTTTCGATAAAATCATTTCCATACCGCGCGTAAAACAGCGATACATTTTCTACTCTTTCCTGGAGGTTTTTATGCGGAAAAAGCGCTTCTTTCAGCTTATTAATCTGCCGCTGTTCCGCCTCGTATTTTCTCTTCTCTGCGCGTAACATTTTCTTTTCAAGCGCCGTTAGTTTTTTCTCTGCCTGCCTGCTTAGGTTAAGCACATGCGCGTGTAGCGTAGCGTCTATTTTATCAACAATAGGTATCAGTGTTTCGTTGTAAAAATGTTGGATGGAAGTTATCTCCTCTGCAAGCGCTAATTGCTTGCCGGCGTTGTGTTGCACAAGATCATTGATTAAGGTTTGTGCAGGTTTAAAGAGGTCTGCTAACTGAAAGCCGAATGTGCTGATACTTTCTTTTTGTTTTTTAGTAATGAATAAAAAAGAATTGCGTAAAATAAGTATTGGGTACGGCACATTAATGGCAGCAAATACACGCTTTAGTTCCAGCCAGTACGCCAGCTCGCCGCCGCCGCCGATGAAAGCGATATTGGGCAAAATAGTTTCCTGTAAAGCACCCCGCAAGATCACATTCGGACTAAAGCGTTCGGGATTGGTTGTCAATTCTTCCAGCAAGGATGCTGCAGTGAAAGATTTATTGATGCCCTGCACAACAAAACCATCGCCTTGTTTTTCTATCCGCTCCCTTTTATCATCCGTTAAATAAAACAAATTGATCTCCCTGCCGCCGGCCTGCACCTTGTATTGCTGCGAAAGTTTTTTACTCGTTTCTTCTACTGCTTTATGCGAAAATTGTTCGGTTAATTCTTTTTTGATTACCGGCGCAAACAACCCTTTAAGTGCTGCATTATCCGGAATTAAAACAACCACGCCATAACTTCCAAGCAATGCATTCACCACTTCCAAAGTCGCCTGCTGAATAGTGGTGTTTAACCGGTAACATCGCCGGAACAAATCAATGATTGCTGCTCCGTGTTCTTCCACACTTATTTGGCCGCTTAATTCCTCCATCAGTGCAATAAATGCTTTGTCCACCTTCATCCTGCCAACAGCCCCGGTTTGTTTGGTCTTCCACTGGTATTGCTTTCCCTCCACATAAATCGTCCCCAATTCTTCTAAGTCTGCATCTTCGCTGCCCATATAAAAAACGGGCACAAAACGGTAATCAGGCAATTGCCTTTGAAGGCCTTCTGCAAGCTTTACCACATGCAGAATTTTGTACACAAAATAAAGCGGCCCGGTAAAAATAACCGGCTGGTGCGCCGTAGTAACAGTGAAGGTATTGGGTTGTAAAAGCGATTGAATATTTTGCTGAACGGCCGGCGCTACAGATACGTCTTTATATTGTTGCTGCAGCACATGCACAAGTGCCTGCCTGTTTTGCAGAAAAGCCTGCCGCTGCTCTATTGCAGCCTTTATACCATCCATAGAAACTTGGTGCACGTAGAGTGATTGTAAGCTTTCTTTCTGTTCTAAATAATCGGTGATAAGTTTTGAATAATAGCCCGTCTGCCGGTAAGGTAAGTAAGTACAATCCATTACTATAAGTTAGTATTTGCAAAAATAGCACACAAATTATGCAACCACGAATTGCACAAATTTTCGGAACGCAAACAGAATAAAAGGGCGCTTATTACAGACGAAACATAACCCGGCAATGTATATACGCAGCATCCTTTGTGTTTACTTATTTAGAGGAGCTGTTTTTTATACAACGATGCCTTCTAAATCGTAATCGTACGCCTTTGTAATTTCCACCTGCACAAAATCGCCCGGCTGCAATCTTTTCTGGGACTGAATTACGACCTCATTATCTACTTCCACACTATCAAATTCAGTTCTGCCAATATACCGGCCGGCTTCCTTTTTATCTACGATTACTTTATAGGTATGCCCTATTTTCTCCCGGTTCTTTTCGCAGCTTATCTCCTGCTGCACTTCCATTATTTCCTGGGCGCGGCGCTGCTTTTCTTCGGCAGGAATCGCATCTTCCATCGCGTAAGCACCGGTACCTTCTTCGTGGCTGTAGGTAAATATGCCAACGCGGTCAAAACGCTGCTGTTGCAAAAAGTCTTTTACATCCTCCACATCCCTTTCCGTTTCTCCGGGAAAGCCGGCAATCAACGTAGTGCGCAGGCATATATCCGGGTTCCTGTCGCGGATGGCCGCAATGGTATCTTCTATTTCAGCACGCGTACTCTGCCTGCGCATCAGCCGCAGCATATTGTCGCTGGCGTGCTGCAGCGGCATATCAAGGTAGTTGCAAACGTTGTCTCTTTCGCGCATTACATCCAGCACTTCCAGCGGAAATTTATTAGGATATGCATAGTGCAACCGCAGCCATTCTACACCCGGCACATCGGCAATGCGGCCCACCAGCTCGGCCAGCATCCTTTTTTTATAAATATCCAGGCCATAATACGTAAGCTCCTGCGCGATCAGCATTATTTCCTTTACGCCGCCACGCACCAAATGCTCCGTTTCTTTTATAATGTCTTCAATAGTTTTGCTGATGTGTTGCCCGCGCATAAGCGGGATGGCGCAAAAGGCGCAGGTGCGGTTGCAGCCTTCGCTGATTTTTAAGTACGCATAATGCTTTGGCGTACTTAGCAGACGTTCGCCCAGCAGTTCTTTTTTATAATCCGCGTTGAGTTGTTTTAGTAAAAGCGGCAGTTCAAACGTACCGAACCAAGCGTCCACTTCCGGTATTTCAGCTTCAAGGTCGTTGCGATAGCGCTCGCTGAGGCAACCGGTTACATATACTTTTTCCAGCCTTCCGCGGCGCTTCAGCTCTACCTGGTTAAGGATGGTTTCTATACTTTCATCCTTGGCTTTATCAATAAAGCCGCAGGTATTTACCACCACAATATTATGGTCCAGCTTTGTGTTTTCGTGCAGCACGTCAATGGCATTGGCTTTCAACTGACCACTGAGCACTTCACTGTCCACGAGGTTTTTACTGCAACCCAGCGTAATGATGTTGACCTTATCTTTCTGTAATGTTCTTACCTTCATAAACCGCGCGAAGGTAAGCCAATAAAAAATGTCGCTTTTTTGTTTAACGGGCTTTTAGAAACATACACACTTACCTCTTGCAAAATTTACATTATCGTGGCAAACTTTTTTTCGAAATTTACTGTCGAGTGCCCGCAATTCACGTATTGGAAAAGGGTGTTTTAAACAGGTTATTGGGTTTCAGATAAATGTATGTTCTTTTCGCGTCTATTACCCAATTGAATCTTTTTAAAATATCGCCGCCGATAATGCTTATTTTTTGTGTTCCGATCGCTCCCTCAAAAAAGCCAACCGGCACATTCGCCAACTGCTGCTTACCTATCTTAAACAATGGCAAAATGCCTTTCCTGGTAGTAAGAACATTGCCATAAGCATCCTGTAATTTTTTTTCACCGGTTATGGTTATCTGCTGCCCGATTTTATTGTCGCTTACAAAATTATCGTCCAGTAAAACAGCGCCGGAATAGCCCGAATGAAGTAAAAATTCATTTCCAAAACTATCTTTCGCTGTTTGGCAAACTGCTTTAATAAACAGCTCGTCGCTACGGGCCAACAATTGAAATCTTTGGTATTTATTTATATTGCGCGGCAGCTTTGCTGCTACGGTCAGCAGGTTTTTATTAAAGTTAACCTCCAGTATTTTGTTTTCGAAAAGATTGAGGCCAAATTTTCCATCGGTTTCCTATCCGGAGTTTTGGTCTTTCCAGATGGTTATTTCACTCCAGTTTAAATCTTCTATTTTCAGTACATTATTCTTGCTGAAGTCGGAAGCGTTTGTATTACCGCCCCAACTCTTCACACTATCTGCAGTACCCTCCAACTGTACCGTTTTCATTTTTTTAAATGCTGCTTCCGTAACTGTTACATCACCTGAAGCTGTATGAAGCATCAAAAGCACCGTGTCGCGGTTGTTTAACACCGATTTTATTACGATGTTATTATACGCCGTTAAATGGAATGGAATTGTGTGTTTTTCTTTCGTGCTGCCCGCCCACACCTGCTTTTGGGCTGTTGCCCTTATACATAAAAATGCAAACAGCGCTGATAAAATAACATTCAGTGTACGCATACATTCCTGTTGGGGACGGCGGTTTCTTTACCGGCAACGCATAAAAATACGAAACAACATCAATCGGGCCTGTCTGCCGGTTTACAAATAACTAACCACAACCATGGAGCTGCTGCACAAGTGGATATTATAGCAACAGTGTTATAAAGTTGTAGTGCTCTTACCTGACCTCACCCTAAGTCCCTTTCCCCGGGAAGAGGGACTTTATGAGCGCTTTGTGGCAGTGGATGCCTGCTAACATTTCTTCCAAACGCTTATTAAAGAAGTCAGTGTTTTTATTGGCGTTGTGGCAATTTTTAAAAAGTCTTATTCTTCCATTGATAAAGCAAGTGCGAATTAAACTGTAGCAAGCTTTAAGATGGAAAAAGACACAACGATAAGTCGTGTCTTTTTCCATCTTACAAAAAGATTATTAATAATTGCGTATCGGCGGTTTGCTTCTTACTTAAGGTATAATCGTAGAGTTTTTGAAGCAGGTGAAATTAAAAAGATACCAGCCCTACTGCATAAGGAGGCAACGTGGTTACCTTACCGATCAATTCTATCACACCTGCCGGCTTTCTCGCATATTCACTAATCGTATGCGATACCGAATTAATGTTGTAAACGTATCTGTTATCCGCGCTCACAACAATGTCAATAGGGTGTGCGCCATCTTCTGCGGCAACGGATTTCAGGAGTGAAAGCACGCCTGTTTTATCAATGTAATAGGAGGAAATGCGGTCAGATCCTGTATTGCTTACAAAAGCAAACGATCCGTACTGTGTAGTAGCAACCCAGCAAGGTGCCGACTGATAGTCGGAAACTGCGCCGTTGATAGCGGTAAGTCCGCTGCCATCGCTTTTGTACGACGTGCAGGAACCTGCTCCGCTGAAGCCGTTGGCTGCATTGGAAACAATTAAATACTGCGGGTTCCTGCTAAAATCGAAACCGAAAGGCGTAATACCGTTAGAAGTTTCCTGCATAGAGGAAGTAATGTTACCATCAGCATCTACCTTAAATTTATCTATGATATTCGTCATTTTTTCTGTTACATACAACGCTTTGCCATCGGGTTGAAAACTGATCTGCGGGGCATCTACATTTAGCCCGCTTAAATTGTGGATAGATCCTTCCATTTTACGAAAAAAGCCATTCGGATCTATCTTGAAACCACAAATGGTGGAACTCCCGGTATTAAGCACATACATGGTATTGCCATGGATCGTTAAACTGTTGGCTACATTCCCGTAACTACTTACCGTATATAACAACTGCAGGCTGCCATTGGTGCGTATCTTAAAAGAGGAGATGGAGTTGGAACCCACATTTACTGCAAAAAGCAACCGCATTTCCCTGCTTACCGCCAGCGCACCCTGCGAACCCAAAGCTTCGCCGTAGCCATAACCACCGGAAGCATATTCATTCCGGTCTGCCAAAGTGCCGTCCGCCTTTTGTGTAAACTCAATGATGGTGTTTCCAGAGCGTTTATTGCTTTCGGTATATAAATGACTTTCGGTAGTGCTTGCAACCGCACTTTTTAAAACCAGTTCATCGGGGTTACTTCCGTTTTCCGAAGTCATTTGTTCTGTGGAAACGGCGGCCGGCGAAGGCATTGTTTTAGTATCCATTTTACTGCAGGAGACTAATATACATACAGCACTTAGTATTGCTGTAGCACGGAGGTGATTGTTAGGTAGCATATATATTTTATCTGGTAAATATCACTCCTTTTTACCTATGTAATTATCACAGGAATATTCCATTTGTATGCTAAAAGGCTCACGTTCCGTTCTCCTTTTGCCAGCATAAGCGTAACTATAAATAAATAAGCAGGCCGGGAGACCTGCCTTTATTATTTACTTCGGGGTGCGCTGCACTTATACCGCAAAGAACGGACTTTGCGTTCGCCCTTATTTCATCGCATAATTTATAACTTCAAAGTCGTCTTTTGATATTTCTCTGAATCCGCTGATTAAATAAAAGCCCCAACGCTTTTTGTTTTTTATAAAACCAAGTTGTTCAAATTAATGGTCGTATGCCTGTTTCGTGGCTGTTCTTAAATGTTACTTCACATCTATAAGGCTTAAAGTCGGAATGAGAATCTGGTTGGTACGGTTCATTATTTGAAATTGCCAAATGGTAATAAATAATTAGCTTAATTTTTATTCTTCTGCTAAGCGAAGTAGGTGTCATTCCCAAAATAAAGCTAATTGTTTTAAGGGTATTGTCTGAGGCAGGTTTGATTGTTGCATAGCATACAAATAATGTTCTTCACCAGTAAGCGTCTGATAGCTGATGATGCCATCAGTAACTTTTAAGAAAGCATTTTTCCAAATAAGTCTCCCAAAATATTGCCCTTGTAAAAATTGAGCACCGCGCCCGGATAGAACAACGCTGGGTAAACAGTACTTACCGCTACCGTTTCCGCAATCGCTTCAACCCCTTTGTTCCGCTTAGCCATCCTGCTGTTATTATCAATACACTCTATGCACCTGCTTCTGATGAGGTGCTTTTTACAGCAAGCCGCCTTACTTCGAGGGCAAGCGTGAGTTTGCCGGTTTAGGGTACCAGTTTACCAAAACGTTGGTTTGCCAGCCTGGCTTCATCCGCTGAAATGATTACCGTGTGGCAGACAATGGCAGCGGTAAAAATTTTATTTAAACTTCTTTTTTGTTTATAATGGAGTCTATACCACTGCACACCGCGAAAGCCATTCTGCTACCATGGATTAGCAGCGCAATTAGCTGTATGAGAAAAGGCAACACAACAAACAAGTAACAATAACCGGAAAGCTGCCGGCTTAACAGCAGCAAGAACTTATGCAGAATCGGTTCTATCTTTACGGAATGGTACTGAATAAAACAGACTGCGTAAAGAATAAAAAGCAGCAGCCTTTTAACCCGATAAATAAAACGAATTGCCAGCCAAATTACGCTTAATAATAACCGGCGCTACCGGCATGGTAGGCGAGGGTGTACTGCATGAATGTTTGCAGCATTCGGATGTTGAAGCTGTGCTGTCTGTCAGCCGGAAGCCATGCGGCGTGGTGCATCCGAAACTAAAAGAGATTATCCACGATAACTTCTTTGATTTATCTGGAGTTAAAACACAACTTACGGGCTACAATACCTGCTTTTTTTGCCTCGGTGTATCTTCCGTAGGGATGAAAGAGCCGGAGTTTTACAGGCTTACCTACACCTTAACCTTACTTTTTGGCGAAACACTTGCCCGCCAAAATGAAGGCCTTACTTTTTGCTATATCTCCGGCGCCGGCACAGACAGTACAGAGAACGGCAGAACTATGTGGGCAAGGGTAAAGGGTAAAACGGAGAACGATCTGCTGAAGCTGGATTTTGAAAAAGTGTACAATTTTCGTCCCGGTGTATTGCAGCCTGCGAAAGGACTAAAAAATACGCTGCCATACTATAAATATTTAGGCTGGCTGGTACCTATTGTAAAAGCTGTAGCGCCGAAGTATGTTTCTTCTTTGAAAGAACTGGGTTTAGCCATGATTAAAGCTGCTACCAAAGGTTACACAAAGCAGGTGCTGGAAGTACCGGACATACTTGCCCTGGCAAGAATGTCCTGATGTTTACACACGGAAATAGAAATTTGTGTAAGCGTTTGCCTGAAAGATAAAATACTATCCGATGAAACCTGCCGCCGTAATATTTGATATGGATGGAACATTGGTGGACAATAATCCTTACCATGTGCAGGCCTGGCAGGCATTTTATAAGCAAAGAGGCCGCGAGCTTTCGGTGGAGGAATACCAGCAAAATATCAATGGAAAGCGGGCGAATGAGAGCCTTGCCTACATTTTCCAGAGAGCAATAACAGCAGCAGAACTTGCACTTTTCTCTGATGAAAAAGAATCGCTGTACCGCGAATTGTACAAGCCGCATATTAAGCCGGTTGATGGTTTAATTCCTTTTTTGCAAATATTGCAAAACGCCGGTATCCCGATGGCAGTAGCAACTTCCGGGTTGCCGGTGAATATTAATTTTTTGTTTCAGCATCTTCCAGTTAAGCAATATTTCGAAAGTGTTATTGATGCGTCGCAGGTAACAAAAGGGAAACCTGACCCGGAAATATTTATTAAAGCTGCGCAAAGCCTGGGCACCGATCCCAGGCAATGTATAGCATTTGAAGATTCCGTTTCGGGTATTGCTGCTGCTAAAAGCGCCGGAATGAAAGTGATTGCTTTAACTACAATGCAATCGCGGGATAAAATACAAAACGCCGATTTTATAATTGATAACTACACCCAAATCAATCTGCAGGAGCTTGAACGTTTTATAAGGAACAGGTCAGGCGAATAACGTGGCAACTGGTTATAAATTTTTCGGCAGCCTGAAAAATGTACTATCTTTATTGGGCAGACTGTACACAAAAGAACCGATTGCCGCCTCTTTACGCTGCCTTTATAATTGTTGATTGACTGCCTGGAAATAATACGTACAGATTGTCTGCAAAAGCCTGATTACCGCACACCAAATATCCATTTATATGAACTACGATTATCCTCAAAGCGATTTATCCAGGGGCGTTTTAAGCGGATTGTTTTCCGGCATTGTTGCCACGGTCATTAATATACTCTTTGTGTTTATTTACCGCTTTATTACCGGCTTCCAGGACTTTAACGGCATAGACATCACGGTTATCGTTTTTGGTACCTTACTGCTGTCGCTTGCCTGCGGTGTTATCTTTTATTTCTTTGTGTATTACCTGCGCAAAGGCATCCCGGCTTACCGCATTATTGTATTTCTTGTTACCGTTGTTATTGTTTATCTCGGCATTACCTTACGGCAAAGTGTAACCGGCGATGTGCCACCCGAATTCCGGATAATTGTAATAGCTACACAGGTAGTTATCGGCGGGCTGGCTGCTTTCTTAATACCCTATTTTTTCCGGCACGACAGTTTGATCAGTTGATACAACTATACAGGAACGGCCCGTTAACCACAACCACGGCTGTAATTCCGGTTAGCTTCTTTAAGCAGGTTGTTAACATTAATTACACTTGATTCTGGGGAGCTTCTTCAAACATTTTAACAGGTAGCCGGAGAACACCAGATAGTATTGCTGCTTGCTATTTCATTGTACAGCTATATTCTTTACAGCCTGTTTATAACTTACAGGGTGGCCAGTACCTGAAAGAAAGGCAACTGCTAAAAAAATCGGAGCTATAAAACCTGTATATTACTCATACGCATAAATACCTGCACAATATGATTACTTACATTGAGCTTTGGAAAGCAAAGGAAGGATGGATAAACCTGTCAAAAGAAGCGCGGGCTGATTACATGGCTGCGCTGGGACCCGCCATACAACAGCTTTTGGAAAGCGGCGTTGCCATTGTAAGCTGGGGCAGTAATGAACAAGCGACGCTTGCTAAAGTTGATTACGATTATTTTGCGGTATGGACTTTTCCTAATGGTGCTGCAGCCCGGCAATTTGAATTAATGGTAGAAAGCGCCGGGTGGTACAATTATTTCGATCAGGTAAATGCTATGGGAGCAGCATCAACGCCGCAGGAAATTATCGGGCAGTTAATAGCACTGTAAGCAGCGGTTATCTGATGGCTGCCAAGCTCAAAAAAAGTATTTCCGGTATTTCAGTATGCTATAGCTGCAAGTTCTCTGCAGGAGATTGGTTTTTAAGAATATAACCGTGTTTTCTCTTCAAATAACACTGTTATAATTACCTCATTTTGCGCTTGCATCTGCCTCAAATATTCCGAATGTGTTGTTATCTAAGTCTAAATAATAGCCTTGCCAGCATTTCCCGGGAATGGCAAATTTTGGCAAAGCTATCTGTCCGCCGGCTTGTAGTATGAGTTCGTTTGTTTTATCAAAATTGTCAACTTTTACAGAGCATACAAACGCATTGGTGCCGCTTACTGCAGGCGGCACAGAGGCAGGGCGTTGCAGCAGTCCGCCGTTAATGCTGTTGGTTTCTATACGGTAATATTCTATTGGTAATAAGTCCGCCCTTATAAATCTCCACCCGAATATAGCTTCATAAAACCGGATGTCCCGTTGCGGATACGAAGATTGAATTTCAAAATAGCCGATAGCATTCATAAGTTTTTTTGTATGAAAATGAAAATTTTAGCCGGAGCTTTTACCTTTTTATTTACAGAATCTGTATGTAGCCGTATTTCATGCTAATACTTACCCTTAGAGCCTGTCCGATGGGGAAACAAACTGCACAATTATGAAGCATTCTTCCATCTTGCCTGCGCTCCCATCGCCGGGAAACATTTTGACCTGTTTTTTGGATGGCCTCTAAGTCACATCTGTATTTACACATGATGGTATTAACTTAGTTTTAAAATAGTGAGGTGTAACCTGACAGGTTAGTAAGTCTTTTAACGGTAATGCGTCTTAAACCCACAGTTTTGTAACTTGTCCGTTTCAAATTAAGTTACTACTCAGATGATGGGTTGACTAATAAAATCTTTGACCAATCAGCGCCGCCAATAACCTTCTTCCTTTCTCTAAGACACTTCAAAGTATTGCGATTCTTATTTTACTTTGTTCTTCACCTCACTTATCGCCTGCAGCAGGCCATTGCTGTGCACATCATTGGTAAGCTCCCAAAACATAATGCCATCCAGCCGGTGGTCCAGCACATATTGCGTTTTTTCCCGTATAGAATGCTGGTCGTCGTATGTTACAAATAAGCGCTCTTTCGCATTAAACAGGTACGGCGCATGTGCCGTACTATCCCAATAGTAAACAAAGTTGGTATTGTTCAGCAATGCTGTATCGAAATGGTTATAGTCAACGCCGCTTATAAACTTACAAGGCCGGTACAGACCGTGGTTAAGCGTATCCTGCACTTCAAATACCCGCGCATAAAAAGCAGCACCGGCAACTAACTTGCTAAGCGGCACATGCAGCGAATCCAGCAGATATACCGCATTGGCAATGCTTTCCCTTTCCTGCAGTGTAGAGTACAAAGGCGTTGCATGGCCGCTGGTGGTAGCAAAACCACTCACCAGGTCGTACGTCATCAGGTTTACACGCGTAAGCAGGGGCATTATTTTATCCCACTCTACCGATTTTATTATATAATTAGTAAAACCACCTGCTGCAAAACTCAGTTCATATTTATTGCCAAATGCTTTGTGCAGTTCCACAATTAAAGCTGTAAAATTTTGCTTGTCCTGTGGCAAAAACTGGTGGCCGGGATAGCCTTCTATGGTTGGATATTCCCAGTCGAGGTCTAAACCATCGGCGCCAAAATATTGTAATAGCTGTTTGGAAGAACGGGCAAATTCTTTGCGCCCTTCCGGTGTGTTAAACACGGCACTGCATTCTTTGCAGCCACCCCAGCCGCCCATAGAAAAAATGATCTTAAGGCCGGGATATTGCTTCTTTAGCGAAACCAGTTTGCGGATGGTAACACTGTCTTCCGCTTTATCTACATGCAACTGATTGCCCTGCAGGTGCGTAAAGCTGAAGATAATGTGCGTAAGCGCGCTGATATTGTATTTTTCTATTTGCGCACTGTCGCCGGTATAGTAAGCAAGCACGGCACAGCCTTTCTGCGTTGCTTTTTGCTGCGCGAAAGAAGATTCCATGCTACTGATTAATAAGAGAAGGAAAGCGGTGATTTTCAATAGTCTCATAGCCTGTTTTAAAAAAAGTAATATAAGGCTGCAAGGTAAAGGTTGAAGTCTTTCAATAACCAAAAGGATAAATTACTGGCACATAATTAGAAGATTGTACCAAAAAATATGTTATGGGAGATAAAAAGAACTTAGCCAATACGGAAGCTATTAAAAAGATGAAAGACCTGGCCGAAGAAATAAAAATGTGCATGTTTTGTACTTATGATAGTATGGGCAAATTGCAGACTGCACCGATGAGCACGAATACTGTGGACGAAGATGGAACCTTTTGGTTTCTAAGCACTAAACAGAGTAAAAGAAACGAAGACTTAGAAGTGAATCCGGCTACGGATTTAATATTTGCACAGCCGGAAAAATCGAATTATTTGTCGGTGCATGGCAACAGCGAATTGTTGTACAATAAAGGGAAAATTGACTACCTCTGGAATCCGATTGTAAAAACTTGGTTTACCGAAGGCAAAGATGACCCCAATATCAGCGTAATAAAGTTTACGCCCAACGAAGCGTATTACTGGGATACGAAGCATGGCAAGATGGTTTCCTTTTTAAAAATTGCAGCAGGCGCCATTACCGGCAAAACAATGGACGATGGTGTAGAAGGAAAACTGAGTGTGTAAAGAAGATTTTGCTACAAAATATTAATATCCTATAAATCTTTTAAACGGTTTATAGGATATTTAAAAATTTTCATAGCCCTATAGCTGAGGTTTAAAAAACATTATAGAATGGGTCTTATAAAAGATAAGCGACGTTGTAATTAATATTACCTATTCCATATTACTTATTGAATGGCTACTTGTGCTCCCCAAAAACGGCTCTCAATACATTGCTTATTTCGCCCAGGGTGCAATAGTTTTCTACTGCATCTATCACTACCGGCATTAGGTTAATATTTTCCTTTGCAGCGGTCTTTACGTTTTGTAAACAGGCTGCTACTGTTTGGTTGTTCCTTACTGCTTTCAATACCTTCAGCCTTTCCGATTGCGTTATGCGGATACTTTCATCTATTTTAAACGGCTGTGCTGCCATTTCTTCCGTTACAAACCGGTTTACGCCAACCACTACCTGTTCGCCACCTTCAATTTTTTGCTGGTATTCATACGCGCTGCGTGCAATCTGCTCCTGCATAAAGCCTTGCTCTATAGCAGCAATACTCCCGCCCATTAAGTCTATTTGTTTTATCAGCTCCATAGCCTTTGCTTCTGTTTCATTCGTAAGCGCTTCTATAAAATAACTGCCGCCCAGCGGGTCTGCGGTTTGTGCAATGCCGCTTTCGTATGCAACCACCTGCTGTGTACGCAATGCAATGCGCGCGGCTTCTTCCGTGGGCAGACTAATAGCTTCGTCGTATCCATTGGTATGCAGGCTTTGCGCACCGCCAAGCACTGCCGCAAGGGTTTGTATCGTTACCCGGCTAATGTTGTTTAGCGGTTGTTGCGCGGTGAGGGTACTGCCGCCGGTTTGTGCATGAAAGCGCAGCATCATTGCTTTTTCGTCGGTAGCGCCCATGCCTTTCATCATGCCTGCCCACATACGCCGCGCGGCGCGGTACTTGGCTACTTCTTCAAACAAATTGTTGTGTGCATTAAAAAAGAAAGACAGCCTTTTGCCAAAAACATTAATATTAAGGCCCTTTAGCAAAGCAGCTTCTACATAGGCTTTACCGTTGGCCAATGTAAAAGCGATCTCCTGTACTGCTGAACTACCGGCCTCGCGTATATGATAACCGGAGATAGAAATGGTATTCCACTTAGGCAGTTCTTGGCTGCACCATTGAAATACATCGGTAATAATGCGCATGGAAGGCTTGGGCGGATAAATGTAGGTGCCACGCGCTGCGTATTCCTTTAGTATATCATTTTGGATGGTGCCGCTGAGTTTTGATAAATCCGCGCCCTGCTGCCTGGCAACAGCAACGTATAATGCTAAAAGAATAAATGCCGTTGCATTGATGGTCATGGAAGTGGTAATATCCTGCAGGGTAATACCTTTAAACAGGCGCTGCATATCCTCAATACTATCTATTGCAACGCCTGTTTTTCCCACTTCGCCCTCGGCAACCGGATCGTCGCTGTCGTACCCGATTTGTGTAGGCAAATCAAAAGCAACACTTAGTCCGTTTACGCCTTGCGATAATAAATAATGGTAGCGGAGATTGCTTTCTTCTGCGGTAGAAAAACCGGCGTACTGACGCATCGTCCACAACTTGCCGCGATACATGTCCGGTTGAATGCCACGGGTAAAAGGAAATTGTCCGGGCAGGTCTCCGGTAAGAGGAAGTGCATCTTTTGGTGTGTAAACAGATTTTATTTCGATATCGGAATTGGTAAGTATTTGTTTTTCAGGCATAGCAGAAGTAAATTGACAGATGTTAGATAGGAGTTGACAGGTAAAAGAAACGAATGTACGTTACGCTAACTGCCCATTGCTGAATAGCGATAAGAACGTACCTGCCTTTGCCGGCAGACAGGCGAGGGAGTGATGGCGCTCTCATCGCCACAGGCGATAACGGAAGCTACATAGCAGCCATGCAGCTCGTCCCATAAAGCCCTTATAACAGCTTCTTTGCTTCGTAGCTCAAAACTTCGCTTACTACTTCATGCAGGGCGCCTTTTTTATCATTCATCAGGTATTCCAAAAGAAGTTTATTGAGGTCAAGGCCTGTTGCCTGTGGTGGCATTGTATTGGCGATCTGGTTTATGACCAACAGGTTTTGTTCTTTCAGATTTTTAATAGCGCTCCAGGCGTCGGCGCTCACATATACCTGCTGCGTAATATTATAATCGTATTCCTGCCGGATGTTTTGGGTAAGCAACGCCTGCATTTCTTTTGCCGTGGCGCCGGGCTGATTAAGGCGGCTAATAAGATTGGGCAAAGAAATCCGGTCCACCAGCAATATCAGGCGTTCGTAAGCGGCTAACTGCATTTGCCGTGTACCATCGGAGGCGGATTCTTTAATAACAGGCTCTTTGGATTTATTGGTAAATAAGTAAATGATAAATGCTATCAGCAGCAGCCCGATAATGCCAAGCACGATATTAGATGAGATACCCATAGTTGTTTTTTACAAATGTAAGCGAAACGTCATCTTTTGAAATGACGCCTGCTTATAATGGAAACGATAAAAAACGTTGTGTATTTTTGCAACAAAGAAATTTATATGGAAATGCTGACAGCCACACCGGTAAGTTTTACCGAAGGTGCTATAAATGAAATAAAAAGACTGGTAAGTGCACCTGATTTTGATGCTAATAAAAAACTGCGTGTAGGTGTAAAAGGTGGCGGCTGTAGTGGCTTAAGTTATATACTTGGCTTTGATGAATTGCAGGCAGATGATGTGGAGTTTGAACTGGAAGGCATTGATTGTATTATGAATAAAAATCATGAGCTCTACTTATATGGTATGCAGATAGACTGGCAGGATGGATTGAATGGCCGTGGGTTTACTTTTAAAAATCCGAATGCTTCTGCAACCTGTGGCTGCGGAAGTTCGTTTGCAGTGTGATAAAAAATATAGTTTTTCATAATTAAAAGAGCGGCCGATTTATCGGCCGCTCTTTTAATATATAATTATTAGCGATTGCGTGGGTTGTGCTGCTGTTGAGGCTGTGATTGCCGGCTGCTTTGCTGCGGCGGACTGTTAAAACTTTTTTGGGCAGGTTGCTGCTGGCGCTGCTGCATCTGTTGTTGCCTTTGCTGCATCTGTTGCTGGCGTTCCTGTTGTGCCCTTTGCTGTTGCTGTTGTTGCATTTGTTGCTGTCTCTCCTGTTGCATCCGCTGCTGCATTTGCTGTCTTTGCTCCTCCTGTTGCTGCTGTTGTCTTTGTTGGTCCACCTGCTGCTGGCGGCGTTGCTGCAACCGCTGCTGCACTTCCTGCTGTCTTTGTTGCTGCTGACGGTTATTTTGCTCCTGCAATTGCCTTTCACGCAGTTGCTGTTGCCGGTTGTCCGGTTGCTGATTGCTATTATCCGGCTGTTGTCTGTTCCGCAGTTGCTGCTCCCGGTCGCGCTGTTCCTGCAGGTTGTTGTTTTGCTGCTGCGGCACTTGCTGCCGGTTCACATCGTTACGGCGCTGGCTATTATTGTTTTGTTGCTGCTGCGACTGATTATTATCAGGTCTGTTGCCGTTTTGCTGGCCATTCCAGGTCCGGTTGGGCAGGTTATTCCTGTTAGAGTTAGATGGCTGCTGATTATTGTTGTTTTGCGTGTTATTATTCTGATTGTTATTGTTGTTCCTGATAATATTCCGGTTATTTATCACCGTACTACCCTGCTGTGGTTGCGGACGGTATAAATGAATACCTCTGTTATCTTGTCCCTGTACATTGGTACGGTTAGATACATAAATGTTCTGGGCTTGTATGTTGCGCCCGGTATAACGCTCTACTTCCTGCCGTTGCGGGCCCACTACATACCTGTTGTTGTTATAAACATTGGTATTATTTATAATAGTGGTATTTTTAATAATAGTCACATTGCGCTGCCTGTTTATATAATACGGATTAATGTTGCGGTAACCCATATACCGGTGCGGCATAAATATCCAGTTGGATGCTGCTATGCCACTGCCAAAGCCAATGCTTATATTAATACCGGGAGACAGGGGCGCCCAGCCGTAATAATCACCGCCATGGCGCCAGCTTACCCACGCAGGCCCCCAAGTATAACCCGGAACCCAGAACCAGCCATAGCCTGCATCAAAAGACCAGCGGCCATAATGGAATGGAGCCCAGCCCCAGTTGTAATCGGACACCCATGTCCAGCCAAAACGGCTGTAAGCCCAATGACCACCGGTTGAATAAGGATGAAAACCGGAAACATTACAAACCCATACCCGGCCGTAGCTTGGGTAATCTATCCATCGGCCATAAGGGCTGAGGTCGTTGTAAAACTGGTCAAACGTTACATCCTGCTCCGGCTGAATCAGCGGCTCTTCTTCCTGCGGATTATTGTTCTGAGCATAATTGTCGTTGTTGTAGTCATTATTATTACTATAACCATCATTGTTATAGTCATCCTGTCCGTATGCTTTTTGAGCTGTGGTGCAGGATACAGCCAACATCACCACTAACGCTGCTGCTGATAAAAACCGTAATTTATATTTCATGGCTGCAATTTTTAAATGATTAATGATTAGTGTATCCATCAATATGCCATTTATTGAAGGAACTGATTAACACTATATAAGACGTTTAAAAATGGAAACGTTTAATACTTATAAACGCAAAAAACAGTCTGATAGCAGTAATATTTATAGTTTTAACCGAAAACTAACAAAAGCTAGGTTGTGTAGGCCTAAAAATAAAAAAGCCACAAATAATTGTGGCTTTTTATAATATTCTCTGTTTTTACTTATCCTATCTTTTCAACCTGGATATAATTTAATTCTACTGGTGTAGAGCGGCCAAAGATTTTTACGGTAACCTTCAGTTTTTTCTTTTCATCGTTCACTTCTTCTATTACCCCATTGAAGTCGTTAAAAGGCCCTTCAATTATTTTAATGGTTTCACCAATAATAAATGGCTCGCTCAGCGTTACGCCCTGATCATTCATCTCATCTACCTTGCCCAGCATTTTGTTTACTTCCGCTTTGCGCAGCGAGATAATATTGCCTTTACTGCCTTTGCCGTCCGTTAAAAAATGCATTACATTGCTGATGCTGCTGATATGCTGCACCATATCATCATTTAATTTGCCATCGGCTACTTCTATCATCACATAGCCTGGAAAATAGTTCTTTTCGCGCATTACTTTCTTTCCGTTCTGAACCTTATACACTTTTTCCATGGGAAGAAAGACTTGCTTTACAGTAGTATTCCAGCCATTACGCGTTATATCTTTATCAAGATATTCTTTTATCTTTCTTTCCTTACCACTTACTACGCGCAATACATACCACTTGGACTCGGCTTGCTGCACTACTTCTGCTGTATTTTCCATAACTACCTCTGCTTACTATAAAAAAGAATAAATTAATTTAAGCAGGTAACTGCTTGCAACATCCATCAGCGCTACAATAGCTGTGATAAAAACAGTAGCAGCGAGCACAATAACTGTAGATTGCTGTAACTGTGTCCACGTAGGCCAGCTTACTTTCTCTAACAGCTCATGATAGGATTCTTTGAAATAATTTGATACTTTGTTCACGTTGTAAATTAAAAATTGACAATTTATACTAACTGCACGGGTACTAGGATTCGAACCCAGATCGAAGGTTTTGGAGACCTCTATACTAACCGTTGTACGATACCCGTATAATTCCCCGGCCCAAAGGGGAGTTTTGACACAACCTTGAATAGCTGGGGTAATTTTTAAAGAACTTTTTAAAAACAAAGTACTCAGGATTTCTGCCTAAGTACTTTGTAAAAATATTGAAAGTTTCCCATATACCCTTTACAGGTTAGGGGCTTTTCTTACTTCAGAATTTCAGTAACCTGACCTGCACCTACGGTGCGTCCGCCTTCACGAATCGCGAACTTCAAACCTTTTTCCATTGCGATTGGCTGAATCAGCTTTACAGTAAGGCCAATGTTGTCGCCGGGCATTACCATTTCAGTTCCTTCAGGCAGTGTTACTTCTCCGGTTACATCTGTAGTACGGAAGTAAAATTGCGGACGGTAGTTGTTGAAGAAAGGCGTGTGACGGCCACCTTCGTCCTTGCTCAGCACATATACTTCGCACTTAAACTCGGTGTGCGGTGTAATAGATTTAGGCTTACAAATTACCATACCCCGACGGATGTCTTTCTTTTCAATACCGCGAAGCAGCAAACCTGCATTATCGCCGGCCTGACCTTCATCCAGCAATTTCTTAAACATTTCTACGCCTGTAACTACAGAAGACAACGGCGTTGGAATCAACCCAACTATTTCTACACCTTCTCCTACTTTTACAATACCACGTTCAATACGGCCGGTAGCAACTGTACCACGTCCGGTAATTGAGAATACGTCCTCCACACTCATCAGGAATGGCTGATCAATAGGGCGGGGAGGCAGTGGTATATATGTGTCAACAGCATCCATCAGGTCTTCCACCGCTTTTACCCATTTGGCTTCACCAGCTAAAGCGCCGGTGGCAGAGCCTTGTATAATCGGGGTATTGTCACCATCAAAACCGTTCTTGGAAAGTATTTCCCGGATTTCCATTTCTACCAGTTCTATAAGTTCAGGATCATCTACAAGATCTACCTTGTTCATAAAAACAACCATACGGGGCACACCTACCTGGCGGGCCAGCAGGATGTGTTCTCTCGTTTGCGGCATTGGTCCATCGGTAGCAGCAACTACAAGGATAGCACCGTCCATTTGTGCCGCACCGGTAATCATATTCTTTACATAATCGGCATGTCCGGGGCAATCTACGTGTGCATAGTGCCTGGCAACTGTTTCATATTCTACGTGTGCCGTATTGATGGTAATGCCACGCTCTTTTTCTTCCGGAGCAGCATCAATCTCATCATACTTTCTTGCCTGTGCCATACCCTTACTGGCAAGAATGGTGGTAATAGCGGCTGTTAAAGTTGTTTTACCGTGGTCTACGTGACCAATGGTTCCAACGTTTACGTGAGGTTTTTCCCTCTTAAAGGTCTCTTTAGACATTTTATCGGTTTTATGTTGTGTGTTTACAATTATAAGAGCCTGCAAGTAAAGCCTTTACTTGCAAACATTAATTTAAAATAATGTTGTTAATGCAATCCGGAAAATGCAATTAACAATACAGGTAGCCATTGATGAGAATCAAGCTTACAATCTTCCGGTGCTGCCGGATATGTTATCCTAAGCTTCATAAAAGGCTTTGAGCCGTTAGTGAGAATCGAACTCACGACCTCTTCCCTACCAAGGAAGTGCTCTACCCCTGAGCTACAACGGCTTATGTCAGCCCGGTGGTTGACCGTTGTTAGTTACCAGTAAGTAAAGCCTGTTAACTGTTATCGCACAACTGTCATTTGTTCTGGAGCGGAAGACGAGGGTCGAACCCGCAACCTATAGCTTGGAAGGCTATCGCTCTACCAATTGAGCTACTTCCGCATATAACGTTCACATCTTCAAGGGTAACAGCGGATAAATGAAAGAAAAGCAACAGCCGAACCCATGAACAGGTAAACTTATAAACCTTAAAAGAACTGTGGGCAGGATAGGGTTCGAACCTATGTACTCGTGAGAGAACAGATTTACAGTCTGTCGCCTTTAACCACTCGGCCACCTGCCCTGGTTTGTTTAATCGTATTACATTCAATAATCTGAGCCACTTGTCGGAATCGAACCAACGACCTACTGATTACAAATCAGTTGCTCTACCAGCTGAGCTAAAGTGGCGTTTGATTGGAGCGCCTAACCACCTGAACCGGCAACGTGCCCGCGCAAACAGGATGCTCTACCAGCAAGTTAAAGTGTTCAATAAAGAACTACCCTATTTTTAGGGATGGCAAAGGTAAGAGAAAACTTTGTTCAGCAAAATTCTTAAAAATTTTTTTTGGTCCTATTTATTTTCTGTAATAAAATACGATTGAGAAGTAGCCAATGCCTCAGCATAAAGGATAACATAACCGTATATAAAAATTTGATTGATACGCTTTTGATTTACTGATATACATTTAAACTGCTATCTGTCCATATAAAAACAGCAACAGGTGTAGTAATATCAGTGCCAAGGTGATGCACATATTTCCTTGCCGGCAGCGCAGCGCGCGGATAATTATTAAGCTCATACTTTTGGGGGTCCTGCATTATTTCTTTATGCGGATTTATCACAACATTTTTAACCTGCGGGGCAAACAGTTTTGCAGCATTGGCAAACCCGTTTCTAAAAATAAAGCCGCCCTTGTACTGCTCCGGAAGATCAATACACACAACCGTATCTGTAACCGGTAACGACCGGATTGCTTTTATACTTGTTTTTACAACAGTACTGGCTGCAGCAAAACTGCTGTAGCTCATTGTCAAAAACACTATTTGCAATGCCAATAATCCGCCCAATGCATAAACGGTTTTACTTTTAAATACGGCAAACAAAATGATACTGATACCTATTGATAAAAAGGCGGAAGGCAAGTATAGAAAGCGTTCCGACTCAGTATCATGCGTGTCAATGCCCAGTGATAGTACCGGCAACAGGCAAACCAAAAAAGCAATAGTGCAAACGATGAGTGGAATAGTTATGCGCTTTCGTATTGTAAAATACAACCCTAATAACATCAGCAGGAGCACCGTAAAGCAAATAACATACATGATGGCCGATTGCATGGGCGGCAAGAAGGAACGGCTTACCAAAGCAAGAAAGTTGCGCAGCAACAAGCGCACATCAAAAGAAACGATTTTCTGTGTGCCATAAGGTGAGCCGATGACTGTATCTGTAAGCCGGAAGCGCATCCATAAATACATAAAAAAAACAAACCAGTAGCCGGCAACATACAGTAGCCTGGCTTTGCCGGTGACGTCCTTATCGTAAACAAAGGATAAAAGGATGATGATGGCCGGCAGCGTCCAGATAGATTCATAAGAAAACAAGCCCAGGAGTAAAGTAAATAAGGATAAAAAATAATACACTATGTTTTGCTTTTTTTTTAAAAAGCAAAAAACACTTGCCATGGCAAACAGCACAGCCAGCAGGCTGGAGCGGCCAACGAGCCAGAAAATGGGTTCGCTGTGAAAAGGATAATAAAGAAATATAACACTTGCTGCAAAAGCATATTTATCAGCCACTGTAATATCATAAAAAGGCCGCAGTAATTCTTTGGCAGCATAAAAAAGCAGGAAGCACGTAGCAAAGTGTAACAGGTAATTGGTTGTGTGATAGCCGCGTGCATCATACCCAAAGAGCAGGTGATCGGTGTGCAATAAAAAGTCGGAACCGGGCCGGTAAGAATGTATAACGCCGCTCCATTGCTGCGAAGTAAACATGCTATCGAAATCATCGCTTAAAAAATACAGGTGCAGCGGGTTGCAGAGCAGGAAGAAAACAATACAGGAGAGCAGCAGGTAAGCAACATATTTCATGTTCATAAGCAGTTCAAAGATACAATCAGCTTTCTTTAGCTGCCCCAATCTGTCGTTCGATTGAAAATAAAAACCCTGCTTGCGGCAGGGCTTTTATTTAATTTTTTTATGCAGCGGCTAATTTTTCTTTTTTTCTTTTTATCTGGTTAATCGCCGAGTTCAAAGCAGCGTCAAAAGATTCTTCAAAAGATTTGGAAGAAGCTTTTACAAACACGTTTTGTCGCGGCACATGCACTCTTATTTCCGCAATTTTGTCCTTAATATTGTGGACAAGGTTATCCAGCTTCAAAAACACATCAACCTTCACAATCCGGTCGTGGAAGTTCGTAAGCCGCTGGGCTTTCTTTGTTACATACTCCACGAGTTTTGCATCTGCGTCGAAATGCACAGCCTGAATGTTTACATTCATAAGAAATCGCTTTTTAATGGTGAAACAATATTAAGCAGCCTGATATTGGTACTGCTTTGTAAGTTCAAATTACGCTGCATGTCTGATAAAATAAAATTTCCCGACTTAAAATAAGCTCTTTTTGACATTAAAATCGGTAAAATGTAATGGCTTAAGTTCTGCGTGCCAGAAAATGCAAGCCAAATAAATGTTTGTATGTAAAATTTATGCTTTTGGATGCGCCAGTTTATATACTTCTTTTAGTTTTTCAATGGTATTGTGCGTATATACCTGCGTAGCTGCAAGGCTGGAATGGCCCAACAGTTCCTTTACGGCATTAAGGTCAGCGCCATTGTTCATCAGGTGCGTTGCAAACGTATGGCGGAGTATATGCGGGCTTTTTTGAGATATGGTGGTAATACACGCCAGGTATTTATTTATAAATGTATATACCGCGCGGGGCTGCAGGCGCCTGCCTTTTGCCGTTACAAACAGGTAAGGCTTTTCATCAGTGCCGGCCGGCTTTTCTTTTATATAATGCTGAAGCTCACTCAGCAGTTCCCGTGATATTGGTATAATGCGTTCCTTATTGCCCTTGCCCAATACTTTAATATGACTGTATGCTTCATCTATTCCATTTTCTTTCAGGTTAATCAATTCACTTAAACGCATACCGGACTGGTAAAAAAGAAGCAGGACCAGGCGCTCTGTTTGGCCATCATGATCATCTGTGAATTCTATATTCTTAAAATTATTTTTAAAATCCGTTTCTTCCACAAATACCGGCAGCCGCTTGCTTGTTTTTGGCGAAATAATGGTTGTCATAGGCGTTTGCAGCAGCAAACCCTGTTTCATCAGAAATTTAAAAAAGGATTTCAGGGTAGATATTTTCCGGTTCAGGGTTTTATTGGATACCTTTCCCGTTCCTTTCATGCCAGCCAGCCACGAGCGCACCATTACCGGTTTAATCAGGTCAACAGCCGGCGCATCATAAACTGGAATAAGATAACCGAAAAACTGCTCCAGGTCGGTTTGGTAGGAAATTACGGTATGTTGAGAATATCTTTTTTCAAACTGCAGGTGTTGGATAAACTGCTGCAACTGCGGGTATCGTTCCTGCATATAAGTAAAATAAATAGCCATAAAGGTAAAAACCCTTATGGCTATTTCAATCAGCTATTAATCAGCAATTATTTTTCTATTTTACCACTAGCGAGGTTCTGCTTATAGATGGCTTTTAGCACCTCGGTACGGCGCCTTACCGAAGGTTTGGTAAAGCTCTGGCGCTCTCTCAGTTGCAGCAACGCTTTGCTTTTTTCAAACTTCTTTTTGTACTTCTTCAGTGCTTTATCTATGTTTTCGCAGTCTTTAGAATCTATTATCAGCATAGTATGTTATACCTCCTTCAGGTAAATTTTTGAGGCGCAAAGATAAAGGTTTATCCAAAATTACCAAATAAGCCTTTTAGAAACTTTAATGTTTTAAAGTTTTGTTTAAAGAGAAATAAAAACATTGATAGAATTTTTCGGGCATATTCCTTTGGGTCGGCCTATTGGCTGCAAGTCCCTCACTATACAACATGTTTTCTGCGGCTACCCTTTATGCACTCCACTTGTTTAAGTCTTGCATCCTCTGCTCCCGATATCTTATTCTTTAGTATTATATTTTATGAGCTGAGCAGTATTAGTAGCATTTTTACTGCTTAACAAGTACAACAGATGTTATTCTTTAATGAACTTAATAGTTTGCTGTGTTGCTTGAGTTGTAACTTTAAGCAAATACACACCTTTTGGCAAATAGCTGATGTCATAAGTTTTAATGATGGTACCGATAGCAAAGTATGAAGTAAATGCTTTTATTATTTTTCCATCTATGCTAATAATTTGGATTTGTGCTGATGAACTCTTATCGTTACTAAGTTCTAAGTTAATATAGTCTTTAGCAGGATTTGGAAAAATACTAAAGCGTGGTATTTTTGGTAATGCTTTGGCAGCGATATTATTATTAGTTGTTGAAATTGTTGAGACTTCGCCAATACAAAGAATGGAATCATAATTTTGGAGCGGCGTGGAAGATAAATTCGAATTAGTAACAAGCACAGCAGGCATATTTATTACGCTGAAAACGCTGCGATAGATGCCTGCACCTTTTTGTAATATAGTAGTATCAACAAATGGAATTTTATAATTTGGGCATATTCTTCCAAGACTGTCATACCGTTCAATCTGCACATAATGTATTCCCTTTGCATTATATTTGTCTGATGCTACACTTAAGCTCCAATCTTTACTAAAATTGAAGTAAGGTGATTCCCTGCCTGTTGTATATATTTTGTTGTTAAGCATTGCTATTTTGTTTGTTTTAAAAAAATGCTGTAAGCTTAAAAGGTCATGGTTTATAATAAAAGCTTTTGCATTTATTGCATCCGGTTGAATAATAACGTAACTATACTTAGCCCCAAGATAATTATAAAGCGAGAGTATATCTCCTCCTGCGATCATTCGTATTACACCCGCACTGTCCTCACTTAAATAATAGGCAGTCGTTCCAAAATAAAAGCTCGGATCGAAATCAATAACCGATGCAGGATTGCCATTTTTTTGAAATTTGTATAAAGAATATGCAATACAGTAGTATTCGCAGCTTATATTGTAAACTGTAAGCAGCGCACCTCCATCTGCAGCTTCTGCCAGTTTATCCAAGTTATAGCCATAATCTGAGTACGACGGGTTGAAAGCTTTGGACCAAACTACATATCCATTCTTATCCAACTTTTCCAATTGAGCTACCCCGTAACTATAATTAACGAAGTAATAGCCCTCATCTTTTGTTTGTATAATTGGTCCGGGTGCCGTTGCAGAATGATCCGCTGTTATTAACTTCTGTTTCCATTCTATATCACCGCTGCTATCACACTTAAATAATACCGTGCCCAGACTATATTTCGTACCACTGTCAAGCCTGGCTGCTGCAATAAAGCCATTATCATTTGTAGCTGCTGCAACTACATAGTACTGGTAATAGTTGGGTTCGGTATAAGTCTTCGACCATACAATCTTACCATCGGGCTTTATCCTTACAAACCGCAGTTTTGTTGTAATTGTGTCACCGATGTCATAACTGCTCACCAAATTATCACCATTTGCCAAAGGATACATGTTTACTAAATAAGTACTCTTTTCCCTTTTAATATCTAATTTATACGTAAGGCTTCTTGTTTGGGCATGAATAAAATTCAGTGAACTGGAAAAGAAAAGGAGTAATAAAACTTGACATGTGTAAACAAGAGGAGATTTCATAGAATATTAGTTTTGAAACTACAAGTTAAAAATTATTATACATACAAGTATATCAACTTTATTTAATGAACAGTTTTCAAAAAGTATTTCTCATTTTTTCGTCTCCCCACATTTCCTACCTTTCGCACATGAAAAAAGCCATCTTGTTTATAGTATTTGCCGTACCCCTTGCTCTTTTTGCGCAGCAGCAAACAATGACGCCGGAACTACTCTGGTCGCTTGGGCGCCTCTCCCCGGTCGGACTGTCAAAGGACAAGCAATTTATTATTTACAGCGTTTCCACACCGGACGTTGCGCAGAACAAAAGTGTAACGAAGCAATATCGCATTCCCGTTGCCAGCGGCCAGCCGCAGGAAGTAAGCAATATAGACAGCCTGCTTGCCAACAACCGGGTATCGCCTGACGGGAAATACATTATAAGCGACAGCAGTATTAAGATAAAAAAAGTATTCGGCAGCGACTATTACCCGGAGCTCCCTTCTTCCAATGTGCAGATATACGAAAGCCTGAATTACCGGCACTGGGATACGTGGGAAGATGGAAAATTCGATCATGTGTTTTTTTCGCCGGCGGCCAACGGAAAGCAGGCGGGTGAAGCCAAAGACATCATGCCCGGCGAGCCATACGACTGCCCCACCAAGCCTTTTGGCGAAGCGGAAGATTATATCTGGAGCCCGGATAGTAAGCACATTGTTTATGTAACGAAGAAAAAGTGGGGCACCGACTATGCCATCAGCACCAATACCGACTTGTACGAATATGATATAGCTACCGGCGCCACCAAAAACCTTACAGAAGGCATGATGGGCTACGATGTATCCCCGGCTTACAGCAGCAAAGGCAACCTTGCATGGCTGAGTATGAAGCGCGAAGGCTACGAAAGCGATAAGCAGGATATTGTGGTTGCGAATGGCCCCGTGCATCTTAATCTTACACAACAGCGAGATGATTTACATGTAGAAAGCTTTAAGTGGAGCGATGACGGCAACCGGATTTATTTTATAGCGCCGGTGAACGGCACGTTGCAGCTATTTGTGGCCGATAATCCGGGCTTTACTAAAAAACTGCCGGTGATAACGCAAATCACCAAGGGCGATTTTGATATTAATGCCATCATTGGCGAAGCCGGCAGCCGCTTGATAGTAACCCGCTCCGATTTGAACCATGCCAATGAACTGTATGCCGCAGATATAAAAGGCAATATGCAGCAGATCTCCCATACCAATGATGCTGTGTATAATAGCTTATCGCTCTGCAAAACGGAAAGAAAGTTTGTAACTACCACCGATGGGAAGCAGATGCTGGTATGGATGGTTTATCCGCCCAATTTCGATGCTGCAAAAAAATACCCGACGCTTTTATACTGCCAAGGTGGCCCGCAGGCAGCGCTCACCCAATTTTATTCTTTTCGCTGGAACCTGCAACTGATTGCCTCGCAAGGCTACATTGTAGTTGCGCCCGACCGGCGCGGGATGCCGGGCTTTGGTACTGCCTGGAATGAACAAATCAGCAAAGACTGGGGCGGGCAGGTATTACAGGATTATTTAAGCGCTATTGATGCCGCCTCCAAAGAAAGTTTTGTGGATACCGCCCGGCGTGGTTGCGTTGGCGCCTCTTTTGGCGGCTATTCGGCTTACGCGCTGGAGGGTGTACACAACGGGCGTTTCAAGACGTTCATTGCGCACGACGGCATCTTCGATTTTCGCAGCATGTACGGCACTACCGAAGAACTGTTTTTTGAAAACTGGGAGAAGGGCGGGCCGTACTGGGACAGCGCCAATACAGTAGCACAACGGTCGTTCAGCCAAAGCCCGAGCAATTTTGTAAGCCGGTGGAAAACGCCGATTTTAATTGTGCAGGGCGGAAAAGATTTCCGGGTGCCGATCGGGCAGGGATTGCAGGCATTCCAGGCCGCACAGTTGTTAGGCATTAAAAGCAGATTGCTATATTTTCCGGAAGAAAACCATTGGGTGCTAAAGCCGCAAAATGCAATGGTATGGCAGCACGAATTTTTTAATTGGCTGAAAGAAACACTGTAATGATTTGACTGCTTGCCCTGATGTAAATTATTAGTGTTGCATTAATGGAGAGGGCACGGATATGAAACATGCGGATCTGTTGTATAACCTTCTTTCGGCCGTGACTCCGTTTGAAATTACAAGCTATAAAAACCTGTGGGGTTGAGACACTTTATAGCTACAAGATTTGATAACCTGATTGGTTACACGCTACTATTTTTAATTGAGTCACTGCTTTTTTTCTGATTGACTGCGGCATTATATAATTAAGACAACACTCATTACCGGACTCTGGCAACCCGCATACCGGTAACGGGCATTATTTAAACTGGATTGCCTTTACCGGCTTAATCGTTCTTACGAAAAGCGTGGGCAGGAGCAGCGAAAGATAACACACTACAAGGGTAACGGCGCAAATGGCAAATACCTGCCACCATACAATTATTACCGGAGCTGTTGCTACGTAGTAAGCGCTTTCATCCAGCGTAATAAAGCCGGTATATTGCTGTAACAGGCAGAGCCCTACGCCAAAAAAAAGTCCTAACAGGATACCGCCGCCGGCAATGACCGTGGCATAGTACAAAAATATTTTTTGTATTGTCCAGTCGCTGCTGCCTACGGCTTTAAGAATACCAACCATGCGGGTGCGCTCCAGCACCAGTATCAGCAGGCAGGTAACCAGGTTAATAACAGCTACAATAGCCATTACTATAAATATTACATTGCGGTTTACATCCTGAATACTTAGCCAGTCGAATATATTGGGATAAATATCCTTTACCGAACGACTGACCCAGGCACCGGGCAGCGGGTATTTACTATATAAATCTTCGTTTATTGTGTCTATTTTCCGGTAATCTTTTAAAAAGATCTCGTAGCCACCAATTTCATTGTCGTCCCAGTTGTTAACACGCCGTAGGAGGCGAAGATCTGCAATAGCAAACAGGTTATCATACTCTTCGATGCCGGTTTTGTAAATACCGCACACCTGCAGTTTACGCATGGTAGACCGGTTTTCGGCGCCGGAGATAAAGTAAACCTGCACGGTGTCGTTCACATGTATTTGCAACTCCTGCGCAAGCGGCTGCGAAATAACAATCTGTTTGTCATACGAAGAATCGTTAAAATTCATCCACCGGCCTTCCTTTAAAAAGGCTTTCAGGTTGGTAAAATCATAATCGCCTTCCACGCCTTTGATGAGTATGCCATCAATCTCTGCCTTATAACTGATAACCGCACTTTTTGTAGCAAAAGCCTGCACCTGCTTTACCTCCGGTAACTGGTGCAGCAAGCGCAGTACCGTATCGTTTTTTAATAGCGGTGTTTCTTCTGCTACAATGGCTTTACTTGCCTCGTATTGCTGCACCCGCAGGTGTCCCCAGAAGCTGAATACTTTATTGGCAACCGTTTGCTGAAAACCGGTTACAAAACTTATTGTTACAACCATAGCTGCTACGCTCAAAGCGGTAGCTGCAGTAGCCAGCCTGATGATAAAGCGGGAAAAAGATTTCTGCCTGTTGAAAGCAATACGCCGGGCTATGAAAGTTGCTACATTCATGTGCGGACGAAACTACAATTTTATTGAGCCGGATTATTAGTTTTCGGGTGCTAAAAGGAAGTAATACTGCATGTAAAAGTTATTTTGCTTTAAATTAGAGTTAGGCCGGCACATTCTACAAGCAACATCACTAAGCTTAAACGTTTGCAACATATTTAAAAAATATTTTAAAATATCTATAATCCATGGCAACACCTACACTTGACGACATAAGAAACCGGATCAATGAATTATCAATGCAGATCAATGCGCCTGCAGACTTGTTGCCGACTCACGGTTATTCAAGAGACGGCGGTTATCCGCATATTGAGGCCGACAGCAATGGGCTGCTGCATTATGTGATTGTTGAAAGAGGACAGGAACTGGAACGCAGAACAACAAACAACGTGGATGATTTGCTCTATTGGGTTTTTGCCGGTATTACCTTTTCTATGGCCTGCCATTTCGAGCTGAAAAACAGGATAGAAGATAAAGACAGCAGACGGATGATATTTGACAAGCAGGAAATGCTGTTGGGTGTTCTCAGCGACGCATGGCGACAAAAAGAAAGGGAAGCACATGCGGAAATTTTACAAAAGCGCCCGTTTGACGATCGGGCAGGACTTCGGGCAATCTATTGCGGGCAACTCCGGCGGCAGGGATATCCCGAGACTGAAATTATTAGAATAGCTTACGAAAAGTATCCAAAGAATACTTTTAATTAACTTCTTCTGCTTTACGAATCCGATAAATCTTTTGCAGCCTGTAACCATCCGGTATTTCTACCGCCTGCACATCTTCTATCAGGTAGCGAACACCATTCACTACAAACCAGATAGTGCCATAAATATACTTCTGATGAAATTCTTCCGGGTACATAGTTTCATTATCATAACGCTCATACACTGCGTTGGCCCATTCCACACCGGCACTGGCTGCCTGCGTACGAAATGCATTAAAATCTTTTTCAAACCTCGCCGGCGCTTCCTTTTTACGTCGCGCTATCATCTCCTCAATGTTTTGCTGTGACAAGCCAATCACTTTTGCAGTCAGCATCCGTTGAAGCAATGCTTTGTACTCCTCATTGGTAGGTTGTAATGCTTCGTAAAGTGCTTCATCATTATTTTGAAAAGTTTTGAAAACCTGCCTGGCGAATCCTTCTTCGGGGTTCATTTTTTTATAGATTGAATCAATGTCATTTGTTTGGGCGTAAGTATTATAGCTTATAGTTACTGATAAAAAAACAGCAATCATAACCTCTACATATTTATACATAATAGTGCATTTAATTCCATCTTCCGTTGCCCAGTATAGCAATTAAAAAATAGAGTGCGAAGAGAATCGCCGGAATAGCCAGCACCAGTAAGGTGGCAAATGCAAGAATGATGTGGTCATGAGACTTAAACCATAAGCTACTCCATAATATCGCTGCCAGTGCGGCTATTATCATCAGCCACAATGCTGCATTATAACTGCTAACAGTGCCATCGGCAATGCCTGCAAAAAAGAAGTAAAAGATAATGAGTGCTACGATGGCATTCAGGCCGTAAATAATTTTAAATAAGATCATCAGTTTAATTTTTTATAGAACAGTTCAACCCTGTATTTACATCTTCTGGTTTATGGTGTTATCACCTAATACTTTTTCTGTTAGAAATTGCATGAAAGCGGCGGCTGAAAGCAGGGCGTGCTTTGCCAGGGCGTCGTTAAAGAGTATGTTAGCAGGCCCTTCGCCAAAATAAAGACCATCGGAAACAAGAAAACTTATCCGTACCGTTCCCTTCTGTGGATATGGCCTTCTGGGCCCGTTCCATGGTCCTATCTGTGCAACGATGGCAGCACTTTTTTCAAACAGATCATTGGTTAACGTGGCAGAAGTTTCATCAGGTGTTTCCCAGATAATCATTTTACCTGTCTGATTAATATAGCGAGCGCTTCCATCTTTATAAGCGGCCACCACATCAAGGCCCTTATCAAGCCCGACTTCAACAATAACACCAAGCAACTCTTTGTTTGTTTTGTCGAACCTGTATTCGGCTAACCTGTTATACGCAAGTATTTTGTGTCGTGTTTCCGTAGCAACATCATCAATTATTTTTTTCAGGTCAGGAACACTTGTTTCAGCAGACAACAAAGTAGTCCACGGATAAGATGCCATTTGCGAATTGTCCTTCTTATACAAGTCAACATTGTCGCAAAACAAAAGGTTGTATATTAAATTAGCACTGCTATCGGTGTAAGGACTTATTGTCTTGCCGGTAATCATTGTTTCCATTAAATTATTTTCTTTGTTGAGTGATCGGTTATTGTTTATGCAGTTTATAAGTTTTATCAGGCTTTTCATACGTGCTATTATTGATCGCCCAATTTTATATCCGGTATCGGTGCAGCGCTCATGGCTTGCAGCAAGGCTGGTCGTTCCGCTTGTAAGTTCTTAAAGAAAAGCGGTATGCTATTTCCATAACTTCTTTTTGAATAAGCATACACTGCCAGCGCCTGTTTCTTATCAGAAGTCTCTATTTGCTTATAATGATATATATTAAACTCTGTAATAGCCTTATCGCCGGTGCCTTCACTCAATATAAAATCAATCATATATTCCTGGCCATCTTTGCTTTTTGTTACTGCAAAATTGCAGGTGGCATCTATCTTTTTTCTTTCCGTGAGCTCATAAGCTTTTTGTTTGACGGCGTCTTCTATCGGAACCAGCCTGTTAAACAGGTTGATCGTAAGTAATTGATTAAAGTGCTCAGGATTCTCACCTGTTGGCATATACTCCTGCACATAATAGGTTTCGTTGGGTTTATCCGACCATGCAAGATGGAAGCTTGTTTTGTTGAATTGTAAAGGTCCGCTAACGCCAAGCCTTTCTTTTGCGGCCGGGGAAAGAGTTGCACCAGCCACTATTTTTTTAATGGGTTGTGCCAGGATGCTCATAAAGGAATTGCAAAAGATTAAAAGATAAAATACGTGTTTCATAAGTTTTTATAAGTAGTGGATAATAGAATTCAAATGTCCGGCAGTAAAAACGGGAATGGAAACTTAAATACCTGTACCGGGTATTTTTCCTAACCAATCGTTGGTTAAGGATATCGAATCGTTCACTGCTTAAGCAGGATCAAGGTGGATAAGTTCTTTATCAATATCAAACAAATTTAAACTGGTGTCATTCATCGTCCGATTCTTCTCATTGTCGTAGTATTACTACTGTTGAATCCACAGTGGTACGAAAGCTTCATTAAGGCACTGCAGGAAACCGTGCTGTGTATCGTTTTTATGCCGCTTTTTTCGTTTCCGTTTTCCACTAAAAAAGAACAATCAATAATAAGCAGTAAAGGATAGATAATTTTGACCGATTATTTATATACATGTGGAGCAACTTATAGGCATAAGGTTATGTACGACCAATGCCGGTAGTATGCGCAATTCTTTAATACGCTTGCAGCTATTGCTCAATCCCAAAAAAAGTTGTCATTCTTATCCGGGATATGTGTGCCTGCAAAAGTTGAGATAAGTTATCTCCGTCTGAAATTTTGCTGTCGAAAAATCTGTCAGGTTGAGCCATTTTACGTTTAAAAAAAAGATAATAGCCCCACAGGTTACGCGCTGTTATTTTCAAACAGAAACACAACCAAAACCAAATTGGTGCATTAATTATTTGCTTAGCAGCCACGCTTTCAATGCCTCAAAAGAAGCGTTCATTTTAATACTTTGTTTTTTCAGCGCCAGCAACTTTTCAGCGCCCGGAGGCATCTGGACCGGCGCGCCGGTTACCGCTTCTATTACCTCCGGAAATTTTACCGGGTGTGCCGTTTCTAAAATCATTCCCGGGGCTGTATGCTTCTGCTGGTATTGTTCTAATGCATGGTAAGCAACAGCGCCATGCGGGTCTAAAGTGTAGTGGTATTGTTTGAAAACTTTTTCAATGGTTTCCTTCGTTGCATCGTCGCTAACGGTTATGCTGCTGACTTTGGATTTAAGCTGTGGAATTTTATGTTCGAATAATTGAAGCACCCGTATAAAATTGCTTGGATTGCCTACATCCATTGCGTTAGAAATGGTAGTTACAGACGGTTTGGGAATATAATAACCGCTCTCAAAAAAATGAGGTATTACGTCGTTAGCATTGCAGGCAGCAATAAAATGCTGCACCGGCAGGCCGGAGATACAGGCTAAAATGCCGGCACAGATATTACCAAAGTTGCCGCTGGGAACACTTATAACCGGTGCTTCCGTTTGCTGCCATTGCTGATACGCAAAAAAGTAATATAACTGCTGCGGCAGCCACCTCGCTACATTAATAGAATTGGCAGAAGTAAGCGATAGTCTGTTGTTTAAATCTCCATCGCTGAAGGCACCTTTTACCATGGCCTGGCAATCGTCGAAAGTACCGGCCACTTCCAGGGCGGTAATGTTGCTGCCACAGGTCGTTAACTGCAGCTCCTGCACGGCGCTTACTTTTCCCGAAGGATATAGTATCACTACCTCTACGCCTTCCACGCCCAGGAAGCCATTGGCGACAGCGCCGCCGGTGTCGCCCGAAGTAGCCACCAATACCGTAACCTGCCTGTTGCTGCCGCGGTTAAAGTAGCCAAGACAGCGGCTCATAAAACGTGCGCCCACATCTTTAAACGCATAGGTTGGGCCATGAAAAAGCTCAAGCGAATAAATATCTTCCGTTATTTTTTTTAAAGGAAAAGGAAAGGAAATCGTTTCCCTTACAATCTGCTCCAGCGTTGCGTCATCAAGGCTTCCGGCTACGTAGGGCCGCATCACTTCCACACCAATTTCTTCGTTGGAGAAAGAGCGGATATTATCAATGAAATCTTTGGATAAGGAAGGAATGAATTCGGGGAAATACAAGCCTTTGTCCGGCGCCTGCCCCTGTACCGTGGCTTCAGCAAAACTTACTTTAGGTGACTGATGATTGAGGCTATAATAGTTCATTATGGTCAATGGTCTATTGTTAATTGTCAATTATAAAAAGCGATTTGAGTAATCGGGGAAGGGAATACGACCTTATTCAACCGTCACGCTCTTCGCTAAGTTGCGCGGTTTATCTACATCTAAATTTTTGGCTACGCCAATATAATACGCCAGCAACTGCAGGGGAATAACACTTAGCATCGGAGCGAGTATTTCATCCGTAGCAGGAACAACTATAAAATCAGCAGTAAGCGTTGGCGTAATGGTGTCTCCTTCGGTAATGATAGCCACTACTTTGCCCTTACGCGCCTTTATCTCCTGCATATTGCTGATGATTTTTTCGTGGTACGCATCTTTGGTTGCCACAAATACTACCGGCAGGCTTTCATCAACGAGAGCAATGGGCCCATGCTTCATTTCGGCCGCCGCATAGCCTTCCGCATGTATATAAGAAATTTCCTTCAGCTTCAGCGCACCTTCAAGGGCTACCGGAAAGTTGTAGCCGCGGCCTAAATATAAAAAGTCTCTTGCGTCTTTATATTTCTCTGCCAATGCTTTAATGTTGTCATTCTGTTGCAATACCAGTTCTACCTTCTCCGGAATATCGGCTAACTCTTTACACAGCGCCTGGAAACGTTCTGAAGACAAAGTGCCTTTTGCAAAACCGATCTTTAATGCAATCATCGTTAGTACCGCTAATTGGGCAGTAAATGCTTTGGTACTGGCTACGCCAATCTCCGGCCCGGCGTGGGTATAAGCGCCGGTATGCGATGCACGCGCGATAGAAGAGCCAACCACGTTTACAATGCCTACGATAATGGCGCCCCTTTCTTTTGCATTTTCTATAGCCACTAAGGTATCTGCAGTTTCGCCGCTCTGCGAGATAGCAACGATTACATCGCCTTTGTTTACCACCGGGTTGCGGTAGCGAAACTCCGATGCGTATTCAACTTCTACCGGTATGCGGCAGGTTTCTTCAATAATGTATTCGGCAATTAAACCCGCATGCCAGCTTGTGCCGCAGGCAATAATGATGATGCGGGAGGCCGTCATCAATTGCTGCTGGTATTTTTCAATGCCACTCATTACAATGCCCGGCAGGTTCGCATCCAGCCTGCCACGCAGGCAATCATAAATAGTATGCGGCTGTTCAAAAATCTCTTTCAGCATAAAATGATCGTAGCCGCCTTTTTCTATAGCCGCCAGCTCCATATTCAGCTTCGTAATAAATGGCGTTTGCTTATCATTACCCAGATTTTTTAGTATCAGCTCATCCGGCTTTACAATGGCTATTTCGTAATCATTTACATACACTACTTCCTTGGTGTATTCAACAATCGGAGAAGCATCGGATGCCAGGAAATGCTCGCCTTTGCCAATGCCAATTACCAGCGGACTGCCTTTGCGCGCAGCAATAATGGTTTCGGGATCATCTTTATGAATTAATAATATACAGTAAGCGCCCACCACGCGGCGCAGGGCAATACGCACCGCTTCTTCCAGCGGGCATTCGCTGTTTGTTTTAACGTCTTCAATAAAGTTGAGCAGTACTTCTGTATCGGTATCACTTTTAAATGTATAGCCTTTTTTTATCAGCTCCTGTTTTAGCTGCGCATAGTTTTCAATAATGCCGTTATGTATCATCGCAATCTCGCCGCTCTGCGAAAGGTGTGGGTGCGCATTGCGGTCGTTCGGCTCGCCGTGGGTGGCCCACCGGGTATGGCCGATACCAATATGGCTGTGCAGGTCTCTGCCGATTACATCATTCTCCAGTTCGGCTACTTTTCCCTTCTTCTTATACACTTTCAATCCGCCGTTGAGCAGCGCCACGCCGGAGCTGTCGTAGCCCCGGTACTCGAGGCGTTTGAGGCCTTTTAAAATGACAGGATAAGCTTCCCGCGGCCCGGTATAGCCAACAATTCCACACATAATAGTTTTAGGTTTAGTATAAGAAAGATAATTTTATAGCCAATTAATAAATGCGGCAAAAATATGATTATTGATTTCAATTGCAGCAACGATTACCTGCTGGAAGATGAGCGCGTATTATTAAGGCCATTAGCAGAAAATGATCTTGAGCACCTGCTGCCCTACGCTATGCAGGAAGCGGATTTGTGGAAGTATTCTTTAGTAAGTCCTGCCGGTGAGGAAGGCATGAAAAGTTACATCGCACAAACGCTGGCAGCCCGGAAGGAAGGGAAAGAATATCCGTTTATTGTGTATGATAAAGTTACGCAGCAATATGCCGGCTGCACCAGGTTTTACGATATTAATCTGCCGTACCAATACGTACAGCTTGGCTACACCTGGTATGGCGCAGTGTACCATGGAAGCGGGCTGAACAGACATTGCAAGTATTTATTATTGTCGTTTGCGTTTGAGAGTATGAAACTGGAAAGAGTAGAGTTCCGGGCAGATGCAAATAATGCTCGGAGTATTGCCGCAATGAAAGGTATCGGCTGCACGGCGGAAGGTATTTTAAGAAGTCACATGCCGGTTGGCGACGGCAGCCGGCGCAGGGATTCTATTGTGCTGAGCATTTTAAAAGAAGAGTGGTTTGGAAAAGTAAAAACGAAATTGAAAGAGAAGTTGCGTTGATTATGTTTAGCCACGAAGGCGCGAAAGCCCAAAGTTGCCTGCCGGCAAAGAAGCAGGCAGGATTATACAAACCTATATTAACTTAGCAGTAACGTAACCGGTAAAACTGCCATGAGTAGTAAGAACATTTCAAACCATGGTAAACCGGTGTTTCGTATCACAAGGTTTGGAAAAAATGTGATGCTATAACTTAGCAGCTAAAAGATAGCAGGTGTCAGACACTTCTAAGTGTCAGACACCTTGCGGTAAGTGCTTTAATATTTCTTATAAGAACGCCTTGCTATTATTACAACCTGGGTGGCTTTGTGCCTTAGTGGCCAAAAGTTTTACGAAATATTTTCTCTTATATCCTGCATTAGTCTTTTAGCAATATTATCCGCTGTAGTTTCGAAATTGCTTTCTGCATAAATGCGGATAATCGGTTCGGTATTGCTCGTGCGCAGATGTACCCAATCAGTATCAAATTCTATTTTTAAACCATCATCGGTATTGGAAGGATTGTTCTTGTATTTCTTTTGAATGCGGTCGAAGATATCCTGCACGTTGATGCTTTCCCCCAATTCAATTTTATTCTTGCTGATGAAGTAATCGGGATAATTGCGGCGCAGTTGTTTGATGCTTCTTTTGCTTTGCGCCAGGTGACTTAAAAACAGGGCGATCCCAATCAGCGCGTCGCGGCCATAGTGCAGGTCGGGAACAATGATACCGCCGTTGCCTTCACCGCCGATTACCGCATCCACCGCTTTCATTTTATTGACCACATTCACTTCGCCAACAGCACTGGAATAATATTCACCGCCGTTTTTGAGGGTTAAATCTTTCAGTGCACGCGTAGAGCTCATGTTGCTTACGGTATTGCCTTTGCGGTGCTGCAGCATATAATCGGATACGGCTACCAGCGTATATTCTTCGCCAAAGAAAGAACCATCCTCACACACAAAACAAAGCCGGTCCACATCCGGGTCTATCGCAATGCCAAGGTCTGCTTTCTCTTTATTCACTTCTTTGGAAAGCTCTGTAAGGTGCTGTGGCAGGGGCTCCGGGTTGTGTGCAAATTTACCGTTCACTTCTTCATTCAGCACCTGTATCTGTTCTACGCCCAATTGCCGCAACAGGGCCGGTACGGCTATAGCGCCGGTGCTGTTGATGGCATCAACCACTATTTTAAAATTGCGTTGCTTTATGGCTTCTGCATCAATAAGCGGGTAAGCAAGCACCGCGGCTATATGCTTATCAATAAAAGTAGTATTGGTTGTAATGGTTCCGAGCTTATCAACAGGCACAAAAATGTATTCCTCGCCGGTTGCAATATTAAGAATCTGCTGCCCTTCTTCGCTGCTTAAAAACTCACCTTTCTCATTCAGCAGTTTCAATGCATTCCACTCTTTGGGGTTGTGGCTGGCAGTAAGAATAATACCACCTGCTGCGCCTTCACTTATCACCGCCATTTCAATTGTTGGCGTGGTGCTTAGCCCGGCGTCTATTACATTCAGTCCAACAGCGTTTAAAGTGCCCATTACTATATTTTGCACCATGGCGCCGCTCACGCGGCCATCGCGGCCAACAATAATATTTTTATTGGCGGGCTGCTGTTGCAAGATAAAAGTGCCGTAAGCTGCAGTAAATTTTACAATGTCGAGAGGGCTGAGCGTATTACCCGGTTTTCCACCAATCGTACCACGGATGCCGGATATACTTTTTATTAGAGCCATAATGGGATATTGCGTTAGCTAAGCAACAAACATAAGCTAAAATTTTTTAGGGGCAAAGCTTATATGCAAAGAGAGTTTAATACTGCAGGCAGGTATTCTGCTTAAAAATAATCACCACTTTTGTACAACGTTTGCATCCTTTATTTCCTGTTATCTTCGTTTTGTTAACGATGATTAATATTCTATAAACGCAACTCTTACATACGCCTATTATGAAACGTACTATTAAAAAGATTGCCGTACTTGGCAGCGGCATCATGGGCTCGCGCATTGCCTGCCATTTTGCAGGTATTGGTGTACAGGTAGTATTATTGGATATTGTGCCAAACGAAGCAATTGAAAATCCGGATCGTGCTGCAAGAAATAAGCTGGTGAATGATGCCCTGCAAACAGCCCTCAAAAGCAATCCTTCACCGGTGTATTTGCAGGATGCTGTACAGCGGATTACAACAGGCAACTTCGATGATGATATGCAAAGCGTTACTTCCTGCGACTGGATAATAGAAGTGGTAGTGGAGCGGTTAGACATTAAACAATCGCTGTACGAAAAAGTAGAGCAATACCGCAGGGCCGGAACCCTTATTACCTCCAACACTTCCGGCATCCCGATACACCTGCTGGCGGAAGGCCGGAGCGAAGATTTTAAAAAGCATTTTTGTGGTACGCATTTCTTCAACCCGCCGCGTTACCTGCGGTTGCTGGAGATTATTCCGGCGAAGGAGACCGACCCCGCTGTTATAGATTTCCTCATGTATTATGGCGATTTATATTTAGGTAAAACAACAGTACTGGCAAAAGATACGCCTGCATTTATAGCCAACCGGATTGGCGTTTTTGGTATGATGAGCATCTTCCATATTGCCTACAACATGGGGCTGGGCATAGATGAAGTGGAAGCACTTACCGGCCCCGTCATCGGCCGCCCCAAATCGGCTACGTTTCGCACGGCAGACCTCGTAGGAATTGATACGCTCACCAAAGTAGCTAAAGGCATAGCCGACAACGAGCCCGACGATGAAGCTAAAGATGTATTTACGGTACCCGAATGGCTGGCTAACATTATCTCCAGCAACTGGCTGGGCGATAAGACCGGGCAGGGCTTTTTTAAAAAAGTAACATTACCGCTTACCGAAGGCAGCCCCGAAGAGCGGAAGAAAGATACCGAGATCCATACCTTGAATTTGACAAGCTTTGAATATGTGCCGCGCGCAAAGTCTAAATCTGCTTCGCTTGCGGCCGCCCTGCCGGTAGATGATGTAAAGAAGCGCATACAGATTTTATTCGCCGGCACTGATAAAACCGGTGATTTTTTCAGGGAAATGTATTTTGCGCTGTTCTCTTATATTTCTTTTCGCATCCCGGGCATAAGCGATGAGTTGTACCGCATAGACGATGCAATGAAGGCCGGCTTTGGCTGGGACATTGGCGCCTTTGAAACCTGGGATATATTAGGTGTGGCTGCTACCACTGCGGCTATGAAAGCCGCCGGCTGCCGGTATGCGCCGTGGATAGATGAAATGCTGGCTGCCGGCAACATCTCTTTTTATAAAACGGATAAGAGCAGGCATTTGTACTACGATATTTTTACGAAAGCGTACAGTCTCGTTCCCGGCACCGAAGCGTTTATTATTTTAAATAATTATAAAGAAAAAACAGTCTGGAAGAACAGCCATGCTGCTCTGTACGATATTGGCGATGAAGTAGTGGCTTTGCAATGGAATACAAAAATGAACACCATTGGCAGCGAAGCGCTGGAAGCAATAAATAAAAGCGTTGCCATTGCAGAAGAAAAGTACAAAGGCCTCGTGATAGCTAATAATGGCCCTAATTTTAGCGCAGGCGCCAACGTAGCAATGATTTTTATGTTTGCAGTAGAGCAGGAATATGATGAGCTGGATTTTGCTATCCGGATGTTTCAGAATACGATGATGCGCGTGCAGCATTCTGCCATACCGGTAGTCGTAGCGCCACATGGCTTAACGCTGGGTGGCGGCTGCGAGCTGAACTTGCATGCCGATAAAATATGCGCTGCCGCAGAAACCTATATTGGCCTTGTAGAGCTGGGCGTTGGCCTTATCCCCGGCGGCGGCGGCACCAAAGAATTTGTGTTGCGGGCAGGCGACGAAATGCATGAGGACGAGCCGGAAACCATAACTTTAAAAAACCGCTTTCTTACTATTGCAACCGCTAAAGTAGCTACCTCTGCAATGGAAGGCTACAACCTGGGTATTTTGCGCAAAAACCGCGATGCAATAATAATGAACCAAAGCAGGAGGACAGGCGAAGCAAAGAAAAGTGTAATAGAGTTATACGATGCCGGCTATACGATGCCGGCGATGCGCAACGATATTAAAGTGCTTGGCCGCAGTGCCCTCGGTGCTTTGCTGGCAGGCATCAACGGTATGCAGCGCGCAGGCTATGCTACGGCGCACGATGCGCTGGCAGCGCGTAAGCTGGCTTATGTAATGTGCGGCGGCGACCTTAGCGAGCAAAGCCTTGTAAGCGAGCAATACCTGCTGGACCTGGAGCGCGAAGCTTTTCTTTCTTTGTGCGGCGAAAGAAAAACATTAGAGCGGTTGCAAAGCGTATTAAAGACCGGCAAACCGGTGCGGAATTAAATAAGTTAAGCAGATTGTTGCTTAAGTTTGTCTGCCTGCTTAAGCACACTACAGGAAATGGAGACACCATAATTATTCATTAAAAAAGCCGTCTGTTAAACAGCGGTTGTTTTTAAACCGGAAAGGTTCAACTGTTTATAGAAAATGTTAGTAATAATAGCTTCTCCTACTCCTTCGGAGTCGCATTTTACCTGATCTATTGCTGGCGGTGTTTAATGTTATATTTATTGCTGCGCTCATTACCTATCTTAGTTTTAAAGCGTTGCCTTTTTCAAAGCCGCAGAATGTTGTTATTCAAGCAGGCTCTTTTATTAAAAATCTTTTAAGGGGTTTAGCATTGGTTGCATCAGGCATTGTACATTATGCATTGTACGCTATTATTATCCTTGCAATGTTGTCTGCTACTGCCGCCTGGTATATGATGGATAGTATTAAAAAGACAACCTGGAGTAAGTTAGCTATTGCGGATGGCTTTTAAATGTTGAACCGGCCTTGCCAAGATGTTTTCAATAACAATTAAGCTTATTTTGCAGATTGATGCGATTGATAAATAAGAAGTATGCTTTCTAAAAAAACCCAATATGCTTTTAAAGCGCTGATGTACCTGGCGCAGCAGCGCGAAGGCGAGCCTGTGCTGATTGCCGAGATTTCGCAGAAACGCAATATCCCGTTAAAGTTCTTGGAGAATATTTTACTGGAGCTGAAAAAGCAGGGCATACTCGAAAGTAAAAAAGGTAAAGGCGGTGGCTACTACCTGGCCAAAGCACCCGAAAAAATATTTCTGGCCGATGTACTGCGACTGATTGACGGGCCTATTGCGCTGCTGCCCTGTGTAAGCCTTCATTTTTATAAACAGTGCGGCCAGTGCGACGAAAAAAACTGCGGCCTGCACCGCATAATGATAGAAGTGCGCGATGCTAACCTGGCGATATTGGAAAACAAAACCGTAGCCGATATTTCCTATGCGCCCTTGCCTGCGGAGTAAGCGCTTTGCAGGTTGGCCAGCATATCTTTTGTCATTTTCTCCAGGTTATATGCCGGCTTCCAGCCCCAGTCTTTTGCTGTAATATGATCGTCTATACTGCATGGCCAGCTATTGGCAATCGCTTGCCGGTAATCGGGTTTGTAATCTATTGTAAAATTGGGAATATGCTGTTGTATGCCTGCTGCAATATCGCCGGGCGAAAAGCTGATGCCGGCAAGGTTATAAGAAGTATGTACAGAAATTTTTTCTGCCGGTGCTTCCATTAGTTCTATCGTAGCGCGGATAGCATCCGGCATATACATCATCGGCAGGTACGTATCTTTAGCAAGGTAACAATCGTAATGATTATTTTCTACTGCCTCGTGAAATATTTCTATGGCATAATCGGTAGTGCCGCCGCCCGGTGCGCTTTTATAGCTAATGAGCCCCGGGTAGCGCAGGCTGCGCACGTCCACGCCATAGCGGTGGTGAAAATAATTGCACCAGAACTCGCCCGCATACTTGCTGATGCCATACACCGTTGTAGGCTCGATAATCGTTTGCTGCGGACAGTTTTGCCTTGGCGACGTTGGCCCGAATACTGCAATACTGCTCGGCCAATATACTTTGGTCAGTTTTTCCTCCCGCGCTATATCCAGCACATTTAGTAACCCCTGCATGTTGAGGTTCCAGGCGAGATTGGGATTCTTTTCGCCGGTGGCCGAAAGGATGGCGGCGAGCAAATAAATCTGGGTAATATTTTGGCGGATCACCTGCACATGCAGCATTTCTTTGTTCATTACATCAAGCGATACATAAGGGCCGGTGCCTTCCAGTAAAGGATTTTGCTCGCGCAGGTCAGAAGCAATCACATTGGCATTGCCATACAATCCGCGCAGCGCCATAGTAAGTTCTACACCAATCTGGCCGGAGGCGCCAATCACCAGAATTTTTTCTTTTACAGCCATTAAGCAATCGTTTTATAAAAAGAGGAGCAAAGTAAAAGTTTGCAATCGAGATACATAAAATTATTTGATCGAAAGCTTAGGTTAAAGCTTAACCGGGCGTAAGTAAGCGCCTTACATTTGTGATATGTACGGGAGAATAATCAGTTTATTAATAATCCTGCTTCCGCTGCTGGCGCAAAGTCAGGATGGCGGCAGGTGGACAATGTATGTCAACAGAAAAGCAGTTGCTTACGATACCACGGGCAAAGCCCAAACAGTGCGTCTAAAGCAGGCTGCAAAAGGAGAAATACGCTTCCGGTTTTCGGCAATAGATACTGCCATCATAAGAACGGTGATGGTGATGGACGAAGAACGCATCGGTATAGACAGCAAGCTGCTGAAGCGCCGCTGCAAAAGCGTTGCTTTTGCTGTAAAAGATCTATATACTATGTCAAAGGGCAGGTCCTTTTCCTTTTATACAGCAGATAAACCCGCAGATCCTGCCAAAGCGATGCTCGTGCGCATGGCGCCGGTATTGTTTTGCACAATAGCATGGACACAATAATTATTTCAAACTTTCTTTGATGGCATTTACAGAGTCGAGGTGCATTTGCAATACCGGTATATGGCTGCTTGCAAAAGATTTCAATTCCGGATCCCTGATCTGATCTGCAGCTTTGGTAAAATCGTCTATATCCTCTTTGTGATCGGACTGCATTAAATCAATATAGTCTTTATCGAACTCTTTACCCGATTTTTTACTTAATTCATCCAGGTGTTTTTTATGCTTGTCGGCAAGCTCGGCAGGCAGGCTGATGCTCTTTCTTGCTGCTATCTGGTGCAATTCTTCGTTCGCTTTTGTATGATCGCGCACCATCATCATTCCAAAATCTTTTACGCGCTGGCTTGCCGCTTTCTGCTGTGCCATCTGGCCCAGTTGTACTTCCAGCATACCGCCGGATGCAGCCTCTGTGGCAAAGTCATTAGCTGCCGTTTGCACAGAAGGCACACTGTCATTTTTCTTTTGTGTGCTGTCCACACTATCCTGTTTATTATCACCGGAACTGTTGCAGGCAATAATGGCAAAGCAATACATACAAATGAAGGCGGCTGTTTTCATAGATAAAAGTGTTTGATGAAAACAGTAACAAAGTGTAAGCCATAAGCAACAAAACGTCCTGGCGGGTAATTTCCTTGTCTGGTTGGAAGTTTATTCAACCATTTTAAAAACAGTATAAAGCGTTTGTATAGGAATTGTTAAACGGTAAAATGCTGGTAAACTATGCCAACAGCTTTGCGTCTTTATAACAACTAAAATATTTAATTATGAAAAAGATTTTTTACGCTGTTCTTTTATTAATGATTGCCGCTTTTGCCACAACGCAGGCATCGGCGCAGGTGCGCTATCAGCCGGAAGGCTACCGGCAGGTTCGCTGCGAGTCTTTCTTTTATTATCCGCAAAGCAATGTGTATTACAGCTTTCGCACCCGGCAGTACATTTTTCCTTCGCGCGATGGTTGGGAGATAGCTTATCGCCTGCCACGCTATATACACATAGGCCGGGAAGCCCGTGTGCGGGTTGAGCACAATGGCTTTGATGTGTGGAATGATAACCAGCGTCACCAATATGCCTACGGAAGGCATTACCGCAACGAGCCGTTGGTAAGCTACATGCCTGAAAGAAAAGATGACGGATATGAACGTAGAAATGATGGTCCGGACAGAAGAAACAACGGGTATTAATAAATGAAGGTGTTATAATTGGGAGTGTTTTCGGGCTGCCTTTTCAGGCAGCCTTTTTTATTGCCTTTGCCTCATAGCCGGATATTATATTTTAGCATTGCCTGCCCAAGTATTTTTATTATTGCATCATTATGAACATTGTTATCATTGGTACCGGCAATGTAGCGCAGGTACTTGGCAAAATGTTGCTGGCAGCAGGCCATACTATTGTGCAGGTCTATGGGCGCAACGAATCGTCGGCTCAGCATTGTGCAGCCTTGCTTAAAGCGCAGCCGGTCACTGTATTGCCGGCCATTACCAAAGATGCAGCTATATGCCTGCTTGCAATATCCGATAGCGCCGTGGGCGAAGTTTCCATACAGCTTCAATTACCGGAAACAATCATTCTGCACACCAGTGGCGGTGTTTCGATAAATGTACTGAGCAGCCACAGGCAATATGGCGCGTTGTACCCGTTGCAAAGCCTGCGTAAAGAGCTGCCTTACCTGCCGCAGGTTCCTTTTTTTGTTGATGGTTCTAATAAAGCTGTAAAGGCCGCTATATTTTCATTAGCCCAAAATCTATCGCCGGAAGTGTATTATGCCGGAGACGAAGAAAGATTAAAGCTGCACCTTGCCGCAGTAGTAGCTTCTAATTTTACCAATCATCTGTATGCGCTTACCCAAAGCTTCTGCGAAGAAGAAAATATTTCATTTAATTACTTGCTGCCTTTAATAAAAGAAACAGCGTTGCGGATGGATTTTTATAATCCTGCCGATTTGCAAACCGGCCCTGCTGTCCGCGGAGATGAGCCAACGATACTAAAGCATCTGCAGCTCTTGCAGGGGCATCCTGCACTTGCACGGTTATATGAAGTAGTTACAAAAAGCATTTGGCAGAGTAGTAAAAAATAATAACCCCGCCGGGAAACCGGCAGGGTATTATGAGCAAGCAACCGATCTTAAAAAATTATAACTTGATGAAAAACAAACGCTACAAATAGGCGGAATAAAAGTAAGTTGTTTTTTTATAATAGAAATTTTTTATTAACAATTATTTTATATGGATGAATTACATAGAAAGAATGCCAACTAAAATTAAGATATTTTTGCCGCCCAATTAAGCCAATGATGTACACCATAAAGATAAATTTTGAGCAAAAAGGAGTAAGCCCTAAAGTAGTATATAATGTTGAGCCCGACCAAAGCCTGCTGGAAGTGTGCTTGGATAATGAGATTAACCTGCATCACAATTGCGGTGCGGTTTGTGCCTGCAGCACCTGCCACATCTATGTAAACAGCGGTATGAATTACCTCGAAGGAATAAGCGACCGCGAAGAAGACTTTATAGACAGAGCTGTAAGCCCGCGTATCAATTCGCGCCTCGGTTGCCAGTGCGTGCTGCAGAACGAGGGTGGCGAAATAGAAATTACACTGCCTGACCAAAGCCAGTTCTTAGGCGAATAACATTAAAAATTACAATTGAATATGTCTCACTTTGAGCCACCGATAACCTGGAACGATCATGAAGATATTGCGATGAAACTGTATGAGCGTTTTGGTGATGATTTTAACGAAGGAAAAATATACCGGTTACGCTTTACCGACCTGCTGCAATGGATATTGGAAATACCCAATTTTGCCGGCACCAAAGAGCAAAGTACGGAAGGCCATCTGGAAATGATACAAAGCGCGTGGGTATATGAATGGCGGGATAACCAGTAGGGACGCTTCTGAACCTGAAAAGATGTGAAAGACTGTAACTATTTCCCGTTTAGTAATCTTGTCGCCATGAACTTTAGTAATAATGAATTTTCTCAAAATACTCCTTCAGGGGCAGGGGGTATTTTGTCTTTATTTAAAGCCGTTACCACGCTTGTGTTTGATGTAGATGGCGTGCTTACCAATGGCAATATTTTAATAATGCCCAACGGCCTGATGGCGCGGCAGATGAATATTAAAGACGGGTATGCTTTGCAGTTTGCAGTAAAGAAAAATTATCATGTTGCCATTATTTCGGGTGGCAATTCTGCAGAGGTAAAAGAACGGCTGCAACTATTAGGCATACAGGATGTGTATATGCGCATTACGGATAAAAAAGAGTGTCTGGAAGCATACATGCTCATCAACAAGTTATCCCCTAAAGAAGTTTTGTTTATGGGCGATGACATTCCGGATTATGAAGCCATGCAACTGGCCGGATTGGCCTGCAGCCCGGCAGACGCAGCGCAGGAAATTATAGCTGTAGCGCAATATATCTCTCCGCTGAAAGGTGGCGAAGGCTGCGCCCGCGACGTAATAGAAAAAGTACTGAAGCTACGCGGCGACTGGCATACAGATACGCATATAAAATCTCAATAAACTATTTTTTGAAATTATTTACTGCCTTTTTAAAGTTAGTGCGCTGGCCCAATCTGCTGTTTATAGCGCTTACGCAAATCCTGTTTGTGTATTGCATTGTGCAACCCTTGTTTGCTGTTGCCGGCAAACTGCCGGTAGTGTATGGCAAAACATTTTTTTTACTTTGCTTGTCCTCTGTACTGGTTGCTGCTGCCGGCTATATTATTAATGATTATTTCGATCTTAATATTGACCTCGTTAATAAACCGGATAGGCTGATTGTTGAAAAAATTATTCCCCGCAGATGGACGATTATACTTCATCTATTACTGAGTGTATCAGGCATCGTGATTGGTTTTTATCTTGACTTTACCACTTCCATTTCCTTTTTGGGCTTTGCTAACACCGTATGTGTATTGCTGTTGTTCGTTTATTCGATAGCACTTAAAAAAAAGCTGCTGTGGGGCAATATTTTAATCTCCCTGTTAACCGCCTGGGTAGTACTGGTAATTACAGGCTGCGAACTGATAAGTGTAAGGCACGCCGCCGGCATCAACATCGCTAAGATAAGCCGGTACACCTTTTTATATGGGGGCTTTGCTTTTATAATTTCGCTTATACGGGAGGTGATAAAAGACATGGAAGACATTGAAGGCGATAGAAAATACGGCTGCACAACCATGCCGATTGTATGGGGTATCAACGCTTCTAAAATTTTTGTGGCGGTATGGCTTGTTGTGCTGATCAGCCTGCTCGTCATTCTGCAGTTTTATGTGTTTGCTTTTCAGTGGTGGATCAGTGCGGTGTATTGTATTGTTTTCATCATTGCACCGCTGCTCAATATTTTCCGAGACCTGTTTAAAGCCAAGGTTTCGAAAGACTTCCACCTGCTTAGCACTAAAATAAAGCTGGTAATGTTTACCGGGATCATATCCATCATATTTATAAAATTTTATAGTTAGCGTAATATGCAGCCTATTGTACTTGCATCTCAGTCGCCGCGCCGCAGGCAGTTGCTCGAGTGGGCGGAAGTGCTTTTTGAAGTAGTAACCGCAGACATTGAAGAAACGTATCCGGATGGCTTGACGATAGATGAGATACCGGTATATATTGCCCGTAACAAAGCAATGGCAGCAAGGCAAAAGATAAAAGATAAAATAATAATCGCTGCAGATACATTGGTGGTATTGGATAAGAAAGTGATCGGCAAACCACGGGACCGGGAAGATGCAATAACTGTATTAGAAAGCCTCGCCGGCCAAACACACCATGTAATAACCGGCGTTGTAATTTTAAAAGGCAGCAAGGAAACGGTATTTGCCGATATAACAGAAGTGGTATTTCATAAACTTACAAGAGAGCAGATTACTTTTTATGTAGATAAGTATAAGCCATACGATAAAGCCGGTGCGTATGCTATCCAGGAGTGGATTGGCGTGGTCGGCATCAAATCTATAAACGGCGACTTTTATAACGTAATGGGATTGCCGGTAAGCCGCGTAGTACAGGCATTACAGCAGCTAAATGTGATTTAAAACAAGCGAATCAAGGGTTGAGCGCAGGATAAAACAGACGTGACAGACGCTTCGTTGCATTGTCAGAGACAAGGAACTGATTACCATTTATCTTTTTTTGTGTGATGGGTAAAGAACAGTTGAAGCTAAAGCCGGTGTACAGGCATATAAAAAATCACCGGCATTGCTTAGTTCTCCCTGCTTGCCTCTTATCAGGTATTTAATTCAGGGCTAAACAATCTATGGGAAGCCTTTTGTCTGTTGATGACTGATTTTATGAACCGGGCAACCCTTACCGCAGATGGTTTGGAAGTAGTGTCAGCATCTTCATTGCCGGTTAATTACCTGTTCCGCATAAGCGGTATGGAGAAGCAGCCAAAGGACTTACCGCTAAAGGCGATTGCGCTTCTGTGGTGTGAAAGTGCACCCCTTTGCAGTAAGAAGACCTTTCAACATGCCCTTGTGCAGTAGCTTGGCATTACTGCGGCAGGTGTGCACGACCTGCGTGCATCAGGAGCTGTTTTGGAAAGAATGGGAGCCGATGCCCGGCAAGGATAAAAAGGGTTGGGAGGTTGTGCTAAAGCAAAAAGATAAGGCGTTTAATGACCTTTTCAACAAAGCAGCGGCATCGCTCCGGCAACCTGTGGCCAACTCTTTGTTTAACCGGCTCAAGCTGCTCACGCCTGTTCAGAATGCCGCTAAAGTCCGTTCTTTCAGGGGGCTGATGTTGCACTTGTATGGAAGGCCTGCTGCCGCTCTATTGACCCCCGCCTATTTCTAACCCTTCATTCGCAGAAGCTATATAAATAAGTATTAAAAGTTTTTTAGGTTATTAGTGTAGGTCGTAAGTTTAAAACCCTTACTTTTGCCACCCTAATTTTAGAAAAATTATGTTTGCAGTTGTTAAGATAGCAGGTCAGCAATTTAAGGTGCAGGAAGGCGACAGTTTGTATGTACCACATTTGTCTGGCAAAAACGGTGATACGGTAGAATTCAGCGATGTACTGTTGGTTGATAACAGCGGCGCACTTACAACCGGCGCTGATGTAAAAGCCATTGTAAAAGCAGAAATACTGGGTGAACTAGTAAAAGGCGACAAAGTAATTGCCTTCAAAATGAAGCGCAGAAAAGGCTTTCGCAAAAAGCATGGCCACAGAACGCAGTACACGCAAATCAAAATAAGCAGTATTGCTTAATACAGTCAGCACTATATATTCTTTTATAATTATTAAATAATTTTATGGCTCATAAAAAAGGGGAAGGCAGTGTAAAAAACGGCCGTGACTCCAACAGTAAGCGAATTGGCGTAAAAATTTACGGCGGTCAGCCGGCAATAGCCGGCAATATCATTGTACGGCAACGTGGCACACAATATCATCCCGGCAAAAATGTGGGTGTTGGCAGAGACTTTACCCTGTTTGCATTAACGGATGGTATTATTGAATTCAGAAAAACAAGAAATAACAAAACCAGCATTTCTGTAAATGCTGTTGAAGCAACAGCTTAAGCATATTTATTTTTTCGTAGTTGGCATAAGTTATGTACTTTTATGGCATATTTACTAACCATTAAATCGTACAAACATGGCAACTGCAAAAAAAGCTGCTACAGGTAAAGCAGCAACTGCAAAAAAAGCGGCGCCAAAAAAGGCCGCTACTGCAACTAAAAAGGCAGCCGCTCCTAAAAAAGCAGCAACTGCAAAAAAGGTCGCTACTGCAACTAAAAAAGCAGCCGCTCCTAAAAAAGTAGCAACTGCAAAAAAGGCCGCTACCGGTTCTACCAAAAAAGCAGCTACTAAAAAAGCATCAAAATAACTGATGTTTTTGTAAAATGTAAATTTCAAATCCCGGCTACAAAGCCGGGATTTTTTGCTGTTCCAATATCAGGCAGCCTGCTTTTTTCATAGTGATGTATTCCCTGTTCTTTTTACATTCGCAACATGAATAACAGCGCCATCGCCGATAATTTTTCGCTGCTTGCCAAACTAATGGACATCCATGGAGAGAACAGTTTTAAGTCGAAATCTTACTCCAACGCAGCCTTCGCTATAGATAAATTACCAGTAGAGCTTGCCCTGCTACCGGCAGAAAAAATACAAAGCATTAAAGGCATTGGCGATGCCATTGCCAATAAAATAACGCAACAATTACAAACCGGCGAGTTACCGCTGCTGAACGAATACGTACAAAAAACGCCGCTCGGGGTAATGGAGATGCTGAAAATTAAAGGCTTGGGCGCTAAAAAGATCGCTACAATATGGACAGAACTGGAAGTAGAAACAATTGGTGAATTGCTGTATGCGTGCAACGAAAACCGTTTGATGCTGTACAAAGGCTTTGGTGAAAAAACACAGCAAAACATTAAGGAGGCAATCGAGTTTTATCTGCAGAACCAGGGACGTTATTTATATGCAGAAATTATCGGTTATGCAGAAGAATTAACCCGGCAGTTGGAGTCGGCTTTTCAGCATTACACTTTCCTGCTTACCGGCGCAATACGAAGACATTTGGAAATAGTAGAACAGATAGAGTGGATAACAACGCTTTCTTCGGATGAAATAAAAAATTATTTTCATCAGCAACAGTGTGAAGAAGTTTTAATCAATACAGAAACAGCAACGTTCAAAAGTCCGCATAATGTAGAATTGAAATTCCATTTAGCAAACCACTCAAACCAGTTTTCCAAACTTTTCTCCACCAGTTGCAGTGAATCATTTTTACAAGCATGGCAGCAGGAATTTACGTTACAAAAACAATACAGCAGCGAAGAAGCTATATTTCAGCAGGCCGGCATCGCTTTTATTCCTGCCTTCCTGCGTGAAAACCCGGCTACTATTAGCGCAGCAAAACAAGATAAACTACCACAGATAATTCAGCCGGCAGACATTACCGCCATCATACATTCGCATAGTACCTGGAGTGATGGCTCGAATACTATTTCAGCAATGGCAAATGCCGCTAAAGAAAAGGGCTTCCAGTATCTCGTTATTAGCGATCACTCTAAAACGGCAACCTACGCAAAAGGTCTGTATGAAGAACGTATAATAGCGCAGCATCAGGAAATAGCGGAGTTGAATGAACAGCTTGCGCCTTTTAAAATTTTTAAAAGCATCGAGAGTGATATACTGAATGATGGCAGCCTGGATTATGCTCCAAATGTGTTATCAACATTTGATATTATAATAGCTTCTGTTCACAGCAATTTGAAAATGAATGAAGAAAAAGCTATGAAACGATTGCTGGCGGCTATAGAAAACCCTTATACCAGCATTTTGGGCCATATGACGGGCAGGCTGCTGCTTAGCCGCAACGGCTACCCGGTTGACCATAAAACTATTATTAATGCCTGTGCTGCCAGCAACGTGGTAATTGAACTGAATGCCAGCCCTTACCGCCTTGATATGGATTGGCGCTATATTGATTATGCGCTGGAGAAAGGCGTACTTATTTCAATCAATCCCGATGCGCACTCTGTAAATGGCTTTGATGCTATTTATTATGGCGTGTTGGCTGCGCAAAAAGCCGGACTTACAAAACGACAAAACCTTAGCAGTTATAGCCTGCAGCAGTTTGAAGCATTTATTGCGGCACAAAAAGCAAAGCGCTGATTAATAATTTAAGTAAAGTGCAACGTTATTTAGAAAAAAATCATCAACCCGAAAAATATTTTAATGAAACAATTCGCATTTATAGCAGGAGCGCTTGTTTGCTTATTTACTTCCTGTACCAAAGAACCAGTTACCGTTCAAAAGAAAACATTCAGTGGTACTGGCTGTATAGAACAGCTTGTTGTTCCTATAAGCCCGCATGCCATTGATGCTGCCGCTGTACCAATTGTGAATGTGCTGTTTAAAAACAATAACATAGACAACAGCAACTTCCGGTACTACGATTATGTTCACGATACCCTGCAAACATTATATGAACCGTATGCAAGGCTGGACGAAAAAGTTGTCCGGGTAGAACAATATGCCAACGGGTTAAGAATTTTAACCGGTTATATGTCGTACGTTTTTCTGGAAGACAAATTATCTGGTGTGGGCGGGGAGTTAAGCTTAGGCACCTCATTAGACACAAAACCTGATTTATCGCTGAACGAATTGAGAACATTATTTTTAAACAGCGCGGAGGAATATGACGGCGCAGGCGATAAATATAAAGACACCTGCCTGGCCGCCGAATTTGGATATTTCAACCTGAATGCCGGCGCCAGCTACATGCCCGAAAAATTAGTGAAGGCCTGGCGCGTAGTAATCAAAAACAGCGAACAAAATTCACAATACCCGCAAGCTTACTATGGGGATGATGGCATATTCATCTCTTATGATAATGGTATCAGAACATTTAAATAGTGCCGGGTTGGGTATTCTTCCATTATAACTACTTCCTTAATTACCAATACTGTGTAATTATTATTTGATACCACATTTGTTACCGCAGACTTACCTGTTGTAGCATTCTAAAAACTAAAGACCGGGTTGCCGGTCTTTAGTTATACGGTATAAAATAAATGTAGTTAATTAAGTACTTCTGTACTTTTTGCGGTTTTAATTTTATGTTCTTCTTTAAGTGCAGCATATCCGCCATTAATATTTCGCAGGTTGTGAATGCCTTCCCGTTTCATTAGCGAAGCAGCGATTACACTTCTATAACCGCCTGCACAATGCAGGTAAAGGTTATCTGTATCGCTAATACCAGCCATGCTTGCCGGATCAATAAGGTTGTTCAATGGAATATTAACCGCATCCTGCACATGACCATCAGCATATTCTACTTCTTTGCGTACATCAACAATTACTAAATGTTCATCAAACGGTATGTCCATAGCCACTTCATCCGCATCAACACCAATTATCATATCTATTGGCTCCCCTGCCGCTGCCCAGGCCTTGTAACTACCTTCCAGATAACCGGCAAACTTCTCAAAACCTACCCGGGCCAGCCGTATAATGGTTTCTTTTTCTTTGCCATTTTCTGTAATAAGCAAGATGATTTTGTCGAAAGGTAAAAGACTGCCGGCCCATTCTGCAAAACGGCCTTCAAGCCCGATACTGATTGAACCGGGAACAAAGCCCTGCGTGAAGACATCTGCATGCCGGGCATCGAGCAACACAACATCATCGCGCTGTGCGGCTTTTTTAAATGCCTTTGTACCTAATGGTATTAAACCTTTTTCCAAAATAGCATCCAGCGCCTCATAGCCTTCTTTATTGATTTGGGCATTTAACGGAAAATACTGCGGTGGCGCTGTAAGCCCATCCGTAACCGCTTTAACGAAAGCTTCTTTTGTTTGTGGTTGCAATGCATAATTACTTTTCTTCTCTTCCCCGATAGTACTATACGTATGCGGGCCAAGATTTTTGCCACAACTGCTGCCCGGTCCGTGTGCAGGATAAACAATTACTTCATCGGATAAGGGTAAGATTTTTTGCTGCAGGCTTTCATACAGCATTCCGGCAAGATCGGTAATGGTAAGCAATTCCTGCTGCTGGGCAAGATCGGGCCGGCCCACATCTCCTACAAACAAAGTATCGCCCGTGAATACCGCGTAGTCTCTATTCGTTTCGTCCTTAACAAGATAACAGGTACTTTCGAGCGTATGGCCCGGTGTATGAAGCACTTCCAGAAAAATGTTACCCAACGAGAAAAGCCGGCCATCTTCTGCAATCGTTACATCGAATTTGGCCTTTGTATCAGGGCCAAAAATAATAGGCGCACCGGTAGCTTTACTCAGGTCGAGATGGCCACTGATAAAATCAGCATGAAAATGGGTTTCAAAAATATATTTGATAGTTGCCTTACGATCTTGCGCAAGCTGCAGGTACACTTCTATGTCCCGCAAGGGGTCTACAATAGCCGCCTCACCGTCACTTTCAATATAATAAGCTGCCTCGCTGATACAGTTGGTGTACAATTGCTCTATATACATTATATATCTTTGAGCAAAGATAAAGAGGTGGTTGGGACGATGTTTTAAAAGGCTGCTTTCTAACGCAATTTTATGCTATGAGGCTTTCTACGAAGGTGTTAATTTCTTTAATACGCGGGTAATTAATGGCATAATATATAAACTTACCGTCGCGCTTCGTAACCACGATACCCGCACGGCGCAGGATAGCCAGATGCTGCGATGCAACGGACTGCTCCAAGCGAAGTTTAATATACAATTCTGTAACGGTCAGCTTTCCACTTTCATCCAGCAGTTTAATCATTTGCTGCCTTAGTTTGTGGTTCATAGCCCGGAGTATTAGTGCTGATTTCTTTATATGTAAAAAATCAACTTTTGTTTGTTCCTTACTATCGGGATTAGTAAGGTTTACGTAGGGAGTGTGTGCGGTTGTAAGCATTTTGTTGATATATTAGGATATTGAGAATGAGCGTCTAAGTATTTTTTACAAATAAACAACTTATTATAATAAAATTAAAATTATCTTGAAAAGATATAGAAGTTTTTTAAATAAAAGGGCTCCGAGTAGGCAATATCTGCAAATTGTTCAATTATACATGCTTTCTGTGCTAATTTATTTACCTGCTGCAACGTGTACCTGGCCTGCGAAAAAACACCATTGAAATGGTTGATTAAAGTCTGCATTTTTATGGCTCCGCTTCCGGAAAATATTACCCGCCGGTTAAGAAACTCCTGAAAACTGTTTTCCGTTAAAATTAAAGGCTGCGGTGCCAATACTGTTTCCAACTGATTATTATACACGGCCGTGAATACTTCCATCCGGCGCGCATCAACCAGCGGGCAATGAAGTACGGTCTCATCCGGAAACAGTTCAATAGTTGCCAGCGCCATTGCTTCCAATGTATTTATAAGTATCAGCGGCTTGTTTAATGCATAGCACAATCCTTTAGCCGATGCAAGCCCTACCCGCAAACCGGTATAGCTGCCCGGGCCATTAACAACAGCAACGGCTTCTACATCCTGCAGCGATAAATTGTTTAACCGCGCCAGTTGCCGAATAGCAGGTTGTACAAAAGCCGCATGGTCTTTTTGCTCTTCGTTGGTCTGTTGGGCAATAATATCTTCACTGTTTGCAAAGCCTATACCTGCCGTTGCAGCCGCAGTATCTATCAGTAACACAAAAGCCATGAAATTTAAAATTTATATAGCGTAATAATGATATACTAACCTCTAATTAAAAACAGTTTCCTTTATACAAAGATTATAAAAATAAGGGACGCCCGTTTGCCGAAATTGCTGCAATTTGCTCTTCCTTAAATAAAATTTCCATTTATGTCTAAACAAATAATTCAGACAGAAAAGGCGCCCAGGCCTATCGGCCCCTATAGCCAGGCAATCCAGGCTGGTGGCTTGTTGTTTCTCAGCGGGCAGGTTGCCATTAACCCGCAAAACAATGAATTAATCATAGGTGATATTACGGCAGAAGCCAAACAGGTGATGAAAAACCTGCATGCTGTCTTAAGCGAAGCAGGGCTCACTTTTGATCATGTAGTAAAGACAAGTATGTTTTTAAGCGATATGAGTTTGTTTGGCGCTGTTAATGACGTGTATGGCAGCTACTTTGAAGGAGAGTTTCCGGCACGCGAAACGATTGCCGTAAAAGCCTTACCCAAAGGTGTAAACGTGGAAATAAGCATGATCGCCGCTGTACATCCGTAAGTTTTACCAGCTTGCAGCAATTTTAAAATTTACCAGCCGGGGTGTTAGCCTGTTTGGCAGTGCAAAAGTGTTGTTTTGAAAGTCTTTGATGAGTAAATAGCTGATGGTATTGGAATGATCAATTAAATTAAATACTTCAAAGCTTGCCCAGATGCTTTTAAAAGACCGGAATGGCGAATGGCTCCGCTGTTGTTTTTCCGCATCCAATAACAAGGCGCTGAACCCGATATCGGCACGTATATAAGCAGGTATTTCCAGTGAATTGCGGTAGCGCGTGCTGCCCGGAATATTATACGGCAGGTTGCTGCCATACAAGGTATTTAAATAAACTTTTATATTCTTATTGGTACTTAAATAATCCTGGAAAAACATCCCGAAGGTTATCAGCCGGTCGGTCGGCCTGCGCAGCCAGCCAATACTGTTTACTGCGCTATCGGCAACTCTTTTATCTGCAACACGCGAAGTAATCAGTTCGCCTGCGCTGTTATAATAACTGGTGTACATATCACCATCCAGATTTTCCCGCGTACGCATAATACCCAGGCTTATCCAGCTTTCCGCATCCTTTACCACCTCGCCAAACAGCCTGCCTTCAATTCCATACGCGTAAGCTTTGGCGTTGTTGTTTCCATAGTACCGTACACGTACATTGTCTATATCATAGGGATCAACAGCCGTCATATTTTTATAATAAATTTCTGTAGCGAAACGTGCCGCACGGTCAAACATTTTAAAGCTGTAATCGAAACCTGCCGTTACCTGCATACTTTTCTGAGCTTTCAGATCCTTGTTAAGGCTGCCATCGTACCGGCGCATTTCCCGGTAAAAAGGCGGCTGGCCATACAAGCCGGCAGAACCTTTGAAAACAATATCTTTCTGCCAGCTTTTTGGTTTAAAAGAAAAGCTTACCCTCGGCGAGACCAGCAACTCTTTGTTAAGTGTGTTATAGTTGTAGCGAATGCCGGCCTGCAGTACAAAATCAGCCGAATCTTTCAATTGGAAATTATCCTGCAGGTAACCGCTAAGCCTTGTGATATCAAAAGCTGCATCCGCTTTTATTACATCACGAAGCTGCAAAGCGCCGCCCGGCGTATAGGGCAACGAGTAACCTGCAGAGTCATTATAACTCCATTCGTTTTGATGGTCGTGAATGGTCTGCTGCTCTATACTATTACCCCATTGCAGGTAATGCCGGCCTGTGTTTAAATAGCCTTTGTGCTGTGCGTTTAATACCCGGATGGATAGGGTATTACGTGAAAAATTCTGATAAATGCCTTTGCCCAGGGGATTGATGATATTATCAAACGATGCGCTGTTTGGGTCAACATCCCGCTCGCCAAAAAGATAGGCTCCGGTGATGTCTATATTTTCCGCTTCATTATTTTCAAAATAGCTTAGCATCCATTTAAAGCGCAGGTTTTTATGTAACTGGTTAATGGCGGTTAACCCCGCAAAGCCGGTACTGTACTTGTCCTTTTCCCGCCCCTGAAAATTAATATTTACCTGTACATTTTGCGGGTACAATGGCGAAAAAGAACTGGCAGTCAGTTTATTTTCTTCTGGGAATAAGGTAAAGCGCGTCTGTGAATAATTACCCAGCGCTTCCAGTTGCCATTTCGGGCTTAGCTGCCAGGTAAATAAACCTTGAATGTCTGCCGAGGAAGGAATATAATTACCTTGTACCGATTGACTACTAAGCAGGTTTTTATTACTGCGGTTACGTGCACCTACCAAATAAGTTACCTTTTTTTTGTGCGCTACGCCTTCTATATGCACCCCTTGCTCTAATAAACCAACATACGCAGAGCCACCGTTTGCTACCGGTCTTTTATAAGTAATATCCAGTACAGAACTCAGCTTATCACCATACTTTGCCTGGAAGCCGCCGTTGTAAAACTTTACGCCGCCGGTTAGTTCCGGATTAATGAAGCTCAGGCCTTCCTGCTGGCCACTGTGCACGAGGTAAGGCCGAAAGACTTCAAAGTCGTTTACATATACGAGGTTTTCATCGTAGCTGCCGCCACGCACGCTGTATTGCGAAGTAAGCTCATTATTACTGCCAACGAATACTTTAATCAGGCTTTCTATATTTCCCAATGGCGATGGGTTAACGAGGGCTCTGGAAGGATCAATGTTTATTAATCCCGGCTGCTCCCGGTCTCTGTTATCGGTTACCGTTACACCCTGCAACTGCTGCACAAAGCGCTCAAGTTTTACCGTAATCTTTTCTGCTTCTCCATTAGTGAGGAAAAAATTTTTTTGAACGGCTCTATAACCTGTAAAACTAAACACTAACGCCAGTGCCCGGCCTGCCTCCACCTGCAATACAAAATAACCGGAATCATTGGTAGCAATGCCTTTTTTGCTGTTAAGCAGTTGTACCGATACACCGGCAAACGGCTTATCGTCTTCGTTCAAAACCCTTCCGGAAATCGTTGCTTTTTTTTGTGCAATTATACCTGTCGTTAATAAAAAGCAGCTTAAGAGTACCGCAAATTTTCTCACTATTCGTAGCATTAATTTGTGCAGGAAAGATACAAAGATGCAGATGTAAAAGCTAAACGCTCGCAATCAGATTACTTTACTGAAATAAAAAGAGCAATTTCTTAATGTACCTTATTGTACAGCATAGGATATATATGCAACTTTGCATAAATAACTTTATTGTTTATAAGATCATAAAAAAACAAATAAAATAGTATGCATAGAAATATTAAACAAACAATACCGGCGCCGCTGGTAAAAATGGGTGCTATCCGATTGCGCCAGCCCTTGCCTGTTGCTGGCTTGCAGCAGATAAGCCCGTTTATTCTGTTGCACCATTTCGATTTTATGATGGAGCCGGGGCACAATAATTTTGATGTGCCGCCACATCCGCACCGTGGCTTTATGCCTATTACTTTCATGTACGAAGGTGCCGTAGAACATGAAGATTCTTTAGGCAATACAAGGGTTATTAACGATAACGAAGTGCAGTGGATCAATGCCGGCCGCGGCATAATTCATGCGGAGAAAACAGGAAAGGCTTTTGCAGCAAAAGGCGGGCGTCTTCAGGGTATCCAGCTCTGGATAAACCTGCCGGCATCACAAAAAATGAAAGTGCCTTCTTACCAGCCGGTTACCAAAGAAGAGATTGTATTGATAGCAAAAGAAGGTGTGGAATTAAGATTGGTTTCGGGAGAGTATGATGGCAAAACAGGCCCTGCACATGCTAAGGTTTTTACAGCCATGTTACACATGAAAGCAGCAAGTGATTATACATTCGTCTTTCCTGCCGGCAATAATGTAGCGCTGTATATGCTGGAAGGAGAAATAAAAATAAATGATGACAAAAAGGTTGGTCAGCACCATCTGATTTGGTTTGAATATGGAGATGGCGACATCGTTTTACAAGCCGAAACAGATGCTAAGATGTTATTGTTGTCGGGCGAACCGATTGATGAGCCGCTGGTGAGTCAAGGCCCTTTTGTAATGAATACGCAGACAGAAATCTTAGAAGCCATGCGTGATTATAAAGACGGCAAAATGGGATTTTTGTATTAAATCATAATGTATGAAAGACATCATTAAAAAGTACAGCAACGGCGAAGTAACGATTGTTTGGAAGCCTGCGCTGTGCATTCACTCCAAACGTTGCTGGCAGGGCGCAACCGGTCTGCCCCAGGTATTTAATCCCTTTATAAAGCCGTGGATAAATCCGCTGGGCGCAGATACAGCGACCATTATACAACATGTACAAAACTGTCCTTCCGGCGCACTAAGTTTTTATATGAACAGCGATGAACAAATCGCAGAGTAATTGCCCGGAGCGACCTGATTTATATATAATTTTGAAGAAATAATTGTTATGGACGCTTCAATCGTGCCTCGCTATACCTACGAGGATTAGGCCCGCTGGCAGGAAGATTGGGAATTAATAAAAGGCTATCCATACAAAATGCTGCCTTCTGCAAAGTGGCAGCACAACACTGTGCAGCTAAGACTATCAAAACAAGCAATAAATAAATTTGATACAAGCGACTATTGCAACTGCATGGTCTTTACTGAGCTTGACTGGAAGATAAGTAATGAAACGGTTGTAAGACCCGATGTAATGATTGTTTGCGGTGAAATAAAAGGAGACTATTTGGAATTTCCACCCGTATTAATTGTAGAAATATTATCGCCGGCCAGCCTGTTGAAAGACAGGAATATTAAGTTTGAGTTATATAGGGAAAATGGTGTGAAGTATTATATCATGGCTGATTATACCAAAGAAACCGTTGAAGTATTTGAACTGACTGATAATAAATATAAAAGCGTTGAGAAAAGCAGTTTTATACTAACCATTAACTGCTCTGTAGATTTCAACTTTACCGAAATTTTCAAAAAACAGCTCTCCGTTCTTTCGCCACTTGTGCAGAAGAGTACAGTAGCAGGTAATTACCCTTCAAACGTACTGTAGAAATAAGGTGTTTTTGCTTCAAACTCAGCGCTGCAGGTATCTACCATTTTATACACGCGCGTAATGCCTAATGCTTTGCGCTTTTCATATACTTCATCCTCGGTACAATTGTGCGTAAGAATGCGGGCAATCTGCTCATCGCCAAAACCATTCTTTTTGGCCTCTTTTAATAAGTCGGCAGGCAGTGTTTCCAGCGAATAGCGGCCCAGTTGTTTTTCTATGGTACAAATATTTTGTATCTGGTAAATAAACCAGCGGTCTATGCCGGTTGCCTGCACAATTGTTTTAATGGTGCTGCCCTGCATCAGGGCATCCTTTATCCGGAAAATACGGTCCCACTTCGGCGTTTTAATATACTCGATCAGCTCATCGCTTTTCATCAGGCTTTTGCCATAATAGCCTAAGCCAACCGCTTCATTCTCCAGGCTCTGACAAGCTTTTTGTATCGCTTCGGTAAAGCTTCTGCCGATGGCCATCACTTCGCCCACACTTTTCATCTGCAGACCCAGCGTATCATTGGCCCCTTTAAATTTATCGAAATTCCAGCGCGGCACTTTTACAATCACATAATCGAGCGCCGGTTCAAAATAAGCAGATGTTGTTTGTGTAATCTGGTTCTTTAATTCGTCCAGTGCATAACCAATGGCCAGCTTCGCAGCAATCTTTGCAATGGGATAACCGGTGGCTTTACTGGCCAGCGCAGAAGAGCGGCTCACCCGCGGGTTTATTTCAACCGCAATCAATTCTTCGGTTTCGGGATTTTGTGCAAATTGCACATTGCAGCCACCGGCAAAATTTCCTAAGCTGCGCATCATCAGCATGGCTTTGTTGCGCATGTCCTGGAACGCCGTATCGCTCAGCGTCATCGCCGGTGCAACAGTGATTGAATCGCCGGTATGGATACCCATCGGATCTACGTTTTCGACCGTGCAAATAATTACTACATTATCGCTCATATCGCGCAGCAGCTCCAGTTCAAACTCTTTCCAGCCGAGCACCGCTTTTTCTACCAGCACTTCATGTATCGGTGATGCTTCCAGACCACGTTTCAGCGCTTCATCCAGTTCGCTTTTATCATGCACAAAACTGCCGCCCGTGCCGCCCAAAGTAAACGACGGACGTATTACTAATGGAAACCCGATTTGCTGGGCGAATTCTTTCCCTTCGAGGAAACTGTTGGCTACATGGCTGGGCGCTACTTTAATGCCGATGTTCACCATTAACTGCCTGAACTTTTCGCGGTCTTCAGCCGTATCAATGGCAGCTACATCAACCCCAATCATACGCACGCCATACTTTTGCCAGATACCTAATTCATCTGCTTCTTTACACAGGTTGAGGGCAGTTTGCCCACCCATTGTTGGCAACACCGCATCTATCTGGTTTTCCATCAAAATCTGCTCGATACTTTCTGCGGTAAGCGGCAACAGATATACCTTGTCGGCCATCATCGGGTCGGTCATAATAGTAGCCGGGTTGCTGTTGATGAGTATTACCCGGATACCTTCTTCGCGCAGGCTGCGGGCTGCCTGCGAACCGGAGTAGTCGAACTCGCACGCCTGCCCGATAATAATGGGACCGGAACCAACAATAAGCACGGAACGGATAGATAAATCTTTCGGCATATAAAAACAAATTGTGCAAATGTAAGGATGCAGAAAGAAATGCAGGAGACGAATATTGGAAAAAAGTCCGGAAGCCGGAAAGTATAAAAGAAGAAGGGTTCCGAACCTTTTGAAAGTTCGGAACTCCTGAACGCTGACAGGGTTTTGAACCCAGTCAGCGTTCACAATAAAATCTTTATTAGTCCCGGTTATATACCGTCAGCAAAAAGATAGATTCTTCTGTTGCTGCAATGTTGTATTGCTGCTGCTCATGAAAACTTACTAACTGCTGGCGGCCTGCAGTAAATGTTTGCCCTTCTATTTCAATACTTAGTTCGCCACTCATCACCTGTAAAACAGCAACGCCCGCCGATGGCGATGGCGGCTTCATCTCAGCCGTTTCGCGCAAGGCAACCAATACTACGCTGATGTGATTGCTTTTGAAAAGCGTAATCGCGTTCCGGTCATTTTTAAACCAGGCATCTTCCGTTGTAATTTGGTGTATATAAGCCCCGAGATCGGCGATTACAAACGGCGCATCGAGCAGCCGGTCACCGTCAGGGCGGTTGATGGTAGATTCGTTGAATTTTTCTTCCATAAATTATAATTAAGAATGGCTGACGTGTATTGCAACGTCAGCCATTGTATAAATATGCTGTATTAACCAACCTTATCTTTATCGGGCTCGGCATTCGCCTTTTCCGTGTTTTTGTTCAACGCTTCTTTTTCAGATTCCGAGATGTTGTCTATATCTTCCTCCGTACGCTGAAAATCCCGATCGGTAGGATTATAGCCTTTCATAGCATCGGAGGTAGGCTTATCAGTTTGTTGTTTATCTTCCATAGTTGTAAGTTTTTTATGCTGAAATGCAAACAATTTTCAGACCAGAGACGATCTGTTGTCAATTGATAATTTTTAGTGTTCAACTGATTATTAACTATATCGAAGTAAAAATTACTTGTAATCATCTTCGTTATAGTCATCATCTTCTATATTCATCTGGCCCAAATTCATCATGCTGCCGATCAGGTCTTTAAACTGTATTTTACCTTCAATTGTTTTTTTGCTGATGAGTGAATAAGCCGATAAGCCATGCAGCACAAATTCCATGAGCAATGCATTTTCTTTTTCAGCCGCCTGCGGAAAATATTTCTTTACAAAACCATACAGCCCATCTACTTTATATAAAGCGGCTATTTTTTCCACGTCTTTCATGTCCACAAAAAGATCGAGGTGATTACCGCTATCAAACCAGCGCGTAATGGCTTTATAAGGGTTTTCTTCCTCCGCTTTTGCCACCTGCGATTGCTTGCCTGTAGTACGCTTTTTCTTTTGCGCCTCGGGGTTGGGAAAGTATTGCAGAAACTGTGTGCGGATGGCTTTATCGAGTAAGTTAACAGCCACCTGGTACGGACCTTCCTGCTCGCCTTCATACACCAGTTCTATCTTGCCGGTAATAGATGGAATGATGCCTGATAAATCGCTTATCCATACCTGTGTCTGCTTCTCATTGTGAATGATGGCACGACGCTCGGCACTGCTTACTGCGTTCTCAAATGCAGCTATGGTAAGCCTTGCACTTACGCCACTTTTTTTATCTACGTATTCATTGCTGCGCGCCTCAAAAGCCACCTGTTCTACCAGCCGCTTAATAAGATCGCTTACAGCTACTTTTTGCTTCTGCTCGTCGAGTATATCCGCCTCCTGCTCTGTAATACTTAGGGAGGTTTCTATGTCTTTGGGATAATGGGTAAGTATCTGGCTTTGAATGCGGTCTTTAAGCGGTGTAACGATGCTGCCGCGATTGGTATAATCTTCGGGGTTGGCAGTAAACACAAACAAAATGTCGAGCGGCATGCGCAGCTTGAAACCACGAATTTGTATATCGCCTTCCTGCAGAATGTTGAAGAGCGCTACCTGTATGCGCGCCTGCAAATCGGGCAGCTCATTAATTACAAAAATGCCGCGGTTGCTGCGTGGAATAATACCATAATGAATTACTCTTTCATCGGCAAAAGAGAGGCGCAGGTTAGCCGCTTTTATCGGGTCAATATCGCCAATCAGATCGGCTACGCTTACATCGGGCGTTGCTAATTTTTCGCCATAGCGCTCGCTGCGGTGTATCCAGTGAATGGGCGTGGCATCGCCATGCTCCGCAATCTGGTCTTTGGCATATTTGCTTAGCGGATTCAACGGATCATCATTCACTTCACTGCCTTCTATAGCCGGTATGTATTCGTCCAGTAATTCCGTCATTTGCCGCGCCATACGGGTTTTTGCCTGCCCGCGCAAGCCCAGGAACAGGATGTTGTGCCGGCTCAGCAAAGCCCTTTCAGTATCCGGAATTACGGTGTCTTCATAACCCACAATACCGGTGAACGGGTTTTCTTTATTGCGGATTTTTTGAATAAGATTATCACGGATTTCCTCTTTAATTGATTTGGGTTTGTACCCGCCTTTCTTTAACTCGCCTAATGTTTTTATTTGTTGTATGTTCATTCGTATTTGTTGAATTTATTGATGCCACAAAGGCATAAAGCCACAAAAAATAGTTCTTGATTTATTGTTTGTTGTAAAAATCATGTTGCTTCTTAACCGGCATATTTTTTAAAATGCTTGTATAGGTTAGTGATGTATTAATTAAATTTTGTTACAAAGCAATGAAAGCACGAAATTATTATAAAACATATCTTTTTATGCCGTCTTTAATTGTAGTCACATTAAAATTGATGAGAAAGCCGAGGTGTAATTTGGTGAGCTTAAGGTGACTTAAAATTTGTGCTTGCCACACAGCATTTATAATGTCAACAGCTTTGAGTTCAACAATAATTAAATTTTCTACCAAAACGTCTATTCGTAAACCTTCATCGAACGTAATGGTGTCATATACAATTGGCAAATCAACCTGCCGTTTATAATTGATATCCTTTTTGCTTAACTCGTGACACAAACATGTTTCATAAATTTTTTCCAGTAAACCCGGGCCTAACTGTTTATGAACTTTGAAAGCACAATCCACTATTTCTTTTGCCAGCAACTTTTCATATTCAGAAATCATAGGATTGAGTTTTGCCACAAAGGCACAAAGGATTTTTTAAAAAGGTCCGTGTGATACATTTAGTGTTTTCGTATTTACTTATTCTTTTGTGCCTTCGGGTTTTTGTGGCTTAATAATTAATACACCGTTTTCCGTTTACCGCTTTCAAAGTCTTTAAAAATAAACGCCCCTAATTTATCCAGCGATGCAAAGAAAGCTTTCCCGTTATTCATTTCGGTAAACTCTGTTACAAAGCGCTGCAGGTAAGGATCCGACGCTATCATAAACGTAGTAATCGGTATTTTCAGTTTTTTGCATTGCGCAGCAAGGTTGATACAGCGGTTCACCACTTTCCGGTCAAGTCCGAAACTATTTTTATAATACTTTTTACCAATCTTCAAACAGGTAGGCTTACCATCGGTAATCATAAAGATCTGCTTGTTAGCATTCTTGCGCCGGCGCAAAATATCCATCGCCAACTCCAGCCCTGCCACCGTATTGGTGTGGTACGGACCAACCTGCAGGTAAGGCAGATCCTTTACTTCAATCGGCCAGGCATCATTACCAAACACCACAATGTCCAGCGTGTCTTTCGGATACTTTGTCTGAATTAATTCACTCAGCGCCATCGCCACTTTTTTGGCCGGCGTAATACGGTCTTCGCCATACAAAATCATGGAATGCGAAATATCAATCATCAGCACAGTAGAAGTCTGCGATTTAAAGTCGGTTTCACGTATCTGCAGGTCGTCTTCCTGCATACTAAAACTATCCACACCATGATTAATCTGCGCATTGCGGATGCTTTCGGTAAAGTCTATCTGCTCCAGCATATCACCAAACTGAAACGGACGATAGTCCGGACTTATCTCATCGCCCTGCCCGGGCTTGTGCGTGTTGTGATCGCCCTGTTTGGATTTTTTTAATTTACCAAAAATCTCTTCAAGGCTTTTTTTACGGATGGTCTGCTCGCTCTTGGCAGTAATTTCAATTTTGCCGGTCTGGTTATCTTCGGTGAGGTAGCCTTTTTCTTTCAATTCATCAATAAAATCGCCCATGCCGTATTCGTCGCTGGTAAGCCCGTATTGCTTATCCAATTGATTCATCCATTGCATCGCTTCTGCTACATCACCGCTGGTGTAAGTAAGCAACTGCATAAATAAATCAAGCAGTTGTTCGAATTTTGTTTTCCCTTTTTCATTAGGGTCATACTGAATAAAACGGTGTCCAATCATAATAGTGTAAGTTACATCAAACGGAATAAACAAATTGTTTAAAGGAAAGTTATACTGCGCATGATTCATGCCAGCGATAAAAAATAACGGAACAAACTATTTGCCGATTGTATTACGCAAAATCCGGCAGTAGGCCTGTCATTGCTGCATATATATTTATAAACTTTATTTTAGCTTAATTCTTGCAACTTCCACCTTACTCAATGGCTAACTATGATTTATACAGATATACTTATTATTGGCGCAGGCGCCAGCGGATTAATGGCCGCGCGGGAACTTTCAGCAACCGGGAGAAAGGTAATTGTACTGGAAGCCCGCAACCGCAACGGCGGACGCATAGACACTTTAACTAACAAATTTTTTAACCAACCTATAGAGGCCGGCGCAGAATTTATACATGGCAACCTGCCGCTTACCTTACAATTATTAAAACAGCACAACATTAATTTTGTAAAAGTACAAGGCAGTATGCTGCGCAAAAGGGACGGGAAATGGCAGGATACAGAAGAACAGGTGGATGGCTGGGAAGAAATGATACAACAGATGAACAGGCTGAAAGCAGATATGACCTTAACCGGTTTTTTAAATACGTATTTTAAGGAAGAAAGATATGCGCCGCTCCGAAAATCGGCCATACAGTATGCGCAGGGCTTTGATACGGTTGATGAAGATAAAGCCAGTGTAATAGCACTGCGCGATGAATGGCAGCACGAAGAGGAAGATCAGTATAGAATACCCGGTGGTTATATGCAACTGATAGATGCATTAACAACGCAATGCCTGAAGCAGCATTGCGAAATTCATTTTTCCGAGATGGTCAACAAGGTTGCATGGCAAAAAGATGAGGTAGCGGTATCTACTACCAATAATGAAATATTCAGCGCAAAAAAGGTAATTATAACCGTACCGGTAAGTGTTTTGCAAAAAAATGGAACCATTGCGTTTACACCAGCTATTGACAGTAAAATAACAGCCGCAAGGCAAATAGGTTTTGGTGGTGTAATAAAAGCATTGCTTCAGTTTGAGGAACCTTTCTGGGAGAATATAAAAAAGGATGCGCTGTTCTTTTTTAGCGAGGAAATGATACCAACCTGGTGGACGCAATATCCGGCAAAAAATAATCTGCTGACAGGCTGGCTGGGCGGCCCGAAAGCCGAAGCATTACAGCACCATTCGCCAGAACAAGTTCTGGAAATAGCTATGCAATCGCTCCATAACATGTTTAATGACAAACTGCCTGGAGTAACTGCCTGGCATATTGCCAACTGGCAAACAGAACCCTTTACCTATGGCGCTTATTCTTACCAGACGCTACAGTCGAAAGAAGCTAAAGCAGTATTGAAAGAACCGGTTGAAAACACCCTCTATTTTGCCGGTGAAGCCTTATATACCGGTGATGCGCAGGGCACTGTAGAAGCAGCGCTGGCAAGCGGCAAAGAAGTAGCTGCGCAAATATTAAGTGAATAAACCTGTTTTAAGGCTTTTCGTTAATAAAAAGAAGCGCTCCCGGTTAACCGGGAGCGCTTCTTTTTATTATTGTAATTAAATTTTGAAAGCTTTAGGTATTACAACTGACGCAATTTTAATTCCACCCTTCTGTTTTGCGCCCGGCCGGCAGCGGTGCTGTTATCGGCTATAGGCAAAGAAGATCCGTAGCCTTTCGCGCTCATACGGTCAACCGTTACGCCTTTGCCCTTTAAATATTTCATCACCGATTCTGCACGGCGCTGAGACAGTTTGGTATTGATAGCATCGGTGCCGGTATTATCGGTATGGCCTTCTATATCCATACCCAGATCGGTATTGGCTTTTAATAATGCTGCCAATGCATTCAATGGTTTGTAGCTCTTGGCTAACAGCGTTGCACTGCCGGTTGCAAAGAAAATCTGGTGCGCCGTAGTATCTACCTTACTCTGCATAATCTGCGCTTTTTCTGGACAGCCGCCGTTACGTGCAGGTCCGGCTACATTCGGGCATTTATCCATTTCATCATTTACGCCATCGCCGTCTGTATCCGGTATCGGGCAGCCGAAATATTTGGCAACACCCGGCTGATTGGGGCAGCGATCTTCTTCATCATTAATACCGTCTTTGTCGGTATCCGGTATCGGGCAGCCGCCATATTTGGCAAGGCCGGCCTGGTTGGGGCATTTATCATTATCATCGTTAATGCCATCGCCATCCGAATCGGGCACAGGGCAACCATTATATTTAGCGGTTCCCGGCACGGTCTTGCAGGAATCACTGTTATCATTAATGCCATCGCCATCTGTATCGGCCACAACAGGCGGTGGTGGCGGTGGCGCCATTACCGGTTCTTTACGGGCTGTAAGCGCTCCGCCTACACCAATATTAAAATTGAAATGGTTATTGGCATTATCCGTTACGCGAACCCGGTACTGGGCATTGGAAAAAATAAAAGCATCGCCTTTTCCAAGATTGAACTGCAGGCCTACACCCAACGGCACATACGCTGCAAAATAACCATCATACACCGAGCCGCCAATACCTGCATGCAGGTAAGGAGACACGATATACCGGTCGGACAATAATTTAATATTGAAACCGGCATCTCCTTCAATCAGCAGTTTGTCATCACCCTGCTGCGGCCGGTTACGAAATAAATAATCTGTAAAAGAAGCATCGAGCCGGCCGGAGAAGTCAATATGATTGGTTAAGCCTTGCAGGTATTGCAATCCAAGCCCATAATCCATTTCCCTCAATTTTGTCCACTGGTTATCTTTCAATACATCCTTCAGCGACGTTTGCCGTATTTTTTCGGCCGTTTGAAAGTCATTGGCAACAAAATGAATAATCAGGGTAGGTCTCTTTTTATAATTCATTTTTGATGCAGAGGCAGGAATATCTGTTTGCGCAAAAACACCAGTCGTTAAAGCAATTAATAAAGAGGAGAATAAGATTTTTTTCATACACGTTTAATTTAAAATAATTGAGATGTGGTTTATCATTCAATATCTATTCCATTGTACCGCCCGGCACTTCTTCTACTTTTACACGCGCCAGCCCGCGGTTAATAAAACCTAATTGTCTTGCAGCAAGAATCGTTACATCTGCAACGCGCCCTAAGGCCTGCATCGCTTTACCCATGCGGTCGTTGATGCGCACAATCACCGATTTACCGTTTCGCAGGTTGGTGATCCGCACCCAGCTATTCAGTTTAAAATTATTGCTTGCCGCTATCAGGTCACTGTGATGGAAAGCCTCACCGGTAGCAGTGGTTGTTCCTTCCAGATGCTTGCTGTAAAAACTTGCAACGCCATATATCACTTTAGTTTTCCTGATTAAAGTATCCGGCCGGCTATATGCTGCCAATTGCAACAACAGGAAGGCAAGTACGAGGAAACGCTTTTTAAAGAACTTCACAGACCGGTAATACGAAACAAGATTTGAGCAACAGGCAATCGGTATAGTATAGCGGCTCGTTCTTGTCATAACTGTAAATATTTTTTAATTGTGCACCCGATTTTGAGGTGCATAGCTGCATCAATTTTAAATAAGCAACCGGAACACAGCACGATGCCTGCACAAAAAACTGCATCTTTAATTATAGTTGCAGGTAGTCAATAAATATGCCAACCAAAAACTAAAAGTAAAGCAGTTACAATAAGATATAAAGATGAAAAAAATGTAAACAGAATATTTTTTACTGTTCAGCTAAAGAAAATATACCACTGTTAGCATAAGACAATTATCTATACTACCAGATAGAACCAATACAACAGGCAGCGCATTAATGCAGGAATTGTAGCAGGCAGGAGGTATGAAATTGCTCTATAGTTTGTTTATGGAAAGCTATACAGCAATTAATAAGGCTAAGCTATAGCAGAAATTTTGCCACTGAACATGGATGAGCATAAACACCCGGCAGTAACCGGTATTGTTATACATATCTATTGTAAAGCAGCAACGAAGTGTTGATTTATCCAACTAATTTTTCATAAGCTGCTGCGCTTAGCAAATGCTCTATGTCTGCAGCGTCGTTTAGTTTTATACGCACCATCCAGCCTTTTCCATACGGATCGCTGTTTACCAGTTCCGGTTGCTTTTGCAACTCCGGGTTTACTTCCTCGATAGTTCCGGCTACGGGCAGGTAAAGGTCGCTCACGGTTTTTACTGCTTCCACCGTGCCAAATACGCTGTCTGCGTCAAGACTTTGCCCCACTGTATTAATGTCCACATACACAATATCGCCTAATTCGCCCTGGGCAAAATCGGTAATACCGATATAAGCAGATCCATCGCCGGCTATCTTTATCCATTCGTGCTCTTTGGTGTATTTAATATCTTGCAGAAGCGCCATCTTAGTAGGTTTTAATTGATAGGTAAAAGAGATGTACTATTTAAAAAGAGCCGTTGCCTGCGGCTTTTATACCGGATATATTTATCGTTTACTACTTACAATATTATTAATTCAGCATCCGCATACGCATGCGGACATTTTGCAATGGCCGGTCGTTGGCATCGCGTGGCTGCTTCGCTATTTTATCCACCACCTCGATGCCTTTCACCACTTCGCCAAACACCGTGTAATTCTGATCGAGAAAGGGTGTGCCGCCAATCGTACTATACGCTTTGCGTTGCTGCGGGGTAAAGCTGAAGCCTGCATTTTCGTTGCGCACCTGGCACTCCATCATATTAAGGGCAGTATCGCTGTAAGGCTTACCCTGCACAATATAAAACTGGCAGTTGCTGCTTGCTTTTTCAGGGTTGTCGTCGCGGGCCGCCGCCAATGCGCCTTTCTTATGAAAATACTTTACATTAAACTCGGCAGGTGTGCGTTCTCCGGGCGCCTCGCCACCGCCAAGCTGTGCAGAATCGGCCGCCTGTTTACTGTCCGGGTCGCCGCCCTGTATCATAAAACCGTCTATCACGCGGTGAAAAAGCAGACTGTCGTAAAAGCCCGCTTTTACCAGTTTAATAAAGTTATCGCGGTGCTGTGGCGTGCTGTCGTATAGTTTAAGGGTAATGTTGCCATAATCGGTCATTACTTCTACCAGCCGCGCAGTTGTGATGGCTTTCTTGGCTGCAGGAGCAGCGGGTTTATGTATCGCCGGTCTGGCCTGTGCAAAGCCGTTTGCCACAATGCAAATAATAAAGGCTGCAATCAATATGGTACTCCTCATCAGCTCATCCGATTTTAAATAATATATACAATGATACATTTTTCAAAGCAAATACATCCGGCTTATTGTTTAAAAACCGATGTGTTCGAAGTAAAGCAGCACATGGTCTTTTAAAAAATTTTCCTGCTCGTGTAAAGATAAGACCGGCAAATCTTTTAGTTGCGAAAAATGCGGCCATCCTTCGTCATCCTGCCCCTGCAATTCGTAATAGCCGCTCTGGCCAAGCACCGTACAAATGGCAACATGCATCAGGTCCTGCTTTTGCTCCTTGGTTATTTTCTCCTTTACAAAGCCGGTCTCCTGCATGCCCACCAAAAAAAGCACCGCTTCCATGTCCGGCTTTTTACCAAAACGCTCCATCAGCTTGGCTTCCAGCGCCCACCAGCGCTGTTGCAGATCATCACTTACATTCATATCGCGCGCAAAGGTAAGGTTTGACGGCAAAGATTATATTTGCGGCAAAAACGTTTCTATGCTGCAGGTAACCATATTAAAACAGAAGCCGGACTGGGTAAAGGAAAGATTAGCTGTTAAGCACTTTAAGCAGCCGGAACTGGTGGATGAAATTATTGCGCTTGATGATGACCGGCGTGCTACGCAAACGGCGTATGATACGGCACAGGCATCCGTCAACAGCGCCTCTAAAAATATTGGCCGGTATATGGCGCAAGGCGATACGGAAGAAGCAGAAAAATTAAAAGCTGCCGTAGCCGACCATAAAGCTGAAGTAAGCAAACTGAATGAACAACTGATAGCGATAGAAAAAACGTTGCAAAGCAAGCTCGTAATGCTGCCCAACCTGCCGTCTGATAAAGTGCCGCCCGGTAAAACGCCCGAAGAAAATGTGGTGTTGCGCGAAGGTGGTAAAAAACCGCAACTGCCCGAAACCGCGGTGCCGCATTGGGACCTGATAAAAGAATATGGTCTTGTGGATTTTGAAACCGGTGCTAAAATTACCGGCAGTGGGTTTCCCCTTTACAAAGGTAAAGGTGCAAAACTGCAACGGGCGCTGGTGCAGTATTTTTTAGATTATAACACGTCCAAAGGTTATACAGAATACCTGCCGCCCTTTATGGTGAACGAAGCTTCTGCCTATGGTACCGGCCAGTTGCCGGATAAAGAAGGGCAGATGTACCATGTAACAGAAGATAATCTGTACCTGATACCAACAGCAGAAGTGCCGGTTACCAACATTTACCGGGATGTAATTTTAAAAGAAAGTGAACTGCCTGTACGGATGACGGCCTACTCTCCCTGCTTCCGCCGCGAGGCGGGCAGTTTTGGCAAAGATGTACGCGGCCTCAACCGGGTGCACCAGTTTGAGAAAGTAGAAATTATACAATTGGTGCATCCGGCCAGCAGCTACCATGTGCTGGACGAAATGGTGCACCATGTGGAAGGCCTGATACAAAGCCTTGCCCTGCCCTACCGCATTTTAAAACTGTGCGGCGGCGATATGGGCTTTACCAGCGCCCTCACCTACGACTTTGAAGTATATAGCGCTGCGCAGCAGCGCTGGCTGGAAGTAAGCAGTGTAACTAATTTTGAAAGCTATCAGACGAACCGCATGAAGTGCCGGTACAAGGATGCAGCCGGTAAAATGCAGTTGGTGCACAGCCTTAATGGCAGCTCGCTGGCTTTGCCCCGCATCCTTGCCTGTTTGCTGGAGAACAACCAGGCCGCCGATCATATCCGCATACCGGAGGTATTGCAGAAATATTTTGGAAGTACGATAATATCCTAAAAAAGCAACGTATTGCAGCATTTTTGTTACAATAGTGCCGCGTTACTTGCGCTGCATGTATATAAATATTAGTGAACGCTTACCTTTATGCCGTCTCGTACAATAAGTATTGCCCTTGCTGCGGCTGCTTCTTAATAATCCACTGTTTTGACTGAGAAAAGAAAATTATTTTTTATTTTAAACAGGCTTGTACTGGGCGGCATTGCGATAGATATTATCTCGCTGGCGCACCATTTATCAGCCAACTGGCAGGTAACCATTTTATACGGAGAAAAAGAAGCGGATGAACTGGAAATGGTTTCATTTATTGAGCAATATCCTGAACTTACTTTTATAAAGATCAGTTTGATGCGGCGTTCTATAGCCCCGTTAGCCGATATTTTTGTGTATAGAAACATGTATAAAAAGATTAAGCAGCACCGGCCACATATTGTGCATACGCACGGCTTTAAAAGCGGCTTGCTGGGGCGCCTGGCGGCAAAGGCTGCAGGTGTGCCGGTAATTATTCACACCTATCACGGGCACCTGTTTCATTCTTATTACAACAAATACATTTCCAATGTTATTCGCCTCGTCGAAAGGATGCTATCAAAAATATCTACCCGCATTTTAGCTACCAGCACCTATGGGGCTTATGAGTTAAGTACTATTTATAAGATTGCGCCGGCCAATAAAACAGACACGGTTTATATTGGCATCGAAAAGGACAATTACCGGTATTCTGCTGCTGCAGGGCAACAATTCCGGCAACGGTATGCGATACCCGAAACAGTTATTGCGATAGCCATTATCGGCAGGCTGGTAGCGATAAAAAACCATTCTTTTTTCGTCAATATTGTAAAACAGCTAACAAGCACAGAAAAAGAGGTCCGCTTTTTTATTATCGGCGATGGCTATTGCAAAGCACCTATACAAAAAGAGCTAACGGCAAAAGGGCTCACGTGGCACGAAGGCACATCTGCAAACCAACAAACCCTTGTATATTTTACTTCGTGGATTACCAATATTGCAGAGGCCATAGCCGGTATTGATATTGTAGTACTCACCTCCTTCAACGAAGGCACCGGCATTTCACTTATAGAGGCGCAGTTGTTTGAAAAACCGGTTGTAGCTACCAATGTTGGAGGCGTGCGGGATACGCTAATTGATGGCGAAACAGGTTTTCTCGTGGATGATTTTAACTTGAATGATTTTGTAAAAAAGCTGCAGTTGCTTATTCATGATAAAGCATTAAGAATACAAATGGGAGGCAACGGAAAAAAATTTGCACAAGACCGTTTTTCAAAAGAAAAAGAAGCTGCTGCTATTAACCGGTTATATAACGAATGCCTCGCGCTTAAAAACGCAACCTGAGACATAGAGCAGATGGTTGGTTTATGCTAATGGCAGATTGACCTAACATCACAGATGTAATAGGATCACGCGGGCACGTCTTCGGTATCAAAGCGGTCAACTATCTGAATGCCGTTCAGCCGCTTCAGGCGCTCTACCAGGTCTTCCAGTTCTTCCTTATCGTGCACGAATACTTTTACGGTGCCTTCAAACAGTCCTTCGCCCGATTCAATGGTGAGCGCGGCAATATTCACTTTCATATCGCCGCTGATAACATTGGTAATTTTATTAATAACGCCTACATCGTCCATGCCTACAATCCGCAGGCCGGTGAGAAAGGAAATCTCTTTGTTTTTTGCCCATTTTGTTTTTACAACCCGGTGACCATAATTCGCCATCATCTGTGCAGCATTGGGGCAGTTGGTGCGGTGAATGATAAGGCCTTTGCCGGTACTTACAAACCCAAATACATTGTCGCCCGGTATAGGATTACAGCATTTGGCTAATGTGTACATGATGCGGTCGCTGCTCTCACCAAATATAATAAGCTCCGAATCCTTTTTATTGCTGGCAGGTTTGCCTTCCCCATCGGGCTTTACTTCTGTTACCGGCTTTTGTGGCCTGGGAATTTCGAGCCGGTCGCCCAGCACCTGGAAATCTTTAAGTTCCTTTAAGTCTATTTGCCGGATAGCAATTTTATAAAACAGGTCGAGCTGCGAAGGCAGCTTGTAATAAGCTACGAGCTCTTCAATATTCCCCTGCGTAAAGGCAGCACCCATGCCTTCGAGCTTGCGCTGGGTATATGCTTTGCCGTCTTCGGCAATGGTGCGTTTTTCTTCTTTCAGCGCATCCTTTATCTTGTTTTTGGCTTTGGCGGTTACTACCATGCTCAGCCAGTCGTCGTTGGGCTTTTGCTTATTGCTGGTAATAATTTCTATCTGGTCGCCGCTGCGCAGCTTATAACTCAGCGGCACCAGTTTATGATTTACTTTGGCGCCAATACACTTGGTGCCGATTGCCGAGTGAATAGAAAAAGCGAAGTCGAGCGTACTGGAATTAACGGGCAGCATTTTTACATCGCCGCGCGGGGTGTACACATAAATTTCCTCAGCGAGAAAGCTGGTTTTAAAGTCCTGCAAAAAGTCCACGCCATCCGTATCCTGGCTGCTGATGACTTCGCGTATCTGGCCAAACCATTTATCAAAACGGTCTTCGTCATTGCTGCCTTCTTTGTATTTATAATGCGCTGCGAGTCCTTTTTCTGCTATTTCATTCATACGCCGGGTGCGTATCTGCACTTCCACCCACTTGCCCTGCGGGCCCATTACGGTAGTATGCAGGGCTTCATAACCATTGCTTTTAGGGTTGCTCAGCCAGTCGCGCAGGCGCTCTGGCGCCGGCGTATATTCATCCGTAATCATTGAATACACTTTCCAGCAATCTTCTTTTTCCCGCTCCGGCGGCGAAGTAAGAATAACGCGGATAGCAAACAGGTCATATACTTCTTCAAAGTCAACACTTTTCTTTTTTATTTTATTCCAGATGGAATGAATGCTTTTTGGCCGGCCATAAATTTCAAAATTAAACTCTGCCCGCTGCAGCTTTTCTTTTAATGGTTTAATAAATTCGTTAATGTACCGCGTGCGTTCTCTCTTGGTTTCGGAAAGCTTGCGGGCAATGCTTTTATATTCTTCCGGCTCCAGGTATTTCATACTCAGATCCTCGAGCTCAGTCTTAATGCTATACAGGCCCATGCGGTGGGCAAGCGGTGCATATACCCATACCGTTTCGCTGGCGATCTTCAATTGCTTTTCGCGCTTCATCGAGTCTAAGGTGCGCATATTGTGCAGCCGGTCGGCCAGTTTGATCAGGATCACCCGCGGGTCGTCGGTAAGCGTCAGTATTATTTTTTTAAAATTTTCTGCCTGCTGGCTGCTGCTGGTATCAATAACACTTGATATTTTGGTAAGGCCATCTACAATACGGGCTATCTCGCTGCCAAAATCGTGTTCTATATCTTCGAGTGTGATGTCGGTATCTTCTACGGTATCGTGCAGCAGCGAGCAGATGGTGCTGCGCACGCCAAGGCCAATCTCCTCCACACATATCATGGCTACCGCCAGCGGATGCAGTATATAGGGCTCCCCACTTTTACGGCGCATTGTTTTGTGCGCTTCTACCGATATTTCAAAAGCGCGCCGCACCAGTTCTTTATCGCCTTTTTTCAGCTTGGGGCGCAGGCTTCGCAGCAGGGCACGGTAATGGCGCAGGATTTCCTTTCGCTCCTGCTCTTCGGTAAGCGTATATTTGGGTAATTGTATTTCGGTTATTGCTGCTCCTTCATTTTCCATCGGATAACGAATTTACAAAAATAGTGTGATAATAAAATGCAAAAGGAACGTGCCCATTTCTAAAATAAAAGCAGTAAGGCAGCCGCTGCCGCCGGAAATAAGTAAGCCCTAAGCTATTGGTATGGTTTTTTCAACACTACTATTCTTAAATTATAATTTATGCCGGTTCCCGATCCTAACAATAAAAATATCGTAAACAGCACTGATGAAAACAATTATGATGCTGATGATAAAGTAACCAATACAGGCCCGGTACGCGAAGGCCAGGAAGATAGCTCTATATTGGAAGACAAAGGTGATAAAGGCGATGCTGCCTATGTAAAACTCACGGAATATGATAACCATCCGCGCGAGCAGGAAGAATTTGTAGATGATGACAAGCAAAATTTAATACCGGAAGATTAGTATGCCGGTTGATCAGTTAACGCATTTATAAGATCACTGTTCTGCAATAATTTCTTTTGTATTTAAACAATCAAAACAAATAAATATGCTTTGGCAAGGAAGAAGGGAAAGCAGTAATATAGAAGACCGCAGGGGCGGTGGCGGCGGACTGGCGGTGGGCGGCGGTATCGGCACGATGGTAATCGCTTTTATAGTATATCTGTTAGGCGGCAACCCCAACCAGGTGCTTAACCAAAATTCCGTGCAGCAGCAGTCTCAAACCGAACAGGCAGCACCTGCAAACGACCAGACCACACATTTTGTAAGAACGATTTTAGCCGATACGGAAGACATCTGGGGACAGTTATTTGCAAAGATGAACCAGACCTATACCACACCGCACCTCGTGTTGTTTAACCAGTCAACACAAAGCGCCTGTGGTGCAGCCAGCGAGGCTACCGGCCCTTTCTATTGTCCCGGCGATAGTAAAGTATATCTCGATGTTTCTTTTTTTAATGAACTCAGCAGCCGCTTCGGCGCATCGGGCGACTTTGCTAATGCCTATGTGATTGCCCATGAAGTTGGCCACCATGTTCAGCACCTGCTGGGTATTACCGATAAAGTAGATGCGCAACGTGGCCGTGTAAGTGAAACAGAACAAAATGCACTCTCTGTGCGGCTGGAACTGCAGGCCGATTTTTTTGCCGGTGTATGGGCGCATTATGAAGCGCAGCAGAAGGCAAGCGATAACACCCGCAGTGTAATACAGGCAGGCGATATTGAAGCTGCCCTAAATGCCGCGAACGCAATTGGCGACGACCGGCTGCAAAAGCAATCACAGGGCTATGTAGTACCCGATGCTTTTACACACGGCACTTCTGCGCAACGGATGCGGTGGTTTAAGAAAGGATTTGAGACCGGCGACATCAGTCAGGGCGATACGTTTGGTGCTGCAGATTTGTAAAACAATTATGGCTTATACTTTTTATTTGGATTACGACTGGTATGAAAAACAGATACGATAGCAATTACTTTTCGCTTATTGTCTATCTTGTAAATAATAAGATAAGGAAAAGTTTTTAACTTTATTTCTCTAAAAGCTTTTTTACGTTCAGGAAAGCGTTCCGGGTAGCTTTTAATATTTTTAACGCGGTTTATAAGCCTATCTTTAAATTCATCACCCAATCCTGATTTTCTATTTTCATACCATTCCCAGGCTTCGGTTAATTCCTGCAGGGCACGTGATAAAAATATAACAGTATAACTCATTTTACTTGCCGCTTATTTCTTAAATATTGTAACGATGATTCAACTTCGGCTACTGTAAAACCTTTTTCTGATCCGTTTTCCCAATTAGTATATTCTTTATTCAGTTTTTCTAATAAAGTTTCATCATTCCACCATTCGCTATCAGATTTAATCTCATTTTCTAAAAGGGTATAAATAGCTTCTATTTTCTTATCATCAACTGCATTTATATAATTGCAAAGCCTTTCCCTGATTGCTGCTGTTGTCATAAACTTCTGTTTTTACAAATGTACTTTTTTCAATTCCAAATATTCCTTCCTGAAATAGTCAATCTTTTTCATCTTTGCCGTTATGGCTTCTTTACAGTTTCAGGTACAGGCAACAGATGAGTTTTCCAAAGCACGGGCAGGCTCTATTACAACAGATCATGGCACCATACAAACGCCCATCTTTATGCCGGTAGGAACGGCCGGCAGTGTAAAGGCCGTAACCCAACAACAGCTATACACCGAAGTAAAAGCGCAGATTATCTTAGGCAACACTTATCATTTGTACTTACGCCCCGGCACTGAGGTGCTACAGGCGGCAGGCGGCATCCACCGCTTTAATGGCTGGGAGAAAACGGTGCTGACCGACAGCGGCGGTTACCAGGTATTTTCGCTGGCAGCCAACCGCAAGCTTACGGAAGAAGGTGCGCTTTTTCAGTCGCACATTGATGGCAGCCGGCACCTTTTTACGCCCGAAAAAGTAATAGATATACAGCGCAGCATCGGCGCCGATATTATTATGGCGTTTGATGAATGTCCGCCTTATCCAAGCGAATACAATTATGCTAAAAAAAGCATGGAGCTGACCCATCGCTGGCTCGACCGGTGCTTCACGAGATTAGGGGAAACACAAGAACCGTATGGCTATACGCAAAACCTGTTTCCCATTGTGCAGGGCAGCACCTACAAAGATTTGCGGATTGCCTCCTGCGAATATGTGGCTTCCAAAGAAGCAGCCGGCAATGCGATTGGCGGCCTGAGCGTAGGTGAGCCGGAAGACCTGATGTATGAATTTACTGCCTTGTGCTGCGATCATCTTCCGCCCGATAAACCGCGCTACCTGATGGGCGTGGGAACGCCATGGAATATTTTAGAATGCATTAGTTTAGGTATAGATATGTTTGACTGCGTAATGCCTACGCGCAATGGCCGCAACGGCATGTTGTTTACAACCGGTGGTGTGATCAATATTACCAATAAAAAATGGGCAACTGATTTTTCTTGCCTTGATGAAGGTTTGCCGTGCGAAACAAGCCGGTTTTATAGTAAAGCGTACCTGCGGCACCTGTTTGTGGCAAAGGAAATACTGGCGTTGCAGGTAGCGAGCATTCATAACCTTTCCTTTTATCTATGGCTTGTTGGCCAGGCGCGCCTTCATATTGAAGCGGGCGACTTTGCAGCCTGGAAAAAGGAAACGATCCCGGTGTTAAAGCAACGCTTATAATTATCTTTCACATTCGCCCAACAGGTTAATATCTATTTTTGATCTGAAAGTTCAACAGTTCCGGAGTTTACGTATTCAGATGTTCACACGTCATTTCAAGAACTCACAAACTTTTAAACTTGTGAACTTATAAAAACAGTATGAAGAAAATCGACTGGTATATCATCAAAAGTTTTTTGGTCACTTTTTTCTTTTCTATTTTTTTGTTTACGGTTATTGCTATCGTGATAGACATCAGTGAACATACGGACAACTTCGTAAAATCCGGTCTCTCTTTTTTACAGATTGTAAACCAGTATTATATTCCGTTCATACCGCATATTATCGCCTTACTGTTTCCCTTGTTTGTATTTATAGCGGTTATTTTTTTTACATCCAAGCTTGCCGGGCGCAGCGAGATTATTGCCATTTTAGCTGCCGGCGTAGCTTACCGGCGCATCCTGCTGCCCTACTTCATTGGTGGTTTGCTGTTAGCAGGCCTGCTCCTGCTGGCCAATGCCTATATTATACCGGCAGCAGAGGTAAAGCGGCTTGCTTTTCAGGTTACTTATTTTGATAATGATTCGCCCGGCGACGCTACTTCTTTTGCAAACAGGCAAAAAAACATCTACTTCCGGGTAGATTCGTTTACGTATGCCGGCCTTATCAACTACGATACACTCAGTAAGCGTGGCGGCCCTTTTTTTATGCATACCGTAAAAAACAATGTGCTGGTGTACAACCTGCGGGCGGGCAGTATGCAGTGGGATACGGCTACCCGCAAATGGCGGCTGGAAACGGTGTTTGAACGTACCATCAGCGGGCTGCACGAACACATTATTTCGCAGCCAAAGAAGGATATGAACTTCAACTTTAAGCCTATTGACCTTAATAATGATGAACACGTAAAGGACATGCTTACCAGCCCGGCATTGAGCAAATACATTGTGCAGCAGGAGCAACGGGGCGCGGAGGGCATTAATGAACTGAAGATTGAAAATTACCGCCGTATGGCTACTCCCGTTGCAGTAATAATTCTCACCCTGATCGGTGCGATGGTAGCCGGGCGGCGGGTGCGGGGCGGCAGCGGCGTGCACCTTGCCTTTGGATTTGTAACAGCGGCGGCTTTTATATTAATGGATCGCTTCTCTACCATCTTTTCTACCAAAGGTACCCTGCCACCCATCATTGCAGCCTGGATACCCAATGCCATATTTATTATTGTAGCAATGTATATTTATAAAAAAGCGCCCAAGTAACTTTTTACATCTGGCTAATGCAAGTTTTTTGTTAGTAAGGGTGGAAGAAAAGAGAGAAGCATTTGAAATAAAGATATTTTTGAGCTGCGAAAACAAAAGAAGTTACTCAAATGCTCTTGGACAAAGTTGTCGGAATCTGCTGGCTGCGCTCTATTTCAAAGGTAATAAGGCCAAGGCCGTTAAGTACAGGCGTGGCTATAACAGGCTGCCTGCTCAAATTCCTTCCTTTTTGTCTATTAACTCAAAACTATTAACTGACTATCAGAAAACTTGCAGTAGTTACAAAAAAGGCTGTGCATTGCACAGCCTCTTTTGTAACTACTCAGTATCGCTAAAAATTCTTTTTGGCAACGCCGTCTTCTATAGCCTGCATGGCTTTAGCTTCGCTTAAAATGGCAGCCATTTTATTTCCTTTGCCATCATTACCATTAGCAATGTAGCCGCCTTTTGCAGTTTTAGAAATCGAAGCGTCCTGCATAGGCACATTTTTTTCTTTTGTCTTGAGGCAATAAGCCTTGATCATTTTTGAATTGTCCATACTTATTATTTGATAGTTAGTAAATAAATTTTACACAAACTACAAAGTTTTAGTGGAATGAGCAATTTCATTACTTTTTTTTGGCTATCCTAACACTACTGTTGGCAGGGCTTTTGCCTTTAGCAACAGCATACGTAAGCTTCCCACCTTCCGATATTCAACTGCAGCTAATTATTTAAACATAAAGTTTAAAACTGTAATTAGTATTAATCCGTAACTATAACACAAACTTTAGCAAGCTAAAGATTACTTTAAAATATTTATAAATCAATCAAACAAGTACGCTATGGAACAGCATTTAGATTCCGTTAGTCAGGAAGATCGTGCAGCGAAAGCAATGCACCGGAGAAAGTTTTTAGGCATTATGGGAGGCTCAGCCTCTGTAGTTGCAATAGCGGCGGCATGTAACAACAACGATACTACCAATATGCCTTATGATGGCGCAGTAGTAGAGGCCGACGGTACCATCAATCTTGGCAGTGGTGACGTAGGCATTTTGAATTATGCGTACGCACTGGAGCAGTTGGAAGCAGCTTTTTATACAAAAGTAGTTACCGATTCAGCCGGTGTATTTAACAGTGATGAGCTGGCTTTAATCACCGACATCAGGGACCACGAGGTTGCACACCGTGAATTTTTTAAAGCGGCAATTGCTACCAAAGCGATACCAGCGTTAACCGTAAATTTCAGCGCTATTAATTTTACCGATCGTGCAAGTGTGTTAGGTACAGCACAAACATTCGAAGATCTGGGTGTATCTGCTTATAACGGCGCCGGTAAGCTAATTGTAAACGGCGATTATCTTACCCTCGCCGGTAAAATAGTTTCGGTAGAAGCGCGCCATGCTGCATTTATCCGCGACCTCGTTTCTTACGGCAGTTTTTCCGATCCGCTAAGCGTTAATTATCCAACAGCAGATACCGGTCTGGATGGAGCTAATGATCCTGTAACAGTTTTACAGGCAGCATCCGCTTACCTCGTAACAAAAATATCTGCTGCTAACTTACCTACTTCTTAATCTTTTTAAATTTAATTAATCATGAACTTTCAAAATATTTTAAATGGTATAGAGCAGGTTGACCCTGAAGTGTACGAAAGACTGGACACGCGGCGCAGCTCTCTGAAAAGCTTTTCAGGTATCGGTAAAAAAATTGCATTAACGGCATTGCCGTTTGCATTGGGCGGCATGTTTAAAAAAGCATATGGCCAAACAACTACCGCTGCAAGCATTACAGACGTACTAAATTTTGCGCTTACACTCGAGTTTTTAGAATCAGACTTCTACACAAAAGCAGTGGACACGTCCGGCCTTATTACCGATACAAACGAAACACATGCTTTCGCAGTAATAAAAAGCCATGAGGCTGCGCACGTAATCGTGTTACAACAAACCATTTCTGCATTAGGTGGTACGCCGGTAGCCAAACCAACATTTGACTTCACAGCAGGTGGCACTTTTCCTGATGTGTTTGCAATGAAAGATTTTACTACGTTTCTTGCGCTTTCACAAACGTTTGAAGATACCGGGGTAAGGGCGTATAAAGGACAGGCAGCCAACAAGAACCTGATGGCTAATAATGATGTGCTGACCGCTGCCCTGCAGATACATTCGGTGGAAGCAAGACATGCTGCGCATATCCGTAAGCTGCGCAGAATGAAAAATAACGATATGACCATAAAACCCTGGATAACCGGCAATCTGCCTACAATAGCAACAGTGCAGGGAAGTTATAATGGCGAAGATAATATTGTGCAGGGCGGCGCTACCATTACTTCGCTGATGGGTGTAAATGGGAATGTGAGTGCAAATGCAGCTACTGAAGCATTTGACGAACCGCTGGATATGGCTGCAGTTTTAGCAATTGTAGGTCCGTTTATAGTAGGGTAATACAAACAAAGTATCAATACAAAAGCCGCTTCAGTAATGAAGCGGCTTTTATGTTTTAAAATAACTTTTATAAAAATATGGCTGTTACGGATCAGGCTATTACGGTTGGCACTGTAGTTCGTTTTCTTTAATTCTATGCGCTGCATTTCTACAATGCAAGCTTAAATACAGGCGTATAACCCCAGTCGCCGCTTGCAAGCGTATATTTTACCATATAGTATAGAGCAGCAGCTTTACTGTCGTTAAAATCGTAAGTGCTATACTGATTAACAGCGTAAGAATCTGCCATGATACTTTGCTGATAAATACTGCACAGGTTGGTGGCCGTGCAACCTCTCAAGACTTCTAACTTCACTATATTTTTCTCAAACAGGGTAGTGAATATTACTTCGATGCCTTTGTCGGTTGGCCGGGCTTTAAAATTAATAACCGAAATACTGTTGTCTTTGTAAGAAACAGCAGCGGTAGTAACACTTTGATTATCAGCTTTAGCCGGGGCTACAGATTCTTTGGTACAGGAAACAAGCAGTAATAAGAACAGAGCGGGTAATATTGTTTTCAAGAGCAGTAGTTAATAGGTGAAGTATTGAATTCTGTTTACAAATATGGCGAATAATATGCCATTTGCTTAAAAAATTATTAAATCATTGATAATCATTATATTTAATATTAATTACATTTTAATCTTTTTACCTAAATGGAAAAATGTATTCCCGTCACAGGAAAAAGTCGTCTGGTTTTTTGGAATGCTTTTTTTTATCTTCGCAACTTTGTCATAATTAATTACATGAAGCAGGAAAAAGCCGGCTTAGTTTACAATTTTAAAAACAACAGTAATGGAGCAAACATTCGTGATCATCATAGGGGTGGCAGCTTTAGTCATTGGTATTATTGCGGGTAAATTCATATTTGCCAAAAACACAAGAAAACAGGTTGAAAGTGCAGAATTACAGGCTCAGTCAATTCTTAAAGAAGCAGAATTAAGAGCGGAAACGCTTAAGAAAGAGAAGCAGTTAGAAGCTAAAGAGAAATTTGTACAGCTACAGGCAGAACAGGATAAACAGGCACTCGAACGAAATAAAAAGATAGGAGAAACAGAAAACCGCATTAAACAAAAAGAGCAAACTATTAACCAGCGCGAGGCTTCGCTGGACAAACAGATAAAAGAAAACGAAGCGATTAAAGACACGCTTAACCGCCAGATTGAAATTGTAAATACCAAGCGGACAGAACTGGAAAAACACCAGGAAGAGCACATCCGCCGCCTGGAAAAAATTGCCGGCCTTACTGCTGAAGAAGCAAAAAATCAATTAGTGGAAAGCCTGAAACAGGAAGCGCATACGCAGGCGCTGGTGCTGCAGCAGGAGATAATAGAAGATGCAAAACTGCGCGCCAACAAAGAAGCGCGTAAAATTATTATACAGTCTATACAGCGCACCGGCGCAGAGCAAACCATAGAAAATACCGTTACGGTTTTCAATCTTGAGAGTGATGAGATAAAAGGCCAGATTATTGGCCGTGAAGGCCGCAATATCCGCGCTATAGAAGCAGCTACCGGTGTGGATCTTATTGTAGATGATACGCCGGAAGCCATTGTGCTATCTTCCTTCGATCCGTTGCGCCGCGAGATAGCCCGTCTTTCGTTGCAGCGCCTTATCGCCGACGGCCGCATACATCCGGCACGTATTGAGGAAGTAGTAGAAAAAACGCGCCGCCAGTTGGAAGAACAGGTGATTGAAATTGGTGAACGTACTGTAATAGAATTAGGCATTCATGGCCTGCACAAAGAACTGGTACGCATTATCGGCAAGATGCGGTTCCGCTCTTCTTACGGACAAAACTTACTGATGCACAGCCGCGAAACGGCAAACCTCTGCGGTATTATGGCTGCCGAACTTGGATTGAATGCCAAGCTGGCCAAGCGCGCCGGCCTGCTGCACGATATAGGCAAAGTGCCCGACGAAGAAACGGAATTGAGCCATGCCTTACTCGGCGCCAAGCTGGCCGAAAAATATGGGGAGAACCCGGCGGTGGTGAATGCTATCGGGGCGCACCACGATGAAATGGAAATGCAATATGTTATTTCCCCGATTATTCAGGCCTGCGATGCCATCAGCGGTGCACGCCCCGGCGCCCGGCGCGAAATTATGCAGCAGTACCTGCAGCGTATTAAAGACCTCGAAAAACTGGCCGCATCTTACAACGGTGTGGAAAAGGCCTACGCCATACAGGCCGGCCGCGAGCTGCGGGTAATTGTAGAAGCTGATAAAGTAAGCGATATAGACAGCGACAAACTCAGTTTTGAAATAGCGCAAAAGATTCAAACGGAAATGACCTATCCGGGACAAATTAAAGTAACTGTGATCCGCGAGAAAAGAGCAGTGAATGTAGCGAGATAAACTAAAGGCTACAAGCGAGTAAAACAGCAAGCTTTGAGCCGTACATTACGAGCAGATAAACATTTTTAAAACAAAAATAAATTTAGAATACGGGCAAACCTTTGGTTTGCCCGTGCTGTTTTCAGGTAATAAGTGTTATGCCATACAGGTATTTCCAGCCGGCAACAAAATTACTTATTGCATCTTTTCTACTCAATTAACAATTACCAATTTATAATATGGCAATACCGATTTCCCGCCGTTCACGTAAAACCTTGTACTGCTTTACTTTTTTGACATAAGTTTGGAGTATGCTAAAATTACTAAGCATATTATGGAACAGCTTCCGCATGGCACTGCAGGAGCTGCGGGTAAACAAGCTGCGCACTTTTCTTTCCTTATTTGGTATCACCATTGGTATTTTCTGCATCATTGGCGTACTGGCTACGGTTGGCAGCCTGGAAAATAAAGTACAGACCGACGTAAAATCGCTCGGTTCCAATACTATCTATATTGATAAATGGCAGTATGCCGGCGGTCCCGATTATCCCTGGTGGAAGTTTATGAACCGGCCGATTCCGAGGCAGGATGAAGTAAAATTTATCCAGCAACAATCTACGCTTGCCTCATACATCGCTTATGTAAACAACAACAGTGCAGCCTTAATATATGGCAACAGCGAATTAAGTAATGTAAATATTATTTGCGTAACAGAAGACTTTAGTAAAATACAAAAATTCGGCATCGCTTACGGACGTTATTTAGATCAGTCAGATTTTACAAGAGGCGCGCCGGTTGGCGTTCTTGGGTTTAAAAATGCGGAACTGCTGTTTGGCTCGGCAGAAAAAGCGGTAGGAAAAACCATTTCTATGAATAAACGCCACGTACAAATTGTAGGCGTAACGGAAAAGCAAGGTTCTTCTATAATTGGCGCTGGTTTCGATTATGATCAGAGCATGATATTGGCGTATCGCTTTTTTGCCTCTATCTGGAACACCAACAACCCTGATGACGGGCAGCCGTTTATTATGGTAAATGGCAAGCCCAATGTGCCCAATCCAGCACTTTCTGACGAACTGCGTGGTATCATGCGCCAGTTGCGAAAGCTAAGCCCAACTACCGAGGACAATTTTGCATTGAATGATGTAAACACATTCAGCGACCAGGTAAGCTCCTTCTTTGGGTCGGTAAACGTTGGCGGCTGGGTTATTGCCGGCTTATCGCTTATCGTAGGCGGTTTTGGCGTAGCCAATATTATGTTTGTAACGGTGCGGGAGCGTACCAGCCAGATCGGTCTTAAAAAAGCAATAGGCGCTAAAAGCCGTACGATCCTTACCGAATTTTTATTGGAGAGCGCTTTCCTGTGCATACTGGGCGGACTGTTTGGCCTGCTGCTGGTTTATGCACTGGCAATGGTGCTTAGCAACGTATTGCCCTTTCCTATATTTATTGCGCCGCATATTATTGTTATTGCATTTACGGTGTGCGTAGTGCTCGGTATATTGTCGGGCATTATTCCTGCACGGACTGCCGCCAAAATGAACCCCGTAGAAGCTATCCGGAGCAAATAAATAAAACCGTCTGAAGCAGCAAGCTAAATAAAGTGGTTTGTAAAGAAATACTAATAGTTTTGAAAGAAATGCCGGCAGCTTATTAAGAATCAGTATTAACTGACTTATAGCTTTATTTTACTGTTCACAGCTTCCGGCCAACCGCTTATCGCTTTCTTTTATGTCAACCTTCCTTGGTCATTTTCATCCATTACTTGTACACCTGCCAATTGGCATTTTACTTATCGCCTTATTGCTGCAATGGCTCGCGCGCAGAGAAAAATACAAAGTGTTTCAGCCGGCAGTTGGCGTTGTTTTATTATGCGGCGCTTTCACTGCTTTATGCTCTTGTATTACCGGCTATCTTTTATCAACAACCGATGATTATGATGCCACAATAGTTGGCTGGCATTTCTGGATGGCGATTGCCCTCACCGTCACTTCTTTTACACTCTACGCCAAAGAAAAAAATCCACAGTTTGCAGTACCCAAAAATGTATTGTCCGTTAGCCTGTTAGCACTAATAATGATTACCGGTCATTTAGGCGGTTCGCTCACGCATGGATCGGATTACCTTACAAAACCATTAACAGCCATACTATCTGGCGACACTGCAACACCGCTTGTTATAAAACCGCTGGTAAACGTACAGGAAGCGCAGGTTTATGCCGATGTTGTAAAGCCGGTATTAGCCGCAAAATGCTACTCCTGCCATGGCGCAACCAAACAAAAAGGCGGCCTGCGCATGGACGATAGCTTAAGGCTGATGAAAGGCGGTAAGGACGGTGTTGTAATAAAAATAGGTGACGCAGACAAAAGCGAACTAATCAAGCGTATTGCTTTAGCATTGAATGATGATGATCACATGCCGCCCAAAGAGAAACCGCAGCTTAGCAAAGGCCAGATTGCTTTGCTGCACTGGTGGATTGAAAATGGCGCCGCCTTTAATAAAAAAGTAATAGAAATACCACAAACACCTGCTGTTAAACAAGAACTGCTGGCACTGCAGGCGCCACAAAAAGCGCATCCCGAAACAAGCGCTGTGCCTGCCGAAGCAGTGGTTAAAGGAGATGACAAGGCAATAACAAAATTAAAAGACGCGGGCGCCATGGTATTGCCGGTAGCACAAGGTAATAATTACTTACTGGTGAGCTTTATCACGGATACGATAGTAAGTATTAAGGCATTGGAAAATATGCAGCAGTTAAGCAAACAGCTCATCTGGCTGAAGCTTGCCGGCACAAACATCGGCGATGCTGCGCTGCAATATGTTGGCAAACTTAGCAACCTTACCCGGCTTGACATTTCCAATACCGCTATTACTGATGCCGGTGTACAATGGCTTACTGCATTACCGCACCTGCAATACCTGAATTTAGTGGGTACAAAAGTTACGGTAAAAGGCGTTGCCCAATTAAAAAATAACAAAGCGCTCACCGGTTTGTTTCTTTATAAAACCGGAGTTGGCACCAGCGATTTTGCAAAACTGAAAGTAATGTTTCCGCACACAAACATTGATACCGGCGGCTACGCAGTACCAACACTGCCAACCGATACCACGGAAGTAAAAATGAAGAAGAATTATTGATAGTCTTGGAAAGAAGTGTATCTGCTTGTAGTTGAACTTTTGCAATGAAGCGCGCTATTTTTTATTGCGTTGGATTGAGTTTAAGTTAATTCTTCTTTGTTTTTTCTTTTCTCTTCATCCGTAACAGGAAACTGAACATTGCCGGTAACAGTTACTGATGTACCCATTCTTAAATAAATAATAGCTTTAACAGGATAAAAACCGTATGTCCATACTTTTAATTCAAAATTATTTTGCCTGTTACTTGAAGTGCGGACCGGTTCTTTGTAGCTAGAATGTAATTCATACTTTACAAAAGAAATATCCTCTAATTGAAAAGAACTTCGGCTTGAAAATGAATTTTCTACATCTATATAAATCCTTACATAAAAGTTGAGATATTTTGAAGTTCTGAATTTTTCCGGTTTGACAGTGGGGTCTCTCTCTACTTTTATAGTAAAAGCATTAGACTTTGTTTCAAATTCTTCGTATGATTTTAAAAATTCTGGCATTTATACTTATTGTGGTGGTTTAATACCGGAGTCTGCTGATTCTTCAGAAGTAGGCGCATCGGGATGTAACGGATCGCTTTCTTTTGATATAGCATCCCTGATATCATTATCTCTTTGCTGAATTACTCTTTCTACTGTTTTTTGTGCCTGCCGGTCAGTTGCTTCAATTTTTTTCTCTGCTTGCTCAGCCTTAATTGCGCCTTCCCTTTGCCCGAAATAATAGCCGATTACTGTTGTAAGCGCTGTGCCAAGCAAAACTAAAGCATTTTTTAAAAGATCAAACCAGCCTTTACGAAAGTCTCCGTTCGTATCGTTTGTGAGCAGTTTTTCAATAAAAATATTTGTCAGAAAAAGAATTGTAACAGATGCAATAAATGTATAAAGCAATACTAAAGCTATTGTTTTGGTTGTTCGATCTTTATTTGACAAATCAGGTTTTTCTTTACCTGATAAAGGAGAAAGGCTTTCTTTCCTGAAAAAATTAAACATAAGAAATTGCTTTACTTACATAAACTTAATAAAATATTTATAGTCCTGTTATTACGCTGTCACTTAAATTATTTCAGGTTTTCGACAGATGGAGATACTACAAGTAATTGGAAGAAAATTTTAACTAAATAAACGAAGCTGAGAAAGAACCCGGTAATTGCAATACGACTCCTGCAGAGTTGCATAATGAAGATTTTCTTTTCTATAAGCAGGTAATGCCAGTGGAACTTTCTAAAAGATACCCGTGCTGCTACACCATCCGGAGTATAGCTGCACATTTAAACAAACTTAAGTGACACTATAGTTATTACAGTGTAACTTAAATTATTTCAAGTTTTAGGCGGGCGGGGACGCCCGCCCATAGCCATGCTACCGGGTGGCGCCGCAACATCCGGACTATACAGGATATGTAAACTAACTTAAGTTACAGTGTAGTTATTGTAAAAAATAAAGTTGAATATTGACGATCAGTATTCATAAAATAAACGCTTACCATCTGTTTTTCAGTGCCAACAAGTCGCCCAGCATTTTTCCGGTTCGTACTAAGTTTTTACAGGTGTATTGCATCGCTGTTTGTATATCCATTACTTCGTTGCCGATTGGCAATAACACATCAAAATAATGGTGCAGGCTTTCTTCGGCTGTAAGCGGCACTTTACCGCCGATACCAATAACGGGCAGGCCGCAGTGCTTCGCGCTTTTTGCTACTCCTAAAGGGCCCTTACCCTGTAACGTTTGTGCATCTATGCTACCCTCACCGGTAATCACCAGGTCGGTCTTTAAGAGCTGGTTATCAAAGCCGGTAATGTTTAAGAAGTAATCAATTCCGTTTACCAATTTTGCAGAAAGAAAAACATGCAGAGCAGCCGCTATACCACCTGCAGCGCCGCCCCGTTTTATCAGGGATATATCTTTCCCGGTTGCCTGCAGAACAACCTGGCTAAACTGCTGTAGCCCTGCTTCCAGTTGCCGTACAACTGCCGGCGATGCGCCTTTTTGCGGACCGAACATGCTCGCGGCGCCCTGCTTGCCCAACAGGCTGTTTTCAACATCGCAAAGCACGATGATCTCTGTTCGTGATAATCTTTTATCCAACCCCTGCAAATCAATAGCGGCAAGCGCGGGCAATGAAGCCGGCAGTTGTTGCAATTCGTTTCCGGTACTGTTACAAAACTTTGCGCCTAATGCCTGCAGCATGCCGGTGCCGCCATCCACGGTAGCGCTGCCGCCAATGCAGATAATGATCTTTTTTACGTTGTAATCAAGCGCCGCTTTTATCAGTTCGCCGGTACCATAAGAAGTAGCTTGCAAAGGATTGTATTCGGAAGACTGCAGTAATCTTAGCCCGGATGCACCGGCCATTTCGATAATAGCCATGTTGCGATTTTCTATTACTCCAAATGATGCTTCAATTTTGCGCCCCAACGGATCATGCACTTTTGTAGGGACGTTTCTTCCACTTAAATAATTTATCAGCAGTTCGCCCGTGCCATCGCCGCCGTCACCTACAGGAAAGCATACGGTATCGCAGGGCAATGCACTTTGCTGCAAACCCTTTTGTACGGCAGCAGCAACTTCTGCGGCAGCAAGGCTGTTTTTAAACGCATTGGGTGCAATCAATATACGCATACGACTTATAAGAGTAACAGGGATAAAAGATAAACCATCAACAGGCTAATGAGCCCCATCCATACCGTAGCAACGGAATATACTTTGAGCATTGCGTTCATCCCGATGCCGGAGAATTTACTGATTACCCAAAAATAGGCATCGTTGGCGTGCGAAATCATCATAGCGCCGGCACCCATAGCCAGCACCGCGATCAGTCTGCCGTTATCCGTGTCTAAATGAAGCGCATGCAGCAATGGTTGTACAACAGATGCTGCCGTAATGATAGCTACTGTAGAAGAACCTTGTGCCGTTTTTAACAGGCATGCAAGCAGGAACGGAAAGAACAAACCCATTGAATCCAGCGCAAGCGCGGCACCCGCATGATCACCGATTTTGGTAGCGGCCAGTACCGCCCCGAAAGCGCCGCCCGCGCCAATAATCACCAGTATGCTGCCTCCTTTTTCGGCAGCTTCGCCCAATAAGCGGCTAATTGTTTTACGGTCCCCGTTTTTAATAGCGGCAAGCGCGAGCAAAATACCGATGCTTAATGCGACAACGGGATCTCCTAAGACCAGTAAAGCAGCAAGCCCGCTATCCGGCGAAATGAAGGGATGAAGAAAAGAGGCAGCGGCAATTAAAACAATGGGCGCCAATACCGGTAAGAAAGCTTTGAATGCTGATGGCTGCACAGGCACAATACCGGGCGTTGTTGTTTCTTCACTAACGGTTTGTTCTAATTTTCTGCCGGCAGATACCGCCCACCAATGACCGGCTATTGCCGCCGGAATTGCTATCAGCAGCCCATACAACATAAGCCTGCCGAAATCAACGCCGATAGTACCGGCCGCAGCAGCAGCGCCGGGATGCGGCGGCAACAGGCAATGCACCGAATACAAGCCGGTAGCTAAAGATACGCTCATTACCGGAGCAGGGATACCCGTTCTTTTAATAAGGAAATTGTTTAACCCACTGAGTACAATATAGCCAGAGTCGCAGAATACCGGCAGCCCAACAATAAAGCCGGTGATACTTAATGCAACCGCCGCATGTTTTTCGCCGGTTTTTTTAAGAATATAATTCGCCATGGCGCCCGTGCTGCCGGTATGCTCGAGCAATACACCCAGGCTTGTACCCAGCACAATTATGAACCCGAGCGACTTCATAATGTTACCGAAGCCATCCTTCATGATGGTAATTATTTCACCGGGAGATATGCCGGCGATACTGCCGGTGATCAGGCCCGCAATCATCAGGGCAAAGAAAGGCGGCATGCGCCATCGGGTCGTGCAAAAAACAATAAATGCTATACCTGTTATTAAACCAATAAATAATTGCAGGAAGGAGGTATTCATTACAACAAGGTAAGTAAATAAACTACTGGCTTAATCTCTTGTTTAGTATGTAGTATTCTGATGAAAGTTCTATTTTCTGATTGGTGGGATTACTGTTTATGATATTGCCTGTTGTTTCAAATCCCGCTGCTTTACAATTCGATATTGTGTTTTGCATTTAATTTTTGGTATCTTTTATTAAACGAAACAATTTATTATTCAGTTACAAAATAAAACCATAAAGAAGCGATTCTATTCAAAGAACATATACTGAATGTATTTATTTTTAACCCACGTAATCATACATCACAACTTATCGCTTTTGAATTTTACAGAAGAACAAATACTACAGCTTGCACCGGATGACGCTTCTAAAAAAGCCGGCATCGGCTTGTCTGGCCTATCTAAATGGGTGAGCAAAGGCGCTTGCGGCACAGTAGTTTGGGGCGAATGCCAGGGAAGTGGCAGCAAGCCTTATCAAACAGGCATTGACCTTGCCAATACTGTATTCAAATGCTCCTGCCCCAGCCGTAAATTTCCCTGCAAACATGGCCTGGGATTATTTTTATTGTATGCAAAACAGCCGGCCATTTTTACCAATCAGGAAGTGCCTGTCTGGATAAGTGAATGGCTCGCCAAAAAAGAACAGCGGCAAGAAAAGAAAAGCACCAAAGAAGAAAAAAAGCCTGACGAGGCAGCGCAGGCAAAGCGGCAGGAAAGCCGCGAGAATAAAGTAGCTGCGGGTGTAGAAGAAGCTTTGCTTTGGATAAAAGACATCGTTCGTAACGGCATTATCAACATACCGGAAAAGCCGGAAAGCTTTTGGGAAGGAATGGCAAAGCGCATGATAGATGCCCAGGCGCCCGGTGTGGCAGGGACGATAAAAGAACTGGGTAAAATCAACTTTTATAAAGAAGGCTGGCAAAGCGAATTTACTGGTGGACTGATAAGCGCTTATTTACTTATCAGCGCCTGGAAAAACAGGGATTTAATCACGCCAACGCTATTGCAGGATATTAAAAGCCGCATTGGTTTTACCCAAAATACGGAAGCTTTGAAAGAACAGGAAGGAACTGTGGATACCTGGCTGGTATTAAGCAAACAAACTACGGAAGAAGACGGCATTGTTACCGAACGCCATTGGTTGCACGGCCTGTCCACAGGCAAGGCAGCACTCATCCTTCAGTTTATAGTACGCGGACAAGGTAGTCAATGGCAGCTTACGCCGGGCATGTATCTGGAGGCAGAAATGGTATATTATCCTTCCGCAATACCCCTACGGGCAATCATAAAAAAGCAGGCAGCCGGCAAACCGGCAATGGCACAACAGCCACTTACCGGTCTGCAGTTGCTGTTTGAAAAGGAAATGCGCATGCATACACAATTGCCTTTCAGTGTTGCTTATCCTTATATCGTGCAGCAGCTAACACCGGTGTTGTACCAGCAACAATGGTGGCTGCAGGATAAAGACAATCATCTGATCCAAATAAATCCATCTTTCAAAAACACCTGGAAACTATTAGCCATCAGCGGTGGCAGGCCATTAGATACGGCCGTATTGGCAAAGGAAAATACCTTTGAGCCTTTGGGGGTTTGGGAAGATAAAATATATAAATACCTGTAAATGGAACACTGGAATACCGTAGTGCACACAGCGCTGTTAGGCACGGACAAACATTTGCTGACCAAAGAAGACTTGCCCCTTCCGCTTGCTGCTATATTGGAATATGTAGCACAGAAAGAACCTGACAAAGAAACCAGTTTTTTACAAGTAGCTTCGGCTGTGCAGAATTATACAAGGTGCGGCCTGTTACCTCATAAAGCAAAGGTTGATTTTGTAAAAGCAAGTGATGAGGAGAAGCCTTTTTGTAATGCCGCCGCACATTCCGCAATAAAAGCAATTATGAATGAAGAGAATGAACAATTGCTGTCTCTATGGATCAATACATGTATGGCCTGTGGCTGCATTGTACAACCCGAATTTGTGTCGGTATTATTCAATTTTGCCGTGCGGCACAAACATTTGCAAACAAACATTATCTCTGTTGCCGGTAAGCGCGGTGAATGGCTGATGCAATTAAACAGTGCATGGCAATTTGAGCTGCCTGCTGACCCGGACAATACCTGGCAAACAGGCAGTACCGAACAGCGTAAGCAAATTTTAACGGATACAAGAACGAGAGATGGCGCAAGCGGAAGAGAACTGCTGCAGCAAACCTGGGCACAGGAAGCTGCAAATGCAAAAGCCGAATTACTTAAGCAGTTGGCTGTAAATATTAGCGATGATGATGTGCCCTGGCTGGAACAACTGTTAAATGAGAAAAGTGCAAAAGTAAAAGACGAAGCATCAAAGCTGTTAAAGCATTGCGCAGTTTCATCCGTTGTACAGCAATACTGGCATATACTGAAACAGGCGGTTACGATACGGAAAGAAAAGGGTTTACTGGGTATAGGTTCAAAAACAGTACTGCATATACAGCTAATCAATCCTGTGGAAGAGCATATTTTTAAAACCGGAATAGAAAAGATAAGCAGCGAAAAAAATACTGCCGACGACGATCATCTTCTTTACCAGTTAATAGCCGGTGTGCCGCCGCATTTTTTTGAAACACAATACACAATGGATATGGCAGCTTTGCTTGAACTGTTCAGCAAAACAAAAGGCGCAAAACAATTTATTCCTGCTTTTGGTTTGGCTGCCGCAAAATTTAAAAATATGAAATGGTTAAAGGCCGTTACCGCTCTTTCGGAAAATAATTTTTATCCCGAAGCCCTGCAACTGTTTTCCAGAGAAGAAAAGGAACAGTATGCACTTTCATTCTTAGATAGAAACTTATTCTCTTCAGACATTATTCAACACCTCCATTTATACCATAAAGAACAATGGGGTAAAGCACTAACCCTCGCTATTTTTAAACATACTGCCGCAAATCATTATCAATACGGCCGCGCATTTTATGGTACCAGTATTTTGTCCTTCGCCAATATAGCCGCAAGCGATCTGAAACAAATGGCACCAGCTATGGAATGGGAGAGCAATAGCTGGGATAAAACAAGCGACTATATTCTACAGCTCTTAACCCTGAGACAGCAAACGTTGCAGGCCTTTAAACAAAATCAATAAGCCATAAAATCAACCGTATGTCCACCTTATTACGCGAGCACGCCGAGCAACTCTTTGCCCATGAACTGGAAGAAATACAAAAAGCAGAGACCGGCAAACGCCCTGTTAACTGGAAACTCACACCACAGGGTGTTGTACAGTATCTTATTGGCGGCAAACTCAACAATGGTTTTGAAGTTTCGCCAAAATATATTGGCAATAGGCGGCTTATGGAAATAGCTGTTGCTACGCTTACTACCGACCGCGCGCTATTGCTGTATGGCTTACCGGGTACCGCTAAAAGCTGGGTAAGTGAGCACCTCGCAGCGGCCATAAGCGGCGACTCTACGCTTATTGTTCAAGGCACCGCGGGCACCAGCGAAGAAGCGGTCCGGTATGGCTGGAACTATGCAAAACTACTGTCAGAAGGCCCGTCGGCAAAAGCGGTTGTGGAAACGCCGGTTATGCGTGCGATGCGCGATGGCAAAATTGTCCGCATTGAAGAACTAACAAGAATGGGCGCCGATGTGCAGGATACGCTGATTACTATTCTATCCGAAAAGACGTTGCCGATACCCGAACTCAATACGGAAGTGCAGGCGGTGCGCGGTTTTAACGTGATCGCTACTGCCAACAACCGCGACAAAGGCGTGAACGAACTATCGAGTGCGCTGAAGCGCCGTTTCAATACGGTAATACTGCCCGTTCCCGAAACAATGGAAGAAGAAATTGATATTGTAAGGCGCAGGGTGGAAAGCTTTGAAAAAGTAATGGAACTGCCGGTGGAAAAACCTGCCCTGCAGGAGATCCGGAGAATCGTGACCATATTCCGCGAACTGCGCAGCGGTGTAACGACCGATGGCAAATCAAAGATCAAAATTCCGTCGGGTACGTTGAGTACGGCCGAAGCCATTTCCGTAGTAAACAATGGCCTTGCAATGGCAGCTTACTTTGGCGATGGCGAATTGAAAGCGGCCGACATCGCCGCAGGCATTATAGGAGCTATAGTAAAAGACCCGGTGCAGGACAAAGTAATCTGGCAGGAATATTTAGAGACGGTTATCAAACCACGCGATAACTGGAAAGATGTGTACCGGGCCTGCAGGGATCTTATCGTTTAATGCCACGCTGTTTTTTCACTATTACTTACTTACATGCCCACCTATATTCTTGGCGTCCGTCACCATGGTCCCGGTTCTGCAAAACATGTAAAAATGTTTCTGGAAGCGCTGAAGCCGGATATTGTTTTGATTGAAGGTCCGCCCGAAGCAGATACTATTTTGCATTGGGCAGATCATAACGATCTGAAGCCTCCTGTTGCCATTTTATGTTACCAGCCAGACGCGCCTCAGCACTCCGTTTTTTATCCGTTTGCAACATTTTCTCCGGAATGGCAGGCAATACGATATGCGCAAAAAAATAAAATTCCTGTCCGCTTTTTCGACCTGCCAATTGCCAACCAATTAGCCATTGAAAAAGAGGCAAGGGAAAAAGCAGAAAAAGACCGGCAAGCGGCAGAAGCGAATAGCGGGCAGCTACCAGTTGCAATCGGCGAAAAGGAAGGCACAGGCAATAAAGAACAAAATACAACTACAGAAACGGAGGTTGCAGCGAACGCTGAAAAGCCCGCCAATATTAAACCTGAAGAACAATACATACGGCGCGACCCTATTTCTTACTTAGCTGAAGCGGCCGGCTATGAAGACGGCGAAAAGTGGTGGGAACAAATGTTTGAACACCGGCAAAGGGGCGAACAGGTATTCGATGCTGTGCAGGAAGCCATGCAAACCCTGCGCGAACTTGTACCTTCAAAAGACGACCGCCCGGAGCAGTTGCGCGAAGCGTATATGCGCCGGATGATAAAAGCGGCAGAGAAGGAAATGTTTCAAACAATAGCAGTTGTATGCGGTGCATGGCATGTACCTGCTCTGGCAAACAGTGCACAACAAAAAGAAGACAATGAACTTCTTAAAGGCCTGCCAAAAGTAAAAATTGAATGTACCTGGATACCCTGGACCTACCGGCGGCTTAGTTATTACAGCGGTTACGGCGCCGGCATACAGTCGCCGGGCTGGTATGCGCATGTATGGAATCATCCTGCGGATGACGGCACCTTATGGATGATTAAAATTGCGCAGCTCTTTCGCAAAAATGGCATGGATACTTCGGTAGCGCATGTAATAGAAGCCGTGCGCTTAGCCGGATCACTGGCTGCTTTGCGGCAGTTTAGCAAGGCAGGCCTCGAAGAATTGAACGAAGCAACCCTTAGTGTCTTGTGCAACGGCGAAGATATTTTGCTCAAGCTGATTAATGATGAGCTGATTGTAAGTAATACACTGGGCGAGGTGCCTGCCTCCATTCCGAAACCGCCGCTGCAGGTTGATATTGAAAAAGAGCAAAAGCGGCTGAAGCTTCCTCCTACAGCAGATTTTAAGGATTATACACTCGACCTGCGCAAAGAGGCCGATCTGGAAAGAAGCATCTTATTGCATCGTCTCAACCTGCTTCAAGTTAACTGGGGCGTTCAGCACCAGGTTAGCGGAAAAGGCACTTTTAAAGAGCAATGGCGGCTGCAATGGGAGCCGCAATTTTCTGTAATTATTATCGAAAAAGGCGCCTGGGGGAACACTATCGAAGAAGCCGCTGCAAGGTATGTCGTTAATGAAGCAAAAGAAGCAGTCTCATTACCCAAGATTGCTGAACTCTTGCAACAAACCCTACCGGCAGAACTGCACAGCGCAGTACAGGCGTTGATCGGACAAATTAACAACATTGCTGCTGCAGGCGGCGATGTGGTGCAACTGATGGAAGCTGTGCCGCCTCTAATTACGGCAAGCCGCTACGGCAATGTACGTAAGACAGATGCTGCACTCGTAACGACTATTTTAGAAGGTATGATCACCCGCACCTGCGTGAGCCTGCCGAATGCCGTTACGGCTGTTAATGAAGAAGCAGCCAACAACCTCTCAGACTTGCTTTACAGGTTAAATGATGCAGTGAATGTATTACAGCAAACCGGCATTTTAACGCAGTGGCAACAGGCGTTAAAAATAGTGGGTACGAGCGAACAGACGGCGCCGCTGATTGCCGGCTATGCGATAAGGCTATTGTTTGATTATAAGCTGCTTGCAGGTGATGAATTGACAAGTGTATTCGGCTTTCGCATGTCGCCTGCCAACGAACCGGATACGAGCGCCGCCTGGCTCGAAGGATTTTTAAAAGGCAGCGGCACGATCCTGCTGATTGACGACCATTTATGGAATGTTGTTAATGCCTGGATAGCGGCTTTGGAGAACGATACATTTATACAGGTGTTGCCCTTGCTTAGAAGAACATTCGCTAATTTTTCGCAGCCGGAAAGGCGAAAATTAGGTGAGAAAGCAAAGTCGGGAAAGGCAGGAATTACCGCTGCAGTTAAAGAAGCAGACTTTGACGAAAGCCGCGCGCAGCAGGGCATTCCGGTTGTACTGCAGTTATTGGGCTTATCAAACAAATGATTGAATTATGAATAACGAATCGTTGCTGCGCAAATGGCGGCTGATATTAGGAGACAACCAGCAGGACGGCACCGGCTTCAGCCTGCAAGGTACAGATGTGCAACTGGATGGCGCATTGCAGGCATTGTACGATAGCGACCGCAAAGGTGGCCTGGGCGCTTCTTCGCCCAATGTGGCAAGATGGCTGGGCGATATCCGCACCTTCTTTCCGTCAACCGTTGTACAGGTAATGCAGCAGGATGCACTAAAGCGCCTTAACCTTACACAAATGCTGTTTGAAAAAGAAATGCTGGAAAATGTAACACCGGATGTAAACCTTGTTGCAACACTGATGACACTTAGCCGTGTAATGCCCGACAAAACAAAAGATACTGCAAGGCAGGTGGTGCGTAAAGTGGTGGACGAGCTGATGCGTAAACTGTATCAGCCTACCCAACAGGCGATTGTTGGCAGCCTCAACAAAAGTATCCGCAACCGCCGGCCGCGGCACAATGAGATCAACTGGCATGCTACCATTCTTAAGAACCTCAAGCATTACCAGCCCGGATACAAAACCATCATCCCCGAAACTAAAATTGGCTATGGCCGCAGGCGCAGTTCCTTAAAAGATGTAGTGTTGTGCATAGACCAAAGCGGCTCCATGGGAACATCGGTGGTGTACTCGGGTATATTTGGCGCGGTGATGGCTTCGATACCTGCTATTAAAACGAAAATGGTGGTATTCGACACGGCTGTTGCCAACCTTACCGAAGAGCTGACTGACCCTGTAGAGTTATTATTTGGCGTGCAACTCGGCGGCGGTACCGATATACATGCGGCGCTTACGTATTGTAAACAAATCATCACCAAACCGCTGGATACCGTGCTCGTATTAGTCACCGATTTATACGAAGGCGGTAATGTAACAGAAATGCGTAAACGGGCTGCGGAACTTGTAACCGCGGGTGTGCAGCTCATTGTTTTATTAGCGCTGAATGATAACGGCGCTCCTGCTTATGACCATCACAATGCACAGTTTTTTGCAAACCTTGGGGTACCTGTTTTTGCCTGTACGCCTGACAAATTTCCGGACCTGATGGCCGCCGCGCTAAGCAAACAGGACATTGGCCTGTGGGCAGCAAAAGAGGCTTTGGTGTTGAAGAAGTAACAGCAGCATGTTTCTTTACAGCAGGTATTCCAATTGTAATACTTGTGCTAAATAGTTTTGTAGCTGAACCTGCAAAATGTATCCAGCAATAAGACCAAACCTGCACACTGCCTGTTGCTCTGTATAGCTGTAAAATATTACCAGCTTTACAAACTTTCTACTGTTTCTTTATAACTACAGCCGATCTTTAACCCGAAAAAACAGTTATGAAATATTCGCAGTTATTAGGTGTGCTGGCTTGTATTGCACTGGTTGCTGCATGCTATGCGCCGTGGAGTTTTGTAGGAGAAAGAAACCTCCTGATCACCGGCATGAATGCTGCCGTGCCCGACTTTGGCAAGCCCGGATTGCTGCATATTATTTTGAGTATATTTCTATGTGCTGGCTTTGTAATTCCGAAGCTCTGGGCCAAGCGCACCAATGTATTAGTAGCTGCGTTAAACATGGCGTGGTGCATCCGTAATTTTTTACTGATGTCGGCCTGCCACGGCGGCGAATGCCCGCAAAAAAAAGCGGGGATTTATATGGTAACAGTCCTTTCCGTTTTTATATTGCTTATGACCTTTTTACCGCCGGGAAAAATAGCGCAGCAAGCGCAGGCTTCCAATTAGCAGCGGGCTTACCGGATCAGTACCACGCTTCCTTTTTTTATAATGGTTTTACCAAGATAGTCTATTGCTTTGGCCAGGTAAATATACGTGCCGGCAGGCTGCTTATTGCCACCAACCGTCCCGTCCCATCCCTGTCCTGCCGCGGCTGTGCTGTACAGCAGTTGTCCCCAGCGGTTGTAGATACTGAAGTTTTCAAGTTTTTTAACGCCGGCAATTACCGGTATCAGTTTATCGTTGAGGCCATCGCCGTTAGGTGTAAAAGCTGTAGGAATAAATATTTCGGGCAGCGTTTTGTAGATATAAACCACTACCGTATCGTACCCCACGCAACCTTCGGTGGTAGTACCCTTTACATGATAAGCAACAGCAGCATGTGGCTCGTTAAACATAACAATCGGGCTGCTGCTTTCGGGGTTGGTCATACCAATTACCGGCCCCCACTGGTAATAATCAGCCCCCGTGGCTTTTAATTGCAAAGGCTGCGTAACAACAATATTGGTATCATTACCGGCAAAAAGGTGCACCGGTGGTATCACGATCACCGTTACCGTATCCGATACCGGTTTGGGGCATCCCAGCGCCGCTGTGTCTTTTACAGTAAACGTATAGGTAGTAGTGGTTTGCGGGCCTGCTATGGGCGTAAGAGCTCCGGGGCGTAACAAGCTGCTGACCGGCGACCAGGCATACAGGCTGCCCCTGAAGGACGCCGAAAGCTGCGTTGTGTAGCCATAACAAATTGTACTGGATGTACCTGCATCCGCCTGCGGATAAGGTGCTGTATTAACAACGATCTTATCATCTGCAAAACACTTTTTACTGATAGCAGCTCTTAACGAATAAACAGCCACTGCTGATACCGGTACTGCGAAGGGCTCTTTTATGGTTGTACTGCTGAGCGTATTGTCTGCAGTCCAGGCAAAATACAACGCATTGCTTTGCGGATGAAATTGTACCGTATCGGTAAAACAGATAGCAGTATCCTTACCAATATCAAGGGTGGCATGGTCTGCTACGTTTACCTGTATCGTATCGGTATTTATACAACCTTTACCATCATCTGCCTTTACAATATACAGCGTGTTTGCAACCGGGTAAACCAATGGCTGTTGTACATTTGCGTTGGATATATTAAGGGCCGGAACCCAACTGTAATTTGCCGGAATATCTGCCGTTGCCCCCAGTTGCAGGCTGTCGTTTTTGCAAATGAGCGTATCTTTAAACGGCACCGTAATTAAAGGTTTGTCCTGTACTGTAAATTCTTTCGACACCGTATCTATACAGCCTTTATTATTGGCTACTATAAGCTGCGCGGTATGCATACCGGAAGTAGTGTAAACATGTGTGGGATCGGGTAATAAGGAAATGTCATCATCTATATTGTTGTTATCAAACAGCCACTGCCAGCTATTCACCACACCAAAAGCAGTAGAAGTTGCATCCTTAAACTGTATAGGACTGTGCAGGCAGGATCCGGATACTGTAAAGTCGGGTTTAAAGCCAGGATAGACCTTCACTAAAGTGGTTGCCGAATCGGTACATTCTTTTCCACGGTTAACGACCAGCTTTACATTGTAAGTGCCGGTGTCTTTATAAGTAAACTGAGGCAGCGGCTCCAGAGAGGTTTGCCCGGCAGTGCCAAAGTCCCAGAAATAAGATTCGATGTTGGCAGCGGTGGTGGACTCATTGGCAAAATTTACTACATAACCATCACAACTGGTGTAAACAGGGTTAAGCTCTGCAGCAGGGATATTGCAGTTGCTAACGCGAACAATAAAATCTTTCCGGTGTATGCTGATGACACTACCGTTGCGCGATTCTGCAACGCATACATTTACCACATACGACCCTGCCGCCGGTGCAGGGCCGCTTATTTTACCGGTTTGCGGGTTGATGATAAGCCCCGCTCCTAATGGACTGCCACCGCTAAAACCACCCTGATACGTTACTTGTCTGTATGGAGGAGCGGAAGGCGTAATAATTCTTGAATCAACGGCTACGCCCCTGTTGTAAGCAGCGCAAAAAGAGTAACTAAGCAAATCATGATCGGCATCGGTAGCACTGAAATCGAGATCTATCTTTTTGCCGGAGCAAATGAGCACGGTATCTTTTAAAGAAAAAACGGCGCTGGAATTAACGCCCGTGGCAAGTATGTTAGTGCCCGGAATATTACAGCTATACGTAGAGCCCTCGCCCGAAAACTGCGTTTCGGGAATAGGCAGTTGCTGCACATTTACAATACTGTTGGAGCGGCAGCAGGTTTGGTAAGCTGCGGTATATTCTTCCGGCACTACCGGCAGGTCTGCGGTAAAAGAATAAGAAGCTACCTGGTAGCAAATATCGGGCGGGTTCTGGATGCAGCTAAGCGGGGCTTTTAATTTAAGCACCTGGAAGTCTTCTTCGATTACATCTTTATTAATAACAGGCAATGAATTACTGCCTTTGAAAATGGATATCCGCACAACATCCGGCAGTTCGGCGGCCTGGCCAAGCGGGTTGCATTCTCTAAACAGCCGCAGGGTAATCAGGTATCTGTTTGTATTGGCAGCACTGCCGGCGCTTACATACGTATAAAACATTTCGCCGCCGGCTATATGGCCTGCATACACATTTGCCAGGCAAACGGTAGATAGCATCAATATCAGCAATCGCTTCATCACAGGTTTCTGCTTAAATAAATAATCTTTCCGGCTGGTAACGGGCATTGATAAACAGGCTGTTTTACAAATCCCCTGTTATATAGTGCTGGTGATTCTTCCTGCAATTTAAGACTGTCTTTCTTTAATACAATCAACAAAAAAGAGAATAGCACTATTTACTTCCGCTTCTGCTTCCCACATACCCATGTGGCCTGCTTCTTTTAGTACATTCACATGTGCTTCGTTTGGCAGGTGCACCTGCTTTAGTGCATCCGCCGGCGGCACAGCCATATCCTGCAGACCTATGATAAACAAGACCGGCACCTTGCTGTTTGCTAATACGTAAGTCCGGTCAGGCCGGTTCATCATTGCGGTATAATACTGTTGCAACGCAGTTGCCGTAAAATCTTTTCCCTTTTCAATTAAAGCTTCTATCCTTTCCGGACGCTCCGCTTTATAGGCAGGACCAAAAGTATTGGGCGTCGTATTTCTTATAAATGCGGCGCCTCCATATTGCTCCATAGTACTTATAGCTCTTTGGCGTACCGCTATCTTTTCCCCGCTATCGGCAAAAGCCGTAGAATGTACAAAGCCAAAGCCTGCGATTAACTGCGGGTATTTTTCGGCAAAAGCCAGTGCGATATAGCCGCCCATGCTATGCCCGAGCATAACACAACTGCTGATGCCTTCCTGCTGTAATAAAGCGAAGATACAGTCGGCATAGTCAGTCATCGTGATAGCCATATCCTCCGTTGTATCTAAAATTTGCGACTGCCCGCTGCCTGGCAAATCGGGAACGATAAGTGTCACATGATTTTTTAAAACCGTTGTTTGAGATGTCCATATGGCACTATCCTCTGCAAAGCCATGAAGAAGCACAACGGGGAAACCATTGCCTTCTTTCAAATAGGCTATTTCTTTATTTTTATAATAGAATAATTGCATCACACAGTTCGTTTTTTCATGGCAAGACTTCCATAACGGTACAGCATCAGCAATACAAAAGGCACCAGCGAGATATTCAACTCCTGCGGCAGCCAGAACCAGCCAATCAGCAATAAAGCCGTTACCGCAAAAGCTACATAAAAATAGTTTTTGAGCCAGGACGGATTGCGCCATAAAAACAGTACAGCTACCATATTAGTTGGTAATGCCCACAACAGGTTGTAGTTGTCTTTCGTCATTCTGTGATCGGTTCCCCACCACATAAAAATCAGCAATAAACCCAGCAACCCTGTTACATATAATAAAAAGGAATCGAGAATACGGGTAGCCGCTTTTGCCCGCCGGTTTTGAGAGAAGGAAAGCAATGCCAATAAGCCACAAATGAGGGTAAAAATTACCAGCGGAACGTATTTCCCGATGAATTGGATGGGCGTGGACATGTTAAGCAACAACATTTTTTGCCTTACTGCCGGCTGTGTTTTATTGATGGCAGCGCTATCTATGCCTTTCAGCAAATAATCGGGCAGAAACATGGCAACTTTATTATCAACGGGCTTGTCGAGCCTGGCGCCTAATAAAATATCAATGCCTAATTTGCTCCAGGGCTCACCGCCGCGGTCGAGATAGGTATGGATTAAATTACGCGCCGTTGTACCTGCTGCAACCAATGGCCTGGCAATGGTGCTTCCCACCAATGAGTTGAAGAGTATATCCCTGACCCGCGTAGTACAGTTATCATAAATAAAATCATATTTGTACATGCGGTTGGCGCCTTGCATATTTTTTTCAAGGGCCGCTACTATCTGCTGTTTCTGGGAACAATTTAAGTTTAATACCTGCTCCCATACACTGCGCTGCGCTTCCTCATATTCTACCATAAAGTCAGGATAATTATCCTCCGATAAAAAATAATCCAGCTTACCCCGTACAAACTTCATGTAAAACTGACGGTCTTCAAACCAGAATGTGCCGTAGTTATATACCACATCGCTATGCGCAACACTGTCGGTAATGCGGATGGCCGTATGCCCGAAAGTAGAGTATAACTCCTGCCCCGGCGCGCAGGTAAGCAGGCTGATACGCGTATGGCACCCGGCCTCCTGCGCGTGAACAACACCGGCAGCTATAGCTGATAAAATAAAAAAAAGGTACCGTAACAACTTCATACAACAAATAAATGGCAAAACAGCGGAATTATTGCAGGCTAAATAGCCTCCTGTTATTTTGAGCAAGCTGCTTTATTCTTTTGTTCTTACAAAACAGCCTAATTAAATATTTGGCAGATAAGGGCAAGCACTATTATTTTGCACCCGGAGAGTTGGCAGAGCGGTCGATTGCGGCAGTCTTGAAAACTGTTGACTGTAACAGGTCCTGGGGTTCGAATCCCTAACTCTCCGCTAAAGCCTGATCAATCAGGCTTTATGTTTTTATAAAACATTCCCGTTTATGAAAGTTAAAAATGTTTTATCGGTTTTAGGTTTTATTGTAAGCTTGATTTTAGTTATGTTTATTTTCAGGAGCTTTAACTTTTTTGATGCGGGTAGCTATACAACAAAGCAAATTATTGTTACGAGCATCATATCGGGCATTATTTCTTTTTTTATAAATAAATTCTTTATTGCCAGGAGCAACTTGGGAAAGAAAATTAAAGCATAATTGCTTTTAAAAAACCCATATTAAAAACATTCCTTTTCGGAGAGATGCCAGAGTGGTTGAATGGGACGGTCTCGAAAACCGTTTTACGGGCAACCGTAACGAGGGTTCGAATCCCCCTCTCTCCGCAGCTAATTATTCTAAACGTATAAAATCTCCACCGGCTCAAATCCGGCGGAGATTTTTATTTTAGCCCTATTCCATCCTCAGGCTTTGTATATCCAACTGTTTTAAAGCTTTCTTGTACAATTCAATTTATCTGCGGGCCGGTATGCCTGCAGGTCGTTTATCCTAAGAAAGCGTGGCCAATGCCCTTCCGGAATTGTTCGTCGCCCGCCTCCAGGCGCTGTGCGTACAATGCTTTTGCATCGGCGCCGGCCACATAGCGCAGGGTATCCCGGCCATCGGTTGCTGCCTCATACACCACTTCCGCTATCTGCTCTGCGGTAGAGTAAGTTGCAGCACGTTCCGGGTTCATAAATGCCTGCATTGTTTTGTCAACAAGTTCTGTATAAGCCGGGTGCTGCGCCAGTACCAGCGAGCGGCCGGCAAAGTCGGTCGCAATGCCGCCGGGCGAAACCGTTTTAACACCGATACCAAATTTATTCAGTTCAAAAGCAAGACTTTCGCTCCAGCCTTCCAACGCCCACTTGGTAGCGTGATAAACCGAGTTAAAGGGGAAAGCTACCAGCCCGCCAATAGAAGTAGTAGTAATAAACATACCGCTGCCCTTTTCCCGGAAATGCGGAATGAACGCCCTGGTAACCCGCATTACGCCCAACAGATTGGTATTAATTTCCTGCGTTAGCTGCTCATCAGTTGTGCCTTCAAAAGGTCCGACCAGCCCATAGCCCGCGTTATTAAATACCACATCCACTGATGCTGACTGAAATACCTGTGCTGCAATATGCTCAATCTGAGCGCCGTTAGTAACGTCGAGCGGCAGCACGGTTACGCCCGCTATAGCCGTAAGCTCCGTTTCTTTCTCAGGTGCGCGCATCGTGGCTATTACCTTCCAGCCTTTGCCGGCAAATAATTTAGCAGCAGCTTTTCCGAGGCCTGAAGAAGCGCCGGTAATGAAGATAGTATCTGGCATGAATTAATTTTTTAGGAGGCAAAAGTAAATTGTATTTTCGTAACTATAAACTATAAAGTATACTTCATACTTTAGAAAAAACATTTTCTTAATAAATGAAATTGATTAACCAGTTATCCAAAGAAACCGGAACGCCTATACATACCATCCGCTATTACGAGCAGTATGGATTGTTTAAAGGTAAAAAAGGGGGAGCCGTAAAATCAAACAACTATACTTACTATGATGCGGAAGTAGCGGACAAATTAGACATGATAAAGGAAGCAAAAGCAATCGGCTTTACTTTATCAGAGATAAAAGTGCTGATTGATGCCTGGCACAGTAAAAAACTGTCTGTAGAAAAGCGAAAGCAAATCCTGTTAACAAAAGTTACAGAGATAGAAGGAAAGATTAACCATTTGAAAGGCGTAAAGAAAAAGATAGCGGCGATGATTAAAAGTGTGGAGGGCGATGAATGTTAAAGCTGCTTTAAGTGGTGGCTTAATGCAGGGAAAACTGATCTACAAAAAGTAATTGCATGGTGCAACACACTAAGTTGCTATATTGCTGCAGGCATCGAACTTATCTAATACTACCCAATGAAGCGCATATTATTTTATACCTTGATGGCTGTATTTTTATACCTGCCGGCTTTCAGCCAGCCAAAAGGCAATTTATTCATTATCGGCGGCGGACATAAGTCTGATGAACTGATGAAAACGCTGGTAGCAACTGCACACTTAAGCAGCAAAGATTATATCGCCGTTTTGCCTATGGCAACCGAAGAGCCGGATACTGCTTTTTATTACATCATGGAAGATTTCAGCAAGGTCTGCAGCATTAAGCTATTCAGTTTCAATTTTACAGGCACGGATACGCATAATGCCCGCTGGCTTGATTCGTTGAAAAATGCGAAGCTTATCTATATTACCGGCGGCGATCAAAGCCGGTTTATGAATATTGCGTTGCACACGCCGGTACAGGCGGCCATTAAAGAAGCATATATGCACGGCGCCACTGTAGCCGGTACCAGCGCCGGCGCGGCGATGATGAGCTATTACATGATTACCGGCAACCAGTTGCTGGGCGATACAACGTACGAATCAACCTTCTCCAAATTGTGGGCTGATAATATTGATATAAAAGAAGGACTTGGGCTGCTCGATTCTGCTATTATTGATATGCATTTTATTGCACGCAGCCGGTACAACAGGCTGTTGTCGGCCATCGCTAAATATCCGTCGCTGCCCTGCATCGGCATAGATGAAGGCACTGCGGTAATTGTGCATGGCAACACCGCAACAGTTGCCGGCGATAGCCAGGTACTGGTACTTAAAAATCCCAAGCGCCTCCAGGTGAACGCTAAAAAACAAATCAAACTCGCAGATGTTGCGCTAAGCATCTACACGGCCGGCGATGTTTTTCAGTTAAAGTAATCGTATTGCAGACCTCCAAAAGAGGTCTGTTCGCAGCATAATCATAAGTGCGCTTATAGCAAAGCAGGAAAGCGTATTTATATTGCAGTATCAGAAGAGGCCGGCGCTTTGTTTTGTTGAATAATATACAGGATAACCACACTCAGCAAAGCGGCAAAATAGTACCATACAGAAATAACAGCATCTTTAAAAAATACCCTCGAAACAATATAGGCAGCAATCAAAACAATTCCGAAAAGCCATACCTTTTTTGTAGTAGCAATAAAGGAAGCTGCCAGCGTTGATATAAAATAAAAAGTATCGCTTAGCCATCGCAGGTCATGAATCGCCTGCGGGTAACCAAACGTATATTTAATATGGTGATCATTAACTGCAGCATGCACCGGATACAGCAACATGCACGCGGCAATGTATAGCGACGTGAATGCACCGGTTATCAGCAGCATAATGGTTAGCGGTACCCATACCGGCCATACTACGTACGCAAACAACAGGAAGATATGCACAGCTATAGCAAGCCAGGCGGTGTACCCGGCATTCATTAAAGATAGCCATACTACCCCTTCTGCAGCTTGTTGTATGGAGAATAAAAAAGGAACCACAGCAAATAAACACTGTGGCATGGTGGCCGCTTTTCTGATAGCTACGACACTAACAGCTCCAAGAATGATACTGGCTCCAAAACTTGCATTTGCAGAAAAACACATAGCGCTGCTCACTTTTTAAATATCCCTTCAAACTTTGTAAGGAAGATTATACCTGGCAATGCCTGTACAACACAACACAAGGTAGCCGTAGTTGGCAGCTAATTACTGTTATAATTCTTTCCGGGAACTGAAAACATTTCTTTATTGTAGCTTGCAGGTATAGAAATAAAAAATCAGAAACATCCGGAGCATATTACGAAGAGTGATTGCTATTTCTTCTATTCTCTGTTAAGAAACACTTATCGCATGGTACCCGTAAGCAGTCTATATTTCCTTGTTGATTACCGGTTGCTGTTGTCACTTTTTTCCAACCCGGAACTGCTTATTCAATATGGCGGCCTGTTAATCATATTACTGGCGGTGTATGCGCAAACCGGCTTATTTTTCTGCTTCTTTTTGCCAAGTGGTATTTTCCTGTTTGCCGGCGGCGTATTGGTAGCCACAGGCGCTTTGCAGCATAGCCTTCTTACCGTTTGCCTTTGCTCGGTGCTGGCGTCTGTTGCAGGCTGTGCTACCGGTTATTGGTTTGGAAGAAAAACCGGCGCTTTACTTTACGAGCGCGAAGACTCGCGCTTTTTCCGCAGGCAACACCTGAAAGTGGCCGCAGCTTTTTACGAAAAATACGGGCAATTTGCGTTAACAACGGGCTTGCTGTTTCCCATCATCCGCACGTTTGCACCGATTGTTGCGGGTATGGTCAGGATAAGTGCAGGCCGGTTCATAGTTCTGGTATTTATCGGTTCGGTATTATGGACGCCGGTATTGGTAACAGCAGGTTACATTGCGGGCATTATTCCAGGCTTTAAAACATATTTGCCGTATATCATGTGCGGTTTTATACTTGCCGTTACTATCCCTGTTGTGATCCGGATTATCAGGGAATTAAAGAAAGGGAGTAAAAACCAGGAAACTTCATAACCTTCGTTGCAGCCCTGGTTTCTGCGAGCAGTCTATTTTACCTGAACCGGTGTATTCCTTCTCCTTTATCCATAAACATTTTCAGGCATGCCTGTGTTAGCAGCCTCGGCGAGTTATGCATGACCGGCTGCTGATGGCCTGTTGAAAAAATAAACGGTTTAAAAAGGGCAGCCGTAAAAAAAATTTTGCTATTACTGTTTGGATAAGCATCGCGGCTATTGCACAGCTTTTTTATCTCCTTTAAGCGCAGCAGATTACTGCTGCCATGTCTGCAGGCAACTGCGGTCACTTGTTATTATATGCTTATTCAGCACCATACAACCCAACATTTGTCTGGCTGCAAAGTATTGGTTGGGTTTTTGTTTAAGAATTTCTGCAAATCCTGTTAGAATACCCCCTCAATAACAGCACTCAACGTATGGCTAAAGCTTAAAATCATGAATGCAGAAATCAAGACAGTTAACATCTCTCCTTATGATATAGCCGTTCACGATGCCCGGCATTCGGGGCTGCAGCAACTGATTATTAATGACACTTTTGAGGTGCTTGATATTTTAAAAGCGCTTCCCGGCTTACAGAATCCCGTAAATAACCTTGTATATGGCATAGACATCATCCGGTGGCTGGATAAAAGCGCCGGCAGGAATGTACACCTGTGCTTTATCGAGGAAAACATTTACTTTATTTTATTAAAATTTGATACGCAAAATGATGGCGGCCTCATCCTTATCATGTCCGAAAAAGTACAATCGCTTATAGATCTGTTTTCACAAATGCAAGCTATTCCCTGCCAGCAGGATATTCTATTGTGGCTGATTGATAATTAAGCAACCTGCTTATTGTAAGCTGATTGCTGCACAACGGATAGCGCCGTAAAAACAGCTTTCACAGGCCTGCCGCTATACCAAACCCGGTGACCGCTGCTGCTAAAGCAGGCGGCAATTTATCCATCCTCTGTACCAATTCAATTTTTACCAGTCAACATTTTCTTTTAATCGTTACACATTGAAGATTTACTTCAATTTTGCAGCGCATGAGTAATGTTTTGATTATAGATGATGAAGAAAAGCTGCGGAGCCTGCTGGCGCGGCTTATAAGCCTGGAAGGCTATGCCGTAACAGAAGCTAATAATTTAAAATCGGCGGTCAAAGCACTTGCCCAGGAAGAGCCGGATGTTATATTGTGCGATGTAAAACTGCCGGATGGTAATGGCGTTGATTTCATTAAGGAAATAAAAGCCAAATATCCTGTTGTAGAGATGATATTGTTAACTGCTTACGGTAATATACCCGATGGCATTCAGGCAATGAAAAACGGAGCCTTCGATTACATTGTAAAAGGGGACGATAACAACAAAGTATTACCGCTCTTAAGCAAAGCAACGGAACAGGTGAAACTCCGCAAGCGCATTCTGCAGTTGGAAAGCGTGACAGGGAAGAAATATACTTTTGACAGCATCATCGGCACTTCCAAAGCCATTCTTTCTGCTATCGCCCTCGCAAAAAAAGTAGCGCCATCCGAAGCCACCGTATTGTTGCTGGGCGAGACCGGCACCGGCAAAGAAGTATTTGCACAGGCTATTCATAACGGGAGCAGCAGGAAGGGCAAAACATTTCTTGCGCTCAACTGCAGCGCCTTCTCCAAAGAGCTGCTGGAAAGTGAAATCTTTGGCCATGTGGCAGGTGCTTTTACCAGCGCCGTGCGGGATAAAAAAGGCTTGCTGGAAGAGGCTGACGGCGGCACTTTATTTTTGGATGAAATAGGAGAAATGCCTGCCGACCTGCAAAGCAAATTATTGCGTGTTTTAGAAACATCTGAGTTTATAAAAGTAGGCGATACCAAAACCGTAAAAGTGAATGTGCGCTTTATTGCGGCTACCAACCGCAACCTGAAAGAAGAAGTAAATGCGGGAAAGTTCAGGGAAGACCTCTACTACCGGCTGAATGTTTTTGCTATAGAACTGCCCCCGCTGAGAGACCGAAAAAACGATATTGAGCCGCTGGCGTATTATTACGTCAGCCAGTTTGCAGCAAAGACCGGCAAGCCCGTCAAAGGCATCAGCCGGGATGCAGTGCAGCTATTGCTGCAGCATCGCTGGAAAGGAAATATCCGCGAATTGAAAAATATCATAGAACGCGCGGTAATACTGGAAGATGGCAAAGACATTACCACCAACAGCCTGCCGTTTGATATTTTATCTGCTGCAGACAGTAATGCCTACCCTTTTGATCTTGCTTCTGTGGAAAAGCTGCATATTCAAAAAGTGCTGCAGCATACTAATGGCAATAAAACCGAAACAGCAAGACTGCTGAATATTGGTTTAACAACGCTGTACAGAAAAATGGAAGAATATACTATTGTGCGGTAACCGTATAAAACTGTTCATTTTGAAAAACGACCCTTCCAAAACGGAAGGGTTTTTTGTCGTCCGGATGATAGCATAATATTTTAAACCGGTTAAAGCCCTTGCTGCACATGGTTTTCAGAAAATATAAGCCTTCATACTTTTTTGAGGTATGGCATTGGTATCAAGTATAGCTATTATAAGAAGTGCGATGATAAGTCAATACCAGGTGCCGGCATATCTCATTAATGAATTACCCGATATAGCAGCAGAGTTTAAAAAAATTTACCCCTCTGCAAGTATCGTAAAGGCCATCGAATGTTTAGCCCGTTACACAGATCTACTGATACATCAGCAAGACCTGAAAAATGTTCGTAAGTGTTTCATTGTTGCCAATAATATGTATATGAGCGGAACGGAAGTGGTTAGAAATACCATCGAGACTGTTTATATCCGTTCGTTTTTATTATCAACATCAGTATGCAACCGGAAAGAAAAAGAACAAATACTTTCTTTAATGCCGCTGCATTTGTTAACCGTTTATAACCAACAACTTTTAAACTAAATAACAGCGATGAAATTTTACCGAAAGCAGCAAAAAAGGTATTGAAACCGATACATGTTTTATACGACTTATATATTTTTTGTGCAATGGCAGCTATTGCGTTCCGCTTACTGCAGCGTTAAATATTATTAATCAATTAAACTCCGGCATGCTATGCTTACAGTCATTTTAATTTTAACCGGCCTTATCTGCTTCTGGCTCTTTTTCAAGGCCATTCAATTTTTTGATAAAATCTAAACTATGATACTTCTCTTATTTATTATTTCCATACTGGTATTTTGTTACCTGTGCTATGTATTAATCAAGCCCGAAAAGTTTTAAAAGCAATAAAGAAAAAAGTATGAACACAGAAATTCTGGGTGTCATTGCCATGTATGTAATCATGGTATTGTTAGCCATTCCGCTGGGGAAATATATTGGTAAAGTATATGAAGGCGACAAGACCTGGGTAGATGGCATTATGAACCCGCTTGACAGGTTTTTTTACAGGCTCAGCGGCATTGATGCGGCAAAAGAAATGAACTGGAAACAGCACATGGCGGCGCTGCTTACCATCAACTTAGTATGGTTTCTTTTATCCATGCTCATCCTGATGAACATGGGCTGGCTGCCGCTTAACCCCGATGGCAACCCAAGCATGAGCGCAGACCTTGCATTCAATACATCGGTAAGCTTTATTTCCAATACCAACCTCCAACATTATTCCGGCGAAAGCGGGCTGTCCTACTTAGGTCAGTTGATACTAATGCTCTGGCAGTTTATCAGCGCCGGCACCGGCATGGCGGCCTGCGCGGTTGTATTTAAAGCAATGAAGGAAAAAACAACGGACCAGTTAGGCAATTTTTACAGCCTCCTCGTTAAATCCTGCACCCGCATCCTGCTGCCGCTCTCTATTGCGGTGGCGGTTATTTTATTGTTTAATGGCACGCCGATGACGTTTAAAGGCAAAGACCAATACATCTCTCTGCAGGGCGATACGGTGAACGTTTCCAGAGGCCCGGCGGCAGCCCAGATTGCTATCAAGCAATTGGGTACCAATGGCGGCGGTTTCTTTGGCGCCAACTCGGCCGTGCCTTTCGAAAACCCGAACTATTTTACCAATATGGTAGAGTGTGTGTGCATTATACTAATACCAATTGCCATGGTATTTGCCTTGGGTTATGTAATTAAGCGAAGAAGATTTGCCTGGATGGTATTTGGCGTAATGACGATAGGATTTTTACTATTTGTCATTCCTTCTATTTATTATGAAATGCACGGCAATCCGGCTATTGCGCACATGGGTATTACACAAAACCTCGGCAGTATGGAAGGTAAGGAAGTGCGTTTCGGCCCCGCTGCTTCTGCTTATTGGGGCATCAGCACCACGGTTACTTCCAACGGTTCGGTTAATGCCATGCACGACAGCTTTACGCCGCTCACCGGCATGTTTTGCCTGCTGGGTATGATGGTCAATTCGTTTTACGGCGGTGTAGGCGTAGGCTTTCTCAACTTCTTTATTTATATCGTCATCGCCGTATTTATTTCCGGCCTGATGGTGGGCCGCACACCGGAGTTTCTCGGTAAAAAAATAGAAGCGAAAGAGATGAAGATCGCCACCATCATTGCCTTGCTGCACACTTTTCTAATCCTTGCCTTTACAGCAGTTTCTTCACACTTGTATGCAAGCGATCCAAAGACGTATGCAGGCTGGCTCAACAATCCCGGCTATCACGGTTTTTCGGAAATGCTGTATGAATATACTTCCTCGTCGGCCAATAACGGCAGCGGCTTCGAAGGCCTGGGCGATGGCGTTCCGTTCTGGAATATCACCTGTGGTCTGGTAATGCTGCTCGGAAGGTTCTTGCCCATTATCGGCCCCGTGGCCATCGCCGGTATTCTGGCGAATAAAAAGTTTGTTCCCGAAAGCGCGGGCACATTAAAAACAGACACCGGCACTTTCGGCATCATGGTGTTTGCAGTGATAGCTATTGTAGTGGCACTGAGTTTCTTTCCTGCCCTGGCGCTTGGACCACTGGCGGAATATTTTGGAATGAAGTAAAAAGTAAGCAGCCTTTAGCTAACAGCAATCTACCCTTAAAGCCCTTTCCTTAAAGAGGATTTAGGCGAGGCTTTAAAATAAAAAATTACACAGTTCATCAATAAAAAATTAAATGATGTCAACTAATAAAAAAAATAACCGCTTATTCGAATCCCGCTTGGTAAAAGAAGCACTGAAACAAGCCTTCGCTAAATTAAACCCACGCATTTTGGTGCGCAACCCGGTGATGTTTACCGTTGAAATCGGTACCGCCATTATGCTTGGCGTTTGCATCTGGATACTGACCGGCGAAAAATCACAGGGCAGTTTTATCTACAATTTCATTGTGTTTTTAGTGCTGTTTATTACGGTGCTGTTTGCCAATTTTGCGGAAGCCATTGCGGAGGCCAGAGGCAAGGCGCAGGCAGACAGCCTGCGGAAAACAAGACAGGATACACCCGCTAAAAAAGTATTCGCCGTGGGCGAAATGTACAGCCCGGAAATAAAAATCGTACCTTCTTCCCAGCTCGCCAAAGGTGATATTTTTGTTTGCGAAGCCGGTGATATCATACCGATGGACGGTGAGATTATTAAAGGCATTGCTACGATAGATGAGAGCGCTATCACCGGCGAAAGCGCGCCGGTGATCCGCGAATCGGGCGGCGACAAATCGTCGGTAACCGGCGGCACCAAAGTGCTGAGCGACCGGATTGAAGTACGCGTAACAACCGAAGCCGGTGAAAGTTTTTTAGATAAAATGATTGCCCTCGTAGAAGGTGCCTCCAGGCAAAAAACGCCTAATGAAATTGCGTTGACTATTCTGTTGGCCGGCTTTACCATTATTTTTATTATTGTTTGTGTAACCTTAAAACCGTTTGGCGATTATGCCAATACACCGATCACCATTTCTGCTTTCATTGCTTTGTTTGTGTGTTTAATTCCAACAACCATCGGCGGCTTGCTGAGCGCGATTGGTATTGCAGGTATGGACCGGGCGTTGCGTGCCAACGTAATAACCAAAAGCGGTAAAGCTGTTGAAACTGCGGGCGATCTGGATACGTTGTTGTTGGATAAAACCGGAACGATTACGATAGGCAACCGCAAGGCAACTAACTTCTACCCTGCCAACGGTGTTGAGCTGAAAGCGTTTATTGAAGCAGCGGTCATGTCTTCCCTGGCGGATGAAACGCCGGAAGGAAAATCTATTGTTGAGCTGGGCAAATTAAATCCGGCTTCTTTCAACACGAATAATGCAAAGTTCATCGAGTTTACGGCGGAAACCAGGAGCAGTGGTATTGATATGCCGGATGGTACGAAAATTCGCAAAGGCGCATTCGATTCTATCCGCAATATGGTTACAAAAGGAGGCAACTCATTTCCTTCCGAAACCGAGCAACAGGTAAAAGTTATTTCCTCGAATGGCGGAACGCCGCTGGTGGTAAGCCGCAACAATATTGCGCTGGGCGTAGTGGAGTTGCAGGATATTATTAAACCGGGCATCCAGGAACGTTTTGAACGCCTGCGGAAAATGGGTGTAAAAACAGTAATGGTTACAGGTGATAATCCGTTGACCGCAAAGTTTATTGCAGAGAAAGCCGGCGTGGACGACTTCATTGCGGAGGCGAAACCGGAAGATAAAATGAACTACATCAAGAAAGAGCAACAGGGCGGAAAATTAGTTGCCATGATGGGCGACGGAACCAACGATGCACCGGCTTTGGCGCAGGCAGATGTTGGCGTGGCGATGAACAGCGGCACACAGGCAGCGAAGGAAGCGGGCAACATGGTTGACCTTGATAACGACCCGACGAAGCTGATTGAAATTGTAGAGATCGGCAAGCAGTTGTTGATGACACGCGGCACCTTAACTACGTTCTCCATTGCCAATGATGTAGCGAAGTATTTTGCCATTGTTCCGGCTTTATTTATCGCTTCGATACCCAGTTTACAGGGCATGAACATCATGCGGCTGCACAGCCCGGAAAGCGCGATTTTATCTGCTGTAATTTTCAATGCGATTATCATCCCGATGCTCATTCCATTGGCTTTGAAAGGCGTGGAATACAAGCCGATTGGCGCAAGTGCCTTGCTGCGCAGAAATTTGTTGATCTATGGTTTTGGCGGCGTGATTGTACCTTTTATCGGCATTAAATTATTGGATATGCTGATTAGTATTTGGTTTTAGTAATGTCCATGATAGGAATAAATAAAAATAATATCTTTTTCAATACGATAAATCAGTCTATGTTCATCGTTGATTCTGCGCGACCAGTACTCCTGAAATTTATTTTTCAGTGGTTAGGGCTTACCAAGCCCCTTAAAATAATTACGGTCAATATCCACGATAAGAACATTGATTTTATCAAAGATCTCTCTATTTTCTTTCGCCCATTCAATATAATCCAGATAAGCATTGTTAAGAAATTGTACAGGTTTCATACATCATCCATTTTTGACAATGCTTTGGAGAGCGCTTCAAATTCTTCACCCGAAAAAGAAACCCATTTAGCCTTTCCGCTTTCGGCATCAGCAATAGCTGCTTCTATGCGCCTGTTTGTTTCTTCCTGCGTTTCATCACGCAAATATTTTTTACCAGGTGAAGAGAAGCTTAATACAACTTCTTTTGTTTTAATCGCTTTAAAATATTTATTCAAACCTTCTATCAGAATAGAATTCAATTCTTCCGTTTTTAATCGAATGGAATGCTCCATAACTAAATTTTTTTCAAATTTAAAACTATTTGTATGAAACAACATATTCTCCCGGCTATCCGTTTAACACTGGTTTGCATCCTCGTTTTTATGATTATCTATCCCTTGCTTATCTGGGGCATTGCACAAGCCGCGCCGGCCAAAGGGGAAGGCGAACCGGTAACCGTAAACGGCAAAACAGTAGGCTATAAACTGGAAGGACAAAACTTTACCGACGACCGGTATTTCTACAGCCGCCCGTCTGCCGCCGGCTACAATGCGGCCGGTAGCGCAGGCTCCAACAAAGGACCTTCCAACCCCGACTATTTAAAAACAGTGCAAGACCGGATTGATACTTTTCTAATTCACAATCCCGGTGTAAAGAAAGCGGACATTCCGGCTGACCTGGTAACCGCTTCGGGTGGTGGTTTAGACCCCGATATTTCTCCTGCAGGCGCGTATGTGCAGGTAGCAAGAATTGCAAAAGTAAGAAGTGTTTCTACGGATAAAGTAAAGGCAATCGTTGATCAGAATGTTCAGCAACCATTAGCCGGTTTGTTCGGAACTGCCAAAGTAAATGTGCTGCAAATGAATATTGATTTAGATAAATTAAAGTAAGCAGGCCGTCGAAATTATCTATTATTTACAGCCAATTATTTATTGTTCTTTTTTGTGGAAGCGGGAACGAAAAAGCCAGGAAAAAACGATATACAGCACGTTTTCCCCATACGCCTTGATGTAGTTTTTGTGGTGCTGTGATTTGAGCAGTAGTAATGCTACACCGAAGCGAAGAACTTAGCAAATAACTGTACTGTTTTTAGTCTATTTAATTTTACTCCCGTACTTAAAAAAGAAGGACTTTACGATGAAAAAAATAGGTTTAATAATGGCAGCTTTAACTATATGCGGAGCCGTGTTTTCACAAGTGCCGGATTCGACAAAAGGAGCGATGGATACAACGAAGAAAACATCTCCGTTAGGAACCATCACCGGCTCGGTGGATGTGTATTACCGGTATAATTTTAATAACCCGAAACTATATCCGTACAACAGCCTCACCAGCTTTACCCACTCCGGCAATTCGTTTGAGCTGGGCATGGCTTCCCTCCGCGCCGATCACAGCTTTGGCAAGGTAAGCGCCACCATTGATCTGGGCTTTGGAAGAAGATCCGAAGAGTTTGCCTACAACGATGCCAACACACGGCTTGCCATCAAGCAATTGTATATAACGTATGCGCCCGTTACGGCCGTTAAATTTACATTCGGCACCTGGGCTACACATATTGGCTACGAACTGGTAGATGCTTACCTCAACAGGAACTACAGCATGAGCTATATGTTTACAAACGGACCTTTTTCGCACACCGGTTTACGGGCTGATTTCAGCCTTGGCGGCAAGAGCGCATTCATGATAGGCGTATCCAACCCGACCGATTACAGAAGCGCACCGGCAATGCCGAAATCGTTAATTGCGCAATTTTCTACGGGTTCAAAAGATGATAAGCTGAAAGCGTATTTCAACTTTGTAGGTGGTAAACAAAGCGATGATAAAAAGCTGGTGCAGGGCGATGTGGTAGCGACGTATGCAGTAACCAGTAAATTCAGTTTGGGCTTTAACGGCACGTTGCAATCCGTTAAGCTCGCAGACAGCACAGGCAAGTTCAGCACGTCCAACTGGAGCGGTTTGGCTTTGTACATCAATGCTGATCCGGCAAGCTGGTTCGCGCTTACGTTACGAACCGAATATATCGCCGATAAAGATGAATATTTAGGGTTAAAAAATGTAATTGCACCAACGCTGTCAGCCAACTTTAAAGTGGATAATCTGACGATTATTCCCGAGTTCCGGCTTGATCATGCAGGCAATGACATCTTTTATAAAAACGAGCGTGAAACAACGAAATCTACCGGTAGTTTTATACTTGCGGCAACGTATCATTTTTAAGCAACATGACTTGTAACGATGGCTTCTCATGCAGATATAAAAAAGCTTAGCCGGGCGGGATTTTTAATCGCTGTAGGAATCGTTTACGGCGACATCGGCACTTCTCCGCTCTATACATTCAAAGCCATTATCAGGCAAACACCCATCAGCAGCGCACTGGTTCTGGGCAGCGTAAGCGCTATATTCTGGACGCTGTTTTTTCAAACCACTTTAAAATATGTCATCATCACCTTAAAGGCCGACAACCGGGGTGAAGGCGGCATTTTTTCTTTATACACCCTCATTCGCCGCTATGGAAAATGGCTGATGATTCCGGCGCTGTTAGGCGGCAGCTTTTTAATTGCCGATAGCATCATCACACCACCCATTTCGGTAGCTTCTGCTGTGGAAGGATTGCGCATGCAGTATCCGCATATACCTGTTATTCCCATTGTGCTGGTAATACTCTTTATTTTATTCTTTATCCAGCCATTCGGCACCACAAGAATTGGTAAAATATTCGGGCCGGCGATGCTGGTTTGGTTTACGATGACCGGTGTGTTTGGCTTATACGCATTATCTCAAAATCCATCTGTTTTAAAAGCGCTTAATCCAGTATATGCCTGGCGGCTGATACATGATTATCCCGGCGGCTTCTGGCTGCTGGGCGGTGTTTTTCTTTGCACTACCGGCGCCGAGGCTTTATATAGTGATTTAGGACATTGCGGAAGAAAGAATATAGAAATAAGCTGGGCTTATATTAAGATATGTCTGGTGCTTTGCTATTTTGGTCAGGCGGCGTGGATGCTGCAGCACGAAGGCACCGTACCGGGTGATGTCAATTCTTTTTTTGCAATGATGCCCGCCTGGATGTTTTACCCGGCTATCGCTGTAGCAACGGTTGCAACCATCATTGCGTCGCAGGCGCTGGTCAGTGGTACGTTTACACTGTTTAACGAAGCGATGCGCCTGAACTTTTTCCCCAAACTCACGGTGTATTATCCCTCCGATATAAAAGGACAACTATATATTCCTGCTGTAAACTGGGCGCTGCTCGCTGCCTGCTGCTGCGTGGTGCTGTATTTTAAAGAGTCGGCCAATATGGAAGCGGCATTCGGGCTGAGCGTAACACTTACAATGCTTACCACCACTATATTGCTCAACTTCTACCTGCTGTTTGTAAAGAAAATCAATCGCCTGCTGGTAGCGCTATTCGTTGGCATTTTTCTTACGATCGAAGGTTCTTTTCTTATTGCCAACCTGCAAAAGTTTTCGCATGGCGGATATGTAACCTTGTTGCTTGGCCTGTTTCTTTTCTGGATGATGTTTACCTGGCAATGGGCGGGAAAAATGAAGCAACGATCGCTGCGCTTTGTTTCGCTTGCCAAACAAGCCGTTGTAGTATCTGCACTGAGCAACGACGGGGAAATATCAAAGTGCGCTACGCATCTTGTTTATTTTACCAATTACACCAAAACAGATAAAGTAGAAGAAGACATCATCCGCTCTATATATTATTATCAGCCCAAGCGGGCGGATGTGTATTGGCTGCTGCATATAGAAGTAACCGACGAGCCTTATACCTCGTCGTATAAAACAGAAACTATTGAGCCGGATAAACTGATCCGTATCACGTATTATCTCGGGTTTAGAATTGTCCCGCACATCAATATCTTATTTAAAAAAGTACTCAAGGAAATGTATGAACGCGGCGAGTTTACCGCATCTGATTCGTGGAAAATATTTTACCGGCACAACCCGGCCGGTGATTACCGTTTTGTGGTGATGGAAAGTTACCTGAGTCACGATAACGAATTACCGCTGTGGAAGAAAATTCCGCTGGAAATATTTTTTATGCTGAACAAGCTGAACGTAAGGATAAAAAAAGCATATAATCTTGAATACAATCTGGTAACGACAGAGAAAACGCCTTTTCTGCTGGAATCGGCAAATAACATTACCTTAAAAAGAGTACAACAAAACACCTTATGAGCGAACCGAACGATATACCCGATAAGGCCGGTGAATACTTAAATACTTCCGTTAAAAAAGGGAAAGGAAAATTTAAAATTTATATCGGCATGAGTGCGGGTGTAGGTAAAACCTACCGCATGCTGCAGGAAGCGCATACCCTTTTAAATAATGGCGTAAATATAAAAATAGGTTATGTAGAAACGCATAACCGGAAAGAAACGCAGGCCTTGACAGACGGGCTTCCGCTGATTCCGCGGCGCGAAGTTTTTTATAAAGGAAAAAAATTAGAAGAGCTGGATGTACAGGCAATTTTGCTGCTGCATCCGGAAACGGTGATAATAGATGAACTCGCACATACCAACATACCCGGCAGTAAAAACGAGAAGCGCTGGCAGGATGTGCTTGATGTGCTTGATGCCGGCATTGACGTAATTTCTGCCGTTAACATTCAGCATATAGAAAGTATTAATGACCAGGTAAAAGAAATTACCGGCATAGATGTGCAGGAGCGCATTCCGGATAAAATGCTGCAGGTTGCCGATGAAGTGGTAAATATAGATTTAACGGCAGATGAACTGATCTCCCGTTTGCAGGAAGGCAAGATTTACGACAAGTCGAAAGTACAGCAGGCATTGCAAAACTTTTTTCAGCCGCATAAGATTCTGCAGCTTCGCGAGCTGGCTTTGAAAGAAGTTGCGGGGCAGGTAGAGCGTAAAGTTGACTACCAGATTACGGCCAGGCAAACCCCTTTCCGGCACGAGCGCTTTTTAGCCTGTGTATCTTCCAACCACGAGATTGCGCAGCGCATCATCCGCAAAACGGCGCGGCTGGCCTCTTACTACAACAGTCAGTGGTATGTGTTGTATGTGCAGTCGGCCAGGGAAGCAGCAGATAAGATACCTTTGGCCGTGCAACGGCACCTCATCAACAACTTTAAAAACGCAACAGAGTTAGGGGGCGAGGTAATACAGAAGAAAGAAGAAAATATAGCAGCGGCTATTATAGAAACGGTGAATGAACGAAATATCACCACCATTTGTTTGGGCAAGCCGCATTTGAATCTTTTCCAGATAATTTTACGCACCAGCGTCTTTAATCAGCTCCTGAAAACACTTTCGAAAAATAATATTGACCTTGTAATTCTTTCCTGATGGCACTAAGTGTAAAAAAGAAGATCTGGCTGGGCACCTTGTTCCTTTTCCTGCTCCTGCTGCTCACCGGCGGCTCGGGTATTTATTATATGTCCAAGCTAAAAGCCGAAGCAAAAAATGTATTAACCAACAATTACGAGAGCTTGTCTTATTGCCATGCGATGCAGCAACAGCTTAACAGCATTACGGACGAATACGGCAAGTCGGTAGCGATTTTTGAGGATGCGCTGAACCAGCAGCAAAACAATGTAACAGAACCGGGCGAAAAAAACGCCACGGATGCGCTTCGGGCTTCCTTCGACAAACTGAAGAGAGCAGATACCACCGATGAAAACATAACGGCGATACAAAAGCAGATTCAGTCCATTCTTGTGCTGAATATGCAGGCCATTCAGCGCAAAAGTCATTCGGCAGAACAAACTGCAACCGATGCACTCACTATCCTAATTTCGCTAACAGGCATCGTCTTTATTATTGCGTTCACCTTTATTCTTAATTTTCCTTCTATCATCACCAATCCTGTTTCGCAACTCATAGAAGCTATAAAAGAAATAAGCAATAAAAATTATACGCATCGCATCCGCATAAAGAATAAAGATGAGTTTGGAAAACTGGCCGGTGCATTTAACGATATGGCAGAACGGCTTGAGTATTTTGAAAGCAGCAACCTGAACAAACTGATGTTTGAAAAGAGCCGCGCCGAAGCAGTTATCAACAGCCTGAAAGATGCAAGCATCGGTATTGATAAAAACAACCGCATCCTGTTTGCCAATTACCAGGCTTTGCAACTATTGGGTTTAAAGGCGGATGACATAGTGGGCAAATCGGTAGAGGAAGTAAAAAAGAGGAATGACCTGTTTCAATTTTTGATAGACAACAACACTTCTGCGCCATTTAAAATAGTAGTAGAGAACCGTGAAAATTATTTTGTAAAAGAAATAATAGAAGTAGAGCAGGGCGACACCAATAACCGGGTGCTGGTGCTTAAAAACATTACTTCTTTTAAAGAATTAGATGAGGCAAAAACAAATTTCATCGCTACCATTTCGCATGAGCTGAAGACGCCGCTCGCTTCTTCCGACATTGGTTTAAAACTGCTGGAAGATGAACGGATAAGCAAGCTTTCGCCGGAACAAAAGGAGCTGATAACCACCCTGAAAGAGGACAACCAGCGGATGCTGAAAATACTGAGCGAGCTGCTTAATATGTCGCAGGTAGAAGCGGGCCGCATACAGTTGAACAAAGGAGCAGTAAATCCGCTGACCATTATTCAGAATGCGGTAAACACCATCGCCGCCAGCGCCAGAGACAAAGGCATACAAATACTTACAAAAGCTACAGAGCCGCTTCCGGTAATACAGGCAGATGCAGAAAAAACAACGTGGGTAATCAATAACTTTTTAGTGAATGCCATCAAGTATTCACCGGAGCGCAGCACCATAGAAGTGCTGGTAAAGCAACAGGGCAACATGCTCCGTTTTGCTGTGAAAGATACCGGCCCGGGCATCGCAGCCGAGTACATTCCCCGCTTGTTTGAGCGGTATTTCCAGGTACCGGGCTCTAAAGAAAAAGGCAATGGCTTAGGCCTTGCTATTTCTAAAGATTTTATTGATGCGCAGGGCGGAAGAATATGGGTAGAAAGTGCGGTTGGCGCCGGCGCCACATTTAGCTTTGAGCTGCCGGTCAATTAAACGGCCAACTATTTTTTGGCAGTCCGCAGTGTCAATCAGCATTAATCCGGAGCCTGTATTTTAGCTGGTACTATACAGCATAAATTGAATGGCCCGGCACTGCTCTGAAGCTGATTTTATTTCAACCTTCACTCGTCGTAGCACTGTATTGCTTCTTAGGATAATTCCATTTGCACCAGCAGGTCCTGCTGCCAGGCTGTTATCGTACTGCTGCCTGTTTGTGCCTGATTCCACGATTCGAAAGATTGCGCGGCCTTAATGGTTTCAATGCTTGTATTGCTCTTGTTTAATTGCCTTTCGGAACTGATAATCTGGGATACGGGATTCATATTAATATTGAACTTTATTACTGCAAAAATGTATTATAAATGGCTGATAAACAAAACTTACGCGCTCATTTCATTTATCTTAATTTACATTTAAGATTTTAAATGTAAATTAATTTTCAGGCAGCAATTATTAAAAAAGAAAATGCTGTTTTATTTCCGCATAAGGCTTTTAACGAAGCTGAACTGGGAGTTGGTGTGGTATATATAGCATAATGGCGGCAACACAACGTAGCCCGGTATCGCTCCGCGGCCCCTTTGGCCCTACCGGCACTCTATCCCATGATACTTTTAACCGGTTGTTTGCCGCCCCCGATCCCGCAGACCGGAAAGTTGCTTCGCGGTTTGGATACAAAGTGTAGCTGCGCTAACAAAAGGGCAGATCGCGAGCATAGATGGCAAGTGTAACAATATCACCGCCATTAAAGCATCAGAGCTCTTGCGTAAGTCAGATGTGTATAGCGTATAAAGAAGAAAAAGCCGGAGATTCACTGGTTATGTTTTGCACAGCATCAAATACAGGGAAGCAGCATCTTTCAGGCGGCTGACCGGGCAACATAGAAGGCTTTAGGGCTGATGGTAAAAGCAGTAACCGTAGCTACAATACCAATTGGCGAAACAGTTGTTCCGCTTTTTGCAGCGGATCATCACAAAAGCCGGGATGCACTTTCGAGGTTTGCAGTATGGTGCTGCGTTGCGCCGTCAGCCACCTGAACCTGCCCGCAACATCAAGGGCAGCAATTGGCCCGGCGCTTTTATTGCCATGTGCAATGCCCGCAAAGGCCTGCAGGTGCGCTGCAATTGCCGCCACCTCACATAAGGGGCAGAGCGCCAGCAGCCGGCCTTCATTCACTTCATATAAAACATGCAGCGCACGAAGCTTTTTGCAATACAATATAATGCCTGTATTGAGGAACTCTTCGCGCTCTACGCGCGGCATTATACGTAGTACGGCGTATTCAAATAAGTGCTGCTCTTGCATGTTGGGCTTCGTTTACAAAAATGCCGGAAAGCGTTATCCGTTCATTTAAAAATTGGTTGTACACCAGGCGCATGTCTGCGGGTTTACCATTATCAGTAAGCCACTCATCGGGAATAAGGTTTACAATGGCTTCAATGCACGCAGGCTGCAGTAATAGTTTTAGTTGTTTATCTATCTCATTCAAAGCGCTTGCGGCGGGCAGCAGCACATGGTCTTTTATGTTTACAAACGGTTTGGCAATCTGCTGCCGCCAGTTGTCCCAGCTATGGTGGAAATACAGGGAGGCGCCAAAGTCAATAAGCCAAAGCTCGCCGTGCCACATAAGCATATTGGTGTTACGCGCAGTGCGGTCCACATTGGTGAGTAAAGCATCCAGCCATACCACCTTCGATGCGGCTATTGCATCAACATTATTAACCGCAGGGTCGTAGCTTATAGCGCCACTCAGGTAATGCACGCCGAGGTTGGTGCCGGTACTCTTTTTCAGTAAATCCTGTATTTCTTCGTCCGGTTCGGTACGGCCAAATGCCTCATCCAGGTGCGCGAGTACCAGCTCCGGCACTTTAAGGCCCGCAATGCGCGCTATCTCAGCGCCGATAAGGTCTGCAATCAGTGCTTTTACGCCCTGCCCGGCACCGCAGAACTTGAGTGCATACATAAAGCCATCGCCGGCCTCTACAATCGCCGGCAGCGAGCCGCCTTCGCGCAGCGGCGTTATGTAGCGCACCACCTGTACGCTTCTAAGCGGGTTTGTTGTATAGCTGTTCATTATTAAGTTAGTACTGTAGTGGTAAATGTACTATCAAAGTTAGGGATGGTTATATTGGTAGCCCGGTGTTTTACTTATAGCGTAATTATATTGCTGTTGAAGAATACTATTTTTGTGTTGTAAGCGTGCTGTGCAATGAACAACGCAGCAATCGCAATGGCAGGCGCAAATACTTTATTACAATAAAAACCACGCAATCTGCGCCTTGCACAAAAGATAAAGCCTGCCGTCCCCGCACACCATCAGGTAGTCCAGCGCTTACTATGCAGCGCCCGCAGTGGTGTGTATATAAAACGATTATGGCAATTGCGCCCTTATCATCCGGTCTTTACCCTGCATGTCTTTACGCAACTCAATATTGGTATAGCCATTTGCAGCCAACAGTTCGTTTATTTCTTTCCCGTACACTTCATTAATTTCAAAATATAGCCTTCCGCCTTCTTTCAAATGCTGTAAGCCAAACAAGGTAATCTTTTCATAAAATAACAAGGGTTGTTTATCCGGCACAAACAAAGCAAGGTGCGGCTCGTATTGCAATACATGGTTGTGCATGTCAGTTGCTTCCCGTTGCGCGATGTAGGGTGGGTTGCTTACTATTATATCAAACTGCGGAAGCTGCTGCCAGCAATCTTTATCCAGTATATCAAGCTCGTGAAAAATAATAACAGTGTTCTGTTGTGCTGCATTCTTTGCTGCCACCTGTAACGCATTGGCCGATATATCAACAGCATGTACAGTAAGCAAGGGCAACTTTGTTTTTACAACGACCGGAATACAGCCGCTGCCCGTACCAACATCCAGCATTGAGTATTGATCGTTGATTATTGAATATCGAATATTTATTTCATTAATTATCCATTCCACCAATTCTTCCGTCTCCGGCCGCGGTATCAGCACGCTTTCATCTACGTAAAAATTCATTCCATAAAATGGTGCTTCGTGCAATACATATTGCAGCGGCTTATGCACAGCTAATTGTGCAGCGCATTCATTAAATAAAACCGCCTGCGCATTGCTCAATATCATGTCTTTATGCATAATACGGCTGCTGTTGGCAAAGCCGGTAACATGCTCTACTACAAGGCTGGCGATAGCTGCGGCTTCGCGACGATCATAAATTATATTAAGTTGAATGGTTAATCTCTGGTAGGCCTGCTGCACCGTCATGCTGCAATGATAAGCATCAAAGCCTATATTTGTCTGTATAGCTTATTCCGGTAAACATGCAACACGAACACTACATGCACCGCTGTATAGAACTGGCCATATTGGGTGCCGGTGCCGTAGCGCCCAACCCGATGGTGGGCGCAGTGCTGGTGCATGAAAATAGGATCATTGGAGAAGGCTATCACCGGCAATATGGCGGGCCACATGCCGAAGTAAACTGCATTAGCAGCGTGCAGCCGGAAGATGTAGGTTTAATTGCAGCGTCCACCATTTATGTTTCGCTGGAGCCGTGCGCGCACTGGGGCAAAACGCCGCCCTGCGCCGATCTGATCATCGCTAAAAAAATACCACACGTAGTAGTTGGCTGCCGCGATCCGTTTGAACAGGTGAACGGTAGAGGCATAGAAAAACTGAGGGCCGCCGGCATTGAAGTAGTGATGCCTGTTTTGGAAGAGGAATGCAAAGCCATCAACAAACGCTTCTTTACTTTTCATACAAAACAACGACCTTATATCATCTTGAAATGGGCGCAGACCGCCGATGGTAAAATGGCTTCTGCTACGGATAAACGGCTGTTGATAAGCAACGATATTACTAATCGCCTCGTACATAAATGGCGGAGCGAAGAAGCCGGAATTTTAGTGGGTACCCATACTGCTTTGCAAGACAATCCGCAGTTGAACAACCGCTTGTGGAGCGGCGCTTCGCCCGTACGCCTGGTGCCGGATAAAACCTTGCGGCTGCCTGCCTCATTGCACCTGTTCGATCATCAAACAAAAACAATTATATTGAATACCATACAGGAAGGGGAAGAAGAAAATTTGTTGTATTATAAAATGAATGAAGAAGACAATTTAGCCCTTGCTGTTTGCAAAGCGTGTTGCCATTTACAGCTCACCAGCGTATTGATTGAGGGCGGCGCGCAATTGCTGCAAACCTTTATACAGGGCGGTTTGTGGGAGGAAGCGCGCATCATTACCAATCAACAGTTATTTATTGGCGAAGGCTTATCAGCGCCCCTTTTATCCAATCATCAGCTTACCGGTTCGGAGCAGCTTTTATCAGACCGGATAGATTATTTCAGCAATACCCGTATGTAATGGAATCACCCGACTTTTATCATACTATACAACAGCCTGCTTTTGCAGAATATAAAGACCGTAACAGCCGCTTTCTTGCGTACGCTTTTCCTATACAATCAACGGATGACTTTAAGAAGCGACTGCAGGCCTTGAAAAAAGAACATCCAAAGGCAAATCATCATTGCTTTGCATACCGGCTGGGGACAGATGGCACCAACTTCCGCGTGAGCGATGACGGCGAGCCTTCGGGCAGCGCCGGCAGGCCGATACTTGGCCAGTTAGACAGTAAAAGCTTAGTAAATACAGCCATTATTGTTGTACGCTATTTCGGCGGTACGTTGCTGGGCGTGCCGGGTTTAATCAATGCCTATAAAACCGCAGCGATACTGGCTTTGCAGCTAACGCCCACAATTCAAAAGCCGGTGCTGGTAAGCTACCGCCTGCAATTTGATTATACGATAATGAATGCGGTAATGATGATTGTGAAACAATATAATTGCGTAATAACACAACAGGAAGTAAGCATGTTCTGCACCATGCAGATAGGCGTACCTACAGCAAAGCTGGAAGAAACACTATACAAATTGAAAGATATACAAGGAGTAGAAGTGGACAAGGTGTAAATATCAGCTGCTTCCGATATTATAGACCAAATAGGTTACGGTAACTGCAGGTGATCAGCCCTCATTCCTTTTCAATACATTAGCGGTAACTTAAACGTACCAAGTATGAATCATTCGCGCACTGCTGCACCTGTTTTCTTTTTAGCACTGTTAACTATCTGCGCCTGGTTTGGCGTAGTGCTGCAGTTTATAACCAATGTCCCGGTATGGATTAGTGAAGGCCGAACCACGGGCGAAGCGCTGGTAAAATTCTTCAGTTATTTTACGATACTTACCAACCTCCTGATTGCGATAACGGCAAGCTTTGCCTTGCTATTACCCCAAACAGATGCCGGCAGGTTTTGCGCAAAGCCCGATACGATAACAGCTATTACGGTGTACATTATTATCGTTGGGCTGGTATATAATTTAGTGCTGCGGCCACTCTATCACCCGGTGGCGTGGGGAAAGGTAGCGGACGAAACAGTGCATAGCGTAGTGCCGCTGCTGTATGTGGTTTATTGGCTGCTGTTTGCTACCAAGGGTTCTGTACAATGGGGCAGCGCCTTCCGGTGGCTTATGTATCCGCTCTTATACCTTATCTATACTTTTATACATGGCTGGGTTACGGGCTATTATCCGTACCCGTTTATGGAGGTGCAACATATTGGCTACACCGGTTTCTGGCTGAACAGCTTTTACTTATTATTGGTATTTGTGTGTATGAACCTGCTGTTAATCAGTATAGACAAACGGATGGGGAGAAAGAAAGCGGTTTAGCGCGGCTGAAACTTAAGACAGCTTTTAAAATACAAACAGGACGAATTGCTTTATTTTATATTTGGTGATTACAATTATTAATGTAGTATGCAAGCACGTTTAATAGTTAGAAATTTTGGACCGATTGAAGATGTTGACCTTGACCTAAGGAATGTAAATGTATTTATAGGTCCGCAGGCAAGTGGCAAAAGTGCGCTGGCTAAAATCTATACGATTTGCAAATCGCCGCTTAGTTTTTACGATGATGGTACTGCTAAAAGTTTGAATGGATTAAATGGAAAGCAATCAAATAGGGACAGGTTTAAAAAAATTTTGGAAGATTATAATGTAGGTTCTTTTTTAAATGAGGAGACGTACATTTCTTTTAGTTCGGAATTACATGATCTTACATATTCAAAAGATGAGATTGTGTATGATAGAAAGATTTTTAAGAAGATTGAAGAGTTGGAGGTAATGAGCGAGGATTTGGAGATGAATAGAGAGAGGATAAATGAGATTTTAATCAATTTATTCGAAAACATCACTCACCCCCAATTTTACTTTAAGGTTTATAAAAAGGGTTCTTACTCTGATGAAAATGGATATATACCTTCTTCACTAAAAAGTGATTTTAACAATGAAGAACTGATTTCTACGATTGAAAAATTGAAAAACATTGAGAATGATTTAAGTTCCAATCTTGCTTTATATATACCGGCTGAAAGGAATTTTATCACAATAATTAAAGGAGCAGCTTTAAATTTATTAAATAATAATGTTCCTATTCCCAAGCACATACTTTCGTTTGGTGCAGAGTTCGAGAAAGCTTCTAACACAAAAAAAGAGCTTGATCTAAATTTTTTAAAAAAAGGATTGGTTTATAAAAATGAAAATGGGATAGATAGAATATATTATTCTGAGGGCAAAAGTATCAGACTTACAGAAGCAGCTTCAGGATTACAAAGTATAGTACCACTTTTGCTTCCAATACTTTCTGATATAGAATTGAATAGAATTGGTCATAAATCATTTATTATTGAAGAACCAGAATTGAATTTGTTTCCAAAAGCCCAATACGAGCTAATTAAGGTTTTAGAGAAAGATAGCCTTTATTTCTTTTCTTCCCAAGCTCAAGATATTGGTAAAATTCACACATACACTACACATAGCCCATACATTTTATCTGCCCTTAATAACTTACTGTATGCCAATAAAGTTGAAAAAGAATTAGCGAGAAGAGCCTTAAATGAAAATAAAGAGGTTGACGCTGATATTGTTGCATTTGCTAAAGTGCGAAATGTCTTGCCTGTAAGTATTAATCCTGAATATTTCAGCGCATACCAAATATGTGATGGTGAAGCCGAGTCAATATTCAATCGTGAAAAAGGTTTAATTGAAGATAATTATATAGACCAGGCAACAGATACCATGGGAGATGATTTTGATGCACTTATGGAATTAATGGAACAGGAATGAGAGCAGCAATAGAACAACATTTCGGAAACTGCAAATTCCGGCATAGATGCCTGTGTACAACAAAAAGTTCTTTTGAGTTTACAGAGGAAAATCAGTTCTTTATTTATGATGAAAAAAATACAGAGCAACCCGTAAGAATTGTTTCTGCTGATAACCAGTTTCAGCTTACCGTCAACAATCAAAACACCAAACTGATTTGTTTAACCAAAACAGATAATTGCCTTTTAACGGATGATACCAGAAAATGTGATTGTATTCTTTTTGATGATGCAAAACTTTTCTTTGTAGAGATTAAGTCTGTAAATACAAAAGGAAGACATGAAAGCAAAAAAGATGCGGTTAAACAATTAGGAATTACAATCAGTTTATTCAAGAATATAATTGACAGATATAATTTTTCAGTTGCTGCAGTTATCTGTCTGAAAAGTCTTAGACCCCATATAACAAGTGCTTCTACTAATACTGCAAGAGCAGCGTTTCTTGAAAGTTATAAAGTCAGGTTAGTAGAAGGGAATGTTATAGAATTTTAAATTACTGCTCTCACTTCTTTTCCAACTCCCCCGCCGCTGCCTCATCCAGAAACCAGTGCAGCTCGCCCTTCGGCTTAATGATCTGCGAAGGATACACATCCGGGTTGTAATCGCTTTCTAATACTGCTTTTAACGGGGCTGCTTTATTGGCGCCGGCCACCAAAAACATCACGCAGGCCGAATGGTTAACAACGGGGTGCGTAAGCGTGATACGATACATACTTTGCTCGTCGAGATAAAAAGAAGTAACCCATTTATCCGCTTCATATATCACTGGCCTGCCGGGGAAAAGAGACAAGGTATGTGCATTATCACCCATACCGAGGATTACCAGATCGAAGGTGGTATGCGGCGTATTGTCGGGCACGTCTTCTGCATGGTGCGTGTGCACCAGCGGAAAATACTCGTGCAGAATTTGTTCATACGTCGCAGCAGATGCTTCCGGGGTAATATGCTCCGTTTGCATAATGTGGATGTGTTCTTTCAGCACCGGCACTTTATTTAACAGGGTGTCAAAAGCCATTTTCGCATTATTGCGGTCATCATTAAATGGTACAAAGCGTTCATCGCCCCAAAAAAAGTGCAGCCTGCTCCAGTCAATATGATTTTTATAGGCATCACCCGCCAGCAGTTCGTGCAGCGCTTTGGGCGTACTGCCGCCCGATAAGGCAATAGTATAGCGGGATTGCTTTTGCAACATATTGTTGATGTGCGCCACCATAAAATCAGCAGCCTGTATGCTGAGTTCGCTGGTGTTTTTAGCGATGTGTAGTTGCATAGGAAAGGTATTATAAAGTGGAATTATTGCCCTGTAAGCCAATTGCTTACTTCCAGACCATCAATTCTATTGAAATGCGCAGTGTTATTAGTAATTAATTGAAAATTATTTACCATAGCAATAGCAGCAATTAAGGTATCTGTATGTCCTATAGTTTATCGGTTTTTTCTAAGATCAGCATAAATGGTGGCAGCTAATTTCGCAGCCTCAACAGATAAAGGAATAATTTTATTTATTACTATAAAAGCTTCAAACTTCTTTAACTGATTGCCTGCGTCTTTATAAATCAGGCCATTCAGTATTTCATAGTAGGTAATAATGCTAATATCAAGATGGTTATATTCATCAAGCTAACGATTAACATTCGCCACAACAATTGTATTATCACGAAAAAATATAGAAAGAATGTCTGTATCTATCAATGCTTCTTTCATAAATTAGTGTTGCGGTCAAAAAGCTTTTTTCTTGTTTGCTGTGTATGTTGAACATAATCATCATAATCATCTTCTGTCATTGTTTTAAATGCGCCTGAGAAAGATAAAATATCACTTTTGGTATCCATCTTTTTATATACTTCAATATTAAAAGAATGAATAAGCGAATACAAATCTTCCAGCCTGCTGACAGGAACTTTCTTTATCTCTTTTAAAATTGTATTGTAAGTAAGCATGATTAATGTTCTTTACTCAAATATAAAGTATACTGCAAAGTGAATAACAACATTGAAAGCAAATAGTGAAAAAATGGAAGTTTAGTATAAAGCCAGTTGTTCCTTGTTGGGTAGCGAATAGTAACTTACAACGGAGCTTGAGCTTTTGATAGACAAGCGTAGAAATAAACGCCTTACAAGCACCATCGTGACCTCATCCCAGCCTCCGCCTGCCGGACAGACTTCTTCAAAGGAGAAAGGTTGGGATGAGTGAATATATTTTTATTAACTCTTTGGTGGCAATGTTATCCAGTTGTTGCCGTCTCTTGCTATCAGCGCTTCGGCATCTTCGGGGCCCCAGCTATCCGGCGCATAATTGGGAAAAGCGGCCGGTGAGCGGGCTTCCCACGATTCGATAATGGGCGTTACGGCTTTCCAGCTTGCCTCTACCTGGTCGGCGCGGAGAAACTGGGTGGCATTGCCTTCCATCGCATCCAGCAATAGCGTTTCGTAAGCTTCGGGCTGCTGCTTGCTGTCGGCATCGTTGTAGTTAAATACCATATCTACCGGGTTTAGCATCATGCTCTGTCCCGGGCGCTTTGCCTGGAAGCGCAGGCGGATGTCCATTTCCGGCTGTATGCTGATGGTAAGCCGGTTGCGGCGCCAGGTTTCGGCCGCTTCTTCCGGAAATGCATAGTGCGGCGCGGGCTTAAAGAGTATATTGATAACGGTTGTTTTCTGGTGCAGGTATTTACCGGTGCGCACATAAAAAGGCACATTCTGCCAGCGCCAGTTATCAATGTAAAACTTAACGGCAGCAAAGGTTTCAATGTCCGATTTCGGATCTACATTTTTCTCCTCGCGATAGCTTTTTACCTGCTCGCCTTTCATCCAGCCGGCGCTGTACTGGCCGCGCACGGCATGTTCGTTTACTTCACTTTTATTAATCTGCCTTATCGCATTTAGCACATCCACTTTTTTGTTGCGGATCTCGTTCGCATCAAACGATACCGGCGGCTCCATAGCTACCATGCACAGCAGTTGCAGAATATGATTCTGCACCATATCGCGCAGCGCACCGCTTTGCTCGTAATAGCCGCCGCGGTCTTCCACGCCTACGGTTTCTGCAGCGGTTATCTGCACATGATCTATATATTTATTATTCCACAGGGGCTCGAGCAACGCATTGGCGAAACGCAGCGCGAGGATATTCTGTACCGTTTCTTTGCCGAGGTAATGATCGATGCGGTAAATCTGGTCTTCGGCAAACATGCTGTTGAGCAGCTTATTCAACTCTGTAGCGCTTTTTAAGTCGTGGCCAAAAGGCTTCTCCACAATAATGCGGGTAGCGTCTGCGGGCAGGTTGAGTGCCACAATTTTCTTAGCGATGTCCGGCACTAACTGCGGCGCTACGGCCATATAAAACAACACATTGGCTTCGCCGCCCCACTCTTCTTTTTTCTGCTTGATGAAGCCTTCTATTTTATCATACACCGGGTCTTTTTCGGCATCCATCTGCAGGTAATGGTTTTGTTTGGAAAACTCCTGCCATTTGCCATTACCGTCGTCTTTACGGCGCGAAAAATCTTTGATGCCTTCGAGCAAATGCTCGTTGTATTTTTCATCGGTATATACACTGCGGCCAAGCCCGGCGAGTGCAAATTTTTCGGGCATAAAGCCATCGAGATAGAGATTGTATAAGGCCGGTGTAAGCTTACGGTTGTTAAGATCGCCGCTGCCGCCAAAAATAAACAGGATGGTTGCCGGCGGGCGTTTGTTATTGTTTGTTGCCATGATGAAAATTTAAAGCTATGAGCCGTTAGCTTTGAGCTTTTAGCCCTGAGCTGATTGATGTTTTTTATTTTGTAGTGAGCCGCATCGCCCTGATGAATCGTTCCTTGCGCCTGCCCCGCCAGCGGCGGTGGACGCTCCGTTCAACTGTAGTGCAGGTATGAATCAAAGCTTATCCAATTCAAGTTTGTAAAGCTGTGCTGCAGCTTGTATGTGATGTTTGCTTCTTACTTTTTACACCGACTTGTCATCCTTGCTTTCCCAGCCGGTATGGAAGATGCCTTCGCGGTCTATGCGCTGGTACGTGTGCGCGCCAAAAAAATCGCGCTGCGCCTGGATCAGGTTCACCGGCATTTTCTCGGTTGTATAAGAATCAAAATAGGCAAGCGCACTCATCAGTCCGCCAATACCGATGTTGGTATCAATGGCTTCCTTTATTACACTGCGAACACTGTCTTCTTTACTTTTTACAATATCTGCGATACTGTTATCCAAAAGTATATTGGCTAAATGATTATCGCTGCTGGCAAAGGCTTTGTAAAAATCGTTCAGTAACCGCGAGCGGATAATACAGCCGCCGCGCCAGATCTTCACTACATCGTGTAGTGGAATCTCCATTTTCAGCGAGATGGACGCCTGGTACAGCATAGACAAACCCTGCGCATAGCACATGATAAAGCCAAAATACAAAGCATCCTGCAACTGGTTGATAAATGTATCCTTATCAACCGCTACTTTCTTTAGTTCTGTCTTATATAATTTGGAAGCCTGCACGCGCTCATCTTTATAGCCGGAGATGGTACGGAAAGCCACGGCCATGTCTATAGTCGGAATGCCAACGGGCAGTTCCATGGCATCCTGCGATGTCCATTTGCCGGTGCCTTTGCTGCCGGCTTTGTCTAATATTAAGTCAACCAGCCGGGTGCCGGTGCTTTCATCCATATCGTCTTTCTGTAAAAAGATATCGCGGGTAATATCTATGAGGTAAGACTGCAGCTCGCCTTCGTTCCAGCGCTTAAATATTTCGTGCAGCTCATCATTGTTTAGGCCAAGCCCGCGCTTCATTAAATCATACACTTCGCTTATCAGTTGCATCATAGCATACTCAATACCATTGTGCACCATTTTTACATAATGCCCGGCTGCATCTTTGCCCATGTACGCCGTACAAGGTTCACCATCTACTTTGGCAGCCACCGCTTCTAATATCGGCTGCACATGCTTATACGCTTCCATATTTCCGCCCGGCATCATGCTGGGGCCGGTACGTGCGCCATGCTCGCCGCCCGATACGCCCATGCCCATAAAGTTGATGCCTTTCGTATTGAGATAGGTTACGCGTTTCAGTGTATCTGTATAGTGCGAGTTGCCGCCATCTATCACTACATCGCCCGGCTCCAGTAGTGGAATCAAACTTTCAATTACATTGTCCACCGGCGCGCCTGCAGGTACCAGCATCATCATTTTGCGGGGCACTTTCAGGCTGCGCACCATCTCTTCCAATGTGTTTACGCCTTTCACTATTTCTTTCGCATCAGAGGCGCCGGCTTCCAGCGCTGCGCCTTTCTGTACGTCTTTATCAAAGCCAATTACGCTAAACTGATGCCCTGCCATATTCAGCAGCAGGTTGCTGCCCATCACGCCAAGACCGATCATGCCGAAATCAAACTGGAGGTTGTTTTCCATACTTAGCAAAATTTTTAGAACCGCAAAGATAGAAGAAACAACATACAAGCCGCAAGCCACAAATAACGCTGCGGAATGTGCCGGAATAAAATCGCATTTCCGCCTAATTTATCAATGTTTTTAAATCTGTAAAAGACGGGTTGTTTATTTAAAATGTAGCTTGCGTGCAATATGAAAGCTTCCCTTTTGCCGGAGAACGAACAGGCGCGACTGGCAAACTTATACAGCTATCAACTGTTGGATACGCTGCCCGAAAAAGACTATGACGATTTAACCAAACTGGCCTCTTCTGTTTGCAATACGCCGATCTCACTGATTACTTTGCTGGATAAAGACCGGCAGTGGTTTAAATCGGTGTATGGCGCTGAAGTGCAGGAAACACCACGGGACATTGCTTTTTGTTCCCATGCTATTTTAAACCCGCACGAGGTAATGCTGGTGCCGGATATGGCAAAGGATGAACGCTTTGCTGCTAACCCGCTTGTGACCGGCGAAACAAGGGTTGCATTTTATGCCGGCGTGCCCCTGCTGAGTGAAGATGGTTACCCGCTGGGCAGCCTGTGCGTGATAGATACCAAGCCCAATGCGCTTAACGGCGAACAGGTAGAAGCCCTGAAGATACTGGCCAACCAGGCCATGCGCCTGATACAACTGCATAAGAAGAATAACGACCTGGTTAAAAGCCGTGCACACCTGCAGGAAGTTAATGCCGAACTGGAAAAATTTGCGCAGGTAGTTGCGAATGACCTGATGAGGCCCTGCGATACGATTGCGGAGATTACGGATATTGTAATAGACAAGTATGGAGATGCGCTGGATGTGGATGGCCGGCAAATACTATCGCTGCTGAAATACTCTGCCGACAATGTGAAAACGGTTATCGCTGATACGCTGAAGCGGTCGCATGCAACACAATTGTACCAGCAGGAGAAAGTGCTGTTCACCTTTAACGAGTTGCTGGAAGAACTGAAGGTTATGCTGCCTGCGCCGGTACGGCCTATCCTGCAGTATGAGCCCTGCGATACCAACTTGTATTCCTTTAAGAAAATGATGCTGCAGATATTATTAAGCTTTGTAAGCAACGGCATCAGTTATAATACTAACCGGGTAAAGCAGGTACGGGTATCGTATGCAGAAACGGAAAGCAGCTACCGGTTTACCGTCAGCGATAACGGCCTGGGTTTACCACTGATGCAGCGGGGCGGGTTGTACGAAGTGTTTGGAGCGGAAAGCGGTAACAACAAAAAGGAATATAAAGAATACCTCAGCAATCTTAATTATGCAAGGCAACTGGTAAATAAATTAGACGGCAAAATGGAGGTTCATTCCGAAGAAGGAGCCGGTTCGAGATTTCTGTTTGAAATAGGAAGATAGCCGCAATTGATACGTTACACGCATTATGCAATATTTTCTATAATACCGGCAATGCCTTGACCGCCGCCAACGCAGGCCGTTACCATACCGTATTTTTTGCCAAGCCGCTTCATATCATTTAATAGCTGAATGGTTAATTTGGCGCCGGTGCAGCCCAGCGGATGCCCCAGCGCAATAGCGCCGCCATTGATGTTTACAATCTCAGGATCAATATTCAATGCGCGTATAACCGCTACCGACTGCGAAGCAAAAGCTTCATTCAGTTCTATCAGTTCTATAGCCGATAAACTCATATGCGCCTGTTGCAATACTTTGGGTACAGCCGCAACAGGGCCGATACCCATAATGCGCGGATGCACGCCGGCGCTGGCGCAGTTCACTAAGCGGCCAATCGGCCTAATGCCTAATTCGTTTACCAGCCGCTCACTCATCACCATTACAAAGGCAGCGCCATCACTGGTTTGCGAGGAGTTGCCGGCGGTTACGCTGCCGGCAACTGCAAAGGCAGGCTTCAATTTAGCCAATACTTGTGCGGAAGTATCTGCACGCACCCCTTCGTCGGTATCCACCGTGTACGTTTTTGTTGCACGCCTGCCCTTTTCGTCTATATACACCTGCTCTACAGGTATTGGCAGAATGCCTTCTTTAAAATAACCATTCGCTATGGCAGCGGCCGCTTTTCTGTGCGAAGCGGCAGCAAATTCATCCTGTGCATCGCGGCTTACATTATACTCTTTAGCCACCGCTTCTGCCGTTAAGCCCATACTTAAGTAGTAATCAGGTTCGTCTTTGGCGATGGCGTACGATGGCACGGTTTTCCAGCCCGAAGTAGGCACGAGGCTCATGCTTTCGGTGCCGCCGGCGATAATGCATGTTGCCATACCGGTCCGAATTTTAGCGGTCGCCATCGCAATTGCCTCGAGGCCGCTGGCGCAGTAGCGGTTGATGGTGATGCCCGGCACTTCAATACCCAATGCTTTGGCAGCAATGATGCGCCCGAACTGCAGGCCCTGCTCGGCTTCGGGCACAGCGTTGCCCACAATTACATCATCAATGCGCGTAACGTCTAATTGCGGTATTGTTGCAGTTAGTCCCTTTATTACTTCTACTGCTAAGTCGTCGGGACGATAAAAGCGAAAGCCGCCCTTTTTCGCCTTGGTAACCGCTGTACGAAAACCGGCTACGATATATGCTTCCTGCATCAGAGTTATTTTAGTAAGTAAAAGTAAGCAATGCCTGCTTTGTTCAGGCTGGTGGATTTGTAATATCGCAATTTGAAAACACGGCTGCCTGTTAAAAAGTTTATGAATAGGATCAGGATTAAAATTTTTCTGTTTCGCATCCGGGGCGGGGCAACCTGTCCGGTATTGGAAAGGTAGAATTTCAGCTCGCGCTTTATGTAAGTAACCTGTTTTACCTTTTGCAGTTTTACAATCAATTCCTTTCTTTCGCCGTGTAACGACGGGCGTCGTAAACGGCTTTACCGCCGGTATTGTTTAGCCAAAGCTGCGCTGTGTTTTACAGATAATGGAACGATTGTTTATGGCAACAAAGCATTCGGGAGGTTAGGCAACAGTAACTTATTTTTTCAACAGCTATTTTAAAACTTAAATCGGCAAACGGGTTTGTATTTCCGGCTTCTGCTCTTTCTGCAGTTAGCAAGGCTGGCATAGGTTAAACAATACTGCAACCTGCTTACCGGAAAAGGGGTGCAAAAAGCCGAAAGCCCGTAATATTGTTCCCCCGACAATTATCTTTGAGGTTTATATTTTCCCTATGAAGAACATTTTAGTACCGTGCGCGCTGCTGTTTACTTCGTTATCATTTGCCCAGGATAAAACGGCAGAAAAATATGCCGCCACCATTACCCCTGCGGCGCTAAAAGAAAAGCTCTCTGTGATTGCGGGCGCTGCCATGGAAGGCCGGGAAACAGCTACACCGGGACAGAAGAAAGCAGCCGCCTATATCGAAGCATATTTTAAAAAGATTGGCCTGCAGCCGGATACGCCCAACGGGTATCAACTGCAGTACCCGGTATATCAGGATTCGCTGTTATCGGCAACGCTAACCATCAATGGAAGCGATGCAGCCATGTTTACAGATTTTACGCTAAGCCCGTCTTCACTGGCAGAAGGCAACTGGAATGCGAAGGATATTGTATTTGCTTCCTATGGATTGAGCGATTCTGTTAACAACAATTTCGACGGACTGAACGTAAAAGATAAATGGGTAATGGTGATTGATGGTACGCCGGCCGATATGGACAGTACGGCTGAGGCAAAAACATACCCTAACCTGATTGCAGGCCGCACCAAGACCAGCGCTGTAAAAGGTAAAAACATCAAAGGATTATTAATTATTAAAAAAGAGGTTGCCCAGCCGGCCGCTGTTGTTGTAAAAGGCAATATGTATATTGATAAAAAGCCGAACAGCATACCGGTTATTTATATTTCGATGAAGGAAGCGGCTTCTGTTTTGCAAAGGCCATTGAACAGTTTTACCGATCTAAAATCCGTAGTTCGTGGTATTTACCCGGCAGCTCTTTCTTTTAACGAGCAAAAAACAACGCTAAACCTGAACAGTTCCGATGTAATTGGTGTACTGCCGGGCAGTGATAAAAAAGCGGAGTATGTATTTATAACAGGGCATTACGACCATTTGGGTAAAAAAGGAAACGTTATCTGGTATGGCGCCGATGACGATGGCTCCGGCACAACCAGCGTACTGCAGATTGCAACGGCCTTTGCCAAAGCAAAAGCCGCCGGCCACGGCCCGCGCAGGACCATGGTTTTTATGACGGTGTCGGGTGAAGAAAAAGGCTTGTGGGGAAGCGAGTATTACACCGGTCATCCGCTTTTCCCGTTAGCTAAAACCTCGGTTGATTTGAATATTGACATGGTGGGCAGGATTGATCCGGGTTATAAAGGTGATTCTTTAAATTATGTATATACGATTGGGGAAGATAAACTAAGCAGTGACCTGTTGCCCATCAGCGATAGCATAAACAAGCAGTATGCAAATATGCAGCTCGACCGCCGTTTTAACGACCCGAAAGATCCTAACCGTTTTTATTACCGCAGCGACCACTACAATTTTGCAAAGAACGGGGTGCCGGTAATCTTTTATTTTAACGGCGTACACGCCGATTATCACCAGCCGAGCGATACGGTAGATAAAATAAACTTCGGCCTGATGGCGAAGCGGGTAAAACTTGTGTATTATACCGCCTGGGCAATGGCCAACCGGGATGCGATGATAAAAAGAGACCTCTTGCTGAAATAATATCCGGCTGAAAAATTCGTTTACAACTATTGCAGCATTACGCCTGTACCATCCAATAACAGTACATTTGCACAAATCATCAGCCTACTTGAAGTCACTAATCGCCATCAGTTTTTTACTGTCGTTTGCTATGCAAACGTTTAGCGGGGCTTTTATTGTGCTTGATTATTTTACCAATACAACCGCATTCGCCAAAAACTGCGAGAACAAAGCCAAACCGCAAATGCACTGCAACGGCAAATGCCAGATGCGGAAGCAGGTACAGCAGGAGCAGCAGAAAGACCAGCAAAGCCCGGAGCGGAGGGGCGAGAATAAAAATGAGCATGTTATTGCATCCCAATCTTTTTTTACTTATATCCCATCTTTTGCAGCAGCACAGATTTTTATCTATCCTGCCTGCTTCACTTGTGGCAAAGAGCAAAAAATGCCACGTTCGATTTTCCATCCGCCGGGCGCTTAAATTATTTTACAGGCAAGCGCAGGCAACCAGTTGCCAGTGTGTTGCGTTTAAGCTGTTGTTGACAGTTACAGGCAGCACTGTGATTGATAGCTGTTGCTTATATAAAGCAGTATGTCAATTATATTCTGCCGGGAAATCGCCTCTATTCTACAGGAAGAAGGGCTGGTAAAAACCATCTTTAAATTTTTCTAAGTTATCATTTTATGAAAAACATATTCTACGCTGCAATAGCAGCGGTGTGCCTTTTTGCTTCGTGTAAAAAAGACGAAACTTCTTTATACAACCCGGCTGTGAAAGCCGATTTATCAGTAGAATTTGATAATATCGCGGGTGCGTCCGACCTGCAATTAAATACAGGTACTTACACAAACAGCTCCGGTGAAAGCTTTACGGTTACCAATCTCAAGTACTATGTAAGCAACTTCATCGTCACCAAAACGGATGGTACCGTTTATACGGTGCCGCAGGACAGTTGTTATTTTTTAATTGATGAAAGTAAAGAAGAAACGCATGAGCCCATACTGCATGTGCCGGAAGGCGAATATAAAACCCTAACATTTACAGTAGGTGTAGACAGTCTGAGAAGCACCATGGACATCAGCAGGCGTAACGGCGTGCTCGACCCTACGGCCGTTGGCGGAGATATGTACTGGGGCTGGAACAGCGGGTATATCTTTTTTAAGATGGAAGGCTCGTCAGGCGCTGCAGCCGGTGGTAATTTTATGTATCATATCGGCGGCTTTGGCGGTTACGATTCGCCTACTATCAACAATTTAAAGACCATCACGCTCGATCTTACGCAGCGCGGCGTGCCGCAGGTAAAAACGGGCAAGACAGCCAACCTGCACCTGATGGTAGATGTGCTGAAAATGTTTGACGGCGCAGGCACCATCAGCATTGCTGCAAACCCGGTGGTGATGTTTGATGGGTATAGCACTACCATAGCCAATAACTTTGCAGGCATGTTCCGGCACGATCATACAGAAAATGAATAGGTATGTACCGGAAGCAATGGATAATCATACTCTTCTTTATTGCAGGCATCTGCGCCTGCAATAAAGAAGAAATCAAAACAATGTTTACCGGCTTTCAGCAGCCACCCGGTTTTCCGGTACCGGTTTATCATTTTGAAACGAACGAAGTATCCGAAGCAGGGTTTGAGCTGGGGCGAAAATTATTTTATGATCCTGTTCTGTCTGCCAATAATACCATTAGCTGCAGCAGTTGCCACCTGCAAACTGCCGCGTTCACGCACCGCGACCACAGTGTGAGTCATGGCATATTCGACAGGCTGGGCACGCGCAACAGTCCACCCATTATGAACCTCGCCTGGAGTACCGGTTTTATGTGGGATGGGGGTATATTCGATCTGGATCTACAGCCCGTTGCGCCTATTACCAACCATGTGGAGATGGACGATAGCCTGGTAAATGTGTTAAACAGGCTGCAACAGAGTGCCCAATATCCTGCCTTGTTTAAAAAAGCCTTTGGTTCCGCAGAGGTAACAAGCGCCAATTTCTTAAAAGCATTGTCGCAGTTTATGGTGATGTGTGTAAGCAGTAATGCGAAGTACGATAGTGTAATGCGCCATCAGGCTTCTTTCACCGCAACGGAAAACGAAGGTTATCTCTTATACCGGCAAAAATGCGGTGCCTGCCATGCCGAGCCGCTTTTTACAGACAATACTTTTAAAAATAATGGCATCGGTGTAAGCATGGTAAATGATGTGGGGCGATATGCGGTAACGCTGAACGAAGCCGACAAATATAAATTTAAAGTGCCCAGCCTGCGCAACCTGGCTTATACGCCGCCTTACATGCATGATGGCCGCTTTTTTACATTGGATGCAGTGCTGGATCATTATAATAGCGAGGTGCAGAAGACGCCCAATCTCGATCCGCTGCTGCAGCAAAATAACCGCCTGGGTATTGCCATTACAGCAGCGGAAAAGGTAAAAATACTGGCCTTCCTGCAAACGCTCAACGACAGAATTTTTGTAACAGACAAGCGCTTTTCGGAACAATAAACAGTTATTCAATAATAAAGAAAATAATGAAAGCAATATTTCAGATGGCAGCGATAATAGCTATACTATTTTCAGCAGCCTGTAACTCCGGCGATGCCGGCAAAGCCACCAGCGACAGTACAGCAACCGCTGTACAGGAAGGCGCCGTGTCCAAAATAGACTTTTCCAAATTTCAACTGGCATCGGTTAAAGACACCAGTTGCGGCATGCCGCTGAGCGCAGGTTTGGAAGACACCGTAAACTTCAACAGTAAAGTATATGGCTTTTGCTCTAAAGAATGCAAGGACGATTTTGTAAAAAAATTAATAGCACAAAACAAAAGATGAAAAAATATTTAATAAGCCTGATCCTGATCAGCGCATTGCCATTACTTAGCGCTGCCTGCGATATCTGCGGCTGCGGCGTAGGCAATAACTACATTGGCATCCTGCCCGATTTTCATAAGCACATATTCGGGCTGCGGTATCGCTACAATTCTATCTATTCGCACATCGGTGCGGGTGGCGTTACCACGTATTTAACCAGTAAAGAACAATACAATACGGTGGAAGCGTGGGGCGGCTGGAACCTTACAGATAAATTCCGCATCCTTGCATCGGTGCCTTATAGCTTTAATAAGCGCACGAATGAAGGTACAGCGAGGAGTAAAGAAGGATTGGGGGATATTACCCTTTCGGGATATTACCAGTTGCTGAATACAAGGCATACGGCGGGCAGCAAACTGCTGGTGCAAAACCTGTGGATTGGCGGTGGCGTTAAATTGCCTACCGGCAAATACAATCCGAAAGACAAATCAACCGGAACAGAAAATACCAATCTCTTTCAGTTGGGAACCGGCAGTACCGATTTTATAGTAAGCACGATGTACGATGTGCGCCTGCAGGATGCCGGCCTTAATGTATCGGCCAATTATAAAATAAACACCGCCAACAAAGAAGATTATCTGTACGGCAACAAGCTGAATGTAAACACACAGGCGTATTACAAAATCAATATTAAAAAGAAGCTTACCATAGCGCCCAACGCCGGCGTGCAATATGAGACTGCACAAAGTGATACCGACAATAAATTTGACGTTGCTATATCGGGCGGCGATTTGCTGTTGGGCACAGCAGGGATAGAAACCAATGTAAAGAAAATAGCGATTGGCGCTAACTGGCAAACGCCACTGTCGCAAAGCCTTGCCAACGGTTTTGTAAAAGCCAACAACCGCATGATGGTGCATCTTTCTTTTATGCTGTAAGTCATAAGTAAAGTTGTTTAATTCATACTTATGCGATGGCTTATAAAAATACTAATTGCCGTGTTTCCGCTTTTTGCCAGCGCACAAACAACGGTAGTGATAAGGTGTACCAAACATGCCATTTATGCTGGTGCGGATAGCAGGGTATTTAAAACAAATATTGATCAGTTTGCCGGCAATACAGATACGATTTTGCAATCTATGTGCAAGCTGTACCAGGTGGATAAAATCAATTTTGCAGTGCTTGGCTATTTTGCGCAAACCGCTGCTGGTTTTGGCATTTCGGTTTGCCGGCAACAGCCTGTATTACAGCAGGCTGTTGCTGATTTTATTCATCATTTCGGACAACTGGCGGCCGATAGTCTGGCTGTTTACCGGCGGTATGCAACCACGCAGTTCAGCAGTTTGCAGAATGGCGCTATCATTAGCCAGGTTATCTTTTTTGGGTATGAAAAGGACAGGCGATACATACTTCAGATAACGTTTTATTTAAAGAAGCTGAATGATAACCGGTTTACTGTTGGCTATGCTATAGATTCTTCTAAACACAATTTTGCAAGCGGCCATACACAGTATATTCAGTCAATAATGGCGGATAGCAAAACATGGCGGAAGCCTGCGGTAAAAACTATTCGGCGGCTTATTAAAACGGAAGAAAGCGCGGATACTTTGTTTGTAGGCGGCCCGGTAGATATTCTTAAAGTAACAGCCGGCCGTGCGCGCTGGATAAGCAGGAAAGAGGCTTGTGCTGCAGGTGAGTAAAGTAAAAAAAAGATGAGCAATAAAGCACATAAAGCCAGTTTGTCCTTTATTACTATTTTTGAATAATGCCAGTAAAGAAACGGATCATGTTTCTGCATCTCACTTTAAAATAAGGATAACTGCCGGGACTTTGCTTTTACGGGCAGGGGCTCCGGTTGTATTGTATGATGTACACCACTGCGGATGCAATACACCGGCGTTTCCTTATACCTGCCCGCAATCACGATCTCGGTGCCGGCGGCATATTTACGAAACAAGTCTTCCACCAACTTTGGGGAGTTGTTGTTTTTAGATAAATGCGATAAAAAAAGATGGCTCATAAATGGCGGCCGGTGCGTTGTGAACAGTTGAAGCGCCTGGCTGTTGGATAAGTGGCCTTTTCCGCCGCGGATGCGGTTCTTTAAATGATACGGGTAACTGCCTTTTTCAAGCATTACCTCGTCGTAGTTCGCTTCCAGAAAGGCGGCGTGGCAATTTTTGAAGTGGCGGATTACATGCTCGCAGGGCAAGCCAATATCGGTAAACACACCCACTTTTACTTCGGTATTGTGTACTGTAAAGCTGTGCGGCTCTGCTGCGTCGTGCAGCTTGGGGAAGGCCGTAATAAAAAGATTGCCGATGGCAACAGGCGTATAAGCCTGCAATTGCATAACAAGCCGGTGATCAATAGCAATGCCGCTGTAAAAATGCGTGCCCACCGTAATATAGATGGGTATGTGGTACTTCTTTGCCAGCGTGGCAATGCCTGCAATGTGGTCGCTGTGCTCGTGCGATACGAAGATGGCTTTCACGATATTCATTGAGAGCGATAAGCGCTGCATCCGCTTCTCCGTTTCTCGGCACGAAATGCCCGCATCAATCAATACCGCTTCGGTATCATTTCCAATATAATAGCAGTTGCCGTTGCTGCCGGAGTTGAGCGAGGTAACAAAGAGAGACATGAATACTACAAAGAAAACTTTTTTCCGCTAAAAATAAAAGTGCAGCTACAGTATCGTTGCCGCTTTCTTTGTTTAGTAATCTTTGTAAATTACCGGTATCGTTTTTCTTTGCATTGCTAACGCTTTGAAGCATAAGCGGAGAAGACAGGTGGACAACTTTTTACAGAGCTAATGAGGCCTAAAATATTGCTTTTTTATTGCAGTAAAGCATTGTTAAAAATGTAAATCCTCAGCAGGTAAGTTTAAATGTTTTGGTCACAAAGAGCACAAAGCGTGCACAACATATACGAAGAAAACGTAGTGTACTTTGTGGTTCGTAGTGTTTTTTGTGTTCCAATGTCAAACTCATACACTACCATATCCGCTCTTTCCCTTATTATTAAATAAAGCGGCGCCGGTAAGTTAGTTATAGGCTAATAAACGCATCACTGCACAAGACGCTATTTTTGCCAATTATCTCTTTACTTATGAAAAAATTTCTTCCGCTTTGCACTGCGCTTGCGCTTTCATGCACATTAATAAATTGCAGTACTAGTAAAACACAGGCTGCAAAACCGTCGGTCAATGATAACAGCCGTTTACCAATATTAGGGCCGCTGTGGGGCACACTGTACCAGCAGCAGGCCGCCGAGTATAAAGCCCTAACCATGCAGGCCTATAACATCGCGTACGAGCGGTTAGATGAATATTTGAAACAACAAGGTAACAAACCGTTTGCCGTTATCTCCGACATTGATGAAACCATACTCGATAACAGCCCGAATACGGTACATAATGCTTTGATTGGCAAAACATACACAGATACTTCCTGGATACGCTGGACGCAGCAGGCCGCCTGCGACACCGTGCCCGGCGCACCGGCTTTCTTTAAGTATGCAGCAAGCCAGAAAGTAGAAATATTCTACATCAGCAACAGGATGGCAACAGAACTGCCGCAAACCATTGCCAACTTAAAGAAATACAACATGCCCGATGCCGATGAAGCGCATGTACTGCTTAAAACCACAACGGCTAATAAAGATGCGCGCCGCGCGCAGGTTGCAGCGGCCTACGATGTGCTGCTTTACTTTGGCGATAACCTTGGCGATTATAAAGGCGTATTTGATAAAAAGACAACTGCCGGCAGAGACTCTTTAGTACACCAATATGCGGCAGACTTTGGCAAACGGTTTATCGTTTTACCAAACCCGGTGTATGGCGAGTGGGCCGGCGCTTTAATCCATTATCAGTACACCGAAAGCAACAAGGCTAAAAGCGATACGATGATTAGTACGCTACGAAGCTATTAGACCGTGATAGCGGTTTGTGCGAAGGCATTTGTGCTTGCTGTACATCTAAAGCGATACATCGTGTTGAATCTTGTTGCCATCCACGTACAGGCTTCGCTTTGCCCGCCATAACGCAGCGAACATTCAAACATACCTGATCCGCAATCCTCTGTAAAAATGCTGCGCTTTCTTATACCATATTCTGTTACTTTTAAACACAACAAATAATGCTACGAATGAAAAGAACACTGAGTTTTCTTGCCTTATTTATTATGCATGCGTGTACCGCGCAGTTAAGTATTATTCCGCAGCCGGCAGAAATAACGATGCCGCCGAAGGGCGGCAGCTTTACCATCACTGCTGCTACGCAAATAGTGGCTAATGCCACTACCCAAAACAGTGCTGACTTCTTAAACGATTACCTGAAAGAAGTGTATGGCTTTACATTGAAGGTAACAGACAAGCCATTACGAGGCAACGCTATTATCCTGAGTATGATAACACCCATCCGCGCAACGGTGGAAGGCGCTTACAGCATGGGCGTTACCGCTAATGGCGTATCCATCGAAGGCCAGAATGCGGCCGGTACTTTTTATGGTATGCAATCATTACTGCAGTTGCTGCCCGTTACCAGATCTGCAAGGCTCGCTGTGCCTTTTGTAAGCATTAATGACCAGCCGCGCTTCGGATACCGCGGGCTGATGCTCGATGTTTGCCGCCACTTCTTTCCCGTTCCGTTTGTAAAGCGGTATATTGATTTTCTTGCCCTGCACAAGATGAATTACTTCCACTGGCACTTAACCGACGACCAGGGCTGGCGCATTGAAATAAAAAAATATCCGCTGCTTACACAAAAAGGCGCCTGGCGCAACGGTACTATTATTGGTCACCACCCCGGCGCCGGCAACGACAACCAGCGCAGCGGCGGCTTCTATACGCAGGAAGAAATAAAAGACGTAATTGCCTATGCTGCCAAACGCTACATTACGGTTGTGCCCGAGATAGAGATGCCCGGCCATGCGAGTGCCGCTATTGCGGCCTACCCGGAGCTGAGCTGTTTCCCGGAAGAAGCCACTAAAACCTACTTTCCCCAGCGTGGTACCTGGGCCGGCGATACTATGGGCAAGCAGGTACAGCAGGCGTGGGGCGTATATGCCGATGTGTATGTGCCCAGCGAGCATACGTTTACGTTTTTAGAAGATGTGCTGGACGAAGTTATTGCGCTCTTTCCGTCTCCTTATATTCACATCGGCGGCGATGAATCTCCGAAAGACAACTGGAAGCGCAGCGCCTTTTGCCAGCAGCTTATAAAAGAAAAAGGCCTTAAAGACGAGCACGAACTTCAAAGCTATTTTGTGCAGCGCATAGAGCAATACATCAACAGTAAAGGCCGCAGCATGATAGGCTGGGATGAAATACTGGAAGGCGGCCTTGCGCCCAACGCTACGGTAATGAGCTGGCGCGGCGAAGAAGGTGGCATTGCAGCGGCCAAACAACATCATAAAGTGGTTATGACACCCACCACGTATGTTTATCTCGATTACTCGCAAAACAAGCCCGAAGATTCGCTGACTATCGGCGGCTACCTGCCGCTTGAAAAAGTGTATGGCTACGAGCCGGTACCCGCAGCGCTGCAAACGGCAGACAGCAGCTACATACTGGGTGCACAGGCTAATTTATGGACAGAATATATAACGAAGCCTGAGAAAGTAGAGTACATGATTTTTCCGCGGGCAGACGCCCTGAGCGAAGTGCTGTGGAGCGGTAAAAGCACGCGCAATTTCGACGATTTCAGGAAGCGCCTTGCAGTGCAACTGCAGCGCTACGACCTGTTGAAAGTAACGTATTCAAAACAGTTTATGCAGGATAAAGGCAGTGCCGCAAAAGTGGAATAGAGAAAACATTTAGCTTTTCAAAAGAAAAAGGGGTTGCCTAAGGCAACCCCTTTTTTATTGGGATGCGAGCTGCGTTGCTGCTATCAATCGTTCCTTGCGCCTGTGCCGCCAATGGCGGTGGACGCTCCGTTCAGCGTTTTGTTCTTTATGGAGCAATGAAATTAATCAGCATACAACATATTGTATTTATCAGCATGAGAATGCTGCTTGCCCTTGCGGACCTGCAACAGCGGCATGGCTTTTTAAAATATACAACGCAGCTACTTGGTTAAAATAGCCAGCCATACTTTGTTAGACGGCTTTTGCTGATCATATACCTGCAATACCGTGGTGCAGTTTTTAAAAGTAGCTTCCTCCGGGAAATAGACACTTAAGAGGGAGTAATAAACATTAAAGTTTTTATCGTAACCTGCCTTCTGAAAAAAATGTTCGTCATATTTTACAGCCGGAAATCGCTTTGTTACCAGCATTCTTCCATAAGCGGCTGTTGGCTTAAAAGCAAATACAGCTACAATGGTTACCTGCATGCCGGAGTAGCAAGGCATTCTTTCTTCCGGAATTTGCTGTGCTTTTAATACAGCAGGTTTTATAATTCTTTGTAATGTTAAGTATTGTGTTTTTTCAAAGCGCCTTGCAATCTTTGCAACGAGCGAATCATTTACCTGTTGAGAGAACCCTGAAACGCAACTGCTCATTACAATAAAGAGAAACAGGAAGCGCTTCGTAAGTTGGTGCATGCAGCAATATTACTTTACATTCGCCACAACCCTGGCGCCGGCGCGTTTGGCGCTTTGCATGATGCGAAAGACTTCGCCATAGTAAGCAATGGTATCGGCATTAATAACGACCGAAGGCGTATCGGTAACAGCGCGCATCCTGTTTACCTCTGCCTTCAATAAGGTATCTAACAGCGCTATATCAATTGCTTTCTGACCGATGAATACCTGCTGTTCTTTATTAATAGACACTACGATATTCTGCTTTGCCCTGGTATCTTTTGTGCCTTTTGGATTGTTCACCTTTACCACATTCGGGTTGGCCAGGGTAGAAACAATCAGAAAGAAGAAAAGCAATATAAACAGCAGGTCATTCAGCGTGCCGGTATGCACTTCGCCATGCGACTTTATTTTTCTCCGGATATTCATTAAGAAAGTTGACAGTTGTTAGATAACGGGTACGGCAAAAATTGTTGATTTGGGATAATGAATGTGTAAGGCTGCAGTTGAAACTTACCTGTTCTCTTCACATCTTACATTTCACTTCTTCTATCTCGTCGGCTCCTGCAATACGTCAATAAACTCGGCGCTCGCAGCTTCCATTCGGTTAGCCGTTTTGTCTATCTGCGCATTTAAAAAATTAAAGCCTACATAGGCCAGCAAGCCAACGATCAGGCCGGTAGCCGAAGTAATCATTTTCGTGTAAATGCCGCCGGCTATTTCGCCCAACTGCAATTCGCCCTTGGAGGCAATCGCAGAAAACAACTGCAGCATACCAACGATGGTTCCTAAAAATCCAAACATCGGCGCAATGCCTGCAATCAGGGATAAAATGGAAAGGTTGCGCTCCATTTTATACATCTCCAGCTTGCCTACATTCTCCATACTTTTTTCTATGGCATCTATGGGCTTTCCAATACGCTGCAGGCCTTTATCTATCATGCGGGCAACAGGATTATCGGTATTTTTAGCAATACTGCGGGCAGCGGTTACATTGCCGGTTACAATATTATCGCGTACAATATTCATAAAATTGGCGTCGATCTTCGATGCTTTACGTATGGCGATCAGCCGCTCGAAAAATACAAAAATAGAAGCCGCAAATAAAATATACAGCGGGTACATGAGCCAGCCTCCCTTATCAAGCAGGCTGCCCAGCGATATTTTTTCCGGAGCCGCTGCGTCTGTAATAACCTTGGAAGCCGTATCTGCAACCTGTAGTAAAATCCCCATCATATTGGTTTTTGCTAAAGTAAGTGTAACCACAAAACAACGTTCCGTGGCTGAATAAATTACACGCTAACTTTTTTTTAAGGAATGTTTTTCATCTGGCTGTTTATGGAAAAGACTTTTTAAGCTGCTCCCATTGCGCTTCTATTGCGGGAAGGTTTTTCCTGTATTGCTCAATATCCCAGGTTAATCCAAAGGAAGATAAATAATCCGAAAGGCTGCTCAGACCTACTGATATGCGTCTTTTATCTACGTTGTCCGGGTCTTCGATTGGCACTAAGTAATACGTATTTCCTTTCATATCCCAGCCAAGCTGGCTGCCATATATTTGTTTTTTTCCTTCTTCCAATGCAACCCTGTCTTCCATTAATGCCAGCTCTTTGCTTTTCGCGTTACCCTTTTTCACCGCTTCCCGCATCAGGGGTAAATATTTCTTCCGTGCCTTTTTATCTGCATGTTGAATAACCATAAACAGGGCTGAATTGCCTTCGTCTCCAACGGCATCGGCGCCTAACCAGCCGTATTTACCAAGAATAGCTGCTACCTGCAGCAGATTAATGGAATCTGCTTCCCGCATGGATGTAATTAAGGCCTTCATTTCTTTGGAACCGCCGCCGTATTTGGTTTGGACATCATCCATTTGATTCCTGTAACGCTGGTCTTCATAATCAATCAGGCTTAATTGCTGGGTAAGCGAATCGTTTACACCGCTTTGGTTAAGTGAATTACGGTTTAACAATGTATCAAATAACTTGTTGATGATTGAGACACCGGCATCCTCATACATAAAGCCATGATTGCCTGCAGCTACAGAATCGAAATGCCAGCCGGGCGCTTCCATCGTATGCTGGTCGTAGATCGCTTTTACTTTCGTATAGGAAAAAACTTCATCATCTTTTGCAATAATAGAATAGAGTGGTTTACCAGCAGTGATGTTTTGATAATTGATACTGCCGGTAAATAGTTTGGGATAAGGACTGATAGCATAAAAAGCTTTGAACAATTCTGGTTTATTGGTAATAAACCAGAAGGCAGCAGCAGCGCCATCAGACATACCGCCAAGTACAATATTTTGCCGGTTAATATTGTACGTCTGCGTTATTGCGGTAATAGTCGTAATTATGTTTTCAAAAGCTTTTTGCTGCTTTACCCAGCCAAAGTCTTTCCGGCCAAACGGATATAATACGATGGCATTGTGTTTATCTGCAATAGAAAATATGGGTTCTCCGGCACAAGCCTCATTTTTATATTGAAAGCTGTCCATGCTTACAACGCCGCCATGCAAAAACACAATTAATGAATAAGCATTGGAAGGATCATACGATTTAGGCACATACACCAGGTACGGTACATTCAAAGTATCAACCTTAGAAAAATAAAGGGCGTAGCCGGCGGGAGCAGGATTAAAAGCTTCGTTGTTCGCCGGCTTTTGAATCCTGTTGTTATTAATGGCGGTTAACCATCCTGTATTTTTGGAAGTATCGGGTGTTTGGGTAAAAGAAGTAATAGACAGAAGCAGCGCAGCGCAGCGCAGGTTACTGATTGTTTTACACAAACCATGGTAATTTTTAATGCTGCAATAAATTACGGGTAAGCGGCCGGCTATACAGAAAAAGAAAAATTAAAAGTCTATGCCCGACCATTTGCGCTTGCTGCATTCATATTTTTTAAAATCAAACTGGTATAACCTGCCCGGGCGGTGCGGCACATCATCTTCATACTCGCCGGTATCAATTAAAAAATCCATCGCAAAAAACTTCTTGCGGAAGTTTCGCCGGTCCAGTTTTATATTCAGGATTGCTTCGTAGAGATTTTGCAGTTCGCGCAGCGAAAATTTATCCGGCAATAAATTAAATCCCAGCGGATGCTCCTGTATTCTTTTCTGCAGCCACTGATAGCATTCATCCACAATTTGTTTATGGTCGAAAGCCATGTTGGAGAGCCCCTGTACATTGTGCCAGTGCAGCTCGTTATCCATACGCTGCAACTCGTGGTGCTCAATATTTAGTAAAGAGCAGTAAGCTACCGTAAGCACCCGGCCGCCGGGATGCCGGAAAGGATTGCTGAATGTTTTTACTTCTTCGAGATAGACATTCTGCATGCCGGTGCGCTGCTGCAGTACGCGGTTGGCGGCATCCGGTAGCTCTTCGTTATCGTTGGCAAAGTCGCCCAGCAGGCTCCACTTATCTTTATACATTTCGAGGTCACTGCGTATCAGCAGCACCTTTAGTTCATTTTCATCAAAGCCAAAAATGACGCAATCCACCGTTATAGGTATGCGCGGGTAAGAAGCTACCAGTTTATGCACATCTCTTATCAGTACGGCGTGCGGCAACTCCAATGTTTCGGTTTCGTTCATCATAACGGCAAGAAATCATTTTATAGTACCGAAAGTAAACTTTCTTTTTTAAACAGCTTAGAACTGAAGAAATTGTTTAAAACAAATGCAGGGTGTATAATAAAGTTGTGGATTGCCGGTTGCCGGTTATGACTTATTAGTTGTATGCGGCACTTAAAAAAGTTTTTATATCCGCTTGCCGGTTTTGAAGCTGAAGTTGTTAAGTGTTTTGTTTTGCTGTTATAGATAGGGAGGGAATAAAGCGTTGAAACGCTTATGGTTGCACCCAATGTTTTTGAAAGCTCACTGCTTAAACGGTGGGCTATAGCGTTGCCGGATGCCTGTTTTAATGGATTTATCCATTAACAGGGTGGTCGTGTATGCGTATGCAAATCCGTTTTAGAAAGATTCCCGTTGTAAAAAGAAAACACTAAACAGCTTCTCCGTTAAAAACGAAATAGTTGCTGTTGCAAATACAGTATCTGGCACCCATAAGCAACAGTAATATTTATATAGCTGCACCGCAAAACAATGGCTATTTAGTAGTGAACAAATATCTTTACCGCATGTATTCGCCATCTGAAACCAAAGAATTACAAGGGGCTACTGCCACTTTTTTGCTACAGCATACCAAAGCCGATGTGCAGCATCTTCAATTGCTGCGCCGCATCCTGCGCTTTCACGAATACCGGTATTATGTACTGAACGATCCGCTGGTGTCGGATTATGAATACGACACCTTGTACAAGTCGCTGGTGGCGCTGGAGACGGACGATCCAACGCTCATTACGCCCGACTCGCCCACACAGCGCGTTGGCAAAGGCCTTACCAAAGTGTTTCCTACGGTGCAGCACCTCGTGCCTATGTTATCGCTGGAGAACTCGTACGACGCGGAAGACCTGGTGGACTGGGATAGAAAAGTAAGCGAGCTATCCGGTTTGGAAGCGGTGGAATACTGCGTAGAGCCAAAGTTTGACGGCGCCAGCATTTCGCTGGTATATGACCGGGACCAGTTGGTGCGCGGCATTACCCGCGGCGATGGTGTGCAGGGCGAGGATATTACAGTAAACATTAAACAGGTGCGTTCTATTCCCCTTTCTGCAAATTTTACAAAGCATGGCATTGAGGAAATTGAAATACGCGGCGAAGTCATCATTACCAAAAGCAATTTCAAAAAATTTAACGACCAGCGTATGGAAGCCGGCCTGCCGCTGCTTGCCAACCCACGCAATGCTGCCAGCGGCTCGCTGCGCATGGTGGACCCGGCCGAAGCGGGCAAGCGCGGCCTCGAAGCTTTTTTATACCACATCAGCGATTATACAACTACGGAAGGCGTTAGAATATCCGACGAAGCAGACCATTCCAAAGAAAACCTAACGCATACACATGCGCCCTTTACCACACACGCCCAATCGCTGGAGCTACTGTGGCAGTTAGGCTTCCGGAGTCCGAACAAGGAAAAGAAAGTTGTAACAGGAATACAGGCAGTAATAGATTATTGCCATGAGTACGAAGCGAAGCGGGATGAACTGCCGTACGAAATAGATGGCATGGTGATAAAAATAAATGACCTGGCGCTACAGGACAAGCTTGGCATGACCTCTCACCACCCGCGCTGGGCAATGGCTTTTAAATTTAAGGCGCGGCAGGCTACCAGCAAGCTTAAAACAGTGGAGTATAATGTAGGCCGTACCGGCGCCGTAACACCCGTAGCCAAGATAGACCCGGTGCACATTGGCGGCGTTACGGTGGGCAGCATTTCCATCCATAACGAAGAGTACATCCGGGAAAAAGATTTAAAAATCGGCGATGCGGTACTGGTAGAAAGAGCCGGCGATGTAATACCGCAGATTGTAAAATCGCTGCCGGAATTACGAACCGGCGACGAAGAAGTAATCATTTATCCAACGCATTGCCCGGCCTGCAACAGCAGGCTGGTAAAGGAAGAAGGGGAAGCGGTATGGCGCTGCGTAAACATTGAATGCCCGGCGCAGGCATTGGAAAGACTGATCCATTTTGTAAGCAAAGATGCCATGGACATTAAGCATTTGGGCGAAGCCAATATCCGCAAGTTTAATGCGCTGGGCCTGCTGCCCGACGTGCCCGGTATTTATAAGCTTGACTTCATAAAAATCGGTGAGCTGGAAGGCTTTGGCAAGAAGTCTGTTGACAACCTGCAGCAAGCCATTGCAGCATCAAAGCGGCAGCCGCTCCACCGCCTTATTTATGGCCTGGGCATCCGATATGTAGGCGAAACCACTGCCAAAACATTGGCCAATGCAGTAACAACTATTTTTGATTTTACCGGCATGATGGAAGCAGACATTCTGCAGTTGGAAGATATCGGTACAAAAGTCACCAAAAGCATCCAGCTCTTTTTTGCCAACGGGCAAAACATTGCGATGCTAAAAGAACTGCAAAGCCTGGGCTTACAATTGAACAACCAGAAGAAGCAAGCGGCCGGCGAAAAAAATACGCTGGCCGATCAAACCTTTTTATTTACAGGCAGTCTCAACAGGCTCAAGCGCAGCGAGGCAGAAGAAATGGTGGAGCGGCACGGCGGTAAAATAGTTAGCGGCATCAGCAGCAAGCTCAACTACCTCGTGGTTGGCGAAGACGCCGGCAGCAAGCTCGAAAAAGCAAAAAAAATAAATACCATCCGGATCATCAGCGAGGAGGAGTTTTTAAAAATTATGGAGCCATGAGCCGCGTAGTATTAATGATTAGCCATACGTAATGAATAGCGGTAACCTCTTTTTACTTTATTAATTTGCGCCCATTAAAAACCGACCATTTTAAAACAGTTTCTATATTTTTAATCTTTGCTTTACCATAAGAACATACATCAATAACCATTTAGTTTAACCACTTCACATGAAACATCAACACTTTATTGTTTTAGCCGCCACTACATTATTTGCTACCTGCCTGCAGGCACAAACCAAGCCCGAAGAAACCGAAGTATGGAAACCGGTACCGAAGGTAGTAACGCCCGGTAAAATGAACACCGACGCGCCTTCGGACGCCATCATTCTATTTGACGGCAAGAGCCTTGCCGATTGGGTGGACGCCGGCGACAGCACGAAACCTGCTGAATGGAATGTAGCCAAAGGAATTCTTACGGTTAATAAGGCCAAAGGCAATATCCGCACGAAAAGAAGTTTTATGGATTACCAGTTGCATATAGAATGGAAAGAGCCTAAAACGCTTACCGGCACCGGCCAGGCCCGCGGCAACAGCGGTTTATTCTTAGCCTCAACCGGCCCCGGCGATGATGGCTACGAGTTCCAGATATTAGATTCTTACAATAATACTACGTATGTAAACGGGCAGGCGGCGGCCATTTACAAGCAAACACCGCCACTGGTAAATGCCTGCAAGCCTGTTGATAAATGGCAGACGTATGATATAGTGTGGACGGCGCCCCGCTTTAATGAAGACGGCACGTTAAAAAGCCCGGCACGGGTAACCGGTTTTCATAATGGCATACTGGTACAAAACAATACAGAACTAAAAGGCCCGACACAATATATTGGCACGCCTGCCTACCGCAAAGCGCATGGTGCATCGCCTATAAAATTGCAGGCGCACGGCGATAAAAGCGAACCGTTGAGCTTTAGAAATATCTGGGTGCGGGAGCTGTAAAATTTATTTTTATGTATTCAAAAGCCTGTAAGCGCAAAAGCTAACAGGCTTTTGTTTTTATTGCCGGAATGAAGCGGTTGCTTTACTTTGGCAGCGGCAGCATGAAGCACAAAAAATTATACCTATTACTTGTTTGCACCGGCAGTATAGCCGTATTAACTGGCTGTATATTATTTCTGTTGCTGCCTTACGAATCGCTTATCTGGCTGGCATTGTCTGTAAGTGGCAAGCCTTACCTGGAAAGCGTTTTACGGCAAAAGGTTTTTACAACGGGCAAGTATGCGTTGCTGCGGGTTATTTGCTTTATGCTGCTTGCAATGGTGCCGTTGCTGGCCTTGTTGCTGTTAAGGTATAAAATGATTGTTACTAATTATACCCGTTTCCTTACTGATAGTACAAAGCAGGCCTGGGCCGGAATAAAGCATGTATTCCTGCAAAATAAAAAAGCGCAAAACGTTGCTGTTGCAGTGGTGATGCTGGCGGCGGCTGCAAGATCCCTGTATTATATCACCCAATACCCGTTGCAGTACGACGAACTGTGGAGCTATAATTACTTTACAGCACAACCATTTTACTATTCCCTTTTTGTAAGCAGCAATTATCCGTTGTACGAAGTAAGCACCGGCCTGTTTAAATACCTGCCTTTTAGTATGCCGGTTAATATGAGGCTGCCGGTATTGATAGCGGGCTTGCTGGCTTGCATTATCCTGTATGCCTGCCTAAAAAAATATTTTCAGCATCACCTAATTGCTATTGGCGGGATGGCCCTGTTTGCTTTTATGCCGGCAACTACTTTTTACATGCTGTATGCGAGAGGCGTTATGTATGATATGGTCTTTGCCATCATGGCTTTTTTTGCGGTTTTGTTTTGGATAGAAAATAAAAAGGCGTTGCATTACCTCGTTGTGTATGGCTTGGCTACTGCTGCCAGCATGTATGCGATGCCTACGCATCTTTACCTGTGGGCGATCCTGTTTTTAGCGATGCTGATTTCCTGCTATAAAACTTTAAAAAATTATTGGAAGTACCTTATAGCCGCCAATGCCGGCGCAGGCTTGCTTAGTCTTTTATTATATGCTCCTATATTGGCCGGCTCCGGCATTTCTTTTTTGTTAACGGCGGCCAGCGATACGGTTTCTCCGCGCCCTGCAGTAAACGATTTGTTTTTGTATAATGCGGATATATCCCGCTTCTTCACAGGTTATAATACTGGCTTATTTATCCTGGTCAGTATTGCTTTTGTACTACTGCTGCTTACTAAAAAGTTTACACACTATCGCCTGCTCTTTCTTTGCTGCTGGAGTTTATACCTGTTGCCGTCTTTTATCTATTTTGTTCAGAATGTACAGGTACCGGCGCGCGCCTTAGCTTTTACCGGCCTGCTTGTTCCACTGCTGTTCAGCGCCATACTTGCATCACTTACCGGCACCGTTTTGAGGCTTGTATTGGCTGCAGGCATTATTGTAACGGCCGGCAGCGCAGCTTTCATTAGTCATCAACATCATTATTTAAACTGGAGTATCGAATTGGATAAACATACGAAGCAGTTAGCAAGTGTTTTAATGCAACACCACATTACCACCTGCTACGATAACAGCAGCGGTTCGGGCTTCTTTTATTACTACCCTGCATTGGAATACTATTACCGGATGAATGGTCAAACGTTTCAGCTTTATACAGCCGACAAGAGCAGCCTGCGTTATAAGCCGTTACCTGTTGGCGATGAGTATGATTGTTTAGTGTATCCGTCCGGAGAGAAAGTGAACAGGGATTCTTTCATTGTACTTTTCAGTGATGAAGTGAGCAGCTTCAAAGTGTTAGCCCATAAAAAATAATGAAGAGACTACTTTAAAACGGCCGGTTATCCTTTACCCAGTCTTGTATGTACGCTGCAATTTCTTTGGTATGCGTGCCCGGCGAGAATAATTTTCCGACGCCCAACTGCTGTAGTTGCTCCATATCTTCTTTAGGGATAATGCCGCCGCCGGTAAGCAGCACATCGTGCATATTCTTCTCTTTCAGCAGGGCTATTACTTTTGGAAAGACCGTCATGTGCGCACCGCTTAAAATACTGATACCGATAGCATCCACATCTTCCTGCAGGGCGGCGTTTACCACCATTTCGGGCGTTTGCCGCAGGCCGGTATAAATCACTTCCATGCCGGCATCGCGCAGCGAAGCCGCAATAATTTTAGCGCCGCGGTCGTGCCCGTCCAGGCCTACTTTGGCTACGAGCACGCGGATCGGCCGGTGAAAAGCATCGTTCATACAATCGTTATTCTGACTTCAAAAATAAGTATTCCAAAAACTACGATTCAAGATTCCATTTCCAACAAAGCAAAGCGTATTATTTCAGCAGCACGGCCTTATCTTCCTGTATTTTTTGCTTAAAGAATGTTACAAAGCGCTTATCTGCACCTTTAGCCAGCATTATCCTGTCGCCGTACTCCCGCGCAAACGTATTGGTTACGCTATCGGTAAACCGTGCCGATTGAAAATCTTTAATGTAAGTTTCCGATAGTTCATCTGCATTATCGGTTACTAATATCAGGTTGGCTATTGGTTTATTATCCGGCAGCCAGTAGATGAAGCTTGCGTTATCGCTGTAAGCATCGGGCAAGCCATATTTTTTACCGTAGTAATTCACGGCTCCGGCCATCCCATAATTGTTACAAAAAATAAGTGTTGCCTTCTTTTCATCTGCGCTCAGTGTATTGTAGGCAGCCGCCACTTTTTGCGTCATTTCTTCCCAGCCCAGCATATCCGAAAAGTCTTGCGGCAGGGGATGATTTTTTAAGTCTTCCCATTTTAAAGCACCGGTTTTTTCACTATGTGTTTGCCGGTAAAAGGCAGCCAGTGGCGCCGGCTTGGCCAGGGGCAAGGCAAGTGGTAAAAAGATTACTCCCAACACAAAAACCGGCACCATCAGTACATACCGCAATGCCCTTCTTTTTACAGCCGTAAAGCGCTCTAAGTTGTAGGCACCAAAAGCTAACAGTACCGGGTAAGCGCCCAGCGCATAATAATTTTTACCCCGCCCGATCAGTAAAATAATAATGACAAAAAGGTACGCCCAGCCAACTAAACGAAACCGCTTTTCGCTACGCGAAAAACTTACATAGTATAAGCCAGCCAGCCAAACGAAACAGCAGGGCAGGAACATTACCAACTGGTCGGTAAGAAAAGAAAGCGGGCTGATATACTGCAATTGTGTTTCCTGCAGTTCCTTCATGTGATAGATTACCGGGAAATGATTGAAATATTGCCAAAGGAAGTTAGGCAAGAAAATGACGGCGCCCAGCAGCGAAGCCAGCCAGAAGTGCTTATTGGTAAACAGGCTGCGGTACTTCGTAAGCAAAACGCCGGCTAATGCGCTTACGGTATAAAACGCGACTGAGTATTTGCTTAGCATACCGAGGCCAACACTTGCACCAAATACATACAGCCATTTGTTATTGCCCGTTTGTACATAACGCACAAAGCTGCAAATAATCATCGTCCAGAAAAAAATTTCGGGTGAGCCCGGCTGAAATAAAAAAAATGACCGGAGGTAAACACTAAAGGTGAATGACAGGAATAAGAGCCATAGCGCAAAACCGCGGCCGCCGAGCGACAATACAATTTTGCCAGTCATGAAAAAAGTTGCAGCGCCAAAAAGCGAAGGCCAGAACTTTATCCAGAACATACCATCGCCAAGCAGGTGCGTAAGCCAGGCGAATACACTTAGCACCGGCGGCACTTCCATAAAGCCCCACGCGAGATGGTTACCTTCGGCTAAATACAAAAACTCATCGCGGTGCGGCTCGTACACCGGGTTTTGCAACAGGTAAGGCAGCACGATTCTAATAACGACAAGGACATACAGGAGCCTGTTCTGGTTTTTCATACAAGCGATAGTTGGGGGTGAAATTACAAAAGGGTATTGGAGATATACTTAAAAAAGCAACACCGGTTGTGCAGCGAAACTTATCAGCAGTCTGGTTATCAGCTAAAGGATGCCTCTTCGTATAAAGAATCAGGAACAGTCTCTGTTTAATCATCATTGTAATCTTAGGCTGTCTTTGTGGCTGTACTTTTTTACTACTTCAAAAAATATCATCTCATTTTATTAGTGATGTTACTTTTTAAATTAGTGATGTTACTTCTTTTGTCTTGATGGAATGTTCAACTGGTAGCGGGTGGCTTTTAATGCGCCACTCCTGATAAAAACATTTTTTTCAACCATATCCTGCAAATCCCTTGTAGCTGTTGCGCGGGAAGCACCGGTGATACTGAGATATTTTTCTGCATTCAGGCCAGACAAAAAACTGTCCGGCCCATCTTTAAACATGCGCGCAAGCGCTTTTTCCTGACGTTCATTCAATTTCCCTTTTAGCCTGTTGTACAACATCGTTTTTTCAATAATAAAATTTATCAGTTGCTGTGTATAAGTCTGCGCGTTAATTACTGTTTTGGCAAAGTAAAGTAACCAGGATGTGATATTGCTGTTCTTATTGTTCTTCTCCAACGCCTCATAGTAATAACTGCTATTTTTTTGGATAGTATGTGAAAGGGCAATTAGGAGAGGTTGATCCAGTATCTGGCTAAGCGCTTTAATAATAAGCGCCCGGCCTATACGGCCATTACCGTCTTCAAAAGGGTGAATACAAACAAAATATAAATGCGCTATGCCCGCTCTTGTTAAGGGTGGCAGCGGCTTTTTGCCATTTGGCAGCGTGTCGTTAAACCAGGTTATAAAACGCTCCATTTCCTGCAGTACAACTGTGGAGGGAGGCGCTTCAAAATGTACTTTTGGCTTACCTGATGCGCCCGAAACAACCTGCATCGGGTCGGTATGCGTTCTATACCTGCCAATATCCTTTAAGTGACCGTTTTCCGACATCAGCATTGTATGCCAGTCAAATAATATTGCATGGGTAAGCGGGCGGCTGAAGTTTTGATACAGATCCGTCATCATATCAGCAATACCCTGTTCAGCAGGCTTAATTTTCCTGCTATCGGCAGTTAATCCAAAGTTTTGGCGGATGGATGATTGCAGGCTGCTGCGGTTGAGATGTTCGCCTTCAATTTCGGAAGTCTTCAAAGCCTCTTCACTCATGGCACTAATTGTCAACGCTGTTTTTTCTTCATCGGGAATATGCGTTAATGTGCCAGCAAGATAGCCGGCGCTATGACGAAATTGTGCTTCCCATGCTGCCAGCATTTGCTGATCGAATATAAAATCAGGCCATTCGGGTCGCTGCCAGTTCCAGATCATGAGTTATAAAATTTCCAGTTATAACTCAAATTAAAGCATAAAATGAGTTATAAATTTTTTTGCAGCCAATTTAATATTGAAAAATAAAAGCTTTTTTTTACCGATCCTTAATTCTTACAGCAACCGGTGAAGACAGGTAAGTGAGGTTATTTGAAACTGCTGAAATGCAATCTGTTTGCGGAAAGACTATACTATATCAATACGAAATACAAAGGCCGCTTCCTTATTCAGGAAGCGGCCTTTGTAATAATTTACTCTTTGCAAAATAATTTTTACTCAACCAGTAACTGCTGTGTAAAATTGCCCCTGTCTGTTTTAATGTTAACGGTATATACACCATGTGCCAACGAACTTACCGGCAACTGTATATCTGCGCCTGCTGCCATTGCGCCAGCCGATTTTGCATACACCACTTTTCCGCCTGCATTGGTAAGCGTTATGGAAATATTGGCAGCGCTTTGATTTAGTTTAACATGCGCCACATGAGTGGCCGGATTAGGATACACTACTACGGCTGCGCCTGCTGCATCCACGCTTACTGCGGCAACAGCAGAATACTGGTAAGTACCATTGTTGTCTATCTTTTTGATACGGTAATAATTGCTGCCGGATGCCGCCTGCAGATCTGCAAAATTATACTGCGACTTACCTGCGGCGGTGGTGCCTATGGTAAGATAATCAACACCATTAATACTCCTTTCTATTTCAAAGCGGTTGCTGTTGATTTCAGTAGCCATACTCCATTTAAGATTCACCCCTTTTGCACTTTTACCAGCCGTAAAAGAAAGCAGGTCAACCGGCAATGCCAGTGCAGCAGCAATGGTAAGGTTAGCATTGGAAATATCAAAGAAAACATTACCGACCGCCTGCACGCGGATGCGGCCCCGTGTAGTAGGCTTGTTAGGCACCTGTATTACCTGGCTGCCATCATTAGGCGTATTGGCAATCAGTGTAACCGGGAAGGTATGGCCGCCATCGGTAGAAAGCTGTATGGTTACCTTGCTGCAGTTTACTTTAGCATTGGTAGTATTGGCTACATTCCACTTTACCGTTACCGAACTGCCCACCGTCCAGGTCACAGGCCGGTCCAGCCCCGTTACTACAAACGGCCCGGAAGTACTGTCGGTAGTTACCTTCATATCATCGCTGTTATTACTGCCGCCGCCGGCGTGGTTGTCTCTTGCCGTAAAGCGGAAATTAAGCACCCTGCTTACCGAAGGCAGCGCTTCCCATTTCCAGCTTGTTTTACCGGCCAAAATCGTATCCAGCTCCGGAAACGTCCTGCTTTTAAAAGGAGCATAATTAAAGGAGCGGAAAACAGGACCGGCGGTGACTGTTGAATCGGGATATTTATTATACCCTGCGCTGATACCATCAAACTGCTCCCAGTTATAGCTTAATGCATCCCCGGCATCTGCATCGGCGGCTCTGCCCGTGAGTGCAAATGGCGTAGAGGAAGGAATCGTATAATCGGCGCCGGCATTGGCGGAGGGCGTATGGTTGCCGGTTGGCTGAATGATGGGACCGGCTGCGCCGTCAATGCTTTTTACATAATCGGTAATCTGCTGTATGCTTATCGCATGGAAATAATCGTCGCTGTGCGGCTGCACGTCGGTAGCGCCGGTAGTGCCGGCATAGCCCATAATGGTAGAGCCGCTGCCCGGCTCCATCTGCGCGCCGCTGCCTTCATTGGAGTAATCAAACGTATGGGCGCCGCCAAACTGGTGACCAATCTCGTGCGCCCAGAAATCTACCACAAACGGGTCGCCAAGCGCTTCGTCGTAGCCGGTAACAGCGCTTCCTTTACGTGCCGATACCGTTACGCAGCCAATACAGCCGGCATTGCCGCCGGTAGGAATGCCCATCAGCAAATGGCCGCAATCGTAATTGCTGTTGCCGATATATTTATCCAGTGTTTTCTGGCATTGTGTGTTCCATTGCCCAAGGCCATAACCCGTAACAGCATTGTCTGTGAACGGATCAGTTTTATAGTTTAAAAAGATAATGGTGTCTTCATTGTCCACATAGTTAAGCCGCACATCAAAGTCCCGCTCATAGATGCCATTGATGCGGGTAAGGTCTGTTACCAGCGTGCTCAAAACGCTTAATTTTTTTTCCGAATCCGTAGTCTCGGTTCCATCGAGGCAAAGCTTCGAAAACTGTCCGCCAACCGTTACGGCAAACCGGTATATCCGCAGCTTATTGTCATCCGCATTTTTAGGAACTGTCCCATCGCTTTGTGCTGCAGCTCCTATTCCTTGAAGGTCACAATTAAGCTTATTTTTCCGCTCGCCCATATCGTCGCGGTCGAATACGATATACAATCCGTTGTTTTTATCCACCGGGTTAATGTAAATGGTTTTACGGGTATCGGATAAGATCATCCCATGAAAGCCTTGCGGGGTAATATCAAAGCGGATAGTAGCCGAAGGCTCGTCTATGCCTTGCCCGGCATACGATTTAAGCTGCGGATATTTAAGTGCCAGTGCAGCGGAAACTACCGGCGCTTCCACAACTTTAAAACGCTCCAGCTCACCTTTTGCGTTGGGCACACTGATAATAAAAGATGAATTGCCTGCTGCAACATTTTTCTCAGAGGGCACAGTTGCGAGTTGCTGCCGGAAGGCGGCTTCGGCAAGATGGAATGTTTTGTATGCAGGTGGAATGTAAATGGACTGACCGCCGGCAGTTTTGTTTTGCAACAGCGGACTGTTATTGACGGCAGACCAAAAACTGCTCTTGTTTTGTGCAAATGCCTGCTGCAGGCAAAGCATAGCAAAAAGACCGATAAGTGTAATCTTTCTTCTCATACTGTAACTTTTTGGTTGTAAGATTAGTGATTATATAGGAATAAGGAGAATAATTGTTACGGTTAGCAATTTAATTACGGAGTACGCTATGCGCAGCTATGCAAACAAAAAGGCAGGATGCTTAATTGTATTTAATAAAGAACACAATCTGTTTCAGGAGTGCAGGTTGCCGTGGTATTTATAGAAGATGATTTCTAAATCGGACGTATCTGGTACTTGGTACCTGAATGATATTGAATAACAGCAAATCACGTTATAGGTAAAGCGGGTTTTGCGTTTGCAAAAAAATTGGTACGAAGAAGTAAGCGAAAAGAGGTAAAAAACAAGGTAACTACTTACTTGTTTAACCCATGTTTACAAATCAACTATATTTGAACAAAATAACTGTATGGAAAGCATTAATTATTCTGATTTTAAAAAGGGGGCGCTTATCTTTTTTAAAACGGATAATCCGGCAGCCACTCAGTATCAAGCCAGAATTCTAAGAACCAATGAGTATGAAGATAAATTTACAGTCAAAATTATTTTAGGGGGCTTATTAGAATATCAGGGAGAAGAAAAGGAATTTGAAGGCAAAAGCATTACAGAGATGAAAATAATGCCAGACATATAGCTTAGCATTCTTCTTTTGGTTCGCTTTCTTCGTCTTGAATTGGCAAATCTTCGCTTTCCTCATTAGTCATCATTACTTCGTCAACATCGGTTGCTTTCACGTTAGCAATGTGCTGTACCAGTTCTTCAAAAGAAAAGTCTTTGTCAAGTTTTATTATTTCAACCTTCTTTTTCTTCATTAGGCTGTAGCTATTAGATTTTTGTACGTAAGCCTTTTGTTTGACAAAGATAGCATGTTATTAAATCTTGAAAATTCAGTTTCTTTTCTTGTATTGTAGCGGTATTCAAATTCATCAATATAGCGGTCTAAATGCTTTGGGCTAACTTGATGATAGATGCCTACAATTCCACGCTTTAATAACGACCAAAAGCCTTCTATTGTATTGGTATGGTTGATGTCAATTACATAGATACCTGCACCATGATTAACAACACCATGTTTAAATTTCTTTTGCAAACCTTTGTATGCCATCCATTCATCAGTCATTACGGTGCTGCCTTCGCTTACATATTGCTCGATTAAAGGCTGTAAAGTTTCCTTTTGAGTATTACTAACCTTCATTGCTACAACAATGCCATTGCGCTCTATTAAGCCAAATACAGCCGTTTTACCCTTGCCGCTACGACCTTGTGAACCTTCATTCTTTTACTCTTATGCTTGTTCTTTTCCTTGCCGCCTACATACGTTTCATCACATTCAACGATTGTAGCCATAACAGGTTTAGAGAAAGATTTTGTTTGTGTAGCGTATCTGATTCTTTGCCCCATAAACCACGCTGTTTTTTGTGTTACACTTATATCCCTTGCAAGCTGGCAGGAACTAATGCCTTTCTTGTGAGAAGAAAGAATGTACATAGCAACAAACCATTTTTGCAATGAGATCGGGCTATTCTCAAATATAGTTCCTTTAATAGCTGAAAATTGTTTGCGGCAAGCTGCACATTTATAGCGTTTGTTTGCTCCTTTGAGTTCATACACCTTATCATGGTTGCAGAAAGTGCAGGTAACATTACCATCAGCCCAACGCATTTTAGTAAGGTAATCAATACAGGTCTGTTTATCAGAAAAATATTGTGTTGCTTCTATAAGATTGTTGAACATATAATTTGCTTTAACTTTCAGTTATAAAGATACAAATTATTAGCTGAATGTAACAATTATTGCATACTTATTTACATCATTTTCAAAATTTTAGTCTAATTATTCAATAAAATTTCTGTACAATAATGGAAACCGAAAACCCCGAAAATGGACAGCAAGAACCTAACAATAGCAATACACCGCCACCGCCCATTCCACCAGATGTCATACCACCCCCAGCCAATAAACCACAAAACCCAAACGATAGACAAAGCAGCCAAGCAGTACCAACCGAACCCACTAAAATCATAATTACTGATGATAAGCGGAAAGATAAACAGGCTCTTATTGCTAATATTATTTCTGGTCTTGGCTTCTTGTTGGCAATAGCAATATTCATAATTACTTACCTGCTTTTTAAAGAAGCTGTAAGTCAAAACAAAACTGCTGAAAATAATTTGCAGCTTGCCAGAGACCAATTTGAACAAAGCAAAAGGGATAATGAGCAAGCAAAACGCATACAAGCTGATAAGGATGTTACCGATGCTATTGAGAAAAGAAAACAATTTGTGCTTGATAGTACAAGTACGCAAGCGCAAGTAGACGCATTGAAGGAGACACAAAAAGATTTTAGTCTTGAGAACAGAGCTTTCCCTGAAATTGTTGATATTTCTATTGATACTTTTAAAATAAAAAAAGAAATAATTTTTGGTTTTGAGATAATGGATTTGGGGAAATCCCCTGCGGAAATAAAAGGAGGGAAATATGATGTTCTTATTGTCGGGAAAAATGTTACAACAGATACTATTAAACCGACTTATCAGTATAAAATTCCACCTGTAACTATTGCTCAAGGAGCGCACACTGTAAATAATGTAAAAATGCCTATTGAAATACCTGAGATTTTTGATGCGCTTGTTGATAAAACAGTTTTTCTGTATTTTGTTGGAAACTTTAAATACTATAGCACCATAAATGGCAGATTTTACAAAAAGGAATTTGCATTCAAAGTTTTCATGGATGGGAGAAATGTTGATGTCGTAAGCACAAAATGAGATTTGGGTTAAAGTAGTATGTAATTCCCTAAATAATTATATATGATTAGTCACTTCGTTCTAATTATTCTCACATCCCTTTCCCTTCTTCCCGTATCCCTTTCAAGTATGCACCATAGCCGCTTTTGGCATACAGTTCCGCCTGCTGCATTAACTGCGCATAATTAATAAAGCCCATCCGGTACGCAATCTCTTCGATGCAGCCGATTTTAGTGCCCTGCCGTTTCTCTATCACCCGCACGTACTCGCTTGCATCGCTGAGGGAGTCAAAGGTGCCGGTATCCAGCCACGCAAAACCCCGGTTCATCACGCCGACCTGCAATCTCCCGCGCTCCAGATATACTTTATTTACATCCGTTATCTCATACTCCCCGCGCGGCGAAGGTGCAATATTTTTAGCAATCGTCACTACTTCATTATCATAAAAATACAGGCCCGGCACCGCATAACGGCTTTTAGGATTGGCCGGTTTTTCTTCAATGGAAAGGGCTTTAAAGTTTTCATCAAAATCCACCACGCCATAGCGTTCGGGGTCACTGACTTCATAGGCAAAAATAGCGGCGCCATCCACATCATTAAACGATTGCAGCAACTGGCTGAAGCCGGCACCATAAAAAATATTATCGCCCAGCACCAGCGCTACTTTGCTATCGCCAATAAACTGCCCGCCTATCACAAATGCCTGCGCAAGGCCGTTTGGTTTTTCCTGAACGGCATACGAGAAGGAACAACCGATAGCAGCGCCATCGCCTAACAGCCGCTGAAACTGCGCAGAATCTTCGGGCGTTGTAATAATAAGCACTTCGCGGATACCCGCCAGCATCAGCACCGACAGCGGGTAATAAATCATCGGCTTGTCGTACACCGGCATAATCTGCTTACTGATGCCTTTGGTAATGGGATACAGCCGCGTACCGGAGCCGCCGGCAAGGATGATGCCTTTCATGCCTTTATTTTTTGAAGAAGAATTTAAATCATTGCTCATGTGAGACGTTTAAAGTATTATGCCTTTGAATAATGGATTCACTAAGTCTTTGTCTGAAAGTATCAACTCACTTTGCGGCAGGCGCCAATCAATATTCAACTGCGGGTCGTTGTACATCAGTCCGCCTTCAGATGCTTTGTTGTACAGGTTATCGCACTTATAAAAAAAAATTGCTACCTCGCTTAGCACTACAAAGCCGTGTGCAAAGCCACGCGGAACAAAGAACTGGGTATGCGAAGTATCGGTAAGTTCAATGGCAAAATGCTGCCCGAATGTAGGTGAGTCCTTGCGTATATCAACGGCTACATCCAGCACACTTCCCTGCAACACGCGCACTAATTTTGCCTGCGCTGCATCGCCCTTTTGAAAGTGCAGACCACGCAGCACGCCCCGCACCGATGAGGATTGGTTGTCCTGCACAAACTGCACATCCAATCCTGTTTGCTGCGCAAATGTTTGCTGGTTGAAGCTTTCAAAAAAATAGCCGCGGTTATCTTTAAAAATGGTATCGTGAATGATATAACAGTCTTTCAACGGTGTAGCTTCTACTTTCATGAAATTAATTTTAGCGGCAAGCTGTTAGGTTCAAGGCGAGCCGTGAGTTACGAACACCCAGCAAATAGCTATTCATTAATTAATTCGTATCCAACCTTATTTTAAATAATTATTTTTTACTAAAAGATCACAGCTTACAGCTTGCAACATGATCCTGCTTGCAGCTTGTAGCTTATTACTTACCGGTTGCTGTATTGTTCTTCGTAATAATGCTGGTAATCGCCGGAAGTCACATGCTTCAGCCACTCTTCGTTTTCCAGGTACCAGTCTATGGTTTGGCTCAGGCCTTCCTCAAAAGTCACACTGGGCAGCCAGCCTAATTCCTTATTCAATTTGGTAGCATCAATGGCGTAGCGCAAATCGTGTCCCGGCCGGTCTTTCACATAGGTAATTAAGGCTTCGCTTTCTCCTTTGGCTCTTCCTAATTTTTCATCCATCAGCGCGCACATCAGCTTTACCAGGTCCAGGTTTTTCCACTCGTTAAAGCCACCGATATTATAGGTTTCGCGGTTTTTTCCTTCATGAAAAACAAGGTCTATCGCGCGGGCATGGTCTTTTACAAACAGCCAGTCGCGTGTGTTCTCGCCTTTGCCATATACCGGCAACGGCTTTTTGTTAATGATATTGTTGATGAACAGCGGAATCAGCTTTTCGGGAAAATGATTAGGCCCGTAATTGTTGCTGCAGTTGGTAACCACCACCGGCAACCCGTATGTTTCGCTGTAAGCCCGTACAAAGTGGTCGCTCGATGCTTTACTGGCCGAGTATGGTGAGTTGGGAGAATACGGCGTCGTTTCTGTGAACATGCCTTCATTGCCCAAAGTGCCATACACTTCGTCGGTGGAGATATGATAAAAACGATGATTGCTGTAGTCCTTTTTCCAAAGCTCTTTGGCGGTATGCAGCAGGTTTACCGTACCAATGATGTTGGTATGAATAAACTCGAGCGGCGCTACAATAGAACGGTCCACATGGCTTTCGGCTGCGAGGTGAATCACATCAGTAACCTCGTATTTCTCAAACACATTTTTTAACGCTGCTGCATCGAGGATGTTGACCTTTTCAAAATAATAATTGGGCTGGTCTTCAATATCTGTCAGGTTTTCGAGGTTGCCGGCATACGTCAGCGCATCGAGATTAATGATGGTGTAATCCGGATATTTATTTACAAACAGCCTTACTACATGCGAGCCGATAAAGCCGGCGCCGCCGGTAATGATAATTTTTTTAGACATTGGGTACTAATCATTTTGTTTTGCTACTACGCAGCAAATTTCAGCAAATTAAACGTGTTTTACGTTAAATGCAGTTTAAGAAGGCTTATAAAAGGCTTATAAGTAGGTGAAAAACAAAAGGAAAGCCGGAGAAGCAGGGCACAAAAGTTGAGAATCGGATTGGTATTGATAAGCTGAAAATGATTGTATCTTGGTTCGCGAAAAAAGGGAAAAACGGGAATGATAAGCCTGGTTGCATTTTCGTACACTATTATATTACTAAATATAAACTCTATTTATTACAACAACCTATTGACTAAACACTATGATAAAAGTTGGTGACTATAATACACTCAAAGTAGCCCGCAAAACAGATTTCGGCTTCTACCTCGATGATGGCGGCGAGGGCATTTTACTGCCTAAACGCTTTGCACCGGCGCGTATAAAGGCAGGCGATGAAATAAAGGTATTTGTATATCATGATTCTGATAACCGGCTCATCGCTACCACGCAGCAGCCACTGGGTATAGTAGGCGATATTGTAAAACTGAAAGCGGTTGATATTACCCACCAGGGTGCCTTCATGGATTGGGGACTGATGAAAGATATTTTTGTACCTAAATCGCAGCAGTCGTCCCCAATGCGCAAAGGCGGCGAGTACCTGGTGAAGATTTATATAGATGCGCAAACCGGTCGCGTGGCGGCTACCGAAAGAATAGAATTGCAGTTAAATAATGAACAGCTAACCGTAAAAGAAAAAGACACTGCAGAACTGATTGTTTTTCGCAAAACAGAAATCGGTTATACGGTAATTATTAATGGCCTGCATAGCGGCATGTTGTATTTTGGAGACGTGTTTACACCGGTAGAAATCGGCGACCGGCTGCAGGGCTATATAAAAAAAATACGGCCCGACAATAAGATAGACGTGATGCCGGGCAAAGCCGGCTACCAGAAAGTAGAAGACGAAACAGAAAAAATATTACGATTGCTGCAGGAAAATGATGGCTACCTGCCATACCACGATAAAAGTGATCCCGAAGAAATTTACCGGGTATTTGGCATGAGTAAAAAAACGTTTAAAATGACGACCGGCGCCCTGTACAAACAAAAGAAAATCGCTTTTACAAAAACAGGTATTCAACTGCTGGCATAGCATGAAAAAAATTGCTCTGCAAAATAAAATATCCTATCACTTACCCCGATAGGATATTTTATTTGTCATTCGATCAGGCTTAGGCCCTCACATATTGATTCAACCAAAAAAAACTTTATTTTAAATCCAAATCCGGCATCAACACCTGTTCGCCCTTTATCATAAACGAAAGGCGGTAAAAATCTATATTCTCCGCAGTCCAGGTATCCTGAATTTTCCACTCCCGGAAAGTGTCGTTGCTCACGAGCAGGCAATGGTTGCTTTTTACATACCGGATTAAGAAAATATCGGCCGGCGTTTCGCGCGGCGCTTCCAGGTATTCCACCATTTGTTTTAATTGCGGCAGCTTGTTTCCATCCAGCAGCCTGTGTTTTAAAGAAGCGTCTGCAATCACCGTAATATCTGTAAAGCCTTCTTCTTTTAAATGCTCTACTACTTTAATGATATTGGCAACAACCGGTTTGGAAGATGCACTGCCTGTACTATTGTGCGCCACATTACTTCCATCTATAACCACACTCCGCTCCTGCATCCGGCTGATCTCAAAAAACTCACCATCCGTATCGTACGTACCAAACTTTTTGGCCTGCTCATTTTGCTGCAGAAATTGAATAATGGCATCGTCCGTATCCAACGAAGTGGTAAACCAGGCCGGCATCTGCTGCGTATCGGCATACCGGTATCCGGCCACCATGTTTTTAAACAGCTCTTTCAGTTTGTTGATTGAAATTTTTTTGCCCTGTTCTACTTTAGAGAGTAATGTAAGCAGCACTTTCTGGTCGTGAAAGCAGTTATCGCAATGCAACACTTCCAAATCTCGAAACCGGGTAAGATCATCCAGGTTTTGCATACCTTTTTCCCTCGCAAGCTGCAGATCGGCAAACGTTCGGAAACCTTTCTGCAGTCCTTCATTATAATCACCGGAAGAAGGAAAGCCATATTCGGTAGCTGCCTTGTAAACAATGGCGTTGGTAAAGCCCTGGCCAATTGCTTTTTTAAACTGGTGATAGTCTGCAAACTCGTTGCCGGCAGCGTAGGTATATAGTTGGTAAGGGTTAGAGAATTCGGGCAATAAAGGCAGGTGGCTGCCCGATTGCAATAAGGCTTTATAATCTTCAAACCCGCTGATGAAATGCGCGCTCTTTATTTTATTGAATACCTCTTTGTCGCTGATACCGGCTTCTTTCACCAGTCTGTAATCTTCATAGCTATGATAGTCCTGCGCTGCTGCTTCGTAATACAAAGAAGCATCCGGAAATTTCGATTGTGTTGCTTTGTTATAGTCTTCCAGCGTTTTAAAACCAAGCGTGGCATGGCGGAATAATACATGGTTGTGAATAATGCCAAAATACTCGGGCTCATTAGCTTCGTTCAACAACAAAAAAATGTCGAGCAACTGGTGCGCTTTGGTAAACTGGCAAAACTCGTTCATGGTGCTGAATTCGAGGCACGTGCTCGTTTGAATAGTTCGGATGGGAAAATAACTGCTAACGTTTTTCATGATATGGATTTTAGTCTATTAATAAATATTTTCTGCTGCGTGCTGTTTCTACAGCGGGTGTATCTTCTCTCCGGCAGTAGTTTAGTTCTTCCGGCAAGCCCAGCATCATCACCGGCCAGCGTTGCCCGTTAAAGGAATCTCCGTCTTTCAGATTTTGCAATTTGCTCCAGGTTTCGTCTTTTATTACATCGTAGTGCTTATAATATTCCCACAACTGCCACACCGGTATCTCCCCCATCCGCACATTCATTTTTACGGCATCCTTTTGCATACGGCTGCAAAATTTTAAGAGGTCATTGCTGTTAATACTTTGCTGGAGGGTAGCTGCGGCAGGCAGCACCTCGTTGTTAAAGAAGGCTGCCCGCCCGGCAACATCATCGTTGAAGTAGCACATGTCTATCCATTCATCCGTATTACTTCTGAATGCAGTACCGGCCTCCTGTAACTGCCTGCGCACCGTTTGCAGTTCGGCAGCAGAAAGAATACTTATATTAGGCAGGGTAAAACAGGTATTTAAATACATGTTGCTTACATCGGTTACCGGTGCATCCTGCGCAGTAAATATCTCCGGCCTGGCATAATCATCACTAAAAAATTCAGGGCCTAAGAAAAATATTTCCGGTTCTTCATCTTCCTGTATATCCGGCAATAAACGCTGTAACAGATCGCTTGCCCTCATTTTTCCCGGGTAGGTAATTTCCGGTTCTGCCTCAACAGGATAGTATCCTAATACACCCTCTTCCGAAAGCTCTTTCAATTCGGCAAAACCAAAAGATTTCATTACTGCTTCATATTCATCCAATGCTATCATCCAAAAATTATGGACTGCACGTTCCGTTTTTTTCTGAGCAGCCAGAAAATCCGGCTCTTTATATTTTACCTTGCCGGATGCTTTCATTGACCTTTTTATATCCAGTATAATTTCCAGCGTTTCCGGGTCGCTTTGATACCTGCTTTCCAAAAGCGAAATTTCTCTAGATACAGGCAGATCGGACAAGTACTTTTTGGCGTACATATCATAACCGGTACTTCCGGCCGTATAAACTTCATCGCCCAAAAGATAACCGGCTTTTAGTGTGAAAGCCTCCATTTTTAGATCCAGTTTGGAGTTGTTGAAATTGAATACTATTAGTTTCATCGCTACTGATATTGGTTAAAAAGAAGCACTAATTTAGAGAAGGCCACTGTGCAAACCTGCAGCAGGATTGAATTTTAAACCGATTTTCATTTCTTCATGTTTTCTTAATATCAGTATAAGCTTTCATTTGTATTGTGCAGCAGTTTTTAAGGAAGATGCAGGAAGCAGCAAGCTTATAATTTTATAAAGTGTGCAGGAAGCGAAAAAATATGTTAGTCAGTCAGGCAAGGCCTGCGGCTTTATTTTACCGGTGAGTGTGGCGGCTTTTTTTTACACCTTTACCGCTATCAAACGGCGCAGCTACCAATTGTAATGTATTCTTGCAATCAAATACCATTTACCGATTTAAGAGAGATTTATACGGATGCTTACTATTGCTTACGACCCGATTTATGCGCATCCGCTGCCGGAGACGCACCGCTTCCCGATGCTGAAGTATGAGCTGATACCCGGCCAGTTGCTGTATGAAGGCGTGATTGAAGAAGAAAACATTTTTTCACCGGTACCGGTTGATGAAGATACTATACTGCAAACTCATACGGCCGATTACTGGCAGCGCATGAAAACGGGCGGGCTTACGGCAAAAGAAATGCGGGCAATCGGCTTTCCGCAAAGCGCCCAACTGGTAAAGCGGGAACTTTGTATCAGCAGGGGAACGATTGATTGCGCTTTGAATGCGTTGCAATATGGCGTGTCGCTCAATGTAGCCGGCGGCACGCATCATGCGTTTGCTGCGAGGGGTGAAGGCTTTTGCCTGCTGAACGATTTTGCGATGGCCAGTCATTATTTACTCAATAATAAGCTGATAAAAAAGATACTGATCACCGACCTCGATGTGCACCAGGGCAATGGCACCGCTTCTATTTTCAGGGGCGATGAGCGCGTGTTTACTTTTAGCATGCACGGGGCGCACAATTATCCTTTTCACAAAGAAGAAAGCGACCTTGATATTGGCCTGCCCGATGGTACGGCCGGCGGGGAATACCTGCAGATTTTAGCGCGTACGCTACCCGCGCTCATTGAAAAAGAGAAGCCTGATTTTATGTGTTTTGTAGCCGGCGCAGATGTGCTCTCCACCGACAGGTTTGGCAGGATGAAACTCACGATTGCCGATTGCAGCCGCCGCGATGAAATTGTGTTTGCGCAATGCAAAAAATATGGCATACCGGTAGCCGTAGCCATGGGCGGCGGCTACTCGCCCGACATCCGGCATATTGTGGAAGCGCACTGCAATACGTATAAAAGTGCGAAAGATGTGTTTGGCTTGTAAACAAGATCGCTTTGTATTTATACAACTTCTGCCAGCCTTTATGCTGCCTGTAGCAATCCTGCCACCTTACCCAACTACGGTAGCTTCAATTTCTATTTGCAACTCCGGAAAAGCAAGCGCCGCCACCTGGGCAAGCGTACTGGCAGGCGTACAATGGTGCTGCTTCATCCAGTTGATGACGGTATCGTACGCACCAAAAAAATCAGGTATGGACGTGGTGTAAAAATTAAGCCTTATAATTTGAGAAGGCCCGTAGCCCGCCTGGTAAATCACCTGCTCCAGGTTGCTAAAACAGAGTGCTATTTGTTCGTTCATAGTGCCGGCAACAGGTTTGCCGTCTGCATCCATTGCTGCCTGGCCGGAGCAATACAGCGTGCCCTTGTTTGCTTTGATTTCGATTGCCTGCGCGTATCCTAAATGGTCTTGCCATTGCCAGGGATTGATGATTGTTTTGTTCATTGTTTCAAGGTTTATGTTGGTTGATTTAAGTATATCTTCAAAATTAGCTGTTACTTATTGTCAATTGTTTATTGTTCTTTTTTGTAGAAAAAAGAACGAAAAAGCTACAGGAAAACGATATACAGCACGTTTTCCTGATACGCCCTGATGTGACTTTTGTGCTGCTGTGAATGGAGCAGCAGTAATACTACACCGGAGCGAATTACCATACTAATTTTAGTCTATCTAATTTTGACAATATATTTAAAAAATTCAGACTGTTTTATCAGATGTAAGTAATCGGTTAATATTATCTATTGTTCTCCATTTTTGTGGAAAGCGGAGAACGAAAAAAAGCGGCGCCAAAACGATATACCCCACGTTTTCCTGCTATGCCCTGATGCAGCTTTTTTACTGCTTTGAATTGTGCAGCAGTAGTGCTGCACCGGAGCAAATAGCTATACTGTTTAAGTCTATCTTATTTTGACCGATTACTTATATTGATTATAAAAGTATAAGACTTAACTGCGCATAGCACGTGAGGGATAGCAGCGGTTACCCCGCTGAGGCTTTTGTGCAATGGCTTAGTGGCGGAGTAATAGCGGATAGCCCGACCCGAAGGGACACGCCATAATCTTAATTGAATAATTCAGGCAACTGTCAAATATTCATTTTAGCATATCGCTATAGCTGTCTGAAACCCTATGCTGTACCTGGAAAGCAGGATGCTGCTATGCTTGCAGTGTAGAGAAACGGGCCGTCTCTGCCAGTGCGTGGATATGTGTTTTGTTAGACAGCAAAGCACTGGGTATAAAGCCGGAGAACGCTTTGAACTCGCGGATAAAATGTGCCTGGTCGGCGTAGCCAAGGTCGTACGAAAGCCCCGCCCAGCCGCCGGTTTGCTGCAGTTGCTGCATATCGCGGTAGGCGTTGCGAAAACGGATAATCCGCTGGTAAGTTTTAGGGCTTGTTCCTATCTCTTTCTGAAAGGAGCGCTGCAACTGGCGTACGCTTACATACACACGCTGGCTGAGTTCTTCTACCGAAATATCGCCTTTTGCAGAACGTATCAGCCTGGCTGCTTCAATAGTATAGTTATGCGCCTGTTTATGCTTGTTTAACTGCGCCAGCAAAAAGGCTTCCATGCATTGAATGATAGCGGGCAGATCAGGAGCTTCTACTAATTGTTCCGCCAACAGATTAGCTTCGTTGCCAATGATGTTTTCCGGCAGCGTATAATCGCTGTACAGCACCGCGGAAGCGGCTTTAAAAAGCATGGGAAAGGTTTCGGGCTTGAGGCGAACGCCAAACTTGCGCGTGTTGCCGCCGGCCCGCCAGATTACCGTATCCTGGTACATGCCGCAGATGAATATATTGGGTAATGTAAACCACTGCCCGTTTGCGTTAATCTCGCAAATGCCATCGTCTAAGGTTACAATGATTTCAGCCGTACCGAACGGGATGCAAAACTGGTCGGGCGACATTTCGTTTGGCGCACCATTAAAAGATTGTAACCAATACGCATCTACATAAGGCTGAAGTGCAGCAGAAGGTTTTATTTCCTGGTAAGTGATATTCATCGGGCAGTTGTATTATCGCTATAAAAGTACAGGATTCAATAATTATTTTGCGTCCGTTTCTTTACAAAAGGTCAGGCAAGCTGCAAAGCGGTAAAACGTTCGCCCGGCAACTCTTCGGCAGCCATCTGCACAAAAGACTGATAGACAAATTCCGGCGCCCCGGCTTTTACGCCGCCCAGCCATTCCTGTATTTCGGTATTGCTGATGCTGCGCATCATCCAGCGGCTTTCTTCCATTAATGTTTCCGGGTTGATGTTGGCTATTATCTCCTGCTCCATACCTATAATTTCCGCATCACTAAAATGCTTCCACAGCAAGGGCAGCAGTTCTGTTTCTTCCTTATTCATGTGGTACAGGTTAAAGGCAATAAATGCGTTCAGTGCATAGAAAGTAGCACTGGCAGCTTCCTGTTTGTCGCCTGCCGCAGCATTTTTCCAGTTGCCGAGCATGGTTCTCAGTTTTTCGCTCAGTTGATGGTCTATTACATGGTCTTCTTCCAGCGCTTTGGCAATCTGCGGCTCCTGCTGTAGGATGTGTGCCAGTATATACTTGTCTTCATGGTCGGCATGCTCGTCGTAATAATAGAGCACTTTCTCCAGTTCTGCAATAATGGTGGCAGCCTCCGGCGACGCGCTATCGGTTTGCTGCAGTTTCATCTGGATGCTGAACAACATAGCCCGTAAGCCTTTGTGAATGTTGTTGAATACATTGTACCGTTTTCCGTGGATCATATCAGGTTGTAATTTTTAAGCAAATTTATAGCTCCAGGTAAAAGTTGTATTGAAGAAATGCGACAAAATTTTGGTCGCGGAAGATTTTTGGTAAATATTAAACAACCGCAGGTCTTCTCAGTTTTCTGTGCATTGCGGATGGAATAGCAGGCGGTATGGCAATAGCAGCCTTACCTGCAACGGCAGGCAATGGTTGGTATGCCGGCAGCGGGCGCGAAACAACATTGTCGGTTGTTTTATTTTGTACCGGTATGGCGGTAGCGCTTCTGCCTGCATTACCCGCAAAAGAAAAAAGCACAAGGCAGGCGATGATTTGTTTCATGTAATGGTGGTTGTGGATGCAAGAAACAAAACTATCAAAGTAGTAAGGCGCTGTATTGAATAAAAGCGACAAAAATGGTGGGTAATAGGATTTTTATGTGACTGGGAAAATGAAAAAGTAAAAGCTTTTTATGGGATGATTCCGGAAAGTTCATTTTCACCTTTTACTTAGCTGTTGCCATTGGTTCCCGTATATTAACATTATGAACAGCCAGTAACTGCCATTGTTTTTTCTCTTTCATAACTACCCATGTAAAAAGGCCGTGCCTGGGTTTTCGGGGAGTGCCGTCCGGATCATTATCTCCGCTCAGCCCCCATCCTATATGCAATATGGCCAGGTCCGGTTTTACATATTTTATGGCTACACTATCCGTTGTCCATACACTGTTTTTAAATACTATTCCTTCATGCTTTTGCTGATGGTCATTCACCGCCGCTGTTTTTCCTTTCAGCCATACGCCTGCTACATTTACAAAGTCCACATCCTCCCTAAGCATCGTGCTCATCGAATCCATAGTATGATTGTTCCAGTACAACTCCCATTTACCGGCAAGCGATTTTAAAGCGGCCACATCTGTAGCACCAAAGGTTTTAGGTTGCTGACTAAAACTGCTGCCGGAAGTAATACTAAAAATGGCAAGAAAAAAGAAGAATTTCATAGCTGCGATTATTAGAACAGGTCAACTCAATCAACACTCACTCGAAAATAGGCGAAAACTTTGATCGTCAGCAGCTAAAAACTGAATTTATTAAGCAAACTTCCGCTTCATTCCATTGTCGCTTTTATATCCTGGGGTATTGGCTAAAAGAACATTGCACAGAAGGAACTATCAAAGCGGTAAGGCATTGTATTGAATATACGCGACACAAATGGAGGTTGATTGGATTTTGTATGTGAAGAAAATAAGGAGTACTAAAGCTTGCGAAAATCTAAAATTTAATTGTGTTCAACAAGTGGATACTTAACAAAGCATTTCTAATTGTGATAGATGTGGCATTTCATCCCAGGTTCTTTCTAATAAAATTCTACCTGATTTTTTCTTATTAGTGCCGCCCCATTGTTTAAAAAAGAATTTTGTTTTGCTCGACTGGCATTGTTCTAAAATATCTAAAACCCATTCTTCACTCATAGGTCTTGGTGTTCTGCCACTTTCTCCACTTACAATTACCCAATCTATACCTTGTAAGTTCATGTTATACAATGGACCTATTAGCGGCTCGCACGATAAAAACTTAACTTTTGCATTGGTATATCTTAATCCGTCTATCCGGTGCGTTACTCTTTTATCTTCTACCGAAACACCCATCCAGATATTATCCGTCCAACTCAATGCTGTATGCACCTTCAACAGCCGGTCAGCTCTTTTTGTCAATACCTGGAAAGTGTGTTGTGGGTTATCATTCATTACTTTAAAAACCCTTTGAATAAATTCAAGTGTTACTTGAGGATGAAATAAATCGCTCATTGAATTTACAAATACAACCTTTGATTTCTTCCATGTATAAGGAATATTTAAAGCGCCCGGATGCATGGCTACTTTGAAAGCATGTTTATATTTCTCTATACCCATTGCCTGTAAGCGCCTTGCCATTACTTCTGCATAGCAATACTTGCAACCGGCTGATATTTTAGTACAGCCGGTTACAGGATTCCAAGTCATCTCTGTCCATTCAATGTGCGACTGTGCCATTATACTAATTTAATAAATTCTGTAATTGTCATTTTGTGTAAATCTGCTGATAACAACGTAAAATCATAATCAATCTTCCTATCGGCTTTCAACTTTTTTAAAACAATATTTACATCCTTTAATTGAAATCCTTCATTTAATCCAAACAGGTAAACGCTTTTATTTGTGTTAAGATTTTTATTTAAAATATTTTCAGTCAAATTCTTATCAAAAATTTGTCGCTTACTGGGTTTACTTAGTTCTTCAAAAAGTGACTGTTGAAATAGATCTATTTTTTCATTATCAATATCATAATTTGCCTCTCCGGTTAACTTATCTTTCTTCCATGCTACTGATAAGAATTTTTCAATACCTAAAGTATGATTAGTACCAAATACAAGCCCATAGATATTTGCACCTTTCTTTATCGAAAACGGCGCTAAAAAATATTGATTTTTTCCTGTTATAAGTGATTTATAATGATTAACAACTTTTCTATGAATGTGATAATAATCAGTATTTTCTACTTCGCTTGGCTCAAACGGAAAGTATTTTTTAAACTCTGGGGTAGTAGCAAATCTTTTAAAATAGGATGATGAAATAAAAAACAAAAAATCTGTTTGCTCAAGAGACGTAATCTGTTGAAATATTTCTCGTGTAATTTCTTTAATTCCATTTTGATCTAAAAAAAGAAAATTCGCCGATGTTTTCATAGAAGTATATAGCTCGCCAAAAAGGATTTTAAAATCAGAATTATAAGTCTTTATTTTAAAATCTATATCAAAGCCAGATACATTTTCCTTGAGCGCATTGTAGCTATCTTTATCTAATTCATTTAAGTGTAAAATAACCTCGATATTATTTTTCTTTATGTATTCTATATAAGATGTAATTACATCAATAGCGATTAAAGGGCTACCCTGCTCACCATTCTTATCTTTACCTTTACCCGCAAAGAAATCAAAAACCTGAACCCGTTTCCAAATTGGCTTTTCCTTTGAGACAAATACCGGCAGCCACTCCTTAAAGTACTCTTTAAAAACTTCTAATTTTATTTTTGTTCCTTCGTTAAAAGGTTTACCAAATAGGGTTTTTTGCAGGCATAACAAATATACTAATATTTTTAGCTTTTACAAATTATAATCAACTTGCAGGATTACTTAGTGACATGATTAATTCAATATTCTTCCAACTTCCAAACCGGCTTATCACCTTTTACAGACTTTAAATTTATTGACAGTACTAATGTATTTATCCCAATCAAACAAAGGCTAAGTAGTATAAAGCTTTAACGTAAAATGAAGTTCTTCAAAATGGAAGTTGTAAACTTAACATAAGATCAAAATAGGAGACAGCTACATACTTATTCGGACCAGGAAACAACATCACCCACACCGCCACACGCGCCGCTATACAAACAAATGATTACATAAAATGATAGAGGAATACCACGTCGCCGGCGCAGGCATATTTTGGCTGGTCTTTAATTTCTATCTGGATGAATAGCGTGGCTTTGGTAATGCCTCTTAAGTTGATAATGGATTTTACCGAAACGCGGCACCGTACTTCACTGTCCACCACCACGGCCTGGCCAAATTTTATCTGCTCGATGCCATAGTTCACCTCCATTTTCAGGTTCTGCACATCTACGATCTGCTTCCAGAAATAAGGCAGGAGCGAAAGGGTAAGGTACCCATGTGCGATGGTTGCTTTAAAAGGGCTCTCCCGTGCAGCCCGATCCGCATCAACGTGTATCCATTGATGGTCCAGGGTGGCATCCGCAAAGTTATTGATCTGCTGCTGCGTAATCGTATGCCAGGAAGAAACACCCAATTCCTTACCTAAGTGCGCTTCGAATTCGGGATGACTTTTAATGATAACCATGGAGGCTAAGATAGAGTATTATCAAAAACCAACAGCATGCGTACTACCATACCGGAAAAAAATCTTAAAAAGATTATATTTTTCAGGAGCCAATGATATAGCCGGATATATAGAGAAGTTATGATCTTCCTGTAAAATGCAGCGAAGTAGAAGCCTTGTTGCTGGACATACCTGCAAACAAGGTAACAGCAGCAGAAATGAAGAGGTTATGATTTGCTTCCATAACATTTACTTCCAGCCGCCGCCTAAGCTTCTGTATAAGCTCACCACTGCCGTTAGCTGCTGCAGCCGGTCGTCCACACTGTTCAATTGCGCAGCTAAATAATTTTGTTCGGAGGTAAGTACATCGGCATACGAACTGGCGTAGCCATACTTCAATAATTCTTTTGTATAGTCAACCGATTTTTGCAGCGAAGCGAGCTGCAAACCGCGCACACCTGCTTTATCTTTTGCCGATTGATAATTATACAAAGCATCCGACACTTCTTCACCAGCGCTTAACACTGTCTTTTGAAAAGTAGCCGCATACTCTTCATACTGCGCTTTGGCAACGTGCAGCCTTTCTTTATTTAAACCCTGGTTGAAGATAGGTTGCGTAAGTCCGCCAACCGCGCTGCCGAACAAAGAAGTAGCGTTGAATACCGTTTTTGTAGTAGCGCTTTGCCAGCCGCCTGTGCCGGTGATGGTAAGCGATGGATAAAAATAAGCCCGCGCAATATTCGTCTGTTCAAAATAATAACGCAAGGCATACTCGGCTTGCGCTACATCGGGACGATTGCTTAAGAGCTGTGCAGGTACGCCGGTTTGTAATGTAGTGTCTATCTGTTGCTCATCCATGGATGTTCTGGCAATACTGCCCGGCCGCCTGCCCAGCAATACCGAAAGCGCGTTCTCCGTTTGCCGGATACTGTTCTGCAAATCGGGTATGGTTACTTCGGCGGCGTAGCGGTTGGCTTCGCTTTGCACCACGGCAGCGCCGGTTACTTTCGATGCATCTTTCAGTGCTTTATTGATCTCTACATCCTGCTTGCGGTTTTCCACGGTTTGCGTAGTAATCTGCAATTGTTTGTCGAGCGCCAGCAGCGAATAATAATCTGTAGCAATGTCTGCCACCAATTGGGTTTGCACCACTCTGCGGTAAGCATCGCTTTCTAATAATTGTGCCGCCGCCGCCCGTTTTGCGCTGCGCAGTTTGCCCCAGACATCAAGCTCCCAACTGCTGCTGAACGTCTTTTCATAAATACCGTTCTGACTCGTTAATTTTCTTCCCTGCGCTACGCTTAATCCCTGCACGCCGGCTTCATTCGTTCCGCTCAGGGTGGGTAAAAAAGCGGCTTTGCTTTGTATAAAAACGGCTTCCGATTGTTTGATGCGCGCGACGGCTATTTTTAAATCATAGTTGTTGCTGATACCTTCCTGCAGCAAGGCTTGCAGGTTTTGATCGGCAAATAATTGTGTGTAGGAAATACTGAAAATATTGTTGGTATCTTTTGTTGAAACACCGCGATACAAGCTATCTGTTTGTACTGCCGGGCGACTGTATTCCTGCGTTACCTTACAAGAGGTAATCAGCATCGTTGCCAACAGAATGGCAGCGATCTGCTTTATGTGAATTGTTTTCATGGTAGTATGTTTTATTTGTTAATAATCTTTTAGCGATGAGGTGTGAGCTGTTAGTTATCAGCTTTTATAATTTATAATGTGATGTTCAGGATAAGCTTGCTATTTGCATTTTGACCTCATCCCAACCCCTGCCTCCGGACGGGCAGGCTTCTTCAAAAAATAAGGGTAAAAAGCTGCTACAGCTCGTAGAACTTTTCAAATTTTCAGCGATTGAAGTCCTCTCCTTTGGAGAGGATTTAGGTGAGGTCATCCTTATAAGCGAATATTCACTTCTCTCCGCTCACTTCCCTCATCCCAACGCTGGTGTTATATTGTTTTCTTTCTTTTTCGATTCTTCAAATGCCTGGGCTTCTTCGTCTTCCTTTTTTTCTTTGTCTGCAATTTGCTGCGGAGAACCGCTGATTTTTTCCTGCAGGGTTTGGAAAATGATATACAAACCCGGTATTACGAATATGCCAATCAGGGTTCCCACCAACATGCCGCCAACCGCGCCTGTGCCGATAGAACGGTTGCCCGCTGCGCCAACACCGCTGGCAAACATTAAGGGTAATAGCCCAACAATAAAGGCAAGGGAAGTCATGAGTATCGGGCGCAGTCTTGCCGTGGCGCCATCTATTGCAGCATCAACAATGCTCATGCCGCTGCGCCGTCTTTCCAGCGCATATTCTACAATCAGTATCGCATTCTTTGCCAGCAAGCCAATCAGCATTACCACGGCTATCTGCATGTAAATGTTATTATCCAGATGCCTGATGAAACCGAATAGATAAACCCCCATCAGCCCAACCGGCAGCGTAAATAAAACAGCGAGGGGAATAAGATAACTTTCATACAAAGCCGCCAGCAAAAAATAAACAAACACGATACAAAGCGCATAGATCAACAGCGTTTGGCTGCCGCTGTTTTTTTCTTCGCGGGTGATGCCGGCATAATCGTACGAATAGCCTGCGGGCAATGTTTTCCTGGCTACTTCTTCAATCGCTTTTATGGCATCGCCACTGCTGTAGCCGGGCTTCGGGCGACCGATTACTTCAATGCTTGAAAAAAGATTGAACCTTGACAGCGATTGCGGACCGGTGGTTTTTGTCATCGTAACAAATTCGGAGATCGGCGCCATCGTGCCGGTTGCCGTTTTTATATAGATGCTGTTGAGGCTCGCCGGGTTATTTCTGTAAGGCGCATCTGCCTGCACCATCACGCGGTACTGCTTGCCAAACTCGTTAAAGTTGGAGGCGTAAATACCGCCATAAAAACCCTGCATGGTCGCTAACAAATCGCTTACGGATGCGCCGGCTTCTTTTGCCTTCGGCACATTGATATTCATCAGGTATTGAGGATAGTTGGGATCGAAACCGGTGGCCGCATACATAATCTCCAGGCGTTGATTTAAAGCGCCGAGAAAGCCGCCCGATACTTTATTAAAAGCATCCACACTGCCGGCAGTTTTGTCCTGCAGTTCTACTGTAAAGCCACCGGCGATACCAAAACCGGTAACCGTTGGCGGTGCAAAAAATAAGATTTTCGCGCCTTGGATAGCCCCTGTTTTTTGAAAGAGCTGTCCGATAACATCTTCTACTTTTATTCCTTTTCTTTCGTCCCAGGGTTTTAGTTTCAGGATCATTAAAGCATAGTTGCTGCCGAGACCATTAATAATACTTTGTCCTGTAACCGCGCCTTTGTGATTAATCACTTCCATACTTCCCGCAACTTTGCTTACTTGGTCTGTGATTGCCGTTGTTCTTTCGAGCGAGCTTCCCGGCGGCAGGCTGATGTCTGCAAAGATGGTTCCCTGGTCTTCATCCGGTATAAAACCACCTGGCGTGCTCTTCATAAAAAAGACCAATAAAGCTGCAGAAACAGCCACAATTGCGGGCACAATCCATCTTTTTTTAGAGAAGAAACCAATGGCTTTCTGATACTTGTTTTTTAAGTTATCGAAACCGGTATTAAAGCCTGTTTTGAAACGTTCAACAAAGTTTTTCTTTTTACCATGTTCATCCGCGTGCGGCTTTAAAAACAGCGCACTTAAGGCAGGACTTAGCGTAAGCGCATTGATGGCGGAAATAACAATGGCAGCAGCCAGCGTTAAACCAAACTGTTTAAAAAACACACCCGATGAGCCGCTGATAAATGATACCGGTATAAACACCGCAGCCATTACCAGCGTAATAGCGATGATGGTGCTGCTTAATGTACTCATCGTATCCAGCGCCGCCTTCTTTGCCGATTTATATCCTTCATCTAATTTGGCATGAACCGCTTCCACCACAACGATGGCATCATCCACTACAATACCAATCGCAAGCACCAAGGCAAATAACGTAAGCAGGTTGATGGTGAAGCCGAATAAACTTAAACACGCAAAGGTGCCGATGATGGATACCAGCACGGATGCGGCAGGTATAATGGTAGAACGCAGATCCTGCAAAAAAATAAGCACCACCAGGAACACTAAGAGATAAGCAATCACCAGTGTTTCTACCACTTTATCTATCGAGGCGCTTAAAAAATCATTCACGTTATACAGCGATGTGTATTGAACGCCTTTGGGAAAGTCTTTGGAAGCATTGCTTAACGTGGCGATGGTTTGTTTGATAATATCCTGCGCATTGGAACCTGCCGTTTGGCTTACGCTAACAATAGCAGCCGGATGATTATCGGTTGATTGTGCCGATGAATAGGTTAACGTGCCCAGCTCAATGCGGGCAATATCTTTTAAACGTAAAATCTGCCCGGTGGTGCCGCTGCGCATCACGATGTTTCCAAACTGCGTGGTGTCTAATAAACGACCGCTATACTTAATGGTATATTCAAAAACCTGGTTGCTGTTTTCGCCAAATTTACCCGGCGCCGCATCGAGGTTTTGTTCGGCAAGCGCAGCATTTACATCGGCTGGCGTTAAGCCATATGTTGCCATTATATCGGGCTTCAGCCAGATGCGCATGGAGTAATCTTTCGACCCGAAAACAGTTGCACCGCCAACGCCGTTGATACGTTTTATTTGAGGCACAATATTGATGTTGGCGTAGTTGTTTAAGAACTTCTGGTCGTAGTCGGGATTATTGCTTACCAAAGAAAAGAATATCAGGTTACCGCTTTGCTGCTTGTCAACGGTAACACCGGCTTTGGTTACTTCAGCCGGCAACACATTGGTGGCACGCTGCACACGGTTCTGCACGTTCACCGCGTTAATATCCGAATTGGTGCCGAGCTTAAAATAAACGGTAATGGTGGCTGTGCCATCATTGGTAGAAGTAGAGGTCATGTACGTCATCCCTTCCACACCATTGATTTGCTCTTCTAACGGAACCACTACATTTTTTAAAACCACATCTGCATTGGCGCCTGTGTACGTTGCATTAACGACAACCGTGGGCGGCGCAATTTCGGGATACTGTGTTACCGGCAAACCCAAGTAAGCCAGTATGCCGAGTATGACGATGATTACGGAAATCACTGTGGATAATACCGGACGTTTTATAAATACCTGGAACATAAATTTTGTTTTTTGTTGATGATTTTTTGATAGAATCACAGCGACAGTAAGGGCAATAAGATGCTTGAAGCAATCTTCAGCTTCTTTGTGAAGCCTTGCTTCTTTATGTCTTTGTGGTTCCTATATTACTGCAACTATTGCTTCTCTTTCACCTCTGCATACACACTGTCTTTGGATACGGGCAGGGGTTTTATTTTAGTAGCCGCTCTTATGTTTCCTGCGCCTTCCACTACAATCTGGTCGTCTTTTGATAAGCCTTTTTTCACGAGGTATAAATTGCCGATACTTACTTCATCCACTTCTATTGCTGTATTGGTAATGCTGTCTTTACCCACCAGCTTATACACAAATTTTTTTCCCTGCTGATCAAACGTAGCTTCCTGCGGAATCAGGATGGCGCTGTCTATCGGTGCGGGCAGTTTAATGATGGCGCTGCTGCCGCTCCGGATTAAGCCTTGCGCATTAGGAAATGTTGCCCTGAAATTTGCCGAGCCGGTTTCTGTATTGATTAAACCCGTTGCCGTTGTTACTCTGCCCTTTTGAGTATATGCCGTTCCATCTGCCAGCATCAGGATCACATCCTGCGTGGTAGCCAGTTTGTTTTGCAGCGTAGTGCCTTTTACCTGTCGTGAAAAATCGAGCAATTGTTTTTCGTTGATAGAAAAATAAGCGTAGATATTCTTCGTGTTGTACACGGTAGTGAGCGGGCTGCCGGAAGTACTGCTCACAAGGCTTCCCTGCTTATAAGGGATGGCGCCGACAATGCCATCGGAAGGGCTGGTGATGTACGTATAACCCACGTTAACCCTTGCATTCACCAGGTCTGCCTGCGCCGATGCGAGCGATGCCTGCTTCGATTGCAGCGTGTACTGGTTCGATTGCAGTTCGTATTTACTGATGATTTCTTTGTCAACCAGCGGGCGCACTTTTTCTACGTTCATGTTAGCCGTCATTACATCGGCTTCTGCAATTTTAACCGCGGCCCCCGCGCTTCTTACGGCTTCTTCATACTGCGGATTATTTAATTGAAATAAAGGCTGCCCCTTACGCACTACTGCGCCTTCATCCACAAATATTTTTTGGATAAAACCATCTACTTTGGGACGAATCTCTACATTTTGTTCGCCCTGTATCGTGGCAGGGAACTGGTATTCCATGGTAGCCGTTCCATAATAAACCGGCGCTGTTTTATACGGCATCGGACCTTGCGGCGGACCGCCCGGACCAGCGCCTGCCGGTGCGCCGGAACCACCGCTTTTGCAGGAGGTAACGGCGATTACGAGTGAAAATAACAGCGCCGGAAGGGCGGTTGTCATTTTAGAAAATGTGCGTGTTATCATAACTATTGTTTTTTGTTTTTTGTTTTTTACTAATAATTTGCTTGTACTATGATTGGTTTGCCTCCGTTCATTTATACGGGCTGTTGTAAGCGAGATAATCATTTTTATATTGCTTAATCATCCTGCCGCCTTCTTCTGTGGCAATGCCGTATAAATGATAATTCAATATCTGGTCTTCGGTTTCGGTGAGGCTGAACCGGCGTGTTTTTAACACCGGCATGTTGCTGTGCAGCAACAGAATTTCTATCATGTAGCGGGCGATGATTTCCGGATTAATGTTACTTCGGTACAGCAATGCCGTGATACCGTTTTCAATGTTCGACTTGAACAAATAGTATAAAAATCCATGTTCAAAATCAGACACTTGCTTATAAGCCTGCACATACTGTTTGCTGAGCTGCTGCCTTACTTCATTCGTGGTTGCGGTCACAAAATCTTCAATGATATTCCACGACAGGAAGGCTTCTTCTATCGCATTTACGGCGTTTACTCTTGCCAGCAAAAGCGATTCTTTTTTAACAGCGATCTGCCCCGCAAAAACGCGCTCTACCAGGTCTGTTTTCCCTTCAAAAAAATGATAGATGGTTTTTTTGGAAATGCCCATTTCAACAGCAATGCTTTCCATCGTTACATATTTAATTCCGGTGCTTTTTATTAATTGCTGCGCGATGGACAGAATGCGCGTTTCCATTTCTTTTTTATGTTCTGTTATCGTGTCTTGCATGTTCATAAATTGAAGACACAAAGGTTGTTTTGGAAACTGCGGGAAAGAATGTTGGGAAGGCGGGTGCCTATGTCTGTAAGGCGCATTTTACCACGCGCACTTCCTGTTACCGGCTTGCCGGCAGAGGCAATTCTATCAATGTCAAAGGCTTGCTTTTAAGAACAGGCATAGAAAATTATCCTCCTATTCTGTTTAATTATAAACTACAAAAGCAGGTTTTTTTAAAACCAAAAAATGTAAGTATCTCAATATGCAGGATAGCTTCATCCAGCTTTGCAAGTATATTCCTGCGCGTAATAACACCTAAGAAAAGTACATCAATGCAAAACAAAATATTATAAGCAATACCGCATTGCCGATTCATCACTTTATTAAAACAAAATGCAGGCTTGTAAGCGAATTACAGACATACATATACACCAATGCGACATTGTTTCTCCGCTCCCATCAACTCAACTTTACATCCTGAATGCATCCCTGGTAAACGATGCTTTACTATTGAATTTAAAATACAGGTACATGAAAAGATTGTCTAATAAAATCACACTCGTTGCCGGCGATGAAGAGCGGATTTTGCATTGCATCGTATCTACATTACTGGCAGAAAATGCTACGGTAATTGTGCCTGCAAAAAGCGCTGATGAAGTTATGAGGTTGAAAGATTACCTCCGGCATATTGTTACAAGCAAGCTTGTTACCTGCCTTATTGATAACAGCGATCCTGAGAAGATACAGGAGCTAACCGGAATTATAAAGGAAAGCTTTGGCGCCATTGATCTTGCTATTATTTGTTTTGCTTCCGCGCCTCCATCGCCGGGTTTGATTAACACAAACATGGCTGACTGGGAAAGAATGATAGAGCGGAATATTACTGCTCCTTGTATTAGTGGTGCCATATTGCTGAAAAATTTAAACGGCAGTAATGGCTTGTATATAAGCATTTGCAACGTAGATGATTTTGTAAAAAAGCCGGGCTCTGCACTTGCAAATATTTCAGCAGCAGCGCAGACAGGCATTACAAAAATATTTTACGAGGAAATTGCTGGAACCGGCTTGCGCTATCATCAGCTTTTAATAAATTATACGGGTTTTTACAATCAAGATAATAATCCGGTTGATGACCTGGTATATGCTAAACGCATTGGTGAATTCATTTTACAATTATATGAAGGAAAAACCGGCAGTACACAAAGCTTGTTTCAAAGCTTGCCAGGAGAATCATTTAACGAAAAAGACTTAGCATTTTAATCGTACATATATTTTTTGCTATGAAAAATAAACAACAGGTAATTGTTATAGGTGGCGGGTTTGCGGGTATTAAATTTGCTACCACCTTGTCGCGCGATGATAACTTTCATATCACTGTCGTTGACAGGAATAATTATAACTTTTTTCCACCCTTGTTATACCAGGTAGGAACTGCTTTTTTAGATGTTGCAAGTATCAGTTATCCCTTTCGCAAACTGTTCCGGCACAAGAAAAATATAAACTTCAGAATGGGGGAACTGTTGGAAATTATTCCCATAGAAAACAGGATACGCTTGTCAACCGGCGATCTGCAGTATGATTACCTGGTGCTGGCAACAGGAACAGCCACCAATTATTTCGGGCTTAAAAATATAGAGCAGCATGCTTTGCCCATGAAGACTATAAATAATGCCGTGGCGTTGCGCAATTATTTGTTGCAGGTAGCCGAACAGGCCAGCTATACAACGGATGAGAAGCTAAAGAAAAAACTATCCACAATTGTAATTGCAGGCGGCGGACCTACCGGTGTGGAAATAGCCGGTATGCTGGCTGAAATGTGGAAGCGCATTGTACAAAAAGATTACCCCGAACTGAAGGGTTACCTTGGGGGAGATATTTACTTAATAGACGGATCTGCTGCACTGCTTTCTACCATGAGCAGACCGTCTCAGCAGTATGCTTATAAAGCCTTAACCAGGCTGGATGTAAAAGTGATGCTCCATACAAGAATTAAAGATTATGTGAATGAGGAAGTAATACTTGGCGAGCACGAAAGCATAGCTGCAAAAACATTGATATGGACGGCAGGGGTTACTTCCAAAATTTTTGACGGCTTGCCCGAAGAAAGTTACGGACGCGGAAACCGGCTGCTGGTAAATGCGTTTAACCTGGTGAATAACCTGCAAAACATTTATGCGATAGGCGATACCTGCCTGCAAACCACCGATGTAAAATATCCCGACGGGCATCCGCAGGTAGCACAGGTAGCCATACAGCAAGGGAAGAACCTTGCGAAGAATCTGATATACAGAACGGCGCAAAAGCAACAGAAGCCGTTTACCTATCGCGATATTGGTTCTATGGCGATTATCGGCGCTAATAAGGCGGTGGTAGATTTACCCAAACCAAAACTGCACCTGCAGGGTTTTGTTGCCTGGTTTATCTGGCTTTTTATGCATCTTGTTTACTTAGTTAATTTCAGAAACAGGATACGAACATTCTACAATTGGGCAGCGGCTTATTTAACCAGCGACAACGCGCTGCGGATGATTATATCGCCCGCCGGCAAAGTATGATCCTATGCATGTTGTATGCTTGCAGCAACGTTCAACTCACTTACATGATGCGGCTTGCCATGGCGTTAATCAATAACAGAAAGAACAAACAATTGCAATCCCTATTTTTATATTTTATTCACCAGCTTTTTTACCGGTGCCGGTTGCTGTATTGACTATAAAATTCAGAGTACCTTCTTAAGTCTCCGTCATAAGCTAATTAAAATTATTTTTTAGTTTGCTTATGTCGGAGCACAAATTTTTCCAGGCTGCTTCAGCAAATTTTAATGCGGTATCGGCAGGTAAGTAAGCAAAAGCAAATAGTGTATAAGAAAAAGGAGTTACAATTGCAACAATCATTCAACGCCGCGATTTACATGCTGCTTCTATATTCGGAAGGGTTTACGCCTGTATGATTTTTAAAAAATTTACTAAAGAAAAACTGGTCGCTGAAATGAAGTTCATCGGCTACATTTCCCACAGACATGGCAGCATCGTCGAGTAATACCTTCGCTTCAGTAATAACCATTTCATCAATAAACTCACCGGCTGTTTTACCCGTAATTTCCTTTACTGTTTTTGATAAATGCTTAGGCGTTACAAACAAATGATCGGCATAATATTGCACGCTCCTTTCTACTTTGAATTGCCGGGTGAGCAACTTTACAAAATTCATAATCACTTCTTCCCTGCGTGTGATTTTAACCGGCGTATCTTCCTGGTATTTTATAAAAAAAGACGCCATTTCAAACAGGAACAGGCTGAACGCGTGGTGTATTACTTCGTTTCTGAACGGATGCTTTTCTGACGCTATATCTTTCTGCCTTAAAAACAACAATATATTTTCCAGCATGCCGGCTTCTTCGGGCAGCAACTGTATATGCGGATTGTTTTGCAGTGAAAAATAAGCAAGGGCTTCAATGTGTTTTTTATGCAATTCAGCCTCGGTTAAAAAATCTTTCGTAAACTGCAATACAATGCCAATGCAATCTTCATTTTTAGTAAGAAACTGATGCACTACTCCTGGCGCAACAATAAAAAGGCTATGCTTTCCCAGGGGATATTTTATAAGATTCGACTGTACTACGCATTCGCCACCCGTTGTAAGAAAAATGGTGAAATGGCTCCCGCGAAACGGGCGAAAGAGTTTTTCATTATAGGAAACTTCATCTGATAAAATAACATGGAAATCTTTGGTGATTTTTTCTCTTCCTGCATCAATGCTTGCTTCTCCTATTGTTAGTTCCTGCACAGATGAATACGGAGCTTTCATAGTTCGCTGTTTAATTGTAACTGCTTACCTGCCAAAAGTAAACCACCTTGCACCATCCAGGACATAAGTACTTTTTTATGACAAAAAGAGGAGATGCTATCTCCTCTTCTGCCTGCAATCAAAAACAACCTGTGAAGTTGCTTAGCCAACACCAACCCTGTATGAAAACACTATTTTATTTCAGGATATACTTTAGCCCTACTTCGAGTCCTGTAGTCATGTTATAGGTTTTTGCTCTTCCGCCAACATAGCTGCTGTAGCCATCATCTTCTGCGTTGGTAAAATCATAATCGAACCGCGCGGCAGCGCTGAGGTATAAATTGCTTTGCAGCTTGTATTGTGCGCCGGCCAGCGCTATGCCGCCAAAAGTGGCAGATTTGTAACGGTCTTTGGTATCGCCCAGGATTTTATTACCATTCTTATCATCCAGCTTTGAATTGGTAAGAAAACTAACCTGCGGACCGATCTTTCCTATAAAAGAAATCCTTTTGGAAGCATCCCCGTTATAACTGAAGTAAACGGGCACTTTTATATACTCATTCTTCTGGTTAAATGTTGTTCCGTTTAACGTGTAACGCTGTCCCTGCAACGAATACAATGCATCTGCACCAATACCCAGATGGTTTGTAAAGTTGTACCCTGCGCCTACGCCGAAAGCAGCATTAAATGTAGCTTTCCTGCTGAAGCTGCCATTGTTGTTATCGTCTTTGTTTTCAAGAAAACTAAATTGTGGAACTGCTTTTACGCTTACTGAAAATCCTTTTTGTGCATTAACTTTTGTAGTTATCAAACTTGCGAATGCAAACGCATAAATAAACATCTTTTTCATAAATCTTATTTTAATTGAGAATATTTAGCAGCCTTAATTGTAGGTATATTTTTATGGCCACTGAGCCCGCATATATCAAATGCTTTCTCATGTTTTTAAATTATTATATTGTTTAATCTTTACTCATTTTCCTGATTGCCTCAGCCGGTTAAATTTTTGCACGGCGGACTCCTTGCCGGTATTTTTTGCATGCCCTTTATTTTTATCCGAACCATTTATTTTTTATATCCTTGTTCCATCACAAAGGTCAGTCAGGTTCGCTCAGCAGCGTATGTCTGAATGGTTCCGTTTTATGTCAAAAAAGCTCGTTTTTTATTCGTTGAAAATTGTGTAGGGCGCCGTCTGGTGTGCAGGCGAATTCCGTGGTAATACAGGAGTAATATTTGAGGCAAAAGAAACACCCGAATGCGCTGCTGCTGCATAGCGCTATAATGCATTGCGCCCTTTGTTCAGGATTATATGATACTGTTCAGCAATTTAAAAAAAGCAACATGCACAGTGTAGAATAAAACATGACATTTGTAAAATGATACCTGGCAGGCAATAGTGAAAACAGGGCAGAAATTTGGAGTATAAATAATGAAGCAGGATAATAAAAAAAATGATTTCGACAAAAATGGATGTTCTTTTTTAGTTCTGGCAAGATATTGTATGTTAAAGGAAAACTAAACAAAAACTTAAGTAAATGAACTTGTTATATATCGTGGATGACGAAGAAGACATACTGCAATCGCTGGAATTTTATTTTCAAAAACGGGGATATGAAGTAAAAACATTTACCAGGTCGAAAGACATGATGGAGGCATTGGAAACCCGCAAGCCAAGCCTGATCCTGATGGATGTGAACCTGAGAAGAAATGATGGGAGAACCATTACTAAAGTGATAAAACGGAAGTACGACAGCGCTACACCGATCATTCTTTTTTCGGGTAATGCCGATGTGGAAGCGGAGTATAAAGAGTGCAGCGCTGATGGCTTTATCAGTAAGCCTTTTTCGCTGGAAGAAATATCAGCACTGGTAGCATCGCACCTGCAAAATTAATTTCTTGCCGGCTGGTTTGGTGTAGCTGGAAGCACAAAATACAGCCTGCTGCTTTTTTCTGCCGGTACATAATTATTTTAAAGAATAATTGTAAAAAACCGCCCCCGATTAATCGGAGGCGGTTTTCGTTTATCATCAAATATTATACAAAGCCACTAACTTTCCTGTAATTGCGCGGTAAGTACAGGGTAATCGGTATATCCCTTTTCGCCCGGCGTATAAAAAGTGTCAGGATCCGGTTGCGCCAATTCAACACCCACAGCAAAGCGCGCTGCTAAATCAGGATTAGCAATATAAGGACGTCCAAAAGCAACTAATTCACCTTTACTTTCTTCAAGGTCGCTTTCCGCTCGGGCGGCATCATAGCCACCGGAAAGAATTATGGTGCTGCCAAAGGCATTACGGATAGCATCTTTTACACTTTGCGGCACCGCCGGCGCGCCCATTGCAGCATGATCTACAATGTGAATGTAAGCAATTCCAATTTCTGCAAGTCCTTCTGCAAGTTGCGTATATTGCTGTTCTGTAGTGTCATCCGGCACAATGTCGTTAAACACACCAAAAGGCGATAGGCGGATGCCGGTTTTATCCTTGCCGATAGCGTTGGCTACAGCGGCGGCTACTTCCAGTACAAAACGATTGCGGTTGCTGAATGTGCCGCCATATTCATCGGTACGCCGGTTAGAGGCGGCATTTAAAAACTGCTCCAGCAGGTAGCCGTTTGCGCCGTGCAGTTCTACACCGTCGAAACCTGCTTCCATAGCGCTGTTGGCGCTGTGTACAAATTCTGCAATCACCGCAGGTATCTCCGCCGTGCTTATTTCTTTAGGAACGGGCAATGGCTGCATACCTTGCTGGTCGGTGTACATTTGTGTAGCAGCGGCGGCTATCGGCGATGCCCCGATTACTGTTGCGCCTGCAGGCAGGTTTAGCGGATGGGTAATACGACCCGTATGCATGAGCTGAACAAAGATGCGGCCACCGTTGGCATGCACCGCATCCGTTACTTTTTTCCACTCATGTATCTGGTCTTTGCTATACAAACCCGGAATACGCGGATAGCCCAATCCATCAGGTGACGGAGCAACCCCTTCGGTAATGATCAAGCCGGCAGAAGCACGACTGCTGTAATAGTTAGTCATCAGGTCGTTAGGCAAATTATTAATGGCGCGGCTGCGCGTCATGGGCGACATAACTATCCTGTTTTGCAGGGTAAGATTCCCTAAGCGGTAGGGACTAAATAACAGCGGATAAGATTGACTCATAATAATTAAATTTGTTGTTGTACCAAGTGTTTTAAAAGATGGTTATGTAAGAAAAAGATTTGCTTGGTTTTAATCTTATTAAAGTAAAAGTCTTTACTTAATTCAGACAAAGCATTACCTTTACTTGCACTTTGCAAGTGCAAACATAATGCCATTACTTGTAAAATGCAAGTATTATATGAAAACAGAAAATGAAGAAGGGTGCCGGCGTTCTCAGTGTGCCATCAGTATGGCGCTCGAAGCTGTTGGCGATAAGTGGTCGCTGCTCATCCTGCGCGATCTTATGTTTACCGATAAACGTTCTTATGGCGAGCTGCAGTCGTCGGACGAAAAAATTGCTACCAATATCCTTGCCGCCCGCCTGCAGTCGCTGGAAGCAAACGGTTTGATACGGAAAACAACAGACTCCCGGAATGGCAGGCGCAGCTTATATTTTCTTACCGAAAAAGGAATTGACCTCTTACCGGTTGTTATTGAATTGCGGCATTGGATGGAAAAACATAACCCTGCGGCTTCAACCTGCCCCGAGCAGATCACGTTTACCGATAAGACCCGTAAAGCGGTATTGAAGACTTACAAGAAAAAGCTAAAGGCTGCGCATTGTACGACCCTTTAGATGCTACACAAAGGCACGTTATACTTTATCTTACAGGCAGATTCAATAAAGCCCGCTTAGAACTAACTGATGATACTACTACAAATATGGGTTTCTACAGAGCCCAACATATAGTTATAGCCCTGCATTCAGTAGCCCTATAAACTAACCTTTTTCCCAATAATGCCTAAGGCCTTCCCGGCGTAGCTTTTCAGCTTTTCGTAAAAATAGGATTGCTTAATAAGTTTTTCACCGAGCGCAGGTTAATGGTGTGATGGCTTTCATCTATAGGAAACTGGCGTTCCAGAACTTCTAAAAACAAGGTTGATATTCTTTGGGAAGCATGGATAGGAGGTCTGCCTGATTTCGCAGAAGGCTGCATTTTCATGGCATAGTGTATAAGTTCAAAAACAAGCGTACGCAATACATCATATTTATGCAGGTACACTGAATTGATCTCTGCAAACATCCGCTGAAAGAAAACGTTTACCTCGCTTACCTGTTCATCCGTCAGATTCAATATATGTGTGCCATCGGGCTGGAAAACAGCATACCGGTTCAGGTTGCCGTACTGATGAAAAAAGTGCTGGTTGAAAATACAAAACGCACCTTCCCGCATATTACCCAGGTGTTCCCATTTGTAAGGTATCTGCGGGTTGGAAAATGATAAAGCCTGCTTTTGTACCTCCACTACTTTATCTGCATAATGCACTTTGCTGCTGCCAATCACCAGCATGATTTTAAAATAGTCGCGCCGCCTGTAAGGTGCCGGGCTGGCTTTACCTCCAACAAATGGCTCCAGCCTGAACACATTGAAATGCCCGATCCCCTTGCTACTGTTATCGGGCATCCAATCAAATTTTTCTTATAAAATTCCGCTATGGTTTCTACCTTGTTCATCTTATCAAACGTACAAATTTCAAACAATTTATTGCTGAACAATGCTACAAAAACAAATGCCCTCCTAACTCCGCGTATTTCTTACTGAACGAATTTCCTAACGGCATATTTAATCCTTCGCCAGTTTGGGTGATTATAATTGTAAGCTGCAAAGGAACCGGAATGCCGAAAGTTTTTATAACGGATTTCAAGGCGATAGTTACGATTTTCAAACAATGCTCATTAGCGTTTGATGAAAGCTCCTCCGCAACAGCAGGCTCTTTTGCGTTTCATACCGGCCGGGCGCACCTCAACGGCTGGGGCAACACGCCGGTAAACAGGGATGCTGCTGCAGAGGAGTTATCCAACAATTGTACTGCGGGGTACTGCTATAAAACGGAAGGACAATGCCTTAGAATTGAGCCCGGTGAATTGGTTAACAACTACTCCAGCAGCTTCAAAGAGATTAATTAAAGTTTTTTATCGGCAACAACACGCCGGCCAGGTGCGTTGCCCTAAAAGCCGGCAATTCGTCAACAGATTGCCGGCTTTCTTATTTAATAAAATAAACTTCGCTTTTTATCGTCCTGCAATTTTCAGAAAATCTGCTGCTGTTGTATTGATAGCATCATAACTCAAACATCAACCATTGTACCTACATAAGCTGCCTGCTAAAGACATTGCTGCGCTGAAAGAACAGCGTTATTTAACTTTGACGCTGGTATATTTTTGTAACAGCAGGCAAAGAAGCTTACTAAGCGGGCAGTATTATTGCAGGTGAATTATCAGCATTGCATTATTTATTTTTAGGTATTTATAACCAGTAATAAAAACTATAGGTGAGTATCGAACACAACGATTGGTTTTATAGCAGCGAGGCATTCCAGGCTTTTTTCAAAAGTTCAAGCCGCTCCCTGGTCATTAAGGCAAACCCGCCGCTGTTTACTATACTGGCGGTAAGCGATCATTATCTCCGGCTAACGCACCGGCAGCAAAGCGATTTATTGCAGCAAAGCTTATTTGAAATTTTTCCGGGTAATGCGGCTGATCAATCACAAAAAGATAGCCTCCTTTATTCTCTTCTGCAGGTAATAGATCGCAGGCAAACCGATGTTCTGCCGGTGTATCAGTACGAGATATTCCTCCCCGATACCGGTGAAACGATAACACAATATTGGTCCAACATAAACGAACCGGTGCTTGACAGGGAAGGCAATGTAGCGTACATCGTTCGCACGGTATCCAATATTACAGAGCGGCTTGCAACAGAAAAGACACTCACCGAGGCGAATGAGCTAAAAGAGTCGCTGCAAAGGGAACAATTGCTAAATGAAGAGCTGGCTGCTAATAACGAAGAAATAAAAGCCATAAATGAAGAACTGCACGGGTCGCGGGAGAATTTATATGCATTAAATAAAGAACTGGAAGCGCGCGTTGCTGCCCGTACAAAGCTGTTGGTGGAAAGCGAAGCCTCTTTAAAGCAAATGAATGAAGAGCTGGCTGCCACCAACGAGGAACTGGCGGCTATCAACGAAGAGCAGGCCGCCATTAATGAAGAACTACTGACTATGCAGCAGCAACTGCAACGCGAAACCGCCGCCAAACAGAAAGCGATTGACCGCCTCGAAGCCAATGAAAAAAACATCCGCAACATGGTGCGGCAGGCACCCGTAGGCATGTGCATTGTGCAGGGCGACCCGCTGTACGTAGTGGAGACGAATGACGCTTTTCTGGAAATAATCGGCAAGCAACGGGAACAATTTTACAGTACGCCCTACTGGGAGGTAAATGCCGAAGCAAGAGCCTACTACGAGCCTATAACAACCAATGTGTTAGCAACAGGAACAACGTATCGTGCGGATGAGCATGAAATTATGCTGATCCGGAGGGGCAAGCCGGAAATTGTGCATGTAGATTTTGTGTATGAACCGATGAAAGATGAGGAAGGTAAGCCTTATGCAATTATTATTGTGGCGATTGAGGTAACTGAAAAAGTACTTTCCCGCCGTAAGATAGAGCAGGCAGAAGAAAGCCTGCGCATGGCGATTGACGCGGCAGAATTAGGATCTTACTACATCAATACCGAAGACAGGTTATTTGTGCCTTCACCGCGTTTAAAAGAATTTTTCGGGTTTGAACCTGATGAGGAAGTTCCTTACGAAGCTGCTATCAACCAAATTCACCCGGACTATCGCCAGGCAGCAGCCGATCTGGTGGAAGCTGCCATTACCAGGGGCGTGCGCTTTGACATGGAGTACCCGGTTGTGGGCCATAAAGACGGTAAAATACGCTGGGTTAGAGGCATTGGCACTGTACAGCAGGGCAGCAACGGGCAGCGCTTCTTTACCGGCGTGGTTAATGAAATAACGGAAAAAAAGCAGGACGAGATCCGGAAGAACGACTTTATTGGCATGGTAAGCCATGAGCTGAAAACGCCCTTAACGTCTATGAGCGGCTACCTGCAGATGCTGCAACTGAATGCAGGAAAGAGCGAAGACCAGTTTACCCGGAGCCTTGCGGAAAAAGCTAACAAGCAGGTTAGTAAAATGACTACACTTATCAACGGCTTTTTAAATGTATCGCGGCTGGAGGCAGGCAAGATTCACATCAATAAGCAGCGCTTTGATATGGCGGAGCTGTTAAAAGAAGCAGCGGAGGAATCTTTCTCGATGTACAATACCCACCGCATTGTATTTGCCCCCGTTGAGCCCATTTATGTAAACGCCGACTACGATAAAATCGGGCAGGTAATTAATAATCTTATCAGCAATGCCGTTAAATATTCTGCAGCCGGCGCTACCATTAACGTAGCGTGTATAGCAATTGAAGGCATAGCGCAGGTAAGTATAAAGGATGAAGGTATTGGGATTAATACGGAAGACAGGGACAGGTTGTTTGAAAGGTATTACCGGGTAAGCAACAGTAACACCATATCGGTAGCAGGTTTCGGCATCGGGCTGTACTTATGCGCCGAAATTGTACAGCGGCACAATGGAAAGATCTGGGTAGAAAGTGAGGTTGGAAGCGGAAGCACTTTTTATTTTAACCTGCCGGTCGAACCCGTATAAACGGACTCGTTTTTATAAACAAGTGCATTAGCGCAGCAGCGTTATTCAGCCACCATTGCATTCTATACGAACGTTAGCCAAAGCGCTTCTTTCAAAAACGCGGCCTGCAGATAAAATATTACCATCGCTGCTCTTATCATCGCACCAGGCGCAGCATCTTCGCCCTTGGCATATATCGGCTTTGGTACGGCTCTTTTGCTTCAAGAGGAAAACAAATCCTTCAACAATTTAGTACTGACTCAATTTTAAATATACAAGCTAAAAAACCTGTGGGATTAAGAGGCTTTACAGCTAAAGAAATTAATAACCTGACAAGTTACGTCCAATTACTTTCAAACTAAGTCACTGCCAACTCTTACAGGCAACCGCATAAATTGCATGAAAGCAATACATTTGGCGCCGGTTACGATGAACCATCAATACAATAAGAAAAACCAAAAACCGGTATAACAATGACCATGAGAAACATAATGAACTGCTGTGCAAGCGGATGTATATGCTTACTGAGCAGCTTTTTCTTAACAAGCTGCAGCAACGGCAACCAGCCAGCCATTACTACCAGCGCTCCCGCCGACAGCGCCGCAGCAGGACTCCGGTTATTACCCGGCTTTTCGGCCACCATCGTTGCAGATTCGCTGGGTGCATTGCGCCATCTTGCCGTAAATAAGAACGGTGATATTTATGTAAAGCTCAGTGCCCTGAAAGATGGCAAAGGCATCCTTTTTTTAAGCGATACGAACCGGGATGGAAAGATGGATAAACGTACCGGCTTCGGCAATTATCCGGGCACCGGCATCCGCATCAAAGCCAACGCATTGTATGCCTCTTCCAACAGCGGCGTATATAAATACCAACTGAACGGCAAGGGGGAAGTGGCAGATACCGGCCGCGCAGAAACAGTAGTGCAGGGGCTGGTGGACAGAGGCCGGGACAATGCCAAAGCGATAGCGGTTGATGATAACAACAACCTGTATGTGGCCGTGGGCTCATACGACGAAACCTGCACTGATGCTGCAGGGCACGGCATCCCCAATTGTCCGCTACTCGACTCCGTTGGCGGTATCTGGCAATTCAGAACCGACAAACTGAACCAAAGCTATGGCGCGGCGCAATATGCAAGAGGCTTAAAGAACGTGGTCGGACTGGATTGGAACGAAGCCACAAAGTCGCTGTTTGCAACGCAGCACGGTCGTGGCGGGCTGAACGAAAAATTTCCAAAGCTCTATACGCCGGAACAGGACAAGGCATTACCTGCCGAAACGATGTACGAGCTTCCTAAAGGTGGGGATGCCGGCTGGCCGTATGTGTATTACGATCCTTTTCAGCAAAAGAAAATAACAGCGCCCGAGTATGGCGGCGATGGAAAGAAATCGGTGGACAACAAGTACCTCGATCCTGTTGCCGCTTTTCCCGCGCACTTAGGCCCCAACGACCTCCTGTTTTACACCGGCAACCTGTTTCCGGAGCGATACAAAAACGGCGCTTTCCTTGTTTTTCACAGCCAGTCGCAAACGGAGAAGAAAGGCTACCTCGTTGCGTTTGTGCCTTTTAAAAACGGCAAGCCGGCAGGGCCCTGGGAGGTATTTGCAGATAACTTTGCCGGTGTGGATCTTGGCAAGCCTGCGAGTGGTTACAGGCACCGGCCGATCGGTATTGCACAAGGTCCCGATGGCGCTTTATACGTGGCCGATGATCTGAAAGGAACCATCTTTAAAATTGTTTATTCCGGTGAGAAAAAGTAAAGGAGATGAAGGCTGTTAAAAGTGATAAATAAAGGTGGTGATGTATTTGCAACCGGCTTAAGCTTCTCATTATATTGTTCGGAGCTTCGCAGCAGTAAAGGCCTTTTGGATCAGCGCTGCATAGCCTACTTGCACAACCATTATTTCAAAAACACAGCATTTGTCTATTGCGCATTAGAACTATGCTTTCCAGCCGCTGCTGCAACAAAAAAACGCATGGTGCAATTTGCTTTTTCTATTATGTAATCCGTATTTTCTCAAGCTCGGCCTTTAACTGTTTGTTCTCCGCTTCCAACTCAGTCAGGTATTGCTGCTGCGACTGAAGCGCCAGCTCAATCTCCTCTGTTGTATAGCGGGGTATTATATGCTGCGGGCAGTTCCAATCATAAGCCTGGATATCCAGCACCATCATTCGTTCCGGGCGATGCTTGTAGCCTGCAGGGTCTATAAGATCAAACAATTCCGGGTCTTCTTCCAATTGAACAATCCGCGCTTTGGCATATAACTTCAGCCGGGCTTTATGCGGGTACGATATCATGATAAGTGCTACATTGGGATTGGTGGCGATATTGCCAACGGAAATGTATTGCTTGTTACCTGCAAAATCTACAAACGCTAATGTTTTATTGTCCGGCAGGTACACAAAGCCTTTAGGCCCGCCACGATGTTGAATATATGGAAAACCATTCTCCCCGATTGTAGCCATATAAAAATGATCCTGCCGCCTGATGAAGCCGGTTTCATTGTCGGTCAGGCCATCAGTTACCTGGTATTTCTCGACCTGTTCATAATTGTGACGGCTTCCAAACGCTTCCTGCAAATGCTTTGACACATCGGAGAAAGCCAGTTTTGCATAGTTCATGGTATTGTGCTTTATTTCGATATCTCCGGCTGCAGTGCGGCTTTGTTATCGTCAGGCGTTTTATTTACTGCTTTCCGCAAACGCGCTTCTGCTTGTTTCAATACTTCCTCCCATAGCGTATCGCCGCATTCTTCATTTACAAAAAACTGTTCCGCAGACCGGATATTGTTATCCGCTGGTGTACCATTGTCTGTTATGTCCATAAGTAATAATTTCCACTGTTATAAGTACTTGTCTTTCTACGGGCTTTCCTTCGGAATAGGATAAATCATTTCACCCTGTTGGCAGCCCTGCAAATGCAGGTTTATATCAATTCACACGTACTATCACTTTCGGTCAGGTAAATCCGCAGCACAGCGCACGGAGCGCACAGCGTATAGCCGGCAGCTTGTTTTATTTTGATAGACTGCAGATTGCCTGGCTATAAAGGCCTTAACCAGATATTGCGGTAACTGATGGGCTCGCTCGGGTCGCCGTGCGCCTGCAATTTGATGGGCGCCGGGCCATGCGGTTTGTACGATGGCTGGCCGATGTACGGCGTATCGCCTTTCAATTCAAAATCGCTCTGCACCAATATGCCGTTTAAAAAGGCGGTTACCTTTCCAGGGCTTTTCACCGAGCCATCTGCATTAAAGCGCGGGGCTGTCCATACAATGTCATATACCTGCCACTCGCCGGGCGGAAGCGCGGGGTTGGCAAGCGGCGGGTTTTGTTTGTATATGCTGCCCACCTGGCCGTTAACGTAGGTAGTATTATTGTAGTTGTCCAGCACCTGCAGCTCGTAGCCGCCGGCGCCCCATGGAAGCGCCGCCAGAAAAATGCCGCTGTTGCCGCGTGCCTGCCCCTGGCCGGTGATGTTTTTAGGAATCCGGTATTCTATATGCAACTGAAAATCGGTGAAGGTTCGCTTGGTTTGTATATCGCCGGCTTTTTTATCCACCGTCATCATTTTGCCATCCACTTTCCATGTGGCCGGCGCAGTTGTATCTTTATTGGAGCTCCATTCGTCCAGGTTTTTCCCGTTAAACAATACAATGGCATCAGACGGCGGGGCGCCGATAGTTTTGCCGGGTGTTACTACTTTGGGCACCGGCGTATAATATTCGGTGTCTTCAGGTTTTGCTTTTTCCTGGGCGCCGGCGGCAACCATAAAGGAGAACGTTATAAAAAGCAGGAGAGCGTGCGGCAGGTGCCTGAAGGCAAGCGCCTGCGGCGAAAAAATTTTAGCGGAAGCATCGGATTTTAATAAATTAACCTTGCTCATGGTGATGTATTTAGGTGCTGTAAAGTAAGACTGTATTATCGTCTCCGGCAATCAAATACCCTAATTTTTTTCTGTCTGTTGGTTTTTTAAATTTGAATTTCTGTTTCTTCGGAGCCGGTATGAAAACTGCCTCATTCCGCTTATATTTATAACTTCATTTTCAAACCTCCTGTTTATGAAATTATTTGTACCTGCATTGCTTTTATTTAGCACAAATCTTTTTGCACAAAAGCCGGGAACCATTGATGTAAAAGGCCTGTAGAAGACGGGCTATCCAGCATCAGCATCGCAGATGACAATGGAATGGTGCAGCTCAGCACGACCAGCGGAGAGAATTTGCTCGATGCTTCTATGTTGGTAACCTGCAGCAGGGTACTTACTATATATATGTTACCACAGAACAGCATATAGAATTAGTAAAGTTTGTAAAGGCGGAATAAATAATGGTAGAATTTTTTGAAGCAGACGAGGCCTTGCATTGGATGGCTGTAACTGCAAACATAGGAACTGATTTATTTGCACATAGGCTATAGAAGGAAGACTGTAATGGAATAGAAAAATATTGATGAATTGTGGGTAAATTCAGCTTTAAGCATTGATGAATAATGAACATAGTGAAATATAAAGAATACATTAACTTAATATATTTCCAGTAAATGAATCTCCGATTCCAAGAGAATACTCCTTATTGTATTCATTTGAAGGTATATAACTCAATGCAACTTGCGGATATTTAAGCCAAACATTAAATAAAGTAATTGCCGAGGGTTTAGGTCCTAAAGAGTTTAAGATAATATTGTATGAATCAAGATAACTTAAATCGCTGTTTTCTTCAAAAGATTGCAATCGTTCCAATATAAAAGTAAGTGAAGCATTAATGTTATAACCATCATATGTATAAGTTTTATCAATATTATATTTCTCCTTTAAGAAGGCTGTACATTTTGACAAATTAGCTCGATTTCTTTCTTCCTCATTATTTAAAAACATCACTAAGGTTGTCTTTGGTTCAAAATTATATATGAGGCTATCTAATCTTTCGATATCGAAACCACAAGTGACTAATAAAAGTGTCGGACTTCCCAATTGAGCAATTCCTGACATCTTATATAAAAGTCTAGGCTTTCCTGGATCTCTACTCAACCAATCGCCTGAGTATTCTTTGGGCTTATAATATACATAGTCTGTTACACATTTATTCAATCTGCAATTATATAAGGATAACCAGATTGATTCTCTTGTCATTGTAGTTATGTCTAAAAGAATATTCTTTTGTTTAAATCTTGAAAAAGTATTTTTAAAAATAAGCCAGTTGTCTTTAGGTGCTGATACGCTAATATCTATTTCTTCAAGTTTATTCCCAAGAAGCTTTCTTGTTTGCTTTAAATTTTCTTCTTTCCAATTTTTAGTTAAAGGATTATTGTACTTAAACAAAAGAACTTTCCTCGGCTCAAATTTTTCAAGGTTCTTTTGCAAACCAAGATAAAATCTTTCTTCCCAGCTTAAAACTGTTATCAGAATTTCAATACTCATATAAATCAAATAATGTTTTTTGAATAACTTCTTTAAAATTTATTTTGGCATTTCTTGTTGCTGAATCATATAGTTCTTTTGCTTTAATCGAAACCCGTGAATGCTGTCCAATCACATCTAAGCCACGAGTTGGTAATAGTAATCTGTTTGGAACGTATATTTTTTCTCTTTGTCCGGCTTCTTTTCCTGATGATGTTCTTTCATAGAGAATTTGCGCTTCTTTTGAAATTCTTAAAAGGTCATTTAGTTCTTCATTTTTTTCATCTGACATTTCACTCCTAGCTGAAATAGAAAATGTAATAGCCCGCGGCTCTGACGATTCGGGAGACAACAATCTTTCTTTGAAAAGAAGAACTAAATTTTCAAATAGATTTTTAATTTGTAAAGCCTGTTTAGTTGAACAATCAATATTGTTGAATAAATCATTCTCGATTTTATTCCATAGTTCCTGACTTTTTTCTTTTATGATTTCATCCTGATAACCTGGACGAATGTTTATTAGCTTTTCTATAGGAGACTTTGGATCAGTATCAGAAAGCGTTGAATATTCTTTGTCATACATCCAATAACAAGGGTAAAGTAAATTCCGAATTACACCTGTTGATAAATGAACTAAAGTATCCCATCCGGAATAAGGTGGAAGGTTGGCTTTAGATGACCGATTTCTAAAATATTCTGCTCGCGCATACTTATATACATAATCGGTGATTTTTTTTGTTTTGTTCAAATCATCCATATACATGACCTCAGCTTCCTTCCGTACTGTTTCTTCGCATTTTTTTAGTTCAGTTTCAAATGAAGAATTCACCGGAAAAAAAAGTTCAGGATTAGTATTGGTAAATCCGAATTTAATTAGTCTTCTTTCTACAATATCCTTTGCCCATTGTCCAAAATCAGTAAACTTATTTTGAAAAGGCTTCTCCATATCTATTTTTAGGAAATCATGTCCTTCGAGGATTGCGCCGCCTGAAGCCGTTTTATAAGTATGGGTTTTAACTTTTGCGACCGCAACTTTAAAACTAAAATCTGTATGATTTCGATATGCGATCCATGAATTTAATGCTTTGATTTGATGAGCATTAAGATCATGCGCATCATCAATTAAAAAGAGAAAATGTGTTTCTTTTATTTTTTCAATATCTTTAAGAAGGCTGAGGAACGGAAGAATGAACGAGTAAAATGACACACATTTATCACTAATGCTTTCGTCAGTATTATTAATCTGATGCTGAATTTCAGTATTGAGTTTTTGAAGGTATTTTTTTAAGGCATTAAAAAGATTGCTGTCGTTTGGCAAATCGATATTCAGAATATATTTAAAATCCGCTTTTAAGTGTTCTCCAATCTCTTTGGAACACAAGTCAGGAATTTTACTCAATACATCTGCCAATTCGTATGCCATTGCTAAAACGAGAAAATGCTCGGATAAAACAGAAACTTTAAATGCATTATTTATTAATTCATATTCTGTTTTAAAAAATAGTGTATTTGTACATGGTATATACACACCTATTCTGTCATAATCGAAATTATAATTTTCTTTTTCAGCTTTTCTTATTTGCTTTTGGTAAGAATTATAAAGTAACATCATAGACTTGCCACAACCTCTTTCGCCAACAAGAAAAATATTTCTTTCAGATTGAATAAAACGCGAGTAGTTATGATCTTCAACAAAATACTCGATTAGCTCATCGTCGGCAAACTTCACAGCAGCTTCATATTCGAATGGATTAGAAGGTGTTTTATTTTTCATTAAAAGCAGCATTAATTGAATTAAAGACAAATTCAGGTTTATAATTATCTCTTTCGTTAAAGAACTTATCTGTGCTTTCATTTATTGGCAGAGATAAATCATCTAGTATCAAGTTAGAGTTATCAAGATTAATTCTTTTGGACTTAATTTTTCCATTCATATAGTTGTCTACAATAAAATTGAATGTAATGTCAGTTCTATTAAATGGTGCAAGCCAAGTACAATAGTACTTGCAGTATTTTCTTTCGGCTTCTAATTTTAGCAATCGTCTTACTGTAAAAATGTATAGTTCAATAAAATTATTATGCTCTTCCTCTGAAATAATCTCATCATAAGCAATTATCGTAAAGTCGTACGTTACTCCTATTCTTTTTCCATTTCTATCGATGAAAGGTGTTGCTATTTCTGCGTACTTGTGAAATATAGCTGAGTTATTTTCATAAGGATAGTTATAATACTTATTCATAAAAAGTGATGTTCTTTGGTGCCCTTCTGCCAACTCATCTGCTAATCTTAATAACGCAGCAGCTTTTTTTGTGTAAATAGGAATACCAAAAAAATATGGCGTTTCATCTCTCAATTCTTTAATCGTGTCCTTCGAACCATCTCCAGCTGTACCTGAATGTTTACTTGCTATCTCAGGCACAAGCATTCTTTCTACGGTAAACTCTTTTTTTCTGTCGCGGATGTAGTCATACACTTCTCTAATTGTATCTTGTTGATGATGAGTTTCTCTATCTGCTATTAAATTTCCTACATCGTGAAATAAGATTGTAATGCATATAAAATATAATTGAATTGCATCCATTACATTTATTTCACTTCCTAACAACTTAAAAGCGTTGTCTAAAACATTCATTATATGATCTTGTCCATGATCAGATAAGTTTTTGTTTAATGATCTTATAGCATCATATATTTTTTCACTAATTAAAATATCACGTGCATAAGTATAATAACCAAAATATTTAGTCGCTTCAGCAGAAGCTCTGCTAAATTTTTTTTTCAAGGATCTTTCTAAGATTATTTCGATTTCTTGTGTACTCCAGGCCATATCATTATTCGCAATGTTGTATTATTCTTTTAAAAATCGCTTCAGCTAAAAGTGGAGGAACAGAGTTGCCCACTTGCTGTTGTTGAAAACCAATACTTCCAAAAAAATGGAAATTGTCAGGAAATGATTGAATACGAGCGGCTTCCCTAACGCTTAATCCTCTATTTTCCAGAGGATGAATGAGCATATTTTTTCTATAATTTCCGATAACAACCGAAGGTTTAGTTAACTCAAGTCGATGATAAATACCTGTATGACACCGAGTATAATCCTTATAATTAGTCATTAATTTTGAAGGTATATCTTCCCAATTTCCACCTTGCGGAATATATTTATATCTCTCCAATACAAAATCAGCATTTCGTGTAACATGATTATTTATAGCTTTTTTAGAACCGCTTCTTAATCTCCTTTGATAGGAACTTTTTGCTTTATTTTGATAGTCCGCTTCATTAAAACTTGAACCATTTTCTAAACTTGGTAAATCTAAAATAGCATCGCTAACAGTTATAAAACTTGATTCAATCGGCTTTGGAAATTCATAGTTAATCCCATGCAAAGAACCTACAATGAAAATTCTGTTTCTAATTTGCGGAACACCAAAATCAGCGGCATTCAAGGTCGCAAAACTAGTTGTATAACCAAGCTTCTTCAATTCGGAATTTATTTGTTCAAAAAAATATCCATTTTCTGTTTCAATAATTCCTTTTACATTTTCTACAATCACCCAATCCGGCTTTTGTTCTTTCGTAAGCCGTAAATATTCAGTGAATAGCCAATTGGTACTGTTTGTTCTGTTGCGAGTCTTTTGATTTGAAGTTGAAAAGCCCTGGCAAGGTGGCCCTCCGAACAAAATTTTTATATCGTTTCGCTTTTTTTTGCAAAAGCCGTTGATTGATACTTTACGAATGTCCTCATTAAATAGTTTAGTGTTAGGATGATTTACATTGTAAGTATAAGCAGCATATTTATCTAACTCTACAGCAACCTTTACATCAATACCAGCGGCTAAAGCACCTATTGACATACCCCCTGCTCCTGCAAACAAGTCGATGCCTATGAAGTTGTTTTTTGCCATGGGTAAAAAGGGAAGCAATATAAAGTAATTAATTCAAAAGATGAGAGTAACAACTAATGAAGAAACCACTACTTCACTCTTTCAAATATTCCAGTAGCGCACCTCAAACTAAAACATAAAACAATTCTCCATCACTGTCTAATGTACTTTAAAAAAGAAATCCTGTTTATTAAATTATAAAACAGGCACATATCCCGGCTATACTTTCACCGTTTTCCCTGCCACTATACTTACCCCCTGCAGCGCATAAAGTCTTTATATTACGGCCACCCTGGGTTACCTTTTCCCCTTTTTAGCATAAAGCGGTGTAAAAACATCTGAACCAACTATGGTACAAAAAACTTATTTCAAGACAAAGGATTATTGCAAAGTAAAATTTTCGTTTACCCCCGAACATGCCGAAACCGTAGAAATACTCGGTTTAAACAGCGACTGGGAAAACGCAGTGGTTATGAGTAAGAAAAAAGATGGCTCCTTTACTTCGGAAGTATCATTGCCAAAAAACTCGCAGCATCAATTTAAATACCGCGTTAACGAAACGGAATGGCTTAACGAGCCGGAAGCAGACAGCCAGGCATCCAATGGCTTTGGCGGTGTTAACAGCGTTATCGTTTTATAAAAAATTATATCCGGTGGGTAGCCTGCCTGCGCTTGTTGTTAATATTACAAGCCGGAATGCTGAGCTGCCCAATACAAGCTTAGCCTATTGTTTTCAATAGGCTAAGCTTGTATTACAGTTTGTTTCGACACCTGTTCTCCAGGTGTTATGTATATTGGCAAAACACAACAGTAAAACAGCAAGTTAACGCACCATTGCCTTTAAAACCCTGCGGCAGTAATAAGAACAATACCTATTTTTAGCAGCCATAATTGTGTACTGCTAAAAACACCCTTCATGCACACACCAACGGCTCCCGATTACCTGAATCCTGCATTACCGGCGGGTTTAACAACTGTACAGATACCGGTAATAAAAGCAACCGAAGCTTCGGTACAAGGTTATGGCTGCCTGGTAGATAACCCCGACAATTTTAAAATAGCAATTACCCGCTGGCCGGCCCAGGGCTGGCGCCCCGTGGATACCGACACCGGCGATGAAGGCGGTACGACCGAAGGTATTTTTATCAGCGAATGGAGAGGCGACATCCTTTACGGCAGCAATGAAGCCGTAGGCGGCCAGTACATACTCGGCTACAGCAAAGCGCCGGAAGCGGCTGCCGATACCCACCACGCTATTCCTGAAAGAGTAATGCTCTGGCATGCCAATTACCACCCCGACGGCGGACAGCTTTTTTACCCGCTGGATAAGCGGCCTTTCCTGGTACCGGTAGCCTTGCCCGGCGACGATATTCAGCCTTCCCAATTCGTCTGCTTTTTATGCGATGGCACCCAGGGCTTATACATCCACGCCAATATATGGCACGAAGGCGTATTTGCCATCAGCGGCGCCCAACGCTTCCTCGACCGGCAGGGCGCCGTACATGCCCGCGTATCGGTTGACTTTGCGCGCGAGTTTGGCTGCCTGCTGGAGATACCGCTTGCCGGGATAGTTTGAGTTAAAAAAACAGGAACATAAAGCGCAGGCTATCCAACGAATAAAAAGAAGCAGCAGGGTAATCACTGCGGCTTCTTTCTGCTCTTATTTAATAAATTTACGGGCTACGCGGCCACACGCAATTCCATTTTTTAAAATGGATAATGTAGTACCTTAAAGGTTGTTATACAGGTATGATATGATAACCTGTAGGTTGAAAGATTACGTAAAAAAAATTAATCAACCGGAAAGGTTAGTTTGCTAATTTTAAAACCGCAATAATATACCAACCTGTTTATGCATTGCCAATTGCGTACGCTTCTCCGTTTTGCAAGCCGTTATTTTTCCGTTTAATAAGCAGGGCTGCTATCAGGCTTACTAAAATACCTACAGGAAGAATTTCGGCATAGGTAAGCAGTATCACGAACAAAGGATTTTTGTACATCGCCGAATAGGCCTGCATCTGCGCTGTTTGCCTGGATAGTTCCGCCCTACTCAGCCCATCCGTTTTTGCCTTGCTGAGCATATAGGCAGTGTATTTATCCATAAAATCCGGCATAAAAAAATAATAGCACACCAGCCACGCCGCTACATAAATGGTAGCCGTAACCAGGGTTACGAGCAGCGCGGCTTTAAAGGCTTTTCCAAAACTGATGATGCCGCCATACTGGGTGTCCCGCACCTGCTTCAGCGCAACGAATATGAGGGAGAAAGCAAGCAGCATAGCGGCATAGCCAATCAGCATGTTGCCTTCATACTGCCCTGTTTGCGTACAGTATGCAGTAGAGATAACCAACACAGCGGCCACAATGCCGCCACCGAATGAGCCATAACGAAGAATAATTTTTTTCATAGCGATAGTTTTTGGTGAATGATAAATTATAGCTGTAAGATGAATAAAAAGCTACCCGCTTTGCTCCTACTTTCGGGTGATTTTGGCAGCATAATTTCTTTTCATACTAAAGCATGAAGGCTACGGGATGATAGAAAGCTGCCTTGCTTTTTCAACCGCCTGCGTTCTGCGCGATACTTCCAGTTTATAAAACAGGTTTGCTGTATGTGTTTTAACGGTATTTACCGACACATATAACCGGGATGCAATTTCACCGTTGCTCAGTCCTTTTGCTATTAGCTGTAATACATCCAGCTCTCTGGCACTGAGGCCCGTTGCCGTCAACGCTTTTTGGTTCAATACAAAATGGGGAGTACTTGTAATAAATATTTCCTTCTCTATTATTTTTTCTTTTTCTACAATCCTGATTTCTTTTTTGGGGCTGAATATTTTTCGTGATAACCAGATGCCCAATAATAAAAACAGTAAGGCAATGCTGCCGGCATATATTTCTATGCTGTGATCTATAACGAGCAGCCGGTACTCAATTAGTTTCAACAGCAAAAACAGCAATGCCAGTAACACGCTGTAAAGAATAAGCATTTTATATTTTTTCAGCATCCTCATAAATACAGTGTCACTTAAATTATTTTAAGTTTTCGGCGGGCGGGGACGCCCGCCAATTGCGACGTCACGGGATAGTGTCTCACCACCCAGGGTATAGCTAATGCATTTAAAAAACTTAATTGACGATGTAATAAGCTATAAGCCGGGTTAAATTTCCTTATTTTTTACCTTGCAAAAAAGAGATTGGTAAAAAAGGCATAACATAAGTACACTGTAACTTAAGTTAGTTTACATATCCTGTATAGTCCGGATGTTGCGGCGCCACCCGGTAGCATGGCTATGGGCGGGCGTCCCCGCCCGCCTAAAACTTGAAATAATTTAAGTTACACTGTAATAAGCAGGAAGTTGTTATTAGCTGCGCTAAAAATTACCGGCAATCCTCTTTCAGCACGACATGCTGTTTCTTCTGATACTAACGCAAAAAGACTCTTTGCAGAGTCTTTTTGTTGATAATAAGGGCTTGTTCAGGTTTTATCAGTTTGCCTTCAGCAATTGTTTGCTGCCAATGATAGTACCATCTATGTACAGCGCATACTGGTAAGTGCCGGCAGCAAGTGATGCAGTATTTACGGCTACCGAACCTTTGCCATAGCCGCTAAGCGCGATGGCCTTAATTGTTGTTCCGTTGCCTGCAGTAATTACAACAGATGCAGACCTGTATTTCAGGGGCAGCGTATATCCGATGGTAGTTGCAGCGCCACATGGGTTGGGTGAATTTTGGGCAAGCGCGGCACCTGCTGTGCTCATCGTTTGCTGGCTGCTGACAGCAGCGGTTTGTTGGGTAGTCATCAGGGCTTCGAGGGAGGCTACTCTTGCTGCAAGATCATTTATCTGCGCGTCTTTTTTATCGTTCAGCTTGCTCAGTTCCTGTACGGCTTTTACCAGCGGCACTACAAATTCGCTGTAGGTCAATCCATACAAGCCATCCGGCGTTGCGGGCTTTACCACACCGCTGAAATCATAATTTAAATCGCTCGCTGCTTTTTCTACTTCCTGTGCTATAAAACCGGTCATGCGTTTCTTTTCAATATCAAATTTGCTTTTCCAGTTTACATCATCGTGCTTACCCTTAAACAGCATTTCGTTTTCGCGGTGGATATTGAAGTTGTAAGAAACCGGGCTCAGCTTATTAATAAACAAAAGACCGGGCACATCTTTTTTCACATTTTGCTTTACGCGCCCGTCGCTGAACTGTGACCAGCCAACCTGCCCGCCGATTTGTGTTACACTTGAATTACCAACCCTGATGCTGTTGCTGGTGGCATAGTAACCGCCTGCTAACGCACCGATGCAGGTAGTGTTATCTATATTGCCGTTTGTATAGCCGGCAAATATGCCAACTGCAGTGTTGTTGTAACCCGTAGTGGCAGAATCCAGTGCACCATAGCCAACTGCTACATTGTAGCCGCCGGTGGTGTTTACGGGCATGGCCCGGTTGCCGATAGCGGTATTTTCCTGCCCCGTAGTATTAATCTTCAACGCTTCCACGCCTACCGCGGTATTCCAGCTTCCGGTGGTGTTATTTTGCATTGCATAAGCGCCTTCCGCCACATTTTGAGTGCCGCTGTTATTAACAGAAAGCGAAGAGTACCCGCTGGCAGTATTTTCGCTGCCCGTAACGTTTGCGTACAATGCATAAGTGCCGGTTGCAGTATTGTTATTACCGGTTGTAACGCCGTATAATGCCGAAAAACCGGTAGCTGTATTGTTGCTGCCTGCTGTATTGGTATATAAACTGTAGCTTCCTATAGCAGTATTAGAATTTCCCGTAGTAGTGGAATACAAACTATAACTGCCGGTAGCAGTATTAAATGCGCCCGTTGGGTTGGTATGCGCCGAGTTAAGACCTACATACAGGTTGCCGGTGGTGGTAGAACCCAGCATGCGGTTTCCACCGTTAAAAATGCTGCCGGTATAGTACATATTTTTCCATGCCAGAGTACTGCTGCCTAATGCCCGCGTATTGTTACTATCCGGCAGCAGGCTGGTATTAATGGCGGTACCGGTTAAATTGGATAAGGCAGTATTGGCGCCCTTAACGCTTACAGCCGTCCAGGCCGTTCCGCTGTAATAATAAAAGCCGGGCGTGCTGTTGGTTTGATAAATGAGCAACCCTGCAGCAGGCGATGCAATAGCATTTCTTTGTGCTAAGGTCATGCGGGGTGTAAGTATGCCTTTGGTAGTGGACTTTACTTCTAAAATGGAAGAAGCGGCAGGCGTGGTAGTGCCAATGCCTACCGGGCCGGTAGCAGGAAAAGTGTTTTGGGCAACTGCTGCATTAAAGCAGGCAGCAATAATAATTAATGTCAGGTAAATGCTTGTTTTCATTGTTTTGTTTTTGATTTGCGATACCAAAGCAAACATTAAATAACGCTGCAATAAAGACCGTTTATTCTGTGGCGGCAGGTGCATGAAAAGCGGCGGGAATGATTTATTGTACAAAAAAACCGCTGTAAGGGTACAGCGGTTTTGCAGGCTCAGAAAATTATTTACTATTGGCTATTCGTCTTTGATAAGCGTAGCTAACTGTTCGGCCAGCCTGGGCGTTATAGTAGCGCCGTGCGCTTCCTTTACATGGTGTGCCGCCTGCAACAATACCTCTTTGGCCGTTGTAGCTTTTATAATGCCCCTGCAATCAAAACCGGCGTCGCTGCAATGCAATGTTTTCATGGTATTTATTTTTACAGCTAAATAGTATCAACCGCAAAGCAATTGTACACGCAGCTACTTTCAGGCAGCATTTATTTAACGGTGCAAAATGCAGGAATAAAGGGGCAACAGATTTATTTAAAATTGCTACGATGACGTTGCGCTCTTTTTTTAAAAATTTTCATAATTTCCTTCCAGTATATCCCGGTAATGGTGATCACGCACACAATGCTTATACTGAGGATAGTATCCATGCAGTGCAAATTGATATAATTAAAACAGCGGCTGTACCTGCATTTATTCTGCGGCAAACGTTGGAAAGAAATGGTGTTATCCCGGGAGGCTGCGCTGTATGCGAAGAATAACTTTTGTACCGGCTGCATCGCCTTTTTCATTAAACAGATCTTCAGTTACAACCGGCTGTATGTTGTTTTTATCCAGCAGCGAAAGCCTGCGTGCGGTAATGCCTAAGCCTTTTGAGGTATTTGTGTTGGCGCTTTTACTTTTTATGGCTGCAGATCTAACCCTGCCAATGCCATTATCGGTAATGGTTGCTAAGAGATAGTCCTGCTGCGCTGATAAACTGATCACTAATTTTTTACTGCCGGCTTTATTGCTCAGGCCATGCCACAAGGCATTTTCTACAAAAGGCTGCAGCGTAAGCGGCGGAACAAACTCTTCCGCTGTATCAATATCATCGTCCACGTGTATAGTATAATCAAAATCGAGATGCAGGCGAAGCGTTTCCAGTTCGATGTATAACCGTAAAGATGATAATTCGCGCGCTAAGGGTATGAGCTGCTGGTCGGAATTGTCCAGCACCTGCCGCAACAGTTTTGCAAACTTACCTAAATAGCGTACCGCACTTTCCGGTTCATTACTCATGATGAGCGACTGAATAGAATTCATAGCATTATAAATAAAATGCGGGTTCATGCGTGCCTTCAATGCCTGCATTTCCAATTGCTGCATTTGCTGCTGCACAGATGCTTTGCGGTTAATCTGCCGGATGCGTATCCGGAAGGCAATAAGTAAGATGGACGATGCAAGCAGAATCACCAACAGATGAAACCACCACCGTTGCCAGTAAGGCGGCTTTATTGTAAAAGCAAACAAGGCTTCTCTACTCCACGAAAAATTTTTTCTTCTTGCCCGCACATGAAAAGTATAAGCCCCGGCCGGAAGGTTTACATACGAGGCGTTGCCTGCAGCAGTACTGTTGATCCATGTATCATCAAACCCTTGCAGTTTATACTGGCACTGCACTTCCTCCTGGCGTGCATAAGCAAGGCTGTTGAAATAAATAGTAATGGTATTTTTATCATAGGAAAATACCGGTTTTACCGGAAGATGAAAATACGTGTCTGCCACTTTTGCAAAGCCATTGCCATTGGTAGAATCGTGCAGCACTGCTATTTTTTCCACCTGCACTTTTGGGGCAAGGGAGTCGTACAGCATATTGTTTTCATCAATCCGGTAAACGCCGTCATAAGTAACCATCCATACATGCCCGGTTGAGTCCATTCCAAGATGTGAATCTACAAAACTGCTCGGGTTTAGCCCGTCATCTATACCAAAGTTGTGACTGCTTAGAATAGCATCGGAGTTGGTTGTTGCAGCTATTTTATAGCGTATCAGGCCATCGGTAGTTGTAGCCCACAAAAATCCTTTCTTATCAAAAACAATATCCCATACTGAATTACTTGGCAGGTCGTTGCTCTCGTTGATAACACTCCGTAAAACAATATTGCCTTCTTTGTTTACTGCGTAATGCGCAATGCCATAGCTTGAGCCCGCTGCCCATATCGTTCCGTCGGCTGCACAAATTATCTTCTGGGTTGCCCCGTTGTTATAATTAATTTTTGCTTCCTTAAACTGTTTATTCTTAAGATCAACATAGCCTGTATTTCCATTTTTTGTGCCGATCCATAAGCGGTGTTGGTGGTCAAAACAAAGTACAGAAGGCTTTTCTGAATGGTGGTTTATTGTTACCGGAATTTTTTCAACAAGATGTTCCTTCTTTATACGGATAACAGAATCGAGTGCTATATAGATTGAAGAATCGGCGGGGTCGAAAATAATTTGTCCCATGCCCTGGTGTTGCGGGTTGAATGCAGGATTAAGGTCTTCCAAGGTATGGTTGCTGTAGCGCACCAAACGGTTTGGGTTCAGCATCATCCATATTCTGCCCTGGTCATCGTCCTGCAAAAAATAGGGGATGTGATTTTCAAAGCTTGCAACAGCGGCCGGATTGAGCAATGCAGCAGCCGGAGTAAATTTTTTTCCATTCCATAGCGTAAATGCGTTTTGCCCCAGGTATCCGGCGCCCCTCTTTGTAAACAATACAGAGCGCGTATCGGTACTCTCCATTCCGTCTGCTTTGGTAAAATGAGTAATGCAGGAAGTACGCATGCGAAACAGTTTTAACGAACCGATCCAGGTGTTACCTTCCCGGTCTTCGCAAATGCTGTGCACAAATCCAAAGGATAAATCTTCGCCTGTTTGAATGTGCTGTATCCTGCCATTCTTAAAATAATAAAGGCCGGCATTTATACCGCAGGCATAGATGCCGCCGTAATGGTCTGGCGCTGCGGCAATAATAAAATCGTTTATAAAGATCACGCCCGAGATTTTTTTGAGCGAATGAAAATCGTAGATAAACAAGCCGTCGAAGCCAACTACAAGGACGCTGTTTGCCAATGGAATGATTTTGTTGAATTGTTCTGTAACGGAAGTATCGGCAATTACTGCTGCTTTTTCACTTCCGTTTTTTCTTAATAAATAAAACGGTGTACAAAACAACAGCGAATGATCCTCCGCCCGGATAATGTTACGTACCGGGAACATAGGCTGCGTTATACCCGCATTGATCTTGCTGAAACGGTTGTGCGCCAACGCAAAAACGCCACGGCTTGTACACACATACAGAAGATGAGCTGCTGTTTCGTAAAACGAAAAAATGTAGTCAACCGAATCTTTCGCATCGAAGGGGAGCGCGGAAAAACTGCCATTGTAAAAATGAATAACCTTATTGTGCGAAGTGCCCCATAGCGTGTGTTTGCTGTCTTCAAAAAGTATCGTGTTTAAGCTGCCGGATAAACCATCTTTGGCGCCAAATCTATAGAAAGAAGTGCCGTCAAAACGCAGCAGGTCTGCATACGTGCTTATCCACAGATACCCCTGGCTATCCCGGAAAATGTGTTGCACGGAGCTGCCTTTAAAACCTTCGGCAGCAGAGTAGGTCTTAATGTTAACGGCCTGTGCAAACGCCGGCTGCTTTGCTGTTAACAGCATCAACGCCACCAATAAGCAAATCCTGTTTTTGTTAAATCCCGGCACAGTTAGCTTTTAAAGATTTTCAGCAATGCCTCTTTGTTTCTTCTCGATACTTCTATCTCTATTCCATTGATCATTACCAGCGTACCGCCTTCGCCTTTGATGTACCGCATTACGTGCGTAAGATTCACCAGGAAGGATTTATGGGCACGAAAAAATTGTTGTGCAGCAAGCATCTCATCATACTCTTTAAGCGTATAGCTGGATGTGATTTTTTTACCGGCAGTAAGATAGAAATGGGTGTAATTACCAAAGGCTTCACAATAAATAATCTCATCGAGCGGCACCAGCACAAAGCCATCGGTAGTAGGAATAGAAAGTTTGTTCAGCGGCTTGCCGGGATGCTTGATGGCTTCTATAAAATTTCGGATCAGTTCGGGCTGCGCCGGTGTTTGCGATTGCAGTTTTTTCTTTGTCTTTTCAATTGCCTTTTCCAGTTCGTCGAGGTCAATCGGCTTCAGCAGGTAGTCCAGTGCATTATACTTAAAAGCTTTAACGGCAAACTCGTTGTGCGCCGTAGTAAAGACTGTTTCAAAGTGTACTTCTGCCAGTTGTTCAAACAGGTCGAACCCATTTTCATTATTCAGCATCACATCAAGAAAAACAAGCTGCGGCTGCTGTTGCAGAATACTGTCAACTGCTTCTTTAATAGTGGCTGCCGATCCTACGATTACCACATCGGGGAACAGCTTTGTCAGCACTTTCTCCAGGAAATTCCTGCCCTGAAACTCATCATCAACAATCAGGGTTCTGATCATAGTGTTTTGGTATATTATTACAACGAATATAATTTTTTATTGGTATTATGTTCGTTCTTACTTCTCCGGCCTTGTACTTTCATCGCTATCTGTACCGGCGGTTTCGTTGTGTTGCGGCCTGCACTATTCTTTATAAGCTTCCCGGCCGGCAGGCTGGGCAATCAAAGCTTTATTGCAGGCGAGGCAACACCCTGGTACTGATAAAGACCACCCGTAGCAGCAGTATGCTGAAAGGATAAATTATTTGATAAAAAATATTGGTAAATGAAAACAAGGCGCGAAATTGCTTTTTGTTTCTCTGCCGCTCCAACCAGGCACAACATTTTGCTAAACCGTATGATGCCACAACCTGTTTTAAAAATAGCATAGCTGTAGCTTATCAAACCAATCTTCATTAATCACTATAACACTAACCAGATTGAATATGAAAAAACGACTCGTCCATTTGTTCGGTATCTGCCTGTTGCTATGTGCGTTTGCGGCTGCCCAAAAAGTAAAAAGCTATGAACTGAAATCGCAGGATGGAGCTATCGCTCTGAAAGTAGAAGCAGGCAGTAAGTTACAATGGTCGGTACAGTATAAGGGCGCGCCTGTTATTGCGCCGTCTGCCATTTCCCTCCAACTGGAAAACGGGGCCCTTGGCGATAATGCGGCGATTACTTCGGCGCCCACAAAAAAAGTGAATGCGGTCATTAATGCCATCAACTATAAAAAGGCAACTATACAAGATCAGTACAACGAGCTTACCCTCAATTGCAAAGGCGATTACGGCGTAATTTTCCGCGTGTATAACGATGCGGTGGCGTATCGCTTCTTTACCAAAAAGAAAGGTGATCTGATTATAAAAAACGAAGAAGCGAATTTTAATTTTACCAATGATTACAATTCCTTTATTCCTATTCAATGGGATTATCGCGATGGTAAAATCTTCAACTCTTCCTTTGAAGCGCTGTACCACGAAATAAAACTTTCTCAGTTCCCGAAAGACTCGCTGGCCTTCCTGCCGTTATTGGTAGAAGCAGGAGCTAAAAAAGTGGTGGTGTTAGAAGCCGACCTCGAAGATTACCCCGGCATGTACCTCGATTTAAACAGTACCGGCAAGGGCCTGAAAGGTGTGTATGCGCCGTACCCGACAGCAGCGCAGGTAGTAGGGCAAAACTATATTCCCACAACTCGGGCAGCTTACATTGCGAAGACAGCCGGCGCCCGCAGCTTTCCGTGGCGGGCAATTGTTATCAGCGGGCAGGATAAAGATTTATTGAACCAGGACATTGTGCAAAAGCTGGCGGCGCCACCACGGCTTACCGATATCTCCTGGATAAAAACGGGGCAGGTTGCCTGGGATTGGTGGAACGCAAGAAATATTTCCGGCGTTGACTTCAAAGCAGGACTTAATACGCCCACCTATAAATACTTTGTTGATTTTGCGGCGGCTAATAAAATCCCCTACATCGTTATAGATGGCGGCTGGTCGGTACGCAGCGACCTGATGAAGGTATCGCCCAACCTGGATTTGTCCGAGGTGGTGAATTACGGCAGGGACAAAGGCGTTGGGGTTGTGCTTTGGTCAACCTGGTACAATATCTGGCAGCAGATGGATTCTGTGCTTCCGTATTATGCGAAAATGGGCGTAAAAGGATGGAAGATAGATTACATTGACCGGGACGACCAGGTGGCGGTGAAATCGTTGTACGATATTGCAGAAAAAGCTGCGGCGTATAAGCAGTTGGTGGACTATCACGGCGCTTTTAAACCTACCGGTTTGCAACGCACCTATCCCAACGTAATCGGTTACGAAGGCGTGAAAGGACTGGAGAATTATAAATGGGCGAATGAAGACCAGCCGCGTTATACCAATACGATTCCCTACATCCGCATGATGGCCGGCCCGATGGATTATACGCCGGGCGCCATGCGCAATACTACCGAAGCAGGTTACCGCATTGTACCCAACAACCCGATGGCTAAGGGAACACGGTGCAGTCAACTGGCGATGTATATAATTTTTGAAGCGCCGCTCCAGATGTTGTCGGATAATCCTACGATTTATATGCGGGAAAAAGAATGCACTGACTTTATTACCAAAGTGCCTACTACGTTCGACGAAACGGTAGCGCTCGATGGCAAGGTAGGCGAGTACACGGCACTTGCCCGCAGAAAAGGCGACACCTGGTTTGTAGGCGCCATGAGCAACTGGACGCCTCACCAGATTACCCTTGATTTTTCCTTTTTACCGGATGGAAATTACGAAGCGGAGATCTTTAAAGACGGAATGAATGCAGACCGGGAAGCCACAGATTATAAACGGGAAGTAATTACAGTATCGAAAAATACAAAGCAGCCGGTGCAGCTTTACCCCGGCGGTGGCTGGGCGGCCCGCATTTATAAAAAATAAAGGTATAATACTGAAAAATAGTTGGTAAAATTCCTTGTAACTCAGTGCAGCAAAGGGTTTGAGAGAAGTTATGTGAAAGCGCTTTCACATAAGTTTTTTTGTAAATGAAAAAGCTTAAAAAAAGCGATGCTGGGCTTGTAGCAGTTTACAGGTAATAGGCTGGGGTAAGCAAGGCGGTAAACAGCGGTTTAAATGTAAGCAGTGCGGCATTTTATTTACTTATAATGATAGGGTTCAAACTATAGAAAACCGGTTTGTCTGGTTTCGTAAATGGGTAGTGGAAAGGCAAACTTACAAGACGCTCCAGAGAGATAGTGGTTTATCAAAAGATACCCTTCAAAAAACCTTTTATTATTTTCTTGACAGAGCCCCTCTAAGCCTGTTATTCATCATGATAATATTTACTTAAGGGTAGATGCCACTTACTTTAAAAAGTTTTGTGTAGTATGCTATCAGGATGATCCCATCAGCTATACACAGTTGTTCCGGTTTTCAGATGCAGAGCGGTACGAAGAAATAAAAGAAGATTTATTGAACCTGCTGAACCTTGGCTTACAGATAACTTCTATTACCTGTGATGGTCATAAAGCTACCCTTAAAGCCATCAAAAAAACAATGCCTGGTGTTACCATTCAGCGATGCCTTGTACACATCCAGAGAATGTGTCTGCTGTGGCTTACAGCCAATCCAGGCTACGATGCCGGCAAAGAATTAAGGGTATTGGTTTTAATGATACATCGCATCCAAACACATAATGACAAACAATACTGGATACACCGGTTAACCGATTGGGAAAATAAGCATAAAGACTTTCTGAAAGAAAAATCATACAAAGCTGAAACGGGCAGATATTGGTATAAACATAAATTAATCAGGCGTTCTTTTTTTACCATCAAAAGAGCTTTGCCCCATATGTTTTGTTACCTCGCTGACAGCAACATTCCTAAAACAACCAATGGCATAGAATCTTACTTCGGGCATCTCAAAAATCATTTGGACCTGCACAGAGGATTAACCAAAAATAACAGAATCAACTTTATCAAATGGTATATCTACTTCAGGAATAAATCCCGGCTTTGAGTTTTCTGAGCCATTGTGCTTACCAAAAAAAGTAAGGGTTGAACAGCTTAACTGCGCAACCCTTACTTTTTTCGTATAAGCATTAATCTTATTGCCCGGCAAGTTGCTCTCCAGCAGCGCTTGCTTCCTCTTCAGATTAATAGCGCCAATAAAAGAAATTTTATCCGAAAAACTACCAACTATTTTTCAGTACATTACCAAAATAAATCATCTTAACAGGCGCAGGTATGCGGCGGCCTGCGCTACATGCAGGCGGAATTTTTCCTCATACCTTACCCCCGGCAAAGGCAAAGCGTTAATTGTTGCTAAGCGGTTACTTTGCCTTTGATGAAGGTGCGATATACATATTCAAGCACCGTTTCTACAGATTGAATAGGAGAAGCGCCTTTGAGGAAAACATCCGACAGAACGGTTACAACAGACTTTGTAATGGCAATCCAGGTATTGCCCTCGTATTGGCCCAGGTACGACTGCAGCATTCCTAATGCAGCATCAAAATCATTGGGTGTGTTAGCGTCCACTTTTAAAATGGCAGCGTTTACTTTATTCAATGCGCCCGCAATGCTTTCTTTGGTCACACCAGGAAATTTGTTTTGAATAAGGTTAAATACAGCATCAGGCGTTGCCTGCAAATTGGCATTGATAATTGCTATCCAGCCGCTGGCATCTTTTACAGCGGTTTTTTCGGTGTCGTGCAGTTTATCATAAAGGTTTTTAAAAGTCTCTTCAACAGATGGATGCCAGATGCCGATTTTGTCGAGGAACTTGCCGAGTGGCGTGTTAGGATGGGTATTCATGGGTATATAATTTCTATAAAAATAATCTTTTATCAAATCGCTGCCTATTCTTTCAAGTAATGGCGGAGGAAGCGGTATAAGATGCAGTGCCGGTGTTTAACGGGCGTGAACATTCAAACCATGCGGGCTCCGGTATTGGCAACGAACAACTGACAATACCATTTGCCGCCTGTAGTGATAATGCTGCAGATTATACGTTATAAAATAAAATAAAACGTGTTGGTGAAGAAAATCAACACGGGCGAAACGCCAAACCGTATGTTGCGGTTGGTTGTTTTTTATCATTCATTGGCGTACAACAATTAACTGTGCAACTGTCCACAATAGTAACTATGCCAATTACTTTATACGTGTAAATGTCAGGTCTAAATCTTTCTCCCAAGTCGCGCCGTCTCTTGATAACTGTCCTTTGCCAACTATAGTATTATTATTGTCCGTGATTGTCCAGGTGTACTGTTGTGAAAACCCAGGTGCATTTCTCCACCATTTTAAAATACCGTCTAGAAATGAAACTTCATATTTTCTTGAAATTTTACGCTCGTCAAAATACATCATAAAATATTCTTCCGCAGCATCATCGCTGCCAAAGATTGCAATACCGGTGGGGAAACCTTCTTCATCAATTTCCGAATACCACATCAGAAAGGCGCCTCCTTCAATCCATTTGAAAGAAGACTGTCCATGCAATGTCGTGTTTGGAACAAGGGGATGTGTTCCTGTAGTTGTCCATTCACCAACCAGCACAGCAAACGGTTGAAGTGCCGGATTTGGAATAGCTGCTTTGTTCATAAAATGTTTATTTTATTATTAAGTGTATGTCTGTCTATATCTTTTCCGCTTTTGCTAGTGAAGAACACCGGCAAAAGCTTTAAATTAGGTACAGCAACAAAAATATTATAAGTTAAAACAACCAAATAAAGGGTGTTAGTGAAGAACACAAACACGGGCGAAACAACGTATAAATAAATAAGAAGGTCGGGAAATCTGCATGTATTATTTACTTCGAGGTACGCTGCGCTAACACCGCAAAGAACGGGACGCAGCTTAATCAACTGTTTGAGCAGTATTACCTGCAAAGTTTCAAAAAACTAAATTCATATTAATTGCATATCCTTTAATTACGTTAGAAAACTTATGGCATTACGATTTATTTAAATGAATCAGTTTAGAAACTATATATGTGATTAGAAGCAGCACAGAGAAAAATAAAAAAAGTACAAGTGACTGTGAATTATACGGATAAAACAAATACATCAAAAAGTAATAAAAAACAGCAGTTATAAGAAAGCTTCCAATGACAGTGAATATTTTGATTCTCTTAGTTATTATCTTTTTGCGATTTAAATAGCGAGAAAAATAAATTATTATAACAATCCATAAAACAATTGTTATTATTAGATTAATGATCGCATGGTTATTCATAAATAAAACAAATAGTATTTGCAATAATAATATTGGGTAATGGAGTGTTAGCTGAACTATAGATAAGCAGGACTGAAGATCTGCATGTATTGTTTATTTCGAGGTACGCTGCGCTAATACCGCAAAGAACGGCATTTAAATTAAAAAAAAATTCCAGCAGCAGGTTTTGTACCAATAGAAATGCACAGGCATTCACCAGGCTACACCGCCGCTGCAAACCTGCTCATTCCAAACGCAGCAATATCATTACTTAACGCCGCGCCCGTTGCCATCTCGCTCAATATCTTACCGATAGCGCTTGAAAATTTAAAGCCGTGCCCGGAACAGGGACTGGCAACAATTATATTCCTGTGTTGCGGGTGGTAGTCCAGTATAAAATGTTCGTCCGGCGTATTGGTGTACATGCAAACTACGGAATAGTTAAACGTTACCTCTGCAGTAAGGTATTGCTTTATAATCGCTGTAATAGCATCAATTTCCGCCCCGCTTACTTCGCGGTCAATACCATCGGCCGTTGTAACGGCGCCCTGGTGGTGAAGGGCAATCTTAATACCATCGCCAAGGTCGGGAAATCCGTAAAACATTTTGTCCGGCTGGTACTCCCAAATATAGATGGGCAGCTTACCGGGCGTTAATTGCTCGTTTAATGGATTATTTGCGCTCGTATTCTTAAACCAGAAAAGCACTTGTCGCTGCACCGTTAGCGGCAGGCGCAGTTCGGGCAGTAATTCATTCAGCCATGCACCGGCACTTACAATCAGTTTATCCGCCGTATAGGTAGCTTTGTTGGTAGTAATGGTAATGCTATTATCGCCGGGAATAATCGCCTGCACCTGTTCATCAAATTGCAGCGTTGTATTGTTTGCTGCCAGCGCCAACTGCGCTTGTATGCATTCTTCCGGGAACAAAATACCGGCGCGCTGCTCGTACAAGCCAACGTCATCCGGCTGCATCTTAAAGGCAGGAAAGCGCTGCTTGATAGCCGCTGCATCCAAATAATCGTAAGGAATAGCATAGGTATCCGCGCTTAGTTTAGAACCGGCCACCACCGCGCTTTCCTTCTTTCCAAGCATCAGTCCGCCGGTCTTTAGCAGCAGCGGCTTACCCCATGCCTTTTCCAGCTCCTCCCACATGGTATAAGCCGTTTGTATCAGCGGCACATACATCGGGCTTTCGAGGTACGCTTCGCGAATGATCCGGCTTTGCCCGTGCGAGGAGCCCCATGTGTGCGGCGGATGAAACCGGTCTATGCCTAATACGTTACAGCCGGTTTGAGATAAGTGATAAATTGCGGCGCTGCCATGTGCGCCAAGGCCGATAACCGCTATATCAAAATGATTGTTCATTGATTTTATTATTTTAGACGGGCAGTGTTTTCAAGTGTATGATAGCAGTGGTATTTTCAATATTCAAATACTTATTAGCTTGGCAGAAGCATGAATTTTATAAGTACATTATCAACATTAAACAGAAATAAAACGGTATTGTTCTTCGCTGTGTTGTAGTAATTCTGCTGCCCAATTCACAGCAGCACGAAAGCTATATCAGGGCGTATCAGGAAAACGTGCTGTATATCGTTTTCCTGTGGCTTTTTTTCGTTCTTTTTTTTCCACAAAAAAAAGAACAACAGATAATTTTGACGGATTACTTACAGTTAAAAACATAACCCTTATATTTTGTAAAGAAATACAAATTCTATCTTATTCACAACCTATTTCATTATAAATTACAACCGCGATTTAACCATTGCAAACAAGCTACATGCATAAGGAAAAGGCAATAGAAACAGCACTAAGAAAAGATTTAGAACCGCACTTTAAACCCCGTCTCGGCCTGTGGGACGCCACGATGATCGTGGCCGGCAGCATGGTAGGCTCCGGTATTTTTATTGTAAGCGCCGATATGCTGAAAGATGTAGGCAGCGCGGGCTGGCTCATTTTTGCGTGGACGCTTACAGCATTGATGACGGTGGCTGCGGCATTGAGCTACGGCGAGCTCAGCGCTATGTTTCCCAAAGCCGGCGGCATGTACGTATATCTTAAAGAAGCATACAACCCGCTTATCGGTTTTTTATATGGCTGGAGCTTTTTTGCCGTTATACAAACGGGCCTCATCGCCGCGGTAGGCGTGGCATTCAGCAAGTTTGCCGCTTATCTCGTTCCGGCTTTCAGCGAGCGGAATATTATCTTGGATTGGGGATTTCTGCAAATATCCGGCGCGCAGGTGCTGGGTATTATCACCATCATTATTCTTACGTACGTCAATACCAAAGGCATTGAAACCGGCAAGACTATCCAGAATATTTTAACCACCATCAAGCTGCTTACGCTGTTGGGTATTATTGTATGTGGCTTCGTATTCGCCTTCAACCAGCACACCTGGGATACCAACTGGCAGCACCCCTTTACCATGATGCAACACTCCCTGCGTACGCCCGGAGAAGCGGGCGAAGACAAGTGGCATGTATTGTCCGGCTTTGCTGTTTTCGGCGCCATCGCCGCAGCTATGGTAGGCTCTATACTCACCGCCGACTCTTGGTACAACATTACTTTCATTGCGGGCGAAGTAAAAAACCCGAAAAGAAACATCGGCCTCAGCCTGTTCATTGGTACACTGGTCGTTACAATCTTATACGTGCTTTGCAATGTGATGTACCTTGCCGTATTGCCAATAGGCGTATCATCTGCACAAACACAAAGCATTGCCTTTGCCGCCGAAAACCGTGTGGGTGTAGCCGCGGCCCAAAGCATCTTCGGCAATGGCGGCACGTATATTATCGCCATCCTTATTATGATCTCTAACTTCGGTTGCAACAATGGCCTTATTTTATCCGGCGCGCGCGTGTATTATACCATGGCGCAGGATGGTCTTTTCTTTAAAAAAACAGGAACGCTCAACAAAGCGGCAGTGCCTGCGTATGGCTTGTGGATACAGTGTCTCGTTGCGGGCCTGCTCTGCCTCAGCGGCAAGTATGGCGACCTGCTCGATTATATCTCTTTTGTAGTGATGCTCTTTTATATCCTCACCATCGGCGGCATCATTGTTTTACGTATCCGGCAACCTAATACGCCGCGGCCGTATAAAGCATTCGGCTACCCGGTGGTACCCATCATTTATATGCTGTTAGCGGCTGCATTTTGTGTATCGCTCATCATTGCAAGGCCGGACTTTACCAGCCGCGGACTTATTATCGTATTGTCCGGTATTCCGGTATATTATTTTGCCATTGCCAATAAAAAAGGGCGCAGCAAACCCGCTTCATAAACCTGTTTATTTTTTTTGTAACGGGCTGCAGTGCTGCTATGAAGCTTCTGTTGCGACGCTCCGTTCAAGGTTCTGTTCTTTATTCAGCAAAACGTACAACCATTTAACGCTGACCCGGTTCAAAACCCTGTCAGCGTTAAATGTAGTTTTCCGCGCTTTGCGCCTTCGGGGCTACTTCCTTATATTTGAGGTACGCAAATTTTTTTGAATCCGATAATACAAAACCCGATGATGGAACACGAAGCACTCATTGCCACCAACTTCGAAAAGCTGTTTGCCGATATTGAAAACCTGCGCGTAGCAGTTATCGGTGATGTTATGCTCGATACCTATTGGTGGGGCGCAGTGGACCGTATTGCCCCCGAGGCGCCGGTGCCGGTAGTTACACTGCAAAGCAAGGAATACCGTATCGGCGGCGCCGGCAATGTAGCCCTCAATACAATTTCGCTGGGCGCAGAAACCACGCTGTTTAGCATTACCGGTGAAGACGAAGATGCCGAACTGCTCATTAGCATGTTGCAGCAGGAGCATATTGATACCAAATACATTGTACGCAGCAGCAGGCGCATTACCACCAACAAAACGCGCATTATGGGCAGCAACCGGCAAGTGGTGCGTATAGACTCGGAAGTAACGAATGATATTCCGGAAGAAGACGAGGCAGAACTGCTCAGCAGCTTCGAAGGTTTTGTAAAACGCTACCAGCCTTCGGTAGTAATCTTTGAAGATTACAATAAAGGGGTGCTCACCGAAAGCCTGATTGCTTCGGTGATTGCTATCTGCAAAGAGCATAAAATTATCACCGCAGCAGACCCGAAGCATAAGAACTTTTTTGCTTATAAAGGCGTCAATATATTCAAGCCGGACCTCAAAGAAGCGCTGGAGCATTTGCCGGACACAACGGCCCGCAATGCTTCGGAGCAAAGCCTGCAGCAACTCCACGCGCGGCTGTACGAAGCATTGCAACATAAAATTTCACTCATCACTTTACCTTCTTTCAATTTATTTTTTCAAAAAGGCAGTTATACAAAAACCATTGCTGCGCACATGCACAATATAGCAGACGTAAGCGGCTGCGAAGACACTATTATCGCGGTTGCGGCATTGGTATATACCGCAGAGAAAGATATGGTGCTGGCAGCATCGCTGGCAAGCCTTGCAGCAGGCATTGTTTGCGAAAGCGTTGGTACTATTGCCATCAACAAACAGCAACTGCTTGCCGAGTGCCGGCAATCGCTTAATTAAGGCAGCCTATATTTGCTGCTGTTTGCTTTATCAATCACAAAAACACTGCACTGCAGGTATGGATACATTTACGTTAGTTATACACGGCGGCGCCGGCACCATTGTAAAAGAAGACATGACGCCCGAGCTGGAAGCCGCGTACCAGCAGGGTTTAACAGATGCATTAAACGCCGGCTTTGCGGTACTGGAAGAGGGCGGCTCGGCGGTGAATGCGGTAAAAGCAGCGCTGGTAATGCTGGAAGATAATATGCTGTTTAACGCCGGGCGCGGCTCGGTATTTACTAAAAAAGGGGTGCAGGAAATGGATGCCGCTATTATGGATGGCAGTACGCTGGCAGCAGGCGCCGTAACAGGCGTGCGCAACGTGCGCAACCCGATAGAACTGGCCACGGAAGTAATGCGCAACAGCAACCATGTATTCCTGAGTGGTAAGGGCGCCAACGATTTTGCCATTAAACAGGGCATTAAGCTGGAGCCGGAAGAATACTTCTTTTCGCAGTTCCGCTACGACCAGTGGAAAGCGATCCGCGACTCTGACACCTACTCGCTCGACCACACGCATCAGCGCCTTGAAGAGCTGATGAAAGATAAAAAATTCGGTACCGTAGGCGCCGTTGCCTGCGATGCGCAAGGCAATATTGCCGCTGCTACTTCTACCGGCGGCATGACGAATAAAAAGTATGGCCGCATTGGCGACAGCCCGGTAATCGGCTGCGGTACGTATGCCAACAACAACACCTGCGCCATCAGTTGTACCGGCCACGGCGAAATGTTTATCCGCAGCGTAGCCGCCTACGATGTTAGCTGCCTGATGGAATACAAAGGCTTGTCGTTACAGGAAGCCATGCACACCGTTGTAGATGAAAAATTAATAGCCTTGCAGGGCGAGGGCGGTATGATCGGCGTAGATGCACAGGGCAATGCCGCGATGGTATTTAACAGCGCCGGTATGTACCGCGCCGTTAAGAACAGCAAAGACTTATTTGAAGTAGCATTATACCGGTAAATTGCCTGGTGTAGCTATCATCACTCCTTCCATTTTATAATAGCCTTTTGAAAAATATAAATACAAGCATGCAAACGGATCAACCTATAAAAGTTTTATTATTCGATATTGGTGGCGTACTATTAACCAACGGCTGGGGAACCAGTTCGCGCAAAGCAGCAGCAGAGAAATTTTTCATAGACTTTACAGAAATGAATGACCGGCACAAAATAGCATTTGATGCGTATGAAACCGGTAAAATGAGCCTCGACGAATATTTGCAACTAATCGTTTTCTATGAAAAGCGGGACTTTACCAACGAGCAGTTCCGGGAGTTTATGTTTGCACAATCACAGCCTTTTCAGCCGATGCTGGACTGGGTAAAAAAGATAAAGCAGCAATACCAATTGCGGGTTGCGGCTGTAAATAATGAAGGCCGGGAACTCAATGACTACCGCATCAGCGCCTTTGGACTGGAGCAGATTTTTGATGTGTTTGTGTCTTCTTCGTATGTACACCTTCGTAAGCCGGATAAAGACATTTATAAATTAGCAATGGATATTTTAATCGTAAAACCTGAAGATGCGGTGTATGTAGATGACCGGCAAATATTTGTAGAAGTAGCGCAAAGACTTGGCATCCGTTCGGTAAGGCATACAGATATAGAAACTACACAGGCGAGCTTTAAAGTGTTTGGATTAGAAGTGCAGTAATAACCAATCCCGATAACAACTTCAGGTTTTTTGTTACCAACGTTTTTTCCGCTACTTCATATTAATGAATTGCAGCGGCAGGTGCAAATCGGAGCTTCTTAGTTTAGCAATCACTTCCTGCAGGTCATCAATTTTTTTACCGGTTACGCGCACTATATCATCCATGATCTGCGCCTGCACTTTAAAGCCGCCGTCTTTAATAACTTTTACAATTTTCTTTGCGTCATCCTGCTTTAAACCGTTGGTTACCGGCACTTCTTTCTTTACTACTTTACCGCTGGGGTACGCATCTTTTTCAAAATCAAAAGCCGATGCATCAATGCCTTGTTTCATGGCGCGGCTTATCAGCACATCAATTACCTGCTTCATTTTCATATCGCTTTCCACTTCGAGATTTATGATATAGTCTTTCTTATTCAGGTCAATGGTTACCGCAGAATTTTTGAAATCAAACCGGCTGCTGATTTCCTTTTTTACGGTATTGATGGCGTTGTCCAATGTTTGCAAATCTACTTTGCTGGCAATGTCAAAAGAAGGCATAGGTAGGTTAGATTTTAGATGTAAAATTTAATATCTAAAGATAGAAAATTAGGCTTACAAAATATGCTTTCTTAAATCCTCTTTTCATAGTTTACCGCTGCTAAAAATAAGCCTTGCGGCGGCACAGAAAAATCTGCCCTACTGCAATCTTTGCTTTCAATAATCTGTTTAAAGACTTCCGGGCTAATGAGGCCTCTCCCAACCTTCAGCATGGTACCGGTAAGCCCGCGCACCATGCCACGCAAAAAACGGTTGGCGCGGATGATGAATATTAATTCATCGTCGGTACTTTTCCATTGCGCCGCCATAATATTGCAGTTATTGGTTTTTACCTGCGTATTGCGTTTGGAGAAAGTGGTAAAGTCGGTATAAGTTAATAACAGTTGCGCCGCTTCCTGCAGCATTTTTATATCTGCACTAAAAGGATAATAATACGCGCGGTCCCTTAGGAAAGGATTTTTATGCCGGTAAATATGATAGGCATATTCGCGTGATGTTGCACTGAACCGGCAATGAAAAGCGTCACTGACCGGCGTAATGTTTTTCACCACAATATCAGCCGGTAATATTGCATTCAGGTTGTATAATTGTTTTGATTCAATACTTATTTCCGTATCAAAATGAAAGAAGTTTTGCAGCGCGTGCACGCCGGCATCGGTGCGGGAAGAGCCGGTGAGCTCTATAGCTTGCTGGTATAAAACACTCAGCGCTTTCTCCACTTCCGATTGTACGGTGATCGTTTTCGGCTGCTTTTGAAAACCTTTATACGCAGTGCCTTTATAAGCTACTTCCAGCAGGTACCGTTGCATGGGCGTTTAGCGCAGCAATGCTTTAAAGCGGTTCTTAAAATAGGCATCAATCAGCGTACTTTCCAGCGCCGCATAGCCTGAAACATCATATACAAAAGGATACACCGCATCGTAAAATCCATAGCGGCTTTCATCATTTAAAAACAAATTTCCGAGGTCTTTCACCTGCTCTGTGGTAATGCATTTATCTTTTAAACTCTTGCGTACGGCTGCCAAGGCAGCATCCTGGTTTGTTTGGGAAATGATTTTCTTTTTCAACTTGCTCAGGTCGTTTTCGCTCAGCATATTACTGCAGGTAGCGTTAACCATTGCCCGCGCAGGTGCCGCCGTATTATCACCGGTAAGATTGGGCGATGCCGGCGGTGTGGTGTTCGCGGTATTGCTTTGCGTAGTGGTGCTCTGGTTAAAGAAAGGATTGCTTACCGTCTTCCTAATAGTGTCTGTAACCGGCGGCGGCGTTGAAATAGCAAACGTATCGTTTAAACCGAGCCCTTTGCGCGCTACAGCCGATGGTATGAACGCGTTGATCGTATCGTTTTTTGTACCGTTAAAATCAATAAACATCAGGTCGGTGCCTTTATCGTTGGCGCTCTCCCAGGCTTTAATAACGCCGGTGGTCGTAAAGGCAGGCGTGCTTTGCACTGTAGTATCAAAAGAGGCGGTTAAGATGGTGGTGTCAACCGGCTGCTCGGTTTTACCTGCAGCAACTGTATAGGATGTATCTGCTGCTTTCGCTGTTATGGTTGCCTTTGCAGTTTCAGGTATTGCCGCAACGGGCGTGGTTGTCACCGGTTTCGCAGTTGCCAATGTATCCGTTGCTGTAACCGTATTAATAGTAGAATCGTTGATTGCATCTGCAAGCATATTACCAAAAGCAGAAGTCATGTTTACTGTAGCGGCAGGTTGCGGTGCAGGTGTTGCCACCGTATTGTTCATTACAATATCCGTTGTTTGAAAGTTGAATAAGCCCCAACCTTTTGAATCGAAATTTTTTAACGCATAGCCATAGTCTTTGCCGGCAACCGTGAGCGTAAATGCCTGCTCGGGAAAACTGTTTTGTGCAAAGCCGACCTGTATAGTGTACGTGCCATCGGTTAACTTGGGAAGAATAAGGTAGCCTATGGAGGAAGAACTGTAATACTTGCCACTGAGCCGTACCGAGAAAGGCAGTTTATTGTCTGCCTGCAGGTAAATAAAATGCTGTTGCTGTGCCGCTGCCACAAACGACAGTGCGAAAAGCACAATTAAAATATAAGCAATGCGCCGCATAAAAAACAGGTGCCTCATTTGAATGGAAATCGTTTGCCAGCAAAGCTAACAGAAAAAAAGACAAAGAAAATGATAAGACAGGGCAGACGCATGAAATTTCAATAAGCCGAAGATTTGGCTTTCAACAAGGGTTGTTCACAATAAGTATTTTTTCATGGAAAAACATACAAGTTATTCAGATGGGGATGAAAGTAGGTTTAAATTATATTAATAGCAGCAAAAAAAGAAATGCAAAGCCCTATTATGTATTTTGCTGCTATGGATGATTTCCGACAATTAGGAAAAGTAAAACATAAGCTTGACAATATTATAGCCATTACTATAGCAGCAGTAATATGCGGATGTGAAAACTGGTATGAAATAGAAGATTATGGAAGGCAAAAAGAAGGATGGCTCCGTACATTTTTAGATTTACCCAAAGGTGTACCTGGGCATGATACCTACCGTCGTTTTTTTATGTGGGTTAATCCAAAGAAACTAGAACAGTGCTTTATAGAATGGATAAGGTCTGTATGCGCTATAACAGAAGGGCGGATTATAAGCATTGATGGCAAATGTCTTCGTGGAAGCAAGGGTGATAATCCCTCATTTGTGCACATGGTAAGTGCCTGGTGCAACACCAATAATATGGTACTTGCACAAGAGAAGGTGGATGAGAAAAGCAATGAGATAACAGCCATTCCCGCTTTACTTGAAATACTGGTAGTTAAAGGCTGCATGGTAACAATAGATGCGATGGGTTGTCAGCGTACCATAGCTGAAAAGATTGTAGAAGCGCAAGGAGATTATTTGCTATCTGTAAAAAGCAATCAGGAAGTTTTACTGGATGATATAACAGAAGCCTTTACTTACGGTAAAACAGAAGATGAGTACACAGAAAAAGCAGTAGGTCACGGTCGTGTAGAAAGCCGCACCACCCGTGTAATTACAGACTTAAGCTGGATATGCAATGAAGAAGACTGGAAGAAATTAGCATGTATTATAATGGTATTTGCTACTCGCTACAATAAAAAAACAGGAGCAGAAGAGCAATCAGTGCGTTATTATATAAGCAGCAAAACGGCGAGTGCAAAATACTTTCATGAGGCAGTTCGTTCCCACTGGGGCATAGAAAATAAACTTCATTGGTGCATGGATGTAATATTCGGGGAAGATAAAAGCAAAAAACAAGCACGGGACAGTGCACAAAACTTTTCGCTTATTAACAAAGTAGCCTTGAATATGATAAAAAATTACAAGCCAGATGAAGTCATTGGCTCTAAAAAGATAAGCATGATACGAAAACGAAAAATGGCAAACAGAGATAACGAATATCTACTCGATATTTTATTGTCCTTTAATACCAAAAAACAGTGACCTTTCATGCGTCCGCCCTGAATGATAAGATAATACCGATGCCGTCATGGTTTAAATCCTAGTCTGCATTTAAAAAAGCGCTTTTATTGCCTTCTTTTTTCTGTTTAAAAACTCAGTGTTTTGCCATTGTATAGATTTACCTTTGCAGCCAATAAAATATATGGCAAAAATCGGAATTAATATAGCAACAGGCTCCCTGCAGCAGGAAGAAATGATTGTAGGGATTGACCTCGGCACTACCAATAGTTTAGTCGCGATCATACATCCCGATACGGGCAAACCGGTGGCGCTAAAGGAGCACGATAGCAGCAGCCTTGTACCCAGCGTGGTACACTTTGCAGGCAACACTATAATAGTGGGCGAAGATGCAAAACAATACCTCGAAACAGATCCTTCCAATACTATCTTCAGTGCAAAGCGGCTGATGGGTAAAAGTTATAATGACATAAAGGAACAGCAGCATTTTTTTAGTTTTAAAGTAATAGACGACAATACGGAAAGCCTCGTAAAAGTGCAGGCGGGCAACAGATTTTATTCGCCGGTGGAGTTGTCTTCCTTTATTCTGAAAGAACTTAAAACCCGCGCCGAGCATATTTTAAAAACGCCGGTCAGCAAAGCGGTAATCACCGTGCCGGCTTACTTTAATGATGCCCAGCGGCAGGCAACGCGGGATGCCGGCAAGCTTGCCGGTCTCGATGTGTTACGTATCATTAATGAGCCCACGGCAGCAAGCCTTGCGTATGGGCTTGGACTGGCTAAAGACGAGGAAAAAACCATTGCGGTATATGACCTTGGCGGCGGCACGTTTGATATCTCCATCTTAAAAATTACAGCGGGCATATTTGAAGTGCTGAGCACTAACGGCGATACGTATCTCGGCGGCGACGACTTTGACCGGCTGATCATCCGGCACTGGATAGAACAAAAAGGATATGATGCCGAAGCGATTTATGCAGATAAAAGCAGGATGCAAACGCTGCGGCTGCGCGCCGAACAGGCAAAGAAGCAGTTGAGTATTGATGAAGGTTTTATTGCCGGCGTTGGTGATGACGTCGTGGATATATCGCGGCACCAGTTTGAGGCGCTTATTCAGCCATTGATAGATAAAACAATTACCAGTTGCAGCGCCGCTTTAAAGGATGCACAGTTAACAGCCGCCGATATTGATGTGGTGGTGATGGTGGGCGGCAGCACCCGCGTGCCTGCGGTAAAAAAAGCCGTCAGCGATTTCTTTGGCAAACCTGTAAATGACAGCGTAAACCCCGATGAAGTGGTAGCGCTGGGTGCTGCGGTTCAGGCAGATATTTTAGCGGGCAATAACAAAGATTTCCTGTTGCTGGATATTACGCCATTAAGCCTGGGCATTGAAACAATGGGTGGATTAATGGACGTGCTGGTACCGCGCAACAGCAAAATACCATCTAAGGCGGCGCGGCAATATACTACGCAGAAAGACGGGCAGGGAAGTATGCGCATCTCGGTGTTTCAGGGAGAGCGGGACCTGGTGAAAGACAACCGCAAGCTGGCCGAATTTAATTTGGCAGGTATCCCCGGCATGCCTGCAGGATTGCCTAAAGTGGAAGTAAGTTTTTTAATAAATGCCGATGGTATTTTAGTAGTAAAAGCACAGGAATTGCGCAGCGGTACGGCGCAAAGCATTGAAGTAACGCCACAATATGGATTAACAGATGCAGAAGTAGAGCACATGCTGCTCGATAGTATTACCCATGCTAAAGAAGACATGCAGCAGCGCGCGCTGGTAGAAGCGCGAACAGAAGGCGAACAGTTATTACAGGCTACGGAGAAGTTTTTAATGACTAACAGCGCGCTTGTTTCGGGTGAAGAAATGACGGCAACGGCTGCCGCTATGCAGGCTTTGCAAATGGCACTGACCATGACGGATAAAGACCTGATACATGCTAAAGCCGAAGAACTGAATGAAATAACCAAACCCTTTGCAGAAAGAGCAATGGACAAGGCCGTTAGTCAAGCATTGAAAGGAAAGAAAGTGTAGTTTAATTTGAATTGCAATCTATTTTTGATATAACTATTCCATCCATCCCGGTTTTCTGCTAAAATGGAAGATGGAAATAATTCTTACGATTTTATTTTCTTCCTCTACTTCGTAGTGTATAGCATACGGAAAAATTTTGCATGCCGCTGTGCGGATGTCAGCATATTTTACAGAGGCGAAAAAAGGATTTTGTTTGATGATAGATATTACATTCAAGACCTCGCCTTTAAATCTTTTACCCAAACCTTTCTGCTGAAACTCATACCATCGCGAAGTTTCTTTGATGTCTTCGATTGCACGAATGCTGTAAATAAGGGTATAATTAGTCTTCATCTGCCTGAAGAATTTTTACAAAATCTTCATGAGGTATAGTATTCGCTGGAGTCTCTTTCATTTCGTGCAAACGCTTTCCTGTTTCGGCCTGTTGCCATTCCGGAACAGGTATTTCTACAATTTCAATTGCTTCAGATTGTTGCAAATCTTCTAAAACAGCAGAAGCATATTCTTTTTTAATTTTAATGTAGTACATATTGTTGCTTCTTTTTTATAGTTTCAAATGTAAAACAATATTGATAACTTTCTTATAAAACAAACGCTGGTATATGTCCTATTTTATCAGCTTTCTATTGTCTGAGGATTCTCTTAAAACAAGCCGAATAGCATCCCATCTACCTTATGTATTACTTCGCCTAAGTGCTCGTGGTTGTCCGAAAAGTTGTTTTTATATGCAGCTATCACCAGCAGTTTGCCGGGTATTCGGTTCATACATAGACTGCCTTTTTATTATTTGCAAGATGGAACGTGTTTAATTTAACGGCATTGCTGGAAACAGGATTTATTTTTATAATACTTTTCTATTATAAATTTACAGTTCAAACAAAACAGCATGAAGGTTATAGAACTGCATATACCAGATGATTTAGCAAGCGTGCTGCCTTTACAACATTCGGGTTTGGAAAAATCTATAATAGATTTTTTACGTTCATCGTACATGAAAAAGACCAATTACTTGTCGCCGGAAGAGCAATACCAGCAGGCAGCAATAGAAAATAAAAATTTATTACAGGAGTTTAATGCCGTAGATCTGGAGGGTTGGGAAAATGACTATTAAGCGTGGAGAAATCTGGCTTGCCAATCTGGACCCTACTGTTGGCCATGAAATTAAGAAGACACCGCCTGTTGTTATTGTTTCCAATAATATCAATAATCAACACAATGATATTGTAACGGTGTTGCCCGTTACATCTAATATTGCAAAAGTGTATTTGTTGGTAATGTACTGAAAAATAGTTGGTAGTTTTTCGGATAAAATTTCTTTTATTGGCGCTATTAATCTGAAGAGGAAGCAAGCGCTGCTGGAGAGCAACTTGCCGGGCAATAAGATTAATGCTTATACGAAAAAAGTAAGGGTTGCGCAGTTAAGCTGTTCAACCCTTACTTTTTTTGGTAAGCACAATGGCTCAGAAAACTCAAAGCCGGGATTTATTCCTGAAGTAGATATACCATTTGATAAAGTTGATTCTGTTATTTTTGGTTAATCCTCTGTGCAGGTCCAAATGATTTTTGAGATGCCCGAAGTAAGATTCTATGCCATTGGTTGTTTTAGGAATGTTGCTGTCAGCGAGGTAACAAAACATATGGGGCAAAGCTCTTTTGATGGTAAAAAAAGAACGCCTGATTAATTTATGTTTATACCAATATCTGCCCGTTTCAGCTTTGTATGATTTTTCTTTCAGAAAGTCTTTATGCTTATTTTCCCAATCGGTTAACCGGTGTATCCAGTATTGTTTGTCATTATGTGTTTGGATGCGATGTATCATTAAAACCAATACCCTTAATTCTTTGCCGGCATCGTAGCCTGGATTGGCTGTAAGCCACAGCAGACACATTCTCTGGATGTGTACAAGGCATCGCTGAATGGTAACACCAGGCATTGTTTTTTTGATGGCTTTAAGGGTAGCTTTATGACCATCACAGGTAATAGAAGTTATCTGTAAGCCAAGGTTCAGCAGGTTCAATAAATCTTCTTTTATTTCTTCGTACCGCTCTGCATCTGAAAACCGGAACAACTGTGTATAGCTGATGGGATCATCCTGATAGCATACTACACAAAACTTTTTAAAGTAAGTGGCATCTACCCTTAAGTAAATATTATCATGATGAATAACAGGCTTAGAGGGGCTCTGTCAAGAAAATAATAAAAGGTTTTTTGAAGGGTATCTTTTGATAAACCACTATCTCTCTGGAGCGTCTTGTAAGTTTGCCTTTCCACTACCCATTTACGAAACCAGACAAACCGGTTTTCTATAGTTTGAACCCTATCATTATAAGTAAATAAAATGCCGCACTGCTTACATTTAAACCGCTGTTTACCGCCTTGCTTACCCCAGCCTATTACCTGTAAACTGCTACAAGCCCAGCATCGCTTTTTTTAAGCTTTTTCATTTACAAAAAAACTTATGTGAAAGCGCTTTCACATAACTTCTCTCAAACCCTTTGCTGCACTGAGTTACAAGGAATTTTACCAACTATTTTTCAGTATTATACCTATTTGTTTGAAGTATTGTTATCCAAAAGAAGTGGCAGCGTACCAAAAGATTCCAAAGCAAAAGCTGACCAGATAAGAGCTTTGGATAAAAGCCGGTTAGTAAAATTTATTGGAAGCGTCTCCGCTTCGAAAATGCAGGCAATTGATACAGCTATCAAATTTCATCTTGCTTTATAACAGCACAGACGAGCATAGCTGAAAGTATGTTTTGGCTTTTCATCCGCTCCTGCTCCTAAAACAACCCGAACAGCATTCCATCTACTTTATGAATTACTTCGCCCAGGTGCTCATGGTTTTCCGGGAAGTTATTTTTATCTACATCTATCACCAGCAGTTTGCCTTCGGTATAGCCTTCAATCCATTTTTCGTACAGCACATTCAGTTTTTTCAAATAATCAAGGCGGATGTTCTCCTCGTATTCCCTGCCGCGCTTCTGTATCTGGCCTACGAGGGTAGGCACCGAGGCTTTAAGATAAATCAGCAAATCGGGCGGCTGCACCATGCTCTTAAGTGTTTGAAAAAAATTGTAATAATTATCAAAATCCCGCTGGCTCATCAGGTTCATATCATGCAGGTTGGGCGCAAAAATATTCGCATCCTCATAAATCGTTCTATCCTGTATCACCGTTTCGGTGCCCTGCTGTATCTCTAACAATTGCTTCAGCCGGCTGTTTAAAAAATACACCTGCAGGTTAAAGCTCCACCGCGGCATGTCCTCATAAAAATCCATGAGGTATGGGTTATTGTCCACGTCTTCAAATTGCGGTATCCAGCGATAGTGTTTACTCAGCAACTCTGTAAGGGTTGTTTTGCCGGCCCCGATATTTCCTGCCACCGCTATATGTTTTGGCTTTTGCTGTTTCTGCATGTGTTTACAGTTTCATGGTTGAAGGTGCAATACTGAAAATAAAAAGTGTAAGGTTTAGAGTGCTACATTTAAAGTGGCAGCATTAGTTGACCTGTTAAATGGTTTATAAGTTTTCCGTGTTATTAGCAGAGATAAAGCCGCAGCAAATAAGGTATATGGCCGGCATTGTTTTCTCCTTTATCATCCGGATTGCTTAAACGTTTCGTACCGTTATCGTATGCTTGTTGCTTATTTAAATATAATTCATTCCTACGGCCTGCCGCACCAGTTGCAGTGTTTCCGAGGCACTACTTCTTGCTTTATCCGCGCCCCCCTTTATCAGCTTCGCTAAATAAGGCTTATCGTCCTGGATAGCCTGCGCCTTTTCCCTGATGGGCGCAATAAAACGGATCATATCTTCTGCCAACTGCTTCTTCATATCGCCGTAGCGGATGTTACAGTTCGTATAGTCTGTTTCATATTTTTCCACTACCGCCGGCCCGCTAACCAGTTGCATCATGGTAAAGAGGTTTTCGATGTAGCCCGGCTTCTCTGCGTTGGGCGTTTCCGGCCCGCTGTCGGTTTTCGCTTTCATTATCTTTTTACGTATCCATTCATCGTCATCAGCCAGGTACAGGGTAGCCATCTGGTTTTCACTTTTACTCATCTTCCCTGTACCATCGAGGCTCATAATTTTTATGAGGCTGTTGCCATAATTAAAAGCCTGTGGCAGCGGAAACACTTCGCCGTACCGGTTGTTGAAACGAACGGCAAAATTGCGCGCCATCTCGAGGTGCTGCTCCTGGTCTTTGCCTACCGGCACTTTTACCGCGCGGTGGATAAGAATGTCGGCCGCCTGCAGCACCGGGTAGGTAAGCAACCCGGCATTGGAGTTGTCTGGCTGCAGCCGCACCTTATCTTTAAAAGTAGGCGTTTTTTCCAGTTCTCCCTTATACGCCATCATATTGAGGTATAAGTACAGTTCGGCTATCTCGGGCACGCTGCTTTGTATAAAAAGCGTTACTTTTTCCGGGTCCAGCCCGCAGGCGATATTCTCGGCAAGCACCCGCAGTACAGACGCTTTCAGTTCGCTGGTATCGGGGTGCGTGGTCAGGCTATGCCAGTCGGCTACAAAAAAGTAACAGTTGTATTCTTCCTGCATGCGCACATAGTTGCGCAGCGCGCCAAAGTAGTTGCCTAAATGTAAAAGCCCTGTTGGGCGGATGCCGCTTACTACCAATTCTTTCATACATGGGCGAAGATAATAAATGGCGTATTGCCAACGCCGGTTGGCACAAACTAAAATGAACAAGCTACGAAGTGCGGGTGCTGCGGTTTTTTGGGGTAACCCAAAAGCGCCTTTGGCAATAATAAAAATGGTAGGCATCAGCCCAAAGAAGATGGAGAGCAATGATTTTGCGGGAGATTACAGGCAAACAAATATCTTTTTAAAACTGCTGAAAACAATTTTACAACTGCTGAAAAAGATGTAGAAACTAAAAGATTTTAAAAGCGAAAAAACTTATTGAATTCATAAAGCCTGTTGAAAGCAGTTATGCTTTCTGCCAATATTGTGGCGCAAAAATATTTTTCCATTTCGTATCAAGTATATTATCAATCAATCAAAAGCTTCGCTGAAAATTATTAAGCTTACGGCGGAGTATGGAAGCTTTGTGAATAAAGGAGATGTGGCAACCATTCGCAAAGCGGACTTTACCCCTGCCAAAACCACGAAGCACCATGCGGACAGGCTAAGCAACTTTAAAGTAATGCCGGGCCCCGGCAAGGCGGAGAAAGGCGTAAACGGCGATGTATGCGTGGTGGCACCCGAAAGCGTAAAAGCTACTATAACCGGCGATACGCTGGTGCTTACCATCGGCGATACTACGGCGTATGTAAAAACAAGCGCATACAAAATACGGAGCTGGACTCGCTGGCCAGCAGCAAGCCCATTGGTGTATCTATGCACACCTTTAACAGCGCCGGCTGCGGCCCGCTGGTACCCAATGTGGAGATGACGCCGCAATAGCAGGTTACTAAGTGTTTTGGTACAGCAAAAGCCGCAGGTTACATGCGGCTTTTGCTGGCCTGTACATGGCGGCAATTTGTATCGTTTTTTTCTTCAGCCTGTTAGGCGGCTATTAACAAAAAGCGCACTGCAAATTAAACAGCACTGAATAGTTAATACTGCAATAGCCAAACAGCTTATTTTAAAACGATAATTCCGCTTGGCGTAAGCGGAGGCGCTGGCAGTAAATATTATCCTGCGGAGGCCGGTAACATATTATTACAGACTAAGTAAATGCGCGGAACGAAGCTGTATTCCCTCAACTTTCCCTGTCCTGCGGGGGCTTTTAAAGCATGTATTCTTTGTAAGGTTCCCACTGCTTCTTTATAATTTATAAGCAGCAGCAAATTCTTTTGCGAAATCTTCCAGTTTCATTTTCCCCATTATTGGTTTATGTTTTTCATAATCCTCCCTTAATGCGCCACTGTGCGTAGCGGCGCCCATTTCTATAAAGTTGGAAACAAGATGTGCAGGTATCCCATTTTTTTCCATACCGGCTTTCGATTGTTCGTTGGTAAAGGTGAGCCATTTTAAACCGGGCTTACCAATAGCAGTTCCTAAAACAGTTGCCGTCTCATTTGCCGTACGCTCATCACTTGCAACATATTTTATATCGCTGCCCGTAAAAACAGCCTGCAACGCTTCTGCCGCAGCAGTAGCAATATCGTTTGGATGGGTCATTACTATTTTGTCTTCGCCGCCGTAGTTAGATGCTATAAAGCCGGCATGTTTTATCATGCCGATAAAGCTGAACAAATTATAATAGAAGTAGGTTGGCCGGAGATGGGTAACAGCCACCTCCTGCAACTCATTCAAAATCTTTTCTACAGCATGAGAACCCAATATAAATCCTGTGCCTTTATCCAAGTGGGCTCCATAGCTGCTTAGATGCACCACCCGTTTTACAGCCGACTGCCGGATGGCCTGTGCATAGTTATTGCCTATTCTGCGGTAGTAGGCTACCTGGTTTATCTCACATAAGTTTGGCGGTATCATACAATACACTGCATCGGCGCCGTTTAAAGTTTCCTTTAAAAAATCCGTATCTTTCAGAGAGCCGATGGCTGCTGTTGCTTTTATAGCTTGAATAGCCGCTCCTTTTTCGCGCCTGCTGCTGATTACCGTTACAGAATGCCCTTCTTTAACTAATGTTGTTGCCAGTGGCTTGCTAATGTTTCCTAACGAGCCTGTGATTATAAACTTCATCTTGTATTTTTTAAGTAGCGGTGCAACAGCCGGCAATATGGTGTCCAGCTTTTTTTACCATGGACTTATTTCGGTTCCGTCTTCTATATCGTTGCTGAAAAATTTCCCTGTTGGTGCGTGCTCGTCTGTTAGTGTATGTTTAACTATAAAAGTTGCTGCACTCTCTACTGTTCCGGGTCCGCTGTGGTAGTTAAAATCGGTTGCAGTATATCCCGGGTCAATCACATTTACTTTAAATGGTAATGCTTTTAGTTCATAAGCCAGTACAATAGTGTAGGCGTTTAAAGCAGCTTTTGAGGTTATATAGCTTGCCGGCTTCACAGCATAATATTGCCAGTCAGGATCGTTGTGCAGCGTAAGAGAACCAAGCCCGGAAGTGATGTTGCTGATTCGCGGGCTTTCAGATTTTTTTAGCAGCTCTAAAAATGTTTGTGTAACGCTGATTATACCAAAGAAGTTGGTATCAAATACTTTTTGAATGTCTTCAATGGCTGTATCAGAGGCGTTTTGAGGAAATGCCCCGCTTATTCCTGCATTATTTATCAAAATATCCAATTTACCCTGCTCGCTTTGGATAAGGTTCCTGGCAGCTACAATTGTAGCAGGATTGGTAACATCAATTTCAACAGGGCTGATATTCTGAAAGCCATTTTCGGCCAATTCTTTTACTACTGCTTTTCCTTTTTCAAGGTCGCGGGTTCCTAAGTAAACAAATAATCCTTTTTTCGAAAGTTGTTTTGCTGTTTCCAAACCAATGCTTCTGTTGGCGCCTGTAATTAATACTGATTTCATTTGTATTTTTTTTAAATTAATTTTTTATATATGCGATAACACATCATAAGCCGATGTCCATATAACATCCGTATAGCGGTTGTTGTCAAGTTGTTTGTTCTGCACACTAAACATGCTGTGCATGTATTGGCTGCCCTGCCATGCAGGATACAATTCAGCCTCTCCTTCCGGATGTGCCGCCCGTTCTTTTCTATTATGGGCATCCAGTTTTTCCAGGCTACCCATTGAAACTAATTTAAACTTTGTCTTTTTTATTGCTGATGCCATTTTCTCCAGCTCGTTTGGACTGATCTGGAAACTGGCAATGTGTAAAATTTTAGGAGTTGTTGCATCTAATGCAGCGGCTGCGGTATAGCTTGCCGTATCGTCTTTTGTTGTAAAGTCAACATGAAAATCTGCATCAGCCCCCCAATAGCCAATACTGTTTTCTTTTAAATTATAGAAGGGCGTATTGTAAGCCAGGATATCAGCGAATGCGCCGTTCATAATAGCAGTTGCCTGAACAGGAGCAACGTCCAGCTTTTTGTGAAACGCTTTTCGCAAATCAAAATTCCTGTTTTCACCTTCGGCAAGTTGTGTGAAATCGCAGGAATAATCTGAAGGGATAAACCTGGGAACACCTGCGGCGATGGCTGCATCAAGCAATATACTTTGCCCGTCAACAATCACATCATGCAATCCTGCCAACGCTGAAACTACGCACGATACATCCTGGCATGCTGCTGTTAGTTCAGCTACATTTTGCATATCCACTTTTATTACCTTCACTCCTAATTTTTCCAGTTCTTCCACTTTTGCATTTTCGCTGCTATGCCTAACAATGGCAACAACATCTGCATTTCGTTTAACCAAAGCCCTGATGATTCTGTTGCCTACATCCCCTGTTGCGCCTGCAACTAATATTTTATTTTTCATTTTTTGTTTTTACAGATGTAAAATTAGACATGAAAGAAGCGTAGAAAACTACCATCTGGTAGAAAGTAAAAATGGTTTGTAAAGCAGCTTCGTTCTTAGATGTATAGCTGCCCCGGTTCATACTGTAGCAAAGGCTTTATGGTTTGCTCCGCGGTAGCTTTTACCTGCCGCCGTATATCTGCGTGCCAATATCCCGGAGCAGTTGCATTGTCTGTAACAAATAGCGGTACGGGCTGTTTGTGTTTGTTGTTTTTGCACCTTTTTTAGTTTTTTCTATTGTAAATACAAAATTAAAACGGGTAACAACTGGCAAAACAACCATTGGGTAGTAAATAAATTTACTTCATGTTTTTCCTGATTCTGCTTAATGCGTTAGGCGTGATGCCAAGAAGAGAAGCTAAAGTTTTTATAGGCACTCTTTGGGTGAGGTCAGGCGTTTTAAGAAATTGCAGGTACCTTTCTTCGGCTGATAAAGTTTGAAAACTTAAGATTTCGTCAATCATTTGCACAGCCATTGCTTCCCATGTTTTTCTCCCAAACTCCTGCCAACTTGGAAACTGCTGATACAGCGTTTCCATTTCGGATTTGTCAATATAAAGTAATTCGGTTTTTTCTATGGCTTCAATATTAAACCGGGTTGGTATGTTTGGGCTGAGGCTGGATATTTCTGTAAAAAAAACATTTTGAAAAACTACCCAGGAAGTGCTTTGGTTTCCATATTCCCCGAAGTAAAAACGAATTGCGCCGGCCTTTATAAAAAAGTATTGATTGGCTATCTGACCTTTCTTTAAAACAAACTCTCCTTTCTTAACCGATCTTTCTTTAAATTTTGAAAGAATGATTTTCAACTCGGTTGCTTCAATAGATATTTTCGATTTTATAAAGTCTGAAAACTGCTTCATTTAGCCCTTTCTTTTTGTATAATATCTTTTTATAGCTGCATACAAAGCTAACAGAATGAAGTGTAGAATGTATTTTCCTGGAAGCGCGGCAAGCGTTGGAAAAAACACGCTTTCCTATTTAACCTGACTAAATTGAAGGAGTGTTTGCTGTATGTTGGAATAGGTTTACACTTTTGGAGGATAATGCTGCTTTAGCGGTACAGGATAAAGTCTATATGGAAAGAGCTTTACATTGTACACTTAGCCTAAGCCTTTTACTTTCTTGCTTCATAAGTCCTGATGCTTCAAAAACCTGCTGTAAGGGGTGCCGGCGTTTCTGCCTCTGTTGATTGATAATAATTTTTTCCGTTCCCGTGATGCCGCACAGCTTACTTTTCTACACCGGCGCTCATAATGCTAAGGGCAATGCTATCGGTGCCGCGCGGCAGGCGGTAGCGCAGCGTAAAAGCCTTGCTGGTGCCCGGTTTCAAAATATTGTCTATCACGTCTTCGTGCTCTTCTGATAGTTTGCCGGCGGCATCGTAGCAAAGCAGCTTAAGCCGTATATTTTTATAACTGCACACCGTGGCTGTATTCTTTACTGCACCATGCACTACCGTTTGGCCAATCCAGTTCTTTTTGTCATCGCTCCTCACCTGCAAAAAATGCAGCGGCCTGCTCCGCTCTTCGTCGGCAAGGCTTTGCTTTTGCGCTTCGTAGGCTTTACCGGCTGCCGCAGTGTCGTTGCCCTTGCAGGCGGCGAGCCCGCCGGCAAGCAGGGCCATCAACAGAAGTTTATACATACGCTTGTTGTTTATTGGCCACAAAGGCGCAAAGATGCGAAGTTGAAGCATAAACGCAATACAGTATTGTATAACAGCTATTGAATTTCAGCTTTAAAAACGATTTTACAGAAAAATTGTGCAGCGGGTGCCTGTAGGAAATATAAAAAATTGCCGTGCGCCTGTATGTTCCGGGTTGCTTTGCGGCCAAACAGCACCGCTATCTATCAGGCTTCCTGCCCTATCCACACTGCGCCGCCAATACTGCTGCGCGCAGCACCGGTTACACTTGACAGCACCGTGTTTTCTTCGCGCCAGCGGAGGATGCCCAGCAGCGCCATAATGAGCGCTTCTTTATAGTTGATAACAGCGGCCGGCGGCAGCACCACCTCCACACCGTACGGGGCGACCTGCGCGCTTATCTCTTCCACCAAAAAAGTATTAAAAGCGCCACCGCCGGTAGTGAACAACGGTGCCGGCGTTGCCCCTGCGGCCCACTGTGCAATGGCATTGCGCACCTGCACGGCAATATGCCTGGTGTAGGTGCGCATCGCATCGGGCACCGGCAATGCATAAGACCGGACAAGCGGGTAAATGATAGTACTGCCAAAGCTGTTGGCCAAAGATTTTGGAGGCGCCGCGGCATAATAGGCAAGGCTGTTAAGCGCCTGCAGCAGCGCTTCGTTTACAGTGCCGGCGCCGGCCATTGCCCCTTCGGCATCGTATGCTTTGCCAGCGGTTGCCGCAAGCTGGTTGAGTGTACTGTTGGCCGGGCAAATATCGTACGCGCTATAGCTATCTTCTTTTTTATACGACAGGTTGGCAATGCCGCCAATGTTGAGCAGCAGGTTGTAACCCGCAAACAATAATTTTTCGCCCATGGGTACAATGGGCGCGCCTTGTCCGCCCAACGCTATATCCATTGCACGCAAATCGCTTACTACGTTAATGCCGGTGGCTGCGGCGATGGCTGCACCATCGCCCAACTGCGCAGTGAAGCCTTTTTCCGGCCCATGAAAAACGGTGTGCCCGTGCGATGCGATGAGCTGCACCTGGTGATGCAGGTGGTGCCTGTTGATGAAGGTGTTCACAGCTTCGCCCAAGTACTTTCCGTAAGCTGCGTGCAGGCAGAAGTAATCGTAGGCAGACAGCGTAGTTGCGCCGGCCAAAACCTGCTGCCAGCGGGCATTATAGGGGATTGTTTCAGCGGCTTTAATGTCGTAGCTCCACTTACCGGCGCTCTCGGTGAGTTCTGCAAATGCGATGTCCAGACCATCCAGCGAAGAGCCGCTCATAAGACCGATAGAACGATAGACCATGCGAATGTTTTTTTATAAAAGAATTCAATTTTTCTTTTTCATTAATTAGCGACGATTGCAACTAAAATGCGACTGTACTATAGTTTTATTCCTTTACTTTTTTTCTTGAAAAAAAAGTAACCAAAAAGGCACGGACGGCATAACGCTCCGCGCAGTCGTCCGTGCCTGCGCCACATTACATAAGATATATTTTAGCATTGAAATGACTTGTTTGGCTAACTAACTTTTAAGATGATTTATACTATGCTACTGATAATTCTCAGTTAATACTATCTAAATACACTGCCAAAATTAAACAGATGCAAAGTGGTTCTGTTCTTCGCTGTGTTGTAGCATTCCTGCTGTCCGATTCACAGCAGCACAAAAGCTAAATCATAGCGTTTCAGGAAAACGTGCTGTATATCGTTTTCCTGTGGCTTTTTTTCGTTCTTTTTTTTCCACAAAAAAAAGAACATTAAACGATAAGCAGTAAAGGATAGATAATTTTGACAAATTACTTAATAACAGGCTTTATTAAAGCAAATGAACCTTCCTTACAAATAATCCGGTTTTACTTCAAATAGAAATATACTTTCCGGTACATCTTCATTTCCTTTACTTTGGCGCATGAAATCTGCTTTGCTAAAGCTTCATGCAGCTATCTTTTTATGGGGCTTTACCGGCATCCTGGGAAGCCTTATTTCTTTAAACGAAGGCTTGCTTGTATGGTGGCGGCTGCTGATAACCGTTGCTACGTTGTGGCTGCTGAGCCTGCGCAACAAAGACATCCGCATACTTAGCAAAAAAGACTTTGTAAAGATCGCTTCCATCGGGTGTTTAGTAGGCCTGCACTGGCTTTGCTTTTACGGCAGTATTAAATATGCCAATGTATCTATTGCGCTTACCTGCCTTGCTACTACCGCATTGTTATCGGCTTTAATTGAGCCCTTATTTTTTAACAAACGCATTTCGCCGTTCGAGATTTTACTCGGCCTGCTTGCGCTGCTGGGCATAGCGTTAATCTATTTTTCCAACCTGCAGTTTTCTACCGGTATTTATATTGGCCTTTTAGCTTCCCTGCTGATTGTACTTGCCTCTGTACTCAACAAAAAATATGTAACCGGCTATCGCCCGCAAACAGTAACGTTGTACCAGGTAACCGGGGCCTTTATCTGCATTTCGGCGCTGATGCCTTTATACAATTATCTCTTTCCCGCACCCTCGCTGCTGCCGTCTGCAAAAGACTGGCTGTGGCTGCTGATATTGAGCTGGCTTTGTACTGTAGTAACCTACGATTTATACATCAGCGCCCTAAAAAAAGTAAGTGCCTTTACGGTTAATCTTACTACTACTTTGGAGCCGGTGTATGGAATTATACTGGCGTTTATCATTAACCACGAAAACAAATATTTCGGCAATAGCTTCTATGTTGGTTTCCTGCTTATTATCGCTGCAGTGCTTATCCAGATGCTGCGCACGGTAATACGCAAACAGAAAAACCTACCAGTACCGGATGTGGCAACTACCTGACGGATTTGTTTACAACTACAAAAAAAGGCCTCTCCTTGCGGAGAAGCCTCTCATAAGTACCAGCTTTTTAAGGCTGATATTAATTCAATTTGCTGCTGTCGCGCAAGGCTTTAATCATATTGTGCGACTGCTGCAATTCTTCTCTTTGTTTCTGTACTACTGCCAGTAAACCACCTGGTAACTGGTTGCTGTCGGCAATAGCATCTTTGTATGTTTTCAGGATAGTGTCTTCGCCATACTCTGCGGCAGCCAGCACAGCGTGCCGGTCTTTACCGGTGAATGCAGATTTGATGTCTATCCATACGCGGTGCAGCTTGCTGCTTACAGATGTTTCATCAGCGGGTATGTGGGCGTCGCCGGAGCTATCGTACGTTTCCAGTTCGTTTTTAAAGCCAAGGCTTTGCTGGCTCATTCTTCTGAACAAATCTTTTAAATCGGAATCCTGAACATCTTCTGCGGATTTTTGGAAACCATTGTACCTGTCGTTATTAATTTGAATAAGGTCTTTTAGTACAGACGTTGTTTCCGTAGTGGTGGCCATAAAATAATTTTTTAATTAGATTAATAATACTCTTTAGGTATGCAAAACCGTGCCATGCATTTTACACAATCTTCATTATCATTCCATAGTGATGCAATTATGGATTAGTAATAATTGCAACGGGTAGATTGTGAAAATAATTCTACAAGCTATTTAAGCGGTAGTAACGTCGCCTGCAGCGGATTTGGTGGCATTCCGGTATAATCTTTAGTGCTTTTTTCTAAAACATATCAACCTATGAGTGCAGAAAAAGTTGCTGCAAAAGCAAAAACACCGGATTCAGACAAGCTACCTAAAGAAGGCGGGAAAATGCCGAAACAAGCACAATCTTCGCTGCCCGGCTCGGAAAAAGACATGAATCCGAAACCTGTTGTGGATTATCCCGATAAAAAGGGCAGCGGCAAGCTGGAAGGCAAAGCAGCGCTGATAACCGGCGGCGATAGTGGTATTGGTAAAGCAGTCGCCATTCTATTTGCCAAAGAAGGCGCAGATGTAGCCATAGTTTATTTAAAAGAAGAACAGGAAGATGCAGAAGACACTAAAAAAATAGTAGAGGAAACGTACGGGCGCAAATGCCTGCTGCTGCCCGGTGATGTAAGTAAAGAAGAGTTTTGTAAAAAAGCAATTGACAAGACCGTACAGGCTTACGGCAAGCTGGATATACTGGTAAATAACGCTGCGCAGCAGGTAGAGGCGAAAAGCCTGGAAGAGCTGGAAACAAAGAACCTTATCCACACATTTGAAGTGAATATCTTTTCGATGTTCTGGATGTGTAAGTATGCGCTGGCCCATTTGAAAGAAGACGCCTGTATCATTAACACTTCTTCCATTACGGCTTACCGCGGCAGCCCGCAATTGCTGGATTATTCCGCTACCAAAGGCGCTATTGTAGCTTTTACCAGAAGCCTTTCGCAAAACCTGGTAGAGAAAAAAATACGGGTAAACGGTGTAGCACCGGGACCAATCTGGACGCCACTGATTCCGGCTTCGTTTGATGAGGAAAAAACAGCAGAGCACGGCGCTAAAGCACCGATGAAGCGTGCCGGCCAGCCGGTAGAAGTAGCGCCGGCTTATCTGTTCCTGGCCTCGGATGATGCTTCCTATATTTCCGGCCAGTTTATCCATCCCAATGGCGGCGAAATCGTTAATGCATAACAGCATTGCGGCTGATCATGTCGCTATAAAATATGCTTACAAAAAGCCTCACCGGAATTAATCCCGGTGAGGCTTTTTGTAATGAAAGAATATAGCTATCGCACGCCTAAGCCTGATACATCATCCTGTGTTGAAACAACGTACCAGCCCTGCGCAGCAGAAGCTGCCCAATCGGTGTTCCCTGCTTTCACGATCAGCTTTCTGCGTACCGTTTTATCTACACTTGCCTTCGCATCGCCGGCAATTGTCCAACTACTACCGGGGTCTGTACCCACTTCGCCAAACGCATCTATCACTTCCCCGTTTTTTTCCAGGGTAAGCGCATCATTACCATTAAAGTTACAAACAGACGAAGCATAGGCAACAACGCCCCCAGGCAGGCTAAGTACAGCACCCGAATTGGAAAGTACCATTACACTACCGGCAGCTAATGTATTTTGTAACGTTATCTGGTCCAATGTATTATGACTGGCTGCGCTGGTATTGCCGTTTACGTACAGTTTAATTTCATACTTAGAGAGGTCGGCAGCAGTATTACCGGCGTTATAAATTTCTATATACTTATTACTCGAAGTGCCCTCTATATACTCTGAAATAATTAAATCAGAATCGCCGGCCGGCGGTACAACTATCCCGGTACTTACATCGCTGGTATTGCGAATCTGAAATTGCTTGGTCGTACCAAAAAAACTGCCGTAACCCACCCAGTCGTTGCTGCCCGCAGGCACGGCGGCATTTGCAAAAAGCGCAGCCGGTGATGTGTACATGGTAATGCTGCCCGAAGCGTCTGTAAGATTAATATTGCCGCTATACGTGTTTCCACCACTTGCTGCAGCGCTTTTAATTTTTACTACTGTGTATTCTATGTCAGCCAGATTTTCGTTCAGTTGCTGAACAGTCATTTCCTTAGGAGTAACTACGCTGCCGGTAGCAACAGGCGTTGGCTTAGCGGCGCCATAAACTGTTTTTATTTCCAGGGAACCTTTATAATTCAACAGGGAATCGCCGGTAATATCCAGCACAATAGAATCGCCCATGGCATAAGTAACGGCGCCTCCAAAATATACGGAAATACCTGCGTCGCCATCCTGCAATACGGCTGCACCGGAGGATATGTTTTTACTGGCGGCATCGGATATAACCAAGCCGCTAATCTTATACGCGCCCAATTTAATATTACTGCCTTTATACAAGGCGCGTATGTCTTTAATGGTTTTAAAAACAGCATCTGCCGGTGGTGTGTTGGCATCGCAACGGGGATTGATAAATTGCACATCAGCAGTATCGCGGATCATTACCTGCGGCGTAATGCGGCTGCTGTAAGGACTTTTGTAATAGGCATAAATAGCGGTTAAGGAGCCATTGCCATCCGGTACATTAATGCCGGCAAAATAAGCAAAGCCGCTGTTGCGCAGCACCATGGTGTCGCCGGTACAACTTTTAACGGTAATGCTTGCATCGGTCTTGCTGACTGCATTTGCGTACGTCTTTGCCGTATCACCGGCTTTCACTTCAAAATTGTTCAGGCGGATCAGCGTATATGCATATTTATCATTATTACTTTTTAAATCCTGTACAGTTACGTCTGTTGGCACAACAGGAACACCCGGTTCGCCTTTCACAAGGTATTTATCTTTCAGCCGGCTGGGTATGCCAGCTAAGTTGCCTTCGCTATCGGGCGAAGTGCCGATATACAGTAAACCGTTGTCGTCATTCATATACAAACCATTCAGTTTTACATACACTTTACGGCCAAGCGGAAAGGAAGTATATAAGCTGTAATCATCAATGTTTACCGCAATGCCACCACTTGTATCCTGTATAATTATCTGCTTGTAAAAGCTACCCGAAGAATCGTTGGCTATCACTACGCCTTCTATTACAGCATCTGTTTTTACAGAGTCCATCTTACCGGCAGTGTGCACCGCTTTCAATGCTGCAATGGTCATGGTTGCAGTTATATTTGGCGGAATAAAAGCCGGCGGCGCATCAAATTTTTTATTACAGGATAATGCAGCAACGATCGTTGAAAAAAGTACGATACTGATTGAATAGAGCAATAAGAACTTATGTCTTTTCATTTTAAATTTTGGTTTGCGGGTTGTAACAACAGAAAGAAATTAATATGATCTTATGGTTTTGAAAAATGATTTAAAAGTGCAGTTGCAGGTTGAGGAAATAATTGAGCCCGTAAGCATAGGAATACCTTGGTGCAAACCTGCTCAGGTTTTGTTCCGCAGAAGCAGAAAAATCATAACGCAACTGCTCGAAACCGCCGGTGACGATATCCTGGTTATTTAATAAATTATTGATGCCCGCATTAACTCCTAAATAAACTGCGCGCCTGTTGATATAGGTATGTGGAAGCCTCCAGGAATAACCTGCATAAAAATCAAGCGTACTTTGCGGATCGAGCTGTATCTGGTCGAGGATTGCATGGCCTTTTTCGCTGCCTGCATCGGTAACGCCGTCCGTAGCGGCGTACGTGCGCCGCAGCGGGTTAAAATCGAGCCACATCTGGCGGAAATAATTACCGGTAAGACTTACAAACCAAAACTTGGGTGAGCGGTACGTAATGCCTGCGCTATAGGCCTCCTGCGGCGTACCCGCAACGCGGTAGTTTTTAGAATACACCTCGCTTTCAGAAAGTATTTCTGCGGTGTTATCAACAGATACAATTGCCTTTTGCCGGCTGCTGTAATAATAACGGCCAACCGATGCAGCAACCGTTGCTGTAAGGTTGCGCGCTACTTTGCCTTCAGCTCCAAACTCGCCACCGAAATATATCTTGTCTATATGACTAAGGGCATAATTTACAAAATTCTGGTACTCATCGTGGTAAAACGTAAGCACGTTAAAGCCATGCTTCATGCTGGTATAATACCCCGACAACCGAACTTTGACATTGGGCGCATTCAATACGTAACCGCCTTCTATCGTTTGTATCGCTTCACTTTGCAGGCTGTCCTGCATAAAGTCGCGTGTGCGTGGCGATATATAAGCATTGTCGTAATAAGGCGCCCTCGTTAATACAGCGCCATTCACATATAAATAATTCCGGCCGTTCAGCTTGTAGGTAACACCACCTTTCGCGGCATAATTGTCGAAAATATGGTCGGCGGATTTACTATAAGAATTAGCGGGAAATAAGCCATTGCGCACATGGCCTACCCGCCAGAATTTGGTTTGTGATACATTGCCGGCTACAAAAAAATCAACCTTCCGGAACTTAAATACCAACTGCGCCCATTCCTCCGGCTTATTGATATTGATATTGTAGTCGTAGCCATAACGCTGATCTTGATACACAATGCGGTTGGGACGGTTAAGATCGTTTTGGTACGCATGGTTATCATTCGGAAAATCACGCTGTGCAAACTGGTTCAGGTCCGGCCAGAACTTAGCGCCCAACAGATCGGAAATACGCTGGTAATTGTTGTTTCTTGTTAGCTGATAAGTGATGCCGCCGGTAAGGTCTATGTGTTCTCCAAGCCGGGTGTTTATTACCACATTTGCAGCGAGCCTTTTAGTGCCGGTTACTCTTTCTCCAACAATATAATTAGCACGGTTGCCCGTTACTGTATTTCCTGCAATTCCATCCGCATTGTTAATAGTGGTCACATTATCCCGGTTGATGTTGTACAGGTGATCCCAGTCCAGTTGCCGCGCTCCTTCATTAGTACTTAACAGCGTTTGCAGTTGCTGCGCTAATGCAGGATTGTCCGCTGCATAATAGCTTGGGAGATACCGGTAATAGTATGGCCGCGGGTCGGGTGCATTGTACCAGTCAATACCAGATACAGAGCGGTTGCCAAAAGTATAAGCTGCAGACGTCATCAGGTTGGTTGTATTGGTAATACGGTACTCATGGGTAAGCATTACAACGGGCTGGTTGGCTTTAGCCACATTGGAATTACGCATTTTACCATTTTGGTAGCCCCAAGATGGGTTGTAATAATGCGAACCTGCCAATGTCATCATTTCCTGTGTAGCTGCCGTTTGCCGTCCGTTTTCGGCAGGCGCGCCAAAAGCTATGAGGGAAAGTATTTGCTTTTGCCCCAACTTTTTATCAGCAGCCGCAAACCAGCTCCATCCGTTATAGTAAGTTCCAGGTACATAGCCTTCACCTGCATACCTGGCGCTGCCGGAGAAAGTAAATGCCCAGCCTTTTTTTGTGAGTCCTGTACTATGGGTAAGCATCAGCCGGTGTGTGTAATTGCGGTTAGACAATGCATAGCTGATGCTTGTCTGCTTTTTTCGTTTGCTGGCACGTACATCCATGTTGGTATTGGTGCCAATGTCGCCAAAGGCAAACGTGCTGTAACGGATGCCGGCACTTACATCGCGGTTTCTGAATGCATCATTTAATCCACCCCATAAGCCCCAGGGGGTATAGCCGTTATCCAGGTTGTCCATCGGCACGCCGTTGATATACACATTGGCAAAATCGGGATCGTAGCCACGGATGCGAAACCGTGCAGCACTAAAGCTGAATGCCGCTGCATTATAAAACGGATCGTGCCCGGCAGTAAGTTGCGAAGAAATATTTTGGGTAGCGGCATCGCTTAAATCGTCTTCGTCCAGCGAAACCGTTGGAATGTTATCCGACACATTATCTTTCAATTCTTCGGTGATGGAATCCGGGCTTGCAGAAGCTTCCAGGGAATCTTTGGGATATGACTGTTGCGCTTGCAAGGCATTAAGCAAAACAAGACACAGTAATAGCAGCAACACTTTTTTCATGGAGTGTTTTAATGGTTTTGGTTGGCCTGCAAAATAAGTTTCTGTAGCGAATAAAATAAAAATAAATTAAAATATAATAAATTTTTAATACGGCTAACTTATTAGCAATGTATGTTTGTACTAATTTATATTTAATATGAAAATGATATTGCTCACGGTTTTGTTGGGTGCTGTAACTTCTCTTTGTTTTTCGCAAAAGCAAACTTATAAAACGGCCATTATTGCATTTTACAACCTTGAGAATTTTTATGATACGGTTAATAATACCATGATTAATGATGACGATTTTTTACCAACCGGCGCTAAAAACTACACCGGAAAAATCTACCTGAATAAAGTAGAACACCTCGCTACAGTGTTATCGCAGATGGGCACGGATATTAATAAAGACGGACCTGCTTTGATAGGTGCAGCAGAAATAGAAAACGATACGGTGCTGCACGACCTCGTAAGCCATCCGCTTTTGCAAAGCCGTAATTACAAAATCGTTCATTACGATTCGCGGGATATACGGGGCGTTGATGTTGCATTGCTGTACAACCCTAAGTATTTTAAAGTACTAAGCAGTTACAAGCTTTTTGTAAAGCTGCCGGCAGGTGCTAAATCGTCTTACTTTACACGTGATGTTCTATGGGTAAAAGGTATCCTGGATGGCGATACGGTGCATGTATTTGTCAACCACTGGCCAAGCCGGCTCGGCGGCGAAGAACGAAGCATGCCGGGACGTTTTGCGGCGGCACAGGTAGATAAAAACATGATAGATTCTATCCAGCGGTATAACCCCAATGCGAAGATTATCATGATGGGTGATTTGAATGACGACCCCATTAGCCCGAGTATCACAAAAGTGCTGGGTGCAAAAGGAAATATTAATGAAGTAAAGCCGGGTGGCCTGTATAACCCATGGGTAAATATGTACAAAAAAGGGATCGGCACACTGGCCTACCAGGATGCCTGGGGTTTATTTGACCAGATTATGATTTCCTGTTCGTGGCTGGATAAAACACAGGCTGGTTATTTCTATTACCAGCCGCATATTTTTAATAAAGAGTTTATGGTAGAAAATATTGGCCGGTACAAAGGCTACCCGATGCGCACCTGGGATGGTAATACATACCGTGGCGGCTACAGCGACCATTTTCCTACTTACCTTGTGATGCTGAAAAAGGTAGCTGAATAATCACAAGAAATTTTACATTATTTTTTGAATCAAACAGTGCAGCTTGAGCCGGTTAAACAAAGAGTCGGCCACAGGTTGCCGGAGCGATGCCGCTGCTTTGTTGAAAAGGTCATTAAACGCCTTATCTTTTTGCTTTAGCACAACCTCCCAACCCTTTTTATCCTTGCCGGGCATCGGCTCCCATTCTTTCCAAAACAGCTCCTGATGCACGCAGGTCGTGCACACCTGCCGCAGTAATGCCAAGGTGCTGCACAAGGGCATGGTGAAAGGTCTTCTTACTGCAAAGGGGTGCACTTTCACACCACAGAAGCGCAATCGCTTTTACCGGTAAGTCCTTTGGCTGCTTCTCCATACCGCTTATGCGGAACAGGTAATTAACCGGCAATGAAGATGCTGACACTACTTCCAAACCATCTGCGGGAAGGGTTGCCCGGTTCATTCAATCAGTCATCAACAGACAAAAGGCTTCCCATAGATTGTTTAGCCCCGCATTAAATGCCTGATAAGAGGCAAGCAGGGAGAACTAAGCAATGCCGGTGATTTTTTATATGCCTGTACACCGGCTTTAGCTTCAACTGTTCTTTACCCATCACACAAAAAAGATAAATGGTAATCAGTTCCTTGTCTGAGACAATGCAACGAAGCGTCTGTCACGTCTGTTTTATCCTGCGCTCAACCCTTGATTCGCTTGTTTTATAAAAAAGAGTGACATGTCTTACTCACTGTTTCCTGCCCTGGTATGTCAACAGGTCTGTTTACTATAGTGTTTCTTTTTTTACAAAGTCAAGTGTACTAAAATTCAATAACCGGTTTTTTAATTGTTTTACGTTAATGCTGCAGGTGCGCTATTTTTGTCTATTACTTTTGTTGCTGTATGAATGTAAAATCTACCCTGGCAAAACCGCTGGCTAATTATATTTTTAATAAGACCAAAAAAGATATGCTTACGGCTTTGCAGGACCAGGAAGATGTATTGCAAAATCTGATAAAAACTGCGCGGACAACCTTATTTGGAAAAGATCATGGATTTGATAGCATCCAGTCGTACGAGCAGTTTAAAAAGCAGGTGCCTTTGCGGGATTATGAACAGTTGAAAACCTATATTGAACTGGTAAAAGAAGGAAAGCAAAACATTTTATGGAAAGGCAAGCCTATCTATTTTGCCAAAACGAGCGGTACAACAAGCGGCGTAAAATATATTCCAATCTCCAAAGATTCTATTGATAATCACATAAACACAGCGCGCAATGCTTTGCTGTGCTACATAGCGCAATCCGGTAATGCAGCTTTTGCTAATGGCAAGCTCATTTTTTTGAGCGGATCGCCTGTGCTCGATAGAGTAGGCGGCGTACCGACGGGCCGGTTAAGTGGTATTGTAAATCATCATATACCCAGGTACCTGCGGTCTAACCAACTACCTTCTTACGAGACTAACTGCATAGAAGACTGGGAAACGAAATTAGATGCTATTGTACAAGAAACCATTAAGCAGGATATGACGCTGATAAGCGGAATACCGCCCTGGATGCAAATGTATTTTGACCGCTTAACTGCAGTAAGTGGAAAGAAAATTAATGATCTGTTTCCTAATTTTTCGCTGATGGTGTATGGCGGGGTCAATTTTGAACCTTACAAAGCGAAGTTATTTGATGCAATTGGAAGGAAGATAGATTCTATTGAAACGTTTCCCGCATCCGAAGGCTTTTTTGCTTTTCAGGATACGCCGGAGCATCAGGGATTGCTGCTTAACACTAACTCAGGCATTTTTTATGAATTTGTGCCCGCCGGTGAAATAATGGAGGAGAATCCTACAAGATTAAGCTTAAAGGATGTGAAGGAAGGCGAAAACTATGCTTTGATAATCAGCAACAATGCAGGGTTATGGGCTTACAATATTGGCGATACTGTAAAATTTGTAAGTACCAGTCCTTACCGGCTGGTAGTTACCGGTCGTACCAAACACTATATCTCCGCATTTGGAGAGCATGTAATAGCGGAAGAAGTAGAGCAGGCACTGATGAAAGCCGCTTCCGAAGAGCATATTGTCATTACTGAATTTACGGTAGCGCCGATGGTACAACAAGGAGAAGGCAAAAGCTATCATGAGTGGTTTATCGAATTTGAAAATCTACCGAATGACATCCATACTTTTGCAGAAAAAGTGGATGATAACCTGCGTAAAAGAAATGTTTATTATGATGATTTAATTGCCGGCAATATTTTACAACAATTGCACATAAGAACCGTACAGAAGAATGGGTTTATCAGCTATATGAAATCTATTGATAAACTGGGCGGACAAAACAAACTTCCCCGGTTGAGCAATGACAGAAAAATAGCAGAAGCGCTACAGCAATTTCTTAACCAGCAGCTTTAATGGCAAATACTAAGGATTATAATCCATAATCCTTAGTATTGAGGGGTAAGAATTTAGTTTATTCTATTCAGGGTAATCAATGCTTCAAAAGTGCTGTTTTGTGTTTTAACTATACCTTCAGACAGCACACCAGTTTTGTTACTATAGGTAGCAGTTGCGTCCTGAACAACTCCAGTCTGACCCAAATTTTGTGTAGTATATTTAGCTGTGAAAATATCATTAACCACAGACCAATTACCAACCGCGTAGTAAGTATTGCCATCTGCACCTAAGGACTGAACTATAATGCTACTATCCTGCCTGATATCATAGCTGTAGTATAAATTGTCAGTGCCCACATCTTTACCGCCGTCAGTAACTTTATAGGTGCCTATCCACAGGCCAACAATCGGATACGTTTTAGGGAGACAAGCATGTTCTTTCTGGCAAGATTGCAATGCAATTAAAGTTGACAGCAGCATAGTGATTAATAGAATTTTTCTCATTTTTAAAAGTTTATTTGAATGTTATAATATACCATCAAACGTAATTACTTTTATTGAAATATATTGCTCTAATAACTATTTAATCGTAAAAATAAAGCCCGCCTTTACAGGACGGGCTTTGGCAAGCAAGCAATCGAAAACCAATCGTTAGAGGCCTCAGTCGCGCAATGCCTCGCGGGCAATTACAATCTTTTGTATTTCAGAAGTGCCTTCTCCAATGGTGCAAAGCTTGGCATCCCGATAATATTTTTCTACCGGAAAATCTTTGGTATAACCATAGCCTCCAAAAATCTGCACAGCATCATTAGCTACTTTTACTGCTACTTCGCTGGCATAATATTTTGCCATGGCAGCTTGCTGGGTTAACGGTTCCCCGGTCATTTTCAAGTGGCAGGCCTTTAGCGTTAACAGGTCTGCAGCCTCAATCTCGGTAGCCATATCTGCCAGCTTAAAGCTGATGCCCTGGAAGCTCGCAATCGGCTTATCAAACTGGTGACGTTCCTTGGCATACTGCTTTGCCGCATTATAAGCACCTTTGGCAATGCCTAATGAGAGTGCAGCTATAGATATTCTGCCGCCGTCTAAGATCTTCATCGCCTGGTAAAAACCTTCGCCTGCTTCACCCAGCATGTTTTCCGCAGGTATCCGGCAGTTATCAAAAATCATTTCTGCAGTTTCGCTCGCACGCATACCCAATTTATTTTCTTTCTTACCGCCAGAGAAGCCATTAGTGCCGCGCTCCACTATAAACGCTGTGCTGTTGTTGCGGGTACGCGGTTCGCCGGTACGTGCTATTACTACCGCTATGTCGCCGCTTTTGCCATGCGTAATCCAGTTTTTCGTTCCGTTTAATATCCATTCATCACCATCCTGTGCGGCTGTGCATTTCATGTTGCCTGCATCGCTGCCGGTATTAGGCTCTGTTAATCCCCATGCGCCGATATGCTCCGCAGTAGCTAACTTAGGCAGGTATTTATACTTCTGCGCTTCGTTGCCAAACATAAGTATATGATTTGTACAAAGCGAGTTATGGGCTGCTACACTTAAACCAATAGCGCCGCAAACTTTTGCTATTTCTTCAATTACTACTTTATATTCAAAATAAGTAAGACCGGCTCCCCCGTATTCTTCCGGTACCAGCACACCCATAATCCCTAACTTTCCCATTTCTTTTAATACATCAGCAGGGAATGTTTGTGCCTCGTCCCATTCCATTACGTGCGGCTTTATGTATTGTTCAGCAAAATCCCTGGCAATGTCCCCGATTTGCTGGGTAACTTCTTCTGTTATAAAATTCATGCTAACGATTGTTAGTTTGCAAATGTAGAAGAACTTTTCTTAGCAGAAAACTTATTAAGTAAATTTTAGAAATTAAAGCCGGTTCTTCATTCTACGCTTAAGTAGGGTGCTACCTGGCGATACATATCTTCATTGATAAATACTATTTTCCGGATATCTTCCACTACGTTGTAATTGCCGTGCTGTGTGCGGTAGATGACAATGGCCTTTGCTACTACTTCCGGTATATTGCTGTTGCTTTGCAACTGTTGCAGTGTTGCAGTATTGATGTTCAGTTTTGTGGTAGATGGCTCTGTTTTTTGGTGGCTAACATTAATGGTTAGGTAAGGCTCTATAGCTTTAAAAGCGTCCTCAGATAAACCATAGGTCTGCTTTACCTGTACGATGGACTTGAAGCCGCCCGTTTTATCCCTGAACTTTACGATGCGGCCGGCAAGCGCATCCCCGATAGCCGGCAATGCTTTCCATTGATCAGGCGTAGCGGTGTTTATATCAATGACTGCGGGCTTCAATTTTATATTGTTTAATGGCTCTTCTCTTTTGCCGGATACTTCGTGCGGCGCAATCTGCACATAAGGCACCAGCCTGTCTGCATCCGTTTTATTTAATCCATATATTTTCCGCAGATCAGCCGGTTGACGGAACTGACCACCTTTGCTGCGGTAATTAATAATGGTATGTATTGTTTTGTCGCGCAAGCCAAGCTTTTTAAAGCCGGCGGCATCCAGCGTATTCGGGTCAAAAGCAAAAAGTTCTGCGATGCCGTTATTGATGACTTCTCCCTCTCCGGATGGTGCGTAAGCAACCGTTTCGTCCAGCCCTGCAGTTGTATCTGTATTCTGCTTTGCAAGCTCTTCGTTAAGCGTAGTAATTTCGGCTAAGGGCTGATCTTTAAAAGGATGATAAAAAGACGGCGCAATAAAAAACAATAACATTAAAATCAGCAGTACAACAACCGCCACTCTTTCTCGCTTCGAAAAAATGAAATATTCTTTCCAATCGGTTTTATGCATAATATATTTTAAAAGGGTAAAGTATGTATCGCCAGATTATCGTAAGCTAAAGATATATTATTTGATAATATCATCTGTACTTCATTGTGCCTGCCAAGCTGGTGGCTGATATGTGTGAAGTAAGCCTGCGGGATTTTTAACTCTTCAACCAGCGCAATGGCTTCACTTAAGGTAAAATGCGATAAATGCTCTTCATTGCGCAGTGCATTCAACACTAAAATGTCCGATCCTTTAATGAGCTCTTTTTGATCGGTATCAATTTTATTGGCATCGGTGATATAGGTAAAGCTGCCAAACCTGAAACCATACACCAGCATTTTATGATGCCATACTGTAATGGGTGTCACCGGTATATCACCAACGATAAATGGTTTTTCATCAATAATTTTCAAATCAATATCCGGAATGCCGGGATACTTGTGTTCTGCAAACACATAGGCAAATTCCTTTTTTAGCGCTTCTGCCGTTAATACATTCGCATACACATCTACTGCAAGCCCCGAAAAAAAATTATAGGGCCGCACATCATCCAGCCCGGCAATATGGTCTTTATGCGGGTGTGTAAAGAGCACTGCATCCAGCTTCCTGTTGTTAATCCGCAGCATCTGCTGGCGAAAATCGGGCGTAGTATCCACTACAAGCGTTGTTGCGGGCGATTGTATGAGAATGCTGCTGCGCAGGCGCTTGTCTTTTTCATCCGGTGATGTGCATACTGTACAGTTACAACTAATCATGGGAACGCCCGTGCTGGTGCCGGTGCCAAGAAACGTTATCGTTAAGGGTGGAAACAAAAAATAGAAGTTCTAAGATTAATGATGGTGTCAGGCTTTTTGTGCGGCAGCTTGTTTTATAACGTCTTCATACAGGTTCTGCGATTCGAGGGTAAGCTTATTAAATTCAACAGGCAACTGCGGTATCAGGTCCAGCAAAGTGTTAATGCGGCCTTCTGCATCGAGGAATCTGTTAAGCACAATAACTTTTTTATGTTCCAGCAGGCACCAGCCGCTTTGAAAAGTGCCACGCTCGTAGCGCAGCAAATAGCCGGCTTCGTGTACAATGGCTGATAGTTTATCTAAGCTGGACTGCGTAATTTTCATGCTGTGCTATGGCTGGTAAAAGTGCAAAAATATTGCTTTTAAACGCATTGTTGGTGGTTAGGTTTCGGCTCCGCCGCGTATGCAGGTAAACTTCCTTCTTCCTTACCGGATATTAATAAACACTTACCGGTTGCCATACAAACTGGCGGATAGAAATGCGCTAAAGCTTTTCGGCTTTCCATTTTTATAAGCGATAAAAATTTCAATTCTTTACCTTCGCCAAAATGTGTTTTCTGTTATGTCCGAAACTATTGTTTCAATAATAAATGCCAATATATTTCAGGGTGATAATCTTGTTCTGGAAAATGTAAACTTCAATATATCGCGTGGTGAGTTTGTGTACCTTGTTGGCAAAACCGGCGCCGGCAAAAGCAGCCTGCTCAAGACTTTGTATGGCGAGTTGCCGTTAAAGACCGGTAGCGGCATGGTTGTCGGGTTCGATCTTAAAGGTATGAACTGGAAGAAGGTGCCTTTCCTGCGCCGCAATTTAGGCGTTGTGTTCCAGGACTTTCAATTGCTTACCGACCGCAACGTGTATGAGAATCTGAAGTTTGTATTACAGTCAACCGGCTGGACAGACAAGCGCCTGGTAGAAGAAAAAATAAATGATGTGCTGGACAAAGTAGGACTTAAAAGTAAAGGTTTTAAAATGCCGTTCGAGATAAGCGGCGGCGAGCAGCAACGCGTAGATATTGCCCGCGCCCTGCTTAATTCTCCCAAACTTATCCTCGCCGATGAGCCTACCGGCAACCTCGATCCGGAAACAAGCGATGAAATTATGCAACTGCTCGTTCGTATCGGCAAAGATTACGGTACCTCTATCATTATGGCCACACACGATTACATGGTTATTAAAAACTACCCGTCACGCACGCTTACCACAGAGCGCGGTAAAGTGCTGGACAGCGCTGCAATAACGGCAGAAGTATAAGTACTTATTTTTTATTTTTATGGAGTGAACTGTGCTGCTGCCATGAAGCTACCGTTGCCGCCTGTGGCGATAAAAGCGCCATCAAGCACTTCAACATGCTGTTCTTTGCTGAAAAATGCCTCATACCTGCAACGATAATTTTTCTCTTTATTAATTTGTTATTTATCAATCAACACACATTCATTTTAAACTGTTTCCCATGCTATTGAAAGACAAAGTTTGTATAGTTACCGGCGCAGCGCGCGGCATTGGTGAAGCGATTGCTGTAAAGCTTGCGGAGAACGGTGCCCACATCGCATTTACCTATGTAAGCGGCAGCAGCGCAAACAAAGCAACTGCCCTGGAGCAACAGCTTACTGCAATGGGTGTGAAAGCAAAAGCGTATCAAAGCAATGCCGGCGACTTTGCAGCCTGTGAAACATTCGTAAATGATGTGCTGAAAACTTTTGGAACGGTGGACGTTTGCGTAAACAACGCGGGCATTAGTAAAGACAATCTACTGCTGCGCCTAACGGAAGCACAGTGGGACGATGTGATGGACATTAATCTGAAAAGTGTTTTCAACATGACCAAGCAGGTGATCCGCCCGATGATGAAAGCAAAAGCAGGCAGCATTATTAATATGAGTTCAATTGTAGGTATGCGCGGCAATGCCGGGCAAAGCAGTTATGCAGCCAGCAAAGCCGGAATCATTGGCTTTACCAAATCCGTTGCATTGGAATTGGGCAGCCGTAATATTCGTTGCAATGCCATTGCTCCCGGCTTTGTAGAAACTGATATGACGCACTACCTGAAAGAAGGCAGCGGCGCCGAAGAGTACCTCAAAAAAATTCCATTGGGCAGGTTTGGTAAAGGAGAAGAAATTGCCGATGCCACTTTATTCCTTGCTTCTGCCATGAGCAGCTATATTACCGGGCAAGTGTTGAGCGTATGCGGTGGTTTAAATATTTAATGCGCCGTAACGAATGCAGTTATCCATTATTATTGTCAGCTACAATGTAAAGTATTTTTTAGAGCAATGTCTTTGTTCGGTAAAGGCAGCACTTTCTAATATAAATGCCGAAGTGCTTGTAATAGATAATTGCTCTGCTGATAATAGCATCGGCTACCTGCAACCTTACTTTCCATGGGTAACTTTTATTAGCAACACAGCCAATGAAGGCTTTGCCAAAGCCAACAATAAAGCGCTTGCAACTGCAAAAGGCGAGTATGTTTTGTTTTTAAATCCGGATACCTTACTGGCCGAAGATACCTTACAGCAATGCATTAATTTTTTTTTGGCGCATACCGATGCCGGCGCAGTAGGTGCGCGCATGATAGATGGAAGCGGCCGGTTTCTGCCCGAAAGCAAGCGCTCTTTCCCTTCGCCATCCGTGGCCTTTTATAAGCTTGCAGGTCTTTCCGGTTTGTTTCCAGCATCCCGGTTGTTTAATAAATACGCATTAAGTTACTTGCCTCAAAACGAAGTGCACCAGGTGGATGTGCTTTCCGGTGCTTTTATGATGGTAAGAAAAAAGCTTTTGGAAAGCATTGGCGGCTTTGATGAGCAGTTTTTTATGTATGCCGAAGATATTGATTTAAGCTTCCGCATACAACAGACCAGAAGCAAAAATTATTATATAGGCACTACAACCATTGTGCATTTCAAGGGCGAAAGCACTGCCAAAGGCAACCTGAATTATGTGCGGTTGTTTTATGGCGCCATGCAACTGTTTGTGCAAAAATATTATTACGGCGCAGGCGCCTGGATTGTTAAGCATAGCCTGCAGGCCGGTATCATGTTTCGCGGCTTATTGGCTGCCATAGTGCTGCCCTTTAAAATGAAAAACCAAAATAGTTCTGCTGCCTTAAGGCAGGTTTATACAATTGGCGACAAGGTACAGGCTGCAAGCGCTGCGGAAATAATAAGCCGACAGTATTCAGCAGCAAGTATTAAACACATAAACGAATTACCGGAGACTGCGGGCAAATATAATTGTGCCATCCTGTTTTGTACAGGTGATTATACGTATAAAGAAGCTATACAGGCAATCCAGATGGCAGGCACTACTATATCAATACTTTGGTCTGGAAAAGAAACAAGAAGTATAGTTGGCAGCAGCGATAAAAATAAATCCGGCTTTGCGTGGAGTAATAGTAATGAGGTGTGACTGCTTAATTAGGATGTTAGATGAATGCGCAGAAGATAGTTACGATTACCAGCAAATCTATAAAGAGGGTTACAAAAGAATAACTGTTATTGGTGTTCATGGTTTTTCATTTTCACTGATATAAATATTAAGACAAACACAAAGCCAAAAATGAAACAGTTCAATTATTATATTATAAAATTATCGGGATAAAGTTGTAACCATTCGGGCTTATCATAAAAAAACCGTTTGATGTTTGTCAAACGGTTTTTTTATACAGGAAAGACATTTACCAGCTACCGCTGGCGCCGCCGCCGCCGCTGCTTCCGCCGCCGAAGCCACCAAAGCCTCCGCCACCGCCAAACCCGCCGCCGCCTCCAAATCCACCACCGAAGCCACCACGGTTACCGCCGCCGCCCAGCATACTTGCCCAGAATAACGGACCTAACCCGCCAAACCCCCTGCGGCTTACCATGCCACCTCTTCCTCTTCCGCCACCACGGCTTATCAATAAAATAATGATGATAATAATGATAATAATGCCCAATCCTGTTCCACCTCCGCTGCTGCTGTTGTCATCCGGGCGCTGCCTTGCTTCATGGTATTCGCCGGCAGCAGCTTTGCCTAAATCGTCGGTTGCAATGTTGAGGCCCCTAAAATAATTCTGCTCCTTAAAGTTGGGTGAAATGTCATTTTCTATAATCGTATTAGCAGTGATATCCGGTATAGCGCCTTCCAGCCCGTAACCTACTTCTATACGCACAGCATGATCGTCAATCGCCGCTATAACCAGCACGCCGTTATTTGTTTTTTTGTTGCCTAACCCCCAGCTTCGGAAAAGCTTAACCGCATAATCTTCTATCGGGTAATCGTTCAGGGTTTTTATCAGTACAATGCTTATCTGGTTGCTGGTGCTATCGTCAAGTGCCACTAATTTCCGCTCTAAAATATCTGCCTGCTCCGGCGATAAAATATTGGCAAAATCGTTTACCAGCCGTGGAGGATTGGGTTTTGAGGGAATGTTCTGGCTAATGGCAGCAACGCTCAAGAGAAGCATCACCGCTATAGGTAATAAAATTTTCAATCTGCTGCTTTTCAAAGGAGCGTGTGTTTTATTTTTTAAGTGGATTACTTGCTGCCCGCAACAAAAGCGATGCTGAGTACCGCTATTTACCAAATACAATATCATCCGGCAGCTCGTTTTTATCTGTGGCTTTATCATACGGAAAATAAGACTGCAGTGCTTCGCCAACGCGAAGCACTGCAGTGCAAATACCATCTGTGAGGCGCTGCTGTTTAAACTGCAGAAGCATTGCAGTTACCGCATTCAGCCAGTATTGTTTGCCTGTTTTGGCATGAATGCCTTCATCGGCAAAAAGCGCAACCTGCTTATCATCTACAGCTACATAAAGTAACACCGCATTGTGCAATCCAGTTTTGTCCATTTGCAGTTGAAAAAATATTTCCTGCGCTCTGTCCAGCGCATCCATAAAGTGGCATTTACTTTCAATAAATACACGTACCTCGCCGCTCGTCTGCTGTTCTGCTTGTTGAACCGCTTGTACAATGCGAATCTGCTCTTCTTTAGTAAAAAAAGTCTTCGGCTTTTGCCATGGAAATAATTTCAAGACAACAATAATTTATTTGTTATCAAAATTTACGGAAGGCGCTTTTTCAGCGCCAGGATCTGCCTGAAAAGGCTGCTTGGCTGTAAAACCAAACCAGCCGGCATAAAAATTATTTGGAAAAGTCCTGATAGTAGTATTGTAATCCTGCACCGACGAATTAAAATCGTTTCTTGCTACTTTAATGCGATTTTCAGTTCCTTCCAGTTGGGCCTGTAAACCGCGGAAAGCGTCGTTGGCGCGAAGGTTCGGATAATTTTCTGTTACCACCAGCAACCTGCCCAATGCCTGAGACAATTGCCCCTGTGCCTGCTGAAACTGCTGTAGCTTTTCAGGAGTTAAATCATTGGGATCAACTTTTATTTGCGTAGCCGAAGCCCTTGCTTTTATTACATTTTCCAATGTTGTCTGTTCAAAATTAGCTTCGCCTTTTACCGTACTCACGAGGTTTGGTATCAGGTCGCTGCGGCGCTGGTATTCACTTTGCACATTGGCAAACTTGGCTTTTACATTTTCATCTAAGGCAACGCCTTTTTTCTGAAAAGAAATGGAACCGCAACCCACACAACCACCTACCAGGACGATTAAGCCGACAATGACAATTAAAGCGAGGTTTCTTGTTTTCATTTTTTTGAGAATTTTTATTTGAATATAGATTAAACAAATTACAATCCAAACAGGAAGGCTGTCATTATTGCTGACAGCCAAAGGGATAGCATGGCTGCACGCAGGCATTACCGGCTGGTTATGTTTTAAAGGAGCCTTGCGTATATCAATTTATACCGTACGTTTTATAAAAGAAATATGCCGGCTGTTAACCGGCATTCTCCTTTTATTGCTCGTTTATTGCTGCGATACCGGGCAACGCTTTGCCTTCAAAATATTCAAGCAATGCGCCGCCGCCGGTAGATACATAACTTACTTTATCGGCAAAGCCAAACTGGTTTACGGCTGCTACACTATCGCCGCCGCCCACCAGCGAAAAAGCGCCATCCTGTGTTGCTTCTGCAACTGCTGTAGCAATGGTTTTGGTGCCGTGCTGAAAACATTCCATTTCAAATACGCCCATCGGTCCGTTCCATAAGATGGTTTTGGAATGATGAATCACTTTGGTAAATAAATCGCAAGCCATCATACCAATATCTAAACCCATCCAGCCATCAGGTATATTGGAGCTGAGCGAGCTGGAAATGTTGGCATCGGCAGCAAATTTATCAGCAATCACCGAGTCGGCAGGCAGGTGGATGCACACGCCTTTGTCTTCGGCTTTTTGCAGCAGCTCGTTTGCTGTTTGCAGGCGGTCGTCTTCGCAAAGCGAATTACCGATATGGCCGCCTTTAGCCTTCATAAACGTATATGCCATTCCACCGCCAATAATAATATCAGTGGCCCGCTCCAGCAGGTTTTCGATAATGAGTATTTTATCCGAAACTTTGGCGCCGCCTATAATAGCAAGGAAAGGCTTCTCGGATTGGTGCAGCACTTTTTCGGCGCTGGCTACTTCGCTTTCCATGAGCAGGCCAAACATTTTTTTATCAGCAGAAAAAAATTGCGCGATTACAGCGGTAGAAGCATGTGCCCGGTGGGCAGTACCAAACGCATCATTTATATAAATATCGCCAAGGCGGGCAAGCTTTTCGGCAAAAGCTTTATTTCCCCGCTCTTCTTCTTTATAAAACCGAAGGTTCTCAACCAATAATACTTCGCCGGGCTGCAAACCTTCCGCCATTTGCATGGCCTGCTCGCTGATGCAATCATCTGCAAATTTTACCGGCGTATTGCCGAGCAGTTCGGTAAGGTGTGGCACCAAATGTTTTAAGGAGTATTTATCGGTTGGCCCATCTTTCGGACGGCCGAGATGGCTCATCAGCACGACACTCCCGCCATCGCTCAAAATTCTTTTAATCGTAGGGATAGCTGCACGCATCCGGTTGTCGTCCGTAATTTCAAACTGGTCGTTGAGCGGCACATTAAAGTCAACGCGGATAAGGGCGGTTTTGCCTTGAAAATTGAAGTCGGAGAATTTACTCATAGGTTATGATTTGTTTAGTCAGTGATCTCTATCATCGAGTCGTTATTGATTATTAAAGACTGAATAATAAGTGTAAAATTTTTTAGTAAAATTTGTTTTAAAGCTTTATTGGAAGTGTTACCACAAGTTAACCATATTACTTTAGGCGGCTGGCCAAAGCGAAACAATAACCTTAAAATATCTATGTCTTTTGAAATTAGAATTGCGTTAGAATCACGAGCGGTTAAAAATATAACGCTGTCATCGGCCTCTCTTAAATTTATAGATCTAACACTGGCTGCTTGCACATTGAAAGTTTCAATTAGCCATTTAGCGATAGATGGAGAAATTTGTGCATCAGTCCAAAATAGCAAGCTTGAGTAATTGATGTCAGACTGTACCATGAATGACTGAATATTCAATTTTTAAAGAAGCATACTTCAGACATGCCTTGATGTCATCTTCTTCCAAGTCAGGTAATTCTTCTTCAACAATATTTTTTATAGTTAACCCATTTGAAAGTAAATCAAGTACATCTGATACTCTTATCCGCATACCTCTTATCGTTGCTCTTCCACCACAGAGTCCTGGCTTTGAAGTTATACGTTGCAATAAATCCTCCATATAAAATTGTATTTATCAACAAAAATAAAAAAACCACAGCACTTCTTTGCTGCGGTTAAATGTTAATCCCTGTAGCACAGTATTTACTATCAACCAAATAAAACTAATTTACCAGGGCCTCATTTACCGTTTGCGTTGGCTGACCGGCTACAAGAGACGCCATTACCTGTTGTGTAACATCTTTGCCGCCTTTAAGGTTGCAGGCAAGCGATTGAACAGTATAAATAGGCCCCCAGGGAATGCCCCACCAGCCCAATACAGCAGAAAGCAGTGTATAGGGCAATCCTTTAACGGATGGGTTTTCGTTTGCTTTAATAAAATAAATATCAGTCGGCCTTTTAAACGTAATAATTAAAAGCGATACCGTGTACTGGAAGAAAACGAATTTTCCGCCATTGCCAACTTCGCTGTTTAGCTCTGCAACGGTAAGGCCGTCAATGTTTTTTATATGCATATAGTTTTGATTATGACTGCAAGTAAACAAAAAAACCGCAGCAATGGCGCTGCGGTTAAAATAAAATTGGATTAAAGAATATTACTGCTTGTTAATCAGTTCTGCCATATACTTTACGGTACGTACCAACTGGCTTACATAACTCATTTCATTATCATACCAGCTTACTACTTTTACCAGTTGCTTATCGCCAACGGTAATCACTTTGGTTTGTGTAGCATCGAATAAAGACCCAAAGTGCATGCCTACTACATCGGAGCTTACAATCTCTTCTTCGGTGTAGCCATAGCTTTCATTACTGGCGGCCTTCATGGTGGCGTTTACTTCTTCCAATGTTGTTTTCTTACTGCAAAGGGCTGTCAGCTCCGTAACCGAACCGGTAATCACCGGTACCCGCTGGGCGCCGCCGTCAAGCTTGCCTTTCAGTTCGGGCAATACCAAACCAATAGCTTTGGCAGCACCGGTGCTATTGGGTACAATGTTGGCTGCGGCTGCACGTGCGCGGCGCAAATCGCCTTTTGCATGTGGCGCGTCTAATGTATTCTGATCGTTGGTATAAGCATGGATAGTAGTCATGCTGCCTGCTTCAATAGTAAAAGCGTCATTCAAGGCTTTTGCCATGGGCGCCAGGCAATTGGTAGTGCAGGAAGCGCAACTGATAATCGTTTCGCTGCCATCCAGAATATTGTGGTTTACGTTGAATACGATTGTCTTCATTTCGCCGGTTGCCGGTGCAGAGATAACCACACGTTTGGCTCCGGCTTTCAGGTGCGCTTCCGCTTTAGCTTTATCTGTAAAAAAGCCGGTGCTTTCAATTACTACATCTACTTCATGCTCGCCCCAGGGAATCTGAGATGGGTCTTTCTGCGCATATATTTTTACTTCGTTGCCACCAACGGTAATGGAATTGTCTGTGAAGGTAACATCACCGCCTTCAAAGCGGCCTTGTGCGCTGTCGTACTTTAGTAAGTGCGCTAAAACCTTCGGGCTGGTCAGATCATTTATTGCTACTACATCAATACCTTCCATGTTGTAAATCTGGCGGAATACCAAACGGCCGATACGGCCGAAACCATTGATGGCAACTTTAACTGTGCTCATGTTGATTAGTGTTTAATTTTTTAAAAAGCACCGCAAAATTAGCTGATTGATAAGAATAATGAAGGATTTTTTCAAACTGCTTAAGTTGCAGCAGGCGTGTTATTTTTGCAGTTTACACTATATTTCCGTCCATGCAAATCATCCCGCTCTCCGAAGGCGCTTTTACCATAGATAAAACAAAAATCTTTGTGCCGTTTAACACTGCGGAAGACAACCTGCAAAGCAGGCCTGCCGGCAGCTTACTGGTAGAGGTACAGCCGTTTGTGATAATAACCAGTGCAGATATTTTGTTGCTGGATGCGGGCCTGGGATTTTATAAAAACGGTGAACTGCAACTGCACCAGAATTTAAAAGCAAACGGCATCCGGCCGGAGCAGGTAACCAAAGTGCTGATGAGCCATTTGCACAAAGACCATGCAGGCGGCGTGAGTAAGCGGAACAATTTCGGGCATTATCATTTAGCTTTTTCAAATGCAGTTTATTACATTCAGGAAAAAGAATTAACTGCGGCATTGGAGATAGGCTTTCCATCGTATATGCCGGAAGAACTGGCTTCTTTGCAAAATAATCCGCAGATAGTTTTGCTTGATGGAAACGGTACGATTGATAACTATATAGAGTATGAAGTAACTGCCGGCCACAGCCAATACCACCAGGTATTCCGGATAAAAGATAACGGGAAAACTGTTTTTTTTGGCGGAGATGATGCACCGCAACTACAGCAGATGAAGAGTAAGTTTGTAGCCAAGTACGACTTCGATGGTAAAAAGTGCATGCAGCTTCGCCAGCAATGGTGGGAGGAAGGTAAGGCGCAACACTGGACCTTTTTGTTTTACCACGATATAAAATCGCCTGTTGAAACATTAAATTAAACAAGCTTTGCAGTTAGCCCAATAGCAAGTAAGTACTGGTATTCTTATTTTATTTGCTTTTTTTGCAAAACTTCGTGAAACTTAACAGATTGCTTTCTGAATGCAAATAATTATAAATAACTTAGTGCATCTTTGTACACTAAGTGTTTTAGTGGTTTAACCTTTTTACAATTACATGGAATATAATACTGAGAGAAATTACCTGAGTATGCGCGAATATGGCAGGCATATTCAGAAAATGGTAGAGCACCTGCTTACCATTACCGACCGTAACGAACGCCAGCAACAAACAAAATCTGTAATAGAACTGATGGGTTTTTTAAACCCGCATCTTAAGAATGTGGAAGACTTCCGCCACATGCTGTGGGATCACCTTTTCTTTATCAGTGGTTTTAAATTAGATGTGGACAGCCCGTATCCGATACCTCAGAAGGAAACCTATAAGGCCAAGCCGGACCCGATGGCTTATCCAAAGCGATATCCGAAATATTCGCATTTAGGCAAAAATTTAGAGATAATAATTGATAAAGCTTTGAAAGAAGAAAACCCGGAAAAGAAAGCCGGTTTTGCTAATTCTATTGCTTACTACATGAAGCTTTCCTACAGCAACTGGCATAAAGAGTTGGTGCATGATGATGCGATCCGCGCGGAGCTGAATAATATGACCAAAGGAGAACTGGAGTTTAGCAATACGCCTTTCATTAAACACCGGGCGCCAACCTTTGAACGTGACGATTACCGCCCACCGGCACGCAGAACTTTTGTAAACCGCGGAAGCAATAATAATGGCGGGGGCGGGGGTAACACCAACCGTATGGCAGGTAACCGTGATAGCCGCGATAGTCGCGGTACCGGCAACAGCGGCCTGCAGCGCAATAATAACCGCGATAGCCGGGGCGGCAACATGAACAATAATAAAAGCAATAATAACCGCAATCCTGGCGGTGGCTTTAAAAAGCGTTTTTGATTGTATCCTTTTCCTAAGTAAATTATAACAGAAAAGCCGGCAACTTGCCGGCTTTTTTTATTTTCGTTGCTAAACCAATGTGTTATGTCTTCTTTCTATGTAAAAGGCGGAGTGGAATTAAAGGGCGAAATAGTGCCGCAAGGCGCTAAAAACGAAGCACTGCAAATTATTTCGGCGGTGTTGCTTACTTCAGAAAAAGTAACGGTTAACAATATACCCGACATTGTAGATGTAAACCTGCAGATAGAACTATTGGCAGACATTGGCGTACAAGTAGAGCGCCTTACACGAGACACCTGTACGTTTAAGGCAGACAATATTGATCCGGATTATTTAGGCTCGGAAGCGTTCCGTAAAAAAAGCGGCCGGCTACGCGGCAGTGTAATGATTGCCGGTCCTATGCTTGCCCGCTTCCGGAAAGCGTATATACCAAAGCCCGGCGGCGACAAAATCGGCCGGCGGCGATTAGACACACACATTATCGGTTTTCAAAAATTGGGCGCACAGTTTAACTACGATGATAATAACAACGTAATGGAGCTTACTGCTCCAAAGCTTGCCGGCACCTATATGCTGCTGGATGAGCCTTCTGTTACCGGTACTGCCAATATTGTAATGGCTGCTGTAATGGCGGAAGGCATTACCACTATTTATAACGCTGCCTGCGAGCCCTACCTGCAGCAGTTGTGCGCCATGCTTAACCGCATGGGCGCCAAAATAAGTGGTGTTGGCAGCAACCTGTTGACTATAGAAGGCGTAGCATCGCTAAGCGGAACCGAACATACCATGCTGCCCGACATGATTGAAGTGGGCAGCTTTATCGGCCTTGCTGCCATGACGCAGAGTGAACTGACTATTAAAAATGCCGGCCTGCAACACCTCGGTATTATCCCCGATAAGTTTAAGCAGTTAGGCATACAGATGGAATTTATTAACGATGATATTTATATACCGGCGCAGGAAGTTTATGAGATACAAACATTTTTAGACGGCAGTATCCTTACTATATCCGACCATCCCTGGCCGGGCCTGACGCCCGATTTATTAAGTATTATGCTGGTTACTGCCACGCAGGCGATTGGCTCTGTGCTCATTCATCAGAAAATGTTTGAAAGCCGGCTGTTTTTTGTAGATAAATTAGCGGAAATGGGCGCGCAGATAATCCTCTGCGATCCGCACCGCGCAACAGTTGTAGGCATCGGGCGAAAGCATCCGCTGCACGGCATTACGATGAGCAGCCCGGACATACGCGCCGGTGTAGCATTGCTTATTGCAGCCTTAAGTGCAGCAGGCTATAGCACCATTCAAAACATTGAGCAGATAGACCGGGGCTATCAGTATATTGATGTGAGACTAAATAATTTGGGAGCAGATATTCAGCGAACAGGGTAATGAAAGTGCTGTTATAAATAAGCCTTATAATTACTGCGCTATAGCTGCACGCCATCTGCCTGCTTTATAGCCGTTCCGTTATTGCCGTTTACCGGCGGCTTTGAGTAACTGCCGCGGATATTCATCGTAGTATTGGGTTTTACCCGGAAATCTTTGTGTGTCATTTGCCAGCATTCGCCGGTTTCTTTAATAATAATGGTATAAAGCGTATCAGAGTTAGGGCCATAATCCATCATATACCAAACGTAGCCATCGCCTTTAGAAGTAGCTACTTCTACCATTTCCTTAAATTCAAGCGCAATCATACATTGTTTTTTAAAAGCAGTTATTTGCCTTCCTCGTATATCAACAATTAAAAGGCCATCTTTAGGAAAAGAGCAGGCAGGCATCAAAGGGAAAGTGCTTTATTTTTACACATTTCACTAATATAATGAACCGCCAAGCAGAAGATAATAAACGGGTAGCTTCTTATATTTTCTCAGGAGCTAATACAATGGTTGGCGTATGCCTTACCATTATTGCACTTTTCCGGATAATGAAGACCGGTATTCAAACGTATGCTGATGAAATACTGGCCATAGATACATTTATCTTTATTGTTGCTTCGCTGCTGTCTTATGCAGCACTGCGCACCGAAAATAATAAGCGGTTGGAAAAGTGGGCAGACATTTTCTTTTTTACCGGTATGATTGTGATGGCTGTGGTAGGATTAATTATCATTTACACAACCTACTAAGTATGGCAAAGAAAAGCGCGGGGCTGCTTCTCTATCATTTTGATACTGCTGTTTTAAAAGTTTTACTGTTGCACCCCGGTGGTCCTTTTTTTGCAAAAAAAGATGCCGGCGTCTGGTCTATCCCCAAAGGAGAATACGAAGACGGAGAAGATGCATTGGAGGCTGCAAAGCGGGAGTTAAAAGAAGAAACCGGTAATACAATCAGCAGTGCAGCATTTGTTCCTTTAACGCCGGTAAAACTCAAAAGCGGCAAGATTGTGCAGGCCTGGGCCGTGGAGGCCCGTTTTGAACCGGCTTTCATCAGCAGCAACTTATTCGAGATGGAGTGGCCGCCAAAATCGGGTAAAAAGCAACAGTTTTATGAGACGGATAAAGGCGACTGGTTTACTATTGAAGAGGCGAAAGTGAAGATTAATCCGGGGCAAATTCCGTTGTTGGAGGAACTGGTAATCAAGGTTTCGGGCTAAAGCGGGAGTCGCCCATTTTTAATTATACATTCCACCGCTTCGCAAATAGTTGTAACCATATCCTGCATACTGCTCCTGCAACTTTTTACGATTAAAACTGTCGCGTACTTAAAAACTGTACCAACTGGTCGGCTGCCTTTCGGCGGTGGCTGAATATGTTCTTTTCTGCTATACTCATTTCGGCAAACGTTTTATCGCTGCCTGCCGGCACAAATACCGGATCGTAGCCGAAGCCTTTTTCGCCCCTTGGCTTATCAATAATTTTTCCTTCGCAACTACCTTCAAAAAAATGCTTTTCCTGCGCCCAAATCAATGCAATAACGGTTCTGAATCGTGCACGGTGATCCGCTTTATCCAGCATATTATGCAGCAGCTTTTGTAGATTATCCTCACTGCTGCGGCCTTCGCCTGCATAGCGGGCACTTCTTACGCCTGGCTCGCCATTCAGTGCTTCCACCTCCAGGCCGGTATCTTCGCCAAAGCAATTTTGCCCCGTTAGCCGGTGTATAACGGCCGCTTTTTCTGCCGCATTTTCTTTTAGGGTATCAAACGGCTCCGGAATATCCTGTTTTATGCCTGCATCTTTAAGGGTAAGAATGGAAAAGCCGGCAGGAACAATTTTTTTTATCTCTTCCGTTTTATGGGCATTGTTGGTGGCAAAAATGATGGTAACAGGCATACGGATAAACAGGTTGAAGGCAAAAAATGAAGTGTTTATTTGTTAAAAACCGTTTTCAGGCAGTTCCATAGTTTTCTCTTTTCCGCCTTTGCTTTATCGTCGTTGGCGCACATGGCTTCTATAGGGCATGCCTGTAAAAAAGTGCATGCTTCATAGCGCTGCAACTGGTAATCCGGTATAATAAAAGGCAACTGCAATGCTGGTGTGCGGATGCCAAACAGCAGGCAGACACGTGGCTGCAGTTCCTGACTTATAACACTGTAATCTACCGGCGTACGTTGATGGTTGATGATGGCCACATCACCCAGGTTAAAGTGTAGTGCAGCTAATAAGTTACTGAGGAGTTGCAGGCTGTCTTCGTCTGTAAAAGGGTGTATTTCATTATTTACTATAATGCAGATATGCTGCAGGTTATTGCCTGCATAGAGCGGGATCGCTGCTATTGGGGTTGGCGTTGTATTCTGGATGTCTGTTTGCAACAGTTCTTTGTCATCGGTTACTACAAGTAAATCTTTATACAGCTCAGCAATAATAAAATTGGGAAGTTGAATTTTCATGATACCAATGTTAACGATAGTTAGCTTTTCTTTTTTTCGTTTATTTGCAATCAAATGTACTATTATGACAGCAGCTATGGATATCTCGATCACAAAAGTGGAGGAAAGCAGGCTTAACCATATAAGCTTTGAAAAGCTGGTGTTTGGTAAAGATTTTACCGACCACATGCTGGAGGCCGATTATGAAAACGGCGAGTGGAAGAATGTAGAGATCAAGCCTTTTCAGCCCTTACAATTTTTACCATCTTTAGCTGCGTTGCACTACGGGCAGGCTATCTTTGAAGGGGTAAAAGCGTATAAGAATGCAGACCATGAAGCATTTATTTTCCGCCCTTATGATAACTTCAAACGCTTTAATGTTTCTGCACGCCGCATGCAGATGCCGGAAGTGCCGGAAGAAATTTTTATAGAAGGTATGCGCCAGTTGATTGCTATGGACGAAGACTGGATACCGGCAAAGCCCGACCATTCCTTATATATACGGCCGGTAATGTTTGCTACCGACGAAACGATTGGCGTGCGGCCTTCAGAAAAGTACAAGTTCCTGATTCTATTGAGCCCTACCGGGCCTTATTATGCTACCCCGATGAGGATTTATGTAGAAGAAACCTATACCCGCGCAGCGCCCGGCGGTGTGGGCTTTGCGAAGAATGCCGGCAACTATGGCGGCAGCCTGTTAGCTGCGCAAAAAGCACGTGAACAAGGCTACGACCAGGTGTTGTGGACGGACGCTTTTGAGCATAAATGGCTGCAGGAAGTAGGTACGATGAATGTACTTTTTATCATTGATAATGTTGCTGTTACGCCGTCGCTGGAAGAAGGAACGATACTCAACGGGGTTACACGCGATAGTGCTATACAGATTTTACAGGACATGGATATAAAAGTGGAAGAACGGAAGATACATATTGATGAATTGATACGGGCCTATGAGCGGGGCGCCTTCACCGAAATTTTCGGAACCGGCACGGCGGCTACCATCTCCCGCATAAAAGAATTGCGTTATAAAGATTTTTCTATGCACTTTAATATGGAAAAATACAGAGTGGCACCGGTATTAAAGCAGCGGTTAACCGACATCCGCGAAGGCAGGGCAGCAGATAATTATGGCTGGATGTTGCCGGTATAATTATTAAATATAGCAGATAGTTGATTGAATACTGATTTCATCACTCTTCTGTATTTAAAAATTCACTTTTTGTTTTTGGAAGTTAATGTAAAGGCTGTTACCTTTGCCGTCCTAAAATTTTAATTGGTTTACGAATGCCAACAATACAGCAATTAGTAAGAAAAGGCCGCGAAATAATAAGGGCAAAAAGCAAATCGAGGGCTTTGGATGCTTGTCCGCAACGCCGTGGGGTTTGCACCAGGGTATATACCACTACTCCCAAAAAGCCAAACTCTGCACTTCGCAAAGTGGCCAAAGTGCGCCTGACCAATAAAGTAGAAGTAATCGCATACATTCCCGGTGAAGGCCATAACCTTCAGGAGCACTCCATCGTTTTGATACGCGGTGGCCGTGTTAAAGACTTACCGGGTGTTCGTTATCATATTGTGCGCGGCAGTCTCGACACAGCGGGTGTAAAAGACCGTAAGAAGAGCCGCAGTAAATATGGTACCAAAAAAGGTAAAGCAGGCGCACCTGCAGCACCGGCAAAAGGCAAAAAGTAATTTAGTTAAGCTATTATAATTGTATATCAACAATGAGAAAATCTCAAGCAAAGAAACTTCCATTAGCACCAGATTCCCGTTTCAACGATAAATTGGTTACGCGTTTTATAAATAATATTATGTGGCAGGGTAAAAAGAGCACCGCCATCAATATATTTTACGACGCGATAGATAAGGTAAGTAAAACTACCAGTGAAGACGGCTATGAAATATGGAAAAGAGCTTTAACCAATGTGACACCTGCAGTAGAAGTACGCAGCCGTCGTATTGGTGGCGCAACTTTTCAGATACCTACAGAAGTGCGTGCCGACAGAAAAGTCTCTTTGAGTATTAAATGGCTCATCCGCTACAGCCGCGAAAGAAATGGCCGTACCATGGCCGATAAATTAGCTAATGAGATTGTGTCTGCCAGCAAAGGCGAAGGCGCTGCTTTTAAAAAGAAAGAAGATACCCACCGTATGGCAGAGGCTAACAAAGCATTCTCTCACTTCAGGGTATAAATAATTTTCAGTTTATAATATTAAAAAGCTCCAAAATAAAACTTTGGAGCTTTTTGTTTTATCAGGTGCGACTTTAATCTGAGTGAATTTACATGATTAAGATGAGGAAGGAATTTGGGCTGGCAGTAATTTCTTTTCGTTTACTGTAAATCGCCATTACATTTTGTTTCAACAAAGTAATCAATCTCAAAGCTTAATTTTCTTCCAACTGTTGAAGAGTGCGACGCAAGGGACGATTCAAAAAAGTACTACAGCTCACCTCCCATAAATTATCTTTCAAAACACCAAAGGTGTTTTTACCTGCCTGCATAAATAATGGATTTACTTTAAGAAACCAAAGTACCCACATTCATGCCTAACACCACTTCCAGCAGGTTGCCGGGTTTATTCATATCAAATACAATAATGGGCAGGCTGTTTTCCATGCAAAGTGTAAAGGCAGTCATATCCATTACTTTCAGGTTTCTGCCAATGCACTCGTGGTAGGTAATTTTTTCGTACCGGGTAGCCGTTAAATCTTTCTCCGGATCAGCGGTATAAATGCCATCCACACGGGTACCTTTTAAAATCACATCTGCTTTTATTTCAATTGCACGCAGCGAGCCGGCCGTATCGGTAGTAAAATAAGGATTGCCGGTGCCGGCGCCGAATATAACCACGCGGCCTTTCTCGAGGTGACGGATGGCTTTTCGGCGGATATAAGGCTCTGCAATCTGCTCCATTTTAATAGCACTTTGAAGGCGGGTATAAACACCAATTTTTTCAAGCATTGCCTGCATCGCCATTCCATTAATCATGGTGGCCAGCATACCCATATAATCGCCATGCGCACGTTCAATGCCGCTTTCTGCCTCATTCATGCCACGATAAATATTACCACCGCCAATCACAATAGCTACCTGTACGCCAAGTTCAATAACTGTTTTTATATCGTTGGCATATTGTTCAATAATTTCGGGAGAGAAGGGATCGAAGCCGTTTGCTTTGTTGCCTAAAAAAGATTCACCGGACAATTTCAAAAGAATGCGCTTGTACTTAGGGAGCATGAATAGTTTTATGTTTTCGCCTGCAAATAGAAAGAATTTTTTGCAAATGCCAAGATAATCAGTAATTAAAATGACATTAGGGTTTTAAGATATAAATTTGTAATTATTGTTATTGGCGGCTTATTACTTTTGGTCTTTTATTTTATAAGTAATAAAGCTTATCGTTAGTCGTTATTTAATACATCTATACCGGCTGCCATTCTTCATCAGAATAAATGTATAAGTAAGTATGAAATTAACTGCAGGAATCATTTTTCTTTTTCTGCTTGCAGGCTGCGGACAAAAAAAAAATACAAACACAACGGCTGTTATAAAAGATTCAGCTAAAACGGCAAGTTGCGCTGTTTGCAAGTCGCCCTCTTCAAGAACTGCGCTTATCAATGCTTCTTTTAAAACCGGCGCTGCTACCGGTGGTAACGGCAAAAGCAGCATGGTACTCATCAAAGGAGGCGCTTATACCATGGGATCTAATGACTTTACCGACAGCAAACCGCTACACAACGTTACGATAAGTAGTTTTTATATGGATGCCCACGAAGTGACTAATGGTGAGTTTGCTGCTTTTGTAAAAGCTACCAATTATATTACCGTGGCAGAGCAGAAATTAAACCCGGCCGATTATCCGGGTGTGCCTGCCGACAAGCTGGTTCCCGGCTCTGCAGTTTTTACACCCCCATCGCGTGCGGTATCGCTGGATAATCCAATGCAATGGTGGAGTTATGTGGCGGGCGCATACTGGAAGCATCCCCAGGGGCCGTCAAGCAGTATTACCGGTAAAGACAATGAGCCTGTGGTGCAGGTGTGTTACAACGATGCAGCGGCGTATGCCAGGTGGGCAGGTAAGCGGTTGCCTACAGAAGCGGAATGGGAATATGCAGCGCGGGGCGGTAAACACTTTAGTACTTATTATTGGGGCGATGCGCTAAAGCCCGGCGGTAAATGGGTAGCTAACATTTTCCAGGGTAAATTTCCTTATAAAAATACGGTTGAAGATGGCTATGTTGGTCTGGCGCCTGTACAATCGTTTCCACCCAATGCTTATGGATTGTATGATATGGATGGCAATGTATGGGAATGGTGCAACGACCTGTACCGGCCCGATTATTACCAGCAAAGTGCAGCCAGCAACCCGCAGGGACCAAAAGACAGTTACGACCCGGATGAGCCGACTGTGCAAAAGCACGTGCAGCGTGGCGGCTCTTTCCTGTGCAGCGATGATTATTGCATACGTTACAAAGCCGGCAGCCGCGGCAAAGGTGAGACGAACAGCGCCGGTAATAACCTTGGTTTCCGGTGCGCCATGGATGCTAAATAAATACCTGCTATACCGGCGATTAAACAGATACCAGAGCCTTGCAATTGCAGGGCTTTTTTTATAGCATTGTAAAATACCGGCTGTATGATTTCTATAGTTGTATGTTCCAAAGACAAACGGTTGTACGATAAACTAACCGGTAATATTACTGCAACAATAGGTGTACCCTTCGAGCTCATCCGGATAGATAATACTAACAATGAGTATGGTATCTGTTCTGCCTATAATTATGGTGCTGCAGCCAGTCAGTACGGAATAATTTGCTTTGTACATGAGGACGTACTTTTTACAATTGCTGGTTGGGGCGATCATGTTTGCAATCACCTGCATGATAAAACGATTGGTGCTATTGGTGTTGCCGGCGCTTCTTACAAAACAAGTGTGCCTTCGTCGTGGTCTTTTGCGAAAGACTTCAGGGCCATTCATCTTACGCAGTTTTTTAAAAATAAAAGAAAGCGCAAAAAAGTATTTAATAAATCGCCTGCTGGCGCAGCTTCTTATCCTGTTATTGTCCTGGATGGCGTTTTTATCGCTGTAAAAAAAAGTGTTTGGCAGGCGTACCCGTTTGATGAAAAATACCTGACCGGCTTTCACGGTTATGATATTGATTTTACTTTTGGTATTTCCCGGTTTACAACATTACAGGTTGTTAATGATATTGGTATTGAACATTACTCGGAAGGCAAGCCGAATAAAAGCTGGCTGGAAGCGGCGATGCATTTTAGCAGTAAATGGGGTGATGAGCTGCCGGCCGGCGCATCAACGATTGAGGTTTCAGCAGCAACAGAATGGCAACTGTATGCTGCAGCTTTAACTTCATTTTACAAAAAACTCAAAAAGTTTGATTATTCAAGGTTTCAGATTGTGAGAAAAATGATGAAATACGGCATATTAAAGAGTCAGCCCGAAAAATCACACAAACTGATTGTTAAACTATTAAGACGTTTTATCTAATCCTGTTACCAGTTATTTTTTACAATCCCGTAATCTGTCCAGGTCCGTTTTTCTTTTTTTGTTATATCTCTTATAGCTTGGTTTTCTGTTAGGTCTTTGTCATTTTTGTAGCCTCGTGCATGGTCAAGATGTATGCATACGGCGCTGTATCTTATCTGTAAGCCCTTAACACCCTTATTCATCAGGCGCTCGCCCATTTCGCGGTCCAGCGCGCCGTAGCGCATACGCTCATCAAAGCCGTTAACCGCGATAATATCCTGCTTCCACGCCGATGCGTTGTGCCCGTTCCAGGAAGCATTAGTTGGTGTAATAAAATTAAGTGCTCTTGCTTTCCAGCCGGCTGCCGTAAACTTATTGTTTTTAAAACTTTTGGGTAAACCGTTTTTCTGCAGCCATTTAATATCGAAACAGCGTTGCGTCAATATATTTTCTTTAGTAATCATCTGCGACAGTTGTATGGGCAGCTTGCTATAACCACCGGATAAAAAGCAGCCGGGCTTTTTTTTATCTGCATGCACCTGTAAAAAATCTTTGCGCGGTATGCAATCACCATCCGAGATAACCAGGTAATCTGCAGCAGCATGGGTAATAGCTTTATTTAAAATGGTGCATTTTCGAAAGCCTTCATCTTCGTGCCATATATGTTTTACCGGATACAATACTTCATGGCGCATTTGCTCAATCAATTGCCTTGTTACATCATTGGAGCCATCATCGGCAATCAGCAATTCGAAATTGCGAAACGTTTGTGCAGCATAGCCCCACAGTACTTTCTCCAGCCAGGCAGCAGCATTGTAAGTGGTAATAATTACTGATAATTCCATTGATAAAAGAAGGATTATAGCAGCAAAAGTAAAGAAGAGTTTACTTTGCAACGATTGAACTATCAATGTACAACACAACTGCCCCGGTTATCTATACGATTATTGTTACGTATAACGGCGCCGCATGGATACGCACCTGCCTGTCTGCGCTGGCGCATAGCTCTCTGCACGAATTTACGATTGTAGTAGATAATGCTTCGACAGACGATACCGTAGCGATTATACAACGTGAATTTCCATACATCGAATTATTGCAAAACAGCGCCAATCTGGGTTTTGGTGCGGCTAATAATAAAGCAATGGCGATAGCGATGCAGCGAAAAGCCACATTCATTTTATTGCTCAACCAGGATGCCTATGTTTATACCAATACAATTGAACAATTGCTTGCAGTAATGCAGCAAAATACGCAGTATGGAATTGTGAGCCCGGTACAGTTAAGCAGTGACGCACGAACCCTGGATGCAGCTTTCAAAACCTATCTTAAGCGTGCCTGCACCGGGGAAGAGATACAAGCCGTTGAGCAAAAAAAGGCGTTGGATAAGGCAATAGTACCCGTGCGATTTGTAAACGCAGCCTGCTGGCTGGTGCGCGCCGACGTCGTTGAGAAAGCAGGATATTTTCATCCGCTTTTTTTTCATTACGGCGAAGACAATAATTACAGTTCGCGGGTGCAATATCATGGATTTAAAATTGGTATTTGCCTGGGCAGTTACATAATACATGATCGCAAGCCGGGCATAGATAAACGGAAAGAGCTGCTTCGTAAAATAAAAACTATCGTTCGCTATAGCGCCACTGATATTCGTAAAAGCTTTGCCAAAGCGTATCTGCAGGCTATGTGGAAATATTTTTCTTTATATAGAAAAGCCGCCGCTTATGCAGATAACACCATACAGGAAGCCCTGCAGGAAGAATGGCTTTTTTTAAAAAATATACCTGCTATTAAAAAGTACAGAAAAGAGATGAAATAACCTTTACAAACATGAGTCCTTTTACTTTTGATAACGATGTAGTGCAGTGCCTTTCCGTGCTTAAACGCGGCGGCACTATTCTGTACCCAACTGATACTATCTGGGGTATTGGCTGCGATGCTACCAACGCCGAAGCCGTAGAAAAAATTATTGTCCTTAAGAAGAGGCCGGAACATAAAAGCTTTGTAGTATTGGTGGCCGACGAAAAAGACATCCTGCAGTATGTGGCAGCGCCGGACCTCGCCGTCTTCGATTACATAGCGCAACTGGCAAAGCCCGTGACTGTAATATACGAGCATGCATTAGGGCTGGCAGACAATGTGTTGGCGGCAGATGGTTCCGTTGCAATACGTATTTGTAAAGATGCATTTTGCAAACACCTTATCCGGCGCTTCCGCAAACCTATTGTAAGCACTTCTGCCAATTTTTCCAATGAAGCATCACCGGTTAATTTTAAAGGCATCCACACTGAAATTATAAATAGTGCAGATTATACAGTACAGTATCGCCGGGAGGAAAACGCGGCCGGTGCCGCCTCTTCTATAATTAAATGGGTGCGGGGACAAGCAACCGTTATAAGACCATAAATACGGTTACCGGATATTTAAAACCTTTACTCTTTCAGATCTACCGTGTCCTTATGACCGGTAAAGATTACAGACATATCTTTTGACTGGTAGATAGCGCGGTTGTATTTGTTGCCAAGTACAATAATAGTAGCGGTATCCTGTACCAGGCGTGCAAACACTGTATTGCTGCCATGCCACTTGCCATTGTGATAAATAAGCGTGTCTTGCTTATTAAAATATAAATGCCAGCCAAGCCCGTAATTGTGCATAGACCGGCGTTCATTGCTATGCGGTGCAAAGGCAGAATCCAGCGCTGTTCCGGAGATAAAAGTATGTTCGTACAAAGCTTTATCCCATTGCAGCAAATCGCGCACGGTGCTATAAACATTTTTATCGCCATACGTACAATCCAGGTGGTCCATTGGGTAAGGCCGGTTGCCGGCGTAGGTAGGTATATAGCTAAGCGTATCCACAATAGAAAAAATAAAGGTGCTGTTCATGCCAAGCGGTGTAAAGACGCTGTCTTTCATGTATTGCGGAAATGCCCGATGCGTTATTTGCTCTACGATCAGGGCTAACAGCAAGAAATTGGTATTGCAGTAGTGATAAATGCGATCCGGTGGTGCATCGGCTTTTGGCTGGTGGTTAATCATAAAATTCAGCACATCTTCATTGGTTGCCTTTTGCCTTTTATTCCAAACCGAATCCATGAAATATAGATAGTTGGGCAGGCCGCTTCTGTGGTCGAGCAGCATGCGGATATTTATTCCATGATAAGGTAATTGCGGAAAATACTGTTGCAGTGAATCATCGAGCGAAAGCCGGCCCTGCTCCCAAAGCCGCAATACTTCCATAGCTGTAAAAGTTTTGGAAATGGAGGCTAAATGAAAAGGCGTGTTGGGTGTAATGGAATCTTTTTTTCTAAAATCGCTGAGGCCCCGGTAGTCTTCCAACAATACCTGACCGTTTTTGGCTATTAATATAGCACCATTAAAATTCGTTTTCGCAAGGTGAGTATCATAGTAGTTCTTTGCTGCCTGTGCATAAAAAGACGATTCTTCCGGCGTAAGTTTTCTAAAGAAAAAATCCTGTTTCAGAGATATGCTTTTGCGGCTGTTTGCTGCAATAGTTTTTTCTGCCGACGATTGGCAGCCTGTGATAGTTGCTATGATACCGGATAACAGCAAAACGTATATAAAACCTTTCATAAGAGATGAACAAAAGTAAGGTGAAACATAGTTGTACGGGGCTCTGCCAGGAAAGTTGTAACAATAACTTTACCATTGTAAATTTTTTACACAGGCAAGCGTAGTTATAAAATTTAGTGTAAGGCTTTCGGCTGGCATGTAGTATATAGGTGTATTGCACTTTATTCGTTTAAAAAATAAGAAGAGCCGGCAAGCAGTATGCAATTAAAATATATACGCGTTGTTGTACAGCGAAAAGACAAGCTGCTGTTGAAAATTAATTGGATTAATGCAGCAATATACTATCTATATTGTCTATATTTATGGGGTAATTAATTTGCCTAAGAATGAACATTGATGCGTTGATTTCGGGTTGTATGCATAACGATGCTGCTGCGCAGCGCGAACTGTATAACAGGTTCAGCCCTAAAATGCTGCCTGTATGCTATCGCTTTGCACAAAGCAGGGAAGATGCGGAAGATATGCTGCAGGAGGGCTTTATTAAAATATTCATGCAGATACACACTTTTGAAAATAAAGGTGCATTTGAAGGATGGGTGCGGCGAATTATAGTGCATACCTGCATTAACCTTTTAAAGAAAAACAAGCGGTTTAACGAGAATATGGACATTGCTCATGCAACCACCCTGCACGTAAAGGAGGAGACGATGCCGTCCATTATGCAGGCCAAGCAGGTAGTGGAATGTATCAGGTTACTGCCCATGGGTTACCGCACGGTGCTGAACTTATATGCTATAGAAGGTTATAGCCATAAAGAAATTGCGGAAATGCTGGATATTGAAGAAAGCACAAGCCGCAGCCAATATACGCGATCTAAAAACATGCTGGAAGCTGTTTTAATCAAGAAAAGAATTATTGAAAAGCCAGGTATGGATGCAGGCCTTATTGCTTCCCTTGGTACCACTACAAACTGACTGAAATGCGAACCCCATTGTATAATGATGACCTGGAAGATTTTCTGCAGAAGCAGGCAGATGACCACCGGATGTATCCTTCTGATAAGCTATGGAGGAACATCCAGTTTACCCTGCATGGCGAAAGCCGCTGGCCGGCACTTACCTATATTTCTATCTTTATTATTGCTGCACTGGTAGTAAGCACGTTGCTGGTAAAGCCGGAAGAGCGGCTGAAAAAAAATATAGCTGCTTACGCTACAGAGAATACTTCTAATGCTGCGAATAAAAAAACTGGTATTAACCATATTGATGCAGCCGTTAGCTCGCCGGTGCAACATTCCTATACAGAAAAAATAACACAGCATACTATAGAAGCTGTGAATGATAAAGTATATAAAGAGCAGCAGTTAGCCATAATCAACGCGGTTATTTCCCCTTCTCTTTTAAAAAGCGATATCGTAGCAACAACAACGAAAACAGTACCGGCAACTGCGCTTGCCGCAACTATCGAAGTTATCAAAACACCGGAGCTGGCACTGCAGGCTGTAACTGCTGACAACGACAAAAGCAATACTGCAACTATTGCCGCTGCCAATAGCAAGCCTGCTTCGCTATACTTTAATACGTTTGGGTTAATGAATACCGGAGGCCTGAAGTTGAATAGCGCTATGCATACATTTAACGCCGGTAACGAAGAAGTATGGAGAAATTATCCGCTTTTAAACGCCGCTGATATTATCCGTAAAAAGCTTTCCAGGTTTAATTTCCAGTTTTATATAACGCCTTCTGTAAGTTATCGCCGGCTTACCGATGCAAAAGGAAAAGCTGCGCAATCTTATACCGCAATACCGCTGTCGGCTAATTACAAAATTGACATTAATAATATAGTTAAGCATACGCCATCGGCCGGCGCAGAAGTGGGCTTTGCTTTGGGCTATAAGCTCAACGACCGGCTTACTGTGAAAACCGGTTTGCAGTTCAATGTAAGACAGTACAATATTGAAGCTTACAACAGGCAAGTACCGCCTGTTGTTGCACCACCGGCACAAGACGCAGAATCTGCAGGTGGCAGTGCTATTAATACAGACGCTTTTGCTACTTCATCTAACTACGCACAAAACGCCGGAAAGCCTATTGTGCTGCGCAACCGCTATTATGAAGCTGCAGCACCGATAGGGCTGGATTGGAAAGTTTTTACCGGTAATGGCGATAAGCTTACTGTAAACCTGGCTGTTGCTATTCAGCCAACTTACACTTTTGATAAAGAACCCTTTGTTATTACTACCGATTATAAAACTTATGCTGATGGTTCTTCCATCATGCGCAACTGGAACCTGAATTCTAATATAGAAGCTTACATAAGTTACCCGCTGGGTCCGTTAAGATGGCAGATAGGTCCTCAGTTCCGCTACCAGCATTTGCCTACTTATGGCGGCGGCTATCCTATCCGCGAGCATTTGCTTGACTACGGCATGAAGATCGGCTTTACCAAATCACTGGATTAAAATTATGCTGTTTTTCGGCGGAACTTGGACGACATGACATTGCCAGCCCATAGCTGACTACCACCCGCATAAAAAGTGTACAACCGGCATGGGTCAGATTGTGTATATTCAATTGCTACTGTTAGTTTTGCGCGCATGAGCAGCGCTGCTACTACCTTACAACTACAGGTTTCTACTGGCTACCGGCATATCCTTAAGCTGGCTTTGCCCATTGCTGCCTCTATGGTAGTGCCGCAGCTTAACTTTATTACCAATAATATTTTCATTGGTCATTTTTTACCGCCCGAATATTTGGGTATCGCTGCTATTACAGGCGTGTATTACCTTATATTTTCTTGCATCGGTTTAGGTTTTAATAATGGCCTGCAGGCGCTTATTGCGCGGCGGGCCGGCGAGAACCGGGTAAGTGCTATTGGCAGCTTATTTCAAAATGCAGTACTACTGTCGGTGATTATCAGTTTGCTAAGTATTGCTATCACCTATAGTCTTGCCCCGCTTATCCTGTTATATGTATTGCACGACGCAGACCATGCTGCAAAAGCCATTAGCTTTCTGTCTATACGAATATGGGGATTGCCTTTTTTGTACCTGTACCAAATGCGCAATGCATTACTGGTGGGCACTAATAACAGCAGGTTTCTGGTAGTTGGTACGTTGGCAGAAACGGTTACTAATATTTTTCTTGATTATACTTTAATCACCGGCGCCTTTGGCCTGCCGAAGATGGGTTTTAATGGCGCAGCGCTTGCTTCGATACTGGCTGAGTTTACGGGGCTGATTGTAATATTCGGCTTGATGAAGAATCGCGGCATCAGTAAACAGCTTTACCTGTTTTCCGGCTTGCAGATTAATAAACCTGAAATAAAACTTATTCTTACACAGTCGGCACCACTCATTCTGCAATTTGCCATCAGCCTTGCAAGCTGGGAATTTTTTTATATACTGATTGAGCGCAACCATTCGATTACCGATTTAGCTATCTCTAATAGTATGCGCAACGTATTTGGCTTATTTGGCTGCTTTGGCTGGTCGTTCGCCGCCTCCGGCAACGCTATGGTAAGTAATGTGATAGGACAGGGCAGGCAGGAAGAAGTGCTGCCTTTGATAAGAAAGATTGTACGGTTAGGCGTATTAGTGGCGCTGGTTGTATGTCTTATCCTGAACACTATTCCGCACCTGTTTTTTTCAATTTACGGACAGGGCGAAGACTTTATAAGAGGCGCCATACCTGTAATGCATATTGTAAGCATTGCCCTTATAATGCAGCCGGTAGCAACTGTCTGGCTCAATGCGGTGGTGGGTACCGGCAATAGCCGTATAAATTTGTACACCGAGATGATGGCTATTACTTTGTATTGCCTTTATGTATGGTTTGTGCTGGAAGTATTGCACCTGTCCATCGCTGTTGGCTGGTTGAGCGAATGGCTGTATTGGATAGTAATGTTCACGCCATCGTTTTTATACATGCGCAGTGGTAAGTGGAAAAATAAGCGGATTTAAAAGACTTATTAAAAAGCTTTGTGCTGCTGTTTTTTTGATTAAAAAAGGCCTATTAAAAAGAAGGCCCGCCCTAAAAAGAGCTGGCCGTTGCTAACCTATGAAAAACACCAATTTTATATCAGTGTACGATAATCAGCTTATGCAAAGTTTGTTGGAAGCCATGTATATTCCTTAGCCTGGTTGTCCGTTGGAACGCCTGTTCTTAAGCTCGTTATTCAGAATTTTATGAAACTGCGACTCTATGGTATAAACTTTATTTACCCGCTCGTCCGAACCAAGCACACTCTTAAAATCGCTTTTGTATTTCTTACGGATATTTACTGCTTCTTCCTGAAAAGCCAGCACATCGTTTGGATTAGCTTGCTTAGCCTTTTTTATTTCATCAAAATATTTATTATAAACCGGCCAGAACTTCTGTGCTTCTTCAGGCGTAAGATTTAGCTGACTGGTAATATATGCCATACGTACAGCCTCAACCTTATCATCTCTGCCTGGTGGTTGCGCATTACAAAAATAAACAGGGCAGATAAACAAAAATAATATTAATAAAAAATTTTTCATATTTAATTTGAATTTAAATGCCTTTAATGTCGTTTTCACCAATTTCATCATTGTCTTTTAAATATTGCCGGATATCATTATCGCTTACGTTCTGTAGCAGGTCTTCGGTAAGGCTGGCGGCGCTTTCTTTATTATCATCATATAAAGGTGGCATTGCATCTATATCTTCTGGCTCTACCTGTAAATAATCGGCTATTGCATCATTGCTGAGCTTTGATAACGGCGTATTATAATTTTTGGTAAAAGCAAAATTACGTGCGCTTGTGCGGGAGCCGGCATTATTAAAAAGCAATACGCCGCCTGTAACTGTAATACCTGCCACCGCAGCAGCCACAGCATAGCGCAGCCACTTAACCGGCTTGTGCAGCAGTACTGGTTGTGCAGTTTCCTGCATAGCTGCTGTACTTACTTTAAAGGTAGAAAAAAAGGTTTTCGGAACCTGATACACATTCGCTTTGCCAATGCCTGCCAGCAACGGCGAGAGCCCTCTAAGCTCCCGTGCAGCTTCACTTTCAGCAGCTATATTATCGGCAGCTTTTACCTTATCTAATATAGATGCAGTAAGACTTTCAAAATAAAAAGGCGCAGGTTGGGTAAAAGGTATTTCGGTACGCGGCAATTGAATGCGACTCATCACTTCATCAGGAAAGTCATTGAAATAATCAGCCGGCACCTTGTACTGGCTACTGTTGCCAATAGCAGCAATGGTTGCTGATAATTCAATAATCTCATTTTTTATTTCGTCTCTCATGTCTAAAAATTTCTTAACAACAAATTACGACTCACTGTACAATTTATCGTTTAACGGTTTTTAATGAACTCTTCTATTTTTTTTACTGCGTGGTGGTAACTTGCTTTTAAAGCGCCTTCGCTTGTTTCCAGTACGCGGCTCATTTCTTCATACGGCATTTCGTCGTAATAGCGAAGATTAAAAACGGCGCGCTGCTTTTCCGGTAAATGCTGAATAGCCAGTTGCAGCTTCCACTCCAGCCTGTTGGCATCAAAACCTGCATCTGCTTTTATTTTATTGGACAGGCCGCTTTCCACATCACTCAGGCTTACTGCAGACCTGCGCTTTTGCTGCTGTAAAAAAGTAAGTGATTCGTTGGTGGCTATCCTGTACAACCAGGTATATAGCTGGCTGTCTTCTCTGAAGTTATCCAATGCATTCCATACTTTAATAAACATATTTTGCAGCACATCATTTGCATCTTCATGATCTACCACCATTCGCCGTACATGCCAGTATAGTTTTTCCTGGTACTTTTTAATAATTGCCGTAAACGCTTTTTCCTTCGTTTCCGCTTGCCTGAATTGTTGCAACAGTTCCTGGTCATCTAAATGCATGCAGGGGAGTTTTAAATGCTAAATAAAAAACCCATCTCTACGATAGGCTTTTATAAACAATGTTTAATCTATACTTTTATACAGGTAAATAAAGGCTGTTTTTGTCTCTCCATTAACAACCGGCTTTACTATGAACGGCAATAAGCGCTTAATCAACGCTATTTACTTTTTTTCGCCAATACTTTTTCTGCGGCGGCTACAATATCAGGCGAGTCAAGGCCATATTTCTTTAATAATTCTGTAGGCGTACCGCTTTCGCCAAAAGTATCTTTAGTACCTATAAACTCAATAGGGATAGGAAAATTATTGCTGGCTACATGGGCTACGCTTTCGCCAAGGCCGCCCCAGATGTTATGCTCTTCGCAGGTAACTGCACAGCCTGTTTTACTGATGGATTTAACAATCGCTTCCTGATCGAGCGGCTTGATCGTATGTATATTTATCAGCTCTACACTATATCCTTTTTCTTCTAATATTTTGCCGGCTTCAATAGCTTTCCAAACAAGATGTCCGCAGGCAAATAATGTAATATCGTTGCCCTCGCTTAACACCTGCGCTTTGCCAATTTCAAAATCACTGCCGTCTTCTTTTGTAAAGTTTGGCCACTTGGGCCTGCCAAAACGCAGGTAAACCGGGCCTTGCATATCCGCAACCGCTTTGGTAGCAGTCTTTGTCTGGTTAAAGTCGCATGGTACAATTACCGTCATGCCTGGCATCATTTTCATCATGCCTATGTCTTCCAGTATCTGGTGGGTAGCGCCGTCTTCGCCTAACGTAAGGCCGGCATGACTGGCGCAAATTTTTACATTTTTGTTGCTGTAGGCAATACTCTGGCGTATCTGGTCGTACACGCGGCCGGTACTGAAGTTTGCAAATGTGGTAGTATAAGGAATGTGCCCGCCAATGGTAAGGCCGGCAGCGATGCCCATCATATTTGCTTCGGCAATGCCGCACTGGATAAAGCGTTCAGGAATATCCTTCATAAAAGGTCCAAGCTTAAAAGAGCCTGCAAGGTCTGCCGTAAGCACTATTATTTTGTCATTAGCTTTGCCCAGCTCGTAAATACCTTCACCAAAGCCAGCACGCGTTTCCTTCTCATTAAGTACCTGGATGTCTTTTATCATAGTAGCTGCTATTTATAATTGAGGCTGCAAGATAAATAAGATTTTAAAGCCATCAGCAACAAACGATACTGCCATAAAAATTGCTATACCAACAGCAGGATAAGAAAAAATTGAAAAGCCTATCTAAATCAAGGCTTAACAGGTACATGCTTACTTAGTAATGCAGCTAATTCGTTAACTGCTTGCCGTTCGCAGTACTGAAAGTTGCTTTCCATAAAGGCGATTCTAATGCCTTTTTTCTACTGTTTTGTCGTTTTACTGCATAATCGTGTACTGATTTATAAAGAAACCATTTAGTGTTTTTATGTTGAGGCAATTTTGGTATTACATTCTGTCTGTCTCTTTTTTTATCAATCAGTTAAAAGACTGTCTGAATGCCAAAGGAGAAAGTTTCGTTTTTGTCTTGAACAATTTACTAAACGATTGCAAATGTTCAAATCCCAATCCGTAGGCAATTTCGCTGACTGACAGGCTGGTGGTTGATAGTTTTTCTTTGGCTTTTTGGATCAGTTTCTCATGAATGTATTGCTGCGTGTTTTGCCCGGTCAACATTCTTAATAAACTACTCAAATACTTTGGAGAAAGATGCAGTTGTTCTGCAATAGACTGAACCGTTGGCAGCCCTTTGTTAATCAGATCATCGCTGTTAAAATAGTTACTTACCAATGTTTCCAAACGGTCGAGTATCTGATGATTAGCCTTTTCCCGTGTGATGAACTGGCGATGATAAAACCTGTCGGCATAACTAAGCAAACTTTCAATTTGTGAAATGATGATTTGCCTGCTGAACTTATCAATGCTGGAGTGATATTCCTGATTAATGTTTTGAATAATATGGTTGATGGCTGCTTCTTCCTTCCCGGAAAGAAACAAGGCTTCATGTAAAGAATAATCCCAGAAATCGTAGCCCTTTATGGTTTTAGCTAACGGTGTATTCCATAAAAAATCAGGATGAATGTAGATCACCCATCCTGATTGTTTTATTGCTTCCTTTTTATTGGTGAGCGCAATGCTAAAAACCTGGGCCGGCGACATGAAAGACATAATGCCTTCATTGAAATCAAACGGTTGCTGCCCGTATTTTACTTTGGCATTTTGCATTCTTTTTATGGCGATACTATAAAAATCCAACGCCAAAGTCATCGGTTCATCGTTGTGTAAATGCGTAACGCTTTCAACATTTACTACGCTGATTAGCGGATGTTGTGGTTTGGGCAAATTTCTGAACTGATGAAATTCGCTTATGGTTTTAAAATGCTTCATGCCTGTTCATCTTCTTTTCTTATCTCCAATACCAGCTTGCCACGTACATGCCAGGTTTCGCTTTCCCGGTGCGCTTCAGCAACCTGTTCCAACGGATAAACTTTGCTGATCACAACTTTTAGTTTCCCTTCATCAATCAACTTTGCCATTTCGTTCAGCCAATTCCGATGATTTGTTTGTGTACTAACAAGTTCGCCTTTGGCGCCCTTTTTTGCAAGCGCTTCTATAACCTTACCGCTAAACGGGAAATCGACGTTTACACTTACAAAAGTTCCACCGCCTTTTAAGATGCTTATGCCTTTTAACCGCTCGTTATCATCACGAAGCGGCGAGGCGTCAAATACAAGGTCAATATCTTGCAGCAACTCCTCAAATTTCTGTGTTTTATAATCAATCACTTCATCTGCGCCAATATGTTTTAAAAACTCCTGATTGCCTGCCGATGCACTTCCGATTACATACGCACTCTTTGCTTTTGCAAGCTGCACAGCGAGACTTCCAACACCACCCGAGGCTCCCTGAATGAAAACCCGTTGCCCTGCCTGTAGTTTTCCGAGCTCAAAAAGGGCATTACACGCAACAAGCCCGGTTAAAGGAACCCCTGAAGCCTCATTAAAAGAAATACTTTTCGGTTTCAACGCACATTGGCTTGCCTTTACCGCCACATATTCGGCATAGCTTCCATCTCCCGGAAAATTGGGAACGCCATACACTTCATCACCTTTCTTAAAATCGGTTACATCGCTGCCCCATTCTTCTACAATGCCTGCTGCATCCCAGCCCAACGTCATAGGTAACGTTAAGTAAGGCTTTAAAAAATCATTGCCACCATTACGAACTACCCAATCAACAGGGTTTACACCGCTGGCATATAGCTTCACTAAAATTTCATCCGGTGCAGGAACAGGGCGTTCTGTTTCTTCTAATTTCATCACCTCCGGGCCGCCGAATTCATGAATTCTTATTGCTTTCATACTAAACTATTTTTTGATAATGCAAAGTTCCGTAAGAGTTTAGCAACAGATTTAACCGAATGGCGCTTTGATTTAGCCAAAATGCCGAAGCCTGCCAGTTGTAAATAGTAAAGATGAATGAGCCTTATAGTGTTTATGAATGTATCTTCTTGCAGATGATATTATTTACTCTTTGCCTGATCAAAAAATAACTAAGAAACCAAGGAAAACATGATCGTTCCGCGCATTTTTCATAACCCACGCCTTTACATTGCCTAAGTTACTTTTTTCGTTTTGGGCTGAGCAGTATTGGTTAAGGATAGATTTGAATACCTTTTATCGGATGGTCACTGGAAAATTTAAGGTAATGTAAACGGCACTGTACTTATTATACGCTAACGCTGATTGCACATATATCTTAAATAGACAAATTGCGTGAGCAACAAAGTCCTGCAAAACTATGCTCCTTCCTCTGCAAAGTGCACATACGGAAAGCATTCGGGAAGATGCGTATCGTAAACACCATGCCTGCTGAGCACCCATGCCGGATGGGGTTGTACTTCCTGCCCCGATGAAATAAGCTTTTGAAACCGGCCAAAAAAGATGCGCCAGGTATCGCCGCTTTTTGGCGGCACCGACCTGCCATTAGCCAGCCAATGCATACTTTGCCAGGGAATAGCAATTTCAAGCGTCCAGCCTTTGTCTATATGCGCAGGGTCGTTTATGTTACCATCAATTTGTACGGCGGTTTGTAAGCCTTCCATATCATAATCCAGGAATGCCCATCTTAAGCCCCGCGGGTGCCGGCCCCACCAGAAAGTGCTTCCGGTACGGTCATAATCGCCGCCAAATGTCGCTGCCTTTTCTTTAAACACATCAAACTGAGGCACATCAAAAAGGCCTCCTTTTTTATACGCATCTTTCCAGATAAAAAATACTTCATACACAGTATTAAGCGCATTTACTTCCAGCTCGTAATAGCAATCGCCGCCATCAATAAACACTTCCAGATCATTCTCCAGGAAAACAATGGAATCGCGTTCTTTTTGCGTAGCGCTTACCTGTGGTTCTTCGGCCCAGAAAGCGATGTATAAATGTTCGTCATCCCATAAAGCAGCCACCCTGGTATTATACAAAGCAGGGCCGCCGGTAACCATATCTACCAGCCTTGCAGATTTTACTGCACTTGCCCACTGCGGCTTGTTCAGGTTGCCATCGATAGTTATACCGCCGCTTACTTTTTTGCATTGGTAATGCGCAATGTCGCTTTCGTTGCAGCCGTAAGTTTGAGTATCTTTCATTGCATACAAATTTTACCTGGGCATTTGTTATATCTAAAACATGAAATTAAACAGTCCTCATTACCTGATGCTGGGCACAAGGTAAATAACGAGGAAAATGCTGCCGATAAGAATACTTGCTGTAAGCAGCAGGGAAAGCAATTTGGAAGGAGCATACCCGTTGTTGTTAAGCTGTTTTTCAATCGTGCTGTACCGCACAAAAGCCAGCAGGGCAATAACAGCGCCCAGTGCTACCATAACAACGCCTACGATAGCCGAATACCCTTTGCCGGGCGCTACTACTTTGCCGCCCAGCACCAGCGAAATCTGCTTGATAAAAAGCGCAAATTTTACAATTACAAACCCAAAGCCCATAAGGGCGATGCTGGTGCGTATCCAGGCGAGGAAGGTACGTTCGTTGGCAAGATGATCTGCCGGACCCGGTATTCGCTTCATCCCTTCTTCCGGTTGCTTGTTATTCATAGTAATATTGTATTGATGCTACAAGTATAAGGAATACCGGCATGGCTGCCCAATACATTTTACCGCTTTTAAAAATGAAAGTGCATAATCATATTTTTCCTATGCAATAAATAAAAGCCGCTAAGGCATTTTCCTGAGCGGCTTACGAACTTGTTTTTAATTTGTTTACTCAACTGCTATTTTTTGCTTCGCACCGGTAGCCGTGTTTTGCAGATAATAAATGCCGGCCGGCAAATGAGCCACACTAATCTGGCCATTGCCATTAATGATTTTCGTAAGCACTGTTTTGCCCGATTGGTTAGTTAAAACAAACGCTGCTTTACCTGTGGATTGTACATAAATTATATCTTTTGACGGATTAGGATAAATGATGAAATTATTATCGGCAACTTTACTTTCGTTGGCTGATACAACTGTTGTAGCTGCTATGGAAACTGCCGGTTTTGTGTAATTCAATAATACAATCCAGTAATCGCAGCTTCCCTTCAAACGTTTTGTACGGTCGTAGGAAACCGAAGAAGTGGAACGGCCGGCCACTACATAGTTGTTGCGCTTATACTCGCTGACGGCATACGAATAATCAAGGCCGGCACCGCCAATCGTTTTATCCCATTGCTTGTTACCGCCTTTGTCTGTTTTAATTACCCAGTAATCCGGTAAGCCCGCCGTTCTTGCCGACTCCGTTTTATCTATAGAAGCATCCGACGGAGAAGAACCCGTGAGTATATAGCCACTGTCTTTTGTTTGTTGTACCGCAGATAACTCATCCGCTTTAAAACCGCCAAACGTATTATCCCACAGTACATTGGCAGCCGCATCCAGCTTCACTATCCAATAATCGGTTCCGCCCCTGCTTCTCTTGGTTTTATCGCCGGAGAGGTTAGAATCGGAGATGCCGCCGGCCAGATAGCCGCCATCCGCCGTTTGTATAATGGATCTCAGGTTTTCACCGCCGTTGCCGCCCAGCGTTTTATCCCATACTACATTGCCGGTTGCATCTGTTTTCACAATCCAGAAGTCTATCGGGCCCCGCACTTTTTCTGTTTTATTGCCGGAGATGCCCGAAGTGGAATTGCCGCCTAAGATATAGCCGCCATCGCGTGTTTGCTTTAAACTGTAAAGCTGATCATCGCCGTTGCCACCGATTGTTTTATCCCACTGGATATTACCGGAGCTGTCGAGCTTTACAATCCAGAAATCACTGGTGCCAAAAACACCACTTGTTTTTTCGCCGGATATGGGCGAATTAGAAGCGCCGCCAATGATAAAACCACCATCGCTGGTAGTATCTATGGAATGCGGATAATCGTCGCCGGAGCCACCCAGGGTTTTATCCCATAGTTTATTGCCGTTGCTGTCCAGCTTCACCACCCAATAATCAATACCACCGCGGCTTGCCCCGGTTTTATCGAAAGAAATGCCCGATACCGAAGTGCCGCCTATGAGGTAGCCGTGATCGCGTGTTTGATTAACGGAGGTAAGCACTTCGTCGTCTATGCCACCCAGCGTTTTGTCCCATAATACCCTCCCGGCAGCGTCTGTTTTTACAACCCAGAAATCGCCGTAGTCGCCATAACTATCTTTCGTTTTATCATAGCCTTTTTTGGAAAACGAAGAGCCGCCGATAATTAATCCGCCATCAGCGGTTATTTTCATGTCTGCCGTGTAAGAGCCGCCAAGTCCGCCATAGGCATGTTGTTGGGTTACGGCCGGCTGTGCATATACAGTAACGTTTAGAATAGCCGTAAGCAATAATGCAAGGAGAAAAACTTTTGTTTTCATAGCGATGATTTTAAGGATGGATGTGAGGAAGCAGAAGGAAATGTCTTTGTAAAAGTATAAATAAGCGAAGTGTGTTTCGCAAAAAAATAGATTGATAAATAAGCAACTTTAATTTTTATGCAGCCGGTAATGATTTTAGTAACCACTGTTTTGCTGAATAATTAGTGTACGTACTGGTTTTGAAACAACGTTCTCCTGATTAAACCTATTATTTGCATCAATCAGGTATAGCAGAAATAAAATCTTACAGTTTCAATTTCTCAATAGCCAACTGTGCAGCTATCTGGCTGGCATCTTTTTTATTAAAGCCTTTACCCTGCGCCAGGGCTTCGCCATCGAGTACGGCGGCAATCGTAAAAATACGGCGGCCGTTTTCCAGCTTTTCTTCTACGGTTTCAAACTCCAGCGCTTTGCCGTTTTTGGTAGCCCAGCCAATCAGCTTGTTTTTCAGGTTAATGTCAATCAGTTCCAGGTCATCCACATACAAATGCGGAATTACCATGCGGTGCAGCACCCAATGCTGTGTTTTGCGGTAGCCTTTATCAAGATATATGGCACCCACCAGCGCTTCGAGCGTATTGCCGAATATCTGGCTGCCTTTAAGAGCATTGTCAAACTTGTTGTAGATCGTTATTTTTTTCAGCCCCATTTTGAGCGCAACATCGTTCATTTTCTGACGGTTCACCATTTTGCTGCGCATCTCTGTTAAGAAGCCTTCACCTTTGTAAGGATACCGTTTAAAAAGGTAATCGGCCACAATAGTGCTCAATACGGCGTCGCCTAAATACTCAAGCCGCTCGTTATTTTCATCGGTGCCTTCTTTTACAGAGCGGTGGCTGAGCGCTGTTTGGTATAGTGTTATTTTACCGGGTTTTATACCCAGCAGGTTGCGTAGCTGCTCTTTGAAAGTAGGTTTACCTTTTTTCTTAAAAAAGCGGTGGAGTAGTTGCACAGTATTAAGCTACGTATTTCTTTACAATGATAGCTGCATTATGTCCGCCAAAACCGAAGGTATTACTCAGGGCGGCATTTACAGTACGTTGCTGGGCGGTATTAAAGGTAAAGTTGAGTCTCGGGTCAAGAATTGGGTCATCGGTAAAGTGGTTGATGGTAGGCGGCACAATATCGTGTATTACACTCATGATGCAGGCAATAGCTTCTATCACTCCGGCCGCACCAAGACAGTGCCCGGTCATAGATTTGGTAGAGCTGATGTTGAGGTTATAGGCATGTTCGCCAAATACATCGAGGATGGCTTTTACTTCGGCGCCATCACCCAAAGGCGTGGAAGTACCATGCGTATTAATGTAGTCAATGTCTTCCGGCAGCAGGCCCGCATCGCTTAAGGCAGCGAGCATTACATTGCGGGCGCCCAGCCCCTGCGGGTGCGGAGCGGTGATGTGGTAGGCATCGGCAGTGGCGCCACCACCTGCTATTTCGCAATAGATTTTTGCGCCCCTGGCCAGTGCATGTTCCAGGGTTTCCAGCACTACTATCCCGCTTGCTTCGCCCATTACAAAACCATCCCGGTCTTTATCATAAGGACGGCTGGCAGTTTTAGGATCATCATTTCTTTCACTCATCGCCTTCATGGCATTAAAGCCGCCAACGCCGGCTTCCGTTACTACCGCTTCGCTGCCGCCGCTTAAAACAATATCCGCTTTCCCAAGACGCAGTAAGTCAAAAGCATCTATCATAGCATTGGTGCTGGTTGCACAGGCACTTACCACTGCGTAGTTGGGACCGCGCAGGTTGTGCCGCATAGATATCTGGCCGGCAGCAATATCCAATATCATTTTAGGTATAAAAAAAGGATTGAAGCGGGGGGTGCCTTCGCCCCTGGCAAAGTCGGATACTTCGTTTTGAAAAGTAGAAATACCGCCAATGCCGCTGCCAAATACAACCCCGATTCTGTCCGGGTCTATACTGTCTTTGTGCAAACCTGCATCGGCCATTGCCATGTCGCTTGTAGCCAGGGCGAGTTGTGTAAAACGGTCTATTTTGCGCGCTTCTTTTCGATCAAGAAAACCGGAAGGATCGAAGTCTTTTACTTCGCAGGCAAAGCGGGTTTTGAATTTGGCTGCATCAAACTGAGTAATGTAGTCGGCGCCGGACACTCCGTTTTTCAGGCCTTCCCAGTAATCGTTCACCGTATTGCCAAGCGGCGTTAGTGCTCCGATACCGGTAACAACAACTCTTTTTAAATCCATAGTGCAAGCCCTTTTTTGAAAGTTATAAATCCGCCTTTCTCAGCAAAATGATTAGTGCGAAAAAGACGGATTGAATATACAGGTTACAACAGTGCAGCTTATTTAGCGTGCTCTTCTAAATAAGTAACAGCCTGGCCAACAGTGGTGATCGTTTCTGCCTGCTCATCAGGGATAGAAATATTGAATTCTTTTTCAAACTCCATTATGAGTTCTACGGTGTCCAAAGAATCAGCACCGAGGTCATTGGTAAAGGAAGCTTCATTAGTTACTTCCGCTTCATCAACACCTAATTTGTCAACAATAATTTTCTTAACGCGTGTAGCTATGTCTGACATTGTAAAATGGTTTTAGTTACAGGCGCAAAAATATACTTTTTGTGCAATCAACAATGATAAGGTTCTTTTTTTTAGATAAGGCAGCACAGGGTATAAATTTTTGTGTTGTATAAACGGATTATAGTCTTAAACTAACCTTGTTTGTAATACTATTACCTGCTATTGCTGTATAAGGCATTTGTTAGTAGCTTTATTGCTTAAAGCAACCGGCATGAACAGAAGCCTTATCCTTATTGTTGTTGTATTCTTAGCTGCAGGTGTACAGGCACAAACTGCTTACCAGCCTTCGGCAGCCAACATAAGCAGCCGTCAATGGTTTGGCGATGCACGGGTTGGCATGTTTATACACTGGGGGCCCTTCAGCATACCGGGCGATGGTGAGTGGGTAATGAACAACCGCAATATTACGGTAGCCAACTATACAAGGCTGGAAAAATTCTTTAATCCCGTAGATTTTGATGCGGCGCAATGGGTAAGCCTTGCCAAGGGCGCCGGTATGAAATACATCACCCTTATTACCCGACATCATGATGGATTTAGTATGTGGGATACCAAATATTCCGATTTCAATATCATGCATACGCCTTATCAAAAAGACATCGTAAAGATGATGGCCGAAGAATGCCATAAGCAAGGCGTTAAATTGTTTTTATACTATTCGCTGCTGGATTGGCGGCGCGATGACTACAGTTGGTGGACCGGGCGTACCGGCAAGGGCACCGGCCGCACCGTACAAGGAAATTGGGAGGATTATATCCGGTTTATGAAGAACCAGCTTACCGAGTTACTGACGAACTATGGCGAGATCGGCGGTATCTGGTTTGACGGATACTGGGACCAGACAGCACCGGAAGGAGCCGCGGACAGAACGCCTAAAATTAACTGGCACCTGAACGAGATTTATGCCTTGATTCATCAATTGCAGCCGCAATGTTTAATCGGCAACAACCATCATCTTACCCCGCTGCCGGGCGAAGACTTCCAGATGTTTGAACAGGATTTACCGGGCGAAAATAAAAGCGGTTTAAGCTTTCAGCAACCGGCCGATCTGCCACTGGAATCCTGTGTTACCATGAACAATAGCTGGGGCTTCAATATTACAGATACATCTTACAAATCTCACCAGCAATTAATTAACCTCCTGGTAAAAGCTGCCGGCTACAACACCAATCTTCTATTGAACATAGGTCCAATGCCGAACGGAGAAATTCAGCCGGAATTTGTAGAACGCCTGCAATGGATGGGCAACTGGCTGAAGACGTATGGCGAGAGCATTTATAATACAAAAGGCGGCTACCTGCGGCCGCAAAGCTGGGGCTGCATTACACAGGCCGGCAACAGATTGTATATACATGTTTTACAAAAAAATACCGGCAGCTTGTCATTGGACAGCTTTCCTGCCAAAAGAATTGCCAGAGTGTACCTGCTTAGCGATAAGCGTGTTGTACCTGCACAGTTAAAAAGTGGCGCACTGCAGCTTACCAACTTACCGGCAATAACGGAAGATAACCCGGATACAATTGTAGTGATAGAACTAAAATAAGTTTTTATGTACTTTGTAAAGGCACCCTGGTTATTAAAAAAAATGTACCCGTCGTTTATATGGAACATACCTACCAAAGAAAAAGTATTGTACCTCACTTTTGATGACGGGCCGCACGAAACGGCTACGCCTTTTGTACTGGAGCAACTACAGAAATATAATGCTAAGGCAACTTTCTTTTGTATTGGTAAAAATGTAGTTAGCCATCCTGCCCTTTACAAAAAAATCCTAAATGCCGGCCACAAGACCGGCAATCATACCAACGATCATTTAAACGGCTGGAAAACAGATGATACGCTTTATATCAGCAATGTAATACAGGCAGCTAAACACATTGACAGCAATTTGTTCCGGCCACCGTATGGCCGCATAAAAAAGTTTCAGGGTAAACTGTTGATGCACCAAAAAGATGCCCTGCGCCCTTTGTTTAAAATAATTATGTGGGATGTATTAAGCGGCGATTTCGACGTTAATTTATCACCGCAAAAATGCCTTGATAATGTTTTAAAACAAACGGAAGCAGGCTCTGTTGTTGTCTTTCATGACAGCACTAAAGCCTGGAGCCGCATGAGCTATGCATTGCCAAAAATGCTGGAGCATTTTACAAATCAAGGATTTATATTTAAAGCAATACAATAGGCAATTTATGTTTATACGTCAACCTCTGCCTTTTTATATTACCGAACACGGCTTTATTAACTACCTTTTTAATTCTTTATCGCTATAACAGGTTTGCAGTACTACTTTATAATACATAATAAAAAAGTGCTGCATTAAGCAGCACTTCCCGAAGTCTTCATAGGTTGAAGAAGTAAAATAATATTAGCTAAACAAGCCGCCTTTTTTAAGGCTCTTGGTACCTTCACCAATCTTATAGCCGTTGTGATAAATTTCAATTTTATAATTACCGGTCTGGTAGTGGTTTTCCTGTTTCCAGTCAAAGCTAACCGGAGTGCGCTTTCCCTGTTCGTAGTTTACATCCATTTTATTGGTAAATACTTTCTCTCCTTCATCGCGCGTTTGAAAACTGCCGCTGCCATTAGCAGGTATGGTCACGGGTTTACCATCGGGGCCGGTAACTACTACATATAATTCTTTGCTGCCGCTTGGCGCTATACGGTTTTCATCCAGCTCGAAAGAGATGCGAAACAGGTCAGCCCGCTTGGCAGTGGAAGTGCTCTTTTCTTTACCATTGCCTTTTACATCTATGGCTGCAATATTAATATTAGATGCATGCAAGGTAGAAGCCACGTCTTCTACCTGCGCTTTTTGCGTTTCTACAGTAGATAAGTTTTGTGCTAATGCCTGATTGTTTGTATTGAGCGAATCCCGCTGTCCTGTAAGCGTTTTATTGCTGGTTGTAAGCTGATCATTCTCGGCTTTCAACTGGGCTATCTGCGTTTCATAGTCATTTACTTTGCCCCTTAACTCGTTAATCAGGCTTTGCAGCTTATTGTTATCACGCTTATCCTTTTTTAATTCCGCTTCTATCTGGCTTCTCAGGTTTTTAATATCGTTATCTTTTTTGGAAAGTGCGCCCTGCAACTGCGAATTATTTGTTTTTAGCGTATCAAACTGCTGGGCGATATTATTGTATTCTTCCTGGATAGAATCTTTGGCTGTTTCTACTGTTTTTGTTTGCGTTTGCAACTGCGTGATATTATCGTTGGTTTTGTTTTTATCTACGATAATATAAGCCCAGGTACCTAATAGTGCCACGATAAGAATACCATAAATCAATTTGCGGTTATCTTTAGGCTCTTGTGGCCGGCCCGCAGGAGGAGTAGCGCCACCAGCATTAGGATAATTAGTATAACTCATATAAATTGTGTTTTATTAAACAAAAAGAACTGCTTTGTGAATAATTCCGTACCGCTCCATAAAATGTTTATTCTGGATATTGAAACAGTACCCCAACAACCTGCCTATCAACAGCTTACCGATGAATGGCAATCTCGATGGTGGCAGAAGATAGCGAAAACTATACCAGAAGGCACCTCGCCGGAGGATAGTTACCTGCAAAAGGCAGGCATATTAGCAGAATTTGGCAAAATCATCTGTATTTCAACGGGTTGCATTTACGAACGGAATAACGAAACTTTTCTTAAAATAAAGAGCATTTACAGTCATGATGAAAAAGCACTGCTGCAGGCATTCTTAATCATCAGCAATAAAATGTGCGAGCTTAAAAAGGATTTTTGCTTTGCTGGCCATAATATTAAAGAGTTTGATATTCCTTATATATGTCGGCGCATGATCATTAACCACATACCACTGCCTCAATATTTGTGCCTGCACAATGCAAAACCGTGGGAAGTAAGTATGATGGATACCCTGCACTGGTGGCGTTTTGGCGATTATAAAAACTACATAACGCTTGATCTTTTGGCGAGCGTACTGGATGTACCTACCTCCAAAACAGATATTGACGGCAGTATGGTGCAGGAAGTATATTATAAGGAGAACGACCTGCCGCGTATTGTAAATTATTGCCAGCGGGATATAGAAGTGGTGGCTAACATACTGCTTCGGTTTAATAATCAGCCGCTGCTAAAACCGGAAAATATTATTGTAACCACATAATCTTTATGGAAATACTGTTTTTTCTCGTCTTACCGGATAAGAAAAAGCAGCACATGCGATACCTTCTGCTACTGTTTGTTTTACTAACAACTTTTATTGTGCTAGCGGTCAATAGCAGTAAGCTGGCTATGGCCGACAACATTGCCAACGCGGCAAAAGACACAGGCACAGCAACCGGCAACGGCCAAGAGGCTTTACAAAATACCTTGGCACATACAAGAGCCGCTTTGGCGTATGCCGCACAGCACCATTACGATACTTCTTTTTGTCTGTTAGCCGATATGCGTTTGCCCTCCGGCAGAAACCGTTTATTTATGTATAACTTTTCGCAGCACGCAATTACGGCATCGGCGCTGGTGGCACATGGCAGTTGCAACAAGGCATTCTTAAGCGAGGCAAAGTTTTCCAACGCGCCGGGCTGCGGCTGCACGGCTTATGGAAAATATAAAATAGGCAATAAATACAACGGCCGCTTTGGAACAGCTTATAAGCTGTATGGCTTAGATAGCAGCAATGGTCATGCTTTTGAGAGAAACATCGTGCTGCATAGTTATGATGGCGTGCCGGACAAGGAAACCTATCCTGCGCCTATCGGCAATAGCCTAGGATGCATAATGGTGTCTGCAACAACTTTAAAAATGCTGGCGAAAAAAATAGATAAAAGCAGCCGGCCTGTATTGCTTTGGGTGTTTTAATAAGCGGGATAAATACTGGCTGCCGGCGCTTCCTCCTGCCTTTCTTCGTTCCATTCCAGTATAAAATTATTACGGCCGTTACCAATTTGTATATTCATATAGCGCAGTTGCACCAGCTCCAGCAGGGAGAGAAACAAGAAAATAGCGTGTATGCGGTTTTCGCAGGTTGCGAATATCCTTTCAAAAGCGGCGGCTTTTTCTTTTTTTACAACAGTCAGCATCTGATCCCGGCTTTCTTCCATCGTATAATTGTAGCGTACCACCGTATGTACCGGCCTGTTATTTTTATCATGCAGGCGCTGCATTACTTTTTCAAAACTCTTCATCAGTTTAAAAAGTGTGATGGATTGTATTTCCGTACCATCTGCTGCCTGCTCGCCAATGGCACTTAAGTCCTGCTGCACATTGCCGCGCTTTATCATTAGCATACGCACTGCTTCCTGCTCTGCCATTTCTGCAGCGGCCTGCTTGTAGCGCTTATACTCCAGTATTTTATCTATTAATTCTTTGCGCGGGTCTATTTCGTTGCCGGCCGCATCGGTGTCTTTGCGTGGCAGCAGCATTTTAGCTTTGATGCGCATCAGCGTGGATACAAACAGGATGAATTCGCTGCTTAATTCGATATTCAGCTTGTCCTGCGCATGTATATAAGCTAAAAAGTCTTTTATGATTTTAGTAATCGGAATATTGTAAATATCCAGTTCGTCCCTTTCTATAAAAAAAAGCAGCAGATCGAACGGACCTTCAAACTGGTCGATTTTTATCTGGTAGGCGGTAGTACTCAATAATAAAAATTAGCGCTTAAAGATGGATTATACCCGTACATTGTTTTTTCTTAATTCATCCCTGATTTCTACTAACAACTGCTCCGAGGCAGTAAGCGGTGGCACTTCCACTACAACGCCTTGTTTTCTTCTAACCGAATTGATTCCTTTAATAATAATAAACAGCGCAAGCGCGATAATAATAAAAGAAATAGCATTCGACAGGAAATTGCCATATTTAATACCCGTACCCGGAACTACCAGGTCCTGCAAATTGGACAGGTTGGCTCTTTTTAATGCAGGTGTTAAGATTGCCGGCGTAAGAATGTCATCAACCAAAGAAGTAACAATTTTTCCAAAGGCAGCGCCAATAATAACACCCACAGCTAAATCAAGTACATTACCCTTAAGCGCAAAGTCTTTAAAATCTTTTACAAAGCCCATAAAATGTTGGTTTTAGTAAATAAAGATAGCAGAATTTGATGCACATCAGATAGCCATCATATCTTTTTCTTTGGCTGCAAGGTGCTTATCTACCAGGATGATAAACCGGTCGGTCAGTTCCTGCACGTTATTTTCAGCATCTTTACTGGCATCCTCACTAAGCTCACCATCTTTCTGCAATTTCTTTACCTGCTCTATCGTGTCGCGGCGGATGTTGCGGATGGCTATTTTAGATTGCTCGCCTTCGTTATTGGCTTTCTTAAACAGCTCCCGCCGGCGCTCTTCGGTAAGCGGTGGCAGAAATAACCGTATCTGGCTGCCATCGTTTTGCGGAGTAATGCCGATGTTGGCAGCCATAATAGCCCGCTCGATTGCCTGCAGCATCTTTTTTTCCCAGGGCTGAATGCTGATGGTGCGGACATCCAATACAGACACATTCGCTACCTGGTTAATGGGCGTTGGCGCACCGTAATATTCTACTGAAACACCATCGAGCATACCCGGATTTGCTTTGCCGGCACGTATCCTGGTTAGTTCGGATTCGAGGTGATTAATCGCTTTCTTCATAGCAGATTCAGCATCGTCTAACAGCATTTCCAGTTCCTCAGACATAATATTTTAGTTTTAAACAGGCGCAAATCTAAGAAATAGGAAAACAAGCCGGCACAAAAAATTGCCCGATGCCATTGCTTGCCGGCAGGCGCTGCATACCTAAACTTTTAAATAAAGGGAGGTGATTTTATGAGCCCGTAAAGGGTAGCTGTTAACGCCGGCGGTGGAGGTAAAGGCCGCATTTTATCATTCGGAATGCGATCGGATAAATTATTTTTCTCTTGTACTAATGGCTTTTTGTTTCCTGTAAAAGCCGTTGATAAGGCGGGGCCGGCGTACCGGCTCCTCTATCGTAACGTCTCCGGCCTCATTTTTAGCTATGCGCAGTTGTGCCGGCTGATAAACAGATAATACATATACTACGCTAAAGAAAATAATAGCCTGCAGCATAATCAAAACAGTAGTATCCAAAGAAGAAGCAGCAAAAGATAGCAGGGAGAACAGGAGGCTTAAGCCAGCTAAAACAAGCGTTGTGGCGCGCGACGAGAAGCCTTTGTCTAAAAAAAGGTGATGAATGTGGTTTCTGTCTGGAAAGAAGGGCGACTTCTTCTGCAGCAGCCGTATGCAAAAAACCCGCAACGTATCCATAAGCGGTATAAGCAACAACCCAAAGCCAACTGCCGGCGATGCACTGGCAGCAAAGGTAGTAGCGGCAGGCGCTTCGTTAATAAAGCGGATAACCAATATTGCATTAATAAGGCCAAGCATCAGCGAGCCGGCATCACCCATAAATATTTTGGCCGGGCTGAAGTTATAATATAAAAAAGCGATAATGCTGCCGGATAATGTAAAAGCAATGAGCGAATAAGCCATATCGCCGTTTAGGTAAAACCAGGTGCCGAAAAATGCAGTGGATATAAAGCTAAGGCTGCCGGCCAGACCATCTACCCCATCAATAAGGTTAACAGCATTTACAATTACAACAATAGTAAAATAGGTAAGTATATAACTGATAATGATTGGAATTTGCTGAATTCCTAAAAAGCCCTGCAGGTTATCAATCAGCAAATGCCCCTTTACAATAAGAATAAAGGAAGCAACCAATTGCCCGATAAACTTTTTAAGCGGCGAAAGAATCATAATATCATCGCCTACGCCTAAAAAAAACACGATTAAAAAGGCAGCCACGAGGTATTGAAACTCCAGAAAATTATTATTAATGCCTGCACTTAACAACAGGCTGAACAAAAAGCCGGCAAATATGCCAATACCGCCAAACCGGGGAACCGGATCTTTATGAATTTTTCTGGCGTCTGGTATATCTACAAGTTGTTTGGCTTTAGCAAGTTCTATAAGAATAGGTATTAGATAAAAGCTGATAAAAAATGCTACTACCGCCCCTACTATAATCTGCTGCATGAAAAAATTTTAAGAGTTAGTCTGAGTGCAATGCTAACTTCAATGAAATTGGGGCAAAAGTATCCTTTTTTCCTGATTAGTATTGAAGCCTGTACAGGATTATTGTTATGTGCATGGATCAAACTGCTGGCTAAAATAGCTTTTCCTTTTTTATTAAACTAATAAATTATAGTAAAGCGGGTTGTTTATTAAACGCTGTTATAGTTGTAATTTTGCCCTTCCATTTTATTATCTAAACTTTATCAAATGGCAGATATACAAGCGTTAAAAGACACAGCTACGCAAATAAGAAGAGACATTGTAAGAATGGTGCATGGCGTACAAAGCGGCCACCCGGGCGGCTCGCTGGGCTGTACCGATTTTTTCACAGCGCTTTACTTTCAGGTACTTAAGCACGATCCTGCTTTTCACATGGATGCGCTTAATGAAGATATTTTCTTTCTTTCCAACGGCCATATTTCGCCCGTATTTTATGCAGCGCTGGCACGCTCGGGCTACTTTGATATTAAAGAATTAAGCACGTTCAGAAGAATCAATTCACGGCTGCAGGGGCATCCTACCACGCACGAGCACCTGCCCGGCATCCGGGTAGCCAGCGGCTCCCTGGGCCAGGGTATGAGCGTTGCTATCGGCGCAGCCCTGAGCAAAAAACTGAACGGTGATAAGGCTTTGGTGTTTTCCTTGCATGGTGACGGCGAGCTGGATGAAGGTCAGAACTGGGAAGCCATTATGAGCGCTCCGAATCTTAAGGCGGATAATCTTATTTCTACCGTAGACTGGAACGGCCAGCAGATAGATGGCACTACCAATAAAGTAATGAACCTTGGTAACCTGCATACAAAGTTTGAAGCATTTGGCTGGGAAGTAATGGAAATGAACGGTAACGAAATGGAGGAGGTAGTGGCTACCTTAGAAAAAGCAAAGACCATGACCGGGCAGGGAAAACCAATATGTATATTGATGCATACCATTATGGGTAAAGGCGTTGACTTTATGGAAGGCCATCATGAGTGGCATGGCGTAGCACCTAATGATGAGCAACTGGCAAAAGCGCTGGCGCAACTGCCCGAAACGTTGGGCGATTATTGATAAACTGCTCATGCATACATAATAAAATGATATTGCTTGTATAGGTTGTGTTTAAGCACTTTTAATAACCACCGGGTTTTATAAGTTTTATAAAAGCTGTACTTACAGATATGAAGTACAGCTTTTTTATTAATACCTTTATTTTTTAATAATTACCACTGTACATGGAGCCGGAGATGATTGCATTTTTAAAACGGGTAGCGCTCTCTATCTTCCTCGCTTTTTTTTGGCTGGCTATCAATACTACCATCGGCATTAAGTTTAATCTTGCTTTTATAGATCAAAAAGTAACTATCGGCAACATCATTTTTTATGTATGGCTTACAGCAAGCTTTATTTTTTTGCTGCTGTTCTTTATACACCTGTGGCGTGATGCCTTAAAAGCCTAAGCTTTTATTGCCCGCAACATTTCTCTCTTGCCCGGCGGCCCTTTTAATTTTTCTATGGCAAAGCCGGCTGCCAGCATCCTTCGCCGTACCTCACCTTTGCTGCAATAGGTTACCAGCACTCCTCCTTTATCCAACATGCTGTACAACTTCAAACATCTCTTTCGTCCAGAGCTCAGGCTGGGCAGATGGCGCAAAAGCATCATAATAGATTAGCTTAAACAGCACTGTTGAAGAAAAGTCCTGCACAGAAGATTGGCATTTCCAAAGTGTAAAATAATTACTGATTTTAACCGGCTCATTCCAGTTGCAATTATGCAACTGAGTAAAATCAGCTTCCGGCAAAATGGTTGGATAGCTTAATTGTGCTGCTTCAGCAGGTTGCAACGGATACAAATCAATAGCATGGTAATAAACAGCTTGCTGATGCGCCATTGCCAGTTGCAGGGTCAGCAACGCATTCAACCCGGTTCCAAACCCCATTTCAAAAACAGTAAGCGGCTTATATTTCTGCAGTAATGGCTGCAGGCCGGACTGTATAAATACGTGGCGGCTTTCCTGTATAGCACCGTATCTGCTGTGATAGGTTAGCTGCATGTCCGGCATTGCTATCGTTGGCGAGCCATCACCGGTAATTAGTACAGTGCGCTGCATAATAAAAGTGTTGAATTGATCTTAGCTGCATGGCATAAAGAATGCAAAGCAATAGAAGCTGCTGCTTGGTTGCATCCTTCTCACATTTATAGCATAATCCAAACAGGTTGCAAGGTGGCGGAAAAATTATTGAATAAGCGTTTACCGTTTTTCAATCTGCACGAAATGATTAATTTACGGGCATGGAATATATTGCCCATTTATCGAAAGATAAAAAAATGGCTGCTATTATAAGCCGGCCTATGGAGGCTTTACAGCAAAGAGAGAATATACCGCTGCGGCTGATGGCCAGCATTATGGGCCAGCAATTGAGCACTAAAGTAGCCAAGGTAATTTACCATCGTTTTTTAGCTTTATATAATGGCGAAGAACCACGTCCGCAACAGGTGCTCGCCACACAGCCAGACATATTGCGTGCGATTGGGCTAAGCAACGCCAAGGTAAGTTATGTACAAAATGTAGCCTTGTTTTGTATAGAAAAAGATATAGATGATACTGCGCTGGCAGGCATGGCTAATGAAGAGATAATTGAACTTCTTACACAGATAAAAGGCGTAGGCCGGTGGACGGTTGAAATGCTGCTGATGTTTACACTGGGGCGCGAAGATGTTTTTGCGGTAGATGATTTGGGAATACAGCAAGCCATGGTGAAATTGTACAATATAAAAGTGACAGATAAAAAGGCCCTGAAAGAAAAAATGCTGAAACTGTCTGTAAAATGGAAGCCATACCGCACGTACGCCTGTATGCACTTATGGCGATGGAAAGATAATGTGCCGGATACGGAGTAATAACCGGATTTAAACCGGATTTACTAATTATAATTAGCAATAAAAAAATCCTGCAGGTGCGCACCTGCAGGATTTTTGACCTTTTGAATGTACTGATGTTTTTACTTTGTGTTTTTTACTACTACATCTTCCACTGTTCTTGTAACAGTGCTGATGTCGAATGATTGTTTGTAGGTAGCATCGGCCGCTCTAATCATAAATGTTAACCGTGCGTCGCCCGGTTCTTTTATCAGCACTACTTTCTTATCGAAGCTTTTGTCGCTGTACTGTTGTTGGTACACCACATCGCCGTATTCATTTTTAATGATAAGGTCGAACTTCGAGGAATCTGCATTTTCAAACTTTACATTGAAAACGATACCATCTTTTGTAGTGCCTACATACTGAATGTCGGACTGGGCTGTCCTGGCATTTTTATCTGTTGCTGCAGGCGCAGCAATTGCACTGAGAGATACTACACTTACAAAACCTGCTACCAACATAGCTTTTCTAAATCCAAATTTCAAAACTTGCTTTTTCATAACATTGCTTTTTTAACTGTTAATTAATAAAAGGCAACAACCGGAATACATTTAACACAGCAAGTTCTCGCGCCGGCAAAGCAATTGATCTATAGCAGGCAATAAGATAAATGAAACAAGCAAAAGAGAAATTATTTATACTACAAGCAGCAAAGCCTTATGGGTGCACAACTGGATTTTTGTATAAGGCTGTAATGAATAACAGGACAAAAGTAAGGTCAAAAAATTGTACTGTGTACTTTTTACACATTGGTAACATTAAATTAATAAACAAACATTGGTTTGCTTTTTGATTTATTAGATGCTAAAAAATATAGCATGAATAATAACCAGCGTAATGAGGATCATAATCCTAACAAACATGTACCGCAGCCCGATCCGCTTGTATCCAATGCAGAAAAAGACCCTGCTGAGTGGACAACCGGCGATGAAGCGATGACCGGCGCTCAAAAAAGTTATCTGAAAACATTGTCTGATGAGGCCAAGGAAGAGTTTAATGAAAACCTTACAAAAGCTGAAGCCTCCAAGCGAATAGAGGAATTACAACAAAAGACCGGACGAGGATTGAAAAATTAATAAGCGCTCCTTTATCAGTTACCTTTTAAACAAAATAACCTGTGGTATAAACACCACAGGTTATTTTGTTTCAGGTTGTTAATACCCATATAATTCAAGATCACCGGTTATTATCACGCTGATAATGCTGGTTGTTTTGCTGCTGATTCAATTGTTCCTGTCCTTCTTTATCATACGCTTTAATAATAGCTTTTACAAGGCGATGACGCACTACGTCTTCTTCGTCTAATTGTATGTGTGCAATGCCATCTACATTCTTTAGTATGCGGGTGGCTTTATTAAGACCGCTTTGCATATTGCGCGGCAAATCTACCTGTGTAGGATCGCCGGTAATGATGGCTTTGGCATTAGCGCCGATGCGGGTTAAAAACATTTTTAATTGCAGGTCGTTCGCATTCTGCGCTTCATCCAGAATAATAAAAGCATGATCTAAAGTACGGCCGCGCATATAAGCGAGCGGGGCAATTTCAATCGTGCGCGTACTCATATAATAACCCAGTTTATCGGCAGGTATCATATCGTCCAGTGCATCATACAGCGGGCGCAGGTACGGATCAATTTTATCTTTCAGATCGCCGGGCAGAAAGCCTAAGTTTTCGCCTGCTTCTACAGCAGGGCGCGTAAGTATAATCTTTTTAACTAATTTGTTTTTTAACGCTCTGACAGCGATAGCTACGGCGGTATAGGTTTTCCCGGTACCGGCAGGACCAACAGCAAACACAATATCGTTGCGGTCGGCAGCCTGTACCATCCGCTTCTGATTAGCGGTACGGGCACGCACTGTTTTACCATTAGGACCAAACACAAGAATGTCGTTGGGGTTACGGTCAACGAAGTTGTCGATTGTTTCAGCATCATCGCCACCCAGAATCTGCTCAAAATAATTATCGCTCAGGTCGCCGTTGCGCTCCATGTATTGCATAATCAGGCTGATTTTTTCTTTTGCCTGGTCTATCTGCTCCGGAGCGCCGCTCAGTTTTATCTGGGTACCACGGGAAAGGATTTTTAAGAGCGGAAATTTCTTCTTCAGCAAGTCGAGCTTACGGTTGTTTACCCCAAAAAATTCAATGGGATTCACACTTTCGAGGTTAATAATTGTGTCTGTCAAAATGTATAGGTTTTAGTTATTGTTCTCTCTCAAATTTAATACAAATACCCAACATCCGCAGCGGTGGTTTTATACACTTTTGTTAATAAAAACAGTATGTTATCCTGCCATAAATGTGTATTATTTTTTGTCTTTAGAGAGTAGGTATTACAAATCAACGGATTAACCTGTTTGGTTATGCATAAAAAGTTTATTATTAAAAGTATCACCACAAGCAACAAAGCGCCGGCCTTGCAGGCCGGCGCTTTGTTGCTGAGATTTAAAAAATTACCAGCCTAATAAATAAGCAAATATCAGCGGTGCTACAATCGTAGCATCACTTTCAATAATGTATTTAGGCGTATGAATATCTAATTTCCCCCACGTTATCTTCTCATTGGGTACGGCGCCGCTGTAAGAACCGTAAGAAGTAGTACTATCACTTATCTGGCAGAAATAACTCCAGAAAGGAATCTCATGCATTTCTAAGTCCTGGTACATCATCGGTACTACACAAATCGGGAAATCACCGGCTATGCCGCCGCCTATCTGGAAAAACCCAATGCCTTTACCGCTGCTGTTGTGCTTGTACCAGTCACTCAAAAAAACCATGTATTCGATACCACTTTTCATGGTAGAAGGCTTCAATTCGCCTTTAATACAATAGGAGGCGAAAATATTACCCATCGTACTGTCTTCCCAGCCCGGTACAATAATCGGCAGGTTCTTCTCTGCGGCGGCCATCATCCAGCTATTTTCCAATGGTATTTCATAGTTTTCCTGCATGGCACCGCTCAGCAGCAGCTTGTACATATACTCATGCGGAAAATAACGCTCGCCTCCCTCTTCGGCATCTTTCCATATCTTATGTATATGCTTCTGTATGCGTCGGAACGCTTCTTCTTCCGGGATGCAGGTATCCGTTACGCGGTTATAGCCATTTTCCAGTAAATCCCATTCTTCCTGCGGACTCAAATCGCGGTAGTTGGGTACGCGTTTGTACGAATTATGGGCTACAAGGTTCATAATATCTTCTTCGAGATTAGCGCCGGTGCAACTGATAATAGCCACTTTATCCTGCCGTATCATCTCTGCCAGCGATATACCCAGCTCGGCAGTGCTCATAGCGCCTGCCAATGTTATCATCATTTTACCACCTTCCAGCAAATGCTGCTCGTAGCCCTTGGCAGCATCCACCAGCGCTGCAGCATTAAAGTGCCGGTAGTGATGCTGGATAAACTGCGATACGGGTCCTTTGTTCATTGCAAAAATTTTAGGGTGCAAAAGTAGCAGTTAATAACAAACAGATATTACATCATTACAAGAGAAGGCAGTATAAAAGGAGTAAAAGCAAAACAGCCTTTCAAAAAATTTGAAAGGCTGTTTCAGGATCGTTTTATTACAGTTACAAAATACTGTCGTTGTACACGCTTACGTATCCTTCCGTATCTGCTTTCAGAACCATAGTCTTGTTGTTTTTTTCTACTTCGGCATAATAGCTTACAATACCGCCGGCCTCCGTAAACTTGATAACAGAATTTACTGTATAATCACTATATTTTTTAAGAATAGTTTGTACCGCATTACTTGGTAAAGATTCCAGATAAACAGCTACTGAAGTACCCAGAAACTCATCGTTGCTGTTGTAAAAAATATCTGTACGCTGGTTATCTACCGTGCAGGATACTTTGGTAAAAAGATCTGTTGTTTTCCAGTTGATGTCGGTCGCATTTTTAAACTGTTTTTCAAAATGTTGTTTTAGCTGTGTATTTACAGTTAAAGGTTTGGCAAAAGCGCTTGCTGTAAAAGCAACGAACAGCGTAGCTGCAAGTAATGTGTTTTTTGCAATACGGGTTACAGGATTTGTTTTCATAAAATAAAATTTAAATTGTTTTTGTTTTGTTGTTTGACGATGTAAAAGTAGATAGCCCGGTTACGGTTGAGAAGTGAATTGTGACTAAGCACAACCTGCCTGCTGCTGTATATGATGAGCGGCGAAGGCCTATTGTGTTTCTTAAAAATTAAATTAAGTAAAAGGCAAGACTGTATTGCTTTTGAGAAGAGAAGGCAGCAAATGCTAAAGCAGTGCAAAAACGATGATGAGAATAATAGCTGTAGCGAACCTGCAGGATGAATGGTAAGCCACAACAGTAATATAATATTTTTTATACGGCAGCAGCGGTTGCAAAAAGCGATTATACTTGCAAATACTTCCCCAGCTTTTGTACATACATATCAATGAATACATCCATCTGCTTTCTTTTGTATTGGACAATATAGCGCGGATGTGGCAATTCGGTTACCGCATTAAAAAAGCCGAATTCCTCATTTAATACTGTTAAGTAGGCAGTGTTCTTTTTACCCAGGCAAAAACATTCTTCTGTGTACAAGCCCAGGGCTACCTGCTGTTGAATGCTTTGCACAATGAAAGGCTTTACAGCCAGGTAGAGTGCTTTATCATCGTAATAGTTATAATTTATCCACTTGTCATTTCCTGTATGCACTACAAAACCCAACGGGCATACAGAGTTGATGTAAAATTGTTTATAAAAAAAAGCAGCGCCACCCATGGCAGCTATCATGTGATAGATGAACTCTGAGGAAGGCTCGTGCGACGAAACACCGCCGGTATCAATGCCGCATACCTGCTGCAACCTCTTAAAATCGGTAAAAGGCACACCGGTAAGGCCGCCGCCAAAGCGCCCCGGGTTAATACCAAGTATCGCATGGCGCTTATTGTTATCGTTGTAATATTTATCATAAAACGCGTCGGCGCAGGGCAGTGCCAGCTTTCCCTCCCGAAACGGATTGAGCGCTGCTACCCCTTGCGGCGGCACTGCATGGAGTTGCAGGGAGCGGTTAAAGTGTTTCATCCGGCCGTTAAACAGGCTTATCGTTTCTTGCATAATTAAAACTAACTTAGCGATAAATATAAATACGGCTGCTATGAAATACGCTATAGCATTAATTGCATGTACAC